>NZ_FNAD01000019.1 GCF_900101745.1 Glycomyces harbinensis | reverse complement strand
CCAGCAGATCACCGAGATCGCCAAGGCCGTGTCGCAGGGCGCGGACCTCATCTGCATGGACGAGCCGACCGCCGCGCTCGCCGACGCCGAGGTCGAACTGCTCTACCGGCTCGTGCAGCGCCTGCGCGAGCGGGGCGTCGCCGTCCTCTACGTCTCCCACCGGCTCAAGGAGATCTTCGACCTGTGCGACCGGATCACCGTCCTCAAGGACGGCCGCCTCGTGCAGTGCGCCGACACCGCCGACATCACCCCCGACGACCTGGTGACCGCCATGGTCGGGCGCCGCATCGAGGCCGTCTTCCCCGAACGCCTGGAAGGCACCACCACGGGTGACGTCCGACTGGAGATCAGCGGCGGCGGGAACGCCTGGATCGACGGCATCGACCTGCAGGTGCGCGCCGGCGAGATCGTGGGCCTGGCCGGGCTCCAGGGCTCGGGCCGCACCGAGATCGCCGAGGCGGTCTTCGGCATCGCGCCCTTCACCCGCGGGACGGTGAGCATCGACGGCAAGCCGATGCGCATCACCAAGCCCCGCAAGGCCATCGGCGCGGGGATCGCGCTCGTGACCGAGGACCGCAAGGCCCAGGGCCTGGCGCTGCGCCAGTCGGTGCGGTCGAACGCCCGCATGGTCCTGGACGCGAACGCGCGCGTCCACTCCCGGCGCCGCCTGGGCCGCGTCCCGGGCCTGCTCTCCAGCCTCGACCTGGTCTCGCGCGGCGAGGACCAGGAGGTCCGGTTCCTCTCGGGCGGCAACCAGCAGAAGGTCGTCGTCGCCAAGTGGCTCGCGGCCGAGCCGGGCGTCATCGTCCTCGACGAGCCCACGCGCGGCATCGACGTGGGCGCCAAGCACAAGCTGTACTCGGTGATCCGCTCCCTCGCCGCCGAGGGCCTCGCCGTACTCCTCATCGCCTCCGAGCTCATCGAGGTCATCGGCCTCGCCGACCGGATAGTGGTGCTGCACGACGGCAAGATCGCGGGCGAGTTGCCCGGCGGCGCAACGGAACAGGACGTCATGGCCTACGCGACCGGGCGCCGGTCAGAGGAAGCGGGGACCGAATGACCCTCCTCTCGACCCGAAGCGCCCCCAAGAGAACCCTCTCGACCACCGCGCTGATCTACATCGCCCTCGCCGGGGTCCTCGTCCTCGGCGCGGTCGCGGTCGCGATCGACGGCGGGAACCTGTTCGCCACCGCGAACCTCGTCGACATGCTCACCCGCACCAGCCTCACCGGGTTCCTCGCCATCGGCATGACCCTGGTGATCCTGTGCCGGTCCCTGGACCTGTCGGTCGGCTACGTCGCGGCGCTCTCCAGCCTCGTCGCGGCGACCACCATGGACGGCCAGGTCGCGAACATCCCGACCGCGATCGCCCTGGTGCTGCTCGTCTCGGGGCTCATCGGTGCGGCCAACGGCGCGTTCGTCACGCTCCTGGGCGTCAACCCGTTCATCGCGACGCTCGGCACCGGCCTGATCCTCAAGGGCTACCTCGACACCCAGTACAAGGGCCCGGCCGGGGACGTGCCCGCGGTCTTCCAGCAGTTCGGGTACACCCGCGTCGCATTCATCCCGGTGTCCACACTGGTCATGCTCGCCGTGGCCGCCGCCGCGATCTGGTTCCTGCGCTCCACGCGCACCGGCCACCACATGTACGCCGTGGGCGGGGAGATCGACGTGGCCCGCATGTCCGGCATCCGCACCAAGCGGGTGCTCGTGGCCGCGCACGTCCTGTGCGCCATGTGCGCCGGCGTCGCGGGCCTGCTCCTGGCCGCCCGCTTCGGCACCGGCTCGGCCGAGGCCTACACGAACCTGTACGAGCTCGACGCGATCGCCGCGGTGGTCCTCGGCGGCACGCTGCTCCTGGGCGGTCGCGGCGGCGTCGCCGGCACCGTCGCGGGCGTGGCCATCCTGGCCGTGCTCGACACCGTCTTCAACGTCATGCAGATCGACCCGTTCGCCAAGGACGTCCTGCGCGGCGCGGTCATCATCACCGCCGTCGCGATCTACGCCCGCCGCCAACTCGACCGCACCGCCCGCCGGCCCCGGTTCGCCCTCGAAGGGAGGCTGCGATGACCCGCTTCCGCGACCTGTTCGCCAAGGCCACCAACCCGACCGGCACCGTCTTCATCCTGCTCGTGCTCATCCTCGCCGGCGTGTTCGTCATGAACCCGGGGTTCTTCGAGGGCCCCTCGCTGATGGCGTTCCTCAAGCAGGCCGCGCCCCTGGTGATCCTCGCCGCGGGCCAGTACTTCGTGATCGTCTCGGGCAACTTCGACCTCTCGGTCGGCGCGCTCGTCGGCGCGCAGGTGGTGATCGCCGCCCGCCTCATCGACGGCGAGGAGTCCCGCACCCTGCCGGTGATCCTCGTGATGATCGCCTTCGGCATCGCCGTGGGCCTGGTGAACGGGCTCATCACCACCGTCCTCAAGGTCCAGTCGTTCATCACCACGCTCGGGATGCTCCTGGTCCTGTACGGCGCCATCAGGCTCTGGACCGGCGGCGCCCCCACCGGCAGCCTCTCCGAGGCCTTCCGCACCGCCGGGCGCTTCGGCATCGAGGACGTGCCGGTCCTGGGCCAGATCCCGTGGGCGCTGCTCATCATGATCGGCCTCGGCGCCGGGGCGGTCGTGCTCATGCGCACCCGCTTCGGCCGCATCCTCATGGCCTCGGGCGACAACGAGCGCGCCGCGTCCCTCTCGGGCGCCCGCGTCGACGCCGCCCGCACCACCGCCTTCGTCCTCTCAGGACTGTCGGCGACGGTGGCCGGCATCCTCATCGGCGGCTACGCCGGCGTCAGCGCCCAGGTCGGCGACGGCCTCGAGTTCACCGTCATCACGGCGGTCGTCCTCGGCGGCGTCGTGCTCGGCGGCGGCCGCGGCTCGGTGCTCGCGGCCATGGCCGGCGCGCTCACCATCGAGGCCCTGTTCACCCTCTTCAACCAGATGGCGCTGCCCGCGACGCTCCGGCCGACCGTGCAGGGGGCGATCATCATCGCCGCCGTCGCCTACGCCGCCAGGCAGCGCACCCGCCCTGCCCCCGCCACTCCGACAGCCACGGCAACCGCAACTCCCTCATGAAAAGAAGGACCCGCACCATGAAGACACAGCGTCTCGCCGCCGCGTCGGTCGCCGCCCTCGGGCTGCTGCTGGCGACCGGCTGCACGACCGACACCCCCGCAGAGAGTCCCGACGACGAGGCCACGACCGGCGCCGAGTCGGGCGACGAGTGGTTCGTCCAGGCCGACTACGACGAGCAGCTCGCCCAGCGCGACATCGAACCCGAAGGCGACCCGAACACCCCCTGGCTCCAGGCGATCGAACCCGAGTGGATCGACACGGCCGAGTTCGCCCGCGAGGGCGGCGACGCCACCCTGTGCTTCTCGAACGCCTCGGTCTCGAACCCGTGGCGCGTCACCGGCTGGATCACCATGCAGCAGCAGGTGGCCGTGCTCCAGGAGTCGGGCGCGATCGGCGAGTTCCGGGTCTCGGACGCCGGTGACGACGACGACCAGCAGATCTCCGACATCCAGGCGTTCATCGACGCCGGCGACTGCGACTCGATCATCATCTCCCCGTCCACGACCGCGACGCTCACGCCCGCAGTCGAAGCCGCCTGCGCCTCGGGCGTCCCGGTGATCATCTTCGACCGCGGCGTCAACACCGACTGCGCCGTCACGTTCATCCACCCGATCGGCGGCTACGCCTTCGGCGCCGACGCCGCCGAGTTCCTCGTGGACAACCTGGAGCCGGGCTCCACGGTCCTCGCCCTGCGCATCCTGCCGGGCGTCGACGTCCTCGAGAACCGCTGGGCCGCCGCGAAGCAGATCTTCGACGGCTCCGAACTGGAGATCCTCGGCAACGAGTTCACCGGCGGCGACGCCGCCGAGATCAAGAACATCGTCTCGCAGTACCTGGAGCGCGGTGAGGTCGACGGCATCTGGATGGACGCCGGCGACGGCGCCGTGGCCGCGATCGAGGCGTTCGAGGACGCAGGCCAGCCGCTCCCGGTCATGACCGGCGAGGACGAGCTGTCGTTCATGCGCAAGTGGGAGGAGACCGGCATGACCGCCCTGGCGCCGGTCTACTCGAACTTCCAGTGGCGCACGCCGATCATCGCCGCCACGATGATCCTCGCCGGCGAGCAGGTCCCGGCCGAATGGGTCCTCCCGCAGGACCCGATCACCGATGCCGAACTCGCCGACTACCTGGAGCGCAACGCCGACATGCCCTCGCTGCACTACGCCAAGTTCGGCGGCGAGGACCTGCCGGGATTCCCCGACGCCTGGCGGGACCGTTGATCCGTCCCGTAGGGGTCAACACCTGGGTCTGGGCCTCGCCGCTCGACGACGAGGCCCTGGCCCGGCTCGCGGTCCGCGTGCGCGACTGGGGGTTCGACGCGATCGAGCTGCCCGTGGAGTCCCCCGGAGACTGGGACGCCGACCGCGCCGCCGCACTGCTGCAAGAACTCGGGCTCGCCGCCACCGTGGTGCTCGTGATGGGGCCCGGCCGTGAACTGGTCGCGGCCCCCGCCGAAACGGTCGCCACGACGCAGGAATACCTCCGCTGCGTCGTGGACGCCGCGGCCGCGGTGGGCTCGGCGGTCATCGCCGGGCCCGCCTACGCCTCGGTCGGGCGCACCTGGCGCGTCGAGGACCGGGCGGCGGCCTACCGCGAGCTGCGCGAGAACCTCGCGCCCGTGTGCGAGTACGCGGCCGCTCGGGGCGTCACCGTCGCCGTCGAGCCGCTCAACCGCTACGAGACGAGCCTGATCAACACCGTCGACCAGGCCCTCGAAGCGCTCGACGGACTGGACGGCGCGGTGCTGGCCCTGGACGTCTACCACATGAACATCGAGGAGACCGACATCGCGGCGGCGATCGGGCGGGCCGCCGGGCGCATCGGCCACGTCCAGGTCAGCGCGAACGACCGGGGCGCGCCGGGCCGCGACCACCTCGACTGGCCCGCGATCGTGCGCGCGCTCGACGATGCCGGATACGCCGGGCCTCTTGCCATCGAGTCGTTCACCGCGCACAATGCGACCATCGCCACGGCGGCGTCGATCTGGCGCCCGCTCGCGCCGACACAAGACGACATCGCCACCGAAGGCCTGCACTTCTTGAGGAGCCTCAACGATGACTAGACCCGTCACGCTGTTCACCGGCCAGTGGGCCGACCTGCCGTTCGAGGAGGTGTGCCGCCTCGCCTCCAGCTGGGGCTACGACGGCCTGGAGGTCGCCTGCTGGGGCGACCACCTGGACGTGCGCCGCGCCGCGGAGGACGACGACTACGTCGCCGACCGCAAGGCGATCCTCGAATCGCACGGCCTGGGCCTGTGGGCGATCTCGAACCACCTGGTGGGGCAGGCGGTCTGCGACGACCCGATCGACCAGCGCCACAAGGGCATCGTGCCCTCCCACGTGTGGGGCGACGGCGACCCCGAAGGGGTCAGGCAGCGGGCCGCGGAGGAGATCAAGACGACCGCGCGCGCCGCCGCGAAGCTCGGCGTCGGCACCGTCATCGGCTTCACCGGCTCCGCGATCTGGAAGTACGTCGCGATGTTCCCGCCGGTCGCCGAGTCGGTGGTCGAGGCGGGCTACGACGACTTCGCCGAGCGCTGGAACCCGATCCTGGACGTGTTCGACGAGGTCGGCGTCCGGTTCGCGCACGAGGTGCACCCCTCGGAGATCGCCTACGACTACTGGTCGACGCACCGCGCCCTCGAGGCGGTCGGGCACCGGACCGCGTTCGGGCTCAACTGGGACCCGAGCCACATGGTGTGGCAGGGCATCGACCCGGCGGCGTTCCTGTGGGACTTCCGCGACCGGATCTACCACGTGGACTGCAAGGACACCCGCAAGCGCTTCGACGGCCGCAACGGCCGCCTCGGCTCGCACCTGCCCTGGGGCGACCCGCGGCGCGGGTGGGACTTCGTGTCCACCGGCCACGGCGACGTGCCGTGGGAGGACTGCTTCCGGGTGCTCAACGCGATCGGCTACGCGGGCCCGATCTCGGTGGAGTGGGAGGACGCGGGCATGGACCGCCTGCGGGGCGCTGCCGAGGCCGTGGGCTTCGTGCGCAACCTCAACTTCGAGCGGCCCGAGGCGTCCTTCGACTCGGCGTTCAACTCCGAAAAGGACTGAATTCTCCAAGGACCCGGGCCGCGGCGCGTTTTGAACGCGCCGCGGCCCGGACCGGTTTCCTGTCAGGCGAAGGCGAACAGCGGCGGGAAGACCAGGACCACGGCCCAGGCCCACGCGGCGTAGACGGGCAGGTAGTCGGTCTGCCAGCGCTCCAGGACGCTGAAGCGCTTGCGGCCCCTGATGATCGAGACGTACAGCCAGGCCGTCCAGGCGAGGTTGACGAACAGGATCAGGTTCTCCCCGAGCGCGGCGCTCTTGTTGGGGGTGAACCCCCATTCGGTGATGCGGCCGGTGATCGCGACGAGCACGAGGATGTCGATGAGCAGGGCGCTCACGACCAGCGCGAGCTGCATCCAGTCGAACAGCCCGGTGCGGGCGGCGTGGTCGCGGGCCGAGATCGAGTAGAGCACCAGGCCGAGGACGACCACCAGGAGCAGGTCGAACAGGATGAGCATGTCGCGCTCGACGTCGATCGCGTTGGTGGTCACGGCGATCGCGACGAGGACGGCCGCGAGCGTGAGGGCGAACAGCGGTGTGAAGACCCGGGTGAGCACCGGCGCCATGTTCTCGATGACGCTCTGCTTGGCTTCCACGAGCCAGGCGGCGACCACGACGGCGGCTACGGCGCCGCAGGGGATGAGCCATTCGGAGATGAACGTCTCCGGGTCGAGGCCGATCGCGGTGAACACGCCGGCGGTGAACCCGGTGAGGACGCCGCCGCCCATGGCGATGAGGACGAAGTAGATGAACCACTCGCCCGTGAAGCGGATGAAGTCCATGCGCCGCTGCCCTGACCGCCATTCGCCGCCGGCGTAGGCGAGGCCGACGACCAGCCACAGCGCGAGCGGCAGGTGGATCGCGGAGAGCACGATCGACTGCGAGTCGCCGTCGAGCCGGTACACGTTGGCGCCGACGGCGCCGAGGACGAGCAGGCCCGCCAGGACCGCGGTGGTGCGCGGGGACACCCCGCGTCGCAGTCCGAAGTAGAGGATGAGCGGGGCGAGGGCGAAGAGCCCGGCGTTGCGGGCGTAGAAGGACGCGTCCCCGTCGAAGCCCGCGCCGAACATCAGCGGGAGCTTGATGCCGACGGCGGCCAGGGCGGCGCAGCCGAGCATGATGAGCAGTTCGCGGCGCTTGGCGGTGTCGGCGGGCGCGTCGGGGTCGCCGGTGAGCACCAGCTGCTTCCAGAGCCGGTCGGAGTGCTCGCGGGCGAACTCCCGCGAGAGCTCGTCGACGCTGCCCATGCGCTTGACGGCGATGAGGAACGCCTCGTCCTCGCGCAGCCCGGTCTCGGCGAGGTCGGCGATCCGGCCGCGCAGGTGGTCCTCCAGTTCGTCCACATCGGTCTGGTCGACGCCCTTGCGGCGCAGCATGTAGCCGCGCCACTCGCCGATCTGGCCTTCGAGTTCGGTCTCCGCGGTCATCTCACCCCTCCAGTACCGGTGCGGCGATCGGCGTGGCCGACCGCGTGGCTTTCCAGATGTCCTGCAACGCCTCTGAGACGGCGGCCCATTGGCGGCGCTGCTCGGCCAGCTCGCGGCGGCCCTCGTCGGTGATGGCGTAGTACTTGCGGCGGCGCCCGCCTTCGGGGGTGCGCCAGGTCGACTCGATGTACCCGGTGCGCTCCAAGCGGTGCAGCAGCGGGTAGAGCAGGCCTTCGGTCCACTCCAGACGGCCTCCGGACCGCTCGCTGATCTCCTTGAGGATCGCGTACCCGTAGCTCTCCTCCTCGGCGAGGATGCCGAGGACGAGGGGGGTGGACGAGGCGGCGACGAGGTCTTTGGCGATGCGCATGGGGGCCTCCTAACCCTAGTACCTCTATGCCTTGCACTTCTATGCATCGTAGCTCTAGGTCCCACCGGCCGTCAACCGCACGCGGAAAGGCCCGGCCGGAACCCGGCCGGGCCTCGCGTCACCGCAGGTCAGCCGTTCGGCAGGATCACCGCGCGGCCGTTGATCGTCCCGGCGTGCAGCCGCTCGTACGCCTGGGGCGCCTCGTCCATGGAGAACGTCTCGACATGGACGTCGATCGCACCGCCCCGCGCCAGCTCGAACACCTCGATGAGCTCGTCGCGCGTGCCCCAGTAAGGGGCCTTCACCGACACCTCGAACGGCAGCTCCCCGAAGCCGACCGGCAGCGTGCCGCCGCCGATGCCCACGATCGTCACATCCGCCTCCACCGAGGCGACCGCACCCGCCGTCGCCACCGTCGGGGCCACGCCCACGAAGTCGAACACCGCCTGCGCACCGATCCCGCCCGTCAGCTCCTTGACCTTGCCGGCCGCCTCCGCGTTCGACAGGAACGCCTCGTGCGCGCCCACCTTGCGCGCCAGCTCCAGCTTGTCCTCCGAGACGTCCAGCGCGACCACGCGCGCCGCCGTCATCGCGCGCAGCACCTGCACCGCGACGTGCCCGAGGCCGCCGGTGCCGATCACGACCGCGGTCGAACCGGGCGTCAACTTCGGGAGCGACCGCTTGATCGCGTGGTACGGGGTGAGCCCGGCGTCGGTGAGCGGCACCGTCTGGACCGGGTCGAGGTCGCCGAGCGGCACGAGATGGCGCGCGTCGTCCACGATCATGTACTCGGCGATCGCGCCGGGCGAGCCGAGGCCGGGCGGGTTGATGTCCAGCTCTCGGGCGCGCTGGCAGTAGTTCTCCGCGCCCGCGGCGCACTTGACGCAGCGCCCGCAGCCCCACGGGCCGTAGACGGCGACCGACTCGCCGATCGCCAGGCCCGAGACGCCGTCGCCGAGCGCCGCCACGGTGCCCGCGCCCTCGTGGCCGAGGGTGAGCGGGAGCTGGTACGGGAAGCCCTCTGCGGGCCAGGACATGACCGCGATGTCGGAGTGGCAGACGCCGGCGGCGGTGACCTTGAGGAGGACTTCGCCGGGTTTCGGTTCGGGGGTCGGGATCTCCACGACCTCGGGGCTCGCGCCGATCTCGCGGTATTGCAGGGCTTTCATGGACGCCTCCGAACGGTGGGCCGACGGGCCCCGGACGGGCCTCCTGACCCGGTCACCGTAACCCGGATCGGGGCAGGTGGAGGCGGGTTCGGGAGCACTGCGAAGGGGTGCGCGGGGCGGCGGTGCGCCACGCGGTTTCAGGTCGTGGGGACCGGTCGCGGCGGCCTCGCCCGTCAGGCCCCGGCCTTCCCGATGCCCAGCGCCTCGAAGTCGATGACGAGGTCGGCCCGGTGGCGTGCGGCGCGGATGCGCTCGGCGTTGCGCTCGTCCACTTCCATGACCCAGGACCGGGCGTGCTCGGGCGACTTGCCGAAGCGCTCGTGGCGGGCGATGAGGCGCTGGAGGCGCAGCGGCTCGGGCGTCTCGCAGTACCAGACCTCGGTGAGGGCCGCGCGGACGCCGGGCCAGGGGCCGGTCTCGTCCAGCAGGTAGTTGCCCTCGGTGACGACGACCTCGGCTTCGGGGAAGACCGGGATGGAGCCGGCGACGGGCTCGCCGACGCGCCGGTCGAACTCGGGGGCGTAGACGGTCTCGTCGCGGGCCTCGGCGGCGCGTTCGAGGAGCGAGCGGTATCCGGCGCCGTCGAAGGTGTCGATCGCGCCCTTGCGGGTGCGGCGGTCGAGGCGGGCGAGTTCGGCGTTGGCGAGGTGGAAGCCGTCCATGGGGACCTGGACCGCGCGGCGGGCGGCGGGGTCGAGGGAGCGGGCGAGCCAGGCGGCGGCGGTGCTCTTGCCGGCGCCGGGGCAGCCGGCGATCCCGATGAGCACGCGCCGAGCGGGGGCGCCGAGCGCCTTGACGCGGTCGAGCAGAACGAGGGGGTCATCTACAACATCCACGCGCCGAACCTAACCCAAGCCCGGACACCCGCGCCTCCCGAGCCTCCCGACCGGCGGGGTGCTGAGAACTCGTTGCCGACCGGGGCGCGCGCCGCGGTGGGGCGGCGGGCGCGGGACAGGTCGCGGCATGAGGCCCGAGCCTTTGCCGCCGCTGCGGGGGACACTTTCGGGTGACATCGCCGCGGCGGGCCCGGATCGGGCCCGATTCCTGTCGGACCCCCGCGGGAGGATCGAGCGGCGCGACAGTCTTTCTTCCCCTCCAGTGGTGGGTGGGGGTTTGTGGACGGGCGATCGCCCGTCGCCCCGATTCCAATGGCGCCCGAGAGGTGCGACGTATATTCGACCCCATGTCTCTTGCTGCCGATTCGCTCCGCGTCGGGGTCCTCGGACCGCTCGCGGTCGGGAGCGCCGAAGGACCCGTCGAGGTCGCGGGCGCGCGTCTGCGCGCGCTCCTGACCCGCCTGGCCCGCAGCGCCGGGCAGCCCGTCACCGCCGAAACCCTCGCCGCGGCCGTCTGGCCCGAGGACGGCCCCGCCGACCCCGCCTCCGCCGTCCGCTCGCTCGTCACCCGCCTGCGCCGCCTCCTTCCTCCCGACGCCATCGCGTCCATCCCCGGCGGCTACCGCCTCGACGTCGAACCCGACGCCGTCGACGCACTCCTGTTCCGCCGCTTGGCCTCCGAGGGCCGCTTCGCACTCCGCTCCGGCGACTGCGCCTCCGCGCGCCGCCTCCTCGCCGACGCCCTCGACCTCTGGCGCGGCCCCGCGCTCGCCGACACCCCCGACGCCCGCAGCGCCATCGCCGCCCTCGAGGAGGAACGCCTCACCGCGCTCGAAGACCGCGCCGAGGCCGAACTCGCCGCCGCGTCCGGCGAGCCCGCCGCCACCGGCGGCTCCCGCAGCGGTCCGACCGGCGCGCCACCGCACCTCAGCGGCGCCACCGCCGAGCACGCGCCCGCCGTCGCCCCTCGCGATCCGGTTGCCGGCACTTCGTCAAGCGTGCCCGACCCCTCCGACATCCATGCCCTCCTGCCCCTCCTCGCCGAGGCCGCCGCCTCCCACCCGCTCCGCGAGCGCCTGCACGCCTTGCTCTTTCGCGCCCTCCGCGCCTGCGGCCAGTCCGCCGAGGCGCTCTCCCGCTACGAGACCCTCCGCCACCGCCTCGCCGACGAACTCGGCGCCGACCCCGGCGCCGAGCTCCAAGCCGTCCACCTGCTCCTCCTCGAACCCGAAACGCCCCCGACCCCGCCCGCCCGCAACCGCGGCAACCTCCGCTCCTCCTTCACCAGCTTCGTCGGCCGCGAGACCGAGATCGGCCAGATCACCGCCGCCCTCGACGCCTCCCGCCTGGTCACCCTCCGCGGCCCCGGCGGCGTCGGGAAGACCCGCCTCGCCACCACCGTCGCGTCCGCCGCCCCCGTCACCACCTGGATCGTCGAACTCGCCCCGATCGCCGACCCCGACCTGGTCGCCCGCGCCGCCGCCGAAGCGATCGGCGCCTTCGACAACACCTTCGACGACGGCGAATCCGCCCGCCGCGCCCCCGCCGACACCCTCGACCTCCTCACCGAAACGCTCGCCGCCCGGCCCGCCCTGCTCGTGCTCGACAACTGCGAGCACGTCATCGACGCCGCGGCCGACCTCGCCGACCAGCTCCTCGGCCGCTGCCCGAACCTGCGCATCCTCGCCACCAGCCGCGAACCGCTCGCCATCACCGGCGAGACCGTCTGCCAGATCGGACCCCTCGATCCCGAAGCGGCCGTTCGGCTCTTCACCGACCGCGCCGCAGCGGCCCGACCCGAGTCCATCGTGGACGACAAGGACGCCGTCGCCGACCTGTGCGATCGCCTCGACGGCCTCCCGCTCGCCATCGAACTCGCCGCCGCGAAGCTCCGCACCCTCGAATTCCCGCAGCTCGCCGAACGCCTCGGCGACCGCTTCCTCCTCCTCACGGGCGGCTCCCGCACCGCTCTCCCGCGCCACCAGACCCTCCGCGCGGTCGTCGCCTGGAGCTGGGACCTCCTCGACCCCGCCGAACGCGAACTCGCCGAAGCGGCCTCCGTCTTCGGCGGCGGCATCTCCATCGAGGCCGCCGAATGGCTCGGCGGGTCCCTGGAGACCCTGACCGCCTTGGCGGACAAGTCGATCCTGCAACCGAGCCGCGCCGGCCGCTTCCTCATGCTCGAGACCCTCCGCGAGTTCGGCCAGGAGCGCCTCGCCGAAGCCGGACGCCTCGTCAAGGCCCACGAGGCCCAGGCCGCCTACGCCCTCGACCTCGCCGAGCGCGCCCAGCCGCACCTGCGCTCCGCCGACCAGCTCGTCTGGATGCACCGGCTCGAAGCCGAACGCGGCAACCTCCTCGCCGGCTTCCACTTCGCCGTCGGCGCGGGCGACGCCGACACCGCGGTCCGCCTGTCGTCCGCGATGTGCCTGTACTGGCTCTACACCGGCGCCCGGCCCGAGGTCAGCGGCTGGCTCGAGACCGCGCTCGCCGTGCCCGGCCCCGCCCCGGAGGACGAGCGCGTCGTGGTCCACGGCATGGCGGTCGTCAACCGGATGCTCTGCGGCAGTTTCCAAGCCGACGCCGTCCTCGCCGACTTCGAACTCGTCGTGCGCGAGGCCGCGCCCTTCCCCGACCACCCGCTGCTCGTGATCGCCGAACCGCTCTTCCGCATGTTCATCGACGACCACGACGCCGGCCTGGCGGCCATCGAGGCCCGCATGTCGCATCCGGACCCGTGGGTGCGGGCGGTCATGTGGATGCTGCGCGCGCTCCTGCTCGAGGACCGCGGCGAGATGACGGCGATGCGCGTCGACCTCGCCCGCGCCGCTTCGGGTTTCCGCAAGGTCGGCGACCGCTTCGGCCTCTACCACTCGCTGAACTGGCTCGCCCAGATCGGACTCATGTTCGGCGACCTCGAACCGGCCATCGAGGCGCTGGAGGACTCGATCGCGTTGCAGCGCCAGCTCAGTCCCGGCGCGACGGCCGTGCAGACCCGCACGATCCTCGCCAGCGCCCTGATGCGCCAGGGCCGCAACGCCGAAGCGCGCACCGCACTGGACGCGATCGTCGCGGAGGCCGAGGCGGACGGCGACGACCCGTCCTCGGCGCGCCAGGCCCTGTTCGCCCATCTGGGACTCGGCGACCTCGCCCGGCTCGAAGGACGGCTCGAAGACGCCGAGACCCACTACGCCGCGGCCGTTTGGCTGCGCGAGGACTCCGGCGGCATCGTCCCTCCTCAGTGGAACGCGCTGATGTCGCGCGCCCGCATCCTCACGGCCCTCGCCCAGGGGAACGCCGAGGAGGCCCGCCGCGACCTGTCGCTCGCGGTGGAGCAGGGGATGGAGGCCCTGGACATGCCGGTGCTCGCCAAGGTCGCGGTCGCCGCGGCCGCCTTGGCGGCCTTCGAGGGCGACGACACCGCCGCGGCCCGCCTGCTCGGCGCGGCCGACCAGTTGCGGGGCGCCCCCGACCGCTTCGACATCGACGCGGCGGTCCTCGAACGCGGCCTGCGCGACCGGCTCGGCGTCGTGGCGTACGACGCCGCGGTCAGGGCCGGCCGCGATCTCGAACGGGACGCGGCACTGGCCCTTTTGGACCGGCTGCGCCGGTGACCGCCGAGCCTCGGCAGAGGACCCGGATCCGCTACGGCCGCAGCGGCTCTCCGAGCGGCCCGTACTCCTCTTCCAGGGCGTCGGCCCAATGGGCCGACCAGTCCGGCTGAGTGCCGTCCGCGTCGGTGAACCCGTACTCCCGGTAGAGGCCCCAGGTGGCCAGGGCGCGCCCCGTCTTCTCCATGACGGCGGGGTCGCCGGCCAGGGCGGCCACCGCCCGGCCCAGGTAGGCCGGCGTCTCGGAGTGGGCGAAGTGCGGGTCCTTGGCGGCGCCGTCGCGCCAGTTGTCCTCGCTGACGCCGAAGCCCTCCAGCATGGCCTCCGAACGCAGGAAGCCTGGCGTGATGGCGACGGCCGCGACGCCGTGCGGCCTCAGTTCCGCGGCCTGGGCGACGGCGAGGCGGATCACCGCGGACTTGGCGAGGTCGTAGAAGAACGAGCCGCGGTAGCGGGCGGTGTTGCCGTCGGTGACCTCGACTACCAGGCCGCTCTTGCGGGCGACCATGAGCGGCAGTGCGAACCGGCTGGTGATGACGTGCGTCTCGACGGCCTGCCGCAGCAGCCGCAGCCCGGTGTCGAGGTCCTGTTCCCACAGGGGGTGCTCCCAGTCGGTCAGGGGATCGCCGCCCCATACGGAGTTGACCAGGACGTCGAGCCGCCCGTGCTGCTCCGCCGCGATCCGGTCGACCAGGGCGCGGACCTCCTGCGGGCGGCTGTGGTCGGTGCGTACCGGTATGGCGGTGCCTCCGGCCGCGGTGATCTGCTCGGCGGTCTCCTCGATGGTCTCGGGACGGTCCAGTTCGGACCGTTCGGCGGCGCTGCTGCGGCCGGTGACGTACACGGTGGCGCCGGCCGCGCCGAGTTCGACGGCGATGCCTCTGCCGCCGCCGCGGGTGCCTCCCGCGACCAGCGCGATCGTTCCGGCGAGGGGCTGCTCGTGATCGGTCATGATGCCTCCAGCGTCGTGTTGCCAGGTGGGACGTGGGATGACAGGAGGGAGAGGATTTCGCGCCGGAGCCGCTGCGGCAGCGTGCCCTGCCGGTCGAGGGCCCACGTCAGGCCCGTGCCGGCGATGATCGCCTGGACGGTCCCGGTGAGCGCGGTCGGATCGGTCCCGGCGCGGAGTCCGCCTTCGGCGACCGCCTCGGTCAGCAGTGCCCGGATCGCCTCTCCCTGGGACTGATGGATGGCGAGCGCGTGCTCATGGAGCTGCGGGTCGGTGAGGTCCATGCACAGGAACGCCAGGTGGTTGGCGAAGGTCTCCGGTGTGGTCATGGGGGCCATGGAGTCCGCGACGAGCGCGATGAGCGCCGCCAGGGGAGAGTCGTGCCCTTGCCGCTGCCGCTCGTACATCGCGTCCGCGTCGCGCGCGGACTTCTCGGCCAGTGCGACCAGGAGGCCGTGCTTGGATCCGAAGCGCTGCGCGAGCGTGCCCGGCACGAGCCCCACTTCGGCGGCCACCGCCGCCAATGTCAGCCCTGCCGGGCCCACGCGTCCGATCACCTCGGCCGTTCGACGCAGGATCTCCGCGTCGTCGACTCCGCGAGGTCGTCCCGCCACCGTCGCCTCCCATTAATAAATGACTGTTCATTCATTAAAGCACGACCCGCACGTCCGCGTCGATCGCGGCCCGGCCGGGGAACCACCGGCGGCGGACCCGGCGAGGCCGAGTCCGCCGCGGGCGAGGTGTTCCGATGCAGGTCAGTGGTGGGTGTCCGCCGCCGGCGACGGCCCGGTCGGGTCTGGCGTCCGCAGGCCGGGCCGCCCGCCGGCGGGGGAGTTCGGGTCAGGTCCGGCGCCGGTAGGCGCGGACCGCGAGGGGCGCGAAGACCGCGATGATCCCGGCCGTCCACAGCAGCGTGGCCGTCACCGGCCCGGCGACGGGGCCGCCGATCATGAGCCCGCGCGCGGCGTCCATCGCGTGCACGGCGGGGTTGACGTTCATCCACGCCTGGAGCCAGCCGGGCATGGTGTCGACCGGCGTGAGCATGTTGGTGCCGAACGTCAGCGGGAAGATGACGATGAACGCCACGCCCTGCACCGACCCCGGCTCCTTCATGACCGCGCCCAGCAGCAGGAACACCCAGCTCAGCGCGAAGCCCAGCCCGATCGCGAGGAGGCACCCGGCGAGCGCCGACAGCGGGTCGGTCTCGATGCGGAAGCCAAGTATCGAGGAGAACCCGATCAGCACCACGATGGTCACGACGTAGCGGATGCCGTCGCCGAGCACCGCGCCGATGAGCGGGGCGGACCGGCCGATCGGCATGGACCGGAACCGGTCGAACAGGCCGGTCTTGAGGTCGGAGCTGAAGTTGACGCCCGACTGGATCGACGCGAACAGCGTCAGCATGACCGCGAGCGCGGGCACCAGCGTCTGGAGGTACGCGGCGGTGTCGCCCGCGAGCGCGCCGCCGAGGAGGAACCCGAACATCGCGGTGAAGATGATCGGCTGGAGCGTCACGTCGAGCAGCTGCTCGGGATTGCGCATGGTCTTGACGAGGTTGCGCCAGGCCAGCGCGAGCGAGTGCCGCGCGAGCGCGAAGGGCCGCTTGGCGGCCGACGCGATGGCATCCACTGTGGTGGACGGTTCGGTGAGGACGGCGGTCATGCCGGGACCTCGGCTTTCTCGTTGTCGTTGCTGGTGGTGTGCCCGGTGAGTTTGAAGAACACGTCGTCCAGGTCGGGCAGTTGGAGCGAGAGCTCGGTGACGCCGATCCCCGCGAGCGCGAGTTCGGAGACGACGGCGGTGAAGACCAGGTCGCCGTCGGCCGGGACGGCGAGCACGCCGCGCTGCGGCGACTCGGGCTTGCGTCCGGTGAACTCGGACAGGATCCTGTCGACGCGGTCGAGATCGGCGGGGTCGCTGGGCCGCACGACGATCGACTGCCCGCCGACGATCCGCTTGAGTTCGGCCGGGGTGCCGTGGGCGATGACGCGGCCGTGGTCGATCACGGAGATCGCGTCGGCGAGCGCGTCGGCCTCTTCGAGGTACTGGGTGGTGAGCAGGACGGTGGTCCCGTCGTTGACGAGGCGGCGCACGACGCCCCACAGCTCCTCGCGCTTGGCGGGGTCGAGGCCGGTGGTCGGCTCGTCGAGGAAGACGATGCGCGGGCGGCCCATGAGGCTCGCGGCGAGGTCGAGGCGGCGGCGCATCCCGCCGGAGTAGGTCTTGACGGTGCGCTTCGCGGCCTCGGTGAGGTCGAAATCGGCCAGCAGGCGCTTCGCGCGGGATTTGATCTCGCCGCCGCGCAGGTCGAGGAGCCGGCCGATGAGGGTCAGGTTCTCCATTCCGGTCAGGTCGTCGTCGACGGACGCGAACTGGCCGGTGAGCCCGATGGCGCGGCGGACCCGGTCGGGGTGGCGGACCACGTCGTTCCCGGCGACGGTGACGGTGCCGCCGTCGGGTCGCAGGAGGGTGGAGAGGACGCGGACGGCGGTGGTCTTCCCAGCGCCGTTGGGCCCGAGCACGCCGAGGACGGTTCCTTCTTCGGCGGCGAGGTCGACGCCGTGGAGGGCGGTGAAGTCGCCGAAGCGCTTCACCAGGCCTTCAGCTTGGAAAGCGGTGGACATGCGGGTTTCCCTTCGGAGGTTTCCTGGTGCTGGAATCCATCCTTCGCGGGAGGCATGTCATCGGCGGTGCACGAGCGTGTCACGGCCGCAGCCCTCATGATGCGGCCGTGACACGGGGGTGTTCGGGCAGGTCGGCGGGCATGACCGCCGAAATGTCGGACCCCTGTGTCAGGGTTCTTTGAACGGGGGCGCCGCGAACGGGCCCCTCAGGCTCGGCCCCTGCCCTAAAACGGGCCGCTCGAACCCGGCCCGCGGCTACGCCGCCGCGAAGGGCTCCGTCAGGTGCGGCGTGGCCAGGTGCAACGTGGTGGCGGCTTCGACTCCAAGCAGGCGTTCCCTTGAGCGCCTGGCCAGGTCGGGGTCGACTTCGTGAGCGTAGGCGAGCTCGGGGTAGAGGAGCTGGATCGCGTGCACGAGGAGGTCGCCGGTGACGAGCGCGAGCTCGCGCCCGTCGGCGACGAGCACGCTCTGGTGCCCGGGAGTGTGGCCGGGCGTGGCGATCGCGCGGCCGGTGCGCAGCGGCGTGTCGCCGTCGAGGAGCCGAAGCTGACCGGCCGCCGCGAGCGGATCGGTGAGCGCCTCGCGCAGCCCCGGATTGAGCGAGTCGAGCGCCTCGAACTCGGCCCGCTGGAGCAGGTACTCGGCATTGGGAAAGAAGGGCCGGAGACCGCCGGCCGCGCCTTCGCCGTCGAAAGAGTCGCCCGCTGAAGGAACCGCTGCTTCGCTCACGACCGCCCAGCCGACGTGGTCGGTGTGCAGATGGGTGAGCACCACGGTGTCGACCTCGGCGGGGTCGATGCCGGCGGCGGCCAGGGACTCGGGGAGCGTGCCGGGCACGGGAGCCCAGGACGCGGCCGGGCTGTCGGCCGGGCCGATCCCGGCGTCGACCACGGTGAGACCTTGTTCGCCGCGGATGGCGAAGGCGCGGAACTGAAGCCGCCAACGGCCCGCAGCATCGACCGCACCGGGATCGAGCCGGTCGGCCTCGGCCCACTGCGAGGCGGTCGCATCGGGGAACGCCTCGGCACGAGAAGAGAAGAAGGGGCCGTCGCCGTCGGGAAGCGCAACGATCTCGACCGAACCGACCCGAAGCCGGGGAAGGGAAAGAGCCATGGCGAGATCCTGCCACGTCACCCGCGAGGCCCCCGGACAGCCGTGTGACCTGTCCGTGGGGGCCGCCGAGCACGTTCTTGTCGGATTCGCTCGGGTGAGCTGCGGATACGGTCCCATTTGCACCTGCGGGCAATGGTTTCGCAAACGGCGTTTCCACAGATTGGTCAGTGCTACCGGCGAGTAATGAAACTGGGCAAATCGGCTGTATTTATTACGCCCGACTCAAGATCAACATTGGACATCCAGAAACGCTACGGAGCCTCCATCGACTGACGAGGCGGGTGTCAAACTCTGATAAGGCGATGGCTAATCCAGGTCGGTGCCAATATCGCTACCATGTGATATTGTGCTCTGCAACCGGAAACCCAAGGAAGTCGGCGGCTCGGCATCTGTGGATACCGGGAAAGAGTCCCTAGCGTCTCAAAGACTTCAGAGTCCCCTCGAAGCCCACCTACATGAAGACGCCTCGGTAGCACCCCTCCTCCATCTCAATCGATATACGTCAACTCACGAATGCCTAGAAGCCTCGGAGGTCGCCTTGACGCAAAACCTACGAACGACCGCCACGGAAAGTATCGATTTACTACAGATGTCACCTGCTGCTGGTTGTGCCTGCAAGGTCCCTCCCGCCGAGATGCAATTCTTCATGTCCACCGTTGACGGCTTCCTGAGCGAGGATGCGGAACACCGGCAGACTGTGCTCGATGGCAGTGCTCGCGATGATGCATCCCTTTGGCGCATATCTCCTGACGAGTACCTTGCGCTGAGCGTTGATTTCGGAACCCCGGTGTCGTCGGACCCTGCCGCGTGGGGCCGAATCGCCACGCTGAATGCCCTGTCCGACCTTTACGCCACGGGCGCGAAACCTCAGATCGCTCTAAGTGTCCTCGGATGGCCCTCACGAGTGAACATGGAGACGATGTCGAGCATCACGGCTGCGTCAATTGCGACGCTGGCGGAGAACGGGGCAGTCCTGGGCGGCGGTCACACTATCCGATCCGAGGTGCCGCTGTTTGGCCTCTGTGTCGTCGGAAGAGTCCGCGCGAATGAGGTGATGCTCGTAGATAAGGCTCGGCCTGGAGACGTGCTGGTGCTCACGAAGCCGCTGGGCACAGGAATCATCACTGCTGCGCAGAAGTTCGGTGCCGCTTCGGACAAGTTGATATCGATATCTGAAGGGGTGATGTCGATCTCGAATTCCACCGCAAGCGAGATCGCCGTGAAACTGGGAGTCGCGGCGGCGACCGACGTTACGGGCTATGGTCTGATCGGGCACCTG
Source organism: Glycomyces harbinensis (assembly GCF_900101745.1). Taxonomy (GTDB): domain Bacteria; phylum Actinomycetota; class Actinomycetes; order Mycobacteriales; family Micromonosporaceae; genus Glycomyces; species Glycomyces harbinensis. The sequence goes on along the minus strand of NZ_FNAD01000019.1, from coordinate 117,331 downwards.
AATAATCTCCTCTCCAAGTCGACGGTCAGTGCCAGAATCAGTGCCTCGGCCATTCAGAAAATAGATGAGGCCGAAGAACTTTTGCTTGGCGATGGCGTAGTGCCGAACAGTGCCGAACGAAACTACTTCGCCTACGAAAAGTTCGTCGATTGGGGAACCACATCCTTTTCGGACAGAATGATTATGTGCGATCCGCAGACATCAGGAGGGCTGATGCTGGCGATTCAGGAGGAGAAATCTCATGAGTTCGTCGCGCGATGCGCAGACGAGGGGTTTGCCGCGTATCCGATAGGTCGCGTTCGCGAAGGAGAACCCGGGATGATCGAAGTCACGGTTTGAGAGCGGGCTTTAAGCGGAAAGTTGATGATGATGGCACCGCACAGGCGCATCCTATATACAGGTGTGGTATTCGGGTTGCTGACGTTCCTGGCCGGAGCGACTGTCGACACGATCGACGATTCTGGTTACACGAAAACGATTGGAATCGCCCTCCAATCCCTCGGCGCGGCCATCATATTCCCAATCCTGGTTTCTTTCGCATATGACCGACTGCGCGAGCGCCTGCTCGGAGACGAGGTCTGGCGGCTCTTCGCCGAGTTGTCCGATGCCGGAATCATCCGAGTATATCGAGATAGAGAATTTGCATTGGGAAGAGACAACGCGCAGACGCGGCTGTCCGAGGAATTTCTTTCGCAGAAGCAGGGCGAAATTCTCATAATGGGTTCGTCCTTGCGCGTGTTCTTCAACCCGCTCGGTCCGTTCTATCGCGATATCGAAACAATATTGAACAGCTCGAACGGCAACATAGAAATAAAAGCGATAATATCGCGCAATGATAGTCCGTCTATTCAGGATCGAATTGCCGTCGAGCAACCGACCCTGCCTCCGGATGAGAAGCCGCAGCATGACCGAGATTGCGATTCAACGATCTCTGCAGTGCGCAAGATTGCGACTTCGATTGGGCCGAATATAGCTCTAAAGAGAGTTATGCCTGCTCCATATTGCACGGCTGTTGTATTTCCCGGGATCGCGTTCTATTCTCCGAATATGCTTTCGACCGAAGTGCCGGTCCGCATGCCTATGATACTTTTCCGGGCTGGTTCGCACGGGTACAATATGATCAAATCACAATTCGAGCACCTTTGGAACGAAAAAAGCAGTCAGCAGGTCGTGCCATGACCGATGGCCTATGGAGCATTTACAGCGAATACACCTCGGTGGAGTTGTCCGGCGATGTGAATGATGCGGCTCGCATGATTTTCAATCTGGTCAACATCGATGGTTCCCGTTCAATCGGAGTTGATCCGCCGCTCGTTCCGGAGCTCAAGGCCGAATTGCTGCGTCTTGATCCCGGGTCGACTTGGGCACGGTGGTGGTCGAAGCACTCGGGATCGGATCTGCGCGTCGTCGCCGGAAAGAAGAAGCCGGCAGTCCTGCCGCTGATCAGGAGGCGTGAACAATCTCCATCCGGTCGCGTGGTCGGAGTCAATATCGGTGGACACAACCTTCGCACCGTTTTTCTCGAAGACGGGAAGATGCTGGATTCCAGGAGGCTCCGCATCGGGTCGGGACAGATTTCGAGGCTCGCGAACATTACGCTGAGGGACTTGGTGAGTCTGCTCGATATTTCCGCCTTCGGGCCGGAAAAGGTCGGCATCGCCTGGTCGGCTCCACGAGTAAATGGCAGCCTGCGCTCTTCGTCGATCCAGCTTGAGAATGCTGGTGAAGTCGGGAGACTCTTGGACCTCAACGAGATCGATTCAGCGCTCTCGCAGGAGCTTCGCTGTCGTGCCTCCAGCTGGAACGATGGTGAAGCCATAGCGGCTGCGGAGATTTCAAACAGATCGACTGATGGCAAGGGCCAAGTGCTTTCGATAAAACTCGGGACCTCTATAGCAGCTGGCTTTTCCATCGGGTCGGATATCGTCTCCGCGCCTCTTCAGCTGTCAAAGCTTCTACTCCGCGCAAGTCCGATGGTGGAGTTCGACCATCCGATAATCGGAGTTCGAGGAACTTCGCGAGATGTTCTGGGGGCGACATCGTTGGCACAGGCATATCAAGCGATCACGGGCGCCTCAGGCACGAGTTATAAGGACTACTGCGAACTTACGGTAGCAGGCGATCCCGTAGCAACCGAATTGACCAGACGCGCTGCAGCTGGTATCGCGGAGATCGCTCAGGTGATGACTGATGCCTTCGGATCTTTCCAACTTGCTGTAACCGGAGACAATATCAGTGACGAAGTGTACTCGGCGGTATTCGAAAGATTCTTGACTGCTGAACTCGCAAATGTTCGGGGTGTCCGACTGCTTTCGCCCGGGATTGACAGTAGCCTGGGGGCTGCGATAGGGGCGGCTGTTCTGGCGCAAGAATTTAGTATTTCTCACTATTAACACTTCTAGAGAGGATTTCAATCATGGACGTGGATTCGGCGCTGGAGATGGTGCGGCTTGCTCAACATCGGCCAGATTCTGCGGTCAGGGAAGATGTCGCAGAGGCCATTGAGACGTTGGTGGCCACGACCGCGAGGACTTACAGCAACCAGAGCGCGACCTATGCCGAGGCCAGAACGGGCAACCCGTGGGAGAAGGACCTGGAGCTGACGGACACGTTGTTGGCTGCTGTTCGCGATCGTATCTCAACTGGAAAGATCGACTGTGCGGAATCGAGATGGAAGTTGCTCGATGTCGGTGCGGGGTACGGACGAGATGTTCTTCGGTTCTCTAAAGAATCTGACGTGGAGCCGTTCGCACTTGAGAACGCCCCTGGTTTCGTTTCGGCGCTTTCGGCTCTTGAGGCCAGTGGAGAGCTTTCTCCCGGCTCAGTGATAGCAGCAGATATGCGGAGTATGTCGGACATTCCCGACTCCTCATTCCATTGCGTTCGAAATCATGCCGCACTCCATCACCTGCCTGTAGTGCCGTTTGATCTTGGAGCGGATGCCGCGATGGCGGAGGCTCGTCGAGTTCTCGTGCCGGGTGGAGTGCTGTACGTACTCGTCAAATCCGGTGATGGAGTGAGCATGATCGATACCAATGAAGGACTCGGGGGCCGTTTCTTCCAATTGTTCACGCCTTCGCTTCTGGAATCTCTGCTGCGGCGGAATGGATTCAGCGTAGACGTCCTGGAAGAGCTCCTGGAATCACGGCAATCGGGCGATGTCGGCTGGATATTTCTACTCGGCACCGCGGTCTGAGTGTCGATGGCATCAAGCGTCCCCGGCGTGGCAGTGGTCGGCCGTTTTCAACCGTTCCATTGGGGTCATTTCGAGTATCTTGCGGAGGCGGCAACGATCGGCGGCCCTCGGCTTACGGTTGGTATTACGAACCCTTCACCGACTATGACGCGGTCAACTCCCCTGGACAAAAGCAGGTCTACTCCCTCGTCGAATCCGTTCAGCTTCGATCAGCGCAAGGAGATGATCGCTCGGAGCTTTACCGGAATCGACATGCGGGTCGATCTCGACTTCCGACCCTGCGATCTTCGGAGTATTACGTCGATAAGGTCATCGCTTGGCGATTGTCAAGTTGTCGCTATTACCATCTACGATGCCTGGGGATTGGAGAAGCAACGCTTGATGGAGGAGGCCGGTTACGACGTTCGGGTACTGTGGCGACGTTCGGAGAAGCTGGTCTCCGGCACAGAAGTGCGGGAGAGGTTGCGAGCTCGGCGTCCCTGGGAACATTTGGTGCCCTCTGGCACCGCCTCGGTGATCAATTCCGCCGATGTCAATTACTGATGTTCTGTTCGCATGCGATGCTGTTGCAGTCGCCGTGGTGGTTTCCGATCTGCCAAGGTCGTACAGATGAGGTGTAAGCTCCACCGTCATCCCGTTGACCAGTAGGTTTGGCCTGGAGTGCGCTCCAGGTTCTAGGCTTTGCGCGGTACACGACTTGAAGGGGGAGCGCTATGGCGCGTGTGGCGGTAACCGGAGGCAGCGGGAAACTCGGCCGGGCTGCGGTGCGGGATCTGGTCGAGCACGGGTGGGATGTGGTCAACCTCGACCGCGCCCCCTCGCCTGACAATCTCGCGCCCTTCCTCAGCATCGACCTCACCGACTACGGGCAGGTCGTCGGCGCCCTCACCGGCGTCGACGACCGCTACGACCGCATCGACGCCGTCGTTCACCTCGCTGCGATCCCTGCGCCCGGCCTCCAGGCCAACTCCGCGATCTTCCGCAACAACATCCTGAGCACCTACAACGTGTTCGCCGCCGCGAAGGTCGCCGGCATCGACAACATCGTCTGGGCCTCAAGCGAAACCGTCCTCGGGCTCCCCTTCGAGACCCCGCCGCCGTACCTGCCGGTCGACGAGGAGTACGCCCCGCGCCCCGAGTCCACCTACTCGCTCGTCAAGACCCTCGAAGAGACCATGGTCGGCGAACTCTGCCGCTGGAACCCGCGGCTCAAGGCCACCGGCCTGCGCTTCTCCAATGTCATGTACGTCGAGGACTACGCGGCCTTCCCCGCCTTCGAAAGCGACCCGACGCTGCGCGACTGGAACCTCTGGTCCTATATCGACGCACGCGACGGCGCGCTGGCGATCCGCCTGGGCCTCGAACGCGAGGGCACCGGCAAGGAGGTCTTCGTGATCGCCTCCCCGGACACCGTGATGTCCACGCCCACACCCGAACTCGTCAAGGCGCACTACCCCGACCTGGAACTCAAGCGCCCCGTCGAGGGCCACGAGACGCTCCTGTCGATCGACAAGGCCCGCAGGCTCCTCGGCTACGACCCGCGGCACACCTGGCGCGACCACGTCTAGTCCACTTCGTACCAGACGTGGAAGTCGTCGTACCGGTGGATCCCGGGCTTCCCGTCGATCTCGCGCAGCGCCTGCTGTAGCGCGGTCAACTGCGACACCCGCATCGGCAGCGCGGCCTCGTCGGGCTGGTACGTCGACCCGCGCGGGTAGTCCTTGCCCGGCCGCGCCGACATCTCCACGTGGCACCCCAGCAGGTGCGACACCGGGTGCTCCTCGCACCATGCGACGAGTCGGTCCACTGTGTCCACGTATGCGCCCCAGTCCTGCACGTACAGCCGCCCCGGATAGAACGTGTCCCCGGTGAGCAGCAGCCGCGTCCAGCGGTCGTAGAACACGGTCGCCGCCATCTGATGTCCCGGCCCGGGGACCACGTCGACCACCCGGCCGCCGAGGTCGATCTCCCGCGTGCCGTTCGGCCAGTCGCCGAACCCGTAGTACTCGGTCACCGCCTCCACATCCGGCCCGACGACCACCGTGTCCGGCCGGCCGGCGAACTGCCCGTCCGCGGCCTTGTGGTCCCCGTGCCCGTGCGTGTGCGCCACGATCAGCCGGTAGTCGCTGCGCCGGTGGCGCTCCAGCCAGTCCGCGATGTGCGCGTCGACGACCTCGCGCAGCGGGAAGTACTCGGGCTCGGGCGTCGCCCCGGTGTCGATGAGCAGGGCCGACTCGTTCCCGAACAGCAGGAACAGGAACGGCGCCTCGAAGTTCACGGACATGTTCTGCCGCATGATGACCGTGTGCTCTTCGGCCCGGTGCGACTGGATCTCGGGCGCGGGGTCGTGCTTGGGCGAGGGCCAGCCCGCGTGCCATGCCGCGTCGAGGTCCGGCACGCAGCCGCCGGGGCCGAACGTCCTGGTGCGGTACGTCAAAGTCGCCTCCTCATTCGCCGACGGCGGATCGCGCCGACCCCGAGCGTAACCAGAGCCGCCTACCTCCCGCACCGTCTTTTGCCACGGCGTTTCCGCACGCCGGCCGCGTCCTCAAGGCCCGCGGAGGTCCGGCGGCCCGTTAGGGTGGCAGGCGCCGGACCCCTCTTCGAAAGGCGGTCGCCGAGATGCGCCGTGCCGCAGCCATTCTCCTCGCGGGAACCCTCGCCCTCACCGGTTGCTCCGACGAGCCCGCCGAGGTCACGGACGGCGACGTCGCCCGCATCGAGGGCAGCCTCGCGCGCGGCTCGGAGCTCGCCTGGGAGCTGACCCAGGCGGAGACGAGGGTCGCGGCCATGTGCATGCAGGACCTCGGCTTCACCGTCCACGACCGCAACCTCTTGCACGGCATGATGATCCCGAACCGCTTCGAGGGCTTCGCCTCGCCCTACGCCCGCATCCCCACGGTCGAGCAGGCCGAGAGGTTCGGCTTCGGCCACTGGGTCAACGCGACCGACACCGATGCGGCCCAAGCCATGCGCGAAGACCTGGACTACCTCGACTTCGCCGGCGCCGAACTGGGTTGGAACGACCCGGCCGAGCACGAGGAGTATGTGGAGTGGAAGGACCTGGGCGAGGAGTACCAGCGGGAATGGCTCATCGCCTTCCTCGGCCCGGAACGCCTCGCTTACCAGGAGGCCTTGAGCCACGGCCAGTGGGACTTCGACGACCTCGGCTTCCTGCCCACCCATGAGACGGTCAGCCGGTTCTACGGCGGCACGGGCGAGGCGCTCCCCGAGGAGATCGAACCCGTCGAGGACCCGACCGCCGCCGAGTTCGCCATGGCCCTCGACTTCGCCGAGTGCGCCGAGGACGCGGGCCTGCGCGACGGCGCCGAGGAGATGTGGGGCCGCATGTACGTGGAGCAGCTGATCGACCGCGAGGCCGAGGTCTACGTCTGGGAGCAGGAGATCGAGGGCTACCTCGCCAACGCCCAGGACCATCTCGCAGGCGATTAGCTGCGAAAACGCATACCGATCGGTCGATCGAAATATAATATGCAACAAAAGGTTGCGCGTTGCTGGACAGTCCGCTAGTCTTTGAAGCAACCAAAGGTTGCGAGAAGTTGCGAAAGGCGGCTGACGACATGACCGACATGAAATCGAGCAAGGCACCGGGCGAAGAGCTCGGCACCATCGAGCGGGAGCTCCACATCGACGCCGACCCCGAGGTCGTCTTCGACGTGGTCAGCAGCCCCGAGCACCTCACCGAGTGGTGGCCCGACGAGGCCCGCTACTCGTCCGTCCCCGGCGAGGCCGGACGCATCGGCTTCCGCAAGGACGACGGCGAAGGCATCACCTGGGAGCAGTTCACCGTCGTGGACGCCGCGCCCCCGCGCCACTTCTCCTTCCGCTGGACCCATCTCGAAGGCGAGAAGGCCGCGCCCGGCAACTCGTTCCTGGTCAGGTTCGACCTCGAACCGGCCGGAACCGGCACCCGCCTGCGCATGACCGAGTCCGGGTTCCGCGAACGCGGCTGGGACGAGGCCAAGATCGCCGCCGAGTACCACGCGCACGTCGACGGCTGGGGCCACTTCCTGCCGCGCCTGGTCTCCTACGGCGCCAAGGTCGGTTCGTCCCGATGAGCGCGATGGTGGACGACGACCTCTGGTCGGCCGTCGGCGATCCGACCCGCCGCCGCATGATCGACCTCCTCCTGGGCGAGGGCGGCGGCACCGCGACGAGCCTCAGCGAGCACCTGCCGGTGACCCGCCAGGCCGTCGCGAAGCACCTCGCGGTGCTCGACCGGGTCGGCCTGGTCCACGCCAGCACCAGGGGGCGCGAACGCCACTACCGGGTCGACGAGGACCAGCTCGCCCGCGCCGTCGCCCAGTTCACCGAGGTCGGCAACGCCTGGGACGCCCGCATGCAGCGCATCAAGCGCATCGCCGAGCGCATCCAGCGCGGTAGGGACGGCCTGGACGGCAAGGGCGGCAAGAGTGACACGGACAGCCGGCGAGCCGACACGGGCGGCCGACTGGAAGAGCCGGAACAACAGGACCGGCAAGAGCAGTAGAACGGCAAGAAGACCAAGAGCAGCACGACCAGAAACGACGGACACGACGAGAAAGGAACAAGAAGATGGTCGACATCCTTCACCGCACCGGTTTCGAGAACACCTCGACCGAGAAGGTCTACGAGGCCCTCACCACCCTGGACGGGTTGCGAGGCTGGTGGACCGGCGACACCACCGGCAAGACCGACCTCCACGACGTGATCGCGTTCCGCTTCCCCGACGGCGGCTTCGACATGAAGATCACCGAGCTGGCACCGGGCCGACGCGTCGAATGGGAGGTCGTCGGCGGGACGCCCGAATGGATCGGGACGAAGGTGCACTGGGACCTCAAGCAGGACGGCGACTGGGCGATCCTGCTGTTCAAGCACGAGGGCTGGCGCGAACCGGTCGAGTTCATGCACCACTGCTCGTCGAAGTGGGGGACGTTCCTCATCAGCCTCAAGCACTTCGTCGAGACCGGCAAGGGCGAGCCCGCGCCGAACGACGTGAAGACCGACAACTGGTAGCCCGAGCAGGCGTCCATACCGCTCGAACGCAGGAGAAGAGCGGACGCCGCGAGGAGACCACTAGCGCCACAGGCGCATTGAACGGCCGGTGGTCGGTGTTCGGCAGTTGCCGACCACCGGCCGCCGGCTCACGCGTTCGGACTCAGGTACGCCAGCAGGTCGTCCACCAGTTCCTGCGGTCCCGCACCGCCCTTGCCCTCGGCGGCCAAGTGCCCGGCGACGGCGAGGTCGGCCGCCCCGTGCGCCAGCGCGCGGAGCAGCGACGCCACGCGGACCGGGTCCCCAGGCGGCAGCGCGCCGGCCTCCTGCGCTGCGGCGACGAGTTCGACGAACGCGCCCTGCGCCGCAGTCGCGGCCTCCCCGAGCTCTTCCGAGTCGATGGTCCACGGCCCGAACACCAGCTTGAACCGCGCCGGATGAGCCAGCGCCCAACCGATGTAGTCGTGCAGCACGGTCCGCAGCGCCGCCTGCGGCGAATCCCTAAGGGCCGTCTCGCGCAGTCCCGGCAGCCGCGACCGCAGCTCCTGCGCCGCGACCGCCGCGAGCAGGGCCTCCTTGCCCGCGAAGTGCTTGTACGGCGCGTTGTGCGAGACCCCCGCCAGGCGGCCGACCTCCCGCAGCGTCACCGCCTCGACGCCGCCCTCGTCCAGGAGCCGGGCGGCGGCCTGCACCAGCGCATCACGTGTGGTGGACATGAGGACTCCCCGAGGTTGACAATGTCAACCTCATTGGCATAGGTTGACGTTGTCAACATTACTGGCGTCGACCGAACGCCGACTCCAAGGGGAGGGACCATGCCGCACCCGAAGACCGCCGTAGTCACCGGCGCCACCTCCGGCATCGGGGAATCGATCGCCCGCAACCTCGCCGCGCAGGGCGTGCGCGTCGTCCTCGTCGGACGCGACGACGACAGGCTCCACCGGTCGCGCCGACGCATCGAAGCCGAAGTCCCCGAGGCGGATCTGCGACTCGAACGCGCCGACCTGTCCCTGCTCGGCGAGGTCCGCGGCCTCGCCGATCGCCTGGCCGACCCGCCTCCGGACCTCGTCGTCAGCAACGCCGCCGTCATCGCCGCCATCGCCGACCGCACCTCCGAAGGGCATCAGCGGACCCTTGCCACGAACCACCTCGCCCCGTACCTCCTGCTGCGCTCCCTGGTGGGGCCCATCGGAACGCGACCCGCACGGTTCGTGGTGGTGGGCGCCTCGCCGCGCGGCCTGCGGCGAGTCCCGGTCGACCTCGACGACCTGGAGCTGCGCCGCGGCCTCGGCGGACCGCCGAGCCTGCGGCCGATGATCGCCTACGCGCGCACCAAGAACATGAACGCGATGTTCGTCTACGCGCTGGCCCGGCGGCTCGAGGGCACGAACATCACGGTCAACGGCGCGCACCCCGGCATCATCCGGGGGACCCGTCTCGGTGTGGACGAGCTTCGCGGGATGCTGCGGGTCTTCGCGGCGGGCTCGCAGCTGATCTCACCGGGAGGGCCCGAGGTCGGTGCCGACACTCCCACGTGGCTGGCCACCGCGCCGGAACTCGAGGGTGTCACCGGGCGGTTCTACGTGAAGCGCAAGGCCGTCGCCACCGCCGCGCACACCACCGATCGGGAACGCTGCGACCGGCTCTGGAACGAAAGCGCCCGTCTCGTCGGTTTGCAGGAGGACTTGTAAGAGGAAAGGCCCGCTCGCCGGCCGCGATAGTCCGGCTGCGGACGGCACGCGAGGGCCGGTCGATCCCCACCCGGATCGACCGGCCCTGCTGTGGGAGGAAGGTCTTCGCTCCCTTTTATTGGGGGAGTGCCGTTGTCAATCGTCGCCGGGATCGGCGACCTTGGCCCGGGCCTGCTCGAGGATCCACGGGCACCACTCGTCGCCGTTCCAGGCGCGGTTCCAGACCGGGACGTCTTCGGGGTCGTCGGTGAAGCGGCAGCATTCGCGCGGGCCCGCGCCGTCGTTCACGTCGATGAGGTACTCGGCCGGGCCGGGCGTGTAGCGGTTCGGGACCGGGGAGACCTGGTAGACGGAGAACGCCGCCGGGCCTTTGCGGAAGTAGCCGAGATGGCCGTCCACGCCGGGTTCGCCGTCCGAGCGGAGGTTCCACCGGTCTTCGGGACCGGTGCCCGAGGACGCGTGTTCAGCCTTCACAGAACCGCACCTCTCCGGGTCGTTTGGCGGGCAGGTCCGTGGAGCGGTTTGAGCGGTCGGGACGCTCGCCGAGCTTGCTGCCGTTGTAGAAGACCTTGAAGGCGGTGTCCTCGATCCAGACCTTCCAGTCGGGAGCGAACGTGCGCCAGCCCTGGCCCCAGGTGGCGTGCAGGCTGCCGGAGTTCAGTCCGGAGACGATGAGGACGAGGTCCGCGCAGTTGCCGTTCGCATAGACCTGGAACGAATCAGGGGTGGCAGGACTGGAGGCGCGGACGCTGAATTCGCTGTGCCCATCGGTGAATCGCCCGCGGTGCAAAGGATCGGGCTCCACTGACGCGGTTCGAGTTGTGTCGGCCATTCTGCATCACTCCACTTCGGATTCTGTCGGATCACCGACAGTTCTGGCCCGACGCTTGCGAATTGCGCTGGCGCGTGTGTTCGCCGGGTTCTTCCACTGTTTCGAGGCCTATGGCCGAGCCTCGAACTCCTTCAACCTACGGGCCGTGCAAGCCTCTGAACAGGCGATTCGTTCTGCGAGTTTGCAAGGGGGAGCTAATCATCCATAGCTTTCAGGGCTTCTTTTGTATGGATGTTCTTCGAGGGCATGGTTCCGAAGGGGTTGCGATGACAGATGAGTATCGCGTCGCAACGCAGTGTCATCATTGGTGGCCAGGAATGATTCCGCTTAGGCAGGAGGCAATCCACCTTGTCATCATCGAAGCTCGCAAAGTGGCTTCCGGGTCGGGAAGTCCGAGTCCGCCGACTTCAAAGGAAGCTCAGCCAGGCCGCTGTAGGCAAGTTCGTCAAGCGCACCGATCAGACCGTGTCGAAGTGGGAGCACGGCCTGAAGTGCCCCGATGTCGGCCAGATGTGGGCGCTCGCGGCCAATCTCGGCATGGACGATGAGCTGCGCGATTACATGATTCAGATCGCCGAGAACGAGCACGAGCAGAACTTCCAGGCCGACCGCCGCTTCAACGCGCTGTGCCTCAGCATGGCCGAGCGAACGAATCGCGTGATCCTGAAGTGGGAGACCAACTACATCCCTGGCATCGCCCAGACGTGGGCTTACCATTTCCACTTCGTGCTACCCGCGGCAGACGGGACACTCGAGCAGGCGAACCGTGGCTGGACTTTCAAGGATGAGCGCCAGACCACGCTACTTTGCCGCGCCGACTGTCCGCAGGTAAGGCTGCTCATCTCCTCATATGCGTTGGATAACCTGCGCTACCTCAGCGCGGCCGACCGTGATGAGCAGCTCGCGCGACTGCACGAGCTCGATGCACTTCCCAACTGGGAGATCAGGATCGTCGATGGCCCATACCCTGAGGGTGCGAATTCCTTCGACATCTACAAACCTGGGGGCGCAGAGTTCGGCAGCCCGCCTTTTGTCTACGCGGAGGTGTGGGATGCCAGCTGGTGCATCGAGGAACCCGACCGGATCGCGCGTTACGATGAACTCTGGCAGTTCCTCTGGCGCAAATCGATACCGTTGAGGGAGTTTCTGAATGACTGATGTGACTGCTTGGCGCAAGAGCACCCGCAGTGGCGTTGACAACAACTCCAACTGCGTGGAACTACGCCGGGCATGGCGCAAGAGTGCCCACAGCGGTGGCACCAACAGCTCAAACTGCGTCGAGGTTTCGCTGTGCGCCGATTCTGACGGCTTCCATGTCCGCGACTCCAAGCTCGGTGACGGCTCCCCGGTCTTCGACCTCACCTCCGCCGACCTCCGGAGCCTGCTCAGCCACGCGGGCTGAGGCAACCCAACTCAGACAACCCGAAGCGGCGCCCCTCCCGAGACCCCAGTCTCCGGGAGGGGCGCCGCTTATTACCTTGGCGGACAAGGCGAAAGGCTCCGAGTCCTCAACCTCGGGGCCTGGCCCGGCGATGAGCCGGGCGGCGCTCAGCTACAGCCCGTACTGGTACCACAGCTTCCAGACCGTACGGCCGCTGGAGTCCTTGGCCGATTCGCACCAGGCGACGATGTTGAGATCGGGGTCGGCCTGGAGTTCGCGTTGCTCTCGAGCGCAGTTGGAGTACAGCCTGTAGGTGCCGAACAGGATGGCCTGGATCGTGTAGTCGCCGGAGGCGCTCGAAGTCGTCTCGGTCTCGGCGACGGCCGGGGCCGCCGAAGCGGTGCCCGCCACGGCGAGACCCGTGAGGGTCGTCGCCATCGCGAACCCGGCGAGCAACGCCGAAGCCTTTCGCACGTTCCCCTTGAAAACACTGTTCATGGACATCGCGTTCCTTCCGCTGCAATGGTTCAGCCAGCTGCCGACCGCCTGGTGCGGATCGGACAAAACGGGCTGTCAACGCGTTCATTCTGGTTGCGGAAAGTGACCCGTACAAGGCGGAAGACCGGCGGAACAGCGGCAGGAACTCTCGAGCGGGCCGCTGACCAGCCAGACGAACTCGAAGCACCCCTTCCAGGCGACCTGGTCCTAGGCGGGCACGGTGACCGAGGTCGCGCAGGCATTGCACATGAAGGTCAATTCCACGACCCTCTTGTCCTCGAACCGCACGCCCATCTCGATGTTCGGATCGTCGCAGTCGTAGCACAGCCACGGTCCGCTGTCTCCTTGCCGCCCCGACTCGATGATCTCGTTCCAACGCTCTTCGTCCATGGCCGGGACTCTATCGAACGGGGTCGATGACCTGGTCAGGGACAGCGGCGCGGTTGCCCAGGGGCGCCGAGGAGGTCCGGTCCTCGGCGGTCGTCGCCGGCAGGCGGACACGTCCGGAATCCGGAAGGGGGTCTATGACGGGGTCGACGCTACTGCGCTCTGGCGCGGGTGCGCTGTGCTCTCAATCCGACGCCGGGCCCGATCCCGTGTACTCGGGCCACTTCTCGCGGTTCAAGTGGTAGGCCACCAGCGCATTCGCGTGACCGTGCCCCAGGCCGTGCTCGGCCTTGAGCCAGTCGACGTGCGCCTTGTGCCCGGTGAGACCGGCCGTGTTCAGTTCTTCGAGCCAGTCGGGGATCGGTCGTCCGTACGTATTCTCGATCGAGGGGAAGTACGAGAGTGGGCCTTTAGGCTGCGAGGTCATGTCGTTCCTTCGGTGGTGTGGCCGCCTTGCCGATCGAATCCGTTGGGGCGGAATGAAGCAGGGTGATGGTCTGGCCTGGCCCGGTCGGTCGGACCCGGCCCGAGCGTCGCGCTCGAAGCCGGGTCGCCTATCCGAATCCGGGGCACTAGCGCCCGGATCGGAGCACCTGGAGTGAGACCGCCGAGGCCCACAGCCAGATGACCGCGCCGCCCGCGAGCATCCAGCGGTAGTCCGCCGCCGCGAACGAGGCCGCATTCAGCGCCACGTAGGCCACCGGCACGATGTAGCAACTGATGCGCCAAGCGGTCTGGCCGTCGCGGCGGAAGCGCCGCGCGATCACGAAGCAGGCCACGATGAGTGTGAGGCCCGCCCCGGCGGGTGCGAACGAGTGCAGGATGCCGTGCCAGCTCAGTGCCGCCGGAGCGCCGTCGGGCGTGCCGATCGGGTAGCCGAACGACGGGTCGGCGACGAACACGCCGGCCCAGATCAGGGCGATGCCGTAGATGCCGAACAGCCGCGGCGTCCACTTCGCTCCCGGTCCGTCGGCGAGCGCCCGGCGCAGGCCCACGGCTCCGGCGACGATGAGCAGGCCGGACACGACGAAGTTGGTGATCTGGATCCATCCGAGTCCGCTGAGGCTCAACAGGCTCAAGGGGTGGACGACCGGGTCGAAGCCGTCGCGGGTCGCGGCCTGCACGATGGCGGCGCCCACGAACAGCGGTGCGGCGGCGACGCCGCAGGCGAGCAGGCGGCGCTCGGAGACGGAGGCCGATCGTGCGACGAGAGTGTCGGGTGAGGTGAGAGATGTGGCAGTCATGACGGGTGCTCCTTGGGGGAGGGTGGTGGTTCTGCCCGTATAGACGAAGCTGCGGCCGCGAATTCATCGGTCGCGGCGGACCAGGGCACGCGAAAAGCGGGCCGCGTTTCGCGGCCCGCCTTCGGGTGTTTCCTGGTTGGTCTGTGCGCGTTCGCCTTCAGCTTTAGCGCTTGTTGAACTTCTTGCGGGAGATGGCGTAGCCGAGGATCGCGAAGGCCAGGGCCCAGGCGATCGTCAGGACCAGGTCCTGGCCGTCGACCGCGGTGCCCGACAGCAGGCTACGGGTCACTTCGATCCACGGGGTGAAGGGCTGGTAGTCGGCGAAGTACCGCAGGACGGTCGGCATCGAGTCGGTGGGCACGAAGGCCGAGCCGAGGAACGGCATGATCATCAGGAACATCGGCGAGTTCGAGGCGGTCTCGACGCTCTTGGCGGTGATACCGAGGGCCACTGTCAGCCAGATCAGGCCGAAGGAGACCAGCGCGACGACGCCGACCAATCCGAGCCATTCGAGCGGGCCGGCCTCCGGGCGGTAGCCCAGGGCCGCAGCGACACCCAGGACCACGGCGATGCCGAGGAACGACTGGATCATCGAGCCGAGCACGTGTCCGGTGAGGACCGAGACCCGGGCGATCGACATGGTGCGGAAGCGGTCGATGATGCCTTCGGTCATGTCCATGGCCACGCCGATCGCGGTGCCCTGCACGATTCCCGCGAGCGTCATCATCAGGATGCCGGGCGTCACGTAGGCGAGGTAGGCGTCGCGGCCGCCGGTCGGGCCGCCGAGCCCGTCGCCGAGCGTCCCGCCGAAGACGAAGACGAACAGGAGCAGGAAGACCACCGGCATGCCGATGAGCATGATCGTCAGCGACGGATATCGCTGCATGTGCTTGATCTGGCGGCGGAGCATCGTGGAGGTGTCGGTCAGTGCGTAGGCGAGGGTGCTCATCAGAGGTTCTCCTTCTGGGCTTGCTGAGCGGTACGGGCGGTGGTGTCGTCGATGTCGGTGGTGGTGCCTGGCGGCGGTCTGGGATCAGGCCGCTTCGGCCGCGTGGCCGGTGAGCGCCAGGAAGACGTCGTCGAGGTCGGGCGTGTGGACGGTCAGCTCGTCGACCTCGATCGCCTCGCGGTCGAGCGTGTCGAGGATCTTGCGCAGCGAGTGGACCGAGCCGTCCGAGGGGACCTCGACCGTGAGCTGGTCGGCGTCCGAGCCCGAGGCCTCCAGGAGCTGCGCGGTGCGGGCGACGTCCCCGGCCTGGTGCACGCGCAGCCGGATGTGGCCGCCGGGGATCAGGCGCTTGAGCTCCTCGGAGGTGCCCTCGGCGACTAGCGTGCCGCCGTTGAGGACCGCGATCTTGTCGGCCAGCTCGTCGGCCTCCTCGAGGTACTGCGTGGTGAGGAAGATCGTGGTGCCGGCCTTGACCAGCTCGCGGATCGCCGCCCACACCGTCCGGCGGCCGGCCGGGTCGAGGCCGGTGGTCGGCTCGTCCAGGAAGATCACCTTCGGGTTCCCCATGAGGCACATGGCGATGTCGAGGCGGCGCTTCATGCCGCCCGAGTAGGTCGAGGGGGCGCGCTTGGCGGCCTCCAGGAGGTCGAAGCGCTCCAGCAGCTCCTCGGTGCGGCGCACGGTCTCGCGCTTGCCGAGGTGGTGCAGGCGCCCCATGAGGTGCAGGTTCTCCCGGCCGGTGAGCAGGCCGTCGACCGCGGCGAACTGGCCGGTGACGCCGATGAGCTTGCGGACCTCGTCGGCCTGCTTGACGATGTGGTTGCCGCCGACGAACGCCTCGCCGCCGCTGGCGGGGATGAGGGTCGTCAGGATGTTGACGGTGGTGGTCTTGCCGGCGCCGTTCGGGCCGAGCAGGGAGTAGATGGTGCCTTCGGGGACGGCGATGTCGACGCCCTTGAGCACGGCGTTGTCGCCGTAGGACTTGGTGAGGTTCCGGGCTTCGATCGCCAGGGGCTTCTGGGTGTTCATCGTTCCTCGCTTCGGTTCGCTGTGCCGCTGGGCGGCGGTGCTTGGTGGTGCGGTTCGTTCGTTCCGGTTCGGCTCGGCCTCGCCGGGCATGTGAGAACTTTGGCCGGTGCCGCTGACACGGCGCTGACACCGGCCTGACGCGCCCGGGCCGGTGCTGTCAGGCGGAGGTCCGGCCTGGTCGGCGGCGGGTAGAGGGTGAGGATCATGCCGAGGTCGAACATCGGGGAGCCTCACGCTTTCTGTGCATTGTGGACAATAGTTGGACGGATTGCGGCCCTTGAGGATTCGGGTTCGAGGGCGGCGTGGATCGGCGGCGTCCTCGGGCCGCGCCGCCGCTGTACGGGCACGGTTCGAGGGCACGGTCGGGCACCGGCACGGTGCCGGGTTCGTGCGGTGGTCGCGGTGCCTAAGGCGCCGGTGGAAGCCGGACTAGCGGCTCGGTCAGATGTCGAGGTCCTGGACCGGCGGCGCCTCGGCGCTGGCGGCGACCATCGAGTACAGCTCGGGCGGGATCTTCGCCTTGAGCTCGGCGAGCGTCTCGACCACTTCGAGCGTGGACTCCCCGGTGGTCGACCCGTAGAACTGCTCGCCCAGGCCGAGGAACTTGCGCCAGCCGGTTTCGGCGGTGACCTGGACGAAGTCGGGCGTCTTCTCCGTGTGGATCACGAACTTGCCCGACCGGGCGCGGTAGACGCGGCAGATCTCGGCGGTGTTGTTGTCCGAGCGGATCCACTCGCCCAGCTTGACGCCGGTGAAGCGCTGGCGCTGCCGCTTGCTGCCGGTGCCCGGGCCGACGCGGACGGTGATCTCCTCGTAGCCTTCGAGCCTGCCCTCCTCGGCGTCGACGTAGCGCTTGAGCGCCGTCGAGATGGCCTTGGACAGATTGCCGCCCGCGAGTTCCTGTGCCCGGTTGTACAGGTCCAGGTCCTTGTCGGCGACGTAGATCGTCTTGTTGGGCATGACGGCATCTTAACCTCCTTCCAGGGGCGTGCCTTGGTATACGTATAGACTATACGTATACGTAGTCCTTGGCAAGTCGGATCCCCGAGTTTTTTCGCAGCGGGGCGCCGCCGGCCCCCGCGGGCACGGAAAAGGGCGACCCGGTGGTCACCCACCGGGCCGCCCTCACGCGTAACCGCTCAGATCACATGGGAAAAGGATCTTCCCCAATGGGATCGGGCGTCAGACGCCCTTCTGCGCCGCCAGCTGCGTCAGCTGGGCCTTCACCGTCTCGAGCACGTCCGTCGAGGCCGTCGGCACCGAGAAGCGGATCGTCGAGTTCAGGTCCGGGGCCAGCAGCTCGGCCGAGTTGTCGGCCGCGAAGACCACGTCCGTGTTCGCCTCGCCCACGACGAAGACGACCTCCAGCTCGCGGATGCGCTCGTGGAACTCGCCCTCGGTCGCCCAGAACTCGACCTCCTGGTAGAACGGCACCGTCGCCCCCTGGATGGTGCCCAGCTCCAGGTCGGTCTCCTGGAACGCGAAGCCCAAGGCCTCCAACGCCTCCCAGACCGCCTTGTGCACCGGCAGCGCCTCGACCGCCAGCCAGTCCAGATCGCCCTTGTCCAGGGCCTGGTCCAGCGCCAGATGCGTCGAGACGCCGAGCTTCATGCCGCCGACGAGCGGGCGCACGTCGACGTTGTTGAACGGGGTCTCCCAGGGCACCTGGACCTCGAACGTGATCGGGTGGGCCGTGCCCTTGGTGAGGTCGAACTTCCCGGAGATCTCGGCCTTGAAGTAGTCGTGGACCGAGCCGGCCGCGTCTTCTCCCTTGCTGTCGTCCTCCACCAGGGCGGTGAACTCGATCTCGACGCTCTCGACGGAGGCGTCCACTTCGGCGCCGGAGATGCGCACCTCGCCCTTGAGGACCCCGCCGGGGACGACGTGCTTCTCGTGCAAGAGCGTGTCGACTTGGATGCCACTACCGAGAATGGCCTTGAGCTTGCTGAACACCATTGGGGCGGTTCCTTTCGGAGGATCGCGGGAACGTCGCGGGGGAAGACGGACAGGGGGCAACCGCATCGTATCCCGAATGCCCAGGGTGACGTGTGACAGATCCCCTGCGGCGCGTTGAAACGCATGGGGCGCAAAAGGAACTAAACAGTGCAAGTTCGAAACGGCTGCGATCCACGGTGAACCGAGACGGCGCCGCAGCGGCACCGGCCCGGCACCGACCGCGCTCCGGCTAGGCCTCGCCGTGCTTCTGCACGACCGGGATCGCCGGATCGCCGGGAGAGAGTTTCAAACCCTCCCAAGGGATCGAGATCAGACGCTGGCGAAGCAGCTCGCGCGACTCCTCCAGCGTCGGCTGCGGCGTCAGCTCGCCGCCGCGGAACAGCGGCACCTGGAGCCACTTGTCGCCCGGCTGCGACTCCGGCTTCCCCTGCGAGACCACGACCTCCTCGACCGCGGTGCCCGTCGGCTTGTGGCGGCGCACCGAGATCTTCCGGCCCCCGTTGGTGCCCTTGTGCTCCGAGCGCTTCGCGACCGGGCGGCCCTCCACTTCGACCAGCTTGTACACCAGCTGCGCCGTCGGCGCGCCCGAACCGACCACGACGGCCGTGCCCGCCCCGTAGATGTCCACGGGGGCCGCGGTGAGCGCCGCGATGGAGAACTCGTCCAGGTCGCCCGAGACCACGATCTTCGTGTCGTGCGCGCCCAGTTCGTCGAGCAGTTCCCTTGCGCCGGTCGCCATCACGTCGAGGTCGCCCGAGTCGATCCGGATCGCGCGCAGGCGCGGGCCCGCCGCCTCGATCGCGTTGCGGATGCCCTGCGTGATGTCGTAGGTGTCCACCAGGAGCGTCGTCTCGGTGCCGAACGCGTCGATCTGCGCCTTGAACGCGCCGATCTCCGAGGTGTGCAGGAGCGTGAACGCGTGCGCGCTGGTGCCCGAGGTCGGCACGTCGTAGCGGCGCCCGGCCTCCAGGTTCGACGTCGCCGCGAACCCGGCCAGGTACGCCGCGCGCGAAGCCGCGATCGCCGCCGCCTCGTGCGTGCGGCGCGAGCCCATCTCCAGGATCGGGCGCCCGCGGGCGGCCGTGACCATGCGCGCGGCCGCGCTCGCGATCGCCGAGTCGTGGTTGAGGATCGAGAGCGTCAGCGTCTCCAGCAGCACGCACTCGGCGAACGTGCCGGTCACCGTGACGATCGGGGAACCGGGGAAGTACAGCTCGCCCTCGGCGTAGACGTCGATGTCGCCCTTGAAGCGGTAGTCCGACAGCCACTCGGCCGTCGACTGCTTCACGACCCTGCGGGAAGTGAGGTCCTCCAGGTCCGAGCCGTCGAAGCGGAAGCGCTCGATGGCCTCGCGGAGCCGGCCGATGCCGGCGACCACGCCGTAGCGGCGGCCCGTCGGCAGGCGGCGCCCGAACACCTCGAACACGCAGGGCAGCTCGGCGGTCCCGTCCTTGAGGGCGGCCTCCAGCATCGTGTACTCGTAGTGGTCGGTGTACAGGGGCGTGCGGGGGAGCGTGACGGACATAGGGGTGAGCGTAATGCACCCCGCACAGCAGCGGGCCCCGTGCGCGAGCGCTGTTCACACGGCGGCGCGAGCGCGGTGCGCGACGCCCGGTTTATTCCCTCCCGTCGCAGGTCGCGAGCCTCGTCTCACGCTCTGAGCGAGGCCTATCGGGGGAAGGGCGCCGCGTGTACGCTTGCTTGCGTGTTGCGGATCGCTCATGAGCTGGTCGAGGCGATGGTCGCGCACGCCCGGGCGGACCACCCCGACGAGGCGTGCGGCCTCATCGCCGGCCCCGAAGGCACGGGAGAGCCCCAGAGGCACATCCCGATGATCAACGCCGCCCGCTCCGCGACCTTCTACGAGTTCGACGCCGAAGAGTGGAAGCAGGTCTACGACCGGATGTGGGACAACGACGAGGAAGTCGTCGTGGCCTACCACTCCCACACCCACACCGAGGCCTACCCGTCGCGCTCCGACACCGGGATCGCCTCCGAACTGGGCCTGCCCGGCGCGCACTACGTGCTCGTGACCACCAAGGACCCCGACATCGCCGAAGTCCGGTCGTACCGGATCGCCGACGGCGTCGTGAACGAGGAGCCCATCGAGGTCACCGGAGCGCCCGAGGCGGTGCAGAGCTACAAGTTCGCGCACACCCCCGACTCCACGGTCTACGACTGTCCCTGAGTTTGCGCCGGGGCCCCGGGCCCGCGGCATGCGTCATGCAGCTGCACGGCTGCGAACCAGACAGATCGAGCGCCCCCGAGGGCGGCTCTTCGAGTAAAGGGAAAACCAGTATGTCCATTGAAGTCCGCGTCCCCACCATCCTGCGCCCCCACACCGGCGGCCAGAAGCTCGTCACCGGCGAAGGCGAGACCCTCGCCGAGCTGTTCGACAGCCTCGACGCCCAGCACACCGGCCTCAAGGCCCGCGTCGTGACCGACGAGGGCGCGCTGCACCGCTTCGTGAACGTGTACATCAACGACGAGGACGTCCGCTTCATCGGCGGCCTCGAGGCGAAGCTCGCCGACGGCGACTCGATCACCATCCTGCCCGCCGTCGCGGGCGGCATGTAGCACCGGAAAGGGGCGACGAGCCGTGGCACGCTTCGAAGACATCACCGCGACCGTCGGCGAGACGCCGCTGGTCGGACTGCCGCGGCTGTCGCCCTCGCCCGAGGTCCGGCTGTGGGCCAAGCTGGAGGGGGCCAACCCGACCGGCTCGGTCAAGGACCGCGTGGCCGCCAAGATGATCGAGGCCGCCGAGGCCGACGGCCTCCTGACGCCCGGCGCGACCATCCTGGAGCCGACCTCGGGGAACACCGGCATCGCGGTGGCGATGCTGGCGCGGCGCAAGGGCTACAAGCTCGTCGCCGTCATGCCCGAGAACACCTCGGTCGAGCGGCGGCAGCTGCTGACCGCGTTCGGCGCCGATATCGTGTTCTCCCCGGCCGCGGGCGGGTCGAACGCGGCGGTCGCCAAGGCGCGCGCGATGGCCGCCGAGCGGCCCGACTGGGTCATGCTCAACCAGTACGCGAACCCGGCGAACGCCGCCGCGCACTACGAGGGCACCGGGCCCGAACTGCTGCGGGACCTGCCCGACGTCACGCACTTCGTGGCGGGCCTGGGGACGACCGCGACCCTCATGGGGGTCGGGCGGTACCTGCGCGAATACGCGCCGGGCGTGCAGATCGTGGCGGCCGAGCCGCGGTACGGCGAGCTGGTGTACGGGCTGCGGAACCTCGACGAGGGGTTCGTGCCCGAGCTGTACGACGAGAAGGTGCTCGACCGGCGTCTGAGCGTCGGGACCGAGGACGCGCTGCGGCGCACGCGCGAACTGCTCAGCGAGGAGGGCCTGTTCGTGGGGCTCTCGACCGGGGCGGTGCTGCACGCGGGGCTGGCGCTGGCGCGCGAGGCCGTGAAGGCCGGGCGCAGCGCGGACATCGCGATGCTGGTGGCCGACGGCGGCTGGAAGTACCTGTCGACGGGCGCCTACTCGGACGGACTGGACGACGCGGCGAACGCCCTGGACGGCCAGGTCTGGGCCTGAGCCCGGCCCCCGGGGTCGGGTGTGGCGGAACGCGGCGCCCCCCGTTTTGAGAATGACGCGAGGGTGCGACATGGTCGCGGCCCAGACCGGCCCCCGAGGTCGGGTGCGTCGCGACGCGGCTCCCCTGTTACAAGGGTGCGCGGCGGGTGCGACAGTTCGCGGCCGCACTGCGGCCGCCGCCGGCAAGCGGCGGATCGTTTTCCACCTTCGGGGGCGTGGGTCGCTCCGTTCCGGTGCGATCCTGAGGCGTCCTCAGTGGCTTGCTAGCCTGGCCGCATGAGTTCCGGCGACCAGAGCACCTTCACCATCGGCCAGGCCACGGGCCTGCCTCGTCAAAGTGAAGCGCCGCCAAAGGAGACCGGGCCACTCGCCGCCGTCCGCGCCACCGCGGCCCCCGCGCCTCCGGTCGACCCGGACAAGCCCGAGGCCCCCGCGGTCCGCCTGCGCCGCCTCGCCGGCGTCGCGGCCTGGGCGCTCGTGCTCGTGCTCGCCGGTGTGGCCTCCGCGATCGTGGGCCTCTTCCAGATCTTCGGCGACGGACCCGACTGGTTCACGCCCGCGTTCATCTCCTGCGGCGTCGCCGGCATGATGCTCGCCATGATGGCCTTCGCGACCGTGCGCTTCCGCGGCGTGCCCTGGATGTTCATGGCCGCCTCCACGATCACGCTCCTGGCCGCGTTCGTGATGCTGCGCCTGGCCTGAGCCCGCCGAGCGCGGACGGAGTTCTCCCACCCAGGGTGGGTAAAAACTAGACAGAGCACCGAAGCGCACCGGGCCCAGCCTCTACCCCGGGTCCGACGATCGCGTCCCGCGCTTGCTGTTTGTGTGTCGATCGCCACGTTGTCATTTTGGCGACATTCCCGTGCCGAGCAGGGGCGATCCAGGCCCGAATGGACGTACTCTCGGAGCCCATGAACGACGCGCCCATCGGGATCTTCGACTCCGGTGTCGGAGGCCTGACCGTCGCCAGGTCGGTCAGCGAACTGCTGCCCGCCGAGCGACTCGTCTACGTCGGCGACACCGCCCATGTCCCGTACGGTCCCAGGTCCATCGCCGAGGTCCGCAAGCTTTCGCTCGACGTCTGCGACCACCTGGTCGAACAGGAGGTCAAAGCGCTCGTGATCGCCTGCAACTCGGCCTCGGCGGCGAGCCTGGCCGACATCCGCGACCGCTACGACATCCCTGTCGTAGAGGTCATCCGGCCCGCCGTCCGCCGCGCCGTCGCCACGACGCGCACCGGCCGGGTGGGGGTCCTCGGGACGGTCTCCACGATCTCGTCGGGCGCCTACATGGACGCGTTCAACGCCGTCCCGGACGTCAAGGTGACCGCCGTCGCCTGCCCGGCGTTCGTGGATTTCGTGGAACGCGGTGTGACAACCGGCCGACAGCTCCTGGGCCTTGCCCAGGGGTACCTTGAGCCGCTACAGCAGTCCGACGTCGACACGGTCGTGTTGGGCTGCACCCACTATCCGCTGCTGACCGGACTCATAGGATTGGTGATGGGGGAGGACGTGACCCTGGTGAACTCGGGGAGCGAGTGCGCGCGTGAACTGTACCGCGTGCTCACGGAGCACGACCTGCTGACCTCTCGCACCGCGCCCGCCGAACACCGGTTCTTCGCGACCGGCGACCCGGAGGCCTTCACCAGGACCGCGCGCCGGTTCCTGGGAAACCTGTTCCCGAACGCTGCGGCGGCCGTACTGGACAAGGTGTGATCTGCCATGAAACTCACGGTCATCGGATGCGCGGGCTCGTTCCCTGCCCCCGACACGCCCTGCTCGGCCTACCTGGTGGAGGCCGGAGGGTACCGGCTGCTGATCGACTTCGGCACCGGATCGCTCGGTGAGCTGCAGAAGCACCTCGACCCGCATCTGATCGACGCCGTCATCGTCACCCACCTGCACGCCGACCACTTCTTCGACGCGTGCGCCTACGCCGTCATGCGCCGCTACGCGCCCGAGGCGCCCACGCACGCGCTGCCGATGTACGGGCCCGCCGGGGTCGGCGAGCGCATCGTCGCCGCCTACGGCGGCCAGGGCGAACTGTGCCACCCGTCCCTGCGGGACGTCTACGACTTCCGCGAGCTGCGGTCGGGCACCTTCGACCTGGGCCCGCTCACCGTCACCGTCGACCGCGTCGCCCACCCGGTCGAGACCTACGGCATCCGCGTCGAGCACGCCGGGTCGTCCCTGGCGTACACCTCCGACTCCGGGCCCTGCCAGGCCCTCGAATCGCTCGCGGCCCACAGCGACGTCCTCCTCGCCGAGGCCTCCTACCTGGAAGGCCGCGACAACCCGAAGGACGTGCACCTCACCGGCAAGGAGGCGGGGGAGTACGCCACCAAGTCCGGCGCCGCCCGCCTGCTCCTGACGCACCTGGTCGAGCCGTGGAACTCGCGCGAGCAGACCCTCGCCGAAGCCCGGGCCGCCTACACCGGACCGGTCGACGTCGTGCGCCCCGGCCAGGTCTACGAGTTCTGAGACGCCGCCGGCACTCGTACACGGGGTGCCGTCAGGGCCCGCAGCGGCCCGATTGGCACATTCTCGGGATACGGACGATGCGCAGCGGCCGTAGCGTCGAAGGATGTCGAGCGATGCCAACCCCCAGCAGTACGCGGGCCAGGCCGGTGGGCCTCCCCCGCAGTACCAGCAGCAGCCCCAGTACGGGCCGCCCCAGCAGCCGCAGTACGCGCCGCAGCCCCAGTACGGGCCGCCCCAGCCGAACCCGTACGTAGAGCAGGGCGCCCCGCAAGGACCCGGGCAGCCCCCCTACGTGCCGCCGGGCGGGTACGTCCCCGTCCCGCCGCCGCCCCCCGGGCGCGGGCGAGGCCCCAAGATCGCGGTCGCCGCGATCCTGTCGGTCGTGCTGCTGGCCGCCGTCGGCGCGGTCGTGCTGTTCAAGTTCGTCCTCGTCAAGGGCCCCGACCCGGCCGAGGCCTTCCCGTCGACCGCGTCGATGTACATGGAGGTCAACCTCGACCCCTCGTTCGACCAGACGCCGAAGCTCCTCGAGCACCTCTCGAAGTTCGACGACCTCGACTACGACTCCACCGACGACCTGCTGACCGATCTCCTCGAGGAGTCCGGCCTCGAAGGCGTCGACGCCGAAGAGGACCTCACCTCCTGGCTCGGCAACCGCCACGGCGTCGCCATGTGGCAGTACGAGGACCAGCCCTACGCCGTCGTGAGCCTCGCCAGCACCGACGCGGGTGCGGCCGAGGACGGCATGGCCGACCTCCGCGCCGCCGCCGGCGTCGAAGAGGACCAGATGGCCTACACCGTGGAGGACGACCACGTCCTCCTCGTCGCGGGCGAGACCGGCGCGGCCGACGCGCTCACCGCCGCCCAGAGCGAGGCCGGCGACGAGCCGCTCTCCGCCTCCGGCTCCTATGAGGAGGCCCGCTCCTGGCTCGACGGCGACCAGCTCGTCGTCTACTGGGTCGACATGGCCTCCGTCGGCGCCGTCGCCGAAGGCATGGGCGAAGAGGTCCCCGAGGAGTTCCTCGACCTCTACTCCGGACAGCTCATCGCCGGGTTCTCCGCCTTCGACGAGGGCTTCGAACTCACCTACCGGCTCTTCGGGTCCGAGGCCGACGCCTGGACCGGCTCCGAGGACCTCATGTCCGGCATGGGCGACCTGCCCGCCTCCGACTTCGCCGCGACCGCGTACATCCCCGAGAACATCGGCGACCTCGCCGAGGAGTGGACCGGCGCGTTCGAGGGCCTCTACGGCGGGGGCGAAGCCACCGCCGAGGCCACCGAGCCGAGCGTGGACGCTCAGCCGCTCACCGACGCCGAGTACACCGAGTACCTCGAACTCCAGACCTCCTACTACGACGGCACCATCAGCGCCGAGGACGAGGCCCGCTACCTCGAACTCGACTCCCGCTACTGGATGTACGGCACCGAGGCCGAGCCCTTCGAGTACGAGGACGACTACACCGACTACGGCCCCGACTTCGCGGCCATCGAGGAAGCGGTCGCCCAGTTCACCGACCTCCTCGCCGGCTCCAGCCTCAGCGTCGCCGGCAACTTCGACCCCGAAGAGGACACCGACCCCGAGTCCCTGTTCTTCTCCGCGCACCTCGCCGAGGACCGCGCGCAGGAACTCGTCGACGCGCTGAACGAGTACGCCGGCGAGGAAGGCCTCCCCGACGGCGTCGAAGTGGACGGCTCCGACATCTCCTACACCGGCCCCGAGACCGGCTCCGGAACGCTCGCCGACGACGCGCGCTTCAGCGACTTCGCCGACGTCGCCCCCTCCGAGTCCGCCATCGGCCTGTGGGTCGACCTCGACGCCGCCGCCGAGACCTACCCCGAGGACTTCGAAGGGGCCGAACCGCTCTCGGCCTTCGCGTGGGCCCACGGCAGCCAGGACGGCGACGGCACCGGCGTTCTGCGGCTCTACCTGAACGATTAGCACCAGAGTGGCGGGATCGGTCGCGCTAGGCTCGACGCGTGACCGATCCCGTTGCCCATCCCCTGGCCAAGCGCTGGCCTTCAGCGGCGAGACTCGTGGCCGAACCCGGTTCGGTCCGCACCCCGTTCCAGCGCGACCGCGCCCGCATTCTGCACTCGGCGGGCTTCCGCCGCCTCGCCGACAAGACCCAGGTCCACACCGCCGGGACCGACGACTTCCTGCGCACCAGGCTCACCCATTCGCTGGAGGTCGCCCAGATCTCCCGTGAGATGGGTTCCGCTCTCGGCTGCGACCCCGATGTCGTCGACGTCGCGGGCCTCGCCCACGACCTCGGCCACCCGCCCTTCGGGCACAACGGCGAGGACGCGCTCCACGAGGTCGCGGGCCCCTGCGGCGGCTTCGAAGGGAACGCCCAGACCCTCCGCGTCCTCACCCGTCTCGAGGCGAAAGTGGTCGACGACGATGGCCGCTCGGCCGGCCTGAACCTCACCCGCGCCTCGCTCGACGCGACGTGCAAGTACCCGTGGCGGGCCGACGCGGGCCTGCGCAAGTTCGGGGTCTACGAGGACGACCTGCCGGTCTTCGAATGGGTCCGCGGCGGCGCCCCCCGCGGCGCGAAATGCCTTGAGGCGCAGGTCATGGACTGGTCCGACGACGTGGCCTACTCGGTGCACGACGTCGAGGACGGCCTCCACGGCGGCTACATCAACCTCGCCAAGCTCATGGACGACGCCGACGAGCAGGCCGCCGTCTGCGAGGACGTCGCCGACCGCTACGCCGAGGAGTCCACCGCCTCCCTCAACGAGGCCCTGCGCGAACTCCTCCACGACCCGGTCATGGAGTCCCTGCACGACTACGACGGCTCGTTCGGCGCGATGGTCGCCCTCAAGGACTTCACCTCGAACATGGTGGGCCGCTTCGTGAACGCCGCCGCCCGCGCCACCAGGGACCGCTTCGGCGAGGGGCCGCTGCGCCGCTACGACGCCGACCTCGAGGTGCCCGAGCGCGAACGCGTCCAGTGCGCCCTGCTCAAGGGCATCGCCTGGCGCTACGTGATGCGCCCCAGGACCGACGAGGCCTGGTACACCCGCCAGCGCGAGATCCTCCACGACCTGGTCGCGCTCCTGTGCGACCGGGGCCCGGACGCGATGGAGCCCATGTTCGCCGAGATCTGGCACGAGGCGGGGGACGACGCCGCGAGGCTGCGCTGCGCCATCGACCAGGTCGCGTCGCTGACCGACGCCTCGGCCGAATCCTGGCACCGCCGCCTCACCGGCTCCTGATCCGAGAAAAATTGTTCAACCCGGCGTGTCCTCCGCCGTGCTGTACCCTTGTGTATATACATTCGCGGCATGGTAGATATCAAAGGAGGTGCGGTCATGACCCGCACTGTGATCGACCTCGATGACGACCTGCTCGCCGAAGTGAGCAAGGCGCTCGGCACCAAGACGAAGAAGGAGACCGTCAACACCGCGCTCAGGGAACTTCTTGAGACCCGGCGCCGCGCGATGGCGCTGACCCGACTGCGGGAGCTGGTTGCCGACGGAGCGATCGACACCGAATTCCTCATGGACAAGAGGAACTATCGTCCGTGACCCCAGCGAATTTCCTCATCGATACCAGTGTATTGACGAGACTGCTTCTCCCTGAAGGCAATCACTATGGATGGGACCGGGCAGCGGAAGCCGGTCTCATTGCACTGTGCATGCCGGTAGAACTCGAATTCCTACGAACCGCGAAGTCGCGGGAGCACGGTCGCCAGATCGAGGAGATCTTCCTCGGTCTGCTCGGCTGGGTCCCCGCCGATGAGCGAATGTTCGCGAGGGCTCGTGAGGTGCAGAAGGAACTCCTGAATCGCGGCCAGCATCGCGGTGCGAGTCCGATCGACCTGCTCATCGCGGCGACCGCGGAGCTTCACGATCTCACACTGCTCCACCTCGACAACGACTTCGAGTGCGTCGCGGCCGTCACCGGGCAAGCTCTCGAAAGATTCGGCCCGGAACAGGGGAGCTTAGGCGGAAGGGTCCTTCCAAGCCTGCTCAGCAGCTCGATGCGCTTCCGTCGCCTGATCGAATTCGCCGCGCAGGCCTCGTTTCAAGAGGTCCTGCGCGGCCTTCGTCTTCCGTCAGAGCCTGCGGAAGACCAGGTCGAAGATGTCCCGGCCCGCTTTGACGCCGCGGCGCTCGAACTTGGTGATCGGGCGGCGGTCCGGCCTCGGCGCGAAGCCCTCGGCGGTGTTCTCGTACGCCTCGTCGGCGGTCAGGACCTGGAGCATCTGCTCGGCGTAGTCGGCGATGTCCGTGGCGCAGTGGAGCAGCCCGCCCGGGCGCAGCAGGCCCGCCATCGTCTCGACGTGCTCGGCCCGGATGATGCGGCGCTTGTGGTGGCGAATCTTCGGCCACGGGTCGGGGAAGTAGACCCGGATCTCGTCCAGGGAGCCCGGCGCGATCCCGTTCCACAGCAGCGGCAGGGCGTCGCCCTGGTAGATCCGCAGGTTGTCGAGGCCGCGCTCGTCGGCGCGGGCCATGAGGTCGGCGATGCCCTGCGGGTAGACCTCGACGGCGAGCAGGTCCCGGTCGCGGTCGGCGTCGCACATCGCGGCGGCCGCCTCGCCGTTGCCCGAGCCGATCTCCAGGATCACCGGGGCGGTGCGCCCGAAGAGCTTCGCGAAGTCGATCCTGCCGTCCTCGGGCGTCCACTCCACGCCGAAGCGCGGCCAGAGACGCTCGAAGGCCTCGTCGTGGCGGGGCTTGTTGCGTCCCTGGCGGAAGTTGAACGTCAGGATGTGTCGGTGCTGCGGTTCCTCATCAGGCATAACCGGGCAAGTCTAGCCGTGTGGTGCGGCCCTCAGCGCTCCAGCTTGGCCGGGGCCTCGTACGAGCGGCCGCGCACGCCGGCGGGCCCGTCGGGGCGCCTCGGGTCCGGCCGCGGCGGCGGCGGGGGAGGCTCCTCGTCGCGCAGGGTGCCGTTGTCGAACAGGTACGACTCGCGCGGCTCGTCGTCCTCGGTGAAGTCGTCGCCGTCGGGCTGCTCCGGGACGTACGTGGGCGGGCCGACCTCTTCGTGCTCGGGCTCGGCCGTGATCATCGCCTTCGGCCGCCGCGCGGGGCGGCGCGCCTGCTTGGCCCGCTCGCGCAGGAAGTACACGTAGCCGCCGAGCGCCAGGACCGCGATTCCGGCGCCGATCCAGAAGCCCGGTCCGGCGATCACGACGCCGATCAGCTCCAGCACGGTCAGTGCGATGAGCACGTAGAGGATGCGGCGATGGCGGCGCCTCCACCATTCGGCGCGCATCTGCCGGAGCCTGGCCTGCTCGTGCATCTCGGGGTCCTCGCCGGTCAACGACTGGAAGGTCTCCAACCGTACCGAGTCCCCGCGACGCGTGCCGCGCCGCTCCCACCCGCGTGACTTCCCCTGGGGCGGAAGGTCTTGCGCTTCCATCAACTCGTCGAGTGAATTGTCCGGATCATCCAGTTTCACGGTCTGGTGCGACGTGGGACGCGAGGGCGAGTGCCCTTCCCGGTCGAGCACGCGGGCGTCAGAGGAGGCCCGGTCGGCGATCATCCGCTCGTCCGGGTCGTACCGGCGCACCAGCGCCGGGGTCAGGGCCAGCAGGGCCGTCGCGGCCAGCAGGGCCAATAGGACCGATGCGGGCATCGCTCACCTCCTCTGCGTCGTTCTCGGCTCCGTGCGCGTTACCCCAAGGTACGCAATCGCGTGACGCATTTCCGACACTTGACTGGAACCAGAACCCAAAGTCCCAATACCATCACGCCTGGTCACAATCGCATCACAATTAACGACTATGGCAGGTTTTTGCCCTAAACTCGCTGCAATGTCCAGTTCGCGCCGAAGCCTTGATCCGAAGCGCGCACCGGGCGCAACCTGAGGCGCTCTCGATCGTTACCCCAAGGGAGACATCGAAAACTCCTCAACTCGAACACCTTGCCCACGAGCACGGCCCGAGCCCCCCGATGGTACGAGCACGGCGCAACAAGGAAGGAGCACCGGCGAACGATGCCCGAGACCGTTCCCGCCGGCGATCCCCGCGGCCGAGAGGCAGGCCCCGAGCCGGACTCCGACGAAGCCCCCGAGACCCGCTCCGACCCCGAGCTCATCGCCGCCACCCGCGGCGGCGACACCACGGCCTACGCCGTCCTCTACGAACGCCACGTCCACTCCGCGCGCCGCCTCGCCCGCATCCTCTCGCGCGACCCCGCCGGCGCCGACGACCTCGTCTCCGAGGCCTTCGCGAAACTCCTCCACACCTTCCGCGAAGGCGGCGGCCCCGACCTCGCCTTCCGCCCCTACATGCTCCAGACCCTCCGCAACACCTTCTACGACCGCGTCCGCCGCGACAAGCGCGTCGAGTTCACCGACGACCTCTCCGCCCACGACTCCGGCGAGATCTACGTCGACCCCGCCGTCGAGGGCCAGGAGCGCCGGTACGCCGCGCTCGCCTTCGGCAAGCTCCCCGAGCGCTGGCGGATGGTCCTGTGGCACACCGAGGTCGAGGAAGACTCCCCGGCCAAGATCGCCACCATGCTCGGCATGACCCCCAACGGGGTCTCCGCGCTGGCCTACCGCGCCCGCGAGAAGCTGCGCCAGAACTACCTGACCGAGCACGCGGCCGACTCCCCGCGCGAGGAGTGCCGGTGGACCGTCGACCGGATCGGCGCGCGCGTGCGCGGCAAGCTCGGCGACCGGGACGTGCTGAAGATCGACGAGCACCTCGACTCGTGCGTCACCTGCAACCTGCTGTTCGCCGAACTGACCGAGCTGAACTCGGGCCTGCGCGGCGTGGTCGCCGGGGTCTTCCTCGGCGGTGCGGCGGCGCCGTACCTCGCGGCAGGGACCGCTTCGGCGGCCGGGCTCGCGGTCGGCGGCGCGCTCGCGTTCATATTCGCGCCCTTCGTGAGGGCGCTGAACTGGATCCGGCGGATCTTCCAGCAGCTCGGCACCAAGGGCACGGTCGCGACCGGCACGGCCGTCGCGGTGGCCGCGGTCGTGGCGGTCTTCGCGCTGACCGGCGACGAGGAGGAGCCGCCCGCGGCGGCCCCCGAGCAGGAGTTCATCCAGCCCGCCGAGGAGGAGGAGCCCGGGCCCGACCCGGAGGACTCCGCCGATCCGGACGATCCGGAACCCGACCCGGAGGACCCGGCCGATCCGGACGACCCCGAGCCCGACCCGGACGAGGAGACCCCGTCTGAGGCCGAGCCGGCCGCCTACGGGATCGAGCACGGCCTCGGCACCACCGGCCTCGTCGCGGGCGGCGAGGCGATCCTGCCGATCCGCCTGGAGGCGCCCGACTCGGGCGGCACCGCGGGCGGCGGCTACGCGCCGACCACGCACCGGGCTGAATCACTGGACACGACATCGCCGAACACTGCCGACGGGGCCCCGCGCGGGCTGGGCCAGGCGCCCGCCTCCGACCGCGTCACGCTCGACATCACCCTGCCCGAGGGGATAGGGCTCGCGTCCGAGACCGCCGACCCGGGCTGGACCTGCACCGAGGGCGACGCGGCGATCCACTGCACGATCCCGGCGATGCCCGACCCGGCCGAGGCCAACGTGCGCATCACCATCGACGAGGACGTCAGCGGCTACCAGACCTTCGAGGTCACCGTCGAGGGCCCGGGCATCAGCGGCACCACCGCGTTGCAGATCCCGATCGCTCCCGCGGGCAGCGACGTCGGCTACGCGAGCCTTGACGCGACCGGTGTGACGGCCGCCGGGAACACGTGGCTGACCTGCTCGATCCCCGGCTGCCGGGACGTGTCGCTGCTGGGCGGCGGCGACCGCTGGCCCATGAAGGCGTACAAGCCCGAGAACGCGCCCGCCGGGCGCGAGGGCGAGGCAGCGTCGGGCGCGGTCCTGGACGTTCCGGGCGGCGCCGAGATCGCGTGGGCCGGCCTGTACTGGGCCGGGGCGCACGAGGACCTGCCCTCGGAGGTCTCGCTCGCGGGGCCGGGCGGGTCGTGGAGCGGCGTCTCGGCCGACTCGACGCGCGACACGAGCCCCGGGGTGCAGGCGTTCGCGGACGTCACGGACCTCGTCTCGGGCGGCGGCGAGTACTGGGTCGCGACCGACAACCACCAGCTGCCGACCTCGGAGTGCGACCACTGGCCGATCGGCGGCGACGCGCACTGCCTGGACCGCCACTTCGCGGGGTGGTCGCTGACGGTGGTGTACGCCGAGCCGGGCGCGGCGGCGAAGGAGGTCGCCGTGTACGACGGCGCCCCGTCGGCCGACACCGAGATCGAGGTGGAGGACGGCGGCGCGGTGGACATCGCGGCGACGCTGTGGGGCGGTTCGGCCTACAGCCGCGGCGACTCGCTCACCGCGGGCGGGCAGTACCTGGGCGAGCCCGCGACCTGCCTCGCGCAGGGTGCGGTGAACGGCGAGCACTGGTACGCGTTCGGGGTGGATGTGAGCGTGTACGGGGCCGACCTGGGCGAGGACGCGGTGATCCGCTTCGAGCGGGGCGACGACCCGTTCATCATCGGCGTGGTCGCGGTCGCGGCGCCACTGGGCGACGATATGACCGGATAAGTCCAGTACCCGGGGTCGGGTGTGTCGGTTCGCGGTCGCCCCCGAATCAACGATGGCGCGGGGGTGCGACAGTTCCGGGGACGGCCCGAGGAACGTAGGGGCTCGTCCGGGAAACGTCCGGCCCCCGAGGTCGGGCGGGTCGCAACTTGGCTCCCCTTGTCACAAGGGTGCGCGGCGGGTGCGACAGTTCCGGGACTTGTCCGGGGATCATCCCGGGACCGTCCGCCCCCGAGGTCGGGTGCGTCGAGATTCGGCCCCCCTTGTTACAAGGGTGCGCGGCGGGTGCGACGGTTCGGATTTTCGGCGGTACCGCTCCCGCGCCGCGCCGGGTATTCTGGCGCGTGATGCCGACCTCGACTGAAGCCCCGCCCCCGACCCGCCGCGGTCTCGCGGGCCTGTACGCGCGAGCCGCCGACCTGCTCCGGCGCCACGCCGCCGAGCTCACCCGCTTCGCCGGCGTCGGCGGCACCGCGTACGTGATCGACATCGGGTTGTTCAACCTCATGTACCTGGGCCTCGACTGGTCCTACTGGTGGGCCAAGATCATCTCCACGATCGTGGCGATGAGCGTCGCCTTCATCGGGAACCGCCACTGGACCTGGCGCGAGCGCCGCGGCAGCGCCGCGGCCCACCGCCAGTACGCCCTCTACTTCTTCTTCAACGGAATCGGCCTGCTCATCTCCCTGGGCTGCCTGTGGGCCAACGAGGGCCTCGCCCAGGTCTGGCCCCAGTACTTCGACAACGAGCTGGCCGTGAACCTCGCCGCGAACTTCTTCGGCGTCGGCTTCGCGACGATCTTCCGCTTCTTCGCCTACCGCACGTGGGTCTTCCGCCATCCCCCGAAACTCGCCGAAGTCCCCGCCAACTGACGTCCCGCGAGCGTCCCCGAGGCCGCCAACTCACGGCCCCCGAGCCGCAAAGCAAGAGGCCCGCACCTGATTCGGTGCGGGCCTTTCACGTCGCTTCGTCGAATGCGCCCTCAGGCGCCGTCGGCGGAGTCGCCCGCGCGGCGCGAGCGGTCGTCCTCGGCGAGCTGGTACAGCAGGGCCTTGGTCTTGTCGACCCTCGGGACGTCCACGAGGTTGATCTCGCCGTCGTCGGAGGCCGAGTCGATGTTCATGTCGCCGAAGCCGAAGATCCGCTCCCAGACGTTCTGGGTGTAGGACACGGTGTTGACGCGGGCGAGCGGGATGTGGCGGCTCTCGCGGGTCACGAGGCCTTCGCGCCACATGATGCGCTGGTCGGTGATCACATAATGGGTGGAGCGCCAGCGGATCCACGGAATGACGGACAGCCAGATCAGGAGCACGAGGAAGATGACGACCTCGGCGAGCACGAGCCAGATCGCCCAGGACTCGTCGATCCTGGTCGTATAGGTGACGGCGATGGCGCCGATGGCGAGGAAGACCACGAACCACAGGACGGGGCCGACGCCTTCTTTCCAGTGCGGGCGGGTGTGGAGCTTGACCTCTTCGCCGCGGGCGAGTTGGTCGTCGGGATATCCCACTGCGGACCTCCAGGAGTGAGAAACGGGCGGGGGCGGTGTGAATTGTTCAAAAGCACAGTACAACACCCGGACTTCGGACCCTGGTCCCCGATTCCGGGTAGGGGCCGCCGGGCGGGGGGAACAGCCCGATCGTTCGCGTTGGGGCGGCGGCGTTCACGCCCCTACGGCACCCAGCCGTTCTTCGCCGCGTGCCAGCCGAGCTGAATGCGGGTGTCCACATCGGCCAGGTCCATGAGCTCGCGGACGCGCCGCTGCACGGTCCGCAGACCGATGCCGAGCTTCGCCGCGATCGACTGGTCGGTGAGCCCGGCGATCAGGAGCCCCAGCAGGACCGCGTCGTCCTCGTGGATCTGCCCGGCGTACCGGCCCTCGGCGCCGGTGGCCGCGGTCGAGGCCGGGATCCCGTTGAGCCACAACTGCTCGAACAGGGCCCCCGCCAGTTCCACGATGGGCCGGCTCCCGGTGACGATCGCCTTCGGGCTGCCCGCGCCCGGCGCCTCGATCACGGCGGTCCGGTCGTCCACGAGCAGGAGCTTGAGCGGCAGCCGCTTGGCGAAGCGCACCTCGTCGCCCGAGGACAGGGCGTGGCGCAGGTACTCGGCGTACGGGTCGATGTCGAGCACCATGCGGTCGAACAGGATCCGGTGGTCCACGCCCCGCTGCTGGAGGCCCAGGTGCAGTTCCTCCTCGGGCACCGGGAGCACCATCGGCGGCCTGACGAACGTGCGCAGGTGCCGTTCGGCGCCCGCCTTGAGCTGGCGCAGGCGCGAGCGGATCGCGACCGCGCCGGTCACGACCTCCCAGCTGCCCTGGTCGCCGCCGTTCGCGCCCGGCCCGGCCCGGTGGATCTCGAGGAGTTCGCGCAGCGCCTCGTATTCGCCCAGGACCTCGCCGAGCTGTGAGGCGATGCGCCCGCCCAGGACCGTGTCGGGGCCGACCGCGCGGAAGCGCGAGTCCGCGATCATCGTGGCGAAGCCGTAGTCGACCAGGCGCATGAGGAGGCTGCGGACGCGGGCGGAGGGGAGCCCGGACTCGGCGGCCAGCTGCGACACCGAGGCGTCCGCTTTGGACAGCAGGAGGCGGTAGAGGCCCTCGCCCTCGGCGTCGAGGCCCGTCGGGCCCGGCGGCTGCCGGGCCGGCCGGGTCTCGGGGTCCTCGTTGTCACGCGCCTGATCGGCCAAAACGCTGCTCCTCCGTCGTGGAAGCCCCTCGTTCGGAAGCCCTGTGCCGCACCGGTTCAGTCCTGCGGCCGCAAGTGGACGATGTCGCCCGCGGCGACCGTCTCCACCGCGCCCTCGCCGCCGTCGGCGGCGATCTGCAGGCAGCCTTCGGCGTCGATGCCGACCGCACGCCCGGAAAGCTTGCGGCCGTTCGGGAACGATACCGCGACCAGTCGCCCCAACGTGTCGGAGTTCCGGCGCCACGACTCGATCACCGCGGCAGGGCCGCGCTCGTTCCAGGCCGCGTACAGGGCCCCGACGCGCGCCAGGAAGTCGGCGGCGATCGTTGCGCGGTCGAGCTCGGTCGCCCCGGCGATGAGCAGCGACGTCCCCGTGGGCACCGGCAGCTCCTCGTCCGTCAGCGAGACGTTGAGGCCCGCGCCGACGATCACGGCCCCGCCCTCGACCTGCGCGAGGATCCCGCAGACCTTCCGGCCCTCGACGAGGACGTCGTTGGGCCACTTGAGCTTCGCGTCCACCCCGCAGACCGCCGCGAGCGTCTCCCGCAGGGCCACGGCGGTCACGATGCTCAGCGTCCCCCACTGCTCGCGCGGCAGCGTGGGGCGCAGCAGGAACGACATGGTCAACCCCGCGCCCGCCGGGCTCGTCCACTGCCGGTCCAGGCGCCCGCGCCCGGCCGACTGCTCCTCGGCGATGAGGACGCGGCCCTCCCCGGCCCCCTCCTTCGCGGCGGCGGCCAGATCCGCATTCGTCGATCCTGTGACCGGAACCACTTCAACCCCGGTCCAGAAGTCGGACTTCTCCGACAACAGCGACCAGAGCGCCTGCCGGTCCAGTGGCTTTCTCGTCGGTGTGCTCACGCACATAGCGTAGCCACAGGGAAGGCCGATACGATCCGAGTCGTGACCGACATCGATTTCCACACGACCGCCGGGCGGCTCGCCGACCTGGCAGAGCGCCTCTCGGAAGCGGCAACGGGGAACCCCCTGGCGATCGAGAAGCAGCACGAGAAGGGCAAGCGGACCGCCCGCGAGCGCCTCGAGCAGCTGCTCGACGAGGGGTCGTTCGTCGAGCTGGACTCCCTGCGCAAGCACCACTCGACCAGCTTCGGCATGGAGGCCAACCGGCCCTACGGCGACGGCGTCGTCACCGGCTACGGCACCATCGAAGGCCGCGAGGTCTGCGTGTTCGCGCAGGACTTCACCGTCCTGGGCGGCTCCCTCGGGCAGGTCTCGGGCGAGAAGATCACCAAGATCCAAGACCTCGCGCTGCGCACCGGCCGCCCGATCATCGGCATCTCCGACTCCGGCGGCGCCCGCATCCAGGAGGGCGTGGCCTCCCTCGGCGGCTACTCCGAGATCTTCTTCCGCAACGTGCGCGCCTCCGGCGTCATCCCCCAGATCTCGCTCATCATGGGCCCGTGCGCGGGCGGCGCGGTCTACTCGCCCGCGATCACCGACTTCACGGTCATGGTCGACCAGACCAGCCACATGTTCATCACCGGCCCGGACGTCGTCCGCGCGGTGACCGGCGAAGACGTCGGCATGGAGGAGCTGGGCGGGGCCCGCACCCACAACGCGGTCGCAGGCAACGCCCACTACCTCGCCTCGGACGAGGACGACGCGCTCGAATACGTCAAGCACCTGCTCTCGTATCTGCCCTCGAACAACCTCGACGAGCCGCCCGCGTACGAGTCCAAGGACTTCGAGCTCGACCTCACCGCCACCGACCTCGAACTCGACACGGTCATCCCCGACTCGGCCAACCAGCCCTACGACATGCACAAGGTGCTGGAGTCGGTGCTGGACGACGGCGAGTTCCTGGAGACCCAGCCGCTGTTCGCGAAGAACATCATCACCGGCTTCGGGCGCCTCGACGGCAAGCCCGTCGGCGTGGTCGCCAACCAGCCCATGCACTTCGCCGGGTGCCTCGACATCGACGCCTCGGAGAAGGCCGCGCGGTTCATCCGCTTCTGCGACGCCTTCAACATCCCGATCATCTCCTTTGTCGACGTCCCCGGATTCCTCCCGGGCACCTCGCAGGAGCACGACGGGATCATCCGCCGCGGCGCGAAGCTCATCTACGCGTACGCCGAGGCCACCGTCCCCAAGCTCACCGTCGTGACCCGCAAGGACTACGGCGGCGCGTACTGCGTCATGGGCTCCAAGGGCGTCGGCGCCGACCTCAACCTGGCCTGGCCGACCGCCGAGATCGCGGTCATGGGCTCGCAGGGCGCCGTCAACATCCTCTACCGCCGCGACCTCGCCAAGGCCGACGACGAGCAGGCCAAGCGCGCCGAACTCATGTCCGAGTACGAGCAGAAGCTCAACAACCCGTACGTCGCCGCCGAACTCGGCTACATCGACGCGGTCATCCAGCCGCGCGAGACCCGGGCGATGCTCGTGCGCGGCCTGCGCATGAACGCCTCCAAGCGCGACGAGCTCCCCGCCAAGAAGCACGGGAACATCCCGCTCTGAAGACGACAGGGAGGGCGGCGGCGCCGCTCGCGGCGCCCCCGCCGGGCCGCAACGCGAGCGCGGCCGCCGCCCTCCTCACGTCTCCTCACCCGATCCGGTGAGCCTGACACGCGTCCGGTCCGCACTACCGGGCGAAACCGCTTTGCCACGCGGGGCGGTGCGCACCACTCCCATCCCAAGAGTCCGATCCGGGTACCGTCTTATACAGCTGGGGGAAGCGGGACGAATTGTCCCGCCGGATGTTGGGAGTGGGCCATGACACCAATCGGAGGGATGCTGCCCGGGCTGCCGTCCCGGCGGTACGCCATATTGATCGACGTCGGCTACCTCTACGCGGCCGCCGCCGAACTCCTGCTCGACGCCACCTCCAGGCGCGACTACCGGGTCGACGCCGAGAAGCTCATCAAATCGCTCATCGAACGGGCCGCGCACACCCTCTCCGACGGTGAACTGCTCCGCCTGTACTGGTTCGACGCCGCCCGCGACCGGGTGCCCACCGTCGACCAGCGCGTCATCGCCAACATGGAATACGTGAAGGTCCGCCTCGGCAACCTCAACTCGCGCGGACAGCAGAAGGGCGTCGACGCCCAGATCCGCTCCGACTTGGAACTGCTCGCCCGCCACCGCGCCATCCACGAGGCGATCCTCCTCGCCGGCGACGAGGACATGGTCCCCGCCGTCGAGGTCGCCCAGGCCTACGGCGTGCGCGTCCACCTCTGGGGCGTCGAACCCCCGTACGGCACCAACCAGGCCGAACGGCTCGTATGGGAGTCGGACACCGTCCAGACCATCGAGTCCGAGGACCTGCGCGCCTACTTCACCAAGAGCGGCACCGCCGCCGCGGCCACCCTCGGCATGGTCGGGGCCCCGATGGCGCAGCCCGAGGTGCGGGTGCCGAGCCCGGCCGCGGTCTTCGGCCAGCGCCAGTCCGTGGCCGTGACCATGAACGCCGCCGAGGCGCTGGCCCAGGCCGAGTCCGCTCGGCCGAAGTTCGTCCGCACCACCCAGACCGGTGAGAAGCTCGACCCCGAGACGGTGCGCCAGATCGGGGAGTACGTGGGCCACAAGTGGCTCTTGACCCGGGGCGCCGACAACATAGCGGACCTGCTGCCGGGGCCGCAGCTGCCGACGGTCATCGACAAGGAGCTCCTGGTGGAAGCCGAGAAGGAACTCGGATACTCTCTACGCGACCACCCCGAAGCGCGGATCTGGGTCCGCGACGGGTTCTGGGAGCGGGTGCACCGCGAGTTCGACATCGACGACTGAAACGTCGACGACCGGGACATTGACGATTGCAGCGGCGCCGGGCGACGGCGCCGCCGAGGCACGGGCAGGAGCAGCACGATGGGTCTGGAGCTGAAGGTCCTCCGCGGGAACCCCACGGACGAGGAGCTCGCGGCGCTCGTCGGGCTGATCACGGCCCTGCCGCGCCCCGAAGAGGAGTCCGAGGCCCCGAGCCGCCGGGCCTCCTGGTCCAACCCCGGATTGAAGCTGCGGGTGCGCCGCTCCTGGCGCGAGACCTCCGTTCCGGCGCGCAAGGGTCTCGACCGTTGAGCAGGCCTTTCGTACTGGCTTCGCAGTCGCCTGCGCGGCGCGAGCTGCTGAGGGCCGCTGGGATCGAGCCGCTGGTGATCGTCTCGGGCGTGGACGAGAGCCGCGTCATGGGCGAGGACCCGGCCGAGCTGGCGTCGACGCTCGCCGAATTGAAGGCGCAGGCCGTGCTCGACCTGGTCGGCCCGGACTCGCTCGTGCTCGGCTGCGACTCGGTGCTGCACTTCGGCCGCGAGATCCTCGGCAAGCCCGAGGGCCCTGAGGAGGCGACCTCGCGCTGGAAGCGGATGCGCGGCAACTCCGGGATGCTCTACACCGGGCACTGCCTCATCGACACGACCGCCGACCGCCAGATCGTGCGCGCTTCGGGCACCGTGGTCCACTTCGCGGAGGTCTCCGACGAGGAGATCGCCGCCTATGTGGCGACGGGCGAGCCGCTGCACGTGGCCGGCTCGTTCACGCTCGACGGCTACGGGTCGGCGTTCATCGACCGCATCGAGGGCGACCCCGGCACGGTCATCGGACTGTCGATGCCGCTGCTGCGCAACATGCTCGGCGAACTGGAGATCGCGCTCCACGACCTGTGGAAGTAGGCGGCCCGGTTTGGGGGAGTCCCGGCTTCCCGGAGTTCCGGTTTTCAGGAGGCCCGGTTTCCGGGCAGGAGTGAACCGGCTCGGGGCGGAGGCCCCCCGGTTTCAAGCGTGCCTCAGGGGTACGACAATCCGGACCCTGTGGCGATAACGCGACATTCACTCGCTTGTAGAGCGCCCCCCGTTTTCAAGCGTGCTTCGCGGGTGCGACAGGTCGCGGCCGTCAGCGGCCGTCGTGGGGAGCTGATCGCGGTCATGCGACGGCGGTCATGCGACGTTGACTCGCCTGCGGCGGGTCCGGGTCGCCTCGCGCGCGTCGACCGCCTCCAGCTGCCATCGCCGCGCCGCTTCCAAGGTCGGGCCGCGCCCGTCCTCCAAGTGCGTCAAGGAGATCGCGGCCGCCCGGTCGGGGTCGGCCGCTTCGAGCGCTTCGAGGAGCTCGGCGTGCTCGGCGCGCTGGCTCTCGGGGTCGCGTTCGACGGTGAGGTGGAACAGCCAGCGCATGCGGGCCTCCAAGGGCCCCATGATCTGTCCGAGGAGCGGGTTGCGGGCGGCGGCGACGAGTTCGCGGTGGAAGGCCGCGTTCGCCTCGGTGCGGGCCTCGTCGCCCTCGCGCGGGCGGACGCAGTCGCGCAGGCGCCGCAGCGCCTCGGGGTCGGCGTGCTCGGCGGCGAGGCGAGCGGCGAGCGGTTCGAGGCCGGCGCGGACGTCGAAGAGGTCCTCGATGTCCTTGGGGGTCGGCACGGTGACGATGCTGCCCTGGCCGGGGACGGTGGTGACCAGGCCGTCGGTCGCCAGGCGCTGGAGGGCCTCGCGCAGGGGGATGCGCGAGACGTCGAACTCGGCGGCGAGGTCGCGTTCGATCAGCCGCGCGCCCGGGCGCAGCCCGGCGGTGACGATGCGCTCGCGCAGGGCCTGGTAGACCTGTTCGGCTCGGGTCATGACCTGTCTCTCCTACGGAACCGGCGGGTGGCCGGACTGTCGTCAAAGGTATACCGTCGAGAATAGTGGTATACCGTTAACTGCGGGAACCTGAGGCGAGAGGAACTGCACATGACCGACCTGCTGCTGCGCGACGCCCGGCTCTGGGGCCGCCAGGGACGCGCCGACCTGCGCATCGAGGGCGGCCGGATCGCCGCCGTCGGCGACGCGCTCTCCGGCGAGGGCGCCCGCGTCGAAGACCTCGGCGGCGCCGTCGTCATCCCCGGCCTGGTCGACTCCCACGCCCACGTCGACAAGACCCTCTGGGGCGGCCCCTGGGTCCCGCGCACCGCCGGCCCCGGTCTGGCCGCCGCCATCGCCTACGGCCGCGACCGCCGCGCCGAATTCGGCGTCCCCAACCCCGACTACATCACCGCGCTGCTCACCAACATGGTCGTCTCCGGCACCACCCACGCCCGCTCGCACGTCGACATCGACCCGGGCATCGGCATCGGCGCCGTCGAGGCCGTCCGCGAAGCCGCCGAACGCCTCGACGGGCGCATCGACGTCGAACTCGTCGCCTTCCCCCAGACCGGCGTCCTCGTCAGCCCCGGCACGGCCGATCTGCTGGAAGAAGCCCTGAAAGCCGGCGTCAAGACCGTCGGCGGCATCGACCCCGCCGGCTTCGACCTCGACGCCGAGAACCACCTCGACCTCGTCTTCGCCCTCGCCGCCCAGTACGGCGCCGAGATCGACATCCACCTCCACGACGGCGGCGACCTCGGCATCCACGAGTTCGACCTCATCATCGAGCGCACCAGGGCGCTCGGCTACGCCGGCAAGGTCACCATCAGCCACGCCTTCGCCCTCTGCGACGCCGACGACGCCACCCGCGCCCGCCTCATCGCGGACCTCGCCGAACTGCGGATCGGCCTGACCTCCGTGGCCCCCAAGAAGATCCTGCCCCTGCGCGAACTCGACGCCGCCGGCGTGACCATGGGCATCGGCAACGACGGCGTCCGCGACCTGTGGAGCCCCTACGGCACCGGCGACATGCTCCAGCGCACCCAGTGGTTCGCCCGCAACGCCGGATTCAGCCGCGACGCCGACATCGAACTCGCCCTCGAAGCCGCCACGTTCGGCGGCGCCAGGCTCCTCAAGATCGACGGCTACGGCCTCGCCGTCGGCGACACCGCCGACCTCGTCGCCGTCCCCGGACGCAACCCGTCCGAGGCAGTCCTGGAACACCACAAGCGCACCCTCGTGGTCAAGAACGGTCAGATCGTCGCCCGAGACGGCGCCCTCGTCTGAGCCTCACGCCTCGCGCCACTTGATGCTGCAGCCCGTCGACGGGTAGTGCGGCACCGGAACCGGCTCGCCCCTGCGGACCAGCTCGATCGCGGACGCCAGGTACTCCCCGGTGACGGGCACGCCGTTGCCCGGAGTCGAACCGTCGAACGCGCCCCGGTAGGCCAGCTTGCGATCGGGCCCGTAGAGGAAGAAGTCCGGCGTGCAGGCCGCGCCGTAGGCCCGCGCGACCTCCTGCGACTCGTCCGTCAGGTACGGGAACGTCCAGTTCGCGCGGGCCGCCTGCTCGGCCAGGCCCGCCGGCCCGTCCTCGGGGTGGCTCGCCGCGTCGTTCGGGCAGATCGCCACCACGTCCAGATCCGTCTGGCCGGACGTGAACGCGCCGAACGTCTGCTCGATGTGCCGCACGTAAGGGCAGTGGTTGCAGGTGAACGCCACCAGCAGCGCGTGGGAGTCGAAATCGGACAGCGACCGCAGGCCGCCGTCGAGGTCCGGCAGCGAGAAGTCCGGCGCGGGCGAACCGAGCGGGACCATGGTCGAGTTGAGGGCCACGAGAATCGCACTCCTGGAAGTAGACGGCGGTGGACTCCATCGTAGGGAGTGCGAAGACCCGGCACCAGAGGCGCGCGTCCCGCGACCCCAAACCGCTTGCGGCGCCGCGAAGCACTTCCTAAGCTGCACGAATGCCCCAGACGCCGCACCGTTACACCTCCCCGGACGAGGACTCGAGCCGCTGGCTCGACTTCCCCTCCCGCCCAGGGGACATCGTCATCAGCACCCGCTCCAAGCACGGCACCACCTGGACGCAGATGATCTGCGCCCTGCTCGTACTCCAGACCCCCGACCTGCCCGCACCGCTGTCCGAGATCTCGCCCTGGCTCGACTGGCTCGTCGTCCCCCAGGACGTCGTGCTCGCGCGGCTCCAGGCCCAGACACACCGCCGCTTCGTCAAGACCCACACGCCCCTCGACGGCGTCCCCATCCGCCCCGACACGCGGTACATCGTCGTCGCCCGCCACCCCCTCGACGCCGCCGTCTCCCTCTACCACCAGAACCTCAACCTCGACCGCGCCCGCATCAGGGAACTGACCGGCGCCCCCGAACCCGCAACGGCCGACGGCGAGGCCCCGAAGCCGAAGCCGACCCTGCGCCGATGGCTCGCCGAATGGACCACAGAGGAGGCCGACCCGCGCGAATGGCTCGACTCGCTGCAAGGCGTCATGTGGCACCTCTCCGACGCATGGTCGCGGCGCGAGGAGCCGAACGTGCTGCTCGTCCACTACGCCGACCTCGCCGCCGACCTCGACGGCGAGATGCGCCGGATCGCGGCCTGGCTGGAGATCGAGGTGGGGGAGGAGCGCTGGCCCGCGCTGGTGCGGGCGGCGACGTTCACCGAGATGAAGTCGAACGCGGAGCGGGTCGCGCCGGACCCGGCCGG
The DNA here is from genome assembly GCF_900101745.1 of Glycomyces harbinensis. Classification (GTDB taxonomy): domain Bacteria; phylum Actinomycetota; class Actinomycetes; order Mycobacteriales; family Micromonosporaceae; genus Glycomyces; species Glycomyces harbinensis. The sequence goes on along the minus strand of NZ_FNAD01000019.1, from coordinate 73,679 downwards.
GATCATGCGCAGCCGCGACGCGTTCTTCAGAAGCGGCACCTCGGGTTCGGCCCGCGACTTGCTGACCGGGGAGGAGCTGGCCGCGTACCGGCGGCGCGTCGAGGGCCTCGCGCCCCTCGACCTGCTGGAATGGCTCCACCGGCCTTAGCGCGGGCGCCCCGCCGGAAAGAAGTGCGGCGGGTGCTCCGCGCCTGTGCTGCGCACAGGTCTCCAGGCCGAGGGCCATGCTCTTGCTCACCTGGCCCGCAGCCCCGCCGGAAAGAAGTGCGGCGGGGCTCCAGGCCAGGTGAGTGGAGCCCCGCCGCCGGCCGTCTCGGCTACCCCACGTTGCCGGACGGCCTCCTGGTGATGGCGACAAAGTCTCTTGTCGAGCAGGCTTCGTCTTTGTCGCCGCGCCATCAGGTGCGTTGGAATCAGCGTAGAACTACCCATTCGACTTGCGAAGTCAAAAACCCGACAAATGCAGACATTGCTATTTGAGCATGAAAGTGGACGGACCGTCGCGCCCGGCGGTCACAGGATCATTCCATTGGGGACTATCTATCCTCCTGGGGATCTCCATGCCGTTCCCCGCGTTGGAAGATCCTTCCCGAGATCTCGACCTGGGCGATGCGCCGCAGCGCCTCGAAGATCGCGTCGCCCAGGACCGTGCCGATGACCATCGCCTCGAGAATCTCGTCGCGCTCCTCGCGGGTGCCGAGCAGACGGACGTCGAAATCGGCCACGATTTCGGCCGCGCGCGCGTACTCGCCGGTCAGATCGACCATGTCGATCAGCCCGAACTCGCGCAGCCGGCCGATCGCGTCCGCGAGCGTCCAGATGTAGCCGTGGTCGGGGTCGACGGACGCCCAGCCCTGGCGGCGCACGATGCCGCGCGCCGTCTCCAGGTCCTCGGCCGCGGGCTCCGCCGCCGGCACGCGGTGCTGCGACAGCGCCCGGCTCGCCACCCCGAGGGTGCTGTCGAGGTCGCGCCCTGGGTCCTCGATCTCGGCCAGCACCTCGCGCACCTTCGCGATCGGCACCGACCCGACCTCGACCATCGCGCGCACCAACCGCAGGCGCCGGACGTGCTCCTCGCCGTATTCGACCTGGTTGTGGCTGCGGCGCTCGCCGCCGGAGAGCAGTCCCTCGCGCACGTAGTACTTGATCGTGGCCGCGGGGACCCCCGTCCTCGCGCTCAGCTCTCCAATTCGCATGGCTCCTTCTTACCCGAACCGCGGTTGACCGCCGCTCGACATTAATGATAGCTTCACTATCGATAGTGTTACTCACATCAAGGAGCACCCTCTCATGGCCGCCACCCTCGACACGCCCACCCGACCCCCGAGGAGGCGCGGCCGCACCGCGGTCGTCGTCGTGGCGGTCCTCAGCGTCGCGATCGTCCTCTACGCCGTGCCCGCCTACCTCGTCCCCGACGTCGACTCGCGCGTCGGCATCCGCGAGGACGTGCCGATCCACCTGCCGTTCCTGGTCGTCCACGCCGCCACCGCCGGCATCGCGCTCCTGGTCGGGCCGTTCCAGTTCTTCGGCTCGATCCGCCGCGACCACCCGAAGGTCCACCGGACCATCGGCCGGATCTACCTCCTCGCCGGCGTCCTCCCCGGCAGCCTCTCGGGGATCGTGGTCGCCGTGCTCACCACGGCGGGGCCGATCGCGCTGGTCACGTTCGTGCTCCTGGACGTCTTCTGGTTCTACTCGGCGCTGCGCGCCTACCGGGCCGTGCGCGCCCGCGACTTCGCCGGGCACGAGCGCTGGATGCTGCGCAACTTCGCCGCGACGTTCGCGGCCGTGAACCTGCGCGTCTACCTGGGGTTGTTCATCGCCGCCCAGCTCCCGCTGCTCGAGGGGTACTACGGCGGGGACTTCGACGCGCTGTTCGGCGTCGCCTACACTTCGGCGGTCGTGTCCTCGATCGTGCTCAACCTCGTGTTCATGGAAATCTACTTGCGGCGCAAGCGAACCCGTAGCACGCTCGGGGCGAACGCCTGAGCACGCACGGAGGTACCGCATGGGCAGCGAGGACTACACCATCTCGTCCGATCCCGACCGCCTCGACCGCGACTGGATCCACGAGGCCATCTCGACCGACACGTACTGGGCGACCGGACGCAGCCGCGAGGACATGGACCGGGCCATCGAGCACTCCCTCCCGTACGGCCTCTACGACGGGACCGGCCGCCAGCTCGCGTTCGCGCGCCTGGTCACCGACCAGACCTACTTCGCGTGGCTCAGCGACGTCTACGTGGACCGCTCCGCCCGCGGCAAGGGCGTCGGCAAGCTCCTCATGCGCCACCTCGTCGAGGAGACCGAGAAGATGAACCTCAGGCGCGTCATGCTCGCCACCAGCGACGCCCAAGGGCTCTACGGCCAGTTCGACTTCACCGAGATCGACGACGACTACGCGTGGATGTACCGGGTGCGGCCCGGCCGCGACTAGACCACTGCCGGGGTCCGGCCCGGCGCCCGGGCGCCCCCGTCCAAAGGGTCGCAGCTAACTCCCGGGCCTCGATCGCCGAACGGCCGTCACCCCGACGCGCTAAGCTGGTGCGTTCCCGAATTCGAGCGAGGAGCGCAGTGTCCCAGGAACCAGGCCCCGCCGACGACCGAGACCCGCAGGACGTCGACGACACGACCCACGCCGTGCCCGAACCCGACCCCGCCAACACCCCCGAGCAGGAGATCGCGATCGAGCAGGGGTTCGTCGACCGCGTCTACGACCGCGTCGACGTCCTCCGGGGTGAAGCCGAAGGCAACCGCGACTCCGGTTACGCCCACCTCGCCGCCACCGTCCCCGGCGCTCAGTACGAGCGGGACGTCTTCGTCTACCGCGCCGCCCGGCGCATCGCCGACCTCGACTCCCAGCACGAGGGCCTCGTCTTCGGGCGCCTCGACTTCGACAACGGCAGCGTCCGCCACGTCGGTCGCCTCGGCGTCCGCGACGACGTCTACCGGACCCTCCTGGTCGACTGGCGCGCCCCCGCGGCCGCGCCCTTCTACCGCGCCACCGCCGTCGACCGCCAGGAGGTGGCGAGGCGCCGCGTCATCCGCTCCTTCGACCGCAGCGTCGAGGAGATCAGCGACGACCTCCTGAACGAGGACGCCGCCGAACGGCTGCCCGTGATCGGCGACGGCGCGCTCATGGCCGCCTTGGGCCGCAAGCGGACCGGCCGGATGCGCGACATCGTCGCCACCATCCAGGCCGAGCAGGACGCCGCCATCCGCGCCCCCGGGCGCGGGGCCACCATCATCACCGGCGGGCCCGGCACCGGCAAGACCGTCGTCGCCCTCCACCGCGCCGCCTACCTGCTCTACCAGGACCGCAGCCGCTACGAAGCCGCCGGCATCCTCGTCGTCGGCCCGTCCGCGGTCTTCATGAAGTACATCGGCCGGGTCCTCCCCAGCCTCGGCGAGGAGACCGCCGCGCTGTTCTCGCTCGGCGAGCTGTACGCCGGCGTCGAGGCCACCCGCCAGGACCGGCCCGAGGTCGCCGCCGTCAAGGGCGGCACCATCATGCTGCCGATCCTGCGCCGCCTCGTGCGCCAGACCCCGCCGAGCGCGCCCGCGGAACTGCGCATCGTCTACCGCGGCGACGTGTTCAAACTGGACACCGCCGAACTCGGCGCCGTGCGCGCCCGCGTCTTCGAGAAGGAGCCGCGCCCCAACCTCGCCAAGACCGAGGCCGGACGCGCCCTCCTGATCGCCTTGTGGCGCAAGATCAAACCGGTCGTCCCCGAGGCCGAGCCGGCCAAGTTCTCCCGCGACGTCGGCTCTCGCGGCGAGTTCCTGACCTTCCTCGACCACTGGTGGCCCGACCTCGACCCGGCCGAAGTCCTCGGCTGGGGCGGCGACGAGCGCCGCCTCGGGTCGGCCGCCGAAGGGCACCTGAAGCGCCACATGGTCGAATCGGTGGCCGCGTCCCTCCAGGAGAGCGACTTCTCCATCCCGGACGTGGCGCTCCTCGACGAGCTGCGCATCCTCCTGGGCGTCAAGCCCCAGTCGCGCGGCCGCGACCGCATCCGCACGTGGGACGGCATCCAAGAGGTCTCCACGACCCAGGACCGCTACTACGACCGGCCCGAACGCCAGGCCCGCGACGCGTTCTACGAGGACTACGCCCACGTCATCGTCGACGAGGCGCAGGACCTCTCGCCGATGCAGTGGCGGATGCTCGGGCGGCGCGGACGCGCCGCCGGGTGGACCGTCGTCGGCGACGAGGCGCAGTCGAGCTGGCCCCGCCCGAGGGAGAGCGCCGACGCCCGGCGCAGCGCCGTCCCGCGCGGGCGCGTGCACGAGTTCCACCTGACCAAGAACTACCGCAACTCCAAAGAGGTCTTCGAGTACGCGGCCGCCTGGGCGAAGCCGCGCCTGCGCGACATCGACCTGCCCGAGGCGGTGCGCGAGACCGAGGTGCCCGTGCGCGAGAAGAAGGTCGACGCCGACGCGCTGCTGCCCGAACTCGCGGGCGCCGTCGCCGAAGCCCTGGAAGCGGTCGAGGGCACCGTGGGCATCATCGCGCCGTACAGCCGCCACGGCGAGCTGGCCGGTCTGGTGCACGACGACCGCGTGACCCTGGTGGGGCCCTTGGAGTCCAAGGGCCTCGAGTGGGATGCGGTGATCGCGGTGGACCTCGAAGCGGTGGCCGAGGCCCACGGCCCGGGGGTCGCCTACGTGGTCCTCACCCGTGCGACACAGCGCCTGACCAGGATCGACCCGGCCTGACAGGTGTGCGGGGCGGTCGGCGGCGGCCGCCCCGGCCTATTCCTCCGGCGCCGCGCCGGGCTTGCGGTCGCTTCTCCTGACCATCCAGACGAGGAGGGCCGCGGCGATCACCCCTGGTCCTATGTGGACGAGCAGGACGCCGAAGAGGCTCGGTCCGCCCCAGTCGGCCTCGTAGCTCGACGGGTCGGAGAAGTCGATCACGAACGGCTCGATCAGGGCGCGCACGATGAAGTAGCCGCCGACGACGAAGGCGAGCAGCCAGAGGACTCGTTTCATGCTTCGACCCTAGTCGCCACGGGCGCCGCCTGGAGTCTCGCGACGGCGCCGACGACCAGGAGGAGCTGCGCCGCCGCGTACGTGCTCATCACCGCGAAGCCCTCGCCCGGGAGGTCGAAGCCGGCCACGCCCATGCCGAGGACCAGGTCCGAGACCACGAACAGCAGTCCGCCCAGCCCGGACACGAGGCCGAGGCCGCTCGCCGCCGCGCCCATCGACACCAGCAGGAGGCTGTACACCGCGACCGGGATCGCGAGCCCCTCCAGCCGCGGCCACAGGACCACGTTGGCGCCCAACCAGAACGCCAGGTAGCAGGCCGGGACCACCCAGCGCCGCCGCAGCGTTTCGAGCGCGCCGAGCTTCGCGAAGACCGCGATGTAGGCGATCTGCATGAGCCCGAACAGCGCCATGCCCGTCAGGAACGCGGGCGTGCCCTCCACGAGCAGCGCGATGTCGGCCGCGCAGGCGAGCACGAGGCCCGCGCCGAGCAGGCGCGGCAGGCGGCGGCCGGGGGAGACCGAGACGATCAGATAGCCCAGGAGCAGGAGCGTCAACGCGGGCTTGGTGACCCACCGGGCCTCGTCGAATCCGGCGGCGATGGCGGCGAGGTCGCCGGCGATGGCCGCGAGGAACGCCCACAGCCACGCGCGCGGCGGAACGCGGACGAGCAGCGACCGGATCAACAGGAGGGGAGGGCTCATGGGTGACGGAGCGTACCAGAGCCCGCGCCTCGCCGGGGCCGCTCAGTCGAGGTGCAGGTTGTTGATCGTCTCGGCCTGGACGACGTTGGTCGGGCCGGCGCCGTAGTAGTTGTTCTGGAACTTGACCTGCTGCCCGGCCTGGTCGGTGACCTGGATCGGCCTGCCGGCGAGTTCGCTCAACTCGCGGCGGAACTCGGGGTCGTCGGCGCACGCCCGCTCGATGGCGGCCGCGAGGGTCTCGGCCGGGACCTTGCCGGTCTCGGCGCGGAGGAGGACGAGCTCCTGCCCCGCGTCGCCGCTGAAGCGCTCCTTGACGAACCGGCCGGCGGCCACGACGCCCTTGGCGGCCTCCCCGGCGAGCGTTCCGGCGGCGGCGGTGGCGATCGAGAGCAGCATCGGGTCCATGTGGCCTCCTTCGGGGTTCTACACAGGGTAGTCGGCCCGGGCCCGCGCCGCGGCGCGCGAACGTGTGTTGTCGACGCGTGCGGTCACGCGAGCGGGCGACACGAGGGTGCTCGGGCGCGGTTCTTGTCGCACCCCCGCGGGAAGCTGGGACTACCTTTCCCCGGGTGGGTGGGGGTTAGGGATGGCATCCGCGAAGCGCTGCGCGCCAGGCGGACGCATCGGTCGTCAGTCGGTCGCCGCGGGCGGGTTCGCGGTCGTCGGCGTCAGGTTCCACAAGGTGATCGCGTGGCCTCCGTGCTCGTAGCCCAGGGCCGCGATCGACGCGGTGTCGATCTTGAACTCGCGGCCGTCCCTCGCCGGGCGGCCCAGCCACCTCGCCGCCGCCACCCGCAGGCTGTGGCCGTGCGCCACGAACGCCACGTCCCCGCGGTCCAGGAGCGGCTCGGCCTCGACCAGCGCCCGGTCGAGCCGCGCCGCGACCTCCTCGGCCGTCTCGCCGCCCTCGCCCCGGCCCCCGTCGGTCCACAGGGACCACCCCGGCGCGTCGGCCTGGATCTCCTCGGTCGTCAGGCCCTCATAGTCGCCGTACGCCCACTCGGCCAGATCCGGGATCACCGCGGTGACCTCCAGTCCGGCCAGGTCGGCGGTCACCAGCGCCCGCTTGCGCGGACTCGACCACACCGCCGCGAACTCGCGTCCCGCGAGCAACGGCGCCAGCGCCTTCGCCTGGGACACACCGTTCTCGGTGAGTTCCAGATCCGTGACCGAAGTGTGCTGCCCCGAAGCCGACCAGGTGGTCTCGCCGTGGCGGATGAGCACGATCTCTCCCATGACGCCCACCTTAGTGGGCGCCCGGCGCGGGCACGCGCGATCGCGCGCTCACAGCGCCCGCGCGAGGAACACGCCCATGTAACCGCGCTCGTCGGTCCAGCACGCCGCCGGCTCGAACCCGGTCGCCTGGAGCTGGTTCTCCAGCTCGCCGCGGTGGAACTTGGTGGAGATGCCCGTGTGGATCTCCTCCCCGACGCTGAAACTGACGTCCAGCGACAGCGCCGACAGGTCCACCGCCATCGGCTTCATCGCGCGCAGCCGCATGTCGATCGTCGCGGTGTCGTTGTCCCACAAGGCGATGTGCTCGAAGTTGTCCGGCTGGAAGTCGGCGTCGAGGCGGTGGTTGAGGACGTAGAGGACGTTCCGGTTGAACTCGGCGGTCACCCCGGCGGCGTCGTTGTAGGCGGCCAGGATGACCTCGGGGTCCTTGACGAGGTCGGCGCCGAGGAGGAACCAGTCGCCCGGCCGCAGCGCCTCCCGCAGATCGCGCAGGAACTGGCTGCGCTCCATCCCGGTGAAGTTCCCGAACGTCCCGCCGAGGAACGCGACCAGGCGGGTGTCGTGGTGGTCGGGCAGGTGCTGGAGGTGGCGGGTGAAGTCGCCGACGATGCCGCCGAGGTAGGCGTCCGGGTAGGCCGTGGCGAGTTCGAGCAGCACGTCCCGGACCTCGCCCTCGGCGACGTCGAAGGGCCAGAACGCGTCCAGGCGGCCCTGCTCGGCGATCGCGTCCAGGATCGGGCGGATCTTCTCGGCCCGTCCCGCGCCCAGCTCGATCACCGAGATCGGCGCCTCTCCGAGCGCGCCGGCGATCGAGGCGGCGTTGTCGCGGAGGATCGCGCGCTCGCTGCGGGTCTGGTAGTACTCGGGCTGGCGGGTGAGCTCGCCGAACATGGCCGAACCGCGGCCGTCGTAGTGCAGGCGCATGGGCAGGTGCTTGGGGTGCGAGGTCAGGCCGCGCTTGGCGTCGAGCCGGAGCGCCGCGTCGAGATCGCTCTCGTCGAGGCAGATCCGCAATTCGGGAGCAGGCACCACATGATCCTATGCCGTCCTTGTCCGAGTTACGGGCGAGTGAACGACCGCGTCAGGGCGCGCCGGGGACCGTGCACGCCTGGGCCGCGATCTGGCTCGCGTAGCGCAGGGCCGCGCCGACCACGGTCGGGTTGCCCCAGGCCGCGAGGCGGTCCAGGCGCATCCAGCCGGCGGACGTGAGCCAGCCGATGAGCCCGGAGGTGTAGGCGTCGCCCGCGCCGATGCGGTCGACCACGTCGACCTGCGGGGCGGCCGCCTCGGTGACGTGGTTGCGGTGGAAGGCCACCGAACCGGCGTCGCCGAGCGTCACGACCACCAGCTCGGGCCCGGCGCCGAGCCATTCGCGGGCGATCGCGTCGACCGCCCTGCCGGGGTAGATCCGGGCCAGGTCGCGCTCGGAGACCCGCACGAGGGTCGCGAGGCCGATGAGGCGCTCGGTGCGTTCGCGGACCTTCGCGGCCTCGCCCATGGCGCTGAGGCGGATGTTGGGGTCGAAGGAGACCGGGACGGCGCGGCGGGCGCGGTTCACCCAGTGCTCGATCGCGCGGGCCGAAGGGTCGAGGTAGGCCGCGAGGGAACCGAAGTGGACCAGGTCGACGCGGGCCGGGTCGGGCTTGGGCAGGGCCCTGCCCTCCCAGGCGAAGTCGGCGGTGCCGTTGGTCCAGTAGTCGTGGTCGGCGCGGCCGTCCTCGCCGACGACCGCGAGCGCCAGGGTCGAGGGCAGGTCGGTGCGGTGCAGCCAGTCGCGGCGCACGCCGGCCGCTATGTGCCGGCGCCAGATCTGGCGCCCGAAGTGGTCGCCGCCGACGGAGCCGATGAGCGCGGTGGGGACGCCGCGCCTGGCCAGGGAGGCCGCGGTGTTCGCGGGTCCGCCGCCGCAGGTGGGCCGGAGCTGTCCGCCGGGGGCGGGGACGAGGTCGATGACGTTCTCGCCTGCCACGAGGATCAACGGGGGGCTCCTTCCGATCGGGCGCGAGTGCCGCTGCGGTGAGGGTATTGCAGAGCCCGGACGGTCCGGAAGTCGGATTCGCGCCTCGGTGGGGGACGCGTCCGGGTTCGCGACGCCTTGGCGCCGAACGGTGCGGCCGAGAGGGCCGGTGCGGGAGCCGGGGTCCGGTTGCGGTTCGCGGACCGGCGGACCGGTCCAGGGGCGGACGCGCGCACTCCCGGGCCGCCTGGGGGACCAGGCGAACCGGGGTGCCGTCCGCCTCAACGATGCGGCCGGTGCGACTGCTGGGCCACGCCCGGGCGGGGCGGTGCGCCGCGCGGGCGGGCGGTCGTTCACGATGGTTCCATGTCCACCGAAGAGGTCAAGGTCGAAGCCGGGACCGCAGCCGAGACTGCGCCCGAGGTCGACGGCGGACCCGGCGGTTCGCCGGGCAGCGCTCCCGACGCCGCTCCCGGCACTGCCCGCGGCACCGCTGACGGCACTTCCGGCGGCGCCCGCAACGGCACCGCCGACGACGCCCCCGGCGGCGACGCCGCGGCGCGGGCCGAGGCGGCGAAGTCCTCGCGTCCGAAGCAGCGGCGGATGCGCGACATGGCGCTGTCGCTGGCGGTGCTGCTGATCCCGATCGGGCTCTTCTACGTCGGCTGGAACTGGGTCGCCTCGGACCGGCAGGTCAGCGTGGTCGACACGACCGAGCACTACGCGACCGCGGCCAGCCTCGGACTGACGGTGATCGAGCCGCAGCTCGGCGAAGACTGGCAGACGATCTCGACCGACCTGGCGGTCGAAGGCGAATTCGTCACCCTGCGGACCGGCTGGTACTCGCCCGAAGGCGACGGCCTCCAGCTGGCGCAGACCACGGGTCCGATCGAGGACGTCAACGAGGAGCTGACCGGCGCGGGAACGCCCGTCGAATCCGGCGGCGTCTCCTGGGCCTCGTACGAGTTGAGCAGCGGCGAGGCCTGGGTGGCCGAACTGGCCGGCGCCACCGTGGTCCTGACCGCCGAGCCCGACGGCGTCAACGAACTCCCCGACCTCGCCGAAGGCGTGGCCGAAGCCGTCGACGGCTAGGCCGCGCCCGGCCCGGTTCAGCCCTCGTCTTCGGCGTCCGGCTCGGTGCGGGCCTTCAGGCGCTCGCGTGCGCCTTCGAGATGCGACTGGCACAAGTCGGCGAGGGCCTCGCCCCGCTCCCAGAGCTGCAGCGACTCCTCCAAGGTCGCGCCGCCCGCCTCCAGCCGCTCGACCGTGGCCACCAGCTCGGCCCGGGCCTCCTCGTACGTCAACCGCTCGTCGCTCACTGCGCGTCGTCCTCCCTTGTCTCCGTGACCGTCTGCACGACGGCCGCCCGCAGCGACCCCGCCGCGAGCCGCACTTCGATGGCCTCTCCGGCGTCGGCCGCCTCCCGCAGCACCGCCCCCGACTCGGTGTCGGTGACGATCGCGTACCCGCGGTCGAGCGTGGACTGGGGCGAAAGCGCCCGCAGCCGCGCGCGCAGGTGCTCCAGGTCGTCGATCGACCGCTCCAGGCGCGAGCCCATCCGCGCGCGCATCCGGTGCGCCAGGTTCGCGACGGCCTCGCCGCGCGCCTCGAGCATCGTCTCGGGCCGGGCCAGCACCGGGCGCGCCCGCAACGCCGCGAGGTCGTCGGACCCCTTGGCGAGCTTCACATGCAACGCCTGTCGCAGCCGCGTGCGTGCGATGTTCAGGCCGCGCTGCTCCTCAGCGAGGTCGGGGACGACCTTCTTCCCGGCCTCCGTGGGGGTCGAGGCGCGCCAGTCGGCCACGTAGTCGAGGATCGGCGTGTCCGGTTCGTGCCCGATCGCGGAGATCACGGGCGTGGCCGCCTCGGCGACCGCCCGGCACAGCGTCTCGTCGGAGAACGGCAGCAGGTCCTCCATCGAACCGCCGCCGCGCGCGATGACGATGACCTCGACGTCGGGATCGCGATCGAGCTCGGCGAGCGCCGCGCACACCTCCGCGACCGCGCGCGGGCCCTGGACGGCGACCTCCCGGACCGCGAAGTCCGCGGACGGCAGCCGGGCCTTGGCGTTCTTGAGCACGTCGCGCATCGCGTCGGACTCGCGCCCGGTGATGAGGCCGATCCGGTAGGGCAGGAACGGCAGCGGCTTCTTGCGCTCGGCCGCGAACAGGCCCTCGGCGGCCAGGAGCTGCTTGAGCCGCTCCAGCCGCGCCAGCAGCTCGCCGAGGCCGACCTGCCGGATCTCGCGCACATGCAGCGACAGCGACCCGTTCTTGTCCCACCACTGCGCCTGCGCGCGGATCACGACCTGCGCGCCGTCGCGCAGCGGCGGATCGCACGCGGCGACCGCGCCGGTGAAGTCCACGACCCGCATCGAGATCTCGGCCGACGGGTCGCGCAGCGTCAGGTAGACGGTGCGGCCGCGGTGGCTGATCTCGGTGATCTGCCCCTCCGTCCACACCTCGCCCAGGCGCGCGAGCCAGTCGCCGATCTTCTTGGACACCACTCGCAGCGGCCAGGGGTTCTCGGCGCTCATCGGAGCGCCCGGTCCCGTGGCCGGCCGGGCCCCGGCCCCCGCATCGGCCCCGGCGGCGGGCTTCGCGGTCCCGCTTCGCACCTCGTCGGTCACGTGGCCAGCCTAACTGTGGGGTGTGACGAAACCGGGCGGCCGGTTACCATCGAGGCGTGGCAGACCCGAAGCGAGTGTTGTTGGCCAAGCCGCGCGGGTATTGCGCGGGCGTGGACCGAGCCGTGGTGACCGTCGAGAAGGCGCTGGAGCTCTACGGTGCTCCCGTCTACGTGCGCAAGGAGATCGTGCACAACCGGCACGTCGTCGAGACCCTCGCGGGCAAGGGCGCGGTCTTCGTCGAGGAGAACGAGGAGGTGCCGCCGGGATCGGTGGTCGTCTTCTCCGCCCACGGCGTGGCGCCCGAGGTGCACGACCAGGCCGCCGAGCGCGGCCTCAAGGCCATCGACGCGACCTGCCCGCTGGTGACCAAGGTCCACCAGGAGGCCCGGCGCTTCGCGCGCGAGGACTACGACATCCTCCTCATCGGCCACGAGGGCCACGAAGAGGTCATCGGCACCTCCGGCGAGGCCCCCGCGCACATCCAGCTCGTCGACGGCCCCGACTCCGTCGACGCCGTCACGATCCGCGACCCCGAGAAGGTCGTGTGGCTCTCGCAGACGACCCTGTCGGTCGACGAGACGATGGAGACCGTCGACCGGCTCAAGAAGCGCCTGCCGATGCTCCAGAACCCGCCCAGCGACGACATCTGCTACGCGACCCAGAACCGCCAGCAGGTGGTCAAGGACATCGCCGCGGACTGCGACGTCATGCTCGTGGTCGGCTCCAAGAACTCCTCGAACTCGGTGCGGCTCGTCGAGGTCGCGGTGCAGCACGGGGCCCGCAGCGGCCACCTCATCGACTTCGCCCACGAGATCGAGGACGCCTGGCTCGCCGGCGCCGCCTCGGTCGGGCTCTCCTCGGGCGCGTCCGTGCCCGACAACCTGGTGCAGGACGTGCTCGCCCACCTGGCCGAGCGCGGGTTCACCAGCGTCGAGGAGTTCGAGCCGGTCACCGAGAAGCTCACGTTCTCGCTGCCGCGCGAACTCGTCAAGGACCTCAAGAACGCGGAGAAGGCGAAGGCCGCCGCCGCGAAATAGCGTCCACCGGAGGTGGCGCTCCGGCGGCGCCCGCGCCCGTTTCGGGGTGAGACGGGCACTTTTCGGGGGACAGGCTCCCTCTTTCGGGTGACAAGAGCGCCGCGCGCGGGGATTCCTGTCGCACCCGCGCGGAAGGATCGGACTACCTTTCCCCAGGGAGGGTGGGGGTTAGGGACGGCATGAGGGCCTCGGGTCGAACGGGGCCCGGCCCTACCCGACTCGGACCCTACGGCAGCTCCCGCTCCGCGACCGCGTCGTCCCACGCCGGCTTCCTCGTCGGCGTCACCACCGGGTCCAGCCGCTCCGGCGGCTCGCCCGCGACCTCCAGCTCGCTGAAGCGCCGCGCCGTCACCAGCAGCCGCGACTCCACACTCGCCACCGCCGCGTTGTACGAACCCACCGCCGCCTCCAGCGACGAACCCAGCCGCGAGAAATGCCCCGCCACCGAACCCAACCGCTCGTGCAACTCCCGGCCCAACCGGTGCACCTCCTTGGCGTGCAACGCCAAAGCCTCCTGCCGCCACGTGTGCGCCACCGTCCGCAGCAGCGCCATCAACGTCGCCGGCGACGCGATCACCACCCCCCGCCCGAACGCGTCCTCCAGCAGCGCCGGATCCCCCCGCAACGCCGCGTCCAAGAACGCGTCCGCGGGCACGAACAACACCACCATCTCCGGCGTGTCATCGAACGCCCGCCAGTACTCCTTGCCCGCCAACGACTCCACATGCCGCCGCAGATGCCGCCCGTGCGACTTCAGCAACTCGTCGCGCAGACCCTCGTCCTCCGACTCCAACGCCTGCAGATACGACTGCAAGGGCGCCTTCGCATCCACCACCAGCGTCCGCCCGCCCGACAACCGCACCACCAGGTCCGGACGCACCCCGCGCCCGTCGACCATGCCGCTGTGCTGCTCCGAGAAATCGCAATGCTCCACCATCCCCGCGGCTTCCACGATCCGCCGCAACTGCACCTCGCCCCACTGCCCCCGCACCTGCGGCGACCGCAGCGCACCCAGCAGCCGACCCGTCTGCTCCCGCAGATCCTCCGACGTCTCCGCGACCCCCGACAACTGGATGCGCAACTGCGCGTACGCATCCACCCGCGCCCGCTCCACGTCCCCCAGACGGCTCTCATACCGCGCCAGCGTCTCCGCGATCGGCGCCAGCACCTCGCCCACCGCCTGCCGCGAATGATCCGTCGCCTCGTACGCGACGTTCTTCAACGTCGACTCCAACCGCCGCTCGTTGTCCGACGCCGCCTCCAACCGCGCCGTCGCCGCCGCCAACTCCGCCGACTGCCGCGACCGACCCGCGAACCAACCGCCGAAACCGCCCGCTGCCAGGCACACCACCGCCAATAGGACCCACGTCATAGGGGCCAGTCTAGGCGCGCGAGCACAGGTAGGCTCAGTACATGGAGCTGTGGTTGACCCTGCTGGTCGTCGCGATCGTCGTCATCTTCTTCGTCGTCCAGTCCAACAAGAAGCGCGCGCTGGCCGAACTCGCCGACGCCGAGGCCGAAGCCCGCCGCCTCTACGAGCGCCTCGGCGGCCAGACCATGAACCTCGTCGCCCCAGGCGACAACCTCCCGGCCGGACAGGCCCTCGCCGACGCCGGCGAGCGCTACACCGCCGCAGGTTCCCAACTCGCCGGCGCCGATACCATCAACCAGTACCGGCTCGCCGCCGAGACCTCCATCGAAGGCCTCCACTACGTGCGCGCCTCCCGGACCGCCATGGGCATCGACCCCGGCCCCGAGATCCCCACCATGCGCGGCCAGCGCCGCACCGGCGCGCTCACCGAACCCGTCCACGCCGAGGTCGAAGGCCGCACCTACAGCGGCTCCCCCGACCCCAGCGACGAGAACCGCCACTACTACCCGGGCGGACGCGTCGACGGCCGCCCCGTGCCCTCGGGCTGGTACAACACGCCCTGGTGGCAGCCCGCGCTGGCGGGCGCCGCGGGCGTGTTCGTCGGCATGATGGTCTTCGACGCGATGATCGCCCCCGCGTACGCGATGGGCGCGGTCGAAGGCGGCGACGCCTCAGGCGATGCCGGGGGCGACTCCGGCGGCGACGCGGGCGACTCCGGAGGGGACACCGGCGGCGATTTCGGCGGCGACTTCGGAGGCGGCGGCGATTTCGGCGGCTTCGAGTAACCCCAGCTAGACCACACAGGTCAGACCACGAAGGCCCCCTGCCGCTCAGCGGCAGGGGGCCTTTCTCCATGCCGTAAATCACCGCGCATGCAACCCAGGCGGGCCTTCAGGGCGTACCGCTTTCGGGGACCCCAAAGTGGAGTTACCCCAGCGAACACGTCCATAGTCACCAAATTCCTTCCTCTCGGAGACCACCCCCGGTCCCGCTGAAGAGCGGGGCCACCCCCAACAAGGAGAGTTCGTGACAGTTGCACAGCGGCGCTCGCGCCGCATCCTCGCCGCCGCCTTCGCAGGCGCGCTGGTCCCGGCGGCGCTGGCCACCGGCGCCTCGGCCGAAACACCCGAAACCGAGATCCAAGTCCTCATCGAGCAGAAGGTCGACCCCGCGCTCATCGCGGAGATCGACGGCAAGGGCGACGCGGAGCTGTGGCTCCTCTTCGCCGGAGCCCCCGACTACACCTCGGCGTTCGCCGCCGACGCCAAGACCGACAAGGGCACCGCCGCCGTAGCGGCGGCCAAGGCCTTCGCGGAGACCTCGCAGGCCGAGGTCGCCGCGACCCTGGAGGAGTCCGGGGTCGCCTACGAGTCCTTCTGGGGCGCTTCGGCGATCAAGGTCGAAGGCGGTGACGACCTGGTCGCCGACCTGGTGGCCTTCGACGAGATCGAGGCCATCCTGCCCGCACCCGAGGTCGAGCGGGTCGAGCCGATCACGCCCGGCGACAAGGGCGGGGACGAGTTCCAGACCTGGGACGCCGTGCAGACGGCGGCCGTCGAATGGGGCGTCGAGGAGGTGGGCGCTCCCGACGTGTGGGAGCAGGGCTTCACCGGCGAGGGCATCGTCGTCGCCAGCATCGACTCCGGCGTCCAGTACGACCACCCGGCGCTCGCGGAGCAGTACCGCGGCAACAACGGCGACGGCACGTTCACCCACGACTACAACTTCTACGACGTCGCCGACATGTGCGATACCGAGGCGCCGTGCGACTTCGACGGCCACGGCACCCACACCATGGGCACCATGGTCGGCGCCGAGGGCATCGGCGTCGCTCCCGGCGCGGAGTGGATCGCCGTCAACGGCTGCTGCCCCGACGAGGAGACGCTGCTGCGGGCGGGGGAGTGGATCGCCGCCCCCACCGACGCCGAGGGCCGCAACGCCGACCCGCTCAAGGCCCCGCACGTGGTCAACAACTCCTGGGGCGGTTACGGGTACGACCCGTTCTACGCCCAGGTCGTGGACCTGTGGCACGCCGCGGGCATCATCCCGGTCTTCGCGGCCGGCAACGGCGGCGACGCCTGCCTCACCATGGGCAGCCCGGGGATCTACGAGAACGTGATCGCCGTCGGCGCCTACAACGAAGCCGGCGTGATCTCCGACTTCTCCTCGCGCGGCCACGGCTGGGAGGGCACGGTCAAACCGGACCTGGCCGCTCCCGGCGAGGACGTCTACTCGGCGCTGCCGGGCGACGAGTACGGGCTCGCCAGCGGCACTTCGATGGCCGCACCGCACGTGGTCGGCTCGATCGCGCTGCTCTTGTCGGCCTCGCCGACGCTGGAAGGGGACTACGAGGCCGTCTACGAGACGCTGACGGGCACGGCCAGAGACGTCGACGACGACCAGTGCGGCGGCGACAAGGAGCTCAACAACGTCTACGGGCACGGCAAGATCGATGTCGAGGACGCCGTGGACGAGGCCCCGGCCGGCAAGTTCGGGTCCCTCTCGGGCGCCGTGGCCGACCAGGACGGCGAACCCGTCGCGGGCGTCCGGCTCGTCTTTGAGGGCGCCACGGTCCGCGAGACCGCCACCGACGCCGACGGCCTCTACGCCTTCGAGCGCATCCCCGCCGGGCGCTACCACGTCACCGCCTCGAAGTTCCTGTACGAGACGGTGACCGGTTCGGTCCGCGTGAAGAACAACGGCGAGGCGGTCTTCGACGTCGAGCTGCCGAAGCTGGAGACGCAGGTCGTCGAGGGCGCGGTCGTGGACGGCTCCGGGCACGGCTGGGCGCTGGACGCGACCGTCGAGACCGCCGGAGGCGAGGCCGCGGCCGCGACCGACCCGTTCACCGGCGCGTTCAGCCTCGAGATCCCCGCCGACGGCGACTGGCCGCTGACCGTGACCACCGACTACCCCGGCTACGACGTGGTCGTGGTCGACCCCGCCGACGCGGCCCTGGTCGAGGTCCCGATCGCCGCGAGCTGCATGGCCCCCGGTTACGGCTCCGACGTGTTCGACGAGCGCTTCGAGTCGCTGGAGATCCCGGCCGGCTGGGAGGTCGTCAACCACGGCACCGGCGACCCGTGGCTGTTCGACGACCCGTACCTCTACGAGAACGTCACGCCCGGCTCGGGCGGGTTCGCGCAGGCGAACGCCGACGCGATCGGTCCCGGGTTCACCACCGACACCGACATGATCACCGCGCCGTTCGACCTGTCCGCCGCGGAGAGCACGACCCTGTCGTTCGCGAGCTTCTTCCTGGACGACGGGATCGGCGGCGAGGCCGACGTGTCGGTCTCGGTCGACGGCGGCGAGACGTGGGAGCAGGTCTGGCACACCAATGAGGACCTCCTCGACACCATCGAGGAGATCGACCTCTCGGCGTGGGCCGACCAGACCGCGGTCCAGGTCAAGTTCCACTACACCGACCACGGGACGTGGGCCTGGCTGTGGGAGGTCGACAACGTCCGCGTCGGCTGCGGCGAGCTCGAAGGCGGTCTGGTGCGCGGCACCGTGACCGACGCGGGCTCCGGCGAGCCGATCGCGGGCGCGGTCGTCACCGACCCGGCCACCGGCAACGCCGCGGTGACCGGCGCCGACGGCGAGTACGTCCTCTTCACGAGCGCGGGGGCCGCGGCCCTCGAAGCCTCCCTGGAGGGCTGGACGACCGGCACCGCCGAAGCCGACGTCGAACTCGACGCCGTCGTGGGCGCCGACTTCGCACTGGAGGCCGAGGCCTAACGGCGCAACCGAAGCAGGGCCCCGGCGCACCGCGCCGGGGCCCTCTCGTTCCGTGCGGTTCCAATCGCTGAGTGTCACGGTCTCGGCGGCTCGAGTTACCGTCCTGATGGGAGTGTCGATCGACGTCCGGACTCAGGGATGAATCATCGCAATTCATGGCTTCGCCGGAGGGTTCGAGCGGTTCCGCTTGTGGGACAGATAGGGCGAGTGATTACCAATCGCCATAATGGCGTTGTAGGCAGCGCTGAAACCCTGGCGTCATAACCCATCACTTGATGAAGCAAACCTTCTTAAGTGATCTTAGTCACAACACAAGCCGGTACATACTGTTTCGATTCGCTTGACGCAGCGTTACGAACGCATTCATCGAACCGATCGCGATCCACCGGAACGGGAATCGTCCGAGTTCAGGGCATCTGTCGGCTCCGCCCGACCCGTCCGCGGCGGGCGTTTCATTCACTTCGGGCCATGCGGCCGTCACCCGCAAACTGTGAAATCACGACCGAAGTGTGCAAAGTGGGGTCTTGTGCGTTCCTTTGCGGACTGGCACCGTGTTCTCCGTGCTCCCCTCGCATCCCGGGGGGAGCCGTATCACGACCACACCCGCTTCGGCGCCGGAAACCCCCGTCCCGAGGCACCCCCAACAGAACAGGAGCCGTCGTGATCAAGTTGCAACGACGCGTGACTAGGGCTCTCGCGGCCTCGGCAGCAGGAGTGCTGGTGACGGCACTGCCCGGCACCGCCGCCTTCGCCGAGTCCGGAACCGACGCCCTCATCGACGAGAAGGTGGCGGCCGGCCTGCTCGCGGCCATCGAAGCCGAAGGCGAGGCCGAACTCTGGGTGCGTTTCGAAGGAGCCCCCGACTACAGCCCCGCCTTCGCCGCCGACACCAAGACCGAGAAGGGGTCCGAAGCCGTTGCAGCGGCTCAGGACTTCGCGGAGACCTCGCAGAAGGACGTGATCGACCTCCTCGACGAGGCCGGTGCCGAGTACGAATCCTACTGGGGTTCCAACACCGTCAAAGCCGTGGGAGACAAGGACCTCCTGGAGGACCTGGTCCTCCTCGACACCGTCGCCGCGATCATCCAGGCCCCCGAGTACTCGCTGGTCGAGCCGGTGGAGCCGCTGGTGGCCGACCCCGAGCCGAACGCGGTCGAATGGGGCCTGGAGAACATCAACGCCCCCGACGTGTGGGACATGGGCTACGACGGGACCGGCGTCGTCGTCGCGTCCATCGACACGGGCGTCGACTACGACCACCCGGCCCTGGTGAACCAGTACCGCGGCAACAACGGCGACGGCACCTTCAGCCACGACTACAACTTCTACGACGTGCAGAACCGCTGCACCGGCGACGCGCCCTGCGACACCGGCACCCACGGCACCCACACGATGGGCACCATGGTCGGCGACGACGGCGGCGCCAACCAGATCGGCGTCGCACCCGGCGCCGAGTGGATCGCCGTCAACGGCTGCTGCCCGAGCGCCGAGGCGCTCATCGAGTCCGGCGAGTGGATCGCCGCGCCGACCAAGGCGGACGGCACCTCGCCCGACCCGTCCAAGGCGCCCGACGTCGTCAACAACTCCTGGGGCACCACCGCCTCGGTCGACGACCCGTTCTACGAGGACGTCGTCGCGCTGTGGCACGCCTCCGGGATCATCCCGGTGATGTCGCTGGGCAACAACGGCGAGGACGGCTGCGAATCGGCCGGCTCACCGGGCCTGTACCCCGACGTGATCGGCGTCGGCGCCTACGACGTGAACAACGAGATCGGCTACTTCTCCGCCCGCGGCCCCGGCCGCGACGGGCAGGTCAAGCCCGACCTCGCCGCCCCCGGCGTCACGGTCCGCTCCGCGGCCCCGGGCACCGGTTACGCCAACGGGAGCGGCACCTCCATGGCCGCTCCCCACGTGGCCGGCGCGGTCGCGCTGATGCTCTCGGCCGCACCCGCGCTCGACGGCGACTACGACGCCGTCTACGAGGCCCTCACCGGCACGGCCATCGCGACCCCGAACGACGAGTGCGGCGGCACCGACGAGCTCAACAACGTCTTCGGCAACGGCCGCCTCGACGCGCTCGCCGCGGTCATGGCCTCGCCCATCGGCGCGACCGGCGCCGTCTCGGGCACCGTCACCGACGGCGACGGCGCACCCGTGGAAGGCGCGAAGCTGGTCTTCTCGGGCGAGTTCACCCGCACCGCCACCACCGGCGCGGACGGCACCTACTCGGTGCCGGTCCTCCCGACCGGCGAGTACGCCGTGACGGGCACCAAGTTCGGCTACGCCGACCTGACCGGTTCGGTCACCGTCGCCGAGGACGAGACCGCCGTGTTCGACGGCGTGCTCACCGCCGTCCCCTCCAGCACCGTCACCGGCACCGTCGTGGACGGCTCCGGGCACGGCTGGCCGCTCCCGGCGACCGTCTCCACCGTCGGCGGCGAGGTCACGACCACGACCGACCCGCTCACCGGCGAGTTCTCGATGACGCTCCCCGAGGGTGAGTGGGAGCTGGCCGTCGAGGCCGACTACCCCGGCTACCAGGAGGTCACCGTCGGCGTCGTCTCCGCCGCGGACCTGGAGATCGAGGTCCCGATCGCGGAGGGCTGCGTGGCCCCCGGCTACGGCTACGACCCGCTCGGCTCGGTGTTCGAAGGCGGCGCCAAGCCGACCGGCTGGACCGTGGTCGACCGCGGCACCATGGGCTGGGAGTTCGACAACCCGGGCGGGCGCAACAACCTGACGCCGGGCTCGGGCGGCTTCGCCATCGCCGACTCCGACGAGCAGGGCTCGGGCGGCAACCTCATGGACACCGACCTGATCTCGCCGATCTTCGACCTGTCCAGCGCCGACACCCCGACGCTGTCGTTCGGGACCGACTACTACAAGGGCTCGTACAACACCTCGGCCGAGGTCCTCGTCAGCGGCGACGGCGGCGAGACCTGGGAAGTGATCTGGGCCCCGACCGCCAACGCGCGCAACCAGACCGTCGAACTCGACCTGTCCGAATGGGCCGACTCGACCGAGGCGCGCCTGAAGTTCCACTACACCGACCGCACGACCTGGGCCTGGTGGTGGCAGATCGACGACGTGGTCGTCGGCGGTGCTTCCGGCTGCGGCCCGGTCGAGGGCGGCCTGGTGCGCGGCACCGTCACCGACCTCGACACCGGCGACCCGATCGAGGGCGCCGTGGTCACCCACAGCGCCTCGGGCAACACCGCGGTGACCGGGGCCGACGGCGGCTACTGGATGTTCGCCGCGGGCTCGGGCGCGTCCGAGTTCTCGGTCGTCGTCGAGGAGTTCGGCTCGACCACCGAGGAGGTGGCGGTGGTCCCCGACGCGGTGGTCAGCGCCGACTTCGCGGTGGGCTCGCCGAACATCACCGTCAACGCCACGACCCTGACCTCGTATGTGCAGCAGGGCGGTTCGTGGACGCAGTACCTGCGGATCACGAACACCGGCTCGGGCGACGGCGAGGTCAGCCTCGACATCGGCCACGGCAGCTTCACCATCCTCGGACACGAGAACCCGGACGACACGTCCTGGCTCACGGTCGCGGACGACTCGATCCTGGTCCCGGCCGGGGAGACCGTGCGCGTCGCGGTCAAGTCGAGCGCGACCGAGGAGGCCGGCGTCGACCAGCCGGGCACGTACGCGGCCCTGCTGACGCTGGACGTGGTCAGCCCGCACCCCTCGCCCACGGTGGCCGTCTCCATGGTGGTCGTGCCGAAGGCCGAGGAGGGCAAGCTCCTGGGCACCGTCTCCGCCGAGACCTGCGAGGGCACCACGGTCGCCGTGGCGGACGCGCAGGTCCAGATCCGCGTGGACGGCGGCGGCACCGAGCACCTGCTCGCCGGTGACGATGGACTGTACGAGTTCTGGTTCGAAGAGGACACGTACACCGTGATCGTCTCCAAGGACGGCTACGCGGCCGACTTCGCCACGGTCGACGTGCTCGCCGGCGAGGAGGCCGAATTGAGTTTCACCCTGGAGGAGCTCGGCTGCTGACGAACACCTGAACACCTGAACACCGGGCCCCCGCCGCAGCAGCGGCGGGGGCCCGTTCGCGCAGTCGCCCTTCGGCAGTCAGGCGCCGGGCACCGCGCTCACCACTCGGCGAAGGCGCCGTCCCTGCGGCGCCAGACGTCGTTGCGCCAGCGGTGGGGGTCCCGGGCGGCCTTGCGGACGGCGGCCTCGTCGACCTCGACGCCCAGTCCCGGCGCGGTCGGGCGCCGCACGTAGCCGTCGGTGAACGCGAAGACCGACGGGTCCACCAGGTAGTCGAGCAGGTCGTTGCCCTCGTTGTAGTGGATGCCGAGGCTCTGCTCCTGGATGAGGAAGTTCGGCGTCGCGAAGTCGACCTGGAGGCTCGAGGCGAGCGCGATCGGCCCCAGCGGGCAGTGCGGCGCGATCGCCACGTCGTAGGCCTCGGCCATGGCCGCGATCCGGCGCACTTCCGAGATGCCGCCCGCGTGCGAGAGGTCCGGCTGCGCGACGGCGATCCCGGTGGGCAGCACGTCGCGGAAGTCCCCGCGCGAGAACAGGCGCTCGCCGGTGGCGATCGGGATGGAGGTCGAGGCGGTGATCCGGGCGAGGTCGCGGGAGAACTCGGGCAGGACCGGCTCCTCCACGAACAGCGGCAGCAGCGGCTCCAGCAGGGGCAGGAGGCGCCGGGTCATGGCGGTCGAGAAGCGGCCGTGGAAGTCGAGGGCGAAGTCGAAGTCGTCGCCGACGGCCCCGCGCAGCTCGGCGAACTGGTCGACGATGCGGTGCACGACGGCGGGGGAGTCGATGTGCTCGAGCTGCGCCGCGGCGTTGCACTTGACGGCGTCGAAGCCGTTCTCCTTGGCGCGCAGCGCTTCTTCGGTGAGCGCCTGGACGGTGTCGCCGCCGATCCAGGAGTAGACGCGGACCTTGTCGCGGACCGGGCCGCCGAGCAGTTCGTAGACCGGCACGCCGAGGGCCTTGCCCTTGAGGTCCCACAGGGCCTGGTCGATGCCGGCGACGGCGCTGGAGAGGACGGGCCCGCCGCGGTAGAACCCGCCCTTGGTCATGACCTGCCAGTGGTCCTCGATGCGGCCGGCGTCGGCGCCGACGAGCCGTTCGGCGAAGGTGGCGACGACGCTCGCGACGGCCTCGGCGCGCCCCTCGACGATCGGCTCGCCCCAGCCGACGAGGCCGTCGTCGGTCTCGATGCGGACGAAGAGCCATCGGGGCGGAACGAGGAAGGTCTCGATTCTGGCGATGTTCAAAAGAACCTCATTCTCTTGTCGGATCGTCGCCGAGGGGATGGGTCCTCGCAGCCTCGACACGCCTCAGGGGCATCGGTCGGTCCCGTCCCGACGGGGATCGGCGGCGGGTCGACCATGGGCCAAGATAACCGCTTGCCACGCTTTCGGCCAGCCGAGGACGCGCCTTCACGGCGGCGGACCGAACGGCCGGCGAGGGCGTCGGTTCGGCGGCCCTCCTCGATCGCCGTCCGGCCGTTGACGAACACGTACGGCACCCCGGCGGCCTGCTGCCGCGGCTCATCGAACGTGGCCCGGGCGTCGACCGCCTCGGGGTCGAAGAGCACCAGGTCGGCCGCGAAGCCCTCCTTCACGAGGCCGCGGTCCTTCAACCCGAGAACCGCCGCGGGCCTGCCGCTCAGGTGCGCCACGCACTCCTCGACGCTCAGCAGCCCCAGCTCGCGGGTGTAGTGCCCGAGGTACCTGGCGAACGAGCCCCACGCGCGCGGGTGGATCTTGTCCCCGGCGAGCACGCCGTCGCTCGATCCGGTGTGGACGCCGTGCCGCATGATGGCCCGCACGTTCTCCTCGTTGCCCACGTGCATGAGGCAGCCGGTCCCGAAGTCGTCGCGCACCAGCAGGTCCAGGTAGAACTCCGCAGGCCGCCGCGCCCCGGCGGCCTCGGCGACCGGCCTGCCCACGAACCCCCGCAGCTCGGGCTTCGTGACGCTCGCGATCTCGTACCGCGACCAGTCCGCCGGGACGCCGTTCGCGCCGTCGGTGCCGGTCACGTCGAGTTCGTGGACGATCCGGGCCCTGGCCTCGGGATCGTTCAGCCGCTCCCTCAGGGCCGCATAGCCTCCCGCGAGCGACCAGCTCGGCAGCAGCGCCGCCAGCATCGTCATGCCCGGCAGGTACGGGTAGGTGTCGAGGCTGATCGCCAGGCCCGAGTCCAGGCCCTCGTCCACCAGCTTGAGGAGTTCCGCGGCCCTGCCCTCGTTGACCCGGTAGTTCAGGGTCGCGTGCGCCAGGTGCAGCGCGCAGCCCGACTCGGCGGCGATCTGGATCATCTCCGCGTAGCCCTCCATCGCGCCCGCGCCGTAACTGCGCTGGTGCGGGCCGAAGTAGCCGCCGTACCGGGCGACCACTCCGCACAGCTCCACGAGTTCGGCCGTGTCCGCGTACATGCCCGGCGTGTAGGACAGGCCCGCCGAGAGCCCGAACGCGCCCTCTTCCATGCCCTGGGCCACCAGCGCCTTCATGGCCGCCAGCTCGTCCCCGGTCGGCGCGCGGTCCTCCCATCCCATCGCCGCCATGCGGACGGTGCCGTGGGGGACCAGGTAGGCGGCGTTCACCGGGACGCCCCGGTCGAGCCGGTCGAGGTACTCGCCGACCGTGCGCCAGTCGTAGTCGACGTCCGGGCGCCCGTTCCAGGCGGCGATGGCCTCCCACATCTGCGGCGCGGTCGACTCGTCCACCGGCGCGTACGAGAGCCCGTCCTGCCCGAGCACTTCGAGGGTGCAGCCCTGGCCGAGCTTCGCGAGATGGTCGTGGTCGTCGAGGATCGCCAGTTCGGAGTGGGCGTGCATGTCGATGAACCCGGGGGCGAGGACCAGGCCGCCCGCGTCGATCACCGCGGCGCCCTCGAGCCGCCCGCCGATCGCGGCGACGCGCCCGTCCTTGACGCCGACCTCGGCCGCGAAGCGGGGCGCGCCCGTCCCGTCGGCGATCTCGGCACCGCGGATCACGAAGTCCATTGCGGCCACTGGACGCCTCCCTCACCTGGCACGAAGCGTCAGTCTACGTAGGCGAGGGCGTCGACCTCCACCAGCATCTCGGCCCTCGGGAGGGTGCAGATGACGGTGGTCCGGGTCGGGAACGGGACGCCCTCGGGGGTCTTCTCGGCCAGGAACGCCTCGTAGACCTCGTTCATCGCGGCGAAGTCGCCGCGGTCGGCCAGGTACACCCGAAGCGCCATCACGTCGCCCACGGTCGCGCCGCCCGCTTCGAGGATCGCCGCGACGTTCTCCAGGGTCCGGCGCGTCTGCGCCTTCACGTCGCCCGGGTGGAGGTACTCGCCGCTGGCCGGGTCGACCGGGCCCTGCCCGGAGACGGTCAGCAGCGGGCCCCTGCGGACGCCCTGCGGAAAGGCATGGGCGGGAGCGGGAGCGGCGTCGGTGCGAATCGCGAGTTTCTCGGTCATATAGTAAAGATACATTTCAGTTAAGGGCGGTGAGCGATGGACGAGACCCGACTGCGCGACCTCTACGACGACGTGCTCGACTGGCGCTTCAAGGGGATGCCCCCCACCCACCCCTCCCTCCAAGGCCCGGCTTCCCGCGGCCCCACAGTCGCGGAGTGGCTCGCCACCGGACCGCTCGCCGCCGAACTCGAAACCCCCGTGGTCCTCCTCTCCGCCCAAGCCCTCGACCACAATCTCGAGGCCATGGCCGCCTGGTGCGCCGCACGCGGCCTCGCCCTCGCACCCCACGGCAAGGCCACGATGGCGCCCCAGCTGTGGCAGCGCCAGCTCGGCGCCGGAGCCGTCGGCATCACCGTCGCGAACCCCTTCCAAGCCGGTGTGGCCCACCACTTCGGCGTGCCCCGCATCCTGATCGCCAACCAGGTCGCCGACCCCGCCGCGGTCGCTCGATGCAGCCTGTGGGCGCGCGAAGGCACCCGCATCGGGCTCTTCTCCGATTCGACGCAGTCGACCGACCTGCTCTCGCGCGCCGCGACCGCGCCGATCGACGTCCTCGTCGAGCTCGGGACCCCCGGCGGCCGCGCCGGCGCCCGGACCCGGGCAGCCGCCCTGGAGGTCGCCGCCGCGATCGAGGCCGCCCCCAACCTGCGCCTCGCGGGCGTCGCCGGATACGAGGGCGCGGTGACGGCCGGGACCGACGCGGCCGCGCTGGCGGCCGTCGACGACTATCTCGGCGAACTCGCGGCGCTGTTCGGGGCCTTGGACTTCGCGACCGACCGTCCGGTCGTCACCGCCGGCGGTAGTGCCTACTTCGACCGGGTCGCGGCCGTGCTCGGCCCGCTCGCGGACCGCGCCGAGGTCGTGCTGCGCTCGGGCTCGTACCTCGTCCACGACCACGGCTGCTACGCGCGCTGGACCCCGGCCGCGCGCGGCGGCGACGGGCCGGAGCTGCGACCGGCCCTCCAGGCCCGATCGCGCGTGCTGTCGCGCCCCGAGCCGGGCCTGGCGATCCTCGACGCTGGACGGCGCGACCTCCCGTTCGACCAGGACCTCCCGATCCCGCTGGGGCTCGAGGGCGACCCCGGTGCCGAGCCGGCGCACTGCCCGCAGATCAGCGACCAGCACCTGTTCCTCAAGGGAGCGCCCGGGCACCTGGCGGTCGGCGACACCGTCGCGTTGGGACTCTCGCACCCGTGCACGAGCTTCGACAAGTGGCGGCTGATCCCCGTCGTGGACGAGGAGACCGGCCGAGTGGTCGACGCGATCCGCACCTTCTTCTAATGCGGACCGTGTTCTAGCGAGGTTCGACCGACGATTCCCGGATCGCCTCGACGGCGGGCCGGTTGCCCGGCAGCCACGGCACCGAGTCCAGCGCCTCCGGCGCGAGCCAGCGCAGCTCGGCGTGCTCTTTCGCACGGGGCTCGCCGCCTTCGAGCGTCGCGAAGTAGATCCGCAGCAGGAACCGGCCGCCGCCGGTGAGGAGGTCGCCGCAGGCGCGGGGGCCGACCGCGATCTCGACGCCCAGCTCCTCGCGGCATTCGCGGCGCAGCGCCTCGGCCTCGGTCTCGCCGGGTTCGACCTTGCCGCCGGGGAACTCCCATAGTCCGGCGAGTTCGGGCGGGTAGGCGCGGGCGGCGGCCAGGATCTCCCGCCCGGCGCGGATGGCGGCGCCGACGACGACGCGCGGTTCGGCGGTGCTGGCTGCGTTCACCGGCCGGAGTCTATCGGCGGGCACGCCGCAGGCCTCGGCCGCGACTGGGGGAGGCCCCCGGTTTCCAACGCTAGCGGGGGGAACCTGAAGGGGAGCTGAAGAAGCGGGCCCGTACGAGTGACGGCAGGGCCGGGCGGGCGCCGTTGCCAGTTTGAGGGTGTTTCGTTATCTTTCGCGCGGCAGATTACGAACAGTGAGCATTACTGAGCAACCTGTTGTTCATACGTTCGGATGATGTCGCATGGACCGGGCGGACAGGAATCGTGTCCGGCGGCACAAAACCAGGCTGAAATCGCCTTAAAAATACCTGTTTGACCGGTTAATCCCATTTGCGAGTCTGGACAGAAGCTGAACGACGCGTAAGACTCGGTACAGAAATGATAAAGATCCGGCGACAATTCAGACACGAACGCCCCCCGTGTCCGTCGGAGCCGAATCAGACCAACCTTACTGATCGGTCGCAGCCCTGCTCCGGCAGGGCGCCGTTTTGCCCACCACGGCAGAACGGAAGGCGCCCAGGACGAATGGCGACGGTGCCATATGGGGAGAACGGAGCAAGACGACAACGTGCTGCTGGACGCACTGAGGGAGCTCAACAGTTGGGTAGCGGACGACGGCCGTCTCTCGCGGTCGCTGCCGCTCGACGATTCCCAGCACGCAGAGCTCGCCGAGCAGATCAAGATTTTCGCCGACACCCTGGGCGTCAGGCCCGACGTGTCGCGCACCGATGAGGCGACGCTCATCGTCCTCGCCCGTGAGGGCGGGTTCAGCCTCACCGACGTGACCTTCGCGGGCCGCGTCGAGACCGCCTACATCACCATCGCCGGAGACATGGCGGCCCAAGAGGACACGCATCTGTCCAAGGGCCGCTTCCGCTGGCTCAGGCGCAGCGAGTAATCCGCAGACCGACGGCGGATCGCGGGGACCCCCACCTCCCGGCGATCCGCCGCCGTCGTTCACCAGGGCCCGGCCGCTCGCGGCGGGGCCCGCCGGTCACGCCGGCGCCCTGACCTCCGGATCGGCGCCCTGCGCCGAACGCGCGCCGTCCACCGGCACCACCGCCCCGCTGATGAACGAGGCCCGCGCCGAGAGCAGGTACGCGACCGCCTCGGCGACCTCCGCGACGTCCCCGGCCCTGCCGATCGGATGCAGGTCCGCCATCGCCCCCGCGACCCGCGAGTACTCCTCCTCGCCCGCCTCCGTCAGCATCCGCAGCCGCTCGGTCGCGATCGACCCCGGTGCCACCGCGTTCACCCGGATGCCCCACGGGCCGTAATCGACCGCCAGCGCGCGCGTGAGCCCCTCCACGGCCGCCTTGGCCGTCGCGTACGGCAGCGCCCCGCGAACGGCGCGCTGCGCCTGATGCGAGGAGACGTTGACGATCGCCCCGGCGGTGCCCGCGACCCGGAACGCGGCCACCGCCGCGCCCGCCCCCGCCAGGCACGGCTGCAGGTTGCGCCGCACCAGCTCCGCGACGGCCGCCCCGCCCCGCTCATGGAGCCACGCGTCCTCGAACACCGCGGCGTTGTTGACCCAGCCGGTCAGCGTCCCGAGCGTCCCGGCGGTGGCCGCGGCCTGCGCGGCGACCGCGTCGTCCGCCGCGTCGCCGACGATCACCCACGCCAGCCCGTCGCGGATCGGGCCGTCGAGCCATCCCAGCCCTTCGTCGCGCAGCTCCACGACCACGACCGCGTGCGCGTCGGCGAGCAGCCGCTCGACGACCGCCCGTCCGATGCCCTGTCCGCCTCCGGTCACCACGGTGACTTCACGGTTCATCCCAACACCTCCGAGAGGGCGCCGCGGCGCGGATCGCGGCGGCGTCACGCATCACCGTGCCCGGAAACCGCCTTTCCTACACGCGGCCCAGCTCAGGGGATGATGTCCGACCGGCCCTCCCACGAGCCGTGCTCGGACAGCGGCCGGAAACGCAGCGTCGTGAACTCGTGGTGGAAGTCGCGCCGGTCCCGCTCCGCCATCGCCTCGCTGTGGCGGCGGGCGGCGTCGCCCTCGCCCCGTCCGAAGACCATGCCCGTCATCGCGCGGGCGCTCGTCCAGACCGAGAACGTCGAGACGGTTCGGAACGGCCGCATCGCCGCGAGCGCCAGCGTCGTCTCGGGATGGTCCCGGACCTGGCGTTCGACCGGCCTGCCCCAGCGGATGAACCGCGGCAGTTCGGGCAGGCGCACCCGCGCGAGCGTCACCGCGACGATCGGCTCGCCCGGATCCGCGCGCTCGGCCTCGGCGGGAAGGTGCGCCAGTTCCCCGACCGCGCCCCAGCGGCGCAGGAACTCGAGCCTGACATGCCATCCGCCGCTGAGCGTCCGGCCGAACGCCCGCTGCGCGAGGAAGTCCTCGAGCGCCGCCTCGTCCTCCCACTCGGCGAACACCGCGAGGTGGCGCAGCTGCATCCGGCGCGGGGACACCACGGGCGCGCCCAGCTGCATCCCGACGAGGACCTCGAGGTGTCGCAGGCCCGGTGCCGAGGGCGGACGAAGGAGCGCGCCGAGGGACTCGCGCAGCGGCGCCCGCACGAGATGGAACGAGTGAATGCTCATGGAGACGATCCAACCCGAGATCGCGCCGGATTGCGAGGCGCCGACCGCCGCAATGCGCCGAGGCGCCGTCCCCGCCCCGCATTTCGGCGGCATTCGGCAGCGTCCCTTCACGGAGCATCGACAGAGGTCGCGCCTCCCGCCCGACCGCTCGGGGCCGTGCGGCACCGGCTCCCCGGCCGTGTCTCGCGGGCGATCGGCGTACAGTCGAGGCAGGAGCTGACTTGAGTTCCCTGATGATGGGAATCCGGATGTCCGGCACCACTCGCACTTCCTCCGCCGCGCCCGCCGTGTCATCGAACGGCTCGCCGAGCGACGGCCTCCTCACCCTCGGACTGCTCGCGGGCTCTTCGATGGAGAACGAGCGCCGCCTGCCGATCCACCCCCACCACCTGGACCGGATCGACCCCGAACTGCGCGCGCGGATGACCGTCGAGCGCGGCTACGGCGCCGACTTCCAGCTCGAATCCGGCTACCTCGAGTCGCGCGTCGGCAGGGTCGCCGAACGCTCCGAGGTGCTCGAATCCGCCGACGTGCTGCTGCTGCCCAAACCGCAGGCCGTGGACGTGGCGGCGATTCCCGAGGGCCGCGTGCTCTGGGGTTGGCCGCACTGCGTGCAGGACGCCGGCATGACGCAGACGGCGATCGACCGGCGGCTCACGCTGATCGCCTTCGAGGCGATGAACCACTGGACCAAGCGGGGCGACTTCAGCCTGCACGTGTTCCACAAGAACAACGAACTCGCCGGCTACTGCTCCGTGCTGCACGCGTTGAGCCTGGTCGGCTCGACCGGCGACTACGGGCCGCGGCTCAGCGCGGTCGTCATCGGCTTCGGCGCGACCGCGCGAGGCGCCGTGACCGCGCTCAAGGCGCACGGCATCCACGACATCCAGGTCCTCACGCAGCGCGGCGTCGCGGCGGTCGGCTCGCCGATCCACACCGCGCACATCACCCAGCTCAACACCGACGAAGGCCCGACCCACCTCAGCGAGGTCCTCACACCGGCGGGCGACGTCCTGCTCCCGGAGTTCCTGGCCTCGCACGACATCGTCGTCAACTGCACGCTCCAGGACGTCGCCGCGCCGCTGACCTACCTGAGGACCGAGGACCTCAAGCGCTTCGCCTCGGGAAGCCTGATCGTCGACGTCTCGTGCGACCTGGGGATGGGTTTCGACTGGGCGAGGCCCACCACCTTCGACGAGCCGATGTTCACCGTCGGCATGGGAGTGGACTACTACGCCGTCGACCACAGCCCGTCGTACCTGTGGAACTCGGCGACCTGGGAGATCAGCGAGGCGCTCCTGCCGTTCCTGCGCACGGTCATGGAAGGGCCGGCGGCGTGGGCGGAGGACCTCACCGTCTCCCGAGCGATCGAGATCCACGACGGCGTGATCCGGAACCAGAGCATCCTGAGCTTCCAGGACCGCGACCCGGCCTATCCGCACGCCCGGGCCGCCTAGGCGCCGCGCGCCGGCGGCACCCGGTGGCGGGCGCTACACGTTGAAGCGGAACTCCACCACGTCGCCGTCGACCATCACGTAGTCCTTGCCCTCCATGCGGACCTTCCCGGCGGCCTTGGCCGCCTGCATGGTCCGGGCCTCCATGAGGTCGTCGAACGAGACGATCTCGGCCTTGATGAAGCCGCGCTGGAAGTCGGTGTGGATCTCGCCGGCGGCCTCGGGCGCGGTGGCGCCCTTCTTGATCGTCCAGGCGCGGCTCTCCTTCGGCCCGGCCGTCAGGTACGTCTGGAGCCCCAGGGTCTCGAACCCCACGCTCGCGAGGCGGTCCAGGCCCGGCTCGCTCTGACCGGTCGACTCGAGCAGCTCGCGGGCCTCGTCCTCGTCCAGGTCGATGAGCTCGGACTCGAACTTCGCGTCGAGGACGACCGCCTGCGCCGGGGCCACCATGGCGCGCAGCCTCGCGGCCAGGTCCTCGTCGGCGACCTGGTCTTCGTCGACGTTGAACACGTAGATGAACGGCTTGGCCGTCAGCAGGTGCAGGTCGTACAGCAGCTCGGTGTCGAGCCCGGCGGCGAAGACCGTCTTGCCGGCGTCGAGCACCTCCTGGGCGGTCTTGACCGCTTCGAGCTTGGCCCGGGCGTCCTTGTTCATGCGCGCCTCGCGCTCCAGGCGCTTGACGGCGTTCTCGACCGTCTGGAGGTCGGCCAGGATCAGCTCGGTGTTGATCGTCTCGATGTCGTCCACGGGAGAGACCTTGCCGTCCACGTGGGTGACGTTGCCGTCCTCGAAGACCCGCACGACCTGGGCGATCGCCGAGGTCTCGCGGATGTTCGACAGGAACTGGTTGCCCTTGCCCGCGCCCTCGGACGCGCCTTTGACCAGGCCGGCGATGTCGACGAAGGTGACCGTCGCGGGCAGGATCTTCTCGGATTCGTAGATCTCGGCGAGCTTCGGCAGCCGGTCGTCGGGGACGGCGACCACGCCGACGTTGGGCTCGATCGTCGCGAACGGATAGTTCGCCGCGAGGATGTCCGAGCGGGTCAGCGCGTTGAACAGCGTGCTCTTGCCGACGTTGGGCAGGCCGACGATACCGATGCTGAGTTTCACGAGGGTCAAGTCTAGGCGGCGCCCCGCCGCGGCGGCGAGGCGCGAGGGCTGAATGGAGTGGGCGCCCACCCCCGGGGCCGGGGTGTCGGGCGGCGGGTTCGCACTCGGCCGGGGCCGGGCGCCCACGAACGGGGGCGGCGTCAGGCCGCCAGCAGGCCGATTCCGAGGGTGAGGGTGCCGGCGGCGAGGCTTGCGGCGCCGACGAACAGGAGCGCGACCGCCTTGTTCGGTTCGGTGCGGCCCTTGCCCGCCATGGCGGCGAAGAACCCGCCGGACATGAGGATCGCGGCGGCCGGGATCGCGGCGCGGGCGACCCAGCCCCAGAAGCCGGCGAGGCCCGAGGCGTCGGCGAGGACCAGCGCGACCAGGCTGAGGATGACGAGCA
The DNA here is from genome assembly GCF_900101745.1 of Glycomyces harbinensis. Classification (GTDB taxonomy): domain Bacteria; phylum Actinomycetota; class Actinomycetes; order Mycobacteriales; family Micromonosporaceae; genus Glycomyces; species Glycomyces harbinensis. The sequence continues at coordinate 41,368 of NZ_FNAD01000019.1, read as the reverse complement.
CGCCGGCGTGGGCGTGACCGGCCCGGGAGAAGGACTTCTGGAACTCGGTGAAGGGCACCTTGCCGCTGGCGACCCGGACCAGGAACGTGCCGCCGAACTCGATGGTGACGACGGTGAGGAGGACGACGCCGGCCAGGATCCGGGAGGCGTCGCTCAGCGCGATGGACGTTTCGAACATCAGGGGCTTCCAATCGTGAGTGGCTCTGGAGACCAACGTACGCAGCGGTCTTGACAGTGTCAAGTTGTTCCGGGAGATCGCCCTCGTGTTGTTTGACACTGTCAAGATTCGCGCTAGGGTGGTGCCGTGACCGATCGCTACCATCACGGCGACCTCCGCCGCGCCCTCATCGACGCGGCCGTCGAGGCCGTCGGCGAGGCCGGGCCCAGCGCCCTGAGCCTGCGCGCCGTCGCCAAGCGGGCCGGCGTCTCCCACGCCGCCCCGGCCCACCACTTCGGGGACAAGGCCGGGCTCCTGACCGCCGTCGCCGCCGAGGGCTTCGACCGGTTCGCCGACGCGCTGGAAGCGGCCTGGAGGGACTTCGGCGAATTCGGCGCGGTCGGCGCCGCCTACGTCCGCTTCGCCATCGACCACCGGCCCTATTTCGAGGTCATGTTCCGACCCGAGCTCGTCCACACCGACGACCCCGACCTGCTGCGCGCCGAGGCCCGGTCGAGGGAGGCGCTCCACCGCGGCTCGGGCGGGGCCGGTTCGGGCGCGGCGTTCAACGCGGCCGCGCTGGGGGCCTGGTCCCTCGCGCACGGCTTCGCCGAACTGCTCATCGCGGGCAACTTCCCGCAGGCGGTGAAGGACGACCCGGAGGCGGCCTTCAAGGCGGTCGCGAGGGCGACCGGCGAGATCCGCGACTGACACGTCACACCAAACTAAGTTGCGCACAACTGAGTTGTGCACTATTGTTCTCTTCATGGACGCGACACCACGACTGGGCGAGCAGGCCTGCTTCGCGCTGTACACCGCCTCCCGGGCGGTCATCGGGCTGTACCGTCCGATGCTCGACCGGCTCGGGCTGACCTACCCCCAGTTCCTGGTCCTCATGGCCCTGTGGGAGGCCGACGGCCGCACCGTCACCGCCCTCGGCGACGCCCTCCAGCTCGACTCCGGCACCGTCTCGCCGCTGCTCAAGCGCCTCGAGGCCGCCGGCTTCGTCGAGCGCCGCCGCGGTTCGACTTCCAGCGGTGGCGACGAGCGCCGCGTCACCGTGCACCTCACCGAGTCCGGCGCCGAACTCGAACGCCGCGGCTGCGAGATCACCCAGGTCGTCGGGACCGCCTCCGGCATGTCGTACGAGGACCTGATCGCCCTGCGCGACAAGCTCAACGAGTTCACCGAAGCCATCCGCACCCGCGAGAACGCCACCGACTGACCGCCGGCACTCCGGCCGACGCCAACCGACCAAAAGGGGAAACACCATGGAACCGCTCTACGTCGCACACGCCACCTCCTCGGGCGCAGGCCGCGAGGGCCACGTCGCCACCGACGACGGCCTCATCGACCTCGACCTCGCCATCCAGAAGGAGCTCGGCGGCCCCGGCGGGAAGACCAACCCCGAGCAGCTGTTCGCGGCCGGCTACGCCGCCTGCTTCCACAGCGCGCTCCAGGCGGTCGCCCGCGCCGCCAAGGCCGACCTCGGCGCCTCCACCGTGGAGGCCAGCGTCGGCATCGGCAAGGAGGGCGAGGGCTTCGGCCTCAACGCGATCCTCGAGGTCTCGACCCCGGGCGCGCCCCGCGAGGTCGCCGAGGCGCTGGTCGCCAAGGCCCACGAGCTCTGCCCGTACTCCAACGCCACCCGCGGCAACATCGTCGTCGAGATCGACCTGGTCCAGGTCGCCGGCGAGTAGTCCTCTCCAGGGGACGGTGAAAGGGGCGGGCCATCGCGATGCGATGGCCCGCCCCTCGAACGTGAATGCGGGTCAGTCCTTCGCGCTCGGGGCCTTGCCCTTGCGGAAGATCTTGCGGCCCAGCCACACCAGCGGGTCGTAGCGGTCCCCGGCGACGCGCTCCTTCATCGGGATGATCGCGTTGTCGGTGATCTTGATGTGCTCGGGGCACACCTCCGTGCAGCACTTGGTGATGTTGCACAGCCCCAGGCCCTGCTCGTCCTGCGCCGCCTCGCGCCGGTCCTCGCGCGCGTCCAGCGGGTGCATGTCCAGCTCCGCGGCGCGGATGAACAGGCGCGGACCCGAGAACGGCTCCTTGTTGTCCTCGTGGTCGCGCACCACGTGGCAGGTGTTCTGGCACAGGAAGCACTCGATGCACTTCCTGAACTCCTGGCTGCGCTCCACGTCGACCTGGCTCATCCGGTACTCGCCCGGCTTGAGGTCGGCGGGCGGCGAGAACGCGGGCATCTCCCGCGCCTTCGCGTAGTTGAACGACACGTCGGTGACCAGGTCGCGCACCACCGGGAACGTCCGCAGCGGCGTGATCGTGACCGTCTGCCCCTCCTCGAAGAGGTTCATGCGGGTCATGCACATCAGCCGCGGCATCCCGTTCACCTCCGCCGAGCACGAGCCGCACTTGCCGGCCTTGCAGTTCCACCGCACGGCCAGGTCCGGCGCCTGCTCCGCCTGGATGCGGTGCACGACGTCGAGGATCACCTCGCCCTCGTTCTCCTCGACGTCGAACTCGGCGAAGTCGCCGCCGTCCGCGTCGCCCCGCCACACCCGGAAGGTCCTCGTGCTCATCAGGCGTCCTCCACCGTCGTCGTCGAAGGGTCAGTCGAAGGGTCGGTCGTCGAGGAGCCGTACTCCTCGGGGGTCATGTACTTGGACAGCTCGGTCGTCTCGAACAGGCCCAGCAGCTCCGGCGTCATCGTCGGGACCGGCTGGCGCGCCAGCCGAACCCCGCCGTCGGCGAGCGTCGCGACCAGGTTCGTCTTGCGCCACTCGGGGTTCATGCCGGGCGCGTCCTCGCGGGTGTGCCCGCCGCGGGACTCGTCGCGCTCCAGGGCGGCCATCGCGGTCGCCACCGAGCAGACGTACATGTTCCGCAGGTCCAGGGCCAGGTGCCAGCCGGGGTTGTACGCCCGCCCGCCCGCGGCCGTGACGTTGTCGATGCGTGACTTCAGCGCCGCCAGTTCGGTCAGCGCCTCCTCGAGCTCGCCCGCGCGGCGGATGATGCCCACGAGGCGGCCGTTGATCGCCTGCATCGCGTCCTGCAGCGCGAACGGGTTCTCCCCGTCGTTCCCGAAGGGGCGCAACGCGTCCTCGCTCGCGGCCGCGATCTCCTCGTCGGTGAGCTTCGGCGGCTCGGCGGCCGAGGCGTGCGCGGCCGCGTACTCGCCGGCCCGCTTGCCGAACACCAGCAGGTCCGAGAGCGAGTTCCCGCCCAGGCGGTTCGAGCCGTGCATCCCGCCCGAGACCTCGCCCGCGGCGAACAGGCCCGCCACCGACGACGCCGCCGTGTCCGGGTCGACCTCGATGCCGCCCATGATGTAGTGGCAGGTCGGGCCCACCTCCATCGGCTCGGCCGTGATGTCGACGTCGGCCAGCTCCTTGAACTGGTGGTGCATCGACGGCAGCCGCTCGCGGATGTAGTCGGCGCTGCGCCGCGACGCGATGTCGAGGTAGACGCCGCCGTGCTCGGTGCCCCGGCCCTCCTTGACCTCCGAGTTGATCGCCCGGGCGACCTCGTCGCGCGGCAGCAGCTCCGGAGGCCTGCGATTGTTGTCGGGGTCGGTGTACCAGCGGTCGGCCTCCTCGGGGTTGTCGGCGTACTGCGCCTTGAACACCTCGGGGATGTAGTCGAACATGAACCGCTTGCCCTCGGAGTTCTTCAGGACCCCGCCGTCGCCGCGCACCGACTCGGTGACGAGGATGCCGCGAACCGAAGGGGGCCAGACCATCCCGGTGGGATGGAACTGGATGAACTCCATGTTGATCAGCGACGCGCCCGCGCGCATCGCCAGCGCGTGCCCGTCCCCGGTGTACTCCCACGAGTTCGAGGTGACCTTGAACGAGCGCCCGATCCCGCCGGTCGCGAGCACGATCGCCGGGGCGGCGATGGCCGTGAAGCGGCCGGTGCCGCGCCGGTACCCGAAGGCGCCCTTGACGGCCCCGCCGTCGGTGAACAGCTCGGTGATCGTGGTCTCGTCGATGATCCGCAGCCGCTCCTCGGCCTCTCCGGCGGCCTCGTCGTCCTGCTGGAGCGAGACGAGCTTCTGCTGGAGGGTGCGGATGAGTTCGAGGCCGGTGCGGTCGCCGACGTGGGCGAGGCGCGGGTACTCGTGGCCGCCGAAGTTGCGCTGGCTGATCTTGCCGTCGGCGGTCCGGTCGAACAGGGCCCCGTAGGTCTCCAGCTCCCAGATCCGGTCGGGCGCCTCCTGCGCGTGGAGTTCGGCCATCCGGTAGTTGTTGAGGAACTTGCCGCCGCGCATGGTGTCGCGGAAGTGGACCTGCCAGTTGTCGTTCGCGTTGACGTTGCCCATGGCGGCGGCCGCGCCGCCTTCGGCCATGACGGTGTGCGCCTTGCCGAACAGGGACTTCGAGATGACGATGACGCTCTTGCCGGCCAGGCGGGCCTCGACGGCGGCGCGGAGTCCGGCGCCGCCGGCGCCGATGATGAGGACGTCGCAGGCCAGGTGCTCGACGTCGTTGATGTCGTTGTCGCTCATGCCGTCCCCTTATCCGATGAAGCGAAGGTCGTCGATCCAGCCGGCGGCTACGGCCATGACGTAGAAGTCGGTGAGCGCCAGGGAGGCCAGGGTGATCCAGGCCCACATCATGTGGCGGCCGTTGAGCGCGCTGGAGATCGTCCACAGCCGGTACCGGACCGGGTGCTTGGAGAAGTGCTTGAGTTTGCCGCCCATGATGTGGCGGCACGAGTGGCAGCCGAGGGTGTAGCACCACAGCAGGACGACGTTGGCGATCAGGACGAGGTTGCCCAGGCCGAAGCCGAAGCCGTCGGGGGAGTGGAAGGCCAGGACCGCGTCGTACGTGTTGACCACGGAGATCGCGAAGGCGAGGTAGAAGAAGTACCGGTGGAGGTTCTGCCCGATGAGGGGGAAGCGGGTCTCGCCGGTGTACTTCGCGTGCCCGTCGGGGACGGCGCACGCGGGCGGCGAGAGCCAGAAGGACCGGTAGTAGGCCTTGCGGTAGTAGTAGCAGGTGAGCCGGAAGGCCAGCAGGAACGGCAGGCTCAGCGCGGCGAAGGGGATGAGGGGGTGGTCGGGCAGGAACCGTCCGAAGTGGGCGGAGTCGGGGACGCAGCCGTCGGAGACGCACGGGGAGTAGAACGGCGTCAGGTAGTGGTAGTCGGCGACCCAGTAGTCGCCTTGGTAGAAGACCCGGAAGGTCGCGTAGGCGACCCAGGCGGTGATGCCGAGGACCGTCAGGATCGGGCCCTTCCTCCAGTTGTCGATCCGGAGGTTCCTCGCGCCGATGGCGGCGCGCGGTGGTGAGGAGACGGCAGTGTCGTCCGTAGTGGTCATCGGCGCCCATCCTTGGCGAAGCTGGCGGGCCGCGTGACGGGCCCAGTGCAGTTGTCCTTCATCGAGCACGGGCTGCGGCCCGTCAGCGCAGAATAGCCCCATTACCGCACTCAGGAACCATGGGGTGCATCACAATTGCGAGCATTCTTCTTGGTGGGACAGTAGATTGCGAAGTTTGCTTCGATGGATCCATCGTGGCCGGTGGGGCTCGAGTGCCGCGTGTTGTCGGTGCGCGCGGCTAGGCTTGGCCGCATGAGCGCTCGCGGGATCATGTTCGTCCACGCCCACCCCGACGACGAGACCGTCGGCACCGGCGCGACCCTCGCCCACTACGCCGCCCGGCCCGAGGTTCACCTGACCGTGGTCACCTGCACCCTCGGCGAGGAGGGCGAGGTCCGCGTCCCCCGCCTCGCCGGTCTCGCCGCGGACGAGGCCGACCAGCTCGGGGGCTACCGCTACTGGGAGTACCGCCAGGCCACCGCCGCGCTCGGCGTGACCGACACCCACTTCCTCGGCGGCCCCGGGCGCTACCGCGACTCCGGCATGATGGGCCTGCCCTCCAACGGCCACCCCCGCGCCTTCTGGGGCGCCGACGTCGACACCGCCGCCGCCGACCTCGTGGCCCTCGTCCGCGACCGCGCCCCCGAAGTCCTCGTCACCTACGACCCCGACGGCTTCTACGGCCACCCCGACCACATCCAGGCCCACCGCGTCGCCATGCGCGCCGTCGACCTCGCCGCCGACCCCGCATGGCGCCCCGACCTCGGACCGGCCCACGACATCCGCAAGGTCTACTGGACCACCATGCCCCGCAGCGTCATCGAAGCCCAGTTCGCGGCGTTCGCCGGCGCCACCGACAACCCCTTCGCCGACGCCGCCTCCGCCGACGACCTGCCCTTCGGCGTCCCCGACGGAGAGATCGACGCCTGCGTCAGCGCCGACGAGGAGGCCACCGCGAAGAAGCGCGCGGCCATGGCCGCCTACGCGACCCAGATCGCCCCCGGCGACTGGCTCGACGTCATCGGCGACAAGCTCGGGGACGCCGCGCTCGCCGCCGAGCACTACCGCCTCGTCAAGGGCGAGCGCGGCCCCGGCGCGGGCGAGCACGGCTGGGAGGCCGATCTCCTGGCCTGAAGGCGGTTCGCGAACCGCCGGCTCGGGTATCCTGACGCCCGATATGGACGATATACTGGCACAACTCGCCCCCCTCGGCCTCGCCCTGCTCCTCGGCATCCTCGTGGGCGCCGAACGCGAATGGCAGGGCAAGCCCGCGGGCATGCGCACCCACGCCCTCATCGCCGTCGGCGCCTGCCTGTTCGTGCTCGCCGGACGCTACGGCTTCGGCGGCATCGAACCGGGCACGCCCGGCGTCGACCCCGCGCGCATCGCCGCGCAGGTGGTCACCGGCGTCGGCTTCCTCGGCGCGGGCGTCATCTTCTTCCACCGCAACCTCCTCCACGGCATGACCACCGCCGCCTCGATCTGGTCGACCACCGCGGTCGCCATCGCGTGCGGCGCGGGCCTGTACTGGGCGGCCGTGGCGGTGGCCGTCGCACAGCTCGTCGTCGTCGCGGGACTCGCTCCGGTCGAGAACGTCATCGCCCGCCACGCGAGGCACACCGGGCGCCTGCGCGTGCGCTACTCGGCCCCCATGAAGCTCCGCGACCTGCTCGCCGCGTGCACCGAGCGGGGGTTCAACGTCACCGAGATCGACAACGAGGACGAGAACGGGGACACCGACGGCGACGGGGACAGCGACGCGCGCTCCACGCAGCTGACGCTGAACGGGCGCGGCTCGATCCGGGACCTGACGGCGCACCTGACCGCGAAAGAGGGCATCGAGCGCGTGAAATACCAGGAGGAGATCACCAACGGCGGCGTGTGAACGGCGCCCGGGTTCCCGATGCGACTGCCTCTGACCTGGGGCTTCGGCGCCCCAGGCAGGATTCGAACCTGCGACCATCGGATTAGAAGTCCGGTGCTCTATCCAGCTGAGCTACTGAGGCACGGCGGGGACGCACCGATGGCGCCGCGCCGGTGCAAGAATACCCGGCCGTCGGCCGCTTCGGGGAATTGGGGAGACGAATCCAGGGCACGGATACGGGGCGTCGCAAGAACACCCCAAACGATTCTCCACGACGCCCCGGAATTGCTGACCCACATCAATGAGTAGTCCCTGCGGCCGTGAGTGTCAAGCGCCGCGCGAGGGGTTGACGCCGATTCGTTACCTCGACCTATGTGGGCGGCAATGCCCGCTATGCGTCCCGACTGGTTGGGCCCCTTGCGGACAACGAGGGTGAAATCCGGCACCTACCGGCCGGTCACCCTGCGTCGCGGACCCGGAGCGGCTGCGGCCCTGCCGGTCGCGGGACCGAACGCACCTGGCGTCGGCGTGCCACACTTGCACCAGATCCAACCGTGAGGAGCGGGCATGAGCGACGAGCAGCCGAACACCGGAGACGGATCGACGCCGGAAGAGGACACCCCGGGCGGCGAGGACGCGCAGGCCGACAACCGCGTGGCGGAGGTCCGCGACACCCCCCGCGGCCCGATCCACCTGCGCGGCATATCGACCCGGGCCTGGGAGCACCCCGCCGACCGCGGCGCGCTGGTCGCCCTGCGGGAGCTGAAGGGTTTCGACCTCGTCGTGCGCAAGTTCTCCGGCGCGATCTCCGAGCGGGCGCTGCGCCTGAGCCTCGTCGGCTCCTCGATCCGCGTCGACCGCCACCAGTACTCGCGCGTCCACGCCGCCTACCTCGCCGTCGGCGCGGCCCTGGACGCCACCGACCTGCCCGACCTCTACGTCACCCGCAACCCCGACCTCGGCGGCATGTGCATCGGCATCGACAAGCCGGTCATCGTCATCAACTCCGGCTCGCTCGACCTCCTCGACGAGACCGAGCTGAAGTTCCTCCTCGCCCACGAACTCGGCCACGCCCTCTCCGGCCACGGCCTCTACCGGACCCTCCTGATGGTCCTGCTGCGCCTGACCACCTCGGTCGCGTGGATCCCCGTCGGCGTGGTCGGCCTGCGCGTCATCACCGCCGCGCTCTACGAGTGGAGCCGCAAGTCCGAGCTGTCGGCCGACCGGGCCGGCGCGCTGGCCGTCCAGGACCCGGCCGCGGCCGTGCGCTTCATGGCGAAGATGGCCGGCGGCGGCGACCTCCACGACGTCGACACCGCGGCGTTCCTGGAGCAGGCCAAGGAGTTCGAGACCGGCGGCGACCTGCGCGACAGCTTCCTCAAGCTCATGCTGCTGGAGCAGCGCAGCCACGACTTCGCCGTCGCCCGCGCCGCGGCCCTGAAGACCTGGATCGACGACGGCGAGTACCGCGACTACCTCGCTGGGGACTACCCCAAGCGCGACGACGACGCCGACGCGTCGATCACCGCCGAGGCCAAGGCCGCCGCGAAGTCGTACAAGGACCTCTTCGAGACCTCCGGCGACCCGCTCGCGAAACTGATCCGCAAACTCGGCGGCCGTCCCTGACGGCAACCCTGACAACGAGGAACGGGGCCCGGCTCGATGCCGGGCCCCGTTCCTCTCTCGTCGCTAGCGCCGGAGCTTCTGGAGCAGCAGCGTCTCGGCCACGCAGACCCGCTCGAACATCGCGATGTCGAGGGACTCGTTGGGGCCGTGCGGGTTGGAGTACTGGTCCTCCACGCCCGTGACCAGGATCGCGGCCTCGGGGAACAGCTCCTGGAACGTCGCGATCATCGGGATCGAACCGCCGATGCCGATCTCCACGGGCTCCGTGCCGTCCCACGCCTCGGCGAACGCCTCCCGCGCCGCGTCGTAGGCGGGCCCGGTCGTGTCCACCGCGCACGGGTCGCCCAGGCCGCCCTCGGGCGTCACCGTCACCGTCGCACCCCACGGGGCGTTCGCCTCGAAGTGGGCCCGCACCGCCTTGAGCGCGTTCGCCGCCGAGTCGCCCGCGGCGAGCCGGAACGAGACCTTCGCGCGCGCCGTCGGCTGGAGCGCGTTCGCCGACTCCGCCGCCCCCGGCCCGTCGATGCCGAGCACCGTCGCGGTCGGCTTCGACCACAGGCGCTCGGTCAGGCGCCCGGTCCCGATGAACTCGGTGCCCGGCAGCATCCCCGCCTCGTGGCGCAGCGCGGCCTCGTCGTAGTCCAGGTCGCTGCTCTTGCCCGTGACCAGGCCCTCCACGGCCACATCGCCGTGCTCGTCGTGCATGGTGGCGACCAGGCGCGCGAGCGCGGTGAGCGCGTCGGGCACCGGCCCGCCGAAGATTCCCGAGTGCACCGCGACCTTGAGGACCGCGACCTCGACGTACACGTTGACGACTCCGCGCAGGGTCGTGGTCAGCGCCGGGACCTCGGTCCGCCAGTTGGTCGAGTCGGCGATCACGACCACGTCGGCCGCCAACAGCTCGCGGTGGTCGCGCAGCAGCCCCTCCAGGGTCGGCGAGCCGAACTCCTCCTCGCCCTCGATGAGGAGCTTCACGCCCACCGGCGGCTTCCCGCCGAAGGCGCGTAGCGCGGCGACGTGCGCCATCACCCCCGCCTTGTCGTCGGCGACGCCGCGCCCGTACAGGCGCCCGTCCCGCTCGACCACCTTGAACGGGTCCGGCTGCTCCCACAGCGACTCGTCGCCGACCGGCTGGACGTCCTGGTGGGCGTACAGCAGCACCGTCGGCTGGCCCGCGGGCGCGGGGAAGTGCGCGTACACGCTCGGCTGCCCCGCACCGTGGACGAGCTGCCGCGTCTCGGCGGCGCCGGCCTCCTCGAGGAGGCGCTGGACGGCGCTCGCGCCCCGACGGACCGGCTCGTGGTCGAGTCCTTCGAAGGCGATCGCCGGGATCTCGACGAGGGCCTCCAGGTCGGCGCGCACCGCGGGCATCGCGGCGCGCACCGCATTCACTACATCGCTCATGAGGCGCAATCCTATGCCCGTCTAGACTCGGCCGCGTGATGCAGCGATACCGGTTCGTCCTCGCCCCGCGCTGGGTGGGCCTGACCCTGGCGGGCGTGGTCGTCATGGTCGTCTGCGCGCTGCTCTCGCAGTGGCAGTGGGACCGCGCGGTCGGCCGCGCCGCCGCCAACGAGGTCATCGCCGAGAGCCGCGAGGCCGCCCCCGTGGACGAGACCCTCCCGGCCGGGCAGTCCCTCGACCCCGACGTCCGGTGGACGCTCGTGGAGGCCACCGGCGTCTACGACGCCGAGCGCGAGACCGTCTTGCGGGCCCAGACCAACAACGGCCTCAACGGCTTCGAGATCGTCACCCCCCTGGTCCTGTCCGACGGCACCGCGATCCTGGTGGACCGCGGCTTCGTCGCCTCCGAGAGCACCGGCGAGGTCCCCGACTACCCGGCCCCGCCCTCCGGCGAGGTCACCGTCACCGGCCGCGTCTACGAGTACGAGGACGAGGGCGGCTCGGTCACCGAGGCCGACGGCCGCCTCGAGTCGCGGCGGCTGAGCGACACCATGCTCCAGCCGCACCTCGACCACGAGCTGCGCGCCGCCTGGATCGCCGACCTCGAGCCGACCGAGGGCCTCACCGCCCTCGAGACGCCCGCGTTCAAGGACTGGCAGAACTACTCCTACGCCGTCCAGTGGGCGCTGTTCGCGGCCATGGTCCCGGTCGGCTGGATCGTGCTCGCGCGCCGCGAGCGCAAGGAGCTCGACGCCGAAGCCGCCGCCGAAGGCGAAGAGCCCGCGGACGGCGAAGCGGCCCCGCCGGAGACCGGCGAGGCCGCTGCGACATCCGCGGAGACGGCCCTCAGTCCTTCCCCTCGAACTGGATCTGACGCGACGGGGCCTTGAACGATTCCACCGGTTCGCCCTCCAGCGCCTCCCTGAAGATCGTCCCGGCCGTCTCCTTCGAGACGGTCGAGTTCGACTTGCCCACCGAGTTGAAGATGTAGTCCGGGTCGGCCATGAACGCGCCCACCGTCAACTGGGGCGTGTACCCCAGGAACCACGAGGTCCGGTCGTCGTCGGTGGTGCCGGACTTGCCCGCGACGGGCCGGTCGGCCAGCTGGCCCACGACCGGCGAGGTGCCCCACGCCCCGCACTGCGCGCCCGACCGGGCGGTGTCGGTGACGCACCGGCCCGCGTCGGTCGCGGCCCGGGCGACGTCCTCGTCCAGCTCCTGGTGGCAGCGCGGCGTGGCCGCGTCGAGCTCCTGGCCGTTCGGGTCGATGATCCGCATGGCCGGAATCGGCTCGCAGTACTCCCCTTCGGCGGCGAGCGTGTTGAACACGTTGGTCATCTCGATCGGCTGCACGTCGGAGACGCCGAGCGTGAACGGCCCCCAGCCCGAGCGCCGCTCCTCCGAGGCGTAGTACGCGTCGCCCTCGCTGCGCCACTGCAGGCCCATCCGCTCGGCCATCTCCACGGTCTTGTCGGCGCCCACGCGGTCGATGAGCTGCGCGAAGTACGTGTTCACCGACATGCCGAACCCCGACCACATGTCGCGGTTGCCCGCCATCGCCGCCGAACTGTTCTTCGGGCACCAGTTCCCGCCGCACGCCGTCGTCGCGGACACGAAGCTCGTGCGCACCTGGTTGGGGGAGTTGATGTTGTAGTCGAGCGGATAGCCCGCGTCGAGCGCGGCGAGCATCGTGAAGATCTTGAACGTCGACCCGGCCTGGTAGCCGCCCGTCGAGCCGCCGCCGAGCACCGGGTTCACGGTGTTCGGATAGTTGCCCTTGCGGTCGAAGGACGGGTTGGAGTGCGGGCCGTTGTCGCTCTGGTCGTACGAGAAGACCCGGTTCAGGCCCATGGCCTTCACCCTCCCGGTGCCGGGCTCCATCACCACCGCGCCGTGCGCGAGCTTGGAGTCGGCGTCCTTCGCGTCGTTGACGGTGTCGTCGGCGATCTGCTGGATCTCGGGGTCGAGCGTGGTGATGATCGTGTACCCGCCCTGGCGCAGCTCCCGCTCGCGGTCGGCCGGGGTCGGCCCGAAGGCGTCCTGCTCCCTCCACCAGCGGCGGAAGTAGTCGCAGAAGAACCCGTACTCGGCCGCGGAGCCCTCGGAGCCCATGCACGAGTTCGGAGGGTCGGAGACGTCGAGCTCGATCGGCAGGCCGCGCACCTCCGAGGCGTCGCCGCGCGACAGGTAGTCGATGTCGACCATCCGGTCGAGCACCCAGTTGCGGCGGTCGAGCGCGTCGGTGCCGTCGGCGCTGATCGGGTCGTAGGCCGAGGGCGCCTGCACGAGCCCGGCGAGCATCGCCGACTCCTGGAGGTTCAGCTCCGAGGGGTGCTTGGAGAAGTAGACCTGCGCCGCGGCGAAGATCCCGTACGCGTTGTGCCCGAAGTAGGCCTGGTTGAGGTAGCGCTCCAGGATCTCGTCCTTGGTGAGCTGCTCCTCGACGGCCATCGCCAGGCGCGCCTCGGTGAGCTTGCGCGTCGCGGTCTGCTCGGTCGCGGCGATGACCTCGTCGATGGACTCGGCGTTGAGCTGGAGCGCGCCGCGCACGTACTGCATGGTGATGGTCGAGGCGCCCTGCTCGACCCCGCCGGAGTTGTTGTTGGCGACGAAGGCGCGCACGATGCCCCGGTAGTCCACGCCGTTGTGGTCGTAGAAGCGCGAGTCCTCGGCGGCGACCATGGCCTGCTGCATGACCGGCGCGACCTCGTCCAGCGTGACGTGGCGGCGGAACTCGTCGTAGAACAGGCTGATGAGCGTCTCGCCGTCGGAGGCGTAGACGTAGGAGGTCAGCGGCGGGTCGGTCTCGGTGACCTCGACCGAGAGCGTGTCGATCTGGCTGAACCCGGCCTTCGCGCTCAGGCCGGCCATCGCCGCCAGCGGAAAGAGCAGGGCGGCTATCGCCAGTCCGGCGAGCAGACTGGTGCGCAACAGGGCGTATACCCCCTCGGCGGGCGGTCCGGGACTGTCGCTCCCGTGTGCGGACAGTCCGGGCACACGGTGCTGGCGGGGTCGATCGCGCATATATCCAGCCTAGGTCACATGCGCGGCCGCAAGGTGAAAAAACTCATGTGGGCCGGTATCGCTTTCATGAAGGGCCCGAATGCAAAAGGCGCTCACATCACTCCTGCCTGTCCCGCACCGCCGGTTTCGCGTAACAGGCTCGCAACGCGCCGGTTAGATGTCCGCGATGAAACCTGCCTACGCTTGTCGCAGTTTCACGGGCCGCCGGTTCTCCAGACGGCGCCCGAGGTGAGTGCTGAGGAGGCACACGTGTCGGTCTACGAGGTCGGTCTGCGCTTGCGCGGCAAGACGGTGCTCGTCGTCGGCGGCGGCTCGATCGCCGGACGCCGGGTCCCCCGCCTGCTCGCCGCGGGCGCGCGCGTCCGCCTCGTCGCCCCCGAGGCGACCACCACGCTCACCGACTACGCCGCCGCCGGCGAGCTCCGGTGGGAGCGGCGCGAGTGGCGCTCCGGCGACGGCGACGACGCCTGGTTCGTGCTCGCCGCGACCGACGACCCCGCCGTCAACGCCGCCGTCGCCGCCGAGGCCGAAGCCGCCCGCACCTGGTGCGTCCGCGCCGACGACGCCGAGGCCTCCGACGCCTGGACCCTCGCCCAGACCGCGTTCGACGGCGTCTCCGTGGCCGTCTCCGCCTCCGGCGACCCCCGCCGCGCCGCCTCGATCCGCGACGCGATCGGCGCCGCCCTGCACGCCGGCGACCTCGACGCGCCCCGCACCCGCACCGCCCCTCGGGCGGGCGTCGCCCTCGTCGGCGCCGGCCCCGGCGACGCCGACCTCATCACCCTCCGCGGCCTCGAACTGCTGCGCCGGGCCGAAGTGGTCGTCTCCGACCGCCTCGCCCCCCAGGAACTGCTCGACATGCTCGGCGACGACGTCGAGATCGTCGACGCCGCGAAGCTCCCCTACGGGCGCCACACCACCCAGGAGCAGATCAACGCCGTCATGGTCGAACGCGCCCTCGAAGGCAAGTTCGTGGTCCGCCTCAAGGGCGGCGACGGCTTCGTGTTCGGCCGCGGCGCCGAAGAGCTCGACGCCTGCGTCGAGGCCGGCGTGCCCGTCGAGGTCGTCCCCGGCCTGTCCTCCTCGATCGCCGGACCCGCCGCCGCGGGCATCCCCGTCACCGAGCGCGGCGTCGTCCACGACTTCACCGTCGCCACCGGCCACGTCCCGCCCGGGCCCCAGAGCAAGGTCAACTGGGAGGCGCTCGGCGCCGGGAACGGCACCGTCGTGCTGCTCATGGCCGTCAAGAACCGCGGCGCGATCGCCGAGGCGCTCATCGCCGGCGGCCGCAGCCCCGACGCCGCCGTCCGCATCGTCGAGAATGCGACCACCAAGAACCAGACCGTCCGCGAATGCGTCCTTTCCGACCTCGGCGTCACCGAAGCGCACCACCCGGCCGTCATCGTCATCGGCGACGTCGCCGCCCGCGCCCGAACGCTCCCGAGGACCGACCGGGATCGGTGAGTATTCGCAGGTAGGACCCGATTTCGCGGCGGCGCCGGAGTTTCACTCCGATGCCGCCGCAGTTTTACCTAATCCACTCTTTACAAGGACGAACACAGGCCGTAATATTCGTCCATCAACAGCGCGGCGATCGCCGCGTCTGCCACCGTGGTCACCTTCTGTACCACCGGTGTACTTCCATTCGGGCGGGCGCTCCCGCTGACCCTTTTTGTCCTTTTTGGAGTGTGCATGCGCATCCGTGAGTTCCCGGCCGAGCTCGCTTCGCGGCTCAAGGTCGCCTACGCGGTCCGCAACGTCGACCTGACGCTGCCCGGCCTGACCCTGGTCGACGAATGCGCGCCCCGACCCGGCCATATCCTGGTCGCACGGGTCGACGCCATCGGCCACCACAACTGGCTCGAGCTCGCCACCGGCCGCAAGGCCGCCATCTACCCGGGCGACGAGGTCCTCCTCGCCTTCGGCGAGCGCTACGCGCCCGACCAGTACGAGTCCCGCATCCCCGACGTCCTCGGGACCTCCGTGGACCTGGTCGCCGCCGGCGGCGTCGCCGGCGAAGTCCTCTCACGCCACGGCGACATGCGCCCCCCGACCCGCCTGGAGCCCGTCGGCGTCCTCGCCGACCGCGAAGGCGTGCCGATCGACCTGCGGCGCTTCAACATGCTCGCCCCGTTCGGACTCGGCGACCACCCGCCCGTGGTCTGCGTCGTCGGGACCTCCATGAACGCCGGGAAGTCCACCACCGCCGCCTCCGTGATCCGCGGCCTGTCCCGCGCGGGCCGCCGCGTCGCCGGCATCAAGATCACCGGCACCGGCGCCGGCGGCGACCCCTGGATGTTCCGCGACTCCGGGGCGGTCGTCGCCGCCGACTTCACCGACGGCGGCTACCCGACCACCGCGGGCGTCCCCGTCCCCGAACTGGCCGAACTCGCCCAGACGCTCTACCACCACGCCGCCGCGCACGACGTCGACGCCGTGGTCATGGAGATCGCCGACGGCATCCTCCAAGCCGAGACCTCCGCGCTCCTGGAGCACCCGCTCGTGCGCGAACTGGTCGACGGCGTGGTCCTGGCCGCGGCCGACGCCGCGGGCGCCCGCTACGGCGCCCAGCACCTGCGCGGCCTGGGCCTGCCGGTGATCGCCGCCTCCGGGAAGCTCACCCAGTCCCAGCTGGCGATCCGCGAAGCGCTCGCCGGCATGGACAGCCCGGTCTACACGCCCGGCGACCTCGCCGAAGCGCACGTGGCCCTGGAGATCCTGGCCCTGGCCGGAGTCGCCCGCGCCCGCCGGGCGGGAGTCCTCGAACTCGGCGAAGCGGCCTAGCGCCGGCCCTTGAAAGCGGTTGTCGGCAGTGCCGCCTCGGCGGCGTTCGCGAACGGTGAACGAGCGGAGCGCGCTGCCACGGCACGAGAGAACACTGCATGAAGAACGACTGAACGAACACCGGGCGGGCGGCGCGGCCGACGCGCCGTCACGCCGACTCCGCGGCGGTCCGGGCCGCGGCTGGCGCTACGTGTCGGTAACCTGACCGGCTTGCGCCACTTCGGGAGACCCGCGACCGATACCGTCTTGTGACAGTGGCAGCCTAGTCCCTATTGCGCACGCGAATTAGGCTCGGGTCCGTGTGGTGTCCTCACGGGCGCCGACCAGGGCCCGAACGGCATCCTCGCTCCCGCCCCCAGCGGGTCCGCGAACCGCCGACGCCCGGACAAGCTGATCCCGCAGAGGAACCCCCCGTATGACCACTCGCAACGTCGACGCCCGGCGACTCAACGTCAAGGGCCTGCTCATCGCGATCGGACTGCCGGTAGTACTCGTCGGCGCCCTCGTCGCCACACTCCTGGGCACCGGTGCCTTCAGCCGGGAGAACCAGGGCGAGGACGCCAGCCTCTGGCTGTGGACGACCCCGGCCGGCGAACTCGCCCGCGTCAACGGCCTCACCGCCGCCACCGACGTCCGCTTCGAACTCGAGGACGCCGCCGGCAACGCCGTCCAGGTCGAGCAGACCGACTCCCACCTCATGCTGCGGGAGATCGCCACCGGCAAGGTCTCCGCGATCGACCTGTCCACCCTCGAACTCACCGGCGAGGCCGAGACGGCCCCCGGTGAAGGCGTCCGCCTCGCGCTCGCCGACGAGGGCGCGTTCATCATCGACCAGACCCAGGGCCTGGTCAACCAGGTCGACCCGTCCACGCTCACCGCGATCGGCGACCCCCTCCAGTTCCCCGCGGGCCTCACCGGCGGCGCGTTCGACGCCGCCGGCAAGCTGTGGATCGGCGTTCCCCGCGAAGGCACCATCGTCCAGATCGAGCCGCGGGAATCCGGCGCGAAGGCCCTCGGCACCGAGGTCGTCGCCGAGCCCCGCCAGGAGCTCGCGCTCACCGTCCTCGGCGACGGCGTGGCAGTCCTCAACTCCACGGTCAAGAAGATGACGACGATCCGCTCCGACGGGCGCCGCTCCGAGACCGACATCGAGCTGGCCGGCCCGGCCGAGACCGCCGACACCAGCCCGGGCACCATCGCCTCGGTCACCGTGACCGACCCGCCCTCGGTCGTCACCGTCAACGACGACCAGACCCGCACCTTCGACATCGCCGCGGGCGCCTCGAACCTGCTCGGCGCCTCGGTCGAATTCCACCAGCGCATCTACGTCCCGGACGGCGCCTCGGGGCTCGTCTGGGTCTACGACCTCGACGGCAACGAGCTCGACCGGATCGAGATCGACTCCGGCAACGGCCCCGTCGAGCTCTACCACACCGGCGACACGCTCTTCGCGAACGCGGTCAACACGAACGCGGCCGTCGTCGTCTCCTCCGACGGCAACGCGCGCCAGGCCGACAAGGACCGCGACGACATCCTCGGCGGCGACGCACCGCCCGAGGACGAGACCGGCGGCGACGAAGGCGACGAGGACGGCAACGACGAGTCCGCCCCCGAGATCGGCCCGCCCGGCGCGGTCACCAACCTCGACGGCACCGTCGGCGACGGCCTCATCAACCTCTCCTGGGACGCCGCGCCCAACAACGGCTCCGCGCTGACCAAGTACGTGGTCGAGGGCGCGGGCGAGACCTGGGAGATCTCCCCGAGCCAGCGCGTCCTGGAGATCGGCGACCTCGACAACGGCTCGCCGTACACCTTCACCGTGACCGCCCACAACGCCGAGGGCGCGGGCGACACCGTGACCTCGCCGTCGATCACGCCCTCCGCGGACGTCCCCGACCCGGTCGGCGCGGTCGAGGCCACCGCGAACCCGGACGGCACCGTCACCGTGAAGTGGGACGAGGCCGACGGCCAGGGCAACGACGTCTCCGGCTACCAGGTCGAGTCGGTCTCCGGCAACGGCGAGCGAACCGTCGCGGGCCAGTCCGACGGGACCGAGTTGGTCGTCCCCGCCGGCTCGCTCGAATACGGGGTCCAGTACGCCTTCCAGGTCACGACCCTTTCGGGTGCCGCGGCTTCGGCGCCCTCGCCCTTGTCGGCCTCGGTCGTGCCGTTCAATGTGCCCAACGCGCCCGGCGATCTGATCGCCCAGACCTCGGGCTCTGCCGCCGGCACGATCGACGTGGCCTGGAGCCAGCCGTCCAACAACGGCCGCGACATCCAGAAGTACATCGTGCGAGCCGGCACGCAGACCGTGGAGGTCCCCAGCGGCACCACGGCGAGCCTGTCCGGCTTCGGCAACAACGAGCAGGTGAGCGTCTCGGTCACCGCCGTGAACGAGGCGGGCGAGTCCGAACCGGCGCAGACCACCTCGAACACCATGAGCGCGCCGACGGTCCAGATCCAGAACCACGAGTCGCTGGCCAACCAGATCAACCTCACCCTGGCCATCGACGACGGCGGCAGCAGCGACGCGCAGTGCACGCTGCTGAGCGACGGCGTGAACGAGCAGACCGGCAGCTGCCCGGACGTCTTCGCGGTGACCGGCCTGTACGCCTCGACGGGCTACTCCTTCCAGATCCGGATCTCCAACCCGGCGGGCGAGGCCACCTCGTCCACCTACAACGCCTCGACCAAGGCCATCAACGGCAAGGTCTACTTCAGGTGCGATGAGGGGTACGACACTCCTTCCGGCTACTGCGACTCGGTCGACGGGGTCAGTGTCTACTCGCAGCCCAGCCAGTCCGGCAACTCAATCGGCACGACCAACACTCCGACCAGCTACAAGGCGTACTGCTGGACCACCGGCGATGCGAGCATCCCGCCCCGTGGAACCGAGAGCGGCCAGGAGGTCGACTATCACCCCGGCAAAGACGCCTCGAACAAATGGGTGAAGATCGACTACGCTTCCAACGCGTACATCCCCTTCGTTTGGTTCAACATCGACGGCGTCGGGAAGAACTCCACCGGGGACCTCCCGGAGTGCTAGCAGGAGAGATGAATGCACGACACCGAGCAGACCCACCCGCTGCGAGTGCCTAGGAGCATGCAGCAGCAGCAGGTCACGCTGGGCGCCGCGCAGGCCGAATCGTTCGCGACCGCCTTCGAGCGGCTGGGCGCGGCGATCGACACCGTCGTGCTCGGCAAGCAGGAGGTCGTGCGCCTGGCGCTGACCGCCATGTTCGCCGAAGGCCACATCCTCCTCGAAGACGTGCCCGGGACCGGCAAGACCACGCTGGCCCGGGCGATCGCCGCCGCCGTCTCCGGACAGTGGCGGCGCATCCAGTTCACGCCCGACCTCCTGCCCTCCGACGTCTCGGGCGTCACGATCTTCAACCAGGCCAGCGGGGCCTTCGAGTTCCATCCCGGCCCGGTCTTCGCCAACATCGTGATCGCCGACGAGATCAACCGGGCCAGCCCCAAGACCCAGTCAGCGCTCCTGGAGGTCATGGAGGAAGGCCGCGTCACCGTCGACGGCAACCCGCACTCGGTGCCCCAGCCGTTCCTGGTCGTCGCGACCCAGAACCCCGTCGAGATGGACGGCACCTACCGGCTCCCCGAAGCCCAGCTCGACCGCTTCCTCGTCAAGCTCTCCGTCGGCTACCCCGTCGAGGCCGCCGAGATCGAGGTCCTGCGCGGCACCCACCAGCGCAGCCCCGAGCACCTGCCGTCCGTGGTCGACACCGACACCGTCGCGCAGATGGCCGAGATGGCCAAGCACGTCTACATCGCCGAGCCGCTGTACGCCTACCTCGTGCAGCTCGCGAACGCGACCCGCAACCACCCGCAGACCGCCGTCGGCGTCAGTCCGCGCGGGCTCATCGCCCTGACCCGGGCCGCCAGCGTGTTCGCGCTGTCCCAGGGCCGCACCTACATCATCCCCGAGGACGTGAAGGCCCTCGCCGGACCGGTGTTCTCGCACCGCATCCAGCTCGCCCCCGACGCCGCCATGCGCGGGGCCACCGGCGCCGGCGTCGTCGCCGACGCCTTCGAGCAGGTGTCGGTCCCGCTCCCCGCCTCGGCGGCATGAGCGACGCCGCTCCGGCCACCGTGCCCGAGCCGGACCCCGCCGACCCGACCGCGGCGTCCGGTCGCGCCGAACGCCTCGGGAACCTCGCCCTGGCGGTGCCGGTCACCGGGCGCGGCGTCGGCCTCGCCGTCGCCGCCGCACTGCTCCTGGCCGCGGGCTGGGTCTGGGGCTACCCCGAACTCGCCGCCGTCGGCGCGGCCGCCGCGCTCGCGTGCGTCGCCGCCGGCTCCGTGATCGCCGCCAGGCCGCGACTCGAGGTCCAGCGCGAGGTCGTCCCCGACCGCGTCTCGGTGGACCAGACCGCCACGGTCCGCCTCACCGTCCGCAACACCGGGCGCTGGCGCTCGGTCAACGCCCGGGCCGTGGACGCCTACGGGGGGACCGGCATCGAGACCCGCCGGGTCGCCGTCCCGCTGGCGCGCCTGCGCCCCGGCAAGAGCGCCGGGGCGAGCTACCCCGTCAACGCCGAGCGCCGCGGCGTGGTCGACGCCGGGCCCCTCGGCATCGGCAAGCGCGACCTCCTCGGCCTCGCCGCGACCGCCGGGAACTTCGGACCGACCGCGCGCCTGTGGATCCACCCGCGCCTCCACCAGCTCGGACGCACCCCCGACGGCCTCGCCCGCTCCCTCGAAGGGACCGCCGACAAGGTCGAACAAGGCTCGCTCACCTTCCATGCGCTGCGCGAATACGTCATCGGGGACGAACTGCGCCACGTCCACTGGCGCACCTCCGCGCGCATCGGCAAGCTCATGGTCAAGGAGCACCTCGACACCTCGCTGCCGACCGTGGCCATCGCGATCGACGACCGCGCAGCCAGCTGGCCCGACCCGCCGCCCTTCGAGGCCGCCTGCGAGGCCGCCTACTCGATCCTCACCGCCTGCTTCCGCGCCGAATACCACGCCGCCCTCGTGCCCGCCTCCGGCGCCCAGGTCTCCGGCGCCGGGCGCGACTCCTACGGCGACCTCCTCGCCGAACTCAACCCCGACGCCGCCGACAGCCTCGACGTCTACGTCGCCCGCCTCACCGCCGCCCGCTACGGCGACACGCTCGTGTGGATCACCGGGACCGAGCCGCCCACCGACCGCCTCGCGTCCCTCAAACGCTCCTATCCGACGGTGATCGCCGTCCACCTCGCGACCGGACTCCCCACCTCGGCCGCGCTCGCGGGCGGCCTGCCCACCATCCGCGCCGCCGACGGCGAGCAGTTCGCCGCGGCCTGGAACAACGGCGGGACCCGGCTGTGAACGAGACCCTGCCCCCGCCGCTGATCGAGCGGACCCCGCCCGCGCCCCGCCGCGCCAGGCGGGCCCGCTACCGCCTGCGCGTCGCCACCGTCGCGGTCTGCCTCACGCTCATGTGCGCCCTCGCCGGCGCCGTGGCCGGGCGCATCTACCACGGGCAGCTCCTCGCCCTCCTCGTCGTTGGGGCCGCCTTCGCGGCCTTCGCGATCGGCTTCGCGCTGCGCAACCGGCCCGCGTTCCTCGCGCCGAGCGCCTCCGCCACCGGACTGGCCGCCTACCTCCTCGGCGCCATCGTCCTCACCAGCGACGGCGCCGACCCGCTGGGCACCGAGATCGTCGACGCCCTCGTCAACGCCGTGCCCCGCACGCTGACTGCGCTCATCCCGGTCGAGCCCGCACCGGACACCGTCGTCGTCCCGGTCTTCCTCTCCTGGCTCGCCGCGACCCTCGCCTGCGAGTTCGCGATCCGCTACGGCCGCACGCTCCTGGGCTGCCTGCCCCCGACCCTGCTGTACGCCGCCGGGCTCTACCTCGTCGGCCCGAACGCCGCCCCCGGGACCCTGTACGCCGTCGCGTTCTGCGTCCTGGCCGCCGCCGCGCTCGCGGTCACCGCCGCCCCGCCCGAGCGCCGCCCCGACCGCGACGCCCAGGTCGACGGGCCCGCGCCCTCGCGCACCCCCGCCCTCATCGGCGCGGTCGTCACGACCACCGTGCTGGTCGCGGCCGTCGCCGTCCTCGGCCCGGCCGTCGCCCGGCTCGTCACCACCAGCCCCGGCGACCCCCGCGAGTTCGTCGAGCCCCCGCAGCTCACCGACATCGACCTCAACCCGCTCGTGCGCATCGCCGAATGGGCCAAGTACCCCGACCAGGAGCTGTTCATCGCCGACACCAGCGCGGACGCGTGGATGCGCCTGGCCGTCCTCACCGAATACGACGGCACCACCTGGCAGGCCACCGGCGACTTCCGCACCGCCGGGACCGTGATCCCCGGCGCGGGGGAGGCCGACTACAGCGCCGACGTCGAGATCATCGAGCTCGGCGGCAAGCTCGTTCCCGCCGCCGCCGACCCCGCGACGGTGACCGACCTGCCGATCGCCGTCAACCTCTACACGAGGTGCCTGCTCACGCCCGACGGCCTCGCCACCGGCTCGAAGTTCCACGTCGACTCCGCGCTGGTGCACACCGATCCGGCCGCCGCCGAGACCGCCCGGGCCGACCTCTCGGACGCGGCCACGGTCGCCGTCCCGATGGGCACCCCCGAGATCATGGCGACGATCGCCGACTACATCAACACCGAGTACGACACGCCCTATGCGAAGGCCCAGGGCCTCGCGGACTTCCTCGGCCAGCACTACGCGTTCGACCCCGAGGCCCCCTCGGGGCACGACCTGCCCGCCCTGGGGTTCTTCCTCGCCAGCCCGGTCGACGCCGGCGGCCAGCGGGGCACTTCGGAGCACTTCGCCGCGGCCTACGCCGTCATCGCGCGCCTCATCGGGCTGCCCAGCCGCGTCGTCGTCGGCTTCGACGTCCCTGAAGGCGCCAGCACCGTGACGGCCGCGCAGGGCCTGGCCTGGCCCGAGATCGCCTTCGACGGCGTCGGGTGGGTCCGCTTCGACCCCATGCCCGCCGCGGGCGCCGTCCCCGTGCCGCCCGAGGACACCCTCGAGCAGATGGAGGAGGAGACGCCGAGCCCCGAGGAGGCGTCCGGGGGCGGCGGCGAGGCCGAGGACTTCAACGATGAGGCGCTGGAGCAGGACGGCGACTTCAACGACGAGGCCGGCCAGGAGGACTCGGGTCTGCCGGTCTGGGTCTGGTACGCGGCGGCCGCGCTGCTGCTGGCCTGCGTGCCGCTCGCGTTGAAGGCCCGCAGGGCGCTGCGGCGCCGCCGCAGGCTCAGCCGGGGGAGTCCCGCCGAACGCGTCGCCGGAGCCTGGGCCGAAGTGCTGTCCGAGGCGGCCCGCGCGGGCGTGAAGGTCCCGGGCCACGCGAACGCCGAGGAGGCCGCCGCCCGGTTGGCGGTCCTCGCAGCGGACATCGGCGTATTGCCCAGATTGGTCAACGCCGCGGCTTTCGCCCCGGGGGCGGTCGCGGAGGAGGACGCCCGCGCCGCGGCACAGGTGGCCGAGGCCTATCCGCGGAGCGTCCGGCACCAGGTAAAACGGTGGAAACGCTTCCTTACTTGATTTGTGCCGCTTCGTGCTTGACAATTCCATACAAATGCCGCTTGAGGTGGGGCGATCCCAGTCCGTGGCAATCACCTGGCAGACTGTGACGTATGGAGAACCCCTTCTTCTCTGTCCGTTTTCGCGGATACGACCGAGCCCAAGTCGACCGTGCCGTCGCCAGAATCCGCACCGCAACGGATGCCGGCGCGCCCCCACACCCCGATTCGCTGACCAATCTCGGCTTCCAGCTGACCATGCGCGGATATGACACGGGGGAGGTCGACGAGTACTTCGCCGAAGTCGCGAGATCGCTGCGCGGCAGCTAGTCTGGTTGCGTGACCGCCCAGGACCCGTACCCCAGCACGCAGCAGCCCGCAGGCCCGCCGAACGCGGCGCCGCAGGGCCCCCCGCAGGTCCAGGGCCAGTACATGCAGTACCAGGCGCCCCCGCCTTATTACCACCCCTACCCCGCACATCCGGTCTGGCAGCCCGTCCCGGCGCCGGTCATGATCGACGGGTACTACATGGTGCAGCCGCGGCTGCGGCCGATCTTCTCCGGCCCGGCGATCGGTTCGCTGGCGGCGGGCATCGGCGGCGTCGTCGGCGCCTTCGTCGGACTGGTCTCGGCGGCCTTCAGCCCGTGGACGGGCGTGGCGTTCTTCATGTTCGGCATGCTCTTCGGGATCGGTTCGGTGTCGCTCGCGGTCTTCGCGACGCGGCAGATCCGCGCGTCGCAGGGCGGCGTCTCGGGCCGCGGCGTCGCGATCACCGGGCTCGTGATGGGCCTTGTGGCGTGCCTGTTCGCGGCGCTCGCCGGCCTGATCGCGCTGATCGGCCTCAACTGACGAACGCGAACGGCGGCCGTCCCCACTCGGGGCGGCCGCCGTTTCGCCGTGCTCAGCAGTAGGTGTCGAGGTGCGATTCCATCGCGGAGGCCTCGGCGGAGTCCACGCTCAGGTCGTAGAGGTGCTTGACGTGGATCCAGGCCTTGACGTAGTCGCAGCGCAGCCCGGCGGTGTCGACGGGCATCCACTCGGCCGGGTCGTAGTCGCTCTTGGAGCTGTTCGCCGAGGTGGTGGCGACCCACAGCTGCGGGGAGTCGACGTCGTTGGCGAAGGCCTCGCGCTCGGCGGTGGTCCAGGCCCACGCGCCCGAGGCCCAGGCCTCCGACAGCGCCACGACGTGGTCGATAGTGGCGTTGGAGACCGTGGAGGTCCAGGAATTGTCGAAGTCCGACTGCCACGAGCCGGAGTCGGGCTGGCAGTCCGAGCCGGTCTCGACGTCGGTGCCGTCGCGCTTGAGCACGTACTGGCGGGCCGTGCAGCCGTCGCCGACGCTCGACCAGTGCGGGAAGAGGTCGCGGTCGTAGGAGTCGCCGTGGGACTCGGCGGCGACGGTGAGCCCGGCCAGTTCGGTGTAGGCCGTGGCGGTCGAGGGGATGCCCGGGGGCCGGACCGCCTGGGCCGGAGCCGAATCGAGGACGAGGACCGTGATGACCGCGACCGAGGCCGCCGCGAGGAGTGCGACGGCGCGCTTCGCGGCGCGCTTGGCTGCTTGCATGGATGCTCCTGTGGGGGAAGGGATCGCTGCGGACTCAGGGGGACCATTAGATCGACGGACGCGAATGCTCCGGCCGACCAGGAATCATCGAATCATGGGATGTCAGCCTGACGCAAGGGGCGAAGGCAAACTTTTACGTACGAGACATGGCAAACTTACGCAAGTGTTGGAATGCGGACATTCCGGCTCGCGGACTTGCGATTGCGAAGGCGGGCAACTGGGTACAATCTCGACATGACGATCAGCGGTTCTGAAGCCCTCCTCGACGGCCTGGCCATCGGCCACCTGCCCGACCGCCTGGGGGCGGCCTCGGACTTCGAGTTCGAATGGGGCGAGGTGCAGTTCGTCCAGCGCGTCTGGGAGACCGAAGTGGACCCCGGCGTCTGGCGCGTCGACCTCCAGGTCCAGGTGCTGCGCGGCGCCGGCCTCACCGACCTCGACGCGCTGCGGGACTTCCTCGTGGAGTACCACGAGCGCGGGGACGACTGGAAGGCCGAGCCGTTCGGCGCCGACGGCCTCGCCTCGGGCCGCGAGGTCGCCCGGCTCCTGGCGCCGTCCCTCGCGGTCGAGGTCCGGGACCCGTTCGAGCGGCAGGGGATCGACGCCGTCAAGACCGTCGCCGCCGCCGTCAGGCCCGCCTGAGGCGAGTCGGGTCAGTCGAGCTCGCCGCGCCACGGCGGGTTCGCGCCCGCCCGCGAGCAGGTGATCGCCGCGACCTTCGAGGCGAACCGCACGGCCTCGCGGGCCTCGTCCGCGGTGAGGAGGCCCAGGTCATCGGGCCGCAGCCGCCCGTTGCGCGAGAGCCAGTCGAGCAGGGCCCCGCTGAAGGAGTCGCCCGCGCCGACCGTGTCGACCATGTCGGCCTCGGCGGCCGGCACCGCGAACGACTCGCCGCCGGCCCGCACGAGCGAGCCCTCGCCGCCGCGGGTGACCACGACGAGCTTGCGGCCCTTCCGGATCCAGCCCTCAGCCAGCTCGCCCGGGTCGGCGCCCGGGTAGATCCACGCCAGGTCCTCGTCGGAGACCTTCACGATCGCGCTGAAGGCGAGCCACCGCTCCAGGCGCTCGCGGAACGCCGCCCGGTCGCCCAGGAGCGCGGGCCGCACGTTCGGGTCGAGGCTGATCGTCGCGCCCGTGCTCTGGCCCGCGAGCCATCGCTCCACAGTGGTCCCGCCCGGGTCGAGGGCGAGCGCGAGGGAGCCCGCGTGGATCGCGTCCAGGCCCGGCTCCTTCGGAAGCTCGGCGATACGCCACTGCCAGTCCGCGGTGCCGTCCACGTGGAACGCATAGCTCGCCCCGCCGCCCTCGGCGACCGACACGATCGCCAGGCTCGTCGGCTCCTCGGCGTCCACGATCCAGCGCAGGTTCACCTCGGACTCGGCCAGGTGCGTGCGCAGGAGCCTCCCGAACGCGTCCGAGGACAACCGCCCCAGGAACCCCACGTCGGAGCCCAAGCGGCCCAAGGTGACCGCGACATTCATGGGACTCCCGCCCGGGTGCGCCACGGGATGCCGGGCGTCGGCCGCGGCGACCTCCAGGTCGATCAGGGCCTCCCCGATCACACCGATCATGCGCGCACCAGCCTCTCGATCCGTCCCGCCGTCGCGGAAGCCGATGATAACCGCCCTCCCGCCCCGAGGGGCGCGACGCGAATCATCGGGGGACTCGCGACCGACAGGGAGGGAGCTTCCATCAAGGCCCTTGCAACCCGCTCGCCTGGCCGGGCGGGTTCCTGGCGAACAGGTTGCGGCGGTAGGCCTCGCCTAGGCCGAGCACCCGGACGGTGCCGGCGTCGGGACGGCGCAGGCCGTCGACGCACTCGACGGTGGTTGTCTTCCCCGCGCCGTTCGGCCCGAGGATGCCGAAGATCTCTCCCTTGTCGACGGTGAACGACACTTCGGCCACGGCGACCTTGTCGCGGTACTGCTTTCGAAGGCTCTCGACCTCTATGACGGACATGTGCTCGCCCTTCTGCGCGATGCGGTGATGACACCGTCAACGATGCTGGTCGGCGCCGTCCGCCGCATCGCTCCACCGACTCCTGGATCGGACGACGGGCCGTATCGCCCGAACGGCGCGGCCATCGCCCGAACGGGCGATGCGGCGGCGTCGTGTCGCACGCGCGATTCGGGGGCGACCGCTCGACCGGCGGGTTCAGTGCGCGGGAACGGAGACGCAGACGAGCGCGGTGTCCTCCAGCGCCTCGACCTCGCCCGGTGAATCCTCCGGGACATGGAGGAAGCCGCCCGGACCGATCTCCACCTCGCTCCCGGCGCTGCGGATGCGGATCCGGCCGTGCACGACGACCCACACCTCCTCGTAGGGGGCGGGGAGGTCGGCGCGCTCGCCGCGGCCGAACCGCGCCGAGTACGCGCTGAGCGGGCCGCCTTCGGCCTGCTCCACCGCGGGGGTGATGGAGATCCGGCGATCGCCGAAGCGCAGCGTCCGGTCGTTCTCCTCCGTATCGAAAACGCGAACGAGGGCATCGGTCATGGCCACTCACCTCTTGCGGGTCGTGTCGGTCAGTTCTGGGTGCATCGCAGGTCGGATGCGGCCCGGTCGAGGAGGCGGGGGCCGGGTTCGGCAGGACCTTCGGCCCCCTCGTCCCGGGGTCGGTCGCCCTCGTCGAGACGGGCCCGTCGCAAGCCCCAAAAAGCCACGGCGGCAAGCAGAGTGAATCCGACCGCGGCGACGATGTAGGTGTCCCGGGTGGCGATCGCGAACGCCGCGGCGGCGGCGTCCGCGACCTGCCCGGCCAAGTCGGGCGGCAGCGCCTCGGCAGCGGCGAGGGCCCCGCCGATGCTCTCGGCGCTCTGGCCCGCCGTCGCCGCGTCCAATCCGGTCGGCAGCGAGTCGCGCACCGCGCCCGAGTAGCTCAGGTACGCCACGGTGCCGCCCATGGCAAGCCCCGCCGTGTTGCCCAGACTGCCGCTGACGTCCTGCATCCCCTGCGCCGTACCGGTCTGCGAGGCCGGGGCGCTCGCCAGCACCACGTTCGTGCCGATCGCGAACACCGGCGCCATGCCGATCGCCACGACGCAGGAGGCGCCGACCAGCGCCGCGGTCGACGCCTCGGGTCCCGCGGGCACCACGAACAGGACCCCGACCGCACCGACCGCGGCGGTCAACGCGCCCAAGCCGATCGCGTGACCGGGGCGGAGCCGGCGCAGCAGCACCGGCGAGGCGGCGGTGGCCGCCACCGACACCAGCGCCGGCACCACCAGCCACGCCCCGGCGGTGAGCTGCGAGTGGCCGGACACCACCTGGAGGTGCTGCGCGAACTGGAGATCGGCCCCGGCGCTGGCGGTGATCACCAGCCAGAGGCACAGCAGCGCCGTCGAGAACGACGCCGACCGGAACAGGGCCAGGTCCAGCAGCGGTTCGGCCAGCGTCCGCTGCCTGCGCAGGAACGCCGCGATGAGGACGACACCCGCCGCGACGGCGAGGCCGCGCCACGGGCTCCATCCGTGGGCCGCGAGTTCCTGTCCGCCGTAGACGAAACCGGCGATGCCGAGCGCCGACAGGCCGATGCTCGCGCCGTCGATCCGCCCCTGTCCGGTGCCGCCGGCGCCCGGCAGCAGGCGCCAGGCGCACGCGACCCCGAGGGCGATCGGCACGTTGAGCAGGAAGATCGCGCCCCACCAGAAGTGCTCGAGCACGAGTCCGCCGAGCGGCGGCCCGAGCGCCATGCCGCCCGAGAACGCGGCCATGAGCAGGGCCACGGCGACCGAGAACCGCCGGTCGGAGGGGAACATCCGCCGCAGCAGCGCCACGGCCGCCGGTGCGAGCGTCACCGTGGCGGCCCCGAGGAGCATCCGGGCGAGGATCAGCACCTCGATCGAGGGGGAGGCGGCGGCGAGCGTGGAGGCGGCGCCGTACGCGAGCAGCCCCACGAGCAGCAGGCGGCGGGGCCCGAAGCGGTCCACGAGGCGGCCGGCCGTCAGCACGAGGCTCGCACCGGCGATGTCGCCGATGTGGAGGACCCACAGCTGCTGCGTGCCGGAGGGGAGGAGTTCGGCGGCGATGGTCGGCATCGCCAGGAAGAGCACCGACATGTCCACGGCGGTCATGAAGATCGGGATCGACAGGACGCCGAGGCCGATCCAGGCGGCGGATCCGGCGCGGTCGACCGGGGGTACAGGGGATGGGGGTGCTGCTCCGCGCATCATTGCGCCTTCCGTCGATTTACGGTACGCTACGTACCGTATTGATTATATCCGGGGAGGCGTCGTGCAAGCAGCTCTTCCGGCCCGGGGCCGACCTCGCAACGAGCACATCGACGCGGCGGTCCTCCAGGCCACCGCGTCGACGCTCGACGAGATCGGCTACCGGGGCGTGGCGATCGAGGACGTCGCGCGGCGGGCGGGCGTCAGCAAGAGCGCGATCTACCGCCGCTGGCCCAACCGCCGCCGCCTGGTGCTCGCCGTGCTGGAGGACCGGCTCGGCCGCATCGAGCCGCCCGACTCCGGCTGCACCCTGTGCGACCTCCACGAGTGCCTGGTGCTGGTGACCCAGGCGTTCTGCCGCCTCGGCGCGGGCACGCTCGCCCAGCTCGCCGCCGACGGCGCCGGCGACCCCGACCTGCACGACGAACTCATTGAAGTCGTCTTCGAACCGCCGCGCCGCGCCGTCCACCGCACGCTGTTCGAAGCGCGCCGGCGCGGCGACCTCAGAGATGACGTCGACCTCCCGCTGACCGTCGACGTCCTGTCCTCGCTGACGTTCTACGGGCTCCTGCTCGGCCGCGACCCGATGGAGCCCGACGAGATCGAAACCGTCGTCACCACCATGCTCCGCGGCATCGCCGCCGACGCCGATCTCCTGCTGCGCGAATACGTCCGGCACGAGCGGCACGAATCCGCTCCCTGACAGGCGGCCACGGGGCGGTGGGCCGCGTTCGCCGCGGCGGACGGCGCGACGAGGGGGCCGGGATGCGCTACGGCTGGGAAGCGGTGTCGGTGCCCGTCCCCCGGTCGGGGGCCCGTCCGGGGCGCCCGCTGCTGCAGAACTCATGTTTCATCTATTGCTCATTCGTATGAGGAGATGGTAAGAATATTGAGGCGAGCATCAGTGACGGTGCTTCCGTACTCAATCAGAACGATCGCGAGGCAGAGTGAGCGGCGATGGCGAGTAGAGGGCGAGCTCCCCGGCAGAGCGACATTGCGCGGGTTGCGGGCGTCACGCAGTCCACGGTCTCGCTCGTGCTCAGCGGTCGGGCCGTGGCGGAATCGATCCCGCGGGCGACCCAGGACCGCGTCTTCGCGGCTGTGAAGGAGCTGCAGTACGTCCCGAACGTCGCGGCGACCTCGCTGCGCGGGGGACGCACGGGCCTGATCGGCGTTCATACGTTCGAGCCGGTGTTCCCCGTGGCGTCCGACGACTACTACAACCCGATTCTGGTGGGGATCGAAGAGCAGGCCGTCGAGCTGAAAGTCGACCTCGTGCTGTTCGCGTCCACGCAGGGGAATGACGGCATCCGCAGGATCTATGCGAATGGGACGAACCGCCTCCGCCTGGCCGACGGCGCGGTGATGCTGGGTATGGAGCAGAACGAAGAGGACCTGGTTCGCCTGGCGGCTGAACAGTACCCGTTCGTTTTCATCGGGCAACGAGGCGGCGCGAGTGCGCAGCGGCCTTATGTGGCTCCGGACTATCACAAGGCACTCGCCTCGGCGCTCGATCCGCTCGCCGAGGCGGGGCATCGTCGCATCGCATACCTCGGCGAGTCCGTACGGCGCAGCCCGCAGGAGGCGCGCTATGAAGGCTTCCGCGCGCATGTCGCACGTCTGGGTCTCTCCTCCGGCGAGCCTCGGTTCCTCGCGCTCGACGAGCTGAACGCCGACGTTCTCCACGACATCCTCCGGGACGGCTCCACCGCGTTGGTGATCGAGCACCACGACCCCGCAACGCGCGCCGCCGCGATCGTTCGCGAACTCGGCCTCGACATCCCCCGGGACCTGTCGATCGTGGTACTCGACACCGTGCCCGACGGATCACCGGCCCGCGCCTGGAGCCAGATCCGGATGCCGCGCCGTGCCCTCGGCCGCCGCGCCATCTCCATGCTCGTGGAGTTGCTCGACGGATCGATCCCCAACACCTACCACGAACTGCTGCCGGTCGATCCCCCCTCGACGGCGAGCATCTCCAGCCCCTAGACGTTCCGACCATCCCGATTTGAACGGGCTACACCCCGAACCAAGACCGAGTAGTCCGTACTCATACGAAAAAGGAGATCCGATGAAGACACACCTACCAAGACGAGCCCCCCGGTGGAGGAGCGTCGCCGCGCTGGCTCTCGGCGGAGTCCTGCTGGCCGGATGCACCTCGCCGCCCTCGGACGGCGGTGGGATCGAGGGCGAGACGTTGACCGTGTGGTTCCCCGGGACCAATCAGGCCGAGATCGACCTCGTCACCGGCCCGATCGCAGAGGCGTTCGAGGAGGAGACCGGCGCGAAGCTCGACGTCACGTTCGTGGACTGGGGCGACCTGTCCACGAAGCTGAACGCCGCGTTCGCCGCCGGGACCGCCCCGGACGTGTTCGGACACGGTCCGGCCGCGATCGCCGACTTCGTCGTCAACGAACGACTCGAGCCCCTCGACGACTATCTCGCCGAACTCGAGCCGGCCGACGTCGAGGACATGGCCGCCGCTCTACCGGGAGGTCAGGTCGACGGTGCGCAGTACCTGATGCCTCTGTCCATGCAGGGCAGCCTGATCGTTTACGACGCGGCCGACTTCACCGACGCCGGCCTCGACCCCGACGCACCGCCGACGACGTGGGAGGAAGTGCGCGCCGTCGCGGAGGACCTCACAGTGCGTGACGGCGACACCATCACCCGCTCCGGCCTGCTGATGCCCAGCCAGGCGATCGGGCGGCAGCAGACCTTCGCCGCGCTGCTCGGATCGGCGGGGGGATCCCAGCTGAACGAGGAGGGCACCGAGGCCGCATTCGACTCCGAGCAGGGCGTTCAGGCGCTCGAGTTCTTCACCGAACTGTTCGCGGGTCCCGACGCCGTCTCGGCGGACCTCGGCGCGGACTACATCAACGCGCCCGCCGCGCAGCAGCCGATCGTGCTCGACACGGCGGCGATGATGATCCAGTCGGCCAGTGGCGCGAACCAGATCATCGCCGCAGCCCCCGAACTGGACCTTCGCGTGATGGACGCGCTGCCCTTCGAGGGGCAGGATGCGGGTTCCGCCCTGGGAGGATCCGGTCCCGGTCTGATGATCAATGCCGACAGCGAGCTGAAGAACCTCGCGTGGGCGTTCATCTCGCACCTGCTCGAGCCTGAGGTCAGTGCCGAGTACACCGAAGGCATCGGCGCGGTGCCGGTACGCGCATCCGCGGCGGAGACCGCCTACGTGCAGGACAGTCCGGCGCTCCAGGTGTTCATGGCGAACGCGTCGGACTTCGAACCCAACCCGAACGTTCCGGGATGGGTCCAGGCACGCGACACCTTGGACAAGTATCTCGAGCAGGCGTTGAACGGTGTCCTTTCGGCACAGGAAGCGCTGGACCAGGCGGCCCAAGAGGTCGACATGGTCCTCGAATCGAGCCGGTAGGAGCTTCTCGTCGTGTCGACAAGCACACCGTCCCCCATGGGCGAGGCGACGACCTCGCCCGTGGGGGGCGTACCCAGCCCCCCGGCGTCAGGACGGCGACCCCGCCGCTGGAGCCGCATCCAGATCGTCGGCCTGCTGTTCGTGCTTCCAGCGGGCCTGTACATCCTGATCTTCCAGATGATCCCCGTCGTCTACGGGTTCGTCCTCAGCTTCACCGAGTACAACCCCATCCGCCGAGGCGGGCCCGAGTTCACCGGTCTCGACAACTACGCCGAACTCGTCGGCGACCCCGAGTTCGGCAAGGCACTGCTGATGACCGGTCGGTACGTGCTGCAGGTGCTGCCGGCGACCGTCGTGATCGCCCTCGTTCTCGCGCTGTTGGTGAACCGACCGTTCCGCGGAGTGGGCCTGTTCCGTTCCGCGCTCTACCTTCCGCACATCGTCTCCCTCACCGTCGTGAGCATGGTCTGGCTGTGGATGTACTCCCCGAGCGGCCTGTTCAACGACATCCTCACCAGGTTCGACTTTTCTCCGCAGACGTGGCTGCTGGATGCCGACACCGCCCTCAACGCCGTGTCCGGCATGCGGATCTGGAAGGCGCTCGGCAGCAACATGGTGCTGTTGCTGGCAGGGCTCCAGTCCATCCCCCGCGACCTGTACGAGGCGGCTCGCGTCGACGGTGCCGGTCGATGGAAGACCTTCCGCTACGTGACGCTGCCGGGGCTGCGGCCGATGCTCGTGTATGTCGTGGTCATGGACATCATCTTCCTTGCGCAGGGCTTCGCCGAGGTCTACGTCCTCACCAAGGGCGGGCCTCTGGGGTCGACGACGACCGTGAACTTCCTGATCTACACCGAGGCGTTCCAGTACAACCAGTTCGGATCGGCGTCGGCGATGGCGTTCGTGCTCTTCGCGTTCATCGTCGGGTTCTCCGTGCTCTCCGTCCGTTCGCTTGTGGGGAGGCAGAAGTGACAGGCACCCGATCGGCGGCCATGACGTCGCCGCGCACGAGGAGGATCAAGGGCACGTCGCAGGTGCCGGCGATGATCTTCCTCTACATCCTGTCGTTCTTGGTGGTCATACCCTTCGTCTGGATGATCAGCCTGGCGTTCACCCCGAACCATGAGGCATTCGGCTCGGTTTCGCTGATCCCCGCCAATCCCACCTTGGAGAACTTCGGCACGGCGTGGATCGACGCGAACCTCGGGCGGGCCATGTTCAACTCGCTGCTCGTCGCCGTCGCCGTCGTGGCATGCAACTGCGTGTTCTCGGTTCTCGCCGGCTACGCGTTCGCGCTCATGCCCTTCCCAGGCAGCTTCGGGATCTTCCTCGGGATCCTCGCCACCACGGCGATCCCCGTCTCCGTGACCCTCATACCTCTGTTCCTGATGGCGCGCGGGATACCGCTGGCGGGAGGCAACGACATCCTCGGGCAGGGCGGCAGCGGACTCCTCGACACCCTGGTCGGCGTCATGCTCCCCTACCTGATCCTGCCGATGAACATCTTTCTCGCCCGGCAGTACTTCAGCACCTCGCCCCCGGAGCTCGCGGAGGCCGCTCGAATCGACGGTGCCAGTGAGTGGCGCATCTTCCGCTCCGTCTACCTGCCGCTGGCGAAACCGCTGGTCGCCGTCGTCGCGATCTTCTCCTTCGTCGGAGTGTGGGACGACTTCCTCTGGCCGCTGGTCGTGACCAACACGGAAAGCTCCCAAACCGTGCAATTGGCGCTCGCCCGGTTCCTCGCCAGCGGCAACATCCAGTACGGCCCGCTGATGGCCGGCGCTGTCATCGCGACGATCCCGGTCGTCATCCTCTTCCTGTTCAACCAACGCGCCTTCGTGTCCGGACTTGCCGACGGCAGCGTCAAGGGCTGACCGGTCCGATTCCTCCCGAAAGGAAACCTTGTGCATACCAGTGCCATCTCCACCGATCTCCTCGTCGTCGGCGGGGGGCTCGGAGGCGTCGCGGCGGCGTTGACCGCCGCGAAGCTCGGACTCCGCGTCGTCCTCGCCGAGCGTTCGACTTGGCTCGGCGGGCAGTTGTCCACACAGGCCGTGCCGCCCGACGAGCACCAGTGGATCGAGACCTCCCTGACCTCGCCCAGCTATCGGGCGTTGCGGGAGACGATCCGCGGCCACTACCGCCGTGCGTACCCCCTTACGAAGCAGGCCGCCGACATCGAGCACCTCAACCCGGGGATGGGCTTCGTCTCTCGCCTCTGCCATGAGCCGCGGGTGGGCGCCCTGGCGATGGAGGAGACCCTCTCCGCGCACATCGCCTCCGGAGCGATCACGGTACTGCGTGAGCACACCGTGATCGAGATTCTCCGAGAAAGCCGACGAATCACTGCGGTGACACTGAGCGGGCCGAGCGGTGATCGGATCGAGGTGCACGCGATTGTGGTCGCCGACGCCACGGAGGAGGGCGATCTCATCGAGCCGGCAGGGCTCCCGGTCGTCATCGGTGCCGAAGGGCGGGACGAGACGGGGGAACTGCACGCCCCCGACGTCGCCGACACCCTCGACCAGCAGGCGGTCAGCTGGTGCGTCGCCCTGGAGTTTCGGCCGGGGGAGGACCACACGATCGCCCGGCCCGACGACTACGACCACTGGCGGGAGACCAGCGACCCCCGCTGGCCCGGCTCCCAGCTGTCGTGGACGGACGTCGTCCCCGAGACCCTCCAGCCGCGGGTGCGTCCGCTGTTCGCGCAGTCTCCCGAGCAGGCGATCCACACGCGCGCCGAGGACCTCTGGCAGTACCGGCGGATGCTGTCCAGGCACATGTTGGACGCGTCGTTCACCGGTGGGGAGATCACTCTGGTGAACTGGCCGCAGATCGACTACTGGGAGCTGCCGCTGCACGGTGTGAGCCCGGAGGAGCGCGAGCGGGCGCTGGAGGGCGCACGATCCCTGACCCGCAGTTTCCTGTACTGGATGCAGACCGAGGCACCCCGCCACGACGGAGGGACCGGCTACCCGGAGCTGCGTCCCCGCGGTGACGTCACCGGTACCGCCGACGGATTCGCGAAGGAGGTGTACGTCCGGGAGTCGCGGCGCATCCGTGCGCTGTTCACCGTCACCGAGGGGCACATCGGCCGCCAGATGCGCGGTGTCGACGCGGGAAGCGAGATCTTCGCAGACAGCGTCGGCACCGGCTACTACCGGATCGACCTGCACCCCAGCACGTCTGGACGCAACTACGTCGACATCGACTGCTTCCCGTTCCAGATCCCCCTCGGCGCCCTGATCCCGGCGGACGCCGACAACTTCGTCGCCGCGAACAAGAACATCGGCACCACCCACATCACCAACGGCGCCTACCGGCTGCACCCGGTCGAATGGTCGATCGGCGAAGCCGTCGGCGCCCTCACCGCACGGGTCGTGGCGACCGGGCTGAACCCGGCGCAGATCCGAGAGGACCCGCAGCAGCTCGCGCAGTTGCAGCGCGTCCTCACCGACGACCTCGGGGTGACGCTCGCGTGGCCGGAGGAGATCCGTACCGGCGGACCCGCGTTCGACCGCGTTCCGACGAACGCTGTCGCCGAGGCTCCGGCGCACCCGCAAGTCTCGGTGTAGCGGCAATGCTCACCGAGCACTACTGCACGCGTCCGTACCGCGCCGTCTTCGACCGCGACAAAGGAAGAAGCACGTCATGAAGATGCAGCGAACCGACCTCCGAGACGGCTGGACCCTGGCCCACCTGGATGGACTCACGCCGGCCGGCATGCCTGTCGCGCAGGTCCCGGCAGAGGTTCCCGGCACCGTGCACACGGCGTTGCACGCCGCCGGATGCATCGAGGACCCGTACCTGGACGATCAGGAGGCCGCGCAGCGATGGATCGGCCGGTCGCGCTGGCGGTACCGCACCGCGTTCGATCTGGATGACCTCGGCCCGGGACTGGACCTCGTCTTCGAGGGCATCGACACTGTCGCCGCGGTCCGACTGAACGGCAAGGAACTGGGCCGCTCCGAGAACATGCACCGCAGCTACCGGTACGACATCCGCGACGCCGCCCGGCACGGGCCGAACCTGCTGGAGGTCGACCTCGAGTCGCCGGTTCGGGAGGCCGATCGACGCTCGCTGGAACTGGGATACCGCCCGCACGTCAATCCGCACCCGTTCAACGCGCTGCGCAAGATGGCCTCCAGCTTCGGGTGGGACTGGGGCATTGACACGGCGAGCGTCGGCATCTGGCGTCCGGTGCGGGTGGGGCGATGGACCGCGCGGCTGAACGACGTGCGCCCCGTGACACGCGTCGACGGCCCCCGCGGACACGTCGCCCTGCACGTCGAGGTCGACCGCACCGACCGAGACCGCCGCCTCGCCGTCGCCGTCACGGTCGGCGACCGTACGACTCGCGCCGAGCTCGGCACGGACACCGATCGCACCGTGGTCGAAGCCGAGATCCCCGACGTGCAGTTGTGGTGGCCGCGGGGACATGGTGATCCGACGCTCTACGACGTCCATGTCGCGCTGCTCGACCTCAGCGACCCCGCAGGCGAGACCGTGCTGGACGATCGCAACCACCGCATCGGGTTCCGCACCGTCCGCCTCGACACGACGCCCGACGATCACGGCACCCCCTTCACTCTGCGAGTCAACGGCCGTCGAATCGAGGTGCGCGGTGCCAACTGGATCCCGGACGACGCCTTCCCGCATCGCGTGACCCGCGACCGCTACGCGACCCGGATCGGCCAGGCCGAGTTCGGTGGACTGAACCTGCTGCGCGTCTGGGGCGGGGGCATCTACGAGTCCGACGACTTCTACGACCTCTGCGACGAGAGGGGGATCCTGGTGATGCAGGACTTCCTGTTCGCGTGCGCGGCCTATGCCGAAGACGAACCACTGCGCAGTGAGGTCGAAGCCGAAGCACGGGAGGCGGTCACCCGACTCGCCTGGCATCCGTCGCTGGTGATCTTCAACGGCAACAACGAGAACCTCTGGGGTCTGCACGAATGGGGGTACCTCTCCCGGCTGGACGGCGCCACCTGGGGCGCCTGGTACTACTACGATCTGCTGCCGAGGATCGTCGCCGACCTCGCACCGCAGATCGGATATACGCCTGGAAGCCCTTTCACCCCGGCAGGCAGCGGACTGGGCGACGACCCGGATCACAACGATCCGCATCAAGGCACGATGCACATCTGGGACGTGTGGAACGAGAAGGACTACACGGCCTATCGGGACTACACGCCGCGGTTCGTGGCCGAGTTCGGCTGGCAGGCCCCACCGACCTGGGCGACGCTGACACGCGCGATCTCCGACGACCCGCTCACCCCGGAATCGCCGGGCATGATCGTCCATCAGAAGGCGGTCGGCGGCAACGACAAGCTCACCGACGGGTTGCTCCCACATCTGCGACTGCCGAACGACATGTCGGATTGGCACTGGGCGATGCAGCTCAACCAGGCGAACGCCGTCCGCACCGGCATCGGGTGGTTCCGCTCCCGTGCACCGGTCTGCTCCGGCAACATCGTCTGGCAGCTCAACGACAGCTGGCCGGTGACCTCGTGGTCGGCCGTCGACGGCGACGGGCGCCCGAAGCCGCTGCTGTACGCGCTGCGGCACGTCAACCGGGAACGGCTGCTCACCGACCAGCCCGCCCCGGACGGTCTCGAGGCGTCGATACTCAACGACACCGACCGGCGATGGACCGGCGAGCTGCTCCTAGAGCGCAGAGACTACGACGGCGTCGTTCTGGCGGGTACCGCGGTGCCGGTCGCCGTCGAACCCCGCGGCGCCCAGCGGGTCCCGATCCCGCGCGAGATCGGCACCGCCCTCGCTCCCGAACGGGAACTGGTCGTCGCATCCCTTCACGGGACCCGAGACCTCTGGTTCTTCGCCGAGTACCGAGACAGCGAGCCGGCGACGTTCGACGCCCAGGCGATCCGGGTTCCAGAGGGGTATGAACTGACCGTCCGGGCCCGGACACTGATCCGCGATCTCACGCTCCTGATCGACAAGCTCGACCCCGCCGGGTTCGTCGACGACGCTCTCAACACGCTGCTGCCCGGGGAACACGTGAAGCTGCGGATCGAAAGCGACGCAGCACTCGATCTCGAAACCCTTGTGGCCCCGGACGTGCTCCGGTCCGCGAACCAGTTGGCCTCCCCCGGCCCGGAACGCGGCTGAGCGACCGGGTTTGGAGACCGCACCCCGCACGACCCTTGCCCGGCACAACACCGTAACGACCCAATCGATGCACCCCCACCCTCTAGGAGGTTGATCATGGAAGATCAGTCCGTCCCGTCAGTGTTTCGCTCGTCGACGACCCGCAGGCAAGCCCTCATCGGCATGGCCACGGGAACCGTGGCATTTGCACTGGCGCTGAACACGCCACCGTCCGCGGCCACGGCTGCTGCCGCGGGGCCGCTGGCCGACGTCGCGCCGCTGCCGGCGGGCGCCCCCGATCGCGCGCTCTTCGCTGCGGCCGAACAACGTCTGGCTCCCTACCTGGCAGTGCTGGCCCCGCTGGCCAACGGTGTGGAGGACGCGGATCCGGACACCTACGGGTTCATGCGGGGCGGGTTCTGGCGATCGCCGGCGCCGACCTTCAACGCCCGAGTGCAGGAGAACGTCTTCACGCTCTCGTGGTTCCACGCGAACACCCGCAGCTGGAACCCCTACGCGGGGGATCCGGCACTGCTGGCGCGCCTGGACGCCGCCATCGGCCACTACCTCAGACTGCAGAAGCCGCAGGGGTGCTGGCCGGAGTACTCGGCCGGAGAACTGTCGCGGCCCGCCACCGCGTTCGCGCTCGGCTTCCTCACCGTCACGCTCATCGAGCTCCAACGTGCCGACGCCCTGCCCGATACTCAGGCCGACATCATCACCGCGCTCCGCACCGCCGCGGACTGGTTCCTGGATCCCGCCAATCCGACCGTCTGGTCGAACCCCATCCCGTACACCAACCAAGTCGCCGGTGGGCTGCTCGGAATCGCAGAGGCGCTGCCGCTGCTCGGCGATCCCACACTGGCAGACCGGCTGAACGAGCGGATCGACGTGCTCGCCCGTGACGGCCTGAGCCCCGTCGGCTACTTCTACGAGCAGAACGGCAACGACTTCGGCTACTCGGTCGGCGTCATGACGCCCGACCTGGCCGCACTGTACGAGACCACCGGCTCGCCCGTCGTCAAGCGACTGCAAGAACGCTACTTCGAGTGGGTCCGGTACAACTTCGTTCGTGAACCCGACGGCGCGGGCTGGTTCTGCAACGTCGCGACCTCTTCGCGCACATCACTTTTCATCCTCGACGACGTGAAGGACGACAGCTACAAGGCCGATATCAACGCGCTGTGGACATCCAGCATCCCGATCTCCGCCGCCTTCACGACGTCACGAGAGGACAAGGCGGCGCTGAGGGCCGCCTGGGCGGCATCGACCGCGCCGGTCGCCCCGCCGCCCGCCGCTGGGACCGATCCTCAGGTGGTGCGCCTGTCCACCTACCCGGAGGGGTTCCCCACCCGTGCCAAGAAGAACGCCGCCATCAGCACCATGCCCTACCTGGCCTCGGACGACTTCGTGGAGTTCCGCACCGATCCCCGCGGACAGCAGCACCTCTTCGTCCGCAAGCCGAAGTACTACTTCGGCGGCTTCTTCGGCACTCGCCCCACATCGCGGGTGCAGGCCGGCTTGAGCTTCCTCTGGCATCCGGATGCCGGGATGGTGTTGTACGGCTCGAACAACGGCGTGGAGAACTGCTGGGGCACCCACCGCTCCAACCAGTACACCAGCATCGACTCCAACGGGAACCTGGCCGCCCGCTACTTCGAGGGCGATCCGGCGCGGAACGACGAGCTCGCACTGGACGAGGTGAACACGGCCGTGAGCCTCGGCGTCCGCTACGCACCGCTGGACGGCCGACTGACCAAGGACGCCCAGTTCCGTGCGGACGCCCTCCGGATCAAGGTGACGGCGCGTGAGCATTCGACCGAGCGCCTGCCCTTCGTCCTGCGCAGTGATGACCGACTGACGTTGCTCGGTGCGAGGGAGACCGAGTGGGTCCCGGGCGTCGACGTCTCCGGTGAAGGCACCGGGCTGCGCGTCCGTCGCGGGAACACCGATGTGGTCATCAAGTGGAACACGACACTGCTGGTTCGGCTGGTGCCGAAGACGCAGACCTACTTCAAGGACGCCTCCCGACGCCAGCACATGCTTCTCCTGCCGTTCGGCACCGCGTTGGAATACACCATCCGCTTCGCGCCGGTTCGGCCGCCGGCGGGAGGCCTGCGTCTGGGATCGCCCCCACCGCCTCCTACTCTCTAAGAACTGGTTTCAAGTTCGTTGGCGATCGGACTGGTTGTCCGGTGCAGGGTTTCGGGTTTGCTCGTTGAACGGGCATGGCGAAGCCTTGGGAGATTGATGAAGGCCTGTGGGCGCGGATCGCGGCGCTGTTGCCTGAGCATCGCCCCGGGTCACGTGGTCCGGTGCCGTTGGATGACCGGAAGTGCCTGCAAGGCGTCCTGTTCGTGCTCTATACCGGGATCAACTGGAAGCACCTGCCACCTGAACTCGGCTTCGGATCCGGCATCACCTGCTGGAGGCGGTTCCGCCGCTGGTGCGAGGCCGGAGTCTGGGACCGGCTCCATCGTCGCTTGCTGTCCGAG
>NZ_FNAD01000020.1 GCF_900101745.1 Glycomyces harbinensis | reverse complement strand
CCCCGAACCCCAAGCCGCCCAAGGGCGTCGATCAAGGTCGGAGCCCGCCCTCACCGCCACCGCCACCGCACCGGGGCCGGGCCCTTCTCGGTCGACCGACTTCGGGGAACCGCCGTTCTTACCCTGCCCCAGCAGGCCACTGCTGGGGGAAGCGCCACACGCCAGGCGCAGCCCGAACCCACCACGCGGGATCGGGCCCCTCACCATGCCCAGACCACGATCAGCCGCCAGGCAGCCCCCGAACCCACACCGCCCCAGGCCACCAACCCACCCCAGCCCACCACACAACCCCGTATCGCCGCCCGCCCGAACCACCAGCATCCACCGCCCCAAGCTCGCAGACTCAACCCAAGGGGAAAGCCACCCCTTGTCGCCGCCCGCCCGAACCCCGAACACCCGCCACCGCAACGCCGATAACCAGGCCCAACAAGAAGCCTCTTGTCGCCGCCCGCCCTGACCCCGAACACCCACCGCCCCAAGCCCGCAGACTCAACCCAAGGGGAAAACCACCCCTTATCGCCGCCCGCCCGAACCGATAGGCCCACTTCGCTCGGACCCGACAATCGGGCCCACAAGACGTCCCCCCTAGTCGCTGGCCGCCCGAACCCAAGCATCGGCCGACCTCTAAGGACACAGTCCCGCACTAAGAGAGCATCACCCCTTTGTCGCTGCCTGCTCTGACGGCGAGCATCGGCCGCCCAGGGCCGCAGACCCGACCCAAGGAGCCACCGCTCTGTCGCCGCCCGCCGCCTGCCGCCCGCCGTTTGGCCGTGAAGGGGTTGGTTGAGCCCAGGTTCTGAAGACTCTTGAGGCCATCTGGCAGGGGCGGGGGTGTGCTCTGGCAGCCGCCAGGACCACATAGAGCTTGTCTCAGTCGGCGTACCGCGCAGGTGGTATTACTCGCGTGTGGATGGGGCCTCACCGACCGGAACGGCCTGCCGCTGACCCTGTCTCTCTCCGCCGCGAACCTCCACGACAGTCAGGCTCTCGAATCGTTGGTGCAGGGCATCCCGAAGATCCGTTCCCTGTGCGGGCCCAGGCGCCGCAAGTTTGCGAAACTGCACGCGGACTAGGCCTACGGCATCCCCGACTGCCATCGGGCACTGTGCGAGCGGCGCATTGGCGACCGCATCGCCCGCCGCGGGATCGAATCGTCAGCAAGGCTCGGCCGTCATCGCTGGGCCGTCGAACGGTCCATCGCCTGGCTCGGTGGCCGGAAACCTGTCTGGTTGCTTCGAGGGCTTGACCTTGACCTTAGGTCAGGGCCCAGACTGGCCGCATGAACAACATCAACGCAGCTCAATGGGCATGGTCGGGCATGGTGCCGTTCGAGGACACGGCACTGGCGGTGCACGACACCGGCGGGACCGGCAGGCCCGTGGTCTACCTCAACGGCTCGTACGCGAACCACAAGCACTGGCGACACGTCATCGACGATCTGGGGCCCGCCTGGCGTCACATCACCTTCGACGAGCGCGCCCGCGGCGCATCGCACCAATCGGCGGACTACTCGTTCGACGCCTGCCTGCGGGACATCGACGCCGTGCTGGAGGCGAGGAGTGTGGAGCGGCCGCTGCTGGTGGGCTGGTCCTACGGAGCCGTGCTCGCGATCCACTGGGCCGCAAGGCATCCGGACCGCGCCGTCGGTGTCGTCCCCGTCGACGGCGCCTATCCGTGGGGACTGACCGGCGAGGAGAACCGGGAGTACATCCGGCGGACGTTCCACCGGATGCGCTTGGCGCTGCCGCTCGCCCGCCCGCTGGGCATGGCCGCGCGGATGAGCGCCGCTCAGCACGCCGAGATCAACATCGAACTCAACGAGACCGTCGCAGGGATCGCACCGGTCTACGACAAGGTGGCCTGCCCTGTCCGCTTCATCGTGGCCTCCGGCGGCAACACCGGCGGCAGCGCCGAATCGATGGAAGCGATGCGCGCTACGCTCGATCCGGTGCTCGCCGCCCACCCGAACGTGCAGGTGAGCGCCAAGGTCGCGAGCAACCACGAGAAGGTGCTTCGCCACGACTCCGGCGCCGTGGCCGGCGCGGTACGCGAGATCGGGGCCATCCTCGACCAGGAGGACCACTGAGCACATGAGCGGCGGCGTCACGATCGGCCAGGCGGCGGCGTTCGCCGGCGTCACGGTGAAGACCGTACGGCACTACCACCAGCGCGGACTCCTCGACGAGCCGCGGCGCGACCGTTCGGGGTACCGCCGATACGGGTCCGCCGAGCTGCTCCGCCTGGTCCGGGTGCGGGCACTGGCCGAGGCCGGCGTCCCGCTGGCCGAGATCGGGCCGATGCTCGACGCCGACGCCGAGCAGTTCACGACGGCGCTCGCCGATGTCGAACTGCGCCTGAACGAACGCATTGCGGAACTGGTCGCCCGGCGCGAGATGCTGCACCGGCTCGCCGACGGCGACCAGGCCCTGCTCCCCGACCGCGCCCTCGCGATCCTGGGCCGGGCCGACGAGTTCGCTATCCCGCCAGAAGACGTCGCGATCGCCCGGGAAGGCCTGGTACTGGCCAGGGCACTGGTCCCCGACGGCTTCGACGACTACCTCGACCAGGTGGAGAACGCCCTCGGCGACACCAGGTTCATGGCCCTGGCCAAGCGCCAAGGAGAGGCCGCCTCCTGGGAGCCGGACGACCCGCGGATCGAGGAACTCGCCACCGCCATGGCCGACCACTTCCTGGCCAACCCCGCACTGCTGAAGATCATCACCAGCCTCCAGGTTCGGGCCGACGACGGCACCGCGCGATACGGCATGATCCGCAGCTACGGCGACGACCAGTCGCCGGCCTGGGCCCGCCTGAGCGCACTGATCGAGACGAGGCTCCGATCCGCAGGCGTCCCCATCCCCCGCCAATGACGGCCCGCTCTCACCGCCGCCGGCAATGTTGTGATTCCGGCCGACGTCGGCGGCCGGAATCCGATCCGCGTGCCCGGCCTCGC
Source organism: Glycomyces harbinensis (assembly GCF_900101745.1). GTDB lineage: Bacteria > Actinomycetota > Actinomycetes > Mycobacteriales > Micromonosporaceae > Glycomyces > Glycomyces harbinensis. The sequence goes on along the minus strand of NZ_FNAD01000020.1, from coordinate 132,694 downwards.
CGCGGGAGGCGTTGGCGCATCGGGGTTCTGGACGCAGCAAGGCCCCCGGCCGGGTTCACCGGCCGGGGGCCTTGCCGCTCTCGGTCGCCGCGCGTCGACCCGCCTCGGTCATGCGCGGCTGCGGGACGGGGCTGAGGACCACCCCCGCCACCGAGTCCGGCGCTCCCCGAGGTCGAGCAGCGGTCTCGGGGAGCGAGACCAGATTCCTACGCGCCCTAGACGGGCTCGATGCCGCCTTCGAGGATGCGGACCATGATCGGGTTGTCGAAGTAGATGTCGTTGAGCTCGTAGGAGCCCGGGTCGATCGTGTTCACCCGCTCGCCCTCGACGGCGTAGCTGACGCGCTGGTTCAGGAACAGCGGCAGGCGCGGCAGCGTCTCGTTGAACACGATGCCGAGCGTCTTGTTCGCCTCGGCCTGCTCCTCCTCGGTGCCCTTCTGGGACTGGAGGTACAGGTCGTCGACGTTGACGGTGCCCAGCGAGGTCGTCTCCACCGCGCCGGTCGGCAGGCCCATGCCCATCGCGTCGGCGGTCTGCGAGTTGTCGGTGAACCAGGTCATCTGCCAGGAGCCGTAGACGTACGGCACGAACGGGTTGGCCCACTGGCGCACCGCGATGTCGAAGTCGCCCGCGCCCCAGATGCCCCACGGGTTGTCGGCCGGGACGTTCTCGTAGGTCACGTTCAGGCCGAACTCGGTGAGCTGCCCCGCCGCCTGCTCGCCGGAGAGCGCGAAGTCCGTCCAGCCCTCGACGCCGATGATCGTGTACTCGGCCAGGTCGCCGTCCGGCTTGTGCCAGCCGTCCGACTCCTTGGCCCAGCCGGCCTCTTCGAGCAGGCTCGTGGCCTTGGCGTGGTCGGTCGCGTAGAACTCCAGCTCGACGTCGTCGAACAGGCCCTCGGCGTGCGGGTCCGGCAGGCCCGTGTAGGTCGCCGGGACGTAGTAGCCGCCCGCGCCCTTCGCGATCTCGCCGATGACCTCGGTGTCGAAGACGTACATGAACGCCTTGCGCACGTTCGTGTCCGCGAACTCCGGGAACCGGTCCTGGTTGAGCATCAGGCCGATGCCGTCGTAACCGGGGGTCGACAGCTCCTTCAGGCCCTCGACGCCCGCGATCGTCGAGCGGTCGGTCGCGCCGAGCACCTGGGTCGAGTAGTCCACCGCGGAGGACAGCAGGAGCTGCACGGACGCCGCGTTGTCGCCCTTCTGGACTTCGATCGTGGAGAACTTCACCTGGTCGGCGAACAGGCCGCCCTCGTGGACCGACATCGTGATGACGGTCTCGCCGATCTGGTCGAACTTGTAGGCGCCGCAGGTGATGAAGTCCTCGTCCAGGAAGTCCTCGGCCGCGATCTTCTCCGCCAGGGTGACCTGTCCGGGACCGCCCTGGACCTCGCCGGCCTCGACGAGGCCCTGGGCCTCGTCCATCCACGCGCCGTAGCGGGCGTAGGGGAGCACCTGGGCCTTGAGCGCGCCGTGCTCGACGCCGGTGAACGCCTCCGAGTACGTCACGGTGACGGTGGTGTCGTCGTCGGCGGTCGCCGACACGAGCTGGTCCCAGCCGATGGTGCCCTGAGCGGCGTTGAGCTTCTGCAGGTAGATCGTGCCGACGACGTCCTTGGCGGTCACGTCGGCGTCGTCGGTCCACTTGATGCCGGAGCGCAGCTTGATCGTCAGGGTGGTGCCGTCGAGCGTGACGGACTCGGCCAGCTGCGGCACCCACTCGTGCGTCTCCCAGTTCAGGATGGCGCAGCGGGGGATGAACAGCTCCGCCACCGGGGCGGCGGTCAGCAGCACGCCGGTGTTCAGCGCCGCGTTGTAGTGCTCCACCGAGATGTCGAACGGGTACACGTACACGAACTTGCCGCTCGCGCCGTCGCCGCCGTCACCGCTGTCGGCCTGGCACGCGCCGAGGACGGAGGTGGTCGCAACGGCGCCGGCGCCGAGGCCGACCGCCTGCATGAGATTGCGTCGGCTGAGCTCGAATCGCTGAGAGGTCATCGCCGTTTCCTTTCGATGTAGAGGGCAGTGAAAGAGATGAGGATGAGGAACAGTCCGAGTCCGACCGTCAGCGCGCTGATGGAGGACTCCGCGGTTCCCGAGGGAAGGGAGAGCAGGAGGAGCGTTGCGGCCAGGGTCAGCAGGACCCCGAACGCGAGCCCCGCGCGGGCGATCAGGCCGACCATGCCGCTCCACTGGATTCCGACTCGGCAGGGCTCGTCGTTGGATCGTCGGCCGATGCCTCGGCCCCGGGACGTCGTGAGCCGGGCACGGCGTCGAAGGTGAGGGTCCGGTCGCCGCCGCTCGGGCGGGTCCGGGTGATGTCGCGTGCGACGACATGGCAGGAGACGCTGCGTCCCCTGCGCTCCGGCCCGGCGCCGGCGGTCGGGAGGCCCGGTCCGCCGGTGTCCACGAGGGCCGGCCGCGCCGCGTCGCACAGGCCCGGCTCGAAGGCCGGGCACCGCGGGTGGAAGGCGCACCCGGCGGGGAGGTCGGTGAGGCTGGGGATCTCGGCGGAGCGCAGCTGGTCGGCCGAGCGGTTCGCCTTCGCGAGGTCGGGGTCCGGCTCGCACACCGCGCCGATGAGGGCCTTGGTGTACGGGTGCTGCGGGTTCCCGATGACCTCGGGGGTCGGGCCGTGCTCGACGACCTTGCCCAGGTACATCACCGCGATCTCCCCGTCCCACGCGAAGTACTTCGCGACGGCCAGGTCGTGGGTGATGAACAGGAAGCCGACGTCGAGGTCGTCGCGCAGGCGCCCCAGGGTGTTGAGGAGGCTCACCCGGATCGAGACGTCCAGCATGGAGGTCGACTCGTCGCAGATGAGGAGCTCGGGGTTCATGGCGAGCGAGCGCGCGACGTTGACGCGCTGGCGCTGGCCGCCGGACAGCTGGTGCGGATAGGAGTCCAGGTAGGACTCCGGCGGGGTGAGTTCGACGAGCTGGAGCAGCTCGGCGGCCTTGGCGCGCGCCTCGGTGCGGTTCTTGACCAGCCCGTGGCGCTTCAGTCCCGCGGTGAGGGTCGAGGCGACGGTGCGCGTGGGGTTGAGCGCCGCGTACGGGTCCTGGTGGATGTACTGGACGGCGCGCCGGTAGGCGCTCTTCTCGCCGGAGTTCATGTCGGTGAGGGGCCTGCCGCGGAACTCGACGGCGCCGGCGGTCGGCCGGGTGATGCCGGCGGCCGCGCGGGCCGTGGTGGTCTTGCCGCAGCCGGACTCGCCGACGAGGCACAGGACCTTGCCGGCCTTCACCTCCAGGTCGACGCCGCCCACGGCGGCGACGGGGCCCTTCTTGGTGTCGAAGACCTGTTCGAGGCCGCGGAGTCGCAGCAGGGGCGCGGCCGTCTTCGCAGTCTCAGGCATTGGCGTTCTCACTTTCGGCGACGCTTGCGAGCTGTTCAGGCGCGGTGCGCTGGAGTCGGACCCGGTCGTGGTGCAGGCAGGCGACCGAGTGGTGCATCGCGAGCGGCCGGTCGGTGAGCAGCTCGAGGTTCACCCGGTCGCGCTTGCACTCGTCCGTGGCGAAGGCGCAGCGGGGGTTGAACGCGCAGCCGTCGGGCATGGCCTTGAGGCTGGGCGGGTAGCCGGGGATGGACTCCAGGACCGGGCGCTCGCCCTTGACGGGCATGACCGCGTTGATGAGTCCGGCCGTGTAGGGGTGCCTGGGCCCGTAGAAGATGTCGCGGGCCGAGCCGGTCTCGATGACGCGTCCGGCGTACATGGTGGCGACCCGGTCGGCGAGCTCGGCGGCGAGGCCGAGGTCGTGGGTGATGAACACCATCGTGAACCCGAACTTCTTGCGCAGCTCGTGGAGCTGCTGCACGATCGAGCGCTGCGTGAGCAGGTCGAGCGCGGTGGTCGGCTCGTCGAGGACGAGGACCTGCGGGTCGAGCGCGATGGCGAGCGCGATGAGGGCGCGCTGCTTCATGCCGCCGGAGAGCTCGTGCGGGTAGGACTGGAGGACGCGGTCGGGGTCGAGCCGGACGGTCTCCAGGAGCTCCCCGGCGCGGGCCTCGACGGCGGCCTTCGTCCAGCGCTTGCCGTCCGAGTGGTCGCGGAGGGTGTCGGCGAAGTGGTCGACGATGCGGATCACCGGGTTGAAGGCGTTCATCGCGCCCTGGAAGACCATGGCGGCCTCGCTCCAGCGGAAGCGGCGCAGCTGCTCCTTCTTCATCTTGAGCAGGTCGGCGCGCGAGCCGTCCTTGAGCCGGTAGGTCAGGGAGCCGGAGGTGATCTCGCCGAGCCCGGGGAGGAGCCGCAGGAGGCCGAGGCCGAGGGTGGTCTTGCCGCAGCCGGACTCGCCGACGAGGGCCAGGGACTGGCCTTCGTAGAGGTCGAGGTCGACGCCGCTGACGGCGGTCACGGACTCCTTGCGTCCGGTGCGGTACGCGATCGAGAGGTCTCGGACGCTGAGAATCGGGTCGGTCATGGTCTCACCTTTCCCTCAGGCGCGGATTGAGGGCCTGGTCGAGGCCGCGGCCCATCGTGACGAGCCCGATCGTGAAGAGCACGATCATGATCAGCGGCGCGACGACGAAGGGCAGGGCGATCGGGTTGAGGTAGAAGTTCTGGCCCCAGGACTGGTGGATCATCAGGCCCCAGTTCGGCGTGCCGGAGGGCATGAGGCCGAGGACGTAGAGGCCGACGATCGCGTAGATCGCCTGGTTCACCGAGATCACGAAGTTCACGAAGATGAACCCGGCCATGTTGGGCAGGATCTCCCGGAAGACGATGCGGGCGGGGCCGAGGTTCTGGAGGCGCGCGGCCTCGACGAACTCGCGCTCCTTGAGCGACATGACCTGCGCGCGGATGGACCGGAACAGGAAGGCCCACATGGTGGAGCCGACGACGATCGAGATGCCCCACGGGGGGATGTCCTCGAAGAACGCGACGACCGCGAGCATGAGGAGGAACTGCGGGATCGTGACGGTGACGTCGGTGAGCTGGAGGAGCACGGCGTCGACGCGGCCCCGGAAGTACCCGGCGATGGAGCCGAGGGCGACGGCGATGAACACGGCCATCAGGGCCGCGAGCGTGCCGACCCAGATGGGCTGGGCGCCGGAGTTCACCAGGATCGTGAACGTGTCCTTGCCCTCGTACTGGGTGCCGAGCCAGTGCTCGGCGGAGGGCTCGGTCCAGATCTGGGTGGTGTCGGTCGGGTTGTCCTGGTCGACCAGGAGCGGGCCCACGAAGGAGAACAGGACGATCGCGAGGACGAGGAGGGTCCCGGCGAAGCCGGCGGAGGAGCGGGTGAGGCCGGTCCACAGGCGGCCGAGGAAGGTCTCCCCGAACTGCTTGCGGGGCTTCGCGATGGCGGCGTCGAGAGTGGTCGTCACGCTTCCTGCCCTTCGGTCTTGATGCGGGGGTCGACCCTGACGAGGAAGAGGTCCACGATGAGGCTGGCGATGACCACCGAGGTCGCGAGGATGATGACGGCGGCCTGGACGACCGGGTAGTCGCGGTTGGAGATGGCCTGCATGAGCATCTGCCCCGCGCCGGGGTACTGGAGGATCTGCTCGATGACGATGGAGCCGCCGACGAGCGTGCCGAGCTGGAGCGCGATCTGGGGGATGATCGGCAGCATCGCGTTGCGCCCGACGTAGCCGCGGCTGATGCGCCCGGCCTTGAGGCCGCGGGCTTGGGCCACGGTCACGTAGTCCTCGGTGAGGACCTCGGTGGTGGCGGCCTTCATGTTGAGCATGAAGGAGCCGGTGGCGGTGAAGGCGAACGCGATGATCGGCAGGATCGCGTGGAAGATCGCGTCGCCGAAGAACACGAGGTTGAAGCCCGGCTCGACGCCTGCGGTGATGCGCCCGCGCATGTCGAGGAACGGGAGGACGCCGAGCATCGTGTAGCCGACGACGATGACCGCGGCGATGAGGATGTAGTTGGGGACGCCGGTGAGGAAGGACCCGATGGAGGTCATGGCGTGGTCGAAGGCGGAGCCGCGCCGGTAGGCCGCGGCCATGCCGACGGTCAGGCCGATGACGATCGCGAGGGCGACGCCGGCGCCGACCGCGAACAGCGTCCAAGGCAGGTACTCCATGACGTGCTCGAACACGGTCTTGGAGGGGTTGGTGAGGGAGTTCCCGAGGTCGAAGGTGACCAGGCCCTTGAGGAAGTCGAGGTACTGGACCCACACGTTCGCGTTCGGGTCGTACGAGATGATGTTCGTCGCCGTGGCCACGGCCTGCTCGTGGCTCATGCCGGAGCTGTTGAGGCGCCCGGCCATGATCTGGATCGGGTCGCCGGGCATGAAGTGCATGAGCAGGAAGGTGATGGTCGCGACCAGCCAGATGACGAACACCGACTGGCGGATGCGGCGGAAGGCGTAGGAGGCCCAGACGCGCCGGACGAGGCCGGGGCCGGTTCGCTCGGCGGGCGGGGCGTCCGCCGCGTGCTGCTGCGGCGGGGGTGCGGGAGGTGCGCTCACCTTGGTGCACTCCTTCGTGCGCTGGTCGAAGTCGCGGCCGGCGGTGCCGCCGCGACCGGGACGAGTGGGACTCGAAACAGTCTCTCGGAGAAACGGGTCCGTGAACTTCCCGGAACCGGTCTCGCCGTCGAGCGGGACCGGGAGCTTCCGATAACGCTCTCGCCTGAACGGGACCTGGAGCTTCCCGAAACAAACTGGAAAGATTGTTTCTAGTTAAAGAACGTACCTGCCGTGACCCCGGGCACGCCAGCCTTGAAACGAAATCGTTACGTTGAACTTCGGGGAGTGTTTCCCCTGCTCTCATTCGCTGTCCCTGCGCCTCGCCGTTGCTCGACGGTAGCCGCTCGCCCGCGCGCGGAGGCCGTTCCCGCCGCTCACGGTGTGACCATCGACTCGGCGGGCCGGTCGACGGACCCCGGCGCCGGGCCAGTACGCTCGTACTGTTAGGAGCAGTCCGCTCCGCGCCCGTATCGAACCGGGTGCAGTCAACCGGGCGCGGCGAACGCGCGAGGAGAGGTCGAAACCATGGCCAAGATCAAGGTCGCGAACCCCGTCGTCGAGATCGACGGCGACGAGATGACCCGCATCATCTGGAGCAAGATCAAGGACGAGCTGATCCACCCCTACCTGGACGTGGACCTCAAGTACTTCGACCTCGGCATCGAGCACCGCGACGCCACCGACGACCAGGTCACCGTGGACGCCGCCAACGCGATCGCCGAGCACCACGTCGGCGTCAAGTGCGCGACCATCACCCCCGACGAGGCCCGCGTCGAGGAGTTCGGCCTGAAGAAGATGTGGCGCTCCCCGAACGGGACCATCCGCAACATCCTCGGCGGCACCATCTTCCGCGAGCCGATCATCATGCAGAACATCCCCAAGCTCGTCCCGGGCTGGACCAAGCCGATCGTCGTCGGCCGCCACGCCTTCGGCGACCAGTACCGCGCCACCGACTTCAAGGTCGACCGCCCCGGCACGCTCACCGTCTCCTTCACCCCCGACGACGGCACCGAGCCCATCGAGTTCGAGGTCGCCCGCTACCCGGAGGGCGGCGGCGTCGCCCTGAGCATGTACAACTTCCGCAAGTCGATCGAGGACTTCGCGCACTCCTCGTTCCGCTACGGCCTCCTGCGGAACTACCCGGTGTACATGTCCACCAAGAACACCATCCTCAAGGCCTACGACGGCATGTTCAAGGACGTGTTCCAGGAGGTCTTCGACAACGAGTACAAGGCCGAGTTCGAGGCCAAGGGGCTCACCTACGAGCACCGCCTCATCGACGACATGGTCGCCGCCGCGCTCAAGTGGGAGGGCGGCTACGTCTGGGCCTGCAAGAACTACGACGGCGACGTCCAGTCCGACATCGTCGCGCAGGGCTTCGGCTCGCTCGGCCTCATGACCTCGGTCCTCATGACCCCCGACGGCCAGACCGTCGAGGCCGAGGCCGCGCACGGCACCGTGACCCGCCACTACCGCGCCCACCAGCGCGGCGAGAAGACCTCGACCAACCCGATCGCCTCGATCTTCGCCTGGACCCGGGGCCTGGCCCACCGCGGCGAGCTCGACGGCACCCCCGAGGTCACCGCGTTCGCGAACGGCCTGGAGAAGGTCATCGTCGACACCGTCGAGAGCGGCAAGATGACCAAGGACCTCGCGCTCCTGGTGGGCCGCGACCAGGAATGGCAGACCACCGACGAGTTCCTCGACACCCTGTCGGAGAACCTCGCCAAGACCGTCGCCGCGAAGTAGGCGGCGCTTCGCCCGAAGGCGCATCGCCACGTTCGGGGGTCCCGCCCCGAACGCGGCGTAACCCGGCCGCCGAAGGCTCGTTGTAGAGGGAGCGGTCCGCTACTTCGCGTGGCGGCCCGTCCCTTCCCAGTTGGAGGCCCCGGCAGACGTGTGCGAGCGCACACTCGGCCGGGGCCTCCCCCCTTTCGCGGCTTGTAAACTAGGCGGGTTGCACGCGGCCCGATTCGCGTGCGGCTCAATGCTTGGTCGAGCGAAAGGCAGACATTCGTGAGAGGCGTCATCCTCGCCGCCGGACAGGGGCAGCGCCTGCGCCCCGACACCGACGACCTGCCCAAGACGCTCCTGCCGGTCACCGCGACCGAGACGATCCTGGACACGATCGTCCAGGGTTTGGCCGAGGTCGGGATCACCGACCTGGCCGTCACCGTCGGCCACGCCGCCGAGAGGATCCGCGAGCACGCCCCCGTGCTGGAGGAGCGCTACGGCGTCACCGTCGCCATCGTCGACAACGACAAGCCGCACTGGAACAACGCCTATTCGCTGTGGACCGCCCGCGAGCGGTACACCGGGGGCGCGATCCTGGTCAACGGCGACACCGTCCACCCCTCGAGCATCGAGCGGAACCTCCTCGCCGCCGCCGCGATCGACCCGCGGCTGCTCCTCGCGCTGGACGACCACAAGCAGCTCACCGACGAGGCCATGAAGGTCCGCGTCGGGGCCGGCGGCGTCGAGCTCATCCACAAGCGGCAGCCGACCGAGTCCGCCGCGGGCGAGTACATCGGCGTCAGCCTCATCCCCGCGGGCCTGGCCGACGACCTCACCAAGGCCCTCGAAGCGACCTTCACCCGCGATCACACGCTCTACTACGAGGACGCCTACCAGCTCCTGGCCGAGGCCGGCCAGATCGGGACCGTCTCCACCGGGCCCGTCGCCTGGACCGAGGTCGACGACCACGCCGACTGGGCGGTGGCGAGGGCGATCCTCCGGGAGCCGTCCGCGGAGCCCGGAGCAGCCGCCGTGAAGGGCCTGTAGTGCCGACATTCGCTCGCACGGTCCTCGCCCCCATCACGGTCGAGGTCTCGGCCGGGGCGCTCGCGCGCCTGCCCGAGCTGCTCGTGGACGCCCGGATCTCCGCCGGCGGCCGCGTCGCCGTCGCCCTCGGGCCGGGGCTCGGCGAGACCATCGCGACCGAACTCGACCACCTGCCGGACGCGACGGTGCACACCGTCAAGCCCGGCTCCCTCGCCAGCGCCCGAGACCTGGCCGGGCGCCTGCGCGACGACCACCGGGTGGACGCGCTCGTCGGGATCGGCGGGGGCAAGCTGCTCGACACCGCGAAGTTCGCCGCGACCGAGCTGGGCCTGCCGATGGTCTCGGTCGCCACGAGCCTCGCCCACGACGGCCTCGCGTCGCCGACGGCCTCGCTCGAACGCGACGGCGTCTCGGTCTCGTACGGGGTCCATCCGCCGCTCGCGGTCCTCGCCGACCTCGACTTCATCCGCCGCGCGCCCGTGGGGCAGCTGCGCTCGGGGATCGGGGACGCGCTGACGAACCTGTCGGCGGTGGCCGACTGGCAGCTGTCGCACGACGTCAACGGCGAGGCCATCGACGGGCTCGCCGTCGCGATCGCCCGCTCCGGCGCCGAGGCCGTGCTGCGCCACCCGGGAACCGTGTCCGACGACGGGTTCCTGACCTCCCTCGCGTACGCCCTCGTGCAAGGGGGCCTCGCGATGGGCATGGCGGGCTCCTCGCGGCCGTGTTCGGGCGGGTGCCATGAGATCTCGCACGCGCTCGACGTGCTCCATCCGGGCCTGGCCTCCCACGGGGAGCAGGGCGCGGTCGGGGCGCTCGTGTGCACGTGGCTGCGGGGCGACGAGGCCCTGTTCAGCGAGCTTTCGGCCGCGATGGGGCGGCACGGGCTGCCGCGCACCGCGGCCGAACTGGGGTTGACCACAGCGGAGCTTGCCACAGCGGTGGCCTACGCTCCGAGGACCCGGCCAGGCCGTTATACGATTCTCGAACATCGTGAACTGGACTCGGTGGCGCTGGAGCGACACCTGACGGAGATGATGCATGAGCTCGATTAGCCCGCACCCCGACGGCGTCTCCGGCCCACCCGGGAACGACGACGGGAGCTCGGACAACCCCGATGCGGCCGCTCCCCAGGGCGGTTTCGGCAACGGGCCTTCGGCCACTCCCGCGGGATACCCGCCGGGGGCCATGAGTTCAGGTTCGGCGGCTTTCGCGAGCCCGCCGCCGTCGGCCGCGCCCGGCATGACGCCGCCCGGCCACCAGTCCCACCCGAACCAGGGCGGGTACCCCACGCCGCCGCCCGCGGGCCCGCAGGGCCGCGGCCCGGCCCAGTACAACGCGCCGGCGCCGCAGCACCCGGGCGCTTACGGCGGTCCTGCGCAGCAGAACCCCGCGCAGCCGAATCCCGGGCAGCAGCACCCCGCGAACCCCAATCAGCAGTACGGCAGCCCGCCGCAGGGGCAGCCGTACGGGAACCAGCCGCCCTACGGTTCGCCGCCGCCTCCGCACGGGCCGGGGAGCCCGCCTCCCGCCGGTCCGCCGCCGCACCCGGCCGGCCCGCCGAACGCCTACGGGCGGCCCGGCCAGTACGGCCACCAGCCGTCGCCGCCTCCGCCGCCCGGCTCGCCCCAGCAGCCGCAGGGCCAGCCCGTCCCGGTCGGCGCGCCGAACCCGCACGGGCAGGTCCCGCAGGCGCCGTACGCGACCCGGGTCGAACCGGGCCGCGACATGCCGATGGCCGGGGCCTCGCCGATCCGGCGGAACCTCGACGACACCGCCGAGCTCCCCGCGTTCCTCGACTCGGCCCGCAGCGACGAGGGCCCGGGCACCGAGAACCGAGCTGCGGAGGTCAAGCCGCTCAAGCGGAAGTTCCCGCTGACCACCGGCTTCACCGCGCTGCTGCGCCACCGGTACGCGATGTCGGTCCTGGTCCGCCGCGACCTCGCCGTCAAATACCAGGCCACGGTGATGGGCTACGTCTGGTCGCTCATCGAGCCGCTGGGCCTGACCATCATCTACTGGTTCGTCTTCGCCCTGGTCTTCGGCGGCGGCTCGGCCATGCCCGAAGGCGTGGGCTACCTGCTCTTCATCGTGTCGGGCATCTTCGCCTATCAGTGGTTCAGCTCCGCGGTCAACGAAGGCGCGAAGTCCCTCGGCGGACAGTCGAGCCTGATCACGGTCATGAAGGTCCCCAGAGAGGTCTTCCCGGTCTCGAAGGTCTTCGCTCGCTTCGCCGAGTACGCGGTCGGCTTCCCGATCCTCGTGATCGTCGCGATCTGGCAGGGCGGCACCTTCGGGCTCAACCTGCTGTGGCTCATCCCCGCGATCCTGGTCCAGACGATGCTCCTGGCGGGAATGACGTTCATCCTCGCGGCCATGAACGTGCTGTACAAGGACGTCTCGCGGTTCCTGCCGCTGGTCATGCGCGTGCTCTTCTACTCCTCGGCGATCATCTACCCGGTGACGAAGGTCTCGGAGGCGGACTTCCTCCAGGCGCACCCGGTGCTGTTCGACATCTACTCGGCGAACCCGCTCATCGGCATCTTCTCGATGCACCGCGCGGCGTTCATCCCCGAGCTGGCGCCGAACACGATGCAGCTCGGCTTCGCCGTCGGACTGTCGGCGTTCCTGATGTTCTTCGGACGCTGGGTCTTCTACAAGCTCGAACCGAGGGTGCTCAAGGCGCTCTAGGGATTCCAAGGACAGTGCACGGCCCCGACCGGATGGTCGGGGCCGTGTTGTCATCCGGGAGCCGGGTGCCGTTCACCGGGGATTAGCCTGGAGGAGGGAGAATGTCCCGATGCCCGGACCCGACGCCACGATGGAGATCGCCGCCCGATGAGCCGACTCGACAGCGACACGCTCCTGCTTCCGCGAGTCGCCGCCGAGGCGGAACCCGCTGAGCGGGAGCGCTGGGACGGGATGGGCTTCCGCCCCGACATCCAGGGACTGCGGGCGATCGCGGTCGGCCTGGTCCTGCTCTCGCACGCCGGATTCTTCTACTCCGCGGGCGGCTACGTCGGCGTCGACGTGTTCTTCGTGCTCTCCGGCTTCCTCATCACCTCCCTGCTCGTCAAGGAGGTCTTCGAGTCCCGCAAGATCTCCATCGCCGGGTTCTACGCCCGCCGCGCCCGCCGCATCCTGCCCGCCGCCATGGCCGTCACGATCGCGACCGCGCTCGGGGCGTGGCTGTTCTTCCCGGTCACGAGGCTCGAAGCGGTCATGCAGGACGCGCTCGCGGTCATCGTGTACATCGTCAACTACCGGTTCGTCGCCGAGCAGACCGAATACCTCAACGCCGACCAGATGCCCTCGCCGTTCCAGCAGTTCTGGTCCCTGGCGGTCGAGGAGCAGTTCTACGTCGTGTGGCCGGTGCTGCTGCTCGTGCTGCTGCTCCTGGTCGGGCGCAAGCCGGGCCGCCTCGTCAAGGCCGGCATCGTCTTCTCGGTCATCATCTTCGCCGCGACGCTGGCCCTGTCGGTGATCATCACCGAGCAGTCCCAGCCGACCGCGTACTACGCGGCCCACACGCGCGCCTGGGAACTCGCGGCCGGGGCGTTCCTGGCCCTGACCCTCCCGCAGCTGAAGAAGACCCCGGCGGCCCTCGCCTGGCTCCTGGGCATCGGCGGCCTCGCCGCGATCATCGCGTCGGGCTTCCTCTACACCGAGGCGACGCCGTTCCCCGGCTACGCGGCGCTGGCCCCGGTCCTCGGCACGGTCGCGGTCATCATCGCCGGCTCGTCCGCGAGCCGAAACCCCGTGTCGTCCCTGCTGGGGACGGGCCCGTTCCAGTTCGTGGGGAAGATCTCCTACAGCCTCTACCTGTGGCACTGGCCGATCCTCATCCTCGCCCCGCTGGCCCTCGACGTCGAGCCGACGCTCATGCTCAACCTGATCCTGTTGACCGCCACCGTCGCCATCGCGCAGCTCAGCTACCAGTACATCGAAGAGCCGATGCGCAACTGGAAGCCGGTCAAGCGGAGCAACGGCGCGGGCCTGCTCCTGGGCTTCGCCTGCTCGGTCCTGGGCGTCGCGACGGTCCTGGCGCTCACGCAGGTGTTCCCCAAGACCGAGAACGCCGACGAGACGGTCGACCTCCAGGCGGTCGAGCAGGCCGAGGACCAGACCGCGCTCGAGGCGCGGCTCCAGGAGGGCCTGGACGTCACGACCGTCCCGGCCGACCTCGCCCCGCCCCTGGCGGGCATGAACGCCGACCGGCCCGAGACCTACGCCGACGGCTGCCACCTCGACTTCGACCAGACCGACCAGCCCGACGACTGCGCGTACGGCGACACCGAATCCGACACCACGGTGGTGCTCTTCGGCGACTCGCACGCCGCCCAGTGGTTCCCGGCCCTGGAGACCATCGCCGAGCAGGAGGGCTGGAACCTCATCAGCCGCACCAAGAGCTCGTGCACCTCGGTCATGGTCCACGTCGGCAGCACCCAGAGCGAGGGCGAGTACACCGAGTGCTGGGACTGGAAGCAGAACGTGTTCGACGAGATCGACGAGGTCGAGCCGGCCCTGGTGATCTTCGGCAGCACCAACAACGCCACCCCCCTCGGCGAGGACGACCCGGCCGCGGCATGGGCCGACGGCTGGACCGAGTCCCTCGACCGCGCCGGCGAATCCGCCGCGAATGTGGCAGTTCTCACCGACACGCCCTGGGCGACCGGCGAAGCGGCCCCCGACTGCCTGTCGCTGCACATGGACGCGGCCGACGAGTGCGTCGAGGGCGACCCGTACGCCCTGTCCCACCTGGAGCTGCGCGAGTCGGCGCTGGAGGCGCAGGAGGCGTCCGACGCGGTGGTCGTGGACACCGAGCCGTGGTTCTGCCTCTCGGAAGGCTGCCCGCTCATCGTGGACGGCCTCGCCGTCTACCGCGACAAGCACCACATCAGCACCCCGTACGCGGTGTCGCTGTCCACGGTCCTCGCCCAGGCCCTGCCCGACCTGGCGTGAGGGCCGGAGCGGCTCCGGCGCGAGGCGGGCGGCGACCTCGCCCGGCAGACGGGCCCAGCGCCCCTCGTCGCCTCTCAGGGCGGGAACGCAAGGGCCGCAAGTGCTTCTGTGCGATGCGACGGCGACTCTCCGTCGCGCGGCACAGGACTGCGAGGACCGAGTACGCCTGTGCGAGGCGGGCGCGTCTCGCCGTCTCTCGGTACGATGACAATGGCGAGCCGCGACACGGCTCCGACCGACTGTGCCCGGCAGGACGGGCCGCCCGCCACCGGACCCTTCGGTGGAACAGGGACGCCTAATATGAGGCGTCCCGGCCCCCGGCACCCTTAGACGGAGACTGTTGCACCATGACCTCGCCCCAGCCCCCCAGGCCACCGAACCGAGCCGCCGCGGGGGCGGTCAACGAGGAGACGCTCCACCTGCCGATGACCACGCCGGGCCCGGCCGCCCCGCCCGTGGCGCCGGCGCCGGGAATGCCCCGCACGGCCCCGAGCCCCTACCCGGTCCGGCCGCCGTTCCGCGCACCCGCACCGCCGCCGACCGCGCCGCCGGAGGCGCCGCCCAGGCCCGCGCCCCGCGCCGCCGCACCCGCAGCCCCGGGCCGCTGGGAGGGACTGGGGTTCCGGCCCGACATCCAAGGGCTCCGGGCCGTCGCGGTCACCCTCGTGCTGCTGTCCCACGCCGGGTTCGCCTTCGCCGCGGGCGGCTACGTCGGCGTCGACGTGTTCTTCGTGCTCTCGGGCTTCCTCATCACCTCCCTGCTCGTCAAGGAGGTCTTCGACACCGGGAAGATCTCCATCGCCGGGTTCTACGCCCGCCGCGCCCGCCGCATCCTGCCCGCCGCCAGCGTCGTCACCATCGCCACGGTGATCGGCGCGTGGCTGTGGTTCCCCGTCACCCGCCTCGAAGCGGTCATGCAGGACGCCTTCACCGTCATCATCTACGTCGTGAACTACCGGTTCATCGCGCAGGAGACCGAATACCTCAACGCCGACCAGATGCCCTCGCCGTTCCAGCAGTACTGGTCGCTGGCGGTCGAGGAGCAGTTCTACCTGGTCTGGCCGCTCCTGCTGCTGGGCCTGCTCCTGCTCGTCAAGCGCAACCCGCGCCGACTCGTGAGCACCGGGATCGCCGTCGCTGCGGGCGTCTTCGCCCTCAGCCTCGTCCTGTCGGCGCTCATCACCGAGCAGTCGCAGCCGACCGCGTACTACGCGGCCCACACGCGCGCCTGGGAACTCGCGGCCGGCGCCCTGCTGGCCCTGACGCTCCCGGGCCTGAAGAAGACCCCGAAGTTCCTCGCCTGGGCCCTGGGCATCGGCGGCCTCGCCGCGATCGTCGCCGCCGGCGTCGTCTACTCCGACACGACGCCCTTCCCCGGCTACACCGCGCTGCTGCCGGTCCTCGGCACGATGCTCGTCATCACCGCGGGCACGGCCGCGGGCGGCAGCCCCGTGTCGTCCCTGCTGGCGACGGGCCCGTTCCAGTTCGTGGGGAAGATCTCCTACAGCCTCTACCTGTGGCACTGGCCGATCCTCATCCTCATCCCCCTCGCCATCGACGCCGAACCGTCGATCCTGCTCAACGTCGTGCTGCTCCTGGGCACGATCGCGGTCGCCCAGTTCTCCTACCGGTACATCGAAGAGCCGGTCCGCCGCGCGAAGCCCTTCAAGTCGCCCAACCTGTGGGGCCTGGCCGTAGGCGTGGTCTCCTCGGTGGCCGGCATCGCCCTGATCGTCACCCTCACCGTCACCTTCGTGAAGCCGCCCCTGGACGAACTCGAAGGCACCGACCAGGTCGTGCAGTCGGAGAACCTCGCCTCCCTCGAGGCGCAGCTGGCCGAGGCCCTGGAGACGACCGAGGTGCCCGAGGGCCTCACCCCCTCGCTCATCGACGTCGCCAACGACCAGCCGGCCATCTACGACAACGAATGCCACCTCCGGAAGGTCGAGACCGCACTGCCCGACGACTGCGTCTACGGCGACCCCGACGGGGACAAGACGGCGTACCTGTTCGGCGATTCCCATGCCGCCCAATGGTTCCCGGCACTGGACTCCATCATGGAGGACAACGGCTGGCGCCTGGTCTCGCGGACCAAGAGCGCCTGCACCCCCGTGTCCGTCTCGGTCGAGGACCAGGAGACCGGCGAGTACTACGCCGAGTGCGACGAATGGCGGGGCAACGTGCTCGACGAGATCGACGCCGAGACGCCGGACCTGGTCGTCCTCGGCTCCGCCGAGACCTCCATGCTGGTCGGCGTCGACGACAAGACCCAGGCGTGGCTCGACGGCTGGCAGGAGACCCTCGACCGCGTCAACGGCTCGGGCTCCCAGGCCGTCGCCATCGCCGACACGCCCTGGTCCGAACAGCCCGTGCCCGAGTGCATCTCGCTCAACCTGGACACCCCGCACGAGTGCGACCTCGCCGAGGCCGACGGGATCAAACTGCCCGACCGCAGGGCCTCGTCGATGGAACTCCAGGAGGAGGCCGGAGCGGTCGTCATCGACCCGCTCGGCTGGTTCTGCACGCAGGGCACCTGCCCCGTGATCGTCGGCGATATCCTGGTCTACAGGGACGCCCACCATATGACCACCCACTACGCGGTCTCGCTGGGAGGCCTCCTCGAAGACGCCCTCCCAGGGCTGTGACGACCCCGGAACGGCCGCGACCGCATCCGTTCAGCGGCGCCCAACCGCCTCCATGGCTTGTGAAAGGAACACTATGAGGACAGTCGTGCCAATCATCGGCGCCGCCGCCCTGCTGCTGGCCGGATGCACCGGCGAAGGCGACGGCGGGGACCCGGAACCGACCGCTTCCGAAGGGGAGGCCGCCGTGTTCGACAGCCTGGCCCCCGTCGAGATCGCTCCCCCCGCGGGCTTCGTGCTCGCCGAAGGCGAAGAGCGGACCGACCTCATGGCCGAGAACGCCGTGACCCAGGCGTTCGGCATCGAGGGCGACCAGTTCACCGACGACCGCCTCATCGTGACCAGCTACCTGCTCGAACCGGGAGTGGACACCGCCGCATACGACGCCCAGCTCGACCTGGTGCTCGCCTACGACGAGGGCCGCGGTTTCGCCGCCGACCAGAACACCCACTACCCGGCGCTGATGCACCGCGAGGAGGGCGTCCAGCGGTACACCGAGTTCCCGATCGACGACGGCGACGCCGAACGCCCGCTGGTCAAGCAGAACAACTACTACGTGTTCTCTGGGAACCGGGTCATCCAGGTCACCTGCCAGTGGCGGTACCACTTCGAGGACATCCGCACCGCGTGCACCGACCTGACGCAGAACATCGCCTACCCCGAGGACTGGTAGGCCCGAACCGGCCGACGGCGGACCGCCGTCGGCCACCGGGCCTCACCTCCCCAGGCCCCGGCGGAGCCGGCCCTTCACCCG
Source organism: Glycomyces harbinensis (assembly GCF_900101745.1). Taxonomy (GTDB): domain Bacteria; phylum Actinomycetota; class Actinomycetes; order Mycobacteriales; family Micromonosporaceae; genus Glycomyces; species Glycomyces harbinensis. The sequence continues at coordinate 115,125 of NZ_FNAD01000020.1, read as the reverse complement.
CTGCGTGAACGAACGGCGCGCAGGCGCCTTGCCCGAACCCTGCCAGGCGTCCGACGCCTGCCGCCAGTGGCGGGCGGCCTGCTCCCACTCCTTGGCCTCGTCGCGCGCGGCGTTCCCGGCCCTGTTCCAGCGGGTGATCCGCTGGCGGAGCTCCTCCTCGCGCGCTTCGAGCCGCCGGATCGAGGCCTCCAGCGAAGCCGTCCGCTGCAGCAGGTGCGACGGCGGACGGGACGCGTCCTCCTCGGCCCAATCGCCGAACCAGCCCTCGCCGTCGGCCCACCACAGGCCCCAGGATTCGTCGATAGCGGTGTCGAGGTCCTCGCCGGGCCCCTGCGTGTCCAACGCCCGCGCCAGCGCGGCGGTTCGGTCGAGCACGGCCGCGGGCTCGTCCCCGAACGTGCCGACCAGGCACTTGACCCGGCCGACCCGCTCCTTGTCGGCCACCGCGACGAGGTCGCGCAGCCCGTCGGGCCGCAGGACCGTTCCAGCGCCGAGCGTGAGCCGGAACGGCGCGGGGGCGGCGGTCACCGCCGCCTCCTCCACGTACGAGACGCGCGAGTCCCCCGCGAACACCTCGCGGATGAGCCGCAGGTCCAGCTGCGGGTCGTCGAGCGGACGGACCCGGTCGTCCTTCAGCGACGACCACGGGCCGACCAGCGAGACCCGCACGTCCGACAGGGTCCCCGACAGCGCCGAGGCCACCGAAGCGGTCACCGCCTCGAACGCGGCGCCGCCCGCCTCGACCACCACCTCCACGTACGGGACGCCCCACGCGATCCCCGGGTGCGCCCGCAGATAGCGCAGGGTCGGGACCCGGTTGGCCACGAACGGCTGCCGGTACCGCTTGCCCTCCTCGTTCCGGGACTGGAGCTGCGAGCGCCCCAGGTGCCAGGCGCGTGCGGCGGCGTCGGGGACGAACACCGCCCCGGCCTGCGCCTGCCGGTAGCCCAGCTCGGTGTCGCTGCCGAGCCGCAGCGCCGTGTCCAGGCCCCCCGAGCGCCGGTACAGGGCCTTGGTGAAGGAGACGGTGGCGCCGTTGGTCACCGAGTACGCGTGCAGCTCGTCGTCGAGCAGCCGGTCGGACCGCTCCAACAGGGCCGCCTCCCAGCTCTCACCGGTCTCCTGGGGGCCGAAGAAGGACTCGGGGTCCCGCGCCTCGACCGCGGCCCGCACCTTCACCGGGTCGAGTGCGATCCCCTCGATCTCGACGAACGCGAGGTTGCCGATCACCACGCAGTAGTCCACGTCCTGATGCCAGCGGGCGTGCGCCTCGACGTGCCGGTCCTCGGCGATGACGTCGGAGTCGAGCCGGAGGACGACCTCGCCCTCGGCCGCCTCGACGCCGGCGTCGACCGCGCTGGCGATGCCCCACGACCCGGGGGAGTTGGCGATGAGCCTCGTGCGCTCGGGCCGCACCTGCGGCAGCCGCAGCGGCGGCGCGCTGCCGTCGTCGACCACGACGACGTCGAGCAGGTGCGCCGGATAGGTCTGCGCCGCGAGCGCCGCGAGGGTCACGTCCAGTTTGTCCTGCGCCCCGTAGGCGGGGATCACGACGGACACGACCCGGTCGGGGCTCCAGCGTCCGAGTTCGGGGACCCCCAGGCCGTCGTAGCGGTTCCGCTTGACGCGGAGCTGGGGGCCGGTGGTGCTGACCGGTTGATTCATCGCTGGGCGACCGTGCCTTTCCGGGCTCGGAGGTGGTCTTCGAGGGTGTCGGCGGCGATGGCGGGGCCGAGGTCGACCCGGTGCCACTGCCGGTCGTTGTTGCGCAGGAACGAAGTGGGGGCGGCGTTCCAGGTGTGGCCCTGCACGCGCCGCGACACCAGGAAGTTGAGGCCGTGCGTGCAGTACACCGCGCCGCCGCCGCGCTGGACGTCTTGGAGCAGGCCCCGGTCCTCGCTGGTGCGCAGCGGCCGGTAGCCGCCGAGTTCGAGCAGGTCCTCGCGCCTGATGAGCATGGTGGCCCCCGAGACGTGGACGGAGAACCGCTCGCTGCGGCCGGGGCGCTTGTGGATCGTGGTGTCCAGCTGCTCCAGGTGCACGAACTCGGGCTGCGTGCCGACGAGGTCGGCGCCGGAGTAGTGCGCGGCCAGCAGCAGGTCGGGGACGTGGTGGGGTCCGTACCAGTCGTCGTCGTCGAACTTCGTGACGTACTTGCCGGACGCCGCCCGGACCCCCGCGTTCAGCGCGGTGCCGAACGCGGCCTCGGCGGGGACCTCGACGATGCGCATCGGCAGGGACGCCTCGGTGACCGCGGCCTTCACCTGTGGGTGCTCGGCGGCGATGCCGTGCAGCACCAGGACCAGTTCCAGGCGGTCGTGGCGCTGGGCGGCGATCTGGGCGAACACGGCGGACAGGAAGGTGGGCCGCCGGGTGCAGAGGATGACGGAGACGGTGTCGTCCGGGTCGGCCGCGAGGCCGCCGTCGCGCCGGCGCCGCGCGGAGCCGTGCAGGGACATCGCGGTCCGCCGCAGCCGGACGCTGTGCAGTTCCCGCAGGAGCGGGTCGTGGAGGTCGCGGGGCCGGTAGCGGTCGATGTGGGCGAGCAGGTCGTCGCCGAGCGCGCGCGCCCAGCCCGGGGACCTGCCGTGCGAGACGAGGGGAACGCCGGCGGCGGCCAGGCCAGCGATCGCGGCGGCTCCGGCGGTGGTGCCGGGGTGGGAGTCCCAGTCGATCGCGACGGAGCGGAACGCGCGGCACCGCTCGACCTCGAGGTCGGTGACCGTTCCCGAGGCGGGCATGGAGAACGCGTCGGCGTCGGTCGGGTAGAGCCGCCAGCTCCGGTTGTCGTAGGACATCACCGGGTCGTCGGGCGGTGTGTCCCAGCGGAAGCCGATGGGGTTGACGAGGTATTCGTTCACCGGCGGCAGGTGCTGGGGGCCGGGAGCGCCGTGGACGGGTTCGCGCCAGTCGGGGAAGAGGCCGCCGGTCCGCGCGGGCGCCGCGGGGCGCCGGTCGACGAGGCGGGCGTGCCCGTCCCAGGTGGGCACCGTTTCGGCGGGCAGCGAGTGGAGGACCAGGTCGGCCTCGGGATAGGCGTCGGCGGGCGCCGTGCCGTCGGCGGCCGTCGGGGCGATCGCGTAGGCGGCGGTGCCTGCGCCCCAGGCCACGGCCGCGCGGCCGGCCAGGCCGATCCGCGGGGCGCGCGGGCGGGACCGGGGCGAGCGGTGGGCGATGCTGCCGCGCAGGAGCGACGCCAGGTCGACGGCCTGGTCGAGGACGACCTCGACCGACCACTGGCCGGTCTTGCTGCGCCTGATCCGCTGCTCGGTCAGGGTTCGCCACGGCCGGGTCTGCGGCAGGGCGATCGAGGTGGGCCGGCTCGGCTCGGCCATGTGCACGACTTCGATGTAGAGGTGCCTGCCGGTGGGCAGGAACTCGCCGTAGATCGCGGCCTCGGCGAGGTCGGTCAGCGTCCGGGCCACGATGATCGCCGCGCCGAGGTGCGTGAACGGCGACTGCGTGACCGCCGCCGAGGCCCGCTCCGGAAGGCGCTGCAGTTCGACGGCCGCCACGTCGTCGGGCAGGAGCGGTGCGAACGCCGCCGCACCGTCCTCGAAGCCGATGACGCCGACGAATGAGGGGTCGTCCTGTAGCAGCGCGCGCAGGCGGGGGCTGAACGGAGGATCGCTGATCACATGGTCGCTTTCGGAAGGTCGGGTGCCGGGCTGGCACGACTGCGGGGCCGCTGCGCGGTGCCCCGATCGGCTCGTGCGGGGGCGTCCCGCGGCCGCCCGGCGCCCTTCCCGTCGGAAAGGGCGCCGGACGACCGTCGATATGGGGCCATGTTATCGGCTCGTGCCAATGCGCACTGGACCCGTCACCATCCAGTGGCGTCCAGGACAGCGGCGGCGGCGAACGGGCCGAGCGTGGCCGAGTAGGTGGCGGTGAGGTGGGAGTGGTCGCGGTAGGTGCGGACGTTGCCGATCACCGCGGGGCACTCGCCGTCGGGGCAGACGTAGGCGGTGAGGTCGTCGAACGTCACGTTGGCGGGCGCGTCCTCGTAGCGCTCCTCGGGCGGCGTCTCGTCCTGGCTGAAGTCGACGGCGGTGACGCAGCCTTTCTCGCCGTGCAGTTCCATGCACTCGGGGAGGTTCTCCTCCAGGCGCGGGATGTCGCGCAGCGCGAGGACCTGGATGCCCTGCTCGTCGAGCTGCTCCCAGCGTTCGGCGAAGCCGTCGTAGACGCTCTCGCTCTCGGCGAACGCCCGCGAGGACAGGGTGACGACGAGGTCGGGAGCGATCTCCTCGATCTCGGCGGCGACGTCCTCGTTCCAGGAGATGCAGGACTCGTTGACGTTGCCGTCGTCGTCGTAGGGGGTTTCGGTGGTGAACTGGCAGCCGTCCTTGGTGATCGACACCAGGCGCCAGCCCTGCTCTTGGGCGGCGGCCTCGAACGCGGGGACCCAGTGGCCGATGCGCGAGGCGCCGACCAGCAGCACCGTGTGCTCGCCTTCGGGGTCGCCGAATTCGCAGACGATCGCGTCGGGGCCGTCCATCTCCGCGTCGCAGCCCTGGTCGTAGAGCTCGGGCAGGTCGAGCTCGTCGGTCAGCGGCGGGATGAATTCGGCCTCGGGGAGGGCCGCGGCCAGTTCCTCGTCGGCCAGGACCGCGGCGCCGGGGTAGACCTCGGTGTCCTGCGCGGCCGCTTCCGCGGCCTCGGCGAGTTCGGCGTCCCGTTCCAGGACGCGGTTCTGCGCGAAGGAGGCGCCCATGACCACGGGGGCTATGAACAGCACCGCTATGCCGAAGGACCAGCCGGGGCTCGACCGGAACCTGGGGAGGTTCGCGATCCGCTGCTGCACGATCCACGTGGTGGCGGCGGCCAGGGCGAGGGAGGCGATCAGGACGTAGGCGCCGCCGCGCCAGGAGGCGTGGTCGCGGCCGGCGACCTGGAGGTACATGAGCAGTACGGGCCAGTGCCACAGGTACAGCGCGTAGGACCAGTCGCCGACCCGGACCAGGGGCTTCGACGTGAGGAGGCGGTCGGCCGCGACCGGGGAGCCGGTCTCACCGGCGATCATGATGCAGGTGGCGGCGAGCAGGGGCCAGAAGGCGATGTACCCGGGGAACATGGCCGAGACGTCGAACAGGGCGCCGCAGGCGAACAGTGCGACCAGGCCGATCCAGCCGAGCGCGATCCGCGCCGCTCGGGGCGGGTTGAGGTACGGCAGCGCCACGGCGAGCATCCCGCCGAAGCCGAACTCCCACAGGCGCGCGCCGGTGTCGAAGTACGCCCAGGGCTGGTTGATGCCGGTCTGGAGGACCGAGTAGGTCAGCGAGGCCGCGAACACCATGGAGCAGGCGGTGAACACCAGCCACTTCGGGTCGGCGCCGAACCGGCGCACCACGAGCAGCACGAGCGCCATGAGCGCCAGCCACACGAGGTAGAACTGGCCCTGGATCGCCAGCGACCAGAAGTGCTGGAGCGGGCTCGTTCCCTGGTCGCGGGTGAGGTAGTCGACGGACTTCTCGGCCAGCAGCCAGTTCTCGTAGTACAGGGCCGAGGCGAGGGTCTCCCGGAGGATCTCCGCCCAGCGCGAGGGCGGCATCCACAGGTACGTGGCGATGAGGACGCCCACGAGGACGACGGCGATGGTGGGGAGCAGGCGCTGGGCCAGGCGGGCGAGGAAGCGGATCGGCTCGATCCGTCCCTTCCGCTCGATCGACCGCAGCAGCGAACCGGTGATGAGGAAGCCGGTGAACAGGAGGAACACGTCGACGCCGCCGGAGACGCGGCCGAACCAGATGTGGTAGACGGCCACGAGGAGGACGGCGATCGCGCGCAGCCCCTGGAGTTCGGGCCGGAAGGCCCGGTGCACGGCCCGGGGCGGTCGCGGCCGGTCGTTCGCGCCCCCGCCGTCCGGGCGTGCCGCGGCGTCGCGGACTCGTGGCAGCTGCATCGTCGAATCGACGGCGCCGGTTCGAGGGCTGTATTGGGTCATGAGGAGAGTGAGACCTTCTGCATGGGGCGAGGCGTCATCGCGAACGGTTGGCGAGTGGTGTCGACGGCATGCGCTGAATGAGGGGTAGGCACAACGCCTCGGAGAGGATATCAGTGTGACCGGTGCCGTCGTGTGAGCCGCTCATGATCGCACGGGGCTGCGGGGCCTGCGCCGGGAATGGATTCGGCCCGGGCTCTGGACAATGGATCGGGCGTGGTGCGACCGCGAAAAGGGCATTGCGAAGCAGCGGCAGATTCACCGCGACGGTCGTCCCCGCTTCCCTGTAAGTCCGGTTTCTTCAGTGGGGGTGCGCACCGGCATTTCGGCTCAATTCGGGAGTCCGAAAGAGACGTGTGGATACGTGCGGGTCAATGCTTCGTGAAATGGTCCGAACCGGCGTTCTCAGCGCTTCAGGACGCGCTTGACGCGTCCGAGGCCGCGTCGGAGGAGGGAGCGGCGCGGGGCCGCGCCCGCCGGCTTCGGGGATTCGCCGAAATAGGCGTCCGGTTCGACCGCGGCCGTGCCCCACAGGGCCTCCAGGGCCGCGTCGAGCGATTCGCCGTCGCGGCGCAGCCGCTCGGCCCGGGCCAGGGCCGCCGTGCGGTCCAAGCGGACCGCGAGCGGGCCGACCCTGCTGGGCACGGCCGTCTCGACCCTGCCGAGGCGGCGCCCGTCCGCGAGCGCGGCGAGGTTCGCGAGGCCGTCCGGCCGCAGCACCGCGCCGGGCGCGAGGAAGAGCCGGAACGGCACCGGGCCGGTGCCCTCGGGGGCGCGCTCGGCGAAGCGCACGCGCGCGTCGCCGCGGAACGTCTCGCGGATGAGCCGCAGATCCAGCAGCGGGTCTTCGAGGGGCGCGACCCGGTCGTCCGTCAGGTCCGGCCACGGGCCGGTCAGGACCACTTCGACATCGGCGATCGTCCCGCCGAGCACCGCGGCCGCGGCCGCGCGGACCGGCTCCAGCCGTGCGGCCTCCGCGTCGATCACGACCTGCGCGTAGGGGACCTCCCACTGGGCGCCCGGCCGGGTCCGCAGGTGCCGCAGCGGCGGCACCCGGTTGGCCATGTACGCGTGGCGGTACCGCTTGCCGTCGTTGCGGCGGGACTTCATCTGCGAATAGCCCAGGTGCCACACCTCGGCCTCGGCGTCGGCGATGAACAGCGCCCCGTGCTGCGCGAGCCGGTACCCCAGCTCGGTGTCGCTGCCCAGGCGCATCCCGGTGTCCATGCCGCCGCTCGCCTCGTACATCGCCCGCGTGAACGAGATCGTCGCGCCGTTCGCGATCGTGAACGCCCGCACCGGGTCCTCCACGGTCCCGCCCGATTCGCGCACGAGCGCGATCTCCCAGTCGGCGCTCACCTCGCGGCCGGCGAACAGCGACGGCGCCTCGCCCCGGGCGACGGCCGACCGCACGCCCTCGGGGTCGAGCGCCGACGCCTCGATGTCGGCGAACGCGAGCTTCCCGACCACCGTGAAGTAGTCCGCGAGGCGGTGCCAGCGCGCATGCGCCTCGACATGGCCGGCGGCGGGGATCACGTCGGAGTCCAGACGCAGCACGACCTCGCCGGTGGACGCGCTGATCCCGGCGTCGACGGCCGCGGCGATGCCCCAGGCGCCCTCGGTGTTCGGCACCAGGCGGGTGCCTTCGGGCGCGAGCTGCGGCAGCCGCAGCGGCGGCTCGCTGCCGTCGTCGACCACGACGACCTCGAGCAGCTCGGACGGGTAGGTCTGCGCGGCCAGGGCGGCGAGGGTCAGGTCGAGCTTGTCCTGGCCGCCGAAGGCGGGCACGACCACCGACACGCGGGCGCGCGGCGTCCAGCCGCCCAGGGGCGGGGGCTCGACCGAGCCGGAGTCGTTGCGGGGCACGCGCAGGCCCGAGGCCGCGGTGGGGATCGAGGGTTCCATCGGGTCCCGAGCCTACTTCGCGGCGGCCCCGGAGCGGGCGGGACCGGCCCTTTGCGACCGGACGGCCCGGGGGTCTGCCGCCGGTGCCGGCGCGCCGCGGTTCGGGCGGGCCCGAGCGCGGTCCGAAATGTGTCCTGCATCCCAGTGCGCCCCCGTTGAGGACGCGCCCGGGCGCGACTCCGAAGTGCGCCGGCCCGAGGCGCAAGACAGCCGCAGGCTGGGCGTTCAACCCCCTGCGGCGGGAGTGTGGCCCGACATGGAGCCGACCACCCGAGCACGTGCCGGGCGTGCAATGGTCTGGGACAATGGTGCAGCACCCGACACGACCGCGGCCGGCCCCTTGGCCGCCCCGCCCGGTGCGCCGCAAGCCGCAGTCGCGGAGAATCCCGCCATGTATTAGGACCCATGACCGCCCACTCACGATCCCAACAGCTCCAAGTCTTCCTCGACCGCCACCGCGCGGTCCTGGACCAGGCGCCGCCGTCCTCGATCGCCGCCGCCGCCGTACGCGGCAACTCGCCGATCGGCCGCGGCGCACTGGCCGCGCGCGCCCTGGCCGGAGTGATCGATCCCGCGGAGCTCCTCTCGGCGACCGGCCACCTCGACGCCGAGGCACTGTGCGAACTCGCCCGCGTCCTCGCCGTCCGGCCCGCCGAACCCGGCGACCGGGAGCTGGCCCTCGCCCTCTACGACCGCGCGAGCGAGGGCACCGCCCTGCCCGGGTCCCACCGGGCGCTCCATCTGAGCCTGGCCGTGTGGGACGGCGAACCCGGGCGCATCGCGCGGCTGCGCGCGCACGCCGACCGGCTCCCCGACCGCTTCGCGGCCGCCGTCGACGCCGAACTCGCCCACCCCGCGCATGGCGGCGGCGAGGCCGCGTTCCTCGACGCGTTCGCCCGGTACGCGGACTGGACCGACATCGCCCTCGACCACCACCACGACCCCGCGCTGCCGATGCTCGACCGGCTCCGCTCCACCGCCCCCGCGGGCAGCGTGAACGGCCCGCTCGTCTCGATCATCATGACCTGCCACCGGCCGGGGCCCGAACTGCTCACCGCCGTCCGCTCGGTCGTCGAGCAGACCTGGCGCGACTGGGAACTGCTGCTCGTCGACGACGCCTCCGGACCGGACTTCGAGAAGGTCCTGCGCGCCGCCGCCGAACTCGACCCGCGCGTGGACGTGCGCGCCCTGCCCGCCAACGGCGGCACCTACCGCGCCCGCAACCTCGCCCTGGCGGCGGCCGCGGGGACCTTCACCACCGGCCTCGACTCCGACGACTGGGCCCATCCGCGCTGGCTCGAGGCGCAGGCCGCGCCGCTGCTGGCCGCCGACGAGACGGTCATGGCCATGAGCCGCGGCATCCGCGCCGACGCCGACCTGCGCCTGTTCGGCGCGCCCGGCCGCGGCCTCACCGAGGCGCGCTCCACCTCGATCATGTTCCGCACCGAACCGGTCCGCTCAAGGCTCGGCGGCTACGACACCGCCCGCAAGGGCGGCGACTCGGAGTTCCGGCTGCGCATCCAGAAGGCCTTCGGCTCCCGGCGCTGGGTCCGCATGGAGGCCAACCACACCGTCGTGCGCCGCCGCAGCGGCTCGCTCTCCCTGGGCGAGGTCGGCGACGGCTGGATGCACCCGGCCCGCGCCGCCTACGAGGCCGGATTCCACCACTGGCACAAGGCGATCCAGCAGAAGCTGGCCAAGCCGCGTCTGGACCCCGCCTCCCGCGCCCGGCCGTTCCCGGCCCCGAAGTCGATCCTCGGCGAGGCGACCCGGCCGAGGCGGGTGGCACGGGTCCACGTCGCGGACTGGCGCTACGACACGCCCGTGCAGCGCGCCGCGCTGGCCGAGCTCGCCCGCGACGTCGCGTCCGGTGCCGCCGTGGCGGTGGCCCACTATCAGAGCTGGGACTCCATAGAGGACAAGTATCTGCCGATGGCGCAGGCGCCGCTCGCGAAGGCCGCCGCGCTCGGGGTCGAGTGGGTCGACCTGGCCGAGATCGAGGCCGAGGGCACCGTCGCCGCCGACGAGTCGGTGGCCGAAGCGATCGCCGTGGACTTCGCGGACGCCGCGATCGGGCCGATCCGCGTCCTGCCGCGGCCCGCGGACGAACCCGAAGCGCCCGCGCCGAACCTCGGTGCGGTCGAGCGGCTTCGGCCGCTCGCGGGGAAGACGGTGCAGCTGCCCAAGCGCGTCGCCCGGAAGATCCTGCGCGGCAAGCGCTCCGCGCTGCGACGGATGGCCGGGCGGGCCCGCCGCTTCGCCAAGCGGCTCCTCGGCCGCCCCGGGCCGCACGCGCTCACCGAGGCGCAGGGGCGGTCGCTCCAGCTGTGGCGCACCAGACTCCATGAAGGATGGTCGACCGAGGCGACCGCGTACCTGCGCGGCCTCACCGCCGACGAGCGGGAGTCGCCCGAGCACCGGCTCGGCGCCGCCGCGATCCTCGCCGACTGGTACGAGCTGGACGACAAGGTCGTGCGCCGGGAACTGGAACTCGACGTCGTCGTGGTCTCGAACTTCATGCTGCCGGGCGGCAGCTCCTCGTCCAGCGCCGAGGAGGTCCGGGCCCTGCGCCGGGCCGGAATGCGCGTCGGGCTGGTGCACCACCCGGTCTACGACTGGCCCCTCGACCGGCCGCTCAACGACAAGATCCGCGAGCTCCTCGACGACGAGGGCGTCGTGTGGATCACCGCCCGAGACCGGGTCGAGTGCGACCTGGCGATCGTGCGCTTTCCGCGGATCATGATGCGCCCCATGGACGATCTGCCGTCCTTGAACGCCCGCCGCACCATCCTGGTGGTCAACCAGCCGCCGTACGAGTACTACGGGCCGGGGGCCGGGCGACGCCTCACCTGGGACGTCCGCACCGTCCACCGCAACCTCGCCGCCTGGCTCGGCGACCACACCTGGTATCCGCAGGGCCCGGTCGTGCGCCAGGTGCTGGAGAACGAGCACGCCGCCGAGACCGAGGGCGTGGACATCGCCGCCGACTACTGGTACGGGGTGCTCGACGTCGACGAGTGGCGCCGCGAGGGCCGCCGCCCGGGTTCGGGCCCGATCCGGATCGGACGCCACGCGCGCGACCACGTCCGCAAATGGCCCGAGACCCCCGAGCGGATCCTCGCCGCCTATCCGACCTCCGACGACTTCGAGATCCACGTGCTCGGCGGCGCGAAGGCCGTCAGGGGAATGCTGCGCCGCCTGCCCGAGAACTGGACGATCCTGCCGTTCGGGTCCATGCAGCCCAAGGAGTTCCTGCACCGAATGGACGTCGTCGTGTTCTTCATCGCCGAGGCCGGGGACGAGGCCTTCGGCCGGACCCCGCTGGAGGCCATGGCGGTCGGCCTGCCGTGCCTGCTGCCGCGCAGCTTCGAGCCGCTGTTCGGCGACGGGGCGGTCTACTGCGAGCCCGAGGAGGTCGAAGCGCGCGTCCGCGAACTCATGGACGACCCCGACCTCTATGCGGCGCAGTCGGCCCGCGCGATCGAGAAGGTCGAGCGCGACTTCTCGCACCGGGCGCTGCTGCGGCGCGCCGCCGGACTCGGCGTCGCGATCCCGACGGGCGCGCAGCGGTGAGCGGCTCCCCGGACGGGTTCGAGCTCGGACAGGTCACGACCAGCCGCCGCAAGCTCCTGCGCAAGCTCACGGCGCGACTCGAGCACGGTTTCTCCACCGAGGCCGTCCCCGAGCTGCGCCGCCTCATCGACGACGGCGACGAGACCCCGGCGACCCGGCTCGCCGCCGGTGCGGCGCTGCTGGACTGGCAGGAGTTGCGCCGCCGCGCCAAGGCCGAGCCGGTCCGCCTCGAGTGCGACATCGTGCTCGTCTCCCACTTCGCGCTGCCCGGCGGCAACGCCACCGCGAGCGCCGAGGAGATCCGGGCGTACACGGAGGCCGGCCTGCGCGTGGGCCTGGTGCACCATCCGGTGTTCCACTGGGACGTGTCCAGGGAGGTCAACCCGAAGATCGCCTCCCTCGTGGACGGCGAGCGGGTGCGCTGGATCGGCTCGTGGGACCGGGTCTCGTGCGACCTGATGATCGTGCGGCTGCCGACGGTGGTGCTGCGCCGCCGCGACGACATGCCCGCGATCGAGGCCGCGAAGACCGTGCTGATCGTCAACCAGACGCCGTTCAAGTTCTACGGCGAGGACGGCGGGGTCGAAGAGGCCTGGGACGTGCGCAGGGTGCGGGAGAGCCTGGCCGAATGGGTCGGCGAGCACACCTGGCATCCGGTGGGGCCCATGGTCCGCGGGGCGCTCCTGGAACACCACGCCGATGAGCTCGGCGGGGTCGAGCTGTCCGACGAGGACTGGTACGAGTGCCTGGATCCGACGCTGTGGCGGCGCGGCGGCCGACCGGCCGGAGGCGGGCCGATCCGCATCGGGCGCCATTCCCGCGACCACCCGCTCAAATGGCCCGAGTCGAGCGGGCGCCTGCTGGACTGCTATCCGTCTCATGAGGACTTCGAGGTGCGGGTGCTCGGCGGCGCCGACACCGTCGCCGAGCGCCTCGGCGGGCTCCCGGCGAACTGGTCGGTGCTCCCGTTCGGCGCCATGGACGCGCGTGAGTTCCTGCACGGCCTCGACGTCTTCGTGTACTTCATCGCGGACGAGGGCCGCGAGGCCTTCGGCATTGCACCGCTGGAGGCGATGGCGACAGGGGTGCCGGTGGTGATGGACCGCCGGTTCAAGCCGCTGTTCGGCCCGGCGGCGGTCTACTGCGGGCCCGGCGAGGTCGCCGACGTGGTGCGGGCGCTGGCGCGCGACCAGGAGGCCTATGCGGCCCAACGGGATAGGGCCTTCGCGGTGGTCGAGGAGCGGTTCTCGCACGCGGCACTGCTGCGGCGGGTGGCCGCATTGGGCGTCACGGTCCCGGGCCGCTGAGCGTTTATCCGACCTGCGCACAGAGGAGGGGCGGGAAGCCGATCGGCTTCCCGCCCCTCTGAACGTTCGAGACCGGGCCGTTCTTCTCGAGAGCGGAGCTTCCCCGGTACTGCGCCTGAGTGCTAGACCAGGCCCTTCTTCTCGAGAGCAGAGCAGACGGTGCCGACGATGAGGCCGGTGACGACGTAGGGGTCCATGTTCGCGTTCGGGCGGCGGTCCTCGAGGTAGCCCTTCTTGTCCTTCTCGACCTGCCACGGGATGCGGATCGAGGCGCCGCGGTTCGAGACGCCGTAGGAGAACTGGGTGTAGTGGGCGGTCTCGTGGGCGCCGGTGAGGCGGTCCGCGATGCCGTCGCCGTAGTTCTTGACGTGCTCTTCGGCCTTCTCGCCCAGGGCCTCGCACGCGGCGATGATGGGCTCGTAGTCCTCGCGCATCGCCTTGGTGGAGAAGTTGGTGTGGCAGCCCGCGCCGTTCCAGTCGCCCTTGGCGGGCTTGGGCTCGATCGTCGCGGAGACGTCGAACTCCTCGGCGGTGCGGTACAGCAGCCAGCGGGCCAGCCACAGCGAGTCGGAGACCTCGAGGGCGCCGGCCGGGCCGACCTGGAACTCCCACTGGCCGGGCATGACCTCGGCGTTGATGCCCGACAGGGGCAGACCGGCGGCGAGGCAGTTGTCCATGTGCTTCTCGACGATCTCGCGGCCGAAGATCTCGTCCGCGCCGACGCCGCAGTAGTAGCCGCCCTGGGGGGCCGGGAAGCCGTTCTCGGGGAAGCCGAGCGGGCGCGAGCCCACCATGAAGGTGTACTCCTGCTCGATGCCGAACCAGGACTCCTGCCCCGCGTACTTCTCGGCCAGTTCCGCGGTCTTGGCGCGGGTGTTGGACGGGTGGGGGGTGAAGTCGGTGTCGAGGACCTCGCACAGGACCAGGATGGAGTCGCCGCCGCGGATCGGGTCCGGCACGACCTTGACCGGGCGCAGCACGCAGTCGGAGGAGTGGCCCTCGGCCTGGTTGGTGCTCGAGCCGTCGAAGCCCCAGATCGGCGGCTCTTCGCCGGCGCCCAGGATCTTGGTCTTGGAACGCAGTTTCGCCGTCGGCTCGGTGCCGTCGATCCAGATGTACTCGGCTTTGATGGCCATCAGGTAGGAGCCCTTCTTGCGGGGGACGCGGTCCAGCCGGGGCTCGACCTCGAGCCGTGGAGCTGTGCTGCCACGCTCCCAAGAAGCAATTTCCCGTTCATTGATGACATGTAAACAGTCTGTTAACCGGTGCAGTGCGTGAGGAAACGGCTGCCGTGAGTCCGACTCGCCCTATTTTCGGCAAGAAAACATAGTTCACCCCGTATCCCTCCTCGGGCCGGTTTCGTTCTTCTAGATGCGAGCGGCAGGGCCGCTCGCGATCAGGTTCAGGACGACGGGGGAGACGATGGGACGCATCGCCGGAGGCAGCGAGGACACTCGCCGCGCCAGCGTGCTCCGATTCCTCCTCGGCGCCGCGCTCACCGCATTCGGCTCCCTTCTTCTGGGGGCCTTCGCCATGGCGGCGTCCGCTTGGGCATCAGACGATTCCACCGCATCGCAGGGCCTTGCCTCGATGACAGACCCGCTCTCCGCAGAGGTATCCGACATGTCGCGCCTGGCCGCGCGACTGGTCCCGCAAAACCAGCAGGGACATCGGCCGCCGGCGGGGCAGGGGGAGGTCACCGGGCTGGTGTCGGGCCTTTCCGAACCGGTTGAAACGCTGATGGACGAGACGGACGGCTCCGTGCGCACGATGCTGCCGGGCGGCGCCGGACCTGGATTGCTCGACTTGGAAGACGAGTCCGTCGGAGACGGCACTGCCGAAGTAGTGGCACCGCTGGTGGGAACCCTGGTGAAGGGAACGGCCTCCATTGCGGACGGCTCAGCCCCCGCGGTGTCCGGTGTCTACGAGACTGTCGCGCCCCCGACCGATCAGGTCGACGTACTGGCGCGACTGGTGACCGATGGCCTGCACCTCGGCGACGAGACGACGCCCGGGAGCGTCCTCGCCGATGCCGCAGGACAGCCGAGCTTCACCGCGCTTACGGCAGCGCACGACTCCAGCGAGGTGGCGGCGGCACTCCACGGAGTGCAGCAAGGCCGGCCGGCCGCCGCCACCGAGTGCTCCGCCGCCGAACCTGGCGAGCGGGGGACGGACCGATCCGAAGTCGAAGCGGTGCACGGCGAGCCGCGCACCGCTGCCAGGTCGTGGGTATTCGACGGCCCCGGCCTTCCGGACCTGAAGATCATCCCCGGTGGAGCCACTGGCTCGACCGCCGGTATCAGCGTCGACAGCGGCCATAACGCTGTCTGCGTCTCCCCGTCCGCCGGGGGGGCAGAGGTGTCACTCTCCCGCACGGTGATCGGGGAATTGGGGCGGCCGTTGGACCGCGCCGCCGAGCTGTCCGTCGCCCCAGACTAGGCCTCCGCGCGTCGGTGCGCGGGGAGCTTGAAGTCCGCCTTCGAAACTCCCACCGGTACATGCGCTAGAGCATCTCGCTCGCCAGCGCTCTCCGGCGCGCCGACGCGCGGTCAGGTCGTTACCGCCGCCTCCACAGAGGCGGGGAACCAAAGAAAGCCGCCCGAACGAACGGGCGCACAACTCAGAAGGAAACCGCAACTCATGCGCAAGGTTCTCTACGTCGCCGCCGCCGCTGCTGCCGCCGCCGCCGCGGGTATCGCCTCCCCCGCCATGGCCGGCTACAGCTCCGGCGTCGATGCCGGGCCGGTCAGCCTGGTCAACATCGACGCCTCGAGCGCGGCGCACTGGCAGATCTGCGGCCAGAACGTGCTGACCCAGTCGTTCGGCCAGGTCTGCGACAACCGCGACCACATCGGCCAGGGCCCGCAGTCCGGCGTCACGGCCGGCGACGTCTCCGCCGCCAACCTGGACATCTCGGACGCCGCGCACTGGCAGATCTGCGGCCAGAACGTCCTCACCGCGCCGTCGCTCGACCAGCAGTGCCTCAACACCGACCACATGAACCACTAGGACTTCCCGGGGCCGTCAGCCCCCAGCGGGCTGACGATCCCATGGAGGACAAGGCTTCCGAAAGTCGCCGGCCTCAAACGGGCCGGCGGCGCCACGGAAATTCGAAATCGATCCACAGAGAACGGGGAAACTCAACATGCGCAAGGCTCTCATCGTTGCTGGCGCCGCTGCCGGCGCCGTCGCCGCCCTCGGCTCCGCCGGAACCGCCATGGCTCAGAGCTCGGGCGTCGCGGCTGGCCCGGTCAGCCTGGTCAACATCGACGCCTCGAGCGCGGCGCACTGGCAGATCTGCGGCCAGAACGTGCTGACCCAGTCGTTCGGCCAGGTCTGCGACAACCGCGACCACATCGGCCAGGGCCCGCAGTCCGGCGTCACGGCGGGCGACGCTTCGCTCGGCAACCTGGACATCTCGGACGCCGCCCACTGGCAGATCTGCGGCCAGAACGTCGGCGTCGCGCCGTCGCTCGACCAGCAGTGCCTGAACTACGACCACATCACGCACGCGGCCGAGTAATTCGACCCGGGGCGGGCCCGCTGGGCCCGCCCCACCCATCGGCCGCAGCAGCGCTGCGGCCGAGCCAAATTCCTACTAAACGGTAAGGAACGCAACACATGCGCAAGGTTCTCACCGCGACTGCCGCCGCCGCAGGCGCGATCGCCGCTCTCGGCGCTGCCGCGCCCGTCATGGCCGCCGCTTCGGGTCCCGTCCCGGGCGCCGTCTCCCTGGTGAACATCGACGCCTCGAGCGCCGCCCACTGGCAGATCTGCGGCCAGAACGTGCTGACCACGTCCTACGACCAGGACTGCGACAACCGCGACCACTTCGGTGACGACCAGGGCTCCGGCGTCAACGCCGGCGACGTGTCGCTGGCCAACGTCGACGCCTCGGACGCGGCGCACTGGCAGATCTGCGGCCAGAACGTGCTGACCCAGTCGTTCGAGCAGACCTGCGACAACCGCGACCACATCGGCGACAACGCCGGTTCGGGCGTCACCGCGGGCGACGTCTCCGCCGCCAACCTGGACGTGTCGGACGCGGCGCACTGGCAGATCTGCGGGCAGAACGTCGGCGTCGCGCCGTCGCTCTACCAGCAGTGCCTGAACGCCGACCACATCAGCGACGACGGCGACAACCCCGACAAGGGCGACGACCAGGGCGACTACTAAGCCGGTCAACGTTCCCCGGCCCGGTCGGGGGCGGCCGCTCGAAAGGGCGGCCACCTCCGGTTCGGCCCGAAACGACCACGAGATCGGTCGGCCCTCGCCGGTTCGGTCGAAAACCTGAAGCGGCCACGAGATCGGTCGGCCTTTCCCGGTCTGGTCGAAAACCCGAAAGCGGCCACGAGATCGGTCTACCTTCACCGGTTTGGTCGAGAAGAGGTAGAGGTACATGCGAAACACCACCATGGTCGCGGCCTCGGCCGCTGCCGCCGCAGTGGCGGCGGCGCTCTCGGGAGGGGCCGCACAGGCCTCGACGCCCGACTGGCTGACGCTCGTCACCGTGGAATCCGAGTACGACTCGGTCCTGCCGAGCGTGTGCGAGTCGGACCAGACCGGCGAGCTCGCCGACACGGTCTGCGACACGGTCCTCGGATCACCTTCGGAGGACGAGATCGAAGCGATCGGCGGGCAGCTGCCCGAAGCCCCTGCGGGCTACGGGGGGATGCCGTCGGGAGCGAACGCCGACCTGCGGAACTTCGCGAACTGGAATGTCTGCGGGGTCGCCGTCGGCGCCACGACCCAGGGCGCCGTCTGCGACAACTCGATCGAGGGCGCGCAGGACCCGATGAGTCCCGGGAGCGGGGTCTCGCTGGCGAATGCGGATGTCACCGGAGCATTCAAATGGTCCGTGTGCGGGATCTCGGTCGGCCAGGCGGCGTTGGCGTCCGCCTGCTGATCGAATCACTTTCATACCCAAGCGGCCGGAGTCCGATGGACTCCGGCCGCTCCCTTGTCTTCATGGGCCGAATATCGGGAACGCAGACTCCGGCCGCTCCCTTGTGCTCATGGGCCCCAATTGCTTTCGCGGTCGGGGCCTTTCGCCGTCAACCGATCCGCCGCTGCCACGGTTCGCCGGCGGGCAGGACCACCCACTCGTCGAGGATCTTGACCTTCGTGTTCTCGGCCGAGGTCAGCGCGACCTCGACGACCTTCCCGCCGCTCCAGGCGAGCCGGTCGACGGTGACGGCCCCGCGGGCGCGCAGGCCCCGCACCTCGCCGTCGGGCCAGGCGGCCGGCAGCGCCGGCAGCAGCTCGATCACCGGCATCCCGTCCTCGGTGCGGTGCGACTGGACGAGCATCTCCGCGATCGCCGCGGTGGTCCCGAAGTTCCCGTCGATCTGGAACGGCGGGTGCGCGCACAGCAGCGAGGCGTAGACGCCGCCGTCGGCGTACTCGGCGCCCTCGCCGCGGAACCCGACCGGGGTCAGGAACTCCCCGAGCAGCGCGTGGGCGCGGTCGCCGTCGCCCAGGCGCGCCCACAGCGCGGTCTTCCAGGCCAGGGACCAGCCGGTTCCGGCGTCGCCGCGCGCTTCGAGGCTCTTGCGGGCGGCGTCGAGCAGTGCGGGCTCGTCGGCGAACGAGTCGCCGGGGTAGACCCCGTACAGGTGCGAGACGTGCCGGTGGTGCGGTTCGGCCTCCTGGCGCTCTGAGGCCCATTCGAGCAGGCGCCCGTCGGCGCCGATCTTCGGCTTCGCCAAGCGCGGCATGGCCTCTTCGATGTTCTTGACGAGCTGGAGGTCGTCGCCGTGCAGGGTCTCGGCGACCGCGTCGGCCGCTTCGAGGATGAACGCGAACAGCTCGCGCACGAGCGTGGCGTCCATGCCGGTGGACTCGTCGATCGCGGAGTTGCCCTCGGGCGTGACGAACTCGTTCTCGGGGCTGGAGGCCGGGCTGGTCACCAGGGTCCCGTCCTTGCCCTCGGAGAGCCGGTCGAACGCGAACCTGGCCGCCCCCAAGGCGATCGGGAGCTTCTCGGCGAGGAACTCCTCGTCGCGGCCGAACCGCCAGTGCTCGGCGAGGTGCATCGACAGCCACAGGCCGCCCATGGGCCAGGCCAGCCAGCAGGCCCTGCCGTCGACCGGGGTGGTCAGCCGCCAGTAGTCGGTGTTGTGGTGGCAGCACCAGCCGCTCGCGCCGTAGAGCTTGCGGGCGGTCTCCTCGCCGCTGCGCGACAGGCCTTCGACGAGGTCGAACATCGGCTCGTGGAACTCGGGCAGGCCGCAGGTCTCGGCGGGCCAGTAGTTCATCTCGACGTTGATGTTCGTGGTGTAGTCGCAGTTCCACGGCGGGGTGACCTGGGCGTTCCAGATGCCCTGGAGGTTCGCGGCCTGCGTGCCGGGCCGCGAGGACGCGGCCAGGAGGTAGCGCCCGTACTGGAAGACGAGCACGGCGAGGTCCTCGTCGGACTCGCCCGAGGCCCTGCGGCGCAGGCGCTCGTCGATGGTCCGGTCGTCCACGGCCTGTGGACGGGCCGGCGCGCGCAGGTCGAGGCCGACGCGGTCCATGATCTCGCGGTGGGACTCGACGTGCTGCTCGCGCAGCGTCGCCCAGCCGTTGGCGGCGGCGCGGCGGGCCTCGTCGCGCGAGGCCTCCAGCGCGGCGGGCCCGTCGAAGTCGGAGTGCAGCGCGAGGAAGACCTCGACGCTGCGGCAGCCGGTGAACCGGTGGCCCTTGCTGTGCGGGGTCGCGTCGCCGTCGCAGCGCAGCTGCGCGCTGAGGCCGAGGCGGCGCACGCCGTTCGCGGTCGAGTAGTCGGGCACGCCGCCCGCGACGCTCACCGGCGCGTTCCCCGTGAACGCCAGCTCGTCGTAGTCGGCGACGGTGGAGCCGCCCTCGTGCGGCCACTCGAACCTGAGGTCCAGGTCGAAGGGCTCCTCGGCGCTCCAGCGGAGGGCGATCACGCCGAACCGCGCTGAGGCGAAGGCCTCCTGGCGGACGCGGCCGCGCACCACGGCGGCGACGCCGTCGCGCAGGTCCAGTTCGCGGCGCTCGTCCCCGGCATCGTCCACATGGGAGACGACGAGCGCCCCTGCGGGCTGGTAGGCCTCGGTGCCCGGGCCCTGGAGCCGGGTGATGAGCTGATCGGCGGCGAAGTACTCGCCGCGGCGCACCAGCGCGGCGGCCTCGGCGGCGACGCCCTCGACGCCGTCGGGGATACGCCGGGAGCCGTCCCCCGACCAGAATCCGTCCTCGTTGAGCTCGATCCGATCGCCCACCAGCATCGCGCCGACGCGGCCGTTGCCCAGGGGCAGGCCTTCATGCCAGGCGCCGGGGGCGGCGTCATAGGTGAGTTTCAGCGACATGCGATCAGCATTCCATCTCGGCGGTGACCGCTTGCGACGGGCGGTCCCCGTCCGTCACTAGAACGTGTCGCAACCTCACGTACATCTCGAACGTGAGAAGAGTGCCCATCCCGAATCCGGCACATTCGTTCCCATCACACGAATACCGAGAGCAGCGACAATGGAATTCAAGCGAACCCCCTCGGCCCGCGGCGCGCTCGGCCTCGCGGCCGCCGCAGGCCTCTGCGGAGCCCTGGCCTTCGCCTCGCCCGCCCAGGCCGAGACGGTCATCATCCAGATCAACCCCGGCAACGTGCCCACGACCGCCGCGGACTTCGAGGACAACTCCTGCGACAACCTGCCCGGCGACCTCGCCGGCGACCTCGACGGCTGGGTCTTCGTACTGCCCGCCGCGGCCGGGGCCGAAGGCAACTTCATCTCCGTCACCGCGACCTTCGCGGACGAGGGCGGCTCCGAGCAGACCCGCACCACCGGCGACCACGGCGGCATCGTCGAAGGCAGCGGCGACAACAAGGCGTACATCATCACGCCCGCCGGATGGACCCTCCTGGACGCCGACGCCCAGGTGACCGACCCCGACGAGGGCGCGCAGTTCAACCTCACCCACGCGTGCCCCGGTACGCCCGGTGAGAACCCTTCCAGCCCTGGCGAAGAGCCCACGACCCCGGGTGAGGAGTCCTCGGCCCCCGGCGAGGAGTCGACCACCCCGGGCGGCTCCACGCTGCCGACCACCGGCACCCCGCTGACGGTCGCGCTCGTCTCGGCCGCGGCCCTCGCCGCGGCCGGCGCCGTCCTGTTCGCGGTGCAGCGCCGCCGCCGCGAGGCCCAGGACTGGTAGCCGATCGCAGCGGCGCCCCCGAGGTCGGACCTCGGGGGCGCCGCTTTTTTCGCGGCGGTTCTCGGCCGCGGTCGGCCTACGGGGCATCGCCTTCACGGATGGCGGTCCGGGGAGTCGCTTTCGCGGTTCTTTATGGTGAAGTGGCAGGTCAGCCGTTCGGGGGAGTTCGCTTTCATCCGAAAGAGACGCAACGCCTCAGGTCCCGGCGACGTGAATGGATCGCCCATCCCCGCATACGGCAACGCCGTATCCGGAGCCGTCGAACCCGGCTCGTTCGACCTCTCCGACCACCCATCACGGAGACGACCGACTTGAAACTGACACGCCGCCACAAGACCATCGGCATAGGCGCCGCCGCGGGCATCGCGGGAGCCGTCGCGCTCGCCTTCGCCGTCCCCGCGCTCGCGGACGACGACGCCACCATCGGCATCAACCCGGGCAACGTGCCCGCGACCGCCGCGGGCTTCGGCGACCGCAGCTGCGACCAAATCCCCGAAGGCACCGCCGACTGGCTCGACGGCTGGGTGTTCGTCCTGCCGAATTCGGTTCCGGCCGAAGGCAACTTCCACTACATCGAGGCGGTCTTCCAGGACGAGGACGGCAACGTCCTGCGCTACAACACCGCGGACGACGGCGGGATCGTCGACGGCAGCGGCGACAACAAGGCCTACATCATCACTCCGGCCGGACTGACCCTCATCGACGCCGAGGCGACCGTCGACCTCGAGGACGACGGCGGCGGGAACGGGAACGGCGGCGGCAAGGAGCCGCGGTTCAACCTGACGCACACCTGCCCGGCGACCGAGGACGAGCCGGGAGAGGAGACGCCCTCGGAGGAGCCGACCTCCCCGAGCGAGGAGCCGTCGAGCCC
Source organism: Glycomyces harbinensis (assembly GCF_900101745.1). Lineage (GTDB taxonomy): Bacteria > Actinomycetota > Actinomycetes > Mycobacteriales > Micromonosporaceae > Glycomyces > Glycomyces harbinensis. The sequence goes on along the minus strand of NZ_FNAD01000020.1, from coordinate 93,377 downwards.
GACGGAAGAGCCCTCCTCGCCGACGGAAGAGCCGTCGAGCCCCACCGAGGAACCCACCTCGCCGACGGACGAGACGCCTTCGCCCACCGAGGAGTCCACGACGAGCGAGGAGCCCTCCAGCCCCACGGAGGAGCCGACCACCGAGAGCGAAGCGCCCACGTCGGCGACCGAGGAGCCGACGACGCCCGGCGAGGAGACCTCCACCGAGGTCGAGGAATCGTCGAGCCCGGCCGAGTCCAGTTCGGAACCGGCCGCTTCGAACTCCGCGCCGGGCGAGGCGTCGACCTCGCCGGCGGGCTCGTTCCTGCCGACCACCGGCTCATCGCTCACGTTCGTCCTCGTCGCCGCGGGCGCCCTCGTGATCGCGGGCGGCGTGATCCTCGCGTTCATGCGCCGCCGCCGCGAGCCCGAGGAGGGCTAGCCCTCCGGGATGCGGCGGCCGAGCCGTCGCCGCATCCCGGATTCTCGTTATCGAAACGTTATGCAACCGCCGGTGGTGTCCCCGCGTTTAGCAGTTGTCTCAAGGCAGGCAACCCGGTGCGAAAGCACCGAGACCGAGACACGGACTACCGCCCGCTGCTTGACGGTGCGGTCCTTGTCGGGCCCCTGGAATCCTGCCACCGGGGGCCCGACCCTAAATCGACGCCCCGGAGCCGTCCCCCCCTTGGCTCCGGGGCGTCGCCATTTTCCGCGACGGCCGTCGGCACCGCGGCTCCGCTGTTTTCCAGCTCATACCGCGCGTGTAAAACTCACATTCGCGAGGCCCGCGTGCTTTGTTTTCCGTGGCGGACCCGGTACATTACCCGCAGGTTCAGCGCCTACCCATTTACCCTGGTCCCCGAGGTGCCAGCTGCCCGGCATCGCACCCGCACCTGCACAGGAGTGCCCGCCCATGGCCACTGACGACACCGCGAAGCCCGATGTCACGGAGAAGGACGCCGCCGAACCCGGCGTCTCCGACGAACACCCCGAGAAGCACCCCGCGACCCCGACCGGGCGCCTCGACCAGTACTTCGGGATGACCGCGAACAAGACCAACTGGAAGCGCGAGATCCTCGCGGGGACCACGACGTTCCTCGCGATGGCCTACATCCTCGCGGTCAACCCCGGCATCCTCAGCTTCGGCCTCACCGCGGCCGGGGTCGACGCCCCGAACCCGGGCGCCGTCTTCACCGCGACCGCGCTGGCCTCCGCGCTCGGCTGCCTCGTCATGGGCCTGTGGGCCCGCTACCCGATCGCCACCGCGCCCGGGATGGGCCTGAACGCGTTCTTCGCCTTCACCGTGGTCCTCACCCTCGGCATCCCGTGGCAGACGGCGCTCACCGGCACCCTCGTCTCGGGCGTGCTGTTCTTCATCCTCGCCGTCACCGGTGCGCGCGAGGCGATCATCAACGCCATCCCGGCGCAGCTGAAACTCGCGGTCGGCGCGGGCATCGGCCTGTTCATCGCGTTCATCGGCCTCAAGGGCGGCGGCATCGTCGTCGGCTCCGAGGCGACGCTGGTGACCATCGGCGACTTCACCTCCGGCACGGTCCTGCTCACCGTGTTCGGCCTCGTCGCCACCGCCGTGTTCATGGTCCTGGGCTGGAAGGGCGGCGTCTTCTACGGGATGCTCGCCACGCTGGTCCTCGGCGTGCTGACCGGCGTCATCGACTTCGAGCTGGCCGAGGGCTTCACTCCGAACCTCGACTCGTTCGGCGCGGCCTTCACCGGTTTCGAGGACGCGTTCACCGTCCACATGATCGCGGTCATCCTGACCATGCTGTTCGTGGACTTCTTCGACACCGCCGGGACGCTGTTCGCCGTGGCCGGCCAGGCCGGACTCGTCAAGGACGGCAAGCTCCCGCGCGCCGGACGCGCCCTCGCCACCGACTCGATCGCGACCTCGGCGGGCGCTGTGCTGGGCACCTCGACCACCACGGCCTACATCGAGTCGACCGCGGGCGTCTCGGTCGGCGGCCGCACCGGCCTCACGGCCGTCACGACCGGCTTCTGGTTCCTCGTGTCGCTCGTGGCGTTCCCGGTGTTCGGCCTGGTCGCGAACAACCCGGCGGTCACCGCGCCCGCGCTCATCGTCGTGGGCGTGCTCATGGCGAAGGCGCTCGGCGAGATCGAATGGGAGAAGCTCGAGTACGCGATCCCGGCGTTCCTGATCGTGGTCGCCATGCCGCTGACCTACTCGATCTCGAACGGCATCGCGCTGGGCCTGGTGTTCTTCCCGGTCATGATGGCCGCGAAGGGCCGCTGGCGGGAGGTCCACCCGATCGCCTGGGTGCTCATGGCCGCCTCGATCGGCTACTTCCTGTTCCTGACGGAGTAGCCGCCGCACGCGACAGGGCCCGGGAGGATCTCCTCCCGGGCCCTCTCACGTCGCGCGGCTAGGCGGAGCGGCGGAGCGCCTCGCTGATCTTCATCCGCGAGCCCGTGTACAGGACGCTGCGCTTGTACAGCTGGGAGCCGAGCGCCAGGGCCCCGGCCGCCGCGAGCGCCAAGAGCACTCCGGAGAGGCCGATCTGCCAGGCCGGGACGTCGGCGATCGCCATGCGGGTGGGCATCGCGATGCCGGAGAACGGCGGCACGATCGACAGGACCTCCGCGAACGTGCTCGTGGGCGCGTTCAGCAGGAAGATCGCGCCGAGGTAGCTGAGCGTCAGCGACATGATGAGCGGGGTCAGGACCGACCCGGACTCCTCCTGGCGCGACACCAGCGAGCCGACGCCGCCGGCGAGGGTGCCGAAGAGCGCGAACGCGATGAGCCACCAGCCGATGGTGGAGACCGCCGCGGAGGCGGTGCCCGGCGGCAGGTCGGAGAGCATCCCGGTGGCGGCCGAGACGCCCAGGCCGACGGCGACCATGGCGATCAGGTTGACCAGGGAGATCACGCCGAGGCCGATGACCTTGCCGCCCAGAAGCTGCCAGGGCTTGAGGCTCGTCAGGAGGATCTCGACGATCCGGCTGGACTTCTCCTCGACGACGCCCATGGCGATGTACTGCACCGGGGTCATGAGCATCATGAACATGATGACGGAGATGATGAGGCCGGTGAAGTAGTCGAGCGGGCCGGTGACGCCGCCCTCCGACTCCAGGGTCACCCACTCCAGCGGCTGCACGGTGAGCGCGCCGGCGATCTCCTGGTCGCTGAGCCCGGCGCTCGCGAGGTTCGTCTGGACGCTCGCAGCCTGCCAGGCGGCGTCGATCTTGGCCTCGGTCTCGTTGCCGACGCCGTCGCGGCTGTAGAGGGACCCGTCGGCGACGGCCGCCTCGACGGTCTCGTCCTCGACGGCCTGCTCCGCTTCGCCGGCGGAGTCGAACACGGTGACGTCGAAGCCGCCCATGGCGTCGAGCTGGGTCTGCATCGCGGCGGCGGTGGGCCCGGCGAGGCCGATCTTCTCGTCGCCGTCGTCCCCGCCGAAGAGACTGGGGAGCGCGGCCAGGACGCCGACGATGAGGACGGTGACGATGAGGCTGATGACGTTGGACTTCGACAGGCCGCGGACGCGGATCTCGCGTCCGGCCACGAGCATGAGCCCCCGCATCCGGGAGGTCTCGTCGTGCCGCGCCTGGTTGCGCTGAGCGGTCATCGGGTCACGGCCTCTCGGAAGATCTCGGCGATGGTGGGCTGGTCGTAGGCGAAGCGGGTGATGCGCCCGGCGGCGGCCGCGATGCGCAGCACCTCCTGGTCGTCGGGGGAGTCCTCGACGAGGTAGTCGTCGCCGTCGCGGGTGACGGTGCCGGGCAGGCGCCCGGTCAGGTCCTCGTCGGTCTCGACGCTGACGCGCAGCTGCTTGACCTCCTTGGCCTTCAGCTCCTCGACGCCCCCGGCGGCGATGATCTTCCCGTTGCCGATGATCGACACGGAGTCGCAGAGGCGCTCGATGAGGTCGAGCTGGTGGCTGGAGAAGATGACCGGCGCGCCGGCGGCGGCGCGGTCCCGGAGGGCGGCGCCCATGACGTCGACCGCGATCGGGTCGAGCCCGGAGAAGGGCTCGTCGAGGATGAGCACCTCGGGGTCGTGGACGAGCGAGACCGCGAGCTGGACGCGCTGCTGGTTGCCCAGCGACAGGTCCTGCACGAAGTCCCCGGCCCGGTCGGTGAGGTTGAGCTGCTCGAGGAGTTCGCCGGCGGACCGGCGCGCCTCGGTCTTGCTCATGCCGTGCAGCTCGCCGAAGTAGGCGACCTGCTCACCGGTCTTCATCTTGGGGTAGAGGCCGCGTTCGGACGGCATGTAGCCGAACCGGCGGCGCTGTTCGACGCCCAGCGGGGCGCCGTCGTAGACGATCTGGCCGGAGTCGGCGGCGAGGACGCCCATCGCGATGCGCATGGTGGTGGTCTTCCCGGCGCCGTTGGCGCCGACGAAGCCGACCACCTCGCCGGGGGCGGCCGAGAGCGACACGCCGTCGAGGGCCAGGGTGTCGCCGAACCGCTTGTGCAGGTCCTTGATTTCGAGCATGGGTTCACCTTAGGTGCGGCGGCGGGCCGGATCCTCCGCCTTGCGGGTGATTCCGCACCGTCACGGCCTCGTTCGCGAGTACCAATCACGTGGGCTTCTCGCGGAGGATCGGCGCGTCGGCGCCTCCGGTCACGGGAGGTGCGGCCCGGTCACACCGTCTTCGCCGAGGCCCCGGGCTTCGCGGACGGGGAGGCGCGGAACGCCTTCAACGTGAAGAGGCCGACCAGGAGCGCGGTGAGCGCCAGCAGCAGCAGGCCGATCGTGTAGGCGCCGGTGGCCTGGTAGACCGCGCCCATCACGAGCGGCGGGAAGTAGCCGCCGAGGCCGCCCGCGGCGCCGACGATCCCGGTGACCCCGCCGACGCGGGCGGGCTCGACCAGTTCGGCCACCAGCGCGAACACGCCGCCGGTGCCCAGGCCCAGGAACAGGGCCATGAGGACGAACTCGGTGCCGGCCGGGATCTCCAGGGGCGGTTCGAAGGCGAGCAGGACCGCCAGGGCCGCGGCGCCGAAGAACGAGGCCAGGCAGATCCTCAGCGGCCCGAACAGGTCGGAGAGGATGCCGCCGGCCGGGCGGGCGACGACCGCGGCGAGGCTGAACCCGGCCGTGCGCAGGCCCGCGTCGGTCTGGGCCAGGTCGTAGGCGGACACGAGCATCGTCGGCAGGTAGGTCGAGAACGCCACGAAGCCGCCGAAGGCCACGGCGTACAGCAGCGACATCTGCCAGGTGACCTTCAGCTTCGCGACCGACTTCAGGCGCGGCAGGGCCGGATCGGCGTTCGGCGACCACTGCGGCGCGTTGCGGGCGAAGGCCCAGCAGATCAGGCCCATGACCGCGAGGGCCGCGCACATGACCAGGTGGGCGGGCAGCAGCCCGATCCCGTCGACCAGGCGCGGGGTGAAGAACGCCGAGAGGGCCGTGCCGCCCATGCCCGCGCCGAAGACCCCGGTGGCGAAGCCGCGCTTGGCGGGCGGGTACCAGGCGTTGACGAACGGGATGCCGACCGCGAACGAGGTCCCGGCCAAGCCCAGCAGGAAGCCCGAGGCCAGAAGGGCGGCGAAGGAGTTGCCCGAGAGTCCGACGAGGAGCACCGGCACGGTCGCGATGAAGCAGGAGGCCGTCAGCATGACGCGCCCGCCGAACCGGTCGGTGAGGATGCCCGCCGGGATGCGCCCGACCGCGCCCACCAGCACCGGGAACGCCACGAGGATCGAGGTCTGCGTGGGGTCGAGGTCCAGCCGCTCGGAGTAGGTCTTCGACAGCGGGCCGATGAGGTTCCACGCCCAGAAGGTGATCGCGAACGCGGCAGTGGCGCGGACCAGGTTGGCCCCGGCCCCGCGCTGCACGGCGGCGGACTGGTCGGCGGTGCTCATGCTCAGGTCCCCTCGCGACGGCGGAACGTCCCCGGCCCGGCCCGGGCCGCATCGGCCCGGCACAGGTGCAGGGTCCGCGGACAGTATGCCGATTAGTCCTCTTTGCCGGGTCCAAAGACCTAATCTGAGCAGCGGACTCCCCCCATGCACGGGCCGCCACGCGAAGGGAACGGGCACCATGACGGACACGGACCGGACCTCCTCCGGGGCGGCCGACGTGCTGCTGCGCACCGGCGTCTTCCTCACCCGCACCGAGGCCACCGGCGACCTGCGGGCCGTCTTCAAGGACGGCGGGCGCGAAGGGGACGTGTTCTACCGCGACCGCTGGAGCCACGACAAGGTCGTCCGCTCCACGCACGGCGTCAACTGCACCGGGTCGTGCTCGTGGAACGTCTACGTCAAGGACGGCATCATCACCTGGGAGACCCAGGCGACCGACTACCCGTCCGTGGGGCCCGACCGGCCCGAGTACGAGCCGCGCGGCTGCCCGAGGGGCGCGGCGTTCTCCTGGTACACCTACTCGCCCACGCGCGTGCGCTACCCGTACGGGCGCGGCGTCCTCATCGAGATGTTCCGCGAGGCCAAGGCCCGGCTGGGCGACCCGGTCGCGGCCTGGGCCGAGATCACCACCGACCCCGACAAGCGCCGCCGCTACCAGTCCGCGCGCGGCAAGGGCGGGCTCGTGCGCATCGGCTGGGACGAGGCGGTCGAGATCGCCGCCGCCGCCCACGTCCACACCATCGGCGCCTACGGGCCCGACCGGATCGCGGGGTTCAGCCCGATCCCGGCGATGTCGCAGGTCTCGCACGGCGTCGGCGCGCGGTTCGTGAACCTCCTCGGCGGCTCCATGCTGTCGTTCTACGACTGGTACGCGGACCTGCCGGTCGCCAGCCCGCAGGTCTTCGGCGACCAGACCGACGTCCCCGAGTCGGGGGACTGGTGGGACGCCGCGTACCTGATGCTGTGGGGCTCGAACGTGCCGGTCACGCGCACGCCCGACGCGCACTGGATGGCCGAGGCCCGCTACCGGGGCCAGAAGGTCGTCACCGTCGCCCCCGACTACAACGACGCCGCCAAGTTCGCCGACGAATGGCTCGCCCCGCACCCGGGCACCGACGGCGCGCTCGCCATGGCGATGGGCCACGTGATCCTCCGCGAGCACTTCGTGAAGCACCGCACCGAGCCCTTCGACGCCTACGTGCGCAAGTACACCGACCTGCCGTTCCTGGTCGAGATCGAGGCGCGGGACGGGCGGCTCGTGCCCGGCAAGTTCCTGCGCCGCGACGCGCTCGCGGGGGACGAGCCGTTCGCGGAGTGGAAGCCGGTGTTCCTCGACGAGCGCACCGGCGAGGCCGTCGCCCCGCACGGGACCCTCGGGCACCGCTGGGACGAGGACAACCCGGGCCGCTGGAACCTCGACCTGCGCGGCGCGGTCCCGCAGCTGAGCCTGTACGGGGAGGGCTGCGACGCGGTCGCGATCGACCTGCCGCGCTTCGACAGCGCCGGCTTCGACGGCGGCGGCGGTCCCGACGGCGGTGCCGGCACCGGAGGGCGCAGCGGCGACTCGATCCTGCGCGGCGTGCCCGTCCGCACCGTCGAGGGCCGCACCGTCACCACCGTCTTCGACCTGCTGCTCGCCCAGTACGGGGTCGCCCGCCCGGGCCTGCCCGGGCAGTGGCCCACCGGATACGACGACGCCTCCCAGCCGTGCACGCCCGCATGGGCCGAGGCCGTCACCTCCGTGAAGGCCGAGCGGACCGTCCGCATCGCCCGCGAGTTCGCCGCCACCGCGCGCGACTCCGGCGGCCGGGCCATGATCGTGCTCGGCGCGGGCACCAACCAGTGGTTTCACGGCGACACCATGTACCGCGCGTTCCTCACCCTGCTGCTGCTCACCGGATGCCAGGGCAAGAACGGCGGCGGCTGGGCCCACTACGTCGGCCAGGAGAAGTGCCGCACCCAGACCGGCTGGGCCGCATACGCCTCGGCGATGGACTGGACCCGGCCCGCCCGCTTCATGGCCGCCACCCCGTACTGGTACCTCCACACCGACCAGTGGCGCTACGACACCTACAAGTCCGACGCGCTCACCTCCGCCACCGGGCCCGGCCGGCTCGCCTCCGTGCACACCGCCGACCTCGTCGCGGCCTCCGCCCGCATGGGCTGGATGCCGTCCTACCCGACCTTCGACCGCAACCCGCTCCTCCTGGCGCAGGAGGCGAAGGAGGCCGGGAAGGAACCCGGCCGGTACATCGTGGACGAACTCGCCTCCGGAGAACTGCGCTTCGCCGCCGAAGACCCCGACGCGCCCGAGAACTGGCCCCGCGTCCTCACCGTCTGGCGCGCGAACCTCTTCGGCTCCTCCGCCAAAGGCGACGAGTACTTCCTCAAACATCTCCTCGGCACCCAGAACTCCGTGCAGGGCGGTGAGGCCGGGCCCGACGACCGCCCCGAGGACGTCACCTGGCACGGCCGGGCGCCCCAGGGGAAACTCGATCTGCTGCTCTCGCTCGACTTCCGCATGACCAGCACCACGCTGCTGTCCGACATCGTGCTCCCGGCCGCCACCTGGTACGAGAAGCACGACCTCTCCACCACCGACATGCACCCGTTCGTCCACGCCTTCTCGCCCGCGATCGACCCGCCCTGGCAGGCCCGCACCGACTTCGAGGCCTTCCACCTGCTCGCGCAGCGGTTCTCCGCACTCGCCGAAGACCACCTCGGCGTCGCCACCGACCTCGTCGCCGCACCGCACCAGCACGACACCCCCGGCGAACTCGCCCAACCGGGCGGCATCGCACCCGACTGGAAAGCCGAAGGCGTGCAACCGATCCCGGGCAAGACCATGCCCGCGATCATCAGCGTCGAACGCGACTACCCCGCCGTCGCCGCCAAAATGGCCGCCCTCGGCCCGCTCGCCGAGACCAAAGGCCTGCCCGTCAAAGGCGTCTCGTTCACACCCGACGTCGAGATCGGCTGGCTCGCCCAGCGCAACGGCATCGCGAACGACGGCCCCGCCGCCGGCCGGCCCCTCCTCGACACCGACGTCAAAGCCTGCGAGATGATCCTCGCGCTCTCCGGCACCAGCAACGGCCGCCTCGCCTCGCAGGGCTTCACGCGCCTGGCCGAACGCGTCGGCACCGACTTCTCCGAACTGATCCACGGCACCGCCGAACGCCGCGTCGTCTTCTCCGACACCCAGCACGCGCCCACCCCCGTCGGCGCCAGCCCCGAATGGTCCGGCAAGGAGGCGCACGACCGGCGCTACTCGCCCTTCACCATCAACGTCGAGCACGACAAGCCCTGGCACACCCTCACCGGGCGCATGCACTGCTACGTCGACCACGACTGGATGCACGAATTCGGCGAGGCCCTGCCGATCTACCGGCCGCCGCTCAACATGCACGCCCTGTTCGGCGAACCCGAGATCGGGCCCAGCGGGGAGAAGGCCGTCGCCGTCCGGTACCTCACGCCGCACTCCAAGTGGTCCATCCACTCCGAGTACCAGGACAACCTGCTCATGCTCACGCTCTCGCGCGGCGGCCCCAACATCTGGATGAGCCCCCAGGACGCCGAGGCCATCGGCGCCAAGGACAACGACTGGGTCGAGGCCGTGAACCGCAACGGCGTCGTCGCCGCCCGACTCGTCGTCTCCCACCGGATGCCGCAAGGGACCGTCTACATGTACCACGCGCAGGAACGCGTGGTCGACGTCCCGAAGACCGAGACCACCGGCAAGCGGGGCGGCATCCACAACTCCCTCACGCGCCTGCTCGTCAAACCCACCCACCTCATCGGCGGATACGCCCAGTTCTCATACGCCTTCAACTACATCGGGCCCACCGGCAACCAGCGCGACGAGGTCACCGTCGTGCGCAAGCGAACCACGGAGGTCCGGTACTGATGGCGCAGCGCATCGGCAAGGTCATGGCGCAGGTCGCGATGGTCATGAACCTCGACAAGTGCATCGGATGCCACACCTGCTCGGTCACCTGCAAACAGGCGTGGACCAACCGCTCCGGCGTCGAGTACGTGTGGTTCAACAACGTCGAGACCCGGCCCGGACAGGGCTACCCGAGGCGGCACGAGGACCAGGAGCGCTGGCAGGGCGGCTGGAAGCGCACGGCCACAGGGAGGCTCAAGCCCCGCGCGGGCGGACGCCTCAAGAAGCTCGCCACGATCTTCGCCAACCCCAAGATGCCGTCCATCCAGGACTACTACGAGCCCTGGACGTACGACTACGAGCACCTGGTGTCCGCGCCGCTCGGCGACGACATACCCGGGGCCCGGCCGCGCTCGCTCATCTCCGGCGAACCGATGCAGATCAAGTGGAGCGCCAACTGGGACGACGACCTCGCCGGCGGCGAGGAGCTGGCCGCGAACGACCCGATCGTGCAGAAGATCGGCGACAAGGTCAGGTTCGACTACGAGCAGGCGTTCATGTTCTACCTGCCGCGCATCTGCGAGCACTGCCTCAACCCCTCCTGCGTCGCCGCGTGCCCCTCCGGCGCGATGTACAAGCGCGCCGAGGACGGCATCGTCCTGGTCGACCAGGACAAGTGCCGGGGCTGGCGCATGTGCGTCACCGGCTGCCCCTACAAGAAGGTCTACTTCAACCACAAGACCGGCAAGGCCGAGAAGTGCACGCTCTGCTACCCGCGCGTCGAGGTCGGCATGCCCACCGTGTGCTCCGAGACCTGCGTGGGGCGCCTGCGGTACCTCGGCGTGATCCTCTACGACGTCGAACGGGTCGGCAGGGCGGCCGCCGTCAAGGACGAGAAGGACCTCTACGAGGCGCAGCTCGACGTCTTCCTCGACCCCGACGACCCCGAGGTCCAGGCCGCCGCGATCCGCGACGGCATCCCCGAGCGCTGGGTGGCGTCGGCGCGCCGGTCCCCGATCCATCTGCTGGCCAAGCGGTTCCGCGTGGCGCTGCCGCTGCATCCGGAGTACCGGACCATGCCGATGGTCTGGTACATCCCGCCGCTGTCGCCGGTGGTCGACGCGCTGAGCGAGTCCGGCCACGACGGCGAGGACGCCGGGAACCTGTTCGCCGCGATCGACACGCTGCGCATCCCGGTCGAGTACCTCGCCGAGCTGTTCACCGCCGGCGACCCCGGGCCGGTGAAGGACGTGCTCGGGAAGCTCGCGGCGATGCGCTCCTACATGCGGCGCATCAATCTCGGCGAGGAGCCGGACGAGTCGATCGCGACGGCGGCCGGCATGACCGGGGCCGACATCGAGCGGATGTACCGGCTGCTGGCGCTCGCGAAGTACGACGACCGGTACGTGATCCCGACGGCGTACGGGGTCGACGAGGCCGACCGCGGCGTCATCGACGAGATCGGCTGCTCGCTCGACTTCGAGGGCGGACCGGGCATGGGCGGCATGGGCGGCGAGGCGCCGTTCGGCGAGGCCTCGGGACGGCCGCAGCCCGCCAGCGTCGAGACCTTCCACGCCCTGCGCGACCGCCAGACCAGCGACGGCCGTTCGGGCCCGGCGCGCCGGTTCAACCTCCTCAACTGGGATGGCAACGGCCGCCCGCCCGGGTTGTTCCCGGAACGGGACCAGAAGAACAGCCCGGGACGGGACCAGAAGAACAGCCCGGGACCGGACCAGAAGAACAGCCCGGACCGGCAGGACGGCCCGGAACCGGAGGCGCGCCGGAACACCCGGGACGGCGGGCACCTCCGAGGGCACGGGGAGTCGAAGTGAACGACCACGCCGTCATCCGCCAGGCCGCCGCCGTCCTGCTGTGCTACCCCGACCGCCCCGCACGCGAGCGCGTCCCGCTGGTGCGCGCGGCCGTCGAAGAGCTGCCCGCGGGCCCGGCCCGCACCGCGCTCGCCGCGTTCTGCGACTACGCGGCGGCGACATCCGAACTCGACCAAGGAGCCCACTACGTCCGCACCTTCGACCTCAAGCGCCGCAGGGCACTCCACCTCACCTACTACACCGACGGGGACACCAGGCGACGCGGCCACGCGCTCGCCCGCGTCAAAGCGGTCTACGCCGCCTGCGGATGGCGCATCGGCGGACGCCGAGGCGACGGCGAACTGCCCGACCACCTCGGCGTCGTCCTCGAATTCGCCGCGCGAGGCGACCGCGAGCAGGGGCGGCGACTGCTCGAGGAGTTCCAGCCCGGGATCGAACTGCTCCGGGCCGCGCTCCACGACTGCGCCAGCCCTTACGCCGCTGTCCTCGACGCCGTGGCCGCAACCCTCCCGCCCCCCGACCAAGCCCGCCGCGAGGCCGCCCGCATCGCCGCCGCCGGACCGCCCGTCGAGGACGTAGGCCTCGACCCGTACGGCAGGACTCCGAACGGCGGTCCCGGGAACGGCGCGGTGCCGCTCGGCATGCCGGTCACCATGGGGGGCGGGTGATGAGCCCGACGACGCTCGACTACCTGCTCTGGGGCGCACTGCCGTACGTGGTGCTCGCCGTGCTCATCGGCGGCACGGTCTGGCGCTACCGCTACGACAGGTTCGGCTGGACCACCAGGTCCTCGCAGCTCTACGAGTCGCGGCTGCTGCGCATCGCCAGCCCGGTGTTCCACTTCGGACTCCTCGTGGTGATCGTCGGCCACGTGGTCGGCCTGCTCATCCCCGAGACCTGGACCGACGCGGTCGGCATCACCGACGGCATGTACCACGTGACCGCCCTGTCCCTGGGCGCCGTCGCGGGCGTGACCACCCTCGGCGGCATCGCCCTGCTCATCTGGCGGCGGCGCACCAACGGGCCGGTCTTCAGCGCCACCACCGTCAACGACAAGGTCATGTACCTGGTCCTGGTCGCGGCGATCCTCGCCGGACTCGCCACGACCCTGCTCTCGGCGGTCGCGGGCCTCACCGGCGGGCACGAGACCGACTACCGCGAGACCGTCTCGCCGTGGTTCCGCAGCGTCTTCTACCTGCAACCCGACGTCGCCGCGATGACCGCCGCCTCGGGCGCGTTCAAACTCCACGCCCTCATCGGCCTGACCCTGTTCGCGCTCTTCCCGTTCACCAGGCTCGTCCACGCCTTCAGCGCCCCGGTCTGGTACCTGTTCAGGCCCTACGTGGTCTACCGCTCCAGAGACGAGGAGCCGACGCCGTCGACCCGCCCGATCCGCCGCGGCTGGAGCTGACCGCCGCCGGAACTCCCGGGACCCGGGCGCCGAGGATTGGGGCCCGCCGCCCGGGGAATCCGGGCCGAGGTCCGTCGAACCGCCCGGATCCGCCCGCGGAGCGGGAGAATGGGGCCGACCCGCCGCCCATGAGCCACGGAGGCGCCCGTGAGCGGCCACGCCGATGCTTCGGGAGAAGTACATGAGTAGCGCACCGCACGTCATCGTCGGAGGCGGCCTCGCCGCCTCCAAAGCCGCTCAGACCTTCCGCGAGGAGGGCTACGAGGGCGACCTCGTCATCGTCACCGGGGAGGCGCACCGGCCCTACGAGCGCCCGCCCCTGTCGAAGGACTACCTGCGCGGCGAGGCCGACCGCTCCGCGCTGTTCACCGTCGACGAGGACTGGTACGACCGGCACGCCGACGTGCGCACCGGCAGCCCCGCCACCGGACTCGACCCCGGGGCCAGGAGGCTCGCGCTCGCCGACGGCACGGCCCTGGAGTACGCGAAGCTCCTGCTGGCGACCGGTTCGAGCCCGCTCGTCCTCCCGTTCCCCGGCGCCGACCTGCGCGGCGTCCACCTGCTGCGCACCGTCGAGCAGTCCGAGCACCTCGCCGCCGCGTTGAAGGAGGCCGAGCGCGTCGCGATAGTCGGCGACGGCTGGATCGGCATGGAGGTCGCCGCCTCCGCGCGCCAGATGGGGCGCGAGGTCACCGTCTTCGGGCTCGGCGCGCAGCCGCTCGAACGCGTCCTCGGACCCGAGATGGGGCTGGTCTTCGGCAAGCTCCACACCGACCACGGCGTGGACCTGCGGCGGCGCACCCAGGTCGCGAAGATCCTGGGCGAGGAGGGCCGCGCCGTCGGCGTCGAGACGAAGGACGGCGAGCGCGTCGACGCCGACCTCGTGCTGCTCGCCGTGGGCGCGACCCCGAACACGGGCCTCGCGGTCGCGGCCGGACTCGAGCTGCGGGGCAGGGAGTTCGGCGGCGGCGTCGCGGTCGACGGCAGGCTGCGCACGAGCGGCGCCGACATCTGGGCCGCCGGCGACATCGCCTCGGTCCCGTCGCCGCGCTTCGGCCGCCCGGTCCGCGTCGAGCACTGGCAGACCGCGATCGACTCGGGGCGCCACGCGGCCAGGGCGATGCTCGGCGACGACACGGCGTACGACAAGCTCCCGTACTTCTTCACCGACCAGTACGACCTGGGCATGGAGTACACGGGGTTCGTCGCCGGACCGGACGCCTACGACGAGGTCGTGGTGTCCGGATCGGTCGAGTCCCTGGAGTTCGTCGCGTTCTGGGCCAAGGACGGGCGCGTGCTCGCGGGCATGGGCGTGAACACCTGGGACCGGATGGGCGAGGTCGAGGCGATCATCAGGGCCGAGAAGGCGCCGACGACCGAAGCGCTGCAGTCGTTCCGATGACGGTCCGCTGCACCGCTCCGGTCTGGGCGTCAGTCGCCTTCCCGGATCAGGAACGGCCGCAGCAGGTCCGGGACCGCGTCGTCGGCGAAGTCGAGGATCTCGTGCTCGTCGGCGTCGATCACCGCGTAGTGGCCCTTGCCCGCGGCGGTGGTCGCGTCGAGGGTCATGAGCCCCATGCGCTTCTGGAACACCGACTGCGTGATGCGCCAGCCGATGATCCCGGAGCGGTCCAGGTGGACCGTGGCGCGGCGGGTGCTGCCGCGCCGCGAGACCAGGTGGCGGCGGGTGCGCGCGTGGCCGAGTGACTTGTACGCGTCGAAGGCCGTCCACACCGCGAAGACCGAGCTCCCCCCGGCCGCAAGGATGATGGCCGCGCTCAGCAGGGCCGGGAGCGACCACAGCAGATGGCACGTCACGGCCGCGGCGACCAGGACCACGACGGCGATCGCGGCCCAGCGGAGGCGTCTTGTCAAGGCGGTCTTGGGATGCGGGGCCAGGTCGGTCGCGATCGGGCCGATCACCGCTTCGGCGGCCGCCCGCGTGGTGTCGAGTGGCGCGGCGGGCACGAGCGTGCTCAGGTCGCTGCCCTCCTGGTCGGTCTTGAGGCCGATGGCGACGACGTCGAGGCGCCCCGCGCCCGCGGCGCGCACGCCGAGCGGCTCGACCAGTTCGATGCCGCGGATGCGCTTCTCCTCGAGGCTGAGCGAGCGCAAGGTCATGAGACCGCGCTGCACTCGGAGCGTCCCGCCGGGTTCGCGGTCGAGGCGGTGGTTCCACCAGGCCTCGCCTTGGAGGAGCAGGCTGCCGGCCGCGCCGATGATCAGGAACGCGACGAGACCGACGACCAGCGCCGTCCAGGCCCCGTACTCCTCGATCATGTCGCCGACGATCTCGACGGGCAGGCCGCCCCTGCCGAACCAATCGGCGACCTGGAAGACGGCGCCGATCACGACGCCCGCGAGCATCGGGGTGAGGAACGACAGCGGTGCGTACTTGAGCCAGCCCGGCTCCCAGGTGGCGAGTCGCTGCCCGCCGTCGGGGCCGACCTCGGTCCCGGCCCCGACCGCGTTGCGGCGCAGGAGTTCGGCGCGGAGGCGGTCGGCCTCGGTCTTGTGGACCGAGTCGAGCGTGAGGGTCTGCTCGGTCGTCGAATCGGTGCCGCCGCCGGTCTCGCCGGTGCCGACCTTGACCTTCGTCAGGCCGAAGATCCGCTCAATCGGGTTGGCGGCCAGGTCGACCGAGCGGATGCGTTCGCGCGCGAGGGAACGTCGGCGTTTGAACCAGATGCCCGAGGTCATCTCGACCCGGAGGCCGGTGACGCGGTAGCGGGTGGTGCGCAGGCGGATCACCTCGGAGAGGACCACCGCGCCGATGACCAGCGCCGCGCCGGGTACGACCCAGGCCAGCGCGATGGGCCACGAGGTTCCCGAGGCGATGCCGATCGCGGTCGGCACGCCGGCCGCGATCATGGCGCCGAGGATGAATATGGCCGAGACCTTGAGGACGTCGGGGTGGAGTCGCAGCCAAGGGTTCTCGGTGTCTTCGAGTTCGGCGGTGCCGGTGCTGCCGTCGAGCGCTGCGGTGTCGGGCTGCTCGTCGGTCATGTCGCGTCCCCGGGGGTGGCGTCGGTGAGTTCGGTGAGGCGCGCGGCCAGGGCCGACGCCTCGTCGTGATCGAGCCCTTCGAGTTTCACGGCCCCGGCGGAGGACGCGGTGGTCACGACCACGGTGGACAGACCGAATGAGCGTTGCAGCGGGCCCTGCGTGGTGTCGACGGTCTGGATGCGCGACATCGGCGCGATTCGCCAAGTGCGCCAGAAGTATCCGGTGAGGGCGTAGACCGCGGTGTCGGTGACCTCCCAGCGGTGGACGCGGTGCTTCCACACCGGCGAGACCAGCGCCGAAACCAGGCCGATCAGGAGGATCACGGCGGCCGGGCCGAGCAGCCACGGGCGGGCGGGCGCGATGAGGATGCCGAGGACCGCCAGTGGGACGACGAGGACGGCGGTGGTGATGATCTCCTGCCAACGCCACCAGGACTTGGCGCGAGGATCGAACCGGTTCCGGGGCGGGCGAAGGGTGGTCGTCGATGGGCTCATGCCACGAATCGTAGTGAACGGGGGCGGACCGGACTTCCGACTCGGGGCGGATCTTGAGCGCTCCGGTGTCATACCCAGGTACCGCCTCGCAACGGTCCCTTGGCCGTCCCTCGGGTGGTGAAGGCGAGCACCTCGTCCGGGGCGCGGATCGGTGGTCCTTCCGGGATCCCACCGATCCGTACCGTTGTCGCCTTTCAGCCGACGGCGTGGACGTCGATCGCGGCGAGCTCCTCGTCGGTGAAGTCGAGGTTCGCGAGCGCGCCGATGTTGTCCTCGAGCTGCGCGACGCTGCTGGCGCCGATGATGACGCTGGTCATCCTGGTGTCGCGCAGGGCCCAGGCGAGGGCGGTCTGCGCGAGGGACTGGCCGCGGGCGGCCGCGATGTCGTTGAGGGCCCGTACGCGGTCCATCTTCTCCGCCTCGAGGGCGTCCTCGTTGAGGAAGACGCTGGTGCGCACGCGCGAGTCCTCGGGGATGCCCTTGAGGTACCGGTCGGTCAGGAGCCCCTGGGCGAGCGGGCTGAAGACGATGCAGCCGGCGCCGACCTCCTCGAGCGCGTCGAGCAGGCCGTCGCGCTCGGTCCAGCGGTTGAACATGGAGTAGGACGGCTGGTCGATCAACAGCGGCGTGCCGAGATCCTTGAGGATCGCGGCGGCGGCCCTGACCTGCTCGGCGTTGTAGTTCGAGACGCCGGCGTAGAGGGCCTTGCCCGAGCGCACGATCGCGTCGAGGGCGCCCATGGTCTCCTCGAGCGGGGTCTCGGGGTCGGGCCGGTGGTGGTAGAACACGTCGACGTAGTCCAGGCCCATGCGCTGGAGGGACTGGTCGAGCGAGGAGACGAGGTACTTGCGCGAGCCGTGGTCGCCGTAGGGGCCGGGCCACATGTGGTACCCGGCCTTGGAGGAGACGACCATCTCGTCGCGGTGGGCCTTGAGGTCCTCGGCGAGGACGGTGCCGAAGTTCTGCTCGGCGCTGCCGCCGGGAGGGCCGTAGTTGTTGGCCAGGTCGAAGTGGGTGACGCCCAGGTCGAAGGCGCGGCGGATGATGGCCCGCTGGGTCTCCAGCGGCCGGGTGTGGCCGAAGTTCTGCCACAGGCCGAGGGAGATCGCGGGCAGCTTCAGGCCGCTGCGGCCGGAGCGTCGGTACTGCATGTTCTCGTAGCGGTCGTCCGCGGGAAGGTGAGTCACGAATGCAGCCTATCTGGTCCGGAAAGCGTCATCACAAAAATGAACGCCAGGTGGCCGGTCATGCGGTCTCCTGGCGTTCGCGGTCTCGGCGGTTCAGGCGTGGGGGTCGAACTTGTAGCCGAGGCCGCGCACGGTGACGAGGTGGCGGGGCTTGCCCGGCTCGGGCTCGATCTTGGAGCGCAGGCGCTTGACGTGCACGTCGAGGGTCTTGGTGTCGCCGACGTAGTTGGCGCCCCAGACGCGGTCGATGAGCTGGCCGCGCGTGAGGACCCGCCCGGCGTTGCGCAGCAGCATCTCCAGCAGCTCGAACTCCTTGAGCGGCAGCTGCACGTCCTGCCCGCCGACGGTGACGGTGTGGCGGTCCACGTCCATGCGCACCGGCCCGGCCTCCAGGACCGTGACGATCGGGTCGTCGGGCTCGGCGGAGCGGCGCAGCACGGCCCGTATGCGGGCGACGAGCTCGCGGGAGGAGTAGGGCTTGGTGATGTAGTCGTCGGCGCCCAGCTCCAGGCCCACCACCTTGTCCACTTCGGAGTCGCGGGCGGTGACCATGATGATCGGCACGTTCGAGTTCGCCCGCAGTTCTCGGCAGACCTCGGTGCCCGACTTCTCGGGCAGCATCAGGTCGAGCAGGACCACGTCGGCACCGGCGCGCTCGTACTCCTTGATGGCGGCGTCGCCGTCGGCGGCCACGGCCACCTCGAAGCCCTCCTTGCGGAGCATGTAGGAGAGGGCATCGGAGAACGATTCCTCGTCTTCAACTACGAGCACGCGGGTCACGAGTGAACCTTTCTGACGGGCGTCTTGCTGATTATGTTCCGATTGCATCCGAGTCCGGTGCCATGGCGTCGGACGGAAGGGAACGAGCAGGCAACATCAAGGTAAACACTGATCCAGCTTCGGGCATACTGGACACTTCAACCCTACCCCCGTGGTTGACCGCCACGTGCTTGACGATCGCCAGGCCGAGGCCGGTGCCGCCGGTCGATCGCGAACGGGCCGCGTCCACGCGGTAGAAGCGCTCGAAGATCCGGTCCAGCTCCTCGGCGGGAATGCCGATGCCCTGGTCGCGGACGGCGATGCACACCATCTGCACCCCGGCCAGATGGCCGGTGGGGGAGCGCACGGAGGTGGAGACCTCCACGCTCGTGTTCTCGGGTGAATAGGAGATGGCGTTGCCGACGAGGTTCTTCACCGCGGTCACCAGCTGCGACTCCGAACCGAGCACCTCGGCGCCGCCGACGCCGGTGTACTTCAGCTCGATGTGCTTCTCCTCGGCCGATATCCGCGTCTGGTCGAAGGCCTCGGCGACGATCCGGTCGACCTCGACCGGCTCGGGGTCGGGCAGCTTCTCCGCGCCTTGGAGCCTTGAGAGCTCCAACAGGTCGGTGACCAGGTGGTTCATGCGGACCGACTCGGACTGGATGCGGGTGGCGAAGCGCGCGGCCGCGTCCGGGTCCTCCGAGGCGTCCTTGAGGGCCTCGGCGAGGATCTGCATGGCGCCCACGGGGGTCTTCAGCTCGTGGCTGATGTTCGCGACGAAGTCGCGGCGGACCCGCTCGACGCGGTGCAGCTCGGAGATGTCCTGGAACTCGGCGACGGAGATCCCGTCGGCCATCGGCGTGATCCGGACGCTCACGGCGCTCGGCTCGCCCATGACCTGCTTGGGGACCTCGACCTCGGCGTCGCGGTAGCGCCCGGAGCGGCGCGCCTGCGCGAGCAGGGCCCGCAGCGTCAGCGAGACGATCTCGTGGTCGTCCACCAGGCCCAGGTCGCGGGCGGCGCGGTTGGTGTAGAGGACGCGGTTGTGGTCGTCGACCAGGCACACGCCGGTGCGCAGCAGGTCGGTCGCGGCCTCCCACGGGCGGGAGTCGGCGACGGGGGCGGTGCGGGACTCGGGACGGGAGGGGCTTCCGCGGTGACGCACCCGCAGGAGGGCGGTCGCGGCGGCGCCGAAGGCGGCACCGGCGGCGAGGCCGGTGAGGACGCGCCCGACCCCCTTGCGCAGGCTCTTGGGCGACGGTTCGTTGTGGGCCACGATCCCAGACTAAGCGCGGAACGGCCCGGCGTCGAGCGCCGGGCCGTTACACATGTCACCTCGCGTTAACCCTGGGTGGCGGGCAGGGCTATTTCTTGCCCTGGGCCGCGACGGCGGCGGCGGCCTTGGCCGCGGTCTCGGGGTCGAGGTACTCCCCGCCGGCGACGACCGGCTTGAGGGTTCGCTCGTCCAGCTCGTAGCGCAGCGGCATCCCGGTGGGGATGTTCAGTCCGACGATCGCGTCGTCGCCGACGCCGTCGAGGTGCTTGACCAGGGCGCGCAGCGAGTTGCCGTGGGCGGCGACCAGCACGGTCCGCCCGGCCCGCAGGTCGGGGACGATCCCGTCGTACCAGTAGGGGAGCATCCGCTCCAGGACGTCCTTGAGGCACTCGGCGCTGGGGTTGACCTCGGGGGCGAGGGCGCGGTAGCGGGGGTCGCCGTCCTGGGAGAACTCCGATCCGGGCTCGATGGGCGGCGGCGGGGTGTCGTAGGAGCGGCGCCAGGTCATGAACTGCTCCTCGCCGAACTCGGCGAGCGTCTGGGCCTTGTCCTTGCCCTGGAGCGCGCCGTAGTGGCGCTCGTTCAGGCGCCAGGAGCGCTTGACGGGGATCCAGGAGCGGGCGGCCTCGCTGAGGGCGAGCTCGGCGGTGTTGATGGCGCGGCGCAGCAGCGAGGTGTGCACGACGTCGGGGAGCAGGTCGGCCTCGGCGAGCAGCCGCCCGCCGCGGCGGGCCTCGTCCTCGCCGGCGGCCGACAGCTTGGCGTCGACCCACCCGGTGAACAGGTTCTTGGCGTTCCATTCGCTTTCGCCGTGGCGAAGCAGCACGAGTGTGTAGGTCATGCCCCTATCCTGCCGCCTCGCCGACCGTCCGGCCGCCCGGTCGCCGGACGGGTGTGGCGGGCGTCGCCCCCGCCGTCCCGCCTGCTGGAACGGGTGCGGTCCGGGGCGCCTTCGGACCGGCGGTCGCGGTCGACGAGCGCCGGGGCAGGGGGCGGGCTCAGTCGTTCGGCTTGAGGTGCGCGAAGGCCTCGAGGTTCTTGACGGACTCGCCGCGGGCCAGTCGCCAGCGCCATTCCTCCTCGATGGAGGTCCTGAAGCCCAGTTCGAGGATGACGTTGAAGGTCTCGTCGGCCGCTTCGAGGACCTGGCCGAGGACCCGGTCGAGCTCGTCGGCGGTGACGGCGGCGAACGGGAGGCGCCCGACCAGGTGGACGTCCTCGGACTCGTCGGTCGCGAAGGACACCGCGTAGAGCTTCCCGTTGCGCCGCAGCAGTTCGGCCCAGACCGCCTCGCGGTTCTCCTCGGGCCGGCGGGCCACGAACGCCTCCACGCGCAGGGCGTGGTCCTCGACCACCAGGCCGCAGGCGATGTTGAGCTTGCGCCGCCCCGGGAGCGAGACGACGACCGAGCGGGGGCCGTCCTCGCGGTAGTCGGCGCCGGTCTCGTCGAGGGCCGACTTGAGTTGCTCGATCACGAGGTCTCCTGCGCGTCGTCGGGCCGGCCCCTCCCGTCGAGAGGCGGAAGTCAACGGTAGGCCAGGTTCGTCCGGTGGCGCGGCAGGGCCGCTGTCGGCCTTGGTCCGGGCCCCGCTTCCCGTGCGGCAGGGCCGCGTCAGCGGTGGGCCGGGTTTCGCTTTCCGTGGGGCAGGGCCGCTGTCAGCGGTTGAGCGTGATCGCCTGGGAGCGCATGAGGAGCGCCCTCCGGTAGGCGCTGCTGAGGCCTTCGGCGGTGGCCTGCCAGGAGAAGAGCGCGGCGTGGGTGCGGGCGCCGGCGGCCAGGCGCCGGCGGAGGTCGTCGTCGCCCATGAGCCTGCCGATGGCGCCGGCCCAGTCGTCGGAGGAGTGGGAGTCGACCAGCAGGCCCGAGGAGCCCTCGGCGACGGCGGTCGGCAGGCCGCCGACGCGCGCGGCGATGACGGGGGTGCCGGTGGCCTGGGCCTCCAGGGCGACCAGGCCGAACGACTCGTTGTAGCTGGGGACGGCGACGGCGTCGGCGGCCCGGTAGACCTGCGCGAGCGCCTCGCCCGAGCGCGGGGTGCGCCACTGGACCGTCTCGCCCAGGCCGAGCTCGCCGGCGAGTTTGGGCAGCCAGTACAGGTCGGTGTTCGAGGGGCCGCCGACGAAGACCGGGACGATGCGCCGGGCCAGCTCGGGGTCGGTCTCGCGCAGCCGGGCGAGGCCGCGCAGGAGCACGTCCGGGGCCTTGGCGGGCTGGATGCGGCCCACGAACGCCACGACCAGGGCGTCCTGGGGGAGGCCGAGGGCCTGACGGGCGGCGTACCGGTCGCCGGGGCGGAAGACGCCCAGGTCCACGCCGGGGTGGATCACCTCGACGCGCCGGGTGTCGGCGTTGTAGTAGCGGTGCAGCTCGGCGGCTTCGGCCGCGGTGTTCGCGATGAGGAGGTCCGCCTCGGTCGTGATCTGCTCCTCGCCGACGACCCGGCCGATCGGCTCGGGCGAGTCGCCGTCGGCGAGCTGCGCGTTCTTCACCTTCGCGAGGGTGTGGAAGGTCTGCACGAGCGGGACGCCCCACCGGTCCGCGGCCACCCAGGCGGCCTGGCCGGAGAGCCAGTAGTGGGCGTGGATGAGGTCGTAGTGGCCGGGCCGGTTGCGGGCCTCGGCGCGCAGCAGGCCGCCGGTGAAGGCGCACAGCTGCGTGGGAAGGTCGTTCTTGGACAGGCCCTCGAAGGGCCCGGCCGGGAGGTGGTGGACCAGGACGCCCGGTTCGGCCTCGACCGTGGGAGGCTCTTCGGAACTCGTCGCGCGGGTGAAGATCTCGACCTCGACGCCGGCGCGGGCGAGTTCGCGGGCGGTGTTGAGCACGTAGACGTTCATGCCCCCGGCGTCGCCGGTGCCGGGCTGCGCGAGCGGGGAGGTGTGGACCGAGACCATCGCGACGCGGTGGACGGCCTGCTTGCGGCATCGGGCCCGGAAGGCCGGGGTGCGCCGTGTGTTCACGTGTATGTCCTCTCCGCCGTCGCCTCCCCTAAGGCAACGCGCAAAACACTCGCAATCCTTCCGTGCCCGGGTGTTCGCACACAACCGTCACCACCGTCAGAGTGACCAAATACGCATCCCGTCAAGCCGCCGGGCGACATGGAGTTTTCGTTCCGTTTCGTGTCGACATGGTGACACTCGGTCGGGGGAACATGGAATTTCTCTCGCGACACGACCGGGAATGAGCCTCAAATCCGGGCAAGTCGTCCATGATGGGGAGACTTGTCATCACGAGGGGGGAGACAACACCATGAGCACAGCAACCGTGCCGGCCGCTCGGCAGCCCACGATGTCACCGGTGTCCAAGTTCGGGGCGACGCACTCGCTGCGCCGCCTGCCCGTCCAGGAACGATCGGCTGCGCGGGTGCGCCGAATGCTCGACGCCGCCGCCGACCTGATCGAAGAGGTCGGCTACGACCGGCTCTCGACCACGGCCATCGCCCAGAGGGCCGACGTCGCCATCGGATCGGTCTACCAGTTCTTCGGCGACAAGCGCTCACTGGCCGAAGCGCTGAGCCAGCGCTACATCGACCTGTACTTCGAGCGCCTCGCCGCCCGCTTCGACGCCGAACCGCCCGCCGACTGGCGCGGCGGAGTCGAGGCCGCGATCAGCGAATACGTCCACATGTACCGCACCGCGCCCGGCTTCCGCGTCCTCCACCTGGCCGACGCGATCGACCCGGGCCGCGCCGACGCCGTCACCACCGGCGGCGACGTCATCGCCGACCAGATCCTCGCCGGACTCGCCCACCGCTTCGGCATCGGCGGCGACGACGAACTCAACAAGACCGTCACGGTCGCCGTCGAGACCGGGCAGGCCCTGGTCCGCCTGGCGTTCCGCCGCGACCCCGACGGGTGCGCCGCCTCGATCGGCGAGGCCAACGGCGTCGTCTGCGACTACCTCGCGCGCCGCCTGACGTGAGCCGCCCCGGCAGGTCCCACGCCGGACCTGTCGCAGGCCACTCAACCGACCGCGCCGGGACATGAGGCCGCGCCGGGCCGACTAGTCTCGTAGTCGACCCGGTGCGGTCTTTGACTTTCGAGGAGCAGCATGGCGAACACCCTTGCCGACATCCAGACGGTGCTGCGTATCCGCCCGTTCAGAAGGCTGTGGACCGTACTCGGTCTCGCCTCCTTCGGCGACTGGCTCGCGCTGTTCGCCACCGCGGGCTTCGCGCAGTCCCTGTTCGACGACCCCGCCGCCAAGGGCGCGGCGTTCTCGGCGACCATCGTGCTCCGCCTGCTGCCGTCACTGGTGCTCGGACCCGTCGCCGGCGTCTTCGCCGACCGGTTCGACCGGCGCAAGACCATGGCCGCCTGCGACACCGCGCGCTTCGTGCTCATCGCCTCGGTCCCCACCGTCTACCTCATCACCAACAACACCGCCGTCACCGTCGCGTGGCTCGCGATCGCCCAGGTGTGCATCGAAGGCGCGGTCCTCATCTGGTCCCCGGCGAAGGAAGCCGCCGTCCCCAACCTGCTCCCGCCCGAGAAGTACGAGGCCGCCAACCAGCTCAGCCTCGCCACCACCTACGGGCTCGCCCCGCCCCTGGCCTTCGCCGTCCTGGCGATCCTCGAACGCGGACAGAACGTGTGGGCCAACCTCGGCCCCTGGGCCGAACCCATGGTCATCGCCCTGTACCTCACCGCCGCGATGTTCGGCATCCTCGCCGTCACCGTCTACTTCTTCATCCCCCAGATCTCCGGCCGCTACGGCCAGATCGCCGCCAAGACCTCCAGCGTCTGGAACGACTTCGTCGAAGGCTGGACCTACATGCGCAGCCGCGAACGCGTCCGCGGCCTCATCCTCGGCATGCTCGGCGCCTTCAGCGGCGCCGGCATCCTCATCGGCGTCGGCACCGTCTACGCCACCACCCTCGACGCCGGCGAAGCCGCCTTCTACATCCTCGCGGTCTTCCTCTTCCTCGGCCTCGGCGCCGGCATCGCCTTCGGCCCCAAACTCATCGGCGAACTCTCACGCCTGCGCTGGTTCGGCATGAGCATCGTCCTCGCCGGCGTCGGCCTCGCACTCGACGCCGTCGCCCCCTGGCTGTGGGTCTCCCTCCTCGGCTCCGTCGTCATCGGCCTCGGCGCCGGCATGGCCTTCCTCGCCGGCATCACCCTCCTCCAGCGCGAGACCGAAGACGAGATCCGCGGACGCATGTTCGCGTTCATCGCCGTCTCCGCCCGCGTCATCCTCATGCTCGCCATGACCGTCTCCGCACCCCTCGCCGGCTGGCAGGCCGCCCGACAGCTCGACCTCGGCTTCACCGAAGTCGAACTCTCCATGAGCCGCATCCTCCTGTTCGTCGCCGCCGCCCTCGTCGCCTGGCTCGGCGTCACCGCCTTCAAATCCATGGACGACAAGCCCGGCGTGCCCGTCCTCGCCGACCTCTGGTCCTCCCTGCGCGGCCGGCCCCTCTCCGCCGCCGTCCCCGTCGCCGGATCCGGCTTCTTCGTCGTCTTCGAAGGCGGCGAAGGCGCCGGCAAGTCCACCCAGTCCGTGAAACTCGCCGCCTGGCTCAAACTCCGCGGCTACGAGGCCGTCCTCACCCGCGAACCCGGCGCCACCGACATCGGCATGCGCATCCGCACCCTCGTCCTCGACTCCGGCGGCGACTCCGCCCCCGGCCCCCGCGCCGAAGCGCTCCTCTTCGCCGCCGACCGCGCCCAGCACGTCGAGAAGGTCGTCCGGCCCGCCCTCGAACGCGGCGCCGTCGTCGTCTCCGACCGCTACATCGACTCCTCCATCGCCTACCAGGGGTCCGGCCGCGACCTCGGCAAAGACGAGGTCGCCTGGGTCTCCTCCTGGGCCACCGGCGGACTCAAACCCGACCTCACCGTCCTCCTCGACGTCGAACCGCAGGCCGGCCTCCACCGCGCCAAGGCCGGCGGCACCGGCGACCGCCTCGAACAGGAAGAACTCGACTACCACGAGAGAGTCCGCGAGACCTTCCTCCACCTCGCCGCCGCCGACGCCGACCGCTACCTCGTCCTCCCCGCCGCGGGCACCCCCGACGAGATCGCCGCCGCCGTCCGCGAAGCCGTCGCGCAGCGGCTCGACATCCGCACCCAGACCGCCCGCACCGAAACCGGCTGGCCCGGCCTCGACAGCGACAAGCACGACGCGAAGACCCCCGGCGACTACGGATGGAGCACCGTCGCCGAAGAGGCCGGACGCCCGTGAGCGGCCCCGGCGTCTTCGCGGAACTGGTCGGCCAGGACGAAGCCCGGCGGGTCCTCGCCGACGCCGCCCGCGGCACCGGCATGACCCACGCGTGGCTGTTCACCGGCCCGCCCGGATCCGGCCGCTCCACCGCCGCCGTCGCCTTCGCCGCCGCACTGCAGTGCCCCGACGGCGGCTGCGGCGAATGCCACGCCTGCCGGACCACCCTCGGCGGCACCCACTCCGACGTCACCCGCGTCATCCCCGAAGGACTCACCCTCGGCGTCGACCAGGTCCGCAAGCTCATCCTCGAGGCCAGCCGCGCCCCCACGCAGGGGCGCTGGCAGGTCCTCATCGTCGAAGACGCCGACCGCCTCACCGAAGCCGCCGCGAACGCCCTGCTCAAAGCGGTCGAGGAACCGCCGGAGCGGACCGTGTTCCTGCTGTGCGCGCCCTCGGTCAACCCCGCCGAGATCTCGGTGACGATCCGGTCCCGGTGCCGCGTCATGGGACTGCGCCAGCCCCCCGCCGAGGCGATCGCGGACCTGCTCGTGGCCCGCGACGGCCTCGACCGGCGCGAAGCCGAGCTGTACGCCGCCGCCGCGCAGGGCCACGTCGGCCGGGCCCGGCGCCTCGCCACCGACGCCGAGGCGCGCGCGAAACGCCACGACGTCCTCCAGATCCCCCGCCGCCTGACGGGCCTGGGCGCGTGCTTCACCGCCGCGGTCGAACTCATCGAGGCCGCCGAAGCCGAAGCCTCGGGCACCTACACCGACCGGTCCCTCGCCGAACGCGAAGCGCTCGAGACCGCGCTCGGCAAGGGCGGCACCGGCAAGGGCGCGTCGAAGGCCTCGCGCGGCTCGGCGTCGGCGCTCAAGGAGCTGGAGAAGCGCCAGAAGACCCGCGACACGCGGGCGCAGCGCGACTCGCTCGACCGGGCCCTGGTGGACCTGGCGGCGTTCTACCGCGACGCGCTCGCGGCCGGGTTCGGCGCGCGGGTCGACCCGATCCACCCGGACATGGCCGACACGACCAGGGCCGCGGCGGGCAGGCTCAGCGCCGAATCGCTGCTGCGCCGCATCGACGCGATCCTGGACTGCCGCAAAATGATCGAAGCGAACGTCCGCCCGCGCATCGCGGTGGAGGCCATGATGACCAGGCTCTGGCAGGCCTGACCGGCCCACTTGTCGCACCCCCGCGCCATGGTTGAACCGGGGGACGCCGAACTCCGACACGCCCGACCCCGGGGGCGGGCAGCCCCCGAACGTCGCACCCCTGCGGCATCCTTGCAGTCCGGGGGCGCAGCGAATGCCCGTTTTGAAGGCTGATGCCCGCTTCGCTCACTGCGTCCACAGGTGGTGGATGAACGCGTCCTGGGCCTTGGGCAGCATCCCGGTGCGCTGCCAGCGGTACCAGGCCCGCTCCTCGACCACGCGCACGCAGAAGTCGCCGTCGACCTCGAACGGCTCGGAGACGCAGCGGAAGTCGTCCCTGAACGCCCCGTCCGTCCAGTACCAGACCCGGCGCCCGACCAGGCTCGGCACGTCCGAGGCCGGGTAGGGCCGGCGCACCGGCGGCCGGTCGGGGTCGGAGAGCCGCTCGATGAGGTACCCGGGGCGCGGGGCGCCCGTGCCGGGCTCGGGCCGCTGCACGTACACGTCCTCGGCCGGGACCAGGCTCGCGTAGGCGTCCCCGTCGCCGTCCACCGCCCGGTAGTAGTCCGCCTCGGATATCAAGGGCACCAGCAGCATCCCGTCCCTCGTGACCGGGTCGTCGGCCCGCAGGTCGAACTGCCAGCCGCAGCCCGCCGCGCCGAACACGACCCGCGCGGAGTGGAAGTCGAAGGCCCGCACCGCCGGCACCGGGACCAGCGCCGGAGGCGGCTCGGGAACGTCGAAAGCGCTGTCGTCAAAGCCCAACGAACACTCCTGACGTTCGGGGACAACCGCATACGGGAGGGACGGGAGAAAGCATAGGGGGTTGGCACACTCTGGGGATTCACGGCCCTCAGCGCGGTCGTAAAGTTCTTCTCACAAGCACCGAACACTTCAAGATCTAAGGATGGAAGAGCGATGAGCGAGTACGAAGACCCGGCAGCGGTCGAAGAAGACGTCACCACCGACGAGTACGCGACCGAGGAAGAGGCGACCTACACCGAAGAGGTCCCCGCCGAGGACTACACCGCCGAAGAGGACTACTACGAGGACTCCTCGGTCTCCACGGTCACCGAGACCTTCGACGTCGACGGCGACGGCTACGCCGACGAGACCATCACGACCGACGGCGTGACCCTGATCGACGCCGACGGCGACGGCGACGCCGAGGGCGTTGCCACCGACTACGACGGCGACGGCATCTCCGACGAGGTCATCGTCGACGCCGACGGCGACGGCACGGTGGACTCCTTCGTCTACGACACCGACGGCGACGGCCTGATCGACACCTGGGAGTCGGACACCGACGGCGACGGCGTCACCGACCAGGTCTCCTCCGACACCAACGCCGACGGCTACGTCGACACCGTCGCGACGGACACCAACGCCGACGGCTACGCCGACGTGGTGGCCACCGACTACAACGCGGACGGCCTGCTCGACGAGCTCTCGGTCGACTCGGACGCCGACGGCGTCGCGGACACGGTCGTGTCGGACAACGACGGCGACGGCTTCCTCGACACCACCTACACCGAGGCCACCCCGGAGGGCGACTCGTTCCAGTCGCAGACCGGTCAGGTCTTCTAACAACCGGAAGCTTGAGATCTGGACACCCCTGACCTCATTCATCCTTACGGCGAAGGCCGGATGCGCAGCGCATCCGGCCTTTCGGCGTCCCCGCTCGGGGACGGGTCGTCGGCGGCGGGCGGCTCACCCGGCGGTGCCGCGCAGCAGCGACATGGCCTCGGCGCGGGTGCGCGCGTCGGACTGCATGGAGCCGCGCACGGCCGAGGTGATGGTCTTGGAGCCCTGTTTCCTGATGCCGCGCATGGACATGCAGGTGTGCTCGCATTCGACCACGACGATGACGCCGCTGGCTTCGAGCGACTTGTAGAGCTGGTCGGCGATCTGGCTGGTGAGTCGCTCTTGGACCTGCGGTCGCCGCGAGTAGACCTCGACGAGGCGCGCGAGTTTGGAGAGGCCCACGATCTGGCCGTTCGCGCCGGGGATGTACCCGACGTGGGCGACGCCGGTGAACGGCAGCAGGTGGTGTTCGCAGAACGACTGGACGTCGATGTCGCGCACCAGGACCAGTTCGTTGTGGTTCTCGTCGAACGAGGTCTTGAGGACCGCGGCGGGGTCGACGCGCAGTCCGGCGAAGAGTTCGGCGTAGGCGCGGGCGACGCGCCGGGGGGTCTCCTTGAGTCCGGGCCGGTCCGGGTCCTCGCCGATCGCGGCCAGGATCTCCCTGACGGCGGCTTCGATCCGCCCCAGGTCCACCGCGTCCTCGACGGGGCTGCCGTTGATGCGGCCGTCGATCAGGCGGGCGGCCAGGTTGTCGAGTTCAGCCATCGGCCAAGCTTACGGGTTTTTGCCGCGGGCTCCAGTGGGGTTTGTCACCGCCCGGAAACGAGCGGCCCCGCCTACCCGGTAGGCGGGGCCGCTCGCGCGTCGTCGTTCGGACTTCAGGCCTGGGGGCCCTGGCCCTCGGTGGCGGGGCCGATCTCGATGCCCTCGTCGGGGCCCTCGGCGGGCTTGGAGCCGTTCGGGGTCGAGACGGGCGGGTTGCCGAGCTTGCGGGAGGCGGTGCCGTTGAACGGGGCCATCGGCGGGCGCTTGACCACTCGGGTCGCGATCCGCGCCAGGTCCTCGGTGTTCAGCGTCTCCTTCTCGAGCAGTTCGGTGACCATCTGGTCGAGCACGTCGCGGTACTCGGTGACGATCGCGTAGGCCTCGTCGTGCGCGATCTCGATGAGGAGGCGCACTTCGGCGTCGATGTCCGAGGCGATGTCGTCGGAGTAGTCCCTCTGGTGGCCGTAGTCCTTGCCGAGGAACGGCTCGGAGGCGCTGGTGCCGTACTTGATGGCGCCGAGTTTGGCGGACATGCCGTACTCGGTGACCATCGCGCGGGCGACCTTGGTGGCCTTGGAGATGTCGTCGGAGGCGCCGGTGGTCGGGTCGTGGTAGACGAGTTCCTCGGCGGCCCGCCCGCCCAGGGCGTAGGCGAGCGTGTCGATCATCTCCGAGCGCGTCTGCGTGTACTTGTCCTCGACCGGCAGCACCAGGGTGTGCCCGAGGCTGCGGCCGCGCGGCAGGATGGTGAGCTTGTGGACGGGTGCGGCGTGGGGCAGCGCGTGGGCGACGAGCGCGTGGCCGGCCTCGTGGTAGGCGGTCATCTTCTTCTCGGCGTCGCCCATGACGCGGCCCTTGCGCTCGGGTCCGGCGATGACGCGGTCGATGGCCTCTTCGAGGGCGTCGGCGGAGATCGCCTTCTCGTTGTGGCGCGCGGTCAGCAGCGCCGCCTCGTTGATGACGTTCTCGAGGTCCGCGCCGGAGAAGCCGGGGGTGCGCCGCGCGATGGTGTCGAACTCGACGTTCGGGACGAACGGCTTGCCCTTGGCGTGGACGGACAGGATCGCCTGGCGCCCTTCCTTGTCGGGGGCGTCGACGGGGATCTGGCGGTCGAAGCGGCCGGGGCGCAGCAGGGCCGGGTCGAGGATGTCGGGGCGGTTCGTGGCGGCGATGAGGATGACCCCGCCGCGGGTGTCGAAGCCGTCCATCTCGACCAGGAGCTGGTTGAGGGTCTGCTCGCGCTCGTCGTGGCCGCCGCCCATGCCGGCGCCGCGGTGGCGGCCGACGGCGTCGATCTCGTCGACGAACACGATGGCGGGGGCGTTCTCCTTGGCCTGGGTGAACAGGTCGCGGACGCGGCTGGCGCCGACGCCGACGAACATCTCGACGAAGTCGGAGCCGGAGATGGAGTAGAACGGGACCCCGGCCTCGCCGGCGACGGCGCGCGCGAGGAGGGTCTTGCCGGTGCCGGGGGGGCCGAACAGGAGGACGCCCTTGGGGATCTTCGCGCCCAGCTCCTGGTACTTCTTCGGGTCCTCGAGGAAGTCCTTGATCTCGCGGAGCTCCTCGACGGCCTCGTCGGCGCCGGCCACGTCGTCGAACGTGGTCTTGGGGGTGTCCTTGGACACCATCTTGGCCTTGGACTTGCCGAAGTTGAGGACGCGCGAGCCGCCGCCCTGCATCTGCGACATGAAGAACAGCAGCAGGAGCACGATCAGGACGATCGGCAGGAGGCTCAGCAGGAACGAGACGAACACGGAGGTCTCGTTGACCTCGGTGTCGAAGTCGACGCCGGCCTCCTCGAGCTCGGTGGCGACGGTCTCCATCATCCCGGCGGGCACGTAGGCCTCGACCTGGGAGTCGTCGTCGCGGGTGAGCTGGACCATCTGCTCCTTGTCGAGCAGGTTGGCCTCTTTGACGTTGCCGTCGTTGATGTCCTTGAGGACTTCGGAGGTGGTGGCCTCGTCGTATTCGGAGCCGCCGGACCAGAAGCTGCCGATGAGGACCGCGATGAGGGCGATGAGCACGATCCATACGAGCGGCCTGCGGAAGAACCGCTTCCGCTCAGGTGTGGGTCTCCCGGCGTCGACCACTCGTTTCCTCCTGCTGCGTCGTCGCGTTGTCGAGTGAGCGTTCTCCACGGCTATGTGTGCTTCGCCGCGGTCCTGTAGGGTTTCCTGGCCTTCAGGGCGCTTAGAACTCGAACGTACACGGTGGGGAGGTTCGACGTCCCGCAGCGTCAGGGGCCCATGGCACTCCGCGCCGGTTACCGCCCTTACCCGCCCCGCTGATAGTCCGTAATTAGTACCACGGGCAGGTTGACTTCGCCCACCCAAGCCTGCGGCGCGAGCGAACGGGTGGCACCCTTGTTACATGACGTCGGAGCTAGCCAGCCCAGCATCGGTGCCGTCCGCAGCAGCGAAGGACGCCGTGTTCGACCCTGACTCGTGGTACGCCGATGAGATCGAGCGGACCATCATCACCGAGGACGAGATCCGAGCGAAGGTCGCCGAACTCGGCGCCCGCGTGTCGGCCGACTTCGCCGACAGCGCATCGGATACCGGCGACGAGCTGCTGCTCGTGGGCGTGTTCAAGGGGGCGGTCATGTTCATGGCCGACTTCGCGAGGGCGCTGACCGTGCCGGTGAAGATGGAGTTCATGGCGCTGTCCTCGTACGGGAGCTCGACCACCTCGTCGGGCACGGTGCGCATCCTCAAGGACATCGACTCGGACATCGCGGGTCGGCACATCATCGTCGTCGAGGACATCATCGACTCGGGGCTCACCCTGTCGTGGCTGCTCAAGTACCTGCAGGGGATGCACCCGGCCTCGGTCTCGGTGGTCTCGATGCTCCGCAAGCCGGGGGTGCAGCGCGTCGACGTCCCCGTGAAGTACGTGGGCTTCGACATCCCCAACGAGTTCGTGGTGGGCTACGGCCTGGACTACGCCGAGCGCTACCGGGAGCTCCCGTTCGTGGGGGTCCTCAAACCCGAGGTCTACCAGAAGTAGGGGCTCCGAACCGACCGTTCCCGACGGCCCGCGCCCGGCGCGGGCCGTCCTTATTTTTCGCTATAAGCGGAACGAAGTGAATCTCACGGCTCACCTGTCGCACCCCCGGGGCACACTTCGGAACCGGGGGCGCCGAGCCCGCGGGCGCCTGAGGCTTCGTGCTGGCCTGCCCGCGCCCGCCCGCCCGCCCCATTGGACGCCACCGGCGCCGCCGAACGCGGCCCGCCGGTCCCGGATTGTCGGACCCTTCGGGCATCCTGGAAAACCGGGGATCCATAACCCTGCCGCCGAAAGGCCTTCGGGCTGCCCGGCGATCGTCCGCTCAGTCGTGAGTTCGCCATCGGCGCGCCGCACCGCGATGCCGCCGGGCAGGAACGTCGGGCCCTGCCCGCGCCAGTCGGCGACCAGCGCGTCGAGCGCGTCCAGGTGCCGGTGGTTCAGCTCGGCGCCGTTGACGCCCGATTCCAGGACCCAGGCGCGCAGCGCCCGCCGCCGGACCGGGTCCGGCAGGGCGCCGAGCCGCTTCGCGTCCAGGCCCGCGGTCTCGCGGCGCGCCGTCGCATCGGCG
The DNA here is from genome assembly GCF_900101745.1 of Glycomyces harbinensis. Lineage (GTDB taxonomy): Bacteria > Actinomycetota > Actinomycetes > Mycobacteriales > Micromonosporaceae > Glycomyces > Glycomyces harbinensis. The sequence continues at coordinate 60,457 of NZ_FNAD01000020.1, read as the reverse complement.
GCCGCGCCGTGCCCGGTGCGGCACTCCTCGAGCGCGGCCGCGCCGAGCGCGTCGAGGTGGTCGGTGTCGGCGGCGACCAGCGCCGCGGTCCGCGCGAGGTTCGGCACCAGGTCCTCGCCGAGGACGCCCACGAGCGCGTCGAGCGCCGGGCGCAGCGCCGACCGCAGGTACCGCGGGTCTGAGTTGTGCGGGTCGGCCCACGGCCGCAGCCCCCGCTCGGCGCACGCCGCGTGCGTGTCGGACCGCGCGATGCCCAGCAGCGGCCGGCGGTAGGGCCCGCGCACGGCCCGCATCCCGGCGATGCCCCTCGGCCCGGCCCCGCGAACGAGCGCGAGCAGCACGGTCTCGGCCTGGTCGTCCCTGGTGTGGCCCAACAGGATCGCGGACGCGCCGTGCCGCCGTGCCGCGGCGTCGAGGGCCGCGTACCGCGCCTGCCGGGCCGCGCCTTCCGGCCCGCCCGCCTCGCCGACTTCGACGGTGACCGCTTCGGCGGGGTCGAATCCGACGGTCCGCGCCCACGCGGCGACGCCGGCCGCGCGCGCGGCCGAGCCTTCCTGCAGCCCGTGGTCGACGCTGACGAGTCCGGCCCGCAGGCCCATGCGCGGGGCGCAGAACGCGAGCGTGTCGGCCAGCGCGAGCGAGTCCGGCCCGCCCGAGCAGGCGGCGAGCACGAGCGCGTCGGCGGGGAGGTCGGCGAGCGCGTCGCGGACGGCGACGCGCAGCCGCGCCACCGAAGGCGGCAGTCTAGCCACGGCCGAGGCTTCGCGGGGCGAGGCTCGGCCTTCCGATGACGCGGGCGATCCACTGTTCGGGGTAGTCGATCTCGGTCTCGGTCGGCAGGTTCGCCGGGGCCTCCCAGACGCGGTTGAAGCCGGTGACGCCGTGTGCGGCGACGACGTGGTCGACGAAGCGGCGGCCGGCCGCGTACTGGCGCATCTTGGCGTCCAGGCCCAGGAGCTGGCGCACGAACTTCTGGAGCGTGGTCGGGTTGGCGCGGCGGCGGTCGAAGCGGCGGCGCAGGAGCGCGACGTGGTTGATGGCGGTGCGTCCGACGCCGTCCATGACGGCTTCGGCATGGCCCTCCAGGAGGGTCATGAGCGCCTGGATCTGCGAGATCGCTTCGCGCTGTTCGGGACTGGTGACCGCGGACATGACGTCGAGGCCGGCGGGCTCGGGTCCGGGCGGGCCGACGGGGCGGGTGTTCGCGGCGCCGGGGGCCTCGCCCTCGCGGGCGGCGGCCATCGCGCGGCGCACGGCGCGGGCGAGTCCGGCGGCGGAGGACCGGTCGGGTTCGGCGGCGTCGAAGAAGGTGTGGATGAGGTCGTGGAAGTGGTCCCGCATCCAGGGGACGGCGGTGAACTGGGTGAGGTGGGCGGCCTCGTGCACGGCGATCCAGAGGCGGAACTCGCGCGAGGGCAGGCGCAGGCGCCGTTCGACCTCGACGATGTTGGGGGCGACGAAGAGGAGGCGGCCGGAGTCGGCGGAGAAGGTCTCGAACTGGCCGAGCACGCGGGAGGAGAGGAACGCGAGGACGGCTCCGGCCTGGACGCCGGCGAGCCTGGCGGCGGCCCCGGCGGGGGCGTCCGGGTGGGCCTGCTCGGCGCCGAGCCCGATGAGGAGGCGGCGGAAGCCGGCGATGTTGACGTTGCTCCAGCGGACGCGGTCGACGACGTCCACGGGGGTGTCGCCGGTGGGGGTGAGGAGGGTGTAGTCGCTGACGAGCTCGATCGCGTGGCGGGCGTGGCGGTGGAGGTCGGCGACGACGTCGAGCGCGCCTTCGGGGCTCATGCGGGGCCCGCCGCGGCTGAAGGCCCGTGAGCAGGAGGCGGCGGTCTGCCAGTCGACTGACGGCAGCATCGGGTTTCCTGCGGGCGGCGCCATGGTCCAAGCCTATCCACAGCGCAGTCGTCTCGCCACCATCACGGTCCGGCACGGCGTGCGCGGCGCGTTCCGGGACGGGGTGCGCAAACCGGCAAACGGATTTAAATATCGACCATCTTGAAATCTATCTCCGGTTGATGTTAGGTTCTCCACAGACCCGCAACATCTTGCAGGTTTGCGGGCAGGACTTGCAAAGGGAGCAATGATGCCTCACACCATTCCCAGGCGGCTCCTCGCCGCCGCGGGCGGGACCGCACTCGCGGCAGCCGCCCTGCTCGCCGGCCTGACCGCCCCCGCCGCCGAACCCGAGCCCGCCCCGCTCGACGCCGCCCCGGCCGCCGCCCTCGCCGGCGGCGACTCGATCCTCAACATGTTCGAGTGGACCTGGAACTCCATCGCCGCCGAATGCGCCGGACCCCTCGCCGACTCCGGCTACACCCACGTCCAGACCTCGCCCCCGCAAGAGCACATCCTCGGCACCGACGCCTCCAGCGGCGAAGCCCACGCCTGGTACATCCACTACCAGCCCGTCAGCTACGAACTCGAATCCCGCCTCGGCACCCGCGCCGAATACGCCGCCATGGTCGACGCCTGCGACGCCAACGGCATCGGCGTCATCGCCGACGTCGTCATCAACCACATGGCCGCCGGCTCCGCCACCCAGACCCGATACGGCTCCAACGGCTCCGAGTACCGCCAGTTCCACTACCCCGACGCCGGCTACGACGCCTCCGACTTCCACAACACCGGCTCCTCCTACTGCGAGATCGACGACTACCAGGACCGCGGCGAAGTCCAGAACTGCCACCTGGTCGGCCTCAACGACCTCGACACCTCCCAGACCGACGTCCGCGAGACCATCGCCGCCTACCTCGACGACCTCACGAGCCTCGGCGTCGACGGCTTCCGCGTCGACGCCGCCAAGCACATCTCCGCCACCGACCTCGCCGCCGTCATGAACCTCGTCGACGGCGACCCCTACATCGTCCAAGAGGTCATCGGCGCCGCCGGCGAACCCATCACCGAAGCCGAGTACACCGGCATCGGCGACGTCCAGGAGTTCAGCTACGCCCACGACCTCAAGAACCACATCAACGGCGGCTCGGAGGCACGCCACCTGACCACCATGGGCACCTCCTGGGGCTACACCTCGCCCGCCGGCGTCTTCGCCGCCAACCACGACACCGAGCGCGGCTCGCAGACCATGAGCTACAAGAACGGCCAGGACTACCTGCTCGGCGAGGCGTTCATGCTCGCCTACCCGTTCGGCACCCCCGCCTCCTACACCGGCTACGCCTTCTCCGGCTCCAGCGACGCCCCGCCGCTCGACGGCGACGGCACCGTCGCCGACGTGAACTGCGGCGCCGACGCGTTCACGTGCATCCACCGCTCGCCCTACATGAGCGGCATGGCCGGATTCCGCGCCGCCACCGCCGGCGAACCCGTCGTCGACACCTGGGGTTCGGGCGACGCCTTCGCCTTCGGACGCGGCGACGCCGGCCACGCGGTCTTCAACGCCTCCAGCGCCTCGATCACCCAGACCTTCACCACGTCGCTGCCGGACGGCTCGTACACCGACGTCATCTCGGGCGCCGCCGTGACCGTCTCCGGCGGGACCTTCTCGGCCACCGTGGCCGCCAAGACCGCGCTGGCGATCTACGTCGGCAACACGGGCGGCGGTCCGGGCGGGGACGCGGACGACTGCGTGAACGCCAGCGCCTACGTCACCGGCACCAGTGTCGGCGACGAGGTCTACCTCGTCGGGTCCGTCCCGCAGCTGGGGAACTGGACGCCGATCGCCTCGGCGCACCTGTCGGGCGCGGCCTACCCGTACTGGAAGGGCACCGTCTCGGTCCCGGCCGGGACCACGTTCCAGTACAAGTACGTGATCGTCCGCGCCGACGGGAGCTACACGTGGGAGTCGATCGGCAACCGCACCGCGACCGTCCCGGCCACCGGGTGCCTGGCGCTGAACCAGACCTGGAACACCGCCTGACCCCGGCGGCCCGGGAACGGTCCCGGGCTTCCTGCCGACTCCGAGCGAAGGGCCCCGGGCATCCGCCCGGGGCCCTTCGCTTCCTGAAGCGGTCTTCAGCCGTCTTAAGCCTGGCTTCAGCTTCGGGGCGCCACCATGGGACCTGCCGGACGGAACCGGCGGAGAGGAGCCCCATCGATCGAAGCCCCGATCAGCAGCCGCACCGCGCCACCGCGGTCGAGATCTCGTCCATCGCCGCCTCGACCGCTTCCTCGCCGGTGGTCGCCTGGTTGCTGATGAGCGAGAACACGAGCTGCCTGCCGTCGAGCGTCGTCAAGGTCCCCGTGAGCGAGCTGACCCCGCTGAGGGTGCCGGTCTTGGCCCGCACCACGCCCTTGCCGTCCCCGGCGGAGTCGAACCGGTTCCTCAGGGTCCCCGAGTACCCGGCCACCGGCAGCGACTCGAACACCGACGCCGCCTGCGATCCGGCTGCGCCGAGCAGCACCTGGGTGAACGCGTTCGCGGTCATGCGGTCGGTCGGCGACAGGCCCGAGCCGTCGTAGAACACCAGCCCGTCGGTCGCCACGCCCAGGGACTCCAGGGTCGCCAGGTGCACCGTGGACATGGCCGCCCAGGTCATCTCGCCCTCGACGACCAGCGCCGTCTGGAGCGCCACCGCGTCGGTCAGCAGGTTGTCGGAGGTGAGGATGAACGAGTCGACCAGCGCCGCCAGCGGTGCCGAGTACACGGTCGCGACCTCGGCCGCGCCCTCCTCGGCGACGCCTTCGGCGACATCGGCGCCGAGGATCTCCGCGAACTCCAGCACGGCGACCGTCGCCGGGTCGGTGTAGTGCTCGGCGTACTTCTGGGTGTTGTCCTTGCGGCCGCCGTCGACCATGATCGGGGCCATCGGCGCCGTCGCGTAGACCAGGTCCTCCGTCAGCACGCCTTCGGCCTTCGGGTTGTCGGTGAACACGCTCGTGTCCAGGTAGACCGTGGCCGGCGCGTCGCCGCCGCGCGCCTCCAGGACCGCGTCGGCCAGCTCGGTGAGGCTCGCGCCCCGGGCGTACTCGTTGTAGTAGCCGTCGCCGTCGACGGTGAGCGTCACGTCCCCGCCGGCCACGAGCACCACGCTGTCGTCGGTGGGGCCCTCGACCACGGTCGTGGGGATGCGGTACTCGGCGCCCAGGTGCTCGAACGCGGCCACGGCCGCGACCACCTTCATCGATGACGCCGGGGCGAGGGGCGTGTCGCCCTCCTGCTCGTAGAGGACCTCGCCGGTCAGGGCGTCGGCGAACGACGCCGAAGTGGAGCCGTTGAGGCGCGCGTCGTCGAGCAGCGCGGGCAGGACCGACGCGAGGTCGGGGACCGGTGCGTCGGCGTCGGAGGAGGCCAGCACCGGCGCGGGCTCGACCGGGGGATAGGCCTCGGGCGGGGTGAACACGCCGGTCTGCGGGTTCGCGACGGCGGCGAACTGCCACACCAGGCCCCCCGCTGCGGCTACGGTGACCACGACGGCGAGAGCGGCGAGGACGCCCGTGAGGGCCCGGCGGCGGCGCGCCCGGCCGGGTTTGGCGGGTGCGGCGGGCCCGGCGTGTGGCGTACTACTCGCGCCCTTGGGGTCGGCGTTGTCGCTGAGGGACATGCACAGAGACTAGGCCATTAAGAGCACTGCATTTGAGCCTGGAGGAGGTCGGCCTGTGGAGTTCGACGTGACGGTGGAGATCCCCAAGGGGAGCGCCAACAAGTACGAGATCGACCACGAGACCGGACGCATCCGTCTGGACCGGACGCTGTTCACCGCGACGGTGTACCCGGCCGACTACGGCTTCATCGACGACACGCTGGGCCAGGACGGCGACCCGCTGGACGCGCTGGTGCTCGTGGAGCCGACGTTCCCCGGCTGCGTCATCCGCGCCCGCGCGATCGGCATGTTCCGGATGCGCGACGAGAAGGGCGTGGACGACAAGGTGCTGTGCGTCCCGGCCGACGACCCGCGCAAGGACCGGTTCAAGGACATCGCGGACGTCCCCGAATTCGACCGCCTGGAGATCCAGCACTTCTTCACGGTCTACAAGGACCTGGAGCCCGGCAAGAGCGTCGAAGGCGCGACCTGGACCGGCCGCGCCGAGGCCGAGGAAGAGGTGCGCCGATCCTTCGAGCGCGCCAAGACCGAGGGCTACCACTCCAACCACTAGCGACATGAAGGAAGGACCCGGACGCATCCCGTCCGGGTCCTTCCTGTCGCTTCACCCGCGGAGCACTTCAGCTCCCCTTCAGCTTCACCGAGGCAGGGTTGTTGCCAGGGGCGCTCCGAACGAAACGCGACGGTAACTACCGTGATGCCCGGCCCGCCTTCAGCTCCGCTTCAGGTTCCCCCGGGCAGGGTTGTTGCCGGGGGCCCTCGCTACTACACGCGAGGGTAGCTTCGCTCAGGCGTTCAGGATGTCCAGCAGCCAGGGCTTGGACCGGGTCGCCGGTTCGCTGAGCTCGACCTTCCAGCCCTGTCCGGCGAGGAAGTCGCCGAGGTCGGCGGCCGACTCGGGGCGGGCGCCGCCGGCGAGGAGCGCCCGGGCCACGTCGCCGCGGGTGGCCTTGGCCATGTGTGTCACGACGCTGCGCTTGCCGTCCGCGTCCTCTTTGAACACGCGGACGGAGACGCCGCGGTCCTTCGGGCCCCACACCTGGGCGTACGCGCCCGAGCGGAGGTCCACGATGAGCTCGTCGCGGGCGCCGAGGACCTCGGCGACGGCCGGTCGCCACAGCTTCGCGAGCGTCTCGGTGCCGGGGAGCTTGGCGCTCATCGGCATCCGGTAGGGCGGCACCCGGTCGGAGGGCCGCAGCAGCCCCCACAGCGGCGAGGCGATGAGGACCTGCTCGCCGTCGGGGAGGTCCCCGAGGCCGAGCCGGTCGTAGAGGACGCCGTTGTACAGCTCCCAGGCGGCGAGGGTGGGGGCCGTGCGCAGCGCCCGGTTCGCCTGGACGTAATGCCGTTGGGTCGCAGGGAGTTTCAGCGCTTTCGCGGCAGCGTCCTCGTCGGCGCACAGTTCGACCAGGCGGTCGACGAGGAGTTCGCGGATGGGGTTCAGCGCCGGTGAGGAGAGACGCCCAAGGTCGAGGGGAGGACCGTCGCCTTGACCGGCCTTCCCTTCTGACGGCGGCAGCAATATGAGCACAGCAGGCGAGTCTACCTGCTCGTCCACCCGGATAGGGAAGGGCCGTGCCGGGCGACGCGCCCCGATCGCAGAGTCCTTGCGGTATCACCCGACCGGGGGTACACAGCCTCGCCTCGATGGTTTATAGTACATATGTTCGATCTTAGCGGGAGCGGGCCCGACCCCACCGAGGGCTGCGTGTGACGCGGATCGAAAAGGCGCGGCGGCGGTGCTCCGCGACTGCCGCCGCGCCGTCCACCAGCGGCGGTGCCGAGCCCACACCGCCCGCCGCAGGCTCCACCGCCACCGGCCCGGCGGTGGAGTCCGGCCTGAAACAGGTCGCCGCGACCGGATCGCGGGTCCGGCGACGCGAGAACCGGTCCGATTCCCATCCTCCCCCAGGGCTGTGACAATCCGAGTGCCGCGGGCCGTCCGCTCGAAAGCGCCACCTGGGAGGAACGGGAGCCGCGGAGGTCGGCACTCTACGCGAACGTCGGCGGCGGCCATGTGCACCGCTGGCAGAGCGAGATCGACAAGTTCCTCGGAGGGTGGCCGTGCTGGCCGCCACGAGGGCCCAAGTCGAACAGTCCTCGTGGCGGCCATGCCGTACCATCGATGCCGCAGCCTGCTGCCAGAGCGGAGCTGCGGGCCGATACGATATCGTCTCGGCAAGGGCCTCTAGCTCAATGGCAGAGCTGCGGACTTTTAATCCGTAGGTTCTCGGTTCGAGTCCGAGGGGGCCCACCAGTTCAGGCTCGTCGCCAGCAACTTCCTTCTGATGGCGCCTCCGTTCACGCTCCTGGAAGTGCTTTGCGATGTGTTTCCGTGGGTGTCCTATGGATGGGCCAGCGACGTAGTCCTTCCGTGGACAGTCGGGGTGAACGGCTTTGCCGCGTCTGCCTCTGGTGAGGTGATCAACTGCGATGAGCCGCCAGGCTGCGGAGCCGACGGGGCTGAGCGGGCTAGCCCGCGCCGCGGGCTCCTGGCTCCGTCGCCCCCGGACGCGGAGCTGCGGTCGGCGACGGCTCGAATCGGTGCCTCACCGCCGAGGCACTGAACCACAGGGCCCTGCGCTCGGGGTGTGCGTCGGCGAAGGCGTGCAGCACGCCGGGGATGATGCGCCCGAGGTCGGCGCCGGCCCCGGCCATGTCGAACAGGGCGATGCGTTTGGCTTCAGGACCCATGGCGTCGCAGACCAGCCGCAGGTGGGTGCGGACGAGGCGCCGTGACCGGCCTGTCGAGGGCGAGCGCCTCTTCAAGAGTGGGATGATCCCCTCGAGATACTCCCGGCCGCCGGCGCACAACTGCTCGGCGTGCTCGACCGGGCCCGCGCTCGCGTTGCTCGGCGGTCGCCAAGGACGGGGGCGCAAAGCCGCTGCCCGTCGGGTCGCGCGTCCACTCCGCATCAACGCGCGGCCGACGCGAGGAACGTGTCGGCCGCGCGGTCAGTGGTGCGGATCTATGAGCGGGTGACGCTCCGGTTGCTGCGGGAGAAGTAGGCTCCCAGACCGATCATGCCGATGGCGAGAACCAGGTGAAGCCAGTTGTCGGCGTCGTTGAGCGGCACGAAGTTCGCCGCCGAGTCCAGGTCGATGAACAGACCGTAGATCCAGAGCACGAAATAGATCGCGCCGCCGGTGATCAGGTACATGACGGCATTCCTCGCAGTACGGGCCATGAGGAACCCGACGACCCCGAACAGCAGGTGCACCAGGTTGTGCAGGATCGAGACTTCGAAGACCCCGAGCAGCTTCGCATCCGAATGGTGGCCCGCGAAGGTCATCGTGTCGAAATTCGTGGTGATGCCGGGGACGAACCCGAGCAGCCCGATGACCGCGAAGACAAGGGCGATCGACATCGTCACGATCTGCACGGTTGAGCGCTTATTCGTCGACTGTGAATGTGTTTGCGTCATTGCTGAATCCTTTCTGATCGATCCGGGAATACAGGCGTACCCCTTCCCCTCCGTTCCATTCGGTGGGCGCCTGTCCGAGCACCAGCTTTCGGCCCCGCTCCGCCGACATCGAATCGGCGGCCGCAGAGGCCCAGTCCGCATCGTCGACGGACGTGTGCCGCCTCCCTGGGGCCTTGAAGGCCGGACGACCGGAGTTGAGTGCGCTCGGAGTTCGGGGCACTGCTCGGCGCGGGCGTTCGACGGCCTCGCCGGACCGGCTCATGCCGGTTCTTCGTCCACCGTTCGCTCGTCGCGGTCCTGCGCGCAGGACAGTCGGGAGAGCCGGTCGAGCGATTCGCGGTTGCGGGGCGCGACCAGCCGCGTCTGGACCGACACCGGCAGGAGCGCGAGCGGGCCGCCGGTGGCGACCTCCCTCATCGTGATCGCGGTCCCGCCTTCGGCAGGGGCCAGGTCGAAGCGGACCCGGGCCTTGCCCAGCGGCCACATCCGGGCGTCCAGGACGAGCAGGCTCGGCGGGCGGACGGCGACGACCGTGGTCGTGTCCTGGATGAGCAGCGGCCAGGGGCCGATGCTGTGGCAGATGCGGGTTCCCTTCGCGGGCCAGTCGGCGTCCGCGTCGCGGATGCGCGAGGCGCCGACGACCCAGGACGCATAGCCCCATCCGTCGGCGAGCACGGCGAAGACCACCTCCGGCGGGGCGGGGACGGTCACCGTCACGCCGAGGTCTGCTGCGTCCTTCATGTTGCACCGCTTCCGGTTTCAGGGTCGTTGTAAAGCCGCCGATGGAGCCGGTCGACGGCGGCCCGGTACCACGCGCCGCCGAGGCCGTTCCTCGCGAGTGCGGCGCGGGCCGCGTTCGCACCGGGAGCGCCGTGGACGGCGCCGCCCGGGTGGGCCGAGGCCCCGGCAAGGAACAGGCGGTCCAGCACGGTGTCGGCGCGCGCCGCTCCGGCCGCGGGCCGGAAGACGAGCTGCTGGTGGACGGCCGCGGTCCCGCAGTTGATGGCGCCTTCATTCAGATTGCGGTCGAGGCCTTCGAGTTCGAACGGGCCGGACAGGACTCGGCCGATGATGCGGTCGCCGAAGCCGGGAGCGTGGCGTTCGATCGCCCGCTCGATGCGGTCGGCACGCCGCCGCGCGAGGTCGGGGCTCCAATCGAGACCGCGTGGCAAACGGGTGTAACCCCACAGGCTCTCGGTGCCGTCCGGGGAGCGGGTCGGGTCGGTGGTCGTCATCTGGCCCATGAGCAGAAACGGCTTCTTCGCCTCGCGCCCGGTGGCGGCCCGCGCGCTGGACATGGAGAGCCCGTTGAGGTCCGCGCCGAGGTGGACGGTACCCGCCCCGGCGACCGCCTCGTTCCGCCAGGGAATGGGCGATGACAGGGCCCAGTCGACCTTGAACGTGGCCGGGTCCCATTCGAAGGCGTCGAGGTCCGCGACGAGGCGCGCCGGAAGCCGCTCAGTGCCGATGAGATCGCGATACAGGTGCGGGGCTGTGACGTCGGCGAGAACGGCACGGCGGGCGCGGATCGGAGTCCCCTCGCCGTCGCGGACGCCGACGGCGACCCCGCGGGCTTGAAGCACCTTCGCGACGGGCCTGCCGCAGTCGACGCGGCCGCCGTGAGCGTAGAGGCGCGCGACGAGCGCGGCGGTGAGGTTCCCGGCCCCGCCTTCGGGTACGGGGAAGCCCGCGTCCTGGCCGACCATCGACAGGAGCCAGCCGAACAGGGCGCTGCCGGCCTGATCGGGCCCGAGCCCCGAGTGCATCGCATTGCCGGCCATGAGAATCCGGGCCCCCTCGCCCGCGAAGCGCTCCTCCACGAGCCGCCGTGCGGGCAGGACGGCGAGGCGGGAGAAACGCAGCGCGTCGCCGGAGCCCAGCTCCCGCAGGAACGCGAACGCGGCCCGCACGGGCGGGAACGGTCGGAGCATGGCGTCGATGAGGGGTTCGCGCACGCGCCGCCACAGGTCGAACTCGGTGCGCCAGGCTTCGCCGTCGCCGGCCGCGAACGTGTCGAGCGAGGCGGCGGTGCGGTCGATGTCTTGGGAGAGCACGGCGGCCCGGTCGTCGGGCAGCACGTGCGCGAGGACGTCGGGCGCGCGGCGCCAACACAGGCCGTGGTCTTCGAGACCGAGCCCTGCGATGACGGGAGAGACGGCGCCCAGCGGAAAGAACGCGCTGGCCCGGTCGGCACGGAATCCAGGGGCGACCGGCTCAGTCGTGTGCACGGCCCCGCCCGGTTCCTTCTCAGCCTCCAGGACGAGAACGTCCCAGCCCTCCTGCGCGAGGAGGTTCGCCGCGACCAGCCCGTTCGGACCGGCCCCGATGACGACCGCATCGACGGTCTCAATCCCTCTCATCCTGCAAGCCATCCCCTTCAGCCGCCCGTGAGCCCACTCAGTCGGCATACCCACCCGCCCCACATGCATGCCACGAACGTCCCCTGCGCCGGACATTCTCGAAGCCTTCCTCAGTCTCGGCCGCTCCCCCCGTCTGCGGGCGCCCCTCCGGAAAAGTGGGGAACTCCACGGGCGAGAGGTTCAGCGCTCGGGCGCGGTGAGCAGGTGTTCGCGCAGGTCTTCCAGGGTGGCCTTGAGGAGGCGGGAGACGTGCATCTGGGAGATGCCGACCTCTTCGCCGATCTGGGCCTGGGTGAGCTCGTCGTAGAACCGCAGCGCCAGGATCCGCTGCTCACGCGGCGGCAGGTCTTGGAGGAGCGGTACGAGGGCTTCATGGTCGATCACGAGCATGAGGGCGTCGTCGTCCCCGCCGATCAACTTGGCCAGGGAGCCGGAGTCGGCGTCCTGGAAGGCGGGCTCGTCGAGCGAGACGGACCGGAACGCCTGCCTGGCCTCCATGCCCTCCTCGATCTCGGCCTCGGTGACGCCGAGGTGGCGAGCGAGGTCGGCGTTGGTGACCGGCCGCCCCAGCGCCTGGGTGAGCTCGGCGCCGGCCTGGTTGATCGCCAGGCGCAGCTCCTGGAGCCGGCGGGGAACGCGCATGGGCCAGGTCGTGTCGCGGAAGTGGCGCCGCACCTCGCCCATCATGGTGGGCACCGCGTAGGAGAGGAAGTCGCTGCCGCGGGCCGGGTCGAACCGGTCGACGGCGTGGATGAGGCCCACAGAGGCGACTTGGAGCAGTTCCTCTTTGGAGATGCCTTTGCCCGCGTAGCGCTGCGCGATGTGGGCGGCGAGGGGGAGGTGTCCGGTGATGAGTCGGTCGCGCAGGTCGGCGCGATCAGGGTGGTTGTCCTCGAGCGCGGCCAGGCGATCGAACAGGGGAGTGAGCGACTGGTATTCGTTACGGTCGCGCTTGGTGTCGGTTCTGAGGTCTGCAGCCATGCGGCCACCGCCTAACAGCGGACTGGTGGGTACTCCGGCCGTGGCCGGCTTCGGTCGAGCGAGCCGCGGGTGCGGCCAGGTCGATATCGATGAGCTGCGGGCGACTCGCTGCGAGGAGTCGGTTCCCGGGACAGGGCCACCAGCCTGTCACCTGCCGATACCGGCTGGAGCGCTCAGACGACTGTCGCCCGCATCTGGTCGATCTCTCACAGACCGATCCACGCGGATATCCGAGTGTCTCCACCTTTAGCTCGAGCGTATAACGGAAACACGTCCACGTCACCGGGGTCGCCTTTATTGTCGTTCTTCCAAACGCATTCCACATGCCGATACACGCAGGGAAGCTTCGGCGGGGAATGCAGTAGAGCGCGTCTCGGTCGGCGCGCAGGAGTCAGCCTCGCCCGCGGCGACCGGAGCGCCACCCGCTCATGGATGCTCCCCACTGATCACCCTGCCGACACGCTCTCGTGTCGGCCGCGGGCGTTCAGGCGGCGGGCTCGGTCGGCTCGGCCTCGTGGCCGGGTTCGCCCGCCGAGCGGCGTCGGCGCTTGAGGTCGGCCTCGTAGACGTGAGGCATGCCGCCGGTGAGCGCACGGACCTCGCGTTCAAGGTCGCGGAACACGTCGAAGTAGGTGCTCTCGTACTCTTCGATGATCTGGAACGTCCAGCGTCCGGGAAGCACGTTGCGGCCCAGCAGCTCGGTTGTCAGCCTTTGCGCCAGATCCCCGTGTCCGGCGGCCTTCAGCAGGCCGATGGCGTCCTCGACCTTGTAGTCGGCGGAGCCGGTGAGCTGGTGGAAGGCGAACAGGTGGCCGCGGGCTATTTCGGCGGTCTCCAGCGCCTCGGTCAGTGCGCCCACCGCCTCGACGGTGCGATCATCCAGTGCCGAGCGCCATGCGCTCCCGGCCAGCCGCGGGTCGCTCCCGCTGCCGGCAGGCTCGGGCGGCGGTGCGTCGGAGATGTGGTTCATGCATTCCGTAATACCCCCGCGACACCGGCTGAAGCACCAGATCAAACCGCTTGCGGACCGCCGTCGCGGCTACAGCGGCCGATCGACGGCTGCGGTGGCGGCGATCGGCTCGATCGTGTGCGCGACGGCTTTCGTAGCGTTCGAACCAAGGACGAAAGGACCGCCCAGTCCAGACCAAGCGGGGGTATCGGCGGCACTGGCGCCCCGGACGAGGGCCTGGCCGGATGCTCCCACGTCGATCTGGCCGGGCGATTTTCAGCGAGGGGTTGGGGCCGCTCGCGTCGGGTACGCGACAGTGGGGGCGCGCACGCACGGGTCTGGCGGATCGCCGCGCTCGCGCCGAACCTGCGGGAGACCCGGAACTCGGCCGCCGGACGATGACGAGGGGGAAACGATGATGGGGAAGCCATGCGACTCGGGCGCCACGCTTGGTCACGCCAACGCCCTGGGCCGATGCGATGACGAACATTAAGTCCGGCACTGAACCCGCTCGAGGCGTGAACTCGTCGAACGGGACAGGCCCGGCATCGCTCCGAGCGCCCGGACCATCGAGGGACGCACCGGCGACGGACACCCCGTCCGCTCTTCGCCGTGTCCGTCCAGGCGAGGTACGGTCCATGCCGGCGCGCGTACGACCGCGCGGGCCGTTGAGCGCGTCGCTGTGCGCACTGCTGCACCGCAGGTGCCCGCCACCCGAGGCACCGCAGCGGACCGGGCACCTGCTCGACGCGGCGAAGAAGGCCCTGGCGGCCACGGGAAACGTGGTCGAGGACGACGACCTCCAGTTGTCGCTGTTCCTGCTGTACGGGCTGATGTACGGGTCACTGCCCTGGCTGGACGCGTCATGGGAGTGGCACCCGGACCTGATCGCGACCCGCGCGCTGCTGGAGCGCGCGTTCGAGGCGCAGATGCGGTCGGCGGCGACCGCCGAGGACCCCCCTCGAGCCGACCGGGAAGCGGTAGCGGCCTGGTTGTTCGCCGCGACGGCCCCGACCCCGGGACCCGACTTGGCGCGGTTCGTCGCCAGATCCGCTTCGCGGGACCAGGCGCGGGAGTTCCTGATCCAGCGCAGCATCTACACGCTCCGCGAGGCGGACCCGCACTCGTGGGCGATCCCGCGACTGACCGGCAGATCGAAGGCCGCGCTGATCGAGATCCAATCGGACGAGTACGGCGGCGGCGATTCCGAGCGGATGCATGCGGCGATCTTCGCGCGGACCATGCGCGGCGCCGAGCTCGACGACCGCTACGGCGCCTACGTCGACGATGTCCCCGCCATCACGCTGGCCTCGCAGAACCTGATGTCGATGTTCGGCCTCAACCGGCGACTGCTGGGAGCGACTGTCGGGCATCTGGCGGCACTCGAGATGACCTCTTCGCTCCCGAACCGGCTCTACGGCGACGGGTTCCGGCGGCTGGGCTTCGGCGTCGATGTCACCGCCTATTTCGACGAGCACGTCGAAGCGGACGCCGTCCACGAGCAGATCGCCGGCCGCGACCTCGCCGGCGCCCTCGCCCAGGACGAGCCGGCCCTGCTGGAGGACATCCTCTTCGGAGCCGTCGCCGGCCTGCGAATGGACGGATGGGTGGGCGACCGCCTTCTCCACGCCTGGCAGGAGGGTCGCACTTCGCTCCGGCCGACTTCGCGCGAAACGATCCGGGCTTGAAGCTTGAGCGGTCCGACACCCGCACCGGCTCAGGCCAGAGGACCCCGCCCCGACGAGGGAACGGGCTCCGCACCTACAGGAGGCAACTCATGCGAGACGACGACCTCGTGACCGTCACCGCCTGCCCGGACGGACCACTCATCATCCGCGGCCCGGCGAGCTTCATCGCCGAGGACGGCACACCGATCGACCAGCCGCGACGATCCGTCGCACTCTGCCGCTGCGGAGCCTCGGCGATCAAACCCTGGTGCGACGGCACCCACAAGCGCACCGGTTTCACCACCGGCGGTCGCGAACCCCGATGACGCCACGCCCGACATTCATGACGGAACCACTGTCGGCGAACGCCGCTCGTCGAATCCCGACTCCGCGCCGCTGACGTCCGTGCGTCGGAACATCGGAAGGGAACGGCCGGATCCCGCTGATGCCGATCTCCATGGACCGAGACGATCGACGCGACCCTGTCGAAGCGCTGGCGGCGGCCACCAGATCGAGCAGGCCTGGCGGAGGGGCGTCGAGAAGCGCATCGCCTGAACAGGTCGCCGGCCGCGTCCTCGCTGCGAGGGTCGGGCTCGACCTGTGGCCCTGACATCGACACCTAAGGCGCACAGGTGATCGGCGAAGGGCATCCACCCCTCGGTACAGCCCGCGGGCGTGGGGTGGACGGACCTCGCGCGAACCGAGTGAACCGCCAGATCGCGGCCGATGCAGACGGTGCTGCCGATCCTCCGAACCCCAACGTGCCCTTCGCCACTGTGACCTGGGGCATCATCGGCACTCTGGTGTTCATCAGGCTTGTCCGAGGGTTTCCTGCGACGTAATGAGCCGGTGACACGGCCCGGTCAGAGTAGTTCCCGAGGCCCCCGAAACTGCCCGTTCCGCGGGAAGGGCCTCACCGCCGCACCGGCGCGGCACGCTCATCGCATCACCGCCCGGAAGGAAACACCGATGGACGCATACGCGCTCTTGGCCATGAACCTCGTGAAGTCCGAAGCACTGTCGGCACTGCCCGACGCTCCGGTCGTCCCGCACCGTCCCACGCTCTTCGAGCGGATCTCCGGCGCCGCCGGGGCCGCCCGCCGCAGCCTCATCGCCCGCGACCTGCGGGTGGACTCGCTGCCGAAGCGGGCCGACGTCCGCCGGGCCGCATAGGGCCGACGCACGCGAAAAGGGGCCGGGAAGCATCGCTTCCCGGCCCCTCCTCACGCTCCCGGGGCGGCGGCCCAGCCTCCACAGCACCGCCGCCCCGGGCCTTCGCCTATGCGACCCGCGCACCCTCGATGTAGGCCTGCTCCACTTGCGAGTAGTAGTCGAGCGGGTCGCCCGACCACACGCAGAAGTCCGCGTCCTTGCCCGCCTCCAGCGAACCGACCCGGTCGGCCACGCCCAGGACCTCGGCGGGGTTGATCGTCACCGACCGCAGCGCCGTCTCGCGGTCCAGGCCCGCCTTCACGCACTCCATGACCTGCACGATCAGGTACTGGATCGGCACCACCGGGTGGTCGGTCATGATCACCAGCTTCACGCCGGCCTCGGCCATCTTCACCGCGTTCTCGGGGAACCGCTTCGCCGTCTCCACCTTCGCCCGCACGGTCAACAAGGGCCCGAACAGGACCGGGATGCCCTTCTCGGCGATCACGTCCGCGAGCAGGTGCGCCTCGGTGCCGTGGTCGAGGACCAGGTCGTACCCGAACTCGTCGGCGACGCGGATCGCGGTCGCGATGTCGTCGGCCCGGTGGCAGTGCTGGCGCCACGGGATCTCCCGGTTCAGCACCTTCACCAGGTTCTCCAGTTTGAGGTCCCGGTCGGGGTTCTCGGCGTCCCGGTGCTTCTCGGCCGCGATGAACGCCGACCGCAGCACGCCCGCGGTGCCCAGGCGGGTCTTGGGGGTCTGCCCCTTGTCGCCGTACACGCGCTTGGGGTTCTCGCCCAGCGCCGACTTGATCCCGGCGGGGGAGCGGACCACGAGGTCGTCGACGCGGCGATGGCCCGCGGTCTTCACCACGACGCACTCGCCGCCGATCACGTTGCCCGAACCGGGGTTCACGCACGCGGTGAGCACGCCGCCCCTGAGGGCGTCGGCGAAACCGGGCTCGGCCGGGTTGATGCCGTCCAGGGCCCGCACGTGGGCCGTGTTCGGCTCGGTCACCTCGTTCGTGTCGTCGCCCGCCCAGCCCTCGCCGGTCTCGTGGACGCCCAGGTGGGTGTGCGCGTCGACGAGGCCGGGCACGATCCACTTGCCGCGGGCGTCGCGGATCTCGACCCCTTCGGGCACGGGGAGGTCGGCGCCGCCGACGGCGCTGATGCGGCCGTCCTCGACCAGGATGGTGCCCTGCTCGATCGGAGCAGCGGTGATGGGGACGATCGTCGCGCCGCGCAGGGCGAAACTTGCCTCGGACATGGAGCCGCCTTCATTCAGGTGTCGTGCTTGCCGCAACCATCCTGCCGTATAACTAGCCGCACGGCTAGTTCAGGAGGGGTGAATCATGCGCCTCACGCGGCCCAGCGGATGATCTCCTTCGTCACGGTCTCGGGCGCCTCCTGCTGCGGGAAGTGCCCGACCCCGTCCAGGAGCTTCCACTCGTAGCGCCCGTGCACGTACCGGCCCGACCCCTGCGCGGTCCGCGGCAGCACGCACCGGTCCAGCGCGCCGTGCAGCTGCAGCGTGGGCACCGGCGTCGGGCGCTGCAGGAGCTTCACGAACCGCCGCCCGGCCAGGCCCATCGCGGTGCGGAACGGCCACCGGAACGCCTCCAGCGCGCAGAACGCCGCCTGCGGGATCTGGATGACGTCGCGGCAGGCCCGCACGTACTCCTGGAAGTCGCGGGTGCCGCGCCAGCCCGGCCCCGACCACGCGTACATGAGGTCGGCGACCTTGCGCGCGTCCCAGGCGGTCAGCTTGTGCTCGTAGCGGGGCATCTGGAACGCGAACAGGTGCCGCGAGGCCGCCAGCTGGCCCTTCGGGTCCACGGCGAGCGCGGCCCGCTGGCGCAGCGGGTGGGCGGCGCCGAGCACGATGAGGGACTTGAACTGGCGCGGGTGGAACGCGGCGGCGGCGAAGCCGAGGATGCCGCCGAGGTCGTGGCCGACCACCGTGGCCTCCCGCTCGCCCAGGGCCCGGACGAGCCCGACCACGTCGGCGGCCATCGTGTACGCGTCGTACCCGTTCGGGGGCTTGTCGGAGGCGCCGTAGCCGCGCAGGTCCACGGCGACGACGCGGAAGCCGGCGTCGGCGAGGGCCGGGATCTGGTGGCGCCAGGCCCACCAGAACTCCGGGAAGCCGTGCAGCAGCAGGATGAGCGGGCCCTCACCGGACTCGACCACGTGGAAGCGCGAGCCGTTGGCATCGATGTGCCGGTGGGTCCACGGGCCGGGCTTGTGGGCGGCGCTGTCGGCGAAGGTCTTGCGGGTCACGCAGCAAAGCGTACGAGGTCGGGACCGGCTGGACCGACCCCGACCTCGTCACGAAACGCTAACGGCGATGAGCCCCTAGTCCTCCTTGCCGCCCTGCAGGCCGGTCTTGATGCGGCTCATGACCGTGTTGTCGGCGAGCGTGGTGACGTCGCCGATCTCGCGGTCCTCGGCGATGTCGCGCAGGAGCCGGCGCATGATCTTGCCCGAGCGGGTCTTCGGCAGCTCGGCCACGACGATGACCTGTCGCGGCTTCGCGATGGGCCCCAAGGTCTTCGACACGTGGCCCCGCAGTTCCGCGAGGTGCTCGGGGCTCGACTCCGAGACGCCGCGCAGGATCACGAACGCGACGATGCCCTGCCCGGTCACGGGGTCGGAGGCGCCCACGACGGCGGCCTCCGCGACCGTGGCGTGGCTGACCAGCGCGCTCTCCACCTCGGTGGTCGAGATGTTGTGCCCGCTCACCAGCATGATGTCGTCGACCCGGCCGAGCAGCCAGAGGTCGCCGTCGCCGTCCTTCTTCGCGCCGTCGCCGGCGAAGTACATGCCGTCGAAGTGCGCCCAGTAGGTGTCGAGGAACCGCTGGTCGTCGCCCCAGATGGTGCGCAGCATGGACGGCCACGGCTCCCGGATGACCAGGAACCCGCCGCCGCCGTCGGGCACTGAGGCGCCCTGCTCGTCCACGACGTCGACCGAGATCCCCGGGAGCGGGCGCTGGGCCGAGCCGGGCTTGGTCGCGGTGACGCCGGGGAGCGGGGAGACCATGATCGCGCCGGTCTCGGTCTGCCACCACGTGTCCACGATCGGGACGTTGCCGCCGCCGATGTGCTCGCGGTACCACATCCACGCCTCGGGGTTGATGGGCTCGCCGACCGACCCGAGGACCCGCAGGCTCGTCAGATCGTAGCGGGCCGGGATGTCGTCGCCCCACTTCATGAACGTGCGGATCGCCGTCGGCGCGGTGTAGAGGATGGTCACGCCGTACTTCTGGACGATCTCCCACAGCCGCCCGGTGTGCGGGGTGTCCGGGGTGCCCTCGTACATGACCTGCGTGGCGCCGTTCGACAAGGGGCCGTAGACGATGTACGAGTGGCCGGTGACCCAGCCGATGTCGGCCGTGCACCAGTACACGTCGGACTCGGGCTTGAGGTCGAACACCGCGTGGTGCGTGTACGAGGCCTGCGTGAGGTAGCCGCCGGAGGTGTGCAGGATGCCCTTGGGCTTGCCCGTGGTCCCCGAGGTGTACAGGATGAACAGGGGGTGCTCGGCGTCGAAGGCCTGCGCGACGTGCTCGTTGGAGGCGGTCGCGACCGTGTCCTCCCACTTGACGTCGCGGTCGTTCCAGTCGACGTCCTGGCCCGTGCGGGTCACGACGAGGACCTTCTCGACGGTGGGGCACTGCTCCACGGCCTCGTCCACCATGGGCTTGAGCGCGAACGCCTTGCCCTTGCGGAAGCCGCCGTCGGCGCAGACCACGAGCTTCGCGCCCGCGTCGTCGATGCGGCTCGACAGGGCGGTGGCGCTGAAGCCGCCGAAGACCACCGAGTGGGGCGCGCCGATGCGCGCGCACGCCAGCATCGCGACCGCGGCCTCGGGGATCATCGGCATGTAGATGACGACCCGGTCGCCCGCCTCCACGCCCAGGTCCGTGAGCGTGTTCGCGGCGCGCTTGACCTCGTCGAGGAGCGCCGCGTACGTGACGGCCCGGGTGTCGCCGGGCTCGCCCTCGAAGTGGATCGCGACCCGGTCGCCCAGGCCGGCCTCGACATGGCGGTCGAGGCAGTTGGCGGCGACGTTGAGCTCGCCCCCGGTGAACCACTTGGCGAACGGCGGGTCGTCCCAGTCCAGGACCCGGTCCCAGTCCTTCGACCAGTCGAGCCTGCGGGCCTGCTGCTCCCAGAAGCCGAGCCGGTCGGCGGCGGCCTCCTCGTAGGCGGCCGCGGTGACGTTCGCCGTCTTCGAGAACTCGGGGGAGGGGGGGAAGGTCCGGTCCTCCGACAGGAGATTGGCAAGCGTCTCTTGCGGGGTTTCTGCCACGGGTATTCGCTCCTTACAGATCTACGCGCCGATGCGCGACTGTGAGGCGGGTCTATGTCCGGCAACACTAGCGCGAACGGGACGACACAGAACGTTCACCCGCCGACGCACCGGCATCTGGGAAGTGCCTTCGCCGAGCGGCCCGCGGACGGGCGGCGGACGGCGCGCGGGCGGTTCGCCCCCTTTCGGATTCCATCGTCTCGGGGACCCGGGAACGCCGATTCGGGAGGTATCGTCGGACCGGTGCACGACCGTGAACTTCGCTACCATCGTGTGACTGCCCTCTAGACCGCCCGGTGCGCCGTATCAGTCGCCCACGCAAAAGGTAAGGTTCCGCCCGTGGATCCTCTCGCGCCTCTCCTCGAACTCTCCGAGGTTGCCGACGCCCTTGAGAACGCCAGAACGACCGTCGACCGGATGCTCTGGCACGAGGCCCTCCGCGGCGGCGACGAACTCGTCGCCTCGGAAGTGGCCCTGCACAGCGCCTCGGCGACGCTGGCACTGGAAGGCTACGACTGCGACGTCGAACGGCTGCGCGCCGGCGATTTCGACGACCCCATCGTCAGCGGGGTCCTGCGCATCGAGGAGACCCTGCCGGCGCTCTCGGACGTGTGGCCGGTCTCGCCGCGGTTCGTGCTCGCGAAGCTCCACCTGCTCGCCACGCGCGACTTCCCCGACGCCGGCACCGATTTCGAGCCCGGCCGCATCGAGGTCGACAAGTCCGGTTCGGCCCGCATCAACGCGCTGTGCGCGCTGGTCGCCAACCCCACCAAGGAGATCCCCGCCGCGATGGCCGCCGCCGTCGTCCACGGCGAACTCCTCGCGGTGCGCCCGTTCCCGGTGGCGAACAACGTGGTCGCGCGCGCCGCGTCCCGGCTCGCCCTGGCCAGCAAGGGACTCGACCCGAACCTGCTCATCACCGTCGACGCCGGGCACCTCGAGCGCCAGCCCGAGTACGTCGGCGCGCAGCGCGCCTGGTCCACCGGCACCCCCGACGGGGTCCGGTCCTGGCTCAAGCACTACGGCAAGGCCCTCGAGGCCGGCGCCGCGGAGACGCTCCAGATCTGCACCGAGCTGATGAGGGACGCCGGCTGAGCGGTCGAGCCCGGCCCTGAGGTCAGGCGTCCTCGCCCGCGAGCTCGGCCCGCAGGCGCTCCTTCTCCTCCTTGCGGCGTTTGACGCCCGCGTCGATGTGGTCGATCATCGCCTCGCGCTGGCCCCGCAGCAGCGCGAAGCCGAGCACCATCGAGCCGAGCAGGCCGACCGCGAGCGCCGCCCACAGGTTGAGGACGAACGCCAGGGGCACCGCGATCGCGGCGAACAGGCCCGTGCGGGCCAGGAAGTACTTGGCGACCGGGTTCATGCGCGCCGCTCCTCTCCGAAGGATCTGATGCCGGTGTACCACAAGGGGCCGTAGACGAGGACGGCCGCCAGGCCGCCGAGGCCCCCCGACAGCATGGGCGGCCAGGCCGGCGGCGCGATGAGCGCGACCGCGAGGCCGGCGCCGAGCCCGAGCAGCACCCCGATGAGCATGAGGCCCCAGCGGGCCGCGCCCGCGTAGCGGCGGAACTGCTCGGTGAACGCCCAGACCGTCGGCAGCGCCGCGATCCAGCCCGAGGTCTGGCCGAAGGACCGGCCGGTCGGGAGCACGAACACGAGGTCGATGACGACGAGCACGCCCGCGCCCATCACGAAGTACGCGAGCGCGGTGCCCATGAGCTGCCCCAGGGACTCCGCCTTCGGGCTCCCCGCGGGCCGGTCCAGGGCCTCGTCTCGGGCCTTGTCCCCGGGCACTAGAACTTCACCGACTGCGGCTCCGCCCGGCGCTCCCCGATCGTCTGCGGCCGTTCGTATTCGCGCACGACCTCGTAGCGGGTGTTGCGCTCCACGGGCTGGAAGCCGGCGTCGCGGATGAGTTCGAGGAGGTCCTCGCGGGTCATCTTGTCGGGGGTGCCGTACTCGTCGGCGTCGTGCGTGATCTTGTACTCGACCACCGAGCCGTCGAGGTCGTCGGCGCCGAACGAGAGCGACAGCTGCGCGACGTCGAGGCCGTGCATGACCCAGAAGCACTTGACGTGGTCGAAGTTGTCGAGCAGGAGGCGCGAGACCGCGAAGACCTTGAGCGACTCGGCCGGGCTCGCCATCGTGGTGCGCGCCTGGAGCTTGTTGCGGATCTTGCCGTCTTTGGAGTCGTGGAAGTCGTGCTGGTAGCGCAGGGGGATGAACACGGCGAACCCGCCGGTCTCGTCCTGGAGTTCGCGCAGGCGCAGCACGTGGTCGACGCGGTGGCGCGGCTCCTCGATGTGGCCGTACAGCATCGTGGCCGGGGTCTTCAGGCCCTTCTCGTGGGCGAGCCGGTGGATGCGCGACCAGTCCTCCCAGTGGCAGGCGTGGTCGACGATGTGCTGGCGGACCTCCCAGTCGAAGATCTCCGCGCCGCCGCCGGTGAGCGATTCGAGGCCCGCCTCGATGAGCTCGTCGAGGATCTCGCTGGCGCCCAGGCCGGAGATCTTCTCGAACCACTGGACCTCGGTGGCGGTGAAGGCCTTCAGGTTGACCGTGGGGAGGGTCTCCTTGAGCGCCTTGAGGACCCGCGGGTAGTAGCGCCACGGGAGCGTCGGGTGGAGGCCGTTGACGATGTGGAGCTCGGTGGGGAGGTCGCCCGTCATCTGCTCGGCGAGGGCCACGGCCTGCTCGACGCGCATCGTGTACGCGTCGGCCTCGCCGGGCTTGCGCTGGAACGAGCAGTAGGCGCACGAGGCCGAGCAGACGTTGGTGAGGTTGAGGTGCCGGTTGACGTTGAACATCGTCCGGTCGCCGTTCTTGGCGGTGCGGACCCCGTGCGCGAGCCGGCCGAGCCAGGCGAGGTCGTCGACCTCGTACAGGCCCACGCCGTCCTCGAAGCTCAGCCGCTCGCCGGCCGCGAGCTTCTCCTCGATGCCGGCCTTGAACTCGGCGTTGTCGTCCATGGCGCTCCCAACGTTGTGCGGTCTCGCCCAGGGTAACCCCGCCGGGGCCGGGCGGTCGGATCGCTCGATGCGGTATGTGAGGCCGTGAACGCGGGCGGAGCGTCCCGGCGAATCGGACACCCCCGGGTCCTCCCCGACGCGAACGCGCGCGCAAGGCCCCGCAGGACGTGGTGCGCGCCATGGAAGTCCGGCCGCGGGCAACCGCGGACGCGAGAGTTGCGTGTCTTCGGTACCATATCCGTGGCTTCCCCCACAGAAGGACACCTCACATGCGCGTTTCACGGTTCGGTGCCCGCGTGATCGCCGCCGCCTCCGCGGCCGCGGTCATGGTCGTTGTAGGGCAGAGCGGGGGTGCGCTCCCCGCCCAGGCGGAGCCTGGGGTCACCGTCCCCGACGACGGCGAACGCCCGGCCGGAGGCGCGACCGACGACACCCCGGTCACGAACCCCGAGACCGCCGACGGCCCCCTCGGCGACCAGATCACCGCCGCGCAGATCGACCTCGCGCAGATCGCCGAGGAGACCACCGCCGCCGAGAGCGAATGGCTCGCCCGCGAGGACCGCCTCGCCGGCGCCCAGACCGCCTGGACCGAGACCGCCGCCGACCTCGAGACCGCCCAGGCCGCCCTCGACTACGCCGCGGGCGAGGCCTACACCGAACTCTCCGGCGTCCCCGAAGCCGACCTGCCCGACCTCTCGGGCCTCACCCCGCTCGGCGGCGAATGGGACCTGCCGAGCCTCAGCGCCGACTTCGACGACGCCGAGACCGCCGAAGCGGTCGCCCGCGCCGCCCTCGACGCCGCGTCCCTCTCCGCCGACCGCGCCGAGGGCCGCTACATCACCCTCGACGCCGAGTTCGACCGCGCCCAGACCGAGCTCAACGAGCTCGTCGAGGAGAACCGCGAGGAGCTCGAGCAGCTCGAGCGCGAGCGCGAGGCCGCCGCCGCCGAGTACTCCGGCGACTTCTCCTCCGAGGTCGACGGCTGGGACGCCGCGCCCGAGGCCAAGAAGGCCGTCGAGTACGCGCTGGCCCAGCTCGGCGACCCGTACGTGTGGGGCGCCGAGGGCCCCGACTCCTTCGACTGCTCCGGGCTCGTCCAGTCCGCGTACGCGTATGCGGGCGTGAGCCTGCCGCGCGTGGCCGCCGACCAGTACAACGCGACCCGCGACAAGCCGGTCGACACCGAGAAGCTCCTGCCGGGTGACCTCCTGTACTGGTGGGACGATCCGGGCAGCTGGCAGTCGGTCTACCACACCGGCATGTACCTGGGCGACGGCAAGATGATCCAGGCGCCCCGCACGGGCGACGTCGTGAAGATCAGCTCGATCTGGTTCGAGAACTTCGCGGGCGCGCATCGCGTGGTCGACGCGGTCCAGACCGACCCCGACGCCGAGAACCCGACCCAGTCGCCGTCCGACCCCGGCACGACCGACCCCGAGCCGACGCCGAGCGAGACGGGCTCGCCGTCGCCGAGCCCCTCGCCCACGCCCAGCGAGGAGCCGTCGCCTACGGAGACGCCCTCCTCCACGCCCTCGCCGACCGACGGCGAGGACACGCCCACCGACGACGGCGGCGAAAGCCCGACACCCAGCGCCGACAGCGCCGAATCGGCGACCCTCACGCGTGAATCGGAAGCGTGAGGGTACTGCCCGGTAGTGGGAAGGCGCGCACGGGACGCCACCGGTTGATGGCACGATGGTGATGAGTTGCCCGATTGACGACGCTCCAGCCCCGAGGAGGCCCGCGTGGACGCGAACAGCTGTAGCTCCTGTGGCAAGCGACTGACATCCGGGCAGCGGCGCTGCCCCCAGTGCGGGGCGCCCCTGCCGCCCCCGTTCGGCGGCTTCCCGGCCGAACCGCAGTACCCGCCGCCGTCCCAGTCCGCCAACTACGGCGCGCCCGCCGCGTACGGCGCCGCTCAGGTGCCGACCTACGCGCCGCCCGGACAGCCCCCCGAGCCGACCTACGCGCCGCCCGGCGCCTACCAGCCGTCCGCGGCCCCGGAAGGCTACGGCGCGGGCCAGGGCCAGGCCGCGGTGCCGCAGTACGGGCAGCCCGGTTCGCCTCCGGCGCCCCACCACGCCGCCCCGCAGGGCTGGGCGCCCCCGGGCATGCCGCCCCAGGGCCAGGCCCCCGGCTACGGCGCTCCCATGCCGCCCGCGTCCGGTTCGGCGCAGGTGCCGCCGTACCCGCCGCACGGGCCCGCCTCCGGCGCGGCCCAGGTCCCGCAGCCGTACCCGTCGGCGCCGCAGTTCCAGCAGCCGCCGCAGTCCTACCAGGCCGGGCCGCCCTACCAGCCGCCGCAGCCGTACCAGTCCTCCCAGTCGCTGCCGCCGGTCGCCGCGCCGCAGCCCGCGATGCCGCCGGTCTCGCCGCCCGTCCCGCAGGGCCAGTACGCGCCCTCGCCGGAGGGCCAGTTCACGGTGCCGCCGGTGCCGTACCAGGCCGAGGCGTCGGCCTCGGCGTTCGGGGAGCCGCCGATCGCCGCCCCGGTGACCGGTGTGCCGTTCGCGGCCCCGCCCGCGGGCGGTTTCAGCCTGCCCTCGACCGACTCCGCCGCGTTCGCCGCGCCCGGCCCCGACCAGGCGTCCCCGGACGGGACGCAGATCCTGCGGCGCACCCCGGCGGTCGCCGCGGCCGCGCCGTTCGCCGACCCCGGGCCGGCCCAGCCGCCCGCCGCAGCCTCCGGTTTCAGCATGCCGCCGGCCGACAGCACGCCGGGTGCGGCGTACGCGACGCCCTCGCCCGAGCCCGCGTTGTCCACGCCCTCGCCGTTCGCCGAGTCGGCGCCCCGCTTCGACGCGCCGCCCGCCGAGCCTCCCGCGCCGGTGCCGTCCGGCTCCGAGCGGCCGACCCCGGCCGAAGTGGTCGAGGACGACGACGACGGCCCCATGTGGGACGACCTGCCCGACCCGCAGGAGGACGACGGCGACGTCGAGCTCTCCGCCGAGGACGAGACCTCGCTGGCCGGACTGGGCGACGACGTGCCCGGCGAGTCCCTGCCGCCCGCCCCGCCTTCGGCTCCCGGCCTCGCCGAGGACGGCGAGACCGCGGACTCCGTGGTCGAGCCCGAGCTCGACGAGGCGCTCGCCGCCGCCGCGGTCATGGAGGCCCCGAGCCCCGGCGCCGACCTGGTCGAGGCGGTCGAGGCCGCGACCGAGCTCGCCGACGCCGCCGGCGTGTCCGTGCCCGAACCGGTGATTGCCTTGGGCGCCAATGCGAACGACTCCGTGTTCGACGCGGCCGACCACTCGCTCGAGTCGGGGGCGACGGTGCACGAGCGCGCGTCCGAGCCGTCCGTTTTCGACGAGCCCACGCCGCCGCAGCCCGAGCCGGTGCCGGACCCGCAGCCCACGCCGCCCCAGCCGACGCCGACGCCGACGCCGCCGCGTCCGACCCCGCAGCCCGAGCCCGTCCCGAATCCGGAGCCGCGCCCGCCGTCGCCGCAGCCGGCCCCCGACCCGCTGCCGCAGCCCGAGCCGGTGCCGCACCCCGAGCCCGGCCCGCCGTTCCCGCGCGTGAACGACAGCCCGTTCTCGGACGCGGCCCCGATCGAGGAGTTCGACGCGATCGAGCCCGCGAAGCCCACCATCGACGACGGCGACACGGAGGACCACCCGGAGGAGGGCCCGAAGTCCGAGATCGAGGCGTCGCGCAAGAAGATCGTCAACGCCCCGGACATCAGCCTGTTCGAGGAGCCGTCGACGAAGCGGACCGGGTCGCACCAGCTGCCGCCGTCGGCGTGGCCGCCCGTGGACGGGGACGGGTTCGCGCCCGGCCGCGCGCACGTCAAGAACCACCTCGAACGCTCCGAGCTGCCCGAGCACATCCCGCTCCCGCGCCCGACGGTCTACGGCGCCAAGCCCGAGGCCGAGACCGGGGAGTGACCGCGGGCTCAATGGCATCGGGGTCCCGAACACACCCCGATCCGCTGCCGTCCGGTCCCGTTGTGTACCGCTTCCCGCTGCAATAGCACGAAAAGTCTTACACCGTCCCTTGCGGCGGTCCATCCTGGTGCTGACGGGACGCCGAGGCGGCCCGCTGACGGCGCGGGGGCCGGGCCGGTCCGAGGCCCGTGCCCCGCGCGAACGGGGAGGGTGAGGAGCATGGCCGAACGCCGTGTGACAGTGACCACGGAGGTCGGGATCCAGGCCAGGCCCGCGACGGTCTTCGTCGAGACCGCCGCCGAGGCCGATGGCGAGGTCGCGATCGCGAAGCCCGGCGGCGGCGCGCACGACGCCAAGTCGATCCTGCAGGTGCTGACCTTGGACGTGCGCCCGGGCGATGCGATCGTCATCGAAGCCGACGACGAGGAGGTCCTCGACCGGCTCGTCGCGCTAGTGACCGACGACGCCCGCATCGGCGCCGGCGGCGAGATCGGCGACATCGACGACCACTAGGCAGCCGACGACCGCTCGGCAGCAGCGGGATGCCGGGTGCCGGGCCGGAGCGGCGGCGGTGCCGTGCCGGGGGACGGCACGGCACCGCCCCCGCAGGCGCATCAGCACCGTTCGTCCCAAGCCTGAGCATCATTCGCCCCGAGGCTGAGCGTCATTCGCCCCGAGGCGATGTCGCAGGGGCCGAATATCGTTGCATCGGGGGGATCCCGGATGTCCGATTTGCCGGGACCCTCCGTTCGCGTTTCCCCGGTCCGCGCCGCGTCCCGGTGATGTCGGCGACGCCGCCCCCGCTCACCGGTCCCCTTGCCGCGCGACAGGCTACGGTCGAAGCTGTGAACATCGCCAGGCGTCCCAGGGTCGGCCACATCGCGTTCCTCAACTGCATGCCCATCTACTGGGGACTCGCCCGCACCGGCGCGCTGCTCGAGCTCGACCTCCACCGCGCCGCGCCCGACGAGCTCAGCCGCCTCCTGGTCGACGGCGACCTCGACATCGGCCCGATCACCCTCGTCGAATACCTCCGCCACGCCGACGACCTCGTGCTCATCCCCGACCCCGCGGTGGCCGCCGACGGCCCGGTCCTGAGCGTCAACCTCGTCTCCCGGGTCCCCCTCGTCGAACTCCCGGCCGCCCCGCGCGTCGCGCTCGCCTCCCACTCGCGCACCGGCGTCCTCCTCGGACGGATGCTCCTCGAAGACCGCTACGGCCGCAAGCCCTCCTACACCGTCACATCGCCCGACCTCGCCTCCGCGCTCGAGGGCTCCTTCGACGGCCGCGGCGCCGACGCCGCCGTCCTCATCGGCGACGAGGCCCTGCGCGTCCACCACGACCCCCAGGGCCACCACGTGCTCGACCTCGCCGCCGAATGGCGCGACTGGACCGGCCTGCCGATGGTCTTCGCCGTCTGGGCCGTCCGCCGCGACTACGCCGAGGCCAGCCCCGGCATCGTCAAGGACGTCCACCTCGCCTTCACCGAATCGGTGCGCCGCAGCCGCGAGGAGATCGACGAGGTCGTCGCCTCCGCCGCCCGCTGGGAGCCCTTCGAGCCCGCCGCGCTCGCCGAGTACTTCGACCGGCTCCAGTTCGGCCTCAGTGAGCGACACCTCGCCGGACTGCGGGAATTCGCCTCCCGAGCGGCCCGTTACACCGGTATGGGCCCCGACCCGGCGAGCCGCATCGCGGCGCTGCCCGAAGGCGGGCCGGAGTTCTTCGCCGCCGGGCCCGGCGCCCGGATCCGAACTCCCCGAACACCCGCGAAGAAAGGGAACCCGCTGTGGCCGTCGAGCTGAAGAAGCGGAGGCCCCGGCCCTCCTGGCACAAGCTCACCGTCAGCCGCGTGCGCGCCCTCACCGAGGACGCCGTCGAGGTGACGCTCGCCGTGCCCGAGCACCTCCGCGAGGCCTTCGACTTCAAGCCCGGCCAGCACCTCACCTTCCAGCGCGTCGAACCCGACGGCTCCGAAGTGCGCCGCTCCTACTCCCTCGCCTCCACCCCGCGCGAACTCGCCGAGCACGGCACCCTGCGCCTGGGCATCCGCTCGATCCCCAAGGGCAACTTCTCGGGGTACGCGAACCGGCGACTGCAGACCGGGGACGTCCTCGAAGTGCTGCCGCCTCTGGGCCACTTCTGGACCGAGATCCGCCCCGACCGCCACTACGGGTCGGTCGTCGCCGGGTCGGGCATCACCCCGATCATCGCGATCAGCACCGCCGCGCTCGAGGCCGGCGCCCGCGTCACCCTCCTGTACTCCAACCGGACCGAGACGAGCACCATGTTCGCCGAGGAGCTGCGCGAACTCGCGCGCGTCCACGGCGACCGCCTGCGCCTGCACCACAT
Source organism: Glycomyces harbinensis (assembly GCF_900101745.1). Classification (GTDB taxonomy): domain Bacteria; phylum Actinomycetota; class Actinomycetes; order Mycobacteriales; family Micromonosporaceae; genus Glycomyces; species Glycomyces harbinensis. Next base: position 30,900 of record NZ_FNAD01000020.1, on the reverse strand, counting down.
CCGCACCCGCACCGAAGGCGCCACCCCGCTGCTCACCGGCCGCCTCACGCCCGAACGCCTCGGCGACTTCCTCGGCTCGGCCGTCGCCGCCGGCGAGATCGACGAGTGGTTCCTGTGCGGGCCCTACGAGATGGTCCTGGGCGTCAAGGAGGTCCTCGAAGAGGCCGGCGCCCGCGAGATCCACACCGAGCTCTACACCGTCTGAGGCCCGCCCACGGGCCGGTGCGACCGAGACCCACGAGTCAATCCGCTCAGGCGCACTGTCCCCGGCGCCGCTGCGGCGATACGCTTCGTGCATGGCCGAGATTGACGACGTCCTCGCCCGCGCCGCCGACGGCGGCGCCATCAGCGCCGAGGAAGCCCTGCTGCTCTACACCGAAGCGCCCTTCCACCCCCTCGCCGAGGCCGCCGACGCGGCCCGCAGGCGCGTCATCGGGGACAACATCGTCACCTACATCATCGACCGCAACATCAACTACACGAACGTGTGCGTCACCGCGTGCAAGTTCTGCGCCTTCTACCGCGCCCCCAAGCACGACGAGGGCTGGGCCCACCCGATGGAGGAGGTCCTGCGCCGCTGCGGCGAGGCCGTGGGCCTGGGCGCCACGCAGGTCATGCTCCAGGGCGGCCACCACCCCGACTTCGGCGTCGAGTACTACGAGGAGCTGTTCTCCTCGGTCAAGCGCGAATACCCCGACCTGGTGATCCACTCGATCGGCCCGTCGGAGATCGCGCACATGTCGAAGGTCTCGGGCACCTCGATCGACGAGTCGATCCGGCGCATCAAGGCCGCCGGGCTCGACTCGATCGCCGGGGCGGGCGCCGAGATGCTCCCGGCGCGCCCGCGCACCGCGCTCGCGCCGCTCAAGGAGTCGGGCGAGCGCTGGCTGGAGATCATGGAGGCCGCGCACCTGCAGGGCCTGGAGTCGACGGCGACCATGATGATGGGCACCGGCGAGACCGCGGCCGAGCGCATCGAGCACCTGCGGATGATCCGCGACGTGCAGGACCGCACGGGCGGGTTCCGCTCGTTCATCCCGTGGACCTACCAGCCGGAGAACAACCACCTCAAGGGGCGGACGCAGGCGACCACGCTGGAGTACCTGCGGCTCTTGGCGACCGCGCGCCTGTTCTTCCACAACGTGAGGCACCTCCAGTCCTCGTGGCTGACGACGGGGAAGGCCTCGGGCCAGGTCAGCATGCACCTGGGCGTGGACGACCTGGGCTCGATCATGCTGGAGGAGAACGTGATCTCCTCGGCCGGCGCCCGCCACCGCTCGCGCCTGTCGGAGCTCATCGAACTCATCCGCACCGCCGAGCGCATTCCGGCGCAGCGCAACACGCTGTACGAGCGGATGTCGGTCCACTGGACGCCCGAGGACGACCCGACCGACGACCGCATCCGGTCCCACTACTCGACCATCGTCGCCGAGCTCCAGGCCCGCTAGGGGCCCCCGCGACTGGCGCCGACCCGATAGACTCTCGGCTCGTGTGCGGCGCATGACCCCCTGTGCCGTCCGGCGAGTTGAGGAGCGTTCCATGTCCATCGGCGGCATCCCCGATCCCGAGGCGTCCAGGGACCGGCTGGTGGCCTGGAAGGGCCGGATCGACCAGCTCGCGGCCGACACCCAGGCCATGAGCGACCAGATGGAGCGGCTGCGGGTCACCGTCATGGACCCGCGCCGGATCGTCGAGGTCACGGTCGACTCGACCGGGAACCTCGTCGACGTGCTCTTCTCCGAGCTGATCCGGCGCTTCACCCCCGAAGAGGTCTCGCAGGCCCTCATGGACACGATCCGGGCCGCGAAGATCCAGGTCGCCGACCGCTCGGCCGAGATCATCGAGACGACCCTCGGCACGGACTCCTCCGCCGGTCGGGCCATCGCCGAACGCGTCCGCAAGCAGCTCACCCCGCCCGACGAACCCGAGGGGACCGTCTAGACGGCGGGGCGCGACTCGACACGCCGAGGGGCCGCCCGGCCGGACCGGGCGGCCCCTCGGCGTATCCGCGGGTTTAGAGCAGGTGCCCGATCTCGGCCTTGATGAGGCCCGCGTTCACGCCCGAATTGGGGCAGCCTCCGAAGTGGTGCAAGGCCAGCACCTCGTGCGTGTCCCTCGACAGCACCGGCGAGCCCGAGGACCCGAACTCCGTGTCGCAGTAGTACGAGACGTCGCTCCCCGTCACGTAGCCGTCGTAGACCGCGTTCTTGACCACGCAGTTCCCGCCGTCCACCGAGGACTCCATCGCGATCTCCGTGGGCCGGCCCGACGGGTGCTGCGGGATGTAGATCGCCTCGCCGCGCTTCGCCGGCCGGTCCGCCAGCTCCAGGTACCCGAACCGCTCGATCCGCGAGAAGTCCTCCACCGTGAACAGCGTGTAGTCCAGGGGCTTCGAGGTCGCCAGGACCTGCGAGCCGCTGACCTTCACCGGCACGTTCGTCCGCTCCGAACCGCAGGCGACGCAGTCGTATCCGAACCACACCTCGGTCTGCGCGGCCTCCCACGACTCGGTGAGGCAGTGGTGGTTGGTCAGCAGCCGGTTCTCCTCGCCCACCCGGAACGCCGTGCACAGCACCGTCCCGTCGATGAGCAGCCGCGCCACCGGCTCGGCGTGCTCGACCACCTCAGGGTAGGAGGACCGGTAGCAGGCGGAGCTCTTCTTCTCGTCCTCGGCGCAGATGCTCTCCTCGGGCCGGGCCTGGTCGGTCTTCTCCTCCACCAGGCCCTCCACGACGTCGGCGGCGAACCCGTAGGCGGCCTTGTCGATCAGGACGCCCAGCGCGGACGACTCCGGGCTCCCCTCGCCGCGGTGCAGCTCCACGATCGCGGTGTCCCCGGTGATCGACGTCGCCCACTGGTCGACCGTCGACTCCTCGTACGTGTAGGACTCGGTCCCGTCGGGGCTGGAGACGGTGACGTGGTCGCCCGCGTTCAGCAGCAGCCGCTCGAAGTGCACCTTCACGTATCCCGCGTCGGGACCGGCGATCTCCAACGCGCTGCCGGCGTCGGCGTAGGTGAGCGACTCGGCCAGCTCCTCGACCTCGCCGACGTCGATCAGGCCGAGCACCGAGTCGTCCACCGGCAGGATCTCGGCGGCCTCGCCGAGGGCCGTGCCGACGGGGTCGTCCTCGGCGAACGCGCTGGGGACCACCACCGCGGCCGCGCCGACCGCGAGGGCGCCGGCCGTCGCCGCCAGGATGATCTTGCGGCGCGTGCGTCCGGCCGCGCCCCTTCGTGGATTCCGCACGCCTACCGCCACGGTCGGCCCCTTTCGTGAGAGATGTGTCGACCGTTCAACGATCGAGGCGGAGGGAAGTTGCGCCGCCTTTCAGGGGACGGCGAGCGTCACACGGGGCGCCGGACCACCCGGCTGGAACCACACTCTCGCGGAGTGCGCCGCCGCGACCTACCAGGCGGCCCCGCCGGGGCGGCAGTCGTCGAGGATGTCGTTGAGGCCCTTGCGGGTCGCCAGCACCAGGAGCGTGTCGCCGGCGTTGAGGCGGAAGCCCGCGTCCGGCTGCCACCGGATGGTGCCGCCGGGGCGCTTGACGGCCAGGAGCCGGTGCGAGCCGATCTTCGTGGCCCGGTGCGCGCCGGTGTCGTCGAGCCGGGAGCCCTCGCCGATCTCGAACGCCTCGATGTAGGCGATGTGCCCGCGCACCGGGATCGTCACGAGGACCTTGTCGTCGGTCAGCCGCTGCGCGAAGCTCGCCGAGGCGACCTCGGGGGCGCTGTAGGACGCGTGCGGGGGCGCCTCCTGCGGGGCGGCCGCCTTGTTCAGGTTCTGGCGGATCAGCGTGGCGAACTCGGGGTTGTAGATGCGCATGACCGTGCGCAGCGACGGATTGCACTGCAGCCCCGACAGGGCCGCCTCCAGGTTCGCCGTGTCCTGCTTGGCCATCGAGACCAGGGACCGGCAGTGCGCGACGTCGGCCTCCTCCAGGATCTGCTGGCTGCTGGCGTCGCCCAGCAGCACCTGCGCGCCGGCCTTGCGCGCCGCCTGGATGCCCATCGCGTCGCGGTTCTGCTCGATCGCGACCACCGGGATCTTGCGCTCGCGCAGCTTCTCGACCACGCGGGTCCCCATGTTGCCCAGGCCGATCACGATCACGTGCTCGCGGACCCGCCGCACCCGCCGGCCCTCCGAGAGCGCGTAGCGCCGGTCGACCACCGCTTGGACGATGGCGCCGGTGGCGAACGGGATCAGCAGCGAGCCCGACAGGGTCATCACCGCGTACGTGGTCTTGAGCATGCCGCTGGCCTGCATGTCCGGGTCGATCCCGCCGCCCGCCAGCAGCGCGAGGAGGTAGAACACGTCGCCCTGGCCCTCGGGACGGCTCACGCCGCTGTGGTCGTTCAACAGGACCACGAAGCCGAACACGAAGACCACCAGCAGCGCGATCGACAGGACGACCAGGCTCTTGTTGAGCATGCCCCGCAGCGCGCTCGCCGACTCCTTCACCCGGCGCACCATGTTCGTCCACATCGGGCGAAACCGGGACTGGCGCCGGTCGGGCGCCAGGCACAGGTACCGCAGCGCCTCGGCCTCGTCGTCGGCGATGAGCTCGACGCCGATCCGGTTGCCGCTGGCCACCAGCCACTGCGTCTCGGCCCGCTCGTCTCGCCGCCGCGTCAGGTAGAGCCGGCGGTCCCAGATGTCGATGTCGCCGGGCGGGAGCTTCTGGAGCGCGGCGAGCGCGTACGTGTCGGCGACCATCTCGGCGTCCGACTCGACGTACACGCCGTCGTCGTCGTCGCCCAGGAGCTTCTGGATGTTGTCGCGCAACCCGTTGTTGTACATGCGGATGACCAGCCGCGGGAGCGTCTGGTCGCCCAGGTAGTGCGACATCTCCCGGATCTCCAGGGCCAGATGCAGGTTCCCGACGTCGTTCTGGTCCATGAGGGCGACCGCGTACGCGTCGGTGAGCCCGGCCTCGCGGATGGTCTCGGCGGTGACGTGCGGCCGGGTGAACACGACCAGGTTCCGGTTGCCCTCGGACTCCTTGCGGATCTCCTCGCGCTGGCCGCCGGGGCCGTCGGGGAAGACGGCGATGACGCGGAAGGAGTAGCGCTCGATGAGGTGCTTGATGAACCGGAGCGTCAGGCCGTTGTCGCCCACCACGATGACGCGGCGATCGGTCGTGTTGTCGTCGATGCGCGCGTGCCGGGGGTGCATCGACTTAGTGTACGGAACGTTCACAAACGGTTGCGGCCCATGATCTTCCGGACCGCGGGCCCAGGCGGGCCGGTCGGGCGCCCGCGGACCGGTCCGCTCGGGTGCACCGGCGCTCAGGCCTTGCGGGCCATGCGGGCGAGGAGCTTGTCGACGTCGGCCTCGTAGTCGTACCAGTCGACGTCGTGCACGAAGCCGAGTTCGGCGTTGATCCAGCGGACGTCGTCGGCGGAGTCCAGCGTCCACGTCTGGACGTCCATGAGCTGCGGTTCGGCCCGGCGCAGCTCGGTGAGCAGGCGGGCCTTCATCGACATCGCCAGCCCGTAGGAGCGGTGCTCGGGGGCGACCACGGTGTCGTACTGGTCGGCGCGCGTGGGCCGCTGCGCCGAGACCACGAGCTCGGTCAGGCCCACGACGTGCCCGTAGGGCTCGGAGATCGCCACGGCGATGTGCGAGCGCATCCCGCGCTCGGCCAGCACCGTGAAGGAGTCCCGCAGCGCCGGCGCGTACGCCGAGCCGCGCCACTCGGGCACGAACGCGACGTTCCCCGGGTTCGAGTGCAGGTTCGCCTTGACGTCCGCGTACGAGTCCATGAGGCGGTCGGGGACGCCCCCCGCGTGGTACTCCAGCCGGTAGCCCGCGGCCAGGCGCCCGGCGGCGTGCTCGATCTTCTCCCAGTCGATCTCGGCCCACCGCAGGAGATGGCGCTGCTCGACCTCCAGGCGGGTGAAGCCGTGGCGGTCGTAGAAGCCCACGGCCGGAGTCGTGGCGATGACCTCGACCGACAGGGTCCGGCAGCCGTTCGCCTTCGCGCACTCGGCGACCGCGCGCAGCAGCCGCGTCCCCACGCCCTTGCCGCGGGCGGAGGGCCGGGTGGACATCTCGACGACGCCCGTGCCGCCCTGCTCGCCCCCGAACAGGATCAGGCTCGCGTGGCCGACCAGGTCGCCGTCGCCGTCGCGGTCCATGAACAGGTAGCGCGTGTCGTCGGGCAGGGACCCGACCAGGTAGTCGCGGAGGCGGTCGGTGCGCCAGCGCGGCTCGGCGGGCATGTCGGCGGCGGTCATGTCGTTGAGGACCGAGCACCAGTCTCGGAGGTCGTCGGCCGTCATCTCGCCGGGAGCGAGCTGCTTCAGGGGCATCTCTTATCCTTACCCGAAATCGTCACCGAACGGAACCCCTACCTCACACTTCGCAGCCGCGAGGGTTGGTCAGACGGTGCTCTTCCTGCCGTACTCGTCCGCGCGGTCGAATACCTTCTGCACGTAGTCGTCGCGCGGGTTGTAGCTGTGCACGGCCTCGTACCAGCCGCTCGGAGTGGTCAGGTCGCGGCCGCCGTGGCAGAGGTAGTTCGCGGCGGCGGTGACGGCGTCGTCGATGTCGTGCGGGTTGTAGACCCCGTCCTTGTCGCCGTCGGCCTTCCAGTTCTCCCAAGTGCTGGGGAGGAACTGCATGGGGCCCATCTCGCTGTAGCCGGACCCGATGATCTCGGTCATCGTGGTGCCGTCGGACTGGATGCTGTTGCCGCCGGTCGTGCCGTGGTTGGTCTCGGTGGCGCCGATCCCCGCGAGGGTGGTCCACGGGAGGTTGCAGCCGGGGTTCTCGACGGCCGAGACGAGCTCGGCCCTGCCGTAGGCGACCAGGGCGCGCTGGGGGATGCCCAGGGCCGCGAGGTTCTGCGCCCACGAGTCGAGGTCGGTGGCGCCGCCCGCGGCCGGCGAGGTCGCGGACTCGGTGGGGGCGCCGGTGGTGGTGTCGCCGACCGGGCCGGTCTCGGCGGGCAGGCCCGCGGCCGGGGCGTTCTCGGGGGTGAGGACGAGCGGGGCCTCTTCGGCCTCGGGGCTCGGCTCGGTGCCGAACGACCAGGCCGGGCCGGCGCCGGGGACGAGGAACCACCCCGCGGCGAGGGTCGCCGTCAGCGCCAGGGCGGTCGCGGCGACCTGGACGCCGAGGCGACCGGCCGGGGCGCGCAGTCCGCGCCAGGCGGCGCGCAGGCCCCTGCCGGAGGCCTTGAGAGCCCGCCAGAGGACGCGGAGCGCGCGCTTGGGGAGCGCTGCGAGGCGGCGGAGGAGGAGCGCGAACCACACGGGGGAGGGTCGTCCTTTCACGGTCGGGGGCGGACGCGGGACGGTCGGGACGCGGTCCCGGCGCCGGGGCGGCCAGGGGTGTTCGGTCCGGTGCGGACGGTAGGGCGCCGGAGTGCCCAGTATGCACCCGTTCGCCGCATCGCGGGAGCGACGGGTGGGCGCTGCCGGCCGCCGTTCCCGCCCTCCGGGACGCGGTCGATCGCGGCACCGGGCTGAAAGCGAGTATTCCCTAGTTTCATTCCCGTGGGCAACGCCTGAGGGTCAACAATTCCCGAAAAGCCCGCCACCAGCGGCCGACAGGATCGTTCTCCTATCGGATCGGTGGTTGCCACGAGCAAACCCACGTCAAAAGGGGTCTCACGGTCCGCCCTCGGCAGGAGGCGGCGCCAATACCGAGTGCCCATTCCCATCACGGCAGGTAACCGACTGAGATGGGGGTGACACTGTGAGGCCGCTGGGCATTTGTGCCCGCGCACCAGCGCGCCACAGCCCGGCATACGGGGGCTGAACGAAAGTTGATCGACACGTGGATACGACAACGGCATCGCACGCCGCACTGACATCCTTTGCCCTCCCCCTCGGGGACAACGGACCGGAGTATCGGGCTGTGTCCGATGTAGCCGGTCGAATCGCGGACGGCGGCAACGGCGCCGCGTCCGAACCGAGCCGCTTGCTGCCGGCCGGAGACGTCACATTCATGTTCACCGACATCGAAGGGTCGACGCGACTGGCATCCGGCCTCGGCGCCGAGCGCTACCGCGTCGTCCTCCACCGACACCGCGCCCTCGTCCGCGAAGTACTGCGGGCGGCCGGGGGCGTCGAGATCGACACCGAAGGCGACTCGTTCTTCGTGGCCTTCCACGACGCGGCCGACGCCTGCGCCGCCGCCGTGGCGATACAGACCGCGCTGCGCGCGGCCGACTGGCCCGACATGGGACAGGGCGCCGGGCCACTGCGGCCGCGCGTCCGCATGGGACTGCACACTGGGGAGGCCTGGCCCTCGGCCGGCGGGTACGCCACGCCCGAGGTGCACCGGACCGCCCGGATCTGCTCTGCCGCACACGGCGACCAGATCCTCGCCTCGGCCGCCTGCGCCGACGCCGCCGGACTCGCACCCGAGGCGGTGCGCCGCCTCGGCGACTTCGAACTGCGCGGCCTGCCCGGCGCCACCGAACTGGTCCAACTCGCCGCGCCCGGACTGCCGGCCGCCTTCCCGCCGCCGCCCGTCCGGCCCCTGACCCACCACCTGCCCGCCGACCTCAAGACCCCGATCCCGCGGCCGGGGGAGTACCGCGAACTGGACCGGGCCTTCGCCAACCACCGCCTCGTCACCCTCACCGGACTCGACGGCTGCGGCAAGACCACCGTCGCCAAAGCCTGGGCCCGGAGCCGGCTCGCGTTCTACGAAGGCGGCGTCTGGTACTGCCGCACCGGCGACGGCCTCGGCGCCGCGATCCTCGCCGCACTCGGGCGACACCCCGAGGCGATGCGGCCCGCGATCGACACCGCCGCCGACCGGCTCCGCGAATCCCGCGCGCTCCTGGTCCTCGACGACCTCCCGCGCGCCGCGGCCGGCGACGTCGACTTCCTCCTGCGCGAATGCCCCGACCTCGCGATCCTCGCCGTCGGCGTGCGCCCGCTCGAACTGCCCGGCGAGGCCAAGCGGGCCCTCGCCCCGCCGCCGGTCGACGTCGCCGCCGCGATCCTCGCCGGGTACTGCGAGGAGCGCGGCGCGCCGTGGACCCCCGCCGACTGCCGGGGCCTGGCCGCGGCCGTCGAGGGCTTCGTGCCCGCGCTGGCGGCGGTCGCGGAGCTGTGCGCGCTGGCGTCCCCGGCGGTGGCGCTGCGGCGGCTGACGGACGACCCGGCGGCCGCGCTCGGCGGCGACCGCGGCGGCCTCCGGGCGGCCGTGGACGCGGCCGTGGGGGCGATCTCGGGGCCCGCCCGGGCGGTGCTGCTGGAGCTGGCCGCGCGGTCGGCCGGGGCGACGGTCGACGAGGTGCTCGACCTGTGCCGGCCGCGGGACGGGAGCCTGGAGGCGCTGGTGGAACTCGTGGACGTGGCGCTCGTGGTGATCGAGCGGCCCGCGATGGACCAGGCGGTGTACCGGGTGCCGGCGCCGCTGCGGTGGCTGCTGGTCGGGCCGGACTCGCAGCGCGCGCCGCAGCGCCAGGGGCTGCGCGGCGCGATGAGCGCGGACTTCGCGGAGCGGCTGGTGCGCCCGGTCAACATCGACGGCACGCGCCTGCGCGCGGTCGCGTGAAGACCGCTTCGGACCGGGCGCCGGCGTAGCGGCGGGCGGTGTCGGCGGGCGGCGGGCCGGAGCCCGCCGCCCGCTCGCGTTCGGTCACGCCTTCGGGCGACAGAAGGGCCGCGGGGGCCGGTTCTTGTCGGACCCGCGCGGCAAGGTTGCCGCACGGTCCCCGGGTGGGTGGGGGTTAGGGACGGTATACGGCCTCAAGCCCCCAAAGGCGTACGGCTCAGTCGCAGCCCGCAGCCCGCAGCCCGCAGCCCGCAGCCCGCAGCCCGCAGCCCGCAGCCCGCAGCCGCGTGTCCGTGCCGTCTCATAGCGGCGCGGGCCGATCAGGCCCGGGCGGGCCCTCGTGTGCGATGCTGAGGCCGTGACTGACAGGCAACCGAAGCCGCTCGCCCGCACCGCCTCCGCCGCCGCCATCGCGCGCGCCGCGCGCGTCGTGCCCGGCGGCGTCAACTCGCCCGTGCGGGCCTTCCGCGGCGTCGGCGGCGACCCGGTCTTCATCGCCGAGGCCTCCGGCGCCCGCATGACCGACATCGACGGCAACACCTACGTCGACCTCGTCGGCTCCTGGGGGCCGCTCATCCTCGGGCACGCCCACCCCGACGTCGTCGCGGCCCTCGCCGCCGCCGCGGCCCGCGGCACCTCCTACGGCGCGCCCACCCTCGGCGAGATCGAACTCGCCGAGCTCATCGTCGAGCGCACCCCCTGCGAGATGGTCCGCCTCGTCTCCTCCGGCACCGAGGCCACGATGAGCGCCGTGCGCCTCGCCCGCGCCGCCACCGGCCGCGACAAGATCGTCAAGTTCGCCGGCTGCTACCACGGCCACGCCGACTACTTCCTCGCCGAAGCCGGCTCCGGCGTCGCCACGCTCGGCCACCCCGACTCGCCCGGCGTCCCCGCCGCCGCCGCGGCCGACACGATCGTCGTGCCCTACAACGACATCAACGCCGTCGAGGCCGCCTTCGCCGCGCACCCGGGCCAGATCGCCGCGGTCATCACCGAGGCCCTCCCCGGCAACATGGGCGCGATCGAACCCCTCGACGGCTTCAACGAGAAGCTCTACTCGGTCGCCCGCGCCCGCGGCGCCCTCCTCATCTCCGACGAGGTCATGACCGGCTTCCGCGTCGGACCCGGCGGCCTCGCCGCCCCCGCCGACCTCTACACGTACGGCAAGGTCATGGGCGGCGGCCTCCCCGCCGCCGCGTTCGGCGGCCGCGCCGACCTCATGGGCCGCATCAGCCCCGCCGGCCCCGTCTACCAGGCCGGCACCCTCTCGGGGAACCCCCTCGCCGTGGCCGCCGGACTCGCGACCCTCCGCGCCTGCGACGACGCCGTCTACCGCACGCTCGACGCGACCGCCGCCGAGATCCAGCGCCTCGCCGCCGAAGCGCTCACCAAGGCCGGGGTCCCGCACTACGTCTCCGCGCCCTCGAACCTGTTCAGCGTGTTCTTCTCCGAAGGCCCCGTCACGAACTTCACCGAGGCCAAAGCGCAGGACACCGAGGCCTACGGCGCGTTCTTCCACGCCATGCTCGACCACGGCGTCTACCTGCCCCCGAGCGCCTACGAATGCTGGTTCACCTCGGCCGCGATCGACGAGGAAGCCCTGTCACACATCGAACAGGCACTGCAACCGGCCGCAGAAGCCGCGGCTAAGGTGCGCTCATGAGCGGCTCCACGACCATCGTCCACCTCCTGCGCCACGGGGAGGTCCACAACCCGGACGGGATCCTCTACGGGCGCATCCCCGGGTTCGGCCTGTCCGAGCTCGGACGCGAGATGGCCGTGGCCGCCGCCGAGCGGCTCTCCGGACGCGACGTCGTCCACGTCGGTGCCTCCCCGCTCCAGCGGGCCCAGGAGACCGCCGAACCCCTCGCCGCCTCCCACCGCCTCGACACCGTCACCTACGACGGCCTCATCGAAGCCGGGAACTCCTTCGAGGGCCTGCGCGTCGGCGTCGGCGACGGCGCCCTCCGCCAGCCCCGCTACTGGTGGCGCCTGCGCGACCCCTTCCGCCCCTCCTGGGGCGAGGCCTACCTCGACATCGCCCGCCGCATGATGGACGCCGTCGAGAAGGCCCGCGTCGCCGCCGAAGGCGCCGAAGCCGTCCTCGTCTCGCACCAGCTGCCGATCTGGACCGCCCGCCGCTTCGCCGAGCGCAAGACCCTCTGGCACGACCCGCGCCGGCGCGAATGCTCGCTCGCCTCGGTCACCAGCCTCCACTACGAGAACGCCACGCTCTCGCGCATCGAGTACTCCGAGCCCGCGGCGCACCTCCTGCTCAAATCCGAGTCCGCCCGGAAGGCCAAGGGCGCCTGACGATGGGCGTTCGGCGGAGGTCGATGCTGGCAGCGCTGCCGCTGCTGGCCCTCGCGGCCTGCTCCGAGTCGGGCGGCGAGAACGCCGACCGCGTCAACGAGATCAACCGCGACCGCTACGTCTCCGGCGACGGCTCGAACTACCGGTGGGAGGACCCCGAGGACCGCTTCGCGGCCCCGCACCTCACCGGCACCGCCGTCGACGGCACCACCGAAGTCGACACCGACGACTGGGCCGGATCGGTCCTCGTCGTCAACTTCTGGGGCTCCTGGTGCCCGCCCTGCGTCGCCGAGGCCCCCCACCTCGCCGACGCCGCAGCCGAATTCGCGGGCCAGGACGTGCAGTTCCTCGGCGTCAACATCCGCGACACCGACGACGCCGCCCTCGCCTACGAGCGCCGCTACGGCATCGCCTACCCGTCGATCTCCGACGCGCCCGGACGTATCGCCGACCAGTTCGTCGACTACGGGCTCTCGCCGAACGACATCCCCGCCACCATCGTCATCGACGCCGAACACCGCGTCTTCTCCATCTGGCGCGGCGAACTCGAAGACGCCGAGACCCTCATCGCCGACGTCAAGAAGGCCCTGGAGACATGAAGCCCAACCCCCCGAAGGTCAACCTCCGCAAGGCCGCCAAGGGCGCCGTCATGGCCGGCACCCTCGCCGTCAGCGCACTCGCCGTGAGCACCCTCGTCAAGAAGCGCCTCTACCCCGCCCCCGAGCCCGAGCCGGGACCGCGCGAGGAGGCCGAGTGAACCCCGCCGAGACCGCCGCCGCCGGACGGCCCGCCGTCCGCGAGGAGGCCGCATGAACCCCGCCGAGACGGCAGCCTCCGGACCGCTGCTCCTGGCCTTCGGCGTCGCCGCCCTCGCCGGACTCGTCTCCTTCGCCTCCCCGTGCACCCTCCCCCTCATGCCCGGCTACGTCTCCTACGTGACCGGCATGAGCGGCACCGAACTGTCCAAGGACCGCCGCACCGGACGCATCCTCACCGGCGCGCTCCTGTTCGTCGCCGGATTCACCGCCGTCTACACCACCGTCGTCTTCGCCCTCCAGAGCGCCGGGCGGGCCCTCCTCCAGAACACCGACATGCTCGAGACCGTCGCCGGGATCGTCATGATCGCCATGGGCCTCATGTTCATCGGCCTCATCCCCACGCGCGGCGGCTACGCCCCCAAATGGCGCCCCGCCGTCGGCCTCGCCGGCGCCCCCCTCTTCGGCGCGGTCTTCGCGCTCTCGTGGATCCCCTGCACCTCACCGGTACTCGCCGCCATCACCAGCCTCGCCGTCATCCAGGACGGCACCGCCCGCGGCGTCGGCCTCATGATCGCCTACTGCGCCGGACTCGGCGCGCCCTTCGTGCTCTTCGCCGTCGGCATGCACCGCCTCGCCGGGGCCCTCGACTTCCTCAAGCGCCACGGCCGGGCCATCTCCATCGCCGGCGGCGCCATGCTCGTCCTCGTCGGCCTCATGCTGGTCACCGGCGCCTGGACCGAATTCATGAACTGGCTGCGCGCCACCGTCGGAGTCGGAGTGAGCCTCCTGTGACCGCCACGCTCGCCCCGCCGCCCCGCAAACCCAAGCCCGCCAAGCGACTGCGGTCCTTCGCCAGGCGCTGGTGGCACCAGCTCACCTCGATGCGCACCGCCCTGCTGCTCCTGCTCGCGCTCGCGCTCGCCGCGATCCCCGGCTCGACGTTCCCCCAGCGGTCCATCAGCGCCGTCGAGGTCACCGACTACTTCGCCGAGCACCCCGACCTCGCGCCCTGGCTCGACCGCCTGTGGGCCTTCGACGTCTACACCTCGCCGTGGTTCTCCGCGATCTACCTGCTGCTCATGGTCAGCCTCGTCGGCTGCATCATCCCGCGCCTGGGCGTCCACTGGAAGGCCTTGCGCGCCAAGGTCCCCGACGCCCCCAAGCGGATGTCGATCCTGCCCTACCACCGCGAGGTCGCCCCCGGGGCCAACCAGTCCCTCGCCCGCGCCGTCCTCAAGCAGCGCCGCTGGCGCACCACCGTGCGCGAGGCCGAGGACGGCACCGTCACCATCGCCGCCGAGAAGGGCCAGCTGCGCGAGACCGGGAACCTCCTGTTCCACACCAGCATCATCTTCATGCTCGTGGGCGTCGCCGTCGGCAGCCTCATGAGCTGGTACGGCAACCGCATCCTCTCCGAGGACAAGACCTACTGCAACAACCTCCAGCAGTACGACGAGTACGGCCTGGGCGCCTGGGTCGACGAGACCAGCCTGCCGCAGTTCTGCCTGACCCTCGACGACTTCGACGCCGAGTTCACCAACGGCGGCCCCACCGCCTACGACGCCGACGTCTCCTACGAGACCGGCGGCGAGACCGGCGACTACCACCTCGAGGTCAACTACCCGCTGAACATCGACGGCACCAACGTCTTCCTCATCGGCCACGGCTACACCGCCGTCGTCACCTACACCGACCGCTACGGGCAGACCCAGACCCTCCACCAGGAGTTCCTGGCCATGGACGCGGCCCTGAACTCCGAGGGCGCCTTCAAGTTCCCCGACGCGAACTACAACCCCGAGACCGGCGCCGTCGACGACGACGCCGAAGTCGGCTTCGACGCCGTCCTCGTCCCCACCTACGACGACTCGACCGGGATGCTCATCGGCTCCGACCCCGAGCTGAACAACCCCGTCCTCGCCCTCACCGCCTACATCGGCGACCTCGGGCTCGCCGACGGGCGGCCCGAATCGGTCTACTCCGTCAACGAGGCCCAGATCGCCTCGGGCGCACTCCAGCAGGACAACGACGAGGTCGAGGTCATCGGCGTCGGCGACACCATGCGGTTGACGGACGGCTCGAGCCTCACCTTCGACGGCGTCGAGCAGTACGCCGTCCTCCAGGTCCGCCACGACCCCGGCGGCCCCATCGTCCTCGCGGGCGCGCTGCTGCTCCTCGGCGGCCTCCTGCCCGCACTCGCCGTGCGCCGCAGGCGCTACTGGATCCGGTGGAACCCCGACGGCACCGTCGAGACCGCCGGCCTCAACCGCAACGACTACGACGGACTCGACGAGGAGTGCGACGCCTTGACCGCCGAGATCGCACCCGGCTTCGAACCGCCGCAACCCGAACCGGACCAAGGGAGCAAGCCATGACCGGTGCCGAAGCCGCGAACGCGCTGTTCGTCGCCACCATCCTCACCTACGCCGCCGCCATGTTCGCCTACGCCGTCGAATACGCCTTCGACAAACGGGCCCCCAAGCGCGCCAAGGCCCTCGCGGCCGTCGGCGCCTCGGGCGAATCCGACGCCGCCGAATCCGAGTCTCCGGGTGAGGCCCCGATCAGCCCCGCCGCCGCGCGCGGCGCGGGCCGGCTCGGATTGATCCTGACGTTCCTCGGCACGGCGGCCCTCGCCGCCAGCATCGTCACCCGCGTGATCTACACCGGACGGTGGCCGTGGGGCAACATGTTCGAGTACACCGTGGGCGTCGCCCTCGCCGGGATGGTCACCTGGCTGGTCCTCGTCTCGCGCGGCACGGTGCCACGGCGCCTCGGCCTGTTCGCCGCGTTCGCCGTGACGATGGTCCTCGGCACCTCGGTCCGCGTCTACACCGAGGCGGGACCGCTGGTCCCGGCCCTGGACTCGTACTGGATCATCATCCACGTCACGGCCGCGATCGCCGCCTCCGGCATCCTCCTGATCGGCTGCGTCTTCGCGATCCTGCACCTGATCAAGCGCCGCTACGACCGCCAGGTCTCCGACGGCAAGCCGATCCGCTTCCCGCTCAGCATCGCCGAGCGCCTCCCCGACGCGACCGCCTTGGAGCGCTTGACGTTCAAGATCCACGTCTTCGCGTTCCCGCTGCTGACCTTCGGCATCTTCGCCGGCTCGGTCTGGGCCCACTTCGCCTGGGGCCGCTACTGGGCCTGGGACCCGAAGGAGGTCTGGGCGTTCATCGCCTGGGTCGTCTACGCGGCCTACCTCCACGCCCGCGTCTCCGGCCGCAGCGCCAAGGTCAATGCCCCGTGGATCGCCATCCTGGGCTACGCGGTCATGCTCTTCAACCTGACCGCCGTGAACCTCATCTTCAGCGGCCTCCACTCCTACGCGGGAGTCTGACCGCCGCCGAACGCCGCGAGGGGCGGGTGCCGGTCACCGGCGCCCGCCTTCGTCGTCTCCCGGAACCGTTCGCCCGCAGGTCATCGGCGAACGCTTGGCTGGGGCCGGACTGCCGCCTGCGGTACGGCCGTCGCTTCCGAACCTCCCGCCGAGGCCGGGCCTTCCGATCGCGGACATGGTCGTGCCCGCCCGACGTGAGTTTGCGACGGAGCCGGGCGGGCACGGGTCGAAAGCCCCGGGCCGTCACCGGCCCGGGGCTGCATCCCTTAGTCAGACAAGGGGATCGTCGTCGTCGTTGAAGCGGGCGGTGCCCCAGACGTCCTCGTCCTCGGTGAGCCACGTGGCGCGGCCCTCCTCGTCCTCGTTGCCCGCACCGGCGCCGCGGCCACCGCCGCCGGCGCCCATCATGGCGCCCGCGCCGCCGCGCGCACCGGCCCCCGCGGTCTTGCCGAACAGGCCGGCGCCCTTGCCGACACCCGAACCCGCACCGCGGCCGCCGCCGGCTCCGGCGCCCACGGCGCCGCCGCCGCCGATGGCCGGGCCGAACAGGCCCGCACCGCCGCCGAGGCTCCCGCCGCCGGCACCGCCGCCCGCACCGACTCCAGCGCCGGTACCGGGCAACGTGGCCGCACCGAGGCCGCCGCCGCCGGCGAGGCCGCCACCGGGCTCATCCTCACCGCCCGTGGTGGACTCCCACGGATTCGCGCCGGTACCGGTCGTGCCGGTGCCGCCGCTGCTGAAGGAAGCCGTTGAGGCGGGGGGATTCAGGCCGGTCGTACCCGAGCTGGTCGGCGAGGCGTTGAAGTCGCCGCCGGAGACCGGTGAGTACGTCGACCCGTCGAGACCGCCCGCGGAGTCGCGGAAACTGGTATCGCCGGAGGGCTCGACCGCCGGCACGAACTCCATGGCCGACACCTCGGCGTCCTGCCAGCGGGCGAGCACGGTGTCGTTCTGCTCGTGGGCGCGCGCCTCGTAGTCCTGCGAACTGGAGTCGTAGTCCTCTTTGGCCCGGGTGTTCCCGTCCTGCTCGGCGAGGCCGGCCGCCTGCGTGCGCAGCTCCTCCTCCGGGGCGTCCGGGCTTTCGGACTTGAGCCGGGTGAAGTGGAATTCGGTCTGGTCGGTGACGTACTGGTTCAGCTCGTCGGCGTACTCGCCGTCGAACCCGCCCAGCTCCATCGCCTTCTTCGTGGAGTCGTCCTCGCCGTCCCAGGCGCAGCCGGTCGCGATCTCGCACTCGCCCGAGCGGAACGGCACCCGGTTGTGGACCGTGGGGTCGGAGAAGATGCCGCCCTCGTCCTCGACCCAGTACTGCGGTGCGGGGTAGGGCAGTTCGTGCGAGTCGCCGCCTTGCAGGGCGTAGATCTCCGAAGCCTTCTGCTCCAGGAGCCCGGCGATGCCGCTGGTGTCATCGCCGATGTCCGCGGTGAGCACCTCGCAGTTGGCGAAGACCTTCTCCATCTGCTCGGCGAACGCGTCGAAGTCGCTGCCCTGCCAGCCGTTCGAGAGCTCGGTAAGGCGGTTCCTCAGGATACTCGCCACGCCGCTTTCGGGGTTTTTGCCGAAGTCGTAGCCGACCAGCAGCCACTGCTCCGACATGGTGCGGAGGGCGTACTGATCAGGATTCTCTTTGGGCCTGATCTGGGTGACCATCGACTGGACCTCATCCTGCGTGGGGGCGGCCGTGCCGCCCGCGACGCAGACGAAGCTCTGGACCTGTCCGGCGACCGGGATCGCCGAGACCAACTTGACCCAGGCCACTTCGGCTTCGGAGTTCGTGTTGGTGCACCCGGAGTTCGGGCAGGGGTCGAGGTTGAGGAAGGTGGCGTCGGCGGAGGTCTGCTGGGAGTCGATCGCCTCCGAACCGGCCATGCCGCCGTAGCCCTCGCTTGCGAATTCGATCTCGTCGCCCATGCTCACTGCACCTCTGCGATCTTGTCGTTGACAATCTGGTTCACCTGCGGCAGATAGGTGTCCACGAGCCACTGGTGCAGTTCTTCAGTGGTGAACGCGAGCGAGGGTTCCCCGCCGCCGCGGAGTCCGAAGTCCTGTGTGTGGTAGATGACGATGTGGCTGACCCACTGGCCGTCGCGGGCGACGACCTCGACATACGGCTGTTCAGCGTCGCCGATCCAGGAGACCAGCGTTCCCTGGTCCCAGGGACCGGTGAACTCCTCGGACTGCGCATCGGTCCATTGCGCCGACTCGGTCTCCGCCGAGGTGACTCGGTCCTCATAAGCGGCGGTGGCCTGGTCCTCGTCTTCGGTGGGGACGATCTTCACCTGGACCTCACCACCACCGCCCATGCCTTCGTTCTCGCCGATGCTGATGAGGCCGTTGCAACCCAGCGCATCGGGGTCAAGGGTGTTGCCGAGTTCGGAATTGCCGGGAGTGCCGCCTTCGGCGTTGGCGCCTCCCCAGCCCTCGATGCCCATCTCATCGGCGAGGGGTTGCAGGTCGTCGAGGACCTCGCAGGCGTTCCAGCCGGACATCTCGGCGTACACGGGGTCGTCGCCGCCGGTGTCGCCCGAGGCGTCGTCGTCGGTGCCGTCGTCGCCGGAGTTGCAGCCCGCCAGCAGGAGCGCGGCGGCGGCCGCGGCGAAGGTCTTGAAGAGCGTGTGCTTCATGAGAGGTGTCAGGTCCTGTTCTACATCTGGGACTCGGTCTGAGCGATCTGGAGGATGTTCAGCTCTTCGGAGTCGGTGTGCAGGCCGAGTGATTCGTTGATCGTGACGATCGCGCCATACAGGTCGGCGCGGAGCATCTGAAAGTTGTTCCAGATCTCCTCGTGCGCGAGCGCGTAGTCCGCGCGGGCCTGCTGCGAGGAGTCGAGAAGGCCGAATCCGGGCTCCACGCCCAGTTCGTTGCCGGTCTGGAGCTTCTCGGTCAACTGCGTGACGAAGTTGAGGCGGGCGACGAGTTCATCGCGAAACGCCTCGAGGTAGGCGGGGTCGAGAACGCGCTGGGCCATCGGGGGATCCTTCACGGGAGTCGGTTTCAGATGATTAGCACCGCTTTTCATGCTAACTGAAAGTCACCGCTCATGTGGTACAGCGAAACCCTCCGCGTGCTTACCCGTTCCCGAACCGTGCGTGCGAAATCGATCACTCACTGCAATGAGGAAGGTGCCCGGTCGCGCCCGACCTGCGGCTTCGATCTCCTTGCAGTGCAACGAGATGTCGCGATATGCGCCGATCGAGTACCGCGCCGGTCCACTTCGCGCGGTCGGATCGCGCTGCGGTGCGTGACGGACCCATATATATAAGGTGCGGGACGGGAACGGCCCCCGTCCATCGGACGGAGGCCGTTCCCGCTGCTTGAGGGTGCGGTTACTGGCGCGGACTCTGCCGCGTGATGTCGAAGTGCTCGGCGGTCTTCCCCAAGTCCGCCTGCTGGAACGAGCGCTGCGCCCGCGAACCCGGCCGGTCGGGGACGATCGGCGGGCCGTCGTTGCTGCCCAGCGGGGCGGCGACGGGCGGTGCCGTGCGCTGGTCCGGGACGTAGCCCGAGCTGCGCTCGGTGCGGTTGCGGACCCGCCCGGCGCCCGGTCGGGGGCGCTGGGACCGCATGCGCTCCACCGGGATCGCGCCGGTCGAGGTCGGCAGCGGCTCGTCGTCCCCCACCTCGATCCCGAGCTGGTCGCGCTTGGTGACCATCTTCGGCTGCGTTCCCATGAGCGCGAACAGGAGCACGATGATGCCGATCGTCGCGACCCCGAGGATCGGCAGGATGAGCATGATCGGGTCGATGCCCGGGACGGCGTTGAGGCCCTCGTCGTAGACGGTGACGCGCACGCCCGCCATGCCCGTGTAGTGCATGCTGCACACGGCGATGCCCATGATGACCGCGGCGGCCGTCTGCCAGCGCCAGCCGTCGAGGTACATGCCGCAGAACAGCGCTGCGGTCGCGGCGACCACGGCGACGACCACGGAGGCGATGAAGTAGTCGCGGTCGTGGCTGATGTGGCCGGAGACGTTGATGGCGGCCATGCCGGAGTAGTGCATGATGACCACGCCGATGCCGGTCAGCGGGCCGGCGATGAGGATCTTCCCGACGGTGCCCTTGCGGCCGGTGCCGGCCACGAGCAGGCCGAAGAACACGGCGCCGATCGAGGCGACGAGGCTCAGGAACGTCTTGAACGGGTCGTAGGCGATGTCGGACTCGACGACCTTGAAGCCGATCATGGCGGTGAAGTGCATCATCCAGATGGCGGTGCCGCCCAAGGCGAACGCCGCGAGGGCGATCCACTGGACGCGTTTGCGGGCGGACTTGACCGTCCCATCCTGCCTGCGGGCCTGGGTCATGCACATGAGCGCCAGGATCGAACCCGCGAAGGCGAACCCGAAGGCCATGATGGGATTGATCCAGCCGTAAGTGAAGTGACTGACGTGTTCCACCGTTGGTCTTCCTCCCCGGGCTCGGGCCCGTATCCGGAATGTCGCGCGATTTTTGCGATCTGCGCGGTTCGAAACTTATACGACTACTGTCCGGCGGCATCCGCAAGACGGACAGTTGCACTAGGACGGTCATTTCGCTCGTGTGCCCCATGATCGAGCGAAGGCGACGCGAGCACCCCGAACACCATCCCGACGATCGAGATGAGAGCGAGGAGCAGGATGGGCAGGAGCAGCACCAGGGGGCTGATGCCGGTGATGTCGGCGCTCGCCGGGCCTTCGACCCGGACGGCCGCCATGCCGGTGTAGTGCATGCCCACGACCGCGACGCTCATGACGGCCGAGGCCAGGGTCATGGTGCCGCGCCGCGAGACGACGGCGGTGAAGCGGAGGGCGACCGTGGAGGCGACCACCGCGACGGCGGCCGAGGCCGCGACCAGCGCCGGCTCGTAGGCGACCCGCCCGCCCGTCGCGACCGCGGCCATGCCGGTGTAGTGCATCCCGACCACGCCCGCGCCGCACACCAGTCCGCCGAGGACCAAGCGCGGCCAGCCAGCGCGCTCGCCGCCGGAGACGAACAACCCGAGGCCGACCGCCAGTACCGCCAAGGCGGCCGAGGCGGCGGTGAGCGCCGGGTCGTACGCGAGGTCGGCGCCGGTGACGGTGAAGCCGATCATCGCGATGAAGTGCATCATCCAGATGCCGATTCCACCGATGGCCAGGGCGGCCAACAGAATCCAGCGGAAGCGTCCTCCGGCGGTGGGGGCGGCGCGGGCGAAGCGGGACGCGGACAGGCCGAGGTACGACCCGGCCGCGGCGAAGGCGAGGCCCATTGCCGGATTGAGCCAGCCGTAAGTGAAGTGTCGGTGCTCGAGTGTGACTGCGAGCAGGTCCATGGGGCTACCTCCTGGAAGGCGTCGTGGGTCTACGGTGCCTGAGCAGAGGGTGCGGTCTGTCGCACAGACTGTGCGAGTCGTGCCGGCGTCGGAGGAGCGTACGGCGGATCCGCCCGGAGATCGTGTTCACAACGTGGCGCTGCGTGCCCGGGCCAAGGCGGCGAAACGGTCGCCACGGAGCGTGTTCACAACGGCGCGGCCGGTATCGATGCCGCCGGTTTTCTCCGAGGTGGGCCGTGAGGTGTGAGCCCGACCGTCCGAGTGGTCGGATTTCTTGCCCGATTGGTCGAATACCGTGTAGGCATGTGTCCGAAAGATCAGTGTTTCTTTAGATTCGCCCCGTAACGCCGAGGCTTACGGAGCCGGGTTCAGTACTCCGGTACGCCCCTGGATTTCGCGGCCCATATTCGTCATGATGGAATCTGCTGGGCTTCACATGCCGCCCCCCGTCGCCCCGGCGGCCGGACGGCAGCCGACGCACGCCGTCGGCCCGAGACCGAGCCCGGCCCGGCACGGGCCCTTCGGTCTGACACAGAGGACCACCCCAGGAGGCTAGACAAGGTGAGCAAGCGCAGCTCGAACCGTGCGGGTTCAGCGGCTCGACGAGGACCGCTCGGCCTGCCCCGCATCGCCGACATGCGAATCCGGTCAAAGCTGGGACTGATCCTCCTGGTGCCCCTCGTGGTGCTGGTGGCCGTCGCGAGCCTCCGCCTCTACGACCTGGCCGACCGCGTATTCGAGTCGAACGACATGGTGGACCTCGTCGGCTTCAACGCCGTGACCGCCGACCTGCGGTACAACCTCCAGAAGGAGCGCTCGCTGCTGGTCACGAACCTGCGGCTCGACAAGGACCACGTCGAAGGCATCGACAAGTCCCTGTACGACGAGTCCGCGGTCGCCGCCCAGCAGTCCGAGACCGACCAGGCCCTCGACAGCTTCAACGAGAAGGCCGACACCCTCCCGTCGCTCTCCGACGACATCGACAACCGCATCGACGCCGTCCGCACCCAGTACGAGAGCCTCGTCCAGATCCGCCAGAACGCGGCCGAGAACCCCGGCGACACCTCGGTCGACGCGACCTCGCGCGTCTACCAGCGGCTCGTCGCCGAACTGGTGACCATCACCGACATCTCCTCGCGCATCGTCAACGACCCCGACATCGCCCGGAACCTCCAGGCCATCGCCGCCGCCACCACCATCCTCGAGACCCTCGAGGAAGAGCGCTCGATCGCCATCAACGTCGGCAACGACCAGCAGTTCATCAACAACACGCGCTGGCAGAACTTCATCGCCTACGCGAAGCTGCGCGAGTCGGCCGAGGACGAGTTCAAGACCGTCGCCAACCGCGACGAGCAGCTCGCGTTCTTCTTCAGCGAGGGCGGCCTGAACACCGAGTCGGCCGAGCCCGCGCTGACGTTCGAGAACACCGCGATCAACGCCGGCACGGACAAGCCGCTGACGGTCAACGCCGAGATCATCGACTCGTACAACGCGATCCTCGAGAACGGCCTGAACTACATCACCAGCGAGTCCGAGGAAGTCCTCGAGAGCGCCCGAACCGACCGCGACCAGCAGATCTTCCAGCTGCTCCTCGAGGCCGTGCTCATCTTGGCGGCGTTCGTCATCGCGACCGTGATCGCCCTGCTCATCGCCCGCAACATGGCGACCGGGCTGCGGCGGCTGCGCGAGGGCGCGCTCGACGTGGCGCACGTCAGCCTGCCGCAGGCGGTGGCGCAGATGCGCGACGCCGAGACGATCGGCAACCGGACACCGGACGAAGTGGCCGCCGATACCGGCGCGGTGATCGACATCGATCAGCGCGACGAGATCGGCAACGTGGCCCACTCGTTCAACATCGTCCACACCGAGGCGATCCGCATCGCGGCCGAGCAGGCCGCCCTGCGCGCCAACGTCTCCCAGATGTTCATCAACCTGGCCCGCCGCTCCCAGAACCTCGTCGACCGCCTCATCGGCCACCTCGACCACCTGGAGCGCGGCGAGGAGAACCCGGACCGCCTGGCCGAGCTGTTCCAGCTCGACCACCTCGCGACCCGCATGCGCCGCAACGACGAGAACCTCCTGGTCCTCGCCGGCGCGGACTCCACCCGCCAGGAGCGCTACCCCGCGCCGGTCGGCGACATCCTCCAGGCCGCCCAGTCCGAGGTCGAGCAGTACACCCGCATCGAGTTCGGCAACCTGGAGGCCGAGCGGGAGATCAAGCCCGCCGCCGTCAACGACCTCGTGCACCTCATCGCCGAGCTCATGGACAACGCGACCGCGTTCTCCCCGCCGGAGTCCCCGGTCCTGGTCGAGGCCGAGCAGATGCGCACCGCCGAGAGCCCCCTGGGGGCGCTCCGGGTCCGCATCAACGACATCGGCATCGGCATGCCGCCCGCGCAGCTCGACGACATCAACCGCCAGCTGTCGGAGTCGGCCGACGCCATCGACCTCGCCTCCTCGCGCATGATGGGCCTGGTCGTGGTCGCCCGCCTGGCCAAGCGCCACGACGTCCGCGTCGAACTGCGCCCCGGCGAGCACCGCGGCACGGTCGCCGAGGTGATCCTGGGCGATGCGGTCCTGACCGAGCCCCGGCTGCCCGAGCGCGGCCTGCGCTCCGGCGTCCCGCTCGACGGCGGCGAGAACCTCTCCATCCAGGGCCGCGACGGCGCGACCCGCGGCGAACTGCTCTCCGGCATGGAGTCGACCGGCGCCCTGCCGCGAGTCCCCGAGAGCCCCGCCGGACTGTTCGACATGCCGCCGTCAGGGCAGCAGTCGCCCCAGCCCCAGCCCACGCCGCCGGTGTGGCAGCCCAGCGCCCCGCCGATGCAGTCGCGCCCGCAGATGCAGCCCCACCCCGTGGAGCCCTTGACGGGCGAGCACCAGCTCCACCGCCAGCAGGTTCCGCAGCAGCAGTCGATGCAGACCGACGTCGACGAGGAACCGGGCTTCATGTTCCGCCCCGGCTCCAACGCGGACGAGCGCAAGGCCAACGGCAAGGTCATGGAAGTGACCGGGGAGATCGTCTCCTCCGAGCACGTGGCGCTGCCCAAGATCCAGCTGGAGGCGTGGACCCCCGAGCCCGAGCCGGTCCCGCCGTCGTGGCCCGACGTGGCCGCCGGCCCCGGCGGCACCGAGGCCCCGCGCCAGGCGAAGCGCGGCGACCGCGTGTCCGCTCTGGACGCGACCACGGAGCTGCCGATCTTCCGCGAGGTCGAATCGGCCTGGTTCAAGGCCGTGACGCCCGCGCCCAAGCCCGTCGAAGAGGAGGCCCCGTCCTCCGGTCCCTCCGCCGAAACGGCCCCCGCGCCGTCCGCGCGGACGGCCCCCGAGACGCGTTCGGAGGTGGCGGAGCCCTCGGCACCGCGCTACGCTGACCAGTCAGGTGCGGACGATTCCACTGCCCCGGCTTGGGACGCGGCGCCGCCCTCCCCTCCGCAGCCCACGGAAGGCCCGACCATGCAGAGCAGCCCCGCCGACGAGTCGCCGGTTGCCTCTGGCCTGGAACGGCGCCGCCTCAACACCGCCTCCGAGACCGACTCCGGTTCGTACGCCTGGCGCACGGCGGCCGACGACGGCTGGCAGCGGGTCGACAACGCCTTCGCCGATACCGTCGTCGACGAGACGACCTCGGCGGGACTTCCCAAACGCAAGCCGATGGACCGCCTGGTTCCCGGCGCCGTGGAGGAATCTCAGGAGACCGTCAGCGCGCAGAAGCGCAACCCCGAGGGCATTCGGGGCCTGCTGTCGGCCTATCACCGTGGGGTGCAGCGAGGACGTGGCAATGACGGTAACTGAGTCGCTGAACCGCAACACGGAAGACGCTACTAAGGAGCGCAAACGATGAGCACTGGTGGAACCACGGTCCAGGACCTGGGCTGGCTGCTGGCCGGCTTCGCCGAACGCGTGCCGGGAGTGGCGCACGCCGTGGCGGTCAGCGCCGACGGGCTGCTGCTGGCGTCCTCACGGGACCTCCCCAGGGACCGGGCCGACCAGTTGTCGGCGGTGACCTCGGGTCTGGTGAGCCTGACCCAGGGCGCGTCCCGCTGCTTCGAGGGCGGCGCCGTCCTCCAGACGGTGGTCGAGATGGACCGTGGCTTCCTGTTCCTCATGTCCATCAGCGACGGCTCCTCCTTCGCGGTGCTGGCATCGAAGAACTGCGACGTGGGCCAGGTCGGCTACGAGATGGCCCTCCTGGTCGACCGGGTCGGCCAGGCGCTGACGCCTTCGGCCCGAAGCTGATCCGGGCCGCGGCCGGTGCACGATTGGCGCACGGGCGTGCGGCACGGTAGGCTCCATTCGAGCGAACGCAGCACGAGTGGGACGAACTGAACAACCTACCCCTCCGTCGCATCCCCAGGCGACGGGCCGGTGCCGCCCCTGGCACCCGGTACATGGATAACTGACAAGACTGCGGCACAAGGATTGTGGGATCTGCGGGTCGCGGTTGGAGGTAACAATGGTCCTCGGTGGTGATGAGCCGACCGGCTCACTCGTCAGACCGTACGCGGTCACACGCGGCCGTACGCGGCCACAATTGGAGATCGCCCTCGAAGCGCTGGTGGAGACCACCGCCAGAGGCAGGTCCGGGCAATTCCTCGGCGGCCGGGAGCAGAAGGTGATCGTCGACCTGTGCGGCGGCCGTCTGCAATCGCTCGCGGAGATCGCCGCACGCATGGAGGTGCCGCTCGGCGTCGCCCGCGTGCTGGTCGCCGACATGGCGGCCGACGGCTTGTTGGCAGTGCACGCACCCACCGGTTTCGACGCCGAAGACGCCGATGGATCGGTCGGAACCGAGCTCCTTGAGCGCGTTCTCAGTGGACTCAGGAGGCTATAGACCCTAATGAACTCACCCGCAGACACCTCTCGTGTGACCTCTGCCAAGATCGTCATCGCCGGGGGCTTCGGCGTAGGCAAGACGACCTTGGTCGGATCGGTCTCCGAGATCACCCCGTTGACGACCGAGGCGATCATGACCTCGGCCTCGGAAGGCGTCGACGACAACAACCTGGTGCCCGACAAGGCGACGACCACGGTGGCGATGGACTTCGGTCGTATCACCATCGACCAGGACCTCATCCTGTACCTGTTCGGCACGCCCGGCCAGACCCGGTTCTGGTTCATGTGGGACGAGCTGGTGCGCGGCGCCATCGGCGCCATCGTCCTGGTCGACACCCGCCGTCTCGCCGACTGCTTCTCGGTGATCGACTTCTTCGAGCACCGCAAGCTGCCCTACCTGGTGGCGGTGAACTGCTTCGACGGCAAGCAGCTCCACGAGGTGCAGGACATCCGCGACGCGCTCCAGATCTCCCCCGAGGTCCCCGTCGTCTACACGGACGCCCGCAACCGCGAGTCCACCAAGCAGGTGCTCATCAAGCTCGTCGAATACGTGCTCTCGATGCGGCGCACCCGCACCGTCGGCGTCCGCTAAGTGCCCACAACTGGACGTACGACCGCGAATTGACACCCGGTGACGCTTTCGAGCCGAGCATGAGCACTGCCGGCGAGGCTCGCGAGCCGCAATCGGGTGAAGTCTAGGCTGACCCAATCCACCTGGACCATGTGCGAAAGGGCCTGAGGCGATCCGCCTCGGGCCCTTCGCCGTGCGCGGCGAAAGTCCCCGCCGGAGGCCCGCCGGTTCATGCCGAGCACGCCCGCCCTTCGCCGGCCGTTCCCTTCGGCGACACCCCTGGGTGATGGCGTGAATGCCCTAAGCTCGACCTCGTGTCCGTGCCCCCGCAACCGCGGTCCGGACACCCCCGAAGTGCTCCGGCGGTCCGCTTCCCCCGGCCCGCCCGCCCCCGAACGGAGACCTCTCATGCCCTGGATCGACGTCGACGCCCAGAAGCTGCGCCAAGCCGCCTCGGCACTCCGCGAGACCACCGGCGAGGTCGAGGCCCTCGCCGACTACGCCCACGAGGCCGACCCCGACTGGTGGACGTGGGGCCTCGGCGGCATCCCCTTCGCCGGCCTGTACTTCGGCGTCAGCGAGATGGTGTTCCACCCCGCCCTCAAGGACGCCGGAGAGGCCGTCGAGGGCCTGTGCGCGCGCCTGGAGGCTTGCGCCGACACCCACGAGGACAACGACGCGGCGATCGCGACCGAGCTGGAGAAGCTCGGCTCCGAGATGAAGGGCGACAAGTGATGACCGACCAGGTCGAAGAACCCACCTGGAACGACGGCGCCCTCCCCGAGCAGGCGCAGACCAACGACTGGACCCCCGGCGCCCAGGAGAGCTACGACGCGGTGACCGGCCGCGGCTCCCGCGGCGTCACCTCCGACGACGCGCACTCGGGATTCCACCAGTGGGCGAACCAGCGCCTGGCCGGGTCGGGCAACGACACCGGCCAGAACCGCGCGGGCGACGCCGTCGGCTCCGACGTGCGCGTCAGCGGGCGCGACAGCGACGGCAGCCTGCTCTACAACGGCCGCTCGAACTACTCCAACAGCGGCATGAACATGCTCCACAGCGCGACCGCCCCGATCACGGCCGGACTCAACACCTACAAGAACGTCAGCAAGATCGAGGGCCTGTCCGACTGGGACGGCATCGCCAACGCCGTCACCGGCCTCGCCGGCGACATCGGCTCCGTCATGGACATGGCGAAGAACTACGAGGCCTTCGTCGAGCACATCACCGACCCCAAGTTCGATCCCGTCCAGTGGCTCGCCGGGACCGTCATCGACTTCCTCATCCAGCTGTTCCAGCCCCTCGAGGACCTCGTAGGCATGGTGTCGGGCAACGAGACCCGGATGCGCAAGTCCGCCGAGATGTGGGTCAAGGTCTCCGAGGGGGCGCAGCAGACCGGCGAGTACATCGCCGCGACCGGCGAGGCCGAGCTGGCGTCCTGGGTCGGCGAGGACGGCGACGCCGCCCGCACCCGCGTCGGCGAACTCGGCCAGTCCGTGTCGGTCATGGGCTACGTCGCGATCGGGATGAACGCGCTCCTGCTCCAGATGGCCGACCTCGCGAAGCTCCTGCGACAGGACATCGTCGACCTCATCGCCAAGGGCGTCTCGTGGATGCTGACGGCACTGCTCCCGCAGGTCGCCGCCGGGATCGCCACCTTCGGCGCGACGGTCGCCACCGCGATCGCCAGCGGCATCGCACGCGTCGCCTCCCTGGTCATGAAGGCGCTCAACTCGATCGCGAAGGTGCTGCGGATCGCCGAGGGCGCCGCGAAGGTCGTGTCGACGATCGCTGAGATCCTCGAGAAGATCCGCCCGGTCCTGGACTTCCTGAGGGAGCACCGGACCGCGGTCGTCAACAGCACCCGGATCGCGCAGCAGGCCGTGCAGTGAACTGGGCCTGGCTCCGCGCGCTCGGACTCCAGGCGGCGCCGTACGAGATCGCGGCGCACCCGTTGGGCCGCAGGAGCCGCCAGGTCCTCTCCGAGGACTACTACGCCAAGCGCCGCAGGCGCATCCGCATCCGGCCCTGGACGCGGTCGGTGCGCCTCGGGTCGGCCGGCCCCGACGTCGAGACGCGACGCCCGAGAGGCAGCGGCCTACTCATCCTCGAATCGGACTTCCTGGGCCCCATCACGGAACACGAGGACACGCGACCGTTCACCCCGGTGGTCCTCATCGACGGCGAACCCGCCGCGACCGGCTTCGGCCGCGGCCTGATCGCCCTCGAGCCAGGGGACCACCTCGTACAGATCCAGGCCGGGGCCTCCGCCGGGTACTTCCCGGTATCCATGCGCCCCAACGGATATGTATGGCTCTCCTCCTTCGTGCCACAGCGCCTCGACGCGACGCTGCGGGGAGCGGATTTCCTGCGCCAGTTCCCGATGGCCCCGACGCAGGCGGTCCCGCGCCGGCTCAGCCATCTCATCGACATGCCGGTCAGCACGGCCGCTTTCTTCCTCGGAGCCTTCGCGGGCATCGCCGCTACAACGGCCCTTGATCTCTCCACCTGGATCGCGGCTGCCGGTATGGGAATCTTCGCGACGGCGTCTGCGCTTGCGGCTCAGCAGCTGACATTTCTCGCCCATCGGGCCGCCGTGGCCCGCGCCGAACGCCGCCTGGCCCGGCCGCTGCCGCCCGCAATCCATGCGCCGCAACCCTTTCCGGGCGGCTCCTGGCGCCTGATCGACCCGCAGGACCGGGCCGTGCCTCAAGGTTCGGAAGGCATGGCCGTCTTGCGACTGTGCCTGACCTTCGATCAAACCCCGCACCGACAGGAGCCACACCTCCCGAACACCGCGCCGATCGACATGACCGCGCGGATCGGCGAGGAATACCCCAGGCGACTGCGGCCCTCGATCTTCGGACCGAAGCTCCAGGACGAGAAGCGCGATGCCCGCCGTGCCGCCAAGCGCCGCAGGCAGTTCGGCGAGGCCTACCCGCCCGAGGCCCGGCCCTGGGTCGACGCCCCGCTGGTCGCGGTCGACGGTGAACCCGTCCCGGCCGTCTGGGGGATCAACGAGTACCGGCTTTCCCCTGGCGAGCATCAGATCACGGTCGTGGTGCCACCGCCACCGGAGGTACTGACCGGAGACGCCACCGAGATCGCTCTAGACGACGCGAACGGCGAGTACTCGGCAGACCTGCGAACCGACCGCCCCGCCGTCCTGAACGGCATGGCCCGCATTGAAATGACTCCCGCAGAGTCCGGCTGGGAACTGTCCCGATACTCCGCCTCGTTCACGCTGGAGCCGTGAAGGGGCCCGAGCTGCATCGCGTTCGCGGTTCGAGCAGGCAGCGACGGAGTGGTGGGTGGTGGGGCGAGGGTGTGTCGCTGATCCGGGCGGCGCTGCACTGAAGCTTCGAACGGGCGGCGACGAATGGGTGAGCGGCAGGGCGGGGTAGTTCGCTGATCCCGAAGCGACGCTTCGGGTTGCAGTTCGAGCGGGCGCCGACGGAGCGCTGTGTGGCGGGCCGGGGGTGCATGACCGACTCTGGGCGCCGTCTCGGTTGTGGCTCAAACGGGCGGCGACGAGGCGGTGGGTGGTGGGGCGGGGTGTGTTTCCCGGGTGTTGTTCGGTGGTCGTGGTTTGAAGCGGTGCAGGGCGAATGCGGGGGCTGGGCGCGTTGTTCGTGGCCTTTGGTGTCGGTGGTGGTGCGGGCGTCGCTTCTGGCGGCGGGTGTGGGCGTCGTGGTGGTGGCCGGTCGGGGCTGGTGGGGGCGGGATCGTGCTGTCGCCCCGTGATGTCGCGGGCCGAGCCGAGTCGTGGTGTCTGTGGTGAGTGGCGGGGTCGGTGGCGGCTTTAATCGTCGTCTCAGTTGTGGTTCGAGTGGCACCGATGCGGGGGTGCGTGGCGGGGCGGGGTACTTCGGTGATTCCGAAGCGTCGTTTCGGGTTGCGGTGCGTGTGGGCAGGGGTGAAGTGGTGGGTGGCGGGCCGGGGGTGTGTCGCTGGTCCGGGCGGGGTTGTGCTGGGGCTTCGAGCGGGCAGCGACGAAGCGGTCGGTGGTGGGTCGGGGTGTGTTGCCGGGTGTTGCTCGGTGGTCGTGGTTCGAAGCGGTGCGAGGCGAATGCGGGGCCGGGCGCGTTGTTCGTGGCCTCCGGTGTCGGTGGTGGTGCGGGGTACTTCACCGGTCCCGAAGCGTTGCTTCGGGTTGCGGTTCGGGCGGCGCCGACGGAGCGTTGTGCGGTGGGCCGGGGGTGGGTTGCCGACCTGGGGAGCCGTCTCGGTTGTGGCTCAAACGGGCGGCGATGATGAGGTGGGTGGTGGGCCGGG
>NZ_FNAD01000021.1 GCF_900101745.1 Glycomyces harbinensis | reverse complement strand
CTAGGCAGCGTTTGAGAACAGTGGGAGCCTCCAGTTAGTTTTGTTGTGTCGCAACGAAACTCAATACTGGAGGCTCCTGGTGTCAAGCGTACCGGTTCCTGCCGTGCTCACCGATGGTCAGTGGCGTCACCTGCGTCGCTGGTTGCCTGCCCCGGCCCCGACCGGCCGACCGATCACCAGATCGCGCAGAACGCTGGTCGATGCGATTGCCTGGCGGGTCCGGGTGGGAGCACCCTGGCGGTTCCTCCCGCCCAGTTTCGGTCCCTGGCAGACGGCGTACTGGCTGTTTCGCACCTGGCAGACCGAGGGCGTCTGGCCCATGATCGTCAAAGCGATCTGGACCTTCCTCGATGCAGCCGGGCACCTGACCTGGACCGTCAGCGTCGACTCCACCACCGTGCGCGCCCACCACGCCGCGGCCGGAGCCGGCCGGCGGCTGGTCCCCGGTGAACCCGACGACCATGCGCTGGGCCGCTCGCGGGGCGGCTGGACCACCAAGATCCACCTCGCCGCCGATGCCAGCCAGACCGTGCTGAGCTTCAAACTCACCGCCGGGCACATGGCCGACTCCCCGCACCTGCCCGGTGTGCTCGATGACATCGGCGTGCCTCGGCCCGGGCCGGGCAGGCCCCGAACCCGGCCGTACCGGGTCCTGGCCGACAAGGGCTACCCGTCCCGGGCCAACCGTGCCTACCTGCGCCGGCGTGGCATCCAGGCGGTGATACCCGACCGGGCCGATCAGCAGCGCAACCGCACCGCGAAGGGCCGCCTCGGCGGGCGGCCCCCCTCGTTCGACCGCGAGATCTACAAGCAGCGCAACACTGTTGAGCGAGCCATCGGCCGTCTCAAGCGCTACCGCGCCGTCGCCACCCGATACGACAAACTCGCCGTCCGATATGAAGCCACCATCCAGGTCGCCATCATCCTCGACTGGAAACCCGAGTTCTCAGACGCTGCCTAGACCGACGGACGCGGCGGGCACCCATCGGGTGCCCGCCGCATCGCTCTTTCCTCAGCGCCAGCGGTCGACCATGGCCGTGGCGGCCGCGTCGATCTCCTCGCCGAGCTGGTGCAGGTGCTCCCGCTCCAGGTCGGCCAGGCTCGCCGTCAACCGGTCGGCGCGGTCCGAACCCGGAAGGCGCAGCAGCCAGTTGCGGGCGACGAGGGCCTGCCGGTACTGCGTGAGCAGGTGTTCGAGCGCCGACACCGGCACGAGCACGTCCTCGGCGGCCCGCCCCAGCGCGGGCTCGGCGGCCTCGGCGAGGAAGCGGGCCTCCCGAGCGGCCACCCTCGCCTGGTCCCTCGCGGTCGCGAGGTCGGTGGCGTAGCTGAGCTTCCCGTAGGTGTCGAGCAGATGCGCCTTGGCCTGCGAGAGCACCCCCATGAGCGAGGACGCGGGCTTGTCGCCGTCCCTGGTGAAGTGCGCGTGCTCGGCGAACATCCGCACCTGGCCGAGCAGTACCGCGACCCACGCCTGCGAGTGCACCCGCTCGATCATCCGGTAGGACTCGCGCATCTCCTCTTCAAGGGCCGCATACCATTTCGGGTACTCCGGGACGGTGAGGCCGAGCTGGTCGAACCGGTCGGCGAAGTGGACGCGCAGGCGCTCCAGGTCCTCGGTGTGCTTGAGAGCCGCCAGGAGCTGGTCGAGCTGCGGGCCCCCGTGGGGCGTCTGCGTGAACAGATGCTCGTAGCCGCGGATCGCCGTGCGCAGGCGATGGATCGCGATGCGGACGGACCCGGCGGAGCCGGGCGCGTGCCGCTCGGTGGCGGCGATCGCGCTGTTGAGCGCGTCGACCTGCGCGTTGATGTAGGACCGGATCACGACCCCCGACCGTGTGGATGCCGTGATCGTCTCGGACGCGGCCCTCATCGGTGCCGCTGCGGCTGCTGACATGGCTCCTCCCCCCGGAAGACCTGCTGTGTCGAGTATTCCAGCGGGTTCCCGGAGGGAGGAGTCGAAGCGGCTATTTTGTTGATGATCATTCAGGTTCTGGACGGGAGTCCGTCACCTTCGCGAATCACCCGGTTGTCACCCGGGGATGCAGTCCATCGTCGGCATGGTCGACAGCGTGCCGGTGACGTTGAACCCGAAGGTCGCCGATCCGCTCGAACTGATCGTGCCGTTCCAGGCGGCCGGGCCGGCCATCTGCATATCGCCCATCGACGAGATCGTGGTGCTCCACGAGTCTCTGATGGTGATCCCGGAGTTCGGCGGCCACAGCCAGTGGATCATCCAGTCGCTGACCGGGGCCGTACTGGTGTTCCTGACGGTGATGTTCACCGTCGCGCCGCCGTTCCACGACGAGACCGAGGCGGTCGCCGTGCAGGCGCCCGTCGGGTTGCCGGTCCCGGGGTCGGTGGGGTCGTCGCTGGTCGGGTCGTCGGTCGGGTCGACCACGCCGCCGTCGTTGCCCGGGAGGTCGGCGCCGGGACGGATCCCGGAGACCTCGCCGTTGCCGCCGTCGAAGACGACGTCGGAGCAGGCGTAGAAGTTCTCGTTGGAGTCTGAGCGCACCCAGTGCGTGAAGACCATGTGGTAACCGGACTTCTGCGGCAGCGTCAGGTTCGCGTAGTAGTAGTGGTCGTTGCTGCCGGGCCCGCCGTTGGAGGCCGGGTTCGTGAAGGTCTGGAACTTCTCGAGGTCGTCCCAGCCGATCGGCTGGTTCGGGTCCCACCCGTTCTTGGTGATGTAGAGGTCGAACTTGCCGGGGTGGTGGGCCCAGTTGTTGTAGCGCCACTGGACGGTGTCGCCCGCGGTCACGTGGGTCTTGGGCCAGTTGCCGGGGTCGTTGAACGCCGAGAAGTCGTACGGGCCGCGGCCGCCGCCGTTGCAGATCTGGCCGTCGGGGATGTACCCGACGGTCTGACCCGCGCCGTTGGAGTCGAGGTTGCCGAACCAGTTGTAGAACGCGTTGGCGCCGCCCTGGTCGAGCGCGGACTGGCAGGCCTCGTTGTACGGGTCGAGCGCGCCGTTGCCGCTGAGCGCGTCGAAGTAGCAGAGGTACTGGCGGGAACCGGGGAAGACCGTGGCGCCGTGCGCCTGAGCCTCGTCCCTGGTGAACAGCGTCGTGATGGTCATCGCCGCGACAGCGGCCAGGACCAGCGACATGACGGCGGCGATTCGGCGGCGTCTGCCGCCTAGCGCCACCGTTGTTGTGGTGGACATGGAGTTACTCCTTTGCCGGTCATGGAGCGCTCCCAACCTGGCCCCGTGAGCCAAAAGCGATCTGGTGGACTACTACTGACAGGAAACTCTTATATTCGAGTGTATCTATATTGTGGGCCGGAGCGCAATCACCCCCCCGATCACGGGACCTCGGACCCGCCTCAACAGCCCGCCGGACGGATAGGCTGGGCTTCATGGACATCGGAGACACTGCCCCGGCATTCACCCTCGACGACGAGACCGGCCAGCAGCGGAGCCTCGACCAGCTCCTCGAAGACGGACCCGTCGTCCTCTTCTTCTACCCGCTCGCCATGTCGGTCGGCTGCACCGCCGAGGCCTGCCACTTCCGCGACCTCGTCGCCGAGTTCAAGGCCCTCGGGGCCACCCCGGTCGGCATCTCGCGCGACAGCGTCGAACGCCAGGCCGCCTTCGCCGCCGAGCACACCCTCGGCTACCCGCTCCTGTCCGACCCCGACGGCGAGGTCGCCGAGTCGTTCGGGGTGCGGCGCAAGCTCACCATCGTCCAAACCAAGCGCAAGACCTTCGTCATCGGCGCGGGCCGCGAGATCATCGGCGCGGTCAAGAGCGAGCTCAACATGAACGCCCACGCCGACAAGGCGCTGGCGATCCTGAAGCAGCGCCAGGCCGCATGAAAAAGCAGAGGCGGCCCGAAGGCCGCCCCTGCGATCACGTTCACGTGCGCTTAAATCCTGGTCGCCAGTTCTCGCCTGCACTTCAGATTCCGGTCGCAAGCTCCCGCCTGCGCCTCAGATTCCGGTCGCAAGCTCCCGCCTGCGCTTCAGATTCCGGTCGCAAGCTCCCGGAATGCCTTCCCCCGATGCGAGACGGCGTTCTTCTCGGCAGGACTCAGCTCGGCGCTGGTCCGGTCGAAGCCCTCGGGAGTGAAGAGCGGGTCGTACCCGAATCCGTTGACGCCCTTGGGTTCACGACCGACATGGCCGGGCATCTCACCGTGCACGACGAGTTCGCGCCCGTCGGGCCACACGATCGCGGCCGCGCACACGAACTTGGCGCCGCGCAGCTCGTCGGCGACGTCCGCGAGCTGGTCGAGCAGCAGGGCGTTGTTCGCCGCGTCGTCCTTCGCGGCCCCGGCCCAGCGGGCCGAGAGGACCCCCGGCATGCCGTTGAGGGCGTCGACCGCGAGGCCCGAGTCGTCGGCGATGGTCGCCAGGCCCGTGTGCTTGACGCCGTCGCGGGCCTTCAGCAGCGCGTTCCCGGCGAAGGTCAGCTCGGTCTCGGGGGTCTCGGGGTACTCCTCGACCGCGTCGAGGCCCACGAGTTCGACGTGCGGGGCCGCCTCGGCGAGGATCTGGCGCAGCTCGTCCACCTTGCCCGCGTTGCGGGTCGCCAGGAGCACCCTCACGGGCTCAGGAGGGTCCGGGCCTGGAGGCCGGCGAGTTCCTTGCAGCCCTTGAGGGCCAGGTCCAGCAGGGTGTCCAGCTCGGAGCGGTTGAAGACCGCCTCCTCGCCGGTGCCCTGGACCTCGACGAAGTCGCCTTCACCGGTGCAGACCACGTTCATGTCGACCGAGGCGGCGACGTCCTCCTCGTACGGCAGGTCCAGCACGGGGACGCCGTTGACGACGCCGACGCTGATCGCGGCGACCGAAGTGGTGAGGATCTTGTCGGGCTTGCGGGCGAGCTTCTGGTCCTTGAGCCAGTCGACCGCGTCGTGCAGCGCGACATAAGCACCGGTGATCGCGGCCGTGCGGGTACCGCCGTCGGCTTGCAGCACATCGCAGTCGAGCGTAATGGTGTTCTCGCCGAGGGCCTTGAAGTCGATACAGGCCCGCAGAGAACGGCCGATGAGGCGGGAGATCTCGTGGGTCCGGCCGCCGATCTTGCCGCGGATGGACTCGCGGTCGGAGCGCGAGTGCGTGGAGCGCGGGAGCATGGCGTACTCGGCGGTCACCCAGCCTTCGCCGGAGCCGCGGCGCCAGCGCGGCACGCCGGGGGTGACCGAGGCGGTGCAGAGCACGCGGGTGCGGCCGAACTCGACGAGGACCGAGCCCTCGGGGTGGTCGGTCCAGGAGCGGGTGAACTTCACGGGGCGCAGCTCGTCTGCGGCGCGCTTGTCAGGTCGAGTCATCCGCACCAGCCTACGGGAACCCCCAGGCGTGTGACACACTAGTTGCTGCTCAAATGAGAGCGACGGCACGCGCCGCGACCAGGTCCCATCCCGAGGCCGCAGCGCGCAGAAGAAGCCGGCGTCAACGGGCCTTCGGCCCGCGGCGCCGACGGAAACACGCGAGTGGCGACGGTACTTTTCCGTCCGCCATTCACGCTACGCGCGAGTGGCGGAACTGGCAGACGCGCAGGATTTAGGTTCCTGTGTCTAAGGACGTGGGGGTTCGAGTCCCCCCTCGCGCACTTGGTGGCATGGGCGTGTCGGCACGGGTATGGGCATGAAGAGCGGTTGGAGCGGGCCGCTGCGAAAACTGCCGCCCTCGATGTACTCAGGAGTGCAAG
Organism: Glycomyces harbinensis; assembly: GCF_900101745.1. Lineage (GTDB taxonomy): Bacteria > Actinomycetota > Actinomycetes > Mycobacteriales > Micromonosporaceae > Glycomyces > Glycomyces harbinensis. Next base: position 89,254 of record NZ_FNAD01000021.1, on the reverse strand, counting down.
TGATGAACCTCAAGGTCATTGCCTGAAGGAGCCATGGCCCGTCTCTCCCGGGCCGGACTCTCGGCTCCAAGGGATCATCGCGGCTCCAGCTCCTCGAAATGGAGCGATCGCGTCGACGCTTTCAGATTCCGACTCTTCCGGAGTCTCGATCACGCAGTCCTTGGTGCTGTCGTTCTCCGGTGTGACGCCACCGAGAGGGGGGCCGCATACCGGTTCGCCTTCGGGCTCGATGCACGCCACCTGGGAGTGAATGACAATCTGGCCGAGGACGTTCGAATACCAGACGTTGACGCCGTCCGGTCGGGTGGCCTGGATATCGGCGATGTCGCCATCGACGTCATCGCGCTCGCCGTGGACTTCCCATCCGATCGAGGGCCAGTATTCCTTGAGGACCGCGAAGTACTCCTTGGTCACCAGGTCGGAGCCGATGGTCTCCTCCGGAAAGGTGTAGTTCACCTCGTAGGATTCGCGGCCTTCCTCCGCGCATTCGAGCTTGAGCGTCGTGCGCTGCTGAAAGCCGGGAAAGTTCGGGAGCCCTTCGATCGTCTGGGCGACGGCCTCGTCCATGCGAAGAAAGGCCTCGCCCCGGTTGAACTCGAGTTCCGGCAGGTCTCGGGACATGGGTGAGCATCCTCCGATGGTGGTTGCGGTCAGAACGGCGACACATATGGTCGCGGCTTCGCGCCGAGCGTTTCGGAGACTCATGTGACCTGGTCTCCGTTTCCAGTGAAGATCTTCGCCATGTTGTCTCTGGCGGGATTTCCCTCATCCCAGTAGTTGCTGTGGGCGTCCTTGGGATCCCCGCTTATGCCGTCGCTGTCGAACGAGGTTCCGCCGAATCCGGGGTCGAAGCCCACCTCCTGAGCTGAAGGTGCGTTACCCGGCAGGCATCTTCTCGTAGGGGCGGCGGACAGCGCTGGATCGTCGTGGAAGTCGCACAGTTGATCAGCAGCCCTCACATGTGTCCCAGGAAGGTTTCGGAACCCGCCTTCTGTCAGTTGTCGCTCGGGCTCTCCGAGGCACTGGCGAATGGATCGGTCGCCTCGCCGGCTGCATCTTCCGGAGGGTTCATGCGGTTCTGCACGGCCGCGTCGTTTTCGGGAATCACGCCGCCTGCCGGGGGGATGTAGTCGGGTTTGTCGAAACCTTCGGTCGCCGGGATACAGCCGGTCTGGACGGCGAAGGAGACGCTGCCCGAGACCGTCCACCACAGGTTGATCCCGTCGGCTCGCTCGGCTTCGAGCGAGCCGCGACCGGTGCTCGCGTCGATGGAGTCCTGGTGCACCTCGTAGCCGGCCGCGGTCCACTGGTCCCGCAGCAGGTCGGTATAGGTCGTCCGCACTAGGTCGGATTCGGAGTTCGGGCCGTCGAAGGTGTACGCGATCTCCAGCGACACCCATCCCTGGTACTGCTCCCCGAGCGACTCCTCGCAGTCTTCGGGCGAGTAGTACATCCGAGACTTGAAGCCGGGGAAGTCGGGAAGCCCCGCGATCGTGTCGAGCACGGTCTGCTCCATAAGCGGATAGGCTTCGGCTTCGTCGAAATCGCGTTCGGGAGGCGGATTCCGGTTCATGGAGCATCCTTGTACGGCGAGTATGAACGCTGCAAGAAGGGCCGGCAGAATTCGTCGCATTTCGTTATCCTCGCTGGCCGGTGATGATCTCGGCCATCGTCAGGCGAGCGGGGTTTTCGTCGCCTTCGGCGTTGTCCTTGAGATATCCGCTGTGGATCTTGGTACCACTGTCGCCGATGGCCTCCGCGTCGAAGACATTGCCTCCGAATTCCGTGGAGGTGGGATCGGCGCCCATCGCACCGGTGCCGACGGCGAGCTCGATGACGTCGTCTTCGGCGCGTGTCGACCAGACGTCGTCCCCACCGACGCTGAGTTCCTCCGCAGTGCCGACCATGAGCCCCGGACTGGCGATGTCGATGATCTGGTCGGCCGCGATCTGGTACTCGGCTGCCGTCGCCCCGGTCGCCACCGTGCCGTACGAGTGCCCTATCAAGGTGGTGTGGGCATCCCCGCCATGAGCGGCGTCGACGCCCTCGAGGAAGGAGTTCAAGCCTGATCGGGAGTCGAGGGCTTGATCATCTCTCCATGCTTCAGGGGCGAAGGGCCCGTCCTGCGTGACCGGCACGGCGTTGTCGGGGGCGTCATAGTCCAGCCACATCACCACGGCGGTTTTCTCACCGTCGATGCCGAAGCGTTCGGCGTCAGCTTGGAGCGTCGATGCATCACCGACGAGTCCCCCGATGCCGCCCAGGTCGGAAGTGGTGCCGGGGACGTAGACGGCAGTATGGTGAGCGGTGTCGGGATCCCCTACCGATACCACGGCGGTACCGTCGTTGCTGGTGTCGAAGTCGATGAGGAGGAGCGGCTCTCCGGAGTCGGAACCTGCGTTCAGTGCTGCCTGCAACGCGGTGGCGTTGTCGTACTGCGTTTGGAGTTCGCCGAGTTCCAGCTGGAGATTTCGGTATTCCTCCGCATTTGTGGTGCTGGACCCATCGGCCAGCATCTGGTCCAATCGAGTCTGGACCTCCGAGATCCGAGCACCGGTGGTGTCGATCTCTGTCGTCAACAGATTCTGGTTGACATCGTTTCGCGTAGCGGACGGTATGCCGTCAAGGCCGCCGATCAAACCGGGGTGGGATCCGATGAGGTCAGCGCGTTCGTCATCGGTGAGGCCGTTCCACCAGTCGTTGACGCCAGTCGCGGTGGCTTCGGAATCACCGGAGGCGAGCTCTTGGAGAAACTCGGCGTGGCGCTCGGCGTCGGCCTCCTCGTAGCCGTCGATGAGGTCGTCGTAGGTGGCGCCGATCGGTGGTGGCTGCTCGGCCGGGGTGTCGATGATCGACTTCAGGATCGCGGCGGCATCGTCGTCGGCGTTGTGGGCGCGGGTCATGATCGCCTTCAGCACCTCGGTCAGCTCGCCCGCAACGGTTTCGGCTGCCGCGATCAGGCGCTGACGGGACTCGTTCTGCCCGAAGTCGGAGGCGAAGTCTGATTCCTTGACGCCTGCGCGTTCCATCAGTGCCGCAGTCGCCTCCAGCGCGGCGATCCGTTCATAGTGTCCGTCGGATACGACCACATGCGGGTCGCCGGATCCTCCTTCGAACCGGTACTCACCGGTCACCGCTTCGATGAGGTCGAAGAGCTGGGCCTGGCATTCGGTGAGTTCGACGTGGGCGTCTTCGAGGGTCGCCCTGATCTTGACCATCGCGTATTCGTGCAGGTCGTCTTGGATCGAGTCGGCCAGCAGGTCGGCTTGGCGGCGGACGTCGTCGGCCGTTGCAGAGTCGAAGTTCTCGGTGCCGAGGTGCTTCTTGACGACGTCTTCGGTGATGATCTCGGCCTGCGCGACCATGTCGTTGATGTAGGCGTCCCACTGCCCGGCCAGTGACTTCAGGGCGCCGAAGTCCGTCTCTTTCAGGTCGCGCCAGTGCATCTCGCTCATCAGTGCTCCTACCAGTCCGGGCGCGCGGAGGCGTTCTCGGCGGCGCGGCCGGGATAGCGGTCGAGGTCGGCGAGGGTCGCGAAGTCGTGGGCGGAGAAGTCGTCGATCTCGACCGCCTGCTCTGCGCAGACGGCCAGGTACTCGCCGAGGTTGCCGACCAGGCCGGTGAAGCCGAGAACGCGCTGCACGCACCAGAAGTCCGATGCGGTGGTCAGCGCCTCGCCGATCGCGCAGTGGGCGTTCGCGAACGCGGTGGCGACGCTTCCGGTCTCGGCCCGTAGGCCGCTCGTGATGGTGTCCACTTCGGTCTCGACGCCGAACAGGACCTCCACCGCCTCGTGCACCTTCTCCGGGGCCATGGAGAAGACGTCAGCGCCGGACATCGGTCGACTCCTGGAGATCGATGGGCCGCCAGGCGGTTCCGGTACGGGCATGGGAGTTCATGGGCGTCGCTCCTGGATCTGTGTCGCGGTACGACCTGGGGCCAACGGGGCTGGTCGGGGCGGCGTCGACTTCGACGGTGAAGTACGCCTGGTGTGGGAGTGGCTACCAGGGGTCAGGTCATCATGGCATACGGGTGCGACATGTTGTGGTCTGGCCGGTTTAGTCCGCTTGGGCGATGCCGAGGAGGTGTCGTCAGGTTGCGGGGCAACCTGTTCGGGAGGTTCGCGCGTATGGACATTGATGGACGCCATTGTGGGCGTATCGGTTGCCCCGAGGTCGGAAATGATAGCTATCGCATAGTTTATTTAGTTATCTGCGTTATTCCGCTATAAAGGTGGCAAGTGAATGGTTCTACCGAAAGGTGATCTTCATGTCCGCTTTCAACAGCACCGCCAAGCGCACCGCCGTGGCCGCGGCGGCCGCCGCCGCGGTGTTTCTTCCGGCTGCCGCCGCCAGCGCCCAGGAGCCCGAGATCCCCGCCGAAGGGTGGGAGTACTCCGAGGCCTGGGACTTCGTACGGGACGAGTACACCGCCGAGTCCCAGGCCCAGACCGACGAGGCGCTCGCCGAGCACTTCGGGGACTGGACCTTCGACAACTCGCTGGAGACGGTCCGGCTCCAGAACTACTTCCTCGACGGTGAGAACGAGACCCCGGTGCAGCGCAAGTTCCGCGCCGACTACTACGTCGACCAGACCGGCGAGGGCTTCGAGGTCGCGCTCTACGTGCCCGGCGGCATCACCGACGGCATCCAGGACCTGACCTCGGGCGACCCCGTCGACGGCCACTACCTGCTGCACTGCAGTGTGGGCGACGAGTGCGGCGAGACCGAGCTCGAGGACGGGACCGTCGTCGGCTGGACCACCGACGGGACCTCCATCGAGGCCGCCGCGTTCCACCCCGACGGCTCGGTCGCGACCGTGTGGTGGGGCTCGTTCGAGGACGACAAGCTCGACGTCACCGTCGAGCAGATCACCGACCTGGCGGCCGACCTCGACACCGAACCGGTGTGGCACGCCCTGAACGCCGACGCCTGACCGGCGCCGTTGCGGCCCCCGCCCAGTCGAGGCGGGGGTCGATCGCTATTCCCTGGGCCGCAACCGGGTGCGGACGGCGAGGGCCGCGCACGCGATGACGGCGAGGCCGCCCGCGAGGGTCGTCCAACGCAAGGGCTCGCTCAGGATCAGCGCCGACCAGGCGATCGTCAGCACCGGCTGCACCAGCTGGGTCTGGCTCACCTGGGCCATCGGGCCGAGCGCGAGGCCCCGGTACCAGGCGAAGAAGCCGAGGAACATGCTCACCGCCGACAGGTACGCGAACGCGGCCCACTCGACCGGCGCCGCATCCGGGAGACCGTCGCCGAGCGAGAGCGCCGTCGCGGCCGCCATCACCGGCGCGCCGAGGACCAGCGCCCACGAGATCGTCTGCCAGGAGCCGAGTTCGCGCGAGAGCAGGCCGCCCTCGGTGTAGCCCACCGCGGCCGCCGCGACGGCGGCGAACAGCAGCAGGTCCGGCCAGCCGAGCGAGCCGAAGCCGCCGTTGCCCAAGGCCGCGAACGCGACCGCCGCCGTCGCACCCGCCGCGGCCGCGATCCAGAACGCGGTCGGCGGGCGCTCGCGGGTGCGGATCACCGTGCAGACGGCGGTCGCGGCCGGCAGGAGCGCGATCACGACCGCGGCGTGGCTCGCCGACGTGTGCTGCAAGGCGAACGAGGTGAGCATCCCGAACCCGGCCACGACCCCCGCGGCGACGACCGCGAGGCGCAGCCACTGGGAGCCGGCCGGCCGGCGCTGGCGGGTGACCGCGAGCGCCGTCGCGGCGAGGGCCGCGGCGATGACGGCGCGTCCGGCGCCGATGAACAAGGGGGACATGCCGCCGACGGCGACGCGGGTGAGCGGGACGGTGAACGAGAACGCCAGCACGCCCAGCAGGCCCCACCACAGTCCGGTCGGCGCCCGCGATAGCACCGGCGTCGCGATGGCGGTAGCGCTACTATGTTCTCTCATGATCAACGATAGCAGTGAGCGGATCGCCGCGGCCCTGCGCGAACGGGTGGCCGCCTCGCCGCCCGGCGCGCAGCTGCCGCCGACGCGCGCGCTCGTCGCCGAGTTCGCCGCCAGCCCCGTCACCGTCCAGCGGGCCCTCAGGACCCTCAACGCGCAAGGCCTGGTGGAGAGCCGGCCCGGCGTCGGCACGTTCGTGCGGGCCGCCCGCACCGCCCGCCCCAGCGACTACGGCTGGCAGACCGCGGCCCTCGGCTCCCCGCGGGCCCGCATCCCCGGCAACCCCACCGCGCTCAAGACCGCCGGCCACGACACGATAGCGCTCCACTCGGGATACCCCGCAAGGGAACTCCTCCCCGAACGCCTGGTCAAGGCCGCGTTCGCGCGCGCCGCCCGCAGCGACGCCGCGATCAGCCGCTCGCCCGCCACCGGCCTGCCCGAACTGCGCTCCTGGTTCGCCGCCGAACTCGCCGAAGCGACCCCCGCCGGCGTCGGCCCGCCCTCGCCCAGCGACGTCGTCATCGTGCCCGGCAGCCAGAGCGGACTCAGCTCCGCGTTCCGCGTCCTCGTCGGCCCCGGCCGCCCGCTCCTCATCGAATCGCCCACCTACTGGGGCGCGATCACCGCCGCCGCAAGGGAAGGCGTCGAAGCCGTCCCGATCCCCTCCGGACCCGACGGCCCCGACCCCGCCGTGCTCGCCGCCGCGTTCGAGCGGACCGGCGCCCGCGCCTTCTACGCGCAGCCGAACTTCGCCAACCCCACCGGCGCCCAGTGGTCGCCCGAACTCGTGACCGCAGTCCTCGACGTCGTGCGCGGACACGGCGCGTTCCTCATCGAAGACGACTGGGCCCGCGAATTCGGCATCGACGCCGACGCGACCCCCGTCGCCGCCCGCGACGAAGGCGGCCACGTCGTCTACCTCCGCTCCCTCACCAAGAGCGTCTCCCCGGCCGTGCGCGTCGCCGCCGTCATCGCCCGCGGGCCCGCCCGCGAGCGGATCATCGCCGACGCCAGGGCCGAGGCCATGTACGTCAGCGGCCTCCTCCAAGCCGTCGCACTCGACGTCGTCGGCCAGCCCGGCTGGCGCACCCACCTGCGCAACCTGCGCCACCAGCTCGCCGCCCGCCGCGACCTCCTCGCCCACAGCCTGCGCGAACACGCGCCCGAGGTCCACCTCACCGCCATGCCCCGCGGCGGCCTCAACCTGTGGGCCCGCCTGCCCGACGCCACCGACCTGCCCGCGCTCACCCGCGCCTGCGAGGACGCCGGCGTCCTCGTCGTCTCCGGCGACGAATGGTTCCCCGCCGAACCCACCGGCCCCCACCTGCGCCTCAACTACTCCGGCCCCGACCCCGGCGCCTTCCCCCAAGCCGCCCAGGCCATCGGCCGAGCCCTCCGGCCCTGATCGATGCGGCCATGTGCGCCCCAGTTCACGTCCAGTTCGCCTCCCGTCCGCCTTCACCCGCGACATTCGGGACATGAACGCAGCCGACGACGTCGCGCGGGTCGCCGCCCTGGCGGTGGCGGTCCAGCACTCCGCCCTCCTTCCCCAGGAAGAGCAGGCCGCACTCCTGGACCGGTACCGCCGCCTGCGCGAGCACGTCCTCCGCACCGGCACCGCCGAGGACGCCGCCCGGCTGCTCGCCATCGACGAGGCCGCCGGACCCAGGCCCAAGCGGACCCTCACCCGCGCCTGAACCCGGCACCGGCAACGATTTTGACCTTCCTCTGAGGTTCCTCCCAGCAAGACCGGGGCCCCGCCGGATAGGCAGTCAGGGCACTCACGAAGGAGCCCTGGTGACCGAACCCGCCGAGAACAAAGACCGCGTCCTGGTCGTCGACGACGAGGAGAACATCGGCGCGCTCATGTCCGCCACCCTCCGCCTGACCGGATTCGACGTCCGCGTCGCCCGCAGCGCCGCCGAAGCCCTCGCGGCCGCCGCCGCGTTCGAACCCGACCTGGTCGTCCTCGACGTCATGCTCCCGGACATGGACGGCTTCGAAGTCGCCAAGCGCCTCCGGGCCGAACGCGACCTCCCCGTCCTGTTCCTCACCGCCCGCGACGCCGTCCGCGACCGCGTCACCGGCCTCACCGTCGGCGGCGACGACTACGTGACCAAGCCCTTCGACCTCGAAGAGGTGATCCTGCGCGTCCAGGCCGTCCTGCGCCGCACCAAGGCCGCCGCCCCCGCCGAGGACCGCGTCCTGCGCTACGCCGACCTCGAACTCGACGAGACCGTCCACGAGGTCCGCCGCGCCGGCCGCGCCATCGAGCTCTCGCCCACCGAGTTCAAACTCCTGCGCTACCTCATGGTCAACGCGGGCAAGGTCGTCAGCAAGACCCAGATCCTCGACCGCGTCTGGAACTACGACTTCGGCGGCAACGGCCGCATCGTCGAGTCCTACGTCTACTACCTGCGCAAGAAGATCGACGTGACCGAACCGCCGCTCATCCAGACCGTCCGCGGCTTCGGCTACGCGCTCCGGGAGCCGAGGGCGCGATGAGGCGCCCGCGGACCTGGCGCCACTGGACCGTCCGCTCCCGCATGGCCTTCACGATCGTGACGCTGTGCGCGCTCGCGCTGGCCGCCGCGGTCCTCACCGCGACCGCGCTGCTGCAGAACGTGCTCACCGACCGGATCGACGAGCAGCTGGCGACCTCGGCCGAGCTGTTCGAGCGGACCGAGCCGCGCCAGAGCGACGACGGCGCCCCCGAATCGGGCGCCTTCCAGCCGCCCGTGGAGGGCATGCCCGACAGTCCGAAGGTCTTCGTGTACGACGCCGCCGGGAACCTCCTGCACGGCCTGGGGGACGAGGACATGAGCGAGCTGACCGGCCTCGACGACCTGCCCGCGCTCGCGGGGCGGACCGTCACCGTGGAGGACGCCGACGGAAACTCCTGGCGCGTGCTCGTCGAGGCCGACGCGGACTCCGGCGGGCACACGGTGTTCGCGCTGTCCTCGGCGTACGTGGGCGCCGCGACCGAGTCGCTGCTGCTCATCGGCGGCGCCGTCACGCTCGCGATCCTGCTCCTGCTCGCCGTCAGCGCCTTCTGGGTCGCCCGGATCGGCCTGCGCCCCCTCGATCGCATGCAGGCGACCGCGGCCGCGATCGCCGAAGGGCGCCTTGACGAGCGGGTCGCGGACACCGACCCGCACACCGAGACCGGGCGGCTCGGCCACGCGTTCAACACGATGCTCGCCAGGATCCAGGAGGCCCTCGACGCGAGCGCGGCCTCCGAGGCGCGGCTGCGGCAGTTCCTCGCCGACGCCTCGCACGAACTGCGGACGCCGCTGACCTCCATCAAGGGGTTCGCGCAGCTGTACCGGCGCGGCGGCGTGCCGCCAGGGGCGGTCATGGACGAGACCATCGGCCGGATCGAGGCCGAGTCGCAGCGCATGGGCCTGCTCCTGGACGACCTCATGCTGCTCGCGGCCCTCGACCGCAGGCGCCCGCTCCAGCGGGGACCGGTCGACCTGCTCGGCGTCGCGGCGGACGTCGTCGGCGACGCGCACCTGCGCGTCCCCGGCCGCTTCATTGCCTTGGAGCCCCTGCACGGCGACGACGAGTTCCTCGACGCCGTCGACGTCCGCGGGGACGAGCCGCGGCTGCGCCAGGTCCTCACGAACCTCGTCGCCAACGCCCTGCGGCACACGCCGCCGGACGCGCGGATCACCGTGCGCCTGGGATGGGGCCGCCGGCCCGGGCCGCGCGCTCTGGCGCAGATCGGGGAGACCCCGCCCCTGCCCGCGGCGGTGGTCGAGGTGGCCGACTCGGGCCCGGGCGTCGCGCCCGAGCACGCCGAAGCGGTCTTCGAGCGGCTCTACCGGGTGGACCAGGGCCGCGCCCGCGGCGCCGAAGGCGGCTCGGGGCTGGGCCTGTCCATCGTCGCGGCGATCGTCAGCGGCCACGGCGGCTGCGTGCGCCTGTCGCGCACGCCCGGAGGCGGGGCGACCTTCCGGGTGCTGCTGCCGAGGTCCTGAGGCGGGTCAGTCGAGGCCGAGCTGCTTCTTCAACCGCGCGACGTGGCCGGTGGCCTTCACGTTGTACTGGGCCAGTTCGATGTCGCCCTGCTCGTCGATGACGAAGGTCGAGCGGATGACGCCGGTGATCGTGCGGCCGTAGTTCTTCTTCTCGCCCCACGCGCCGTACTCCTCGAGCACCTTGTGCTCGGGGTCGGACAGGAGCGGGAAGGTCAGGCCGTCGCGCTCGACGAACTTCGCGAGGTCCGCCGGCTCGTCCGGGGAGATCCCGAGCACCGCGAAACCGGCGGCCTGGAGGCTCGCGAGGCTGTCGCGGAAATCGCAGGCCTCCTTGGTGCACCCGGGGGTCATCGCGCGCGGGTAGGCGTACAGGATCACCTTGCGGCCCTGGAGGCTCGACAGGGTCACCGTGTCGTCGGTGTCGGTGGAGAGCGTGAAATCTGGCGCCGTCTCACCGGGCTGAAGTCGTACGTTCACAGGGCGCAACCCTACCGGCCGTCCCTGACAATCGCCTGTGAGCACGCCCCGTGTTCCCTGTTCGACTGTTCCCGGCGCGACATGAACGCCTCCTCACGCGCGCACCGGCCACTTGACGGCGGATACCTTGCTCTTGCAAAATGATGGCAATAGCCCAACGGCGGGTTGTTGAAGCCACACGCGGGCGCCCTGCCACCGGCAGGCGGCCGCCGAACCCCGGACCAGCGGTCCGTCCCCGGCCGCGTCCTCCCGAGACCACCACAACCAGTCGAAAGGCGGCACTGCCCGTGTCAGACCTGGCGCTGCACATCCCCACCGACGTCATCGACGGACCGACCTCCCTCGTCGCCGCCCTCATCGCCGCACTCCTCATCGGCCTCTGCGTCGTCAGGGCCCGCCGCGGCCTCGACGAACGGCTCGTACCGCTCGCCGGACTCGCCACGGCGTTCATCTTCGCCGCGCAGATGCTCAACTTCCCGATCGCCGCCGGCGTCTCGGGCCACCTCCTCGGCGGCGCCCTCGCCGCCGCGCTCCTGGGCCCCTGGCTCGGGGCCCTGTGCGTCACCGTCGTCATCGTCATCCAGGCGCTCCTGTTCGCCGACGGCGCCGTCACCGCCCTCGGCCTCAACGTCGCCAACATGGCCCTCATCGCCACGTTCTGCGCCTACGGCGTGCTCGTGCTCGCGCTCAAAGTCCTCCCGCGCACCCGCTGGGGCCTGGGCGCCGCCGTCTTCGCCGCCTCGGTCGTCAGCGTCGTCGCCGCCTCCGCCGGATTCGTGCTCCAGTTCTGGATCGGCGGCGAGGAAGTCGGACAGTCCTTCGGCGCCATGGCCGCAGCCATCCTCGGCACCCACGTCCTCGTCGGCGTCGGCGAGGCCGTCATCACCGCCGGCGCCGTCACCGCCGTCGCCCTCGCCCGCCCCGACCTCGTCCACGCCCTGCGCGGCACCCGCCTCGCCCAGAACCCGCGAACCCTGAAGGAGCACGCATGAAGACCAAGAGGTTCCTCCTCGCGGGCGTCCTCGTGACCCTCGTCCTGGCCGGGTTCGTGTCCCTGTTCGCCTCCGCCTCGCCCGACGGGCTCGAATCGGTGCTCCTCACCGGCTGCGACACCGCCGAAGGCGAGATCACCGGCGGCACCTGCGTCCTCCAGGCCGCGGGCGACCACGAGATCGGCGGCGCCTTCGCCGACTACGGCATCGCCTTCGTGGACAACGAGATCCTCGGCGCCTCGCTCGCCGGCGTCCTCGGCGTCCTGCTCACCCTCGCGGTCGCGACCGGCCTGTTCTGGCTGCTCGCCCGCGGCAAGCGGACCGAATCGGCCGGCGAGGGCGCGTGAGCGGGGCCGACGGGCTCTACCGGCCCGGCGACTCGCCGCTCCACCGGCTCCGGCCGCAGGTGAAGATCGTCGCACTCGTCGGCTTCACCTGCGCCATCGCCGCGACGCCGCGAGAAGCCCTGTGGGCCTTCGGGACCTACGCCCTCCTGCTCGCCGGGCTCTTCGCGCTCGCCAGGGTCCCCGCGGCCTGGGTGCTCTCGCGGAGCCTCGTCGAATCGCCGTTCCTGGTGCTGGCGCTCGCGTTCCCGTTCATGGTCGCCGGACCGCCAGTCCACTTCGGATTCATCACGGTCTCCGAGCCGGGCCTGTGGGCCGGATGGAACCTCTTCGCCAAGGCCACCCTCGGCGTGTGGGCCGCCCTGCTGCTCTCGGCGACCACCCCCGTCGCGGGCGTCCTCGCCGGACTCTCGCGCCTGCGCTGCCCCGAGATCCTGCTCCAGATCACCGCGTTCGCGATCCGCTACGCGCACCTCACCGTCGCCGAGGTGACCCAGATGCGCCTGGCCCGCCTCGCCCGCTGCGACGACCCGCGCTTCCTGTGGCAGGCGAGCGCCCTCGCCCGCAGCCTCGGCGTCGTCTTCATCCGCTCCTTCGAACGCGGCGAACGCATCTGGCAGTCCATGGCCGCCCGCGGCTACACCGGGCGGCTCCCGCTCGAAGTCGGCCCCGCACCCGCCAGCGCCCTCCAATGGGGCGCGGCCCTCAGCGCCCCGGCCGTGGCCGGAGCCATCGCGGCGTGGACGGCGGTGATCGCGTGAAAGCCCTCGACATCAAAGGCCTGCGGCACGTCTACCCGGACGGCCACCGGGCCCTCGACGGCGTCGACCTCGCCGTGGAGGAAGGCGAACGCGTCGCGATCCTCGGCCCGAACGGCGCCGGGAAGACCACGCTCATGCTCCACCTCGCCGGACTGCTCACCGCCACCGAAGGCGCCGTGACCGTCGGCGGCCTCCCCGTGGCCAAGAAGACCCTCGCCGAGATCCGCCGCCGCGTCGGCATCGTCTTCCAGAGCCCCGACGACCAGCTGTTCATGCCCACCGTCGCCGACGACGTGGGCTTCGGACCGGCGAACCTCGGCCTGCGCGGACCCGAACTGGCCCAACGGGTCGCGGCCGCACTCGCCGACGTGGGCCTGGCCGACCTCGCCGACCGGCCCCCGCACCACCTGTCGGTGGGCCAGCAGCGCCGGGCCGCGCTCGCGGGCGTGCTGGCGATGCGGCCCGACATCGTCGTCTGCGACGAGCCGAGCGCGAACCTCGACCCGGCGAGCCGCCGCGACCTGGCGAAGATCCTGCACGCGACGGCGCCGACCCTGATGCTGGTCACGCACGACCTGCCGTACGCGCTCCAGCTGTGCGAGCGGGCGGTCATCCTCGACGCGGGCCGCGTCGCGGCCGACGCGCCGATCGCCGAGATCCTCGCGGACCGCGAACTGCTGGAGCGCCACCGCCTGGAACTGCCCTTCGGGTTCTCCCTGGAGACCGCCTTGGCGGCGCTCCGCGACTGAGGGCGGTCACGGCGGCGCCGCTGTACGCGCTGCGTTTGATCGGCGGCGGCTGCGCCGCCGCAGGCGCCCGCGATTGAACGCGCCGGTGACAGCGGCCCTTCGTCCTGTTCGACCCGCGATGGTCGTACCCGCCGGGCACGCTTGATCCGGGGCGGACACGGAACCGTCGCACGTGTCCCCAGCCCCTGTCGGAAGTCCGGCCCGCGCCCGCCGGCTTCGCCGCCGACGCAGCAGGGGCGCAGGCGCTCTCGCGCCCACGCCCCTGAAAACCCGTGCCCGGTCAGCCCGCGTCGATGGCGGCCTGGACCTGGTCGGCGAACTCGGCGTTGTCGACGATCTCGCCGTTCACCTTCGCGGTCGGGGTGCCCGTGACGCCGCCGTCGCCGGTGGCCCACTGGGTGCCCTCCTGGACCCAGCCCCGGTACGCCTCGTCTTCGACGCAGGACTGCCAGTCCGAGCCGAGGCCCACGTCGGTGCCGATCGCGATGAGCTCGTCGTCGGTCAGGCCCGTCGAGTTCTCGGCGGGCTGGTTCTCGTACAGCGCGAGGGTGTAGTCGAGGAACTCCTGGGGGCCGGTGTCGGCGGCGCACACCGAGGCGGCGGCCGCGCGGCTGGAGTACTCGGTGCCCGAGCTCATCCGGTCGAGGATCGCGATCGGGTGGTAGTTGACGGTGACCGAGCCGTCGTCGATCCAGCCTTGAATGTCCGCGGCGTACGTGGACTCGAACTGGTTGCAGGCCGGGCAGATGAAGTCGATGAACAGGTCGACCTCGACCGGCCCGTCGCCGATCTGCACCCCGTACGTGTCGGTCACCGCGGCGGTCGGCTCGGCGACCTCGTACTCGGGTTCGCGGTTCATCAGGATGCCGACCACCAGGAGGCCCCCGATCAGCACCACGGCGGCGCCGATCGCCACCCCGAACACGATCTTGCGGCGCCTGGCCTCCGCGGCCTGCTGCTTGCGCAGCGACTCTGCGGCTTTTCTGCGCTCGTTCTTCCGCTCGGAACTGCCCATCTGCTCGCTCAGCCTTTCTCCGGTCCAACTCTCGATTCACGAAGCGGATTCGAGTACGCTCAGCGGCGATGCAACGCCGCCGAACCACCAGCCGCCGGACCGCCGGGAGCCCCGTCGCCGGCCGGCCCTCGGGCCGCCGCCTCGCCGCCCGCCTCGCCTGGTCGTCGCTCGCGGCAGCCCTGATCGGCGTGCTCTGGGCCTCTGCGGCGTCGGCGCACGCGACCGCGACCAAGACCGATCCCGCCTCCGGGGCGGTCCTGGACGCCCCTCCGGGCGAGGTCGTCGTCGAGTTCAACGAGCCAGTCACCCCCGTAGACGCGGCCACCGGCGTCGTGGCTCCCGATGGTGACCGAGCCGACACCGGCATCGAGCAGAACGAGGACCAGACGACGATCACGATCGCCGTCGAATCCGATCTCGACGGCACCTACCTCGTCGGATACCGCGTCGTCTCCCACGACGGGCACCCCGTCTCCGGCACGTTCACCTACTCGGTCGGCGAGCCCACCGAAGCGCCGAGCGCCGAGGCACTCACGGCCGGGACCGACCCGTTCGTGCAGTCGCTCCTGTACGGCAACCGCTGGTTCGGCTACGCCGCCCTGGCACTCGCGCTCGGCGCGGGCGTCTTCCTCGTCGCGGGCGCGAAGCCGCGCGACCTCGTCGCGAAACTCGTCGCGCTCGGCCTCTCGGTCGTGGCCATGACCGCCGTCCTCGGCCTGCCGCTCCAGGCCGCCTACGAGACCGGGACGAGCGTCTCGGGGCTGGACGCGGCCGGGATCCAGGCCGTCATGGAGTCGAACATCGGGCTCGCCGCGCTGCTGCGGCTGCTGCTGGTGCTGCTCGCGCTGCCGCTGATGCGCCTCACCGTCACGAGCGCGCAGGAGCCGAGGCCGCCGCTGGTCGCCGGTCTCGCCGGGGTCGGCCTCGGGCTCGCGGCCACCTGGCCGCTCGCGGGCCACCCGATGGCGACCGAGCCGGTGGCCGTCGCGTTCGTCGCCGACCTGGTCCACCTCGCGACGTCGCTGGCATGGGCCGGCGGCGTGGTCGTGCTCCTGATCCTGGCGCTGCGCAAGGACACCGAGATCCCCGACCGCACGGCCGGCATGTGGACCGCGCTCGTGCCGTGGCTCATCGCGAACCTGCTCGTGGCCGGGCTCGCCTCGGCGCTGCTGCACATCGACTCGATCGAGGCGCTCACCGACACCGCCTACGGGCGCCTCGTCATGCTCAAGGCCGGGCTGTTCGTCGTCATCCTCGGCGCGGCCCTGTTCGCGCGCCGGGCCCTCATGCGCGGCGCCGAGGGCCGCCGGCGCCTGCGCGTCATGGCCGGCGTCGAGGTCGCCTTCCTCGCCGTCGTCATGGCGGCCGTCGCGGTGCTCGTGCAGGCCGTGCCCGCCAAGACCGCGCTGCTGGAGACCGAGACGGGCACCTCCGAGTCCACCGAGACGGCCACCCTCGTGACCACCGACGCCTACACCGCGCAGCTCGTGCTCGAACCCGGCCGGCCCGGGCCCAACAGCGTCCGCATCCTCGCCGACGACCTCGAAGGCGTCGCGTTCGCGGCCGTCGACTGGACCGCCGAGTACGGGCTCGAAGGGGAGGCGGCCGAGGAGCTGCGGCTCATCGAGCTGCGCACCGGCATCCTCGCCGGCGAGGTGAGCCTCCCGACCGCGGGCCGGTGGGTCTTCACGTTCACGCTCACCGACGCCGAGGGGACCACCGCGACCGCCGAGGCGACCGTGGACGTCAGCTGAGGGGCCTCACCACTGCCCGAAGGCGTTCTCGGTGTTCTGCCACAGCCGCCGGCACCACGCCTCCAGGTCCTTCTCGAGGTAGCCGGCGAGGAACCGGGCCGTGTAGTTCGTCAGCGCCGGGTGGTTGCGGTGGCCGCGCACCGGCACCGGGGCCATGAAGGGCGCGTCGGTCTCGACCAGGACCAGCTCGGCCGGGGCGACGCTCGCCGCGTCGCGCAGGTGCTGCGCGTTCTTGAACGTCACGTTCCCCGCGAAGCTCATGAAGAACCCGCGCCGCGCGCACTCCTTCGCGAACGCGAAGTCGCCCGAGAAGCAGTGCAGGACGACCCGTTCGGGCGCGCCGTCGGCGTCGAGGATCGACAGGACGTCCTCATGGGCGTCCCGGTCGTGGATCACGAGGGTCTTGCCGCGCTGCTTCGCGATCTCGACATGGGCCCGGAAGGACCGCTGCTGGGCGGCGCGGCCCCCTTCGTCGGTGCGGAAGTAGTCGAGCCCGGTCTCGCCCAGGGCCGCCACGCGCGGCAGCGCCGCGACCGCGTCGACCGCCGCGAGCGCGGCGTCGAGGTCGCCGAGGCGGGGCGCCTCGTTCGGATGCAGCGCGGCGGCCGCGAGCACGCGCGGATCGGCCGCCGCGAGCGCGGCGGCCCACTGCGAGGACGCCACGTCGGTGCCGACCTGCACGACCCGGGCGACGCCCGCGGCCTCGGCCTCGTCCAGGCGCGCGCGGACCTCGGGCGAGCCGGGCGCGGGCGTCGGCACCTCCTCCTCGGCGTCGAACGTGTCGACCAGGTCGAGGTGGGTGTGGCTGTCGCTGATGGGGAACGGGAGCGGCTCGGGCGCCGGCGCGGGTTCGGATCGGTACACGCGTCAACGATGCCACGCGCCGCGCCCGCGCGTCCGGGCGACGGCGGTGCCGCGCCCGGGTGACCGCGACCCCGTGCCCGCGCGTCCGGGCGGCCGCGGCGAGCGGCGACGCCGCACCTACACGTTCGGGTGACATGGGGGCGGCCGGGCCCCTGGATCGTCACACCCCCGCGCGAACATCGGACCTACCTTTCCCCGGGGCGGGTGGGGGTTCGGGACGGCAACCCCCGGCCGCGGGCGCGAACGCCGCCGCAACGCCGGTCGATCGCACGGGGCCCGTGTACAGGCAAGAGCTGCGGTCGTAACACCCATTTCATATACCGGACATGCGCGCCTGACAGCCGCGCCATACGTTGACGTGCAGCCGTATACCGACAGTGGATACACCGACACGCCTCGGCGACATCGCAGTCGCACCCGCGCATGACGAATCGAGCCGCACATGACCCGCGACCTCGCGTCCCGCCGCAACCGCGCCGCAGCGCTCCAGCAACGCCGCCCCGCCGTCCCGGCCGACCACACCGAGACCCTCCCCCTCGTCACCGTCGAATGGCAGGGCGAGAAATACCCCGGCGCCCCCTACGCCGACGGCGCCGCCTGGGAGCTGTTCTCCGCGCTCCCGCGCCCCGACTTCCTCCCCAACTCCCGGCCCGGCGGCGACTACCCCTACCGGCACTTCGTGCACGCCAGCGAGGTCCTGCGCGACGGCGTCCCCGCCTCCGTCGGCGACGACCAGGCCCTCACCGTGCCGCTCGCGCCCGGCATCGACCTCGAATTCGTCCGCCGCCTCACCCAGACCCCCCACCTCGACCCCGCCGCCCG
This sequence comes from Glycomyces harbinensis, assembly GCF_900101745.1. GTDB lineage: Bacteria > Actinomycetota > Actinomycetes > Mycobacteriales > Micromonosporaceae > Glycomyces > Glycomyces harbinensis. The sequence continues at coordinate 71,592 of NZ_FNAD01000021.1, read as the reverse complement.
GGCCCTGCTCGACAGCGTCCGCCGCTCCGCGCCCCTCGCCGCCGGCGACGTCCTCGAACGGCCCGTCACGGCCGCGCAGATCGCCCGCCTCATGGAGACCGCCGCCGTCCCCGGCGGCTTCTGCTACCGCCGCTGGGACACCGCCCACCTGCGCACCCCCTCGTCCCGCTCCGTGCTCGGCGGCGAGACCGAACCGGGGGACCGGTGGGTGTTCGCGCTGCGCTGGCCCGCCGCCGACGGCGCCGACTACGACGCCCCCGTCGCGCCCGACTACGAGGGCCTCACGGCCATGCCGTCCTCGGACCGGCGCGGCATGCCCGTGCTCGGCACCGGCTTCGCGATCTCGGCCGCGCACCTGCTGCCCGAGCACGTCACCGCCGACCTCACCGACCTGCCGCTGCCCGAGGGCGCCCGCCTCGTGGCGTACTCGACCAGCGGCGCCGAGTTCCCGATGTTCGCCTACGCCGGCCAGCAGTGGGCGCCCCTCCAGACCGAGCGCAGCGTCGAGGTCCCCGGCGTCGAACTCGCCCGCGCGCACCGCGTGCGCCGCGTCCTGCGCGAGGCCACCCGCGTGGTCTGGAACGGCATCGCGGGCTCCCTCGTCGACGCCGACGAGGAATGGGCCCGCTTCCGCATCGCCCGCCCCACCCCCGACGTCCTCTCGCGCACCGGCGCCGAGGCCGTCAGGCGCGGCGTCTACGAGAAGTGGGTCGCCCGAGCCGAAGTCGCCCCGGTCGTGTGACAGCGCGAAGCGGCCCGGCGGGAACCGCCGGGCCGCTTCGCATCGTCTCGGTGCCTCACGAGTTGAGGCGCTCGATCTCCTCGTCCACGATGGACGGTTCGAGTTTCGTGAACACCGGCACGGGCTTCGCCAGCGGCGTGCCCGGCGCCAGCGGCACCGACTCCCACTTCGGGACGTCCGCGTAGTCGCCGGTGAGGATCGGGTACGTCCCGAACGTCGCCCCGCCCTCGTCCAGGTCCGTGACCTCCTCGATGTGCGGCATCGGCGCGAACACGCCCTCGCCGCCCAGCAGCTCGTGCACGCGCTGCGAGGAGTGCGGCAGGAACGGGCTCATGATCGTCTTCAGGTCCGAGACCGCCTGGAGGACCGTGTGCAGCACCGTGCCCTGGCGCTTGGGGTCCTCCTTCATCTTCCACGGCGCGGTGTCCGCGAGGTACTTGTTGGCCGCCGCGACCGCCTTCATGGCCTCGCCGATGCCCGCGCGGACCTTGTTCGCGCCGATGAGGTCCCCGACCGTGTCGAACGCCGCGCCCGTGGCCGCCAGGAGCTCCCGGTCGACCTCCTCCAGCTCGCCCGGCTCCGGCACGGCCCCGAAGTTCTTCGCGGCCATCGCGATCGACCGGTTCACCAGGTTGCCCCAGCCGGCCACCAGCTCGTCGTTGTTGCGGCGCAGGAACTCCGCCCACGTGAAGTCCGAGTCCTGGTTCTCCGGGCCCGCCGCGCAGATGTAGTACCGCAGCGCGTCGGGGGAGTACCGCTCCAGGAAGTCCCGCACGTAGATCACCACGCGCCGCGACGACGAGAACTGCTTCCCCTCCATCGTCAGGAACTCCGAGGACACCACCTCGGTCGGCAGGTTCAGCTTCCCGAGCGCGCCCGGCTCCCCGCCGTTCGACCCCTCACCGTTGGCGCCCAAGAGCATCGCCGGCCAGATCTCGGAGTGGAAGACGATGTTGTCCTTGCCCATGAAGTAGTACGAGACCGCCTCCGGGTCCTGCCACCACCGCTTCCACGCGTCCGCGTCGCCCGAGCGCCGCGCCCACTCGATCGTCGCGCTCAAGTAGCCGATGACCGCGTCGAACCACACGTACAGGCGCTTGTCCGGGCGCTCCACCCAGCCCTCGAGCGGGATCGGCACGCCCCAGTCCAGGTCGCGCGAGATCGGACGCGGCTGCATGTCGTCCAGGAGGTTCTTGGTGAACCGCAGGACGTTCGTGCGCCAGCCCGTCCGGGTGTCCAGCCACGCGTTCAGCGCGTCCGCGAACGCCGGGAGGTCCAGGAAGAAGTGGTCCTCCTCCACGAACTTCGGCGTCTCCCCGTTGATCCGCGACTTCGGGTCGATCAGGTCGACCGGGTCGAGCTGGCGACCGCAGTTGTCGCACTGGTCCCCGCGCGCCGAATCGAACCCGCAATGCGGGCACGTGCCCTCGATGTAGCGGTCCGGCAGCGTCCGCCCCGTCGACGGGCTGATCGCCCCGAGCGTCTTCTTCTGCAGGATGTAGCCGTTCGCGAACAGCGTCGAGAACAGCTCCTGCACCGTCTTGTAGTGGTTCCCCGTCGTCGTGCGCGTGAACAGGTCGTACGACAGGCCCAGCGCGTCCAGGTCCTCCACGATGATCCGGTTGTACTTCGCCGCCGCCTCCGCGGCCTTCAGCCCCTCCGAGTCGGCCTGCACCAGGATCGGCGTGCCGTGCTCGTCGGTCCCCGAGACCATGAGGACGTCGTGACCGCGCATGCGCATGTAACGGGCGAAGACGTCGGCGGGAACCCCGAATCCCGCCACATGGCCGATGTGGCGCGGACCATTGGCGTAAGGCCAGGCCAGCGCGGTCAGTACGTGAGTCATGCGCCCCATGGTATCGGTCCAGACTTCGCGACCGGCATCGTCCGACCGCCCGTGAGGCGGCCGCCGCGCCGGCCACCGGACCCGCACGACACACTATCCGCGCGCGATTGCGCCCGGCATCGCCGATTCGGTGATGCAATAGCCCTTATGTCTGGAACACACCGCGCTGCCGCACCCCAGTCACAGCCGGCACCACGCGGGCCCGAGGCCGCCGGTGACACCGGCGACACCGCGGTGCCGCAGGTCCCGGCCGCCTACGGCGCCGCCGGCGCCGCCCACCTCCACGCACCGGCCGACCGGGACCCCGTCGACCACGCCCCGCCCGCGGCCGCACCCGCGCCCCAGCGCGGACCCCTCGGCTCCCAGACCGAAGGCATGGCCGCGATCCGCGCCGTGTGGGAACGCGCCGGTGAAACCGAACGCCGCCGCCCCGCCCGCCCCGGCCGGCCCCAGCGCCGCCGCGAACCCAAGCACTTCGCCCCCGCGCTCCTGGGCATCCTCGTCTGCGCCTGCCTGCTCATGTTCTTCGCCTGGTCCGCCGCACCCGCCCTGTGGATCTCCGTGGGCCACAGCCACAGCGGCACCGCCACCGTCACCTCCTGCCAGACCGGCTTCGCGCCCTCGTGCACCGGCACGTTCACCACCGGCGACTGGTCCAGGGAGCTCGCACTCACCGGCGAGGTCACCCTCGACGACCTCGGCACCGAACTGCCCGCCCGCGCCACCGGCCCCGACGCCCACAGCGCCTACATCGGCGGCACCGGCGGCCTCCTGCTCCGCTGGGCCCCCGCCCTCGTCCTGTTCATGGCCGTCGCGTTCACCCTCGTCGCCGCCTCCGGCGCCACCCGGCTCTACGAAGGACGCTCCGCCGCCATCGGCCTGTGCTGGATCGCCGCCGGCGCCGTCCTCACCGCCGCCCTCGCCTTCGCCTGGTGAACTGCGGACCCGGGCGGACGCACTACGCGTCCGCCCCGGCCGCTACCAGCCGGTGCACGCTGGACGCGCGCGACGCGCCAGTACCCGGAGCGTCTGTAACCGCCCCCACCCGGCTCGGACTGCCTCCGAACGCCGAAGGCGCGCCGTCGTAGAGTGGACGCGCCCCCGGAACTCCGCCTGACTCGGCGCTATGCCGCGCCCAAAAGAACTGACCGTATATTCCCCGTCATTCGGGGCTCCTCGGGAGACAGCGTGAGTGCAACTTCGAAGCCGGTGGCGCAGACCTGGTTCGGACCCGTCACGGCCGTGCAGCGGCGCGCCATGTTCGCGCTCGTACCGGTCGCCGTGGCGTTCGGACTCGTGGTCGGCGTGGCCTTCCTGCCGTTCGTCTCCAGCGTCGGCGGCCTGGCCAAAGTCGGCTCCGAGACCGTCCTGGAACTCCCCGACGAACTCGTCCTCCCCCCGGCGCCGGAGTCCTCGACCCTGTACGCCGCGGACGGCGAGACCGTCATCGCCACGTTCGGCGACCAGTACCGCGTCCAGCTCGAATACGACCAGATCCCCGACTCGGTGATCAACGCGCTCGTCGCCACCGAGGACTCGAACTTCTTCGAGCACAACGGGGTCGACCCCGAAGGCATCATGCGCGCCCTGGTCACCAACATCGCCGACGGCGGCACCTCCGAGGGCGCCTCGACGATCACCATGCAGTACGTGCGCCAGGTCCTCTCCTACACGGCGACCACCCCCGACGAGGTCACGGCCGCCAGCGAGGTCACCATCGACCGCAAGGTCAAGGAGATGGGCTACGCGCTGGCGCTCGAAGAGGAGATGACGAAAGAGGAGATCCTCACCAACTACCTCAACACCGTCTACTTCGGCAACGGCGCGTACGGGATCGGCGCGGCCGCGCAGGTCTACTACGGGAAGGTCCCCGCGGACCTGACGGTCCCGGAGGCGGCGATGCTCGTGGGGCTGATCCAGTCGCCCTCGACGTACGACCCGATCAACGGCTCCTCCGAGGCCGCGAAGGTCCGCCGCGACCACGTCATCGGCCGGATGGTCGCCGTCGGCTTCCTCTCCTCGGCCGAGGGCGACGAGTCCAAGGCGACCGACCTCGCGCTCAACCCGCAGGACGCCAACAACACCTCCGGCGGCGCGATCGACTCCGACTACGGCTTCTTCGTCGACTACTTCGAGAAGTGGTGGGAGCAGCAGGAGGGCTTCGGCGAGACCGAGGAGATCCGCAAGGCCCGCCTCTACCGGGGCGGCTACGAGATCACCTCGACGCTGAACACCGAACTGCAGGACGCCTCGCAGGACGCGATCGAGGACCAGCTGGAGACCGGCTCGGAGTACGCGCTCGGCTCGGTCGTCGTGGAGCCGGGGACCGGCGCGATCGAGGTCATGGCCGTCAACCGCGACTACTCCAACGACGTGTCCGACAACGGGCCCAACACCGCGAACGCCGACTACAAGGGCTCGTACCCGAACACGACGAACCCGCTGCTGAGCGGCAACGCGGACGTCGCCGGCTACCAGGCGGGCTCCTCGTTCAAGATGTTCACGATGCTCGCGGCCCTCGAGGAGGGCCTGCCGCTGGACACGACGATCTACTCGCCCTACCAGTACACGTCCCAGTACGTCGTGGGCGACGGCGCGGCCAGCTGCGGCAACTACTGGTGCCCCAAGAACGCCTCCGAGGGCGAGGTCGGCAACTACAACATGTGGACCGGCTTCGGCGAATCGGTGAACACCTACTTCGTGCAGCTCGCCGAGCGCGTCGGCGTCGACAAGGCCATCGACGTGGCCGAGCGGCTCGGCATCCAGTTCCGCAACCCGCTGGACCTCAGCCACGTCGAGAACAGCCCGGAGACGTACGGGCCCTTCGTCCTCGGCGTCACCCAGACCACGCCCCTGGACATGGCCGCCGCGTACGCGGCGCTGCCGGCCGACGGCGTCTACTGCAAGCCGACGCCGGTGTCCTCCGCGGTCACCAACTCCGGCGACACGATCGCGTTCGAAAGCGAGTGCAGCCAGGCGATCAGCGTCGAGGTGGCCCGCGCCGCCGTCGACGCGGCCCGCTGCCCGACCGGGTACGGCGCCGCCGCCGGCAACTGCACCTGGGGCACCGCCGAGCAGGTCGGCGACGCGGTCGACGGCCCGGTCGCGGGCAAGACCGGCACCACCGACTCCAACTCCACGAACTGGTTCGTGGGCTTCACGCCCAACGCCGCCGCGGCCGCGTTCGTCGCCGACCCCGACAGCCCCCAGAACTTCGTGGGCCGCTCGAACCTGGGCAAACCCGCCAATGCGGTCGCCGACATCCTCGCGTCCCAGTGGGAGATCAACGGCGAAGGCGAGTTCAAGCCCCCGACCGAGCTGGTGCACTGACGGCCCGTCACAGCATCTAGACTCACCCCGGTGAGCGCCACCGCAGTCCGGCCCGAGCAGCCGCCCGCCGCCTGGCGGCCGACCCCGCTCTCCGGCCCCCTCCCCGCCGTCCGGGACCGCCTCGCGAGCATCGTCCCCGACGACCGCCGCCGCGCCCTCTGGGCGACCCTCGCGGTCACCGGCATCGCCGCGCTGCTGCGCCTGGTCGGCCTGAACCACCCCAAGGGCCTGATCTTCGACGAGGTCTACTACGCCCAGGACGCGCACTCGATGCTGTCCCACGGCGTCGAATGGGACCCCGGCGCCGACGGCTCCGCGTACGTCGCGCACCCGCCGTTCGGCAAATGGCTCATCAGCCTCGGCGAGACCGCGTTCGGCTACGACGAGTTCGGCTGGCGCATCAGCGCGGCCGTCGCCGGGATCATCGGCGTCGCCGTGCTCATCCGGCTCATGCGCCGCCTCACCGGCTCGACCCTCCTGGGCGCCACCGCGGGGCTCCTGCTCGCCGTCGAGGGCAGCCACTTCGTGCTCTCGCGCACCTCGCTGCTCGACATCTTCATCGCGACGCTCATCCTCGGCGCGATGTACTGCATCGTCCGCGACCGCGACTGGCGCCGCGAACGCTGGCTCGCCGCCCTCGAAGACGGCCTCGACCCCGTCCGCCGGCGCCCCAGGCTCGGCGTGCCGTGGTGGAGGATCCTGTGCGCGGTGCTGCTGGGACTCTCCATGGCCACCAAGTGGAGCGCCCTGTGGTACATCATCGTCGCGATCGTCCTCTACATCGTGTGGGACTGGCGCCTGCGCGTCGACGTCGGCGCCCGCAAGCCCTTCCGCGACACCCTGATCTACGAGTTCGCGCAGAACCTGTGGTTCGGCCTCCTCGCCATCGGCGTCTACACGGTCTCGTGGACCGGCTGGTTCCTCAACGACACCGGCTCCTACCGGCACTGGCTCGCCGAGCAGGGCAGGAGCGAACCGGCCGTGTTCGGCGCGCTCGTCAACTGGTGGCAGTACCACTGGAGCGTCTACGAGTTCCACAAAGGCCTCTCCTCCGAGCACGCCTACCAGTCCTGGCCGTGGCAGTGGCTGTTCGACCTGCGGCCCGTCGTCTTCTACTGGAGCTCCGACGTCGAATGCGGCGCGACCGAATGCGCCGGCGAGGTCCTCCTCCTGGGCACGCCCCTGTTGTGGTGGACCTTCGTGCCCGCCACCCTCGCGGTCCTGGTGTGGGCGCTGTACAAGCGCGACTGGCGGGCCTGGTTCCTCCTGGCGGGCATCGGCGCGGGCATCCTCCCGTGGTTCGGCTACCCCGAGCGGACGATGTTCTTCTTCTACACCGCCCCGGCCGTCCCCTTCTTCATCGGCGCGGTCACCTGGGCCCTGGGCATGATCATCGGCAGGCACCGAAGAAACGAGCTCTCCCTCGGCTCCCCCGAACGCCGCCTCACCGGCGCGCTCATAGCGGGAGCCTTCGTCGCCGTCGTCGTCCTCTGCTTCGCGTACTTCTGGCCGATCTATACCGGCGAGGCCATGCCGCGCGAGGAATGGCACGCGAGGATGTGGCTCGACTCCTGGATCTAGCGGCGAGACCGGGCCCACACAACTCCCGCGCGGACCCCGTGCGCCGCTGTGCTAATCTTGTCGCCGCAAGGGGCTTTGGCGCAGTTGGTAGCGCGTTTCGTTCGCAATGAAAAGGTCAGGGGTTCGAATCCCCTAAGCTCCACCGCAAGAGGGACCATCGCCAGATGGTCCCTTCTTTCATGCCCTGCTCGGGGCGGGGTTCTCGGCCCGGCGCCGGGCCTCGGCGCCGTCCACGGGCCGCCGTCCGGCGCCTCGCAGGCGGGCACGCGGCCCGCCTGCGAGACGGTCCCTCACGGCCGGGCGGCGAGGGCCTCGACCTCGACCAGGATGTCCGGCGTCGCCAGGCCCGCGACGCCGATCAGCGTCTGCGTCGGCGGCTTCGCACCCCAGATCCCCTGCACGGCCCCGGCGATCGGACCGAGCCGGCTCGCGTCATGGTTCACCACGTACGTCCTGAGCTGGACCACATGGCCCAGATCGAGCCCGTGCGCGGCGAGCGCCGTGCCGACGTTGCGCAGCGCCTGCCGCAACTGCTCGGCGAAGTCGGCCGAGACGACCGCGCCGTCCGGGCCCGACCCGTACTGGCCCGCCACGAGCACCAGGTCCGTGCCGGCGGAGACGGCGGCGGTATGGCTGTAGCCGAACGGGACCGGGTCGTGCAGACCCTCGGGATTGACCATCGCGTGTGCTATGTGGATCACCTCTCGAAATGCGGTGGGTTTCGGTCAAGGGCCAGCCTTCCAGCGATACACGACATCTTGTGTCATGTATTCCGATAGAGTTCTCGCATGCGCGCCGACCGGCTGGTCTCACTGGTCCTGCTGCTGCGCCAGCGCGGCAGGCTTTCGGCGACCGCGCTGGCCCGCGAGCTGGAGGTCTCCACGCGCACCGTGCTGCGCGACATCGAGGCCCTGTCGGCGGCCGGGATCCCGGTCTACGCCGAACGCGGCCGCCACGGCGGGTTCGCGCTGCTGCCCGGTTTCCAGACCGAGCTCACCGGGCTGAACCACGACGAGGCGCTCGCGCTGCTGGTGGCCGGATCGCGGCGCGGCGCTCAGGCGTTCGGCCTCGGTTCGGCGCTCGCCTCGGCCATGCTCAAGGTGGTCGACGCGCTGCCCGAGAGCCACCGGGGCACGGCGGCCGGGGTAGCCGAGCGGATGCTCATCGACCCCGAGACCGATCTCCTCGCGCGCCGCCCGGACGTCGACGAGGTGCCGGACGCGGTCGTGGCCGAGGTCCGGCGCGCGGTGTTCGCCGGGCACCGCCTGCGTATCCGTTACGCGGCGGTCGACCAGGCCCCGGCTTGGCGCACGGTCGACCCGATCGGCCTGGTCACCGTCCGCGACCAGGGCTACCTGCTGGCCGTGAGGTCGGGGGAGGACCGCACCTACAAGCTGTCGCGGATCTCGGCCGCCGAGGAACTGGCCGAGCCCGCGCAGCGACCGGACCGGGTGGACCTGGACCGGATGTGGCAGGAGCGCGGCGCGCGGTTCAGGGCCGGCGGCGAACTGGTCGCGGTAGTGGCGCTGGTGGACCCGGCGCGGCGGGCGGAGCTGGCGGGCACCGGCCTGGCCGTCCTCGCCGAGGACGCCGAAGCGGACGGCCGGCTGCGGCTGGAGGTCACCTTCCAGGACGCGAGGCACGCCGAATGGGCGCTGTGGCAGCTCGGCGCGGACGCCGAAGTCGTGGCCCCGCAGTGGCTGCGCGCCTCGCTGCGCGACCGAGCCGCCGCGATCGCCGCCAGATACGAGGAGTCTTGAGCCCCTTGGACACCAGGGTCCGCCGTCTCACCTTGCGCGGATGAGCGTCAGCGGTGCTCAGGCGGCGACCGGGACGCGGCGGAGGTCCTCGATCGCGGTGGCGTACTCGAGGTCCCGCAGCGGTTCCTCGGCGAAGAAGCGGGTCATGAGGTCGACCAGCTGCTTCGGGCGCTCCAGGTGGATCAGGTGGTCGGCGCGGCTCATCTCCACGAACCAGCTCTCGGGGCACGACATCGCGAGCTCGCGGCAGAGTTCGGGGGTGGTGAGCGTGTCGTGCTCCCCGGTGGTGAAGAGCGTCGGCACGGTCGGCGGCATCGAGGTGTCGATGAGGTCGCGCGACAGCAGCCGGTTCGTGTTCGCGATGAACTTGGCGAGATCGCCTTCGTCCGCGCTGCCGAACCGCAGCGACAGGATGCGCCGGACCACGGCCGCGGAGGCGATGTCGGCGGTGTTCCCGGGGCTCATCAGGGCGTCGACGGCCGCGGGGCCGAAGCGCTCGCGCGGGCCGGCGATCGCGAGGTTGACCGCCTCGCGCATCATCGGTCGGGCCCGGTCGGGGATGCCGCTCATCGTGCCCGCCAGGACCATCCGGGCGACCCGGTCGGGGTGGCGCTGCGCCAGCCGGTAGCCGACCGAGGTGCCGTACGAGCCCGCGAAGAGGTTCACCCGTTCGATGCCCAGGTCGTCGAGGAGGCGGACCATCGCCTCGGCCGGGACGTCCGGGCCGAGGTACGGCGGCAGGAGGTCGGCCTCGCCCCAGCCGGGCAGGTCCGGGCACAGCACGTCCGCGAACGCGAGCATCCCCTGCTCGACGCGGCCCCAGTCCTCCTTGCGGTGCAGCGCACCGCCGATGAGGACCACCGGTTCCAGGCAGGGGGTCTCCGAGCGGGTGAGGCGCGACCAGTACGTGTACCCGGCCAGCCGGTGCTTCTGGACGTGGGGAGGGAAGGTCGTGCGCGGCATGGAGGCTCCCGTTCGAGGTTCGCGACACCGCTTGCGGTGCCGGAGATACGGGAGTCCACCCTAGTATCCGAAATGCGAATTTCTGGTATTTTGCACCATCAGTACACGAATGTCGACTAGGCGAGCGAACCTCCGAAACGACGAAGGGCCCGAGGCATTCCGCCTCGGGCCCATCGCCATCGCGCAGCGCACGACGCGCTCAGGCCGCCACGCCCTTCCACGCACCCCACAGGCTCGCGTACACGCCGCCCGCCTCCAAGAGCTCCGCGTGCGAGCCCTCCTCGGCGATCCGGCCCTCCTGCACCACCGCGATCCGATCGGCCGACTCCGCCGCCTGCAACTGGTGCGCGATCGCGATCACCGTCCGCCCGTCCAGCGCCGCCGCCAACGACGCCTCCACATTGCCCGCGCTCCCCGGGTCGATGCCCGCCGTCGCCTCGTCCAGGATCACCACATCCGGGTCCGCGAGGATCACGCGCGCCAACGCCAACTGCTGCGCCTCGGCCAGATTCAACTCGTGGAACTCCTCGCCGAGCATCGTGTCCAACCCCTCGGGCAGATCCGCCGCCCAGCGCGCGTCCACCGTCGCCAGGGCCGCCAGCAGCGCCTCGTCACCGGCCTCAGGGGCGGCCAGATTCAAGTTCGCGCGCAGCGACGCCGTGAAGATGTAATGCTCCTGGGTCACCAGGATCACCTTGCGGCGCAAGACCTCCAACGGGACATCCGCGACGGGCGCGCCGCCGAGCGTCGCCGAACCGGCGCGAGGCCGGTCGATCCCCGCCAGCAGCCGCGCGATCGTGGACTTCCCCGCACCCGAAGGCCCCACGACGACCAGGCGCTCCCCGCGCCGCGGATGCAGACTCAACCCGTGCAGCACATCAGGGCCGTCGCCGTACCCGAACGTCACGTCGTCCAATCGCACGTCCGCACCCGAAGGCGCGGCATCGCGCTCCTCGTCGGGCATCAGATGCACACCCTCCACACGCGACAGTGCCGCCCCGCCCATCTGGAACTCGCTCAACGCCATCGTCGTCCGAAACACCGGACCGTCGAGCCGCAGCGTCAGCATCGCCACCGCGATCACCTGACCCACCGAGACCCAGCCCTCGAGGTACCACATGCTGCCCACGACCGAGACCACCACCGCCGGAACCAGGAACGTCAAATCCACCGACGGGAAGAACCAGGTCTGGATCCGAATGATCCCCCGCAGACGCTCCATGTGCGTCCCCGCGCGCGCATAACCGGCCCCGCCGCGCTCGCCCTGCATCCGGTACGCCGCCACCGTCTGCGACCCCGCCGCCGACGCCGTCAGCGTCTCGGCGATCTCACTCATCGCCGCCCGCTCCGCCAAGAACACCGGACTCGCCAAACGCAGATACCGCCGCGCGGTGAAGATCAGCGTCGGCACCCCCACCAGGAACAGCAATCCCAGCAGCGGACTCACCACGAACGCGGCCGCCGTGATCACCACCGCCTCGATCGACGACACCGCGACCTCCGGGCCCGTCTTGCGCAGCAGCTCCGCCACCGCACCCACATCACCCGACGTGCGGGTCGCCAAGTCCCCGGTCCCGGCCCGCTCCACCGTGCCCAACGGCAACCGCAGCACCCGGTCGATGAACGACTCGCGCAACCGCGCCGCCGCCCGCTCCCCGAGCCGGTACCCGAGCTTGCGGCCCGTGCGCATGAGCACCAACTGCAAGAGCACGCACGCGACGATCACGCCGCAGATCAAGTCCACCCGGGACGCGGTCCACCCCGTCCCGATCCCGTCGATGACCTCCCCGAGCATCACCGGCAGCGCCGCCCCCGCCCCGGCCGCGGCCACATAGAGCGCCACGACCCCGATGAACGCGGTCTTCTCCTCGACGACGAGGCGCCGAACCGCGTGGAACACGGCGGCGCGATCGGCGATCGGCAGGCGGCCGGCCGTCACCGGTGCGGGTGTCTGGGCACTCATCAGGACTCCTGTCGCGAAGTGAGGGCGCGGTACTCGCGCTCGCGGGACAGCTCGGCGTGCGAGCCGACCGCGCTGACCTTGCCGTCGACCATCCACACCACCCGGTCGGCGCGGGCGAGCCACAGCGGGGACGCGGTGACCACGGCCGTCGTGCGGCCCGACCGGACCGCGGACACGCGCGAGGCGATCAGGTTCTCGGTGTGGGCGTCCACCGCCGACGTCGGCTCGACGGCCAAGAGGATCTCGGCGTCGGCCGCGAGGGCCCGCGCCAGGCGCAGCCGCTGGCGCTGCCCGCCCGAGAGGTTCCGGCCGCCGTTGGTGATCTCGCCGTTCAGCGTCGAACCGAGACTCGAGTACACGTCGGCGGCGCAGGCGGCCTCGATCGCGGCGAGCGCCTTCGCCTCGTCGATTCCGGCGGCCCCGACGCGGAGGGTCTCGCCGAGGTTCTGGGCGAACAGGTAGTCCTCGCGCAGCAGCAGGACGCGCTCGCGGACTTCGTCGAGTGCGACGGCGCCGAGGCGGGTCCCGCCCCATTCGGCGTCGGACTCGCGGTAGCGGGCGAGCCGTTCCATCGCCGCCTCGGCGGGCTTGGCCTCGGCGCTGACGACGACGGTGAGCTTCCCGGGCTCGACCGCGAGCGAGGACTCGGGGTCGCGGAGCGGGCCCTCGGCCCCCCGTTCGGTCCCGTCGTCGGTGATGTCGGCGCGGGTGCCGAAGAACGCGGTGAGCCGCCGGGACGCGACCTGCGCGGCGATCACCGACTGGGCCATGCCGATCATCGCGCCCGAGTGCTGGGCCACGAGCGCGGTCATGCCGAACGCGGCCGAGAGCTCCCCGACGGTGATGGTCCCGGTCAGGGCCAGCCGCGCCGCGATCCAGGTGATGACCGCGATGAGCGCCAGCGGCAGGCTCGAACGCAGGCCCTGCACCCAAGAGTCGGCCGTCGCGACGCCGTAGCCGGCCTCGCGCAGATTCGCGGAGGCGACCCGGTAGCGCCGGGAGAACTGCTCCTCGCCGCCGACCCCGCGCAGCACCCGCAGCCCGCCCACGACGTCGGCGGCCTGCCCGGTGAGCGTCGCCACCGAAGAGCGGTAGGCGATCTGATGATGCTGGAGGCGGCTGAGGACCGGCCCGACGACGAACCCGATGAACAGCACCCCGCCGGCGATCACGGCCCCGAGGGCGGGATCGATGTTCCACAGCATTCCCGTGCCGACGCCGAGCATGACCACGCCCATCCAGCCGAAGCCGAGCTGGAACACGAACGACCCCGTCTTGTGTGCGTCCTCAGTGGACAGGTTCACCATCTCGCCCGGGGAGACCGCGCCTCGCACGCCCGTCCCGGCCCGGTTCAGATGGTCGGTGAGGTTCTGCACCGTGCGCACGCGCGCGTGCGACTCGGCCAGGAACAGGGCCCGGTAGCCCCCGATGAAGACCCACGACGAGGCGATCGCGGTCCCGATGAGCACGATCGTCCACGGCAGCAGCGGCTCGGTGGTCCCGGCGACCAGTACCTCGTCGATCACCTTCGAAATGGCCCAGGGGAGCAGCACCCAGGCCGTGCCGGAAATGCTGAGCAGAATGAACCCGACCGCGACCAGCCCCGTGTGGGACCGGGCGACGTACCAGAGGTAGCGCCACGGGTCGGCGGGTATGTCCGCGGGGGACGGGACCGGGGGGCGCAGCGGATTCGGGTTCACGGCTCCAAAAATATGCGGGCCGCTAGCCGCGCGACAAGCACATATCCAATGCGGTCGGATGTGATTCAACCCGCAGCGGGGTGTCCGGCCCGGCCGAGCCGGACACCCCGAGCGGTGCTCCGCGGAGGAGCGGCGGTCCTGCGGGGACCGCGCGCGGGCGGATTCCCGCGCGCGGTCCCGGTATGGCGACGTTCGCGAATCCCCTTATGTCGCCGCCATCCCGCAGGTCCGCCGAATGGCTTTTTTGCTATCTATGCAACACGAAGCGCCACCGATCGGCAACAGAAAGTTTCCCGCCTGTGGATAACTCAGACCGGGGACGGGGTTCTCGCAGCGCAGTGCCTGTGGATAACTCGGTGCGCTGGGCCCTGACCAGGGCTTCGGCGGCGGCGTGCAGGCCGGCCGTGAAGCGCGGGTTCGCGCCCATCACCGGCTCGGCCCGGGCGATCGAACGCCACGCGTCGTCCTTGTACGTCTCGTCCCCGGTGACCTGCCACGCCTCCAGCAGCGCGGCCGCCGCCAGCGCCCAACCCGAGGCCGTCGGCCCGTCGTGGACGTCGGCCGGGCGCGTCACCAGCGACTCCGCATCCTCGGCCGTGTCGAAGAACCCGCCCTCGTAGTCGGTGAACCGCTCGCGGACCTGCTCCAGGAGACCCTGGGCCCGCGCGGTCCACTCGCCGCCCAGGCGCAGGAACCCGAGTGCGAGCGCCGCGTAGTCCTCCAGGATGCCCGGCGCTTCGGAGGCGGTCCCACCGAGCGAGGCGCGCGCCAGGCGGCCGTCGTCGTCGATGTGGACGCTCGCGAGGTGCTCGGCGGCACGCTCTGCCGCGAGGAGCGCATCGCGGTGGCCCGTGCGAGCGGCATACTCCGCAAGGGCGGCGATCGCCAGACCGTTCCAGGCCGCGACCACCTTGTCGTCGCGCCCCGGCTGCGGCCGGGTGCGCCGGGCCGCGAGGAGCCGGTGGCGCACCGCCTCCCAGCGGGCCGAGTCGTCCGGGTCCCGGGGCAGCTCCAGGACGTTCGCGCCGTGCTCGAAGTTCGGGTTCGCCGCGTCGATGCCGAAGACCTCGGCGGCCCACGCGGCGTCCTCGCCGAGGACCTCCTCCAACTGCGCGAGCGTCCACACGTACGTCAGGCCTTCGACGCCGTCCGTGTCCGCGTCGAAGGCCGCCGCGAAGGCGCCCTCAGCGGTCGTGAAGTGCTCCAGCAGGAACGCCGCCGTCTCGTCGGCGACGCGCGCGAACAGCGCCCCCTCACCGGCCAGCCGCGCGTACAGCCACAGGAGCTCGGCGTTGTCGTACAGCATCTTCTCGAAATGCGGCACCGTCCAGGCCTCGTCCACGCTGTAGCGGGAGAACCCGCCCGCGACCTGGTCGTAGATCCCGCCGCGGGCCATCCGCTCGGCAGTGAGCTTCACATGGTCGAGCAGTCCCTGGTCGCCGGTGCGCACGTACGCGTCGCACAGGAACCGCAGCGTCGGGACGCTCGGGAACTTCGGGGCCGACCCGAAACCCCCGTGCACGCCGTCGGCCGAGGCCAGGACGGTTCGCGCGGCCGCGTCCAGCAGTTCGGGGCGGATCGGCGGCGCGGGCGGGCACGGCCCGTCCAGCGGGCACGCCACGGTCACGTCGGCGAACGCCGGGCCGCTCTTCGCACTGGCCTCCACGATCGCCGCGCCCTGGTGCCCCAGCTCCTCGCGCTGACCGGTCCAGGCGGTGTGCACCGCGTCGAGCAGGCGCAGGAAGTGGGTCTTGGGAAAGTAGGTGCCGGCGAAGAACGGCGTGCCGTCGGGGAAGGCGAACACCGTCATCGGCCAACCGCCCTGCCCGGTGATCGCCATGGTCGCCTGCATGTAGACCGCGTCCAGGTCCGGTCGCTCCTCGCGGTCGACCTTGATCGGTGCGAAGCGGTCGTTGATCGCCGCGGCCACCGTGCGGTCCTCGAACGACTCGTGCGCCATGACATGGCACCAGTGGCAGGTCGAATAGCCGATCGAGATGAGCAGCGGGACGTCGCGGTCCGCGGCGTCGGCGAGCGCCGCCGGACTCCACTGGCGCCACGCCACCGGGTTGGCGGCGTGCTGGCGCAGATACGGGGACAGGGCTCCGGCCAACTCGTTCACCCCCCAAGCCTCGCACACGCGCCGGTGCGGCGGACGGGAGCGCGAAGGTAGGGCAGGCGGTACCCCCGGGCGGGTGCAGGCGGGGGGAGGGATTCGGGTGTGCGCGTCACTGATTTCAAAGCCCGAATTCGCGAGTCTTGCTACATGATCATTCATGCGCCCCTTGGCGAAAGCTGGAACACCCTCAAGGGACTGACGACGGCCGGGTTCACCTCGCTCGGTGCGGGATTCGCCGCGATGGTCGTCCTCCACGCCACCTCCGGCCTCAACCCCGTCGAGGTCGTCATCAGCCTCCACCTCTACACGCCGCTGGGCTGGCTGCTGCCGGTCGCGCTGGTGCTCTTCGGGCTCGGCGCGTGCGCGTTCGCGGCCGTCGCGCGGCGCGTCGACGCCCCCCGGTGGATGAGTCCGATGCTGCTGGCGTGGGCGGGCCTGCTCGGCCTCGTCGCGCTGTTCCCGACCGACCCGCCCGGGCTCCCCGACGTCTCGCTGATCTCGGCGATCCACCGCTACGCCGCGTTCTGCGCGTTCAGCACGATGGCCGTCATGGGCCTGTGCTTCGCCAAGTGGGCGAAGGGCGGCGACTGCCCCGAGAAGGTGCGCCGCGCGGTGCTGGCCTCCAGCTGGGTCGCGGCCGTGGCGCTCGTGGCCTGCTCGACGCCTTATGTTGCGGAGTGGTTCGGCGTGCCGCGCGAGCCGGGCGCCTTCGCGGCCGGCCTGCTCCAGCGCACCACGGTCGGCTTCGAGCTGGTGGCGCTGGCGTACATCGGGTCCTGGCTCAGGGGATCAGTAGAAGCCCTCGGCCTCGGATTTGGCCCAGGCGCCGCAGGGGTCGTCGTACCGGTTGGCGATGTAGCCCAGTCCCCAGCGGATCTGGGTGACCGGGTTGGTCTCCCAGTCGTCGCCTTCGGAGGACATCTTGTTCCCCGGGTAGGCCTGGGGGATGCCGTAGGCGCCGATGGAGTTCGCCGCGAGCTCGTTCCAGCCGGACTCCTTGTTCCAGAGCGGCTCCAGGCACGACGCGAACTGCTCGAGGTCCCAGCCCCATTCGAGGGTGAGCGCGCAGCCGGTCGCGCGGTTCCCGGAGTATTCGCCGCAGCTGGACGGGACGTCCACTGACGTCGGGTTCGTGTTCATCGCGGCTTCTTCGGCGGCCTGGTCGGCGTCCTCTTGGGCGTCGTCCAGGCCTTCGGCCTTGTCCACGGCGTAGTCGGCGACGGCGGCGGCCTTGACGGTGACGTCGGCGCCGGCGGTCTCCTGGATGTAATCGACGTGCCGGAGGCGGACGTCCTCGATGGCCTCCTCGACCTCGGCCTGCTGTTCGGCGGCCGCCTGGCTGGGGTGCTGGGCGTCGGTGGTCGCGGGGTCGTCGGTGATGGCGGCGACGGCGATGACGGCGCCGATCGACAGGACCAGCAGGGCCGCGATCCGGGCCCCGTAGCGGGTCAGCTTGGGGATCATGGGGTGGCGCTCCAGGTGTGACGCCGCTGCCCGGCACGGGGCCGGGCAGCGGGAGGGTTGTCTATATGGGGGCTAGTACCAGCCGACTTCTTCGGAGTGGTTCCAGGCCTCGCAGGGGGTGCCGTAGCGGCCCTCGATGTAGCCCAGGCCCCATTCGATCTGGGTGACCGGGTTGGTCTCCCAGTCCGAGCCCTCGGACTCCATCTTCGAGCCGGGGAGCGCCTGGGGGATGCCGTAGGCGCCGATGCCGTTGGCGGCCAGCTCGTTCCAGCCGGACTCGCGGTCCCACAGGGCGACGAGGCAGCCGACCTGCTCGAGGTCGAAGCCGTGCTCCTGCGCAAGCGCGCAGCCGGTGGCCTTGTTGCCCGAGTAGTCGCCGCAGCTGCCGGGGATGTCGACGTCGGTGCGCCCGGCGTTCGCGGCCTCCTCGGCGGCCTGCTCGGCCTCTTCGGCGGCCTGGTCGGCGTCCTCCTGGGCGCTGTCCAGGCTCGCGGCGCGGTCGGCGGCGAAGTCCGCGAGGGCGTCGACCTTGGTCGCCACGTCGGCGCCCGCGGTCTCCTCGATGTAGTTCACGTGCAGGTAGCGGACTTCCTCGTACGCCGCCTCGGCCTCTGCCTGCTGTTCGGCGGCGGCCTGGCTGGGGTGCTGGGCGTCGAGTTCCGAGGGGTCGTCGGTCACGGCGTTGACGGCTATGACGGCCCCCAATGCGAGGACGAGTACGGCGGCGAGCTTCGCGCCGTAACGGGTCAGCAGTGGGATCATTCGCTCTACTCCTGTGTCCCGGGCGTCTGTCCACAGACGCCCGGGACACAGCATGCCAGAGCTGGCCGATCAGCCTTCGAGCAGGTTGGTGACCATCTCCGCGATCTCGGAACGCTCACTGCGCGTAAGCGTCACATGAGCGAACAGTGGGTGGCCCTTGAGCACGTCGATGACGCTGGCGACACCGTCGTGGCGGCCCACCCGCAGGTTGTCGCGCTGGGCGACGTCGTGGGTGAGGACCACTTTGGAACCCTGCCCGATGCGCGAGAGCACCGTCAGGAGCACCCCGCGTTCGAGCGACTGCGCCTCGTCGACGATGACGAACGCGTCGTGCAGGCTCCGCCCGCGGATGTGCGTGAGCGGCAGGACCTCGAGCATGCCGCGTTCGAGCACTTCGTTGATGACGTTGTCGTCGGTGACGGCCCCGAGGGTGTCGAACACCGCCTGGCCCCACGGGCTCATCTTCTCGTTCTCGGTGCCCGGCAGGTAGCCCAGCTGCTGCCCGCCGACGGCGTAGAGCGGCCGGAACACGATGACCTTCTTGAAGACCTCGCGTTCCAGCGCCTGCTCGAGGCCGGCGGCCAGCGCCATCGCGGACTTGCCGGTGCCGGCCTTGCCGCCGAGCGAGACGATCCCGATCTCGGGGTCGAGCAGCAGGTCTATGGCGACGCGCTGCTCGGCGGAGCGCCCGTGGACGCCGAAGGCCTCCCGGCCGCGCACGAGCTGGATCTTCTTGTCGACGGTGACGCGGCCGAGCGCCTTCGAACCGGTGCCGTTGAGGACCAGCCCGGTGTGGCAGGGCAGCTCCAGGTCGTGGGGCAGGTCGACGTCGCCGCCTTCGAAGAGGGCGTCGATGACCTCGTCGGCGACCGACAGCTCGGCCATGCCCGACCAGGTCGGGTCGACGGCCTGGCCGTGGCGGTACTCCTCGGTGGGGATGCCGACCGCGGAGGCCTTGACCCGCAGCGGCATGTCCTTGGTGACGAGTACGGATTCGGCGCCTTCGAGCCCGAGGGCCCGGGTGACGGCGATGATGCGCGAGTCGTTCGTGTCCCCGGCGAAGCCGGCCGGAAGCCCGGAGGTGTCGACGTGGTTGAGTTCGACCCGGATGGAACCGCCGTGGTCCCCGATGTCGATGGGCTGATCGAGACGCCCGTGCTTGATGCGCAGTTCGTCGAGGCGCCGCAGGCACTCTCGGGCGAACCAGCCCAGCTCCGGATGGTGGCGTTTGGCTTCCAGCTCGCTGACTACGACGAGCGGGATGACCACGTGGTGTTCGTCGAACCGTGAGAACGCACCAGGGTCTGATAGCAGAACCGAGGTGTCGAGGACGTAAGTGCGTTGCACTGGCACGGTCGCCTCCCGGGTATCGATGTTTGGGGGCAGCCTCGGCGAAGCTTGCGAGCCGTAACCACGGCCCTACCCCGTTTGGTACTCACACTGTAGTTGGGAGGTACGTCACTCCGCCACCATAAAATGCATCGAAAGCAACACTGGTTGTCACGGGTGTATCGGAAATCCGACAAAGCAGACACGCCGCGTTATCGTCCGATCACGCAAAGCGGGCCTGTTCTCGGTGAGAATGAGCATCGTGTCCACCGTGAGCGTCGCCGAACTCAAGTCCGCCATCGCCGCCGCCCTGCAGCAGGTCCGCGACGGCCAGTCCGCCATCTCCGCCGCCAGCCAGAACATCGAATCCGCACAGGGGAGCCTGACCGCCGTCACCGCCGGATCAGGCCACGACTCGGTCGCCACCGCCCAGGCCGCGCTCGCGCAGGCCGCCGCCGAACTCGAGCAGTCCCTGGCCGCGACCTTCGCGGCCGCCGAGCAGGCCGAGGCCTACGCCGCGACCCTCTAGAACGGAGACCCCTGTGGACGTCGCCGCCCTCGCCGGGCGCCTCAAGGCCCTGGCCGTCGACCTCCCGCTGCCCGCCCTCGACACCGCCGACCACCGCTTCGAGGCCGCTCAGGCCGAACTCAAGGAGGCCTCGCGGGAGTCGAACGCCGAGATCGGGCTCCACAAGCTCGGCGCCGCGCGCGAACGGCTCGCCGCCGCGCGCACGCGCCTGAGCGAAGCGGCCGCCGCCGTCGACGACTACCTCGACTCGATCGGCGCCGGAACCAGTGCCGCACCGGTCGCGGCCCCCGTGAAGGGCAGGACCGCCGCGCCGGCCCCGGTGGACCCGCGCCGGTGGTGGACCGAGCGCGTCAACGAGCTGTGCGACCGCACCGGAACGGCCGACCCGCAGCAGGTCCCGCCGACGCGCCTGTTCAACGAGCTCCTCAAGGCCGCCGGCGACGGCAACGCCGAGGCCTACTGCAAGCGCCTGCGCGACGCCGGGCCCGAGACCGGGGTGAAACTCCCCGGCCTGGCCTGGCCGCTCGTGCGGACCCTCGCCGCCGAGCACCTCGGCCGCACGCCCACCGCCCGCGACGTGGCCTCGCTGCGCGACAAGTGCGCCGACAAGGTGCGCTCGCTGGTGCCCAAGGCCGAACCCGACCACATCGGGGCGGCGCTGGCCTCGGCCTGCACGCTGGGGCGCGGCGGTTCCGACGACGCCGGCGACGCGGCCCGCACCGCGCTGGTGGGTCCGGCGCTGGTCGCCGCGCTGCACCGCCTGCCGCGAGAGGGCCGGTGAACGGTGCGCGAATTCTCGATCCTGATCTTGCGGCGCACGACGAGCAGCCACGACGAGCGGAGGGCCCGACCATGAGCAGCTGGCGCAGACGACTGGTGGTGGCCATGGGCGACGAGCTCGGGCGCGCCCGCGGTGAGGCGCGGCTCCTCGCTGAGCGCACCGCCGTCGAAGCGGACGTCGAAGGCCGCAAGGCCGAGCAGATCATCGGCGATGCCGGGCGCAAGCAGACGCAGTTGCGCGGCATCCACGAGAAGATGGTCGCCACGCTCGAGGCCCGCAGGGCCGCGGCCGTGCGTGCCGGCCACGACGCCGCCCTCGAAGCGGCCCGCAGCGCCGCCCCGGCTGCGGCAGGGGCCCCATGGCAGGGCTGGAAGCCCGAATCGGGCCTGGAACGGGGCCCGGCCCCGATGCTGCGCATCGGCCGCATCGCCGGCAGCGAATCCGCGGGCTCCGGGCCCGGGATCCCCTCCCCCTCCCCCCACCCACCCACCACCGCTGCTCACCGCCCACCCGCCACCACCACTGCCGCCGTCTTGCGCCCGCCTGCCGCCGCTGGTTCGCACCGCCCGGCTACCGGCCTGGGCGGTGCCGCGTTCGGCCTTGGCGGTGAGGCCTGTGCCGATGCCAGCTGCTCGCTTTCCGCCGCGCTTGGCCCCGCCTCCGACGGCGCCCGGGTCGCCGTCGGGGGTGGAGTCGAGGCGGGCGGTGCGCTCGGCGGTGGTACCCCCGCCGAGGCCGGCTCGGGAGCGGGACGCGCCGCTGCTCCCGAAGGTGCGGGCTCGATCGCGGAGTCCGGCTCGGCCGCCGCCGACTCCGTGGATGTCGCCCTTGCTGCCGCCGATGTCGCCCGCACCGCCATCGATGCCGCCGGCGCCGATGCTGCTCTCACCACCTCCTCTCACCGTCACGTCGCTTTCCGTGATGTAAATGTGACAGAGGGGTATGACATTTCCGTGGAATCAGTGACCGGCGTCTCACTGCCCGCGCTGCTGCCGCTGCTCGACCGTGCCCATCTGCGCATCGATTCCGATGCGGCGCATGCACTTCCCGGACTGCTGGCCCGCGCCGTCGGGTCCGTGCCCGCCGGGCTCGTGCGCCTCCACGTCTACGACCCCGAGCATCTCGGCGGCTCCCTGTCCGCGTTCGCCGCCCTCGGCAAGGCCGGCCTCCTCTCCTTCGTCGGCCCCTCCGGGCTGCGCGAAGCGCTCGACACGCTCGTCGAGACCGTCCGCCGCATCAACGCCGACGTCCTCGCCGGCGAGCACGCCTCCCTCGCCGAGCTCGCCGCCGCCACCGGGCGGCGCCCCGAACCCTGGCGCGTCCTCGTGCTCCTCAACGCCGACCTCGCCTCCTGGCCCGCCCACGACCAGGCCCAGCTCGCCCGCCTGCGCCGCACCGGCGTCGCCGCCGGCGTCCACCTCGTCATCGTCGGCGACGATACCGCCGGACCCGCCGACCTGCCGCGCCTCACCGCGACCCAGTACACCGGCCTGCCCGGCGCCGCGATCGCCCTCGACGCGCCACCGCCCTCCCCGGCGATCACCGCCGCCGCCAAGGCGATCGCCGAGAAGCACAGCGCCGGAAGAGAACCCGCCCGCCTCGTCGACCTCCTCCCGCAGCGCCTGTGGGCCTCCTCCTCCGCCACCGGGCTCCACGCCGTCATCGGCGAGACCCCCGCCGGCGACGTCGCCCGGCTCGCCCTCGGCGACAACCCGCCCCACGCTCTCGTCGGCGGCCCCTCCGGCTCGGGCAAGACCAACCTGCTCTACGCCTGGATCGCCGGACTCGCCTCCGGCTACAGCCCCGACGAGCTCGCGCTGTACCTCCTCGACTTCAAGGAAGGCGTCTCCTTCGCGCGCTTCGCCACCGGCCGCCGCGACCCCTCCTGGCTCCCGCACGTGCGCCTCGTCGGCGTCAACGTCAACGACGACCGCGAATTCGGCCTCGCCCTCCTGCGCCACCTCAAGGACGAGCTGCGCCGCCGCGCCGAAGCCGCCAAAGCCCACGAGGCCACCAAGCTCGAAGAGCTCCGCGCCGCCGACCCCGAAGGCCACTGGCCGCGCATCGTCGCCGTCGTCGACGAGTTCCAAGTCCTCCTCGAAACCCGCGACGCCGTCACCGACGAAGCCGTCCAGCTCCTCGAAGACCTCGCCCGCCGCGGCCGCAGCCAGGGCATCCACCTCGTCCTCGCCTCACAGGACATCGCCGGCATCGAAGCGCTGTGGGGCCGCCCGAGCCTGGTCGCCCAGTTCACCCTCCGCATCGCACTGCCCAAGGCCCGCAGGGTCCTCGCCGAGAACAACCACGCCGCCGACACCGTGCCCCGCTTCCACGCCGTCGTCAACGACGAGTCCGGGCACGCCGTCGCCAACAAGATCGTCGCCCTCCCCAACGCCGGCCACGCCGACGCCTGGGAACCGCTCCAGCGCCGCCTGTGGGAGGCCCGCCCGCCCGGGAACCTGCCGCCCGCGCTCTTCGACGGCGACCACGTCCCCGAACTCGCCGCGCACACGCCCTCCCCCGAGACCGCGCTGCTCGGCCAGACCATCGACGTCGCCGCCCGCGGCGCCGAACTCGCCCTCCACCGCGCCCCCGGACGCAACCTCGCCATCCTCGGCACCCGCTCCGGCGAGGCCGCCGACATCCTCGCCGCCGCCGCGCTCACCGCCGCCCGCGGCCAGCGCATCGGCGTCGACCTGTGCTGCCTCGAACCCGACGCGGCCTCCTCCGCGATCGCCCTGGCCGCCGCCCTGGAGACCGAAGGCGCCGACGTCGACTGGCACGACGACCTCGGGTCGCTGTGCAAGGACTGGGAGCTGCGCTGCGACGGGACCCTGCGGCTCAACCTCGTCTACGCCGTCGACGCCGGGTCCGCGCGCCTGGACGCCGCCCAGTCGGCGCGCCTGCGCGCCATGCTCATCGACGGGCCCGAACGCCACCTGCACACCCTCGGCTGGTGGCGGTCGGTGCCGCGCCTGCGCGAGGACCTCGGCGGGTTCTCCGCGCGCTTCGACGCCGTCGACGCCTGGCTCGCCCTCGACGTGCAGGGGCCCGAGCTGGCCCCGCTCTCGCCCGCCAGCGGCGGCCCCGCCTGGTATCCGCGCGAGCGGCGCGGCCTCTACTTCGACCGCGCCCGCCACCGCGCCCCGCAGGTGGTCATCCCGTACCTGACGACCGCGGCCCTGCCCAGGCCCGAGGCCGTACTGGACCTGCCGTAAAGGGGCCGCCATGCCGACCGAGACCTCCGACACCGAACCGTGCGATTACGCGGACGCCGTCGCGGCCTTCCTGAAGGACCGCGCCGACGCCGAAGCGGAGATCCGCGCCGCCGACGCCGCCTACCGGAGCGAAGCCGACCGGCTCGCGACCGCGGTGGAGGCGGCCGGGACCGCCCGCGACGAGGCCAACCGGGCCGCCGTCGCGGCCGCGACCCTCGTGGCCGAGACCGACAAGACCGTGTCCGTCCTGTGGCGGTCCCTCGGCGACTTCGTGGGGCACCGCCGCACCGGGCCGACCCCGTCGGCCGGGCCGCCCGACCCCGAGCCCGACGCCGAGCGCGTCCGGGCCCGGCTGGAGCGCTCCGGGCGGCTGCTGTCCCTCGCCCGCCAGGGTGAACTGCCGATCGACGCGCCCCGCCACACCGAGGCGACCGCCGCCGCCATCGGCGCGGGGCTGGGCGCCCTGGCGGTCGCGGTCGCACTGTGGACGCTGCGCAGCGAGGACACGGCCGTGCGGCAGGCGGCGGCGGCCCTGACGCTGTTCCTGGGGGTCGCGACGGGCCCGATCGTGCTCGGCGTGTGGCTGTCGTGGCAGTACCGGGTGCGCCCGCGCCCGGGCCAGACGCTCGCGTGCGTCGGCGCGGCGATCGCGGCGGTGTGCGCGCTCGCGGGCGTGTTCATGCGGGGCCTGTAGTACCGCCTTGACGGGATGGGGTACACCTGATGCGTCACCGAAACGTGAGGAGACCCGTCAATGGCCGCCATCGACGACACCGGCTCGTGGCATTACGGCCCCCTGCCGTCCACTGACGACGCCCCCGCCTGGATCTACGGGATCGTCCCGGACGGCTGGATCGCCGGCATGCCCGACGTCACCGTCGACCGCGACGAGATGATCATCATCTGCCCGCTGCCGACGCCGGACCACCCGGGCGACGCGACCGAGTCCGACCGGGCCGCGACCGAGGAGGGCCGGATCTCGCGCTTCCGCGAGGCCACCCGCGACATGCGCGTGCAGATCGCCCAGCAGCTCCAGTACCGCTACCACCGCCAGTCCTCGTGGGGTGCGCGCTGCGGCTCGACGACGATGGTCTTCACCCACCAGTCCCTGCCGGTGACCACGCGGCTGCGCCAGCCCGAGCGCCTCGTGCTCGACACGCTCGTCGGCTCCGGTGTGGCCGCGTCGCGCTCGGACGCGCTCGCGTGGTGCGTGCGCCTGGTCGAGCAGCACGCCGAGGACTGGCTCAAGGAGCTGCGCGAGGCGATGGTCAGCGTCGACGAGCTGCGCCGCCGGGGGCCCTCGGTCTGACGTCAACGCATCGAACGGCGGCCGTGCTCATGATCGAGCACGGCCGCCGTCGTCGTGTTCACCTCATGAGCAGGAAGACCGCGAGCGCGGCCAGGATCAGGACCACTGCCGCCGTGCCGACCGCCACGCTTCTGGCGCGGCCTGGCTGCGGTTCCGGTTCGCGGTGCGCCATGGACTTCTCCAACGCTTCGACACTCGGTTGCTGATGCGGTTGCAGAACTGCATCTTCGCCCAAGACGCCCCGCGGTGTAGGGATTCGCGCCAAATGCGGCCGCGTCGCGACTCGTAACCGGTTTGCGATCGCGATCTAACGCGCTCGATCCATGATCGAAACAGATCGCGTTAGTTGCGAGTATGCGTCAAATTCATGTGCGGATGATCGATCATGCGTGGTGAAGAAGAAAACGCAAGTAGTTGTGATTGTTTCGAGCTCAAATGAGCACCCTATAGCAAGCGGCAAGCGGAAACCCTGTTCAAGAAGGGTTCAATCGAGCATGAGTCCCTGCGCGTTCCCCCGCGTTCACGTAGCGTCCGAAGGACCGGTCCCGGCCGGAGCGCCCGCGTCACATCGCCGCCCGGTCGCGGACCCGTCCACGAGCCGCGCCAGAGCACCGAACCGAAGGAGCCACCGTGAGCATCGAAACCGCCGAACCCGCGATCGGACTCACCGATCCGCCCACCCGCCACCACAAACTCCTGGCCTGGGTGGGCGAGGTCGCCGAGCTGACCGACCCCGACCAGATCGTCTGGTGCGACGGCACCCGGGCCGAATGGGACCGCCTGACCGCCGAACTCGTCGCGTTCGGCACCCTCGTCCCCGTCCCCGCCAAACCCGACTCGTTCCTCGCGCGCACCGACCCCGACGACGTCGCCCGGGTCGAGGAGCGCACCTTCATCTGCTCGCTCGACCCCGAGGACGCCGGGCCCACCAACAACTGGACCGCCCCCGACTACATGCGCGAGACCATGACCGGCCTCTACCGCGGCTCCATGCGCGGGCGCACCATGTACGTCGTCCCCTTCTGCATGGGCTCGCTCGACGCCGACAAGCCCATGTTCGGCGTCGAGCTGACCGACTCGGCCTACGTCGCCGCCTCGATGCACATCATGACCCGCATGGGCGCCGAAGTCCTCGAGGCGATGGGCTCGGGCGCCGACTTCGTCAAGTGCCTCCACTCCGTCGGATCGCCCCTGGCGCCCGGCCAGACCGACACCGCCTGGCCCTGCAACGACACCAAGTACATCTCCCACTTCCCGGCCGACCGCGAGATCTGGTCCTACGGGTCGGGCTACGGCGGGAACTCCCTGCTCGGCAAGAAGTGCTACGCGCTGCGCATCGCCTCCGCGATGGGCCGCGACGAGGGCTGGCTCGCCGAGCACATGCTCATCCTGCGCCTGACCAGCCCGCAGGGGAAGGTCTACCACGTGACGGGCGCGTTCCCCTCCGCGTGCGGCAAGACCAACCTCGCCATGCTCGAGCCGACCATCCCCGGATGGAAGGTCGAGACCCTCGGCGACGACATCGCCTGGCTCCGCTTCGGCGAGGACGGGCGCCTGTGGGCCGTCAACCCCGAGTACGGCTTCTTCGGCGTCGCGCCCGGAACCGACTACCACACCAACCCCAACGCCATGCGCACCATCGCGAAGGGCCACACCCTGTTCACCAACGTCGCGCTCACCGACGAGGGCGACGTCTGGTGGGAGGGCATGGGGGAGGCGCCCGGCCACGCCGTGGACTGGAAGGGCCAGGACTGGACGCCCGACTCCGAGGAGCCCTCCAGCCACCCCAACAGCCGCTTCTGCACGCCCATCAAGCAGTGCCCGGTGCTCGCCGAGCAGTACGACGACCCGCGCGGCGTCCCGATCGACGCGATCCTCTTCGGGGGCCGGCGCGCCACCACCATCCCGCTCGTGACGCAGGCCCGCGACTGGGTCCACGGCGTGTACATGGGCGCGACCCTCTCCTCGGAGACCACCGCCGCGGCCACCGGCCGGGTCGGCGTCGTGCGCCGCGACCCGATGGCGATGCTGCCGTTCATCGGCTACAACGCCGCCGACTACTTCGGCCACTGGATCGAGATGGGCAAGGCCGCCACCGACGAGGCGCTCCTGCCGCAGGTCTTCTACGTCAACTGGTTCCGCCGCTCCGACGACGGCCGCTTCCTGTGGCCCGGCTTCGGCGAGAACGCACGCGTGCTCAAGTGGGTCGTCGAACGGCTCGAAGGCCGCGCCGAAGGCGTCGAGACCCCGATCGGGTACTGCCCGACCCCCGAATCGCTCGACGTCGACGGACTCGACCTCACCGAAGCCGACCTCAAGGCCGCGCTCCTGGTCGACCGCGACGAGTGGGCCGCCGAGATCCCGCTCGTCGAGAGCTGGTTCACCCGCTTCGGCGACCGCCTCCCCACCGTCCTGTGGAGCGAACTGGACGCGCTCAAGCAGCGGCTCGACCTCCAGTAGCAGTACGACAGAGAGCAGTTCCCAAGCGGCCGTGGCCTTCCGAGGCCACGGCCGCCGCCGTGCGCGAGCCCTGTTCGGACGGGCCCCGCCCGTGTCGGCCGCGCGCACGGCGAAGCGTGCAATCCGTAAATCGGACAGGCCTACAATTGCCGGTTGTGGCGATCTCGAATCTGCTTTACCTGATCTACGAGCGTCGGCTCGCACGCGAGCTGACCGGCCAGCCCCTGCCCCGGCACATCGGCGTCATGGTCGACGGCAACCGGCGCTGGGCCCGCGACATGGGCCTGACCGACCCCAACGACGGCCACCGCGCCGGCGCCAAGCACATCGAGCGCTTCCTCGGCTGGTGCGACGAACTGGGCGTCGAGCACGTCACCATCTGGCTCCTGTCGACCGAGAACCTCTCGCGCCCCAAAGACGAACTCGACCCCCTCCTCGACATCATCGACGAGCTCGCCGGCGAACTCGCCGAGGACGACCAGCCCTGGCAGCTGCGCATGGTCGGCGCCCTCGACCTCCTCCCCGAAGAGCACCAGGCCGCCCTCAAAGACGCCCAGCAGCGCACCGCCGACAAGCGCGGCATGCAGGTCAACCTCGCCGTCTGCTACGGCGGCCAGCGCGAGATCGCCGACGCCGTGCGCTCGTTCATGCTCGAACAGGCCGCCTCCGGCGCCAGCCTCGAGCAGGCCGCCGAGGCCATCGACGCCGATTCCATCGCCCGCCACCTCTACATGACCGGCCAGCCCGACCCCGACCTGGTGATCCGCACCAGCGGCGAGCAGCGCCTCTCCGGGTTCCTGCTGTGGCAGTCGGCGTACTCGGAGTTCTACTTCTGCGACTCCAACTGGCCCGACTTCCGCCGCGTCGACTTCCTGCGCGCCGTCCGCTCCTTCGCCATCCGCGACCGCCGCTACGGCAAATGACCTCCTGAAGAAAACCCCGATCCGGGTGGGACGCCGCGGCGCCCTCGTTCGTGTGGAGGGTGCGACGCCTTGACCGCGCCGCGAACCCCCGCCACGAGGAGCCGCATGGATGCCGCAGCAGCCGCCGGAACGTCCATCATGAAGCGATCACGGGCCGCGCCCGAACACCAAGCCGAGTTCGACGCGTTCTACGCCGGCAACATCGGCCAGATCACCGCCCAGATGCGCGCCTACACCGGCGACCACGCCGAAGCCGAGGACATCGCCGCCGAGGCCTTCTGCCGCGCACTGATCCGCTGGAAGATCCTCAGCCGGTACGACAACCCCGCGACCTGGGTCCGCCGCGTCGCCTGGAACCTCGCCACCTCCAGGCTCCGGCGCGGCGCCTTCGTCCGGCGCTTCACGCGCCGCCAGCACCTCGCCGACGTCGAAGGGCCCGGGCCCGACCGCGTCGACCTGGAACGCGCGCTCGCCCAACTGGGCGAGCGCCACCGCAAGGCGATCATCCTCCACTACATCGCAGGCATGAGCGGCGCGGAGATCGCCGACCAGGAGCAGGTCGCCGAGTCGACCGTCCGCACCTGGCTCGCCCGAGGCAGAGCCGCGCTCGCCGAGCGCCTGCGCATCGACGAATCCGAGGAGCAGCAGTGAACACCCCCGACCGCACCCCCGACCCCGTGGCGTCGATCTTCACCGCATACACCGACGACACCACCGCCGAAGTCAAAGACGGCAGCACCGTTTCATTGCGGCGCAAGGCGAAACGGCGCCGCGTCGGCCGAACCGCGACCGCCGGGGCCGCCGCCCTCGCCCTCATCGCACCCGCGGCGTGGCTCCTCGCCAACACCGCCGGGGCTGACGACCGGGAGCAGCCGCAGACCGCGCACGAACGTCCCATCGACGATGACTCCGTACCACCCGACGAGGACCAGTACTGGGACGCATACGGCCCGGGCCCCGACCTCGTGGGGGCCACGATCGTCCTGCCGTCGTTCGCGCCCGGGAACGCCGACGTGGACGCGGTCTGCGCGTCCGACGGCGCGGAGCTCAGCGACGGCACCGTCCAGGAGCCGGTCGATGACGGCGCGGTCTTCCTCGTGCAGACCGGCGAGGCGCTCATGTCCGATGGCAGTGAGGAGTACTACCAGGTCGGGCTCTTCGGATGCCGCTACGGCGAGCAGACGCTGTACCAGGCGGTGACCCTCGACGAGGTCGAGGACGACACGTGGGCCGCCGGAACGCAGCTCGTCCACTCCGAACTCGACGGTGAATCGCCCCAGCACTTGGGCTTCGCCGTCGGCGACGGCGTGGTCGTCGGCTTCGCCGAACGCTACGATCCCGCCGCCGACGACCTCCGGTACTGGGCCGAGCGCATCACGCTCAACGCCGGCGGCGAGCCGGTGCGGGAAGTGATCGGCGACCTCGGCCCGGAGGCCTACTCAGAGCTCTCGGTCGGAGTCACCGCGGCGGCGACCGAGGAGACCGGCGTCTGGACCGTCACCGTCGAGATCCACAACACGGGGCCGCGGACCGTCACCGACTACGTGCTCACCGCCGCCACCGATCCCCAGGTCGAGGTCCTTTCCGGGGTACCGGTCAACCTCCGCACCGACCCGCTCGGGACGTGGGACGCCGTGGCCGAGATCGACGAGATTCCGGTCGACCACGTCTTCATCATGGAGTGGACCGTGGCCGTCGACACGTCCGGGGAGCACCGCTACGGAGACTTGCAGTTCTTGGCCGACGTCGCCTCGGCCACCCCGTACGACGAACTGCCCTCGACCGTGCAGGCCCTGGGCTGGATCGGCGCGGCCGGAACCTGCATTTTCACCGAGTGAGCAGGTGGGACAGAGCCCCCGCGGGCCCCGGCTCGCGGGGGCTTCGCCGTGCCCCCGCGAATCTGTGAACCGAAGCTCCTCAATCGACCGCGTCAAAACGCGGCCGAACCTCGTCTAGAGAGTGCGGCCCCGGGGCCGCACCGCACTCGACGCCGAGGAGCCTCCATGACGCCCACCCGCGGCACCCGGCACCCTCCCGCAGCGGAGCAGCCGCTTCTTCTCCGACCGACCCTGGAGTTCGACGACTTCTACGCCGCGAACGTCCGCACCATCACCGGCCAGATCTTCGCCTACACCGGCGACCGGGCCGAAGCCGAGGACCTGGTGGCCGAGGCGTTCTGCCGCGCCCTCGCCCGGTGGCACAAGGTCCAGGACTACGAGAACCCCACCGCCTGGGTCCGGCGCGTCGCCTGGAACCTGGCGACCAGCCACCTGCGCCGGCGCACCGTCGCGCAGCGCTTCCTCAAACGCCAGCAGGAGGTCCACGAGCCGCCGCCCGACGGCGACCGCGTGGACCTGATGCGGGCGCTCGCCGGCATCGGCGAACGGCACCGCAAGGCGGTGATCCTGCGCTACATGGCGGGACTGACCGTGGCCGAGATCGCCCACCAGGAAGGCGTCCCGGAGGCCACCGTCCGCTCCTGGCTCGCCAGAGGCAAGGCCGCGCTCGCGGGCCGTCTCGCCGTGCACGATGAGATGGAGGAGCGATGAGCACCCCAGACGACACGCAGTTCGAAGCGGCGTTCGCCGACCTCGCGCATGCGGCCGAACTCATGGTCGACCCGGTCGACTCGGCCGTCATCCACGGCCGCGTCCGCCGCCGCCGCACCACCAGGGGCGCCCTGGCGGCCGGCCTGGCGGCGCTCCTCGTCGCCGCGCCCGCCGTGTGGTGGCTCCAGGAGTCCAACGGCGACGAGAACGATCCGCCCCCGGCCGAGGAGACCACCGCGACCGCCACGCCTGATCCGACCACCGCCGACGAGTCCGCGGCCGAGCCCGAGGGCGGCCCGGACGGCCAGGCGTCGGAGGACGTCGAGGATCCGGTCCTGCCGGCGTTCGGGGACCTCGTCGGCGCCGAACTGGAACTGCCGGAGTTCCAACCCGACGGGGGCAGTCTGAACGACGCGTGCCCGAGCGGGCCCGCGACGCTCGCCGACGGCACCCCCGAATGGGAGGACGGCCAGTGGTACATGCACGAGGGGCCGGTGTGGGTGCTCAAGGTGGTCCACACGAAACTGGAGGAGGGCGGCCCGACCCGGGCGGTCGCGCTGATCGGGTGCATGCCGGTCGAGACGATGGTCCGCCAGGCGGTCGTCGTCGCCGGCGACGGCGCGGGCGGCTGGGAGGTGACCGAGGAGGTCGCCCTCGGCGACACGAGCGACTTCCCGCTGTTCGACATCGCACCGGCCGCGACCGCGGGCGTGCTGCTCATGGTGACCGACACGGAGACGACGGGCATGTACGAGCCCGTTCCGGTCGACTACCGGATCATGCGGTACCGCACCGGATCCGACCTCGAGGACGTCACCGGGGAGGCCTACCTGCTGGGGGTCACCGACATCGAGGCCTCGGTGGAGGTCACCGAGGGCGAGGACGGGACCTGGCGCATCGAGTTGACGCTGACGAACGCGGGCGACCACGAGGCGGTCGGGTTCCAGATGACCGCCTGCGGCTCCGACAGCTTCGTCCTCGAGGAGTTCGACCTTCCGCCGTGCACGGCCGACTCCGAGGGCGTGGCGGTGTACGAGGGCCTCGCCGCGGGGGAGTCCGTGGTGGAGGAGTGGACGTTCACCCCGCCGCCGTCGCAGGAGTGGAGCGGGGACGAGGACTCGGGCATGTACCTGCTGGGCGACGTCAGGCCGACCACGTACAGCGCCGAGGTGTTCGTGTACGACCCGGACCTGTCGAACAACGGCTTCCGGGTCGACGTCACGCCGGAGGACGTCGCCTGAACCGCAGGGGCCGGGGCGGACGCGTCCCGGCCTCAGGCGACGGCGACCCCGGCCTCTTCGAGGTCCTTGAGGGCCTTGGCCCTCGTCTCCTCGGCGACGGCCGCCGTGTACTCCAGGAGCACCGTGGTCGCGAAGCCCTCGCCGGCGGCGTCGAGCGCGGTGGCCCGCACGCAGTGGTCGGTGGCGATGCCCACGACGTCGACCGCGTCGACGCCGCGCTCGCGCAGCCACTCGGCCAGGCCCGTCTCGCCGGCCGAGCCCTCGAAACCGGAGTAGGCCGCCTCGTAGGCGCCCTTGTCGAACACGGCCTCGGCGAGCGAGTGGTCGAAGTCCGGGTGGAAGCCCGAGCCGCGGGTGCCGACCACGCAGTGCGGCGGCCAGGAGTCGCGGAAGTCGGGTTCGGCGGAGAAGTGCAGGCCGGGGTCGATGTGCCAGTCGCGGGTCGCGACCACGTGGTCCCAGCGCCCGGGCGCGGCCCCGATGAGTTCGGTGACCTTTGCGGCGACGGCGGCGCCGCCCTCGACGGGCAGCGACCCGCCCTCGCAGAAGTCGATCTGGACGTCTACCACGATCAGTGCCCGGCTCATATCACGATCCTAGTGACGGACCGCCGATCGCGGTAGGGGCGGTGCGGGCCGGGGCCGAAATTCCGCCCCCCGGGCAGCGAAGAAGCCCGGGAGCCGCGGCTCCCGGGCTTGCTCGCGCAGGCGGGGTCAGTGACCCTTGACCTCCTTGACCAGGTGGCCCCACTTCTCGTCGAAGACGGGGCGCTCCGAGCGGATGCGCGGGAGGCGGTCGAAGTTGCGCAGCGGCGGCGGGCAGCTGGTCGCCCACTCGAGCGAGCCGCCGTAGCCCCACGGGTCGTTGGTCTCGACCACGCGCCCGGCCTTCCAGGACTTGAACAGGTTCCAGATGAACGGCAGCGTCGACAGGCCCAGGATGAACGCGCCCACGGTGGAGATCATGTTCAGCGTGGTGTAGCCGTCGGTGGCCTGGTAGTCGGCGTAGCGGCGGGGGAAGCCCTCGGCGCCGAGCCAGTGCTGCACCAGGAACGTGGCGTGGAAGCCGATGAACGTCAGCCAGAAGTGGACCTTCGCGAGGCGCTCGTCGTACATGCGCCCGGCGACCTTCGGGAACCAGAAGTACACGCCGGCGTAGACGGCGAACACGATGGTGCCGAACAGGACGTAGTGGAAGTGCGCCACCACGAAGTAGGAGTCCGAGACGTGGAAGTCGACCGGCGGGCTGGCGAGCAGGACGCCCGAGAGGCCGCCGAGGAGGAACGTCACCAGGAAGCCGATGCTGAACAGCATCGGCGCCTCGAACGTCAGCTGGCCCTTCCACATCGTGAAGATCCAGTTGAAGAACTTGACGCCCGTCGGGACCGCGATCAGGAAGGTCATGAGCGAGAAGAACGGCAGCATGACCGAGCCGGTCGCGTACATGTGGTGGGCCCACACGGCCATCGAGAGCCCCGCGATCGCGAGGGTCGCGGCGACGAGGGTCTTGTAGCCGAAGATGGGCTTGCGGCTGAAGACCGGGAAGATCTCGGAGACGATGCCGAAGAACGGCAGCGCCACGATGTACACCTCTGGATGCCCGAAGAACCAGAACAGGTGCTGCCACAGGATCGCCCCGCCCGTCTCGGAGTCGAAGACGTGGGCGCCCAGCTGGCGGTCGGCCACGACCGCGAGGAGCGCGGCGGCGAGGATCGGGAACACCAGGACCATCAGGAGACTGGTGATGAGGATGTTCCACGTGAAGATCGGCATCCGGAACATGAGCATGCCCGGGGCGCGCATCGTGACGATCGTGGTGATCATGTTGACCGCGCCGAGGATGGTGCCCAGGCCCGAGATGGTCAGGCCGACGAACCACATGTCGGCGCCGATGCCCGGCGAGTTGACCGCGTTCGACAGCGGCTGGTAGGCGAACCAGCCGAAGGAGGCGGCGCCGCCGGGGGTGATGAACCCGGAGACCGCGAGGATCGATCCGAGGAGGTACAGCCAGTACGCGAAGGCGTTCAGCCGCGGGAACGCGACGTCGGGCGCGCCGATCTGCAAGGGCACCAGGTAGTTGCCGAACGCGAACACGATCGGCGTCGCGAACATCAGCAGCATGATGGTGCCGTGCATCGTGAACAGCTGGTTGAACTGCTCCGACGACACGATCTGGAGTCCGGGCTGGAACAGCTCCGCGCGGATCAGCAGGGCGAGGATGCCGCCGATGGCGAAGAACGCGAACGACGTGACGAAGTACAGCAGTCCGATCTGCTTCGCGTCTGTCGTGCGGAGTGTGCGGGCGAGCCAGGAGCCGTTCGGCTCGCGACGTACCGGCCAGGGACGCGCGACGATAGGCGTTGGCTCAAGCTTCGGCTCAACCGTGGTCACCTGTGGGCCTCCAGATTCATTTTCCAGGTAGCGAACGCAGCATAGCGCCGCGAAAGGGCATCGACGCGGAGGGGCGATGCCGATGCGGCGTGGCGGAGGGTGATCGGACCGTGCGGGTTCGGTGGTCGTCGCAGGTCGACTGCGGTGCGGAGCACCGCGCTCGGGCGGGAAGGGCGGAGGTGCGCGGGCGGCCGCCGGAAGCGGCCGCGCGCGGGTGAGGAATCTCCTACGGTCTACATGCCCGTGCGGGCGTCGGGCTCCAGCGCGGCGTAGACCCGCTTGACCAGCAGCGCGGTCTCATAGCCCACCTGGCCGAGGTCGCAGCCGGCGTTGGCCAGCACGGCGAGCTGGGCGCGGTCGCCGACGGCCATGAGCAGCAGCACGCCCTCGTCCATGTCGATGACGGACTGGCGGATGCGGCCGGCGTCCAGCACCTTGGCGGCGCCGGTCGTCAGGCTCGCGAGGCCCGAGGTGATGGCGGCGAGCTGGTCGGCCCTGTCGGTCGACAGGCCGCGCGAGGCGGCGATGGCGAGGCCGTCGACGGAGACCGTGAGCGCCTCGGAGACGTCCGGGACCTTCTCCACGAAGGAGGTCAGGAGCCAGTCGAGTTCACCGACGTTCTTGTCCTTGCTATCCATCTCGCTGCTTTCTATTGGCGTTGTTCGTGCGCGGCGGCCGCCGCGATGCCGGAGGCGAAACCGGCGAGCCGGTCCCGGATCTCGGCAGGGTCGAGGTCGGCTCCGCCGCCGCCCGCGCGCGGGCTGGGAACGGAGCCTGGGAGCAGCCGGGAACCTGGCGCGCGACGGGGCAGTTCGGCGCCGTTGACCCTGCCTGAGGTTTCGAGTGCTCTGTTCACCTTCCTGAAGGTAACATCCAGCGTCTCGGGAGCGGGGCCCGCAGGGGGCCTCGCGCCGTTGGCTCCGCCGCGTGTCGTCCCAGCTACAGGGCGCGGTTCGGGAGCGGACCCGGCCTTGCGCGGACGCGGCACGATCGGCTCGACGGCGCTCGGCGCGGCCGCCTCGGCGCCCGTCCCGGTGACCGGCAGGTTCGCGGCGCGGGCCGACAGCGCCAGGCGCGCGGCCGAGCCGCCGGAGCCGTCCGGGTTGAGGCCGACCGGGTCCTCGGCGTGCGCGCTCGCCGGGATGCGCACCAGCGCGAGCGTGCCCTTGCCCATGGTCGAGTGCAGCTGGACGCTGATCGAGTGCTCGGCCGCGAGCCGGCCGACCACGAGCAGGCCCATCGTCGCGGTGAGCTCCGAGGTGAGCTGCGTCGGCTCGGCCAGGCGGCGGTTGATCGCGGCCATCGGCTCGGGCGCGAGGCCGATGCCGTCGTCGGCGATGGAGATGACGATCTCCGAACCCGAGCGCCGCGAGGTCACCCGGACCGACTGGGTCGGCGGGGAGTACGCGGCGGCGTTGTCGAGCAGCTCGGCGAGGATGCGCACCAGGTCGCCGGCGGGCTTGGTCTCCAGGCGGGCCGCGACCTGGTTCTCGACCAGGACGCGGCCGGCGTCCTCGATCTCGGCCACGGCGTCGCGGATGATCAGCTCCAGCCCCGAGGGGTGGTTGTAGCGCCGCTGCGGGTCGCCGCCGGCGAGCAGGAGCAGGTTCTCCTCGTTGCGGCGCATGCGCGCGAGCAGGTGGTAGACGCTGCGCCACTCGTCGGGGACCGCGTCGCCCCCGGCGTCCTCCACAAGGGATTCCATGACCTGCTGCTGGCGGCGGATGAGGCTCTGCCCGCGGCGGGCGAGCGTCTTCATCATCGCCTCGACGTCGATGCGCAGCAGGGCCTGGTTCGCGGTCTGGCGCAGGGCCTGGTGGTGCGCGGCGCTGAAGGCCTCGGCGAGGCTGTCGAGCTCGTCGGCGTAGCGCGAGTCGCCCGACATGAGCGTCTGGCGCTTCGCGGCCTGGAGCAGCCGGTCCACCTCGTCGGCGTTGGCGGCCTGGGACACCGCGGCCACGGTCTTGGGCAGCGTGTCGTACGCGGCGGTCAGGGTCGCCTCTCGGACGCCGTCGACGCGCAGGCTGATGCGCCGCGCGAGCATCGCCGCGGAGATGATCGCCGTCAGCGCCAGGACGATCACCAGCGCGAACGTGGTCAGCAGGGTCCGGGAGGCGGCGTCGCGCATCGCGGTGACGTCGTCCTCCATCGAGTCCATGACCGAGATCTGGGTCGTGTCGAGCGCGGCCACGACCACGCCCTGCCCGGCCGAGAAGTCCTCGGGGGTGATCGTGGGGATGTTGCCGCGCAGGTAGATCCCGAGCGCCAGCTGCGCGTCGGCGACCTCCTCGGAGTCCATGGCCTCCTTGTAGACCGAGCTGGTCTCGGTGGAGGCGTTCGCCTGGAACTCCACGATCTGGCGGTCGAAGGACCCCGACAGGTAGGACACCGTCGCGAGCTCGGCGCGCCCGACCACGACCTCGCCGTTCTCGCTCAGCAGCGCCAGGTCGGCGGCCACGGTGAACTGGATCTCGGCGGCGATGCGGCTGGCCTGCATGACCGCGGCCAGGGAGTCCAGGTGCGCCGAGACCTGCGCGTCGTTCACCAGCCTCGGCAGGATCGCGGCGACGCCGACGATCTGGTCGGCGACGTTGCGGTAGACCAGGTACGCGGCCTCGACGTCGTCGTCGCTGAACTCGGCGTCGCCCGAGGAGAGCAGGTCGAACGCGGTGCGCGCCTCCTGGAGGTCGGCGGCCTTGTCGAACAGGGTCTCGAGGTCGTCCTCGAGATCGGGGAAGCGCTGGATCGCCGCGTCGGCGGTCGCCTCCAGGTCCTCGAAGGCCCAGTCGGTCTCGCGGCGGGCCACCGCGGCGTCGAACGCGCCGCCGCCGCCGTTGATGACCGAGGCCATCAGCGGCCCGGCCTCGGCCTGGTGCACGTCGAGGGTCTTGTTGAGGGACTTGGAGAGGTCGGCGAGCACTTCGGCGTCGGTCGCGTTCTGGTATTCGTCCCACACGTTCACCGTCTGGAAGAGCCCGAGCACCAGCATTCCCATCAGCGCCGCTGCGATCGGCAGCATCAACTGCATGCGGATGGGGAGACGACTGGTGCGCTGCCGGGCTTTACGGGACATCGGGGGGCGTCCTTTCTGGGGGCGACGATCCGCGCTGCGGCGTGCTGGGACCATCTTCGCTTGTCGGTGGGGGGCCTCGTGAGGCGGGGCTCACTTCGAGGGTCGGCCGATCAGCCCACGAGCGGCCGTCCTTCCGGGTATCGGTACAGGCGGTGGCGGGTGCGCAGGGCCAGCGAGGCCGCGAAGAGGACCGGCCCGACGCGGCCGGTGTACATCGCGATCGTCAGCAGCCACTTGGAGGGCTCGGACAGGTCGTAGGTGACGCCGGTGGACTGGCCGAGCGTCGCCAGCGCGCTGGTGACCTCGAACATGATCGACATCAGGTCCAGGTCGGGTTCGAAGCGCTGCATGAGGAAGATCCCGAAGGCGTTGCAGGCCACGTAGACCAGTGCCACGGTGAGCGCCTCGCGGACGACCGCGGGGCTGATGCGGTGGCGGAAGACCGTGACGTCGGGCTCGCCGCGGACCTCGGCCCAGATCACCAGCAGCAGCACGAAGAACGTGGTGACCTTGATGCCGCCGGCCGTGGAGGCCGAGCCGCCGCCGATGAACATGAGGATGATCGAGGCCAGCAGCGAGTCGTCGTTCATCTGGCCGATGTCGACGGAGTTCAGGCCCGCGGCGCGGACCATGGAGGACTGGAAGAACGCCGGCAGCAGCCGGTCGTACCAGGGCCACTGGCCGAACGTGGCCGGGTTCGACCATTCGAACAGCAGGTACGCGATCCAGCCGCCGAAGAGCAGGATGCCCGAGCCGGCGAGGGTGAGCTTGGTGTGCACCGACCACTGCTTGCGGCCCCAGCGGCGGCGGGTCATCTCGAAGATGACGGGCATGCCGAGCCCGCCGAGGATCGTCGCGAAGCACAGTGGCAGGCAGATCCACGGGTCGGTCGCGTAGCTCATGAGCGAGTCGGAGAACAGTGCGAAGCCGGCGCTGTTGAACGAGCTCACCGCGTGGAAGACGCCGTACCAGACCGCGTCGCCGAAGCCGAAGCCGTACGAGCTGAAGCGGATCGCGAGCACGAGCGCGACCGCGGCCTCGACGATGAAGGAGAACACGACCGTGCGCAGCAGCACGGCCTTGACGTCGCCCAGGCTCAGCGCCTTGCTGATCTCCATCTGGGTCGCGAGCTTGGTGCGCAGGCCCAGCCTGCTCGACACCAACAGGCCCACCAGGACCGCGCTGGTCATGATGCCCAGTCCGCCGATCTGGAAGCTCAGCATGATGACGAACTCGCCGAACCAGCTCCAGTGGACGGGCGTGTCCAGCACGCCCAGGCCGGTGACCGACACCGCCGACGTGGCGGTGAACAGCGCGTCGGTGATCGAGGTCGAGCCGGGGTCCACGGAGGCGACCGGCAGCATGAGCACCAGGGTCGACCCGAGGATCACGGCCATGAACAGCAGCGGGATGAGCCGGGCGGGGTGGCTGAAGAACGCCTTGACGCGTGCGGTCATGTCAGGTGGTGGAGGCGAAGGCCTCGACCTTGGTGGTCGCGCCGGAGACGATGAGGGTGTCGCCCTCGGCGACGACCGTGTCCGGGGTGGCGTAGGTGAAGTCCTCGCCCGACTGCTTGACGCCGACCACGGTCACCCCGTACTTGGAGCGCAGGCGCGACTCGGCGAG
This sequence comes from Glycomyces harbinensis, assembly GCF_900101745.1. Classification (GTDB taxonomy): domain Bacteria; phylum Actinomycetota; class Actinomycetes; order Mycobacteriales; family Micromonosporaceae; genus Glycomyces; species Glycomyces harbinensis. The sequence continues at coordinate 31,934 of NZ_FNAD01000021.1, read as the reverse complement.
GGTCTTGCCGATCGCCTCGGCCGGCGCCTTGGTCTTGACGATCGCGAAGCCGTCGTCGAACTCGATGAAGTCGAGCATCTTGCCGCTCACCAGGTGCGCGACCCGCTCGCCCATGGCCGCCTCCGGGTAGACCACGTGGTGGGCGCCGGTGCGGTGGAGGATCTGGCCGTGCTTGGCGTTGATGGCCTTCGCCCAGATCTCGCGGACGCCGACCTCCTCGCAGGCCAGGACGGTGAGGACGCTCGCCTCGATGTCGGTGCCGATCGCGACCACGACGTGGTCGAACTCGCCGATGCCCAGCTGGCCCAGGACCGCCGACTCGGTCGAGTCGGCCTGCACCACGTGGGTGAGGGTCTCGGAGGCGCGCTGGACGATCTCGGGGCGCTCGTCGATCGCGAGGACCTCGTGGCCGAGCCTGGTGAGGGACTCGGCGACGGCCGAGCCGAACCGGCCCAGGCCGATCACGGCCACGGTCTCCTCGGTGGGGCGTTCACCTCTACCGAACAAGTTCATCGGCTCACTTTTCGGATCGGCGGAATCGGCGTGCTTGCACGGAGACTGATTCTGCCACTCGCGACCCGCGCGCGGAGTGCGCACCCGGCCGCTTCTCGCAGGTCTCAGGACCGAATGCGGGCGAAAAGAATGAGGAGGGCGGTCGATAACCCCTCATGACCGCCCCCCTCGAACACCCCTAACACTCTCCAAGGATGGAGGAGACTCCAATGCTACTCCGCGAGCACTGCCCGGAGGAAGTCCTGCGTCCGGGCTTCTTGCGGCTCAGAGAAGATGGCCTCGGGGGCCCCCTGCTCGACGATCTGCCCATTGTCGAACATCAGGACCCGGTTGGAGACGTCGCGCGCGAAGCCCATCTCGTGGGTCACGCACAGCATGGTGATGCTGGTGGTCTCGGCGACGTCGCGCAGCACGGCGAGGACGTCGGCGACGAGCTCGGGGTCGAGCGCGCTGGTGACCTCGTCGAGCAGCAGGATGTCCGGGTCCATCGCCAGGGCGCGGGCGATGGCGACGCGCTGCTGCTGGCCGCCGGAGAGGCGCGCGGGGTACTCGTCGGCCTTCTCCGACAGGCCCACCAGTTCGAGCAGCTCCCCGGCCTTGGCCTCGGCCTCGGCCTTGGAGCGGCCCGCGACGTGGACCTGCGCCTCGGTGACGTTGCGCAGCACCTTCATGTTCGGGAACAGGTTGAACTGCTGGAACACCATGCCGACGCGCGAGCGGCGCTGGCGCAGCCACCGCTCGGAAGCGGGCACGAGCTTCCCGCCCTTCTCCATGTGGGAGTAGGGCTTGCCCTCGACGTAGATGACGCCGCCCTCGGTCTCCGGGTCCGCGGTCGGGGTGACCTTCTCCAGGGTCATCAGGAGCCTGAGGATCGTGGTCTTGCCCGAACCGGAGGGCCCGATGAGCGTCACGCGCTCGCCGGGGTCCACCCGGAAGTTGAGCTTGTCGAGGACCTTGAGGTCCCCGAAGGACTTGTCGACGCGGTCGAACTCGATCAGCGGCTCGGCGCCGCTCGGATCAGTAATTGGACTTTGCAAGGCGAATCTCCAATCTCCGCATCGCGACCGCCACGGGATACGAGGCGGCCAGGAACAGCAGGCCCGCGAGGGTGTACCCCTCGACGGCACCGGTGTAGTGCTGGCCTTGGAAGGCCCTGGCCTCGGCGATCATCTCCATGACGCCGATGACGAACAGGGTCGGGACCTCCTTGAACATGGCGATGATCCAGTTGCCGACGGCGGCCGCGGAGCGCCGCGCCATCTGCGGCAGGACCACCGCTCCCCAGACCCGGCGGGCCGGGAGGTTCAAGGCCGTCGCGGCCTCCCACTGGCCCTTGGGGATCGCGTCGATCCCGGCCCGGTAGGACTCCGAGGTGTAGGACGCGTAGTGCACGCCGAGCACGGCCGAGCCGACGGCGAACGCGCTCCACTCGGGGTTGATGTAGAGGCTCGTCGCCGTCCAGACGATGAGCACCTGCACCAGCAGCGGGGTGTTGCGGACGAACTGGAAGAGGGCGCCCAGGGGCCGGCGCAGCCACACGGGCCCGTTGCGCTCGCCGATGGCGACGAACAGGCCCAGCACGATCGCGATGACCCCGGCCACGAGCGTGACCTGGAGGACCACCAGGAAGCCGTCCCAGATCGCCGGGAAGATCTCCCGGAGGGTCTCGTTGCTCCATTGGGTCTGCATCAGAGGGCACCTCCTTCGGCCACGGCCGGGGCCAGGCGGCCCTTGGCGGGCTTCGCGTCGATCCCCAGGCCGCGCTTGGCCTTGCGTTCGAGGGCCCGCATGCCGGTCCAGATGAGCCAGGCGAGGATGAAGTAGATCACCAGGACGACGCCGTAGTGCAGCAGCCGGTCCTGCCCGGGCTGCTTGCCCAGGAGCCCGGCGAGCCAGGTGATGTCGAGGATGCCGATGACCGACACCAGGGCCGAGGCCTTCAGCAGCATGATCGCGAACGCGCACAGCGAGGGGATCATCTCGGGCCAGGCCTGGGGGAGGACCACGAGCCGCATCTTCTGGGACGGGGTGAGGTTGAGCGCCGTGGCGGCCTCCAGCTGCCCCTTCGGGACGGCCGCGATCGCGCCGCGCACGACCTCCGAGGAGTAGGCGCCGTAGTTGAAACCGAGGGCGATGATCCCGGCGACGATGAGGTAGTCGAACTGGATGCCCAGCACCACCGGCATCGCGAACGCGAACCAGAAGAGCTGCACCACCACCGAGGAGCCGCGGAAGAACTCCACGAACACCCGGGCCGGGGTGCGGACCGCGAGGCGGCGGGAGCCCGTCATGAGTCCGAGCGTGAACGCGAGGACGAGCGCCAGCGCCGCCGAGGCGACGGTGACCCCGATCGTGACCAGGAGCGGTTCGCCGTATCGGGGGAGTGATTCGATGACCGCTTGGAAGTCCATGCCGGCCTCCTACTGGTAGGTGTCCGGGCAGAGGTCCTCGGCCGTGAGGCCCTCCGGGTGGTTCTCTTCGAGCGTGAAGCCGTACGGGCCGGTCAGCTCCTCCCATTTCGCGTCGTCGGCGAGGAGTTTCTCCAGCTCCTCGTTGACCGCGTCGCGGAAGTCCGAGTCGTTCGGCTGGAACACGGCCGCGCCGGCGCCGATGATGTCCTCGCCGGTCTCGGGGTCGACCAGCCAGAACCCCTCGGTCACCTCGACCTCTGCATCCGCGTCGGCGGCGAGGCGCAGGTTCGCGCTGGTCAGCGCGATCGCGTCGCAGCGGCCGGCCTTGAGTTCGAGGATGAGCGAGTCGAGGTTGGCCTGCACGTTGATGCGGTCCTCGCCGTAGATCGCGTCGGCGATCTCGTGCTCGCTGGTCCCGTTCATGACGCCGATGACGCCGTCGCCCTCGGCCATGGTGTTGAAGTCGGTGTAGCCGCCGGGGTTGCCGGCCGGGACCATGAGCGCGTCGGGCATCACGTAGTCGGGGTTGGCGAAGGCCACGGCCTCGCAGCGCTCCGGCGTGATGTACATCCCGGCGATGACCATGTCGTGGTTGGTGCCCAGGCCGGTGATGAGCGAGTCCCACTCGGTGAGCTTCCACTCGATCTGGTCGGCCTTGATCCCCAGCTGGTCGAGCAGGTAGACCTGGGTGTCCACCGATTGCCCGGTGACGGACCCGTCGTCGCCGGTGTAGGCGTACGGGGCCTCGTCGGCGTAGGCGACGCGAATGGTGCCGCCGTCCTGCGCCTCCTTGAGCAGGCCGTCGCCGCTGCCGTCGTCCGTCCGCGAGCAGGCGGCGAGCCCGAGCGCGGCGACTCCGACAGCGGAGCCTCTGAACAGGCTGCGGCGGTTGAGATGCGGTTCGTTCGACACGATGGTCGCCTCCTGAGGTCTACTCCGGTGTCTTGCCGACCCTAACGTTCTATTGTAAGTTTGTCGACAATACGATGATCGACGTTCGATAACGAAAATGCAAGCATGTTGACGGGTGCCGCAACCGGAGCTTGTGACGAAGCGTGATGTACGAGCGGCGCTAAGATGCTGCCCAGAAGCGACAGAAGGGGAGCAGGCAGACGTGTCTGATCGCAACAGCGGACTGAACGGCCTCGCGGGTGCCCGTCAGGTGGGGCGCCTCGCCCCGGTGCGCCGCACCTCGACGGTGGACCTCATCGCCGAACGCCTCCGCGAAGCGGTCGTCGACGGATCGCTGCCACCCGGCGCGGTCCTCGGCGAAGCCGAACTCGCCTACCAGCTGGGCGTCAGCCGCGGCCCCCTGCGCGAGGCCATGCAGCGCCTCACCGCCGAGGGCCTGCTGGTCATCCCCAAGCGCCGCGGCCTGGCCGTGCGCACGATGACCGCCGAGGACGTGCGCGACATCCACTGGCTGCGCGCCCGCATCGAACCCGAGCTGGGCCGGCGCATCCTCGCCCGGCCCGCCGCCGAGCGCCGCACCGTCCTGGCCGAGCTCGGCACCGAGGTCAAGCGCATGCAGCGCGCCCTGCGCAAGGACGACGCCCGCGCCCTGGGCGACGCCTACCTCGACTTCCACCGCGCCCTCGCGGCGTGGGGCGGCTCGGTGCGCCTCGCGCGCATGATGGGCACCCTCCTCATCGAGACGCGCCTGTGCACCTTCTCGATGTACGAGCACTTCGAGGTCCACCGCGACCTCGTCTCCGAGCACGCGGCCTTCGTCGAGGCGCTGGCCGCCGAGGACGCGGGTCGCTTCGCGTCCCTGGTCCGGGCCCACCTCGACGCCGAGGTCCGGCGCCTGCTCGCCGAGCCCGAGACCTCGAAGGCGGACGACACCGACCGGCTCCTGGCCGAGACCCCCGACGAACCCCAGCCGCTCGACCGGCTCGACCTCCCCGCGGGCATCTGAGCGAACCCCGCAACCCGTCCCGAATGAACGCTCGCTTGCGCTTGTCCCGCAAGCGGAACAACTGGTGTCGATATTCCGACATGGCACGTTCCAGCGCTAGACCGTCCGTTACAGGACCGATATAAAGAGGGCCCCGGCACCCGGACAAAATTCGAGACGGAGCCCAAAATGTCATACCCCCGACGAATCTCCACAATGGCGGCGGCCCTCCTCGCCGCGGTCGTTTCCGTACTGGCCCTCACCAGCGGGACCGCCCAGGCGCAGACCATCGAATACGTCGCACTCGGCGACTCCTACGCCTCCGGCGTCGGCACCCGCTCGTACATCGACGACGGCTCCGACTGCAGCCGCTCGAACGCGGCGTACCCCTCCCTGATCGCCGAGGAGCTCGGCGCCGACCTCACCTTCGCGGCCTGCTCGGGCGCGAGGACCGGCGACGTCCTCGCCTCGCAGCTCGGCGGGCTCTCCTCCGGCACCGACCTCGTCACGATCACCATCGGCGGCAACGACACCGGCTGGGCCGGGGTCGTCCAGCAGTGCGCCTACCCCTACCCGTGGACCTGCGACAGCCAGATCGACGCGGCCGAGGCGTTCATCCGCGACCGGCTTCCCGCGAAGCTGCACGCCGTCTACGACGCGATCGAGTCGGCCGCGCCGAACGCCGAGGTGATCGTCCTGGGCTACCCGCGGCTGTTCAACGGCGAGCAGTGCAACGTCATCACCCGCATCAGCCCCGCCGAGCAGTCCGCGCTCAACGCCGCCGCCGACCTGTTGGGCGACACGATCGGCCAGGTGGCCGGCAGCCACGGCTTCGACTACGTCGACGTGCGCGACGCCTTCGAGGGCCACGCCGTCTGCGACGACACCGAGTGGGTCAACGGGCTCTCCTACCCGATCAGCGAGTCCTACCACCCCAACGCCGCCGGCCAGCGCGACGGCTACTTCCCGCTGCTGAACGCGCTCGTCTGACCGCATCGTAAAGGCCCGCCTCCCGACCGGGAGGCGGGCCTTCACTGCTGTTCTAGAGCAGGCCGCCGTCGCTGCCGCAGACCTTCCAGACGCCCTCTTCCTTGACGAGGTCGACGGTGTACTCGTCGTCCATCGGCACGGTCTCGCCCGCGAAGGTCGCCTCGCCCGAGAGGGTCACCGGCACCGAGGCCGTGTCGCCGTCCTCGGTGGCCTCGCCGAGCTCGTAGGAGACGTTGAACTCGGCGTCGGCGTACATGTCCGCGAACTCCTCGACGTCCGCCGAGTCGGACTCGGACAGGCCGGTGTCGAGCTCGTCCTGCATGTCCGCGCACAGGAACGGGCGGACGTCGTCGGCCAGGGCCTCCATGTCGGCGAAGCCGCCGGAGTTGACGCCGTCGACCGTGGCCGACATGTAGCCCTCGACCACGTCGCTGGGGGAGTCGCCGGCCCCGGGGCCGCCGGCCCAGGGCTGCATGACCAGCAGGACCACCACGGCCGCCAGCACAACGACGCCCGCGCCGATGCCGACGAACAGGCCGGTCTTCGACTTGGGCGCCGGCGGCAGGCCGGGCGCGCCGTACCCGGGCGGCGGCTGCTGCCCGTAGCCCGGCTGCTGGGGCTGGCCGTATCCGGGCTGCTGCGGCTGCTGGCCGTATCCCGGCTGCTGACCGGGCTGCTGCCCGTAACCCGGCTGCTGGCCGTAACCCGGTTGCTGCTGCCCGTATCCAGGCTGCTGGCCGTACCCGGGTTGCTGCCCGTAGCCGGGCTGCCCTTGGGGCGGTTGTTGATTCGGGTCGAAACCCGGCTGCTGAGGCGGGTAGGCCATGACGAGTCCTCGCGTAATCGGGAGCGTGTCGCGCCAGGTTAACACGCCCCACCCAGCACCGAGCACCTTTGAAAGCGGGGCTCGAACGGCGCCCACAAACGACGGTGCCGCCGGGGACCGAAGTCCCCAGCGGCACGCGGCACCCGTCCGGGCCTCAGCCGCCCTCGGCGGCCGACTCGGACTCGGTCTCATAGCGCGGGACGTCGTCGGCGTCGATCGCCATCTGCTGGCGCGCCTCGTACGGGTCCAGCGGCGGACCCACCGGGATGAGCTCGATCATCGAGTTCGGCACCGAGATCGGGTCGATCCCGTCGTACCCCAGCAGCTTCTGCGTCGAGTCGGTGATGCCCTGGTCGACGAGGCCGTGGCGGAAGCCCTGGTCGCTCACCATGTAGGAGAAGCCCGAGATCGTCGCGCCCTCGTCGGTGCGGCTGTCGGCCAGCACCGCCATGCCCTGCGGCAGCACCGTCTGCGCCCGCATGGACACCTGGTGGAAGATCTCCCCGTTCTCGTCGAACTCGACGGACTTCGCCGCCTCGGTCAGCTCCTCGGGCGCCTGCTCGTACATGGCGATGGCGATCGTCGTGGACTCCTCCTCCTGCGCCTCGGGCGAGTACACCGCGCACACCGCGGGACGCCGGGAATCGGTCGTCCACAGCGTGTCGCCCAGGTTCTCCTCCGGGTAGCCCGGCGGCAGGTAGGTCGCCGTGGAGGCGATGTCGCCCTTCACGACCGGGTCGATCTCGAGGGTCGCGCCGTACTGGGTCTTCAGCAGCGCCTCCATCGTCGGGGTGATGCGGGCGAACTCGTCGCCCTTGTCCGGCGTCTTCACCAGTACGAACAGCTCACCGGCCTCCGAGACCGGCTGGCCGTACTTGAGCAGCGTGCCGTCGACGGACTCCACCCCCTCCTCGGAGGGGGTGTTGAACTCGTCCCTGATCTCGGGAGCGAGCGGAGCGCCGGTGGGGATCGAGTCGAGCATCGCCCCGTCGAGCGGGACGGCGTCCCCGATGGAGAGGTTCAGGTCGTCGATCAGCCTGTCGGCGGGACGGTCGGCGCTGCCGATCGGATACTTCGCGCCGTTCCACAGCAGGTAGAACGCCGGGACCTCGCCCTTGCTCTCGTCCACGGCCGTCATGACGAGCATCCACCGGTCCTCGCCGAGCTCCTCGGGGGGCGCGGGCAGGTCCATGACCGCCAGCTGCGTCAGCTGGAAGTTCGTGGTGCCGTTGTCCTTGCGCGGGATCGAGCAGGCGTTCCAGTCCTCGTTCTGCAAGAGCTCCTTGGGGTCCGGCGGCTGGGTCGGGATCCCCTGGATGCCGATCGTGAAGCCGCCGCGGGCGATCCCCGCCAGCGACGAGGCCTTCAGGTTCTGCACCGGCGGCTTGCCGTCCGAACCGGGCTTGGCCAGCAGCAGCGCCGAGGTGTAGTTCGTGACCTGCCACAGCCGCGGCGGGTCTTCCTCGGTCGGCTCGCCGCCGCTCTTGGTCGTGTACACGTAGACGGAGTTGCTGCCCTTGATCGTGATGATGCTGCCGACCTCCGGCAGCGCATTGCCCTTGTTGAACAGCGTCGCGATCGCGAAGCCGCCGAAGATCAGGGCCAGCACCATCACCGACACGAAGATCGACACGCCGATGCGCCGCAGCGGACGCTCGATCGAGTCGGGGTTGGCCAGCACCAGCGCCTGGTTCATACGCGACGTGATGAACCGGTGGGCGTCCACCTGTTCGCGCCGGGAACGCATCTGGGGCATCGGAATTCGCCTCTCTCAGTGTCGAGGTCGGGGATCGGGGGGACTAACCGCGCAGGGACAGCGCGATCGCGTACAGGTTGCAGACCCAGCCGACCAGCGGCAGGATCGACACGATGAGCAGCGCCTCGATGATGTCCAGGGAGCGACCCCAGGTCGGGGCGATCTTCTTGCCGGCCACGGCCAGTCCGTAGATCATCGCGATCAGCGTCAGGAGCGTCAGGGCGCCGAGGATGACCGTCAGCCGCACCAGGATGTTCCCCTCGCTGGCCACGAAGATCGACGCGAGCGTCGCGGCCAGGCCGCCCATGCCGCCGGCGAGCATGACGATGCGGGCGGGACGGTCCTCGATCGAACGCGCCCGGCTCAGCAGCACCAGCGACAGGACCGTGGCCAGGATCAGGCCCTCGGGCATCTTGTCGGAGAACGCCAGCGCGATCGCCGAGACCAGGCCGACCACGGCCGCGAACGACAGCAGCGCCTCGAGGTAGTTCCCGGCGTGCTCGGAGAGCTTCAGGATCCGCTTGCCGTCGATGGCCTCGGTGTCGCCCTCCTTCAGCTCGTCCGTGGTCGTCGGCAGCGTCGGGGTCGGCACCATCGCCATCGACAGCGACAGGCGCGGGGCCGCCGGGAGGATCACCAGCGCCAGCGGCGCCGCGATGCCCGCGGCCGTGGCGGCCGTGCCTCCCGGGATGATCATCATCAGCGCCGTCGAGATCCCCAGCACGATCGCGCCGAGGATCGTCACGATGAACACCGGCGCCGAGGCCATGTCGCCCACCGCCACCATCGCCAGGACGCTGAACAGCAGGATCGCCGCCGCGGCGATCATCACGTGCGGGCCGTCGAGATCGAACAGCTTCGTGTCGCCCCCGGCGATGAGCAGGCCGCCCACGCCGGCGTAGAACACCGAGGTGATCCCGAAGTAGGTCGCCGCCCGCGAGTCGCCCACCGCGCGCGAGAGCAGCGCCGAGGCGCCGACGAGGACCGCCGCCACCCCCAGGGCCACGATCGCGGAAGCCATGTGGCCGGTGAGCAGGATGGCGACGGCGCCCACGGCCAGGGCCGCGGTGCCGACGCCCACGCTGAAGCGCTTGGTCGCGACGTGGTCCCAGCGGTTGCCGCGCTGCTCGGTCGCGGTGGCGACGGCGTCGATGACGTCGTCGAACACGATCTCGGGTTTGGCGGCGTCGGCGGGGTTGAGATACAGCATCTCGCCGTCGCTGATGCCCAGCTGGGAGCAGGAATGGCCGGTGTCGATGGCCTCCTCGCCCAGGCGGGCGAGGATCCAGCCGCCGTTGTCGCCGGCTTCGTCGATGTAGTACTCGCCGGCTTGGTGCAGGATCGTCGGCAGCAGGTCGGAAAGGGGGACGTCTGAGGGCAGTGCGAGGTCAATCCTGGTGCGAGGACTGACGATCGTCACCCTCGAAAGAGTGGCCGACTTGGTGCTCACCGCGCGAACCTCCGGGTCAGGTCGGTAATCGGGGGACCGTTAAAGGATAAATCCCTCATGCAACGGCGGGTGTACCGGCCGAGTGGCGATGCGGTTCTACCCTAGTTAGTGCGATACTCGACAGAGCGCACTTACATCTTTTATACGGCAGCGCTGAAGTTACGGCTAGCTAGCATCCTCGCCGACGCTCGCGAGGCGTAAGTTTGCAAAGCCGTGGCCGCGCATCCCCCGGTGAGTACAAGGACCCTCTGTGACGACCAAACTCTTCCGCAGGCCTCCGCGCAAGCGCGGGCCCCAGGCTCCGCGAGGCGACATCCTCCTGGAGTCGCCGCCGGACATGCCCGATCCGCAGCCCAAGAACATCGCCCAGTATCTGATGATCCTGCCGATGCTCGCCGGCGCGGCCGCCATGGCCATGATGATGATGACCAGGGTCGGCACCGGCTCGTCGGCCTCCTCGGGCAGCAACACCATGCGCATCGCCATGGGCGCCATGATGGGCATCTCCATGGTCGGCATGATGGCCACCAGCATGGGCGGCAACCGAGCCCAGAAGAAGGCCGAGTTCAACGCCGACCGGCGCGACTACATGCGCTACCTCAACCAGGTGCGGCGCCGCGCCCGCAAGGGCGCCGAGCGCCAGTGGCGCGCCGCGCGCTGGCGCCACCCCGACCCGAAGGCCCTGTGGTCGCTGGTCGGCTCGCGCCGCATGTGGGAGCGGCGTCCCAAGGACGACGACGCCCTCGACGTCCGCGTGGGCGTCGGCAAGCAGCGCATGACGATGAAACTGGTGCCTCCCGAGACCAAACCGGTCGAGGACCTGGAGCCGATGACCTCGATGGCGCTCAGACGCTTCGTCGCGGCCCACTCGAACGTCATCGACATCCCCAGGTCGATGAAGTACACCGAGGCCGGGCGCATGGTGCTGCGCGGGGACAGGGCCCTGGTCCTGGACAACCTGCGCGCCCAGCTGGCGCAGCTCGCGGTCCTCCACTCGCCCGACGACGTCATCTTCGCGGTCGTCGCGGACAACGAGCGGATGCCCGAGTGGCACTGGATGAAGTGGCTGCCCCACCTCCAGCACCCGTCCGCCGAGGACGGGGCCGGACCGGTCCGCATGTTCTACAACACGACCACCCAGCTCGAGACCTCGCTGCGCGAGCAGCTGTCGAGCCGCAGCGCCTGGTCGCCCGGCTCCACGGCGGGAGAGGGCCAGGCACAGCTGGTCGTCATCCTCGACGGCGGCGAGGTCGACCCCACCGGGATCATCGCCGCCGACGGCATGGCCGGCGTCACCGTGTTCGACTTCTCCGGCTACCTGCCGCGCAAGCCCGGACCGCACATCAAGCTCTACGACGTCACCGCCGAGGAGATCTACACCGACCAGGCCGGGCGCCGCCGCGTGCTCGGCAAGCCCGACCGCCTGTCGTACAACCAGGCCGAGGGCATCGCGCGCTCGCTCTCGCCGTGGCGCCTGTCGCTGAAGAACGCGGCCGGCGCGACCGAGTCCGGCGACGAGGACGCCTCGCCGATGGCGAACCCCTCGAGCCTGCCGGAGATGCTCGGGTTCAACGACGCCGCCGCGCTCGACCCCGCCGTGCACTGGCGCGAGAAGCCCGTCAAGGACTACCTGAAGGTCCCGATCGGGCCCGGCCCGGACGGCGCGATCGTCGACATCGACTTCAAGGAGTCGGCCGTCGGCGGCATGGGCCCGCACGGGCTGCTCATCGGCGCGACCGGTTCGGGCAAGTCGGAGGTGCTGCGCACCATCGTCGGCTCCCTGATCGCGACGCACTCCTCCGAAGAGCTCAACTTCATCCTCGTCGACTTCAAGGGCGGCGCGACCTTCGCGGCCCTCGACGAACTGCCGCACGTCTCGGCGGTCATCACCAACCTCGCCGACGAGATCGAACTGGTCGACCGCATGGCCGACGCGCTCGAAGGCGAACTGGTGCGGCGCCAGGAAGTGCTGCGCGCCAACGGCAACTTCACCAACCGCTGGGAGTACGAGAAGGCGCGCAAGGCCGGGCAGCCGCTCGACCCGATGCCGACCCTGCTCATCATCGCCGACGAGTTCTCCGAGATGCTCGTCGCGAAACCCGAGTTCATCAACCTGTTCCTCCAGATCGGCCGCATCGGCCGGTCCATCGGGGTGCACATGCTGCTCGCCTCGCAGCGACTGGAGGAGGGCAAGCTCAAGGGCCTGGACACCTTCCTGTCGTACCGCGTCGCGCTGCGCACGTTCTCCGCGCAGGAGTCGCGCACCGTCATCGGCTCCGGCGCCGCCTACGAACTGCCGCAGGCGCCCGGACACGGGTACCTCCAGGTCGGCACCGAGGACCTGGTGCGCTTCCGCGCCGCGTACGTCGGCGGGACCTACAAGCCGCCCAAACGCGTCGCCTCCCGCGCCGAGCGCATCGCCGCCGTCCAGCACAAGGTGCAGCGGTTCCTGCCCGGCTTCGTCGAGCTCCCCCCCGAGCCCGAGGTCGAGGAGGAGGCCGAGGAAGAGGACATCACCACCGCGGCCGAGGCCGCCGAAGACGAGGAGAACGAGAAGCTCTCCGAACTCGAGGTCATGGTCAACAACTGCCTCGGCATGGGCCGCCCGGCCCACCAGGTGTGGCTCCCGCCCCTGGCGGAACCGCCCACGCTCGACCAGCTGCTCCCGCCGCTGGAAGCCGACCCCGTCCGCGGCCTGACCCCGAGGGGCTTCTCCCTCAACGGGAAGCTCCACGCCGTCCTCGGCGAAGAGGACCGGCCGTTCGAGCAGCGCCGCAGCCCGTTCATCGTCGACCTCTCCGGCGCCCAGGGCACCGTGGCGATCGCCGGCGGCGCCCAGTCGGGCAAGTCGAACATGCTGCGGTCGATGATCGCCTCGCTCTCGCTGCTGCACACGCCGCGGGAGATCCAGTTCTACTGCCTCGACTTCGGCGGCGGCACCCTGCGCGGCATCGAAGACCTGCCGCACGTGGCGGGCGTCTTCGGCCGCCAGGAAGAAGAGGGCGTGCGGCGCACCATCCAGGAGGTCACGAGCATCCTGGACGACCGCGAAGCCTTCTTCACCGCCAACAAGATCGACGGCATGGGCTCCTACCGGCGCATGAAGGAGGCCGGACGGTTCCAGGAGGACCCCTACGGCGACATCTTCCTCGTCATCGACAACTGGATGACCCTGCGCGAGGACTTCGAACCGTTCGTGGACCAGGTCCGCGCCATCGGCAACCGCGGCCTCGCCTACGGCGTCCACGTCATGGTCACCTGCACCCGCTGGGGCGACATCCGCATGAACATGCGCGACATGTTCGGCCTGAAACTGGAACTCAAGCTCTCGGACAACATGGAGTCCGAGATCGACCGCAAGGCGGCGGCCAACGTGCCGAAGAACCGCCCCGGCCGAGGCCTGTCGCTCCAGAAGCTGCACATCCTCGCCGCGGTCCCGCGCATCGACTCGATCCGGGACGGCGACGACCTGCAACCGGGCGTCGAGGACTTCGTCAAGAAGGTCAAGCAGGCCTGGCGCGGGCAACCCTGCCCGCCCGTGCGCCTGCTGCCCAAGCAGCTCCACGTGGCCGACTTCCTCAAAGCCGTCGACCGCTCCAAGCCGGGCATCCCGATCGGCCTCAACGAGGCCGGACTCAAGCCGGTGTACCTCGACTTCCAGACCGAGCCGCACCTGCTGGTCTTCGGCGACTCCGAATGCGGCAAGACGAACCTGCTGCGGCACATCGCCCGCCAGATCCAGGCCACGTACACCGCCGACGAAGCCAAGATCATCATGGCCGACTACCGGCGCGGGATGCTGGAGGAAGTCTCCAAGCCGACCCTGCTGGACTACGCCATGTCGGGCAAACACTTCGAGGGCTCGGTCAAGAACCTGAAGGGGCCGATCGAGAAACGGCTCCCCGGGGACAAGGTCACGCCCGCGCAGCTGCGCGACCGCTCCTGGTGGACCGGCCCGGACCTGTACCTGATCGTCGACGACTACGAGATGGTCGCCCAGCGCGTGAACCCGCTCGCCGGACTCGCCGAACTGATCCCGCAGGGCCGCGACATCGGCTTCCACGTCATCATCGCCCGCCGCGCCTCCGGCGCCTCGCGAGCGCTGATGGACCCGATCGTCGGGCAGATCAAATCGCTCGAATCCCCCGGCCTGCTCATGAGCGGCCGCCGGGAGGAGGGCGCGATCTTCAACAAGCTCCGCCCCAGCGCGCAGCCCCCGGGCCGCGGCACGCTGGTCCGGCGCAAGGACGGCGAGCAGCTCATCCAGACGACGCTGCTGCCGCCCAACGGCACCGCATAAGGCCGCATCACAGGGCCGCCGACCGCAACCGGTCGGCGGCCCTGCGGCGTACTAGGGTCAGAACCGAACCCGCTCGAACACACCCCGAAGGCCCCCATGAGACCTCTGCTGACGCCCCCCGGCGTCGACGCCGCGCCGATCGAGGCCGTCCCCGGCCGCGCCCGGTCATGGCCGCCGGCCGGCGTGCGGGCCCTCCAGCTCCTCCTCCTCGCCGAAGCCGCCGCGGTCGTATGGATCTGGCAGTGGACCTGGCACGGCGTCCAGGCCTACGCCTGGCCCGGCGTCGACAACGCACTCGGCGAACGCGGCCTGTCCTACCTCCTCATCCTGGCCCCCGCGATCCCCGTGAACCTCCTCGCCGCGATCTGGCTCGACCGCGGCGGCCGCCGCGCCCAGCTGTACCTCGCCGCCTCCGGAGGACTCGCGGCCGTCCAGCTCGTCCTCCTCCTGACCCCCGCGGCCATGCCGATGCGCGAGGCCATGAGCGACGGCGCCGCGACCGTGGGGATGCGCTTCCTGTTCACCGTGGTCCCCATCGTGTTCGCGGCGGCCCTGCTCGCGGCCGGCACCGCCACCCGCACCTGGCTCGGCGGCGGCCCCGACCGCGCCGGACGACGCCTCGCGGGCGTCGAAGCCGCCGTCTGGTGCCTCGCGCTGGCCCTCGCGATCGGCACGGGGACCGACGTCCACCGATGGGCCGAGGCCGCCTCCCTGCCCGAGGAGCCGAGGGGCGAGCACACCGAGGACGGCACGTGGGCGCGGCTCGAAAGCGCCGTGGCCGACACCGTCGCGGCGATCCCGGCCTTCTCCGGCTTCGCCGCCCGCCACGTCGACGTCGTCGACTGCGACTACCGCACCCCGGCGGGCCTGGCGACCTACCGGTACCGCCTCACCTACGAACTGCGGGCGGCCGACTTCGCGGCCTACGAGGCCGCCGTGGCGGCCCGCTGGGCCGAGGGCGACTACGAACTCACCTACGACGGCGCGACCCTGGAGGGCACCCGCCGCATCACCGCGGAACGGGTGGACGAGCTCGCACTCCAGTACACGGGGGGCGAGGACGCCGCGCTCCACCTCGAGAGCGCCTGCGTCGAGCGGGTCGACCAGACCCCGGCATGCCTGCCGCCGCAAGGCGAACCGACCACCGACAGGGTCGAGGGCATCACCTGCCCGGAAACCGGCTGACCGGCTCCAGCGGGGATCGCGACCTGAACATTGGTCCGGTATGTTGTGGTGCAGAGCGGACAGCGCTGTAACGACCGGCACACGGAAGGGGTCCACCCTATGGCCACACCTCTCACGTCACCCCCCGCGAGACCGCCGAGAGCCGCCTCCGGCCGCGCCGCCATGGGCGCCGGTTTCGTCGCGCTCGCCGCCACGGCCGCCATCGCGGCGGCCCCCGGCACGGCGCTCGCCCAGGACACGACGCTGAACGAGGACAACGCCTGGGCGGTCGACCAGATCCAGGCTCCCGCCGCATGGGAGACCACACAGGGCGAGGGCGTCACCGTCGCCGTGATGGACACCGGAATCGGCGAGCACCCCTTCTTCGAGGACAAGGACGTTCTTCCCGGGTACTCGACGTTGTCCGACGAAGAGGACGCATGGAATGACACGGACGGGCACGGTTCCGCGGTGGCAGCCGGCGTGCTCTTGGCGGCTCCGAAAGCCACGATCCTCCCGGTTCGACTCGACACGGGTCAGGCGGACTTCGGCGGGGCCATGGGCGAGTCGGAGTTCGGGGCGTTTCGGTGGGCCGTCGACAACGGCGCCGATGTCCTTGTGGTGCCTTGGATCCTGCAAGGCGCAGAGTTCGAAGGCGAGTACCTCGAAGTGCTGCAATACGCCATCGACAAGGGTGCGATCGTTGTCGCCGGTGCAGGTAACGACCCCGGCATTGAACCTGGATATCCGGCATCGGTTGAAGGCGTAGTTGCGGTAACGGGCACCGACCAGAATGGCGATATCTGGCTAGAGAACACCACGACCGGCCCGGAGATTGTCGTCGCGGCGCCCGCTGACGCGATGACGGCGCCAGTGCCCCAGTTCGGCACGCTGGGCGACGGCACCGAGTTGTATGCCGACGTATACGGCGGAACGTCGATGGGATCCGGTTTCACCGGAGGCGTGGCGGCACTGACCTGGGCCGCACATCCCGATCTTGACGCCAGCAACGTCATTCAGCGAATGATCCAGACTGCGGGGGACGGTAGTGGCACCCGCGACGACGAGGCGGGCTACGGCCTCGTGAACGCTGATCAAGCAGTCAACGCCGAGGACATTGAAACGGTGGAGGAGAATCCCCTCGGTTATCCGATGGGCGAAGCCGGCGCCAGCGGCGCGACTCCCGACGAAGAAGAAGACTCGTCGGCCGCCCCTGAACCCGGTGCCGAGTCCGCCGGGCCTTCTGTCGCCGCCGAGGGCAACAAGGAATCCAACCTTTCGGCCATCATCGTGATCGCCGCTGCCGTGGTGCTCCTGGCCGCCGCGATCGTGGTGTGGCTGGTGCTTCGCGGTCGGGGCCGCAAGGCGGCCGCAGCCGGCCAGTCCGGACCGGTCGGCCCCGGCAACGGGCCCGATCAGACCGGATACCAGCAAGCGGTCCCGGCGAACCCCCAGTTCGGTGCTCCTCCCGGCGGGGGCCAGAACTACGGCGGTCCGCCCCCGGGCCCGCAGGGGTACAGCAGCCCCCCGAGCGGCCCGGGCTTCAACCCGCCCGGTTCCGCAGGGGAACCGAGCCCATGGCGACCGAGTGATCCGAACCGGAGATAGCTTCAGGGCCGCAACGGATATACCTGTCGGTTGCGGCCCTTGCATTTCCATCCGCCGCGATCACGGCGGCGACGACTGAGGGGCGAGCGGCCCAGGCCGCTCGCCCCTCAATCACGGTTCGAAAGCTGTGTCAGTCCTCGTCGAGTTCTTCGTCGGAGACCCGGTTGCGGCTCCAGTCGACGTCGTCCTCCCGCAGCCAAGTCTCGCGGGTGTACACCTCGTCGTCGTCATCGTCGCTGTATCCCGAACGGGTGCCCCCGCCGCGCGATCCACCGCTGCCGTTGCGGCCGACGCCGCCCCGGTTCGAGTTCATGCCGCTGCCGCTGCCACGACCGCTGTTGCTTCCGCTGCCGGAGCCCGAGCGGGTGCCCGATCCGGAGGAGGCCCCTGCGCGAGCGGGGCTGCTGCCCGATCCGGTGCCGCGGCCGGGTGCGGATCCCGCACCGGTGGTCGGCGTGGTGCGCGTGGGGAACAAGCCCGCGCCGCCGCCGGGAACGGTGCCGCCGCCCATGTTGGTACCGCCGCCCATGCTGGAGGGGTAGCCGCCACCGCCGGCCGGGACGACAGTGTCGCCGCCGGCGGCAAGACCGTCGTACTCGCCGTCGACGTCGGTGTAGGAGCCCGGTGTCCAGGCGTTCTCGACGGGGTCCAAGTCGTCCTCGGTGCCCGCGATGCCGTCGGCCCCTTCGGTACCGACGATGCCGGTGGAACCGGTGGAACCGGTCATACCGGGGGCGTTGGGAGCGCCGGAGCCGCTGGACAGTGAATTCTCGGCGAACACTCCACCGGTCGGCTTCGTGTAGGTCGTGTTGCCGGGCATGTCGCTCGGGGGAGGCGGCGGCGGCTCGGCGAACACCTTCTCCTTCGCGATCGCATACTGGTCGCCCAGATCCGCGACGATCTGCGCGATGGTGTCATGGCGCAGATCGAGATAGTCCTGGTACTGCTGCTGGTACTGGGTCTTCTTGGCCTCGTACTCAGGCTTGGTCTTGTCGATGTCCTTGCTCTCGAGCCACTCGTCGTAGGTCTCGGTCGAGCTGGGGTACAAGTCTCCGTCCTGAGCGCTGCTCTGAGCGGTCTTGAGATACGAGGCGAGTTCGGGCATCGTGTCTTCGCCCACCTCTTTCATGCCTTGCTCGGACTCGATGCTGTACCGCTCGACAACGCCCATGCGGTTCTCGAACTCTTCGGCGGCCGATCCGGTCCACTGCGTCCGCAACGAGACCACATGGGTCGACATCTCCTCGCGCGCGGCCTTCATGCCGCTCGCGGCGGAGGTCCAGACCGTGCCGGCCTGTTCCACGGCCCAGTCGTCGGCGACGCTCAGCATGTCCCACAGCTGCTCGTGGGTGTAAGTGCTCTTGTAAAAGTCCTTGCCTTTGCCCTTGGCAACCATGGCAGGCTCCTTCCTCGGGGTTCAGGTCGTCTGCGATCAGCAGGGCTAAAGGGTCGTCCGGGGCTCGTCTTCAGAGCCGGGCGTTTCGGATTCGGAGCCGGTCGCCCCGGTGTCGGAACCGGGCGTCTCGGCGTCCGAGGCCGGAGGCTCCTCTTCGGAGTTCTCCTCCTGGACCTCGGTGACCTCGTTCTCCGAAACACTGCCGCGGGTGTCGAACTCGCTGCCGATGCTCACGACGTCAGCGCTGACGTTGCCGTCGGACTCCAGGTAGCTGACCTTGATGTCCTCGCTGACCACGCGACCGGTGTCGAGCCCGTGGAAGACGCGGTCGAGCTGCTCTGCCCGCGACGGGTAGAAGGTGCCCTTGTAGGCCTCCGCAAGCTCCACCGCGTCGTCGAAGGTGCCGAACGGCACGTTCACGGTGTCGACCGTGCGGAAGCTGCCCGCGCTGATGTACTCGGGGTTCATGCCTTCGCGAAGGCGGATGACGGAGCCGCCCAATACCTGGCTGCGGTAGCCGTCGAGGTCTTGGATCGTGAGGCCCATCTTGGAGATGAACTCGTCGAAGGACTCCTCGGTCATACGGAACTGCTGGTTGGTGTCCGTCGTGACGGTGAAGGACCCGTCCGTGTTCTGTACGGCGGTGTAGGAGCCGTCCATTTCCTCAGGAAGCAACGTCATCACCTCGGTGCATGAGTTTTCGTCAGGGGGTAGGTCCCGGTAGCCGCTCGCGCCCTTGACGTGCTGCGACGGGCACGGCCGACCGGTTCGTGCTGATACCAGCATACCGAGCGCGCGCCATCCGCGGCCCGTTGGCCGCGCGGCTTGGCACGAACCGGGGAGATTGGGACACAAGGGAGCGCCTTACACTCCACGTAGCTGGGATTCCGCTCCCGGCCGACGATGCCCTCCCGTCCCTGGCGGTCCGGTCGCACGCGGTGCCCGAGGTGGCACAAAGTGGGGATACACGGGACTTGTCGGGGCTAGTAAACTCAAAAGCGCACCACCAACCCGGTGAGTTTGCACGGACGGGTTATGGTGACTGCGGAATCGATGAAAACTCACTGGGATACCCCTGACGGCTCAGCACGCTTGGGTCGCAGCCCCCGGTTTAACGATCAGGAGGTGTACCGATGGTCGCAATGACATCCGAGACAGTCCACCAGGCTGCCACCGACACATTGACCACGAAGCAGGACGTCGACGGGACCCTCGCAGGCATCCGGTCGCTCGTCGAGATGCTCGCGAGCGCATGGTCCGGTCAGGCCGCCGTCGCGTTCCAGGAAGTCATGACGACCTGGGACAAGGAGTCCGCGGACCTCCAGGACGCCCTCGAGAACATCGCCAACATGCTGGACTCCAGCGCCACCGCGACGACGGAGCAGGACGAAGAAGGCCACAGCGACTTCGCCGGAATGCTCTAACCAACCCCCCGATACCCAAGGAAAGAGGTGAATCGCCATGTCCAGTGGGCAGATTAAGCTCGATTACGCGACCATGGAAGAGTCGAGCCAGAGGATCCACACGGACGCGCAGTCGATCAACGACGCGCTCGCCGACCTCGCCAGCAAGCTCGACGCTCTCGAGTGGGAAGACGCCGCTGCCGAGGCCTACCAGGCTCAGCGCACCGAGTGGGACCAGTCCCTCGCGAAGCTGAACGAGCTCCTGGTGCAGATCGGTACCGCGGTCGACAACGCGAAGATCCGCTACCAGGAAGTCGAAGCTGCGAACCGCGCTCGCTTCATGTAGTACCAACGCGTCAGCTGCGACGCACCGAGACCCGGGCCGATCATCGGATCACCCGGGTCTCTCGTCGTTCTCCCCCAGGGGAGGCGGGCGAAGGGTCGCCCTCGCCGGCAGGCGCGAGAACACCCGGATCCCCCTCGCCGACCCGGAGGGCAGCGCGAGCGAAGGCAGTACGAGCGAAAGCAGGAGGGGCGAGCGGACCTGGTCCGCTCGCCCCTCCTCAACGCTTCGCGCTCAGGCGCTGTCGACCTTCACCGGGAGCCGGTCGATCTCGCGCGAACCCGGCCGCCAGCGCCGCGTGCGGCCCTTCGGAATGACCTTCTTCAGCACCAGGACGAGGGCGATGAGCACCAGGGCCCCGCCGACGCTCGCCCAAGCCACCGTCTTCTCGGTCCTCAACGGGTCGTAGTCGGGATCGAGCGGCGCGATCGCGTCCCGCTCATCCTCCGTGAGCGGCGGCCCGGAAGTCTGGTCCTCCACCGGCGCCATGCCGACATCGGTCGAAGTGATCTCGCCCGGGTCGGCGATCGGCGCCGACAGGGCGTCCTTCACATTCAAGACGCCGTAGCCCTGGTAGACGTTGAAGCCGTTCGGCGGATGAATCGCCGTCTCCTGCAAGCGCTTCTGAATCCAAGCCGGGGTCGCCTCGGCCCCGAACTCGGCCTTCAGCAGCGCCGCCGCACCCGCCACGAACGGCGCGGCGAAACTCGTGCCGCTGGCCGACTGCCACTCCCCGCCCGCGAACGGGAACGAGACGTTCTGGCCGGGCGCGAGCAGGTCGATGTTCTCCCCGTAGTTGGTCTTGTCGTACCAGTTCCCCGTCTCGTTGTGCGCCCCCACCGCGATGACGTCCGGGTAATTGGCCGGATAGAACCCCTGGTCCTTGAACTCGAGGTCCGGGTCCTCCATGAACTTGGTCTCGTTGCCGGTGGCGGCCACGATCACGACGCCTTCCGCGATGACCGCGTCGACCGCCTCCTGGAGCTCGGTCGTCGGCAGCACGACCAGGGACGTGTTGATCACGTCGGCGCCCTGCTCGGCCGCGGCCCTGATCGCGTCGGCGAGCAGCCGGCTCTTGTTCTCGTCGCCGCCGTCCTCGTCGTTCTGGAAGATGCGGATCGGCAGGATGTTCGCCTCGGGGGCCACCCCGATGAAGTTCTCGTCCAGCGCGCCTCCCGCGGCGATCGCCGCCACGGCCGTGCCGTGGTAGAACGCGTCGCACTGGCCCTTGGACGCCGCGTCCCAGTGGTCGAAGCCCTCCAGCAGGCGGGACCCGAACACGTCCTCGCGCTCCTTGGCCACCCCGGAGTCGATCACGGCGATCGTCACCGGGTCGCCGATCTTGGAGCCCGCCTCGAACGTGCCGCGGTTGTACTGCTGCGCGTCGTCGAGCCCGATGAAGTTCTTCGTCCACGGCTGCTGGTTGAGCGAATCGCTGTCCTTGTCGTCGACCGGCACGCACGCGAGCCGGTCGTCAGCCTCGGCCATCGGGATGTTCCACTCGCCGCCCTGGGCCTGCGCGGGCCCCATGGGCAGCAGTATCGTTCCGGCCGCCGCCAACACGGCAGCGGCGGCATAGAGAGGAGTACGCGGGAGGAATCGCATCGGCTCAGTCTAACGCCGCAGCGCCAGAGGGCTGGTCCGCCCGCATGCGCGCCCGCGACACCCGCAGGGCGGGGGACCAAGAGGTGGACTCGTCCGCTTACGATAGGTACGACCACTCACCTTCATGATGGAGACGTCTCAATGACGATGCTTCAGGGGCAGCAGCAAGCTCGCGGCACCGCATCCGTGCAGGCCCGGCAGGGCAGCGGACCGACCCCCGGCGAGTCGGTCGTGTTCACGACCCGATCCTCCGGCCGGCTCGGCCCGCTCACCGTCGCGCAGCTCATCGCAGTCGAGCTCGCCCTCACCATCGCACTCGCGTGCCTGGCGTTCGGGATGATCGCGGCGGCCGCCGGCGGCGGCGTCGCGCTCGTCATCCTCATCGTCGTCTTCTGGCGCAAGGGCGACTACTGGTGGTACCAGACCTGGCCGCTGAAGTCGCGCATGAAGCGGCGCATCCGGGCCCTCGACCCCGAACAGCTCACCGAGGTCCTCCACCGGATCGCCCCCGACCTGGGCATCACCGGCGTCGAGGACCGCGACGAGAACGTCGGCATCGGCCACGACAACGGCGGCTGGTTCGCCGTCATCGAGATCGGATCCACCGACGAGGGCACCAAGGCCGTCCCGCTGGAGCGCCTCGAGCGCCTCTTCGACGAGACCTCCGTGCCCGTCTCCACCGTCCAGCTCGTCGGCCACACCACCCCGGTCGGCTTGAGCGCCTACGACAACAGCCCCGCCTCCCGCTCCTACCGCGAACTCCTCGGCGACTACCCCGCCGTCGTCCACCACAAGGCCTGGCTGGCCGTGCGCCTCGGCGCCCGCGACGCCCGCGAGGCCACCGCCGAACGCGGCGGCGAGGTCGACGGCGTCTACAAGGCGCTGGCCTCGACTTCGCAGCGGGTGAGCAAGCTGCTCGGCAACGTCGGCGTGCCCAACCGCATCCTCGACGCCGAGGGCGTGCGCGAAGCGGTCCAGCAGTCGCTCGGCGTCGCGTTCGCGCCGGTGCCGGGCGAGCGGACCGCGGAGGAGTGGAACCACTGGTACGCCGACGGCCTGCGCCACGTCGCCTACCGGATCACCAAGTGGCCCACCGACGCGGTGTCCCTGCACCGCACCCAGGACGCGCTGTCGGGCATCCCCGCCGCGTTCGTGACGGTCTCGACGGTGGTCACCGCCGGCTCGAACGGCAAGGTCAACCCGGACGGCCGGGTCACCGGGCGCCAGCTCGCCGTGGACGGCATCATCCGCCTCGCGCTCGACCAGGCCTCCTGGGAGTCGGCGCAGAACCAGCTGCTCAACGTCGCCGACCAGCTCGGCGTGCGTCTTCAGCGCCTCGACGGCGAGCACGGTCCCGCCGCCTACGCATCCGCCCCGACCGGAGGAGGACCCCGATGAGCGACCGCGGCAACGGCAACGGCAACGGCAACGTCTACGGCGGCGGCAACTACCAGGGGGGCACGTACCAAGGCGGCGGCTATCAGGGCGGCCGCCACTCGGACGACGACGAGGAGCAGGGCAAGGGCGCCCCGAAGCGTCCGGTCGACGACGACGCGGCGGGCACCCTCAACGTCCCCCGCGCCGGCCAGCCCGCCGCCGGTCCGCCGCCCGCGGCGCCGCAGCGGCCCCCCGCCGGCCCGCCCCAGGGATCGACGTACGGCCAGTCGGGCCAGCAGCCCGCCGTGTACTCCAGGCCGCCCGAGAACACCGGATCCGCGCGGCAGGGCCAGCCCCCCGCGCCGCCGCAGGCCGCCGGTGCGCGCGGCGGCGCCCAGCCCCCGCCCCGACCGCCCCAGCCCCCGCAGCAGCAGCCGCAGGCGCCGCAGCACCAGACGCCCCGCCCGCCGGAGATGCGCCCGCCCGGTTCCCCTCCCCAAGGACCGCAGTCGTCGCCGCAGCAGTTCCAGCAGCAGCCGCCGCAGCGTCCGGCGGTGCAGCCTCCGACGGGTCCGCCTCCGGGCGCGCAGCCGCCCGGACCCGCGCCGCAGCCTTCGCAGCCGCAGTACCAGCTGCCGAACACGCCGTCGCAGCCGCAGGGCCGCCCGCAGTCGCCGATCGCGCCGGTCTCGGCCGCGCCCGTGTCGGCGCCGTCGGTGAGTCCGGTCTCGGCGCAGCCGGTGTCCGGCCAGCCGACCTCCGGGCAGCCCTTCCCGGGCAGCCCGGTCTCGGGGCAGCCGTACTCCGCGCAGCCGTCTTCGGCCCAGCCGTACTCGGGGATGCCCTACTCGGGCGCCGCGCCGATCACCGGGGGACCGATCAGCTCCCTGCCGACCTCGGCGGGCCTGTTCGGCGTCTCGCAGGTCTCGGCCGGCCCCACCGAGGGCACCGTCTACGGCTTGCCGGTCACCGACCGCTCCGTCGAGACCGCGAGCGACGCGGGCAAGGCGATCGAGGCGATCCGCTCCGCACCGCAGATCCCGACCGCGCGGGCGCTGGAGCTCATGACCTCCGCGAGCCCGCCGTCCGGCCTGGTCATCGGCCGCGACGCCGAGCAGGTGCCGGTGGTCGCGCCGTTCTTCCGGCCCGAGGAGACGCGGATCAACCTCATCGGCGGCGTGTACCTCGCCCGCCTGCTCGTCTTCCGCGCCTTGGCGATCGGCACCCGCGTCGCGGTGTGCACCACGCGGCCGCAGGAGTGGAACGGCCTGGGCGAGACCGCGACCGGACGCAACGACCGCCTCGCGGTCCTGCACGGCGACCAGCCGGTGACGGTCGAGGCGAGCCAGCACTCCCCGGCGCTGTACGTCTACGACGTCGGCGAGCGCGGCTCGCAGACCAAGCCGGTCCTCGGCCCCTGGCGCACGCAGCTGACGGTGCTGCCGCGCCTGACCAACTACGCCGACGAGCTCACCGGGGACGCCCACATGACGGTGCTCCAGCGGCTCACCGCCGAGGAGGCCCAGATCGCCCGGTCGGCGATCCGGGTCAACCAGGAAGTGCTGCAGTGGCTCCAGATGCTGCACGACGACATGATCGCGATGCTGCGCAAGGGCCAGAAGGAGCGCTACCTGTGGTGCGCTCCGACGTCGATCGAGGCGCAGATGTTCGGCGCCCCGATGCGAACCTACTGACGCACCCTCATCAGCGTTCACTCGAACGAGTGAAAAGGGCCGGGCCCCGTCGAAAGACGGGGCCCGGCCCTGATGTCGTCGTCGTACCCCCGGAGTACTTTCGAACCAGGGGTCCCTCTAGTGTCCGATTTGCGTAGACGCGCCGAGACACTCCCCGACACGCCCGAAACTCAATTCGCGTTGCGCCAGTTCTCCAGGTACGCGTTCGCGAGCGCCGTCGTCATCTCCGTCAGGCTCTGCGCGTCCATGCCCCCGTCTTCCGCGACCGCCAGGCGCACCACCATGTAGACGTTGTCGTCCTGGAGATGCAGCTGGTAGTTCGTGGTGCCGCCTTCTTCGGGGACCCGCGACACCGCCGCGGACTGGTCGCCGATCTCGGGGGCCGGGTCCACCGGCGTCCACGCTTCGACCATCTCGCTGATCTCCCTGGCGCCCAGGTCGAAGTTCACGCTGGCCATCGAATCGGAGTCGAAGACCGTGCTCTCGATCTTCAGCAGCGCCGCGGCCATCTCGGGTTCGCCGTAGGTCAGCGTGCACGACTGCACCCAGCCGGTGTTCTTCTCCTCGCCCTCGGCCGACGCCTCCGGCTCGGCGCCGTCCACGACCGCCTCGAGTTCGGACGCGTCCACCAGCGAGCAGGGCTCGTCGCTGCCCGAGTACGTGAGGTTCGAGTCCTCGCCGGCCGCGCCCGTCTGCTCGTCGTCACCGGAGTTCATGAACCACCAGGTGCCGCCGCCGACCAGGGCCAGCGCCACGACCGCGGCGCCGATCTTCGGCCAGGGGCTCGACTTGCGGGCCCGGCTGCGCACCTTCTGGAAGTCCGAGCGCCGCCGCGGCTCCTTCGGCATGTACCCCAGGCGCCCGATGGCAGTCGTCTCGCTGCCGCCGCCCCATTCGTCCCTGCCGCGGTCGTCGGCGAACGCGGCCTCCTCGAACGGCTGGTCCTGGGCCTGCGGCGCACTGCCCGGCGCGCCCTCGGGCCGCGGCCGGTAGTCGCCTCCGCGGGGGGCCTGTCCGGCCTCTCGGCGCGGCGGCGAGCCCGCGTTCCACTGGTCGGTGCGGGGCGTGGAGCCCGTGACCGGGCCCGACTCGTAGCCTCCCGGCTGCGGCGACCGCTGCGGTGACGAGTACTGGCCCGGCTGCTGGCCGCGTCCCGCGACGGGACCGCCCGCCGAGGGACCGCCCGCGCGCGGCGCTCCGCCGCGCGGCTGGGGTTCGAAGCCTCCGCCCTGCGGCGAGGGGCGCCCCGCCTGCGGCATCGGACGCTGTCCGGCCGGGGGACCGCCCGGCTGCGCGCCCCGGCTCGGCACACCGCGCCCGGGAGTGCGCGGCTCGCCCTGGTACGGGCCCGAACCGCGCTGACCGTCCTGCGGCTCACCCTGCGCGCCCCGCGGGCCTCCGGCCCGGGGCCGCCACTGGCCCGAACCCGGCCGCTGCCCGTCCTCGGGCTGCTCTTCATAGGCCGGGCCAAATGGTGATGTGGCGCTCACGATGATCCTCCGCGAATGATTCCCGGCGTGTCGACTTGACGCCGCGGTAGTCACGGTCAGCTTAAAGGGAGCCGCCTAATTCCCCGCCCGGGGGAGCGCGTCGATGAGTCCTGCGGTGAGATCCTCCACCAACTGCTCCGGGTCGCCGCCCTCCGGCGGCTGCCCGGTGAGGAATCCGTTCACGCTGACCGTGACGTTCGCCTCCTGCGAGTGGACGCGCACCTCGGTCTCCTCGCCGTCCTCGACCGTGGCGATCGCGGCCTGTTCGCCGACCCCGCTCAGCGAGGAGGTCTCGTGCCCTTCGGCGGCCTCGAACTCCAGGACCCCGGCGTACGCGGCGCGCGCCTTCGACGGGTCCTCGTACACCTGCACGGTCGCGAACAGTGTCACCAGCCGGTAGGCCTCGTCGCCGGCGTACTCGGCCGAGTAGGTGCAGTCGAACGTCCGCACCTTCTCCTCCGATGTCTCCTCCGGGCTCCGCGCCTGCTCGACGTCGGCCCAGGGGGTCAGCAGCTCGGGGTTCACGACCAGCTCGCACAGGTCGCCGATCTTCCCGGCGTCCACCGACGGCCGCTCGTCGCCGATCCCGGAGGACCAGAAGAGGACGGTGCCGCCCCCCGCGAGCAGGGCCGCGACCACGGCCAGCACCCAGCCGACGCTGGTGAGCTGCCGGAACAGGTCGGCACCGCGATGCCGCCCCTGGTAGGTGGAGGGTTTTCCGTCCGCCCGGGGCTCCTCGGACTCGTCCGAGTCGATCACCTGGAGTGCGATGGTCTTCTTCCCTTGAACGCTGCGGCCCGCTGCTGACGCGCCAGCCAACAGCTTATCGAGTACATGGGACACGAGCCACGCTCCGACCGTGCCAACCACGAGGAGTCGCGTCTTCTCACCCGTTCGTGACCGATCTTTCACGGGCGTCGAAGGGCGATTGACGAGGGAGGATAATGAGAGGAGGGGCACCGGCTCGTCGTCCTGCTCGGCGAACGACGCAGAGTGTG
This sequence comes from Glycomyces harbinensis, assembly GCF_900101745.1. Classification (GTDB taxonomy): domain Bacteria; phylum Actinomycetota; class Actinomycetes; order Mycobacteriales; family Micromonosporaceae; genus Glycomyces; species Glycomyces harbinensis. The sequence continues at coordinate 4,713 of NZ_FNAD01000021.1, read as the reverse complement.
CGATACTTGCCCTTGTCGTACCGCACACAGCTACGTGCAGTGCGACCGAAGATGTCCTGTCCGCGTCCCTCACGACGGCGACGGACTTGACCACTCGGCTGGGGCCGAGGTTGTTTCCCCAGCGCGAGTTGAGGCTTTCAGTGCGGCCCGATCGGCATGGTTCAGCGCCGGAGTAAGGCTCGCAAGCCTCCAAGGCGAAGCGAGCCGGATGCCGGTTCACCACGTCGGGAGGACCGCACTGCTGATGCCGCGCCCGTGCGGCAGCGGACGCAAACCGCGTCACGCGCCCGGGCGGCGGCTGGAATGGAGATTTATTCGTATGCGCGAGAATGAGCCGCGCGAACAGGTGCCGCCGATCGCGGTCACCTTCATGGCTCCCCAGAAACCCAAGAACGACGAACCCGCGGCCGAACCGCCCCGCAGCGAGCGCCCGCGCGCCGCTGCGGCGACGACCGCGATGTTCGCCCCTCCTCCGAAGACCGCGCCCAAGGCGGCCGAGCCCAAGAGCTCGGCGCCGAGGGAAGAGCCCGCCAGGCGCGATTCCCGCGACCAGCAGGCTGACGAGCCCGAGCCCCGCCGGGGCCAGGTCAAGAAGACCCAGGCCAAGAAGGCCCAGCCTCAGGAGCAGCAGCCGACGCGCAAGCGCACGCGCAGCCGCACCGAGAACCGCGCCGCCGACAAGGCCGCCGGCGACAAGCCCGAGCCCAAGGTCGAGGAGCCCGTCGCCGAGGACTTCGACGACGACTTCGACGACGATGACGACTCCGAGGCCGGGCGCAGGCGCCGCGGTCGCCGGGGCCGTCGCGGCCGCGGCCGCGGCAAGGGCGCCGACGGCTCCGCCGAGGACGAAGACGACGAGAACTCCGAGGACGAGGACCACGGGTCCGACGCCGAGGACGAAGACGACGAGGACAGCGGGGCCGACGGCCCCGAGGTGACCCGTCGCCGCCGTCGCCGCCGCAGGAGGGCCGGCTCGGACGACTCCGACCGCCCCCGCCCCGACGAGACCGAGGACGACGCCGAAGTCGTCGTCAAGGTCCGCTCCCCGCAGCGCCGCCCCTCGTCGAACGAGGAGGTGCGCGGCGTCTCCGGTTCCACGCGCCTGGAGGCCAAGCGCCAGCGCCGCCGCGACGGGCGCAAGTCCGGCCGCGGCCGCGTCCAGGTCGTGAGCGAGGCCGAGTTCCTCGCCCGCCGCGAGGCGGTCGAGCGCCAGATGGTCGTCCGCGTCCGCGCGGGCAAGTCCCAGGCCGCCGTCCTCGAGGACGGCATCCTCGCCGAGCACTACGTGTCGAAGTCCGGGGCCCAGGGCCTGGTCGGCAACGTCTACCTCGGCAAGGTCCAGAACGTGCTCCCGAGCATGGAGGCCGCCTTCGTCGACATCGGCCGCGGTCGCAACGCCGTGCTCTACGCCGGCGAGGTGAACTGGGACGCGACCGGCCTGGCCGGCAAGGCCCGCTCGATCGAGCAGGCCCTCAGGCCCGGCGACGCCGTGCTCGTCCAGGTCACCAAGGACCCGGTCGGCCACAAGGGCGCCCGTCTGACCAGCCATGTGGCCCTGTCGGGCCGCCACCTGGTCTACGTCCCGGGCGGCAACGCCTCCGGGATCTCCCGCAAGCTCCCCGACCGCGAGCGCACCCGCCTGCGCGCGGCCCTCAAGAAGCTCGTTCCCGAGAGCGCGGGCGTGATCGTGCGCACCGCGGCCGAGGGCGCCGGCCCCGAGGAGCTGGCCCGCGACATCTCCCGCCTCCAGATGGAGTGGGAGGAGATCCAGTCCAAGTCGAAGAAGGCGAATGCGCCGGCGGTGCTGCACTCCGAGCCCGACGTGCTCATCCGGGTCGTCCGCGACGTCTTCAACGAGGACTTCAAGGAGCTCGTGGTCGAGGGCGACGAGGCCTTCGACGAGATCCACAAGTACCTCGAGTCGGTGTCGCCCGAGCTGCTGCCGCGGCTCAAGCGCCACACCGGCACGAAGGACGTCTTCACCGAGATGCGTGTCGACGAGCAGCTCCTCAAGGCGCTGGATCGCAAGGTCTACCTGCCTTCGGGCGGTTCGCTCGTCATCGACCGCACCGAGGCGATGACCGTGATCGACGTCAACACCGGTCGCTACACCGGTGAGGGCGGCAATCTCGAGGAGACCGTCACCAGGAACAACCTGGAGGCGGCCGAGGAGATCGTGCGCCAGCTGCGGCTGCGCGACACCGGCGGCATCATCGTCATCGACTTCATCGACATGGTGCTCGAGTCGAACCGCGACCTGGTGCTGCGGCGCCTGACCGAGTGCCTGGGCCGGGACCGGACCAAGCACCAGGTCACCGAGGTGACCTCGCTGGGTCTGGTGCAGATGACCCGCAAGCGGGTCGGGCAGGGCCTCATCGAGGCCTTCTCCGAGCCCTGCGACCACTGCAAGGGCCGCGGCGTCATGATCCACACCGACGAGATCCTCGGCAACACCCGCAAGAAGGGGAACGGCGGCGGCGGCAAGCCCGATTCGGGCCAGCAGCAGAGCCAGAACCAGAGCGGCGGCAAGAAGAAGAAGGACAAGTCCAAGTCCGGCGGCCAGCAGCAACAGCAGCAGGGCCAGCAGAAGCGGCAGGACAAGTCCGATGCGCACGTGAAGTCGGCTGCGACCGAGACCGCGAAGATCGCCGCCGCGCACGTCGAGGACGACGACTACGAGGACGAGTACGACGAGGACGTCGAGTTCGCCGACGAGACCGCCTCCGAGGCGGGCGACTCGGGGATCGTGGTCGAGACCGAGACGACCGACCTCGCGGCCGCGACCGAGGAGGCCGTCCCTGCGGACGCCGACCAGGTCCTGGCCGAGAACGAGACGGCCGACGAGGCGGATGCCGAAACGGACGGTGGCGACACCGCCTCCGGAAAGGCGACGGCTTAGGCGGGACGAGGCCGCGGACTGTGACGTCCGCGGCCCCGGCCCCGGCCCGATGCCGGAAACAGCGGGTACATGACGTACCCTAGTGAGCGGCCTATAGAGCCCTCAGCTTTTCGTCCCCGCGCATGCGGGGACGAGCGCGGAGCTCGATCGGCGGCCCAGCCAAGGCGACGTTCTCGGAGCCGGAAGTTGGCAGGTGCACGGCACCGCGAAATTGACAGACACCGTTCCCCTGCGGGGAACTCATTTCCCCGCACCGGGGAGGACCCAAGGAGACCGCGTCGACATGTACGCAATCGTCAAGACTGGCGGAAAGCAGTACAAGGTCGCCGAAGGAGACGTCCTCGAAGTCGAGAAGCTTCAGGGCGCGCCCGGCGACACGCTTACGCTGCCTGCGGTGTTGCTCGTCGACGAAGGCACTGTGGTCACCGACGCCTCCGGCGTCACGGTGAGCGGTGAACTTCTCGAGCACACCAAGGGCCCGAAGATCAAGATCCACAAGTACAAGAACAAGACCGGCTACCACAAGCGCCAGGGTCACCGCCAGCCGCTGACCCTCGTCAAGGTCACCGGCATCACCAAGTAAGGGGTTGGACAATGGCACATAAGAAGGGCGCATCCAGCTCCCGCAACGGGCGTGACTCCAACTCGAAGCGGCTTGGCGTCAAGCGCTTCGGTGGTCAGCACGTGAGCGCGGGCGAGATCCTCATCCGTCAGCGCGGCACCAAGTACCACCCGGGCGAGCTGGTCGGCCGCGGCGGCGACGACACGCTGTTCGCTCTCGCCGAGGGAGAAGTCCTCTTCTCCACCAAGCGAGGCCGCAAGCTGGTCAACATCGTCCCGGTCGAGGCCGCGGCGTAAGACCTGAGCGGCAACGCTCGAAGACATGCAAGGGCCGGGCCCGTCGAAAGACGGGCCCGGCCCTTCTTTCGTGCCCAAGGGAAGCCGGCCGCCGCCCACCGGAGCGTCCAGGACTCCGCACCGAACGAGCGCCGGCGGTACCGCCTGAGCGCGGCGCGACCCCCCTCGAATGTCGGACCCCGCGCGTAGGTTCGAGCCGGGGCGCTTGAGCGGGCAAGTTCTGCCGAGCCGTCCCTGGACACGACCGACCACCAGAACTCATTGCGGCCCAGAACATTCCAGCAGGTCAGCACGACCGGTGCATACTGCTGGACGCTTAGGGGTACCCCCCGATTCAGGTCCCCGAAAGGTCGTGTAATGTTGTCTCTGCCCGCGGGGGAACGGAACAGATGAAACAAACTGGTCCGGAAGCCGCCGGAGACCAGCGACAAACTCGGGAGAGTTTAGGCGCGGTCCGGATGCTGAATCGCGGGGATCTTTGAGACTCACAAGAGTCTCGATCGTGTGTGACACAGGTTAATCAGCCTGAAGTTTGCAGCGCGATCCGAGACTGTTAGAGTTGAGAGGTTGCTCCGGCTGAGGCCGAATCCCTAAAGTGGATCGTCTGAGTTGGCGTGTTGTTTGAGAACTCAACAGGGTGTTTGGATGGTCAGCGTGTGGGCCGGCTGAACGGGTGTGGCACTAGGTTGTCGTGCTGGTTTGGTTGGTACTGTTTTTGACTGTCTTTTCCTTGGAACATCGTGAGGTGTTTCGTGAAAATCGGTCAGGAATCGCTTCGACACATACCAAAGTCGCCATGCTCTTCGGAGGGTGGTGCGCAACAGGTTTTTGTTGGAGAGTTTGATCCTGGCTCAGGACGAACGCTGGCGGCGTGCTTCACACATGCAAGTCGAACGGAAAGGCCCGCTTGCGGGTACTCGAGTGGCGAACGGGTGAGTAACACGTGGGTAACCTGC
>NZ_FNAD01000036.1 GCF_900101745.1 Glycomyces harbinensis | reverse complement strand
CTTGATTTTTAACCTTTGGTGCTGGTCAGGTGCTGTTCTCGCTCTCTCATGGTTTTTTCGCGTTTGGCTTTCTTGCCCGGGTCGCGGATCGGTGCCTTGCGTCGATTGCGTTGCCCGGCAGGGCGTCCGGGCCCGGGTTTCGAGGGTTTCGGCGCTCTGGTCAGGCGGGGTAGGGCCGCGTGGAGGTTCGGAAAGTCCCGGCGGACGCGGGCGGGCGTGAGTCGGCCCGCGACCGCCGGGGCCTCCCAGGGCAGGCGAAGGTCGGCGGCGAGGGCGCGGGCGAGGCCGAGCTGGGTGAACGCGGCGACTACCAGCCAGGTCCAGCGGTCGGCCGATTCAGGGTCGCGGACCTGCGGGATCGTCCAGCCCAGGGTCTGCTTGAGGAACCGGAAGGTGTGCTCGATGTCGAAGCGGCGCAGCCATGCCGACCAGATCGCGTCGAGCAGGCCGGGGTCGAGGTCCTGCTGTGAGGTCCAGAGCCAGAGCGGGGTCGGCTTGCCGGTGTGCGGGAGCCGTTCGGTCTGCAATCGAATGAGCGTGCCGTCGATGATCGGGAGGTCGCCCTCGTGGCCGATCCAGGCGGCCCGATGGGTTAGTCGCGCATGCAGGTGCGCCCAGGCCTTGGCTTCGAGGCGCCCGAAGCGGGCGGTCGGGGTTGAGGTCGCCGTATCGGTATCGCACCAGGTCTCGGGGTCGGTCATGCGAAAGAGGCGGCCATGCTTGGGCGGGCGGCCGGTCCCGGTATAGGCACCGGGCAGGCCGTAGAGGACCCGGTCCGATCGGAGGCGGCCGATCACGATCACCGGGAGGTCGCGCAGTTGATGGGCCAGGCGCGGGACGTCGTAGCCAGAGTCGGTCACGACCGCGATCGGCGCATCGCCAGGCTGGTGCTGGCCGGTGGCGATGAGGCGATCGACCACAGCGCGCAATTGAAGCGCGGTTACCTCGGCCGGGTCGTCGTCTTGCCCGATGCGGGCCGCATCCAGGATCTGGGTCCATGAACTCGCGCCCGGTTCGAGGGCGGCGATGAAGGAGTAGGACCAGCCGGGCACCATCTGGTCCTGGCCCCGGCCGTGCCCGGTGACGTGGCAGTACAAGCGTCCTGGGGAGCAGTTCGCGTCCGGGCGCAGCCACCCGGTGGCATCGACCGCGAGGACGATCCGGCCCCGGACGCGCCCCAGCGGCTGCGCCGCAAGGGCTTCGCGGAACCGATCGGCGTCGATCCGGCCCGCGGACAGAGCGTCGTAGAGTGCACCGTGCCCTCGGGTGAACACCCCGGTCAGTGACAAGCCCGGCAGCGAAACCACTGGCCCGGAGCTACACAGCACCGCGTCGGTCAGCTCGAACAGCGCATCCGAGCGGGCGGTCAGGCACTGATGGAATCCGGCCCGGAAGTCCCGCAGCGCCCCGGCTCCCGCGCCGGTGCCGGGTTCAGGGAGAATAGACAAACGAAGCCCTTGCTGTTGAGATTCTTTGTGTCGCAACAAGAATCATCAAGCAAGGGCTTCGCTCGTATTCAAGCGGGAGTGCCTGACCAGCACCAAAGGTTAAAAATCAAGC
>NZ_FNAD01000018.1 GCF_900101745.1 Glycomyces harbinensis | reverse complement strand
GGGGGCGGGGGCGGGGGCGGGGGCGGGGGCGGGGGCGGCGAAAGTGTCGCCGGTTCGGCTTTCGAAGCCGATGCGGTCGGTGGAAGCGGCTCGGTCCGATCGGGGGTGGTCGATTGGGATGTCGATGTCGGTGCGGCCCAGGGTCGGGAGGATCAGCGCCCGGGTACCGGTGACGACGTGTGAGCGGTTGAGCTTGGTCGAGACGTGGACCGTGAGGCGGCAGCTCCGCATGGCGTTCTCGGTGGCCTCGGTGTCGGGAGTCGCCGCGACGAAGTTGCCGCCCATGGCGAAGAAGACCTTGACGCGCCCGTCTCGCATGGCGCGGATCGTGTCCACCGTGTCGTGACCGTGTTCGCGCGGCGGCGCGAAGCCGAACTCGGCACCGAGGGCGTCAAGGAACCGGTCCGGCATCCGTTCCCAGATGCCCATGGTGCGGTCGCCCTGGACGTTCGAGTGGCCGCGCACGGGGCAGACCCCCGCACCCGGACGGCCGATGTTGCCGCGCAGCAAGAGAAACGCGACGATCTCGCGGATGGTCGGCACGGCATGCAGGTGCTGGGTCAGGCCCATCGCCCAGCAGACGACGATCTTGTCGGCGGCCAGGACCATGTCGAGCAGCCGCTTGATCTCGTCCCCGGCGAGGCCCGTGCGGCGCACGACCTCGGCGAGCACCTCCTCGTCGTCGCTCTCGGCGTGGTGGGCCGCGAACTCCTCGAAACCATGGGTGTACTCGGCGATGAACTCGTGGTCGATGACACCGGAAGCGACGGCGGCTTCAACAGCGGCCCCCGACTCGGCCGCGCCGGAGGAGGCCGCGCCGGGATCTGCGACGCCGGATGCCGCGACACCCGCGGCGACCGCACCGCCTTCGGCGGCGCTGCCGCCGGTGGCCCTCCGTTCGGCCTCGTCGGCGCGCAGGAGCATCCGGTTGAGGATGCTGAACAGGGCGAGGTCGCCGCCGACCTTGATCTGGAGGAAGAGGTCGGTCAGCTCGGTGCCGCGCCCGATCAGGCCGCGCGCGACCTGCGGGTTCTTGAAGCGCTGCATCCCCGCTTCGGGAAGCGGGTTGACCGTGGCGATGCGGGCGCCCGCCCGCTTGGCCTTCTCCAGCGCGGTGAGCATCCGGGGATGGTTGGTCCCGGGATTCTGGCCGGCGACGATGATCAGGTCGGCCTGGTAAAGATCGTCGAGAGTGACGCTGCCCTTGCCGATCCCGATGGTCTCGGCCAGCGCCGAGCCGGACGACTCGTGGCACATGTTCGAGCAGTCCGGGAGGTTGTTCGTACCGAGTTTGCGGGCGAACAGCTGGTACAGGAACGCGGCCTCGTTGCTGGTGCGCCCGGACGTGTAGAAGGCGGCCTGGTCGGGGTCGTCGAGGGCCTTGAGTTCGGAGGCGATGAGGTCGAAGGCCTCGTCCCAGCCGATCGGGACGTAGTGGTCGGCGCCTTCGGCGAGGTACATGGGTTCGGTGAGGCGGCCCTGCCGGCCGAGCCAGTAGCCGGACTTGTCGGCGAGGTCGGCGACGGGGTGGGCGGCGAAGAACGCGGGGTCGACGGTGAGCCGGGTGGCCTCCTCGGCGACGGCCTTGGCGCCGTTCTCGCAGAACTCGGCGGGGTGGCGGTGGCCGGGTTCGGGCCAGGCGCAGCCGGGGCAGTCGAAGCCGTCGGTCTGGTTGATCTCGCGCAGGAGCGGCAGGCCGCGCTTGACGCCGACCTGGGAGCCGACGAACCGCATCGAGTTGACGACGGCGGGCAGGCCCACGGCGTGGTGTTTGGGGCTGCGGACGTCGGGCGCGTCCTGGGCGGGGTCCTCGCGCGGTGCCTTGCTCATCCGGTCAGTGTAGGTCGGCGGGAGCGGTGTCCGCAGTGGCTGGGACGGATCGCGGGCGCGCCATGGCGTCGCGGTTCGGGGGCGCTCCGGGCGGTGTACGGCTGGTGTCGCGGCCGGTCGCATTGCACCATTTGAGAGGCGCTGCGGCGGCGTTTGATGGTGGTTGAGCCGTATTCCGGCTGATTGGGCACTGCCGTGAATGGGCACGAAAACCATCCGAAATCGCAGTTCACCGGGTATCGGGGCGAATCGGCGCGGACCGCTTCGGTAGGGCGCGCCGGGTACCCTGAGTGGCGCGGACCAGCGTGGGGGCCGGTTCTCCGACCCGCCCTCCAGTCCTTAGTGGAAGGTAGTTCGGATGCATCGGACCGGCGACGTTCCGGCGCGGCGCGGGCGCCTGCACGGCCGCCTGCTCCATGTCCTCGGCGGCTTCTCGGCGCTGGTCGCCGTGATCGCCCTGTGGCAGCTCGGCGTCTTCGGGGGCGACCCCGACCGCGAGCCCGTAGGCGCGGTCGACGGCCCCGAGACCGCCTGGCAGTCCCCCGGTGAGGAGAGCACGAGCGCGCCCCATTCGGCGGAGGCCGCCAGCGCGACGATCGAGTCCCCTTCGGAGTCCTCGGCGGCGGCGACTTCGGACGCGCCCTCGGACGACGCCGGGAGTTCGGCCGCGGCGGAGGAGACGTCGGCGCGCGAGGAGGAAGAGGAAGTGGACGACATCCCTTCGGACGCTTCCTGTTCGGCGACGCTGACGCTCGAGGAGGCGTGGGACGACTCGGTCGAGGTGTCGGTGGAGGTCGTGAACACCGGCGGGACCGAGCTCGAGTCCTGGTCGATCGATCTGGACATCGACGACTCCGACATCGAGCACTATTGGAGCATGCGGGAACTCGGCTGGGACTGGTACGGCAGCGAGGATTGGAACGGGCGCCTCGACCCGGACGAGAACGCGGTCGTCGGGTTCCAGGCCGAGACGGACCGCGGCTTCGAACTGCCCGCTTCGGTGCAGTGCGAGGCCCGCGTCTGAGCGGTTCCGAGACCGCGTGGGCCCTGGGAGCGGGTGCGCGTCCTCCATGGAAGTCGAGCAGCGGTTCCGGGACCCCGAGGGCCTTGGGCTTCCCCGGCAGCGCCACGGCCGGGGCGCAGACGGGTCGCGGAAGGGCTTGGCGGCCATCGAGGGACGCCCGCGGGTGTCGCAAGTCGTTATGGTGGGGCTATGAAGCCCGAGGTCTGGGTTCCGTCCCTCGCCGCCCTGCTGTCCCCTCTGATCCCGCTACTGGTCGCCCGACTCGGTGGGCGCCGTGCCCGCGAGGAGTCGGGCCGCGCGCGTCCGCGCGGCGGCCGGCGGGCCTGGTGGACCGCGCTCGTGGCCGGTGCGGCCGCGGCGGCCCTGCTGGTGTGGTTCGTCCCCTCGCCGTGGCGGTGGCTGGTGCTGGTCGGCTATCTCGGCCTGACCGCGGCGGTGTACGCGCTGGTGGTCGGGCGCCGTCGTCGTAGGCGGCGGCTCTCCCCCGAGACGGAGCGGTTCCTGAAGCAGGGCGGCTGGGGCACCGCCGGCTATCCGTACAACCGGGACTTCCTGCCGGATCTGGTGCGGGTGTACACGAAGAACGACCTGGCGGGCTCCGGCGACGCCGCGGCGCCGACAGGTTCTCGGCGCTCGCGGGAGTCGGCGCCGGATCTCCCCACGAGTTTCGAACGGCTGCTTGCCGATCCGATGGTGCGGCACATGGCGATCACCGGCGAGGCGGGCACCGGCAAGACGAGTCTGCTGGAGTTCTGGAACCACGACCTGCGGCTGCGCGAGCCTTCGCCGGACGACGACCTGTCGCGGTTCGTGCCGGTGCTGGTGGCCGCCCGCAGTCTCGTGGACCGCTCCTCGGTCGGCGAGGCGCTCGGCCCTGACGGTGCGGAGGCGCTGTCGAAGCCGCCGGGGGTCGGCATGACGTGGCTGGTCATGATCGACGCGTTCGACGAGATCACCGACGCCGAGGCGCGGTCGGAGGTCGAGCGGGTCGTGTTCGCGGCGATCGACGAGATCCCCGCCGAGGGCGCGAGTGCGAAGTTCGTGATCACCAGCCGCGGCCTCACCGACGACCGGCGCCGCAGTTTCGACACCCGCGGCGTCACCGAGTACCAGTTGCAGCCCTTCACCGCTGAGCAGCTGCGCGAGTTCCTGATCCGCGAGGAGACCAGCGCGCGCGACATCGAGGACCGCAACGCGGCCTATGCGGCGGCGGTCGCGAAGGTCGACCGCTTCCTGAACCGCTGGGAGGGCCACGACGAGATCCTGGAGCTGATCCGGCTGCCGCTGCTGGCCAGGGTCACCGCGACCATCTACTTCCAGGACCCCGACCTGGAGGTTCCCGCCCGGCGCATCGACATCTACCACGACGCGATCGAGCACTGGATCTCGCAGTTCTGCAAGCGGATGCACAGTGAAGAGGAGCGGTACGCGCCCGCGCTGCGGCTCCTCCACGAATGGCATGGGGCGCATGGCGGCCCGAATCCGCCGGACGCCGACGCGGCGGTGCGGGCGCTGCTGCGGCGCCTGGCGAGGTCCTATGCGGAGTCCGGTCAGGAGTCGGTCGTGACGATCGCCCGGGACCTGCTGGGCGTCCCCGTGTGGCCCAGGGACCGCGCCCGGACGCAGGCGCTGCTGAGCCTGCTCGACGCCACGGGACTGATCCACGACGTCAAGGCGATCAACCCGCGCTTCCTGCACAAGTCCTATGCGGAGTACCTGGCGGCGCCGGACCTGTTCGGCCGGGGGGACGACCCGGAGGCCTGGGACGAGCTGTTGAGGGACCCCGACCGCCGCATCGGCGCGGTGTTCGCGCTGGCGCAGAAGGACCCTGGACGGCGGCGGGACCTCATCGACCTCCTCGACGCGGAAGGGCGCTTTCCGCAGTCGGCCGGATGGATCGCGGCCGAGGGGCTGTGCGTGGATCCGGAGACGGGCCGCATCGACGAGGCGCAGCGCGACCGGCTCGTGGCGGGGTGCCTGCGCGCCTTGCCGGCCGTGCCGACGGCCGCGTGGTGGACGCTCCTGGAGGCGCTGGCGCCGATCGAGTCGGCTCGCGACCTGCTCGTGTCGATGGTGGAGGAGCGTCGGATCGCCGACTGGACGCTGCTGGCCGTGGCCCGCATCGTGGCGCGCCAGGATGCGCGGGGCGTCGACCTCCTGCGGCGGTTCGCGACCGAGGACCGCTGCAATCTCTTCGTGCGCGCGAGCGCCGCCGACGACCTGGTGGAACACGAGCGCGAGTCGGGCCTGCGTCTGCTGCTCCAGTTCGCGAGCGAGGAGTCCCTCGGCGCCCGGCTTCGCGTCGAGGCCATGAAGTGGCTCGCGGGTCATCGGCCCGCTCAAGCGGTGCGGTTGCTGCGCAGGCTCGCCGGCGACGCGGCGCAGATCCCCGAGGCCCGTGCCGACGCGGTGGTGCAATTGGCCGAGCACGACCGCGCCAGAGGGGCGCGCCTGGCCAAGCAGTTCGCGAACGACCGCTACTTCGATGAGGATTCCCGGGTCACGATGAGCCTGTGCCTGGCGAACCTGCACGACCCCGAAGGCGTCGATCTGCTGCGCCGCTTCGCGAACGACTCCTCGTTCGGGGAGCGGGAACGGGTCACCGCGGCAGTGCATCTGGTGGGGTTCGATCGGGAGGCGGGCATCGACCTGCTTCGGCGCTTCGCCGCGGATCAGGTGTTCGCGCACAGCACGCAGGTGAACGCGGTGCATTGGCTCGCCCGATCCGAGGATCGGTCCGACACCTCGGCGATGCTCGCGCACGCGGAGGACAGGAGCAAGGACGACTCCTCGAGGCTGGCCGCCGCCCGGTGGGTGCTCCAAGCCGATCCGATGACCGGCCGGGACCTGCTCGAACGGTTCGCCTCGATGACGACGGTCGCACTGAAACTGCGGGTCGGCGCCATGGAGGACCTGGTCGACTTCGACCAGCCCAAGTGGCTCGCGGCACTGCGTGAACTCGCCCTTGACATCGGCAACGACGTGGATGCGCGCATCGAGGCCGCGGCCTGCGTCAACGCACGGACTCCGGTGGCAGGACGTCAACTGCTCACCGCGATCGCGGCCGAGCCGGAGCTGTCCGACGTGCAGCGGGTCATCTTGTGCCAGAACCTGATCGACAACAGCGACCGGTCCGAGTTGGGCACTCTGCGTCGCATCGCCGAGGATCCGGCCGCCGCAGGCGCCGCCCGTGTGAACGCCGCCGCGACCTTGGTCTCCTACACTCGGCCGGGGCGGGTGGTCGTCCTGCGGCGGTTGGCGGGCGATCCGCGGCTGCGCGATCGCGACCGTGCCCATGCGCTCGCGTACTGGATCGAATCCGACGGCAAGACCGACCCGGCGCCGCTGCGCGACCTCGCCGCGGACGGCCTGCGGGAGGGCTCGGCTCGGGTCGAAGCGGCGCAGCGGCTCGTCGCGCTCAGCCGAGACGACGGCGTCCGCCTCCTCGCGTCGCTGTCCGCTGACACCTCCTTGACCGACGAGGACCGCTTCAGCGCGGCGATCCTCCTGACCGACCACGATCGCGAGGCGGGTCTCGCGATCGAACGCCGCCTCGCCTCGGACCCCGGCTTCACCGAGTCCGTTCGGGCCCGAGCGCTGTTGCGGTCCTCGGCGCTGGAACCGGAGACCGGGCTGCCCATGCTCCGCGCCTTCGCGGCCGACCGGTCGCTGCCGGAGTCCGCCGCGGAGTCGGCCGCCTACTGGCTCGCCCTGCGGGACGAGGAGGCGGGGGTGCGGCTGCTGCGGGCGCACGCGCAGGACACCGGGTTCGACGATGCGGCGAGGGTGGAGGCCGCGGACGATCTCATGGAGTTCGACCGGGATGCGGCCCTTCGGCTGCTGGAGGCGTTCGGCACCGACGCGGCCTTCAACGGCCACGCGCGCGCCGAGGCGCTCCGGAGGCTGGCGCGGCACGACCGACCGGTGGCGTTGCGACACCTGCGCGCCCTCACCGAGCATCAGGGGGAGCCGATGCTGCTCACGGCGTTGGCTGCCGAGGAGCTGGCACGGTTCGACCGGGACCGCGGCAGGAACCTGCTCGCCGCGCTCGCGCACGACCGGGATCTGCCCGACATGGTGCGCGCGTATGCGATGACGGGGCTGGCCCGGTACGAGCGATCCGGCGAAGCCGCACTCCTGCGACGTTTCGCCGAGGAAGGGGATCTCGGAGAGGCCGCGCGGTTGATCGCCTTGGAGGCCCTGCTCGGATACGACCGTCCGACCGGAGTCGCACTGCTGCGCGCGACCGCTGCGGACACCTCGACCGACGACATGTACCGCGTCGCGGCCGCCGGCCTGCTCGCCGACGACGGCGACCAGGAAGGGGCCGAACGCTACAGGGCGTTCGCCGTCGACCCGTCCATCGGCGGCGTCGCCCGGACGATCGCGGCCTGGGCGCAGAGCTTCGAGCGCAAGCGGGAGGGCATGGCGGCCTTGGCGGCCGTCAGGTCGGAGGCGGACGAGACGGTCCGCTGCTGGGTCGACATCGCCTTGGCCGACCGGGATCTCGCACTGCGCGAGTCCTTGGCCGCCGCATACGCGGGGCTGCCGCAGGACTCGGTCGACCTGCTGCGTCGAACAGCCGCGACCCTCACGGATCTGAACCCGAGACTCGGGTACCGGGCCATGAGCCGGATGAAGGCGATCGAGGCGGCTCGTGCCGCCCGTCCGGGTCCGCTCGACCCGGACGGGGCCGTCGGGCCATAGCGGCATGTCGGCGAACGCCCGGAGGGGTTCGCCGACTCCCCGCTATGCGGTCTGGAGCCCGAAACCGTACGGGAACAACGGGTCGTAGCCCTCGTCCCCCACGTTCAAGGGCTCGTCCGCCACGAGCCGGGGCCAGCTGACCGGGAGCCTGCCGTCGTACGGGGTCAGGCCGAAGAGCGGGTCGGCCACGCCGGTGCCTTCACTGCCGGGGAGCCAGGCGGCCACCAGCGCGTCCACTTCGGTCAGATGCGGTTCGATCTCGATCGGTCGCCCCGAGACGACGATGACCGCGCAGTCCACGGCGCCGCAGACCGTCTCGATCGCGGCCGCGTCCTCTTCGGAGACGAGCATGTCGTGCTCGCCCGCTCCGGCGTCGCCGACGCCCTCGGCGTAGGGGTCCTCGGCCACCACGACGATGCCGACGTCGGCGCCTTCGACCGGTTCGGTCGCCCTCTCACTGTAGGTGACGGCGGCGTCGGGGGCGACCTCCTCGATGCCGGCGAGGATCGTGGTGCCCTCGTTGACCGCCTCGACGGAGCCCTGCCAGGAGCCCGACCAGCCGCCCAGCTGGCGGCCGAGGGCGTCGGCGCCGGACCCGGCGACGTAGATCGACTCGTCGCCGGACAGCGGCAGGAGGTCGCCGTCGTTGCGCAGCAGCACCTGCGACGCGGCGGCGGCCTCGCGGGCGACCTCGCGGTGCTCCGGGGAGCCGACGTCGCCCGCGCCGGCGGTGTCGGCGAGGGGGTGCTCGAACAGGCCGAGGGCGAACTTCTGGGTGAGGATGCGCGAGACGGCGTCGTCGATGCGGTCCTCGCTGACGCGTCCTTCGTCCACTTCGGTCAGGAGCGTCGTGATGAAGTCCTGGTATTCGAAGGGCACCATGACCATGTCGATGCCGGCGTTGATCGCGGTGCGCACCGACTCGGCGTAGTCGGCGCTGATCTGGTCGACGCCCTGCCAGTCGGAGACCACGAAGCCGTCGAAGCCGAGTTCTCCCTTGAGGACATCGGTGAGCAGGTACTCGTCGGCGTGCGCCTTCAGCGGGCCGTCGCCGAGGTCGGTGGAGGAGTAGGAGACCATGACCGAGCCGACCCCGGCGTCGATCGCGGCTTCGAAGGGCGCCAGGTGGATCGAGCGCAGTTCCTCCTCGGTGAGGGTGGTGACGCCCTGGTCGAGCAGGTACTCCTCGGTGGTGGAGGTGCCGTAGGCGGTGCCGCCGTCGCCGACGAAGTGCTTGGCGGTGGCCAGGACGCTGGTGTTCGCGGCCAGGTCCTCCCCTTGGAAACCCTGGACGACGGGGCCGGCGTACTCGAAGGCCGGGCCGGGGTCCTCGCCGTAGGACTCGTAGGTGCGGCCCCAGCGGCTGTCGCGCGCGACGCACACGCAGGGCGCGAAGGTCCAGTGGATGCCCGCGGCGCGGGTCTCCGCGGCGGTGACCGCCGCGGCCCGGCCCGCGAGGTCGGGGTCGTGCGCGGCGCCGAGCCCGATGTTGTGCGGGAAGACGGTCGCGCCGGGGACCGCGGGATTGCCGTGGACGGCGTCGATGCCGTACATGAGCGGGATGCCCAGGCGCGAGTCGAGGGCCCGGCGCTGGTAGCCGTCGATCATCGCGGCCCATTCCTCGGGCGTGGACCGCAGCGCGTCGGAGCCGCCGTTGAGCAGCGACCCGATGCCGAGTTCGGCGATGTCGCCGGGATACGGGTCGACCGCGCCGACCGCGGCCTGCGTCATCTGGCCGACCTTCTCCTCGATCGTCATGCGGCCCAAGAGGTCGTCGACGCGCTCGTCGATCGGGAGCGAGGCGTCGAGATAGTCCGGGTCCCCGGAGTCGTCGGGGATGACGAGGAGGACTGCGGCGACGGCGGCGATGAGCGCCGCAGCGAGGGCGGACCACAGGATCGCGGGGCGGCGGAGGAGTGCGGGCAGGCTTGCGCCCATGGGGCTGGCTCCTAGCAGGGGTGCGCGGACAGTGACGGGGCCCAACCTCGGTTCACCCTAACGGAAAAGGCCCACCGCGTCCATGGCGGGCGTTCGGATGGTTGCCCGCCGTGACCATCGCCTGTTATGTTGGGCCTCCCAACTAACCCCATCGACGTCCTTCGAATCGACCCCTCCATTCCTCCGGACCTCAAGGAGCAACCGTGCGACGACGCACTTTCACCGCTTCGCTCGGCGCCGCCGCGGTGGCGGCCGCGGCCGTACCGTCGGCCGCCCACGCCAAGACCCGCGGCCACTGCGAAGACGCGTACACGTGGCGCAACGCCGTGGTCAACGGCGGCGGCTACGTCCCCGGCATCGTCTTCAACGAGACCGAGGCCGATCTCATCTACGCCCGCACCGACATCGGCGGCCTGTACCGCTGGCAGGAGCCGACCCAGACCTGGAAGCCGCTGCTCGACTGGGTCGGCTGGGACGACTGGGGCTGGACCGGGGTCGTCTCGGTCGCCACCGACCCCGTCGAGCCGCACCGCGTCTACGCGGCCGTCGGCACCTACACCAACGACTGGGACCCCGCCAACGGCGCCGTGATCCGCTCCGAGGACCGCGGCGAGACCTGGGAGGCGGCCGAACTGCCGTTCAAGCAGGGCGGCAACATGCCCGGCCGCGGCATGGGCGAGCGCCTGGCCGTCGACCCGCACGACAACGCCCAGGTGTACCTCGGCACCCCCAACGGCAACGGCCTGTGGCGTTCGCAAGACCACGGCCGCAACTGGTCCCGCGCGGAGGCCTTCCCCAACGCCGGGAACTTCGTGCAGGACCCGAGCGGCGAGTACTCCGACGACAACCAGGGCGTCATCTGGATCGACTTCGACCAGGACGGCCGGGTCTTCGTCGGGGTCGCCGACCCCGACGACCCGCTCTACGTCTCCGCCGACCGCGGCGCGACCTGGCAGCCCGTCCCCGGCGCGGCCGCGGCCCTCGGCACCGCCGACGGCAACCGCACCATCCCCAAGCAGGCCGCGTTCGACCACGAGAACGGCCACCTGTTCATCGTCACGGGCTGGGACCCCGGGCCCTACAACGGCGCCCCCGCATCCGGGCGCGGCGGCTCGATCCAGCGATTGTCGCTCGCCACCGGCGAGTGGACCGACGTCACGCCGGCCTACAACCCGATCGGCGCCATCCCCGGCTTCGGCGGCCTCACCGTCGACCGCCGGCGCCCCGGAACCCTCATGGCCGCCACGCAGAACAACTGGTGGCCCGACGAGATCGTCTACCGCTCCACCGACTCCGGCGCGACCTGGCAGACCAGCTGGGACTACGTGTGGGACGCGAACTGGTCGTGGCCGCCCGAACGCACCGACCGGTTCACCATGGACAGCACCGGAAGCGAGTGGCTGAGCTTCGGCGGCGCCGACGACGGTCCCGCGTACGCGGTCAAGCACGGGTGGATGATCGACGCGCTCGCGATCGACCCCCACGACTCGGACCGGATCATGTGGGGCACCGGCGCGACCATCTGGGGCACCGAGCGGTTGACCGAATGGGACGCGCAGGGCGCGCTCGTCGGCTGGGACGACGCGGCCGGGCACCAGATCGCGCTGCCGATCGAGCCGTTCACCGTGGCCGTCCGCGTCGAGGGGCTGGAGGAGACCGCCGTGCAGGACATCGCCGCGATCGGCGGGACCCTGGTGTCCGCCACGGGCGACCTCGGCGGGTTCGTGCACACCGACGTGGACCGGGTGGGCACGCAGATCCGCCATCCCAACTGGACTTCGGGCCGCGGCGTGGACTTCGCCGCGCTGGAGCCGGACGTCGTCGTGGGCACCGGCGACGTCGAAGGCGAGACCGCCGGGCACGTGGGCGTCTCGACCGACCGCGGCGCGACCTGGCTGACGACCACGCGCCTCGACGGCGTCGCGGGCGGCGCCAACGGCGGCACCGTCGCCGTCGGCGCCGACGGGTCGGTCATCGTCTGGTCCCCCGGCGACGGGTCGACCGCGCCGGTGTTCAGCACCGACCTCGGCCAGACGTGGACCCCTGTGGACGGACTCCCGGCCGGGGCACTCGTGCGCGCCGACCGCACCGACCCGAACCGCCTGTACGCCTTCGCGGCCGGGACGGTCTACGCGAGCGCGAACGGCGGCCTGGCGTTCACCGCGACCGGCGCGACGGGCCTGCCCGCCGAGGGACCGGTGGACCTCCGGGCGGTGCCCGGCAGGCGCGGGCACCTGTGGCTGGCCGGAGGCAAGGCCGATGCGGCGTACGGCATGTGGCGCAGCACGGACGGCGGCCGGAAGTGGAAGCGCGTGCGCGACTTCGACGAAGCGGACGCGGTCGGCTTCGGCAAGGCCCGCGGGCGCCACGGCTACCCGGCGATCTACACCTCGGCGAAGGCCGACGGGCAGCGCGGCATCTGGCGTTCGACCGACGAGGGCAGGACCTGGGACCGCGTCAACGACGACGCCCATCAGTGGGCGTGGACCGGCAAGGCGATCTCGGGCGACCCGCAGGTCTATGGCAGGGTCTACATCGCGACCAACGGCCGCGGCCTGATCTGCGGCGACATCGAGGACTGACGGTCCGCGGAAGTCCTATGGGGAGCGAACGCGGCGCCGGAGGCGTCCGGCGCCGCGTTCGCTCCTTTGGACGGAGAGAAGGGAAGCCGACGTGACCGAGCAGTACCACATCGTCGTCGAGAAGGGGCTGTCCTCGACCGGGTACGGCGCCAAGATCTCGCAGTACGGGCCGTTCGACCGGGCGACGGGTCTCGTCGTCCTGGCGCGCGTGGTCGACGGTCTGGAGCCGAACGTCTACGTCCCGTACAAGCAGGGCACCGTCCTGCGGGTGGGAGAGACCCAGTACCTCGACATCTCGGACCCTCGCTGGAGCGAACCGTCGCAGACCCGCATCACCCTCGCGGAGGTCGTCAGGGCCTCGCCTCGCTGAGGGGCCGACGGCGGAGCCCGTCGATGACGATGCCGAGGTAGCGGGCGCTCGCCTCGTGGTTGGCCGCGGCGGGCAGCTCGGGCATGCGGCAGGTGACGAGGCTGATGAACCGCAGCAGGTCGGCGCCGGTGACGTCGGTGCGCATCGCGCCCTCGTCCTGGGCCAGCCTCACGGCGGCCTCGAAGCGGGCCAGCCAGGTCTTGGTGAGCCCGCTCAGTTCGGGGTCGCGGTCGCGGTGCTCGGCGAGCCAGGGGCGCAGCGCGGCCGAGAGGGCCCCGAGTTCGGGTTCGCCGCAGTAGTGGACGAGGCGCACGAGTCCCTCCCACCCGCTCGCGGCCTCCTCCTCGGACTCGGCGATGGCGATGCCGCGCCGGAACATCTCGGCGGCGACGTCGCGCACCAGCGTGTGGCGGTCGGGGAAGCGCCGGTAGAGGGTGCCGACGCCGACGCCCGCGTGCTGGGCGATCTCCTCCATCGGCACGTCGGGGCCGCGTTCGGTGATGAGTTCGGCGGCCGCGGCGAGGAGGCGTTCGCGGTTGCGCCTGGCGTCGGCGCGCAATCGCGGCGTGGTGTCCATGCCTCGATGATACTGGACGATCTTCTTCCGCTTATGCTAGCGTCGCCGACAACCGGAAGATGTTCTTCCGCTTGTTTTGGAGGCCTCATGATCCTGGTGACCGGAGCGACCGGCTCCACCGGCAGGCACCTCGTCGCGCAGCTGACCGATCGCGGGGCCGCGTTCCGGGCCCTCGTGCGCGACGACGACAAAGGGCGCGCCCTCGGCGCCGACTACGCCGTCGGCGACTACGACGACCCCGACTCCCTCGCCGCGGCCATGGCCGGCGTCGACCGGGTCTTCCTCGCCTCCCCTGGGGCGCAGGGATACCTGGTCGACGGAGAGCAGCCGATGATCGGCTGGGAGCGGAACGTGATCGACGCGGCGAAGGCCGCCGGAGCGACCTACGCGGTGAAGCTCTCGGTGTGGCACGCGCACAGGGGCGGGCCCATGTCCGAGGGCGCGCACGGCGTGGTCGAGGACCACCTCAAGGCCTCCGGTCTGGAATGGACGATCCTCCAGCCCGGCGGCTTCATGCAGAACTTCCTGCGGCCCGAGACGAGCCTCGGCGACGAGGACGGGAACCTCATCGGCCCCGAAGGCGATGCGCGCGTGGCGTTCATCGACTGCCGCGACATCGCCGCCTGCGCGGCCGCGCTCCTCACCGGCGAGACCGGCCGGGGCGAGTCGTTCGTGCTCACCGGACCCGAGGTGATCACGTACGCCGAGGTGGCCGCGAAGCTCAGCGACGGCCGCGGCCTCCCGGTCGGCTTCAGCGGACAGCCGGAGGCCGCGATCGCCGACCGGCTGCGCGGCCTCGGCCTGGACCCGGCGCTCGCCGCCGAGACGGCCTCGCTGTACGCCTCGCTCGGTCGAGGCGCGTACGGGCAGGTCACCGACGCGGTGCGGCGCCTCACCGGCGCCGAGCCGCGGTCCTTCGACGAGTTCATGGCCGCGCACCCCGACGCGTTCGGGGCCCTCGCGAGGGCCTGACCGATTGGCGGGCGCGCCGGCGGCGTGGGACAGTGGCCCGATGCCGGATCACTCCTCCCCCGCCGCGGCGGCCCGCCGATGACCTTCCGGACGCTCGCGCGGCGGGTGCGCGACACCGAGCGGCCGCTGGGATGGCGGCAGGGCGCACTGCGGTCGGCCGTGGGCCGGTACCGACACCTCGGATTCGAGCTGACCTGGGCGTTCATCACCGGCACGGACCCGGGAGCCCGCACCCGGCTGGACGAGGCCGGACTGCTCGCGGCCCTGGAGACCGTGGAGGCCAGCCGGGCCGCCTGGCTGGTCGAGACGGACGCGTTCGCTCGGCGCCGGAAGGCGCAGAAGCGGGAGGCCCGGCTGCCGGTCGACCCCGCCGAGATGCGCTACCGCAACGGCCCGCGCTGGCCCGGCCCGCGGGCGCACGAGGCCGCGGTCTTCGGCGTCGCCGCCTCGCGCGGCCCGCGACCGGCGCCGCATCCGGTGCCGCAGGTCCGCTCCCTGGTCGAACCGCTCGAGGCCGAACTCGATCCGATCGTCGACGCCTACCTCGGCGCCGGGCTGGGCCCGGCCGATCGGCGGCGCCTTCGCGACCTCCTCGACCGCATCGAAGCGGTCGACGCCGGACTGCGCCGCGACCTCGGCCTGTGGGGTTCGGTGATGGAGGTGCGGCGGGTCGCCGAACTCATCGGCAACGACGCGCTGCCGCTGGTACGGCGCGGCTGGATCGGCGACGCGGCGAGCGTGACCGAGATCTTCTGGGCCGCCCGCGGCGGGATGACCTACCTGCCCGCGCTGCACACCTACGACGAGACCGCTTGGTGGGTCGAGGAAGTCATGATCCCCGCCGCTGAGCTGTGGATCGCCGAGCGGCACGGCGTGCCGGTCGGCTTCGCGGCCCTGGGCGGCGACTGGCTCGACCACCTCTACGTGTCGCCCGCCGCTCAGGGCCACGGCGTCGGCGAAGCGCTGCTCGCCAAGGCGAAGCGGCGGCGCAAGGCCCTCGACCTGCACGTGTTCGAGCAGAACACCGGGGCCCAGGCCTTCTATGAGCGGCACGGGTTCTCGCTCCTGGGCAAGAGCGACGGCCGCGGCAACGAGGAGAAGCTGCCCGACCGCCACATGCTCTGGCGGCGTTAGGCGCGCGTCAGAAGGTGTGCCACTCCTCGGCCGGGAGCGAGTCCCAGAGGTTGTCCACCCAGTCGCCGATGAGGAAGAGCGGCCGGGTGAGGACCACGTCCCCGGCCCGCTGCGCCCGCAGGACCAGGCCGAGGTCCACCGACGCGGGATTGCCGTCCTGCGTGTAGAGCAGGCCGAGGTCCCGCGACTCGAGGAGGCCGGTGAGCCACGCCTCCATTTCGGACGGCACGCGTCCGGTCAGCTCCTCGCCCTCCAGGCGCACTTGGGGACCGCGCTGGGCGTCGACCGCCACGCCCGCGAGCGCGCCTTCGCGCGTGTAGAACGCGACCACGCCCCGCCGGCTGAAACGCTCCAGGACGAGCCGCATCTCACCGGTCGGCACCTGGCCGGAGCGGGAGCTGCTGGGACGGTCCCCCAGGGCCTCCGACACCTCCACGGCGCGCATGCCGAAGCGGAGCGGCCCGATGGCGGTCACGGGCTCGTACGTCCACTGTTCACGGTCGTCGCTCGCCTTGACGTCCCAGATGCCCACTGTCGTCTCCCCGCGAATCCCTTGGCGTTCAACTGGATCCGGACCGGGCACGTCGCAGGAGGACGTGCCCGGGTCCTGGATCAGGTCACATCGTAGGGGCGCGCGTCAACGCAGGGAGGCGCCCATGCGCTCGACCGCTTCGGTGAGGATCTCGGGCGTGGTCGCGTAGTTGAGGCGCACGTGCCCCTTCCCGCCGGTGCCGAACGGCAGGCCCGAGTTGACCGCGACGCGGCCGCGCTCGAGGAAGTGCGCCGCCGGGTCGTCCCCGAGGCCGAGCGCGCGGCAGTCGAGCCAGGCCAGGTACGTGCCCGGCTGCGGCCGGTAGCGCACCTGCGGCAGGTGCTCGGCGAGCGCGGCGGCCAGGATGCGGCGGTTCTCGGCGAGGTCTTCCAGGAGCGCGTCGAGCCAGGGGCCGCCTTCGCGGAAGGCGGCGGCGTGGGCGATCTGTGCCATGTGGCCGGCGCTGGTGCTCATCTCCTCGGGCATGCGGGCCAGGTCGACGGCCGAGTCCGGTCCGGCGATCGCGACGGCGCCGCGCAGGCCCGGCAGGTTCCAGGCCTTGGCGGCCGAGGTGAGCGCGAGGCCGTCGCCCGCGCCGGGGACGGTGAGGTACGGGGTGAAGACGGCGCCGGGGCCGACGATCGGGGCGTGGGCCTCGTCGGCGACGACGCGGACCCCGTAGTCGGCGGCGAGGCGCGCCACCCGCTCCAGTTCCGCTCTGGTGTGGACGGTCCCGGTCGGGTTGTGGGGGTTGCACAGGAGGTACGCGGCGCGGCCGCCGCGCCCGAGCGCGAGCTCGAAGGCCGCGGCGAGGGCGGCGAAGTCGATGCGGTGGTCGGGTCCGAGCGGCGCTTCGACCACCTTGCGGCCGTTGAAGGCGTTGAAGCGGTAGAACGGCGGGTAGACCGGGCAGTTGACGACGACCGCGTCGCCGGGCGCGGTGAGGAGCTTGAGCATCTCGACCGCGCCGATCATCATGTCGGGCACGGGCCGGATCCGGTCCGGTTCGATGTCGGTCCAGTGCCAGCGCTCGGCGGCGAAGGCGGCCACGGCGTCGGCGTACGCGGTGCCGGCGGGGTAGCCGGTGTCTCCGGCGGCCATGGCGTCGGTGACGGCCTTGGCGACGGGGTCGGCGACCAGGACGTCCATCTCTGCGACCCACAGGGGCAGGACGTCGGCGGGGTGCTCCCGCCATTTGACGCTGGTGCGCTGGCGGAGCTGTTCGAGGGTCAGTTGCCGCAGCGGGTTGCCGGGCATCTCGAGTGCGGCATTTGTGACGACGCTCATATATATCACCGTATCGGACTTTTGACGCCGTGTCACCTTGTGACAGATGGGATCACATGAGGTGGCCGCCATCACGGGATTCGGCCCGCTCGGATCCTTGTAGTTCGTAGTACGAACTAT
Source organism: Glycomyces harbinensis (assembly GCF_900101745.1). GTDB lineage: Bacteria > Actinomycetota > Actinomycetes > Mycobacteriales > Micromonosporaceae > Glycomyces > Glycomyces harbinensis. The sequence goes on along the minus strand of NZ_FNAD01000018.1, from coordinate 126,832 downwards.
TATGGTTCGTACTACGAACTACTTTATCGAAGGGTCGACATCATGACGCAGCAGGGACGCACGGTCGCCGTCGTCGGGGGCGGATACGGCGGGGCCGCGGTGGCCAAGGCGCTGGACGAGCACGCCGACGTGGTCCTCATCGAGCCCAAGGACGGCTTCGTCAACGCCGCCGGGTCGCTCCGCGCGTTGACGCAGCCCGACGAGTGGGCCGAGCGGATCTTCTACCCCTACGACACGCTCCTGAAGAACGGCGGCCAGATCCGCGAGTACGCGTCCGCGGTGGACGCCGGGGGCGTCACCCTCGCCTCGGGCGAGCGGGTCGAGGCCGACTACATCGTGCTGGCGAGCGGCTCGGGCTACCCGTACCCGGCCAAGACCCGCACCGACTCGACCGCGGAGGCCCTGGCGCACTTCAAGGCCACGCACGCCGAACTGGCCGGGGCCGACCGGGTGCTCATCGCCGGGGCCGGTCCGGTGGGCCTGGAGCTGGCGGGCGAGATCAAGGCGGTCTGGCCCGAGAAGAGCGTGGTCGTCGTGGACCCGGCCGAGGAGCTGCTGGGCGGGTACGCCGAGGAGCTGCGCGCCGACCTGCACGGGCAGCTCGACGAGCTGGGCGTCCGGCTGCGGCTGGGCGCGGCCTTCGACGCCGAACCGGCGGTCGAGCCCGGCGTCGCCGGGACCGTGGCGGTCGCGGTCGGCGGCGAGAGGATCGAGGCCGACATCTGGTTCCGGGCCTACGGCGCGACCACGAACTCGGACTACCTCGCGGACGGCCTGGCGCCGCTCAACGCCCGCGGGCAGATCCCGGTCACGGCGAGGCTCAACGTGGACGGCCACGGGCACGTGTACGCGATCGGCGACGTCACCGACGTGGCCGAGGAGAAGCGCGCCGGCTCGGCCATGCGGCACGCGGAGGTCGTGGCGGCCAACATCATCGCGCAATTGCAGGGCGGCGAGCCCGTGGCGGAGTACCGGCCGTCGCCGGGCCGCGTGGTGCTGCTCCCGCTCGGGCCCGAGGGCGGTGTCGGCCAGGTCCCGTCCGAGGACGGTCCGAGCATCCTGTCGCGGTCGGCCGTGGCCGAGTGGAAGGGCCGCGACCTCATGCACTCGAAGTTCGCCGAACTGTTCAACGTGGCCTAACGCTTGGTCCTTCGATCGTCATAGGACCGAGAGCCCCCGCGGCGACTTGCCGCGGGGGCTTCGTCTCGTCCGGGTTCAGTCGCCGGAGCAGCTTGCGGCGGAAGGGCATTCGCCGTCGGGGAAGACCACCGGCACCGCGTTGTCGGTGATCACCTTGGTGAGCAGGCCGACGAGGGTGTCGCGCTCGGCCTCCGAGAGGCCCAGCGGCAGATCGGAGACGCGGCGGGTGGTCTCCTCGTGGAACTCCTCGGCGAGCTGCTTGCCCTTCGCGGTGAGCGCCACGCGGAAGGCCCGGCCGTCGCCGGCGTCGGACTCGCGGCGGACCAGGTCGCGCTTGGCGGACCGGTCGACCAGGCCGGTGATGCTGGACTTGGCGAGGCCGAGGGTCTTGGCGAGCTCGAACATCCCGTGGGGGCGCGGTATGAGCACGCACAGCAGCTGCGCCTGCGGCACGGTGAGGTCGAATTGGCGGACGGAGTCGGCGTAGACGGCGTCGACCAGGAAGGCGGCGCGCACCAGCACGGTGCCCATGCCCATCGGCTCCCCCGTGTATTCCTCCATGTACCAAGCATACTCGCAGGCCACGGCGGGTGGCGGGTGTCGTCGGCCACCAGGCCGGGTCGGTCGCGGGCGGCGAGGCCGCGTTCCGGTTCGGGGTCGCGGCGCCTGACCGGGCGGTTCGGTTCCCGGGGCTCCGCAGCCCCCCGGTCGGGGGACGGCGCGACACGGCCGAATCGATCTTGGGACGGCACCGGCGGGCCCGGGTCGTTCCTCATGCGGGAGGGGCGGAACGGGGCCGAACGGCGCGGAATCGAGACGAGCGTCCACTCGTGCCGGAACGCCCCATGACGTAGTCTGAAGCGGCGTCCCGCTCCGGCGGCGGGACCGGGCGCCGCCGCGAACCGCGCGGCGGAGCGAGCCGCGACGCACCCGCCCCCGCGTCGGCCTCGATCCCCATGTCACCGCCCATTCAGCGCCGATTGGAACGACGTGAACGATGCAGCCCCGGACTGGCCGCCCCCGGTGATCGACTCCGCCGTGCCCTCGACCGCCCGCGTCTACGACGCGCTCCTGGGCGGCCGCGACAACTTCCCGGTCGATCGCGAGGCCGCCGCGATCTTCGAGGCGCTCGTCCCGCAGGCCCGAGAGGTCTTCCGCCTCAACCGGTCCGCGCTCGTCCGCGGCATCAGGTACATGGTCGGCCAGGGCGGGATCGACCAGATCATCGACGTCGGCTGCGGCCTGCCCGCCGAGCTGAACACCCATGAGGCGGCCCAGGAGATCAACCCCGAGACCCGGGTCGTCTACATCGACAACGACCCGATGGTCCTCTCCCACGGCCGGGCCCTGCTCGCCGACGACCGCACCACCACCGTCGTCACCGCCGACCTGCGCGAACCCTCCGGCATCCTCGCCAACCCGGACGTGCGCGCCAACCTCGACTTCGACCGGCCCGTCGGCCTCATGCTCGTCGGCATGATCATGCAGATCGCCGACGACGAGTCGCCCGACGAGATCATCGCCCACCTCATGGAGCCCTTGGCCTCCGGCTCGCACCTGTTCATCACCGCCTGGCCCGACACGGGCGAGCCGATCCAGCGGGCGCTGTCGCAGGCCTGCCTGGAGACCCTCGGCAACGGCTGGTGCCGCCCGGTCGAGCGCCTGGAGCGCCACTTCCAGGGGATGCCGATGATCGCGCCGGGCCTGGAGTACGTCTCGCGCTGGTTCCCGGCCGAACCGGACCGCGAGGTCCCCGCGGCCGGCGACCTCGAACCGTTCCAGCGCACCGTGATGGCCGGGATCGCCGTCAAACCCTGACCGGTCGGCGCCGGTCAACCGATCGGTTGACCGGCGGGATCAACCGCGGCCCCCGCCGCTCGGGCGATGCCCGGACGCGCCGTTCCTGCGAGTGTGGAGACACACGAGCAAGGAGGCCGGCATGGCATTCATCGAAGTCGAAGACCTGGTCAAACACTACGGATCGGAACGCGCCGTCGACGGCGTCTCGTTCACTGTGGACGAAGGCGAGATCTTCGGCATCCTCGGCCCCAACGGGGCGGGCAAGACCACCACCGTCGAATGCCTCGAAGGGCTGCGCACCAGGGACTCGGGCCGCGTCTCGGTGACCGGGCTCGACCCCGAGCGCGACGGCGCCGAACTCAAGCAGGTCCTCGGCATCCAGTTGCAGGAGAGCCGCCTGCCCGACCGGCTGCGCGTCGGCGAGGCCCTCGACCTGTACGCGTCGTTCTACAAGCGCCCGGCCGACACCGACCGGCTCATCGAGTCGCTCGGCCTGGGCGGCAAGCGCAAGACCCCGTTCGCGAAGCTCTCCGGCGGCCAGCAGCAGCGGCTGTCGATCGCGCTCGCGCTGGTGGGCAACCCGCGGATCGCCGTGCTCGACGAGCTCACCACCGGACTCGACCCGCAGGCGCGGCGCGACACGTGGGACCTCATCGAGCAGGTGCGCGACTCGGGGGTCACGATCATCCTGGTCACCCACTTCATGGACGAGGCCGAGCGGCTGTGCGACCGCCTCGCCGTCATCGACTCGGGCAAGGTCGTCGCGCTCGACACGCCCGCCGGCCTGACCGCGCGCGCCGGAGACGAGCAGCGGGTCCGCTTCCGTCCCTCCGCGCCGTTCGCGGACGCGCTCCTGCTCGACCTGCCCGAGGTCGCCGAAGTGACCCGCACCGGCCCGCAGATGGTCGTCACCGGGCGCGGCAACCTGCTCCAGGCCGTCACCTCCGTCCTGGCGCGCAACCACATCGTGGCCGCGGACCTGCGCGTCGAGCAGGTCAGCCTCGAAGACGCCTTCGTCGCCCTCACCGGCAAGCCCCTCGACAACTGACCGCCTCCAAGCGAACTGGAGCACCACATGTCCTCGCTCATGAAACTCGTCCAGACCGAGACCCGACTGTTCGTCCGCGACCCCACCTCGCTGATCGTCGGCCTGGTCCTGCCCACGCTGATCCTGGTGGGGCTCGGCGCCGTCCCGATGCTGCGCGAACCCTCGCCCGACATGGACGGCATCCGGTTCATCGACTACTTCATGCCCTCCCTGATCGTCATGTCCGTGGGCGTCGTCGGCCTGACGAACCTGCCGTCGATCATGGCGACCTACCGCGAACGGGGCATCCTGCGCCGCATGCGGACCACCCCGATGCACCCGGGCAACCTCCTGCTCGCCCAGCTCACCGTCAACCTCGGCGCGGCCCTCGCCGCCACCGTGCTCGTGGTCGCGACCGGCCGGATCGTCTACGGCGTCCCGCTGCCGGAGCACGCGCTGGGCTTCACGGCCGCGTTCATCCTCGGCATCGCCGCGGTCTTCTCGATCGGTATGCTCGTGGCGGCCCTGGCCCCGACCACCCGCGCGGCGACGGGCATCGCGAGCATGCTGTTCATGGCGGTCATGTTCTTCGGCGGCGTGTACCTCCCCCGGTTCATGCTGCCGGACGCGATCGCGCGCATCGGCGAGTACGTGCCGCCGGGCGTGCAGACGCTCCTCGACAGCTGGAACGGCGAGGCGCCCGCGGCGGCCCAGCTGCTCGCCATGGGCGCGACCGCCGTGGTCGCCGGAGTGCTCGCGGCCCGAATGTTCAAGTGGGAGTGACGTCATGACGCCAGGGTCGCGCAGCAGCGGTGAGCGCACGCTCGACGACGCCGCCGAGTACGAGCGGCGCCAGTCCAAGATCGACTTCAAGTACAACCGGTTCATGGAATGGCTCCCCTACGCGACCCTGGTGTTCAGCGCCGGCCTGACGCAGCTCGTCACGGACCGCGGCGTCGGCTTCCGCCTCACCACCCTCGCGATCGCGGCCGTCGCGGCCCTGTGGGTGTTCGCGATGTACACCCGCCGGCCCTCCAAGACCGCGATCGCCCTGTGGGGGTATGCGACCCTCAAACGGGGCGACGCCCACGCGTGGCGCTTCACGCTGTACTTCTTCGTCATGATCGGCCTGTGCGCGGTGCTGATGAGCCGCGACATGTTCTATTTCATCTTCGGCATCACCGGCTTCTTCCACGCGGGACTCCTGCGGCCGCACAGGGTCGTGGTCGCCGGGATCGCGGCGACGTCGCTCGTCGTCAACTCCTCGATCCTCAGCGGCGGGGTCACCACCGAGGGCGTCCTGATCTACGCGATCGTCGTGGTGGTCCAGATCGCCGCCATCAGCGTCGGATTCCGGCTCAACGACCAGATGTCGCGGCTCAACTCCGAGCGCGAAGAGGCCTTCCGCACCAGGGAGGCCGCGCTGGAGGAGAACGCAGGGCTCCACATGCAGCTGATGACCCAGGCCCGCGAGGCGGGCGTCCTGGACGAGCGCCAGCGCATGGCCCGCGAGATCCACGACACCGTCGCGCAGGGCCTGGCGGGCATCATCGCGCAGCTCCACGCGGTCGACGGGACCGACGACGAGGCGCAGCGGCGGCGCCACCTCGACTCCGCGCTCGACCTCGCCCGCGACAGCCTCGCCGAAGCCCGCCGGACCGTGCAGGCCATCGGGCCGCCGACGCTGGACGCCTCGCAGCTGCCGGAGGCGCTCGCGGAGGTCTCGTCCAAGTGGTCGGCGTCCGAGTCGGTCCCGGTCGAGCTGGTCACGACCGGCGAGGCCCGGCCGATGCACCCGGAGGTCGAGGTGACGCTGCTGCGGATCGCGCAGGAGGCGTTGACGAACGTGGCCAAGCACGCCGAGGCGGGCCGCGTCGGCATCACACTTTCCTATATGGAGGATCAGTTGGCGATCGACGTGCGCGACGACGGGCTCGGGTTCGAACCGGGCCGCACCAGGGCCTCCGGGAAGGGCGGCTACGGGCTGTCGGCGATGCGCCAGCGCGTCGCGCGCCTCGACGGGCGCCTGTCGATCGAGTCCGAGCCGGGCCGGGGCACCGTGGTGTCGGCGAGCGTCCCCGCGATCGCGCAGGCGGTGCCCGATGGCGCCTGAGCCGATCCGGGTCCTCATCGTCGACGACCATCCGGTGGTGCGCGACGGGCTGCGCGGCATGTTCGACCGGACCGAGGACGTCGACGTGGTCGGCGAGGCCTCGGACGGGCGGGAGGCGGTGGACCGGGCGCTCGCGCTCGGGCCGGACGTCATCCTCATGGACCTGCGGATGCCCGGGACCGACGGCGTGTCGGCCATCAGGGAGCTCGCGGCGCTGCGCGTGCCCGCGAAGGTCCTGGTGCTGACCACGTACGACACCGATTCGGACGTGCTGCCGGCGATCGAGGCGGGGGCTGCGGGCTATCTGCTCAAGGACGCCTCGCCGCAGGAGCTGCGGCGGGCGATCCGGGCGGCGCACGAGGGCGGGACGGTGCTGGCGCCGTCGGTCGCGTCGGTCCTGATGGACCGGGTCCGCAGGCCCGCCGCGGCGGGGCCCCTGAGCGACCGCGAGCTGGAGGTGCTGGCGCTCATCGCGAAGGGCCGCAGCAACAGGGAGACCGCGGCGGAGCTGTTCATCTCGGAGGCGACGGTCAAGACCCACCTCGTGCACGTCTACGCGAAGCTGGAGGTCAACGACCGGGCCGCGGCGGTGGCCGCGGCCTACGAGCGCGGGCTGCTGCAGCCGAAGGGCCGCTGAGCCGGGTGAAGGCGGGCGGCGGATGCGCCCGGGCGGGCGGTTCGCACCGTTCTGGACTGCGGGAGGGCTCTTGCGCCGCAGTGCGACCGGAGCCTTAATGTAGGTCTCGCAGCCGTCCTGGCCCGGGGCTGCCGGGCCGCGTAGGCTCGAGGCGGACCGCCGCCGCACCGCACGCTCCGCCCTGCCGTCCAGCGTGTTCGAGAAGAGAAGAGACCGCCCTTATGCCCATGCTCGAGATCCGTCGGCACAGCAAGCGCAACGGGGACGAGGCCGTCCATCTCTCCCAGGAGGGTGTCGAGCTCGCCCGCTGGTCCGGCACCCTGATGGGCCCGTTCGAGGTCGTGGCGACCAGCGTCGCGCCCCGGGCGAGGGAGACGGCGATCGCGATGGGCTTCGCGGTGACCACCGAACTGCCGACGCTGCACAACGTGAACGCGTTCCTCCAGGAGTCGCAGGCGGCCTCGCACGACGTCGGCGCCCCGTTCACGCGGCTGGCGCGGCTGGTGGGCCGCCGCGGCAGCGCCGTCAGCGACTACTCGCACGCGCTCGGGCGCCAGTGGGGCGAGCTGATGTCGCCGCTCGGTCCGGGCGACGCGGGGCTGGTCATCGGCCACGGCGGCCACATCGAGTGCGGCCTGGTGGCGCTGTTCCCCGAGGCCGAGCACGACGAGTGGGGCGCGCTGTTCGGCTACATGGAGGGCGCGCGGCTGCACTACGACACGGCGGCGCGGCGCTTCCACGACATCGAGTTCGTCCGCAGTTGAACCTGAACGCGCGGTAGAGGGGCCGGCATCAGCCGGCCCCTCTACCGCTATTCGCGGCCGACCTTGACGGCGACCTTCGGCAGGTACCAGATCGCCAGGGCCAGCGCCGCGAGGACGACGGCGGCGAGCACGGGGATCGGGTAGCCGAGGGTGACCGCCGTGTGCTCGAAGTCGAGGTTCTCCAGGGCGTGCATCATGTAGCCGGTCGAGAGCATCCCCTGCCAGGTGATCTGCTGCCAGAACACGTCCTGGCCGAAGACCAGGAGCAGGGCGAGGCCCAGGAGCGCCGTCATGGGCCAGGCGCCGGCGACGAACGCGCGGCGGGCGTCCTTTTCGGACATACCTTCGTGCAGGGCGGCGCGGCGGCGGTCCTCCAGGCCCCAGAACAGGGCGGTGAACAGGAACAGGACGGGGATGGCGACCCAGACCCGGGCCGGGAACGAGCCGATGACCATCCATTCGCCGTCCTCGGCGATCGCCTCGAGGTTGGCCGCGCCGAGGGGCCCGGAGCCGACGAACAGCCAGGGCGCGAACAGGAGCAGAAGCCAGCGCGAGCCGTCGCCGAAGGGGCGCAGCGCGCCGATCGCGAAGCCGCCGATGAGCGCGGTCGCGAGGGCGACGGCGGTGGTGACCAGGGGCGGGCCCCAGGTCTGGCGGATGATGAACCACAGGTCGTAGTCGCCGTCGGGGCCTTCGCCGATCCGGGTGATCCACGGCAGGAGGAAGTAGCCGACCGCGGCGAGGGCGAGCACCAGCGCGGTGATCCCTGCGGTGAGCGCGAGGGGCCGGGCCCTGTCGGGTTCGGCGGGGCCGGCGGTGACGTCGATCCTGAGGTGCGAGACCAGGAACAGGACGGCGGCCGCGAGGCCGAGTCCGGCGAGGATCGTCAGCAGCAGCACCGAGACGGCCGCGGCGGTGCCGATGTTGCGGCCGACGTAGAGGCCCTCGAAGATCTGGACGACCGGGGGCGGGGCGTCCCCGGGCACCTCGCTGACCGAGGTGTAGGCGAAGGACTGGAGGCCGGCGGCGACGAGCGCGAAGGCGCTCAGCCCGGCGACGGTGAGCGCCCCGGCGGCGGGCCTGCCGGTGGCGGCGCCGCCGCGCTGGGCGGCGAGCCCGGCCAGGACGCCGAGGCCGAGCACGACGCCGGCGAGGAGCCCGGTCCAGTCGTACACGCCCAGTTCGCGGTCGCTCCCGGACAGGACGCGGTCCGCGATCCAGGCGACGGTGACCGCGGTGGGCGCGAAGGCGACCGCGGCGAGCGTCCAGACGATCCGGGAGGCGGCGCGGGTGCGGGCGCCGGAGCGGTGGAGGACCCACGCGAGCAGCGGCGCCAGCACCGCTCCGATGAGGACGGTCACGAGGATCGGCCCGATGAGCCGGGCGAGGCCGTCGACGAAGGCGCCCCCGGCGATCTGGTCGTCGTAGTTCGCCGGGCCGATCGCGTTGGAGTCGTCGAAGATCCCGAGGTGCTCGATGCGGCTGAGCTGGATCGTGCGGATCGTGGGGAGGAGGTACGCGAGCACCAGGGCGGCGACCGGGAGGGCCAGCAGGGCGAGGCCGCCGGCGACGCGGGCGGCGTCGCCGAGGGGGTGCACCGGCGGGCTGTAGGAGCGCGGCGGCGGGAAGGCGCTTGCCGCCGGCCGTCGGAAGGTCAGTGTCGGGTTGTCGTGGGGCGGTTGGGTCCCCGTGCCGGTGGGGCGGTCCATGCATGCTCCTGTGTGGAAGGGGGGTGGACAGGATCCCTGTATCATGCGTCACCCCGGATCGGGCCGGTCCACGGGACCGGATACGCGGTTGCCAACCCGCCGCGCGGATGGTTCGATCGGTGCATGTCGAGCACTCCGCAGTTCCTGGCGTTCCTCGTCGCCTCCCTCATCCTCATCCTGATCCCCGGCCCGTCGGTCATGTTCGTCGTCGGGCGCGCCATCGCCTACGGACGACGGCAGGCCGTGCTGACGGCCTGGGGCAACGCGCTGGGCACGTTCTGCTCCTCGGCGCTGGTCGCGGTCGGACTCGGGGCGCTCATCACCGAGTCGGCGCTGGCGTTCGCGATCGTGAAGTACGCGGGCGCGGCGTATCTGGTCTACCTGGGCGTGAAGGCGCTGCGGGACCGCAAGGGCCTCATGGCGTCTCCCGAGGACGGGGCGGACTCGCCGAAGCGGGTGCTGGCGACGATGGCCGAGGGTTTCATGGTGGGCCTGCTCAACCCGAAGTCGATCCTGTTCTTCCTGGCGATCCTGCCGCAGTTCGTGAACCCCGCGGCCGGTTCGGCGACGATGCAGATGCTGCTGCTGGGCGGGACGTTCGCGGTGCTGTGCGCGGCGTGCGACTCGGTGTGGGGACTGGTGGCCTCGGCGGCGCGGGAGGCGCTGAAGAAGCCGCGGCCGAGGCTGATCCTCGGGCGGACCGGGGGCACGGCCCTGATCGGCCTGGGCATCGCGGCGGCGGCGGGCGAACGGGCCTGAGCGCCGTGTTGGGAGCGCTTGCATATCGAAGTCCATAGATATATAGTGTGTGGACCCTCATTGCGACCCCCGTTCCTTCTTCCGGCTCGCACGGCCTGATCCCCGGGCCGTCCCGACGCCCCGGCAGCGTCTAGAGAGGACCCCATGTCAGTTGCAACCCACCCGCGCGTGCGGCGAGGACTGGTCGCGGCGGCGGCCGCGATCTTCGTCGCGGCGGCCGCCCTCGTCGCGGTCATGATGCCCAGGCCGGCCAGTGCGGCGAGCCTGACCGAGATCACGAACTTCGGGAACAACCCCAGCAACCTCCAGATGTACCTGTACGTGCCCGACAACGTCGACCCGGAGCCGGCGCTGGTGGTGGCCCTCCACTACTGCACCGGCTCAGGTCCGGCCTTCCACAGCGGCACCGAGTGGGCCCAGCTGGCGGACCAGCACGGGTTCGTCGTGCTGTACCCGTCGGTGACGCGGTCGAGCAAGTGCTGGGACGTCTCGTCCCCGGCCTCGCTGTCGGGCGGCGGCAGCGACTCGGTCGGCGTCAAGTCCATGATGGACTGGGTCGACGCGCGGTACAACGTGGACCCGGACCAGGTCTATTCGACCGGGGTGTCCTCGGGCGCGATGATGACCAACGTGATGCTCGCGGTCTACCCCGAGGTGTTCGAGGCGGGCGCGGCCTTCTCGGGCGTCCCGTACACGTGCTTCGCGACCACGAACGGCTCCGAGTGGAACTCGGAGTGCTCGGGCGGCACGATCAACCGGACCCCGCAGCAGTGGGGCGACGCGGTGCGGTCCAACAACGCCGGATACTCGGGCCCGTGGCCGCGGATGCAGATCTGGCACGGCACCAACGACGACACGCTGCGGTACCCCAACTTCCAGGAGCAGATCGACCAGTGGACGAACGTCCACGGGACCGACCAGACCCCGGACCTCTCCGACGTGCCGCAGACGAACTGGAACCGGACCCGCTACGGCGGCACCGGGGCCCAGGCCGCGGTCGAGGCGATCAGCCTGCAGGGGACGGGGCACAACCTGTACGCGTGGGGCATGGCGTCGCGGGCGCTGGAGTTCTTCGGGTACGACACGGACACCGAGCCGACGACCTCGCCGACGAGCGGGCCGACCGACCCGACGACGAGCCCCACGGCGGGGCCCGCGGGCGGGTGCTCGGCGGCCGTCAAGGTGGTCAGCTCGTGGAACTCGGGCTGGCAGGCCAACGTCGACGTGACGGCGGGCGACGCGGCGATCAGCGGCTGGAGGCTGACGTGGACCTGGCCGGCCGGCCAGACGATCTCCAGTTCCTGGAACGCGACCGTGACCTCGAGCGGGTCGACCGTGACCGCGACCGATGTGGACTGGAACGGTACGGTGAACGCGGGCCAGACGAAATCGTCGGCCTGGGGCTTCATCGGAACGGGATCGGCAGTGACCCCGACGGTGACCTGTACACCTGCCTGACACCCCCTGGAGAGCGGCGGGGCCGCAGGCGCTTTCGCGCCCGCGGCCCCGCCGCATGCCCGGGCCGGGGCGAAGCGGGCGACGGCGCCGTGAGAATCCGGAGCCGACCTAGACTGTGCCGAGAGCCGCGCGGTCCCGCGCGGCCCCGGACGGAACGGAGCCGCCAGGCATGACCGAGATTCCCCCTGAGGTGCGCGAGCGGTTCGCCGGTGCGGGCATGGACCTCGACAGGCTGTTCTCCGCCGGAGAGCTGGGCGACCGCATGGGCATCGACGTGATCGAGGCTGCGGCCGAGCGGGTCGTGGCGCGGATGGCCGTCGAGGGGAACCGGCAGCCCTACGGGCTCCTGCACGGCGGGGCCTCGGCGGTCCTGGCCGAGACGCTCGGCTCGGTGGGCGCGATGCTCCACGCGGGCCCCGGCAGGATCGCGGTCGGCGTGGACCTCAACGTGACGCATCACCGGGCGGTCCGCTCGGGGAGCGTCGAGGGGGTGGCGACCCCGATCCACCGGGGCCGCTCGACGGCGACCTACGAGATCATCGTGAGCGACGACGAGGGCCGGCGTGTGTGCACCGGCCGCCTCACCTGCATGATCCGAGACGCCCCGCAGCAGTGAGGTCTCGGCTCGGCCCGCTAGTCGAACAGGTCGCGTTCGGCGGCGACGGCCAGCGCCTCCACCAGCTTCACCGGTTGGGCGAGGAGCGCTTCGAGGGTCGTCGCGACCTCGCCGAGCGCCTCGCGGTCGGTGCCGTAGGCGCAGAACATGCCGGCCTCGGAGTCGAAGGCGAACCGCTCGAGCAGCGGACCGCGCTCGACCAGGGCGGCGTGCACCGCCGACTGCCAGTCGTAGCCGGAGCCTTCGAGCCCGTGGGCGGCGAAGACCTCCTGCAGGTGGATGTCGGCCGAGCCGCCGGGACTGTAGATCACCGAGTCGTTCGTCTCGCCCTCGACGAACGTCACGTTGGGGAAGCTCGCGAATTCCGGTCGTTCTGACATGCCCGCGAGCTTAGCGGGAGCGACCGACAGTGCCTTCCGTGCGGCGGTGAGGTCGGGCGGGGCGGCCGGCGGGTTGCCCCGCCGGCCGCCGTGGCCGCGACCGCGCGGCGAACGGGGTCAGCGCAGGAGCAGGCCCTGCATGGTGCCGTAGTCGGCGCCGCCCTCGCCCGGGGCGTAGGCGTCCTCTTCGAGGAGGGCGAGCGTGACCCGCCGGGCCACGCCGTAGGCCGCGGAGGCGACGCCGCTGCCGAGGCTGATGCGGGCGACGCCGAGCCTGCCGAGTTCGGACGGCGTCGGCGAGCCGGGGCCGGCCAGCACGTTGAGCGGCAGCCGGATCGCCTGCACCAGTTCGGCGATCACCGCCGCGTCGGCCACGCCGGGCACGAAGATCCCGTCGACGCCGGCCTCGGCGTAGGCGCCCGCGCGCTCGACGACGGCGTCGAGGCGGGCGGCCTCCTCGCCGATGCCCATGAGGTAGACGTCGATGCGCGCGTTGATGAACAGGTCGGCGCCGGCCCCTTCGCGGGCGGCGGCGTACCGTTCGGCCTGCTCGGCGATCGGGCGCAGCGCGCCGGGCGTCCCGACGTCGGAGTCCTCGATGTTGACGCCGACCGCACCGGTGCCGGCGACCGCGGCGAGGGTTTCGGCGACGTCCTTCGGCGTGGCGCCGAAGCCGCTCTCGATGTCGGCGGTGACCGGCACGTCGACGGCCTTGACCACTCGCTCGATCGCGGCGAGCGCGGTCTCGCGGTCGATCGCGTCCCCGTCGGGGCGCCCGAGGCTCCAGGCGATCCCGGCACTGGTGGTCGCGATCGCTTCGGCGCCCGCGGCGGCGATGACCGCGGCGCTGCCGGCGTCCCAGCAGTTCGGGAGGCGCAGCGGGGGTGTGGTGTGGAGGGAGCGGAAGCGTGCGGCTTTGTCGTTCGTCATGCCGCCAATCAAACCAGTGATGTCGCCTCGTGGCTGGCCATGGATCGACATCAACGGCCGGAGCGGGCGACCGCGCCCGCAGTAGGCAGTTTGACTATGTACCGCTAGTCAGTTAGCCTTTCTACCGTGTTGGAAACGATGAGACAGCAATGGCTGCACGGCTTCCTCGACCTGTGCCTGCTCTGCCTGCTGCTCGAACGCCGTGATTACGGCGTCGGGCTGACGCAGCGCCTGGCGGGCTCCGGCTTCGGGGACATCCCCGGCGGCACCCTCTACCCCTCGCTCCTGCGCCTGGAGAAGCAGGGGCTGGTGCGCGCCGACTGGGCGGCCTCGGACGTGGGTCCGCGCCGCAAGTACTACGAACTGACCGGTGAGGGAAGGGACGCCGCGGCCGAGCGGGTCGCGGTGTGGCGGGAGTTCCGCGACGTCATGGACCGCATGGCCTCGCGCGCGGCGACCGCGGTGGAGGAGTCATGAGCGGCGCCCGGTGGCACGAGTCCCTCGCCCGCCTGCTCGTCGAGCGCGGCGTGGCCCCCGGCGAGGCGCGGCGCCTGGCCGAGGACAGCCGCGACGAGGCGCGGGCCGCGGGCGTCGACCCGGCCGAGCTGTTCGGCCCGGCCGCGGCGTACGCGGCCGGGATGGCCAGAGCCGCCCGGCCCGCTCCGCTCGCGGCGCTGACGAGGACCCGCGGACCGGTGGTCCTGCGTTTGACCAAGGTGGTCAAGCGGTACCGGCGCCGCGAGGTGCTGCGAGGCGTCGACCTGACGCTGCGGGCGGGCGAGGTCGCGGCCGTCGTGGGCGCGAACGGATCGGGGAAGTCCACGCTGCTCGACATCTGCGCCGGCGCCGCCAAGGCGACCTCCGGCCTCGTGGAGCGCGCGGCGAGCATCGGCTACGCGCCCCAGCAGCACGGCGTGGCGCCCTATCTCACTCCCGAGGAGCACTTCCGGCTCTTCGGCGCGGTGCACGGCATGGGCTCCAGGCGGGCCGTCGCGACCGGGACCCACCTCGCGGCGGGCCTGGGCTGGCGCCCGCGCGCCGGGGCCGTCGCGGCGCGGTTGTCGGGCGGCACCCAGCAGAAGCTCAACGTCGTTCTGGGCGAGCTCAACCGGCCCGAGCTGATCCTCCTCGACGAGCCGTACCAGGGCTTCGACCAGGACTCCTATCTGGACCTGTGGACGCAGGTCTACGCCTGGCGCGACGCGGGCGCGGGCGTGCTGGTCGTGACGCATCTGCTGCACGACCTCGACCGCGTCGACCATGTGCTCGAACTCAAGGGAACGGAGGACCGCTGATGCTCTGGACGATCGCGGGGACGAGTCTGCGGGAGACCGGGCGCCGGCGCGCCGCGCTGATCCTGGTCATCGTGCTGCCGCTGGCGTTCTACGCCGCGCGGAGCGACATGCAGGGCCAGGCCATCCGGTTCCTGGCCCTCGGCGTGGGCTGGGCGGTGGCGACGCTGGCGCTGTTCTCGCATGTGGGCGCCCGCCACCTGGACCGGCGCCTGGCCGTGGTCGGGGCCTCCCCGACGGCGCTCCTGCTCGGCAGGCAGCTCGCACTCGTCGGCATGGGCCTGGCGCTCGCGGCGGGCTACTTCGGACTGGTGGCCGCGACGCAGGACGTGAACCGGCTGTGGGCGGTGGGGCTGCTGCTGGGCACGACCGTGCTCATCGCGGCGCCGCTCGGGGCGGTGGTGAGCCTGGTGCTGCCCCGCGAGCTGGAGGGCGCGCTCGCGCTGCTGGCGGTCATGGCCACGCAGATGATCGCCGATCCCGAAGGGGCGCTTGCCAAAGCGCTGCCGCTGTGGTCGACGCGGGAACTGACCGGGTACGCGGTCGACCCGGTCGGATCGGACCACCTGCGGGACGGGCTGGCGCACTTCGCGGTCGTCGCGCTGCTGTGCGCCTGCGCCGCGTGGATCGCCGCGGTGGTGCGGCTCCAGCCGCAGAAGCTGCCGGAGCCGCGCTCGGCCTAGGCCGTGCGCCGCCCGGTGTCGGGCGGCGGGTCCGGTACGGAGAACGGGCCCGGTCAGGGGACCGGGCCCGTCCTCCGTCAGGCGATGCCCGGGATCGGGGCGCCTTCGAACTCGCCGGGGCGGGCGCCCCGGCGGTTCGGGGGCTCGATCTCGGCGGCGTCGAGGAACGCGCGGGCGATCGTGCGGTTCTCGTTGTCCGCCAGCCAGATCAGCAGTCGGGCCGGACCGTCGACCGCGGGGACGGCAAGGGTCGCGGCGGGCGAGAGCTGGAACGGCTCGGCCTTCACCGGCTCGCTGCTCGCCACCGGTGCGGCGACCGTGGCGGTCGGTGTGCCGGGCGCGGTCCACGCGGCGTGGACCGTCCCGCTGACTTCGGTCCCGCCGTGATGGGACACATGGACGTCGAGTCGGAACGGCGAGTCCGGCGGGGTGATGTCGGCACCGGCCGCGGCCGGGACCATGTCGAGGACCAGCACCGTCTCGGCGTTCACGTCGGCGGGCACGCACCCGCCCCAGTCCTTGGCGCGGCGGTCGATGTCGAGCAGCCCCGCGGCCTCGTGCTCCACGTCCGCGAACTCGGTGTACACGTAGCCGGCGAAGCGGTCGTGGCGGCGCAGTTCCTGTGTCTCCCAGCGCAGGTGCCAGGCGCGTTCGAGGCTCGTGAAGCCTTCGCCGTACTCGCTGTTGACGATCGGCAGTCCCCGGCGGGGCACGTCGGGCGAGCCGTAGAACGACTTGTCCACGGTGAAGTCCGGGCCGAGCCGCACCGCGAACGCGTCCTGCTCCCCCGAGGCCAGGCGCGCGACGGCGTCCTTCCACTCGCCCAGGTCCGGTTCGTAGTAGTGCCAGTCGACCAGGTCGGTGCGCACATGGGACCAGCCGGAGTTCTCCACGATCGGTCGCGTGTCGTCGAGTTCGCGCAGCCGCTCGTACGCGCGGACGGCGGCCTCGGCGCGGGCCGGGCTCCCGGGGATGTCCCAGTCCAGGCCCCATTCCTCGTTGTAGAGCCCCCAGATCACGATGCTCGGGTGGTTCCCGTCGCGCTCGACCATCGCCGGCAGCTGCGCCTCGAACGCGGCCGCGGCCTCGGGCGAGAAGCGGCTCGGGCACGCCGGCTCGGCCCACACGAGCATCCCGGTGCGGTCGGCCTCGTGGAGCCACAGGGGCTCTTCAAACTTGAGGTGCTTGCGCACCAGGTTGTATCCGAGGCCGCGCGCGAGTTCGAGCTCGCGCAGCAGCGAGTCGGCGTCGGGCGCGGTCAGTCCGGTGTCGGGCCAGTAGCCCTGGTCGAGCACGCCGCGCAGGTAGACGCGGTCGCCGTTGAGGTACAGCTCCTCGCCGCGGGCCTCGAAGCGGCGCAGCCCGGTCGCGGCGATGACGCGGTCGTCGCCGGTGCGGATCTCGACCTCGTAGAGGTGCGGGTCCGCCGGTGTCCACAGTCGAGGATCGTCGAGTTCGATGCGGCCCTTGGCGGTGCCGGAGCCGTCGGCGGTGAGCGACACCGTCCGGCCCGCGACCGTCGCGGTCACGGCGTGCCCGGCGGGGGCGTCGCCCGCGAGTGCCACGGTCACGTCGATCCCGGTGAGGCTGTCGCCGCGCAGGACCACCGAGCGCGCGTACGTGCGCCCCCGGGCCTCCAGCCACACGGTCTGCCAGATCCCCGAGGTCGGCGTGAACGAGACCCCGTCGTAGTCGTCGCGCGGGATCGACCGCTGCTTGCCGTGCGGGATCGCGCGCTTGTCGGCCGGAGCGGTCACCGCCACCTCCAGCACCGCTTCGACGCCGGGCGCCAGGGCTCCGGTCACGTCGATCTCGAAGGACTCGTACCCGCCCGTGTGCTCGCCGACCACGACGCCGTCGACGCTCACCACCGCGTGGTGGTGCACCGCGCCGAAGGACAGCACGACCCGTGACCCGTCCCAATCGGACGGCGCGGTCACGGTGCGCCGGTAGACGCCCCGTTCCATCCAGGTCCGGTGCACGCCCGACGCCTCGCTCTCCCAGGCGAACGGGACCGTGATCGTCCCGTCGTAGCCCTCGGCCGCGAAGTCCCAGACGCCGTTGAGGTTGCGCCAGCGCGCGGACCGGTCGCGGTCGGGTCTGGGGTACTCGGGGCGGGGGATCGGGAACGGGTTCGGTGTCATGCGTCAGCCCTTCACGCTGCCGGCGAGGATGCCGTTGATGAAATGCCGCTGGAGCAGGATGAAGAGCACCAGCAGCGGAATGAGTGCGACGGAGCTCGCCGCGAGGAGTTCGCCGGTGACGGTGGCGTAGTCGGCGCCGATCCGGTTGCCGGTGATGTTCTGCGCGAGCGTGGAGAGCACGACCTGGAGGGTCGCCATGCGCTCGGAGCTCGCGACCACGACGGGCCAGACGAAGTCGTTGTAGATGTTCATGACGGTCAGCACGCCGAGCCCGGCCAGGCCCGGGCGGATGACGGGCACGACGACGCGCCAGAAGATGGCGAACTCGCCGCAGCCGTCGACGCGGGCGGCGTCGAGCAGTTCGTCCGGCACCGCGCTGATGACCTGGCGCATCCAGAAGATCGCGAACGCGTCGACCGCGCCGGGCAGGACGAGCGCCTGGTACGTGTTGACCCAGCCGAGCGTCTTCATCTCCAGCAGCAGCGGAATGATCAGCACGATCGTGGGCAGCATCAGCGTGATGAGCACGGCGCCGAAGGCGAGGTTCTGGCCCCAGAAGCGATACTTCGCGAAGGCGAACGCCGCCAGGGGCGCGAAGAACATCGTGATGGCGCCCTTGAACAGCAGCACGATCGCGGTGTTGACGAACCCCTGTCCGATGGGGACGTCCTGGAACATGGCCGTGTAGTTGTCGAGCGTGAACGCGGTCGGATCGAACGTCAAGGGCGAGCGGATGATGTCGTTCGCGGGCTTGAAGGCCGACAGCAGCGCCCATGCCACGGGCGCGAGGAACGCGACGAGCAGGAGCATGAGGAACACGTGCGAGCCGATGCGCGGGCGCTCGCGGCGGACGGCGTTGGTGGAGGTCATCGTCAGTCCTTCGCTCGCAGGAGGCGGACGAACCCGAGCGAGAGGGCCATCACGAGGACGACCAGCAGGAACGAGTTCGCGGCGCCGGTGCCGAGGTCGGCCCGGGTGATGTGGTTGTAGAGGTAGTAGCCCGCGGTGGTCGTGGAGTTGTACGGGCCGCCCTGGGTGACCACGAACGGCTCGGCGAACATCTGGAAGACCGCGAGGGTCTGGAGGACCACGGCGAACATGACGGTGCGCCGCAGGAGCGGCACCGTGATGCTCCACAGTTGACGGAACTTGGAGGCGCCGTCGAGTTCGGCCGCCTCGTAGATCGCGCCGTTGATGGACTGGAGCCCGGACAGCAGGATGATCACGATGAACCCGGTGGTCTTCCACAGGAACAGCAGCGCGAGCGTGGGCTTGGCCCAGGCGCTGGTGGTCAGCCAGCCGATCTCGGGGATGCCGAAGAGGCCGAGGAACGCGTTGACGGCGCCGTACCGGCCGTCGAAGAGCACGACCCAGATCTGGGCGACGGCCACGAGCGGCGTCACGAACGGGACGATGAAGGCGACGCGGTACAGGCCCCGGAGCTTCAGCTTCGCGTTGTTGAGCAGCACGGCCACGAGGATGCCGAGGACGATCTGGACCGGCACGATGAGCAGCCACAGCGCCGCGGAGTTCCCCAGGGAGCCCCAGAACGCGGGGCTCGAGAGCAGGTAGGTGTAGTTGTCCCAGCCGACCCACTCCGCGGCTCCGGTGCCGCGCCAGTTCGTGAAGCTCAGTCGGGCGGTGAAGAACAGCGGGTAGACGCTGAACGCGAGGAACACGGCGAGGAACGGCGCCACGAACACGTACGGCGCGAGGCGGCGGCGCAGGCGCGTGCCCCCGTGGCGGCGCCCGCGCCGGGGCTCCGCCGCCCGGTCGGCGGCGGAGCGGGTGGCCGGGAGGGTCGTCATTGGCGGTCGACCAGGTTCGTCTGGATGGCGTCGGTGGACTGGGTGAGCACCTCGCCGGGGGTGAGGTCGCCGTCGAGCATCCGCTGGAGGTCGTTGCCGAGGTAGTCGACGGCGCCGGCCCACCATGCGGGCGTGGGCGTGCCGCCGGGGATCTCGGCCCCGGCCTCGGTGGCGACGGCCCACAGGTCCTGGCCGCCGAGCGCGGTGATCGCCCCGTACAGCGGCGCGGCGGGGTCGGCCGCGGGCGTGTAGCTGGGGATGGAGGTGGCCAGGCCCTCGGGGTAGACGTCGCCGGGGCCCCACACGGCGGCGTACCCGGCCGGGTCGAACATGAGGAACTCGTAGAACAGCCAGGCGAGGTCGGCGTTCGCGCCGTCCCTGGGGAGGACGAACGAGGAGCCGCCCATGGCGCCGGAGCGGGCGCCGCCGGCGTCCCAGGAGGGCAGTTGGGTCGCGCGCCAGTCGCCGCTGGTCTCGGTGAGGGTCTGCTCCGGTGCGAAGCTGAACCAGATGGCCCAGGGGTAGAAGACCTGGTTGCCGTTGTCGAGTTCGGCGATGTCGGTGGGCGTCAGGTACTCGGCGCGAGTGCCCAGGCCCTCCTGCCGGACCGTGTCGAGGAAGGTGAGGATGCGCTCGAATTCGGGCGTGTCGAGGCGCAGCTGCCCGTCGGCGTCGGCGATCGAGGTGCCGAGCTGGTTCGCGTACATCTCCAGTTGGAGCTGGCCGAGGAACGGGGACTGCTCCAGGTGGATCGGGGCCGAGCCGGGGACGGCGGCCTGGTAGGCGCGGGCGGCGGCGAGGAGGTCGTCGTACGTCTCGATGGCCTCGACGTCGACGCCGGCCGCTTCGAGCGCGGTCGCGTTGTAGAACAGCAGGCCCGGGTCGAGGTCGAAGGGGACCCCGAAGATGCCGCCGTCGATGGTGTTGACGTCGAGCTTCTGCGGGGCGATGTCAGCGGCGTAAGGGGCGAGTACGTCGCTGAGGTCCCACAGGTAGTCGGCGAAGCCGCCGATCTTGGCGTCGTCGAGGAACACGCCGTCGGGCACGTCGGTGGCGGTGATGAGGGTGTTCTGGAGCTTCGCGTCGATGTCGACGGCGACGTGGTTGACCTTGATGCCCGGATAGGCGGCGTTGAAGTCGGCGATGACGCCTTCGAAGACCTCGAAGAGGTCCCCGGAGCGGTCCCAGATGGTGATCTCGCCTTCGGGGCTGTCGCCTTCGGGCGCCTTGAGGAGGCGGGACTCGTCGGAGTCCTCGCCTGCGGTGATGTCGGGGCCGCACGCCGCGAGGGCGGGGGCCGCGGCTGCGAGGCCTGCGGACGCGAGCAGTGCGCGTCGTCGGAGGTGGTGGCGTTGCATGGGCACTCCCTTGTGATTTGCCAACGTGTGCAAAATCTAGCACCCCTTTGCCGACGTTGCAAACGGTAGGATGGGCCGTATGCCGGCAACACTCCGCGACGTCGCCGAACTGGCGCAGGTCTCCGTCCGCACCGTCTCCAACGTGGTGAGCGGTTACGAGCATGTCAGCGAGCGCATGCGACAGAAGGTCCTGCGCGCCATCGAGGAGCTCGACTACCGGGCCAACCCCGTGGCGCGCACCCTCCGCACCGGGCGCACCGGAATGCTCGCGCTCGTGGTGCCCGAGATCGACGTACCGTACTTCAGCGAACTCGCCCGGGACGTGATCGACGCGGCCGCGGAGTTCGGTTACCGCGTCATGATCGACCAGACCGGCCACGACCACGAGCGCGAGCGGCGCCTGCTCATGGGCGACGACCGCACGATGCTGTTCGACGGGATCCTCTTCAGCCCGCTGGTGACCAAGTCCGAACTGCTTGACATGCACCGCTCCGAGCACATGCCGCTGGTGCTGCTCGGGGAGCACGAGTTCGACGGCCGGTTCGACCACGTGGCGATCGACAACGTACAGGCCGCGCGGGACGCCGTCGCGCACCTGGTGGCGAGCGGGCGGACCCGCATCGCCGCGATCGGCGCGCAACCGCTGGAGGAGTACTCGACGCCGCTGCTGCGCACCGCCGGCTACGAAGCGGCCCTTGAGGAAGCGGGACTCGAAGCGCCCGCGTCGTACGCGACCCCCGCGCCGCACTACAGCCGCACCGACGGGTACGAGGCGGCGACGGCGCTCATGGCGCTCTCCCCGCGCCCGGACGCGATCTTCTGCTTCTCGGACCTGCTCGCGGTCGGGGCCATGCGCGCGGTCTTCGACGCCGGGCTCAGCGTGCCCGAGGACGTGGCGGTCGTGGGGATCGACGACATCGAGGAGGGCCGGTTCGCGCGGCCGTCGCTGAGCACGGTCTCCCTCGACACGCCGTTCATCGCCCGCGAGGCGGTCCGCCGGATCGCCGCGCGGATCGAGGACCCCTCGGCCCCGGCCGAGGAGGTCGTGGCCCCGCACCGGCTCGTCGTCCGCGAGAGCACGGCCGCCGTTTAGGGCTCCGTCCCGATCGGAATCCGGCCGCGCCTTGATCAGGCACGTGGTCGATTTGCCCCCGAAACAGCCTCTTGCAACGTCGGCAAATTACTGAGATGGTGTTTGCAACGTCTGCAAAGCCGCAGGCGCCCATCTCCACAGGAGGCAACCCCCATGACGGTGACAAGACAGTGGACCGCCAAGGCGCGGCGCTGGGCCGCGCTCCTCGCGGCCGCGGTGCTGGCCGCGGCCGGCGCGCAGGCGCTCGTCGCGGCCCCGGCAGAGGCCGCGTATCCGGGCACGGTCCTCTACTCCCCCAACCTCTCCACGTTCCCCAGCGGCACCGCCGGCTACCCGCGCGCCATCGGCCTCGAGCACGACGGCTCGGCGAACGAGACGATGCTCGCCACGTTCGCCAAGGGCGGCCACAACGCCCCGACCACGCTCCCGATCTACCGCAGCACCAACGGCGGCCAGAGCTGGAGCCAGATCAGCCAGATCGGCTCGAACACCGCCGGCTGGGACCTCGAGGCCCCCACGCTCTTCGAGGTGCCGCGGAACATCAACGGGCTCAACGCGGGCGACCTGCTCGCCGCCGGGACCGCCTGGGACGTCGGCGACTACACCGCGCAGAAGGTCGAGGTCTTCAAGAGCACCGACGGCGGCTACACCTGGTCGTACCTGTCGAACTGCACCCAGACCTCGGGCCAGCCGAACTCGTGGGGCCAGGGCATCTGGGAGCCGACGTTCCTGGTGGCCGACAACAACACGCTGGCGTGCTTCATCTCCGACGAGCGGCCCTCGGGCGGCGCCACCAACAACCAGAAGATCGCGCACTACACGTCGACGAACGGCGGCGCGAGCTGGAGCTCGGGCATCCAGGACGACGTGGTCTTCCCCGCCGACAACCTGCTGCGCCCGGGCATGCAGACCTTCGCCGAGCTCCCCGACGGGCGCTTCGTCATGAGCTACGAGCTGTGCCGGGACGCGACCAACGCCGACCACGCGTGCGAGGTCTACATCAAGTTCAGCGAGGACGGCCTGAACTGGGGCGCGGCGGGCGACCGCGGCACCCTCGTGCAGACCTCGGACGACCGCGAACTCCTCCACACCCCTTACGTCTCATGGTCTCCCGGCGGCGGCCCCAACGGGACGCTGCTCATCTCCGGCCAGCGCGTGGTCGCGGGGCCGACCGGGAACAAGACCGTGCTGGAGGAGTCGGGCACGGTCCTGTTCGCGAACCGGAACCTCGGTGCGGGCGACTGGTTCGAGGCGACCGCGCCGGTCACCGTGAATCCCACGGGCGGTTACGCGAGCGGCGTGCCCTCGTGCCCGGGCTATTCGACGCCGGCGATCCCACGCGAGAACGGCACGAGCTTCCTGTACCTGGCGGCGACCTGGCTGGGGCAGAACAACCAGTGCGAGGTCCGGTTCGGCATCGGCACGCTGCCGGGCGCGACGGGCGCGGTGGTGAACCCGCAGACGGGCAAGTGCCTGGACGTGGACACGAACAGCGCGGCGAACGGGAACCGGGCGCAGATCTACGCGTGCGGGATCGCCTCGGGCCAGGACTGGTCGCGGTACGCGGACGGTTCGCTCCGGTCGTTCGGCAAGTGCCTCGACGTGGACGCGCAGGGCACGGCGAACGGCACGCCGGTGCAGCTGTGGGAGTGCAACGGCTCGGGGGCGCAGGTGTGGACCCCGCAGGCGAACGGGTCGCTGCTGAACCCGCAGTCGGGCCGGTGCCTGGACATCTCGGCCGGGGGCACCGCGGACGGGACGAAGCTCCAGATCTACGACTGCAACGGCCTGTGGACGCAGGTCTGGAACGTGCCGTCCTGAGAGGAGTCTTCAGTCCTGTCGATCTCTTGGGGTTGCGGGCGCCGCGGCGCCCGCAACCCCAAGAGTGAATGGATTACCTCGTGATCGATATAACCAGTGATCGATCGGTGTATAGCGCATGAATTCGGGCCGCATTGCCGAGATGCGGCCCGAATTCATGTCAGGGAGCGCTCTCTCACGTGACCGTGAGCGTCCACCTGCTCGGGTTGCCGTCGAAGGCGACACCGGACTGGTCCGGGATGCCGTCCGGCGTCACGTCGTCGTACGGGAAGGCGTACCCGATCGGCGAGTTCGCGTGCACCGCACGGGCGTAGTGGTTGGTGACGGGATTGGTGTAGAAGTCGGCGACGCCGGGCCCGTTCGGCTGGTCGGCGTGGCTGTGGACGGTGCTGCGGTTGAACGCCGCCGCGAGGCGCGCCAGGGCGGCCTTCTTCGCGTCGTTGTCGGTGGGGACGTTCGCGAACGGCCCGTGGTTGCAGGTGAAGACGTCCCAGGACCCGGGCTTGGCGAACGTCGAGCCGTCGTCGAAGACGAGGTTGTCGCCGTTGACGCGGCCGGTGAGCACCCCGCGCCCGCCCTGGAGGTCGATGCGCAGGTCGGTGCCGCGGTACTTCTCCCACACCTGGTCGGCGTAGCCGTTCCAGTAGTCGGCGAAGGGCATGTCCGGCTGGCCAACATGGGGGGCCATGATGTTCTGCGGGGACATGACGCGCAGGATGCCGGAGTCGCCGTGCATCACCAGGTCGCCCCACGGGTAGCCGTCCTCGGCCTGCTGGGCCTCGAGGTCGGCCGCGATGGCCTCGACCGCGCTCGCCGGCAGCGGGGCCACCGAGTGGTCGCCGTCCCCTTGCAGCCGCATCCCGATCGGGAGGGCGGTCACGAGGTCGACGTAGCTGACGTTCGCGAACAGCTGCACGTCGTTGAAGGTGAACTCGCAGAACGAGACGATCTTGCCGAAGTTGGCGTCGGCCTCGTTGTGCAGCGCGGGCTCGACGAGCGCCGGCCCGGGGTTGACGAAGAACTCCAGCTTCGACTCGCGGACGAAGTAGACGCGCGCGCCGTACATGCGCGGCAGCGTGACCACGACCGGGGCGGCGCCGGGGGCGCCGAGCGGGATCGCGGCGTCGACCGGGAGCGGGGTGTTCGGTCCCCCGGGCTCCTCGATGTAGTACGGGCCCTGCCCGGCCCGCAGGAGCATCATGCGGTCGGTCCCGAACTCGCGCCCGGTGACGTAGGCGTTGACGGCGTTGGTGTCGGTGTCGTTCACGAGCGCGAGCTCGCAAGTGGTCGGTGCGGCCGAGGCGTCCGGGACGCCGAACGAGCGCCACCAGGGGGAGCTCGCGGCGACCGCGCCGGCGGCGGCGGTCAGGGTGATCATCGCTCTGCGCGAAACCATGGAATACCTCCAAATGGTGCGACCTTGAGGAATTCGGCCGAGATTAGCATGGTTTATTTAAAGATTAAAGGGGCAATATCGTACATAAGCGCTCACCGTATGCGCTGCAAGCGCTTGCGTGTACGCATCCGACAACAGGGCTTGACCCGGACCGCACCGGGTTTGTACAGTGCTTGTTAGATCGATGTATTGAAACGATTCAGTTGACTGGGGGCTCAGTGTCCGCTCTCGCCCGTCACCCCGACTCCGTTCCGCCCCAACCCGTCCCGGTCGTCTCCCTCCGCGCGTTGAGCAAGTCCTTCGGCGCCGTCCAGGCCCTGAGCGGCGCGCGCCTGGACCTCTACGCCGGTGAGGCCCATGCGCTCGTCGGCGAGAACGGCGCCGGGAAATCGACGCTCATCAAGATCCTCGCCGGGCTGTACCGGCCCGACGCCGGATCGATCGAGCTCGACGGCGAGCCGGTGCGCTTCAGCGACACGGCGGCGGCCATGGCCGCCGGGATCGCCGTGATCTACCAGGAGCCAGCGCTGTTCGGCGATCTCACCGTCGCCGAGAACCTCTTCATCGGCCGCCAGCCCAAGGGCCGCTTCGGATTCATCGACCGGGCGGCCATGAACCGCAGGGCCGCGGCGCTGTTCGCGCGGCTCGGCGTCCCGATGGACCCCGACCGGCCGGCCAAGGGCCTGTCGATCGCCGACCAGCAGCTCGTCGAGATCGCCAAGGCCATCTCGCTGGACGCGCGCGTGCTCGTGATGGACGAGCCCACCGCCGCGCTCTCCGGCGTCGAGGTCGAACGCCTGTTCGGCGTGGTCCGGGCCCTGCGCGACGGCGATTCCGGCAGTGATGCCGATGCCGGCGGCGCGGCCGTCCTGTTCATCTCCCACCGCTTCAACGAGGTCGAGGCGCTGTGCCAGCGCGTCACGGTGATGCGCGACGGCGCCCACGTCTCCACCGACCTCCTCGCGGACGTCGGCGTCGAGGAGCTGGTGCGGCGCATGGTCGGTCGCGATCTGGGGGCGATGTTCCCCAAGCAGGAGGTCGAACCCGGCGAGGTCGTGCTCGACGTCGAGGGCCTGACGCGCACGGGCGTGTGCCGCGACGTCGGCTTCCAGGTGCGGGCCGGGGAGATCGTGGCCCTCGCCGGGCTGGTGGGCGCGGGCCGCAGCGAGGTCGTACAGGCCGTGTTCGGCGTCGAGGACCGGGACGCCGGGACCGTGCGGGTCGGCGGCCGCGAGCTCCCTTCGGGCGATCCGCGGGCCGCGATCCGCGCCGGGGTCGCCCTGGTGCCCGAGGACCGCCGCCAGCAGGGCCTGCTGCTGGACCTGTCGGTGCTGCGCAACGCGACGCTGCCGGGGCGCGGTCGCCTGTCGCGCTTCGGGTTCCTGATCGGGGGTGCGGAGCGGCGCGAGGCGGCCGAGTGGGGTGCGCGGCTGAACGCGAAGTACGGGCGGCTCACCGACGCCGCCGGGACGCTCTCGGGCGGGAACCAGCAGAAGATCGTGCTCGCGAAGTGGCTCGCGACGAATCCGAAGGTGCTCATCGTGGACGAGCCGACGCGGGGCATCGACGTGGGGACGAAGGCCGAGGTGCACCGGCTCCTGTCGGCGCTGGCCGCCGACGGGGTCGCGGTCCTCATGGTCTCGTCGGAGCTGCTGGAGGTGCTCGGGATGGCGGACCGGGTCCTGGTGATGCGCGAGGGGCGCATCGCCGGCGAGCTGTCGCGCGCCGAGGCGACCGAGGAGTCCGTGATGCGGCTCGCCACGGGTCAGGAGGCGGCCGCGTGAGCGCCGTCGGTGTGAAGGCCCGGACCGGTTCGACCGCTTTGGATCTCGTGCTGCGGTTCCGGGCACTGGGGCTGCTCGTCGCGTTGACGGCGCTGGTGGCCGTGACGACGGCGGTCAACCCGCGGTTCCTGGGCGGGCAGTCGGTGCGGGACGTGCTGTTCGCCGCCGCGATCACGGTGCTGCTCGCGTGCGGCATGACGGTGGTGGTGCTGACGAGGGGCATCGACCTGTCGGTGGGTTCGGTGCTGGGCCTGTCGGCGTACGTCACCGCGAGCGTGCTGGCCGAGTCGGGCATGCCGACGGGTCCGGCGATGGTCCTCGGCCTCGCCGTGGGCGCGGCGTGCGGGGCGCTGAACGGGGTGATCGTCCACTTCGGCAAGGTGCCGCCGCTGGTGGCGACGCTCGGCACGCTGTACGTGCTGCGCGGCGTCGTGTACTTCCTGGCGGGCGGTTCGCGCATCAACGCCTCGGACCTGCCGCGCGCCTTCCTGGACTTCGGCAACGGGCGGCTGCTCGGCGTCCCGTACCTGTTCGCGGTCGCGGTCCTCGTGCTCGTGCTGGTCGGGGTCTACCTGGGCCGGTACCGGTCCGGGCGTGACCTGTACGCGCTCGGTTCGAACCCGGAGGCGGCCCGGCTCGCAGGGCTGCCGGCCGGGCGGCGGCTCATGACCGCCTACGTGCTGTCCGGATCGCTGGCCGGCCTGGGCGGGGTGCTGTACGCGGCGCGGTTCGGCACTGTGGACGCTTCGGCCGGGTTCGGCATGGAGCTCAACGTGGTCGCGGCCGTGGTCGTGGGCGGCGTCGCGATCTTCGGCGGTTCGGGGACGGTGCTCGGCGCCGCGCTCGGGGCGCTGCTGCTCACCGTCATCAACAACGCCCTGCCGGTGCTGCGCATCGACCAGTTCTGGCAGCAGGCCATCATCGGCGCGCTCATCCTCGCCGCGATCGCGCTCGACCGGCTGGTGTCGATCCGGGCCGCGCGTGCGCTGCGACAGAAGGGGTCCCATGTCGACTGAAGCTCCGGCCCGGCGCCGCGATTCGGCCCTGCTGCGCGCCGCGACCACGTGGGACGCCGCGATCATCGGCGTGACGCTGGTGTTCCTCGTCGTCGCCGCGCAGACCGTCGAGCACTTCGGGACGGCACGCAACGCGGGGTACATCATCCTGGACCTCGCTCCGATCCTGTTGCTGGCCTTGGCGATGACGCTCATCGTGACGACCGGCGAGATCGACCTGTCGGTGGCGAGCACCGTCGGGTTGACCAGCGCGGCCATGGGCGTCATGTGGAACGCCGGCATGACGCTGGAGGCGATCATGCCGCTGGCGGTGCTCCTGGGCGCGGTGCTCGGGGCGGTGAACGGCCTGTTCATCACCGGTTTCGGACTGCCGTCGCTGGCGGTCACCATCGGTACGCTCGCGCTCTACCGCGGGCTCGCCTACGTGCTGCTGGGCGACACGGCCGTCGCGGACTGGCCGCGGCTGTTCACCGGCTGGACGCTCGGGAACATCGGGGAGGGCGCCGTCCCGAACGTGCTGGCGCCGATGGCCGTGCTCGCGATCGTGTTCGGCCTGGTCCTGCACGCCACGCCGATCGGCCGGTCGGTCTACGCGGCGGGCGCCAACCCGATCGCGGCCGCCTACACCGGGATCGCGGTGGGGCGCTTGAAGTTCTGGCTCTACGTCACCTCGGGCGCGATGGCCGGGCTGGTCGGCGTGCTGTGGACGCTCAGGTACTCCTCGGCTCGCGCCGACAACGCGTACGGCCTGGAGCTCACCGTCATCGCCGTGGTCCTGCTCGGCGGCGTGTCGATCTTCGGCGGCAAGGGGGCGCTGCCGGGCGTGCTCGCCGCGGTCGTGCTCCTGGTGTCCCTGCAGAACGCGCTCCGGCTGGCGCACGTCTCGACCGAGGCGCTCACGGTCGTGACCGGCTCGCTCCTCATCGCCGCCGTCCTCGCCCCGAACGCCGCCAGTGCCGTTCGCGGCGCCCTCCACCGACGCCGACGCCGCACCGCATGAAAGGTTCCGCCATGTCCCGCATCCGACTCCTCCGTTACACCGCACCGCTCCTCGCCCTCGCCCTGGTCGCCGCCTGCGGCGGCACGACTCGGGACGACGCGGACGACGCCGGTCCCGCCGACGAGGGCGCCAGCGCCGACCCGAACGCCGACTTCCAGACGGGCCTGTCGATCGCGATGCTGCCCAAGTCGGTCAACAACCCGTACTTCGACGCCTCCAGCAGCGGCGCCGAGGCCGCGGCGACGGCGCTGGAGGGCACGTTCGAGTACACGGGCCCGTCGGACGCCTCGGCGTCCTCGCAGGTCAGCTATATCGACACGCTCAGCCAGCAGGCGACCGACGTGATCCTGCTGTCCGCCAACGACCCCAACGCGCTGTGCTCGTCGCTGGACCAGGCCCGCGCGGGCGGGAGCGTCGTGGTCACCTTCGACTCCGATGTGGACCCGGCGTGCAGGGACCTGTTCGTGTCGCAGGTCAACAGCGACGAGGTCGGCCTCGCGCTGCTGGAGATGGCCGCCGGGCAGATCGGCGGCGACGGCGAGGTGGCGATCCTGTCGGCGACGGCCAACGCCACCAACCAGAACGCGTGGATCGACGTGATCGAGTCCGAGCTGGAGTCCAACCCGTCGTACGCCGACATCGAGCTGGTCGACGTCGTGTACGGCGACGACGAGGACGAGAAGTCGTTCTCGGAGACGCAGGGCCTGCTCCAGGCGCACCCGGACCTGTCGGCGATCATCTCGCCGACGACGGTGGGGATCGCGGCCGCGGCGAGGTACCTGTCGGGTTCGGAGTACAAGGGCGAGGTCGCGCTGACCGGGCTCGGGACGCCGAACCAGATGCGGGAGTTCGTCACCGACGGCACGGTGACCGAGTTCGCGCTGTGGGACCCGACCGCGCTGGGCGAGCTGGCCGCCTACACGGGCGCGGCCGCCGCGTCGGGCATCATCACCGGCGCCGAGGGCGAGACGTTCACCGCCGGGGACCTGGGCGAGTACACCGTGGGAGCGGACGGCGTCGTGACGCTGGGCCCGCCGACGCGGTTCAACGCCGACAACATCGGCGACTTCGACTTCTAGCGGTCGAGAAAGCGCCCGAGCGGGCGGCCTCCTGGGGAGGCCGCCCGCTCTTGTCGCCGCGGTCCGGTAAGACGGGGACTGCGCTGTCCTGCGCGCGGCGAGGTCTGGGAGCCGAGGGCGGCCCCGGCCGCCCGCTCGGGCAGGTGGCTTCGCAGGGCGATGGCGCCCTCTTCGGCGGTCCCGGCGGCCGGGACCGCCGCGGCGTTCAGCGCCGGTCTTCGGCGCGGTTCATCACGGTGCCGACCAGCGGCGTGTTGGCGTCGTCGATGCCCGCCAGCGCGGCGTCCTTGCCGCCGCCGAGGCGGCGGCGCAGTTCCCCGAGTCCCTTGGCGGTCACGCGCAGCTGGGGCGGGTCGAGCACGCGCTTCCCGCTCCTGGGGTGCGAGTGGGACTGCGGGAGCTCGGAGAGCCAGCCGGCGTTCACGGCGGACTGGTAGGCGCGCCAGCCGTGGTCGCCCTGCTGCCGGTAGGCCCAGGAGTAGGAGGCGAGGGCGCTGAAGAGGCGGTTCTGTCCGATCTGGATGGACGGGTCGCGGGAGAGGATCTTCGCGGCGTCGGACACCGAGAAGTCGCCCCGGCCGGAGGCGAGGACCTCCCAGGAGGCGGCGGACGGCGTGAGGTCGGCGACCTTGCTCTGCAGCTCCCGCTTGGCTTCGAGGGCCGCGAGGTACTTGCGGGCGACCTCGATCTCGTCGAGCGCTTCGAGGACGTCGACCTCGGGGGCCTTGACGACGAAGTAGGTCTGGGCGGCGGCGATGAGCGGGTCGCGGGCGTCGCCGTTCATGGCGATGAGGCCGGCCGCGTACCTGGTCAGGCGGTAGTCCGGGCGAGTGCCGGGGACCGGCGCGAACTCAGCGGCGGAGTCGCCGTCGGCGATCGTGCAGGAGACGGCGGCCCGGTCGACGGCGTCCTTGAACCGCTGCCAGGAGCGGAACCCCAGCAGCGGCATGAGGTCCCGGGCGAACCAGTAGGCGCCTCGCTGGTCGAGGCGTTTGGCCTGTTCGAAGAGGACGATCGTGTCGTCGGGTGCGGTGCGGGTGGGGGCCTGCGGGTTCGGAGTGGCTTCGCGCATGGTGGGCTCCGTTCTCTGGCGTTCGCCCGCCGCCGGAGGTGGTGTTCCGGGCGGAGGACTGTACTGCGTCATCTTCGATCATACGTTCGAGGTATGACAATTCCAAGCCGTCACGCACCGCGATGTCCGCAGCTCAGGAACTATTTTTCGAGTGTTCGAACGGGCCCGGTCCCGGCATGGGAAGAGCCGCCGACCCGAAGGCCGGCGGCCCGGTTCGTCCCTTATGCGTGGCCGACGGCGGAGAGGATCGCGTCGGTGAGTTCGGCGGGCTTGGTGAACTGGGGCCAGTGGCCCGTGGGGAGGTCGATGTAGCTCGCGTCCTTGACGGTGGCGAGTTCCTTGGCGAAGGGGATCTGCTGCTCGACCCAGGCGCGGACCATGGCGCTGCTGAACTCGCAGCAGATGACGGTGATCGGGACGTCGAAGCGGCGGTCGTCGCCGAGCCGCTGCTCGTCGAAGGCGACGCCCTTGGGGGTCGGGATGGCCCTGGCGCGGAATGCCTCGCGCAATTCGGGGGTGAGGTCGACGAGGTCCTCGTCCTCGAACACGTTCCAGTCCGGCAGCGGGATCTCGCCGCCGACGACGGGAAGCTCGTCGTTGATGACGCCGCCGGGGCCGAGCGGGGCGGAGTCCACATAGATCACGCGACTGACGCGATCGGGGCGGGCGTCGGCCACGGCGTGCGCGACCGCGCCGCCGCCGGAGTGGCCCACCAGGACCACGGGGCCGTCGATCGCGTCGACGGCGGCGGCGACCGCGTCGACGTGGTCGCGCAGGCCGATGCCGCTGCGGTCGGCGTCCGCCGACTCCATGCCGGGAAGCGTGAGCGCGTGCGTGCGGTGCCCGGCTTTTTCGAGGGCGGGCGCGATCTCGTCCCAGGAGGACGCGTCGAGCCAGAACCCGGGAATGAGGATGATGTCCATGCCCCCGACCCTAACGGCCGGGTACGACACTCCGGCCCACTTCCTCGCGTCGGGGGTCACCCCCTCTTGAGTCGCTCCCAGAAATCGGACACATCTGGCTGCGACCCGTCGTTGTCCATGATCGCGGACGCGGTGTATACGAGACGCAACCGAAATTTCGGTTCGCCGCTGGCGGAGATCTGCTCCTCCGTGGCGAGCCCCATGAACAACAAGTCGCTGACGAACTTCTTCCAGGCGTCTGACCCGTAATCTCGCATCCACTTCAGCCGGGAATCGTCCGGCTGGTGATCACGTAGAAGGATCACCGACTTTTCCAATCGCCTGGACATGTTGGCGAGAAAGTGGCGAGCCGCCTGTTCATCCTTCGAGGGAGCCTGAAGACTCTGAACCTCGGCATCGACGATTTCAGACCCGTACCTGTGCAACGCCTCGAGGATTTCGTCCTTCCGAACCAGGAGCACCTTGGGAAGCCAGAGTTCGATCAAGTCGGCATGGCGCATCTCGCGAAGCCCTGAAAGGTCGGAGGGTGATCCGGTGACACGGAGTTTCCTGATTTTGGTCCCTTCAAGATGAAGCCGCCAGCCAGGCGAACGAGGTAGCGAGAGGGAGGACAGGTCGCAATCGGTCATGCGTGCGCTGGTGAACCGCGTCTGGCTGAGATCCAGTTCGTCTGCGAATACGGCGCCGACGATGTCGAGCCCTGGCATCCGGCCAGTTCCTCGAATGACTGCCGACCAGAGGGACCCCAGGTTTGTCGCGGCCACAACCTGACCGGCGCCTGCCGAACTGAGTCGAAAACCGCTGATCGCCTCGGCAATAGGCTCCGGGCCGACCGCGCCTACCAATGCTGCAATGGTCGCCGACCGCCAGTGGGCCTGTGTGAGCATGGTGTGGAACAATTTGATCTGTCCGCTTTTGAGGTATTCACTTGCGGCCCCTGCCAAGAACTGGTCGAAGAACAGCTCATGTTGGAATCGAAAACGAGAAGCGGACGTCTCATCTGAGGTGGCGGCGAGACCGCAGAGCACCGTCAGCCGCTGTTTCAGGTGACGGCGCCTGCCAGTGCTGGACAGCTCCTCTCCGATCGCGCTCTCAGCGGCGATCTCCAGCTCACTGATGTCCGCCTCGCGCTCTTCGTTGCTCGCCATGAATTCCGCGACGTACTCGAACATCCGCCGCAGCTCAGCACTGCTGAGCAGTGCCGCGAGCTTTCCCTCTTCACGGTGCACGTACTTGCTCAGCAATCGCTCGGTGAGGCCGCCCTCCTCGATCTCACTCTCTTTGGGGTCCCGACAGATTTCGGCGAACACGCGCGCGAAGAACGGGAGTCCGAGGAGTTGGCGGTCCGACTCGGACAGTCCGTCGAGGCTTTCCGGCGAGACTCCGCACGCGACCAGGAACGACAGGACGTCCTCGGGAGACCAGCGCTGTATCTCCGCGATGCGGTGCCGGACCAGAGCCAGCCCCTGCTCGTTCGCCCTTTCGACGCTCGAACGATATTGGCCCATGTAGTAAGAAGAGCGGGCCGAGACGATGACCACGCCGCGTCCCCCGAGCTCACTGAGCCAGGGCCGCAGGGATCCGACGGCGTCGCTGTAACCGACGCCGCCCAGGAGCTCATCGAATCCGTCGATCAGCAGCGTCATCAGCCCGTTCCGGCAGAGAGCCTTGACACCTGCGTCAGTGAGATTTCGGGTGGACGCCACCGCGCTCGACACCACCGTCGGCAGACTGTCGAGCACTTGGCCGGTGGAGCGAACATAGAGGAATAGGGGGAGATCTGAGGGAGCTCCCTCTTCTAGCGCCTGCTCGACGGCCTGAGCGCGCGACTTCGCGGCATCCACCATCGCCCGAGTCTTGCCGATGCCGGCCTCACCGTTGATGAAGACCACCTGCGTCTGACCGCGATTGGCCTGGAGGTCCTCGTCGACCTCGCCGATGAGCTCGGCGAAGGTGCAGGCCGGCTCCAAGTGGCTGCCGTCGATGTCCGACACGATCACTTTGGCCATTCGGGTCGTGCCGCTTTCAGGTAGCGTCCAGCCGAGGGTCTCGCGTTCCTCGGCGACGAGCTGCGACTCGATCTGCTCCAGCTTCTGTCGCAGGCGAGTTGCGACCACCTGCCAGTTCGCCAGATTCCGCAAGTACTCGGAATAGGGCACCCAGTCGGATTCGTTGCTCCATTGCCTCGCGTTGTCCGGACCAAGCCGGAAGTAGTCCCGGCGGGGTTGGGTTCCGGTGCCCTCACCGGTGGCCTTGGTCCAGTAGAACTCGAATCCCTGTCCCTGATCCGAGTACACGATTTCGGAGTCGTCGTCAGCGAAGCCGTGGAGATCCCGTTCGACGTCTTTCACAAAGTGCTGCAGCGTGGCATCTTCCTGGCCTTTCGGCTTGAGAAGGCGACGCAGCTCGGATTGAATCCGTTCGTCTGAAGAGGTCACTCTCACTCGGTCGCCGCCGAAACCGAGGTACGTGGGACTGGACCCGCGAAATCGGGAGTAGACATGCCAGGTATCGCTGGTGTCCACGAAGACGAGAGGCCACAGCAGGACCTCGTCCTGTCCCCAGATGAACGACGGCCGCAGGTCCGAGGCGCTCCGTTCCTCTTGGCGCAGCTGTACTTCGGCTTCGGAGAGGCAATCGACGATGGTGTCGGAGATCCCCTTGATCAGCCCGTCGAGCGTGGCCAACTCGCTCTGACCGGTCGGTAGCGGCCCTCCGTGGCTGACATGGTCACGAAGACCCTTGAGGTTCTGCAGGCCGGGAGGTGCGTTCGGGACGTCTTGGCCATAGAGGTCCAGAGCCACTCTGATGGCCTGACCCACATGAGCCGCCGCGGCAGTGGGACAAGCATCGAGTTGCTTCAAGGCCCCCTTCAGGTAGCCACTCCACTCTCCGAGTCCGGGAGACCAGCCGAGGGCGGATGGAGTCACCCCTGCAGCCCGCACCGTCGCCAAGGCCAGCAGTGTGAGAAAGCGAAGCTCGAAGTCCAGGACCGAAAAGCCCTCGTGAATGCCGCGGGGCCGGCCCATCGTTCTCGGGGCGTAGGACGCCTCCATGTGGCGAAAGATCTTGGCTGGCGTGTCGGTCACCGGTCTCCCATCGTGAACTCGGCAGTTCTGAGGGGGCGTTCCCGCCTCGCGCAGTGAGCGCTGGACTCATTGGGGGACTCATCGTCTGCGACTGAATCTGCCGTCCGAGTAATTGACATTACGGGTTCGAACTCCTGACCGCCACAACTACTTTCACCGCTGGTCGGCTTTCACCGCAGTTGCGGGCATTTGGCATGCTGGACTTATGGACGCTCCGAGCATCGAATGGATTTCCATCGCCGTCTACGAGAACCTGCCGGGCCGCCTCCGGCCGGACGCGGCCGTGCGCGCTTGACTGCGCGATCGCGGCATCGACTGGATGCCCTTCGGCGAGTGCGAGATCCGAGCGGATCTGATCTGCTCGGCGGACCCGGAAGGTCACTGGCGCGGCTGGTATGACGTCCGGGTCGACGGCGACGCGCTGCGGCGGGTCGGTCTCCATCCCGACCAGCCCGCCGCGAAGGTCGACGGGCC
The DNA here is from genome assembly GCF_900101745.1 of Glycomyces harbinensis. Lineage (GTDB taxonomy): Bacteria > Actinomycetota > Actinomycetes > Mycobacteriales > Micromonosporaceae > Glycomyces > Glycomyces harbinensis. The sequence goes on along the minus strand of NZ_FNAD01000018.1, from coordinate 91,467 downwards.
GTCCCCGCCCGCCTGGTGGCACGCCGCCGCCGAACGCGCGGCGCTCCGGGCCGCCCGGGTCAGCTTGCCGAGCGGAGGGTCATCACCGTGATGTCGGCGTCGGCGCCGACGCGGATCGGGGGGCCGTTCGTGCCCGCCCCGTTCGTCACGTAGACCTGCGTGCCGTCGTGGTCCTCGAGGCCGCTCAGCTGGCCGCTGCGCAGGCGGGAGAGCACGTGCACCGGCCACATCTGGCCGCCGTGCGTGTGGCCCGACAGCTGGAGGTCGACGCCGTACCCGGCGACGCGGTCCACCGCGCTCGGCTGGTGCGCGAGGAGCACCACCGGGCGGGCGGGGTCGCGGTCATCTAGGGCCGCTTCGAAGTCCGGGCCGGTCTCGGTGTCCTCCATGTGGCGCTGCTCCACGATCAGGTCGTTCACGCCGGCGAGGTCGAAGCCGGGCAGCTCGACGCGTTTGTTCGGCAGGCCGGTCATCCCGAGTTCGGCCACCCGGTCGTACCAGGCGTCGGCGCCCACGTAGTGCTCGGCGTTCCCCGCCACGAAGAACGCGCCGTCGCGGGCCGCCAGGCCCGCAAGAGGGTCGGTCGCGTCGCGGATCTGGTCGGCCTCGTTGCCGGCGAGGTCGCCGACGAAGGCGATGAGGTCGGCCTGCGTGCCGTTGATCCGCTCCACCACGCGCTCGCAGTACCCGCGGCCGCGGATCGCCGAGAAGTGCGTGTCGCCGACGATCGCGATCCGGTAGCCGTCGAAGCGCCGGTCCAGGCGGGCCAGCGGGACGGTCACGGCCTTCAGCTGCGGCGTGCGGTAGCCCTCGTAGAGGCCGTGCCCGACCGTGCCGAGCGCGATCGCGGTGGCGCCGAGGCCGATCGCGCGGGAGACGACGCGCCGCCGCGACAGGCCCTCGGGCGAGTCCTCGGGACCGGCGATGACCCGGCGGGCGAGGTTCGCCGTCTCCGTCTTCTCTTTCTGCTTGCGGCGCAATATGAACCAGCGGGCCGGCTCGGCCAGGACGAGGACGCCGGTCAGGTACATCATGGCGCCGAACCAGATCCAGCCCGGCCAGCCGACCGCCGCCTGGAACCACATGGGGCCGTGGACGGACGGCGTGAACCACTGGGCCAGCATCCCGAGGGTGCCGAGGACGGCGAGGAGCACGGCCCCGGCCGGGCGCCATCGCGAACCGCGGCGGGTGGTGTCGCGAAACAGCCGCGTCCACAGGTAGACGTGGAGGACGGTGAACCCGACCGGGATCGCGATGTCCGGGACGGTCGACCAGAGTGCGTCCACCCTCAGCGCCCGGGAAAGGCGCCGCCGTTGGACTGGATGATCTGCGCGGTCACGTGCCCGGCCTCGGGCGAGGTGAGCCAGGCGGTGAGGGCGGCGATGTCGGCGGGCGTGCCGGGCCGCTGATTGTGCGTCTGCTCGGCGAGGCGGCCGCGGCGGCGCGGGGTCATGGTGTCGGCGAAGAACTCGGTGTCCTCGATGTACCCGGGCGCGATGACGTTCACGGTGACGCCGCGGTCGCCGAGCTGCGCGGAGAGGTCGATCGCGTACGGGTGCAGGGCGGACTTGGCGGCGGCGTAGCTGCCGGAGCCGGAGCCGCGGTAGGCGGCGATGGAGCTGAACAGGACGATGCGGGCGTGTTCGGCGAGGTGCGGCTTGAGGCCTTCGACGAGGTGGACGGCGGTGAGCACGTTCAGTTGAAGGTTCGCGTTCCATACCGCGGAGGCGAGAGCGAGGCCCTCGAGCCCCTCGAGGTCGCCGCGCGGGCCGATGCCGGCGTTGCCGCCGGCGGCTGCGACGATGACGTCGACGCTTCCGGCCTTCTCGACGGCGTAGTCGACGACGCGCTGGGCGCCTTCGACGGTCGCGAGGTCGGCGGCCACGTAGGACGTCGTGGGTCCGAAGAGGACCGCGGTGTCGGCGAGGACGTCGGCGCGGCGGCCGACGAGGATGACGTTGTCGCCGGCGTCGGCGAAGCGGGCGGCGACGGCGCGGCCGATGCCGGTGCCGCCGCCGCTGACGACTGCTGTGCGTGCCATGTGCTGCTCCTTCGTGTCCGCGCGGGATTCGGCCGGGTCGCGGCGCCGGGGCCGGTTCCCGGCCTCGCCGATGCTATCGCGCTCGCATGGCGGGCCGGCGGACTCCGGGGAGGCGACCGGTGACGGACGCGGCGCGGGGCGCCGCCCGGCCCGGGTCAGACCGGGTCGTACCCGTCCTGGCCGAACGTCTCGGCGTTGTCCTTGATCCAGTCGAACATGTCCACGAGGCGGTCGCTGGTGCCGCGGCCGACCTCGTTGAGGCCGTACGTGACCTTCGGCGGGACGGAGGGCTCGACCTCGCGCCAGACGAGGCCGTCGCGCACGAGGGTGCGCAGGGTCTGGGAGAGCATCTTCTCGCTGATGCCCTCGATGTGCTCGCGCAACTCGAAGAAGCGAAGTTCCTTCTCGCGCAAGGCGATCAGGACCCAGATGCCCCAGCGGCTGGTGATGTGGTCGAGTACTTGCCTTGCGGGGCAGTTCGAGTGAAACCCCTCACTGCCGTGCGGCAGAGCGGCCACACTGATCTGATTTCCTCCCGGCATGTCAGGAGCTTACCCGAAGGTACGTCCTTCCCGAAAGTAAGTCTTGGACCTACCTTGGGTTTCACACCGCCATCGAGAGGAAACCGAAGATGATCGTAGTAACCGGAGCCACCGGAAACACGGGCCGCCCACTGGTCGACGCCCTCCTCGCCAAGGGCGAAGACGTCACCGCCGTGTCGAGGGGCGAGGCCGAATTCCCGGCCGGTGCCCGTCACCGCCGGGCCGACCTGTACGAGCCCGCGTCGCTGGAATCGGCCTTCGCGGGAGCCGACCGGCTGTACCTGATCACCCACGACCACGAACTCGACATCGCCGCGGTCGTCAAGGCGGCCCAGACCGCCGGGATCGGCCGGATCGTGCTGCTCTCCTCCCAGCGCGTCGCGACCCGACCGCACGAGCGGTTGTCGGGGCACGAGGACGCCGTGACCGCGTCCGGTCTGGAATGGACGATCCTGCGCCCGGGCGGCTTCGCCTCCAACGCGCTCCTAGGGGCCGCCCCGGTGCGCGAGCAGCGCAAGCTGATCGCGCCCTTCGGCGACGTGGGCCTGCCGCTGATCGACCCGCTCGACATCGCCGAGACGGCCGCGGCCGCGCTCACCGAGGACGGGCACCAGGGGAAGGCGTACACGCTGACCGGCCCGGCACTGGTCACGCCGCGGCAGCAGGCCGAGGCCGTCGCGGCCGCGATCGGCGAACCGGTCGAGTTCGTGGAGCAGACCCGGGCCCAGGCCCACGCGCAGCTGGTCCAGTTCTGGGCGGACGAGATCGTCGCGGGCACGCTCGACGTGATCGGCGACCCGAACGAGGCCGAGCAGGCGATCAGCCCGGACGTGGAACGGGTGCTGGGCCGCAGCCCGCACACGTTCGCGGCATGGGCGGAGCGGAACGCCGCGGCCTTCCGCTGACCCGTGGCGGACCCGCCTACGCCGAGAGCGCCACCCTGATGTCCGTCGCCGCCGCCACGAGGTTGCGCCAGCGCGGCGCCTCAGGGTGGCTCGGGTTCGCCCGCAACGCGGACGTCACCTTCGTCATGAGGTCGTCGAGCTGGGGAATCAGCTCGTCGAACGACGGGGCCGAGGCGTCGGCGCGGGGCGCGGGGCGGCCGGCGAGGGTCTGGCGGGCCTTGTCGCTGATGCTGGTGATGGTGTGGGGGAACCCGCCCGCGCGGTTCTGCGACTCGATGTACCCGTGGTCGGCGAGGCGCTTGGCCGAGAACGCGATCTCGCGGGGCTCGAGGTCGATCCGGAATTGCTGCGCCAGCAAGTCGGCGTTGAACGGACCGGAACGGTCGAACAAGGCCACGATGCGGTGGAGCATCGGCAGATCGATTTCATCCCAAAGGGACGGATTCAGTTCGAGCATTCACCAGTTCTACCCCGCCGGGACCTGGTTCCGCATCCACCGAACAGCTCGCTTTGACACAGGGGCGGCCAGGCGGCATGGCCCACTCGGCCGATTCACCCAATGCGGATAAGGTTCGATCGGCCAACGAGAACCGCAAGTCACCATGCCGATGCGCCGCGTCCGACGGGGGTTTCGCTTCCGTGCGGGCCGGTGAGCCGTTGGGGGGTACCGTGACTCGGGTTCATCGGTTTCGACGGGGAGGTCCCGCAATGGAGTATCGGCGTCTCGGCGGCAGTGGTCTCAAGGTCAGCGTCATCACCTATGGGAACTGGCTTCCCGGTGCCGATCCTTCGCTGACGGCGGACTGCGTGCACGCGGCGCTCGACGTCGGCATCACGACCTTCGACACGGCCGACATCTACGGCAGGCCCGAGTTCGGGGCCGGGGAGCGGGCACTCGGCGAGGCGCTCGCGGGAGTGCGGCGCGAATCGGTCGTGCTGGCCACGAAGGTGTGCATGCCCGTCGGCGACGGGCCGTATGACAAGGGCCTGTCGCGCAAGCACATCATGGAGGGCTGCGAGGGTTCGCTGCGGCGGCTCGGGACCGATCACATCGACCTCTACCAGGCGCACCGGTACGACGAGGAGACGCCGCTGGAGGAGACCATGGTCGCCTTCGCGGACCTGGTGCACCAGGGGAAGGTGGGGTACCTGGGGGTCTCGGAGTGGACCGCCCCGCAGATCGACGCGGCCGCCGCGCTGGCGACCGAGCTGCGCGTCCCGCTGGTCTCGAACCAGCCGCAGTACAGCCTGCTGTGGCGGGTCGTGGAGGAGCGGGTGGTCCCGCAGTGTCTGGAGTCGGGCCTGAGCCAGATCGTGTTCTCGCCGCTGGCGCAGGGCGTGCTCACCGGCAAGTACCTGCCGGGCCAGGCCCCGCCCGAGACGAGCCGGGCCGCCGGAAAGGAGAGCGAGCGGTTCGTCGGCCGCTACATGTCCGACGCGGTGCTCGGCGCGGTGGCGCGCCTGGACCCGATCGCGAAGGAGCTGGGGGCGTCCGTGGCGCAGCTCGCCTTGGCGTGGGTGCTGGGCCGGCCGACGGTGGCCTCGGCGGTGATGGGCGCGTCCAGGCCCGAGCAGATCCGCGACAACGTCGCCGGCGCCGGGCTGAAACTCGAAGGCGACGTGCTCGCCGCGGTGGACGCCGCGTTCATCGACTCCGAGCACGGCGACCTGGTCGAGCGCGACCCGGCGAAGACCGCGCAGATGTTCGCGATCATGGACGCCTGGAAGCGATAGCGAGGCGCTGTCCGCCCCCGGTCACATATGGCCGGGTCGGTTCGTCACGGGTGAGACGGACTCGACCCTAAGGACGGACACCATGCGCATCGCAGTCTTCGGCGCCAACGGACCCACCGGCCGCCTGCTGACCGGTCAGGCGCTCGATGCCGGACATCAGGTCACAGCGGTCACCCGGCAACCGGATTCGTTTCCGCTGCATCACGACCGGCTGAAGGTGGCCGGCGCCGACGTGCTCGATCCGCCGGCCGTCGACGCCGTCGTGGCAGGCCAGGACGCGGTGTTGTCGGCGCTCGGGGTGCCCGCCGGGAAGGAGCCGATCAGCACCTACTCGAAGGGGGCGGCCAACATCGTGGCCGCGATGGATCGGCACGGGGTCCGCCGGGTCGCGGTGGTCAGTTCGAGCGGGGTCGAGCCGCAGGCGTTCTCCGACGGCGGGTTCTTCTTCAACCGGCTCCTACTGCCGTACGTCACCCGAATCCTGGGCAAGACGCTGTACGACGACATGCGGCGCATGGAATCGGTGCTCCGCGACAGCGACCTGGACTGGACGATCGTGCGGCCGAGCGGGCTCTACGGGCTGCCGTCGGTCACCGATTACACCGTGGTCGAAGGCCACGCCGACGGCAGGTTCACCGCCCGAGCGGATCTGGCCGCGAGCATGCTGTCCCTGCTCGACGGCGACCGCTTCATGCGCGCCACCGTCAGTGTCATCACCACCGCCGACAATCCGACGCTGCTCCAGTGGATCCGCCGAGAAGCGCTCGCTAAGAGCTGAGGCGCGGCGGTTCGATATTCGGCGAGGTGCCGGCCTTGCGCTCGTCCACGAGCGCGACGCGCGGAGCCACGCGCCGCACCGCCGCGGCCACGTCCTCGGCGCGGCTCGCGGAGAGCTTGACGCTGCGGGCCTTCATCATGTGGCCCAGGCGAACCGGCACGCCGTCGCGCCGCACGTCCTCGCTGAGGCGCTGGCGCCGCGAGGGCTCCTTCTGGGAGACGCCGTACTGGTCGGCGGTCGTGACGACGCCGAGCTGGGGCCGCCAGCCGGGGATGAACCCGAACCGCTTGACGCGCAGGCGCCACAGCACGAGACGGTCCACATCAGACCAAAGGGCGTCGACGCGGGCGGCGGGGTGCGAGCGGAAGTTGCCTCCGGTGGGGAATTCGGCGTAGAGCCTGATGCGCTCGGCGTCGATCCGGACCGCCGTCATGCGCCGCGCCAGCGGGATCAGCCGCAGGGCGGGCCAGACGAGGCCGAGCACGATGACGACCGGCCCGGCGATCCAGCCCGGCGACTCCCGGTCCAGGACGCCCCGGCGGTATTCGACGGTCTCGCCCGCGACGTCGGCGATCAGGAAGGGCGCCCAGGCGAGCAGGGCCAGCGCGAGTGCCAGCGCCACCCAGTCGAAGACGCCGAAGCGGTCGGCGATCGCGGTCTCGCCGGATGCGGGCGGAGTGCTGGGCGGCATGGCGCGGGTCCTCTCTCGGGCTCGGCCCCATTCTGCCGGGCCCGGGTGCGGGCCGGTGCCGGACGGTCGAACCGGTCGCGCCCGGAGGCCGCGAGAGTGCGCGCTCGCACGGTTGCGACTCCTCGCTCCCGATGCGCCTGCGGGTGCACCGCATCGGCTCCCCGATGCGCCTCCTGCTGCGCGGCGTGCGCCGACCGGCCCCGGGCGCCCTTGCTCGTCCGGGGCCGGTCGACCCTCGTGCGGCCGGGAGGGCGAACCCTCCCGGCCGCGGGGTGATCGAGCAGGCGAGCCTACTCCCAGTCCTCGATGACGTCGTCGATCGCGCTGTTGAAGTCGGCCACCTCGGCGTACACGCCCGGCTGCCCGGGCTCGGCGCAGCCGTAGCCCCAGCTGACGATGCCGGCGAGGATCAGTTCGCCGTCGTCACCGGGGGCCATGATCGGACCGCCCGAGTCGCCCTGGCACGAGTCGATCCCGCCGTTCTCCAGGTCGCCCGCGCACAGCATCGTGGCCGCGTCGGTCTCGCCCGGGTACGCGTCGGCGCAGGCCTCGTCGTCGATGAACGGCACCTCGACCCATCGGGCGACCGTGGGGTAGCCCGAACCGGTCTCGCCCCAGCCGGCGACCTCGAGGACGTCGAACTCGGTCGGCTCGGTGCCGATCGCGATCGGCTCCGCGTCGATGGGCTCGTCGAGCAGCAGCAGCGCCCAGTCGTTCGCGTAGTCGACCGGGTCGTCGTAGTCGTGGGCGATGTGGAGGTCGGCCACGGAGGTCTCGACGAGGTCGGCCGACTCGAGGTCGACCGAGCCGGAGAAGACCACGAGGTCTTCGGGATCGGTGACGGTCTCGACGCAGTGCGCGGCGGTCAGCACGATGTTCTCGGTGATGACCGAGGCGCCGCAGCGCTGGCGCTCCCAGGGGGTGCCCTCTCCAGCCGTGCCGAGGGCGACGAGCCAGGGGTACTGACCCTCTTCGGCGGGCTCGCCGCCGATGATCTTGACCTCGAAGTCGCCGTCGGTGGACGGTTCTTCCGCGTTGGCCGCGAAGCCGGTCCAGGCGATCGCGGCGGCACCGAGGCCCGCGGCGACGCCCGCGCCGAGGCGGATCAGGCGCTTCCTCTTCTTGTCCACTGTGATCCTTTCGGGGTGGATGTGAGGGTTAGGCCGTTTGGCCTTCCTGATCCCGAAAGTATCCGGATTCGTCCGGGACCCCTCCCGGTCCCTGAATGCTGCGGCGGCAAGCGAAGTCGACCCGCAGTCAGTGCCCCAGGAGGTCGCCGCAGTAGGACCGGATCGCCCGGTTGACCACTTCGGGCCGCTCCCAGGGCATGAAGTGTCCGGCTCCCTTGATCCAGTACGGGCCCACCGCGTTCGGGAACGCGATCGCACAGCGCTCCTCGATGCGCTCCCCCAGGGTCACCTGGTCGGCGCCGATCAGGATCAGGGTCCGGTGCGGGACCGGGCGGTCGATCATCTCCGGGGCCGACAGCGCGCGGGTGCCCATGACGACCTCGTAGTCGGCGAAGGAGGCCCGCAGCCGGGCCGCGTCCCCGTAGGGCTCGGTCAGGTACGCGAGGTCGCCCTCGTCGAAGGCGTCCGGCGGGCACCACATGCGGTGGCCGTAGAACTCCCCCACGTACCGCCGGCGCCGCTCGGGCGTGTCCAGCTCGGCGACCAGCGCGTCGGCGTGACGGCCTTGGCGCCCTTGGTAGTCGTAGACCGCGGGCTTGGGCCGGCTCGGCGGGATGCCCGCCTCCGCGAAGGCCGCGTCCAGGTCGGGCATCGAGTCGTCGAGGATCACGACGCGGTCGACCCGGCCGGGGTGGCGGGTCGCCATGTCGATGGTGATCATCGCGCCCAGGTCGTGCCCGGCCACGACGGCGCGGTCCCAGCCGAGCACGTCGAGCAGGCCGATCAGGTCGGTGTTGAACGCGTTGAAGTCGTAGTAGTCGTCGGGTGCGAAATCGGAATCGCCGTAACCGCGCAGGTCGGGCGCGACCACGTCGAATCCGGCCTCGGCCAGCGCGGTGATGTTGTGGGACCAGATCCGGCTGGTGCACGGGAACCCGTGGACGAGCAGGAGCGGCACGCCGCCCGCGCCGCGCCGCCGCACCGCGAGCCGGTGCCCCGGCGCGACCTCGATCAGTTCCGGGGCGATGATGTCAGCGGGGAGAGCCATGCGCTCGTGTCTACACCATCGGGAGTCACATGCACCTCCCTGGTCTCGCGGGCCCCGAACGTTTCGATGTCGCCTTGCTGGCCCGCGCCCAGTACAGTTCCCCGCATCATGATGTCCAAGCAGCCACCGAAGCCGATGAGCACCGCAGGCCGAGTGTTCATGTGGGTCCTGTTCGCGTTCGTCCTGCTGCTGACGTTCGGCATCGGCTTCTCACTGATCGCCGAGGGCGTGGACGGCCGCCGCACGCTGGAGGAGGGCCCGGTCGGGACGTTCACTCCCGCCTCCAGGGACGCCTGCGAGGAGGACTGCGCGCTGATCGGCGAGTTCACCGGCGCCGACGGCACGGTCACCGAGCAGGACGTGGAGTTGAAGGGCGAGCGCATCGAGCGTTCCGACCCGATGCCGGAGGCAATCGAAGACGTGCGGCTCGATGTCGAGGCCGAGCGCCCGACGGCTTATACGGCCGATTACGGCTGGCACTGGTCGGTGGTCAAGGGAGGCGTCGCGCTGGCCGCCGGCTTGGCGATCGCGACGTTTCAGCTGGTGATGCTGCGGCGGCACCGGTCCGCGCCGCGGTAAGCCGGACGGTCGGCCTCGCAGCCAGGACGCCCATTCGGCGGTCGCGTCGAGTTGGTGGTGCAGTGCCGGGATCGAGGCTCTGAGCAGGCCGCCGAACTGCGCTTGCAGTTCGGCGCTGCCGCCGCGGTGGCCGCAGGCTCGCCACAGTTCGTAGGCCGTGCTCGAGAGGCGGCCGGCTAGCGTGCCGACGAACGCGGACTCGTCGGTCGGCCCGAGCCGCCCGCCCGCCGCAAGGTAGCCCTCGACGCAGGCTTCGACGCTCGCCCGCTCGGGCGGCACGACGCCGAGTGCGGGTCCGGCCAAGGAGAACGCGACGGACACCAGCTCCCACCAGGGAGCCTGCGGGCCGGCGCTGTCGAAGTCCAGCAGGACCGGACCCTCGGCGGTGACCATGATGTTGTCCGAGGAGAAGTCGCGGTGCATGGTCAGTTTGACCGGCGGCGCGGCAATGACCGCGTCGAGCAGTTCGTAGGTCCGCTCGGCGCAGTCCTTGAGCGTCCGCGCGGCGGGGCCGTCGATGACGCCGAGGTCCACGCCCTGGTCGAGCCATTCGTCCCAGTCGGTCATGGAGTGGACGGTGAAGTCGAAGTCGCCCTTGAGGTCGGCGGGTATCGCGAGCCGTTCGAGCGCCGCGATGGTTCCGCCCGCCCACCGCGCCAGCGACGGGTCGGCCGGGAGCGCCGGATGCGCGCCCTCGACGAATCTCGTGGCCCTGGCCAGGAGGTCGTCGCCGATCGGGCGCCAGACGAGGTCGGAGTCGGGATCGACCAGATGCGGTTCGGCCATGGAGACCCCGGCCCGCCAGGCTGCGGCCTCCAGTTGCCCGGACTGATCGGCGAGGCCGTGAACGTAATCGCCCCAGGGCTTGTCGACCTTCACCACCCAGGTGCCCGAATCGGTGGTGAGCTTCCAGACCGGGTACGGCTCATCGGCTTTGAGCACGGACACCGGTCCAAGCAACGGTCCGAGGCCGAGTTCTCGAGCTACCTGTGCGGGTTCCACACCGCGTATTCAACCGGGTGCGGCAGTGAGGTGCAACCGATTTCCACGCACGGTCGGGGGCGAAGGAGCCCGGTGGTGCGACCGGAACGCGGAAAGCGCCCGCGTGTTGATCCAGCGTCCGGAATGTCCGGAACCTTAAGCTCTCCCACGGGGCCGGCCGATCGGTGGGACCGGCCGGTCCCACCTACCCCCCAATCGATTCGGGTCACTTTCGCCAGAACAGGTGGTGCGTCACGCCGCTCGGGCTGGGCACGATCTCGAGGTGGAACCGGTCGCGCAGTTCGTCGGGTGAATCCCAGAGCCGGACCCCGGAGCCGAGTTCGACCGGCGAGACGGCCACGTGCATGGTGTCGACCAGGTCGGCGTCGAGGAATTCCCGGATCGTGGTGGCGCCGCCGCCGAGCCGGACGTCCTTGCCCTGCGCCGCCTCTCGCGCCTGTTCGAGGACCGCGGCCGGGTCGCCGTCGGTGAAGTGGAATGTGGTGTCCGACAGCGTGAACGAGGGACGCAGGTGGTGGGTCATGACGAACACGGGGGTGTGGAAGGGCGGCTCCTCGCCCCACCAGCCCTGCCAGTCGTGGTTTTCCCAGGGGCCGCGCTGGGGGCTGAACTTGTTGCGGCCCATGATCTCCGCGCCGATGTTGTTGGCGAAGTCGCGCGCGAAGTAGTCGTCGAGTCCGCGGCTCCCACCGGAATCGGTGCGGTTGGGCCAGCTCGCCGTGGCACCGGCCCAGGACATCAGTTCCCGAGGGTCGGCGTGACCGAACGGCCGCTCGAGGGCCTGACCCTCGCCTGCTCCGAATCCGTCCAGCGAGACGGTGAAGTTCTGGACCCTGAGAAGCCGGCTCATATGATTCCCCTTCGCTGCTGATCATCGTGACGACAATGACGAGACTCCGCGAGTCTGTCAGATTCATCCGACATCCTGATTAACATAGAGAATCATCAATTGCGGAAACGAGTTTCCTCTGCGTAATCGCATGTCAAGCAGGAAACAAGGCGTACGATTGAAGTATGTTGACCGTCATTTTGATTCTGCTCGTAGCCTGGGCGATACTCGCGATAGTCGGGTTCGCTCTTGAAGGCCTGCTCTGGCTGGCCATCATCGGCGTTGTGCTGTTCGTCGGAACCGTGATATTCGGATTCATCCGCCGAAAGGCCTCCAGCAGCCGGGCCTGACCCACCGGGTCCGATCGGGAGAGTCCATTCGATCGGGTTCCCGCCTTTTCGGCCCGCGGCCGGAGAGGTGCCCCGGTCCGCTCAATCGGAGGCGGTCCGGGAACCCCCGAATGATGCGGCAGGCGCCGCGGGTCCGATCCCGGTGCTCACTCCCCCGGGGCCTCCTCGCTGGGTCGACGTCCCTGCCGCCACGTCTCCATGAGATGCATGGCGAGCAGGTTGATCACCACGCCCATCCCGAACAGCAGTCCCGCGCCGGGGAGTGCGAGCCAGACGGCCCCGCCCTCGTCCCTGAAACTCCCGACGCCGCCCAGGATCAGCGTCAACACCCCGAGCGCGAACATCCAACCGGCGGCTTTCCCGGCCCGGTCGACGGCCTTCTCAATCTCACTGTCGAAACCCTTCATCGACCCAGCCTAGTGAGAACCGCACGGCAACGGGGGCCCGTGGCAGGGGCATTGCGCGCCAAGGGCTCCGCGGCTCCTTGAACGGCAGGCGAGACCGCACACCGCTTATGACCGAGGCGCCCGGCGCGGCGTTCAGGAGTCGGCCAGGATGCGGCGGATCGTGCGCCGCCCCATGAGGCTCATCGGCGGATTGGTCTCGACGTAGTACCAGGCCGCGCCCATCGCCTGCTGGAACGCCCAGGCCTTGCCGCGTTCCCATTCGAGGTCGCCGCAGCCCAGTGCCTCGCGGAGCACGGCACGCGGTGCGGCCTCGAGCAGGTGCCAGGCCGACACCAGGTCCAGCGCGGGATCGGCCGGGCCGAGGCCGCCGACGTCCAGGACCCCGGCCAGGCGGCCCTCCTTCACGAGCACGTTGCCGGGGATGAGGTCGCCGTGGTTCATCACGTCGGCCGTCCCGTCGTGCGGCAGGTCGCGCAGTCCGGCCCAGAGGCGTCGCAGGCGGGGCACGTCGAACAGCTCCCCGCTCTCCGCGAAGCAGGTCGACATCCACGCCTCGTGGGCGCCCAGGTCGCCGCCGCGCCCTCTGCCGCCGAAAACCCCTCCGCGCGTGGGGATCGCGCGGACCGACCCGATGAACTCGGCCAGGTCGAGGGCGAACCCGGGCGAGTCGCCCGGGTCGTGGTCGGCGGCGATGTCGCCGGGGATCCAGGTCTGCACGGACCACGGCAGCGGGTAGCCCGCGCCCGGTTCGCCGATGCCGATCGGTTCGGGGGTCGGGAACCGGCTGCGGCCCAGGAGTTCCCGTGCGGCTTCGGCCTCCGATTCGAGCCAGATCCGGGCGTCGGCGATGTCCTTGGGCTGCAGTGGGAACCGCGCGGCGTACCGGTCGCCGACGCGGAAGATCGCGTTCACGGTCCCCTGCGACGCGACGGGCGCGATCGGCAGGCGCCGCCACTCGGGGAACTGCGCGTCGACCAGTTCGCGCACGACGGCGAGGGGCACGTCCAGCTGGTCGTGGTGCATCTGCATGCCGGGAGCCTCGCACCTCGACGGTAGCCGCGCAAGCCGTTTCGGCGCCGGCTCAGCCCTCCCAGAGCACCGGCGGGGCGAGCGGGGCGTCGAGGGCGCGCAGCGGGTCGAAGACCGCGGGCGGGAAGTCGCCCCACTTGGCGCTCGGGTAGCCGCCGTCGTGCAGGTGCCGGTCGAGGAACCGCTGCCAGCGGCGCAGGCCGCTCACGGCCTGCTCGACCGTGATCGCCTCGTTCTCGACGGCGTCGGCGAGGTCGTCGAGGTCCAGGAGCCGGTAGTGGCGCTCGTCGTCCGTGGGGACTCTGACGTCCACGAAGAGGTCGCGGAAGACGTACCGGTCGCCTTCGCGCTCGACGGTGATGAGGTCGACGTACCAGGAGTGGCGCTCGGTCACCGGGTTCTCGGCGACGTTGCCCTCGGGGAACTCCGCGCGCTGCCAGCACGGGTTGGCCATGCTGATCCCGAGGTCGAGGAGCACGAAGGTGCGCTCGAGGCGGGAGAGGCCGGGCCAGGGCTCGATCCATTCGGGCAGTTCGAACTCGTACATGACCGCGTCGCCGACGCGCACGCCCGGGAGCGGGCCGAACAGGTCGGGCTCCCCCGGCTTGTGGCCGCCGCGCATCACTTCGACGCGTTCGCATTCGCCTGGTGCCGTCATGGCGCTCCGTCCTTCGCTTCGAGCGGGTTCGGTTCCGCCAGTTTAGGAGCCCGCCGATCGCGGCGTCCAGGTCGCGACTTCGGGTCGCGGATCGCGGACTGTGAGATCGGCGGCGGGACCTGACATTTCGCGGGGCTGTCTCGTCGGGTTCGCGAGAGACCGCACACCACCACCGAATGTTGAGGACTTCCCGTGTTCCGAAGGATTGTGGCCCTGCCCAGCGGCAGGGTGGCGAAATGGGTGATCGTCGCCGTCTGGCTCGCGCTGCTCGTGCCGGCGTTCATGCTGGCGGGCAGGCTCGGCGACGTCGAGGACAACGACAATTCGGCCTGGCTGCCCGGCGACTCGGAATCGACCGAGGTGGTCGAGCGGGTCGGCGGGTTCCAGTCCTCCGACGCGCTGCCCGCGATCGTGATCTACCACCGGCCCGGCGGCGTGACCGACGCCGACGTCGCCGAGGCGCGGGCCGACGCGGCCGCGTTCGCGGCGATCGACGACGTCGAGGGGACGCCGCAGGGACCGGTGGTGTCCGAGGACGGCGAGGCGATCCAGACCATCGTCCAGGTGCACAACACCGGGGAGGGCTGGGCCGGGTTCGGCGAAGTGGTCGACGCGATGACCGAGGTCGGCGAGCGTGACGCGGACGGCATGGCGTTCTACGTGACCGGGCCGAGCGGGTACGCCTCCGACTCGATCAAGGCGTTCCGCACCGGCGGCGACCTGACGGTGATCACCGCGGCCGTGGTGGTCCTGATCCTGCTGCTCACCTACCGCAGCCCGCTCCTGCCGCTGCTGCCGCTCGTCACCGCCGGCGGGGCGCTGATCGGGTCCCAGGCCCTGATCTACCTGCTGGCCAAGGACTTCGGGCTCGTGGTCAACACCCAGACCAGCTTCATCCTGACCGTGCTCGTGTTCGGCGCCGCGACCGACTACGCGCTGCTGCTGATCTCGCGGTACCGCGAGGAGCTGCGGCGCCACGAGGACCGGCACGAGGCGATGGCCGAAGCGCTGCACCGCTCCTCCCCCGCGATCATCGCCAGCGCCGCCACTGTCGCGGTCAGCCTCATGCTGCTGATGCTGGCGACCCTCAAGTCCACGCAGGGGCTCGGCCCCGCCTGCGCGGTCGGCATCATCGTGGGGCTGCTGGCGATGACCACGCTCATGCCCTCGCTGCTGGTCGTGTGCGGGCGCTGGATCTTCTGGCCGATGAAGCCGGCGTACGGGACGGCCGGTTCGGCGAAGGGCGGCGTGTGGGCCCGGGTGGGCGACGCGGTCGCGCGCCGGCCCCGCGCGGTATGGATCGGGACGTCGGTCGTGCTGGGCGCCATGGCGCTCGGACTGATCGGGTTGAAGGCGGACGGGCTCGCGAACCGGGACCAGTTCACCGACGAGCCGCAGATGGCGGTGGGCCAGGACATCCAGGCCGAGCACTTCCCGGCCGGGGCCGGCGACCCGCTGTACGTGATCGCCGAGGCCGATGCGGCACAGGAGGTACGGGCGGATCTAGCCGATGTGGACGGTGTCGCGGAGGTCTCGGAGCCGGTCGTCGTCGACGGCGACGCCTTGATGTTCGCGGAGCTGGACGACCCTCCGAGCAGCAAGGCCGCGATGGGGACCGTGGAGGCGGCGCGGGAGGCCGTGCACGGGGACGGCGCCCTGATCGGCGGGAACACGGCGATCATGGTCGACACGCGGGACGCCGCGACGCGGGACTCGCAGGTCATCATTCCGATCGTGCTGGTCATGGTGTTCCTGATCCTCGCGTTGCTGCTGCGGGCGGTCGTGGCGCCGCTGCTGCTCATGGCGACGGTCGTGCTGTCGTTCGGCGCGGCCCTGGGCGTGAGCAGCCTCGTGTTCAACGAGGTGTTCGGGTTCGCCGGGGCGGAGGCGTCGTTCCCGCTGCTGGTCTTCGTGTTCCTTGTGGCCCTTGGGGTCGACTACAACATCTTCCTGGTGACGCGGGTGCGGGAGGACGCGGTGCTGCACGGCACGAGGCGCGGCGCACTGACCGGTCTGTCCGCCACCGGCGGCGTGATCACCTCGGCCGGGCTGGTGCTCGCCGGGACGTTCGCGGCGATGGCGTCGCTGCCGCTGGTGTTCGCCGCACAGCTCGGGTTCGCGGTCGCGTTCGGCGTCCTGCTCGACACGCTGATCGTCCGCTCGGTCCTGGTCACCGCGTTGACGTTGGACGTGGGCCGGTGGATGTGGTGGCCGAGCAGGCTGTTCCGGCGCCGCGACGTCGAGTCCGCCGACGAGTCGGCGACCGAGCCCGCACTGTCGGGTCGCTGAACGGGCGCAAGGACGTTCACCGGGAACGCCCACCGATCGGGACGCGGGGGACGCGGCAGCGCGTCCCCCGCGTCCCGGTGCGGTCGACCGAATGTCGGCCGACTCCCCCACGCGCGGCGGTAGACTGCCTCCCGCGGGCACCCCCACGCAAGCGGATCACCGACCGGCTGGGAAGGCGGAGCACCATGACGGCGCACACCGACATCGACCTCGTAGTGTTCGACATCCTCGGGACCCTCGTCGACGAACCCGGCGGCGTCCGCGAGGCGATCGGCGAAGCGGCTCCGGACGGCAGCGACGCCGACCGGCTCGTGGACCGGTGGTTCGACCACGTCGAGACGGAGCAGCAGAAGATCGTCGACGGCCTCCGGCCCTTCGTCAACGGCGACATCCTGAACCACGAGGCGGCGCAGATCGTGGCCGCCGAGGGCGGCTTCGACGGCGAGGACGCGATCGAGCGGCTCGCGACCTCGCAGCGGCGGCTCGCCCCCTGGCTGGACACCGTCGACTCGCTCGCGCGACTGTCGCAGCACTTCCCCGTGGTCGGCCTGTCCAACGCGAGCCGCGAGACCCTGATCCGCCTGAGCGCCTACGCGGGTCTGCGGTGGCACTACCTGCTGTCGGCCGAGGAGGCGCGCAGCTACAAGCCCGCGCCCGAGGTCTACCGCCTCGCGTTCGACCTGGCCGGGGTCGGGCCCGAGCGCATCCTCATGGTCGCCGCACACGCGTGGGACCTGCGGGGCGCGCAGGCGGCCGGGTTCCGCACCGCCTTCGTCCAACGGCCCGTAGGGGACGCGCCGACCGAGGACGACGGCTTCGACTACCGCGGCGAGAGCCTCGCCGAGGTCGTCGACCAGATCGCGCTCCGATGACCGACTGGGAATGGGACCCGACGCTCTTCTCCGGCAGCGCGGCCCATTACGCGGACGGGCGCATGGCGTACCCGGCCGAGGTCGCCGAGGCGATCGGCGCCGAACTCGGGCTCGACGGCACCGGCAGGCTCCTGGACGTCGGCTGCGGGCCCGGTTCGCTGACGCTGTCGCTGGCGCCCCGGTTCGCCGAAGCGGTCGGCGTGGACGCCGACGCCGACATGCTCGCGGAGGCGAGGCGCCGCGCCGAGGCCGCCGGCGTCTCGAACGTGACGTGGCGGCACCTGCGCGCCGAGGAGCTGCCGGCCGGCCTCGGCTCGTTCCGGACGGCGGTGTTCGCGCAGTCCTTCCACTGGATGGACCGTTCGCTTGTGGCGCAGAAGGTCCGCGACATGCTCGAGCCCGGCGGGGTGTGGGTCCACGTCAGCGCCAGCACGCACCGCGGCTGGATCGTGGACGAGACGCTGCCGCTCCCGAGGCCGCCGTGGGAGGACGTGGACGCGCTCGTCGCCGCCTACCTGGGGCCGGTGCGCCGCGCCGGGCAGGGCTTCCTGGCGGGCGGCACCGCCGGCGGCGAAGAGGCCGTCATGCGGGAAGCGGGCTACCGCGGTCCGGTGCGCATCACCGTGGACACCGGGTCGGTGGTCGAGCGTTCGGCCGAGGCGATCGTGTCCGCCGTGTTCTCGCTGTCGTACGCGGCGCCGCACCTGTTCGGCGATCGACTGGACGAGTTCGCCGCCGACCTGCGCGCGCTGTTGGGGAAGGCCTCGCCGACCGGCCGCTTCGCCGAGCGCCTGAGCCCGATCGAGGCCGCCCTCTGGCGGCCGTAGCCGTCGTCACCGAAGTATTCTCAAGGCCCTGAACTGCGGCGATGTCATCGCGCACCGGCTTCATGAAATGCGATGTCATCGACACCGGCGCGTCTCGGGGCGACACTCGTCCGCATGACCACCGACAAGAAGCAGATCATCAGGACCGCGCTCGCCGAACTGTTCGGGAGCGGCGGCACCGACGCCCTCGAGCCGTACCTCAAGGACGACTTCACCGACCGCGGACCGGGCATCGTCGCGTCCGGTAAGGACGAATGGCTCGAGGCGGTGCGCCGGATTCCGGCGGCGGACATGAAGATCGAGATCCGGCTGCTGCTGGAGGACGGCGACCACGTGACGATGCTGTCGCGGCGCTGGCTGCCGTGGGCCGGGCACTGGATCGCCGCGGCCGACGTCTGGCGCTTCGAGGGCGACCGCATCGCCGAGCACGTGGAGGTCTTCCAGCCGATCCCCGAGGACGCCGCCGCGCCGGTCCCCCATAGCCTCATGCCGTGACGACGGTGGGCGAGCAGCTGCGGGCATGGCGGACGCGGCGGCGGATGAGCCAGCTCGACCTGGCGATCGCCGCCGACGTCTCGGCGCGGCACGTCAGCCTGGTCGAGACCGGGAAGTCGAGGCCGAGCGCGGCCATGGTGCTGCGCTTGGCCGAACGGCTCGACGTGCCGCTGCGCGAACGCAACCGGCTGCTGCTCGCCGCCGGGCACGCGCCCCGCTACCGCGAACGGGCGCTCGACGGGGAAGGCCTCGCGGCGGCGCACGGGGCGGTCGCGGCCGTGCTGCGCGCGCACGAGCCGTACCCGGCGGTCGTGATCGACCGGCGCTGGAACATCGTCATGATGAACCGCACGTTGGAGCGGTTCCTGCCGGGCGTCGACCCGGCGCTGCTGCGGCCGCCGGTCAACATGCTGCGGCTGGGACTGCACCCGGACGGTCTCGGCTCGAGGATCGTCAACCTCGCCCAGGTGCGGGCGGTGCTGCGCGCCAGGCTGTCGCGGCAGTTGGAGCGGACGCGCGATCCCGAACTCGCCGCGCTGTACGAGGAGTACCTCGCGCCCCACGCCGGCGACGGCGGCGCCTCGATCGAGGACGAGATCACCACGCCGATGGTCGTCAGGCACGGGGAGCGCGAACTGAAGCTGTTCTCGACCGTGACCACTTTCGGTACACCGCAGGACATCACGCTGGAGGAGATCTCCATCGAGTCGTACTACCCGGTCGACGCGGCGACCGAGGCGCTGCTGCGGGCGCTCGCGGCCGACTAGGGCCGCTCCCGGGCTTTGATAGCGTTTGCATCATGAGCGAGCCGATGCCGTCCGCGTTCCCGCTGCGCCTCCCCGAGATGCCGCTGCACGACCCGTACGTGGTCGCCGACGCCGAGACCGGGCTGTACCACCTGTACACCGCGAACCAGGGGTTCACCGCCGAGTCGACCGGGCCGGTCGCCTCGGGCGGGGTCGGCACGATGGTCTACCGGTCGCCGAACCTCCTCGAGTGGGCCGAGCCGGTGCCGGTCTTCCTGGTGGAGGAAGAGGACTCGCCGTGGGCGGTCCAGGGCGCGTGGGCGCCCGAGGTCCACCGCTGGAACGGCCGCTGGTACCTGTTCACCACGCTGCACGACGCACAGGCGCCGCTGCCGGTGCCGACGCCGGGCGCGTACGGGACCCCGTTCCCGGTCGCGAACCACCGGCGCTCCACGATCGTCGCGGTCGCCGACTCGCTCACGGGCCCGTTCCGGATGCTCAAGCCCGAGGCGCCGATCCTCCCGGCCGGGCTGATGACGCTCGACGGGACGCTGTTCGCCGACGAGGACGGGCGGCCGTGGATGGTCTACGCGAACGAGTGGCTGCAGCGCATCGACGGGACCGTCGAGGCGTTCCCGCTGTCCGACGGGCTGGACGCGGTCGCGGGCGAGGCGGTCATGCTGTTCAAGGGTTCTGACGCGCCCTGGCTCACCCGCGAGATCCCGGCCGGGGTCCCGAACCAGATCGCGCCGTACGTGACCGACGGGCCCCAGCTCCACCGCGCGCCCGGCGGGGCGCTGGTCTGCCTGTGGTCGACCTACGAGAAGAACCGCCTCACGGAGGGCGGGATCGACGGCGACTACGTGCAGACCTGGGCGGTCTCGCGCTCGGGCCGCCTCGAAGGTCCCTGGGAGCAGCGCGAACCGCTCGTGCGCGGCGACTCCGGGCACGGGATGCTCTTCACGACCTTCGAGGGCGACCTGATGCTCGTGCTGCACCGGCCGTTCACCGGGGCGCGCGGAAAGTTCTACGAGATGGCATGGGACGGCGACGATCTGCGCGTCGTGCGCCAGCGGACCGAACTCGACGGCGACTGATCAGATCAGGCCGGGGGCGTCCATGACCTGGGTCTGCTCCATGGCCCTCTGGTATTTCGGCTCGGCCATGCGCCGGCTCATCTCCTCCAGGCTCGGCTCCTCGACGTGCTCCTGGAGCCACCACAGGTGGCCGAGCGGGTCGCGCACGCGGGCGACGCGGTCGCCCCAGGCCTGCACGTCGGTGGCGGGGGTGACGAGGGACGCGCCGGCGTCGACCGCCCGCGCGAGGGCCGCGTCGATGTCCTCGACCCACAGGCGCATCATCGCCGGCGTGTCCACTTTGAACGGCGAGTCGAACATCATCACGATCGAGGTGCCGATGCGGACCTCGGCGTGCCCGATCGAGCCGGGCTCGGCGCCTTCGACGCGGCCGAGCTCTTCGCCGCCGAACGCCTCCTTGAGGAAGTCGATCAGGCGGGCGGTGTCCTTGCCTGCGATCCACGGCGTGACGGTGCCGTAGCCGTCGGGGATCGGGGTGGGCTTGGCGTTCATGGCGACTCGCTTCCTCGGTGGGGATCGGTGCCGTTCGAGTATATCAGAACGGAATTGTTTGTTCCGATAGACTTCCGGATCGGGCGGAACCCGCTGGACACGGGCGCCTCCGCGCTCCGGTCTTCGCGTCCATGAAGCTGAGGCCTCGGCGATCCCGGGTCATGTGAGCAGGGCCTCTCGCCATCGGAACCGCTGTGGTGCAGCGGATTCGGCGGGAGGCCCTGCGGCCCGCCCGTTGCCGACGCATACTCCGGCATGATTCGGGAACTCGCCGATCGGGTCGAAACGGGCATTGGTGCTCCCGCCTCGGCTCGTGAATGGGACCGGGACGGGCGAGGGTGTCGACCGTCTCGGTCACGCCCGGCCCTCGATCAGGAGGGCCGGGCCCTACACCGTCAGCAGCCGATCCTCTCCGGGCCGAAGGCCACGTCGTCGTACCAGAGGGTGTCGGCGTCGTTGCCGTAGCTCTCCCAGCCGAGGCGAAGGTCGGCCAGGTCCGGGTTCCAGCCCGCCTTCGAGAGCCACTGCGCGTCCACGTCGTGGGTCGCGACCCCGTCCACGACCAGGCCCTCCACGAGGGAGCCGTTGGTCCAGGTGTTCAGGAAGCCGCCCGCGATCTGGAACTCGACGCACGTCCACTCGCCGACCGGCAGCGGCTCGCTCAGCGCGACGCCCGCCGGGCTCTGGGCCGGGAGGGTCGCGTCGTCGGACTCGCGGTTCCACTGCAGCGCGCTGTTCTGGCCGCCCAGGCGCAGGTCGGTGTTCGCGTCGTTGCGGTCCTGCATGGCGATCATCGTGGTGTGCTGCGCCGGCTGCGGCGTGCTGTGCCGCATGTAGACGCGGAACCACTCCGCGTCGGCCGGCAGGTCGCGCCCGACGAACATGTGGTTGCAGTAGGTCGCGCCGCCGTCGATGCGGATCGAGGCGTCGCCCGAGTTGGCGACCGAGCGGTCCACTGTGGCCGTCCCGGTGCCGGTGCAGTCGGACGCGCCGACGGTCCACTCGCCGCCGGGCACGGTGCCCGCCTGGTCCTCGAAGCCGTCGCAGACGGCCCCGGCCGGGCACTCGCCCGGGTCGGTGGTCGGGTCGTCCGTGGGGTCGTCCGTGGGGTCGTCCGTGGGGTCGTCCGTGGGGTCGTCCGTCGGATCCTCGGTCGGATCGATGATGACGCCGCATTCGACGCCGTTGAGCGAGAACGACGCGGGCGAGGCGGCGGGGCCGGAGACGATGAGGCCGAACAGCTCTCGCGACTGCCTGGAGGCGACGGCGGCGTTCCAGCCGACGTCCTCGCCGGTGAACGTGGCGCCGGACTGGCTCCAGTCGACGTTCCAGGCGCTCTGGACCGCGGCGCCGGACGGCAGGTCGAACGCGACGGTCCAGCCGTTCACGTCCTCGCTTCCGGCGGTGAGCGAGACAGTGGCCTGGTGGCCGCCGCCCCACGAGCTGACGACGGTGTAGTCGATCGACTCGCACGCTGCGGCCTGTGCCGGGCTCGCCGCGACCACTGCGATCGTTCCCGCGACGACCGCGCCGGACACGGCCGCGACGGCCGCCAACCTGCGCGGCCTGCTTCTCATGGCTTGCATGCCATGACCTCCTCTGGCTGGGTCCGCCCCACCCCAACCAGACGGCGGACAGATATATAGATATCGACGAATATTATGCCGTACCGGGGAGGAAAAGGGAACGGCGCAGGGCCTCCCCCGGAGGAGGCGTCCGGTTCGAACGCCTCGGCGGGGAGGCCCTGCGCCGCGTCACGGGCTCAGCAGGGTCGGAAGTACTCCCACGAGGCGACGTTCACCGTGCCGGAGCCCTTCGCCTTGTGCTGCCACACGGTCGACTTGTCCTCGTCGTAGGCCTTGGCGACCGTTCCCTTGGACTGGTTGTTGTTGAAGGCCGAACCGCCCGACCAGCTCGACAGGCTCCACAGTTTGCACGTGTAGAACTCGAACCGCGTGCCGCGCACGTCGATGCAGAACCAGCCGCTGTCGCACTTGATGGCGGCGGCCGAGAAATCCGACCCGGAGAGGAGCGGGTCGACGGTGACGTCGAGGCCGTCGTAGCGGATCTCGGTGGCGGAGACCTGCGTCCCGCCCGGGATGCCGCCGAGGACGTCGTCCACGCGCCCTTGCAGGTCGGCGGCCTCGTCCGCGGTGAGGCCCGAGGCGATCGCCTCGGCGGTGAACTCGCCGGCGGTGCCCGCGGGGTCGGCGGAGGCCGCCGGGGCCCCCATGAGTGCGAACGCCGCGATCATCGCGGCGAACATGGTCAGGATGCGTTTGCGCACGTGTTCCTCCTGTGGTGGGACCGGGACGGCGCGAGGACATCGGGCCTAGTCGAGGCCCTTCTCGGCGAGCCAGTCGGTCGCGATGGTGGCGGCCGGCAGCTCCTCGTTCACGCTGCGGGAGTTGAGGGCGACGAGGTCCTCGGGGCTCATGGCCGCGCTGACCTCGTCGATGACCGCCGCGGCGTCGTCGTCGACGCCGTCGCTCGCCACCGGCACCACGTGCGAGGCGAGGAAGAGGCCCTTGGTGTCCTGGAGCGAGACCAGGTCGTTCGCGGCGATCGACGGGTCGGCCGAGTAGATGATGGCGAGCTGGATGTCGCCGTCCTGGAGCGCGGTGACCGTGAGCGGGCCGCCGCCGTCCTCGATCGGCGTGAACCCGACCTCGACGCCGTAGGTGTCGAGCAGGCCCTGGGGCCCGTTGGGCCGGGTCTCGCCTTCCGAGTTGCCGCCCATCGTCATCGGCTCGGTGACCTTGGCGAGGTCGTCGATCGTGGTCAGGCCCCACTGGTCGGCGAACGCCCGCGTGACGGTGTAGGAGTCCTGGTCGGTCGCGGGCGACTGCTCGAGCACGCGGAGCCCGTCGGGGACGGCCTCCTGGAGCGCGGCGTAGACGTCGTCGGCGAGGCGCGCCTCGGTGTCGGGCTCCCAGTACTGGAGCAGCGGGCCCGAGTACTCGGGGAACAGGTCGATGGAGCCGGACTCGAGCTCGGGGACGTAGGCCTCGCGCTGTCCGATGCGGAACTGCCGGTCGACGGTGAATCCTTCGGCCTCAAGGGCCTGGGCGTAGATCTCGGCGATGATCTCACTGGAGTAGTAGTCCTGCGAGCCGACCACGATCGTGTCGCCGTCGCCGTCCCCGCTGGACAGCGGGTCGCTGTTGCCGCAACCGGTCATCGCGAGCGAGCCTGCCAGTACGGCGGCGAAGGTCAGGGTCTGGGTTCGGCGGTTCATGCGGGTTCCTTCTCTCGGGTGTCGGGCGTTCGTTGCGAAGGGTTGCGGCCGGGCGCCGCCAGGCGGACGGCGGCCTGCCGCTGGGCGGTGGCCAGGGCCAGTTCGAGCAGGAGGGCGAGGACGGCGACCAGGAGCGCCCCGGCGAGCATCTCCGCGTACTCGCGGGACTTGAGGCCGGTGAACAGGTAGCGGCCGAGCCCGAAGTCGGCGGTGTAGGCCGCGAGGGTCGCGGTCGCCACGACCTGGAGGGTGGCGGCGCGCAGGCCGCCGATGATAACCGGCGACGCGAGCGGGAGCTCGACCCGGAAGACCACCTGGCGCGAGCTCATGCCGATGGCCTTGGCCGCGCCGGTGGTGGCGGGGTCGACCGCCTGGACGCCGGCGTACGCGCCGGCGAGCACCGACGGGATCGCCAGGACCACGAGCGCGAGCATCGGCGCCAGCAGTCCGATGCCGAGCGCGAGGCCGAGCATCGTCAACAGCCCGAGGGTCGGGATCGCCCGCGCCGCACCGGTGAGGGCGCCGACGACGCCGGCGCCGCGCCTCGAATGTCCGATGAGGACGCCAGCGGGGAGCGCGACGGCCGCGCTGATCCCCACAACGGCGGCCGTGATCGCCAGGTGCTGGAGGACCCGCGTGGGGACGCCGTCGGGGCCGGTCCAGTTCGCGCCGTCGCCCAGCCAGGAGAGGGCGTCGAGGAAGAGGCTCATGCCGCCACCGCCTTCGCCCGCGGCGTCCGCGTCCACGGGGCCGCCGCCCGTCCGGCGGCCAGGAGCAGCACGTCCAGGATCAGGGCCAGGATGATCGTGACGATCACGCCGGTGGCGACCTCGGCCTCGATGCCGCGCTGGAAGCCGTCGGTGAGCAGGGTGCCCAGGCTCGGCACGCCGATGAGCGCCCCGATCGTCACCAGGCTCACGGTGCTGACGGTGACGACCCGGATGCCCGAGAGCAGTACGGGGATCGCGAGCGGGAGGTCGACGCGCCAGAACACGCTGCGCGGCGAGTGGCCCACGGCCACAGCCGCTTCGCGCACGCGCGCGTCGACCGAGCCGAAGGCGTCGGCGGCGGTGCGCACGAGCAGGGCGACCCCGTAGACGCTCAGGGCCACGATCATCGTCGCGGGCGAGCGCAGCGGGATGCCGAAGACCACCGGGATGATGATGAGCAGCGGCAGGGCCGGGATCGCGTACATGAGGGTCGCCGCGCTGAGCAGCGGCGTGCCGATCTTCGGCCGGCGGTGGGCGAGGCGGCCGATGGGCACGGCGATGAGGATGCTGATGAGGATCGCGGGGACGCTCAGGGCCAGGTGGTCGCCCGACAGCTCGATCACTTGCGGCCAGTTCGCATTCAGCCAGGTCACGGCGCGAAGACCCCCACCGGGCGGCCGGTCCCGTCGACGGCGATCGTGCGCCCGTCGACCTCCATGGTGGACAGAGTCCGTTCGGCCCGGTCGACGCCGGTGAAGCCGCGCACGAAGTCGTCGGCGGGCGCGGCGAGGATCTCGGCGGGCGTGCCGCGCTGGGCGATCTGGCCGCCTTCGCGGAGGACCACGACCTCGTCGCCGAGGAGGAAGGCCTCGTCGATGTCGTGGGTGACGAAGAGGATGGTCTTGTGCAGCTCGGTCTGCAGGCGCAGCAGCTCCTCCTGGAGTTCGCGGCGCATGATGGGGTCGACGGCGCCGAACGGCTCGTCCATCAAGAGGATGTTGGGGTCGGTGGCGAGCGCGCGGGCCACGCCGACGCGCTGCTGCTGGCCGCCGGAGAGCTGGCCGGGGTAGCGCCGGCCCATGGCGGGGTCGAGGCCGACGCGTTCGAGCAGTTCCTTCGCGGCGAGGCGCGCCTGCCGCTTCGGGGTTCCGGTGAGCACCGGGACGGTGGCGACGTTGTCGAGGACGGTCCAATGGGGCATGAGGCCGCCGTTCTGGAGCACGTACCCGATGGAGCGGCGCAGTGCGACGGGGTCGCGGTCGCGGACGTCCTCGTCGTCGATGAGGACGCGGCCGCCGGTGGGGTCGACCATGCGGTTCACCATGCGCAGCAACGTGGACTTGCCCGATCCCGAGGAGCCCACCAGCACGACGGTGCGGTGGGACGGCACGGTCAGCGAGAACTCGGAGACGGCCGCTGTGGGCCCCGGATAGGTCTTCGACACCGACTCGAACTCGATCACAACGACTTCCCGACGCAGGCGGTGGATTTGCGGACGCGGACATTCTATACATCGAATCGAGGTATAGGGTGACCCCGTGATCGAACTGATGATCCTGGGTTTTCTCGCAGAAGGGCCGCTGCACGGGTACGAGTTGCGTCGCAGGATGACCCAACTGCACGGACACGCCCGGACCTTCAGTGACGGAACGATATACCCCGCGATCAACCGTCTAGTCGCCTCCGGCGCGGTTCGTCGCGAGATCGGCCCCGGGAATGCCGCGGCGAACCGGGGCACGCTCCAGCTCACCGGGCTCGGGATCCAGCGGCTGCGCCGGCTCCTGCGGGACGCGGACGGGCACGACATCACCGACGGCAGCAGGTTCTTCATCGTCCTGGCGTTCCTGTCGCACCTGCCCGAGGAGGCCGAGCGGCAGGCCGTGCTGCGCCGCCGCCTGGCGTTCCTCGACCAGCCCGCGAGCTTCTTCTACGACGGGGCGCACCCGCTGCGGGCCGCCGAGATCGGCGACCCGTACCGGCGCGGGATCCTCATCACGGCCAAGGCGGCCAGAAGCACCGAACTGGCCTGGCTGCGCGAGCAGCTCGATACCGTCACCGCGAGCGGAAGGAGTCACCCGTGACCTCGACGATGCGCGCCGTCGTACTCGACGCGCCGGGGCCGGTCGCGAACCTGCACCTGCGCGAACTGCCCGTCCCCGAGCCCGGTGACGGCTGGGTGCGGATCGCGGTGAAGGCGTTCGGGCTCAACCGGTCCGAGCTGCACACGCGGCTCGGCCTGGCCGAAGGCGTGGTGCTCCCGCGGGTCCTCGGCATCGAGGCGACCGGCGTGGTCGACGCCGACCCGAGCGGGGCGTTCCGGCCGGGGCAGCAGGTCGCGGCGATGATGGGCGGCATGGGCCGGGTCTTCGACGGCGGCTACGCCGAGTACACATGCGTGCCCGTCGCGCAGGTGATCCCGTTCGAGTCCGATCTGGACTGGGCGACGCTCGGCGCGGTGCCCGAGATGCTCCAGACCGCGTTCGGCTCCCTCACCGTGGGACTCGACGCGAAGCCGGGGCAGTGCCTGCTCATCCGCGGCGGCACGTCCTCGGTCGGACTGGCCACGGCCGTGCTCGCCAAGCACCGGGGCATGACCGTGCTCGCCACCACGCGCGATCGCGCGAAGGCGGACGTGCTCGAACGCGCCGGGGTCGACCACGTGCTCGTGGACGACGGCGACGTGGCCGCGCAGGTGCGCCGGATCGTTCCCGAAGGCGTGGACGCCGCCTTGGAGCTGGTCGGCACGCCGACGCTCCCGGACACGCTGCGCGCGACGCGCGTGCACGGCGTCGTCTGCTTCACCGGGATGCTGTCGAACGAGTGGATCGTCAAGGACTTCTACCCGATCGGCTACCTGCCCAGCGGGGTTCGGCTCACCGCCTACGGGGGCGACGCCGCCGATCTGCCGGGCGCGGTGCTCCAGGGCTTCCTCGACGACGTCGCCGCCGGGCGGGCGCGCGTCCCGGTCGACCGCGTGTTCGACCTCGACCACATCCGCGACGCCCACGCGCTCATGGAGTCCGGTGGGGCCAGGGGCAAGCTCGTCGTCACGACCTGACTCCGACGCGCGCCGGCGGGTGCGTGAGGCGCCGCGATGCGGGCCGAGTTCGACCGGGCGAAGGCCGCCCGCCGGGTCTCCGACGCCGCGGTGCGGCAGGGGATGCTCCTGCCACCTGAAGGGCGAGCTGCGGGCGTGGGGCCGTCCGGCCCGCGCGGGAGCGCGGCTGTTCCTGCCCCGGCCCGGAGGCCGTCTTAGGACCTGCAATGTACCCGCTCCCCCGCCGCTGGTCCGATGCGGCGGAACGAACCCGTTCCTAGCCTTGGCAACACGCCGGGACCGAACCGCGGCCCGGCGAGTTCGAGGAGGAACACCATGACCTTCCTGGTCACCGGCGCGACCGGCAACGTCGGGCGATACCTGGTAGCGCGACTGGCCGAGGCCGGGCACCCGGTCCGCGCGCTCACCCGCGACCCCGCGGCGGCCCGGCTCCCCGAGGGCGTCGAGGCGGTCGCCGGGGACCTCACCGACCTCGCGAGCGTCGAGGCCGCACTCGAGGGCGTCACCGGCCTGCACCTGCTCACGGCCGTCGGGTCCACCAACCAGACCGTGCCGAACAGCGACGACATCGCGGCCGCGGCGGTCAAGGCCGGAGTCCGCCGCGTCACGACACTGTGGAACGGCTACAAGGGACCGGTCGAGGAGGCCGTCGAGGCGAGCGGTCTGGAATGGACGCACCTGCAGCCCGGCGAGTTCATGTCGAACGCGCTGACCTGGGCCGAGGACATCCGCGCCGAGGGCGTGGTGCGCGAACCGTTCGGGGAGGTCGCCCACGCGCCCACGCACGCGGCCGACATCGCCGCGGTCGGCGCGGTCGCGCTCACCACGGGCGCCCACGCGGGCAAGGCGTACGAACTCACGGGCCCCGAACCGCTCACCGTCCCCGACCAGGTCGCCGCGATCAGCGCGGCCATCGGGCGGGAGGTCCGGTTCGAGGTGCTGAGCGAGGAGCAAGGCAAGGACCGGATGCGCGCCATGGGCCTGGACGACCCGACGATCGACTACGTCCTGGGCTGGCGGGCCGACCCGCCGGCGTGGACGACCCGCGCGTCCGACACCGTCGAGCGCGTCACCGGCCGCCCCGCGCGGACGTTCGCCGAGTGGGCCCGCGAGCACGCGGACGCGTTCCGTTAAGCCGTAAGGGAAACCGGGCCCGCGGGAAGTCCTCCCGCGGGCCGCCCGCTTCTCAGGCCTTGAGGCCCTTGGCGATCGCCTCGGACACGGGCGTGGTCGGGCGTCCGGCGAGCCGCGACAGGTCCCCCGAGCCGTTGACGAGCAGGCCGCGCGAGATCGCCTCGTCCACGCCGACCAGGATCGGCGCGATCGTCTCGGGCACGCCCTGGCCGCCGAGGATGCCGCGGAGCTCCTCGCCGGAGATGCGGTTGACCGTGAAGTCCGTGCCGCTCTGCTTGGCGACCTCGGCGGCGAACTCGTCGAAGGTCCACGCGGTGTCCCCGTCGAGCTCGTACTCGCGGCCCTCGTGGCCCACGCCGGTGAGCACCGCGACCGCGGCGGCGGCGTAGTCGGCGCGCGAGGCGGAGGCGACGGCCGCACCCTCGGTGGTGCTCGTGGTGATCGCGCCCGCCGCGAGGACGCCGGGCAGGCCCTCGGTGTAGTTCTCGTGGTACCAGCCGTTGCGCAGCAGCGTGTACGGGAGGCCGGAGTCGATGAGGTACCGCTCGGTGATCTGGTGCTCGCGGGCGAGCTCGAAGTCGGCGGCCGGGCCGCCGAGGACGCTGGTGTAGGCCAGGAGCGCGACGCCGGCGTTCTTCGCGGCGTCAATGACGGCCTTGTGCTGCGGGACGCGCTGGCCCACTTCGCTGCCGGAGATGAGGAGGACCTTGTCGCCCTCCCGGAAGGCGTCGGTCAGGCTCGCGGGGTCGTTGTAGTCGGCGACGCGGACCTCGACGCCCAGCTCGCCGAAGCGGGCGGCCTTGGCAGCGTCGCGCGCGACGACGGCGATCTGTTCGACGGGGACCTGGTTGATCAGGCCCTCCACCACGAATGTGCCGAGTTTGCCGGTGGCTCCGGTGACGACGATCATGTAGTTGCTCCTTCGACTGCGATACGGGTCTACGATTGTCCTGCCCAAATGAAAGCACTTTCGTTTTGAAAGTACCATCAAATCGAAAGCACTGTTATCGAGGTAACATCACGCCATGAGCACCAAGTCCTTCGACGCCTTCCCCGGTTTCCAGGTGCTGGCCAGAGGATGCGAGTCCCGCACGGTCCTGGACCACGTCACCGGCCGCTGGGGCACGCTCATTCTGCTCGCCCTGGATCAGGACTCGAAGCGATTCAGCGAACTCCGCCGCACCGTCGACGGGATCAACGAGAAGGCCCTCGCGCAGAGCCTGCGCCAGCTCGAACGCGACGGATTCGTCGACCGCATCGCCTCCGAGGGCTACCCCTCCCGCGTCGAGTACCGCCTGACCGAGCCCGGCCGCCTGATCACCGGGCACCTCTCGGCGCTCGTCCTGCACCTGTACGACGACATGCCGCGGGTCCTCGCCGCCCAGGAGGACTACGACGCGCGCCACCCCGCCGCGCCCTGAGCGCAATGGTCCTGAAAGCGCATTGAACCTGTCCGAAATCGCAGGTGGTGGGCCCGAGCCGTCCTAGACTCGGGCCATGGCTGCGCGGGTCTCGGGTTCGATCCGACTGCGGCCGGGCACCGCCATTCCGCTGTGGGTCCGGCTGCTGCCGCTCGGAGCCCTGTTCGCGGCCTCCATCTTCCAGCTGTTCCGGCCCGACCCGCTCCACGCGGGGATCGCGATGGCCGTCGTGCCCGTGCTCGCCGCGTTCGTCCTCGGGCCCGCGTGGACCGCGGTCATCGCCGGACTCGCCCTGGGAGTCGTCGCCGCGCCGCTGCCGGTGTCGCGGCGGTTCGACGGGGACGACATCGTGGTGGTCGCCATCGTGTTCGCCACGGCCATCGGCATCTCCTGGATCCGCCGCCGCTTCGAGGCGGGGCTGGTCACGATGCTCAGCGTCTCCGAGGCCGCGCAGCAGGCGGTGCTGCCGGACCTGCCCGAGCGGGTCGGGGACCTCGCGTGCGCCGGGCTCTACCACTCGGCGCAGCGCGGCGCCCGGATCGGCGGGGACCTGTTCGACGTGCGGCCCAGCCCGTTCGGGACGCGGCTGATCCTCGGCGACGTGCAGGGCCACGGGCTCGACGCGGTGGGGACGGCCTCGATGCTGCTGTCGGTGTTCCACGAGGCGATCCTGGACGAGCGGGAACTGGGCGGGATCGCATGGCGGCTGGAGCGGCGGATCCTCGCCGACGCGGTGCACGGCTACGTGCCGGAGCTGTTCGCCTCGGTGCTGCTGGCGGAGTTCGCGGAGGACTCGGACGAGGTGCGGCTGCTGTCGTGCGGGCACCCGTCGCCGCTGATGCTGCGGGGCGAGAGGGTCGAGGAGGTCGACCTGAAGCCGGCGCCGGTGCTGGGGCTGCGGCTGGCGGCGCCGGTCCGGCCGAGCACGGCGGTCGCGGTGCCGTTCGGCGCGGACGAGACGCTCCTGGCGTTCTCCGACGGGCTGGTCGAGGCGCGCGACGAGGACGGGAACTACTACCCGCTCGCGAGCCACCTCAACGGCCTGATGGTGCCGTCGCCGCGGCGGCTCATCGAGTTCGTGTGGGACGACGCGTCGCGCTTCGCGACCCGGATGGACGACGACGTGAGCATCCTGGCGGTCACGAGGATCGGTCGGGAACAGGCCGCGGAAGCGGCCGGGATCGAAGCGGTCGAAGCCGAGGCGGCCTGAGCGGTTCGCGGGCAGGGTCCGAGCCGAAGGGGCCCGTTCGCAGCGCCCCCGATCCAAGAACCGTGACATAGGGGTGTGACATCGCGGCGCCGGCATCGCGGGCGATGGTTTTTCAATCCGTTAGACAAAGGGTGTTCACAAGCGTGGGATTTTGTGGAAATATCGAACTGATTCGATTCCAGCCCCCCGAATGGAGACACCGATGTCATCCCCCCGACCGAGGCGAGGGCGGGCGCTGGCCGCGGCCGGCGCCACCGGGCTCGCCGCGGTGCTCGCCGCGTCGGCCCTCCCCCAGCTGACCGGTGCCGCGAACGCCGAAGAGGCCGCGACCGGCGCCGTCACCGTGACGCTCGACCCCTCCTACCAGCAGGCCGAGTTCGAAGGCTGGGGCACGAGCCTCGTCTGGTTCGCCAACGCGACCGGCGGCTACCCCGACGAGATCCGCGAGCAGCTGGCCGAGATGGTCTTCGGCGAGGACGGCCTGAACCTCAACATCGCCAGGTACAACATCGGCGGCGGCAACGCCCCCAACATCGACAACGGGTACCTGCGCGGCGGCGCCTCCGCCGTCCCCGGATACTGGGCCGCCCCCGAGGGCACCACCCAGGAGGACAAGGACTGGTGGGACCCCGAGAACCCCGACCACTGGAACTGGGACGCCGACGCGAATCAGCGCTGGTGGATCGACCAGGTCAAGGACGACGTCACCCACTGGGAGGCGTTCTCGAACTCCCCGCCCTACTTCCAGACCGTCTCCGGTTACGTCTCGGGCGGTTTCGACGCGAGCGAGGACCAGATCCGCACCGACTCGGTCGACGAGTTCGCGACCTACCTGACCGAGGTCATGGAGCACGTCGAGGCCGAGCACGGCATCGAGTTCGACACCGTCGACCCGCTCAACGAGCCGAACACGGACTACTGGGGCACCCAGCTCGGCGCCGACGGCGTGCAGCCCACGGGCGGACGCCAGGAGGGCGCCCACGCCGGGCCCGAACTCCAGCAGCTCGTCGTCAACGCGCTCGCCGAGCGGCTCTCGGCCTCGGAGACCGAGGCCGTCATCGCCGCGATGGACGAGACCAACCCGGGCACCTTCACCGCGAACTGGAACGCGTACACCGAGGAATCGCGCGCGAACGTGGACCAGATGAACGTCCACACCTACGGCACCGGCGGGCGCACCGGCGTCCGCGACCTCGCCAAGGGCAGCGACAAGCCACTGTGGATGAGCGAGGTGGGCGGCGCCTGGACCGACGGCCAGGACTACACCTCCATGGAGAACGGCCTGGGCATCGCCACCCGCATCACCGACGACCTGCGCGAGCTCGAGCCGTCGGCGTGGGTGCTGTGGCAGCCGGTCGAGGACAGGAACGAGGGCCACAGCTGGGGCGAGATCCAGCTGCCCTTCGACTGCACCGCCGAGGACACCCTCGAGACGTGCCCGATCATGACCAACACGAAGTACGACACGATCCGCAACTTCACGCACTACATCGAGCCGGGCGACCACGTCATCGGGACCGACAGCGCTTCGGCGACGGCCGCGATCGAGGCCTCGGGCGGCGGGGCGAACGTGGTGTACACCAACAACTCCGAGCAGGCGATCGAGGTGACGCTCGACCTGTCCGGGTTCGAGCGCGTCAAGCACAGCGCGACCGTGACCCCGGTGGTCACCAGCGCCGACGGCGCGCTCGTCGAGGGCGACCGGGTCGAGGTGCGCGGCGAGTCCGCGACGCTGACGGTCCCGGCCAAGTCGGTGACCACCTTCGTGGTGAAGGGCGTCTCGGGCGTCGACTGCGACGCCGAGCTGTTCCAGGACGGCCACGTGTACCGCTTCGACGGTGTGCAGAGCGGCAGGTCGATCGCCCCGTCCGAGGACGGCACCGGGATCGTGCTCGCCACCGACGACGCGTCCGACGGCGGGCAGCTATGGTCGGTCGAGCAGCTGACCGACGGCTATTCCAACCGCGAGGAGTACGCGATCACCAACGCCGACACGGGTTCACGTCTGGCGGTGGCCGACGGGCTGGCGGTGCTGGAGTCCGCGGAGGACGACGCGTCCGATGCGGCCCGGTGGTACCTCTCGACCACCGGTGACGGGACCTTCGTGCCGGTGAACGTGGCGACGGGACTGGTGCTGGACGTGTGGGGGCAGGCGACCGCGGACGGTTCGCCGATCCAGACGTACACGCCGACGGCGGCGAGCAACCAGCGCTGGGGCGTCACCGACGAGACGGTGCTGCGCGCGGCCGACGTCGCGACGTACACCGTCCCCGGCCACGTGCCCGAGATGCCTGGCGTCGTGCCGGGGGTCTACCGGGACGGGGAGCGCGGGGCGCTCCCGGTCGAGTGGGACATGCCGCGAGAGTCCAAATGGGACCGTCCTGGGACGGTGACGGTGTGGGGCGAGGCGACCGATGCGCTCGGGAACACGTTCCGCGCCAAGGCGAAGGTGAGCGTCGACCGGTTCTCGGAGACGGCCCCGGCATCGGCCGTGACGTATCCGGGCTTCACGCCGGACCTGCCCGATACGGTGATCGCGTTGGGAGACAGGGGTACCGAGGCCGCGGTGCCGGTGGTGTGGGAGGAGCCCGCCGAGGGGGCCTTCGACGACTACGGCACGGTGACGCTGGAGGGCACGGCCACGCTCATCGACGGGACCGCGCTGGACGCGGTCCTGGAGGTCGAGGTGACCGACCCGATCGAGGTCAACGTGGCGACGGGCGAGGGCGTGACGACCTCGGCGACCTACACGGAGCCGGGCTATTCGACCGAGGCGCTGCGCAACGGGAATCTGACGGACAAGGGCTGGTCGAACTGGAAGTCCGGGCCGTTCAACGCCGAGGACACGATCACCGTGGCGCTTCCCCAGGAGCGGGACGTGACGCGGGTGGTCTCGCACTTCTGGAGCGACGGCGGCCGGGCGAGCTACGCCGACACGCTCCAGGTGCAATATCTGGACGCCGAAGGGAACTGGCAGAACGCCGGCGCGGTGGTCGACGTGCCGACCGACGAGGTGCCGGTGATCGACGTCGAGGTGAACGCGACGACCTCGGCGATCCGGGTGGCGATGACCGCCGGCTCGGGAGGCACCGTCGGCTGGATCGTCCTGAGCGAGATCGAGGTCTACGCGAAGGCCCCGGCCGCTTAGGCGATCGTCGTATGAGGTTTCGGGGCCCTTACCGCCGTTCGGCGGTAAGGGCCCCGAAGTGCTCTAGGGATCGCGACTCCGGCCGCAGGGATGTTTTTCGGGCATGGGTCGAGCCAACGGAGGCGGTCCGATGGGCCCCCGGTTCAAAAACCCTGACACACGGGTCCGACACTTTCCGCGACGGCCGATGAGGCGAAATGGTCGCCAGCGCGAGACGAGAATCATTCGGTTCCGGAGCCGTTTTTCGGGCAGGGGTCGAGCCGACGGAGGCGGTCCGATGGGCCCCCGGTTCAAAAACCGTGACACACGGGTCCGACATTCTCGGTGACGGCCGATGCGGCGCGGAGGTCGCCAGCGCGAGGCGAGGAACCTTCGCGCTGCTCCCTTCGGTACTTCTCGTCGTTCCCCCTTGCGGGGGAGCGCATCGGCGCTCTCGGGGGAGGCTGTTCCCGCTCCGTTCGGGCGATGCTCGCTGGAGCCGGCCGGGCCGGGTGCCGCGCCGGCCCCTCGAGAGCAGGAGTACCGCATGACCTCAGTCGGATTCGCCGAACGCCTCCACGGCAGGACCGCTCCGGGAGTCCCCCGCTGGGCCGTCTGGACGGCCTACGCCACCGCGCTCACCGCGCTGCCGTCCGCCCTGTGGCGGATCGCGGCGATGGTCGCCGGGGTGCCGCTGCTCGAGCACGTCGCCGCCGCACCGACGCAGACCGGCACCCTCGCCGAGGGCCCGTGGTGGTACATCGTCTCGCTCAGCGTCGTCAGCGAAGCGCTGGCGTTCCTCGCGGTCGGGCTGGTGACCACCTGGGGCGAGGTCTGGCCGCGGTGGGTCCCGGTGCTGCGGGGCCGCCGCGTCCCGGTGGCCGCCGCGGTGGTCCCGGCCGCGATCGGCGCCGCGTTGCTGCTGTTCCTGCCGTACACGCTCGTCATGCTCGGGTTCGGCCTGGGCGTCGACGGCGAGCCCACGCGGCTCGTCGTCTCGGGCTGGCAGACCGTCGTCTTCTGGGTCGCGTACGCGCCGCTCGCGCTGTGGGGGCCGCTGCTGGCCGTCTTGACCGTGCACTACTACCGGCGCCGCACGTCGGCGCTGCCGACGAGGGTCCTCGCCGGGAGCGTCGCGTGAGCGGGTCACCGCCGTTCGTCGACGAGCACCGCATCACCGTCGGCGCGCCGCGCGAGCGCGTGTGGGCGGCCGCGCGGGACTACTGCGAGCGGTCCCTCGTGAAGGACCGCGACAGTCCCCTGTTCAGACTCCTGGGGACCGAGCCGCGCACCGGGTTCACGATCGCGGCGCAGGCGCCCGGAAAGTGGCTCGAACTGGAAGGGCGCCATCGGTTCGCGCAGTACCGGTTGCACTTCGAGCTCGACGATCTCGGCGGAGGCTCGACCGGGCTGGCGGCGCTGACCTACGCGGACTTCCCGGGTCTGTCCGGCCGCGTCTACCGGTTGCTGGTGGTCGGCAGCGGCGGCCACCGGGTCGCCGTCCGGGGCATGCTGCGTTCGATCAGCCGGTCGAGCCGCGTCGACTGAACTTCAGGCCCGCCCGGTCGGGACCCGCGTCGCGCGGTATCACCGGGCCGGGCACTCCGGCGATCGGGTGTTCACGGTGCTCACAGGGCCGCTTCGAGGGCCGCCCGGTTTGCTTGGACCCAGTCGTAGTCGCCCCGGATCCAGACCGGCGCGCCGAGGTCGCGGATGCGGATCATCGCCGGATCGCCCGCTGCCGCCCGATCCTCGATGCCGCGCCAGCAGCGGTCCTGCCACCACAGCACCGTCTCGACCAGCCGGGCGCGCCGGTCGGCGTCCAGGCCGTAGGCGTCGCAGACCAGCCGCATCCTGCGGGCCGTCTCGCCGACGTCGGTGACCGGGGTGCCCAGCCTGAGAAACTCCCAGCACAGGTGGGCGATGTCGTGGAGGCGCTCGCCGGGCGCGGCCCCGTCCCAGTCGATGAGCGCGATCGGCGGCGCACCGGGGCCCGGATGGGCGTAGACGGTGTTCTTCGGGGCGAGATCGTTGTGGCACACCGTCTCTGCGTCGCCCGCGAGGTCGGTGTCGGCGCACAGGTCGTGGAACTCCCGGACCATGGTCGCAAGGCGCACCAGGCTCGCGTCGGATTCGGCGTAGGCCGACCGGCCCGACTCGATCGCCACGTGGCCGTCGATGAAGCGCAGCTTCTCCCGGCCGTCCTCGTCGATGCCGAGGAGGCGGGGCGCGCCGTCCCAGCCGCGGCGTTCGAAGTGCTCCAGCAGCCGGTGGACGAACGGCGTGTGCGGGCCGACCGGCCGGCGGACGCTGCCGTCCTTCAGGACGACCTCGTTGATGAAACCGCCGGGGAGCGGGACTTCGTGCGACATCCGCACAGTCTCGTCCCGCCGCGCCCGGTCGGCAACTGCTTTCGCCGCCGGACGCGAAGCGGCCCGTGGTCCTCCGGGATCACGGGCCGGTCGTGGAGGCCCTAGGCGCCGATGAAGTCCGAGAGGGCGGTCAGCTCGTCGGCCTCGTCGGCGGTCAGCTCCAGTTCGGCCGAGGCCAGGAGCGGCGCGAGCTGGTCGACGACGCGGGCGCCCGCGATCGGCGCGGCGATGCCGGGCCGGCTGCGCGCCCACGCCAGCGCGACCGAGGCGATCGCGACGCCGTGGGCCTGGGCGATCTGGTCGAGCTTCTCGATGACGGCGAGGCCGGACGGGTTGAGGTGCTTGGCGGCGGAGCCGCCGCGGACGCTCTGCTCCAGGTCGGCCCGGGTGCGGTATTTGCCGGTGAGGAAGCCGCTCGCGAGCACGTGGTAGGGGAAGGCGCTGAGGTCTTCGGCCACGGCGATGTCGCGCAGCCCCGGTTCGAAGGTGCCGCGGCTGACGAGGCTGTACTTCGGTTGGAGGGCGACGGGGCGGGCGTAGCCGTGGCGCTCGGTGATGTCGAGCCATTCGCGCAGCCGCTCGGGGCTGTAGTTGGAGATGCCGATGTGGCGGATCTTGCCCTCGGTGACCAGGTCGTCGAAGGCGGCGACGGTCTCTTCGAGCGGCGTGGCCTGGTCGTCGAAGTGGGCGTAGTAGAGGTCGACGGCCTCGATGCCGAGCCGTTTGAGGGAGGCTTCGGCGGCGGCCCTGACGTTCGCGGCGGCGAGGCCTTTGAACTCGGGGTGCTGGGAGACCTTGGTGGCGACCATCGCGCGGGTGTCGCGGTGCTTGGCGAGCCAGGTGCCGAGGACGGTCTCGGATTCGCCGCCGACGTTGCCGGGCGCCCAGGCGGAGTAGGAGTCGGCGGTGTCGATGAGATTGCCGCCGGCGGCGGTGAAGGCGTCGAGCACCGCGTGCGCTTCGGATTCACCGGTGTTCCACCCGAAGGTGTTGGTGCCCAGGACGAGCGGGTAGATCTCGATGTCGGTCCGGCCGAGTGTGGCCATGGTGAACCTCCGTGTGTCGGTGCTTTCCCGGGGCGCGTGCCGGCCGCCCGCCGTATGAGGACTCGGGTGTCGCCGAGTCGGTTTCCGACGGCAATCCTGCCACGCGTCCCGGGTTCACCGCTTCGGTTCCTGAACGATCGTCGCAGGGTGCCGTCTGCGACGGGTTTCCATCGGTGCGGGTTCTTAACCGGCCTGGAAGGTCGGCATGACGGTGATCTGCTGGAAGTTGACGCGCGGCGGCTGCTGGGCCAGGAAGGCGACGGTTTCGGCGATGTCGCCCGCTTCGAGGACGACCTGGGTCGCGAAGACGTCGTCGAGCCAGGCGACGGCGCCCGGTTCAGTGACGTGACCTTGGAGTTCGGTCCTGACGAAGCCCGGTTCGATGACGGCGACGCGCACGTTCAGGGCGCCGAGTTCGGAGCGGAGGTTGCGCGAGGCGTGGGAGACGAAGGCCTTGGAGCCGGAGTAGACGGCGAAGTTCGGGTAGACGCCCTGCGAGGCGATCGAGGAGGTGTTCACGAGGTCGGCGACGCCCTTCTCCGCGGCGGCTTCGACCAGTTGCGGGACGAACGCGCCGATGGCGTTCATCAGGCCCGCGATGTTGGTGTCGATCTGGCGCTGCCACTGGTCGTGGCGGGTGTCGGTGACCGGCGCGGCGAGCATGACCCCGGCGTTGTTGAACAGGAGGTCGGCGGTGCCGAGTTCGTTCGCGACGCGGGCGGCGGCGGCGTCGAGCGCTGCGGGGTCGGTGACGTCGGCGGTCACGGCGATCGCGGTGCCGCCGGCCTTCTCGATGCGGGCGACCGCGGCGTCCAGCCGGTCGGCGCGGCGGGCGAGGAGGGCGACTTTGGCGCCGCGGGCGGCGAGGAGTTCGGCGGTGGCTTCGCCGAGGCCGCTGGAGGCCCCGGTGATGACGGCGACGCGGCCGGCGAGCGGCAGCACGCCGTTGGTGTTCACAGTAGACATGGTGTTCCTCTGGTGTCGTTGCGGTGGAACGGCTTGCCCGTCCTGCAATCGAGTACAGCACCGGCCGGGGCCTGGAAGCGGCGCTAGAAGTGCCTTGCGCCGACTGGTACCGGCAGTACCACCCGAGCGGTCCCGGGGCAGGTCGGGCGCGGGCACAATGGGGGTATGGACCAGCGCGTCGAGATCTCGGACTTCCTGCGCAGCCGCCGGGCGCGGGTGAGCCCCCAGGAGGCGGGCGTGCCCGACGACGGGCGCGTCCGGCGCGTGCCGGGGCTGCGCCGCGACGAGGTCGCGCGGCTGGCGAACATGAGCGTCGAGTACTACACGCGGCTGGAGCAGGGCCGGGCCGGGAATCCGTCGCCGGAGGTCTTGGAGGCGCTGGCGGCGGCGTTGCGCCTGGACGCTTCGGAGCGCGACCACCTCGTCGACCTGGCGGGGCGGCGGGCGCCGCGCAAGAAGGGGCCGATCGCGGCGCAGCGGGTGCGGCGCGGGCTGCTCCTGACGCTCCAGAGCCTCGACAGCGTCCCGGCGTTCATCATCGGCAGGCGCCTGGACGTGCTGGCGGCGAACCGGTTGGCGCGCGAGGTCGTGGCCGATTTCGAGTCGATGCCCGCGGCGGGGCGGAACCTGATCCGCTTCTATCTGCTTGATCCGGCGGCGAAGGAGCGCGTGGTCGACTGGGAGACGGTCGCCCGGGATTCGGTGGCGGTGCTGCGCTTCGACGCGGGCAGGCATCCGGATGACCGGCAGCTGGCCGACCTCGTCGGTGAGCTGATGCTCGGCTGCCCGGAGTTCGGCGGCTGGTGGAACGACCACCAGGTGCTGCGGCGCACCCACGGGGTCAAGCGGTACCTGCATCCGGTGGTGGGCGAGCTGGAGTTCGCTTACGAGGCCTTCCAGTTCCCGGACGATCCGGATCAGACGCTGTGCGTCTACAACGTCGAGCCGGGTTCTGCGAGCGCGGAGGCGCTGCGGCTCCTCGACAGTTGGACCGCGCCGGCGGTCCGGCGGGACTGAGGTCGGCATCGTGATGCACGGAACAGCGCGTCGCGCATCACATTGTTGGTCTGATTTGCCCGAACTGGCTATGATTCGCGACCATGACGTTCATCTTCGATGTGATGACTTGGGGCCGTGAAGGAACCAGGGTGGAGGGCCAGCTGACGAGCAGGCTCGGGTACGGCATCGAATTCCACCGGGGTCCGGAGTTCGGGCTCCAGCTGCTCATGGACACCTGGTTCCAGGGCTATGGGGCCTCCGAGATCGACAAGGGCACGGCCGATGAGTTCGAGGAGTGCTTCGAGTTCATCCTGGGCAAGAAGGCGTGGACGGACGAGGACGGGTACCTTCTGGACGCGGCGACCAAGGAGCCGGTGCAGCCCAAGGTGAAGGCCGCCGAGTTCTACGCGGGCCGGCTCGACCCCTCCAGCGGGTTCACGGACGGCCACCACTATCTGGTGCTGCAGCCGCGCAACGACGAGTTCCTGAAGCGGACCGCATTGATCATCGCGGCGTTCGACATCGATCCGGCCGAGGACGGCGAGCACGCGGACTTCGCGATCGAGGTGACCGACCCGAAGTACTTGGCCCACATGGAGAAGAACCGCTACTTCCAGACGGCGTTCACCGGCCGCCTCGACTGAGCGCGGCTCGGGCGGCGGCGTAGGGTCTGCCGCCATGGGCGAACTCGAACACATGCGCCGGACCCGGGACGGGTACGACTCGGCGGCCGCGCAGTACCTCCAGTTGTTCGGGAACTCGCTGCGGGAGTACCCGCTCGACGACGCGATGATCGGCGCCTTCGCCGACCTGGTGCGGGGCGGGTCGCGTCCGGTGCTCGACGTCGGCTGCGGACCTGGGTACGTCACCGACCGGCTCAGGGCGCTCGGCGTGCGGGCCCGGGGGCTGGACTTGTCGTCCGAAATGGTCGCTCTGGCGCGTGAGACGTTCCCGGACATCGAGTTCGAGCAGGGGCGGATGGCCGAGGTCGCCCTTCCCGACGGGTCTTTGGACGGGCTGCTGTCGCGGTCCTCGATCATCCACACGCCGCCCGGGGACCTGCCGGCGGTGTTCGCGGAGTTCCACCGGCTGCTCGCGCCCGGCGGGCACCTGCTGCTGACGTTCCAGGCCCACGTCGACGACGCCGAACTGGCCTGGCCGTTCGACCACAAGGTCGCGCCGGCCTACCGCTGGTCGGTCGGCCGGGTCGCCGCGCTGCTGCGCGAGGCCGGGCTCCAGGAGACCGCCCGCATGGTGGTCGCCCCCGAGCTGGACCCGATCCGCGGATTCCACTACGGCCACTTGCTCTTTCGGAAGCCGGTCACGGAGTCCATGTAATCATCCTCACGGGTACATCAATTATCCGTACGGTTGATTAGCGGTACGCTCGCGGGGTGGAACCGAAGCAGACCGGGCGGCGCTCGCCCGACCCCGCCGAACGGCGGCGCGACGCCGAGCGCACCAAGCGCAAGCTCCTCGAAGCGGCCCTGACCGAGTTCGCCGACCACGGCTACGACGGCGCCCGCGTCGGCGACATCGCCGCGCGCGCCGGGGTGAACAAGCAGCTCATCAGCTACTACTTCGGCGGCAAGGAAGGCCTGTACCGGGCCATGCAGCGCGAGTGGCTGGAGACCGAGCGCGAGCACACCGACGCGGACGTGAACGCCGCCGACCTGCTCCGCTGGTACCTGGGGCTGAACCTCGCCGACACGCGCATCGCCCGCCTCTCGCTGTGGCGGGCCCTGTCCGACGAGGCCCCCGACGAGGAGACCGAGGCGGTGCTCGAACGCGAGCAGGAGCAGATGCGCCGGCGCCAGGAGCGCGGCGAGATCGCCGCCGGCCTCGACACCGCGGCCGTGCAGCTCGCGCTCATGGGCATGGCCCTGGCCCCGGTCATCCTGCGCCACGACGCCCGCAGGCTCTTCGGCGTCGACATCGACGACCCCGAGTTCGCCACCCGCTACGGCGACACCCTGTCCCGCATCATCGCGGGGCTCGCCGAAGAGCACCACCCGAAAGGAAACACCGAGCCATGACCGTACTCGTCACCGGCGCGCGAGGCGCCATCGCGCGCAACGTGATCGCCCAGCTCCTGGAGGCCGGCGCACCCGTGCGCGCGGCCAGCCGCGAGCCCTCCGGGACCGACCTGCCCGGCGGCGTCGAACCCGTCCGCTTCGACTTCACCGCACCCGAGACCCTCGCGCCCGCGCTGAAAGGCGTCGACAAGGTCTTCCTGTACGCCGCGAGTGACGGCATCGACGCCTTCCTCGCCGCCGCGAAGGACGCGGGCGTGCAGCGCCTGGTCCTGCTGTCCTCCGCCGCCGCACACGGACCCGACGGCGACGAGAACGAGATCGGCCGCCGCCACCTCGACGCCGAGCGCCCGATCGCGGCCTCCGGCATCCCGTGGACGTTCGTGCGTCCGGCCATGTTCGCCACCAACAGCCTCTGGTGGGCGCAGTCCATTCGCGACGAAGGCGTCGTTCGACTCCCCTACCCCGAGGCGCCGGTCAACCCGATCCACGAGCGCGACATCGCCGAGGTCGCGTACGCCGCGCTCACCGAGGACGGGCACGAGGGCCGGGCGCATCTCATCGACGGCCCCGGGCACCTGACGCAGCGGCGCCAGGTCGAACTCATCGGCGAAGCCCTCGGCCGCGACATCGCGGTTGCGGAGCTGCCGCGCGCCGTCGCCGCGAACTTCCTGCCCGAATCGCTGCTGGACATGCTCGCCGCCGGGATCGCGCACCGGTACGGGCCCACGGCCGAGGCCGTCACCGGGCGCCCCGCACGGACCTACGAGCAGTGGGTCGCCGACCACGTCGCCGACTTCAAGTAGGCGAATGGACTGAGCCCGGCCCTCGGGCCGGGCTCAGTCCGCGTTCGTCCTCCATTTCGGAGGACGGGCCCTCGCTTCCGTTCAGACCGCGGCGGGTGCGCGCGTTACAACCTGCGGGCGAGAAGCCTTCTCCGACAGCGCGACCGCGAGCCAGATCAGGCCCGCGCCGCTGACGACGTGGACCGCGCTGATGAACAGGTTGTCCGGCAGCGGCGCGAGCAGGGCGATCAGCGGGAACGCGAACGCGTACACGGCCGCGGGGACGCGCGGGTAGACCCCGGCGCGCAGCATCGCGACGCCGAACACCACCGTCCCGGCGCTGAAGACCAGGGCGCTGCCCAGGAAGGCGGCCGTGACGGCGCCCGGCAGGGCGTCGACCACCGCCGCGTCGACGTGGATGAGCACCACGTTCAGCGCGAACGCGGCCCCGCCGAACAGGCCGAGGCCGACGAGGTTGAGCGTGAAGCCGATCGAAGCGAGCGCACCCGAGGCGTGCTGCTGTCCGAAGTAGAGCGCGACGATGAGCGGCAGCCCGAAGGCGGGCGAGAGGGCCAGCGCGAGACCGGTCGCGGCGGTCTCGCCGGCGACGAACTCCACCGAGGAGGCGACGACGATGAGGAGTCCGGAGAGTGCGCCGAGAGCGGCGCCGAGGCGAAGAGGCGTGTTCATGCCTCCGACGCTAGAAGCGCCGCGAAGGGCGCGACAGTGCCGCGGCGCCCGAACCGCCGGCCGCCGGGCACCCGACCGGATGCCGTCGGGCACATGACCGCAGGCATATTGACCGGCGCCCCGTGCCTGCATATCCTGCGGAGATGCCCCTCCCTTCCCCGCTGCGGCTCCCCGACGGGCTCCCGGCGACCCCGGTCCCCTGGGTCTCGCCCGCCCTCTACGCGGTCGTCGCGATCGCGGGCGGCTACGCGGGGCTGCGGGGTTTGGGCGAGACGCAGCCGCTGCCCTTCATCGCCGGTCTGGCCGCGCTGGTCGCGCTCGACTGGGCCGAGCGGCGCCGCTGGCCCGCGGGCACCCCGGTCGCGCCGGGCCTGGTGCTCCTCGCCGTCCGGGCGGGCCTGTTCCTGATCGTGGCCGGCGCCGACGGCTCGGGCCTCTCACGGGTGCTGTTCCTGCTGCTGCCCTTCGGGATCTACTTCGTACTCGGACCCGTCGCGAGCGCGACCGCGGCCGTCCTGTGCCTCGGCGGCCTCGTGGCCGCATTCCAAACGGCCGCACCGGGATGGCACGAGCGGGTCGAAGCGGTCGCCGACGTCCTGATGTTCACCGTCGGCCTGGTGCTCGCCGTCGCCATGGCCTCGGTCGCCGTCGAAGAGCAGCGCCAGCGCTCCCGCCTGGAGGCCTCGCACGCCCGGCTGCGGGTGTACGCCGACCAGGTGGCCGAACTGTCGGCGGCCGCCGAACGCGGCCGCCTCGCCCGCGACATCCACGATGGACTCGGACACCACCTGACCGCGATCAGCGTCCTGCTGGAGAAGGCCGAGGCCTTCCGCGAACGCGACGGGAACATCGCCGTCGCCGCGATCGCGGACGCCCGCCACTCGGCCCGGCTCGCCCTGGAGGAAGTGCGGGCCTCGGTGCGCACCATCCGGATCGACGCCGAGCCCTTCCATCTCGCGGCGGCACTGAAAGAGCTGGCCCGCCGGTCGGGCGAACGGCCCGTGGTCGTCTTCGACGGCGAAGGCGACGAGCGCCGGTTCGACCGCGAGGCCCTGACCGCCCTGTACCGGGCGGCGCAGGAAGGCGTCACCAACGCCCGCAGGCACTCCGGCGCGAGCAAGGTCGAGATCCTGCTGCGCTGCGACGATGACCGGGCACAGCTCACCGTCACCGACGACGGACGCGGCTTCGCGGACGGCGCTGAGGGACTGGGGCTCACGGGCATGCGCGAACGCCTCGACCTCGTCGGCGGCGCGGTCG
Source organism: Glycomyces harbinensis (assembly GCF_900101745.1). Lineage (GTDB taxonomy): Bacteria > Actinomycetota > Actinomycetes > Mycobacteriales > Micromonosporaceae > Glycomyces > Glycomyces harbinensis. The sequence goes on along the minus strand of NZ_FNAD01000018.1, from coordinate 46,877 downwards.
TCGTCGACACCGGACGGGGAGCGGGCACCCAGCTCACCGCGACCGTCCCGTTCCGGGCGCTCTCGTGAATACCGAAGGGCCCGAGCCGATCCGGGTGATCGTGGCCGACGACCAGCGGCTCGTGCGCGAGAGCATCGCGGCCCTGCTCGACCTCCAGGACGGGATCGCGGTGGTCGGCACCGCCGCCGACGGCGCCGAGGCGGTCGCGGCGGCGCTCGCGCTCGAGGCGGACATCGTCCTCATGGACGTGCGCATGCCCGGCACCGACGGGATCGAGGCCACCCGGAGGCTGCGCGAACGGCTCCCGGAATGCCAGGTCGTCATGCTCACCACGTTCGACGACCAGGAGCACATCGTCGAGGCGATGCGCGCGGGCGCGTGCGGATACCTGTTGAAGGACCGGCCCGCGCGGGCGCTGGCCGATGCGGTCCGCACCGCGCGCACCGGCGTCGTCCAGTTCGACCCCGCCGCGGCCCAGAGCCTGGCGGCGGCCCTGGAGCACCCGCTCCGGCCGCCGGTGGAGCTGCCGCCGTTGTCGGACAGGGAGATCGAGGTGCTGCGGCTGGTCGCCGCGGGGGCGACCAACCGCGAGATCGCGGCCCGGCTGTATCTCAGCGAGGGGACGGTGAAGAACCACGTGTCGCGCATCCTCGCGCGGCTGGGCCTGCGCGACCGCACGCAGGCCGCGATCTACGCGAGGGATCGAGGCTTGCGCTGAGGTGGACGAGGCGGTTGTGGGCCGTTGCGGTCAGCCCCGCCCGAACCACACGGCGTCGCGGACATTCTCGCGCGGCTGGGCCTGCGCGACCGGACACAGGCCGCAATTTACGCGCGGGACCGAGGCCTGCACTGAGGTGCGCGGAGCGGCTGTCGGCCGTCGCCGTCAGCCCCGCCCGAACCACACGGCGTCGCGGATACTCTCGCGCCGCTAGGCCTGCGCGACCGCACGCACGCCGCGATCTACGCGAGGGATCGAGGCCTGCACTGAGGTGGACGAGGCTGTCGGCCGTCGCCATCAGCCCCGCCCAAACCGCACGGCGTCGCGGACACTCTCGCGCCGCTAGGCCTGCGCAACCGCACGCACGCCGCGATCTACGCGAGAGACCGCCCCCTGCGCTGAGGTGCGCGGAGCGACTGTCGGCCGTCGCCGTCGCCGTCGACCCCGCCCGAACCGCACGGCGTCGCGCGCAGCGGCCTGCGTGCCTGCGATGCAGGCCGAGGCGCGACCGACGTTGACGAGGTGTTCGACGGTCTCGCGCGGTACTCGTCGGGGTGCCGCCGCGCCAGGCGGCAGCGGCGCGGAGCGGCTGCGGTCCGACGCCGGACCGGGAGTGCGAGAGCCGGGCCATGGCCGAAGCGGCGACCGGACCGCCCGTACCGAGAAGGCGGGAGCCGTCGGGCAGTGGCAGGGCAGCGGGCCGCCGGAACCGCCCGTCCGCCGGCTACGCCGCCGCGGCGCCGATCCAGGCCGACCGTCACGGAGACGGCGAGCAGGAGCGGGATCGCGGCCCGGACATCCGGGGCGTTCTCGAGGGCGCCTCGCTCGACTTCACACGGTCTTCAGACGCAAGCCGGGGAACCGGTAGTACGCCCGGCCCTGCTGCTCCGCCTCGCCGCCCAGGGCCAGGTCGCCCACGCGCCGCACTCCGGCGGCCTTGGCCGTGCGGACGATGAGCGCGGCCGCGTCGTGGGCGCGCGTCTCGCCGGGCCCGCCGCCGTCGAAGTACCAAGGCGCGTCGAAGTATTCGAGCTCGGGTCCACCGCGAAGCGTCTCGGGGTTCGTGGGCTCCCACCCCAGCGCCGCCACGCGCTCCCCGCTCCCCGCCTCGGCGACACCGCCCGGGGCGCAGTAGCCGAGGTGCAGGCGCTCGCCCGAGCGGATGTCGAACATCAACGGGCTGGTGTCCGTGCCGTCCTCGCGGGTCACCGTGCCGAACAGGCCCAGCGTCAGCGAGACCCCCAGTGCGAGCGTCTCGGCGGGCAAACGGGAGAACAGCGCGGCGAGCGCTTCGGTGAACTCGCCCAGGTCGCTCGCACGCGCGGCCGGGACGTCCAGCAGGACGTCGCCCGAGAAGGTGCCGATGAATCCGGTCGGGTTGCGCGCCATGTCGTCCCGGTAGTCCTCCTCCCACAGGTCGGTGAAGTCCGAGACCAGTTCGGGCCCCGATGCGCCCGCGCGCAGCTCGACGGTCGCGTACTTCCCGCGCCAGCGCAGGTAGGGCGTGCCCCAGGCCTCGCCGCAGCCGATGCGGCCGTTCGCATACGTGCCGAAGTGGTCCGGTGTGCGCAGGATGCCCTGGACGGCGGCGGCGACGCGGCGGAACTCCTCCGCGTGGGTCCGCGCGCCACCGGTGATGCGGGACAAGGCGACCCTGACGCCGTGGTGGTCCTGGAGGACCGTCCAGGGCCGCTCGGCGCCGTCCACTGTGGCGGCGCAGACGACTCCCTGCACGGCACCGTCCCTGCTGCGCGGCCACTCGGCCGTTTCGTCGGGCGTCAGGTCCAGGTCGGAGGCCAGCTTCCTCATGCCGGACTCGGACCGGTCGTAGCCCGGCATGACGCCCTCGAAGTGCACGGCGAGCCGGGCGATCTCGGCCTCGCTCATCCGGTGGTCCTGCGCCTCCACCATGTCGCTCTCCTCCTCGCTCCGCTGCGGCGCAGGGTCGTGGCCCGCGCCGCGCCCGCCGCGTTCGGCGGTCGTCGCAGGCCACCGTAACCGAGACCTCCGACATCGAACAGGACACCGGGGGCCGAACGGTCAAACCGGCCGGTTGCGGAAACGGCGGCCGAACCACGGCGCGAGCTGGAGGACGCCCCAAGCGGCCTCCACGATGAGGAAGGGCCACAGCAGGTCCGGGCCGCCGTGCGCGAGGGCGTAGGCCATCCACGCCGAGAAGAGGACGCGGGCGACGCCGTCGAGGAGGCCGTGGACCCGTTCGGGCCGGAGGAGGCGCAATAGCGACCAGACCACGACGACCGAGCCCATGAGGTTGGCGTACAGGACCTGCATGAGGTCGAGTTCGGGGAAGGGGCTCAGGCCGAGGCTGCCGCTGAGTCCGTCGAGGGCGGCGTGCACGAGCGTGAACGTCCAGGGCGTGGCGAAGGCGGCGGTGACGGCGAGGTCGTACACCGCGCTCGCACGTACGAGCCTGCGGTAGGCGAGGCGTTGTGGCGCAATGAGAATCGTGGTGGTCGTAGTCATGGCGGGCTCCGTTTCCGTTCGGGTGACGAGGGCCTACCGTAAACAGTGGAGTGCGCTCCAAGGTCAAGTCGCGAATTGCCGGGAGGTGCCGTGCGCATCGGGGAATTGTCGGAGCGGTCGGGTCTGAGCAGGGACGCGATCCGGTTCTATGAGCGGATCGGGTTGGTCGGATCACAGCGTTCGCCCAACGGATACCGCGAGTTCGGCGCCGAGACGGTGCCGTGGCTCGACTACGTGCGCACGGCGCAGCGGTTGGGGTTCTCGCTGGCCGAGATCGGCAGGCACGGTGAGGAACTGCGGGAGTCGCCGGATTCGGCCGAGGCGCTGTCGGCGCTGTTCGCCGAGAAGATCGCGCTGGTGGACGCCAAGATGGCCGAGCTCGCGGCGCTGCGCGAGGAGCTGGCCGATCGTGCGGGCACCGGTTGTCCTCTCAGGCCCGACGGTTCCTGAATTTCCAGCGGGGCCGGGGAGTGCGCCCCGACCCCGCCGTTCCGAAAGGAATCAAGGCGTGTGGATCGCCGCGGGGGTCACCGCGGCCATGTCCGAGCCGATGTGGAAGCCCGGGTGCGGGGGCTGGTTGCAGCCCGTGTTCTGCCAGGCGATGGCGACCCGGTACTGCGGATCGTGCATGAGGGTCGGCAGGCGCAGGTCGGTCGCGAACGGCGTGGCGCAGATCCGCAGGGCGGAGCTGTCACCGGTGCGCCAGACGACCTCTTCGCGCCAGCCTCCTGGTAGCTCGCCTGCGTCGGTGCGGCCTCGTCCTCTTCGGCGCTGCCGGTGGGGGCCAGGACGATCGCCGTTGCGGCGATCGCTCCGGCCGAGGCCGTCGGGCCCGCCGGCAGGGCGGCCCGCCTGGTATTTCGAGCGCGGGTTCGTGTGCGCATGCTCGCTCCTGGAGTGCGGTCGTATTCGCGGTGAGGGGCCGCCGGACCCGGAGGGCACGGCGGCGCGACGGCCGCGCGACCATGCCGGGACGTACGCGATCCGTCACTCACAGCATCGAACCGAATCGATGCCATAGCAGGCCCACAATAACCACGAATAAGGCTGAACGTCAATACTCACAGCAAAATGCACGAAGCGCGCGTAGCGATATGTTCGCCACACGGCGTCAGTGCATCGAGCACTCGGATCGAGAGTCCCTTTTAGACGTCGATGTCGAGCACGGTCTTGCCGCGGGCCTTGCCGTCTTTCGAGCGTTGCAGCGCGGCGGCGGCTTCGGCGAGCGACGCCCGGTGGTCGATGCGGACCCGCAACTGGCCGGCCTCGACCGCCTCGGCGAGGAACTCGAGCGTCGCGGGAGCCATGTTGGCGTACAGGTTCGCGCCGCGCAGGCCGTGGGAGGCGAGCAGCTCGTTCTCGAGTGCGCCGTTGGAGGAGACGATGGAGCCGTTCGGCTTGAGCAGCAGCGCGATCGGCTCGATCAGGTCGGTCGGGGAGATCAGGTCCACAATGGTGTCGATGCCGTCGGGGTGGGCGTCGCGGACCTGCTCGGCGGTGGGGGCGGCGGTGAAGTCGATCGTCTCGGAGGCCCCGAGGTCGAGCAGGTAGTCGGCGGTGTCGGGGTCGGTGGTCGCGATGACGTGGACGCCCTGGGCGGCGGCGAGCTGCACGGCGGCCTGGCCCACGCCGCCGGAGGCGCCGTTGACCAGGAGGGTCTGGCCGGGGCCGACGCCGGTGCCCTCCACGAAGGTGTAGGCGGCGGCGCAAGCCGTGGGCATGGCCGCGGCGAGGTCGAACGGGAGGGTGTCGGGTAGGCGGGCGAGCTTGGCGGCCTTGGCGATCGCGTACTCGGCGTAGGAGCCGCGGCCGTGCTCGACGTCCATGAAGGGGCCGAAGACGCGGTCCCCGGCGGTGAAGTCGGTGACGCCCTCGCCGGTCCGCTCGATCGTGCCGGCGCCGTCGGAGCCGAGCACGAGCGGGAAGTCGTGGTCGACGGCGCCGCGCATGGCGCCCTCGATGACCTTCCAGTCGAAGGGGTTGACGCCCGCGGCGGCGAGGCGGACGAGGACTTCGCCGGGGCCGGGCTCGGGGACGGCCAGGTCGGTGAGGACCGGCTCGGTGTCGAAAGCGGTGATGACGACGGCGCGCATGGTTGTCCCTTCGGTTGTGGCCCTTGATGTCACTGACGCCGCCACTCGATGGCGAGCTCGTGCGGGGCGATGCTCTGGAGCCGGCCGCCGACGAGGGATTCGACGCGGGAGAGCGCATCCTCGTCGGGGGCGTCGGCGGCGAGGGCGAGGCCGCCTTCGGCGGCGGAGAGGAAGACGCGGCCGAGCGGGAAGTGGAGGCGGTAACCGCCGGGAACCTCGTCGGCGGGGGTGCGGCGGCCGAAGTGGGAGGCGAGCTCCTTGGCGACATGGGCGGGCCGGTCGACGGCGACGAGGGCGGTGGAGCGAACGAGCGGCGGCCGGGCGGAGGGTTCGGGGGTCGCGGCACTCATGCGTCCTCCTCACCTCGACGGGTCCCATTGCGGCGTCTTCGCCTGAATCTACACCGGTTCGGGCACCGGGAAGCCGGGTCGAGCGAGGTCGAGGGCAGGGGTCGAGCCAACGGCGACCGGACCGCGGGCCCCCAGCACAAGGGTGGCCCGGGGGTACGACATTTCGCGGCCTCGAAGTCGAGGGCATGGCGAGTGCCGCAGTCGGCCCTCTCGCGGGCCCCCGATACGAGGGTGCCTGAGGGGTACGACAATTCGGTGTGCCATGTGGTGAAAGCGGGACACGGTGGGCGAAATTCGCTTTTGCGAAACGGCCGGGGCTTATCCACTGCACTCACGGGCCTTGTACGCTTCACCGTGGACACGACACCCCCTCATCTGTCGCTCCGGCCTGGACGCGTCCACCCCTGCATTCTTTCGTCTCATATGGAGGAAAAGCCATGCGCCCATGGATGGACCGCGCCGTCGTGCGCGGGCGCATTCACGGTCGTCTTCTCTTGGCCCTCATCGTGATCGCGGTCATCGCCTGCCTCGTCGCCGTCTGGCAGTTCGGCATCCTCCGCGACGACGACCACCCCGAGTACGCCGACATCGGCGGCGGCGAGACCATCGCTCCCGCGCCCGACGCCGAACCGGACACGCCGACCTCCGGCGACGCCGCGAGCACCTCCCCGCTCGAGTCCGCCCCCGCCTCCACCGAGGCCGCAGCGACCACCTCCGAGGCGGCCGAATCCTCCGCGCCCGTCGAGGACGCCCCGGTCGTACCGCCGTGCACCGCCTCGCTCACGCTCGACGACCAGTCCGACACCTCGGTCTCGGTCACCGTCGCGGTCGTCAACACCGGCACCGAGCCGATCGACGGCTGGGAGGTCCTGCTCGACCTCGACCACCTCACCGTGACCTCGACCTGGGGCCTGAGCCATATCGAAGGCGATCGCTACGGCGACATCCTCTTCAACGCCGCGCTCGACCCCGGCGACGGATACGAGCCGAGCTTCCGTGCCGACGTCGAAGGCGAGTTCGACCTGCCCGCGACGGTCCCCTGCACGCCGGACGCCTGAACCCGGCGCACGCCCGAGCGAAGGACGATCTGGTCGCCGGGCCGCACTGACGGCGGATCAGGCCGGGACCCGGCGGTCGCCGCCGGTGATCCTTTATGGACTTCGATTGGGACCTATTCGACCTTGATCGTGGGCTGGTGGCGGACCGGGAAGTTCACGGAGTTCGCGATGAAGCAGGTCTGGTTCGCCTCGTGGTGCAGTTCGGCGGCGCGCGCGGTCTTGGAAGCGTCGGTGATGACCACGACCGGCGCCAGCACGACCTCGGAGAAGCGCCCGCTTTTGCCGCCCTCCTCGGTCATCGTGCCGGTCGCGTTGTCCTCGTAGGCGGTCACGACGATGCGGTCGCGCGCGCACAGCGCCAGGTAGGTGAGCATGTGGCATTCGGCGAGCGAGGCGACCAGGAGGTCTTCGGGGTTCCAGCGCTCGCTCTGGCCGAGGAACGTGGGGTCGGCGCTGCCGCGGATGAGGGGCTTGCCGGGGGTGGTGATGTCGTGGTCGCGGCCGTATTCGAGGTAGCGCGCGGTGCCCTTGCCGGTGTTGCCTGTCCAGCGGACGTTGACGTCGTAGTGGTGTTCGCGGCCGCTCATGGCGGGCTCCTTCCGTCGCGCAGGGGCGTGCGCGGCAAGCCTAACCGAGCGGCGAGGACGACGGTCTCGCCTTCGGGCAGGCGCTTCCACCAGTGCTGGTAGCGCCGGTAGACCTCCGGTTCGCGGTCGGCGAGGAACGCGGTGAGCGCGCGGGCCTCGACGTCGAGCGCCGCCCAGGCGTCGTCGGGGACGGGGCGCCAGACGGTGGCCTCGATGCCGGCCTCGGTGACGCGCCAGAGCCCGGCGGCGAGGCCGTCGACCAGGACCATGGGGAGGACGTCGCCGTTGTTGCGGATCACGGTCGTGCGGATCTCGGGCGGGATGGTGCGACTGCGGTCGACATAGGCGAGGAACACGTTGTCCCACATGGCCATCAGCCTCGCGGGTGCGGGCGTCTCGGGGTCGGGCAGTGCCGCTTCGGGCAGGTCGTGGAGCGTTTCGCCGTTCGGCCCCTGGAAGACGGCGAGGCGGTCGCCCAGGGCGGCGATCGCCATCTTCGCCCGGCCGCGCTGCACCTGGGCGAAGATGGCGACGTCGGCCGCCGAGGCGGGGCCGAACCCGGCGAGGTAGCGGAGCACGAGCTCCTGAAGCGCCTTGTCGGCGGCCTCGCGGTCGCCGAGCACGGGGAGGTCGGCGGCGGCCGTGTAGTGGACCTTCTCGCTGAAACCCCACGGGCCGCCGTTGACGGTGCGCAGGAGCGGCGCGTACTGGCGGATGCCCGGCCACACTCCCTTCGCCAGCTCGGGCCCGAGGCGTTCGGCGAGCCAGGCCTCGCATTCGCGGGCGGTGCGGACCTCGGCGGCGAACTCGACGATCGCGGCGGCGTGCACCGCGGCCTCGGCCGCGGACAGGCCGGCCTCGGCGATGCGGCCGCCGAGTTTGGCGGCGTAGAGGGACGGCTCGGTGGCCTCGCGGAAGGTCCGGTAGTCGTCGGCGGCGACGGCGTGGAGGGTCATGCGCACGGGATTGCCGCGGACGATGCGGCCCGAGGCGAAGGCCGCGTCGAGGTCGGCGGGGTCGAACCCGGCGACGCGGTTCCACAGGCCGATGAAGGGCGAGGCGGGCGACTGGGCCTGGACGGCGACGGCATTGCGGACGGCGGTGACCGCGTCGGCGGACGTGCGGTGCAGAAGCGACTGCCGGTCGAGCGTCGCACGGTTGAGCTGCCGGGCGGTGAGCTGCATGACCGAAGGCTAGCCCTCGGGTACGACAGGCCGCCCGTGACCGCACGGGCCCGGGCGCGGTGGCGAGCGACGAGCCGCAGGCCGCAGGCCGCAGGCCGCAGGCCGCAGGCCGCAGGCGACGGTGCATTCCCGGCGCTAGCCTTCAAAACGGTCCCCGGTGGGCCCCCGGTTTCAAGCGTGCGTCGAGGGTCCGACACTTCGCGCGAGGCGAGCTGGACCACCCCGGGAACTGGCAATTCCGGCGTCTGCCTTCAAAACGGTCCCGGGTAGGCCCCCGGTTTCAAGAGTGCGCCGGGGGTCCGACACTTCGCTCGGCATGGGACCGCGAGGAATGCTCTCGTGTTGCGACTATCCGCGGAGGTAGGCCGCGAAGTCCATCGGTGGCTTTCCGGTCAATCGCTCGATATCGCCTGGGGCAGTCGCGAAACGAGCATGCCTCACCGAGGTGAACATGCTGGCGTAGGCCTCGATCAGCCAGGCCGGCTCGCCCTCATCGGCGAGCGTCGCACGGTAGTCCCCGTCCTCGATCGGTGTGAACCGCACCGGTGCGCCGGTCTCCGAGGCGGCCGCCGCGATCTGCTCGCCCGTCAGTGCCGCGGGCCCGGTCAGGTCGACCACGCCCTCGACCCTCGCCAGCACGACCGCCGCGAGCCCCCGGGCGACGTCGTCCCTGGCCACCAGCGACATCACGCCCTCCCCCAGCGGCAGCGCGAGTTCGCCGCCCGCCCGGGCCGCGTCGAGCCACGTCTCCGTGAAGAAGTCCGCGAAGACCGAGGTGCGGGCGTTGCAGTGTGGCACGCCCGACTCGGCCAGCAGCGCCTCGGTCGCCCGGTGACCCGGCGAGTAGTAGAAGTGCGAGTCGGCCGCTATGTCGAGGATGCTCGTGTACGCGACGTAGCCGATCCCGGCCTCGACCGCCGCGGCGATCACGTTGCGGTGGTGGCGTTCCATGGTCTCGCTGAGGCCGTCGCTGGAGACGAGGACGAGGGCGTCGAGGCCGTGCATCGCGTCGGTCAGCGAGGCGGGGTCGTCGTAGTCGGCGCGGCGCGCGGTCAGCCCGGGCGCGGCCGGCACGGCCTCGGGGCGGCGCGCGAGCGCCACGACGTCGTCGCGGCCCGCGGCGAGGAGGTGGCGGGCGGTTCGCGAGCCCACGCCGCCGGTGGCTCCGGTGATGCCGATCATCGGCGCTCCGTTCAAGGGTCGGCCCCGGGGTGGGGGCGGTGTGCCGGGTGGGGCGCAATGACATTGCCGCCCGCAATCGGGGCGGCCGCGCGGGTCAGAACTCGAGCGGGCCCAGGTCCGGGCCCTCGGCGAAGCGCAGGACCGCTTCGGGGGCGCCGTCGAGTTCGAGGACCACCGCTTCGTTCGTTCCGGCCCGCAGCACCGGCCCGGGCACGTACAGGGTTCGCTGCGGTCCGCGAGACCAGTAGCGGCCCAGGCAGAAGCCGTTGATCCAGGCGATGCCCTTGCCCAGGCCCGAGGTGTCGAGGAACCGGTCCGCCGGCGCGTCGACCTCGAACGACGCGCTCGCGTACGTCAGGCCCGGCAGCGACGGGCCCTGCCCGGCGCCCGGGCCGCCCGCGAGGGCGAGCAGGTCCGGTTCGGTCATCGCGCGGGTGAGCCAGCCCTCGACCGGGCGGCCGTCGAGCCGCACCCCGCCGAGCAGGCCCTTGTCCTCGCCGAGCCTGGGCCCGTAGTTGACCCGGCCCTGGTTCTCCACCAGCAGGACGAGCGACTCCCCGATCGGCGGGACGGCCAGCGCGCGCTCGTGGAACTCCCGGGAGAGCACGCCGACGCCCACGCCGTCGACCACGACGTGGACGCGGTCGCGGACCTCGCCGACGGTGAGCACCGTCGGCGTCTCGGTCCGCGGTTCGGCGGTGTGGAGCAGGAACGCGGCGTCGTGCCGGACCTGCGCGAAGGTGGGCACGTCCGCGGTGGCGGCCGGCGCGAGCGCGAGCGCGGACGCCAGGAAGGACCGCTGCGCCGTCAGGGGCGCCCGGCCGGTCGGGGCGGGTCCGGCCGCGGCGGGGATCTCCTCGGGGAGGTCGGTGTAGCGGCCGATCACTTCGCGGAACGCCCAGTACTTGGCCGTGGGCGAGCCCGCTTCGTCGAGGGGCGCGTCGTAGTCGTAGCTGGTCGCGATGGGCGTATACGTGCCCTTGTCGTTGGCGCCGTTGGTGAGGCCGAAGTTGGTGCCGCCGTGGAGCATGTAGATGTTCACCGAGGCGCCGCGGCGCAGGAGCGCGTCGAGGTCGGCGGCCGAGTCCTCGGCGGAGGTGGTGTGGTGGTGCGTGCCCCAGGAGTCGAACCAGCCGACCCAGAACTCCGAGGACATGAGCGGCCCGGTGGTCTGGTGGGCGCGGAGGACGTCGAGGCGTTCTTCGGACCGGGAGCCGAAGGAGGCGGTCATGTGGAGGCCGGGCGCGGAGCCGTTCTTGAGCATCGCATGCTGCGGCTGGTCCACAGTGGTCAATGGGACGGTGATGCCGCCGCCGCGCAGGAGGGCGGTGAGGTCCTGGAGGTAGCCGGTGTCGTCGCCGTAGGCGCCGTACTCGTTCTCGACCTGCATGAGGACGACCGGTCCGCCCCGGTCGATCTGGAGCGGGGCGACGATGTCGGTGACGTGGCGCAGGTAGTCGCCGATCGCGGCCATGAACTTCGGTTCGCCGCGGCGGATGCCGACCTCTGGGTCGGCGAACAGCCAGGTCGGGAGGCCGCCGTTGTCGAACTCGGCGCAGATGTAGGGGCCGGGCCTGACGATGGCGCGCATGCCTTCGGCAGCGACGACGCGCAGGAACCGGTCCAGGTCGAGGCGGCCCTCGGCGGTCCAGGCGCCGGGTTCGGCGGCGTGGAGGTTCCACGGGACGTAGGTCTCGATGGTGTTGAGCCCCATGAGCCTCGCCTTCCGGATGCGGTCCTCCCAGTGGTCGGGGTGCACGCGGAAGTAGTGGATCGCGCCCGAGAGCACGCGGAAGGGCTCGCCGTCCAGCAGGAAGTCGTGCTCTCCGATGGCGAATCGGCTCATGCGCAGGTTCTCCGTTCGAGGTGGTGCCGTCGGCAACATACTCGGGTGCGGGAGGGGACCGGTGGCCGGTCCGCGCGCGGTGAGGTGGGCGTCTCCGGGGAGGAGGCGGGTGCGGGCCCGATGCGGTCCGGGCGCGCGACGGGGCCGGGCTTCGCGGCCCGGCCCCGGCTCCTCCGCGGAGGCTACATCTTGGCGACGTAGGCGGCGCAGGAGTCCAGCAGCATCTGGCTGCCCTGCTTGGCCATGTCGTGCTCCTCCTGCGTGGCGCAGGTCTGCGTGATCGTCAGCCGCGTGCGGTCCCCGCCCAGGTCGTCCAGGTCGAGGCGCATGACCTCTTCGCCGCCGGGCGTGTCCATGCCCATGACCAGCAGGTCGGGCTCGCTGACCTCGATGTACCGGCCGGTGATGGGAAACTCCTGGCCGTCGGGGGTGACGACGGTGGCGGTGTAGAGGCCGCCGTTGACGGGGTCGAGTTCGACCGAGCCGGGCTTGGAGTAGCTCCACGCCTCGTAGTGCGGGTTCTCGGTCCAGGCCGTCCAGACGGTGGCGACGGGGACGTCGACCTCGGTGGTGAGGGTGTAGGTGAAGCCGGACTCGTTGTCGGCGGTGGTGCTCATGACGGTCTCCTCGGTTCGCTGGGTTCGTTCGCTGCTTCTGCCGGTATAGACGCCCGGGGGCGCGCGTATTCATCGCTTCGGCGAAAAACTTCTTCACGATCGCGCCCGGGGCGGGTCCGCAAGGGCCGTCCGGGCGCCGAGAACCCTGGTGGTGGCGGGGATCTGGGAGAATCGGGGCCGGAGGTGAGCGATGGAAGCTGTGATCGCCGTCGTCGGTGCGGGTGGCAACCGGGACGATCTGGCCGCGCTGCGGCAGTGGCTGGTCAGGGAGGACGCCTTCCGCGGCCGGGTCGCGTTCGCGCCCGCCGAGGTCCGCGAGGGCGAACTCGGCGCGGTCCAGGAGCTGCTGACCGTCGCGCTCACCGCGGGCAGTTTCAACGCGCTGTGCCAGGCGATCGCGGCGTGGTTCCAGGCCCGGCGCTCCGAGCTGGAGGTCGAGGTGACCAACTCCGAGGGCGGCTCGGTCCGCATCAGCGCCAAGGGCGCGGTCGTGAAGTCCGTGGCCAAGAAGCTCGACCTGGGCCGGTAGGGGATGCGACTGCCCGACGGCGCGGCCTCGCGCGCCCTGCTCATCGGGACCGCCGACTACGCGCACCTGCCGAAGGTGCCCGCGAGCCTGAAGAACGCGCTGGCGCTCCAGGCGGCGCTGCAGCGGCACGCGGGGCTGCCCGAGGAGCACTGCCGGATCCTGCTCGACGCCCCCGGCCTGCCCGCGGTCGGGCGGGCCGTCGCCGCCGCCACCGCGGAGGCCGACGACCTGCTGCTGGTCTACTACAGCGGCCACGGGTTCATCGGCCCCGACGACAAGCTGTACCTGACGCTGCCGCAGACCAGCGAGTCGCTGCTGCCGTGGACCGGCATCCCGTTCGAGTTCCTGCACGACGCGCTGCGGAACGCGCCGGCGTCCACGCGGGTGCTCATCCTCGACTGCTGCTATTCGGGCCGTGCGACCGAGACGCTGGGGGCGGAGGAGCGGACCATCCTGGGGCAGATCCGCATCGGCGGGACCTTCACGCTCACCTCCTCCCCCGCGAACTCGGTCTCTTACGCGCCCAAGGGCAGTGCGCACACCGCGTTCACGGGGGCGCTTCTGGACCTGCTGGAGTCCGGCAGCGCCGACGCGGGCGAGCTCCTGACACTCCACGACCTCTACATGGGACTGACGCGCACCGCCCGGGAGCGCGGCCTGCCGCTGCCGCAGCGGCTCGGCACGCACACCGCGGACATGCTGTCGCTGGCGCGCAACCGGTACCACGACAAGCGATCATCCTCAGTGGATGTTTCGATCCCCGCTTCGGCGCCCGCGGGGTACTTCGCCGCGCGGGCCGACGATCCTCCGGTCGTGACGGCCGACGAGGTCTACGAGGTCCTGTTCCACACGGTGAGCAACGTCGTGGGCTACAACGAGTCCGAAGTGGACGATTTCCTCGACAAGGTGATCCTGGCGCTGCGGCAGCCGGTCGCCGGGCCGCAGCTGATGCTGCCCGAGGACATCCGCAACGCCCGGTTCTCGACCACGGGTCCGAAGCAGGCCGAGGTCCCCGGGGTCGTCACGAGGCGCCCGACGACGGGTTACGACGAGGGCGAGGTCGACGTGTTCCTCGACCGGGTCGAACTCGAATTCGAGCGGCGCCGGTCGCTGAACGAGCAGCTCGGCAGGGCCGTCTAGGGCTTGTTCTCCAGGGCCGCGACCATCTCGACCACCAAGGCGGCCACGCGGTCCGGTTCGGCGTCCGAGAGCACCGGCGAGGCCACCACCGACCGCATGACGCCCATGCCGATGAGCAGCGCGCCGACGAGTTCGGCCCGCAGGTCCGCGTCCCCGCCGTCGAAGCGCGACTCCAGGTCCGCCAGGTAGCGGCCGCAGACCTCCTCGCGCAGCGCCGCCCGCACCTCCGGGCGCCCGGCCGAGCGCAGCATCACCAGGAGCGGGTGCTCGCCGCCGCCGTGGCCGGCGCGGTCCTCCAGCACGACCTCGCGGGCCATCGCCTCGGCCAGCGCCGCCGGGCCCGCGTCCGGATCGCCCACGCCCTCGGGGATCTCGCCCTTGACCGCCTCGGCGAACAGGTCCTTTTTGGATCCGAAGTAGCGGAAGATCAGCGTCGCGTCCACGCCCGCGTCGGCGGCGATCTCGCGGACGCCGGTGCCGTCGAACCCCTGCTCGGCGAAGCGGCGGCGGGCGGCCTCCAGGAGGGCGGTGCGGGTGGCCGCGCGGTCGCGGCGCTTGGGCGCGTTCATGAAGTCAGCATAAGTCATCACTTGTTGACTTATCACGCGACCTCTGCTAGCGTTTGTCATCGACCGATGACTTACTTGGAGGGGGCGCGAACGTGCGCACGTACCTGATCACCGGAGGCACCGACGGCATGGGCCGGGGCCTCGGACTGCTCTTCCTCGCCCGAGGCGACCGCGTCATCGCCGTCGCCAGCGGCGAGGCCAAGGGAAAGGCCTTTCTCGAAGCGGCCGAACGGATCGGCGCGGGCGACCGCGCGCAGTTCTGGCGGGCGGACCTGAGCACCGTCGCCGGCATGAAGTCCGTGGCGTCCCGGGCCGTGGAGCGGCTCGACCGGCTCGACGGCCTGGTCTTCGCGGCGCAGCGGTTCCGGCCCGAGCGGGAGGTCACCGAGGACGGCGTCGAGTACACGTTCGCGGTGACCTACCTGAACCGCCACGTCCTCGCCCACGACCTCGCCGGGCTGCTCGAGAGGGCCGAGGCGCCGGTGATCTTCAGCCTCTCCGGGTCGGGCGGGCTGCCCGGGAAGATCTTCTGGGACGACCCGACGTTCGCACGCGGGCGCTACACCGGGATGCGGGCCGCGATGCAGGCCTCGCGCAGCGTCGACCTGGACGCCGCCGATTTCGCGCGGCGGCACCCGGACTCGAAGATCCGGTACGTGCTCTACAACCCCATGTTCGTGAAGACCGCGATGGCCGATCCGCTCAAGCAGCCGATGAAGGGCGTCACGAAGGTCATGGAGGTGCTCTTCGCGCAGCGGGTGGAGCAGGCGGTCCCGCCGATGGCCCGCCTCATGGACGACCCGCCGCGCGAGGCGTTGAGCGCCTTCAGAAGAGGCAAGCCGCTCCCGGTAGACGGCGAGGACTTCGACCCCGAACGCGCCGACCGCCTCCGCGCCCTCACCGAACGACTCCTGGCCGAAGCGCGGGGCTGAGCGCCGTACTCGTGCCGCGGGAAAGAGTCATGAACGGATAGAAGGAAGGCTGCGCGCCTTCATCGAGGCGCAGCACGTCTTCTTCACCGCCACTGCGCCACTGGACGGCAGCGGCACCGTCAACCTCTCCCCCGAGGGCCGCAACCGTTCCGGTTGCGGCCGTTTTGCTAGGCGGTGATGCCGTCGAGGTCGACGGCGTGCTTCACCGCGTCGAGGCGGGCCGTGGACTCGGCGGGGTCGACCTTCTGGCGGTCGATCAGCGCGAGTGCCTGGTTGCCCTCGACGAACGGGCGCATCCGCGCCTCGTACCGCGCGAAGGCCTCCTCGTGGCCGGTGCGGCCCAGCTCGAGCGCGAGGATATAGGCGCCGACGAGCGCGAGGCTGGTGCCCTGGCCGGAGAGGGGCGCCGCGCAGTGGGCGGCGTCGCCCACCAGGCCCACGCGCCCGGCCGACCACGCGTCCATCCTGATCTGCGCCATCGCGTCGAAGTAGAAGTCCTCGGCCCCCCACATGCGCTCGATGAAACCGGGCACCTCCCAGCCCAGGCCGGTCACGTGGTCGGCGATGAGCCGCTTCTGCGCCTCGACGTCCCGGTAGTCGTAGTCGATCGGCTCCTCGGACCCGAATCCGAGGAAGATCCGCAGCTCGGCGTTGTGCCGCACCGTCATCACGGTGCCGCCGACCGCCCCGTCGTTGAACCAGGTCTGCCACTTGTCGAGGCCCAGGTAGTTCTCCTGGCTGAAGACGCCGAGGTAGGTGCCGAGGTGGTGGATGAACTGGGACTCGGGACCGAAGGCGAGCCTGCGCGTGTTGGAGTGGAGGCCGTCGGCGCCCACGACGAGGTCGAAGCGGCGCGGCGCGGCGTGCTCGAACTCGACGGTGACGCCGTCCCCCTCTTGGCGGATCGCGGCGATCGAGTCGCCGAAGAGGTACTCGACGCCCTCGGTCCGCTCGTAGACGATCTCGACCAGGTCTTCGCGGAGGATCTCGATGTCCTCGGAGCCGATGTCGCCGGAGGAGAGCGCGAACTCCTCGGAGCGGAAGACCTCGTTGCCCTCGGCGTCGAGCATGTTCATGCCGCCGGTGTGGTTCTCCAGTTCCCGGGCGCGGCCTTCGAGGCCCATGCGGCGCAGCACGGTGAGGGCCGCGCCGCGGACGTCGACGGCCTGCCCGCCGGGGCGCAGCCGCGGGGCGCGCTCGACGACGACGGGAGTGAGGCCCTGCTCGCGGAGCCAGTAGGCGAGGGCGGTGCCGGCGACGCTGGCGCCGGAGATGAGGACGGTGGTCATGGGGTTCCTCCGAATACGGTGTACTCAACTTCCTGGCACCACTGTATGGAGTTCGGTCTTGACCTGCAAATACGTCGCCGAACTGCCCTAGTACAGGTGCAGGCGGAAGCCCGGGCGGGGCTAGGATCTGTCGTAGTACAGACCGAGGGAAGGACCGCCGTGCCCGAGCCGACCGAGCCGCCGTACGTCCGCATCGCCGCCGAGCTGAGCAGGCGCATCACCGACCGGGAGCTGGCCCCGGGCGACAAGGTGCCGTCAACGAGGCACGTCGCCCAAGAATTCGGTGTGGCCCTCGCCACTGCGGCGAAGGCGCTGGACGTGCTGCGGTCCGAGGGCCTGGTGGTCACGCGCCCGCGGTCGGGAACGGTGGTCGCGCCGCGGCGCACCGGCGGCCCTACCGGCGAGTCGGCCGAGCTCACCCGCGAGCGGGTGCTGGAGGAGGCCATCGCGATCGCCGACGCCGAAGGGCTGGAAGCGGTCTCGATGCGGGCGGTCGCCGGCCGGTGCGGGGTCGCGCCGATGTCGCTGTACCGCTTCATCGAGGACAAGGACCACCTCGTGTCGGCCATGGCCGACACCGTGTACGGCACGGCCGCGTTCGACCGCGACGCCTCGGCCCCGTGGCGGTCGCAAGTGGAGTCGCTGTCGCGGGAGATGTGGCGGCTGCACCGCGCCCACCCGTGGCTCGGCAGGACCCAACCGCTCACCCGTCCGCTGCCGCTGCCGAACATCATCCGGCTCGGCGATCGCCTGCTGGGCGCCCTCGAAGGGCTCGGACTGCCGCCGAAACTGCACTTCGACATCCACGTCCTGCTGTTCAGCCACGTCGTGGGCCTGGCCGCGAACGTCGAGGCCGAGGACGAGGCCGTCTCCGAGACCGGGCTCTCCTCCGAGGAGTGGACCGACCTCCAATACCTGCCGCGGATGGGCGACGACGCCTTCCTGGGCGAGCACCCGCATTTCGCGAAGCTGTTCGGCCACTTCGGCTCCCTGGCCGACGGCTACGACATGGACCTGGAGGGGCTGTTCGAGCTCGGCATGGGCCTGCTGCTCGACGGCGTCGCGGCCATGGCGGAGCGCCGCGGAGGGCTTGCCTCTTGATACTCGGTTTCGTATACTCGAAAGCGAGTATACGAGAGGAAGTGCTCCGATGGCCGGGAAACGCAAGGTCGCGAACCTGACGGCGCTGGCGATCCTGTCGGTCCTCACGCACCGTCCGATGCACCCCTACGAGATGGCGCGCGCCTTGCGCGGCTGGAGCAAGGACCGCGACATGCAGGTCAAATGGGGTTCGCTGTACTCGGTCGTGGCGAGCATGGAGAAGCACGCCCTCATCGAGGCGGCAGGGACCGGCCGCGAGGGCAACCGGCCCGAGCGCACCGTCTACCGGATCACCGACGCGGGCCGGGCCGAGATGGTCGACTGGACCCGCGAGCTGCTCGCCGCCCCCGAGGACCCGCAGCGCTTCCGCGCCGGGCTCTCCGTCATGTCGGTCGTCGGTCCCGACGACGCGGCCGATCTGCTCGGCGAGCGCATCGCCGGCCTGGAGCAGCGCATCGCCGGCCTGCGGCGTGAACTCGACGAGGGCCGCGGACGCCTGCCGCGGCTGTTCACGGTCGAAGGAGCGCACGAACTCGCACTGACCGAAGCCGACCTGGCCTGGACCCGCGCGCTGCGCGACGAGATCGCCTCGGGCGCCTTCCCCGATCTCGACGCGTGGCGCGAGTTCCACGTCGACGGGACGATCCCGGAAGCGATGGCCGACCTGGCCCGACAGAGTCTCGACGGCCCCGTGCCGTGAGTGCGGTCCCGGCACCGGCGTTCCAGCGCCGGTGCCGGGACCGCGAAACCCCGAACCGCATGCCATGCGGGAGCACGAACCCGGCTCAGAGGCGACACTCACGAGGATAACCGGGTCCTTCGCTCCCCCGATGCGGTTCGCAACGCGAACACCAGCGAAGGAGCACCATCATGACAACGAGAGCGAGGACCGCCGCCGTCATCGGCGGGGGCGTCGCCGGGCCCGTGGCGGCCGCGGCACTGCGCCTGGCCGGCGTCGAGGCCACCGTCTACGAGGCGTACCCGTCCCGGCCCGACGGCGTCGGCGGCACGCTCGCCCTGGCGCCCAACGGCCTCGCGGCCCTGGAGATCATCGGCGCCGCCGAAGCGGTCGCCGCGGCCGGGTTGGCGATCACGCGGATGGACATGACCGTCGGCGAACGCAAGCGGTTCACCATCCCGAGCCTGCCCGACGCGGGACCGCTCCGGTCGCTGCACCGCTCGGAACTCCACCGGCTCCTGCACGAGCGCGCCGAGGCGCTCGGTGTCCCGTTCGCCTACGGCAAGCAGCTCATCGACGCCCGGCAGGACGGCTCCGGCGCCACCGCGGTCTTCAGCGACGGCACCGAGGTCGAGGCCGACGTGCTCATCGGCGCCGACGGGGTCCACTCGGCCCTGCGGCCCCTCATCGACCCCGGGGCCCCCGGCGCGCACTACACCGGCATGATCGGCTTCGAGGGGGTCGCCGACCACGAGGCGCCCGTCGACCCCGGCACCATGACCTTCGCGTTCGGCAGGCGCGGCTACTACCTGTACTGGCGCCTGCCCGAGGGCGGCACGCGGTGGGGCGTCAACCTGCCGCTGCGGGACCCCTTGCCGCACCGCGAGATCCAGCTGACCTCCATTGAGGAGTGGAAGGCCCGGATGCTGGAGGTCTACGGCGGCGACGAGCCCGGAGGGGACCTGCTCCGCACCACCCCCGCCGACCGGATCCAGATCCACGGCCCGCTGCACCTGATGCCGAAGGTCCCCCGCTGGCACCGCGGCCGGATGGTCCTCGTCGGCGACGCCGTCCACGCCCCGTCCAACAGCTCGGGCCAGGGCGCCTCGCTCGCGATCGAGAGCGCGGTCGAACTGGCCCGGTGCCTGCGCGACCTGGAGCCCGCAGCGGCCTTCGCCGCGTATGAGCGGTTGCGGCGCAACCGGGTCGAGCGGGTCGCCGCGAACGCGGCGAGGACCAACGGCGTCAAGGCGCCCGGCCCGGTCGCCCAGGCGATCATGCCCTTGGTCATGCCCCTGTTCATCAAGACGGTCATGAATCCCGAGAAGACGCTCGGGCCCGTCCAGCGCCACCGGATCGACTGGGACGCGACCGTCGCCGAAGACGGCCGACAACACTCCTAAACGGACAGTCCCTTGACGAGCGAGGCGAGGGCGCGGTTCCAGTGCGCCGTCGCCTCGTCGGCGTCCCCGAGGGCGCCGCGCAGTTCGAGGCCGCACAGTCCGTGGGCCATCGCGTTGAGCTGCACCGCGATATCGTGGGGATCGGCCTCGGCGAACGCGCCCGTCTCGACGCATCTGGCGCACGCCGCGACCAGCGCGTCGAAGGTCGGCCGGATGCGCCGGCCCGCCTCGGGATCGGGCTGGAACTCCGGCACCGGCCGGCCGAACATGAGCTCGTAGAGGTGCGGGTTGTCGCGGGCGTTCGCGCGGTAGGCGTCGCCCAGGGCCAGCAGGTCGGCGAGGGGGTCGCCGGTGCGCGGGACGGCCGCGAAGGCCGCGGCCAGCCGCTCGAAGCCCTCCAGGAACATCTCGCGGACCAGGCCCGACTTGTCGCCGAAGAGGCTGTAGACGGCGGTGGTGGAGGTGCCGGTCGCCTGGGCGACCCGCCTGGTCGACAGGGCGGCGGGGCCCTCCTCCGCGAGCAGGCGCCCGCCCGCGTCGATGAGTTCGCGGCGGAGGTCGTCGTAGTCGCGCTTCCTCGGTCTCGGCATGTTGACAAGCGTATCGTAACGTGGTTATATAACGGTGTTACTAAATTGATGACCAGGAGTCCTCATGGTTGAGAAGCACGCTGACCTGCACGTCGTCCTCGGTGCCACCGGCGCCATCGGCAAGGCCGTCGCCGCCGAACTCGCCGCCCGCGGCCATGCGGTGCGCGCCGTCAGCCGCACCGCCTCGGGGCCCGGCACCGTGCGCGCCGACATCACCACCGCCGAAGGCGCGGCGAGGGCCTGCGAGGGCGCCGCGGTCGTGTACCAGTGCGCGCAGCCGCCCTACGCCGAGTGGGCGAACGAGTTCGTCGGACTCACCGACACCGTGCTCAGCGGCGTCGAGCGGGCCGGGGCCCGACTGGTCGCGGCCGACAACCTCTACATGTACGGGCCCGTCGAGGGCCCGCTCCACGAGGAGCTGCCCTACGCGGCCCGGTTCCCCAAGGGCCGGGCCCGCGCCGCGGTCGCCGAGATGATCCTGGCCGCCCACAAGGAGGGCCGCGTCCGCGCCACCCTGGGCCGCGCCTCCGACTACTTCGGACCCGGCGGCCTCAACACCGTCCTGGGAGCCGCGATCTTCGGCGCCGCGGCCCGGGGCAAGACCGCCCGCTGGTGCGGCGAGCTCGACGAGCCCCACACCGTCGCCTACCTCCCCGACGTCGCCGCCGCCCTGGTCACCCTCGGGGAGGACCCGAAGGCCGACGGCCACGCCTGGCACCTGCCGGCCGGGCCGGCCCTCACCGGGGGCGAGTTCCTCGACCTCGTGTGGAAGGCCGCGGGCGGCAAGCCCAGGAGCGCCGGGCTCAGCCGCGGCACGCAGCGCCTGATCGGCCTGTTCAACCCGGTCGTCAAGGAGCTCGGCGAGACCTGGTACCAGCGCGACCGCCCCTGGGTCGTGGACGACACCGCGTTCCGCGCGTCCTTCGGCGCCCTGGCGACGACCCCGCACGAGGAGGCCGTCGCGGCGACCCTCGCCTGGTTCCGACAGCACGGCTGATTCGGTCAAAGCGGCACGTTCGGGGCCCCCGACTCCATACACTGCGGACATTTCCGTCTGGAGTGGAGAGCGTCATGACGCAGCAGTACGAACCGCCCGGAGCCCAGGTGGCGGGGCCCCGGGAGATGAACGGCACGGCCATCGCCGCCTTCGTGCTCGCGATCGTGGGCTGGTGCAGCCCGATCGGCATCCTCGGCCTGATCCTCGGCTACGTCGCCAAGAGCCAGATCGCGCAGCGCAACAACTCCGGCGCGGGCCTGGCCAAGGCCGCGATCATCCTCGGATGGATCTCGATCATCGCGTTCATCGTCCTCGTCGTCGTGTTCCTCGTCGGCGGCATCGCGAACTGGGACGACTGGAAGGACGAGTACGACCAGCGCACCTAGTGGACGGGGCCGCGTCGCCGCGGCCCCTCAGTGCGCCCGGGGCCCCGGGCGCCCACCCGATCGAGAGGACCCGAACCGTTGCACCCGAGTCGAATCCTGTCCGCGGCCGCCGCCGGGGTCGTCGCCGCCGCGATGCTGGCGTGGGGGCCGCAGGCCGCCGCGCAGGCGCCCGAGCCGCAGTACCGCGCCGACCAGATCGCCCAGGTCGAGCACGCCGACGTCGACCTCGAAGCCGGTGAGGCCCGCACCGTCGCCCACCCGGGGGCGGCCTTCATCAAGGCCCGCTTCGACCGGGTCCGCCTCGGCGAGCGCGACGCGATCACCGTGACCGGGCCGGGCGAGAGCCGGACCTACGGCGCCGACGACGTGGACGGCGAGGGCCTGCGGGCCCTGTCAGTCGAGGGCGACACCGCCGAGGTCACGCTCCACGACGACCCGGCCGACGGCACCGCCGCGACCGCAAGGCTGGTCTCCTACTCCCGCGGGCTCAACGAGACCGAGCTGGACTCGCGCCCGTCCGCATGGGAGGCCGGCCCCGAGAGCGTCTGCGGCAGAGACGACTCCAAACACGCCGCCTGCTACAGGGAGAACGACCCGGCCATCTACGAGACCGGCCGGGCCGTCGCGCGCCTCATCATCGACGACGAGTCGTACTGCACCGGCTGGATCGCCGGGAAGAACCGGCTGCTGACCAACAACCACTGCTTCTCCACCGACGAGCGGGCGGCAAAGGTCGAGGTCCAGTTCGGCTACGAGTGCCTCGAGTGCGGCGGCGGCGAGATCGCCGAGCCGATCAAGGTCACCGGCGAGGAGGTCCTCGCGACCGACCGCACCTACGACTACACGCTGTTCACCGTGGAGGACTGGTCGGCGATCGAACACCTGCCGCGCCTGCCGATCAGCACGCGGCCGGTGCAGGCGGGCGACAAGGTCTACATCCCCGGGCACCCGGCCGGGAAGCCGATGCGGATCGCCGCGACCAGCAGCTCCGAACCGGACGGGACCGGGCGCCAGTGCCAGGTGCACGACCCGGAGGCCGACGGGCGCGGCTGGAACTCGGACCTGAGCTACCTGTGCGACACCGAGGGCGGGTCCTCGGGCTCGCCGGTCATCGACAGGGCCACCGGCGAGGTCGTCGGGCTGCACCACTTCGGAGGATGCCCGAACCAGGCGGTGCGCATGGACTTGGTGTACCGCATGATCTCGCCGTACCTTGTCTACGAGGGCTGAACGCGGACACCGTGAGGGCGACGGCGAGGGGGAGACCGTGAACGAGACCGCGACCGAGGAGGTCCCGGCCGCGCCCGAGAGGGAGCGGCACGGCGTCGGGAGGATCGCGCGGTGGGTCGCGGCGATGCTCCTGTGCGTGCTCGCCGTCGTCGCCGTCACCGGCGCGATCACCGCTTATTACGCGAAGCTCGAACTGTTCGACACCGACCGGTTCACCGTCAAGACCGAGGCGATCGCGGAGGATCCGCAGGTCCAGGCGCGGATCGCGTCGCTCGTCACCGCGCAGATCGAGGACGCGATCGACGTCGAGGCGATCGCCCGGAGCGCGAACTCGTGGATCGGCGAGGAGACCGCTCCGGCGCTGGTGGAGCAGCTGGTCGCCTCGGCGGCGGAGACCATGCGCGCCTACATCGAGACCGAGGTGAACGAGTTCGTCGCGAGCCCGCGGTTCCTGGAGGTGTGGGAGGCGGCGGTCGCCGAGGCGCACGCCTCGCTCATCTCGGCGCTGCGCGGCGAGAACGCCGGGTCGGTGGTCGCGGACGGGAACGTCCTGTCGCTGGACCTGGGCCGGGTGGTCGCGCTCGTCAAGGAGCGCCTGGTCGAGGCCGACTTCGCGTACGCGGCCGAGATCCCCGAGATCGAGGCCGAGTACGTGCTGGTCGAGTCCGAGCAGGTGCCGCAATTGCAGCGCGACGCCGAGCGCCTGGAGTGGGCGGCGACGTGGCTGCCGTGGATCGCCCTGGCGCTGCTGGTCCTGGCCTTCGTGATCGCGCCGCGCCGGTGGGCGGCGCTCCTGGTGATCGGGGCGCTCGGCGCGGCGATGGCGGGCGGGGCGCTCATCGGCCTGGCCGCGGGCCGGACGCTGTTCATCGAACGGGCCGAGGACGCCTCGTTCGCGCCGGTGACCTGGGACGCCTTCACGGACGGGCTGCGGTCCTCGTACCTGCTGATGCTGATCGCCGGGGTGGTGGCGGCGGTCGCGGCCGTCATCGTGCTGTTCCTGCGGCGCAAGAAGAACGATCCGGTTCCGGCCGAGTGACACCAGGCATGCGAACGGGCCGAACCGATCCGGTTCGGCCCGCTCGCCCGTGTCCTATTCGGCCAGTTCGGCGCCGCGGGCGGCCGCGGCCGCGACGGCGGCCTTGATCGTCGCGGCGGTGTTCGCGCCGTCGAGCACGTCGAGCGCGGTCCTGGTGGTCCCGCCCGGGGTGGCGATCCGGTCCAGGAGCGCGGCGGGCGCCTCGTCGGTGGACTGGAGGTGCAGGCAGGCGCCCAGGAGCATCTGGTCGACCATGACACGGGCGGCGGACGGCTCCATGCCGCCGTCGACCGCGGCCGTGGTCATCGCGTCCGCGAGGTAGAACAGGAACGCGGGGCCCGAACCGGCGACGGCCGTCGTGAGGTCCATCATGGACTCCTCGACGGTGACGGTGACGCCGACGCGGTCGAACAGGTCCTCGACGTCGGTGAGGTCGGTGCCCTCGGGCGCGGCCAGCGCGGTGGCCGCCTGGCGGGCGCGGGCGGCGATGTTGGTCATGGCGCGGACGACCACGACGTGCTCGGGCAGCGGTTCGGTGAGGGCCGCGAGCGTGACGCCGGCGGCGAGGGAGACGACGATGGCGTCCTCTTCGAGGTCGGGGGCGATCTCGGCGAGCAGGGGCGCGACGTCCTCGGGCGCGACGGCGAGGAGCACGATGTCGGCTTCGTTGACGGCGCTGGTGTTGTCGGTGCCGACCTCGACGCCGTAGCGGTCGGCGAGGGCGCCGGCGCGCTCGGCGGGGAGGGCGGTGGCCCAGATCTGCGCGGGCGGGAGCCCGGACTCCAGCAGTCCCGAGAGGACGGCCTCGCCGAGGTGGCCGACCCCGAGCAGTGCGATGTCCATGAGTGCACCTCCGAATCAGCGGTCCTGTGCCGCAATCTACGGTGCCACGCGGGTCGCGTGGGTACTTCGGGGGAAATCAGTGACGTTCGCCCACCGCGCGCATGGCGGTGGCGAAGCGGTCGGTGGCGCGGGCCTGGAGGAGCCGGGTGACGGGGGCGGCGAGGCGGCTGGCGAGGGTGCCGGGGACGGAGAAGGAGCGCACGGTGAAGCGCGTCCGGTCGGCTCCGGCGGCTTCGAGGAGGAACGCGGCCTCGCCCGTTTCGGGGTGGCTGGGCAGGGAGCCGTAGCCGAAGCCGGCGTGCTCGGCGTCCTCTTCGGCCCACACGACCTGGCACGGTATGCGCAGGACGCCGGCGAAGCGGAGGGTGACCCGGACGCCGGGGGCGGCGCGGGGCTCGGTCGCCTCGGGGTGGAGGCCGCAGCGTTCGTGCAGGCCCCAGGTCATGAGGACGGCGGCCGCGGCGGCGAGGGACGCGTCGAGGTCGGCGGTGCGGGTGAGGTGGCGGTAGCCGGGCGGGAGGTCGCCGCGGCGGGTCGCGCCGACTTCGGGGTAGTTGACGTCGAGGTCCATGTCAATCCATGGCCGGGTTGAGGACCTGGAACAGGAGGTGGTCCTGCCACTTGCCGGCGATCTTGAGGTAGGCGGGGGCGAGGCCGATGGGTTCGAAGCCGTTGCGCGCCAGGACTTTCTGCGAAGCGATGTTGTGCGGGAGGGTCTCGGCCTGGACGCGGAAGAGGCCCAGCTCGTCGAAGGCGACGGCCAATGCCTGGCGCACGGCCTCGCCGGCGACGCCGCGTCCGGCCTCGGACTGCGCGACCCAGTACCCGAAGCTGCACGAGCGGAAGTACGGGCCGCGGATGACGGCGTTGAGGGCGATCCCGCCGACGACCCGGCCGGAGTCGGTGATGCTGTACGAGAACGCGGTCCCGGCGGCGGCCCGCTCGAGGGAGGCGTCGATCGCCTCGCGCATCCCCGCGGCGGTGTAGGACTCCTCGCCGCGGTCCGGCTCCCACGGGGCGAGGTAGTCGCGGCCGGCGCGGCGCAGTGCGGCGACGGGCTCGGCGTCGCCGGGAACGATGGGACGGATCGTGATCATGACCCCATCGTGCTCCTCGGGTGCGCGCCGTGTCCAATGCTCGCGGGTTCAGCGCGCCGCTGCGGGGTGGAGGGCGCGGGTGTGCCAGTCGAGGACCGTGCCGTCGGGTTCGCTGCGGCGCTGGCTGAAGGTGAACCCGGCGCGTTCGGCGACGGCGGCCGAGCGCCGGTTCTCGGGGGCGCAGCGGATGACGGCCTCGGCGCAGCCCAGGCCCGCGGCGTAGTCGCAGGCGAGTTCGACGGCGCGGGTGGCCAGGCCGCGGCCGCGCCACTGCGGGTAGAGGCCGTAGGCGAGGTTGACCTGGCCGGGCGCGAGGTAGGGCATGCCGACCTGGACGTCCACGGTCCCGGCGAGGGTGAGCATGGCGCCGGTGCGGATGCCGAAGTTGTGGAAGGGGCCGCCGGCCTCCCACCAGCGCTCGCACCGTTCGAGGTAGTCGCGCAGGCCTTCGGGGGTGGACGGGCCGCCGGAGAGCCAGCGGGCCAGCTGCTCGTCCTCGCCCGCGAAGTGCGCGTCGAAGTCCGCCCGTCCGAGCGGGACGAGCGTGACGGTGCCGTCGGTGAGCGCCTCATGCATCTCACCAGCCTCGCGCAGTCCGCTCGTCCTCGCAACGGAAATCAGCGGGTGCGGCGCAGCGCCCAGGCGCCGAGGGCCAGGACCAGCAGCGTGGCGGCGACGTTGTGGCCGTACTTGGCGACCGGGTCGACGCCGCCGAGCGGTTCCGTGAAGAACCCGAGGAACGCCTGCGCCAGGAGCGCGCCGACCGCGAGGGCGGCGACCTGCCTGCGGCCCCACGCGGTCGAGCGGGCGAAGTAGGCGGCGCCGACGGCCACGGCGCCCAGTGCGGCCGCGATCAGGGCGACCCCGGCCCAGGTGGAGTCGAGCCCGACGGTGCAGATCGCGGCGAAGGCGGCGGCGCCGATCGCCCACAGGGGAGGGATGCGGCGCTCGACGCGTTCGGCCTTCCTGCGGCCGAAGGCGAACGCGAGGACGACGAGGGCGAGCGCCACGGCGGCGGCGCCGATCAGCTGGCCCGCCGAGGCGTGGTCGGACTCGGTGTCGTAGTGCCAGCGCAGGACCGTCCACGCCCCCGCGAGGTACAGCAGCGCCGTCGCGATCAGGCCGGGCGCGCGCAGCCACGGGCGGTCGGCCAGGCGCGGGCTCAGGCCTTCGGCGAGCACGATCGGCGCGGTGATGCTCATGACCATGTGCCCGATGATCCATCCCAGCGAGGAGGCGGCGCCGAAGCCGAGCGGCTCGATCCAGGTCGGCCCGACCAGGTCCTGCCAGTAGGGGATGTCGCGGTAGTTGTGGGAGAACATCGCCTGGTCGATGAGCCCGGCCTCGACGATGCCGAAGGCGGCGCCCATGGTCAGGACGCCGCCCCAGTCGATGCCGAAGCGGCGGGCGGCCTCGCGGATGAGGACCGCGGCGGCCCCGTAGAGCGGGATGAAGACGAACAGGCCGCCGAGGAGGGCGAGGGGGTTCCCGGTGGAGTCGTCGTAGCCCGAGAGGTATTCGGCGCCGATCGGCGAGAGGACGAGCAAGGCGAGGACCAGGAGCAGCCGGACGGGTCCGGCGGGCCTGGTGCGCGGCGGCGTTGGCGGCGTTGCGGTTTCCATGCCTTCGACGCTATGGGCGGGGCCGCGGCGGGCGCATCGGTTGTCGGTAGCGGGCCGCCTCGCGAAGGCATGGCGTTCACGGGGCGCGGCGCTACCGAGGGTCCGGGCGCGCCGACGAAAGTATCGGATCGGGCGCCGGTCCTTGGTGCGGGTGCAGGGAACGACTAAGTTCGGGCGATGGCTGGCGAGAAGGCGGTGCGGCGCGGCGCGCGCGGGTGGGCGGTCGACACGGTCCTGTTCGCGTTCGCGGTGTTCGCGTGGCTGTTCCTGGTCGGCGAGCGGATCAGGGCCGGGATGCCTTCGCCGCCGTGGCTGTTCGAGGTCGACCAGCTCGCGGGGCTCATCGGGCTGGGCCTGATGTGGCTGCGGCGGCGCTGGCCCACGCAGGCGGCCGTCGCCGCGATCGCGCTGTCGACGGTCTCCGAGACGATCGCGTTCCCGCTGGGGGTGCTGCTGTTCGCGGTCGTCGTCCACCGCCCGCTGCGCACCGCGGCCCTGGTCTACGGCCTGTCGCTGAGCGCCACGTTCGTGTACTGGGCGCTGCGGCCCGACGAGGGCTTCAGCCTCCTGGGCAGCCTGGTGTTCTCGGTGGTGCTCCTGGGCGCCATCGCCGGCTGGGGCCTGTTCGTGCGCTACCGGCGCCAGCTGCGGGCCCGCGCGGCCGAACAGGAACGCGCCGAACGGGAACGGGCCCGCCAGAGGGCCCGCGAGGAACTGGCCCGCGAGGTCCACGACCTGCTCGGGCACCGGCTGTCGCTGCTGAGCCTGCACGCGGGCGCGATCGAGTACCGGCCCGACGCGCCGCCCGAGGAGCTCGCCCGCGCCGCCGGGGTCGTCCGCGAGCAGTCGCAGCTGGCGATGCGCGACCTGCGCGAGGTCGTCTCGGTGCTGCGCGCCCCCATCGGGGAACTGCCGCAGCCGACCATGGCCGACCTGCGCGACCTCGTGGAGGAGGCGCGGCCGGGCATGCGGATCGACCTGGCGGTGGACGCCGACGGCGAGGTGCCCGAGCGCTCGGGCCGCACCGCCTACCGGATCGTCCAGGAGGCGCTCACCAACGCCCGCAAGCACGCCGAGGGCGCTCCGGTCGCCGTGACCGTGGACGGCGGGCCCGACGAGGGGCTGCGCGTCGCCGTCCGGTCCGGTCCGGGCGCCGACTCGGGGACCGGATCGGGGCACGGGCTCATCGGCCTGGAGGAGCGGACCTCGCTCGCGGGCGGGCGACTCGCCTACGGGCCGACCGCCGAGGGCGGCTGGCTCGTCGAGGCCTGGCTACCCTGGACCGCATGAGCGACGGTGCCCCGATGTTGAACGTCCTGGTCGTCGACGACGACCCCCTGGTGAGGGCGGGTCTGCGGATGATCCTCGGCGGCGCCGGGGACCTGGCGGTGGTCGGCGAGGCCGGGTCGGGCACCGAGGTGCCGGCCCTGGTGGAGCGGCTGCGGCCCGACGTGGTCCTCATGGACCTGCACATGCCCGGCGTGGACGGGCTCACCGCGACCGAGCGGCTGCGCTCGGCGCCGGGGGCGCCGGAGGTCCTGGTGCTCACCGCGTTCGAGGCGGACGGTCACGTGCGGCGGGCGCTGCGCGCCGGCGCGGGCGGGTTCCTGCTCAAGGACACGCCGCCGGCCGACATCGTCGCGGCGGTGCGCCGCGTCGCCGCGGGCGAGCCGGTCCTCTCCCCCGAGGTCACGCGGCGGCTCATCGGCCTCGCGGTCGGCGGCGCCGAGGACCGGCGGACCGCGGCCCGCGAACGGCTCGCGCTGCTCAACGAGCGCGAGACCGAGATCGCCGTCGAGGTGGGCCGCGGCAGCGCCAACGCCGAGATCGCGGCCGCCGTGCACCTGAGCGTCCCCACGGTGAAGACGCACGTGTCGGCCGCGCTCGCCAAGCTCGGCCTGAACAACCGGGTGCAGCTCGCGCTGCTGGTCAACGACGCCGGGCTCGCCGAGTAGGTCTACGTCCCGTCGGCGGGGGCCTCGACCCGGCGGGGGCGCTCCGCTTTGCGGGCGTCGATCACCGGCACGCCGGGGGCGAACCGGGCGACCGCGGCGGCCAGGCCTCGGGCGCCGCCGACGCTGAACACGACCGAGCGGCCGATGGTCGCGTCGGGGAGGTGCGCGGGGAGTCCTTCCCGGGGATGCCCGCCGCCGAAGACCCCGAGCAGGTCGGGATCGGGTTCGATCACGAGGCTCTCGACGGTCGCCTTGCCCTTCGCGTCGAGCGGGGTCCGCGACTGCACGCCGAGCATGGTCACGCTGTAGGAGAAGTCGCGCCGGGCCATGGTCCGGTGCCACAGCACGAGCCGCTGGACCTCCGACCAGGGCAGGTCGAACTCGGGGGTCGCTCGGCGGCGGTGCAGGAACCGGTGCGCCTGCCGGTACAGCCGGACGCCGCGGGGGTCGAGCTCGGCCACGATCGCGCCCCGGAGCAGGAAGCAGCCGTTGACGATCGGCAGGGCCCCGAGCGCGAGGATCACCAGGAGCACCATTTCGGGCTCCTCGATCTCGGTGCCCTGCACGAACGCGGTCACCGTCCCCGCGAAGACGACGAGGGCCGGCAGCGCCGTGACCGCATCGCGCCAGTGGGGGCGGGCTCGCAGTCGGACCGGCGGCGCGGCCTGGGGATCTGACATGCGGTTTCCTTCTCGCGTTCAAGGGGTTCGGGGGTGCGATCACCGTACTCCGGCTTCGCGACCGGACCGGTGCGAGCGGTGCGGCGAACCCGGCCCGCGCCGGGGTCGGGGCGGCCCTGCGCGGTGAGAGCGGCCGAGGGCGCGGGGGTGGAATCCCTTGCGCCCTCGGCCTGTCCGCGGGCCGGTCAGGCCTCGTGCCGGTTGACGAGTTCGATGAGCTTGAGGACCAGGTCGACCAGGGCGCTGAAGGGGCTCACCAGCTGCTCGATCGCCTTGAGCTTCGAGCGGATGCGGCCGGCGGGCTTCATCTCCTCAAGGGACTCCTCGAGGTCGTCGAGGTTGTCCTTGATGACCGTGTAGCGGTCGCCGACGGTGCGCCGGTGCTCGTCGAGGCGCTCGCGCAGCTCGCCGACCAGCTCCAGCATCTCCTCGGTCAGCCGCTCCTCGGCGTGGGCGCGGTTGACGTACACGGACCCGCGGGAGTTCTCCCCGATGGCGCCGACGGTGGCGGAGGCGCCGTTCCCGATGGCGCCGGTCTGGACGTTGCCGCGGAACACGTAGCCCGAGGGGTCCTCGGTCTGCTCGTTCACCTTGTCGCTCATGGGGTTCCTTCTCTCACATGGTCGGTCGGAGGGTTCGGCGCGGTCACAGGCTTGCGCTCTGATCGTCGGGGCGGCCGTTCCAGCCCCGGTTGTTGATCACCACGCTGCCGCGCGCGTTGTCGCCCATCGCCCCGGTGACGGCCTGGGAGTGCGGGCCGACCACGCCGATGTACGTGGAGCCCGTGCCTCCCGCCAGCGGCCGTATCTCGGCGCTCTTGGGACGGGTCGAGGCTATGAGCGCCAGCGAGAACGCGGCGGCGTTGCGGGCGGCGAGGGGCTGGTGGAGCCGGTCGGCGGCCTTGGTCTTGCCCGCGAGGAGGTCCGAGACGCCGCGCACGACGGTGGCCTCGACGGCGCTCTTGCGCGAGGCGGCGGCCATGGCGCCGTAGCTCTCGGTGTCGATGGCCTGGGCGTCGCCGCTCTGGCGCCGGACGAGCTCGGCGGTCTCCGACTCGCGTCCGGTGACCACTTTGGATCCCGACGCGATCGGGCGGTGGTAGACGCGCGGGGGCGTCCCGGTGCCGAGGCGGCGGGACCAGGCCCGGTGCTCGACGAGCAGCTGCGCCTGCTGGTGAAGGGTGAAGGAGGTGGGCAGCGACTCGGGGCGCGAGCGCAGGCCCTCGTCGGTGTCCTGTCCGGACTCGTACCCGTAGACCTTGGTGGCGGCCACGACATCCCCGACCTGGGCGTCGCGCAGGCCGCCGGCGACGCCGCAGAGGATGAGCAGCTGCGGGCGCCAGGTCGAGAGGGCGTGCTCGACGGCGGCGGCCGCGCGCTCGTTGCCGCGCCCGGTCATGGCGAGCACGAGGTTCCAGTCGCCGTGGCGCCCTTCGAACTCGGCGGTGCGGTAGATGATGCCGTCGCGATCGTGCTCGGTGAGCTCGGTGCCGGAGAGGAGTTCGAGCACGGCTCGGCGTTCGACGTCGATGGGGGTGGCCAGGACTGCGATCGGGAGGTCGTTCATGGCGTCTCCGAGGGTGACTGCGGGTGTCGGTTCGTTTCGGGGAGTGAGGGTTCTGTCGGCTAGCCGACAAAACCTCGTCTATACTGTCCTCGTTTATTGTTTCTACGACAACAAGGAAAGCCTAGGACAGCGCCTCCTTATTGTCAAGTCATCAATAAGGGGGAACACGTTGGGCAACACTGCGAATCCGCACAGTTCCGTCGCGGCGGACGTGGCGATCCTGACCATCCGCGACGGGGCGCTCGCCGTGCTGCTCATCAGGCGCGGGAACCCGCCGTTCAAGGGGCGGCTCGCGCTCCCCGGCGGATTCCTCGAAGCCGACGAGACCCTCGAAGACGCGGCGGCGCGCGAGCTGAGCGAGGAGACCGGCGTGGCCGCCGGAGAGTTCCTGCTGCAGCACATCGGGGTGTACTCGGAGCCGGACCGCGATCCGCGCGAGCGGGTCGTCAGCGCGGCCTTCGCCGCGCTGGTGGCCGACGTGCCGCCGGACCACGCGGGCGGCGACGCCGCCGCGACCGAGTGGCTGCCGGTCGACCGGGCGCTCAAGGAGTCCCTGGCGTTCGACCACCTGCGCATCCTCCGCAAGGCGGTCGAGTACGCGCGCCGGGAACTGGAGTACTCGACGGCCGCGACGGCCTTCTGCGCCAAGGAGTTCACGGTCGCCGAACTGCGCCGCGTCTACGAGATCGTCTGGCAGACGAGACTGGACCCGGGGAACTTCCACCGCAAGGTGACGCGCGTCCCCGGGTTCCTGGAGCCGACCGGCAGGACCACCACCAAGGACGGCGGCCGTCCGGCGGCGCTGTACACCGCCGGCGAGCTGCGGCGGCTGCCGCTGCCGCTCTCCCCGGGGCGCTGAGGACCGGAGGGGACGCGGCCCGGATCGCGGACGCGGCGCGGGCCGGGAGCGGCATTGACCTACGCTGACCGACGGCGGGAAGGAACGGGGATGGCGCGAGCGTCCAGGACGCACGAGGTGGTCGAGCAGGTGCTCGACGCCATCATCGACGGCGCCATCCGCACCGGCGAGCCGCTGCCGCCGGAGGGCGTGCTCGCCGAGGAGCTGGGGGTCTCGCGGCTGACGCTGCGCGAGGCGGTGCGACTGCTCC
Source organism: Glycomyces harbinensis (assembly GCF_900101745.1). Lineage (GTDB taxonomy): Bacteria > Actinomycetota > Actinomycetes > Mycobacteriales > Micromonosporaceae > Glycomyces > Glycomyces harbinensis. The sequence continues at coordinate 14,002 of NZ_FNAD01000018.1, read as the reverse complement.
AGGCCCAAGGGGTCATCGTGCAGGTGCCCGGCAGGCGGCACCGGGTCGCGCCGGTCGCGCAGTGGTCGGGGCTCGAGGCGGTGGTGCGGCACGCGCGCAGCGCGGGCGAGCGCGAGCGCTCGTCGCTGGAGCTGCTGGAAGTGCGGATGATGATCGAGACCGGCGCGGCGCAGCTCGCGGCGGTGCGGCGCTCCGAGGCCGATCTCGACGCGATGCGCCGGGAGGTCGAGCGGATGCAGGCCGCGCACGAGCGGACCGACGTGGACGCGTTCGTGGCGGCCGACCTCGAGTTCCACGAGGTGATCCTGCGGGCGGCGGACAACCGCATCCTGGTGGCGGCGCTGCTGCCGCTGACGGCGATGCTCGCCGAGACGCGCAGCGAGACGAGCGCGGTGTTCGAGATCCGCGAGCACGCGATCGCCGAGCACGAGGCGGTGGTCGCGGCGATCGAGTCGGGCGATCCGCTCGCGGCGCGCGACGCGATGGCGAGCCACATGGACCAGACCAGGGGCGACCTGGTCGAGTACGTGCACGCCCGCCGCTGAGCCGGCCGCCGCTGGACCCGCCGCCGTAAACCATCCCTACCCCCCACCCACCCGGGGAAAGGTAGTCCCCACCTTCCCGCGCGGGTGCGACAAGAACCGTGCCTCGCGGCGGCGTTGTCACCCGATCGTGTAGGGGACGGTCGGGGCGCGGGGCGCGGGGCGCGGGGCGCGGGGCGCGGGGCGCGGGGCGCGGGGCGCGGGGCGCGGGGCGCGGGGCGCGGGGCGCGGGGCGCGGGGCGCGGGGCGCGGGGCGCTCGGGCTGACCGGCCGATCCAGTCGGCGCCGAGCTGTCGAGCGGGCGGCGACCCGGTGCTCGGCCTGGTTCCACCGCCCCGGCGGGCGGGCTCCTTGACAATTCGGTTTCTCCGAGGCATCATGGCCGACGTTGGCTATCTGATATCTGATATCGGGTGGTCGAGACACCTGACCGTGGACGAAGGAGTTCCCGTGCGCATCGAGACGCTGACCGCATCCGTGCCCGCCCCTGCGGCGATCACCGCCGACGAAGTGCGGGCCGAGGCCGATCCGGACTCGGTCCTGGTCGTCCTCGACGACGACCCGACCGGCACCCAGTCCGTCGCCGGGCTCCCGGTCCTCACCCGCTGGGAGGCCAAGGACCTCGACTGGGCCCTCGCCACCGGCGCCCCCGCGGTCTACGTCCTCACCAACACCCGCTCCTTCGACGAGGCCACCGCCGCCGCCCGCAACCGCGAGGTCGTCGCCGTGGCCCTCGCCGCCGCCGAGCGCGCCGGCAAGCGCCTCACCTTCGTCTCCCGCTCCGACTCGACCCTGCGCGGCCACTTCCCGCTGGAGACCGACGTGCTCGCCGAGGCGATCGTCGCCCACGGCGGACGCGCGCCGATCCTCACGCTGCTCGTGCCCGCGTTCCCCGACGCGGGACGCATCACTGTGGACGGCGTCCACTACTGGGTCGTCGACGGGGAGGCCACTCCCGTCGGCGAGACGGCCTTCGCCCGGGACGCCACCTTCGGATTCCGCTCCTCCGATCTGCGCGAATGGGTCGAGGAGAAGACCGGCGGGCGCGTCGCGGCCGACCAGGTCGCCGCATTGACGCTCGACGTGATCCGCCGCGGCCCCGAAGCGGTCGCCGAAGCGCTCCGGCCGCTGGCGGCCGGGACGATCGTCGCCGTCGACGCGTTCGAGGAGACCGACCTGCGGAGCGTCGCGATCGCCCTGCACCGCATCGAGAAAGAGGGCATTGGATCGCTGCTTCGCGTCGGCCCGCCGTACGTGCGCGCCCACATCGGACAGGAGATCGCAGAACCGGTCGAGGCCGGCCGCATCGACTTCGCGCACGAGCGCGGCGGCCTGGTCGTGGTCGGCAGCCACGTGCCGCTCACCACCGCGCAGCTCGAGGCGCTCCGCGAAGCGCGACCCGACACCGCCACAGTCGAACTGGACGCGCGCAGCCTCATCGACGACCGCCGCGAATCGCACCTCGCCGAGCGGGCCGCCGCCGTCGCTCAGTCCCTTGAGGACGGTACCGTCATCGTCCACACCACGCGCGAACTCGTCACCGGCGCCACCGGTGAAGAGAGCCTCGACATCGCCCGCCGGGTCTCCGGCGGCGTGGTCGACCTCGTCGCCCGCGTGCTCGACCTCGCCCCGCCGCGGTTCGTGGTCGCCAAGGGCGGCATCACCTCCTCCGACGTGGCCTCCGAGGCGCTGCGCATCCGGCGCGCGACCGTCGTCGGGCCGATGCTCCCGGGCATCGTCTCCCTGTGGCGCCCCGAGACCGGCCCCGCCGTCGGCATCCCCTACGTCGTCTTCGCCGGCAACGTCGGCCGGGCCGACTCGCTCGCGGCGGTCGTCGCCACTCTCGAAGCCCGCGAGTAGCACCGCCCCCGACGCAAGAGTCCCCGGATCGGCCCCGCCCGGATCGATCCGTCCCGCAACAAAGTAAGGAACACCGTGACCAGCAACGTCGCTGTCGTCGGCCTCGGCGCCATGGGTCTGCCCATGGCCGCCCGGCTCGCCGAGCGCTTCACCGTCAGAGGCTTCGACATCGCCGCGGACCGGCTGGCCCTGGCCGCCGAACGCGGCGTCGCGCCCGCCGCCTCGGCCGCCGAGGCGGTCGCCGGAGCCGACGCGGTGCTCGTCGCCGTCCGCACCGGCGAGCAGCTCCACGGCCTGCTCTTCGGCGACGGCGGCCTCGCGCCGCACCTCGCGCCCGGCGCCGTCGTCGTCCTCACCAGCACCGTCGGCACCGACAGGATCGGCGCGATCGCCGCCGAACTCGCCGAGCACGGCGCCCGCCTGGTCGACGCCCCGCTCTCGGGCGGCCCCGTCCGCGCCGGCGAGGGCGACCTGCTCATCGTCGTCGGCGCCGAGCCCGCCGCACTCGCCCAGGCGATGCCGGTCCTCGAGCAGCTCGCCTCGACCCTCTCCGTCGTCGGCGACAAGCCCGGCGACGGGCAGGCCCTCAAGACCGTCAACCAGCTGCTGTGCGGCGTCCACATCGCCGCCGCCGCAGAGGCGCTCGCGCTCGCCGACGCCCTCGGGCTCAACCGGGAGCGCACGCTCGAAGCGCTCACCGCCGGGGCCGCGAACTCGTTCATGCTCGGCAACCGCGGCCCGCGCGCCCTCCAGGCCTACGACGAGGACGGCGCCGAAGTCCTCAGCCGCCTCGACATCTTCGTCAAGGACCTCGGCATCGTCGGCGCGGCCGCGCGCGGCGCCCACCTCGCCGCACCGGTCGCCGCCGCGGCCGAGCAGCTGTTCCTCATCGGCGAGGCCCAGGGCCTCGGCGCGCTCGACGACTCCGCGGTCATCCGCGTCGTCGCACCCGAGCGGCGCACACCGGTCGACGGCCCGCAGGCGCCGCCGAGAAGCGGCGCGTGACCATGACGTACACGCTGCCGCTCCCCGCGCTCATCCTCGTCGGACTCGCGGGCGTCGCCCTGCTCCTGCTGCTCATCATCAAGTTCAAGATGCAGGCGTTCTACGCCCTCATCGTCACCTCGATCCTCGTCGGCGTCGGCGCGGGCCTGCCGCTCACCACCGTCCCGGCCTCCGGCGGCGAACCCGAAAAACTCGGGGTCGTCCAGGCGATCATCGAGGGCGTCGGCGGGACCCTCGGGTCCGTCGCCGTCCTGGTCGCCCTCGGCTCCATGCTCGGCAAGATCATCGAGATCTCCGGCGGCGCCGAATCGCTCGCCGGGAAGTTCACGAGCTGGATGGGCCCCAAGCGGATCGGCGTGGCCCTCACGGCCGCCGCCGCGATCCTCGCGATCCCGGTCTTCTTCGACGCCGGGTTCATCATCCTCATCCCGATCGTCTACGCGTTCGCCAAGGCCGCGGGCGTCGACCCGATCAAGTTCGGGCTGCCGATCGCCGGGATCATGCTCGCCGTGCACGTGGCGGTCCCGCCGCACCCCGGGATCGTCGGCGGCGCCGCGATCCTCGGCGCCGACGTCGGATGGATCACGATCTTCTCGCTGCTCGTCTCGATCCCGCTCGCGGTCGTCGCCTACCTCCTCGCGAAGTGGTTCAACCGGCGCGAGTACTCGATGATCGAGGCCACCAAGGCCATGTTCGACGGCTTCGGCACCGAGGACGGGCCCCGCAACGGGACCATCGAGGACGGCGAGCGCGCGCCCGGCGCGGGCACCATCCTCGCGATCATCGTGCTGCCCTTGGCGCTCATCATGGTCGGCACGACCGTCGCGCCGCGGTTCGCGGAGGGGACCTTCTGGAACGGGTTCCTGTCGATGATCGGCCAGCCGATCTTCGCGCTCGCGGTCGCGATCGGCGTCGCCATGTACGCCCTCGGCGTCCGGCGCGGCTGGTCGGCCGCGAAACTCGGCGAGGTCATGGAGTCGGCGCTGCCCGCCGCGGCCGTCATCATCCTGGTGACCGGTGCGGGCGGCGGCTTCGGGAAAATCCTCACCGAGACCGGTATCGGTGCGGCCGTTGCCGACTCGCTCGCCTCGGCCGGCATCCCGGTGCTGCTCGCGGTCTTCCTCATCTCGCTCATCCTGCGCGCCGCGCAGGGCTCGGCCACGGTGGCGATCACGACCGCGTCGGGCCTCATGCTCCCGGCGGTCCAGGCCATGGGCCTCGACTCGGTGCACCTCGCGCTCGTGGCCCTCGCGATCGGCTACGGCGCCTTGGGGTTGAGCCACGTCAACGACTCGGGATTCTGGATCGTGACGCGGTACCTGGGGCTGTCGGTCAAGGACGGCCTGCGGGTGTGGACGCCGATGACGACGGCGCTGGGCCTGCTCGGGTTCCTCATCACGGCGGGGCTGTACGCCGCGATTCCTTGAGAGGTGTGAACGGCGAGCGGCCCGGGATCTCGGTTTCGGGCCGCTCGCCGTACCTCCTGAGGCGCCGCGCTTGCTAGATGAAGCGCCAGAGGTGGTCGGCGGCGCCGTTGTCGTCCCACATCACGACCTGCGCGCCCTGGGCGGTGGAGGCGTTCTGGACGCCGATCACCTTGCCGCCGTTGGCGCACTGGATGCGGAAGTAGCCGTCGTCGCCGTAGCGCAGGCGCCACCGGTGGTCGGCGGTGCCGTTGTCCGCCCACTGCACCACACGGGCGCCGTTCGCGGTGGAAGCGCCCTCGACGCCGAGGACCCTGCCGCTGTTGCCGTTGCGGAACCGGAGATAGCCGCCGGTGTCGACCACGGCCGACCACAGGTGGTCGGCGGTGCCGGTGTCGCCCCACTGGAGGACCAGGCCGCCGTCCGCTGTGGACATGTTCTGCACGCCGAGGACCATGCCGCTGCGCAGGTTCTGCACGCGCCGGGAACCGTCGGGCACGAAGCGCCAGCGGTTGTCCGCGGTGCCGTCGTCGGAGGTCTGCACCGCCTGGGCGCCCTGCGCGGTCGAGTTGCCCGCGATGCCCAGCAGCTTGCCGCTGTTGCCGTTGGCGATCTCGTGCGTCCCGTCGCCCTGGTCGGTGACGGTCCACAAGTGGTCGTCGGTGCCGGTGTCGCTCCACTGGAGGACCTGGGCGTTGTCGGCCGTCGACATGTCGCGGACGCCGAGCACCTTGCCGCTGTTGCCGTTGCGGAGCTTCACCGCCGCGCCGTCGACCACGACCTCCCAGACGTGGTCGGCCGTGCCGGTGTCGCCCCATTGCAGCGCCAGGCCGCCGTCGGCGGTCGACATGTCCTGGACGCCCAGGACCATGCCGCTGGAGGCGTTGACCAGCCGGTAGCCCGCCGGGGTATCCGTGCCGCCCTCGCCGGAGGCGTTCCAGTAGACGGTGTAGTTGTGGCCGTGGGCGTCGTAGAACGGGCCGAGGTTCACGTTGGCGCCGTTGGCGGTGGCGGTGAAGGTCAGCGCCGAAGTGCTGGTCCGCTGGATCGAGGCGACCTCCAGCGCCGGAAGGGCGTTCAGGGTCGTGTTCCCGTAGTTGCCGGAGAGGACCGCGGGCCCGTAGGTGATCGCCGAGACGTTCGCGTTGTCGTTGGCCGCGCGCATGACGACGCGCATCGGCAGCTTCACGGTGACGGTGTCGCCGGAGGCCCAGGTGCGCGTGAGGGCCGCGTACGTGCCGGGGGTCGTGTCGACCGACTGGACCTGGCCGTTGACGCTGATCTGCGCCCCCTGGGTCCAGGCGGGGATGCGGATGCGCATGGTCCAGGACCCGCCCGCCGAGCCCGACAGCGCGAGCGTCGTCGTGTCGCTCGCGGGGTAGGTCGTGGTCTGCGTGACGGTGACGCCCCGTTCGGACCAGGTGAGGACCGAGGGCGTGAACAGGTTGACCCACAACGTGGTCCCGTTGTAGGCGTAGACGGAGTCCATCAGCTTGGTGAAGGTCTCCAGGCCCGTGCCCTGGCAGCACCAGAACGAGTCGTAGTCGGTGCTCCACGTGCCGCCGCCCCAGGCGGGGCCGACCCCGCGGCGCCCGCCGGGGCGCAGCGGCGTGAAGTAGGTGATGTGACCGTGAGCGCTGCCCGGGTCCTGCCAGCCGATGAGGTGGTTGAGCAGCGCGCGCTCGTAGTAGTCGAAGTACGCGGCGTTCTCCGGTTCGAGCAGCCACAGCTCGCGGGTGAGCTTGAGCATGTTGTAGGTGTTGCAGCCCTCGCACGTGTCGTTGGTGAGGAACGAGGCGATGGCGTCGGGCGCGCGGAAGTGCTCGGCCTGGCTGTTGCCGCCGATCGCGTAGGTGTGCGCGCCGACCACGATGTCCCAGGCGTTCGACGCGATGTCGCGGTACCGGGTCGTGCCGGTGGCCTTGTACTCGCGGGCCGCGCCGATCCACTTGGGCACCTGGGTGTTCGCGTGCAGGCCGTTGAGGCGGTCGGTGCCCGCGGCGAGCGGGTCGAAGACGGCGGCGTGGTCGAACCGCTGCGCGGCCGTCAGCCAGCGGGCGGTGCCCGACTGCTGGTAGATGTCGGTCAGGACGGCGTTCATGCCGCCGAACTCGGTGCGCAGCACCGTCTGCATCTGGGAGGAGCTGAGGCGGGCGGTGCGCCAGTCGACCCAGCCGGCGAAGGCCAGGAGCACGTCGCGGGCCTGTGTCGAGCCGATGAGGCGCCACACGTCGAGCAGGCCGGCGAGGGTCTTGTGCAGGGCGTACCAGGGGACGTTGCCGTTGCTGAGGGTCCCGCCTTCGAGGGCGGTGAACTCCGATTCGGGGAAGCCGGAGAGGTAGCCGGTGTTGAAGCCCCTGGCGGCGTTGTTCGCCTGGCACTTGGCGAGTTCGGCGACCATGTAGTTCGCCTTGTCGCGGGAGTTGGTGTCCCCCAGCACGGCCCAGGCTTGGGCCCACGCCGTGAGGAAGTGCCCCTGGGAGTGGGTGCGGAAGGGGAAGTTCGGGGCCTCCCAGCCGCCGGTCGCGGCGGCGCCCCCTGTGGACAGTCCGTGGTTGGCGCGGAAGTTGTAGAGGAGGCGGTCGACGTTGACCGACTGGAGGTAGGAGAGGGTGCGGGACTGGTTCGACATCCAGCGTCCGCTGGTCAGGCGCACTTTGCCGAGGTCGAACGGGTGGGCCGCGACGCCCTGGTCGGGGCGCGCGGGGGCCAGTGCCGCATGGGCGGCTCCACCGCCGATGCCGGGTGCGGCGGTGAGGAGGGCTGCGGCCCCCGCGGCCTGGAAGAGCCTGCGGCGGTTGACGGATACGGATCTCACGGGTGCTCCTTGCTGAACTGGGCGCCGGTGAGGGCGGGCGCCCATAGTCCTAATAGGTCAATTGGAAGGTGGCGTCGGCGCGGTCGGCCGCGGTGCTCACGGGATCGATGCGGAGCACGAAACCGGAGTGGCGCAGGTACCGCGTCGGGTGGTTGTGGGAGGTGAACGAGGCCCACGCGCCGTCGGCGAGGCCGGCGGTGCGGTGGAAGGTGGCGTCCTGCGCGAACTGCGCCGTGCCGTCGTTCGCGACCAGGTTGACCGCGTAGTTGACGTGCCGCAGGTAGCGGCCGGGGTAGTTCACGGATTCGAACGAGACGCCCGCGGCGTCGGCGAGCCCGGGGCGCAGGCGCCACTGCTGGTCGGCCGGGGGCTCCATCGGGAACGGGTCGATCCGGCCGACGTTGCCGGCGTGCCGGACGAAGCGGCCCGGGTAGTTGTAGGACTTGAGCCGGTTCCATTGCGGTGCGCCCCAGCGGGTCACGAGCGCCGCGCGTTCGGCCTCGGTGATCGGGACGATCGAGGCGTGCTTGCTGCTGATCGGCGCGGTGTAGCCGCGCTGGTCGAGCGCCGACCACGAGTTCCCGGCGATGTTCGAGGACTGCCAGGCGTAGAAGACGGCGTTGTCGGGCGAGAACGAGTCGCCCCAGAGCCAGAACGTGTTGCCCGCGTAGGACTTCACGAGGATCGGCGCCTCGATCGCGCTCCCCTGGCGCAGGCCCGAGGTGAGCGTGGTGAAGGTGTTCGGCTGTCCTGTGGTGGAGCGCGAGACGTACAGGTTGCCGTCGGCCATGTTCTTGTAGGCCAGGTAGAAGGCGCCGTCGTGGACCAGGACGTCGCCGTCGAGGACGTTGAAGCCGGGGTCGAAGAAGACCTGCGCGGCGCCCATGTTCACGAAGTCGGCGGTGTAGTTGACCAGGAGCACGTCGCGGGTGCCGTTGTAGGCGGAGTAGACGACGGCGTACCGGCTCCGCGAGGGGTCCCAGAACGCGGTCGGGGCCCACGAGTGGGTGGCCGTGTCGTGCAGCTTGACGCGCCGGTAGCCGGTGAAGCTGCGCAGGTCGGCGGAGTCCCACACGTGGATGTACTGGTTGTCGAGATTGAAGACCCGTCCCTTGAGGTCGGTCGCGAGGACGGCGAAGGCGCCGTTCCGCTTGCGCAGGAGGAACGGGTCGCGCAGGCCCTGCATACCCGCGGTCGGGGTGGCGACGGGCTGGTTCTGGTTGAGCGGAGTCCATTGGAGACCGTTGGCGCTGACGGCCAGGTGCAGGGCGTAGCTGTCGTCGGTGAGGTTCGGGGACTCCTTGAAGTACGCCATGGCGTAGGCGGCGTTCGACTGCGCGGAAGCCGGGACCGCGAAGGCGAGGGGAGCCGCGGCCGCGGCGGCCGCGGTCGTCAGGAGGCGTCGTCGAGAGAGCACGAGCGGGCCTTTCGGTGAGGGAGGGACCGGGCCGCCCGGAGGCGGCCCGGATCGGGTCAGGTCGTGACGCGGAAGGTGGCGTCCGATCGTTCCGTGGCGGTGCTGACGGGATCGAGCCGCAGGCTGTAGCCGTAGTGGCGGATGTAGCGGGTCGGGAAGTTGTAGGAGGTGAACGAGCTCCACGAGGAGTCCGCGAGCCCGGCCACCCGGTTGAAGGTCGCGTCGGCGTTGAACGTGCCGCCGGATTCGCGGGGCGCGAGCACGAAGTCGTAGTCGACGTGGCGCAGGAAGTGGCCGGGGAAGTTCACCGATTCGAACGACACGGCGCCGGAGGAGGCCAGGCCGGGCACGAGCCGGAACTGGGCGTCCGCGCCGGGGCTGACGCCGGCTTCGATGCGCACGTCCATGTTGTAGTGGCGCACGTAGCGGTCCTGGAAGTTGTGGGACTGGAGCCGGTTGAACACCGGGCTCTGGTAGCGCGCGAGGACCCGGGAGCGCTCGGCGGCGGTGAGGTTGAGGATGAAGCCGTGGCGCTTGAGGTTCGAGCCGAGGCCGTAGCCGGTGACCTTGCGGTAGCCCGAGACGCTCGCGGGGTTGGTGGTGAGGACGGGCATGTAGCCGCGGCCGGTGGCGTACTGGTCGAGCCACAGCGCCCATTCGTTGCGGTCGTTGAACTTCGCCCACATGGGGCCTTCGACGCCGCTGCCGGTGAGGTTCGCGAGGTCGCCGAGGCGGGTCCAGGTGCCGGTGAGCGAGTTCGACCCCTCGATGACGATCTGGGTGGCCTTGGAGGCGCGGTAGTAGCGCCAGCCGCCGGTGTTGGCCTCGATGATCTGGGTGTCGATGATGCCTTCGGTGCCGGCCGGGTTGACGTAGACCTGCGGGGTGGAGATCGAGCGGAAGTCCGAGGTGCGGGCCGCCCAGATGCGGTGCTTCTTGATGCCGTTCAGCGTGGAGTTGGTGGCCCAGTAGAGCAGGAAGTTCCCGGCGGCGGCGTCCCAGATGGCCTCGGGGGCCCAGGCGCAGCCCGCGTCGCCGATCGAGTTGGCGACGCCGAGCAGCCACGGGATCGACCAGTTGACGAGGTCGGTGGACTCCCACACGACGAGCGAGCGGCTGCCGCTGTTGGCGGCGTCGCCCCAGGACGTGCCGGATCCGATGTGGAGGTCGGTGGCGACGATCCAGTAGCGGTTCCCGGCGGGGTTGCGCACGATGATGTGGTCGCGCACCCCCTTGGTGCCGAGGGGGGTGCGCAGGACGATCTGGCCGCGGTTGAGGTCGGTCCAGTTGAGGCCGTTGTCGGAGTGGGCGAGGTAGGTCTGCTCGCCGCCGGAGCCCTCGCCGATGAAGTGGGCCATGAGGTAGCTGGTGTAGGCGGTCTGGGCCGACGCCGGTGCCGGAACGGCGGCGGCCAGGGGTACGGCGGCGGCCGCGGCGATGAGGCCGCGGCGCGACAGGCGTGCGGAACGGGGGTTCGAAGACATGGTCACTCCGTGAGAGACGAGGAGCCGAAAAGCGTGATGTGAACAGTAACATCACGTATCGATGTAGTCAATATCTTCGATATCCAACGAGAGGCGACAACGACGGCGGCCCCCGTCCGGTCCGGACGGGGGCCGCTGAACAGGCGATCAGGGGGTCTCGCGGACCCACACGGCCATGGTGCCCTTGCCGCGGTTGGCCCACGCGAAGTACGGCACGGTGCGGATCTCGGTGGGGCGCACGGGGGTCGATCCGGTGCGGTAGAGCCCGCCGTCGGCGGGTTCGTCCACGAGGCCGGCGACGGTGATCCGGTCGAGCCCGTCGCGGTGCTCGGCGACGGGCTCGCCGCCGCGGCCGATCACCAGGTGCGGCACCGGGGCCTCGTTGTCGACCTCCTCGACGCAGTGCACGATCGGTCCCTTCTGGAGGGCCACCTTGCCGTGGGCGGCGCCCACGCGGGCGTCGGCGCGGACCGCGACCGGGTGCATCGGCAGCGAGAGAGCGACGCGGTCGCCCGGCTCCCACGTGCGGTCGACGACGGCGTAGCCGCGGTCGACCGCGAAGGGCACGGCCGCGCCGTTGACGGTGACGGAGGGCTCGGCCGAGGTCCACTCGGGCAGCCGCAGGCGCAGCGGCACCCGCAGGGCCGCTTCGGGTTCGACGGTGATGCGCACGTCGCCGTCCCAGGGGTACGCCGACTCCTGGTTCAGGAGCACCCGCTTGCCCCCATACTCGAAGCGGGCCCATCCGGCGACGTACAGGTTCACCGTCGGGCCCGCCTCGTCCGCGACGTAGACGTACTCCTCGAGCGAGGTCAGCAGCCGCGCCAGGTTGGGCGGGCAGCAGGCGCAGTCGAACCAGTCGCTGCGCTCGACCGAGCCGTCGCTGGCGAGCGGGTTGCCGTAGAAGTACTTGGTGCCGTCGGCCGAGGCGCCGGAGAGCACACCGTTGTACAGGGCGCGCTCCAGTACGTCCACATAGGTCGATTCGCCGGTCAGGAGCATCATGCGGTGGGCCCAGAAGACCAGGCCGATCGCCGCGCAGGTCTCGGCGTAGCCGTCCTTGTCGGGCAGGTGGAAGGCCGGGCCGAAGCCCTCGATGGACGGGTCGGCGCCGATGCCGCCGGTGATGTAGAGCTTCGTGTCGACCAGGTCGCGCCACAGCCGCTCGCAGGCCTCCCGCAGCCCCGCGTCGCCCAGTTCGAGCGCGAGATCGGCCATGGCCGCGTACTGGTACATCGCGCGCACCGAGTGGCCCACGGCCTCGGTCTGCTCGCGCACCGGCGCGTGCGACTGGTTGTACTCGCGCGAGCGCTTGTCGGAGCGCACGACCGCGCCCTGCCCGCCGAAGTAGCCCGGGGTGCCGCGCCGCCGCGCCTCCTCGTCGAAGTAGAACGGGGCCTTGCCGCGGTTGTCGATCAGGCGCAGCGACAAGTCGAGGTAGCGGCGTTCCCCGGTGGCGCGGAACAGCTTCACGAGGGCGAGCTCGATCTCCTGGTGGCCGCAGTAGCCGCCCTCGCAGGAGCCTCCGGGTCCGAACTCGCGGTCGATGAGGTCGGCGTAGCGGCGCACGACGTCGAGGAGGGAGGTCTTGCCGGTGGCCTGGAAGTGGGCTACGCCCGCCTCGATGAGGTGGCCGGCGCAGTACAGCTCGTGCGCGTCCCGCAGGTCGGTGAAGCGGCCCTCGGGCTTGATCGCGGTGAAGTACGCGTTGAGGTAGCCGTCCTCCTGCTGGGCGCCCGCGAGCAGCGCGACCGCCTCGTCCACGGCCGCGTCGAGCTTCGGGTCGGACTCGGAGGCGAGCGCGTAGCTGGCGGCCTCGATCCACTTGGCGACGTCGGACTCCCAGAAGATCGGGAAGCGCTCGCGGTCGTCGTCGGGGTCCGGGCGCCACTCGAAGCGCAGGGCCGCGAACTGGCCGCCCTCGCGCAGGCGGTCCTCTTGGTGCGGAATGGTCTTGGCGCGCACGGTCGCCCGGCGCGGCGACCAGAACTCGTCGGCGATCGCCACGTCGGGGATCGGGAGGGAGGACCGGTGGGGCTGGGTCATGGACGGTTCCTTACGGGCTTCGGCGGACTGGCGCGAACCCTCAGTAATTTACCGATACATAACGCGTTCGCCAAACCCTCGTCCCGACCCGCGGTCCCCGGAGGCCCTGCCGCCTCCGGAGACCGGTCCTCGGTCAGACGCCGAGCCAGGACTGCGGCCCGGCGTAGGTGTCGAGCAGGGCAGGGAGCCCGCTCGCCGGGTCGAGCGTGTAGCTGTAGTAGTCCGACGGGTTGAAGGCCGAACCGCGGGTCGCCTGGTCGCCGGTGCAGTCGACGCAGATGCTGCCGCTCTGGCGCAGCTGCGCGTTCGCGTCCGGGTAGTACGGGTCGTTGACGTTGTCGAAGTAGGAGTTCTCCAGCACCATCCTGGTGCTGCCGCGCGCGTAGTTGCCGTACCCCGAGACGTCCTGGAGGTGGTTGTTGTACAGGTGCGCGAGGGCGACGTTGTCGGTGCTGGGGTTGCGCTGATCGGTGCCGTGGATCCAGTTGTGGTGGATGGTCATCCGCGCGGTGACGTTCTCCGTCCACCCGATGCCGAACGACTTGTTGTTGGGGCCCAGCTCGTTCCACGAGACGGTGAGGTTCGTGGTGTCCTTGCGCGAGTCGATGAGGCCGTCGTTCATGTTGTAGATGCGGTTGTGGTCGATCCAGACGTTGCTGGCGGTGTCCATCTGGATGCCGTCGTAGTCGTACGCGTCGTCGCCGGGGTCGTCGTCGGCCATGAGCGTGTCGCGGATCGTCAGGTTGCGGATGATGACGTTGCTGGTGCCCGCGCCGAGGAAGAATCCGCCGCCGACGATCTGGCCGGAGGTCCCGACGCCGATGATGGTCTTGTTCGAGCCGACGCGGATCTCTTTGCCCTTGGGGCTGATGTTGATCGCGGCCGCGACCTTGATGACGTAGGCGCCCGAGGCGTTGGCGTAGCTCTCGAGGGCGGCCTGGTCGGTGACGGTGACGGTGGTGCCGCCCTGGCCGCCGGTGGTGCCTTGGCCGAATCCCACGAGGGCGTCGACGCCGGCGGGGGCGCCGCCGGCCTTGACGAGCTTCCACTGCTGGTTGACCGCGCCGGTGGGCGTGTACTGGGAGACCCTGGCGCCCTTGACGGTCGACCACTCCCAGAGGTCGAGGGCCTTGCCGGTGGCGCGGTTGACGAACGTGGCGTAGCCGCCGCTCTCGGTGACGCGCCACTGCTGGTTCGTGGAGTTCGCGTCGCCCCACTGCTGGACCAGCGCGCCGTCGGCGGTGCTGCCGGAGGCGACGTCGACGACCTTATTGGAGTGCCGGGCCTGAATACGGTAGTAGCCGTCGCCTGAGTCGAGGAAGCGGAACTGCTGGTCGGTGGAGCCGTTCGCGTTCCATTGGACGAGTTCGGCGCCGTTGGCGGTCGAGGCGGCCCGGATGCCGAGC
>NZ_FNAD01000002.1 GCF_900101745.1 Glycomyces harbinensis | reverse complement strand
CTAGGCAGCGTTTGAGAACAGTGGGAGCCTCCAGTTAGTTTTGTTGTGTCGCAACGAAACTCAATACTGGAGGCTCCTGGTGTCAAGCGTACCGGTTCCTGCCGTGCTCACCGATGGTCAGTGGCGTCACCTGCGTCGCTGGTTGCCTGCCCCGGCCCCGACCGGCCGACCGATCACCAGATCGCGCAGAACGCTGGTCGATGCGATTGCCTGGCGGGTCCGGGTGGGAGCACCCTGGCGGTTCCTCCCGCCCAGTTTCGGTCCCTGGCAGACGGCGTACTGGCTGTTTCGCACCTGGCAGACCGAGGGCGTCTGGCCCATGATCGTCAAAGCGATCTGGACCTTCCTCGATGCAGCCGGGCACCTGACCTGGACCGTCAGCGTCGACTCCACCACCGTGCGCGCCCACCACGCCGCGGCCGGAGCCGGCCGGCGGCTGGTCCCCGGTGAACCCGACGACCATGCGCTGGGCCGCTCGCGGGGCGGCTGGACCACCAAGATCCACCTCGCCGCCGATGCCAGCCAGACCGTGCTGAGCTTCAAACTCACCGCCGGGCACATGGCCGACTCCCCGCACCTGCCCGGTGTGCTCGATGACATCGGCGTGCCTCGGCCCGGGCCGGGCAGGCCCCGAACCCGGCCGTACCGGGTCCTGGCCGACAAGGGCTACCCGTCCCGGGCCAACCGTGCCTACCTGCGCCGGCGTGGCATCCAGGCGGTGATACCCGACCGGGCCGATCAGCAGCGCAACCGCACCGCGAAGGGCCGCCTCGGCGGGCGGCCCCCCTCGTTCGACCGCGAGATCTACAAGCAGCGCAACACTGTTGAGCGAGCCATCGGCCGTCTCAAGCGCTACCGCGCCGTCGCCACCCGATACGACAAACTCGCCGTCCGATATGAAGCCACCATCCAGGTCGCCATCATCCTCGACTGGAAACCCGAGTTCTCAGACGCTGCCTAGTCAGTACCCGTACGCGCTCGGGGCGTTCTGGCCGCCGTCGACCGGGATCACCGCGCCGTTGATCGCCTTCGCCTTGGGCGACAAGAGGAACGCGATCACCTCGGCGACGTCCTTGGGGTCCACGAGCTCGCGGGCCGGGAACTCCTCCAGGAACGCCTCGTAGCGCCCCGGGTCGGCCACGCGCATCCGGTCCCAGTTGCGGTCCGGGATGAGCATCGACCCCGGCGCGACCGCGTTCACGCGGACGCCGCTGGGGCCCAGCTCGCGCCCGAGGACCGTCGCGGCGTGGTTCAGCGCGGCCTTGGTCGACCCGTACGCCAGCCCGGGGGAGGGCTTCGACCCCGAGATCGAGGAGACCAGGACCGCCGCGCCGCCGGTGCGCCGCAGCTGCGGCAGCGCCGCCTTCAACGTCGTCATCGCATTGGTCACGTTGACGCTCAACGTGTACGCCCAGTCCTCCGGTGTGGTGTCCAGGAGGCTCCGGCCGCGCGCCCCGCCGACGTTCGCGACCACCCCGGCCAGGTCGCCCAGGCGGCGCCCCGCCTCGTGCACGAACTCCACCACCAGCTCGGGATCGTTGACGTCCATCGCGCGCGTCGCGACCTTGACGTCGTGCTCGGCGCGGAGCTTCTCGGCGAACTCGTTCAAAGGAGCGGCGTTGCGCGCGCAGAGGGCCAGCGGGACGCCTTCGGCGGCCAGCAGCTGGGCGGTGACCATGCCCAGGCCGTGGCTGGCACCGGTGATGAGGACAGGGCTGTTCAGATGCATGCCGTTCATAATGACGTGTCCCGTCTCGTCCGGCCCCGCCCGCCGAGTGCGGACGCGGGCGCGGGGCCGGTCCGTGCCAGACCGGCCCCGCGAGACTCGCGGCGCTAACGCCACTCGGCGAGGGGATTGTCCAGCCTGCCGATGAAGATCAGGCTCTCGTCCTGGTGCTCCAGGTCGACCATCTGCTGATTGTTCTTCAGCTGCAACCGGTTCAGGCACGACAGCGTGAAACTGTCCTCGAACAGCGAGAACCGCTCGAACGCCTCGCCGAGCTCGGGGTGGGTGCCCTGGTAGTCCTTCAGGGCCTCGGCCGCGACGCGCCAGAACGCGTCCTCGCCGAGCACCCCGTCGAGGTGCAGCTCGGCCGCGAGGAACCGCAGGAAGCAGTCCACGACGTCGGTCAGCACGCACAGGGCCCGGTGCTCGTCGGGCACCTCGCCCTGGATCCGCGACAGCTCCTCGGGCACCGCCGTGGAGGGCTCCAGGATCCCGCACTCCTCGCCGATGTCCTTGAGGAAGACCCGGTCGACCGCGCCGTCCTTCAGCACGAGGATCACGTTCTCCCCGTGGGGCATGAACACCAGCCCGAACTTGAACATGCAGTGCGCCACGGGCACCAGGTACGCGTCCAGGTAGCCCCGGAGCCACGCCTCGGGCGCCAGCCCCGAGCGGCGGATCAGCGCCGACGCGAACGGCCTCCCGTCGCCGTCCCGGTGCAGCAGCGAGGCCATCGTGGCGACGTGCTCGCCCTTGGCCAGCTTCGGGACCGGGCTCTCGCGCCACAGGGCCGCGAGCATCTTCCGGTACGGAGAGCCCTTCGGCGCTCCGGCCGTGTAGGCCGGGTGCCGGTAGCCGACCGAGGCCCTCTCGCGCAGCACCGCCGTGCCGTGGCGCTTCAGGGTCGGGTCGCCGTGCACGAGGTCGGCCACGTAGTCGCTGATCGCGGGCGTGACCTCCATGTACTCGGTCGACAGGCCGCGCATGAAGCCCATGTTCAGCACCGACAGGGCGGTCTTGACGTAGTCCGCCCCGGGCCGGGACCGGTTGAAGAACGTCCGGATCGACTGCTGCGCCTGGTACTCGTCGTGGCCCTCGCCGAGCGGGACGAGGCGCCCGGCGGCGATCTCGGGCGCGAACGTCACCGAGATCTTGTTGCGCCACTGCCACGGGTGCACCGGGATCAGGTAGACGTCCTCATAGGTCAGTCCGCGGTCGGTGAGCATCGACGCGAAGTACTCGCGCGAGTCCGCGTCGAGCTGCGACTCGACCAGCCAAGCGAAGTCCAGTTCCGGTGCGGCCGCGAACATCGCGTGCTCGCGCCGGGCCGCGAGCCACATCAGGCGCACGCCCGCGCCCGCCTCGGGCGCGTAGGCCCGGTAGTCCTCGGAGGTGAAGCCCAGGCGCCCCGAGCCGGCCACGAAGCACGGGTGCCCGCCGGTCATGGCCGCCTCGACCGCCTGGAAGCCCGCGTCCACCAGCTCGGCCGCGGTCGGCTGGTCCTCGCCGAGCTGGTACGCCCCGCGGTTGATCGTCGCGGCGACCTCCTCGAGGTACACCGGCAGCACCGACTCGCTCAGCCCCAGTTCGCCCTGGAACGCCAGGAAGAACGAGGCCGCGTCGAGCTCGCGCTCCTTCCCGTCGGCGTCCAGGCGCGCGATCGAGTCCGCGTCCACGGCCCAGTGGTCGAGCTTGAGGCGCTCGGCGGCGAACGTGTACCGCTCCCCGGACGCGGCGACGGCGTAACCGTCGCCGTCCCTGACCGGGACCAGCAGCCGCTCGTGCGCGAACTCGCCGATCGCCTTGGCCAGCAGGAGCCTCGTGGACCGCAGCCACAGCTCGGGGGTCAGATGGTCGATGGCGCTCACGGGTGCACTCCTCTGGCGGCGGACCGCTCGAAATCGATTCGGGTGCAGAAGCTCAGCAGCCCCTGCTTGTCCTCGAGCTCCACGGCCCGCTGGGGCCGGAAGCCGACGAATTCGTTGAGGCGGTGGATCGCCTCGTTGCCCACGTCCGGTTCGACCACGACGCGCTCGGCCTCGAAGCCCTCGAACAGCAGGCGCATCACGGTCTCCATGACGCCCTTGGTGAACCCGGGGATCGGCTGGTCGCTCGGGGCGGTGAGCACGTGCATGCCCACGTCGCCCGGCGCCGGGTCGTACACGCCCGCGAGTTCGGAGCGGGCCGGGTCGTAGACCTCCACGAGGAACCGGGCCCGGTAGTGGTACAGCCCCATGTAGGCGAAATGGTGCGCGTTCATCTCGATCGCCTCGTGCTCGGCGAGCACGTCGGCCACCGAGGCGTCCTGCATCATCCAGTACCGCGCCTTGGGGTGCGTCACCCACTCGTGCAGCAGCGGCGAGTCCGTCGGCGGGTCGACCAGGCGCAGGCCGAAGTCGCCGAGGCTCGGGTGCAGGTGGTAGAAGGTGCTGGGCGCCTTCAGGGTCGCTGTCACGGCGGTGCCCCTTTCACGAGTGGTCTCCGACGGGGATGCTCTTCACGGCAGTGGTGCTCCGAACTCCTGGAAGCCGATGCGGTGTTCGATCGGGTAGACCTCCCGGCCGGCCAGGGACCGGATGATCCAGGAGTTGCGGTGTGCGGCCATGCCGAGGTCGGGGGCGGTGAAGCCGTGGGTCGCGAGTTCGGCGTTCTGCACGAAGACCTCGCCCGCCCCGGCGGCGTCGACGCTGTAGTCGCGGCGGGCCTCCAGGCGCCCGGTCGCGTCGAACCGGAGCCGGTCGCGAACGGGGTTCATGAAGTCGGGGACGCGGTAACTGTAGCCGGTCGCCAGCACCAGGCCCTCGGTGAGCAGCTCGAAGGAGCGGTCCTGCTCGTGCTGCCGCACGCCCAGGCGCACACTCCACCCCGCCGCCTTCTCGACTGTACTTTTTTCAAGAGTGCAGTTGGTGAACAGCCTGGTCGCGACGGTGCCCTGCTCGAAGCGCTTCTGGTACAGCACGTCGAAGATGTCGTTGACGAGCTCGGCGTTGATGCCCTTGTACAGGCCCTTCTGGGTCGCGTTGAGCTCGTCGCGCTTGGCCGCCGGCAGGCCGTGGAAGTAGTCCACGTACTCCGGGCTCGTCATCTCCAGCGTGAGCTTGGTGTACTCCAGCGGGAAGAACCTGGGGGAGCGCGTCACCCAGTTCAGCTCGTACCCGCCGGACTCGATGTCGCCCAGCAGGTCCCGGTACACCTCGGCCGCGCTCTGGCCGCTGCCGACGACGGTGATCGAACCGCACTCCTTGAGCCGGTCCCGGTGCTCCAGGTACGCGGACGCGTGGCACACCGTCTCGCTCTCCAGCTCCCGGCACGCGGGCGGGATCCACGGCGGCGTCCCGGTCCCCAGGACGATCCGCCTCGCATGGTGGACCTCGGTGCCGCCGGGGCCCTCCGAGCGCACCGCGTAGGCGCCGCCCTGCCATTCGACCCCGGTCACGGTGCGCTCGAAGCGCAGGTTCCCGAGCTTGGCGGCCGCCCACCGCAGGTAGTCCTGGAACTCGGTGCGCAGCTGGAAGAACGACTCGCGGATGTAGAACGGGTAGATCCGGCCCTGCTGCTTGAGGTAGTTGAGGAACGAGAACTCGGAGGTCGGGTCGGCGAGCGTCACGAGGTCGGCCATGAACGGCACCTGCATGGTGGTGCCCTCGATGAGCATCCCCGGGTGCCAGTCGACGTTCGCCTTGCGCTCCAGGAAGAGCCCGTCGAGGTCCGCGATCGGATCGGTCAGGGCCGCGAGACCGAGGTTGAACGGCCCCACGCCGATCCCGATGAAGTCGTAGACCTTCACGCCGACTCCCCGACCCTCTTGCCGTGCTGCGCGAGCGCTTCGAGCACGGGCACGATGTCCGACAGGCCCGTCTCGGGGTTGAGCAGCGTGAGCTTCAGGGCGATGCGGCCCTCGACCCTGGTGGCCGCGACCATGCCGGCGCCCGAGGCCGCGAGGGCCTCGCGGGCCCGGCGGTGGACCTCGTCGTCGGCGCCGGCGAGGCGGAACAGCACCGTCGACAGCTGCGAGGGCGGGGCGGCGACCTCGAAGCGCGGGTCGGTGGCGATCCAGTCCCACGTCTCGCCGGCGAGGGCGCAGACCCGGTCGAACATGTCGCCGACCGCATCGGGTCCCAAGGTGCGCAACGTCATCCACAGTTTCAGCGCGTCGAAGCGCCGCGTGGTCTGGAGGCTCTTGTCGACCTGGTTCGGGACGGCGCCCTCGGCGGGGTTGAGGTAGTCGGCGTGGTGCGTGACGTGGCGCAGCGAGGCGCGGTCGCGCACGATGAGCGCCGAGGAGCTGACGGGCTGGAAGAACGACTTGTGGTAGTCCACGGTGACCGAGTCGGCGTGCTCGATGCCCTCGAGCAGGCCCCGGTGCTCGCGGGAGACGAGCAGGCCGCAGCCGTAGGCGGCGTCCACGTGCAGCCAGACCCGGTGCGCGGCGGCGATCTCGGCGATGGGGCCGAGCGGGTCGACCGACCCGAAGTCGGTGGTCCCGGCGGTGGCGACCACCGCGGCGGGCACCAGGCCCTGCTCGCGGCAGGTCTCGATGGCGGCGTCGAGCGCGGCCGGGTTCATGCGGAACCAGTCGTCGGCCGGGACGGTGATGACCGCGTCCTCGCCGAGACCGAGGAGCCTGGCGGCCTTGACGACGCTGAAGTGGCTGTGCGGGGACGCGAAGAGCCGCAGTCGCGGCAGGACCTCGACGCCGCGCAGCGGGGTGCCCTCCTCGACGCGGTGCTTGAGCAGGAGGTGCTCGACGGCCTCGTCCCTGGCCAGGAGCAGCGCGTGCAGGTTCGACTGCGTCCCACCCGAAGTGAACACGCCGTCGGCCTCGGCGCCGAGGCCGATGCGCTCGGCCGTCCACTCGATGAGGCGCTGCTCGATGAAGGTGCCGCCGGCGCTCTGGTCCCACGTGTCGACCGAGGTGTTCACGGCGGCGAGCACGGTCTCGGCGGCCACGGCCGGGAGGGCGACCGGGCAGTTGAGGTGCGCGAGGTAGCTCGGGTGGTGGAACCAGACCGCGTCGTTCAGGTAGAGCTCGCCGACCTCCTCGAACGCGTCCTCGAAGGACGCCAGGGGCCGGTCGAGGTCGACCGCGGCGATGGCCGGTGCCAGGTCGGCCGGGGCGGCGCCGGTCCAGGGCCGGTCGACGGCGGCGAACCGCTCGGCGAGGCGCCCGGCGACGTCGGCGATGAGGCCGCGATAGGCGGCGGCCGATTCGCGGCCCAGCAGGGCGGGAGGCTGGGTTCTGTTGGGCGGCAGGGGAGCCGGACGCGGGTCGGCGCTTGTCAGCACGGAGTGTCCTTTCGCGGAGGGACGGTCTCGAGATGGCCGGGGAACGTGTAGGTTAGGCTAACCTAACCGTGAGTTCGGCGGAAGGGCTCATCCCGGATGGTGATGTTCTCCACGAATTCTTGCGATGACTAGCCGGGTAAGGCATTTGCGTGAAATGCCGACATCCCGTGTACGGCACGATGAACAGTCCCTTGAGGACTGTCGAGAGGGATTGCGGCCCAGGCCGCTTGCGCCGGTGCGACGCACCAGGCCGAAGGTCCGGAAACTTAGTTGCGGCGGCGCCCGGGGGGAGCCACCGCCGCGTTCATATCGTGCAGGACCGGGGCAAAACTGTCTGTCACCAATCCGACAACGAACGGTGTACCCCGCGGGCCGGCTCCCTGCGCGTCCCGTCGTCCGCGTTGCGGCGCAAAAAGACCGGCAGGGGCCGATGGCCCCCGCCGGTCCGGAATCCTCCCCGAACGGGTTACCTCGGCTCCGCGATCCACGCCTCCACGACCCAGGTCATGGTCTCCAGCGGGATCGACCCGCTGGAGAGGACGCGGTCGTGGAAGTGCCGCAGGTCGAACGCGCTCCCGAGCGCCTTCTCGGCCCGCGCCCGCAGCATCTCGATGTGCTTGCGCCCGATCATGTACGCCAGCGCCTGGCCCGGCCAGGCGATGTACCGGTCGACCTCGTTCGCGATGTTCACTTCGGACAGCGCGGTGTTGTCGCGCATGTACTGGAGCGCCCGCTCCCGCGACCAGCCGAACGCGTGCATCCCGGTGTCGACGACGAGCCGGCAGGCCCGCCAGGCGTCGAACGAGACCATGCCCAGGCGCGCCAGATCGCCGCTGTAGAGCCCGATCTCGTCGCACAGCCGCTCGGTGTACAGGCCCCAGCCCTCGCCGAAGGCGGTGACGTAGCCGAACTGCCGGAACTGCGGCAGGTCGGTGAGGGTCTGGCCGAGCGCGAACTGGAGGTGGTGTCCGGGGACGCTCTCGTGGAACGCGAGGGCCTCGTACTCGTACCGGGAGCGGCTGGCGGGGTCGTAGGTGTTGACCCAGTGGGTGCCCGGGCGGGAGCCGTCGGAGGCGGGGACGGTGTAGTAGGCGAGGGTCGAGCCCTTCGCGGCCGCTTCGGGGATGACCTGGACGTTGCACGGCGCGACGTCGTAGTCCAGGAACGCCGTGGGCAGGGCCTCCTCGGCCCGGTGGAGTGCGGCGGTGACGTCGGCGAGGATCTCGTCGGCGGTCTCGTAGCGCAGCGAGAGGTCGCCGCGGAGCCGGTCGATGACCTCGCCGGCGTCCGCGGCGCCCAGGGCCCGTGCGCCGATCTCGGCGAATTCGCCGCGCAGGCGCGCGACCTCGTCGAGTCCGATCCGGTGGATTTCCTCGGGGGTGAGGTCGGTGGTGGTGAAGTAGCGCGAGGCGGCCCGGTATCCGGCCTCGCCGCCGGGCACGTTGCAGACGCCGACGTGCTCGTCGTCGCGGGCGACCGGCAGCAGCTCCGTTTCGAGCGCCGTGCGCCAGCGGGCGAGGGCGGGGCGCACCCGCTCGGCGACGAGCAGCCGGGCCTTCGTGCGCCACTCGTCGACGTCCACGCCCGTGGGCTCGAGCGAGGCGAGCGGGTCGGCGGCGACGTCGGTGGCGAGGTAGTCGTCGATCTGCCCGATGACGGCGAGTACGCCGTGGCGGGTCTGGTGGCGTCCTTCGCCGCCGGCCCGGCGGTAGCGGTCGAGCACGGCGTCGAAGTGGTCGCCGACGGCGCCCAGGCGCACGAGGTAGTCGCGGCTGCGCTGCTCGGAGTCGAGGGTCGTGCGCGGCAGCGAGGACAGCATGGAGGAGACGGGCCCGGAGATGGTGTTGCTGAGGGCGACTTCGCCGAGGGCCGCCTGGAGGTTCGCGGCCTGGTCCGAGACCAGGCGGGCGAGGACCGAGTAGGTGATGCGGTCCTGGCCTTCGAGGGTGTCGGGGTCGATCGCGGCGAGGCCGTCGCGGATCTCGGTGTGGTGGGCGAGCCGCACCAGGTCGCCCTCCCGGCTCGGGTCGGGGAGCCGGTCGTCGTGGCCGGGGAGGCCGTAGAACGTGGCGGAGGTGGGGTTGTCGGCCAGGTGGTGGTCGAAGTGGCGCTGCGCCAGCGCCGCGAGCTGAGGATCGCCCATGAGTGCCCTTTCGTGCGAGGTGCCACGACTCTATTCGCTTCACTAGCCGACCGGCAAGTGCGTTGGGAGCGGAGCGGGCCGGGATCGAACGATCCCGGCCCGCTCCGCTCCATCGCGTTCAGTGCTGTTTGGCCATCGCGCGCATGAGCTGCGCGTAGGCCCAGCCGGTGAAGTTGTCGCCGTCGGCCACGTCGGAGCCTTCGGCCCTGCGCATCTTGAGCACCGCCGCGGCGGTGTCGGCGCCGTAGTCGCCGTCGACCTCGCCGGGGTCGTACCCCGCGAGTCTGAGGGTGGCCTGCAGGCCTTTCACCCGATCGCCGCGGTCGCCGCGCTTGAGACCGATCAACTCTCCTCCTCCGAATTTCGCTTCGATGCCCCACGGGCTGGTGACGTCGTACGGCCCGGTGCTCTGCCCGTCGGGTCCGACGCCGACGGAGACGTGCATGTGCCGGGTGTGGGGGTTGGACCCGCCGTAGGCGCGCCACCCTTCGTCGTCCCGGTGCTTCGACCAGATGCGCCGGTTCCAGATGACGTACTTGACCGCGGTGTGGTTCCGGTCCCTGATGAACTCCGCGAACTGGTGCATGTCGGCGCCGCCGCCGGGGTCGTGGGTGAAGTCCGCGGCGCAGACGACGTTCGCGCCGTTGGGGTTGTGGTCTGAGGCCGTGCCCTGGTGGGCGTCGTCGCCGATGGTGCCGTCCGAGACGGTCGACCGTCCCGGGGCGGCGGTGTCGATCTCGGCGCGGAGCACGCCGAGGCTTCCGGCCAGTCGCCAGGCCATAGACCCTCCTTCCCAATCCTCGTGAAAGATGCGATGACCATTAAACCGGGACAAAGCAAGTCATGACAACCACCGCAACGGGTCGGATTTCGGACAGCGCCGGGCGGGCGCGTTCATATCTTGACGGTACCGTCAAATTACGGTACGGTTCTTGACTATGACGTCAACTTACGAGACCGAGGAGCCGCAGGCTCCCGAAGCGCAGGCCCCCGAACCGTCTGAGGCCGGCCCGCTGATACTCCTGAACGGCGACGAATCCGTTGGCATGTGCGACCTGGAAGGGGAGTGCCGCTGATGGCGGGCGACGTCTCCGGAGGCGGCCGCGCGATCACGGTCGACGTGTGGAGCGACATCATGTGCCCGTTCTGCTACATGGGCGACACGCTGCTGGCCCAGGCGATCGAGCGGTTCCCGCACGCCTCCGCGGTGTCGGTCCGCCACCACAGCTACCAGCTCATGCCCGAGCTCTCGCGCGACCGGCCCGTCGACCTGATCGACCTGCTCGTGGAGCAGCGCGGTTACCCGCGCGACCGGGTGGAGTCCATGCACGCCGGCATCACCGAGCGCGCCGAGTCGCTGGGCCTGGACTACCGCCTCGACCGGGCTGTGACCGTGAACTCCCGTGACGCGCACCGGCTCTCGTACTTCGCCGCCACGGGCGGACTCCAGAACGAGATGGTGCACCGGCTCTTCCGGGCCTACTTCACCGACGGCCTGAACATCGCCGACCACTCGGCGCTCGCCGACATGGCCGCCGAGATCGGACTCGACCGCGACGAGGCGCTGGAGGCGCTGAAGTCCGGCAGGCACGACGACGACGTCGAGGCCGACCTGCGCCAGGCCAGGGAACTGGGCATCTCCGGGGTGCCGTTCTTCGTCCTCGACGGCAAGTACGCGGTGTCGGGAGCCCAGGACGCGGACGTGTTCCTCAAGGCGCTCGACACGGCCTGGGGCGGCGACTAGATCGCTGCGCGACCGCGGCCGGCCATGACCTGCTCGACCTGAGCGGGAGTGAGGGCCGCGGTCGGCAGCTCATGCGCGGCCCCGGTCCGCAACCCGTCCAACGTGAAAGCCAGACTGCGGCGCCACGCGTCCGGTGCGGTCTCGGCCGTGAACCTGATGAGCATCGCGTTGGACCAGAAGACGAACAGCAGATCCTCCACCGCGAAGTCGGCCCGCAGCGCCCCGTCGGCCTGAGCCCGCTCGGCGATCCGCCGGGCCTGCTCCTGCGAACGACGGCAGACCTCCGCCAGCTTGGCCGTCCCCGGGTGGTTCCGCGAGATGACATCGTTCAAGGCCAGGTTGGAGGCCTGCAGCTCGCAGACCCGCTCGACGTACAGCGCGAACCCGTCCCAGGGATCGGCGCACGCCTCCGCGCCCGCGGCGGCCTCGTCCAGCTGGTCCTCGGCGTAGTCCGGCACGACGGCGTCGATGAGCGCCTCGCGCGAACCGAACCGGTGGTAGATGGTCCCCGTACTGACCCCGGCCCGCTGGGCGATCGCCTCCAGAGGGGCGTTCAGCCCGCGCTCCCTGAAGACGTCGGCGGCGGACTGGACCAACTTCTCGATGTTCCGCCGAGCATCGGCCCGAACGGAACGCACCGCCCCATCTCCCACGAGGACCCCTCTCAACTTGACGTCAGCCTCAACTTTACCGCCCGACCCGCTCGCGCCCGGCCTTGCGGACCGGTGCCGGCTCGAGGACTCCGGCGCCGCGGCTGCGGACTCGGTCGAATGATCTTGTGAACTGTCGGGAAATTGACTCAAGGCGATCTCTTCTGTCCTTGTCGCAATCGCACAGTGTTCATTGTGTGATCGGATGGAAATCACGATTCCGGGCACCGGAAAGCGATGCTCGAGAATGCGTGTTTTCATCCGAGATCCCTTGGGGGACAAGCTAGGACGGTCCAACCGTGTCATCTCGTGCCAGCGTGGCTCGAATGGCCACTGAGATTGAAGTAAGTCGATCCTCACTCGTGCGAGAGCCCTTCCCTTCTGCCATCATTGGAAGTCTGCATGTTTCAAGTGCAATGGCGCACTGAGAGCACGAATCCGATGGCTGAAGTGCGCCTTGATCCAACCCGATTCACCGCGGCGCTTCCGCCTCTCCCCGTGGAGGTGCGTGATGCCCAAAAGGCGATGGCCCACCGAGGTCGAACTGAACGAACGCCTGGCGCTCGCCGCGACATGGCTCAAGCGCCATCGCATCGCCGGCCAGCAGGTGTGGCCCGTGTCGGCGGGCGGCGCGGAGGCGTCGCTGTGGGGCGGAACCGTCGACGCCGTCTGCGCGGTCGCCGCGCTCCGGCGATGCGGGAGGCAGATCGCCTCGATCCTCGACGACGTCGACCTCGGCGCCACCAAGCGCTGGATCAAGACCCGGCAGAACAAGGACGGCTCCTTCCGCAGCGGCGAGTTCGCCTTCGCCGGAGCGGAACCGACCGCCTGGGCCCTAATCGCGCTCTACGAGATCGCACCCGACACCAGGAGCCGCGAGATCGAGAACGGACTGGCGTTCCTCGAATCCTGCATCGACGTGCGCGACGGCTCCGTCGCCTCCGCGCCCGACGGCGAACTCCCGCGCACCATGCCGTCCGCGCTGACCCTGTGGGCCTTCGCCCTCTGGCGCCACCGCGACGACCTCCAGGACAACATCGTCTCCTACCTCCTGCGCTGCCAGGACAACGCGAGCCACGGCTGGGGCGTCACCAGCTCGGCCCGCCCGAACCCGGGGACCACCGCGCAGGTGCTGGTCGCGTTCCAGGCCGCGCGCGTCCCGTCCGAAGCGTTCCAGCTCGCGGTCGAGTACGTGGTCAAGCAGCAGCGCGACAGCGGCAGGTGGCCCAACAGCCTCGACGAGTGGCACACCGCCCAGGACCGCACGTCCCTCCAGCTGACCAACAAGTGCGCCAACAGCGGCACGGCCTGGTGCCTGCTCGCCCTGGCGAAACTCGAGGACCACCGCTCGCGCACGGCCTGCCTGCGCGCGGTCCAGTTCCTCATCGGCGGCGACCAGACGATCTCGGGGCCGAACCTCGTCCGCGGGTCCTGGGCGCTGTGGGACGACGGCGCGCACCGGCACATCTGGCTGACCGGCCAGATCGTCGTCGCCGTCGCGGCCTGGCGGAGCGCCCTCCCGCCGGCGGGGCTGCGCCGCGAAGGGATGCGCCTGACGAACGGGCTGCTGACCGTCCTCGACTTCGTCGTCAACCGCGCCCCGCTCATCTCGACGCTCGGCGTCCTCGGCGCGGTCGTCGCGCTGACGATCGACACGGCCGGCACCGGGCTGCGCGATCAGCTCGTCGGCAGCGGCGTGACCTTCCGCCAGAGCCTCCTGACCTCGGGACTCGCGACGGCGATGCTCGGAGCGGTCTCCTGGGTCTACCGGGGGGCCCGGAACTGGCGCTCGCGCCGCCGCCGCGAGTGAGGCCGACGCCCGCCTCCCGTGATCGCCCTGGTTCACAATGGGTGGCATGGACGATCTGCTGAGCGTGGTTCGCGCGGTTCACGAGATCTCGATGGTCACGAGCACGAAGCTGGAGCCGGTGCTGAGCCGGCTCCGCCTCACCTACCAGACCGGGCAGGCGCTCTGGTCCATCGACCCCGACCTGCCGGCGCCGCCCATGCGGGCGGTGGCGCGGCGCCTGCACTGCAACGCCTCCAACCTGACGTTCATCGCCAAGCAGCTGGAGGACCGCGGCTACGTCGAGCGGCGGCGCGACCCCCATGACGGCCGCTCGAGCGTCCTCGCGCTGACCCCCGAAGGCGAGCGGGCGCGCGGCGAGGTCATCGCGGCCGCGCTGGAGGCGACGCCGTTCGCGGCGCTGTCGCCCGCCGACCTGCGCACCCTCGCCGAGACGCTCGCGAACATGGCCGAGGTCGCCGATCTCGACCGGTCGCAGATTTAGTTCAAGTCTTGCAGTACTCTTTCAAATAGTTCAAGTCTTGAAGGAGTTCGCATGCTCGACAGTCCACTGCCGCTGCGGAGCGGGACCACGCTGCGCAACCGCATCGTCAAGGCCGCCATGGAAGAACAGCTCGCCGGGCCCGGACAGCAACCCGACGAGCGGCTCGAGCGGCTCTACCGCCGGTGGGGCGCCGGAGGGGCGGGGCTCATCATCACCGGGCATGTCATGGTCGACCGCCGCGCCGTCGCCCAGCCCGGCGACATCGTGCTCGACGAGACCAGCGACCTCGAACCGTTCCGGCGCTGGGCGTCCGCCGCGGGCGCCGCACCGGTCTGGATGCAGATCAACCACCCGGGCCGGCTGGTCCTGCGCGACACGGGCGCGCTCGCCCTGGCGCCGTCGGCCGTGCAGGTCGCGATCGGATCGCTCTCGCGGCTCTACCCCGTCCCGAAACCCATGGCGGAGCAGGACATCCGCGATGTCATCGACCGCTTCGCGACGACCGCCCGCCTGGCCCGGGAGGCCGGATTCCCCGGCGTCGAGATCCACGCCGCCCACGGCTACCTCGTCTCCCAGTTCCTGTCCCCGCTGGTCAACCGCCGCGACGACGAGTGGGGCGGGTCGCTCCGGAACCGGGCGCGCCTGCTCCTGGAGATCGTCGACGCCGTCCGCGACCGCGTCGATCCCGGCTTCGGCATCGCGGTCAAGCTCAACTCCGCCGACTTCCAGCGCGGCGGCTTCGCGATCGACGACGCGCGGCAGGTCGTCGAATGGCTCGGCGACTCCGTCGACTTCGTGGAGCTCTCGGGAGGCAACATCGAATCGCTGATCTCCCCGGAGCAGACCGCCGACCACAGCACGCTGGCCCGCGAGGCGTACCTCATCGACCTCGCCGGCCGCCTGGTCGACCGGGCGGCCGTCCCGCTGATGCTCACCGGCGGCGTCCGCCGCCGCGAAGCCGCCGAACGCGTCATCGAGCGCGGCTTCGCGCTCGTGGGCGCGGCGACGGCGCTCGCGCAGCAGCCGGAGGCCCCGCGCCGCTGGCTCGCGGGCGACGACGCGCCGGTCGAGCCGCCGTGCTCGATGATCCGGTCCAAGCCGATACGGGCGGCGGCGGTCCAGGCCGCGATCACCGGGAGGCTGCAGTCCATGGGAGACGGGAGGGACACGCCGCCCCGGGCGCCCACGGTGGCCCTCCTGCTCGACCGCTACCGCCGCTCCCGCCACCTGTCCCGCTACCGCCGAGACCACGTCGGCTGAACACAAAGAACCCCGGGGCGGCTTTCCCGGCCCGGGGTTCGGATAGTGCTGGCTTGGCTCCCCAACTTGGACTCGAACCAAGAACCTGCCGATTAACAGTCGGCTGCTCTGCCAATTGAGCTATTGGGGAAGGGGTTCGAGCTCGGCTTTCACCTTGCGAACCGGATACGACAGTACAGGACCGGCGCGCGCCGGTGCCGCCGGGGTGGGTGTGACGCGCGTCCGAGCGCCGTCCCCCGGTCGGGGAAATTCGCGTGGTTTCGCCAGGTGTGTTTCGCCATGGACCGCCGGGGCACCCCCAGATGCGGCAGAATGGCCGCTAACTGCGGCCACGCAGAGTGAATTGCAGTGCACAGTGAACCGAGGATTCGGTCGAAGGGCCGGCCGGGGGAGGCAAATATGCGGAAGTGGTATCTCGTAGCCGGATTCGCGGTCGGCTACATCCTGGGGGCGAAGGCCGGCCGGGAGCGTTACGACCAGATCGTGGACTACACGCGGCGGGTCACCGGGAACGACAAGGTCCAGCAGGTCACCTCGTCAGTGCGCGAGCAGGCCGGCAAGGCCGCGGACCTGGTCGAGGACAAGATCAAGGGCACGAAGTTCGGCGAGGTCGTCGAGAACTTCACCAGGAGTGCGGACGAACCCCCGAAGAAGGAGCCGTGGGACTCCGCCGGGGTCACCACCCCGGTCCGCAGCGACCGGGCGCTGCGCGAGGACTCCGCCGGCTTCTGAGTTGACGAGCCGGCGAAGGCGGGCGGGACATCGGTCCCGCCCGCCTTCTCTGTGTCCTCTAAGCCCGCTTCACCGGAGCGCTCAGGCGCAGGTCTCCCACGTTGCGGCCCGCCTCCACGGTCCACGTGCCGCCCGCGTCGCGCCAGCCGTGCTCCTGCTCGCTCCAGTACTGGAACGAGCGCTCCTCGAGCCGGACGACCACTTCGACCGTCTCACCGGGCTCGGCTTCGATCGCCTGGAAGCCCGCCAGGCGGTGCTTCTCGATGCCGCCCTGCACCTCGGCCTCGGGGGCCAGGTACACCTGGACCACTTCGCGGCCTTTGACGCTGCCGCTGTTGCGGACGCGGACGGTCACCTCGTCGCCGTCGACGCCGATCTCCTCGTACTCCCAGTCGGTGTACGACAGCCCGTGGCCGAACCAGAAGGCCGGCTCCGCGCCGCCGCGCCGCTCCCAGGCCCGGTAGCCGATGAAGACGCCCTCGTCGTAGTGCAGTTCGCCCTCGCCGGTCGGCACGACCTGGACCACCGGCGCGTCCTCGAGGCGCCTGGGCCACGTCGTGGTCAGGCGCCCGCCCGGTTCGGCGCCCAGCAGCACCTCGGCGAGGGCGCCGCCGCCCTCCTGGCCCGGGAACCAGGTCAGCAGGATCGCGGCCACCTCGTCGGCCCACGGCATCTCCACCGGCGAACCGGTGTTGACCACCACGACCGTGTTCGGGTTGGCCGCCGCGACCGCCGAGACGAGTTCATCCTGGCGTCCGGGCAGGCGCAGGTCGCGCCGGTCGAAGCCCTCCGACTCGGTCATCGCGGTCGTGGAGACGACCACGACCGCCACCTCGGCGTCGCGGGCGGTCTCGACGGCCTCGGCGATGAGCCGGTCCTCGTCGGGGCGCGGCTCGGTGTGCATGAGGCCGAACAGGACCGACGGCGGGAACCCGGGCGGGAAGTCGTCCGGCGTGTACTCCAGCCGCACCGAGACCTCTTGCCCCGCTTCGAGACGGACCCGGGCGCGCTCGACGCCGGGCCCGAAGAACGCCTCGAACGGGTCGTCCCCGGCGAAGACGTGGGCGCCGTCGAAGAGCACCTCGCCGCCGACGACCAGCTTGTGGCGGCCCGCGCCGCGGGTGCCGAAGACGTGCTCGCCGGTCGCCTGGACCGTGTACACGCCCTCGACGATCGCGAGGTGCAGCTCGGAGGGGTCGAGGCCCGGCACGTAGCCCATCCACTTGACGTCGCCGTTCGCGAGCGGCTCGGGGGCCAGCTCGGTCCCGTCGTGCCTCACGGGCCTGACGGTCAGCGCGAAGCCGCGGCCGGCGGCCGTGATCTGCTCGAACAGGTCCACGCCCTGCGCGTACTGGACGCGGTCGCCGAGGGCGGCGCGGAGGCCGTCGAGCGGGGCGACCACATGCGGCGGGAACACCGTCGCGGAGCCGCCGCCGAGCACGCGGGCCTCGGCCGCGGCCGGGCCGATGAGCGCGAGCCGGTGGATCGCGTCGCCGTGCAGCGGCAGCATCGCCGCCTCGTCGCCGGCGGGAACGCCGTTCTTGGCGAGCACGAAGGAGCGGCGGGCGATCTCGCGCAGGAACGCCTCGGGGTCCTCGACCGCCTCGATCCGCTCGTCCACCGCCGCCGCGACGCCCTCGAGCGCGCCGACGCGGGCGGCGAGCTTGAGCATCCGGCGCACCGCGGCGTCCACGTGCTCCTCGCTGGTGCGGCCCTCGCGCACGGCCTCGACCAGGTGCGCGCCGTAGATCGTGAACGGCCCGGGCATCGCCAGGTCGAGCCCGGCCTCGACGTCCTCGACGGTGTGGCGGGCGGCGCCCCAGTCCGAGACGTTGAACCCGTCGAAGCCGAACTCGTCGCGCAGGACCGCCATGAGCTCCCGGTGCGCGGTCATGGTGGTGCCGTTGACGGCGTTGTAGGCGGTCATGACGCCCCACGGGTTCACCGCGGCGGCGATCATCTCGAACGGGCGCAGGTACAGCTCGCGCAGCGCCCGCTCGCCGATGACGTTGTCGACGGTGAACCGGTCGGTCTCGGCGTCGTTGGCCACGTAGTGCTTCATGGTGGTGCCCACGCCGCGCTCCTGGACCCCGGCGACGTACGCCGTGGCGATGCGCCCGGTCAGGTACGGGTCCTCGCTGAAGGCCTCGAAGTGGCGCCCGCCCAGCGGGGAGCGGTGCAGGTTGATCGTCGGCGCGAGCAGCACGTCGACGTCCTTGCGGCGGGCCTCGGCCGCGAGCGCGTTGCCGATGCGGCGCACCAGTTCGGGGTCCCAGGACGCGGCCTGCGCGGTCGGGCTCGGCAGTGCGAGCGACGGGTCGGCGGCGGTCCAGAACCGGCCCCGCACCCCGATCGGCCCGTCGGAGACGGTCATCGACCGCAGCCCCGCCTCGGGGGCCGCGAGGGTCCGCCACATGTCGATGCCGGCGAGCAGGTCGGCCTTGGTCTCAAGGTCCAGCTTCGCCAGTGCGGCTTCGGCGGCCGCGTCGTATTCGGGTCGGTCGGCCGGGACGGTCCAGTCGCTCATGTCGCCCTTCCTTTCGGTTCGACCTGGAGTATGCCTCGTTTACCGACCGATCGGTAGGTTCCGTTACCGAGAATTTATAATCTATGCTGAGGCACCGAAGTCCTGCTCACGAGAGGCACCCATGCCCACGCAGCACGGCGCGCGCGGCCGGGCCCGGCGCGAGGAGATCGTCCGGGCCGCGATCGAGGTCATCGCCGAACGCGGCTACCGCGGGGCGAGCCTCGCCGCCGTCGCCGAGAAGGTCGGCCTCACCCAGCAGGGGCTCCTGCACTACTTCCCGAGCAAAGAGGACCTGCTCATCGGGGTGCTCCGGTTCCGCGAGCAGACCGACTCCGGGGGCCGCGACACGGTCGCCGAACCGATGACCATGGCCGACACCGAGGCCGTCGTGGAGGCGAACGCGAACCGGATCGCGATCGTGCGCACGTTCTCGGCCCTGCTCGGCGAGTCCGTCACCGAGGACCACCCCGCCGCCGAGTACTTCCGCGACCGCTACCGCCTGGTGCGCGAGCGGCTGGCCGCCACGCTGCGCCTGGAATGGGGTGACCGGCTTCCTTCCGGACTCACCCCGGAGGAGGCCGCGCCGCTCGTCATCGCGATCATGGACGGCCTCCAGTACCAGTGGCTCCACGAGCCCGAGACGTTCGATATGCCCGCGGCCTTCCGCTCGTTCCTGCGCCTCCTCGACCCGAAAGCAGCTTCTTGAACAACGGTCCAGCGAATCTGCCCGCGCTCGACGCGCTCGCCTGCCCCAACTGCGGCCAGGCCCTCGACCAGACCGGCCGCCGCCTCTCGTGCCCCGACGGGCACTCCTTCGACCTGGCCAAGCAGGGCTACGCGCCCTTGCTGGCGCCCGGTTCGAACGCGACGACCGGCGACACCGCCGACCAGGTGGCCGCACGCGAGGAGTTCCTGGGATCGGGCGTCTACGACCCGCTCATGGACGCGGTCGCGAAGGCCTCGCTCACCGACGCTCCCGGCGCGGTCGTCGAGCCCGGCTGCGGCACCGGCCACTACCTGGCCGCCGCGGTCGCGGCCGACCCCTCGAGGGAGGGCATCGGCCTCGACACCTCGAAGTACGCGCTGCGCCGCTGCGCCAAGCGGGAGATCCGGTCCGGAGACGACGGACCGCGGCAAGCCGCCGGAACTCGGGGCGGGCTTGCCGCGGTGCTCGCCGACGCGTGGAATCGACTGCCGATCCGCGACGACGCCGCCGCTGCGGTCTTGAACGTCTTCGCCCCCCGCAACGCCGACGAGATTTCGCGAATCCTCCACCCACGAGGCGTTCTCGTGGTCCTCACCCCCCGGGAGGACCACTTGCGCGAACTCGTCGACGCCTTGGACTTGCTGAGCGTCGACCCCGCCAAACCGCAGCGGACCGCCGATCAACTCGGCTCGGTGTTCGAGGCCGAGCGGACCGACGAGCTTCGTTATTCGATCGACCTCGGCCATCCCGAGGTCATGCGCCTCGTGGGTATGGGCCCGAGCGCCCGCCACCTCGACCCCGGAGCGCTGGCCGAGACCGTGGCCGCCCTGCCCGAGACCATCGGCGTGACGGTCTCGGCGACCGTGACCCGGTGGCGCGGCAGGGATTGAGAGCGGCCTGCGAGCCGTTCCCCGCCGCACCGCCGGAACTCCGGCCGTCCCCTACGATGCGCGGCAAATGCTCTGGTTCGAGCACTTGTCCTGAATTGCCATGACCAGTACGGTACGAAGGATCACCCTTCGACCGGCTGAAGCGCTGTCATGACCAGCACGGTACGAGGGGTCGCCCCTGAACCGGCTGGAGATGAGATCAGTGTTCGATGAGAAACGCGCGGCCCGGCACGGCCTCGCCCTTGCGGGGGCGGGTCTGCTCGCGTTGACCGGGTGCGGGGCGGGCGACGCCGCCGCGGAGGAGTCGGTGAGCGTCCCCGACGACGCCGCGGTCGAGGAGCTCACCGTCGAAGTCCTCGCCGCCTTCGAGCACGACCCCGACTCCTTCACCCAGGGGCTCGAACTGGCCGAGCACCCCGAGTTCGGCACGGTCCTCTACGAGAGCGCCGGCCTCTACGGCGAGTCGGACGCGCGCATCACCGACCCCGCCACCGGCGAGGTGCTCGCCTCCCAGGACCTCCCGGCCGAGCAGTTCGCCGAGGGCCTGACCCTCACCGACGACGCGGTCTGGCAGATCACCTGGCAGGAAGGCGTCGCGCACCGGCGCGACCCCGTCTCGCTCGACGTCCTCGAGACCGTCGAGTACGAGGGCGAGGGCTGGGGCGTCTGCTATGACGGCGAGCAATTGGCGATGAGCGACGGATCCTCCACATTGACCTTCCGCGACCCGGTCACCTTCGCCGAGACCGGAACCGTGGAGGTCACCCTCGACGGCGAGCCGGTCTTCCAGATCAACGAGCTCGAATGCGTCGGCGGGGAGGTCTGGGCCAACCTGTGGCAGACCGACCAGATCGTGCGCATCGACCCCGCGACCGGCGAGGTCGGCGCCGTGGTCGACGCCTCCGGGCTGCTCACCGACGAGGAGGCCGCGGGCGCCGACGTCCTCAACGGCATCGCCGCCGCCGAGGAGGAGGGCACCTTCTACATCACCGGCAAGCACTGGCCCAAGCTCTTCCTCGTGCGATTCGTCTGAGTGGTCCATTCGGCCTTTCGGAATGCGCGCCCATTCGGGTGCGCATTCCGCGGCGCCGAAACCACAGTGCACGCCCCGTGACGCTGCGGGAATTGCGCGGGGGGTTCACGTAGGCCATGATGAGGTCATGGCCATTACCCCCCTGGACCGATTGCTGGAGTACAAGATGCACCTCTTGAACGACTCCCGGCAGCCCCGCGTCTTCGCCGCCTGGTGGCAGGACCTGACCACGGCCGCCCTCGCCGCCTGGTTCTTCGGCGGCCTCATCCTCGACGTCAACGCCCACGCCCGCGACTGGGTCGAAGGGTTCTTCACCTGGTGGCACCTGGTGTTCTACAGCGGCTTCGCCGCCACCGCCGCCTGGATCGTCTGGATGTTCGTGCGCGCCCACCGCGCCGACGGGCGCACCGGCATGTCCGCCGTCCCCCACGGCTACGGCCCCGCGATCGTCGGCATCCCGCTGTTCCTCGCCTCCGGCGTGGCCGACCTCATCTGGCACCAGGTGTTCGGCGTCGAGGCCCACCTGGCGATCCTCTTCAGCCCCTCGCACCTGGGCCTGGCCGCGGGCGGCATCCTCATCGCCGCCGCCCCGTGGCTGTCGGCCTGGCGGCGCGAGGCCCTCAAGGCCGAACCCGAGACGATCCCGGTCGAGGCCCGCATGGCCGCGCCGGCCCTGTCGATCGGCTACGTGCTCACGTCCCTGGTGCTGTTCCTCGCCTACCTCGTGCCGTACACGAACCCGCCGGGCGCGGTCGCCGCGGCGCTCGAAGGGCCGCACGTGTTCGACGGCTTCGCGGTGGCGGGCATCGTGTTCACCACGGTCCTCGTGCTCGCGCTCGCGATCCTGGCGACCGGCCGGTTCCGGCTCCCGCTGGGCTTCTTCACCGTCGCGTTCGCCTATCCGTCGATCATGGCCGGCGCCTACGCGGGCTTCGACTACGGCGGGTACGTGTGGGTGTTCCTGCTCTCGGGCGCCTGGCTCGACTTCCTGGTCTGGCTCATCCGCCCCGAACTGCGCCGCCGCCGCGACCTGATCGTGCTCGCCGCGGCCTGGGCGATCCCGGTGTGGGCGGCGTTCCTCATCGCCACCGGCTCGGCGACCGGCCACTGGCCCAAGACCGAGGTCGGCCTCGGCGCGCCCGTCGTCGCCGCCGCGGTCGGCGCCCTGTTCATGCTCGTGATCCAGCCCGAGCAGCGCAAGGAGGTCCGCACCGTCCCCGAGGAGCCCTCGCCCTTCGACGACGTGATCGCCCGCGCGAAGGCCATGACCGCCAACAAGAACCCCGACCCGCAGTAGCGCGGCGGCCCCCGTCCGAAGGCGGGGGCCGTTTCCCTTATCGCTTCAGGGCCGCGAGGCTCTCGGTCAGCAGCTCCGCGGAGATCAGGGCCGTGCTCGTGCCCCGGGTGCCGCACGCGTACGCGCCCGCGACGCGGCCCGCGTCGAGCGCCGCCGCGAGGTCCCCGCCGCGGCTGCGCGCCCACAGCAGCCCGGAGGTGAACGCGTCGCCCGCGCCGTTGGAGTCCACCGGCGCCCACGAGGCCCACTCCGGCGACACGTCGCCGAGCTCGGCGACCGGGTCGACCGCGCCGTAGCGCTCCAGCGAGCCGCCGCGCTCGAGCACGTAGCCGCCGTGCTCGCCGTCGGTCGCGACGACCACCGCGGCCCGCCCGTTGTCGATGATCCAGCGCATCGCCTTCTCGGGGTCCGAGCCGAGCCGCGCGGCCGACAGCGTGACCATGTCCGCCCGCCGCGCGAACGCCTTCTGGTGCTCGGCCTCGCCGTCCCAGCCGTGCAGGTCGGTCGAGACCGTCACGCCCTCGGGGATCGCGGCCAGGACGTCGCGGGTGTGGTTGGGGATCGACACGTGGACGTGCTTCGCCTCGGCCACATGGGGTCCGAAGAACTCGGCCGGCATCCGCAGGTCGCCGTCGTGGCGGTAGTCGTAGAAGGAGAACCGCCGGCCCTCGGCGTCGACCAGGTTCACCGAGCGCGAGGTCCCGTTCGGGGAGATCAGGTACCGGAAGTCGAGCCCGTGCCGCTCGTAGTGGCGCCGCACGAGCGCGCCCTGCTCGTCCTCGCCGATGTAGTCGATGAAGCGGGTGGCCAGGCCCAGGTGCAGGCACCCGAGCGCGACGCCGTTGCCGGTGTGCGCCACGTAGTCGTAGATCGGCTCCACGCCGAGCGAGTCGCCGTCGCCGATCGCGATCTCGGGGACGCGCACGATCGTGTCGACGCCGACGCCGCCGACGACCAGGATGTCGAGCATGATTTTGCATCTCCTGAAAAAATTTTGCCGAGGTTTGGAATGCGTTGCGGGAGCAACCCTAAGCCCGTGTCTGTGCAAGGGTCAAGACCGATTCTCACGCAAGCGGAGGTGCCATGGTCAAGCTGGCCGTCATTTACTACTCGCAGACCGGGAACGTGTACGAGATGGCGAAGACCGCCGCCCGGGAGGGCGGGGACGCGGGCGCCGAGGTCCGCCTCCGAAGGGTCGCCGAACTCGCGCCGCCCGAGGCGATCGCCTCCAACGAGGCCTGGGCCGACCACTTCGAGGCGAGCGGCGACGTCGAGGAGGCGACGCTCGACGACCTCGACTGGGCCGACGCCGTCATGTGGGGGACGCCGACCCGCTACGGCCTGCCGACCTCGCAGCTCAAGCAGTTCATCGACACCACCGGCCCGCTGTGGCAGCAGGGCAGGCTCGCAGACAAGGTGATGTCCTCGTTCACCTCGACCCAGACCAGCCACGGCGGCCAGGAGTCGACCATCCTCGCGCTCAACAACACCTTCTACCACTGGGGCGCGATCATCGTCAGCCCCGGCTACACCGACCCGCTCCAGTTCGACCTGGAGATCGGGAACCCCTACGGCGCCAGCCACATCGGCGGCAAGGGCCCGGTGGGGGAGAAGAACCGGGTGGCGATCGCGATCCAGACCAAGCGGGTCGTGGACATCGCCGGGCGCGTCAGCGGGAACTGAACGGCGCGAACGGGGCGGGGCATCGGGCCCCGGCCCCGTTCGCCCTCACGCGATCGGGACCGCCGGCGGGTTCAGCCGCGCGAAGCCCTCCTGGCGGACGTACGGGTAGTGCGGGTACGGCGGGGTCTGCGCGCCGGCCCGGTCCAGGCGCGCGACCTGCTCGGCGTCCAGCTCCCAGCCGATCGCGCCGAGGTTCTGCTCCAACTGGCGCTCGTCGCGGGCGCCGACGATCACCGACGCCACGGTGGGCCGGCGCAGCAGCCAGTTGATCGCGATCTGCGGGACGGTCCGGCCGGTCTCGGCGCTGATCTGGTCCAGGACGTCGACCACGTCGTACAGCACCTCGTCCTCCACGGGCGGCCCGAACTGCGCGGTCCGGTGCAGGCGGCTGCCGTCGGGGACCGGCAGCCCGCGCCGGATCCCCCCGGTGAGGCGCCCCCACCCGAGCGGGCTCCACACCAGGGCCCCGACGCCCTGGTCCAGGCCCAGCGGCATGAGGTCCCACTCGTAGTCGCGGCCGACGAGCGAGTAGTAGACCTGGTGCGCGGCGAAGCGCGGCCACCCGTGCCGCTCGGCGGCGTCGAGGGTCTTCATCAGCTGCCACCCCGCGTAGTTCGAGGCGCCCGCGTACCGGATCTTGCCGGATCGGACCAGATCGTCCAGCGCGGACAGGGTCTCCTCGACCGGGGTCCGGGCGTCGAAGGCGTGGAGCTGGAACAGGTCGATGTGGTCGGTGCCGAGCCGGCCGAGCGCGGCCTCGACGGCGCGCACGAGATGGAAGCGCGAGGAGCCCGCCTCGTTCGCGTTGTCGCCCAGGGGTAGTCCGGCCTTGGTCGAGATGAGGACGCGGTCCCTGCGGCCCTTCAGGGCCGCGCCGAGGACCTCCTCTGAGGCGCCGTCGGAGTAGGCGTCGGCGGTGTCGAACATCGACATCCCCGCGTCGAGCGCGATGTCGACCATCCGCCGGGCCTGATCGACCCCGGTGTCGCCCCAGGCGCCGAAGAGCGGGCCGGAGCCGCCGAAGGTCCCGGCGCCGAAGGAGAGGGCGGGGACGTGGAGGCCGGAGCGGCCGAGGCGGTTGAACTCCATGACGGGGCCTTTCTGCGGGGACCGCGCCGCCATCGGAGGCGTGGCCGAGTTAAGGGAACTTGAGTTCCGTTTGCGTTGGGTCTAAGCTAGCGCAGAACCGATCGCTAATGCAACTGGAGTCCCGTTATGAATGAGGACACACCCGGAGCGGGAGGCGGCGCCGGGCCCGGCACGGTCCGCCCCGGCGGCCGCACCGCCCGCGTCCGCGAGGCCGTGCTCCGCGCCGCCGGGGACGCCTTGGTCGAGCGGGGCTTCGGCGGCGTCGACCTGGCCGAGGTCGCCCGCCGGGCCGGGGTCGGCAAGACCACCGTCTACCGCCGCTGGGGCACCGTGCCGGTGCTCGTGGCCGACATGCTCGCCGAGATGGCCGAGTCCTCGCAGCCGCGGGCCGACACCGGCTCGCTCGACGGCGACCTCGCCGCGCTGGCCGGGCTCATCCTCGGCACGCTCACCGACGAGCGCCAGGGCCCGCTGTTCAAGGCGGTCATCGCGACCGCCACCGGCGACGGCCCGACCGCCGAGGCCCTGCACCGCTTCTACCGCGTCCGGATCACCGAGTGGGCCCCGTGCGTGGACCTGGCGGTCGAGCGCGGCGAGATCCCCGCCGGGACCGACCCCGCCGAGGTGATCCGGTCCCTCTCCGCGCCCTTGTACTACCGGCTGCTCGCCAGCGGCGACCCGCTCGACGCGGCTGCGGCGAAGCGGGCGGCGGCCGCCACCGCGGTCGCCGCCCGAGCGGGCGTCTTCGTCAGCGCGGCGTGACGACGCCGCGCCGGACCGCGTAGGCGAGCGTGGCCGCGCCGAGCGCGGGTCCCCACACGTAGAACGGGAACGCCCAGATCAGGTCCTGGCCGTCCTGGCGGATCGCCATGACCACGAACGGGACCGCGACGAAGGTGAACAGGGCCGCCATGACCGTGGCCGGAATGATCGCGACCATCGGCGCCACGGGCCGACCCTTGAGCACCGGCACCCAGAACGGCCAGCGCTCGCCCCATTTCCGGGTCATGCCCAGGCACAGGACGCCGCCGCCGAGGGCCGCGAAGCCGAGCAGCAGGCCCCAGACGCGGGTCGCCGTGTCGATCTCCTCGCCGAGCGGGCCGCCCATCCACGCCCACGGGGTCAGCCACGTCATGCGGGTGAGCCCGTAGGGGAGTGCGCAGGCGAAGGCGATCCAGCTCGCGGCCCTGCCCCAGCGGGCGGCGCTCGGCGGGGTGAGCCACCGCGGGGTCGGGCGGCCCTCGCGGCCCTGGAGGAGCAGGTGCAGCGTCAGCGCGGCCCAGATGCCGCCGCCGGCCACGACCCAGACCTGGACGGCCATGAACGTCCCGATCTCGGCGAGCCGGCCGCCCAGCATGGTGAGGAAGTCGCCCACCGCGGGGTAGTCGACGACGCCGACCGCGCCGAGCCCGAGGAAGAGGCCCGCGATCGCGGCGCCGGTGATGATCCGGCCGACCTTGCTGCGTACCAGCAGGACCGGCGCGGCGACGATCACCGCGGGCATGAGGAATGCGCAGACGTACCCGGCGAACGCGATGGGCGACATGGTGCTCACGAGCATCCCGAAGACCACGGCGTACACGGCCGTGAGCGGCCACAGCCGCGGCCTGGCCCGGGCGGCGAGGACGCCGACGGCGCCCGCGGCGATGAGCCCGGCCGGCGCGGCCCAGCCGGGCACGCCGTCGGGGAGGGTGAACGTGGGCTCGTAGAGCTCGTGGCCGAAGGGGCCGCCCTCGGGGTCGAGGAGCTGCCAGAGTCCGATGGGAACGGCCGTGAGCGACCAGAGGAACGCGGCGAGGACGGCGGCGCGTCCGGTGCGGGCCGGCGCCGCTTGGGCGGTGGTGTGCGGTGTCATGCCTTCAGATTCGCGGCCGCCGGGCTCCGGACCCTCCCGCGAGCGGGCGAACCGCCTCCCCCGGGCGGGGGAGCGGCCCGGGGGAGGCCGCCGCCCGCGACACGCCCGGGGCGCATCGATGTTCACTCATGCCTCTCCAGCACCGGCCGTCGCGTAGGCCGCTCGGGAGCGTCCGGCGCGAATCCTCCCCGAAACCGTTCGCGAACACGTGGTACCCACGGCCGAAAGGCAATTGCAATACGTGTTCGAAAAGGTCACAGTGCCATCACAAACAGGACCGGGTGTGGTCACGGCGTATGGCATCGGTACCACTGCGGCCATATGCTGTAACTCGGATCACGTCAACCTCCACATCTACCTGCGGATCCATCTCGAACAATCTAGGAGAACCCATGGCTCGCTTTCCCAGAGCGCTGCTCGCTGTCACCACAGCGAGTCTCACGGCGTTCGCCCTCGTCGCGTGCGGCGGCGGGGACGATGACAGTTCATCCGGCGGTGACTGCACTGAAGGCGACGGCCTGACCGTCGGCACGATCCTGCCGCAGACCGGTTCGCTCGCCTTCCTGGGCCCGCCCGAGTTCGCCGGCGTCGACCTCGCCGTCGAGGAGATCAACGAGTTCGGCGGCGTCCTCGACACCTGCGTCGAGGTCCTCCACGAGGACTCCGGCGACACCACCACCGACATCGCCAGCCAGGCCGCGGACGCCCTCATCGCGCAGGACGTCAACGTCGTGATCGGCGCCGCCTCCTCGGGCGTCTCCTTCCAGTTCATCGACAAGCTCTACGAAGAGGGGATCGTCCAGATCTCCCCGGCGAACACCTCGCCGGACTTCACCACGTACGAGCGCGGCGACTACTACTTCCGCACCGCGCCCTCGGACATCCTCCAGGGCCGCGTCCTCGCCGACACGCTCATCGCCGACGGGCACCAGTCCATCGCCATCCTGGCCCTCCAGGACGCCTACGGCACCGGTCTGGCCGACTCGATCGAGCAGAACTTCACCGACTTCGGCGGCGAAGTGGCCCTGAAGACGATCTACGACCCGGCCGCCACCGAGTTCAGCGCCGAGGTCGGCCAGGTCGCCGACGCCAACGTCGACGCGGTCGTGCTCGTCACCTTCAACGAGATCGTCAACCTGGGCCCGGCCCTGGCCGAAGGCGGACTCAGCGCGCAGGACCTCGGCTGGTACCTCGTGGACGGCAACCTCGCCGACTACAGCGCCGACTTCCCCGCGGGCTTCATGGAGGGCGCCAAGGGCACCTTCCCGGGCGCCGACCCCGAGCCGATCCGGGACCGCCTCCTGGAGATCGACCCGGACCTGACCGACTTCACGTACGGCCCCGAGTCCTATGACGCCACGGCCCTCGCCGCGCTCGCGGCGATCGCCGGCGACAGCTACGACTCCGAGACCATCAAGGACAACCTGGTCGACGTGAGCACCGGCGGCACCAAGTGCACCGGCTTCACCGAATGCGCCGAACTGCTGGCCGAGGACAACACCGCCGACATCGACTACGACGGCTACTCCGGGCCGATCGAGTTCTCCCCGGAGGGTGACGTCACCGCCGCCACCATCGGCGTCTACCAGTACCTGCCCGACAACACCTACGAGAACCTCACCTACACGTTCGGCGACCTGAACGAGTAGCACCAGCGAGGCGAAGCCCCCCGGGACCACAGGACCCGGGGGGCTCTCGCTTGCCGCCGAACGCGAGACGACGCCCCCGGGTCCGAACGGACCCGGGGGCGTCGCCGCGTGCTCCTAGCGCGCCTTCCCGAGCGTGCCCAGGTACAGCTCGACGACCTTCGGGTCGTCGATCAAGCCCGCGCCCGGACCGGTGTAGGCGCTGCGGCCCTGGTCCAGCACGTAGCCCCGGTCGCAGATCTGGAGGCAGCGGCGGGCGTTCTGCTCCACCATCACCACCGTCACCCCGGTCTGGTTGATCTTCTTCGTGTTGAAGAAGACCTCGTCCTGCATCGCCGGGGACAGCCCCGCCGACGGCTCGTCCAGCAGCAGCACCGACGGCTCCATCATGAGCGCCCGGCCCATCGCCACCATCTGCCGCTCGCCGCCCGAGAGCGACCCGGCACGCTGGCCGCGCCGGTCCCCGAGCACCGGGAACAGGTCGGTCACGAAGTCGAACCGCTCCTTGAACGCCTTGGGACGCAGGAAGACCCCCATCTCGAGGTTCTCCTCGACCGTCAGCGTCGCGAACACGTTGTTCGTCTGCGGGACGAAGCCCACGCCCATCTGCACCAGCTGGTGCGCCTTGCGGTTCGTGATCTCCTCACCGCGCAGCACCACGGTCCCGGAGGTGACCCCCACCAGGCCGAACATGGCCTTCAGCAGCGTCGACTTCCCGGCCCCGTTCGGGCCGATGATGCCGACCAGCTCGCCCTCGTTCGCGTACAGGTCCGTGCCGTTGAGGATCGACACGCCCGGGATGTACCCGGCCGTGACCTCGTCGGCGCGCAGCAGCGCGTCACCCGAGGCCTCCAGGTGGCCCTCGCGGCTGCACACCTCCGTGTCCGACTCGACGGACTCGTCGATCGGGACGCCCGTCGGAGCGATGCCCTCGGCGGCGCCCGCGTCCGTGTCCGCCTCCTCGCGCTCCTCGAGCGGCTGCGGCGGACGGTTCTCGTTGTCGCTCATGTCGTCCTCCTAACGCTGGGCCGCGTCGTGGTGCGCGCCCAGATAGGCGTCGATGACGCGCGGGTCCGCCGAGATCTGGTCCGGCGTGCCCTCCGTGATGAGCTGGCCGGCGGCCATCACCGCGACCCAGTCGGCGATCTCGTGGACCATGTCCATGTCGTGCTCCACGAACAGGACGGTCATGCCCTCCTCGCGCAGGCCCTTGATGTGCTCCAGCAGCGACTGCTTCAGCGCCGGGTTCACCCCGGCCATCGGCTCGTCGAGCATGACCATCTTCGGGTCGAGCATGAGCGCCCGCGCCATCTCCAGGAGCTTGCGCTGGCCGCCCGAGAGCTCGCCGGCGTAGTGCTCGCGCTTGTCGATGAGCTTGAAGCGCTCCAGGAGCACCAGGGCCTTCTCGCGGTTGGCCGCCTCCTGGCGCTTCCACAGCGGCGGGAAGAGCCCCGCCCACATGCGCTCGCCGAGCTGGGAGGACGCCCCGATGAGCATGTTGTCCATGACGCTCATGCGGGTGAGCGCCTTCGTCAGCTGGAACGTGCGGACCATGCCCGCCTGCGCCACCTGATAGGACCGCATCCGGTTCGCCTTGCGCCCGTTGAAGTTCCA
This sequence comes from Glycomyces harbinensis, assembly GCF_900101745.1. Classification (GTDB taxonomy): domain Bacteria; phylum Actinomycetota; class Actinomycetes; order Mycobacteriales; family Micromonosporaceae; genus Glycomyces; species Glycomyces harbinensis. Next base: position 498,790 of record NZ_FNAD01000002.1, on the reverse strand, counting down.
CTCCCCGCTGCTCGGCCGGTCGAAACCGGTGAGCAGGTTGAAGTACGTGGTCTTCCCGGCCCCGTTCGGGCCGATGAGCGCGGTGATCGAGCCCCGCTGCACTTCGAGGTGCTCGACGTCGACGGCCACGAGGCCGCCGAACGCCCGCCGCACCCCGGTGGCGGTGAGGATCGGATCCGGTTTGGCGACGCCCGGTTCGGCCGCCATCCCCGCCAGCGCCGCTCGCGCGGCGGAGATCCCCGTCTGCTGGTCAGCGGACATCGAGCATCAGCTCCTTCCGGTTGCCGATGAGACCCTGCGGCCGGAAGATCAGCAGCAGGACCATTCCCAGGCCCAGCAGGAAGAACACCAGCGGACCGACCTGCGTCGCGTCGAGCACGCTCGGCGGGATCACGTCGGACCTGATGGCCTGGTTGAGGCCCTGGGCGATCAGGTTGTACAGGAACCAGAACAGGGCCGCGCCGAGCACCGGCCCGAAGAGCCTCGCGGCACCGCCCAGGATGAGGACCACGTAGAAGTAGAACGTGAAGTCCGTCGTGAACGTGTCGGGCTGGACGTTCGCGCGGCTGAGCGCGAACACGAAGCCCGCGATCGCGCCGATGATGCCGCCGAAGACCAGCGCCTGCATCTTGTACGCGAAGACGTTCTTGCCCAGGCTCCTGACGGCCTCCTCGTCCTCCCTGATGCCCTTGAGCACCCGGCCCCACGGGCTGTGCACCAGCAGGCCCATGACGACGAGGATGACCGCGATCAGGCCCCAGCCCACGGTCATGATCCACAGGTCGCGGTTGGAGTACTGGAAGTCGACGATGCCGAGGTCGACGGTGAGCCGGCCGTGCTCCATGGAGATGAACAGGAACGACCAGTTCCCCTCCTCGGGCCACGGGTTCATCGCGAAGAACGGCTCCGAGAAGCCGCGCATCCCGTCCGAACCGCCGGTGGTGTCCGACCAGACCGTGGCGCGGGCGAGCCGCCGCACGATCTCCGCCGCGGCGATCGTCACGATCGCCAGGTAGTCGGCCCGCAGCCGCAGTGTCGGTATGCCCAGCAGCAGCGCCATCACGACCGCGGCGACGAGCCCGATCGCGATGCCCCACCAGAACGGCAGCCCGAAGGACACCACCGCGAGCGCCAGACCGTACGCGCCCATGGCGGCGAACGCGGCCTGACCGAAGTTGAGCAGACCCGTGTACCCGAACTGGAGGTTCAGGCCGATCGCGCCGAGGGCGTACACGAGCATGGTCGGCCCGATGGCCTGCGTCAGCGCCTGGCTGAATACGAATTGCCAATCCATCGCGTGGCCTCCTAACCGATTCGCTCGCGGCGGCCCAGGATGCCCTGGGGACGGGTGAGCATGATGATGATGAGGACGGCCAGCGCGCCGACGTATTTCAGCTCGGGCGCGACCACGAGGGTCGACATCTGCACGAACACGCCGATGATCATGGCGCCGAGGAACGCGCCGAACGCGGTCCCCAGCCCGCCGAGGACCACCGCGGCGAAGACCAGGAGCAGCAGGTGCTGGCCCATGTCGAACTTGACGCCGTCGCTGATGGACAGGAACACGCCGGACATGGCCGCGAGCGCGCCGCCGATCGTCCACACCAGGCGGATGACCCGGTTGACGTCGATGCCCGTGGACGCGGCCAGGGACGGGTTGTCCGACACCGCCCGCGTCGCCTTGCCGAGCCTGGTGAACATGAGCGCGAGCCCGACCAGGACGCAGACGACGAGGGCGATGGAGCCGGTGGCGACCTCCTTGGGCGTGATCACGAGCCAGCCGAAGTCCCAGGGCTTCTGGCCGACGTACTCGTCGTAGCGCTGGCGTTCGCCGCCGACGAAGAACAGGGTGGCGTAGCGGATGAGCATGGCCACGCCGATCGAGATGATCATCATCGAGACCAGGCCGGTCCCGCGGTCGCGCAGCGGTTTCCACAGGCCCCAGTCCTGCGCCCAGCCGAAGGCGGCCCCGAGTACGACCGCGGCGATGGCCGCGAGCCACACGGGCAGGCCGAAGGTGATGTTGAACAGCAGGGCGATGACGCCGCCGAAGGTCACCAGGTCGCCGTGGGCGAAGTTGGTGAGTCCGGTGGTGCCGAAGACCATGGAGAGTCCGACCGCCGCGAGGGCGATCATGAGGCCGAAGTGCAGGCCGGAGACCAGGAGGCTGACGGCGCGGGTGGCGCCGCCCTCGTCCTCGATCTCGCCGAGGGCTTCGCCGTCGGCGGCCTCTTCGGCTTCTTCGCTGGAGGCGTCGTCGCCGGGTTCGGTGCTTTCACCGCCTTCGTCGGAGGAGGACTCGCCGGGGTCTTCGGGCGTGACGCCCTCGGCGAGTTGGGTGTCGAGCGGGAACAGGACGGTCCGATCGGCGTTGACCTCGACTTCGAGCTGCGGCCGGCCGTTGCGAACGAGCAGCCCGTCGGGCAGGGTCGATTCGTCGAGGGTGACCACATAGGTCCCCTCGGCTTCGAGCGGGACGGCCCAGGTGCCGTCTTCGGCGCTCTGGACCGTGGCGATTTCGGTCCCGGATTCGTCGGCGACGGTGATCGAGACCCCTGCCACGGGTTCGTCCTGCTGATTCTCCAGGGTGCCGCGGACGCCGAGCGTCTCTTGCGCACCCGCGCTGCTGTTCACCCCCAATACCAGCAACAGGCCGGCGAACGCAGCCGACAACAACAGCACTGCACGTCTCAATGGGCCCCCTCGGGAGGTTTCGGGCATCGGAACCCGCCTCGTGTGCAATGTTCGAGAAACACGAAACGGCGGGAGTGAGTCGCATCTTAAGGAGACCTTGCTGACTAGAGCAGTCCTCGTTATAGAACCGTTGCAAATGTGGCTCAGATGTTACCGGCGCCGGACCGTGGCCGACCTCGGTCTTTCACGCGGCCGTTGCCGGCTGATTCGACTCCCGTGAATATCTTGCAACACTTCGCCGCGGCGGTGGCGACCCGCCTCGGCCGTCGAACCCCCTTGGGCCACCGCGCGGCCACGCGGTGTGAGAGGATATTGCCCGCTCGGGGCAGTAGCTCAGCTGGTTAGAGCAGGGGACTCATAATCCCTGGGTCGCGGGTTCAAGTCCTGCCTGCCCTACAGAAAAAGGCCCTGCAATGCAGGGCCTTTCTGATGCACGGGCACCGAAGGCGGCCCGCCGGCGTCAGTCGCGGTCGGTCCGCGGCCGCCTCGCCAGCGTGACGGCCAGGCCGGCGAGCACGATGCCCGCGGCGATCCACAGGACCGTCGCACCGTCCGTCCGGTCGAACACCGCCCCGCCCAGCAGCGCGCCGACGGCGATGCCGCCGTTGAAGACCCCCGACCACAGTCCGGAGCTGCGCTCGAGCTGCGCGGGGTCGGCGACGCGGATCCACGACTGCGTCGAGACGGTGACCGAGCCGTAGGTGAAGCCCCACAGGGCGAGCACCACGAGCGCGGCCGCGGCACCGGCGACGGCCACCGGCAGGAGCGCCGCGGCGATCGCGATGCCGCCGAGCGCGATGAGCAGGGCGGCGCGCGGGTCGCGCGCGGCGAGGGCGCCGATCGCGAAGTTGCCGAGGACGCCGGCCGCGCCGAACACCGCGAGCGCCGCGACGATGAGCATCGCGGTCATGCCGGGGCCGGTCTCCAGCACGGGCCGCACGTACGTGTAGGCCGCGAAGTGGCCGATCACGACCAGGGCGGTGATGACCAGGCCGGTGGCGACGCCGGGGTGGCGCAGCGGGGTGAGCATCCCCCGCAGCTCGCTGCGGTGCGCGACCTTCAAGCGCGGCAGCGTGATGAGCACCGCGCCGGCCGCGACCAGGCTCAGTCCGGCGAGGCCGTGGAAGGCGGCGCGCCAGCCCCACAGATCGGCGGCGAACGTGCCGAGCGGGACGCCCGCGACCATGGCGATCGAGACCCCGGAGAAGATGACGGTCATCGCGCGCCCGACGTGGCGCTCGTCGGCGAGCCGCGGGCCGGTGCCCCCGGCGAGCGACCAGACGACGCCCATCGCGACGCCGATGAGCACGCGGCCCGCGGCGAACACGGCGAAGGACGTCGCGACGGCGCTGAGGGCGTTGCCGAGGGCGAGCAGGGCCAGGAACGCGACCAGGACCGTGCGCCGGTCGGCGCGGCCGATGAGGGGCGGGGTGAACATCGCGACCACGGCGGCGATGACGCCGGTGATGGTCAGCGAGGTCCCGGCCGTGCCCGGCGCGACGCCGAGGGCGCCGGCGATCGGGGTGAGCAGGCCGACGGGCATCATCTCGGCGGTGACGACGCTGAAGGTGCTCAGCGCGACCGCGAGGACCGGCGCCCATCGGAAGGGCGCCGGAGTCGCGGGCGCCTCGCCCGCGCGGAGTGCTGTTGCGGAGGACATCGAACCGTCCGATCATCGAAATTGACATACATGGCGTATGCCGATGACGGTAACTCGCATACGCGGCGTATGCAAACTCGCCCGCGTCGCGTATGCGGCCTACGATGGAACCGGAGGCAGGGAGGACCCATGGTCAAGACGGCGCGGCGCACCCGGGCGGAGATGCTCGACCGGACCCGCGAGCAGCTCATCGCGGCCGGGCGCGAGCACTTCGGGTCGCACGGCTACGCCGCGACCTCGATGGACGACCTCACCGGCTCGGTCGGGCTGACGCGCGGCGCGCTCTACCACCACTTCGGGGGCAAGAGCGGGCTGCTCGAAGCGGTCGTGCGCAGGCTCGACGACGAGCTGTGCGTGCAGCTGAAGGCGATCCTGCGGGGGAACGACGACCCGCTCGACGCGCTGGCCGAGCGCGGGCGCGCCTACATCGAGAAGACCCAGACGCCGGAGTTCCAGCGGATCATGTTCACCGACGCCCCCGCGGTGCTCCCGGACGCCATCGAGGAGACCGCCGCCGCCTGCATCGCCACGCTCGCCGAGGTCGTGCAGGAGGGCAGGGCGCGGGGCATCGTGGCCGCGGACGTGACGCCGGTCGTGCTCGCGACCATGCTCAACGGCGCCCTCGCCGACGCCTCCCGCTGGGTCGCCGCCGCACCCGAGGACGAACGCGAGTCGCGCCTGGAAGCGGCCAGGCGATCATCGACGGCCCTCGTCCAGGGCCTGCGCACCGCGACGTGATGCGGCCCGGCCGCTACGCCGCGGGCTTGCGCAGGTGGACGAGTTCGATGCCCGGGCGTCCCGGGCTGCGGCGGGTCTCCTTGTAGCCCAGGCGGTCGTACAGCTTCAGGTTCAGTTCGCTCCTCATTCCGGTGAAGAGCTCGAAGTGCTCCGTGCCCGGCGCCGCCAGTGCTTCGAGGGCCGCGATGAGGCGCGTGCCCAGGCCCCGGCCCTGGAAGTCGGGGGCGACTGCGAAGCGGCCGAGATGGAGCGCCGTGCCCTCTTGGCGGGCGCGGCCGGTGGCGATGATGCGGTGGCCGACCACGGCCTTCAGCACGTGGATCTCCTCGATCGCCCCCGCGACCTCCGCGAGCGTCTCGGTCAGCGGCGGCAGGAGCGGGTCGCCGTAGATCTGCGCCTCGGCGACGAAGGCGCCCCGGGAGAGGGTCAGGATCTCGCCGGCGTCGGCGGCCTCTGCGGGGATGAAGGGGGGCTCCATATCGGGAGCGTAAACGCGGCCCGGCCTGGGGGACAAGTGATATCCCACCAGGCCGGACCACTGCCGAACGGTACCGCCTACCAGGGCACGGTGGTCTCCGCGTGGTACTCCAGGCCTTCCTGGAAGAAGCCGCCGTGGGGGCCGTCGTCGTCCAGCAGGGCGAGGTCCGCGGCCACCTTCGCGGACAGGGCCGGGTCGCGCCAGCCCTCGTTCTTGTTGAGGTCGGTCTTCGTGTAGCCCGGGGTCATCGCGTTGATCTTCACGGTGGAGTCCTTCAGCTCGGTCGCGTAGGAGACCGTCAGCATGTTCAGCGCCGACTTCGAGGCCCCGTAGGCGCCCACCTGCATCCCCGCGAACGGCTGCTTCGGGTCGGTGATGAACCCGAACGAGCCGACCTCGCTGGAGACGTTCACGATCCGCCCCGCCGGGGCCCGCCGCAGGGCCGGCAGGAACGCGTTGGTCACGGCGATCACGCCGATCACGTTGGTCTCGAACACGGTCCTGGCGGTGGCCGCGGTGAGCTCGCTGGTGTTCCAGTCGCCGTCCGCCAGGGCGACCCCCGCGTTGTTCACCAGGATGTCGAGGTCCCCGACGGTCGCGACGGCGGCACTGATCGAATCCGGGTCGGTCACGTCCAGCCGGACGAATCCGACATCGAAGCCCTCCCCTCTGAGCTTCGCGGCGGCCTCCTCGCCGCGTTCGATGGAGCGGGCCCCGACCAGGACCCTGAGGCCCTCCTTGCCGAGGCGCTTGGCGATTTCAAAGCCGATGCCCTTGTTGGCGCCGGTCACGAGTGCGATCTTCTTGGTCATGCCTTGAGCCTGCGCCCGTTTCGGCCCGGCGGACAGAGACCTGTTTATGGTGGTACATCCGGTACCTGGCCCGGCCCCGGCATCCGAGGCAGGATGGACGCATGGACCGCATCCAGCTCGCCGACTTCCTCAAGGTCCGCCGCGCCGCCATCCGACCCGGCGACGCCGGGCTCCCCGAAGGGCCGCGCCGCCGTACGCCGGGCCTGCGCCGCCAGGAGGTCGCGCAGCTCGCGGGCATCTCCGTCGAGTACTACATCCGGCTCGAACAGGCCCGCGGCCCCAAGCCCTCCCGGCAGGTCCTCGGGGCGCTCGCCCGCGCGCTCATGCTCGACCGCGACCAGCGATTCCACCTGTTCCACCTCGTCGACGAGCTGCCCGAGTCCGATTCGAGCCGCGAGGTCCCGCCGACGATCCGCAACCTCCTGGCCGGACTCCAGGACTTCCCCGCGTACGCGGTCGACGCGGGCTACGAGATGCTCGCCTGGAACGCCAAGGCCAACCTCCTCATGGGCTACCTGGACCGGCTGTCGCCCCAGGAGCGCAACATCCTGCGTACCAGTTTCACCGGGCCGCACGCCCCGGCGCAGCTCGCCGACCCGCGCGCGCAGGCGTTCCTGCAGGACTGCGTCTCGGACCTGCGGGCCTCGCTCGCCCGCAGCCCGGGCGACACGCGGCTGCGGGCCCTGGTGGACGAGCTGCTGCGCACCAGCCCCGAGTTCGGGGAGATGTGGGCCGACCACCGGGTGGCGGTCCGGCGGGTGCAGACCAAGAGCGTCGTGCACGGCCAATTCGGGCCCCTGGAGTTCGACTGCCAGGTCCTCGACGTGCCCGGGACCGCCGTGCGTTTGGTCGTGTATGTGCCGCAACCGGATTCGCCGACGGCCGCGGCGTTCGCCCACATGTCGGCATCGGCCCCGGTCATTCTCGAAACCCCCTCGCGACCCGCGTAACCCGCCGGCGACGGACATCACGCCGAGATTTCACCTCGGGGACTTTTACTCGTGCGGCGAGTGTTCTTATGATGGACCCTGGAGACGCCAGCGTCTCCCGTTCTTGATCAGCGACCGGTACGGCAAGGAAGCAGCCGGTGACAGCCTCAGCGTTCTCACCACACAACCTTCCCGGAGCTGCTTTCCATGCGCATGCCTCTGTTCGCCATGTCCATCGGCGCGTTCGGCATCGGCACCGCCGAGTTCGTCATCATGGGCATCCTGCCCCAGATGGCCGCCTCCTCGGGCGTCTCGCTCGCCGAAGCCGGCCTGGCCGTGTCCGCCTACGCCATCGGGGTCGTCCTCGGCGCCCCGCTGCTGACCGTCGCCACCACCCGCATCCCCCGCAAGCCGCTGATGATCGGCCTCATGGGCGCCTTCGCCGTCGCGAACCTCGCCACCGCACTGGCCCCCGACTTCGGCTTCCTGCTCGCCACCCGGTTCGTCGCCGGCCTCCCGCACGGCGCCTTCTTCGGCGCCGCCGCGGTCGTCGGCGCGAGCCTGGTCTCCTTTGACCGCCGCGCCCGCGCGATCTCGGGGATCATGTCCGGCCTCACCGTCGCCACGATCGTCGGCGTCCCGGTCAGCGCCCTGCTCGTCGGCCAGTTCTCCTGGCGCTGGATCTTCGCGGCCGTCGCCGCGCTCGGCATCGTCGCCGCCGCCGCCATCTGGATCACCGTGCCCGACACGCGCGGCGTCATCGTCCAGACCAGGGCCGCCGACGAGATCCGCGCGATCCGCTCCAAGAAGGTCCTCCTGCCGCTGGTCACCGGCGCGGTCGGCTTCGGCGGCATGTTCGCCGCCTACACCTACCTCACGCCGATCCTCGAGGAGGTCACCGGCCTCAACGCGGTCGCCATCGCCATCACCCTCGCGGTGTTCGGCGTCGGCCTGACCCTCGGGAACGTGGTCGGCGGCCAGGTCGCCGACCGCGCCCCGATCCAGGGCCTGTTCGCCGCGTTCACCACGATCGCGCTCGTGCTGCTCATGATGTTCTTCTCCATGGGCAACCCGGTCCTGGCGATCGGCGGGGTCTTCCTCATGGCGACCTCGTCCTCGCTGGTCGGCCCGATCATGCAGCGGCTGCTGCTCGACGGCGCCCACGCGGCCCCGTCGCTGGCCTCCTCCATGCACCACGCGGCGTTCAACCTGGCCAACGCCAACGGCGCCTGGCTCGGCGGCCTCGCGCTGTCGGCCGGACTGAGCCTGACCGCGCCGCTCCTGGTCGGCGTCGGCCTGGCGCTGGCCGGGCTCGCGCTGTCGGTCCCGCTGGCGCGGGCCCACGCCGAGGCCGCCGTGCCGGACATCGCGCCCGCCGAACTGGTCACCGCCTCCTAAGGAAGGCGTCTCCCCTGGCGGCGGCACCGCCGCTAGGGGATCAGCACCACCTTGCCCGTCGTGCCCCGGTTCTCCAGGGCGCGATGGGCTTCGGCGGTCTCGGCCAGCGCGAAGGTGTGCACCGCCGGGCGCAGCCGCCCGGCGGCGAGCTCGGCGAGCGAGCGCTCCTCGAGGGCCCGCAGGCCGCCGAGCCGCTCCAGGAGCTTCGGGCCGAGCGCGCCGGTGACGGTGAGGCCGCGGCCCACGATGTCCTCGACCGTGGCCTCGGTGGCCGTCCCCGCCGACCAGCCGAAGACGATCATGCGGCCGCCGAAGCCGAGCCGGTCGAAGGCGGCCCGGCCGACCTCGCCGCCGACCGAGTCGTACAGGAGGGTCGCCTCGCGGCCGTCGAGCGCCTTGTCCAGCACCGAGGTCCAGTCGGCGGCCCGGTAGTCGACCGCGGCGTCGGCCCCGTTCGCGGCGACCTGCCGGACCTTGCCGGGCCCGCCCGCGAGGCCGACCACGTACGCGCCGGCGTTCTTGGCGGCCTGCACCAGGAGCGTGCCCAGCCCGCCCGCGGCGGCCGGCACGATCACCGTGTCCTCGGCCGTCACCGGGCCGACCCCGAGGATCATCAGCGCGGTGCGGCCGGTGCCGATCATCGCCACCGCCTCGCCGAAGCCGACGCCCTCGGGGATCTCGTGGACCGAGGCGACGTCGCGGACGGCCTTCTCCGCATAGCCGCCGGACGCGAACCCGAGGTGGGCGACCGCGCGCCTGCCGATCCAGGAGGCGTCGACCCCCTCGCCGACCGCGTCCACGATCCCGGCGGCCTCCCGGCCCGGGATCGCCGGCAGCGCCGGGAGCGGGTAGGGGCTGTCCTTCGCGCCGTTGCGGAAGACCGTGTCGAGGAGGTGGACCCCGGCGGCCCGGGTGGCGATGCGGAGCTGGCCGGGGCCCGGCTCGGGCTCGGGGACCTCTTCGTACACGAGGACCTCCGGGCCGCCGAAGGCGTGGTGGCGGATGGCGTGCATGTCGTCTCCTGGTTGACGTGTTCCAGTGGGTGTGCCCGCAACTGTATGGACGGGGCGACTGGGGCCGCATCAGTCGGTCGACTGGACGAAGCCGGGGGTCGCGGTCACTGCTCCCGGGCGGGGTCGATCCCCAAGGACTCGAACAGGTCCAGCGCGTCGGCCCGGCACTGCGCGGCCGCCTCGACGGCGCCCGCGGCCTCGCAGGCCCGCCCCAGCGCCCGCAGGCTGCGGGCCTGGCGCAGCGGGTCGGGCATGGCCGCGAACACGTCGCACGCCTGGCGCCCCATGCGGATCGCCTCGGGCAGGTCGCCGTCGGCGGTGTGGAGCTTGCACAGGACCCGCGCCTTCACCGCGAGGGTCTCCGAGGTCTGGTACCGGTCGAGGTCGGCGACGCGGCCGAGGGCGTCGCGCGCGTCGTCGATCCGGCCGGTGTCGACGTACATCTCGGCGAGCCGGTACGTGTAGACCAGCCGGTGGCGCCAGCCGTTGGCCTGCTCGACCAGTTCGAGGCCGAACAGGAGCGCGGCCTCGGCCCGGGCGTAGTCCTGGTCGGCGTGGTGCACCGCGGCCTGCCGGAAGTACAGCCGCGCCCGGTAGTACTTCGAGGGGTCGTCGCGGAGCATCTCGGCGATCACGTGGTCCTGCTCCTCGGCGGTCGAGATGCGGCCCTGGTCGACGTACAGCTCCGAGAGCGACAGCAGCGGGTAGACCGTCGTGGGACCCTCGGGCGCGGCGGCGTCGAGGTCGCGGGCGCGCCGCAGCAGCGTCTCGGCCTCGGCGAAGATCCCCATGCGCCGCAGCACGCTCCCCAGCGAGGTGAGCACCTCGACGAGCACGTGCCGCTTCCCGGAGCGCTCGGCGCTGACCAGGGCCTCCCGCAGGATCGACACGGCCTCGCGGTACCGGCCCAGCTGCGTCAGCGTCGTCCCGAGGTCGTTGCGCGCCTTGCCCGTCGCGTCCCCGTGCGGGGTGAGCCGCAGGTATTCGAGGGTCTTCTCGGCGTAGGCCTTCGACTGGTGGAGCTCGCCGGAGGTGTAGGCCACGGCGTCGGCCAGCGCATAGGCCCGCACGGCGTCCATCGGCTCCTTCGAGCGCACCCCGGTGGCGATGCCCTGCTCGGCGACGTGGGCGAGCTCGGGCAGCTCGTAGAGCGTGTCGGACAGCGACGCGTCCTCGCGGTATCCGGCGTCGGCGAAGGCGACCAGGCGCGTGAGCAGCCGCGAGACCGTGGGGTGGCCGTTCCATTCGAGGAAGGTCGCCACGATGTTGCGGTACTCCTCGACCGGCAGCCGCACCGGGCCCTTCGCGTACCACTCGACGGCCTGCTCGCGCAGGCGCTGGAGCGCGGCCGGGTCGAACCCGGCCTCGGCCTTGCGGCGGGCGTAGTCGCGCACCAGGTCGTGGAACCGGTAGCGGCCGGGCCGGTACTCGTCGATGCGGTGGGCGGCGACGAGCTTGGCCAGGAGCCGTTCGGCCGCCTCGGGCTCCCACGCGACCAGGGCCACGGCGAGGCCCTTGGAGAAGTCGGCGCCGGGCAGGAACGCGAGGTTGAGGTACAGCAGCTCCTCCTCGGGGTCGAGCGCCTGGAACGACAGGTCGAACGCGGCGGCGACCGTCGTCGTCGGGTCGCCCTCGACGGCGAGGTGCGCGAGCCGGTCCCTGCCGGCGAGGGCCGCGGCGGTCTCGGCGAGCGTCGTGCCCGGCTGCCCGCGCAGGTTCGTGCCGACGATCCGCAGCGCGAGCGCGAGCCCGCCGCACAGTTCGGCGATCCGCTTGGCGGCCTTCGGCTCGGCCCGTACTCGCTCGGCGCCGATGAGGCTCTCCATCAGATGGACCGACTCGTCGGCGTCGAGGGCGCCGACGGTGAGCTGGCGGACGTCGTGGAGCGCGGCGAGGTCGGGCAGGCGCGAGCGGCTGGTGACCACTGCGACGCTCCCGGCGGTGGCCGGCAGCAGCGGCACGACCTGCGGGGAGTTGCGGGCGTTGTCGAGGATCACGAGCGTGCGGGTGTCGGCCAGGCGCGAGCGCAGCAGCGCGGCGGCCTCGTCGGCGTCGGAGGGGATCGACTCGGTCGCGACGCCGAGCGCCCGCAGGAACCCGGCGATCGTGTCCAGCGGGGTGAGCGGCGCGGCCCGGTCGAAGCCGCGGAGGTTCACGTACAGCTGCCCGTCGGGGAACCGCTCGCGGACCCTGTGGGCCCAGTGCAGCGCGAGCGTGGTCTTCCCCGAGCCGCCGATCCCCGACAGGACCGCGACGCGCGGTCCGGGTTCCAGCAGCAGGTCCAGGGCCGCGAGCTGGTCGACGCGGCCGGTGAAGTGGATCGAGTCGGAGGGCAGCTGCGCGGGCGCGGGCAGTTCGCGCCGCGCCGGCGCGGCGGCGACCGCCGGCTTCTCGGGCGGCCTGAGGGCCGAGTCGTCGCGGAGCATCGCCGCGTACAGGTCCTTGAGGCGCCGGCCGGGGTCGATGCCGAGTTCGTCGGCGAGCTGGCGGCGGATCGACTCGTACGCGTCGAGGGCCTCGGCGGCGCGCTCCTCCCGGTACAGGGCGGTGATGAGCAGTTCGGCGGCCCGCTGGCGGTAGGGGTGGCGTTCGAGGACGCGGCGCAGGTCGGCGACCACGGAGACGCCGGTGGCGAGCGCGAGTTCGAGTTCGGCGCGGTCCTCCTCGGCCGCGGCCCGCTCCTCGTCCCAGCGCAGCGCCCCGGACTCGATGAGGCGTCCGGAGAGCCCGGCGAGGGCCGGTCCGCGCCACAGGGCGAGCGCTTCGCGCAGGGTGGCGAGGGCCGCTTCGGGTTCGGCGGCGGCGACCTGCTCGCGGGCGATGCGGGCGGAGCGCTGGAAGCGCAGCGAGTCGAGCTTCTCGGGGCGCACCCGCATCCGGTAGCCGTCGCCGACCTTCTCCAGCTCGGAGGTCCCGGCGTGGACGAGCAGGCCGCGGGCGGCGGCGACGGTGTTCTGGACCTGGCGCCTGGCCGTGGCGGGCGGGTCCTCCTCCCAGATCGCGTCGATCAGGCGCGGCAGCGGGACGACGCTGCCGGCCTCCAGGAGCAGGACGGCGAAGAGCCTGGGCAGGGTCTTGCCCGGCAGTGGGACGGGCATGCCCTCCCATGCCAGCTGCAGAGGTCCGAGGATGCCGAAGTCCACGGGCCACCTCCCGGGGAGTCGAGGTGCGGCCGTTCGATGTCAGAAACCACAAGTGTATGGGCATTTGCTGATCATTTGGGAACGCTTGCAATGACTTTCGCCCAATGAACGCGCAGTGTCCGCACGGTGTCCATACATACTCGTGCGATCCGCTCGTGAAGGACTCGTGAAGTTCTCGACGCGGCTGCCCGGATGCTCAAGCCATCGAGCAGCGAATTCGAGGAGGAACGATGTTCACGAAACAGCGTCCCGCGACGGTCCTTCCCCGCGAGGCCCGCGTCCGGTTCCGGGACGGGCTGGACACCGCCACCGGCGGCTGGTCGCACGGATTCGTGCAGGCCAACATGGTGAGCGTGCCCCGCCAGTACGCGGACGATCTGCGCCGCTTCACGGTGCGCAACCCCAAGCCCTGCCCGCTCCTGGGCGCGGTCGGCGCGGGCGGGTTCACCACCCCGCTCGCCGAGGGCGCGGACCTGCGCCGCGACCTGCCGGCCTACCACGTGTGGCGCCGGGGCCAGCTGGTCGCGCGCCGCACCGACGTGGTCGACGTGTGGCGCCACGACCTGGTGACGCTCCTGATCGGGTGCAGCTTCACGTTCGAGCCCGTGCTGGAGCGGTCGGGCATCCCGCTGCGCCACCGGGAGCAGGGCGGGAACGTCCCGATGTACCGCTCCAACCTGCGGTGCCTGCCCGCCTGGCGGTTCCGCGGCCCGCAGGTCGTGTCGATGCGCCCGGTCCCCGCCGAGCTCGTCGAGCGCGCCGCGTGGGTCACGGCCGACATGCCCTACGCGCACGGGGCGCCGGTCCACATCGGCGATCCGCGGGAGATCGGGATCCGGGACCTGGCCAGGCCCGATTTCGGCGACCCGGTCGAGTTCGAGCCCGGCGACGTGCCGGTGTTCTGGTCGTGCGGCGTGACGCTGCAGGAGGCCGTGGTCAGGGCGCGCCTCCCGTTCGCGATCACGCACGCGCCGGGGCACATGCTCATCACCGACCGCCGCGTCCGCGGCACCGGCGAGATACCGGTCTACCGGCCTTAGGCGGTGTTCACACCGTTCCCGGCGTCGCCGCGGCCGAGGCCGCGGCGGGTTCGGGGAGGCGGAACATGCCGAGGAAGCGCTCGGCCATCGCCTGGTCGCCCTGGACGGTGACGCGCCCGGCGTGCAGCGACACGTCGAGGCTGCGTCCGCCCAGGGTGAGGCGCTTGAGGGTCTCGGCGTCGGTGCGGATGACCGCGTGCGGGTGCTCGGGCCTGCCGGGGGCGAGGATCAGCTGCGCGTCGATGATCTCGGCGATGAACGGCCGGTCCCCGACCCACAGCTCGAACGCCGCGTCGAAGCCCTGCGCGGCGACGGGCATGAAGAGGCTGCGCATCGACAGGATGAGCGCGTCGACCCCCATCGGCGCGTCGAGCGGGATCGCCGCCGACCGCGCGCCCCACCGCAGCAGGAACACGATCGCCGGTTCGAGGTCGCGGCCCCACTCGGTCAGCTCGTACACCTTGGACGCGGCCGGGGGCGGGAGCCGCCGCTTGGAGACCACGCCGTGCGCCTCGAGTTCGCGCAGCCGCTGCGACAGGACGTTGGCGCTCGCGCCGTGGAGACCGCCGCGCAGGTCCGTGAAGCGCTTCGGCCCCAGGAGCAGTTCGCGGACGATCAAAAGCGACCAGCGCTCCCCGACGAGGTCGAGCGCGTGTGCCGCCGGGCAGCCTTCGCCGTAGGTGCGCACTGGAGGGCCTCCGAATCGCCGGGTGAAACCGCAGGTGAACCGCATCGCGGTTGTTCTGCTTCATCATAAGGTCCCCGAAGGCGAGCAGCAAGTCCTGGTTTATGACCGGAAGATCTCGGAACGGTAACGTGCGCTCTGTAAAACCTGGGTGACGCCACGCCCGTCGCGCTTGCACCTGCTCGGATCATGCGGCACCATTCAGGGCGTGCCTGAACTGACCGCCTCCGCCCTGATGGAGCACCACGAAGCCGCCAAGACGCTGGTCGGACTGCTCGAGGGCAACGGCCGATTCGTCGCCGGCGAGCCCCGATACAAGCGCGACATCACCGCGGCCCGCGAGGCCGCGCCCGACCAGACTCCCACTGCGGTCGTCTTCACCTGCATCGACTCCCGGGTCACCGCCGAGAGCGTCTTCGACTGCGACTTCGGGCAGCTGCTGGTGGTGCGCACCGCCGGCCACGTGGCCGACCGCGCCGCGGTCGGGTCCCTGGAGTTCGCGGCCGCCGAACTCGGCGTGTCCCTGGTGGTCGTGCTCGGCCACGAGCGGTGCGGGGCGATCAACGCCGCCCTGCACGCGGTCGAGGACGACACCCACGACCCGCGCAGCGACTACCTGGTCGAGCAGCTGTGGCAGCCGGCCTCGCAGGCGCTGTCGGAGACCGCCGAGGGCCTGGACGCGGCGCCGCGGGCGCTGCGGCTCCAGGTGCGCCGCACCGTCGCCGACCTCGGCCGCCGCGAGAACCTCGAAGGCGTCCTCGTCGTCGGCGCGGTCTACGACCTCGACACCGGCAAGGTCACCCTCGTCGACGAGGGTTGAGCCGGAGCGGCCGAGGCGCTGACGCCGCGGGCGGCAGCTGACAGAATCGAGCCATGAGCGATCAACCCTTGACCGAGGCCGAGATCGAACTGGCGCTGTCGGAACTGCCCGGCTGGAGCCACGTCGACGACCGGCTCGAACGCACCTGGTCCTTCGGCGGCCACCTCCAGGCCCTCGCCGCCGCGACCGCGATAGGCCTGCTCAACGAGCAGCGCAACCACCACTCCGACCTGGCGGTCAACTACGACAAGCTGACCGTCGCCACGACCACCCACTCGGCCGGGCACAAGGTGTCCGCCAAGGACATCGACCTCGCCACCGCCGTCTCCCTCCTTCTCGACTGATCCGCTTCGAAGGCCGCGCCCGACCGGCGCGGCCTTCGGCGTTCCCGGAAGGGGCTGGTGCGCAACCCGACGCGGGCGTGCGGCCAATGTGTACGACCAGCGCGAACGGGGAATGTTAAGCATCTTCGTCTCTGTCATGATGGAAGGCAGGACAGGTGGGAGCAACCATGGACGCATTCGCCGCACGCGCATCCCGCGCCGACAGGCGCATCACGCTCGACCGCCTCGCCAGGGCCCGGCGCCGGGGAGAGATCGACGCCAAGGAGTACCGGCTGCGGCGCCAGCTCGCCCGCCGGGCCGAGACCGTCGCCGACCTCCAGGCGCTCCTCCAGGACGTCGGGGACTACGAGCAGGGCAAGGACCACTGGCGCTTCGGCCGCTGGAGGGGGCCGGTCCGCGACGGCCACGAGCTCGAGATCCAGCGCTTCGTGGGCTTCGTGTTCGCCGCGCTCGCGCTCGCCGTCGTGATCGTCTGCGTGTGGGCCGTCGTCGCCCTCGCCGAACGGGTGAACTGAGGGCTCGCTGCGGGGGTCCGGCCGCCAAGGGTGCTGATGCATCGGCCTCACCAGCACCCCCGGCGACCGCCTACACCGCGACGAGCGCGGTGAGCTTCTCCCGCAGGCCGGTCAGGGCCTCGCCGATCCACGGCATCGCGACCGGGTCCGGCGCGAGGAGCGCCGCGAGGCGCTCGGAGTCCGACTCCCCGTAGATCCCCGGGACGGCCACGCGGAGGGTCAAAGAGGACGGGTCGTCGCCGAACGCGGTGCCGGGCAGGACCACGACCCCGAACTCGTCGAGCAGGACCCGGGCCAGGTCCTCGCTCGTGGCGACGCCCCAGCGCTCGGCCAGGACCGCGCGCACCGGACCGAAGTCGGGCCACACGTAGAAGCCGCCCTGCGGCGTCTCCACCTCGCAGCCGGCGCCGGCGAACAGCTCGGCGACCGCGGTCGCGACCGAACCGTGCAGGTGCCGCGCCGCCGCGACCCGGTCGACCAGCTCCTGCGGGTCCGACCAGGCGTAGGCCGCCGCGTGCTGCATCGGCATCGGCGTCGAGGACCACAGCTCGGAGGCGATGCCCCGCACCGATTCCCGCAGCGCGTCGCCCAGGGGCGAGTCGGGGAAGCGGGCGGCGCCGATCCGCCAGCCGCCGAGCGCGTAGTTCTTCGACAGGGACGTGGTCGTGACCGTCCGCTCCGGGGCCCACGCGGCGGGGGAGGGGAACGAGCCCTCCTCGAACACCAGGTCCCGGTAGATCTCGTCGGCGAGGATCACGAGGTCGAGTTCGCGGGCGGCCTCGCACATCGCCTTCACCGACTGCTCCGAGGCCAGGCGCCCGGTCGGGTTGTCCGGCAGCGTGACCACCACGATCCGCGGGTTGCGGCCCGCCGCCCGGGCCTCGCGCACCGCCGCGTCCATGGCCTCGGCCTCGGGCACGCCGCCCTCGCCCTCGGGCACCGCCACGCGGATCGGGTCGCGCCCGAGCAGCTGCGACTGGGCCGCGTACGACACCCACGCGGGCTTGGGCAGGACCACGTCGCCCCCGGCGGCGTGCAGCAGCGCGTACAGCAAGGGCTTGGAACCGGGCCCGAGCAGGACCCGGTCGCCTTCGGTGGGGAGGCCGCGGCGGGTCCAGTACCCGGCGGCGGCCTCGCGGGCCGTGCCGATCCCGGCCACGGGCCCGTACGAGCTCTGCGCGGCGGCCCGGCCGAGGTGGCGGCTCAGCAAGGGGTGCACCGGAATCCCTGCTTCACCGAAGCCGAGTGCGAGCACCTCCTGCCCGGCTGCCCGGCGCGCGGCGATCGCTTCGTTGGCGGCGAGGGTTGCGGAGACGGTCACTGGTGACTCCTCAGAGGATGGTCTGCGGGCTTGCGGGCTTCGCCCTTGCGGCACCCAGACTTCCCGGATTCCAGCATCAACGCAAGTATTTCTACCTTTCGCCGAGGATAAGATTTGCTTATGCTCGATGTTCGCCGCCTGCGGCTTCTCTACGAATTCGCCGCCCAGGGATCGATATCCGCCACTGCCGTGGCGACCGGACAGACCGCCTCGGCGGTCTCACAGCAGTTGGCCGCCTTGGAGAAGGAGACCGGCGTGGCGCTGCTCGAACGCACCGCCCGGTCGGCTCAGCTGACCGACGCGGGACGCCGTCTCGTGGAGCACACCGCGCTCATCATCGAGGCGATCGACGCCGCCGAGACCGACCTCGCCGCCGAGTCCGCCGAACCGCGCGGCCGGGTCACCGTGACCGCGTTCCCGACCGTCGCCGTCGCCCTCGCCGGGCCGATGGTCCGGCGCCTGCGCCGCCACCCCGAACTCCAGATGGTCCTGCGCCAGCAGCTGACCGTCTCCGAATCGCTCTCGCGCGTGCGCTCGGGCGAGATCGACCTCGCCCTCATCGACGACTGGTCGGGCCAGCGCCGCCCCGCCACCACCGGGCCGCTCACGTTCCACCACCTGGTGAACGACCCGCTCGTGGTCGCCCTCCCGGCCCGCCACCCCCTCGCCGGCAAGGAGGTCCTGTCCGCGCACGAGCTGGCGGGGGAGTCGTGGATCGCCTCGCCCGAGGGCGAGCCGTCGCGGATGGCGCTCGACCGGCTGTGGCGCGCCGAGGGCATCACCGCGCCGGTCTCCGAGTTCGAGGGCCTCGACACGATCCTCACGCTCGTGGCGAAGGGCCTGGGGGTGACCGTGGCGCCGTGGATGGCCGCGGCCGAGCGCAGGGACGTGGCCGTGCGCCGGTTCGCCGAGGCGATGCCGGGCCGGGACGTCTACGTGGTCCACCGGACGGCCTCGACCGGCCGCCCGGCGGTGATGACGGTGCTCCAGGCGCTGCACCAGGCGGCCCGCAAGCTCATGGCCGCCGCCGAGCGCTTCTAACGCAGATGCGAGGGCGGGTACGGGGACTCGTCCTCGTCCCAGGAGGCCGCGGCCGGCTCCGGCTTCGGCGGCTTCGGCTTGGGCGCCTTCTCCTTCGGGGCCTTCTCCCGCGGCGTCCGCCGCGCGAGCGCCGCGGCCAGCCAGGTCGTGATCGGCACGGCCGCGATCAGCCCCAGCGTGCCCGCGACCGACCGCACGATCTCCGTGGCGATCGTCTGGCTCGTGAGCACCTGCTCCATGGGCCGCCCCGCCGCCGCGATGAGCACCAGCAGCGGCAGCGAAGCGCCCGCGTACGCCAGGACCAGCGTGTTCACCACCGACGTCAGGTGGTCGCGCCCGACCCGCATGCCCGACTTGAACAGCCGCGCCGGCCCCCACTTCGGATTCGCCTTCGCGACCTCGTCCACCGTGGCCGCCTGCGAGACCGTGACGTCGTCGATGACGCCGAGCGCGCCGATGAGGATGCCCGCCAGGAGCAGGCCCGACATGTCGATCGGATACTGGAGCGCGAGGTTCGTGGTGTTCTCGTCGAGGACCCCGTTGAGCATCGCGACCCGCACCGCCGCCTCGGCCAGGAGCACCGTGATCACCAGCGACGCCAGCGTCCCCACCACCGCCACCGTGGTCGTCCGGTTCCACCCGTGCGACAGGTACAGCGACACGAGCATGATCGCGGCCGAACCCACCGTGGCCACCAGGATCGGCGACGACCCGTCGAGGATCGCCGGGACCATGAACAGCAGCACCACCGCGAACGTCGCGGCCAGGCTGAACAGGGACCGCAGGCCCTTCCAGCGGCCGAACGCGATCACCGCCAGGGCGAACGCGATCACCAGCGCCCACAGGGCGTTCGCGCGGTCGTGGTCGATGATGTGGAACTGCTGGCCCGACACCGAGTCGGGCGTGTAGATGAGGATGACGCCGTCACCGGGGTCCACCACCGGCGCGCCCGGACCGGACGGGACGTCGACGATCACCTCCTCGCCGGAGAACTCGCCGCTGGTCAACCGCACGACGACGTCGCCGCACACGGTCGCCTGGAGCTGCTCGTTCAACTCGGCGTCGGCCTCGTCGCACTCGGTCTCGTGCACCGAGACGACACTGCCGTCGACCTCCGTGCCGTAGGCCTCGATCGCGGCGTCCTCGACGCCTTCGGGCCACAGGAGGATCATGCCGAGGACCGTGGCGAGCGCCGCGGGGACCAGGATCCACAGCGCGGCGCGGGGGACGGCGTCGTTCGGAAGGACGTGGTTCACGTTGGTGAGCTTACGATCCCCGCCCGCCGATGCGACGGAGCCGCAGCGGCACGGCACGCCGCCCGGCGTCCGCCGCGCTCACGCGGCGGACGATTCGGACGGTGACGGATCGGTCACCAGCGAGTTCGGGCTATTGCGCTCCAGTTTCTATACGTCAACGGGATCGACCCACCGGACCGCGGAGTAATTGCGCCACAAGTGGAGCAGTGCCGGGTCTCCATGGACTGACAGGTCGTCGAAGGGCAGCCGGTTCCACAGCGCCAGGTACAGCAGCTCCACCGGGCCCTCGATGACGCAGTGCGGGGTCTCGACCTCGCTGAACGTCACGAGCGGGCCCGTGTCGGTGGGATGGATGTACCAGTCGCCGCGTCCCGGCGGCAGGTCGGTGGCGTGGATGTGGAGCACTGACGGCCGCAGTGCCCGCACCCTGCTCGACGGCCTGCCGTGGAAACCCAGCAGCAGTTCGTCGATGCCGTCGGCCGCGAAACCGGGGCCGACCGGTGATATCTCGTCGCCGCGCGCCTGTTCGGCGTCGACTCGGTGGATGGTGGTCTCGTGGGCCTGTCTGCGGACCCAGAAACGGCGTGAGGACTGAGAGGGAAACACCTGCCAGCACTGGAGGTCGTCAGGTGCGCCCTCCAGTGTGGCCGCGAGCCGGATGAGGCCCTCGCGGACCCAGTCGACCAGCAGGTCGTCGTGCGGCAGGGGCCCCACGATCCGCTGAAGGTCCAATTTCCTGGGGTCGTGAGGCAGCGCTCCGCCGACGATGGCCGCCGCCCAGCGATGGACGGTCCCGATATGGGTCAAGAGATCCTTGACGACCCATCCCGGGCAGGTGGGCACGATGGCATTGAGCGCGAGTTCCCCACCAGCGACAGCGATCCGCTCCCCTTCGGTCCGCAGCACGTTGATTTGATCGCCGATGTTCATCCTCTGAAGTTTCGCACCTGTGTCGTGAATTACGCAAGTTCGAGACGTGGACCGATACAGAAGCGTTAAACCGGTCGAGCACCGGCGAGTCGGACACGAGTCGACTCCCTGAACACTGGAAACACCAGTGCGCATCCGTTCGGGGCGTAGGTTCGGGATATGCAGCACCGGCTCATCGTCGTCACCGACCGGCACGGGTGCCCGCGCTCGCTGGCCGACCAGGTCGCGCTCGCACTGCGCGGCGGACCCTTCGCGCTCATCCTGCGCGACAAGGACCTTCCGTGGGAGGAGCGGCACCGGCTCACCGCCGGCATCGGCCTGCTCGTGGCCGAGGCCGGGGGCGTCCTCATCGTCGCCGACCCCGAGGGACCCGTCGCCGCGGCGCACCTCTCCTCGTCCCGCCCGGTCCCCGATCCGCGGCCCGTACTGGTCGGCCGCTCCGTCCACGCCGGCGAACCGATCGATCCGGGCCTGGACTACTGCACCTACTCGCCCGTGTGGGCCACCGCGTCCAAACCCGGCTACGGCCCCGCCGCGGGGACGGACGGGCTCGCCGCGGTGTGTGCGGCGAGCCCGGTCCCGGTGTACGCGCTCGGCGGCGTGACCGGCCCCGACCGGGCCCTCGCCGCGAGGGAGGCGGGTGCGGCGGGAGTCGCGGTCATGGGCGCGGTCATGCGCGCCGACGACCCGGAACACGAGATTCGCGCGCTCCGGGGCGCACTGCTCTAGCGGTCGAGCCCGTTCGCGGCGATCACGTTCGCGTAGAACTTCGCGCTGGCCTTCGGCGTCCGCTTCTGGGTCGCGTAGTCGACGTGGACGATGCCGAAGCGCTTGTCGTAGCCGAAGGCCCACTCGAAGTTGTCCATGAGGGACCAGGCGGTGTAGCCGCGCACGTCGGCGCCCGCCTCGATCGCGTCGTGGACCGCTGCGATGTGCGAGCGCAGGTAGGCGACGCGCTCGACGTCGTTCACCTCGCCGTCCTCGCCCGGGCCGGTCGGGTAGGCCGCGCCGTTCTCGGTGATCATCGTGGGCACCCCGTAGTCCTTGTGGAGGCGCACCAGCAGATCGGTGAGCCCGCTGGGCGCGATCGGCCAGCCCATGTCGGTGAACTCCAGGCCCTCGGGGGTCCAGGTCTCGATCCCGGCCGAGCCCGGCTGCACCGGGGACTCGGGAGCGTCCGGGTTCACCCGGAACCAGGTGGGGTTGTAGTAGTTGACGCCCAGCAGGTCGATCCGCTGGTTGATCTGCTCGAGGTCGCCGTCGCGCACGAAGGACCAGTCGGTGTGGTGCGCGGTCCGCTCCATCATGTCGACGGGGTACTCGCCCTTGAGGATCGGGTCGAAGAAGACCCGGTTCGCGAGTCCGTCGGCGATCCGCGCGGCCTCCTCGTCGCCGCGGCACTGGGTCGGGTTGAGCGCGATGGAGACCCGCTCGGCCCCGGCCGCGCGCAGCGACTGGACCGCGAGACCGTGCGCGAGGTTGAGGTGGTGGGCGGCGGCGAGGGCCGCGGCGGGCTCGGTGCGTCCCGGCGCGTGGTGGCCGTTGCCGTAGCCCAGGAACGCCGAGCACCACGGCTCGTTGAGCGTCCACCAGGTGTGGACGCGGTCGGACAGGCGCCCGCCCACGATCGCGGCGTACTCGCCGAAGCGCTCGGCGGTCTCGCGCGCGGGCCAGCCGCCGCGGTCCTCGAAGCCCTGCGGCAGGTCCCAGTGGTAGAGCGTCGGCATCGGCTTGATGCCGGCCGCCACGAGCCTGTCGACGAGCCGGTCGTAGAAGTCGAGGCCCTCGGGGTTGGCCGGGCCGGTGCCGTCGGGCTGGATGCGCGGCCACGCGATCGAGAACCGGTAGGAGTCGACGCCGAGCGAGGCCATGAGGGCGACGTCCTCGTCGAGGCGGTGGTAGTGGTCGCAGGCGACGCGGCCGGTCTGGCCGCGCCAGGTCTTGCCCGGCGTGTCCGAGAACGTATCCCAGATGGACGGTCCGCGTCCGCCTTCGGCGACGGCCCCCTCGATCTGGTAGGAGGCCGTGGCGGTCCCCCAGAGGAAACCCTCGGGGAAGGTCAGCTGCGTCATCGGATGACACCTTTCTCGGCTGTGCGTTTCGGGACGCGAGTCGCGGGGAAACATGCCGACTCGCGCCGCAAGTGAGTTGCCGGGCCTCGGAATGATACGCCATTGGTATCGCTCCCATGACGCGGGTGTCGACAGATATCGATCCAATGCCAACCAGTAACGATTCAGCAATGCAGACTTGACATTCAGTGTTACTCAGAGCACGATTGCCAGCGTCGCCCAACGGCGGGTGAGGCAGTCCCTACCAGGGAACGGACCCGGTGAGAGCGGTTCCGCGAATGGCGGGACAGGGAGGCAGTCGGACTCGCCGGGCGAACACCACCTGCGAAGAGAGGGAAACCCCGATGAGCAAGACCCGACGAATTTCCTACCTTGCGGCTGCCGCCAGTGCCCTCGCGCTCGCCGCGACCGCATGCGGCGCGCCCGAGGAGGACGAGGAGGGCCGCGGAGCCGTCCCCGACGACGCCACCGACTGCGCCAACTACGAGGACTACGGCGACCTGGAAGGCGAGACCGTCTCGATCCTCGGCTCCATCCGCGACGTCGAGGCCGACGAGATGATGGAGGCCTGGAGCTACTTCGAGTCCTGCACCGGCGCCACCATCGAATACGAGGGCTCCGGCGAGTTCGAGGCCGACATGAAGGTGCGCGTCGACGGCGGCAACGCCCCCGACATCGCGCTCTTCCCGCAGCCCGGCCTCATGTCGAACTTCACCGACAGCCTGGTCCCGGCCTCCGAGGAGCTCAGCGCCCTGGCGACCGAGGGCTGGTCCGAGGACTGGATCAACTACGGCACCATCGACGGCACGCTCTACGCCGCGCCGCACTCGTCCAACGCGAAGTCCTTCATCTGGTACTCGCCCTCGTTCTTCGCCGACAACGGCTACGAGGTCCCGCAGACCTGGGACGAGCTGATCGCCCTGTCCGACACCATCGCGGGCAGCGGCGTCACGCCGTGGTGCGCGGGCTTCGAGTCCGGCGGCGCCACCGGCTGGCCGGGCACCGACTGGATCGAGGACATCGTCCTGCGTGAAGGCACCGACATCTACGACCAGTGGGTCAACCACGAGATCCCGTTCAACGACCCGCAGATCGTGACGGCCATCGACAAGGCCGGCTCCATCCTCAAGAACGAGGACTACATCTACGGCGGCACCGACACGGTCAGCTCGACCGCGTTCCAGGAGGCCGGCTTCCCGATCCTCGACGGCGGATGCGCACTGAGCCGCCAGGCGTCCTTCTACGGCGCCATGTGGCCCGCGGACACCACGGTGGCCGAGGACGGCGACGTGTTCGCCTTCCGCTTCCCCGAGTCCAACGAGGGCGACAACACCATGCTGGTCGGCGGCGAGTTCGTGGCCGCGTTCTCCGACTCGGAGGCCACCGAGGCCGTCCGCCAGTTCCTGGCCTCGGAGCTCTACCACAACGCCCGTCTCCAGACCGGCCCGTGGAGCACCGCCCGCCAGGGCGTGGACCCGGCCAACGCCACCACGCCGATCAACCAGTTCGCGACCGAGATCCTCATCGACCCGGCCGTGACCGTCCGCTTCGACGGCTCGGACCTCATGCCCGGCGAGGTCGGCGCCTCGTCGTTCTGGACCGGCATCATCGAGTGGGTCGACGGCGACAAGGACTCGCAGCAGATGGCCGACGACATCGAAGCTTCCTGGCCGTAAGATCCGGCCGAGTAGCTGACAAGAAGCCGAGCGGGGCCGAACAGGCCCCGCTCGGCCCATTGCCCGCCCGGACACCTGGAGTCACAACAACGTGGACATCTCCGCTTACACCGACCGGTTCGGCCTTCTCGCCGTAGGCCTGGTCGCGTTCTTCGCGATCCTCTTGGCGCTCTACGGACTCGCCGAACTCGCCTCCCGCCGCGACCGCAGCCGTGTGGTCGCTCTCGTATTTCTGGCGCCGGCAGTGCTGTTCCTGGCCATCGGCCTGGTCTACCCGGCCCTGCGCACCGTCGTCATGTCCTTCCTCTCCGCCGACGGCTCCGAGTTCGTCGGCTTCGAGAACTACGGATGGGCCGTCACCGACCCCGACGCCCTCCAGATCCTCATCAACACCGCCATGTGGATCGTCATCGTCCCGGCCGTGTCGACCGCGCTCGGCCTGCTCTACGCCGTCCTCGTCGACGGCCGCGCGGGCGAGCGCATCTACAAGGCGCTGGTCTTCCTGCCGATGGGCATCTCGTTCGTCGGCGCGGCGATCATCTGGAAGTTCGTCTACCAGTACAAGGGCTCGGGCGACCAGATCGGCCTGCTCAACCAGATGCTCGTCTGGTTCGGGGCCGAGCCGGTCAACTGGCTCAACGAGTCGCCGTGGAACAACTTCCTGCTCATGGTGGTCCTGGTCTGGATCGAGGTCGGCTTCGCGACCGTGGTCCTGTCGGCCGCGCTCAAGGGCGTGCCCACCGAGATCGTCGAGGCCGCCCGCATCGACGGCGCGAACTCGTCGCAGATCTTCTGGAACGTCACCGTCCCCTCGATCAGGTCGGCCATCATCGTCGTCGCCGTGACCGTCTTCATCGCGACGCTCAAGCTGTTCGACATCGTGCGCGCGATGACCGGCGGCCACCACGGCACCGACGTCCTCGCCCACAACATGGTCGAGCAGGCCTTCCGGCTCAACAACGACGGCCGCGGCGCCACGATGGCCGTGCTGCTGTTCCTGCTCGTCATCCCCGTCGTCATCTACCAGGTGCGCAACATGCGACGCCAGGAACTGGAGACCCGATGAGCACCGACACCAAGGCCCAGCAGCAGGCCTCCCGGATCGGCGAGTCCCGCGGCGAGCGCCTGCGGCGGATCCTCTCCAGCCGCACCGCGAGCCTCGTGGCGGTGCTCATCGCGGCGCTGTGGACGATCCCGACCCTGGGGCTGTTCATCTCGTCGCTGCGGCCGGAGGACGACATCCGCACCTCGGGCTGGTGGACCTTCTTCACCAATCCGACGTTCACGCTCGACACGTACAACTACGTCCTGTACTCGGACTCCCAGGGCGGCGGGCTCATCCGCAACCTGATCAACACGGTCGTCATCACGATCCCCGGGGTCATCGTCCCGGTGGCGTTCGCCGCGATGGCCGCGTACGCGCTCTCCTGGATCAACTTCAAGGGGCGCAACCTGCTGTACGTCGGGATCTTCGCACTCCAGGTGGTGCCGCTCCAGATGGCGCTCATCCCGCTGCTGGCCCTGTTCAGCAAGGGCCTGCACCTCGGCGGCGTGACGATCATGCCCGCGTGGGAGCTCGAAGGGGTGAACACGATCGTCCAGGTCTGGATCGCCCACTCGATCTTCGGCCTGCCGCTGGCGATCTTCCTGCTGCACAACTTCATGCGGGAGCTCCCGGCCGACGTCATGGAGGCCGCGCGCATCGACGGCGCCAGCCACTCGCAGATCTTCCGCAAGGTGGTCCTGCCGCTGGTGACCCCGGCGCTCGCGTCGATCGGCATCTTCCAGTTCCTGTGGGTGTGGAACGACTTCCTGGTCGGGCGCACCTTCGCGCCCGGCGAGGCCACGCGGCCGCTGACGGCGGTCCTCGGCGACATGGCCGGGACGTGGGGCTTCGGCTGGACGCGGCTCCCGGCCGCGGCGTTCATCGCGATCATCGTGCCGCTCGTGGTGTTCCTGCTGCTCCAGCGCTACTTCGTGCGAGGGCTCCTGGCGGGCTCCGTCAAGGGCTAGCGCGACGACGTGAGAGGGGAGGGGCCGCGGCCCCTCCCCTCCGCGCTACCTCGCGCCGCTCCACAACCGCTGGAAGAACCCGGCGTACAGGTCCGCCACGCCCCCGTTCGCGACCCTGAGCACGTTGTCGTCGGCGTGCTTCATGCCGTTGCCGTTGAGGTTGTGCGTCCCGGTCCACACCACCGCGCGGTGCCGGTCCCCGAACTGCGCCTCGGCGACGATGAACTTGTTGCGGTGCGCGTCGTGGACGCGCACGTTCGCGGCCCCGAGCCTCTCCTCGATCCAGCCCGGGCTGCTCGTCTCCGCCGCGAGGACCACCACCCGGACCTGGCAGCCCAGGCCCTGGATCCGGTCGAGCTGGCCGCGGACGGCCGGGCGGTTCGACTGGAAGTTCGCGTGGCCCACCAGCACCCGGTCGCCGTCCCGGCAGCCGGTGATCTCGGCGAGCTGCTCACTGATCGGGTCGGTCCCCCTCGGGAACACCCAGGCCCGGCCCAGGCTCCCGGTCGTGCTCTTGTTCTTGTCGGTCCAGCCGTCCCAGCTCCCGCCGCCGAGCCGGTTCCAGTAGTCGGTGTAGAAGTCGAACAGCCGCCGGTCGCCGTGGACGCCGAGCAGGTTGTGCGCCTGCGAGGCGTGCGACTTGGTGAAGCTGAAGCTCGTCACCAGCACGGTCGGGGCGCCGCCGCGCTCGATGAGGAAGAACCGGTTGTGGTCGGGGCCGTTCCGAGTCCCGCTCCCGTTCGGCAGGCACCCGTCGGCGCACTGGGTCACGTTCGCGCCCGCGTTCTCGAGCTTGCGGATCACCGCGTCGTTCAGCGACGGCTTGTCGCTGCGGGTGCCGACGACGGCCCGCACGTCCACGCCGCGCCCCTCGGCCCGCACCATCGCCTCGGCCAGCGGGGCGACGGGCTTGTCGAGCGTCCACTGGTAGACCGCGGCCCGGACCGTGTCGCCCCGCTTCGTCGCGTCGACCTGGCGGACGATCTCGGCCACGATCGAGGTGTCCGTGCCGCCCTTCGGGTCGGTGCGGCAGACGGTGTAGTCCCCGGTCCTGGTGCACCCGGTCCCGGCGCCCGACGCCGGCGCCACCGCGGCGAGGGAGAGCACCATCGCCCCCGCCGCGGCCCATGCGATGAGTCTGCGATCCATGCTGGCAACACCCCAATCCCGTCCGGACCCGTGCAGTCCTCAGGTTTCTGAAGATCGCATGTTCCCGAAGACACGGGGAGTGTTCGGTCACCTACGGGACGTATCGCATGGTGGGGCGCTCACGGCGGTGTAATTTCCACGAGGGCGAATTGGCCACCTTGTCAGGCGGATTCCGGGAAACGACGGTCGGATTGCCGACCCTTTCTCAACAATCAATGGAGAAGACCCCGTCATTCGATCTCGCCACCAGGAGACGCCATGAGCACAAGCGCGGCAGAAGACCTGCCAGAAGAGCTCCGCCTGAGTCTCGCCGAGCAGATCGCACAGCGACCCGAGCGCGCCCAGCCGCAGTCGCTCCCCGAAGACCAGGCCCGCACCGCCGAGCCCGTCGGCACCGGCGGCTGGCTGCTGGTCGGGATGCTCATCGTGGTCGCCGTCGGCGTCCTGATGCTCTTGATCTTCGCGTCCGGCGGCAACGCCGAGCAGTCGCTCATGCTCTAGAGCCCGGGTCACTGCGGCCTCGTCCGGGTGCCGGGCGCCATGCGGGAGTGGGAGGATCATCCCCGTGGAAACCTGGCGTGGAATAGACGCGACCCCAGAGGGCCGGCCCGCTTCCGTCGTGGCCATCGGCGTGTTCGACGGCGTGCACCGCGGCCACGCCGCCCTGATCCGCACCGCCGCGAAGGCCGCCGCCGAACGCGACGCCCGCTGCGTCGTGGTCACCTTCGACCCGCACCCGACCGCCGTGGTCGCGCCGCACGCCGTCCCGGCCCAGCTCACCAGCGTGGAACGCCGGCTCGAGCTGCTGGAGGCGCTCGGCGTCGACGCCGTGTGCGTGCTCCCGTTCACCGAGGAGCTCTCCAAGCTCAGCCCCGACTACTTCGTCCGCCACGTGCTCGTCGGCGGCCTGCACGCCAAGGCCGTGTGCGTGGGCGAGAACTTCCGCTTCGGCCACAAGGCCGCCGGCGACGTCGCCAAGCTCACCGAGCTGGGCGAGGAGTTCGGCTTCGAGGTGCTCCCGCAGACCCTCACGGCGGATGACGAGGCCTTCTCCTCCACGCGCGTGCGCCGCCTCGTCGCCGAAGGCGACGTGTCCGGCGCCGCCGAGGTCCTCGGCCGCGACTTCGGCCTCGAGGGCACCGTCGTGCACGGGGCCGGGCGCGGCGGGACCGCCCTGGGCTTCCCGACCGCGAACCTCCAGGTCGCCCCGAACACCGCGATCCCCGCCGACGGGGTCTACGCGGGCTGGTTCTACCGCGACTCGCACCGCCACGCGGCGGCGATCAGCGTCGGGACGAACCCGACCTTCGACGGCGCCGAGCGCACCGTGGAGGCCTACCTCCTGGACTTCTCCGGGGACCTCTACGGCGAGACGGTCCGCCTCGACTTCACCGCGCGCCTGCGCGGCCAGGTCGCCTTCGAGGGGGTCGAGCCCCTGATCGCGCAGATCGAGACCGACGTCGCAGACACCCGCCGGGCCTTGGAGCTGGGCTGACGCCCCCTGTACAGTTTTCGGAGTCTGCACGTTCTCCGCAGGCGACTCTTGACCAATCTGCTCGACACCGCGGATTGGCCGTAACTCATGAAAGGGTGTTCGAACATGGCGCTCGACGCTGAAAAGAAGGCCGCGGTCATCAAGGAGTACGCGCTCACCGAGGGCGACTCCGGCTCCACCGACGTCCAGGTCGCGATCCTGACGACCCGCATCCGCGAGCTCACCGCCCACGTCCAGGTCCACAAGCACGACCACCACTCCCGTCGTGGCCTGCTCCTCCTGGTCGGCAAGCGCCGCCGTCTCCTCAAGTACCTGAAGAAGGAAGACATCGCGCGCTACCGCAACCTGATCGAGCGTCTCGGCATTCGCGACAACGCCTAGCCGACTCGACGAAGGGAGCGCCCCCGAGCGGGGCGCTCCCTTTTCCGTGCCCGGTCCGACATACCTTCGAAGGCGCATATCGGGGCTCACTTTTGCTTCGCGGCTGCCGCCGCGGCGGGCGGGTAACGTAGTGTGGGCGATGAGCACCACGCTCGACCGCAGCGCCTCAGGACGAGGCGCGGCGCGGCTCGCCAGAGACCGCCCCGGTCCTCGGTAGTGGCATCCGGAACGTCCCGCGCGACGCGGGGCCCATTCTCCGAGTGCTTCGATCGAAGACCGGAACGCGTATAGGCGGGCGGCGCTCTTACCACGCAGTGCAACTGCACTACAAAAGGAGACCGCACTCTATGTCCGATACCGAACGGACGCCCGAGGCCTTCAACCTCGGGGAGCACCACGCCACCGCCGTCATCGACAACGGCGCATTCGGCACCCGCAAGATCGTCTTCAGCACCGGCCGCCTGGCCAAGCTGGCCCAGGGCTCGGCGATCGTCCAGATGGACGACACCGTGGTCCTCTCGACGACCTCGGCCTCGAAGAACCCGAAGGACCACTTCGACTTCTTCCCGCTGACGGTCGACATCGAGGAGCGGATGTACGCCGCCGGGCGCATTCCCGGCTCGTTCTTCCGCCGCGAGGGCCGCCCCAGCGAGAACGCCATCCTCATCTGCCGCCTCATCGACCGCGGCCTGCGCCCGTCCTTCGTGTCGGGCCTGCGCAACGAGGTCCAGGTCATCGGCACGATCCTCGCCGTCGACGCGAAGGACGAGTACGACGTGGTCGCCATGAACGGCGCCTCCATGTCGACCCAGCTCGCCGGCCTGCCCTTCTCGGGCCCGCTCGGCTCGACCCGCGTCGTCCTCATCGACGGCACCTGGGTCGCGTTCCCGACGCTGGAGCAGATCGAGAAGGCCACCTTCGACATGGTCGTCACCGGCCGCGTCCTGGAGTCCGGCGAGGTCGCGATCATGATGGTCGAGGCCGAGGCCACGACCAACACGATCAGCCTCATCGCCGCCAGCGGCACCAAGCCGACCGAAGAGGTCGTCGCCAGCGGCCTGGAGGCCGTCAAGCCGGTCATCGCCGAGCTGGTCCGCGCCCAGGCCGAACTGGCCGCCGTCGCGGCCAAGCCCGTCGCCGACTACCCGCGCTTCCTCGACTACCAGGACGACGCGTTCGCCGCCGTCGAGTCGACCGTCTCGGCCGAGCTCGACCAGGCGCTCCAGATCGCCGACAAGACCGACCGCCAGGACGAGCTCGACCGCGTCAAGTCGGTCATGCTCGAGAAGCTCGGCGCCGACTTCGAGGGACGCGAAGGGGAGCTCTCCGCTTCGCTGCGCTCGCTCACCAAGAAGCTGGTCCGCAAGCGCGTCATCGGCGAGGGCGTCCGCATCGACGGCCGCCTGCCGGCGTACATCCGGCCGCTCGCCGCCGAGGCCGGGATTCTTCCCCGCGTCCACGGCTCGGCCCTGTTCGAGCGCGGCGAGACCCAGATCATGGGTGTCACCACGCTGAACATGCTGCGCATGGAGCAGGCCATCGACACGCTGTCGCCGGTCAGCAAGAAGCGCTACATGCACAACTACAACTTCCCGCCGTACTCGACCGGTGAGACCGGCCGCGTGGGTTCGCCCAAGCGCCGCGAGATCGGCCACGGCGCGCTCGCCGAGCGGGCGCTCGTGCCGGTGCTGCCGAGCCGCGAGGAGTTCCCCTACGCGATCCGCCAGGTGTCCGAGGCGCTCGCGTCGAACGGTTCGACCTCGATGGGCTCGGTCTGCGCGTCCACGATGTCGCTCATGAACGCCGGCGTGCCGATCAAGGCCCCCGTCGCGGGCATCGCGATGGGCCTCATCTCCGAGGTCGTGGACGGCGAGACCAAGTACGTCACGCTGACCGACATCCTCGGCGCCGAGGACGCTTACGGCGACATGGACTTCAAGGTCGCCGGCACCGCCGAGTTCGTCACGGCCCTCCAGCTGGACACGAAGCTCGACGGCCTGCCGTCGGACGTGCTGGCGAAGGCGCTGCAGCAGGCCAACGACGCCCGCCACGCGATCCTCGACGTCATGCTCGACGCGATCAGCGAGCCGGGCGAGCTGGCCGCGACCGCGCCGCGGATCACGACCCTGAAGATCCCCGTGGACAAGATCGGCGCGATCATCGGCCCGAAGGGCCAGACGATCAACCAGATCCAGGACGACACGGGCGCGGACATCACCGTCGAGGACGACGGCACGATCTACGTGTCGGCGGAGAACGGCGAGGCTGCTCAGGCCGCGGTCGAGACGATCAACGCCATCGCGAACCCGACCCTCCCGAACGTGGGGGACCGGTTCCTGGGCACGGTCGTCAAGACCACCGACTTCGGCGCGTTCATCTCGCTGGTGCCGGGCCGCGACGGTCTGCTGCACATCTCGAAGGTCGGCGACGGCAAGCGCGTCGAGCGCGTCGAGGACGTCCTTGGCGTCGGCGACAAGGTCGAGGTCGAGATCGGCGACATCGACAACCGCGGCAAGATCTACCTCGACAAGGTCTACCCGGAGGGCCAGGAGCCCGAGGGCTACAAGAAGGGCCGCCCGGCCGAGCGCAAGGAGTCCCGCGGGGACTCCCGCGGCGAGCGGGGCGACCGCGGTGACCGCGGCCCGCGCCGCGACCGCGAGCGCTCCGGCGAGCGCCCCTCCGGCGGCGGCGAGCGCGGCGAGCGCGCTCCGTCCGCTTCCGGCGGCGACCGCGGTGGCGACGGCGAGCGCCGTCGCCGGCGCACCCGTCGTTCCGAAGACGGTGGAGGCTCGGAAGAGTAGATGAGTCGACCCCAGACTCGCACGCTCGTGGATGACCCGTTGGGCGGTACCGTCACCTCGACGGTGCTGCCCAACGGGCTTCATGTGCTCACCGAATCCGTCCCCGCCCTGCGCACGGCGTCCGTCGGCGCCTGGGTCGGGGTCGGTTCCCGCGACGAGACCCCGGAGCTGTCGGGGGCCTCGCACTTCCTGGAGCACCTGCTGTTCAAGGGGACCGCGAAGCGCTCGGCCGCCGAGATCTCCAGGGCCATCGAGGCCGTCGGCGGCGACTCGAACGCGTACACGGCCCGCGACCACACCTGCTTCTACGAGCGGGTCCTCGCCGCGGACCTGCCGCTGGCGGTGGACGTGCTGGGCGACTCGGTCAGCGCCTCGCTGGTCGCCGACGCCGATGTGGAGACCGAGCGGGGGGTGATCCTCGAGGAGATCGCGGCCTCGGCGGACGAGCCGTCCGAGATGGTCTACGAGTACTTCAACAAGGCGCTGTTCGGGTCCGGTGCGCTCGGGCGGGACATCGCCGGCACGGTGGAGACGGTGCGCGCGATGACCGCCGGGCAGATACGCGACTTCTACGCCGCGCACTACCGGCTGGATAACATGGTGGTGTGCGCCGCCGGGGGCGTGGACCACGACGATTTCGTGAAGCTGGTCCGGGAGGCGTTCGCGCCGCTGGAGGGCCGTGCGGCGGTGCCCGCGCAGCGGCTGGCCGCCGATGCCCCGCCCGAGCGCCCCGCGCCGCTGGTGGTCTCGCGCGACGACACCGAGCAGGCCCACCTCGTGGTCGGCTGCCGGACGTTCTCGCGCCTCGACGACCGCAAGGACGCGATGGGCATCCTGTGCAACGTGCTGGGCGGCGGGATGTCCTCGCGCCTGTTCCAGTCCATCCGCGAGGAGCGCGGCCTGGTCTACACGATCTCGGCCTCGGACTCGTTCTTCGCCGACACCGGCACGTTCAGCGTGTACGCCGGGTGCCGTCCCGAGAAGGCGTCCGAGGTGCGCGAGCTGATCCAGGCCGAGCTCGACAAGGTGGTGCGCGGCGGCGTCACCGCCGAGGAGCTGGCGCGCGGCAAGAAGATGTACGAGGTCGGGCTCCTCATGGGCATGGAGGACTCCCACACCCGCATGAACTGGCTCGGGCGCGAGCAGCTCCTGTACGGCGAGGTGACCAGCCTGGAGGACGACCTGGCCGAGAACGCCGCGGTCACGGCCGACCAGGTCCGGGCGGTGGCGGCGGACGTCCTGTCGCAGCCGATGACGACCGCCGCGGTGGGACCGTTCGACGAGAAGGACTTCCGATGATCAAGGTGGGTGTGCTCGGTGCGCACGGCCGCATGGGCCGGGCCGTGTGCGAGGCGGTGGACGCCGCCGACGACCTGGAACTGGCCGCGACCGTGGGGCGCGACGAGTCGCTCGGGAAGCTCGCGGGCGTCGACGTGGTCGTGGACTTCACGCTGCCCGACGCGGTGATGGACAACCTGTCCTGGTGCGTCGACCACGGTGTCCACACGGTGGTCGGCGTCTCGGGCTTCGACGCGAAGCGCTTGGAGGCCGCGCGCGAGATCCTCGCCGCGGACCCGGAGGTCGGGTCGGTCATCGCCCCGAACTTCGGGATCGGCGCGGTGCTGCTCATGCAGTTCGCCGCGAAGGCCGCCAGGCACTTCGACTCGGCGGAGATCATCGAGGCGCACCATCCGCGCAAGATCGACGCGCCTTCGGGGACGGCCGTGCACACCGCGCGGCTGATCGCCGCGGCGCGCGCCGAGGCCGGGTTGTCGGACATGCCGGACGCGACCGAGGTCGACCCGCAGGGGTCGCGCGGCGCGGAGGTCGACGGGGTGCGGGTGCACGCGATCCGCTCGGCCGGTTACGTCGCGAGCCAGGAGGTCCGCTTCGGCGGTCCGGGCGAGCGCTTCGCGATCAGCCACGACTCGCTCGACCGGGCCTCGTTCATGCCCGGCGTGCTGCTCGCGGTCCGCGAGGTCGTCAAGCGCCCCGGTCTGACCGTGGGGATCGACGACCTGCTCGACTGATCTCTTCGAACGCTGACCGCCGGTCGACCCTCGGGTCAGCCGGCGGTCGTGCTTTCGGAGGGCGAGGGCTCCTGCTCCTCGGGTTCGGGGCTCGCGGTCTCCCCGGTGCCGCCCTGGCCGCCGCCGGTCTGGCCGGCGTCCTCGGAGGTCGACTCGCCGGGCGTCTCGGACGCGGTCGGTTCCTCCGTGGTGGGCGCGTCGCCGGTCGGCGCCTCGGTGGCGTCCTCGCTGGGGGTCGCGTCGCCGCTCGGCTGCTCGGAGGCGGTCTCGGCCGGGTCGGTGGTCTCGTTCGGGGTCACGACGATCGTGGTCTGCGTGTCGCCCTGGATGAACCGGTCGGGGTCGCCGGTGAAGGCGCCGATGAGGTAGAGCGTGCCGATGGTGAGGCCGAAGACCAGGACGCTGGAGACGAGGATCGCGACGAGGGTCCGCTTGCGCGACCGCGCCGCGGGCTCGCCGGGCGGGACCTCCTCGGGCGGTGCGGCGAGGTCGGCGGTGTCGTCCCCGAGGGCTTCGAGTTCGTCGGCGGTGGGGATCTTCGCGGTGGCCGAGACGCTCTCCGGGTGCATCGCGACGGTCGCGTCGTCGCCGGGGACGGCGCCGGGCGCCGCGGCGCCCGGGACGGTGTTCGGGGCCTTGCCCTGGGCGACCGGGGCCATCGCGGCGATCTGGGATTTGATGCGGTCGCCGGTGCGGCGCATGGCCCTGAGGATGAGGACCGCGCCGATGGAGGAGCAGACGCTGAGGACGGCGGTGCCGGCGACCGTGCCCCAGATGTTGAGGACTTTCGCAAGGAGCGCGCCGATGACGGTGGCCCCGGCCGCGGCCAGGACCTGACCGATGCTCAGTTCCAGGCCGTTGTCCTTGTCCTTGCGGCCCTTGCTCTCCGAGCGGTACTGAGTCAACGGCCCTCCCGACTGGTGTTATCGATCTGTGATGCGGACGGACTCACCAGGATACGGGCCGTATAGGTGCCGCCTACCGTTTGTGTTCGAGTTAACGGCGGGGGGCGGTGCCGACGGAGTGGCGGCGCAGCGCGACCCACTGGGCCAGCCACAGCAGTCCGGCGATCACCACGACCGAGGCGACGGCGGCGACGGCGAAGGCCCGGCCGTCGTTCTCGACGGCGGTGGCGTTGAGGTCGTAGTCCTCGCCGGGGGTCATGGTCCAGGTGACGGTGCGGCCGTCGAGCTCGCCGTTGTGCTCGGTGACGGTGGCGGGGAAGTTGACGCTGATGAGGATCTCGGCGTCCTCGAACGCGTCGGCGTCGATGAACCCGGCGGCGCGGAGGTCCCAGTAGCCTTCGAGGTCGTACTCGCGGCCGGAGTGGGTGAGGCGCAGGTAGCCCCATTCGTCGCCGCCGAACTCGGCGAAGTCGGCGAGGGGGCGGTCGGTGAAGGTCCCGGTCTGGCCGGTGAAGCCGTCCTGCTCGTAGCGGGTGCGCTCGGTGCCGGGGACGCCGTCGAGGAGGGCGTCGAGGAAGGCGTCGAGCTGGTCCTGGTCGAGGCCGAGCTCGGCGGACCGGTCGAGGAAGTCCTCGCTCCACGCGGCGGTGAAGGTCCCGCCGACGGTGTCGTCGGGCCGGATCTCGAGGCCGAGGTCGAGCCGGAGGCAGCCGCCCGCGGTGAACAGCAGTGCGAGCGCGGCGGCGGCGACGAGCGCGCGGCGGGCAGTGCGACGGAGCATGAACCGAGCCTAAGCGCCCGAACGGCACGGACCGCCGTTTTCGAAGACTCGGGACACGGATTGTCGGACCCCGGGGCCACCCTTGTATCGGGGGCCCTGCGAACGGGCGCCGGTCGCTCTCGCCGTGCCCGCCGGCCGTTCGAAGGAACGGCGGCGTTCTTGTCGTACCCCCGAGCCACCCTGGTGCAAGGGGCCCTGCGAACGGGGGCCGAGTGCTCTCGCCGTGCCCGCGGAACGCCGCTTTCGGCCGCGGCCGTTAGTCTGGTGGCGAGGAGGCGATGTGTGCGCTGTCGATGATGCCGCCCTGAGCGGGCACCCCGGCGATTCCCGGACCCCGCCCGCCGCCGGCGTCCCCGACCCGGTGTCGCCCGCGCCGACCGCGTCCGACCCCGCGCCGCCCGAGCGGCGCCGCCGGCGCTGGGCCGGCGACCTGTTCGCCTACCCCTGGTTCGCCCCGCTCGCGGTCCTCGGGTGCTTCGCGGCCGCCGCCGCGGGCGTGGCCGCCACGGACCCGACCGACAACACCGGCCCGACCACCTGCCTCTTCAAGCTCACCACCGGCTTCGACTGCCCCGGCTGCGGCGGCACCCGCGCGTTCTACTACGTGCTCACCCTCAACCTGCCCGAAGCGGCCCGCCACCACCTCATGGCCGTCTTCGCCGCCCCGTTCCTCGTCTGGATCTACCTGACCTGGGCCCTCCCGCGACTGGTCCCCAGACGCGCCTGGCGGCTGCCGACCTTCCACCTCACCCCGAAGGCCCTCACCGGCTTCCTCCTCGTGTGGGCCGCGTTCTTCATCGTCCGCAACCTGCCCTGGGAGCCGTTCACGTTCTACTACGTGTGAGAGCCCGGCCGCCGAGGCGACCGGGCTCTCCCGTGGGTGTTGTGTGCAGTTCAAGCGGCCCGGTCGACCCGGGCCGGGTCCGCTACGCGTAGGCGCTGGCGCGGTGCAGGTAGATGTCGCCCGAGACCGAGCGCGCCCGCACCTCCAGGCTCGTGCCGCCGCCCGCCGGCGCCGGCGACGTGTCGCCCGTGGCCAGCTCGGAGGTCACGGTGCCGGCCTTCGCGTCCAGGTCCACCCAGACGTCCGTGCCCGGCACCACGCCGAGGCTGATGCGCCCCGAGACGGTGTTCGCCTTGACGCTGCCCGACTTGATCGCGGCCAGCTCGATGCCGCCCGAGAGCGTGTTGACGTTCGCGTTGCCGTCGACGCGCTCGGCGTTGATCGACCCGGCCACCGTCTTCGCGGTGAAGTCCCCGCCGACGTGGTCGGCCTTGACCAGGCCCGAAGCGGTGTTGGCCCGGAGGTCCTCGGTCGCGTCGATGACGCTGATCGAACCCGAGACCGTGTTGGCGCGCACGCTCGTGGCGCTCTCCACGGTGGCGGAGCCGGCGACGGTGTTGATCGAGACCGCGCCCAGCTTGCCGTGCAGGC
Organism: Glycomyces harbinensis; assembly: GCF_900101745.1. Classification (GTDB taxonomy): domain Bacteria; phylum Actinomycetota; class Actinomycetes; order Mycobacteriales; family Micromonosporaceae; genus Glycomyces; species Glycomyces harbinensis. Next base: position 461,235 of record NZ_FNAD01000002.1, on the reverse strand, counting down.
TGATCGGGGCGGAAGTGCTCTTGACCGAGACCTCCGAGCCGACCGGGACCTTCACCGAGAGGTGCACGCCGATCTCCTTGCGGAAGAACCAGTTCGTGGGCTTCTCGGGGGCCACCACGCGCAGGTGCCCGTTCTCGAACTCGACGCGCGCCAGGTCGGCGGCGTCGCCGTCGCCCTCGGAGCGGCGCTGCGCGGGCTTGATCTCCACCAGCACCGTCTTCGCTTCGTGGGCGGTCACGGTGATCGAGCCGTCGGCGAGCGTGATCGCCGCCGTGACGGGCCCGTCGTGGGTGAATTCGGTGTATTCGTTCATGAGAGGAGCTCCTAAGCCCTGGCGTAGCCGGTGATGCGCTGGCTGTACTTCGCGCCGCCGCCGGAAGGACCGGAGGTGCGCGAAGCGTGCACCGCGTTGTTGATGGCGCGGACCAGCCAGGCGTTGACCGAGGCGCCGTCGGCCGAAGCGGCCTTCTCGACGTCCTCCTTCAGCGACTCGGGCAGGCGCAGCGTGATGCGGGCGACGTCGTCGTCCACCGGCGGGGCCGGAGGCGGCGCGGCCTCGGCGGTCTCGCCGCCGCTGACGCGCAGGTCCACTTCCCTGCCCCGCACGCGCAGGTCGACCGACGCCGAGGAGCCGGCCTGATCCAGTCCGGCGGTGATCTCGGCGGCGGCCTCGGAGAGGGCCTCCATGAGTGCCAGGCGAGCGCCCGCGTCGAGCGCTTCCGACAAGAGTTCCGCGGTCCGCGCGGCTTCCTCGCCGCCGGGCGCGGCGGCAGCGGTGAGGCTCCGGCGGAGCGATTCGATATACGGCGTCAAGTCCATGACACCATGATGACATCATTTCTGACGTCTGTCAAGCGGCGTGTTGAAACCAGAAGATGCGCAACGCGCTCAACCGAACCACCCCCGCCACGCCCGAAACACCCGACCCGCGAGCCGGACCCGGGCGCGTGCCGGACCACACTCCGCCCACGAGTACCCTCAGGGAGTCGAGAACCAGCAATAACAGGCACCGAACACGAAACGAGGGGGAGCGGGGATGCCCGAAATCGTACCGATGGACGTCCGACTCATCGCCTGGACGCACTTCGAGTCCCCGGCCGAAGTCCCCTGGGACACCGACGCCGACGGCGGACAGGCCCTCGCAGAATTCGCCGGACGCGCCTGCTACCAGTCCTGGACCAAGCCCAACCCCAAGACCGCCAGCAACGCCGGCTACCTCGACCACATCCTCCAAGTGGGACACCTCTCCGTCCTCGAGCACGGCTCCGTCAGCTTCTACCTCAGCGGCATCTCCCGCTCCCTCACCCACGAGCTGATCCGCCACCGCCACTTCTCCTACTCCCAGCTGTCCCAGCGCTACGTCCCCGAGCGCGACGCCCGCATGGTCGAACCCGACGTCATCGCCGCCGACCCCGAACTCCACGAGCGCTTCCAAGCCGCCGCCGAAGCCGCCCAGAGCGCATACGACGACCTCCTCGAAGGCCTCGAGAAGAAGTTCGCCGACGTCGCCAACGCGACCCTGCGCCGAAAGCAGGCGCGCCAAGCGGCGCGATCGGTACTGCCCAACGCCACCGAGACCCGCATCGTCGTGACCGGCAACTACCGCGCCTGGCGCCACTTCATCGCCATGCGCGCCTCCGAGCACGCCGACGTCGAGATCCGGGCGCTGGCCATCGAATGCCTCAAGCAGCTCAAGGAGAAGGCCGCCAACGTCTTCGCCGACTTCCAGATCACGAAACTCGACGACGGCACCGAGGTCGCCTCCAGTCCCTACGTCACCGAGGGGTAGCGAGCAGCGGGCGAGGCCGCACCACCCCGCGCACCGGGCCCCCGCGGCCCGCGAGCAGCGCCGTGGCGAAACCACGGCCGCGGGGCGGCGCAACCTGAGACAGTTCATACGGAACGAGCGGCCGGGCGCTGGCGCCCCGGCCGCCGGAATCAGCATTGGTGAAAGCAAATGCGCAACGCAACGCGCCCCTTCGGGCGCACACTCGCGGCCATGATCACGCCGTTCACGCCCTCCGGCGAGCTCGACGTCCCCGGCACGGCCGCCCTCGCCCGCCACCTCGTCGACGAGCAGGGATGCGAAGGCCTGGTCGTCAACGGCACCACGGGCGAATCGCCCACCACCACCGACGCCGAGAAGGCCCAGGTCCTCGAGACCGTCGCCGAAGCCGTCGGCGACCGCGCCCACATCATCGCCGGCGCCTCGACCTACGACACCCGCCACTCGATCCACCTCGCCGAACTCTCCCAGAAGGCCGGCGCCCAGGGGCTCCTCCTCGTCACCCCCTACTACAACAAGCCCACCCAGGCCGGCGTCGCCGCCCACTTCGAGGCCATCGCCGACGCCACCGAGCTGCCCGTGATGCTCTACGACATCCCGCCCCGCTCGGTCATCGGCATCAGCGACGAGACCTACGCCCGCATCGCGGCCCACGAGCGCATCATCGCCGTCAAGGACGCCACCGGCGACCTCGCCAGGGCCCAGCGCGTGCGCCTCGACACCGGCCTCGCCTTCTACTGCGGCGTCGACGAGCTCAACCTCGCCGCCTACGCCAGCGGCCAAGTCGGCGTCGTCTCCGTCACCGCCCACCTCGTCGGCAAGCAGATCAACGCCATGTTCGACGCCTACGACAACGGCGACACCGCGCAGGCCGCCGCCATCAGCGACGCCCTCGTCCCGGCCACCGACGCCCTCATGTGCCACGGCCCCGGCGTCGCCGCCGTCAAATCCGGCCTCACCGCGCGGGGACTGCCCGCAGGCGAACCGCGCCTGCCGCTGCTCCCGCCCGAGGTCGAACTCGCCGAACTCATCGCCGCCCGCATCGCCGAACTGAAGGAGGCCTGATGGGCCTGACCAGACCCAAGAACCTCGGCGCGCCCCGCGCGCTGCCCGACGGCGGACTGCGCGTCGTCGCGCTCGGCGGCCTCGGCGCCATCGGCCGCAACATGACCCTGTTCGAATTCGACGGCCGGCTCCTCATCGTCGACTGCGGGGTCCTCTTCCCCGACGTCGACCAGCCCGGCGTCGACCTGATCCTGCCCGACTTCACGCCGATCCTCGACCGCCTCGACGACATCGAGGCCATCGTCGTCACCCACGGCCACGAAGACCACATCGGCGCGATCCCCTTCCTGCTCGAGCACAAGAACGACATCCCCGTCGTCGGCTCCCGCTTTTCCGTCGCCCTCGTCGAGGCCAAACTGCGCGAGCGGCGCATCAAGCCCGCCGGCATCGTCGTCGCCGAGAACGAGACGCTCCAGCTCGGACCGTTCGGCCTCGAGTTCCTCGCCGTCAACCACTCGATCCCCGACGCGCTCGCGGTCGCGATCCGCACCGACGCCGGGCTCGTGCTGTGCACCGGCGACTTCAAGATGGACCAGCTGCCGCTCGACGGCCGCATCACCGACCTCGCCGGCTTCGCCCGCCTCGGCGACCAGGGCGTGGACCTGCTGCTGTCGGACTCCACCAACGCCGAGATCCCCGGCTTCGTGACCTCCGAGCGCCAGATCGGCCCCGTCCTCGACAAGCTCTTCGAAGACGTCAAGGGCCGCATCATCGTCGCCTCCTTCGCGAGCCACGTGCACCGCGTGCAGCAGGTCATGGACGCCGCGCACTCGCACGGGCGCAAGGTCGCGTTCGTGGGCCGCTCCATGGTCCGCAACATGGCGATCGCCCGCGACCTCGGCCTCATGCAGGTCCCCGAGGGACTGCTGGTGAGCATGGACGAGGCCGTGCGGCTGCGCGCCGACGAGATCGTCTACATGTCGACCGGCTCGCAGGGCGAGCCGATGAGCGCCCTGGGGCGCATGGCCTCCGGCGACCACCGGCACATCACCGTCGAGCCCGAGGACACCGTGATCCTCGCGTCGTCGCTGGTGCCCGGCAACGAGACCGCCGTGTACGGGGTCATCAACCGCCTCGCGCGCACCGGCGCCACGGTGATCCACAAGGACGTCGCGAAGGTCCACGTCTCGGGCCACGCCCCCGCGGGCGAGCTGCTGTACGTGCTCAACGTCGTCAAGCCCTCCAACTTCATCCCCGTCCACGGGGAGGCGAGGCACCTCCAGGCGCACGCGCGGCTCGCGATCGAGTCCGGCGTCCCCGAAGACCAGGTCATCGTGGTCGAGAACGGCGACGTGGTCGACCTGGTCGACGGCGTCGCGCGCATCGTCGGGCACATCCCGAACAACCTCGTGTACGTGGACGGCCTGTCGGTCGGCGACGTCGGCGAGCCGGTCCTCAACGAGCGCCGCATGCTCGGCGACGGCGGCTTCATCGCCGCCACGGTCGTGATCGACTCCGAGAACGGCAAGGTCGTCGGCGGCCCCACGGTCTCCGCGCGCGGCTTCTCCGAGGACCCGAAGGCCTTCGACGGGGTGCTGCCGCTCATCGACGACGCGATGGAGCGCGCGGCGCAGGACGGCATCACCGAGGCGCACCAGCTCCAGCAGATCCTGCGGCGCACGGTCGGCAAGTGGGTCAACGACACCTACCGCCGCCGCCCGATGATCGTCCCGCACGTGCTGGAGGTCTGAGCCGAAGTCGCACCTTCCGGGGTGTGAGGGCTCACTATTTTCGCTCGTTCCGCGCGGGCGTGGCGCAGCCACGCCCGCGTCGGTATACTTTGCGGTATGACCATGACGACGATCAAAGTGCCGAAAGTACTGCGCGACCGTCTTCACCGGTTGGCGGTCGAAGACGGGCTCACCCTCGCCCAGGAGATCGAGCGACTGATGGAGCGCAATGCTCCGCGCCCGAAGCCCCGGGTCGGTGGTTACAGCAGTGGAAAACCGCTCAGCGCAGAGGAGATCGACGCCGAACTCGCTGCGGGCTTCGGCGCGTGACTACCGCGATTCTCGACACTGGCGCGATCATCGCGCTCTTCGACAACAGCTACGACGAGCACGAGCCGCTGCTTGAGGCCATCGCGGCATCGGGCGCGCCGCCAGTGGTGTCGCCGTTCATCGTCGCCGAAGCCGACTTCATGCTCAAGACTCGATACGATGCGGCCGCGGCGACCCGCTTCAACGAGGACGTGGCGATCGGTGCCTATGAACTGGCGAGCTGGACCGTTCATGACCACGCCGAAGCGCTTCAGGTCATCCAGTCGTTCAACGGTGATGACTACATCGGGATCGCAGACGCCTCGAATGTCGTTCTGGCCGATCGTTATCGGACCACTTCCATCATGACGACGGACCAGCGGCACTTCAGGAAACTCCAGCCGATATGGGGCCCGGACTATTTCACGCTGCTTCCTTACGATTCGCAGGAATGAACGCCGGGGCCGCAACCGGATCGGTTGCGGCTCCGCCGCTTCGCATCACCCCTAACCGGGGTTGACGGTGATCGTGGGTTCGGCGCCCGGCCAGCCCGCCGGGGCCGGGGGCGGCGGCGCGAGGAACTGCTGCTGCTTGCGCACATGCATGAAGAACGTGCTCAGCGCCAGCAGCGCGACCCCCACTGCGAGGATGTACACGCCGCTGTCGGCCGTGACGTCGATCTGGGCGGTCCCGGAATCCTCGCCGTCGAACTCCTCATAGCCCTGGTAGTACTCGACGGACTGGCGCAGCTGCGTCACCGGGTGGTACGTGATCGCGGCGATGAGCGCCGCGGTGCCGATGGCGCCCAACCGGACCGGCCAGCGCAGCGCCGGGTGGCGGAGGGTGCTCAGGACCACCGCGGCGAGCAGTGCGAGCGCCAGGACCACGGTGGGCGTGTCGACTCCGAACCCGGAGGACGTGCTGTAGACCCCCGAGAGCGAGTAGAAGCTGAACTCGCCTTCGGGGTCGTCGATCTTGATGCGAGGCAGCAGCAGCGAGACGCACAGGAGCGCGAGGCCGACGCCGGCGACGCCCAGGCCGACCGGGGACGGCGCGTTCGACGGCGGGTGGGACGGGAGCGGCTGCATCGGAGGAGCGAACTGGGGCGGCGGGCCGGGCGGCGCCATGTGCGGCGGTCCGGGCGGGACCGAAGGCGCTGCGGGCTCGGAGGGTTCCTGCGGAGGTATGGAGTTCACCGACGCCATGGTACTGGCCGGGCGCCGGGCGCACGGTCCTGAAAGCAGGGACCACCGGCGCGAGAAACGTCCTCTATGGAGGGAAAAGCGGGGCCGCGCCCGGAAAGGCGCGGCCCCGTCCTCGTGTTCGCGGGCTACTGCTGGGGCATGCCCGGCCAGCCGTTGCCCTGCTGCTGGGGCGGCTGCTGCACCGTGGGCTGCGGACCGGTCGGCGGCGCCGGCGGCGCCGGCGGCGCCGGCGGCGCCTGCTGCTGGTAGGGCTGCTGGGGGTACTGCGGGGCCGCGGGCTGCTTCGGCGGCGCCCAGCGCATCAGGAAGATGCTGACGGCCAGGAGCACGGCCGCGAGGATGAACAGCCAGATGCCGCCGCCGGCGCTGGCGCTGATGTCGGCGTCCTCCCAGGCGTCGGAGCCGAAGACGCCGTTGAGCTCGATGACGGGGTGCAGCGCGGCGGCCGCGGTGATGGCCGCGAGGCCGATGCCGCCGAGCTTGGCGGCCCACTGGAGGTTCGGTTTGACGCCCGCCGCGGCCCAGCCGACGAGGACGACGAGGATCAGCGCGGGCGACAGGCCGGGGAGGCTGACGCCGGCGGTCTCGAGGCCGTAGCCGCCGATGTCGTCGGCGTCGCTGCCGCTGAGCGAGACCTGGGGGATCAGGGAGCCGACGGCGAGGAGGAGCAGTCCGACGCCGGCGATGCCGAGTCCGACGGGGGTCGGGCGGTCGGGGCCGCTCGGCAGGAACCCGCTCTGCGCGGGCGGGCCCGGCTGGGGGTAGGACTGGTACTGCGGCTGCTGGGCTGCGTGTTCGCTCACGGGCGGGTCACCCTTCACTGGGACGTCTGATTGCCGGACGGGGGTGTCAGCGTTCGCATCCTAAAGGGCCCGCGCCATTCGCGAAGGCCGCTCGCCTCCGGCGCGCGGGCGGCGATGTCGTACCTGCGCGCTATTTTTGCGCCAGGGGTCCCTTAAGGGGGATTTATCAGCATATATGCGGATTTGCTAGTTTCTGGGCTTGATCGGGAGCGGGTTCGGGGGTTCCGCCCGCAGGTCGTTGACCACCATGTCCGCCGGGGGGTTGAGCAGGTCCACGATGGTCTTCGCCACCGTCTCGGTGCTCATCGCCCGCTCGGGGTCGTACTCGGCGCCGTACTGGTCGCGCAGGCCGCGCTGCATGTCCGTGTCGAAATGCGACGGATAGAAGCTCGTCACCCGCACCCCGTTCGCCTGCTCCTCCGCCCGCAGCGAATCCGCCAGCGCCTTCAGCGCGTGCTTGCTGGCCGCATACGAGCTCAGCCGCGGCGCCGCGTTCAACCCCGCGCCCGAGTTGAGGAACAGCACGTGGCCCCTGGCCTCGCGCAGCGCCGGAAGCAGCAGCCGCGTCAGCTCGGCCGCCGCGATCACGTTGACGGTGAGCGTGCGCTGCCACCATTCGAGGGTCTCCTCGCCCACGGCGGCGACGTTGAGCACCCCGGCGTTGTGCACCACCGCGTCCAGGCGATCGATCCCGGCCGCCGCGACGGCGCCCGCGAGGCTCGCGGGGTCGCTGAGGTCCGCGATGAGCGCCCGCTCGTGCGGCACGCCGTCGAGCGCGGCCGCGGTGCGCGCGTGCGCGACGACCGCGTCGCCGCCGCCGGCGAGCCGCTGGGCCAGGGTTCGCCCGAGTCCGCGGCCCGCCCCGGTCACGAGGATCGTTTTTGACATGCCGTCACATTAGCCGCTCCCGTAAGCGCCTTCACCGCAACGCCGAGCGGCGTGCGGGCGGTAACGTATGCACCATGATGGCCAGGACGAACGGCAAGGGCACGGCCCGCAAGGGGAGTGCGCCGGCCGCGCGGCGCAAGCCCGCCGCGTCCGCATCCCGCCAGAGCGCGAAGCCCGCCGCCAGGAAGACCGCGAAGAAGACCGCCAAGAAGGCGGTCAGGCGCCCCGCGAAGAAGGCGCCGCCCAAGCGCCATGTGCCCGGCCCGCTCGAAGCGCTCGGATTGGGCCTGAAGGGACTGTGGGTGGGCACCGCCCGCTCCACCGGCTGGATGGCCCGCTCGGTCGGGAAAGAGGCGGCCACCGCCCGCGAGATCGACCCCGCGCACCGCCGCGACGGCCTCGGCCTGTTCCTGGTCGCCGTCGCGATCGTGCTCGCGTGCGCCGTCTGGTTCGACGTGGCCGGGCCGGTCGGCGAGCGGTTCGCGTTCATCCTCGACTGGCTGCTGGGCCTGGCGACCCGCGCGCTCCCCGTCCTCCTGGTCCTGTGGGGCCTGCGGGTGATGCGCCAGCGCCCGCCCGAAGAGGCGCACGGGCGCGCGCTCGTCGGCTGGGGCGCGATCTGGCTCTCCAGCCTCGGCCTGCTGCACCTGATCTCGGGCCTGCCCTCCGACATGGGCGAGCGGATGGCCGCGGGCGGGCAGATCGGCTGGATCGTCGGCGGCGCGGTCGCCGCGGGCGTCTCCGCCTACGTCGCCTTCCCGCTCCTGGTGCTCCTGCTCCTGTTCGGGGTCCTCGTCGCGACCGCGACGCCGATCAACCAGGTGCCCGCCAAGCTCGGCCACCTGTGGGACCTCGCGACCGGCAGGGTCGAGACCTATGACGACGACGGCGAGCCCGAGGAGCGGATGACGCGCGCCGAGAGCCGCGAGGCCAAGCGCCTCAAGGAGGAGGAGGCCCGCCGGGTCCACCGCGCCACCACGGTGCTGCCGCGCCTGACGCCCGAAGAGGTGCCCGAGCTGAACTCGGAGCACGTGTCGGCCCGCGACTCGACGCCGCTCGCCGAGCCCGAGCCCGTCCGCGAACCGCCGAAGCACTCGCCGCCGCCCAAGCGGATCGAGCAGCCGACCCTCTCCGAGGGGGGCACGGCCGTGGTGGACGGCGACTACCGGCTGCCGTCGATGAGCCTCCTCCCGACCGGCCCGGCCGCGAAGAAGCGCTCCAAGGCCAACGAGGTGGTCATCGCCGCGCTGCAGGAGGTCTTCGCGCAGTTCCAAGTGGACGCGGCGGTCACCGGCTTCACGCGCGGCCCCACCGTGACCCGCTACGAGGTCGAGCTCGGCCCGGCCGTCAAGGTCGAGCGGATCATCCAGCTGTCCAAGAACATCGCGTACGCGGTCAAGAGCTCCGACATCCGCATCATCAACCCGATCCCGGGCAAGAGCGCGGTGGGCGTCGAGATCCCGAACACCGACCGCGACGACGTCGCCCTGGGCGACGTCCTGCGCTCCAAGACCGCCGAATCGGACGACCATCCGATGATCGTGGCCCTGGGCAAGGACGTCGAGGGCGGCTACATCCTCACCAACCTGACCAAGACCCCGCACCTGCTCATCGCCGGGGCCACCGGCAGCGGCAAGTCCTCGTGCATCAACAGCCTGCTCGCGTCGATCCTGGTCCGCGCCACGCCCGAGCAGGTGCGCCTGCTGCTCATCGACCCCAAGCGGGTCGAACTGTCGAACTACGAGGGCGTCCCGCACCTGGTGCACCCCATCGTGACCAACCCGAAGAAGGCCTCCGACGCCCTCCAGTGGGTCGTCAAGGAGATGGACATGCGCTACGAGGACCTCGCCCGCGCCGGGGTGCGGCACGTGGACGACTTCAACCGCAAGGTCCGCTCCGGCCAGCTCAAGACCGACCCCGCCTCGGGCCGCGAGCTGCGCCCGCACCCGTACCTGCTGGTGATCGTGGACGAGCTCGCCGACCTCATGATGGTCGCCGCCCGCGACGTCGAGGAGTCGGTCGTGCGCATCACCCAGCTCGCGCGCGCCGCCGGGATCCACCTGGTGCTCGCCACGCAGCGGCCCTCGGTCGACGTCGTCACCGGCCTCATCAAGGCGAACGTGCCCTCGCGGCTGGCGTTCTCGACGTCCTCGCTCTCCGACTCGCGGGTCATCCTCGACCAGCCCGGCGCCGAGAAGCTCGTGGGCCGCGGCGACGGCCTGTTCCTGCCGATGGGCGCCTCCAAGCCCGAGCGCATCCAGGGCGCGTGGGTCGCCGACGACGAGATCGACGCGATCGTCGAGCACGTCAAGTCGCAGATGGAGCCGCAGTACCTCGAAGAGGTCACCGCCGGGGACGGGCCGACCCGCGAGATCGACCCGGAGATCGGCGACGACCTCGACCTGCTGTGCAAGGCCGTCGAGCAGGTGGTCACCACCCAGTTCGGTTCGACGTCGATGCTCCAGCGCAAGCTGCGCGTCGGCTTCGCCAAGGCCGGGCGGCTCATGGACCTCATGGAGACCCGCGGCGTCGTCGGCCCCTCCGAGGGCACCAAGGCCCGCGACGTGCTGGTGCAGCCCAGCGACCTCGACGGCGTGCTCGCCTCCATCAGGGGCGAATGAGCGCACGGAAGAGGGCCGGTCCGTGTCGGACCGGCCCTCTTCCGTGCGCCTATTCGAAGCTGACGCTGATGTCGTGGGTCTTGTCGCCGGTGATCGGCAGCGAGATGTCCTCCTCGGGCCACTGGACCGGGCCCTCGGGGTGGAACTTCAGCTCGAACGCGAGCGCCGAGGCGGGCACGTCGTACTGGAGGGTGTAGGTCCGCCAGATGCCGTCGCTCCAGTCCTCGTCGACGTGGTCGACCGCGGTCGCCGTCAGCGCCCCCTCGGGCCCGGAGACCTTCAGGGCCTCTTCGGGGTCGATGGACCATTCGAGGCCGCTGCCGGAGTGGAGCCAGCCGAACGTGATGCCCAGGCGGGCGCGGTCGGGTTCGGCGACCCAGCCCGTGTCGGGCTCGAAGACCTCGCGGGTGACGGTGAACTGCGTGGAGTACTGCCAGTCGTCGAACCAGTACTCGTAGCTGCCGGTGGAGGTGTAGCCGTCGACGGAGTTCTCGACCACGTCGGTGTTCACGATGTTCGTGGACCCGTTGTAGAGCGCCTCGATCAGTCCCGTGCGCGTGCGCTCGCGCATGTCGATCGTCTGGGTCCGCTCGGCGTCCACGACCTCCAGCGAGATCGGGGCGTCCTTCTTCGCGACGGTGAGGTAGACCGCGCCGGGCGCGGGCACCGCGCCGTTGAAGTCCCACTCCTCGTCGCCGACCTTCAGGGTCGCCGAGAGGTCCCCGCCGTCGTTGACGGTGAACGGAGGGGCCTTGCCGGGGTCGGGCGCGAACTGGACGAGGGTGAACTCGTAGCCGGGCTCGGGGGAGTACAGCTGGACGTTCTCGCCGAGGACGTACTCGAGCTGGAAGTCCGCGGGGATCTCGGCGAACGAGGCCACGCACTCGACCCGCAGCGCGAAGTGCGCGCCGACGAGCAGGCCTTCGTCGCCGGCGAACCGGTGCTCGCCTTCGGCCGGGCAGACCGAGACGGGCACTTCGTCGCTGGTGACCGTGTAGCCGGCACGGGTGTGGAGGGTGCCGGTCGGGGCTTCGCCGCAGGCGGACACGGACAGCGCGGCGGCGGCCGCGAGCACCGCGAAGGCGGTGCGTCGGGCGGCGTTGGGGCTGGCGGGGGCGATGTCTTTGGGGGACATGGAACAAGCCTAAGGTATGGCCGCAATGGGTTGTGAACCGATGTTGTCCCTGCGCAGACGGCACATGAATGGCCCGGATTGTCCGCGTCGCATTCGGCGCAATCGCCCCAGCCGGGCCGTCCGCGCCGCCCGGAGCGGACGAGCCGGCCGGGCCGGGACGTAAGGTCCGCCACTGTACCGACAGTCCGGAGTGTGGCCCTGCCCGCCGCGCGGGCGCATCCGGGGCGCCGGTAGGTACGCTTTCCTGGTGTCTCCAGCTCATTCGACCCGTTCCCAGGCCCCGACCGCATCCGACGGCGACGCCGCGCCCGCCGGCAAGAGCGTCGCGCTCCTGACGCTCGGCTGCGCCCGCAACGAGACCGACTCCGAGGAGTTGGCCGCGCGCCTGGCCGCCGGAGGCTGGACCCTCAGCGACGACGGCGAGAACGCCGACGTCGTCATGGTCAACACCTGCGGTTTCATCGAGCAGGCCAAGACCGAGTCCATCGACGTCCTCATGGACGCCTCCGCGACGGGCGCGAAGGTCGTCGCCACCGGCTGCATGGCCGAGCGCTACGGCCGCGAACTCGCCGACAGCCTCCCCGAGGCCGACGCCGTGCTCGGCTTCGACCACTACCCGGACATGGCCGCCCGCCTCGACGACATCCTCGCCGGGCGCACCATCGAGTCCCACCAGCCCTCGGACCGCCGCAAGCTCCTGCCGCTGGCCCCGGCCGCGCGCCAGAGCGCCGCCGCGGTCGTCCCCGGCCACTCGCGCGCCGCCCAGGCCGACGGCGCCGCGCTCGCCGCCGGCGCCCCGCAGCACCTCGCGGTGGTCCGCAAGCGCCTCAGCGACGGGCCCGTCGCGAACCTCAAGCTCGCCTCCGGCTGCGACCGGCGCTGCACCTTCTGCGCGATCCCGTCCTTCCGCGGCTCGTTCGTCTCCCGCACCCCCGAGGAGATCCTCGCCGAGGCCGCCTGGCTCGCCTCCGAAGGCGTCAAGGAACTCAACCTCGTCTCGGAGAACACCACCTCCTACGGCAAGGACCTCGCCGACTCCCAGGCGCTCGAGCACCTGCTGGAGGGCATGTCCGCGATCGACGGCATCGAGTGGATCCGCCTCTCCTACCTGCAGCCCGCCGAGCTGCGCCCGAGCCTCATCGAGGCGATGCAGCGCACCGAGAAGGTCGTGCCGTACTTCGACCTGTCGTTCCAGCACTCCTCCGCGAAGGTCCTGCGCCGGATGCGCCGCTTCGGCTCCACCGAGAACTTCCTGGCCGTGCTCAAGCAGATCCGCGACGTCGACCCGCTCGCCGGCGCCCGCACCAACGTCATCGTGGGCTTCCCCGGCGAGACCGAGGAGGACGTCGAGGAGCTCATGGGCTTCCTCGAAGAGGCCCGCCTCGACTCCACCGGCGTCTTCGCCTACTCCGACGAGGACGGCACCGAAGCGGTCGACCTCGACGGCCACGTCGACGAGGACGTCGTCGCCGACCGCCACACCCGCGTGTCCATGCTCGTCGACGAGCTGGTCAGCCAGCGCGCCGCCGAGCGCGTCGGCGAGACCATGCTGGTCCTCGTCGAGGCCGTCGAAGACGACGGCGTGGACGGGCGCGGCGCCCACCAGGCGCCCGAGGTCGACGGGACGATCGCGCTCGTCGGCGAGGTCGACGGCCTCGAGGTCGGCGACTTCGTGACCGCGAAGGTCGTGGACTCCCACGGCGTGGACCTGGTCGCGGAGATCGTCGAGGAGGCCTGGTGACCACTCAGGAGGAGCCGGTCTCACCGTGGAACATCGCGAACGTGGTGACGGTGGCCCGGATCTTCCTGGTGCCGGTCTTCGCGGTGTTCGTGGCCCTGTCGGGCATGGAGCACTCGGGCTGGCGGATCGCCGCGTGCGTGCTGTTCGTGTTCATCTCGGCGACCGACTTCGTCGACGGCTGGCTGGCGCGCTCGCGCAACCTCGTCACCGACTTCGGCAAGCTCGCCGACCCGATCGCCGACAAGGCGCTCATCGGGACGGCGCTGGTGCTCCTGAGCTACTACGGCGACCTCCCCTGGTGGATCACCGTGGTCATCCTGGTGAGGGAACTGGGGATCACGGTGTGGCGCATGACGGTCGTGCGCCGCGTGGTGATGTCGGCCGACCGCGGCGGCAAGCTCAAGACGGTGCTGCAGATCACGGCGGTGTCCTGGTACCTGTTCCCGTGGCCGCCCCCGCTCGACGGCGTGGGCCTGTGGCTGATGGGCGCCGCGCTGATCCTCACAGTGCTGACGGGAATGGATTACCTCTGGAAAGCATTCAAATCGAGGGAGAGCGGGCCGAAGCGAACGAGCTAGGCTTGCAGGACCCACTTACGCTCACTTGAGCTATTGCGGCGCGGAGGAGAGTCTCATGGTGTTGTTGCGGGAACTGCTGGGAGAGACCCTGCGGCGCCGCCGCCGCGCCCAGAAGCGGACGCTGCGCGACGTCTCGAAGCAGGCCAACGTGAGCCTGGGCTACCTCTCCGAGATCGAACGCGGCCACAAGGAGCCGTCGAGCGAACTCCTGGCCTCGGTGTGCGGCGCCCTCCAGGTGCGCCTGTCCGAGGTCCTCGCCGAGGTCTCGCGCGAAGTCGCCTCCCACGAGCGCGGCGAGGCCGCGTCCTCGGGCCGCGACGCGCAGAGCCGCCAGGTCGCGATGCTGCTGCCGCGTGAGAAGGACCTCGCCGAGGAGTCCCAGCGCCGCCGCCGTCACACGTCGCCGTCGTCGCCCGCTTCCATCGCGCAGGTCCGTTCTCGGCACCGCCGGGGCGAGGTGACCGATTCGGTGGTCCGCGCGGCAGCCTGAACGCGACCGATGATGTAGTTTTGCGATTGAGGCGTCACCGTGTCCCGCAGAGGTGGCGCCCATGTCCGACACTAGAGGCAGGTCGGCGTTGCATTGCTAATCTATGGCTCGCGAGCTTCGCCAAGGCTCCACCGGAAGGACCCCGATAATGGCCAATCCGTTCGTCAAGGGCTGGAAATACATGATGGCGCTCTTCGGTGCGAAGATCGACGAGCACGCCGACCCCAAGATCCAGATCCAGCAGGCGATCGAGGAAGCGCAGAAGCAGCACCAGGCGCTGGTGGGCCAGGCCGCCTCGGTGATCGGCAATCAGCGCCAGCTGGAGATGAAGCTGAATCGATCGATGTCCGAGGTCGAGCGGCTCCAGGCGCAGGCGCGCCAGGCGCTCGTGCTCTCGGACAAGGCCCGCGCCGACGGCGACGAGGCGAAGGCGCAGCAGTTCGAGTCCACCGCTGAGATCCTCGCCGGGCAGCTGGTCTCCACCGAGCAGTCCCTCGAGGACATGAAGGTGATGCACGACCAGGCGCTCACCGCCGCCGACCAGGCCAAGAAGGCCGTCGAGAACAACCAGATGATCCTGCAGCAGAAGCTCCAGGAGCGCACCAAGCTCCTCGGGCAGCTGGAGCAGGCCAAGATGCAGGAGACGATCGCCTCCTCGCTCGAGTCGATGTCGCAGACCGCCGCCCCCGGCAACGTGCCGAACTTCGACGAGATCCGCGACAAGATCGAGGGCCGCTACTCCAACGCGATGGGCCGCGCCGAACTCGCCTCCAACTCGGTCGAGGGACGCCTCCTGGAAGTCAACCGGGCCACGCGCGACATGGCCGGCGTCTCCCGCCTGGAGCAGATCCGCGCCTCGCTCGAGGGCGACCAGCTCTCGGGCCCCAAGGCCGGTCCCGCGATCGAGTCCAAGGAGTCGGCCACGAACGCCCGCCTCGCCGACATCCGCGCCTCCCTCGGCAACGACGAGGGCACCGCGGAGCCGGACAAGGCCGCCGACAAGACCAACAGCTAGTCAAGAGGAGCCCCTTCCGTGGACGCCAAGGCCCGCAAGCGCGCATTCAAGCGCCTGCGGGCCCGTCTGTCCTCGGCGAAGTTCTGGACCACCGTCGCCGGCGGCTCGGTCGCCGGCGGCGCGTTCTTCACGCCGTACCTGGGGCCCAGCGGGATCGACGGCGTCTGGATCACCGTCGCCGGCTTCTCCAGCGCCATGGCCGTGGTGCGCTGGCTCGACTACCGCCGCCTGGCCCGGGCCCTGCCCGCGTCCGAACGCGATTCGCTCGAGATCCACGGCCCCGCGAGGCTGTCCAAAGAGGCCCGGGGCCTGTTCGGCGAGACCGCCGAGGCGATCCGCCGCGGCCGCATCAAGGCCCAGTTCCGCCGCAGCCGGGCCCTGCGCCCGTACGAGCGGCTGGAGCAGGCCTCGATCGCCGCCGAGCAGATGGCGCAGCGCCTCGACGGCCATCCCGAGGCGGTCGCGATCCTCGCCGGGGCCGCGCAGGCCGGGCAGGACCTGTACCGGCTCGCACTGGGCGTCAAGGACGTCGAGCAGGCCATGGCCGTCGCGCCCGAGACCAGGCACGCGGGGATGGAGGCGAACCTCGCGCGCATGGTCGCCCGCCTGGAGGCCGGCGTGGCCGCCTACGAGGACATGGTCAGCGCGGCGGGGGAGTGCCTGGCCGGGTCGATCGGGCTGCAGCAGGCCCTGACCGACCACCGAGCCGACGAGACCATGGACCTGCTCACCGACGCCGCCGACCGCCTCCGCGCGGCCGGGGACGCCGCGAGCGAGATCCACGGCCGCATCGACCCCCGGCGCGACGCCACCGCTTGAGCGCCCGATGCGCGGGCCGATGACCCGAGCATGTCTCATTTGATCTAATTCGGCTGTGAAGTTCCTTTTGCTCCCTGCCGTCGCGGCGGCCGCCGTCGTCCTCTCCTCCGCGCCCGCCTCGGCCCAGGAGATCCCGTCCGGTCCGGTGCTCATCCACCTCAAGGACTTTCCGCAGTTCCCGCTGGCCTGGGACGAGGACCGGGGCGCCCATCTGGGCGAGGAGGGCTCCCTGTGGGTCCTGGAGCCGGTCGCGGAGGAGGCGCTGACGCCGCTCGGGGAGTACCGGCTCGTCCACCACGAGAGCGGCGAGTGCCTGGACGCCGGAGGCCTGTCGGACGGCGTGCACGCGCGCCTCGACCTGGTCGACTGCGCCGACGCCGAACCCTGGTCGGTCGTCTACGACACCGTCCCCGCCAACGCGGACTACCGCTTCGCCACGCCCGAGGGCTACCTGATGGGGCTCGAGCACGACGAGGCCGGCGAGGAGGCGGCCTCCGAGACCGGCGCGCCCGCAAGGGAAGAGCACAGCGGCGTCCCCACCGGAGGCGCCGAGGTCTTCGCCCTCGACGTGTCCGAGAGCAGGCACTCCCACGAGTGGCTGTTCGCGGCCGGGCCCGACGTCCCGCCCTCGAGCCCGCCGAGCGAGACCCCCTCCGACTCCGCGTCGCCCTCGGAGGCGCCCTCGCAGGAGTCTCCCGCTCCCGCACCGCAACTGCCGCAGACCGGGGCCGCGGTCGGCGCGGCCGTGGGGGCCGGCGCGATCGCCCTCGCGGGCGGCACCGCGCTCGTCCTGTGGCGGCAGCGCCGCCGGGCCCTGCGCGGGCACTGGTAGCCGATCCTGCTGCGCCACCGGCCGACTCCTCAACGCGACACACTGAATCCCACGATGCGGGAAATTCTGGCTCGCCCCCATGGCCGGTGGCATACTTCGATTCGTGACCTTCCAGCTCATGATTAGCTGCGGGCGTTCCGCGGAGCACCTTCGATAGATGCCGCCGCCGAACGCCAGACCTCCTGCGCCCGCAGGGGGTCTTTTTCGTTCAGGGCGAACGAACGTTCAGGTCGGCTGCGCAGCGGCGGCGCCGATGACATACAGAACCTGGAGCACCAAGTGACGCAATCAGACCCGCAAGCCGGCGGCTCGGATGACCATCGTGGCGGGGACTTCCACGTCTTCGACACCACGCTCCGCGACGGCGCGCAGATGGAGGGCCTGCGCTACTCCGTCGCCGACAAGCTCGCCGTCGCCGAACTCCTCGACGACCTCGGCGTCGACTACATCGAGGGCGGCTGGCCCGGCGCGATCCCCTCGGACACCGAGTTCTTCTCCCGCGCGGCCGAGGAGCTGAACTTCAAGCACGCCAAGCTCGTCGCCTTCGGCATGACCCGCCGGGCCGGATCGAGCGCCGCCGAGGACCCGGGCTTCGGCGCCCTCCTCGACTCGCGCGCCCCCGTCCTGTGCCTGGTCGCCAAGTCCGACATGCGCCACGTCGAGCAGGCCCTGCGCACCACCGCCGAAGAGAACCTCGCGATGATCGGCGACTCGGTGCGCACCGGGCGCGAGCACGACCGCCAGGTCTTCATCGACTGCGAGCACTTCTTCGACGGCTTCCGCAGCGACCCCGAGTACGCGACCCTCGTCGTCCGGACCGCCCTCGAAGCCGGCGCCGAAGCGGTCGTCCTGTGCGACACCAACGGCGGGCGGATCCCCTCGGACATCACCGAGGCCGTCACCGAGCTGCGCCGCCGCCTGGAGGCCGTCCTCCCCGCCGAGCGCGTCCGCCTCGGCATGCACGCCCAGAACGACACCGGCTGCGCCGTCGCCAACACCCTCGCCGCCGTACAGGCCGGGGTCATGCACGTCCAGGGCACCGCGAACGGCTACGGCGAGCGCCCCGGCAACGCGAACCTGTTCAGCGTCATCGCGAACCTGGAGACCAAGCTCGGCCGCAAGGTCCTGCCCGACGGCGGCCTGGGGAAGCTCACCCGCATCTCCCACGCCATCGCCGAGATCGCGAACATGACCCCCGACGAGCACGCCCCCTACACCGGCCACGCCGCGTTCGCGCACAAGGCCGGCATCCACGCCTCCGCGATCAAGGCCGACCCGGCGCTGTACAACCACGTCGACCCCGTGGTCGTCGGCAACGACATGCGCATCCTCGTCACCGAGATGGCCGGGCGCGCCTCCGTCGAGCTCAAGGGCCGCGAACTGGGCATCGACCTCTCCGGCGACAAGGGCGCCCTCGACCGGATCACCGGCCGCGTCAAGGAGCTCGAATCCAAGGGCTGGTCCTTCGAGGCCGCCGACGCGTCCTTCGAGCTGCTGGTCCGCGACGAGGTCGAAGGCGGCCTGCCCCGGCCCTTCGCCCTGGAGACCTACCGCGTCATCGTCGACCACGACCCCAACGGCACCACGGTGGCCGAGGCCACCGTGCGGCTCGACGTGGACGGCGAGCGCGTCATCGCCACCGCCCAGGGCAACGGGCCGGTCAACGCCCTCGACGCCGCGCTGCGCGGCGCCCTGGCCGCGCGCCACCCGCGCCTGGCCGAGCTCACGCTCTCCGACTTCAAGGTCCGCATCCTCGCCGGCTCGACCGGCACCGACGCGGTCACCCGCGTCCTGGTCTCCATGAGCGACGGCGAGTCCGAGTGGACCACCGTCGGGGTGGCCCCCAACCTCATCGAGGCCTCCTGGAACGCCCTGTCCGACGGCCTCGCCTACGGCCTCAACCGCCGCTGAGACGTCCCTCCCACCGACACGCCACAAGCGACACCGAACGGGGCCGGCCCACGAGGCCGCGCCGCAGCCCGGCCCGCGCCGATCGCGCGGGAGGGTGGAAAGAAGGGCCCGTCCGACTCGAACCACCGAGACGGACGGGCCCTTTCACGCTGCGGGTCAGTCGAAGACGGCGAGGCGCTTCTGCTCGGTCGTGCCGCCGCCGAAGGTCGTGAACGACCCGCCGACGGCCAGGTTCGCGCCCGACGGGTTCGCCGTGGCGTCCCACGCGCCGACCACGCCGTTCGCGCCCGGATTCCAGTCCAGGAGCTGCCCGTTCATGTCGACGGCCAGGAGCTTGCCGCGCTCGGCCTTGACGCCGTCCACGCACTGGCCCAGCGGGCCGGCGTGGTTGGTGACGCAGGCCTTGTCGAAGTGGCCGCCGCCGATGACGGAGTTCCCCCACACCTCGACGGTCTGCATGCCGCCGTCGACGGCCTGGTACCACAGGGTCTCGCCCGAGGTCTTGAACGCGCGGATCTCGCCGCCGCGCCCGTCGAGCGCCGCGAAGACCCGGTCGCCCGCGACCACGACCTCCCGGGTGAGCACGTACACCTTGGAGACGAACGCCGTGTCGACCGCGCCCGACGTCGGATGCACCGCGCCGAGCTTCCCGTACTTCTTGTCGCCGCCCAGGAGGCTGAAGGCCCCGGCGACGTACAGGCGGCCGTGGCCGGACTGGAGGTCGCGCACGGCTCCCTCGCCGACCTGCGGCGTGAAGCCGGTGACCGGCTTGCCGTCGGTGGCGCTCACGGCCGCCAGGCGCGGCTGCGCGAACCCGCCCACCGTGGTGAACGTGCCGCCCAGGTAGACCGTGGAGCCGACCGGCTCGATCGAGTAGACCGTGGCCGACGGCTTGGCCTGCCAGGCGGTGTCGAGCTTCCCGGTGTCGAGGTCGAAGCGGGCCACGCGCGAGCGGGCCACCCCGTCGACCTGCGTGAACTTCCCGGCGATGTACAGGTAGCCGCCGGCGGTCTTGACCTCGTGGACCGGACCGTCCAGGACGGGCGCGAACGGCAGGAGCGCGCCGGTCTTGGAATTGACCGCCGCGAGGTAGGTGCGGTCGGAGAACTTCCCGTCGGTGTTGCGGGCGCGGGTGAAGATCCCGCCCGAGTAGACGATGTCGCCGTCGTAGGCCACCTTGTACACCTGGTCGTTGAACGACGCGGTGGCCTGCGGCAGGCTCGAGTCGATCGCTCCGGCAGGCGTCTGGGTGAGGAAGACGGCCCCGAGCAATACGAAAAGTGTGATCATTCGGCGCATACGGCAGTCTTGCACGCGCCTGGCGACTCGCCGGGCATTCGGGACGGCGCGTCACCCGAACCGGGGGTGCGGGCCGACACACGGGGCCGAATCCACAACGGACCGCGTCGGGGGCGACGCGGCACCGCAACGCCGCGAACGCCGTCACCCAGGACCTGGCCGAGCCGTACTACAGTTGAAAGGTGACTTCCTACAAGACCGATCGCGCCCGCGCGGCCGCCCGTGCCGCGGATTCGGCCGTGTACGGACGGCGCCGCTTCGGCTCCGGCTTCTTCCTCGGCCTGGTGATCCTCGTGGTCCTCGCCGTCGCGCTCGGCTTCGTCCTCGTCGGCGACATCGGCGAGACCGTCAAGGTCCGCCTCGGCGCCACCGCCCTCTCGCTCCTCGTCGCCGCGCCGCTGACCTGCGTGCTCGGCTTCTTCATCGGCATGTTCGGGAAGGTCCGGCGCCTGGGCATGGGCGTCGTCGTCGGCGCCCTGATCGGCACCCTCGTCATCGTCGTGCTGTTCCTCCTCCTGAGGTAGCCCGACCGGCGCAGTGACCGGAACGCTCCGCGTCCGGTGTGCGTCCGATCCCGCCCGACCCCGAACTAAGCTGGGCCCGCAAGGTTTCGAACCAGTCTCAGAGAGGGGCCGACTGTGCGGATCGCGCGGATCGCTCAACCGACCGGCATGTCGTTCGCCATCCTCGAAGGGGAGGGCCCGGGGGCCACCGCCGCCGAGATCGAGGGCCACCCCTTCGCGCAGATCAAACTCAGCGGCCAGCGCTGGGCGCTGGAGGACGTGCGCCTCCTCGCGCCCATCCTCCCGTCCAAAGTGGTCTGCGTGGGGCGCAACTACGCCGAGCACGCCGCCGAACTGGGCAACGAGGTCCCCAAGGAGCCCTTGATCTTCCTCAAGCCCTCCACCTCGGTCATCGGCCCCGGCGAGCACATCCGGCTCCCGGCCGTCTCCGACCAGGTCGAGCACGAGGCCGAGCTCGCCGTCGTCATCGGCCTGCCCGGCGCCCGCGGCCTCGACCGCGAGGCCGCGAAGGGCTCGATCTTCGGCTACACCTGCGCCAACGACGTGACCGCCCGCGACCTCCAGCAGCAGGACGTGCAGTTCACGCGCGCCAAGGGCTTCGACTCGTTCTGCCCGCTCGGGCCCTGGATCGAGACCGACCCGCTCGAGAACGGCGCCGACATCGCCAACACCGAGATCCGCTGCGAGGTGGGCGGCGAGGTCCGCCAGCTCGGCTCGACCAAGGACATGGTCTTCGACCCGCCCGCGCTCGTCGCCTACGTCTCCCAGATCATGACGCTGCTGCCGGGCGACGTGGTTCTCACCGGCACGCCCGCCGGCGTCGGGCCGCTCCAGGCCGGCGAGACCGTCGCGGTCTCCGTCGCCGGCATCGGCACGCTCTCCAACAAGGTGGTTCCCAGTGAGTAAAGTCCGCACGCGCTTCTGCCCCAGCCCCACCGGGACGCCGCACGTGGGCCTGGTGCGCACCTGCCTGTTCTCCTGGGGCTACGCCCGGGCCAAGGGCGGCGAGTTCGTGTTCCGCATCGAGGACACCGACGCGGCGCGCGACACCGAGGAGTCCTACCTGCAGCTGCTCGAGGCGCTCTCGTGGCTGGGCATGACCTGGGACGAGGGCCCCGACATCGGCGGGCCCTACGCGCCCTACCGGCAGTCGCAGCGCCTCGACGTCTACGCCGACGTCATCGAGCGCCTGCTCGAAGGCGGCTACGCCTACGAGGCCTTCTCCACGAACGAGGAGGTCGAGGCCCGCCACAAGGCCGCGAACCGCGACCCGAAGCTCGGCTACGACAACTTCGACCGCGACCTCACCGAGGAGCAGAAGGCCGCCTTCCGCGCCGAGGGCCGCAAGCCGGTCTACCGGATGCGGATGCCGAACGAGGACATCGCGTTCCAGGACGCGGTGCGCGGCGAGGTGACCACGCCCGCGGGGACCGTGCCCGACTACGTGATCGCCCGCGCCGACGGCTCGCCGCTGTACACCCTGACCAACCCGGTCGACGACGCGCTCATGAAGGTCAACATGGTGACCCGCGGCGAGGACCTCATGCCCTCGACGCCGCGCCAGATCGTCATGTGGCGCGCGCTGGTCGACCTCGGCCTCGCCGACGGCGTGCCCGAGTACGCGCACCTGCCGCTCATCGTGGACGAGCGGGGCAAGAAGATGTCCAAGCGCGACCCGCGCTCGAACCTCTTGCAGTACAAGGAGGCCGGGTACCTGCCCGAGGGCGTGCTCAACTACGTGGCGACCCTCGGCTGGTCGATCTCGGGCGACCGCGACGTGTTCACCGTCGCGGAGTTCCTGGCGGCCTTCGACCTGCACGACGTGAAGTCGAACCCGGCGAGGTTCGACGAGAAGAAGTTCGACGCGATCTGCGCCGACCACTTCCGCGGCGTCGACCCGGCCGAGCTGACCGGCATGCTGCTCCCGCGCCTGGCCGAGGCCGGCCTGGTCGGCGCCGAGCCGACCCCCGAGGAGGCGCACGTCCTCCAGGTCGCGGTCCCGCTGGTGCAGGAGCGGTGCACGACGCTCTCGCAGGCGGTGGAGATGCTCCGCTTCCTGTTCTGCGGCACCGAGGTCGCGATCGACGAGGACAGTGCGAAGAAGACCTTCAAGGACGACGCGGCGGACGTCCTGAACGCGTCGATCGCGGCCCTCGACGGCGTCGAGTGGACCACCGCGGCCATCGAGGAGGCCCTGCGGGGCGCCCTCGTGGACGGCATGGGCCTCAAGCCCCGCAAGGCGTTCGGCCCCGTCCGCGTGGCGATCAGCGGCAAGACCGTCTCGCCGCCGCTGTACGAGTCGATGGAGCTGCTCGGCAGGGACGTGAGCCTGGCGCGCCTGCGCGCCGCGCTCGCGACCTTCTAAAGCGCCGCAACGAGGAACGGCCCCGCCGCGAGGCGGGGCCGTCGCCGTCTCCAGGGACTTGCCGTAACGCAGTACTGTGCATTGCATGGTACTGTGGAAGGCGTGGATAGATCGCAACTGCTCAAGGGCCTGCTCGACATCATCGTGCTGCGGGTCCTGGAGACCGCGGACGGCTACGGCTACGAGATCCTGCACCGCCTCCGCGCGGCCGGGTTCGACGAGCTCGGCGACGCCTCGGTCTACGGCACGCTCCGCCGCCTCTACCGGGCCGGATACCTGTCCACCTACGTGCAGCCGAGCGACGCCGGACCGCACCGCAAGTACTACGCGCTCACCGAGCCCGGCACGAAGTACCTCCGCCAGATGCAGGACGCCTGGGTCGACGTGAGCGACAAGATGCAGGCCCTGTTCGACACCCCCCGGCCCGGGACCCCCGAGTAAGGAACCCGCCATGACCACGATGACCCCCCATCCCATCGCGGCCTACCAGGCCTCCGTCGAGCGCCACCTCGCCGACCTGCCCGACCACGTCCGCGCCGACCTCCGGGCCCGCCTCGCCGAGGCCGCCGCCGCGCTCGCCCCGGGCGAATCCCCGGACCTGCGGCTCGGCAGCGCCGAGCACTGCGCCACGCGGCTGCGCGACACCGTCGAGCTGCGACGCGCCGGACTCGCCGCGCGCCTGTACCGCGGCGAGTGGACCGGCCGCGCCGCCGCGATCGCCGCGACCCTCCGACCGGGCTGGTGGGCTCTGCACGGACTCATCACCGCCGTCCTGATAGCCGCGGGCGCCTGGTGCGTCTTCCTGGCCATCGCGTATTTCACCGGCCTGGCCCGCTGACGCCGGCCGGCATCCACGGTTTTCAAGAAGGGCAGACCAATGACCGACACACCCCGGGCCGACGAGGTCGCGGACTACGAGTCCGCGGTCCGGCGACACCTCGCCGACCTCCCCGCACCCGTTCGCGAGGACCTCCTCGCCGACCTCGAGACGCACCTGACCGAAGTGGCGGCCGACCTCGAGCCGGGCGCGACCCTCGCCGAACGCCTCGGGTCCCCCGAGGCTTACGCCAGCGAACTGCGCGAGGCCGCCGAGATCGATGCGGCGCAAGGGAACGCACCGGCGCGGGAGAAGGTCACCGCCGCGCTGGCCCGGGTGGGCGGTCTCGCCGACCGGTACACCGTCAGTGCGGGCGCGGGACCGTTCCTGGAGTTCTGGAAGTCCCTGCGGCCCGCATGGTGGGTCCTGCGAGGCCTCGCGGGCGCGGGCGTCGTCGCGGTGTACGTCGGCAACTCGCTGCTGGGCGCCTACTTGTTCTCGGCGGTGACCCTCTTCTGGCTCGCGGTGCTCTCGCTCGTGCTCATCTGGTGCTCCGTGCGACTGGGGACCCGCTCGACCGCGTGGCGCCCCGCCGGCCGGTGGGCGCTGAACCTCGGCGGGCTGGCCCTGCTCTGGGTCGCCGCCGCGAGCGCCCTGGGGTCCACCTACATCGGCT
The DNA here is from genome assembly GCF_900101745.1 of Glycomyces harbinensis. GTDB lineage: Bacteria > Actinomycetota > Actinomycetes > Mycobacteriales > Micromonosporaceae > Glycomyces > Glycomyces harbinensis. Next base: position 436,686 of record NZ_FNAD01000002.1, on the reverse strand, counting down.
ACGACTATGTGGACGACGGCGCCTTCGTCGACGAGTACGGGTATTACGGACCCGAGGACGTCTACCCGTACAGCGCGGACGGCGAACTCCTCACCGGGGTGTACCTCCTCGACGAGTACGGCAATCCGCTCTACATCGGCGATCCGACCCTGTGCTCGCTGCCCCCGTCGAACCCGTTCGAGACCCCCACGGCCGATGACCTCACGGTCGAGGGCCCCTACGACGCGATGACCGCGGAGCCGGACGTCGACCTGGGATACCAGTACCCGCTGTGCGTCCCCGAGGACGAGGAGCCGACGGCCGACCCGTCCGAGTCGGCGCCGCCGGAGGGCGCGGCGACCGACGATTCCTCGACCACGGAGGAGTCCGCGGCGCCCACCGCCGACGGACCCACCACGGAGTAGCCGGTTCATGGCGTACGGCAGCGGCCCCGCCGACCGGCGGGGCCGCTTTCGCGTCCGATCCGAGCGGTTGTGACGTTGATCTCGGTGGACCTAAGTGGAAGAAGGTAGGGAGCCGCGGCGGGCGTCAATGGGCCGTTCGGGGGAGCCCGATCGCCCGGGTTTCCGGCCTTTGCCGCGGAACGCGCGATAGGGGCGCTATCGGACGAGACGGTCACCCGATGGCTTCGCTCGCGGCGTGCAATGTGCCGTGTTGGGGCCGTTACCGAGCGGTACGGTTCCGCGATCGCGGGTCTCTAGGGTTACCCCGATGTTTACCCGCATGAAGCCCTCCCGAGCGAGGCACCGATCCGACGACCGCCGACCCGGCGGCCTGCGGCACGTCGTGCGCACCCGGGTGTTCGCGTCCGGCGTCGCCGTCCTGGTCGCCTTCGGCACCGCCAGCAGCGCCAGCGCCGCGATCATCAACACCGAGGACCCCACCGCCCAGGATCTGCTCGCGGCCGAGATCGTCGCCGACGCCGGCGACGCCGACCGCCAGTGGGACCAGGTCGACCCCATGGAGAGCATCCTCCCGGTCAAGGAGGGCGGCACGGCCGCCGCCGCCAAGGCCGAGGCCGCCGAGGTCCCCGTCGAGGAGGAGGAAGAGGAAGCGCCCGTCGAGGACTCCTCCGACGACTCCGGGACCTCCGTCGAGGTCTCCGGCGACTGCTCCGAGTACTCGGGCAACAAGGCCATCGGCTGCACCATGACCCTCGACGCCGGCTGGGGCATGGACGAAGTGGGCTGCCTCGTGAGCCTGTGGGACCGCGAGTCCGGCTGGGACGAGTCCGCCTACAACTCCGGTTCGGGCGCCTACGGCATCCCGCAGTCGCTCCCCGGCGACAAGATGGCCGCCAACGGCGACGACTGGGAGACCAACCCGGCCACCCAGATCGCCTGGGGCCTGGAGTACATCGAGGGCCGCTACGGCAGCCCGTGCGGCGCCTGGGCGCACAGCGAGTCCAACGGCTGGTACTAGACCTGCATTTCACGCGGACCCCGGAGTTCGCTGACCCGAGGAGGCCCTGGCGCATCGCGCCGGGGCCTCCCGTCGTTCTCCGGCGGGAGCGGCGCTAGGACGGTCCGCCGGTCTCCAGGGACGCGGCGCGCACCGAGCGCAGGAGCAGCCGCGGGTCGCCGAGCATCCGCTTGAGCCGGCGTTCGAGCCCGGCGATCGGGGTGAGGTTCTGCGGGGCTCGCGCGTCCTTGTGCGCGGCCGAGCCGAGCGGCGGCAGCGACGCCGCCGTGGCGTCCGCCAGGGCGATCGCGGCCTCCTCGGAGAGGTCGGTCGCGGCCTCGATCCGGGCGACCCCGGCCCAGCCGCGCGAGGACGTGCCGGGCAGGCGCAGGTACCAGGTGTAGCGCGGCCAGCCCGAGGTCAGGTGGAACACCGGGGTCCGCTGGCCCGGCTTGAGCCGCTCCACGACCACGTTGAGCTGCTTGGGCAGGTAGGCGCGCTGATGGCTCTTGATGTAGCCCACCGAGTTCGGCAGCCGGGTGCGCCCGCGCAGCGGACCGTCGAGGACCGACAGCTCGGCGTCCATCGCGACCATGGAGGCCACCTTCGCCTCCAGCTCGGCCATCGCCGCCTGCGCGGCGCCGATGAGCTCGGCGGGGTCGGCGGACTCGACCTCCCGGTGCGGATAGCGCCCGAAGTCGGCGCCGGGGTCGACGGCGGCGAACAGGCCGCGCTCCACGGCCGCCTCGGTGACCGCCGAGTTCCTGCCGTCCAGATCGCACGCGACCGCTCCCGCGGCCCAGGACACGCACACGCCCGGCCAGCGCTCCCCGTCGTCGATGAGTTCGACCCTCGCATCGACGCGGCGCACGCCGTCGACCACGACGATCCGCCGCGGCCCGTTCGCGGGCGCGTCGATCGGCCGCCAGTCGGCGGGATCGAGCTCGACCGAGGGCTCCACGATCGCCTGGTTCTTGCTCGAGGGCGACTCGGGATTGTCGGCGAAGGACGGGTCCCAGGCGTCGACGGTGATCTGCAAGGCGCACCAACTTTCCGGAACGGTTGCGGCCCAGCGTACTGCTCAGCGTCGACGCCCGCGCGCCCCGCGGTCAGGAGACCTCGGCGACCAGGCCCGTCTCGAGCGAGTAGACGGCGCCGACCACGGTGAGCGCGCCGTCGGCGACCCGCTCGGCGAGGTTCGGGTGCGCCTTGAGCGCCTCCACGGTCAACAGGACGTTCGCCTCGATCATGGCGTCGACCGGGTCCCCTGGCCCGCCCGCGGCCGCCTCGTAGGCCGGGCGCAGGGCGTTGACGGTCTCGGGGAGCGCGTACCCGTGGTCCTCGGGCTCGGCGCCCTCCACCTCGGCCAGGAGCGCCTCGTGGGCGGCGGTGACGGCCCCGCATTTCTGGTGTCCGAGGACGACCAGCAGCGGGGCCTCCAGGGCGGCGGGGCCGTAGGAGACGGACTCGGAGACCAGGGGGTCGAAGACGTTCCCGGCGGTGCGGGTGACCATGAGGTCGCCCAGTCCGGTGTCGAAGACGAGTTCGGGCGCGACGCGGGAGTCGACGCAGGTGAAGACCGCGGCGCGGGGCGCCTGGCCTTCGACCAGCTCCTCGCGGAGGTCCTCGTCGGTGTGGGGGTGGACGGCCGCGCCGTCGGCCCAGCGCCGGTTGCCGTCGAGGAGGGCCTGCCAGATGTCCTCGGCCGATTCGAGGCCGGTCAGGTCGGGTGCGTCGGGAGCGGTCTGGGCGGCGGCGCCCTCGCCGCCGCCCCCGCCGCAGGCGTCGAGGGTGAGGAGGGCGATCGCGCCGGCGCCCACGGTGCCGGCGCCGGTGAGGAGTCTGCGGCGGCTGCCGCGAAGGTGCAATGTGCTCATGCTCCTGTAGTACTCCCGCGTCCGCGTTGAACGGACGGTGAACCGGCCGCGAGTACATTGCGGCACAGTCGGGTCCCTCACCGGCCGTCAGCGCGGGCGCATGGCGCTTCGACCGTCGGCGGCGGGGGTCCGCGCCGCGACCGAGGACGTCCCTCGCGCGCCAGGTCCGGGCCCGGCCTAACTCCAGGTCTTCTCCACGTGCGAGCCCTTCGCGTCCTTGGTGATCCGGAACCGCACCGGCACCCGCTCGGCCAGCTCCGGCACGTGGGTGATGAGGCCCACGGTCCGCCCGGCCGAGAGCGTCAGCGCCTCCAGCGTGGTCGCCACCGCGTCGAGCGTCTCGGGGTCGAGCGTCCCGAAGCCCTCGTCCAGGATGATCGACTCCAGGCACGCCCCGTGCCGCGCGAGGCTCGCGAGCTGGTCGCTCAGCGCGAGCGCCAGCGACAGCGACGCCGCGAACGTCTCGCCGCCCGACAGGCCCCGCGCCGGGCGCGCCATGTCCGCGTCGTGATGGTCGACCACCCAGAAGTCCTGGTCGCGGTAGATCAGGTCGTACTGGCCGCCGGTGATCCGGTTGAGCATCAGCGTCGCGCCCGCCACGAGCTCGTCCAGCGCCTCGCTCAGCAGCCACTCCATGAACCGGCGCGCCTCCAGGTGGGACGCGAGCGCCTTCGCGATCTCCGCCTCGTGCTGGTACTTGCGGGTGTCGGCGTCGAGGTCGACGCGCTGGTTCCGCGTCTCCACCAGCCGCGCCGAGGCGGCCCGCGCCGACTCGACCGCGGCCGCGTGGCGGCCGACGTAGTCCCCGCCGGTGCCCGAACGCGGCACGTCGACGTCGAACTCGCCCAAGGCGAACCGCAGCTCCTTCCGCAGCGTCCCCGCCCGCCCGTCCAGGCTCGCGAGCTCGGTGCGGGCGGCCTCGCGCTCGGCCTCCGCGCGCTCCAGCGACGCCGCGGCCCAGTCGGTCAGGTTCGCCCAGCTCGCGGCCAGGTCGTCGCCGGCGGCCGGCGGGCCGAGCACGGCCACCTGGTCGCGCGCGTGCTGGAACTCCTTCCAGGCCCGCTGCCGCCGCTCGTCCACGGCCGCCTTGCGCTTCTCGGCCTCCCGCAGGGCCCGCCGCGCGGCCTTGAGCGCCGCCCCGGTCCCGGCCAGCTGCTGCCGCGCCTCCTCCGAGGAGGCCCGCTTCGCCTGCAGCGCCGCGGGTTCGGGGACGTCTTCGAGCTTCTTCTTCAGCCGCCGCTGGGCCAGTTGCAGCTCGGTGAGCCGCTCCTCGTAGTTCTCCAGCTTCGTCTGGAGCGCGACCACGGCGGCCTGCGCGTCCCGGAACTCGTTCGTCGCGGTGCGCGAGGCCTCCTCGGCCTGCTGCATCGACTCCGACAGGTCGTGCTCGGGCACGGTCTCCACCGGGCGGTCGCAGACCGGGCACTCGTCGCCGACCTCCAGGCCGGCCCTGAGGGTCCCGGCCAGTTCGGCCATGCGGATCTTGTGCAGCGAGGCGTGCTGGATCTCGACCTCTTCGGACGCGGCCTCCTCGAGCTCCTTGGCCTCGGCGAACTGGTCGCGCAGCTCCTCGGTCAGCTCCTGGCCGGTCTTGAGCTTCGACTCGGTCTCGCCCAGTTCGGCCCAGGCCTTGATCTGGCGTTCGATGAGCGCCAGGTCGAGTCCGTCCAGTTCGGTCCGGAGCCGGTCGTCCTCGGCCTCGGTCGCCTCGACCTCGGCGGCCTTCTCGGTCACGGCGCCGTTCGCGCTCGCGATCTGGGCCGCGATGTCGACGACCCCTTCGGGCTGCTTGATGTACGTCAGCGATCCGAGGTTCGACTCGGCCTCGCTCAAGCGGCGGCGCGCGGTCTCGACCGCGGCGGCGAGCCCGTCGAGCGCGGTCGCCTTGTCCCGCACCGGTTCGGTGAGCTTCTCCAACTGCTCGACGCGTTCGGCGGCCGCGGCGATCTCGGCGTCGGACACCACCGGGACGCGCGCCAGCTGCGCTTCGAGGGTCTTCATCGCCGTGGTCGCGGCGTCCCGCTTCGCCCCGGCGAGCTGCTGGACGCGCCGGTAGACGCTGTGGCCCAGGAGGTTCTCGAGGATCTTGCGCCGGTCGGCGGGCGAGGCGTGCAGGAACTCCGCGAACTCGCCCTGGGGGAGGAGCACGCACTTGGTGAACTGCTCGAACGGCAGCCCGATCACGCGCTCGGCCGCGGTGCTGACCTCGCTCGGGCTTCCGGCGAGCGCCTTGCCGAGCCCTTCGACCAGCTCGCCGTCGTCGGCCGGGTTCACGCCGCCGGGCAGCTGCTCCAGCGCCGCGGTGGTGGTCTTGACCTTGCCGTTGCGGTCGCGCCGCAGGATCCTGGTGGCCACGTAGTTCGTTCCGGCGGCGGCGAACACGAGCCGCACCCGGCCCTCGACGGCCGAGGGCGCGATGGCGTTCTGCGTCGTGTTCACGCGCCAGCGCGGCGTGCGCCCGTACAGGGCGAAGCACATCGCGTCGAGCACGGTGGACTTCCCGGCGCCGGTGGGCCCGGTGAGCGCGAAGAAATCGGTGTCGGTGAAGTCGAAGGTCTCGGACCCGGTGTAGGAGCCGAATCCCTGGAGGTCCAGTCGGATAGGACGCACTTAGGCCTCCTCGGCGACGGTCTGGGTGTCTTCGTAGAGCTTCGCGAACAGCCCGGCCACGGCCGGGTCGTCGTGGCCGTTCTCGGTGAGGTAGCTGGTGAACAGCTCGCCGGGGCTGCGCCCGGACCGCCGCTGGCGCGGGGTCGCGGCGTCCATGCGCATCACCGGGTCGATGTGGATCTGGACGGCGCGCGGGAACAGGTCGGCGACCTCGCCGCGCAGTCCGGCGCGGGCCGGCTCGGTCACGAACACCCGCAGCCACGCCCGCTCGTCCACCTTGGCCTTCGCGAGGTCCGCGAGGGTGCCGCGCACGGTCTGGAGCGGGACGGCGGCCGTGAGCGGGACGGTCCGCGCCCGCGCGGGGATCCCGGCGGACGCGTCGACGATCGTGACGCTCGGCGTGTGGTCCTCCTCGCCGAAGTCGACCGCGAGGGGCCCGCCGGAGTACCGGATCGGGCAGGGCCCGTTGATGGCCTGCGCCTTGTGCAGGTGGCCCAGGGCGACATAGCTGGTCGTGGGCGGGAAGATCGCGGCGGGCACGGCGTAGTCGGCCACGGTGTGGACCTCGCGCTCGCCGCCGCCGACTTTGCCGCCGACGACGGTGAGGTGACCGGTGAACAGGTTGACGGTGTCGGCGCCGAAGTCCTGCGTGAGCGCGGCGACGAGCCGGCGCAGGTGGTCGGCGTAGTTCGCCTCGGCGCCGGCCGCGCCGAGTTCGAACAGCTCGGCGGCCCGCACGGCGTGGCGCTGGGCGATGAACGGCAGGGCCGCGATCTTCCAGCGCTCGCCGTCCCGCGTGGCCCCGGTGACGAGGTGGTCGGCGGCCTTGCCGAGGCTGCCGCGCAGGTGGATGCCGGCGGCGTGGGCCCACTCGCGCAGCGCGTCGAGGGCCCTGCCGTTGTCGTGGTTCCCGGCGATGACGACGACTTCGGCCCCGGTCTTGTGCAGGGCCGAGAGCGCGGCGGTCAGGAGCTTCTGGGCCTCGCTGGAGGGCGAGGCGGTGTCGAACAGGTCCCCGGCCACGATGACCAGGTCGACCTGTTCGTCTCTGGCGACGTCGACGATCTGCTTGAAGACGGCGCGCTGCTCGTCCAGGCGCGATCGGCCCTTCATGGTGACGCCGACGTGCCAGTCGGAAGTGTGCAGAATCCGCAAGGCTCGCGCTCCTAAAACGGTATGTCGTCTTCGTCGTCGCCGGCGAGGTCGAACGGGTCGACCCTGGCGGTCGCTGAGATCGAGCGGCCCGGCCGCGCGGTGGCGGGCGCGGAGCCGGCTTCGGCGGGGCGGGTGGCCCAGGCGGGGAACGGGAAGTTCACCACGAGCGGCACCGGGAGTTCGGGCTGGGCCACGAACATGGTGCCGGGCTTGGCCATGAGCACGCGCATCCGCTGGGCCTGGGTGAGGAAGCCGTACTCGGGGCGCGTGGCCTCGGCGGCGTCGAGCCGGCCGACGACGCGGATCGCCGAGTTCGAGGCGATCCGCCGCTCCACTTCGGATGCGGTCTGCTGGGCGCCGATGAGGATGACCCCCAGCGAGCGGCCGCGTTCGGCGATGTCGAGCAGGATGTCCTTGATCGGGCTGGTGCCCTCCCGCGGCGCGTACTTGTTGAGCTCGTCGAGGACGACGAACTGGAGCGGCCGGGCCGACCCGGCCTTCTCCTTGCGCTCGAACTCGGTGCGCAGCACGACGCCGACGACGAAGCGCTGGGCCCGGTCGGGCAGGTTGTGCAGGTCGACCACGGTGACCTGCGCGTCGGAGGCGAGGGCGAGGCCGCGGGGCGGCAGGTCGCCGCGGATGAGGCGGCCGATGTCGCGCCCGGAGGCGATGAGGCGCCGGATGAACGCGTTGACGGTGCCCAGGCCGATCGCCGACCCGGCCCACTCGGTGCGGGTCTCGTCGTCGGCGAGGCGCTCGCAGATGAGGTCGACGAGGTCGCGGTAGGAGGTGAGCAGCCGCCCGTCGAGCGCGACCGCCCCGTTGTCCTTGGGGCGGGCCTCTTTGCGCAGCCGGGCGGCGACCTGGTGGACGACCATCGTGTACTGCTGGCGGTCGTCGTCGCCGTCGGCGAACACGAACGGCAGCAGGCTCAGCTGGCAGAACTCCGAGAGCGTCCAGTAGAACGCGTCGACGCCGGTGGAGCGGCAGGCCACGTCGGGGACGCCGTTGGCGTCGCCCTCGCGCGGCGGGGCGAGGACCTCGACGGACTTGAACGCGCCGGGCTCCATGCCGAGGCGCCGGTACGTGTCGCGGATCGAGTCGTCGATCTTCGTGTTGTCGTGGTCGAGGAGCAGCAGGTCCTCGCCCTTGACGTTGAAGATGAGCGCCTTGGTGTTCGCGGCCTCGGCGCCGAGGGCGCCCGAGTGCAGCAGCGAGTACAGGAGCCAGGTCGCGAACGAGGTCTTCGTGGCGACGCCGGAGATGCCCGAGATCGAGACGTGCGCGCCGCGGGTGCCGTCGAGGAAGTCGGGGTTGAGGAACACCGGCTGGCCGTCCCGCGAGAACCCAAGGGGCACTTGGCGGCTCATGCCGTCGAAGTACAGGGCCCGGTCGCGGTCCTCTCCCGAGGCGCGCTGGACCTCGGCGCCGGGGCGCGGGGGCACGAACACCTCGGGCTCGACCCGGGTGACCGTGACCTCGGCGGCCTCCTGCACCTGGGCCGGGAGGAGGCCCCCGGCGATGTCGAATACGTCGGAGTCGAACTGCGCGCCCTCGTGGCGCGAGCGGACCGCGGTGACCACGCCCGAGATGCGGACGGTGCCGATCCCGGGGACCTGGCGCTCGGTGGTGAGCACGTCGTCGAGCTGGGCGTAGGACTCCGGGCCGACGCCGACCCAGAACGACAGGGGCGTCGCGTCCTCCGTGCCGAGCACGCGGCCCACCGATTCACTCATCGCTTGATCCTCGCACTTGACATCCTTCCCGCTCTCAATGGGCGGGGATTCCCGGCTTGCGGTCCGCAGTCGCGGACCGGCTACGGTCGGGTTCCTCGTTCTTCCCCTTTCGGGGGTTTCCAGGTCTGCCAAGTGTCCCTGGTCTGACGTCCTGTCCAGAGGCGTTTCGAGTGTCCGAGTGTCCCTCGGCCACCATACGCTTGCCTTCGCGGCGGATGTTGATCTCGGCGTTGGCGTCACGGTCGTGGAACGCCCCGCACCCGCACGCCCAGGCCCGGACCTTCAGGCCCTCCAGCCCCCTCGGGCCGGTGAGCGCACCGCACGCCGAGCACAGGCGCGTGGAGGGGAAGAACCGGTCGACCCTCACGAAGGTTCGCCCGGCCCTATTCGCTTTGGACTCGAGCCGGGTCAGGAACATCCCGAACGCCGCGTCCTGAATTGACTTCGAGTGCCGACCGCGCGAGAGGCTCTTGACTCCCAGGTCTTCGACATAGATGCCTTGGTTCTCGGCGACTATCGTCTTGACCTGCTTGTCGATCCAGTCGGACCTTGCCTGTTTGACCCTCTCGTGGATCTTCGCGACCTGCAGACGGGCCTTCGCCTGGTTCTGTGATCCCTTGGCTTTGCGGGACAAGGCCCGCTGTGCCTTCTTCAGTTTCTGCTCCAGGCGGGCGAAGAATCGCGGGTTCTCGATGACCTTGCCGCCGCGAAGGACCGCGAAGTCCTTGAGCCCGAGATCGATCCCGGTCTCTGCTTCAGGGTCGGCAAGCAGGCCCGGGAAGTCGGTCCCGTCCTCGACGGTGACGACGAAACTGGCGTAGTACTTCCCGGTCGGCGACATGAGCACGGTGACCGAGGACGGCTTGGAGGGCAGGTCCCGCGACCACGCGACCTTGAGATCCCCGACCTTCGGCAGGTGAAGCCTTCCGTTGGCCAACACTTCGAACCGGGCGTTGCGAGTGAACCGGATCGACTGCGTGCCAGTGCGGCGCTTGAACCGCGGCGGCCCCATCCGGGAGCCTTGCCGTCGGCCTTTGAGCGAGGCGAAGAAGTTCCTGAAAGCCTGATCAGCGTCCGCCAGGGCCTGCTGAAGCGCCACCGCTGATACCTCGCCCAGCCACGCCCGCTCCGGGGTGCGCTTCGCTTCGGTGATCAAACGCTTCGACAGCGTTGCACTGGTCGGGTACGGAAGGCCCTCCGCGTGGGCGAGTCTTCTCGCGGCCACTGTGTCGTTAAACACCACCCGCGCGCACCCGAACGCCCGCGACAAGGCGATGCGCTGTGGGCGCGTCGGGTAGAGGCGGAATCGATACCGGAGAAGCACACCGAAACCCTAGGCGACGGGTACGACAGCCATACAGACCTGCGGTTCGACCAGTCCCGCTTCATGAGGCGTTCGGGCGGGCGACCGGCGTCGTACGACCCCGTCTCAAAGAGCGGAGCCCCGGGAGGAACGCACGTAGCGCAGGATGAGGTTGCCTCCGGCTTCGAGGACGTGTCGCAGCTCGAGCGGGATCGCCTCAGAGGCCGCGGGCCGCTCGCCCGCCGCGTCGCCGTGGCCCGCGGCGATGCGGATCGGCCCGGGCCCCACCAGCTTCGGCGCGAGCGTCAGGTCGAGCTCGTCGGCCAGGTCGGCCGCGATGAGGTCCCCGAACACGTGCGGCCCGCCCTCGCACAGGATCTGGCGCAGGCCCCGCTCGCGCAGGGCCGCGACGGCCGCGGCGAGGTCGACCGCGCCGGTGCCGAGCGCGATCACGTCCGCGACCTCCCGGAACGGCGCCGTGCGGTCGGACGGCAGGTCCGCCGGGACGATGAGGATCGGACGCCGCGGCGCCTCGGTGAAGATCCCCGCGGCCGGGTCGAGCGCGGCCGTGCGCGAGACGACCGCCATCACGGGCACCTCCGGCAGGCCCCGCGCCCGGCGCCAGGCCGAGCGATCGGGCGAGAGCACCAGCGGCCCGTACCCTTCCGCGCGCACGGTCCCCGAACCCGCCAGGAGCACGTCGCAGCGCGCCCGCAGGACCTTGAAGACCCGCTTGTCCTCCGCACCCGAGAGCGGGCCGGAGAGCCCTTCGAGGGTCGCCGCGCCGTCGGCGCTGGAGACGAAGTTGACCCGCAGCCAGTCCGGCTCGGGCGGCTCGTACGCCGCGTAGACCTCGTCGTCGGTCAGTTCATCGAGTTTTCGGTACCGCACCTGTGCCACGGCCACAACCTAGCCCACGGGACCGACAACCCGTCGCCGGCGACGCGGCCCGGCCGGGTCAGGGGCCGAGGACCCGGTCCAGGTACGGGTTCGCGAAGCGGCGGTCGGGGTCGGTCTCGCCGCGCACCCGCAGGAAGTCCTCGAAGTGCTCGTAGCGCTTGGTCAGCGCCTGCGCGTCCAGCGAGTGCATCTTGCCCCAGTGCGGGCGCCCCTCGGCCGCGTCGAAGATCGCCGCGCAGTCCGCGAAGAACCGCTCGTGGTCGTGCCGGTGGTACTGGTGCACCGCCACGTACGCGGTCCGGCGCCCGTGCGCCGTCGAGAGCCAGATCTCGTCGGCGGCCGCGAAGCGCACCTCCACCGGGAACGAGACCGTGTGGTCCTCGCGCTCGACCGTCAGCTTGAGTTCGCGCAGCACGTCCGGCAGGGCCTCGCGCGGCAGCGCGTACTCCATCTCACGGAAGACCACCGACCGCGGCGAGGCGAAGACCCGGTGCGACACGTCGGTGTATTCGCGGGCGCTCCAGACGCGCCCGGCCAGCCGGTTGAGGCCCGGCACCATCCCCGGGAACCTCGCGCCGACCCGGTTGCTCGCCTCGAACAGGGCGTTCTCGGTGAAACCCTCGTTCCACCAGTACGACAGGGCGCTCGGCGACCGGTTCGGCTCCGACATCGCGTAGCGGTTGTTCCGCTTCGTCAGGGTCCGCTCGGTGTGCGGGAACCAGTAGAACTCGAAGTGGTCGTTCTCGGACACGAGCTCGTCGAGGCCCTCCAGCACCGCGTCCAACCGCTCGGGCCGCTCGACGGCCTTGAGGCGGAACGCCGGGACGCACTGGAGCGTGACCTCGGTGATCACGCCGATCGCGCCGAGCCCGAGGCGGGCGGCGGCGAACAGCTCCGGCCGCTCGAACTCCGTACATTGTACGATCGAGCCGTCGGCGAGGACCAGCTTCAAACCCTTGACCTGCCAGGCGAAACCCCGGTACCGGTCGCCCGTTCCGTGCGTCCCGGTCGAGATCGCGCCGGAGATCGTCTGCCGGTCGATGTCGCCCATGTTCTCCAGGGCCAGGCCGTGCGCGTCGAGGATCTCGTTGAGCCGCCACAGGGGCATCCCGGCCTCCACGGTCACCAGGCCCGTGCGCTGCTCGACCGACACCACCTGGTCGAGCGCGCCCAGGTCGAGGCGCACCCCGTCGGGGACGGCGATGCCGCTGAAGGAGTGGCCGGCGCCGACCGCCTTGACGCGCAGGCCGTCCTCGGCCGCGGCGGTCACCGCGTCGGCGAGTTCGTCGGCACTGCCGGGTCTGACGGTGCGCGCCGGTTCGGCGCTCTCGGTGCCCGACCAGTTCTGCCAGGGCGAGGATCCCATCGCGGCAGTTCCCATAACGGCGCTCCCTTACCGACTCCGCTTGAAGATGAGGTGTACTTCACGGTAGCTTTCATCTAACCCCACATGACCTGCGGAAGGGAAGTCGGATGGGCTATCAGGGAGTTACGAGGACCGATGCCCCGCCCGGTCTCGGCGGCCTCGACCACCGCTTCGCCGAGTTGGGCCGCGCCACCAGGGGTCTCCAGCCGCCGTTCGCCGTGGTCGATCTCGCCGCCTTCGACACGAACGCGGCCATATTGCGCCGCAACGCGATCGGCAAACCGCTGCGCCTGGCGAGCAAATCGCTGCGGTCCCGGGCGCTCATGCGCCGGGCCCTGGGGCAGCCGGGGTTCAAAGGGGTCCTCGGCTACACGCTCCCCGAGGCCCTGTGGCTCGCCGGCGACGACGAGGACGGGCGGTTCGGGGACATCGTGGTCGCCTATCCGACCGCCGACACCGACGCGCTGCGCGCGCTCGCGGGCGACGACGAGTTGGCGCGGCGCATCACCCTCATGGTCGACTCGGTCGAGCACCTCGACTTCCTGCAGCGCCACGTGGCGCCGAACCCGTCCCGGCCGCTGCGGCTGTGCCTGGAGCTGGACGTCTCCCTCGAACTGCTCGGCGGGCGCGTCCACCTCGGCGCTCACCGGTCGCCGGTGCACACGCCCGAGCAGGCCATCGAGATGGCGCACGAGATCGACAAGCGCCCGGGCGTCGACCTGGTCGGCATCATGGGCTACGAAGGGCAGATCGCGGGCATCCAGGACGCCTTCAGCGCCACGGCCCTGCGCTATCCGCTGGTGCGGCTGATGCAGCGGATCTCCAAGGCCGAACTGGCCGAGCGCCGCGGCGAGGCCGTCGCCGCCGTCCGCAGCGTCGCCGACCTCGAGTTCGTCAACGGCGGCGGCACCGGCTCGGTCATCTCGACCGCCGTCGACCCGTCGGTCACCGAGATCGCGGCCGGCTCGGGCCTGTACTCGCCCGCGCTGTTCGACGGGTACCGGTCGATCCGCCCGATCCCGGCCGCGTTCTTCGCGCTCCCGGTGGTCAGGCGCCCGCGCCCGGGGATGGTGACCGCCCTCGGCGGCGGCTGGATCGCCTCCGGGGTGCCCGGTCCCGACCGGCTCCCGAAGCCGACGTTCCCCGCCGGGATGCGCTACTCCAAGACCGAGGGCGCCGGTGAGGTCCAGACGCCCCTGCGCGGCAAGGCCGCCGACGGACTCGCGATCGGCGACCGGGTGTGGATGCGCCACGCCAAGGCCGGCGAGCTGGCCGAGCGCGTCAACTCGATCCACCTCGTCTCGGGCGGCGAGGTCGTGGACGAGGTCCCGACGTACCGCGGCGAGGGCCGCGCCTTCGCCTGAGCGCCTTGCGAAGCGCGCCGGTGTCTTGACCGCGGTGCCGCGTTGACCGCGGTGCCGGTGACGACGGAAGGGCCCGGCGGGACGCTCACCGTCCCGCCGGGCCCTCGCACGTCATCGCTCAGACGCGGCGCCGCGGCTCAGTCGTCGTCGTCACCGCCGCCATTGCCGTTGCCGTTCCCGTTGCCGCCGCCACCGCCGCCGCCCCCGGGTTCGCACAGGCCCAGCCACTCGGACATCGCGTCGCACTCTTCGCCGTTGTTGCCACCGCCACCGCCGCCGTGGTTCTGGTTCCCGCAGCGGGAGTCGCCCGCGTTCAGGGCGCAGTAGGGGCTGTCGGCGTCGATGGTGCCGTCCTCGTTGACGATGTCGTCCACAATGGCCGAACCCGGATGGATCGTCACCGGCTCCCAGCCCTCGGACTCGTAGTCCTTGACCTCGATGGCCCCCTCCATGAACTGCTTCCAGACCGGATAGCTCAGGGTGCCGCCGAAGAGGTTGTCGGTGCCGCCCTCCTTGTTCAGCAGCGGCGCCGACTCGGCCGTGGCGTTGCCGACCCACGTGGCGATGCTCAGCTGCGGGATGGCGCCGATGTACCAGGTGTGGGCGTTGGCGTCGTCGTAGCCCTCGGCCGTGGCCTCCCAGGTGCCGGTCTTGCCGGTGTACGGCCGGTCGATCGCGCCGCCGTCGCCGTCGATCTCCGAACCGACCCACTGGAGGTCGCGTGCGATGTCCACGTCGAGCGCCGGAGTCTCCTCCAGGCCGCGGACCGGTTCGACCTTGTTGCCGTCGCGGTCGTAGACGGCCTCGACGAAGTGCGTCTCGTTGTAGGTGCCGTCGTTGGCGAGGGTCGCGTAGACGCTCGCCATGTCCAGCACCGAGGTCGGGAACTGGCCGAAGCCGATCTCGAAGTCGAACGGGCTGCGGGGGTCCTCCAGGTCCAGGGGGGTGCGGACCGGGTTCTCGTTGTCGTCGTAGCCGTTGACCGACGCCAGCGGGTCGATGTTGCCGTTCACGTCGGTGACGAAGGAGCCGTCCTCCAACTCGACGGTGTTGTGCACCGAGTAGGTGATGGTGCCGTCGCTCTCGATGTAGAACCGGTAGATGTCCCCGTTGCCGGTGTTCTGCATCGACCGCAGGCCCATCTCGATGGCCGTCTCCAGGATCGTCGTCGCGCCCCACTTCTCCGCGATCGCGTACATCGGCGTGTTCCGGGAGTTGCGGACCGCGTCGGTCAGCGTCATGTCGGTGTTCTCGGTCCGGCCCGCGTTGGAGACGGGCGTCTCCCGGCCCTCGAACTCGCGCGGCGAGTCGGAGTTCCACCACGACTCGATCGAGGCGCCCTCTTTGATCGCCGTCGCCGCGGTGACCATCTTGAACGTCGACGAGGGCGGGTGCGGGTTCTCCATGCCGGCCTTGTCGATGCCGAGGCCGTTGTCCCCGCCGTAGTAGCCGAGGACGCGACCGGTGCCCGGTTCGACGGCCACCACGGCGTCGGCCATCGACGGGTTGTACTCGTAGAGCGCGGCTTCCTCGTTGTCGTTCTCGAACTCGAAGAAGCCGTCGTCGTTCACGTACTCGGCGGCCTCGGCCCGCTCGGTCACGACCTCGCCGTTGTCGTCGACGTAGTTGTCGCCGTCCTTCTGGCGTTTGAGGTCGCCTCGGCTGGCGGTCTCGTAGGCGACGTTCTGGATCTCCTGGTCGATGGTGAGCTGGACGGTGTAGCCGCCGGTGTTCTCGTCCTTGCCGTAGAAGTCGTTCTGCGTCAGGCCGTAGCGGCTCTCCAACTCGTCCCAGACGTAGCCGTCGGTGGGGTTGGTGATGAAGCCGGTGGGGGTGTCGTGGCCCCACGAGCCCGGGTTCTTCAGGGCGTCGAGGGTCTCGGGCATCCCGGCGTCCAGTTCCGCCTGGACCGCGGCGAGCTGTTCGTCGTTGAGGTCGTCGGTCAGGGTGAGCAAGGTCTCCATGCCGTGGGTCCAGCGGTCCACCGGCGCCGTGCTGCCCTCCGCGGCGATCCGCGGGTCGAACGAGCCGTCACCGGCCTTGACCTGCATGACCAGCATCATGCCCTGGCCCCAGGTGAGCTCCTCGAGGCCCACGCCGAACCAGGTCTGCGCGGCGGCCTCGATGCCGTAGGTGCCGCGGCCGTAGAAGTTCAGGTTCAGGTAGTGGAGGAGGATCTCCTCCTTCGAGTACTGCTGCTCGAGCTTCATCGCCATGACGGCCTCCTTGGCCTTGCGGCCGTAGGAGATGTCGTCGCGGATCGCCGAGACCATGCCCGCGTACTGCTGGCTGATGGTCGAGGCGCCCTGCGTGTCGCCGCCGGTGATGTTGTTGACCAGGGCCCGCATGGTGCCCTTGTAGTCCACGCCCTCGTGCTCGAAGAAGTCCTTGTCCTCCAGCGCCAGCAGCGACCAGATGACCTGGTCGGGCAGCTCCTCGAAATCGTCGACGAGCTTGCGGGTGTACTCGCCGTAGCCCGCGACCTGCGTCGAGCCGTCCTTGTAGGTGAACGTCGTGGACTCGCCGAACGCGAGGTCCTCGGGCGGGGGCACGCTCTCGAAGAACCAGGACCCGGCCACGGTGATCGCGCCCAGCATCATCAGGCACACCATGATGAGGGCCGCATAGACGCGGCGCCGCCGCGTCGACATCTTCTTTTTCTTCTTCTTGCGGCCCGGGCCCGTCGCGCCCGCCTCGGGCTTGGGGCGTGCGGCCCCGACCACCGAGGCCCGGCCGACGCTGCCGCGCACAGGCGCGCTCCCGGAGGCGTCGCCGTAGCCGCCCGCGGGGGCTCCGGGGCTCACCGGCGCTCCGGGCCCGACCGGCACTCCGGGCCC
This sequence comes from Glycomyces harbinensis, assembly GCF_900101745.1. Taxonomy (GTDB): domain Bacteria; phylum Actinomycetota; class Actinomycetes; order Mycobacteriales; family Micromonosporaceae; genus Glycomyces; species Glycomyces harbinensis. The sequence goes on along the minus strand of NZ_FNAD01000002.1, from coordinate 420,137 downwards.
GGCGGGCCCGATGGGCCGACCCGGTGAAGCGCCCATGGGGGCGGGGGGCCTGCCGGGTACGGCGCGGCCTGCGGGTCCGGTCGGACCGGCGCTCCCGCCCTGGAACGCGTTCGGCGGCTTGGCCGAGGGGTCCGGGTTGGGGCGGTAATAGTCGCTCATGCTCAACCATCCACGAGTTGTGAGGTGCCGGTCCTCGGTGCGCGGCCCCGAGTCGGCTTCGGCGAGCACCGCCGAGAGTGGTGTAGGGCTCGGCGGACACCCGCAGAATCTTGGATGTTAGCGGAACACACCCGGTCAGCGAGGAGCGCTCGGTTTCGCGGGTGAGGAAGGCCGCTTATCGCCCACCTTAGACTGCCGCCGCAAGGCCCATCAGGCACGTCGAGGACGAACCGGACACCCCCGGATGCTTTGGGACGGTATGCGTTTGAACGCGCATTCGGTTACTTCGCGACCCCCCGCGCGGCCTGGCGCCCCGAGAACAGGCACCCGCCCAGGAACGTGCCCTCCAGCGACCGGTACCCGTGCATCCCGCCGCCGCCGAACCCGGCCGCCTCACCGGCCGCGAACAGGCCCGGCAGCGGCTCCCCGTCCGGGCGCAGCACCCGCCCGTCCAAGTCGGTGTGCAAGCCGCCCAAGGTCTTCCGTGTCAGCAGGTTCAGGCGCACCCCGATCAGCGGCCCGGCCTTGGGGTCCAGCAGCCGGTGCGGCGTCGCCACCCGGATCAGCTTGTCGCCCCGGTAGTTCCGCGCCCCGCGCAACGCCGTGACCTGCAAGTCCTTCGTGAACTTGTTCGACATCTCCGCGTCGCGGGCCTCGACCGCCGTCTTCACCGTCGCGAAGTCCAGCAGATTCTCCCCGGTGATCGAGTTCATCTTCGCCACCAGCTCGGGCAGTGTCGCGGCCACGGCGAAGTCCGCACCGTGCTTCTTGAACGCCTCCACCGGGCCCGGAGCGCCCGGCAGCACCCGCTTGAGCAGCAGCTTCACGTTCTTGCCCGTCAGATCCGGGTTCTGCTCCGAGCCCGAGAGCGCGAACTCCTTCTCCAGGATCTTCTGCGTCAGCACGAACCACGTGTACTCGTGGCCCGTGGTCATGATGTGCTCCAGCGTCCCCAGGGTGTCGAACCCCGGGAACAGCGGCGCCGGCAGGCGCTTCCCCGTCGCGTCCAGCCACAGCGACGACGGCCCCGGCAGGATCCGGATGCCGTGATGCGGCCAGATCGGATCCCAGTTCTCGATGCCCTCGGTGTAGTGCCACATCCGGTCCCGGTTGATCAGGCTCGCCCCGGCACTCTCGGCGATCCCGAGCATCCGCCCGTCGACATGCGCGGGCACCCCCGAGATCAGGCGCTTCGGCGCCTTCCCGAGCCGCTCGGGCCAGGCCTCGCGCACCAGGTCGAAGTTCCCCCCGATGCCGCCCGAGGTGACCACCACGGCCTCGGCGCCGAGCGAGAACTCGCCCAGGGCCTCCCGGTTCGTCGAGACGCCCCGCGCCGACTCGTCGGGGGACAGGAGCGTCCCCGACACCCCGGTCACGACCCCGTCGGTCACCGTCAGACCGTCGACCCGGTGGCGGAACTTCAACTGGAGCCGCCCGTCCTCGGCCGCCCGCCGGACCCGCCGAGCGAACGGCTCGACGACGCCCGGGCCGGTGCCCCAAGTGATGTGGAAGCGCGGCACGGAGTTCCCGTGGCCCTCGGCCGTGTAGCCCCCGCGCTCGGCCCAGCCGACCACCGGGAAGAACCGAACGCCCATGGCGTGCAGCCAAGCCCGCTTCTCCCCGGAGGCGAAGTCGACATAGGCCTCGGCCCACTTGCGGGGCCACTCGTCCTCGGGCCGGTCGAACCCGGCGGTCCCGAGCCAGTCCTGCCAGGCCAGATCGTGCGAGTCCTTGACGCCCATGCGGCGCTGCTCGGGGGAGTCCACGAGGAACAACCCCCCGAACGACCAGAACGCCTGGCCGCCGAGGGACTGCTCGCCCTCCTGGTCCAGCAGTGTGACGGTCTTCCCGAGCCGAACCAGCTCGGCGGCGGCCGTCAACCCGGCCAATCCCGCTCCGACCACGATGACGTCGCTGTCCATCGCCCGCGCCTTCCCAAGCAGCAGATACGGCGCCTACTGACGCGTAGGGGAGGTATATCAGGACCGCGACCCCGCGTCAACCGGTCGGTGTCAAACCCTGGTGCGGCATCCGCCAGGCCTCGGCGAGCCGCGAGGGGTGCACGTACTCCCCGCGGCCGAAGAACTCGCAGAACTTCATGATCAGCGGGTCCCACCCGACCGGGTCGACGTGGTCGGTCCCGGGGATCACGAGACGCTCCTCGACATGCGCCCGCACCACCCGCACCTCGACGGCGCTGGCCGTCTCCGCGAAGGTGTGGACCGCGTCGACGACGCACTCGAGTTGGATCGGGCATTCGGCGACCCGGGGAGCGCCGACCAGCTCGGAGGCCTGCGGCGTCAACCCGGCCGCCCCGAACTTGTCGGCCTCGTACCGATACCCCTTGGCGGCCTTGGCCTGCGGAACCGGGAACGTGCCGGTCAACGGCGCCAACCGGTCGACGGCTGCGGCCATGTCGGCGGAGGCCAGATTGAGCACGCACTCCCGCTCCCGCAGCAGGTTCTCGGTGGTCTTGGACCGGTTCCCCATCCCGATCATGCACGACTGCTTCAGCCACCAGGCCGAGGACATCGGAGCGAGGTTCGCCGACCCGTCCGCGTTGCGCGTACCGATCAGCACCACCGGCGTTCCGAAGTACAGCACCTTGAGATCCAGATTCACATGCACGAGGGCCTCCAACCCGAAAGGAAGGCCTCAACCCAACCCGCCCCGGGCCCGAACCGCTGGCCACCGAACGACGCGGCGTTCGGCCGGCGGGCCGACGCCGCCGGCCCGCCGGAGCGTCAAGGGTTCGGCGGCGGGTGCGGGTGCTGCCAGGCGGCGTGGCGCAGGCCGCTCACCAGGTGGTCGGTGGCCGACTCTATTTCTTCTCGGTCTCGGCCGTCTGCGATCCGGCTCGATGCGATGCGGGCCAGGATCAGGATGTTCAGGGCCATCTCGCGGAGCAGGTCGGTGAGCGGGATGCGTTCGCGGATGCCGGCCACGGCCGTGATGGCCTCGGCGAGACGGTCGAGTTCGGGACGTTCGGTCGCTTCCATCGAGTCCTCCCGTGCAGTTGTGCCGAGGCCGCCGGCCTCGGTGCCGCAAGTGTAGGGACGACCACCGACAGTTCCGTCCTCGTCACCGGACGCGGCAGAGGATTTCTCCGTGGGGGATCATCAGCCAGCTCTCCGGATCGACCGACCACTCGGTCCAGGTGCCCGAGATCGCCTGCAGCGCTTCCGCTGTGGCGAAACCGCCCGCGACGGCCTGCTTGGCGAAGTCGGAGTGCAGCGACCGTTCGGCCCACAGGCCTCCCCACCACTCCCGGTCGTTCTGGTCCGCGAAGGTCCAGGTCGAGGAGGTCGCGGTGACCTGCGGTTCGTCGAAGCCGGCCCGCAGCGCCCATGCCTTCAGCCGCCGGCCGGCGTCCGGCTCGCCGCCGCCCGCCCGCGCGACCCGCTCGTACAGTGCGAGCCAGTCGTCCAGCCCCCGCAGTTCGGGGAACCAGGTGAACGCCGCGTAGTCGCTGTCGCGCGCCGCGACCACGCCGCCGGGCTTCGCGACCCGGCGCATCTCCCGCAGCGCCTGAACCGGGTCGCCGACGTGCTGGAGCACCTGGTGGGCGTGGACGACGTCGAAGGTGTCGTCGTCGAACCGGAGCCGGTGGACGTCGGCCTGCTCGAAGGCGACATTGGACAGGTCCCGGTCCGCCGCCTCCTTCGCCGCCTTCGGCAGGATGTCCGCCACGAAGTCGACGCCGGTCACGTGCCCCTCGCGGGCGATCTCGGCCAGATCGGCGGTGATGGTGCCGGGGCCGCAGCCGATATCGAGCACTCGGTGGTGGGCCTGCAGCTGCGGCAGCAGGTAGGCCGCCGAGTTCTCCGCGGTCCGCCAGGTATGGGACCGCAGGACCGATTCGTGGTGGCCGTGGATGTAGGTCGCATGCTCTTTCGCCATGGGGAGACCTTACCGATCGGGTTCTATCATATGGGAGAAGGATTCCATATTTTGAGAGATGTTTCTGGCCAGGATCTTTGCAGTTCACACCCTTGCCACATTGACGTGCGCTCCCGACGGATACACTCGCGTATCGCCCCTATGGGCGATGGGTGACCCATGACCGACGAAAGTGGATATCATGACCAATGGCCCCAATCCATCGAACATCGGCGACGCGCTCGGGCAGGCGCTCGACGCCGTGAAAGCGGGCCAGCAGGCCCAAGAGGCCATCGCGGACAAGACCACTCAGGCCGAAGCCGCCGACGGCCGCGTCATCGCGACCGCCTCCCTCAACGGCAAGGTGACCGTCGAGATCACCAACGTCCGGGCCTATCGGCTCGAACCCGCGCAGCTGGCCGCCGAGATCACCAGGGCCGTCAACGAAGCGCTCGACGCTGCGCGCGACCAGGCCGCCGCCCCCGCCGACGTCGACCTCGGCGAACTCTCCGCCAAGCTCGAGGAGATCCAGCAGCAGTCCGCGAAGCAGCTCCAGAGCTTCATGTCGAGCCTCACCGAGACCCACGCCGGCGTGCTGCGCGCGGCGAGCGAAGGGCGTGAGCGCCCATGAGCGGCCTCCAGATCACCCCCGACGAGCTCGAGAAGGCGGGCAAGAACATCGAGGGCACCTCCGAGACCTTCAACACCGTCCTCGAGGAGTTCCGGTCCACGATCGAGGGCATCGGCGACGCCTGCGGCGGCGACGAGATCGGCGGCCTCATCGGCGACGCGCACCAGGCGATCTACGAGGCCGCCATGGAGTGCTTCCAGGAAGCGGCGCAGTCGATGAAGGACGCCGGATTCGACGTGCAGGACTTCGCGATCCAGCACCTGGCCGCCGACGAGGAGATCGCCCAGGCCTTCAAGACCTTCCAGAGCGACATGGGGGGCAAGGGCTGATGGCGCTCATGATCCCGTCCGAGCTGGCGACCCTCCTCGGCATCCTCGGCTACGAGTGGCCCTCGTCGAACGAGGACATGCTCATGCAGACCGGCGAGGCCTGGCAGGACCTCAGCGGCAAGCTCTCCGACATCGAGAGCGAGGCCACCACCAACGCCGCGCAGGCGTGGGCCGACCAGATCGGCCAGGACATCGAAGCGTTCAAGGCGTGGTGGGAGAGCGAGGACGGCCCCGCCGACACCCTCACCCAGGGCGCTACCGGCGCGATGATCGGCGGGTCCGGCCTCATGGTCGCCTCGGTCATCGTGCTGACCCTCAAGATCATGATCATCGTGCAGCTCGCGATCCTCGCGGTGCAGATCGCGCTGGCGATCGCCCAGGCCGCGTTCACCTTCGGCGCGTCCCTCGCGCAGATCCCGATCTTCCAGCAGATCGCCCGGAGGATCGTCGGCGGCATCATCGACCAGGTCATCACGAAGCTGATGGAAGCCTAGGAACCGCCAAGGCGGAGCGGCGACGAGCTCGTCACCGAGACGCCGGACCGCTTCCAGGGCGATGAGCCGCTCGGCTCCCGTTCACCAGCCCTGGCGTCGGGCCAGCCAGTCGGCGGCCGCCAGGCCGCTCCAGCGCTGGTGCCGGCGCAGGTACGGCGAGACCTGCGGGATCGGCGGATCGACCGCCTGGGACAGGTAGTAGCCGGTGATCGCGGCGAGCCCGGTGTCGAGCTGCTCGGGCGCGACGCCCTGCGACGTCGGGTGCCTCCAGAAGAGGCCGTCCGCGTCGTGCCCGTCGCCGTGCGCGGCGACCAGGAAGCACGCCGTGTCGAACCACGGCGCGTGGACCTGGACCCAGTTCCAGTCGCAGATCCAGGCGCGGTCGGCGCCCACGATCATGTTGTCGGGCCGCAGGTCGAAGTGCATGACCGCGTCGGCGGCCATGGCGTCGTCGATCCCCGCGTCGAGTTCGGCGAGCCGGTCGACGCGCCCTTCGAGGGCCGGCGGCAGCGGGAACGGGTCGGCCGTCCCGGCGGCGACGCACGTGAACCGCCTGAGCTTGTCGTCGATCGGGTCGGCGCTCACGCCGAGGTCGAGGAGCGCCTGCGGCGCCGGTGTGAGGGCCGCGGCGGCGTCGGCCCACGCGTCGAGCATGAGGTCGAGGTCGCGCGGGAGCATCGGCAGCGTCGGAGCGCGGCCGTCGACCGCCTCGAACCCGAGGACGGCCCAGTCGTCGAAGTCGGCCGCGAACTCGAGCCTCGGCGCGGGGACGCCTTGGGGCAGTGCGGGGTTGACGCGCGCCTCCTGGCGGCAGGCGGCGAGGGCGAAGGACATGTCGGGCCCGGCGGCCTTGACGAAGAGCTCGGCGCCGGACTCGGCGCGGACGCGGGCGGCGAAGCCGCCGCTGAAACCGCCGCCCGCCATGCGGATCTCGGCGGGCTCGCCGCCGAGCTCGTCGATGACGCGGTCTCGCACGAACACCGGGAGGGTCTCCCAGGTGGCGCGGACCGCGGTGGCGTCGTAAGGGACCGTCGGGTCGAAAGCTGGCATGGGGAGATTGTCGGCGGCGGGCGGTTGCGGGGCAAGTGGTTTCCGGGTTCGCGGGCAGGGGCGACGCCCCTGGCGGCGGTGTTTCGGGGCCCCGGTTTCAATGGTGCCCCGGGGGTCCGACAACGTTGGAACGAGCGGTCCGCGGGACCGAGGCGACCCCGGAATGCGAGCGGGCCGCGGGCCTCTGGGGACCCTGGAACGAGAGGGGCCCTCACCGCCGTGGTGGGGACGGCGGCGAGGGACCGGTTCTATTCTAGGCGTTCGCGAGCAAGGATGGAATCACCACCGGCAGCACATAGCAGCCGATGTCCCCGACCTCGCTGTACGCCAGGGCCCAGTGCGCCGTCTTCGCGTCCCGGCACAGGACCACGAAGGCGACCATGCAGCTCAGTGCCCGCTGCGCGTCCGTCATGAACTGGAGCCACGACTCGGCTTGCGCCGCATCGGGTTCCAGCACCGCGTCGAAGAGCAGCACGAGCAGCCGCTCGCCGTCCTTCGAGTACGCCGCCGCGACGCAGACGCGGAGCCGGTTCGGCTGGCGGGGAAGGGTGATGGTCCGGCGGGTGACGCTGATGGAGTCGTAGTCGGGGAGGTCGGGCCCTTCGGAGCAGTTGTACAGCTCCGTGGCGAATTCGGGACGTGTCTCCATCAGCATCGCGAGGAGTTCGTTGTACTCGATCGACATTCGAGTTCCTTACTTCCGCATGGGGTCACAAAAGGTGGGTTGTAGGAACAACGAAGACACGAGAGAACGGTTACGGGTAGGTGTCCTCAATTGAGGATGTCACGCATTGTGCGGATTTCGTTGCGGAATCGCAGGTGGCGCCCGGTGCGGCGAGTGACGGGAATGCCGAAGGGGCGCGGCGGATCTCGGATCCGCCGCGCCCCTTCGGACGTCGGGCCTTACAGACCCAGCTGGTGCTCGAAGTTGCCTTCCTCGATGCGCTTGGTCACCGCTTCGAGGTAGCGGGCGGCGTCCGCGCCGTCGATGAGCCGGTGGTCGTAGCTCAGCGTCAGGTGCATGACCGACCGCACCGCGATGACCTCGCCCAGGTCCGGGTCGTTGATCACGCGGGGCCGCTTGACGATCGCGGCCGTGCCGAGGATCGCCGACTGGCCCAGGGGCACGATCGGCGTGTCGAACAGCGCGCCCACCGAACCGGTGTTGGTGATGGTGAAGGTCCCGCCGAACAGGTCGTCGGGTGCCAGGCCGCCCTCGCGGGCCTTCTTGGCGATCTCCGCGATCCGCTTCGCCAGGCCCGGGATGTTGAGGTCCCCGGCGTTCTTGACGACCGGGACGATGAGCCCCTTCGGCGTGTCCACCGCGAAACCGACGTTCTCGGCCTCGGGGTAGGTGATCGTCTTCTCCTCCATGTTCATGGTGGCGTTGACGATCGGGTACTGCTGCAGGGCCTCGATCGCGGCGATCGAGAAGAACGGCAGGAAGGAGAGCTTCACGCCGTGACGCGCGAGGAACTCGTCCTTCTTGGCCGCGCGGAGCTTCGCCACCTTGGTGACGTCCACTTCGCGCACCGTCGTCAGCTGGGCCATGGTCTGCATCGACTGGAGCAGGGCCTTGGCCGCGGACTGGCGCAGGCGCGACATCTTCTCGGTGCGACCGCGCAGCGGGCTGACCTCGGCCTTGGCCGGAGCGGCCTTCGGCGCGGGGGCTGCGGCGGCGGCCGGCTCGGGCGCCTTCTTGGCGTCGATGACGGCCTGGACGTCCTCCTTGCGGATGCGCCCGCCCACACCGGAACCGGAGACCTCGCCGAGGTCCACGCCGTTCTCCGAGGCGAGCTTGCGCACCAGCGGCGTCACGTACGAGCCCGAGGGCTTCGACGCGGACGGCGCCGCGGGAGCGGCAGGCGCGGCGGCGGGAGCCGGAGCCGACTCGGGCGCGGCCGGAGCCGGCTTCGTCGGGGACCCCGCCTCCTGGGCCGGAGCGGGCTCCGGCTCGGACTTGACCACGGGCGTCGGCTCGGACTTCGGCGCGGCGGCCGGAGCGGTGGAGCCGGTGCCGATGATCGCGAGCACGGAACCGACCTCGGCGGTCTCGTCCTCGTTCACGCGGATCTCCAGCAGCGTGCCGGCGGCCGGGGACGGGATCTCCGTGTCGACCTTGTCGGTCGAGATCTCCAGCAGCGGCTCGTCGACCTCGACGGTGTCGCCGACGGCCTTGAGCCACTGCGTCACGGTACCCTCGGTGACCGACTCGCCCAGTTCGGGGAGCAGCACCTCGGTGCCTTCGGCGGCACCGCCGGAAGCGGCGGGAGCCTCCTCGGCGGCGGGTGCCGGGGCCTGCTCCGCGGCGGGAGCGGCTTCGGGCTCAGGCTCGGGGAGCGGCTCCTGGGAGGGCGCCGGCGCCTCGGGGGCGCCGCCGTTCGCCTCGGACGGGTCGCCGATGATCGCCAGCTCGCCGCCGATCTCCACCTCGGAGTCCTCGGGCGCCACGATCTTCAGCAGCACGCCGGCCACAGGGGAGGGCACCTCGGTGTCCACCTTGTCGGTCGAGACCTCCAGCAAGGGCTCGTCGACCTCGACCGTGTCGCCTTCCTTCTTGAGCCACTGCGTCACAGTCCCCTCGGTGACCGACTCACCGAGGGCGGGCATCGTTACCGATGTCGACATCGTTTCGTTCAACTCCTGTAGTCGTGCTTAGTCGTGGACGTGCAGCGGCTTGCCGGCCAGCAGCATGGCCGCTTCACCGATCGCCTCGTTCTGGGTCGGGTGCATGTGGATGAGCGACGCGACGTCAGAGGCGTAGCCCTCCCAGTTGTAGATCAGCTCCGCTTCACCGATCTGCTCGGAGATGCGGGCGCCGACCATGTGGACGCCTACGATCGGGCCGTCCTCGACCGCGACGAGCTTGATGAAGCCCTGGGTCTTGAGGATGTTCGACTTGCCGTTTCCGGCCAGGTTGTAGTTGACCGTCTTGATCTTCTCCGCGCCGTACTGCTCCTTCGCCTTGTCCTCGTTGAGGCCCATGGAGGCGACTTCGGGCTCGGTGAAGGTGACGCGGGGGATGCCCGCCTCGTCGATCGGGGCCGGGTTCAGGCCCGCGATGTGCTCGGCGACGTGGATGCCCTGCAGGAAGCCGCGGTGGGCGAGCTGGACGCCGGGGACGATGTCGCCGACGGCGTAGACGCCGGGGACGTTCGTCTGGAGGTTCTCGTTGACGAGGACGAAGCCGCGGTCGATCTCGACGCCCTGCTCCTCGTAGCCGAGGTTCGCGGTGACCGGGCCGCGGCCGACGGCCACGAGCACGACGTCGCCCTCGACGACCGCGCCGCCCTGGATGTGGACCTCGACGCCCGAGTCGGTCTTGACGACCTTCTCGAAGAACTTGCCGGTGTGGAACTTGATGCCGCGCTTGCGGAAGGCCCGCTCGAGGGCCTTGGAGGAGTCCGCGTCCTCGGCGGCGATGAGGCGGGGGAGGCCTTCGACGATCTCGACCTCGACGCCCAGCGACTTCCAGGCGGAGGCAAACTCGACGCCGATGACGCCGCCGCCGATGACGATGGCGCGGCGGGGGAGCTCGGTGAGGTTGAGCGCGTGCTCGGAGGTGATGACCTTCTCGCCGTCGATCTCCAGGCCGGGGAGCGTCTTGGAGTAGGAGCCGGTGGCGAGGACGACGTGCGCGCCGGTGAGGGTCTGGCCGTTGTCGACCTGGACCGCGTTGGGGCCGACGAGCTTGCCGGTGCCCTGGACCACATCGATCTTGTTGGCCTTGAACAGGCCCTGGAGGCCCTTGTACATCTTGGCGACGACGTCGTCCTTGTACTTGTTCACGGCCTTGACGTCGACGCCCTGGAACTCGGCCAGGATGCCGAACTGATCGGCTTCGCGGGTGGTGTCTGCGACCTCGCCGGCGTGGAGCAGCGCCTTGGTCGGGATGCAACCGCGGTGGAGGCAGGTGCCGCCCACCTTGTCCTTCTCGACCAGGGCCACCTTCATGCCCAGCCCGGCCGCGCGGAACGCGGTCGCGTAACCGCCGCTGCCGCCGCCCAGGACTACTACGTCGTAACCTGCGTTCGGGTCGCTCATAGCTCTCCCTGCTTAACGATGCATCAGTTTCGCGGTCCATCCTTCCACCGGGCGCGGCGCTGTGGACGACTAGACCCGATCGAATGGAGTGTGCAACACCATTCAACCGCTTGGCAGGGGCTTCGGAAAGTCATGTTCGTGTGCGGCTGGACACAGGCGTGATCGCGCGTGTGTACGCTTGAAACTCGACGCGGCGCAGGGTGCGGAAGGATCGACTGTGGGCATGTTCGGACGGAAGAAGAAACAGGGCAAAGGGACGCTGGACAGGGCCTCCGACAACGTGGACCAGCGCCACCTCATCGACTTCATCAAGACGCGGACCGGCGTCGAGGCCTATCTGGAGCCGAAGACCACGGTCACCGAGACCACGGTCATGCTCGTCGCCCACGACGGCGAGTGGACGCGGCGCCGGGTCGACGGCCCGGCGGGGGCGTTCGCCATGGGACGCAAGTACAGCGTCCCGGTGTACGAGGTCGCCAAGACCGGGTATCCGCAGCGCAAGCGTGACTTCGACGCGCGTAAGCGCGTCGAGAGGAAAGCATTGTGACGCGCGGCCCGGCACGAAGTGCCGCGGAGCGCGGAGCGCCGCGCCGAAAGCTGGAGCAGCAGCGCCGCCAGTAGGCCGAACCGGTCGAAGTTACCCTCGCGTGTAGTAGCGAGGGCCCCCGGCAACAACCCTGCCTCGGGGAACCTGAAGCCGGGCTGAAGGCGGCGGTGCCCTCGGGCGGGTGCGCGAACGGGGCGCGGCGAACCGCGCCCCGTCCACTCCTGCTCAGGCCGCGAACTCCTCCAGCAGCGCCACCAGCGTGCGCACCGGACGGCCGGTCGCGCCCTTGCTGATGTACCCGTAGGCCGAGTCCGAGTCGGCGGGCCCGGCGATGTCGAGGTGCGCCCACGGCACCTCCTCGGGCACGAACTTCGACAGGAAGATCCCGCCCTGGATCATGTGCCCGTCCCGCTTGAGGCCGGTCGCGCACTGCGACACGTCCGCGATCGGGGACTCCATGAGCTTGACCAGGTCCTCGGGGAACGGCATCGCCCAGCCGTGCTCGCCGGTCTCCTCGCCGATGCGGCGCACCCGCTCGGTCTCGGTGTCGGTGCCCATGAGGCCCATGGTCCGCTTGCCCAGCGCGACGACCTGGCCGCCGGTGAGGGTCGCGACGTCGTAGAGCGCGTCGGGCTCGTCCTCCAGGGCGCGCGAGATCCCGTCGGCGAGCACCAGGCGGCCCTCGGCGTCGGTGTTCAGCACCTCCACGGTCTTGCCGCCCCGGATGGTGATCACGTCGGACGGGCGGAAGGAGGTGCCCGAGAGCAGGTTCTCGGCCAGCGCGACGGTGCAGGTCACGGCCACGTTCAGGCCGAGCTTCGCGGCGGCGATGGTGGCGCCGACGACGGCCGCGGCCCCGGCCATGTCGCCCTTCATGTCCCACATGCCCGCGCCCGGCTTGATGTTGATGCCGCCGGAGTCGAAGGTGATGCCCTTGCCGACGAACGCGACGTGCTTGGCCGCGCCCTCGGGCCGGTAGGACAGGCGGACCAGGCGCGGGTCGGCCGAGGACCCGCCGCCGACGGCGAGGATGCCGCCGTACCCGCCCGCGGAGAGCGCTTCGGCGTCGAGGATCTCGACGTCCAGTCCGGCCGCGGTCGCGGCCCGCTCGATCTCGACGGCGAACGTCGGCGGGCGCAGGAGGTTCGCGGGCGTGTCGGCCCAGTCCTTGACGAGCGCGACGCTCTCGGCGAGCACGGCCGCCTTGCGCAGGGCCGCCTCGCCCGCGCCGTAGACCTGGACGGTCGCGGGCGCGTCGTCCCCGTTGCCCTCGGTCTTGTACCCCTCGAACTTGTAGGCGGCCAGGGCCGCGCCGACGGCGGTCGCCTCGGGGTCGCCCTCGAAGGCGATGGCGACCGAGTCCTTGCCGAAAGCGGCCCGCACGGCGGTGCCGGCGGCGCGGCGCAGGGTCTCGTCGTCCAGGTCCTCGGCGTCGCCCAGACCGACCGCGTACACGAGCTCGGCGGCCAGGCCCTCGGGCGCGGGCAGGCGCGTGAGCGAGGAGGCCCCGCCGGTGTTGCCGAGGGCCGCGAGCTGGTGGGCCAGCCGCCCGCCGAACGCGGCGTCGACGCCCGCGGCGCTCTCGGGGATCTCGGGGGCGTCCTCGCCGGAGAAGACGCCGACGACGAGCACTGCCGCCTCGGCGGCGGCCAAGTCGCCGGAGACGCTGATCAGATCAGTCACGATCCATCCTTCGTTGTGCGATTTTCGGGGACCAAATGCTCCGATCCTAGCCACTGGGACGCGCGATAAGCTCTGTCCCATGTCCGAATCGCCTGAGCTCACAACACCGCTGCTGACCTCGCCCCTGCACTCCCGCCACGCGGCCCACGGCGCCAAGTTCGCCGAGTTCGCCGGCTGGGACATGCCGCTCCAGTATCCGAGCGGAGTGCTCGCCGAGCACCAGGCGGTGCGCACCCGGGTCGGCGTCTTCGACGTCTCGCACCTGGGCAAGGTGTGGGTGCGCGGGCCGGGCGCGGCGGCGTTCGCGAACCGCTGCCTGGCGAACGACCTGGACCGGATCGGCGACGGCGGGGCCCAGTACACGCTGTGCCTCGACGAGTCCGGCGGCGTGGTCGACGACCTCATCGCCTACCGCTTCGGCGACGACGAGGTCTTCCTGATCCCCAACGCCGCCAACACGGCCGAGGTCGCGCGCCGCCTGAGCGAGGCCGCGCCCGAGGGGATCGAGGTGCGCGACGCGCACCGCTCGTTCGCGGTGATCGCGGTCCAGGGCCCGGACTCGCCGGGCCTCCTCGAATACCTGGGCCTGCCGCACGACCACGGGTACATGACCTTCCGCGAGCACCTGGTCGACCACGCCGACGTCATCGTCTGCCGCTCGGGCTACACCGGCGAGACCGGCTACGAGCTGGTGGTCCCGAACGAGGCCGCGGGGGACCTGTGGGACGCGATGCTCGTCGCGGGCGCGGTCCCGTGCGGGCTCGGCGCGAGGGACACGCTGCGCCTGGAGATGGGCTACCCGCTGCACGGCCAGGACCTGAGCCCGGACATCACGCCGGTGCAGGCGCGCCTGAACTGGGCGATCGGGTGGGACAAGCCGGCGTTCTGGGGCCGCGACGCGCTCGCGGCCGAGCGCGCCGAGGGCCCGAAGCGGCGGCTGTGGGGCCTGGAGGCCACCGGCAAGGGCGTCCCGCGCGCCCACATGACCGTGCTCGACCCCGCCGCCGACGACGCCGAGGTCGGCGAGACGACGTCCGGCGGCCACGCGCCGACCTTGAAGAAGGGCATCGCGCTGGCGCTCCTGGACGCCTCGTACAAGCCCGGGGCCGAGCTCGAGCTGGACGTGCGCGGCCGCCGGTTGCCGGTGCGCGTCGTGAAGCCGCCGTTCACCGCCGCCGACCCGCACTAGCGGCGGTCCCGCACGCGCGGGCGGTCCCGCCAGACGGGCAGCGGTGCACTACGAGTCGCATTGCGTCCCTTCGCATGCACTAGATATCGACATGTTGTGATCGACCCGGGCCTTGTCTGCCGCCAGGTTCTCAGATAGCGTTTACCAGAACCTCGCAGACGAAGGAGTCACATGTCAGGCCAGTCGCACCGCTATGCCATCGTCGGGACCGGATCGCGCGCCTCGATGTACGTCAGAGCCATCATCGAGCGGGGTGACAAGACCAGCCTCGTCGCGCTGGCGGACACCAACCCCAAGCGGATCGCACACCACGTCAGGGCCGTCGAGGACGCAGGACTCCCGGCCCCCGCCGCGTACGCCGCCGCCGACTTCGACCGGCTCCTGGCCGAGACCGCGCCCCAGACGGTCATCGTCACCTCGGTGGACGCGACGCACCACGAGTACGTCCTCGCCGCCTTGGCAGCCGATTGCCACGTGATCTCCGAGAAGCCCCTGACCACGACCGCCGAGCACGCCGCGCAGATCCTCGAGGCCGAGGCGGCGTCGAAGGGCACGGTCACCGTCACCTTCAACTACCGCTACAACCCCCTCCACGAGAAGGTCGCCGAGCTCCTGCGCGAAGGCGCGATCGGCGAGATCACCTCCGTGGGCTTCGACTGGCTCCTCGACACCCGCCACGGCGCCGACTACTTCCGCCGCTGGCACCGCGAGGCCGAGCACTCCGGCGGACTCCTCGTCCACAAGTCCGGCCACCACTTCGACCTCGTCAACTGGTGGCTCGACGCCGCCCCCGTGAGCGCCTTCGCCAAGGGGAAGCTCGCCTTCTACGGCGAGAACGGCAAGACCAACGGCCACGACCGCGGCTACGAGCGCGTCCACGGCTCCCCGCAGGCCGCCGACGACCCCTTCGCGCTCCACATGGCCGAGAACGAGACCCTCAAGACCCTGTACCTCGACGCCGAGGACCAGGACGGATACATACGCGACCAGAGCGTGTTCGCCCCCGGCATCACCATCTACGACGACATGATGGCCCTCGTGGACTACGACTCGGGCGTCACGCTCTCCTACCGGCTCACCGCCTACTCGCCCTGGGAGGGCTACCGGGTCCACTTCAACGGCACCCGGGGCCGGCTCGAACTGCTCGTGGTCGAGAACGACCACGTCAACCCCGCCCTCAAGGGCCCCAACGGCGCCAGCATCCACGGCACCCACGCCGCCGCCGAAGAGGGTTGGTACGAGCTCACCGTCCACCCGTTCTGGACCAAGCCGACCAAGATCGACCTCGGCGAGTACAACCGCGCCGGACACGGCGGCGGCGACGCGCGGATGCTCGGCGTCCTCTTCGACGGCGACACCGACCCCCACGCGCGCTCGGCCACCGCCCGGGACGGCGTGAACGCCCTGGCGGCGGGCCTGGCCTCCAACGTCTCCATCGCGACCGGGCAACCGGTTGTGGTCGCCGACCTCTTCAAGCAGTAAGGGTTTCGATGGGCCTCCACCCCGACCGGCTGTTCCCGGCCGACGAACGCACGCGGGCCATCGCCCGCGAGATCCACCAGCGCACCACCGACCTGCCGCTGGTCAGCCCGCACGGCCACGTCGACCCGCGACTGATGTCGCAGAACCGGCCGTTCCCCGACCCGGCGCGCCTGTTCGTCGTCCCCGACCACTACCTGACTCGGATGCTCTACAGCCAGGGCGTGACCCCGGACGAGCTCGGCGTCCCCTCGGTGAAGGGCGAGCCCTCCGAAGTGGACGGACGCACGATCTGGCGCCGCTTCGCCGAGCACTACCACCTGTTCCGCGGCACGCCCTCGAAGATGTGGCTCGACTACACCTTCGCGGAGGTCTTCGGGATCTACAAGCAGCTCGGCGCCGACACCGCCGACGAGTTCTACGACCACCTCTCCGCGCGGCTCACCGAGCCCGCCTACCGGCCCCGGGCCCTGTTCGACCGCTTCAACATCGAAGTGCTCGCGACCACCGAGTCCCCGATCGACTCGCTCGAACCCCACGCGGCGCTCGAAGCGATCCCGACCGCGAACGGCCGCCGCTGGGGCGGCAGGGGCGGCAAGGTCATCACGACCTTCCGGCCCGACAACCTGGTCGAACCCGACTGGCCCGGTTGGAAGGAGCGCGTCGAGCAGCTGGGGGAGATCACCGGCGAGGACACCTCCACGTTCGACGGCTTCCTGGCGGCACTGCGCAAGCGCCGCCAGGACTTCATCGCCGCCGGAGCCACCACCACCGACCACGGCAACAGGACCGCCCTCACCTTCGACGATCCGGCGAAGGCCGCCGAGATCTTCCACAAGGCGCTCAAGGGAGATCTGGAAGGCCGGGAGCACCGCCTCCTGCCCGCTCACATGCTGGTCGAATTCGCCCGCATGAGCGTCGAGGACGGCCTGGTCATGCAGCTGCACCCAGGGTCGGAGCGAAACCACAACCAGTGGCTGTACGAGGGATGGGGCCGCGACGTCGGCGGCGACATCCCCGACGCCACCAACTACACCTGGGCCCTCAAACCGCTCCTGGACGCCTTCGGCAACAACCCGCGCTTCAAGATCGTGCTCTACACCCTGGACGAGACGGTCTTCAGCCGCGAGATCGCGCCCCTCGCGGGCGGCTACTCCTCGGTCTTCATCGGCGCCCCCTGGTGGTTCCTCGACTCGCCGGAAGGCATGCGCCGCTTCAGGGAAGCCGTGCACGAGACCGCCGGGTTCTACAACACGGCAGGGTTCGTGGACGACACCCGCGCGTTCTGCTCGATCCCGGCCCGGCACGATGTGGCCCGGAGGGTCGATGCGGCCTACCTCGCCCGGTTGGTCGCCGAGCACCGCATGACCGAGAGCGAGGCCGCCGAAGTGGCCGTCGACCTCGCCTACAACCTCCCCCGCAAGATCTACGGATTGGGCCCGCACCCGTCGCCCCGCCCAACCGACTCACTTCGCTCGTCCTTCCCCAAACCGGAGTAAACACATGACCTTTTCAGGGACCCGGATCGAACGCCTCGAAGTCCACGACGTGCGGTTCCCGACCGCGACCGCCGGCGACGGCTCGGACTCGATCAACCGCGCCGACTACTCGGCCTGCTACGTCGAGCTGCACACCGACGGCGGCCCCACCGGCACCGGCTTCACCTTCACCGGAGGGCGCGGCACCGAGATCGTCGCCTCCGCCGTCAAGGCCTTCGCGCACCTGGTGGAGGGCAAGAGCATCGAGGAGATCTTCGCGAACCCGGTCGAGTTCTCCCGCTCGATCGTCCAGGAGCCCCAGATCCGCTGGCTCGGCCCCGAGAAGGGCGCCACCCACATGGCCGTCGGCGCGATCGTCAACGCCGTCTGGGACCTGCGCGCCAAACTCGAGGGCAAGCCCATGTGGCGGCTCCTCGCCGAGATGGACTCCGCCGAACTCGCCGCCCAGATCGACTACCGGCACATCGAGGACGAACTCACCCCCGCCGAGGCCGAAGCGATCCTCGACGAGGGCCGCACCGGCTACGAGGACCGCCTCAAGGTCCTCCAGGCCGACGGCTTCCCCGCCTACACCACCTCCGTCGGCTGGCTCGGCTACTCCGACGAGAAGGTCCGGGCCCTCACCGAGCAGGCCGTCGCCGACGGCTGGACCGCCGCCAAGATGAAGGTGGGCTCGCCCGACGTCGCCGACGACGTGCGCCGCGCCGGCATCATCCGCGACGTCCTCGGCCCCGACCGCCTGCTCATGATGGACGCCAACCAGATCTGGTCGGTCCCCGAGGCCATCGAGAACATGAAGCACCTGGCGGCCTTCGACCCGTACTGGATCGAGGAGCCCACCCACCCCGACGACATCCTCGGCCACGCCAGGATCGCCAAGGCCGTCAACCCGATCCGCGTCGCCACCGGCGAGGTCGCCGCCAACCGCGTCATCTTCAAGCAGCTCCTCCAGGCCGAGGCCATCCGCGTCTGCCAGATCGACGCCTGCCGCGTCGGCGGCATCCCCGAAGTCCTCGCGACCCTCCTCATGGCCGCCAAGCGCGGCGTCGAGGTCTGCCCCCACTCCGGCGGCGTGGGACTGTGCGAATACGTACAGCACCTGGGTATGTTCGAGTACCTTCGCATCGGCAAGACGCTGGAGGGCCGCATGATCGAGTACGTCGACCACCTGCACGAGCACTACACCGACCCGGTCACCGTGGTCGACGGCAGGTACCGGCTGCCCACGCAGCCCGGATACTCCGTGACCCTCAAGGACGAGTCCATCGCCGAGTTCTCCTTCCCGAACGGGCCCGCGTGGAACGCCTAGCCAACGAGAACCTCAAGCGGCTCCCCGGGGACGTGCGCGTCCCCGGGGACCGCCCCGGCAGCGCCGGCATCCTCCACATCGGCGCCGGCGCGTTCCACCGCGCCCACCAGGCCGTCTACACCGACGACACCGACTGGGGCATCACCGTCGCCGCCCCGAACTCGCGCGGCGTCATCGACGCCCTCGCCGACCAGGACGGGCTGTTCACCGTCGCGACCCTCGGCCCCGACGGCGCCCGCACGCGCGTCATCGGCTCCATCGTGGACACCCTCCACATCGCGACCGAACGCGAACGCGCCCTCGACCTCGTCGCGAGCGAGACGACCCACGTCGTCACCCTCACCGTCACCGAGAAGGCCTACCGCGACCCCGCGGGCGTCCCCGGACTCCTCGCCGAAGGCCTCGCCCGCCGGGCCCGCGCCCACGGCGCGCCGCTCACGATCCTGTGCTGCGACAACCTCCCCGACAACGGCAGGACCACCCGCGCCGCCGTCGAACCGCTCCTCGACCCGACGACGCGAACCTGGGCCGAGCAGCACGTCACCTTCCCCTCCAGCATGGTCGACCGGATCGTCCCGGCATCCACACCGGCGACCTACGAGCGGGCCCTCCACGAACTCGGCGTCACCGACCTCGCCGCCGTCGAAGCCGAACCGTTCACCCAGTGGGTCATCGAAGACGACTTCGCCGGACCCCGGCCCGACTGGGACGCCACCTTCACCGACGACGTCGCCGGCTGGGAGCGCCTGAAGCTGCGCACCCTCAACGGCGTCCACTCCACCCTCGCCTACCTCGGCGCCCTCGCCGACGTCGAGACGATCAGCGAGACCCTCGCCCTCCCCGGGACCGAGGACTTCGCACGCTGGCTCATCGGCGAGCAGATCGCGCCGAGCCTCACCCCGCCCGACGGCCAGGACACGGTCGCCTACGGCGAGAGCGTCCTCGAACGGTTCGCCAACCCCGGCATCAGGCACCGGTGCGTCCAGATCGCCATGGACGGCTCCCAGAAGCTCCCGCAGCGCCTCTTCGCCACCATCGCCGACCTCGGCGAAGCCGGCGTCGACCGCGACCTCATCGCGCTCCCGCTCGCCGCCTGGACCCGCTTCTGCGCTGGCCGCAGCGACTCGGGAGCCGAACTGCCCCTTGACGACCCGCTCAAGGACGTCATCCGCCAGAGCCTGTCCGCCGCCGGGACCAACCCGGCCGCGCGCATCGACGCGATCCTCGGACTCGACCGGATCGTCCCCGCCACCGTCGCCGACGACCACCAGCTGCGCCGGGCCGCCGCCAAATGGCTGCGCGAACTCGACCGGCACGGCGTCGCCACCACCCTGGAGCACCTGTGACCGAGAAGAGCACGCCGCGCATCGCCCTCGTGGGCGCCAACGGCTACGGCCTGCACCACCGGCAGAACCTCGAACCGCGCCGCCGCCGCGGCGAGATCGCCTTCGTCGGCATCTGCGACACCGCCGAGATCCACGAGGACGAGCACATCCCCCTCGGCGACATCCCCGTCTTCGACGACTACCAGAAGCTGCTCGACGAAACCGACCCGCACGTGGTCGTCATCGCGACCCCGCCCCCGACCCACCTGCCGATCGCCAGCGCCGCCATGCGCCACGGCAGCGACGTCTACCTCGAGAAGCCCCCCGTCGCGAACCTCGAGGAGTACAAGCGGCTCTACGAGGTCATGACCGAGACCGGCCGCAACGTCCAGGTCGGCTTCCAGGCCCTCGGCTCCCACGGCTTCAACGCCCTGCGCGACGCCGTCGAGGCCGGAAGGCTCGGCGAAGTCCAGGCCGTCGGCGTCGCCGGCTCCTGGCGCCGACCCGACTCGTACTACCGCCGGTCCCCATGGGCCGGAAAGCGGGAGGTCAACGGCGTCCTGGTCGCCGACGGCGCCCTCGCCAACCCGTTCGCGCACGCCTCCCAGGAGGCCATCGCCCTCGCGGGGGACTGGCCGCTGGCCGGCCCGATCGACCTGGAGCGCCTGCGCACCCGCGAGAACATCGAGGTGGACGACACCGCGGTGTGGCGCGGCGTCAACCTCAACGGCGTGCAGATCACCGTGGCCGTGACCCTGTGCGGGCACGAGAAGGTCGAAGGCGACGTCTACGTGCGCGGCACCGAGGGCGAGGCCTGGTTCGAATACCCGACCGACCGGCTGCGACTTCCCGGCGAGTCCGAGCCGAAGCCCTACGGGCGCACCGACCTCCTCGACAACCTCCTCGCGCACCGCCAGCGGGGCGTGGGCCTCATCTCGGGGCTGCGGCGCGCGAAGACCTTCACCGGCGTCCTGGAGACGGTCCTGAACTCGCCCGTCCCGCGCCTGGTCGACGCCGCGCACCTCGAACGCGTCGAGGACGACACGGTCACGATCCTCAAGGGCGCCGACAAGGCCGTCGAAGCGGCGGCCAAGGGCGGCAGGCTCTTCAGCGAACTCGCCCTGCCCTGGGCCTGAGGCGCCGGGTCGCACGCGAGACGGGCCTCCGGGGACCGTTCCCGGAGGCCCGAGCCCTACAGGTCGAGACCTGCGGGGCCGGTGGTGATCAGGAGGCGCCCGCGCTGGCGGTCACGATGGACTTCACGTTCGACGGCGTGTCGAGCGAGTAGCCGTACGGGACGCCGGAGACCGAGCCGCTCGACTGCGGTGTCGAGGTGCCCACCAGGTGGTTGTTGCGGGAGAGGATCCGGCCGGGGTCGGAGGAGCCCTCGCCGATGTGGACGGCGTCGTTGGCGTTCTCCAGGTAGTTCCCTTCGAAGAGGACGCCGGCGTTCTCGGTGGTGGCGACGCAGTAGGCGCCGATGTTCACGTAGTAGTTGCTGTAGACGTGGACCGTCGAGCCGAACCGGACGCGGGGGGTGCGCTGGTTGGTGCCGTTGAACCAGTTGTGGTGGTAGCTGACCCGCAGGTGGCCGATGTCCTGGCCGCCGTTGGAGTCCGAGTGGCCCAGCAGCATCGTCTTGTCGGTGCCGTTGAACCGGTTCCAGGAGACCGTGATGTAGTCCGAGCCGCGCTTGATGTCGAGCGCGCCGTCGTAGCCGGTGCCGAAGGTGTTGTTGTCGAACCACAGGTTCGTCGACTCGTCCTGCACGTTGATGGCGTCGTCGTTCCAGTTGTTGAACCGGAGGTTCTGGACGATGACGTTGCGGTCGGAGTCGAAGTTGAGCCCGCCGCCGGTGAGGGTGGCGCCCGAGTTGCCGATGATCGAGGTGTTCGATCCGACGTTGACCATGCCGGACAGGGCGATGGTGCCGCTGACGCGGACGATCTTGGCGTTGGACCCGGCGACCGCGGAGGTGAACGCCGACGCGGAGGAGACGGTGGTGCTGGGGCCGCCGGCGCCGCCGGTGGTGCCGCCGTTCATGGAGGCGTATCCGGTGACGCCGCTCTGCGCCAGCGCCGGTGCCGGGTTGAAGACGCTGAGCGACAGGGTGGCCAGTGCCACGACCACGAGGAGCCCGAGGGCCCGCCTGGCGTGGATGCTGATCGTCGACATTGACGAGGTCCTTTCGATGGAGGAGGAGCCCCAACATATAGATGAAGCTCTATGTCGACGGTAAACCTCCTTGGACACCGGTTGCAAGGCCTCGGTCCAAAATAGAAAGAGACGGGGCCGGCGATGATTCGTCGGCCCCGTCGTGCGGTTGGCAAGCGCTGATACTGGCGGGACTAGCCCGCCCCCGCGCCGCCCTCCACGATCCCGGGGATCTGGTCGGCCGGGTCCGCCGAGTAGTTGTACGGCAGATCGGTGTTCACCGAACCGTTGGTGAGGATCTCACCGGAGTCGTCGAGCACGTTGTCGAACGCGACCAGGCGGCCGTCGCTCGAATCGCCCTCGCCGATGTGCGTGGGCTCCTCGACGTTCTCGAAGTAGTTCGCCTCCACGATCACGCCCGCGTCCTGGGTGGTCGCGATGCCGTAGGAGCCGATGTCCTTGTAGTAGTTGTTGAACACGTGGACCTGCTCGCCGAAGCGCACGCGCGGGTTCCGCTGGCCCGTGCCGTTGAAGAAGTTGTGGTGGTACGTCACCCGCAGGTGGCCCTCGTCCTGGCCCCCGTTGTCGTCCGAGTGCCCCAGGAGCATGTTCTTGTCGTGGCCGTCGAAGCGGTTCCAGGCCACCGTCACGAAGTCCGAGCCGCGCTTGACGTCCACGCAGCCGTCGTAGCCCACCCCGAAGGTGTTGTGGTGGACCCAGATGTTCGTCGAGGACTCCTGGACGTTGATCGCGTCGTCGTCCCAGTCGTCGAAGGTCAGGTTCGTGACGATGACGTTCGACTGCCCCGAGACGTCCAGGCCGCCACCGGTGATCCGGGCGCCGGAGGCGCCGACGATCGTCGTGTCGGACGCGACGTCGTTCATGCCGGAGATGCTGATCGATCCGCTCAGGCGCACGATGAGGCCGCCCTCGCCGATCGCGGCCAGGAACTCGTCGGCGCTGGAGACGGCGACCTCTTCGGAGCCGCCGGAGACGCCCCCGTTCTGGCTCGCCCAGCCGACGACGCTCTGCAGCGCGCCGACATCGGTTGCCGTAGCGCCGCTTTCAGCCGTATTGCTCTCGGCGCCGGCGTTCTGGGCCGCCCAGACGCCGAGTCCGCTCGCGGCCGCCGCAGCGCCCGCACTGGAAGCGAGGAGCACGCGCCGCTTGACGCGCGGCACTGCCGGGTTGGTGCTCACGATTGCGTTCCTCTCGTTTGTCGGATTGGTCGCATTCCCGGCTTAAGCCGGGAATGCATTGAAATGTATCGATACGCTACCCCGGTTCGACGGAGAAGGCAAGCGATTGCGGTGGCGGTTTCCGGCGAATCTCGACGGGACCGTCGCCCCCGTGTCTGCCACATAACGCTCTAAAGCCACATTTCAACGCTGCGTAGTCATCTGGCGTTCGCGAGCGTCTTCCGGTAGGCTCGTTCCCGAGGTCTGGTAAACGCCTTCCGGTAGGTGGACTTATTTGTTGGGTCGTGCTACAAACTCTTCATGGCTCTTTTCGACCTCCCCCTGGAACAGCTCCGCGAGTACCGGCCCGACGTGTCCGCACCGGCCGACTTCGACGAGTTCTGGAAGTCCACGCTCACCGAGGCCGCAGGCCACGACCTCGACGTCCGGCTCGCACCGGTCGACACCGGCCTGGTCCAGGTCGAGGTGCACGACGTGGTCTTCGCCGGGTTCGGCGGCCACCCCATCAAGGCCTGGCTCGTCAAGCCCAAGGGCGTCGAGGGCCCGCTCCCGTGCGTGGTCGAGTACATCGGCTACTCCGGCGGCCGGTCCCTCCCGTGGGCGCACACCCTCGTCCCCGCCGCCGGCTGGGCGCACTTCGTCATGGACACCCGCGGCCAGGGCTACGGCAACTGGCAGCCGGGCGACACCGGCGACCCGTACGGGACCACCGGACCCACCAACAAGGGCTGGATGACCCAGGGCCTCGAGTCGCCCGAGCACTACTACTACCGGCGCGTCTTCACCGACGCCTACCGCGCTGTCGACGCGGTGAAGGGCATCGAGGGGATCGACCCCGACCGCATCGTGGTCGCGGGCGGCAGCCAGGGCGGCGGCATCACCCAGGCCGTCGGCGGCCTGCGCGGGGACCTCGCCGGCGCGATCATCGACGTGCCGTTCCTGACCCACTTCCGCCGCGCCGTCACCATCACCGACGCCTTCCCCTACCAGGAGATCGTCGAGTTCCTCTCGGGCCAGCGCCTGCGCGAGGACGTGGTCTTCGGGACCCTGAACTACTTCGACGGCATCCACTTCGCGGCGCGGGGCACGGCTCCGGCGCTCTACTCGGTGGGCCTGATGGACGACGTCTGCCCGCCGTCGACGGTGTTCGCGGCCTACAACCTCTGGCAGGGCGACAAGCGGATCACCGTGTGGCCGTGGAACAAGCACGAGGGCGGCGGCATCCACGTCAAGGGCGAACACCTGAAGTTCCTCGCCGGACTCCGGTAGCGGACGAGAAGGGGGCGCGGCCAGCAGGCCGCGCCCCCTTCGCTGCGTCTACAGCTCCCGGATCTTCAACCGCTCCAGGGCCTGCTCGTGCAGGACGCCGTTCGTCGCCAGCGCGGACCCGCCGTCGGGGCCCGGGCGCCCGCGCAGGTCGGTGAACGTCCCGCCGGCCTCCTCCACGATGAGCGCCAGGGGAGCGAGGTCCCACAGGGCCACTTCGGGTTCGGCCGCGATGTCCACGGCCCCCTCGGCGAGGAGGCAGTACGAGTAGAAGTCGCCGAAGCCGCGTTCGCGCCACGCCTCGTGGAGCAACCCGAGCATCGCGCCCTGCCGGTCGAGCTTGGTCCAGCCGGTGATCGAGGAGATGCTCACCGAGGCGTCGGAGAGCTTCGCGACCTTGGAGACGTGGATGCGCTTCCCGGCGCGCTGGTCGCGCCCGGCGAAGGCGCCCGCGCCCTTCATCGCCCACCAGCGGCGTCCGAGCGCGGGGGCGCTGACGACGCCGACGACGGGCTCGCCCCGGTCGAACAGGGCGATGAGCGTGGCCCAGATCGGTACGCCGCGAACGTAGTTGCGGGTGGCGTCGATCGGGTCGACGACCCACTTGCGGCCCGAGGCGCCGGGGTTGTCGCCGTACTCCTCGCCGAAGACCCCGTCGCGGGGGCGGGCGCGGCTCAGGGTCGAGCGCAGCACCTCCTCGATGGTGGTGTCGGCGTCGGTGACCTCGGTCATGTCCGGCTTCGAGGAGACCTGCAGGTCGGAGGACCGGAACCGGCTGTTGCCGACCTGGGCGGCGCTGTCCGCGAGCAGGTGCGCGAGGCCGAGATCGTCGTTGTAGCTGGAGGTGGGCATGGGCTCATCCTACTGAGGCGCCGCCCCGGGCCCGTGCCCGGCGAGGCGGCCACCAGGTGAACGACTCGGACTTCGGCCCTCCCGATGCTGGGGGCGCGCCCTAGTTCTTGGTGTCGGCCTCGTTGATGGAGGAGAGGACGCGGCGGAAGGAGGCGAGGCGTCCCGCGCGCGGGTCCTCGGGTCCGATGGCGGCGTCGAGGGCGCAGTCGCCGATCTCGGGCGTGTGCGTGCAGCCGCGCGGGCAGTCCTGCGCGACCGCTTCGAGTTCGGGGAACGCCTTGAGGATCGAGTCGGCGGTGACGTGCGCGAGCCCGAAGGAGCGCACGCCGGGCGTGTCGATGACCCAGCCGCCGCCGGGCAGCGCGAAGGAGACGGTGCTGGTGGAGGTGTGGGAGCCCTTGCCGATGGAGCGGACCTCGGAGACGGCGCGGCCGGCGCCGGGCACGAGCCGGTTGACGAGGGTGGACTTGCCGACGCCGGAGTGGCCGAAGAACACGTTCTCCTTGTCGCGCAGCAGGGCCGTGAGCTCGTCGAGGGGCGCGTCGGGCTCGGTGGTCACGATCGTCAGGTCGAGCTGGGAGTAGTAGGCGCGGACCTCGGCGACCAGTTCGGGCGCGAGGTCGTGCTTGGTCAGGCACAGCACCGGGTGGACGGCCGCGTCGTAGGCGGCGACGAGGCACCGGTCCACGAAGCCGTAGCGCAGCGGCGGGTCGACGAGGCTGGCGACGACCACGAGCTGGTCGACGTTGGCGACGACGACGCGCTCGTTGGAGGTCTCGTCGTCGGCCGAGCGGCGCAGTTCGCCGTGCCGCTCGACCAGGCGCACGATGCGCGCGAGCGTCCCGGGGCCGCCGGTGAGGTCGCCGACGAGCATGGCCCGGTCGCCGACCACGATGGACGCCTTGCCCATCTCGCGGGCCTTCATGGCCGTGACGACGACGCCCTCGACCAGGCACGTGTAGCGGCCGCGGTCGACGGCGGTGACGAAGCCCTCGACCGCGTGCTCGTGCTTGGGGCGGATCTTGGTCCGCGGCCGGGACCGGCGGTTGGCGCGGACGCGCACGTCGTCCTCGTCCCACTCCTCGTCGTCGAGATCGTCGAGGTCGGCGTCGTCGTTCCAGCCCGGTCCCGGCACTAGGCCTCGGTCCCTTCCGATCGCGTCCTGCCGTGGACGGCGTCCTCCCAGGCCTCGGCGAAGTCGGGCCAGGTCTTGGAGACGCAGGCGACGTCGTCGAGCACGAGACCGGGGATGACGAGTCCGGCGACGGCTCCGGCGTGGGCCATGCGGTGGTCGGCGTAGGTGGCCCAGGTGCCGGCGGTGTGCCCGCCGCGGTTGACGCGCAGGCCGTCGTCGAACTCGTCGACGTCGGCGCCGATCTTGCGCAGTTCGGTGACCAGGGCCGAGATCCGGTCGGTCTCGTGGCCTCTGATGTGGGCGACGCCGCGGATCGCGAAGGACCCCTGGTTGACGCCGAAGAGCGCCGCGAGGGAGGGGGTGAGCTCGGCGGCGTCGGCGAGGTCGAGCTCGGTCGGGATGAGGCTCGGGGAGCCGACGACGGTGAGGCCGCCGCGGCTCCATTCGACGCGGGAGCCCAGGCGCGAGATGACGTCGCGGACCCGGTCGCCGGCCTGCGTGGTCTCGGTGGGCCAGCCCTCGACGGTGACGCGGCCGCCGGTGGCGACGGCGGCGAAGAGGAACGGGGCGGCGTTCTGGAGGTCGGGTTCGATGACCCATTCGCGGCCCTGGAGTTCGCCGGGGGCGACCCGCCAGCGGTCCGGCTCGGAGTCGTCGACGTCGGCCCCGGCCTGGCGGAGCATCTGCACGACCATGTCGAGGTAGGGGCGGCTGGGGACGGGCCGGTCGCCCACGTGGCGCAGGTCCAGGCCCTGCTCGAAGCGGGGCGCGGCCATGAGCAGGGCGCTGACCAGCTGCGAGGTCTTGGACGCGTCGACGGTGAGGGCGCCGCCCTTGACGGCGCCGGTCGCGTTGACGGTGAACGGGAGGGCCAGGCGGTCGCCGGCGCCCAGTGCGATCTCGGCGCCGAGGTCGCGCAGGGCCAGGATGACGCCGTCGTTGGGCCGCTCGCGGGCGTGGGGGTCGCCGTCGAAGGCCACGGGGCCGTCGGCGAGGGCCGCGACGGGCGGCAGGAAGCGCATGACGGTCCCGGCGAGGCCGCAGTCGACCTCGGCGGGGCCCTTGAACGGTCCGGGTGCCACGGTCCACAGGTCGTCGTCGCCGGTGTCGACGGCGACGCCGATGGCGCGCAGCCCTTCGACCATGAGGAGCGTGTCGCGCGCGATGAGGGGGCGCCGGACCGTCGAGGGGCCGGAGGCGAGCGCGGCGAGGATGAGCGCCCGGGCCGTCATCGACTTCGAGCCGGGCACGCGCACGACCGCGTCGAGCTCGGCCTCGGCGTACGGGGTCGCCCAGCGGCGCTTCTTGGGGGCGGCGGTTGCGTTCACGCCGCCATTCTAGGGGGTGTCCGGCTCGGCGCCGGGTCCTCGGCGCGACGGGGTGGCGCATCCGGGGGCCGCCGAGGAGGCCGTTCGCGCGGGAGTCTCCTCCACTGAGGTCCCGCGCCCGGAATTGATGAGCCGGATTGTCGGTGGCGGCGGTTACGGTGAGGGCATGTGCGGAAGGTATGCCAACAGCAAGTCGAGCCCCAGCATGGCCGCCCTCTTCGACGCGGACGACCTCATCGCCGGCGCCTGGGTCCCCAAATACAACATCGCGCCCACCATGCAGGCCCCGCTCGTGCGCCGGTCGAAGTCGCGCGGCGAGCGCGTAGTCGAGCTGGCCCGCTGGGGACTGGTCCCGCCGTGGGCCTCCGACCCCGCCATCGGCAACCGCATGTTCAACGCCCGCATCGAGACCGTCTCCTCCTCGCGCGCCTACAAGCGGCCCTTCGCCTCCCGCCGGGCGCTGGTCCCGGCCGACGGCTGGTACGAGTGGCGCAAGCTCCCCGGCGGCGGCAAGCAGCCCTATTTCTTCACCCGTCCGGGCGGCGTCGTCTTCGCGGGGCTGTGGGACGTGTGGCGCATCGACGAGGAGCGGGACCCGCAGGCCGCGCGGCAGGGCGACCTGAACCTGCTCACCTTCACGATCCTCACCTGCCCGGCCATGGGCGAGGCGATGGAGACCATCCACGACCGGATGCCGTATGTGCTTCCGCCCGAACGGTTCTCGGCCTGGCTGGGGGAGGAGGACGCCGACGAGGGCGAGCTGCTCGCCGGTCCCGTCCCCTCGCTGCCCGACGAACTGGAGATCCGCAAGGTCGGCCGCGCCGTGGGACGCGCCGGCAACGAGGGACCCGAATTGATCGAGCCGGTCGGAGGCGAGGAAGGGCCCTCCACACTCCCAGGAATGTGAAGTCAATCACTATAGCCCAACGGTATCTGTACCCCGAGTCGTCGGTCTTTCGTGTACAAGCCGTCGCAGGCTGAAGGGAATCGCTTCCCAAAACGGGTCATTCCGTGAGGGAGGAGCCTGCGGCGGAGGGAAAAAGGGAGGCAGCAATGCGGCGAATCCGCCCCGAGGAGGTGGCTCGAGCCCGGAGAGACCCCCGGCTGCTCGATGCCGCCGAATACCGCAACGAGATCATCCGAGGCCACTATCGGATGAGCGGCGACGACTGGCTCCGTCGCGGCAACTGCGCCGAAGTCGAGCCCGACGTCATGTACCCCGAGCCCCGCGAGCCCATCGAGGAGGCGCTCGCCATGTGCGCGTCCTGCCCGGTGCGCACGCCCTGCCTGGTCCGGGCGCTGGAGGCCCGCGACCGCCACGGCGTCTGGGGTGCCACCGCGCCCCGCGAGCGCCGGGCCATGATCGAGGTCTGGAAAGAAGTCAACCCCCTCGCGGTGGGCGCGTAACCGCCCCCGCCGAACCGACGGCCGCGACCGCCCGCCCCGGCGAATCGCGGCTTTTCGGTGTCCGGACCCCTGCGGGGCGGCGCGTGCCATGGATTCGCGGTTCGGCGACGTTGCAGACGGGGAGGGCCGAAGCCTCCCCGGACCGGCGGCGGTGTCATGTCCGCCGGCCCGGGGCAGGCACTGGGAGTTCACGCGCCGGTTGCCCGACGCGATCGAGACCCTTCCGGGTCCACCCACGATAACGACCGCCTGCACCGAAAGTTATCGGTTCCCTCCACAAAGTAATAATTTAGGGTGAATCTACGGAATTCGCATACTTCACCCGATATCACGTGCCCAATGCTCCCGGCTGTGTCGAAAGCGACTGCCGCCGCTCCGCCGAGCGCGGAATGAACCCGTCACAGACGATGTTGATCGGTGCGAGTCTCCGAACCGGCTCATCGGATTGACGCCCCGCCACGGCGACGGGGACCCGCAGAGCCGAGCACCTGTACAGCAAGGAGCGATCGCATGACCACCACCGTCCGCGGACGTGAAGACGAGCGCCTCGCCGCGCTCCTGAGCGGCCCCGAATGGTCACCGTCCCTCGGCGGCGACACCACCCCCGACATGGTCGGCGGCGTCACGGCCGCCCGCATTTCCGGCGACCTCGCCCGCACCCCTGCCGTAGGCTCGGAAGGAGCCGACGAGAGGGACACGGTGACCGAGGCAGGCAACGAGAGCACCCAGGAGCGGCGCGGTCGGTTCGAACGCGACGCCATGCCCCTGCTCGACCAGCTCTACGGCGCTGCGCTGCGCATGACGCGCAACCCCGCCGACGCCGAAGACCTGGTGCAGGAGACCTACCTCAAGGCCTACTCCAAGTTCCACCAGTTCCGCGAGGGCACCAACCTCAAGGCGTGGCTGTACCGGATCCTCACCAACACGTACATCAACACCTACCGCAAGAAGAAGCGCCAGCCCCTGACCTCGCCCACCGACGAGATCACCGACTGGCAGCTCGCCGACGCCGAGTCCCACTCGGCCTCCGGTCTGCGCTCGGCCGAGACCGAAGCGCTCGACCACCTGCCGGACTCGGACGTCAAGGACGCCCTCCAGCGCCTCGGCGAGGACTTCCGCCTGACGGTCTACCTCGCCGACGTCGAAGGCTTCTCCTACAAGGAGATCGCCGACATCATGGGCACGCCGATCGGCACCGTCATGTCCCGCCTGCACCGGGGCCGGCGGCAGCTGCGCCAGCTGCTCAGCTCCTACGCCGCCGACCGTGGACTGTCGCCCGCACGGGAGGTACAGCAGTGACCAGCGCAGAGCCGCCGGAGAAGCCCAAACTCGACTGTCGCGAGGTCCTCGAAGAGGTCTACCTCTACCTCGACGCCGAATGCTCCGACGTCCGCCGCGGCGTGATCCGCGACCACCTCGACGAATGCTCGCCCTGCCTGTCCGAATACGGCATCGAGCAGGAGGTGCGCACCATCGTGCACCGCTGCTGCAGCAACGAGAAGGCGCCCGACGAGGTCAAGGCCCGCCTGCGCCAGAAGCTCAGTGCGATCGAGCAGGTCAGCGAGATCTTCAGCGAAGTCGCCGAACGCGACCGCTGACCGCGCCCGATCGCCTTCAGCCCGCCGGTCTGTCGGCGTCGTTGGCCTCGACCATCCCGATCGAGATCTGGAGCGAGGCGTCGCGGATCTCCTGCTCGGAGTCCTCGCCCCGCGGGAACGTGATCCAGTTGCTGTAGAGCGTCGTCAGCGCGTCCCACGCCCGCAGGCGGTGGATGAGCGGAGCGTCGGCCTCGACCAGCAGCGCGTGGAGACGGCGCTGGCGCATCCGGAACACCGACATGCGGTCCAGCCGCGTCAGTGCGGCCTGGTTGTACTGCATGAACTTGAGGACCGGCACGTGCGCGCGGATGACCTCCGCGTACCGGCGCAGCAGCTCGGTGCGGGTCGCGAGGTCGCGCGGCTGCGTCTCACCCCAATCGCTGATGCGGTCGAGGTCCACCGCGTAGGACTCGAAGAAGCTCGCCGCTATGTCTTCCTTGGTCTTGAAGTGGTAGTACAAGGCGGCCTTGGTGACGCCGAGGTGCTCGGCGATCTCCCTGAGAGAGGTGTGCTCGTAGCCGTGCTCGCTGAAGAGCGCGATCGCGGTCTGCTGGATCCGCTCGCGGGTGCTCGGCTGGCTCTGCTCGCGCGCGTCGCGCTGCGATTCGGTCATGTGGGCAAGTCTCGTTCTTGTCCGTGCTCGACTAGTGCGGTCGCGGGGCAGTAGCGGCCACGGGCCGCCTGCCCCGCCAAGCGCTAGCTGTTCGGCCGCTTCCCGTGGTTAGCGGACTTCTTCTTACGGGCCTTGCGCTTGCGTGATGCTTTCGCCATGGCTCCTCCTCTGCTCGGTGGACAATGCAGAGACCAACCTTACCGGCATCTGCGGGACCGTCCCGAGGGCGTTGACGTGTGGTTGCACTCAGGGGAGTGTTGGGAGTGACGGGCGGCCGCGATGACGGGCGCCGCGCGCCCGCGGCGTGGGATGGTGGACGGGCGTGGACGCGGTCGACTACGCTTCATTATGAAGGTTTATTTAATATTTAGCAGTATCCGTTCCACAAGGAGTGCCCCGTGAACCAGCCCCAGGTCGGCGCCACCGACGAAGCCGGAGCCGTCGAGACCGACACCGCCGAACGGGACCGCCACGCGTCCCGCGAGCAGCCCCCCGCGGGCGCCGGCATGGCGGCCGACATCGCCGAGCAGCCCGGCGTGTTCACCGACGTGCTCGACAACGGCGCCACCGAGATCGCCCGGATCGCGAAGATCATCGCCGAACGGCGCCCCCGGTCGATCGTGTTCACCGCCCGCGGCACCTCCGACCACGCCGCCCTCTACGGCGCCTACCTCACCGAGATCCGCCTCGGCCTGCCCGCGAGCCTCGCCAGCCCCTCGGTCGTCACCGTCTACGACGCCCGCCCCGACTGGTCCGACAGCCTCGTCATCGCCGTCTCACAGTCCGGCGGCTCACCCGACCTCGCCCAGGTCGTCGCCGCCGCCCGCGCCTCCGGCGCCCTCACCCTCGCCGTGACCAACAACCCCGCGTCGCGACTCGCCGCCGAAGCCGAACTCCACCTCGACGTCCGCGCCGGACACGAGCGGGCCGTCGCCGCCACCAAGACCTACACCGCCGAACTGCTCACCCTCCTGCTCCTCATCGAGGGCGTCCGCACCGGCACCGGCCGACTCGAGACCGCCGAAGCCGCCGCACTCGACAAGCTCCCCGAACTCGCCCAAGGCGTCCTGGACAACGCCGGCGCGGAGGAACTCGCCGGGCGCTACCGCTTCGCCTCCCGCTTCGTCACCACCGGCCGCGGCTACGCCTACCCCACCGCCCGCGAGACCGCCCTCAAACTCATGGAGACCTCCTACCTGCCCTCGCTCGCCTTCTCCGGCGCCGACCTCCTCCACGGCCCGCTCGCCATGACCGACCCCGGCGTCCCCGTCCTCGCCGTCGTCGGCTCGGGACCCGGCGGCCACGCCATGTGGAACGTCCTGTCACAACTCGGCAAGCAGCGCGCCGACGTCGTCATCGTCGGCGCCGCCGACGTGCCCGGCCAGAGCGCCCGACTCGCCACACCGGCCGTCGACGAGCGCATCGCCGCACTCCTGGACATCCTCCCGCTCCAGCAGCTCGCGCTCCATCTCGCCATCGAACGCGGCGAGAACCCCGACGCCCCAAGGGGTCTCAAGAAGGTCACCGAAACGGTATGAGCCCAGCTCCGCGGGGTCGCATTCGCGGTTGTTCACCTCGGGTTCACTCCCTCGTTCACCCGTCTCCGTAAACTCTGCGTCATGCAGGCCCCACCAGCCGCGTCGACCGGCACCACCGAGATCGTCTGGCACGACAGGCGATATCGGGCGCGTGCGATCGCCGGAGGCGCCGCATTCGAGCTGTACGCCGACACCCGCGAACCCGGCTTCCAACCCAGCGGGAAGACCTTCCACCGCTACGTCCACGCGTCCGAAGTGGAGAGCAGCGGCGGCGAACTCCTGCTTGCGGGAGTCGCGCCCGTGTCGGTCCCGGTCATGCCCGGGGCCGACGCCGCCACCGTCCACCGCTACAGCCAGAACCCGCGCATCGGCCCCGCCGAGCGCGCCCTCGTCTCGGCCGTGCGCACCACCGCGTTCGTGAACACCGGCACCCGCATGGTCAAGCCGCTCAGCCGACACCAGGTCGCCAAGCAGCTCACCGCGGCACCCCTGGTCAGCGGCGTCTGCTTCCGCGAGTTCGACGTCGCCCACCTGCGGGCCCCCGAGGACCGCATCGTCCTCTCCGGAGACCCCGACGACGTGCGCGACACGTCGTTCACCTTGCGCTGGAAGGCCATCGCCGCGTGCGACTACACCAGCACCGAGGCGAGCCACTACCCCGGACTCGTCGGCATCCCCGGGCGCGAACGGCGCGGATCGATGATCCTGGGGACCGGGTTCCTGCCCAGCGGCACCCACCTCATCCCCGAATTCACCACCGCGGGCCTCGCCGACCTGCCGCTGACCGCGCGCGCCGAAATCCTCGCCTACACCGCCGACGGCGCCGAGATCGCGCTGTTCCAGTACCAGCCGCAGACGAACGTGTGGAACCGGATGGCCGGCGCCCGCCACCGCGACCTGGTCAACCGCATCCCCGGCCTGGAGACCGGCCGGGCCCTGTTCCGCGTCGACCCCTCGGTCCACGCCGGACTCGTGGGCGACCATGAGGGCCAACGGGTCCCGGTGACCGCCGACCCCGGCCACGGATTCAACGCCTATACGCGCGGGGCCGTGAGCCGCAGCCCGGTCACGCATCCGCAGCGGTTCTACACGCGCGCGCGCTGGCGCGACGTGGAAGTGCTCGCGCTCGGCCGCAACGAGGACTGGGTGCGGCTGCGGCTGAGCCAGCCCGACATCGAGGCGATCATGTCGACGGACGCGACCTGCGTCGAGCGCGGCGTCTACGAATGCTGGGCCCCCTTGGGCGAGCTCGAGAACCCGCACACGGTCACCATCAACTACCCGACCGCCGAGAATCCCGCCGCGAGCTGAGTCCGCCGCCCTCTTTGCGCTTCCCCCCCCCCGGGGGCCCTCCCCCCCCGCCCCCACCCCACCCACCCCTCGAATCTTGTTCGCGGTGCACCGCGTTCGGTCATTTGTCGGTCGCGCCGACGCGGGATGCTCGGGTCTGGCCGGTCATGACTCGGCCTTCGCTCCGGTTATCGCCCGCGGGCGGTGCTCTTGGTCGGTTCAGACGGGTGCTCCTTTCACTGGTCGGCGTTGCCGGGTCGGATCGGATCGGTCGATGCCTCTCCTCGCGGGAGGGGCCCTCGGTTGGTTCAGGTCGTTGCTCCTTTCGCTGATCGGGCTCGCCGGCGTTGACGGGATTCGGGTCCGGTCAGGCCGCGCCTCCTCTCGCGAGGCGCCAGCGGTCGTCTATCCGATCGACCCAGCCGGACCTTCGCAGGTGTTCGAGCGTCTCCGCGGCGGTCTCCGTCGGCACCCCGGCCGCCGCCGCCAAGCGGGCGGCCTCGACCACGTAACCCCTCGGCAGCGCCTCGACCAGGCGGGACTCGATCTCCGTCAGCCGGTCGAAGGGCCGCCGCTGCGGTGGCGGCGGGGTCGCCAGCGGGCCCCCGATGCCCGTCAAGTCCTCGATCACCTCTTCGGCCCTGGTGACCAGCCGCGCCTCCCACGGCTCCCTCGCGAGCTGATGCGCCCCCGCCGACAGCGACGACGTCACCGGTCCCGGCGTGAACATCAGCACCCGCCCCAGCTCCGCCGCATGCCGCGCCGTGTTGCGCGCCCCCGACCTGTTGGCGGCCTCGATGACCACCGTTCCGGCCGACAGCGCCGCGATGACCCGGTTCCGCGTCAAGAAGCGGTGCTTCATCGCCGAGGAACCCGGCGGCCACTCGCTCACCAGGAGCCCCCGCTCCACGATCAGATCGAACATCGGGCCGTTCGCCTTCGGGTACGGCAGCTCCACACCCGAGGCGAGCACCGACACCGTCGCGCCGCCCCTGGCCATCGCCCCCAGATGCGCCGCCCGGTCGATCCCGAAGGCGCCGCCCGAGACCACGGTCCAGCCCGCCTCCGTCAGGTCGGCCGCCAGATCGTCGGCCAGATGCTGCCCGTACTCCGTGGCCGCCCGCGACCCCACGATCGCCACCGACCTGCTGCACAACGCGGCCAGGTCGTGCCTGCCCCGCACCCACAGGCACCGCGGCGGCCGCACGTGCGGTTCGTCCGCGTCGCAGACCAGGAGCAGGTCGCGGAGCTGCTCAGGCCAGTCCGGGTCGCCGGGGACCAGCACCCTGGCGCCGCACGCCTCCGTGGCCGCCGCGATCTGGGCCGCCCTGTCGGCCGGGTCGAACGTGCAGGCGACCATCGCGGAAGTCAGGCGCCGCAGGCGTTCGGCGACGTCGCCCTCCCAGAGGCGCTTCACGGCCTCGATCGGCCCGGTCTCCTCGACCAGGTCGTCCAGGTCGGCGTCCCCGGGCTCGACCATCGAGGACAGCAGCATCAGAGCGAGGCGGGGATCGTTCGGCAGATTGGTCATGGTTCCTCCTCGGCGCCGGTGACGGCGGACAGTCGTGACGTCGGTCTGGATCTCAAGTGGACCATCGGTCAGCTCAGCGTGTATCCCAGGCGCAGTTCGCTTGCGGCCGTGATGTCTTCGGCGGTCGGCCGGTCGTGCTCGCGGAGGTCGGCGATCGTCCAGGCGAGCTTCAGCACCCGGTCGTACCCGCGTGCGGTGATGCGTTCCTTCATCAGAAGTTCATCCACGGTCCGCCGCACCGGGACGGGAAGCCGCCACCGGTCCGAGCGCAGCGCCGGGCCGGGTACTTCACTGTTGAGCTGCCAGCGCTCGCCGGCCTCGGCCCAGCGCGTCGCCGCCGCCTCCCTGGCCCGCGCGACGCGCTTCGCCACCGACTCGGACGGCTCCGCCTCCGACACCTCGGCGAGGATCGCCGAGGGCGGCACCGCGGGCAGGTTCACCCGCAGGTCGATCCGGTCCAGCAGCGGTCGGGAGATCCGCTGCAGGTAGCCGCGTCTCGCCGTCGGCTTGCAGACGCAGTCCTGCGGCTTGTTCGGCGCGCACGGGCACGGGTTCGCCGCGAGCACGAGGATCACCTTGGCGGGGTAGCTGACCGAGGTGTTGGCCCGCCTGATGCGCACCTCGCCGCACTCCAGCGGCTGGCGCAGGGCGTCGAGCACCGGCCTGCTCCACTCGGGTGCCTCGTCGATGAACAGGACGCCGCGGTGCGCCAGGGCGAGCGAGCCGGGCCCGATGTGGCCGTGGCCGCCGCCCACCAAGGCCTGCATGGTCATCGAGTGGTGCGGCGCTTCGAACGGCGCGTAGTGGAGCAGTTCGGCCGCGCCGCCGGTGAACCTGCCCCGCAGCGAGTGCAGGGAGGTCACCTCGACCGCTTCGGCGTCGGCCAGCGGCGGCAGGATCGACGGCAGCCGCTCGGCCAGCATCGTCTTGCCCGCGCCCGGGGGGCCCACCATCAGCATGTGGTGGCCCCCGGCGGCCGTGATCTCCAGTGCCCGGCGCGCGGTCGGCTGGCCCCGCACGTCGGCGAGGTCCGCCAGCGGCGCCGGCGGTGCGGTGGCAGAGCGTGTCACGGGTTCGAGTTCGGCCTGCCCGAAGATCCAGGCGACCAGGGTCGCGAGGTCGCGCGGGGCCACGACCGCGAGGTCGGCCACCAGTGCCGCCTCCGCGGCGTTCTCGGGGGAGACGATCGCCTTGCGCATCCCGATCCTGCGGGCCTCCATGAGCGCCGGCAGTGTTCCGGGTACCGCCCTGAGGCTGCCGTCGAGGCCGAGCTCCGCCAGGAGCACCGTGTCGTCCAGCTTCTCGACCGGCAGTGTGTCGGCGGCGCACATGATGGTGAGCGCCAGTGCGAGATCGGCGGCCGAGCCGGTGGTCGGCACCGACGCGGGCCCGAAGTTGACGCTCACGGACCGGTCGGGGAAGCGGAGCGCCGAGTTGGCCATCGCGGACCGCACCCGGGTCTGCGCCTGGTTGACCACGTTGTCGGGCAGTCCGGACATGCGGACCGTGTCGGCGCCCTTCGAGGAGGACTTGAAGACCGAGGCCTCCACGGTGACCGCGACGGCGGTCGCGCCGATCATGCAGACGGTGTTGGTGCGCGCGTAACCCACGGCGGTCCCCCTGGTGGTGTTCGAGTGCGACGCGGCGGGCGCCGGTGACCGTGAGGGCGAGCCGGTCGACGCGCCAGGGCTGGTCCGGCCGGCAGTGCTCCCGGAGCCATGCGCGGGCGAGCTTCTCGACCCGGTGGACCTTCTCGCCGTCGACGGCGCCGAGCGGTCCGCCGTGGCTGCTGGAGCGGCGGGTCTTCACCTCGCAGAAGACGACCGTGTCCGCGGTCCGGGCGATGAGGTCCAGTTCGCCCAGGCGGTGCCGCCAGTTGCGGGCGAGGATCTGCATGTGGTGGCGCTGCAGATGCGCGGCCGCGAGCCGTTCGCCGAGCCGGCCGAGCGCGTGAGGGCTGAGGTCGCGCAGGTTCGTCTGGTCGGTGCCCGGCCGCGGTGCGGTCCCGGTGAGCGTTGGGAGTGACCGGCCGTCCACGGCGGTGACGGCCGATGCGTTCGCCGCGGGACCGGGCCGGGGGCTCGCCGGTGTGCACCGGCCGGCCGATGCGGTGTTCATGGCGTGGTTCCGATGCGTTGAGCGAGCCGGGCGGCCGAGATCTCAGGAGCCCGCGGCATTGCGGCTGCGCTGGTCTGGGACTTCGCCGTCCGCTGATGTTCGGCCGCCGGTGCCGTGTGGCCCGGCCGGGGGAGGAGCCGGACCTTTCCCGCGCCGAAGAGCAGCAGCGGGTCGAGGTAGAGCGGCCCCCGTTTGAGGCCCAGATGGAGACAGGCCGCGTTCGGACAGGAGACGTGGCCCGGTTGGAGGGTGCCGATGGTCTGGCCCGCGCTCACCGCCTCGCCGGTTGCCACGAGCGGTTCCACCGGTTCGTAGGTGGTGCGCAGGCCGCCGGGGTGGGCGATGCTCACGACGCCGCGCCCGGCGAGGTCGCCGGCGAAGACCACGGTTCCCGCCCCGGCGGCCAGGACGGCCTGTGCGCCGGCGGCGGCGAGGTCGACCCCGCGGTGCCCCGGCAGCCACGGCAGCGGCGGCGGATCGAAGCCGGTGAGGAGGTCGAGGCCGGCGACCGGCGGCCGCCAGGGGCCGCGGTTCGCGGGAAGGGCCGGTGCGCCGGATTCGGCGGTCGGGGTGCGGTGCGCCGGTGCGGGCGCGGCGATGGCGGGGACTGCGATCGTCAGGGCCGCCAGGAGCGACGCGGTTATGAGACTGACGATCATCGCGTTGTGTAGTTGTCGCATGACTCAATACTCGCGCGGCCGCCCGGTATCGACAAGAAAAAGTTCTGAGCCTGTGGATAACTCCGTCTGCGGCCTTCCTGCCTGCCTGAACGCTTCGAGCGGTATCGAGCGGTCTGCGTTCCTCGCCGGGCGGCGGAGGCCCCGGCCTCGGATTGCCTCTGTCACTGCACTCCACCGCGTTCTCGGCGGTTCCATCGCCCCAAGTACACTGATGGGAGCGGATCGGCGCTCTCGCGCGCCGAACCGACTTCGCGCGCTCGCCGCGGCCCGACCTCCATCGTTCGCCCTTCACGGGCGCACTGCGGTGGATCCGGTCCGGCCCTAGCGATCTCCCAGGTCCGGGACTTCCCGGTTGCAGATCGCCGGAGGCGGGCGCCAGGCGCGGGACGTCCGGACTTCGGACGCCTCCCGCGAACGAACCAGGGAACGAAAGGACTACAACCGTGTCGGTTGTCACCATGAGGGCGCTGCTCGAGAGCGGCGTGCACTTCGGCCACCAGACCCGCCGCTGGAACCCGAAGATGAAGCGGTTCATCCTCACCGACCGCAACGGCATCTACATCATCGACCTGCGCCAGTCCGTCGACTACGCGGTCAAGGCCCACTCGTTCGTCAAGAACGTCGTCGCCGACGGCGGCGAGGTCCTGTTCGTGGGCACCAAGAAGCAGGCCCAGGAGGCCGTTTCCGAGCAGGCCCTGCGCGTCGGGATGCCGTTCGTGAACCACCGCTGGCTGGGCGGCATGCTCACCAACTTCCAGACGATCCAGAAGCGCCTCATGCGCCTCAAGGAACTCGAGATCATCGAGACCAACGGCGCGGCCAACCGCACCAAGAAGGAAATGCTCCAGCTGATGCGCGAGAAGGACAAGCTCGAGCGCACGCTCGGCGGCCTCCGCGACATGGAGAAGACCCCGGCCGCGATCTGGATCGTGGACACCAAGAAAGAGCACATCGCCGTCGACGAGGCCCGCAAGCTCGGGATCCCGATCGTCGCGATCCTCGACACCAACTGCGACCCCGACGAGGTCGACTTCCCGATCCCCGGCAACGACGACGCGATCCGCTCCGTCGCGCTGCTGACCAAGATCATCGCCGACGGTGTCGCCGAGGGCCTCCTGGCCCGCTCCGGCGGCCAGGGCGAGAAGGCCGACGGCGAGCCGCTCGCCGAGTGGGAGAAGGAACTCCTCGTCGAGGACGAGAAGCCCGCCGAGACCCCGGCCGCCGAAGCCCCGGCCGCCGAGGCCGAGGCCGAGACTCCTGCCGTCGAGACCCCGGCCGCCGAGGCCGAGGCCGGCGAGCAGACCACCGACGAGAAGTAAGAAGGGGAGCAATGGCCAACTTCACGATGGCTGACGTCAAGAAGCTCCGGGAAGCCACCGGCTCCGGGATGATGGACGTCAAGAAGGCCCTCGAAGCCGCGGACGGCGACTACGACGCCGCCCTCGAGGCCCTGCGCATCAAGGGAGCCAAGGACGTCGGCAAGCGCGCCGAGCGCACCACGGCCCAGGGCCTGGTCGCCCAGTCCGGCAACACCCTGCTCGAGCTGCTGTGCGAGACCGACTTCGTCGCCAAGAACGGCGCGTTCATCGAACTCGCCCAGACCCTGGTCGAGCTCGCCGACGAGGTCCGCCCCGCCGACAGCGAGGCGTTCGCCAAGGCCGACCTGGGCGGCAAGACCGTCGCCGAGGTCGTCCAGGACGAGTCCGTCAAGCTCGGCGAGAAGCTCGTCGTCGGCCGCGTCGGCTCGCTCGACGGCGACGTCGCGGTCTACATGCACCGCAAGGCCGCCGACCTCCCGCCGGCCGT
Source organism: Glycomyces harbinensis (assembly GCF_900101745.1). Lineage (GTDB taxonomy): Bacteria > Actinomycetota > Actinomycetes > Mycobacteriales > Micromonosporaceae > Glycomyces > Glycomyces harbinensis. Next base: position 380,005 of record NZ_FNAD01000002.1, on the reverse strand, counting down.
CGGCATCATCGTCTCCTACACCGGTGACGCCGAAGCCGCCCGCCAGGCCGGCATGCAGGCCGCCGCGATGCGTCCGAAGTACCTCGACAGCGCCGAGGTCCCCTCGGAGATCATCGAGGGCGAGAAGCGCGTCGCACTGGAGACGGCCAAGGAAGAGGGCAAGCCCGAGCGCGCCTGGGACAAGATCGTCGAAGGCAAGGTCAACGCCTACTTCCGCGACTTCGTCCTGCTCTCGCAGACCTCGGTCCTCGACAACAAGAAGTCCGTGAAGCAGGTGCTGGCCGAGGCCGGCACCGAGGTCACCGGCTTCATCCGCTTCGAAGTCGGCCAGGAGTAGCGAGCGGTCCGCGCGAGCGGACTACACTGGCTCCAGCCGTAAGCACGGGAAGGGGCGGCGGCGCAGGCCGCCGCCCCGTTCCATGCCCGGGCGAAGCACCGCATCAGTCAGCGCGATCGGTCCAGAGCAGTACGGTCATCCGCAGCGCGGCCGCAGGGCCGCACGCAGAGCAGGGGAGTGCCATGAGTGAAGACACGTATCGCCGAGTCGTGCTGAAGCTGTCCGGCGAGGCCTTCGGCGGCGGCAAGGTCGGCGTCGACCCCGACGTCGTCCAGGGCGTCGCCCGCCAGATCGCCGCCGGCGTGGCCGCGGGCGTCCAGGTCGCCGTGGTCGTCGGCGGCGGCAACTTCTTCCGCGGGGCCGAACTCCAGCGCCGCGGCATGGACCGCGCCCGCGCCGACTACATGGGCATGCTCGGCACCGTCATGAACTGCCTCGCCCTCCAGGACTTCCTGGAGAAGGAAGGCGTCGACACCCGCGTCCAGACCGCCATCGCCATGGCCCAGGTCGCCGAGGCCTACCTGCCGCTGCGCGCGATCCGGCACCTCGAGAAGGGCCGCGTCGTCATCTTCGGCGCCGGCGCCGGCATGCCGTACTTCTCCACCGACACCGTCGCGGCCCAGCGGGCCCTGGAGATCGGCGCGCAGGTCGTCCTCGTCAGCAAGAACGGCGTCGACGCGGTCTACACCGCCGACCCCAAGACCGACCCCGCCGCGCAGCGCCTCGACGACATCACCTTCGACGAGGCCCTCAAGCGCGAGCTCATGGTCGTCGACCAGGCCGCGTTCAGCCTCTGCAAGGACAACGGCCTGCCGATGCTCGTCTTCGGCGCCGACGACGACGGGAACCTGCGGCGCGCCATCGTCGGCGAGCAGCTCGGCACCCTCATCCACGCCGCCGACGACTGAGGCGCGCACTGGGGCCGGGCACGGATTCGGCCGCGCTGAGGACATCCACGCCACCGAGGACCGACAGCGGGACGGTACGGTCAGAAGTGCTGTCAAGCCGCGAGAGATTGTGAGAACACCGTGATCGACGACACCCTCCTCGAAGCCGAGGAGAAGATGGAGCGGGCCATCGAGCACGCCAAGGAGGAATTCGCGGTCATTCGCACCGGCCGCGCCTCCTCCGCCATGTTCAACCGGATCACCGTCGACTACTACGGCGCCCCCACCCCGATCCCGCAGGTCGCCTCCATCGCCATCCCCGAACCGCGCATGGTGATCGTCAAACCCTTCGACGCCTCCCAGATGAAGGACATCGAGGACGCGATTCGCAACTCCAACCTCGGCGTCAACCCCTCCAACGAGGGCACCCAGCTGCGCCTGAACCTGCCCCCCATGACCGAGGAGCGCCGCCGCGAGATGATCAAGGTGGCCCGCACCAAGGGCGAGGACGCCAAGATCGCCATCCGCAACGTCCGCCGCAAGGCCAAGGACGAGATGGGCAAGGCCGTCAAGGACGGCGAGGTCTCCGAGGACGAGGGCCGCTCCGGCGAGAAGGAGCTCGACGATCTCACCGGTCGCTTCACCGGACACGTCGACGAGCTCGTGGCCTCCAAAGAGTCCGAGCTGCTCGAGATCTGATGAGCGCTATTCCCGACGGTTCGCCCGGCCGTCGCCCCCGGCCGTCCCAGGACGAGCGAGGGCCCGGCGCCGCCGAGACCGACCCCCAGGACCGCAAACCCAAGGCCGGCCGGAACCTCCCCGTCGCCATCGGCGCCGGACTCGGCATGGCCGCGGTGGTCCTGGCCTCCCTCCTGATCCAGCCCGTCGCCTTCCTCGGACTGGCCGTCGTCGCCATCGCCGTCGCCTGCTGGGAGACCGGCACCGCGATGCGCAAGGGCGGCAAGAACGTCCCGGTGATCCCCCTGGCCGCCGCCGGCGTGCTCATCGTGGTCCTCGCCTGGTTCGGCGGGGCCACGGGCCTCCTGCTCGGCACCGCCGTCGGCGTCGCCGCCCTGTTCGTGTGGCGGCTCTCCGAAGGCGCCACCGGCTACCGGACCGACATCCCCGCCGCCGCACTCGTGCTCATCCAGGTCCCGTTCCTGGCCGGGTTCGTCATGCTCCTGGCCACCTCCGAGAACGACTCGGCCCGCCTCATCGACGGCGCCGCCGCGCAGGTCCTCATCTACCTGTTCGCCGTCGTCTGCTCCGACACCGGCGGCTACATCGCCGGCGTCCTGTTCGGGCGCCACCAGATGACCCCGCGCATCAGCCCCAAGAAGTCCTGGGAGGGCCTGGGCGGCTCCATCGTCCTCGCCGCCCTCGGCGGCTCGATCACCCTCTGGGCGTTCTTCGGCGTCTCGTTCCCGCTGGGCGTGGCGTTCGGCGTGTGCGTGGCCCTGGCCGCTACGTTGGGGGACCTGTCCGTCTCGTTGCTGAAACGGGACCTCGGCATCAAGGACATGAGCAATATCATCCCCGGCCACGGCGGGGTCATGGACCGTCTCGACTCGATCCTCATGGTGGCACCAGTGGCCTATGTGTGGTTCCGTTACCTACTCGGGTGATGTGTCCTGATTGGTGTATCCGATGAAGGAGGGCCCGGGGTGAATTCCGCGATCCGGGGTTGGCGAGTCCGGTGCCTGTCATGCGAGACTAGGTCGTGACATGTCTGTAGCACTCACGTTGACCGAACCGCGCCCTCGCAAGGCTGCGCCCCGCCACCTCGCCGACCTCGATCTGGCCGGGTGCCAGTCCGTTCTCTCCGAGATCGGACAGCCCGCCTTCCGCGCCAAGCAACTGCGCCAGCAGTACTTCGGCCGCCACGTCGGCGACGCGGCACTCATGACCGACCTCCCGGCCGCCTCGCGCGACGCCATCGGCGAGGCGCTGCTCCCGCAGCTCCTCCAGCCGATCAAGGTCGACTCCTGCGACGACGGCAAGACCGTCAAGGCCGTCTGGCGCCTCTACGACGGCGCGCTCGTCGAGAGCGTCATCATGGCCTACCCCGACCGGGTGACCGCGTGCGTGTCCTCCCAGGCCGGCTGCGGGATGGCCTGCCCGTTCTGCGCCACCGGCCAGGGCGGCCTCGACCGCAACCTCACCACCGCCGAGATCGTCGACCAGGTGGTCGCCGCCGCGCGCATCGCGGCCGAGCGCGGCCTGGGGCGCCTGTCCAACATCGTCTTCATGGGCATGGGCGAGCCGCTGGCCAACTGGGCCCGGCTCAAGAACGCCCTGCACCTCATCACCGGGCCCGTGCCCGACGGGATCGGGCTGTCGGCCCGCAACATCACCGTCTCCACGGTCGGCCTGGTGCCCACGATCAAGAAGCTCTCCGAGGAGGGACTGCCGGTGACGCTGGCGGTCTCGCTCCACGCTCCCGACGACGAGCTGCGCGACGAGCTCGTCCCGATCAACACGCGCTGGAAGGTCGCCGAGGTTCTGGAGGCGGCCTGGGAGTACGCTCGGGTGACGAAACGTCGTGTTTCGATCGAGTACGCGATGATCAGGGACGTGAACGACCAGCCCTGGCGCGCAGACCTCCTTGGGAAGCTGCTCGCGGGCAAACTCGTCCACGTGAACCTGATCCCTCTGAACCCCACGCCGGGGAGCCGGTGGGACGCGAGTCCCAAACCGGTCGAGGCGGAGTTCGTTCGGCGGCTGCGAGCCGCGGGCGTGTCCACGACGGTGCGCGATACGCGCGGCCAAGAGATCGACGGCGCCTGCGGGCAGCTGGCCGCTTCGGTCCGGGAGGCCGGTACCCCCGGTCGCGCCGGTGCGAAGCCGGGCGGCGCCGCCGGCGCCGCGGATTAGGCGGAGAAGGGTGGCTTGGTAGTGGCGAGTCATGGTGACCGGTTCCGGCGCCGGGCGTTGAGCCGGGGCTACAAGGTCGACGAAGTCGACGCGTTCCTGGACCGCGTGGAGGCGACACTGGCCGGCGAGCCGGTCGGCAGCCCCGTGTCGGCCGACGAGGTCGACGACGTCGTCTTCCGGGTCCGCTTCGGCGGCTACGACGAGTGGCAGGTGGACGTCTACCTCGACCGGGTCGCAAGGCAGCTCGCCGAGTTGGAGGAGCGCGGCGTCCTCGGCACCGCCCCCGCCCCCGACTACGGCAAGCCCGACGCCACCGCCCCCGCGCGCAATTACGACGAGCCCCCGATGCAGGCGGCCCCCGGCGCGCGCCGCGCCCCCGAGGCGCAGGCGACCCAGGTCATCCCCGCCGCGACGCAGGCGATCCCCGCGCACGACATGATGGCCGCCCGCGAGATGGCGCCCCCGCCGCCCGCACCCGAACCGGTCGGCCGCGGACGCGGCGCCGCCCGGGCAGCGGCCGCACCCCCGGACCCCGACGGCTTCGGCGACCTGCGCGGCGATGACGACGAGGGCTTCGGCTTCCTCGCCGGCCCGCCCGGCGACGACTACGACGACCCGTTCGCCAAGCGCGGCGCACCGGGCCAGGACTTCGGCGGACGAGGCGCCGGCGGCGGCCAGGACTTCGGCCGCGGCCAGGGCGACTTCGGCCCGGGCCCGCGCGACGACTTCGGTCCCGCCCAAGGCGAATTCAGCGCCCCCCGCGACGAGTTCGGCCCCGGCCAGGGCGACTTCGGCCGCGACGAGTTCGCCGCCCCGCGCGGCGGCGCCAACGGCTTCGGCCCCCGCGGCGGACCCGAGCCGGGCGTCTACGGCGGCCCCCGCGGCCCCGAACCGGTGCGCGGCGACTTCGCGCCGCCCGCGCAGCCCGGCCCGCGCACCGGCCACGACGGCCCGCAGGCCGGCCCGATCCCGCACGGCGCCACCGAGCAGCTGCCGCTCCAGTCCGACCCCCGGCGCGCCGGCTTCGTGCCGAACGACGCCCCGGGCGGCTACGGCCCCAACGACGCCCCCGGCGCCTACGGCCAGGCCCCGGGACGCCGTCCGGGCCCCGATCCCGCACCCGGGTTCGGCGCGGCCTACGACGACGAGTTCAGCGACACCGGCAGCCGCCGCGCGGCCGTGCCGCCGATGCCCCAGGGCCCCATGGGCCACCAGGGCCCGCCGACCGGCTCGATCCCGCAGGCCGGGCGCTACAACCAGCCCGAGCCCGAACCGATCCCGCCGGCCGCGCCCACCCAGGCGATCCCGCAGAGCATGGTGCCGGGCATGGGCCAGGCCCCGATGGGCCGGCCCGAGCCGCAGCAGTCCGACCCCTACGGCGCCCCGCGCGGGCGCGAGTACGGCGGCTTCGGCAACCAAGCGCCGCAGGAGGACACCGGATACGGCCGCCGTGCGGCCGCACCGAGCCCGCCCATGCAGGGCGGCTACGACCGGGGCGCGACCCACGAGCCCACCGGCGGCTTCGGCGCGCCCGCGGGCCCGCCTCCCGGCCCCGCCGACAACGGCTTCGCGCCGCCCCCGCCGGGACCGGCCGACACCGGCTTCGGCGGCTCCGCCCCCCGCGGCGCGGCCTCGCCGCCGGACTTCGGCCGCCGCAACCCCTATGAGGGCCGCGGCGCGTTCGAGGCCCCCGGCCGCCACGGCCGCGAGGAGATGACCACCGAGATGCGCGCCTCGGACTCCCCGTTCACCCCCGACGACGTGCAGCGACTGGAGCAGCTGCGCCGGGCCTTCCAGCCGCGCCGCTTCGGCTCGGGCTACGACCCCGGCCAGGTGGACCAGATGTTCGACGCGGTCTCCGCGGCCATGACCGGCCGCAACGCCATGCCCCTGTCGGACCGCGAGCTCGACACCAGCCAGTTCTCGCTGGTGCAGGGCGGCTACTTCGAGGCGGAAGTGGACTCGGCACTGCGCGAGGTCCGCGAGATGTTCGCCCGCCGCGGCATGATGCACTGAGCCGCAAGCCGAGACGATGCGAGAGGGGCGGGGCCGCGAACGCGGCCCCGCCCCCTTTCACTCTGCGCCCCAAGGAGACGACAAAACCGGCCGCGATGCGGCCGGTTCACTTCGGGTCGGTGTCGGACCCTAACGCAGGCCCGTCTTGCGCATCCACGCATCGGAGACGATGACGCTGAGCAGCACCGCGGCGGTGATGATGAGGAACGCGTCCTCGACCCAGCCCTGGTGGTTGCCGAACAGGTACGCCAGGTTGATGACGATCCCGACGCCGAGCGCGGTGTACAGCGCCTTGCGGCTGGTGGGCTTGCGCTGATCGGGCGAGAGAATCTGCTCTTCGGCAGCCATGTGAACTCCTCCAACCTCTCCGGTGGTCGCAGACAGTCTCGCACGCCACATGCGTGAACGTCCCGGCCCCGCCCGAGCTGTGACTTGTAGAGTTGAGCCGTCGTCGTCCTCGTGCCTCCGGAAGGGTAACCGTGCGAATTACCGGTACTGGCCACGCCAGCATGTTCATCGAGACCGCCGCGGGATCGATCCTGTGCGACCCCTGGGTGAACCCCGCGTACTTCGCGTCCTGGTTCCCCTTCCCCGACAACTCCCGGCTCGACTGGGACACCCTCGGGCAGGCCGACTACCTCTACGTCTCCCACCTCCACCGGGACCACTTCGACGAGGAGAACCTCACGAAGCACATCAGCAAGGACACCACCGTCCTGCTGCCGGAGTACCCCACCGCGGAACTGGAGTCGGAGCTGCGGGCCCTGGGCTTCCACAAGTTCATCAAGACCGTCTCCGAGGAGATCGTCGAACTCCCCGGCGGCGTCAAGGTCATGATCCAGGCGCTCACCAGCCCCACCGACGGCCCCATCGGCGACTCCTCACTGTGGGTCGAGGACGCCGACGGCACGCGCCTGCTCAACCAGAACGACGCCCGCCCCACCGACATGGGCGTCTTCCTCCAGCACGGCAAGATCCACGCCCACCTGCTCCAGTTCTCCGGCGCGATCTGGTTCCCAATGGTCTACGAGCTGCCCGACAGCGCCAAGCGCGCCTTCGGGAAGCAGAAGCGCGAGCGCGGCTTCGACCGCTCGCTGCGCTACATCGACGACGTCAAGGGCGACTGGGTCTTCCCGATCGCGGGCCCGCCCTGCTTCCTCGACGACGACCTGTACCAGTTCAACGACGTCTTCGGCGACGAGGGCAACATCTTCCCCGACCAGATGTCCTACGTGGACTGGCTGGAGGAGCAGGGCCACGAGCGGAACATCATCCTGCTGCCCGGCTCGGTCGCCGAGGTCAAGCACGACGGCACCGGCTCGGTCGAGCACCCCGTCGAGGACCTGCGCGAGTGGTTCGCGAACAAGAAGCAGCACCTCGACGAGTTCAAGGAGCGCATGCAGCCGCGCATCGCCGCGGAGAAGGCCTCCTGGTCCCACCCCGAGATCGACGTCCTCGCCACCCTGCGCGAGCGCATCGAGCCGCTCATGGCCTCGGCCGAGCACATCGCCACCGGCATCGGCGGCCCCGTCCGCTTCGACCTCACCGCGCCCGGCTCCGAGGAGGTCGTCGAGTCCATCGTGTTCGACTTCCTGGAGCGCACGATCTACCCCGACGACGGCGGGAAGGTCCGCTACCGCTTCCGCACCGAGCGGCGCCTCATCGAGCACCTGCTCCACATCCGCGAGGTCGACTGGGTCAACTCGCTGTTCCTGTCCTGCCGGTTCACCGCCGCGCGCATCGGGCAGTACAACGAGTACGTGTACGCGTTCTTCAAGTGCCTCTCCGAGGAGCGCCTCCAGTACGCCGAGGGCTGGTACGCCGAGCAGCGCCCCGACGACGAGGACATCACCGTGCAGGGCTGGCAGTTCCAGCGCCGCTGCCCGCACCTCAAGGCCGACCTGTCGGTCTTCGGCAAGGTCGAGGAGGGCGTGCTCACCTGCCAGATGCACGGCTGGAAGTGGAACCTCAAGTCCGGCAAGTGCATGACCTCGGTGGGGCACGACATCCGAAGCGCTCGCGCCGAGGACGAATGAGCCCAGCCGGAGCATCCCGGCTGAAGAGGCGCCCGCCGAGCAGCACGTTCGCGAAGGGCCGGAACGCGATGCGTTCCGGCCCTTCGCGTGTCAGGCGTCGAAGCCGAAGTCCCGCAGCATCATCATGATCTGCGTCTTGTAGTACTCGTCGACGTTCTCCCGGACGGGCAGGCTGCCGAAGGTCTCCATGACCACCAGTCCGAACACCCTCACCCACGCCGAGGTGAAGCTGAAGATCCACGGGAGCGGGACGGGCTCGCCGACGATGAAGACGGCGCACTGGTCGAGCAGCTCGCTCGCCAGCTCGTCGGAGACCTCGGGCATCGCCGGGCCGCCGGGGTCGCCGCCGCCTTCGCGTTCGGTCTGCTTCCAGAACGCGGCGAGCTCGTGTCCGCACAGCCGCGAGTGCTCCAGGGACTTCTGGGTGACCGGGTCAATGTCCTCGGCGGCCTGCCCGGCGCGGCGCCCGTCGATGGTCATGGCGCTGTTGCCCTCGGGGTAGGAGATCATGAGCTCGAACTCGCGGCGGTGCCCCACCGCCCAGCCGCGGAAGACCCAGACCCAGGCCTTCATCCGATCGAGGTGGGCCCCGGGCGGTGCCGCGTCCATCGCCTCGCGGGTGGCGGCGATAAGTTCGTCGTAGAAGTCGCAGCACAACTGGATCAGCAGTGCGTCGAGGCTGTCGAAGTAGCGGTAGAGCGCCGCCGGTGTGACGCCGACGTCGCGGGCGATGGCGCGCAGGGAGATCCCGCTGGGGCCGTGCTCCTGGAGCTGGCTCCGGGCGCTCGCCTTGATCTCGGCGATGGTCTCGGCGCGCATCCGCTCGCGGCGGGTCGGGCCACCCGCGGTGTTGGAAGTCACTGCTCTCCTCTTGTCACAACTCTGTTAACGGCGTTGACTCTACGAGGGGCGTTCATTAAAGTGAACACCGTTAGCTAATTAATCAACAGTCACCATCCTACCGCCGGGCGGTACTCCAGCACCAGCGGTCACGGCCTTCTCAAGAGGAGAAGCATATGTATTCCCTGCTAGGCCGCGCGGTCATCAAGGCCCGCTGGCTCATCCTGGTCGGCATCGCGGGCGTCTTCGCCATCGGTGCGACCTGGGGCCTGGGCGTCTTCGACGAGTTCACCGACGGCGGCTACGTCTCCTCCGATTCCCGGACCGTGCGCGACGCGGAGGCGATCGAGGAGGAGTTCGGCCCGATCGGCGCCGACGTCGTGGTCCTGTACACCTCCGACTCGATGACCGTCGACGATCCCGCCTTCGCCGAGGCGGTCGAGGGCGCCGTCGCCGACATCGACGGCATCGAGGACGTCGAGGGCGTCGACTCGTTCTTCAGCACCCGGTCGCCGGCGTTCGTGTCCGAGGACGGGCACTCGACCTTCGCGGCCGTCTCGCTCGCGGGCGCCTCCGACGACGAGACCTCCAGCATCTACGCCGAGATCGAAGAGGAGCTGCGGGGGGCCGGGGACACCGGCGACCTCGAGGTGACCCTCGGCGGCGGCGCCGCGATCTTCGCCGACCTCAACGAGCAGGTCCAGCACGACCTCGAGATCGCCGAGATGATCTCGATGCCGCTGCTGCTGCTCATCATGATCGTGGTCTTCGGCGCCCTCGTGGCGGCCTCGCTGCCGCTGCTCATCGGCGGCATGTCGATCCTCGGCGGCTTCGCCATCACCCGGGTGATCGCCGAGTTCACCGACGTCTCGGTCTTCGCCGCGAACGTCATCACCATCATCGGCCTGGGCATGTCCATCGACTACTCGCTGTTCGTGCTGCGCCGCTTCCGCGAAGAGCTGGCCCACGGGCGGAGCAAGCGTGTGGCGGTGCTCAACACGGTCGCCACGGCCGGGCGCACCGTGATGGTCTCGGGCGTCATCATCGTCCTGTCGATGGGCGGCCTGCTCCTGGTCGACGTGCCGTTCCTGCACGGCATCGCCTACGGCGTCATGTCCGCCGTGGCCGTCGCCATGCTCTCGGCGCTCGTGGCCCTGCCGGCGCTGCTCTACCTGCTCGGCCACCGCGTCGACAAGGGCCGCCTGCCCTGGCGGCGCAACGCGAAGCCCAAGACCGACACCGGTTTCTGGCACGCGCTGGCCTCGGGCGTCATGCGCCGGCCCGTGCTGGTCCTGCTGCCGGTGCTCGCGTTCATGGCGCTGCTGGCCAGCCCGATCCTGGACATCCAGTTCGGCGGCGTCGACGAGCGCGACATGCCCGAGGACGCCGAGTCGCGGGTGGTCACCGAGACGCTCGCCTCGGACTTCCCCGGCGGCGAGGAGGAGCAGTTCCAGGTCATGGTCGTGGGCGACGAGACCGCGGTCGCCGAGGCGACCGAGGAGCTCTCGGCGCTCGATGACGTGGACGAGGTCCTGCCCGCGCAGGAGCCGACCGCCGACGCCACGCTGCTCAACGTCTTCTACGACCTCGACCCGTTCAGCGCCGAGGCCCGCGAGCTCATCGAGGACTCCCGCGCGATCGACGTCGCGGGCGCCGACCTGTTCATCACCGGCGGCGCCTCCGACCGGGTCGACATGTTCGAGGCGGTCGCCGACGGCCTGCCGTACATGCTCGGGTACATCGTCATCGTGACCATGGTGGTGCTGTTCCTGGCCTTCGGCTCGATCGTGCTGCCGATCAAGGCGGTCCTGATGAACGCGGTCTCGCTCGGCGCGGCCCTGGGCATCGTGGTGTGGATCTTCGGGGAGGGCAACCTCTCGGAGCTGCTCGCGTTCACGCCCTCGGGCTACATCGACCCGTCGAACCTGCTCTTGATGATCGCGCTGCTGTTCGCGCTCGCCACCGACTACGAGGTGTTCCTGCTCTCGCGGGTGCGCGAGGAGTGGGACATGGGCGCCGACAACCGCGCGGCCGTGCTGCGGGGCATGCAGTCCACCGGTTCGATCATCACCGCCGCGGCGCTCATCCTCATCGTGGTGGTCGGCGCGTTCGCGTTCAGCGGCATCACGTTCATGAAGATGATCGGCCTGGGCATGGCGATCGCGATCTTCCTGGACGCCACCGTGGTGCGGATGCTGCTGGTGCCCGCGACGATGCGCCTGCTGGGCCGCGCCAACTGGTGGGTCCCCGGCCCGCTCGGCCGGCTCTACGCCAAGTACGGCATCAAGGAGACGGACGAAGCGCCCGCGCCCGTCGAGGAGCGCGAGCACGCCAAGGTCTGACCACCGGGAAACCGACGGCCCGCCCGAGACCACTCGGGCGGGCCGTTCGCCGTCCGCGCGTGGCGCAAGGGGCGCGTTCCGTCCTTGGGATATTTGTTGGGCCCCTGACACAAAAGATATTCAAGAATTTAAGTTGAGCTGTTGACAAGCGGCAAGCGGTTGCATAGCCTGGTGTGATCTAGGAGTCAACCCCCTCCGAAAGGTCCCAATACCTTATGTCCGACAACGATGTCGCTGTGGTGCGCCCGAAGCCGCGCAGCTCGGGCGCCCCTCCCGGGCCGCCCGCCGGCGCACCCGCCCCGAGCCCCGACCGGGGCCGCCGGGGCATCGGCACCACCATCCGCTCGCGCGAGCGCTGGGCCGCCCTGAGCTTCATGTCCCCGTGGCTGATCGGCCTCCTGGCCATCACCATCGGCCCCATGGTCGCCTCGTTCTACCTGTCCTTCACCGACTACAGCCTGGGATACGGCGAGTGGGTCGGCATGGAGAACTACCAGCGGATGCTCGACGACCCGCGCCTCGAGCAGTCCGTGAAGGTCACCGCGATCTACACGTTCGTCTCGGTCCCGCTGCAACTGGCGGCCGCGCTCCTGCTCGCGATCGTCCTCGACCGGGGACTGCGCGGGATGTCGTTCTACCGCTCGATCTTCTACCTGCCCTCGCTCCTTGGGGCATCGGTTGCCATCGCGATCATGTGGCGCCAGGTCTTCGGCACCGAAGGCCTCGTGAACCAGCTCCTGGCGATGTTCGGCATCCAGGGCGAAGGCTGGGTCTCCCACCCCGACTACGCCCTCGGGACGCTGATCATCCTGCACGTGTGGACCTTCGGCTCACCGATGATCATCTTCCTGGCGGGCCTGCGGCAGATCCCCACCATGTACTACGAGGCCGCCAAGGTGGACGGGGCCGGCCCGCTGCGCCGCTTCGTGAACGTGACGCTCCCGCTGCTGACGCCGATCATCTTCTTCAACCTCGTGCTCCAGATCATCAACTCCTTCCAGTCGTTCACCCAGGCGTTCATCGTCTCCAGCGGCAAGGGCGGCCCGGCCGACTCGACGCTGTTCCTGACGCTGTACCTCTACGACCAGGGCTTCACCCAGTTCGACATGGGCTACGCCTCGGCCATCGCCTGGCTGCTCCTGGCCATCATCGCGATCTTCACCGCGCTCAACTTCCTCATGTCGAAATTCTGGGTGTTCTATGGCGACAATGACTGAGACCAAGGCTCCGGCCCCGGCACGCCGCAGCTCCGAGCGGAGCGCGGTCGCGGGCGGCATCAAGCGCTTCGTCTTCCACCTGGTGCTCATCATCGCGGCGCTGGTCATGATCTACCCGCTGCTGTGGATGCTCTCGGCCAGCTTCAAGCCGATCGAGGAGATCTTCTCCGACCCGGGCCTGATCCCCTCCACATGGGAGTGGAGCAACTACTCCGAGGGCTGGAACGCCCTGCCGCACCCGTTCGAGAAGTACATCTTCAACTCGATGATCATCGTCGCCGGCTCCATCGTCGGCAACCTGGTCTCCTGCTCGATGGCCGCCTACGCCTTCGCGCGCCTGCGCTTCCCCATGCGCGGCATGCTCTTCGCGGTCATGCTCGGCACCATCATGCTGCCGATCCACGTCGTGATCATCCCGCAGTACATCCTGTTCAACAACCTGGGCTGGGTGGACACCTTCTGGCCCCTGATCGTCCCCAAGCTCCTGGCGACCGACGCGTTCTTCGTGTTCCTCATGGTCCAGTTCATCCGCGGCCTGCCGCGCGAACTCGACGAGGCCGCCTCGATCGACGGCTGCGGGTACTGGGGCACCTACCTGCGCATCATCATGCCGCTGTGCATGCCCGCGCTGGCGACGACCGCCATCTTCACGTTCATCTGGACGTGGAACGACTTCTACTCGCAGCTGATCTACCTGCGGGACGTCGACCTCCAGACCGTGCCCCTCGCCCTGCGGCTCTTCATGGACTCCACGGGCACCACGAACTGGGGGGCGCTGTTCGCGATGTCGATCGTCGCCCTGGGCCCGATCTTCGGGTTCTTCCTCGCCGGCCAGCGATACCTCGTCCGGGGGATCGCCACCACCGGCATCAAGTAACATTCGGCAACCAACCCTCTCACAGTCCTGAAAGGACGCAGACGATGAAGTCGACCAACCCCTCGGGCGTCTCGCGGAGAACGCTCGGCAAGGCCGGGATCTTCGGCGCCGCAACCGCACCCCTCCTCGCGGCCTGCGGCGGCGGCGACGGCGGCGGCGCCGATGAAGGCGACGGCGAGCTGGACTTCTGGTGGTGGGGCTCCGACCCCCGCCACGAGTACACCCAGCAGATCATCGAAGCCTTCCTCGCCAAGAACGACGGCATCACGATCAAGCCCAGCCCCAACGAGTTCGACGCCTACTGGGACGCCCTCAACGTCTCGGTCTCGGGCAACAACTCGCCGGACGTCCTCCAGCAGGACGAGCGCTACCTGCGCGACTACGCCGACAAGAACGCCCTCCTCGCCTTGGACGACCTCGACATCGACCTGTCGAACATCGAGGAGAACACCCTCAAGACCGGCCAGTTCGACGGCAAGACCTACGGCATCGCCACCGGCGTCAACGCCTTCGCGCTCCTGGTCAACCCGGCACTCGTGGAAGCGGCCGGCCTGACCATGCCCGACGACACCGCATGGTCGTGGGCCGACTTCACGACGTTCGTCACCGACCTGTCGGCCCAGGGCGACGCCATCGGCAACTCGGCCATCTCCTTCAGCAACGAGTCGCTGTTCAACGTGTTCGCGCGCCAGAAGGGCGAGAGCCTCTACACCGACGACGGCAAGCTCGGCTTCACCGAGGCCACCATGAACGAGTGGTGGCAGATGGTCGTCGACCTGCGCGACGCCGGGGGCATCCCCGAGCCCAGCAAGATCGTCGAGGCCTTCGCCGCCGGCCAGGACCAGGCGCCCCTCGCCACCGGCGCCGGCGTCACCGAGTTCTACTGGACCAACCAGATCGGCGCCATCCAGTCCGTGCTCGGCTCCGACCTGGTGCTGCTGCGCGTCCCCGGCGAGTCCACCGGGGCCCAGCCGGGCCTCTACCTCAAGTCGGCCATGTACTGGTCGATCTCGCGGACCACCTCGGACCAGGCCGCCGCGTCCAAGCTCGTGGACTTCCTGCTCAACAGCGACGAGTCCATCGACCTGTGCCTGGGCGACCGCGGCCTCCCGGCCAACACCGCCCAGCGCGAGCGCATCCTGCCCGCCCTCCCGCCGGACCAGAAGCTCGGCGCCGACTACATCGCGGCGATCACCCCGGACCTGGCCGAAGGCCCGCCGGTGCCCCCGATCGGCTCCGGAGGCGCCGCCGACATCATGCTCGGCGTCTTCGAGACGCTGATCTTCGGCGACACCACGGTGGAGGAGACCACCGCGGCGTTCATCGAGCAGACCAACGCGGCCATCGGCGCCGCATAAGGCGATCGACGAGGGGGCGGGCCCGGCCGCGGCGACAAGCGGCACCGGGCCCGCCCCCGCCCATACCCGGCGTCCGGCGGCCTCGGGCGACATTCGGGACGCGACCGACGTCGATTGCCGCCGCAGCGGAGCCCTCCGTATCATTGCTGGGATGACCAGCCAGTTCGTGCTCACGCTCTCGTGCCCCGACCGCCTCGGCATCGTGTACGCCGTTTCGGGCTTCCTGACCCGCCGCGACGCCAACATCGAGGACTCCCAGCAGTTCTCCGAGCACGGATCGGGCCGCTTCTTCATGCGAGTGGAGTTCCGGACCGCGGCCGCCCGCGACGAACTGGCCGTCGGCTTCGCCGAGATCGCCCGCGAATTCGACATGGACTGGCGCCTCCACGACCGCGCCGTCAAGCCCCGCGTGCTCGTCATGGCCTCCAAGCAGGGCCACTGCCTCAACGACCTGCTCTACCGCTTCCGCATCGGCGCCCTCCACGGCGAGGCCGCCGCCGTGGTCTCCAACCACCCCGACTGGGCCGACCTGGCCGCCTCCTCCGGCGTGCCCTTCCACTACCTCCCGGTCGGCCCCGAGGGCCGCGCCACCCAGGAGCAGCGGATCCTCGACCTCGTCCAGTCCGAGGACATCGACGTCGTGGTCCTCGCCCGCTACATGCAGATCCTCTCCTCGGAGTTCTGCGCGAAGCTGCCCGGGCGGATCATCAACATCCACCACTCCTTCCTGCCGAGCTTCAAGGGCGCCAAGCCCTACCACCAGGCGCACGCCCGCGGCGTCAAGCTCATCGGCGCGACCTGCCACTACGTCACCGCCGACCTCGACGAGGGCCCCATCATCGACCAGGAGGTCGCCCGCGTCGACCACGCGCACAGCCCCGACGAACTCGTCGCCGCCGGCCGCGACCTCGAGTCGACCTGCCTCGCCCGCGGCCTCGCAGCACACCTCGACGACAGGATTCTGCTCAACGGCCACAAGACCGTGGTTTTTCGCTAGCGCATAATGACGCCGTGACCGACCAACGCGAGATCGTGCTGCTGGGCTCCACCGGCTCCATCGGCACCCAGGCCGTCGACATCGTCCGCGCCAATCCCGAGCACTACCGCATCGTCGGCATCGGCGCGGCCGGGTCCGACCCCGCCGCCCTCGCCGAACAGGCCGTCGCGCTCGGCGTCGACGTCGTGGCCGTCGCCGACGCCACCCAGCTCGAAGCCGTCCAGCTGCGCCTCTTCGCCGCCGCCAAGGACCGCGACTGGACCGCGGGCGGCTTCAAGATGCCCAAGCTCCTCGCCGGGCGCTCGGCCATGAGCGAACTCGCCACCTGGCCCTGCCACACCGTCCTCAACGGCATCACCGGATCCATCGGCCTCGCACCGACCCTCGCCGCCCTCAAGGCCGGACGCCAAGTGGCCCTTGCCAACAAGGAATCCCTCGTCGCCGGCGGCCCCCTCGTGCGCGACGCCGCCGCACCCGGCCAGCTCGTCCCCGTCGACTCCGAGCACTCCGCGCTCGCCCAGTGCCTGCGCTCCGGAACGCCCGAACGCGTCGCGAAACTCGTGCTCACCGCCTCCGGCGGGCCCTTCCGCGGCAAGACCCGATCACAGCTGTCCGACGTCACCCTCGACCAGGCCCTCGCCCACCCCACCTGGGCCATGGGACCGGTCGTCACCATCAACTCCGCGACCATGGTCAACAAGGCCCTCGAGGTCATCGAGGCCCACGAGCTCTTCGACATCCCCTACGACCGGATCGACGTCGTCGTCCACCCCCAGTCGGTCGTCCACTCCATGGTCGAGTTCACCGACGGCTCCACGATCGCCCAGGCCTCCCCGCCCGACATGCGCCTGCCCATCGGCCACGCCCTCGCCTGGCCCGACCGCCTCCCCGGCGCCGCCCGCCCCGTCGACTGGACCGAGGCCGCCGAATGGCGCTTCGAACCGCTCGACGCGACCGCCTTCCCCGCCATCGCGCTCGCCAAGGACGCCGGGCGCGCCGGGGGACTGAGCCCCGCGGTCTACAACGCCGCCAACGAAGAGGCCGTCGCCGCGTTCCGCGACGGGCGCCTCCCGTTCCTCGGCATCGTCGACACCATCGCGGCGGTCCTCGACGCCGCCCCGGAGTTCGGCCGACCCGAAAGTGTCGCAGACGTACTCGAAGCGGAGAACTGGGCGAGGTCGAGCGCCCGACGGCTAATGTTGGACGCGACCGAGCGTTAGAAGGAGACAGACTTGCTGGCCTACACCATCGGGATCATCCTGTTCGCGCTGGCGATCCTCATCTCCGTGAGCCTGCACGAGGCCGGCCACATGCTCACCGCGAAGGCCTTCGGCATGAAGGTCACCCGCTACTTCGTGGGCTTCGGCCCCACGCTGTGGTCCTTCCGCAAGGGCGAGACCGAATACGGCGTCAAGGGCATCCCCCTGGGCGGCTTCGTGAAGATCGTCGGCATGACCCCCCTCGAAGAGGAAGAGGAGGAGGTCACCGAGAAGGACAAGAAGCGCGTGTTCTGGCGCAAGCCCCTGTGGCAGCGCACCGTGGTGCTCGCCGCCGGCTCGGTCACCCACTTCATCCTCGGCTTCGTCGCCCTGTGGATCCTCGTCTCCTTCGTCGGCGTCGTCGCCAACCCCGCGTACGCCGAGCAGGTCGCCGAGTCGCAGGAGACCGCCACGGTCGCCGTCGCCGAATGCGTGGCCGCCACTGGCACCGACGCCGCGGCCGGCGACTGCGCCGAAGGCCAGATCGAGGGCCCGGCCTGGACGGCCGGGATCGAGAGCGGCGACGCCGTCACCGCGGTCGCCGGGACCGCCGTCACCGACTGGGACTCCCTCCTCGCGGCCGTCTCCGACCTGACCCCCGGCGAGCCCGTCGAGGTCGCCGTCGAGCGGGACGGGACCGAGCGCACCGTCGAGGTCACCCCGTACGCCGCCGAAGCCGAGACCGAGGACGGCGGGACCGAGACCGTCGCCCGCCTCGGCGTCTTCGTCTACACCGACCCCGCCGTCAGCCCCACCACGGCCGTCGGCGCGATCGACGGCGTCGGCGAGACCGTCGCCTACACCGGCGACATGTTCAAGGAGACCTTCATCGCCCTGGGGCAGCTGCCCTCGAAGATCCCGCCGCTGTGGGACGCGATCTTCGGCGGCGAGCGCAGCGACGACTCGCCCGTGAGCGTCGTGGGCGCCTCGCGCCTGGGCGGCGAGATGGTCCAGTACGACCAGTGGGCCATGTTCTTCATGCTCCTGGTGGTCCTGAACTACTTCATCGGCATCTTCAACCTGCTGCCGCTGCTGCCCATGGACGGCGGGCACATCGCCATCGCCTGGTACGAGAAGGCCCGCTCGTGGGTGGCCGCCAAGCGCGGCCGGCCCGACCCGGGGCGTGTCGACTACCTCAAGCTGATGCCGCTGACCTACGCTGTGATCGTCCTCCTGGGCGGCTTCATGCTGCTGACGATCACGGCTGACATCGTCAACCCGATCACTATCTTCAACTAACCCGCGAATCAAGGTGGAAACTAGCCACATGACCGCAGTGAACCTCGGTATCCCCACCAAGCGCCACGATCACGAGATCGAACCGCTCGCACCCCGCCGCACGACCCGGCAGCTCAACGTCGGCGGCGTGCTCGTCGGCGGCGGCGCCCCCGTCTCGGTCCAGTCGATGACCACCACCCGGACCTCGGACATCGGCGCGACGCTCCAGCAGATCGCCGAACTCACCGCCACCGGATGCCAGATCGTCCGCGTCGCGTGTCCCACCCAGGACGACGCCGACGCGCTCAAGGTCATCGCCAAGCAGTCGCAGATCCCGGTCATCGCCGACATCCACTTCCAGCCCAAGTACGTCTTCGCGGCCATCGACGCCGGCTGCGCGGCCGTGCGCGTGAACCCGGGCAACATCAAGCAGTTCGACGACCGGGTGGGGGAGATCGCCCGGGCCGCCAAGGACGCGGGCACCCCGATCCGCATCGGCGTCAACGCCGGCTCGCTCGACAAGCGCCTGCTCCAGAAGTACGGCAAGGCCACCCCGGAGGCGCTGGTCGAGTCGGCGCTGTGGGAGGCCTCGCTGTTCGAGGAGCACGACTTCCGCGACATCAAGATCTCGGTCAAGCACAACGACCCGGTCGTCATGATCAAGGCCTACCGGCTCCTGTCCGAGCAGTGCGAGTACCCGCTGCACCTGGGCGTCACCGAGGCCGGGCCCGCCTTCCAGGGGACCATCAAGTCCGCCGCCGCGTTCGGCGCCCTGCTGGCCGAGGGCATCGGCGACACCATCCGCGTCTCCCTCTCGGCCCCGCCGGTCGAGGAGGTCAAGGTCGGCAACCAGATCCTGGAGTCCCTGGGCCTGCGCGAGCGCGGCCTGGAGATCGTCTCGTGCCCCTCCTGCGGCCGGGCCCAGGTCGACGTGTACACCCTCGCCGAGCAGGTCACCGCCGGGCTCGAGGGCCTGCCGGTCCCGCTGCGCGTGGCCGTCATGGGCTGCGTCGTCAACGGCCCCGGCGAGGCCCGCGAGGCCGACCTCGGCGTCGCCAGCGGCAACGGCAAGGGCCAGATCTTCGTCAAGGGCGAGGTCATCCGCACCGTGCCCGAGTCGCAGATCGTCGAGACGCTCATCGAAGAGGCCCTCAAGCTGGCCGAGGAGATGGGCGCCGAACTGCCCGAGGAGCTCAGGGGACTCGTCGGACCGGTCGTCAAGGTCCACTAGCTGTCGGATCGCCGACTCGGTGACGACCCCGCCTTGACTACGCTGGAACGCAGCACCAGTTCACCGCGCCCCCGTTCGACCTGAAATCCGACATTACGCGCGTCTTGTGCGAAATTGCACATCGGTGACTCGGGGGATTCGGCCAGACGGCCGGACGGGGCCCCGCATAATGACTTTCGTGCCTGTAAGGCGCCTGCCGGTCGCCTGCGCCCGCGAAAGGGGAGCCATCGACATGGGGAAGTTCGAACGCCAGATATCCGAGGGTGTCACCAAGTACTACTGGTACCCCGGCGAGAAGGTCGACTGGATCCGGGGCGTCCTGACCGTCCTCGGCGGCGGTCTCCTGTTCGCCCTGATCTACGTGGTCACCAAGAACAGCCTCCTCGCCGCCGTCATCGCGGGCACCGCCGTCCTGGCGGTCGTCGGCGCCTACCTGGGCCGCCGCGACGCCGCGGGGCTCTCGGAGTTCCACGACCCCGCGACCGAGCGCCGCGAGGCCGTCATCGACGGCACCCGCGCCGCCTGGCGCGGGACCCTCCAGGGCCTGCTGTGCGCCGGTTCGGCCATGCTCGTGCTGAACATGCCGCACGAGGGCTTCCTCGCCGACTGGGTCCTGCCGTTCGTGCCCTCGATCATCGGCGCGCTCGCGCACTCGGGCGGGATGCTGTGGGAGCGGCTGGCCCAGGAGGTCAGCGCCCCGGAGCAGGCGGCCGCGGCGGCCGACTCCGAGGAGCCGACGAAGGAGCTCGAAGCAGCCTGACCGGATCGTTCGAGGCCCGCGACCCCTCGGGGCTCGCGGGCCTTCGTGCCGCAGGTGTGGTGAGCCGACGCGGGGCGGCTGCACGCCGCCTGGGTTGGACAGGCGGGGCGCTCGACCGCGAGAGGTGTCGTACACCGCCCTTCCGGCGGGAACCGGTCGGCGGCACTCCCGCGGGAGCGGCGCCCCGCGTCGGCTCGGTAGGAGAGTCCGCGGGTCCCGGCCTGCGCGAACACGGCCTGCCGGTCTGAACAGGATGCTGCCTGGCGTCCCGAAACGCAAGAGCTTTTCGCCGCGGTGCCGCGGGTTTCTCGGCGTCGTCTCGGTAACGGTCCCGCAGGTTCCCGGGACCGCCCGGGCTAGTCTTGCCCGATGAAATCCCGTCCCGCACTGCGCCCAGGCAGGCAGAGCCCCCGCAGGAGCGTCCCTTCGACCATCGAGCGGCCCGAGTACGTCGGCAGGCCCGCACCCTCCCCGTTCACCGGCACCGAGGTCAAGGACGCCGAGACCGTCGAGCGGATGCGCTTCGCCGGCCGCATCGCCGCCGACGCCCTCGTCGAGGCCGGCAAGGCCGTGGCGCCCGGCATCACCACCGACGAGCTCGACGCGCTCGTCCACGAATACCTGTGCGACCTCGGCGCCTACCCCTCGACGCTCGGCTACCGCGAGTACCCCAAGTCCTGCTGCACCTCGCTCAACGAGGTCATCTGCCACGGCATCCCCGACTCGACCGTGGTGCAGGACGGCGACATCGTCAACATCGACATCACCGCGTTCATCGGCGGCGTCCACGGCGACTGCAACGCCACCTTCCTGGCCGGCGACGTCTCCCAGGAGGCCCGCGACCTCGTCGAGCGCACCTGGAAGGCCACCTGGCGCGGCATCAAGGCCGTCAAGCCCGGCCGCCGGCTCAACGTCGTCGGCAAGGTCATCGAGGCCTACGCCGACCGCTTCGGCTACGGCGTCGTCCGCCAGTTCACCGGCCACGGCATCGGCACCGCCTTCCACTCCGGGCTCTACGTGCCGCACTACGACAACCCCGGACTCGAGGTCGAGATCGAGACCGGCATGACCTTCACGATCGAGCCGATGATCAACCTCGGCACCGCCGACCACGAGATGTGGGACGACGGCTGGACCGCCGTCACCCGCGACCGCAAATGGACCGCCCAGTTCGAGCACACCCTCCTGGTGACCGACGACGGCTTCGAGATCCTCACCCTGCCCACCAGCGGCGAACCCGCCGGAACCCCTGAGGGACAGCGGTAACGGACCCCCGCCCGGTGGCACCCGCTTCCTAAGCTGAGGCGGGGCGGCGCCGGTCAGAGAGATGACGTCTCCGAGGGGTTGAGCCGGCGCCGCCTCCCCGAACGACGAGAAGGGCCCGCCGAGACCGGCGGGCCCTTCCCCTTCGCGTGCTAAGTCAGGCGCCGCTCACTGGGCAGCCTCGCCCGGGTGAACACGAGCGCCCCGACCGCGGCGATCAGGGGCACCGCCAGCACGGTGATCCCGATGGCCGCCCACGGCAGCTCCCACCCGTACAGCGTATCGAACGGGTAGCCGTACTGGAGCGGCCGGTTCAGCGCCTCGCGGATCAGCGCGTAGCCGATGACACCCGCGACCGTGCCGAGCCCCGCGCCGAACAGCGCGATCATCACCGTCTGCCACATCGCGAACCGCTTGCGCAGCCCCGGCGGGGCCCCGACCGCGCCGAGCGTGGTCATGTCGCGGCGCTGCTCGGCGATGATGAGCCCGGTCGAGACCGCGGTGGCCCCCAAGGCGATCAGCGCGCACAGCCCGGTCACCGCCAGGACGAAGTAGAACGTGAACGGGTCGCGGTAGTCCGTGATCTCGAACTGCGCCCAGACGGCCCCGTCCACGACCTCCTGACCCAGATCGGCGGTGAGCGCTTCTGTGAGCCCCGAATCGGTGTCGGCGGAAGTCTCGATCAGGTACTTGCGCTGCCAGAGCGACTCGGTCATCCCCATCTCCTCGGCGGCGCCGGGGCTGAGGAGCAACTGCTGGTAGCCGAGCTGGCCCTTGTCGACGAGGAACGCGGGCAGTTCCACGAACGTCTGCTGAGGCTCGGTCGAGGAGCCGTTCTCGTCCCAGATCGTGATCTCCTGCTGGAGCACCACGGTCCCCTGGTCGGTCAGCGACCACTCGTCCGCGGTCAAGACGCCGCCGGCCTCCAGCACCGCCACCGCTTCGTCGAGCTCCTCGCCTTCGAGCTCGGTGTACGCCTGGACGATCGCCGGATCGGTCGACACGGGGAAATCGCCGCCGGAGTACCACTGGGAGTCGATGTTCTCGTCGCACCGCGGGTCCTCACGGGCCGCCTCGACGGCCGCCCGCTCGGTCTCCTCGGAGTCGTAGTCGGCCGACCAGTACGAGCACTCGTTGTCCTCAGGCCGGGTCAGCGTCCAACTGCAGTCGGGGTCCTCGCCCTCGGCCACCGGGAGCGCCTCGCAGGCGCTTTCACCGGAGTACTCCGGGAGGTACGTGAGGCGCAGGTCGGGCAGTGCGGCCCGGAGCACCGGCTCGGTCTCGGCGAGCGCGGCCTCCCAATCGGGGACCCCCTCGCCGGTGTTGTTCATGAGCGTCAGCGTCATGGCGTCCTGGCTCAGGATCTGCTCCTGCTTCTCCAGGTTGCGCTCCGCGTCGGCGGTGACCACCATGGAGAAGCACATGCCGGCGGCGACGACGCCGAGCACGGCCGCGATGGCCGGGGCCGCCGATCCGCGGTTGCGACCGGCCTCCCGCATCGCCATGCGCGGGGACAGCGGCATCCAGCGGCCGAGTCTCGCCGTCAGCGCCAGCAGCGCCGGCGTGCATGCGACCAGGCCCAGTTGCGCGAGGATGATCGCCGCGGCCATGAGCGGCAGGCTCCACATGGAAAGCCCTGCCAGGCCCGCGGCGATGCCCGCGCCGACCATGGCGAGGCCGACCACCAGCCAGCGCTTCGATCCCTTGCGGCCGGGGGTGCGGCCCATGAGGGCCGCGACCACGTTGATGCGGGAGGCGCTGATGGCGGCGGCGAGCGCCGACAGCAGGCCCGTGGCGACCGCGACGCCCACGAGCGCGCCCTGGAGCTGCGGCAGCACCCTCAGGCCCGCGCTGCGGTGCCCGACGAACTGCTCCAGCAGCGGCATGGCCAATGCGACCACGGCGATCCCGAGGGCCACCGCGATGAGGGCGGCGAGCAGTCCGAACAGGAGCCCTCCGGCCAGGACGGTGTTGCGGATCTGCGCCGGGGTCGCGCCGGTGGCGCTCATGAGCGCGAACTCGCGGGTGCGCCGCCTCGCGCTGATCGCGAACGCGGGGCCCGCCAGGAGGACGACCTCCATGACCACGGCCACCACGATCAGGCCGTAGATCAGGGTCAACGCCTCATCCGAGCCCGAGTAGGAGAGATCCTCGGCCCCAGGAGGGAGCGGCGGCGGGTTCCCGATGTGCGCCTGCGACCAGACGCCGATGCCGAGCCCGTTGAGGGCGAGGGCCTGGTCGTCGGTCAGCGGCTCGGGCGTGTCCACCAGCCATCCTTCGGCGGTGCCCGGGAAGACGGCCCCGATAGCGAAGCGCCCGTTGAGGTCCCAGGGGAACTCCACGATCCCGCTGACCTCGTGCTCGTCGGTGCCGACGCCCTTGTCGACGACGAGTTCGTCGCCGACGCCGAGCCCGAGGTAGTCGGCGGCGGCGGCGCTGATCACCACTTCGCCGCGGCCGGGCATCGAGCCCTCGACGTATTCCATGCCCGAGGCCTCGTAGGCCTCGTCGGCCAGGTTGTAGCCGAGCGTGTCGATCTGGCCGAGCCCGTCGGGGGTCTCGACGTCGACCTGTTCCCCGGAACCGCTGTACGGACCGTAAGGGGCGAGCCGCGAGCCGACCGGGAGCGCCGCCAGGATCTCGGTCTCGGTGAGGGCCCTGCCGGCGTCCTCGTCCCCCTCGGAGTCCCAGTAGAAGTACTGGGAGTCCCAGTCGTACTGGGTGATCGGCACCCCGGGGAGGGCGAGCTCGATGTAGGCCTCGTTCTCGCCGAGGTACTGCTCGGCGGTCTCGGCGACGGACAGCTGCGAGGTGTCGTAGGCGGTGGCGCCGATCGCGACGCCCAGCAGCGGCAGGCCCAGCAGCGCGATCGACAGGGCCGAGCGGCCCTTGTAGCGCATCGCCTCGCGCCGGGCGATCCTGAAGGCCAGGCGGTGGCTCGCGAACATCACTCGACTCCTTCGAGGAGGGCGTCGGCGTCGGCGAGCGGCGCAGAGGTGTCGACGATGCGGCCGTCGCGCAGGAACACGATGCGGTCGGCCCACCCGGCATGCCGGGCGTCGTGGGTGACCAGCAGGCCCGCGGCCCCGGCGTCGCAGCGGGCGCGCAGCAGCTTGAGGACCTCCTCGCCGGTGGTCGAGTCGAGCGCGCCGGTCGGCTCGTCGGCGAGCACGAGCCGCCGGTCGCCGATGAGGGCCCGCGCGATGGCGACGCGCTGGGCCTGGCCGCCGGAGAGTTCGTCGGGGAAGCGGTCGCCCTGTTTGACGTCGAGGCCGACCTCCTCGAGTGCGGCGAGCGCCAGCTTGCGGGACTTGCCCGCGCTCATGCCGTCGAGCTCGAGCGGCAGGGCCGCGTTCTCGGCGGCGGTCAGGCTCGGCACCAGGTTGTAGTCCTGGAAGACGTAGCCGATGCTGCGGCGGCGCAGACCTGCGAGCTGCTTCTTGTTGAGGGAGGCGAGGACGGTGCCCTCGACGAGGACCTGGCCGGAGGTCGGGGCGTCGAGCCCGCCGGCGAGGTTCAAGAGCGTGGACTTGCCGGACCCGGAGGGGCCCATGATGGCGACGAGTTCGCCGGCGGCGATCGTGAGCTCGGCGTCGACCAGGGCGTTGACGGCGTTCTCGCCGCTCCCGTGGACGCGGCTCACGCCGTTCAGATGCAGGACGGTCATGGGGGTCACCGTTTCTCTAGTCAGCGGGATTCGGACTGGTCGAAGTCAGGGCTCGCGACGGTTGCCGAGCCCGGGTCGGCGCTGTCCATCGCGAAAGGGGACGGCGCGGGGAGGTCGGACCTCGCCACGACGGCCTCGGTGTGGTCGAGCCAGCGGATCTCCGCTTCGGCGCGGAAGATCATCGACTCCAGGACGAGCCGCCACGCCAGTTCGGCGTGGTCCTCGGCGGCCTTGAGCCGCGTGAACTCCTGGAGCAGGCGCAGGGTCGCGCTGCGCTGGCGCTGGATGACGTCGGCGACGTCCACCCCCGGGGTGGTCACGGCCAGGGCGAGTTTGATCGTCAGCTCGTCGCGGGGCCGGTCGGCGGCCTGCACGGGGGAGGCGAACCAGCCCGCGAGGTGGTGGCGGCCGGATTCGGTGATCCGGTAGGGGCGCTGGCCGGAGTCGTTCTCGGGCAGGGCTTCGACGAGGTGGTCGCGCTCGAGCCGGTTGAGGGTGGTGTAGACCTGCCCGATGTTGAGCGGCCAGGTGTTGCCGGTGGCGCTCTCGAAGGCGGCCCGCAGCTGGTAGCCGTAGGCGGGCCCGCGTTCGAGCAGCGCCAGCAGGCTGTGCTTGACACTCATGTGTGACCTCGCATCGCTACTGGGTCTCTTCACCGTGAAGAGATACCGAGTATGGCATAACAGGTATGCATTCGATGGATACGGGGTATGGATATCAGGCGTTCCGCAGGTGAACCCCGGTTTCGCTACTCCGGGCGACCCGGCCACGGGTCGGCGAAGGGCTGACCGACGGCGAGTCTCCAGCGCGCCAGCGACACCGCCGAGTCGGCGTACATCCGCATGCTGATCTCGCGCTCGGTCGGCTCGGTCGCGGCCACGCCCGACCGCCACGCCGTGGTCACGTTCAGCTCGACGGCGAGCAGGACCGCCTCGGCCCCGGCGGCGTCCTCGACGTGCTCGATGTCGTACCCCGCCTGGGACGGCGCCGCTTCGAGCCCATGCGCGTCGTAGTAGTCCAGCAGCGCGTCGCGCCGCGAGCGGTGCTCGGACTCCAGGGCCTCGGCCAGGGTTCGCGGGTCGCCGTCCAGATGGACGGCCATCGCGCCGTAGGCGTAGATCGCCGCGTACTCGGCCGCCAGACCGGTGTCGACCGCCGTCATGCGAGCACCGCCGCGTGCGCCGCGCGGGACGCGGCGATCTCGCCGAGCACGACCGCGAAGTCGGACTCGGTGGCGAGGCACGCGTCGGCGGCCTGGCGGCTGCCGGTCGCCTCCGCCTCGGCCAGTGCCGCGTCGTCGGCAGGCAGCTGCCCGAGGTCCTCCACTACGGGGACGACATTGGGCCGAAGCAGCCGCTCCAAAGTGGTTACATGGGCGCGGTGGTCCTCGGCGAGGTCGCCGAAATCCAGCGCGTCGGCGGCCGCGGCCAGCCATCGTGCGGTGTTGAGTGCGGTGGTGAGGTCCGCGTCGGAGGTGATGATCTGCGCTGTCTCCCTGGTGCACCCGGCGGCCGCCAAAGCGACCGCCCCGATCAGGAGTCCGCGTCGGGTCGTGAACACGCACCAAGTTTCCCAGGCTGCCTTTCCATTCTGACTTCGGGCGGTTAACCTCGGCGAATTAGGCAATAGGAGAGGTGTGCGCATGGGTGCAGAGCGGCAAGCGGAAGTAGCGGCGATCCTGGCTCCGGCCGTCGCCAAGGTCGGATTCGACCTCGAAGGACTGACGGTCACCAAAGCCGGCCGGCGGGTGCTCGTCCGGGTCCTTGTGGACAAGGACGGAGGGATCTCACTGGACGATGTGGCGGTCGTCTCGAAAGCCTGCTCCAAGGCCCTGGACGAGGCCGAGTCCACGGGCGGGCCCTTCGCCGAGGCCGCATATACCCTGGAAGTGTCGTCGCCCGGGGTGGACCGTCCGCTGACCGAGCCTCGGCACTGGCGGCGTAATATTGGGCGCTTGGTAGCCGTGCAAATCGGGGAGGAGCCCTTCATAGGGCGCGTCACGGCGACCAGCGAGCGGGGGATTGAACTAGAAGCCGACGGCGTGCGCCGCTCGGCTACCTATGCCGAGCTGGGGCCCGGCAAGGTGCAGATCGAGCTGAGATGAGCGTCCGTACGGATGCGCGGCTCGCACGCCTTGAACGGCCGCGGTGAGGACAACTCAAGACTTAAGGAGAACGGGTGCATATCGACCTGGCCGCGCTGCGGTCGCTGGAACGCGAGCGCGACATCCCTTTCGAGACAATCCTCGGCGCTATCGAATCGGCGCTGCTGACCGCCTACAAGCACACCCCCGGGGCCGATGAGCGCGCGCGAGTAGTGGTGAACCGCGACAGCGGCATCGCCAATGTCCTGGTGCCAGTGTTGAACGAAGAGGAAGAGGTCGTCTCCGAACGCGACGACACTCCCGAGGGCTTCGGCCGCATCGCCGCCCAGACCGCGAAGCAGGTCATCCTCCAGCGGCTGCGCGAAGCCGCCGACGAGGTCAACTACGGCGAGTACTCCGGCAAGGAGGGCGACATCGTCACCGGCGTCGTCCAGGCCCACGGCGAGCGCAACGAGCGCGGGATCGTCACCGTCGACCTCGGCAAGATCGAGGCCACCCTGCCCCTCAACGAGCAGGTCCCCGGCGAGAACTACGAGCACGGCAAGCGACTGCGCGCCATCGTCATCCAGGTCAACCGCACCGCCCGCGGCCCCCAGATCACCCTCTCGCGCACCCACCCCGCCCTCGTGAAGAAGCTCTTCGCCTTCGAGGTCCCCGAGATCGACGAGGGCGCCGTGGAGATTCCGGCGATCGCACGTGAGGCCGGTCACCGTTCCAAGATCGCGGTGCGCGCCACAACGAAGGACGTCAACGCCAAGGGCGCGTGCATCGGCCCCATGGGCTCGCGCGTGCGCGCCGTCATGAGCGAACTCGGCGGCGAGAAGATCGACATCGTCGACTGGGACGCCGACCCCGCGCGCTTCGTCGCCAACGCCCTTTCCCCCGCGAAGACCCTGTCGGTACGGGTCGTGGACGAGTCCACGAGGTCCACTGAAGTCGTCGTCCCCGACTACCAGTTGTCGCTCGCGATCGGACGCGAGGGACAGAACGCGCGACTCGCCGCGAGGCTGACCGGATGGCGCATCGACATCAAGTCCGACGCGCATGTGTCGGGCGCCTCGAAGGAGGAGACCGGCCCGGCCGGTGGCGGCCGGCGGTCCGGGAGGTAGACTGAACATCGGATCGCAACGTGACGCAGCGGTAGTCCGCACCTGTGTGGGGTGCCGCAGACGCGCATCGGCTTCCGAGCTGCTGCGCGTCGTCGTTCAACGCATCGAGGGTTCCCAGAACCTGTTGGTTCCGGACCCGCATCGCCGCCTCAGCGGCCGCGGAGCCCATGTGCACCACGACTCGAACTGCCTTGACCAGGCAGTTCGTAAGCGTGCGTTCACCCGGGCCCTCAGGATCGAAGGAACCGTGGACGTCGCCGCGGTGCGAACCCTTGTCGAGTCGGAGTCGGCCGAGAGGCCGACTCCCGCACACGAAAAGCAGGTATGGACCGAATGAAGACCACGCGATGAAGTTCTCCCGATGAACTGGTTGCAAGTGGAAAGCTGAGGTCGGCGGGCGCTGCCCGTACGACCTCGAATGTGAGGAGTGCAGTGGCAGCAAAGCCCCGCGTACATGAACTTGCCAAGGAACTGGGCACGACGAGCAAAGAACTGCTCTCGAAGCTCGGCGACATGGGCGAGTTCGTGAAGTCAGCGTCGAGCACCGTCGAAGCGCCGGTGGCGCGTCGACTGCGCAACGAATACGACGCGGCACAGGGCGCCCCGGCAGCGTCGGCCGGGAACAACGAATCCCCGACGCCCGAGCCCGTGAAGGCGGCGGCCCCCAAGGGCCCCCGTCCCGCGGCTCCCAGCCCGTCCAAGATCGCGAAGGCCAAGGTCGACGCGAAGGACGCCAAGACCGAGGCGAAAGCCGAAGCCGAGGCGCGCAAGGCCGCGAAGAAGGCCGCCCCGAAGCCGGGTGTGGCCGCCGCGCCGCCGAAGCCGGGCCCCAAGCCCGCTCCGGTCGCGCCCCAGCCCGAGATCAAGCCGGCCAGCGCCCGCGACATCGAAGTGGCCGCGGAGCAGAAGCGCGCCGAGGAGCTGCTCAAGCGTCAGCAGGAGCAGGCCGACGCGGCGCGAGTCGCCGCGGCGGCGCCCAAGCCCGGTCCCAAGCCCGCTCCGGCCGCCCGTCCGGGTGCGCCGAAGCCGGGTCCCAAGAACCCGTTCGGCGTCGGAGGCGCCGGCGCGAAGCCGCGTCCGGCCGCCGAAGGCGGCTCCGAGCGCCCGGGCGGTCCCCGTCCGAGCCCGCGCATGATGCCTCCGCGTCCGAACCCGGGCATGATGCCCGGTCGTCCGGCCGGCGGCGGTCGTGACGGCGGCGGCGCACGCGGTGCCCGCGGCGGCGGTCGCGGCGGCCCCGGTGGCGGCGGAGGCCGTCCCGGCGGCGGTGGCGGTCGTCCCGGTGGGGGCGGCGGCAACTACCGCGGCACGTTCGGCGGCTCCGGCGGCGGTGCCGCAGGCGGCGCCGGCGGCGCGGGCGGTTCCGGTCCTTCGACCGGCACGCCGGCCCCGTACCGCGGTGGCGGCGGTCGCGCAGGCGGCGGCGGCAAGGCGCGCGGCGGCGGTGCCGCGGGCGCGTTCGGTCGCGGCGGTCCGCGAGGCAAGAGCCGCAAGTCGCGTCGTCAGCGGCGCCAGGAGTTCGACAACCTCGCAGCGCCGAGGATGCAGTCGGGCGCTCCCCGAGGCAACGGCGAGACCATTCGCCTCGCCCGCGGCGCGTCGCTCTCCGACTTCGCCGACAAGATCGGCACCCTGCCGGGCACGCTCGTTCAGGAGCTGTTCGGCCTGGGCGAGATGGTGACCGCGACGCAGTCGGTGTCCGAGGAGACCTTCGCGCTGCTCGGTGCCCACCTCGACTGGGACATCAAGATCGTGTCCCCCGAGGAAGAGGACCGCGAGCTGCTCTCGCAGTTCGGCATCGACCTCGACGAGGAGGACAAGGACACCTACGTCGCGCGTCCCCCGGTCGTCACGGTCATGGGCCACGTCGACCACGGTAAGACGAAGCTGCTGGACGCGATCCGCAAGACCAACGTCGTCGCCGGCGAAGCGGGCGGCATCACCCAGCACATCGGCGCCTACCAGGTCCACGTCGAGCACGAGGGCGAAGACCGCGCGATCACCTTCATCGACACCCCGGGCCACGAGGCGTTCACCGCCATGCGTGCTCGCGGTGCGAACGTCACGGACAT
Organism: Glycomyces harbinensis; assembly: GCF_900101745.1. Taxonomy (GTDB): domain Bacteria; phylum Actinomycetota; class Actinomycetes; order Mycobacteriales; family Micromonosporaceae; genus Glycomyces; species Glycomyces harbinensis. The sequence goes on along the minus strand of NZ_FNAD01000002.1, from coordinate 349,541 downwards.
CGTGGTGCTCGTGGTCGCGGCGGACGACGGCGTCATGCCGCAGACCGTCGAGGCCCTGAACCACGCCAGCGCCGCCGGCGCCCCGGTCGTGGTCGCGGTCAACAAGACCGACCTGCCGGACGCCAACCCGGGCAAGGTCCGCCAGCAGCTGACCGAGTACGGCCTGGTCGCCGAGGAGTACGGCGGGCAGACCATGTTCGTCGACGTGGCCGCCAAGCCGGGCATCGGCATCGCGGACCTGCTCGAAGCGGTGCTGCTCACCGCCGACGCCTCCCTTGAACTGGAAGCGTCGGAAGAGGGCAACGCGCAGGGCATCGCGATCGAGGCGCACCTCGACAAGGGCCGCGGCCCGGTCGCGAGCGTCCTGGTCCAGAAGGGCACGCTGCGCGTCGGCGACTCGATCGTCGCGGGCGGGGCCTACGGCCGCGTCCGGGCGATGCACGACGCCGACGGCCACCGCGTCACCGAGGCGACCCCGTCGTTCCCGGTGCAGGTGCAGGGTCTTTCGTCCGTCCCGATGGCGGGGGACGTGTTCCTCGCCGCCGAGGACGACCGGATGGTCCGCCAGATCGCCGAGCAGCGGCAGGCTCGCCGCCGCGCGGCGCAGCAGGCGTCCCGCGTCTCGCGCACCACGCTCGAGAACCTCATGGACAAGATCGCCGAGGGCGAGCGCACCACGCTCTCGCTCATCATCAAGGGCGACGGCGCCGGTTCGGTCGAGGCGCTCGAAGAGGCCTTGGTCGCACTGGAGATCCCCGAGGAAGTGCAGCTGCAGGTCATCCACCGCGGCGTCGGTCCGATCACCGAGAGCGACGTCAACCTCGCCGCGGCGGGCGACGGCGAGTCGGCGACGATCATCGCCTTCAACGTTCGGGCCGAGGGTCGCGTTCGCGACATGGCCGAGCGCGAAGGCGTGGACGTCCGGTACTACACCGTCATCTACCAGGCGATCGAGGAGATCGAGACCGCGCTCAAGGGCATGCTCAAGCCCGAGTACGAAGAGGCGGCGCTCGGTACGGCCGAGATCCGCGAGGTGTTCCGTTCCTCCAAGTTCGGCAACATCGCGGGTGTGCTGGTCACCTCCGGCATCATCAAGCGCAACGCGAAGGTCCGCCTCATGCGCGACGGCAACGTCGTCGCCGAGACGACGGTCGCGTCGCTGCGCCGGTTCAAGGACGACGCCGCCGAGGTCCGCGAGGGCTTCGAGGGCGGTATCACCTTGAAGAACTACAACAACATCGAAGAGGGCGACATCATCGAAGCCTTCGAGATGCGCGAGAAGCCGCGCGACTAACTGGGACCGCAGGGAACTAGGTGCGACTGCTCCAAGACGAAGCCGCGGCGCGGCTCGGCGAGGCCCGTGAGGGTTTCAGCCGGGCCGCGCTGTCGGCCGTCTACGGCCCGGCGTCGCTGGCCGCGGCCGACCGCGGCGACTACCGGACGCTGCTCGCCCGGTGCGGGGACGACCGTTTGGGCGTGTGGGCCCGCCTGTTCGTGGTCGGCGTGCCCGTCCCGGCCGAGGCGGCGGCGAAGGCCTTCGCGCCCTTGGGACTCGACGAGGCCCTCGCGTGCGGCCTGCTCGTCGCCGACGGGGACGCGGTGACCGCCGGCTGGGGCGCCCAGTTCGACGGCGACCGGCTCCTGTTCTCCGACCAGCTGCCGAACACGACCGGCGGCCGCTCCCGCGAGCACGTGCTCGGCATCGGCGGCGCCTCGAAGCTGCTGCTCGACCTCGCCTCGAACGGCGCCGCGTCCCACGACGGGCGCAGCGTCCTCGACCTCGGTACCGGCTGCGGCGTCCAGGCGCTCGCCCTGGCGGCCCGCGGCGCGTCGGTGACCGCGACGGACCTGAGCGGGCGGGCGATCGCCTTCGCGGCGTTGAACGCCAGGGTCAACGGCCTCGAACTCGAACTGCTGCAAGGCGACCTGCTGGCACCGGTCGCCGGCCGGCGCTTCGACCTGGTGGTCGCGAACCCGCCGTTCGTGGTGGGGACGCCCGGCGGCGGCTGGACCTACCGGGACGGGGGCCGGGCGGCCGACGGCATCGCCGCCGAGCTCGCCGCCGCCGCGACCGGACTGCTGCGCCCGGACGGCACCATGCTGTTCCTCGCGAACTGGCTGCACGTCCGGGGCCGGGACTGGTCCGAGCGCGTCGCGGACTGGTTCCCCGACGAGGGCGCACGGGTGTGGGCCCTCGAGCGCGAAGTCCTCGACCCGCTCGACTACGTGCGCACCTGGCAGCGCGACTCCGGTGAGAGCCACGACGCCGAGCAGGCCGCCGCCTGGCTGGACTGGTTCGACGCCGAGGACGTCGAAGGCGTCGGCTTCGGATTCGTCGCCGTCCGCGGCGTCGACGGTGCGAGCGAAGTGGTCTGCGAGGAGGTCCGCCACGCGGTCGAGACCCCGTGGAGCGCCCGGGTGGGGGAGTGGTTCGCGGTGCGCGAGAACGGACTCGAACCCGAGGCCCTGTGGGGGTCCAGGCTCCGCGTCGCCGACGGCACGGTGCTCCAGCAGACCGCGCAGGTCGGCGGCGAGGGCTGGGACGTCGACCGGCAGTGGCTCCAGCAGTCGGACGGCATGCGCTACGCCGAAGCGGTGGACCCGCTGATCGTGGCGTTCATGGGCGCCTGCAACGGGGAAGCCGACGTGCGCCTGCAGGTGCAGCTGCTGGCCGACACGTACGGGGCCGAGCCGGCGATGCTCTTCGCGCAGCTGTACCCCGTGATCCGCCGCCTCGTCGAGCGCGGATTCCTGCGCCTCGCATGAGGCGCCGCCGGACCGCGACGCGGCCCGGCGGAACGTTCAGCGGTCGACCGTGCTCGCCCGAGCCCCTTCCGCCCGGGGGCCGGTCAGGAGCGCAGGTAGGCGAGGACCGCCTTGACGCGGCGGTGGTGGTCGCCGTCCTCGCTGCTGAGCGCGAGCTTGGTGAAGATGTTGCGGATGTGCTTCTCGACGGCGCCGTCGGAGATGAAGAGCTTCTTGCCGATCGCCTTGTTGGAGTGGCCCTCGGCCATGAGGCCGAGCACTTCCTTCTCGCGGGGGGTGAGGGTCGCGACGGGGTCGTTCCTGCGGCGGCGGACCATCAGCTGGCTGACGACCTCGGGGTCGAAGACCGTGCCGCCGCCCGCGACGCGCTTGAGGGAGTCCATGAAGTCGTCGACGTCGATCACGCGGTCCTTGAGCAGGTAACCGACCGCGCCGCGCGCGTCGGCCAGGAGGTCGTCGGCGTAGGAGACCTCCACGTACTGGCTCAGGATGAGCACGGGCGCGCCCGGGACGAGCTCCCTGGCGCGCGTCGCAGCCCTGAGCCCTTCGTCGGTGAACGACGGCGGCATCCGCACGTCCACCACCGACACGTCGGGCCGGTGCTCGGCCACGGCCTCCACGAGGGCGTCGCCGTCGCCGACCTCGGCGACCACTTCGCAGCCGAACTCCTGCAGGAGCTTGACCAGCCCCGACCGGATGAGCACCGCGTCATCGGCCACTACTACGCGCACAGCCACCCCGTCCAGCCGACAGGGCGCGAGCCCTGTCCCCGAACGGGGTGAACGCAAGTCACTAGCACGGAACCTCCACGACGATCACGGTCGGACCGCCGTCGGGAGAGTCGACTGTCCACTGCCCCTCGACGGCCTTGACGCGGTCGGCCAGGCCCGAGAGCCCGTGTCCCTTCGAGACGTGCGCGCCCCCGACGCCGTTGTCGCCGACCGAGAGCACCAGCCTATCCCCCCAGTCCTCGACCGACACCGTCGCTTTGGTCGCCTGGGAGTGCTTGGCCACGTTCGTGAGGCACTCGGCGGTCACGAAGTACACCGTGCTCTCGACCGCGGCCCGGTAGCGGCCGTTGAGGTCGGTCTCGAGCTCGACGGGCACCAGCGAGCGCGCCGTCAGGGCTGCCAGGGCGGCCTCCAGGCCGCGGTCGGTGAGGATCGGCGGGGCGATGCCGCGCGAGAGGACCCGCAGCTCGTCGATCGTCTCGCGGGTCTGCGAGATGGCCGAGTCCAGCGTCTCCTGGGCCGCTTCGGGGTTGACCGCGAGCTGGCGGCGGACCCGGGCGAGCTCCATGCCCAGGCTCACCAGCCGCTGCTGGGGCCCGTCGTGGATGTCGCGCTCGATGCGGCGCAGCGCGTCGGCCTCGGCCGAGGTGGCCGCGTCCCGCGACTCGGCGAGCTGGTCGATGCGCTCGTGGAGGCCGCTGATGGAGGTCAGCATCCCCTTGCCGATGAGCGCCTCGGCCATCGCCATGCCGCGCAGGACCGGGACGATCAGCAGGGCCATGATGACGCCGCCGATGACCGCGAGCACGGAGCTGGCGAAGTACGAGGTGCCCCAGCCGAGCCACTCGGTCGCGTAGTGGAGGCCGTCGTCGTTGTTCGGGCCGACCGCGGCGTCGATGATCCACGCGTACAGCGGGTACAGCAGCGTCGCGGCGGTCGCGCACCACCAGACGACCGTGATGACGAACCCGGCGATCGCCACCGGGAACACCGCCACGGCCCACAGCAGGTTCAGCCACGACTGCCCGTCGGTGAGCACGGTCAGGTACCGGCGCAGCCCCGAGCTGCCCTCGCGGGCCTGCTTGTAGCGCGGTCGGGCGACGTCGCGGCGCAGCACGAACGGGAGCTGGGCGCGCCCGGCCGCGGCCATGCCGCGCATCGCGAACAGGGTCGCGGCCGCGATCGGGACGCCGATCCAGATGACGGCCGTACCGAGGCCCAGGAAGAAGCCCACGATGCTGATGATGAAGGCGGGCAAGGCAATGAAGAACATCGAAAGCAGGTAGCCGGTGTCGACGCCCAATTGCCGCAGGGTTTTACGCATGCCTCAACACTAGGAAGGCCGGGCGCCCGAAGCGACCCGGCCGTCCGCCGTCTTGTAGGTAGGGACAGCCCTACCCCTACGGCAGTCCGATGCCCTCGCCGCCGGCCGGGCCCCGCGCGGCGCGCGTGGCGATCCCCGAGACCGAGTTCAGCAGGCTCATCACGCAGATGCCGATCACGAAGTTCAGCGCGGCCGTCGCGAACTGCGATTCCAGCTCCGCGACCACCGTGAACGGGATGAGCACGCCCACGGCGATGACCAGGAGCATGATCCAGTTGAAGAAGCTCATCGGCCGCGGCATGAGCAGCAGCAGGAGGTGCAGCATGCCCGTGGCCAGGATCGCGGCCGCGAACGCCCCGAACGCGTAAGTCGTCGTGGTGGCGTCGCCGTACGCCCCGGCGTCGGAGGGCGAGAGGATGTGGATGCCCAGGACCCCGCGCACCAGCAGGATGCCCACGAGCGCGACCAGCGCGGCGACCACCGCCGTCCCGAAGCCCCCGGCCCACAGCTTCCCGGCGTCCACGGCCGAGCGATGCGCGCCCTTCGGCTCCGTCACCGGCGGGTACGGCCTCGTCGGTTCCTCGTAGTTCCGGTCCCAGCCGCCTTGCGGTGCCGACATGGTTCCTCCCTCTCCGCGCAGCCGGCGAGCGACGGTACGGTCCGGCTCGCTTTCGGGCTCATGTTGGCAGTTACCCGTGACGGACGTCGCGAAACCGGTGTTTTCGGGCGGGTTAAAAGATCTTGGGGATGTCGGCCCCGGCGCGTAACCTTGAGCGGTGTTCACCGGATGCGCAGAATTCGACCTCCTCCTCCCGGAAGACTCCCGTTCCCTGAAGGCAAAGCGCTCCTACGTGCGCCCGATCGTCGCCTCGCTGCGCAAGTACGAAGTGGCGGTCGCCGAGGTGGGCGACCAGGAGATTCACGGACGCACTACGATCGGCGTCGCCGCAGTGGCCGGCGACCACGGCCACGTGCGGGAGATCCTCGACGCCTGCGAGCACCACATCGCGGGCCGCCCCGAAGTGGAGCTGCTCAGCGCCCGACGGCGCATGATCGGCCCCGAGGACGAGTAGTCCCGACCAGTAGCGGCGCGCCGAAGCGGCGCGCGGCCGAACAAGGCGCACCCGAACCGAGGCGCGCGACGAGCGGAAGGCAGAAGAGCGATGGTAGACGCGGCTAAGCGGGCCCAGGTGTCCAAGCGGGTCATGGAGTTGACCGCCCAGGCGGTGCGCAAACTCAAGGACCCCAGAGTCGGCATGGTCACCATCACCGACGCCCGCATGACCCCCGACCTGCGCGAGGCCACGGTCTTCTACACCGTCCTCGGCGACGACGAGCAGGTCAAGGCCTCCGCGGCCGGACTCGAGCGCGCCACCGGGCACCTGCGGACCACCGTCGGCCGGGCCCTGGGCATGCGCCACACCCCGTCGATCCTCTTCGTCGCCGACACGGTCCCCGACCAGGCCAACCGGATCGAGGAACTGCTCGCCAAGGCCGCCGCCGCCGACGCGGAGGTCCACAAGATCGCCGAAGGCGCCGCCTACGCCGGCGACGCCAACCCGTACATAGTCGACGAGGACGACGACGAGGACGAGGCGGCCGAAGAGCCCCCCAAGTGAACCCGGCCACCCCGGCCGAACCGGCCCCGGCACCGCCGAAACCGGCCCCCGCCTCCTACCGGCGCATCGCCTCGCTCGCGCTCCCCGCGCTCGTGGTCCTCGCCGCCGAGCCCATCTACCTCCTCATCGACACGGCCGTCGTCGGCCACCTCGGCGCCGTCCCGCTCGGCGGCCTCGCCCTCGGCGGCGTCATCATGGGCCTCGCGCCGCTCGTCGGCGCCGTCCTCGCCTACGGCACCACCGCCCGCGCCTCCCGCCGCTACGGCGCGGGCGACCGGGCCGGCGCCGTGGCCGAAGGCGTCCAGGGCACCTGGCTCGCGCTGGCCGCGGGCCTGTTCATGATCGTCGCCATCGAGATCTTCGCCGGCCCCCTCGCGGGCCTCATGGGCGACGACCCCGCCGTCGAGGCCGCCGCCGCCGAATGGCTGCGCGTGGCGATCCTCGGCGCGCCCTTCCTGCTCGTGGCCGGAGCCGGCCAAGGCTGGATGCGCGCCGTCCAGGACACCAAGCGCCCCATGTGGTTCGTGTCCGTCTCGTTCCTGCTCTCGGCGGTCCTCGCCCCGGTCCTGGTCTACCCCGCCGGTCTCGGCCTGGTCGGCTCCGCGTGGGCCAACGCCGTCGCGCAGGCCATCTCCGGCGTCCTGTTCCTCCTCGCGCTGCGCCGCGAACGCGTGAGCCTCGCCCTCGACTGGCCGCTCATGTCCAAGCAGCTGGTCGCCAACGGCGACCTCATCGTCCGCGGCATCGCGTTCCAGGTGAGCTCGTTCTCGGCCGCCGCCGTGGCCGCCAGAGTCGGCACGGCCGCCCTCGGCGCCCACCAGATCGGCATGCAGCTGTGGTTCTTCGCCGCGCTGGCGCTCGACGCGGTGGCGATCGCCGCGCAGGCCCTCATCGGCGCCGACCTCGGTGCGGGCCGCCCCGACACCGCGCGGGCCTCCGCGAAGCGCATCACCGTCGTCGGCGTCGGCTACGGGGTGGTCTTCCTGGTGCTGATCTTCGCGCTCCTGCCGGTGCTGCCGGACCTGTTCACGAAGGACGCCTCGGTCCACGAGCAGCTCGGGTACATCTGGCCGTGGCTGGTGCTGCTCCTGCCGGTCGCGGGCGTCGTGTTCGCGCTCGACGGCGTGCTCATCGGCGCGGGCGACCTGCGGTTCATGCGGAACATGACCGTCATCTCGATCGCGAGCGGGCTGCCGTTCACGTGGCTGACGCTCGTCTTCGGCTGGGGCCTGACCGGCATCTGGGGCGGCATCGCCGTCTACATGCTGGTGCGGCTCGGACTCATCCTGTGGCGCTTGCGGTCCGGTGCCTGGGCCGTCACCGGGGCCGAGAGGGCCTGATCTTCTCTGTCCCACCATGTGGTTTCGCCGTATCGGGGCGCTTGAACGTTCGTTAAGGTATCGAGGATGAAGACTGATTCATCGCCTCGACGGAAGCGCCGCGTCCGTCCCGAATCGTGGGACGAGGAGAAGGCCGAAGCACTGCGAGCCCTCCAGGAGTCCCTCGACCGCCACCAGTAGGCACCGCCGCGCCGCGTGCGACACGGGCCCGTTAGCGTGTACGACCGTGACCACAGCGCAGCCGGGCCTCATCGTCGTCGACAAGCCGCAGGGCATCACCTCGCACGGGGTGGTGGCCCGGATGCGGCGCCTCTGCGGCACGCGGAAAGTCGGCCACGGCGGCACGCTCGACCCGATGGCCACCGGCGTGCTCATCGTGGCGGTCGGCAAGGCCACGAAGCTGCTGACGTACGTGTCGGGCCTGGACAAGTCCTATCTGGCGACGGTCCGGCTCGGCCAGGCCACCGTGACCGACGACGCCGAGGGCGAGGTCACCGCGAGCGCCGACGCCGCCGCGGTCGCCGACAAGGCGATCCGCGCCGGGCTCGCCGCGATGACCGGTGCGATCGACCAGGTTCCGAGCGCCGTGAGCGCCGTGAAGATCGACGGGCAGCGCGCCTACAAGCGGGTGCGCGACGGCGAGACGGTCGAGCTCAAGGCCCGGCGGGTCACCATCGCCGCGATCGAGGTCGGCGCGATCAGGCGCGAGGGCGCCTTCGTCGACGTCGACATCGACGTCTCCTGCTCGTCGGGCACGTACATCCGCGCGATCGCGCGCGACCTCGGCGACGCGCTCGGTGTGGGCGGCCACCTGACCGCGCTGCGCCGCACCAGGATCGGCGGTTTCGGCCTGGACGCGGCCGCGACCTTGGAGGCGCTGGCCGAGCGCGCGGAGGCGGCGGAGCCGCTGGGCGCGCTCACGATGGGCGAGGCCGCCGCGAGGCTCATGCCGGTCCGCACCGCCACCGAACCCGAGGCGAAGGCCCTGTCGTACGGCAAGGCGCTGGAACCGGCCGGCATCGAAGGCCGCTACGCGGTGCTGAGCGAAGACGGCGACCTGCTGGCGGTCATGACCGAACGGGACGGCCAGGCGAAACCGGAAACGGTCTTCGCCGCGGCGTCGTAACCGCAGGGCGGCGCCGCCGCGAAGCGGCGAAACTGTCGGACCCCTCCTGCACCATTGCGAACCGGGGGCCCAACCCCGAGGCCCCAATGGGCTTTCGAGGTGCCCGGCATTCGACGCCCGGGATCGGGCCGCGTCTTCGAACAACGCGACCGGCGGGATTGTCGGACCCCTCGGGCACTCTTGCGAACCGGGGGCCCAACCCCGAGGGCCCGGTGGACTACTGCGGTGCCCGCTTCTCGGCGCCCCCGGTGGCCTCAGTCGGCGCTCAGTGCGGCCGCTTCGCTGCGGAAGGCGATCGGCGTCATGCCGGTGCGCTGGGCGAAGAACTTGTTGAAGTTCGTGGCGCTCGAGAACCCCAGGCGCTGCCCGATCCTCGCCGCCGGCATCGCCGAGCACGCCAGCATCCGCTTGGCCTCCAACACGACCCGCTTGTCGATGAACTCCTTCGCCGGAATCCCCGCCGTCGCGAGCGTCGCCCGCGACAGCGTCCTGGGGGAGTACGCGAGCGCCGCCGCGTAGTCCGCGAGCCGCCTCGTGTTCGCGAAGTCGCGCTCCACCGCGTCCCGGAACGCCAGGTACACCTCGCTCGGCTCCGGCCCGGCCACCGCGCCCGGCAGGCCCGCCACCCGCAGCACCAGCACCGCGAGCAGATGCCGCAGCACCTGCTGCCGCGTCTCCGCCGCCAGCCGGTCCGCCGAGTGCTCCCACTGCAACTGCGTGGTCGCCGCCCGCAGCAGCGCGTGGTCCTCGCTCGCGGGCACGCGCAGCACCGGCGCGTGCGGATCGTCGGCGCACACCCCGATCGCCGTGTCCGGGTCGAGGAAGCCCGTCGCGAAGCGGACGACGGTGCCCTCGGCGCGGTCGAGCGCGCCCCACCGCTGCACCTGCCCCGGCCGCGCCCACAGCCACTGGCCCGGACCCATGTGGTGCTCCTTGAAGTCCACCGAGTGCCGCAGCGCCCCGGACGTCAACGTCACCAGGCAGTGCCGGTCGGGACGGAACGGCCGCGCCAGCTCGCTCGCCGCGCTCGCGCGCAGCCGCGAGAGCGTCAGGATCTCGACCGAGGGGGCCGGGCCCCGGCCCGCGAACGGCGCCGGCTCGGCGGCGGGCTCGAACAAGCGGCCCGTCATGTCATCTTGTCGCGTATTCACCAGCATCAGCAGCAAGTTTATCCGTTATCAGGTGGTTTGAGGATCGAGATCGGCGATGCGGATCATCGTCACGAACGCGACGTACCCTAGTCGACATGACCGAACGCAAGACCGTTGACTTCTGGTTCGACCCCGCGTGCCCGTGGGCGTGGATGACCTCCCGCTGGATCATCGAGGCGTCGAAGCACCGCGACCTGGACGTCCGCTGGAACGTCATGAGCCTCTTCGTCCTCAACGAACCCAAACTCGACGAACTCGACGAGTGGTACCGCGACTTCATGCCGAAGACGCTCCCGGCCGTCCGCGTGGCGACCGCCGTCGCCGAGCAGTACGACAACGAGACCCTCGGGCGGATCTACACCGCCCTGGGGAACCGCATCCACCTCCGCGGCGAGAAGGACGCGGACGTCTACATCCCGTCCGCGCTCGAAGCCGTCGGTCTCCCCGCCGAACTCGCCGCGGCCGCTTCCACCGACAAGTGGGACGAGGCGCTCAGGGCCTCGCACCAGCGGGGCATCGGCCTCGTCGGCACCGACGTCGGCACCCCGGTCGTCGCCGTCGAGAACGACGAGGGCGTGCAGGTCGGCCTCTTCGGCCCCGTCGTGACGCCCGCGCCGCAGGGCGAGGCCGCCGCGAAACTGTGGGACGGCGTCTACGCCGTGACCACCACGCCGGGCTTCTACGAGCTCAAGCGCTCGCGCACCGACGGCCCGAACTTCGACAACCTGACCTTCGACCTGTAGGCGGAGGAAACGGAACGCCCGCAACACGAGTCGCGTTGCGGGCGTTCCCCGTTCCCGGCGGCGGCGGTTCGGCCGGCCCCCGGGCCCGGGCGTGTCGGTTCGGCGGGCCCCCGGATCAATCATGTCCGGCGGGTACGACAGGGTCTCAGCCGACCTGGGAGAGCCAGGACTGCTCAGTGCCGCCGGTGGCCTGCCGGTAGGGCTTCAGCTCGCGGTCCCATTCGAGGCCCAGCAGCTGGTCCAGCCCTCCGCGCAGCGCCTCGGCGCTGGTCGTGGTCGCCAGCAGGGCCCGGATGCGGTCCTCGGCGATCATGATGTCGCCGCCGGCGCTCGTCACCGCGCGGTAGACACCGCGCCCGGGGACGTGCATGATCCGCTCGCCGTCGACGCCCGCACTCGGGTCCTCGGTGACCTCGAAACGCAGCATCGGCCACTGCGCCAACGCCTTCGCGAACTCGGCGGCCATGCCGGCGTAGCCGGTCCACGCGCGCTCGGCGCGCATGGTGCCGCCCTCGGCTCCCTGCGGAGTCCAACCCAGTTTCACGGAGCTGGTCTTGGCGGACGCCGCCGACCGATCCAGGACACGGCCGATCGCCCACTCGACGTGCGGGCAGACTGCCAGCGGGCTGGAGTGGATGTAGATCACGCCGCGTGTCTGCATCGCGCACCTCCTTGGGAATCGGCGTTTCTGAGTACTGGCTCACTCCTTGTGGTCATTTTGCTACGACATGAAGTCGCGCAACGGGTATCGGCCGGGTCGAGAGGGGCATGAACTCGAACCCGGCGCGCTATTCCGCTCAGTTACATACTGACAGCTTCGAAAGCATCGCGCTAGGCTTAAACGGCTCCGGGCGCTCACTTTTTCGAGCATTCGTTGCGTCACACCAGCTGTATGTGCTAGTCGGCGCAGGTCGCACCTGAGCTACACTTGCGCATGACCGGCGGACTGTCGGTTTTCTTTTATGGTCCAACCCAGGTGCAGTGCCCGCCCATAGGGCTGCTCTGCCTGTGTCAGGCCGAAGATTCGTCTTACACGACATGGTGAGGAGACCGGCGTGGCAGCCAACACTTCCAAGACAGCACGCGCTTCCGTCAAGGCCGGGCAAAAGGGCGGCGCGGCGGGTGGACTCAACGTCCTCGGCGAGTTCAAGTACCTGATCCCGCTCAACAACGGGAAGCACGTGTACCTGCGCAACCTGACCGACGGCAAGACCCTGCACCTGGCCACCGGCTCCGAGGCGTTCACCGAGGCCATCAAGGCCCTCGCCGCCGCCGGACACGGCGAGAAGATCAAGGCCGAGATCGAGGGCCTCGCGGCCAAGCTCCCGGCCGAGCAGGGTTGGGACACCACCCTCAAGGCCCTCGTCGAGGCGGACGTGTTCGCCGCCGAGGCCGTCGCCGCCTAGGTCTTCGCACCCGCGACGCACGCGCTCCATGTCCGGAAGGGCGTGGGGCGCTTTTTCTTTCGCACCCTGAATTGCATCGATCATTTGTTCGAAAGCGTTATTCGCGGAACTGCGGACCGCCGCCGAATAACGCCACTGGGGGCGAACGGTTCCCCCGATCGGACGATCCCCGATAGGGCGCTCGGCTAATCCGCCAGATCGGCGGTGCACACCGGTTCGGACATCGGCACGCGGTCGATGCTCCACAGTGCGCTGACATTGAAGCAGTAGTCCGCGTCGGGGCTGAGCCCCACGGTCGAGTAAGTCGTCTCGGTCGTGCCCTGCTCGTTGAGCGCCTCGCCCTTGTCGTCGCCGACGCGCTGGGCGAACACGATGTACCGCAGACCTTCCTCGCTGTCGGGCGGCGCGGTCCAGGTCAGGGTCACCTCGCCGCCGCTCCAGCTCTCGATCGCCACGTCCACGGGCGCGCCCTGCCCCTCGGTGTTCGCCTGGTCGAGGTCCCCGGCGTTCTTGTCCGGCGACAGGAGCCACAGCCACACGGTCATGACCGAGCCCAGCACCACCGTGATCACGACGCCGAGCACGACGTAGGACTTGAGGCTCCGCTCGTCCTTCTGCCGCACCTGAACCGGCTTGGGAGCCTTGTACGCCTTGGCCTTCCGCTGCTTGGAGCCGTCGCGCCCGATCACGGGCGGGGCGAACACCTGCTGCTCGGGCGGCGCCGAGTGCGGCGCACCCGTCTGCGAGGCCTGCTGCGGCGTCCACGGCGCGGGCGGCGGCTGCATGCTCACCGGCGCCTGCGGCGGCGCCGAATACGGTGCGACGTTCTGGGCCGCACTCTGGGGCGCGCCCGAGAACGGCGTGATGCTCGGGGCTGCGGGGTTTTGGAGAGCACCGTGGGGAGCCCCCGAGAACGGGGCCGCCGACATCGGCGCCCCGGAGAACGGCGCGGCCGAGACCGGCGGCGCGCCTTGGGGAGCGCCGTTGAGCTGCTCGTACCGCGGGTCGACCGCGTGGCCCAGCTGCGAGCCGAACCCGCCGGTGCCGCCGCCGGTGACACCGCCGCCGACGGTCGACCCGAGCGTCCCGCCCCGCTCCGGGTACGGTGCCTGCTGGACGGGCGCGAACGGGTCCAGCGGCACCCGCGTGCCGCGCGAGGCGACCTCGGGCCGGTAGACCGTCTCCTCGTTGGAGACGTCGCCGATGACCTGGGGCGCCGGGGCCTTGCCGACCCCGCCGCCGTACATGCCCCGCTGGAGCTCGTCCGCGAACTCCTGGCACGAGGCCGAGCGCCGCGCCGGATCGCGCGAGAGCGACCGCACCAGCAGGGTCTCCAGCCACTCCGGGACGTCCGTGCGCGGGAGCCGCGGCGGCGGCTCGTCGGAGGTCACCCGCTGCCGGTGCGTGTCCGGGTCGGTGCCGCCGGCGGGGTTCGCGAACGGCGCGAACCCGGCGAGCAGGTGCCACATCGTGGAGGCGAGGCTGTACAGGTCGCTCGCGGGCGTCTGCGCCTGGCGCAGCAGCGCCTCAGGGGACGCGTGCAGCGGCGTCAGCTTGTCGATCGCGGCCGTCGCCGCCAGCGCCGCGGCGGTGCGGGCGATGCCGAAGTCCGCCAGCGCCGGCCCGTACTGGCCGCGGAGGATGTTCTGCGGCTTGACGTCCCGGTGGAGGATGTCGGCGCTGTGGGCGGCCTGGAGCGCCTGCCCGATCTTGACGCCGACCTCGATGACGTCGGGCACCGGGAGCGGGCCGTTCGCCTTCAGGATCGCCGAGTAGGACCCGCCCTCGCAGTACTCCATGACGATGTACGGCTGGCCGGTCTCGGTGTGGCCGGTGTCGATGATCGAGACGATGTGCGGGTGGTTCGAGACGGCGACGGTGGCCTCGAGCTCCTTCTCGACCGAGTCCGCGGTGGTCATGTCGTCGTCGACGAGCAGGACCTTGACCGCCACGGTCCGGTCGAGCCGGTCCTGGACGGCCCGGTAGACGAACGCGGTCGACCCGTGCGCGACCATCTCGAGGTCGCTGTAGCCGGGGATGGCCGGTGAAGGGGAGCTCAAGGCGGAGGCATCCTGTCAGGAGGCGGTGTTCCCGCACGGCTCGCGAGCGTCGCCGTGTGCGGAACTTCTTCCCGAACAGATTAGCCCCCGCCCTGAGCTTCTCTCAGATGCGTCCGCTCGTGCCGTTCAGCAGGTTCGCGACCCGGATGAGGCCCAGGTGCGAGTACGCCTGCGGGTGGTTGCCCAGTCCGCGCTCGGCCATCGGGTCCCACTGCTCGGGCAGCAGCCCGGTCGGGCCCGCGCACGCGAGGATCTGCTCGAACAGCTCCTCGGCGTCGGTGCGGCGGCCCACCTGGAGGTACGCCTCGGCGAGCCAGGCGGCGCAGATGATGAACCCGCCCTCGGTGCCGGGCAGGCCGTCGTCGCGGTGGTAGCGGTAGACGGCCGCGCCGGAGCGCAGGCCGGCCTCGATGCGCAGGACCGTCTTGAGGTAGCGCGGGTCGTCGGCGGCCAGCAGGCCCGACAGCCCGATCCACAGCGAGGCGGCGTCGAGGTCGTCGTGGCCGTAGGCGGCCGTGTAGGCGCCGACCTCGTCGTTCCAGCCCAGTTCGAGGACGTTCCGGGCGATCTGGTCGCGCAGTTCGGGCCAGTCGGGCGCGTACTCCATGCCGAACTGCTCGGCGACCTTGAGCGCGCGGTCCACGGTGACCCAGCACATGACCTTGGAGTACACGTGGTGGCGCGGGGCCTGGCGGGCCTCCCAGATGCCGTGGTCGGGCTCGTGCCAGCGCTTGGCGACGGCCTCGACCATGCTGCCCATGATCTGCTGCTCGAACTCCGAGAGGTGCCCGCGGCGCTGGGCGACCGCTTCGATGAGCATCGCGACGGGGCCGAACACGTCGAGCTGGACCTGGTTGGAGGCGGCGTTGTTGATGCGCACCGGGCGCGCCCCGGCGTACCCGGGCAGCGTGTCGATGATCGCCTCGGGCGAGGGCGCCTGGCCCTCGATGTCGTAGAGCGGCGCGAGGCGCTCGGGGTGGCCCGCGGTGCGCTCGATGATGCCCGAGACCCACTCGAAGTAGGACTCGGCCTCCTGGAGCGATCCGAGGTCGACGAGGGCGTTCGCGGTCATGGCCGCGTCGCGGATCCAGCAGAAGCGGTAGTCCCAGTTGCGGACGCCGCCGAGCTCTTCGGGGAGCGAGGTGGTGCCGGCCGCGAGGATCGCGCCCGTGGGCTGGTAGCACAGGGCCTTGAGCGTCAGGGCCGAGCGCGAGACGGCCTCGCTCTCGACGCGCGGCAGCTTGAGCGAGTCGGACCAGTTGCGCCAGCCCGCCTCGGTGGTGCGGCGCCTGACCTTGACCGGCGGCACCCATTCGGCGAGGTCGTCCATGCCGGCGCGCATCTCCAGGACGAGCGAGCCGCCCGCCTGGGACAGGTCGACGTTGGCGACGGCGAGGGAGTGCTGGCCGTCGTATTCGATGTGCCATTCCACGCCGGGGGAGCGGAGGCTGATGGGCTCGCGGCCGCCGAGGACCTTGAGGCCGTCGCCGCCGACGGGCTGGAGCTGGACGGGCAGCTGCCCGAACTCCGGCCGGGGCGCGAAGGTGATCTTGACGGGGATCTCGCCGGTGATCTCGCGGACGAGGACGGTGGCGTTGAGGTCGCCGCGCCGGCGCGGCGTCGAGTCGAGCCAGTCGGTGACCGACAGGCCCGACCAGCGGGTCTCGACGGACATGGTGCCGGCGACGTAGCGCTGGCCGAGCGGGATGCCCGCGTTGACCGGCTGGATGGTGAAGTGGCCGGCGTGGTCGCCGCCGAGCAGGTCGGCGAAGACGGAGCCGGAGTCGGGCTTGGGGTGGCACATCCAGGTGACGCGGCCGTCGGGGGTCAGCAGCGCGTGGTTGGCGCCGTCGGCGAGCATGGTGTGGCGCTCGATGAGCTGGGCCTGCTCGCCCTGGAGCCAGGCGCGGCGGGTGTCGACCAGGCGCGCGAGGAGCTTGGCGACGTCCTCGGGGTCGCCGATGCGGTAGGCGGCGCGGGTGGGGCCGGCGCCGATGCGGACGCCGACGTCGGGGCCGTGGAGGTGCGCGAACGCGTTCTCGTCGGTGACGTCGTCGCCGAGGAAGAGGACCGCGGAGGCGCCCAGCTGGTGGCGGAGCTTGTCGAGCGCGTCGCCCTTGTGGGTGGCGACCACGGACAGGTCGATGACGGCCTTGCCCTCGGTGGTCTGCACGCCGTCCCAAGTGGAGGGTCCGCCGCGGACGTCGTCGACGGCCTTGAGCGCGTCCGCGTCGGAGGCCTCCCGGACGTGGAGCGCGCATCCGGCGGGCTTGGGCTCCACCCGGGCGCCCTCGTAGCGTTCGGCGATCGCCGACAGCTCGGCTACGAGCTTGTCGCGCAGTCGCTGGTCCTCGCTGGAGAGCGCCCGGGTGAAGCCGACGTCGAACTCGGATCCGTGGGATCCGACCAGGTGGATCTCAGAGGGCAGGCGTGACAGTGCCGCCAGGTCGCGCAGTGCGCGACCCGAAATGACCGCGACCTTCGTCTGCGGCAGGTTCGCCAGCGTCCGCAGGGCCGAGACCGATTCGGGAACCGGTTTGGCCTGCGAGGGGTCGGTGACGATCGGGGCGAGCGTGCCGTCGTAGTCGCATGCGATCAGCAGTTGCGGAACGCGTGCGAGCAGGGTGAGGGCCGAGCGCAGTTCCTCTGAGGAACTGAAGTCTCCGGACGCGGGGCCCTCAGGGCGTGGTGCGGTCATCGTGGCGTATCTCTCCAACACCGTCGTTGTGGATTCTGTGTGCCTGGCCGACCCTCTGCCGCATTTCAGTCGGCGGCGGGCTGGCTGCCCGGATTGTACGCCGCGCTGCGCTCCGGAACTCCTAGCGCGGTGAGGAAGCTGCGAGCCCAGCGACTCACGTCGTGCTTTCGCAAGTACCGCCTCATCGCGCGCATTCTCTTCATCTTATCGTCGGCCGTCGCGTTCGCCGCTGTCACAAATCCGTCTTTCAAATCGGCCAAATCATGCGGATTCACCAGGAAAGCCTGCCGCAGATCACCTGCGGCACCGGCGAACTCGCTGAGTACGAGCGCGCCGCGGTTGTCGATCTGGCTCGCGACGTACTCCTTGGCGACGAGGTTCATGCCGTCGCGCAGCGGTGTGACGGCCATGACGTCGGCCGCCTGGTACAGCGCGGCCAGCTCGTAGCGGTCGAAGGACTGGTGCAGGTAGTGCACGGCCGGGAGGCCGACCTGGCCGTACTCGCCGTTGATGCGCCCCACTTCCCGCTCGACGCGGTCCCGCAGGGTCCGGTACTGCTCCACGCGTTCGCGACTGGGGGTCGCGACCTGGACCATCACGGCGTTGGGGACGCGCAGGCGCCCGTCCTCCAGGAGCTCGCGGAACGCCTTGAGGCGCTGCGTGATGCCCTTGGTGTAGTCGAGCCGGTCGACGCCGAGGATGATCGTCTCGGGTTCGCCCAGCTCGGCCCGGATCTCTTTGGCCCGCTGGCGGACCCGCTCGGTCGCGGCGATCTCCTCGTTGTGGGCGGTGTCGATCGAGATGGGGAACGCGTCGGCGCGCACGAGCCGGTCGTCGACGGTGACGTAGTGGCCCCGCGGCCGGTAGCCGAGGAGGTGCCGGGTGAGCGCCAGGAAGTTCTGCGCCGCGAGCGGGCGCTGGAACCCGACCAGGTCGGCGCCCAGGAGGCCCTTGAGGATCTCCATGCGGTGCGGCAGCTGCATGAACAGCTCCACCGGCGGGAACGGGATGTGCAGGAAGAACCCGATCCGCAGGTCGGGCCGCCTCTCGCGGAGCATCCCGGGCACCAGCTGGAGCTGGTAGTCCTGGATCCAGACCACGGCGCCGGGTGCGGCCTCGCGGGCGCATATGTCGGCGAAGCGCTCGTTGACCTCGTAGTAGGACTTCCACCAGGACCGGCGGAAGACGCGCGGTTCGACCGCGTCGTGGTAGAGCGGCCACAGCGAGGCGTTCGAGAACCCCTCGTAGTAGCGCAGGACCTCGTCCTCGCTGAGTTCGACCGGCAGCAGCGTGATGCCGTCGGACTCGAACGGCTCGGGAGCGGTGCCGGCGATGCCGGCCCAGCCGATCCACGTGCCCTTGTTGGCTTGGAGGACGGGTTCGAGGGCGGTGACGAGGCCGCCAGGGGATCGGCGCCAGGTTCGATTTCCCTCGTCGTCGACGACGGCGTCGACGGGGAGGCGGTTGGCTACGACAATGAAAGATGCGTTGCTCAATTCGGTTTTCCTCCTTTCCACAAGACTACCGGTGAGCGGGGTGTAGGGGGCTGCGGTGACGTAGGCGGTCCTGTGTCGGCCCGATTGGCGGATCACCCCGGCGACTTGACATCATTGGTAACGGTCAGTTCAGTACAGCTCGTCGCAAAAAGCGAAGGATCAGCGTGGCGCAGTTCATCTACACCTTGGAAAAGGCGCGCAAGGCGCACGGTGACAAGGTCGTCCTCGACGACGTCACCCTGTACTTCAACCCGGGTGCGAAGATCGGCGTGGTCGGTCCCAACGGCGCCGGCAAGTCCAGCCTGCTGCGGATCATGGCCGGGCAGGACCAGGTCTCGAACGGCGACGCCAAGCTCGCCGCCGGCGCCACCGTGGGCATGCTCGCCCAGGAGCCGCCGCTGAACGAGTCGAAGACGGTCATGGAGAACGTCCAGGAGGCCGTCGCGCCGATCCAGGCGAAGCTCGACCGCTTCAACGAGATCGCCATGGAGATGGCCACCGACTACACCGACGAGCTCATGGCCGAGATGGGCCGCCTCCAGGAGGACCTGGACGCCGCCAACGCCTGGGAGCTCGACTCGAAGCTCGAGCAGGCCATGGACGCGCTGCGCTGCCCGCCCGGCGACTGGCCCGTCACCAACCTCTCCGGGGGCGAGCGCCGCCGCGTCGCGCTGTGCAAGCTGCTGCTGGAGCAGCCCGACCTGCTGCTGCTCGACGAGCCCACCAACCACCTGGACGCCGAGTCGGTGCTCTGGCTCGAGCGCCACCTCGCCGACTACCCCGGCGCCGTCGTCGCCATCACGCACGACCGGTACTTCCTCGACAACGTCGCGGAGTGGATCCTCGAGCTCGACCGCGGCCGCACCTACCCGTACGAGGGCAACTACTCCACCTACCTGGAGAAGAAGGCCGAGCGCATGAAGGTGGAGGGCCGCAAGGACTCCAAGCTCCAGAAGCGCCTCAAGGACGAGCTCGAATGGGTCCGCTCGAACGCGAAGGGCCGCCAGACCAAGTCCAAGGCGCGCCTGGGCCGGTACGAGGAGATGGCCGCCGAGGCCGACAAGACCCGCAAGCTCGACTTCGAGGAGATCCAGATCCCGCCGGGCCCGCGCCTGGGCTCCACGGTCATCGAGTCGAAGGACCTGCACAAGGGCTTCGACGGCGAGGTCCTCATCAACGGCCTCGACTTCAACCTGCCGCGGAACGGGATCATCGGCATCATCGGCCCCAACGGCGTCGGCAAGACCACGCTGTTCAAGACCATCGTCGGCCTGGAGAAGCCCGACTCGGGCGAGGTCAACGTCGGCGGCACCGTCCAGATCTCGTACGTCGACCAGAACCGGGCCGGCCTCGGGGGCGACAAGTCCGTGTGGGAGACCGTCTCCGACGGCCTCGACTACCTCATGGTCGGCAAGGTCGAGATGCCCTCGCGCGCCTACATCGCCGCGTTCGGCTTCAAGGGCCCCGACCAGCAGAAGCCCACCAAGGTCCTCTCGGGCGGCGAGCGCAACCGGCTCAACCTGGCGCTCACCCTCAAGCAGGGCGGCAACGTGCTCCTGCTCGACGAGCCCACCAACGACCTCGACGTCGAGACCCTCTCCAGCCTCGAGAACGCCCTGCTGGAGTTCCCCGGCTGCGCCGTGGTCATCAGCCACGACCGGGCCTTCCTCGACAAGGTCGCCACGCACATCCTCGCCTGGGAGGGCGAGGACGAGAACGGGCTGCCCAAGTGGTTCTGGTTCGAGGGCAACTTCGACTCCTACGAGAAGAACAAGATCGAGCGGCTCGGGCCCGACGCGGCCAAGCCGCACCGCGTCACCCACCGGAAGCTCACCCGGGACTAGCCGTGGCGCGCTTCAAGGTCGACGTCGTCCTGCGATGGTCCGACATGGACACCTTCGGGCACGTGAACAACAACAAGTTCATGGTGCTGCTCGAAGAGGCGCGCGTGGCGATGATGTTCACCGCCGCGGAGGAGGCCGGGCTCCCCGGCTTCCGCCGCGGGGTCGTCGTCGCCCGCCACGAGGTCGACTACCTGCTGCCCGTGACGGTTCCGGCCGAGATCCGCGTCGAGCTGTGGATCGAGCGGATCGGGAACTCCTCGTTCACGTTCGCGTACGAGCTCACCGCGAACGACAAGCTCGCCCTGCGCGCCAAGAGCGTGATGGTCCCGTACAACGTCGAGACCCAGCGGCCCCGCCGCGTCACCGACGCCGAGCGCGCCTTCCTCGAGCAGTGGGCCGAATGACCGGCCGGTGCCCCCGATGAGCGGAGCGATCGCGGACGACGACGCGGCCTTCGCGGCCCGGGTCGCCCGGCTCGACCCCGAGGCCCTCGTGCTCGTGCGCGACGGCAGGCTCTGGGCCGCGCTGCCCTTCGGCGCCCTCGCCGTCCGCGACGCGGGCGAGCCGGTGCCGCCCGAGGGCGTCCACCGCGCCGGCGACCTCGCCGCCGGCGCGATCGCCGCCAGGCCCGCCGCCGCATGGCGCGGGCGCCTCCCCCAGCGGCCCTGGGAGACCGTCGAGACCGTTCCCGCGGCCGACATAGCCGACATCGACCGGAAGGCCGCAGCGGCCCTGCGGGAGCGCCGCGGCCAGGGCATCGGCGACCGGCGGCTGCGCGACGCCATGCTCGACCACGTCGCACTGCTCGTCGAGCACGGCGACGAGGCCTGGCCCGTCGAGGTCCGCCTCGTGGCCGCCTTGTGCCGCATGGGCTTCCTCGCCGACGATCCCGTCCGGGTGCTCCGGGCCGGACGCCGCGTCGGGCTCGCCGCGACCTACGGCACCGTCTGGGACCGTGACCGGGGCCTCCCCCTTCTCTGAGCGTCACCGGACGATTACGGAACGCTGCCGTTCGGTGACGGAAAGCCGACGTCCGGAGGATGGGACGGCTCTTCCCGTTCTGATACATATGAAACCGGTGACAGTACCCAGAAGGGGCCTGCGAACAAACGCGCGACGGTTCATACTTTTGGACAGGATTAGCTGACGGTTGTGCCAAGTCGGCGTCGAGCCCTAGTCTGCTCACTGCAACGCGACGTAACTTGGCACTGCCCGGCGAAGCACTACCAATCACAACCAATGGTTCAGCCAAGCAGGAATGCCAACGAAGTACCCAAGCACTGCCAGTGATTCGCATTTTGGGTGGGAAGGCGGACAACACCATGGCATGGTGGCGCAGCAGAAAACGCGACGCACAGCAAGACTCGATCACCGAGACCGACAGCGAGATCGGCGGCTCCGCCGAACGCGCCCAGGCGCGAGGCAGCCAGCCGAGCGCGGTCCCGAACCCGCGCGCCGAACGGCGCGAGGGCGTCCCCGAGGCCGACAGCGGCGAGTACGAGGTCGAGGTCGAACTGGCCTCCCGTGAGCTGCGCCACGAGCTCACCGCCGAACAGCTCCTCCTCGGCCCCGAGGAAGAGCAGATCTCCGAGATCGAGCGGTGGCACCTCATCAAGCAGGACCTCGCCGAGATCGACCCGGACTTCATCACCGACCTGGAGCAGATCGCCGCGGACGCCCGCGACGAGGCCGCGCCGCTGGACTCCGACCGCATCATCGCCTCGCTGCGGAACCTCGACATCCGCTACCTGGTCGACGAGAACGGCGGCATCGTCGCCCTCTGGGAGCGCCACATCGTCCAGGTGCGCGCCGAGGGCCCCGACGCCGACATCCTGGTCCTGCGCGCCCGCGCGTACCAGACCGTCCCGCGCGAGTGGGCCGAGCGCGGCTACGCGGCCATGAACGAGTGGAACCGCACCCGCCGGTTCCTCAAGGCCTACCTGGGCGAGCCGACCGAATCGGGCGCGCTCCCGGTCTTCGGCGAGATCCAGGTCCCCGTCCGCCCCGGCATCACCACCGCCCTGCTCGAAGAGCTCATCGACTGCGGCACCGCGATCTCGGGCACGTTCGTCGAATGGCTCGAAGGCGAACTGCTCTGACGGCGACGCAGCCTGAAGAAGGGGGCCGGACCGCGAAAGCGGTCCGGCCCCCTTTTCGCTCCGATGCGATCCGACCGTCCCCAATGTCCGGTGGCTTTTCGTCTGATTTCCACTTGAAAGGCGAACGCCACCAGCGGAAACGAACATGCTTGCAGCACAACTGGACTGTGCGATCGTGCCGCCGCAGGTAACATACGGGTTCCCTTCTCATTCAAGTGAATACCAGGAGCACCCATGACCCTCCCGACCCCCGAGACTCCGCGGCCCGCCGAGCCACCGGCGGCCGAAGCTCCCGCCGCGCCGCCGAGCGCCGAGCCCGCCACCGAAGCGTCCGCCCCCGAACCCCAGGTGCAGGAGCAGACCGCCGAGCCGGCGACCTACTCCGCCCCCGAGGTCCCGGGCCCGGCTCCGGTCGCGCCGGCGAACGCCGCACCGGCCCCCGCGCCCGAGGCGGGCCGGCTGCCGCCCGTGATGGCGCCCGCCGCCGCGAACCCCCCGGCGGCGTCGATGACGCCCCCGCCGGCCCCGGGACCGCAGTTCAGCTCCGGCCCGCAGTACGCCCCGGGACCGCAGTTCGCCTCCGGCCCGCAGTTCGCCCCTCCCGGCGCGACCGCCCCGATCCCGGCACCGCCCGGGCCGCGCAGGCCGTCCAAGGCCGGGGTCATCACCCTGGCGATCGCGCTGACGGTGGTCGCCCTGGTCGCCGGGACCTTCGCGTACCTGTACACCCAGGCCGCCGACGACGCCGAGGCGAAGGCCGCCGAGATCGAGGACCTGCTCGCCGCGGAGGAGGACCTCAAGGCCGAGAACAGCGCCCTCGTGAGCGACCTGGCCGGGCTCCAGCTCACCGCCGACGACTACGAGGCCTGCCAGACCGCCTTCGACGCGTACAACAGCCTGGAGTACGAGGGCGAGATCAACCCGGACGCCGAGAACCTCGAGGAGCTCTTCACCGACGAGTACATCGAATACCAGGGCGAGCTCGCCGGGCTCTACCAGGAAGTGATCGTCGCCTGCTCGCCGTGACGCCCTGAACGGAACGAGAACGGGACCGGCCCGACCGCTCAGCGGTCGGGCCGGTCCCGTCTTCGATCATCGCTATGCGTTCCGCATATCGGCCTGACGCCTCATGCGTTCCGCCTACCGAGCACTCGCTTCATGCGTTCCGCATGCTGCGCCAATGCCTCATGCGTTCCGCATGAAGTCCGCCGCGCGCTCCATGTACTCCCACATGGCCTTGTCGTATTCGGGCGCCAGCGCCACCACGTCCATCGCGTGACGCATGCAGCGCAGCCACGCGTCGCGTTCGCGATCGCCGATCGTGAAGGGGGCGTGGCGCATCCGCAGGCGCGGGTGGCCCCGCTCCTCGGAGTAGGCGTGCGGACCGCCCCAGTACTGCTCCAAGAACATCTTGAAGCGCCGCGCCGCCGGAGCGAGATCCTCCTCCGGGTACATCGGCCGCATGATCGGGTCCTCGGCCACCTGGGCGTAGAACTCGTCGACGAGACGCTGGAAGGTCGCCTCGCCGCCCACGGCGTCATAGAAGGACTGCGTGGGCGCGGGCTGACCGGTGGGGGTCAGAGGCACAACTGCGCGCGGGCTGTCACTAGGCATCTCTCAATCGTGCCGCCCGGGAACCCCTCTGTGAAGCCGATCCGGCGCGCGTCACACCGATTGGGCCGCATATCACCTACGGAGCGGTCCCCGCGGCCCCTGCGGCCCCGCCGTTCGCCACCCCGCGCGGCACGTAGATCCGCCCCGCCCCGGCCAGGTCGACCAGCCCCGCCTCGCGCAGCGACTCGGAGATGCGCCGCCGCAGCTCCCGGCCCGCCGCCCACTGCTGGTCGGAGGTGGTCCGCACGCCCAGGCGCACCTTGATCTCGTCGATCGTGACCTCGATCGGCCCGAGGTACTCGGGCTCCTTGAGGATGTGCTCGCGCCACTCGTCCTCGGCGACGAACGCCTCGGCGATCGCGACGATCTTCTCGCCGACCGCGTCCACGTCGGCCGTCGGCGGCAGCGGTGTGTCGACCACCACATACGCCCAGCTCTGGCTCGAGTTCCCGACCCGCAGGATCTGGCCGTTGCGCACGTACCACAGAGTCCCGTCCAGCGACCGCAGCGTCGTGACCCGCAGGCCCATGTCGACCACGGTGCCCACCGCGTCGCCCACGTCGACGTTGTCGCCGACCCCGTACTGGTCCTCGACGAGGATGAATATCCCGGCCAGGTAGTCCTGCACCAGGTTCTGCGCCCCGAAGCCGATCGCGATGCCGGCGATGCCCGCGCTGGCGAGGATCGGGGCCAGGTTCACGTTGAAGGCGCTGAGCACGAGCATGAACGCGATGGCGTAGATGACGATGCCCGAGACGTGCTGGAGCACCCCGGTGAGCGTCTCGGCCCGCTTCTCGGAACGGTCGCCCAGCAGCTCGTCGCGCCGGGAGTTCGAGGAGCCGAGCTTGTCGGCCAGTTCCGCGATCGACTGCGGGCCCTTGATCGTGGTGACCTGCTTGATGATCCTCGCTATGGACCGGTTGACGATCCACTTCAGCAGCATCGCCGCCAGCACGATGATCAGCACCTGGCCGATCTTGTCGAGGACCACGCCCGTGTCGATGGAGAACTCTTCGCTCCCGGTCATCTTGTACAGGAGCGTGCAGGAGTTGAACCCCGCATCGCAGGGAGAGGCCCCTGCGGTCTCGGCAAGCAGTTCCACGTTCGTCTCTTCTCAGATTCCAACACCGGGGACGAGCGCCCCGTTCCGCACGGTCCGAGGGTCACCGGTGGTTCGCACAGACGATATTCGCTCGACATTCAAGATCCCACGGAACCAGGGTGCAATTTTCTGAGATTTAGGTCAAACTTGACGGGACCGATGGCTTGGAGGTACGACACCGTGATAGGTCCTCGACATAGGAGCACGCTCGCCGGCGATGACCCCGCCCCAGGGGTGCTCCCGAATCTCTTCACCCACAACGTGGCGACCCTGGGCTCGGCCCTCGTCCTGAATCAGAGCTACGAGCCACTGTGCGTGATACCAGTCCGGCGAGCAGCAGTGCTGCTGCTCACCCGCAAGGCCGAAACCGTCACTCCTGGTGACGGTTTTCTGCGCTCCGAAACGATGCACATCCCCGTCCCCTCCGTGGTCCGCCTCAACCGCTATGTCGCGATCCCCAGGCAGGTCGGCGCGAGCCCCTCGCGCCGCGGCGTGTTCACGCGCGACGACTGGCGTTGCGTCTACTGCGGCTCCTCCGCCGAGACCATCGACCACGTGATGCCCCGCTCCCGCGGCGGGACCCACACGTGGGACAACGTCGTGGCCGCGTGCGCCCCCTGCAACCACCGCAAGAGCGACAAGACCCTCGCCGAACTCGGCTGGCGCCTGCCCCGCGCGCCCCGGCCCCCCTCCGGCTGGCAGCTGCGCGGCTTCCGCGGGCAGCGGCGCCCCGACCCGGCCTGGGAGGCATGGCTCCCGCGCCACGGAAGGGAGCGCGCTCGGCTCTCCTAGAGGACTCCATCGGACGGACCGGGCCCGTCGACCGTTTTCGGTCGGCGGGCCCTCTCCGTGCCCGATGGCCCCCGCGCCAACGGGATCGGGCCCCCGTGCGACCGACCGCACCGAGTTAGCACCTGCAGGGGTGTGAGGGGCGTAATTGGATTAGTCTGAGGGCCATGGTCGCGGCGCCCGCTTGCCGGCCGTAGACGAGCGAGGTAGCGGCGCCCGCTCGCCAGCCGTAAATTCGCAGGGTCCTCCTGTACCTGTATTTAGGGGAGCAACATGACGTTCCAGGACTTGCTGATACTGTTCGGCGCCCCGATCCTGGTTGTGGTCGCGGTCTTCACCGTGGTCTTCCTGCGGCACCCGAGGCCGCAGTCCCGCTACCGTGCGGGAGAGCCCTACAACTTCAAACCCGTGTGGTTCGTCGCCCGCAACGGCGCGGTGGCAGACACTTCCGGGAGCGGCACCGCTTCGGAGACCACCATCGATGATGCCCACGGCGCCGCGGCCCTCGAGCCCGCGCACGCCGAGTCGATCGCCAGTGGACCCAAGGGAGGCTCGCATGGCAAGTGGTAGCCAGGTAGCGATCGTGGAGGGCGTCGACAAGAGCCCCGAAGAGGTCAAGCCGGCCGTCCTCGAAGGCCCCTTCGACGTGAAGGAGCTGCTCCACCTCGACGAGGCCCTCGCGGTCGCCGAGCGCGACGGAGGCGGCCTGCACTACAGCGTCTACGTCGGCCCGCTGCACGACCCGGTCCGCGGCGCCGCCGAGTCGATGCACGACAAGCTCGCCGACCCGGACCGCTCGGTCCTCGTCGCCGTCTCGCCCGAGCAGCGGCAGCTGGAGATCGTGACCGGCAAGCTCGCCCAGGAGAAGGTCCCGGACCGCTCCGCGGCCCTCGTGGTGTTCTCCATGGAGGCCTCCTTCGGGGCCGGGCAGCTGGCCGGCGGCATCATCACCGGCCTGCGCATGCTCGCCGAGACCGCCCAGAGCAACACGCACTGAGCCGCATACGCGAGAACGGCGGCCGGGTCTCCCCGGCCGCCGTTCGCGTATCTCGCTAGTCCTCGTCGGCGCCCGGCTGGCGGCGCTTCAGCATGGCGTCCGCGTCGGTGAGCTCCAGCTTCCCGATGAACTCGACCCACGACAGCGAATCGGCCACCGTCTCGCGGATCGACAGGATCGTCGTGCCCGGGATGCGCATCGTCAGCGTCGCCGGGGACCCGATCCGCTGCTGCGCCAGGACCGCCTCGGTCGGCTGGCCGTTGAGGCCCTTCGACAGCTCGAACACCGCCGACTGGTTCTCCTCGGCCTTCGGCACCCACTCCATGTCGCGCTTGAGCATGAGCGCCGCGCCGATCTGCTTCCCGTCCGACTCGCCGCTGTACGTCAGCACGATCCGGTTCGCGTCGCCCCGGGCGCTCGACAGGCTCCAGGCCTCGTCCGTCACGTCCACCAGCTGCCCCTGGAACCGCCGCACCGACGACCGCACCTGCTTCGCCTTGCGCCGGTCCGCGATCGGCTTCGCGATGACCCGGAAGACCACCACCAGCGCGACCAGGACCAGCAGGCCGATCCCCGCCGCGGCCAGCTCGTGCAGTCCCGCGCCCATGCTCAGGATCATCGACATGGGCACCAGCACGCCCGAGGACAGGCCCAGCAGCGGCTTGAGCCAGAACGGCCCCGACCCGCCGGGCAGGCGCAGCGGCGCCATCAGCCCGACCACCGCGGCCACCACCAGCGCGATCCCGACCAGCTCGGCCGAGGGCACGTCGTAGCGGCCCAGCCACTCGACCGCCCACCAGGCCAGGAACACCGAACCGATCACCACGGTCGGGATCAGGAGCACCACCGCGAACAGCAGCTGCTGCGGCTGCGGGCGGGTGCGCGAGGCGAGGACGGGGCCGAGAAGCAGGAGGGGCAGGACGACGCCGAACAGCGCGACCAGGGTGGCACTGAGGACTGCCACCGGCAAAAGCGCGGACAAGACTGCTCTCTCCATTCACCATGAGCCGCCATTGCGACGCGCGGCGGACACGGCGAGCTTATCAACGGGGTGAAAAGGACTCGGGGCTCCGTGACCACCTCTCGCGAAGCGGTCGCGGAGCCCCGAACGGCGCAGCGCCCCGAAGGGCGGCGCTCCTTACGCGGACGCGTCCAGCGCCTGGCCCTTCAAGGCCCGGGCCAGGTCGGCCCGGCCCTCGGCGACGCCGCGCTTGATCGGCGCGGGCCGCTCCTCGGCCAGCCACACGTCGAGCACCTCGAGCGTCTCGGGCTCGATGAGGTTCGACGGGAACGCGAGCTTCGAGAACTCGACGGCCTGCTGGGCGCCCAGCTTCTCCCACAGCTCCGGCACCGCCTCCAGGTACGGGCGCAGGTACGGGCGCACCAGGTCGGCCTGGTCGAGCGGGGCGAAGCCCAGCATCGAGGACCGGCGGACCCAGTTCTCCGAGGCCGGGTCCACGATCCGCTCCCAGGCGCGCTGCTTGGCCTCGGCCGTCGGCACCACCGCGCGGGCGACGAACGACAGGCGCCGGCCGTCGGCGGTCGAGTCGCGGTCGAGCTCGGCGTCGATGGCGTCCTCGCCGACCTTGCCGTTGCCGACCAGGCCCGTGAGCAGGGACCACCGCAGGTCGGCGTCGACCGCCAGCCCGTCGGGGACCCCGTCGCCTTCGAGCCAGCCCGCGATGCGGGCCAGGTCGGACTCCGAGCGGGACGCGGACGCGTAGGCCTTGGCCCAGGACCGCTGCATGTCGCTGCCCACCGGGGCGGCCTCCATGGCGGCCTTGGCGGCCTGCGCCCAACGCTCGCGCAGCGCCGCCCGGTGGGCCGGGTCGGCGTAGGCGAGGGAGCCGGCGACCTGGCGCTGGGCGACCGTGACGATGTTGATGTCGGTCTCGTTCGTCAGGCTGGCGACGCCCAGGTCCACGAACTGGGTCGCGGGCAGCTCGGCGTCGCGCAGCATGTCCCAGGCCGCGGCCCAGATGAGCGCGCGGGCGAGCGAGTCGCCCAGCGCCGAGGTGTGCCCCACGGCCGTGGCGAGGCTGCGCTCGTCCAGGCGCAGCTTCGCGTAGGTCAGGTCGTCGTCGTTGAGCAGCAGCAGGTCCGGCTGCTTCACGCCGGTCAGTTCCGCGATCGCGGTCTCGGCGCCGGTGACGTCGACTTCCAACCGGTCGCGGCGGACCAGCAGGTCGCCCTCGAGGTCGTACAGGCCGATCGCGATGCGGTGCGTGCGATGGGTCGGGTGCTGGGCCGGGACCTCTTGGAGCACCGTGACGCTCGTGTAGTTCCCGCCTGCGTCGACCGCGACGTCGGGCCGCAGGGTCGAGACCCCGGCGGTGCGCAGCCACGTGTCGGCGAAGTCCTTGAGCGCCTTGCCGCTCGCGGCCTCCAGCTCGCCGAGCAGGTCGGAGAAGACCGCGTTGCCGAACTGGTGCTTCTGGAAGTAGGAGCGCAGGCCCGCCAGGAACGGGTCGATCCCGACGTAGGCGACCAGCTGCTTGAGGATCGAGGCGCCCTTGGAGTAGGTGATGCCGTCGAAGTTGGCCTGGATCTCCTCGGTGTCGCCCGCGTCGGTGTAGACCGGGTGCGTGGTCGGCTGCTGGTCGGCGCTGTAGCCCCAGTTCTTGCGCGCCGACAGGAACGTCGTCCACGCCCCGTCGAAGCGGGTGGCCTCCACGTTCGCCCAGTGGCTCGCCCACTCGGCGAAGGACTCGTTGAGCCACAGGTCGTCCCACCAGCGCATGGTCACGAGGTCGCCGAACCACATGTGGGCCATCTCGTGGAGGATGACGTTCGCGCGCTGCTCCAGCTCGAAGTCGGTGACCTGGCTGCGGAACAGGAACGAGGCCTCGGCGATCGTGATGCAGCCGAAGTTCTCCATCGCGCCGAAGTTGTACTCGGGCGCGAAGACCTGGTCGTACTTCGGCAGCGGGTAGCGCACCCCGAACGTGGAGTGGAAGTGGTCGAAGCCCTGGCGGGTGACCTCGAAGACCCCTTCGGGGTCGAGGTACTCCTTCATGGACTCACGGCAGTACAGGCCCAGGTCGATCCCGTCGTGGGTCTCGTGGACGCCGAAGTACGGGCCCGCGCAGATCGCGGTGATGTACGGGCTCATGCGCACCGACTGCTCGAACAGGGTGACCTTGGTTTCGATCGCCTCGACGACGACCTCGGACTCGGCCGGCATGTTCGAGATCACGGTCCAGTGCGCGGGCGTGCGCACCTGGAAGGTGAAGGCGGCCTTGAGGTCCGGCTGGTCGAAGCAGGCGTACACGCGCTGGGCGTCGGCCACCTCGAACTGCGAGTACAGGTAGGTCTGCTTGTCGACCGGGTCGGTCATGCGGTGCAGGCCCTGGCCGTCGGAGGAGTACGAGCAGATCGCGTTGACGACCAGTTCGTTGTCGGCGGCGAGACCCGTGATCCGCAGCCCGGCCTTGGGGTCGAAGAACCTGACGTCGACCGGCTCGCCGTTGAGGTAGGCGTCCTCGATGCGCTCGGCGGCGATCTCGATGAAGGTCTCCGCGCCGGGCTCGGCGCACGAGAACTTGACGGCGGTGCGCGAGCTGAAGGTGTCGCCCTGCTCGTGCCCGGTCAGGTCGAGTTCCACGGTGTAGGAATCGACATGAAGCAGCTCGGCGCGCCGCTGTGCCTCGTCGCGGGTGAGAATGTGGGTTGCCGCCACAGTGCCTCCAGTCTCCAGGGTTCGGATTATGAAAGAAGTGTGTCATATCTCGGGAGTTCACCGAGCGGCCACGTCGATGCCGAACGCGGTCGATTACGCTCGGGGCGTGACTGCTGCACACCCGATCGACCAGGCCTGGCTCTCCACCGGGAACACTGGCGCGAAGAACTACGACGAGTTCCCCGACGAAACCGAGATCACCCGGATCGTCGAGGCCAATCCCGCGAGCATGCTGGGCGTCGAGATGCCCGCGCACACCCCCGAGGCGGTGGCCGCGGGCCTCACGTTCGAGCAGGCCCTGCCCGCCGCGGCCGAGCGCCTGGCGGCCCTCAAGGAGGCCGGGCGCTTCGCCTCCTTCGGCGACGTCGCCGTGGCCTACCGCATCTCCGGCGGCGAGGAGCCGGTCGCCTACGGCGTCTACTGCCTCGTCGACACCGCCGAGATCTCCTCCTCGGCCGAGGAGCCCGGCAAGGTCATCCGCAACGAGGACGTCTTCCTCGAGAAGGTCAAGCAGCGCAACGAGCTCAACCAGCGCCTGCGCCACCTGCTGAGCCCCGTGCTGCTGCTCCAGTCGACCCGCGGCGACGAACTGCACGCCGCGATCGAGGCCGCCATCAGCGCGGCCGGCGAGCCGGTGTCGACCGACACCGACGAGTCCGGGCGCGCGCACGAGATCTGGGCGATCGGCGGCGAGGCGGGCGAGGCCCTGACCGCGCTGGCCGGCGACGGCGACCTCATCGTCGCCGACGGCAACCACCGCTCGCTCGCGGCGCAGGTCGGCGAGCTCGACCGCTTCCTCGCGGTCATCACCACCCCGCAGTCGGTGTCGATCCGCCCCTACCACCGGCTCGTCAAGGGCCTGCCCGGCGCGGCCACGCAGCTGGTGGAGCAGATCGGCCAGATCGGCGCGAGCGTCATCGAGGTCGACGGCCCGCCCGAGACGCCCTCCGAGGGCGGCACCGTGGTCGTGTACGGCCGCGGCCGCACCTGGGAGATCCGGTTCGGCCCGCTCGGCGACGACTTGGCAAGCCGTACATCCGGCACTGCCGAGGGCTCCGTGGTGGACCGCCTCGACCACACCCGCGTCGAGCAGGAGGTCTTCGACGGCCTCCTCGGCTGGGACGCGGGGGACAAGCGCATCACCTACGTCGGCGGCGACTACCCGGCGTCCTGGCTCGCCGGGCAGGTCGACGCGGGCAGGGCCGACCTGGCGATCCTCATCGCCCCGGTCACGGTGCCCGACTTCATCGACGTGAACCTCAAGCGGCTCAAGATGCCGCGCAAGTCCACCTGGTTCGTGCCCAAGGCGCGGGCCGGGCTCGCCATCGCCGAGCTCCCGAAGGGCTAGGGTCTGACATCGTGCGCATTTATCTCGGTTCCGACCACGCCGGTCTCGAACTCAAGGACCACCTGGTGAAGCACCTGTCCGGCCGCGGCTTCGAGGTCGTGGACGTGGGCCCGCACCAGTACGACGCCGAGGACGACTACCCGCCGTTCTGCCTGCACGCCGCCTCGCGCGTCGTCGCCGACCCCGGGAGCCTGGGCATCGTCGTGGGCGGCTCGGGCAACGGCGAGCAGATCGCCGCGAACAAGGTCCCCGGCGCCCGCGCGGCCCTGGCCTGGAGCGTGGAGACCGCCAAGCTGGGCCGCCAGCACAACGACGCGAACGTGGTCGCCATCGGCGGGCGCATGCACTCGCTGGAGGAGGCCACCTCCTTCGCCGACGCGTTCGTCGACGAGGACTTCTCGGGGGCCGAGCGCCACCAGCGGCGCATCGACATGCTGACCGCGTGGGAGTCCACTCACGAGCTGCCTGAAATCCCTTAGGCCGCAAGGACATCACGAGAGGCCCGGGCTCCGGCCCGGGCCTTCGCGCTTGGGCGAATACCAGGAGAATTCGGAACTCGCCGTATGGAGTTATTGGACAGGCGTTGGTAGCGTCAGTACATGTCTAAGGGTTTCCGCGTTCTCCTCCAGATCCTGCAAGTGATCTGTCTGCTGGGGGCGCTCGTGCTCCTGGCCTCCTCAGTGCTGGTGCACATCGCCGACATCGACCTGCTGAGCCTCGACGAAGGCGTGCCGGTCGAGCAGTGGGCCGTCGGCTTCGGCGTGCTCGCCGTGGGCTTCTCGCCCGCGCTGTGGTCCCTGTCCCGCGCCGGCGGCCAGGCCGCGGTGCGCCAGTCCACCGGCAGCTTCGACCGCGTGGCCCCCGCGCCCGGCGTCCCGCAGCAGCCCTCGCAGCCGTCCCAGCCCGGGAACGTGTTCGAACCGATGAGCGCGGCCCAGGCC
Organism: Glycomyces harbinensis; assembly: GCF_900101745.1. Classification (GTDB taxonomy): domain Bacteria; phylum Actinomycetota; class Actinomycetes; order Mycobacteriales; family Micromonosporaceae; genus Glycomyces; species Glycomyces harbinensis. The sequence continues at coordinate 316,668 of NZ_FNAD01000002.1, read as the reverse complement.
CCGGCCCCGCCCGCCAGCTCCTACGGCCAGCCGTCCGCGCCCGGCATCACCCCGACGTCCTCCCCGCAGGCCGGCAGCCCCTGGGGCTCGGGTCGCTGACCTGCCGCCGCGGCGGGGCCGCGGCCGGGCCTCCCGCTGAGACGCTGCGAACAGCGCCGCCTCTGGGGGCCGTGCGAGGTGGATTCCGGGCGTTACGCTATATGCATTTACGGCTCGCAAGCGTCGCCGAGGGCGGGCTCGGACTTATTCACCGCGAAGGACCACCTCATGTCGAACGCCACCGTTGACCTCGTCTGCGGACCGGCCGACCCCCTACCGGGGTCAGAGCAGAGCTACCGGCTGACCGGTCTGCTCGGCTCGGGCGGGCAGGCCGACGTGTTCCAGGCCGTGCGCGTGTCGGCGGGGATCTCCTCGGCCCCGCTGACCGTGAAGGTCTTCCGGTTCAATCCGCACGACACCCGCGACCACCAGTTCCAGTCCTGGGACAAGGGCGACGCGGTCCTCATGGACCTCCACAGCCGCAACGTGGGGGCGATCTGCCGCCGCATCGACGCGTTCTACGGGCGCGCCCCGCACCCGCCCGGCCAGCCCGCGCAGGGCGACCCGGTCCCCTTCCAGGTCCTGGAGTACCTGCCCGGGCACGACCTGCGCCAGATCCTCCAGCGGCGCCTGGCCCGCGTGGAAGCCGCCCGGACCCTCCGCTCGGTCGTCGAGGTCATGGAGGCGATGCACCACCCGCCCACGGGCGCGCACCCGGTGCTGCACATGGACCTCAAGCCCGCCAACGTGATCATCGGCCCCGACGGCTCGGCGAAGGTCATCGACTTCACGGGCGCCCGCTACTACACCCCGGCGCACCTGACCACGATCGCCTACACCCGCGAGACGGCCGGCCCCGAGGCCCATCAGGGCACGGTCGGACCGGCCTACGACGTGCACGGCTTCGGCTCGATCGCGTTCTACCTCGTGACCGGCGCGAGCGCCCGGACCGACTCCCCCGAGCAGGAGCAGTCGGTGCCGTGGGCGCGGCTGCGCCGCCACCCGGTCCTGGAGTCGAACCCGCGCCTGCGCGAGCTGCTCACCGCGACGCTGGACGACGAGCCGCGCAACCGCCCCCGCACCGAGGAGCTGCACCGGTGGATCGACGAGCTGTGCGCCGTCGTGACCCGCTCGAAGCTGCCCGACCTCGGCGTCGACTGGCACGGGACGCACGCCGGCGCGCCGCACGCCGCCGCCACCGACGCGACCCGCCGCCTCGACCTGCCCGTCCCGCCCGTCGGCGCGACCCGGCGCCTGGACGCCCCGCCGACCGTGGCCGCCTCGCCGCCGATGCCCCCGGTGGGCGGCACCCGCGTCATGGAGGCCGGCTCGCCTCCTACGAAAGCCATGCAGGACAAGCCGATCTCCGGCCGCGTCCGCGTCCCCGACCAGGGCTCGTTCACGCCCGGCCGCTCGGGCGGCCCGGCGTCCCCGCCGGATCGGCGCGACCTGCCGCGCCTGCGCCTGTCCAGCGACCCCGAGGAGCCCTCCGAGCGCGAGCTGGAGAAGGCCGACCGCCCCCCGCTGCTGGGCCCGCCCGGATCGCTCGCGAAGGGCTTCGAGCTGTCGGTGATCGGCGGCCTGTTCTCGCTCCTCATGTGGCTGCTGTGGGTGGTCACCAGCGGCACCGGCACACTGGGGACCCAGGTCATCAGCTACCTGGTCGTGCTCGGCGTCGCCGTCGGCGTGTTCTTCCTGCTGCGCGTCGCCGGGGGCATCCTGTGGGGGCGCTGGCTGCACGCGAAGCGGCGGTCGTCCCGGCTCGCGCACCTGGGCGCCGGGGTGTTCCTGTTCATGGTCGGGATGAGCTATCTCGATCAGCTCAATTGGGACTTCCTGCAACTCGACTTCAGCTGGCTCGACTGGATCACCGACCTGTTCGGACAGTAATTCGGGCTTTGCGACGCGGTGGACCATTGGATTTGCGCCTCTTCCCACGCAACTTCGAGAATTTCACCAGCGGCTCCCGAGTGATCGGATCTACGCTCTCCGGTAACCATCACCGCGGCCCGCTTGCCTGATGCTCCGACGAAGCCGCGGTGCAGCCAAGTCGGGCGGACGCCGCGTCCTCGTGACGCCGGATCCCCTGGATACCGGAAAGGCTTTGCGATGACCGCATTGACATCGATCGGTACCGCAGCACTGACTCCCGAGCAGCGCGAATCCTTCGACCGCGACGGATTCCTCATGATCCGAGGGGCGCTCGACGCCGAAGAGGTCCAGCGCTGCTCGGACGCGCTGGACCGCGTGTACGAGATCGAGCGGGCGGCGGGGCGGCTCAGCCCCGAAGGCGCCATGCACCGGCTCGACGCCGTCACCTCCTGCCCCGAACTCGCCTTCCTGCTCAACCATCCCCGGACCTTCCACTACGTGTGGTCGATCCTGGGCTGGAACTTCCACGTCTACCACTCTCATGTGGACAAGCATCCGCCGATCAGGGGCAGGCGCCCCTTCCGCTTCGAATGGCACCAGGACGGCGGGCGCCAGAACCGCGAGACCGAGACCGACCCGCGCCCGCGCCTGTCGGTCAAGCTCGCGTACTTCTTCTCCGACCTGTCCGTGACCGGCCGCGGCAACACCAAGATCGTGCCCGGGTCCCACAAGCGGAACGCGATCGACGGCCCGCCGCGCCGGGACATGGAGTGGCCCGACCCCGAAGGCGCCGTCGAGGTCACCGGCGCGGCCGGCGACGTCATGTTCTTCGACCGCCGCATCTGGCACGCCCGCTCCGACAACTACTCGGACCTGACGCGCAAGGTCGCGTTCTTCGGGTTCACGCCGCGCTGGATCCGGGCCCGCGACCTCGTCGAGGACCTGCCCCGCCAGCCCTGGTGGGCGGACCTGGACCCGGTCCAGCAGCAGATCCTCGGCGGCCACATGCCCACCGGCGACCACGGCTGGGGCCACTATCCGCAGGAGACGCCGCTGTACAACTGGCTGGCCGAGCGTGATCTCCTCGACCCCGCCCACCCGGCCCTGCGCCCGTAGCGGGGGAAGGTGGCAGGCTGAGGGCATGAGCAACGACTCCGAGCTCGCACGCGACATCTTCAACCGCTCGCACCTGACCGGCGAGTTCCGGCTCAGGTCGGGCGTGATCGCGCACGAGTACTTCGACAAGTACCTGTTCGAGTCCGACCCGGTCCTGCTGCGGCGCATCGCTGAGGCGCTCGCGCCGCTGGTGCCCGCGCACGGCGTGGACTCGCTGGCGGGTCTGGAGACCGGCGGCATCCCGATCGCGACCATACTGTCGCAGCTGACCGGCCTGCCGACGCTGTTCGTGCGCAAGGAGGCCAAGACCTACGGCACGTGCCGCCTCGCCGAGGGCGGCGAGGTCGAGGGCCGGCGCCTGTTCATCGTGGAGGACGTGGTGACCTCCGGCGGCGCGATCCTGGACTCGGTGTCCGAGCTCAGGGAGCGCGGCGCGATCGTGGAGCGGGCGGTGTGCGTCATCGACCGCGAGTCGGGCGGTTCGAAGAACCTGGCCGAGGCCGGGATCGAACTCGAGGCCCTGTTCACGATGACCGAGCTGAAGGCCGCGGGAGCGAACTAGCAGCTACACGAAAAGGGGCCGGACGAGCATTCGTCCGGCCCCTTCCGCTGTCCGTCAGTTGGCCCAGAGCCAGATCTCGGAGCCCTTCGGGTGCTCGCTGCCCGCGTCCAGGGACTGGTCGAACACCGTGCCGGAGAACCAGATCTGCGCGGTCTTCACGGTGAAGCCGAGGCCTTCGAGCGTCTCGGTCGCCTCGTCGAGGTCCATGCCGACCACGTCGGGCACTTCGATCGGCTCGGGTCCGTCGCTGACCACGAGGTCGACCACGTCGCCCGCGCCCGCGGGGGAGTCGGCCGCGGGGGTCTGCTCGATCACCGACCCGGCGGGGATGGTGTCGCTGTGGCGCGGCGCCACCTCGCCGACCGTCAGGCCCTCGGACTGGAGCGCGCTGATCGCGGCGTCCTCGTCCATGCCGACGACGTCGGGCACGGTGAGCGGCGGGAACCCGTCGGAGACGATGATCGCCACCGGCGTCCCGGCCTTCACCTCCTCGCCCGCGGCCGGGTCGGTGCCGACGACCTCGTTCGCCTCGAACTCCGTGCTGTACTCGCGCTCGACGGTGACCTCGGCGTCGAACGCCGCCAGCGCCTCCCGGGCCTCGTCCTCGCTCATCCCGGCCACGTTCGGCACCTGGTAGCGCTCGGGGCCCAGCGAGATCACGACGGTGATCGTGGCGCCCTGCCTGATGCGGTCGCCCACGCCGGGGTCCTGCGACACGACCTCCCCGATCGGCACGCTCTCGCTGTAGCCGTCCTGGACGTCGACGTCGAAGCCCTCCTCCTCGGCGAACGCCGCGACCGTGTCGCGGGACTGGTCGAGCAGCGACGGCGTGGAGGTGTAGCGGCCGACGCCGATCCACCAGCCCGCGGCCGCGACCGAGATGAGCGCGGCCGCGATGAGCACCAGGGTGATGAGGGCCTTCCAGGACCGCTTGGCGTGCGGCGTGCCGACGACCATGGTCGTCTGGACCGCGCGGGTCGGCCTGGGCACCTGCCCGGTGGTGCCGGGCACGGGCTTGACGTCGATGGCCTGGAGGCGGCGCAGGAACGCCCCGGCGTCCACCGGCCGCGTCCCCGGTCTGCGGGCGGCCGCGGCGCTCACCAGCTCCGCGAGGCTCTCGGGCACGTCGGGGGCCTTCAGCTGCGGGGAGGGGACGTCCTCCTCGACGTGGCGGCGCGCCACCGCGCCCGGGTCGGGCCCGTCGAAGGGGACCTCGCCGGTCAGGAGCTCGTACAGGACGAGCGCGGAGGAGTAGACGTCGCTCGCGGTCGTCGCGGGCTTGCCGTTCACCAGTTCAGGGGCCACGTAGGCGGCGGTCGCCACCAGCGGCCCGGCGCTCTCGCGGTCGCCGTGGACCGCTTCGGCCAGGCCGAAGTCGACCACCTTGACCCGGTCGCCCCGGCCGCCGTTCTTGAGCAGGATGTTCTCGGGCTTGATGTCGCGGTGCACGAGCCCGGCGTCGTGGGCGGCCTGGAGCCCGTCGAGCAGCTGCGCGAACAGCTCCACGGCCTCGTCGATGCGCAGGCGCCGGCGCCGGTTGAGCAGGTCCCGCAGGGTGGTGCCGGGCACGTACTCCATGACCACGTACGGCAGTCCCTGGTGGACGCCCTGGTCGAAGACCGCCACCACGTTCGGGTGGGAGAGCCGCGCGATGGTCCGGGCCTCGTGGGTGAAGGCCTTCAAGTCGAACCCCGCGACGCCCTCGGTGGTGATCATCTTCACCGCCACGGTGCGGTCGAGCCGCTCGTCGTGGGCCTCGTACACGTCGGCCATGCCGCCCCGCGCGATCAGCCGCCGCAACCGGTAGCGACCCTCGACGATCGCGCCGGTCAAGTCCCCAGTCGTCGTTGTCAACCCGCACCTCCTACACCTGGACATCAGTGTAGGAGCCCGAACCAATCCCGGCAGGACAGCTGCGCCGAGAGTTGTCCCCGCTTACAGCACCTCGGCGCCGGGGAAGCAGGGTTTGTCGGGCGCCACGACCCCGAGGCGCTTGGTGGCGCGGGTCAGCGCCACGTAGAGGTTCCGCAGGCCCGAGGCCGCGATCGCGTCGGGGTCGACGACGATGACGCTGTCGAACTCGAGGCCCTTGGCCTGCTTGACCGTCAGGACCGCGGCGTCGGCCAGCCCCGCGAGCCCGGCCGCGCGCTCGGCGGTCGTCACGACCGCCACGCTGCCCTCGCCGACGGCCCGCTTCTCGGCCCGGGCCAGCTCCTCGACGCGCGCGTCGAGGTCCACCTGGGCGATCTCCAGCCACGGCTGGTGCCCCGACTCGCGCACCGAGCGCGGCCGGGCCGCCTCGACGTCGATCGCGTCGAGCACCCGCGCCGCCACGTTCATGATCTCCGCCGGGGTCCGGTACGAGACCGTCAGCTGCTCGGCCCGCCACGCCAGGTCGGAGGCGCCGAACACCTGGCCCCAGTTCGCGGGGGCCGACGGCCCGGCGGCCTGGGCGAGGTCGCCGGCCACGGTGAACGACCGCGTCACGCACCGCCGCAGCAGCGCCCGCCACTCCATGGGGGACAGCTCCTGGGCCTCGTCGACGATCACGTGCCCGAAGATCCAGCGCCGGTCCGCGGCCGCGCGCTCGGCGACCGACACGAACGCCTCGTCGACCTGCCGCTCGCCGAGCCAGAACTCGTCGATGACGTCGGTGGCCTGGAGGATCTCCGACTCCTCGTCCTCGAAGTCGAACGAGGCCGAGCCGGCCGCGATCGTCAAGACGTCCTGCGCGTACGCGATCTGCTCGGCCGTCAGCCCCCCGGCCCGCCGCGGCGCCTCGGTCTCGCCCAGGTGCTCCGCGGCCTCGTCCAGCAGCGCCACGTCGGCCTCGCTCCAGCCGCCCGGCCCGCGGTGCAGCAGCGCGCGGTCCTCCTTCTTGAGCACCGCCGCGGCCGAGGCGATGCGCTCGCGGGACGCGAACAGGTCCTCCAGGAGCTCCCTCGCCGTCAGCTCGGGCCACAGCGACTCGATCTCGCCGCGGATCACCGGGTCGCCCGCGATCTCGACCGCGAGCTTCGCCCGGTCCTCCAGGCCCAGCAGGTTCTCCTCGCCGAGCGGGTCCTCGCCGATGATGTCCGCGTACTGCGTCGCCAGGTCCGCGATGACCCGCTTGTGGAAGGTCTCGCGGGCCTCGTTGTGCGCCAGTCCGGTCTCGCGGGCGGCGTCGCGCGCCGCGGTGATCTTCTCGGGCCGCAGCCACAGCTCGTGGCCCTCGTAGTCGATCAGGACCGGGTGGCGCGGCACGACCTGGCGGTCGGCGACGGCGCTGGCGATGACCCCGGCCATGACGGCGCGGCCCTTGACGGCGGCGACCGCGTCGGTCTCGGGCCGGTCGGCGACCACGCCGGGGAACAGCTGCGCGGGCGTGCGCAGCAGGACGTCGGTCTCGGCCAGGCCCGGCAGGACCTCGGAGATGTAGCGCAGGAACTGCTTGCCGGGGCCGATGATGAGCACGCCGCGGCTCTTGAGCTGCTCGCGGTGCTCGTACAGCAGGTAGGCGGCGCGGTGCAGGGCGACGGCGGTCTTGCCGGTGCCCGGCGCGCCGTCGACGATCATGATGCCCTCCAGGGGCGCTCTGATGATGCGGTCCTGCTCGGCCTGGATGGTGGCGACGATGTCCTGCATCGTGCCGGTGCGCGCGGCGTTCAGCGCGGCCATCAGGGCGCCCTCGGAGCCGATCGAGGAGCCCGAATCGCTCGCGCTGCCCAGGTCGAGGACCTCGTCGTTGACCGCGCGCAGGCGCCGGCCCTTGGTGTGCAGGTGGCGGCGGCGGCGCACCCCGGACGGGGACGCGGCGGTCGCCAGGTAGAACCGGCGCCCGGCCTCCGAGCGCCAGTCCACGAGCAGCTGCTCGCCGCCTTCGGCGTGGACGCCGATGCGACCCAGGTACATCGGTGCGTCGTCGTCGATGTAGTCGAGGCGCCCGAAGCACAGGCCCTCCTCGACGGCGTCGAGCTGGGCGATGCGGCGGCGGTACAGGTGGGCCTCGGCGTCGCGCTGCGAGCGCTCCTGGTCGTTCTCGACGTGTCGGCGACGGGACTCGCCGAGCCGCTCGCCGGCCTCCTCGCGGAGGCGGTCGAGCCGGGCGTACAGGTCGTCGAGGCGGGCCTGTTCGAACCGGACTGCCTTGAGGGCCGGATTGATGGCAGCGGACACAGCTCTCCTCGCGTGCGGAGCGGATGGATTGAAGGCGCGGACGGTGCGCGGTCGCCGCCACTGCCGATGGACGGCTCGCTGATGCGCCGAGCGGTGCCGATCGCAGTGGAACTGATCAACCTTAGCGCCTGCCCGGGGGCTCCGTCTCGTTCCGAGCCGCGAACGCGTCTTCGTCACGCATCCATAACGATCGTTTGACCGCGTCTGTACGTCACACTATGGTTAGCCCGAAATGTGCCCCGTAACGGCGTGACTGGAGAAAGCGAACAATGGTGAGAGAGAACTGGGGGTCGAGGGCCGGATTCATCCTCGCCGCCATCGGATCGGCGGTCGGCCTCGGCAACATCTGGCGCTTCCCCGGCGTCGCCTACGAGAACGGCGGCGGCGCCTTCCTCGTGCCCTACCTCGTGGCCCTGACGACCGCGGGCATCCCGCTGCTCATCATGGAGTTCACGATCGGGCGCCGCTACAAGGGCTCGGCGCCGGTCGCCTTCCGGCGGATGAACAAGAACGCCGAGGTCATCGGCTGGTGGCAGGTCGCCATCTCGATCGTCATCGCCGTCTACTACGCCGCCATCATCGCCTGGGCGGGCTGGTACGGCTACTTCTCGATCACGCAGCAGTGGGGCGAGGACCCGAACGCGTTCCTCATGGGGGACTTTCTCCAGGCGAGCGACGGCTTCGGCGACTTCGGCACCTGGCTGCCGGGCATCGGCATCGCCATGATCGCGGTCTGGGCCTTCACGCTCCTGGTCATCGGCGCGGGCGTCAAGAAGGGCATCGAGACCACCAGCAAGGTCTTCATCCCGCTGCTGCTGGTCATGTTCGCCGTCCTGGTCGTGCAGGCGCTGACCCTCGACGGCGCGGCGGACGGGCTGAACTCGTTCTTCAGCCCCGACTGGGAGGCCGTGCGCGAGCCGGGCGTCTGGCTCGCCGCCTACGGGCAGATCTTCTTCTCCCTGTCGGTGGGCTTCGGCATCATGGTCACCTACGCCTCCTACCTCAAGCGCAAGTCCGACATCACCACGTCGGCCTTCACGGTCGGGTTCGCGAACTCCTCGTTCGAGATCCTCGCCGGCATCGGCGTGTTCGCGGCGCTCGGCTTCATCGCCTTCGAGAGCGGCGTGCCCATCGCCGACCAGGCGTACGAGGGCGTGGGACTCGCGTTCATCGCGTTCCCGACCATCATCAACACGCTGCCCTACCTGGCCGGGCTCTTCGGCGTCCTGTTCTTCGCCTCGCTCGTGGTGGCCGGGTGGACCTCGATGGTGAGCATCGTCCAGGTCCCGGTCGCGGCCATGGAGGACCGCTTCGGCTGGAGCCGCATCAAGGCGACCGTGGTCGTCGGCGGCGCGATGGCCGTCGTCTCGCTCATCCTGCTGCCGACCGCCAGCGGCCTGATGTTCCTCGACGTCACCGACTACTTCATCAACCAGTACGGCATCGCCGTGGCCGCCCCGGTGAGCATCGCGGTGGTCGTCTGGGCGCTGTGGAAGTGGAAGGCGCTCCGCGACGACGCGAACGCGACCTCGACCTTCAAGGTCGGGCCGATCTGGTTCGTGTGCCTCGGCGTCGTCACGCCGATCATGCTCGCGGGCATCCTGTACTTCAACATCCGCGATCTGCTGACGGCCGAGGCGGACAGCGCGCTCTACGGCTACAACCAGCACCAGGCGTTCGGCTGGGCGATCGCGATCGGCGCTCTGGCGTTCGGCGTCATCATGGCGCTGCTCCTGCGGCGCAAGGAAGTCCCCGCGATCGAGTCCGAAGAGGACGAGGAAATCCGAGAGGAGGCCGCCCGATGAGCGCGGCAGCGATCACCATGATGATCATCGCGATCGTCGTCATCGGCGGGGGCCTGCTGGTCTCGGCGACGGTGCTCATGACCCATCCCGACGAACCCGAGGACGACTGACCGTCCACGAGCCGCGGCCGCACACGATTCGTGTGCGGCCGTTGCCGTTCCGTGTCAAACCATGACACTCTACGGAAAAGCCCGAAAAACCGCGTCCGATCCCCTTGTGTGCCAGGACACAAACTGTTAGGTTACTTTTTAATTCGTGTCGTCGCAGGTAGGAAGTGTTGCGACATCGAAGAGAATCGCTGAACCCAACCCACGATGGGAGACGGCCATGCGCAAGTCGCGCAAGATCATCCTGTCCCTCGCCGGTGCCGCGACCCTCGCGATCTCGGCGTCCATGGCGGCCCTGGCCTGGGGCCACGGCTACAACTCCGACCCGCCCTCGCGCTCGGCGCTGTGCGCCGAAGGCGAAGTCACCGACTGCGGCGCGATCTCCTACGAGCCCCAGAGCGTGGAGGGCCCCAAGGGCTTCCCCGCCGCGGGCCCGGCCGACGGCCAGCTCTGCGCCGGCGGCAACGACCGCTTCTCCGAACTCGACGACCCCCGCGGCGGCAACTGGCCCACCACCGCGGTCGACGCCGGCGCCACCACCTTCACCTGGACGATGACCGTCAACCACGCCACCGCCACATTCGACTACTACATCACCAACGCGAACTACGACCCGACGCAGCCGCTCACCCGCGACGACCTCGGACTCACCCCGATCGCGTCGATCGACATGGGCGGGGCCCAACCCGACCACACCATGACCCAGACCGTGAACCTCCCCGCCCGCACCGGCCAGCACCTGGTCTTCGCGGTCTGGAACATCGCCGACACCACCAACGCCTTCTACTCGTGCATCGACGTGGACTTCGGCGGCGGCGGCTCCGGCGAACCCACCGACCCGCCGACCACGACCGACCCCGGAACGGGCGACGGCTGCGACGCCCCCGCCTGGGCCTCCGGCTCGACCTACAACGGCGGCGACGAGGTCGTCCACGGCTCCGCCGCGTACCGCGCCTCCTGGTGGACCCAGGGCGAGGAACCGGGAACCACCGGCGAATGGGGCGTCTGGAAGCAGACCGCGACCTGCTAGACCGCATTGATCCGTGGCGCCGCCATCGCGCCGCGGCCGGGCCGCCCCGCCCCCGCGGGGCGGCCCGCGGCCGTCAACTCCCTTGACACCCCCGCCGGGGCGCGGCTACCGTTGTCCCCGTCCTTGTTCCCGACGTTAGGCACTCACTTGAAGCTCTAGGTCGCAGACATCGCGCCGTCACGTCTCTGCGTACGTGACCGGTGTGTCTTCGATCAAGAGGGTGCCCGTCCCCGGACTGAATCCGGTCGGGAAAAGCATTCCTTCCGCCGCTTCGGCGCGATGTCTCTCATTTCGATTCCGTACCGCATCGAACCTGAGAGAGGTCACATGACCACCTATATCAACATCCAGCGACTGCGCTTCGCATGGCCCGACGGCGACCGCGTCTTCGACGGCGTCGACGCCGTCTTCTCCGACGGCCGCACCGCCTTCGTCGGCGACAACGGCACCGGGAAGTCCACACTCCTGCGACTCGTCGCCGGACTCCTCAAACCCGAGTCCGGCTCGATCACCGCGTCGGGCCTCATCGCCTACCTGCCGCAGGAGCTCCCGCTCCGCCTGGGCGACACCGTGGCCGACCTGCTCGGCATCGCCGGGCAGCGGCGGGCGCTGGCGGCCATCGAGTCCGGCGACGTCGACGAGGCCCACTTCGCGGCCATCGGCGACGACTGGGACTTCCTCGACCGCTCCCGGGTGGCCCTGGACGAGCTCGGCCTCGACCACATCGGCTTCGACCGGACCGTCGGGACGCTCTCGGGAGGCGAGTCGATGCTCGTCGGCCTCGCCGGGCGGCTCGTGAGCCGCCCCGACGTGCTGCTGCTCGACGAGCCGTCGAACAACCTCGACGCCTCCGCCCGCAAACGCCTCTACCAGGCGATCCGGCGGTTCAACGGCACCCTCGTGGTCGTCAGCCACGACCGGGCCCTCCTGGAGCACGTCGACGCCGTCGCCGAGCTCTACAAGGGCGACATCCGCATGTTCGAGGGCAACTACAGCGCCTACGAGAAGATCCTCGCCGCCGAGCAGGAGACCGCCGCCCGCGCGGTCCGCGACGCCAAGCAGGACCTCACCCGGCAGAAGAAGGAGCTCGTCGCCACCCGCATCCAGAACGACAAGGGCGCGGCCTCCTGGAAGCGCGAGCGCGACCGGGGCGGCACGCCGAAGATCCTCCTCAACGGCAAGAAGAACGCCGGCGAGGTCTCGTCCGCGAAGATCCTGGGCGAGAAGCTGGAGGACGTGTCCGAGGCGCGCGAGCGCCTCGACGCCGCCGAGGAGTCCCTGCGCGACGACGGCGCGATCAACGTGGACCTGCCCGAGACGAACGTCTCGACGCACCGCGAGATCGCCGTCCTCAAGGGCTTCAACGTGAACGGCCTCTACGGGGAGGGCCTGGGCCTGCACCTGCGCGGCCCCGAGCGGGTCGCGGTCACCGGCGACAACGGCTCGGGCAAGACCACGCTGCTGCGCGAGATCGCCCGCGCGTCCCGCGTCCCGCACGGCTTCCTCACCCAGCGGCTCGAACTGCTCGACGAGGACGCCAGCGTGCTCGACAACGTGCGCTCCTCGGCGCCCGACGCCGCGGTGTCGCTCCTGCGGACCCGCCTGGCCCGCTTCGGGATGCGCGGCGACGCCGTCTTCCAGGCGGTCGGGACGCTCTCGGGCGGCCAGCGCCTGCGGGCGGCCCTCGCCACCGTGCTCTCGTCGCAGCCGGCACCGCAGCTGCTCCTGCTCGACGAGCCGACGAACAACCTCGACATGTCCTCGACCCGGCAGCTCCAGCAGGCGCTAGGGGCGTTCGAGGGCGCGCTGGTCGTCGTCAGCCACGACGAGGCGTTCCTCGACGGGCTGGGCCTGACCCGCCGCGTCGAGCTGACGCGCGGGGAGGGGATCGCGGCCGACGTCGCCGTGAGCCGCTGACCGGGCGGCGCGGCGATCCCGGGCCCGGGGCCCGGTCGGGCCGATACTGAATCGGCCCGACCGGGCCGCCGCACGCCGTCCCGTGAATGAGCACGTCTGTTGAAGGAGCGCCGATGACGCCGATCCGAGCCACAGCCGCCGCGGCGGCCGCCGTCCTGACCGCGGCCCTGGCCGGCTGCGGGAGCGACGCCGAGGACGCCGAGGACCTCGGCGGCTCCTGGACCGCCTCCCTGCACGTCACCCGGCCCTGGAGCGGAGACTACGTGGACGGGCACGGCACCGTCGACATCAGCTCCTCCGACGGGACCTCCGTGCAGCTGTCCGTGGGCGGCCTCGGCGACAGCGTCGACTACACGGCCCACGTGCACGACGGGGAGTGCGACGAGGACCCGCCGGGCGGCGGGCACTGGCTCGCCGACCCCGAGGGCGCCGACGCGGCCGGGAACATCGTCGAGCTGTCCTTCACGACCTCGGAGACCGGCACCGGCGAGACCACCGTCTCGGTCCCGGTCGTCCTCGACGACCGGGCCGAGTCCGTCGTGGTCCACGCCCCCGAAGCGCTCACCGAGACCGAGGGCCTGGACTCCGACCGGGTCCTGTGCGGGGACCTCGAGGACGACTGAGCGGACCGCTTCGCGGCCCGGTCACAGCGCCCGTTAATGCCTGGCGCGCGGCCGGGCCGTCCGCGTATCCTTGACGATCGTCATGCCCAGCAGCGTCTCCAACTCCCGTACCAGCCTGCACGAGCGCGTCTCCGCGCTGCGCACGGCCGATCAGCGTGCCCTCCGGCGGCGCCTCCGCGAGGCCCGCGAACGCGAAGGCGAGGCCCGCACCGAGGCGTTCGCCAGGCTCGAAGCCGAGGTCGAGCGCAAGGAGGCCGCGCTCGCGGCCCGCGCGGCGAGCGTGCCGAAGATCGTCTACCCCGAAGAGCTGCCCGTCTCGCAGCGCAAGGACGACATCCTCGAGGCGATCCGCGACAACCAGGTCGTGATCATCGCGGGCGAGACCGGCTCGGGCAAGACCACGCAGATCCCCAAGATCTGCCTCGAACTCGGCCGCGGCGTGCGCGGCATGATCGGCCACACCCAGCCGCGGCGCATCGCCGCCCGCGCGGTCGCCGAGCGCATCGCCGAGGAGCTGGGCTCCCCGCTCGGCGAGGCCGTCGGCTGGAAGGTCCGCTTCAACGACCAGGTCTCGGACTCCAGCCTCATCAAGGTCATGACCGACGGCATCCTGCTCACCGAGATCCAGCGCGACCGGCTCCTGAGCGCCTACGACACGATCATCATCGACGAGGCGCACGAGCGCAGCCTCAACATCGACTTCATCCTCGGGTGCCTGCGCCAGATCCTCCCGCAGCGGCGCGACCTCAAGGTCATCGTCACCTCCGCCACGATCGACCCCGAGCGCTTCGCGGCGCACTTCGCGTCGGGCGAAAAGGCCAAGCAGGGCGCCGGAGGCGAAAAAGGCAAGCAGGGCGCAGCAGGGGAGCAGCCCGCGCCGATCCTCGAGGTCTCCGGGCGCACCTACCCCGTCGAGGTCCGCTACCGCCCGCTCCGCGACGAGGAGGGCGAGCAGGACCGCGACCAGATCGACGGCATCCTCGACGCCGTCAACGAGCTCTCCCGCGACGGCGACGGCGACATCCTCGTGTTCCTCTCCGGCGAGCAGGAGATCCGCGACACCGCCGACGCCCTCGAGAAGGCCAAGCTCCGCCACACCGAGGTCGTCCCGCTGTATGCGCGCCTCTCCGCGCAGGAGCAGCACCGCGTCTTCGCCTCCCACACCGGCCGGCGGATCATCCTCTCCACCAACGTCGCCGAGACCTCCCTGACCGTCCCGGGCATCCGCTACGTCGTCGACGCCGGGTACGCGCGCATCTCCCGCTACTCGGCCCGCACCAAGGTCCAGCGCCTCCCCATCGAGGCGATCAGCCAGGCCAGCGCCAACCAGCGCGCCGGGCGCTGCGGCCGCGTCGCCGAGGGCATCTGCATCCGCCTGTACTCCGAGGACGACTTCAACGCCCGGCCCGAGTTCACCGACGCGGAGATCCTGCGGACCAACCTCGCCAGCGTCATCCTCCAGATGACCGCCGCGAAACTCGGCCGCGTCGAGACCTTCCCGTTCGTCGACGCCCCCGACTCGCGCAACATCAAGGACGGCATGGACCTCCTGGTGGAGCTCGGCGCCCTCGAGGACGTCCGCGGCGAGCGGCGCCTGACGAACGCCGGGCGCGACATCGCGAAGCTGCCGATCGACCCGCGCCTGGCCCGGATGATCCTCCAGGCCCGCGACGAGGGCTGCGTCCGCGCGGTCGCCGTCATCACCGCCGCGATGTCCATCCAGGACCCGAAGGAGCGCCCGTCCGACAAGCGGGCCCAGGCCGACCAGTCCCACGCCCGCTTCAACGACCCCGACTCCGACTTCTCCGCGTACCTGAACCTGTGGCGGTACCTCGAGGACGAGCGGCGCTCGCGCTCCTCCAGCGCGTTCCGGCGCATGTGCAAACAGGAGTACCTGCACTACCTGCGCATCCGCGAGTGGCAGGACCTGGTCCGCCAGATCCTCGGCGTCCTCAAGACCCTGAAGATCCCCGTCGAGCCGCCCGAGGCCACCGCCGACCCCAAGCGCGTCCACACCGCGCTGCTCGCCGGGCTCCTCTCCCACATCGGCGTCAAAGAGGCCGACACCCGCGAGTACCTGGGCGGGCGCAACGCCAAGTTCGCGATCTTCCCCGGCTCGGGCCTGGCCAAGAAGCAGCCGCGCTGGGTCGTCGCCGGCGAACTGGTCGAGACCAGCCGCCTGTGGGGCCGCGTATGCGCCAAGATCGAACCCGAATGGGTCGAACCGCTCGCCGAGCACCTCCTCAAACGCACCTACTCCGAACCGCACTGGTCCAAAAAGGCCGGTGCGGTGCTCGCGTTCGAGCGCGTCACGCTCTACGGCGTCCCGATCGTCGCCCGCCGCAGCGTCAACTTCGGACGCATCGACATCCCCGTCAGCCGCGAGCTGTTCATCCGGCACGCCCTCGTCCAGGCCGAGTGGGAGACCCACCACAAGTTCCTCGCGCAGAACCTCGCGAAGATCGGCGAGGTCGAGGACCTCGAGAGCCGCGTGCGCCAACGGGGCCTGCTCGCCGACGAGCAGACCCTCTTCGACTTCTACGACGAGCGCCTCCCCGCCGACATCGTCTCGGGCCGCCACTTCGACTCCTGGTGGAAGAAGCAGAACGACAAGACCCTCCTCGACTTCGACGAGGCCCTGCTCCTGGGCGACCGCGCCGACGGCCTCGCCGCCGACTCCTACCCCGAGGTGTGGACCTCCGAGGGCGCCGACCTCGAACTCGACTACGAGTTCGAACCCGGCTCCGCCCGCGACGGCGTCACCGTCGCCGTCCCCCTCCCCGCACTCCAGCAGCTCGACCAGGACGCCTTCACCTGGCAGGTCCCGGGCCTGCGCGCCGACTTCGCCGAAGCGCTCATCAAGAGCCTCCCCAAGACCCTGCGCCGCAGCTTCGTGCCCGCCCCCGACTTCGCCAAGGCCGCCGTCGCCCGCATGGAGCCCGCCCCCGGCCGGCCCATGATGGCCGCGCTCGCCGACACGCTCAAGTCCATGACCGGCGTGTACGTCCCCGCGGACGCCTTCGACCTCACCAAGATCCCCGGCCACCTCCTCATCACGTTCCGTGTGACGGACGAGGACGGCTCGGTCGTCGCCGAGGGCAAGGAACTCGGCGCGCTCCAGAAGCAGCTCGCCCCCAAGACGCAGGAGGCCGCCGCCGAGGCCTTCGACCTCGAACGCACCGGCCTCAAGACCTGGGACTTCGACGCGCTCCCCAAGCTCCACGAGACACCGCGCAAGGGCTACACCGCCAAGGCCTACCCGGCCCTGGTCGACGAGGGCGGCTCCGTCGGGATCAAGGCCTTCCCCGACCCGGGCACCCAGGCCGCGAACATGTGGGCCGGCACCCGCAGGCTCCTGCGCCTCAACACCCCCGACCCGCACCTGAAGGAAGCGCTCACCCGCAACGAGCAGCTGGCGCTCGCGACCGGGCCCTACGCGAACGTCGACGCCCTGCTGGCCGACTGCGTGCGGACCGTGCTCGACAAGGTCCTCATCGAGGGCGGCGGTCCCGCGTGGGACCGCGAGGGCTTCGAGGCGCTGCTCAAACGCGCCCGGCCCGAGGTCGCGGGGGAGTCGCCCGCCGTGGCGCGCAAGGCGGCCGCGGTCCTGACCGAGACCCGCGAGGCCGCCCGCCTCCTCGAGGGCAAGTTCGACTTCACGATGCTCGCGGCCATGAGCGACATGCGCCGCCAGCTCGACGCGCTCGTCGGCACCGACGGGTTCGTCGGCTCGACCGGCTGGTGGCGCCTGGACGACCTGCACCGCTACGTCAAGGGCATCGCGTTCCGGGCCAGGCGCGTCGTCGCCGACGTCTCGGGCGACAAGGGCAAGATGGACGTCATCCACTCCCTTGAGGCCGAACGGGACTCGCTCGCCCGCACCCGCCCGGCCGCGCTGCGCTCCGGCGAGGGCCGCGAGGTCCGCTGGATGATCGAGGAGCTGCGCGTCAGCTTCTTCGCCCAGCAGCTCGGGACCCGCTACCAGGTCAGCGAGAAGCGCATCAAAAAACTCCTCCACTCCCTCTAGCGGCCCGCGCTCCGCAATTCGATCGCGGATGTCGGACCCGGGGTGCATGATCGAGTTCGGGTCGGTGCGGCCGCGGAGCACGCCTTGAAAAAGCGGTGAATCCGTGGGCCCGGAGCCGACCCTCCATTCTGGCCCCGCCAGTGTGATGCCAAAGCGGCATCAATATGACATCATGATGTTCGGCACACTTGTGCTGCGGAAACCTGAAACCCTGTCATTGCACCCGGCAGTGCGAACGCATCCGAAGGAGGACGACGTGTCGCCTGACAACGCCATCGAGACCGAAGGCCTGACCAAACGCTTCGGCGACCTGGTCGCCGTCGACCAGGTCGACCTGACCGCCCGCACCGGCACCGTGCTCGGTGTCCTCGGCCCCAACGGGGCCGGCAAGACCACCATGGTGCGCATGCTCGCCACCCTCTCCCAGCCCACGGCCGGCACCGGCCGCGTCGGCGGCTACGACATCGTGCGCAACGCCCCCGAAGTCCGGTCCCTCATCGGACTCACCGGCCAGTTCGCGGGCATCGACGAGCTGCTCACCGGCGAGGAGAACCTGCGGTTCATCGGCCGCCTCCTCGGCATGCCGACCAAGGACGCCAAGGCCCGGGCCCGCGAGCTCCTCGGCCAGTTCGACCTCTCCGACGCCGCCGACAAGGCCGCCAAGGCCTACTCCGGCGGCATGCGACGCCGCCTCGACCTGGCCGCCAGCCTCGTCGGGCGCCCGCAGATCCTCTTCCTCGACGAGCCGACCACCGGCCTCGACCCCAGGGCCCGCGGAGAGCTCTGGGAACTCGTGCGGGGCCTCGTCGCCGACGGCACCACCGTCCTGCTCACCACCCAGTACCTCGAGGAAGCCGACCAGCTCGCCCACGAGATCGTCGTCATCGACCACGGCAAGGTCATCGCCACCGGCACGCCGACCCAGCTCAAGTCGAAGATCGGCGGGCAGACCCTGCGCATCCAGCCCGAGGACCACGGCCAGCTCGACAGCCTGCGCGCCCTTGTCGCCGAGCGCTTCCCCGACATCGAGCCGATCGTCGAGGCCGGCGCGATCACCATCGGCGTCAACGACGACGGCGTCATGCCGGCGCTCGCCGCCGACCTGCGCGACCGCGGGATCACGCTGACCGACTTCCACCTCGGACTCTCCAGTCTGGACGAGGTCTTCCTGACCCTGACCGGCCACCGCACCGAGGCCGACGCCGACGACGAGACCCAGCCCGAGGAGGCCGCGAAATGACCGCCGCCACGATCGAGTCCCCGGTCATGGGCCGCCCCGGCCTGACCGACACCGTCCGCCAGACCCTCTCCATGGCCTGGCGCCAGATGGTCCGCATCAAGCACAACCCGTTCGAACTGGTCGACCTCTCCCTGAGCCCGGTCATGTTCCTGCTCTTGTTCGTGTACGTCTTCGGCGGCCAGATGGCCGGGTCGACCGCGGACTACCTCCAGTACGTCCTCGGCGGCCTCATCGCCCAGAACGCCATCTTCCTGACGATGTACACCGGCACCGGCATCAACGCCGACCTGCGCAAGGGCGTGTACGACCGGTTCAGGTCCCTGCCGATCGCGCGCTCGGCGCCCCTGGCCGGGAAGATCTTCGCCGACCTGTTCAAGCAGGTCTGGTCGATCGCGATCATGCTCGGCCTGGGACTGCTCATGGGCTTCGAGCTCCGCAGCTGGGCGGGGGCGCTCCTGGCGACCCTCGCGCTCGTCGTGTTCGCGCTGGCGATCTCGTGGGTCTCGGTGCTCATGGGGGTGGTGGCCGACTCCGAGGAGAAGGTCCAGATCTACGCCTTCGTGATCATCATGCCGCTGACGTTCACCTCCAGCGCCTTCGTCGACATCAACACGATGCCGGGCTTCATGCAGGCCTGGGCGAAGGTCAACCCGGTGACGCACCTGGCCGACGCCATGCGCGGGCTGCTCTCGTCCGGCCCCATCGCCGAACCGCTCCTGTGGACCTTCGCCTGGGCCGTCGGCATCTTCGCGGTGACCGCGCCCCTCGCGATGCGCGCCTATCGGCGGAAGATGGTCTAGCCCGTCGCCGATGCCGCAGAGCCGATCGCGCTTCGATCGGGTCTGCGGCACCGCGCCCCATTTTGACGATCCGGGCCGATGATGACGCGTACGTCGCGTTCCTGTACTCAGACTCGGACGAGGGCCTTGGGTTCGGGGGTCTGGGCCGGTGCCCTGCGGTACTGGAGCTGCGCCGCGACCGTCGCGGCCAGCGCGATCGCGAAGCCCGCGGTCTGCCAGGCGGTGAAGGTCTCGCCCAGGACGAGCCAGCCCACGGTCGCCGCCGTCAGGGGCGAGAGCAGGCCCAGGAAGCTCAACGGCACCACCGAGAGCCGCCCGATGCCGCGGAACCACAGCCAGTAGCCCAAGGTCGTGTTCACCAGGCCGAGGTACACGTAGCCGAGCACGTTGCCCGAGGTCATTGCCGGAATCGCGCCTTCGGTCGCGAACGCCAGGGGGATGAGCAGCAGTCCGCCCGCGGTCAGCTGCCAGCCGGCGAGCGCCGCCGGGCCCGCGTTCTCGGGGAGGCCCCAGCGCTTCGTCAGCGTCACCGCGACCGCCATCGACACCGCGCCGCCGATGCCCGCGAGGGCGCCGATCGCGTCGAGTTCGGCCCGGGCCGTCAGCACCACGAGCGCCACGCCCGAGACGCCGGCCAGGCCCAGGAGCCAGGTGCGCAGGCGCACCTGCTGGTGCAGGATCAGCATCGTCGCCCCGGCCGTCGCCAGCGGGCCGACCGCGGCGGCCACGGCCGCGACGCCGCCGGGGAGGCGGTAGGTCGCGATGAACAGCAGGGCGAAGAACGCGGCGATGTTCAGCGTGCCGATCACGGCCGACTTCCACCACCACGAACCCCTTGGGAGCCTTCGTGACAGGAGTACGAGGAGGAGGCCCGCGGGGAGGGCGCGGAGCATGGCGGTCAGGAACGGGCGGTCGGCGGGCAGGAACTCCGTCGTCACGATGTAGGTGGTGCCCCACATGACCGGGGCGAGGGCGGTCAAGAGGAGGTCTTTGGTGCCGCGGTTCATCGAGGGCTCCTAGAAGTAGCTTGCATGTGATTAGCTTACATCAAAGTAGCTTGGAGTCAAGATACTTGAACTGAAGTAAGATCGACGCCAGGCACTTCCGCGACGTCAATGCAGGTAGGGGAGAATGTCGACCATGACTGAGGACGCCGTGGACCGCATCATCGCGCAGTGGCGCCGCGAGATGCCCGAACTCGAACTCGACTCCATGGCCCTCTTCGGGCGCATCCACCGGATCTCCCGGAAGCTCGGCGCGCGCCTGCACGAGCTGCGCGCGCGCCAGGGCCTGGGGCCCAACGAGTTCGACGTCCTCGCGACCATCCGCCGTTCAGGCGAGCCGTACACGCTCTCGCCCAAGGAGATCAGCGCCGCCATGATGCTCAGCTCTGGCGGCCTCACCGGGCGCCTCGACAAGCTCGAAGCCGCCGGCTTCGTCGAGCGCCTGCCCGACCCGGGGGACCGCCGCGGGCTGAAGGTGCGCATGACCGACCTCGGCCGCGAGGTCATCGAGGACGCGGTCCGCATCGGGATCGCGGCCCAGGACGAGGCCCTGGCGCCCCTCACCCCGCAGGAGCGGCGGCAGCTCGACGGACTCCTGCGCAAGCTCCACGCGGGCTTCGAGGACCAGCCCTTCGACTAGCGCGTCATGTCGATGCTGTAGTCGAAGAGGTCGTAGACGATGACCGGAGGCGGCGGGCCCTGGGCCGCGGCGGGCGCCGGCGGCGCGGGCTCGGGCGGGGGAGGGGTGAGGGCCTCGCACCGTTCGAGGGCCGCCGTCATGGCCTCGGCGCCGAACGGGCTGTGCGCCAGCGCCTCCTCCTTCGTGACGAAGCCCTGCGCGACCTCCCGGCACAGCCGGGCCACCTCGGCGAGGTCCCTCGCCTGGGTCCGGGCCCACCAGTAGTCGGCCGGATCGCCGTGGCCGGGGACCACGATCGGCGGCTTCCAGCTCAGCAGGTACTCGACCGCCTGCGGCCACTCGTAGGGGAACGCGGAGCCGTACGAGGGCGGCGCGCCGCCCTCCAGCAGGTCGCCGGCGAACAGGACGCCCGCGTCGGGCACCTCCACGACCATGTCGTTGTCGCTGTGCGCGGGCCCCACCTGGCGCAGGACCACGGTGCGCCCGCCCAGGTTCAGGCCCACGGCCCCGTTGACGCGGCAGTTCGGCGGCACCAGGCGCGACCGGGCGATGCGGCGCGCCTCCTCCTCGCGGCCCTGGCCGCGGTACTTCGCGGCCCAGCGCTTGCGCTGCTCGTCGCCGCGGCTGAGATAGGTCGCGCCGTCGCCGGCGGCCCAGACGGCCGACTCGCCGAACGCGGCGGTGCCGAACCAGTGGTCGAAGTGGTCGTGGGTGTAGGCCACCTGCCAGGGCAGGTCGGTCAGCTCGCGGACCGCGGTGGCGAACGCGTACCCGGCGTCGGCGCTGACGCCGGTGTCGATCACCAGGCAGCACTCCTCGCCGATCACCAGTCCCAGGGATTGGTCCAGCTCCTCCATGCGGCGCACCCACACCTTGTCGGCCACTTCGATCCAGCGGTCACTCATGACCGCAATGGTATGCGGATGACGCCCGGTCCGGTTTTCCGCGACGCTGCGTGACGGTCCGGGCGCGAGGTCCGTCGCTCCGGGAGGGGCCGCGCGGCGGAGCCGTTCCCGCACGTTCTACCTTCGGGTTCGAATCGTTCTCGCCTCGACCGCGCGGTCTCCGTTCGCTCCGACGGGCGAGACGTAATATGGCTATGATCCTGATTCGCCCCCCAGTCGGGACACGGTTGTATTACGGAATGAGCCACTTGTTGCTTTTCCGGACTCGTGTAGGTTTCGGGTTGTCGTGAACCCCTCTTGTGTACGAAGGAGTACCGCCCCATGCACCTCAGTCGCCGCGGCCTGCTGTACGGATCGGCGGGCCTCGCAGCCGCCTCACTGGCCGGATGCGGCGAGGGCGAGGAAGCGGCCCAGCTCACCGGCTTCACCGGCATCTCCATGCCCACCGACACCTCCGAGCGCTGGGTGATCGAGGGCGAGGCGCTCGAGGAGAACCTCAAGCAGCTCGGCTACGAGGTCATCCACGAGAACGCCAAGGGCGACCTCGACGCGCAGCTCACGCAGATCCAGTCGATGGTCGACCGGGGGGTCGAGTTCCTCATCATCGGCGCGATCGACAACAAGTCACTCGGCGCGGTCCTGGGCGACGCGAAGAACCAGGGCGTCACGGTCATCTCCTACGACCGGCTCATCCTGGAGACCCCCGACGTCGACTACTACGCCTCCTTCGACAACTACCAGGTCGGCGTCCTCCAGGCCACGCACATCGTCGAGCGGCTGGCGCTCAAGGACAACCCGGGGCCGTTCAACATCGAGCTGTTCTCGGGCGACCCCGGCGACAACAACTCGCAGTACTTCTTCATGGGCGGCCTCGACACCTTCGAGAGCTACATCTACGAGGGCAAGGTCAGGATCCTCTCGGGCCAGACCGAGCAGGAGCCGACCGCGACCGTGGACTGGAGCGGCGAGGTCGCGAAGGAGCGCATGGACCTGCTTCTCAAGGACTTCTACAAGGACGACGAGATCCACGCGGTGCTCTCGCCCTACGACGGCATCAGCCGCGGCGTGGTGGAGGCGCTCGTCGAGAACGACTACGAGCCGGGCGACGACTTCCCGGTCGTGACGGGCCAGGACGCCGAGGCGCAGTCGCTGAAGGCGATCAAGGAGGGCACCGGCCAGACCGAGACGGTCTTCAAGGACACCCGCCTGCTCGCCTCCACCGTGACGGACATGGTCAAGGCGCTCGTGGACGGCGGCTCTCCCGAGGTCAACGACCTCGGGACGTACGACAACGGCTTCAAGTTCGTGCCCTCGCTCCTGCTCGAGCCGGTGGACGTCACGGCCGAGAACTACGTGGAGGTCGTGGTCGACAGCGGCTACCTCACCGAGGAGCAGATCGACGCCGGCGAGGCGTAACCGCGCATTCACGCCAACGACGGCCGGGCGCATTCGCCCGGCCGTTTCGCGGCATTCGACCCGACTCGAATCCCTTGCGGCCCATCTGTTCCCGCATCGTCCGTTACTCGATTGTTATGCGACCTCTCGTCGCGTTGGTGCGTGTCTCATTTGGTACGGTGCCGAAGCCGGTCAGTTGCTCACACCCTGACCGAGCGGCCCCCGATCCCCCCAATACCTACAGCCATCTACTTAGGAGAACCATGAACCGTACCCTCAAGCGGGTGCTGGGTCTGACCGGAAGCGTCATGCTCGGCGTCGCAGGAGCGGTCACCTTCGCCTCCGCCGCCCAGGCCCACCACGTCGAACTCGAGGGCACCGCCGTGTGCGCCGAGGACGGCAGCTGGACCGTCACGTGGGAGGCCACGGACTGGACCGACGACCCGGACAACCGTGGCTGGATCACCGCCGTCGACAGCGGTGACCTGGAGGGCGAGATCGTCGTCGGTGCCGAACTGCCCCTCCTGGGCAGCGACACCCCCCTCGTGGCGACCGAGACCCTGAGCAGCGACTTCGCCTCGGCCTCGCTCCAGATCGCGGGCGAGTGGGAGAACGGCAACAAGGACCAGGGCAAGCTCGTCACCGTCTACCAGCCCGAGGGCGGGTGCGAGCCTGAGGAAGAGCCCCAGCCCGAGCCCAACTTCTCGGTCTGGAGCGACTGCTTCGGCCTGAACGTCGTCGCTGAGAACCTGAACGAAGAGCTCCTCTCCGAGTTCACCATCACCCCGAGCGCCGGCGACGAGGTCGTCGTCACCCCCGCCTTCGGCGAGGAGTACTACGGCTACTTCGCGGTCGAGGACCCCGAGGCCGGCCTGAGCGTCGACATCGCCATCGACGGCGAGCTCGTGGAGACCTACACCTGGGAGCAGACCGGCAACTGCGACTGGGGCGTCGTCTACGACACCTGTGACGGGCTCGAGTTCGAGCTGACGATCCCGGCCGACGGCGAAGAGACCACCTTCACCTTCACGACCAGCTACAGCGATGAGCCGATCGTCGTGGTCGTCGCCCCGGGCACCACGGAGACCGTCACCATCGCCCCCGAGGGCAACGAGGGCTTCACCGCCTACTACACCATCACGACCCCCAAGGACGAGTACGAGGGCGAGATGCCGTGGGTTCCCTGTGACGAGGAGTCCCCGGCCCCGAGCGAGACCCCCTCGGCCGCTCCCCAGCTGCCCACCACGGGTAGCTCGCTGACGATCATGATCAGCTCGGCCGCCGCGCTGATCCTGGCCGCCGGTGTCATCTTCATGGTCATGCGCCGCCGCCGCGCCGCGCAGGACTGGTAGACCGCATCCCCTGAGGGACGCGGGCTCCGGTAGAGCTGCATGAAGGAAGGGCCGCACCGAAAGGTGCGGCCCTTTCCATGTCCCGGGGTCTCAGGCGACGCCCGCGAGGCGCAGCAGCGCCGTCGTTCCGGCCGCCGCGACGACGACGACGAGGATCGGGGCCCTGCGCCACGCCAGGAGTCCGCCGACGAGGACGCCCGCGGGGAGCGCCCAGCCCGCGAAGCCGCCGTCGGCGACGAGCGCGCCGGTCACCACCAGGGCCGCGAGCACCACCATGGCGCCGCGCTTCATCATCGTCTCGGTCCGCGCCGAGACGGTGATGCGGCTGCGCATCACCGGTCCGGCCAGACGGACCAGGAAGACGCCCACTGCGAGGGCGAGTACTGCGGCCATGGTCATGCCGCGTCCCCTTTCGGTCTGCGGCGGGGCCAGGTCGCCAGGAGCCCCACGAGCGCCAGCAGGACCGGGATGCCGGTGGGCAGGAACGGTGCGGTGCCGACGGCGATCAGGGCGCCCACCAGGACCGCCGCGAGCGTGTCGCGGTCCTTCAGCGCGGGCATCACCAGTGCCAGCAGCAGCGCCGGGAAGGCGGCGTCGAGGCCGAACACGTCCGGGTCGGGGACGAATCCGCCCGCCAGGACGCCGACCACGGTCCCGACGTTCCAGGCGACGAACATGATCGTGGTGGTGATCCAGTACGCGGCCCTGGCCCTGCGCCGGTCGTCCCCGGCGGACAGCGCGAACGCGGTCGACTGGTCGATGAGCATGAAGGTGCCGACCAGGCGCATCCACCACCGGTCCCAGTAGAGGTCGCCCACGGCCATGCCGTACGGGATGTGGCGCAGGTGGACGAGGACGCCGGCGGCGAGGCCGGCGAGCACGCCGCCGCCGGCCATCACGACGGCGAGCATCGCGAACTGGGAGGTGGCCGCGAAGGTCAGGAAGGACATGGCGACCGGGATCCACCAGGGGAGCCCCGCGGAGGTGGCGAGGGCGCCGAAGGAGACGCCCACGATGCCGATGCCGATCGACATGGCGCCGGCGTCGCGGTACAGGTCGCGATCGCGTTCTGGGGGGAATCGGGGAGACACCGGGCGAGTATCCCTCGTGACGGGCGGGGTGAACAAACGTTCAAGGGGCGCGACCGGTGCGTCACACCGGTCGCGCCCCTCGTCAGGCGTCGTTCTCAGACTTCGTAGTACAGGTCGAACTCGTGCGGGGTCGGGCGCAGGCGGATCGGGTCGATCTCGTTCTCGCGCTTGTAGGAGATCCAGGTCTCGATCAGGTCCGGGGTGAACACGCCGCCCTCGGTGAGGAAGTCGTGGTCGGCCTCGAGGTTGTCGAGCACCTTGTCGAGCGAGCCGGGGACCTGCTGGATGTCGCCGTACTCCTCCGGGCCGAGCTCGTACAGGTCCTTGTCGACCGGCGCCGGCGGCTCGATCTTGTTCTTGATGCCGTCGAGGCCCGCCATGAGCATGGCCGAGAACGCCAGGTACGGGTTGCTCGACGGGTCCGGCACGCGGAACTCGACGCGCTTGGCCTTCGCGTTCGAACCGGTGACCGGGATGCGGGTGCACGCCGAGCGGTTGCGCTGCGAGTAGACCAGGTTGACCGGCGCCTCGAAGCCCGGCACCAGGCGGCGGTAGGAGTTCACCGACGGGTTGGTGAACGCGAGCAGGCTCGGGGCGTGCCGGAGCAGGCCGCCGATGTAGTGGCGGGCGGTGTCCGACAGCCCGGCGTAACCGGTCTCGTCGTAGAACAGCGGGTCGCCGTTCGCCCACAGCGACTGGTGGGTGTGCATGCCCGAGCCGTTGTCGCCGAACAGGGGCTTGGGCATGAACGTGACCGTCTTGCCGGCCTGGGTGGCGGTGTTCTTGATGATGTACTTGAACTTCTGGACGTCGTCGCCGGAGTGCAGCAGCGTGTCGAAGCGGTAGTTGATCTCGGACTGGCCCGCGGTGCCGACCTCGTGGTGGGCGCGCTCGATGGTGAGGCCGCCCTCGATGAGGTTGGTGACCATGCGGTCGCGCAAGTCCGCGAAGTGGTCGACCGGGCCGACCGGGAAGTACCCGCCCTTGTGGCGGGGCTTGTAGCCCAGGTTCGAGCCGTTCTCCTCGGCGCCGGTGTTCCATGCGCCCTCGACCGAGTCGATCTTGTAGAAGGCCTGGTTGGCGGTCTGGTCGAAGCGGATCGAGTCGAAGATGTAGAACTCGGCCTCGGCCCCGAAGTACGCGGTGTCGGCGATGCCGGAGCCCGCCAGGTACTGCTCGGCCTTCTTCGCGACGTTGCGCGGGTCGCGGCTGTAGGCCTCGCGGGTGAAGGGGTCGTGGACGAAGAAGTTCAGGGCGAGGGTCTTCTGCTCGCGGAAGGGGTCGACGAACGCGGTCGCCACGTCGGGCAGCAGGAGCATGTCCGACTCGTGGATCTCTTGGAAGCCGCGGATCGAGGAGCCGTCGAAGGCGAGGCCCTCCTCGAGGAGGTCGTCGTCGAAGGACTCGGCCGGGATGTTGAAGTGCTGCATGACGCCGGGCAGGTCGCAGAAGCGGACGTCGATGAACTTCACGTCGTTGTCGCGGACGTAGCCGAGGAGCTCTTCAGGGCTGGAGAACACGAAGGTATTCCTCTCGGTAGGTGAGTGCCGGGAGGACCGTGGCGCGGCCCCCAGGCGGCTAGCTCGTACCGGCTCGCGAGCGGCGCCGAGGTGCCGAACTCGGCTCGCGGGCTTCGCCGGAAGTGCCGACCTCGCTGTCGACGCCTAAGCTTATTAGGCGAAACGCTAACCGCGATCAATTGCCCCACCGTAAATCAAATGTTTCGTGCGTGTTACTTGCAATATTCAGATCGTGTCCTGTTTGACAGAAACCACTGCTCACGACGGTGCACTCGGGGCGATTCGGGTCGAGTCGTAGACTCGCGCCATGACGACCGAACGCGGCGCGAAGACCCCCGAAACCCCCGGCGCAGGACAGGATCTGGCCCCGCTCATCGGCCGGTTCGTCGCGGTGCTCATCGACTGGATCGCGTGCCTGGCACTGGCCTACCTCATCGGCTGGGCCACCGGCCTGCGCATCGAGTTCGCCGACGTCAACCAGGCCCCCGCGGGCCTGTTCCTGCTCTACTACTCCTTCAGCCTGGCCGTCGGCACCCAGACCCTCGGCATGACGGCCATGCGGATCACCTGCGTCTCGGCGACCGACGGCGGACGCCTCGTGCTGTGGCGCTCGATCCTGCGGGCGCTGCTGCTGTCGCTGGTGCTCCCGGCGCTGACCGCGCTGTTCCACCCCTACCACCGGGGCCTGCACGACCTCGCCGCCGACTCGGTGATGCTGCGCGTCGGCGAGCAGCGCTGACGCGGCCGCGTCCGGCGCCTCAACTGCGCTGCAGCCAGCGCACCAGCAGCGGCGAGGGCACCGGGTAGGCCCCTTCGCGGCGCGCCCGCATCGCGACCTCCTGGTCGGACGACACCACCACGACCGGCCGGCCCTCGGGCTCGACCCGGGCGAGTTCGACCACCACGTCGTCGGCGATCTGGCCCTTGGCGCTGAACAGGACCCGCACGCCGCGGGCCGAGGGCTTGGCGCCGAAGATCGAGTCGGCGCCGTCGAACACCACCGTGATCTCCGCGTTCGTCTGCGCCGCGACCGCGCCCAGGCCCTGCACGAGCCGGTTGCGCTGCTGCTCCAGCGTCAGCGTCTCGCCCCAGGCGGAGATGGTCACGTTGTAGCCGTCGACGATGAGGTGCGGGTTCGGCAGCGCCAGCAGGTGGTCCAGGCGCAGCGGGTCGGTCGGGTCCAGTCCCCGCGAGCCCTCGGCGAGCCGCTCCTCGGGTTCGGCGCAGTACTCCTCGGCGACGTAGTCGGCCGGGCGCTCGGCGGCCGGCTCGAGGCCCAGCTCGCGCCGCAGGCCCGTCGCGGTGCCCGAGAGGGTGTCCAAGAGCAGCCACAGCCGCGCCGAGGTCAGGCGCTCGTGCTCGCGCTCGGTCTTGCGGGCCCGCTCCAGCGAGGACCGCAGCGACTCCACTTCGGACTCGAGGCGGCGGCGCTCGGAGCGCCGCTCGGCCTCCAGGTGCTTGAGCCTTCCGCGCTCGGCAGCCAGGTCGCCGGCGGCCTTCTGCGCCCGCTCGTCGGCGTCCTTGAGATCGCGGCGGGCCCGGCGCAGCTCCTCCTGGAGGGTCGCGGCGGCCGCGCGCTGGTCGGCGAGCGCCGAGCGGACCTTGCCGTTCTCCTTCTCCAACGCGGCCAAGCGCTTCAGGGCCGCCTCGTCCGGCGTCTCCGGGGCCGGCGGCTCCGGCGCCTCCTTGACCGCCGAGGCGGCGGAGGCGATGAGCTCGCGCCAGCCGTCGGGCCGCAGCAGGTACGTCAGGGCCGCGACCTCGGCGGCGTCGGCCATCGGCGAGACCTCCTCGCCGGTGCTGATCGCCGCCACGAGCGGCGAATCGGTCGAGGCGAGCACCCCGGCGAGGCCCTCGCGGAACCCGGCGTCCGACGACAGGGCGGCGGCGATCTCGCCCCTGGCGAGCTTGGCGCGCTTGGACGGACTGAACTTGAGGAAGCGGCGCAACCGGGCCGGGATCTTCCCCGGCGGCAGGCCCGGCATCGCGACCGCGGCGATCTCGACGGCCCTGCGCCGCACCGGTTCGGTCAGGAACACCGCGGTGCCCGTGTCGGCCGCAACGGGTTCGGCGGGGTCCCCCTCGCCGGACTCCGCGCCTCCCGGGCCGTCGCCGCGGGCGCCCTCGGCCGACGGGTCGGCACCCGCCGCTCCCGGGCCCTCGTCGCCGCTCGCCTGGCCGCTCAACATAGGCACCAGTGTGCCATCGCCGTCACAGCGGGCGAGTGCCGACCGCTGCCCTTCATTTCCCGGTCATCCCGGATCGCCTCACGCGCCTCCGCGGCGTGTCAGACTGGTGCGATCATGGAGGGGGCATGATGAGCCGCACGTTGCTGGTGACCAACGACTTCCCGCCCCGCCGCGGCGGGATTCAGACCTTTGTGCACGGTATGGCCCTGCGGCTGCCCTCGGACGACCTGGTGGTGTACACCTCGACGTCACCGGGCTGGGCCGAATTCGACGCCGCGCAGCCCTTCACCGTGGTCCGCGACCGGACCGGGATGCTGCTGCCCACCCCGAGGGTCGCCCGCGCCGTCACCGACCTCGCCCGCGAGCACCGCTGCGACCGGGTCTGGTTCGGCGCCGCCGCCCCGCTCGGCCTCCTGGCCGCGGGCCTCAAGCGCGACACCGGGATCGAGCGGGCGATCGCCCTGACCCACGGCCACGAGGTCGGATGGGCGGCCATGCCCGGCACCCGCGGGATGCTCGGGCGCATCGCGGCCTCGCTCGACGTCATGACCTACCTGGGGGACTACACCTACCGGCGCATCGCCCCCGTCGCCGGGCACCTGACCCGCCTGGAGCAGCTGACGTTCGGCATCGACGCCGAGACCTTCCACCCCGGCGTGGACGGCACGCCCGTGCGCGCCCGCCACGGCCTGGGCGACAAGCCGGTGATCGTGTGCGTCTCGCGGCTGGTGCCGCGCAAGGGCCAGGACACGCTCATCGCGGCGCTCCCGCACGTGCGCGCCCAGGTCGGCGAGGACGTGCGGCTGCTCATCGTCGGCCAGGGCCCCTACGAGCAGCGCCTGCGGGCCCTCGCCCGCCAGCACGGGGTCGCCGACGCGGTCGTCTTCACCGGCGGCGTGCCCGAGTCCGAACTGGCCGCGCACTTCGCGGCCGGCGACGTCTTCGCGATGCCCTGCCGCACCCGCCGGCGCGGACTCGACGTCGAAGGGCTCGGCGCGGTGTTCCTCGAAGCCGCGGCCTCCGGACTGCCGGTCATCGCGGGCGACTCCGGCGGCGCCCCGGACACGGTCCTGCACGACCGGTCCGGCTGGGTCGTCGACGGCCGCGACCTCGGCGAGATCACCTACCGGCTCGCGCAGGTGCTCACCGACCCGCCGCTGGCCCGAAGGCTGGGGGCGGCGAGTCGCGAATGGGCCCTGAGCGAATGGACCTGGGAACGCCAGGCCGGACGCCTCGGGGGGATGCTCTACGGGGAGACGGTCTAGACCCTCGGCCTAGAACTTGGGCTGGTCGGGGGCTTCCAGGAGGCCGAGCTTCAGGGCGGTCATGAGGGCCTGCGCGCGGTTGCCCGCGCCGAGCTTCTCGTACAGCTTCGAGATATGGGTCTTCGCCGTCGACTCCGAGACGTACAGCTGCTTCGCGATCCCGGCGACCGACAGGCCGTCGGCGAGGAGCTTGAGCACCTGCGACTCGCGGGGGGACAGCTGCGGGCCCGTCGGGGTCAGGCGCCGCTGCATCGCCTCGGCCAGGTCCGCGGCGCTGAACGCCGTCGGGTTCGACGCCGCGTGCCGCGCGGCCGCCACGACGTCGTTCGCGGGGGCCGACTTCGGCACGAACGCCGAGGCGCCCGCGTCGAGCGCCCCGAACAGCTGGTCGTCGCCGGCGTACATCGTCAGCACCACGATCCCCATGTTCGGGTGCGCCTTGCGGAGCTTGCGGGTCGCGTCCAGACCCGACCCGTCGGGCAGGCGCAGGTCCATGATCACGACGCTGGGCATGAGGGAGGAGGCCATCCGCAGGGCGTCGGCGGCGGTGTCGGCCTCGCCCACCACCTCGAACTCGGGGTCGCGGTCGAAGGCATGCCGGAGGCCCTTGCGGATCAGGTCGTGGTCGTCGACGATCAGGACCGTCGTCTGACCGTTCGTCTCCAGCGCGTCAGCGTTCATGCGTGTCTCTCCTCATTGGCTGCCACGGCCACCACCGTGGTCGGGCCGTCGGGCCGGCTGTTCAGTTCTCGCAGTGCGGTCGGCCGCCGCCCAGGCCGCGGACCCCGGGCGGGGGGCCTCGGCCCGTGGGGTGGGCCGCGCACCCGCGTTGAGTACGACCGCCACGGTCGTCCCGTGCGGCTGGTGCGGGCGGATCTCCAGGGAGCCCCGGATCCGCTCGGCCCGCTCGCTCATGATCGCCAGCCCGTAGCGCCCCTCGGCCGCTTCGCCGGAGAGCCCCTGACCGTCGTCGGTCACCTCGATCCGCGTGTACGGCGGGTCCACCTCGCACGTCACCCACAGGTTCTCCGCCCGCGCGTGCTTGCGGGCGTTCGTGATCGCCTCCTGTGCGATCCGCAGGAGCTCGGCTTCGGTGCTCGCGGGCAGCCGCGCGCCGCCCTCGTCGAGCGACAGGTGCACCCTGAGCCCGGCGGAAGCGCCCACAGTACGAGCATAGTCCGCGATCGCCGAGGCCAGGCCCCCCTGACGGTCGACGTTCGAGCGCAGCTCGAACAGGGAGAAGCGCAGCTCGGTGACGAGGCGCGTCACCTCGCTCCTGAGGTCCTCCAGCTCGCCCTTGGCCTCCCCGGCCTCGGGCGGCAGGATCGCCATCGCGTTGTCGATCCCGTAGCCGAGCATCGCCAGCTCCTGGGCGATGCCGTCGTGGATCTCGCGGGCCAGGCGCTGGCGCTCCTCGGTGGTCGCCATGGAGCGCACGTCCTCGAACAGGAGCGCGGTCTCCAGGCGCAGGGCCGCGCCCTTGGTGCGGTCCTCGGCGGCGGAGATCGTCTCGGGGCCGAACGCGGCGGGGTCGTCGGCCTCGATCGCGACGAGCCCGACGGTGCGGCCCTCGGCGACGAGCGGGATGACCAGGGACGCGACCGGGCCCTGCGTGGAACGCGAGAGCGGGACCTGCCCGGCCTGCGGCTTCTGCCCGGCCCAGGCGTCGGCCAGGAGCGAGTTGAGCTGCGGGGAGGTCTCCCAGTCGACGCGCTGGTCGGCGTGCTGGGCGAGGACGACCAGGCGCCTGCCGGAGGCCGCCGAGAGCACGGCGGCGCGGGCGACGCCGGGGATGCGCGAGGCGGTGTCGACGATCTCGGTCGCGATCCCGCCCGGGTCGAGGGTGGAGCCCGGGAGCTGCCTGGCGACGACGCGCAGCTGCGTGAGCAGGGCCGCGGCCTCGGCGTACGGCAGCTGCGAGTGGTGCATGTCGGAGGTGCGCGAGCGGCGCAGCCACCAGGCGCCGACGGCCGAGGCGAGCCCGAAGGCGAGCGCGACGGCCACGGTCGTGACGTAGGTGCCGCGCTCGTAACCGGAGACCCGCGGGGCCTGCGCGATGAGGCCGACGGCCGCGACCGCGACGAGCGCGGGCGGCCCCCAGGTCCGCATGCGGGCGTAGCGGCCCTCCTCGCCGGCGGGCTGTCCCGCGGCGTCGAACGCGGCGGTCGCGAACGGCGCGATCAGGTAGGGCAGCATCCAGGCCGGGAGCCCGCCGGTGGCGAGCGTCCCGAGCACGACGACCGCCACTTCCGCGAGCCGCCCGGCCGGGGCCAGGAGGCGGTGGCGGGGGAGGACCACGCCGGGGAGCGCGGCCAGGGCGAGGATGCCGCACCAGGTCGCCGCGTCGGCGAGCCCGACCGCGACCCATCCGAAGACGGCGACGAGCCCGAACAGCACGCCCCGCAGCGCGACGGCGGGCAGTCGCCACTGGCGCTCGAGCACCGCCTCCTCGCCCATGGACCCTCGCTATCGCTTCGTGTCTTCCCGCGCCTTCTCGTAAAGCGCGTTGATCTCGCTTGAGTATTTTTCCATGACTACGTGCCGTTTGACCTTGACTGAGGGAGTGATTTCTCCGGCGTCCTCGGACAGTTCGACCGGAATGACCCGGAAACGCTTGATCTGCTCCGCTTTGGAGACCGTCGCATTCGCCTCGTCGACCTTCACCTGGAGCTCGGCGAGGAGCTCGGGGTCCTCGGTGAGGTCCGCGATGGCCGTCTTCGGGTCCTTGCCGCGGCGCGAGAGCCAGTCCGGGAGCATGTCCCCGTCGACCGAGATGAGCGCCCCGATATAGGGGCGGCCCTCGCCGACGACCATCGCGTAGGCGATGAGCGGGTGGGCGTCCATGATCTTCTCCATCGGCCCCGGCGCGACGTTCTTGCCGCCGGCGGTGACGATGATGTCCTTCTTGCGCCCGGTGATGGTCACGTAGCCGTCGTCGTCGATCTCGGCGATGTCCCCGGTCGAGAACCAGCCGTCGGCGTCGAGCACCTCCGCGGTCGCGGCGTCGTTGTTCCAGTACCCGCCGAAGACCTGGAGGCCCTTGGCCTCCAGCTCGCCGTCGTCGGCGACGCGCAGCGCCGTGCCCGGGATCGGGCGCCCGATCGAGCCGACCTTGATGGCCGTGGGCAGGTTCAGCGAGAGCACCGGCGAGGTCTCGGTCAGGCCGTAGCCCTCGAAGATGGTGATGCCGACGCCGCGGAAGAAGTGGCCCAGCTCGGGGCCGAGCGCCGCGCCGCCGGAGACGGCGCTGGTGCACGCGCCGCCGACCGCGGCCCGGATCTTCCCGTAGACGAGCACGTCCCACAGCTTGTGGCGCAGCTTGAGGCCCAGGCCGGGCCCGCCGGGCTTGTCGAGCGCGCGGCTGTACTCCTTCGCGCAGACCGCGGCCTTCTCGAACAGGTGGCCCTTGCCGCCGTCCACGGCCTTCTGGTGCGCCCCGGCGTAGACCTTCTCGAACACGCGGGGGATCGCCAGCAGGGTCGTCGGCTTGACCACCGGCATGATCGCGGTGAGCTTCGAGCGGTCGGCGTGGGCGATCGTCGTCCGCGACTCGACCCCGGCGATCTGGAGGATCCGCGCCAGGACGTGCGCGAGCGAGAGGAACATGAGCATCCGCGCGCCCTC
Organism: Glycomyces harbinensis; assembly: GCF_900101745.1. Lineage (GTDB taxonomy): Bacteria > Actinomycetota > Actinomycetes > Mycobacteriales > Micromonosporaceae > Glycomyces > Glycomyces harbinensis. Next base: position 282,387 of record NZ_FNAD01000002.1, on the reverse strand, counting down.
GAAGAGCACGACCGGCACCTCGGGGATGACGTTGCGGATGTCCGCCAGGAGGTTCCGGTGGGTCAGCATGCAGCCCTTGGGCCGACCGGTGGTCCCCGACGTGTAGACGATGGTCGCCAGGTCGTCGGCCCGGCGAGCGGTGCGCCGCTCCTCGATGTCGACCCCGGAGTCGGCGCCGAGCGCGTTCAGCGCGTCCACCCCGCCGCCGTCGATCGACCACACGTCCTTGACGGCGGTGCCCAGGCCCTCGATGAGGTCCTTCATCTCGGGCGTCTCCGCGATGGCGGCCACCGCCCCGGAGTCCTCCAGGATCCATCGCGCCTGGTCGGCCGAGGAGGTCTCGTAGATGGTGACCGTGACGGCCCCGGCCGCCCAGATCGCGTAGTCGAGCAGGGTCCACTCGTAGCGCGTGGACGACATGAGGGCCACCCGGTCGCCGGGCTGCACGCCCGCGGCGGCCAGGCCCTTCGCGGCGGCGATCACCTCGTCGCGGAACGCGGGCGCGGTGACGTCCTGCCACGTCGCGCCGTCGTCGAACGAGCGCATATAGAGAATGGAAGCGGGGTGGTTGTCGGCCGCGTCCCACAGCGCGGTGAGGGTGTTGTCTTCGTCGGGCACAGTCACCACGGGGGGGACGGCGAACTCGCGCATGGAAATGCTCCGTTCATGACGCCATGTTCACGGCTTTGTAAAGTGGCTCACATTCATGTTACCGGCGGGTCAACTTCTATGGGAAGAGGGACTGTGAGGCGGACCATGATGTTAACGGCAGCCTAGCCGAGCAGGCACGAAGTTGGCTATCGGCGTCGCCGCCCACTGTCAACTAAGCCCGATCGCACCCCCGCCCCGGTGCTACCTTCGCCAAGAGGGATGGATCGGCCGATTTCCTCGGGAGTTAATCGTGCCGTAAAGTCTGTCGGTGGCCCGCAGCGTCGCGTGGCAGCCAACGCCTCAATTCCGTGAACCGCTGGAGGGACAGCAGTGAGCCTGACTATCGGAGTCGACATCGGGGGCACCAAAGTCGGCGGCGGTCTCGTCGACGAGAACGGCAACGTCCTCGCAACGACCCGGCGCCCCACCCCGGCGGACGACACCACCGGCGTCATCCAGGCGGTCAAGGAAGTCGTCGAAGAGCTGCGCGAAGGCCGCGAGATCGAAGCCGTGGGCATCGGCGCGGCCGGCTGGATCTCCTCGGACCGGTCCACGGTCATGCTGGCCCCCAACCTGTCCTGGAAGGACGAGCCCCTCCGCGACAAGGTCGCCGCCGTCATCGACCTCCCCGTCGTGGTCGAGAACGACGCCAACGTCGCCATCTGGGGCGAGCACCGCTTCGGCGCAGCCAAGAAGCACCGCTCCTCGGTGCTCTACACGATCGGCACCGGCGTCGGCGGCGGCATCGTCGTCAAGGACAACCTCCTCCGCGGCACCCACGGCGTCGCCGCCGAGATCGGCCACATCCGCTCCGTCATGCCCGACGGGCGGACGTGCGGCTGCGGGCGCACCGGCTGCCTCGAGCAGTACGCCTCCGGCCGGGCCCTGACCCGCGCCGCACGCGACGGCGCCGCCGAGCACCCCGCGAAGGCCGCCGTCCTGCTCAAACTCGCCGGCGGCGACCCCGAGGCCATCAGCGGCCGCCAGGTCACCGAAGCCGCCCGCCAAGGCGACGAGATCGCACTCGCCGCCTTCGACTCCATCGGCTACTACCTCGGCAACTCCGCCGCCGACATGGTCAACCTCATCGACCCCGGCGTCATCCTCATCGCCGGCGGCGTCGTGGACGCGGGCGACCTCCTCCTCGACCCCATCCGCAGGCACTACCAAGAGGCCCTCGGCAACCGGGCCAAGGTGCCCGTCGCCGAGGTCCGCGCCGCCGAGCTCGGCTCCAAGGCCGGCGTCATCGGCGCGGCCGACCTCGCCCGCCACCGCGAGATCGTCCCCTAGGGCCCCGGCAGCGACGAACGAAGGGCCGAAGCGAACGCTCCGGCCCTTCAACGCTCAGTGCCGCCCCGTCAGCACACGTTCACCGAGGCGTTGCCCGAGATCGTCCAGTTGGTGTTCTCACCGCACGGCGACTCCCGCACCGAGGTGTTGTTCACCGTCATGATCATCCAGATGTCCTTGTTGTTCGCGAACTCCGTGCGCGCCGCCAGGCGGACCTCGCCGCCGCCGTTGACGGTCCCGCCCCTGATCGAGACGTTGTAGCAGTTCTCGATCAAGACCGAGTTGTTGCCGTTGCTCGCCAGGTCGACGTTCTTGATGACCACGCCGCCGGACTGCGACACGCAGAAGATCCCGCGCCCGCCCCCTCGGGAGATCACGTTGTCGACCCAGATGTTGGTGCTGTACGAGCCGTTCGACAGCCGGCCGTTGGTGTTGGCCATGCGGAAGGTCGCGTAACCGGTCCCGGCCCCGACGTTGTTGCCGTCGACGGTGCCGACCCACCCGTTCCGGGAGTTCTGGATCAGCAGACCGGACTCGCCCACGTTCCGGGCGGTCACCTTGGTGATGTTGAACCCGTCGATGTTCCAGGTCTCCACCGCGTGGCTGCCCGCGCCCGACACGTAGATGTCGTTCATGGTCACGTTGTAGTTCCAGGCCGCGTCCCGGTCGAAGCGGATGCCCATGCCGCCCGAGAGCGTCAGGTCGATGTCGCCGAGCTTCAGGCCGTTGGTCCCCGAGAACCGCAGCCCGAAGTACGGGTTGCCGCTCATCTTGAGGAACGCGATGTTGACGTCGGTGGTGTTGATCGCCTCGATCGCGCCGCGACCGGAGCGGTTGCCCACGGTGATCGTGCCGCAGCCCTCGAAGGTCTTGCCGCTCTGGATGGTGATGGTGCTGGCCCCGATGTTGCCCGAGGCCATCACGGCGACGCGCTGGCCGCTGGAGATGGTGTCGACGCCGGCCTGGACCGCCGCGCGGTAGTCCGATCCGGAGTAGACGGTGGTGCTGCCTTCCCTGGTGACGTAGGCGCCGCTGGATCCGGTGACGGTCGCGTGCGGCGTGCCGGAGCCGCAAGAGGCCTGGGCGTGCGCGGCGTCGTCGGTCCCGATCTGCGGGAGTGCGACGGCGCCGACGGCTCCCATGAGGAAGGCGCCGGCGGTCGCCGCGAGGAGGCGGAGTCCCCGTCTTGGCGTGAGGGTCATGGCTGTGCTCCTATCGGAGTGTGCTGCGGTGAAACGATTCAATCTAAATATCGATATGAATCGATGTAAGGGGATCATAGCGGGCGCGGCCCGCTTTGGAAAGCGCTGCCCAGACCTATTTCATGACAAAGCGAGGGCGGCCGGGTCGCCCCGGCCGCCCCTGGCGCCCGTGCGCTAGTCGCGCTTGTAGCCGACGACGAGCTCCCCGGCGAGCTGCTCGCAGAACAGGCCGATGTCGGTGATGACGCCGGTGGCCTGGGCCGAGCCGCGGTCGGCGAGCTTGGTGACCGTGGCGGGGTTGATGTCGACGCTGACCAGCGGGACCGTCGCGGGGAGGAGGTTGCCGGTGGCGATGGAGTGGAGCATGGTGGCGACCATGATCGCGAAGCCCACGCCCGGGAGCTCGGCGCGCATGGCCCGCTGGCCCTCGATGACGTCGGTGTAGACGTCGGGCAGGGGGCCGTCGTCGCGGACGGAGCCGACGAGCACGAACGGCTTGCCGTTCTTGACCATCGCGTGCATGATGCCGCCCTTGAGGACGCCCTGCTCGACGGCCTCGGCGATGGAGCCGCAGGTGCGGATCTTGTTGATGGCCCGGATGTGGTGCTCGTGGCCGTGGGGCACGCCGTGGCCCTTGTCGAGGTCGACGCCCAGGGAGGTGCCGAAGAGGTTCGACTCGATGTCGTGGGCGGCGAGGGCGTTCCCGGCGAAGATGACGTCGGCGTAGCCGTCGTTGATGAGCGCTTCGAGGGCCTTGCCGGCGCCGGTGTGCACGATGGCGGGGCCGCCGACCCACAGGATCTTCTCGCCGCGGGCCTTGACCTCGCGCATCTTCTCGGCGATCTGGCGGACCTGGAGCGCCTGCGGCCGTTCGGAGGAGACGCCGGAGTTCATGAACTCGAAGTTCGAGGACTCGGGGTCGGTGCGCACGGGCTCGGGCAGCGGGAGGACCTTGACGCCCTCGCCGCCGCAGACGACCAGCTGGCCCTCCTTGACGTCGGACACCGGGAGGGTCCAGGCGCGGGTGCGGTCCTCCGAGACGATGATGCCGCAGTCCATCTCGGAGTTCTCGACGTCCATCCAGGCGCCGTTGAGGCGGACCCGGGTGTCGAAGTTGGTGGTGGAGTAGAAGTCCTCGGGGAAGACGCCGTCGCGCACGGCCGGCTTGAGGGTGGCGATGCCGGGCTCGAGCGGGTTGGCCCCGTGGGTCTGGAGGCGCATGACGATCCGCTCGACCAGCTCGGGGGTCTCGGCCGAGACGGTGAGCTGGACGTAGGACTCGTCGGTGTGGTGGCGTCCGACGTCGAAGCGGTCGATCGTGTACGACCCCGAGTACTCCAGGACGTCATCCATGACGCGGGCGAAGACGCCCTGGTCGATGAGGTGTCCGCGCATCTCGACGGTCTTTGCGTGTTCCACGTTGGTGCTCCTGTTGCTTCCCGGGCTCGACGGTCGCCAGGGCGAGCCTAACTCCCTGGAGGTGCCGGCGCGCTGCGCCCTCGCGGGGGACTTCAGGCGGGGGTCGCGGGAGCGGCCGGGGCGGCGGCGGTCTTGGCCGCCGCGATCTCCGCGGCGGTCGGCCAGTTGCGCGTGACCAGGTACTGGAAGCCGAATCCGATCAGGCCCCAGACGCCGACGACGTACGGCACGGGGACGCCGAACTCGACGACGAGCCCGACCCCGGCGATCGCGATGCCCTGGGACAGCTGGAGTCCGGAGTTCGCGGCGGCGACGACGCGCCCGCGCCAGCCGTCGGGGATGCACTGGGCGAGCGTGGCGTTCATGGGCGCCATGATCATGTTCGCGACGCCCGCGCCGGCGGCGATGAGGAGCACGCCCGCCAGCGGCGGGTCCAGCAGCCCGCCCGCCAGGACCGCGGGGGCGAGGAACGCGAGCGGCCGGATGAGCTTGTCGCGCACCGAGGGGCGCACGAACCGGGTGAACAGCAGCGTGGCGGTGACCGCGCCGACGGCGTCCACGGCCATGATGACGCCCTGGGTGCGGGCGTCGCCGCCGAGGTGCGCCGCCCACAGGACCGCGACGCCCTCGGGGACGGCGGTGAGCGCGAACAGGCCCCAGATGCCGAGCGAGACCGTGCGCAGGACCTTGTTGTCGCGCAGCATCCGCAGGCCGTCGGCGGTCTCGGCGAGCACGTGGCGGCGCTCTTCGCGCTTGTTGACGGAGGGCCGGTGCCTGACCAGTCCGACGATGGCGACGGCGCTGACGACGAACAGGACCGCGTTGACCGCGAGGGCCGTGTGCGGGTCGACGGCCGAGAGCAGGCCGCCGGAGAGGTAGCCGATGATCTGGGCGGTGGCGCCGGCGCTGAAGGTCAGCGCGATCGCGACCGAGAGGCGGTCGCCGGTGAGGATCTGGGCGAGGGTGGCGACGCGGGCGGCGTTGTAGGCGGGCTGGACCGCGGCGACGGCGAAGACGATCACCATCATCGCCGGGACCGGCAGGCCCGGGACCAGCAGCAGGGCGACGAGCGCGGCGCGCAGCAGGTCGCACACGATCATCACGCTGCGGTAGGCGTACCGGTCCACGATCGCGCCGAGGACCTGGGCCAGGCCGAGATAGGGCGCGAAGCTGATCGCGAAGGTGGCCGCGGCGAGGGCCGAGGAGCCGGTCTGGTTCCAGACGAGGTAGGTGACCGCGACCCGGTTGAGCATCGAACCGATGTTGGAGAGGCAGTACGCGCCGAGGAACGCCGCGGCCTCGCGGTCGCCGAAGACCTCCGAGAATCTCGGTTTGCGGTCCTCCTCCTGCGCCGCGCCGTCGGCGGCACCGGCCGCCGCCGGCTGGGGGTTCTGGTTCGACACGGGGCCTTCCTTGCCAAGTGGGCGCCAATGCTCGGCCCGCAGGCGTCCGCGGCGGTCGCCGTGGTCCGGCTCCGTGCACGTCGGCCCGCATTCCGCATGCACCGCTGGGGAAGCGATGCCTGAAGGGGCGGTAAGTGACAATCCTCCGCGATTGCCGCAAGTGTCACCAGTCTGCCGCTGACGCAGAAGGTTGTCAAGCGTCCCACTGTGTTCAAAGTGCAAAAACCCGGACGGAGGCGATGGGTCCGGACTCGGCGGCCAAACCGTTCGGCGGGCGGCCGGGAAAAGCGTATGCCTTCCGTTTCGCCCGGTCGGAGGCGGCCTCGGAACGATAACAGTGGTCGAGGCGGACCCGTCCGCGCCGATCCTCGGGCCGGTTCCCGACCGCACCGCTCTGACGATATCCTCCAAGAGTTCTTATGGGAAACCTCTAAGGAGCCGTGCGATGTCCACCAGCGCCGAATGGATCGCCCGCGACGCGGCCGCCGTATGGCACCCCTTCACCCAGCACGCCACCTGGACCGGCGACGACCCCGTCGTCGTCGACCGCGCCGAGGGCCCCTGGCTCATCGACGTCGACGGCCGCCGCTACCTCGACGGCGTCTCATCACTGTGGACCACCACCCTCGGCCACGGCCACCCCGACATCGACGCCGCCATCACCGCGCAGCTCGCCAGGCTCGACCACTCGACCTTCCTCGGCACCACCCACACCCCCGGCATCGAACTCTCCGAGGCGCTCATCGCCCTCGCCCCCAAGGGCACCGGACCCGACCTCACCAGGGTCTTCTACGCCGGCGACGGCTCCTCCGCCGTCGAGGCCGCGCTCAAGATCGCCTACCAGTACTCCACCCAGACCGGCCGCTCCCGGCCCAAGTTCGTGCGCCTCGAGCACGCCTACCACGGCGACACCCTCGGCGCCGTCGCCGTCGGCGGACACCGGCTCTTCCACGACGCCTACAAGCCCCTGCTGCTCGACACCATCGGCGTCGCCTCGCCCGGCGACCGCGCCAACGGCAGGCACCGCGGCGCCGTCGCCATCGCCGAACTCCAGGCCGCCATGCGCCGCGACGGCGACCAGGTCTGCGCGATCATCGTCGAGCCCATGATGCAGGGCGCCGCCGGCATGTTCGACCACGACGCCGCCTACCTCGTCGCCGCCCGCGAACTCGCCGACGCCTACGGCGCCCTCCTGATCTTCGACGAGGTCGCCACCGGCTTCGGCCGCACCGGGAAGATGTGGGCCGCCGAGCACGCCGGGATCGTCCCCGACCTCCTCACCTGCGGGAAGGGCATCACCGGCGGCTACCTGCCCCTGTCGGCGGTGCTTGCGGCCGAACACGTCTACGACGCCTTCCTGGCCCGGCCCGGCGACACCGCGCCGCGCACGTTCTTCCACGGCCACACCTACACCGCGAACCCGCTGTGCTGCGCCGCCGCGCTGGCGAACCTGCGCGTCATGGGCGAGCAGAACGTCATCGGGCAGGCCGCCCGGCTGGGGGAGCGGCTCGGGAAGCTCCTCGAACCGGTCGCCGCCAAACCGGGCGTGCTCGAGGTCCGCCGCCTCGGCACCATGATCGGCGTCGAGGTCGCCGCGGTCGGCGAACGCACCGGATTCGAGGTCTGCCGGGCCGCACGCGAACGCGGCGTATGGCTGCGGCCCCTCGGCGACACCGTGGTCCTCATGCCGCCGCTGACCCTCGGCGACGACGAGACCGACCTCCTCGTGAGCGCCCTCGACGCCGCCGTCGACGAGGTGCTCGGGTGAGCGCCGACGCCGCGAAGGCCCGCCTCGACGCGCCGTCCCACGCCCTCTGGGACCGCCTGTCCCGCAAGGCCGACCTGCGTGGCAGGGCCGGGCTCACCCGCACCGCGCGGCCCCGCGCCACCGCGGTCGACCTGGCCGGCAACGACTATCTCGGCCTGTCCCGGCACCCCGACGTGCTCGCCGCGGCCGCCGCGGCCCTCGCCGAACACGGCCTCGGCGCGGGGGGCTCGCGCCTCGTGCGCGGCACCACCGGCCACCACGAGGCCTTCGAAACCGAGTTCGCCGCCCACACCGGCGCCGAGACCGCCGTCCTGTACTCCTCCGGCTACCTCGCCAACCTCGGCGCCCTCGCCGCCCTCCCCGGCCCGGTCCTGCTCGACGCCCACGCGCACGCCTCCCTCCACGACGCCGCCCGCCTCGCCGGAGGCCGCTCGGCCACCTTCGCGCACAACGACCTCGACGACCTCGAACGGCAACTCCAGACCCTGAGACCGGGACTGGTCGCCGTCGAATCGGTCTACTCCGTCCTCGGCGACGCCGCCCCGCTGCGCGACCTCCACGCCCTCACCAGCGCGCACGGCGCGCTCCTCCTGGTCGACGAAGCCCACGCGATCGGCACCATCGGCCCGCAGGGCGCCGGAGGCGTCGCCGCCGCCGGACTCGCCGGCGACCCCGGCATCGTCATCACCGCGACGCTCTCCAAAGCCCTCGGCGCCGCCGGCGGCGCCATCGCCGGACCCGCGGTCCTGCGCCGCCACCTCCACGACACCGGCCGCACCTTCATCTTCGACACCGCCCCGCCCCCCGCCGTCATCGCCGGCGCCCGCACCGCACTCGCCATCGCCCGCGAATCCGACAGCGCCCGAACCGAACTCGCCCGCCGCGCCGCACTCGCCGCCGCCGCGCTCGACATGCCCGCACCCGCGGCCGGCGTCCTCTCCCCGCCCGCCGGCGACGCCCGCGCCGCCACCGCCTGGGCCGAACGCTGCACCGAACAGGGCATCGCGGTCGGGTGCTTCCGCCCCCCGTCCACACCCGACCACCGCTCGCGCCTGCGCCTCACCGTCAACACCGGCGTCCCGGCCGAGGACTACGCGCGGGCAGTCGACGTCGTCGCCGCGACCCGCCGAATCGCCGCCTCATGAGCGACGCCGCACCGCGAGGACCGCGCCGCACCGACCCTCCGGCGCGGTCGCCCCGCGCCGCCCCGCCGACGACGGAGAGGTTGACACCGTGATCGCCTTCGAAGGCCCGGTCCTGGTGACCGGCACCGACACCGGCGTCGGCAAGACCGTCGCCACCGCCGCGCTGGCGGCCCACCTCATGCGCCAGGGCCGCAGCGTCGAGGTCCTCAAGATCGCCCAGACCGGGGACGACGACGACGCCGCCGAGGTCACCCGCCTCTCCGGAGCCCCGGCCAGAGCCCTCGCCGCCTACCCGGACCCGTTGGCGCCCTTCACCGCCGCGCGCCGCAGCGGCCTGCCGCTGCTGAAGCTCGCCGACGTCGCCGAGACGGTCCTCGCGGCCGTGTCCGAGGTCGTGCTCCTCGAGGGCGCCGGCGGGCTCCTCGTCCAACTGGGCGAAGGCGGCTGGACCGCCCGCGATCTCGCCGCCGAACTCGGCTGCCCCGCCGTCGTGGTCACCCGCGCCGGGCTCGGCACCCTCAACCACACCGCGCTGACGCTCGAGGCGCTGTCGCGGCGCGGCGTGGACGCCGCCGTCGTCCTCGGCGCCTGGCCCTACCGGCCCGGCCTGGCCGAGTTCGAGAACCTCAAGGACCTGCCCGGTCCGCGACTGGGCTGGATCCCCGACGGGGCCGCCGCCCTCGCCCCCGAGGCCTTCCGCCTCGCGTCCGCCGAGTGGTTCGACCTCGACGGCGGCATCGCAGACCCCGCATAGGGCCGCGCCGCGCCCGTGACCGGGTGTTGACGGGCTCCGCTACATTTGGCATCGATCTGGTCCAATAGGGCCAAATCAGTGCGATGCGGGCGCCCCTACCCCCGGCGCCCGCATCGCACTCGCGATCCTCGACGCGGTGTCCGGTCCGAGCCGCCGCGCCGCCCGGCCCGCGTCCGGCGATGGAGGGCTGCGCTCCTCAGCCGACCGGAGCCCGGAAGGCCGCCGCGAAACGGGCCGCCGCCTGCGGGAGGAACAGGTCCATGCCCCAGTCGATCCCCGCCTGTCCGACCGGGCGGAACTCGCAGCGCACGCGCAGGCCGTCGTCCTCGTCGGCGCTGACCACGATGTGGTCCCAGGCGTCCCTGGCCTCGTCGGTCCGCAGCCAGCTGTAGGTCGTCACCTGGTGCCCCTCGGCGTACGCGGCGCCGCGCATGAGCTTGTTGCCCAGTACCTCTCCGAAGACCAGCCCCCGCACCCCGGTCTCCTCCACCGCCTCCCGGACCGCGGCCTCGCCGACGGTCTCGTCCGCGTGCGCCCCGCCCCCCGGGAGCTGCACCCCCGCCTCCGGCACGTCGCGGTGCAGCATCACCAGCACCTCGGCATCGGGCCGGTCCGGGCGCCGGCGCAGGACGTAGGCCGAGGCCCGCTGGCGGAAGTGCAGGGTTTCGCGCATCCCCGCAGCCTCGCAGGCGCTTCTGCCGCACCGCAACGCATTTTGACGCCCTCAGCGCAGGCGGACCAGGAGCGGGCTCGGCATCCTGAAGGAGAGGTTCGGGTCGCTCACCGGGGCCCGCACCGTCTCGCAGCGGGGGAGGAGCGGCGCCAGTTCGGCGACGACCACCTCGGCCTCCATCCGCGTCAGCTGGCTGCCCAGGCAGCGGTGGGCCCCGGCGCCGAAGGCGAGGTGCCGGCGCGATCCGCGCTGTCCGGGGACCATCCGCATCGGGCATGCGGCGACGTCCTCGTCCGTGCCCGCCGCGGCCAGCCACACCAGGACCGAGTCGCCCTCCCGGACGGCGACGCCGCCCAGTTCGGTGTCCTGCAAGGCGACCCGCCTCCACGAGGTGATCGGCGGCAGCAGCCGCAGGCCCTCCTCGACCACCGCGGCCGGGGCGGACCGCACGAGTTCGGGCTCCTCGACCAGGCGGTGCAGCAGCAGCGTCAGGAACTGCGAGGTCGTCTCCTGGCCCGCCACGAGCAGGAAGAACAGCGCCGCCGTGGCCGCGTCCTCGCCGTGCTCGTCCAGGATCTCCCGCCGCACTCCGGTCGCCCCGCGCGACCAGTCCCGCAGCAGCGCATGGAACGGGCCCACGATCCGCGCCAGCTCCAGCTGGCGTTCGGGCGACGGGTCGCCCCAGAACAGTTCCAGTGCGGCCCTTGAGAAGCGCTTGACCTCGCCGGTCGCCGCGACGTCCAGTTCCAGCAGGCGCGCCAGCGCCGCCAGGGGGATCTCGGAGGCGACCGCCGCGTCCAGGTCCACCGTCTCGCCCGCGCGCAGCCGCCACGCGACGCCGGCCGCGGTCCGGCGGGCGAGGCCCTGGAGCCACGGTCGCAGCGCCTCCACTCTCGCGGGCGCGAAGACCTCCCCGAAGCGCTCGCGCATGTGCCCGTGGGTCGCGGTGTCGTTGTTGGCCAGCGTCGCCGGGAGCCGGAACCGGTGCCGCGTCAGCTCCCGCAGCGCCGCGGCGGGGATCGGGGCGACCGCGTCGAGGGCGTTCGCGGCCGAGAACCGCTCCCGGTCGGCCAGCACCCGCCGGGCGATATGGTGCGAAGCGACCACCACCTGGCCTTCCCGCCGGAAGACCGGGGCCTCGGGGCGGGGATGTTTCCACAGCTCGAAGAGCACGGGCGCAGCCTACCTCCCCCGAAAGTACGAGGCCCGCTCACGGTAATCTGCTCTCAGTCTTTCGGCGCCCTCCGGACCGACGCGCGGCACGCGAGCCCATCCCCGCCCGCGCGCCGTCCCCCGCGGAGGCGCCGTCCGGCACAAGAGCGAACGCCCACTGAAGGAGACCGTCCCTTGCAGGAGTACTCCTCCCAAGCCGCCTACGACCGCGGCGAGGCCGTCTGCGTCATCGGCGCCGGAGCATCCGGCCTCATCGCGGTCAAGAACCTCCGCGAGAACGGCTTCGAAGTGGACTGCTACGAGCGCGACACCGTGCTCGGCGGCCTGTGGAACCCCCAGAACCAGCACAGCCCCCTCTACCCCAACACCCACCTCGTCACCTCCCGGTCCCAGACCGAGATCCCCGACTTCCCCATGCCCGACGACTGGCCCGACTACCCCTCCGCGGCGCAGATGCTCACCTATCTGACCGCGTACGCCAAGCACTTCGGGCTCTCCGAGCACATCTGGTACGGCTCGGAGATCTCCACCATCGAACCGGTCGAGGGCTCGCGCTTCGAGGTGATCGTCAAGCCCGCCGCCGGGAACGCCGCCAGGCGGCTGCGCTACGCCGCCGTCATCATCGCCACCGGCCACCACTGGGCCCCGAACCTCCCCGCCTACCCCGGGCAGGACCAGTACCGCGGCACCGTGCTGCACTCCTCGCAGCTCAAGGACGCGTCCCGCCTGCGCGGCAAGCAGGTCCTGGTCGTCGGCGGCGGCAACTCCGGGGTCGACATCGCCTGCGAGGCGGCCGTCAACGCCGCCGGCTGCGTCCACTCCGTGCGCCGCGACTCCTGGCACCTGCCCAAGTACCTCGGCGGCGAACCCGCCGACTACGCCCTCGCGCGTCTGGGCTCCCGCCCGAAGTTCCTGCGCCGCTTCCTCACCGACCGAATCCTCAAAGGACCCGGCCGGCTCGCCGCGCGCATGGGCATCGACGTGCCCGACCACGGCCCCACCGGCGAGGAGCCCGTCCGCAACGGCCGCTACCTCGAACACGTCGGCGACGGCTCCATCCGGCGCCGCGGCGAGGTCGCCCGCTTCGACGGCTACGACGTGTCCTTCGCCGACGGCACCGAGATGCGCCCCGACCTGGTCGTCCTCGCCACCGGCTACCGGCCCAAGATCACCTGCGCCCCGCCCGGACTCCTCGGCGTCGACGGCGACTCGCCCTACCCGAAGCTCCTGGCGCGCATGTTCTCCCCGCGCCTGGAGACCCTCGCCGTCGCCGGGCTCGTCGAACCCGGCGTGGGCGTCCTGCCGATCGTCCACTGGCAGACCCACGCCATCGCCCACTGGCTGCACGTCCGCAAGGGCGACCCCGAGCGCGCCGCGAACTTCCGCCGCCAGGTCGTCTCCGAATCCGGCCAGTACGAGATCGAGCCCTCCGGCGCCTCCCCGCGCCACCAGCTCGCCGTCGACGCCGAGGCGTACCTCGCCAGCCTGGGCCGCATCATCGACACCCTCGAACAGGAGCCCGCCAAATGAGCCTCTCCGCCTGGGTCCGACGCGCCCGCACCCCCGCCCCGGCCCCCGTCGCGCGCGAGTTCGCGTTCCTCGAACCCGCCGACCTCTTCGACCTCGAGATCAAGGACGACCCCGAAGCGAGCCCGGTCCTGTGCTGCACCGGCGACCCCGCCGGGGCCGCGGCGTTCAACGCCTTGTGGCTCAAGCGGATCGCCGCATCCGGCCGGTACGCCGGCGCGGTGAGCGTCCGCGGCCAGGGCGGCACCCCCGCCGCCGAGGGCGGCGTCGAGGCCCGCGCGCACGACCTGGTCCAGGCGGCCGTCACCGTGCCCCGCCAGGCCGTCTTCATCGGACACCGCGAAGGCGCGTCCTGGGCGGCGCTGGCCGCCGGGCGCTACCCGGCGGCGGGCCTGGTGCTCGTGTCGCCGCGCCAGTTCCCGAAGCAGCCGCCGAAACCGGTCGGCGGCCCGCCGGTGCTGCTCGTGGTGAGCGAGTCGGAGGCGCAGTCGAAAGAGGCCCAGGCGGTCACCGACGCCTACGGTGTCGCACCGCTGACCTTCGCGGGCTCCCCGGACGAGGTGTTCAAGGGCGCCGCGGCCGAAGGCCTGCTCGACGCGATCCTGTCCTGGCTGGCGCCCAAGAAGTGACCGGCCCGGCGCACGCCGCAGGGCCCGCATCGGGACACCGCCTCAGACAACGGCGCCGTCGTCGGTGTCGTCCGCGTCCTTGTCCGGGCGCAGGCGGCTGATGAGCAGCCACACGCCCAGCAGGAACCCGATGAAACCGACCAGGCGGCCCGGGTTCTGCCCCAGCGGCGCGATCGAAGGGTTCACCAGCAGCGCGATCCCGCCGATGATGAGCAGTATCCCGCCCACCGCCTGCAGGCTCGGCCACAGCAGCGGCGGCGGCTCGGGCGGCACGTAGTCGTCCTCGTCGTCATCGGGGAGCTCCGCGTCCCACAACTCCAGGAGCGTCGGCTCCTCGTCGGGGTCCGCGGGCGCCGCCGGCGCGGCATCGGCCGCGAACTCCTCGGCGTCACCGCCCTTCGACAGGTCCGCACCGGGATCGTCCAGGCCCCGCACCAGCTCGTTGAAGCGCCGGTCCACATCCTCGGGACGCAGCTCGCCCGCGCCCTCGCCCGGAATGTTCTCCGGCTCGCCGCTGCTCTCCTGCTCGTCGCTGCGCTCAGTCATGAACGCCTCGGGTCTTGGCCACCTGCCGCTCCATGAACTCGGCGCTCCCGGAGAAGATCGTCTCGGCGTCGTAGTCGAGCGTCGCCACATGGAAGCTGCGCGGCAGCACCGTCGCCACGACGTCCTTGGACCGCACGCCCGCCCGCACCACCGCGGAGTTGCGCGGATTGACCACGTGGTCCTCCGCGCTCGTGAAGATCCGCAGCGGCACCGTCACCCGCGCCAGCTCCGGACGCGTCACCTTCCACAACTGGCGCAGCGACGCGTACGCGGCCACCGGAGTGCGCGCGGTCGTCTTCTCGCGCACGTCCGGCTTGTTCAAGTCGGAGCCGATCGCGGCCACACTCGGCATCACGTACCGCAGCACCGGCGCCAGGAAGCCCTGCGGCGTCGAGTCGAAGATCGCCGGATTCACCAGCACCAGCCCGGCCAGGTCCCCGCCGCGCTGCTCCGCCAGCCGCAGGCACAGCGACCCGCCCATCGACAGGCCGCCCGCGAACACCGGCCGCCCGAGCGCCAGCGCCTCGTCCAGCGCCGCCTCCAGCCGCGCGTACCACTGCTGCCAGTTCGCTTTCGCCAGCACCTGCCAGGTGTCGCCGTGGCCGGGCAGCAGCGGCGCGATCACGTTGAAACCCGCGTCGCGCAGATGCTCGCCCCACGGGCGCATGCTCGCCGGATCCGAAGTGAACCCGTGGCACAGCACCATGGTCGCCTTCGCGTCGGAACCGAGGTCGAACGTGAACTCCTCGGAATCGATCGTCACGTCGCCTCCCGGATAGATGGTTGACGGGGCGCGGAATCGGCAGGGGCGGTCCCCTTTCGCGCCGCTTGCCCATTCTCGCACGCGGCGGACGGCCTCCGCCACCGCGAGGGCGCCCCGGCGGGCGCGCCGTGGGCCGGATTGACCGGTGCCTATACGCTTGAGCGCGTGCTCTACTGGGTGTTGAAGGCGACATTGGGGTCGCTGCTGTGGGCCGTATGGCGTCCGCAGGTCGAAGGGCTCGAACACGTGCCCGAAGGCGGCCCGGCGATCCTGGCCTCCAACCACCTCGCCGTGACCGACTCCTTCTTCATGCCCCTGGTCGTCAAGCGGCGGGTCACGTTCATCGCGAAAGAGGAGTACTTCACCGGCACCGGCTTCAAAGGCTGGTTCGTGCGCAGGTTCATGAACGCCGTCGGCGCCATCCCCGTCGACCGCGCCGGCGGCGACGCCGCCAGCGCCTCCCTCGACACCGGCAAGCGCGTCCTCTCCGAAGGGCGCCTCTTCGGCATCTACCCCGAGGGCACCCGCTCGCCCGACGGCCGCCTCTACCGCGGCAAGACCGGCGTCGCGCGCCTCGCGCTCCAGACCGGCTCCCCGGTCGTGCCCGTCGCGATGCTCAACACCGGTGAGCTCCAGCCGATCGGCAAGCGCATCCCGCGCATCGGCCGCGTCAAGATCAAGTTCGGGCCCCCGCTGGACTTCAACCGCTACCGGCCCCTCATCGGCGACCGGTTCATCGAACGCGCCGTCACCGACGAGGTCATGGACGCCCTCCGGGAGCTGTCCGGCCAGGACTACGTCGACGAGTACGCCGCGAAGGTCAAAGAGCGCGGCGCGGAAGGCTAGCGCACCTTACTCATTCGGGGCCGCCGAAGCCCGCCCGGCGCCGCAGCGCCGGCAGGTCCACCACCACGATCTTGCGGCCCTCCGTGCGCAGCCAGCCCCGGTTCGCGAAGATCCCTATCGCCTGGTTCACGCTCTGGCGCGACCCCCCGGCCATCTCCGCCAGCTGCGTCTGGTTCAACTCGATCGTCGTCATCGGGGAGGAGTGCTGCTCGGCGAGGCGCACGAGCGTCTTCGCCACCCGGCCCGGCAGGTCCAGGAACACGTGGTCGGAGGACTGCTCGGTCAACCGCCGCACGATCATGCCCATCGACCGCAGCACCGCGTCGAGCATCTTCGGATTCCCGTGGACCAGTTCGAGGAACGACGACCGCGCCAGCGCCAGCGCCGACGTGTCCTCCAGGGCCTCCGCGCTGGCCGACCGGGGCGATCCGTCCAGGAGGGAGACCTCGCCGAGGACCTCGGGGGCGCGCGCGACGTGGAGCATGGCCCGCTCGCCGGTGGCGGCGGTCCTGAAGACGCTGACGGCGCCCGAGCGGATCATGATGAGCGACTCGCCCGGCTCGCCCTCGAAGAACAGGAGGTGCCCACGCCGGTAGTGGCGCTGTACCGCCACCCCCGCGATCTGCCGCCGTGCCTGCGGGTCGAGGCCGGCGAACATGGCGACGCCTGTAAGCGGGTCTTCAGATGGGCTGACACCCATAGTTCTCCCCCTTCGGTGGGTCCCGGGTCCGCGGGTTCCCTCCGATGATCGCTGTCTTTTTCGTCGTTGTACAGGGCTCGGTGTCGGAAACTTCACGCTCCGTTGGGTCGTATGTCCAGACGGTGCACTTGTCGGTCGGCCGAGTGTACGATCGAGTCTACGTGCTTTCGCGTCGATTGTCCGGTATCGAGATTCTCATGTGCAGATTGCGAGGTCAGATTCTGGCCGCCTGATCGTATGGCGTAGCGTCGACTCCAGTCC
Source organism: Glycomyces harbinensis (assembly GCF_900101745.1). Taxonomy (GTDB): domain Bacteria; phylum Actinomycetota; class Actinomycetes; order Mycobacteriales; family Micromonosporaceae; genus Glycomyces; species Glycomyces harbinensis. The sequence continues at coordinate 265,637 of NZ_FNAD01000002.1, read as the reverse complement.
GGCGACATACGGGGGCCGGCCAAGAAGGGCCGAACAGACCGCCCGTGATCATACGAAAGGCCGATGCGTGGCGTACCGATACTTCTACGACTGCGAGTTCATCGAGGACGGGCGCACGATCGAGCTGGTCTCGATCGCCGTCGTGGACGAACGCGGCCGCGAGTACTACGCCGTGTCGACCGAGTTCGACCCCTCCCGGGCGATCGACTGGGTGCGGCGCAACGTCCTCGACAAGCTCCCCGCCCCGGCCAGCTCCCTGTGGAAGGACCGCGCGACGATCCGCGACGACCTCTACGAGTTCCTCGTCGAGCCGGTGCGCCGGAAGACCGGATCGCACCCGGGGGAGCGGATCGAGCTGTGGGCCTGGATCGGCGCCTACGACCACGTGGTCCTCGCGCAGCTGTGGGGCACCATGCCCGAGCTGCCGCGCGCGCTGCCCCGCATGACCAAGGACCTGCGTCAGCGCTGGGAGGACCTGGGCCGCCCCGAGCTGCCGGTGACCCCCGACGCCGACATGCACGACGCCCTCACCGACGCGAAGCTCAACCTCGCCCGCTGGAAGGCCCTCGAGGCGGTCCGCAGCGGCCGCGCCGCCGGCGCCGCGGCCGAATCCCACCGCTGACGCCCCCTCGAACCCCAGCTCTGCGGCACGGGGCCCCGATATAGGCTGGGCGGTGTTTCGGCAATGAGGCCGCCCAGTTAACAGTCCTCACTCTAGGGAGTTAGACGCATGCGCATTGGCGTGCTCACCGGCGGCGGTGACTGCCCCGGTCTCAACGCAGTCATCCGTGCCGCGGTCCGCAAGGGCAGCAAGGAATACGGCCACGAGTTCGTGGGCTTCCGCTACGGCTGGAGGGGCCCCATCGAGGGCATCACCCAGCCCCTGGACTGGGACTCGGTCGAGAACATCCTCGACCAGGGCGGCACCATCCTCCACTCCTCGCGGACCAACCCTTACAAGATCGAGGGCGGCGTCGAGGCCATCAAGAAGAACATGGCCGCGCTGGGCGTGGACGCGCTCATCGCGATCGGCGGCGAGGACACCCTCGGCGTCGCGACGAAGCTGACCGCCGACGGCGTCAACTGCGTCGGCGTGCCGAAGACGATCGACAACGACCTCTCCGGCACCGACTACACGTTCGGCTTCGACACCGCCGTGAACATCGCCACCGAGGCGATCGACCGGCTGTGGACGACCGCCGACTCGCACGACCGCTGCATCGTCGTGGAGATCATGGGCCGCCACGCCGGCTGGATGACCCTCCACGCGGGCATCGCCGGCGGCGCGAACGTGACCCTCATCCCCGAGGTCGCCTTCGACATCGAGAAGGTCGCTAACTTCGTCAAGGAGCGCAAGGACGCGGGCAAGGCCACGATCGTGGCCGTCTCCGAGGGCGCGCACGCCCAGGAGGGCATGGTCCTCAAGGACGGCGAGGTCGACGCGTTCGGTCACGTCAAGCTCGGCGGCGTCGGCGACTGGGTCGCGGCGCAGATCAAGGAGCGCGCCGAGATCGAGACGCGCGCGATCATCCTCGGCCACCTCCAGCGCGGCGGCACCCCGACCGCGTTCGACCGGGTGCTCGCCACCCGCCTCGGCCTGGAGGCCGCCAAGGCCGTCAACGAGGGCGACTTCGGCAAGATGATGGCGATCCAGGGCACCGACGTCGTGCGCATCCCGATCCACGAGGGCACCGACGAGCTCAAGACCGTTCCGGTCGAGCGCTACGCCGACGCCGAGGTCTTCTTCGGCGTCTAGCGCACGCCGAAAGCACGGCCGGAGCCCGGGGGAGGCCCCCCGGTTTTCAACGCCAGCCGGGGGAACCTGAAGCGGAGCTGAAGCGGCACCGGCCATAAAGCACGGACAGAGCGCAACCACGGGCACGCCCGGTCGTTAGACCTGGCGTGCCCGTGGCTTTCGCAGAGACTGATCCTTCCGAGAAGACCGGCGAGATCCCGCATCTCACCGACTTCGCGTTTCACAAGACCCTGCCGGACATCGACTTCGACGACGTCCCCGTCATGGGGCTCGACGCCGACTTCTACCGGCGGCCGGTCGGCGACCGGCTGCTCAGCGTCGGCGTGTACCGCTTCGGCGGGGCCGAGACCCACCGCGCCTGGGGTTGGGTCGGCGAAGCCCACTGCTCATGGCACGCCTACCGCGACCCCGCGACCGGTGCGTACGACGGCCCCTTCCAGGGCTGCCCCGAACTGCGGCTGCTGCTCGACGGCGACCGCGCCCTCGGATTCGAGCTCGGCTCCGGAAGCCTCGCCCGCCGGTTCCTCATACCGTGAGACCCTTTCGGCCGCATCCTTCCTGCACAGGACCCTGCCATTCGGCGCCGCGGCGCCCGCCCTACCGGGGCACGGCCGCCCGCTCGCGGACGCGCTCCAACCGGGTCACCCGGCGCGTGTGCCAGATCGCCGCGATCGTGACCGCGAGCCCGAAGAACAGCCCGCTGCCCGCGAACAGCGCCGACGCCTCGGGCGAGAACCCCAGGATCGCCACCGGCACCTGCACGATGCAGATCAGCGCCACGAGAAGCCATCTGCTGCTGGCCCGGCCCCACAGCAGCGCCGTCCAGATGGGCGCGACCACGATGGCGAGGACTGCGATGTCGAGTGCCCAGTGCACCAGCGGATTCTGGACCCGGTCGTGCTGGAACGCCATCGCCGGACTCGAGACCGAGACGATCATCGCGGCGACGGTCGCTACGAAGGCGAGACGACGTGTCATTCGTGACCTCCTTTGCGAGGGAAGACTTAACGCTACGTCTCCGCGTCGCTCCTGTCTGTCGGGAATCCGCCACTCGAGCGATGTTTACGCGGGTACCGGGCCCGCGGCCGGCCTTCGGGCGCCTTCGAGAACCGGGGGCCCGAACCCGGATCGGCCGTTCGCCGTGCGCTGAACCGCCTGCCGCTTCAGCTCCGCTTCAGGTTCCCCCGGTACCTTGGCAGACCGGGGGTCCTTTCCCAGCGCTCCGTGAGGTTTTCGGCGTGCGCCCCGGCGGCCGCCGCGGGCATGGAGAAGCCGACCGCCCCTTCGGACGGTCGGCTTCTCGAGAACTCTTGCGCCGCTTCGGCTTCAGCCGTGGGTCTTCGACAATTCCGCCGCTTCCACGGTGTGGCGCAGCAGGAGCGCCGTCGTCACCGGGCCCACGCCACCCGGCACCGGCGTGAGCCTGCCGGCCACCTCGGACACCGCCGCGTAGTCCACGTCGCCCACCAGGCCGCCGTCCTCGGTCGGGTTGGTGCCCACGTCGATCACCGTCGCGCCCGGCTTCACGAAGTCCGCGCCGATCATGCCCGCGCGGCCCACGGCCGCGACCAGCACGTCCGCCTCGCGGCACACCGCCGCCAGGTCCTTCGTGCGCGAATGGCACACCGTGACCGTCGCCGACTCGTTCACCAGCAGCAGCGCCGCCGGCTTGCCCACCACCGTGGACCGCCCGACCACGACGGCCCGCGCGCCCTCCAGCACCACATCCTCGCGCTTGAGCAGCTCCAGGACAGCGGCCGCCGTCGCCGGCGCCCACGTCCGCCGCCCCTGCGCGAGGCGCCCCAGGCTCTCCGGGTTCGCCCCGTCGATGTCCTTGTACGGGCTGATGTACCAGCCCAGCTCGGCGAGCGTCACGCCCTCGGGCAGCGGCGTCTGGCAGATGATCCCGTGCACCGAGTCGTCGGCCGACAGCTCTTGGAGCTTCGCGACGATCTCGTCCCGGCCGGGCTCCTTCAGGTGCTCGATCCGGCAGTCGACGCCTTCCTTCTCGGCGGCCTTCTTGATCGAGCGCACGTACCAGGCCGTGCCCTCGTCGTCGGTCGGCACCACGACCGCCAGCCGGGGCACGACGCCCTCGCCGCGCAGCCGCTCCGCCTCCGCGGCGACCTCCGCGCGCAGCGCCTTCGCGACCGCGCGCCCGTCGATGTCACTCATGCCCGAATCCTCTTCGCCACTGCCTGCATGATCGCCTCGGCCTGGACCTTCGACTGGAGCGCCTCGTTCAAACTGCTCGCGAGCCGCTCGCGCTCGGCCGGGTCCTTGATCGAGACGAGGTTGATGTCCACGTTCAGCGCCGCCGACTCCAGGGCCGACTTCGCCGCCGACGCCGCCACGGCCACGTCGGAGAGCACGTTCGGGTTCGACCCCTCCAGCACTCGCCCCGACAGCCGGATGACCTGGGCCGCGACCTTCGCCACGGCCAGCGGCACCGCCGCGGCCTCGACCAGGCCCGCCTGGATCGCGGCGGTCCGCGCCGCCTTCTCCTCGTCCGAGGACTTCGGCAGCTTGTAGGCCGCCACCACCCCCGAGAACGCCTCGGCGTCGTCCTCCGCGAGCTGGAGCGCCTCCAGCCGGAGCCTCTCGGCCTCGGCCAGCGCCTCCCGCATCACGGTCTCGTGTTCGGCGAACTTCGGCTTCCCGATGGTCAGGTTGCACACCATCGACACCAGGGCCGCGCCCATCGCCGCGTTGACCCCCGCCGCCGCTCCGCCGCCGGGCGCGGGAAGCTCGGAGGCGAGGTCGGTCAGCCAGTCTTCAATCGTCGTCTTGCGCACCCGGCCAGACTAGACGCGGCCCCAAAGGTGGGATGTCTGCGATCGTCCCGATGTGTCGCGCCGGTCCCGGCCGCGTGTGCGAGGCGGGCGACGTGACACTCGCGACAGCGGGACGTGACCCTCCGCCGCCGCTCGCGGCGCACCGGTCGATCCACGTGGGAGGGTTCACCCCTTGAGACGGCGAAATCAGCGTGGTGCCCGGTCGAAACGCCCGCGTACGATATGCGCGTGAACCGCCAATGGCATGATCTGCGAAACCCTGGACTCGTCCCCGTCGTCGCCGACGAGGACGAAGCCGAGCGCTATCAGCTCGACGCCTGGCGGGACCTGCCCCGAGAGCAGGTCCCCCCGTGGCCCGACTACGCCGAGGTCGAGGACGTCACCGGCGTGCTCGCCGCCGTCCCGCCGATCGTCGCCCCCTACGAGGTCGACCACCTGCGCGAGCGGCTCGCAGAGGTCTGCGAAGGCCGCGCCTTCCTCATGCAGGGCGGCGACTGCGCCGAGACGTTCATCGACAACACCGAGCACCACGTGCTCGCCAACATGCGCACGCTCCTCCAGATGGCGGTCGTGCTCACCTACGGCGCCTCGCTCCCGGTCGTCAAGGTCGGCCGCGTCGCCGGCCAGTACTCCAAGCCGCGCTCGGCCGCAACCGACTCGCTCGGCCTGCCCGTCTACCGCGGCGACATGTTCAACTCCCTCGAAGCGACCGAGGAGGCCCGGGTCTGCGACCCGCAGCGGATGATCCGCGCCTACGCCAACTCGGCCGCGTCCATGAACATGCTCCGCGCCTACCTGCGCGGCGGCCTCGCCGACCTCATGGCCGTCCACGACTGGAACAAGGACTTCGTCCGCACCTCCCCGGCCGGGGAGCGGTACGAGGCGATCGGACGCGAGATCGACCGCGCCGTCCGCTTCATGGCCGCCTGCGGCGTCGAGTCGGAGAACCTGCACACGGCGGAGGTCTTCGCCTCCCACGAGATGCTCGCCATCGAATACGACCGGGCGCTCACCCGCATCTTCGACGGCAAGGCCTACGCCCTGTCGGGGCACATGGTCTGGAACGGCGAGCGCACCCGCCAGCTCGGCGGCGCCCACATCGACTTCCTCTCCCGCGTGGCCAACCCGGTCGGCTGCAAGATCGGCCCGACCGCCACGCCCGAGTGGGTCGTCGAGATGTGCCAGAAGCTCAACCCGGAGAACATCCCCGGCAAGCTCGTCATCATCACCCGCATGGGCCACAAGAACGTCCGCACCGTCCTGCCGCCCATCATCGAGAAGGTCCAGGCCGCCGGATGCAAAGTGGTGTGGCAGTGCGACCCCATGCACGGCAACACCTACGAGGCCGCCTCGGGATACAAGACCCGCGCGTTCGACCAGGTCGTCGACGAGGTCCTCGGCTTCTTCGAGGTGCACCGCCAGACCGGGACCCACCCCGGCGGCATCCACATCGAACTCACCGGCGAGGACGTCACCGAATGCGTCGGCGGCGCCCAGGAGATCCGCGACGACCAGCTCTCGGACCGCTACGAGACCGCCTGCGACCCGCGCCTGAACACGCAGCAGTCGCTCGAGCTCGCGTTCCTCGTCGCGGAGATGTTGCGCCACTAGCGCGAACCAATAGAGTGTGTGCATGAGTGCACACGACGTGTTCCTGCTCGGCGGAGTGTTCCCCGGTGCCGCACCGGCGGAGTCGCTCCGCCGAGTCGTCTCCTACGCGCGCGGGGCCGAAGCCGCCGGCCTGGACGGCGCCTGGGTCGCCGAGCACCACTTCATCGACTACGGCGCCAACCCCTCCGCGACCCTCATGGCCGCCCACCTCCTGGCCGCCACGACCCGCATCCAGATCGGCACCGCCGTCGCGGTGCTCTCCAACCGCCACCCCGTCGCCCTCGGCGAAGAGGCGGCCACATTGGACGCGCTCGCCCCCGGCCGCTTCCGCCTCGGCGTCGGACGCGGCGGGCCCTGGATCGACCTCGACGTCTTCGGCTCCGGCCTCGACCGCTACGAACGCGGCTTCGAGGAGGGCCTCGAACTGCTGACGCGCTGGCTGTCGGGCGAGCCCGAAGTCGCCCACACCGGCGAGTTCTTCGACATCCTGCCCGTGCGCGTCATGCCGCCCGGCGCCGGCGCCCCGGTGTGGGTCGCCGCCACCAGCCCGGACACCGCCCGGCTCGCCGGCCGCCTCGGCCTGCCGCTCCTGCTGGGCATGCACGCCGAGGACGAGGACCACCTCGCCCTCCTCACCGCGTGGCGTCGGGAGGCGGAGGCGGGCGGCCACGATCCCCAAGGGGCCGAACACGTCTCGACCCACCTGGCGCAGATCGCCGACGGGCCCGCCGCGGTCGGCCGGCTGCGCGCCTCGCTCACCGAGCTCCTCACCCGCGGCGTCGGCCAGTACGTCAGCCTCAAGCCGGGCCGCACCCAGCGCGACCACGCGGCCTATGTGGACTGGATGATCGGGCGCCACGCCGTCGGCACCGCCGCCCACGTGGCCGAACGGCTCGCCGCCTCCGCCGAGCGCACCGGCGTGGCACGCCAGCTCCTCCTCGTCGAAGGACTCGGCGACCCGGACGCGGTGGGGGACAACATCGCCGCGCTCGGGGCCGCGCTCAGCGGTACGCCGCGTACGGCGGCTGAGGCGGCAGCGTCCTGAGGGGATCGCGGCCCTTCTGGCGGAACCACTGGTTCGCCGACCCGGTGAACAGGCACAGGAGCGTCACCAGCGGCATCGCCAGTCCGAGCAGCGTCCAGAGCAGCCGCGTGCCGTCCACCGGCGCCCCGGCCTCCCCGCTCGCCTCGAAACCCGTGTAGAGCCCGAGGAACCCGACTACGAAGGCCAGCAGCATGACCGCGATCGTGGTCACCTGCGCCCAGCGGCGCCCGGCGCCGATCTTCACCGCGAGGATCCCGAAGAGGATCACGGTGGCGATCGTGGCCGCGATGACCACGGTGACGACCGCGGCGAGGTCTTCGACCCCCTGGGAGAAGTCCTCCGTGAACTCGAAGTCGGAGAAGTCGACGGCCGAGGACCAGAACAGCGCCGTCAGGCCGCCGCCGGTGCCGCAGCAGATGAGGAACGAGAACTGGAGCCAGAGCATCACCTGGGCGGCGGTGACGGTCCCCGGCTTGTGATGGAGCAGGTCGGGAGGCAGGGGGATGGAAGGCGGTGTCAGCATGGGCGGTCCTCCGAGGGCGGGGCCACCCAGTGTAAAGCCGCGCCGCTATCGCCCCGGTCCGGCGTCGGCGGCGGGTGGTCCGGAGCGGCACCGCTCCTCGGCCCGTATCGAGGCCTCGTGAGCGCTCGTCGCGCGGTTCAGCGCGGGGGGATCGCGGTGCGGATCGCTTCGAAGACCGTCTCGTCCTGGTACTGATAGCCCATGTCCTGCAACGCCTTCGGGCGGATGTTCGCGCCGCGCAGCATCTCCACCGCGGCCTCGCCCGCGACGATCTTCACCGCCCAGCCCGGGATCGGCCACGGCGCCGGACGGTGCACCGCCGCACCCAGCGCCTTCGCGAAGTCCTTGTTGCGCACCGACTTCGGGCCGACCATGTTCACCGGGCCCGACGCGTCGCCCTCGATGACCGCGACGGCCGCACCGACCCAGTCCCGCAACGAGATCCACGACAGGTACTGCCGCCCGTTCCCGAACCGCCCGCCGAGGAACCACTGCCACGCGGGCGCGAGCCGCGCCAGCAGCACGCTTCCGGGGCCGAGCACATGGCCCGTGCGCAGCTTGACGACCCGCGCGCCGGCCTCCGCCGCCGGCGCGGTCGCGTTCTCCCAGGCCAGGCACAGCTGCCCGAGGAAGTCCGCGGCCGCCGGGAACGACTCGTCCACCTCGACGTCGGCGCGGTCGCCGTACCAGCCCATGGCGGACGCGTTGACCAGCGTCGGCACGCCCGCCCGCGCCACCGCCGTCGCGAGCACGGTCGTCGGGACGACCCGCGAGGTGCGCAGGCGCTGCTTGTACGCCTCGTTCCAGCGCTGCCCGCCGATCGAGGCCCCGCACAGGTTCACCACCACGTCCACGCCGTCGAGGATCTGCGGGTCGAGCTCGCCCTGGTAAGGGTCCCAGCGGATCTCGTTCTCCTCATCGGGCCGGTGCCTGACCAGCCGCACGATGTCGTGGCCCTCGAGGGCGTCCATGAGTGCGGCGCCGAGGTACCCGCTCGAACCGGCGATGACGATGCGCATGAGGACAGCCTATTGCCTTGGGCGGGCGTACCACTCCCGGACTTGCGTGCGCAGTCCCGGCGCCTGGAGCTCGGCGTCGGACTGGATCGACGCGAGGGTCCGGGCCGCGAGGGCCCGGCGCCACTCGAGCTCGGCGCCGCGCATCGCCGCGTCGATCGCGCACGGAGCCCGGAAGGCGGACGCGGGCAGGTCGGCCCACACGCCGTTCTGCCTGATCTCGGCGCACTGGAACGCCTCCGCGGGACCCTCGATCGCGGCGAGCACGTCCATCAAGGTGACCTCCCCGAGCGGCCGGGCCAGGCGGAAGCCGCCCTTCTTGCCCGCCGTCGAGGTGAGGATGCCGGCCTTGACGAGCGGCTGGAGCTGCTTGTTCAGATAGGCGGCCGGGAGCCCGTACCCGGCGGCGAGCCGGGCCGTCGAGACCGGCCCGTCCTCGCCCATCCAGTCCAGGAGCAGGCAGCAGTGCGCGGCCCATTCGACGCCTTCGCTGATCTTCATAATCTCGATGGTATCCATCCTGGTTCGTCTTCGAGGCGTCGGTGTCGAAACCGGACCTGGCATGGGATTCGACACGTCGAACCGGTGTTGCGCCTCCTTATCTAGACATGTAATATCTAGATATGAGTTCCGGCGAGGGCCGGAGCCGAGCAGGAGGAACACGCCATGAGCACCACCGCCGCCGCACCCGTCGTCACCCGGGGCGCCACCGCCGAGAAGCTCGCCCACGCCCAGCGGTCGGTCATGACGCTGCTGGCCGACTCCTCCGCCACCGGCGGGGCCCTCTCGGTCACCCGGTCCACCTTCCCGGACGGCGGCGACGGCGCCCCCTCGCACTTCCACACCGGCGCCAGCGAATCGCTGTTCGTCATCTCCGGGCGGCTCCAAGTCCTCACCGGCGACGAGGTCGTCGTCCTGGAGGCCGGGGACTTCGTGTCGATTCCCGCCGGGCTCCCGCACGCCTTCGGCGCCGCGCCCGGCTCCGACGCCGACGTCCTCGCGGTCTTCGCCCCGGCCGCCGACCGCTTCGACTACTACCGCCTCCTCGAGCGCGTGGCCGCAGGCGAGGCCGATCCGGCCGAGATCCCGGCCTCCGCAAGCAGGTACGACAACCACTACGTCGCGAGCGAGGCCTGGCGGCGGGCGCGCGCGGGGGAGTGAACGACGACGGCGGCCGCCCCGGTTCGGGGCGGCCGCCGTCGCATCGGCCTAGAGTCCGAGCCTCGCGAGGTTCAGGCGCCCCGACCGGTTGCGCCAGGGCACGTCGGACTCGATGCCGGCCAGGACCGCGCGCTGGAGCGTGTTGTCCCGCGGCAGCTTCTCGACCGGAGTGTCATCGGTGCGCGCGAAGACGAAGCGCCACAAGCTGTTCCGGGCGCCCTTCGGGTCGCCGGGTCCCTCGAGGTCGAACAGGGCGCCGAAGCCGGGGATGTTCGAGCGCTCCGGCAGCCAGTCGCGCAGCTGCGGGTCCAGCAGCCAGGAATCGCACTTGAACACCAGGTCCTCGGGCCCCGAATAGCGGTCGGGGAAGACCGCCGGGAAGAACTCCAGCGCCCATTCGACCGAGTCGCGCACGGCGTCGAGGGTGAGCGGCCCGCCTTCGCCGCGGATGTGCATGCCCACGAACGGCTTCGGTCCCGCGCCCTCGACGCAGAACTGGAGCCGCCCCAGCTGGTAGAGCACGCCGCGCACGTGCCCGGTGAACCAGTTCGCGACGTCGAGTCCGGCCCGGCCGTAGAGGCGCCGGTTGAGCCGCAGCTTCTCGCCGACGTCGGCCAGGACGCGACGCGACAGGTCCTCCTCGACGCCCCGGCCCTGGTGGAACGCCAGCATGTCCGGCACGCTCGCGAGCAGCGGATACAGGCCCAGCAGCGGGTGCGGCTCGGTGGCCTTGGGCCATGCCAGCCACTTGCGCCCGCCCATGTCCGCGGCGATCGACTGGTAGAGCCGGTCGGCGAGCTCGCGCGAGAGGGGGTCGAGCGCGGCGAGCCCCTTGACGGCGTCGTCGGCGTCCTCCGGTTCGGCGCCGCACCAGTCGAGCAGCAGCTCGCGGACGTCGGCGGCGTCGGGTTCGGGGTACGGCTTGACGGCGCCGGAAAGCGGAAGGTCCTGAGTCACCGGCCTATGTCACCACGGACGGCCCCCCGGCGGCAACATCGGGTCGGTCACCCTAGTCTGGGTTCCGTGCGACGGTTGCTGACGCCCCCCTGGATCGTCCTCCACTGCTTCGCGGTGGTGCTGACGGTCGCCTTCGGGCTGCTCGGTTGGTGGCAGCTCTCGCGCGCCCAGGGCGGCAACGCCATCAGCTGGGGCTACGCCTTCGAATGGCCGGTGTTCGCGATCTTCACGCTGGTGCTGTGGATCCGGCAGATGCGCCTCGAACTGGCCAAGGACCGCCCCGAGGGCGAGCAGCCCCGCGGCAGGCCCGCGCCGCCGCCGGTGACCTCGCCGTTCGAAACCGCCATTCTCCAGGCCCGCGAGGCCGAGACCCGCACGCCGTTGGACCGGCCCGCACATGGGAGCCACGCTTGAACGCCGCTCTGAAACGCTTCCGGATCGTCGCCTGGATCGTCGGCACGTTCCTGATCCTGCTCATGTTCGTCGCGATGCCGCTCAAGTACTTCGGCGGCAACGACACCATGGTCTCGGTCATCAGCCCGATCCACGGCCTGTGCTACATGGTCTACCTGGTGCTCGCCTTCCACCTCGCCCAGCAGGCCGGCTGGAGGTTCTGGCCCCAGACGGTCGGCCTCATGCTCGGCGGGACCGTGCCGGTCGCCTCGTTCTTCGTGGAGCGCTGGGCGCACCGGCGCATCCTCGAGGAGCACCCGCAGGCCGCCGACCCGAAGGTCCGCGACGACGAGCGGGTCTGAGACCTGACATGCGGCAGGGCCCGGCAGGATCTGCCGGGCCTTTCCCGTCCGCCTATGCGCTCAGGTACGAACCGGATTTGAACGTGTCCCAGTCCAGGCTCCAGGCGGTGAAGCCGTCGCCCTGCGGCACGTCGATGCCGGTGTTCGCGACGACCACCGGGTCGCCCCAGCGCACGAAGTTGTAGAGCCACTCGCCCATCTCGTCGGAGACGTTGATGCAGCCGTGGGACCCGTTCGAGTTCCCGAGCCGGTCGGCCGCCCACGGCGCGCCGTGGATGAACTGGCCCGAGAACGTCAGGCGCATCGCCCACTTGACGTCGGTCTCGTAGTCGTAGAGGTCGGAGACGAACGTCGACTCCTCCTCGCGGCTCATGACGGTCATCGTGCCCGAGAACGAGCGGGCGTCGTTGCCGTCGATCGGCTCGTCCGAGCCCAGGGAGATCGGGATGGTCTGGACGATCGAGCCGTCCAGGTACGCCCGCATCTGCTTGGTGTCGTTGTCGGCCTCCAGCAACCGCGCCTCGGCGTCGATCGCGAAGGACGCGTCCTGGTCGAACTCGCCGTAGCGGCCGTCGCCGATGTCGAGGCCGCCGAGGCCGAGCCGGACCGTGACCTGCGTGTTCGGCTGCCAGTACTCCTTGGGCCGGTACTCCAGGGCGCGCCCGGTGATCCAGTGCCAGGAGCCTTCCTGCTCCGGTTCGGCGGTGACGAACAGGCGCCGCTCGACCGAGGCGCGCAGGTCCTCGGGGATCTCGTAGTCGTTGAAGCGGAACGCGAGGATCGCGCCCTGGCCCACGGTGGAGTCGTTCCCCGGCAGGTAGTTCTCGATGCCCACCCGGTTCCCCGGGGAGGCGATCGTGGTGAACGTCGAGGTCGCCACGGCCTCGATGCCCGCCTCGTCGGCGGCCTTCACCGTCGCGGTGTAGGTGCCCTCCCACTCCAGCGGGGCCGACGGGACCCAGGTGGTCCCGTCCGGGTGCATGGCGCCCTCGACCGCGGCGCCCGCGGCGTCGGTGAGCGCGAACTCGGTGAACTCGCCGGCCTCGACGGTCCAGGCGATCTCGGCGGCCGCGGTGGCGTCGGTCGCGCCGTCGGCGGGCGTTATGGTCACTTTCGCGGCGCTCTGGGGGGCTTCGGATTCGCCGCCGCCTTCTTCTTCCGAGATGGTCCCGGAGTCCTTCGTGCACGCGGCCGCGAAGCCGACCACGGCGGCTGAGCCCGCGGCCGCGAAGGCGCCGCGGCGGGTGAGAGAGGATCGTGCGACGGTCATGGACCCACGTTACACAGGGCCGTCGAGGGGCCGTCCTCTTCGCACCTGTGAGTTCCGCGGCCCTGCAGCAGGACCGCAGGTCAGCGCATGCTCAGGTGCACGTGGTTGGTGTGGTCGGAGGACGGGTCGCCATAGGAGCCGGAATAGGAGCTCCATCCGTTCCCGGGGAACCAGATCTGGCGGTACCAGATGACGTACTTCACGCCCAGCGCGTCGGAGTTCTCGATGAACCAGGCGGCGAGGTTCTGCCCGTAGTCGTAGTCCTCGCCTCCGGCGTCGCCGCCGAAGCCGCCGGGCTCGGAGGAGAAGTCGCAGGCCCGGCCCTTGGGGTGCTCGCCGGAGCCGGACGGGCGGTAGCAGGAGACGAACCGGGTGAACCCGGCGATCTGGGCCTGCTCCAGGGCGTGGAGGGTGCGCGGGGTGAGGCACCCGTCGGCGGGGGTCGGGTCGTCCTCGGTGCAGCCGCCGTCGCCGCCCTCGTACGGCTCGGCCGCGGGGGCGTCGGAGGCGGTCGGGCCGTCGGCGGCGTCGCCGCCGGAGGCCGCGAGCTCGCGGGCGGCCTCGTCGCGGGCGTCCTGCATCTCGGCGGCGACGTCCTCCTGCTCCTCGATGTTGTCGGCGAGGGTCTCGCGGGTCGCCTCGATCTCGGCGAGGCGGGTGATGAGGGTGTTGAGCCGGTCGACCCGGGACTCGCCGAGGAACTGGAGCATCGTCATCGCGCTGATGGCGTCCTGGGGGTCGCCCGAGGCCAGCAGCGCCGCCGTCGACTGGTAGTCGGAGGTCGTGGACGCGACGAACGCGTACTCCTCGATCTCGGCCTGGAGTTCGACCACCTCGGCCTCGGAGTCGACCAGCTCCTGCTCGAGGTCCTCCTGCTGCTGCTCGAGCGAGGCCAGCTCGTCCTGCGCGTTCAGGTAGTCCTCGATCGCCTGGCTCAGGGAGTCGGAGCCGCCCTCCTCCTGCGCGGTGGACTGCGACGCGGGGGCGACCAGGAGGACCACCGCCGCGAGCGCCACGACGGGCAGGGTCAGCACGCGCTTGGCGCCGCTGGCGAAGTGCCGCGCGGGGCGAGGTGCGGATGTACCGGCGTTCAAGGCTTGAGAGTCCTTCGGTAGCTCGGAGCCGAGGGGACGGGAGGTCGGCGTACAGCCTAGAACGGAAGGATTCTTCGACCGACGCCGGGCCTTTCGTTATAACCGCAGGTAGTCATCATGTGACGCGTTCTCTCGCGGTGCTATGGCGTCGCTAACTCGCGGCCCGTGCGGAGGCGTACCGGCTGGTAGGATTGTTCGAATTCGAACCAGCCGCGAATGCTGGTATTGCAGAGGAAGAGGAGGGCGAGCATGGGCGCGGGCGACTTCGAGAGCCGCTGGCTCGCTCCGGACGTGAACGCCGTCTGGACCCGCTTCCTCCAGGTCACCCACCGGCTGGAGCACCAGATCGACCGGCGGCTCCAGGAGCGGCACGGCATCACGCACACGCAGTACGAGATCCTGGTGCGCCTGGCCGACGCCGAGGACCGGTCGATGCGCATGAGCGACCTCGCCGACAGCATCGTCACCGCCAAGAGCGCCGTCACCTACCAGGTCAACAAGCTCTCCGAACTGGGCCTGGTCGAACGGTTCAAGTGCGACAAGGACAACCGCGGCGTCTGGGTCAAGCTCACCGATCCCGGGCTCGAACGCCTGGAGCAGGCCGCGCCGTGCATCCTGTCCCTGGTCCGCGAGCTGTTCCTCGACGCGATCAACTGCGACCAGGCCGCCGAGCTGGACAAGCTCCTGGGCACGTGGTCGGACAACCTCGACGAGCACGACCGCCATCCGATCGGCGACGGACCCGGGGAAGCGGGCGCGTAAACGCTTTCGGTGCGCCCCTCCGGTGTACAGCCTGCGGACCGTCGGTGCCGGTGTAGGGTCAGGCCGTGCCGAGCTTTCCGCGTCCTGAGACGACCGTCCCCTACCGAGTCGACGGCCTCGCCGACCTCCTCCCCGCGGCCAGGGGCAGGGCGTTCACCGTCACCGGGGTGAGCCTCGCCGCCGGCGCCGTCGAACCCGGCGACCTCTTCGCGGCCCTGCCCGGCGCCAAGCGGCACGGCGCCGAATTCACGGCCCAGGCCGCCGAACGCGGCGCGGTCGCCCTCCTCACCGACGCCCGCGGCGCGGCCCTCGCCGGCGACCTCCTGCCCGTCCTCGTGGCCGAGGACCCGCGCTCGCTCACCGGCGAGATCGCCGCCCGCGTCTGGGGCCGCCCCTCCGAGCACCTCAACCTCATCGGCATCACCGGCACCAACGGCAAGACCTCCACGGCCTACCTGGTCGAGGCCGCCCTCGCCCACGCCGGGCGCACCACCGGCATCATCGGCACGGTCGAGACCCGCATCGCCGGCGAGGCGATCAAGTCCGAGCGCACCACCCCCGAGGCCCCCGAGCTCCAGGCGCTGCTCGCCCTCGCGGTCGAACGCGGCGTCACCGAGGTCGTCATGGAGGTCTCCAGCCACGCGCTCGCCCTCGGCCGCGTCGAGGGCTGCCGCTTCCGCGCCGCCGGCTTCACCATGTTCGGCACCGACCACCTCGACTTCCACGCCGACCTCGACGACTACTTCGCCGCGAAGGCCCGCCTGTTCGACGGCCGCGCCAAGACCGAGGTCCTCAACGTCGACGACCCGCGCGTCGCCGTCCTCGCCGACGGCGTCAACCGCTCCTTCTCCCTCGCCGACCCCACCGCCGACTACTACGCCGACGGCATCAGCGGGGAGGGCTTCACCCAGGCCTTCCACCTCACCGGCCCCAACGGCGGCGGCGAGGGCCGGGTCAACATGCCCGGGCGCCACAACGTCGCCAACGCCGTGCTCGCCGTCGCCCTCCTCGAAGCGGTCGGCCTCGACACCCGGACCGCCCTCGACGGCGTCGCCTCCTGCACCGGCGTGCCCGGCCGCATGGAACTCGTCTCCGGCGACGCCCCCGTGCTCGGCGTCGTCGACTACGCCCACAAGCCCGAGGCGATCACCGCCGTCCTCGAAGCCCTCCGCGAGTCCACCCCCGGCAGGGTCATCGCGGTCCTCGGCGCCGGCGGCGACCGCGACCGCTCCAAGCGCGCCCTCATGGGCGCGGCGGCCGCACGGGCCGCCGACCTGGTCATCGTCACCGACGACAACCCGCGCACCGAGGACCCCGCGCGCATCAGGGACGAGGTGGCCGCCGCGGTACAGGGCGTGCCCTGCCGTAATATCCCGGGACGGGAACCCGCCGTGCGGGAGGCCGCCGCCCTGGCCGCCCCGGGTGACGCCATCGCCCTCCTCGGCAAAGGCCACGAGACCGTCACCGAGACCGCCGCGGGCCCCGTCGCCAGCGACGACCGCGTCCTCCTGGCGAATGCGCTCCGCGACGCCGGCTGGGTGAAACCGGTCCATGACCTTGAAGCGTGATAGTCCCGAACCCGCTTTACCGCACAACAGGAGGAGTCCGCCGCGTGATCCCGATGAGCCTGGCCCAGATCGCGTCCGCCGTCGACGGCAAGCTCAGCGAGACCGCCGACCCCGAAGCGGTCGCCACCGGCGACGTCGAGTTCGACTCCCGCAAGGCCGGGCCCGGCGGCCTCTTCCTCGCCCTCCCCGGCGACAAGGTCGACGGCCACGACTTCGCGGCGCAGGCCCGCGCGCAGGGCGCGCTGGCGACGATCGCGACCCGGACCATCGCCTCGCCGGCGATCTATGTGGACGACGCGATGGCCGCGCTCACCAAGCTCGCCAAGCACATCGCCGCCGCCACGGACGCGAGGATCATCGGCGTCACCGGCTCCAACGGCAAGACCTCCACGAAGGACCTCATCGGCCAGCTGTGCGCCGGCCTCGGCCCCACGGTCGCCACGGAGGGCAACTTCAACAACGAACTCGGCCACCCGTACACGGTGTGCCGGGTGGCGCCGGACACGAAGTACCTCGTGCTCGAACTCGCCGCCCGCGGGCTGGGCCACATCACCGAGCTGTGCGCGATCGCGCCGCCCTCGATCGGCGCGGTCCTCAACGTCGGCATCTCCCACCTCGACGGCTTCGGCTCCATCGAGACCACCGCCGAGGCCAAGTCCGAACTGCCGCGCTTCCTCGGCCCCGAGGGCACGGCCGTCCTCAACGCCGACGACCCGCGCGTCGCCGCCATGGCCGGGCGCACCCGCGCCCAGGTCCTCACTTTCGGGGTCCAGAACCCCGCCGACATCACCGCGGCCGACGTCGACGCGCGCGACGGCCGCCACGCCTTCACCCTGCGCACCCCCGACGGGCACGCCCGGGTGGAGCTGGGCCTGTGGGGCGCCCACCAGGTCAACAACGCGCTCGCCGCGGCCGCCGTGATGTGGCGGCTCGGCGCGGGCCCCGACGCGATCGCCGCCGGACTCTCGGCGGCCGACCGCAAATCGATGCGCCGCATGGACGTCTTCACCCGTCCCGACGGCACCGTCGTCATCGACGACTCCTACAACGCCAACCCCGCCTCGACGGGCGCGGCCGTCCGCGCCCTCGGACTACTGCCCACCCGGGGCCGGCGCATCGCCGTCCTCGGACTCATGGCCGACCTCGAAGAGCTGAGCGAGACCTGCCACCGCCGCGTCGGCGAACAGGCCGCCGAAGCCGGGATCGACGAGGTCATCGCCATCGGCGACGGCACCGAGCCCATCCTCGACGGTGCCGACGGCGTCACCGCCACCCATGTCCCCGATCAAGCCGCGGCCATCGAGCTGCTCGAAAACCGGCTGCGCCCCGGCGACGCCGTCCTGGTGAAAGGCTCCCGATACCGGACCTGGGACGTCGCCGACCACCTGCGCGCCAAGGAGGAAACCGACCAGTGAGAGCAGTCATCGTCGCCGCGTTCGTGGCGTTCGCGCTCACCATGGCGCTGACGCCCCTCGCGGCCAAGCTGTTCCGCCGCCTCAAGGCCGGACAGCCCATCCGCTCCGACGGGCCCCAGACCCACCTCGCCAAGGCCGGCACCCCCACCATGGGCGGCGTCGTCTTCATCTTCACCACCGTGCTCGCGTACGTCAGCGGCCACCTGGTCCTCATGGCCCTGCCCGAGAGGGTGGACGGGCTCGTCCTCAACCGCCCGACCGGCTTCACCGCCACCGGCATCGTCCTCATCGGACTGTTCGTCACGTGCGGGTTCGTGGGCTTCATCGACGACTGGCTCAAGATCCGCCGCAAGCACTCCGGAGGCATCTCCGGCCGCGCCAAGGTCCTCGGCCTCACCATCGCCGCGACCCTGTTCGGCATCGTCGCCGTCTACTACACCGGCTCGATCGACACCGACGAGATCTCCGAGACCGTCGCCACCCCCTTCATCTCCTTCACCCGCGACATCGAGTGGCTCAACGTCACCAACATCGGCATGGTCGTCCTCATCGTCCTGCTGGTCAACGCGACCGCCAACGGCGTCAACCTCACCGACGGCCTCGACGGCCTCGCCACCGGCGCCGCCATGATGGGCTTCGTGGCGTTCATCATCATCGGCTTCTGGGAGTACCGCCACTGGTGCGGCGGCGCCCAGCCCGCCGACAACCTCTGCTACGACGTCCGCGACCCGCTCGAGATCGCGCTCATCGCCGGCGCCGCCGCCGGGGCCATGTTCGGCTTCCTGTGGTGGAACACCTCGCCCGCGCAGATCTTCATGGGCGACTCCGGATCGCTCAGCCTCGGCGCGCTCATCGCCGGACTCGCCATCGCCTCCAAGACGATCCTGCTGCTGCCGATCATCGGCGCCCTGTTCGTCATCACCACCGCCAGCGTCATGATCCAGGTGACCTCGTTCAAACTCACCGGCAGACGGGTCTTCCGCATGTCGCCCATCCAGCACCACTTCGAACTCGCGGGCTGGTCCGAGGTGACCATCGTGGTCCGCTTCTGGATCATCGCCGGCATCGGCGTCGCCATCGCGCTCGGCTTCTTCTTCGCCGACTTCCTGCGGATCGCGGGGTAGCCGATGAGCACAGGCACCACCGCGGCCGCGGGAGGCGAGGGGCGGGGCATCGCCGACCGCGTCCTCGTGGCCGGAGCCCGCGTCGCCGGGACCGCCTGCGCCGAGGTCCTCCTCGATCGCGGCGCGCACGTCACCGTCTACGACCGCGCCGACTCCGAGCGGCTCCGGTCCCTCGCCGAGCGCGGCGCGACCTGCGTCGTCGCCGACGCGTTCGACCCCGCCCTCCTCGAAGGCGTCGACCAGGTCGTCCTGTCGCCCGGCTTCCCGCCGCACCACCCGATCGCGGTCGCGGCGCGCGAGGCCGGACTCGAGGCGTTCTCCGAACCCGAACTCGCCTGGCGCCTGCGCGAGCCCGGCGCGGCCCGCTGGCTCGCCGTCACCGGCACCAACGGCAAGACCACCACCACGACGATGCTCGCCGAGATCCTCCAGACCGCCGGACTGCGCACCGCCGCACTCGGCAACATCGGCGTCCCGCTCGTGCACGCCGCCAACGGGCCCTACGACGTCATCAGCGTCGAACTCTCCAGCTACCAGCTCCACTGGTCCTCGACGCTCGCACCCACCGCGGGGGCCGTGCTCAACCTCGCCCCCGACCACCTCGACTGGCACGGCGGCTTCGACGCCTACGCCGAGGCCAAGGCCGCCGTGTGGCGCGGCGGCCGCGCCGTGGTCAACCTCGACGACCCGGCCGTGGTCGCCCTCGCCAAGCGCACCGACGCCGAGGTCATCGGCTTCACCCTGAACCAGCCCGAGCCCGGCCAGTTCGGCGTGGCCCTCGGCTTCCTCGTCGACTACACCGGCGACGCGCCCGTCCAGATCTGCTCGGTCGGCGACGTGCGCCCCGCCGGCTGGCACAACGTCGCCAACGCCCTCGCGGCCGCCGCGCTCGCCCGCCAGGCCGGCGTCGCGCACCGCGACATCGGCGAGGCCATCCGCGACTACACGCCCGAGCCCCACCGCAACGTCACGATCCTCCGAGCGGGCGAGGTCACCTGGGTCGACGACTCCAAGGCCACCAACCCGCACGCCGCCGCCGCCGCGCTCGCCGCCTACGACTCCATCGTGTGGGTCGCCGGCGGCCAGCTCAAAGGCGTCGACGTCGACGGGCTCGCCGCCCGGTTCGCCACCAAGATGCGCGCCGCGGTCCTCATCGGACAGGACCGGGCCCAGCTCGCCGACGCGCTGGCGCGACACGCCCCGGACCTCCCGGTGGTCGTGCTCGACGGCGGCGACGATGCGGTGATGACCGACGTCGCCGCCCGCGCCGCGGGCTTCGCCCGGCCGGGGGACACGGTGCTCCTGTCCCCGGCCGCGGCCTCGTACGACATGTTCGACTCCTACGCCCACCGCGGGAACGCGTTCGCCGCCGCCGCGAGGGCACTGGTGGGGGAGGCCGAGTGAGGAGCGGGTTCACCGAGTTGCTGCGCGGCCTGCTCGACCGGCCGCTCGCCTCGTACTACCTGCTGCTCTCCTCCGCGGGACTCCTGCTCACCATCGGCCTGGTGATGGTCTTCTCCGCCACCATGGTCGAGTCCTACGAAGCCACCGGCGACCCGTACGCGGTCATCCTCCAGCAGATCCTGTGGGCCGTCGTCGGCCTGATCTGCTTCTGGGTCGCCCAGCGCCTGCCCTCGCGCACCTACCGGGCCATCTCGCGCCCGCTCCTGGTCGTGTCGATCCTGCTCGGCCTGGTCCTGGTCGTCATGTCGATCGTGGAGTCCCGGGGCGGGTCCGGCGACGGCTCCTCGGGCATCGCGTCCGACCAGCTGTGGATCCACCTGGGCCCGGTGCAGTTCCAGCCCGCCGAGATCGCCAAGTTCGCGCTCCTGCTGTGGGCCGCGGACTCGCTCGTGCGCCTGGGCCCGCGCATCGCCTCCTGGCGGGACCTGGCGATCCCGATGTTCCCCATCGCCGGACTGTTGATGATCATCATCGGCTACGCCGACCTGGGCACGATGCTCATCATCGTGGCGATGTTCATCGGCCTGCTGTGGGCCTCGGGCGTGCCGCTGCGCATCCTCGGCGTCCTGCTCGGCACCGCCCTGGTCGGGTCGGGGCTGCTCATCGTCTTCGAGGGCTACCGGATGGAGCGCATCCTCTCGTTCTCGCGCCCCGAGGACTACGCCGACACCTGGGGCTACCAGGCCATCCAAGGCTACTACGCGATCGCCGACGGCGGCTGGTTCGGCGTCGGCCTCGGCGAGAGCCGCCAGAAGTGGGAATGGCTCCCCAACGGCCACAACGACTTCATCTTCGCGCTCATCGCCGAGGAGCTCGGCGTCGTCGGCTGCCTGGTGATCCTGGCGCTCTTCGGCGTCCTGGTCTACACGGGCTTTCGCATCGCCCGCCGCTCCGACGACCCGTTCCGCGCCCTGGTCGCCGCGGGCGTCACCATCTGGCTCGCCGGCCAGGCGTTCATCAACATCGGCGGGGTCCTGGGCCTCATCCCCATGACCGGCGTCCCGCTGCCGTTCATCTCCGACGGCGGCACCGCGCTCGTCGTCGTGCTCGCGGCCATCGGGATGCTCGCCGGGTTCGCGCGTGCCGAACCCGACGCCGCCCAGGCGCTGCGGGCCCGCAACCCCTCACGTCTCGTACGCTTGCTGTGGGCCCCCCTGCCGCCCGCGCCCCGATCGGAATCCGACTCCGAATCCGTCCCTTCGACCAGAAAGACATGACGTTGCCTCAGCTTCGATCGGTCGTCCTCGCCGGCGGCGGCACCGGCGGCCACATTTACCCGCTCCTGGCCTACGCCGACTGCCTGCGGCGGCACGATCCCCACATCCGCGTCACCTGCCTCGGCACCGAGAAGGGCCTGGAGAACGACCTCATCCCCAAGGCCGGCTACGACCTGCGCAACGTCCCGGCCCACCAGCTGCCCCGCAAGATCAACCTCGACCTGCTGCTGACCGCGCCCCGGATGCTCAAGGCCATGAAGGCCACCCGCGACATCCTCGACGAGGTCCAGGCCGACGTCGTGGTCGGCTTCGGCGGCTACGTGGCCGTCCCCGCCTACCTCGCCGCGTGGCGCCGCAAGACCGCCATGGTCATCTTCGAGTTCAACGACCCGCCCGGCGTCGCCAACAAGATGGCGCTCAAGTTCAGCGACAACCTCGCCCTCGGCTTCCCCCACCTGCCGCAGGCCTCGCCGCTGCTCGCCGACGGCACCGTCACCGGCGTCCCGCTGCGCCCCGAGATCGCCCACCTCGACCGCGGCGCCATGCGCGCCCAGGCCTGCCAGTACTTCGGCCTCGACCCGCGGCGCCCGGTCCTGTTCGTCTACGGCGGCTCCCAGGGCGCGGCCTCGATCAACAACGCCGTCGCCGGCGCGGCCCAGATCCTCACGCACCGCGGCGTCCAGGTCCTGCACATCACCGGCGCCCGCCGCGACGAGCCGATCCACATCCCCGAGGGCCTGCCCGTCCCGTACCGGACCCTGCCCTACCTCGACCGCATGGACCTCGGCTACGCCGCCGCCGACATGGTCCTCGCCCGCGGCGGCTCGATGACCGTCGCCGAGGTCTCGGCGCTGGGCCTCCCCACCGTGTTCGTCCCCATGCCCTGGGGCAACAAGGAGCAGTACCGCAACGCCGGGCCCGTCGTGGCCGCCGGCGGCGCCATGTTCTGCGACGACGAGAACCTCAGCCCCGGCTGGATCGACGCCAACCTCGTCCCCGTCATCACCGACCCCGGCCAGGTCGCCCGCATGTCCCAGGCCGCGGCCGCGTTCGGTTCCCGCACCGGCGACGAGGCCCTCCGCAACTACACGCTGAAGGTGGTCCAGCAGGCATGACCGATCCCAACGACCTGACCAGCCCGATCGACGACGGCACCACCGCCGAGGACCTGGGGCGCACCCTCTTCATCGGCGTCGGCGGCGTCGGCATGAACGGCCTCACCCGCCTCTACGCCACGCGCGGCCTCGAGGTCACCGGCTCCGAGACCAAGGAGTGGCCGAGCCTGCCCGAGCTCGAACGCCTCGGCGTGGTCCTCCACCGCGAGCACGCCAAGTCCAACCTGGACGGCATCGACACGGTGGTCCGCTCGACCGCCCACAACGACCAGCACGTCGAGGTCGTCGAGGCCCGCGAGCGCGGCATCCCCGTCCTGCACCGCTCCGAGGCGCTCGCCGCGGCCATGACCGGCCGCCGCTCGATCGTCGTCACCGGCACCCACGGCAAGACGACCACGACCGCGATCATCACCCAGATGCTCGAGCACGCCGGCGCCGCGCCGTCGTACGTCAACGGCGGCGAGATCATCGGCGCCCACACCGGCGCCCACGGCGACGGCGAGTTCTTCGTCGCCGAGGCCGACGAGTCCGACCGCTCGTTCCTGCGCTACCGCCCCGAGATCGGCGTCATCACCAACATCGACGTCGACCACCTGAACACCTACGGCGACATGGACTCCCTCACCGAGGCGTTCGAGCGGTTCTGCCGCAACACCGACAAGGACGGGCTCCTGGTCCTGTGCGCCGACAACCCGGGCACCAGGGGCCTGGCGGCGATGCTCCGCGCCGAGGGCCGCGCCGTCGCCACCTACGGCTTCTCGGACGGCGCGGACATCCAGCTGGGCGACGTGGAGTCCGGCAAGGACGGCGTCGACTACACCGTCCTCCACCAGAACCAGGTCCTCGGCCGCTTCCACCTGCCGATGCCCGGGCGCCACATCGCCCTCAACTCGGGCGCCGCGATCGCCGTGGGGCTCCAGATCGGACTCGAGCCCGAGGCCGTCGCCGAGGGCATCGCCGCGTTCGGGGGCGTCAAGCGCCGGTTCGAGAAGCGCGGCGAGCAGCGCGCCGAGGACGGCGTCTACGCCGTCTTCGACGAGTACGCCTACCACCCGACCGCGATGACCGAGGCCATCAAGACCCTCAAGGAGGTCGCCGCCCCCGGCGAGCTCGTCGTGGTCTTCATGCCCTACCGCGTCTACCGCACCGTCGAGATGCGCGAGGACATCGCCGCCGCCCTCTCCCTGGCCGACAAGGTCGTCGTGATGGAGATCTTCGGCCCCGGCGAGGAGGTCCCCGAAGGCGAAGGCGGCCAGGCGCTCCTGGACGCCGTCGCGCTGCCCGACGAGGCCAAGGTCTTCGCGCCCGAATGGTCCGGGGTCCCCGCCGCCGTGCGGGCCCTCGCGAACGGGGGCGACGTCGTGGTGACCATGGGCGCGCCGCCCATCTCCCTCATGCCCGAGGAACTGCTGCGCTGAGTCGACGGGCCCGCCTCGGCGGGCCCGTCACCCATTGGGGCGCACGGCGTTCGCGCGACACCGGTCCGTCGCATCCGGGCAGTAGCATGAGGCGTGACCGCGCCATCACGTCCCGAACCCGGCAGGTGACCGCTTCATGCCGTCCGTCAAGAAGCTGATCGCGGAGGCGAAACGCTTCGGCCACCCCACCCTCAACCTCTCCCGGATGAACCTGACCGCCCTGCCCGACGGCATCCGCGAACTCGACCGCCTCACCGACCTCGACGTGGGGGTCAACAGCCTCTCGCGCCTGCCCGACTGGATCGGCGAGCTCAGGGGACTGCGGCGGCTCAACCTCTTCCAGAACCGGATCACCTCGCTGCCCGAGTCGATCGGGGAGCTCGGGCACCTCACCGAGCTCAACCTCGGGCACAACCAGCTCACCTCGCTCCCCGCCACCATCGGGAACCTCGCCTCCCTCATCCGGCTCGACCTCGACATCAACCGCATCACCGCCCTGCCCGGCTCCATCGGGCGGCTCGAGCGGCTCGTCAAGCTCTCCATCTTCCACAACGACCTCACCGACCTGCCCGCGTCGATCGCGCGCCTGCGCGACCTCACGTGGCTCGACGCCGCCGACAACCGGTTCGGGACGTTCCCCGAGCCCGTCACCGAGCTGACCGGCCTGACCCGCCTCGAGATGACCCGGACCCGGCTCACCGACCTCCCCGACTCGATCGGCCGCCTCGTCAACCTGGTCCACCTCGGACTCGACTTCAACCGGCTCACCAGGCTCCCGCGGACGATCACCGCGCTCACGAACCTGAGCCGCCTCAACCTCAACGGCAACAAGTTCAACGAGCTGCCCGAGTACATCAGCGGACTCACCGGGCTCAGCCGCCTCGACGCGGAGAACAACGGCCTGCGCAGCCTCCCCCGCTCCATCCTCAAGCTCGGCCGGCTCGAACAGCTCTACCTCGAGGGCAACCTCCTGCCGCCCGAGCAGCGGGCCGCGGCAGAATCGGGACTGCCCGCGCTCCGCGAGTTCATGGAGGGCCTCGACACCGGCAGCGCCGACTTCCGCGAGGCCAAGCTCGTGCTCGTCGGCGAAGGGGAGGTCGGCAAGAGCTCGCTGCTGGCCGCGATGCGCGGCGAGCCGTTCGACCCGCACCGCGGCTCGACCCACGGCGTCGAGGTCAAGACCCTCGAACTCACCGGACCCGGCGGCGAGCCCTCGTCGGCGATCACCATGAACGCCTGGGACTTCGGCGGCCAGAAGGCCTACCGCCCCTCGCACCAGCTGTTCTTCACCGCCCCCGCGGTGTACGTCGTCGTGTGGAAGGCCCGGCTGGGCTCCATGCAGGGCTTCGTCGACTACTGGATCGACCTGATCCGCCGCCGCACCAGCGACGAGCACATCCGGATCCACATCGTCGCCACGCACGTCGACGGGCAGCACCCCAAGATCGACCAGGCGAGCCTGATGCAGCGCTACGACGACGTCATCGGCGGCTTCCACTTCGTCGACAGCCGCACCGGACTCGGCATCGACGACCTGCGGGCCGCCCTGTGGGACTCCGCCGCGGCGATACCCCAGATCAACCGCGAGGTCCCCGCGGGCTGGCGGAACCTGCGCCGCTCGCTCATCCAGAGCGGCGAGTCCTACCTCGAATACGACGACTACCTGCGCCGCGCCGAGGCCCACGGACTGGACGAGGACGCGGCCCGGGCGCTCGCGACGATCGCCACCCAGCTCGGCTACTGGATCCACTACCCGCGGATCAACGGCCTCAAGGAGATCGTCGTCCTCAAGGGCGACTGGCTCAGCAAGGCGGTGAGCCTCGTCGTGGACGACGCCGAGACCGCCTCCCGGCACGGCCTGGTCGAGCACCGCCGCCTGAGTCGGCTCTGGAACGACCCCGGCAACGGGCCCGACTTCCGCTACGACCCGAAGTTCCACCCGGCCCTCATCCAGCTCATGGAGAAGTACGACCTCTCCTACCGGATCGCCGAGTCCGAGGGGCGCCCGCCCAGCAGCCTCATCGCGCAGCTCGTCGACGAGGTCGCGCCGCCGCTGCACCGGGCCTGGGACGAGTTCGGCCCGCACCTGAAGGAGGACTCCCAGCTGTGCGAGTTCCTCGACACCCGCGGCGCCAAGGGCATCCCGGAGGGCCTGCTGCACCAGCTCATCGTGCGCTGGCACCGCCACTCCCTCGGGCGGGAGCGCTTCGAGGACAGCGTCCACTGGCACAGCGGCTTCGTGATCCAGCCCAGCCGCTACACGCGCGTCATGGTCCGCCTCGAGGAGCAGCGGCTCCGCGTGACGGTCAAGGCCGCCTACCCGGAGCTGTTCCTCGAGACGTTCATCCAGGACCTCGAGGACTACGTCGGCGAGCACTGGCCCGGCTTCCGGGTCAAGCGGCTCGTGCCCTGCGCCGGCGAGTGCCTCGACCCCGAGCGCTCGGGGACCGGCCTGTTCGGACTGGAGCGCCTCCTCACCCGCCGCAGCCTCGGCAAGAAGACCGCCGAGTGCCGCCGCTGCTGGGCGGACATGCCGATCGACCGGCTCATCCACCGCCCGCCCGACGGCGAGGACGAGGAGCCCGCAGGGGGTCCGCCGGTGCCCCGCGGGCGCCGCGAACTCGGACTCGGCGTGGCCGAGCGCGGCGAGGCCGAGCAGCTGGAGCGGATCGAGGAGGAGATCCAGAAGCTCATCACCCTCTTCACCGACGAGGCGGTGAACGGGCCGCGGTTCTACACGGTGGAACTGCGCGACCGCGAGTCCTGGAGCCGCCGCCTCACCCACACCGGCGTCCGCGTCGTCCTGTGGTGCGAGCACTCGCGACTGCCGCTGTACGTCCTCGACGACGACCCCCGCAGCGGGGTCTTCGAGATCGACGTGCCGCGCGACTGGCTGGTCCGCTCCGCGCCGTGGATCAGCCGCACCCTCAAGGTGCTCTGGTCGACCGTGCTCCCGGGCGGCTCGGTCGCCATGGACCTCCTCGTCCCCTCCTTCGACCCCGCGGTGATCGAGAACCACCTCGAACTCGCCGAGGAGTCGTTCAAGATCGTCACCGAGATCGGCGAGAAGGCGATCGCGGGCGCCGAGCGCCAGCCCGCCTGGGGGGTGGGGGACGGCCAGTCCGGCGCGCAGCTGCGCCGCCTCCACGCCTTCCTCGACGACGCCGACCCCGGCTTCGGCGGCCTGGAACGGGTCCAGGACCGCGGCAAGTTCCTGTGGGTCCACCCCGACTTCGTCAGCGAGTACGAGCCCGGCACGCCCTCCTTCGCCTGAACCGCGAGCCCGCTGCTTCGCGAACGGCGCGGTCCTCGCGCGCTGCACCGGCGCAAGGAAGAAGGGCGGCCGGAACTCCGGCCGCCCTGTGTTCGTCAAGCCCTAGTCCCAGGCCTTGCCGTTGCGCCAGTAGCCCATGAAGGCCCCCGACTCCTTCGGCAGGCCCAGCTCCTTGCGGATCGTGAAGCGCAGCGTCTTGACCACGCCGGTCTCGGCCGCGATCCACACGTACGCGTCGGTCGCGGCGACCTCCTGGGGCGCCTCCCAGATCATCTCGTCGTCGATCTCCTCGAACTGCCCGCCCTTGGCGGCGAAGTCCATCGCGCGGGCGGCCTCGGTGACCGCCGGGACCAGCAGGCCGCCCCAGGGCGCGCCCCCGCGCGGGAGGTAGACGACCTCGACGTCGGCGGGCGCGTCGAGCGCCAGGGCGTCGGCGGCCTCGGGAACCTCGATGAACGCCTTGCCGCGCGCGGTGATCGGCAGGTCCTCGAGGATCGCCGCGATCGCCGGGAGCGCGGTCTCGTCGCCGGCGATGAGGATCTCGGCGCCGTCGGGGGCGTGGAAGTCCACGCCGCCGTGCGGGCCCTCCCAGCGCGCGTCAGGGCCCAGCAGGAGCAGCGGGTCGCCCACTGCCGCGTCCTGCAGCCAGCGCAGCGCAGGGCCGCACTCGGCCTCGTCGTGGGCCTCGTGGACCACCATGTCGACGTCGACCTCGGCGGTCTCGGGCCGCACGGCCCGGACGGTGTAGGTGCGCACGGCGCACTGCTCGTCCTCGGGGAGGGCGCGCAGCTCGGAGTACCAGCGCTCGCCGGAGGGCATCTTGTCGAAGCCGCAGGCGGAGGCCGGGAAGATCAGTTTGAAGCGCTGGTCGGCTCCGTTGTCGGCGAAGTGCGCGAGCGACTCGCCCGCGAAGGTCACCCGGACGAACGAGGGGCTGAGGCGTTGCAGCGCTTTCACCTCGGCGGGGAACAGGTCGAACGGCCGTACCGCGCTCTCGGTTGATGCCTCGGTCTGCGTCGCCACGCGCACTCCTCCTAGGTAATAAGGTTTGCCTAACCTTATCCGAATGCCCTGGCGAGCCGCCACCGTCCGCCGGCCCCGGCGTGCCATCATCGACCCATGCGCGGCCCTGACAACGAGAACGGACCCGGGCCATGGCGGCTGGTGCACGTGGTGCGCGGCCGCCTCCCCAACCGGCGCCTGCGGTGGATCGCCGCCGGGACGCTGGCGTTCGCGCTGGCGGCCTTCGTCATCGTGTGGACCACGCCGCTGTTCGAGGTCAAGCGCATCGAGGTCTCGGGCACCGCGGTGCTCGACCCCGAGGAGGTCGCCGCGCTCGGCGCATCGGCCATGGGCCGCTCGGTCCTGGGCGCCGACATCGAAGGGATCGCCGAGGCGGTCGCGGCGCTCGCGCCGGTCAAGTCCGTCGAGGTCACCCGGTCGTGGCCGAACGCCGTGAGCGTCGCGGTCACCGAACGCGAGCCTTTTATCGCCGTTCCGTCGGCCGACGAGACTTTTCTCATGGTCGATTCCGAAGGTGTGGTATTCGACCGGTCCGATTCCGCTCCCGGATCAATTTGGAGGGTCGAGCTCGACGACCCCGGACCCGACGACCTGGCGACGATCGAGACCCTCACCGTCCTGCGTGCGCTTCCGGCGGGCATCGCCGACGAGGTCGAACACGTGGAGTCCCCCTCGCCCGCGGGAGTCACGCTGTATCTCGAGGATGGACGGACGCTCAAGTGGGGCGACGGCTCTGAAAGCGAGCAGAAAGCCGAGGTGGCCGATCGATTGTTGGCGAGCGGGTACGAACATGTCGATGTCAGCGCACCAGATGCCCCCACTGTGAGTTAGCGTTAAGGGGGAGCGGGTGTCACACACATCCCGTTTGTCGCACCCAGGGCCGGTCAGGGAAGGAAGGCAGCAGCGATGACACCACCGCACAACTACCTCGCCGTCATCAAAGTCGTTGGAGTCGGAGGCGGCGGCGTCAATGCTGTCAACCGGATGATCGAGGCGGGTCTCAAAGGCGTCGAGTTCATCGCCATCAACACCGACGCCCAGGCGCTCCTGATGAGCGACGCCGACGTCAAGCTCGACGTCGGACGCGAATTGACCCGCGGTCTCGGCGCGGGCGCCAACCCCGAAGTGGGGGCCAAGGCCTGCGAGGACCACCGCGACGAGATCGAGGAAGTCCTCAAGGGCGCCGACATGGTCTTCGTGACCTGCGGTGAAGGCGGCGGCACCGGCACCGGCGGCGCCCCTGTCATCGCGAACATCTCCCGCAAGCTCGGCGCGCTCACCATCGGCGTGGTCACCCGGCCGTTCGCCTTCGAGGGCAAGCGCCGCCAGAACCAGGCCGTGTCGGGAATAGACGATCTGCGCAACGAGTGCGACACGCTCATCGTCATCCCGAACGACCGCCTGCTCCACCTCGGCGACCGCTCCATCTCCATGATGGACGCCTTCCGCCTTGCCGACCAGGTGCTGCTCTCCGGTGTCCAGGGCATCACCGACCTGATCACCACGCCCGGCCTCATCAACCTCGACTTCGCCGACGTCAAGAGCGTCATGTCCGGCGCGGGCTCGGCCCTCATGGGCATCGGCTCGGCGCGCGGCGAGAACCGCGCGGTCGAGGCCGCGCGCGCCGCGATCGAGTCGCCGCTGCTGGAGCAGAGCATGGAGGGCGCGCGCGGCGTGCTCCTGTCCATCGCCGGCGGTTCGGATCTGGGCCTGTTCGAGATCAACGACGCGGCCGAGCTCGTCTCGGACTGCGCCCACACCGACGCGAACATCATCTTCGGCGCGGTCATCGACGACGCACTCGGCGAGGAGGCGCGGGTGACCGTGATCGCCGCCGGGTTCGACGTGGAGGACACCGAGTTCGAACTGGCGCAGCCGAGCCGGATCACGGCCCTGCCCGAGCAGAAGCCCGAGCCGGTCCACCGGCCCGATCCCGAGCCGGAGCGCGAGACGAGCGGCGGCGGCAAGGTCCTGTTCGACGATGTGGACGTCCCCTCCTTCCTCAAAGAAGGCTTCTAGCGGCGGCGTGCCGTCGGGCCCCGCGACACGCCTGACGGAACGCCGACCGCCCCGACGCACCCGACCGCCCCGCGACCGCCGAGGACCGCACTCTTGACCACGCAAGCGCGACGAATCCAGTTGCGGGAGAACCTGAACCGGACGCGCCAGGCCATCGGGTCCGCCTGCGCCGCCGCCGGACGCGACCCCGGCTCGGTCCGCCTCGTCGTCGTCACCAAGCACTTCCCCGCCTCCGACGCCGCCGCGCTCGCCGAACTGGGCCAGGCCGACCTGGGGGAGAACCGCGACCAGGAGGCCGCGCCGAAAGCCGCCGAACTGGCCGCCCTGGGCCTGGAACCGGTGTGGCACTTCGTCGGCCAGCTCCAGCGCAACAAGGCCCGCTCGGTCGCCGGGTACGCCGATTGGGTGCATTCGGTCGACCGCGCGCCGCTCGCGGACGCGCTCGACAGGGCCGCGACCGCGCACGGCCGCACGGTGAACGCCCTCATCCAGGTGAGCCTCGACGGCGACGTGTCGCGCGGCGGCACGCCGGTGGGCGGTCTCGAAGCGCTCGCCGAGCACCTCGCGGGCACCGCGTCGCTGCGCCCGAAGGGCGTCATGGCCGTCGCCCCGCTCGGGTGGGAACCCGCCAAAGCCTTTGCCCTGCTTGCCGAATGCTCCGAGGTGGTGCGCCGCGTCGACTCCGGTGCCACCGAGGTCTCGGCGGGCATGAGCAACGATTTCGCCGCCGCGGTCGATGCGGGGGCCACAATGGTCAGACTGGGCAGAAACGTGCTCGGCGAACGTGAACCGATGACGTAAGGTTATGTGTCGGCAGTGATATCAGAGCCGTGGGCGACGGCTGATTAGTCGGGCAAAAACACATCCGTGTAAGGAGTCGGCGCTAGGATGAGACCGCGTACCTGACTCAAGCAGGGGCGCGGCCCGAGGAGGGAGCACGATCGATGGGCGCGATGCGGAAGGCAGGCATCTGGCTCGGCCTCATCGAGGACGAGGACGATCGCGGCTACAACGGCTATGAGGAGAGCGACGAGTTCGCCGAAGAGCAGCAGCGGCCCCCCGCGCGGGCGCGGGGCGCGCAGCGCACCACCGGCCGGGTCGGGCGCACCAACGACGACCGCCGGGGCACCGAGGACCGCAGTCCCGTCCGCCAGCTCAACCGCGGATCGGGTTCGGTCACCCCGCTCACCCGGGACAACCTCGCACTCGCCGAGCCCTCGCCCGTCCGGGCGGTCCCGGCCGAGGACGAGGCGCACGCGAACTACCGGATAACCACCCTGCACCCGACGACGTACAACGAATGCCGCACCATCGGCGAGCGCTACCGCGACGGCACCGCGGTGATCATGAACCTCTCGGAGATGGAGCAGGCCGACGCCAAGCGCCTGGTCGACTTCGCCGCGGGGCTCATCTTCGGGACGCGGGGCTCCTTCGAGCGGGTGACGAACCGTGTGTTCCTGCTCTCGCCGCCCCACGTCCAGGTGACCGCCGAGGACAAGGCCAAGATCGCCGAGGGCGGGTTCTTCAACCAGACCTGAACGAGGGATAGACTCCAGACCGTGAACCTGGCACTGCAGCTGATCTATCTGGCGCTCTTCGCCTTCTACCTGTTCCTGCTGGCCCGTCTGGTGTGCAGCGTGGTGATCCAGTTCTCCCGCCGCTGGGAGCCCGGCCCGAAGGCCGCGGCCGTGCTGGAGACGGTGTACAGCGTGACCGACCCTCCCCTGAAGGGGTTGAGGAAGGTGATACCCCCTCTCAGGCTTGGTAGTGTATCGATTGATCTGGCGTTCCTGGCGCTGCTCTTGGCCGTGTGGATCCTGATGGACTTCGTCATCGGGGGACTCATCTCCTGAGCGGTTCCGGGCGGGGGTGCAAGGCACGGTTATCGTGTCGGGTGGCCTTGTGCGCCAGGCGAACAGCTGAGAAGGAGTTTCGAATGCCGCTGACCCCAGCAGACGTTCACAACGTCACGTTCAAGAAACCCATGCTCGGAAAGCGCGGATACGACGAGGACGAGGTCGACGGCTTCCTCGATGAGGTCGAGCGAGAACTCGCCCGCCTCAGCGATGAGAACGGCGAACTTCGTGCTCAGCTCGACAGCCTCCGCGCCGGTGCTCCCCCCGGGGCAGCCGACCACGCCGAGATGGCCGCCGCACTCGATCGGGTGCAGCGGGAAAAGCACGCCATGGAGCAGCAGCTCCAGGAGCTCGACGGCGAGCTGCACGAGATGCACCAGCAGATGGTGGCCGCGCAGCAGCAGTCGCAGCAGCTCCAGCAGGAGCTGGCCCAGCGCGCCCCGCAGCAGGAGGCGCCCGCACCGGCCGCCGGCGGCGGCGAGCAGGAGGCCCTGCGCCTCCTCATGGTCGCCCAGCGCACCGCCGACGAGCACCTGGAGGACTCCCGCCGGGAGGCCGACACGCTGCTCACCGAGGCGCAGCGCGAGGCGCAGTCGATGGTCTCCGAGGCCCAGCGCGAATCGCAGACGATGGTGTCGTCGGCGCAGCGCGACTCCAAGACCATGGTCACCGAGGCCCAGCGCGACGCCGAGACGATGGTCTCCGAGGCGCGTGCGCAGGCCGAGGACCTGGTGGGACAGGCCCGCGACAAGGCCGAGCGCCTCGAGATGGAATCTGAGCAGGAGCGCCAGAAGGTCATCGGCCAGCTGGAGGAGTCCCGGACTTCGCTGCTGCACAACATCGAAGAGCTCAAGACCTTCGAGCGCGAGTACCGGACCCGCCTCAAGCTCTACCTCGAGAGCCAGCTGCGCGACCTCAACGGCCAGCAGGGCCGCACCGACGAGGACGCCTTCGAAGAGACCCAGCAGCAGCCCGCGAGCGAGCGCACCGGCTCCCGGTCCGCCTTCGTGATGCAGGGCGGGCGAGGCTAGCCCCCGCGCGCCCCCGTCGTGCCAGGTCCCTCCCCGGCCGCCTCCTCCGGCGGCCAGGACGCCGTCCGTTCCCGAGGCGACGTCCGACATCGGTCCGCCCCGGGCCATAACCTGAACGGGGATCGCCTCGTTATGCATGGGTGAGCGGGTGAGGGCGCCGTGAGAACGGCCGCCCTCACCGCCGCACCATGCTTTCAACGAAGGCGCGGCCCGCACGGGCCGCGAAGGACCGCGCGAGTGCCCCGCACCTCGCGCAGGGGAGGACACGACGTGATCGTCAGCAGCCTGCTGATCCTCGTCACCGCGGCGGTCTTGCTGGTCGCCGGCATGATCACCGGAAACAACCAACTGCTGGTCTCGTCCGTCGCGGCGAGTCTGGCGGCCGGCATCGCCCTGTACGCGGGGATACGCGGGCGGAGCGCCAAGCGCCCGCGCGTGATCCCCCGCGACGTCTCGGGCGATGACACGCAGCAGTTCAGGCGGATCGGGATCGACGACACGCCGACCACCGAACTGCCGCTGCTCGAAGGCATGACCTTCGAGTCCACCGACTACGCGGTCGACCGCGATCCGGAGCTCCGCTTCGAGGAGGCGCCGCAGCGCAAGGGCCGCACGCAGGTCCCGCCGAGCCACCGGGCCCCCGAGTCCACGGCCGACGAGCCCACCGAGCAGCGCCTGTCCAGCGTCGAGGCCGCGGCCCTGATGCGCCTGGACACCGAGGTCGCCGTCGTCGACGGCCGCCCGCGCTTCCACCACTCGACGTGCATGCACCTGCACGGCCGCGAGCACGAGCCGCTGCCGGTCGCCGAGGCCCTCGAGCTGGGGTTCACGCCCTGCGCGCTGTGCGAGCCGGCGTCGCGGCTGCTCATGGTCCCGGTGGCGGGACGCTGAATCCTGACGCACAGTCCGGACACAAGTTCTGGAAGTAATTGACCTCGTTGCGGGTCTTGCGTATTCTGTGTGATTAATTGCGCGGCAGGTCCCCGCTCCGGCGGGGCCTGGCGCGCAATTGTCCTCGTTTCGGCGAGGTCGTCCGGAGTACGTGATCTCAGGAGCCGCGATGCCGAATGCCCGATACGGGCCGCCACTGCGGCTCCGCCGTGCTCCGACACCACCGGAACCCGAGCCGACATACCCCTCCAGAGGCGCGTCATGAGTCCAGCTAAGAAGACCCAGAAGCAGGCCGCGAAGAAGGCGGTCAAGACGGCTGCGGTGAAGAAGGCCGCGGTCAAGAAGACCGCGGCGAAGAAGACGGCGGCCACGCCCGCCGCCGAGACAGGGGTGAAAGCGGCCGTCAAGAAGACCGCGAAGAAGACGGCCAAGGCCGCCCCGCCGAAGCCGCCCGCCGCCCCGGAGGCCGAGGCCCACCAGCTGCGCACCGAGGTGGAGCAGGCCGAACTGCGCTCCGCGCTGAAGGAGCGCCTGGACGAACTGGTCGCCGAGCAGACGCGGTACACCGACTCGATCGCCCTCGCCCAGCGCGAGCGCCTCAGCGACACCGCCGGCGACGACCAGATCGACTCCGGCTCCAAGACCGTCGAGCACGAGCACGAGGTCGCCGTCGCCGGAGCGATCTCCGAGCGCATCCGCCAGGTCAGCCACGCCCTCGAACGCCTCGACGAGGGCGAGTACGGCTTCTGTGAGAAGTGCGGTAAACCGATCCCGGCGGCGAGGCTCGCCGCGTTCCCGTCCGCTACCCTCTGCGTCAGTTGCAAACAGCTGGAGGAGCGACGCTGAGCGAGGACAAGCAGCCCGAGACCGTCGACGAGAGCACTGTCGAGAAGACCGACGAGCGCACCGCCGAGAGCGTCCCGGGGACCGACGAGACACCCCCCAGACCCAGGCCCGGCCTGGCACTGGCCGCGCTCCTGATCGCCGCGACGGCGATCGGGCTCGACCAGTGGACGAAGGCCCTCGCCGAGGCGAACCTGGACCCGCGGGAGCCGGTGCGCATCCTCGGCGGGCTCGTGCACCTGAGCCTGACGTGGAACTCCGGTGCGGCCTTCAGCCTCGGCACCGGCTACACCTGGATCTTCACCATCGCCGCCTCGGCGGTGACGGTGTTCCTGGTCTTCCTGTCCACCCGCATCCGCTACCCGGCGTGGTCGATCGCGATCGGCCTGGTGCTGGGCGGCGCGGCCGGGAACCTGGTCGACCGGCTCTTCCGCGACCCCGGTTTCGCGCACGGCCACGTGGTCGACTTCATCAGCGTGTTCAAGCCCTTCGGCGAGGCCTTCCCCATCTTCAACCTCGCCGACTCGGCGCTGTGCTGCGGCGTCGTGCTCATCGTGCTGCTCGAACTCACCGGCCACGGCTTCTCGCCCGAATCCCGCAAGAGCCCGGAGAAGGAAGTGGCGGCATGAGCGGTCCCGCCGCCCGCCAGACCCGCGCCCTGCCGATCCCCGAAGGCCTCGAAGGCCAGCGGATCGACCAGGTGGTCTCGCGCCTGCTGGGCCTGTCCCGCACCGTGGCCGCCGAACTGGTCGTCGCCGGCGACGTCACGGTCGACGGCGCCGCCTGCGCGAGCAAGTCCGACCGGGTCAGCGCCGGCTCCTGGCTCGAAGTGGTCCTCCCGCCGCCGCCCGAGGACGTGCGCATCCGCGAGGCCGAGCCCGTCGAGGGCCTGGACGTCGTGTTCGACGACGACGACATCGTCGTGGTCTCCAAGCCGGTCGGCGTCGCCGCCCACTCCAGCCCGGGCTGGAGCGGCCCCACCGTGACCGGCGGCCTCGCCGCGGCCGGCTACCGGCTCTCCAGCCACGGCCCCGACGAGCGCCAGGGCATCGTGCACCGCCTCGACGTGGGCACCTCGGGGCTCATGGTCGTCGCCAAGAGCGAGGCCGCGTACTCCGAACTCAAGCGCGCCTTCAAGGAGCGCCGGGTCTCCAAGCGCTACCGGGCCGTGGCCCAAGGGCATCCGGACCCGCTCTCGGGCACCGTGGACGCCCCGATCGGGCGCCACCCCCGCCACGACTACAAGTGGGCGGTCGTCGCCGACGGCAAACCGAGCGTCACCCACTACGACACCATCGAGGTCTTCCCCGGCGCCTCCCTGATGGACCTCGGCCTGGAGACCGGCCGGACCCACCAGATCCGCGTGCACTTCTCGGCCCTCGGCCACCCGCTCGCGGGCGACCTGACCTACGGCGCCGACCCGACCATGGCCGAGAAGCTGGGCCTGACAAGGCAATGGCTGCACGCCTACCGGCTCGAGTTCGTCCACCCCACCCAGGGCCGCACGGTCACCTTCACGAGTGAATACCCCGAGGACTTGGCGACCGCGCTGGCGCGGTTGCGAGCCGACTCTTAGGCAGCCTCTAGACTGGTACGAGGTGTCCGCCTCGAAGGGGAGGCGGACGTAACGCACGCCTCACCCCCCGGGCCCGGCGGCCCGCGATTCACGACGGGCCTTGAGGAATCGTTGTGTTCTAATAGTCGCGGGTGGTAATGGTGTCCGGTCGGGAAGGCGCTGCTCGGACCGTCAAGGCGAAGCGAACCGATGGTTCGCGGACTTCGCCGAAGCGGCCCGCGAGCCATGACTCAGTCCGGCCGAGAGGAGGTTGCGCGTGAACACGCCCGAAGCTTGGGGCAACGACCGATCCGACGGGTCCAGGTGGCAGAAGCTGCTCGGACGCCGGGGCCGCCCCGGCGGCGCGCAGCAGACCCCCACGCCCCCGCCGCGAGAGGCCTACCCGCCCTCGCCGCCGGTCGGACCGCCGCCCGGCCAGGCCCACTACTCGGTGCCCACCGCGGGCCGCCGTCCCCCCGTCGCCACCCAGACCCCGCCGAGTCCGACGCAGATGCGCCCCGCCCAGGGTCTGCCTCCGCAGCCGCGACAGGCCCCGCCGCCGCCGCAGCACACCGAGCCCAGCCCGGTCGCGCTCCAGCGCCTGCGCCGCGACCTCGGCCGCAGCCGCGTCATCGCGTTCATCAACCCCAAGGGCGGCGTCCACAAGACCACCGCCACCGTCCTGTCCGCGGCCGCCATGGGCACCGCGCGGGGCGGCGGCGTCATCGCCTGGGACGACAACGAACTGCGCGGAACCCTGGGCCTGCGCGCCGGGTCGGCGCGCCACGGACGCACCATACGGCACCTCGTCGAGCACCTCGACCAGGTCGAGGCCGCCGGCGTCCACCTGCCCGAGCACCTGGACGAGTTCCTGCGCCACTCCTCGGACGGCTCGTTCGACGTGCTCGCCGGCGACGAGGACCCCAAGCTCCAGCGCCGCCTCGACCCCACGACCGTGCTGCGGGTGCTCGACATCCTCACCCGCACCCACGGCATCGTGTGCATCGACACCGGCAACAACGTCGAGTCCCCGAACTGGCGCACCGTCGTCTCCTCGGTCGACCGGCTCGTGGTCACCACCGTGCCGCGCGAGGACGCCGCGTTCTCGGCCGACTGGATGCTCGACCACCTCGAAGAGGGCGGCTACGGCAACCTCGTCAAGAACGCCGTCACCCTCCTGTCGATGCCCACGCCCAACCCCGGCCCGCTCCTGAACGACCTCCAGCGCCACTTCTCGCAGCGCACCCGCGCGTGCGCGGTCGTCCCGTACGACCCGTCGCTCGAGCCGGGCGCGAAGATCCAGTTCTCCGCGCTCCGGCCGGAGACCCGCGCGGCCTGGTTCGAGGCCGCCGCCACCATCGTCGACGGCCTGTAAGGACGGGCGCACCCACAGGTGCGTCCCGCACATCCCTGCCGGGCGCGCCGTCCGCTGTGGCAGGATTCCAGGCGTGACAGACGACGTCGACCGCACCGTGAACCTCCGTCAGGACGACAGTTCGGGCGCCTCCGGCGCGGGCGCCGCCCGGCCGCGGCGCGAGCCGGGCGCCGACCACGGCTTCGACCCGCACGTCTACGGCCGCGGGAGCACCCGCTCGGAGCGCACCGTCGGGCGCGACCTGCTCGCCGCCGGCGCCCTCGCCGTCGTCCTCACCGCGCTCGGCTTCCCCTTCGCGATGCTCTGGCAGATCATCACCCCCCGCGTCGAGTTCGTCGTCCTCGACGACAGGTGGGCCTCCGTCGAGTCCTACCCCGAGGGCTACGTCCAGGGCGACCTCGTGTTCGCCGGGATCGGCCTGGTCCTGGGCCTGGTCGCCGCGATCTGCGCCTGGACCGCCATGCGCGAGCGGCGCGGACCCCTGCTCCTGCTCGGCCTGGTCGTCGGCTCCATCGCCTGCCAGGTCGTGGCCTGGAAGATCGGCGCGCAGGAGTGGCAGCGGTTCTGGGATGCGATCGAGCGCGCGCCCGTCGGCTCCCACGTGTGGCGCCCGCCGTCGGTCCTGTTCGTCCAGCTCGACCCCGCCGCGGCGTGGGACGCGCTGATGGTCGGCAACTTCACAACGGCCCTCGACGCGCTCCAACTGGGCGCCCTGGCGGTCATGGCCCTCGCCGCCACCTTCACTTACACCGTCTGCGCGGGCTGGTCACG
This sequence comes from Glycomyces harbinensis, assembly GCF_900101745.1. Lineage (GTDB taxonomy): Bacteria > Actinomycetota > Actinomycetes > Mycobacteriales > Micromonosporaceae > Glycomyces > Glycomyces harbinensis. The sequence goes on along the minus strand of NZ_FNAD01000002.1, from coordinate 226,933 downwards.
TCGGCCCAGCCTTCGAACGGACGCTCCCGAATAGCGGTATGGCTTTTGACCTGGAAAGCCGGGCAACTACGCTTGGGGCGTGCTCAGACGCATCGATCTTTCCGGAGAAGTAGCCGATTACCCGGCCCGCGCCCTGCGCGAGCTCATGCCGCGCGCCCCGTTCGACGTGAACGAGGCGCTGCGCTCGGTGCAGCCGCTCATCGACGACATCGCCCGCCGCGGGACGCCCGCCGTGGTCGAGATCGTCGAGCGGTTCGACGGCGTGCATCTGGAGCACCTGCGCGTCCCCGCCACCGCGATCAAGACCGCCGTGGAGGAGCTCGACCCCGAGCTGCGACGCGCCTACGAGACCTCCATCCGCCGGGTGCGGGCCGCGCACGAGGCCCAGCGCCTCCCCGAGGTCGTCACCGAGGTCGCCCCCGGCGGCACGATCACCGAGCGGTACCTGCCGGTCGGCCGCGTCGGCCTGTACGCGCCCGGCGGCCTCGCCGTGCTCGCCTCCAGCGTCATCATGAACGCCGTCCCGGCCCAGATCGCCGGCGTCGGCTCCATCGCGTTGGCCTCCCCGGCCCAGAAGACCAACGGCGGCCTGCCCGACCAGGGCATCCTCGCCGTCGCCGGGCTCCTGGGCCTCGACGAGGTGTACGCCGTCGGCGGCCCGGCCGCGATCGCCATGTTCGCCTACGGGGCGCGCCGCGAAGACGGCGCCGTCGAGTGCGAGGCGGTCGACATGATCACCGGTCCGGGCAACATCTACGTCACCGCCGCGAAGCGGGCCGTGCGCGGCCTGGTCGGCATCGACGCCGAGGCCGGGACCACCGAGATCGCCGTCATCGCCGACGCCACCGCCGACCCCGTCCACGTCGCGGCCGACCTCATCAGCCAGGCCGAGCACGACCCGGCCGCCGCCTCGGTGCTCATCACCGACTCGCGGGAGCTGGCCGACGCCGTGGACGCCGAACTCGCGCGCCGCGCGCCCGAGGCGCGCCACGCCCAGCGCATCCTGACCGCCCTGGCGGGGGAGCAGTCGGGCACGATCCTCGTCGACGACATCGACGAGGCCGTCGCCGTGGCCGACGCCTACGCCGCCGAGCACCTGGAGATCCAGACCGCCGACGCCCGCGAGGTGGCGCTGCGCGTCCGCAACGCCGGGGCGATCTTCATCGGCGCCTACTCGCCGGTCTCCCTCGGCGACTACTGCGCCGGCTCCAACCACGTGCTGCCCACCGGCGGGTGCGCCCGCCACTCCGCCGGGCTCAGCGTCCACACGTTCCTGCGCGGGGTCCACCTCATCGACTACTCGCGCGACGCCCTCGAAGCCGTCGCCGACGACGTGGTGGCCTTCGCGAACTCCGAGGACCTGCCCTCGCACGGCGAGGCCGTGTCGGCCCGCTTCGCGGACCCGGCCGTGAAGGCCGGCCCGTCCTTGAAGGCCGACCTGCCCGTGAAGGCCGGCCCGCCCGTAAAGGAACTGCCGTGAGCGAGATCGAAGACCTGCTCCGCGAGGACCTGCGCGGGCAGTCGCCTTACGGCGCACCGCAACTCGACGTCCCCGTGCAGCTCAACACCAACGAGAACGCCTACGCGATCCCCGAGGACGTCGCCGCCGTCGTCGCCGAGCACATCGGGCGCGAACTGCGCGGCCTCAACCGCTACCCCGACCGCGACGCCGTCGCGCTCAGGACCGACCTCGCCGCGTACCTGTCCCGGAAGGGCGGCGGCCCCGATCTCACCGCCGACCACGTGTGGGCCGCCAACGGCTCCAACGAGATCCTCCAGCAGCTGCTCCAGGCCTTCGGCGGACCGGGCCGCACCGTGCTCGGCTTCATGCCCTCGTACTCGATGCACCCGCTGCTCGCCCGCGGCACCAGCACCGGCTTCGTCGACGCCGGACGCGAGTCCGACTACACGCTCACCCCCGGCCACGTGTCCTGGGCGATCGAGGCGCACGACCCCGACCTGGTCTTCCTGGTCTCGCCGAACAACCCGACCGGGACGGCACTCGACGCCGCCGTCGTCGAGGCCGCCTACGAGACCACCCGCGGCATCGTCGTCGTCGACGAGGCCTACGCCGAGTTCGCCCGCGACGGTGCCGCGACCGCCCTCGGCCTCCTCGCGGGCCGCAAGCGCCTCGTGGTCACCCGCACCATGAGCAAGGCCTTCGCCTTCGCCGGGGCCCGCGTCGGCTACCTCGCCGCCGACCCCGAGCTGGTCGAGAAGCTCCTGCTCGTGCGCCTGCCCTACCACCTCTCGAGCATCACCCAGGCCGCCGCGCGCGGCGCCCTGGCGTGCGCCCCGCGGCTGCAGGCCGAGGTCGACCAGCTCAAGCACCAGCGCGACCGGATCGTCAAGAACCTGCGCGCCAAGGGACTGCCCGTCGCCGACTCCGACGCGAACTTCGTGCTCGTCGGCGGCCTGCGCGACGCCGCCGCCGTGTGGCGCGCGATCCTCGACCGCGGCGTCCTCATCCGCGACGTCGGCCTCCCCGGCCGCCTGCGGATCACCGCCGGCACCGAGGAGGAGACCACCGCGCTCCTGGACGCGTTCGACACCGTCCTGGAACTGCGACCCGAACTGTTCGACACCCAGGAGCGACAACCGTGAGCCGCACCGCCCACATCGTCCGGACCACCGGCGAGACCAGCGTCGACGTCTACGTCGACCTCGACGGCACCGAGAAGGCCGTCGCCGTCGCCACCGGCGTCGGCTTCTACGACCACATGCTCCACCAGCTCGGCAAGCACGGCGGGTTCGACCTGAAGATCGCCGTCAAGGGCGACCTCCACATCGACGCCCACCACACCATGGAGGACACCGCCATCGCCCTCGGGCAGGCCTTCGCCGAGGCCATGGGGGACAAGGCCGGCGTCGTCCGCTTCGCCGACGCCTCCGTGCCCCTCGACGAGGTGCTCGCGCGCGCCGTCGTGGACCTCTCGGGCCGCCCGTACATGGTCCACGAGGAGCCCATGGACATCGCCCCGATGATCGGCGCCGACTACCCGACCTCGATGACCCGCCACATCCTGGAGTCCTTCGCCTACCACGCGCGGATCTGCCTCCACGTGACCGTGCTCCGCGCCGCCAACCCCGGCCAGAAGCCCGACGCGCACCACGTCATCGAAGCCCAGTTCAAGGCCCTCGCCCGGGCGTTGAAGTACGCCACGCGCATCGACGGCACCGACATCCCCTCGACCAAGGGCGTGCTGTGAGCTACGCCGGGCCGATCCTGCTCATGGCCCTCGCCGGCATCCTCCTCGGCGGGTCGCTGAGCCTGCGCAAGAGCGAGAAGTACGCCGCCTCGATCGTGCTGGCCGTCGTCGCCGTCGCGGCCTTCCTCGGCGGCGTCTACCTCATCTACGGCTAGGGGGACCTGATGGCCAAACCCACTGTGGCCCTGTTCGACTACGGCTCGGGCAACCTCCGCTCGGCCTTCCGCGCCCTGGAGCGCGCCGGGGCCGACGTGACGCTGACCGGCGACCTCGGCGCCGCGCGCCGCGCCCGCGGGCTCGTCGTGCCCGGCGTCGGCGCCTACGCCGCCTGCATGGAGGGCATCCTCAAGAGCGGCCTCGACACCGTGATCCGCGAGCGGGCCGGCGCCGGGGCGCCGGTGCTCGGCATCTGCGTCGGCGAGCAGGTCCTCTTCGAAGAGGGCATCGAGCACGGGGTCGAGACCCGCGGCGTCGGCGTCTTCGAGGGCCGCGTGGAGCTCATCGACGCCCCGCGCGTCCCGCACATGGGCTGGAACACCGTCGCCGCCGACGAGGGCATGCGCCTGTTCGCCGGGATCGACCCCGCCGAGCGGTTCTACTTCGTGCACTCCTACGCCGCCAAGACCGCGCCCCCGGGCGCCCTCACCGCGATCTGCGAGCACGGCGAGCCGTTCGTCGCCGCGGTCGAGCGCGGCTGCGTGGCCGCCACCCAGTTCCACCCCGAGAAGTCCGGCGACGCCGGATACGCGCTGCTGTCCAACTGGATCAAGGGATTGACATGAGCCAACTCCAACTACTGCCGGCCGTCGACGTGACCGGCGGCAAGGCCGTCCAGCTCGTCCAGGGGGTCGCCGGCTCCGGCAAGCAGTACGGCGACCCGCTCGAGGCCGCCCTCGAATGGCAGCGCCAGGGCTCCGGGTGGCTCCACCTCGTCGACCTCGACGCCGCCTTCGGGCGCGGCTCCAACCACGAGCTGCTCGCCGAGGTCGTGTCGAAAGTGGACATGCAGGTGGAGATCTCCGGCGGCATCCGCGACGACGAGACCCTCAAGCGCGCCTTGGACTCCGGGGCCCGCCGCGTCAACATCGGCACCGCGGCCCTGGAGCACCCCGAGTGGTGCGACCGGATCTGCGGCGAATACGGCGACCGCGTCGCCATCGGCCTCGACGTCAAGGGCGACCGCCTGGCCGCGCGCGGCTGGACCCGCGAGGGCGGCGAGCTCTTCGCGACCCTCGAACGCCTGGAGCGGGCCGGATGCGAGCGCTACGTCGTGACCGACGTCAACAGCGACGGGATGCTCTCGGGCCCGAACACCGACCTGCTGCGGTCGGTCTGCGAGGCCACCGACAAGCCGGTCATCGCCTCCGGCGGCGTGTCCTCTCTGGAGGACCTGCGCGCTCTGGCGGGCCTGACGGCGATCGGCGTCGAGGGCGCGATCGTGGGAACCGCGCTGTACGAGCGTAACTTCACCGTCGCTGAAGCGTTGAACCTGTTGCAGGGACTGTAACCACAGGGGAGGCGCGCATGGCTTTGGTCGAACGGGTACCGGAGACCGGGCCGTGGGCGCAGCTCTACGGCTACTCGCGCGCCGTCGCGGTGGGGCCGCTCGTGCTCACCAGCGCCTGCACCGCCGACGTCGAGGCGAAGCCCCGTCTCGCGGGCGACGCCGCCGGGCAGGCCCGCGAGGCCTTCCGGACCGCGCTGGACGCGATGGTCCACGCCGGGGCGGGGGTGTCGGACGTCGTCCGCTCCCGCCTCTACGTGACCGACCCGGCCCACGCCGACCCGGTGGGCCGCGTCCACGGCGAGTTCTTCGGCGTCGTCAAGCCCACGGCCACCGTGGTGATCGTGACCGGCCTGTTCCACCCCGGCCAGCTCGTGGCCGTGGAACTGGAGGCCTTCCGCGCCTGGCGGGACATCGACTGACCGGCGCCGGAATGTCGGACCCCCGGCGCACCCTTGTGATTCGGGGGCCCGCGGCACGGCCTTCCACGGCGCCCGCCCCTGCCCCGGAAACGACGCACCGCGCCCGCCCGGTACCTGTGCGGCTGAACGATCGTTCAGTAGTATGGGCCGTGAGCCCGACCAAGGCTCGAAAGCCGACCCGGGACGCACGCGAGCCACAAGTTCGCCCCGCCGAGAATGAGGTGTCATCGTGGATGCTGAGTCGATAGCCGAAGGCCGGGAGCGCTGGGCCAAGCGCTACGCGTCGGCCGCCAAGCGCGAGGCCGACTTCACCACCCTCTCGGGCCTGGAGACCGAACCGGTCTACGGCCCGCCCGAAGGAACCGCCGACCCGCGCATGGAGCGGATCGGCTGGCCGGGCGAATTCCCCTTCACCCGCGGCCTCTACCCGACCGGCTACCGCGGCCGCGCCTGGACCATCCGCCAGTTCTCCGGCTTCGGCAACGCCGAGCAGACCAACGCCCGCTACAAGATGCTCCTGGGCGCGGGCGGCGGCGGCCTCTCGGTCGCGTTCGACATGCCCACGCTCATGGGCCGCGACTCCGACGAGCCCGCCTCGCTCGGCGAGGTCGGCCACTGCGGCGTCGCCGTCGACTCCACCGCCGACATGGAGCGGCTCTTCGCCGGCATCGACCTCGGGGACGTCACCACCTCCATGACCATCTCCGGGCCCGCGATCCCGATCTTCTGCATGTACCTGGCCGCGGCCGAACGCCAGGGCGTCGACATCTCCCGCCTGGACGGCACGCTCCAGACCGACATCCACAAGGAGTACATCGCGCAGAAGGAGTGGCTCTTCCCGCCCGAGCCGCACCTGCGCCTCATCGGCGACCTCATGGCCTACTGCGCCGAGAAGATCCCGCGCTACAAGCCGCTCTCGGTCTCCGGCTACCACATCCGCGAGGCCGGCTCCACCGCCGCGCAGGAGCTCGCCTTCACCCTCGCCGACGGGTTCTCCTACGTGGAGCTCGGACTCTCGCGCGGCCTCGACGTCGACGTGTTCGCACCCGGGCTCTCGTTCTTCTTCGACGCCCACATCGACTTCTTCGAGGAGATCGCCAAGTTCCGCGCCGCGCGCCGCATCTGGGCCAGGTGGCTGCGCGACGTCTACGGCGCCCAGACCGACCGCGCCCAGTGGCTGCGCTTCCACACCCAGACCGCGGGCGTCTCGCTGACCGCGCAGCAGCCCTACAACAACGTCGTGCGCACCGCCGTCGAAGCCCTCGCGGCCATCATGGGCGGCACGAACTCCCTGCACACCAACGCACTCGACGAGACCCTCGCGCTCCCGACCGACCAGTCCGCCGAGATCGCGCTGCGCACCCAGGCGGTGCTGCGCGAGGAGACCGGCGTGACCAACGTGGCCGACCCGCTCGGCGGCTCCTGGTACGTCGAGGCCCTCACCGACAAGATCGAGGCCGAGGCCGAGGACCTGTTCCTCCAGATCCTCGCCCTGGGCGGCGAGACGGGGGAGGACCCGGCCGCCGTCGCGCGCGAGGCCGGCGAACGGCACGAGATCGGGCCGGTCACCACCGGCATCCTGCGCGGCATCGAGGACGGGTGGTTCAACGCCCAGATCGCCGAGGCGGCCTTCACGTACCAGCAGCAGCTCGAGGACGGCACCAAGCACATCGTGGGCGTCACCAAGCTCAACGAGACCGTCACGCCCGACCTGGAGATCCTGCGGATCTCCGGCGACGTCGAGCAGGGGCAGCGGGCCGTGCTCGCCGAGCGCCGCTCCGGCCGCGACAACGCCGCCGTGGAGCGCGCGCTCGCCGAGATCGTCGCGGCGGCAAGGGGAACGGCGAACATGATCGAGCCGATCCTCGCGGCGGCCCGCGCCGAGGCGACCCTCGGGGAGATCTGCGGGGCGCTGCGCGTGGAGTGGGGCGAGTACCGCGAGAACACCGCGATCTGAACCGTTGCGGCACAGCAGTTCAGCGGTTCGCCGCGACAAGTGACCGATCAGTAGGTTTAGGGCGACGCGAGGAGGGGTATCCGCCGGATCAAGAACTTCACGTCACGGGCTTTACCTCCCATAACGTGATGAACGTCCACAAACTCCCGGAGATGATTTTTCGAGGTTTGCCCTAGACCCGCAAGCTGCTATACCATCAGAAGCGTCAGAGGCCCCGAAACGGGCAACATGCTTCAAACCGATGTCTTTACCGACAGGAGGGCGATCGCATGGCGGACAACCGATCAGAACGCAAGCGTCAGGGTTCGGACGAGTACGGCCACCTGACGCCCCTGTTCAAGGAAATGGCCTCGCTCGCCGAGGACGACCCGCGTCGCGCCGACATACGCGACCGGCTGGTCACCGGCCATCTGCCCCTCGCAGAGCACATCGCACAACGGTTCTCGGGCAAGGGCATCGCCAAGGACGACCTCGTGCAGGTCGCCTCCGTCGGCCTCATCCACGCCGTGGACCGGTTCGACCCCGAGATCGGGTCGGACTTCCTCTCCTACGCGGTGCCGACGGTGATGGGCGAGGTGCGCAGGCACTTCCGCGACACCAGCTGGCCGATGCGCGTGCCGCGACGCCTCCAGGAGCTGCGGATCTCGCTCAACCAGGCGGGCGGCGAGCTGTCGCAGCGCCTCGGGCGGCCGCCGACCGACCAGGAGATGGCCCAGCACCTGGGCATCACCGAGGCCGAGGTCCAGGAGGGCTACGAGGCCCGCCAGGCCTACCGGGCGATCTCGCTCGACGAGCCGCCGTTCACGGACGGGGAGCAGCGGACCACGCTCGCGGAGACCGTGGGCGAGGACGACGCGGCGCTGGAGCTGGTGGAGAACCACGAATCGCTCGTGCCGCTCATTCAGGAACTGCCGCAACGGGAACGGAAGATCCTCGCGCTGCGGTACTACGGCGACATGACGCAGACGCAGATCGCCGAGGAGGTGGGCATCTCGCAGATGCACGTCTCGCGGCTCCTCAGCCGAACGCTGGAGGACCTGCGCGAGGGCATGGACACGAAGCAGGCGGTCCATCGGGCATGAGCCCTCCCAGAACGGAGCACCACGCCGGAGCGGCGGGCCGAAAGGCCCGCCGCTCCGGTCGTTCCACGGGCTTTCCCGGTGCCGCCGCGGTGTCCGAGGCCCCGGCATCGGGAGCCCTAGACGTCGCGGTCGCCCAGGGCGTCGCGGATCTTGTCGACGAAGCCGACCCCGGGTCCGAGGATGAGGTTCGCGGGCGGCTTGTCGGGGGAGTGGGGATGCGGCCGGGTCGGGGCGAACTCCTTGGCGGCCAGCACCTTGTAGCCCCAGTGCTGGAGCTCCTCCGCGTCGCAGCACTCGCGCAGCCGCGGCAGGAGGTTCGCCTCCTCCTCGACCATGTGGCGGCGGACGTCCTCGACCATCTCGGCCACGAGGCCCTCGAACTCGGGGTCGGCCGGCCCGAGCCCTTCGAGCCGCTTCATGACCTGCTCGGCCTCGGCGTGCGCCGCGAGCTCGCGGTCGACGACCGCGTCCCCGTCGGGGAGCTTCGCGCGGGCCACCGGGTACATGAACTGCTCCACGGCGACCTCGTGGCGGACGAGCTCGGCGATGACGTGGTCGACCAGGTCCTTGCGGCCGACCGCCTCGTCCGCGCTCTCCTCCAGCTCCGCGAACCGGGCCTCGAAGCGGCGGTGGTCCTCCAGGACGACCGCGATCAGATCGGTGTCCCGTATCAACTCGGTGTCCTGTTCGGCGTGGGTCATGGGGGTCCTTCCGGTCGCCGGTCGTTCGTCGACTCTGGGCGTACCCGCGGTGCACACTGGTGAAACCGGGTACCCGGCCGCCTCATCGGACGACGGAGGTGACGGCGATGGAACCGCGGACGACGGGGGCGGAGCGGTTCGTGCCGCCCGGGGACGATCTGGAGCGGCTGCGGGAGGCCGCCGCGACCTGCGAGGGCTGCCCGCTGTTTCGGGACGCGGAGCGGACGGTGTTCGGCGCCGGGGACGCGGCGGCCCGCGTGGTCGTGGTGGGGGAGCAGCCCGGCGAGGACGAGGACCGCGCCGGCGAGCCGTTCACCGGGGCCGCGGGGGCCCTGCTGGACCGGGCGCTCGAACAGGTCGGGATCGATCCGGTCTCGGTCTGGCGCACCTACGCGGTGAAGCACCGCAAGAGCGCCCGCGTGGGCCCGACCGGCCGCCGGGTCCGCCTCAAACCCGTCCGCGGCGAGGCGGCCGCGTGCCGCCCCTGGCTCCTCGCCGAGCTCAACGCGATCGGACCCGACCTGGTGATCTGCCTCGGCGGCACCGCCGCGCACGCACTGCTGGGTCCGGAGTTCCAGGTGAGCGTGCAGCGCGGCGTCCTGCACGAGCTCGAGACGCCGGGCCTGCGCCGGAGCGCGTCGGCCGTGGTGACGGTGCGCCCGGAGGCGCTGGTGCGGCTGCGCGAGGCCGAACGCGACGACGCCTTCGCGCAGTTCCTCGCCGACCTGCGCAAGGCCGCCGAGGTGCTGCGCGAGAAGCGTCTGCGTTCGGCCCCTTGAGGTTCGGTCATCGACGAGCCGCGCCCGCCGAGGGCCGCCCCCCTCGCAGGACCGCTTCCCCGCGGGCCTTTTGGTCAGGACCGGATCGACTCCACCAGTCCGCCGGTGACCGATTCGGGCATCCGGTGCGAGATGTCGGCGAGCGCGATGATGCCCACCAGGCGGCCCTCGTCGATGACCGGGAGCCGGTGGATCTGGTGCTCCTTCATCTTCGCGATGGTGACGTCGACGTCCTCGTTCGCGTCCGCGAGGATCAGGTGCCCCTGCGGAAGCCGGTCGACCGTGTACGCGGCGGGGTCGTGGCCGACGGCCATGACCCTGATAACGAGGTCCCTGTCGGTGACCATGCCCTTGATCTTGCCGTCCTCGGCGCCGCAGATCGGCAGGGCGCCGACGTCCATCTCCGCCATGAGCCGCGCCGCGTTGGCCGCGGTGTCGTCGCTCTGGACGCAGGTGCAGCCGGTATGCATGAGGTCGCGTGCGGTGGCCATACTGCTCATCTCCTTCATGGTGCTCCCTTCAGAGAGCGTCGCGGGGTCCCCCGACCCCGCCCTTGAGTATCGTTCGCGTTCCCGGCCCGCGCGGGGATACGCGCCAACTCAGGCCGCCAGGCGCTGCGCCGCCCGCACGATCGCGTCCGCATCGATCCCCGCGGCCGCCAGCTGCTCGGCGGGCCCGGCCGAACCGGGCATGCGGCGCACGGCGAGCTTCTGGAAGCGCACCCCGGGGACGTGGCCCGCGACCGCGTCGAGGACCGCGTCGCCCAGCCCCCCGACCGGCCAGTGGTCCTCCACGGTCAGGACGCGGCCCGTCTCGGCCGCCGCCTGCCTGATCACGGCCGCGTCCAGCGGCTTGACCGAGTAGGCGTCGATGACGCGCACCGGCACGCCCTCGCCGGCGAGGCGCTCGGCGGCCGACAGGCTCTCCGAGACCGTGATCCCGGCGGCGACGATCGCGACCTCGTCGTGCGGCGAGGACACCAGGGTCCGGCTGCCGCCCACCGGGAACAGCTCGTCGGCGCGGTAGATCACCGGCGTCGCGGCGCGGGTGGTGCGCAGGTAGCTGATGCCCGGCAGGTCCGCCATCGTCGCGGTCAGGTGCGCGCACTGGTTCGCGTCGCACGGGTAGAGCACGACGCTGCGCCACATGGGCCGCATCATCGCCATGTCCTCCAGGCCCATCTGGCTCGGGCCGTCGGGGCCGATCGACACGCCCGCGTGGGAGCCGACGATCCGCAGGTCGGCGCCGCCGATCGCGGCCATGCGCAGGAAGTCGTGGGCCCGGGTCAGGAACGCGGCGAACGTGCTCGCGTACGGGATCCACCCCTGCGTCTGGAGCCCGACCGCCGCACCGATCATCTGCTGCTCGGCGATGTAGCACTCGAAGAAGCGGTTCGGGAAGGCCTTCGCGAACCCCGCGGTCCGGGTCGAGTCGGCGACCTCGCCGTCGAGGACCACCACGTCCGGGTTGGCCTCGCCCAGCGCCTCCAGCGCCGCACCGAAGCCGTCCCTGGTGGCCGCGGTCGTCCCCACCGGGAACGACGGGAGCGCCAGCGGCTTCACGGGCCGGGTCCGGCGCGGCTCCTTCGAGCGCGGCCCGCTCACCTCCACCCGCGACGAGCGCACGCCGCCGAGTTCGACCACGGCCTTCTCCGGCTCGTCGAGCGGCTTGCCGTGCAGGCCCTCCCGGTCCTCGGCGGCCGCGACGCCCTTGCCCTTCTTCGTGCGCGCCAGGATCACCGTCGGCCGGGAGTGCTCGGCCTCGGCCGCGGCGAACGCCCGGTCGATCGCGGCCGGGTCGTGCCCGTCGATCTCGACCGCGTGCCAGCCGAACCCGCCGATGCGCGCCGCGTACGCCGCGGTGTCCCACCCCAGGCGGGTCGGACCGTTCTGGCCCAGCCGGTTGACGTCCACGATCGCGCACAGGTTCCCCAGCCCGAAGTCCGCGGCCGCCGCGAAGGCCTCCCACATGGAGCCCTCCGCGATCTCGCCGTCCCCGCACAGCACCCACACGCGCGCCGGCGAGCCCGACAGGCGCGCCCCCAGCGCCATCCCGACGCCGATCGGCAGGCCCTGCCCCAGCGAACCGGTCGCCACGTCCACCCACGGCAGGCGCGGCGTCGGGTGCCCCTCCAGGTCCGAGCCCAGCCGCCGGTACGTCAGCATCCGCTCCTCGTCGATCGCGCCCGCCGCGCGCAGCATCGCGTACAGCAGCGGCGAGGCGTGCCCCTTGGAGAACACCAGCCGGTCGTTGCCCGGCAGGTGCGGATGGTCGAAGTCGTAGTGCAGGTGCCCCGCCAGCAGGCCCGCCATCAGATCGGCGGCCGACATGGACGAGGTCGGGTGGCCCGAGCCGGCCCGAGCCGACGCGCGCACCACGTCCACTCGCAGCTGCTGGCCCAGTTCGGCGATCTCGGAAGTCCGGTCCTCGATGATGCTCACGCTGCCACACCCTCCCTCTCAGAGCACTGGGCTACCCGTGCCCAGAGGGGCGAAACGGAGTGTCGCGGGGCCCCGGCGGGGTACCCCGAGAACGCGGATCCGCAGGACCCGCGGTGCGTCGTCCCGTCCGGTACCGAGCCAGCGGACGGGCGAGGCGGCGTCCTCAGCGAGAAGGAGGCACGAGCCATGAACTCCCGACCGATGTCCACCACCGGGCACCACTGGTACGAGGCGGAGCGGCGCCGCACCACCGCCGCGCAGGTGGGCGCGACGGTGATCGGGTGGACCTTCCTCCTGCTCGGCGTCGCGGGCTTCGTCCCGGCCCTCACGCCCGGGTTCTCCTCGATCACCTTCGCCGGGACCGACTCCGGCGCCGAGCTCTTCGGCGTCTTCGCCGTCTCGATCCTCGGCAACCTCGTCCACCTGGCCGCCGGCGTGCTCGGCCTCGTGATGTCGTGGATGGTCACCGCATCGAGGCGGTACCTGCTCGTCGGCGGCGTCCTCTTCGCGCTCCTGGGCCTGTACGGCATCCTCGCCGACGCCATCGGCGACGGCGGGTTCCTGCCCTCGAACGTGTGGACCGGCGTCCTCCACCTGGCCCTCGGCGTCCTCATGATCGTGCTCGCCGCCGTCCTGAGCACCAAGCTCCCCCGGGAGAGCGAGGCGAGGGGCGAAGGCGACTTCGGCGAGACCGGCCGCGGCGCGGCCCGCTGACCGCGAGAACGGCGCCCCGGGAGCATCTCCCGGGGCGCCGTTCCCATTCCCCCTGAACCAAGTCCTGCGGGGCCCGCCGGCCCGGTGCGGAGCCCTCTACAACCCGCACCGGGCGACGGGATGTGTCCCCCGAACGGCGGCTACCCGCCCCCCGCGGAAGTATTCACGCCCGCGCGACGAATCGCGCCGAGGTTTTCACCAGGCCGGGCGGGGAACCCGAAGCGCATGGACCTGGCCGATACCGGACACCGCGGAGGTGAAGGACCATGCCGAAGGAATGGACCAAGAAGGACGAACGCCAGTACGAGCACATCAAGGAGGGGGCCGAGGAACGCGGCACCGGGACCGAGCGGGCCGAGGAGATCGCCGCGCGGACCGTCAACAAGAACCGCGCCCGCGCCGGCAGGACCAAGACCGCGAGCCGGACCTCCACCAAGGACATACCGTCGTCCAAGAGGGGCGGTCGGCGTTCGCACTCGGGCCCCAAGGGCCGCACCAAAGAGCAGCTCTACCAAGAGGCCCGCCGCAAGAACATCGAAGGCCGATCCAAGATGAACAAAGCCGAACTCGAACGCGCCCTCGAGCGCAAGTGAGCCCGGCGGAGAGAGGTGAGGACATGGAGGTCCGACGCGACCCCGAGGCCCAGGCCGTCCGCGAGGCCGAACGCGAGCACCGCGGCGAATGGGCCGACACCGACAACGACCGCACGGACGACCGGCACACCGGCGCCTGGCGCCGCCGCCGCGCCGACTGGGACGAGCGCGACCGCTCCGTCGGCCGCATCGTCGGCGACCTGACCTCGGAGGTGGCCCACCTGGCCCGCATCGAGGCCCAGCTCGCCGCCCGCGAGATGGCCGACAAGGCCAAGCAGGGCGCCGTGGGCGGCGGCATGTTCGCCGTCGCCGGGGCCTTCGCGATGTACGGCGGGGCCGCGTTCGCGCTGGCCGCCGGGATCGCGCTCGCGCTGGTCTGGCCCGCCTGGCTGGCCGCGCTCGTCATGGGCGTCGTGCTCCTGGCGGTGGCCGGGATCTTCGCGCTGACGGGCCGCGCCAAGCTGCGCGCCGCCCTGCCGCCGGTTCCCGGCGAGACCATGGACCGCGTCCACGAGGACGCGAACGCACTGCGAGGGAGGATGGACCGATGAGCGGCATGACCATGCCCTCCGCCGGGGGGATTCCGCCCGGGGTCGGCCTCGCGCCGCCGCCTTCGGTGTCGATGCCGTACCTGCCGGAAGACCGGCGGCCCACGGAGGAGGAGCTGCTCGTGCAGCAGCGCGAGCAGTACCTCCAGGACACCGGCGACGACGGCGAGACGCACGACCGCCACAGGACGGTCGACGAACTCCAGCGGGACGCCGAGCGCACCCGCGAGCGGGTCAACGACTCGGTGCTGGAGCTGCGCGAGCGGCTCGGCCTCGATCCCGACGCCGCTCACGCGCACGGGCCGTTCGGGCCCGTCAGGCGCCACCCGCTCACCGTCACCGTCGCGGCCGTCGGGACGGCGACCGCCGCCGTGATCGGCGTGACGGTGCTGCGCGGCCACCGCAAGGCCGAGAAGCAGGCCGTGCGCGCGAGCGCCGCGGACACCGCCAAGAGCGCGGTGGACGACGCGATCAAGGCCGCGCAGCGCCGCCGCAGGGCCGCGGCGAAGGCGACCCGGCGCCGCCGCAAGGCCGTCGGCAAGCGGCTCGACGCGGCGAAGGACGTGTTCGGCTCCGCGGCCAAGACCATGGGCCGCAAGCGCAGGAAGGCCATGCGCCGCCTCACGCACCGGTAGGGAACTGCATACCCCGGCGCCGAATCGTGGGCGACGCGACGACGGAATCGGCGGGCCGCGGCCCGCCGATTCTCTGCTGTCGTGGAGGCGCCGAACGCGAATGGCCAGCGGATCCGAAGGTGAACGGAGGGTCTGCGCAAATCGGACATCGATGGGCCCCCGGTTCAAACCCTGACCGACGGGTACGACAATCCGCCGCCGAACGGCCCGGGCCGCGGTTCGCCGCCGCTCGTCGGCGGGACGTCCGTCACACCGCGGGCCCCGCCCGCACTTCCTCCGCCCCCGGAACGATCCGTCATGTCCGGTTCGCCCGGCGGAGCGCCTGACCGCAGGTGGTCTCGAACGTGCGAATGCGTTAGGTTGTGGGGGATCCACCCGTGTCCATACGCCGCCTCGGGGCGGTTTGAGCAGCCCGCGGTGGACCCACTGCATGTGAACGGTCACTTCTGACCAACGAGCATCCTCTAGGAGGCCGCAATGACTGGCAGCGACAACGATGCCGTTGCTATCGGGATCGACTTCGGCACCCTGTCGGGCCGCGTCGTCGTCGCCTCGGTAGCAGACGGGCGCGAGCTGGCCGTCGCCGAGCACGTCTACGCTCACGGCGCCATCGAAGACGCCCTCCCGGGCTCCGGCGTCCGCCTGCCGCGCAGCTGGGCGCTCCAGTCGCCCCAGGACTGGGTCGACGTGCTCCGCAACGCCGTGCCCGCCGCGCTGGCCGCGGCCGGAGTGAGCCCCGACCGGGTCGTCGGCGTCAGCACCGACTTCACCGCGTGCACGATCCTGCCGACCACCGCCGACGGCACCCCGCTGTGCGAGCTCGACGAGTTCCGCGACCGCCCCCACGCGTGGCCCAAGCTGTGGAAGCACCACGCCGCCCAGGGCCAGGCCGACCGCATCAACGCGGTCGCGGCCGAGCGCGGCGAGGAGTGGCTCCCGCGCTACGGCGGCAAGATCTCCTCGGAGTGGGCCTACGCCAAGGGCCTCCAGCTCCTCGAGGAGGACCCCGAGATCTACGCCCGCGCCGAGCGCTGGATCGAGGCCGCCGACTGGATCGTGTGGCAGCTGTGCGGCGAGGAGAACCGCAACTCCTGCACCGCCGGATACAAGGGCATCGTGCAGGACGGCAAGCGCCCCTCCCGCGAATACCTGGCCGCCCTGAACCCCGAGTTCGCCGACTTCAACGCCAAGATGGAGCACCCGCTCACCCCGCTCGGCGACAAGGCCGGGGAGCTCACCGGGCAGGCCGCCGCGTGGACGGGCCTCAACGCGGGCACCGTCGTCGCGGCCGGCAATGTGGACGCGCACGTCACCGCCGCCTCCGCGAAGGCCGTCGGACCCGCCAAGATGGTCGCCATCATGGGCACCAGCACCTGCCACGTCGTCAACGGCGAGAACCTGACCGAGGCCCCGGGCATGTGCGGCGTGGTCCGCGACGGCATCACCAAGGGCCTGTGGGGCTACGAGGCCGGGCAGTCCGGCGTGGGCGACATCTTCGCCTGGTTCACCGCCAACGGCGTCCCCGGCTCCTACACCGACGAGGCCGAGAAGCGCGGCATCTCCGTCCACCAGTACCTGACCGAACTCGCCGAGCAGCAGGCCGTCGGCCAGCACGGCCTGGTCGCGCTCGACTGGCACTCGGGGAACCGCTCGGTCCTGGTCGACCACGACCTGCACGGCGTCATCCTGGGCCTGGGCCTCCAGACCAAGCCCGAGGAGATCTACCGGGCGCTGGTCGAGGCCACCGCGTTCGGCACCCGCATGATCGTGGAGACGCTCCAGAAGTCCGGCGTCCCGATCGAGGAGTTCGTCGCCGCGGGCGGCCTGCTGAAGAACAAGTGGCTCATGCAGACCTACTCGGACGTGCTGCGCATGCCGATCACCGTGCTCACCTCCGAGCAGGGGCCGGCCCTCGGCTCGGCCATCCACGCCGCGGTCGCGGCCGGGGCGTACCCGGACATCTACGCGGCCTCGGAGGCGATGGGCAAGGTCGAGCGCCACGCGTACGTGCCCGACCGAACCCGAGCGGACGCGTACGACGAGCTGTACGCCGTCTACGAGGAGCTGCACGACCACTTCGGGCGCGGCGGCTCGAACGCGCTCCACACGCTGCACAGGATCGCCACGGAGGCGAGCAAATGAGCCCCCGCACCGCCGGACCGCCCGCCGCCCGCCTCCCCGAACAGGAGTAGACGCATGATTTTCAAGACCACTCCCGCCGTCGAGGAGATGAAGGAGCGGGTCTGCTCGCTCCACACCGAGCTGCTGCGCTGGGGCCTGGTGACCTGGACCAGCGGCAACGTCTCGGGCCGCGTGCCGGGGACCGACCTGATCGTCATCAAGCCCTCGGGCGTGTCCTACGACGACCTCACGCCCGACCTCATGGTCGTGACCGACCTGGAGGGCAAGGTCCTCGCGGGCGACCTGGCCCCCTCCTCGGACGCCGAGAGCCACAACGTGGTCTACCAGCGGATGCCCGAGGTCGGCGGCGTGGTGCACACGCACAGCCCGTACGCGACCGCGTGGGCCGCGCGCGCCGAGCCGATCCCGTGCGTGCTCACGGCGATGGCCGACGAGTTCGGCGGGGAGATCCCGCTGGGCCCCTTCGCGCTCATCGGCTCCGACGCGATCGGCAAGGGCATCGTGGATACGCTTTCCGGGCACCGCTCCCCGGCGGTCATCATGCAGAACCACGGCGTGTTCACGATCGGCAAGGACCCCAAGGCCGCCGTGAAGGCCGCGGTGATGGCCGAGGACGTGGCGCGCACCGTCCACTTCGCGCGGCAGCTGGGCGAACCGGTCCCGATCGCCCAGGAGCACATCGACAGCCTCTACGACCGGTACCAGAACGTCTACGGCCAGCAGCCGTCCTCCAAGGAGCAGTAACAGCAATGGAAACCAAGGCTTTGCCCACAAGAGAACTGTGGTTCGTCACCGGCAGCCAGCACCTGTACGGGGCCGAGGCCATCGAGCAGGTCGCCCAGAACTCGGCCGACATCGTCGCCGGGCTGGACGGGGCCGCTTCGGTCCCCGTCAAGGTGGTCGCCAAGCCGGTGCTCACCACGCCCGAGGAGATCAAGCGGGTCCTGCTGGAGGCCAACGCCGCCGACGAGTGCATCGGCGTGATCGCCTGGATGCACACGTTCTCGCCCTCGAAGATGTGGATCGCCGGACTCGGGGTGCTCCAGAAGCCCCTGCTGCACCTGCACACCCAGCACAACCGCGACCTGCCGTGGGCCGACATCGACATGGACTTCATGAACCTGAACCAGGCCGCCCACGGCGACCGCGAGTTCGGGTACATGCTCACGCGCCTGCGCCACCGCCGCAAGACCGTGGTGGGCCACTGGGCCGACGAGAAGGTCCAGGAGCGCGTCGGCAACTGGGCGCGGGCCGCGCTGGGCTGGAACGAGGTCCAGAACCTCAAGCTGGTGCGCTTCGGCGACAACATGCGCTACGTCGGCGTGACCGAGGGCGACAAGGTCGAGGCGCAGATCCGCCTCGGCGTCGAGGTGAACACCTACGGCGTCAACGAGCTGGCCGAGCGCGTCGCCCAGGTCGAGGACAAGGCGGTCGACGAGCTGGCGGCCGAGTACGAGGCGGCCTACGACGTGGTGCCCGAGCTGCGGGCCGGCGGGGCTCGGCACGAGTCGCTGCGCGACTCGGCCCGCATCGAGCTGGGCCTGCGGTCGATCCTGGAGGAGCACGGCGCGAAGGCGTTCACGGACACCTTCGAGGACCTGGGCGCGCTCAAGCAGCTGCCGGGCATCGCGGTGCAGCGGCTCATGGCCGAGGGCTACGGCTTCGGCGGCGAGGGCGACTGGAAGACCGCCGTGCTCGTGCGCCTCATGAAGGTCATGGCGACCGGGCTCGAGGGCGGCACGTCCTTCATGGAGGACTACACCTACAACCTGGGCGCCGAGACCCCGCAGATCCTGGGCGCGCACATGCTCGAGGTGTGCCCGACGATCGCGGCCGAGAAGCCGACCGCGGAGATCCACCCGCTGGGGATCGGCGGCAAGGAGGACCCGGTGCGCCTGGTCTTCACCGCGCCGCCCGGCCCGGCGATCATGGTCGGCATGCTCGACCTGGGCACCCGGCTTCGCCTGGTGGCCAACGAGGTCGACGCGGTCGAGCCGGAGCAGGACCTGCCGAACCTGCCGGTGGCGCGGGCCGTGTGGGAGCCGCGTCCGGACCTGCAGACCTCGGCCGAGGCCTGGCTGACCGCGGGCGGGCCGCACCACACGTCGTTCACGCAGGCCTTCGGCCGCGAGGTGATGGAGGACTTCGCCGAGATCGCCGGCATCGAGCTGGTCGTGATCGGCGAGGGCACCAACGCCCGCGAGTTCAAGCAGGAGCTGCGCTGGAACCAGGTCTACCACCACCTCGAGGGCGGCATCTAGCGCTCGGCGCCGCAAGGCGAAGACGAACAGCGAGACGCCGCGGGGCGGGCCCGGAAGGGCCCGCCCCGCGGCGTCTCGAGGACGGTTCGCCGTGGCCCCTCCGCGCGTGCGGTTCCCCCGCGCGAACGCGCCGCCGCCTACAGCCGCTCGCGAAGCCACACCGGCGTGAGGATCGCGTCCCATGCGATCTCCGCGGCGCCCGTCAGCGGTCCCGCCTCGCCCATCGTTCCGGCCGCGATCCGCGGCGGCTCGTCCCTCCTGAAGGCCATCAGCGACGCCGCGCAGTTCTCCTCGATCAGCCCGCGCCGCAGGCGGATCAGGTCCACCCCCAGACCCGAGAGGCTGATCGCCTCCGGGTCCAGCGCGTTCGCCAGCGCCCCCAGGCCCCGCCCCAGCGCCGCCGCGTTCGCGTCGACCGCCTCGCCCGCTTCGGCGTCGCCCGCCTCGGCCCGTCGCAGGACCTCCTGCGCCAGTTCGCGTCCCGTGCCGTAGCCGGTCTCCCCGCCGAACCGGCGCACCAGCGCGTTCGCGCCCACATCGAGGCTCCAGCACCCCCGCACCCCGCACATGCACTCCAGCGCCGACCCGGTGAGCGGCATGTGCCCGAACTCCCCGGCGATGTGGTGCGCGCCCCGCTGGGCGTCGCCGCCGAGCAGCAGCGTCCCGCCGATGTCGAAGTCGATGTGGAAGTGCATCGCGGTCCCCAGCCCGCGCAGCGCGCCCCGCCGCGCCTCGGCGAGCCCGGCCAGGCGCGCGTCGTTGTCGATCACCGTCGCCGGCCATCCGTCCCCGATGAGGTCCCGCACCTCGACCTCGTCCCAGCCCAGGTGCGATATGTGCAGGCGGTGCCCGTCGCGGATCGGCCCGGACGTGGCGAAGCCGAGCACGGCCAGCCGCCCGGTCTCGTGCCGCGCGACGGCGGCGCGGATGTCGGCGAAGGCCTTCGGGGTGCGGTCGTGCTCGCCGTCCTCCAGTTCGGTGATCGCGCCGCCGAGCTCGACGGAGGCGAGTGTCCACGTGTCCTCCCGGAAGTCGACCGCGAACGCCAGGGGCCCTTCGGGGTGGGGGACCAGCATGGTCGTCGGCCGCCCGCGCGCGCCCGATTCGGCGGGCACCTCGTGGAGCAGCCGGGCCTGCTCCAGCTCCCCGACGAGCGCGGCGGCGGTGTTGCGGCCGATGCCCAGGAGCCGGGCGGCCTCGGCCCTGGTGAACGGCTCGGCCGCGTCGTGGACGGCGCGCAGCAGCCGGGCCTGGTTGTGGATCCGGAGGTCGGCGCTGGTCATCGTCTGCGGCATGAACGGATTATGCCAGCCGCCAGATTTTTGTACATGCCGGGAACATAATCCTTGACGAGTCCTCGTCTCTCTTGTTATGTTCTAGGTGAGAACATAAGCTCGTGAGAACATGAACTCGCGACCCACCCGCCCCACGCACTGACGAGGACCACGATGACCCCCGACCCGCTCACGTTGCGCCGCGCCCGCATCGGCCTCCACGGCGCGTTCGCCACCTCCGGCTTCGTCATGGGCGCCTGGGCCGCGTCGCTCCCCGGCGTCGACGACCGCCTCGGCCTGGGCGAAGCCAGACTCGGCACCACCCTCCTGCTCATCCAGCTCGTCGGCCTCGCCACCATGGCCGTCGCCGGGCGCATCGCCGACCGCATCACCACCCGGCGCCTCCTGATCTGGACCGCCCCGGCCTCCCAGCTGGTCCTCATCGCCCCCGCGATCGCCCCCGGCTACCCGGCCCTCCTCGCCTGCGCCGCCCTCTACGGCGTCGGCGTCGGCTTCGTGGAGGTCGGCATCAACGCCCACTCCGTCGAACTCGAACGCCGCTACGGACGCCCGATCATCTCCGCCTTCCACGGCCTCTGGAGCCTCGGCGGCGCCGCCGCCGGCGTCTTCACCTCCCTGTGTCTCGGCCTCGGATTCGGCGACCAGGCCATCCTCATCACCGCCGCCGTCCTCAGCACCGTCGCCATGGCGGCCTTCACACGTCCGCTGCTGCCGCCTCCGGGTCAAGACGCCTCCGGCGGCAGCAGCGGCACCCCCGCCGGCGCCGCGAAGATCGGCACGGTCCTCCTGGGCGCGCTGTTCCTTCTCGGCCTCGGCGGCACCCTCGTCGAGTCCGGCGCGATGGACTGGGCCAACTTCCACGCCGCCAACGTCCTCGACGCCGACGCCGCCCTCGCGCCCCTCTCCTTCACCGTGTTCGCCTGCGTCATGACCGTCTTCCGCCTCCTGGGCGACCCCATCCGCGCCAAACTCGGCCCCGACCGCACCCTCCTGTGGGCCGGCGCGGCGGCCGTCGCCGGCTACATCCTGGTCCTCTTCTCGGCCACCGCCGGCGGCCTCGCCCTCGCCTGGACCGGATGGGCCCTCGCGGGCAGCGGCATCGCCGTCATGGTCCCGGTCGTCTTCAGCGCCATCGGCGAAGCCGGCGGATCGCCCTCGAACATCGCCCTCATGTCCATGTCCGGCTCCGCCGGGCTCCTGCTGGGCCCGGCCGCCATCGGCTACCTCGCCGAAGGCACGAGCCTGACGATCGGCCTCATGGTCCCCGCCGTGCTCGCCGCGTTCATGGCCTTCCTCGGCCCGGCCACCATGCGGTCCCTCCTCAACCGGCCCGCCGCCGCCGAACCGAAGGCCCCCGCACTCGCCGAGTGACGCACCGGCCGCGGAGGGACCGCCCTCCGCGGCCGCACCGCCCGCCGCCCCGGGCGGCACGCGTCACGCCCGCGCCGGTCGCGCCCGCCACCGCCCCTCACGTATAGTTGCCAGCGCAGAAGGGGAGTAGCTCCCAACGCTGCGGTCGACATACTGGTCTCCCTGAGACCCGGCCGCACGGCCTCGCACTCCGAGGCGAGCGAGACCTTCGACCAAGGCCGTACGGCCGGGTCGAGGTTCGCTGCTCTCCTCCTCCCGGCCCCATCACTGGGAGGATCACCCTCAATGGAACTCTTCTTCGTCGCCGCGGCGATCGCCTTCGGCGCGATCTTCGTGGGCGAGCTCGGCGACAAGAGCCAGCTCATGGCCCTCACGTTCGCCACCAGATACCGCCTGCGCACCGTCGTCCTCGGCCTCGTCATCGCCATCGGCGCCCTCATCGGCCTGTCCGTCGGCGTCGGCGCCGCCGTCGGCAACCTGCTGCCCACCGACTGGATCCGCCTCGCCGCCGCCGTCATGTTCATCGGCTTCGGCCTCTGGGGCCTGCGAGGCGGCGCCGACGAGGACGACGACGGCCACGCCGTCAAGGAGCGCCGCAACGGCCTGCTCACCATCGTCCCCGCCATGTTCCTCGCCGAGTTCGGCGACAAGACCATGCTCATCGCCATGGGCATGGGCTCCAGCTACAACCCCTGGGGCGTGTGGCTCGGCGGCACCGCCGGCATGCTCGCCGCCGACCTCCTCGCCGTCTTCGCCGGCGCCTGGGTCGCCAAGCGCATCCCCGAGAAGGTCGTCCGCTACGTCTCCGCCGGACTCTTCCTCGTCATCGGCGTCCTCCTGGGCATTGAGGCCATGACCGCGCTCGCGGACTAAGCTGGCGGTCATGCCGAAACCGGACGACAACGAGGACACCGCCGTCATCTACACCGACGGGGCCTGCTCCGGCAACCCCGGACCCGGCGGATGGGGCGTCTACTTCAAATGGGGCGACCACGAGAAGGAGCTCTACGGCGCCGAGAAGGCCACCACCAACAACCGCATGGAGCTCATGGCCGCCATCCAGGCCCTGGAGACCCTCAAGCGCCCCATGAAGATCACGCTCTACACCGACTCCTCCTACGTCCGCAACGGCATCATGACCTGGATGCACGGCTGGAAGCGCAACGGCTGGATCAACTCCAAGAAGGAACCGGTCAAGAACGCCGACCTGTGGCGGCGCCTCGACGAGGCCGCCGCCCGCCACGAGGTCGACTGGCGCTGGGTCAAGGGCCACGCGGGCGACCCCGGCAACGAACGCGCCGACAAGCTCGCCTGCCAGGGCCGCGACGAGGCCGCCGGACGCCGCTAGCCCCGACCGGGCCGGACGGCCCACACCGGGCCCGGGCCCCAGCGCCGAACCACGATGAGAATGGAACAATCAGCACCATGAGCGACCAGGTACCGTCACGATTCTCCGGAGGCGTCGACCTCAGCACCCTCGCCGCCGCCGCACAGCAGCAGGCCGCGGAGGCGCACCAGCACGGAGCGCCCAGCGCCGGCGTCCTCGCCATCGACGTCACCGACGCGACCGTCCAGAGCGAGGTCCTCGAACGCTCCCTCGACGCGCTCGTCGTCGTCGCCTTCTGGGCCGACCAGGTCCCCGAGAGCCTCCAGCTCCGCGACATCCTCCAGCGGCTCGCCGCCGAGGCCAACGGCGCATGGGTCCTCGCCAGGGCCGACGTCCTCCAGAACCAGCAGCTCGCCGCCGCCCTCCAGCTCCAGGCCCTCCCCGCCGCCGTCGCGCTCTCGCAGGGACGTCCGCTCGACATCCTCCAGGGCCCGCAGACCGAGCAGGGCCTGCGCCAGTGGATCGGCCGCGTCACCCAGGCCGCCGGACTCGACGTCCCGCAGCCGACCGACCCCGAGCTCGCCACCGCCGAGAACCTCATGGTCGACGGCGACCTCGACGCGGCCGAGGCCGCCTACGACAAGTACCTCAAGAACCACCCGGCCTCCGGCGAGGCCGAGGCCGGCATCGCCCAGGTGCGGATGCTGCGCCGCGTCGGCGCCCTCCCCGACGACGCCGTCGCCATCGCGGACGCCGACCCCGACAACATCGACCTCGCGCTCGCCGCCGCCGACCTCCAGCTCCTGTCCGGCCAGGCCGAGGCCGCCTACGCGCGCCTCATCGCACTCGTGGCCAAGAACTTCGGCGACGACCGCGAACGCGTCCGCAAGCGCCTGGTCGAACTGTTCACCGTCGCCGGCGTCGACGACCCCGCCGTCGCCAAGGCCCGCCGCAAACTCAGCTCCGTCCTGTTCTGACCAAGCGCCGCAAGGCGATCGAACCTCCGCGTCACCCGGTGACGCGGAGGTTCGTCCGTTCGGAGGTCGCACCGGCGCTCGCGGAGCCGTACATTCGAGCAGTGAGATGCGCGCTCGACTCCTGGTGCAGCGGCGGTCCGCTGTGTCAAGCTAGCGTGGCCGGTTCTGTGGTGGGGAGGTGAGTGTTGCCAGCGACTCGATCGAGACGCATAGCGGTACTCGACGCACCCTCCAACCTCGGTCTGCGCCCGCCCACCGCCACCACCGTCCCCGGCTGCGCCAAAGCCCCCGGCGCCCTCCGCGACCACCGCCTCATCTCACGCCTCAACGCCGTCGACGCCGGCTGCCTCACACCCCCGCGCTTCGACGCCGCCACCTGGCGGCCCGGCGACGGCGTCGGCCAGGCCAAGGCCATCGCCGAGTACACCCGCCGCCTCGCCGACCGGGTCGAACGGCTCTGGCAGGAACGCCGCTTCCCCCTCGTCCTGGGCGGCGACTGCTCGATCCTCCTGGGCACCGCCCTCGCCGCCCGGCGCCGCACCGAACGCGACCGCAAACCCCGCGGCCTGATCTTCATCGACGCCCACTCCGACTTCCGCCACCCCGGGAACTCCCAGTACGTCGGCGCCGCCGCCGCCGAGGAACTCGCGCTGGCGACCGGGCGCGGCCAGCCCGACCTGACCGACATCGGCGGGCTGCGCCCTTACATCGACACCGACCACCTCGTGTTGCTCGGGCTGCGCTCGGACGACCCGCACCGGGTCGAGCTGGAGGCCACCGGGGTCGCGATGCGGACCGTCCCGGCGCTGCGCGCCGGGGGCGTGGGCCGCAGCGCCGAATGGGCGCTGGACAGGGTCGGGGAGGTGGCGACGTTCTGGCTCCACGTGGACGTCGACGTCCTCGACCCGTCGGTGATGCCCGCGGTCGACGGCCCGGCCCCGGGCGGCATCTCGCTCGGCGAGCTGAGCCAGATCATCACGACCTGCGCCGCCGACGACCGCTGCGTCGGCATGGACCTGACGGTCTTCGACCCCGACTACGACCCGGACGGCGAATACGCGAAGGCCCTCACCGACCTCCTGGTCGAAGCGCTCCAGTAGTCGGTCGCGCTGCGGCAGTGGGCGTTCCCCCATCTCGACCGTCACTTCGAAGGCGCCACTTCCCGACCGCGACGCTTTGGACCGTGCGCCCAAGAATGACAGCGGCCTCCGAGTCGAAGCCACCGCCCGCCTGCGCCAGGTCGTCTGCGTCAAGGGCTGAGCGACCGAACGGGCCGGACGCGCTTCGCGTCCGGCCCTTCGCGGTCCGCAGTCATGCGTTCGCGGTCCCTGCAAGGACTTCCCTGTAGGGGGCCAGGAGGTCGAGGACCTTTTCCAGGGCTCCCGAGTCGAGCCAGAGGTCGTGCCATTCGTTGGTGTCCGGCTCCCTCAGGCGGTCGAGGACGCGCAGGGCCTGCGTCCGCAGTTCGTCGGTGGCCGTGAACGGATGCGCTTCGAGGATCTCGGCGATGCGGTCGTTCGCGGCCGGGGCTCCGAGGCGGTTGGCGATCAGCACCGCCGCCGCCACGGCCCCCTGGGCCTCGGGGTTCTCGATGTAGTCCTCGTTGTCGAGGACCTCGCCCATGGCCTCGGTCAGCTGCTCGGCGACCTTCGCCGGATCGTCCTTCGCGAGCGCGCCGACGCAGTCCCAGGCGCCGTCGTTGTCGAACGGCCCGTAATCCCAAGCTCCCATGCGCTTCTCCCTCGTCGAGTCGACAGTGGCGCCAGCCTAGGACACCCGTGCGACACGAAAACGGCTGTCGCCGACCCGGCCGCGGTGCCTATGCTCCCGGTTGTGCTGGATTTCGAGGAATGGCGCGGACTGAACCACCGCGCGGCCGCCGGGCGGCTGCCGGCCGCCGGATGGGACGTGTGCGGGATCGGCGACTGGGCTGTCGTCTGGAAGTCCCCCGACGGTTCGCGGGTCGCCCGGGTCTGCGCCTTCGAGCCCGCCTACGGGGTCTTCGTCGAGCTGTGCCGCGGTCTCGCCGGCCATTCGCTGCTGCCCCGGATCGACTTCGACGCACCGCTTCCCGGCGGCGGGCGCCTGACGGTCATGGAGGCGCTGCTCCCCGCCGACGCGGAGCTGCGGACGGCCATGATCGCCCGGTGGGACGCCGCCGAGCCCGCCGACCCGGTCGCCTCGGTGCGCGCCGAGGCCGAGCGTCTGAACGCCGCGGCCGCCGCCGCGGTGCCGTTCTGGGGCGGCCTCGACCGCAACCCCGGGAACGTCATGCGCCGCGCCTGTGGCGAACCGGTCTTCGTGGACCTCTTCTACGCGCAGGGCCGCGAGATCTACGAGGTCCTGCTGAAGGACCCCGGCGCCATCGCCGCGGCCTTCCCCGCCGAGCGGCGGGAGTTCATCTGCGAGATCGCCGTCATCGCCCGCGAGTCATCGCCCGAGGAGATCGCCGCGCTCCGCGCGGCCGCCGACCGAATCGGCTGACCTGGAGGAGCGGGCCGGCTAGTCGCTGCTGACCAGCGGCAGCACGATCATGTCGAGCATCTCGTCGATGATCGCCTCCGAGGCCGGGCGGCCCTTCATGAGGAATGCCTGGGTCATCAGGTTCGGGGCCAGGTTCACGATGCGGGGGTGGAGCGCCTCGGGCCGCACCGTGCCGTTCGCGATCCCGGTCTCCAGGATCTTGGCGAAGACCCGGATGCGCGGCTGCTCGATCGCCTCGCGGATCTTCTCGGCCTCCTCCTCGTCGGAGGTGGCGCGCAGCTCGCCCACCCAGCCGCGCATCGCCTCGCCGGAGGGCCCGGCCTGGTTCTCGGCGATGCGGAGCATGACGCGCTTCATGTCGGCCCTGACGTCGCCGCTGGGCTCGAACGCGGTGTCGACGTTGGTGGCCTTGTAGCGGGCCGCGGCCCGGATCAGGTGGGCCCGGTCGGGCCAGCGCTTGTAGAGCGACGCCTTGCCCGCCTTGGCGCGGGCCGCGACGGCCTCCATACGGAGGTTCGCGTAGCCGACCTCGGCCAACTCCTCCAGGGCGGCCTCGAAGATCGCGCGCTCGAGGTCGTCGCCGCGTCGGCGGCTCGCTGTGGAATCGGTCACCGGCCATCCTCTCGATAGTGAACGTTGCGTTCACTAAATGGTAGCGTGTAGTAAGAGACGGACCGTTCACTACGGCCGTCCGCGCCTTTCCAGGCTGTTCCTTTTCCGGCCGGTCCCATTCCGGAGAACGACACATCCCAGCCTTGCGGACCTGACCACCGGGTGTGCGGGGCTTCCATTCTGCAACACCCGAGGAGGCAGTCTCTTGACCGCCGTAACCGACGCCCCGCCGGCGCCAATGACGCACCGCGAAGTCCTGCGCGCCCTCTCAGGGCTGCTCATGGTCCTGTTCGCGGCGATGGTCTCGTCCACTGTAGTCTCCGTCGCGCTTCCGCAGATCGTGGGCGACCTCGGCGGCACGCAGTCGCAGTACACCTGGGTGGTGACCGCGACGCTCCTCGCGAGCACCGCCTCCACGCCCATCTGGGGCAAGCTCGCCGACCTGTTCGACAAGAAGCGGCTGCTCCAGGTCGCCATCGTCATCTTCGCGGCCGCCTCGCTCGCGTGCGGTCTGGTGGAGAACACCGGGCAGCTCATCGCCCTGCGCGCCGTCCAGGGCCTCGGCATGGGCGCCCTCCAGGTGCTCGTCCAGGTCATCATCGGCGCGATGGTCAGCCCGAAGGAGCGCGGACGCTACAACGGCTACCTCGGCGGCGTCATGGCCGTCTCGACCGTGGGCGGCCCGCTGCTCGGCGGCGCCATCACCGACACCGACTGGCTCGGCTGGCAGTGGTGCTTCTTCCTCGCCGTGCCGATCACCGTCGTCGCGTTCTTCATGCTCCAGCGGACCCTGCACCTGGCCGAGATGAAGAAGGCCGACACGAAGATCGACTACTTCGGCGCGACCCTCATCGCCGCGGGCGTCAGCCTGCTGCTGCTGTGGGTCACGTTCGTCGGCAACGACTTCGACTGGATCTCCTGGCAGACCGCGGCGATGGTCGCCGGATCGGTCGTCCTGCTCGGCGGGGCCACCGTCGTCGAGACCAGGGTCAAGGAGCCGGTCGTGCCGCTGCACGTCATCAAGCGCCGCGACCCCGCGCTCGCGGTCGTCGCCAGCCTCGCGGTCGGCATGGCCATGTTCGGCGGCGCGGTCTTCCTCGGCCAGTACTTCCAGATCGCCCGCGGCTTCTCGCCGACCGAGGCGGGCCTGCTGACCATCCCGATGATGTTCGGCGTCCTGGTCTCCTCCGCCGTCGCGGGGCGGCTGGTGTCCCAGACCGGGAAGGTCAAGCCGTACATCGTCACCGGGGCGCTGGTGCTGACCGGCGGCTTCGCGATGCTCGCGACGATCGACCACACGACCTCCCTGGTGTTCATGGGGGTCGGCATGTTCCTCGTCGGCACCGGTGTCGGCATGGCGATGCAGAACCTCGTGCTCGTGGTCCAGAACTCGGTGCCGCTGCGCGAACTCGGGGCGGCCTCGGGCGCGATCGCGTTCTTCCGGTCCCTGGGCGGCACGATCGGCGTCTCGGTCCTGGGCGCGGTCCTGGCCAGCCAGGTCGCCGACAAGATCGCCTCGGGCCTGGCGGCCCTGGGCATCGACACGAGCGGCAGCCTGGGCGGGTCCAGCCTGGACCTGGACGCGATGCCCGCGCCGGTCGCCGAGGTCGTCCGCGCCTCCTACGGCGACGCGACCGGGCACCTGTTCCTGATCTCGGCCTGCATCGCGGCGGTCGGTTTCATCGCGGCGCTGTTCCTCACCCCCGTGAAACTGCGGGAGACGGTCGACCTCGTGGAGGAGATCGTCGTCGGCGAGGAGACCGTGCTCGGAGCGAAGTAACCCCACGCCAAGGCCGGGCCCGAGCGCATCGCGCTCGGGCCCGGCCGCTTTCCGGCTCGCCGCGGCGCCCGGACCCAACTAGTGCGGATCATGCCAAATCCACTGTCTCCGAGCATAATTCTCAAAATATAAGATGTGTACCCACATGATTGCTCACTTTCGGTAACCTCATCATTTCGACACCCCTGCAAGCAGATGCCCCGACGCGTGATTCTCAATGGAGTGGATTCTCCGGCGCAGCGTCCCGGCCCAGGCACGTCCGAAGCGTGACATGACCGCGGCCGCGTGAAAAGCGAGCGCCGAGGCGCATCGGCTCCCCCGACTGGAGGAATTCGGTGACTCGGACCTACGACATCGATGAGATCGACGAGATGGGAAGCAAGGTGCTGGTCGATCTCTCCCATGCGTACTGGGACTTGGCCCACGCCGCTCGCGCCGCGGGTGCGGCCCAGGACTCGATGTTCCAAGAGGCCTCGGCAACCACGAACACGGGACCCGGGTCAGGCGGAGCCCCCGTCTCCCCGCCCGGGGCATCCGAGGTCGCGGCTGCTTGGAGAACGCTCTATATGCGCTTCGAGAAGGCGCTGAGTGAGTCGGGCGCGAACTTGGAACACCTCAGCCGTGCAATGAAACTGACTGCCCAATCGATGAGGGAGGCCGAAGAGGGCACTGAGTTCGACCTGTCGGAGATACAGGGCGAACTCGACGGCGACTACTGAAACCTGCTGAGTAAGGATGCGGCGCCATCATGTCAACATTAGGCCCTGAAGTAGCGAGCTGCCTTCAGATCACACCAGAGGCTATCGAGGAACTCCACCATCAGTTCCGCCTGCCCATGATCGAGATTCGGACCCGTGAGCTGGTGTTCGAGAAGTACCCGGGCATCGGAGACCGGGTCTGGTGCGCGACGCGGGAGGAATGGGTCGCACAGACGGAGTCGTTCAACTATGACGACACCAGTCCGTACACACCGACCGAGAAGTGGAGCGGGGCCACGAATTGCGCGGCACCCTACGATGCCGACGACTCCGACTTGCAGTCCCTCCGCGAAGAGGCAGAGGATGAGGCCTCCCATCGCCACCACAGGTCGGCGACGCAGCTTGCGAGCCTGCTATACCCCGACGCACTCCAGGACGCGGCGAACACGGTCGACCGCTTCGTCGAGTTCAAGGCCTCCTTCGATGAATTCATCGAGGCCAACGAGGAGAACAGTTTCAAGCAGATCTCCGACCTCTTCGAAGGATGGACCGGGGGTTCCGACAATGCCGAAGCATTCTTGGCGTTCGGCCACACGCGCGAGACGGCGGGGACGCAGCGATCATTGCTTCGAGAGATCATTCAGGTGACAACCGCAGAATTCTCGATCCAAGCGGAGACCCGGAACAGTCTGGGCGCGAGACTTTCGAAGCTGGCGGAGAAGCTGATCGAGGTGCAGAGGGCACGAAGTTTCATTATCGAGAACCTCTACATCACCACTTCCATGTTCACGCCGCTGGGATACGCCGACGGAGCCATGTCCATCATCGAGAACTTCGGCCTGGACGATGGAAGCGGCGAGTGGAACACGTCATGGTTCGGCGCCTTCAAGGACAAGTACCTCATCGGCGAGTACGAGGTCGGGACGGACTCGGATACGTTCGAGGCGCTCGCTTCGGGTATCGACGACTGCCTCGAGTCGGTCGAGAGCATGCTGACGGACGGCCGGTCTGAGATCACCGCGCTCGCGGAGGAGATCAACGCCGACTACAGCGGCTTGACGCAGGGGGAGGCCTACTGAATGGCCACCGACTTCCCCAGTGCAGCGAAAGTCCGGAAGGACGCCCCGACTCGTGCCAGAAGGATTCTGGCGGTGGCCGCCCTTCTCGCCGCGGGCGCCTGCCTCCCGTCTGACAGATCGGCTGATGAGGACCGCGATCTCTCGGAGATGCTCGGCGATGATCGGCCTTGCGCATGGCTCGACGTCGCCGACGCTTCGGACACCGTCTTCGGTGACGGGCCCGCCGTGGACTGGTCCGAGCAGTCGGACGAGCGTCACCTCGCCTGCGACGGCCGACTGAGTCTCATCGAGGGCGACGATGAGGTCGGAACCATCGACTTCACCGTCCGTGTATTCGATGCGGATGAACCGGCGCCCGAAGGCGCCGGCGCGTCTTACGACCGATTGGACGGATTCCGGCCGGCTGGCCAGGAGGACCTCAATGAGATCCTCACACCCCAGGTCGACCCCATTGCAACCGATTGGGATGAGGGAGAGACGTACGAGCTGGAGGGCCTGTTTCGAAACAGGGAGCTTTACATCGTCGGAGCTTGGGGGGAGCACTCGGATGTCGCCGTAGGTGTGAGCTTTCGATTCACGGCCGAGCAGGAGTACTACGATCAGCCGCTGACCTACCACGAATACTGCGAGACCACCGATGTGGCATCCGGTTGTCTCATCGACGCGGACGACTTGTACGCCTGGATGACTGATGAGTACCTGCCCGCGATCCTCGATCGCTTGCAAGCGGTGTCGAGCAGCTGACCTGTATGGACGGATCCGAGCCGGATAGGCGCTAAGGCACCTGAGCGCGTAGCGTTCGGGCCCGCTGCGTTCACGGCGGACTCCGCACGGCGGCGGTCGCTCGACCGGTCAGGGCGAGCCGCCTCCGGTGTCGCCGCCGGAGGGGAGGCCCGGGTCGCGGTCCGGGTCGAGTCCGCCGGGCTGCATTCCCGTCTGGCCCATGGTCTGGAGGCCGGTCGGGTCGAAATAGGAGTCATTCGGCCGTCCCGCAGCGCGATCGGCGCGCTTGTCCCTGCGCCAGACGAGGACCCCGAGGGTGCCGAAGACGGCGAGTACGGCGAATGCGCCCAGCAGCTGGTAGACGAATGCGAGTTCCACGGCGGCTCCGACTGCGCTGGAAGGGGATTCCAAGGTATCCCCACGGGCCGCGGCTCGGCCGGCGTCGAGGCGATCGGCAGCCGCGACGCAGCCGTGGCGACTGCGCGTGCCACGACTTCATCGACGTGCGCCTACCGGCCTCGCGGCGGGTCACGTACCGGCGGGCCGACCCGCCCCCGCGAGGAAGCCGTGGATCTTGCCGAGGTTGCTTTCGATCGGCTCCACGGCATCGACGGTCAGCCGGTCGACGGTCAGCGGCGGGAACTCGGCGCGCATGCGCTGCACGTGGTCCCAGTCGATCTCGTGCCAGTTGGGGATGTTCCGCTTCCGGCCCTCGACGCGCGTCCGGTGCAGTTCGACGTCGCTGCACACGCATTCGACGACGCGCAGCTCGGCGTCGTGCTCGGCCGCGAGCCGGCCCCAGCGCTCGGCCGTCGCGTCGTCGATGACGCTGTCGGTGATCGCCGACTGGCCCAGCAGCAGCTGCCTGGCGACGAGCGACTCGACCAGGCCGTTGTAGAGCGCGAGGTAGGTGGGCTCGTCCATGCCGTCGAACACGCGGTACGGCTTGAGCGCCCCCATCAGCCAGTCGCCGGCGAACACCGGTGTCCGCGAGGCACGTGCGAGCGCCTCCGCCATGGTCGACTTCCCGGTGCCGGGCAGGCCGGCGAACGCGATGATCTGAGGACGGTCGACGTGCATCGGAACCTCCAAAGGTGTCCCCCGCAATCTGCCACGTCGATGCGCTTCGGGTGCACCGGCACCCGGGACCGCGACGGCGGTCGTTCACGATCGCATCCGCACGGCCCCTGCCACGGGCGCCCGCCGCAGCGGCACGGACACCAGATCCGGACCCGAGACGAACCGGACGGCCGAGCCCGACCGGATCGCAACCTACACCGAGGACCGGTTCACCGCACACGTCAAGGCGCTCTTCGACAACGCGACCGCGGCTCTCGCCGCCCGCACCGGGCGACTGGTGCTGTGAAGGGCCCGAACGCCTCGGCGTTCGGGCCCTTCGGCGTTTCGGCTAGGCCTGGTGCTGCGGGAGGGTCGCGATGAGGCGGGCGAGTTGGTCCTTGTTGACGCCGAACATGCTCACCTTCTTCTGCGCGCCGTTCGGCAGCGCACGCATGACCTTGGCCGTCGCCGGGTTGTAGTAGATCCGCTCGCCCTTGGGGGCGCCGAAGGAGCGGACCTGGAAGCCCAGCGGCGAGAACAGGCCCAGCGCACCGGTCGCGGTGTCGTAGATGCAGTACGGCCTCATGAGGGTCAGGATGCCCATGGCCAGGAACAGCGGGCCCAGGATGAGGTAGAAGCTGATGGCCCCGGCCAGCAGCGCGATCAGGGCGAGCAGGATGAAGAGGCCGCCGACGACCATGTACAGCACCGAAAGCCCGGTGCTGACCTTGACGGAGACGAGATAGGGGTTCTGTTGTGCGGTCACTTGTGTTCCTCAGTATCGGGGGCAGAGAATCGCCAGGATATCCCAGCGGCGAGGTACCGGCTACCGGCGGCGGCGTTCGCGAGCCGAATAACGCGGGGAAGGCCGCGGTGCCGGTGCGACGGGAGAACGTCAGTAGTTCTTCCATTCCGATTGGACCAGGTCGAGGATGATCGGGTGGATCAGGGTCGAGGGCTCCATGTCCCTCGCGGCCCGGTCCGGCGGGAACACCTGGGCCGCCTCCACCAGCTCCGGAGTCAGGGACCGGAACGGTCCCACGGAGGTGTCGAGGCCCAGTTCCGGCGGTTCGCCGTTCGCCTGGACGAGGTGGAAGCCCCAGTCGCCGAAGCTCGGCACCGACACCCAGTACGGCGACGGCTCGTAGCCGGCGGACTCGAGGGTGGCGGCGATGGTCCAGTACGTCTTCGGCGCGAAGTACGGCGAGCCGCTCTGGACGACCATCCGCCCGGTCTCGTTCAGGTGGTCGCCCGCGAGCGCGTAGAACTCCGTCGAGTACAGCTTCGCGGTCTCGGTCGCGTCCGGGTCGGGCATGTCGACGATGATCGTGTCCCACGTGCCGGTCTGCTGGCGCAGCCACGTGAACGCGTCCTCGTTGACGATCTCGACCTTCGGGTCGTTCATCGCGTCCTCGTTGAGCGCCACGAGGTCGTCGAAGCCCTGGGCCAGGTCGGTGACCGCACCGTCGAGGTCCACGAGCGTCACCGACGCCACGTCGGGGTAGCGCAGGATCTCGCGCACGGCGAGCCCGTCGCCCCCGCCCAGGACCAGGACGTCGTCGTGCGGTCCGTTCATCGCCGGGTGCACCAGCGCCTCGTGGTACCGGTATTCGTCCACTGAGGAGAACTGGAGGTCGCCGTTGAGGTACAGGCGCAGGTCCTGCTCGCCGAACGGCGACGCCGACTCGGTCATCACGATCTGCTGGTACACGCTGTCCTCGGTGTAGACGATCGGCGCCGCGTACAGCGCCTGCCGCGCCTGCGTCTCGAACCGGTCCGTGTACGCGAACGCCGCGACCAGGAGCACCGTCGTCCCGGCGGCCACCAGCGTCAGGAGCTGTTTCGCCGTCCGCGACAGGTCCGAGCGGAACAGGAGGTACACCAGCAGCACCCCGGCGACCGCGTTCACCGCGCCGACCAGCAGCGCGCCCCGGATCTGCCCGAAGAACGGCAGGAGCACGAACGGGAACGCCAGGCCGCCGATGAGCCCGCCCAGGTAGTCGGCCGCGTTCAGGTCCGCGACCGCCGACCCCGCCGCCTGCTCGCGGATGCGCTGCAGCAGCTCCATCAGCAGCGGGATCTCCGCGCCGATCAGGAGCCCGATCGCGGCCGCGACGAGCACCAGCGGCAGGCTGTACAGGTTCGTCCACGCGAACGCCGCGTACAGCAGCATCACGCTGAAGCCGCCCAGCAGCGCGAGCGCGATCTCCACCACCGCGAACGACAGCGCCGGCCAGCGGCGCAGCGGCTTGGCGGCGAGCGCGCCCAGCCCCATCGCGAACACCATGACCGACAGGACGATCGACGCCTGCGTGGCGGTGTTCCCGACCAGGTACGCGCCCAAGGTGATGAGCGCGAGCTCGTACACGAGCCCGCACGCCGACACCGCGAACGCGGTCGCGAGCAGGCCGAAGCGTGCCAGGCGGACCCGGCGCGCCGTCAACGTCTTCTGAGGGGCGGCCGCAGCCGTCAAGACGGCGCCTTCGCCACTGCGGGGCCTCCTGGAACAGTGCCCTTCACGACAGCGCCCTCCAAGCCGGCGCCCTTCAAGACCGTGCCTTTCACGACAGTGCCATCGCGATGACTCCGCCCAGGGCGAGGTGCATCGCGGCATTGACCCACACGGCCGGCTGGTGCTCCTCGGAGGTGAGGATGTCGCCGAGCTTGCCGGGAGTGAGCCAGTCGAGGATGAGGAACGCGAACGCCATCGCGGCCAGGCCGATCACGCCGAACACGAACGTCGAGGCGAGGCCCCGCAGGAGCCCGCCCTCGGAGGCCCAGATCGCGCCGACCACGATCAGGCCCACGCCGAGCACGTTCGAGGTCAGCAGGATCGCGGCGTTCTTGTTGCGCTCGGTCCAGATGAGCTCGCCGAGCTTGCCGGGGGTGAGCCAGTCGGTGACCAGGTAGCCGAGCACCATCAGGACGATGCCGACGGCGCTGTAGGCGGCGGCGCCGACGACGGCGCCGGAGAAGTCTTCGATCATTGGGCTTGTGCCTTTCGGATTCGCGGAACTGACGCGCTATTTGCCGGAGCCGGGACCGCCGCCGCGGAACGGCGACGGGGGCGAGGAGGACCAGCCCCAGCCGCCGAGGATGAAGATCCCCGAGTAGTGGTTGTAGCCGCTGCGGTAGTCGTGCAGCAGGATCTTCGAGCCGCCCTGGTACGGCGAGACGGCGACGATGTGCTTGGAGTACTGGAGGTAGTAGACCCCGCCGGAGGAGCGCTCGTCCCTGGCCTCGGCGTCGTCGTCGATCTGGTCGGCCACCGTCGCCGGCGACTGGTCCGACGTGTAGGCCCGGCCGCCGCCCTCGTCGAGGCTGGACGCCCGCTGGTAGTGGCTCTGGATCGTGTCGGTCGGGTTCGAGAAGTTGGAGTTCATCAAGAACACGCCGCCGCAGCACAAGGCGATGACCACGATGATCGCGGTCCAGTGCTTCCAGTTCAGGCCGCGCGAGGCGGGTCTCGGCGGGGGCTGGCGCTCATCGCTCATGGTGGTCCTCGGTCGTCTCGGGGGATCGGTTCAGCTTACGGTCGCGACCGTACTGGTGGTGGTCACGACCTCGCCGTACTGCGGATAGGTGTGGACCGTCCGCCACGACAGCGGCGCGGTCCCGGTGATCTCCAGCGCCGTCAGCGCGTCCGGGTCGGCCCCGAACACCCCGACCAGCAGGTCCGGCTCGCCGGTGCGGAGCACGGCGCGGTCGCGCAGCGCCCGGACCCGCCGGCGCAGCTCGGGAACGGCGAGGGTCTCGACGGTGCACTCGTAGCGGTGCCGCCAGGCGCCGACGCGCTGCGTGAACGCCTCGGGCAGGTCCGGGCCCAGGTCCGACCGGTACGCGAGGGTCTCGGAGATGAGCCCGTCGGGCGTGGCGACCACGGCCTGGTGGCTCGCGCCGAGCAGGCGCAGCGACAGGCGCAGCGGCCCGGCGTCGCGGTCCATCTGATCCAGGACCGGCATCGACGGCGCGTCGGGCCGGAACGTGAGCGAGGCGGCCGAGACGTCGATGTACGGCACCTCGATATGCGCTAGCAGGGTGTGCTCCGGGGGATCGGTGTGGTGTGCGAGGCGCTCAGGCGTCGTCGCTCTGGTGGTAGATCGTGACCTGGTTGCGGTCCAGGGTCAGGCCCTTGGCCATCTCCCACTTGCCGCCCTCGCCGAACGTCTCGAAGGAGAGCTTCTGCCCGTCGGGGCCCGCGTAGTCGTGGTAGCGGAGCGTCCCGGTCGGCGCCAGGCCCGTGGTGGCCTCGCTGACGTAGTCCGCCCGGCCCTTCTCGTCCGACCGGTAGGAGACGCCCTCGTGACTAAGTTCACGCGGACCGGGTTGGAGGTCGAAGTCCGTGACCTCTTCCCACAGCACGATCTCCACGTCCGGGTCGGCCTCCACCGAGAGCCAGCGCCGCACGCCCGTCCCGGTGTCCAGGAAATGCTCCGACCAGTGGTAGTCGCCCTCGGACAGGCGCAGCGTGCCGCGCACAGCGAGGGTCTTGCCGTACAGCTCGACCAGGTCGGCCGCCTTGAGGCGCTTCGGGTCGCCGCGCAGCACGTCGGTGTCGGCGTCGGCGAACGGATCGACCGGGCCGCGGCGGGGGACCTGCTCTTCCTTGCGGTCCTGGCTCCTGCGCCACAGCCACCAGCCGACGGCGACGGCGGCGGCGATCAGGAGGATGATGACCAAGGTCTCCATATGGGTGCCTTCGCGTTACAGGGGGTGGGTGATGATCAGTTTCGGTTCCGTGCCTCACTGTACCGCCGCGTCGGCAACGGTGGTGTAACCCAGGCGTCGCCTCCCGCCCCTAGGATCTAGCCTGGAGACGGCTCACGACGAGGTGAGCCGAACGTGCACCGGACTGGAGATCGAGACGTGTTGGCGTTCATCGGCGACGAAGAGTTCCGCGAAACCCTCCCCGACAGGGAGGAACTGCTGACCGAGGCGGCCGATCTGGCCGGATCCGACGAATCACTGGCGAGGCTGGTCGAGCTCTACTGGAGCCTGGTGTCCGACGACGACCTGGTCGGGCGCAGCGCCCAGCAGCTGCTGGAGACCACCGCCCACCACCGCCGCATGGCCGAGACCCGCGGGCCGGGCGAAGTCGTCCTCGAACTGGACTGCCCCGAGGACTCCGAGGGGCCCGACGCGGCCTCCTCCACCCGGGTGGACCTCGTCTGCGACGACTCCCCGTTCCTGGTCGACTCCCTCACGGGCCTGTTCAACCGCTACAACATGGACATCTCCGTGTTCGTCCACCCGATCGTCCCGGTCCGCCGCGACGAGGACGGCACCCTCCTCGAGGCCCCCGCCGAAGGCGGCCGCGCCGAATCGTGGATGCACATCGAGACCCAGCGGGTCGCCGACAAGGCCTTCCAGGCGACCCTCCAGGAGGAGATCCTCGAAGTCCTCTCCGACGTCGGCGTGTGCGTCGCCGACTGGCAGGCCATGCGCACCAAGGCGCTCGACATCGCCGACGCCCTCGACGGCCAGCCGCTCCCGGTGCCGCCCAAGGACATCGACGACACCGTCGAACTGCTCCGCTGGCTCGCCGACGACAAGTTCACGTTCCTGGGCTTCCGGCGGTACAAGCTCACCGGCGCAGGCGAGGACCAGGCCCTCGCGCCCGTCGCCGAGTCCGGCCTGGGCCTGCTGCGCAAGGCCCCCGCCGTGCCCCGGCCCATCCCCTCGTTCAACACCGACGCCCGATCCCAGATCGGCACCAAGCGCCTGCTGGTCATCACCAAGTCGAACGCCCGCTCCACCGTCCACCGCACGTCCTTCATGGACTACATCGGCGTGAAGACCTTCGACGCGAACGGCGAACCCGACGGCGAGCTGCGCTTCCTCGGCCTGTTCACCTCGGCCGCCTACCTCTCCAGCGTCACCGAACTGCCCGTCGTCCGCCGCAAGGTCGAGGACGTGCTCGCCCGCTCGGGCGTCACGCTCTCCTCCCACTCCGGCAAGGACCTCGTCACCGCCCTGGAGACCTACCCGCGCGACGAGCTCTTCCAGGCCCGCACCGACGACCTGTACGCCACCGCGATGGGCGTGCTGCGCCTCGCCGGCCGCCGGCGCCTGCGCCTGTTCGCGCGCCGCGACGTCTACGGCCGCTTCTACTCCTGCCTCGTCTACCTCCCCCGGGACCGGTACAACACCGAGAACCGCGAGAAGATCGAGGAGATCCTGCGCCGCCGTCTCCACGGCGTCGACGTCAGCTACGACGCCCGCGTCACCGAATCGGTCCTCGCCCGCCTCCACTTCGTCGTCCGCATCGACCCCTACGCCGAGCACGGCCCCGTCGACCTCGACTCCATCCAGGCCGAACTCGCCGAGACGACCCGCTCCTGGGACGCCGACCTCGTCTACCAGCTCGACCACCACATCGGCGAGGGCCAGGCCCGCACCCTCGCCAAGTCGTACGCGCTGGCCTACCCGGCCGCCTACAAGGCCGAGCACTCGCCGCTGGACGCCGCCAAGGACATCGCGCGGCTGGAGATCCTGCGCGAAGCCGGCGACATGGAGCTCCAGCTGTTCCGCCGCGGCGGCGACGACGCCGACGTCCACTTCAAGATCTACTCGTTCGACCGGCCCGTCGGCCTCTCCGAGGCCCTGCCGGTCCTGAAGAACCTGGGTGTGCGGGTCGACGAGGAGCGCCCGTACCACATCAAGCGCGCCGACGGCACGATCCACCTGCACGACTTCGGGATCGTCCTGCCCGGCCAGGCCGCCGAGTCGGTGCCGCAGCTGCGCGTGCGGTTCGAGAACGCCTTCCGCGCCGCCTGGGCCGGCGAGGCCGAATCCGA
Organism: Glycomyces harbinensis; assembly: GCF_900101745.1. Lineage (GTDB taxonomy): Bacteria > Actinomycetota > Actinomycetes > Mycobacteriales > Micromonosporaceae > Glycomyces > Glycomyces harbinensis. The sequence continues at coordinate 187,743 of NZ_FNAD01000002.1, read as the reverse complement.
CCGGCTCAACGAGCTGGTGATCGCCGCCGGGCTCACCTGGCGCCAGGTCGTGGTCCTGCGGGCGCTCGCGAAGTACCTGCGCCAGTGCGGGTTCGTGTTCTCCCAGGACTTCATCGCCGCCACGCTCGGGTCCTACCCCGAGATCGCCGGGAACCTGGTGCGCCTGTTCGAGGCCCGCTTCGACCCGCGCGTCGGCGCCGACCGCGACGCCGCGGTCGCCCGCATCGACGAGTCGCTCGCGGCCGGGCTCGCCGAGGTGCCGAACCTCGACGCCGACCGCATCCTGCGCGCGTTCCTCACGCTCATCCGCTCCACGCTGCGGACCTCCTACTTCCAGCGGGGCACCGGCGGGCGCCCCAAGGAGTACGTGTCGTTCAAGTTCGACGCCCGGTCCATCGACTTCCTGCCCAAGCCGCGCCCCATGTTCGAGGTGTTCGTGTACTCCCCGCACTTCGAGGGCGTCCACATGCGCTACGGCAAGGTCGCGCGCGGGGGCCTGCGCTGGTCGGACCGGCGCGAGGACTTCCGCACCGAGATCCTCGGCCTCGTCAAGGCCCAGGAGGTCAAGAACACCGTCATCACGCCCGTCGGCGCCAAGGGCGGGTTCGTCCTCAAGAAGAGCGACTTCGCCGACCGGGCCGCGTTCGGCGCCGAAGGCGTCGCCCGCTACCGCGAGTTCATCTCCGCGCTCCTGGACATCACCGACAACCGGGACGCCGACAACACGGTCGTGCCGCCCCCGAACGTGGTCCGCCACGACGGCGACGACCCCTACCTCGTGGTCGCCGCCGACAAGGGCACCGCGACGTTCTCCGACATCGCCAACGCCGTCGCCGCCGAGTACGGGTTCTGGCTCGGCGACGCGTTCGCCTCCGGCGGCTCGGTCGGCTACGACCACAAGAAGATGGGCATCACCGCCCGCGGCGCCTGGGAGTCGGTCAAGCGCCACTTCCGCGCCGAGGGACTCGACACGCAGGCGCAGGACTTCACCGCCGTCGGCATCGGCGACATGTCCGGCGACGTGTTCGGCAACGGCATGCTCCTGTCCGAGCACATCCGCCTCGTGGCCGCGTTCAACCACATGCACATCTTCATCGACCCGAACCCGGTCGCGGCCGCCTCCTTCGCGGAGCGGCGCCGCCTGTTCGACCTGCCCCGCTCGACGTGGGCCGACTACGACCAGACCCTCGTCTCCGCCGGCGGCGGGGTGTGGGAACGCTCGGCGAAGTCCATCCCGGTCTCCGACGAGGTCCGCACCGCGCTCGGCATCGACGCCGACGTCAAGGACCTCACCCCGCCCGAGCTCATCCGCGCGATCCTCACCGCGCCGGTCGACCTCCTGTGGAACGGCGGCATCGGCACCTACGTCAAGTCGGCCGCGCAGACCGACGCCGCGGCGGGGGACAAGGCCAACGACGCCGTCCGCGTCAACGGCGAGGACCTGCGCTGCCGCGTCGTCGGCGAGGGCGGCAACCTCGGCCTGACCCAGCTGGGCCGCATCGAGTACGCCCAGTCGGGCGGGCCCGCGGGCGCCGGCGGGCGCTGCAACACCGACTTCATCGACAACTCCGCGGGCGTCGACACCTCCGACCACGAGGTCAACATCAAGATCCTGCTGCGCTCGGCCGCTTTGAGCGGACGGGTCGACCCCGTCGACCGCGACCGGCTCTTCATGGCCATGTCCGACGCGGTCGCCGACGCCGTCCTGGCCGACAACTACGGCCAGAACATGGCCCTGGCCAACGCGATCCGGCTCAACGTCCGACTCCTGCCCGTCCACATCAGGCTCATGAAGCACCTGGAGAAGACCGTCGGCCTCGACCGCGAGATCGAGGGCCTGCCCACCGACAAGCAGCTCAAGGAGCGCAGCGCCGCCGGGGCCGCGCTCACCGAGCCCGAACTGTCGGTCCTCCTGTCGTACGTGAAGATCTGGGCCAAGCGGGCCGTGCTCGACTCCGCCCTGCCCGACGAGGAGTGGACCGCGCCGGTCCTGCGCGGGTACTTCCCGGCGCCGCTGCGCAAGACGTACGCCGACCTCATGGCCGACCACCCGCTGCGCCGCGAGATCATCTCGACCGCGGTGGTCGGCGAGGCCGTCAACCGCTGCGGGACGACGTTCCTGTTCCGCATCGCCGACGAGACCGGCGCCGACGTCGTGGACGTCATCCGCGCGTTCGTGATCATCCGCGACGCCTTCGGACTGCAGGGCCTGTGGCGGCGCATCGAAGCCCTGGACAACCAGGTGCCGCAGGAGGCCCAGGTCGCGAGCATGCTCGTGATCCGCCGGCTCCTCGACCGCGGCGTGCGCTGGCTCGTGCAGCACCGGAGGGCGACCCTCGACGTGGCCGCCGAGATCGAGCGGCTGCGCCCGGGCCTGGCGGTGCTCCAGCCGAAGCTGCCCGAGCTCCTGACCGATTCGGAGGCGGTCGGGTTCGAGGAGTTCTGCGACCAGCTGGAGGAGCAGGGGATGCCGGCGGAGGTCGCGCGGGACGCGTCCGCGCCGATCTTCGGGTTCGGCCTGGTCGACGTGGTCGAATGCGCGCGGCTGTTGGAGACCGAGCTGGGCGCGACCTCCGAGGTGTACTACGGGATCGCCGCGCGGGTGCACCTGGACGAGATCCTCAACCAGATCTCGGCGCTGCCCAGGACCAACCGCTGGCAGACGCTCGCGCGGTCGGCGCTGCGGTACGACCTGTACGGGGCGATGGCCGGCCTGACCGCCAGTGTGCTGCAGGCGAAGCCGGGCACGGACCCGCGCGAGGCGGTCGAGTCGTGGGCCGAGCGCAACGCCGCCCAGATCGAGCGCATCCACGAGGCCACGGCCGAGGCCGGGCGCTCCGACGAGAAGCTCGCGGTCCTGTCGGTCTCGCTGCGCCAGATCCGCAGCCTGGTCGAGACCGAGGGCGACTGAGCCGAAGCGCGGGCAGGGGCGGCGCCGAAGGGACCCGTTCGCAGTGCCCCCGTTCGAACACCGTGGCACGGGGCACGACAGTCCGGTGCCGCCGCGGCGCCGGTGAGGATGTCTCGCGGGCAGGGGCGGCGCCGCCGGGGCCGTATCGCGGGCCCCCGGTCGACTGCCCCGCCCGGCGGGTACGACAATGCGGCGGGGCGGTCATCGGGCCGCCTCGCCGAACCGCACGGCTTTCGCGCGTCAGTGGCGAGGGCGTCCCCTTGTCCCCACGTGGATAATGTGGGCTCGGAGGAGAAGGAAGTACGAATGCCGAAGAGCCACACCCCCGGGGTGCCCAAGCTGCTGCGCGTCCTCAACGACCAGGCGGCGCTGAAGCTGCTGCTCGAGGACGGCCCCCAGACGCGAGCGCAGCTCGCCGAGCGCACCTCGATGTCCAAGGTCACCGCCTCGCAGATGATGGAGCGCCTGCAGACCCGCGGCCTCGTCGAGGTCGTCGGCTCCAAATCGGGCGGCCGGGGCCCCAACGCCTCGCTGTACGCGGCCGTGCCCACCTTCACCTACGTCGTCGGCGTCGAAGTCGGGCCCGTGACCACCAAGGGCGCCTGCGCCGACTTCACCGGCCGCATCGTCGGCCGCGCCGAGATCGACGTCGAGGGCTCGACCGACCCGGTCGCCGTGGTCCGCCGCGTCGTCACCGACGCCGTCGCCGACGCCGGGATCGAGATGGGCCAGGTGCGGCGGATCGTCCTGGGCACCCCGGGCGTCATCGACCCCGCCAGCGGCGAGATCGGCTTCTCCTGGAACCTCCCGGCCTGGCACCGCGGCCTGCGCACGGCCCTCAACGAGGAGTTCGCCCCGGCCGTCGCCATCGAGAACGACGTCAACCTCGCCACGCTCGCCGAGCAGCGCTCGGGCGGCGCCGGCGGCGCCTCCGACTTCGTGTACGCGTGGTTCGGCGGCGGCCTCGGCCTCGGCGTCATCCTCAACGGCCAGCTCTACCGCGGCGCCAGCGGCGCGGCCGGCGAGATCGGGTTCCTTCCCGTGCCCGGCGGCGAACTGCCCACCGGCGGCGTCGTCACGCGACTGTCCAAGGGCTCCTACCAGCGCGTCATCGGCGGCGACGCCGTCATCGAGATCGGCGCGAAGCACGGCTTCGAAGCCGCCGAACCCGAAGACGTCCTCACCGCCGCCATCGCCGCCGGTGAAGGCGGCGCGGCCTGCCTCGACGAGATCGCGCGAGGCATCGCCCTGGGCATCGTCGCCGTCTGCGTCCTCCTCGACCCCACCGTCGTCGTCCTCGGCGGCCCGGTCGGCTACGCGGGGGGCCTCGTCCTCGCCGGACGCGTCGCCGCCCAGACCTCCCAGCTCGCCCCCGTCAACCCGAGCGTCGTCGCGGGCACCGTCATCGACGAACCGGTCATGCGAGGAGCGATCCTCCACGGCCTCGACGCCGTACGCGAAAGCCTCTTCGACTAGCCGCCGCAGAAACCCCGGCCGAACCGCCCCACCGGAGCGAAACCGTCGTACCCCCGTGTCAGGGTTCTCGACCGGGGGTCCGCGATGCGGCTCCCAGCGGCACCGCCCCTACCCGCGAAACCCCGGCGAACACGAAGCCGCCTCGCCGCATCGCGGCGAGGCGGACTCGCTTCGAACCTATGGCGCCGCAGCGCGTTCGACTACGTCACGTCGCGCCGCTGGAAGGCCCAGGTCGCCAGCAGCGCGAAGCCCAGGATGATCCCGCCCAGCAGCAGCCCCGCGTCAGTCGCGGTGATGACCATGACGTCCGGCATGGAATCGATGCTCTCACTGGTCTGGTCGTACAGCTCCATCCTTCCCTCGATCCACGCCATCACCCACGTGTACAGCGAGAGCCGGTCGGGGAAGGGCATCTTCAGCGCCATGCCCGCGATGCCCACGAGCATGTCGCCCACGACGAGGTAACCGGCGATCACACCCCCGGCGATCGCCGTGTGCCGCCCCAGCATCGCCAAGGACGCGCCGAGCACGGTCATGCCCACCGTCAGCACCACGGTGCGCCCCAACGTCTCCAAGGCGTCGCCCCACCAGACCGAATCCAGCGTCCCGATCTCCCCGCGAGTCGCCGCTACCAGATACAGCAGCCCGAAGGCGAGCGCCAGCAGCGCCAGCACCGCCGCTCCGCACACCACGCAGGCGGCCCCGAGCTTCACGCCCCACACCCGCATCCGATTCGGGTGCCACACCAGCAGGTTCGACATGCCGCCGCTCGACCACTCGGCGCCGATCGCCGAAGAGGACAGCAGCATCAGGACCAGACCCGCGACGATCGCGATGCCGACGAGCACGAGCAGGCTCTCTTCGGCGAAGACGAAGGTGTAGGTCCACAGGAAGTCCTCGGCGGTGTAATCGTAGGAGCCGATGAACATATCGCACCGGTCTTCCTGCGACATCCCCTCGAAGGACGGGTCCTCCTGGGCCCACTCCCATTCGGGAGAGTCGAAGAACTCCTCGTCGGCGACGCACTCGTCGAACTCGGCGTTCATCTCGTCGGCCTGGGCCTGCGCCTGGGCCAGGTCGTCCTCGCTGGGGCCCGTGCTGGAGCTGAACCCGTAAACCGTGGCCACCGCGAACACCCCGACGACCATGACGATGCCGAAGATCAGCGTCAGACGGCGGCGCAGGATGCGCCGCAGCTCCGATTTGAACAGGTTCACCGCTGCACACCCTCTTCCACCTCGACGTCGACCGCGACGCCGCCCTGGGCCGCCGGCGGCGGCACCTCGACCGACTGCCCGATCTGGACGGTCCGACCCGGGACCGGAGCGGTCCCGGTCAACTCCAGGAACACCGACTCCAGGTTCTTGGTCTCCGTCCGCAGCTCCGACAGGTAGATCCCCGCGTCGGCGAGCGTCTTCGTGACCCATGCCGGCTCGGGCGCGCCCGCGACCACCAGCCGGCCGCGGTCGACCACGGCCGTCAGGCCCGACTCGGCGCCCGTGAGGGCCTCGACGGCCTCCGGCAGCGACGCCGCGTCCGGGAACCGGACGCTCAGGCTCGCGCTCGAATGGCCCGCGATGATGTCGGCGACCTTGCCGTCGACGATCCGCCGGCCCCGCGAGACGATCGTCATCGAGTCGCACAGCTGCTGCACCTCGGAGAGCAGGTGCGAGCTGACCACCACGGTCACACCCTGCGAATGCGCGAGCCACTGGAGCAGCTCCCGCATGTGGTGGATCCCGGCCGGGTCCAGGCCGTTCGCCGGCTCGTCCAGGATCAGGAGCTGCGGCTGCTTCAGCAGCGCCTGCGCGACCGCGAGGCGCTGGCGCATGCCCAGCGAGTAGCCCTTCACGGAGGCCTTCGCGGCCTCGATCAGGCCGACCTGCTCCAGGACCTCCTCGACACGGGACTTGGAGACCCCGGCGCTCTCGGCGAGCAGCTGGAGCGTCAGGCGCCCGGAGAAGTGCTTGAAGAACTGCGGGGACTCGACCACCGCGCCGATACGGGAGACGACCTGCGGCAGGCGATGGGGCACCTCCTCGCCGAAGACCTTCATGGTGCCGCCGTCGACGCGGATGAGGCCCAGCAGGGCCCGCAGCGTCGTGGTCTTGCCGGAGCCGTTGGGCCCCAGGAAACCGTGCACCTGACCCGCGGCGACCTCGAGGTCGAGGCCGTCCAATGCGTGGTGCGGCTGCCGGAAGGCCCTCGAATAGGTCTTCCGCAGCCCCGAAATCTCGATGATGGGGGGCATGGACTCTTTCCAGTTCGCAGTGTCATGGACCGGGGAACCCGCCCTGGCGGGGCGGCGGTACTAAGAACAGACGCCGTTTGCGGCGCCGGCGTTGCACGCCCGCCCGCGCCGTCCAACGGCGCTGCCGGGCAGGTCGGTCCGTGTGTCGCAGCACCGCCGCGCGGGCCGCCCTCGTGCGCTCGTCGGGGCCGCGTGGTTTCATTGACCCGTGGCTCAGTCTGAACGCGTCCTCGACCTGTCCGGTGTCACCGTCCGACGCGGCGGCAACCAGCTCCTCGACGGAGTCGACTGGAGCGTCGACGCCGATCAGCGGTGGGTCGTCCTCGGCCCCAACGGTGCGGGGAAGACGACGCTGCTCAACCTAGCGGCCGCGCGCAACCACCCCACTTCCGGCGTGGTGGAGATCCTCGGCGAGCGGCTCGGCCGGGTCGACGTCTTCGAGCTGCGCCCGCGCATCGGACTGACCACGACGCAGGTCGCCGACGCGATCCCCAACGACGAGAAGGCCTTCGACGTCGTCCGTACCGCCGCCTGGGGCATGATGGGCCGCTGGCGCGAGGAGTACGACCCGCAGGACGACGAGCGCGCCGCGTCGCTGCTGCGCTGGCTCGGCGTCGCGCAGCTGGCGGACCGGCTGTTCGGGACCCTCTCCGAGGGCGAGCGCAAGCGGGTGCTCATCGCCCGCGCGCTGATGACCGACCCGGAGCTGCTGCTGCTCGACGAGCCGGCGGCCGGGCTGGACCTGGGCGCCCGCGAGGCGCTGGTGGCGACGCTGGCCGGGCTGGCCCGCGACGAGACCGCTCCGGCGATGGTCCTGGTCACGCACCACGTGGAGGAGATCCCGCCGGGCTTCACCCACGCGATGATTCTCTCGGGCGGCGGCGTGATCGCGGCCGGCCCGATCGCCGAGGCGCTGACCTCGGACACCCTCTCGAAGGCCTTCGGCCTCCCGCTGACCCTCACCGCCAACGGCAACCGCTTCACCGCGACAGCGGCCTGACCGGCGGCTCCGCCCCACCGGAGCGAGACTGTCGTACCCCCGTGTCAGGGTTCTTGAACCGGGGGCGCTGAGAACGGGCCCCTTCGGCTCGACCCCTGCCTCGAACCCGGCCGTTCGAACGCCGCCGCGCCGCGATGTCGCACCCCTCCGGCAGGATTGTCGACCGGGGGCCCGCGACACGGCTTCCAGCGGCTCTGCCGCTGCCCGCGTTCTCCCGCTCCCGAGGCTGCGCTCACACGCGCTGGGCTCGGCGTGCGGCATTCGCCTCGGTTAGGCTGGCTCGGTGAGATTCCGGTGGTGGCGTGCGACGGTCCTGACGGCCGTCGCCGCATTGGCGCTCGTCTACCTCGCCGGCCTGACCCGCCTGGGCGAGGCCGAAGCCGACCAGCTCCAAGCGGTCCCCGTGCTCGCCGCCGACCCCGCCGAAGAGCTCGCCGCGCTCCGCGACGCCGCCCCGGTCCCCGGCGACGACCCCGCCGAAGCGCTCGAAGCGGCCCTGGCCGACCCCGCCGTCGCCGCAGCCCTCGTCGACACCCTCCCCGCCGCCGACTCGGGAGAACTCGGCGACGCCCTCGCCACCCTCTACGCCGCCGGCGGCGACCTCGACCCGGTCGAGGTCAACGCGTTCTTCACCGGCCTCGGCGAGGACGCGACCGCCTGGCTCGCCGTCCTCTACCCCTCGGTCGTCGCCGAGATGCCCGGCGCCCCCTTCGACGCCCGCATCACCGCGAACCAGCTCATCCTCGAAGCGACCACCGCGGCCTCCACCGCCTACGACAGCCCCGAGCGCCCCTGGACCGACGAGGCCGAGCGCCCCGCCCGCGAAGAGCTCGCCGCCCTCGCCGGCACCGGCCGCGAATTCCTGTACCTCGACCCCTACAACAACAACGGCGACGGCTCCTGGATCGAGGTCGTCGGCGACCTCGACACCGCGACCGACGTCGCCGTCCTCGTCCCCGGCGGCTCCGCCGTGCTCTCCAGCGAGAACTTCCAGCTCTACTACAACCGAGCCAAGTCCTTCGTGGACGCCGCCGACGGCGAGCTCGCGGTCGTCGTCTGGGCCGCCGCCTCCTGGCCCTCGGGCTGGGTCGAGGAGTCCTGGGCCTCCTGGTCCCAGGTCGCGGCCGAGAGCCTCGCCTCCTTCACGTTCGACCTGCGCAACCAGATCGGCGAGGACACCCCGCTCACCCTCGCCGGCCACTCCTACGGCGGCGCGGTCATCGGCTTCGCCGAGACCTACGACCTCGAGGCCGACCAGATCCTCCACATCGCCTCCGCGGGCATGGGCAACGACGTCTACGGCCCCGAGGACTACACCGAGCCGTGCCGCCCCCGCTACTCCATCACCGCCCCGGGCGACCCGATCTCCTACGTCCAGGGCATGCCCTACGTGCCGCTGCTCGGCCACGGCGCCGACCCCGACGACTTCCCCGGCGTCCAGAACCTCGAGACCGGCTCACTCTCCGACTCGCCCGACGCCGTCGACGACTACGGCCTGAACCTCGCCGACCAGGGACTCTCCGGGAAGGCCGTGGAGGGCGTCCACTCCCACTCCGAGGTCTTCTACCCCGAGTCCGACGCCTGGAACAACATCTACAAGGTCCTGCTGAACGAGGCGCCCGACCTCGCCATCGAGCAGCCCGAAGCCTACGAGGGCTGCTGAGCGCGCGAAAACGGGCGCGGCCGAGGCCGCGCCCGCCGCGTTGGCGTTCAGTCCCGCTCGAGCAGCAGGCCCAGGTGCTTCTCCACCACAGGGAGGACCTCCTCCACGGTGACGTCCCGGCCCAGCTCCTGCGACAGGCTCGTGACGTCCGCGTCGGTGATCGCGCACGGCGCGATCCGCTCCCAGTAGCTCATGTCCGGATTGCAGTTGAGCGCGAAGCCGTGCATCGTCGTCGCCCAGCGCACCCGCACCCCGATCGCGCAGATCTTGCGCTCCGGGCCCCGGTCGTCGGCCGGCAGCCACACGCCCGTGCGGTCGTGCATGCGCCCGCGCGCCGAGGTCACGCCGAACTCGTGGCACACGGCCGTGATCATGTCCTCGACGCGGCGCACGTAGCCGACCACGTCGACCTTCTTGCGCATCTTCATGATCGGATAGCCCACGATCTGGCCCGGCCCGTGCCAGGTGATCTGGCCGCCGCGGTCGACCGTGACCACCGGCGTGCCGTCCTGCGGCAGCGCCCACGTCTCGGTGCGACGGCCGGCGGTGTACACGCTCGGATGCTCCAGGAGCAGGACGGTGTCGCCGATCTCGTCGTCGATGCGGCGCTGCTGGAGCTCCTTCTGGTAGTCCCAGGCCTCCTGGTAGTCCACCAGGCCACGCTTCTCGACGGTGATGCTCGCGGTTCCCACGGGTGCGCTCATGGATCGACCCTAATCCCGCCGGGGCCCCTTCGGCCACCGGACGCCGCGAGCGTCACCTATGTTCCGAGGGCGCTTCGTTCCTGTTTTCGCCCGGTCCTTCTTTATGGGGCCGTTACTTAATTGCCGACTAGTTGCGGCCCTGCGCCGCCCCAGTGACCGCCCGTGAGCTGTCACACTACTATTCCTAAGGTACTTAAGGCTCAATCCGCTCGCCCCGCGACAGTCGAGGGTTACACGACCACAGGGATACGTATGGAAGCAACGCCGAAGGCTCCGATGGTCACCATCTCCGGCGTCAACAAGCACTTCGGGGAACTCCACGCGCTCAAGGACATCGACCTGACCGTGGACGACGGCGAGGTGGTGGTCCTCATCGGACCCTCCGGTTCCGGCAAGTCGACCCTCTGCCGGACCATCAACCGCCTCGAGACCGTCGACTCCGGCACGGTCACCGTCAACGGCAAGCCCCTCCCCGCCGAGGGCCGCGCCCTCGCGAACCTCCGGGCCGACGTCGGCATGGTCTTCCAGCACTTCAACCTCTTCGCCCACCTGACGGTCCAGCAGAACATCACGCTCGGCCCGGTCAAGGTCCGCCGCACCCCCAAGGCGAAGGCCGACGAGCGCGCCCGCCAGCTCCTGGAGCGGGTCGGCCTCAGCGAGAAGGCCGACGTCTACCCCTCGCAGCTCTCCGGCGGCCAGCAGCAGCGCGTCGCCATCGCCCGCGGCCTGGCCATGGACCCCAAGCTCATGATGTTCGACGAGCCGACCTCCGCGCTCGACCCCGAGATGATCAACGAGGTCCTGGACGTCATGCAAGACCTCGCCCGCGAAGGCATGACCATGGTCGTGGTGACCCACGAGATGGGCTTCGCCCGCCGCGCGGCCAACCGGGTCGTGTTCATGGCCGAGGGCCAGATCGTCGAGACCGCGACGCCCGACGAGTTCTTCGACGACCCGAAGACCGAGCGCGCCCAGGACTTCCTGTCCAAGGTCATGACCCACTAGAGCCACCCGAGACACCACACCGTTGGACCCCTGAGGAAGGAAACACCTATGCGTACGTTCAAGACCAGCCGCAGGGTCGCCGTGGCGGCTCTCGCCTCCGTGACCCTGGCCCTGGCCGCCTGTTCCGGCGAAGCGAGCCAGGACCAGGAGGAGCAGGACGAGCTCGAGGAGTCCGTGGGCGACTACGCCCTGGAGCAGTCCGCGGAGATCCCCGCGGGCTACATCCAGGCGATCCAGGACAAGGGCTTCATCAACGTCGGCGTCAAGTTCGACCAGCCGCTCATCGGCCAGATGAACACCGCCACCAACACCGTCGAGGGCATGGACGCCGAAGTGGCGCGACTGCTCACCCAGTACATCTTCGGGTCCGTCGACGAGGAGGGCGACGACGCGAACCTCAAGTTCGTCGAGACGACCTCCCAGAACCGCGAGACGTACGTCAACGACGGCACCGTCGACGTGGTCATCGCGTCCTACTCGATGTACCCCGACCGCCTGACCTCGTTCGACTTCGCCGGCCCGTACTTCGAGACCGGCCAGAACGTCATGGTCCAGGCCTCGAACACCGACATCAACTCGGTGGCCGACCTCGCCGGCAAGGACGTGTGCATCGCCGAGGGCTCCGGCTCGATCCAGAACCTCGAGACCGCCAACCCCGAGGCCAACATCACGCCGCTGGCCGACTACGCCGCCTGCGCCGAGGCCCTGGAGAACGGCCAGACCGACGCCGTCAGCACCGACGAGACGATCCTGTACGGCTTCACCGTCGACAAGCCGGACGTCTTCCGCGTGCTCGACTCCTCGAACATCTTCACCGAGGAGCCCTACGGCATCGCGATGCCCCTGGGCGAGACCGAGGCACGCATGTTCGTCAACGACATGATCGACGAGATCGTGGCCAACGGCGACTGGCAGAAGGCGTTCGACCTGACCTTCGGCGCCGCCGGCATGCCCGTCCCCGCCGCACTTCCGGCCCCGAACCGCTACTAGACCCGCAACCGTTCGGTAGGGCGGTGGCGCCTTCGGGCGCCACCGTCCGCCTTATGGAGGAGTCCGCTTGTTCGACAATTTCGATCTGATGGTCGCCGCCCTCGGTGCGGGCATGTGGACCACGGTGTGGGTCACCCTCACCAGCTACACGATCGCCCTCGCCATCGGCATGGTCCTCGTGGTCATGCACGTGAGCCCAGCCGTCCCGGCGCGCTGGGCCGCCAACGCCTACACGCAGCTGTTCCGCAACATTCCGCTCCTGGCGGTCCTGTTCATCATGTACTTCGGCCTGCCCAAGGTCGGGATCGTGGCCGACAACTGGGTCTGGGCGCTGCTCGGCCTCGGGATGTACACCGGCGCGTTCGTCGGCGAGACCCTGCGCTCGGGCATCAACTCGATCCCGCTGGGCCAGGCCGAGGCCGCCCGCTCGATCGGGCTGACCTTCGGCCAGTCGCTCAAGGGCGTCATCCTGCCGCAGGCCGTCCGCGCCGTGATCCCGCCGCTCGGCTCGCTCCTGATCGCACTGGTCAAGAACTCGGCGCTCGTGCTCGCGATCGGCGTGACCGAGCTGACGGCCCAGTCGCGGCGGCTCATCGAGGACAACGAGAGCCGCTTCGACCTGTGGGGCGTCATCATCGGCGTCACGGTCAGCTACCTCCTGATCGCCCTCGTCCTCAGCTATCTCGTGCGGCTCGTTGAAAAACGCACCGCCTTCGTCCGATGAGAGCAGGCCACTCATGAGCAGACAGAACGAGAGCACGGTCCTGTTCGACGCGCTCGGCCCCAAGGGCCGGCAGCGTTCCGCCATCGCCTCCGTCATCTCCGCGGTGGTCATCCTGGGCATCCTGGCGTACGTCGCGAGCGTGCTCGCCGGCGAGGGATTCTTCGAGTCGTCGCGCTGGGTCAACCCGCTCGACGCGCTGGTCGTCCAGAACACCTGGGTCCCGGCGATCCTCGACACCCTCCTGGCCTTCGCGCTCGGCTCGGTCCTCGCGCTCGTGCTCGGCGTCCTCTTCGGGTTCGGGCGCATCTCGCGATTCGGCCTGACCCGCTGGGCGTCCGCCGGCTACGTGCAGTTCTTCCGGGCGCTGCCGCTGATCCTGCTGATCTGGATCAGCTTCACCATCGACGGGCACTTCGGCTTCACCACGCACACGCTCGGGTGGAGCACCGAGGCGCGGCGCCTGACGTTCCTGGTGCTGGGCCTGGGCGTCTACAACGGCGCGGTCCTCGCCGAGATCCTGCGCGCGGGCGTGGCGGCCCTGCCGCCGGGCCAGGCCATGGCCGGCTACGCGGTCGGCCTGCGCCACGGGCAGGTCCAGCGGCTGGTCGTGCTGCCCCAGGTGCTGCGGAACATGCTTCCCGCGGTCCTGGCGCAGCTGGTGATCCTCCTCAAGGACACCTCGCTGGGCTACGTCATCACCTACCCCGAGCTGCTGCACTCGGCCAACATCATCGGCCGCGACTACGGCAACTCGTTCCTCCAGGCGCTCTTCATCGCCGCGTTCATCTACTTCGTGATGGCGTACGCCCTCTCGAAGCTGGTGGTCCTGGTCGAGCGCCGCATGAGAAAGAAGACCGCGGCGCCCAAGGCCGCCGCGCAGCTCGAATCGACGGTCGCCGGCGGTCAGGCCGGCGTCGGCGTCATCTGACCCCGTCCGTCTCGAAGGGCCCCGTCGACCTCAGGTCGACGGGGCCCTTTCCATATGAGCCGCAGTCGTATTCGGGGCCTGCTACCCTCTTGTTGAAATCAACAACCATTTTCAATTGGTAGGGGATCGAAGCGATGAAACTCGCCTTCGTCGGCAAGGGCGGCTCCGGCAAGACCACTATGGCCTCGCTGTTCGCGCGCCGCGCGGCCGCGCTCGGCCACCCGGTCATGGCCATCGACGCCGACATCAACCAGCACCTGGCCGCCGCGCTCGGCCTCGACGCCGAGGCCGCCGCGATGGGCCCGGTCCTCGGCGAGCACCTCGGCGACATCAAGGAGCACCTGCGCGGGACCAACCCGCTCATCCCGACGCCCGAGCTGATGCTCAAGACCACCCCGCCCGGTCCGGGCTCGCGCCTGCTGACCGTGGGGGAGTCGAACCCGGTGTTCGACGCGCTCTTCACCGAGCACGAGGGCATCCGCTTCGCCGCCACCGGCGGCTTCGTGGACGACGACCTCGGCGTGTCCTGCTACCACTCGAAGGTCGGGGCGGTCGAGCTCCTGCTCAACCACCTCGTGGACGGCCTCGACGAGTTCGTCGTCGTGGACATGGTCGCCGGGGCCGAGGCCTTCGCCTCCGGCATGTTCACCCGCTTCGACCACACGTTCCTGGTGTGCGAGCCGACCCTGCGCAGCGTCGGCGTCTACAAGCAGTACCTCGGCTACGCCGAGGACTACGACGTGCGGATCTCGGTGATCGGCAACAAGACCGACGACGAGGACGACGTCGCGTTCCTGCGCGAGCACGTCGGCGACGCCCTCCTCGGCTGGTGCTCGCGCTCGAAGTACGTCAAGGCCGCCGAGCGCGGCGGCGTCGGGCCCGTGGCCGCCCTCGAACCCGAGAACCTGGCCGTGGTCGACGCCGCCCGCGAGCGGGCCGTGGCCGGCGGCAAGGACTGGGCCAAGTTCACCCGCCAGGCGCACGACTTCCACCGCAAGGCCGCCCTCGCCTGGGGCAACGACCGCGCCGGCGTCGACCTGGCCGACCAGATCGTGCCCGGCTTCGTCCTCGGGGAGCACCTGCTCCGGGCGTAGACCGTCTGAACGACCGGCCCGGCCGCACAGCGCCGTGCGGCCGGCCTGGACGGCCCGGGCCACGGGACTCGTCTGCGTCGATTACCCGACAGCGGACGGTGACCGGACCGAGCACAATGAACCGATTCGAACCGAGAGGAGAACGCATGTCCCTTGACGTCTCTGAAGACCTGCTCCACAAGGCCGAGGCAGGGGAGGTCGGCGACGCCGACTTCATCGACTGCGTGAAGCAGTCGCTGCCGTTCGCGTGGGAGCTCATCGCGAAGGTCGTGAACGACCTGAAGAACGGGGTCGTCTCGTCGAGCGGCTCGACGCAGTTCGCCGACAACACCACCCCGCCCCCGGACGAGCAGGCGCGCGGCCAGCTGCTGCGGGTCCTCGCCTCGGACGCCATGCGCGGGGCGCTGGAGCGCCACTACGGCGTGAAGCTCGCCTTCCAGAACTGCCACCGGATCGCGGCGTTCCCGGCGGCGGAGGTCGACTCGGACACCTACCGCAAGTTCATCTCCCCGCGCGGGCAGCTGCTCAACCAGTCGCCGGAGCTGCGCGACTGCTGAGCCCGGTGCGTCGGGCGGACTGCGAGGCCGGCGGGACGACGTCCCGCCGGCCTTCGGCGTCTCAGGCCGGGCGGCGGGTGATGAGGAAGTCCCTGACCAGCTCTTCGCCCTGCGCCACCAGGGGCCGCAGGATCTTCAGGCGCGAGAGCGCGACCACCCGGGCGACCAGGGGCGCGGTGCGCCGGGCCAGCTCGCGGGACTTCTCCTGGCCGGGGGAGTTGTCGTAGACCCAGTACAGGACCACGACCATCTGGTGCAGCCACAGCATCTCGGGCAGGATGTCGGCCATGTCCTTGGGCACCTTGGTCTTCGAACCCGCCAGGACCTCCTGGTAGAGCGCGATGTCCCGGTCGCGGGACTCGGAGGAGTCCTCGGAGAAGGGGCTCAGCGGGCTCGAGGGGTCGGCCGCGTTGCGGAAGAACTGGCCCGCGAACGCGTGGTAGGGCCCGGCGATGTCGAGCCAGGCCAGCAGGGCCGCCTCGATGCGCTCGGCGAGGGTCTCCTTGCCTTCGAACAGGGTCGGGGCCAGCTCGGCGTGGCGCATGGTCGCCTGCTCGTAGAAGCCCTGGATCAGGTGCTCCTTGGACTTGAAGTAGTAGTACGCGTTGCCCACGGACACACCGGCTTCGGCGGCGATCGCCCGCATCGTGGTCTTGTCGTAGCCGCGCTCGGCGAACATCTCGAGCGCCACGTCGATGATGCGCTGGCGCGTCCGCTCGCCCTTGGTCGAAGGGCGGGCGGACGCGTCGGGAGACTCGGCTTCGGTGCTCACGAAGGCGATCCTACTTTGGGTCAGGCCCCGTGAGGCCTGGGCTGCGGCGGCTCCAGCGCGGCGAGCGCGCGGGCGTCGACGTGGCCGCGCTTGCGGAAGCCGTTGAGCACGGCCACGTTGACGACGTGCAGGAGCCCGAGGACCAGGAGCACCGCCCCGATCTTGACGGCGACGGTCTCGAAGACGCCGCGGGCGTCGGCGATCGGGTCGCCGGTCCGCAGCCACAGCGCCACGAACCCGAAGTTGAGGAGGTAGAAGCCGACCTGGAGCAGCTTGTTGACGGCCTGGGCGAGCTGCTCGTCCCCGGCGAAGACGTCCTTGATGAAGTGGTAGCCGTTCGCGCCGAGGGTGCGGGCGACCCAGATGGTGAGCGGTACGGCGACGAGGAGGTAGGCGATGTAGGCGACGACCGTCATGTCCATGACAGTGCTCCGATCTCAGGGGGAACTCGTGAGTTGAACGTGTTCAACTCTTGGGATCAACCTACTCCGCGTCTTGAACACGTTCAAGTTCGGATGCCGAAATATGGCGGACGCCACGGAAGGGCCTGCACGGTAGGCTGGCCGCGTGACAGTTGCGGTGCGTGTGATCCCCTGCCTGGACGTGGACGCCGGGCGGGTCGTCAAGGGCGTCAACTTCGAGAACCTGCGCGACGCGGGCGACCCGGTCGAACTGGCGGCCGCCTACGACGCGGCCGGCGCCGACGAGCTGACCTTCCTCGACGTCACGGCCTCCTCCGACGACCGCGGCACCATGATGGACGTGGTCGCGCGGACCGCCGAGCAGGTCTTCATCCCGCTCACCGTCGGCGGCGGGGTCCGCACCCCCGAGGACGTGGACCGGCTGCTGCGCGCGGGGGCCGACAAGGTCGGCGTGAACACCGCCGCCGTCAGTCGGCCCGAGGTGATCGCCGAGATCGCCGACCGGTTCGGCAACCAGGTGCTCGTGCTCTCCGCCGACGTGGCCTCCGGCGCCGCCACCGATTCGGGCTGGGAGGTCACGACCCATGGCGGGCGCCGCCGCACCGGCATCGACGCGGTCGAGTGGTGCGCCAGGGCCGCCGAGCTCGGCGCGGGCGAGATCCTGCTCAACTCGATCGACGCGGACGGCACCAAGGCCGGCTTCGACCTGCCGCTCATCGCGGCCGTGCGCGCCGCGGTGACCATCCCGCTCATCGCCTCGGGCGGCGCGGGCAAGGCCGCCGACTTCCCGCCGGCGGTCGGCGCGGGCGCCGACGCCCTGCTCGCGGCCTCGATCTTCCACTTCGGCGACGTGGCGATCGGCGAGGTCAAGCGGGAGCTGCGGCACGCGGGCCACCCGGTCCGCTGAGGCCGAGCCCACTCGATCCCACTCGTTCGGGTGACCGGGCCGCTGCGCGCGGCCGAACTTGTCGCACCCGCGCGGGAGGATCGCACCTACTGTTCCCCTCCGGGTGGGTGGGGGCTGGGGATGGTCGTCCCGGGCCCGCGGCCATCGACACCGGCAGTCATCGACACCAGACCCGCGGGTGATGTCGCGCAGACGACTTGTTACGCGTTTGCTTCTGTCGGGGGTGCGAGGCATGATTGCTAGCGGTCGCTTGCCGACCGGCTAGCCAGTGCCGCCAGGAGCCTGGCGAGCACGCCCACCCACCGGAGACCCAATGACGCTGCCCACCGGCGACTCCCTCGACGACCAACCCGCCGACGACCGCATCCTCCGCGCGGGGCTGCGCAACCTCGGCGACATGATCCGGCTCGCACCCAAGCCCTTCGCCGTCGGCGCCGCCGGAGCCATGGTCAACACCGGGATGACCCTCTTCCTCTCCTACATCATCGGCTGGGTCGTCGCCTCCATCGCCGTCCCCGCCTACGAAGACGGCGAGGTCGTCCTCGGCACCGTCCTCATCGGCGTCGCCGCACTCCTGGGCACCTCGATCATCCGCTTCTCCTCCATGTGCGCGCGCCGCATCGGCGCCGGCGTCATGCAGTTCGGCGTCCAGGCCCACTGGCGCCGCCGCATCACCCGCCGCTACCTCGCCCTTCCGGTCTCCTGGCACCAGAAGCACCCCACCGGGACCCTCCTGTCCAACGCGAACGCCGACGTCGAGGCCGCCACCCGCCCCCTCGCCCCGCTCCCCTTCGCGTGCGGCACCCTCTTCATGGTCGCCGTCGCCATGGTCGCCTTCTTCACCATCGACTGGGCCGTCGCCCTCGTCGCCCTCGGCATGTTCCCGGCCCTGTTCGCGCTCAACGCCCTCTTCGCCACCAAGATGGCCCCCCGCGCCAAGCGCGCCCAGGAACTGCGCGCCGAGGTCTCCGCCGTCGGCCACGAGTCCTTCGACGGCGCCCTGGTCGTCAAGGCCATGGGACGCGAAGCCGCCGAGACCGAGCGGTTCAGCACCACCGCCACCGACCTGCGCGACGCCATGATCGGCGTCGGGCGCCTGCGCGCCGCGTTCGAACCGGCCATCGCCGGACTCCCCGAGATCGGCGTCCTCCTCGCCCTCCTCGTCGGCCTCGCCCGCTTCGAAGCCGGCGCGATCAACCTCGAGCAGCTCGTCACCGTCTCCTTCATGTTCTCGGTGCTCGCCTTCCCCGTCCGCGCCATCGGCTGGGTCCTCGGCGACCTCCCCGGCTCGGTCGTCGGACGCCGCCGCGTCGACCACGTCCTCTCCGCCACCGGCGACATGTCCTACGGAGACAAGGAGCTCCCCGACACCGGCGCCCCCGCCCGGCTCGAGTTCGACGCCGTCGCCTACGCCTACCCCGACGGCCACGAGTCGCTCCACGACGTCTCCTTCACCGTCGAGCCCGGCACCACCGTCGCCCTCGTCGGCGCCACCGGCTCCGGCAAGTCCACCCTCGCCCACCTCGCCGCCCGCCTCGTCGACCCCACCCGCGGCGAAGTCCGCCTCGACGGCGAGGACCTGCGCGGCCTCACCCACGCCGAACTCGCCCGCACCACCGCGCTCGTCCAGCAGATCCCGTTCGTCTTCGACGACACCGTGCGCGCCAACCTCGCCCTCGACCGCGACGGCGTCGACGACGACCGCCTCTGGGACGCCCTCGTCGCCGCCGGCGCCGAGAAGTTCACCGCCTCCCTCGAAGCCGGCCTCGACACCGAGGTCGGCGAACGGGGCACCACCCTCTCCGGCGGCCAGCGCCAGCGGCTCACCCTCGCCCGCGCCCTCGCCGGGCGCCCGCGCCTCCTCGTCCTCGACGACGCCACCAGCGCGGTCGACCCGAAGGTCGAGTCCCAGATCCTCTCGGGCCTCAAGGACTCCTCCGAGGCCGCGAGCGTCCTGGTCGTCGCCTACCGCCGGGCCACCATCGCGCTCGCCGACGAGGTGGTCTTCCTCGAGGGCGGCCGCATCACCGCGCGCGGTCCCCACACGGAGCTGCTGCGCACCCACCTGCCCTACGCCCAGCTCGTGACCGCCTACGAGCGGGCCGAGGCCGAGCGCGAATTCGATGAGGAGAACGCGGCGTGAGCGCGTCAGAAGACACCCAGCCGGGCCCGCTGCAGACCGTCAAGCGCGGCCTCCAGCTCTCCCCGGAGCTGCGCACCGGCCTGGCCTTCACGGTGTTCCTCGCGGCCGTGACGGCCCTGGGCCGCCTGGTCGTGCCGATCGGCGCCCAGCAGATCCTCGACCGCGGCCTGCTCGGCGAGGGGGGCCCCGACCTCGGCTTCGTCATGGTCGTGGCCGCGCTCGGCATCGCGGCCCTGATCGTCACGACCGCGGCGAACTACGTGATGAACCGGCGCCTGTTCGTCGTCTCCGAGCACGCGCTCGCCAATCTGCGGCGCAAGACGTTCCGGCACATCCACGACCTGTCGATGCTGCACCAGCAGTCGGAGCGGCGCGGGGCGCTGACGGCGCGCGTGACGACCGATATCGACCAGGTGAGCCAGTTCCTCCAGCAGGGCGGCATGGTCCTGGTGACCTCGGCGGCGCAGATCATCGTCGCGACGGTGGTCATGGCGATCTACTCGTGGCAGCTGGCGATCGCGGTGTGGATCGTGTTCATCCCGGTGACGTGGCTGATCAAGTGGCTTCAGAAGCATCTGGCGGCGGCTTACACGGACGTGCGCCGGAGCGTCTCGAAGATGCTCTCGGCGGTCTCGGAGTCGGTGGTCGGCGCGGGCACGGTGCGCGCGTACGGGGTCGCCTCGCGCACGAGCGAGCGCCTGGACGCCTCGATCGACGAGCACCGGCGCGACCAGACGCGGGCGATCAGCCGCTCGGCGTTCTCGTTCGGCGCGGGGGAGCTGGTCTACCTGGGCGTCAACGCGGTCGTGGTGGTCCTGGGCGCGTTCCTGGTCGCCGGCGGCTCGATGACGGTGGGCGGCCTGACGGCGTTCCTGTTCCTGGTGGTGCTGTTCACGCAGCCGGTGGTCATCGGCACGGAGACGCTGAACGAGGCGCAGAACGCGGTCTCGGGCTGGCGCCGGGTGCTCGACATCATCGACACGCCCCCCGACGTGGCCGACCCGGTGGACGGCGTGGACCTGCCCGACGGGCCCTTGGGGGTCCGCTTCGAGGGCGTGCGGTTCGCGTATCCGGGCGGCGAGGAGGTGCTGCACGGCATCGACGTCGAGATCCGGCCGCACTCCAAAGTGGCCGTGGTCGGCGAGACCGGTTCGGGCAAGACGACGTTCGCGAAGCTGCTGACGCGATTGATGGACCCGACTTCGGGCCGCGTGCTGCTGGGCGGCACGCCGCTGCGGGACGTGGTGTTCGCGTCGCTGCGCGGGCGGGTGACGATGGTGCCGCAGGAGGGCTTCCTGTTCAACGGGACCCTCGCCCACAACGTGCGCTTCGCGCGCCCGGAGCTGACGGACGCGGAGATCTACGTGGCGTTCGCGGAACTGGGCCTGCAGGACTGGGTCGAGACGCTGTCGAACGGCCTGGAGACGGAGCTGGGCGAGGGCGGCGCGAACCTGTCGGTGGGGGAGCGGCAGCTGGTGTCGCTGGTGCGCGCGTACGTCGCGGACCCGGACCTGCTGGTCCTGGACGAGGCGACGAGCGCGGTGGACCCGGCGACGGAGCTGCGGCTCTCGGCGGCGCTGGACGCGGTGACGCGGGGGCGCACGACGGTGATCATCGCGCACCGCCTCTCGACGGCCGAGACCTCCGACGAGGTGCTGGTGTTCGACGCGGGGAACCTGGTCCAGCAGGGCCCGCACGGGGACCTGGCGGCCGAGGAGGGTTCGGTCTACGCGGGCCTGCACGGCTCGTGGGTGGAGCAGACCCGCTCGAGCTGACCGGCAGCGTTCGACCGGCGTGCCGCTCGAACCGGGCGGGTGCGCTCGATCTGACGACATGGGGAAGGGCCGCAACGGTGTTCTGTTGCGGCCCTTCGCCGTTCAAGTCGGTCGTCCGGTCGGTCCAGTCAAGCGGGTCGTCCCGGTCATGCGGTTCGCGCGGTGGCGCGGCCGCCGTGGCGGCCCGGCGATCGGGCGACCGCTCCGGCTCATGTCAGGATTCTGCGCGGCGCCTTCGCATGGCGGCCATGATGAGCGCTCCGACGCCGATGGCCGCGAGGCCGCCGAGGATTGCGGTGAGCAGCGGCGCGCCCGTGATCGGGAGCGTCGGCAGGCCGAGAGGCCCGTCGCCGCTCGGGTCCTCGTTGCCGACCGGCATCGCCGGGTCGGCGGTCGGGTCCCCGCCGGGCCCGTCGCTCGGGTCGTCGGAAGGGCCGTCGGACGGGTCGTCGCTCGGGCTGGGGTCCGGGTCCGGGATCGCGAGTTTCGCGAACCAGGTCTGGTAGACCGGGAACCCGCTCAAGGCGCTGAAGGAGAAGGTGAGCGTGCTGATCGGGGCCGTGGGCTGGAACCAGCCGGTGCCGCCGGTCTCGTCGACGCCGTCGCCCGAGAGCGTGCCCGAGCCGCCGTTCTGCTCGGTGGTGGTCCACGTCGGCGTGTGGAAGTTGGTGACCCCTGAACAGGCGCTGGGCTTGGGCGAGGTGTCGCAGAAGTTGAACGAGCCCTGGTATCCCAGGGCGCTCGCGGGCAGTGCGCTCCCGTCGGCGCCGGTGGCCGTGATCGTGACGGTGTCGGCGTCGATGTCGCCCAGGGCGAAGCCCCAGCCGCTGGAGGGCGTCGGGTCCTCGAAGGTGTAAGTGGTCGATGAGGCGTTGCCGGGCGTGTCGGTCCTGGGTCTGATGAGCGGGTAGCCCTGGTCCTGGCTGGAGCCGAAGACGGCGCCGAAGCCGGCGGCGGGGCCCAGCCACGTGTTCGCGCCCGAGCGCAGGCCCGAGTCGGCGCGGGCGTCGCTGGTGAAGGTCGCCTCGGGAAAGTTCCCCGGCAGGGTCATCGTCCCGGTGTAGGCGCGGCTGACGCCCGTGAAGGTCCAGGTCGCGTAGCCGGCCTCGTCGTCCTGGGCCCGTGCGGGGGAGGCGGTCGCCAGCAGCACGGCGCTGACCGCGCCGATGAGCCGCAGGCGCCGGCCTGTCGCTTCGTTCACGTTCGGTGGTCCTCCTGGTTTCGCGCATGACTGCGGGACCCCAGGATCATATGGCAAGGATCATTGCAAAAAGGACATTGCAAACGTGTGTTCGCGAGCCCCGCGCCCTACGGGATGAGCAGGAGCTTCCCGGTGGTCTTGCGGTCCTCCAGGGCCTGGTGCGCCTCGGGGGCCTCTTCGAGGCGGAAGGCCTCGCCGACGCGGACGAGGAGGTTGTCGTCCTCGATCATCTGGAAGACCTCGGCGGCGCGGTGGAGGTACTCCTCGCGGGTCGCGGTGAAGTCCGCGAGCGTCGGGCGCGTGAGGATCAGCGATCCACCCTTGTGGAGCACCTGCGGGTCGACCGGAGGGACGGGGCCGCTGGCCTGGCCGAACAGGGCCATGACCCCGCGGCGCCGCAGCGACGACAATCCCTCGTCGAAGGTGGTCTTGCCGACGCCGTCGTAGACCGCGGCGACGCCCTCGCCGCCGGTGAGCTCGCGGGCCTTGGCCCCGAACCCCTCGTAGCGCATGACGTGGTCGGCGCCGTTCTGGCGCGCCAGCTCCGCCTTCGCGTCCGTCGAGACCGTGGCGATGACCCTGCCGCCCTTCACCTTCACCATCTGGGTGAGCAGCAGGCCCATGCCGCCGGCGGCGGCGTGCACGATGACGGTGTCGCCCTCCTGCACGTCGTAGACGGTGTTGCACAGGTAGTGCGCGGTCAGGCCCTGGAGCATCACGGCCGCGGCCGTCTCGACCGCGACCTTCTCGGGGACGGCCACGAACTGGTCGGCGTCGCCGACCACGAGGTCCGCATAGGAGCCCGGCACGCTCTTCCAGGCCACCTCGTCGCCGACGGCGAACTCGGTGACGCCCGCGCCGACGGCCGCGACATAGCCGCCGCCCTCGAGGCCCGGCGTGAACGGCAGCGGCAGCCCGTAGGCGCCGGTGCGGTGGTAGACGTCGATGAAGTTGACGCCCGCCGCGGCGACCCTGACCGCGATCTGACCGGGCCTCGGGCCCGGGTCCTCGCCCTCCAGCAGCCGCATCACGCCCGGCCCGCCGGTCTGCTCGACCACGATCGCCTTCATGAGAGTTCCTTCCGCCGCAGGTCCACTCAATCTAGCGGCCCCGCCCGCTACTCGTCCGTCCCGGTCCGGGATCCCTTCTTGACGCCGAAGCGCAGGCGCCCGCGCCCCCACGGGTTCGAAGGCGTGCTGCGCGAGTCGAACTCGTCGCCCACCAGCTTGCGGATCGCGTCCCGGAAGCCCTTCTGCCGCATGTGGTGCCGCAGCGGGTTCGCGGCCGGGTCGACCGTGAGCTCCTTCATCAGCGCCACGCACAGCGCGAGCATGACCACGACGAACGGCAGCGCCACGATGATCGTCGCGTTCTTGAGCCCCTCGAGGCCGCCCGAGAGCAGCAGCACCGCCGCGACCGCCCCGATCGTCGCCCCCCAGAACACCACCAGGGGCTTCTTGGGCGCCAGCGAGCCGTGGCTCGACAGCGACCCCAGCACCAGCGAGGCCGAGTCCGCGCCCGTCACGAAGTAGATCGCCACCAGGATCATCGAGAGCCCCGACAGCAGGCCGTACAGCGGCAGCGAGTCCAGCAGCGCGAACAGCGCGTACTCCTCGCCCCGGCCCAGCGCGCCGCTGTAGTCCGCCGACCCGTTCGACTGCTTCCACAGCGCCGTCCCGCCCAGGATCGCGAACCACACCGTCGAAGCGGCCGAAGGGATCAGCAGCACCCCGACGATGAACTGGCGGATCGTGCGGCCCCGCGAGATGCGGGCGATGAACGTCCCCACGAACGGCGCCCACGACAGCCACCACGCCCAGTAGAAGATCGTCCAGGCCGCCATCCAGTCCTCGCCGCCGAACGCGCCCGTGACGCTGGAGAGGTTCACCAGGCTCGACAGGTACCCGCCGACCGCGTTCGGCCAGGCGTCCAGGATGAACAGCGTCGGCCCCGCCAGGAACACGAACAGGATCAGGAACACCGCGAGCACCACGTTCAGCGTCGACAGCCACTTCACGCCCCGGTGCACGCCCGAGAACGCCGAGGCCACGAACGCGGCCGTCAGCGCCGCGATGACGATGACCTCCAGCAGCTTCGAGTCCGGCACGCCCACGACGATGTTCAGCCCCACCGCGACCTGGAGCGCCCCCAGGCCCAGGCTCGCGGCCGTCCCGAAGACCGTGGCGAACACCGCGAGCAGGTCGATCGTGCGGCCCACCGCCGGACCCCAGCGCTTCCCCGCCGTCAGCGGCTCGAACGCGTCGCTCATGTTGTTGCCCCGCTGCTTGCGGAACGTCGAGTACCCCAGCGCCAGCCCGGCCACGGCGTAGATCGCCCACGGGTGCAGTCCCCAGTGGAAGTACGAGTAGACCAGCGAGCCCTCCTGGAGCTGGTCGCCGTAGAACGGGGACTGCGGGTTGAGCTGCAGCGGCGGGGGCGCGTCGAAGTAGTGCGACAGCGGCTCTGCCACGCCGTAGAACATCAGGCCGATGCCCATCCCCGCGGCGAACATCATCGAGATCCACGGCAGCGTCCCGAACTCGGGCTCCTCGTCGGCGTTCGCGGCCAGCTTGATGTTGCCGTACCGGCTCGCCGCGATGTAGATCGCCAGCACCAAGAAGATGTTGCCCGCGATGATGAACAGCCACCCGAAGTTCGAGATGACCCAGTCCAGGGCCGCGGTCGAGCCGTCCTCGAACTGCTCGGGGAAGACCGCGCCGAACACGATCACCGCGAGCGTCACGACCGCGCTGATCCAGAACACCGGCTTGTCCACCGGCAGCGTCGCCTGCCGCTCCTCCTCCTCGATCGGAGGCACCGGCGCTTCGGCCTCGGCCTCCTCCGGCTCGGACGCTGCGGGCGAATCGTTCGTTGCCATGGGGTGGACTCCGTTCCTCGGCGGCGGCACTCGCCCCCACCATAAGTGACGAAACGGTCGCTCCCGGCCGAATCGGGTCAGGCCCGCCGATACACCAGCAGCGCGATCTCCCCGATCGACCGCGACTCGACCAGCCGCAGCGGACGCTCCGGACCCTGCGGGAACACCGCCTCGTACACGAACCGCGCCCCGCCCCGGTCCCCGAGCAGGAACGGCGCCACCGCCAGATGCACCTCGTCCACCGCATCGGCCGACAGGAACGCCGTGTGCACCGTCCCGCCGCCCTCCACCAGCAGCCGCCCCACCCCGCGCCCGGCCAGGTCGGCGAGGGCCGCCGCCAGGTCGACCTCGGCCTCCCCGGTCGCGACCAGCTCGGCCGCGTCCCGGCCCAGCACGCACGCCCGCACCCCGACCGCGCTCGTGTACACCACCACCCGGTCCCCGCCCGTGAACAGGCGCGCGAGCGGGTCCAGCTCGCCCGAAGGGGAGAACACCACCCGCAGCGGCGACTCCCTCAGGCCCGAGGCCGCCCGCTCGGCCCGCCGCCGCGGCGACCGCACCAGCAGCCGCGGGTCGTCGGCGCGCACCGTCCCCGCCCCCACCGCGATGGCGTCCACGCCCGCGCGCACCGCGTCCACCCGGTCGAAGTCGGCCTCGTTCGACAAGACGAGCCGCTCCGGTGAGACATCGTCGAGGAAGCCGTCGAGACTCATCGCGGCCGAAACGATCACATAAGGGCGCTCCATGCCCCCGAGAATCCCACGATTCACACCGGATCGGGCCCGGGTGGCGGCCCCGTTCGGGGGGCGATCACAATCAGTAAACGTGGAACGCCGACAGACCAGCGACGACGCCATCGCGAACCTCGTGTTCAACGCCGACGGACTCGTCCCCGTGATCGCCCAGCAGCACGACACGGGCGAAGTCCTCATGCTCGCGTGGATGAACGCCGAGGCGCTGCGCCGCACCCTCGCCACCCGCAAGGCCACCTACTGGTCGCGCAGCCGCGGCGAATACTGGGTCAAAGGCGAGACCTCCGGCCACCACCAGGCGGTCGTGTCGGTCGCGGTCGACTGCGACGGCGACACCGTCCTGCTCCAAGTCGAGCAGACCGGCCCCGCGTGCCACACCGGCACCCGCACCTGCTTCACCGGAAGGCAGATCGCATGACAGCCGCACCAGCCGACGCACCAGGCGCCGCCGCCCCGGCGGGCGACGCGCACGCCGCCGAACGCACTCGCGTCCTCCTCGCCGGCGTCCTCGCCGCCGCCCTCGCCGCCCTCGCCGCCTCCCGCGAGTGGATCACCGCCACCGAGACCGGCCACGCCGGCCTCACCGCCACCACCGCCCAGACCGGCACCGACCTGGCCTCCTGGGGCCTGCCGTGCGCGCTCGCCGGCGGCGCCGCATTCCTCGCGATGCTCGCCACCGGCCACCGCGTCCGCCGCTTCCTCGGCGCCGTCGCCGCCCTCGCCGGGCTCGCCGCGGCCCTCGCCGGAGCACTCCACCTCGGCGCCGGCGCATGGCCGTGGACGCTCGCCGCCGCGGGCCTCGTCCTGGCCGCCGCCGGGGCCGCGACCTGCGCCCGAGCCAGGCGCTGGCCCGCCTCCGCGTCCCGCTACGACGCCGCCCCGGCGGACGGCTCACCCATAGCAGAGGACCCCGTGTCCCTCTGGAACGCCCTCGACTCGGGGCAGGACCCCTCGTCGCCTACTATCACGGCATCGGCGCAGGAGAAGGGACGATCTTAGGTGAACGTGCTGGAACAGATCATCACCGAAGTCCGCGCCGATCTCGAACGGCGCCAGACCGAGACCCCCATCGAGAAGATCCGCGAACGCGCCGAGGCCGCCAAGGCCGCACTCGACGGGTACGCGGCCCTCTCCGGCGGCGGCGTCAGCGTCATCGCCGAGGTCAAGCGCGCCTCGCCCTCCAAGGGCGCGCTCGCCGACATCCCCGACCCGGCCGTCCTCGCCGCCGAGTACGCCGCCGGCGGCGCCAGCGTCATCTCCGTCCTCACCGAGGCCAACTACTTCAAAGGCAGCCTCGACGACCTCGACGCCGTCCGCGCCAAAGTCCAGGTCCCGGTGCTGCGCAAGGACTTCGTCGTCTCCCCCTACCAGGTCCTGGAGGCCCGCGCCCACGGCGCCGACCTCGTCCTGCTCATCGTCGCCGCCCTCGACCAGGACACCCTCGTCTCGCTCCACGAGCGCATCGAGGGCCTGGGCATGACCGCCCTCGTCGAAGTCCACACCGAGTACGAGGCCGACCGCGCACTGAGGGCCGGGGCGAAAGTCATTGGCGTCAACGCCCGCGACCTGGCTACCCTCCAAGTGGACCGCTCGGTGTTCGAACGCATCGCCCCGGGCCTGCCCCGCGACGTCGTCAAAGTCGCCGAATCCGGCGTGCGGGGCACCCGCGACCTCATCCGCTACGCCAGCGCCGGAGCCGACGCCGTACTCGTCGGCGAGGGCGTCGTCAAGCAGAAGAGCCCGCGCGACGCCGTCGCCGAGCTGGTCACCGCCGGGTCCCACCCGGCCACGCCGCGCCCGATGTAAGGATCGGCACGGCACCAGGTTTTCTGTCGGACGGCAGACAGGTTTCGATCGCTCGACCGAAACCCGACCGCCGGGCCGTAGCGGACCGGTCAGCGGACCGGACGAGTCGAGAAGGGGAGCGACAACCGTGCCTAATCCAGATGCCAGCGGACACTGGGGCGAATTCGGGGGCCGGTTCGTCCCCGAGGCCCTGATCGCCGCGCTCGACGAGCTCGAGAAGGCCCACACCGAGGCGCTGGCCGACCCGGCCTTCACCGCCGAGCTCGACCAGCTGGGCCGCGAGTACGGGAACCTGCCCTCGCCGCTGTACTTCGCCGAGCGGCTCTCCGCCGAGGCCGGTGTCGAGGTCTGGCTCAAGCGCGAGGACCTCAACCACACCGGCGCGCACAAGATCCGCAACGTCCTGGGCCAGGCGCTCCTGACCCGGCGCATGGGCAAGAACCGGATCATCGCCGAGACCGGCGCGGGCCAGCACGGGGTCGCCGCCGCCACGGCCGCGGCGTACTTCGGCATGGAGTGCACCGTCTACATGGGCGAGGAGGACACCCGCCGCCAGGCGCTCAACGTCGCCCGGATGCGCCTGCTCGGCGCCGAGGTCGTGCCGGTGACCACCGGTTCGCGCACGCTCAAGGACGCCATGAACGAGGCCCTGCGCGAGTGGGTCGCCTCCGTGGACACCACGCACTACCTGATCGGCTCGGTCGGCGGACCGCACCCGTTCCCGCAGCTGGTGCGCGACTACTGCCGCGGCATCGGCGACGAGGCCCGCGCGCAGTTCCTCGACCGCACCGGGGTCCTCCCCGACGTCGTGGCCGCGTGCGTCGGCGGCGGCTCGAACGCGATGGGGATCTTCACCGCGTTCCTCGACGACGAGGACGTGCGGCTCTTCGGCTTCGAGGCCGGCGGCGACGGGTACGACACCGGCCGCCACGCCGCGACCATCACCGCCGGGCAGATCGGCGTCCTGCACGGCGCCCGCACGTTCGTCCTCCAGGACGAGGACGGCCAGACCATCGAGTCGCACTCGATCTCCGCCGGCCTGGACTACCCGGGCGTCGGCCCCGAGCACGCGCACCTGGCGGCCACCGGCCGCGCCGCGTACGAGCCGGTCGACGACGCCGAGGCCATGGCGGCCTTGGAGAAGCTCGCCCGCACCGAGGGCATCATCTGCGCCATCGAGTCCGCGCACGGCCTCGCCGGGGCGCTGCGCCTGGCCAAGTCCCTCCAGCCCGGCTCGCGCGTCCTGGTGAACCTGTCCGGGCGCGGCGACAAGGACATGGGCAACGTCGTGGAGTACTACGGCTTCGCCGACGCTCCCGACGAGAGTGGAGACCAGTAAATGCGCAGCGCAGAGGCGTTCGCCAAGACCAGGGCGGAGGGCCGCGCGGCCCTCGTCGGCTACCTCCCGGCCGGGTTCCCGACCCTCGCCGACTCCATTAAGGCGGTCGACATCATGATCGACCACGGCGCCGACATCATCGAGCTGGGCCTGCCCTACTCCGACCCGGTCATGGACGGCCCCGCCATCCAGAAGGCCGCCGACCGGGCGCTCGCCGCCGGGTTTCGCACCCGGCAGGTCTTCGAGGTCACCGAGGCGGTCGCCGGTCGCGTCCCGATCCTCGTCATGACGTACTGGAACCTGGTGGAGCGCTACGGGGTCGACCGCTTCGCGGGCGACTTCGCCGCCGCCGGCGGGGCCGGGCTCATCACGCCCGACCTCATCCCCGACGAGGCCGGCGACTGGATTGCCGCCTCCGACGCGCACGACCTCGACCGGGTCTTCCTGGTCGCGCCCTCCTCCACCGAGGAGCGGATCGCCTCCACGGTCGCGGCCTGCCGCGGCTTCGTGTACGCGCAGTCGGTCATGGGCGTCACCGGCGCCCGCGCCGCGACCTCCGCGGTCGCCCCGGAACTGGTGCGCCGCACCAGGGCCCACACCGACCTGCCGATCGGGGTCGGCCTCGGCGTGCGCTCGGGCGACCAGGCCGCCGAGATCGGCGCCTACGGCGACGCGGTCATCGTCGGCTCCGCGATCGTCAACTGCTACCTCGACGCCGAGGACATCCCCTCAGGGCACCAGAAGCTCGCCGAACTCACCGCCGACCTCGCCGCGGGCGTGCGGCGCTGACCGCATCCGGCACGGCCCCGCGGGCGCGACCCGCGGGGCCGCGCCGTCCCCGCCGGAGCGGTGGACTCCGAGTCCCGCTCGGGCCACTGCCCCGTCCCGCTTTCGAACCCGATAGGTTTATGCGTCGTGGACCTCGCTTATATCCCGAGCCCTTCCGAGAGCGTCTGGTATCTCGGCCCCGTACCGATCCGCGCGTACGCGCTCAGCATCCTCGCCGGCATCGTCGTCGCCTGCTGGATCGCCGAGGCGCGCATGCGCTCCCGGGGCGCCCCCAAGTGGGCCGTGCTCGACCTCGCCGTGTGGGCGGTGCCCTTCGGCATCGTCGGCGCCCGCCTCTACCACATCTTCACCAGCCCCGACGCCTACTTCGGCGCCGACGGCGACCCCTGGAAGATCCTGGAGATCTGGAACGGCGGCCTCGGCATCCCCGGCGCGATCGCCCTCGGCGCCGTCGGCGTGTGGCTCGGCTGCCGCCAGCTGAAGCTGCCGTTCGGGATGGTCGCCGACGCGATCGTCCCCGGCATCCCCGTCGCCCAGGCGATCGGGCGCCTCGGCAACTGGTTCAACCAGGAGCTGTACGGCAAGCCCCTCGACGCCTGGTGGGCCGTCTCCATCGACGCCTCGCACCGCCTCACCGGCTACGAGGATTTCGCGACCTTCCACCCGACGTTCCTCTACGAGGCCCTGTGGAACCTCGGCGTCGCGGCCGTCGTCCTCCTCGCCGACCGGCGCTGGAAGTTCGGCGCCGGGCGCGCCGTCGCCCTCTACGTCGCCCTCTACGGCATCGGCCGGTTCTGGATCGAAGGCCTGCGCATCGACCCCGCCGAGGGCTTCGCGGGGCTGCGCCTCAACCAGTGGACGAGCATCATCGTCGTCGTCCTCGCCGTCGCCTACCTGCTCCTGGTCCGCGGCACCCGCCGGGTCTTCGTCGTCGAAGGCGGCGCGCGCGTCGCCGTCGCCTGGGACTCCGAGGCCGCCCGCGAGGCCGGCTACGTCGACGGCGCCCTCCCCAAGGGCACCGGCCTGCCGGGAACCGACGCCGAAGGCAACCTCACGACCCCCGAACCCGACGAAACCGAGGACACTCGACCTGAGGAGGACGCCGTCGCCGACGAGCCGTCCGGCGACCCCCAGGCCGACGCGGGCACCTCCCGCGGCGACAGCTGACCGCCACCGCTTCCCCCCGGGCAGGTGCAGATGCATAACCGTAGAGCCGTAGTCGTGGGCGCCGGCGTCGCCGGGCTCGCCAGCGCGATCGTGCTGTCGAAGCTCGGCTGGCGGGTGGCGCTCCTGGAGCGGCGCGAGCGCCTCAAAGGCGAGGACCTCGGCATGATCCTGTGGGCCTCGGGCGTGCGGGCGCTGCGCGCCCTCGGCATCGACGCCACCCTCGACGTCGCCGGGACCCCCGTGGACCACTTCGAGATCCGCAACGAGGAGCGGCTGTCGAGCTCGTTCTCCGGCGCCCACCTCGGCGCCGACGACAGCACCCCGTCCGTGATGATCCACAACGCGATGCTCTACGAGGCGCTCGTGTCGCGCCTGAGCGACAGCGTCGAGGTCTACCCCGCGACCCAGGTCGACCGGATCGACCTGGTCGACCTCGCCGCGGGGGACGCCTCCCGCCGGTGGGACGCCGACCTCGTCATCGCCGCCGACGGCATCGACTCGCCGACCCGGCCGCTCATCGCCCCCGGCGCGCCCACCGTGGACGCCGGGGTCGTGGTCTTCCGCGGCATCATCCCCGCCCACCGGGCCCCCGAGCGCGTCGCCGACGCCGTCGAGATCTACGGCCCCGACCGCCGCCGCTTCGGCTACGGCGACCTCGGCAACGCCGGCGCCTGCTGGTGGGCCACCGTCCCCGGCGGGATGCGACCGGAGTCCCCGCAGATCCAGCACGAGCTCATCAACCGGTGGTTCGCCGACTGGCCCGCGCCCGTCGGCAGGTTCATCGCCGCCACCCGGCCCTCCGAGCTGACGCAGCAGCCCGTCCGGTACGTGTGGCCGCTGCCGACGCGCCTGCACCAGTCGGTCGGCAACGGCGGCACGGTGCTCATGGGCGACGCCGCCCACGGCGTCGCGCCGATCCTCGCGCAGGGCGCGAGCCTCGCCCTCGAGGACGCCGTGACCCTCGGCTGGGCGCTGCGGCGCTCGCCCGAGTCGATCCCCGACGCGCTCGCCTCCTACGACCGGGCCCGCGCTCCCCGCATCAAGCGCGTCGCGCGCATCTCGCGGCGCGTCCACACCATCGCCTCCGGCGGGCGAGGGGTCACCAAGAGCCTCCTGCGGGCCGTCCCCGACTCGTGGGTCCAGAACCAGGCCGCGTCCCTCGCCGACTGGCAGCCCCCGAACTAGGGTCCTTCGAACACGCCCGGGCGGCGGTGTCGGACCCCTCGGGCACCATTGCGAACCGGGGGCCCGACCCCGAGGCCGCCGCGGACTGCCGCGGTGCCCGCCGACAGGCCCGTTCCCGGGCCCCGGGACGGCCGGAATATCCTTCGGACCATGCTGATCCGCGACGCCCGCGAAGCCGACTGGCCCGCCATGTGGGCCTTCATGCGCCCCATCATCGAGGCCGCCGAGACCTACCCGTGGCCGCCCGGCACCACCGAGTCGTGGACCCGCGCCTACTGGATGGAGCGCCCCGCGCCCGCCTCGCGACTGGTCGCCGAACTCGACGGCGCGGTCGCCGGGACCGTCGAGATCCACCCCAACCTGCCCGGCCAGGGATCGCACGTCGCCAACGCCGGCTTCATGGTCGATCCGGCGTTCGGGCGCCGCGGCGTCGGCCGGGCCCTCGGCGAGGCCGCCCTCGCCCGCGCCGCCGCCGACGGCTTCGGCGCCATGCAGTTCAACGCCGTCGTCGCCACCAACACCCACGCCGTCAAGCTCTGGCACTCCCTCGGCATGAGGACGCTCGCGCTCATCCCCGGCGGCTTCGACCACCCCGTCGAGGGCCTGGTCGACATGCACCTCATGTTCCGTGAACTGTGAGTTTCACTCCACCTGTGTAGCATCGGGATCGCTATGAACGAACTGCGCGAGTCCATTCTCGCGGTCGGCACCGCCGACCCCGAGGCGGCCGTCTCCGTCCACGCCCTCCTCGGCTCCGACCCGGCCCTGCTGGCCCGGGCCGGCACCCTGCCGCGCACGCGCGCCGAGGTCCCCGACTGGGTCAAGGCCGGCTTCCTCCGCCCCGACAGCCCCTTCCTCGAGCTGTTCGCCGGCGGCGTCGCCGCCGCACTCGGCGAGGAACCCGACGAGAGCGTCGACAAGATCCTCGCCGCGGCCACCGTCCGCCCCCGCACCCGCTACGACCTGCGCGCCCAGACGGGCCTGTCGGAAGCGGACCTGGACGCGATCCTCCCGGTCCTCGCCGACGCCGGGCTCCTGCGCCCCGACCCCAACCCCCTCGAACCCGACGATCCCTTCTGGACGATGGACGACCGGTTCGCGCGGTTCCACTACGCGATGCTCCACCAGCACCTGCCGCGCTGGCGGCGCGGCTACATCACCGAGAAGCTGTGGCGGCTCACCAAGGCCCGCTTCGACCGGTACGTGTGCCGCCCCGAGTTCAACCGCCTCGCCCGCGAATGGGCCCTGAACGACCCGGCGGCGGCCGAGACGACCCGCATCACCGTCCCCGACCCGCGCTTCCGGCAGATGCGCTCCCTCGAGCTCGCCGTCTGGGACGAGAAGGGCGGACTGCTCGCCCTCGGCACCGTCCGCTGGCGCTTCCAGATGGTCGAACGCCAGCTCAAGCGCCTGCGCTACGTCAAGCGGCTCCTGGGGGACCCGCCCGCGCGCCTGTACTGCGTGGCCTCCCGCGTGGACGCCGCCATTGCCGAGGACCCCGACCCCGGCCTGTTCGTCATCACCCCCGCGCAGCTGCTGCGCCGCGGCCGCGGCGAGGCGCCCGACCCGGCCCCGCAAGGCGCCGCGGCGGCGGCCGACGCCGCTGCGGAACCGTCCCCTGACACGCTGTCGGACAAGGCGCGGAATGCGCCGGAATCCACACCCGAGGGTGACTTACACCCCATTTCCCGGCTGGTGGGCGGCCGGAACCGCCGGGTAGGCTGAGGGCCTGTTTTCCCGTACCCGAAATCCTGAGGAGAGACGATGGCGGCAAGCGTGGACGCGGTGGTGGCGGGAGCCGGTGGCTTCATCGGCGGGCACCTGGTGGCGAGCCTCCTCGCCGAGGGCAAGACCGTGCGCGCCGTCGACGTGAAGCCCCTCGACGAGTGGTACCAGGTCCACGACGGGACCGAGAACCACCAGAAGGACCTGGCCGACCTGGCCGCGTGCCGCGAGGCCGTCGGCGACGGCGCCGGCGAGGTCTACAACCTCGCCTGCAACATGGGCGGCATGGGCTTCATCGAGAACAACAAGGCCCTGTGCATGCTCTCGGTCCTGCCCTCGACGCACATGCTCATGGCCGCCAAGGACGCCGAGGTCGGGCGCTTCTTCTACTCCTCCTCCGCGTGCGTCTACGCCGGCTACAAGCAGACCGAGGCCGACATCGCCCCGCTGAAGGAAGAGGACGCCTACCCCGCCGACGCCGAGGACGGCTACGGCTGGGAGAAGCTCTTCTCCGAGCGCATGTGCCGTCACTTCCGCGAGGACTTCGGGCTCCAGACCCGCATCGCCCGCTACCACAACATCTACGGGCCCGAGGGCACCTGGGACGGCGGCCGCGAGAAGGCCCCCGCCGCCACCTGCCGCAAGATCGCGATCGCGGCCCTCACCGGGCAGAAGGAAGTCGAGATCTGGGGCGACGGCGAGCAGACCCGCTCGTTCACCTACATCGACGACTGCGTCCACGGCACGAAGATGTTCACGCGCGGCGACGTCACCGAGCCGCTCAACCTCGGCTCCTCCGAGCTGACGACCATCAACAACCTGTACTACCTGGTCGCCGACATCGCCGGGATCGACATCGAGCTCAAGCACATCGACGGGCCCCTGGGCGTGCGCGGCCGCAACTCGGACAACACGCTCATCCAGAAGTACTACGGCTGGGAGCCGTCGATCAGCCTCCGCGAGGGCATGGCGCGGACCTACGCGTGGGTCTACGACCAGGTCAAGGCCACGCTGTAACGGGCGCGGGCACCTTCTGATGGCCGACCCCAGACTCCGCCGCGTCGACGTCCTCGGCGTCGGCGTCTCCACGATCAACCAGGCGATGGCGCTCGCCGAGGTCACCCGCTGGGTCGACGCGGGCGAGCGCCACTACGTGTGCGTCACCGGCGTGCACGGCGTCATGGAGTCGCAGCGCGACCCCGAACTCCTCGCCATCCACAACGCCTCGGGGCTGACCACGCCCGACGGCATGCCGATGGTGTGGGCCGGGCAGAAGGCCGGGGCCGAGTGGATGGACCGGGTCTACGGGCCCGACCTCATGCTCAACGTCCTCGGCCGCGCCGCCGAACGCGGCTGGTCCTCGTTCCTCTACGGCGGCAAGGACGGCGTGCCCGAAATGCTCGCCGAGAAGCTCGCCGAGCGCATCCCGGGCCTGAAGATCGCCGGAACCTACTCGCCGCCGTTCCGGCCCCTCACCGAGGAAGAGGATGAGGCGATCGTTAAGCGCATCAACGACTCCGGCGCGCAGCTGGTGTGGGTGGGCCTGTCGACGCCGAAGCAGGAGCGGTGGATGGCCGCGCACCGCGAGAAGCTGAACGCCCCGGCGATGTTCGGGGTCGGCGCCGCGTTCGACTTCCACGCCGGACTCGTGCCGCAGGCGCCGCCGTGGATGCAGCGCAACGGCCTCGAATGGTTCTACCGGCTCACGAAGGAGCCCAGGCGCCTGTGGCGCCGCTACTTCGTGAACAACCCGGCCTACCTCCGCGAGATCCGTAAACGCCCCCCGTTCCTGCGCGACTAGACGCCGCTGCGCCGCCCCCGACGGGGCGGCGGCATAGCATCGGTGTCAGCCGCGGCCCCGCCCGTGAGCCCGGCCGAGGGAGCGATGCGATGAGCGGCACACCGATCGACATGCGCGAACGCGAGGACCTGTGCGACCTCCTGGCCGAACTCGGCCCGGACGCGCCGACCCTGTGCGAGGGCTGGAACACGATCGACCTCGCCGCGCACCTGGTCCTGCGCGAGCACTTCGCGCGGGGCACCGATGAGCGGATGGCGGCCGAGAAGTCCAAGGGCCTGCCGGCACTCGTCGACCGCCTGCGCGGCGGCGCGCCGCTCGTCCCGTGGCGCCTGCCGGGACTGCGAACGGCCATGAACGGCGTCGAGTACTTCATCCACCACGAGGACGTCCGGCGCGCCAACGGCCTGGACCGGCGCACGGACCGCCCCGACCTCGAAGCGCTCGCCTGGCGGGCGACGGGCTTCCTCGGCCGGCGCGCCGCCCGGCGGATCCGCCCCCACGGCCTCGAACTGCGCCCGCCCGAAGGCGGACCCCGACACTTCGGCCCGGCCGGAGGCGCTGTGCTGCAAGGCGAACCGACCGAACTGCTGCTGTACCTCAGCGGACGACGCGACGGCGCCCGAGTCCAGCTCGGCGGCGACGCCGAAGCCGCCGCCGCACTGCGAGGCGCCGGCACGGGCCTGTGAACGGGCGCCCCGGAACGACCACCGCCCACTAGGCGCGCCCCCGCCCGTCGCCGTTCCCCTCGCCCTGCATACCGGCTTCGTCGAACGGCGCTAGGCTGTGGCGCATGGTCGACCTTCCCAGAGCGAGCGCCGCCAAAGAGAGCGCCGAAACGACTCGCCACCCCCGAATCGCCGTCGTGTGGTCCGTCCTGTCGGCCGAGATCGAGCGCTTCGGCGCGGGCACCGGCGCCACCCTGCGCATCCTCGACGTCGGCGGCGGCTCCGGCGGGTTCGCCGTCCCCCTCGCCGAACTCGGCCACGACGTCACCGTGGTCGAACCCAGCGCCAACGCCCTCGCCTCGCTGCGCCAGCGGGCGGCCGACGCGGACGTCACCGACCGGGTCGTCGCCCACCAGGCAGACCTCGACGAACTCCTCGACGTCGTCGACCCCGGCACCGCCGACCTGGTCCTGTGCCACTCCGTGCTCGAAATGGTCGACTACCCCGACACCGCCCTCGACATCCTCGCGAAGGTCTGCGCCCCCGGCGGCGCCGTCAGCATCCTCGTCGCCAACCGCATCGCCGCCGTCTTCGGCAAGGCCCTCTCGGGCCAGTTCGGGACCGCACTGGACCTCCTCGTCCACGTCGACGGGGTCGTCGAGGGCCGCGACACCATGAAGCGCCGCTTCGAGACCGCCACCCTGACCGCCCTCGTCGGCGGCTCGGGCCTGGTCACCGAGCAGGTCCACGGCGTCGGCGTGGTCGGCGACCTCATCCCCGCCTCCGCCGCCCAGTCCGACACCGGCGCCGGCGAGGCCCTGCGCGAATTCGAACTCGCCACCGCCGCACGCGTCCCCTTCCGGGACATGGCCACCCGCATCCACCTGCTCGCGCGCAAACCCATGCGCTGACCGGCCGCGCCGGCCCGCCTACGTCCAGACGCGTAGACGCGATTACGCCCCCGCGTCGACGCCGACCTGCGGCGCCGGACCGTAGCCTGGACCCGTGACCACGCCAACCGCCGCCCGCACCAAGCTCCCGGCCCTCGCCTTCGACCTCGGCCTCGCGCTCCTGCTCGGCGTGCTCACCTGCGTCGCGACCATCGGCGCCGACCCCGACCACCACCCCGGCCTGCTCGCGTTCGCCCTCATCGGGCTCACCGCCGCGTTCCTGGCCGTGCGCCGCCGCCGGCCCGAGGTCGCCCTCGCCGGCACGACCGCCGCGCTCTACCTCTACCTCGGCCTCGACCTGCCCGCGGGCCCGATCTTCCTGCTCCCGGCCGTCGCGGTCTTCTTCTACGCCTTCGCCAGGCCCCTCAAGACCGTCCTGGTCGTCCTGGCGGCCCTGTTCGTCCTCCACATCGCCGTCCAGACCCTGTTCGGGCCCACCGACCTGCTGGTCAACGCGAGCGTCACCGTCTTCTGGCTCGGCATCCCCGCCACCGGCGGCCGCATCGTCCGCGAGGCCCGCCACTCCCGCATGCGCCAGCGCGAGGCCGAGCGCGAGCGCTACCGCGCCGACGAGCGCGTCCAGATGGCCCGCGAGATCCACGACGTGGTCGGCCACAGCCTCGCCGTGGTCAGCCTCAACGCCGGCGTCGCCCTGCACGTCCTCGGCAAGCACCCCGGCACTCCCGACGAGGCCGTCGAGAACCTCCAGGCGATCCGCGACGCCGCGGGCCGCGCCCTCCAGGACCTGCGCGCCACCCTCGCGCCGCTGCGCCAGGGGCAGCAGCTCGAACTGCGCCCCACCGGCGCCATCGCCGACATACCGTCCCTTGTAGATGGCGTCCGCAAGGGCGGGCTCGCCGTCGACTGCACCGTCTCGGGCGACCCCGACGCGGTCCCCGCCAACATCGCCGCCACGGCCTACCGCCTCGTCCAGGAGTCCCTGACGAACGTCATCCGCCACGCCGAGGCGACCGGCGCCCGCGTCCGGATCGACTGCGGCCCCGAGCGTCTCACCGTCTCGGTGGAGGACGACGGGCGCGGCGGGGCCGTCGACCCCGACCGGCTCGGCCAGGGCATCACCGGGATGATGGAACGCGTCCGCACCGCGGGCGGGGTCTTCAGCGCCGCCCCCAAGATCGGCGGCGGATTCGCCGTCGAAGCCGACCTTCCCTACGGCTACAAGAAGGAACGCGCATGATCGACCTCGTCATCGCCGACGACCAGAGCCTCATCAGGATGGCCCTGCGCAACCTCTTCAAGAACGAGGACGACATCCGCCTGGTCGCCGAGGCCGAGGACGGCGCCGCGGCCTGGGAGTTCGTCCAGCGGCTCAAACCCGACGTCGCCATGCTCGACATCCGCATGCCCGGCATCGACGGCCTCGAAGTGCTGCGGCGCATCAGCCGCGACGCGAACCTCGCCGCCACCCGCGTCGTCATGATCACGACCTTCGAGATCGACGAGTACATCTTCGACGCCCTCTCCAGCGGTGCGGCGGGATTCGTCATGAAGGACGCCGCCCCCGAGGACCTGCTGCGGGCCGTGCGGCTCGCCGCTGCGGGCGACTCGCTCCTGAGCCCCGACGTGACGCGCAAGGTCATCAGCGCGTACGCCGAACGCGGCACCGGCGGCGCCAGGCCGCACCCGAACCTCGCCGACCTGACCGACCGCGAACTGGAGATCCTCCGCTGGGTCGCCACGGGCCTGCCCAACGACGACATCGGCGAGCGCCTGTTCATCAGCCCCGCGACGGTGCGCACCCACGTCGGCAAGCTCCTGTCGAAGCTCGCCGCCCGCGACCGCGCCGGCCTCGTCGCCATCGCCTACCGCTCGGGCCTGGACATCCCTGAGGTCTGACCGGATGTGGGCGAAACGACACCGGACCGGCTAGCCTCGGGGCCATGCCCTCGAGCCCGCACCTGGCAGCGCTCCAGCCCGCCTACGGCACCGGCACGCTCGCCGATGTCATGCCCACTGCCCTTGCAGCCCTAGGCGTTCCGACCCGCAACGGCGGCGCCGTGCTGCACCGGGCCGAACTCGACGGCGTCCGGCGCGTCGCCGTCCTCCTCCTCGACGGCTTCGGCTACCACCTCCTGGGCCAGGCCGCGCAGGCCAGCGCCACCGTCGGCGCCATCCACCACGGCGAGATCGGCACCCTCACCCCCATCACCGCCACCGTGCCCTCCTCGACGCCGATCAGCCTGGCCTCCCTGGCGTGCGGCACGCCGCCGGGCGTCCACGGCATCATCGGCTTCACCGTCCGCGTCCCCGACACCGGCGACCTGGTCACCCACATCCGCTGGGACGGCGCCCCCGACCCCGAGACCTGGCAGCCCGAGCCCACCGCGTTCGAGCAGGCCTCTGCGGACGGCGTCGCCTGCACGGTCGTCTCCAACGGCGTCTTCCGCGCCACCGGACTGACCCGCGCGATCTACCGGGGCGCCGACTGGCTCCCGGCGATCAGCCCGCGAGAGGTCGCCGAGGGCGCGGTCGCGGCGCTGGCGCGCGGGGACCGGAGCCTCGTGTACGCGTACCTGCCCGACGTCGACACCGCCGGGCACTTCCACGGGATCGGCTCGCCGGAGTGGCTGGAGGCGGTCGCGGAGGTCGCCGAGGCGATCGACGGGATCCTGTCGGGCCTGCCGAAGGACGCGGCGCTGCTGTTGACCGCCGACCACGGCATGGTGAACGTGACCGAGCGCCTGCACGTGGACCAGCGGCCCGATCTCCTGCACGGGGTCGAGGCGATCGCGGGTGACGGGCGGATGCGGTACCTGTACGCGGCGCCGGGCGCGATCGAGGACGTGCGGCAGGCGTGGACCGGGGCGGTCGGCGGCCGGGCCGAGCTCATCGGCCGCGACGAGGCGATCGACCGGGGCTGGTTCGGCCCGAAGGTCACCGAGTCGAGCCGCGAGCGCATCGGGGACCTGCTGGTCGTGTGCAGGGACACGTTCGCGGTGGTCGGGGTCGAGGGCGAGCCGCCGCACGTGGCCCGGCTCATCGGCCAGCACGGTGGCCTGACGGCCGCCGAGATGGCGATTCCGCTCTGGTCCTACCGCCGGTAGGGCGGGGATTCGAGCGCACCACGACGGTCCCGGGGACCGCCGGGGAAAGGCCCCCGATTTCCATGGTGCCCGGCGGGTCCGACAATCCAGGCCGGAGCCGGAGCCGGAGCCGGAGCCGGAGCCGGAGCCGGAGCCGGAGCCGGGACCGAATCCCAGTCCGGCGGCGCTCGCCCTACCGCCGGCGGGCCCGATTGTCGGACCCGCTCGCTAGGCTTCGGGTGTGGCCAGGGAGCTCGATCGGTATATCGGTCCGGAATTGTCCGATTCGGGGACCGACATCATGCACATCGACATGGACGCGTTCTTCGCGTCCGTCGAGATCGCCCGGGACCCCTCGCTGCGCGGCAAGGCGGTGATCGTGGCCGGGCTCGGCCCGCGCGGGGTGGTCGCGGCGGCCTCGTACGAGGCCCGCAAGTACGGCGTCCACTCGGCACTGCCCACCGCCGTCGCGCGCCGCCGCTGCCCGCACGGCGTCTTCATGACGCCCACGACCTCCTACGGCGAGGTCTCGCGGGCGGTCATGGCGATCTTCCGGGAGTTCACCCCGCACGTCCAGCCGATCTCGGTCGACGAGGCGTTCCTCGACGTCGCGGGCGCGCGCCGCCTCATCGGCTCGCCCACCGAGATCGCGGCGGCGATCCGCGCTCGCGTCCGCGCCGAGCACGGCATCACCTGCACCGTCGGCATCGCCTCGACCAAGTTCCTCGCTAAGCTCGCGAGCGAGGCCTCCAAGCCCGACGGGCTCGGCGTCGTCCCCGTCGCGACCGAGCTGGAGTTCCTCCACCGCCTCCCGATCCGCGCGGTGTGGGGGATCGGCGAGAAGACCGCCGAGAAACTGACCCGCCTGGGGATGCGCACGGTCGGGGATCTGGCCCGCCTCGACGTCGACAGCCTCGCGTCCTCGGTGGGCACCGCGAGCGCCGAGCACCTGTACGCGCTTTCTCGCAACATCGACCCCCGGCCGGTGCGTCCCGAGCGGGTCGAGAAGTCGATCAGCAACGAGACCACTTTCGACCGCGACGCACCCGACGGGGCGGTGTGGGGGCCGGTGCTGCTGGAGCTGTCGCGCAAGGTCGCCTCGAGGGCCCGGTCGGCGGGATGGGCCGGGCGCGGGGTCACCGTCAAGATCAGGTTCGGGGACTTCCGCACGATCACGCGTTCGAGGATGCTCACCGCGCCGACCGATGTCGGACATGAGATCTACGCCGCAGCAAGGGATCTGGCGGACACGGCGGCGACGGCCCCGGTGCGGCTCATCGGCGTGCGACTCGACCACCTCGTGGAGGCCGCGGCCGTCGGCCGGCAGGTCGCGCTCGGCGAGCCCGAGCACGGGTGGCGCGACATCGAGACCGCCATCGATCAGGCGAGCGCCAAGTTCGGCAAGGGCGCGGTGCGCTCGGCCGGTCGACTCGCGCGCCCGGACTCGCGTGTAGACACCCGCGAATCGGGTAACTCCGATCATTGAGCGCGTCGGCGCTCGGGAGTTTCCGCCAGTGGAGTCGACAGGGCCAGAACGGACTGATTCAAGGACGAACTGCCTTCCGCCTCGAGCGAAAGCCTCGTAGACTTGGACGCAAGTACTGAGGCCGCCGTCTGGCAGGGGCCTCGTAGACCTAACGCAGGAGGAGTGTCGTGCCGCTCTCCGACCACGAGCAACGCCTGTTCGAGCAGATCGAGCAGTCCTTGTCCGAAGACCCGCAGTTCGCCTCTGCTGTGCGCGCCCATGACCCGGCGCATGTGACCCGGCGCAGGCTGATCCTGGCCGGCATCGTCACGGTCATCGGGATCGGCGCCGTCATCGGCACCGTCATCGCCGGGGGCGATGCCGCGAAGTGGGGCGCCCCGATCGGCGCCGTGCTGATGTTCGGCGGTCTGATCCTGGGCCTCTGGGCGCAGCGCCGCAGCACGAATGTGAAGCTGAAGGCGGTCGACGGGAAGGCGACGCGAACCACCGGGAGCTCGTCGAAGCACCCCAAGCCCGGCGGATTCACCTCTCGC
This sequence comes from Glycomyces harbinensis, assembly GCF_900101745.1. GTDB lineage: Bacteria > Actinomycetota > Actinomycetes > Mycobacteriales > Micromonosporaceae > Glycomyces > Glycomyces harbinensis. Next base: position 145,100 of record NZ_FNAD01000002.1, on the reverse strand, counting down.
ATGGAGGAGCGCTGGCGCCGCCGCCGCGACAACGGCGACATCTTCTGACCGACATCCTCCGAATCGACGTGAGAACGGCCCGGCGGGGTTTCCCCCGCCGGGCCGTTCGTCGTCGTCTGGTTCTAGCGGCCGCGGAGCGCGGCGCGGCGCGCGGCCTTGCCGGCGTTCGCGCTCGTCGGCATCGGGCCCTTCGGGACGGCCATGCCGATCCCGAGCGCGTCCAGGCGCTTGGCGATGTGGTTGGCGGCCTTCGAGTCGATGTTCTTCGGCAGCTTCATGAGGCGCTTGCGCACCTCGGTCACCGAGAAGTCGTCGCTCTCGGCCTCGCCGACCAGGAACGTGTACACGGGGGTCGAGCCGACCACCCGCGAGATCCGCTTCTTCTCCTGCCCGAGGAGCTTGCGGACCTTGGGCCCGCCGCCCTCGCCCAGGAGCACCACGCCGGCCTTGCCGACCGCGCGGTGGACCATCTGCGTCTCCGACACGGCCGCCACGCCCGGCGTGACCTGCCAGCCGCGGATGCCGTCGATGAGCGCGTACGCCGCACCCGGCTTGCCGACGGCCTCCTGGTTCACCACCTTGCTGGTCCGCATGTTGAGCACGATCAACCCGGCCAGCAGGGCCACGAACACGGCGCTCACGTACCACAGCAGCGAGAACCGGGCGAAGATCACCAACGCGGTCACGATCACGAACGGCAGCAGGATGGCGGCGGCCTCGAGAGGCAGGAACAGCTTGTCCCGCTGGTTCGTGAACTTGATGGCCATGCCGATGGTCTTCAAGCGTGACCCGAACGTCTCTTTCTCCTGCTGCTTTGCCATGAGCTCAATTCTAGTGTGCGTTCCGCGCCGCCGAGGACGGGGCTAACGACGGCTCGCGAACTCCCCGAGGCCGGCCGCGGCCCGCGCTTCGACCGCCTGGCGGTACAGGCGCCCGGCGCGGTACGAGGAGCGCACGAGCGGTCCGCTCATGACCCCGGCGAAGCCGATCTCCTCGGCCTCGGCCGACAGCTCCACGAACTCCTCGGGCTTGACCCACCGGTCCACCGGGTGGTGGCGCTTGGTCGGGCGCAGGTACTGGGTGATGGTGATGAGCTCGCACCCGGCCGCGTGCAGGTCCTTCAGGGCCTGGGAGATCTCCTCGCGGGTCTCGCCCATGCCGAGGATCAGGTTCGACTTGGTGACCAGGCCGTCCTCGCGGGCGGAGGTGATGACCGACAGCGAGCGCTCGTACGTGAACGCGGGCCGGATGCGCTTGAAGATGCGCGGCACCGTCTCGACGTTGTGCGCGAGCACCTCGGGGCGGGAGGAGAACACCTCTTTGAGGGCCTCGGGCTCGGCGTTGAAGTCCGGGATGAGCAGCTCGACGCCGCAGCCGGGGACGGTCTCGTGGATCTGGCGGACGGTCTCGGCGTAGAGCCAGGCCCCGCCGTCGTCGAGGTCGTCGCGGGCGACGCCGGTGATCGTGGCGTACTTCAGGCCCATCGTCTGGACCGACTCGGCCACGCGGCGCGGCTCGTCCCGGTCGAGCGGGGACGGCTTGCCGGTGTCGATCTGGCAGAAGTCGCACCGTCGCGTGCACTGGGAGCCGCCGATGAGGAACGTCGCCTCGCGGTCCTCCCAGCATTCGTAGATGTTGGGACACCCGGCTTCTTGGCAGACCGTGTGCAGGCCCTCGCTCTTGACCAGGCTCCGCAGTTCGGTGTACTCGGGGCCGGTCTTGGCTTTGACCTTGATCCAGGAGGGTTTCTTCTCGATCGGGGTCTGGGCGTTGCGCACTTCGAGGCGCAGCATCCGGCGTCCTTCAGGCTGTACGGAAGTCACCGGCCCAGCCTACGCCGCGAGCGTGCCCGGCGGCAGGTGTCGCTCGGCACAGCCGCGCCGCCGATCAAACGTAGGATGACGCTCCCGCTGCTCTAATGGGCGCAGCGCACGAGCAGGGGAGCAGCAGTGGAACTCATTCACCAGGGCAAGGTCCGCGACGTCTACGCCGACGGGGACGACCTGGTGCTCGTCGCCTCCAACCGCGTCAGCGTCTTCGACGTCGTGCTGCCCACCGAGATCCCCGGCAAGGGCGCCCTGCTCACCGCGCTCAGCCTGTGGTGGTTCGACAAGCTGGCCGACCTCGTCCCCAACCACGTCGTCTCCGCCGAGGACGTCCCGGTTGAGTTCGCCGGCCGCGCCGTGCGCGTCCGCCGCCTCGAGATGGTCCCGGTCGAGGCCGTCGTCCGCGGCTACCTCACCGGCTCCGGCCTCGCCGACTACCGGAAGACCGGCGCCGTGTGCGGCATCGGCCTCCCCGAGGGCCTGGTCGACGGCTCGCGCCTGCCCGAGCCGATCTTCACCCCGACCACGAAGGCCGCCGTCGGCGACCACGACGAGCCCATCGACTTCGGTCAAGTGACAGAAACCATCGGCCGCGACCTCGCCGAGCAGGTCCGCGACCTCACCATGGCCGTCTACCGCCGCGGCGCCGAGATCGCGCTCGAACGCGGCATCATCATCGCCGACACCAAGCTCGAGTTCGGCATCGACGCGGACGGCGTGCTCCGCCTCGCCGACGAAGTCCTCACCTCGGACTCCTCGCGCTTCTGGGACGCCGAGGGCTGGAAGCCCGGCCAGACCCAGCCGTCCTTCGACAAGCAGTACGTGCGCGACTGGGCCAAGTCCACCGGCTGGCGCCCCGACGACCGCGAGGCCCCCCAGATCCCCGAGCCGGTCGTCGCCGCCACCCGCGCCCGCTACATCGAGGCCTACGAACTGCTCACCGGACGCACCTGGGCCTAGCTCACCGCCCCGCGGAGATCCGCGGCACCCACATCCGCACCAGCCAGCCGCCGTCCGGCGACGGACCGGCCTCGAACCATCCGCCGAGCAGCTCCGCCCGCTGGCGCAGGCCCAGCAGCCCGTGCCGCGAGCCCGGCAGCTCCAGCACCGGCCGCGAACCGGGCGTGTTCGCGACCCCGACCTCCGTCCCCTCGCCCCGATTCGCCACCGTGACGGTGACCGAAGCGCCCGGGGCGTGCTTGCGCGCGTTGGTGAGCGCCTCCTGCACCGTCCGGTAGACGGCCCTCTGGCCCGCCGGGTCGAGCCCGACGATCCGCTCCACGTGCAGCCGCGCCTCGATGCCGCTGCACGACACGAGCGCGTCCAACTGCTCCAGCGTCGGCTGCGGGGTCAGCTCGGTCGGGCGGATGCCCGAGGCCTGGAGCACCTGCACCATGTGCCGCAACTCGTCCAACGTGTTCACCGAGAGTCGCCTGATGGTCGAGGCGATCGTCCGGCCCTCGGCGTCCTTCGACTTGACCTGGAGCGCCCCGGCCTGCACCGCGATGAGGCTGACCTGATGCGAGACCACGTCGTGCATCTCCCGCGCCAGCTGCGCGCGCTCGGCCGACAGGGCCTGCTGGGTGAGCAGCAGCTGCTCGTGCTCGCGGGCCTCCACGATCTCCGCGAGCCGGTCGGCCATCCCCTGCCGGGCCCGCTGGCTGTAGCCGAGGATCGCCGGGACCGTCGCCATCGCCGTGAAGTAGAGCACCGTCCGCAGGAAGGAGTCGTACGGGTACATCTGCAGCGGCAGCACCTCCAGGGCCTCGGCGAACGGGGACCGCCACGGCCCCAGGAACAAGTGGTAGACGAACGTCCCCTGCAGGACGAAGCAGACCGCCAGCATCGCCGTCGCCGCCAGCGGGATCCACAGGCGCCGCGACTGGCGCGTGATCGTGTACAGCGCGATCATCGACGCGACCTTCTCGAACACCATGAACGCCGCCGGCAGCGTCACCAGGAACACCAGGAACGGCCACCGCCTGCGAAACACCAGCGCCGCCACGCCCACGATCGCGAACGACGCGACCGGCTGGTTGCCCAGGTCGATCACGAACGCCAGGTGGACGACCGCGACGAGCAGCGTCCCCGCGTCCCAGGCCCACTGCGGGATCTTCTCGGGCAGGGCGGGGCGCCTCATGCGCCGTCCTTCCTGAGCAGCCCCGCGTCATGCGCCGCCAGCGCAGCCTGCACCCGGTTCGACACCTGCAGCTTGGTGAGGATCGAGCTGACATGGTCCTTGACCGTACCCAGGCCCAGGAACAGCTCGGCCGAGATCTCCCCGTTCGACTTCCCCTCCGCCAGGAGCAGCAGGATCTCCCGCTCCCGGTCGGTGAGCCGCTCGATCCGCGGGTTCGGCGCGGTCTCGGCGGCCCGCTCCAGGTACCCGGCGACCACGGCCTGCGTGACCTTCGCCGACAGCACCGCGCCCTCGGTGACCAGGGCCCGCACCTGGTAGACCAGGTGCTCGGGCTCGGTGTCCTTGAGCAGGAAGCCCGCCGCGCCCAACCGGAGCGCGGCGTGGACGTACTCGTCGGTGTCGAACGTGGTCAGCGCCGCCGTGACCGGCGGGTGCGAGAGGTTCTGGAGCCGCTTGAGGACGGTCAGGCCGTCGACGTCGGGCATCCGGATGTCCAGGAGCACGACGTCGGGCCGCAGGTTCATGACGCGGTCCATCGCGTCGGCCCCCGAGACGGCGTCCACGACCTCGATGTCCTCGGCGGCGCTCAGGATGTGGGTGAATCCCGAGCGGATCAGGGCCTCGTCGTCGACGATCAGCACTCGGATCACGTGGACCTCCCTGTGGCCTATTCGTTATATGAGCGCTCATCATGCATCGGCACCGCCACCTGACGAAGGTCCGGTGCCCGGGCATCCGTCCGGCGGGGGAGCGCCCCCGTCCTAGGACGCTCGACTCGGGACCTTCGGTTGCAGCCGGGGGAGTCCGACGGTCCCCATGGGAGAGGGACCTTCACCGGGCCGGTTCCCGCACTTCGCCGGAGGTTTCGACCGCCCGACCGGACGAATCTGGAGTCCCACCCGAATTCCGCCCCGCTGGAGGCACCATGTGCGGCTTCACCGTTCGCGCCGGAGTGAGCGCCGAGTCCGACCCCGAGCGGTTCGCCGCGGCCCTGGAGCTCCTGGCCCACCGCGGCCCCGACGAGACCGCCGTCCACGCCTCGGGCGAGCGGGTCCTCATGGGCTTCAAGCGACTCGCCGTCCTCGACCCCGACGGCTCCCACCAGCCGATGCGCCGCGGCGACGACACCGACCCCGAGCGCTACGCGATCGTCTTCAACGGCGAGATCTACAACTACCTGGAGCTGCGCGAGGAGCTCGTCCGCGTCCACGGCGAGGTCTTCGCGACCGAGGGCGACACCGAGGTCCTGCTCGCCGCCTTCCGGCACTGGGGCCCCGACGTCGTCCACCGCCTGCGCGGCATGTTCGCGTTCGTCGTCCACGACCGCGTCGCCGACCTGCTCTTCGCCGCCCGCGACCCTTTCGGGATCAAGCCCCTCTACTGGACGCAGTGGGACGGCGGCACCTGGCTCGCCAGCGAGAAGAAGGCCCTCCCGGGCCTGGCCCACCCCGACCTGATCGACCCCGACCAGGCCGCCCACTACGCGACCTTCCAGTACGTGCCCGAACCGGCGACCCTCCACCGGCACGTCCACCGCCTCGAAGCGGGCCACTTCGCGCTCTTCAGGCCCGGCGACAAGCCCCGCCAGCAGCGCTACTTCCAGCCGATGTTCCGCCCCCGCCCCGTCGAGGACGCCGACCGCCTCGCCGCGGAGATCCTCGCGGCCCTGCGCGACTCGGTGCGCGTCCACATGCGGTCGGACGTGCCGGTCGGGGCGCTCCTGTCCAGCGGCGTCGACTCCACGGCGATCGTCGCGCTGGCCCGCGAGGTCAACCCCCGCCTGCTGACGTTCACCGCGCAGTTCACCGATCCGGGCCTGTACGACGAGCTGGAGGGGGCCGCGGCCTCGGCGGCGGCGCTGGGCGTGCGCAACATCGCCGCGCCGGTCTCGGTCGAGGACGTCATGGCCGAGCTGCCCCGGATCGTGTGGCACCTCGACGACCCGGTGGCCGACCCGGCGCTCGTGCCGCTGTACTTCACCGCGAAGCGGGCGGCCGAGCACGTCACGGTCGCCCTCGGGGGCGAGGGCGCCGACGAGCTGTTCGGCGGCTACCGGATCTACCGCGAACCGCATTCGCTGCGCCGCATCGAGGCCCTCCCCGGCTCGGCGAAGGGCCTGCTGCGCAAGGCGTCCGCGGCCCTGCCGGACGGCGTCAAGGGCAAGAGCTTCCTCGAGCGGGGGACGGCCGAGCTCCAGGAGCGGTTCGTCGGCAACGCGAAGATCTTCACCGGCGAGGACAAGCGGCGCCTGCTCCACCGCGAGGTCGCGTCGTTCCGGGAGGTCACCGACCCGTTCTGGGACGAGTCGGCGCACCTGGACCCGACCTCGCGCATGCAGTACCTGGACCTGAGCACCTGGATGAAGGGCGACATCCTCGTCAAGGCCGACCGCATGTCCATGGCGCACAGCCTGGAACTGCGGGTGCCGTTCCTGGACCGGGCGGTGTGGGAGGTCGCCTCCCGCGTCCCGGTCGGGCACCGGCTGCGGGGCGCGCAGACGAAGACGGCGCTGCGCCGGGCCGTCGCGGGCATCGTGCCGCCGTCGGTCGTCGAGCGACCCAAGCTCGGCTTCCCCACCCCGCACCGGCAGTGGCTGGCCGGGCCCATGTTCGAGTGGGCCGACCATGTCATGGCCGCCGCCGGCTGCGGGCACCTGCTCGACCTCCAGTACGCGCGCACGCTCCTGCGCGCCCACCGGGCCGGGGAGGCCGACAACTCCCGCAAGGTCTGGGCGGTCATGGTCTTCTGTCTCTGGTACGCCCAGCTCGAGGGCCCGCCGCCCGGCGCCGGCCGGGTGCGCCCGCCTCGGACCGCGCCCGTCCCGGTCGAGGCGTCGTCCGGCGAGCACGACCTCGCCGCCGCCTGAGCAGCGGCCCGGACTCCGCTCCGCCGCGCCTGCGAACGCGAAGGGGCGGGAGCCGACCGGCCCCCGCCCCCGCCGAGTCAGGACTCGAACAGGCCCTCGCCCACGAAGCCGCCCTCGGCCGCGCCCGGCGGCAGCGCGAACACCGCGCTGCCCTCGGCCGTGATGAACTCCGAGAGCCGGTCCGAGGCCGCCATCTTCTCCTGCGCGTCGATGAACACCTGCGGGTCGGCCTGGAACGACACGAACAGCAGCCCCGCGTCGTACGGGTGCTCGGCGTGCATGTGGCCGTCCACGTGCCCGTCGGCCGCCGCGTCCGAACTGACCTCGGCCTGCGTCAGGAACCCGTAGTCGTAGTTGTAGCCGCGCCGGACCATCGCCGCGTCGTGCACGACCGCGATGTGCGAGTCCGCCGGGACCGCGGGCAGGCCCGAGTCGTCCACCGCCTCGAAGTCGGGGTGGTCGAACTCGCCGCCGCCGCTCAACGGCACACCGGAGTCCCGCTCCCGCCCGAACGTGAGGTTCTGGTCCTGCGCGGTGAGCATCGACCAGTCGGGCAGGCGCATCCGGATCTTGCGGAACACCAGGTACGTGCCGCCCTCGAACCAGGACGGCTCCGCGTCCACGGCCCACACGCGCGCGTCGAACTCCTCGGACCCGGCCTCCGGATTCGCACTGCCGTCCTTGAAGCCCATGAGGTTCCGCGGCGTCCCGCCCTCGGGGGCCGACGAGAAGCCCTGCTGCATCCACAGCAGCACCCCCAGGCCGACCGCCCGCTTGCGCAGCTCCAGGAACGCGCCGCTGACCACCTGCTGGTCGTCGCCGCAGATCTGGAGCAGCAGGTCGCCGCCCGACCAGGCCGGGTTCAACCGGTCCCCGTCGAACTCCGGCAGCTCCGCGAGCTTCGACGGCCGCACCGCCTCCAGCCCGGTCTTGGCGAACACCGCCGGGCCGATCCCGAACGTCACCGTGAGCCGCGCCGGATGCAAACCGGACGCGACCGCCTCGGCGTCGAACTGGTCCGCGCCGTCGACCGCGGCCTTCGGCGGCACTTCACCGGCCGCCAGCGCCGCGCTCACGGCCGACCAGTCCGCAAGCAGCGCTTCCAGATTCGCCGCCGCACCCGCGGCGTCCAGCGGCTGCCCGCTCGCGAAGTCCTGGGCCGCCAGGTCGAACGCCGCGAACAGCGCATGGCCCTGCGCGGGCGTCTCGATCCCGGACTGCCGCTCGCCGTGGAACGGCTCGACCCCGGAACCCTCGTCCCCGGCCGCACCGCCCTCCTCGCGCGCCCGGGACGCGATCGCCACGCCGACGCCCGCGCCCACGGCCGCCGAGACCGTCGCCGTCGCCAGCGCCGTCCGCCGCGACACCGCACCCTCGACTCGCTCGCCGGACTCCCCGCCCGGCGGCCTGCGCCGCCGCTGCCGCAACCCGACCAGCGCATCCGCGACCACGAACGCCGCCAACGAGATGCCCAGCAGCGGGAAGAACCACCCGACGCCCGCGGCGACCGCGACGACCACCGCGATGAGCGGCCACGGCAGCCGCCGCAGCGACCCGCGCGGATACGGGCGGCCCACCACGGCGCGCCGTCCCCGTGCCGCGCGCTGCGGCCGGCGCTGCCACCACATCCGGTAGCCCCACACGATCATCGCGACCAGCGCCAGCATCGCCGCCGCCAGGATCAGCTGGTTCGCCAGGCCGAACAGCAGGCCCATGTGACCGGCGATGAGCACGTTCGTCGCCTGCGCCATGAACGGCCAGTCCGCGAACCGCAGCTCCTCGACCACCTGCGGCGCCCCCGAGGCTGTGTCCACGACCAACTGGTCCTGCTCCAACGGCAGCGACCGCTGCGTCTCGGCCACCAGGTACCGCGTGCCTTCACCGGTCGGCAGCGTGATCTGCAGCGGGCCCTTCATGTCCGCGTCCAGCGCCGCCTGATGGACGCTGTCGAGCAGCGTCACCGCGAACACCGACGCTCCTTCCGAACCCGAACCGTGGTGCGCCGCATGGTCGCCCGCCGCCGCACCCGCGTCGGCCTCCAGCGCCGGCGTCGTCCACGACAGCGCCGACCGAAGGTCCGCGACGTGCTCGCCCGCGTACCGCGACCACGTCACGCCCGTCACCGACAGGAACAGCAGGACGGCGGCCAGCCACAGCCCCACGGGGCCGTGCCACGCCAGCGTCCGGGCCCGGCCCGAAGCGCCGCGGGGCCGCGGCCACGCCAGGCCGCCGGCACTGCGCCGCCTGCTCATCCACAGGACCAGGCCGCCGGCCGCCACCACCCACAGCCAGCTGGCCGCGAGTTCGGAGTACAGGCGGCCCGGCTCGCCCAAGTGCAGGTTCCGGTGCAGCGTCGAGAACCACTCGCGCACCGGACCGGCCTGCGAGGACCCGTACGAGGTCGACTCCCCGAGCACCTCCCCGGTGTAGGGGTCGACGTAGACCACCGCGACCGCGCCCGATTCGCGGACGACGCCGTCATCCACCAGGACCGCCGTCGCGTCGTCGGCGTCCGCCGCCGGCCGCACCGCGGTCACCGGCCAGTCCGGATGCGCCTCGGTCACCGCGCCGACCTGCGCGGCCAGGCCCAACCGCTCGTCGCCGACGGCGACCGTCGTCAGATCCTCGTAGATGACGTCCTCGACCGGGTAGGACAGCGCGTACGCCAGCCCGGTCACCGCCGAGACCAGCAGGAACGGCGCGATGAGTATCCCGGCGTAGAAATGCAGCCGGAGCAGGAGCTGCCGCAGGGCAGCGGGAATCTTCGGTTGTGCAGACATGCTTCGCTTTCTGAGCAGCCCGGAGGACGGCCGTGCGGGCGCTTGCGCGCCGCAGGCTCCGCGCTCAGGGCAGGGGGTAGCGCCGAAGGCGCTGGGGGACAAGATGAATCAGAAAGCGAACCGCGGTGGGCCGCGGCGCGAGACGGCGGAGCGCTCCGCCGGGCGAAGTCGCGGCACCGCGGACCGGAACGCGACGCGCAGCGGCCGCACCGCGACCGGTGCACCCAGGCCCAGCACGCGCACCGCGCGCGCGAAGAACAGCGTCAGCAGCTCCAGCATCGCCGCGAGCGCCGACTCGCCGCGCGCCAGCCACGACGCCTGCGCGAGCGCCGCCGCGAGGTGGACCAGCCACATCGACAGCCCGGCGCCGTGCGCGTGCGACGGTGCCGCGACCGCACCCAGCTCGAAGCACTCGTGCAGCCCCCACTGCGCCGCCAGGCACAGCGGTGCGAGCAGCAGGAAGCCGCGCTGGCGGCCGCCGATCGCATAGGCGGCGGCGAGGACGAGCGCGAACGCGCCCGAGAGCTGGAGCGGGCCGGGGGCGTGGCCGCCGCTCCAGAGGTGGAGCAGGAGTGAGGCGGACACCGAGACGGCGGCGAACACGGCGGCCCGCAGCAGTCTGAACGGAGTCTGACTCACTTGCACGCGCGTATTCTGCCACGCGGCCGAACACGGGAGCGCCCCCGCGTCGGGCATCCGACACGGGGGCGTCCGGTTCCTCACGCCTTGCGGCGGCCGTAGGTGAGCCGGCGCAGCAGGACCTCGAACGGCCCGCGCTTCCCGGCCTTGTCGAGCATGACCGCGATGGCGACGGTGGCCAGCCAGGTCGCGAACGCGTAGCCGAACGCGCCCAGGTAGCCCAGGTCCTCGCCGAGGCCGAAGCCCCACATGGTGAGCAGCGGGGCCATGATGATCGACTGGAGCAGGTAGGAAGTCAGCGAGCGTTCGCCGACCGCGGCCAGGGCGCCGGGGATGCCGCGGCGGCCGAAGTTCCGGAGCTTGTGGGCCAGGAGCGCGAACCCGCAGATGTAGCCGAGGCCGGCGTACATGCCGCCGAGGAGCGTCAGGTAGACCGCGCCGACCCAGAGACCGCGCGAGGGTTCCCAGGCGCCGAGCGCGATGAGCGCCACGGGCAGTGAGCTGAGGACGTTCACGGCCATGCCGGACAGGAAGAGGGTCTTCAGCCGCGGCAGGTGCTGCTCGGGGTGGTTGAGCAGGCCTGAGCGCTGGAGCATCATGCCCGCGATGATGAGCGGGAAGAACGTTCCGGTGAACACGAGGGCGAGCATGGCGACGGGTGAGGCGATGGCGCCCATGATCAGCTGGCCGAGGTACGGCGAGATGTCCTCGGAGGTCGGCGGTTCGGCGGAGGCGGTGTAGAAGTACGCCATCATCGGGGTGCCGATCACCACCACATAGGCGACCGAGCCCCACAGCCACTTCTTGAGCGCGGAGTCCGAGAGGTTGACGAAGAACAGGGCGATGAGGCCCATGGCGCCGTAGGGGGCGAGGATGTCGCCGAAGAACAGCAGCGTCGCGTGCAGGAAGCCGAAGGCGATGAGCCACCAGGAGCGGCGGCGCAGGATCTTGCGGACGCCCTTGGCCTCCATGCCGCGCGCGAACATGCGCGAGGCCATGACGGCGATGCCGAAGCCGTAGAGGATCGCGAACATCGGGCGGGACCGGTCGGCGATGAGGAGCTGTTCGACGAAGTACGCGATGTGGTCGGCACCCGACTGGCCGGTGTTGTGGTTGTACTTGTCGAGGCTCATGCCCCACAGGTGGATGGGGACGTTGGCGAGGGCGATGAAGAGCAGCATGCCGCCCCGCGCGATGTCGGGTGCGAGGGAGCGTTCGGTCTTGGTGATCGAGGCGGGCGGTCCCGGTGGTCCGGTGGTGGCGAGCGGGGTGGTGGTCACGACGGGCTCCTTTGTGGCCGTGGCGGGTGTTCGCTGGTTTCCGATCTCAGTCTAAGGAAAATGCGCACTTCACACGGTAGTGCTGGCCCCCGTCGGAAGCTCCCGTCTGCGGTACCGTCCCGGCTCATCCCGGGGAAGGACCCCGTTCGGGCGACGTCATACCTTGGTAGCAACGTCCGCGATGAGAACGTCGAAGGGCCCCACCGCATCGCGGTGGGGCCCTTCGAACGTCTTCAATGCCGTTTTGTTCGACCGGCTACGCCTTCGTGCTGCGCTTCCTGGCCGCTCAGGCTACGCCTTCGTGAACAAGAGCGCCGCGTTGTGGCCGCCGAAGCCGAAGGCCGTGTTGAGCGCGGCGTTCAGCTCGACCTTGCGGGCCTCGTTCGCCGCCACGTCCAGGTCCAGGGCCGGGTCGGGGTTCTCCAGGTTGATCGTCGGAGGGATGACCCCTTCGACGATCGCCAGGATCGCCGCGATCGACTCGACCGCACCCGCCCCGCCGAGCAGGTGCCCGGTCATGGACTTGGTCGCGGTGAGCACCACGTGGTCGCCGACCTCGCGCTTGATGCCCTTGACCTCGGCCATGTCGCCGACCGGCGTGGAGGTCGCGTGGGCGTTGACGTGCCCGATCTCCTTCGGGTCGATGCCGGCCTGCTTGATCGCCGCCGCCATCGCCCTGCCGCCGCCGTTGCACTCCGGGTCGGGCTGGACGATGTCGTAGCCGTCGGAGGTCAGGCCGGATCCCGCCACGACCGCGTAGATCTTCGCCCCGCGCGCTTCGGCGTGGTCGCGGCGCTCCAGGACCAGCGCGCCGGCGCCCTCGCCCATGACGAAGCCGTCGCGGTCGCGGTCCCAGGGCCGGGAGGCGTGCGCCGGATCGTCATTGCGGGTGGACATGGCCTTCATCGAGGAGAAACCGGCCATCGGCAGGCCGCCGATGACCGCTTCGGCACCGCCGGCGATGACCACGTCGGCGCGGCCGACGCGGATCATGTCGGCCGCCCAGGAGATCGCCTCCGCGGAGGTGGCGCACGCGCTGGTGGGGGCGTGCACGCCTGCCTTGGCGTGGAACTCCAGGCCGACCACGGCCGCGGGTCCGTTGGGCATGAGCATGGGCACGGTGAACGGGGAGACCTTGCGCGGGCCGCTCTCCTCCAGGATGTCGTCCTGGGCGAGGAGTGTCAGCGCCCCGCCGATCCCGGAGCCGAAGACCACGCCGAGGCGCTCCTTCTCGAGGTCGTCGTTCAGCCCCGCGTCGTCCCACGCCTGCTGAGCCGCGACCAGCGCGATCTGCTCGGAGCGGTCGAGGCGGCGCAGCCGGACCCGAGGCAACACCTCGGAGGGCTCCACCGCCAGCTCGGCGGCGATACGGCAGGGGAGTTCCCGCGCCCACTCTTGCTCGAGCAGGTGAACCCCCGACCGTCCGGCCACGAGTGCTTCCCAGGTCGACGCCACGTCCCCGCCGAGGGGTGTGGTCGCGCCGAGCCCGGTCACGACTACCTCAGTCACATTTAGCCCTTTTCGATGTAGGAGACGGCGTCGCCGACGGTCTTCAGGTTGGCGACCTCGTCATCGGGGATCTTCACGCCGAACTTCTCTTCGGCTGCGACGACGACCTCGACCATGGCGAGCGAGTCGACGTCAAGGTCGTCGGTGAAGGACTTGCCGTCGGCGACGTCGTCGGGGTTGACGCCCGCGACCTCTTCGAGAATGTCGGACAGGCCTTCGCGGATCTCGTCACGAGACAGAGCCATGAGATATTTCCTCTCGATAGTTACGGGCAGCGGATGACCTGCCCGGCGTAGGTGAGCCCGCCGCCGAATCCGAACAGGAGGATCGGGGCGCCGGAGGCCACCTTGCCACTTTGTACCAACTTCGACAGCGCCAGCGGCACCGATGCCGCCGAGGTGTTGCCGGAGTACACGATGTCCTCGGCGACGATGCACTCGTCGCTGAAATCGAGGCGCTTGGCGATGCCCTGGATGATCCGCAGGTTCGCCTGGTGCGGCACGAATGCCGCCAGTTCCGAGATCTTGACGTCGGCCTTGTCGGCGACCTTCTCGATGAGCGGGGCCAGCTGGGTGGTCGCCCAGCGGAAGACGGTCTGTCCGGCCTGCTTGATGTAGGGGACGTCCTCCTCGATGCGGATGACGTCGGCCATGGAGGGCTCCGAGCCCCACACGACCGGGCTGATGGCCAGCGCCGCGTCGTCGGTGCCCTCGATGACGACCGCGCCCGCGCCGTCGCCGAACAGGACGCAGGAGGTGCGGTCCTCCCAGTCGGTCACGGCGGTGAGCTTCTCGGCGCCGATCACGATGGCGCGCTTGGCGCTGCCGGTGCGGATGGCCATGTCGGCCTGGGCGACCGCGTACTCGAAGCCGGAGCAGGCGGTGTTGACGTCCATGGCGGCCGGGGTGTCGATCTCGAGCGCCTCGGCGACGCGGCAGGCGGTGTTGGGGCACACGTCCTTGGCCGAGACGGTGGCGACGATGACCATGTCGATGTCGCCGGGGCCGTAGCCGGAGTTCGCGAGGGCCTGCCTGGCGGCGTGGATCGCCATGTCGGCGACCTTCTCGTCGTCGGCGGCGATGCGGCGCTCCTTGATGCCGACGCGCGAGACGATCCACTCGTCGTTGGTGTCGACGATCTTGGCGAGGTCGTCGTTGGTGAGGACCTTCTCGGGCTGGTAGTGGCCGACGCTGACGACGCGCGATCCGTTGACGCTCACTCGACTCCTTCGTTCTTTCCGGCCTGCGTGCCGAGCTCGGCGGCGGAGGCGAGGTCGTCGGGCGTGTTCACGTTGAGTCGTTGCACGTCCTTGAGCGCCCGCTTGGCCAGCCCGGTGAGGGTCCCCGCAGGAGGCAGTTCCATGACCGCGGTGACGCCCAGTTCTCCAAGCGTACTCATGCAGGCGTCCCATCGAACCGGTGAGGTGACCTGAGCCACAACCTGCTGCAAGGCGACGGCGCCGCTGGCCACCGGCTTCCCGTCCCTGTTCGACAGGAGGGTGCGGACCGGGTCGGCGACCTCGATCGACGCGGCGGCGGCCTCCAGGGTCTCCAGCGCGGGCGCCATGTGCGGGGTGTGGAAGGCGCCGGCGACCTTGAGCGGGATGATCCGCGCCTTGACCGGCGGGTTCGCGGCGAGCTTCTCGATGGCGGCGACCGGTCCGGCGGCGACGATCTGGCCGGCGCCGTTGCGGTTGGCGGGCCAGGCCCCGGCGGCCTCGATCGCGGCGAGGACCTCGTCCTCGACGCCGCCGAGGACGGCGGCCATGGTGGTCGGCTCGAGGCGGCACGCGTCGGCCATCGCGCGGCCGCGCACGGCGGCCAGGCCGACGGCGGCCTCGGGGGTCAGGACTCCGGCGAGGGCGAGCGCGGTGAGCTCGCCGACCGAGTGGCCGGCGACCGCGGAGGCGGCGTCGACGGGGAGGTGTTCGGCGGCCAGCAGCCCGGCGGCCACGAGCAGCGGCTGGGTGTTGGCGGTGTCGGTGATCTCGTCCTGGCCCGCCTCGGTGCCGAGGTGGACGAGGTCGAGGTCGATCGACTCCGACCACGCGCGGAGTCGGCGTTCCATGGCGGGGTCTGATTGGATCCACGGCGAGAGGAACCCGGGCTTCTGCGAGCCCTGCCCGGGAGCGAGAATGGCAAGCACACTAGAACTTTCGCATCGACGGCTGGGAATACGGGCACGGTCCGAGGACTGAAACCCCGTTCGGTTCTTGTAGGGAATCTACAACACTCGTTGTCAACTGCGGGAACGCCGGGTACTCGGTGAGTTCTCCAGGCGACCTATGGTCAACCCCACACGAAGGACGAAGGCCTCATGCGGGTCGGTCGGGGAGAAACCGGTCACCTCTTGGATGCGGCGGAGGCGGTACCGGACCGTGTTGGGGTGCACGTACAGTTCGCGGGCCGTGCCTTCGAGGACGCCGCCGGAGGCGATGAACGCGTCCATGGTCTCCAGCAGCTCGCCGCCCGCGCGGCGCAGCGTCATGAACACGCCCTCGCGCAGGCCCTGGCGGGCCGCCTCGTCCCCGGCGATGGCCCGCTCGGGCAGCAGCTGGGTCGCGGTCACGGGCCGGGGCGCGTCGGTCCAGGCCGGGGCCGCCCGGTGGCCCGCGACGGCCGCCAGCGCCGACGAGGAGGCCTCGGCGAGCCCGGTCACGGTGGGGCCCACGACGATCGGTCCGTCGCCGAACTGCCCGGTGAGCTTCTCGACGATCTCGACCGGCTCCTTGACGCCGCCGAGCAGGAGCACGAGGCGGGCGCCGTGGACGCCCGCGAGGATGTCCAGGCCCAGGCGCCTGGCGGCGCGCTGGACGGAGTGGAGGACGAGTGTGGCCTCGCCGCCGGGGGTCGCGCCGCAGACGATGGTGATCGTCTGCGTCTCGGACCAGCCCAGGGCCGCGGCGCGGCTGATGAGCTCGTCGGGGTTGTCCCCGCGCAGGAGCGAGTCGACGAGCATGGCCTGGAGGCGCGCGTCCCACGCGCCGCGGGTCTCGGCGGCGCGGGCGTAGACGCGGGCGGAGGCGAAGGCGATCTCGCGGCTGAAGCGCAGCACCGATTCGCGCAGCTGGTCCTCCTCGCCGTCGGCGGCGAGCTGGGGGACCTGCTCCTCGACGACGTCGATGACGACCTGGATGAGGGCCACGGTGTGCTGGAGGCTGATGGCGCGTGCCAGCTCGACGGGGGCGGCCTCGAACACCATGTCGGAGGAGCCGAGGTCCTCGCCGCCGTGGCGCAGCCATTCGAGGAACTGGCGGACGCCCGCCTGCGCCACCAGCGTGACCATCGAGCGCTGCTCGGCGGGCAGGTCGCGAAACCACGTGAGGCGCTCGTCCATCCGGGTGAGCGACTGGGTCGTCAGCGCCGACGAGGAGCGTTCGATGTTCTGAATGGTGGTGGCCAGGTCCATGCCCTATAGCCTGCCAGACGTGGCGCGCGCCGCGCATCGACGTCTGACGGAATAGCGGCGGCGCCACTACTGTTGCGCGGAAGAGCACCGAGAAGCCACGACAGAGAGGCGGCCATATGGCCACGGTTGAACTGACCAAGGACAACTTCGAGGAGACCGTGACCGGCAACGACATCGTGCTGGTCGACTGGTGGGCCGACTGGTGCGGCCCGTGCAAGATGTTCGCGCCGACCTTCGAGGCCTCGAGCGAGCAGCACGCCGATGTCGTCTTCGGCAAGATCGACACCGAGGCGCAGCAGGAGCTCTCGGCGGAAGCGGGCATCCAGTCGATTCCGACGCTCATGGCGTTCCGGGACGGCATCCTCCTCTACAGCCAGCCCGGTGCGCTCCCGCCGGCCGCGCTGGAGGAGATCATCGGCAAGGTCAAGGAACTCGACATGGACGAGGTCCGCAAGCAGATCGAGGCCGAAGAGGCCGACGGTCACGACCACGATCATGACCACGATCACGACCACGACCACCAGCACTAGGCCCGATCAGGGCACGGTACTTCGAAGGGCGGGGCGCACGGCGCACCCGCCCTTCGCCCTGCCCGGAGCCGGGAAAAGGGGCCGCGAGCTGATGCTCGCGGCCCCTTTCCTTTTGCGTCGCTTTACGAGTCGCCGCCCGCTTCGCCGGCCTCGGCGGCCGTCGGGTCGGTGATCTGGTATTTCGCAGCGGCCTGCGCCGCCAGCTCCGGCTTGACCTCGCCGCGCGCGGCGAGCTGCAGGAGCGCGGCCACCGCGATCGACTCGGCGTCGACGTTGAAGTGGCGGCGCAGCGCCCCGCGCGTGTCGGAGTGGCCGAAGCCGTCCGTGCCCAGCGAGGTGTAGTCGCCCGGCACCCAGCGGCTGATGAGGTCCGGCACGGACCGCATGTAGTCGCTGACGGCGATGAACGGGCCCTCGGCGCCCGAGAGCTTCTCGGTCACGTACGGGACGCGCTTCTCGGCCTCGGGGTGGTGCAGGTTCTCCTTCTCGGCCGCGATGGCGTCGCGGTTGAGCTCGGACCAGGAGGTCACCGACCACACGTCGGCGGCCACGCCCCAGTCGTCGGCCAGCAGCTGCACGGCCTTCTGCGCCCACGGCATGCCCGTGCCCGAGGCGAGCAGCTGTACTCGCGGGCCCTGCGTCTGCGCGGTCGAGACCTTGTGGATGCCCTTGAGGATGCCCTCGACGTCCACGCCCTCCGGCTCGGCCGGCTGCACCATCGGCTCGTTGTAGACCGTCAGGTAGTAGAAGACGTGCTCGCCGTCCGCGTACATGCGCTTGAGGCCGTCCTGGACCAGGTGCCCGATCTCGTAGCCGAACGCCGGGTCGTAGGAGACGACCGCGGGGTTCGTGTGGGCCAGCAGGATCGAGTGGCCGTCCTCGTGCTGGAGGCCCTCGCCGTTGAGCGTGGTCCGCCCGGCGGTCGCGCCGATGAGGAAGCCGTTCGCGAGCTGGTCCGTGGCGGCCCAGATCGCGTCGGCGGTCCGCTGGAACCCGAACATCGAGTAGAAGATGTAGAACGGGATCATCGGCTCGCCGAGGGTGTCCCCGGAGGTGCCGGCGGCGGTGAACGCGGCCACCGAGCCGGCCTCGTTGATGCCCACGTGCATGAGCTGGCCCTGCTCGGACTCCTTGTAGGAGAGGAACAGGTCCCGGTCGACCGACAGGTACTGCTGGCCGTGCGTCGACCAGATCTTCGCCGTCGGGAACATCGCGTCCATGCCGAACGTGCGCGCCTCGTCGGGGATGATCGGGACCCAGCGCTTGCCGGTCTCCTTGTCCCGCATGAGGTCCTTGAGCAGGCGCACCAGCGCCATGGTGGTGGCGGCCTTCTGCTTGCCCGAACCGCGGCGGGCGGACTTGTACGCGTCCTCGCCGGGCAGGTTCAGCGGGACGACCGTGTTGCGCCGCGAGGGAATCGACCCGCCCAGGGCCCTGCGGCGCTCCTGGAGGTACTCGTGCTCGGGCGAGTCCGCCTCGGGCTTGAGGTACGGCGGCAGGTACGGGCTCTCCTCGAGCTGCGCGTCCGTGACGGGCATGTCGAGCGCGTCGCGGAAGCCCTTGAGGTCGTCGAGCGAGAGCTTCTTCATCTGGTGGGTCGCGTTGCGGCCCTCGAACGTGGAGCCGAGCTTGTAGCCCTTGACCGTGTGCGCGAGGATCACCGTCGGCTGGCCCGCGTGGTCCATCGCGGCCTTGTAGGCGGCGTAGACCTTGCGGTCGTCGTGGCCGCCGCGCCGCAGGTCCCAGATCTGGTCGTCGCTCATGCCCTGCGCGAGCGCCTTGGTGCGCGTGTCGCGCCCGAAGAAGTGCTCGCGGATGAACGCGCCCGACTCGGCCTTGAAGGTCTGGAAGTCGCCGTCGGGGGTGGTGTTCATGAGGTTCACCAGGGCGCCGTCGGCGTCCGCCGCCAGCAGCGGGTCCCACTCGCGGCCCCACATGACCTTGATGACGTTCCAGCCCGCGCCGCGGAAGTACGACTCCAGCTCCTGCACGATCTTGCCGTTGCCGCGCACCGGCCCGTCGAGGCGCTGGAGGTTGCAGTTGACCACGAACGTCAGGTTGTCCAGCTCGGCGCCCGCGGCGAACTGGAGCGCGCCGCGCGACTCCACCTCGTCCATCTCGCCGTCGCCCAGGAACGCCCACACCTGCTGCTGCTTGGTGTCGCGCAGGCCCCGGTCGTCCATGTAGCGGTTGAACAGCGCCTGGTAGATCGCGTTGATCGGGCCCAGGCCCATCGACACGGTGGGGAACTGCCAGTAGTCCGGCATCAGGCGGGGGTGGGGGTAGGAGGGCAGGCCGCCCTGCGGGCGCGAGACCTCCTGGCGGAAGCCGTCGAGGTCGTCCTCGGTCAGCCGGCCTTCCACAAAGGATCGGGCGTACATGCCGGGGGAGGCGTGGCCCTGGAAGAAGATCTGGTCGCCGCCGCCGACGTGGTCGCGGCCGCGGAAGAAGTGGTTGTAGCCCACCTCGTACAGGTTCGCCGCGGAGGCGTAGGTGGAGATGTGTCCGCCCACGCCGATGCCGGGACGCTGCGCGCGGTGCACGGTCATCGCCGCGTTCCAGCGCACGAAGCTGCGGATGCGGTGCTCGACGGCCTCGTCACCGGGGTAGTGCGGCTCGGCCTCGACGGGAATGGTGTTCACATAGTCGGTGCTCGTGGACGCCGGGACGCCGATCTGGCGCTTGCGGGCGTGCTCGAGCAGCCGCTGCATGACGTAGCGGGCACGGGTGCGCCCGCCGCCGTCGAGGAGGCCGTCAAGGGATTCCAGCCATTCGCTGGTCTCCCCGGGGTCAGTGTCCGGTACTTGGGTCGGCAATCCGTCACTGATGGGCGGCCGGTTCTGTTCCGTGGTCACGGGCGATCCCTCGTTCTAAGACTGCGGCTTTGCAGGGTTTCTCGGTTGGCAGCAGAGTGTCATCGTTTTCTACCATCCTCCCTTGAATCTACCGCGAGCATCGTCGACCCACCCGGCATGATGCGACCGCGCCCACACTCCCCGCGACCTCGAAGGCCGTTCACCTGCGCCCCCGCGCGTCAAGCGCTATCAGAAGAGATGACGGCCACGTGAACACCCGCTCACCTCCGCCTCTCGGGCCCTTGCGAACGGCCCCTCCGCCCCGGCCGCGCGCGGGCGCGCGGGCGCCGCATATGCCGCACCTCCTATGCTGTAGTTCATATGCTGTGCAGAGCAGGGCGGTAGGCTCTGGCAATCGACCTATGGAGGGACGAATTGAACGCTCCGAGCAGCCCGGTGGACGTGTCGAGCGTCGTACAGCGACTCGGGCTCGACGGTATCGAATCGGTCATGGAAATCGGATTCGACACGGACGTCGACGCGACCCTGCGCACCGCCGTCATCGAGGCGGTCGGCGAACTGCTGGACGAGGACTCCGACGAGATCGTCGGCGCCGTCCTGCTGTGGTGCCGAGAGGAGGACGGCGACCTCGTCGACCTCCTGCTGGACGCCCGCGACCCGCTCGCCGACAACGGCGTGGTCTGGCTCCTGACCCCCAAGGCCGGAAGGCGCGGCCACATCGAGCCGGCCGACGTCGAGGAGTCGGCGGCGCTGGCGGGCCTCAAATCGACCAAGACGCTCAACGCCTCCCCCGACTGGGTCGCCTCGCGGATGGTCGTCGCGCGGCGCTAACGTTCAGCGCGTCAGACCACCGAGGCCCTCGGGCGAGGGCCGCACCCAAGGAGCGCGAATGCCGATCGAAACCGGAACCAAGGCCCCCGGCTTCACCCTGAAGGACCAGAACAACCAAGAGGTCTCCCTCGCCGACTTCCTCGGCGAGAAGCACGTCCTCCTGGTCTTCTACCCGTTCGCGTTCACCGGCACGTGCGAGGGCGAGCTGTGCGGCATCCGCGACAACCTCGACGCCTACCAGACCGACGAGGTCCAGGTCCTCAGCGTCTCCGTCGACTCCCCGTTCGCGCACAAGGTGTGGGCCAAGCAGCAGGGCTTCGAGTTCCCGCTGCTGAGCGACTTCTGGCCGCACGGCGAGGTCGCCCAGGCCTACGGCGTGTTCAACGAGGACAAGGGCATGGCGAACCGCGGCACCTTCGTCATCGACAAGTCCGGCGTCGTCCGCTTCGCCGAGATGAACCTGCCCGGCGAGGCCCGCGACCAGGGCGCCTGGCAGAAGGCCCTGGCCGAACTCCAGGCCTAGAGACTGCGAAGAAGGGCCGCCGAGGGGTTCCCGGCGGCCCTTTCCGCTTCGGTGCAACCGACCGGCCCTCCCGCGGCGTCCAGACCGCAAAGCCTCCTACGACAGGGGACCCCCGTGCTGCGCATCGGCATCGCCGCTCTTTCCGTGCTCGTGCTGACCGCGGGCTGCTCGTGGTTCGAAGGCGAGGAGGAGGACCTCGACTTCGGCGCCTACGAGGGCCGCCTCACCGACATGTACAACGAGGGCGTGCGCCTCATCGAGGAGCTCGACGCGGCCGAGGCCCGGATCGTCCAGGCGTGCCTGGAGGAGCAGGGCTTCGACGCGCACCCGCCCGAGGAGTTCACCAGCTGGGCCGGGGCCGAACGCGAGAGCTTCCTGGACGAGGCCCCGTACGCGTGGTTCATGCCGACCGCCGAGGAGGCGGCCCGCCGCGGATTCTGGCAGTGGACGGCGATGGACGCGGCCGAGGACCCCGAGCACGCCGACCTGTACGCCGAATACGAGGCGCACCAGGAGGCCGCCGGCCGGGCGGCGCCGGAGTGGACCGAGGAGGGCGCAGGGACGCCGGAGTTCTACCTTCTCGACGCGGAGGACCAGTACGCCTGGTACGTCGCCTACGCGGGCGAGACGTGGGCCGCCGAGATGCACCCCGACCTCGGCGGCCCCGGCCGCAAGACCGACGCGAGCGGCGACGAGGTCTACACCAACCCGCCGCCGGAGGGCTGCAAGCGGGAGATGATCGAGGCCGTCTACGGCGAACTCGTGGGGACCGAGAACGAGGAGGAGGGCTTCACCGACTGGACCTTCCGCCCCGAGCAGCCGATGGGCGACTGGGAGGACATGACCGGGCGGTACGCCGACCGCACCGCCGACGCCGAGGGCGACCTCCTCGACTGCCTCGACGACCGCGGCCGTGGCGGCTGGGAGTTCTACAACGGCAACCTGCTCGTCCACGAGTACCTCGCCGAGTCCGGCGAGGGCACCCACTCCCTGTACTCCTATGAGGACTCCGGAACCGTCTGGCCCGACGCCCCGGACGACGCCCCCGACGCCGACGACTTCGAGGGCTGGATGGCCTTCGAGAGGGACCTGGCCGTCGACTTCGCCGAATGCGGCGACGAATCGGGTTTCCGCGAGACCGCCGAGCACGCCTGGGAGCAGGCGCAGCTGCACTTCTACCTCGACATCGAGGACGACACGTACGCGTGGCAGGAGGAGATGCGGGGCCACCTCGCGAAGACCCAGGAGCTCATCGGGGGCTGAGCCCCGGCCGTGAACACCGGGGAATTCCGGGCGCCGGGGCAACCGCTCCGCGGGCCCGCGGCGTACAGACGTCAAAGCCTTCTACGACAAGGATCCCTGTGCTGCGCATCGGCATCGCCGCTCTTTCCGTGCTCGTGCTGACCGCGGGCTGCTCGTGGTTCGAAGGCGAGGAGGAGGACCTCGACTTCGGCGCCTACGAGGGCCGCCTCACCGACATGTACAACGAGACCGTCCGGCTGAACCTCGAGCTCGACGAGGCCGAGACGCGCCTCCTCGAGGACTGCATGGAGGCCCAGGGCTTCACCGTGCACGACCCGGCGAGGTTCCCGCAGACCCCGATGACCGCCCAGGAGAGCTTCCTCGGCGAGGCGCCCTACGAGTGGTTCATGGTCCCGATGGAGCAGGCCGAGCGGGGCGGGTACTGGCACTGGGGCGGCCTCGACGGCGCCGAGGACATCGAAGACCAGGAGCTGTACGCCGAGTACCAGGCGTGGCAGTTCGCGATGATGGCGGAGATGATGGGCGAGGAGGAGGCGGCGGCGTTCCAGTCGGACGACACGACGCTCGACGAGTTCTACTACCTGCCCGAGGAGGACCAGTACGCCTGGTACGTCGCCTACGGCGGCGACACCTGGGCGACCTACCAGTACCCCGAACTCGGCGGTCCCGGCCGCAAGACCGACGCCAGCGGTGAGGACGTCAGCACCAATCCGCCTCCGGAAGGCTGCCTCCTCGACATGATCGAGGCCGTCTACGGCGAACTCCGGTCGGAGCCGAACGAGGAGGAGGGCTGGAACGACTGGATCTCCCGGCCCGCGCCGCCGAACGGCGACTGGGAGGCGCTCGACGAGCGGTACGCCGAGCGCACCGCGGAGGCCGAAGGCGACCTCCTCGACTGCCTGGCGGACCGCGGCCGGGCCGGATGGGAGTTCAGGGACGAGAACCTCGCGGTCGTCGAGTACCTCATGGCCGCAGGCGAGGACAACAGCCCGAACCCCGAGGACACCGCCGTCACCGGACCCTGGCCCGAAGTGCCCGACGACGTGCCCGACCTCGCCGACGTCGAGGGCTGGATCGAGTTCGAACGCGACCTCGCCGTCGACATCACCGAGTGCGGCGAGGAGTCCGGCTTCCGCGAAGCGGCCGACCGCGCCTGGGAGCAGGCGCGGCTGCGCTACTACCTCGACATCGAGGACGACACGTACGCGTGGCAGGAGGAGATGCGGGGCTACCTCGCGAAGGCCCAGGAGCTCATCGGGGGCTGAGGTCCGCGTCCGCGCCGGACGCGGGATCGCCCCACGGGCTCAGGAACACGTACCGGATCATCGGGAACCGCTCGCGCAGCCGCGCTTCGACGGCCCGGCTCGTGTGCTCGATCGCCTCGCCGCTGGCGCTGTCGCGGAAGTCGATCTTCGCGGCCACGAGCACCGACGTCGGTCCGAGTTGGAGCGTCAGCAGCTCCTGGACGGCCGCGATGTCCTCGCCCGCCTCGATCTCCGTGAGCACCGCCAGGCGAAAGCGCGGCGGCAGGCCCCGCCCGATCAGGAGCGAGAGGTTCGCGTGGCCGAGCAACACCGCGACGACGAGCAGCAGCACGCCGATGAGGATCGACGCGCCGCCGTCGTAGAACGGGCTCCCCGTGATCTCGGTGAGCAGGAGGCCCGTCGCGGCCAGTACCAGGCCGATGAGCGCGGCCAGGTCCTCCAGGAACACCGCCTTGAGGCTCGTGTCCGGGGTGTGGCGCAGGAACAGCCTCGGGCGCACCTTCCAGCGCCGCGACTCGTCGCGCAGCTGCACGATGGTGCGCGCGAACGAGACGCTCTCCAGCACGAACGAGATCGCCAGGACGATGTAGGCGATGAGGAAGTTCGACTCGGCCTCGCCGCTCATCGAGTGCACGCCGTGGGTGATCGAGAACAGGCCGCCGGCCACGAACGTGAAGGCCGCGGCGAGCGCGGCCCACATGTAGGCCGTGGAGCCGTAGCCGAACGGGTGGGCCGTGTCGGCGGGCTTCACGCTGTTGCGCAGCGCGATGTACAGCATGAACTCGGTGACGGTGTCGGCCGCGGAGTGCGCGGCCTCGGAGACCATCGCGGCCGAGCCGGACAGGACGCCCGCGACGAGTTTGGCGACGGCGATGCCGAGGTTCATCAGCCCCGCGATGAGCACGGTCAGGACGCTCTCCGCATTCGCGGTCTCCTCCTGCTGCGCTTCGGCCGTTTCGCTCACGCCCCGAGCTTAAGGCCTGCCGCGGGCGCGGTCCGGTCGAAGCGCCGCCGCCGCCCGCTCCCGGGCGGCCGCGACGTCGAAGGGGGAGGGCCGGGCCCGGTCACCGACGGGCCCGGCCCTCCCGGCTCATTCGGCGCCCTCGTCCACGAAGCCCCACTCGCCGACGTTCGAGAACACCCGCATCGTGGTCGCCCAGTTGTCGCGGACGTTCACGACGTCCTTGTTCACCATGACCAGCGCCGGCGTCCACGCGAGCGGCAGCTGCACGGCCCGGTCGAGGGAGATCTGCGCGGCCTGGTTGTTCAGCTCGGCGGCCCGGTCGCGGTCCAGGGTGGTCGCGAGTTCGTCCACGATGGCGTCGACCTCGTCGTCCTGGAACCCGGTGTGGTTGCCCTCGCCCCAGTAGTCGGCCGCGGAGGCGGCGAACAGCGGCGTCTCGATCCAGCTGAACTGGATGAGGTCCCAGTCCTTCGCCTCCAGCACCGAGTTCAGCTCGCCCGCGGGGATCGGGTCGGCCTCGACCTCGATGCCCAGCTCGTCGAGGTAGGTGATGACGAGGTCCTGGATGATCGGCGTGAAGGCGTTGCCCTCCAGGCCGGTGCGGTAGCGCAGGCTCACCGCCTCGCCCCCGGGGGTGAGGAGCTGCTCGCCCTCCCAGGTGTACCCGGCCGCTTCGAGGATGCCGCGGGCCGCCTCGAGGTCGCCCGATCCGATGCCGCCGTCCTCGACCTGGTCGGTCCAGTACTCCGAGTCGGGGCGGAACAGCACGTTCTGCATCGTCTCGATGTCCTCGTAGGCCGAGCCGTAGGCGCGGTCGTTGACCTCGTCGGCGTCGATGGCCGTGAAGAGGGCCTGGCGCAGCGGCTCCTCGGCGAGGAACGGGTTGTTCAGGTTCGCGTCGATGTGGGACCAGCCCGACTGCGGTGCGACGGAGTACTTCAGGTTCTCGTCGCCCGCGATCTGGTCGAGCACCTCCGGGTCGAAGCTGGAGGGCGCGGCGCCGTCGATCGTGCCCTGACGCAGCTCGGTCGCCATGGCGTCGGCGCTCTCGATGTACTTGAGCGTCAAGGAGTCGAGCGTGGACTGCTGGGATCCGGTCCACTCCTCGTTCGGCACGTACTTGGCGTACACGCCGAGTTCGCCCTCGACCATCCGGAACGGGCCGGCGCTGTAGTCGAGCGGCGGGTTCTCGGAGAAGTCGGCGATGGAGGCGGCCATCTGGGCCGGGTCGGTGCGCCAGTCGGGGTGGCCGCGGGCCTCGGCGAGGTGCGCGGGGTGGGTGATCACGCCGGCGGCGTACCACTCGGCGTCCAGGTAGCCCTCGTCGTAGGTCACGACGATCGCGCCGTCCTCGGCCTCCTCGATGCTCGCGACGTTCGAGCCGTAGCTGCTCGCGGGGGTGCAGCCGGCGCACTGGGCCTCGTCGCCGGAGGTCGCGCGCCAGTGCCAGATGAAGTCGTCGATGCCGATCGGGGTGCCCTCGCCCCAGGTCGCCTCCTCCTTGAGGTGGTAGGCGACGGTGAGCGGGGCTTCGGCGAGCAGTTCCGGGGCCTCGGCGTAGATCCCGTCGTTGTAGTGGATCTCGCCGTTCTGGTCGAAGGAGAAGACCGAGGGCCGCAGGGGCTGGTTGATGACCGAGGTGGCGAGGCTGGAGCCGTAGATGTCGGCCTGGCCCCAGGCCTCCCACTTGCCGTCCACGGCCCAGACGAGGTCGCCGCCGTCGGCGCGCGGACCCGAGTTGCAGGTGGTCGGGTCGGTCTCGCAGTCCTCGAAGCCGACGGTGGTGTCGGCGGGTTCGCCGCCGCCGCACGCGCCGACCGCCAGGGTGAGGGCGGCCGCGATGGCGGCGAAGGAGGTCGTGGCGGCGCTGCGTCTGAATTCAGGGGTCTGGGGCATCGCAGTCCCTTTCGCGAATTTTCCGGGGGAAGTGCCAGTATGCACGCTCCAGACGGTAACGCCGGCCCTCATGCAAGTCAACTAAAACGATAGGATTACTAGTGTATGTCACATCGGACCAGCACGCCGGTGGCGTCGTCGTGCGGCTTGCTCGCGGCCATGGCGACCGGATCGCGCCGCTCGTGTTCGCGGACCATGTCGACGAGCGCCCGCACGCCCTCGTCGGCCGCGACGTCCATGAGCCGGCCCCACGCGAACCCGTAGCGCTCGGTCAGCCGCGTCAGCCCGTCGGTGCACAGCATGACCTCGCGCAGCGCCGCCGCGTCGACGGCGCCGGCGAGCGCCTCGTCGGCCGCGTCCGGGTCGGTCGAGGCCACCCAGAACCCGCCGGCCCGGTTGCGGACCGCCGCGATGTAGCCGATCGGATAGCGGCGGATCCCCGCCACGTCCTCGACCGCGGGCGTCCCGGTGAGCCGGGCCAGCCGCTCGTCCGACACCGCCTCGACCGCGCCGTCCGCGTCGCGCCAGGCGACGGCGCTGTCGCCGAGCACCAGCCATTCCATGCGCGCCTTCACGAACCGGACCAGGGCCGCGGTCGCCCCCGGGGAGACCGGGTTCGCCAGGTCGCAGCCGCCGCGGTGCTCGTCCGAGACCGCTCTGATCGCACCCTTGAGGACGGATCGCAGGTCGAGCGCCCGGTCCTCGATGCGGGCGCCGATCGCCGCGCCGAGCCGTTCGACGTACCAG
The DNA here is from genome assembly GCF_900101745.1 of Glycomyces harbinensis. Classification (GTDB taxonomy): domain Bacteria; phylum Actinomycetota; class Actinomycetes; order Mycobacteriales; family Micromonosporaceae; genus Glycomyces; species Glycomyces harbinensis. Next base: position 117,817 of record NZ_FNAD01000002.1, on the reverse strand, counting down.
GGCACGTCGTGGACGCAGCCGTCGTCCGGGTAGCGGGTGATGCCGTCGAGGACCAGGGCCCAGGCGTCGCCGGCGAGGAACAGGTCTTCGTTGGGGCCCGCGCCGCCGGGAGCGGAGCCGGCCGAGATCCGGATCGTCATGCCTCAAGTGTCGCCTCGCGCCGACCTTGTCGGACCGCGGTGGTTAAGTTGCGGCCATGCCGAACTCCTCATACCTCTGCGCCACCGATCTGCGGTCCCTGTACCCCTCGACCACCGACAAGGGCTTCGACCCGTCGAAGGGCGTCGTCGCGTTCGACGTGCGCTGCGTGCCGCTGCTGTGGCTCGCGATGTTCCGCCCGGCCGACCTCCTCACCCAGACCATCACGGTCGAAGCCGACCCCGACGCCACCTACTACACGTTCGGCCCCGACGGCGACTTCGTCGAGATCGAAACGCCCCCTGAAGAAGCCGAGGACCAGAACGTGGAGGCGACCGCGCTCCTGGCCCCCAGGGACCGCGCCCTCGCCCAGCTCGACGCCGCCGTCCCCGTCCTCGGCCGGCTCTTCGCCGCCGAAGGCCCGCTGGAGGAGCACGCCGCGATGCTGCGCCGGGCCGTCGCCGCTTCCCCAGGCGCGTACCTGACCGTCGAACTCGACGAGATCGAAGGGCTGTGGGAGCCGGGCACCTTCCAGCCCGCGCTCCGCGCCGCACTCGAGAGCCTGGACGGCGAGGGCGACCCCGAGGCCGGCCGCGTCCACCTCATCGAGCTCGCCCAGCTGCGCCCCGGCCGGCCCTTCCCGCCCGCGCGGCTGCTCCTGGACGACGGCGAGAGCGCCGACGACGACATCTGGAACCTCGTGCGCCTCCTCGGCGCGAGCTTCAGCGCCCCGGTGCCCTGGGAGCCCTCGACGGACTGACGCCCCCGCCGCCACGGTGAGCACGCCGACATTTCAGTCAGGAAGGCTGAAGGAGCGACGGATCGGACCGTATGGCCTGGTAAACGGTTCCTCGCCGCGCCGCGCCCCACCCGTGGACGACCAGGTGTCGAGGGTCCCAGGGGCTGGGCGTTGCAGGTTCGGCCTCCGGGCGGGCTACCGTTCAAGGATGAACTACCGCTATCTCCCGGGGAACGACGCCGACGCCGTCGTTCAGTCCACCTACCCGCAGGCGCAGCGACTCAACGCCCTGTCGGATCTGCTCGACGGCGACCTGCTGTGGGACGAGTCGGCTCGGACGATGGTGTACGTGGTCGACGCCTGGATCGACGGCACCGGTTACGGACGCCGCCTGCACACCTGCGCCGCCTGGAGCGTCACCGGCGACAACGACCTCGCCTTCGGCTTCTCGCGCGCGGCCAAGACCGCCGATCCCGAACTCGTCAGGGCCGCGGCCGACGAGATCCTCGACATGGTCGCGGCCGGCGTGGCCGCCGCCAACGACGCCGCGGCGTCGCAGGCGATCACCGCCGTCCTCCACAGCGGCCTGGCGGAGTCCCCGTCGCGCAAGCCCATGTTCGCGGCGCTCCGGGCCCAGCAGGCCGCCCGCACGGTCGCCGGCTAGCCCGCCGCCGCGTCCGCCCGGACGCGGTTTCGGAGTTTCGACCCCTGCGCGCCGCCGGAAGGTCTACACCTAAGCGATAGGACGGCATCTGCCGCCCGAGTCGGTGTGACCGGAAGGCGGCCGACGCGCAGAAAGGGGTCTGGCATGTCCGACAACGGAAGGCTCGCCTGGGCGACCGCCGGGGCGGTGCTCGCGGGCAGCCTCCTGATCACCGTGGGGCTGTTCCAGGTTTTCGAGGGCATCGCCGCGATCGCCAAGGACGACCTGTTCGTCTCCGTCACCGACTACACGTTCGCGATCGACACCACCGGCTGGGGCTGGATCCACCTGGTGCTCGGCGCCCTGGTCGCCCTGGTAGGCGTGTTCGTCCTCATGGGCCGGTCGTGGGCGTACGGCGCGGGCATCGGCCTGGCGATCGTCTCGGCGCTCAACCAGTTCTTCTTCCTGCCCTACTACCCGTGGTGGGCGCTGCTCATCATCGCGCTCGACATCTTCGTGATCTGGTCGCTCGCCGTGGTGCTGGGCGAGCTCAACGCGCCGTCCTGACCCGTCTCACTCGGGCAGGACGCCGACCGCGAGGACCGCGGCGTCGTCGGTGAGGCGGAAGCCGTGCGACTTGAGGTCGGCGAAGAGGAAATCGACGACTTCGGCGGGGTGCGCGAACAGCGCCCCGCCGGAGAGCCGTTCGCGCAGCCGCTGCTCGAGGGGGTACATCCCGCCGGCCAGGTCGCGCGCCTCGGTGAGACCGTCGGTATAGGCCAGGACGAGGTCCGCCGGGCGCAGCGCCAGTCCCACCGACGTCGCCTTGACCTGGAACTCGCCGACCAGGCCGAGCGGGGGCGAGGGCGCGACGCAGATCGCCGCCACCTCCCGGCCGCGGATCAGCAGCGGCGGATGGTGCCCGAAGCTGCGGACCTCGACGGCCGTCCCGCCCGGGTCGAACACCATGAGCAGCGCCGTCGCGAACTCCTCGGTCCAGCCCCCGCGCCGCTCGTTGCACATCCCCATCCGCCGCTCCAGCCGGACGCTGAGGGCGTTGAGGTCCACGTCGTCGAGTGCGCCCTCCCGGAAGGACCCCAGCAGCGAGGCCATGGTCGCGACCGCCCCGAGGCCGTGGCCCGAGACGTCCCCGAGCACGGCGCGCACGCCCCACGGCGTGTTGAGCATGTCGAAGAAGTCGCCGCCCAGGCGGCTGTCGGCGGTCGAGGGGCGGTGGGCCGTCGCGCACTCGAGCTGGGCGATGCGTCCGGGCAGGTCCGGCAGCAGCGCCCGCTGCGCGGCCTCGGCGACCGAGTTGACGCTGAGCAGCCGCGCCAGCATCCGGTCCCGCAGCACGGCGATGAGGACGCTCGTGCCGCCGATGAGGATCACCGTGACCAGCTCCCCGTGGGCCGTGGGGTCCGCGTCGCCCGCGCGCGTGTAGCTCAGCAGCAGGCACGCGGCGACCGCCGCGACCGCGACGAGCGCGGTCGTCCTCGGGCCGTTGACCAGCGCCGCCATGGGCGGCATCGCGGCGATGACCGCCCACAGGTGCACCGAGGTGGCCAGGATCTCCAGCGGCGCCAGCACGACCACCAGCAGCAGCGGGATCACCCGGAGCCACGCCAGACCCGCGGTCCCGCGCAGCCCGAGCATCTCCGGCAGCCGCTCCATGCCCTCGATCATCGCCGCATTCGCGCCCGCACGAGCCGAACTCCGCGAAACGCCGCCTCGCCCGGACGGCCGCCATGGCGCAGGTCAGGGCTCGAGGTCGGCGACGCCTTTGCCGCTGCGGATGTCGAACGGCACCGAGACCTGGTCGTGCACGATCGACCAGTCGCCGTCGATCTTCCGGAACCCGAACGTGGCCCGGACCCACATGCCGGCGGTCGCCGTGCCGTCGCGCAGGGTCCCGCCGAGCCGGCCGAAGCAGTGGCCGAACGCCACGTTCGCGTCCACTGCGAGCCGCAGGTCGCGGACCTCGTAGTCGACGTCCTGGAAGGCCGCGAACACGTTCGCCCAGTTCCGCAGCTTCGCCTCCCGCCCGACGTGCTGGAGCGGCGGCTCGACGTCGAAGGACACGACCTCGGCCGCGTACAGGCGCCCCAGGCCCTCGAGGTCCTTGGCCCGGAGGCCTTGGACGATGCGGTCGATCCGGTCCCGGATCGCGGCCTCGTCGTTCTCGCGCTGCGTGGACATGGCTGCCCGTCCCTTCGGTTTGGAATCCCGATCCCTCACCGTTACGACGAAGCGGCCCGCGCGGATGTGAGGCCCCGGCCCCTCGGTCAGGCGTCCTGAGAAGGGAACGGGGGCATGACGAGCGGGTCGACGAGGACGCCGTCGTTGTCGATCAGCTGCTGGGCGAGGAAGGCGATGCGGGCCCACTGCGAGCGGACGTACGCGGCGGCCTGGCCGTCGGGGTCGACGTCGTGGCGCGGGGGCTGCGCCGCGGCGAGGCCCGGGCCGTCGGTCCAGGGGACGTCGAGGCGCTCGAGGTAGTGCCGGGCGGCCTCGACCATGACCGGATCGCGGGCGGCGTCGCGGCCGTAGTCCTCCGCGTCGTAGTCGCTCTCCCCGGTGAAGGCGATGCCGGGGCGCTGCCGCGGGTGTGAGACGACCAGGGTGACGACGGCGCCGTCGTCGTGGATGGCGCAGGCGCGGGCGGCGATCTGGAGCGAGAGGAGCGACGCGTTGAGCGACGCGGGGTTCGGCGGTGCCTCCAGCCGGAATCCGTAGGCGTGGTCGCTGATGCGGTCGACGCGGAACCGGTGGTGGCGGTCTGATGGGGCGATCGGGACTCCTCGGGGCGAGGGTGGAACGGGTGGGCCAGCCGTCCAAATTTACCCGAACAGGCGTGCGGAGTCGCCTCGACCGGGGAGTATCACGGCTGCGTAACGGCGGTTTGCGGCAGGTATGCGCCGAATGCTCGTTATGGACTGCCGGACCCGGCCGGTCCCGGATGCGCGCTGATTTTCTATGCGGATCCGCTCTCGCTTTTGACCCCCGGAAGCATTACTCTGGTGCGCGTTGCGTGCGCCGATCTGAAGGCGCGACGCCGTCGAAGACGGTTGCGGATGGGGATCAGAACATTCCGTGCGACCAGTGTTTCCAATGCCCGAATTGCGGACACCGGGTTTCGTCCATGATCCGACTTCACCCTTAGTGAGTAAGGCGACACTCACGCGGACGAATTGTCTTTAGGATCTGATCATGGTCCCCACCATGAATCTCCCGCACCCGCCGGTCATCCGACCGGCCGATCCCATCTTCTCCGCCGGCATCGCCGACCGGACCTTCGCCGGCACGCCGGCGCCCTCCCACACCCCGGCACCCGCCGGTGGCACCACCTGGACCGAGGAGGTCTAGACGTGGAACTCAGCTTCGACGGCGACTTCGTTCGACAGGCCGTCGCAATCCTGCTCAGCGCGAACCAGCTCATCGCCTACTGGCTCGCGGGAAACAAGAACAACTTCGGATGGCTGCTCGGCGTCCTGGGCGGCATCCCCTGGATAGCGTTCATCGTGGTCTGGGACGTGTGGGGCCTGGCCCCGCTCGTCATCGGACTACAGATCATCTACATCCGCAACCTGATGCGCTGGTGGCGCGAAAGCCGAAGTCTCGAAACGGTGATCGACCCGCCCGTAGCGGTCAAGGTCGGCGCCCCGACCGCCTCCTAGCGGGGCGCGCATGACCGACCGGAACGTCCTCGGCGGAACGGCGAGAGCCGGCCCGCGGCGCACGACGAGAGTGAGCGGCCATCGATCCGATGGCCGCTCGCTTCGTGTCCGCACCCCCGAGCCGGTGCGGCTCGGCACCGGCCCTGTCGGCCCCTGCGGCTAGTCTTCCGGCAGCGCTCGGACGGGGCAGCCGACGAGCGCGCGAGCGAGGGGAGTTGCCCGTGGGTGGCATCAGCACGCCTCGGATGTGGTCGATGATCCACGCCGAACGCGCCGCGCTGGCGGCCGATCTCGCCGGCCTGACCGACGAGCGGTGGGCGACGCCGTCGCTGTGCGAAGGCCTGTCGGTCCGCGAGGTCCTGGCGCACCTGACCGCCGGCGCCAGCCTCACCTGGCCCCGCTGGATGGCCGGGGTCATCAAGTGCCGCTTCGACTTCGACAAGCAGGTGGCGATGCGCCTGCGCGAGCGGCTCGGGGCCTCGCCCGCCGAGACCCTGCACGGATTCGAGCAGGCCGTCGCGAGCACGACCAGGATGGTCCCGCTCGCCGCGATGCTCGGCGAGGCGGTCGTCCACGGCGAGGACATCCGCCGCCCGCTGGGCCTGCACCGCGATGGCCCCGTCGAGGCCCTCACGGTCGTCGCCGAGTACTTCCGCGGTTCGGACCTCGTCGTCCTCGCGAAGGGGCGCGTGGCCGACCTGCGCCTCGCCGCCGACGACGGGCCGTTCGCCGCGGGCGAGGGCCCGTCGATCACCGGCCCGACCCTGGCCCTGATCATGGCGATGACCGGCCGCGGGGCGTGCTGCGACGACCTCGAAGGAGACGGCGTCCCGACCCTGCGCGAACGCTGCGGCGCCGAGTGAAGCCCCCTCAGCTCGCGACCGGGGACGGTTCGTCCTGCTTCGCCGCGGGCCTGCGGGACCGCGAGACGAGGAAGGCCGCGGGAACCGCGCCGATCAAGGCGATCCATCCGGCCGTGAGCAAGGCGGTGTTCAAAGCGCTCGCGTAGGTCCCCGGACCGGTGAGGTTCAGGGTGAAGACGGCGCCTAGAACGGCGCTGCCCAGCGCCAGTCCCGCCTGGACGGACACGTGGAGGGCCCTTGCGGCCATGATGCGGCGTTCGTCGGGGACGCCCGCCGTGACGGCGGCGTTGACCGATGGAACGCACAGGCCGACGCCGATCCCGGTCACGACAAGGCCGAAGACGTGGGACCGCCATGAGTGGTGCGCGTCCATGCCGGACTGCGCGAGCGCGCCCGCGCCGACGAGCGCCAGCCCGAGTCCGATGCCGATCCAGGGAGCGATCCTGCGAAACACCCTTGTCAGTGCCGTCGCGGTGACCAGGGCGGCCGCCACGAGCGGCAGCAGCGTCGCGGTCGCGGTGAACGCACCCCACTGCGCGGTGTAGATCCACACCGACAGGTAGACGAGAGGGGTGAAAGCCGCGGCCGACATCAGCAGTGAGGCCAGCGAGGGACCGGCGAGTCCGGGACGGACCAGCAGCCGCACGTCGACGCGGCCGTCCGGGGTATGCCGCGATTCGGCCACGACGGCGGCGCTCAACACGATCGCCGCGATGGCGACCAGGACTTCGACCAGGAAGATCGTCCGCCAACCCGTGAGCTGGGGCAAGCCGCCGAGGAGGCCTCCGAAAGCGGCCGCGGCACCGCCTATCGCGCCCCAGACGCCGAAGACCGACGCCCGGCCCCTGCCGCTCCCGGTGCGGTTCAGCAGTGCCACCGCAGGCGCCAGTACCGCCGCCGCAGCCGCTCCTTTGCCTATGGATCCGACGATGATGCCGTCGAGGCCGGCGGCCAGCAGGCAGACGAGCGTGGCGGCGGCGTACCCGGTCAGGCCGACCAGGTAGGTCCGTTTCAGGCCCCACCGATCGGCCAGGAACCCGGCCGCCGGCAGCAGCCCCGCAAGGGCGAGTGCGTAGCCGCCGACCACCGCCCACAGCTCGATGGCGAATCCGCTGGCCAGTTCGGCCCCCATCCAGGGCATGGCCACGGCCATGGTTGCGAAGTCGGCCAGGACCAGGAACGCGCCGAGGCCGGCGGCGAACGCCGACGCCCGCGTGGGCCGCCGAGGAGCCGGAGGCGGCAGCACCGGCGTCATCTCCGGGATGCCGCCGAAGTCGGGCGCCGGGCCGGAAGGCGGCGGCCATGCCGGATTCGGGTCGCCCGGAGGCTGCGGTGCGGCGGGCGCGTACGGCTCAGGCTCGGGTTCCGGTTCGTCCGGCTGTTCGGCCGCGTCGAGCGCGCCCTGGGCGACCGCCAGCTCGGGCTGTTCGAGCACGGTCGGAGGCACCTGGAGCCGCTGGTGGAGCACCCGTCCCACCAACGGCATGCGGCTCGCGCCGCCGACGAGGAACAGGCCGGCCAGGTCGGACGGCGCGCATCCGGCCTCGCCGATGACGCGCCCTGTCAGCGCCACGGCCGCCTCGACGAGCGGGGCGGCCAGTTGGTCGACTTCATCCCTGGTCAGGTGCAGCGCGGTGTCGAGGCCGGGGAGCGCGATCGGGGCCATCGGCGACTGCGACAGCATCTCCTTGGCCTCGCGGACGTCGTCACGGAACTGGCGGTGGGCGCGGCGGTCGGCGGCGGTCTCGGGCCGGCTGATCCGCTGCCACAGCTCGGGATGCCGCTGTTCGATGAGGGCGCCGAGGTGGGCGACGATCGCCTGGTCGAGGTCCACGCCGCCGAGAGCGGTCTGGCCGCCCTGGGCGGCGACGGCGAACCGGCCGGACCGGTCGCGGCGCAGCACCGCGATGTCGAAGGTGCCGCCCCCGAGGTCGAAGACGCCGATCGGGCCCGTCGTGGCGGCGACCGCTTCGACCTGGCTGAACCGGTACGCGGCGGCGACGGGCTCGGCGACGAGGCGGGCGACGTCCAGGCCGGCCGCGGCGGCGGCCCGCTCCAGGACCGCGATGCGGTGCGGTCCCCATTGGGCCGGATGGGTCAGGACCGCCGGGGGCGCTTCGCCGACGACTTCCACGGCCGCCTGCCGCACCCGGGCGAGGACCGCCGCCACCAAGTCGACCGCCGGAAGCTCCCGGTGCCCGAGCAGGACGAGGTCCTCGCCGACGTGCTGCTTGGGGTGGGGTTCGAACGAGGCCGGGTCGAGCTGGGCCATCCGGACGGCCTCCCGCCCGGTGTGGAACCGCCCGTCGTCGTCGAGGTACACCGCCGAGGGCATGACCGGCGATCCGCCGAACAGCAGCGGACGGTCGGCGGACCCGGGCTGGCGCAGGACGGCGACGGTGTTGGAGGTCCCGAAGTCGATGGCGAGCAGGGCATTCGCGGGCATTCGGTCTTCCTGTCCAGATATAGGAGTCGCCGTCAGCATACTGAGACCCCACCATGGCGCCGCGCCCGTAGGCCGCGCCGTCGTCCTCCGCCCGATCCCGTTCGGGGCGACCGGGATTCAGTGGACGATCGACGACCTCTTATGCGGTCAACACTGGAAATTCGTGCGAAATACTGGTAAACCAAGACCGAAGTCAGCGACTCCCGACGAAACGTAGGACCCCAGCACCGAATCAGACATCAATACATTTACCTGCTTGTGGACAGCGGGTGACCCGCCCGCGCGATGCCGACGCCCTGAAAACCCCCCGGTCCCAGCGGCCGAAGACTCGGAGGACGACATGACCATCCCCGACAGCACCAGAGCGAAGCCCACCTGGAGATCCATACTCGTCTGGACGGCCGTCGCCATCGCCGGCGCGACCGCCTGGGGCATGATCGCCCTGGTCCGAGGCGAAGAGATCTCCGCGTTCTGGCTGGTCGTCGCGGCCCTCGGCTCGTACGCCATCGGCTACCGCTTCTACGCCCGCTTCATCGCCACCAAGGTCCTGCGGGTCGACGACACCCGCGCCACGCCCGCCGAACGGCTCGAGGACGGCGTGGACTTCCAGCCCACCGACCGCCGCGTCCTGCTCGGCCACCACTTCGCCGCCATCGCGGGCGCCGGCCCGCTGGTCGGGCCGGTGCTGGCCGCGCAGATGGGCTACCTGCCCGGCACCATGTGGATCATCATCGGCGTCATCTTCGCCGGTGCCGTCCAGGACATGGTCGTCCTCTTCATCTCCATGCGCCGCAACGGGAGAAGCCTCGGCCAGCTGGCACGCGACGAGATCGGCCCGATCGGCGGCGTCGCCGCGCTGGTCGGCGTCTTCTCCATCATGATCATCATCCTCGCGGTGCTCGCGCTCGTCGTCGTCAACGCCCTCGCCGAGTCGCCGTGGGGCACCTTCTCGATCGCCATGACCATCCCCATCGCGCTGCTCATGGGCTTCTACCTGCGCACGCTCAGGCCCGGCAGGGTGATCGAGACCAGCCTCATCGGCGTCGCGCTGCTGCTGCTCGCGATCGTGGCCGGCGGCTGGGTCCAGGCGTCGTCCTGGGCCGACGCGTTCACGCTCAGCCCGCAGACGCTGGTCTTCTGCCTCGTGATCTACGGCTTCGTCGCCGCGGTGCTGCCGGTGTGGATGCTGCTCGCGCCCCGCGACTACCTGTCCACGTTCATGAAGATCGGCACCATCGGCCTGCTCGCCGTCGGAGTGCTGATCGTCGCCCCGACCCTCCAGGCCGAGGCCGTCACCGACTTCGCCTCCAGCGGCGCCGGCCCGGTCTTCTCGGGCACGCTCTTCCCGTTCGTGTTCATCACCATCGCCTGCGGCGCGCTGTCCGGGTTCCACGCCCTCATCGCCTCCGGCACCACGCCCAAGATGATCCAGAAGGAGTCGCAGGTCCGGCTCATCGGCTACGGCGCCATGCTGATGGAGTCGTTCGTCGCCGTGATGGCCCTGATCGCCGCGTGCATCCTCGACCCGGGCCTCTACTACGCCATGAACGCTCCGGCCGGCGTGCTCGGCACCACCGTGGAGTCCGCGTCCACGGCCGTGGCGAACCTGGGGTTCACCATCAGCCCGCAGGACCTGCAGGCGGCCGCCGACGCGGTCGGGGAGGAGTCCCTGGTCGCCCGCACCGGCGGCGCGCCGACACTGGCCGTGGGCATGTCCGAGATCCTGTCCTCGGTCTTCGGCGGCGACTCGCTCAAGGCGTTCTGGTACCACTTCGCGATCATGTTCGAGGCGCTGTTCATCCTCACCACCGTGGACGCCGGCACCCGAGTGGGCCGATTCATGCTCCAGGACACCCTCGGCAACGTCTGGAAGCCGCTCGGCAGGGTCGGCTGGAAGCCGGGCATCTGGGCGACGAGCGCGGTCGTGGTGTGCGCGTGGGGATACTTCCTCTACGCCGGTGTCAACGACCCGCTCGGCGGGATCAACCAGCTCTTCCCGCTCTTCGGCATCGCCAACCAGCTGCTCGCCGCGATCGCGCTCACCGTCGCCACCGTCGTGCTCGTCAAGAGCGGGCGGCTGAAATGGGCCTGGGTGACCGCCGCGCCGCTCGCCTGGGTCGCCGTGGTCACGTTGACCGCGAGCTGGCACAAGGTCTTCTCCAGCGACCCGCGGATCGGGTTCTTCGCCCAGCGCGAGCGGTACGCCGACGCCCTGGACCAGGGCGAGGTGCTCGCCCCGGCGAAGGACCTCGACCAGATGCGGACCGTGGTCACCAACTCCACCGTCGACGGCGTCCTGGCCGCGTTCTTCGCGCTGCTGGTCGTCGTCATCATCCTCAACGCGGCGGTGATCTGCTGGCGCGCGGCCCGGTCCGCCGAACCGCTGCCGACGACCGAGGCGCCGTACGTCGAGTCGAAGCTGCTGGTTCCCGCCGGCCGCGTCGCCGCGGCCGAGGACCCCGAAGACGACCGGCCGTGACACCGCGCCGCCTGTACGGACTCGTCCGGTGGTACCTGAGGGAACTCACCGGCGAGTCCGCCTACGACCGCTACCTGGATCGGCACCGGCTCGCCCACCCGGGCGCGCCGCCCCTGCCCCGACGCGACTTCGAACGCCGGCGCACCGATCGAGGCGACGAGAACCCGGGAGCGAGGTGCTGCTGACGGATCAGGGGCCGGGCCCGGATCGCGCTCGCCGCCGGAGCCGTCCTCACAACGGCCTCCTGCGGCCCGCGTCCGGAGCCGTTCAGTCCTCCGCGCGGATCACGACCACCGGGCAGGCGGCGTGGGTGACGCACCGCAGGCTGACCGATCCGAGCAGCGCCCCCTTGAGACCGCCCTGGCCCCGACTGCCGACCACCAGCAGATCCGCCGAGCGCGAACGTTCGACCATGACGTCCGACGGGTGGCCGCCCTGGGCGATGCGACGCACCTCGAGATCCTTCCGGCCCGCGAGCTCGTGGTCGACCGTCTCGTTCAGCGCCCGCTCGCCGGTCTCGGCGAAGTTCTCGCCCGGCACCGCCTTCACCGGGCTGCCGTACGTCGTCGGCACCTGCCAGACGTGGACCGCCTCGATCACCGCGCCGGTCCGTTCGGCGTACCGCATCGCCCATCGCAGCGCCCGAATCGAGGCCTCTGAGCCGTCGACGCCGACGAGGACGCGCTCTCGCTCTTCCTGAGCCATTCGGCTTCCCTCCATATCGCAGTCGCTCAACGGGATTCGCGATGCAGGCGCGGCGTCCCTCGACGACGCGCTGCGCGACTCCCTCCCGGACTGTAGCCCCCGCAACCGCTTCTCGAAGGCCCCAAGGAGGATCGCGGGCGCCTGGAGGAAGCCGTCGACCGTCCTCAGGGAAGCGATGTGGCACGATCGCCCCGGTACCCGATCCCCCTTTGGAGCGCCGATGCGAACCGCGACCCCGCCCTCCGCCGCCGAACTGCTGGCGGCGGCCGACCACCGGTCCTTCCACGACCGGACGCGCGCGCTGTACCGCACCGCCCGGGACTGCCGCGACCACGACCGCTTCCCAGTGCTCCTGACCGACCTCGCCCGCCACGGCGTCTTCGGCTCCCGGCTCTCCCTCCAGCTCGCGTCCTTCGCCGGCCGCACCGACCACCTGCGGGCCCTCCTCGACCACCCCGACGCCGAGACCGCCGCGGCCGCTCTGACCGCCGCGGTCGAGCACGCGGGCATGGCCGCGGCGGTGGAGGCCTCGATCCCGGCCCAGTCCCGGACCGCCCGCCTCGCCGCCTACCGGGCGCTGCGCAAGCACCGCGACGAATCGCTCGCCGACCGGCTCCTCCCGGCGGTCGCCAGGCACGACGGGCCCGCCGAGGCCGCCAGGCTCCTCCCGGCCTGCTCGGACGCGGTCGTCGCCGCGCACCTCGACGAGCTCGCCCCGCACGTCCTCTCCTGGTCCCCGTTCGCCAAGCACCGCCTCGCGGTCCTCACCGAGTACGCGACCGCGGCGCTCGCCGCCCGCTCGCCCGAGCAGTACGCGAACTGGTGGCGCGGCCACGCGAGCGGGCTCACCGCGGCCCTCGAACGCGCGCCGCTGGCCTGGCTCGACCTGCTCGAACGCCACCCATCCGAGGCGACCGACCAGGCCGTCCGAGCGGCACTGCCCGCGCTCCTCGCCGCCGACTCCGAGCGCACCTGGGCCTACCTCCTCGACCCCCGGCGCAGCCTCCTCCTCGCCTCGGCCATGCGCCGCCGAGCGGTCCTGCGGCGACTCGCGGCCGAGCCCTCGTCCCGCATCGCCCTCCTCGTCGGACGCGGCGGCGCCGACCTCCCGAGCGTGCTCGGGCACGTCGCCCCGTCGCGCCGGACCGAAGTGCTCGACGCCGTCCGCCAGACCGGAGTCGCCGTCGACGAGGCCGCCGTGCTCGCGGACCTCCCGGCCGACGCCCGCACCGAGACCGCCCGCCGGCTCCTCGCCGACCGCCGCGTCGCCGGCGACCCCGGCAGCCGTGAACGCGCGCGGTCCCACTTGCCCTACGACGAGGTCCGCGACGACCTCACCGCCGGGACCCGCCGCTCCGACGTCCACGAACGCGCCCGCTCCTACCTGGGCCTCGTCCGCGCCGCGGGCCTCAGCGGGGACGGCGCGCTCACGGACCTCCTCGGACGCCTCGGCCGCGCCGCCAAGGACCAGGACCCCGTCCACGACGCGATCCTCACCGGCCTCCTCGCCGTCCGCCCGCGCGACTGGACCGCCGCGAACCTCGCCGAACTCGAAACGCTCGCAGCCGGTTTCCTGGCCTCGCCCGCGCGGTCCTCCGGCACCGCGAGCCGCCTGACGACCCTCGCCGCCCGCCTCGTCCGGACCGCACGGGGCCGCTCCGAGCCGACCGAGACCGGCCGCCGCCTGCTCACCCGCCTCCTCGCCGAATCGGCCACCTGGGAACTCGCCGCCGCCTTCAGGAGCCTTCCGCACCGGTTCGTCGCCGACCTCGCGCAGCAGGCCGCGCCCGACCTCGCCGTGCGGGCCGCCGCGAACGAGTACACCGCCGCGATCACGCTCGCCTCCGTGCTCGGCCGCCGCCTCGGGCAGGTGCCCGCGCTCGAACCGGTCCTGCGCCGCGCCCTCGACTCGAAGAACACCGGCGCCCGCCACGACGCCGCTCAATGCCTGCTGCGCATCGGGAACGGCGCGCATGCCCGCATCGCCGAACTCGCCGAGGCCTTTCCCGGCCGCTCCGAATGGTTCCGGCCCCTCGCCGCGCACCGGTGCGACCTCCTGCCCGCCTGGTTCGCGACGATCCGCGAGGACGCCCCGACCGCGGTCCTCCGCGAGGTCGCCGGCCACCTGAGCGAGTCGATCCTCGACCAGTGGCCGCCCGCGGTCCGCGCCGCCTACCGGAAAACGCTGCACGCCAACGCCACCGATACCCGCCGCACGCCGAGCATGCGGCTGGCCGCGGCCCATGCCCTCGCACGCGTCCCCGGTCTCGCCATGGCCGACCTCGCGCCGCTCCTCGACGGCGACGACCCGGCCGTCCGCGCTGCCGCGGTGAGCGACCTGCACCGGGTCTCGCCCGTCGAGGACGCGTGGGCGGCACTGCCGTCCCTCCTGGCCTCACCGGACGCGGCGTTCGCCGCCGCGGCCATGGACCGCCTCGCGCAGCGCTCCCGTCCCGGCGCCCTCGCCGCCGACGTCGCGCCGCTCCTCGACTCGCCCAAGGTCACCGCCCGCAAGCAGGCCGTCCGCGTCCTCGCCCGGTTCCGCGTCCCCGGGGCCGGGGAACTCCTCACCGGACTGTGGCACGAAGCGGCCCTGCACGAGAGCGTCCGCGAGGCCGTCGCGGCCTCCGCGGTCGAACGCCTCGGCGAACCGTGGGCCCAGTCGGTGGTCGAGGACGTCGACCGCTTCGGCCCCGACGTCCGGGTCGCGGTCCTCGGGCTCGCCCCCGAGCAGGTCCCCGCCGGATTCCGGAACCGCTACGTCGAACTGCTCGTCGCGGCCGCGGGCCACGACGACGACCGGCTCCAGGTCGCCGGAGCGAACGGCCTGGCCCGCTGGGCCGGCCACGCGCCCGAAGCGGCCGACGCGCTGGTGGCGCTCGCGACCGACCTCGACGCGACCGACCTCTGGGCCGCCGCGGTGAACGCCCTCTGCTCGATCGCCGCCGCCGGCGGCGAACCCGGGCCGCTGCTGCGCGCCGCCGACCTCCTCAGCGAAGCGCCCGACGAACCGAACGCCGACGAGGACCGCGACCTGCCGGTGCGCCAGCGCTTCGAGCGGATCCTGGGCGGCCTGGCCCCGCTGTACCAGTACCTGACCGTGCCGCCCGGCGTGATCGCCGCGGTGGCGGAGCGGCTTCCATCCGACCTCGGCACTCGGCTGCTGGCGCGCACGATCGCCTGGGACGCCGGGAGCGAGGAGATCCGGGCGCTGCTCGGCCGCCTCCAGGATCCGCTGGAGGCCAGGCTGATCGGTGAGGCGATCGACGAGCGGATCCTCTACGACACCGTGCCCGACGCGCTGCCGTTCGTGACGGCCCTGGTCGACTCGGGCGACACGCACGGCGCGATCGTCGCCGCCTCGGTCATCGACAGCGCCGCGAGCGAGAGCGAATGGGACGAGCCCTGGCGGGACCTGCTGCGGCGCCTGCGCGCCCACGAGTCCTCATCGGTCCGCGTGCTCGCGTTCAGCGTCTACACCGCGGAGGAGTAGCCCGGCCCTCCCGGGAGGCAGACGAAACCCCTCGGCCGACAGGGGAGTGGCGAACCTGCCCTGCCTGCCGAGGGGTTTCGTCCCTTTGGCGGGCACTTACGCGGGGGGCGCCTCTTGGAGGGCGCGCACCTCGACGCGGCTCTGCAGCGCCCGGGAGGCCTGCTTGGCCCAGGTGATCGCGTCGTCGTCGTTGTCGGCCTCGATCACCCAGAAGCCGCCGAGGTACTCCTTGGCCTCCGTGAAGGGACCGGGCGTGAACTCCGGACCGTCGCCCGAGGCGTCCACGGTGGTCGCGGTCGACGGCGGCTGCAGTCCGCCCGCGAACCGGAAGGCGCCGGTCTCCTGGAGCGCCGTGTTGAAGGCCTCCACCTGCGCCATGATCTCCTGCAGCTCGGCGGGGTCCATGCTCTCCATCGTCGGCTCCTCTTCGGAGTCGTGCGGAAGGCTGAGGAAGTACTGGGTCATCACGTGCTCCTTGATCGCTGACGTGCCTCTCGGTCGGCCCGAGGGCAGTCTCAGACGTTACGGAGGAGACGCCCGGCGGCGCATCAGTCATCGTGACCGGCTTCGGGCGCGGACTACCGGCACCGGGCGAGGAGGGTCAGGCCTCGGCGACGAGGTCGGCCAGCTCGCTGCGGGCGGTGACGCCGAGCTTCGGGTAGGCCTTGTAGAGGTGGTGGCCGACCGTGCGCGGACTGAGATAGAGCTGCGCGGCGATCTGCTTGTTGGTGCGCCCGGCCGCGGCCAGGTGCACCACCTGCAACTCCTGCGGCGTGAGCAGGGCGAGGGTGCCGGTGCCGCGATGCTCGGTCCTGGCGCCGCCGAAGGCGGCGAGCTCGCCGCGGGCGCGTTCGGCCCACAGGGTCGCACCGACGCGTTCGAATCCGGCGACCGCCGCCTCGAGGTGCGCCCGGGCCTCGGTCCGCCTGCGCTGGCGGCGCAGCCATTCGCCGAAGACCAGCCGGGTGCGGGCGTGGTCGTACGGGCCGCCGTACCGCTCGTGAAGGCGCAGGCCCTCGACGTAGAGCGCCTCGGCCTCGTCGTCGTCCGCCAAGAGCGCGCGGCAGCGCAGCGCGAGCCCGGTGGTGACCGGCCGGTCGACCTGCCCGGCCCAATGCGCGAACTCCGCCAGCGCTTCGCGCGCCCGGTCCGGCGCGCCGCTGCGCACGGCCGCCTCCACCAGGTCGGGCACCGCCCGCATCGGCACGTCGCGGCGGGCGGGGCCGCGGCAGACCCGCTCGAGTCCCTCGAGCGCCGTCTCGAACCGCCTGGCGGAGAGGTCGAGCATCGCCAGGCCCCAGGCCGCGATCTCCGCGTTCACCAGGTGCCGGCTCCGGGCGTCGGGAAGCACTGCGGCGGCCAGATCTCGGCAGCGGGACTCCTCACCCGACACGGCGTGGAGCCACACCTCCACCGACCGGTGGGCGAGCTGCTCGGTCGAGTTGCCGAACTCCGCGCCTATGGCCGCGCCTTCCGCGACGTTCGCGCGGGCGTCCGCGAACTCGCCGCGGAGCAGCCGCGCCACCGCGAGCACGTTGAGGATGTAGGGGACCCAGCCCAGCGCCCCGGTCGCCCGCACCTGGGCGAGCATGGCCTCGGTCACGGCGATGACGTCGTCGTCGGCGCCGATCAGGAGCCCGCCGACGGCTGCGGTCATCCGGTGCGTCAGCTCGAAGTCGTCACCGCGTGCGGCGGCCAGGAGCTCGCGCGTCGGGCCGACTGCCGGCTCCGGGCGTCCGGAGAACAGCTCGTCCCACCCCAGCAGCGCGGCGACCGCGATCGCCCAGCGCCGGGGCGGGGTGCACTCGCGCAGCAGGTCTGCGGCGCGGCTCAGGAGGTCGTGGGCCGCGCCGTGCCGGGCGGCGTGCACGGCTTCGTAGAGCGTGAGCGCGGCGTGCTCGGGGTCGGTGTCGCGCACCAGGGCGGCGGCTTCGATCGTCAGTTCCGCATCGGTCCGCGGCGAGGCGCGCTCGTAGGCCACGGCGCCCTGGGCGTAGATGGCCTCGGCGCGGATGCCGGGGTCGGCGGTCAGCGAAAGGGCCTCGGCCGCGAGCCGGGCGGCCCGGTCGGGTTTGCCCGCGTCGAACGCGGCCTGGGCGGCCCTGGCGATCCGCCGGGCCTTCAGCCGGGGGTCCACGCTGAGTCGACCGGCGCGCTCGTAGGCGACGGACACCGCCATCGCGCCGCCGCGGTGCCGGGCGCGCTCGGCGGCGCCTTCGAGTTCGACCGCCACCGCCTCGTCGGGAACGGTCGCGGCGGCGGCGAGGTGCCAGGCGCGGCGGTCGGCGTCCGCGTCGTCCATCAGCGCGTCGGCATACGCCCGGTGCGCTTCGACGCGTCGGTGCAGCGGCTCGCCCCGATAGGCGGCCGCGCGCACCAGCGGGTGCCGGAACGCGACGCGGGCCTCGACCCGGACCAGGGTGGCGCGCTCCGCGGGCCCCAGGTCGGCGGCGCCGCCGCCGAGGGCCTCGACCACGCGCAGGACGATCTCCAGTGGAGCGGTGGAGTCCGCCGCGGCGACCAGGAGCGCTCGCCTCGTCGCGTCGGGAAGTTCCGCGATCTGGCGGCGGAACAGTTCTTGGACGCGGACGGGAACCGGCAACGTGCCGACCGTTCCGGCCAGGTCGGACATGTCGACGTCATCGGCCCCGCGCCGGATCGATCCGAGCTCGATGAGCGCGAGCGGGTTGCCGGCGGACTCCTCGAGGACGCGGGCCCGCAAGGGGTCGGCCAGATCCGGCGCATGACCGTCGAGCAGCCGGGCGGCGTCGCTCGCCGAGAGGCCGGACAGCGGCATCGCCTCGATGCCCGGAGCCTCGAACGGCATCGACGTCTCGCGCACCGCGAACAGCATCGCGACCGGGTCGGCGTCGAAGCGGCGAGCCGCGAAGAGCAGCGCCTCCGCCGAGCCCTGGTCGAACCACTGCAGATCGTCGACGACGCACAGCAGCGGGGCCTCCTCGGCCATGTCCGCGAGCAGCGCCAAGGTGCCGGCGGCGATCATGAACCGACTCGCCTCACCGCTCTCGGCCAGTCCGAAGGCGCCGCGCAGCGCCGCGGACTGCGGCCCCGGCAGCGCCTCCAACCGGTCCAGATGCGGAAACAGCAGCTGATGCAGGCCTCCGTACGCCAGGTTGGAGTCGGATTCGACCCCGATCCCGCGGAGCACCTGGAAACCCTCGGATTTCGCCACCGACACCGCACGGTCGAGCAGCACCGACTTCCCCACGCCGGCCTCACCCCGCACGACCAGCGCACCACTGCGCTCGGCACGCGCGTCCGCCAGCAGCCGTTCGATCCGCCTTCGCTCGTCGTCTCTACCCACCAGCGACATGCGGCCACGATATCCCGCAACACGAGCCCCAGTCAGACCCCGACCCGGGTCCAAAAAACGGCCCGCAGCGGAACTCCGCTGCGGACCGTTTCAGCCAGTGGACCTTG
This sequence comes from Glycomyces harbinensis, assembly GCF_900101745.1. Lineage (GTDB taxonomy): Bacteria > Actinomycetota > Actinomycetes > Mycobacteriales > Micromonosporaceae > Glycomyces > Glycomyces harbinensis. The sequence goes on along the minus strand of NZ_FNAD01000002.1, from coordinate 99,193 downwards.
CCCTCGCTTATTACAACTCGAAACCCCAGGTTGGCACGCCTGCGGCGGCTGGTGACGGCGATCGACGCCCGAGACCGGCACGAACCAGTACCTCGTCCTGGTGACGTTCACACCGGCCGGCTAATGCGTTGCGGCCGGTCCGCCGCCGTGGCAGCATTCCGGCCATGACGCCGACCCTGCTCACCAACCGCCTCGTCCTCGAACCGTACGTGAAAGCAGACGAGGAGGACTTCGTCGCGCTCTTCAGCGATCCGCGCGTCGCACGGTGGGTCGGCGACGGCCCCGAACCCGAGGAGGCGAACCGGGCGCTGTTCGGCCGCGTCTTCACCAAGGTCTACGCCACCGGGGCCTTCGACGTGTGGGCGGTGCGTGAGAACGGCGCTTATGTGGGCCATGGCGAGATCAAACCGTCCGAGGAGACCGGTGGCCACGAGTTCGTCTACATGCTCGCCGAGCACGCCTGGGGCCGCGGCCTCGGCACCGAACTGGCCGCAGCGATCTGCGCCTACGGCTTCGAGACCCTCGGGTTGGACGAGGTCGGTGCCACCGTCGCCGACCAGAACACCGGCTCGCTCGCGGTCATGGCCAAGCTCGGCTTCGAGCACGTGCGCGACAAACCCGAAGACGACGGGCACGTCACCAAGGTCCTCACACTGAAGCGACCCAGCTCCCAGAACCCTGCTGTGTAGGGCGTGCGCACGCACCATCCACTGTATATATATCCGGTTGTGGGCCTTTCGGTTGCTTACTACAACTCAAAATCCCAGGTCAAGTCCATGCTGGCCCGCGTGCAGGACCTGATCTCAGGTGTGACGGCCCGCGACTGGCGCGAACCGGTACCTCAATTGTCCCAACTCGCGCTGGCCTGCCGCAACGGCAAGCCTCGAGCTATCCGGGACCGCTTCTCTCCGGAGGAGTACCGGCGCTTGGTCGAGGCCGCCCGGGCCGGGACATCCAAGAAGGGCCTGGCAGCTGAATACGGGATCAGTCGCCGCAGTATCGATCGGATGCTGGCTGTGCGGGGCTCTTCTGACAACGGACTGCGGGCCGCCTGATCAGGGTCGGAGATTCGGTGGGCTCGTGTGACTGCAAACCGAGTTCGGGTCGCGCCCGGCAGGAGAGCCTGCCGGGCGCGATTCATGTTGCCTTGAGCCATGCGTGGATGGTTTTCAGGTCGGCGTTGGTGATTCCTTGAGCGGCTTCGACGCGGTGGAGGAGGGCGCGACCGGGATGGTGTGTGTTGACCCAGTTCTCATCGGCTTTGGTGATTTCGTCGTCGACCCAGGCGAACGGGCGCCCGGCTGCCCATGCGACCAGGGTGCGGGTTTTCCAATGCAGGTTGCACCACTGGTCTTCGAGTTCGCCTTCAGGTGTGGGCTCGGGCCAGTGCACCACCTGCAGCGGTGGTAGCCCAAGCCGAGGCGCTACCTCGGTGTTCGCTTCGTTTTCCCAGGTGGTTGCCCATACCAGGCGGCAGGGTAGTGCTGCGAGCCGAGCCCCGGTCTGCGGGTGGAGCCGTGCAAGATAGGAGTCTGATGTGGTATCGAGGGGTGCTTGCTGTTGGTGCTGTCCGAACGGGATCAAGGTCCCGTCCACGTCGAGAAACAGCAGCGGTCCTTTGCTGTGATCGGTCATGTCGCGGTCATTGTCAGACAGTCCACGGGAGTTGCCAGGACCGAGGGGTGGGGTGCGGGGTGGCCTCCTTCCGGTGGCGGTGTCGGAGCCGCTCATGCGGCTTGGGCGCGAAGTCGGTGAGCGCGATGTCGCGGTGGTGGTCACTGGTCTGCTCGACCGCCGGCGACCAGCCGGCGCGGTGTGCGGCCGTGGTGGAGGGGGTGGGTCACGGCTCTGCCGAGTTAAGAGTTGAACCTGTTCGGTCTTGGGCTATGCTCAGTCAGAAGTTTTGAACCTGTTCAATTTGTGAATCCGCGCCCCCGATGTCGGAGGTTCCATGTCGGCTCCCCTCCCCCGCTTCCCGTTCCGCAGGTTTGTGAAGCGCTTTGTATCATGGTCTGTCCTGAATACCGGGATCATCACGTTGCCGTTGATCTCCCTGCTGGCCTTCGCTACTGGCGGACCTGACATGCCCGAAGTGGTGCTCATGCTGGTGTTGTCGGGATTTGGCAGCGTTTTGGGAATCGTCCTAGTCGTACTCCCGTCCGCGTTCTGCGCGGAGTCGCGTCTCCGTCGAGGCTTCGGAGAGCGGATGCACTCCGTCCCCTATATCGCGCTGATCCTGTATGCCCTCGCGGCCATGGCAGTGACCGGCATTTTCTTCATGGTCTTGTTGGTTCTCCAGTCCGTAGGCGTTGTGGTGTTGCACGTCCTGATGATGCGGCACTACCGCAAGACGGCAACAGTCTCAGGCGCAGTCGTGAATTGAGGTCGGTGTGCTCGGCTGCCGTCCAATAGCCCGCCACCATTTGGCATGTTTATCGGTGGCGGGGAGGATTCGGATCGGGTCCGACCTGGATCGCTCCTGGTTCCGCAGGGGCGAGGGCGGGGGAGTGGCGAACGGTGGGAACCGAGTTGACGTTGAAGTACCGATCGCGCATGGTTCTCATATGGATGCGTTGGCTCGAGCCTGCGAGGACTACTTCTACGATTTCGATCCCTGGATGGACGTGCCTCTGGCTGCCGCTGAGTCCCTGAGCGCGGGTTTGATGTCGCAGGCCTTGATCGACCTCGCGTGTCTGCGGCGCGATGACCGCTCTGAGATCTGTGCGCTCGTCCCGCAGGTCTTCGCCGAGCTCGGGCGGGCGTTCCCTTCTGGGCCCGCTGCTGCTTTCGCTCGCGCCAAGGAAGTGGCTCAGGAATGCCTCGGCGGCAGGCTCTCGCTCGAAGAGGGCGTCGCTCGGCTAACGAGGTTCCTCATGAAGGAGCCTTCCTGCGGCGACACGTACTGCCACGATTACGGTGACATTCTCGTCTTCCAGGAGACCCACCATGCGCTGCACTGCCAGCGGTGCCAAGCGGCGGGGACGATCCCGTATTACTTCCCGGACAATGATGCCGCTATCGCTGCGTTCCTCGAGTTCCTGCAGGAACTCGCCGACAGCGACCACGACTGCCGCAATACGGGCGCCGTCGGCTCGAGAGTCCGTGAAGATTGGGCATAACCACTCATAACCTAGCGTGGATCATTTGAAATGAGGCGTAACCGTCTGAATGTCCGGGTTATTTGGTTAGTGGACCTTAACATTGCTTACTCCAACTCATCACCGCAGGCCACGGCCAGGTTGGTGCGCGTACGGGACGTCATTTTGGCGGCCGGGGCCCCGGAACGACACCAGACTGGTCCGCAAGTCTCCGAGCTGGCCGCTGCCTCCCGCAACGGCCAGCCCCGCGCTATCCGCGACCGCCTGGACCAGGATGACTACCAGCGGCTACTGACCGCGGCCCGGGCCGGCTACTGCAAGAAGGCGCTGGCTGCTGAGTACAGGATCAGCCGCCGGAGCATCTATCGGCTGCTGGCCGTTTGAGGGGGCGACACGGCACGGTCGCTTCCTCGGAATGTGAGGACTCTGGGGTTACGGTCGGGCGATGTCAGGACATGACCGCAGGATCAGGGTGCGCGGCGAGCGCCGCGAGACCATCGATGCTCATCGCATTGCCGGGGTTCTCACCCGGATCGCCAAGACCGAGCGACTGCGAGCCCAGAACCTCGCTCCCGATCCCGAGGCGATCGACCCGGCCGTGGGTTCGGTTAAGACGGTCTCGAATCGCGCCGAATGGTAGGTGAGCGGGGCTGATCGACGTCGAATACGGGGGACCGGCAACGTCGGGGACGGGCAGGGGAGGGCGATGCTTCATTCAATGCCAGCGGTTAGCTCGTTGCCATCCCTGCCGTACGTCTCCTGAAATCGCAAACCAGTCGTTCCCGATGAGTTCAGGACGTACGGGTCCGTGACATGACCCGGGTTCGTCACATAGCTCAGACTATGACGGTCACGGGTGCGTGGGCCGGGTCGGTGCCGCAGTGGAAGATCTGGAGGTCGGCGCCGCGGCCGATGACGATCTCGACAGCGTCCTCCACGCGATCGCCGTCCTCAAGGGGCATCCAAAGGGGGTTCGACGAGCCCCATCTGCGAGTTGCAGCGGTCAACAGCGGTTTCGCTTCGGCGCCGCATTCGCAGCGCACGTCGAAGGCGTCGATCAGCATCCACATGGTGCCGTGGCCGTTCGCCTTCCATCCCGGCGCCAGTGCGAGTTCGCGATACCCGAAGTCGTCGGTGACACGCTCATGCGCCTCGATGCGGCCGGCAAGGTCAGGCGGGAGGAGACCGAAGTCGGGGTATTCGGTGACTGGCTCCGGGGCTACCGTGCAGGGGTTCGGAACGTAGTCGGCGAAGCCCACGAGGGTGTCTGCCGGCGGGAGCGCGGCAGTCATGGGCTGATCGGCAGTGTTGCGCCAGCGCAGGTGGACCGCGGGCTGGTACTCCTCCGCGTGGTCGTAGGGGCACCACAGCACTTGGAGGAGGTCGAACCGGTTGCCCAGCGGCAGTCCGGGGACGTCGCGTGTGAACAGCTGCGCAACGGGAAGGAGTGCTGCCGGTTCGGCCTGGAGTCCGGTCCGCCTGGTGCGATCGCTTTGAATTTCGTTGAGCAGGTCGAGGAGGGTCCGGTCCTCGGTGGTGAAGTGGGGCGGGCCTGCGCCGTCGGGGCTCCAGGCCCTCGCTATGGTGCGGCGATATGCCGCCACTTCATCCAATGTGGCGAGTACGTCCCATTCGTGCGCGCCATCGCAGGTCGGCCAGGGCTCGCTTTCGGGCCACAGCAGTGGCCCGCCGATGGAGGACTGGTAGGCGGTCGGCTCGCCCCGGCGCGGATGCAGACGGACTGCAGTGCGGGCGAGCGTCGCGAGTTCGGGCCAGAACGCGGCGACGTCGACGGGTCGGGGCGGCGTGGTGAAGGGCATGTCGAAGTTCCTCAGCAGTCTGGCGCGGGTGTGATGCTGAATTGCATGTTGAGGTAGGTCTCGGTCGAGCTCAGCGAGGTCGCAGTCAGGTGTGCCGGGCAGACGGTTTCAAGGACCTGGACGAGCCCTCCGCCCGAGTCTTCTCCAGTCAGCTCGAGAGCCCATGCGAAACGTTCGGCACCTGCCGCTTGGTCGGCGCCGATGATCGCGGCCGCGGCCCAGCAGGTGTTGAGGAAGTCCTCGGCAGTGCTGGTGCGTACCCCCAGCGCGTGGCAGGTGAACCAAGCGACCTCGCCGCCTTCGAATCCGACGGCGGCGAACAGGGACGCGCCTTCCTGCCTGCCTTGGCCGGCATAGTAACCGTCGATGTCGGGGCCGAAGCTGATCAGGTCGCGCGGCCGCTCGGTTGCAAGCGTCTCATCCTCGGGCCAGGTCAGTGTGAAGCCGCTGAAAGCGGCCTTCCATTCGCTGATGCCGGTTTCGGTCGGCAGCGAGGACCGAGGCTCCTCGCTGAAGAGGTCCACGAAGCCGGTGTCGTGTTCGACGATGTAGTCGCGGTTCGCTGCGAACCAGACGGTGGTGGCGAGGAACAGGAACGCGAGCGCCAGGACGTTGGCGACGAACTTTTTCGACTCCCGCGGGGAGAAGTAGAACCGCACGAGCGCCAGCGCGATGCATGCGCCGGTGAGGGTCAGACCCACGGGGAGCGCGTGTTCGGCGATGTACCTCATGTGCGATCCGGACGGAGCAGGGACGGTGTCATGGGCGCAGTGGGGCTTTCCAGTTTTGGGGTTGAGGGTGCGGTCAGTATATGGCCGATCTCCGCATGGTGCGCAATAGTGAACCTCCGGATACCGCTCCGAGTGAGCCGAGCGGGTAAGCCGGTCTGTCGTTGTGCCCCAATCGCGCCGCACAGTCGTCCCGGTATCGAAGACTTCCCCGCGGGCTCTAGTCCGGGTCCACGGCATGAGCACAGCGCCGATGTTGTCGCCGGGCCAAGAGGGCGAGGGCGAACACGACGAGAGCGCGGCTGATCTCGGCGCGGTGCTCGGCGGGGACTCCTCGCAATGCGAGCGTTGCGGTGAAGGCGGTTACTAGTGCAGGTAGCGCGAGGGCGATGTCGATCCAGGGTCCGAGCGAGGAGGTAGGCATTCCTCCTGGATATCCTCGCGGCCATTGCTTGGCAATAGCAGGAGCGACTTTCGTCTTGGAGCCTCCGTGACGGAAGGGCCGTTTCGGAAACTCGCTGGTCGCGGGATCGAGACCGCTCTCGACTTCCCGCGTGGCTCTGATCACACTCTGGATCCTCGCGCCGTCACGGAGTCTCGTCGGCCGGGGTGGACGCGCTGCGCCGGAAGGCCGATCGTGCTCTATTGATGGTGTCGGCTGCGGGTCCGGGTGCGGCGCCGTGGGTGTTGAGTGGCGGCTGCAAGGCGGCGATCAGTCGTGTCTCGACTGGTTTCGGTGATCCAGTTCAACTGCAGGTGATGGTGCATCCATTCGGTCAGGCGCACCTCATCGCTCGGTATGAGCATGACCCGGTCGGTCCGCTGAGTCTGGTAGCCCTTGGTTTCGAGGAGGAGACCGGGGCCCACCATGCGTACAGGCCCGCTTCCGAAGGCAGTCTGGGAACTGCCGTATCAAGGGGGACCGGGGGTGTTGCGAACGTGCTGAGTTCGTCCACCAGGCCACAGTACCGATTCGAACGCAGACACGAGCCCCCACTTGACGCTCTGCTGTATCCGAGTTGCGGGAGGGTGCACGCACTCAGGTGCAGACGACTGCGTTGGGTCTCGGTCGACCTCTGGGTCGACAAGACCCAGTACGATCCCGCGCCTGCGCATGAGGGCCGGCCACTGGTCGACGGCAACTACATCGACAACGACGACGTATACGCCGGCGTCATCCTCTTCACCCGCGATGGGTACCTGCGCTCACTCGAAATCCATTCCTGGCTCGAGGACCCCATACGCCAGTGGCCTGACCTCAGCCATCTCGACATCGCTCCTTCCCATCACCAGTAAATCGCGGACCCATGCGAAGGCAACGATCAACTGCCGACCCTTTACGCGCTCTGCAGCGTCCTCATTTCAGCGGCCATCTCGAGCGCTATCGGCGGGCTGTGGCAATGCACCATACGTCGATTGGCTCGCGCCACTGGCCCCGACGATGACTGGCTCGTGCTTCATTCTGCCCATAAACGAGGATTACCGGCACTCCAAGTGAATGGTTATTGGCAAGGCCGAGGCGGCTGCCTCCGGAAGATTGACAGATCCTGCGAGACGAGGAGTGCATCCTGGCGCGGGCCAACGTGGTGGCTGGACTCCAAGCACCCTCCACGTTGGTTGAGAGCACTCAACTGTGCTAGAGTGTCGTGAATCACAGTTTTCGAGTAGGTCGGTCGACGCGGGCTGCCTCTGCTGCGGGAACGGGTTTTCGGTTCGATGATTTCGGGCAGTGGGGCGGCGCGGGATTCGGACTCGTCTGTATGGATTGTCCATATTGCGGTATTAACCGGTTGTGGTCGCTTGTTGACAGTCCGATCGAGGATGGATAGTGTCACGCTCGGTTCTGAGTTGAACGCTCAGAACTGCCTCCCCCAGTTGACTAACTGAATTCGGTATCACCCATGCCACATAATCCCCACGCTCCCCTCATCGTGCCTGCAACGCGTGATCTGAAGCGGGTTGCGCAGCGCGCTGGAGTCTTGTCTGTTGCGTCGGCCCTGGTCAGTTCGATGCTGCTGGTGGAGACCGCTGCCGCCGAGATCGCACCGGATTGCAGTGGTGTCGACGAGGCCGGTTTCATCGTCGGTTCCGAAGCTGAGGCGCTGGATCTGGCGGCTGCTTGCGATCACCCTGTGGAGGTCGATTCGCTGCGGAGCGAGGCGGCCAAGTTCACGGCCGAGACCGATGGGTCGATCACGGCCGAGGTGTACGCGTCTCCGCAGTGGACCACCGACGACGGCGGGGCGTGGATCGACATCAATCCCGAACTAGTGTTCGGCGATGAGGGTCTGGTCGAGGCGGCCGCGGTCCCGGGGAGTCTCGTGGTGTCTTCGGGAGGTGACGCGCAGCCGCTGGCGAGCTTGACGACCGAGTCCGGAGAGACGCTGGACTTGTGGTGGCCCGAAGCGCTCCCGGCTCCGGTCTTGGGGGGGCCGCAGGCCCGGTATGCCGAGGTGATCGCGGGGGTCGATCTCGTGGTCGAGACCGGTGCTACCGGGTTCGCCTATCGGCTTGAGGTCAAGACCGCTGACGCAGCCCAGGATCCGGCATTGCAGCAGATCGAGGTCGTGCTCGGCGGGACGCTTGAGGTGACGCAGGACTCGAGCAGTGGCGCGCTGACTGCGACCGATCCGTCGACTGGGGAAGCGGTGCTGACGGCGTCGAACGCGCTGATGTGGGACGCGTCGGTTCCGGCCTCGGCAGATGTTCCGGCGGCCGGACCGACCCAGTCCTTCGCCGAGTCGCTCGCCCAGTCTGACACCGGTTCGGACGCCGACCCTGGGGATCCGGGCCGGGTGGAGCACATGGCGCTCGCGCTCGATGGCGACGCGTTGACCATCACGCCCGATGCGGCGATGCTGGCTGATCCGGAGACGGTGTTCCCGGTGGTGCTCGACCCGTCGTTCGAGTCGACGAACTGGGCGTGGGCGACGGTGGGCAGCGACGCTTATGCCGACACGACCTGGTGGGACGACGCGGCGTGGCCGCGCTCGGGCGGCCTGCGCATGGGCTTCAACGGCTGGGCCGCACCCGGGGAAGAGGGCTATGGCGTGTGGCGGTCGATGATCCGCTTCGACCTGCGCTCGCTCGAATACGCCGCCGTCAATTCGGCGGTGATGTCGCTCGACATCAAGCACACCGGCGGTTGCAACTCCTACCCGCTGGAGCTGTGGCAGACGAATATCGTCACCAAGGGCACGACGCCGACGTCGTGGAACTCGACTGCGGGGAACTGGTTGCACGGCGCTCCGCTTGACATGCAAACCGTCCAAAGTGCCAATGGCTCGGGAGGTTGCTCGGAGGCTTATCCGGTGCGTTCGGTCGCCTTCGACTCGGATGACTTGACCTATCACGTCAACCGGCACGCCAATGAGCCGTACCAGTCGATCACGCTTGGATTGCGGGCCTCGGATGAGGCGAACCGGGAGCAGTGGTTCCGTGCCGACGTGGCGACGGCGCACCTGACGATCTCATATGTGCCCACGATGGCGGTGCCCTCGGACTTGACGATGGACGGCATCAACTGCCTCGCTCCGGAAGGCGCGCGGGTGACCGGTTCGCAGCCGACGCTGTCGGCGGTGCCGCACTTCTCGGATGCGGCCTCGACGGCGGGCTTCGAGGTCCGCGATGCGTCCGGTGCGACTGTGGCGCAGCATGTCAGTGCTTCGCCGGCGGTGTCCGGCCAGGCCTACAGCTGGCAGGTGGAGACGCCGTTGCCGGATGGCACCTATGAGGTGCGGGCGCGGACGACGACCTCGGACCAGGCGACGAACCGGTACACCACCTGGTGCTCGTTCGGGGTCGACTCCACCCTTGATGCGATCGAGGAGGTTTCGGTGACGACCTTGACCTGCCCGTTCGATATCACCGGGCTCGACCCGGCAGTGGACACGCTGGAGGCTGAGACCGAGGGCGGGGCGCTGCTGCTGGCCGAGGCGTGCGGTATGGGCGTCGTCGTCACCGGGCTGCAGGACTACAGCACCCGCGTGGTCGCCAACCCTGAAGGGACGCTGACCGCTGAGGCCGGCGCGGTCCCGGCCTGGGCACCGGACGCTGAAGGCGCCTGGACTGAAGTCGACACGACCTTCACCGAAACGGCCGACGGTGCGATCACCACTACCGCGGCGGTCTCCGACATCGCCGTCTCCTCAGGCGGGACGGACCCGTTCGTGACTGCGACCTCTCCTGAGGGCGGCTCGATCGCCCTGTCGTGGCCGACCGAACTGCCGGCCCCCGTCATCGACGGTGACACGGCGACCTTTGCCGAAGTTCTGTCAGGTGTCGATCTGCAGGTGTCGTCGAGTGCGGACGGGTTCACATACGCGCTCGTCGTCAAAACCGCCGAAGCGGCCCAGAACCCCGAACTTGCGTCGATCGAGCTGGGCATCGAATCCGAGGGCCTGACGGTCGCGCAGGATGCGGCGACCGGTGAGATCACCGCGACTGACACCGCCGGGGAGGTCGTGTTCTCGGCGCCTGCGGCGTACATGTGGGACGCCTCGGTGGTCCCCGACCCGGCGGCCGAGGCGCCCGTGGCGGAATCCTTCGCCGCAGCCGAGGAGGAGGTCCCCGACACGGTTCTCGGCGAGGATGACACGATGCCGGGCCTGTACGCCCCGGTCGAAGTCGACCTGAGTTCGACCACGCTCACCGTGATCCCGGATGCGGCGCTCCTCGCCAGCGAAGATGCGCAGTTCCCGATCACCATCGACCCGCCGTTTGTGGGCAAACGGCAGGCGTGGGCGAACATCTTCGAGTCCCGTCCGAGCTCGTCGTGGACGAACGACAAGGACTGGCCCCGCTCCGGCGGCATGCGGGTCGGCCTCAACTGGTGGTCCAGCTGCGCACCGGATGCCTGCGGCCTGTGGCGGTCGGTGGTCCGGTTCGGCATCGGCGACCTCGAAGACCGCGACATCTTGACCGCGAAGGTCGCCATGACTCAGACCCACACCGGCAGCTGCGGCTCCACCAGCATGGAGCTGTGGGAGGTGAACCGGAAACTGTCGAACGGCACGCACTGGAACTCGATCACCAGCTCAGATCCGAAACCGGAGCACCTGCAGACGAAGTCCGTGGCGTCGTCGAACACGACGGGTTGTGCCACCGACTACCCCGACCGCGACGTCAACTTCGACGGCTCGGACATCAAGACCGAGCTGCAGGAGAATGTGACTGCGGGCCGGGACTGGATGTCGTTCATGGTCCGCGCCTCCGATGAGGGTGACCCGTACTCATGGCGGCGCATCGACATCAAATCGGTCGAACTGCAGGTCACTTACAACCGGGCCGCCACGGTGCCGACCAGCCTGCAGACTAACCGGCAAAGCTGCGTCACCTCCGGTTGGACGGCCGCCTCGTGGACGTCGGAGGTCCAACCGCTCTTGTCGGGTGTCCCGCATGATGCGGACGGCAAGACTGGCGCGAAGTTCGAGGTGCGTCGCAACGGCTCGAACGCGAACATCCTCACCTGGGCTACCAGTCGGAACCAGACCGACAACATCCGCATCCCCTGGACGGTCCCGAAGCAGTACGCGCTCGGGACCGGTGAGTACCGGTGGCGGATGGCCTCCCTGGACGACTATAAGAACGGAACCGACAGCGCTTTCAGCTCCTGGTGCTATTTCCGTGTCGACACCACGGCGCCGACCCCGCCGAAGGTTGAATTGATCAGCCCCGCCGATCCGCAGGCCGGCGACACCGTCACGTTCAAACTGACGGCTACGGATACGCATTCGGGACTCGCGTCGTTCGCCTACGGGGTGGGAACCGAGGCACTGGGAGCCCCGGTTACGGCGACCGGAGGGACGGCGACCATCGAGGTCACTGCGCCCGCCGAGGGCGGCCGGGTGTGGTTGTGGGTGAAAGCCTTCGACACGGCCGGCAACGCCTCCCAATTCACGCAGGCGGACTTCTATGCGCCATTGAACTCCGGACTCCAGCCGGTCGCGGCCTGGCGGCTCGACGGCGACGGGTTCGATGACGTCAGCGCCGTCGACCTCAACGGCGGTGCTGCGAACCTGGACCTCGGGCTCGGCCGCACCTCGGGCTGGGTCGACTCGGATGGTCAGGCGCCCCCAGGGCAGGCGATGCTGTTCGGCGGCGCGGACTGCGTCTCCACTGCCGGACCGGCAGTGAACACCAGCGCCCAGTACACCGTGGCCGCCTGGGTCCGGCTCGACCAGGCCGACACCAACATCCGCACGATCTTCTCCCAATCAGGCGCCAAAGGCACCGGGTTCGCACTGCGCTACCGCGGCACCTCGGCCGAGTGGGACCTGATGCTCACCCACGCCGACGACGGCAACGGCAACAACGTCACCCGCGCGGCGTCCACGACCGACCCGGTCGTGGGGGAGTGGACGCACCTGGCGGTGACGGTCGACCCGGGGGCGAAGGTGATCCAGCTGTGGGCCAACGGCGTCCTTGAAGCGACGCGGTCGTTCACTCACGAAGCGTGGAACGCGACCGGACCGATCAACATCGGCTGCTCGGGTTCCACCAGTCCGTACAAGCAGTCCGGGTATTTCATCGGCGCCGTCCAGCACGTCGCGATCTGGACCGGCCTCATTACCGGGGATCAGGTCCAGACCGTGATGGCCGGAGACCTCCCGGCAGGGCTCGCCGGTGAATGGCTTCTGCGCGAGAACGGCATCGACACCTCGATGCAGGCCAACCACATGACCGTCCCGGAGACCGGCGCGACCTGGGTCGAAGACCAATGGGGACGAACCGCATCTGCGGCCGACCTTGACGGTGCTGCCTGCGTGACCGCAGGCGACTCAGTTGCGAGCCTTTCCGAAGGTTCCTTCTCGATCGGGGCTTGGGTCAAACCCGATGCGGTCAACGCGACGAGTGAGCAGACCGTCGTCGCCGAACATGGCGGTGAATACTACAAGTTCAAGCTGCGGATGTGGACCGACGGGAAGTGGGGCCTAAGCCTCGGCACCGGTCCCACTGGAACCGGCGCCCAAAACGTCACCGCCACAACAACGGCGACACTGAACGAGTGGACGCATCTCCTTGCAGTGTATGACGCCGCTTCTTCGACGGCGAGCCTTTACATCAACGGGGTATTGGATGCGACCCGGACACTTACCTTCGAACCGTGGCAAGGCACCGGGAAGCTCAACATCGGCTGCCGCGGCACCCAGAGTGGCGTGGCCGGTGGCGGGCTCTTCAACGGCACCATTTCTCGGGTGCAACTGTGGCGCGGCGCTTTGACGGCCGAGGAAGCGACTGGCGTCTACGGCGGCAACCCTGCCGTCGAACGCGAAGGAAACTGGACGCTTGACTACCGGAGCCTGGCCGACCTCCAACAGGGCCACGATCTGACCGTCACCGGTGCGCTCAACACCGACTACAAATGGGGGCGCAGCGCTTCCAACCGCGGCAACAGCGCTTTGGAGTTCCTGGGAGCCGCTGGCTGGGCGCAGACTGCTGGCCCGGTGGTGGCGACCGACGCGTCGTTCACGATTGCCACCCGTGTCTATGTCAATGCGGATGCGGACGCACCGGAGTACCAGACGATCCTTTCTCAGGGCGGCCAGGAGAAGGTCGGGTTCAACCTGAACTATCAGACGGACCAGACCACATGGGAGGGTCGATTCCAGTTCGCGATGCCCTCAGCCGATACCGCCACCAGCGTGACCTGGCACAGCCTCCAGTCCAGCCAGGTCATCGAGACCGGTAAGTGGTACCACGTTGCGGTTGTCGTCAATATCCCGGCGAAGACGATGACCATGTACGTCGACGGCGTCGCCTCTGCGACCGGGACTGGCACCGCAACCCCGTGGGATGCGGCAGGTCCGCTCTACCTCGGCGTCTACGGACGTTTGAACGGGAACCTGGTCCAACCCTTCAACGGGCGGATCGACAGTGTCCAGGCATGGACTTCCACCCTCGATCCCGATCGCATCGGCGACCTGTCCCGCACCACCGGCTGAACCCCCACCCCTCGTCGCACTTGGAGTTCTCGACCATGACTCGCCTTCGGTCATCCCTGGCCTCGGACGGCACCTGGCTGCGTGACAGACGACTTGAACCGCGTGCGGTATCACGCTTCGCGATCGCGATGACCGGTATCGCCGCTCTCGGAGCAGGTTTGCTCGCCGTCGCGCCGCTCATGCCCGAATACGGCTCGCCCACGGCCGAGATTGAGGCCGAGGCACCGGTCGCTGCCGAGGAGTGGGAACCCGGAGACACGGAGTGGGCTGACCCCTCCGAAGACCAGCAGTGGACCCCTGGCGAGGACGCGGAGAACGTCGCTGCGGCGCTAATCGTCGAAGCTACCGGTGGCGCGGAGGCGGTACCGGTCAAAGATGAGACGGTAGCGGCACTCGGCATCAGCGGATTCGCCGTCGAGGTCGCCGCGGCGGGGCCCGGCGCCCGAATCGACGTCGATTACGGTGACGCCGAAGCGGCCTTCAGCCCCGGCTGGGACGAGCGCGCGAGCGTCCTGCGCCTGCCTGCATGCGCGCTGATCACGCCCGAGGCTGACGGCTGCCTCGATGCCGAGCACATCGCGGCCGACATCGACACACAGGCCGACACCGTCGGCATCGACTTCGAACAGACCAGTCTTGCGGCTGCGGCCGCTGCGGAGCCGATGGTGCTGGCGGTCGCTTCGACGGCTGCCGACACCTCGACCGGGGACTTCTCCGCGACGAAACTGGAGTCCATCGGGTCGTGGGAGGCCGGCTCGAACACCGGTGCGTTCACCTACTCCGTGCCGATCAGCGTGCCGCCAGCCGAAGGCCCGATCCCTGAGATCACCCTCGCGTACAACTCGGCACTGCACGACGGGCGCACCTCCGGCAAGAACAACCAGGCCTCCTGGGTCGGCGACGGCTGGACGTACGAGCCCGGGTATATCGAACGCACCTACACCGCCTGCTACGACGACACCGGTTCGGGCGCGAACAACGGCGAGAACGACTTCACCGCGGACCAGTGCTGGGACGCCGAGTCTGACCACATCACCGTCTCCCTCAACGGCGTCAACGCCACGCTCCTGAAAGATGACGACTCCGGCACCTGGTATGTCGATTCCGGCCAGGCGTGGAAGGTCGAGCCGCTCGGCGCGACCGCCACCGGCTCGTCGGCGACCAGCGAGTACTGGAAGATCATCACCGAAGACGGCAGCGCCTACACCTTTGGCTCCACCACCGGCTCGCGACTGACGGTTCCCGTGTTCGGCAACCACACCGGCGAACCCTGTCACGCAAGCGAGTTCAAGGACTCAGGCTGCGCCCAGACCTACCGGTGGCTCATCGACAAGGCCGTCGACACCACCGGGAACATGGCCCGCTACACCTACACCACGAAGACCGGTGCCTACGGCGCCGCCGGCGATGAGGACAACCGCACCGCCTACGGCCGCGAAGCCTACCTTTCCACCATCGAGTACGGCCTGCGCGAGGGCGACGCCTCGGTTGCCGCGACCGGGAAGGTCGTCTTCACCGTTACCGACCGATGCCAAGGCGACTGCTATAACGCCGAGAACGAGCCGATCGAGACGGCCTGGCCCGAAACGCCATGGGACTTGCACTGTGCCGAAGCGCCCTGCACCACCCAGTTCTCCCCGGTGTTCTTCGACACCAAGCGCTTGACTAGCATCACCACGCAGGTGCGTAACGGTTCGACCTGGCGGGACGTCGATCGGTGGAGCCTGGACTACGAGTTCAAGACCTACGGGTCGGAGAACCAAGTCGTCCTGTGGCTCAAATCGATTCAGCAGACTGGCAAGACCGGCACCGACATCGCCTTGCCCAAGGTCGAGTTCGGGGGTTACGCCCTCGCCAACCGTGTCGAGGCTGCCGACCGGATACAGCTGTGGCGCTGGCGGATGTCCTCGATCAAGACCGAGACCGGCGCGGTGATCTCCATCGGCTACTCCGAGCCAGACTGCGCCACGCTCCCCTCGAAAACCGAGAACACGCACCGGTGCTTCCCGGTCCTGTCCAAACCGCGCGGGCAGGCCGAGACCGTCGAGGACTGGTTCCATAAGTACGTCGTCACCGAGGTTACCCAGACCGACCCCATCGCCCAGACGCCCTCAGTGTCGACCTTCTACGAGTACGCGACCACCGGTTCCAGCACGGGAGTCTTGTGGGCGTGGGACGACTCCGCCCACACCCGCAAACCGGAGCGCACCTATAACCAGTGGCGCGGCTTCGCCCAAGTGACCACGCGTCTCGGCGATCCCGATGCGGGCCCGCAAACGGTGACCGCCACCCGGTTCTACCGCGGCCTCGACGCCCAGCCGCTGCCCGATGGTGCCGAGCGTGACGTCATCCTCACCAGTCTCGACGGCATTGCTGTCACCGACCATGAAGCGCTCTCGGGCGAGGTGTTCGAGGAGGTGACTTACAACGGCACCCAGATCATCCAAGGCGCCGTGACCCGCTACTGGACCTCCATGGCCGCCAGCCAGGACCACGATGGCGGTTCCTATGAGGCATGGCGCACCGGACCCTCCCGAGAGGACACCCGCCGCTGGCTTACCAGCGACACTTGGCAGCGCACCCGCACCGACACCACTTACGACTCCATCGGCCGACCGACCGCCGTCAGTGTCCACGGCGACACCGCCAAGACCGGCGACGAGATGTGCACGCGCACCTGGTACACCGACGCGGCCACCGCGAACATCTACAGCCTGCCCTCGCGCGATGAGACCGTCGACCACGTCTGCGACGCCACTACGAGCGGTCCCGGCGACATCCTCACCGCCAACCGGTACTACTACGACCACCACACCGGCCTCGATGACGACCCTACCGACGGCCTGCTGACCCGCTCGGCCGTCCTCGACTCCTGGCCCGCAGGCGGCACCGCCCGCTACGTCGACACGACCGTCAACACCTATGACGCGATCGGTCGCGTCACCGAAACCGTTGACCCCGCTGGCCGATCCACCACGACCGCCTACACCCCGAGCGGCGCGGGGCCGGTCACGCAGAAGACCACCAGCAATGACGCCGGGCACGCCACCGTCACCCTCCTCGACCCCGCTTGGGGTGTCGAAACGAAGATCACTGACCCGAATCAGCGCGTCACCGAGATCGCCTACGACGCGCTCGGGCGCACCACCAGTGTGTGGGAACCCGGCCGCACCCGTGCCTCCGAGACCGCTTCACGCACGTTCGCCTACAACGTCTCGGCCACCGCGCCTTCGACCGTCACCACCGAAGAGCTTGGCCCTAACGGGAACTACATCACCACCATCGAGCTCTACGACTCGCTGCTGCGGCCGCTCCAGACACAGACCGACACCATCGAGAACGGCCGCCTGCTCACCCTCAACCGGTACGACACCCACGGCCGCATCGAGGAGACCCGCGGACCTGACTACAACAACCAGGCTGCGTCCACGACACTCGCTGTGGTCGAGCGCGGCGCCTCCTCCAACCGGGTCGAGATCACTTACGACGCGGCCGGACGCCCCACCGTCCAGGCGCAGTTCCGCGGGCAGGAGGAGCTGTGGCGCACCACCACCGCCTACGGCGGTTCCACTGAGGGCTACCAGATCACCGTCACCCCGCCCGAGGGCGGCGCCGCGACAGCGACGATCGAGGACGCGTTCGAGCGCACCGCCGAGTTCCGCACCTTCCATACCGGCACCCCCACCGGGGGATATGACACCCTCGTCTACGACTATGACCCCCTCGGGAAGATCACCGAGATCACCGACGGCGTCGGCAACACTTGGTCCTGGACCTACGACCTGCAAGGCCGCACCGTCGCCTCGACCCACCCCGACTCCGGCACCACTCTGGTCGAGTACAACGACGCCGGCCAGATCACCGCGATCGACGACGCGAGAGAGGAGACCGGCCAGCAGGCCTCCGGCGAGCTCACCATCGAGCTCACCTACGACGACCTCGGCCGCCTGACCGAGCGCCGCGACGGCACCGGGACCCTTCTGGCGTCCTGGAGTTACGACACCGCCGAAGGCGGCATCGGCCTCCTTGCCGCATCGAACCGGCACCTAGGCGACGACGTCTACACCGAGACCGTCACCTACTACGACGAAGGCGGACGCGTCGGCGAGACCGAGATCGCCATCCCTGACGCCGAAGGCGGCCTCGCCGGGTACTACTACGTCTCCCAGGCCTATCACGACAACGGGCAGCTCCTCGCCCGCGGCTACTCCCCGGCCGGTGGGATCGGCACCCAGGATCTCTTCTACTACTACGACGAGGTCGGCAACCAGACTTCGCTCCTGTCCGAAATCGACGGCGACGCCGTCGCCGTCGTCGACGACGCCACCTACACCCCCTACGGGGAGATCCAGACCCGACGCCTGAACTCCAGCTACAACAACAAGTTCGCCTACCAGGGCTACGACTACGAGGAGACCACCCGACGCCTCGAACGGTTCACCTTCGACCACCAGACCACCGACCCCACCGTCGCCGACCTCCACTACACCTACGACGACGCCGGCAACATCCAGTCCGTCGCCGACCTCCCCGCCGACGACGCGAACCGGTGGGAAACCCAATGCTTCAACTACGACGGCCAGCAGCGCATCACCGAAGCCTGGGCACAAGAAGGCGACGCGGCCTGCACCGCCACCGGTGACCAGGCCACGCTTGGCGGCCCGGCGATGTACCACAACACCTACACGTACGACGCGTCCGGCAACCGCTCGACCGATTCCCTTCTGCTCACCGGCAACGGTGGCGAGACCCGCACCTACACCTACCCCACGCCAGGCAGCGCTAAGTCGCACGCCCCCACCCAGGTCGCTTCCGAAGGCGGCACGATGTCGTACTTCACCTACGACGCGGCCGGGAACCTGCTCTCACGCGATGTCGGCGGCAGTCTCACCACCTTCGAATGGAACACCGAAGGCCACAACACCTCCACCAGCAACGGCGACCTGCAAACCCGCATGGTCTACGACGCCGACGGCGCCCGCGTCATCCGCGATGACGGCGACACCGCCACGCTCTACCTCCCCGACACCGAGATCGTCTGGGACAAGGAAGCCGGCACCCTTGACACCACTCGTTACATCCAGCACGCCGGGGCCGTGATCGCCGCCTGCAAGGGCAACTCGATGGACCTGTGGCGCTGGGTCGGCGCCGACCCCCACGGCACCGCGACCCACTCCGTCAACGCCGTCTCGCATTCCGGCGAGAACGTCCGCTACTTCGACCCCTTCGGCCTGACCCGAGGCGAACGCAACGGTGAATGGTTCGGCCAGCAAGGCTACGTCGGCGCCACCGAAGACCCCACCGGGCTCCTCCAAATGGGCGCCCGCACCTACGACCCCCAGTTCGGCCGCTTTATCGAAGTCGACCCCCTCCTGGTCGCCAACGACAAGCAGCAGCTCACCGGATACGTCTACGCCGCCAACAACCCCATCGGCCTCTCCGACTCCACCGGCATGTTCTGGGGCCTGGACGACATCGGGGAGGCGGCCGGCGATGCCTGGGGATCGGTCAAGGACGCCGCCGGAGCCGCATGGGACGCCACCAGCGACTTCGCCGTCGACGTCTGGAACGGTGAATACAACGCCGAGATCGGCGGCATCCTCGCCGGTGCAGCCGTCATCGCCGGTTGCGCGGCCATCGGCGTCGCCACCCTCGGCATCGGCGGCCTCCTCTGCGCCGCCGGAGCCGGAGCCATCGCTGGCGGCGTTACGTCGGCCTGGAACGGTAACGACACCGACCAAGTCATCCACGACAGCCTGGTCGGAGCACTTTGGGGTGTGGCCGGTTGGGGCGTTGGGTGGGCGCTTTCCCGGCTTGCCGCCCCCGCTACTGGCTCAGTAGCCGACGACCTCCTCCCCGACGGCTCAGCGCCCTCCGGTCCAGGAAGAACATCAAACACCAGTTCAGCAGGGGCCACATCATGTAACAGCTTCGTTCCTGGAACTTCTGTCGTCATGGCAGACGGAACATACAAGCCAATCGAGGCCGTGGCTGAAGGAGAATATGTTCTCGCAGCGGACCCGACCACCGGCAAAATCGAAGCTGCCGAGGTTGAGGAAACGACGGTCACCCAAGAAACCGATCGGGACCTCATCTCGATCGTTCTTGGAGCGCCTGCGGAGGAGCCTGATGGTGAGGAGATCGAGGCGACTGCCGGTCACTCGTTCTGGGCTGCAGCGCCTGAATCAGCACCATCCGCCGACGATGCTGCGAAGTGGATAGCGGCGAGAGATCTGGAAGTCGGATCTTGGCTGCAATCCAGCGATGGAACCTGGACCCGAATTGTATCCCTTGAGGAACGTAGTGAGGAGACCGAAGCCAGGAACCTCGCAGTTGATGGATCGCATACGTACTTTGTGACGGACGGGGTCACTGATACCCTGGTTCACAACTGTTCATTGAGTGAGCTCGCAAAGAGCTGGGTGAATCGTACATATAGGGTTGCGGGTGACAATTACACTCTGAACTGGAATGTAATGAAACATTTTCTTCAGAGGCACCATCCGAGCTACTATGCTGGCGGTCCAAAGGCTATCCAGAGCTTTCTTCCGGGAGGTACGAGTGTTGGCCAGATTAAGAGCATCATCGGATCCGTGCTCGCGCAGAATCGTGGGTACATTAGCCGCTTGGGAGGGTACGGGAAGTTTCAGTTGCCGCCGACCACGATCGGCGGCAACACATTTATCGTGTCGATTCAAAGAAGTTCCAGGTATGGATTCACAATTTCCCAGTTCTACATGAAGTGAACTGTGGCCTGGGGCGTCGAGGTAAGTGAGGATCATTGAGCGAATTTTCCGTTCAGACATTCTTCCTTAGCAAGAAGGGATCTCAGGTCTCGCTTGCAGACCTGGCCAAAATACCCGACGACTACCCAGGGCATCAGGGTTCCATTGGTATCACGGTTGAAGGGAAGGAAATTGTAGATTCTAGATTCACCTGTACAATTGATGTTCTCTGGGATCAGGTGCTATTGATGGAGGATCGGTACCTGAGGAACGGTGCGTCTGGCCTTGATGGAATTTTCGACTGGGCATATAGCATTTCTATGCGTAAAGTCTCGCATGGACTTCTTGTCATTGCGGAAAGGGAAGGGGTTAAGAATTCCGGGATCGTTGTTGATGAAGGAGAGTTTCTGCGGGAAGTCAATCGGGCGGCCTTGAATTACTATTCCGTTCTAATCGGTATGAGAGAGAATCTTCGCATGCGATACATTGACATGTATGATCTTGTGAAGCAACTTGAATTGAATCTTGAGCGATGAGCCGGGCGGTGTGATAATTGCGAAATTCTGGCCTTCGAATACGAAGTTGTCCAAGATTTTAGATCTTTGAATGAGTGATGCTCGATCTCATCGTTCAGTGATGCAATGGGGCTCATGCAGAGCGGCGACCCGCAGAATCAAGAGGAAGGGTTCGCGAACCTGCTGTCGCTGGCAGGTGAGAATATTGCTGCCCTCGTAGAGGAGTTCGGCGCAGAAGATCGTGATCTCGGCCTTCGTCGTTGGCTGCTTGAGCTGATCGCCAGCGCGAAGACCGCGGGAGCGATCCCGATATTGAAGGAGCAGTTGGCATCTTCGGACGAGATGCTGCGTTATTGGGCCCGGCATGGACTGGAAATTCTTGACACCAAGCAGTCCCGCACTATCCTGTGATCCTGGGACCAGGAACACCTTGACCACTGAGTTGGTGAGATATCGGTTCCTTCTGGCATGGGTCGCCCTCGCCATTCGTCAGAAGTTAGCCCTGTTCGGCGAGCGCCCGCTGTCTCAGGTCGGCGTGCCGCGTGGCTCGCCTACCGGACGCAGTTCTCGACAGTGGCACGGTGGCGGTGGAGACTAATATTTACCGGTATGGCGCTCTTGCACCTCGGAGGGCGCCTGCTGATCTTCCGTACTGGTCACCTCGTCGGAATGCCTCAGTGAACGATCCCGCCGATACCTACTATCAGTGAAGGCGAGACTGCCAACCGTTATGAAATCACGGGTTGTCGGCGCTGTCCTGATCAGCTTGGTCCTGCTCACCGTCGCGGTTCTGATCGTGGCGGTCGCTGTGGGGCTCGGCGGGTCGGGTCTGGTTTCGGGCTTCCACCTGATGTTGATGATCGTGGTGGCCCTCCTGGTGGCCCTGGGCGGAAGGCTGACGCGCGGCCGGGTGCCGGCCTCGGGTTGGCCCGCGGCGATGGATCGGCCCCGACCCGGTCGAAAGGCATCCATCACGCTTCTGCCGTTTCGCGACGGCCTTGACGGAGTGTCCTCCGCCTTCGCGGCATCCCGACTGGCCCGGTGTTTCGAGGCCGCCGCTGACGAGGGCGAAGCCGAGGCCGCGCTTGCGGAGCTGCTCGGCCCAGGTCCCCGGGTCTGGCTGGAATTCGATCCGGCGATCCGCAACTGGACCAGATTCCGCCGCCACGGCACCGACCTCGCCAGAGTCGGCGCACCCATCCCCGAAACGCCGCTGGGGTTCGCGCTGGCTCTGGCCTCGGGAGACGGATTCCGGCGAGCTGAGGTACTACAGCATCCGGGGGTGAGCGAGCATCCGGTGCTCTACCCGTTGGTGCTCCTGCGCGCGGTCGATCATGTCCCGCAGATCCGGGCGCTCGCCACTGCACTGCTGCCCCGGCTCATCGCCGCAAGCGATCACGAGACGTTCGCCGCGATGCTCACCGTCGCCTGTCGCCTGCAGCACCGGGCGCATGCGGCTCCGACGCTCGACCTGATTCTCGCCGCACTGGGTGAGAGTGCCGACGACGATCTCCTGGCGATCCTCGCCAGATCGGACGGGCGGTCTGCCCGATGGGCGGGACAGGCGCTGATGAGCGAACGGCGTCTTCCGGTGCGGCAACTGTCGGCGATCGCGACTGGCAGGTTCGACGACCAGTTGCAAGAGCGCTGTGCAGAAACTCTTGCAGAACAAGCCTTGTCGCAACGCAACCCCGAACCCCTGCGGCCGCTGCTCCCGGCTCGCTCTGCTCGTGTGCGAACGTCGGCGCTCACGGGGTTGATCAGGCTCGATCAGTTCGAGGGGATCGGGGATTTCCTTACCGATCGCAGCGCTGCCGTGCGTGCCACCGCCCAGTGGGGTCTGCGCCGGGCAGGCCAGGATCCTGCCGCCAGATACCGTGAGTTGCTGCACTTGCCGCTTCTTTCGCCCAAGCCTGTGATCCAGGGATTGGGCGAATGCGGCCAGCGGGCCGATGCCGGTCTGGTGGTGCCGTTCGTCGAAGACCCGCGGTCACAGACCAGGGCGGCGGCCGTCAGCGCGCTCAGGCGCCTCGGTGCCGAACTCGACCTCCTCTGGCTTCTGTTCGACCCAGCACCATCGGTGACGCGCGTGGTTGCGGTCTATCTTGCGGAAAGCCAGGCACTCCCGCCGGTCGAGACCCTCCGCGAACTCGTCCAAGGCAGCCAGCCCCGACACGTTCGCAGGGCAGCGGCCACGCTCCTTCGGGAACACGGGATCTGGCATCGCATCTGGGTCGGCTTGGCCTTGTATGACGACCCCGACACAAAACTGTCCTTGGAAGGCTTGTCGGGGCTTGACTACATGTGCCGCTACCAAGTCGCGTCCATCACCGCGCCTATCGACGACCAGCTCCGCGGGGAACTTCAAGCGTTTGTCCGATCTCGCTCGAACAGGCTGCACCTCGACACCCGGCAGACCCTGCGGTGGCTCATCGACACCGCCCGACCAACGGCGGCGAGCTGACGGGCCTGGCGGCGTCGGTTGCGCGGCCCAGGGGGGAGTCGCCCACGAAAACAGAGCAAAAATTTACATATTTACCTGTTTGGTACCCCATCTGGGATTCGAACCCAGACTGTGCGGGTTTTGAGTCCGCTCTCTCTGCCAGTTGGAGTAGTAGGGCTGGTGCCGGTGGTCTGACCGGGAGCGGTGCTACCTGCAGTCCGCGGGTGCCAGGAGGCTGGTGGCGGTCGTGGCCGGGGAAAAGCGGGAGGTTCACGCTGAGATCATCTCGGCGGTGAGCTCGTTGCCGTCCCGGTCGTACGTCGCCTGGACGAGGAAACTCGGGGTGAAGTCGTATTCGGCCAGTTCGGGGGCGTACGGGTCTGTGACATGACCCGGGCGAGAGCTGAACCCACACCACATGCGATATCACGTTCGTCGCATAGGACAGAATAGAATGATCCGTCACTGATCAAGATTGGGTGCAACGCAACGGATCTGGATTATATCAATGATCATAAATATTCTGTGGACCTTAGCACCGCTTACTACAACTCATCACTGCAGGTCACGGCCCCGTTGTTGCGCGTACAGGATGTCATTTCGGCCGGGGCGGCCCCGGAACGGCACCAGCCTGGCCCGCAAGTCTCCGAGCTGGCCGCTGCCTCCCGCAACGGCCAGTCCCGCGCTATCCGCGACCGCCTGGATCCGGGCGACTACCAGCGGCTACTGACCGCGGCCCGGGCCGGTTACTGCAAGAAGGCGCTGGCTGCTGAGTACGGGATCAGTCGTCGGAGCATCTATCGGCTGCTGGCCGTTTGAGGGGGCGACACGGCACGGTCGCTTCCTCGGAATGTGAGGACTCTGGGGTTACGGTCGGGCGATGTCAGGACATGACCGCAGGATCAGGGTGCGCGGCGAGCGCCGCGAGACCATCGATGCTCATCGCATTGCCGGGGTTCTCACCCGGCTCGCCAAAGCAGAGCGGTTGAGGGCCCAGGGCCTCGCTCCCGATCCCGAGTCGATCGACCCGGCCACCGGCTCGGTCAGGGAACTTGGTTCTGGTGGCCTAGCCAGTGAGTTCGGGGAGCTCTAGCTTGTCGAGGAACGTGCGGAGGTTCCGGTGTGTGTTCTGGGCGCGCCTGAGCCTCCGAGAGCTGTTGTTGATATGGGAAGCATGGCTTCGTTCGCCGACAACCTGGTTGCAGTACCCGGCGGCGGCCGTCAGGTAGATCATGTCGGTGAGGTCGTTTGACTCCCACTGCAGTTGGGTGTCGCTTAGCTTCTCGTGGATCACCTCCCGGTACAGGCCGAGGCTGGGCATCTCACAGACTTCGGTTTCGGCGTGTTGAATTGTCCACTCGGACATCTGGGCTGGCGTGATGCCGATACGCCAGGATTCTTCGACGAGTTCCTTCGAAAGATCGGAGTAGAACTTCGCCCATGTCCGTCGCCGCAGCAGCGCGCGCCCGCTGGAGTTGTCGCGCAAGAAGTCGGCGAATGACTGGATGCTCTGGACCCACCCCTAGACAGGGTGCGCGGGTATGGACTCGGCATCGAGGAAGATGTCGATGTGGGCCATCGCGGTCGTAAGGATCTCCTGCAACTGGTCGAGATTGCCAGGATCTGAAGTGGTACTGAAAGGCTGCGATGCGCCTCTGGATCGAAACAGAGCGCCTGGGTCGAGAGTTACGGCTGGTGGGTTGGCGGGATCTGGGCCGCGGTATCGAGCGCAGAGGGCGGTGCGCAGTTCGATGCGCCGCAGTGCGAGCGGGTCGGTGAGGCGCCAGCCGACAGAAATCTGGAGCATGGTGAGAGCTCGCTGATACCGCCTCTCGTCGATGCCGTCCTGGCACGTTTCTTGCATGTGGCCAGCTGACACCGGGAGAACTACCCGCTTTGCCTTGGCGAGTTCGATCAGTTCGCGGGCTGCTTCGAGCTCGGCGGCGGAGTGCACACGTCCTGGATCGTAGATGGCATTGGCGAGTGTGCTCCAGTGATTCTGATCGAGGTAAATGGTCGGTCGCCCGCGAAGCGGCGACGGATCGGTCAGAGAAGGTATCTCGCTATCGATGTAATCGCCTTGGATGGTCTCGCATCGGACCGTCGAGGAGGCTGGTAGGTAGGTGCAGGAGGCAATCGCGCTGGATTCGGCGAAGGTCCCTGGAGGGAGCACTGATGAGATGGCCCGACCATCGGTGCTGGTGACGGTGGTTGTCCCGTTGCGGTGGAGTGACATCGAGGCGATGCCTGGAAAGATGCGGTCGGTCATGGTGCCTCCACGCGCTCGGAGCGATCGACCAGGTGCGCCATGTAGCTGAGCACGGCCAGCATTTCGAGCGCTTCGGCTTCGGTCGGTTCGGGCCATTGCGGGTGCGACACCAAGTTGCGAATACCCATGAAAGCGCCGCGTACTAGAGCAAGCGCCCCTTCATGCGCCGATTTCCAAGTCTTGGACGCTGGATCGACATCCTGGATGCGCAGTCGTGGCGAGCTTTCAGTGGGGTCGGTGAGTGAGAACAGGATTGAGAGGTTCTCTCCTGACAGAGCGGGGGTGGCGATGGCCTGCAGGGTGCCCTCCAACGCTGTCGACGCGGTCTGCACGGCAGCGCGATGGTGCCCATCGTCCCAGAGCCCGGCAGCGGCGCCCCAGATCACGGGGTGCAACTCCGCTGCTGACAGTCGCGGACCGACCGGGCCGAGGATCTCGGCCAGCTCTTCGCGTTGCGCGAGGATCGCGATCGCTTCGACGATCGCGTTGCGTGCTTGGGTGTAAGGGTGTCCGCCATACATCCCCTCTTCGTGCTCCACGATCAGCGCAGCTAGCTGTTCTTCGCCCATCGCGATGGCCACATCGCGGGCAAACCTGGTCCGTGCCCGGACACGGTCGAAGCCTTCATCGACCTCCCGAGCGAGTCGAGGGTTCTCGGGGTAGTTCTTGAGTCCCCATCGTCGGTTGTACAGCTCTCTCCAATCGTCGATGATTTTCAGGATCTCCACCAGACGTTCGTGCGCGAGTTCGTCGTTCATGCGTCTGGCCCTAGTGAAGTCCTGTGACAGCATGTGTACGTCGCGTGCCTTGAAGGCATCGGACCAGCAACCGATGGCCTGAGCAGGGCGTGGTCAGGACATGACTCCTCTTACTGTTGCCCTCATCGCGGCCAGCGTCTCGGCTGCTGTCACACTCCTCATCGAATGGGCCGCCAAGCCGCAGCTCGAAGCCAGGAAAGAACGCATCCTCGAACGCGACCGAGCGCTGCGAGAGATCGCCACGATCGCGCAGACAGAACGGCATCGCTCCATGGACGTTGAACTCGATCGCCAGGACCGGACGAGCCCGTTCCGCGACTGGGACGCCGACCTGCCCGGGCTGCCGGAGGAGGACAGCCCGTATGGGCAATTTCGCAGGCTCCGCTCGGTCGTCGAGCCCGCCTCTCACAGGACGGAGGAAATCGTGCTCAGCAACCTCCACGACATGCTTGCGGCCGATCCCGGCGTGATCGACGTCCGCTCCCGAGCTCTCGTCCTGGAAGCCGCAAGCCGTGCGTTGACCGCGACGCACTGGCGTCCGTTGCAGCGAAAGCGCCTGTACCAGGAATTCTTCGATGCGATCGGCGAAGCCGGTAGATAAGCAAGGGGAACCCCGAGTGCCCTCTCGAGATGCGTACGCCGCCACGGGTTCGACGAGGCTTGTTTCAGGGAGCCTTGGGGCGAAGGTTCAGCATCTTTACTTGGATTTGCCGCAGCAGCTGGATCGCGTCGCGATCGTCGAACCCGGAGGTCGCTTCCCAGTCCAAGCCGGAACCGTGGATGTCGCTGCTGAACAGGATTTCGCAGGCCAGTTGGCTGCGGGCCAGGTCAGTCTCATCGATGCGGTCGTATTGACGGACCTGGTTCGCCAGCTCCTCGCAGCGTTTGACCATTGAGTCGGCGTCTGCGAAGCCGATGAACGCTGCGAGAGCGTTGCTGATGTGTGCTGGTCCGCTGCTTTCTTCGAGGGCCCGAGCGAAGAACTCGCGCTCTTCACGACTGAATCCGAGTTGCATCAACCGCCCCACCAATGCCTCCTTATGTCAGGTCACATTAGTTCGGCCGCGGTTTCATCGGCGATACGGGTCCACCTCCGGGCGGGACCCAGATCGTCGGTTGCTTGCGTCATCATGACTTTCATGGAGCAACACCCCGAGTGCGCACGCATTACGAAGGAGAACGAGATGGCCCGGCTGTGGGCTGTCCGAGTCTTCAAGTCCCAGGCCGTCGAAGTCGAGCAGGCCGCCGCGGCGATCGAAGCAGCCTCAGAGAACCTCGGTGAGACGGTGGCCGTTCGCGACGGACAGACCTTCCTCACCCAACGCTTGGGGGTGCTCAAAGAAGGCATTGTCCTTTCGGAGCAATTGCGGACGGCCCTGGTGCTCGCCCACGCGCGGGCGTCTCTGGGGTTTGAAGACGCGGCCCGGTGGGCCGGCATCGGCGCGGATCCGGCTGCCAACAGGCCGGGTTTCATGGGTTGGGGTTCGTTCGGCTCGGCCTGGTACCCCAGCTTTTCCAAGTCGCTGTTTCATCAAAGAGTCAACGGCCTCCTGCAGGACGGCATCGTCATCGACCCGGCGCTCCTGACCTCCGAGATACACGACATCGTCGAGGACCTTCAACAGCTCGCGCGGAGCCTCCGAGCCTTCTCGGTGCCAGACCCACTGCTTCCGGTCCTGACCACTGCAGACCCACCGCGGCATGCCCGAATCAAGGATGGCTACCTGCCCCGTCTCGTGCTCGAAGACCTTCGCGAGGCCATCGAGCACGGCCGAGAACTAGGGGACTGGGAGCCTGCGACCGCGGGCGGGAACTCAGCTGCTATCTGGTGGTTCGAGCGCTGCAGGAAAATCCTGGCACCCTTGGGCACAGTGGTAGTGAGCCTGTTTCCTGCTGCTGACTTCGAAGATGCGATGCTGAAGTGGCCTCTGCCCAACATCGGGTCGATCACCGCGGCCGTCGTTCGACTCGGCGTGGAGTACCTCGAGAAGGTGGCAGCGAAGATGCCTGACTACGCCGAGGCATCGGGCCATCAGGTACCGGTCACGATGCATTTCAGCGGCAACACCATCTACGGTGGCCAGTTCGCCGGGCAGCTCACCAACATCGATTCCACGATCGTCGGAATCGCGAAATCCGGCCAGGGCGAGGTCGCCAAGGTACTGCGAGACCTGGGCGACGCGATCACCGCCGACCAGGGACTCGATATCGCTGGCCGCCAGAACCTACTGGACAACGTCGCCGACCTGGCCGAGACGGTAAAGGCACCGCCTGCCGAGTGCCGCCGAGGCCGGTTCAAAGCCGCACTCGATGCCATCAAAACCTCGGCCGAAACCGGGACCGCTGTCGCGAAGGCCATGGAATCGGCCGAGCCGGTTCTGCGGCAGTTCATGGGTTGACCAGCGTGTTGCACGGGAGCCCGCCTGTCAGCCGCCTCTCGTCACCAGCTGGGCTGCTCGCTGAGTGCCGGGACCTTCAACACTGCTGGCGTCGTCGGTACCGCCCGGATTCTGGAAGCGCTGGCGCCGAGGGGTCGTGCGCGTCTTGCCTGCCACAGAGTCTGGATTTGTCTCCGTTGGGAGGCTGGCATCCGCCATGAGGCGCTTTCCCGCCACGTCGCCGCTGGCCGGCTGGCCGGTACTGAACCCTTGGGGGACTTGCCTTCGAGAGCGGCCTGCGGGTGCGCTCCTGGCACGACAACTACCTTACATAGTAAGAACATTGGGTAGTCGGCTACTGGAGCGACTACCGGCCCTGGCCCGGTTACCTCCCAGGTCAGGGCCCGACTACTAGAAATGAAACATATTCACGAATATCAATATGTTGTGGACCTTACCCTCGCTTATTACAACTCGAAACCCCAGGCCAAAGGGCGATTCACGGGTGCTCGGGTTGACCCATAGCAGCAGGTCGACCTCGCGGCGGTCCCATTGCTGGTGGGCGTAGTGGGCGGCGACCTGGGTCTTGCCGACACCGCCCATGCCCGAGAGGACCTGGCAGACCACGGCGGTGCCGCCGCTCTCCATCGCGTCGGTGAGCTCGTGGTCGACGGGGCGCTTGAGTCGGGCGGTGGGCAGTGGTGGGATGAGACCGAAGCGGCGCGGCCAGGATGGTCCAGCGCTGGCGCTACTGCTGGTGCCAGCGGTGATGGTGACGTGCTGGCCCTGGATGAACGTCTCAACCGGGCTGGAGAAATCGGTGTTGAACTTCGCGGCCGCGCCGTTCGGATCGGGGCCGACGGAGCGGTCTCCATACGGGGTGGGGCTGGCGGGGTCATTCACGATGAGGGCTGCCTCCAGGAGCGTGCATGTGGAGTGTCCTCACCATACCCAGCGACGCTGCCGAGCGCGTCCCTCGAGACGCCGAACCGGAAGCCGATTCGTGTAGGTCAAGCGGTCCGGCGAGGGCCTGGGGGAGTTTTGGTCGTAACCTTGAGTAACCCGACCCGGATCATCTGTCATGAGATGTTATCGCCTGGATGTCCGGTTGTGGACCTACGATCAGAGAAATACTTGTACAATCCGATGCTAGGCGCGATTTGACCCCGCACCCACTACTAGGTAACTGTACTGCCCTGGCTGCTTCAAGTAAAAACTCCCTCCCTCCGGAGCTCTTATGAATGAAACGCCTGTTCAATCGCCGTTTCCCGATTTCGGAAATTTCCTAATAGCTGTTCTTGGTCAGGCCGGAATCCCGGCTTTTCTCCTCCTAAGCCTAGCCATCTTCTTTGCCCTCGAGTCCTGGTACACTTATACGCGAAAGATTATCGACGGATCGAAGGTTGCCGGTGGTGCTATCGCGAAAGGGAGCGTATCAGTTCTTCGGCTTCGGCCATTTCGACTCGCTATCGCGTTGGTGAGTACATTTTTGGTTCTCTGCATACAGCTCTCAGTTTTTACATTGAGTGCAAAAGCGGGGAGCTATATATCGGCACCTTTCGACCCTGATCGTGCTGATCTCTTCCTTGAGGACATGCAGACAAGGCCGTGGCTGAACCTTCTCGATCCGGGCTACTCACCTACTTATCTGAGATTCGATCTGTTTGCGGCGATACATGTGATTGTTGTGGCGCTTTGCATCCTCCAGTCATATCGCGCAAAGGAACCGTTTGGCCTTGTCTTTCTGATGGCGTTCCCGTACTGGCTCGGCCTCACGTCAATTGTGATGCTCGTAGGTGCATTGGCCCTTGATCTTCTAGTACTGGTATTCACTTTCAACGCTACAGGTCCGGAGAGTTGGCCGACACTTCGCGGGGCTACGAACATGGGCTACACGGGCTCAGCGATCTTCACGCTGGCGTACACCGGAATCTGTGGTCTCGCGCTCCAAGGCTCAGCAGTTCTGAAGAAGCAGTGGGCGGAGGCATCTCGATCCCCCTCGGACGCTACTTGAGAATGCTCGCTGTTCAAGAATTCTCGGAATCATGGTGGACCGAGAATGGGTTTGCGACATGCTCGGTGGGAGTTCGGACTCCTCCCTGAAACGCGCTGGAAGCAGATTTGCGCGGGGCAGGAAGCGTGGGCTGTGAGAGTTTTGGTCGTAACCTTGAGTAACCCAACCCGGATCATCTGTCATGAGATGTTACTGCCCGTATGTCCGATTGTGGGTGCTACAGGGATCGAACCTGTGACCACCTCCTTGTAAGGGAGGTGCTCTACCGCTGAGCTAAGCACCCTGGGCGCGTTTCAGGGCGCGCCGAGCCTGAGACAGGGTACCTGAACGAGGGCTTGGGCGCGAGTGCAGGGTCTTTGGGTGATTCCCGGCGAGGCCCGGTGCACAGCGGGAATTCGGCTGAAGCTTCAAGTGTTCGAACCGGGGTGACAAAGCTTCGAGTTGACATCTGGTCCGACATCGCCTGCCCGTGGTGCTACGTGGGCAAGGCCCGTTTCGACAAGGCCGTGCAGGGCCTCTCCGGGAAGGTCGACGTCGAGGTGCGGCACCGCTCGTTCGAGCTGGACCCGCACCGCGACCCCGCCGACGTCGCCCCGGTCGTGCCCATGATCGCTAAGAAGTACGGGATCAGCACGGCGCAGGCCCAGGCCAACGAGTACAAGCTCGGCGAACTCGCCCAGCTCGAGGGGCTGGAGTACCAGGCCGAGGGCCGCGACTACGGCAACACCTTCGACCTGCACCGCGTGCTGCACCTGGCTTCCGAGCGCGGTCTCGAAGCGCCCGTCTGGCAGGCCTTCTACGCCGCCAACTTCGCCGACTCGGATTCGATCTTCGCGCGGGAGCGCGTCATCGAGGTCGCGGCCGCCGCCGGGCTCGATCGTGGCGAGGTCGCCGCCGTGCTCGACGACCCCGAGGCCTACCGCGAGGCCGTCCGCGCCGACGAGGCCGAGGCCGCCGCGCTCGGCGCCACCGGCGTCCCCTTCTTCGTCATCGACGAGAAGTACGGCGTCTCCGGCGCCCAGCCCACCGAACTCTTCGCCGAGATCCTGGAAAAGGCTTGGGGCGAAAAGAAACCCGCCCTCACCACCATCGACGGCATCGACGGCGGCGAGGCATGCGGGCCGGACGGCTGCCCGATCCAGCCGTAACTGGCGAAACCCTCACGAACGGACACCTTCAGGAATATCCTGAGGCGAATTCCGCTCTATGAGGAGGCGATAGCCATGCCGATGGACCGCGAGACGCAACTGAGGCTGGTGAACCTGCGCGACGAATCCGGCGTGCTCTCGCTCTACGTCAACGCCGACCCCCGGCAGGAAGGTTCGACACCCCCCTGGAAGACCCGGCTCGACCAGGGCCTGAAGCAACTCCTCGACGCCGTCGACAACGGGACCCGCTCCCTGCTCGGCCGACGCGTCGAGGAGATGAAGATCGACCTCGAGCAGCTCGTCCGCCCCGGCGCCCCCGGGATCGGGCGCGCCCTGTTCACGGCCCTCGCCACCGGCGAGTCCTACACCGTCGAGATGCAGACGCCCCTGGCCGACCGCATCGCCCTCGCACCCCGCTCGCACATCGCCCCGCTGCTCGGCGCCTGGGCCGAAGGCTCCCCGGTCGGCATCGCCGTCGTCGACGGCAAGGGCATGCGCCTGCTCGACAGCCGCTTCGGCAAGTGCGAGGAGGTCTCCGGGCTCGCCTTCGAGCTCGACACCGCCGAATGGCGCGTCATGAAGGGCCCCGCCGCCGTCCACAGCGCCTACGGCGGCCGGGACGGCTACATCTCCTCCAACCAGCAGGACCTCTTCGACTACCGCGTCGCCGAACACCTCGCGAAGTTCCTCGCCGCCGCGCACTCCACGCTGGAGGAGCACGTCGCGACGTTCGGCTGGGAGCTGCTGGTCGTCACCGGCGAACCCGAGCTGGTCGAAGCCGCCTCCAAGTCCCTGCGCAGCGGCATCAAGGCCGACGTCGTGGCCTCGCAGCTTGTCCTCAGCCAGTCCACGCCCGCGCAGATCGAGCAGGCCCTCGCGCCCGAGATCAAGGCCGCGCGGTGCGCCCGGCACGAGAAGCTCGCCGCCGACTTCGCCGAGGCCCCGCCGCGGGCGGCGATCGGCTCCGAGGAAGTGCTCGACGCGCTCCAGGGCGGCCGCGTCGACCGCCTGGTCATCGAGCGCGACTCGGACTGGAGCGGCCGCCGCATCCCGGCGGGCGCGGTCCTGGCCGACGCCATGGCGCCCGGCGAGCCCGAACTCGCCTCGGCCATCGCGGACGCCCAGCTCGGCGAGGCGATGATCGAGATGGCGCTGGCCTCGGACGCGCGGGTGTCGATCCTCAGTGACGGTGCGAGCCTTGGCGAGAAGGCCGGGGGAGTGGGGGCGTTCCTGCGCTGGTGACCACCGCTTGAGTTCTGAAGTTAGGTTATGCTAACCTTTCTTCGGCAGTACGATCAGGGCCGCGGGTCTCTCACCTCCCGCGGCCCTATTCCTTTCCCCGGAACCCTTCCCTGCGCGCCGCCCGGCAACCGATCCAGGCGCTTTCGCGTGCGTCACATCGCGGCCGAAAGGCTTCCCTTGGCGGGTCTTCAGGTCTACGTTTAATTCATCAGTTGATGAATTAAACGTCACCGGCCCACCCCGAGGGAGACCGCCATGTCCGTCAGCCACACCGAAGTCATCGTCGTCGGCGCCGGCCCCACCGGCCTCCTGCTCGCCGGGGACCTCGCCGAAGCCGGCATCGCCGTGACCGTGCTGGAGAAGCGCGGCGCCGAGATCTCGAACCTGTCCCGCGCCTTCGCCGTCCACGCCCGCACCCTCGAAACGCTCGACGCCCGCGGCCTCGCCGACGACCTGTTCGCCCTCGGCGGCAACAAGCTCCAGCGGCTCTTCATCTTCGGCCGCGCGACCCTCGACCTCAGCGTCCTCGGCTCCCGCTTCGACTGCGTCCTCATGACCCCGCAGTACAACGTGGAGCGGGTCCTGCGCGAGCGCGCCGCCGCGGCCGGCGTCGACTTCCGCTTCGGCCACGAGGTCACCGGGATCGAGCAGTCCGGCGGGACCGTCACCGTCGCCACCGACCAGGGCGACTTCACCGCGTCCTACGTCGTCGGCGCCGACGGCGTCCGCTCCGCCGTCCGCGAAGCCGTCGGCATCCCCTTCCCCGGCGAGTCCGTGCTGCGGTCGCTGATGCTCGCCGACGTCAAGCTCGCCGACCCGCCCGCGCAGAGCCCCATGACCAACGGCGCCAACGGCGCGTTCTGCTTCGTCTCCGACTTCCAGGACGGCTGCTGGCGCGTCATCGCCTGGAACCGCGAGAACCAGCAGGACGACGACGCCCCGGTCGACCTCGAGGAGATCCGCACCGCCGTGAAGCTCGCGTTCGGCACCGACTTCGGCATGCACGACCAGCGCTGGGCCTCCCGGTTCCACTCCGACGAGCGCCAGGCCCCGACCTACCGCGCGAAGGGCGTCTTCCTCGCCGGCGACGCCGCCCACTGCCACTCGCCCGCCGGCGGCCAGGGCATGAACACCGGCATCCAGGACGCCGCCAACCTCTCCTGGAAGCTCGCCGCCGTCCTGCGCGGCGCCGACCCCGCGCTCCTCGACACCTATGAGGCCGAACGGCACCCGGTCGGCGAGGCCGTCCTGCGCTCCAGCGGCCGGATCATCCGCGTCGCCGCCAACACCTCCAGGGTCGCCCGCGCGCTGCGCGGCGTCGCGATCGCCGCCGCGCTGCGGATCAAGCCGGTCATGCACCGGCTCGTCGGCGAGATCAGCGGCATCGACATCCGATACGGGCACGCCCACGACGAGCACCGCCTGGTCGGCACCCGCGCCGAGGACGTCGACCTCGCCGACGGCACGCGGCTCTACGAAGCCCTGCGCGGCGGCCGGTTCGTCGTCCTCGACAGTGCCGCCCACGAGAGTGCCTCCCACGACAACGCTGACGCGTTCGTCGCCAACGCGGCCTCGGCCTCCCCCGACGATCTCGTCAGGGTGATCCGCCCCGACGGCTACCTCGGCTGGGTCGGCGCCGACGACCCCGCCGCGATCGCCGACTACCTGAAGACCCGCGCGGGCAAGAGCTGAACTCCGAACACCACCGCGGCGGCGGGCCGTGCACGGCCCGCCGCCGTCCCCTTTGGGCGCCCGCAGGAGGAGGCGTTCCGGCTCCCGCGTGAATTCACCGGGGGTTCACGGCGTGTCGGTTGTCCGAAGGCGGCATTTGTCGTGAACTTGCTTTCCACCCTGTTTCCTCCTGCGATATAGAGGTTTCATGACCAACGTCCTCAGTCGACGCAACGTTCTCGGTGCGGGCCTCGCGGTCGGTGCGACCGCCGTCGCCACCGGCGCCTTCTCCGGTGCCGCGCAAGCCCAGGAGACCCTCGGCGGCTCGCTCATCGGCGCGCCCCGAGGCGACCAGCTGCACCTGCTCACCTTCAACGTCCGCTACGAAGGCGGCGATCCCTCGCCGCGCACCTGGGACGAGCGCCGCCCGCTCGTCAAGACCGTCCTCAAGCGAGAGAAGCCCACGGTCCTGTTCACGCAGGAGGGCCTCTACGGCCAGAACCAGGACATCCTCGACGACCTCGACGGCTACGACTGGATCCACCTGGGCCGCCTCGGCGGCTCCAAGAGCGAGGCCACGGCGGTCTTCTGGAACACCAAGCGCCTCAGGGTCATCGAGTACGACCACCAGTGGCTCTCCGACACGCCGCTGCTCATCGGCTCGAAGGGCTGGGGCAACAACGTGGTCCGGATGCTCACGTGGGTCCACTTCTCGGACCTGCGCACGGGCAAGGACTTCTACGTCGTCAACAACCACTTCGACCACCAGTCGGAGGACTCGCGCCAGAAGGGCGCGCAGATGAACCTCGACGTCATCGAGCCGTGGACCTCCCCGGTGCTCGTGGCCGGCGACTTCAACAACACCCCCGACACCCCGATCTACCAGATCTTCGCCGACGGCGGACTCGTCGACACCCTCATCACGGCCGAGGAGCAGGTCACGCCCGTCTACGGCAGCTGGAACGGCTGGAACCCGGTGCCCACCGAGGAGGAGCGGCGCATCGACTGGATCCTCTCCACCCCCGAAGTCCGGACCCTCAAGGCCGGGGTCAACACGTACTCGAAGGACGGGCAAACGCCCTCGGACCACTGGGCCGTCCAGGCCCTCGTCGAACTCCCGTAGCCCACGAACGTCCGGGCGTACTCCGGACCGCCAAAGACGAGCGAGACGGCGGTCGCGGGTTTAACCTCGCGATTGTGAGCGCCACTCCGACCGCCGTCCACGACCTGCCGCTCATCGGCCCGGTCGCACCCCCGTTCGTCCACGTCATGACCTACAACCTCAAGTCGGCCTCGGGCCGGGCCCCGCACTCGTGGTGGAAGCGCCGCCCCCTCGTCGAGGCCGTGCTCCAGGCCGAGCAGCCCACGGTCCTGTGCACCCAGGAGGGCCGCTTCCGCCAGCTCATCGAGCTGCGCGAGGAGCTCGACGGCTACGACTGGGTCCACCTCGGCCGCGGCGGCGGCTCACGCTCGGAGTCCACCGCGATCTTCTGGGACGCCTCGCGCCTCTCGCCGATGGCGTACGACCACGTTTGGCTCTCCAGGCGCCCCAGACTGATCGGCTCGCGCGCGTGGGGCGCCGGCACGATCCGGATGCTCACCTGGGTCCGCTTCGAGGACAAGGCCACCGGCAAGGACTTCCACGTCGCGAACGTGCACCTCGACCACCGCTCCGAGAAGGCCCGCCGCAAGGGCGCCCAGATGTGCCTCGACGTCATGAGCCGCTTCTACGGGCCGGCCGTGCTCGCCGGGGACTTCAACAGCGGTCCGGGCGACACCGCCCACCGGGTGCTCACGCGCGGCGGCCTGGTCGACGCCTGGAGCGCCGCGGAGCGGCATCTGACGCCCGAATGGTCCACCTTCAACCGCTGGCGCACCGAACCGGTCGAGGGCGGCAACCGCATCGACTGGATCCTCGTCAAGTCCGGCGGCCGCCACCAGGAGGTGCGCGTCCACCAGGCGGGCGTGAACACCCACAGCGAGTTCGACCTCGCGCCCTCCGACCACTGGCCCGTGCAGGCCGTGTTCAGCGTCGGCCTGCGCTGACGCCCGACTCCAGCAGCTCCCGGATCTCGCGGACTGCCGCGCGCCCGGCGCGGTTCGCGCCGATGGTGCTCGCCGAGGGGCCGTAGCCGACCAGGTGGACGCGGGGATCGGCCGCGACGCGGGTGCCGTCCATGACGATCCCGCCGCCCGGCCCGCGCAGCTTGAGCGGCGCGAGATGGTCGAGCGAGGCCCGGAACCCCGTGGCCCACAAGATCACGTCAACCGGCACGAACCGGCCGTCGTCCCAGCGCAGGCCCTCGGATTCGATCCGGTCGAACATCGGCAGCCGGTCCAGGACGCCCGCCTCCCGGGCCGCCCGGATCTCCGGGGTCTGCGGGACGCCGGTGACGCTGATGACCGACTGCGGGCGCAGGCCCTTGCGGACGCGCTCCTCGACCATGGCGACGGCCTCGCGGCCGCGGTCGGGGTTGAACTCGCCCTCGCGCCACTGGGGCGGGCGGCGGGTCGCCCACGTGGTCGCGGCGGCGTACGGGTGGATCTCTAGCAGGTGCTGGATCGCGGAGATGCCGCCGCCGACCACGGCCACGCGCTCGCCCTCGAACTCCCACGGGCCGCGGTACTGCGCGGTGTGGAGCTGGCGCCCGCCGAACCGGTCCTGGCCGGTGTAGCGCGGCCAGAAGGGGCGCTCCCAGGTGCCGGTGGCGTTGACGAGCGCCTTGGCGATCCACGTGCCGCGGTCGGTCGCGACCTCGAGGCGCTTGTCGGGCAGGGACCGGACGGAGCGGACGGAGACGGGCCGCTCGACGCGCAGGTCGAACTCGCGCTCGTAGGCGGCGAAGTAGTCGGAGATGACCCCGGCCACCGGCAGCGACTCGTCCGGCTCGGGCACGGGCATCCCGGGGAGCTGGTAGACGCCGTTGACGGTCTTGAAGGTGAGGGTGGGCCAGCGGAACTGCCACGCGCCGCCCGCGTGCGGGGCGTGGTCGAGCACCGCGAAACCCGTCCCCGGCTCGTAGAAGCGGCGCAGGTGGTACGCGGCCGCCAGGCCGGCCTGGCCGGCGCCGATGACCACGACTTCCACTTCGCGCACCATGACAGGTGAAACGGCGCGGCGCGGGCCTGGATTCCGCTTGGTGAGGCCGCTCACCGAGCGGCGCGCAGGCGTACTAGGCCGGCGGTTCGAAGAGCGTCCTCATCGTGAACGATGCCGCGGTCGGGCCCTTCTCGCGCAGGAGCGTCAGGCGCTTCTCGGCGTCCTGGACGGTCGGCCGCCCGCCCGCGGGGACCCACCACAGCGCGGTGATCGCCTCGGCGAGGTGCTCGAACCACTCGCGGCGCCGCTGGAGGAACGGCCGGTGCGCCGGTCCGAACACATAGGACTTCAACGATGCCGCGTCGGTCCACACCGACATGTTCACGATGAGCCATTCGTCGCCGTAGAACCGGAACCCGGTCGCGTTGTCGCCATCGTCGCCGACCAGGCGCCACACGAAGCCCTCGGACGCGTCCGCGGCGGCGTTGACCTCGTCGAGGCCGTCCATGAAGTCCTTCATCACCGGCGAGTCCAGCGGCGCCAGCATCCGCCCGATGTTCACCTGCGCCAGTTCGTGTCCCGTGCTCATGCGGCCAGCCTGCCAGCGCCTCGGACCCGCCGTCAACGCCCGCGCGCGAAACCCGGTCGGAACCCAGCCGACTGGGTTTTGCCGCGACCTCAAGCCGGCGGGAGGAATCCCAGGCGGTCGCCGAACGGGTCGCAGGCGCTTCCCCTCAGGGGGCGAGGGAAAGGGGCGGGTCGCGAACGACCCGCCCCTTCATCGATCGTGTCCTACTCGGCGAGCAGGCCGCGCAGCACGTACTGGAGGATGCCGCCGTTGCGGTAGTACTCGGCCTCGCCCGGGGTGTCCAGGCGGACCACGGCCTCGAAGGTCTTCTCGGACCCGTCGGGGCTCACGGCGGCGACGGTGACCGTCTCGGGGATGCCGTCGTTGATCGCGGTGACGCCCGAGATCGAGACGGTCTCCTCGCCGGTCAGCTCCAGGCTCTGGTGCGACTCGCCCTCGGGGAACTGGAGCGGCAGCACGCCCATGCCGATGAGGTTCGAGCGGTGGATGCGCTCGTACGACTCGGCGATGACGGCCTTGACGCCCAGCAGGCGGGTGCCCTTCGCGGCCCAGTCGCGGCTCGAGCCCGTGCCGTACTCCTTGCCCGCGAAGACCACCAGCGGCGTGCCCTCGGCGGCGTAGTTCTGGCACGCGTCGTAGATCGTCGACACCGGGCCGCCGGCCTGCGTGAAGTCGCGGGTCCAGCCGCCCTCGGTGCCCGGCGCGAGCTGGTTGCGCAGGCGGATGTTCGCGAACGTGCCGCGGACCATGATCTCGTGGTTGCCGCGGCGCGAGCCGTAGGAGTTGAAGTCGCCCGGCGAGACGCCCTGGCCCTTCAGGTACTCGCCCGCGGGCGAGTCGGCCTTGATGGAGCCGGCGGGGGAGATGTGGTCGGTCGTGACCGAGTCGCCCAGCTTCGCCATGACGCGCGCGCCCGCGATGTCCTCGACGGCGGTCGGGTTCGCCGGCATGCCCTCGAAGTAGGGGGCCTTGCGCACGTAGGTCGAGGCCTCGTCCCACTCGAAGGTGTTCCCGGTCGGGATCGGCAGGGACTGCCAGGTCTCGTCGCCGTCGAACACCGAGGCGTACTCGGTGAGGAACATGTCGCGGCCGATGTTGCCGTCGACGACCTCGCGGATGGCCTCGGAGGTCGGCCAGACGTCGCGCAGGAACACGTCCTGGCCGTCCTTGCCCTTGCCGATCGGGTCGGACGTGAGGTTCACGTCCATGGTCCCGGCGAGGGCGTAGGCGACCACCAGCGGCGGCGACGCCAGGTAGTTCATCTTGACGTCGGGGTTGATGCGCCCCTCGAAGTTGCGGTTGCCCGACAGGACCGCCGCCACGGCGAGGTCGCCGGCCTGGACGGCCGCGGAGGTCTCCTCGGGGAGCGGGCCGGAGTTGCCGATGCAGGTGGTGCAGCCGTAGCCGACCAGGTTGAACCCGAGCTTGTCGAGGTACGAGGAGAGCCCGGCGCGCTCGAGGTAGCCGGTGACGACCTGGGAGCCCGGCGCGAGCGAGGTCTTCACCCACGGCTTGGACAGGAGGCCCGCCTCGACGGCGTTCTTGGCGAGGAGGCCCGCGCCGACCATGACGTACGGGTTCGACGTGTTGGTGCACGAGGTGATCGCGGCGATCACGACCGCGCCGTGGTCGAGCTCGAACTCGCCGTCCTCGGTCTTGACGGCCTGCGGGTTGTGCGGGCGGGCCCCGTTGGGGGACTCGGCGGGCGCGTCCGAGCCCGGGAAGGACTCGATGCCGGCCTCGTCGGTGACGTAGTTCGCCACGTCGCGGCGCCACTGGACGTCCGCGTGGTCGAGCTGGATGCGGTCCTGCGGGCGCTTGGGCCCGGCGATGGAGGGCACCACGGTCGAGAGGTCGAGCTCGAGGTACTCGGAGTACTCGGCCTCGCGGGAGGCGTCGTGCCACAGGCCCTGGGCCTTGGCGTACGCCTCGACGAGCGCGATCTGCTCGTCGGTGCGGCCGGTCAGGCGCAGGTAGTCCACGGTGCGCTCGTCGATCGGGAAGATCGCGCAGGTGGACCCGAACTCGGGGCTCATGTTGCCGAGCGTGGCGCGGTCGGCCACCGGCACGGCGGCGACGCCCTCGCCGTAGAACTCGACGAACTTGCCGACCACGCCGTGGTTGCGCAGCTGCTCGGTGATCGTGAGGACCAGGTCCGTCGCGGTGGTCCCGGCCGGGAGGTCGCCGGAGAGCTTGAAGCCGACGACGCGGGGGATGAGCATCGAGATCGGCTGGCCGAGCATCGCGGCCTCGGCCTCGATGCCGCCGACGCCCCAGCCCAGGACGCCGATGCCGTTCTCCATGGTGGTGTGCGAGTCGGTGCCCACGCACGTGTCGGGGTAGGCCACCCCGTCGCGGGTCATGACGACGCGCGCCAGGTGCTCGATGTTGACCTGGTGCACGATGCCGGTGCCGGGCGGGACGACCTTGAACTCGTCGAAGGCGGTCTGGCCCCAGCGCAGGAACTGGTAGCGCTCGCGGTTGCGCTCGTACTCGCGCTCGACGTTGCGCTTGAAGGAGTCGGGGCGGCCGAAGAAGTCGACGATGACCGAGTGGTCGATGACCATCTCGGCGGGCGCGAGGGGGTTGACCTTCGACGGGTCGCCGCCGAGGTCGCGCACGGCCTCGCGCATGGTGGCCAGGTCGACCACGCACGGGACGCCGGTGAAGTCCTGCATGATGACGCGCCCGGGCGTGAACTGGATCTCGGTGCTCGGCTTGGCGGCCGCGTCCCACGAGCCCAGGGCCCGGATGTGGTCGGCGGTGATGTCCGCGCCGTCCTCGTTGCGCAGCAGGTTCTCGAGGAGGACCTTGAGGCTGTAGGGCAGCCGGTCGTGTCCCTCGACCCTGTCGATGCGGAAGATGTCGTAGTCGTGTTCGCCGACCCGCAGCGTCTCGCGGGCGCCGAAGGAGTCCGTGCTCACCATGAGAGCTCCTCGATTGTGGACTGAGTCAGTCGGTCTCAGTCTGCCGCAACCGGAAGGGTCGAGAACCGAGGTCGGGCAGAGCCGCCGACTTCTAAACAGTACGTCCGTCTTATTTAACGTTGCCAACTGTAGCACTCGACTTCTCGCGGGCACCGCTTAGCCGAGCCTAAGGCGCGCGCCGGCGGCGTCGAGTCGTTCGGGGAGGTCCGCATCCGGGCCGCGACCCGAAGTTCTTCAAGGTCGGCGGGTTTTGAAGGCCGGCGGCGGCTGGCGGTTGTGTGCGGTGATGCTCGCCGCCGCCGGCCCGGTGCGGTGGATATAAGTCTTAATTCGGACTATACGCGTCGGGCATTCAGGACCGTCACCGGCCCTGTGATGCCCGTCGCCACCTGCGGCTACGCGCTCCGCGCGCTCACGCCTCCGCCGGCATCGCCAAGCGGGGCCCCGCCTCGCGCTGCTCGGCCAGCCACGTCTCCACGTCGTCCGCGGAGCGCGGCAGGCCCGCCGAGAGGTTCTCGCAGCCGTCGGCGGTGACGCGCACGTCGTCCTCGATGCGGATGCCGATCCCGCGCAGCTCCTCGGGCACCAGCTCGTCGTTGGCCTGGAAGTACAGGCCTGGTTCGACGGTGAGCACGAAGTCCTCGTGCACCGCGCCCTTGTAGTAGTGCTCGGGGCGCGAGTTCGCGCAGTCGTGCACGTCGAGGCCGAGCATGTGCCCGAAGCCGTGCAGGGTCCAGCGCCGGTAGATCAGCGATTCCTTGTCGAGCGCTTCGTCCACCGAGCCGGGCAGGATCCCGAGGTCCGCGAGGCCCTCGGCCAGGACCCGCATGCAGGCCTGGTGGATGTCCTGGAACTCCGTGCCGGGCCTGATCCCGTCCATGCCCGCCTGCTGCGAGGCGTGCACGATGTCGTAGACCTGGCGCTGGAGCGGCGTGAACGTCCCGCTCACCGGCAGGGTCCGCGTGACGTCGGCGGTGTAGAGCCGGTTGTTCTCCACGCCCATGTCCATGAGGATGAGCTCGCCCGGAACGGTCGCCCCGTCGTTGGTGATCCAGTGCAGCGTCGTGGCGTGCGAGCCGGCGCCCACGATCGAGTCGTAGCCCAGGCCGTTGCCCTCCACGCGCGAGCGCGCGGCGAACACGCCTTCGAGCACCCGCTCGGGGATCGGCCCGTTCACCGGCAGCACGCGCGCGACGTCCTCGAAGCCGCGCACGGTGATGTCGACGGCCTCCTGGAGCTGCGCGAGCTCCCACGCGTCCTTGACCAGGCGCAGTTCCGACAGCACCGCGGCGAGCTCGCCGTCGCGCGAGAGCCGCGGGTGCCCCTCGTCGTCCTTCAGCGCCTCCTCGGCGGCGAAGCGCCGGTCGAGCGCGTCGTCGAAGCCGCGCAGCACGCGGGCCTTGCCCCGCTCGACGCCCGTGAGCTCGCCCTCGAGGCGCTCGACGTCGCGGACCTCGATGCCCAGCAGCACGCTGGTCTCCTCCAGCGAGTGCTTGCGGCCGATCCACAGCTCGCCGTACTTGGCCGAGCGGAAGAACTCGTCGGAGTCGGTGCCCTTGCGCGGGCGCCGGTACAGCACCGCGTCGTGGCCGGACCCGTTCGGGTGGAGCACGAGCACGCCCTCGGGGTCGAGGTCGCCGGTGAGCCACGAGAAGTCCGAGCCCGCGCGGAAGCGGAAGAAGGTGTCGTTGGACCGGGTCTTCTCGGCACCGGTCGGGACCACGACGGTCTCACCGGGGAAGGCCGCGGAGACCGCCTCGCGGCGGCGGGCGGCGTAGGCCGCCAGCGGCAGCTCGGCCACGTCCAGATCCGAAGGGCCCCAGCCGGTGCGCATGAAGTTCAGGAACTTCTCGGGGAACTTCGGGTCGTGGGGCCGCTCGCCGGACTTCTTCTCAGCCATCACAGGTCCTTCCAGGCAACGGGTGCGGATTCCCGGTGCGGCGCGCGCTCGCGGGCGCCGCCGGGGCGGCGGGGGCACGGTTCGCGTGCTCCGCCGAGATGAGGGCCTTACGCCTCACCAAGAACGTACCGCAGCGCGCGTTCGCGGCTCGCGAGCTTCGCCCAGTCCCGCCCGACCCTCATGGCGGCTGGGGTCCGCGGCCCCCTTCCCGCTACCCTGAAATCGTGACCGATCGCGCCAATTCGTCGCTCAACCCGCCCTCACCCGGGGCGGGCCCCTCGCGTTCGAGCGTCACGCTTTCCGATGACCAACTGGAGCAGATCCGCCGCCTCGTCGCGGTCGGGCGCGCCTCGTCCGTCGCCGAGTACGTCGCGGCCGCCGTGGCCGAGCGCCTCGAACGGGACCGCTCGCTGACCGAGCTCCACGACCTGTTCGAGCGCAAGGGCAGCGCCCCCAGCGCCGAGCATCTGGCCTGGGCCCGCGAGGTCCTCGGCGTGGACGACCCTGAAGGAGAGGCCAAAGCGTGATCGGAGGCCGCATCCTGGACGTCTCGGCCATCGTCGGTTTCGCCACCTCAATGCCGTATCCCCAGGCAGTGGTGTTCACCGCCCTCGAGCAGAACGTGGTCCTCGCGATCCCCTCCGGCGCGCTCACCGAGGCCTGGTCCCAGGCCCGGCGCCGCGACCGCGACGCGCTCCTGGTCCTGCTGGGCCTGCCGGTGACCGTCATCATGGACCTCGACCAGAAGTCCGCGCGCGACGTCGGGCTCATGCTCTCGCGCTCGCGCCAGCACGGGAACATCGCCGCCGGGCACGTCGCCTGGTGTGGCCTGAACCGCCCCGGCTGGCCCATCGTGACCGGCGAGCCGAAGACGCTGCTTGCATTCGACTCGAGTCTCGAGATCGACCAGCTGCCGTGAGCGACCGGCCGACCGACAACAGGGAGCAGCGCACCGCCATGCAGGAGCAGACCATGACCGAGATCGGCCAGCTCGACTACCGCCCGCGCAAGTCCCGCATCGGGGCCTGGATCGGCGCGGTCGTCGCCCTCGGCGGCTTCACCGCCCTGTCCTTCACCCTCGGCGCCCAGACCTCCGAGGGCGGCACCGTCACGTGGGCCGACCAGGCCGGGATGATCGGCCTCGGCGCCATCGGCGCCGGGATCGCCCTGAGCTTCCTGCGCCTGCGGGTGCGCGCCGACGCCAAGGGCATCGAGGTCGTCAACGTCACCGCGAAGCGCTTCTTCCCCTGGCAGGTCGTCACCGCGATCAACTTCACCGACAAGATGACTTGGGCCACCGTGGAACTCGCCGACGACGACGAGATGTCGATCATGGCGATCCAGGTCAGCGACAAGGAGCGGGCTGTGGCGGCGATCAAACACCTGCGGGCGCTCTTGGAGCAGTCCCGCAGCTAGGTGCTAGTATTGCGTGTCGATCGCACCGCGCCGCCCATCGTGGCGGCCCGCGGTGCAGCAAGCGGAGTCCAGCTCCCACCCGCAGCCGGGTCCCCTCAGGGGACCGACAGGTGAACGGGTCAACACACGGCGGATGACTCCGCCGTGCTTTGGAGTGGACCCTGGCCGAGGCTGGGGTCTTTTCTTTTGGGGACCTCT
This sequence comes from Glycomyces harbinensis, assembly GCF_900101745.1. GTDB lineage: Bacteria > Actinomycetota > Actinomycetes > Mycobacteriales > Micromonosporaceae > Glycomyces > Glycomyces harbinensis. The sequence goes on along the minus strand of NZ_FNAD01000002.1, from coordinate 54,371 downwards.
ACCTGTGAGGCCTGCTGGGTCACGCTTGCGACGACAAGCCGCCGGGGCACCGCTCCGGCGACCTGAACAGCCACAGGGGCGCCGGTGCGCATCGCACCGGCGAGAATCGCGAACCAAGGAGGCCCCATCAGCGATTTGCGCGTGAACGACCAGATCCGGACCAAGGAAGTGCGCCTGGTCGGCCCGCAGGGAGAGCAGGTCGGCATCGTGTCGATCGACAAAGCCCTGCAGTTGGCCGCCGACGTCGACCTGGACCTGGTCGAAGTCGCACCCACCGCCCGTCCGCCGGTCTGCAAGCTCATGGACTACGGCAAGTACAAGTACGAGTCCGCCCAGAAGGCCCGTGCCTCGCGCCGCAACCAGCAGCAGACCGTCATCAAGGAAATGAAGCTTCGGCCGAAGATCGACAAGCACGACTACGAGACCAAAAAGGGTCACATCGTGCGGTTCCTCACGGCCGGCGACAAGGTCAAGATCACCATCATGTTCCGCGGTCGCGAGCAGTCGCGCCCCGAACTGGGCCGTCGCCTGCTGGACAAGCTCGCGGAGGAACTCTCCGACCTCGCGGTCATCGAGTCCGCCGCGAAGCAGGACGGCCGCAACATGATCATGGTCGTCGCCCCCATCCGCCCCAAGGGCGAGATCAAGGGCGGCGGGCGCAAGACCGGTCGCGACCGCGGCGAGGCCGACTCGGCCGATGCCCCGGCCGACGACGTCACGGCCGAAGAGGCCCCGGAGGCGGCGCAAGCCCCTGCCGAGACTCCGGACGCGACGCCGGACGAGAAGCCCGCCGAGACGCCCGAGTCCTAGACCGAGCACCGACCGGCCGAGCGGGCGCCCGCGCGCCCGCCCCGGCCGGGATCGAACACATGAGGAGAAGACGATGCCGAAGATGAAGACCCACAGCGGTGCCAAGAAGCGATTCAAGGTCACCGGCTCGGGCAAGCTGATGCGCCGCAAGGCCGGCAAGAACCACCTGCTGGAGCACAAGAGCTCCAAGCTCAAGCGCGGCAAGGACGGCCGCACTCAGGTGTCGCCGGCCGACACCAAGCAGGTCAACAAGCTGCTGGGCCGCTAGCTTCGCCCCCGTCTGACTTTCATCCGCTTTAATCGCAAGGAGACTGAACTGTGGCACGCGTCAAGCGTTCGATGAACGCCAAGAAGAAGCGCCGCGTCGTACTCGAGGAGGCCAAGGGCTACCGCGGCCAGCGCTCGCGCCTGTACCGCAAGGCCAAGGAGCAGCTGCTCCACTCGTACACCTACTCGTACCGCGACCGCAAGGCCCGCAAGCGCGAGTTCCGCAAGCTCTGGATCACCCGCATCAACGCCGCGGCCCGCCAGAACGGCATCACCTACAACCGCTTCATCCAGGGCCTGGCCCTGGCCGAGGTCGAGGTGGACCGCAAGATCCTCGCCGAGCTGGCCGTGTCCGACCCGGCGGCGTTCACCGCCCTGGTCGCCGTCGCCCGCCAGGCCCTCCCCGAGGACGTCAACGCCCCGGTCGAGCAGTAGATGACGGCCGACGTACCCGGGACGGACGCGCTCACGGCGCGATCGTCCCGGGTTGTCGCCGCCAGGAAGCTCCAGCGCCGCCGCGGGCGCGACAAGGCCGAGCGGTTCCTCGCCGAAGGGCCCCAGGCCGTCCGCGAGGCGATCGCGGCCGGCGCGGTCGAGGACCTGTTCTACGACCTCGACGCCGACACCCGCCACTCCGATTTGATCGACGCGGCCGTCGCCGCGGGCGCCCACGTGCACCCCTGCACCGACGAGGGCCTCGCGGCCCTCGCCGAGACGGTGACCCCGCAGGGCCTCGTCGCCGTCTGCCGGTTCTTGGACCAGCGCCTCCCCGAGGAGGCGAACCTGGTCGCGGTGCTGCACGGCATCACCGACCCTGGCAACGCCGGGACCGTGCTGCGCGCGGCCGACGCGGCCGGGGCCGACTGCGTGGTCTTCGGGACCGACTCGGTCGACCCGTACAACGGCAAGTGCGTGCGCTCCTCGGCCGGGAGCCTGTTCCACCTGCCGGTGCTCCGCGCGGCCGACACCGCCGACGTGCTCGGCGTGTTCCCGCACGCGCAGGTCCTGGCCGCGGCCGCCGGCGGTGAGGATCTGTACGCGCTCGACGGCGCCGGCGATCTGGCCGCGCCGACGGTGTGGCTGCTGGGCTCGGAGGCCCACGGCCTCGACGAGGACACCGCCGCCCTCGCGCACCGCAAGGTCGGCGTCCCGATCTGGGGAAAGGCCGAGAGCCTGAACCTCGCGGTCGCCGCGGGCCTCTGCCTGTATGCAAGCGCCGCCGCCCAACACCGTGCACATTTATGGCTCGCAAGCTTCGCCAAGAGCGGAAGTTAGAATGACGGCATGTCTTACGGCCGACGCGAATTTATCCAGCCCGCCGGGTGCGGGCTGTGGCGTTAGTCGACCACGTCTTCCCTAGCGGGCTGCGGCCGCGCCGCGTGCCTTCCTTAGACTCCTTTTGGTCCCGCCAGGAGAAAGACGCTATGAGCACAGAGAACGAGGCTGGCCTGCTCCAGCCCGAGGCCCTCGCCAGGGCCGTCAAAGACGCCGCCGCGGCCATCGAGTCCGCCGCGAACCTCGGGGAACTCGCCGCCGCCAAGAGCGCCACGCTCGGCGACAAGTCGCCGGTCTCCTTGGCCCGCAGGGCGATCGGTTCGATCCCCGGCAAGGAGCGCGGTGAGGCCGGGCGCAACGTGAACGCCGCCCGCACCGAGATCACGGCCGTGTACGAGGCCCGCGAGGAGATCCTGAGGGCCGCCGAGGCGGCCCGGGTCCTGCGCGAGGAGACCCTGGACGTCACCGCCCGCACGCCGCGGCGCCGCCAGGGCGCCCGCCACCCGATCAACGTGCAGATGGACCGCATCGCCGACCTGTTCGTCGCGATGGGCTACGAGATCGGGGAGGGCCCCGAGGTCGAGCTGGAGTGGTTCAACTTCGACGCGCTCAACATCCACCCCGACCACCCTGCCCGGACCATGATGGACACGTTCCACATCGCCGACGGCGAGGGCGGGTTCGGCTCGAACATGGTGCTGCGCACTCACACCTCGACCGTGCAGATCCGCACCATGCTCACGCAGGAGCCGCCGATCTACAAGGTCGCGCCCGGCCGCGTGTACCGCACCGACGAGGTCGACGCGACGCACGCGCCGGTGTTCCACCAGACCGAGGGCCTCGTGGTCGACGAGGGCATCACCATGGCCGACCTCAAGGGGACCCTGGACCACTTCGCGAAGTCGGTCTTCGGGCCGGACGCGATCACGCGCCTGCGCCCCTCGTACTTCCCGTTCACCGAGCCGAGCGCCGAGGTGGACGTCTGGTTCGCCGCGCACAAGGACGGCGCGCGCTGGATCGAGTGGGGCGGCTGCGGCATGGTCAACCCGCGCGTGCTGCGCGCCTGCGGGATCGACCCCGACGTCTACTCGGGCTTCGCGTTCGGGATGGGCGTCGAGCGCGCGCTCATGCTGCGCCACGGCATCACCGACCTGCGCGACATCATCGACGGCGACGTCCGGTTCCCGGCCGGCCTGCGAGTGGAGGAGTAACCGATGAGGATTCCCGTTTCCTGGCTCGCCGAGTACGCCGCCCTGCCCGCCGACCTGTCCACCGAGGCGCTCGACGCCGCGCTGGTCGAGGCCGGCCTGGAGGTCGAAGAGGTCGACGACCTGCGCGGCCGCGTGACCGGCCCGCTCGTGGTCGGCCGGGTCGCCTCCATCGAGGAGCTGACCGAGTTCAAGAAGCCGATCCGCCACTGCTGGGTGGAGGTCGGCGAGGCCGAGCCGCGCTCGGTCATCTGCGGCGCGCGGAACTTCGCCGAGGGCGACCTCGTCGTGGTCGCGCTGCCGGGCGCCGAGCTGCCCGGCGGCTTCAAGATCGGTTCGCGAAAGACCTACGGCCGCTTGTCCGACGGCATGATCTGCTCGGCCAGCGAACTGGGCGTCTCCGACGACCACGACGGCATCATCGTGCTGCCCGAGGGCGACGTCGGCGCCGACGCGCGCCCGCTCGTCGGCCTCGACGAGGTCGTCTTCGAGCTGGCGATCACGCCGGACATGGGCTACTGCTTCTCGGTGCGCGGCATCGCCCGCGAGGTCGCCCACCGCCTCGGCGTGGCCTTCACCGACCCGGTCGCGAAGGCCGCCGAGCCGAAGGCCACCGCCGGGCAGCCGTTCCCGCTGTCGGTGGAGACCGACGGCTGCACGCGGTTCACGCTGCGCGCGGTGCGGGACGTGGACGCGAACGCCGAAGCGCCCGAGTGGATGGCCAAGCGCCTCACCCAGGCCGGCATGCGCCCCCTGGGCCTGGCCGTGGACGTCACGAACTACCTGATGCTCGAACTGGGCCATCCGCTGCACGCCTTCGACCTGGACGCGCTCGAGGGCGGCCTCACGGTGCGCCGGGCGAACCCGGGCGAGACGCTGACGACCTTGGACGACGTCGAGCGCGTGCTCGACCCCGAGGACATGGTCATCTGCGACGCGACCGGCCCGCTGTCGCTGGCCGGGGTCATGGGCGGCCAGACCTCCGAGGTCGGCCCGACCACCTCCAACGTGCTCATCGAAGCGGCGCACTGGAACCCGGTGTCGATCGCGCGCACCTCGCGGCGGCACAAGCTGACCTCCGAGGCCTCCAAGCGCTACGAGCGCGGGGCTGACGCGGCGATCTCGATGCTGGCCGCCCAGCGCGCGGCCGACCTCCTGGTCGAGTACGGCGGCGGGACGCTCGTCGCCGAGGTCGCCGACGTGGACCGCCGCGAGCCGATCGCGCCGATCGTGATGCCGGTCGACCTGCCCTCGAAGACCATCGGCGTCGAGTACGACCGCGAGCTGATCGTGGCGATGCTCGAAGCGGCCGGCTGCGAGGTCGTGGGCGGCAAGGTCAAGGAGGGCACTGTGGAGGGCGGCGACGTCTTCACCGTGGTGCCCGCCTCCTGGCGGCCCGACCTGACCGACCCGGCCGACCTGGTCGAGGAGGTGGCCCGCCTGCACGGCTACGGCCACATCCCCTCCAGCATCCCGCGGGCGATCGCCGGGACCGGGCTGTCCTCGTCGCAGCGGCGCCGCCGCCGCGTCGCACGCGCCTTGGCGGACAACGGGTTCGTGGAGACCTACACGTTCCCGTTCGTCTCCCGCGAGCGCGCGGACGAGCTGGGCCTGGACGAGAAGGACCCGCAGCGCGAGGCGATCGCCGTGCTCAACCCGCTCGACGACGCCGCGCCGCTGCTGCGCACCACCGTGCTCGCCAGCCTGGTGAACGCCGTCAAGGTCAACCTGGCGCGCGGCGCCAGGGACCTCGCGGTGTTCGAGGAGGGCCTGGTCTTCCAGCCCGCCGAGGGCTGGACCGAACTGGACCTGGTGGCGCTCCCGGTCTCCAAGCGGCCCGCGGACGAGGCCATCGAGGCCGCGATCCGGCGCCTGCCGGTGCAGCCGCGCCACGTCGCCGCCGTCCTGTGCGGACAGGCCGTGCCCGTCGGCGTCGGCGTGCCCGGCCGGGCCGTTGACTGGACCGACGCGGTCGAGGCCGCCGAGGTCGTCGCCGAGGCGTCTGGAGTGCAACTCCAAGTCGCCCAAGGCGAGGCCGCGCCGTGGCACCCGGGCCGGTGCGCGGAGCTTCGCGTGGACGGCCTGCCGGTCGGCCACGCGGGCGAGCTGCACCCGGAGGTCTGCGACCGCCTGGGCCTGCCGAAGCGGACCGTCGCGATGGAGCTGGACCTGTCGGCGCTGCCGGCGGCGGGCCTCGCCCCCGCGCCGGTGATCTCGCACTTCCCGGCCACGCTGATCGACGTCGCGGTCGTGGTGGCCGAGGCCGTCCCGGCGGGCGAGGTCGAGTCCGCGCTGCGCGAGGGCGCGGGCGAGCTGCTCGACGGCCTGCGGCTGTTCGACGTCTACCGCGACGCGAAGCTCGGCGAGGACCGGAAGTCCCTCGCGTTCAAGCTGGAGCTGCGCGCGGCCGACCGGACGCTCACCAACGAGGAGGGCGTCGCCGTGCGCGACGCCGCCGTCGCCGTGGCGGCCGAGCGCTTCGGCGCCTCGATCCGCGTCTGACAGGCCGAATTACTGCGAGAACCCTTGGGGCGCAGCCGCACTCCGGTGCGGCTGCGCTTCTTCGCATTGTCCGTGTCGCCCACTGATACGCGGTAGGGCAGGAGCCGCGGCTTGTCGCATGATCCGCGCCTTTTAAGGTACGTGGTGTGAATAACGGGAACCCCTCTCGCATTGGCAGGCGGCTGAGGCGGACCGGCTCGGAAGGCGGACCACCGGGAAGTCACCGGGCCGGCCTTGCGTACAGCGGCGCGCGCCGGGCGGCCATGACGCTCCCTGGGCGGCTGCGCGACATGCAGTTCACGAAGATGCACCTCGCCGTCGGCGGCGCGGTCGCCCTCGTGGTCGCCATCGGCGTCTCCATCGTCCTGGGCAACCTCCCCGACGGGGCCTCCGGCTCCGGCGGCGAGGAGAACGCCGCGTTCCTGTACGCCGACGGACAGGCCCTCCCCGACGACTTCGCCGACACCCACCCCGCGCTCGTCGCCGACATCCACGCCGAACTCGAGGCCCGCTACGGCCTGACCGCCGACCGGCTCTACGACGAATCCGCCCGCCCCGACGGCCTCCGCGTCGTGCTCACCCTCGACCAGGCCCTCCAAGAGGCCGCCGAGGAGACCTCCGGCGAGGCCGGGGTCGTCGCCGTCGAACCCGGCACCGGCGCCGTCCGCTGCTACTACGGCGCCGAGGCCGAGGCCGGGACCGACCTGCTCGGATCCGAGGCCCCGCATCCGCCGTCCTCGGTGTTCGACATGATCACCGCCGCGACCGCCCTCGAAGCGGGCGCCTCCATCGAGTCCTGGTGGGCCGACGACGACGCCGACGTGACCCTCGTCGAAGCGGTCCGCGAGTCCCGCACCGCGGCCATGGACGCCGTCGCCGAGGAGTACGGCGTCGAAGACGTCCTGAAGACCGCGGGCAGCATGGGCCTCAAGGGGATCGCCGACGACGAAGGCGTCCTGCGCGACGTCGCCTCGGGCGACTTCGACGGGCTCGACGCCGCCGACTTCGGCAGCTACCCCGTCAGCGTGGTCGACATGGCCGGCGTCTACGCGACCATCGCCGCCGACGGCGTCCACGCCGACACCCACTTCATCGAGCGGGTCGTCGACGGCGACGGCCGCGCCGTCGAACCCGACCAGGGCATCCGCACCAACCAGGCCATCGCCGACACCACCGCGCAGGACCTCCAGTTCACCGGACTCGGCGAGAGCCAGGCGATCGAGGACCGCGACTTCTTCGGCGTCGCCGCCGACTTCCACGGCGAGACCACCCAGTCCTGGTTCGTCGGCGCCATACCGCAGCTGAGCGTCGCCGCCTGGGCCAACGGCTCGGCCGCCGAGGACGGCGGCATGCCATTGTGGCGCAACGTCATCGACACCGCCATCGAGGTCAACGGCTACGAGGCCGAGGAGCTGCCGGGCGCCTCGGGCGCCGGCACCGACATGACCGACGGCATCGCCGACGACGACGGCCAGATCGACCCCGACAGCGAGTACTGCCAGGCCAACCCCGAAGTCGAGGGCTGCACCGCATCCGAGTCCCCGAGCGAGTCCGCGTCCGAATCCGAGACGGAGGAGACCTCCGAGGAGCCCGAACCCGACCCGCCCACCTCGTCCTCCGAAGAGGAACCGGACCCGCCCACCACGTCCTCCGAGGAGGAGACCACCAGCGAGGACTGCGGCTGGGTCTGGTGCTGACGCGACCCGGCCCGCGCCCGATCGTAGGATGCCGCCCATGACTCCGAACCGGTTCCCGGCCCCGCGGTGGCTTCTGGTCCTGGCGATCGCGCTCCCCTTCGGCGTGCTCGGGGACGCCCTCTGGGTCCGCGCCTCCGGACCCGCCGGACCGCCGTGGCAGGGCATGGACGACGGCTGGAACGACCTCGTCGGCGGATCCGACTCCGACCTGTGGTGGCACCTCGCGGAGCTGCTCAACCGGCTCGGCGCCGAACCGGGCCTCGTCGTCCTCGCGGCCGGCGTCGTCGTCCTGCTGCTCATGCGGCGCTGGCGGTCGGCCGTCTACACGTGCGCGGTGGTCGCGGCCACCTCGCTGGTGATCGACGTGCTCAAGGCCGTCCCCAACCGCGCGCGCCCCGACGACATCATGGTCCACACCGCGTCCTGGTCGTTCCCTTCGGGACACAGCGCCCGCATGGCCGCGTTCGTGGTCGTCATCGCGGTCGTGGCGGTCCCGGCCCGGCGCCTGCGGATCTGGTGGCCCCTCGCCGCGCTGCTGACCCTGGCGATGATGTGGGCGCGGACCTGGCAGCACGCCCACTGGCTGTCCGACACGATCGCCGGTGCCGCCACGGGCTGGGCCGTGGCGGTCTTCCTGTGGTGGGCGCTCTCGCCGCTGCTCGACCGCGAACGCGCGCTGCGCGAAGCGGCGGCCGAACCCGCCGGTCAGACCAGCGGGCCGGGCACCGAACGCCTAAGCTGAGGGGGCCCGGACCGTCCGAAAGGTGCCCCATGTCGACGCCCGACCCCAACTACCAAGAGCCGCAACCGCAACAGCAGTACCCGCCGCCCCCGCAGCCGCCGTACGGGGTGTACCCGCCCTACGGGTACCAGTACACGCCGCCGCGGCCCACGAACGGCCTGGCGATCGCCGCGATGATCATGGGCATCGTCGGCGTCTGCAACCCGATCTCGATCCTGGGCCTCATCTTCGGCATGGTCTCCAAGCGGCAGATCGCCGAGCGCGGCGAGCAGGGCGAGGGCTTCGCGACCGCCGGGATCGTGCTCGGCTGGATCGGCGTGGCGTCGGTCGTGTTCTGGGCGATCTACTTCATCTTCATCATCGGGATCTTCACCACCGCCGTCAACGAGATCGACGACTGGCCCACCGACTTCCCCACGACCGACGACCCCACCTGGGCGATCGAGCTCATCGGGGCGCTGCTCGCCTAGCGCGGCCGCCTGACGTACGTCGCCACGGCGGTGTTCGCGATCGCGACCACCGCGAACGCGATCGCCGCCGCCGGGAGGCCCAGGCCCCACAGGGCCAGCGTCCCGGCGCCGAACGCGACCGCCTTCACCGCCAGGGTCCCCCAGACCGGCAGCGGCAGCCGCGCCTTCGGGGACGCGAACGCCCCCCACAGGACCACCAGGGCGCCCACCGCCACCAAGGCGATGAGCAGGCGCGCCCACCAGCCCTCGAGGTCGAGCTCGAGGGCCCACCAGGCGACGAAGACGAGCATGGCCAGTTCGAGTGCGAACGCCAGCAGCGCGTTGCACATCACGAAGATTCGCAGGACTCCCGAGTACCGGTCCCATTCCGGCCGGTCGGGGGAGGGGCTCACAGCCGAGGGTTGCTTCGGTTCGTTCACCCGACCATGATCGTCCCTCGGCTGCGAGGGCCGCAACGGGGTGCGACGAAAGTCGGAGGGCCCCTTCCGCATCAGGACTGAGGCCGCGCGGGCCCGGACATGATGGGATTGGGGCATGACCAGTCCGCCCCGCCGCCTGGCCGGCGTCAAGCGCGCCGACGTGATCGCCGCCGTCCTGCTGTTCACCGCGGGCGCGGCGCTGCTCGCGCTCGGCAGCTACGAGCGGTTCGGCATCGAGGTCCCGGACGCGGTCCGGTACGTGCCGCTGGTCCTGGTCTGCACCGGCGTGGTCCTGCGGCGGGCACTGCCGGGGGTGACGCTTGCGCTCGGCGTCGTCGGCTTCGGCGCCGAGTGCGTGATCGGGTTCTCGCTGGCGGTCGTGTTCGTCTTCACCGACAATCTCTACTCCTACGCCCGCTACGGGTCCCGGCGCGGACTCAACATCATGCTGCCGACGGTGGTGGCGGTGGCCCTGGCCGCCGGGGTCTTCGTGGCCGTGACGGACGGCAGGCTCGCGGCCGTCATCTCCTCGCTGGCGATCGCCGCGCTGGTCATCGCCTCCCCGGTGTTCACCGCGGTCATCGTGCGCCAGGCCCACGAGCGGGCGATGCTCGAAGCCGAACGGGCCGAGCAGGCCGTGCGGCTGGCGGACGTGCGCCGCCGCGAGGCGGTCCTGCGCGAGCGCACCCTCATGGCCCGCGAGCTGCACGACACCGTCGCCAACTACCTGTCGGCGATCGCTTTGCAGTCCACGGCGCTCCAGGCCCGCAAGGATCTCGACGCCGAGACGATGCGGACCTCCGTCGCCGCGATCCGCTCCTCCAGCGTCGAGGGCCTGGCCGAGCTGCGGCGCATCATCGGCCTCCTGCGCGCGGGCGACGAGGGGGAGGAGCTGGCGTCCTTCCGGCTCGACCAGGTACCCGAGCTGGTCGAGCGGATGCGCAAGGCCGGCCTCGAGGTGGACTCCTCGACCGAGGGGACGGTGCGGGCGCTGCCGGGCGAGGTCGAGCTGACCGCCTACCGGGTGGTGCAGGAGGCGCTGACGAACGTCCTCAAATACGGCTCGGACGCCGCCGTCGCGATCCGGTACGGGGACGAGGAGATCGCCGTCGAGGTCGAGAACGCCGTGCGCCCGGGCGAGGACCACATGCCCGGCGGGGGAGCGGGGCTGATCGGGATGGCCGAGCGCGTCCGGCTCCTCGGCGGCAGGTTCCAGGCCGGGCCCGAGGGCCGCAGGTGGCGCGTCCGCGCCGAGATCCCCGTCGGCGGCCACGACGAACCCGCGCCGCCGGCGCCCGAATCGCCTGTCCGCCACTTCCTGAACCGGAGCAGACAACCATGACCCCACACGCTTACACGCTCACCCGTCGCCCACCACTGCCCGACGACGGGGGCGCTACGCGCTCGCCTTCCCCGAATCGGAGTGAACACTGATGGCCCACACCCGTCTCCCCGCCCGCCGGCTCGCTGCGCTCGCCTCCCCCGAATCGGAGTAAACGCTGATGATCACTGTCCTCCTCGCCGATGACCACGCTGCCGTTCGCGCCGGCCTGCGCATGCTGCTCGACAGCGCCGAGGACATCGAGGTGGTCGGGGAGGCCGCCGACGGCGTCGAGGCGGTCGACCTCGCGAGGGAACTGTCCCCGGACGTGGTCGTCATGGACGTGCGCATGCCCCGCAAGGACGGCATCGCCGCGGCCGCCGAGCTGCGCGGCACGGCCGACGTCCTGGTCCTCACCAGCTACGGCGAGGACGGCTTCGTGTTCGACGCGCTGCGGGCCGGGGCCAGCGGGTTCCTGCTCAAGGACGCCGACGCCGAGACCCTGGTCGAGGCGGTGCGCACGATCGCGCGCGGCGACGGCCTCATCTCTCCGGCGGTCACGCGCGGGCTCATCGCCGAGTTCGCGCGCTCGCGGCCGGCGTACGCTCCGATCAGCGTCGACAACGCCGGGTTCGCGAGCCTGACCCCGCGCGAGACCGAGGTGCTGTCCCTCATCGGCGAGGGCATGTCGAACGCCGAGATCGCCGCCGACCTCGGCATGGCCGAGGCCACGGTGAAGTCCCACGTCACCCGCGTGCTCGCCAAACTCGGCCTCGCCAGCCGCGTCCAAGCCGCCATCTTTGCTCGCGAGCAGGCACGCTGAGAGCGGGGCGGGGCCTTGGCGGCCAGCGGCCGAATGTTGCTCGCGAACAGGCACGTTGAGGGCGGGGCGGGGCCTTGGCGGTCCACGGCCGAATGTCGCCCGCGAACAGGGGCGATAGTCACATCCCACACAGCGGAATATCGCTTCCGGCTTCCGATTGAATGCTGATACAGTTCTCTGCATAGTCATTCAAGACGGAGGTTTCCAGTGACGTACCAGGTCGCCGTGGCGGGCGCCAGCGGCTACGCGGGGGGCGAGGTGCTGCGGCTGCTCGCCGACCACCCGCAACTCGACGTCGTCGCCGCGGGCGCGCACAGCAACGCCGGTGAGTTCATCACCGCAGTCCACCCCCACCTCACCTCGTACGGTTCACGACGATTCACCCCGACCACCCCGGAGGCCTTCGCCGAGGCCGACCTGGTGATCATGACCCTCCCGCACGGCCAGTCCGCCGCGCTCGCCGCGCAGCTCCCCGCCGACCAGAAGATCGTCGACCTCGGCGCCGACCACCGGCTCGAAGACGCCGCCGCCTGGGAGGCCTACTACCCCGGCCCCCACGCCGGGACCTGGACCTACGGCCTGCCCGAACTGCCCGGCCAGCGCGAGGCCGTCGCCGCCGCGACCCGCGTCGCCGCGACCGGCTGCTACGCCGTCGCGACCATCCTCGGCCTGCGGCCGCTCCTGGATTCGGGCATCGCCTCGGCCGAGGACGTCGTGGTCGTCGCGGCCTCCGGCACCACCGGCGCCGGCAACGCGCCCAAGAAGCACCTGCTCGCCAGCGAGGTCATGGGCTCGATCAGCCCGTACAAAGTGGGCGCGCACCAGCACGTCCCCGAGATCAAGCAGGCCACCGGCGCCGCCTCGCTCTCGCTGACCCCGCTGCTGGCCCCGATGCCGCGCGGCATCATCTCCACGGTGACCGCCAAGGCCATAGGCGACGTCACCGCCGCCGACGTGCGGGCCTCGCTCGCCAAGGCCTACGACGGCGAGCACTTCGTGCACTTCCTGCGGGAGGGCCAGTGGCCCGCGACCGCCTCGACCTTCGGCACCAACGTCGCGCAGATCCAGGGCACGGTCGACGTCGACTCGGGCCGGATCATCGTCACCACCGCGATCGACAACCTCGGCAAGGGCGCGGCCGCGCAGGTCGTCCAGTGCGCCAACCTCATGCTCGGCCTCCCCGAGGCCGCCGGACTCACCGTGAACGGAATCGCGCCGTGACAATTACGACTCCCAAGGGCTTCAAGGCCTCCGGTGTCACCGCCGGGCTCAAGGCCTCCGGCAATCCCGACATGGCACTGGTCGTCAACGACGGCCCGCTCCAGGTCGCCGCGGGCCGCTTCACCGGCAACCGCGTCAAGGCCGCCCCGGTCAAGTGGTCCCAGCAGGTCCTCACGACCGGCGCCCTGAAGGCCGTCATCCTCAACTCGGGCGGCGCGAACGCCTGCACCGGCGCCGAGGGCTTCCAGAACACGCACGCCACCGCCGAGAAGACCGCCGAGCTCCTCGGCTGCGGCGCCGTCGAAGTCGCGGTCTGCTCGACCGGCCTCATCGGCGAGCAGCTCCCGATGGACAAGCTCCTGCCGGGCGTCGAAGCCGCCGCGGCCGCACTGTCCGCCGACGGCGGCGAGGCCGCCGCGACCGCGATCATGACCACCGACTCCGTCGCCAAGAACGCGGTCGTGACCAGCCCCGCCGGCTGGACCATCGGCGGGATCGCCAAGGGCGCGGGCATGCTCGCCCCCGGCCTGGCGACCATGCTCGTCGTGCTCACCACGGACGCCGTGATCGACCAGCCGCTGGCCGACGCCGCGATCGGCACCGCCTGCCGGTACTCGTTCGACCGGCTCGACTCCGACGGCTCGATGTCGACCAACGACACAGTGCTCCTGCTCGCCTCGGGCGCCTCCGGCGTCGAGGCCGCGGCGGACGAGTTCATCACCGCGCTCACCGACCTGTGCAAAGACCTCGGCAAGCAGCTCCTGGGCGACGCCGAGGGCTCCACGAAGGACATCGCGATCACCGTCTCGGGCGCGGCGACCGAGGACGACGCGGTCGAGGTCGGGCGCTGCGTCGCCCGCGACAGCCTCGTCAAGACCGCCATGTTCGGCTGCGACCCGAACTGGGGCCGCATCCTCGCCGCCGTCGGCGTCTCCAAGGCGCCCTTCGACGCCGACCAGGTCGACGTCGCCGTCAACGGCGTCCAGATCTGCAAGGCCGGCGCCGCCGGGGACTCGCGCGACCTCGTGGACCTCAAGGGCCGGGCCGTCGCGATCGACATCGACCTCCACAACGGCGCCGCCGCGGCCACGGTCTGGACCAACGACCTGTCCCACGACTACGTCCACGAGAACTCGGCGTACTCGACATGAGTTTCGCAGAAGAAGGTCTCGAAGACCTGGCCCCGCATCTTCAAGCGGCCCTTGGCAAGGCCGAGACGCTGATCGAAGCCCTCCCGTGGCTCCAGCGGTTCACCGGCTCGATCGTGGTGGTCAAGTACGGCGGCAACGCCATGATCAACCCCGAGCTCCAGGCCGCGTTCGCCGCCGACATGGTGTTCCTGCACTACGTCGGCATCAAGCCGGTCGTCGTGCACGGCGGCGGCCCCCAGATCTCGTCCATGCTCGCGAAACTGAACATCGCCTCGGAGTTCAAGGGCGGCCTGCGGGTCACCACTCCCGAAGCGGCCGACGTGGTCCGGATGGTCCTGGTCGGCCAGGTCGGCCGCCAGCTCGTGGGCCTCATCAACAACCACGGCCCCTTCGCGGTCGGCATGTCCGGCGAGGACGCCCAGCTGTTCACCGCCAAGCGGCGCTGGGCCGATGTGGACGGCGAGCAGGTCGACGTCGGCCGCGTCGGCGACGTCGCGTCGGTCAACACCGCCGCGGTCGACGACCTCATCGACGCCGGCCGCATCCCCGTGGTCTCCACGGTCGCGCTCGACCACGACGGCATCCTCTACAACCTCAACGCCGACACCGCGGCCGCCGCGCTCGCCGAGGCCCTGGGCGCGCAGAAGCTCATCGTCCTCACCGACGTCGAGGGCCTGTACGAGGACTGGCCCGACAAGGACTCGCTGCTGCGGCAGGTCACCACCGACCGCCTCGCCGAGATGCTGCCGACCCTCCAGGCGGGCATGGTCCCGAAGATGGAGGCGTGCCTGCGGGCGGTCAAGGGCGGCGTCCCCCGCGCGCACGTCATCGACGGCCGCGTCCCCCACTCGACACTGCTGGAGATCTTCACCTCCGACGGCGTCGGCACCATGGTCATGGAGGACAGATGAGCTACTCCGAGGAGATCAAGGCCCGGTACGCCAAGGCGCTCATGGGCAACTACGGCCTCCCGCCCGTAGCGATCCGCGAGGGCGAGGGCCGCACCGTCACCGACGTGGACGGCAACGCCTACCTCGACATGATCGGCGGCATCGCCGTCTCCAGCCTGGGGCACAACCACCCCGCGCTGGTCGAGGCCGTCTCGGTCCAGGCCGCGCGGCTCGCCCACACCTCGAACCTCTTCCTGCACGAGAAGGAGGTCGAGCTCGCCGAGAAGCTCCTCGACCTGTGGGGCAACCCCGGCCGGGTCTTCCTGTGCAACTCGGGTACGGAGGCGAACGAGGCCGCGCTGAAGATCGCGCTGCTCCACGGCAAGGCCGAGGGCCGCACCCGGATCGTCGCCACCGAGAACGGCTTCCACGGCCGGACCCTCGGGGCCCTGTCGATCACCGGGAAGGCCGCGATCCGCGAGCCGTTCGAGCCGCTGGGCCGCGACGTCGTGTTCGTGCCCTACGGCGACCTCGACGCCCTCAAGGCCGCCGTGGACGACTCGGTCGCCGCGGTGTTCTTCGAGCCGACCCAGGGCGAGACCGGCGTCATCCCCGCGCCCGCCGGATACCTCAAGGCCGCAAGGGAACTCACCGCCGAGAACGGCACCCTGCTGATCCTCGACGAGATCCAGTCCGGCTTCGGGCGCACCGGCGCCTGGTTCGCCCACCACGCCGAGGGCATCGTCCCCGACGTCGTGACCCTCGCCAAGGGCCTCGGCGGCGGCGTCCCGATCGGCGCGGTCCTCGCCACCGAGGAGGCCGCCGCGCTGTTCACCAAGGGCGTGCACGGCTCCACCTTCGGCGGCAACCCCATCGCGTGCGCGGCGTCCCTCGCCGTGATCGACACGATCGAGCGGGAGCACCTGTTCGAGAACGTCCTCGCCCTCGGCGAGCACCTCGACGCCCGGCTTCTCGCCGACCCGCGGGTCACCGAGGTCCGCGGCCAGGCCCTGTGGCGCGGCATCAACCTCGCCGAGCCCGTCGCGGGCGCCGTCGTCGAGCACCTCATCGGGCTCGGCGTGCTCGCGAACGCGCCCCGGCCCGACACGGTCCGGATCGCCCCGCCGCTGACCATCACCCGGCCCGAGCTCGACGCGTTCTGCGACAAGCTCATCGCCTCCCTCGACGCAGTCCCGCACCCGTCGCCCCGCCCGCCGGCGCCGCTTCGCGACGCCTCTCCCCAAACTGGAGGGGCTTCGCCCCACAAGCCTCATGGCCCTGGAGGTCGACCGTGACCCTCAATCACTCGGCTCCGCCGAACCAGAAGCACTTCCTCAAAGACGACGACATCACCCCCGCGCAGCAGGCCGAGATCCTCGACCTCGCCGCGAAGATGAAGGCCGACCGCCACGCCTACCGCCCCCTCGCGGGCCCCAAGTCCGTCGCGGTCGTCTTCGAGAAGCCCTCCACCCGGACCCGGATGTCCTTCGACGTCGGCATCGCCGAGCTCGGCGGCCACTCCGTGGTCATCGACGCCCAGTCGACCCAGCTCGGCCGCGGCGAGACCGTCGCCGACACCGCCCGGGTCCTGTCCCGGTACGTCAGCGCCATCGTGATCCGCACCTTCGGCGACGACCGGATCGCCGAGCTCGCCGAGCACGCCACCGTCCCGGTCGTCAACGCGCTCACCGACGGCTGGCACCCCTGCCAGCTCCTGGCCGACCTCCAGACCATCGCCGAGCACCGGCCGCTCAAGGGCACGAGTGTCGCCTACCTCGGCGACGCCGCCTTCAACATGGGCAACTCCACGGTCATCGCCTGCTCCCTCGCCGGGATGCACGTCCGCATCGGCGCCCCCGAGGCCTACCAGCCCGCCGCCGAAGTCCTGGAGCGCGCGGCGCAGATCAACGCCGCCACGGGCGGCTCGGTCACCCTCACCGCCGACCCGGTCGAAGCGGTCGCGGGCGCCCATGTCGTCTCCACCGACGCGTGGGTCTCGATGGGCATGGCCGACAGCGCGCAGCGCTTCGGCGACCTGTCCCGCTACCAGCTGGGCACCGACCTGCTCGCGCACGCCGCCGACGACGCGATCGTCCTGCACTGCCTCCCGGCCCACCGCGGCGAGGAGATCACCGACGACGTCATCGACGGCCCGCACTCGCGCGTGTTCGACCAGGCCGAGAACCGGCTCCACGCGCAGAAGGCCCTCCTGGCCTGGCTCGTCAAGGAGTCGTCGTGAATCAACCGACCACCAAGGCCGCCAGGCAGGCCCGCATCGTCGAGCTGATCTCGACGCGCGCGATCCGCTCCCAGACCGAGCTGGCCGCGCTCCTCGCCGACGACGGCATCGAGGCCACGCAGGCCACGCTCTCGCGCGACCTCGAAGAGCTCGGCGCGGTCAAGGTCCGCGGCACCGGCGGCTCCGCCGTCTACTCGATCTTCGCCGAAGGCGAACGGCCCCTGCGCGACGCCGAGGCCGCCCCCGACCGGCTCCAGCGGCTCCTTCGCGAACTGCTCGTCGGCGCCGACCACTCGGGGAACATGGCCGTCCTGCGCGTCCCGCCCGGCGCGGCCCAGTACCTCGCCAGCGCGATCGACCGATCGGGCCTGGCCGACGTCATCGGCACCATCGCGGGGGACGACACGATAGCCGTGATCGCCCGCGACGGCGTCACCGGCGGCCAGGTAGCCGAACAGATGCTTCATTGGGCCGGCAAAGCGCCAGACCCCTACAACGCCACCACTAACCAGGGAATCTAGGAGAACCAGCAATGACCGAGAAAGTAGTGCTCGCCTACTCCGGCGGCCTCGACACGTCCGTGGCGATCCCGTACCTCGCCGAGCAGCTCGACGCCGAGGTGATCGCCGTGGCGATCGACGTCGGCCAGGACGGCGAGGACATGGACGTCATCAAGCGGCGCGCCCTGGGCTGCGGCGCCGTCAGCGCCGAGATCGTGGACGCGCGCGAGGAGTTCGCCGCCGACTACTGCTTCCCGGCCGTGGCCGCCAACGCGCTCTACATGGACCGCTACCCGCTGGTCTCCGCCCTCTCCCGGCCGCTCATCGTCAAGCACCTCGTGGCCGCCGCCGAGAAGCACGGGGCGACCATCGTCTCCCACGGCTGCACCGGCAAGGGCAACGACCAGGTCCGGTTCGAGGCCGGCCTCGCCGCCCTCGCCCCGCACCTCAAGGTCGTCGCTCCCGCCCGCGACTTCGCCTGGACCCGGGACAAGGCCATCGCGTTCGCCGAGGAGAAGAACCTCCCGATCGACGTGACCAAGAAGTCCCCGTACTCGATCGACCAGAACCTGTGGGGCCGGGCCGTCGAGACCGGCTTCCTGGAGGACATCTGGAACGGTCCCATCGAGGACATCTACGACTACACCCAGAGCCCGGCCGAGCCCCGCGAGGCCGACGAGGTCATCATCTCGTTCGTCGCCGGCAAGCCCGTCGCGCTCGACGGCGTCAAGCTCTCCGCGTTCGAGCTCATCCAGCAGCTCAACACCCGGGCCGGCGCCCAGGGCATCGGCCGGATCGACATGGTCGAGGACCGGCTCGTCGGCATCAAGTCCCGCGAGGTCTACGAGTCCCCGGCCGGCATCACCCTGATCGCCGCCCACATGGAGCTCGAGAACGTCACCATCGAGCGGGAGCAGGCCCGGTTCAAGCGGACCGTCGACCAGCGGTGGGGCGAGCTCGTGTACGACGGCCTGTGGTTCTCGCCGCTGAAGGACAGCCTCGAGGCGTTCATCGGCGACGTCCAGACCCACGTCACCGGCGAGATCCGGCTCTCGCTCCACGCGGGCAGGGCCACCGTCACCGGCCGGCGCTCCGAGGCCAGCCTCTACGACTTCGACCTGGCGACCTACGACGAGGGCGACACGTTCGACCAGTCGAAGGCGCGCGGCTTCGTCGACCTGTGGAGCCTCCCGGCGAAGCTCGCCGCCGCCCGGAACGAGCGGATCAAGGCCGAGGCCGCGTAATGGCGAAACTGTGGGGGGGCCGCTTCACCGGCGGCCCCGCCGCCGCCCTCGAAGCCCTGAACGCCTCGATCGGCTTCGACTGGCGGCTGGCGCCGTACGACCTCAAGGCCTCCAGAGCCCATGCGGGCGTGCTGCACCGCGCCGGCCTCCTGAGCGCCGACGAACTCGCGAAGATGCTCGAGGCGCTCGACGGCCTCGGCGAGGACGTCGCCTCCGGCGCCTTCACCGGCACCATCGAGGACGAGGACGTCCACACCGCGCTGGAGCGCGGCCTGGTCGAACGCCTCGGCGACCTCGGCGGCAAGCTCCGCGCCGGCCGCTCCAGGAACGACCAGATCGCCACCGACCTGCGCCTGTACTGCCGCGACCACGCCCGGGGCCTGGCCGCCGACGTGACCGCGCTGGTGAGCGCCCTCGCCGAGCAGGCCGCCGAGGTCGTGGACGCGCCCGCGCCGGGCATGACCCACCTCCAGCACGCGCAGCCGATCACCCTGGGCCACCAGCTCCTGGCCCACGCCCAGGGGTTCCTGCGCGACCTGTCGCGACTCTCCGACTGGGACGAGCGCGCGGCCGTCTCGCCGCTCGGCGCGGGGGCCCTCTCGGGCTCCTCGCTGCCGCTCGACCCGGTCGCCGTCGCCGAGGAGCTGGGCTTCGCGCGGACCGCGCCGAACTCGCTCGACGCCGTGGCCGACCGCGACTTCGCGGCCGAGCTGCTGTTCGTCTGCTCCATGATCGGCGTCCACCTCTCCCGCCTGGGGGAGGAGGTCATCCTCTGGTCGAGCCAGGAGTTCGGCTGGGTCGCGCTCGACGACGCGTTCTCCACGGGCTCGTCGATCATGCCGCAGAAGAAGAACCCGGACGTGGCCGAACTGGCCCGCGGCAAGTCGGGCCGGCTGGTCGGCAACCTGACGAGCCTCCTGGTGACGCTCAAGGGCCTGCCGTTCTCGTACAACAAGGACCTCCAGGAGGACAAGGAGCCGGTCTTCGACTCCCTGGACAACCTGGCGCTCCTGCTGCCGGCCGTCACGGGCATGATCGCGACGATGCGGTTCAACACCGAGGTCCCGCGCTCCAGCGCCCCGAAGGGCTTCAGCCTGGCCACGGAGATCGCGGACTGGCTGGTGCGCAAGGGCATCCCGTTCCGCAGCGCCCACGAGGTCGCGGGCGCGTGCGTCGCGCACTGCGAGTCGAAGGGCATCGAGCTGCACGAGATCGCCGACGAGGACCTGGCGGCGATCTCGCCCGACCTGGACCCGTCGGTGAAGGCGGTGCTCGACGTGGACGGCGCGCTGGCGGGGAGGACCACGCCGGGCTCGACGGGCCCGAAGGCGGTGGCCGACCAGCTCGCGCAGGTCCGCGAGGACGTCGCGTCCTGGAACGAGTGGGCCGCGCCGAAGTAGGCCGAGCGACGGCGGCCCGTGCGAGCGCACGGGCCGCTTCGTCGTGTCCGCTAGGGCTTGAGCACGACCGGTTCGGTGCACGCGAACTCGGGCTGGCCGATGATGCTCTCGGTCCGGCAGATCGCCACGGTGACGTACTCGATCGCCTGGGTCTCGTCGGAGCTGAGGGTGAAGTCGAAGCCGAAGGCCGACTCGGCGTTCGACAGCGCCTCGCGGTGCTCGGCGACGGGCCGCTCCTGCGAGTAGGCGGTGAACTGGACGTGGCGCGGGAACGGCTCGACGTCCAGGCACGGCCTGTCGTCGATGAACGTGGTCGACGCCTTGCCCGCGATGGCGACCGTCGGCTGGATGACGATGTCGGCCCATTCGGCGGCGCCGGTGGCCTCGTAGTAGGTGCAGTAGTTCTCGCCGAGGTCGTCCACGGTGAAGGGGACGGGCGCCGCGGCCGCGGGTGCGGCGGCCGCGAGGACGAAGAGGACGGCCGCCGCGGGCGCCAGGGCGCCGCGCAGCGGGCCGGGAAGTCGTTTCATGGGGCTCCGATCAGGGGTGTGCGAAGCCGCGCCAACCTCGCGCTCCGTCGCCAGATATTTACTAATATAAATATCCTGTACCGCTCACCCGACGTCAAGCTCCTTGGCGAGCCTGCGAAGTCGCACACTCGTGAAGACGGTGATGAAGCCCCAGATGATCGCGAAGAACCCGATGGTGACCACGAGCGCGACCGCGCCGTCGCCGGGCTTGGCGAGCAGCAGGACGCCCAGCACGATCCCGGCCAGACCGGAGAGGATGAAGAGCCAGCGCCCGCCCGCGTCGCGGGAGAGGCCGAAGCCGGAGACGATCGAGCCGACGCCGATGACGATGGCCCAGAACGCGATGATGTACAGCAGCGCGAGCGCGGTGATGCCGGGCCAGAACAGCGCGACGAGGCCGGCGACGACGCCGAGGGCGCCCATGAAGATCAGGAAGCCGCGCCCGGAGGACCGCCGCAGGCCCATCGCGATCGCGGTGACGCCGTCGACGATGGCGTAGGCGCCGAACAGGATGACCATGGCCAGCAGCGTGATCTCGGGCCAGAAGACCGCCAGGGCCCCGAAGACGATGGTGAAGATACCGCGGACGAGCACCCAGGCCCAGTTCCGCGCGAGCAACTCGAGCATCGCGACCACCCCATTCCACCTGCGATAACACACTCAATTCGAGGCTAGCCCCCACAGAACCGGGAAGGGTGGCTTTCGGACGAACGCGAGCGGTACCCCATGAGCTCGGCATCGGGTGTACACGCCTGGCGGTTCAGCCGGGAGGGGACTACCACGTCGGTGCCGCAGACCCGGATGTCTCCGGATTCGTCGAAGGTCCATGCATCGGGTTCGTGCGTCAGGTCCTCATCGCCGAGCCGTTCCATGTCGGCGCGCGCCTGCGATTCCCAGGCGGCACGATCCGACTCCGGCGAGGGTTTCGATAGACCGCTCGTCATGTTCATTGACCTCCTCGTCTTAGGCTGGAACGCCTTTACAGGTGATACCTGGAGGCGCCCTCGCAGGGCACGCTCGTCGGCGAACAATCTTCCGAACTGATACCTCTCGCAGGGGTGGCCCGGCGCGCATCGCGCGCCGGGCCACCCCTGCGGTTTCCTGTTCCGTCTAGCGGACCGCTGCGGGTTCGCGATCGGCCGGGGCCCGGTCGGGTTCGGGTTCGACGGTCACGTGCGGCAGGACCCGGTCGAGCCATGCCGGCATCCACCAGGCGGCCCTGCCCATCACCTTCATGATCGCCGGTACCAGCAGGCAGCGGATCACGAAGGCGTCGATGAAGATCGCCGCGGCCATGCCGATGCCGAACTGCTGGAGCATCCGCGACTCGCTCAGGGCGAACGCGCCGAACACCGCGATCATGATCGCCGCCGCGGCGGTCACCACCCCGCCGGTCGAGGCCAGGCCCCTGCGGACCGCCTCGCGCGGGTCGCCGGTGCGCACCCATTCCTCGCGCATCCGCGACATCAGGAACACCTCGTAGTCCATCGAGAGCCCGAAGATGATCGCCGCGCTCATGACCGGCACGAACGCCTCGACCGGACCGGGGCTGATCCCGAACACCCCCTCCTGGAAGATCCAGGCGACGATCCCCAGGCTCGCGCCGATGGTCAGCAGGTTGAGGATCGCGGCCTTGACCGGGATGAGGATCGAGCGGAAGACGACCATGAGCAGCAGCATCGACAGGCCGACCACGAACAGCAGGAACAGCGGGGCCTTGTCGGTCATGATCTCGCTGAAGTCGATCGCGGCGGCGGTCGAGCCGCCGACGAGCTGATCGCCCTCGACGTCGCCGAGCACGTCGTCGCGCAGCTGGTGGACCAGGTCGATGGTGGCCTGGTCGGCGGGGCCGCCGTCCCCGGCGACAGTGGACATCCACAGGTCCTCGCCGATCGCGAACGGCGGGGACGCCATCGCGACGCTGTCCAGTTCGGACATGGCCGCGTAGGCGGCCTCAGCCTCGGCCTCGCTGCCGTCGGTGACGACCATGAGCGGGCCGTTGAAGCCCTCGCCGAAGCCGTCGGAGAGCAGGTCGTACGCCTCGCGGGTGGTCGTCCCCTCCGCGTCGGTCCCGGCGTCGGCGAAGCCGAGCCGCAGGTCCAGCAGCGGCGTCGACAGTGCGACCAGTCCGGCGGTGACGAGCGCGATCGCGGCCCACGCGCCCCGCTCGACCGCCTTCGACCATGCGGCCCAGCGGGACCCGGGCGCGCGGCGGGCCTTGGCGGCCCGCTTGCGCACCGACTTCTCGATCCGCTTCCCGAACAGGGCCAGCAGCGCCGGCAGGAGCGTCACGGAGGCGATCATCGTCACCAGCACCGTCAGCGCCACCGCGATCGCCACCGACTGGAGCGAGCCCAGGCCGAGCGCGAACAGGCCCAGCAGGGCCACGATGACCACCGACCCGGCGAACAGGACCGAGCGACCGGCGGTGTCCAGCGCGGTCGCGGCGGCGGCCTTGCGGCTCGCCCCGGCGGTCAGTTCGGCGCGGAAGCGGGCGAAGATCAGCAGGGCGTAGTCGACGCCGACGCCGAAGCCGACGAGGAACATGATGGGCGTCAAGAAGGTCGGCAGGGTCACCACCTGCGAGACCAGCATCGACAGGCAGAACGCGGTGCCGACGGCGAACCCGGCGGTGATGAGCGGCAGGCTCGCGGCCAGGAACGACCCGAACATGAGCACCAGGATCACCAGGGCCGCGAGCATCCCCACGCCCTCGGCCGCTCCGCCGCCGCCTTCGGAGGCCTCGCGGATCGGGTCGCCGCCGAGCGCGAACGCCACGCCGTCGGCGTCCGCGTCCTCGGTAAGGGCCACCAGCTCGGCCGCGTCCGCGGTCGTGCCGTCGAACACGGCGGTGGCGTACCCGACCGTCCCGTCCTCGCTGATCGCGCCGTACCCGGAGAACGGGTCGCTGACGCTCGCGACGCCGGGAGCCTCGGCCACCTCGGCCAGGAACGCCGCGACGTCCTCCTGCTCGGCCGCGACGTCGTCGGCGGCGAAGACGACCTGCACGGTCGTCTCGTTCGCCTCGGGCGCGCGCTCGTCGAGCAGGTCGGACAGCTCCTGGGACTCGGTCCCGGGCATCGAGTTGTCGTCCTCGAACGCCGAGCCGACGGCGCTGGAGGCGCCGACGGCCCCGCCGAGGACCAGGACCCAGAGGAGGAGTGCGATCAGGGGACGCCGCTGCGTCCAGTCGGACAGGCGGGCCATGAGCGACCGCGAGGGCCGCGGGGCGAGTGGTTGTTCCATGCGTCCCACTCTCGCGGGAACAAGGGTCCCGGCGCATCGCCTGCGCAGGGGCAATCCGCGTACGCCCCAGGGATCACGCCCGCTCCGGGGACTACATCCCCGGTCGCATCAGCACCCGGTCATTCCCCGTCGGTCCAGGTCGGGCGCACCAGGCCCGCCTCGTACGCGGTCACCACCAGCTGCGCGCGGTCGCGCGCCGACAGCTTCGACATGATCCGGCTGACGTGCGTCTTCGCGGTCGCCGGCGCCAGGAACAGCGCCCCGGCGATCTCGTCGTTGCTCATCCCCGTGGCCACGAGCTTCAGCACCTCGGTCTCGCGCTCGGTGAGCGCGTTGAGCTTCGAGCTCGGCTCGGGCCGGGCGATGCGTCCGGCGAACTCGCCGATGAGCCGGCGCGTGACCTTGGGGGTGATGAGCGCGTCGCCCTCGGCGACCACCCGGATCGCGTGCAGCAGCTCGTCGGGGTCGGTGTCCTTGAGGAGGAACCCGCTCGCGCCCGCCCGCAGCGCCCGGTACACGTAGTCGTCCTCGTCGAAGGTCGTCAGGATCACGACCTTGACGCCGTCGAACTTCGCGTCCGCGCCGATCCGCTCAGTCGCCTCCAGGCCGTCCATCTTGGGCATCCGGATGTCCATGAGCACCACGTCGGGACGGTGCCGCCGCGCCAGCTCCAGCGCCTCCAGCCCGTCGCCGGCCTCGGCCACCAGCTCGATGTCCTCCTCGTCGCCGAGGATCGAGGCGAACCCGGCGCGCACCAGCCGCTGATCGTCCACCAGCATCACGCGGATCACTCGACCACCTCCAACGGCCACGTGGCCTCGACCGAGAAGCCCCCGTCGTCGAGCGGCCCCGCGTTGAAGGTACCGCCGAGCCCTTCGGCCCGCTCGCGCATCCCCGCGAGCCCGTTCCCGGGGTCCTTGGCGCCCTTGGCATCCCCGTGCCCGTCGTCGATCACCGCGACCGCCAGCGTCGACGTCCCGGTCACCACCTTGACCTGCACGTGCTTCGCCCTCGCGTGCCGCAGCACGTTCGTCAGCGACTCCTGCACGACCCGGTACGCGGCCGCGTCCACCGTCACCGGCAGCTCCGCCTTCCCGTCCACCCGCAGATCGACCTCCAGGCCCGACTCGCGCGCCGCCTCGACCAGCGACGACAGCTGCTCCAGGCTCGGCCCCGGCCCGGTCGGCGAGTCCTCGCCCGGCTCGCGCAGCACCCCGACCATCGCCCGCAGCTCCCGCAGCGACAACTGGCTCGTGTCCGCGATGACCTGCAGCGTCTCCCGAGTCTCGAAGGCGGGGTCGCGCTTGAGCTTGCGCAGCGCCGCCGCCGTCTGCACGTTGATCAGCGACAGGTGGTGCCCCACCGCGTCGTGCAGCTCCCGGGCGATCCGCAGCCGCTCCTCGGCCACGCTGCGCCGCTGCGACTCCGCGAGCACCACGGCCGTCTCGTCCCGGTAGCGCCGGTAGTGCGCCACGACCGCGCCGATCGCCGGAACCGCGATCACCCAGCCGCTCAGCATGAACGTCTCGCTCGCGGTCATGTGCACGAAGCCCGCGAGGACCTCCGAGACGACGATGACCACCAACGTCGCCCCCGCGATCACCGACGCCGCGATGACCCGTCCGAGCGCCGCGAGCGTGTACAGCGCGATGACGAACCCCAGGAGCATCGGCCCGTCGACCGACGACGACGGGTAGTAGACGATCGTGCAGACCACCGTGATGATCGCGACGGTGAGCGGGTACGAGCTGCGCCAGAACAGCACGACCACGGTCACCGTCATCATCACCCAGGCCAGCGCCTCGTTGAGACCCGGAGTGTCGCCCCCGTGCAGCGCCGCGGCGGTGAGCGTCCAGGTCAGCACGATCACGGCGTTGACGAGCCCGACGACGAGGTCGCCGACGCGATCGGAGAAGCGGTCCAGCACGCGTTCAGCTTAGGCCGTGCCCGGTTCGGGTGCGCCCGGCCGCGGCCGGGCGCACCCGGGACCCTCCGCTACTTCGTCAGGCCGGCGCGGCGCAGCGCCTCGGCCATCGCGCTCTGCGGGGCCGCCTGGCCCCCGCGCTGGCGCGGCTGCTGCTTCCCGCCGCCTCCCTTGCCGCCCTTGCCCCCGCCTTGTCCGCGGCGCTGGCCCCCGGCGTCCCCGCCGGCCTCGGGCTTCTGCTCGGGGTCGTCCAGGCGCATCGTCAGCGAGATCCGCTGCCGCTGGAGGTCGACGGACACGACCTTGACCTTCACGACGTCGCCGGGCTTGACGATCTCGCGCGGGTCCTCCACGAAGCGGTTCGCGAGCGCCGAGATGTGCACCAGGCCGTCCTGGTGGACGCCGATGTCGACGAACGCGCCGAAGGCCGCGACGTTCGTCACGGCCCCTTCCAGGAGCATCCCGGGCTTGAGGTCGCCGACCTTCTCGACGCCCTCCTTGAACGTGGCGGCCTTGAACTCCGGCCGCGGGTCGCGCCCGGGCTTCTCCAGTTCGGCGAGGATGTCGGAGACGGTGGGCACGCCGAAGCGCTCGTCGGCGAAGTCGGCGGGCTTGAGGCCGCGCAGGGTCTTCGCGTCGCCCACGATCCCGGACACGGACGCCCCGGTGGCCGCGAGGATGCGCTCGACGACCGGGTAGGCCTCGGGGTGGACCGAGGAGCCGTCGAGCGGATTGGCGCCGCCCGGGACCCTCAGGAACCCGGCGGCCTGTTCGAACGCCTTGGGGCCCAAGCGGGGCACGCCGAGGAGCGCCTTGCGGTCGGGGAAGCGCCCGTGCTCGTCGCGGAAGGCCACGATGTTCGCCGCGACGCTCTCGGACAGCCCCGAGACCTGGGACAACAGCGGCACGGAAGCGGTGTTGAGGTCGACGCCGACGGCGTTCACGGCGTCCTCGACCACGGCCTCCAGGGACCTGGTGAGCTTCGCCTCGGTCAGGTCGTGCTGGTACTGGCCGACGCCGATGTGCTTGGGCTCGATCTTGACCAGTTCGGCGAGCGGGTCCTGGAGCCGGCGCGCGATGGAGACGGCCCCGCGCAGGGACACGTCCATGCCCGGAAGCTCCTTGGTGGCGTAGGCCGACGCCGAGTAGATCGACGCCCCGGCCTCGGAGACGACGATCTTCGACAGTTCGGCGACGCCCGCGAACGCCTTGATGAGGTCGGCCCCGAGCCGGTCGGTCTCGCGCGAGGCGGTGCCGTTGCCGATCGCGATGAGCTGCACGTCGTGCTGCTCGACGAGCGCGCCGAGGGTCGCCAGTGAAGCGTCCCACTGGTTCTGCGGCTGGTGCGGGTAGATCGCGGTGGTGGCGAGGACCTTCCCGGTGGCGTCGACCACGGCGACCTTGACGCCGGTGCGGAAGCCCGGGTCGAGGCCCATGACGGTCTTTTGTCCGGCCGGGGCCGCGAGCAGGAGGTCCTTGAGGTTCGCGGCGAAGACCCTGACGGCCTCGTCCTCGGCGAGCTGCCACAGGCGCATCCGCAGGTCCACGCCGAGCTTGACGAGGATGCGGGTGCGCCAGGCCCACGAGACGGTCTTGAGGAGCCACGCGTCGGCGGGACGGCGGGCATCGGCGATCCCGAACCTGGCGGCGATCATCGCCTCGCAGTCCGCGCCGTCCACTTCGGACTCGCCCGGTTCGAGTGCGAGCGAGAGCACTTCCTCCTTCTCGCCGCGCATGAGCGCGAGCACCCGGTGCGAGGGGAGCGTGGTGAACGTCTCGGCGAAGTCGAAGTAGTCGGAGAACTTCGCGCCCTTCTCCTCGGCGCCCGCGCGCACGGTGGAGACCAGGCGGCCCCGCTTCCACATGCGTTCGCGCAGGTCGCCGATGAGGTCGGGGTCCTCGCCGAAGCGCTCGGTGAGGATCGCGCGGGCCCCCGCCAGGGCGGCGGCCGCGTCGTTCACCTCCGCCTCGGGGTTGAGGAACGCGGCGGCGGCGGTCTCGGGGTCCTGTGAGGGATCACTCAAAAGGAGGTCCGCGAGCGGTTCCAGGCCGGCCTCGCGGGCGATCTGGGCCTTGGTGCGGCGCTTGACCTTGAACGGCGCGTAGAGGTCCTCGAGCCGGGCCTTGGTGTCGGCGGCCTCGATCTGCGCGGCGAGCGCCTCGGTGAGTTTGCCCTGCTCACCGATCGATTCGAGCACGGCCTTGCGTCGGGCCTCCAGCTCGCGCAGGTACCCGAGGCGCTCCTCGAGGGCGCGCAGCTGCTCGTCGGAGAGGCCCCCGGTGGCCTCCTTGCGGTACCGGGAGATGAAGGGGACGGTGGAGCCGTCGTCCAGGAGCGCGACGGCCGCGCGGACTTGATGGGAGCCGACCGAGAGTTCTTCGGCGATGCGTTGATCGATAGCTTGAGCCACGGGTGGATTCTGCCAGAGCGCTGCGACAACATGGCCCCAAGCCGGAAGGCGCCACCCCCGGTGGACGCTTCGTTCGGCATTGGGTAAAGTTCTATCCCGTCGCCGGGGAACGAAAATTCCCTGGAAGACATGCGGACGTAGCGCAGTTGGTAGCGCGACACCTTGCCAAGGTGTAGGTCGCCGGTTCGATCCCGGTCGTCCGCTCGGAGCTCGAAAGAGCGCCTTCCCGGACGATTAGCTCAGCGGGAGAGCACTCCCCTGACACGGGAGGGGTCACTGGTTCAATCCCAGTATCGTCCACCGAGCGGGAGCCCAGGCTCACAAGGCCTGGGCTTTTCTCACATCATGGTGGGTTGGCCGAGTGGTTAGGCAGCGGCCTGCAAAGCCGTCCACACGGGTTCGACTCCCGTACCCACCTCAATCGAATAGCGTTCGCGAAAGGCCCCGGATCACTCCGGGGCCTTTCGCATTGACTTATAGAGGGCCGGATCGCTCCGGCTCCGTTCGATCGTCTACTTGCTCTCGTCGCCCGCGGTCTCGGCCTGCTCGGACTCGACGCCGGCCTCGACCTCGATCGCGGGCTGCGCGCCCGTGACCGGGATCGCCTGCGCCTGCGGCGCGGGCTTGACGGCGTTCGCGACGCGGACGGTCAGGAGCCCGTCGGCGACGGCGGCGCTCACCTGCGCCGGGTCGGTGCCCTCCGGGACGGTGAACTCGCGTCGGAACGTGCCCGACGTGAGGCCGCGGACCAGGTAGCGGTCGCCCTCGGCCGCCTCGCGCTCGCGGCGCTCGGCGGTGATGGAGAGGCGGCGCCCCTCCAGGGTCACCGTCACGTCCTCGGGGGAGATGCCGGGGACGGCGGCGGTGATCACCGCGTCGGGGCCTTCGGTGTAGACGTCGGCGCGAAGCGACAGCTGGGTCGCGGTACGGCCGAATCCACGACGGACCAGGCGCTCGAACTCGCGGTCGAACTGCCGGAACGCCGCATAAGGGTGCTGGTAGCGAACGATCATGGTGGCTGTCTCCTTCCTCAGGATTAGCACTCTCGGGTGTTGAGTGCTAACGACCTATACGACGCCCGGCCGCCCCCGAATATTTCAACGGTGAGACAGGCCACTCGCATACCGTCGGCGGTCGGCGTGAGCAAATCTCCGAACGGGCCCTTCGACCTGGGCCTCGCTCCTAGACTGACACCGTTTTCGAGCTACGGGGGTGCGCGGATGCGGTCGGTCCAGGCTTCACTGGCGGCCCTGGCGGGGCTCGCCCTCGTCCTGGCGCCCGGCGCCGCCTCCGCGGCCGCCCCGATCCTCCTGTCCGGACCGGTCACCGACCAGGTCGGCGCCGTCTCCGGCGACGAGGACGCGATCCTCCAGGCGATCGACGACCTCGAGAACGACACCGGGATCGGCCTCTACGTCGCCTATGTCGACGATTTCAGCGGCTCCAGCCCCCAGGCCTGGGCCGACGCCACCGCCGTCGACTCGGGGCTGGGCACCGACGACCTCCTCCTCGCCGTCGCGACCGATGAGCGCCAGTACACCTGGTCGGTCGCCTCCGGCTTCCCCCTCAGCGACGGCCAGCTCAACCAGGTCGCCGCCGACCGGATCGCCCCCGAACTCGCCGACGGGAACTGGGCCGGCGCGGCCGTCGGCGCCGCCGAGGGCTACCGGGACGCCTACAACGGCACCGGCTCCTCGTCCTCCTCAGGAGGCGGCTCGTCCTTCGCGTGGATCCTGATCCTGCTCCTTGTGGCCGCCGCCGCGATCGGGCTGTACTTCTGGTTCAAGAAGCGCCGCCGCGGCGCCGAAGCGGGCGCGCCCTCGGCGGCCAAGCAGCAGAAAATGAGCACCGAGCAGTTGAACGCCGAGGCCAACCGCCTCCTGGTCGAGACCGACGACGCCATCCGCACCAGCGAGCAGGAGCTCGGGTTCGCCGAGGCCGAGTTCGGGGCCGAGCACACCGCGGCCTTCACCGCCGCGCTCGCCGCCGCCAAGACCGGGCTCTCCGAGTCGTTCAAGATCCGCCAGGAATTGGACGACGACGTGCCCGAGACCGAACCCCGGCGCCGCCAGATGCTCTCGGCGATCGTCGACCGGCTCGTCAAGGCCGACAAGGAACTCGACGCCAAGGCCGAGGACTTCGACAAGCTCCGCAACCTCGGCCAGCGCGCCCCCGAGGCCATCGCGGCGCTCAAGGAGCGCGGGGAGGCGCTGCCGCCGAAGATCGCCGAGGCCCGCACCGCGCTCGCGTCCCTCCAGGAGCGCTACCCGGCCTCGGCGTCCGCGACCGTGCGGGACTTCCCCGACACCGCCGAGGACCGGCTGCGCTTCGCCCAGACGAGCCTGAGCGGCGCCGACGCGGCCGTCACGGCCGACGACCGGGGCCGGGCCGCCGTGCTCCTGCGCGCCGCCGAGGAGGCCACCGGGCAGGCCGAGCAGGCCGTCGACGCGGTCGGGCGCCGGTCGAAAGAGATCGACGCCGCCGCCGCGCAGCTCGGCGCCGTCCTCGATGAAGCAGCGGCGAACGCCGCCGAGGCCCGGCAGGTCGCCGCGGGCGCCCCGAACGGCCGGGCCACCGCCGACAAGGCCGCGCGACTCGATGCGGTCCTCGCCGAGGTCCGTGCGGCCCAAGCGAAAGGCCCGGTCGACCCCCTCGACGCCACCGCGAACGTGGAGCGCGCCGCCGCCGAACTCGACCGCGAACTCCAGGCCCTCCAAGGCGCGGTCGCCAACGCCCAGCGCGCCCGCGCGCAGCTCGACCAGGTGCTCCTGAGCGCCCGCAGCACCACCGCGGCCGTCGAGGACTACGTCAACACCAACCGCGGCGCGGTCGGGCCCGAGGCCCGCACCCGCCTCAACGAGGCCAAGCTCCAGCTGAGCCAGGCGGAAGCGCTCAAGGACACCGACCCGGCCCAGGCCCTGTCGCTGGCGCAGCGCGCCGACCAGCTCGCGAACGCCGCCGCCTCGGCCGCGCAGCAGGACGTGCAGGGCTACCTGGCGCCCAGCAACCCCAACAAGGGCGCCTCGCCCATGGGCGGCAGCGCCGGCGCCATGCTCGGCGGCATCCTCCTCGGCGGGATGCTCGGCGGCGGCGGCGGGTCGAACCGCTCGTCGCACGGAGGTTTCGCCGGCGGGGGCCGCCGGCGCAGTGCGGGCCCGGGGTCCTTCGGCGGCAGCGCGACCCGCGGGCGGCGAGGGGGCGGAGGCCGATTCTGAACCTGAGCGTCACCGCCGTCACCGCATCGAACCTAAGGAGAGACCAATGACCAAGAAGCAGTCGATCTTCGGGCGCATCAGCCAGCTCGTCAAGGCCAACATCAACGAGGCCATCGACAACGCCGAAGATCCCGAGAAGATGCTCGCCCAGATGGAGCGCGACTACAAGAACAGCATCGTGGACGCCGAGAACTCCATCGCCGAGACCATCGGGAACCTGCGCCTGATGGAGGACGACCTCGTCGCCGACCAACAGGCCGCCGAGGAGTGGGGCGTCAAGGCCCGCAACGCGAGCAAGAAGGCCGACGAGCTGCGTGCGGGCGGCTCCGCAGCCGAGGCCGACAAGTTCGACAACCTCACCAAGGTCGCCCTCGGCAAGCAGATCGAGGCCGAGAAGGAAGTCAAGGCGAACGAGCCGGTCATCAAGAGCCAGCAGGAGGTCGTCGACAAGCTCAAGCAGTCGCTCACCGCGATGAAGTCGAAGCTCTCCGAGCTCCAGGCGAAGAAGAGCAGCCTGGCCGCCCGCCAGAAGACCGCGCAGGCCCAGAAGCAGGTCAACGAGGCGCTCGGCGCCGTCGACGTCATGGACCCGCTCAGCGAGGTCAGCCGCTTCGAGGAGAAGGTCCGCCGCGAGGAGGCGAAGGTGCGCGGGCAGCAGGAACTCGCGATGTCCTCGCTGGACCAGCAGTTCGAGGACCTCGACAGCCTGGGGGACGACGCCGAGATCGAGGCCCGCATGGCCGCGCTCAAGGCGCAGTGACCCGCACCGGCGCCACCGGACCGCCGACGCCGTCGGCGGTCCTTCCGCGTCTCAGCCCTCGCGCAGGTCGAGGTCCCAGACCTCGGTGACCAGGTCGTGGCCGAACAGCCGCGCCGGCTCCTCGGACGTGAGGGTGAAGCCCGCGTCGCGGTAGAGCCGCCGGGCCGGTTCGAGCATGCTCGTCGTCCACAGTGTCAGGTCGGTGTACCCGGCCGAGCGGGCGAACTCGACGCAGCGGCGCACCAGCAGTCCGCCGACGCCCTTGCCCCGGGCCGAGGGCTCGACCCACAGCAGCCGCAGCTTCGCGGTGGTCCCGCCGGCGCTCACACAGAGGACCGAGCCGACCGGCTCACCGTCGATCTCGGCGATCCACCCCGTCTCGCGCTCGGCGTCGTGCCCGTCCGCGAAGTCGGCGCAGATGCGCGCGATGAGCGCCTCGTACTCGCCGTTCCAGTCGTAGTGCTCCCAGTAGCCCTTGCCCTGGCTGTAGACGATCCAGCCCAGGTCGCCGGGGCGCAGTCCGCGCAGTTCCGGTTCGCCCATCCAAGCCTCCCTTGTGTTTCCGCGCTTCGTCGCCTCCACGCTAGGCCCGGCACGAGTCGAGCGGATGACGGGATACCCCGTTGCGAGAGCGCTCCCCGCAGGGCCAGAATGGCGCGATGGAGATCGCGATCCGCCCCCGCCTCGACCGCGCCGACGTCGAGGCCGTCGTCCGCGGCGCGCTCGGCGCCGACCTGGAGTTCACGGCCCACGAGGAGTTCACCGACGGGTTCTTCAACGCCGCCCACGCGCTCCAGATCGCAGACGGGCCGCACGTGGTCGTCAAGGTCGCCCCCGACAAGGACCTCAAACTCCTGCGCTACGAGGTCGACCTCATGGCCACCGAGATCGAGTGCTTCGAGCGGGGCCTCGCCGCGGGCGTGCCGATGCCGAAGCTGCACCACGCCGACCCCGAAGGCGGCGTCATGATCATCGACCGCCTCGACGGCGTCTCGCTCCCCAACGCCAAGGAGCGGATCCCCGAAGCCGACCGCCTCGCCCTGCGCCGCGAGATCGGAGCCGCCGCGGCCCGCTACGCCACCGTCACCGGCGAGCGCTTCGGCTACCCGCGCAAGGACGGCCGCACCGGTGCCGACACCTGGTCGGCCTCGTTCCAGATGATGATCGACGACGTCCTCGCCGACATCGCGGAGCACGGCTCGCCGCTGCCGCGCCCGGCCGAGGAGATCAGGGCGCTCGTCGCCGCCGAACGCGACCTGCTCGACGAGGTGACCCGGCCCGCGCTGGTCCACTTCGACCTGTGGGACGGGAACGTCTTCGTCCGGCAGGGCGAGAACGGCTGGGGCCTCGAGGCGTTCATCGACGGCGAGCGGGCCTTCTACGGCGACCCGATCGCCGAACTCGTCTCGCTCGCCCTCGGCCCGGAGGACGAGAGGGCGGCGGTCGTGGAGGGCTTCCTGGGCCGGGAGATGACCGCGGGGGAGGAGCGCCGGCTCGCCCTCTACCGGATCTACCTGATGCTCATCCTCATCGCCGAGTGCGACGTGCGCGGCTTCGACGCCGAGACGACCGAGCATCAGATCACATCGGCCACCAAGGCGCTGGTCGCCAACCTGGAGGCGCTGGAGTCCTAAGCGGGCTCGTGGTGGTGGTCGTGGTCGTCGGGGTCGGTCCGCTTCGCGTCCTTCTCCTTGGTAGCGCGCGCGAGTCCGTACGGCGGCATGTTGATGTAGGACGTGTCGTACTCACCGGCCCGGACCTTGTACAGCTCGTGCCACAGGCCGACGTCGCCGTTGCTCTTGACGTTGCGGTTGAACCACTTCCAGAATCCGCGGTGCGCGTGGATCTGCGAGTGGGCGTAGTTCTCGAGGTGGTCGTCGCTGCGCCAGTACTGGACGACCATGATCACCCTGCCGCTGAACATGGTCCGCGAGTCCAGCAGGCCCAGTTCGGGGTCGGCCCCCAGCTCGCGCAGCATCTTCGGCATCGAGAGGAAGACCGGCACCCACTTGCCGAACTTCCAGAACCTGTTGACGCGCATGCCCACGGTGAAGACCACGAGGTCCTCGTCGTGATCGACCACTACCCGTCCGGGTCTGACCTTCGCCACGTGCGGACCTCCAAGGGGTTGCGAGTAAGGCTCCCCTAAGAGGTTAACGAAGGGTGTTCGCGTGGGATCACGACGGTCATCGGAACCGGCCGCGGCGCCTTCGCTTGCGCCGCAGCCGATCCTGTGAAACCGGACTAGCCCGGCCAGCTCCAGTCGGCGACGTCGGGCAGGTCCTCGCCGTACGTGCGGGTGTGCTCGCGGGCGGCGTGGCGGGCGTCGACCATGCGCTGGCGCAGGCCCGCGGCGTTCGCGCCCAGGCCCGGGACCCGGTCGATGACGTCCATGACCAGCCGGTACCGGTCGAGGTCGTTGAGCATGACCATGTCGAAGGGCGTGGTCGTGGTGCCCTCCTCCTTGTAGCCGCGCACGTGGATGTTGTCGTGGTTGGTGCGCCGGTACGTCAGCCGGTGGATGAGCGTCGGGTAGCCGTGGAAGGCGAACACGACCGGCTTGTCGGCGGTGAAGATCGTGTCGAACTGCCGGTCGCCCAGGCCGTGCGGATGCTCGGACTCGGGCTGGAGCCGCATGAGGTCCACGACGTTGACCACGCGCACCTTCAGCCGGGGCACGGTCTGGCGCAGCAGGTCGGCGGCGGCCAGGACCTCCAGCGTGGGCACGTCCCCGGCGCACGCGAGCACCACGTCGGGCTCGGCGCCGTCGTCGCTGGAGGCCCACTCCCAGATGCCCAGTCCCCGCTCGCAGTGGCGCACGGCCTCGTCCATGCCCGTGTACTGGAGCGCGGGCTGCTTCCCGGCGACGACCACGTTCACGTACTGGCGCGAGCGCAGACAGTGGTCCATCGTGGACAGGAGCGTGTTGGCGTCCGGCGGCAGGTAGACCCGCACGATGTCGGCCTTCTTATTCATCACGTGGTCGATGAAGCCCGGGTCCTGGTGCGAGAAGCCGTTGTGGTCTTGGCGCCACACGTGGCTCGACAGGAGGTAGTTGAGCGAGGCGATCGGCCGGCGCCATTCGATGTCGCCCGAGGCGTCCAGCCACTTGGCGTGCTGGTTGAACATCGAGTCGATGATGTGGATGAACGCCTCGTAGCTGGTGAACAGGCCGTGGCGCCCGGTCAGCAGGTAGCCCTCGAGCCAGCCCTCGCACAGGTGCTCCGAGAGGACCTCCATGACCCGGCCCTGCGGGGCCTGGTGCTCGTCGGTGGGCAGGATCTCGGCCCCCCACTGCCGGTCGGTGGTCTCGAAGGCCGCGCCGAGCCGGTTGGACTCGACCTCGTCGGGGCCGAAGAGGCGGAACCGGTCCGGGTTCGCCGCGATGACGTCCCGCAGCCAGGTCCCGAGCGTCCG
This sequence comes from Glycomyces harbinensis, assembly GCF_900101745.1. Taxonomy (GTDB): domain Bacteria; phylum Actinomycetota; class Actinomycetes; order Mycobacteriales; family Micromonosporaceae; genus Glycomyces; species Glycomyces harbinensis. The sequence goes on along the minus strand of NZ_FNAD01000002.1, from coordinate 18,689 downwards.
GGTCGCCTCGCCGACCGTGCGGCCGTGGCCCTCGGTCGCGACGCCGTACTCGCGGTAGTCGGGGAGCACGAGGTCGCGCAGCACCAGGCCGCCGTTCGCGTGCGGGTTGGCGCTCATGCGCGCCGCGCCCCGCGGGTGCAGCCCGAGGAGTTCGGGGACGGGCTTGCCGGTGGCGTCGAACAGCTCCTCGGGCCGGTAGGACCGCATCCACGCCTCCAGCATCGCCAGATGTTCCGGATCGGTCCTGACTTTGGAGAGCGGCACCTGGTGCGCCCGCCAAGTGCCTTCCACCGGGACGCCGTCGACCTCGCTGGGCCCGGTCCAGCCCTTCGGGGTCCGCAGGATCACCATCGGCCACCTCGGGCGCACCGGGGCTCCGCTCTCGGCGAACGCTTGCGGAGCTGTAAATTTGCCAGTGCTGCGCCTGGCCGCGGCGCGGATCTCGGCGATCCGGTCGAAGCACGCGTCGAAAGTCGCGGCCATCAGCTGGTGCACCGCGGCCGGGTCGTCCCCCTCCACCAGGAACGGCTCGTAGCCCGCGCCCCGGAAGAACGACATGCGGTCCTCGTCCGAGATGCGCGCGAAGACCGTCGGATTCGCGATCTTGTAGCCGTTGAGGTGCAGGATCGGCAGGACCGTGCCGTCCGAGACCGGATTGAGGAACACATTGGACATCCACGAGGCCGCGAGCGGACCCGTCTCGGCCTCGCCGTCGCCGATCACGCACGCCACGGTCAGGTCCGGGTTGTCGAACGCGGCCCCGTAGGCGTGCGCGAGCGAGTAGCCCAGCTCGCCGCCCTCGTGGATCGAGCCGGGCACGTCCGCGGCCACGTGCGAGGGGATGCCGCCGGGGAAGGAGAACTGGCGGAACAGGTGCCGCATCCCCTCCTCGGAGTGGTCCACCGACGGGTGCAGCTCGGGGAAGGTGCCCTCCAGCCACGTGTTCGCCACGAGCGCCGGACCGCCGTGGCCGGGCCCGGCGATGTAGATCATGTCGAGGTCGCGCTCGGCGATGCAGCGGTTGAGGTGCGCGTAGATCAGGCTCAGGCCCGGGCTCGTGCCCCAGTGGCCGAGCAGGCGCGGCTTGACGTGCTCGGGGCGCAGCGGCTCGCGCAGCAGCGGGTTGTCGAGCAGATAGATCTGGCCGACCGTGAGGTAGTTCGCGGCCCGCCAGTAGGCGTCGATGCGCGCGAGCTCGTCGTCGGCGAGCGGAGCGGCGGCCAGGTCGGACCGCGCGGAGTCTTCTCGGGACGTGTCCATGCGTCAGAGAGTGCCGTATCAGGCGCGGGATAACCGTGATTCGGAAGAATTCCTCGCGCCCGATCGGGCCCCGCCCGCCGCCCCTAGTCGACCTCTCTGAGGATCCGCTCCACCGACGCCAGGCGGCCCTTGACCTCGATGAGCGACGCCTTGATCTCGGCCGCGTCCAGGCTGGACTTCTCGGCCAGCGCCCGGTAGTTCGCCTCCCGCGCCGCCGACGCCTTCGCCTTCGCGGCGGAGGCGATGGTGATGATCGTGACGATGATGATCGCGGTGATCAGCAGGAGGAATCCGAATGCGAACAGCATTCCGGCCTGTCCCATGTCCATTACTTGGCTTCCTTCTCGGTTTCGGTGGTGGTGCGGTCGGCCGTCTCCGGCAGCGTCGACAGCGCCGCCTTGACGACCTGCGGCGTGATCTCCAGTGCGAACGGGACCGACTCGAAGTACTTGACGGCCTTGCCGTCCTCCGAGAGCTCCAGCTCGCCGGTCACGAGTCCAGCCGCCTGGAGCTTCTGCAGGTGCATGTGGAGCAGCGGCCGGCTCATCCCCAGCTGGCGGGCCAGCAGGCTCACGTACTGCCTGCCGTCCGCCAGGGCGCCGAGGATGCGCAGCCGGTGCGGGTTCGCCAGGGCCGAGCAGGCCGCGAGCAGCGCCTCGCCCGTCAGCGCCCCGGCGGCGGTGTCCTCCGACGGCATGTCAACCATCCTTATCTCATGTCAGAAAAACCTTACACATGAAAGCCAGGTCTGTCCACTCCGGCGGAAAACGGATTGCCGCCCCGACGCCGCGCCGCCAGAATCGAGGCATGCTCGCCGACCACCTGCCGATCCACCGCCTCCGACTGCGCACCGAGCGCCTGGAGCTGCGCCTGCCCGACTTCGAAGAACTCGGCGCGCTGGCCGACGCCGCCGCGGCAGGCGTCCACGACCCGTCCTTCATGCCCTTCTCGATCCCCTGGACCGAAGGCGGACCCGCCGAGGCCGCCCGCAGCGTCGCCCTCTGGTACCACCGCGCCATCGGCCGCTGGGACGAGAACGACTGGGGCTTCCCCTTCGTCGTCTTCCGCGACGGCGAGCCGATCGGCGTCCAGGTGACCGGCGGCAAGAAGTTCGCCCTCGCCCGCGAGGTCGACTCGGGCTCGTGGATCGGCATGGCCCACCAGGGCAACGGCTTCGGCACCGAGATGCGCGCGGCCGTACTCCACTTCGCCTTCGCCGGGCTCGGCGCCGAGACCGCGAAGAGCGGCTCCTACATCGGCAACGACGCCTCCGAGCGCGTCTCGCGCCGCCTCGGCTACCGCCCCGACGGCGAAGAGGTCCACGTGGTGCGGGGCGAACGCCGCCTCCTGCGACGCTGGCGCCTCAGTCGCGAGGACTGGGAGGCGAACCGCAAGCACGAGGTCGCCGTCGAAGGACTCGACGGCGAGGTGCTCGCCATGCTCGGCCTCCGCGGCGACGACGAAAGCGAGTCATGATGCTCACCGACTACCTGCCGGTCTACCGGCTCCGACTGCGCACCGAGCGCCTGGAGCTGCGCCTGCCCGACCTCGACGACCTGGTCGCGCTCGCCGACCAGGCGGCCGCGGGCGTCCACGACCCGTCCTTCATGCCGTTCGTCCAGCCCTGGACCGAGGCCGAACCCCTCGAACGGGGCCGCGCCACCATCCAGTGGCAGATGCGCGCGATCATGACATCGACCCCCGAGGCCTGGGCGTTGCCGTTCGTCGTCGTCCACGACAGCCTGATCATCGGCCTCCAGGAGGTCTCGGCCAAGGAGTACCGGGCCACCCGCGAGGGCTCGACCGGCTCGTGGCTCGGGCTCGTCCACCACGGCAACGGCTTCGGCACCGAGATGCGCGCCGCCGTGCTCGACTTCCTCTTCACCGGGCTCGGCGCGGACTACGCCCTCAGTGCCTCCTTCGACGGCAACGGCCCGTCGCAGGGCGTCTCGCGCAAGCTCGGCTATCGGGAGGACGGCATCGATCACCGTGTGCTGCACGGCGAACGGCGCGTCGACCGGCGCTGGCGGCTCAGTCGCGAGGACTGGGAGGCGAACCGCGAGCACGAGGTCGCGATCGAGGGCCTCGACGACGAGGTGCGGGCCGCGCTCGGCCTCGGCGGGGACGCCGAGAAGTGACCGGGAGGGGCGCGGTTCAGGCGTGAGCCGCGCCCCAATCGGGCCCAAGGCCCCATGAAGGAGCGATGAACGGTGCGATACAGTAATGCTCGTTCAGGGGGCGACTCTGTGAATGCGGACGTAGCGCAGTTGGTAGCGCGACACCTTGCCAAGGTGTAGGTCGCCGGTTCGATCCCGGTCGTCCGCTCCATGATCGAGGGGCCTGGCAGTGATGCCGGGCCCTTTCGCTTGCCCGGGTATCGGGGTCGGTTCGGGGCGGACGTAGCGCAGTTGGCGGTGCTGTTTGCAGCGCTTCGCGCTGGTGCGACACCTTGCCAAGGTGTAGGTCGCCGTTTCGATCCCGGTCGTCCGCTCCATGATCGAAGGGCCCGGCATCACTGCCGGGCCCTTTCTCATTCCTTCATGTTCCTCGGTATCCAGCGGGCGCCCATCTCCTCGTCGGACACCGGGCTCCCCGGCAGCGGCGCCGCGCCCGGCTCCCGCAGCGCCTCCAGGTACAGCTCGAGCGCCCGCAGCCGCACCGCGCGCGTCCGCTCGGCGTCGCCGATGTTGATCGAGCAGATCGACTCGGTGACCATCTGGAGGTCCCCGTTCTCCACATCCGCGCGCAGGATCCCCGCCGACTTGAAGCGCTTCATCATCTCCCGGTTCGCCGCGTCGCCGTCGACGGCGGCCTTGAACATCTCGGGGCTCGGCGTGAACGTCCCGGCCAGCCGCACGGTGATCGACGGCGTGTCCGCCAGTACGACCCCTCGCATGAAGGCGCGGAACGCCTCCCACGGGTCGCCCTCGGCCTCGACCGCCTCGCTCACCAGCTCCAGGTACCGCGCCAGGCCGTCGGCGCAGAGCTTGCGCAGCAGGTCCTCCTTGCTCGGGTAGCGCCGGTACAGCGCGCTGATGCCGACTCCGGCGCGCTTGGCGACCTCGGCGATCGGCGCCTCGGGATCGGCCACGAACACCTCGTGGGCGGCTTCGAGGATCAGCTTGTCGTTGCGGGCGGCCTGCGCCTTGCGCCCGCTGAGCGGCTTGTCGGTCATGATGGCATCCTAACCGGAACAGAACGGTTCCTTCTGGTGTGGTTTGGGCGACGACGACCGCGACCGGCCCGGCCCGCGAGGGCCCGACCGGTCGCAGCGCCGAAGGGGATCAGTGCTCGGCCTTGGCCTGCTTCGGGAGGCCGAAGACCACCAGGAAGGCCACGATCGTCAGCGCGATGGTCAGTCCCGTAACCAGCTGGGCCGCGCTCATCGCCTCGGCCTCGCCGCCGCCGATCGCGAACCGGCCGAAGAAGACCGTTCCGAGACCGGCCACGCCCAGCGCGCACGCGCCCTGCTGGAAGGACTCCAGGAGCCCCGAGGCCGAGCCGACCTCGTGGTCCTCCAGCTCACCGGTGATGATCCCGAACAGCGGCACGAAGATCATGCCCATCCCGATGCCGAAGATCAGCAGGGCCGGCGCCATCGACCAGGTGCCGGGCGCGGCGGCGGTGCCGAACTGGAACCACAGGACCGTCAGGCCCGCCGCCATCGTGCCGAGGCCGAGGTGGAGGACGGCGCGTCCGAGCTTCGGGGCGAGGCCGGCGCTGGCACCGGAGCCGATGAACGCGCCGACCGCCCAGGCGGCCATCGCCAGGCTGGCCTTCAGGGGGCTGAAGCCGAGGCCGAGCTGGAGGAACAGGCCGACCGCGAGGGAGAAGCCGGTGACGGCCCCGAAGAAGACCACGCAGAAGGCGACGCCGGAGACGTAGGAGCGCTTGGTGAAGACGCTCAGCTCGATGAGCGCGGACTTGCCGGAGCGGGCGCGCTTGACCTGGGTGACCGCGAAGAGGGCCAGGACCGGGGCCGAGGAGGCGAGCATGACGAGCGACCAGGTCGGCCAGCCGGCCTCGTGGCCTTCGACCAGCGGGTAGAGCAGCAGGCCCATGCCGGCGGCGGCGATGAGCGCGCCGCCGAGGTCGAGCTTGAGGCCCTTGGCGATCGGGGCCCCGGCGGGCAGGATCTTGGCGCCGAGGGCGAGCGCGGCGATGCCGAGGGGGAGGTTGATGAGGAAGATCGAGCGCCAGCCGGTGCCGAACAGGTCGGCCTCCACGAGCACGCCGGCCAGGATCGGGCCGCCGATGGAGGCGAGGCCGATGAGCGGGCCGAAGACGGCGTAGGCCTTGCCCATCTCCCGGCCGAACATGTCGCGGATCAGCCCGAAGCACTGCGGGATCATCACGGCCGCGAACGCGCCCTGGACGACGCGGGCCGCCAGGAGCAGTTCGATCGATTCGGCGGCGCCGCAGGCGAGCGAGGCGGCGAGGAAGCCGACGAGGCCGATCACGAGGATGCGCTTGCGCCCGAACATGTCGCCGAGTCGTCCGCCGGTGAGGAGGCCGACCGCGAGGGCGAGGGTGTAGCCGGCCGCGAGCCACTGGATGGTGGCGGCGGTGCCGCCGAGTTCGGTCCGGATGGCCGGGGCCGCGACGTTGACGATCGAGGCGTCGAGCAGGTTGAGGAGGGTGGCCGCGAGGATCGCGATGAGCCCGAGCCAGCGCCGGGGGAAGGGCGCCGGGGCGGTTTCGGCCGGGGTGGCCGCGGCCGGGGCCGCGGTCTCGGCGGAACCGGTGTCGGTTGACGGGGTGTCGACTGTGAAGGTCACAGCTGCCTCCGGAAGGTCTGAGTTCAGTGGAACGGAACGCTTGATTCCACTATAACAGACCGGAACGATCCGTTCCACTATGAGGGCCGAGTTTTCCTCCCGGAATTTCGCCTAGCCGATCGAGCTGCGGAAACGCGGAAAGGCCGCGGCGTAGTCAGGGGATAAGTCAGGCGCTAGCCTTCAAATCGGGCATCCGGAGGCGCCCCCGAATCAACGATGCCGCGCGGGTACGACGAACGCCGCGGACCCGCTGCGAACCCGCGCCGGATCCGGCGAATCCGCTGGGCGCGGTCTCGGTGCGCTCGGGCCCGGTGCCGCGGACTCGGCGCACCCGGGCTCAGGCCTGCTGGCCCGCGTTCAGGTAGCCGAAGATGATGATCATCGCGACCGCGACGATCACCAGCCACAGCGTCGCCTTGCGGAACTTGTGGCGGGCGCCGGGGGAGAACCACATGACCGCGGCGATGATGAGCAGTACCCCGACCACCACGCCGGGCGCGGAGTTGATGCCTTCGTTCAACTTGATCCCAATCCCGTCAGAGGCCGACCGTGCCTCGATCTTTCTACCGGTCGCCGACTCCATCATTCAGGCCGGGGCCCGGCCGGTCAACCCGTCCGCCGATTCCGGACACCAAGCGGGACGGGCGAACCCGTTCACCACTCGCAGGTCGTGCCCTCGGCGTTGCGGCTGTGGTACGACAGCGAGATCGTCGCGTCGTAGTCCGCGGTCTCGCCCGCGGGCGGCGACTGCTGCATGACCGTGCAGTGCGCCGGCTCCGGAGTCATGAACCAGTACCCCAGTTCGGCGACCGCACCGGTGAAGCCCTGCCCGCTCAGGTAGTCCCTGGCCTCGAACGTGGTCATGCCCGTGACCGGGGGGACCTCGCCGCTGCCCTCCTTCGGGGCGGTCTCGGTCTCATCGTCCTCGTCGGACCCGCCGCCGGTCTCGCCGCCGCCCTCATCGGTGCCCCCGCCCTCCTCGGTGGTGGCCTCCCCCTGCGGCGACGCCTCCTCCGAGGTCGCCTCGGCGGAAGGACTGCCCGATGCGCTCGGCTCGCCCGAGGACGCGTCGTCCGAAGCCTCGCCCGAAGTCGTCGCCTCCCCCTCGCCCGCCTGCAGCGGCGAGTCGCCGCTCCACGGGCTCCAGACCACGATCCCGATCGCCGCCACGAGGGCCGCGACGGCGACGCCCACCAGCACGAGCCGCCGACGCTTGCGCCGGTCCTCCTCGCGCGGCGCCGAAGCGACCGCCGGCGGCGTCACCGGCGGTTCGGCCGGAGGCGTGAACGGCACGAAAGCCGGGCGCCCGCCCGCCTCCGGCCCGAGCTCTACAGTGGCGGCCTCCGCGCCGGACTCGACAGGCGCTGCCTGGACCGGTGCGGCCTGAACTGGAGCGGCCGGGACGTCGCCCGTCCCGCTTCCCCCCGCCGTCACGAAGAGGCCGCCCACCTCGCCCCTCACCGGGGACGAGGCCGCCACCGGGTGCTCCCCGGTCGTCGCGGCCCGGCAGGCCGCGGCCAGGACCTCGCCCGAGGGCCACCGCTCCTCAGGGGTCTTCTGGAGCGTCCTCGCGACCACCCCGGCGATCGCGGGCGGCACGTTCCCGGGCAGCGCCGGCGGCTCGGAGTACAAGTGGCCGTGGATGATCGCCGCCGGGTCCTCCGCATCGAACGGCGGCGCCCCCGCCAGGCACTCGTACGCCACGGCGCCCAGCGAGTACAGGTCGGACGAACCCGTGACGCCCTTGTCCCGCAACTGCTCCGGCGACACGTACGGCGCCGTCCCCAGCACCGCGTCGGTCGGCGTCAGGCGCGAGCGGTGCGCGAACAGCGAGATCCCGAAGTCCACCACCCGGACGCGGTCGTCCGCGTCGATGAGGATGTTGCCGGGCTTGACGTCCCGGTGGACGATCCCGCGCCGGTGCGCCGTCGCCAGCGTCTCGGCCGCCTCGGCGATGATCCGCATCGTCCGCGCCGGGTCCAGCCGCTCCTCGCGATGCAGCAGCTCGGCCAGCGAATCGCCCTCGACCAGCTCCATCACCAGATACGGCACCTCGCGGTCGCCGTCGGGCTCCTCGCCGAAGTCGTAGACCTCGACCCAGCCGGGCCCCTTGAGGCTCGCCAGGGTCTTCGCCTCGCGCTCGAACCGGTCCCGCGGATGCTGCGAGCCGTCCAGGCCCGCGTGCAGCACCTTGACGGCCACCTCGCGCTCCAGCCGCTCGTCCTGGGCCCGCCACACCGAGCCCATGCCGCCTGAGGCGATGACGCGTTCGAGCCGGTAGCGGCCGGCGATGAGGGTTCCGGAGTCCACGTGCGAGATCCTCGTTCAAGGTTGTGATGCGGCGCCGGGGGATCGGATCACCTGCGGGCCAGGCAGAACGGGGGGTCCGGCGGCTCGCGGGCAGACGCTGCTGTCGGGCAGGGGTCCACTCTAATGCGGCCTCGCGCGGAGCCGAGGTGCGCTCTAGAGCGATGTTCGAAACCAGTGTGACTTCCCACCGCCCCGGGCGCGCTGGCGGGTCGCCGTTCGGGCCCTGGGCGCGCGAAATCCCGTAGGCTGACAGGCGAACCGGAACGGCGATCTTGACAGGCCCTGCCAGTCGGTGACGCGCGATCGCGCCGCCCCGCCGACCACCCGCCCGACCGCCCCGCCGAGGAGGAGCACCAATGACCGAATTCATCGAAGTCCCCAAGGGCCTGGACCGCGTCATCGTCGCCGACACCGAGATCGGCGACGTCCGCGGCGACGAGGGCTTCTACCACTACCGCCAGTACAGCGCCGTCGACCTCGCCGAACGCTGCTCGTTCGAGCAGGTCTGGTACCTCATGACCCACGCCGCGCTCCCCACCCGCGACCAGCTCGCGCGGTTCAAGACCCAGGTCGCCCCCCACCGCGCGCTCACCCCGCTGCTGCGCGAACTCCTGCCCCACCTCAAGGGCGCCACGCCGCTCGACGGCCTGCGCACCGCCCTGTCCGCCGCGTGCGCCGCCCGCCCCATGCGCCCGGTCCTCGACATCGACGAGGCCGCCCGCGCCGACGACGCCCTCTTCGCCTGCGCCGTGACGCCGACGATCCTCACCGCGCTGTGGCGCATCGGCCAGGGCCTCGAACCCCTCGACCCCCGCGACGACCTCGGCTACGCCGCCAACTACCTGTACATGATGACCGGCACCGTCCCCTCCGACGAGGCCGCGAGCGCCATCGAGCACTACCTGATCCTCACCGTCGACCACGGCTTCAACGCCTCCACGTTCACCGCCCGCGTCATCGCCTCCACCGGCGCCGACGTCGGCGCGGCCCTCGTCGGCGCCATCGGCGCCCTCTCCGGCCCGCTCCACGGCGGCGCGCCCGCCCGGGCCCTCGACGCGCTCGACGCGATCGGCGGCCCCGACAACATCGACGGCTGGATCCGCGGCGAACTCGAGGCCGGACGGCGCATCATGGGCTTCGGCCACAACGTCTACAAGACCGAGGACCCCCGCTCCAACCACCTGAAGCACGTCGCCACCGGCATGGGCGGCGACATCGTGGACTTCTCCAAGACCGTCGAACGGCGCGTCGTCGAGATCCTCGCCGAGGTCAAACCCGGACGCAAGCTCTACACGAACGTCGAGTTCTACGCGGGCGTCGTCATGGAGCTCGCCGGCGTGCCCCGCCCCATGTTCACGCCCACGTTCACCACCAGCCGCGTCGTCGGCTGGAGCGCCAACATCCTCGAGCAGGCCCGCGACTCCAAGATCATCCGGCCCCGGGCCCGCTACGTCGGCGCCCCGCCGCCCCAACCGGTCCCCGAAGGCGGCTTCGCCGACTGAGACCCGCGCCGCCGTTCACCCCTTCGGGCGACACGGGCGGCGCGGACCGGCGTAGTTGCGTCTATCGGTTTCCCGATTCGAGGGTGAGTCCGCTCAATTTCGCGCGCATCTCCTCGTTGTCCTTGAGGTGGTCGACCATCTTCGAGAGCTGCTCGCGCTCCTGGGCACTCACTGGAATCTGGTCGTCGACCAAGACCCACACCAGTCCCTCGACCAGCCGCCAGTACTCCCCTGAAACCTGCATCCCCTCATAGATGTTGAGAAAACGCTGCGGCATCCGCGGCAGAAGCCGCTCTATCACCGCGTCGGTGAGGTCGTAGAAATCGTCCTGATCCATGCTCATCGTCTCCTCGGGTTCCGCTTGACGCCCGGCCCCTTGACCGGCCATCCCGCCTCGATGCTCCCGTCCGGGCGCACGACTGCCTGCACCGTGACGCCACGGTGGATCCCCTCGGCGATGAAGTTCCGCCCGGTCAGATCCGGGTTGACCTTGCTCGGCCGCTCGGCCACTGCTGCAAGCGCTTCACTGATGTCCTCATCGTCCCAGCCTTCGGGGAATTCGGACTTCCCCGGGCGTCCCGTGCCGAAGGCGTGGCCGCCCTTCTCGGGGTTGTCATCATCCCCGTTCACCACGTGGTGGAGATCCGACCAACCTATCCGGTGCGGTCGGCCGACCGGGTATCCGCTTGAACCGAAACTCGGCGGTTCCGGTGGTCGTGTTCCCGATCTCGTGTTTTCGGCACCGCTTCCCGCAATCGAGGCGATGTATTCGCCCAGACGGTCGTTGCCGGCCTCGAGCGCGTCGAGTGCTTCGGCGAGGCCCTCGCGGGCCGCGCCGAGCGATGCGAGACCGTCGAGGGCATCGGGGTTGGAGGCGCCGTCGAGACCGGCTTGCAAAGGGGTGAGCGTGCTTTCGAGCCGGTCGTCGGCTGCTCGGAGATTGGCCGCGGCTTGTTCCGCCGTCGTGATCGCCGTGCGCAGGACCGCCGCGACGTCACCGATGGATGCCATGCAGATCCTCGGGTAGGGGATGGTCAGCGTAAGGAATCTATTGCGGGCCCGCAAGGCTCAGCGTGCCCGCGGAACCTTGCAAGCCGCAGGGCGCTCGTCGGCCCCGCCGGGTCCGTTCCTCTTCCCACCGCGGGCAAACACCCGGATCGGGCCCCGGCGGGCCCAAGCTCACAGGTGAGCCGCCGCGCAGATCGGCTGCGCGGCGCGCACGGGGTGGATAGCGTTGGAGCCGTGGCTCAAAGTCTCTACCTCGCCAGCTTGGACCCCAACAGCGGCAAGTCGACCGTCGCTGTCGGCGTCATGGACCTCCTCACCAGGCGCGCCGGCTCAGTAGCCGTCTTCCGCCCCATCGTCCGCGACGCGGACACGACCGGCGGCGACCCCGTCATCACCCTCCTTCGCGACCAGTACCGGCTCCCCGCCCCCTACGAGGCCTCCGTCGGCGTCACCTACTCCGACGTGCGCGACGACGCCGACGCGGCCCTCAGCCAGATCGTCGAGCGCTACCACGCGCTGGCCGACCGGCACGAGGTCGTCCTCGTCGTCGGCTCCGACTACTCCGACGTGGCCGCGTCGGTCGAGTTCACCTTCAACACGCGCGTCGCGGTCAACCTCGCCGCGCCGCTGCTGCTGGTCATCACCGGCTACCGCAAGACCCCCGCCGACATCGCCGCCGCGCTGCGCTTCGGCGTCGCCCAGGCCGAAGCCGACCACGCGACGGTCCTGGGCACGGTCGTCAACCGCGTCGACCCCGCCGACGCCGACCTCGTCAAGGCCGCCCACCCGGGCACCGGCGTGATCGCCGACGACCCGGTCATCGAGGCCCCCACCGTCGCCGAACTCATCGCGGCCGCGGACGCGACCCTCATCTCCGGCGACCCCGACGTCCTCACCCGCACCGTCGGCGACGTGGTCGTCGCCGCCATGACCCTCCCGAACCTGCTCACCCGCCTCGCCGACGACAAGGCCGTGATCCTTCCCGGCGACCGCTCCGAAGTCCTCCTCGGACTCCTCGCCGCCCACCTCGCCGAGGGCACGCCGAGCCTCTCGGCGGTGTTCCTCACCGGGGGCCTGCGGCCCGAGCCGCAGATCCTCGACATCGTCGCGGGCCTGGACTCGCGCCTGCCGATCGCGCTCGTCCAGCACGACACGTTCGACATGGCCAACCTCGTCGGCGACGTCGGCGGGTCCCTCGCCGCGGGCGGGCCCCGCAAGATCACCCGCGCCCTGGAGGACTTCGCCGCGGGCGTCGACGGGGAGGACCTGCTCGACCGGCTCGCGCTCTCCAAGCCGACCGTGGTCACCCCGATCATGTTCGAGCACGCGATGATCGGACGCGCCAAGGCCCTCGACAAGCACATCGTCCTCCCCGAGGGCGCCGAACCGCGCATCCTCAAGGCCGCCGAGATCCTCATCCGCCGCGACGTCGCCCGCCTGACCCTCCTCGGCGTGGAGTCCGAGGTGCGCGCCCAGGCGGCCCAGCTCGGCGTCGACATCGGCGGGGCCGCGATCCTCAACCCCGGCGACCACGAGATCCGCGAGCGCTTCGCGAAGGAGTACGCGAACCTGCGCGCCCACAAGGGCGTCACCGTCGACGCCGCCTACGACACCGTCGCCGACGTCTCCTACTTCGGCACGATGATGGTCCACACCGGCATGGCCGACGGCATGGTCTCCGGCGCGGTGCACACCACCGCCCACACCATCCGGCCCTCGTTCGAGATCATCAAGACCAAACCCGAAGTCGCCGTGGTCTCCTCGGTGTTCTTCATGTGTCTGGAAGACCGCGTCCTGGTGTACGGCGACTGCGCGGTGAACCCCAACCCCGATGCCGAGCAGCTCGCCGACATCGCGCTATCCTCTGCTGACACCGCCACCGAGTTCGGCGTGGAACCGCGCGTGGCGATGCTCTCCTACTCCACCGGCACCTCCGGCAGCGGCGAAGCCGTCGACAAGGTCCGGGCGGCCACCGAGATCGTCAGGTCCCGCCGGCCCGACCTCCCGGTGGAGGGACCGATCCAGTACGACGCCGCCGCCGACGCCGGCGTCGCGGGCACGAAACTGCCGCAGTCGCAGGTTGCGGGAAAGGCCACCGTCTTCATCGTCCCCGACCTCAACACCGGCAACAACCTGTACAAGGCCGTGCAGCGCTCGGCCGGCGCGATCGCGGTCGGACCGGTCCTGCAGGGCCTGCGCAAGCCCGTGAACGACCTGTCCCGCGGCGCCACCGTGCCCGACATCGTCAACACCGTCGCGCTGACCGCCATCCAGGCGAGCCAGACCGCATGAGCACGCCACCGCGCCTTAGAGGGGAAGTTCCATGAGCGCACCGGTCCTGGTGATCAACTCCGGGTCCTCGTCGATCAAGTACCAGCTGGTCGACGGCGACACCCTGGAGGCCTCGACCTCGGGCGTGATCGAGCGCATCGGACAGTCCGAGTCGATCCTCACCCACCGGCACGCGGGCGAGAAGCACGAGCGGCGCGAGCGCTTCGCCGACCACGCCGCCGGACTGGAGGCGATGGTCGCGGCCTTCCAGGAGCACGGGACGCCCTTGGCGGGCTCGGGGCTCATCGCGGTGGCGCACCGCGTCGTCCACGGCGGCGAGCGGTTCGTGCAGCCGGTCGTCATCGACGACGAGGTGGAGCAGGCCGTCGAGCGCCTCTCGGCCCTCGCGCCCCTGCACAACCCCGCGAACCTGGAGGGCATCAGGGTCGCGCGCAAGCTCTTCCCGCGCCTGCCGCAGGTCGCCGTGTTCGACACCGCGTTCCACGCCACGGTGCCCGAGCGGGCCCACCTGTACGCGGTGCCCGCCGCCTGGCGCGAGGAGCACGGGGTGCGCCGCTACGGCTTCCACGGGACCTCGCACGCCTACGTCTCGCGCAAGGCCGCCGAGCTGCTCGGCAAGAGCCCCAAGGCGGTCAACGTGATCGTCGCGCACCTCGGCAACGGCGCCTCGGTCACCGCCGTGGAGCGGGGCCGGTCGATCGACACGTCGATGGGCCTGACGCCCCTCGAAGGCCTGGTCATGGGGACGCGGTCGGGCGACATCGACCCGGCGATCGTCTTCCACATGCACCGCCAGACCGGCGCCTCGTTCGAGGACCTGGACGCGGCGCTGAACAAGGACTCGGGGATGCTCGCCCTCACCGGCGAGATCGACATGCGCGCGGTCGAGCGGGCCGCCGAGGGCGGCGACCGGGCCGCGCAGGTCGCCCTCGAGATCTACTGCTACCGCATCCGCAAGTACATCGGCTCCTACATCGCCGCGCTCGGCGGCGCCGACGCGATCGCGTTCACCGCCGGCATCGGCGAGAACTCCGCGGAGGTGCGCGCGGGCGCGCTCGGCTCGCTCGTGGCCCTCGGCGTGCAGCTCGACGAGGCCGCGAACGCCGCCGGAGGGCCGATCATCTCGACCCCGGACTCGCCGATCACCGTGATGGTCGTCCCGACCAACGAGGAAGGCGAGATCGCGCGCCAGACCGCGAACCTCCTCCAGAGCTGACGGGCACGCGAAGGGCGGACCGGTTTCCCGGTCCGCCCTTCGGCTCGCTGGTATGGCAGTTCGGGCGGCTACACGCCCCCGGCCAGGAGTTTGGTGAGGGTCGTGTCCATGTCCACATAGCCCGATTCGCGGCCGCGAGGCACCAGGCTGTAGGCCCGGCGGAGGAAGCGCTGCACGACGCCGCGGTTGATCTCGAAGAGGGCGTTCCCGTCCGGCGACGACAGGGCCAGGGCCACCGACTCGCCGCGCGGCGTGGTCCACGGCCACACCCGCACGTCCCCGATCCCGGTGGGCTCCTCGAGCCCCTTCGCGAGCAGTTCGCGGGAGAAGGACCAGGCGACCTGGTCGGCGTCCGACCCGTCGGGGTGGAACATCACGCAGACCGCGTACGGGTCGTCCGGGTCGTAGCGCAGGCTCGCCCGGACGCTCACCGTCGCGAAGTCGGGCGCGACGAGCCGCATGGTGGTCCCGATATCGACAGTCGCCGATCGTGCCATGCTCATAGCGATACCCCCCAGTGTGCGGCCCGCTCCCCCCGAAGCCGGCCGTCGTCCCAGTCCGCCGCCGCACCGGAGGACCGGATTCTCAGCGGTGAACAAGTCGTGATTCAGGTCTATCATTCAAGCCGTTGCACCGTACGACGATCGGCAAGACCGAGCCCGGCGCGTTCCGCTGATTCAGGGGCAAATTCAGACAAAAGACTACGGTTAATCCTCCGTCAATGTCGTAATTACAACAACAACCTTCACCCATTAGCGGTACTATTCCCCGCGCAGCTCGAGCCCCTAGGCAATGGGCGCATCCCGTCGGCGCGCTCGCAAGCGCAATTATCGGAGTGAGCCCGGCGCCCGCGCGGTGATAGCGTTTCATCCGAAGTCCTCGGACTCCCCGGAAGGAGCGAACAATGGGCCAAGCGCAATGGACCGAAGTCGACGGATTCCTCGGGTCGCTGCTCGTCGGCGAGGACGAGGTCCTCGCCGAGGCGACCGCCGCGGCCCAGCGGGCCGGACTGCCGCCGATCTCCATCTCGCCCGCGCAGGGCAAGCTCCTCTACCTGCTCGCCAAGACCCTCGGCGCCCGCCGCATCCTGGAGATCGGCACGCTCGGCGGTTACAGCGCGATCTGGATGGCGCGGGCGCTGCCCGCCGACGGCCACCTCATCAGCCTCGAATACAGCCCCCGGCACGCCGAGGTCGCCAGCGGCAACATCGCACGAGCCGGCCTCGTGGGCACCGTGGAGATCCGCGTCGGCGCCGCGGGGGAGCTGCTGCCCAAGCTCGCCGCCGAGGGCGCCGAGCCGTTCGACATGGTCTTCATCGACGCCGACAAGGGCGGCTACCCGAACTACCTCGACTGGTCGCTCAAGCTGACCCGGCCCGGATCGCTGATCGTGGCCGACAACGTGGTGCGCGGCGGCGCGGTCGCCGACGGGCTCAGCCGCGACCCGAACGTGCAGGGCGTGCGCTCCTACCTCGAGCAGGTGGCGGCCCACCCGCGCCTGGAGGGCACCGTCATGCAGACCGTCGGCGTGAAGGGCTACGACGGGATCTCCATCGCCCGCGTCCTCGAATAGCGACGAGACGAATCGGGGCGGCGGACGCGAGTCCGCCGCCTTCCCACCGCCGGGCGCCGCGCGCCGCCCGATCCGGCGGCGGGTCCGCTGAGCGGTTGACGACCACCCGTTCGGGGTACAAGCCGGGCATGAGGATCGCAATCGTATCGGTGCACGCCAGCCCCCTGCGGGACGGCGGCGGCTTGAACATCCACATCGCACAATCGGCGGCGGCGCTGGTGCGGCAGGGCTGCGAGGTCACGGTCTACACCCGGCGCGACCAGCCCGACATCGAGGCCGCGATCGACACGCCCGAGGGCTACGCGGTCGTCCACATCGACGCCGGCCCCGCCGAACCGCTGCCCAGGGACGCCCTCATGCCGTACATGGGGCGCTTCGGCGAGCGCCTCGGCGAGTCGTGGGGCATCGAGCGGCCCGACGTCGTCCACGCCCACTTCTGGCTCTCCGGACTGGCCGCGCTCAGGGCGGCGCTGCCGCTGGAAGTGCCCGTGGTGCAGTCCTTCCACGGACTCGGCGCCGTCGAGCGCCGCCACCTCGGCGCCGCCGACCCGAACCCCAGGGAGCGCGTCGGCATCGAGCGGGAGATCGCCAACACCTGCAACGGGATCATCGCCTCCTGCGAGGAGGAGGCGGCCGACCTCGCCGAGATCGGCGTCCCCGCCGACAAGATCGCGGTCGTCCCCGGCGGAGTCGATCTCAACCTGTTCTGCCCGGTCGGCCCGTCCGCCGGGAGGGACGCGCGGACCCGGATGCTCAGCGCCGGAAGTCTGATGCGGCGCAAGGGGATCGACACCGCCATCGTCGCGCTCCAGCGGCTGCCGTCCACGGAGCTGATCATCGCCGGAGGACCCGAGCGGGGCCGGGCGGACGACGACGCGGAGGCGCGGCGGCTGCGGTGGGTCGCCGAGGAGGCCGGCGTCTCGGAGCGGGTGCTCATGCTCGGCGGGGTCGAACACGACGCGATGCCCGCGCTGTACCGGGCCGCCGACGTGGTCGTGTGCACGCCCTGGTTCGAGCCGTTCGGGATGGCGCCGCTGGAGGGCATGGCCTGCGGCGTGCCGGTCGTGGCCTCCGCGGTCGGATGCCTGAAGGACCTCGTGGTCGACGGCGCGACCGGGCGGCTCCTCGACGAGGCGTACCCGGACACGGTCGCGGAGGCGGTGCGGCCGTACCTGGACGACCCGGCGCTGGCCGAACGCGACGGCCTCGCGGCCCGCGCGCGGGCCTGCGGACAGTACTCGTGGGAAGCCGTTGCGGCCGCATCGATCAAGGTCTGCGAGAACGCGCTGGTGTGACCGGGCTCGTGCGACGCCCGATCCCACTGGTGCGAACACGGCCGAGACCGACTGCCGCGCAGGGGCGACTCCAGCAGAGCCGCCGGGAAGGGCCCCCGGTCTCGATGATGCCCGCGGGGTACGACGATCCGGTCCCGACGATCGACCGTCGAGAAGGCTTGCGGCCGTGAGGTTTGCCACTGTTGCTAACGGGTAGGCGAAAAGTACTGGTTTCGAACGCCAGTATTCAGCCGGACTCGGGAGGCCACAGTGAACTCATGGATCGGAAACCGCGACGCCGAACCCGCTGCCGACCCCGAAACCGCCGGAGGCACCGTCCTCGTCCTGCGCGCCCGCGGCGCCGGCGACCTCCTCACCGCCGTCCCCGCCCTCCGAGCCCTGCGAAAAGCCTTCCCCGACAAGCGGATCGTGCTCGCCGCGCCCGAGCACCTGCGGGCCCTCGCCGACCTCGTCGAAGCCGTCGACCGGCTCCAGCCCACCAGCGGCATCGGCGACCTCCACTGGCACAACGACGCCCCCGACCTCGCCGTGAACCTCCACGGCCGCGGCCCCGACAGCGTCCGCGACCTCCTCGGCACCGGACCCGGCGAGATCATCGCCCACCGCCACCCCGACCTCCCCGCCCTCAGCGGACCTCGCTGGCGGCCCGAGCTCCACGAGGTCGACCGCTGGTGCCGCCTCCTGGGCGACCACGGCATCGCCGCCGACCCCACCGACCTGCTCCTCGCCCCGTCGCCGCGGCCCACGCCGCATGTCGGCACCGTCGTGGTCCACCCCGGCGCCGCGTCCGCGTCCCGGCGCTGGCCGGCCGACCGCTTCGCCTGGGTCGCAAGGCGACTCCAGGACGACGGCCACGAAATAGCCATCACCGGACGCCCCGAAGACCTCGCGTTGTCCCGCTCGGTGGCCGCCGCCGGCGGCATCGCGCCGTGGCGGGTCCTGGCGGGCCACACCGGACTGGAGGAGTTCGCGGCCGTGGTCGCCTCCGCGCGGCTGGTGCTGTGCGGGGACACCGGCGTCGCGCACCTGGCGACCGCGTTCGGGACGCCGTCGGTGGTCCTGTTCGGGCCGACGCCGCCCACGCTGTGGGGCCCGCCGCCGTGGCGGCGGCGCCACCGCGCCCTGTGGGCCGGGCGCAGCGGCGACCGGCACGCCGAGCGGCCGGCGGAAGGCCTCCTCGAACTCTCCCAGGAGCAGGTGCTGCGCGAATCCCGCCGCCTCCTGGACCGCTACCCGTTCTGACGCGGGTGGACCGCTACACGTTCTGGCGCGGGGACACCCGTTCTGACCCGGCCGCACCCGTTCGGGTGACATGGACGCCGCCGGGCCCGGTTCTTGTCACACCCGCGCGGGAAGGTTGCGGCTACCTTTCCCCGGGAGGGTGGGGGTTAGGGATGGTAGGCAGTAAGGGCGGGTCGGCGGGTCGGCGGGTCGGCGGGTCGGCGGGTCGGCGGG
>NZ_FNAD01000015.1 GCF_900101745.1 Glycomyces harbinensis | reverse complement strand
ACCACCGCGATCTTCACGTTCATCTCGGTGTGGAACGAGTTCTTCGGCCCGCTCCTGTACCTGACCGATCCCGAGCTGTACACGGTCCCCTTGGCGCTCAGGCAGTTCGTGGACTCCGAGGGCCAGTCCGCGTGGGGGCCGATGTTCGCCATGTCGGTCTTGTCGCTCGCGCCGATCATCGGCTTCTTCATCGCGGGACAGAAGTACCTCGTCAAGGGCATCGCCACCACCGGCCTCAAATAACGAACGGAACGCCTTGAAGCAGCTGCACTGGTCCGCCGACAACGGCGACGGCACCTACCGCAACCCCGTCCTGCACGCGGACTGGTCCGACCCCGACGCCGTCAGGGTCGGCGACGACTTCTACATGACCGCGTCGAGCTTCCACCGGGTGCCGGGCCTGCCGGTCCTGCACAGCCGCGACCTGGTGAACTGGACGATCATCGGCCACGCCCTCACCCGGCTCGAACCCGAGGCCGACTTCTCGACCCCGCAGCGCGGCGGCGGCGTGTGGGCCCCGGCTCTGCGCCATCACGACGGGCGCTTCCGGATCGTGTACCCCGACCCCGACCGGGGCCTGTTCGTCACCTCCGCCGAGGACCCGGCCGGACCTTGGACGCGTCCTCGGGTTCTGAAGGCCGGCAAGGGGCTCATCGATCCATGTCCCCTGTGGGCGGACGACGGCAGCGCCTACCTCGTGCACGGGTGGGCCAAGAGCCGCGCCGGGATCAACAACCGGCTCACCGTGCACCGCATGAGCCCCGACGCGACCGAACTCCTGGACGAAGGCGTTGTCGTCATCGACGGCGACGGCCTCCCCGGCTACCGGACCCTCGAAGGCCCCAAGTTCTACCAGCGCGGCGAGTGGTACTGGATCTTCGCGCCCGCCGGCGGCGTCGCCGAAGGCTGGCAGTCGGCGTTCCGCTCCCGCGATCCCTTCGGGCCCTACGAGGACCGCATCGTCCTCGAACAGGGCGGCAGCGACGTCAACGGCCCCCACCAGGGCTCGTGGGTCGCGGACGCCGACGGCTCGGACTGGTTCCTGCACTTCCAGGACAAGGGCCCGTACGGTCGCGTCGTGCACCTCCAGCCGATGCGCTGGGGCGAGGACGGCTGGCCCGTGATCGGCGACGACGGCGAACCCGTCGCGTCGCACGCCAAACCCTCCGGCGCCGGGCCGCTGACCGCACCGGACGCCTCGGACGACTTCGCCACCGGCATCGGCCCGCAGTGGGCCTGGCAGGCCAACCCCGAACCCCGTTGGGGCACCGCGCACGACGGCCTGCGCCTCGCCTGCGTCCCCGGCGGCGACGACCTGCGGTTCCTGCCGAACCTCCTGGGGCAGCGCCTGCCCGCCGAGCGGTTCCAGGCCCGGACGGAACTGCGCCTCGACGCCGAGCCGGGCGCGCGGGCGGGACTGGCCGTCGTCGGCGACACCTTCGCGTGGATCGGACTGGAGCGCAACGAGGACGGCTTCGACCTCGTCTACCGGGTCTTCGAGGACGACGTCGCCGTGGAACTCGTCCGCGAACCCGCCGGGGACACCGAGCGGATCGGCGTGGACGTCGACGCGGGCGGACGCTGCCGGTTCCTCGCCGGGGCCGTCCCGCGCCAGGTCGGCCCGGTCTTCCAGGCCACCGAGGGCCGCTGGGTGGGCGCCGCGCTCGGCCTCTTCGCGACCACGTCGCAGGCCCTGGCCTCGGGCGCCGCCGCGTTCGGCCCGCTGCGCGTCACCGAGGGCCGCGCCGGTGACTATGAATGACCCGCTCACCCTGGTGCAGACGCATGAACTGCGGCTCGGCGGCCGTGCCGTCGCCGAGTACGTGTGGCGGCCCCACGTGCCGAACACGTTGTCGCCCAGGCCTTTCCTGCATCCGGTGCGCACGCTCTCGGGTATCGGGGTGACCGAGGCGATGCCGCCCGACCACCTGCACCACCTCGGCGCGAGCGTCGCCGTGCCCGACGTGGGCGGCGCGAACTTCTGGGGCGGGCGCACCTATGTGCGCGGCAGGGGATCGGTGCCGCTGCCCAACCACGGCGTGCAGCGCCACCACCGGTGGGAGGCCCGCACCGACGCGGTGCTCGCGCACGAGCTGCGCTGGACCCGCATCGACGGGACCGCGATCATGCGCGAGCGCCGCCGCATCGCCGCGCGCCCGGTCGACGACCGCGCCTGGGCCCTGGACTTCCGCTATTCGCTCCAGAACCTCACCGCCGATCCGCTCGTCATCTCCAGCCCGGGAGCGAAGGGCCGCACGGGCGCCGGATACGGCGGGTTCTTCTGGCGGGCCCGGCGCGGCCTGCGCAGCGTCCGCATCCTCGGCCCCGGCGTCGCGGGCGAGGACCGCCTCCACGGGGCCTGCGCCGCCTGGCTCGCCTTGAGCGCCAAGGGCCCCGACCCGTGGACGCTCGTGTTCGTCCCCGAGGCGGGACCGGACGAGCCGTGGTTCGTGCGCGGCGGCGACTACGTCGGCGTCGGCCCGTCGCTCGCCTGGTCCCAGCCCTTGAAAGCCCTTCCCGGCGAGGGCCCCCGGCGTCGTATCATCACTGTGATCGCGGACGGCGCCCTCGACGCGGGGGCAGTGGAAGCCCTGGTCGAGACCGTCGCCGCGAGCCCCGCACCCCGCGAGGCGTAGACGATGGCGCGCACTGGGACACTGGCGAGCCGCGGATTTGGAGGCGCAATGGAGCACTCCGGCACGACTCGGTCGATGGTCGCCGACCGGCCGCCCGACGCCGTCCGCCTGCAGGTCGACGGGCGCGAGGTGGCGAGCTACGTGTGGCGGTCGCAGCTGCCGGCCTCGACCGCGCCGCGGCCGTTCCTCCACCCCGTGCGCACGCTCGCCGGGTGCCTCGTGACCGACGCGCGGCCGCATTCGCACACCCACCAGCTCGGCATCTCGATCGCCGCGCCCGACATCGGCGGCCGCAACTTCTGGGGCGGGCGCACCTTCGTCGCCGGGCACGGCCCCGCCTGGCTCGACGACCATGGCGCCCAACGGCACCGGCGCTGGCTGCGGCACACCGACTCGGCGCTGGCGCACACGCTCCAGTGGGTCGACGCGGACGGGGCCGCGCTGCTGCGCGAGCGCCGCTCGATCGACTGCGCCCCTTTGAACGGCACCGCCTGGATCCTCGGCGTCGAGACCCGGTTGACGAATGCGACGGACCGTCCGCTGACGATCCGCAGCCCGGCCGCGCTCGGGCGCGTCGGCGCCGGGTACGGCGGGTTCTTCTGGCGCGGCCCGGCCGCCACCGAGCAGGTGCGGGTGCTCAGCCCGGGCGGGTCCGGCGAGCGCGCCGTCAACGGCACCACCGCGCCCTGGGTCGCCGTCTCCGGCCGGAACCGGGATGGTCGCGAGTGGACGATGCTGTTCCTGGCCGCCGACGCGACGACCGCCGCGGACCGGTGGTTCGTGCGCGCCCGCGACTATCTCGGGGTCGGCTCCTCGCTCACATGGGACCGTCCACTGGTGCTGGAGGCCGGTGCCCGGATCACCCGGCATATCCTCGCTGTCGTGGCAGACGGAAACCTCGGCGAGGACGCGGCCGCCGCGCTCGCGGACGCGGCGCGACCGGCATGAGCGGATTCGTCCCGAACTCGCTCATCGAGCAAGCGCGGTCGGCATGAGAGCCGACGATCCCGCCAGGCAGGAGCGGTTGCGCGCGCTCAACCTCGAACTGGTGCTGCGGCGCCTCCTCGCCGCCCCGGGTTCGATGTCCCGCACCGAACTCGCGTCCGCGACCGGGCTGACGCGGCCCACGATCACGCGGATCGTGGAGGAGCTCATCGCCGGGCGGCTCGTCACCGAGACGGGCGCGACCTCGGACGGGCGGGCGGGCCGGCCCCGCATGGGGTTGCAGCTCTCGCGCTCCGGCCCGGCCGGGCTGGGGCTGGACATCCGCACGGACGGCCTGGCCGCGTGCGTCGTCGACCTCACCGGCTCGGTGCGTCACCTGGCGTTCGCGCCGTTCACCGACCCCGAGGCCCCGGCCGTGCTCGACCGCTTGGGCCGCATGGCGACCGAGGCCGTCGAAGCCGCCACGCGCGAAGGCCTCACGGTCATCTCCGCGACGCTCGCCGTGCCGGGCCCCACGGACGGCGGGATCGTGCGCACCGCGCCCGCGCTCGGCTGGCGCTCGGTGGACGCGGGGGCGCTGCTCGAAGAGCGGATCGGCCACCTCGGCCTCGCCTGCGCCGTCGACAACGAGGCGAACCTCGCCGCCCGGGGCGAGCTGCGCGCCGCCCGGTCGCACACCGACGGCGTGCTCGACCACTTCGTCTACGTCTCGGGCAGTCTCGACATCGGCGCCGGGATCATCCTCGACGGGCGCCCGCTGCGCGGCTCGCACGGCTGGGGCGGCGAACTCGGGCACGTCACGGTCGACCCCGAGGGCAAGCCGTGCCGTTGCGGCGCAAGGGGCTGCCTCCAGACCTATGCGAGCCTCGCCGCGATCCTCGGCGGCGAGACCCTGCCGGAGGGGACCACGCCGGACGCGGCGATCTCCGCCTGGGCCGACGCTGGCCGGCCCGAGACCCTGGCGGCCCTGGAGACCGCGGCGCACGCGCTCGGGGTCGCGCTCGCCAACGTGCTCAACCTCCTCGACATCGACACCGTCCTGTTGGGAGGGAGCTTCGCGCTGCTCTCCTCGTGGCTCATCTCGGGCGTGCAGGCCGAGGTGAACCAGCGGGTGCTGTCGGCCGCGTGGGCGCCGATCACGGTGCGGCCCGCGACGCTCGGCCCGGACGCGGCCGCGATCGGCGCCGCCGCGAGCGTGATCGACCGCATCGGCGCCGACCCGGCCGCCTGGCTCGCGGCCCAACGCTGACCGGACGGCCGAGCGGGGGCGAGCAGTCGGGCGGGCGCGGCGAACCGGCCCCCGATCCTTCGGCACCCGGTCGTCGCCTTCGTATTCGAGGCTTCCTTCGACGGGTGGCGCATGGTACCGTCAACTACATACCGACCAGACGGTTTGGAGTTGTGCATGCAGAGGTTCGAGGGCAGCGTCGCCCTGATCACCGGCGCGAGCAGGGGCATCGGCCTCGCCGTCGCCCGCCGACTCGTCTCCGAGGGCGCGTCCGTCGTCATCACCGGCCGCGACGAGGAGGCCCTGAAGGAGGCCGTCGCCTCCCTCGGCGAGGACCGCGCGCTCGGCGTCGCGGGCAAGGCCGACGACGCCGAGCACCGCGCCGCCGCCATATCCCGTGCCGCCGAGCGCTTCGGCGGCATCGACCACCTCGTCAACAACGCGGGCATCAACCCCGTCTGGGGCCCGCTGTCCGACATGGACCTCGACGCGGCCCGGAAGATCTTCGAGGTCAACGTGATCGCCGCCCTGGAGTGGACCAAGGCGGCCGCCGCCGCGGGCCGCCTGCGGTCGGTCCTCAACATGGCCTCCATCGCCGGCACCTCCGCCAGCCCCAATATCGCCTTCTACGGGATCTCCAAGGCCGCCTTGGTGAACCTGACGATGCAGCTCGCCGACGAACTCGCGCCCGCAGTGCGCGTCAACGCCCTCGCGCCCGCCGTCGTCAAGACCCGCCTCTCCAAAGCCCTGTACGAGGGCCGCGAGGACAAGGTCATCCGCGCCTACCCGATGGCCCGCCTGGGCGAACCCGACGACGTCGCCGGGCCCGCCGCGTTCCTCCTCTCCGAGGACGCCGCGTGGGTCACCGGCCAGACCCTCCTGGTCGACGGCGGCGCGAGCATCCGCCAGGCGGGGTGAAGGATGAGACCCATGAAGACCAAGAACGTCGCCGACGAAGTCCTGCGCGCCGCCCTCGGCCTGTTCGCCGAGCAGGGATACGCCAACACCAGCGTCCAGCAGATCGTGGAGGCCGCGGGCGTCACCAAGGGCGCCATGTACCACTACTTCACCTCCAAGGACGACCTCCTCTTCGCCGTCTACGAGCGGATGCTCTCGCTCCAGAAGCGGCGCCTCGACGACATCGTCAAGGCCGGCGGCGAGACCGAGGAGGTCCTGCGGTCCGCGTGCGAGGACGTCATCATCACCTCGATCGACTTCCTGCCCGAGGGCACCGTCTTCTTCCGCAGCCAGCACATGCTCACCCCCGAGCGCCGCGCGGAGGTCAAGCGCCGCAGGCGCGAGTACCACGACAAGTTCGCCGAGCTCATCGACGCGGGCAAGGCCGAGGGCCGCTTCCGCGACGACGTCTCGACGTCCGTCCTCATCGCCCACTTCTTCTCCGACGTCCACTACCTGCCGCACTGGTTCTCGTCCGAAGGCCCCGAAGACCCCGGCGAGGTCGCCGCGCAGCTGACCGAACTGTTCCTGCGAAGCCTCCGGAGGATCGATGGCTGACACCATGCGCGCGTGGCGGATCACCGCCCACGGCGAACCCGAGAGCGTCATGGGCCTCCACGAGGTCGACGTGCCCGTCGCCGGCCCCGGCGAGGTCCTGCTGCGGACCCGCGCCGTCGCCGTGAACTTCCCCGACGTGCTGCTCGCCCGCGGCCAGTACCAGGAGCGGCCCGAGCTGCCGTTCATCCCCGGCATCGAACTGTGCGGCGACGTCGTCGCCCGCGGCGAAGGCGTCACCGGCGTAGATATCGGCGACCGCGTGGTCGCCTCCAAGATCGGCGTCATGGCCGAATACGCCGCCGTCCCCTCGTGGTCGGTGCACCCCGCCCCCGACGCGCTCGACGACGCCTCCGCCGCGGCCCTCCTCATCGCCTACCAGACCGCGTGGTTCGGCCTCCACCGCCGGTCCCGGCTCCAACGTGGAGAGACGCTGCTCGTGCACGCCGCCGCCGGCGGGGTCGGCACCGCGGCCTGCCAGCTCGGCGCCGCCGCCGGGGCCACCGTCGTCGGCGTGGTCGGCTCGGCCGCCAAGGTCCAGGTCGCCAAGGACGCCGGGGCCACCGAAGTCCTGCTGCGCGACGACGCCTGGACCGAAGCCGTCAAAGGCCTCGGCGGCGCCGAAGTCGTCTTCGACCCCGTGGGCGGCAAGGCCTTCGAAGGCTCGGCCCGCTGCGTCGCGTTCGAGGGCCGCATCGTCGTGGTCGGCTTCGCCTCCGGCGTCGTGCCGCCCGTGCGCGCCGACCTGGCCCTCGTCAAGAACTACAGCGTCCTGGGCCTCCACTGGGCCCTCTATCAGAAGCGCCGCCCCGACCTCGTCGCCGAGGCCCACGCCGAACTGACCCGCCTCGCCGCCGAAGGCGCCGTGCGGCCCGTCGTCGGCGACGTCGTGGACTTCACCGAGGCGGCCTCGGCCGTGCAGCGCCTCGCGGGAGGCGACACCACCGGCCGACTCGTCGTGAAGGTGGACGCATGACCGATCTGCAAGGGCGCGTGGCGATCGTGACCGGCGGCGCGCGCGGCATCGGCGAGGTCTACGTGCGCGCGCTCCACGGCGCCGGAGCTCGGGTCGTCGTCGCCGACGTGCTTGCGGACCAAGGCAAGGCGCTGGCCGACGACCTCGGCGAGACCGCGCGCTTCATCGAACTCGACGTGACCGACGAGCACGCCTGGGACCGCGCCGTCGCCGAGACGATCGATGTCTTCGGGGCCGTGGACGTCCTGGTGAACAACGCCGGGATCGCCAACGCCGCGCCGATCGAGCACTTCACGCTCGAGAAGTGGAACGCGGTCATCGGCGTGAACCTCACCGGGACCTTCCTCGGCTGCCGCGCGGTCGTGCCGACGATGAAGGCCG
The DNA here is from genome assembly GCF_900101745.1 of Glycomyces harbinensis. Taxonomy (GTDB): domain Bacteria; phylum Actinomycetota; class Actinomycetes; order Mycobacteriales; family Micromonosporaceae; genus Glycomyces; species Glycomyces harbinensis. The sequence goes on along the minus strand of NZ_FNAD01000015.1, from coordinate 152,263 downwards.
CCGGGCGCGGCGCGATCGTCAACGTCTCCTCTGTGGAGGGTCTGCGCGGCAGCGTGCGCCTCCACGGTTACACCGCATCGAAGTTCGCGGTGCGCGGCCTGACGAAGTCGCTCGCGGTCGAGCTCGGGCCCGACGGCATCCGCGTCAACTCGATCCACCCCGGGTTCATCGTCACCGACATGACCACCCGCATCGACCCCGACCGGCTCATCATCCCGCTGGGCCGCGCGGGCGCTCCGGGGGACCTGGCGGGCACGGTCGTGTTCCTCGCGAGCGACGCCTCGGCCTACCTGACCGGTACCGAGATCGTCGTGGACGGCGGCATGACCGCCGGCATCCCGCACACATAAGCCCCTGCCGGCGACCGCCAACATATCGATATGGATTCACTGTCCTCACAACATACCGTCCGGTCGGTATTCACGGTATGGTGACACTACTCCGACACGAAGAGGTGCGAGTACGACGATGACGACCCCTCCCTCCACCACCCCCCGACTCGAGGTGGACGGCCTCGAAGTGGCCTTCGGCGGCCTCACCGCCCTCAGCGGCGTGGACTTCGCCGTGCGCGACGGCGAGACCGTCGCCCTCATCGGCCCCAACGGGGCCGGCAAGACCACCGTGTTCAACGCGGTGTGCGGGATCGTGAAGCCCCGCAAGGGAACCGTCCGCATCGGCGGACGCCCCGCCCCGGCCAGGGCCACCGGCCTCCTCGCCGCCGGCGTGTCCCGCACCCTCCAGGGCCTCGGGCTCTTCGACCACATGACGGTGCTGGAGAACGTGCTCGTACCGCTCACGAGTCTGCGCGCCAAGGACTCGCTCGGCCGCGCCCGCGACCGCCTCGCCGAACTCGAACTCCTGCACCTGGCCGACCGGCCCGCCGGGACGCTGCCCTATCCGGAACGCAAGCGCGTGGCCCTCGCCCGCGCACTCGTCTCGGACCCGAAGCTCCTGCTCCTCGACGAGCCCGCCGGGGGACTCGGCGCCGCCGACATCGACGCGCTCGCCGAGACGGTGCGCCGCGTCGCCGGCACCGGCTGCGCCGTCCTGCTCGTCGAGCACCACGTCGACTTCGTCATGGACGTCGCCGACCGGATCGTGGTGCTCGACTTCGGCCAGGTCATCGCCTCGGGCACTCCCGAAGCGGTGCAGCGCGACCCGGCCGTCGAGGCTGCCTACCTCGGCCTGGAGGCCGTCGACGCGGTGGCCGTCTCGCACTCGTCCTCGGGACGGCGCGGATCAGCGCGCGAAGGCGGTTCCGTATGAGCGCCTTCGCCTGCAAGGACCTGACCGTCGGCTACGGCGACGGCGCCCCCGTGATCGACGGGCTCGAACTCGACATGGCCGAAGGCGCGGTCGTCGCGCTCCTCGGCGCGAACGGCGCCGGGAAGACCACGCTGCTGCGGGCCCTCGCCGGGCTCGAACCCGCCCGCAGCGGCGCCGTCTTCCTCGGCGGACGGGACCTCACCAACCTGTCCACTGAGGATCGCGTGCGGAGCGGCCTGTCGCTCGTCCCCGAGGGACGCAGCGTCGTGGTCGAGCTGACGGTGGACGAGAACCTGCGGCTCGGCGGCCTGTGGCGCCACCGCGCCCGCGCACGGAAAGCGGCCGTGGAGGAGATGTACGAGCTGTTCCCGCCGCTGGACCGGCGGCGCGACGCCGCCGGGCACACCCTCTCGGGCGGTGAGCGGCAGATGCTCGCACTCGCCCGAGCGCTGATGGCCCGGCCCGAGGTCCTGCTGCTCGACGAGCCCTCGCTCGGCCTGGCGCCGCAGGCGACCGCGCAGCTCCTCGGAGTCCTGCGCGCGACCGCGGCGCGCACCGGCCTCACCGTGCTCCTCGCCGAGCAGAACGTCACCGGCGCATTGTCGGTGGCCCAGCGCGGCGTCGTGCTGTCCCTGGGCGCGATCGTCGCCGACCGCCCGGCCGCCGAACTCGCGGCCGACCCCGCCCTCCGCCACGCCTACCTGGGGTTCTGATGGAACAACACCGAACTCACCCCGTATCTGCCCCACTGCGCCGCAGCTCGGCGGCGACGGCCCGCCACCTTGCGTTCGAGGCGGGTGAGGAGAACAACCACCGCCCCGCCGTCTCCGCGAGTGCGCGTCTCGGCGTCGGTCCGGTGGCGCATCTGGGCTGCCGCTTCGGCTCCGATGCTCGTCCTTGCGGCGGTGCGGAGGCGCCGATGGTTCTGAGTTTCGCTTTCGCGCCGAGGGCTCCGGCGGGCCGTCATCCCGCGCTTGCGGTGGCGCCGAAAGGTCGCCGCACCGCTTCCGTCGCCTGCGTGCTCCCCGGCGTTGATCCGATGGTGTGCGTGGGCCGCCGTTTCGCCTCCGCAGGTCGTCTTCGCGGTGGTTCGGAAGGGCCGGTGGACCGGCGCTTCACTTGCGCGCCGGGGGCGCCGGCGGGTGACCCTTCCGCGTTCGCGGTAGGGGACCCGGCAGGCCGTCGCTCCGCTTCCGAGACTTGCGCGTCCCTCAGCATTGGCCCGGTGGCATGCGCGGCCCGCCGCTTCGCCTCCGATGCTCCTTGCCACGATGCGGGAGCACCGACGGGCCGGCCTTCGGCTTCCGCACCGAGGACACTGACGGACCGCCACCTCGCGTTCGCGGCGGTCTTGCCGGAGGACCGCCGCCCCGGCTCCGTCACACGAGCGTTCCCCCGCTTCGATCAGTTGGCGCGCATCGGTCGACGCTCTGCCCTCGCAACTCTCCCTCGCGGCGGCACGGATGCGCCGCTGGACCTGCGCTTCGCCTGCGCGCCGAGGACACCGGTGGGCCGCCACCCCGCGTTCACGGCGGGGGAGGCGACGGGCCGTTGCCCCGTCTCCGACGCAACCGGCCACCGCGACCGGGCGGTGCGCGTGCTTCGGGGTCGCGCCGTGTCGGTATCCGGTCGGCGCGAGTCACGGGCACTGCCCGGCCGACGCTTCGCACCCGTTCTGCTTCACCCCGACCTGGCGGTACCGATGGGCCGCCGCCCGGCCGTCGTCCGAGGCGACGTCGACGGACTTGAGGTCCGCGCCGATGCGCGCGGCCCGGCGGACGAGCGTGTCGCCGCCGGACAGTGCCACGACCACGCGCTCCTTGGGCTCTTCACCGCACCCGCCTCCCTCCGGCCCGAATCCGAGGTGCGCTGATGGACCGCTTCGTCTTCCTGCTCTCGGCCGGGCTCGCGCGCGGCGCGGTCCTGGCGCTCTTCGCACTTTCTCTCGTGATCGTCTGGCGCGCAGCGCGAGTCGTGAACTTCGCGCAGGCGGCCATGGCCGTCGCCGCCGTCTACGCGGCCTTCGCCGTCACCGCCGCGACCGGCTCCTACTGGGCCGGCCTGCTCACCGGGCTCGCCTCCGGCGCGCTCCTCGGCGCGGCCGTCGAACGCGGCCTCATGCGCCGCCTCCCGCACCACAACCCGCTGCCCGGCATCATCGTCGCCATCGGCCTGGTCATGGTGCTCCAAGCCGGCCTCGCGATCGCCTTCGGCCCCGAGCACCGGCCCATGCACCCGCCGTTCTCCGAGCGGCCCTTCATCATCGGCGGCGTCCCCGTGCTCTCCCCGTACGACCTGTTCATCCTCATCGCGGCGGCCGTCGTCATGGGCGGCCTTGCGCTTCTGTTCGGACGGACCTCGCTCGGGCTTCAGCTGCGGGCCGCGGCCTTCGCCCCCGAGACCTCCCGGCTCCTCGGCGTGCGGGTGCCGCGCATGGTCACCCTCGGCTGGGCGCTCGCGGTCGCCACCGCCGCGCTCGCCGCGCTCTTGTTGGTCCCCACCGAACTCGGGCTCAACCCGCACGCCGCCGACCTCCTGTTCGTCAACGCGTTCGCCGTCGCCGTCATCGGCGGCCTCGACTCGCCGGTCGGCGCGCTCCTGGCCGGGATCGGCGTGGGCCTGCTCGTCAGCCTCGTCACCGGCTACGCCTCCGCCGCGGCCGCGCCGCTCGCGGTGCTGGCCCTGCTCACGCTCGTGCTGCTGGTGCGGCCCGGCGGCATCTTCAGCGCGAAGGAGGCCCGGACCGCATGAGCCCGAACCGCTGGAAGACCGCCCTGCGCGCCCTGCTGCTCACCGTCCTCGCGATCGGCGCGACCTTCGGGCTCGACCCGTTCCGCAACTACCAGCTCGCCACGATCGCGGCGTGCTTCGCCGCGGTCGCCGGACTCACCGTCCTGGTAGGACTCACCGGGCAGCTCTCGCTCGGCCACGCGGTCCTCATGGCCGCGGGCGGCTACGGCTTCGCGTTCACCGCGACCGCCGTCGAAGGCCCCTGGGCGCTCTCGCTCCTCGCCGGACTCGGCGGCGCCGTCGCCGTCTCCGGACTCCTGGGGCTCCTGCTCGGCCTGGCCGCCGCACGACTGCGCGGCCCCTACCTCGCGGGCCTCACGCTCGCCCTCGTGATCGCGCTGCCCTCGGCCGCCAGCACACTGCCGCTCGGCGCCGACCAGGGCGCCCGCGCCCCGTTCTTCGCCGTCCCCGAAGCGCTCTCGGCCCTCATCGCCCTCGAGCAGTGGCACGCCTGGCTCGCCATCATCGTCGCGGCCCTCGCCGTCACGCCCCTGGTGATGCTCCGCTCCGGCCGCGCCGGACTGCGCATGCGCGCCGTCCTCGACGACGAGACCGCCTCCCGGCTGTCCGGAGTGGACCCCGGACTCGTGAAGGCCGGCGCCTTCGTCGCCAGCGCGGTCCCCGCCGGGCTCGGCGGCGCCGTCCTCGCGATCGCCACCCAGCAGGTCACCCCCGGCGGCTACGGCCTGGCGTTCTCCCTGCTGCTCGTCGTCGCCGCCGTCATCGGCGGCCTCGGGAGCATCGGCGGGGCCGCGATCGGGTCCGTCCTGGTCGTCCTCCTCCCCTGGGGCGTCGACGAAATCGTCGCCGCTACTCCCTCCGACCTCGGGCAGCGCCTGGACGGCAACCTCGCCGTGCTGCTCTTCGGCGCGGGCCTCATCGCGATGACCCTCGCCTGGCCGGGCGGCGCCGCCCGCCTGCTCGACCGGCTCCGCGCCGCCCGGCCCTCCCGCTTCGCAACCCCTTCAACGACCACAGAGAGGTGATCGGACAACATGCGAACCAGAACCATCAGGACTGCGGCGGCCGTATCGGCCGCGGCGGCGCTCGCGCTGACCGCGTGCAGCACCCCCGGCGACGACGAGGCGGTGCCCGGCGTCACCGACGACACGGTGACCATCGGGACCCACCAGCCCCTGACCGGCCCGGCCGCCGCCGGGTACTCGACGATCTCGGCCGCCACCGCGGCCTACTTCGCCTACGTCAACGACAACGGCGGCATCCACGGCCGCGACATCGAGTACGTCGTCAAGGACGACGGCTACGACCCCGCCGCGACCCAGACCGCCGTGCGCGAGCTGGTCACCGAGGAGAAGGTCTTCGCGGTCGTCAACGGCCTCGGCACGCCCACCCACTCCTCGGTCCTGGACTACCTCGACCAGCAGGGCGTCCCGGACCTCTTCGTCTCCTCGGGGTCGCTGACCTGGAACCAGCCGGGCGTCTACGAGAACACGTTCGCGTTCAACGCCGACTACGTCACCGAGGGCGCGGCCCTGGCGCAGTACGCGGTCGAGCAGGCCCCGGACGCGAAGATCTGCGTGCTCGGCCAGGACGACGACTACGGCGAGGGCATCGTGGAGGGCGTCGAGACCGTGATCGGCTCGAACGCGATCACCGAGGTCCAGTCCTACACGACCTCCGCGGAGGACCTGACCGCGCAGATCGGCGCGATGATGGCGGCCGAGTGCGAGATCAACGTGCTGGGCACCATCAACGGGTTCACCGCGATGGCGGTCGGCACGGCCGCGGAGATGGAGTGGTTCCCGAAGTGGTACGTCTCGTCCTCGGGCGCGGACTACCCGACCCTCGCCGGCTACCTGGGCGAGGAGCTGGCCCCGGTCCTGCTGCAAGGCATGGTGAGCGTCAACTACCTGCCGTTCAGTCCCGGCGGCGACTGGGTCTCGCTGTTCGAGCAGATCAACGCGGACTACAACGACGGCGCGCCGTTCACCGGGAACACGATCTTCGGGATGAGCGTCGGGTACCTGTTCGCGGAGGCGCTGGCCGCCGCGGGCGAGGATCCGACCCGCGAGTCCCTGGTGGCCGCGGTGGAGTCGGGCGACCTGGTGGGCAACGGCATCCTGCCGCTGTCGTACAGCGCCGACGACCACGCCGCGTACCGGGGCGTGGGCATCACGGTGGTGAACGAGGGCCTTCAGGACTATGTGGACAGCGCCTACGAGGTGTCGGCCGGAGCCGTGTCTCCTGTGGAGCCGGACCCCGTCCCGCTGGAGAACGAAGGCATCCCGGGCTAGAGGGGCCGCCCGGAACCTCCGGGCGGACCTCGGCCCGCAACAGAGAAGGAGACCGATGACCGAGGCGAACGGCGTTCCCGGACTGGACGTGGCCGGACTCGGCCGATGGCTGGCCCGGGAGCACCCGGGGCTCGCCGGCGAGGGACCGCTGCGCGCGTCCCTGATCGACGGCGGGCGCTCGAACCTCACCTACCGGGTGGAGGGCGCGAAGGCGCCGCTGGTGGTGCGCCGCCCCCCGCTGGGCCACGCGCTGCCCACGGCGCACGACATGCGCCGCGAGCACCGGGTGATCTCGGCCCTGCGCGGACTCGTCCCCGTGCCGTCTACAGTGGATGTCGTGGACGACGCCGCGGCCGCCGAGGTCACGGGCACGGTCTTCTTCGTCATGGAACACGTCGAGGGCACCGTGCTTGACGACCCGTCGCGCAACGCCGCCTGGACCCCCCAGGGCCTGCACCGGCTCGGGACCGGCGTCGCGGAGATCCTCGCGGACCTCCACGCCGTCGACCCCGAGTCGGTCGGCCTGGGCGACTTCGGCCGCCCCGACGGGTACCTGGAGCGGCAGATGCGGACGTGGCGGCGCCAGTACGAGGCCTCACGCTCGCGCGAGCAGCCCGCCCTCGACGCGCTCCAGGAGCGCCTGGCCGCCGCCGTCCCGGCCGGCCCGGCGCGCTCGGGGATCGTCCACGGCGACTACCGGCTCGACAACATGCTCGTCGCCGGCCCCGCCGACGCCCCGCACGTCGCCGCGGTCCTCGACTGGGAGATGGCCACCATCGGCGATCCCCTCGTGGACCTGGGGATGCTCGGCATGTACTGGCACATCAGGGAACTCGCCGGCGGCGAGGCTGCGGCCGGGGCGATCGTCCCCGGCGCGGGCTACCCCGACTTCGAGGAGGTCGTGGACGCCTACGCCGCCCGCGCGGGGATCGCGGTCCCCGACCTGGGCTGGTACCGCGCCTTCGCCTGCTTCAAGCTGGGCGTGATCCTCGAGGGCGTGCACTACCGCTACGTCGGCGGGCAGACCGTCGGCGAAGGTTTCGACCGCATCGGCGCGCTGGTCGCGCCCCTGGCCGAGGAGGGCCTGTGGATTTCCGACCCGACGAGATGACCCGGGCCTTCGTCGACGAGGCCCAGAACTTCATCGACAAGCACGTGCTCCCGGCCGAACCCGTGCTCGCCGCGCAGGTCGAGGCCACCCCCGGCGACTGGACCGTGCGCCCCGTGGTGCGCGAGCTCCAGGCCGCCGCACGCGAACGGGGCCTGTGGAACCTGTTCCTGCCGCCGGGCCCGCACGGCCTCGGCGGCGGCCTGTCCAACCTCCGCTACGCGCCCGTCGCCGAGCTCACCGGCCGCAGCCCCCGGCTCGCTCCGGCAGCGATGAACTGCGCCGCACCGGACACCGGCAACATGGAGCTCCTCGCCCACTTCGGCACCCCGGAGCAGTGCGAGACCTGGCTCGAACCGCTCCTGGACGCCCGGATCCGCTCCGCCTTCTGCATGACCGAACCCGGCACGGCCTCCTCCGACGCCTCCCAGATCGGGACCCGCGTCCACCGCGAGGGCGGCGAGTACGTCGTCAACGGACGCAAGTGGTTCGCCACCGGCGCGATGAACCCCGACTGCCGGCTGCTCATCGTCATGGGCAAGACCGACCCCAGCGGCGCCCGGCACCGCCAGCAGTCCATGGTCATCGTCCCGCGCGACACCCCCGGCGTCCACATCGTGCGCCCGCTCACCGTCCTGGGCTACGACGACCGCGACCACGGCGGCCACGCCGAGATCCGGTTCGAGGACGTCCGCGTCCCGGCCGCGAACCTCCTCGGCGCCGAAGGCGAGGGCTTCGCCATCGCCCAGGCGCGCTTGGGACCCGGCCGCATCCACCACTGCATGAGGGCCCTCGGCATGGCCGAACGCGCCCTCGACCTGTTCCGCGACAGGGCGAACGAGCGCGTCGCCTTCGGCGGGCCGCTCGCCCGCCAAGGCGTCGTCCGCACCTGGGCCGCCGAGGCCCGCGTCGAGGTCGAGGCCCTGCGCCTCCTGGTGCTCAAGACCGCCTGGCTCATGGACACCGTCGGCAACCGCGAAGCGCGCCGAGAGATCCAGGCGATCAAGATCGCCGTCCCCCGAGCGGTCGAGCGCATCCTCGACCGGGCCGTGCAGCTCTTCGGAGCCGCCGGCCTCAGCGGCGACCACCCGCTCGCCGAGATGCTCGCCGCCAGCCGCGCCATGCGGCTGGCCGACGGCCCCGACGAAGTCCACCTGGCCGCACTCGGCAAGGCCGAACTGCGGCTACCGACACCCGCATCCGAAGGAGTAGTGCAATGACGCACCAGAGCGACCCCGCCATCGACGGCCCCGGCGAGGGGACCCTCTCGATCGCGGCCATCCTCGCCGAGACCGCCCGCCGCCGACCCGACGCCCCGGCCCTCCACTTCATGGGCCACACCGTCAAGTACGGCGACCTGTGGGACCAGACCCGCGCCTACGCCGGAGCGCTCGCCGCCCGCGGCATCGGCCACGGCTCGCGCGTGGCGATGATCGTGCCGAACGTGCCCGACTTCCCGCGCGTCTACTACGCGGCCCTCGCCCTCGGCGCGGTCGTCGTCCCGGTCCACCTGCTGTTCAAGGCCGACGAGATCCAGTTCGTCCTCCAGGACTCCGGCGCCGACGTCCTGGTCGCCGCCGCACCGCTCCTCGCCGAGGCCGCACCGGCCGCCGCACGCGCCGGCGTCCCGCTAGTCACCGTCCTCGCCCCCGAAGGCCTGGAGATCGGCGGCGCACCCGTCGCCCGGCTCGAAGCCGAAGCGGCCCAAGCGGAACCCATCGAGCGGTACGCGCCGATGAACCCGCTCGCCGCCGCCACCGTGCTCTACACCTCCGGGACCACCGGCACGCCCAAGGGCGCCGTCGGCTCGCACCTGGCGATGGTCGAGCAGATCCACTGCGCCCTCATCGACGCCTTCGACGTGCGGCCCGACGACGTGCTCTACGGCGGCCTGCCGTTCTTCCACTCCTTCGGGCAGATGGCCGTGCTCAACATCGCGTTCCGTCGCGGGGCCTCGATCATCCTGCTGCCGAAGTTTGACCCCGACGAGGCGCTGGCGCTGCTGGTGAAGCACGGCGGGACCCTGTTCACGGCCGTGCCCACGAACTTCGCGCAGATCATCGAGGCCGCCAAGCGCGCCCCCGAGCTGCCGTCGCTGCGGTACGCCGTCTCCGGCGGCGCCGCGCTCCCGGCCGCGCTCCTCGAGGCCTTCGAGGCGACCTTCGGGGCCGAAGTGCACGAAGGCTACGGGCTCACCGAGACCTCGCCGGTCGCCACCTTCAACAACATCGGCGAGCCGATCCGGCCCGGGACCGTCGGCACCCCGTACTGGGGCGTGGACGTGGCCGTCGCCGACCCCGACGTGGAGGACCGGATCGAGTTCCTCACCGAGCCGGGCGCGCTCGGCGAGATCGTCGTGCGCGGCCACAACATCATGAAGGGCTACCTGGGGCGCTCCGACGCGACCGCCCGGACCGTCATCGGCGGCTGGTTCCGCACCGGCGACCTCGGCACCGTCGACGCCGACCTGGTCACCACCATCGTGGACCGCAAGAAGGACATGATCATCCGCAACGGCTACAACGTGTATCCGACCGAAGTGGAGGCCGTGCTCGCGCGCCACCCCGCCGTGTCGATGGGCGCGGTGTTCGGCGTGCCGCACGAGACGCACGGCCAGGAGGTGCACGCCGCGGTCGTCGCCGCCGAGGGTCAGGCCGTGGACGCCGCCGAGGTCGTGGCGTACATGAAGGAGAAGGTCGCCGCCTACAAGTACCCGCGCGTGGTCCACGTGGTCGAGGCCCTCCCGCTCGGAGCGAGCGGGAAGGTCCTCAAACGCGAACTCCAGCAGACGTACGGGAGCTAGATCGTGACGTCCTCGCCGATCCGCAGCTCGGCCTCGACGGCCGCGCGGATCGGCGCGGGCACCGGCACCGGGCGCCGGTGCTCCCTGTCCACGAACACGTGCGTGAACCGGCCCAGCGCCAGCGGCTCGCCCCGATCGGGCGCGCCCTCGCGCAGGATCGCCAGGTCCCACGTGATCGACGTGCGACCCAGGCGGGCCACGGCGACGTCGACCTCCACGGTCTCGGGGAACGAGGCCGAGGCCAGGAACTCGCACGAGGAGGCCCGGGCCAGGCCGATGACCCCGCCTCCCGGCTCCAGGGCCGCGCGGCGCATCATCCAGGTGTTCACCGCAGAGTCCATGGCCTCGTAGTACACGGCGTTGTTCATGTGGCCGTACTGGTCGTTGTCGTTCCAGCGCAGCGGGAACGGATGGCGGTAGGTCACGGGCGCTCCTAACGGGAGAAGGTCCAAGCATACTAACCACATACCGACTGGTCGGTCCGGCCGGATCGCGACGAGAGGAGTACCGATGACGACAGCGAATGGGAAGGCGGGGACCGAGGCTCCGGTGCTCGACGCCGACTTCTTCTCGTTCCAGGACCTGCTCACACCCGTCGAGCGCGAGGCCGCGCTCCGCCTGCGCACGTTCATGGAACGCGAAGTCCGCCCCATCGCCGACGACTACTGGGACCGCGCCGAGTTCCCCCACCACCTCATCCCCGGCATCGCCGCGACCGGCGTCATCGGCACCATGTGGCCCGAGTCGCGCCGCTTCCCCAACAGCACGCTCTTCCGCGGCTGGGCCGCCGTCGAGATCGCCCGCGTCGACGCCTCCTTCGCCACGTTCGTCGGCGTCACCTCGGGCCTCGCCATGGGCGCCATCGGCGTCGGCGGCTCCGACGCCCAGCGGGCCGAATGGCTCCCGCGCATGGGCCGCGGCGAGATCATCGGTGCCTTCGGCCTCACCGAGCCCCTCGCCGGCTCCGACACCGCCCGCGGCCTGCGCACCACCGCCGTCCGCCGCGGCGACACCTGGACCCTCGACGGCGCCAAGCGCTGGATCGGCAACGCCACCTTCGCCGACATCACCGTCATCTGGGCCAAGGACATCGACGACAACCAGGTCAAGGGCTTCATCGTCCGCAAGGACGCCCCCGGCTTCAAGGCCGAGAAGATCGAGCGCAAGCAGTCCCTGCGCGGCGTCCAGAACGCCGACATCACGCTCGCCGGCGTCGAAGTACCCGAGACCGACCGCCTCCAGAAGATCGACTCCTTCCGCGACCTCGCGGGCGTCCTCGGCCCCACCAGGATCGGCGTCGCCTGGGAGGCCATGGGCATCGCCGTCGGCGCGTACGAGGCCGCCGTCCGCTACGCCAAGGAGCGCGAGCAGTTCGGCCGCCCCATCGCCTCCTTCCAGCTCGTGCAGCAGAAGCTCGCCGAATCGCTCGCCGACGTCACCGCCGGACTCGCCGTCTGCGTCCGCGTCTCCCAGATGGAGGACGCCGGCACCCGCCGCGACGAGCACGCCGCCATGGCCAAGGCCTTCTGCAGCGCCCGCATGAGGGACGTCGTCGCCCGCTGCCGCGACGTCCTCGGCGGCAACGGCATCCAGCTCGACCACGGCGTCGCCCGCTTCTTCGCCGACGCCGAGGCCGTCTACTCCTACGAGGGCACCTACGACATGAACACCCTGATCGTCGGCCGGGCGATCACCGGCATCCAGGCATTCGTCTGACCGCACGGCCCGCACGCCGGCATCCACGCCGAACGCCCGACCGAGGCCCACAACCCGACTACACGGTAAGGAAACGCCATGACCGAGGCCTACATCGCCGCGACCGCGCGCTCGCCCATCGGCCGCGCCCACAAGGGATCGCTCAAAGACGCCCGCGCCGACGACCTCGCCGCGCAGATGGTCCGCGCGGCCGTCGCGAAGGTGCCGGGACTGGATCCGTCCATGGTGGACGACCTCCTGCTCGGGTGCGGGCTGCCCGGCGGCAGACAGGGCATGAACATGGCCCGCATCGTCGCCGTCCTGCTCGGCTGGGACACCGTGCCCGGCGCCACCGTCACCCGCTACTGCTCGTCCAGCCTCCAGACCACTCGGATGGCCTTCCACGCCGTCAAGGCCGGCGAAGGCGACGTGTTCGTCTCCGCCGGCGTCGAATCGGTCAGCGGCATGGACATCGGCTCCAGCGACGCCATCCCCGGGGCCGAACTGGAGAACCCCGCCTTCGCCGAGGCCTTGAGCCGGACGGCGAGGCGGGCGGGCGGCGGCGATCCCGAGTGGACCGACCCGCGCGAGAAGGGTCTCCTGCCGGACCCCTACATCGCCATGGGCCAGACCGCCGAGAACGTCGCCGCCCTCTACGGCGTCACCCGCGAGGAGCAGGACGCCTTCGCCGCCCGCAGCCAGCAGCGCGCCGAAGCGGCCATCGCCGCAGGGTTCTGGGCCCGCGACATCACCCCGGTCGCCCTCGCGGACGGCACCGTCGTCAGCGCCGACGACGGGCCCCGCGCCGGCACCACCGTCGAGAAGCTCGCGGGCCTCGACCCGGTGTTCCGCCCCGGCGGCACCGTCACCGCCGGGAACGCGTGCCCGCTCAACGACGGCGCCGCCGCCGTGGTCGTCGTCTCCGAGCGGATGGTCGGGGAACTCGGCATCGAGCCGATCGCCCGCATCGTCTCCACCGGCGTCAGCGGCCTGTCCCCGGAAATCATGGGACTCGGTCCCGTCGAGGCCTCCCGGCGCGCACTGGCGCTGGCGGGCTTGAGCATCGACGACATCGACCTCGTGGAGATCAACGAGGCCTTCGCCGCCCAGGTGATCCCCTCGGCGCGGGAGCTGGGCATCGACCCCGACCGGCTCAACGTCAACGGCGGGGCGATCGCGGTCGGGCACCCGTTCGGGATGACCGGCGCGCGGATCACCTCCACGCTCCTGAACGCGTTGGGGGACCGCGGCGGACGCTACGGCCTGGAGACCATGTGCGTGGGCGGCGGCCAGGGCATGGCCATGGTGCTCGAACGACTTTGAGTCACACTGAAAGCGGCGCGGCCTCACGAGGGCCGCGCCGCTCTTACGTTCTCCCTCTTCCCCTCCGGGCAGGCGGCAGGTGACCGCGGCCCGGCCGATCAGGGCATGCGGCGGGTGACCGGCGGTGCTATTCCGGCACGTACAGCGTGATCGTCTGCGCCGCGAGCGCGGGCTTGTCGGCGCCCTCGATCTCGACGGTGACGGCGTACCCGGCCCGCACCCCCAGGTTCACGGCCTCGGCCGAGACCAGCTCGACCACGGCCCGCACCCGCGACCCAGCGGCCACCGGCTGGAGGAACCTGAGCCGGTCCAGGCCGTAGTTCACCGACATGGCGAGCCCGCCGATGTCGAAGAGCCCCTTGGTGAGGCGGGGGAGCAGCGAGAGCGTCAGGTATCCGTGCGCGATCGGCCCGCCGAAGGGCCCGCCGGCGGCCCGCTCGGGGTCGACGTGGATCCACTGGTGGTCCTCGGTCGCGTCCGCGAACGCGTCGATGCGGGCCTGGTCCACAATGAACCACTCGCCGACCGCCCTGCCGCCGAGCGCGTCGGCGAGCGCCTGCGGGGAGGCGACTTCGATGCGGTCGCTCATGCCTTCGGCCCTCCGGCGACGTAGAGGACCTGGCCCGAGACGAATCCGGCGTCCTCGGAGCAGAAGTACGCGACCGCCGCGGCGACGTCCTCGGGCTGGCCGACGCGCCCGACCGGGGTCTCCTTGGCGGCGTGGGCGAGGAAGTCCTCGAAGGGCACCCCGATGCGCTCGGCGGTGGCCCTGGTCATCTCGGTCTGGATGAACCCGGGGGCGACCGCGTTCGCGGTGACGCCGTACCGGCCGAGCTCGATGGCGAGGGTCTTGGTGAGGCCCTGCATGCCGGCCTTGGCGGCGGCGTAGTTCGCCTGGCCGCGGTTGCCGAGTGCCGAAGTGCTGGACAGGTTCACGATGCGGCCCCACTCGGCCTCGACCATGTGCGGCTGTACGGCGCGGCTCATGAGGAACGCGCCCCTGAGGTGCACGCTCATCACGGCGTCCCAGTCGCCCGCGGTCATCTTGAACAGGAGGTTGTCGCGGAGGATGCCGGCGTTGTTGACCAGGATCGCGGGCGGTCCGAGCTCGGCGGCGACGCGTTCGACCGCGCTCGCGACGGCGGCCTCGTCCGAGACGTCGGCGCCGATCGCGAGGGCGGTGCCGCCGGCGGCTTCGACGGCCTTCACGGTGTCCTGCGCGTCGGCCTCGTTCAGGTCGATGACGGCGACGGCGTGGCCGTCCGCGGCGAGGCGGCGGGCCGTGGCGGCACCGATGCCGCGCGCGGCGCCGGTGACGATGGCGGTGCGTGAGGTCATGGGCGTTCCTTTCACAAGTGCGGGTCTTCCAGGAGTCGGTGCTGTGGGGAGTCCGGATACTCAGCGGTGCAGGCTTGCAGCGCCCGGGCTCGGGGTCGGTTCAGAATTCGATGAGCTGGCGCAGCGCCTCGCCCGCGGCGAGGCGGTCGAGCGCGGTCGGCAGTCCATTGAGGTCGATGCGGTCGGAGACGAGCCGGTCGAGCGGCAGTCGGCCCGCGCGCCAGAGGTCGACGTAGCGGGGGATGTCGTCGCCGGGCACCGCGGAGCCGAGGTAGGAGCCGATGACGGTGCGCGCCTCGGCGGTCAGCGACAGGGGCGCGATGCTCGCGCGGGCGTCGGGGCGGGGCAGGCCGACGGTGACGGTGGTGCCGCCCGGCGCGGTGAGCGCGTACGCGGTCTCGAAGGCCCGGGCCGCGCCCGCGGCCTCGATGACGAGCGGGACCCGCCGCCCGGCGGCTTCCTCGGGCGTCATGGCCTCGGCCCCGAGTGCCCGGGCGGTCGCGAGCTTCGCCGGAACCGTGTCGATGCCGATCACGGGGTGGCCCAACGCCTTCGCGACGAGGAGCGCGGCGGCGCCGACGCCGCCGAGGCCGACGACGGCCACGGTCTGGCCCGGTTTCGGGTTGCCGGCGTTGACGACCGCGCCGCCGCCGGTGAGCACGGCGCAGCCCAGGAGCGCGGCGATGTCGGGCGGCACGTCGTCGTCGACCGGGACCGCGGAGTCGGCGGAGACGACGGCGTGGGTCGCGAAGGCGCTGACACCGAGATGATGGTTGACCGCGGAACCGTTGCGGTGGAGGCGGATGCCGCCGCCGACGAGCGTCCCGGCGGCGTTCGCGGCACTGCCGACCGCGCAGGGGAGTCGCCCGCCGGTGCCGCATTCCTCGCAGCGCCCGCACCGGGGCAGGAACGTCATCACGACCCGCCGTCCGACGGCGATCCCGGTTCCGGGCCCGGCCGCCTCGACGATCCCGGCGGCCTCGTGGCCCAGGAGCATCGGCACCGGCCGGACCCGGTTGCCGTCCACTACGGACAGATCGGAATGGCAGATGCCGGCGACCTCGATGCGCACCAGCAGTTCCCCGGGGCCGGGCGCGTCGAGTTCGAGCGGCCCGATCGTGATCGGTCGCGATTCGGCGAACGGCGCGGGCGCGCCGCAGCGCTCAAGTACGGCACCGGTGATCTGCACGGCGACCTCCTCGTCGTCGGGACTGCCGCAAGCATACCGTCCGGTCGGTATGCATGGCTAGTCCCGGCGCCGACTCGAATCGACCCGCCGTTTCAGCTCTGCTCGGCGCTCCACTCGGGATCGCGGCCCAGCAGCGCCAGGATCTGCTCCAGCAGGCCGTCGCCGCCCTCCAGCTCCAGCGCGGGAGCGAACGGCGCATGGGGCCCGATGCGGGTCGAGCCGTCGAGCGGCACCTCCTCGGCGAGCGTGAGCACCGCCGAGAGCACCAGCGGATCGAACTCGGGCTCACGGCCGATCGACACCGCGACGTCCCAGGCGTGCACCACATAGTCGATCAGGTGGAACCCGACGGCGCGCTCGCCCGGCACCGGCAGCGGCGTGTCCGAACCGACGAGGACCAGCCACTCCCGCTGCGCCGCATCCGGTTCATTGAACGCGGCCACGACCTCCTCGGCCGAGGCCGCGAACGTCTCGGCGAACCGCTCCGAGAGCGGGCCCTCGGCCCAGGCCGCGGGGTCGAACTCCTCGCCGCGCGCGGCGGCGGCGAACCCCCGGTCCTGCGCGGTCATGTGGGCGAGCAGCTGCCCGAGATCCCATTCGGCGCAAGGGGTCGGCAGCGAGAGCTGTTCGGGCTCGACCGTGTTCACGATCGAGACGGCGTACGCCATGGTGCGGCGGTGGAAGTCGAGGAGTTCACTCATGACCGGATCATAGGCCGAACCCGCCCCGCGTGCGGCGCTCTCGCGGCGGTGCCGCACGCGGGGCGGGCCCCTGGAGGCGGTGACGAGACCGGGCCCCCGGGAACACCGGTCCGATCACCCGCGCTGTCGGAGACCGACCCGCGCTCAGGCCCGCAGGAAGGCCAGGTCCTCGTCACTGAGCACGAGGTCCCCGGCCGCCTGGTTCTCCTCCAGGTGCTCGAGCGAACCGGTGCCCGGGATCGCCAGCGCCACCGGCGAGGACGCCAGCGTCAACGCGATCGCGACCTGCGCGGTGGTCGCGCCCAGCCGCGCCGCGACCGCACCGAGCCGCTCGGTGTCGATCGCGTTCCCGCCGCCGCCGAGCGTGAAGAACGGCACGTACGCGATGCCGGCCTCCTCGCACTCCGCCAAGAGCCCCATGCCGTCCGCGGCCGAGTTCTGCACCGCCGCAACGGGCGCGATCGCCCGCGCCTCGGCCAGCTGGTCGGCGTCGACGTTGCTGACGCCCAGATGCCGGATCAGGCCCTCCTCGCGGAGTTCGGCGAGCACCGCGAAGCGCTCGGCGATCGACTCGCCGCCGGCGCCGGTGATGCCGCCGACGCGCAGGTAGACCAGGTCGAGCCGGTCGAGTCCGAGCGTCCGGAGGTCGGCCTCCACGAGGCCGCGCAGTCGACCGGGCGCCGCCTGGCCGCTCGGGATGCCGTCCGGCCCGCGCAGCGGCCCGACCTTCGTGGCGATGACGAGGCCTTCGGGGTACGGCGACAGCGCCTCGCGGATGATCTCGCTGGCGCGCACCGCGCCCCGGTTGTAGAAGCCGGCCGTGTCGATGTGGTCGACGCCCAGCTCCACGGCGCGCCGGACCACGGCGACGCCGTTCTCCGGGGTCCGCGTCGGGCCGTCCAAGGTGCTCATCGGCAGGCGCATCGCGCCGAAGCCGAGCCGATTGATCTTCAGGTCTCCACCGAGGGAGAAGGTGTTCGTCGTCATGAGGTCCATGCTTCCCGCAACCGCGGTGTCGGGCGACGGTTTGGCAGGTTGCTGCCACACTTGGATCATGCGGAGCGAGCAGATGTTCACGGTCAGGGGCGATGCCGAACTGGTCGAGCGCGCCGGGCACCTCTTCGCCTCGGTGCGGACCGAGTTTCTTTGCGCGGCAAGAGATCTGGAGACCTGGTCGCAGGCCGAGGCCAGGGCGGCGGTGCGCCGCCAGGTGGAGCCCGCGGGCCCGGGGCTCGCGATCCGCAAGCTGCTCAGCCCGGTCGCGCTGGCGGACGAGGGCGCCCGCGCGCATCTGCGGCAGGTGCGGGGCGCGGGGGCGCTGGTGCGGATCAGCGGCTCGCCGCTGCCGAACGAGGTCATCCTCATCGACCGCCGCGTGCTGATCATGGCCGGGCCGGAGGCGCCGGTCGGCCGCGAGTACACGGTGACGACGTCGCCGACGGTCATCGGCGGCATCCTGTCGCTCTTCGAGGCCGCCTGGGCCACCGCCGTCGACTTCGGCGACTACCTGGGCGCCGACATGCCCAGGATCGACGCCGACGGGCGCAGGATCCTCGGTGCCCTCGGCTCGGGCCTCACCGACGAGGCGGCCGCCAAGCGGCTGGGCGTCTCCCTGCGCACGTACCGGCGCCGAGTGGCCGACCTGATGGCCGAGCTGGAGGCGGACTCCCGCTTCCAGGCCGGGCTGCGGGCGGGGGAGCTGGGACTGCCGCGGTTAGGGCGGTCATGGCGCCTCGACCTCGACCCACAGGCCCCGCCGAAGTACCCTTGGGCCTGTTCTAAGGAGTACGCCATAAGTTCCGACACCGACCGACTGGTCGCCTTCGGTGCACAGCTTCGTTCCGTCCACCAGCGCCTGCGACAGGCGCTCGACCTCGCCCGACGCTCCATCGACGGGGAGTTCGAGGGCCCGCCCGGGCAGGATCTCCTCCTCTTCTGCCGCGGCTTCTGCTCCGCGCTGAGCGGCCACCACCGCAGCGAGGACGGGGGCCTGTTCCCGCAGATCATCGCCGAGCACCCCGAGCTGAAGCCGGTCATCTCGAACCTCATGACCGACCACAACATGCTCGAGCACCTCCTGGGCAACCTCAGCGCGGCGATCGACGCCGGCGAGGACCCCGAAACGCTCCACAGCCACCTCGACGGCATCGGCGCGGTCATGGAGACCCACTTCGGCTACGAGGAACGACAACTCCTGTCGGTCCTCGACACGCTCGCCCTCGAAGGCACCCCGAACGACCTCCTGGGAGACCTCGCCTGAGCCGGCAGCCCCGTCAGGATGGTGCCGCCTTGAGCTCCGATGCCATTGGGGTGCAGGCATGAACAGGGCCGAATGCATTCCCGTGCCGATCACATCTGCCGCGAAGCCGTGATGCCCTGCGCCCCGACGACATCCGGTGGAGATCGGGTCGCCCTGAACTATTGCCCGGCGGCCTTGCGGGCGGCTTGTCCGAGGCGGTCGCGATAGTCGGCCCACCAAGCCTCGCCGCCTTCGGGCAAACCGATGAAGTCGGGGCGCAGGCCCGCGGCGCCGTCGATGAGTTCGCGGACGATGTCGGCATGGCCGCCGTGGCGGTTGGTCTCGCCGATCATGAGGACGATCATCCGGTGGAGGGTGACGTCGGCGTCTTCGGCGGGCCACCAGGGGACGGTGCCGGGGGCGTCGAGGTCGAGGGCCTCGATCGTGGCGTCGGCGTGGGCCCAGACGCGGCGGTAGAAGCCGATGATGACCGCACTGGACTCCTCGGATCGGGCCCACATGTCGGTGTTGGGTTCGTCCGGGTCGTCGGCGAACCAAGGAGGGGGATCGCTGACGGGCAGTCCGAAGGCCTCGCCCAGGTAGCCCGCCTCGATGCCGCCGATGTGCTTGACCAGGCCGAGGAGATTGGTGCCGGTCGGGGTCATGGGACGGCGCAGGTCGTACTCGCCCAAGCCGTCGAGCTTCCACAGCAGGCTTTCGCGGGCGTTGCGGAGGTCGCGGTGCAGGTGGGTCTTGGTGTCGGTCATGCCTGCGATAGTGCCGACGAGGTGCGACATCGAGCTTGCGGGACGGCGGCCGGCCGTGCTCCCCGGCTTCCCGGCGATGATCCTTCGCGCTCAGAGTAGGCAGCGACCGAGTGGCGGCTACTCCTTGGGCCCTTCATGCCGACCGATCGGGCATTCGCGATGCGGCCGTTCGGATGCGGCAGGTCAGCCGTAGGCGGTGGCGAAGGCCGACCAGATGATCGGGGAGTCCTCCAGGCGGCCTTCGGCCTCCCAGCGCTCCGCCTTCTGCCTCTGCCAGTCGTTCAGGGCCGCTACGGGATCTGGGCTCTCGTGGGCGTCGTTCACCGCCACCACCGCCTCCGGCAGGACCGTCGTGTCGGGCTTCGCTCCCGTGGCGTAGCGGCGAATGCCCGCGTTGGTCGGCAGGGTCCATCTCGTCGCCGTCACGTACTGGGCTCCCGCGTGCAGCGCGGCCGCCACCAGGCCCACCGGTTCGGCGAAGCGGACTTCGCCGCCGCTTTCGCAGGCTATGAGCGCGACCCGGTTCGGCATCCGCCACCCGGCCGTCGCTCCGGGCCGGTGGCCCAGCACGATGTCGCCGGCCGTCAGCGGCCGGTGGCCCCGCGCGAGGGCCGCCCGCCCGGTCGTGTCGGGGCCGCAGCTCAGGTGCAGCCGCGCGTCCAAGCCGTGGTCGGCGATGGTCACGTGGCCCACGTAGAGGAAGCGGCCCGCGTCCGCCAGGAGCGGTTCGATCGCGTCCCTGTTCAGGTCGCCCCGGCGGAAGGCCGAGTCGGTCGGCTTCGGGACCAGGCGCTCGCCGAGACGTTCCACGAGAGCGGCCAGTTCGGAGTCGGACTCTACCGGGCCGAGGACCGAGCCGAGTGCCGCCGTCGCTCCCGGCACGCTCGGGTCCAGCACCGCTACGACATTCGAACCAGGATCCCATTTGGATACGCTGCGTTCCGGGGCGTTGCGGACCGTCGCCGGGGGCAGCACCGAGACGTCGGAGTTCGACACGAAGCGCTCGCCCTCGTCCACATGCAATGCCTCCCAGGGCACCTGGCTCGTCGCGTGCGAGGCCTGGATGCGCACGTGCGGCCGCAGGCCCTGCGCCAGAAACTCGTTCAGCTCCGTCGCCAGCCGGTAGGGGATGAGCGACGCCGCCAGCGCCGTCGAGAGTCCGATCTCCTGCTCGCGGTCGGTGAACGCCCCCGCGAGCGAGCGTTCGAGGGCCTGGTCCACGGTCTCCCCGTACAGCGGTGTCGGCAGCGACAGCGCCAGCGCGTCCAGGGCGGGCTTCACCCTGCCGGCCTCGACCATGATGTTCTGGATCGCGCCGAGCTCGTGCTCCCAACGCCACGTGTAGAAGAGCCCGTCGCCGTCGACGATCTTGAGCTGCACGGTCGGCTGCGCCTCGTTCACCATGTGTCCACCACTACGTCGGATCGGATCGCGAACCCGTAGCGCCGCTCGGTCTCCTGGATCCACGGCTCCAGATGAGACGGACGTCCCGGGTTGACGCGCAGTCGCGGCGGCAGCGCGAACCGGGGCGCCGGGAAGTCGCCCGAGGCGCCGGTGACCAGTCCCGCGGCCGCGAACGGCAGCAGTTCCGATTGGGTCGCAGGGAGTTCGAGCGGATCGGGCATCGTCGCGGTGAGCACGGGGTTCTCGGTGTACGCGGCGTTCGCGGTCGGCGCGTGGAGGGACACGGTCGCGCTCATGTGCTCCAGGAGTTCGGAGACGAGCGCGCCGTCCTGCAGGGCCGCGGCGAGGTTCAGCGCGTGCGCCATCGCGGGGATCGCCACGGTCGCCGCCCACTGCTCGCGCGGCAGGCCCGGCGTGAACTGGTGGCGGATCGCGTCGGTCGCCAGCGCGGACGGGAGCGAGAGGTCCAGGGCCAGCCGCAGCAGGCGCTCCCGTTCGCTCGTGGTGACCGCCAGGGTGCACTGTTCCGCGACGGCGAACGCGCGCCGCATGTCGATGCGCGCCAGGTGATATCGCGCGCCGAGGGATTCGAGGCACCGGCGGGCCTCCAGGTAGGCGGCCTCGGTCTGCTCGTATTCGGCTCGGGCGGCGAGGAGGTCGCCCTGGAGCGCGAGTGCTTCGGCGAGCATCGATACGTGTCCGGCGCTTCGCAGGACCGCGATCGACTCGGGCAGCAGCTCGTTCGCGAGATCGGCGTCGCCGCTCTGGAACGCGGCATGGGCGCGGCTGTAGCGGATCTCGGCCGCGCGCAGGGGCTGCCGGCCGTCGGCGAACACCTGCTCCGCCTTCGCGAGCAATCGGCCGCCTTCGGCCACGTCGCCGGCGCGCATGGCGGCCCGGCCCTGGTTCGCGACCGCGAGCGCCACCGCCGACGGATCCCCCTCGTGGAGCTCTTCGGCGAGCCGCAGATACGCCATGGCGGCCTCGTGGTCGTTGCGGCCCTGGGCGATCGCGGCGAGGTTCGAGTACGGGTACCCGGCCAGGCGCGGGTCGCGCGCGTTGGCGAGTGCCAGGGTGTGCCGGGCGGCGGCCTCGGCCTCCTCCCAGCGTTCGAGGCCGATGAGCAGGACGCTGCGGGAGTTGTGGACCGAGATGGCCACGTAGCCCTCGTCGTCGCCGCCCTCGTCGGTGATCGCCATGGCGGCGTCGAGGTCGGCGAGGGCGTCGTCGAGCCGGCCGAGGAGCTGGAAGGTCTGGGCCCGGTTGACGAGGATCGAGGCGCGCACGGCCACGGTGCCGTACCGGTCGCCCGCCTGCGCTTCGGCCTCAGCGGCCGCTTGCAGTGCCTCTTCGGCGTAGCGGAGGGATCCGGCGGTGTCGCCCTGGCCTTCGGCCATGCCCGCGAGGTTCCCCAGGACGCGGGCGCGGGCGTCGAGCCCGGCGGCGTCGACGTCCGGGACGAGGGTGAGCGCGTACGCCTCCTGGAACATCGCGATCGCCTTGGCGGTCCGGCCCTGGCCGGCCATGCGGGCGGCGGTGTTGTTGAGCTTGCGGAACTTCTTCCAGCGCGGGCCGCTGGTCTCCTTGCCGTGCAGGCCGATCAGGTCGTCGTCGCTCATGGCAGGTCGACTCCGACGGCCGCCGCCTCAATGGCGAGGCCCGCGTCCGAGGCGAGGACGCGCTGGTAGGCGTACACGATGAGCGCGTCGCGGCGCGCCTGCGCGTCCGGATCGGCCCCGGCATCGCCGGTCGCGAAGGCCGGGTCGTACACGTGGAGGGTCCGCTGCGCCGTCGGGAGTCGCAGGAATCCCTGCGGCGCTTGGGCTTCGCCGGTGAACATGCCGGTGTCGCGGTCGTGGTGCAGCGCGATCCCGGCGCCGCCGATTCTGGCGGTCAGCGTGGCGTCGCGAGCTTTCGGGGCGGCGGGGACCTCGACTGTGATCACGGAGGCGCCGCCGCGATGCGTCAGCGACCAGCGCGCCTGCCCTGCGATGTCAACGAGCCCTTGGGGAACGGACGCCCAGTCGACCGGCGCCTCCCCTTCGGCGAGCGCGGGGCCGGCGCCGGTGTCGCCGCCCGCGGCGAGCGTCCAGTCCTCGGGTCTGGCGGGGGCCGGCGAGGTTCGCAGGACGACGCCGTAGTTCTCGGCGAGGTCGGCCAGTTCGTCCGCGAGATCGCGGGCGTCCGAGCCGAGCACGGGGTGGGACTCCAGCGCGGTGATCGCGGCGGGGTCGAAGTCGAGGGCCCGCTCCACGGCCTCGTCGTCATCGAGCAGGTGCTCGACTTCGGCGGTGCGGCAGGCGGCCTCGGCCCTCAGGAGTCCGACCGACGGTGCGGGTACGACCGCTTCGTAGGACGGCGGCAGCCCCTCCCGGGCCCGCGGTCCTCCGATCGCTTGCGCCGAGAGGGTCACCACGTGCGTGGCGGGCCACCATGCCTCGATCCACCGCAGGTCGGCGAGTTTTCGGGCGGCTTGGAGGACCGGGGAGTCCGCCTCGGTCGCGATCGCGGCCGCGCCGGAGAGGATCGCGGCGGCGGCCTCGGGTCCGTAGATCTCCCACAGCCAGTCGGCGGCGAGGTCCAGGTCGTGGATCTCGGCGGCCGGATGAACCGGCGGCGCCTGGCCGTCCCCGTACAGTGCGGCCGGATGCGACCGCGGGTCCAGGACGTCCCAGTACAGCAGGGCGCCGCGCGCCTCGACCAGTGCCGTTCGTTCCGGATGGGGCCGTTCGGGTCCGACGCGGACGACCGGTCCTTCCCGTTCGATCGCGAACTCGGTCATGCCCGGTCCCCTTCGCGTTCGAGGGAGCGCCGCAGCCGGTCGCGCTGGTCCATCACGACCGAGCGGAGCACCCCGTCGAGCAGGTCCCACACGTCGTCGGCCTCGGTCGCCTCGCCGCGCAGCTCGCGCCCGTGGAGGCGGGCCCAGAGCCGGCGCAGGTAGGCGCGGTCGACGCCGAGCACGTCGTCGCGCAGGTCGTCGGGGACGTCGCGCGCCGCGGCGTCGGGAAGCCGCAGCACCCGCTGCACATAGGACTCGCGACTCCACCGGGACAGCAGGCGCGCGTTCGCATCGGAGGCGGGTACCGCCTCGATCGGCGCGTCGAGGCCCTTCGCCGCGTCCCGGCCGAGCGCCATCGTGATGCGGCTGGACTCCTCGGCGAGCTGCCAGGGCGCGGCCGAGCGGTGGATCTCGCCCACCACGAGCGCCGGGATGTCGCCCATCGACTCCCGCTGGAAGACCGCCGTGAACGCCGCGAACAACCGCTCCATGATGGACCGGTCGAAGGGCTTCGGCAGCCGCCGCTTGGAGGCCCGGTCGCCGATCTCCGGCGGCACCGGGCGCTCGCGGCCGGTCAGCCCGTACCCGCGGGCCACCGAGGGCCGGTCGAGCGCGGCGGCCTCGGCGGTGCCGACCCGCTTGCGCGCCAGCGTCTTCCACAGGTCCCGGTCGGGTCCGGTGGCGCAGTGTTCGAGGAATGCGGCGAGCCCCGGGTGCGGCGCCGCGTCGACCGCTTCGTCCGACCGGTCGGCCCACGCCGAGCGCAGCAGTCCGGCGAGCTCCGCCGCGCGCTCGGGGTCGGTCACGAAGCCGCGCAACCGGTCCACGGTCACCTCGCCGCGTTCGGCGTGCACCTCGGCCACGGCCTCGGCCGCGATGCGCGCGGCACCCTCGGCCGACCGCGGGTCGCCGTGCTCGTGCGCGAGCTCGAAGCAGCGCTGGAAGTACAGGTCCTGCGGGTGCCCCTCGGTGATCCCCGCGCGCCGCCGGGCCTTCTTCACCAGCTGGAACCACGCCGCGGTCGCCGCGAGCGCCGGGCCCGCGTCCAGGATCGCCGCGCGCAGGGCGTCGACGTGCTCGACCGCGACCACCCCGCCCGCGAACCGCGCGTTCATCGTCGGGCGCAGCACCAGCGGGTCGAGGAGGAGCTTCACCGTCCGCGCGAGCGGCCTGCCCGACGGGTTGCTCAAAGGCGCGACGGCGTCGCCGAGCTGGGCCCAAGCGTCGGCGATGAGCATGCCCCGTGGGACGGCCGCCGAGGGCGCGATGCCTTGCACCATGTCGCGAAGTCTAGGGGGTGCCGGCGAACGGACTCGGACATCGCCTCGCAAGGAGTTCGCCGGCACCCCCTATCCGCGCCGTACCCCCGCCAGAAACCTGTGACCGGTAGGACTGAGCGAGGAGCGACGCTGTGCGCGTCGACCCGTCCGACACCGAAGGAGGCCCACCATGTACTACGACCCGCCCCGGTCGCCGCTCCCGGCCCACGGGCAGCAGGTGCGGTCCCCGTACGGCACCCCCGAACAGCCCCTCACCCCCGCGACCAGCTCGTTCAAGTCCCCGGTGCGCGGCATGCTCGCGATGCTCCTCCTCTCCTCCCTCGGCATCGGCGCCATCGCGATCCTCGGCGAGCACCTCACCGCCCCCGACCCCCAGATCACCCTCCAGTCGGGCATCGGCTTCGCCGCCGACGACGAGGGCGAACTCGTCCTCGTGCCCTACGAACGCGCCGGGTCCGGCGGCCTCATCGCCTCCGCGTCGCACGACATGTTCCAGGTCCGCATCGCCGCCGTCGACCTCGCCACCGGCGAGGCCCGGTGGGACGTGCAGCTCACCGACGAGATCGGCTGGGGCGCGGCCGTCGTCGCGGCGGGCGAGACATACGCCTACCTCGCCACCGACGACGGCCTCCGCGTCCTCGAACTCGACGACGGGTCCACGGCCGCCGAACCCGGAGCGATCACCGGGCTCGCGGGCGCCGCCGCCTCCGGCGCGGCCTACGCCTTCGACCCCGCGCTGGGGGCCGTCGTCGCCCTCGACGTCAACGGCGGCGTCCACACCATCGCCCTCGACACCCTCGAAGCCGCCCCCGCCGGCGAGGACACCGCCGCCACCTGGTCGGGCCTGCTCGCCGCCGAAGGGAACGTGCCCGACATCGGCGGCCTCACCACCACCGAAGCCCTGCTCGCCGACGGCGAGAGCACCGTCCGCGTCAAGCCCACCGCCGAAGGCGCCCTCGGCGCCACCCTCGAAGTCGACGACGGCGACGGGCTGCGCGACCTCGGCACGCGGGTCTTCTACGGGGCCCAGATCGTCCTCGACCAGACCGCGCTCGCCTCCACCACCGCGACCCTGGAAGTCGACGTCGAGGACCTGATCGAGGGGTTCATGGAGGACCCCGAAGCCGCCGGCGCGGACCTGTGGACGGGACTGGGGAACACCGCCGCGGGCGCCGCCTCCGGGCACGTCCTTGTCGAGCACCAGATCGAGCCCAACGGGGACGCCTACGCGCTCAACGTCATCAGCCTCGACACCGGACAGGTCACCGCCTCCATGGACACCGCGACCAACCTCGGCCGCGCCGCCACCTCGCCCGGCGGCTACACGACCGTGATCACCGCGCCCGCCGACGACCCCTGGCACTCCGACCTCGTGGTCGTCGCACCCGACGGCTCGATCGACCGCCTCGAGTTCGCCGCCACCGACTTCTTCGGCGACCCCGACTACTGACCCCGCGAAACCTGTGACCGGTAGCGACCGCACCGGTCCGAGACTGAACCCGAACACACCGAAGCACCGCAACGAAGGGAACCCGCCATGTTCAAGGTCATCAACTGGATCCTCGCCCTCGCCGGCGTCATCTGCACCGTCATGTTCGTCCTCACCGGCCTCAACGGCGACGGCCCCGTCGCCTGGGCCAACGGCTGGATGGCCGGCCCCATCATCCTCATCGGCGTCCTCCCGATCACGCTCGCGACCGGTCGCATGGTCGACGGGGCCATGAGCCAGATGCGCGGCCACGCCCCCAAGGGCTTCGAGGGCGCCCCGCTCGCCATGGGCACCATCGTCTCCGCCGACCGCACCGGCCTGAGCATCAACGACCAGCCCCAGCTGGAGATCCTGTTCGACATCGACACCATGGACGGCCAGTCCTTCCGCGGCGTCGCCCGCACCATCGTCGACATCACCGAACTCTCGGCCGTCGTCCCCGGCGCGATCCTCCCCGTCCGCTACCGCCCCGGCAGCACCGACGGCAAGGTCGTCATCGCCGCCGACGCCCCGCAGGCCGAACTCCAGGCCGCCCTCGACCGCGTGCGCCTCGCCAAGGGCCTGGTCACGCCCCGCCAGCTCCAGATCTCCGAGCAGGGCACCGAGACCAAGGCGGTCGTCCTGTCGCTCAGCCCCACCGGCGACATCAAGGGCGACCGCGCCGTCATGGACATCAAGTTCCGCGTCACCCGCGCCGACCAGTCGACCTTCGACCTGGAGCAGCAGAAGCCCATCGACGCGAGCGCCCTGCCCCAGCTCCAGCCCGGCATGGTCGTCCGCGTCCGCTACCTGCCCTACGACGAGTCCGAAGTGGTCGTCCTGACCAGCCTCAACCCGTAGCGTCCGTTGGGGATCGCTGCGGGCGAGCACAGGAGGTCGCGGCCTTCGCAGGGAGGCCGCGACCGGGGCCCGGGCCGGACCGGGAGCCGATACCGTACTAGCAGGCCCACCGAGCACTTCGGAGTGAACATGTCCCCTCGCACCAGCGGCCGCCTCGCCGGCGCCCTCTTCCTCGCCGCCTTCCTCTTCTACGGCATCGGCACCGCCCTGGCCGACCAACCGGTCGGCATCGCGCTGATCTTCCTCAACTCCGCCGCCGTCGCCGTGATCGGCGTCCTGTTCTTCCTCGCGCTGCGCCGGACCGCCCCGCGCACCGCCCGGACCTACCAGACCGCGCGCATGTCCGAAGCGTTCCTCCTCGCCGCGGGAGCCTGGTTCCTGCTCCAGGACCAGCCGGAGACCAACGCCGTCCTGTACGCCGTCGCCATGGTCGTCCTCGCGGCCGGGAGCATCCCGATGCTCCTGGGCCTCAGCCGACTCGGCTGGACGCCCACCTGGTTCGCCTGGTGGGGCGCGGCCGGATACGCCCTCCTCGCCGCCGGCACGGCCCTCGACTTCGCCGTCTCCGGCGCGGGCATCGCGCTGGCGGTCCCCGGCGGCCTCTTCGAGCTCGCGTTCGGCCTCTGGCTCCTGATCAAGGGCTTCCCCGCCGCCGCCGCGGCCCCGCTCGTCCCCGAACCGCCGGTCCGGCCCGAGGCGACAGGCTGAAGTCGTCACCGGTCCGCTGTATCCTCGCCGTGGGTCACCGCCCACCCCATCCGCAGTGACCAAACGCCCAGACCCGACCTTTTCCGCCCCAAGGGTTTTCCTTGGTTCGGTATTGAGTGAGTAGGACATCGTGCAGACCCCTGTTTGGCTTGCCGTCGATCTCGGCACCACCCATACCGTTGCTGTTGTCGGTCGTGACGGTCAGGAGCCGCGTTCGCTGCTCTTCGACGGTTCGCCGCTGTTGCCTTCCGGGGTGTTCCTCGATGCCGGCGGGGACCTTCATACCGGTCGTGACGCGCAGCGTCTGGCTGCTGCCGAGCCTGGGCGGTTCGAGTCGCATCCCAAGCGGCGCATTGATGAGGGCACGGTCCTGCTGGGTGACCGGGAGGTTCCGGTGGAGGAGCTGCTTGCCACGGGTCTGCGGCGGATCGCCGACGAGGCCGCCGCTTCGGGGCTGCGCCCTGCTGAGACGGTGCTGACTTATCCGGCGGACTGGGGTCCGGTGCGCCGCGCGGTCCTCGAGCGCGCCGCGCAGGTCGCGGCCCTGCCCCGGGTGCGTCTCCTGCCTGAGCCGATCGCCGCCGCCACCTACTGCGCCGAAGTCCTCGGCCAGGAGATCCCGGTGGGCGCCGCCGTCGCGATTTTCGACTTCGGTGGGGGGACGTTCGATGCGGCGGTGGTGCGTCGGGCTGAGGACGGGCGGTTGCGGACGCTTGCGGTCGGGGGCTTGGACGATCTGGGTGGTCTCGATGTCGATATGACGCTGGCCGCGCATCTGGGGCGGATTGTGGCCGGGCGCGACCCGGAGCTGTGGCGGCGCTTGTCCGAGCCGGAGACGACCGCGGATCTGCGTGATCGGCTGGCGTTCTGGGGTGAGGTTCGTGCGGCCAAGGAGATGCTTTCGCGGACCTCGACTGCGCCGGTCGCGTTGCCCGGTCATAATCCGATGGGTTTGCATTTGACTCGTGACGAGCTTACGAGTCTTGCTGATCCTTTGGTGGCGCGTGCGGTGGATGAGACCCGCCGGACGCTTGAGCGTTCCGGGGTCGAGCCCGCGGAGTTGACCGCGTTGTTGCTGGTCGGTGGTTCCAGTCGGATGCCATTGGTCGCTACGAGGCTTCATGCTCGTTTCGGGATCGCGCCGTCGGTGCCCGAGCAGCCCGAGCTGCCGGTGGCTTTCGGCGCGTTGCGCCATGCTTTGGCCGAGCCCGATCTTCCTGCCGTGACCACCCCGACCCCGTCACCACCCCAAACCCCGGCGGCCTACACACCCGTCCCGCCGGGGACGCCGCCCGCCGGCACACCGGCGCCCGTGCTGCCGCAGCACACGCCGCAGTCCCCGCCCGTGCCGCCCGCCCGCCATCCGGTGGCCCCGTCCTTCATGCCCGGGACGCCCCAGCAGCTGCCGTTCAAACTGAACGTCCAGAAGGGACCGGCGCCGGCCGCCGGCCCGCCGCGACGCTGGATCGCCCTCTCGGTCGCGACCTCGCTCCTGACGGCCATCGTGATCACGGTGGCGGTGGCGCTCAACCAGTTCGACTGGAACGGCGCCACCGGCGGGGACGGCATCCTCGGCGACGCGCTCGACGGGCTGGGAACCGAGACCGACACCGGCGAGGCCCTGCCCCTCCTTTACGAGCAGCAGCTCAGCGCCAGCGGCGCCTCGGCCGTGGCCGCCGCCGACGGCAAGGCCATCCTCACCGAGGTCGTGGACGGCGCCACCGTCGCCAGCGCCGTCACGCCCGAGGGCGAGACACTGTGGACGCAGACCTACGAGCTCGAACCCACCGAGATGTTCCTGACCGTCGTCGGAGACCTGATGATCATCGACGCGATGGCCTCGGCCGTCGACGAGGGCGAGGACATGCGCGCCGTCGTGTCGCTCGAGGACGGCGCACTGCTGTGGAAGCGGCAGTGGACCAGCTACGAGCGCAACGACGTCGCCTACTACGGCACCGAACTCGTCTTCGAGCAGCGCGACGGCTTCGAGGACAACGCCGTGATCCGCCTTGACCTCGCCACCGGCGAGGAGGTCTGGTCGAAGCCCGGCCCCGAGGACCTGCTCGGCAGCGAGGAGCGCCGGGTCCGCGCCGACGCCGTCTGGGGCGAAGGCGCCGCCGGCACGTTGCCGCCGGACTCGCACGCGCTCTACGACAACCTGACCGCGGGCGACCGGCTCGTGGAGCTCGACTCGTACGAGGGCACCGCCGTGATCCGCGACGCCGCGACCGGCGAGGCCCTCACCAGCGGGGCCCTCCCGATCGACGGCGAGGCGTGGACCGTCTACGACGACCTGGTCGTCGCCAGGGCCTCCGACGAGGCCTCCCCGGGCCGCGACACGCTGGTCGCGTACTCGCTGTCCGACCTCGGCGAGGCCTGGAGCGTCCCGTTCGACGCGGGGGTGGGCATCCAGCACGTCAAGGCCTGCGGCGAGCACCTGGTCTGCGCCGCGGTCGACCACACCAGCGCCGACGACGGGTACAAGACCATCGCCTTCGACACCGCGACCGGCGACCAGGTGTGGGAGATCCCGGTCGACTGGGCCGTCGAGGACCACTGGTACACCGGCGCGAACGGCCTGGTCTTCGGCGACCAGGTCTTCGACACCGTCAGCGAAGTCCAGGTCAGGGACTTCGCGGGCCAGGTGATCGTGGAGGGCGAGCTGTTCACCTCGGCGCTCGCCGTCCGGGGCGACCGGGTGGCGCTGGAGACCAGCGACGCCGACGGCTGGAGCGTGTCCATCATGGACATGGATACGCGCACGCAGACGGCGCCGGCGTCGGCCGGGGCCGACGTGCCCGAGCACGTCTCCCTGTTCGGCGACCTCGTGGTGGTCCTGGGCGGCGACTGGAAGGCGCGGGTCTACATCGTCCCCGACGTCATCTGACCGGGAGTCAGCGGTTGTGCACGTCCACTCCGGACCCGTCGTGGAACCGGATGCGCAGGTACACCGCGTCGCCTCGGGTCACGTCGCCCTCGAACGCGAACCGCGCCGAGGGAATGTCGATGACCTTGTCCAGCAGTATGACCGCGTCCTCCCGCTTGAGCGCGCCCGGCGCCAGTCCCGGCCCGGGGGAGACGCGCCGGTCGGCGGCGAAGCCGAACCGGTCGCGCGAGAGGACCCATATGCCGCTGCGGTGCGGCCCGGTGCCGAGGACCTTCGCGGCCTCGCACGACCTTCCGTCGCCGAACGCGACCAGGCCCGGCGGGCGGCCCTCGAACCGGCGGATCTCGTTCCAGTACGGCACGCCGCCGGTCACGATGCCTGCCGGGCTCGCGATCTTCGCGGCCGACCAGCCCAGGACCGTGGCCGCCTTCCAAGCGGCCGAAGGAAACCCGCGGATCTCGGACTTGTAGTTGCCGCGTCCGGTCGGCGCGAAGGTCCGCAGTTGCTCGCCCTCTCTGAGCCACTGCCCGACCACCAGGGCCCGGGCGTCCTCGCGCAGGTCGTATTCGCGGCCACTCATCAGGAGCTGAACTCGCTGAGGAGCTTGTTGAGCGCGTCGGCCGCCTCCTGGTCGGCCGCGGCGTGGTCGTCGCGGCACTCGCCGATGACCATCGCCTGGCCCTCGAACGCCGACACGATCTCGCCGATCGCCTCGTCGAGGCCCTCGGCCGTGGAGGTGTAGTGGCCTTCGAGGCCCACCCAGCCCGGAATGCCCCAGGACATCTCCTCGGCCATCGTCTCCGAGGCCTGCGACCGGATCGGGCCGGCCTGGCCCGCGAGGCCCTGGAGCGCCGACTGGAGCCCGGACAGCTCGTCGAGGTCGACGTTGATCGCGCCGCCCGCGCCCCCGCCGCCGGAGGCGGGTCCGGCGGTCATCGAGTTGAACTGGTCGGTCGCCGCCTGCGTCGCGTTGCCCGCCAGGCTTCCTCCGGCGCCGACGGCCGCCTTGACGAGGACGCCCTTCCACAGCGCGTAGCTCATGCCGTCGCGCAGGCCGAAGATCTGGCCCGGGGTCACGTGGAACGCGCCCTTGCGGTTGAGGCCCTGGTCGACCAGCACGCGGAGGATCTTGCCGAAGATGCCCGTGGTGGTCTTGATCTTGTTCATGACCCGCAGGAACATCGAGGTCGCCTTGTAGAACGCGCCGAGGATGAACGTGGCGATGCTGGCGCCGAACGACCAGGGGCCGGTCGCGAGGGCCACCAGGCCGCGGGTGATGAGCCAAGAGACGAGTTCGGCGAGGATCGACTCGATGAGCGCCTTGATCGCCTCGGCGAGCATCCGGCACCAGCTGACGATCTGCTGCACGTTCGACGCCTCGTTGGCCGCCGCGGCGATGGCCGCGGCGAGCGCTTCGAGCTGCCCGGCCGCGGCGTCGGCGTCCTGCCCCTGCCAGGACTTGAGGTTCGCGCCGACCGCGGAGCCCGTGTCCGAGGACAGGGACTGGAGCGAGCCGGAGACCTCACCCCAGGCCTTCTCGACGCGCTCCATGTCGCCGGGGGAGCCGGAGACGTACTCGATCGCCTCGTTGAAGGGGTCCACCAGTTCCAGCACGATGCTCAGTCCGGCCGACGCCAGCGCGTAGACCGGGTCCTTCATCGCGCCCAGGACCTCCATCCCCAGGCCCATGATCTCGCCGGGGATGGCGGAGGCCGAGGAGATCCGGTCGTCGCCGGCGATCGTGCCCCAGATGTTCTGGGCCAGACTCGAACCCGTGCTGACTACTGGAATGTCACCCATGATTCCCGCTTTCGAAAGGTGTCGTACGCCTGGACGCAGCATACTGCGGTGCGGCGAAGGCCCGGACCGATCGGTCCGGGCCCTCGCGTCTTCCGCGGGTCACACGTCGGAGCGCTTGACGCGCCAGGCGGCGGCGCCGAGGACGGCGACGATGTAACCGGTGAAGACCGCCAGTCCGGCCCCCGGCGAGAGCATCCCCTCGCCCTGCTCCACGGCCGTGAACGCGTCGGCCGCGTTGGAGGGCAGGTACTGCACGACGTCGCCCCAGCTGTCGGGGATGAGCAGCGCGGCGACCATGGCGAGCAGGAACATGACGCCGAACAGGGTGGTGATCGCGCCGGGCGTGGAGCGCATGAGCGCACCGAGCCCCATGCCGAGCAGGCCGACGCCGGCCATGACGACCGCGGTGCCGATCACCGCGCGGGCCGCGCCGGGGTCGGACCAGGACGCGCCGTCCTCGATGAGCATCTGGCCGAACGTGAACGCGGCGGCCGAGGCGGCCAGCGCGACCGCGAAGACCACGGTGGTGAACACGGCGACCTTGGCCCACAGCACGGGAAGGCGCTTCGGGACGGCCGTCATCGAGGACCGGATCATCCCGGTGCTGTACTCGCCGGCCATGAGCAGCACGCCGAGCGTGCCGAACGCCAGCTGCGCGAAGTTCGTCCCGGTCAGGCTGGCGCCCACCGGATCGGTCGGCTCATTGCCGGGAGGGCCGCCCTGGGAGGGCGTGCCGTACAGCGACGAGGCGAGCAGCCCGAAGCCGACGAGCAGCAGCACGGCGACGCCCAGGGTGATGACGGTCGAGCGGACGGTCCAGAACTTGATCCATTCGCTCTTGACGACCCGCGGCAGGCTGACCCGCTTGCGGGGGAGTGAGAGGGCGGCGGCGGTCATCGGGCTTCTCCGATCGTGGCGGACTGGTATTCGACGGCGTCCCTGGTGAGCTCCATGAAGGCCTCCTCAAGGGACGGACGGATGACGGTGAGTTCGTGCAGCGCGATGCCGGCGGCCGCGGCCCGGTCGCCGATCTCCTCGGCGGACAGGCCCGTGACCTCGAACAGGCCCCGGTCGACGCTGAGCACGGTCGTCCCGGGCCCGGCGACGAGGTCGTGCAGCTCGTTGGCGTGCGGCGAGCGCACCCGGATGGACTCGTTCGAGGCGCTCTCGATGAACCCGCTCACCGAGACGTCGGCGATCAAGCGGCCCTTGCCGATCACGATCAGGTGCTCGGCGGTCAGCGCCATCTCGCTCATCAGGTGCGAGGAGACGAACACGGTCCGGCCGCGGGACGCCAGGTCCCGCATGAGGTTGCGGATCCACAGCACGCCTTCGGGGTCGAGTCCGTTGGTGGGCTCGTCCAGGACGACCACCTCGGGGTCGGCCAGCAGCGCCGAGGCGATGCCGAGCCGCTGGCCCATGCCGAGGGAGAAGCCGCCGACCCGCTTGCGGGCCACCTCGTGCAGGCCGACGAGGTCGATGACCTCGCCGACGCGCGACTTCGGCACGCCCGTGGTCGCGGCCAGGGCCAGCAGGTGGTGGTAGGCGGTCCGTCCGGTGTGGACGGCCTTCGCGTCGAGCAGGGCGCCGGCCTGGAACATCGGGTCGGGGTGCTCGGCGTACGGGCGGCCGTTCACGGTCGCCGTGCCGGAGGTCGGCGCGTCCAGGCCCAGGAGCATCCGCATGGTCGTGGACTTCCCGGAGCCGTTCGGGCCGAGGAACCCGGTCACGACGCCCGGCTTCACGGTGAACGTGAGCCCGTCGACGGCGGTCTTGTCGCCGTAGCGCTTGGTGAGTTCGTGTACTTCGATCATGCGGTCAATCCTCGCGACCGCGACCCGTCGTCGTCGTCGTCCGATCGCGGGCCGCGCGTCTACCGCATCCGCGGTACACCGTCGGTCCCCCAGTACCGCGCATAGACGATGACCTGGGAACCCGTTCGCGCGTACGATCGTTCGCATGGCTTTGGGGACCGTCCGCGGATGGGTGCGATCGCACCCGACGATCGTCGACGCGGTCTTCGCGACCGCGTTCGTCGGGCTGTTCTTCCTCGCCTACTTCAACGGCCGGCACGGACCGCCGGTCCCCGTCGCCGACTCGACCGCGTCGCACGTCCTCGCGGGCGCCACCGCCTGGTTCGTCATCGCGTTCCGCAGGCGCTCGCCCGAACGGCTCCTCCTCCTCGCCACCGCGGTCTCGA
The DNA here is from genome assembly GCF_900101745.1 of Glycomyces harbinensis. Lineage (GTDB taxonomy): Bacteria > Actinomycetota > Actinomycetes > Mycobacteriales > Micromonosporaceae > Glycomyces > Glycomyces harbinensis. The sequence goes on along the minus strand of NZ_FNAD01000015.1, from coordinate 117,399 downwards.
TCGGCATCATCGCCGCCACCGGGGACCGCCACCCGCTCCTCATCATCGCCTGGATGGCGGTGGCCTACACGTTCGCGCGGCGCACCAACCGGCGCCGCGCGTGGCTCGTGGCCGGCGGCTGCATCGCGGCCGTGTACGTCGCGACCGGCCTGCTCACCGCCGGCGGCTGGGCCGCCCCGTCCAACCTCGGCGCCGCCGCCTGGTCGACCGCCTTCGTGGCGGTCGCCGACGCCACCCGCAGCCGCCGCGCCTACATCTCCGAGGTCGAGGACCGCGCCCGCCACGCGGAGGAGACCCGCGAGGAGGAGGCCCGCCGCCAGGTCGCCGAGGAGCGGCTGCGCATTGCCCGCGAACTGCACGACGTCGTCGCCCACCACATCGCGGTCATCAACGTGCAGGCCGGCGCCGCCGCGCACGTCCTCAAGACCAAGCCCGAGGCCGTCGAACCCGCGCTCGCCCACATCCGCCGCGCCGCCGACACCGTGCTCAAGGAGATGGGCGCCGTCGTCGGGGTCCTGCGCGGCCCCGACGAACTCGGCCCCTCGACCGAGCCGACCCGCGGCCTCGCCAAGCTCGCCGAACTCCTCGACACCTTCGCCGCCGCCGGACTCCAGGTCGAGCACCGGCAGGAGGGCGACGCCCGCGACCTGCCCGCGGTGGTCGACCTCGCCGCGTACCGCATCATCCAGGAGTCGCTCACCAACGCCCACAAGCACGGCACCGGGAAAGCCCAGCTCACGGTCGCCTACGACACCGGCGCCGTCCGCATCGACGTGCGCAACGCCGTCGCCGCCCCGGGCAGGGGCACCGGCTACGGCCTGGTAGGCATGCGGGAGCGCGCCGCCGCGGCCGGAGGCACCGTCACCGCGGGCGTCGAACCCGACGGCAGGTTCGCCGTGCACGCGGCGCTGCCGGCCACCATGGAGGAGACCCCGTGACCATTCGCGTCCTGCTCGCCGACGACCAGGCGCTCATCCGCGCCGGATTCTCGCTGATCATCGGCTCCGACCCCGACCTCTTGATCGTCGGCGAGGCCGTCAACGGCCGCGAGGCGGTCGCGCTCGCCCGCTCCGAACGCGCCGACGTCGTGCTGATGGACATCCGCATGCCCGAGGTCGACGGCATCGAGGCCACCAAGCGGATCGCCGCTGACGAGGACCTCGCCGGGGTGCGCATCCTGGTGCTCACCACCTTCGAGAACGACGACAACGTGGTCCTCGCGTTGAGGGCCGGCGCCAGCGGCTTCCTCGGCAAGGGCGTCGAACCCGACGACCTCGTGCGCGCCATCAAGGTCGTCGCCTCGGGCGAGGCGCTCTTGTCGCCCGCCGCGACCCGGGGCATGATCGCCCGCTTCCTCTCCCAGGCCGAACCCGGCCCGCTGCCGACCCCCGAACCGCTCCAGGCCCTCACCGAGCGCGAACGCGAAGTGCTCGCCCTCGCCGCGCACGGATTGTCGAACGACGACATCGCCGCCAAGCTCTACCTCTCGCCGCTGACCGCGAAGACCCACGTCAACCGGGCGATGACCAAGCTCGGCGCCCGCGACCGGGCCCAACTCGTGGTGATCGCCTACCAGGCCGGCCTGGTCAAACCCGGCGACCAGCTTCCGTAGAAAAAACTTCGCGGGAGGATGTCGAGAACCGCGAGGCGGCTCCGTCGTCCCATCCGAACGCCGGAGACGCCGGCGCAGAACACAGGAGACCGACATGAAGTACGTCATCCTCATCCACTCCAACCCGCAGCCGTGGGGCCACCCGACCGGGGACTTCATCCCCGAGAACCAGGCCCTCCCGGCCGCCGAGCGCGAGCGGCTGAACCGCGAGTTCGAGGCGCTGCTCACCGAGCTGAGCGAGAACGGCGAACTCGTCCACGGCGAGGCGCTGGCCGACCCGACCACCTCCACGCTCTACCGCTGGAAGGACGGCGAACCGCTGGCGACCGACGGCCCGTACTCGGAGTTCAAGGAGCACCTGGCCGGGTTCTTCCTCATCGACGTCGCCGGGCCCGAGCGCGCCCGCGAGATCGCGCGGGTCTTCTCCGGACCGGGCGAGACGATCGAGCTGCGGCCGGCGATGTGGCCCGGCGGCGAGGAGGGCTAGTGGGCGGCGGCGACCTCGAGGGCGTGTGGCGGCGCGAGGCCGCGCACGTCCTCGGGGCGCTGGTCCGCCGCTACGGCGACTTCGACGCCTGCGAGGACGCCGCCCAGGAGGCGGTGACCGCCGCGGCCGTCCACTGGCCGCGCGACGGCCTCCCGGCGAACCCGCGCGCCTGGCTGATCCGCGCCGCGTCGAACCGGCTCATCGACAACTGGCGCGGCGAGCGGGCCCGGACCGCCCGCGAGGCCGCCGAAGCCGGGGACCGGGCCGCCGCCCCGATCGACCACCCCGTCGACCACGACGACTCGCTGCACGTGCTCCTGCTCTGCTGCCACCCGGCGCTGTCGGAGGGCTCGCAGGTCGCGCTGACGCTGCGGGCGGTCGGCGGCCTGACGACCGAGCAGATCGCCGCCGCGTTCCTGGTGCCGGTCGCGACGATGGCCCAGCGCATCAGCCGGGCGAAGGCCACGCTGGCGCGTTCCGGTGCGCGCCTGCGGGACGTGGGCGCGCGCGACCTGCCCGAACGCGTCCGCTCCGTGCGCCAGGTGCTGTACCTGATCTTCAACGAGGGCTACACCCGAAGCGGCGGAACGGATCTGGTCGACGTCTCGCTCACCCGCGAGGCCGTCCGGCTGACGCGCGAACTCCACGGGCGCCTGCCCAGCGACACCGAGACGACCGGACTGCTGGCGCTGATGCTGCTCACCGAGGCCCGCGCGCCCGCCCGCGTCGACGCCCGGGGCGAACTGGTGCCCCTCGCCGACCAGGACCGCACCCGCTGGAACGGTCCGATGATCGCCGAAGGCGTCGCCCTGCTGGAGCGGGCGCTGCCGACCGGACCCGTCGAGTCCTTCCAGCTCCAGGCCGCGATCGCCGCGGTGCACGACGAGGCGGCCGCCTACGGCGACACCGACTGGCCGCAGATCGCCGAGCTCTACCTGATGCTGGAGCGGATCGCCCCGGGCCCGGTGGTGACCATGAACCGGGCCGTCGCGGTCGCGATGACCGAAGGCCCGCACGAGGCCCTGCGCCTCCTGGACCCCCTGCTGCGGGACCCCGGGCTCGCCGGGAACCACCGCCTGCACGCCGTCAGGGCCCACCTGCAGGAGCAGGCGGGCGACCGCGACGCGGCGAGAAAGTCCTATATGGAGGCATCGCGGCTGACGACGAGCAGGCCCGAGCAGCGGTACCTGTCGCGCAGGGCCGAAGCCCTCGGGCAATGAGACGGCCCGACCCCTGCGGGTCGGGCCGATCCCCTAGACCAGCTGACTCGGCGGCGGCACGTCGCCGCGCCAGCCGCCGGTCTCGTAGCCGTGGCGTTCGATGAAGTCCTTGAAGCGCTTCATGTCGCCCTTGACCCGGCGGTCGAGGACCCCGAGCCTGTCGGCGGCCTGCTCGGCGAAACCGTCCGGGTCCAGCTCCATCTGAGCGGTCACCCGGGTGTCCTCGTCGCCGAGCCGGTGGAAGGTGATCACACCGGCGTGCGTGGGCCCGTTGAGGGACTTCCACGCCACCCGCTCGTCGGGGTGCTGCTCGGTGATCGAGGCGTCGAACTCGCGCCTGACCCCGCCGATGTTCGTCACCCAGTGCATGTGCGTGTCGTCGACCTGCGTGACGGCCTCGACCCCCTCCATGAACGAGGGGAACGTCTCGAACTGCGTCCACTGGTTGTACGCCGTGGAGACGGGAACCTGGACGTCGACTGATTCGGTGATGGTGCCCAAGGCACTCAACTCCTTCTCTCGTTGATCGTCTGTCCCCCCTCGGCTACCCGCTCGATCGGGAACGACACCTCGACGAGTCCGGGTCACCCGTCCATCGAGACCGCCGAAGACCGCGGCGAGGCCCGATCAGGTGCGACAATGGCGCCAGTACGCCAAGCGCACGAACGACTCGGCAGCCCGCGGAACCGCCGCGGGCCGAAGAAGGGGGGCGCGGCTGTGGCCCTGCGCATCGAGGATTACGGCATGATCGGCGACCTGCACACCGCCGCGCTGGTCGGCACGGACGGCTCCATCGACTGGCTGTGCCTGCCCCGCTTCGACTCTCCGGCCTGCTTCGCCGCCCTGCTGGGCGACGACGGGCACGGCAGCTGGCGCCTCGGGCCCGCCTCCGGCGGCCGGTGCACCCGCCGCCGCTACCGCGGCGACACCCTCATCCTCGAAACCGAATGGGACACGCCCGAAGGCGCCGTCCGCGTCACCGACGCTATGCCGCCGCGCGGCGAGGCCGCCGACGTCGTGCGCGTCGTCGAAGGGCTCGGCGGCAGCGTCGCCATGCGCACCGAGATGCGCCTGCGGTTCGGCTACGGCAACGTCTCGCCGTGGGTCCGCTGCCACGACCGGCACCTCTCCGCGATCGCCGGACCCGACGCGGCCTGGCTGGAGGCCGACGTCGCACTCGAGGTCGAGGACGCCACGGCGCGCGCCGAGTTCACCGTCGCCGCAGGCGAACGCGTCGCGTTCGTGCTCACCCACCAGCCGTCCCACCACGACCGCCCGGCCCTGATCGACGCCAGCGAGGCGCTCGACGACACCGAGGCGTTCTGGACCGACTGGATCGGCGGCCTGCGCTACGAGGGCGAATGGAGCGAGGCCGTGCGCCGCTCCGTCATCACCCTCAAGGCCCTGACGTACGCGCCGACCGGCGGCATCCTCGCGGCCGCGACCACGTCCCTGCCCGAAGAGCTCGGCGGCGTCCGCAACTGGGACTACCGGTTCTGCTGGCTCCGCGACGCCTCGTTCGTGCTCCAGGCGATGCTCGGCACCGGCTTCATCGACGAGGCGCGGGCCTGGCGGCACTGGCTGCTGCGCGCCGCCGCCGGCGACCCGGGCGACCTCCAGATCATGTACGGCGTCGACGGCCAGCACTGGCTGCCCGAGAACGTCCTCGACTGGCTCCCCGGCTACGAGGGCTCGACGCCGGTGCGCATCGGGAACGCCGCGACCGGCCAGTTCCAGCTCGACGTCTGGGGCGAGACCCTCGACGCGCTGCACCTCGCGCGCGAGGCCGACGGCAGGGCCGACGAGGACGCGTGGGAGCTCCAGCGGGGCCTGCTGGACTTCGTCGCCCGCAACTGGGAGCGCCCCGACGACAGCCTGTGGGAGGTCCGCGGCGAGCAGCGGCACTTCGTGCACTCCAAGGTCATGGCCTGGGCCGCGTTCGACCGCGCCGTCCGGGCCGTCGAGCGCTTCGGCCTCGACGGGCCGGTGGACCAGTGGCGGGACCTGCGCGACCGCATCCGCGACGACGTGTGCGAGAAGGGCTTCGACAAGACCCGCGGGACCTTCACCCAGTTCTACGGCTCGGAGGGCCTGGACGCGGCCCTGCTGCTCCTGCCGCTGGTGGGCTTCCTGCCGTGGTCGGACCCGCGCGTGGTCGGCACCGTCGAGGCGGTGCAGCGCGAACTGACCCGCGACGGGTACGTGCTGCGCTACGACCCCGAGGCCGACAGCGGCGTGGACGGCCTGCCCGGCAAGGAGGGCACGTTCCTGGCCTGCACGTTCTGGCTCGTGGACGCCCTCCACGGGATCGGCCGCGAGACCGAGGCCCGGGACCTGTTCGAACGGCTCCTCAAGACCCGCAACGACCTCGGGCTCCTCAGCGAGGAGTACGACCCGGCGACCGGACGGCACCTCGGCAACACGCCGCAGGCCTACAGCCATGTGGGCCTGGTGAACTCGGCGCGCCACCTGAGCGGCACGCACCCGGCGACCGAGCCGCGCGCGGTGAAGCCGCGGTCCGAGGACTGAGCACCGGGGCCCCGGACCGCACCGGTCCGGGGCCTCCGCGTCGGTCAGGCGACGCCGGCGAGCACCGGCTCCCCCTCCTTCTCGACCGCGTCGTGCTTCTTGCGGCCCAGGTTGAACGCCCCGACGACCACGGCGACGACCGCCGCGCCGATCGGCACCAGCATCGCGGCCCGGTAGCCGTCGAGCAGCGCCTGCGGGGCGTCGGAGCCGGTGGCGGCGACGTTGACGGCCGCGACGCCCGCGAGTCCGATCGCCGCGCCGAACTGGAACGACGTGTACAGCAGCCCGCCCGCCAGTCCCTGCTCGGCTTCGTCGATCCCGTTGGTGGCGATGATGGTGAGCGGGCCGTACGCCAGCGTGAACGCCAGGCCCATGAGCACCAGGCTCGGCAGCAGCTCCCCGTAACTGGAGTCCATTCCGGCGGAAAGGAACAGCGCGAAGCCCAGTGCCGCGGACACGAGACCGGCCAGGAGCACCGGCGCGTTGCCGAAGCGGCGCACCAGCTTCGGCGTCACGGTCGGGGCGAGCGCGACGTCGATGCCGATCACCAGCATCGCCAGGCTCGCCTCGATGGTCGACCAGCCCCGCAGCTCCTGGAGGTACAGGACCACCAGGAACTGGAAGCCGAAGAACCCGGCCATGAACAGCATCCCGATGAGGTTGGCGCGCACCAGTGAACCGGACCGGAAGATCCCCAGACGCACCAGCGGCGCGGGATGGCGCCGCTCCACCGCGACGAACACCGCGATGAGCGCGACGCTCACGGCCACGATGCCCACGGTCCAGCCGACGGCGACGTGCGCGGCGCGTTCGACGCCGAGCACGAGCAGCACCACCGCGGCGGTGATCGTGAGGCCGCCGAACAGGTCGAACCGGCGCCCGTCCCGTACCGGGCGCGGCGACTTCGGGATGAGCAGGGCCGCGGCGACCAGGATGACCAGCGACAGCCCCACCGGCATGAAGAACACCCACCGCCAGTCGAGCGAGGTGAGCAGCCCGCCGATGACCATGCCGAGCGTGAATCCGCCGGCGCCGATGGCGCCGTAGACCATCAGGGCCCGGTCGCGCTTGGGTCCCTCGTCGAACCCGGTGGTGATGATCGACAGCCCGGCCGGGGTCATGAACGCGGCGGCGAGGCCGGTGACGAACCGCGCCGCGATGAGCGTCGCGCCGTCCTCGGCGAACCCGCCGAGTCCGGAGAACAGCAGGAACACCAGGAGCGCGGCCAGGAACACCCGGCGCCGCCCCAGGATGTCGGCGGCCCGGCCGCCCAGCAGCATGAAGCCGCCGTAGCCGAGGACGTAGGCGCTCACGACCCACTGGAGCGACCCGGTGGACAGGCCGAGGTCGGTGCGGATCGAGGGCAGGGCGATGTTGAGCATGGCGACGTCGATGCCCTCCAGGAAGATCGCTCCTGAAAGGACGAGCAGCACACCCCATTCACGGGCTTTCACGGGTACTCCTTGGCCGATGACGGTTTCTCTGGCCCTGAAATCATCGATCCGCGAGAGCGCGGGAACAACGGCGAAGAACGCAACGTTCATTCAGTCAGGCTTACCGATACGGAGGACCCCGTGGAACGCGACGAACTCGAGTGCTTCCTGATCCTGGCCGAGGAGCTGCACTTCGGCCGCACGGCGGTGCGGATGCGGCTCTCCCGCGCCCGCGTCAGCCAGCTGATCCAGCGCCTCGAACGCCGCCTCGGCGCGCCCCTGTTCGAGCGCACCAGCCGCACCGTCGCGCTCACCGAACTCGGCGCGCGGTTCCGCGAGGACGTCGAACCCCACCACCGGGCGATCGAGCAGGCGCTGGCGAGGACCGCCGCCGCGGCCCAGGGCATGGGCGGCACCCTCCGCGTCGGCTTCTCCGCGTCCCTGACCGGCGAGATCGCCATGAAGGCGGTCGACGACCTCCGCGCCGCCCACCCCGAGCTGTCGGTCGAGATCTGCGAGATGTCCTTCACCGACCCGTTCACCCAGCTGCGCGACCGCTATTACGACGTCCAGCTCATGGAGCTGCCCGTGCGCGAGGACGACCTCGCCAAGAGCGCGACGCTCCTCACCGAGGGCCGCATGCTCGCCGTCGCCGCCGGCCACCCGCTCGCCGCGAAGCCCTGGCTCACCATGGACGACCTCGCCGAGACCGGACTCCTCCACATCGAAGGCGACGTCCCGGACTACCGCCGCGAGACCCAGTCGCCCCGCGCGACCCCGAGCGGCCTCCCGATCGCGGCCGGCCCGGGCATCACGAGCCTCCAGGAGGCGCTGATGCTCGTCGCCGGCGGCAAGGGCGCCCTGCTGACCGCCGCGCACACCGCCGCCTACCAGCCCCGGCCCGGCGTGGCCTACGTCCAGATCCTCGACGCCCCGCCGGTCCGCTACGGACTCGTATGGCGCGCGGGCGAAGCCACCATGGCAGTGGACGCCTTCGCCGACCGCGTCGCCGCCGCGACCCGCGTCAAGGCACCGGCGGTTCCGGCTCTAGCGCCGGTCGCCGGCTGAGCCCCGCCGGACCTCAATAGGCGCTCAACGCGACCGTCGGCGAGTACCGGGCCGCCTTCGACGCCGGGTACACGCCCGCCACGGCCCCCACCGCGATCGTGGCCGCCGCCGACAACGCCAAGGCCCACAACGGGATCGACACCGGCCAGCCCTGCCACAACGCGAACCCCGCCGTCGCGGCGCCGCCGATCGCCGCCCCGCCGACCCCGCCCAGACCGGCCAGCAGCATCGACTCCGCCAGGAACTGACCGCGGATGTGCCCCCGCGTCGCCCCCAGCGAACGGCGCAACCCGATCTCGCTGCGCCGCTCCAGCACCGCGATCACCATCGTGTTCGCCACACCGATCCCCCCGACCAGGAGCGCCACCCCGCCGAGGCTCAGCAGCAGCGTCGTCAGCGTCCGGTCCGTCGCCGCCTTGGCGGCCAACGCGTCCGACGGCCGCGACACGACGGTCTCCTGCGGCGCCTCCGGATTCGCCGTCGCGGGCAGCACCTCCCGCACCGCCGCCACCGTCGCGTCCGGCGAGCGCTCGAAGATCGTCGTCGGGGCACCGTCGAAGCCCAGTTCCGCCTCGGCCACCGGCCAGCCGACCAGCGCGCCCGCGTCCAGCTCCGGCACCAGCGGCACCGGTTCGAGCACGCCCACCACCGTGAAGTCCTCGTCGCCGATCCGCACCGCGACCGAACCGTCCGCGACCGTGATCCCCAGCCGCTCGGCCGTGGTCGACCCCAGCACCGTCGTCGGGAACGCCGCGAGCGCCTCGTCCAGGAACCGGCCCTCCGCCACCTCGCCGCCGACCGTACCCAACAGGTCCACTGTGGTCGCGTACACCGTGATGCCGTTGCTCAGGTTCGGATCGATCGCCTCGCTCCGGTACACGTTCGCGTCGACCTCCCCGATCGCGCCCACCGACTCCACCGGGCCGATCCGCGCCACCATGTCGACGCTCTCGGGCGGCAGGCTCGCCTCCTCGCCGGTGATCGTCTGGCCCGGACTCACCGTCAGCAGGTTGGTGCCCAGCAGTTCCAGCTGCGCCTCGACCTCCGCCCGGCTCGACGCCGAGATCCCGACCACGACCACCATCGCGGCGATCCCCACCGCGATGCCCAGCGCCGACAGCACGGCCCGCAGCGGCCGGGCCCGCATCCCGGCCACCGCCAGACCCACCAGGTCCGCGCCCCGCAGGCGCGACGGCTCCAACGTCATCCCCGCACCGCCTCGTCCGACTCGATCCGACCGTCCCGCATCAGGACCCGCCGCGGCATCGCCGCCGCCACCTGGGCGTCGTGCGTGATGACGATGACCGCGGTCCCGCCGCGGTGCAGGTCCACCAGCAGCTCCACGATCGCCTCGCCCGTGGCGCTGTCGAGCGCGCCCGTCGGCTCGTCCGTCAGCAGCAGTCCCGGATCGCCCACGAGCGCCCGCGCGATCGCGACCCGCTGGCGCTGGCCGCCGGACAGTTCGCCCGGCTTGTGGTGTGCCCGGTCGCCCAGCCCGACGCGTTCGAGCGTCCGGGAGGCGGCCTCGCGGCGCTCGCGCTTGGGGCGGCCGGTGTAGAGAAGTCCGTCGGCCACGTTGTCGAGCGCGCTGGCGCCGGGTGCGAGGAAGAACTGTTGGAAGACGAAGCCGATGCGGTGGGCGCGGATCGACGCGAGCTGGCGGTCCGAGCAGTCCGAGAGGTCGCGGCCGTCGATGCGGACGGTTCCCGCGTCGGCGCGGTCGAGGGTGCCCGCGATGTTGAGCAATGTGGACTTTCCGGAGCCGGACGGGCCCACCACGGCGAGCAGTTCGCCCGGCCGGACGGCGAGGTCGACGCCCCGAAGGGCCGCCACGGGGGGTTTGCCCGGATACGTCCGGTCGACGCCGGCCAGCTCGACCACGGACACCGGATCGTCCTGCGGGAGTTCGGGTTCCGGTGAAGGCGATGCGTCCGACGGGTCGGACGGGCGCGCGGCCCCGGGACCGGCCCTCTCGTCGCCGGTGCGCACCTGCACGGCGGTGTTAATCTGATCGTCCACGAGAAATCATCCTCTCTGGGTGTGGCCTGGCGCGGCCTGTGTCCAACTTTCGCCGCGCCAGGCCCATGGCAGTCCGCGGGTCGACCTGCCGGCTCAGCGGCCGGCCGTCCCGACCTCGGTGCCCTCGGTCAAGCCCTCTCCGGTGATCTCGACCTTCCCGTCGGCGAACAGCCCCGTCTCCACGACGACGATGGCGTCCTGCCCTGCGAGCTGTAGTCCGAAGCCGCCCTCCGAGAGGGCCAGCAGCGCCGAGACCGGCACCAGCAGCACGTCCTCGCGCCGCTCGACCACCACCTCCACGCTCACCGGAGAGCCGATCTGCTCCTCCGGCACCGGTTCTGCGAGCGCGACCTCGATGCGCGCGACCGGTTCGGCCTCCTCGCCCTCGGCCTCGGCGTCCGCTTCGACCACTTCCCGCCGCGCCACCGTCCCGGCGACGGTGGTCCCGTCGGCCGGGAGGACCAGCACCTCGGTGCCGGTCTCGACCAGGTCGAGGTCGCTCACCTCGACCTCCAGGCTGGCGAAGACCTCTGGGCCGCTGAGGTCGAGGACGGCGTCGCCCGCGGCCACGGTGTCGCCGACGGCGACGTGGAGGCGGTCGACCCGGCCGCCCTCGGCGACGAAGACCACGGCGTCCGCCCCGACGGTGCCGGTCTTCTCGACCTTGAGGTCGCGCTGCCAGCGGCGGACGGCTTCGGCGGTGTACCAGGTGAACTCGCGGTCGACGGTGAAGCCGTCGTACCCGAGGTCGGCGAGGCCCCGCTCCAGCTGCTCGACGTCGCGGCCCTTGTCGCCGGGGCCGAGGTCGCGGTACATGGGGATGACGCCCTCGAGGAGGACGACCGGCTGTTCGTCCACATAGATCTCGGTGTCGCCGACGGCGAGGTCGTCGCCGACCGCGGGGAGGCGCGTGACGGTGCCCGAGGCGGCCGTGCCGATCGTGGCGGGCGTGCCGTGGTCGAGGGTGCCCTTCCAGGTCTCGACGGCGGTGATGTCGCCGAGTTCGACGACGGCCGTGGGGAAGTCGGCCTCGGGCTCCTCCTCGGCCGTGTCGCCGCGCGCGTCGAGGACGACGAGGGTCGTCGCACCCGCCGAGAGGATCGCGGCGACCGCGATCGCCGGCCAGAGCAGCCTTCTCATCCGCCGGTCCCGTTGAGGAGGTGCTCGCAGGCGGCGAAGGCCGCGTCGAGGAGTTCGGGGTCCATCTCCTCGTACTGCGCGGTGTCCTCGAGGTCGTCGGAGATGTCGAGTCCCTGCTCCCGCAGGCATTCGGTGTGCGCGAGCAGGGCCTCCTCGTCGACGTCGACGCCCTCCACCTCGTCGAAGGCGGGCAGCTCGGACTCGCACGCGCTGATCGCGGCGGTGAGTTCGGCGTCGGTGTGGCCGGAGGAGGACGCGGTGGCCGCCTCCAGCAGGCCCTCGAGGCCCGCGGTCGGGTCGGGCATGTCGATGCCGTTCTCGCGCATGCACTCGGCGAACGCGAGCGCCTGGGCGTCGTCGCTCGCCGCGGTGGACTCGGCGGCGCTCTCGGTGGCGTCCCCGCCGGCGGTCGCGACCTGGTCGTCCGCCCCGTCGTCGGAGCAGGCGCCCAGGAGTGCGGCCGCGGCGAGCACCGCGAGGATCGGTGTCAGGTGTTGTCGCATCACGTGGTCCCCATTCGTGTCAGAGGTCTTGGCGGCGGAAGTCGTTGACGGCGTAGACCGCGAGTCCCGCGACCGTGGCGGCGAACACGAGGCCGGCGATGAGCGGGTCGGCCCTGGTCTCGCCGTCGGCGAGCAGCGCCGCTGAGGTGGAGCCGGCGATGTCGGTCATCGCCTGCCCGGCGGAGAACGGCAGGTACGCGCCGATGCGGGCGAGCCAGTCCTGCCCGGCGAGCATCCCGATCGAACCGAACAGCGGCTCGATCACATTGGGCACGAGCACGATCGCGAGGAGGCCGATGATCTGCGAGCGGGTGGCGACGGTCAGGGCGAGGCCGATGAGCGCCCAGCCGGCGGCCTGGAGGAGGTACGCGGCGTGGAAGCCTGCGAGGAGCCCGGCCGACGCGCCGAGGTCGATCCGTCCGGCGAGCACCGCCGCGCCGACGGCCCACGAGACCGCGAGGTTCGCGATGCCGATCGCGATCGCGAAGGCGGCCACCGTGACCGCTTTCGCGGTGATCGCGGCGGTCCGGTCCGGGGTGACGAGCACGGTGGTGCGCAGCGTGCGGTGCCGGTACTCGGTGCCCACGGCGAGCACGCCGATCAGGCCCGCCGCCAGCGGCGCGAACGAGGACTTCCCGATGACCATGACCACGGCCTCGGCGGGTCCCACGGTGATCCCGATGTCGCCGACGCCGACCGCCACGGACGCGTACCCCCAGGTGACGACGGCGGTGACGGCGACCGAGACCGCGGCGATCCACCAGGTGGAGCGGAGGGTCCGCAGGCGGGCCCATTCGTAGGCGAGTGCGTTGCGGCTCATCGGGTTACCTCGATCCGGGCCTGATCGGTCCCGTATTCGACCGACGCGGCCGAGGCGTTGAGGAAGGCCTCCTCGAGGCTGCCGCTGACGGCCACGAGCTCGGTGACGAGGAGCCGCCGGGAGGCGGCGAGTTCGGCGACGGCCTTGACGTCGAGGCCGGTGACCGTGAGCCGTTCGCCGTCGCGTTCGGGCACGGCGCCGCCGGCGTCCTCGACCGCCGCCGCGAGCTGCTCGGGCTCGGTGGTGCGGACGCGGACGCGCTCGACGCCGTGCGCGGCCATGAACGCCTTCAGCGGCGAGTCCGCGAGGAGCCGGCCCTGGCCGATGACGACGACGTGCTCGGCGAAGGCCTCCAGGTCCGCGAGCAGATGCGAGGACACGAAGACGGTGTTCCCTTCGGCCGCATAATGTTCGAGGAAGTCACGCAGCCAGCGCATCCCCTGCGGGTCCATGCCGTTCGCGGGCTCGTCGAGCAGGAGCGTGTCGGGGCGGCCGATGAGCGCGGCGGCGAGCCCGAGCCGCTGGTTCATGCCGAGCGAGAACCCCTTCGGGGGCCGGTCGGCGACGGCCCCGAGGCCAACCTGGTTGAGCACTTCGTCGGCGCGTGAGGGCGGCAGGCCCGCGCCCCGCGCGATCATGCGGAGATGGTCGCGGGCGCTGCGCCTGGGGTGGAAGGCGCCGGAGTCCAGGAGCGCGCCGACGCGGCGCACCGGGTCGGCGAGTTCGCGGTAGGTCTCGCCGTCGAAGCGGGTCTCGCCCTGCCCGAGGTCGAGGCCGAGCATGAGGCGCATGGTCGTGGACTTCCCGGAGCCGTTGGGGCCCAGGAAGCCCGTGATCCGGCCGGGTTCGACGTCGAAGGAGACGTCGCGGACGGCGTGCTTGCCGCCGAACCGCTTGCTCAGCCCGCGGGCTTCGATGCGCGCCATCAGGACTCCTCTGGTTTCGGTTGGTCGGGTGCGCCGAGGTCGAAGGCCGCGTCGACCGTCGCCTCGGCGGGGGCGGCGTGCGCGATGAGGAGGACCGCGGCCCGCTCGGACCACTCGCGCATCTCGTCGGCCAGCCGGTCGCGCCCCTGGTCGTCGAGGCCGTTGAACGGCTCGTCGAGGATCGCGACGTCGAAGGCGCCGAGCGTGCACATCACCAGCCAGAGCTTGCGGCGGTTCCCGGTGGAGAGGGCCTTGGCCTCCGCGGACATCCAGTCGCCGAGGCCGTATTCGCGGGCGCGCTCGTGCGCGGCGGCGGGATCGGCTCCGGCGCTGCGGGACGCGAAGGAGAGGTGGTCGCGGGCGGTCAGGTTGGGGTACAGGGCCGGTTCGGTGCGGCAGACGCGGCGGTGTGCCCGGGCGGACGGGTGGCCCGCGTCGCGGCCCGCGACGGTCACCGTGCCGCTCCAGGGTTTGAGGTACCCGCTGCACAGTTCCGCGAGGGTGGACTTGCCCGAGCCGTTGCGGCCCCGGACCTGGGTCGTCCCGCGGCCGGGGAAGGAGACCGAGAAGCCCAGGAAGACCGGCTTCCCGCGCTCGTAGCCGGCGGTCAGGTCGACGATGTCGACGGCAGTGAGCGAATGCGGCGTTCCACGCATGCGAAGGCACCTCCTAGCAGGCAGATCGAGTAGGCGCCGGCCAGAGCCTGGCCGGCGGGCAGTGCGAACGAGAACGGCAGCAGCACCGGGGCCGCCACGACCATGGCGAGGACGGCTCCGACGAGGTTGGGCGCGAGCGTCCCGTCGGCGTTGCGCGGCGGCGCGATCACCGTCTCCGCGACGAGCGCGGCGGCCACGGCCGTGACCGCCGCACTCGTCGCCGCTCCCGGGGCGGCCTGGGCGCCCGCCGCGACGACCGCGACGGCATCCACTGCCATGCCCATGAGCGCCACCGGGAGTGCGCAGCAGATGATCGCGCCGAGCGCGACCGACCGGCTCGAACGCCCTGATTCGTATGCGAACCGGTACTGCGCGGTGTAGGTCACCGGGCCGATGGCCCGAAGCACGAGTTCGGCGAGTCCGAGCGCGGTGGCGAGCGCGACCGCGGTGAGCACGAACGCGGTCCGCTCCGGCACCGAGGGGAGCGGCAGCCACGTCGCTCCGGAGGCGAGGACGCCGACGCCGGCGGCCAGGACGGCGACGAGGACGGCGACCGACCGCCGCACCGGCACGTAGTAGGGGCTGCGCCGCAGTTCCAGGGCGAGGACGCCGGTGAGGGACCGCGGCGCGGCGCCGCGGATCGTACGCGGGGGAGCGGTCTGCTGGATCGGGAACGACTCGGCCGACAGCCGCCGCACGTCGAGTGCCGCGACGACCAGTGCCGCCGCGCCGATCGCGGTACAGGCCAGTGCCAGTGCGGTCGTGAACGCGCCGGGGCCGCTTCGGGCGATCCACGCGACCGGCCCGGCGTCGAGCATCGGCTCGATGAGCAGCGCCGAGGTCGCCCAGGTCGCCGAGAACGCGAGGGCGACGAGGGCCGGCACCGCCCAGGGCCGGTGGACCGTTGGTCGCACGCTGCGCCTGGCCGACCGGGCGGCTACGGCGAACGTCGCCGCCCAGGCCGCGGCCGGCACCGCGAAGACGGCCGCGACCGTGGCGCCCGCCAGATCCAGGCGAGAGGCGAAGGCGTTCAGGAACATCGCGTCCACCAGGGCCACGGCCGCGAAGTACCCGGTGATCCTGAGTCCGCAGTAGACGATGAGTACGTCGCGGGCCGACAGGTCCAGGGCCCGGAAGAGTGCGGTGTTCGACGAGTTCGACACCTGGAACCGCCTGCCCGAGAACGCCTCCCGCAGCAGATAGCCGCCCCCGATGTAGAGGTTGCCGACGCCGAGCACGACCAGGAGCCCCTGCGCCGAGGCCGCGCGCTCGCTCAGCAGCGCGTTCGACAGCGCGAACCCCGCTGCCGAAGCCGCCGCCAGGATCGCGAACCCGAAGAGCACCGCGCCGCCGTACCCGATCTGGAAGGGCCGCAGACCCATCGGCAGCCGCAGCGCGGTGACCAGTTCGAGGTGCCTGAAGTCCAGCACGGCGCCGAAGCGGCGGAATGCGGCCCGGCCGGGCCGGTCCGGTCGCGCGGCGGCGTCCGGCTCGGCCCTCACCGCCGCGTGCGCGCTCATCGGGGGTCCATCCGGGTCAGCCCGCCGCCGTCAGGGCGGTCAGGCCGATCGTGGTGGCGAACAGGAGCGCGATCTTGCGGCGCGGCAGGCCTTTCCAGGTGCTGCGGTAGGCGAACGGCGCCACCACCCCGATGAGGCCGAGGTACAGGAAGTACCAGATGTGCTCGCGGACCGCGACCACGCCGGTGAGGAGGCTGAACAGGTTGGCCGGGATGAGGCAGAGCGTGATGACGAGGAAGTACAGCCCGAAGCTCATGCCCTTCCCGATCGCGATCCTGGCGGTGAAGACCGCGCGCTCCAGTACCGCCGCGAGCGAGAGGTACAGGGCCGCGACCAGCGCGAGGAGGACGATGCCGATCATGATGGCGCTGCGGACGGCCAATTGCTCGAGTTCGGGGTCGCCGATGGCGTCGAGCGCCTCCTGCGGCATCCGGCCGTCCACATAGGTCTCTAGCTGCGGGATCCGCGCCACGAGGAGCGCGATGATCGCGAAGTACGCGATCAGCCACAGCGGTCGGCTGGTGGCGGGCGGCCGGGGCGGCTCGGCGGCGGCCGCCTCCTCGGGCGGCGGTGCGTCGCCCACCTCTGCGGCCGGGTTCGGTGCCTGGGTGCTCAACGGTTCACTCCAATACGATGACGACCAGCTCGACGAGCCCGGCGAACAGGATCATCGCGACGGCCAGGGCGAGCAGTTTCAGGGAGTCGACGAGGCCGCGCGCGTAGGTGCTGAGCAGCGCCAGGCGCTCCTCGGCGGCGAAGACCTTGCCGATCACGGAGAGGACGGGGTAGAGGCCGGCCGCCGCGGCGACCACGCATCCGCCGAACTCGATGGGGGCGTAGGCCCATGCGGTGCCGATGACCTCGCCCCAGCCGGCGTTGTCGACGGCGACGGCCATCGTCGCGCCGACGAAGGCGGAGGTCATTCCCAGTCCGAGCAGGGAGCTGATGCCGAGGGTCACGACGCCCGAGTAGAGGAGCATCGCCGCGCCGAGGTTCTGGCCGACGATGCCCGCCAGCGACTGGTCGTGGCCGCCGTCCCCGCCTTCGGTGAAGAGTTCGAGGCCGCTGAGCGAGTGGTACCCGACCAGGGCGCCGGTGATGAAGACGGTCAGGCTCACCAGCAGCGCGACGTACTGCGTGCGACCGGTGAGCCTGACCTGTGATGCGAGCAGCACCGTATGTGGTCCGGTTAGGCGACCGCGGCGCGGGAGCCGACGCGCAGCACGATCGAACGCACGGTGAAGGCGATCGCACTGATGATGCCGGCGCCGAACAGTGCCATGACGATGGCGAGCGCGGCCCCGCCGACCATGATCGCGTTGACGATCTGGGTGGCGGCCGCGACCGACAGGCCGAGCGAGCCGGCGACCCAGGCGAGCGCGATGCCCGCGGTGAGCAGTCCGGCGGTGCCGAGCATCGCGGCGACGGCGCCGAGCGCCTTGTTGCTGTGTTTCATTGGTCATCCTCTCGTGGGAGGCGGCTTCGGAGGTGTCCGCTCCGGGGCCGCCCCGGGGTGAGCCCTGGTTGACCGGGGCTGTACTCAGTGTTCAGTTCCGTTGCTGCGGTGCGCAATCGTTCCGCGACTCTTCGAGCCGAACGGGTCACCGCGTGCGTCGGAGATTCAGATCCTGTCGCGTCCGGGCCTTGCGGCCCGGGCTTCGGCGGCGGCGAGCAGGACGACGGTCGCGGTCGCGAGCGCGAGGACCGCGCCGACGGCCGTCAGGGCCGCTTGGGGGTAGGGGGCGACGAGATCGTTCGTGGCCGCGGCGTGCGCGGTCATCGCCGCGACGGCCGCCGCGCCGATCCGCAGGCGGGGCCGGCGGGACCGGTGCAGCAGTGCGACGAGGGCCGGGATCAGTGCGCCGAAGACGGCCAGTGCCGCCGCCGCGCCCCATACGAGGGGCGTGTCGGGGACCGCCCGTGCGAGCAGGAGCGCGATGGCGACGGACGCGCAGACGGCGATCGCGGCGAACGCGGGGCGGACGGCGGCGGCGTACAGCTTCTGCATGGTGTTCTCCTCCGGTTGTCCGGCTCCGGGTTTCGAGGCGCGGCCCGAACGCGCGATCGCCCCTCCGACCGGGAAGCGATGATCGGAGGGGCGAGGCTGGTGGCGGGTTACGCGATCGCGTGGGCGGTGCCCACGCGGGCGACGATCGCACGCACGGTGAAGGCGATGGCGCTGATGA
Organism: Glycomyces harbinensis; assembly: GCF_900101745.1. Classification (GTDB taxonomy): domain Bacteria; phylum Actinomycetota; class Actinomycetes; order Mycobacteriales; family Micromonosporaceae; genus Glycomyces; species Glycomyces harbinensis. The sequence continues at coordinate 99,280 of NZ_FNAD01000015.1, read as the reverse complement.
TGCCGCCGCCGAAGATCGCGATGACGATGGCCAGGGCGGTGCCGCCGACCATGATCGCGTTGACGATCTGGCTGGCGGCGGCCGCGGAGATGCCGAGCGAACCGGCGACCCAGGCCAGCGCGAGGCCGGCGGTGAGCAGGCCGGCGACGCCGAGGGCTCCGGCGGCCGCGCCGCCGAGGATCTTCTTGAGCTGCATGGTTTCATCCTCTCGTGGGGCGGTCCGTCGCGATCGGTGTCCGCGATGCGGCGACGAACCATCCATTGTGTTGCGGCCGGACCGTTGCCCGGCCGCAACTTCACCATCCCAGCGTTCGGTGATGCGGCACAAGCCTTTCGGTTCGAAATGAGCCGACCGGATCATCGTTCGGTCCGGCGGCGCACGCCGCCGCCCTAGCGGATCGCGGCGGCCCTGGTGCGGGAGTTGGTCACGTGAAGGATGGTGGCGTACAGCGGCACGACCCACGGGAACGCGCCGAACAGGATGGCGAGCGTGACGCCGCCCGCGATGACCGCGTCGACGATGCGGGTCGCGGTGGCGTGGGAGACGCCGTACGTGGCCGCGACCCACATCAGGCCGATCGTGGCGGTGAGCAGTCCGAGGGCGCCGATCGCGCCGGCCGCCGAGGCCACCACCCGGGTCTTCTTCGACATGTGCTGCATGGGAGTTCATCCTCTCTCGGTGCGGGCGGTCTCGCCCGCGGCCGGATCGGGCGGATGCCCGTCCGTACCGAGACGATCGCAGCCGGATCGGCCGCCGCACAAGCGATGGCGGCCGATTCGAGCCGATCGGATCACCGGCTCCCGCCCCGCTTCGCGGCGGGCCGGTTCACTGCGGTTCGGTGCCGAACCGGGTCGGTACGGGCGCGCCCGTCTGCGCGTAGGTCTGCTCGACCCGGCTCCGGTACCGGGCGGCCGCCTCCTCGTCGCCGTCGGCGCCGGTGGCTTCGCCCAGGAGCGACAGCGACCAGGCCTCGCCGGCGAGGTAGCCGGTGGGGCTCAGGAGGTCCGCCGCGGCCTCGGCGAGTCCGCGCGCGGTCGCGGTCTCCCCGAGGTGCAGTGCCGCCTCGGCCTGGAGGTTGAGCGCCAGTCCTTCACGGATGAGGAAGCCGCCTCGGCGCGCCAGGTCGAGCGCGGACGCCGCGTCCGCCTGGGCGGCCTCGATCTGCTCGAGTTCGATGAGGCCGACGGCGCGTTCGATGAGGACGTTGATCCTGATGCCCATGAGGTCGCTCCCGACCGGTTCCAGGGCCCGGCCCGCGACGTCCACCGCCTCCGAGTGGCGTCCCAGCCGGTTGAGCACTGCGGCGACCGAGACCAGGCCTTCGGCCTCCCGCCGCCGGTCGCCGTTCGTCTCCGCCTCGCGCACGACCAGCTCCGCGTACGGCAGCGCGTCGTCGTACCTGCCGAGCGCCGAGTACAGCTCAGCGAGGCCGCCCGCGGCGAGCGGTGTGAGCTCGCCGCCGCCGGTGTCGGCCTCGATCCGCATGACCTGGTCCATGTGGTGCTCGGCCTTGTCCATGCTGCCCAGTTCGATCGACTCCGACATGAGGTTGCGCAGGTGCGAGCGCTGCAGCCGCGAGTCGCCGATCTTCTCGGCGATGGTGAGCGCCTCCGTGTGCAGCTCCAGTTCCCGGCGCAGTTCGCCGAGCTCGCCGTAGACCACGCCGAGCGCGCCGAGGTTGACGCTCTGGCCCCGCAGCCTGCCGTGCTCGCGGTTGATCGCGAGCGCCGCCTCCCCGTGCTCGAGCGCGAGGCGCAGGCGCCCGGTCAGCCAGCAGGCGACCATCATGTTGTGGTGCGCGGAGGCCTGGCCGGGGACCCAGTCGATGCGGTGCGACAGCTCGACCGCGCGCGCGGCGTGCTCGACCGCGTTGGTGAAGTCGCGGGCCTTGAGGTACGCGGTCGAGGCGCCGAGTTCGGCCACCGCCTCGCCGGGGACGCTGCCGACCTCGCGGGCGCCGCGCAGCGCCGCGTCCGCGAGCGCCAGGAAGTCCACGCTGTCCATCGCCGCCCAGGTGTGGGCCCGGAGGGAGTCCGCGAGGCGCCAGGCCACCGAGCCGTGTCCGTGCTCGGCGGCGTACCGGGCGATCGCGATGAGCTGCTCCCGCTCCTCTTCGAGCCACCTCGCGGCGGTCTCGGGGGCGTCGAAGCGCGGGGCGCCTCCGGCGTGGTCGGGGTGCTGCAGCCGGGCGCTGCCGGGGTACCGGGTGCCGCCGGCCGCGTCGGCCGTCTCGCGGTACCAGGTGAACAGCCGCTCCAGCGCCTCGGCCCGCAGCGGGTCCTCGGCGTCGACGAGGCCGTTCGCGTAGTCGCGCACCAGGTCGTGCAGTGAGAGCCGGCCGTGTTCGTCGCGGTCGACCATGTTGGCGTTCACCAGTTGCGCGGCGGCCCGCTCGGCCTCCTTCCGGCCGGTGCCCGCGACCGCGGCGAGCGCGTCGATCGACAGCGAGCCGACCGGTGCGATGCCGAACATGCGGAACACGTGGCGCGCGTCCTCGGGCTGGGCGGCGTACGAGCGGTCGAACGTCGCCTTGACCGCGGTCTCGGGACTGTCGCCGATCTGCAAGGCCGCCAGGGGATCACCGGACGAGAGCCGCTCGGTGTACTCGCCCAGGCCCTGCGGCCCGTGGACCAGGTTCGCGGCGGCGATCCGCAGCGCGAGCGGCAGGTAGCCGCAGCGCCGTGCGAGCTCGTCGATCTCCGGGCGCCGGGCCGAGCGCGGCAGCCGCAGCAGGGACTTCAGGAGCGAGACCGCTTCCTCCGTGTCCAGCGGTCGGAGCGGGAGGTGGAAGCCGCCGTGGCGGGCGAGCAGGTCGCCGAGGTGGTTGCGGCTCGTCACGATCACCAGGGAGCCAGGTCCGCTCGGCAGCAGGGGCGTGACCTGCTCGGCCGAGCGCGCGTTGTCGAGCAGCAGGAGCATCCGCCGGCCCGCGGTCGCGGTGCGCAGCCGCGCGGCGGCCTGGTCGGCGTCCGCGGGGACCTGGTCGTCGTCCAGGCCGAGGGTGCGCAGCATCGCCGCGAGCGCTTCGATGGGCCGCAGCGTCGGCACCCCCGCGTGGCCGCGCAGGTCCAGGAACAGCTGGCCGTCGGGGTAGTCCCCGGCGACCCTGCGCGACCAGTGGATCGCCGAGGCGGTCTTGCCGACGCCGGCCATGCCGGAGAGGACGACGATCGACGCGGGCGGGATGCCCTCGGCCTCGTCGCCGAGCCGGGCCGCCTCCAGGTCCCGCAGTTCGTTCTCGCGCCCGGTGAACGCGGTGACGTCGGCGGGCAGTTCGCGCGGCGTCACCGCGGCGGGGGACCGGACCTCGATCCGCGGCTGGGCCGGCGGCGTCCAGTCGCCCTCGATGCTGCCGGTCGAGACCGTCTCGAGCCGCTCGTCGCGGTGCAGGATGGCGTCGTGGACGCGCTGGAGCAGCGGCCCGGGGTCGATGCCCAGCTCCTCGCGCAGGGCCTTGCGGCTCTCGCGGAACACCTGGAGCGCTTCGGCCTGGCGTCCGGCCCGGTACAGCGCCACGGCCCGCAGGGCGGTCAGCCGCTCGCGGAACGGGTGGTCGCGGGCCAGGGCCTCGAACTCGCCGACGACGGCGGCGTGCCGGCCCAGGTCGAGCCGCACCTCCAGCGACTCCTGGTGCACCACCGAGCGGCGCTCGCGCAGCCGCAGGGCCTCGGCGGCGATGGGACCGAGCGGCGGCACGTCGGCGTACGGCTCGCCGCGCCACAGCTCCATGGCGCGCGAATACAGTTCGGCCGACCGTTCGAGCCGGTTCTTGCCCCGTTCATTCCGCGCCGAAACCGACAATTCGTCGAATGCCCTGGCGTCGAAGTCCTCCGCCGTCACGAGAATGCGATATCCGGCCGGTTCGCGGACGATCCGATGCGCCGCTCCGAGCGCCCGCCGCAACCGATGTAGATAGACCATAAGGGCATTTCGTGCATTATCGGGCGGCGCTTCATCCCATATCGCTTCGGCGAGCGCTTCGCCCGTTACGACCTGGCCGGACCCCGTGAGCAGGGCCGCGAGCAGTCGGCGCTGCAACGGCGCGCGAACCAGAAGCGGTTCGGCGTCGAGCGCGACCGCAACCGGACCGAGTACTTTGAATTGAAGCGCGTCTGACATTGCTCGCACTAGTCACCGGCCTCGCATGAGGGTACGTGTCCCGGCCAGGATAGTACGGGGCCGTGAACGAATGGACTCGACCATGTTGCGCCGGTGAGCAACGAGCCGCCCCGAGCGCGCAGCCCTTGACCGCGCGAACCACATCCGCCGCCGATCCTTGCCTTGCGGCGCACCCGCACCGATGCTCGACGTACCCCTCACCGGATTGCGCGAGAAAGGACATCAACATGCGCGGAACGACCATGGCACGAACCATCACGGTGCTCGCGGCGGTAGGCGCCGCCCTGGCGATCGGGGCGGCCCCCGTCCAGGCGCACGAGGCCCCCGCGGCCGCGGGATCGGAAGTCGTGGAGACGCAGGCCGCCGTCAGGGTCACCGGCATCCTCCAGCGCGCCACCGAGGGCGGGTGCTTCACGCTCCGCACCGCCAGCGCCCAGTACCACCTGGTCGGCCAGATCAACGAGTTCCTGGTGGGCCAGCGGGTCACCGTGGCCGGCGAGTTCACCCAGTACACGGGCCCGTGCGTGCAGGGCCGCACCATCGCCGTCGAGAGCATGGTTCGCGCCTGACACGCGGCGGCTGTAGGCCTCGTGTAAGGGAACTGTAAGCGGGACTGGGCATCATGAGGGGCACGAGAAGCCCCCGGCTCGCCGACGCGACGTGCAGGTATTCGGACGTCCAGTCGGCCTTCCCACCGCCGCGACGTCTCCGCGCGCACCCGCGCCGGAGACGACGCGGTGTCAGGCCCCCCGCGAGCCGGTCGCGTAGTAAGGAGAACCTCCTATGCCCGGCAGCCGCTACCCCGATCTCGACCCCATCGACCACATCACCCCCCGCCAGCGCCAGATCCTCATACACCTGGTGCGCGGCAAGACCAGGGAAGTGATCGCCAAGGACCTCTACCTGTCGCGGAGCACCGTCAACCGCGACATACGCGACATGACCCGCACCCTCGGAGCCTCGTCTCCAGAGGCGCTGGGCGCACTCGCCTACCGTGCCGGTTTTCTGATCGAAGAGCACTTCAGAGTCGCAGCCGAACGCACCCCGCTGCGGATCTGACACGACACCCGCCATTCGCGCGGGACGATCGGCGGCGGGACCCGATGGGGGGTCTCGCCGCCTCGAACCGTCGGCCTCGCACACGAGGCGGCGACGGTGTGAACCGGCCGAATTGCCGAGGTGGACGGCGAAATCCGGTGCGACAATCGGACCGATGATCACAGCAGCGGCGGACCGATGACCGCATTCGTCCCGGGACTCGGCCTGTCCCCCTTGGAGATCCTGACCGTCCTGGGCGCCACGGCGGTCGTGCTCGCCCGCTGGCTCCCGCCACGCGCCCGGCGCCCGGTGCTCTGCTCCGGGGCCGCGGTCGTCGCGGCCGCCGGGGTCGCACTGGCGGTGGCGGGCCTGCGCTGGCAGCTGGCGCCGGTGCTCGCGGGCACCGCGCTCGTGCTCGCCTCGGCGGCCGCCACCGCCCGGCGCCCGGGCCGGACGCCGAGGCGCGTGCGCTGGTGGCTCGCGTTGCCGGGCTCGATCGCGTGCCTGGGCCTGGTCGCCGCGACTCCCGTTGCGGCATGGGCGATGCCGTTCCCCCAGTACCCGGAGCCGACCGGCCCGTACGCGGTCGGCGCGACCGTGGTGCAGTGGACCGACGAGGAGCGCCCCGAACCGTTCACGGAGGATCCCGACGACCACCGCTCGATCGTCGTGCAGCTCTGGTACCCCGCCGAGGAGACCGGCGCGGACCGGGCCTTCGGCGGCAGGGAGACGATCGCGGAGTCCCGCGAGGTCACCGCCGCCTCGGCCGACTTCTTCGGCATCCCCGGATTCCTGGTCGACCAGTCCGCCGAGGCCCGCTCGCACGCGGTCTTCGACGCGCCGGCGGCCGACGGGGGAGCGCGGTTCCCGGTCATCGTGTTCTCGCCGGGCCTGACCGGGACGCGCACGGCCAACACCGTCCTCGCCGAGGAGTGGGCCGCACAGGGGTACGTCGTCGCCACTGTCGACCACGCCTACGACGCGGCCCTCACCGTCATCGACGGCGAACCGGTGCACTCCCGCAACGCCGTCGCCGGCCTCACCGACGCCGAGATCGCGCGGCAGACCCGCGACAACCTCGCCGCGCGTACGGCGGACCTGAGCTTCGTGCTCTCCGGGCTGGAACGGCTCGACCGGGAGGAGGGCCCGCTCTCCGGGCGGCTCGACACCGGGCGGGCCGCGGTCGCGGGCCATTCCCGGGGCGCCGCGGCCGCACTCATGACGGCCGCCGCCGACCCGCGCTTCGCCGCCGTCGTCCACATCGACGGCGGGCTCGAACCGTCCCTGCCGCCGCAGCCCTTCGGCCAGCCGGCGCTCTCGATCACCAGCCCCGTCTCGGCGGCCGAGAACCCCGACTACATTCCGAACCTGGAGAGCGCCCTCGACCTGGGCACCGGTGAGCGCTACCGGATCGAACTCGCGGGAGCCGGGCACTTCTCCTTCACCGACGCCGCCCTGTACTTTCCGCCGCTGCCCTCGGTCCTGGGCACCGTGGGCCGCGAGGAGGGCCTGCGCCTCACGGCCGAGGCCACCACGGCGTTCCTCGACGCGGCGCTGCGCGGCGAACCGGCGGACCTGCCCGGCCTGCTGCCGCAGTACGGCGAGCTCACCGTCTACAAGTGACTCGATCGGACCGGCATTACGCTGAACCGGTGGCACCCGACCCGCTGACCAGAGCACTGAGCGAACCCGGCGACCTGCGGCCGCTCCCGAACGCCGCCGCCGACCTGCTCCGATCCCTCGACGCCCCGCCGAGACTGGCCGCCCACCTCCGCCTCGTCCACGACGTGGCCGCGCAACTGGCCGACTGGGTCCAGGACCGCTGCCCGGACCTCGCCCTCGACCGCGAGGCGGCGCTCTTCGGCGCGGCCACCCACGACATCGGCAAGACCGTGCACCTCGCCGAACTGTCCGGCCCCGGCTCCCTCCACGAGGAAGCCGGACGGGCACTGCTGACCGCGCACGGATTCGCCCCCCGACTGGCCCGCTTCGCCGCCACCCACGCGTCGTGGACGGCCCCCGAAGCCGCGCTCGAAGACCTCCTGGTGAGCGCCGCCGACAAGATCTGGAAGAACAAGCGCGTCACCGAACTCGAAGACCTCCTCGTGGCGCGATTGGCCCGGTCCACGGGCAAGGAGCACTGGGAGGAGTACCTCGCTCTCGACGAGATCCTCGGGAGCACGGGCGAAGGAGCGGACGCCCGCCTCGCCTTCCAAGCGTCCTTCCCGATCCACGCCTGACCGCCCGGAAGCGCCGCAACGGCCGCGACGTTCGGCACCGCCTTTCGGCATGTGCGGACCGCCGCGGCGATGGAACACTACACAACACAGTGTCAGGTTTCGCTTGCCCCGTGCGTGCCCGGCGTTGACAATTGTCTTACCTACTAAGCGATTGAGGATCCGTGTATGGCGACAGCCGCTGAACCCAGGCCCGGAGTCTCCCAGCTAGCCGGCGAGTTCAGACTGGCCGCGCTGCCGGGGTCGGTCGGGCACGCGCGCGACATGGTCCGGAGCCTCCTCGGAGCCTGGAACCTCGGCCGACCGCCGGAACTGCTGGAAATGGCCCAGATGGTGACCGCCGAGCTCGTCGCCCATGCCGTCGACTCCCAACCGGAGGATCCTCGCCACCTGCAGACCTTCCTCGACTTCCACGGCCGCCAGGTCGGACTGATCGTCCTGCGCGTACGCCTGGAGCAGCGGAGCCTCCTGGTCGAGGTGTGGGACGACCATCCCGAACCGCCGATCATGCGTGAACCGACGCCGGATCGCTCCGACCTCTCGAGGGTGATGGTGGTCGGTACGGTCAGCAAGGCCTGGGACTACTACCTCCCCGGTTCGGGCGGACGAGTCGTCTGGGCCGAGCTGCACCTGCCTCACTCGATGCCCCTGCCCGAACCCGAGGAGTGAAGGGTACGCAACCGCACCGCCAACCGCTAGACCTCCTCGTGCACGAGCGAGGCAAACGGGTCGACGTCATCTGGAAGCGCCGGTCGCGAATGGCTTCGTATCAGCCGCGCCAGTTCGAGTGACCGGTCCCCGGAGAAGCCGTCCCTGCTCCAGGTCGCACCGATCAGCAGGTAGGAGTCATCGGTGATGAACGAGTACCCCATCGCCGCGAGTTCGGAGATGCGCTGGCGGACCTTGGGTTCGTTCGAATAGTCCCCGAACTCGATCGGCCGCGCCACCCAGTGGACGAGCGCGTAGCCGTGGGCCCGAGCCCACCGCAGCATGCCGAGCGGGTTCGCGAACGAGGAGAGCATCAGCAGCACTTGGGGAAACCCCATGGATATCGCCCGGCGGCTGATGTGGTCGCCCTGCTCCCCGCCCCACAGGTGCGGCAGCCGTATGTCGGCGTCCAGGGCGGGCAGGTACGGAGGGTTGCTGATGAGGCAGCCGCTGGGAGCCAGCCCGTCCATCGCCTCGAAGAAGTCGGCGTGGGTGAGCCGGTAGCGGTCCTCCAGGGCGTGGTCGAGGATGTTCGAGGACGCGTTCCGGTAGGACGCCTCATCGATCTCGAAGCCGTGCACATGAATCGAGGAGCTCACGCGCCGCAGGACGCCGCAGATCGTCTTGGCGGTGCCCACGCCGAGCTCCACCAGTTTGAGAGCGCTCCCGTGCGAGCGCAGTCGACGCCGGATCAAGTCTTCGACGCACATGCCGTAGAACTCGGACTCTTCGGCGTCGTAGAAAGGGAGTGCCGTCAACGTCTCCCCGCTCAGCTCGGAGTGCCGTGCGAAAGGGCGGCCGGCTGACCGATGAGGCCGATCAGCGTCTCCATCGTCTCATCGGCCAGGAGCTCGTCCGATTCACGGGAATTCCACCCGATGTGCGGGGTCACCACCGCGTTCTGGAGCTGCCGGTACGAGCTGTTCGGCGGCATCGGCTCGGTCGCGAGCACGTCGAGGAAGGCCGTCGCTTCCGGGTGCTCGAGCAGGAATTCCACGAGGTCCCGGTCGTTGATGAGGTTGCCGCGGGCCGTATTGACGATCACGACGTCGTCCTTCAGCAGCCGCAGCGTGTCTTCCCGGAGATAGCGCTCCGTCCTGGAGTTGAGGGCCAGATGCAGCGTGACGATGTCGGCGCGCGCCAGGATTCTCTGGACGTCGTTCGAGGACGTCTTGGAGTTCACGGTCTCCACGATAAAACCGAACGACTCGCAGAGCCGCCGCACGATCCTTCCCGTGGCGCCGTAGCCGAGGATCGCGACGACCCGCTGCTGGGACTCGCGACCCTGGAACGCCAGGTAGTCCCAATGCCCGGCGCGGACGCTGTGGATGGCCGGCACGATCCTGTTGAGACCCATGAGGATGTACGCCAATGTCTTCTCGGCCAGCGTCTGCGCGCAGTACCCCGGGAACCAGTCGACGCGGATGCCCGCGTCACGGCAGGCCGCGAGGTCGACATGGTCGATCCCGGCCGAGCAGGAGACGATCGAACGCAGGGAGGAGAGTTCCTCGACCGCGCGTCTGTCGATGGGGGTGAACGCGTTGATCAAGGCGATCTCCGCGTGGGCGGCGCGTGACAGCACCTCGTCAATGGAACGATTCAATACATTCGAGTCGAATACTTGCAGGTCGCAGATGCGGTCCAATTGCGCTATCTGCGCCGAGCGCAAATTCGTCTTGCCGAGTATCTTCACTGTTTTCATATCGCTCTCCATTGCGTGACGAAATCATCCAGAACGGCATGCTTCATCGCCAGCGGATACGGGTTGAAGCGTTCTATGAGGCGCTTTGCCTTCCGCGCTCGCCGTCGCCACAGTTCCCGGTCGGGTTTGTGAATGACCTGCTGGAACTTCATCATGAAAGCCTCGAGCGAATCATGGACGCAGAGCAGCCCCAGGAGTTCTTCCTGTCCGGCGGTTATCGAGTCTGCGACGGAAGAGTTGTCACTGTAGCAGAGCTCGTCCCCGATCTTGAGGAAGGAATAGGCCCCTGCTCTCGAGAAGATCTTGAATCCCGCGAGTCCCTGGTCCTCGGTGAACTGCGTGAAATCTTCGTCGTAGATCAGACGGACCGTGATGCCGAGAATATCGAACACGAATATGAGCTTGATGAATTCGTCCGATTTGAGGTCCTGGATCGAGAAACCGATGATCCGGCGGGACTGGGTCCTATAGACGCGATTGCAGAGTGCCTGGTGGGCAAGGTACATGAATCCTTCGGGGGAGTACCAGAACGCCATCTCCGAGCCGCGGGTCATGGCATCGAACCGATCGTAGGGATCGACGTAGTTCACGTTGCTCTTGGAATACCAGAGACCCGAGTTCTCGACGGCGCCGAAAAGCGTTGGCACGAGTTCCAGACTGCTCAGGTTTCCCACTGAGAACGGCAGGTGGTCGGACACCGGGAGGATTCTGAGGGTGGTGCCGGACATGGCGAATGTCTGCGTGCAGAACAGGATCTCGCTCGGACTCCGGTGCGCAGACATGGCGAAGTCGCAGTACAGGTCGTAGAAGACGGGGCGGGGGATCTTGTTGAAGCTGCCGGTCGTGAGGATGTACCGGTACTGGGGATTGGTCCTTATGAGGTCTCTGATCTGCGGAAGCGAATCGAAGTAGCGGTCGGAGTCGCAGCAGACGAGGCTGCCCCGGGGAAGGGGGAGGACATCACCCCCGGTGAGGACCTGAACCTGGGCGACCAGCGGATTCCAGCCCGCTCCGCCTATGACGCCGATGCAGCCGAATGCGGTCATTCGCTCACACCTCCGGGATCACGCCAGCTGTCGACGACGTTGTCGAGTCCGTCGAGTACGCCGCGGCGATGCGAGGCCTCTCGGGCTTCGAGCTCCTTGCGAATCTCCATTTGCGCGAGACGCATGGTCAATTTGTCACTGCCCAGAAGGGCGGTCTCGCGTTCTTGGAGGTAGTCGATCGCTTGGTGAAGATGATCGAGCGTCTCGGTGATCTTCAGCGATCTGATCACGACGATCATCAGTGCGCCGAGCAGTCCGGCGATGGTGACGGCCGCACCGTAGAAGGCGGCGTAGTCGGTGAACTTGATCAGGCTCGAATCGGGCAGTACGGCCATCAGCGCGAACAGTACCATTATCGTGCGCAGGCTCAATCCCAGGCGATACGTCCGTTTGGCCTTGCGCCGGTGCCGTTCGATGAGCGCCTCGATCCAACCGTCGGACCGCTCGGGGGAGAGCGTGTTCCGAGGTTGCCAATCACCGCTCCGACCAGCCATCGTGCCACTTCCCAGGGCAGTAGAGAGGTGTATGCCCTTAAGGATATTTTCACAGCTCGCCGCGCATTCTCAAGGTCCCGATCGGATCTCCGAACTGTCGGATAGCGGACACCGAAGCGTCGACCTTGGACGATGCCCGACAGTGAAGGCGAGTAGGTGCTTTCTCGATTCGCACCGCTGTGGTATACGGCGACTAAGCGGTCTGCGTATCGCGCCTGGTTCAGTTGATGCACGGGTCGAAGCCCGCCGTTCGACTCAGTCCTTCGCAGACTCACCTCGCGAGCAGCGACCGCATCGCCCCGACGACCGCGTCCGGCGCCTCCTCGGCCATGAAGTGCCCGGCGTCGGTGGTGCGGTGGTCGAGGTCGGGCGCCCAGGCCCGCCACAGCTTCTCGGCGTCGTACCCGAGCACCGAACCCCAGTCCTGCTGGACGACGGTGACGGGCATGGCCAGCCGATTCCCGGCCGCGCGGTCGGCGCGGTCGTGCTCCACGTCGATACCGGCCGAAGCGCGGTAGTCGGCCACGATCGAGACGACCGCCTCGCGCGAAGCGCGCAGGTACTCCGCGCGCACCGGTGCGGGAATCGCCGCCCAGTCGCGGGTCCAGGCGTCGAGGAAGAACCCGAAGAACGCGTCCGCGCTGGCGCCGATCATCTGCTCGGGCAGACCGGGCGGCTGGGCCATCAGATACAGATGGAACGCGACCGCGGCGTCGGCGCCGTGCAGGATCTCCCACATGTCCAGCGTCGGCAGCACGTCCAGCACGGCCAGATGCGTGACCGCCCCGGGGTGGTCGAGACCGGCGCGAACGGCGACCAGGGCGCCGCGATCGTGCCCGGCGAGGGCGAACCGCGCATGGCCGAGCCGCGCGGCGAGCGCGACGACGTCGGCGGCCATCGTGCGCTTCGCATAGGCCTCCGCATCCTCGCCGGGCTTGTCGCTCGCCCCGTATCCGCGAAGGTCGGGGACGATGACGGTGTGGTCGACCGCCAATTCCGCGGCCACATGGCGCCACATCAGATGCGTCTGGGGGAAACCGTGCAGCAGCACGACGGGGCTGCCCGAACCCCCGACGGCCGCATTGAGCGACACGCCGTCGGCGACGGGAACGCGCTGGTAGTCGAATTCGGGAATCACGAGGTCCACGGGTGCTCCTTCTCATTCGGTCGAGGTCTCCGAGTCTGCGAGGGGCCGATGAGCGTCGGATGAGCGCGATACGTTGGCCGGGAGCGATCGGAGGGGTCTGTGCGAGTGGAGTTCGGGGTGCTCGGGCCGGTCCTCGCCTGGGACGGGGCGGGCGCGGAGCTGAACCTGAAGGGGCCGCGGCACCGGGCGGTCCTGGCACGGCTGGTGGCCGCGCGGGGCAGGGTCGTCCCGGTCGACCGCCTGGTCGACGACCTCTGGGGGGACTCGACGGGTTCGCTGAGCGCCGTCCGCACCTTCGTGGCGGCCCTGCGCCGAGCGCTCGAACCCGACCGCGAGCCCCGGCAGCCCGCGAAACTCCTGGTCACCGAAGGCCAGGGCTACGCCCTGCGCGCGGCTCCGGACGACGTCGACGCCTGGCGCTTCGCGAACGCCGTCGACGAAGCGGCCAAGGCGCCCCCGCCCAGGGCACTCGAACTCCTCGACGCCGTCCTGCCCCTCTGGCGAGGCGAGGCGTACGCCGACTTCGACGAGGCCTGGGCCCGTACGGAACGAAACCGGCTCGACCAGCTGCGCTTGAACGCGATCGAACAGCGAGCACGAGCCCTCCTGGACCTCGGGCGCCCCGAAGCCGCGATAGCCGACCTGGAAGGCCTGGCATCCGAACACCCCTGGCGCGAGGAGGCCTGGCGGCTGCTGGCACTCGCCTTGTACCGCAACGGCAGACAAGGCGAGGCCCTCGCGGCCCTGCGCCGGGCCCGAGCGCACCTGCTCGATGAACTGGGCCTCGATCCGAGCCCGCAGCTCCAACGCCTGGAGACCGACCTGCTCCGCCAGGCCGACACCGGCCAGAGCGCGGCCGACCGCGTGTGGAACGCGACGGCCGCGGCCTTCGACCAGGCGGTGCCCGCCGGCGCCCCGGCGCGGCTGGAGTCCACGATCGGACTGCTCCGCGGCCTGGCCCTGACCGGTCCGACCGGACTGGGAGCGGCACGCGAACAGCGGTACCAAGCCGTCGCCGCCGTAGCGGACTCGTCGGACCCCGAGCTGACGGCGCGCGTGATCGGCGCCTACGACGTCCCGGCGATCTGGACCAGGTCCGACGACCCCGCCCAGGCCGCGAAGATCGCGGCCGCCGCGGAGCGCGCACTGAAAGCGCTCGAACCGGACGGCAACGACACCGACAGGACACGCCTCCTGTCGGTGGTCGCGCTCGAATCCAGGGGGAACGGCGGCCCGCACGCGGCCGAAGCCGCCGCCGAGGCCGAGCGGATCGCCCGCCGCCTGGGGGACCCCGCGCTGCTGGCGTTCGCGCTCAACGGCGTCTACATGCAGACCTTCCACCGAACCGGTCTCGCCCCCGAACGCGACGCGATCGGCGCGGAGCTGATCGACCTCGCGACCCGCCACAGCCTGCCCGCTTTCGCGATCCTCGGCCACCTCATCAGGCTCCAGTCGCGAAGCGCCCTGGCCGATTTCGAAGGCGCCGACGAACACGCGAAGGCGGCGGACCGCCTGGCCGAACGCCACGGGCGCCCGCTGGTCGGCGTCTTCACCGGCTGGTACCGGGCCATGCGCGCAGCGGCGACCGGCGGGCCGTTCGACGCAGTCGAAGCCGCTTACCGAACCGCCGCAGCGAATCTCGAAGGCTCGGGAATGCCGGGTGTGGAACGGGGACTGCCGTCACTGGCCGTGCTCTGCCTCCAGGTGAACCGCGACCGTCCGATCCGCGTCCGGGAATCCGAGGACTGGGGACCGTACCGGCCGTGGACGAGTCCACTGCTGCTGATCGCGGAAGGCCGTCGCGAACAGGCCGCGAAGCGACTGAGGAGCATCCCGGACCCGCCAAGGGACCTCATGCAGGAGGCGATGTGGGCCCTGGTGGCCCTGGCGGCGATCGAACTGGACGACCGACCGGCGATGCGAAGGGCCTGGGCGGAACTCCTGCCCGCACATGCCGAACTGGCGGGAGCCGGAAGCGGCATGCTGTACGTCGGCCCGGTGGCGGGCACCCTCGACGCACTGGAAGCCGCGCTCCGCTGTTCGGAACCGGAGACCTAGGCGCCCGCTCGCGCCGTCAAGCCGCGTAGGTGTAGTGATGGGGCCATTCGCCGGCCGTGCGCCTGCCCCTGAAGATCGCCCGCAGCGCGATCTTGGCGTCCCCGGGCAGGGCCGCCTCCTCCACGGGAGTGCTCGAGCGCTTCTCGATCGTGACCGTGCCGGAAAGCGCGTCGGGGCCGTCGCCGTACCCGTAGGTCACGGTCTCCTCGTCCTCGGCGGTCTTCAGGACGAACATGCTCAGTGCCATCGACAGGCTCCCGTCAATTTCCGCTGTTGGGCGCTGTGTAGTCCTCGCGCGAGAAGGGGATGTTCCCGTCCCTCACGTACTGCTCCCAGTTCGACGCCTCGTTGGCGGCCTGATGCGCTTCAGCATACTCGGCACCGGGGTTGTCCCTGAAATATCGGGCCTCGGCGACCTCATGGTTGAGCAGGGCCAGGTCGCTTTCGTGCGGCGGGTTGGGGTTGCCGGTCCGCAGGCGGTTCCACGCCGAGGCGATGTCCGCGTCCTCGTCGAAGCGGGAGTTCCTGAGGGTGCCGTCGTACGGGTCGCGGATCGGGTGCTCGTCGCGCATGACGTTGTTCTTGGCCGCCAGCACCTCCTCGCGCGAGAGGCCGGTGTTCGCCGCGATGGCGTCCACGTCCTCGTCGTTCTGCCGGAAGCGCTCGTAGGCCTCCGCGGCCCACTTGTCCTGGCCCTCGTAGTCGTTCGCCCGGGGACGCACCGCGCCGCCCGTGTACCGGTCGTCCGGATTGGCGGGGCTGGAGTCCGTCCGGCTCGTGCCGGCCCGGCCCTGCTGGAACTCGGCGTCGACGGCGTCCTGGGCGCTGCCGGTCCCCTGACCGGCGTCGATGTCGCCGTGGCGCTTCGGCGGCCTGGTCGTACCGCCGTCGCCGCCGTCGCCCGGCCGGGAGGGCTTGCCGTCGCCGCCCCGGCGCAGGGCGAGTCCGATGCCGATGAGCAGCAGGAGTGTGAGGGTTCGTCTCATGGGCCGGCCTTCAGTCGTTGAGGAGTTCTGAGAGCGCTTCGAGACTGGTGATCAGCGAGGAGATGAGCTCCATGATGATGCCCACCCACTTGACGACGGCCGCCACGATCTGCGAGGCGATCACCGGGATGGTCACCACGAAGATCGCCTCGACCGCCCACACCACGACATGCGCCACCAGGTCCGCGATGAGGTCCCGGACGAGGTCGCGCGTCAGCTGCACCAGCGCCCCCGCGCCTTCGGTCGCCGAACCGATCGCCGAGGCGACCGCGCTCAGGCCGCCGAGCCCTTCGACGTTGTGGCCCATCATGTTGTAGTAGGCGTCGGAGGCCGAGCCGACCCACTCGTCGACGTCGCCGTTGACCGACGTCCCGAGGTCGGTGGACATCGCGAGCAGTTCCTCGGCCATGTTGTACCAGGTCTGGGCGTGGGACATGACCACGTCCGGTTTGCCGGTCAGCCAGTCGAGCATCTCCCGCAGGGGCTCGAAGTACTCCATCGCCCAGCCGAGCCCGTTGGCGAGCAGGGCGCTGAACGGGTCCATGACCGTCCCGACCGCTTCGAGCCCCAGGCCGACCCCGGCCAGCGTCCCCGACACCCAGTTGCCGCTCTGAATCGAGGTGACCAGGCCTTCGATGCCGTCGGCCAGGCTGGAGCCCGTCCACGGCTGCCGAGTCGACTCGACGTCGGCGATCAGCGAACCGTCTCCCATGCCGCTAACCCCCGATCTCGGCGGTGATCTCGTCGAACGTCAGCGAGGAGTCGTGGTCGGACTGCTCGTAGGCGTCGGCCGCCGCCCGCATGCTCTCGGCCGCCAGTCCGATGTTCTCCTCGACATAGGCGACCAGGCCGTCCTGGCGCTGGTGGCGCTCCTCCAGGAGCCCGGAGATCCACCCGCAGAGCTGGCCGTACGCCTCGTCGTCCTGCGCGATGTTGGCGCTGGCGGACTTGAGCGCCTCGAACCGGGTCTTGAACTGCTCCAGATTGCTCGCATGGGCGCGCAACTGCTCCGGGTCGACGATGTAGCCGGTCATCACTGGCCTCCTTCACCTGGGGTGCCGCCGAAATGGCGGATCAGGCCGGGCAAGTACGCCTGCCCGGCGGCCGACGGGGTTAAGGGCAACGGAGCTCGCTGTTCTCATTGAAGGAGAGGAGAACCGAACCGCAATATTACGGGCCGGTCGCAACCCGTCACGTCACCGGCTCGTACTACGCTCGACGACCGTCGGCAGACCACTGAAAAGGAGCTTCGCCATGGCCAGGAACGCGGGAGCCCGCCTGGGCCGCCGAGCCGCGCGGCTCCTCGTCGAGACCGGCGAGTGCCCCGTCCTCCCGGGATTGACCGACGACGAGCTGGCGGACGTGGAGTCCGAGTTCGGATTCGAGTTCGGCGACGACCACCGCGCGTTCCTCGCTGCCGGGCTCCCGCTCGGTGCGCTCGGCGAAGAGGGCCATTGGCCCAACTGGCGGTACGGGGACCCCGACGCCCTCCGCGCCCGGCTGGCCTGGCCCGTGAACGGCGTCCTGTTCGACGTCGAGCAGGGCACGTTCTGGTACGACGCCTGGGGCCCCAGGCCCACCGAAACCGAAGCGGCCGTGGCCGAAGCGCGAGAACACCTGGCCCGAGTGCCGGTCATGGTCCCGATCTACTCGCACCGCTACCTGCCCGCGGGCCGCGAGAACTGGGGCCACCCGATCCTCTCGATGTACCAGACCGACATCATCGTCTACGGCGCCGACCTGGTCGACTACGTGGAGAACGAGTTCGGCCGGACCCGGCACCACCTGACCGGAGACCCCCAGGCGACCGTCGAATTCTGGAAGGACCTGGTGGGCTGACGCTCAGCCCTCGGCCCGGTCGGCGCGCATGACCCGCAGCAGCGCAGGAATGCCGACGGCCAGGCCCTTGCGCTCCTCGGCCGTCATGGCCGAGGCCCAGCGCTCGTAGCGCTCGTGCAGCACCTGCGCGGCGTCGCGGTGGAGCCGCCGCCCCTCGGCGGTGACCTCCAGTCGGTACACCCGCCGATTGTCGGGATCGCGCTCCCGCGTCAGCAGCCCGTCCGCCTCGAGGTCGGCGACGAGCCGGCTGACGCTGCTCTTCTCCAGCCCGAGCCGCTCGGCGAGCTCCCGCTGCGAGAGCCCCGAGCTGTGGTCCAGCTCATGGATCGCGAACAACTGCGACATCGACAGCGCTTGGCCGGGGAACAGCCGGTCCATCAACGCGAACTCGGCCGTCCGCACCAGGTCGAGGAGCAGATGGTGCAAGTGCTCGGCGTCGGCGCTCATGTCCGCTCCTCCAAAGTCGCGGTTGTGTCCTGCAACCAATCATCGTAGACTGGATCAAAAGTTGTACGATACAACCATTGGAGGACCCATGCCGCACGATCATTCCCACAGCCACGGCAACCGCCCCATCGAGGGCCGCCACAGCAACCGGTACGACCGGATGGCCCGCCTGCTGATGAAGCCCGTCTACCGCAAGATCGCCAAGGACGTCGCCGCGTCCGCACCCCAGGGCGCGACCGTCCTCGACGTGGGCACCGGCCCCGGCATCCTCCTGCGTGAACTGAGCCGCCTCCGCCCCGACCTCCACCTGGCCGGCGTCGACCTGGCCCCCGACATGGTCGACCACGCCAGGAGGAACCTGGACGACCGGATCGAACTCCACGCGGCCGACGTCGCGGCGCTCCCGTTCGAGGACGACAAGTTCGACCTGGTCGTCTCCACCTTCAGCTCCCACCACTGGGGCGACCCGGAGGCCGGCGGCGCAGAGATCGCAAGGGTCCTCCGCGAAGGGGGCCGCCTCCTGAACTACGACTTCCCGAGGGCCCCTTTCAAAGCCCTGACCGACAACCCCGGCCTGACCTCAGTGCGCCGAACGCCCTTCAGCAGGATCCTGAAAGCCACCCGCTTCGAAGCCGCCAAACAGGCGTGAGCCGGGCCGAGGCCCGTGCAAGGGCGGTCGTTCGACGACCTGCTCAGCCACGAGGGCCCGCGACGCTCAGCCGGCACCGGCCGTCGTCGCAGTCGCGCTGCAGTCGGCCCCGCGAGAGGGTCTGGGCCAGGCCGACGGCCCAGCACATCGGACACCCGCGCAACGCCAGCAGCCCGACCGGCAGGAGCAGCAAGCCGAACCAACCGACGACCGGGACCAGCGCGATCGAGCCGACCAGACTGCCGAAGCCGATCACGCCCCGAGCCAGGTGACGGGACAGGGAAGCGCTCGCGAAGTCAGTTCTCGACGCCATGAGGGCCTCCACTGTCCGACGCCGAGTGAAGCGATTCCTGCACCGTCCTGCGGGCGCGGTGCAGGCGCGACTTCATGGCGGCGGTGCTGACGCCGAGCGCCTCGGCGGTCATGCGCCCGCTGTAGCCCTGCACATCGCGCATGATCAGCGCGCGACGCTGGTCGTCCGGCAGCGCGGCGATCGCCGCCGCCACCGCACCGGCCTCGAGACGTTGCAGCGCTTCCTCCTCGGCCGACCTCACCGCCGTGTCCGGCACCGGCTCGCTCGCCCGCACCAGCCGTGCGCGCCGCAGGCATTCGTTGCGGACGATGCGGAACATCCACGACGCCAGCGCACCGGTCGCCCGCAGCATCCCGATCTTGCGGTAGAGGATGATCAGCGCCTCCTGCGCCGCGTCCTCCGCGTCCTCGGGAGTGGCGCAGAGCGTGCGGGCGAACCGCTGCACGTTCGGGTGCGAACCCGACACCAGCGCGGTGATCGAGTCCACGTCGCCGCGCTGGGCCGAGGCGACCAGCCGCTCGCTCGGCCAGGCCCACTCAGCCACGCGCACGCCTCCACTTCCGAACCACGTGATAGCCGCACAGGCCGACCAGCACGACTCCGACGGCGACCGCGATACCCACGACCATGACGACCTCCATATCCGGCACCGACACTCGCCGGCACACGTATAAGAGGCCCTGGCCCCCGAAAGGATTCAAGTCGGCCGAGAGGCCCCGCGGCAGGGCCGCCGTCACTCGGCCCGATACGCCCGGAGGAACGCTTGCACGCCCGCGACGATGAGCGGCCGGACGCGGTCGTCCTTGGCGGCGTTCGCGGAACCGAGCCTGCTGAGCGTGACGCCGAAGGTCAGCGCGATGAAGTGGTCGGCCGCGAGCCGCGCGTCCGGGACGTCGAGCAGTCCGGCCTCGGCGAGGGCGGCGAACCGCTCGCCCAGGGCCTCTTCCGGCGCGTTGGTCAGGGCGCGGTCGTCCGGCTGCGGCAGGTGGCCGGACGCCGTCCGGACGAACCGCTGCAGGGTGGTGTACTCCGCGGAGTCGAGCATGTCGGTCGCGATCCGCATCGAGAAGGCGACCAGGGAGGACTCCAGCTCGGCGGCGTCGGGGACGCTGTCGAGCGCGTCGTCGAGGGTCCGCCGGACCGTGGCCAGCAGCGACTGGCCCACGGCGTCGAAGACCGCGTGCAGCAGGGTCCGCTTGTCGCCGAAGTAGTCGTAGACCGTCCGCTTGGACACCCCCGCGCGGGCGGCCACCGCGTCGACGCTCGACCGGTCGAAGCCGTCGGTGAGGAACAACTCACGAGCCGCCGAGAGGATGGCGGACCGCTTCTCTGCGGACCCCGCACGCAGCGTCTTCCCCGTTGACATAGGCAGATCCTAACGGACCTCGCGCACACCGCCCTGTCGGTCGCGGAAGGCGGACGCCGACCAAATTACACTGCACGGTGTAGTGTAAATCCATGGAAACCGACCACCGACGAAAAGGACGTCCATGCCTGTAACCGTGGATTCCCCGGTCCGCATCGGGAAGCTCGCGATCGGTGCCCTCGGCACCCTCGCCCTCGCGCTCGGCACGCTGCAAGCGGTGGTGGAACCGTCGCTCCCCCTGCTGCAGAGCGATCTGGGCATCGGTCCCGCCCAAGGCTCACTGATCTTCATCACCCTGCTCATCACCGGTGCGGTCGTCGCGCCCATCGCGGGCAAACTCGGCGACCGCTACGGCGGCAAGCGAGTCCTCGTCATCCTCATGGCAGTCGTCTCGGCCGGCGGCCTGCTCTCCAGCCTCGCGCCCAACCTGCCCGTGCTCCTGCTCGGACAGATACTCCAGGGCGCGATGGTGGGCGCGCTGCCGCTCTCGTTCATCCTGGTGCGCAAGCACCTCCCGCCGGGCCAGACGCAGGTGGCCGTCGGAGTCGTCAGCGGACTGTTCACCGGCGGCGGCCTGGTCGGCATGCTGATCGCCGGCCCGATCGCGGAAGGACTGTCGCGACACTGGATGTTCGCGATACCCACGATCGCGATCATCGCGACGACACTCATCGTGTCCCGCCTGATGCCGGACGATCCGCCCACCGAATCGGACTCCAGGATCGACTGGCTCGGCGTGATCCTGCTGAGCTGCACACTGGTCGCGCTCGTGCTCGGCTTCATGGCGATCACCGGCGGCGGACTGCCGCCCCTCGCGATCGGCGCCGTCACGCTGGCCGTGGCCGCCCTCGCGGCCGGATGGGTCGCCGTCGAACGCCGCGTCTCCTCGCCCATGGTCGACCTGCGCATGCTGGCGACACCCGCCATGTGGAGCTCGTGCCTGGTCACCCTGTTCATGAGCCTCGGCCTGGGGATGACGGTCTACCTCGTCCCGCAACTGCTCTCGGCGCCGGCCGACGAGTACGGATTCGGAGCGAGCTCGTCCGACATCGGACTGTTCCTGGTGCCGGCGACCATCGCCGGGGTGGTGGCCGGGACGATCGCCGGAATCGCGTCGCGGCGCTTCGGCCCGCGCGCGGTGATCATCGCGGGCACCGTCGTCACGGCGGCCACCCTCCTCTTCCTGGCGTCGCAGCACGACGCGATCTGGCAGATGGTCGTCGCCAGGGCCCTGATCGGCTTCGCCGTCAGCGTCAGCGCCGTGGCCCTGCTCGCCAGCACCGCCACCGCCGTCGCCGCCAAGGACACCGGCATCGCCACGAGCCTGCTCGTCGTGACCCGCGTGGTCGGCGTCGCCCTGGGCGCCCAGCTCGGCGGCGTGATCCTCGGAGCGGGGACCGACCCCGTGACGGACCTGCCGACCGAGACGGCCTTCACCACAGGTTTCATCACCGCCGGCGTCATCGCCGCGCTGTCACTGCTCGTCGTCCGAGCCATGAAGAAAGGAGTCCGGGCATGACACCTGTCGAGCTGCCGGAACGCACGGTCCTGATCTCGGGGGCCAGCATCGCCGGACCCGCGCTGGCGTACTGGCTGCACCGGTACGGATTCGCCGTCACGGTGGTGGAGAAGGCCGGCGCACCGCGCGGCGGCGGCTACCCGATCGACGTGCGCGGCACCGCGATCGAGGTCGCCAGGCGCATGGGGATACTGCCGCGGCTGCGGGACGCGCACGTCGACTCGCAGCGGATCACCTTCCTTGACCCCGACGGCGCCGAAATCGCAGCGGTCGCCCCGCACGCCATCGCCGGAAGCATCGAGGGACGGGACCTCGAAGTGCGCCGCGGCGACCTCACCGCGATCCTCTACACCTCAGTCCGCGACGACGTGGAATTCCTGTTCGACGACTCCATCGACACCCTCGACCAGTCCGAACACGGCGTCGACATCGCCTTCCGCAGCGGCGACCGACGCACCTTCGACCTGGTGATCGGCGCCGACGGCATGCACTCGCACACCCGAAGGCTCCTGTTCGGACCCGAAGGGCGGTTCCACCGCCACCTCGGCTACTGCTTCGCCGTGTTCAGCATGCCCAACACGTTCGGGCTCTCCCGCGAACTCATGATGTGGAACGTCCCCGGCAAGGCCGCGGCGCTCTACGCCACCGGCGGCAAGGACGACGAGCTGCACGCCTTCCTGAACTTCCACCAGCCCGAACCACCCCTCGACGCCCTCCGCGACCCTGAAGCTCAAGCGAACCTGGTGGCAGAAGCCTTCTCAGGCGCCGGCTGGAAGGTCCCGGAGATCCTCGACGCCATGCGAGAGGCGGACGACCTGTTCTGCGACACGGTAGGCCAGATCCGCATGCCCACCTGGACCAAAGGCCGCGCCGCCCTCATCGGCGACGCAGCGTACGCCCCCTCATTCCTGACCGGCCAAGGCTCCAGCCTCGCCCTGGTAGGCGCCTACATGCTCGCCCATTCCCTCGCCACCAACCGAAACCACACCGAAGCCCTCGCCGCCTACGAAAAAACCACCCTGAAGTTCGTGGAGATGAACCAGGCCCTGGTCGACGAGGGAGCGGCAGGACTCTTCCCCACAACAGAACAAGCCCTGAAAGAACGCAACACCAGAATCCGCAACCTCGTCACCATCCCCACCTCAACCCCAAGACCGGCATACTCGGCCCTCAAACTGCCCGAACGCCTGGTCTAGACAACGCCGAAGGGCCCGGACCTAATAGTCCGGGCCCAACGGCATCCCTCAAGGCAGAACCAGCTCACCAGCAAACCGGATGCACGCCAAGTCCCGCATATGTCAGAGTCGTAACGCTCCCTCACCGAACGGAACCTGCGCGATGACCGACTCCAAGACCATGACCCTCTGGCGCCCGTGCGGCCCGTCCGAGCTCGAGCTGGTCCGCGAGTCCGGTTGGACCGCCTGGCCGCCGAGGCTCCCGGAGCAGCCGATCTTCTACCCGGTCCTCAACGAGGACTACGCGATCAAGATCGCCCGCGACTGGAACGCACCCCGCGACGGCGTCGGCTACGTGACCCGCTTCGAAATCGACCGCGAGTTCGCCGAGCGCTACCCGGTCCAGCAGGCCGGCGGCAAAACCATCCTCGAACTCTGGGTCCCCGCCGAAGAACTCGACGAATTCAACAACCGCATCATCGGCCTGATCGAAGTAGTAGTCGAATACCGAGCCGACCCGAAAACCTGACACGAAAAGGCCCGGACCAGGTGGCCCGGGCCCGCTGCCCGCCTTCGCGCCCTCACTTGCAGGTGACCTCTAGGCTGACGGCCATGTCAGTGAACATTCACCTGTACCTCGACGTGGACGGCCTCAAGTCACCGGACGAAGCCGACCGCATCGGGGCTGCGGTGAACCTCCTCATGAAGGACCACGGGATCGAGTCGTGGATGGTGGTGAGCGTCCACCACGAACCCCCCTCCGTCACCGCACGCAGCGAGCCCGACCCCATCATCGTCCGCGGAGCCCGCGAGTGGACCAAACAGTTCGAGCGCGACATCGAAAGCGCGATCCGCACCATCGCGCCCTGGGCCCGCATCGACCTCGAATGGGACTACCCCGACCCGGCGTGACACCCGCCCGCGGTGCAGCAGGGCTACCGCCGGAATCGTGGCCGCACAAGAGAATAGGCCCAGACCATCTGGTCCGGGCCTATCTCATGCTGCAGTCCTTCCCCAACTCTGGGGCGCGGAGACCGTGCTGCTCCGATGTGACGGTTGTGGCGAGTGGGTTGCTGTTCTCTGCTCGACCTATGCTCAGCGGGGACAACATTGCTAGGAGGGCTGCGTTGACGCGGCCGTATCTAAGTAGGGCATGGCTTCTAGGCCAAATGCGTTCGCGACAAGTCTGTTCGGCCGACTGACAGCATGCCGCTCGGAGGATTGCAGATCGTCATCAGATTGCTACGATATGAATTCTCTTCACTCCTCACCCCTGGATGATCCCTATGGCGGCCAACCCCATCCATGTCGAACACGTACGCCGACACCTCGATGAAGCCCTCGTCCCGCATATCGACATCGAGGACATCAAGAACCTGCCCGAGGAGAACCTCGCTGAGGCTCGCCGCAGCAGGGCGCTCGCAGCGCTCGCCGTCCAATACCTCACCAAGTGCTCCGAGACCGACGCCGCGATGAGCGTCATCGACGGCAAGGACGACAACGGCATCGACGCGATCGCATGGGACCTCGACGCCGCGCACCTCTACCTCGTCCAGGCCAAGTGGAGCAAAGACGGCAAGGCCAGTCTGAACGCCGAGGCGGCCGGCAAGCTCGAACGCGGACTGCGCCTGATTACCGACCGCCGCCACGAGGAGTTCAACGCCAGGTACCAGGAACTCGTCGACTACATCGACCTCGTGGTCGACCAACCCCGCTTCAAGGTCACGCTGGTCCCGATCCTCATGGGCACCGCGAACATCGACGAGCGAGCCGCCGGGCCCATCACCGACGTCGTCGCGGAGCTCAACAGCGTCCACGACTGCGCCCGCGTCGAGTACCTGAGGCTCCCCGAGATCCACCGCATCGTCGCCGACGGTGTGCACACCCGCCCGGTCGACCTCAAGGTCCACCTCGAGAACAGCGCCTGCGTCTCCGAGCCCTACCTCGCCTACTACGGGTGCGTCTCGGCAGAGGAGCTTGCGAGCTGGTACGACGAGCATCGGGATCGCCTGTTCGACAAGAACCTCCGCGACGCCCTCAACGGCAGTGATGTCAACGCATCCCTGCACCACACCCTCGTGAACGAACCCGACAATTTCTGGTACTTCAACAACGGCATCACCGTGCTCTGCAAGAACATCGAACGGTCCGGCCGCGGCGCGCTCCGATACTCCGGCTCCGCGAACCTCCTCCTGGAGGGGGCCTCGGTCGTCAACGGTGCCCAGACCGTGTCCACCATCTTCCGGGCCGTCCGCGAGAACCCCGAGACCGCGGGTTCCGCGCTCGTCTGGATCCGCGCCGTCCAACTCGAGGAGAACGGCTTCGCCGAGCGGGTCACCGAGACCAACAACACCCAGAACGCGGTCGACCTGCGCGATTTCGCCGCCCTCGATCCCACTCAGAAGCGCCTGCGTGACGACTTCCGATCGATGAACCTCACCTACATCGTCAAGCGAGGCGAGCGCGAGATCGACCCTGACAAGGGCTGCGACATCGAAGAGGCCGCGCACGCGCTCGCCGCCGCGGCGAGGACCACGGATGTCATCGTCGACGTCCACCGCGATCCCAACAAGCTCTGGCTCCGCGAACAGGGCGGCCGGTACTCCCAGTTGTTCCACCCGAAGATCCGCGAGATCCGGGTCTGGCGGACCGTTCGGCTCTACAGGGGCACTCAGCGTCGTATCAGCGAGCGAGAGAGCGGCCTCGAGAAGCGGGCCAAGGGCTTCGCGAAGAACCTGGGCCATCTGGTGGCACACGTGGTCCTGCGTCACCTCGTGGACGAGACGATCGAGCGGCCCGGCCGCGAGTGGGTCGACAAGACGCTCTCCAAAGTCTCGGTGACCACTGACCGCGTCCTCGACTTCCTCATCGCGGAAGCGGACCGCCGCTACGTCAACTACTTCCCCGCCTCGCTCGCGAACAGCTTCGAGCGCTGCCGTGAACTCGCGCTCGCCGCCGCCGACCACCTCGCCGCGGACGGCCCGGCCCCGGTCCTGTCGCCTGAATACCGCGGTGACGTGACGAAGCCCCGAAGCGAGACTGCAGCGAAGACGATCTACAACTACGAGGCCATCGAGCCCGACACGAAACTCGAGTTCCGGGCGCTGACCGCCCGTGAACGCAAGCTCGTCAACCACTGGCTGAACACGGACCAGACCCGCCGCTTCGCCAAGTACATTCCGAGCAAGACCAAGATCCTGCTATGGGAGCACGACGGACTCGCCTACACGGCGACCGGCTTGACCAACAAGATCTGGCGGGAGGCCACCGGCAAGAGCGATCGAGCGATCCAAGGAACCCTCTACTGGTACGTTCCCGGCCGCGGCTCCCTGGCGGACATCGCCGAGGAGGCCCGCCGCGATCACGACGGATCGGACGCCTCCTGACGGCCGAGGTCCTCCCGATACAGCGCCACCGCGAATTCGAGAATCCGAGCTGCTCGGTTCTCGTAACCCAACCAGTCGAGGTGGTCGGGCTGCGCCACGAACACCGGCTCGTCCCTGCACCCGATCACGGCTGTCCCGATCCGACGCGCCACGCCATCGCGAAAGTCCGCCAGCACGGTATCCGACAAACGCGACCACGCCAGCTCTACCACCAGGCCGTCGATCTCGATGCACCCCAGTGCGACCCTCCAGGAGGAAAGGACCGGCCGCCGCACTGGATCAGTGATGCGTGTGGCGGCCGGCCCCGCCGGGAGGCGATCAGTTCGATCGTGTCGAGCGTTCAATCGACGGCCTTCCCAGCGTGCGGGCGGCAATCGGGACACCAGGCGCGTTCGTGGAGGTGAAGCCCTGGCGTGTAATGCCACCCGGCTGCCTCGACCCGGCGCGCCATCTCCCCGTAACCCGAGGCGGAGAAACGGAACGCGCCGGGGCACAGGCAGCATGACACCGTGACGGGCCGCCCGGACCCCACCAAGTCCGGGCCGTCGACGGTGTCGGATCGATGCTGATGGAAGACGACGGCGCGATAGCCGCCTTCTCGTAGATCCGGCGCGGCCGCGGCATCGGGAGGAACCGCCTCGGCCGCGGCCGCGCCGGTGGAAGCGGCCAGCACGCCGCCGCTCCCGGGATCGCCGTCCCCACCATCGACGGCAGTGTCCGAAGGGTCGAGCCGCAGCGCGAAGACGCTGCGCGCAAGGAGGTCGGAGAAGTCCTTCACCGCTGGACCTCGTCCCCGGGCCGCTCCTGGAATCCGCCGAGCAGCGCATCGATGGCCGCGAAGGCCAGGTGCTTGACCTCTTGCCTCCATTCGGCCGGATTCGACGACCACAGCAGCCCCTGCCAGCGGATGAGCCGGGTGGACGGGTCGAATGGCAGGCACACGATCGCGATCTCCGGGCCCTCGTCGTGATGCAGGCGAACCCCGATACGGTGCCCGCCCGCGCTGGCGCGCAGCACGAAGGTCGTTCCGGAGGCGTTGACGAACTGGCCCAGGACTCGGCCGGGTTCTAGCGGCGGTCGCTGCCCTCGTGTCATCGCGTCGCTCCCAGCTGCCATAGGTGAATCGCTTGTGGACTCCAGTCGTTGTCGACTGGATGTTGCGACAAGCCTAAGAGCAGCGAAAACGATGACACAACGATGAAAACTGGCAGGCGAGTCGGTCAGCCGTGCCGGATCGCCAGCTGGAACGGCCAAGAGGTGGGGGACAGAATGTCCATGCGAATTGTCCCGAGAGCAGTTCGGAAGAGAACGCGCGCTACTTCGAGTCTGCGGCGTTCCGGGCGTCCTCGACGAGGACCCTCAGGTCCAACTCGCCGTCGCGGACGCCGCCGACGAACGCTTCCCACTCTTCGGGGGTGTAGATCAGGATCGTGCCCTCGGCGTCGTCGGCCCGGCGCATCGCGACGAGTCCGTTTGCGGCGAAACCGATCTCAAGTTCACCGAGGGTGCCGTCATCGGCATCGGGACGCTCCCAGCGCGCGGTGGCGGTGTCGAACTGCCCCTTGAGGGGGTGCTCGCGGACCGGCTGGTTCATGGCGCTCCTCGGGGTGCTGGGAGAGGCGACGGGCGGCGGGCTCTCGGGCTCCGCCGCCGTCGCGATCAGTGGTGCTGTGTCGGGTGAATCCTCGGACCGCTGGCCTCCACGCCGGGCCGATGGACTCACGACTGTGCGGGGGAGTCCTTCACCCAGGCGAGCAAGCCGTTGTAGCTGCTCGCGCTGACAGTGAGGATGGGACGGTCGTCGGCCAGCTTGCTGTCGGACACCTGCGGGTTCTCGCCGTTGAGGCGCACCTCGACGCAGTTGTTGTTCTGGTTGTTGGCGCTGCGGCTGGACTTGCGCCACGGCCCGATTTCGGTCATTTCAGGAAGTCCTCCAGTTCAATCGAGTGGCCTGATGCCACCTTGAGGCCACCGGTGAAGAACTTACCTCGCGTCGAGTCTGCCGAGACGAACCCTGAACCCCGTGGCGACTGGGCGTGAATCACGGTCTCCTCACCGCCGTCGTACTCCAGCAAGTTGAGTTCCCAGGTTTGCAGTTCGTAGGGGCCGGCGGAGAAGGGGACCACTCGTATGTCGGCGAATGGAAGTGCGGCAGTTTTTCGTAGGTCTGCCAGGATCTCGTCCCTCTCCGGGCCGAGATTGATGGTCAACGCGGCCTCGCCCATGATGATGAGCGCGGGGCGCTTTGACACGATCCAACGTTCGCGCCGTTGCTGCCGGAACTTGATGCCGCTGTCCCAGTCGGGCTCCGCGTCGAAGTCGACCTTCGTGGTAGCTCGGATCCTCCTGGCGTAGGCGGGACCCTGGATGAGCGAAGGGAACAGGGAGAACGAGTGGAACGCCATGTAAGTGGCATTGTCCTCGCACTGCTGGTAGAACCAGCCGTTGTCGTCCAAGGCGCTCGCATACTCGCTGCACCAGTCGTTTGCCCTCGCCGCCTTCACGAGGTTCGCCATGTGGTCGGTGAGCGCGGGCGGGGTCCGGTAGAAGTTCGCCAGCGCGAGCACGGTGCCGAGTTTGATCCCGCGATACCGGCCTGATTCCAAGCGGCCCAGGGTTTTCGGCGAGCAGATGTCGCGCGGGATCTCGGTCTTCTCGTACCCTCGCGGGTAGTAATCCCTCGGTCGGGTCCGCTCTGAGATGAGCTGACGAGCCAGCTCCATGAGTGGGGGTGGGCCTGGAATCGCGTCGTCGCTTTCCGTCATGGGCAGAAATTGTAGAGATCGTGAGCGGTTCATTACAAGATCATCTGGCGCATCGTACGCGTGTCGGATGCTGTCGGAAATCCGACTGGCGCTGAGTTCAGTTGCGCGGCTTCGGCTCCCAACGCTGCGTCTCAGATCACATGAGTGTCCGTCGGTCGCCTCGAGCCTGACTGACCTGCGGCGCTCGGAACCTGCGCGTTTTGCAGCCTGCCAAGAACGGAGTGCCGACGACGTGGACGAAATGCACCCGCGGCGGTCGCCAGTAAGGCTCGCATCCTCCAGGTCCGCTCCGCGGCGGGCAATGGATCGACGGCCGCCCGAAAGGCTCGGGTTGAGCCGGGCGCGGTCATCAGCCGGGCGCGCGCGAAGCGCCGCAATGCGCGAGGATGTCTCTTCACGCACCTGCCGCCGAGTCGCGTGCACCGGTGCCGGTTCGGAAGACGGGCATGGGCTTACGCTGGAAGTCCAGTCTCTGTCGTCGAATGATCCTTGTAAGGAGCAATGTGAGCGCCCTCGGTAGCTTCATCTGGTCGATCGCCGATCAACTTCGGGGCCCATACCGCCCGAACCAGTACGGCAACGTGATCCTCCCGCTCACGATCCTGCGACGTCTCGACTGCATCCTCGAACCCGACCGCGAGACGGTACGCGAACTAGCCGCGAAGCACGACAACCCCAACCGGCTCAAGATCGAGGTCAAGAAGGCGACCGGCAGGCCCTTCTACAACACCTCGAACTACTCCTTCGAGAACCTGCTGGCCGACGCCGACGGGCTGGCGGACAACCTCGCCGACTACATCGACCGGTTCTCGCCCGATGTCGACGTGTTCGAGTACTTTGACTTCAAGAAGCAGATCCTCGCCCTGGAGAAGGCCGAGCTCCTGCGCGAGGTCGTCACGTCATTCAAGGCCGTCGACCTGCATCCGGACGTCGTCTCCAACGCCGACATGGGCGATGCATTCGAATACATCATCCGCAAGTTCAACGAGGCCGCGAACGAGACCTCCGGTGACCACTACACCCCACGCGATGCGATCCGCCTGCTGGTCGACTTGCTCTTCGCCGACCTGGACGTCGAGCTGACCGAGCGAGGCATTGTCCGCACGCTGTACGACCCCACCGCCGGCACCGGCGGCATGCTCACTCTGGCAGAGGAGCACCTGCTTGCGGGCAACCCCGATGCGAGACTGAGCCTATACGGCCAGGAGTACAACCCGCAGTCGTATGCAATCTGTAAATCCGACCTGCTGGCCAAGGGGCACGATGCGACCAACATCGCTTTCGGTAACACGCTTACCGATGACGCGTTCAAGGGTCGCCAGTTCGACTACTGCATGTCCAATCCGCCTTATGGCGTCGACTGGAAGCAGTACGCCAAAGCTGTCACGGCAGAGCGGGATCAGGCCGGCCCTTACGGCCGATTTGCTCCCGGCCTCCCGTCAACCTCGGACGGGCAGATGTTGTTCCTCCTCCACCTGGCCCACAAGATGCGGGCACCGGAGGACGGTGGCGGCCGGACAGGCATCGTGATGAACGGTTCGCCGCTTTTCAACGGTGCCGCCGAGTCCGGTCCCTCCAACATCCGCAAGTGGCTGCTGGAGAACGACCTCGTGGATGCCATCGTCGCGCTGCCGACGAACATGTTCTTCAACACCGGCATTGCCACCTACATCTGGATCCTCGACAACGCCAAACATCCCGAACGTAGGGGCTTGGTCCAGCTCATCGACGGCACTTCGTTCTGGACCAAGATGCGTAAGAGTCTCGGATCCAAGAACCGTGAGCTGGGCGAGAACGACCGCGCCAAGGTGGTGAGGTTGTATGCCGATTTCACCGACGCCGACCCGGACTTCTCGAAGGTGCTGCGCAACGACGAGTTCGGCTACTGGACTATCACTGTGGAACGCCCTCTGCTCGACGAATCCGGCAAGCCAGTCGTTGACCGGAAGGGCAAGCCCAAGCCGGACACGAAGAAGCGCGACACCGAGAACGTCTCGTTCACTTACGATGGCTCGACCGCCGGAGCGGCTGGCAAGGACGAGGTCATCCAGGGGTACTTCGATGCCGAGGTGAAGCCCCACGTGCCCGACGCCTGGATTGACTGGGCCAAGGTCAAGACCGGTTACGAGATCCCCTTCACCCGCCACTTCTACAAATACGTCCCGCCCCGTCCGCTCACGGAAATCGACGCTGACCTGGAAAAGCAGGTCGCTAAGATCCTCGACCTATTGCGGGAGGTCGGACAGTGATGGCGACCGTGCCGCTCAAGCGCCTGGTTGACCCGGCCCGACCAATAACCTACGGAATAGTCCAGGCTGGCGAAGACGTGGCCGGCGGCGTCCGATACATCCGACCGGTCGATATGGACGGCCATCGAGGAGTCGATCCAGATGCGCTCCGCACAACTAGCCCGGAAACCGGAGCCGCTTACGCACGATCCTCGCTCAAGCCGGGAGATGTTGTGATGTCGATCGGCCCGTCCTTTGGCAAGACGATGGTTGTGCCCGAGGAACTCAATGGTGCCAATCTCACCCAGGGAACCGCGCGGGTAGCAGTGCAATCTGATGTTCACGCGCGTTACATTGTCTGGGCTCTCCAGTCGCAGACGTCTGTGGATTTCTGGGAGACGTCGATCGGCGGCGCAACGTTCCGCGCACTCAATCTAGGACCACTTGCAGAGACCCCTATCCCCGTGCCTTCTCTGGAGGAGCAGCACACGATCGCTTCCTACCTCGATCGC
Source organism: Glycomyces harbinensis (assembly GCF_900101745.1). Lineage (GTDB taxonomy): Bacteria > Actinomycetota > Actinomycetes > Mycobacteriales > Micromonosporaceae > Glycomyces > Glycomyces harbinensis. The sequence continues at coordinate 67,545 of NZ_FNAD01000015.1, read as the reverse complement.
GAGACCGCCCGCATCGACACGCTCATTGAGGAGCAGATGCGCCTGATCGAGCTGCTCCGCGAACGGCGAATAGCTGTACTTGCAGCCCTTATGGAGTCGCTTGGGGGCATGACAAGACTGAAACACGTTTCCACTGTTCAGACTGGGGTCACGCTGAACGGTGAAGGTGATCCCGCCGCCCCAGAGTGGCCGTACTTGCGGGTGGCAAACGTCCAAGTCGGGTACATGGACCTGCGAGAGATTAAGAGTGTCCGGGTACCGCTTGAACGGGCCGCGGCGTCGATGCTCCAGCCTGGAGATGTCCTTATGACCGAGGGGGGAGACATCGACAAACTCGGCCGGGGAGCGCTCTGGCGCGGCGAGGTGCCGAACATGTTGCACCAGAACCATATCTTTGCTGTGAGGCCGAGTGAAGTGCTCGACCCTGAATTCTTGGTGTACTGGCTGGACGGCCCAATTGCTCGCACGTACTTTCGCACGACTGCAAAGCAGACGACTAATTTGGCAGGCACCAACAAGTGGACTCTCGGGAACCTGCCTGTTCCAGTGCCACCAGTGGTCGAGCAGCGTCGAGCAGTTGAGGCTCTTGACGAGGAAACCACGAAGATCAGCGCGCTGATTGCGGAGACCGAGCGGTTCATCGGACTCGCCCGTGAGCGTCGTTCGGCGTTGATCACGGCGGCGGTGACGGGGCAGATCGACGTGCAGGAGATGGTCTGATGGGCGGCAAATCGGTGCGGCTGTTCCTGGTGGACGGCACGTCGGGTGGTCTGGTGACCGCCGAGATCATGAACTGGACAGGCCAACTGATCGCCGGTCCTCGGACCGATCTGCCGGCCCTGGTGAAGCGGGAGGAGTCGCGGAAGACAGGGATCTACCTGCTCCTCGGCGAGGACCCGGCCAGTCCTGGCGGCACGATCGCCTACATCGGTGAGAGCGATGATGTCGCCAAGCGACTCGTGCAGCATGCGCGGCCCGAGACGAACGGCGGGAAGGACTTCTGGAACCGTGCGGTCGTCCTGACCAGCAAGGACATGAACCTCACCAAGGCTCACGCGAGATACCTGGAGTCCCGTCTGATCGTGCTCGCCGCTGCGGCGGGTCGAGCCAAGCTTGCGAACGGCAACAACCCTCCGCCTGTAGCGCTGCCCGAGGCGGATCGATCTGACATGGAGTACTTCATCGACCAGGCGAAGATCGTACTCCCGGTCTTGGGCATTAATCTGCTTCGGTCCACCAAGGCTCCGTCAGTCGCGTCGTCGACCAGTGACGACATCACCCCTGAGGCATCACCGGTATTTCGCATGATCAGCAAGCGGGCCGCCGTTGATGCCACGGCTCAGGAGATCGATGGCGAGTTCATCGTGCGTGAAGGCTCGCAGGCTCGCCGCGAATGGATGGCGGGCGACCACAGCTACAAGAAGCTGCGGTTGCAGTTGGAGGATGACGGAACGCTTGTGCTCGCCTCGGACGGCCTGTCGATGACGTTCAGCCACGACTACGTATTTGCGAGCCCAAGCGCCGCTTCGGCAACGGTGTCGGGCCGGGCCTCGAACGGTCGAACGGAATGGAAGGTCGACGGCACGGCGACGACATACGGTGAGTGGCAGGAGAGCATGCTCGCAGAGGCGATCGAGGAGTCATCTGAAGATGGCTGATCACAACGAGATCGTCTTCGAATCCGAAATCTGCGAGTACCTTGCCGCCCATGGGTGGCTGTACTCGGCGAATGACGCCGAGTATGACCAGGAACGGGCGCTCTTCCCCGAGGACCTCTTCGCATGGCTGGAGGAGACCCAGCCGACGGCGTACGCGAAGGCGTTGAGGGCCGCAGGATCGCAGGCGAAGTTCCTCGACGTGCTGACCACAGCGCTTGACAAGCCCCTCGAACACGGTGGCGGAACCCTGAACATCCTCCGCAACGGAGTGCAGTACATCGGCGGCGGCCGGTTGAAGATGGCGCAGTTCCAGCCCGAGACCAGCCTGAACGCGACCACCGTCGCCCAATACGGGACCATGCGGGTGAGGGTGATGCGGCAGGTGCACTTCTCCACCGCGGACAAGCGCAGCATCGACCTGGTCTTCTTCGTCAACGGACTTCCCGTCGCCACCGTCGAGTTGAAGACCGACTTCACCCAGTCCCTCAAAGAAGCGATCAACCAGTACCGCAAGGACCGGCACCCGATGACGAACGGGCGGGTGGAGCCGCTGCTGTCGTTCGGGCATCGGGCGCTGGTGCACTTCGCGGTCTCCAACGACCTCGCCGCGATGACGACCAAGCTCGAGGGCGAGAAGACGCACTTCCTGCCGTTCGACACCGGTCACGACAATGGCGAGGGGAACCCGCCCGGCACCGACGGGCGGTCGTCGACGGCGTACCTGTGGGAACGGGTGTGGGAGAAGCACGCCTGGCTCCACATCGTCGGCCGGCTGATGATCGTGGAGACCAAGGAGGAGTGGGACGTCGCCACCGGCACCTCCGTCCGGCGTACGAGCATGCTCTTCCCCAGATTCCACCAGTGGGAGGCCGTGACGAACCTCGTGGCCGCAGTGCGCGAGGAAGGGGTGGGGCACCGCTACTTGATCGAGCACTCCGCAGGCTCGGGGAAGACGAACACCATCGCTTGGACCGCCCACCGGATGGCCCGGCTGCACGTGAACGACGAGAAGGTCTTCGACTCGGTGATCGTGGTCGTCGACCGCTCCGTGCTCGACGGGCAGCTCCAGGACGCGATCCGGCAGATCGACGGGTCGGCGAAGATCGTGGCCACGATCAGCCCAGAAGACGTCCGCAAGGCGGGCGCGAAGTCGAAATCCAAGTTGCTTGCGACCGCCTTGCAGAACGGCGAGCTGATCATCGCGGTGACCGTGCAGACCTTCCCGTTCGCTCTTGAGGAGATCCGAGCCGACAAGGGCTTGAAGGGCAAGCGATTCGCAGTGATCGCCGACGAAGCCCACTCGTCGCAGTCCGGGCAGATCTCGTCCAAGCTCAAGGCCGTGCTGACCGCCGAGGAGGTCAAGGAGATCGAGGACGGCGGCACTGTCGATGTCGAGACGGTCCTGGCCGCGGAGATGACCGAGCGAGCCGAGTCAAAGAACATCTCCTACTTCGCGTTCACCGCGACACCGAAGAACAAGACCCTGGAGCTCTTCGGCCGCAAGGGATCTGACGGCAAGCCGGTCGAGTTCCACCTCTACTCGATGCGGCAGGCGATCGAGGAGGGCTACATCCTCGACGTGCTCAGGGGCTACCAGACCTACGACACCGCGCTGAAGATCGCCGGCCGGGCCCAAAGCGGCGACAGCGGCCTGGTGGAGGAGTCTGCGACGAAGAAGGGGCTGATGAAATGGGTGCAGCTGCACCCGACCAATATCAGCCAGAAAGTGCAGATCATCGTCGAGCACTTCCACGCCAACGTCGCCCACCTGCTTGACGGTAAGGCGAAGGCGATGATCGTGACCGACTCGCGCAAGGCCGCGGTGAAGTACAAGAAATCGATCGACGCCTACATCGCGAAGCAGGCTGCCAAGGACGCCTCGTACAACTACCGCACCCTGGTCGCTTTCTCCGGCTCGGTGGCGATGGCAGAGGACGAAGAGTGGACCCCGGACTGGGGGCCGCAGCCCAGCCGGGACGACGAGTTCACCGAAGCCAACCTGAACCCCGGCGCGGGCTCAGACCTGGCCGCCGCCTTCAAGGGCGCGACCTACACGATCATGCTGGTCGCCAACAAGTTCCAGACCGGGTTCGACCAGCCGCTGCTGTCGGCGATGTATGTCGACAAGAAGCTCTCTGGAGTCACTGCCGTGCAGACGCTCTCGCGTCTCAACCGCACGTACCGGACCGCTGGCGGGGAGCAGAAGCGCAAGACGTTCGTCATCGACTTCCGCAACAAGCCCGAAGACATCCAGACGGCCTTCGAGCCGTACTTCACCAACGCCACCCTCGAGACCGAGACCGACCCCTACATCGTCGTCCACCTCTCCAACAAGCTCGCCCAGGCCGGGATCTACACGCCGGAGCAGGTGCGCGAGGTCGCCGAACTGTGGCTCGGCCGCAAGGGGAACAACGCGCTCTCGGCCGCGATCGGCCCGGCCAAGAACGACTTCGCCCGCCGCTACGCGGCGGCGATCGAAGCCGAGGACAAGGTCACCCTCAACACCCTCGACCTGTTCCGCAAGGACATCGCCACCTACGTCCGGCTCTACGACTTCATGAGCCAGATCATCGACTACGGCGACCCGTACATGGAGATGCTGTCGATCTTCCTGCGGCTGCTGGAGAAGGTCATCGCAGACACGTCGTGGGCCGCGGAAGTGGACCTTTCCGACGTCGTCCTCGTCGGCGTCAAGCACAACAAGCAAGCCGCGGTCGACATCTCCTGGAAGGGCAACGGCGAGCTGAAGGGGATCGGCGCCGCCGGCACGGGCGCCCGCAAGGAGCCGAAGTACGTCGCACTACAGGTCGTCATCGACAAGATGAACGACCTGTTCGGCGCCGAGTCGTTCACCCAGTCGCAGGTCCTGGAATTCGTGCAAGGACTCGTACAGCGGCTTCTCGACCATCCTGACCTGATCAACCAGGCGAAGGTGAACTCGAAGAAGCAGTTCATGGAATCCCAGGACTTCCAAGCGGCCGTCACCGAGGTAGTGGTCGAAAACCAGGAGGCCCACAACACCATGGCCGACTACTTCTTCAGCGACGGTCCCGGCATCAGCGCCGTCATCGTGGCACTCGCTGACGCCTTCTACGAAGCCGCGATCGACCAGCAGGCCGATGTGTGAGCAGCTGGAAGGGGCATCGAAACCTATCGGAACCTGAACTTCGAGTCGGTCTCAGCTGCAATCGCATGCAGGTGCGCCTTGGCAGATTCCGCACCATGGGCATTTGAAGCGGGGTCGGTCCGCGACGGTCGGGCAGAGCAGGGCGAGCGCTTCGCTGCCGAGCGCCGCATCGATCGTGTCGCCGTCCACCAGATTCGTGACGCCGGATTCAATGACCGTGCTCGTCCAGAGCACGGGGAATCTTTCCTTGCAGCTGCCGCAGATTCGGGTCCCCCACTGTGCGCCGCATTCGCATCGGCAGTGGTAGGTGCTAGAGCGGGCCTCGAATGCCACCGGCCCAGTTCCAGGACACAGTGGACAGTTGCTGATCAGCCGCAACGACTGTTCGGCGGCGTCGACTCGAGCAATGACCTCCTCGGCGGGCTCAGGACGCGCGGACCTGGATCGGGCGGTATGCACGGAGGACAATGCTCGGATCTCGTCACGAAGTTCACCCGATTCGCCGGGAGTCAAGGGCTTCGCCAGGATCCAACCCTGACCCTGCGGGCGCAGCCAAGACCTTGGCTTGAGCTGGAGCCAGGGCTCCGCGGAGATCCGGGGAGGGAACAACTGCTGCAGCCGGGTGGCGTGCAGGATCCACCGCAGCGACCGCGCCATCCGTTCTGCGCTTTCGATTTCCAAGGGGGACACAGGGACTACGCCGAGGAGTCGCTGCGGTGTGCCCCTGAACGTCGAGAACCTCCCGGTCCAGTGAACCTGATCCTGCAGATTCTGCGGCAGCGAGGCGCGTTCGGATCGGTCGCCGGGATAAGCGATCACCGTGGACACGGAGCCGGCTCCGTACTTCCGCAGGAGCGCGTCGACCGCCTGTTGGACATGGGCCGCTGAGGGACCCGCGGTGATGTCACTGCTGAACGGGACTATCACGGCGATCGTCTCATTGCCTAGCCGCACCTCGATCCGTTCGTCCGCTGTGATCTGGAGTCGAATATGGAACTCGTGACCGTCCACGAGCTCGATTCGTCTCCCGATTTCGGGAGGGGGTCCGTTCACCGCCTCGAACCCCAGAACTCCGAACGCCCGGAGCACCAGGGCCAGAATGTATGTGTTGTAGGCGGGTTCGAAGTCGCGATGTTGCTGCTTGAGCAGAGCCGCTTGGTCGGCGTCGCGGAGTGCCCATGCTTCCCAGAGCAGCGCTGTCCGGTGATATTTGTGGTTCCCCGTGAGCAGGTTGGTGCGAGGAAGCCGGTATGCGATCGGCGCCCTGCGGTTCGCACGGTCGTAAACCGGCGACGATCGGAGGAGGTTCACCTTCCCGTTCAGGTCCTCCAACGTCTTCAGCGTTGTCGCCACGGGTCCGACTTGGTCCTTTGCGGCTTCGACCGCTTCCGCCAGGAGGTTCGAGAGGCGTCGGCGCTTCCAATAGGACTGCTTCCCCTCCAGGGCCGCTCCGTACCGGCTCAGGTCGCCGAGGTGCCGCATCAGCAAGCGGAGGTCGCTGATGCGACCGCCGAGATACCGCCGCAGCCGGTCGACGAGCTGCGCGGCGACCTGGTTCTCATAGAAGTCGTAGTCGTCGGTGTATCGAATCGCCAGCAGGCGCTCCGGTATGACCCGGTCGAACTCCACGCCGGCCCAGTCCTCGCTGCGACTCGCGAGCCGGACCAGTCCCTCTACCGGCACCCGCCGGGCCTGCGGCGCGCGCAGCAGGACGTGTTCGACCCCGAGGCGGTCGTGCGGCTGCCTGCATACCGCGGTCAGTGCTGGAAGGAGCCGGACGATCTCGGTGTCGAGCGGTGTGAGCCGCGCGTGGTCCGCGACATCGGGGACCAGCAGCGGGGTGCCAAGGATGCCCTGAACGTCATCTGCACGCGCGATTTGGCGGTGGAGATGCACGATGCTCGCCATGACCACCGCAGACGGTTCGGCGTTGGCGACGTCTCCGTTCATGCATGCCTCCGGCGGTGCTCGTCGGAGAAGACTCGAAGGCAACGGTCCGGGGTCGTCCCTTCGAATCGATCCGGCCAGTACGCGACAAGTGCCGATTCAAGGTGGTGCAAGCCTTCGGTCGTCACTTCGAATCGGCTTCGCAGCTGGTGGAGCACCTTGCTCGCGATGAACTGGTCTGCCGCGAGCGCCACGGGGTCGACGGTCTCGTTCTTGATCTTGAACGGGCCGCGGCCGGTCTCGTTGACGGCCTCGGTCCCGCGGGCGGCGACCGCAACGGGCACGAATCGCTCCAGCTGCGCGGTCACACGGGGATCGAGATGAATCCGAGCGACTTCATGCAGATCGTCCTCCAGGGCGTCGAGCAGCGACTTGACCCTTTGGTATGCCACTGCGTGCAGTTTTTTCGCCTGCTCGAAGGCGCGTTCCAAGGCGCCCGCCGAATAGGGCTCTGTGCGGCCCTTGTCGGGTACGAACGGCCGCTTCGCGGGAAGTTCGAGGACGAAGGAGCGGTTGTAGGTCTTGTCGGCGAAGCCGAGCGTGGATTCGTCCTGATTGGCGGTGCCGACGAACCACACGTTGTCCGGCAGGAAGATCCCGGTGCCGTTCTCGTCCATCAGTGAGGGCTTGCGTCCGTTGCCGACGGGCGCGAGCCTGATCGGTTCCTTTTCGCCGCCGTGACCCTGGTTGTTCTCCAGTTTCGACAGCAGCATCGAGAAGTACTGCTCCGGCCGTGAGAGGTTCATCTCGTCGAGGACGATGAAGAAGGGGCGGTCGGCGTACCTCGGCGTCTGCGCCTTGTACAGCGCGAGCAGGAACGGTTCCTCCTGGAACCGGCGCTCGAAGGTGTTGTAGTGGCCGAAGAGGTCGTGCTTGTCCCGCCATCCCGCCTGTACCTCGATCACCTCGCATGCGGTGCCGAGCGCGGTGGCGAGCGCCTTCGGAAGCGAAGTCTTTCCGATGCCGCTCATTCCTTCGAGCAGGTGCAGGTGGCTCATCGCCATTCCGCCGAGTACGGCGCACACGTCGTCCAGGCGGTAGGCCCGCTCCGATTTCGAGAACATCGCAGCCTGAAGATTGCACGCGAGCTCGTGCAGGTCGGGAGTCTGGTCGTCGACGAGCCTGCCCCGCCCCTGGAGCCAGGGGTCCTCGTCGAAGGCGACGCAGTTGGGGAACAGCGGCTCGGTCGGGTCGGGCCGCCCTTCGACGACCTCCTTCAGGGTCCCGCTGAGTTCGGCGATGCGCTGCTCATAGCCCCGGCCCATGACCGCATACTGCTGTTCTGCGTCCGCGAGCTGCTTGACTCGCATGGCGCTGATCCGATCGGAGAGTATTCGGCCGTGCTCGACCTGCAACTCGTAGGCGAGTCGCTCGCGCTCGGCATTGAGCGCCCGGTTCTGCTGCCGGAGCGCCTCGAGCTGCGTGGCCGAAGCCTCGTCGGGGCGAGATTCGAGCTCGTCGCGGAGCTCCTGGACCTGGTCTCGGGCCGCTGCGAGGTCCTTCAGGAGTTGCCGCGGATCGGAGACGCCGACGGACGCCCACCTGTTGCGCAGCTCTGTGAGCTCCGTCGACTGCTCCTTCAGGATGGTGGTCGCCGCGACGGCATCCTCCTCCTTGATGATCAGTTCATTCTCCAGCCGCCGCAGGGCGACAGCCGCGAGCGCTTGAACCTCCTGGTCGAGGTCCTGCTTTCGCCGGTCCACCATCACCTTGTCGCGGTGGAGAGCCGCCCGCTCGTCATCGAAGTTTCGCTGGCGCTCGTCGAGTTCGGCCCGTTCCGTATCGAGGGACTTGGCCCTTCGATCCGCCGTTTCGGCTGACGATGCCAACTCGGCGTCCAAGGCCTTCCTCCGCGATTCGATCGCCGCCTCGCCGATCTGCCGCGCTTCCTCCAATTGCCGCTGGAGCGCCTGCTCCGCGGCGGCGCGACGGGCCGGGAATCCCGAGTCGGCCTCGGACTCGCGCTGGATGAGGCTGCGCTCGAGTTCGTCGAGGGCGCTCGCCTGTTCTCGCAGTGACGCCGCTTTCACCTCGAGCTTCTGTCGTTCGTTTGCGAGAAAGTCACGTTCGCTTCGGTTCTCGTCGAGCGCGGCCTCGGCATCCCGGAGACGCTCGTTCGCCGTCTCCTCGCGCTCCTTCGCGCGTTCGGCCGACTTCCGGTAGAGCTCCTCCTGAGCTTTCAGGCCGTCGAGCGCTTGGAGCAGGCGCTCTTCTTGCGCCGCCAGTTCTGCTGCCCTTCCCGGGGCATCGGCCTCCGCAGCGGGTGGGAGTGGCACGCCCTCGCCGTCGGCGGCTTTTCTGGCCGCGCTGTCGTCTCCAGACCGGTCCACCGCCGCCGCGACATCGGCCGCACGGTCTTTCCTGGCCGCGGATTTTCCCTTGGCCTGCTGGGCGGGGACGTTCTTCCGCTGTTGGTTGCGGCTGTTCCTCGGGCTCAAGTGGCTTCCCTTCAATCGGTGGTGAGGGCGTCTTTCGGTACGGGCACTCGCAGGAATGCCGCGGCGGTCTCGATGGCGAGACGACGAGAGAGTTCGAGTTGCTCGATGTGGATCAGGCCCTGAGAGCCGTGCGCTGCTTCGTTGCGGATCTTCGAAGCGACCGTCAGATCCGTCAGGAGGTTGGGCCTTCGGGCGGCGAGGCCCCTGAACGGGTGCGTTTGCCCATGCTCGGCAGCGGAGATCACGAGGGCCGCGAGTAGTTCCGGAACATTCGACTTATGGGGGTGCCGCAATGCCAACTTGAGCCGCGACTCGTTCTTGGTTTTGATGCACCGATACTCTCTGGGGCCCAATTCGAGGTGTCGGCAAACGTTGAGGAGCTGCTGCCAATCATTGAGCTCTTCTTGTCCACGCACCGGGAACCGGGCGGGATGGTCGAGGACCATCTGGCGGAGCAGCAGCTCCTGGATCTGCCAAGCCGCCGTGGCCGCGATCCCTGCTTGAGACGACTGAGGCCCGGGTCTCCGAGCCAGCGTGCAATGCCGCTCCAGGACGGTGAGCAGTTCCACGAGTCGTCGGTGTTCTCGAATCGAGGACCCGAACCACTGCTCGAAGCGCTCCTCATACTGCTGCTGCAACTGGTCGCTCAGTTTCTCGAACTCTGCGAAGAACGCTTCGAGCGGGCGGTTCATCAAGCGCTCGACCGTGCGCCGAAGTGGGGCGAACTCGTCGCCGCGGGAGACGATCAGGTGCCGCAGCATCTGACTCGACTTGCCGCTGAAGGGGCTGAAGGCCAACCAGGTCGAAGCGCCGGCGTCCCCGCCATCGTCCTTGCCCGACACCAGCACCACCGCGACCGGTGCGTAGACCGGTTGCCCGGTGGTGACCAGGGAGACGCGGGAGGCGACCCGTTGCGGCGCCCTCCGGTGCCACTGGCCTTCTCCTGTTCCGCGTGTGGCCGTCCGGCTGCCGAGTGATACGGCCTCGATGATCTCCTCGGCCGACGGTGTCTCGAATACCGTGCCCGGCGGCACCGGCACCGCGATCGGCGTGATCGGCGTCGACCTGCCGGCGCTCGCCAGTTCCACTTCGGCGCGTTCCCGCGATACCCATCTCGCGCCGACCAGGAGCGGTGACGGTACTGCCGCGGGCCACAGCACGCCGGTGAAAGGATCCTGGTAGACGTGGGTGACGACCACTCGTTGTGGATCGAGGAACCCGTCGTCGAGTGCTGCCAAGCCCTTCGGGGTGATCCCCCCGTGCTCGTCGAGGTAGCGCAGGGTCCTGAGCTCGTCTTTCACCAGCAGGGCGAATTCCGGTTCGAGGGCCAGGTGCGACGCGAATTCGTCCAGATCGCGCAGGCCGGCCCGGGCGAGTCCGAGGATCGCCCGTTGGAACGGATTCACGGAGGGGTCGTGGATCAGCGGCGTCACGACCCGGTACTGCAGCACGGGCCAGAGCACCCAGCGGCGCCTGCCGCGGTAGTCGATGCGGTCGGGGACCAGGACCGGGGTGTCAGTGTCGAATGCCGGCGCCATCGGGGCCCTCGCACAGTTCCCGGAAGGCCACGAGCCCTTCGACGAGTGATCGGCGCCGATCGGCCGGGTCGACCGGGGCGCTCGCCCGGTTCGCCATCTCGGCGTCGCCGACCGCGATCAGCAGGCGGCGTTGGCGGCTCATCGCGACGCACATGCGCTGCTCGCTGGTCAGGTGCCCGTAGCGGCGCTTCCCCAATGGGTCTTCGATCGCGTCGTCGGGGACGCTGGAGCGGGTGACCGACAAGAGGACGACGTCGAACTCCATGCCCTGGAACGCATCGATGGTGCCGACCTTGAGTCGGGGCCGGGGCCGCTCCTCATCGGTCCACTGCATCGACGGTATGAGCCTGATCTCGTCCTCGTCATCATGGGGTACGAGGAGCTGTGCATCGAGCAGCGCCTTCTGAATCTCCGCGACTTGGGACTTGTAGTACGAGATGATGCCGAAGCTCAACTTGCGCTCGGCGTCCGCCTCGGCCAGTGCATTCAGCTCCTGGACGACTCGGCGCGCTTCCCGCGGACGCATGAAGCTGTGCTTGAGCCGGGTCTCCGACCCGTCGTTGGGAACGTCGATCCAACCCGCGACTTTTCCGCGGTAGGCGTCGAAGTCATGCATGAGCGCACGGGTCGATTCGTGCGACTGCAATGCCGATTCCGGTTCGTAGAACACGCGGCTGACGAAGGCTCCGAGCGTCGGATGCATCCGGAACTGCTCGTCGAGGGTGATCGTCCGAATCGGGGCGACCTTGTCCTTGAACTTGTCGAACCATCGTTGGAAGAGGCTGGTGCGCAGGAGCGCGGTGTCGGCGACCTTCCCGGTCCGTTCGAGTTCGCGTTCCAGTTTCTGCTCCAGAACGTGAGGGAGCTGCTTGTGGTCTCCGACCAGGATGACGCGGTCCTTAGCGCAGGAGAGGGGGATCATCAGGTCGAGCGGGTTCGCCCGCGCCGCCTCGTCGACGACTACGGATCCGAACACGGGTATCGGGGCTTCGACGACCAGATGCATTGCGCGCGAGTCGGCTTGCTGAACGGTCGAGGCCAGCACCGAGTTGTAGCTTTGCAGGGTCCCCTGGATGAGTGCGAGGTCGCTACCGAGGTCGTCGAGGTATTTCGCGAGGACACCGCTGATCCCCTCAGCGCCGCTCTGGACGGCGTTCTCGGCGGCGTCGAGGATCTCATGAAGCAGCGCTTGTGCTTCGGGATCGCGAGCGGGCACGGAGGGCACTGACGTGTCGTCGGTCCCCAACCTCCTCAAGGTTCGGAGTTGCAGGGCCGCAAGGGCTTCCAAGAGGCGAGGCTCTGCGGGCGCAGTCAGCCCGGCCGCGGTCTTGAGGAGCGTCCGGTCGTCTTCGTTCAGCTGCGCTGCTTCCTCCAGCTTCGGAAGCGCGTGAAGCGCACGGTTGGGTCCGTCGTCGGCGAACGCTCCGGGGGAGGTCCGCAGCGAGCGTGCCGCTCTGACCGCCGCCTGGTGCTGCGCTGCCAGCAATGTGGCCGTCGACTTATTCCGCACCGCCGCTTGGGTGCGGACGCGGGTCAGCCGCTGTCTGAGCGGCGCGTCGAGTGCGCCGCCGGCGAGTCGTTCCGCGCGTTCGAGCAGTTCCACGAGATCACCTTGGGTCGTGGGTGCCTGATCGTAGCTTTCTACGAGCGACTGAAGCTCGGACAACTGCCGGAGCCGCTCGACCTCCGGCAGCATCTGGGATTGGTGCCGGACGCGTCCCGCGATGTCGTCGCGCAGCAGTCTCGCGCTCTGCCTGACCTTCTTCTCATCGGAGTCGACGCGGGCGGGAGGCAGTCCTTTGTTGCGCGCCTTGCGCACGATGTTGTCGACGGCATCGTGCTGGAAACTCGTCACGAGTGTTCGATTGAACGCTCGAGCGGACTCGCCGAGGGCGTCCAGACAGCGCAGGAGCGCGGTGATGAACTGGGTCTTCCCGGTTCCCGGTGGCCCTTGGACGACCAGGATGTCCGGTGTCTGCAAGGCGAGTCTCAACGCCTCCTCCTGCGATTCGGTCGGCGTCCCGCCGCTGAAGCTCTCTCGGATCACGCGTTCCAGCACTCGCGCATAGGGCGACAGCGAGCGCGGAGCGGTCGGCGGCAGGTCCAGACCTTCGATGAGCCTGGCCAGATAGGGCATCTCCGCGGTACCGGACCAGATTCGCTCTCGTGCGGTTGCGCGCCGCTCCTGGCTGATCCGGGTGCCGGTGAGGGCAAGGAAGAGCACGCCGTGGGTGGGCGGATCGCCTCGTCGGTGGTCGCTTCTCGTTGGTGGTGCCAGATTGACGGCCCATCCTGAGGGCCATGGGCGGCAGACGGTGCCGCGGACAGTGCGGCCGGCGCTGCCTCCGCCGGCCAGTTCCGGGGGGCCGTCCTCCGCCGCCTCGAGCTCGATCGAAGCCGTCTCCATTCTCAGGAGGTTGCGCATGAAGCGCTCTGATTCGCTGCCGTGCACGAGGGAGAAGCACCAGCTTCCGTCGGCGTTGGGCTTCCAGGTGTCGTATCTCGCCAAGCCGAGTTCCTCGGCTTCTGCGATTCGGACTTCGCGCTCGAGCTGGTCGTACGCGTTCCACAGCTGTATGTACGACCGCCCGTCCTCGAACAGCCCGGTGAGGGCCGCGCGCAGTGATTCGGAGGACTCGGCTTGGGTACTCGCGTCGACGAATCGCAGAAAGGCATGGCCCAGCTTTGGCTTCGTGTTGCGTCGATGGCTCACCTCGAGGAGCCGCACGATCTGGTACCGGCCGTCCCTCCACGCGACGTCGGCGGCCCATCGCACTCCGAGAAGGGAGAAACCGCGCTGGAGCGTGGCGCCGTGTTCCGACGGAGAGCTGCTGAGCACGAAGCGAAGCCGGTCCGAGCCCCCTATGGCGGGGAGGGTGAACTCCTCGATGAGCCAGTCCTGCACTTCATGGAACCCGACCTTCGGGACGCCCGTGATGTCGCAGATCCGGTCGATGACGGAGTCGCCGACGCCGATGGGCACCGGCTCGTCCGGCATCGCCGCATTCTCGAACAGGTGTGTATGGACGAAGGCGGTCGTCCCTTCGACATCCGCAGGCCAGGAGACCACGTTCTGCTTCGCGTCCAGTACTTGCCGCAGCAGTCTGACGTCCCCGGCGTCCACTTCTGCGTCGACCGAGTACGCGAGGTCGCGGCTGTGGACGCGTAGTCTGCGGTCCCCTGGAAGCGGGCTATGGCGGAGGACCACCTCTGTTGTGTTCTTGCTCAACCAAGTCGGCTTGGGTTGGCGAAGCCTGAGCTGCAGCAGCTTCAGGTTGCCGAAACCGAGCTCATTCGCGTGCAAGTCTGTTCACGCCCTCTCAGCTTTGAACCGGTAGAAGGACAGCATTCGGTGGAACCGGTCGTCGTCGCCGAAGTGCAGTCGCCACTCCGAGCTGATCCGTTCGGACGTGTTCGAACGCGGCATCAGGCGCCGCCCGCCGCCGCCAGATGGCGGCACCCGGCGCACGGGTTCGCTGCCGAGGTTCTCGATATGGACCGTGTCATCGCCGTCCCAGCGCAGTCGAACCGCTGGTGACTCCGCTGCTTCAGCGATCAACCGCGAATGGCGCTGCGTGGCGATCACGGGACGGTCCTTCATCAGCACGATTCCCTCATTCGAATCGACGCGACCCGGTTCGCGTCCTTGCGGGCCGCGGTTGGCAGGGAGATGCGTCCGAACCACGGCTAGGGCGAAATCCGGTCGAGGTGAGTCGCAATAAGGGCATCGTCTGCGGAGCATGTAGTAGGAGCCCCTGCAGCCGGAACGTCGGCACGCCAGGGTCAGGTCCGCTGCGGCGCCCAGCGCGTTCGCCCATGCCCTGGCCGTCGGGCGCTTCATCGGATCATTGAGGCCGGCCTCGAAGGTGTCTTGCAGCAGTCTCCTGATCCTGGCGGTCAGAACCAGGTCCTCCGGAAGGCCGCAGGCTGAGCGGTTCCGGTCGTCACTGCTGTGACCGGTCCACGGCAGCTCACCGCACAGGGCCCGCTGTTCGTTCTCGACGGAGAGATCGGCGAGGTCCCCGATAAGCGGATGGTCCGCACGGAGGGCCTGGTGGACCAGTACCGCCAGTGAGAAGACGTCGCTGAATTGCGAGTTGCCGCTGCGGCCGTTGTACAGCTCCGGCGCCAGATACCTCGGGGTGCCGATCGTTCTCCCCAGCGCCGAACTCTCCACGGCGATGTTGTCCGGATCGATGAGCCATACCTGATGGTGTTCCCGCGATACCGAGACCAAGACGTTCCGTGGCGACAGGTCGCTGTAGACCATGCCTCGGCCGTGAAGTACCGCGAGGACGTCGGCGAGTCGAGCCAGTAGCCGCAGCCGGCGTTCGAGGCCGCCCCCCGACAAGTACCACTCGACGATGTCCCCTTCGGGCGCCTCGCAGAGGGGCTCCATGGGCGCCATGTCTTCGAGGAGGTCCATCGTGTACCCGAGGTGCGGCGATGCGAGTGACCTGATCGGTCGGGCGATCGGAAGGCCCTCCATCGGAAGCCAGTGAAGCCGGTCGAGTCGTTCAGCGAGCGTGTCGCCGAGCCCTTCGGTCTCCTCCTGGCGGTGGATCAGCTTGACGGCGAACCGGCTCTGCCGCACGCGATATACGGAACCCTGGCCTCCGCTGCCGATGGGCTGGTCCTCCAGCTCGAGCGGGTTTCCGTCGATGTCGGCGATGCTCGACGGCACCTGCGCAGTTGCGGGCGGCGAGAGCCGTCGGGCGCGGCCGTAGGCGGTGATCATGCGCGATCGAAGTCCTCGAGGTTCGGCACCGCGAGACTGGGGCGGAAGGTGCTTGTGACGGTGTCGGTGATCCAGCGGAACAGCTCCGGAAGCTCCGATGCCTGATCCGCCCGCAGCACCCCGAATTCGGGCCCGCTGAATTGGGCGAGCACCTCTTCGGCGTCTGGGGTTCGGTCGGTGCCGATGCCCACCGAGAGGCGCATTGCCTTGCCGCCGAGTCGATTCCCGAGCAATTCGTTCAAGGCCGGCTCCCAGTCGTCGGTGGGCACTCCATCGGAGACGAGTATCAGCGCGGGCTCGAACGCCCGCCCGGACACCGATGCAGGGTCGTCCAGGATTTCCCGTGCGAGGTCGAATGCGGCGCCCATCGGCGTCCCGCCACCGGCCTCCATCGCGACCCAGTTCGCCTCGGTAGCCGGTCCTATCGGGAGGTGCACGCGCGCTTCGGCTCCGCCGAACGTGATCGCACCGACGTGGACCTGTCCCCGGACCGAGTCCATCCGGGCGAAGGCCGAGAACATCGACGCGATGCAGCGGTTGAGGACGCCGATCTTGTCCTCGTGCTGGTTGGGAAGCATGCTGCCGCTGACATCGGCGAGCACGATCACCGGAAGCGGACGAGGAGCCCGCCGACTGGTTGCGACTCGGAGCTCGTGGGGGTTCGGTTGATTGGTCATGTCGTGGAGTTGCCTTCCATCCCATTCGGAATGCTGACCGAGAGGGCAGCCGTACAGAGTTTCAAACTGAATGGTCCGTGTCAAGGTTGGAATTGCTGATTCACCCGTTCGTGGGGCCCACGGATATCATCATTCCGGTCATGAACTCACTGGTGATCGCCTCGGAAAACGATTGCGATAAACGGTGTGACTCGGCCACAATTCGCCATCAGCGAAGCCGTCGCCGGGACAACCTATGTTGAATACCATGGATTTCATCCCAATGGAATTACCGAGCGATGTCAGAAGGTAGACAGTCGCCGACGAGTATATTGCGGATGAATTGGACATTGCTTGCTGCAGGAAACTCGCTAACGCCGAGAACGACCTCGTAACTCCAGTTGGCCTTGAGGTCGGCTTTTCGATGTCGAAGAGGTTCTGGGCGGCGATGACCTGGTTGCGGGAGGTCTCGCGGGCGAGGGTGAAGCTGGCCTGGAGTGGACTGATCGCCTCGCCAAGGACCGCGTCGTCGATGCAGCAGCGCAGGGCCTGGCAGAGGGCCAGCAGCGCCCAAACTTCCTGGGTGAGTCCGGTCGGGTCCCTCGCGCGCAGCACCCAGCGGTCCAGCAGACTCGATTTGAGTTCGCAGCAGGCGGTCTCGATCTCCACCGCTGGTGGTAGAGCGCGATGAGGTCGAGCGCGGGATGGGCGTCTGCATCGAGCAGTGTCGTGGCCAGCCGGTAGACGCTGGTGCGGTCGCCTTCGATGGTGATCTCGGCTTCGATCAGTCGCAGCTTGAGCCTGCCGATCAGCACCAGGTGAGTCCCGTGGCCCAGGCCCTGGATCGTCTTCGGTCGCAAGTGGGAAGGGATGCGGGCGAGGACGTCAGCTCCGGTCTGGCGCAGGGCCCTCAGCCATTCCGCGGAGGGAAACCCGCGGTCGACCAGGACCGGCATGCCCGAGTGCAGCGAGGTGACGGCCCGCTGGGCGAGGTCGCGCACGGTGTGGGCGGTCGGGTCGAAGATCGCGTCGATGGGGCTTCGCCCTCGAGAACAGCCGCATTGAGGTCTACCAGCTCGCCGAGGCTCCACGACCTCGGTCCGGTTGCGTCGCATCGCACCCGAACCGGCCGTTGACCTGGGCTACATCAATCGCATCGGCTCCCGCTTTGCCAAACTCCACCTCTACCGAGCCGAATGGTCCGTCGAACTGCGCCGCACGGCGAAGCACCACGCCGCCCAGATCTGGACCCACGCTGCCCGCCACGAAGCGGAGGTCGACGGATGACCCTCCACTTCATTGACCGGCTCCCCGTCCTTGGCATGGCCGAAGTCGACCAGGCCAGCCTCAGCTTCTCGTGGGTCTGGCACCAGCCGAGCCTGCGTGTCAGGTTCGCCGACATGCACAACACGCTCCGCGGCCGAGTCACCCACCTCGACGGGCCTCGCCTGGATCCGCCAAGACGACCCGATCCGAACCCTCGCCGTCCTCGACCACGCCACCAACCTCTGGAGATTGAAGGACCACATGTTCAAGGAGTGCGACGGCTGAACCTTCGGGGAGCCTCGGATACCGGGCGCCGTTCCACTTCCGAGAGCTGCGGCGCGAGATCTCGAACGACGGGTCCGGCTTGGTTGCAACGAGATTGAGAAGGCGGTCCTTACGCAGCCATCGGTCACGGTGTCGAATCTTTCCGTAACTGAGGGGTTCTTCATTCCTGCTGTTCTTGTTAAAGTTGACCGCGGGTCCGGAAATGGCTTCGCTTCCCCTCGAACGCCCTGCCGGCCTGCGGTGATCCTGAAGGAGCGACCCCCGTGGCGAATCAGGCGGCAGAACATCTCCATACCGACACGCAGGCCGAGATCCCCGAACTCGGCCAGGTGGTTTCGGTCCGCGGCTCGACCTGGGCCGTGACCGACGTCCGAGAGCAGTCCGCCCCCGCGGCGCCCGGGTCTGGCCCTCCGCCGAGGACGACCCAGGTCGTCGGTCTGCAATCCCTCTCCGAGGACCAGCTGGGCTCCGAGCTGCGGGTCGTCTGGGAGATCGAAGTGGGCCACGGACTGCTCCAGGCGCACGGACTGCGCGAGAGCCTCAACCCCGAGACGTTCGATGATCCCAACCGGCTCGCGGCCTTCGTCGACGCCGTCCGCTGGGGCACCGTCACCTCCGCCCGCTCCGACGCCTACCAGTCGCCCTTCCGCTCCGGTGTGAACATCGAGGCCTACCAGCTCGAACCCTTGCGTCGCGCCCTCAACTCATCACGGACAAACCTGCTTCTTTCGGACGACGTCGGTCTGGGAAAAACCGTGGAGGCCGGCCTGGTCGTCCAGGAACTCCTGCTCCGTCAGCGCGCTAAGTCCGTCATCGTCGTGTGCCCGCCCAGCCTGCGGCTGAAGTGGCAGGACGAGATGCGCGACAAGTTCGGTCTCGACTTCACGATCGTCGACAGCGCCCTCATGGCGCGGATCAGGCGCAGCCACGGCCTGGCCGCGAATCCGTTCCGGCTTTTCCCCCGGGTCATCGTGAGCATGCCGTGGCTTCCGACGATCCGGGCCCAGCGGCTCCTCCGCGAGGTCTACGCCGACACCCGCGCCGATGAGGACGGACGCCGATACGCCTTCGACGCCCTGGTCGTCGACGAAGCCCACCACGTAGCCCCCGCCAGTCCCAACAGCGTTGCGGGAGCCCGCGGATACGCGGTCGACAGCCAGCGGACGACCGCCACGCGGGCGCTGGCCGAGCGGTGCGAGCACCGGCTGTTCCTCTCGGCCACCCCGCACAACGGCTACAGCGAGTCGTTCACCGCCCTCTTGGAGATGATCGACGACCGCCGGTTCGCGCGCGGCGCCGACCTCGACGAGAACGCGCTCGCAGAGGTCGCCGTCCGGCGTCTCAAGACCCAGATCAAAGAAAAGGACTTCAAGCCCCGCAGACTGGAGTCGATCCATTTCGACCCGACCGCCGACGAGCAGGAGCACTTCGCGGAGCTGGAGCGGATCCTCACCGCATCCGCCCGACGGAACGGAAAGGGCCGCGCCGGGGACATCATGTCGATGCTCCTCAAGAAGCGGTTCCTGTCGAGCCCATGGTCGTTCGCGCTGACCTTGCAGCAGTTCGCCGACGGGTCTCCGGCGGGCAGGTTCGACGAGAACAGGGACTACTTCCAGGACGTGCTCGGCTCGGGCCAGGCCGACGAGGAGGAAGGCGAAGCCGACCATCCCGAGGCGGAGACCCTGCGCGCGGGCAAAGCCAGCGCCCCGCTGTCGGCTGCCTCCAAGGCCGAGATCGATTCGCTCGTCCAGTGGGGACGGGGATTCCAGCATCGTCCCGACTCGAAGCTCTCGGCCCTGATCGGCTACCTCGACGACGTCTGCCGCCCGGACGGGAAGCGGTGGACCGACGAACGGGCCGTCGTCTTCTCCGAGTACGCCGCGACCGTCGACTGGATCAAGGGGAACCTGGAGCAGGCCGGGTTCGGCGACCGGCTCGCCGTCATCCAGGGGTCGACCCCGCACGAGGACCGCGAGCAGATCCGGGCCCGCTTCTCGGCCCGGCCGGAGAAGGACCGGGTCCGCGTGCTGCTCGCGACCGACTCCGCCGGCGAGGGCATCGACTTGCAGGCGCACTGCCACCGGCTCGTCAACTACGACATCCCGTTCAACCCCTCCCGCCTCGAACAGCGCATCGGCCGGATCGACCGGTACGGGCAGCCGCACACTCCGGAGATCCGCCAGTTCCGGCCCGTGCAGACCTCCACGACCTATGCCGCCGACGCCGACTTCATGGGCCGCATCGCCGAGAAGGTCGGCACCGTCGCCGCCGATCTCGGTTCCGTCAACCAGGTTGCCGACATCGACGCCGAGGTCGAGGGCCACTTCGCTTCCACGCCGAACCGCAAGAGGGCCAGGGTCGCACCGGAAATCGGCAGCGAAGTCATCGGTCGGGCGCTCGCGGGCAGCGCTGAACTGAATCGCGAACTGGCCAGGCTCTCCGACGACCACGAGCGGACCCGGGCGGCCATGCACTGGACGTCGGCGAACGCGCGCCGCGTCATCGACACCGCGTTCGAACTGAGCGGCCAGCCCGCGCTGATCCCGGTGGAGGACCACTCCGGCGGAGAAGCCACCGATGTCGACGGCCTCTTCCGCATCCCGAGACTCGACGCGTCCTGGCAGCCGACGCTCGTCGGGCTCGCCACACGCCTCGACCCCGACAACCCGCGACCGATCACCTTCGACGGCAAGATCGCGGCCGCACGCCCCGACGTTGTCCACCTCCACCTCGGCCATGCCGTCATGCAGCGGGCCACCCGGTTCCTGCGGGCCGAACTCTTCGGTGGCGACTCCCTCCTGCACCGAGTCACCGCTACCGTCGTCGAAGGGCTCGATGAATCCTGCGTTGCGGCCATGGGGCGCCTGGTCCTTGTCGGCCGTGGCGGCCTGCGCCTGCACGAGGAGGTGTTCCTCACCGGTCTGCGCCTCAACGGCAGGCCGTTGGCCCAAGCCCGGACCGAGCAGGCGCTCGACCAGGCGCTGGACCGGGAGCGAATGCGCCTGGCTGAGCCCGCCGTCTTGGCCGCGCTCGCCGAGAACTGGAACGCGGAGGACTCCCGGCTCCGCACCAGACTGCTCGACGCGATGGAGGTCAAGGCCAGGAAGCGCAGAGAGCAGGTCCAGGCCGACTTGGGCAAACGCAAGGGCGCCGACCTCGACCGCTCCGAGGAGATCTTCAAAGCGTTCCGGGCCAACCTCAACGACTCGGTGGGCCGGTTGGGGCGAGCTCTGAAAGAGCAGTCCGAAGCCCTCTTCGGCGTCGACCACCGCGGCGAAGCCGACCTGGACAGGGAGCAGGAGAAGCAGCTGCGGGCAGACCTGCGGGCCATGGAGGACCGGCTGCACGACCTCGACCGGCAGAAAGACCTCGAACGCGCCGCGATCGAAGCCCGGTACACGGATGTCCGGCCGCATCTGACCGGAGCGGCTGTGATCTTCGCGTTGACCCCTGAGTATGCTGAGCGGTCGAAGGCGCGCCGATGAAGCAACGCCGACCCGTCAAACCCGAAGAGCTACACCGCCTCTGGCTCGACCTGGTCGAAGCCGAGGGCCCCTTCCTGTCACTGCCGGTGCTCAAACGCGTCTGGCCGGCCGGCATTCCCGCGCTCGCCGCCGGACCCCGCGCGTCACTTCGGGCGGCCCTCCCCGCCTTCGAGACCACCTGGGACCGGCTCGACCGCGAGAAGGACGAAGCCTCCCTCGACCACTACCGCGAAGCCCGCGACACCTGGATCGAGACAGTCATCCGCGACCTCTTCGGTTGGGGCGCTTCGTATGCCGCCGCAGACTTGGCCGCGCTCGCCGAAATCGAGGTGAAGTCCCCGAACCGGTCCGTGATCGTCACCCCGAGCGGCGGGCTCGTCCGCGGCGGGCAAATCGGGGCGCTCACCCTCGTATGCGACCCCGTCGAATCACTCCGCGACGCATACACAGACGGCTGGAACGCCAGCCCGATCGACCGGATGAGCGAACTCCTGCGCACCTCTGACGTACCGATCGGTGTCGTCACCGACGGGCGCTGGTGGGCTGTCGTCAGCGCCCAGCCGAACCTTCGAACCGCCTCGGGCATCACCGACGCGCACCTGTGGATCGAAGAGCCGCAGGCGATCGCGGCATTCGCGAAGCTCCTGAGCCGCCAGCACCTCATCGGCGGCAAAGCAGCCGACCGGCTCAGCGAACTCTTCATCGAATCGGTCGCCGACGCCGCCGACATCACCGAAGCCCTTGGTGTGCACGTCCGCCAGGCAGTCGAACTGCTGGTGCAGTCGTTCTCCGAGTCGGCGCTGCGCGCCGCCAGCAACGGCGAGCCCGATCCGCTTCCGGCAGAGCGCGGCGATGTCTACCAGGCCGCGGTCACCGTCATGATGCGTGTGGTCTTTCTGCTGTTCGCCGAAGAGCGCGGCCTCCTCCCCCATAACGAGCTCTTCGCTTCCGGATACGGCCTCGCGGATCGGTTCGACCTGCTCGACCAGAGGGCCCGGGACGAAGGCCACGGCGCCCTCGGCGGCACCTACATAACCTGGCATCGGCTTCTGGCGACCTCACGGGCGCTGTACGAAGGCGCGGTCTTCGAGAACTTGCGGCTGCCCGCCTACGGCGGATCCCTCTTCGACCCCAAGCGGACCGAGTTCCTCACCAAAGCCGGCCGCAACGGCCTGGCCGTCACCGTCTCCGACCGGGTCATGCTCGAAGTGCTCCAAGCCGTCCAAAAGCCCGAAGTCAAGGGCGAGGCGATGCGGATATCCTTCCGCGAGATCGACGTGGAGCAGATCGGCTATATCTACGAAGGCCTGCTCGGCTACACGGCCGCCAATGTCGAGGAGGTCACCGTCGGGCTCATCGGCAAGGCCGGTGCTGAGCCTGAGATACCTCTGAGTGTCCTCGAAGCGCTCGGCGCGAAGCACCCAGGTGAAGCCCAGCTCGCCGCCGCGATCATCAAATGGACCAGGAGCAACCAAAAGGCATCCGAGCTGCCCAGCGCGAACGCCTTGTCGAAGGCGCTCAAGACGGGGGCCGAGGACGTCGAGACCGCGATCCGCGCCGTCACGATGAACCCCCAGTTCCAGGAGCGGCTGCGTCCCTTCATCGGCGTCATTCGCCGCGACCTGCGTGGGTGGCCGCTGGTGGTGATGCCCGGCGGTGTAATCGTGGTTGAGACCCCGTCCCGGGCAAACGCGGGCGCGCACTACACGCCGAAAGACCTCGCGGAGGAGGTCGTCAGATATGCGCTGGAGCCGCTGGTGTACCGGCCGGGTCCGCACCAGACCGACGACCAGTCGCAATGGGTGTTGCTCGACAGCGATGAGATCCTAGAACTCAAGATCGTCGACATCGCCTGCGGCTCAGGTGCATTCCTGGTCGCGGCGGCCCGGTACCTTGCGGCCAGGCTCATCGAGGCGTGGCAGAAGGAGGAGCCTACCCCCAGGGTGGGGCACGAGCTGGAGATCCGTGCGATCCGCAAGATCGTCTCCCGATGCCTTTATGGGGCCGACATCAACCCGCTGGCAGTCGAGATGTGCAAGCTGTCGTTGTGGCTGGTCTCTCTTGACCCGGACTTGCCGTTCGCGTTCGTGGACGACAAGATCTTCTGCGGCAACTCCCTGCTCGGCATCGTCGATCCGAAGCAGATCGAGATGATCAACCTCGAACCGGAAAGCGCCGAACTGGACTCGATGTTCGACATCGCGATCAACAACCCGGGCAGGTTCGTTGACCGCGTCAACGTCAAAGACGTCCTGATCAAGGTCACCACCCTGCGTCGAAACCTCGCGACCGAGGTCGACGACTCGGACCCGCAGCGCTCTGCGGCGGCGAAACGACGGCAAGTGGTGCGCCAGCGTGAACTCACTGAGAAGCTGTCCGATATCGCGGACGGCGTGATCGCTGCCGGGTTGCAGCTTGGTGGAAAGCCCGGCAAGAAACTCAAAAACGCTTACGAGAGGCTCCGCATTGCGGTAGGACAGGCATACCCGAAGAAGGGCGAAGCCGACCGCACGCTGCTTGACGAGATTCTTGAAGCCGGACTCACGCCTACGGTCGAAACTGACTACAACAGGTGGAAGCCGCTCCACTGGGTACTGGCGGCTCCGGACGTGATGGTCGACCACGGAGGCTTCGATGCCGTAGTCGGCAACCCTCCGTATATCGGCGGCCAGAAAGTTACGGGTGCGATCGGGACTACAACTCGAGACTGGTATGTCAACATACTTGCTGGAGGCCAGAAAGGTAGTGCCGACCTCGTCGCATACTTCTTCCTGCGCGCTAAGGAGTTGTTGACTGAAACAGGAAACTTCGGACTGATCGCCACCAACACGATCGCACAAGGTGACACCCGAGAGATCGGCCTCGACCGACTCGAAGCCAGCGGCTTCACCATCACACGGTCCATCCAGAGCCGGAGCTGGCCGGTCAAGACCGCGAACCTCGAGTTCGCAGCGGTGTGGGGATCATTCGGTTCGGTTTCCGAGGGTGTGAAGCGGATCGCTGATGGAGACCCGACCGACTGGATCACTCCCATGCTTGATCCCGCGCGGGGGCCTGAGAAGCACCCGAATGGTCTTCGGAGGAACTTGAATGCCGCATTCGTCGGCTGCTATGTACTTGGTATGGGGTTCGTGATCGAGCCTGAGGAGGCCGCTGATTGGATTGAGGCTGATCCTGCGAATAAAGAAGTCCTCTTCCGGTACCTCAATGGCGAAGACCTGAACCAGCGCCCCGACAGCTCGGCCCCGAGATGGGTCATTGATTTCAGTCTCAAGACTGAAAAAGAAGCTGGACGCTACGTTCTGCCGTTCAAGCGGACCAGGGAGTTGGTCAGGCCCGAGCGCTTGGGCAAGCCGAAGGCGGTCCGTGAATCTCCTTGGTGGAAATTCCTGCGGCCACGTCCAGCTCTGCGGAAGGCGATCGCAGGTCTGGATGAAGCTCTAACGATTGCCAACGTCAGCAAGACCGTCATGCCCCTGCGGGTACCTACCGACCAGGTTTTCAGTCACATGCTCGTCGTCTTCGCCAGCAATAGCTACTCCACCCAGGCAGTTCTATCCTCAAGCCTCCACCAGCTCTGGGTCATCAAGTACGCATCTTCGATGCGCAATGACGTTCGATACACGCCCTCCGATGTCTTCCTGAACTTCCCGTTTCCGAACGAAACCAACAAACTTCACCTGGTAGGTCGAACCCTCGACACCGAACGCCGAGAGATTATGCTTCGCCGCAGTTTTGGCCTTACAAAGCTCTACAACCTCTTCAACGATCCAGAAGTCAGTCACTCAGTCGACTCCGACGTTGCCCGCCTCCGTGAGATTCACGTCGAGCTCGACCGAGCTGTCCTCGCTGCCTACGACTGGGCCGACATCAACCCTGATCACGGCTTCCACGAATACCGCCGAATGACTCGATTCACCCTCTCCAGAGAAGCCAGGGTCGAGGTCTTCGACCGGCTCCTCAAGGAGAACCATCGGAGAGTCGCCCTCCAGGGCGAGGCCCCGACTGTCGAGGCCGAGGAGGATGAAGAATGAATCGCGTGTCGGTGGACCCGACTGGTGACGGCCGTTCAACCTACGAGGTCAAGCTCTCCCCTGACGGCAAGTCTTGGACCGCCCGCGAGAATCTCACCGACATCCTCGAGCGCGAACTTCTCGGTCCAGCCGGCGGCATCTTGAACGGTGAGTCGCAGAACCCCAGAGAAGAAATCCTTGACGGAACCCCCGACGCCGCATATCTCATCGGCCGGATCGCCCCGTCCAAGATCGAGGCCGGCAAGGCACCGCCGACCGACGCCGACGAGGACCATCCCGCGATGGACATCGGCGACGAGACTGACGCCGAGATCAGCCGTGGTGTACCCATGTCGAGTGTGAATGATGGCTCCGTCGATTCCGACGAGTACACCGTCGACGACATCCCGCAGCAGCGCGGCCTCATGATTCCCGCATCGATGGGTCTGCGGTTTCAGGTGCCACTTGACCTGGAGCGCTTCGAAGTCCGAGCCTCCTGGGGCGTCTACAACGTCCACAAGGATGCCGGCGAAGACAAAGAGCGGACCCCGCAACCGAAGTCCGGTCGTCGCTACAAGCGCGAGGACTTCGACATCCCGACGGAGATCCGTTTGGCCGACCTGGTCCACGGCGAAACCCAAAAACTTCACCTGCGGGACACCGTCTCCCTCCGCGTCGACCGCTATGACGATCCCGCGCGTGGCCGAGCCGCCATCGAACTCGTCTTGTGCAACGACCGCGAGACGCCGCGGAAGATCCCGGTCAACGCCTGGATGTACCAGACGAAGCTAGAAGTGTCGGCGAACGGCGAATCAGTGTTCCTGCCGGTCCGCGACCTCGTGACCGACGCCGAATGGACACCCGATGCTGACGGCGAGATCCGCAGGCTCGATCTCCAATACCGCAACCGGCTCGAATTCGCGCAAGGCCGAACCTGCTCTGCGGGTTGGGAAACCGAGTGGGACCTCGCCCGCGAAGGCGAGTCCCGGGCCCGCCGGGCAAAGCGGGTTTGGACCACTTGGCTGCCTGTCTGCGAGACCCCGCAGACCGCCGCCCAGGAAGTCCCCGGGGTGCTGCTCGACATGTCGAAGCTCGCCGAGGCCGAACCGACCGAGCTGGCATCGGGGCTCCGCCCGATCGTCGACGGCTACCGTGCCTGGTTGAGCGATCGCGAAGGGCAAGCGGCGGAACTGCCTGCACACCTGCGAGACGAGGCAATGGACGCCGTCGCCGAAGCCCGACTGGTCCACGAGGAGCTCGCGGAAGGCCTTGAATTCCTACTCGCGGACGTGGACGCGCAGCGCTGCTTCCGATTCATGAACCAGGCCATGGCCGCACAGCGCATCCAGTCGCAGGTCGCCGCAATCCGCGCCGAGGATCTGTCGGTCTCGATAGAAGTAGCCCGCGACCAGGTGCTCGCAGGGGAGTTCCCACACCACTGGCGCACCTTTCAGCTGGCGTTCATCATCACCCAGATCCACATGATGACCGACCCGACCTGGGAGAACCGGTCCGGGAACCTCGCGCGGGCGCAACTGCTGTTCTTCCCCACCGGCGGCGGCAAGACCGAGGCCTACCTCGGTTTGGCGGCGTTCACGTTCGCGATCCGACGGCTTCAAGGAGTGGTCGAGAGCAAGGCGGGGCCTCTCAACGGCAATGCCGGTGTCGCGGTCATCATGCGATATACCCTGCGGCTGCTCACCTCACAACAGTTCCAACGCGCCACCGCCCTCATCTGCGCGGCCGAATCCGTCCGGCTCGGCGACACCGAGACCTGGGGTACGGAGCCCTTCCGGATCGGTTTGTGGGTCGGCACCAGCGTGAGCCCCAAGCGGTTCGACGAGGCCAACGACGACATCAAGAAGGCCGTCACCAGCAAGAGCGACGCGCACCGACTGACGGTGCTCCAGATTCAACGCTGCCCGTGGTGCGGCGAGAAGATCGAGCTGAGCAACGTCAAACCCGACCCGATCGAACGCCGGGTCCGCGTCTACTGCGGAGACGAGCTTGCCGAATGCCCCTTCTCCGAAGGCGGTGAAGTTGAAGAAGGCCTCCCAGTCCTCACCGTCGACGAGGAGATCTACCGGCTGGCGCCGGCGTTCGTCATCGCCACCGTCGATAAGTTCGCGCGGCTCGCCCGCGAGGGCGAGGCCGCTTCGCTGTTCGGGTACGTCGCGAAGCACTGCGACCGGCACGGCTACGTCCATGCCGACTACGCCAATTGCGACGTGACCGGCAATGGGAGGCACCCGCAGAAGGGCTCGCATCCCGCCGCGCGAGTGCGCCCGGTCAGTCGACTGCGTCCCCCGGACCTCGTCATCCAGGACGAGCTCCACCTCATCACCGGTTCGCTCGGCACCACCGTCGGTCTGTTCGAGACCGCAGTGGACACCGCAGCCGAGTGGGTGACCGCGGACGGCAAGCTCGTGCGGCCCCTGCTCGTCGCCTCCACCGCGACCGCCCGCAACGCCCCCGACCAGGTGAAGGCGCTGTACGGACGGGGCACGACGATCTTCCCTCCGCAGGTCATCGATGCGGGGGACACGTACTTCTCGAAGGAACTGCCCGTCACCGAGAAGACCCCCGGCCGCCGGTACATCGGGGTGTCGACCACCGGAGTCCGGCTCACCAGCGCCGAGATCCGGGTTTCCGAAGTCCTCATGGCCGCTGGTCAGCTCCTGCTCAACACCGGGCAGGCGAACGAGGCGGACCCGTACATGACCCTGGTCGGTTATTTCAGCGCCACCAGAGAACTGGCCGGCATGGCCCGCTTCCTCGGCGACGACATCCAAACGCTGCTTCAGCAGGGCCGCGAGTGGTCGAAGCTGCCACGTCGCACCGGCACCGCGGGCGGGCACCTGCACGCCGCGGAACTCACCTCCCGAATCGCCAGCTCTGATGTCGGAGCCTCTTTGGACCAAATGGCGTTGCCCTTCGACCCGGCCTTCGACTCAACCACGGCGAAACGGGAACGGGGGAGAGCGTACGGGCAGGGCAAGACGCTCGCTCAGCGCGACAGGCTGCCGCTCGACACGGTCCTGGCCACATCGATGCTGCAAGTCGGCGTGGACATCACCAGGCTAGGGCTCATGCTGGTGGTGGGCCAGCCGAAGAACACCGCCGAGTACATCCAGGCGACCTCACGTGTCGGCCGCGACCCGGGCCGCCCCGGTCTCATAGTGGCACTTGGGAACTGGGCTCGGCCACGCGACCTGGCGCATTTCGAGACCTTCCGGCACTACCACGAGACGTTCTACTCCCAGGTCGAGGCGCTGTCGGTGACACCGTTCTCGCAGACCTCCCTCGACCGGGGGCTCGACGGGGTGCTCGTCAGCGCCGCCCGCGTGCTTCAGGCCGACCGGCCCATCGGGCTCTCCCCTGAACGGAGCGCGGGGCGCATCGAAACTGAGCAGGAGTTCGTGCTGCGGCTCATCGACGTACTGTGCGATCGCGTGGCCCGCGCGAGCGACGTCGACACCGCCACCCGGGCCCGGGACCGGTTGGAGAAACGGCTAGGCGACTGGCTGAGACGCCGCAAGCAGCTCCATCTGGAGCGCAGAGCGCTGGTCTACGACCGCGTGAGCGACGAGTCCCGAATGGGCTCGTTGATGATCAGTCCCGAAAACGCCCGGTCGATGGCGGACCGCAGGGACATCGGACCGTTCACGGTGCCGAACTCGATGCGCGAAGTCCAGCCTGAGATCAACTTGCTCGTCAGCCCCATCAAGGAGAACCTCTTCGACCGGGGCGAGGACGACCCGGATTGGGAGGCGCAGCGACCGCCGAAAGGGGCATCGGCATGACCGACCCGCAGTCGAGATTCGCACAGGTGCCGGAGGACCGCACCCTGGATCCTCTCGGCGACGCCGACGTCGAGCGGAGCGCCGGCCGAAAGCGGAACTACGCGAAAGTGGGGTCAGGGCGTCCTTCGTCCCTGCTGTACACGTACGGGCCCGGAGCGGTCATGGACCTTCCCCACTTCACCGTCATGCCCTCCGGACTCGACGACTGGAACCGCATCTGGGCGAGGAGGGACGGCGACCCGCTGGTCATCGAGGCACCGCAGCTGCGCAAGGCGGTCTCGGTGCTACTGAGATCGCCGAGGATCGAACTCCGGCCTTTCCCGTGGCAGGCCGTGGCGTTCACCGGATCCGAGGAGGGCAAGGACCTCGGCGTGCCCGCCCGCGTCTTCCCGCAGTGGTTGCGCTGCACCGGCTGCGACAACCTCGGATTGATCAGCCAGTTCTCCTATGTGAACGTGAAACGTCACCGGCCGGACCAGGCCCGGTTCTACCACGAGAAATGCTACGGCCGCCACAACCGGCCCCGGAGCAGGCCGAGCGCGCAGACGGCCGTCCCGGCCCGGTACCTGCTCGCATGCAAGGACGGGCACCTCGACGAATTCCCCTACGACTGGTGGATCCACAGGGGGGATTCGTGCCCCTCGGGGATCGAGCATCCGCAGTTGCGGATGACCGACCGCACCGCGGGCAAGGGCGCGGCGGCCACGATCGCCTGCACGCAGTGCGACAAGAGGCGTCCCATGAGCGAGGCCCAGGGCGAGGCCGGCGCCGAGAAGCTCCCGCGCTGCCGAGGACGGCACCCGCACCTCGGAACGTTCGAGCGAGGCGGCTGCGGAGTGCAGCCCAAACTGATGCTCATCGGCGCTTCGAACCTGTGGTTCGGCGCGACCCAGTCCGTTATCGTCATGCCCCAGACCGAGGCCGATCGAGCGGACAGCCTGGCAATGCGGATGTGGAGCGCGCAAGGAGAGGATCTCGCTGAGCTGCGCGGCAACCCGAAGCTGATCCGGATGATCCTCAAGACCCACATCGACCTGGAGGAGGTCGACGACCAGACCTTGCTCGCCGCCGTTGAAGAGGCGCTGGCGCCGGCGGTTCCGGAGGAGGAGCAGGAGAAGCGGCGTGGTGAGTGGGATCCTGTCGATCTACTCGTCCCCGAGTGGGAGTACCTCCTCAAGGCGGATCCGCTCGGCCCCGGGCATGACGACGTGAGAAGCGGCCTCACATTGTCAGAGCGGAGTTGGAACCGCGAATGGCTGGGTGGAAGCCTCGGCCGGGTCCTGGCGGTGGAGAGCTTGCGGAAGGTCAACGCGCTGCTCGGCTTCACCCGCATCGACGACATGGACCGGGTCGCCGACTTGGAGGAGCGGCTCGTGCCGCTCACTCGCGAGCACCCGGATTGGACGGTGGCGACCGAGGACCGCGGCGAGGGGATCTTCCTTCAATTCGACGAAAGCCGGGTCTCGAAGTGGGAGACGAAGGTCGAGGACAGTCAGCTGTGGAAGGCGCACCTCGCGTCCCATGACCAGAACTTCCGCAACAGGTTCTCAGAGACCGCCAAGAAGGTCGAGCCGAGTTCCCGGATGAAGCCGCCCAGGTACTGGCTGTTGCACACGTTCGCCCACATCCTCATCCGAGAGTGCTCGCTCACCTGTGGCTATTCAGCCGCCAGCTTGAGCGAGCGACTCTATGCCTGGCCGAAGTCGGAAGGTCGGGCCGCCTCGGCCGGGCTGGTCGTCCTCACCACCGCCTCGGACTCCGACGGCACCCTCGGGGGCCTCGTGCAGTTGAGCGAGCCGAACCGACTGCGGAAGATCATCGAGCACGGCCTTTACCGGGCCAAGCGCTGCTCGTCGGATCCGCTCTGCGCGTCGCGCACGCCCAAGCCCCCCGAGGACTTCCTGCACGGAGCCGCCTGCCATTGCTGCGTCATGGCCTCGGAGACTTCGTGCGAACGCGCCAACCGGTTCCTCGACCGCCGGTTCCTTATCCCCTTGCCCGGGCATGAGCAACTCGCCTTCTTCAATTGAGGTTGCGATGGTGTCTCAAGATCAGTCGGCGCAGTCGCCAGGCTCCGAGCTCTACGAGGGCATTAACCGCAACCACCATCAAGGTGATTTCGGCGAGATCGCCGTCGAAGCGCTCTGCATAGCGGCGGGTCTCAATCTCGCGAAGTTCAAGCGTGATGACGGCACCGACTACATGATCAGGAGAAGTGGGGCCAAGCGTCGTACGGCCCCGTACCTTGACGTGCAGGTGAAAAGCTGTAGCGTGCTGAGGGAAGTCGGCGATTTCTGGCGTTACGATCTCGACGCCCGGGCCTTCGAAGATCTCAGCATGGTCGACTATCAAGGGCCGCCCGCCTATCTCTTCCTTGTCAGAGTTCCGAAGTCGCAGAGTAGATACACGGTTGCCGCCGAAACCGGGCTGCATCTTCGGGCGGCGACCTATTGGCTTTCACTGGAGGGCGAGAACGACGGTGTGCGCCGCAGCACCACCAGAACGGTGTCGGTGCCCCGCGCCAACCTGCTCACGGCCGATGCCCTGGCCAAGCTTTTCGATAGGGCCGCGAAGGGTCTCGCCCCGACTGTGTCAGAGCAGCCGAGAGGGGGAATCTGATGGACGAACAGTATCAGCGGGTTGACCCCGAGGTCCTCGTCTCCTATCTGAAGGCCCAGCGCTGGAACGCTGTCGCGACCTGGCGTGGAACAACCGTGTGGGAGCGGGGGTCGGAGTCCGACCAGGTGCTCCTGCCGCAAGAACCGCACAGCCCATCCGGCCGGAAGTTGCTGAGCCGAGCGGTCGGCGACATCGCCGTGATCGAGGACCGCCCCGTCTCGACGCTGCTCGCCGAGCTGGCTCAACCGCGCGCGGACACGCAGCGCTTCCGGCTGCTGCCCGCGACCCCTTCGGGCACCATCCCGCTCAGTCACGGCCGCAAGGCGATTGAGGCGATCTATCAGGTCTTGCGAGACGGCGCCAGGACCGCGTTCGAGGGACCGAGCCTGTTTCACCGCGAAAGACCCAATGAGGCGGTAGGGACACTCCTTGACAGGGTCCAGCTCTGCCTCACCGAACCGGGCAGTTATGTATTCGCCACCAAGATCTGCGAACCCCCTTCGACCAGTGAGGATTCGCCTGCGAACCTGCTCGCCGAACTTGCGCCCGAGCCGGAAGGGCCTTCCGATCATCAAGTCGCGGTCGACCTTCAAGCGGCCGTCGTCAAGGCACATGGCGTGGCGACGACCCTGGCAGAAAACGGCAGGATCCCCAACCCTGCTGAACAGGGCGTCTCAGGCAATCTCTGCAAGGCGCTGTCGGATCTCGGAGGCGAGGACCGAAACCGTCCGTTCGACATAGCTTTCACCTGGGGCTTCGGCCATGCTCGGCAGCCTGTGAGCGTGCCGCTGCATTTCACCGACCGGATGGCCGCCGAACTGCTCACTTTCGGGACGCGTCTGGAACGGCTCTCCCGCACGGGTCCTGCGGTAGTCCGGGGTCGGGTGATCAGCCTGCATATCGAGGAGTTGACCAAGCGCCGCCGCATCCAGATCAAGGGTGTCGCGTCCAGGGAAGACGATCAGGAGGAACTGACGCTCTGGGTGTTCATCGCCGAAGAGGACTTCGAGCTCGCCGTCGCGGCTCATCGCGACAATCGGAACGTGCGGGTCGAAGGCGAGATCGTCCACGAGAACGGCGGCTATCGGATGCACCTCGGGCGGAATCGCTTCATCGCGTCGGCGTAGTGGCCCTGTCGCAACAGCGACGAGGGCCACGGCGTTCTTCCGATTTGTCAGAGCTGGGCGACGCGCTCGAGCTGGCGTGCCCGCAGCGCGGTGAACATGGGTTTGCGTGACGGGGGACTCCGCCATGCCTCCGTGGAGCGCCGCGGTGACCGCCGCCGCAGAAGCGGAGGTGTCGATCGCGGAGATGCCGCGGCGATGATGTCGAGGATCTCGTCGGCCGCGACCGCCACGAGCGCCGGGCCGGCGGTCTTCCCGTCATTGGAGAAGCCCCGCGCGAGGTCGCTGTCGTCGATGACCTTGTGGTCCGTGCAGGTGCTCACGCGACGTCCGTAGCCGGTGCTGTCGATCGCAGGTCGCCGTCGAGAAGCTCGGAGACGCTCCGTGTGCGTCAGCGTGGACTCGAGGGCGACCGAAGCGTCGTCCTGGGAGAAATAGCTGTAGGCCGTAGCCAAGCCGTATCCGGCCGACGGCCTGAAACGGCAGCCGCCGGGTAAGCCAATCGAGAAATCTCGCCGCCAGGCCGCGATTCGAGGGTGCGGTGCGAGCAGCCGCACACTTCCCTCGGGAACGAGAACGGCCGGACCCGATAGGTCCGGACCATCCTCAAACCTGCGACGAACTGCAAAGCAGATCCGCGCCCGGCGTCGAACAAGGCAAAGTCACATCGTTCCCTTGGCAAACGGAACCAGCGAGTTTTCTTCGGTCCCGTCGAAGTCGTGGGGAAGCTCAGCGCTCGTAGGCCGGCTGGCTCATCCGCCAGTTGCCGGGGCGTCGGGGTCGGTGCTCGACCAGTACTCGACCACCGCGTTGACGAACTCCTCGGGGGTGAGGCGCCCGTTCGCGTCGCGGTCCAGGTGGGGCTCGCCGAGGCCGAAGCGCAGCGAGAACTTGGAATCAGTTTCGACGAATTCAAACGTCGCTGGCATGGCCCGAAACGCCGAAAACCGGGCCGAATATTTCGGCCCGGTGTTCGAATAATGCTGGTCTTGCAGGGGTGACAGGAATCGAACCTGCAACCTTCGGCTTTGGAGGCCGCTGCGCTGCCAATTGCGCCACACCCCTTTGCCAATCCGGTTCCCCGGCCTGGCCGCAACCATCTTACGTGCCGCTTCCAGGCCGGTGCAACCGGGTTGGACCAGGCTCCTAGGAGGCCGGGACGACCGAACCGTCAGCCCAGGTGTCGAGGATGAACTGCTTGACCTCGTCCGACTGGAGCAGCTCGGCGAGCTTGAGGATGTCCTCGTTCTCGGCGTTCGCCTCGGTCGTCACCAGGTAGTTCGCGTACGGGTTCCCGTCGGGGGACTCGCTGTGCAGCGCGTCCTCCGCCGGGCTCAGGTCCGCCTCCAGGGCGTAGTTGCCGTTGATCACGGCGGCGTCCACGTCGGGCAGGGACAGCGCGAGCTGCGCGGCCTCCAGCGGCACGAACTCCAGGTTCTTCGGGTTCTCCGCGATGTCGTCCTCGGTTGCGAGCGTCGCGTCAACGCCGTCCGCGAGGGTGATCAGACCCGCATCGGCCAGAAGCGCCAGAGCGCGCCCGCCGTTCGAGCCGTCGCCCGGGATCGCGATCTGCGCCCCGTCGGGGATCTCCTCGACCGACGCGGCCGACTCCGAGTACAGGCCCAGCGGCTCGATGTGCACCGCGGCCACGGTCACCAGGTCCGTCCCGTTGGCCGTGTTGTACTCGTCCAGGTAAGGCTCGGTCTGGAAGAAGTTCGCGTCCACCGAACCGTCCGACGTCGCCACGTTCGGCTGCACGTAGTCGGTGAACTCCTCCACCTCGACCGTGATCCCGGCGTCCTCGGCCAGGTTCTCGGCGATGTAGTTGAGGATGTCCGCATGGGGCACCGGCGTCGCGGCCACGACCACGGTGCCGCCGGTCTCGGTCGGCTCCGACGCGTCGTCGGCACCGCAGGCGGTCAGGGCCAGAGCAGTCGCAGCGGCGACGGAACTGCCGATCAGGGCACGGCGATTGAACATAGTCTTCTCCTAAGGAAAGGTAGGGAAATTACTTCAGCGGCGGTCGAGGGTGCGGGCGCACCGGTCGCCGAGAATCTGGAACAGCTGCACGAGCACGACGAGGATCACCAGC
Source organism: Glycomyces harbinensis (assembly GCF_900101745.1). Taxonomy (GTDB): domain Bacteria; phylum Actinomycetota; class Actinomycetes; order Mycobacteriales; family Micromonosporaceae; genus Glycomyces; species Glycomyces harbinensis. The sequence goes on along the minus strand of NZ_FNAD01000015.1, from coordinate 32,756 downwards.
GGCCAGATCATGAACTCCGTCTGGAAACGCTGGTACCCGTAGCGGTAGGCCAGGTCGCCCAGACCCCCGCCGCCCACGATCCCGGCCATCGCCGAATACGAGACGACGGCGACCAACGTCACGGTGAACCCGCGGATCAAGCCCGGCGTCGCCTCGGGCAGCACTACCCGCCACACGAGCGCGGGCGTCGACGCCCCCATCGACCTCGCCGCTTCGATCAGACCCGGCTGGACCTCCAGCAAAGCGCCTTCGACCAGCCTCGCAAAGAACGGAACCGACGCCACGGTCAGCGGGACGATGGCCGCCTCCGTACCGATGCTCGTGCCCGTGATCAGCCGCGTCAGCGGCACGACCGCGACCATGAGCAGCACGAACGGCGCACTGCGGCCGATGTTGACGATCAAGCCGAGCGGCGCGTTCACCACCGCGATCGGCTTGGGTCCGGTTTTCGACGTGATGTACAGGATCGTACCGAGCAGTAGCCCGCCCAGCAGCGTGAACGCGCCCGCCACGGCGACGATGTGCAAGGTCTCCCAGAACGCTTCGGTGAGCAGTTCGACCAGGCGGTCGTTCACAGCGACTCACCCCCGGGCACGATCGGCGCGGCCGAGTGCGCGACTTCCTCGCCCAGCAGCCGGGCCGCCAACCGGCGGGCCTGACCGCCCAGGCGCGAGCCGGGGCTCGCGAGCAGGTCGGGGACCCCGCCGGTCTCCACGAACCGGCCCTCCTCCATCACCGCGGCGCGGTGGCAGATCCTCGTGATCACTTCCAGCTCATGCGTGATGAGCAGGATCGTCAAACCCAGTTCGCGGTTGAGCCGCGCCAGCAGGTCGAGGATCTCATCGGTGGTCTCCGTGTCGAGCGCGCTCGTCGCCTCGTCCGACAGCAGCACGGCCGGGTCCGAAGCGAGCGCACGGGCGATCGCCAGGCGCTGGCGCTGGCCGCCCGAGAGCTGCCCCGGGTAGGCCTTCGCCTTGTCGGACAGGCCGACCAGGTCGAGCAGTTCGAGCGCCCGGGCGCGCCGGACGGCGCGCGGCGTCCCGCGGAACCTGAGTGGCAGCCCCACGTTGGCGGCGGCGTTGCGGTTCGACAGGAGGTTGAAGTGCTGGAAGATCATCGCGGTCTTGGACCGCGCGGCGCGCAGTTCGCGGCCGCGCAGCGCCGTCAGCTCGGCGCCGTCGACCTCGACCGTCCCCGAATCGGGGCGCGTCAGGAGGTTGGCGGTGCGCAGGAGCGTGGACTTGCCGGCGCCGGAGCGTCCGAGGATGCCGAAGATCTCGCCCGAGGCGACGTCGAGGTCGACCGCGTCGAGCGCGACGAGATCGCCGAAGCGTTTCACGACGCCGGACAGGCGGATGCTGGGTCTCGGTTCCATGAGGGAATCAGATCGCTTTCGCTGTGGGTGATCGCCGCTTCGGGGCGCGGCGGTGCAGGAGCCCTCAGCTGGCGCACATTCGACAGCACGAAGCCGCGGCGCGGTGGGCGTCGCTGAGGCGTTCGGAGTGCTGCGAGTTCATAGCCTAGAAGTCAAGCAGGAATTCGTGCCGATTCCAAGCCCCTGTGACGAACGCCGCGTACTTGGACGGACACCGAGCTGAGATAGGGTTCGGCCATGACTGTTGCGACGATTCCCGCCCCGGCGTTCGCGATCGAGCGGTTCAGGCTCGCCAACGGGCTGCGGGTGGTCCTCGCCCCGGACCCCGGGGCACCCGTGGTCGGGGTCGCGGTGGTGTACGACGTGGGCATGCGGTCCGAGCCCGAAGGGCGCACCGGCTTCGCCCACCTCTTCGAGCACATGATGTTCCAGGGCTCCCACAACGTCGGCAAGGCCGAGCACATGCGCCACGTCCAGTCCGCCGGCGGGACCTTCAACGGCTCGACCCACATCGACTACACCGACTACTTCAACCTCCTGCCCTCCAACGGCCTCGAACTCGCGCTGTTCCTGGAGGCCGACCGCATGCGGGGCCCCGCGATCACCGAGGAGAACCTCGCGAACCAGGTCAGCGTGGTCAAAGAGGAGATCCGGGTCAACGTCCTCAACCGCCCCTACGGCGGCTTCCCGTGGATCAAGCTCCCGCCGGTCATGTTCGACACCTTCGCGAACTCGCACGACGGCTACGGCGCGTTCGACGATCTGGACGCGGCCACCGTCGAAGACGCCCAGTCGTTCTTCGACGCCTACTACGCCGCCTCCAACGCGGTCCTGAGCGTCGCGGGGGACTTCGACCCCGTCGAGGCCCGCGCGCTGGTCGAACGCCACTTCGGCAACGTCGAGGCCCGGCCCGCGCCGGTCCACCCGCCGTTCGAAGAACCCGACCTCACCGCCGAGCGCCGCCACTCCTACGTCGACGAGCGGGCGACGCTCCCGGCCCTCGCGGCCGCCTGGCGCGTCCCCGACCCCGTGACCGACCTCGACGCCTTCCTGCCGTACGTGGTCCTCGGCGAACTCCTCACCGACGGCGACGCCTCCCGCCTGGTCGAGCGGCTCATCCACAACGACCGCACCGCGACCGCCGTCGCCGCGCACACCACCTTCATGGCCGAGCCCTTCGCCTCCCGCGGACCCACGGCCATGCTCGTCCAGGCGTTCCTGCCGCCGGGCACCGCCGTCGACACCGTCCTCGGACAGGTCGACGAGGAGCTCGCGCGCGTCGCCGAAGGCGTCGAGGAAGCCGAGCTCGACCGGGTCAAGGCCCGCGTCGCCGCTCAGCTCCTGCGCGGCGACGACTCGGTCATGGGCCGCTCCCGCCGCCTGGCGACCGCCGAGATCTTCCACGGCGACGCCGCCATGGCCACCCGCTTCGCCGCCCTGCTCGGCGAGGTCACCGCCGCATCCGTCGCGCAGGCCGCCGCCGCATTGACGCCGCAGCGCCGCGCCGTCCTCGAAGTCGTTCCCGGAGGAGCCCAGTGAGCAACGTCGTCCCAGGTCTCGCACCGGAAGTCCCGCTGTCCCTGCCCGTCCCGGTCGAACGGACCCTCCCCAACGGCCTCCGGGTGCTGCTCACACGCCGCCCCGGCGTCCCGCTCGCCGAGGTGCGCCTGTCGATCCCGGCCGCGCACACCGACCTCGCCGTCGCCGACCTGCTCGCCGCCGCGCTCTTCTCCGGCACCGAGACCGCCTCGATGACCGAGATCGCCCAGCGCCTCCAAGGCGTCGGCGGCGCCCTCGGCGCCGGGGCCGACCCGGACCGCATCGCCGTGTCCGGCAACAGCCTCGCGACCGGACTGCCCGAACTCCTCGAAGTCCTCGGCGACCTCCTCAAGGCCGCCGACTACCCGGGCGGGCCCCTCGCGACCGAGCAGGCCCGCATGATCGACGGCCTCTCGGTCGCCGAACAGCAGCCGGACTTCCAGGTCAACCGCGTCCTCGACGCCCGCCTGTGGGGCGACCACCCGTACGGCCACCAGCAGCCCACCGCGGCCGAGGTCGCCGCCGTCGAGCGCCAGGCCGTCCTCGCCCTGCACGCCTCGCGCATCCACCCGGCCGGCGCCCGCCTCGTCATCGTCGGCGACATCGACACCGACGCCACCGGCGCGGCGGTCGAGAAGGCCCTCGGCGACTGGAACGGCGCGGGCGAACCGCGCCGGATGGAGCCGCTGCCCGAGGCCGTTCCCGGACCGCTGATCCTGGTCGACCGGGCCGGGTCGGTCCAGTCCGCGCTGCGCGTGGCCTACCCGGCCGTCGCCCGCACCCACCCCGACAACGCCGCCCAGCACCTGGCGAACCTCGTCTTCGGCGGCTACTTCTCCTCCCGCCTGGTCATGAACCTGCGCGAGACCAAGGGCTACGGCTACTCGCCGCGCTCGCGCGTCGACCACGCCCCGGCCGGATCGATCCAGCTCGCCGCGGTCGACGTCGCCACCGAGGTCACCGGCCCGGCGCTCACCGAACTCCACGGCGAACTGCGCGGCATGGCCGAGCGCCCGCCCGGCGAGGAGGAACTCGACCTCGCCCGCCGCTACGCGCTCGGCTCGGTCAAGCTCGCCACCGCCACCCAGGCCGGCGTCGCCAACTACATCTCCGTGCTCGCCGCCGCGGGACTGCCGCTCTCCTGGCTCGCCGACCACTCCGAACGCCTGCGCGAGGTCACGCCCGCCGACCTCCAGCGCGTCGCCGCCGAACGGCTCGACCCCGACCGCGCGGTCACCGTCGTCCTCGGCGACGGCGCCGAGATCCGCGACGCCCTTGCCGAGTTCGGGGAGATCGAAGCGCGATGATGCAACCGCCGCTGTCGATCGACGTGCTCGACCGCTTCGGCGAGCACCGCGGCGACGACGCATGGCTCGCCGCCGCATGGGAACAGGCGCAGATCGTCGTCTGCGACCCCGACAACGACCGCATCGACGGCGACGACGAGGGCCTGCACTACTACGACGCGGCCACCGCCCCCGAAGGCGTGCGGATCTACCTCGGCGGCGAGGACCCGCCCGTGTTCGCCGTCCTCGCCGACCTGCCCGACGGCCTCCCCGGCCGCTGGATCAAACCCGACTGGGACCGCCGCGACCTCGCGATCGCCGTGCAGGCCATCGGGATCGCCAACTGGCACGCGACCTACCGGTTCCACCCGACCACCGGCGAACCGCTCGCGGCCCGCCAGTCGGGCTGGGAACTCGCCGCCTCCTCGGGCCGCCCGGTGTTCCCGCGCACCGACCCGGCCGTGATCGTCCTCATCGACGACGGCGCCGACCGCGTCCTGCTCGCGCAGCACGCGCGCTACGGCGGCGCGCCCAAGGCCGGCACCGCCCGCACCAGCCGCTACGCCTGCGTCGCCGGATTCGTCGAACCGGGCGAGTCCGCCGAGGCCGCGGTCCACCGCGAGGTCGGCGAGGAGATCGGGATCAAACTCGACCGGCTGGAGTACGTCTCCAGCCAGCCGTGGCCCTACCCGCGTTCGCTCATGCTCGCCTACCGGGCCACCGCCGACGCCTCCCAGCCGCTGACCCTTCAGGCCGAGGAGATCGCCGACGCGCGCTGGTTCACCCGCGACGAAGTGCGCGAGATGTGGCTCGAGACCGCCGACGGGACGCCGAGCGCGGTCCGGATCTCCGTGGCGCGCTTCCTGATCGAGCGCTGGCTCGACGAAGCGGAGTGAACGCTCAGACCTTGGTGACCGCGGCCTGCTCGACCGCTTCCGCGTCGCCGGTCTTCACGGAGACGGCACGCTGCGCGGTGAAGACCCCGGCGACCACGACGAGCCCGCCGATGATCTGCGGCGCCGTCAGCGCCTCGCCGAGCAGCGCCCACGCGGCGATCGAGGCCACGACCACTTCGGCGTACCCGATCCCGCCGGCGACCGGCGCCGAGATGAACCGCAGGCCGCTCAGTCCGAGGCCGTAGGCCAGCGCGGTGCAGACGATGAGCATGACGATGCTGGCCAGGCCGGTCGTCTCGACGCCGCCGAGGGTCACCTGCGAGGACAGCACCGCCCAGTCCATGGCCCACGGGGTCGCGAGCGGGGCGAGCGCGACGGTGCCCACGGTGAACCCGACGGCGAGCAGGACGCGCACGTCCACTTTGGCGGTGAGCTTCTCGCCGGAGAGGAAGTAGGTGGCCTGGCAGGCCGCGGCGGCCGAGCCGGCGAGGAGGCCGACCGCGTCCAGGCGCAGGCCTGACCACACTTCGACCACGATGCACAGGCCGACGATGCTCAGCAGCACGCCGATGATGGCGGCCCTGGGCAGGACCGTGCGGCGCACGAAGCGGACCCAGGCGACGACCACGATGGGGCCCATGAACTCCAGCAGGAGCGCGATGCCGACCGGCAGGCGCTCGACCGCGATGAAGTAGAAGGCCTGGACGGCCGCGACGGCGGTGATCCCGAAGAGCGCCAGGGCGGCCCAGGGGAGGCGTCCGCCCCCGCGCAGGACCTTGACGAGCGGCCAGGCCGCCGCGATGACGGCGATGAGGCCGACGCCGCAGATGCGCAGCCAGGTCACCTGGATCGGGGTGAGCCCGGCCTGGATCACGACCTTGCCGAAGGGGCCGCACACGCCGAAGAACAGTGCGGCACTGAGGACGAGGGTGATGCCGAGGGCGGCACGAGGTGACGACATGAGGGCTCCACGGGTCGACCGGCGGTTGGGCGCGGCGGTGCCGGGGACCGGTTCGGACCTGGGGGTCCGGCCGTGGCCGACGCGCGGGATCGATTGAGGGGCGAGCGAACCGTACACCGGCGCGACGGGTAGAGAAAAGGCCCGGGACGGATCCATCCCGGGCCTTGAATGCTTAGCGACCACCCCTCGAAGTCGCTAAGCAAGCTTGACGAGTCAACTATAGGGCATCGTACCGGCTTTGTGTCCTAAACGTGACCATAGTCTCGGCATGTGGCACAGGTCAAGCAGCGAGCTTCGCCTTCACCTGCGCGAGAGAGGGATTGGTGAGGGCGGAACCGTCCTCGAACTTGACCGTGGGCACGGTCTGGTTGCCGCCGTTGACCCCCATGACCCACTCGGCGGCCTCCGGGTCGTCCTCGATGTTGACCTCTTTGAAGAGGACCCCCTCGCGGTCGAGCCCCATCTTGAGCCGCTTGCAGTAGCCGCACCAGGTGGTGCTGTACATGGTGATCATCGTTCCTCCTTCTCCATCGACAGTAACGCGATACCGCTCCGGGGCATTCCGCCGCCGCCCGCCCCGCCGCCGCGCCGCCCGCCGCCGCCGGACACGTTCGGGTGACAAGCGGGGGGAGGGCGCCGATTGTTGTCGTACCCGCGCGGGAGAGTGGGACTACCTTTTCCCCCGGGTGGGTGGGGGCTGGGGACGGTGTTCGTCGCCCCCCCGCGAACCTTCCGCCCCTCGTTCCCCGCGACGCACCCGCCTCCGCCTCATTCGGGTCCTGCGGCCCTTCGGTCTTGTCGGTCGCCTCTGCCACACTGGTCGGATGACTGCGCGAGATCGGGCCATCGAACAGCTCCTGGCGGGACTCGACCCTGAACAGCGCGAGGCGGTGACCGCCGAACCGGGACCGGTCTGCGTCCTCGCCGGCGCCGGCACCGGCAAGACCCGGGCCGTCACCCACCGCATCGCCTGGCGGGTCCTGCGCGGGGACATGCGCGGACAGCACGTCACCGCCGTCACCTTCACCGCGCGCGCCGCCGGCGAGATGCGCGACCGCCTCCGCGGCCTCGGCGTCGCCGGCGTCAACGCCCGCACCTTCCACTCCGCCGCGCTGCGCCAACTCCGCTACTTCGGGACCCGCCGCTTCGGCGGCCAGCTTCCCGAACTGGTCGACTCCACCCTCAAGTTCACCGCCATCGCCGCCGCCCGCGCCGGACTCCAGACCTCCCGCGCCAAGAACTACGACCTCACCACCGAGATCGAATGGGCCGCCTCCTCGCTCATCGGCCCCGACGACTACGTCAGCGCCATCGCCGCGATCGGCCGCGACGCCCCCGTCGCCGCCGAAGACGTCGCCAAGGTCTACGCCGCCTACATCGAGGCCAAGCGCCGCGCCGGCGTCATGGACTTCGCCGACGTCCTCGCCTACACCGCCGACCTCATCGACGACGTGGACGCCGCCGCCGACCAGATCCGCAGCCAGTACCGCTTTTTCGTCGTCGACGAATACCAGGACGTCACCCCCCTCCAGCAGCGCCTCCTCGACGCGTGGGTCGGCGACCGCGACGACATCACCGTCGTAGGCGACGCCAGCCAGACCATCTACTCCTTCACCGGCGCCACCTCCAAGCACCTCCTCGACTTCACCCGCCGCCACCCCGGCGCCGCGCTCGTGCGCCTCGTCCGCGACTACCGCTCCACCCCGCAGGTCGTCGGCCTCGCCAACCAGATCATCGGCGAATCCAAAGGGCGCGAAGCGAAGATGCGCCTCGAACTCATCGGCCAGCGCCCCGACGGCCCCGCCGTCACCGCCGAGGTCTTCGCCGACGAGGCCGAAGAGGCCGACATGATCGCCCGGCGCTGCTCCAAGCTCATCGCCGACGGCACCAGCGCCTCCGAGATCGCCGTCCTCTACCGCACCAACGCCCAGTCCCAGGCCTACGAGGAGGCCCTGTCCTCCTACGGCGTCCCCACCGTCGTCACCGGCGCCGCCCGCTTCTTCGAGCGCGCCGAAGTGCGCCAGGCGGTGGTCGCCCTGCGCTCCGCGGCCAAGACCGACATCGCCCAGCTGCCGCTGCTCGAAGCCGTCCCGACCGCGCTCGAAGCGGTCGGCTGGCGCCCCGACGCGGCCCCCTCGGGCGGCGCCCAGCGCGAGGCCTACGAAGCGGTCGCCGCCTTGGCGGCCCTCGCCGAGCAGTTCATCGAGCACCACCGGGCGAACCCCGACGAAGAAGGCCCCGAGCCCGACCTTGACGCGTTCTGCGCCGAGCTGTCGCGGCGCGCCTCTGAGCAGCACGCTCCGGCCGTCGAGGGCGTGACCCTCGCGAGCCTGCACGCGGCCAAGGGCCTCGAATGGGACGTGGTGTTCCTCGTCGGCCTGGCCGACGGCACCCTCCCGACCACGTTCGCCCGCACCGAGGCGGCCCTGGAGGAGGAGCGGCGCCTGCTCTACGTCGGCATCACCCGCGCCCGGGTGCGCCTCCAGCTCTCCTTCGGACTCGCCCGCAACTCGGGCGGGCGCGAACGCCGGCTGTGCCGCTTCCTCGCGCCCCTGGGACTGGGCGGCTTCCCGCGCCCGCCCGCACCGGGCGAAACCACCGCGAAACAGCGCACCCCCAAGAAGGCCAAGGTCCTCAACTGCTCCGGCTGCGGCAAGACGCTGACGGACGCGCGGGACCGCAAGCTGGGACATTGCGACGATTGCCCGGCCACTATGGATGAAGGCCTGTTCGAGCGGCTGCGCGAATGGCGCGTGACCGTCGCCAAGCAGGGCGGCAAGCCCGCCTTCACGATCTTCACGGATGTGACCTTGATCGCGATTGCCGAGCGCTGTCCGGGATCCGACACCGAGCTGGCCTCGCTCCACGGCATCGGAAAGTCCAAACTCGACAAGTACGGGCCCGCTGTGTTGCACCTGGTCAACGGTGGGGAAGTCGAGGAGGCCGTCGCGATGTCCACGGAGGCCTCCTGACGTGGCGAACAAGCGGCAAAAACTTTCTCTGCGGACTCGCGGAAAAAGACGTTGCGCTCCCGAGGATGACGGGCGTAGCGTTGCTGAGGCCGGGTGAGGTGTGCGCCTCAGCACCGGCAAGTAGGAGATGAAGACCAATGTTGACCACGGAACCCGGAAAGGAGGGGTAGACGATGTTGCTGCTCACTGAAGCCACGCAGACCGATCTCAGCGCCAGCGTGCGCGAGTCGGCCGTTGCCGTTTATCGGAACATCGCGCCCGTCTCCACGCCGGTCCGTGGCACCACTCTGCCCGCTGCCGTCCTGATCACGGCTCTGGGCACCGCCGGCTTCGTCGGCAACACGGATATGGGCGTCGAGACCAAGCTCGGACGCGGTCGTGCAGTTGTCGGCCTCGGCTGGCAGCCGATCAACGGCTCCGAGAAGCGTCACGGCGTCACCCGCGGGAAACCGCCTCGAGAACATCGAAAGGGCTTACAGAAGCCCTCTCGGAACTCTCGAGGCCGCGAATCCCGCAACCGGGATCGCGGCCTTTTTGTTTGGCTAGAACGCCAGGTCGCGGCCCTCCAGTAGAAGACAGACGAGACAGATTGCGAAGCAATTGAGTCCTCAACCAGCACTGACGCGACCGAACGTCGAAATGACCAGCAAGATGCGAGAGGAGACCGAGCCCATGACCGACACCCTCATCGGGCCCGAGCTGCGAGACCAGGCCCGCGAGACCGGCGGCGACCTGGCCTGCCGCGAGTACGACGCGGACCTGTGGTTCTCGGAGCAGCCCACCGAACTCGAGTTCGCCAAGTCCCTGTGCGCCGACTGCCCGGTGCGCCTGGCGTGCCTGGCCGGCGCCCTCGAGCGCCACGAGCCCTGGGGCGTGTGGGGCGGCGAGATCTTCGAGAAGGGGAACGTCGTGGCCCGCAAGCGGCCCCGCGGCCGGCCCCGCAAGGACGCCGCGCTCGTCGAGCAGGCCGCGCAGGCGGAGCTCGCCGCGCGGACGAAGGAACTGGCCCTCGCGGGGGTGGCGGTGTCATGACCGTCGACTACCTGAGCCGTCATCTCAAGCGTGATGTCGGCGCGAGCGACCTCGAACTCCTGATGGACGAGCAGATCGAAGCGGTCCGGCCGATGCCGGCGAAGCCCACGGCGTTCGGACGCGTCGGACGCCTGCGGATGCGGAGCCTGTGGAAGGAAGCCGGTTACGCGCCGACGCCCCGACACATCGGGCGCCACCGCCGACGAGACCGGCTTTGACCACGCGACCACCGCGTTGGCTGAAGGGGTCCTTCCCTGAGAGGGGAAGGGCCCCTTTTGTTATGCCCGCCTGTTACGCCCGGCGGTTCGGGTCGGTGCCCTCGGGGTCGGCGAAGCCCGGAAGCCACGCTTCGAGGATGTCCCGCCACCGCGCGGTCGCGCCGAGCTGGCACAGCACCCCGATCGACCCCATGGTGACGCGGTGGATGAGCAGGTACGACGGCGGGAAGCTCAGCTGCTTGTTCAGCTTCGCGGTCTCCGAGCCGCTGCCGGTGAGCCGCGTGCTCTCCTTGCGCAGCCACTCGCGCGAGAACTGGAACTCCTCGCCCGCGATCGGCTCCAGCATCGGCTGGAGCAGTTCCAGCATGCCCCGCGCGTCGATCTCCAGGCTCGGCGGCACGAAGCCCTCGCCGCGCAGCCCGGCCACGACGTCCTCGGCCTTGCCGTCGAGGGTCAGGCGCGTGAGGCGCCCTACCTGGACCGGCATCCCGCCGGGCATGCGCGCGGCCGCGCCGAAGTCGTAGACGATCAGCCGCCCGTCCTCTGCGATCGCGAAGTTCCCCGGGTGCGGGTCGGCGTGCAGGAGACCGGCGCGCTTGGGCGCCGAGAAGTGCAGCGTCGCCAGCCGCAGTCCGGCCGCGTCGCGCTCCTCCTGGGTCCCGTCGGTGATGACCGCCGACAGGCCTCTGCCCGCGATCCACTCGGTCACCAGGACCTCGCCGCTGGCGTGCACCACCTCGGGTACCACGATGAGCGGGTCGCCGCGGAACGCGTCGGCGAACTGCTGCTGCGTCGCGGCCTCCAGCTCGTAGTCGAGCTCTTCGAGGAGGCGCTCGCGCAGTTCGACGGTGATGCGCTTCACGTCGAAGTTCGGTTGCAGCACTTTGAACATGGGGGCGATGCGCGAGAGGTGGCGCAGGTCCGAGCGGAGCGCGTCGCCCGCGCCCGGGTACTGGATCTTGACGGCGACCTCGCGGCCGTCGCCCCACACGGCGCGGTGGACCTGCCCGATGCTCGCGGCCGCGGCGGGGGCGTCGTCGAACTCCTGGAACCGGTCGCGCCAGTCGGCGCCCATCTGCCGCTCCAGCACGCCGTGGACGCTCGCCACCGGCAGCGGGGGAGCGGCGTTCTGGAGCTTGGTCAGCGCCTGCCGGTACGGCGCGGCCAGGTGCTCGGGGAGGGCCGCCTCGAAGATCGACAGCGACTGCCCGAGCTTCATCGCACCGCCCTTGAGCTGCCCGAGCACGCTGAAGACGTGCTCGGCCGTGCGGCGCTGCGCCTGCTCGCTGAGGATCTCGTCCGCCAGCCCGGTCACCCGCTTGCCCAGCCCGACCGTGGCCCGGCCCGCCAGCCCCAGCGGCAGCGAAGCGAGCTTCATACCGCGCGAGAAGGCGCGGCGGGGGAGGTCGTCACCCGAATGGGCGGGTCCATGCCTGTCGCTCACGTTCCCAATGCTCTCACGCCGGAGCAACGTTTCGGCGCCACAGTGCTCCGCCGACCCGCCGAAACAGCGGCGCCGGCCCGCCTGGGGGCCCCGCGCCCGTCACCCGCCCGGGTGAAGCGGCGCGGCGGGGCTTACACGCGTGAAATCTGTGGCATTCTGAGGTCAGACGGTCGCAGAGCGTGACCGTCGCAACAGTGCCTCGCACGGCGAGGCCGCGCACACCAGGGGGAAACCAGTGGCTCAAGCTACGGAGACTTACAACGGCTACTGCGTCAAATGCCGTGAGAAGCGCGACTTCGAGGGCCACGTCGTGGTCTCGGATTCGGGCCGGCGGATGGCCAAGGGGACGTGCCCGACGTGCGGCACCAAGATGAACCGGATCCTCGGCAAGGCCTCGTGATCCCGCCTCGAGCGACCTGCCCCTCGCCAGATCCCATATTCCGGGAGATCGGCGGGGGGATTTTCTTGGCATACAACCGTTACCGGCGCAATCGCGACATCCACGTTATGTGATTGTCACCCCCACGGATTAATGTGCGTTCATGGCGCGCAAAGTGCATCCCCCCGTAGAAGTACGGCGCTCTCCCCGGCGCCGCGCTACCGTAGCGGCCTACGAAGAACGAGGCCGCGTGGTCGTCATGATCCCCGACGCCTTCTCGGAGACCGAGGAGCGCGAATGGATCGACCACATGCTCGCGAGGCTGCGGCAACGCGAGTCCCGCGACGGCAGGGCGTCCGACACCGCCCTGCGCGACAGGGCCGTCAGGCTCGCCCGGCGCTACTACCCCGAACACCCCGAATGCGCCGCGCCGCGCAGCGTCCGCTGGGTCGACAACCAGCAGCGGCGCTGGGGCTCGTGCACGCCCTCGGACGGCACGATCCGCCTCTCGCGGCGGCTCACGATGATGCCCTCCTGGGTCATCGACTACGTGCTGCTCCACGAACTGGCGCACCTGGTCCACTACGACCACTCGCGCCCGTTCTGGGACATGGTCGGCCGCTATACCAAGGCCGAGCGGGCCCGCGGCTACCTCGAGGGCATCGCCGACGCCGAGGCCTCCGAGCGGCGCTGAGCCAGAGAAAGGGATCGCCGACCGCCGAGGCGGCCGGCGACTTGCGTCTGCCCGCGGGAACGAACCCCGCTACTTGTCCTCGGGCTCGTCGCCCTCGTCCTTGGGGTCGTTGACCGCGAGCTGGTCGAACATCGACAGGTCGAGGTCTTCGAGCGCCTCGGAGACCGTCGCGAAACCCTCCGGGTGCTCCAGGTCCGCCGCCGACGGCATCAGGTCGGGGTGCGCCCAGACCGCCTCTCGACCCTCGACGCCCCGCGCCTCGGCGAGCAGCTGCCACAGCCGCGTCGCCGCCCGCACCTTCGCCGGGTCGATCTGGAGGCCCACCAGGGCCTCGAACGTCTGCTCGGCCGGACCGCCGGTCGCGCGGCGCCGCCGGGCCGACTCCATGAGCCGGTCCATCGTCGGCAGGCGCTCGCCCACCGCCTCGGTCACCACGACGTTGATCCAGCCGGTGATGAGCGCGAGCGTCGTCGCCAGGCGCGCCAGCGCCGCCTTCTGCTGCTCGGTGTCCTCGGGCTTGAACACCTCGCTCAGGTCGAGGGTGGCCGCCGCCTCGGGGTCCATCGGGTCCATGTCCGACATGGCCTCCTCGATCGCGGCCTCGTCGATGCGGATCTCCCGCGCGTAGGCCTCCAGCGCCCCCAGCAGGTGCGCGTGCAGCCACGGCGCGTGCGTGAACAGCCGGTGGGCCGCCGCCTCGCGCAGCGCGACGAACAGCCGCACCTCCTCGACGGGCAGTTCCAGGCCCTCGGCGTACGCCTTGATGTTGCCCGGCAGCAGTGCCGCGACGCCGGTCTTGCCCAGGGGGATGCCGACCTCGGTCGACGACAGGACCTCGCCGGCGAGCTTCGCCAGCGCCTGGCCCATCTGCGCCCCGAACAGCGCCGAACCGACGCCCTTCATGAGGTCGGCCATCGGGCCGAGCATCCCGGCCATCTCCTCGGGCACCAGGGTCTGCATGGCCTCGCCCATCTGGGCCGCGAGCGGCTCGGCCAGCTGCTTCCAGGAGTTCTCGGTGCGCGCGATCCACTGCTTGCGCGTCCACGCGTCGGTCGCCGTGACGCCCGAGGGCCAGTTCACGGCGGAGTCGAGCCACAGATCGGCGAGGCGCACGGCCTCGGTGACCTGCGCCTGATCGGCGGGGCCGACGACGTTCTCCGCCTCCAGCTCGGACTCGGCGAGCTGCTTCGCCAGCTGCCAGTTGACCGGACCGGACGACATCGACTGCGACATCATCTGCTGCAGCTGCTGCATCATCTGCTGCACCCGCGGATCGTTCGGGTCGGGCATGTCGCCGCCCAAGTTGCCGAAGCCGAAAGGAATATCGGAGCCCATGCGCCAACCGTACGTCAGGGGAGGGGTCCCGGGCCACGGCCCGCCGATCTGGAAGCGCCGCGTTCGCTGCGGGCCGAAACCCGCTGTGGGCTGCGGCATGTAGGCTTCCGCCCATACCGGGTCCCGGGTCGAAAGGATCGCCCAAGTGCGAAGGCGTGGAATCACCGTCCTGTTGGGCGCCGTACTGGTGGCACTGCTGACCTGGCAGTCGCTCTCCATGGACGTCGCCTACGTCGTCTTCAGCCCCGGCCCGACCGAGGACGTCCTCGGCTCTGAGGAGGTCGAGGGCGTCGAGCACCAGATCATCAGCGCCGACACCGAGTTCGACTCGGCCGGGGAGCTGCGCCTGACCACCGTCCGCGTCAAGCAGTCGGTCACCCTCGCCCAGGCCCTGCGCTATTGGCTGTCCAATGAGTACGCCATCATCCCGCGCGACCTGGTCTACCCGCCCGGCGAATCCGAGGAGGACATCGCCGAGGAGCAGGAGGCCGACTGGGTCGAGTCCCAGTCCAACGCCGAGCAGGCCGCGCTCGCCTATCTCAAGGAGCCCGTGTCCATCTCGGTGGTCGCCGACTCCGGGGGGCTGCTCGCGGGCGACGTCCTCACCGCGGTGAACGGCGCGGCGGTCGCGTCGCTGACCGATCTCGAGGATTACGCCGACAGCGAAACGACGGTCACCGTCACCCGCGCCGGCGCGCCCGTCGAAGTCCCCGGCGTCGTCCTCGGCGAGGCCGAACTGGAGTCCACCCACGCCGACCCGTACGGCATCGAGATCGACACCGAGGCGCTCGACATCGGCGGCCCGTCCGCCGGCCTGATCTTCGCGCTCGGCATCGTCGACCGGGTCACCGAGGGGGATCTGACCGACGGGAAGATCATCGCCGGGACCGGCGAGATCGATCCTGAAGGGAACGTCGGCGGCATCGGCGGCATCCAGCAGAAGATCACCGGGTCGGCCGAAGCCGGCGCCGAGGTCTTCCTCTCGCCCGCCGTGAACTGTTCCGACGCCGTCACCGCGGCGTCGGGCGACATGACTATTGTCAAAGTCGAGACGCTCGCAGACGCGGTCTCGGCGCTTGAGTCCCTAGCGGCCGGCGAGGAAGTCACGACCTGCTGACCTCACCGGCGCCGCGAGACGAGAAGGAGTAGCTGTAGTGGCGAACCGGACGCCCACCCCCCCACGGATGAGCCGACGAGGACGCTACGTCCTGGTCATGCTCGTGGGCGCCATAGTCCTCCTGTCGGTGCTCGGCTGGCTCGTGAGCCTCCGCACCGACTACCTGTGGTACGACTCCGTCGGGTACACGGAAGTGTTCTCGACGATGATGTGGACCAGGCTCGGACTCTTCGGCGCCTTCACCCTCGCGATGGCCGCCTGGTGCGGCCTCAACCTCTACCTCGCCTACCGCTTCCGGCCCGACACCTGGCCGGCGACGAGCGAGCAGGAGGGCCTGGAGCGCTACCGCGAACTCATCTCGCCGCGCGCCGGCTGGTGGATCGGCGGCGTCTCCGTCGTCGTCGGCATCTTCGCCGGCATGTCCGCCCAGAGCCGCTGGGAGACCTGGCTGCTGTTCCGCGAGGGCGGCGACTTCGGCTGGACCGACCCGGTCCTGAAGATGGACGCCGGGTTCTACGTCTTCGAGCTCCCGTTCTGGCAGTTCCTCATCGGCTTCGGGTTCGCCGCGGTGGTCGTGGGCATCCTCGCCTCCCTGAGCGCCTACTACCTCTACGGCGCCCTGCGGTTCTCCGGCACCGGCGACCGCATGACCAACGTCGCGCGCATCCACCTCTCGGTGCTCGTCGCGCTCTTCCTGGGGCTCAAGGCCGTCGCGTACTACTTCGACCGCTTCGACTTCACCACCCAGGACAACCCCGTCACCGACATCGTCGGCGGCGGCTACACCGAGATGACCGCCCTCATGAACGCCAAGAACGCGCTCATCTGGGTCTCCGTGATCGCGGCCGTCGTCATCCTGATCTTCTCGTGGGGCTTCACCCGCTCGCTCGCCCTCCCCGCCGCGGCCCTCGGCCTCGTCGTGGTCACCGCGATCGCCGCCGGCGGCATCTACCCCGCCGTGGTGCGCAACTTCCAGGTCGAGCCCAACCGCCCCCAGCGCGAGGGCCCCTACGCGCAGCACACCATCGACGGCACCCGATACGCCTACGGCATGGAGGACCTGGAGACCACGACCTACCCGGTCGCCTCCCAGCCCGACGCCGAGGCCATGGCCGCCGACCAGTCCACGGTCCCGTTCGTGCGCCTCATCGACCCGTTCGTGGTCTCGGACGCGTTCACGCAGGCCCAGCAGCCGCGAAGCTTCTACGACTTCAACGAGAAGCTCGACATCGACCGGTACACGTACACCGACGAGAACGGCCAGGAGGTCACCCAGGACTTCGTCGTCGGCCTGCGCGAGCTCAACCCGAGCCAGCTCACCGACGAGCAGCAGGACTGGACCGTCGCCCACACCGTCTACACGCACGGCTGGGGCTTCGTCTCCGCCTCGACCACCGAGAGCGACTCGGGCGCCCCCTGCTTCACCTCGGGCGTGCTCTCCGACGACGCGGGCAACTGCCAGATCGGCAACGACATCATCGACGTCGAGAAGCCGCAGATCTACTACGGCCTCCTCAACGACGAGTACGCGATCGTCGGCGTCCCCGACGGCGACACGCCCCGCGAGTACGACCGGCCCATCGACGTGGCCGTCAGCGACCAGGACGACGCCGAAGTGCCCGCCGAGGAGATCGGCGACGACCGCTACACCACCTACGAAGGCGACGGCGGCGTCGACATCGGCTCCATCGGGCAGCGGCTGCTCTACGCCTGGGAGTTCCAGGAGCCCCGCTTCCTGCTGTCCGACCAGATCAACGACGAATCGCAGCTGCTGTACAACCGGAACATCCGCGACCGCGTGCAAGAGGTCGCGCCGTTCCTGACCGTCGAGGCCGACCCTTACCCGGCCGTGGTCGACGGCGAGATCGTGTGGATCGTCGACGGCTACACCACGACCAACGACTTCCCCTACTCCGACAGGGTCAACCTCGCCGAGGCGACGAACGACACCTACTCCGGCCAGGGCGTCGCCAACCAGTCCTCCGAGGAGATCAACTACATCCGCTCCTCGGTCAAGGCCGTCGTCAACGCCTACGACGGCTCGGTGACCCTCTACGAGTTCGACGAAGAGGACCCGATCCTCGAGGCCTGGAACTCGATCTACGGCGGCGACCTCATCGTCCCCAAGGACGAGACCCCCGAGTTGCTCCAGGACCACTTCCGCTACCCGCAGGACCTGTTCAAGATCCAGCGGAGCCTCCTCCAGCGCTACCACGTGGACGAGTCGCGGACGTTCATCGAGGGCGGCGAGGCCTGGGCCACGCCGTCGGACCCGTCGCAGAACTCCGAGGTCACGCAGCCGGCCTACTACGTCTACGCGACCTATCCGGAGCAGGACCAGCCGTACTTCCAGCTGACCGGCAGCTTCACGCCGAGGAACCGGCCGAACGCGATGGCCAGCCTCATGTCGGGCTACTACGACGAGAACGGCGATCCGCAGCTCAAGGTCTACGACGTGGTGGGCGGCGACGACCAGTCGGTGAGACAGATCCACCAGATCATCACGTCCACTTCGGAGGTGGTGACGACGCTGCGCGACGCCCAGCAGGCGGGCACCACGGTCGAATGGGGCAACCTGCTCGCGCTGCCCGTTGGCGACGGCATCCTCTACCTCGAACCGATGTACCTGCGCCGACAGGCCGGCGGCGAGGGCGAGGACCTGCCGCGGTTGACGAACGTGGCGATCAGCTACGGCGGTTACGTGGGCTTCGCCCCGTCGTTCGAGGACGCCGTGGCGATGGTGGTCGAGAAGTACGTCTCGGGCGCGCCGAGCGAGGCCGAGCAGACCGAGGGGGAGGACGGCGAGGAGACGCCGAGCGAGACCCCCTCGGAGACGCCGACGACCGAGGCGCCGACGACGGAGGCCCCGGCCCCCGCCGATCCGCCGGAGGTCGAGGCCGCGATCGAGAACGTGCTCGCCGCGCAGACGGCCTATGAGGAGGCCCAGGCCTCGGGCACGAACGAGGAGGAAGGCCGGGCGCTCGACGACCTGCTCGCCGCCCTCGACGAACTCGAAGCCGCGAGGCAGGCCGCGGGCCAGTAACGCATCAGCGACGACGAAAGCGCCCGGCGGCCATTCGGCCGCCGGGCGCTTTCACCTTTGGTCACGCTTTCGGGTGACCGACCGCCGCCGGCCCCGTGTTCCTGTCACACCCGGAGGGGAGGCTTGCCGATACGGTCCCCGGGTGGGTGGGGGTTAGGGATGGTAAGTGGTGCGGCCGGCCGATCGCCGCCCGCTACTGCTCGCCGCCGTCGGGCCCGGGCGTCTCTTCGTACTCGGATTTGCAGGCCTCGGCGTCGGCCGCGCGCCGGACCGTGATCTGCACCGAAGTACCGGGGTCGACTTCGCTTCCGGCGCTGGGGGACTGGCGCACCACACTGCACTTCATCTCGCCGTCGCCCTCGTACTCGACCGCGGTGTTGAGCCCCGACTCCTCGATCCGCGAGCGGGCGTCGGCCTCGGACTGCGCGACCACGTTCGGCACGGTCGACTTCGCGGGCGGGGACGGCGAGCTCGACTCGCTCGGGCTCGCCGGCCCGCTCGGGCTCAGCGACGGCCCGGACGTTCCCGCCGGACCCTCTTCCGGCGCCGAAGCGCCCTCGTCCGTGGCGGACTCGCTGGGGCCGGGCGGCCCGGTCCCGCCGTCTTCGCCGCCGTCCTCGCCGTCCCACGGGCCCCCGTCGCCGTCCTGGCCCTGGAGTTCCGCGTCGCCCGGACCCGACTCGTTGGCAGGCAGCGTGCCGGCGTCGTCGGCGTCGCCCCACGGCAGCGTCGAGGCGATCGCGCCGACCGCGACCAGGCCCGCGAGCGTCCCGGCCAGCGACAGCCACAGGGCCTTCCTGCGCGGGCGCGACTCCTCCTGGACCGGCTCGGGCACGGTCGGCGCCGCGGGCGGCGCGACGACATGGGCGCCGGTGTGCGCGCCGGTGAACGGCGGCAGCGTGTGCCCGCCGGTGTGCGGGTTCTGGGGCGACAGCGCCCGCACCGCGGTCCCGGCCGCGGGGCGGCGATGCGCCCCCGTGTGCGATCCGGACGGCGGGCTCTGCTGCTGCCCGGGCATCGGCCGGGTCCGGGCCGGACCGGGAGCGCCGCGGCCGGTCAGGATCGCCTCGCGCGTCCTGCGGCAGACCTCGGCGAGCGAGGCCGCGTCGGGCCAGCGCGCCGAAGGGTCCTTCTGGAGCGAGCGGCGCACGATCTCGGTGACCT
Source organism: Glycomyces harbinensis (assembly GCF_900101745.1). Classification (GTDB taxonomy): domain Bacteria; phylum Actinomycetota; class Actinomycetes; order Mycobacteriales; family Micromonosporaceae; genus Glycomyces; species Glycomyces harbinensis. The sequence continues at coordinate 13,301 of NZ_FNAD01000015.1, read as the reverse complement.
CGAACGGGATCTCGGGCGGCAGCGCCGGCGGGGCGTTGCGCAGGTGCGCCGAGAGCACCCCGAGCGGGGTGTCGGCGCGGAACGGCGGCGAACCGGCCAGGCACTGGTGGGCCACGACGCCGAGCGAGTACAGGTCGGAGGCGGGGGTGAGGTTCTCCCCGGCGGCCTGCTCGGGGGACATGTACGTGACGGTGCCGAGCACGACGCCGGTCGTGGTCAGGGTGAGGTTGTGGCTCACGCGGGCGATCCCGAAGTCCACCAGGACGACCGAGCCGTCGCCGCGGACGAGGATGTTCCCGGGTTTGATGTCGCGGTGCACGATCCCGGCGGCATGGGCGACCTGGAGCGCCTCGGCGACCCCGCCGACGACGCGCAGCGCGTTCTCCACGGGCAGCTTGCCCCACAGGCCGAGCAGGCGCGAGAGCGGCTTGCCGTCGACGTACTCCATGATGAGGTACGCCAGCTGGGCGTCCTCGTCCTCGATCTCGCCGTAGTCGTAGACCTCGACGACCCCGGGACCCTGCATGACGGCGATGGCGCGCGCCTCGCGGCGGAAGCGCTCGCGGAAGCCGCGGTCGTCGACCAGGTCGGCGAGGAGGACCTTGACCGCGACGGTCCGCCACAGGATCGTGTCGGTGCCCTCCCAGACGTCGCCCATGCCTCCGCCGCCTATGCGGCGTTCGAGCCGGTACCGCCCGTCCAGGACATCGCCTGTCTTGAGGTTGCGAGTGCTCAGCATCGGGCCGGCTTTCCCCTTCGCGGCGTAGCTAGCAAGCCGTAAATTCGCCTAAGAGTCGGATCATCTCTGAGGTCTAACGACCGGGGGCGGCCGAGGCTACGCGCTGGGTCGGGCGAACTTGGGCCCGGAAGGGGGAATTGCGACGCCGCGTACCGTGCGCGGCGCCGCGTCCTGGGGCTAGTGCTTCTCGGCGTCGACGCCGCTGAGCGCGAGGACGCGGGAGGGTTCGGTCGGGGCGGGCGCCTCGGTGCGCCCGGTGACGGGGGGCCCGCCGACGGCCTGGCCGAGCTGTCCGTCCCAGCACGCCCACGAGTGGCACGGCCAGGACTGTCCGCAGTGCGAGCACACGGGGTGCTTGACGCCCCGCTGGTCCAGCGCGGGAGTGTGCCGCTTCCACCAGCGCGCCTGGACACGCCAGAGGCTCGGCACCAGCACTTCCCGCGGAGGCTCGTCCGGCGGGGGATTCTCGAGTGTGTACGGGCTGCGCAACGCGGGCTGCCTTTCCGGTGTTCGAATCGTTCCGAACTCCTTGCGGCCCTGAATGATCGGGCTCGGGAGTCCGGATGGGACCTGGTCGATGCCGAGTCGCGGTGTCGAATCGGTACAGTCGGGGGAGGCGGTAGCCCCTCCGTACAGTAGAATTGCACATGCAGATTTTGGATGCAAGAGGTATAACCGGATCGGGTGGCTATTCCCCCAGCCGCGAGTGATCGCTGCAGACGTTACCCGGGCGAGCGGCCGGAAGCCCGCAGCCGACGGTGCGTCCTCACCGATTCCGGAGAGATCAGGGTGTCAAATGGGAACAGCGAACGACCACGCTGAGAGCGATCTGCCGAAGAAGTTGGGAGGCAAGGCGATGCCTTCGAGCGGCAGCCCCACCGTCCGCCGACGCCGCGCCGGGAAGATCCTGCGCGAGCTGCGAGAGAAGTCCGGTAAAGACGCCAACGACGCGGCGGACGCCCTGGAGGTCACCAGCTCCACGATCTACCGCATGGAACTGGGCCGGGTGGGCATCAAGCCCCGCGACGTCCAGGCGCTGGTCGAGGTCTACGGGGTCGAGGACGCCGACCTCGTCGAGGAGCTCGTGCGCCTGGCCCGGGACGGGCGCAAGCGCGGCTGGTGGGCCCGCTACTCCGACACGATCTCGCCGCCGTACGCGACCTACGTCGGGCTCGAGCAGGACGCCTCCAGCCTCAACCTGTACGACGGCCTGATCATCAACGGCCTCCTGCAGACCCGCGAGTACGCCAAGGCGACCTTCAGCATGGTCCCGGAGCAGTCCCAGCGCTACCGCGAGCAGCGGATCGACCTGCGCATGGAGCGCCAGCAGCGCCTGCGCGGCGACCTGAAGATCTGGAACGTCATCGACGAGGCCGCGGTGCGCCGCGTCCTCGGCGGGCCGAAGGTCATGATCGACCAGCTCCAGAACCTCCTGGAACTGGGCTCGCTGCCGAACGTGCACCTCCAGGTGCTGCCCTTCGAGGGCGGCGCCTACCCGGGGATGCTCTCCTCGTTCACGATCCTCGGCTTCGGGCCCCTCGAAGGCGAGGTCGACCCCGGCTACCGCCACCCCGACGTGGTCTACATCGAGGGCCACAACGGCGACGTCTACGAGGAGGGCGCCGACGTGCAGCCCTTCCACGAGATCTTCGGCTACCTCCGCTCGGCCGCGCTCGACCCCGGGCGCAGCCTCGAGTTCATCGAGCAGCAGGCCCACCACCTGAAAGCGCTCTGAGACGCGACGCGAGGGGGCGGCCATCAGTATCGATGGCCGCCCCCTCGCCCGTCCTCTTACCTGCCGGATGTCCGCAGCAGTGAGAGCCAGTCGGCTCGGCTGGCGCGCAGGATCGGGCTCACCGTCAGCTTGGTGTCCCTGATCTCCACGGCCGCTTCCGCGAGCCTGGCCTCAACGCAGGCCCCGTTGGGGCCTGACCTGCTGCTCTTCCTCCATGCGTGGGTCAACATGGATCTCCTCCTTCCAAGGAGCATTTCGAGTCCCCAGGACGGAACCGAGCTTAACCAGGGGGAGGCAAGGGGAACGTCGACTATCCGTCACTATCAGGTTTTGGACAGAGACCTCGCGGCCTTCACCAATGCGGTGTATCGCAGACCCGGTCCGTACTCCCGGGCTCGATTTGGACCGTCGCGTGCGCGATGCCGAAGCGTTCTGCCAGCGTCCGCTGGGCGTCGCCGAGCACGGACCCGGGATCGGCGTCCGACGACAATGCGAGGTGCACGGTCGCGACCTCCATGCCCGAAGTCAATGTCCACAGATGGAGATCGTGAACCTCATTCACTCCATCGAGTGTCGCGAGGGAGTCCTCGACCGCTTCGACGTCGACCGCCTTGGGCGCCTGCTGGAGGAGAATGCGGAGCGCGTCGCGCCCGAGGCGGTAGGCGCGCGGCAGGATGAACAGGCCCACGCCCACGGCGATGAGGCTGTCGACCGCGTACCAGCCGGTGAAGAAGATGACGACCGCGGCGATGATGACGCCCACCGAGGCGAGCGCGTCGCCGACCACTTCGAAGTAGGCGCCGCGCACGTTGATGGACTCCTCGGCCGCCGAGCGCAGGAGCAGCAGCGAGACGACGTTCGCCGCGAGGCCGAAGACGGCGACCGCCAGCATGGGGACCGAGTCGACCTCGGGCTGGTCGCCCAGGCGCCGCACGGCCTGCACGATCACGAATCCGGCGACGCCGAACAGCAGCACCGTGTTCGCCAGGGCCGCGAGCACTTCGAGCCGGTACAGGCCGAAGGTGCGGCGGGGGCCGCCGCCGGCGCGCCGGACGGCGATGATCGCGGCCAGGGCCATGGCGATGCCCAGCGCGTCCCCGGCGATGTGCGCGGCGTCGGAGAGCAGGGCGAGCGAGTGGGTGTACCAGGCGGCGACCGCCTCGACGAGCATCACCGCGACCGCCAGGCCGAGGGCGAGCCAGAGCCGCCCCCGGTGGCGCGCGCCCAGTGAGGCGGCGCCGGCGTGCGAGTGGTCGTGGCCCATGCGGGCTCCTCCTTCGTTGCGGTGCGGTCGGCTCGCGCGATCGCGTCCGCCCTGGTCCCGACGGAAGGATCCCCGCCGAAATCTCATGCTAACATGCGTACTTTTGCATATTATCAGGACCGGGACCTCGATTCGCGCGAAGCCCGCTTGATTCGCCAGGTCCGGGGTACCCGGATCCCATGGCCGGCCCCCGATGCCGCCCGCGGCATTTTCCCGAAAGTTCACGGAAATGCCGTACCAGGGGGACTTTCACAATTGGAGGGCCGGAATGGAATAATATTCGGACAAGCATCAGCAGCACTGGTCACGGGGGGTGACGATGAAAGACGCCATTGAAACCTCTGCCATCGCGTTCATCACGATCGTCGCGATCGTTCTAGTTTTCGCCGCGGTCCTCGGACTGCGCTCCGCCATCGAGACCAGGCGCCGACGAAAAGCCCGCGCCCGGACCGACGCCGAAGCCTGGACCGAGCTCCTCGGCAACCAGCTCCACATAGCACCGGCCTCGGTCGGCGACACCGAGGCGGCCGCGGCCCTCGACCGCGCGCGAAAACTCCACTACAACGCGGTGGCGAAGCTCAAGACCGCCAAGAAGACCAAGCAGTTCGAACGCATCCGCACCTACGCGCTCGCCGGGCTGCACAACCTCAACATCATGCGGCGGCGCCTCGGCAAGGCACCGGGGCCCCAGGGTCCCATTCCGTTCAACGCCGCCACGGCGAAGACGTCCAAACGCGACGACAACACTCGCGACGCCGCGACGGGACCGTCAACCGGACTGCCCTTCTGACAGGCGGGAACGAACGAAAGGGGGGCGACTCGTGTTCCGAGTCGCCCCCTTCGCCGTACCCCGGCTACTCCGCCGGCTGCGGCTTCCGCGGCGACAGCAGATCGAAGATCCACATCGCCAGCCACACGATGATCGCGCCCCAGAACGCCGACCAGAAGCCGTCCACATGGAACCCCAGTGACAGCTGCTCCGACACCCAGCCGGTCAGCCAGAACATCAAGGCGTTCACCACCAGGCCGAACAGACCCAGCGTCAACACGTACAGCGCGCAGCCGACCAGCATGATGATCGGCTTCACGAACGTGTTCACCAAGGTGAAGATCAGCGCGACCAGCACCAGCGAGAAGAACTTCGCCAGCGTCGAGTCGCCGTAGAGAAAGATCCCGCCCACGATCCACGTGGCGAGCCACAGCGCCAGCGCCGTGACGATGAGCCGCACCAGAAACCTCATGGCGCCAGTATCGCCGTCCGGACGCCCTCCCGTCCAGTTTCCGCCAACTGGACCGATCCGGCGCGAGACCGAACCTGGCCCGCGCATTCACCGCCAGTTCACCGAAGGTCGAGGTCGAGGCCATTCGCCGCGCCTATATTCGCCCCAGCCCCACCATCGCTTCCACACCTGCCCCCGGCAGAAGGAGACACCATGAGCGACCCGGCCCTGCCGGCAGTCGGCCGCACCGTCGATCCCCGTCGGATCGGACCGGCCCCCCAGTCGGCGCCCCAGCGCCACCCCGACGGCCTCGGCAACCCCACGGTCTACGACATCAAGGACGTCAGCGTCTACTACGGCTCCTTCCGCGCCGTCAAGGACGTCAACTTCACCGTCGCCAAGAACGAGATCACCGCCCTCATCGGGCCCTCCGGCTGCGGCAAGTCCACGCTCCTGCGCTCGCTCAACCGCATGAACGACCTCGTGCCCGGCGCCCGCGTCGAAGGCACCGTCGCCTACCACGGCAAGAACCTGTACGACGCCGGCGTCGACCCCGTCGAGGTCCGCCGCCGCATCGGCATGGTCTTCCAGAAGGCCAACCCCTTCCCCAAGTCGATCTACGACAACGTCGCCTACGGGCCCAAGATCCACGGCGTCCCCCGCTCCGAGCGCGACGGCATCGTCGAGGACTCCCTCAAGAAGGCCGCCCTCTGGGACGAGGTCAAGGACAAACTCAAGCAGAGCGCGCTGGCCCTCTCCGGCGGCCAGCAGCAGCGCCTGTGCATCGCGCGGACCATCGCGCTGTCGCCCGAGGTCGTCCTCATGGACGAGCCGTGCTCGGCCCTCGACCCGATCGCGACCGCCCGCATCGAGGAGCTCATGGTCGACCTGGCCCGCCAGTTCACGATCGTGATCGTCACCCACAACATGCAGCAGGCCGCGCGCGTCTCCGACAAGACCGCGTTCTTCTCCACCGAGGTCAACGAGATCAGCGACACCCGCACCGGCGTCCTGGTCGAGTTCGACGACACGCAGCGGATCTTCACCACCCCGTCCGACGAGCGCACCGAGAACTACGTCACCGGCCGCTTCGGCTAGGCATCGCGCGAAAGGAGGGCCCCGCCGGCCGGCGGGGCCCTTTTCCTATGCGCCGCACGTCGAAAGCGCGGCGGCCCCGCACCTTCCGGTGCGGGGCCGCGGAGAGACCAGTCGGGTTCGCGCTAGCGCTTGTCGATCGCGAATCGCGACGCGATGATGCGGGCCACGATCGTGAACAGGAAGACGATGGCGATCAGGGTCAGCGCCGCGCCCCAGGCCCGGTCCTGCGAGGCCGCGAACGGCTGGCTCGCGTTGCGGAAGATCTGCGCGGCCAGGGTCGTGTTCGCGCCGTCGAACAGGTCCGGCTTGTACACGTAGGTCAGGCCGACCGTGACGATGATCGGCGCGGTCTCGCCGGCCGCGCGGGCGACCGCGAGCAGCGAACCCGAGGTGATGCCCGACGAGGCCGCCGGGAGCACCACGCCGAGGGTCGTGCGCCACTTGCGCGCGCCCAGGCCGGAGGAGGCCTGCCGCAGCTCGTCGGGGACCAGCCGCAGCATCTCCTCGGTGGAGCGGATGACGATCGGCAGCATCAGGCAGGCGAGCGCGAGCGCCCCCGCGAAACCGGTCCGGTCGTCGATCACGGTCACGTAGCCGACGTAGATGAACAGGCCCATCATGATCGACGGGACGCCGGTCATGACGTCGGCCATGGTGCGGATGAACCGCGCCAGCGGCTTGTTCTTGCCGTACTCGTTGAGGTACACCGCGCCGAGCACGCCCACCGGGATCGACAGCAGCGCCGCCATGCCCGTGATGGCCAGCGTGCCGACGATCGCCGGGCCCATGCCCGGGCCCTCGGTGCGGTAGTTCCGCGGGATCTCCTCGATGAACCAGTCCAGGCTCCACGTGGAGGCGCCGCGGGAGACGACCTGCCAGGCCACCAGGGCCAGCGGCAGGGCCGCGATCAGGACGCACAGGGCGATGCCGAGCGTCGCCCCCTTGTCGGCGAAGGACCGTCGCAGCGACAGGTTCTTCCCCGACAGGTCCGGAGGCGTCATGCCGCCGTTCGTGAGCGTCGTCATGAGTGGGCACCCTTCATCTTGAGCTCGGCGCGCCGGACCACGACGCGGGCCAGGAAGTTGATCAGGACGGTGATGGCGAAGAGCAGGACGCCGATCCCGATGAGCGCGTCGGTGTGTAGGCCGCCCGACTCGCCCCACTGCTGGGCGATGACCGCGGCCATGGTGTTGCCCGGCGCGAACAGGTTGGCGTTGATGCCGATCGAGCCGCCGATGACCAGCGCCACCGCGATCGTCTCGCCCATGGCCCGGCCGAGGCCGAGCATCGAGGCGCCGACCAGGCCGCCGAAGGAGTGGGGGAGGATCGCGCCCTTGATCATCTCCCAGCGGGTGGCGCCGAGCGCGTACGCGCCCTGCTTGTCGATGTCGGGCACCGTCGCGAACACCTCCCGCGAGATCGAGGTGATGATCGGGATGCACATGACCGCGAGGATCAGGCCCGCGGTGAAGTAGTTGCGGCCGGTGTTGGTCTCGTTGAAGATCGAGTTCAGGCCCGGGACGGGCGCGACGACCCCGGCCCACCACTGGTAGATCGGCGTGACCCACGGGATCAGCACGATGCTGCCGACCAGGCCGAACACCACCGACGGGACGGTGGCGAGGAGGTCGACGATGGTCACGATGTACTTGCGGCTGCGGCGGTGCGCCACCTCGGTGATGAACAGCGCGATGCCGATCGACACCGGCACGGCGACGATCATCGCGATGACGGAGGTGACCAGGGTGCCGTAGAGGAAGCCGAGCGTGCCGAAGATTTCGTCGCTGGGCGACCAGCGGGTCCCGGTGATGAACTCGACCGGGTCGAGGACGATGGCGGGCCAGGCCTGGAACGAGGTCGTGACCAGGATCAGGCCGAGGACGATGAGGACCGTGAGCCCGGCGAAGGTCACCAGGCCGGTGAACCCCTTGTCGGCTCGGCGCGAGCGGGCCTCGCCGCCGAGGTCCACCTCGGGGGGCGTTTCGGGAGCTGCCGTAGTGGTCAAGAGAGTGACTCCGGTTTCGTGAGCGGAACGGCCGAAAACCCCATCGGCGATTGGGCCGTTGGGGTCATCGGTTCTCCGGTGTACTTAGGCAATCGTCTCGTTGAGGGCGTCGAGGGCCTGAGTCCGCAGCTCTTCGGGGAGAGCGGCGAAGTGCGCGTCGGCGGCGATGTCCTGGCCGTCGGTGAGCAGGTAGGTCACGAATTCCTTGACACCGGCGGCGATGTTCTCGTCGTCGTACTCGGTGCGGATGAGGATGTACGTCGGGGCGACGATCGCGTAGGAGTCGGCGCCGGCGGCGTTCAGCGGGTTGTACGACAGGTCGTCGTTCACCACGGCGCCGGCGAGGGCGGCCGTGGAGGCGTCCAGGCTCGGCTGGACGAACGCGCCGTCGGCGTTCTCGATCGCGGCGGTGACGAGGCCGGTCTCGGTCGCGTCGGCGAGGTCGACGTAGCCGATCGCGCCGTCGGTCTGGGTGATGACGGTGGCGACACCGGTGTTCTTCTCGCCGCCGATGGAGCCTTCGGGCCATTCGATCTCGTCGGCCGCGCCGAGGGTCCACGTGTCGGTGGCCTCGTCGAGGAACGTCGAGAAGTTCTTGGTGGTGCCCGAGCCGTCCGAACGGTGCGCGACGGTGATCGCGGTGTCGGGCAGGGCCAGGTCCGGGTTGGTGGCGACGAGGGCGGGGTCGTTCCAAGCGGTGATGTCGCCCTGGAAGATCCCGGCGAGGGTCTCCTGGTCGATCTGGATGCCGTCGAAGCCCTCGAGGTTGTACGACACCGTGATGGGGGCGGCGACCGTGGGGATGTACTGGAAGGAGCCCGCTTCGGGTCCGTCGTCGTCGCCGACCAGGGAGTCGGTGCCGGCGAAGTCGTTCAGGTCCTGCCCGAACGCCTCCTTGCCGGCGCTGGAGCCGTCGGCGCTGTAGGTCACGATGAGGTCGGGGTTGACTTCGGCGTAGGCCTCGATCGCCGCCGCATAGAAGGCGTCGGGGAAGCTCGCACCGGATCCGGTGATCTCACCGGAAACCAGGTCGCCGTCGCCGCTGGCGTCGTCGCTGTCACCGCCGCAGGCGGCCATGCTCATGGCCAGGGCGCCCGCGGTAATGGTGCCGAAAATGGTCCGGCGGTTCAGTTTCATGTTCACAGCTGGTCTCTACTCCGTCTCCCGGACTCGGCCCGGGTCACTGCTTCACTGTTCGAGTCCCATGAAAGCCAGACCCGGTGTTCACCTGCTGACTTGTAGTTGAACTCAAGGTGAACGACTGAGCGCGATTCGCAACGGGATCGTCGCTCAAGGCTGTGAGCAGGGAGTTTAACCGAGTCTCGGCCCGGCTGTGATCTATCCGTTATGAACGGTCGAGGTGGACGTCTCCGGTGACCAGGTAGACCACCTGGTGCGAGATGCGCACGGCGTGGTCCCCGAACCGCTCGAAGAATCGCGCCAGGAGCGCCGCGTCGACCGCCGTCTGGGGCCCGTACGCCAGGGTCGGCAGCTGGTCGTGGATGCGCTGCTGGATCGCGTCGAGCTCGTCGTCGTCGAGCCCCATCTGCGTCGCCTGCAGGTGGTCGTGCTCCTCCAGGATGCCGACGAGCTTCTCCGAGATCCGCACCGCGGCCGCGCCCATCGCCGCGAAGTCCAGCCGCAGCGAATCGGGGATGACGGCCGCCGGCGCGCGCAGCAGCACCGACTTGGCCACGTGCTTCGCCAGGTCGCCCATGCGCTCCAGGTCCACGGAGATGCGCACGGCGCCCAGCACGAACCGCAGGTCGGTCGCGACCGGGTCGTACTGCGTCATGAGTTCCACGATCCGGTCGTCCACCTGGAACTGGAGCGCGTTGACGTGGTCGTCGCCCGCGACCACGGCCTCGGCGGCCTCGGTGTCGCCCTCCAGCAGCGCCGTGGCCGACCGCTCGATCGCGTCCGCGACGCGGCGGGCCATTTCGATCAGGAGCTCGTTGAGATCGTCGAGATGCTGGTGGAACGCGTTCGCCATAGTGGACCAATCTTGGGGTGGGAGGGGTCGGATACGCGCAGCGTAATGGGCACCTCAAGTCTAGACGTGGGTGGCCCCGTCCTGCCTGGGCGAACGCGGAAACTCCGGGCGTACCCCGGTTGACCATCGGCGTTAGAGTGGGGAGCAAGCACGAACGACTCCATGGAGCAGATCAGATGAGTTACCCCTCGCAGCCGGGCTATCCGACGCCGCAGTACGGCCAGCCCCAGCCGCCCGGTCAGCAGCAGAACAACCTGTGGCTCATCGGCGGCGCGGTCGTGGTCATCCTCATCATCCTCATGACGGTGGTCCTGCTGATCGTGCAGCAGACCGGCGACGACTCCCCCTCCGGCGACGGCGGTGAAACGGGCGGAGAGACGGGCGGCGATTCCTCGTACGAGGAGCTCCCGCCCGCGGCGTTCGAGTCCGAGACCTGCGACCAGATCGACATGGCCGCGTTCGAGGAGGCCACCGGCGACTCGGTCGACCCGGAGTCGAGCTCGCACTCCTCGTCGAGCTACGACAGCTACGACAACGTCTCGTGCTACTTCTACACGTCCTCGAACTACTACTCGATGAACGTCAACCTCTACGACTACGAGACCCTCGAAGAGGTCCTCGACTTCGTCGAGTACGACGCCGAGATGTACGGCGAGGACGGCGACTACGAGTACGAGGAGTACACCGCGAACGGCGACGCCGGCAGCCTCTACAGCCTCGTCTCCGACCCGGAGTACCAGACGACGTACCTCCACGTCGCCCTCGGCAGCCTGGAGACCGTGGTCTCCATCACCTACAACGCGAACGACGTCGACCCCGCGAACGTCAAGACCGCGCTCGAGGACGTCCTCCTCCAGGTCGACGCGCTCTTCGCCGACGTCCAGTAACGCAGGCGGACAACGCGAAAGCCGCGGCGGCCCGAGGCCGCCGCGGCTTCGTACACCGCTCCGGGGAAAACCAAAAGAGGCCCTGTGACCAGGACCTCTGTGTGGTGCGCCGCCAGGGACTCGAACCCCGAACCCGCTGATTAAGAGTCAGCTGCTCTGCCAGTTGAGCTAGCGGCGCTTGATGATTGAGTTCAACCCAGCATTTTCGCCGGTGTCCCTCGCACGAGGAGAAACTTTAGCATGTGCTGCGGCCACCGGCTCCCGGGGTCCCTGCGGTGGTTACGCTTGAGTCGTGACAAGTTTCGTAGACCGAGTGAATCTCCAGGTCATTGCCGGCAAGGGTGGCAACGGCTGTGTGTCGGTCCACCGTGAGAAGTTCAAGCCGCTCGGCGGCCCCGACGGCGGTAACGGCGGCCATGGGGGTGATGTGGTCTTCGTCGTAGACCCGAACGTGCACACACTGCTCGACTTCCACTTCCAGACCCGCCTGCAGGGCGGCAACGGCAAGCACGGCCAGGGGTCCAACCGGGACGGCGCGTCCGGCGAGTCCATCCGGGTCGCCGTGCCCAACGGCACCGTCGTCTACTCCGACGGCGAGGTCCTGGCGGACATGACCGGCATCGGCACCGAGGTGACGGTCGCCGAGGGCGGCCGCGGCGGCCGCGGCAACCGGGCCCTCGTCAGCTCCAAGCGCAAGGTCCCCGGCTTCGCCGAGCTGGGCGAGTCCGGCGGCGAGTTCGCCGTGACCCTCGAACTCAAGAGCGTCGCCGACGTCGGCCTCGTCGGCTTCCCCTCCGCGGGGAAGTCCTCGCTCATCGCCGCGATGTCGGCCGCCCGGCCGAAGATCGCGGACTATCCGTTCACGACCTTGACCCCGAACCTCGGCGTCGTCTCCGCGGGAGAGGTCACCTACACCATCGCGGACGTCCCGGGCCTCATCCCGGGCGCCGCGGCCGGCAAGGGCCTCGGCCTGGAGTTCCTGCGCCACATCGAGCGCTGCGCGGTCCTCGCGCATGTGGTCGACACGGCCAGCCTCGAATCCGACCGCGACCCGGTCTCCGACATCGAGGCCCTGGAGCACGAGCTCACCGAGTACGGCGGCCTCACCGACCGGCCCCGCATCATCGTCCTCAACAAGGTCGACCTCCCGGACGGCCGCGAACTGGCCGACTACGTCCAGGGCGACCTGGAGAAGTTCGGCTGGCCCGTCTACTCGGTCAGCGCGGTCAGCCGCGAGGGCCTGAAGGAGCTGAACTTCGCCTTCGCCAAGGAGGTGGTGCAGTTCCGCGACTCGCAGCCGCCGATCGAGGCGACGCGACTGGTGATCCGACCGGCCGCCGTCGACGACTCGGGCTTCGAGATCAAGAAGGTGACCCCGGCGTTCGAGGGCGACGTGGAATTCATCGTCACCGGCGCCAAGCCGGAACGCTGGGTCCGCCAGACGAACTTCGAGAACGAGGAAGCCCTCGGCTACCTCGCCGACCGGCTCGCGAACCTCGGCATCGAGGACAAGCTCGCGAAGCAGGGTGCGCAGCCGGGTTCGATCGTGCGCATCTCCGACTACGAGTTCGAGTGGCAGCCGACCGATCCGGATGTCATTGCGACCGTCAGCCCCCGCGGGACCGACTCCCGGTTCGAGATCAACGATCGCAAGGGCGCCGACGAACGGCTCGCCGAGCGCAAGGATCGCCGTTCGGAACTGCTCGAGCGAGTCGCGAAGGAAGAGGAAGCGAGGGGCAAACGCCGCAAGCGTTGAGCCCATTCGCGGACTGAGCTGCAAGAACACGGGGTTCGCAAGGGTGTGGCGCCGAGCACGTACCCCCCTTGCAAACCCCGGTTATCCATCCCGTAAATTTGTCTTTGCCCGAGGGGGAAACGGACAGGAAAGCCGAAAGGCCCTGGCCCAGACCAAAGGGTAAAACTCCGAACGAATCGATCGGGGGGCCAATACGGCCCGAAAACCGGTCTGGTAAGTTATTGGAGCCGCTCCAGTCGGAGAGGGAACTTCTTAAAGTTTCTATCTGGCTAGAGGCGTGTTGTTTGAGAACTCAACAGGGTGTTTGGATGGTCAGCGTGTGGGCCGGCTGAACGGGTGTGGCACTAGGTTGTCGTGCTGGTTTGGTTGGTACTGTTTTTGACTGTCTTTTCCTTGGAACATCGTGAGGTGTTTCGTGAAAATCGGTCAGGAATCGCTTCGACACATACCAAAGTCGCTGGTCCCGTCAAGGGGTTAGTGCGCAACAGGTTTTTGTTGGAGAGTTTGATCCTGGCTCAGGACGAACGCTGGCGGCGTGCTTCACACATGCAAGTCGAACGGAAAGGCCCGCTTGCGGGTACTCGAGTGGCGAACGGGTGAGTAA
>NZ_FNAD01000016.1 GCF_900101745.1 Glycomyces harbinensis | reverse complement strand
CTGGGCATGGTGAGGGGCCCGATCCCGCGTGGTGGGTTCGGGCTGCGCCTGGCGTGTGGCGCTTCCCCCAGCAGTGGCCTGCTGGGGCAGGGTAAGAACGGCGGTTCCCCGAAGTCGGTCGACCGAGAAGGGCCCGGCCCCGGTGCGGTGGCGGTGGCGGTGAGGGCGGGCTCCGACCTTGATCGACGCCCTTGGGCGGCTTGGGGTTCGGGGTCCGGTGTTGTGATGGCGAAGCGTTCTCGTGCTTTGGCCCTGGCGGCTTTGATCGCGGCGAGGGTTTGCCGGCGGTCGGCTTCTTGGTCGAGGGCGTCCAGGTCGGGTGTGAGGGTGTCGGACCATTCGGTGCGGTAGAGCCCGGTCGGGAAGGCATCCCAGTCCGAGTCTCGGTGCTCGGCGTCCATGTCGGCGTCGGAGCGCCAGTCTGAGCACCCGCATTCGGTGTTGTCAGTGCCGCTGTGGCCGTGCACCCCTTTGATACCGGTGCCGTCACTGGCGGTGGCACGCTTGGCGTGGGGGTGGTCGTGGTGGGTGATGAGGGCCTGGCCGGGGCCGGTCTTCTCCACCGACCAGCCGGTGGTGTGCACGCGGCCGTGGTGGAACCGGCAGACCAGGATCAGGTTGGCCGCGTTCGTCAAGCCGCCGTCGGCCCAGTGGGTGATGTGGTGGGCTTCGGTCCAGGCGACCGGCCGGTCGCAACCGGTCCAGATACACCCCTCAGGCTGCTCCAGCTCGAGCTTGCGGCGCAGGGCGACATTCGGCAGCCGCAGCGCCCGGCCGAGCTCGACAGCCTCGCCTTCCTCGTAGTCGAAGACCGAGGGGACGACACCGGCTTCACAGGCCAGCAGACGCGCCTGGGCGACACTGACGGGCTGGCCTTCCAGAAGGGGCAGGCGCCCGGTGTCCTGGCCCTGGAGCGTCTGAACGTCGACGGTGAGGTCGAGGGTGGCGGTGTGCCCGTGGCGGGTGGCGGCTTCAGGTGACGTGCCGTATCCGGCGAGGAGTTGGTGGAGGGCTTCGGCGTGCCGGTTCGCCTGCGGGGGCAAGACCCCTTCGGCGTCCTGCTCGTCTTGGCGCGGTGGCGGGCAGGCGGTCTTCAAGTACTTGTCCAGGAGCCTGCCGGTGGCATCGGAGAGATCGCCTTCCAGGTGCCACATGCCGTTGCCCTGCTCGGTCAGCTCCAGGCGTTGCAGGGACTGCTCGCCCAGGGCATCGAGGAGTTCGGTCTCCTCGGCGATCGCGGCCCGCAGCTCATCGAGGTGGCGGCGCAGGTCCTTGAACGAGGCATGCGCGCAGTACTCGCTGACCATGGCTTCGGGGGTCGTGCAGGTGACGTCGGGGTCGAAGGGTGAGGCGACCGGGGCCCTGAACGGTGTCTTGGCGAACTGGCGCATGGCCGGGGTCTGGTCGAGCTGGCGGACGGCATAGGCGACCTGGTCGATCCTGGCCGCTCCGGTCGTTGCCGCCCGTGCCAGGACGGTGAACTTGCGGGCGAGGCGGGCGATGGCCGCGATCGAGCCTGCCGTGTTGAACGTGAAGTCGAACTGCGACAGCAGCAGATCCCGCAGCGCGGAGAACCCGAACTGGGAGCGGTGGAGATTGGCCTCGTTCATCGCGATCACCGCCGACAGGACTTGCGCATGCTGGGCATTGATCAGCGAGGCGGCCGCATCGAGCGTGGAGCGGAGGGCCTGCGCCCGCGAACGGGAATCGGCCGGAACGAGGAGAGAGCCAGCAGCGGGGGCGGTGAGCGAGTGGTCCGGGGTGGTGGTGCACGTGCTCATGGGTCTCGTCTCCCTTCCGCTGTTCTCGAAGGTGTTCCCGCTTTTCGATCCCGCGTTCTATACCAATAGTGACATGCCAACCGCGCACTGTCATCACTCGATGGAGTGAACATTCCATTGAGGACCATCAATGTCGCCCTTGAGACCGCCTGCACCGCAACACAACCCGCCACCCGCCTCAGCGCTCCGCGCCTCGGGACCAGGGGGCCTGACGGCCGCCACCCGACCCCACCCGCCACTCACCTCTTCGTCGCCGCCCGCTCTGACCCCGCCCCCATCACCCCCGCCAGACGACGAGCCACCCCACTCCAAGTCCACCCCTCCACCGCCGCCTTCCCTGACCTCCAGCAAAACTTCACCCTGACTCGGCGACGAACCGCAGTTCGACCTGACATCACTCGCAGGTCCTCGCCTGACGGCATCGTCCCTAGCGCACCCGGTCGAGCAGGACTATCTCGCACGCGTAGTGCTGCGACGCCGTCATTGAGCCGCGGAACCACAGCAGCGGGGCCCGCGACGGGTCTCCCGGCGCCACGATCGGCCGCAGATTGTCCACATCGGAGTTCTCGGTGACCGGCGTCCACGTCCACGACGCCCCGCCGTCGGCGGTCTGCCCGGCGAAGATCTCGTGGTGCGCCAGCCGCTCCCCGCTTCCCGGGTCGACCGGCGTCGAGACGTACACGGCGTCGAGGTCGTACGGGTCGATCGCGGCCAGGCCCGTGTAGTCCTCCTCGTGCGGCATCAGACCCGGCCCCGCCTGCGCCATCTCGCTCACCTGCCACTCGCCACCGGGAGCCAGGCGGGCGTAGAAGAACCGCAGGTCCGGCACCGGGCGCTTGCGGAAGAACCGCTCCTCGGGGTCGCCGCCGAAGCGCGCGGTCAGCACCGCCGCCACCGTCCCGTCCCCGGACCGGCGGATGTCGGTGGTCCAGCAGTGGGAGATCCGCTCGCCGCCCCATTCGGACCCGGCCGCCAGCACCGTGGTCAGACCCTCCTGCGAGAACGCTTCCCCTTGCAGCGCTTCGGGGTCGAGCACGCCGCCGTCGCTGCGGCGGAGCACCCCGCCCTCCAGGTAGCCGTGGTAGACCGAGTTGTCGAAGTCGCGTGGGTGGTGGTCGGTGGTGACCAGGTCGATCCGCTCGCCGGCCCCGCCCGCGTAGCGCGTGTAGCCGTTGACATAGCCGACCTTCGGACGGGTGAAGAGCTTGCCCGCGTACGCCCACGTGTCGCCCTCGTCGTCCGAGACGAGCGCACACTGGTCGTCGTTCACCGCCCTCGCGAAGCAGTACAGGCGACCGTCCACGGCCCGCAGGTTCGAGTAGGTGACGCCCCGGCCCCCGGTGAGGGCGCTCCAGTCGAAGGTCCGCTCGGGACCCCACCGGGTCGCGTCATCGGGCTCCGAGACGCGCCAGCGCGTCAGGTCGTCGGTCTTGTGCCTGGTGTAGACGGCCAGCCAGCGCCCGTCCGAGCGGCGCCACAGGGCGGGCACGTCGTGGTCGTCGGCCTCCAGGCGCTCGTGCAGCACGACCACTTCGGAAGCGCCGGTGCGCAGGTCCACGACCGCGAGCTCGACGTTGCCCGAGCGGGCCTCGCCGCCGGGCCCCTCGGCGGCGGCGATGGAGCCGACGACGAGGGTCTGCGACGCGGGGTCGACCAGCGCCCGCTCGTCCTGGAACCAGCACCACGCGCCGTTGTCGTTGACCACCCGGGGTTCGGGACCTGGCTGCATGCGGACCTCCTTCGGCGGGTCCGCGAAGCGCGGACGCATCGAGACCCGACACTATCTGCAAACGTTCTCCAATCCGAACGAGGCCCCTCCGCTCCTTTCGGATTGCCACCAAAGGTGCACGCGCCCTGCGAAACCTCACTCCCGCGACCGACGCGGACCGCCCCCGCGACTCCATACGCTCCACGTATGGACCTCACCCTCGCCGCCTCACTCGCCGCGCTCGCCCTGATCGACTCGACGAGCTTCGGCACGCTGCTCATCCCGATCTGGCTGCTGCTCGCGCCCGGACGCGTCAAGGCCGGCCGGATGCTCGTCTACCTCGGCACCATCGCCGTCTTCTACTTCGCCGTCGGCATGGCGATCGTGCTCGGCGCGACCACCTTCATCGAGGACATCGGCGCCCTCATGGAGACCCGCGCCGCGATGTGGGTCCAGCTCGTCCTCGGCGCCGGCCTGCTCGCCCTCAGCTTCCGGTTCGACTCCAAGAAGCGCAAGGAAGGCGGCGGCCGCGTCGCGCGCTGGCGCGAACGGGCCCTCGGCATCGAGGAGGCCGACGCGGGCGGCACGGACGGCGGGACGCGCACCAGGCGCGGCTCGGCGCTGTCCCTGGTCGGCCTCGCCGCCGGCGCCGCCACCCTCGAGGTCGCGACCATGCTGCCCTACCTCGCCGCCATCGGCATGGTCACCGCCGCCGGTCTCGGCGCCGCCGGGACCACCGCGACCATGGCCGGCTACTGCGCCGTCATGATCCTGCCCGCGCTCGTGCTCCTTGGCGCCAGGCTCGTGGCCCGCGACGCCGTCGAACCGCTCCTGGTGAGGATCAACAACTGGATGACCAAGAACGCGGCCAGCACCACCGGCTGGGTCATCGGCATCGTCGGGTTCCTCCTCGCCCGCGACGCCGCCGTGCGCCTGGGCCTGCTCGACGCGCTGATCAACCGGTGACGCCCGCGGACGTGGGCGGGCACACCTTGCCAAGCAAGTTAGCCTTGCCTAATATTTCGGTGACCGCCCCGCCGCCCGCAGACAGGACCCCATGCCCCCGCGCTATCGCAACCAGCCCGCCCGCCGTGCCGCGACCTCCGGGCCCCGGCCATGAGGCTCCCGCGCTGGTTCCAGGCCCCCGCCGAGCCGATCCCCGTGCGACCCATCCGCGTCGACGCGGACACCACGCCGCGCCGGCTCGCCGCCCGCGTCATCCTCGGCGCCCCCGGGTACACCGCGCCCGCCGGGGCGCTGGCCGTCGGCCACCAGATCGGCGAGGCCCTCGTCCCGGTCATCATGGGCTTCGCCATCGACCAGGCCGTCGCCACCGGCGACCCCGTCCGGCTCGCCCTGTGCCTGGTCCTGCTCGCCGCCGACTTCGCGATGCTCTCCTACAGCTACCGGTTCGGCTCCCGCATCGGCCTGCTCGGCATGGAGGCCGTGCAGCACCGGCTGCGCACCCTCGTCGCCGGACGCCTGCTCGACCCGACCGGCGTCGCCGGCCGCGCCGGGCTCCCGGGCACCTCGCTCTCCATCGCCGCCACCGACGTCAACGTCCTGTCCCGCGCCGTGTTCATCGCGGTCTTCCCCGTGGGCCAGTTCGCGGGCATCCTGCTGTGCGCGGTGGTGCTCCTGGCGATCTCCTGGCAGATCGGCCTCATCGTCCTCATCGGCGTCCCGCTCCTGCTGCTGCTCATGGACCGCGCTGGCGGGCCGCTGCGCCGCCGCTCCGAGCGCCAGTCCGAACTCGCCGCCGAGGCCTCCGGGAAGGCCGCCGACCTCCTCGCCGGTTACCGGATCCTGTCCGGCCTGGGCGCCCAGGCCGCCGGGGCCGACCGGTACCGGCGCGCCAGCCGCGACGCCCTCGACGGGAGCCTCCACGCCGCGGGCGCCCAAGGCGTCTTCGTCGGCTCCATGAACCTCGCCACGGGCCTGTTCGTGGCCGGACTCGCCGTCGTCGCCGGACTGCGCGCCCTCGACGGGGACCTCACCGTCGGCCAGCTCATCACCGTCGTGGGCATCACCCAGTACATCATCGGGCCGATCGGGTCGTTCGCCTCCGCGTTCGGGCCCATGTGGGCGGGCGCGCTCGCCGCCGCCGCCCGGGTCCTCACCGTCCTCACCCTCGCCCCGAGAGTCGAGAACCCCGGGACCGCCAGCCCCGAACCGGGCGAAGGACACCTGCGCCTCACCGGCGACGACGACCTCCACATCGCCCCCGGCGAATGCGTCGGCCTGCGCGCCGGACCGGCCGAGGCCGCCGAGCTCGCCGCGGTCCTCTCCGGCGCCGCCGAGCCCCGCAGCGGCACCGCCACCTGGCAGGGCCGGCCCCTCGGGGACTTCGACCTGGACGCGTTGAGGGCCTCGATCCTCGTCGTCCCCCACCACGCGGCCCTGTTCGACGGCACCATCCGCGAGAACGTCGCCCTCGGCACCGCCTCCGAAGAACGGACCGCCGCCGCCCTCGAAGCCGCCGACTGCGCCGAGATCGTCGAATCCGCCCCCGACGGTCTCGACGCCCAGGTGGGCGACGACGGCCTGCGCCTGTCCGGCGGCCAGCGCCAGCGCCTCGCCCTCGCCCGCGCCCTCGCGCAGCACCCGCCGCTGCTGGTGCTCCACGAGCCGACGACCGCCGTCGACTCGGTGACCGAGGCCCGCATCGCCGAACGGCTCCGCGCGGCCCGCGGCCCCTACTCGACCCTCCTGATCACCGACGCGCCCGCGCTCCTGGCCGTGTGCGACCGCGTGATCGGCCCCGACCGCGCCGAAACGAGCCGCAGTGACGAGCACGCCCATGAGTGACCACGGCACCCGCGAGGCGCTGCCCCTCGCCGACGCCGCGCAGGTGCGCGCCGAAGTGCGCCTGGCCCTCAAGGGCGGGACGTGGAAGGTCGTCGGCGTCGTCGCGCTCCTGACCCTCGGCGCCGCCGCCGGCCTGGTCACGCCCTGGGCCCTCGGCTCCCTCGTCGACGCGGTCGCGAACAGCGAAGGCGCCGAACGCATCTGGTGGATCGCCGGTGCCATCGCCGCCGGCTCGCTCGTGGCCGCCATCGCCGACGGCGTCGGCCAGGTCGGCGCGACCCGCCTGGTCGAGCGCGTCCTCGCCTCCACCCGCGAGCGCATGGTCGCCCGCGGGCTCGCCCTGCCGCGCGCGGCCCTCGAACGCGCCGGCGCGGGGGACCTCGTCAGCCGCTCCGGCGACGACGTCAACGTGGTCGCCGAAGCGGCCCCGCTGGTCGTCCCCGCCGTCGCCGGTTCGGCGTTCTCCATCGCCATGACCGTCGTCGGCATGGCCGTCCTCGACTGGCGCTTCGCCGTCGCCGCCGTGCTCCTGGTCGCCCCCGTCCACGCGCTCACCCTCAACTGGCACCGCAAGACCGCGCCGGACGTCTACGAGGCCGAGCGCGCCGCCATGGCCCACCGCGCCCACCACCTGCTCGCCTCGCTGCGCGGCATCGAGACCGTCCACGCCTTCGGGCTCTCGCGCCCGCACGGCAAGCGCATCGCGGCCGTCTCGTGGGCCGTCGCCCAGTGGTCGGTGCGGGCCCAGACCGTCGTCAACGGGTTCTTCGCACGCTTGAACTTCGCCGAATTCCTCGGCATGGGCTCGATCCTCGTCGTCGGCTTCTGGCTCGTGCGCGAAGGCCAGGGCACCGTCGGCGCCGCCACCACCGCGATGCTGTTCTTCCTCAGGCTCTTCGACCCGATCAACCGGCTCATGATCGTCGTCGACGACCTCCAGTCCGCGCTCGCGTCGATGCGCCGCATCGTCGGCGTCATCGGCGCCGACCGCTTCAAGGCCCCCGAGCACACCGAGCCCGAGAGCGACGCCGCCGCCGAGGTCGAGGCCCTCGACTTCGCCTACACGCCCGGGCACCCGGTCCTGCGCGGCATCGACTTCCGCATCGGCCCCAAGGAGACCGTGGCGCTCGTCGGCTCCTCCGGCGCCGGCAAGAGCACCCTCGCGGCGCTCATCGCGGGCGTCCTCGAACCCGACGCCGGGCGCGTGTCCGTCGCCGCCCGCGAAGGCGGCCCGGCCGTCGCCCTGGTCACCCAGGAGGTCCACGTCTTCGACGGGACCCTCCGCGAGAACCTCGACCTGGTGCGCCCCGGCGCGACCGACGACGAACTCGAGGCGGCGCTGCGCCGCGTCGGCGCCGAATCCCTTCTGGCCCTTGCAGACGGGCTCGACACCGGCATCGGCGACCGCGGCCTCGAACTGACCCCCGCGCAGGCCCAGGCGCTCGCGCTGGCCCGCGTGGTCCTGCTCGACCCGCGCCTGGCCGTCCTGGACGAGGCCACCGCCGAAGCCGGCAGCGCCGACTCGGCCGCGCTCGACGGGGCCGCCGCGGCGGCCCTCGAAGGCCGCGCCGGACTGCTCGTGGCGCACCGCCTCGACCAGGCCGCCAAGGCCGACCGGATCGTGGTCATGGAGCACGGCCGCATCGTCGAGGAGGGCACTCACGAGGGCCTGGCCGCCGCCGACGGGCCGTACGCCCGCGCCTGGAGCCTGTGGACGCGGGGCCGCTCGTGAACGGCACCGGCGGGCGTTGACGGCCGCACTAAGATCGAGCGACCAGCACGCCCTCCGAGCCCACAAGGACCCACCGTGACGACAACGGCCGACACCGAAGCCAAGGCACCCAGGAAGCGCCGCCGCGGGCTGCGCGCCGCCCTCATCTCGCTCATCGTGATCCTCGTGCTCGCCCTCGGCGCGCTCGGCGGCGCCGGCTGGTACTTCTCCGGCGAGGTCATCGACGTCGACCACTCCGCGAGCGAGTACGACCTCACCGTCGAGGCCGTGGACGATGCCACGGTGACGCTCCCGCGCGGCAAGCACACCGAGAAGCCCGGCACCTGGGGTCTGTCCTGGGAGGACGGACAGGCGCTCATCGGCGACGTCGTGGACTCCGATGAGGACAGCGTCACCCGCGCGCTCGACCGCGTCCTCTACGGCGACCTCGCCGAAGGCACGAAGGTCCGCGTCGACACCTACGGCTTCCGCGGCGACCCCTCCACCGCGCTCGGGCTCGACTTCACCACGGTCGACATCCCGACCGACCTCGGCGACATGCCGGCCTGGCACCTGCCCGGCGACGGCCCGACCTGGGTCATCACCGTCCACGGCCGCAACGCCGACCCGGGGGAGACCCTGCGCGGCATCGACACCTACCAGAGCCTGGGCTACCCCGTCCTCGCCGTCACCTACCGCAACGACGAGGGCGCGCCCGAGGCCCCCAACGGCAAGCACAGCCTCGGCGCGCACGAGAGCGACGACATCGCGGACGCGGTGGACTACGCGCTGGCGAACGGCGCCGAGGACGTGATCCTGCACGGCTGGTCGATGGGCGGGGCGATCGTCACGACCGCCGCCCGCGAGCTCGAGGACCCCGCGGTCGTCAAGGGCATCGTGCTCGACTCGCCCGTGGTGGACTGGAACTCCACACTCGACATGCAGGCGGCGGACCGGGACGTCATCGCGCCGATCACCTGGGCCGCCAAGCGGATCGTGGAGTGGCGCGCCGACCTCGACTTCGACGACCTCGACTAGCGGAACTTCGCCGACGAGTTCGACATGCCGATGCTGCTGTTCGTGGACACCGCCGACCTGACCGTCGACCACACCGCGACGCTCGACTTCGCCGAGATGCTCCCGGCCGACCGGACCACGGTCGTGACCACCGCCTCGGGCCACACCGCCTCCTGGAACGAGGACCCGGCCGCCTACGCCGCGGCCCTGGAGACGTACCTGTCGAGCCTCTGATCCGCCGGGTCCGCACGTCCGAGAACGTCGTTACGCCGGACTTGCGGACCCGCGGACTCGGCCGTGAGGCGAACGGCCGGTGAATCCCGAAGGGACATTTGTGAACGGCGAGAGCCGTTGTAGCGCAACGTGGCAGAATTGACCGATGATGGATAACCATGGCCCCGACGAGCGCATCCCCGAGCGGCCGTTGACGTCCGGCATCGCCGAGGGCGTCCGCGCATTCGTCAAGCAGATGACCGACCTCGGGCGGCGGGCCGAACCCCTGCGGCACCTCCTGGAGCCCTCCGGCATCCGGGCCGAGGCCCCCGGCGGCGAGGTGGCCGTGACCGTCACCGCCGGCGGCGCGCTGATCGCCGTGGACTTCGGTGCGGGACACGAGGAGATGGACGAGGACGACCTCGCCGCGCTCGTCCTCGCGACCTACGACCGAGCGCTGGCCGACGCCGAACGGCACCGTCGCGAAGGGATCGAGGAGACCGCCTGACGCCATGACGGCGTTCCGAGCAGGACGCTCAAATATTCGCGTGGTTCGATGTATTGACTTGGCGGACCGGCCTGGTTACCGTGAACATCACCTGGTGGCCACCATGTTCGGATCCGTCCCAGTTCGATCGACCACACGGAGTTCCCATGCACCGCGCACCCCTCAACCGCCGACGGCTCTTCCAGACCGCCGGCGCCGCGGCCCTCGTCACCGCCGCCTCCACCTTCGGCATCCCCGCCCCGGCCTCGGCCGCGCCCGGCGTGCTCTACAGCAACGCGCTCGTCCAGCAGCGCGCCGACCCGCACATCGTGCGCCACACCGACGGCCACTACTACTTCACCGCCAGCGTCCCGGCCTACGACCGGATCATCATGCGCCGCTCCACCACGCTCCAAGGCCTCGCCACGGCGCAGGAGTCCACCATCTGGTCCAAGCACTCCAGCGGGCCCATGAGCCACCACATCTGGGCGCCGGAGATCCACTACATCGACGGCAAGTGGTACGTCTACTTCGCCGCCGGCCGCGCCGACGACATCTGGGCCATCCGCATGTACGTCCTCGAGAACGCCGGCGCCAACCCCATGTCCGGCACCTGGACCGAGCGCGGCCAGATCGCTCTGCAACGCGACTCGTTCTCCCTGGACGCCACCACGTTCACCAACGGCTCCACCCGCTACCTGTGCTGGGCGCAGAGCGACCCCGAACTCGGCTCCGGCACCAGCCTGTACCTCGCCGCCATGTCCAACCCGTGGACGATCACCGGCACGCCGGTGCGCATCTCCAAGCCCACCAACTCGTGGGAGGTCATCGGCCACAAGGTGAACGAGGGCGCCGCCGTCGTCAAGCGCAACGGCCGGATCTTCATGACCTTCTCGGCCAGCGCCACCGACGCGAACTACGCGGTCGGCCTGCTGACCGCCTCGCAGAGCGCGAACCTGCTCAGCGCGTCGTCGTGGACCAAGAGCGCACAGCCCGTGCTGCGCAGCAACGACAACACGAGCCAGTTCGGCCCGGGCCACAACTCGTTCACCGTCTCCGAGGACGGCCAGAGCGACATCCTCGTCTACCACGCCAGGCCCTACAAGGCCATCAGCGGCGACCCGCTGTACGACCCCAACCGGCACACCAGGATCCAGAAGTTCTACTGGAACGCCGACGGCACCCCGAACTTCGGCGTCCCGGTGGCCGACGGCGCGACGCCGTACCGGTTCGCCGCGTACGGCGCCTCGGGCGTGTACCTCAACCACTGGGAGTTCCGCCTGCGCGCGAACGCGACCGCGGCGATGCTGGCCGACTCGCAGT
This sequence comes from Glycomyces harbinensis, assembly GCF_900101745.1. Lineage (GTDB taxonomy): Bacteria > Actinomycetota > Actinomycetes > Mycobacteriales > Micromonosporaceae > Glycomyces > Glycomyces harbinensis. Next base: position 147,359 of record NZ_FNAD01000016.1, on the reverse strand, counting down.
TCCGGATCGTGACGGGCCTGGCCGGTTCGGGCACCGTCTCGCTGGAGTCGGCGAACTACCCGGGCTACTACCTGCGGCACAAGAACTACGAGATCTGGGTCGAGCGCAGCGACGGGACGGCGCTGTTCCGCTCGGACGCGAGCTTCCACCGCCGCAGCGGCCTGGCCGACTCCGGCGCGGTGTCGTTCGAGGCCTCCAACGCCGCGGGCCGGTACCTGCGCCACGTCGACGGCCTGGCCTACGTCCAGACCGCCGCGACCGACGCCGAGCGCGCCGCCGCGACCTTCCGCCTCGAATAGCCGCCGAGGCGCCGCACCGCGGTCAGCGACGGCGTTCGGCGAAGCGGGCGGCGCGGGCCCGGTTGCCGCATGCGGTCTTGCACCACTGCTGGCGGCCGTGGTCCTGCACGAAGTAGCGCACGCAGCGCGGGGCCTGGCACGAGCGCAGCCGCGGCGCCAGCGGCCCGGTGAGGAAGTCGGCGACCCCGAGCGCCAGCGTGCCCTCCACGAGGACCTGCCCGGTCGCCTCCGTCTCCAGTCCGCGGCGGACGCCGTGCTCGCCGATCGCGAAGACCGGCCTGGCCTCGAGCGCCGCGAGGGCGGCCGTGAGGCGCTCGCCCGCTTCGCCGTCGCCCATGCGCGGCTGCCGCTCGACGCGGCTCGCGGGGTGCGGCGCGACCGCGGCCGCGAACGCCGAGCGCGCGGCGAAGCGGATCGCGCGGACGGCCTCGGCCTCTTCGGGGCGGCGCGGCGGCAGGCCGGGGAAGTGCCCGGCGAGCCAGGCGTCGACGTCGCGGTCCGCGGCGAGGCTGTCGGCGACGCCGCCGTGCCCGTCGTGCGCGATGGTGCCGACGAGGGCGAGCGCGGTCGCGCCGTCGGCGCCGTCCGGAAGCGCTGGCATTGGTACCACCTAACGGTAAAACGGAATTTAATGTTAGCGTGGCGGGCATGAGCCTCACCCTGCTGCACCTGAGCGACCCCCATCTCGACGGCGAACCCGAACGCGCCCAACGCCTCCGTGCCGTCCTCGACCTCCTGCCCGCCTCGCGCCGGCCCGACGCCACCGTGGTCACCGGCGACGTGGCCGACACCGGCGCCGCCGCCGCGTACGACCAGTTCCGCGCCGAGATGGACGGGCGCGAACCGTGGCTCGCCGCCCCGGGCAACCACGACCACGCCGACCGGTTCGCCGAGGCGTTCGCCTCCGGCGCACCGGTGAGCGCCCTTGACGTCGGCCGCCTGCGCGTCATCGGCATCGACGTCACCGTCCCCGGCAGCGACCACGGCGAACTCCGCCCCGACGCCGCCGAGGCCGCGGCCGCCCTGGCCGAGGGGGCGACCGCCACGGTGCTCGCGTTCCACCAGCCGCCCGCCCCGATCGGACACGCCTACATCGACTCGATGCCTTTGGTCAACCCCGACGCCCTCGCCGGCCTCGTCGCCCGCATCGGCACCGTCGCCGCGATCCTCTGCGGCCACGCGCACACGGCCGCGGCCGCCACGTTCGCCGGCGTCCCCCTGCTCCTGGCGCCGGGCATCGTCTCCGCCCTGGGCGCCGACCCCGACCGCACCCCGCTGACCGACCGCGAGCACCCGCCGGGGCTGGCACTGCACCGGTTCGACGAGGACGGCACCGTCACGACGTCCTTCCACTACGCGGTCTGATTCCCGAAAGGCGGCCCCTCCCGCTATCGAAACGCGACTTCGCGGGTACTCCGCAGAATCGGGCCTACAGTGATTCGAGAACGCCCGACGAAGGAGGAACGCATGGCCGTGGAAGTCGCCGACGCACCCGAGCGCAGCCGATACGAGGCGTGGATCGACGGTGAACTCGCCGGATTCGCCGAATACCGGCGCAAGGACGGCACGATCACCTTCTCCCACACCCATGTCGAATCGTCCGCGCAGGACGCGGGCGTGGGCTCGGCGCTCGCGCGCCACTCGCTGGACGCCGCCCGCTCCGCGGGCGAGCAGGTCGTGCCCGTCTGCCCGTTCTACGCCGGGTGGATCGAACGCCACCCCGACTACGCCGACCTGCTCCACGCCGATGCCCCGCGGCTGGGGGAGGAGACGTAAGCAGCCTCGACGGCCGGCCGGCCGAGACCCCCTGCCGCGGGTCCGGCCGGGCCGCCGCGGTTGACCACGCGGATTCGTGACCACGCCCTAGACTGCGCTCATGCCCGCGGCCCGACTCCTCAACGCCCTCGCCGACCTCGCCCCGGCGGCCAAACCGCCCACCTACGACCACCTCGGCGCCATGGCCGTCTGGGGCACCGCCCTCGACGCCGTCACCGGCGGCGCCGAACTCGCCTCCTACGACGAACTCCACCGCGACGAACGGCTCCTGCGGCAAGGCTGGGGCGTCGTCATGGGGCGCATCGAGATCGACGGCAAGCCGCACAAGGTCCGCCTCCCGCTCGTCAGCCGCCCCGTCCGCCTCACCGCCGACGGCCGCGGCGGCAGGCAGCGGATCGTCCCCGCCGGCGACACCACCGTCCACGCGGCCCTCGCCGGCGGCGAATACGCGCCCCTGCTCGAAGCCGTCTTCGACCCCGAGGCCGACCCCGCCACCGCATGGCTCGCCGAAGCCGCCGCCGCGGCCGGATTCGCCGGCGCCGCCGTCACCGAGAAGGCCCCGCGCGACAAGGACCCGATGGCGGTCGTGGCCCGCCCCGTCGTCTACATCGACCGCGACGCCGCCCCCACCCCCATCGCCGCGGGCCTGCGCGACTGGGCCGCGAAACCCGGCCTCGAACACACCGCGTTCGCCGCGATGTACGACCCGCGCACCGACGCCGCACCCGAGGCCGACACCCCGCCCCGCTGCGCCCTCCCGCTCAGTCGCGAGCAGACCGCCGCCGTCGTCCAATCCCGCACCCAGCCCGTCACCGTCATCGCGGGCGCGCCCGGCTGCGGCAAGAGCCACACGCTCGCGGCCATCGCCCTCGACGCGGTCGCCGCCGGGGAGTCGGTGCTGCTCGCCACCCAGTCCGTGCACGCCGCCGACGTCCTCGCCGCCCTCCTCGAACGCCACCCCGGACCCGTCCCCGTCCACTTCGGCGACACCGAGCGGCGCGACCGGTTCCAACTGCGCCTGGGCTCGGGCACCGTCAAGGGGCACAAGGCCGGCGCGGTCGACAAGCACCGCCGCGCCGCCGACGACGCCACCGCGTACACCGACCGCGTCGAAACCGAGATCGCCACCTGGCTCGACCTGGAGGACAAGCGCCGCCGCGCCCGCGACCTCCCCGACTTCCTCCTCAACGACTTCCCCGGCCTGCGCGACGCCGACCTCGACGAGGTCGAACGCCACCTGCGCCTCGCCGAGCGCGAGGACGGCGGCTGGTGGGCGCGCCTGCGCGCACGCCGCTCCACCCGGCGCCTGGCCCGCCTCGCCGGCGCCGACGGCAACCCGGTCGCACTGCGCCGCGCCGTCGAGGCCGCACGCGACCAGCGCGGCATGGCCCTCCTCGCGTCCAACGGCGGCCTGCACCTCGAATCACTCTGGCGCGCACTGGAACAGGCCGACACCGACGCCGCGGCCGCCGTCGGCACCGCCCTGCGCTACGAAGCCGAATCGGACGAGCGGCGCTCCGGCAGGTCCCGCCGCGCGCTCGCCGGCCTCGCCACCGGCCTGCGCGCCGCGCGCACCGGCCGCCGCGCCCTGCTCGCGGGACTCGACGCCGACGCCCTGCTCAAGGCGATGCCGCTGTGGGTCGGCACCGTCGGCGACGTCGAAGACCTCCTCCCGGCCGTACCCGGCATGTTCGACCTCGTGATCCTCGACGAGGCCTCGCACATCAACCAGCTCCGCGCCGCGCCCGCGCTGGCCCGCGCCCGCCGGGCCGTCGTCGCCGGCGACCCGAGGCAGCTGCGGTTCGTCTCGTTCGCGAGCGAGGACAGGCTGACCGAGGTCCTCGGCCGCCACGGCCTCACCGACCGCGCGCCCCAGCTCGACACGGGCCGCGTCAGCGCCTACGACCTCGCCACCGGCGCCGGGCCGGTCGTCGAGCTCACCGAGCACCACCGCAGCGTCCCCCACCTCATCGGCTTCTCCGCCGCGCGGTTCTACGACGGCCGCGTCAAGCCCGTCACCACGCACCCGCGCAACCACGAGGCCGACGCCATCCACCTCCACCGCGTCGAGGCCGCCGCCTCCGGCAAGGGCGTCGTGAAGTCCGAAGTGGACGCCTCGCTGGAACTCCTGGCCGAACGCGTCGAGGCCGGCGACCGCGGCATCGCGGTCATCACGCCGTTCCGCGCCCAGGCCGAGGCCATCGAGGCCGGGATCGTGCGCCGCTTCGACCTGGACGCGATCCGCCGCCACGGCATCCGCGCCGGGACCGTGCACGCGTTCCAGGGCAGCGAGGCCGACACGGTGATCGCCGCGCTCGGGGTCGCCGCCGCCGATCCGGCCGGGCGCCGCCGGTTCGCCGCCGGGGCCAACCTGTTCAACGTGATGATCACCCGCGCCCGGCACCGGCTGCACGTCGTGACCGCGATCGGCGACGCCGACGGCCTCATCGGCGCGTTCCTCACCTACGCCGACAGCCCGCCCCGCTCGCCCGAACGCGCCCGCCACCCCGACGCCTGGACCCGTGAGACCGCCGACGCCCTGGCGCACAGCGGGGTCAAAGTGCGGACGGCCTATCCGGTGGGGCACTGGAGCGTGGACCTCGTCGTGGGCGACGGCGAGGACGCGCTCGGCGTGATCACCGCCGTCCACCCCGAGGGGCCCGCCGCCCACCTCGCCCGCCACCGGGCCCTGCGCCGCGCCGGATGGCGCCTGGCGGACGCGTTCCCCTCCACCTACGGCGACGACCCGTCCCGCGCCGCGGTCGCCCTCCTCACCGACTTCAAGGCGGGCTCGGCGCGGTGACGAGGCTCATGGTGCCGCCGACCCGGCCGCCGGGATAGTTTCGGCAATAAGCGAAATACCGAAGGACGGCCGACGTGCTCGACGAATGCAAAGCCCTGTCCAACGAGACACGGCTGCGGATCCTCGACTGGCTCAAGGACCCCGAGGCGAACTTCGCCTGCGGGGACACCGCCGAACTGGGCGTGTGCGCCGGGCTGATCCAGCTCAAGGCGGGCACGTCCGCCTCCACGGTGTCCGCGCACCTGGCGGTCCTCCAGCGAGCCGGCTTCCTCCGGGCCACCCGCCGCGGCCAGTGGATCTACTACCGCCGCGACGAAGCGCGCATCCGCGCCTTCACCGAGACGCTCCACCGCAGTCTGTAGAAAGGCACCGAACATGCCCGTAGCCCTGTCGATCCTCGACCTGGCGCCGATCGCGCCCGGACGGACCGCGCGCGACAGCCTCGCCGCGAGCGTCGAGCTCGCCCGCGCCGCCGAACGCAGCGGCTACCGGCGGGTCTGGTACGCCGAGCACCACAACATGCCGACCATCGCCTCCAGCGCGACCAGCGTCGTCATCGGCCACGTCGCCGAGCACACCGACACCATCCGGCTCGGCGCCGGCGGCATCATGCTGCCCAACCACTCCCCGCTGGTGATCGCCGAGCAGTTCGGGACCCTGGAGACGCTGTTCCCCGGCCGCATCGACCTCGGCCTCGGCCGCGCGCCCGGCACCGACCGCAACACCATGCTCGCCATCCGCCGCGCCTCGACCTCGGCCGACGCGTTCCCGCAGGACGTGCTCGAACTCCAGGGCTACCTGCGCGGCGAGTCCCGCATCGAGGGCGTCCAGGCCGTGCCGCGCGCCGAAGGCGTCGTCCCGCTGTACCTGCTCGGCTCCTCGCTCTTCGGCGCCCAGCTCGCCGCGCGCCTTGGCCTGCCGTACGCCTTCGCCTCCCACTTCGCACCCGACGCCCTGCACGAGGCGGTCGCCGCCTACCGGGAGCAGTTCGAGCCGTCCGAGCAGCTCGCCGAGCCCTACGTGATCGCCGGCGTCAACGTCTTCGCGGCCGACACCACCGAGGAGGCCCTGGCCCAGAGCAAGATCTCCTACCGCAACCGCGCCCGCGCCTTCATCAAGCGCGGCCAGGGCGGGCCCGAGTTCACCGACGACGAGATCGACGCGTTCCTCGGCTCCGTCAACGGCCAGCAGCTGTCGGCCATGACCAGGTACACCGCCGTCGGCACCACCGAGGTGGTCGGCGAGTACCTGAAGGACTTCGCCGCCGCGGCGAGGGCCGACGAGCTCATCACCGCCCACCACGCCGAGCAGGTCGCCGACCGCATCCACTCGGTCGAGCTCACCGCGAAGGCCTTCGCGCCCGGCGAATAAGCGCGCTGCCGCTCGATCAGGGCGGTCGGACCCGACCCAAGGCGGGCGGCGACAAGGGCCGGGCGGCCGTTCCATCGCCGCACGACTGAAGGTCAGCCTGGTCCCGGCCGCGCTCCTTCGGCTGCGGTCTCAGAAGAGGCCGGCGAGTGCGCCGGCCGCGTCGAGGTTGACCAGCAGCACATAGGCGAAGGTTCCCGCGCCGACGCTCAGCAGGGTCCTCCGGCCGCCGAGCAGGTGCACCGCGACGGTGACGCCCACGGCGACGAGGGCGCTGACGGCGTTGGCCGGATCGTCGATCAATGTGCCGCGCAGTGTCACGGCGGCCAGGATCGCGAGCACGCCCACGGGCATCCACAGCGTCAGGCTCCGCACCAGGGCCGAGGCGCGCAGCGGCTTCAGCGCGGCGAACGGCGCGGCCCGCAGGGTCAGGTTGATGGCGAAGACGGTCACCAGGACCGCCGCGAGGTACCACGGGTCGAGCGTCACGTCAGGCATCGGAGTCCTTTTTGGAACGGTAGACGCCGAACGCGAAGCGGGCCAAGAGGAGCAGCACGTACAGCAGCAGCGCCACGAAGAGCGCCGCGTCGGGCGCGAGGACGATCGCCGCGGTGAAGCTGAGCCCGGCCAGCACCAGCGACGGCACCTGGGCCTTCGAGCGGGCGGTGTCGAGGGTGAGGGTCACGAACAGGGCGCAGAGCGCGAATTCGAGGCCCTTGACCGGGCCGGGCATGACCGAGGCGATCGCGACGCCCGTCAGGCCGCCGCCGACCCAGTAGAGCTGGAACGCGACCTGCAGCGTCAGGAGCCGCCACGGGCTCCACTCCTCCTTGGCCGCGGCCGTGACGGCGTAGGCCTCGTCGGTGAGCGCGTAGACCGAGTACGCCTTCGCGAACCGGTTGCGCACCACGTGGAGCGGGAACGAGAAGGCGTAGAACACGTGCCGGAAGTTCACCAGGAGGGTCGTGAGCGCGATGGTGGCGACCGGCGTGGCCGTGACGATCAGGCCGATGAGCAGCAGTTCGAGCGAGCCCGCGTACGCCATGACCGACAGGGCCGGGGCGATCCACCACGGCAGGCCCGCCTGGACCACCAGGAGGCCGAACGCGATTCCGATCGGGAACATGCCGAGCCCGGCGGCGAGCGAGTCCCGGATGCCGGCCGCGACCTCGGTCCGGCGCGATCGGGCGGGCGGCGCCTGGGCGGGCGCGGAGCTGAGCGTCATGCACCGATGATCGCACCGATGGTGCACTTCATGAACGCGAGTATTGCTCCGGTGATGCCGTCGCGATCCGCCGAAAACGATTGACAGCAGCTCCTGAGCACCGCTTACGCTCGGCCCATGGACAGCACTCCGCTCCTCTGGCTCATCGGCGCCGCCGGTTCGGGCAAGACCGTCACCGCTTGGGAGATCTTCGCGCAGCTCGCCGCCGAAGGCGTGCGGGCCGCGTACGTCGACGCCGACCAGGTGGGCATGGCGCATCCCGTCCGGCCCGAGGACCCTGACAACGAGCACGTCAAGGCCCGCGGCATCGGCGCGGTCTGGTCGGGGTTCCGCGCCGCCGGCGCGCAGTGCCTCATCGTGTCCGGCGGCGTCGGGAACGTCGCGACCGTGGCCGACTTCGCCGCGCAGGTGCCCGGGGCGGCGATGACGATCGTCCAGCTCGCGGTGGGATCCGAGGAGCGCCGGACCCGGCTCATCGGGCGCGGCGGCTCCGAGTACCTGATCGAGCCCGCGGCCGCGCTCGCCGCGGCGCTCGAACGCGACCCCCTCACCGAGCACCGCGTCGACACGACCGGAACGACCGTGAAAGCGGCCGCGAAGCTGGTCCGCGAACGCGTCGGCGACTGGCCCGGCGCGACCCCGAGCGCCTGGCCGCCGCGCGATCTCGACCCGCCTTCTTCCACTGGGGACGAACGCGTGCCGATGGTCTGGGTCTGCGGCCCTTCGGGAGTCGGCAAGTCCACCGTCGCCTTCCCGGTCTACATGCGCCTCCTGGCCGCCGGCGCCAGGGCCTCGTACATCGACCTCGCCCAGATCGGCTGGGTCCGGCCCGCCGCCGCCGACGACCCCGGCGACCACCGCCTCAAGGCCCGCAATCTCGCGGCCCTGTGGCGCGCCCACCGCGCCGCCGGATCCGAGTACCTCGTGGTGTCCGGCTCCGGCGGGGGAGCGGCGGGCGTCCGCCACTACCTCGACGCGATGCCCGGCTGCGTCCCGACGATCGTCCGCCTCGACGCCGCACCCGACGTGATCGCCGAGCGCCTTCGCATGCGCAGCAAGGGCATCGGCGTCGAGCTTCCCGGCGACGAGATCCGGGGCCTCGCGGGAGCGGACCTCGAGCGCCGCATCGAGGACGCGCACGCGGAGGCGGCCCTCCTCGAACGGGACGGGATCGGCGACCACCGCCTCGACACCGGCGACCGCGACCCGGACGACCTCGCCGACGAGATCTACGCCTTGATCGGCCTGCGGGCCGACTGAGGCGGCTCCGCCGAGCGCAGCCGCGAGCGGGCGGGCGGCTCAGTAGAACAGCGTCGGCCACATCAGCTCTCGCCTCGCCGCCGCCGCCGCGAGCGGGCGGGTCGGCGCAGCCGATGCGGCGAAAGGCCCCTCGGAACGCGACGCGGCGGCCTAAGCGGCAGCGCCGTCCTCGGTGCGCGTGACCTCGGCGTCGTACTTGCCGTCGATCACGTCGGCAACGCGGATCGGCCGCCCCAGTGTCGCCGACAGGTAGACCGCGCGAACCGTGGCCAGCGCGAGGAACCCGTCGTCGAGCGTCACCAGCGGCGCCCGCCGCTCGCGGATCGCCCCGACGATGTCGGTCCACTGCGTCAGGTGCGGGTTGCCGTACTGGCCCGGCTTCAGCTCCTCCAGCGCGGCGTTCTCCAGCTCGCGGCGTACCTGGTCGCCGCTCCACTCGCCGTCCTCGGCGTCGCGGGCGTGGAAGAACGTCAGCTCGTCGGCGGCGATCACGGCCGACCCGTCGGTGCCGTGGACCTGAAGGCGCACACCGAGGTCGGGGTAGGCCGTGGTCGAGGCGTGGAGTGTGGCGAGCGCACCGGACGCGAACCGCAGGATGGCGACCGCGACGTCCTCGACCTCGATCCGCTCGTGCGCGAGCCGCGCGGTGTGGGCGACGACGTCGACCGGCTCGCCGAGGAACCACAGCAGCAGGTCGAGCGTGTGCACGCCCTGGTTCATCAGCGCCCCGCCGCCGTCGAGGGCCCAGGTGCCGCGCCACGCGGCCGAGTCGTAGTACTCCTGCGTCCGGAACCAGTCCACATTGGCCGTCGCGGAGGCCACCCGGCCGAAGCGGCCGGCGTCGAGCGCGCGCCGCACCGCCAGCGAGGCGGTGTCGTGGCGGTGCTGCGAGATGACGGCCACGACCTGGTCGGGCCGCTCGGCCGCCGCTTCGCGAAGGCGCCGTGCGGGTTCGAGCGCCACGTCGAGCGGCTTCTCGACCACGACGTGCAGGCCCGCTTCGAGGGCTTCGAGCGCGAGTGCGGCGTGCGTGCCGCTCAGGGTGCAGACGACGACCACGTCGATCCCGCCCTCGGCGAGAGCGGCGGCCAGGTCGACGTGGACGCGGGGCGCGGCCTGCCCGAGCCCGGTGAGCAGCTCCGACACCGACTCGGCACTGGGGGCGTAGGGGTCGACGAGGGCGGCGACCTCGAGGTCGGGGGAGTTGGCGGCGACCTCGGCGTGGAGGCGGCCGATCACGCCGCAGCCGACGACGGCGAGGCGGAGGGGCGAGGCGGTGGGCGGAGTGCTCATTGCTTGGTCTCCTTGGTGATCGCGGTCGGAGGGGAACACGGTACGTCCGGGCCGGGGCCCGTCCCGGCGGCGTCCCGGCTAGCGGGCGGAAAACTCGGGGACCGACAGCCCTTGACTTAGTAACACTAATGGATTTACTTTATTGGCTACATGTTGACCAGCCCGCTCGGATCACGGGCCCAAACCCTCTCAGGAGTTTCAATGACGAAACTGACACGCCGGCACGTGCTCGCGGCCGGCTCGTCCGGTGCGGTCGTCGCACTCGCGGGCACCGCCGCGTGCAGCGACCCCGGCGCCGACAGCGCGAGCGGCGACCTCGACCCCTCGGCCGACGTCACCATCTCCGTCGGCGACCAGCCGACCGAGGACAAGCCCGAAGAACTCGCCGCCTTCAACAAGCGCATCGAGGAGTTCGAGGCCGAGAACGCCAACATCACCCTCGAGCCCTCCACCGAGGTCTGGGAGGCCCAGACCTTCCAGGCCAAGCTCGCCGGCGGCACCCTCCCCACGGTCATGGGCGTCTCGCTCACCTACAGCTACGAGCTCATCGACAACGGCCAGCTGCCGAACATGACCCCCTACCTGGAGGAACTCGACCTCGTCAAGGACCTCAACCCCCTCGCCCTCGACAACGCCAAGGACGAGAACGGCGACATCTACACCATCCCCACCGGACTGTTCTCCGTCGGCATCGCCTACAACCGCAGGATCTTCGAGCAGGCCGGACTCGACCCCGACACCCCGCCCGCCACCTGGGACGAGGTGCGCTCCTTCGCCCAGACCATCAAGGCGAACGTCCCCGACGTCACCCCCTACGCCCAGATGACGACCAACAACACCGGCGGCTGGATGCTCACCACCATGACCTACAGCAACGGCGGCCGCGTCCAGAACGACGCCGGCACCGAGGCCGTCATGGGCGAGGAGACCATCGCCGCCCTCCAGCTCCTGCACGACATGCGCTGGACCGACGACACCATGGGCCGCGAATTCCTCTTCGACCAGGAGGCGGTCCGCCAGGCCTTCGCCGGCGGCACCATCGGCATGGTCCTCCAGGCGCCCGACGTCTACATCACCCTCATCCGCGACTACGGGTTCGACCCGGCCGACGTCGGCGTCGGGGCGCTGCCGCAGGGCGGCGCCGGGAACAACGGCACCCTCACCGGCGGCACCCTGAAGCTCTTCGACGCCAAGGCGACCCCCAACCAGCTGCTCGCCGCCGCCAAGTGGATCAAGTTCTACGAGCTCGAGAAGTACTACGACGAGGCCGCGGCCCTCGCCGACGCCGAGTCGAACGCCGCCGACGGCAACCCCGTCGGCCTCCCCGGACTCCCGCCGGTCTCCCAAGAGGTCTACGACCAGTACCTCACCTGGATCGAGCCGCACATCAACGTCCCGCTCGAGCAGTTCGCGAGCTACACCTCCTCGACGCTCGAACTCATCGCCGAACCCCCGGCGGGCACCCAGCAGACCTACGCCGCCCTCGACCCGGTGGTGCAGCAGATCCTCACCGACGAAGGCGCCGACATCGCGCAGGCCGTCGCCGACGCCAACGAGACCGTCCAGGGCATCATCGAGCAGGCCGCCAGGTAACACCGAGCCGGCCGGCCGGGCCCCGCACCGGGCCCGGCCGGCCCTCGGAACGGAGACCACCCATGACAAAGACCCTCGACGCGCCGCCGGCCGCGACAGCGAGGCGCCGCAAGCGCTTCAACCTCACCCGATGGGCCCAGGGAGGCGGACTGCACGCCGTGCTCTTCGCCGTCCCGGTCGTGCTCGTCTACGTCTACTTCAGCTGGGGCCCCGTCATCCAGGGGCTCATCCTCAGCTTCCAGAAGACGAACCTCGTCCAGCCCGCCGAATGGGTCGGCTGGAGCAACTTCACCTACGTCCTCGCCGACCCCGGCCTCGTCCAGGCCTCACTGAACACCGGCTACTTCGCCCTGCTGGCCCTCGTGTTCGGGTTCCCCGTCCCGATCATCCTGGCAGTGCTCATCAACGAGCTGCGCAAGTACGACACGCTCTACAACGCCCTCGCCTACCTCCCGGCGATCGTCCCGCCCGTGGCCGCGATCCTGCTGTGGAAGTTCTTCTACGACCCCGACGCCGCAGGCATGTTCAACACCGCGCTCGGGTGGATCGGCCTCGGCCCCTTCCCGTGGCTCAACGCCGAGAACAGCGCCATGTCCTCGATCGTCCTCTACGCCACCTGGGCCGGCGCCGGCTCGACCGCGATCATCTACATCGCCGCCCTCGCCACGGTCCGCACCGAGCTGTACGAGGCCGCCGAGATCGACGGCGCCGGGATCTGGCGCCGCATCTGGCACATCACGCTCCCGCAGCTGCGCAACGTCATCTTCGTGATGATGCTGCTCCAGATCATCGGGACCTTCCAGATCTTCACCGAGCCGTACCTGTTCACCGGCGGCGGACCCAACAACGCGACCCAGACGATCCTGCTGAAGATCTACAACTACGCGTTCGTCAACGGCGACTTCGGGGCCGCGACCGCGCTCAGCGTCCTCCTCGCCGCCTTCCTCGGCCTGCTCTCGGTCGCCTACTACTTCGTCACCAAGAGATGGAGCACCACATGAGCGTCGCAGACAAGCTGCTCAAGGCCGCTCCAGCGATCACCGCGGGGGAGGACCGCCCGCAGCCCCCGGCCCGACGCGGCCCGCGCCGCACGGCCGAGCCGAAGGACCGCGGCGTCATCTCCGCCTCCGACCGCAAGCGCCCCGCCGTCAAGGCCTGGCTCCGCATCGTCCAGACGATCCTGCTCGTCGTCCTCATCGTCTCCGGCCTCGGACCGCTCCTGTGGGCCGCGAAGGCCTCGATCTCGCCCAGCAACGACATCGTCTCCGACCCCATGGGGATCTGGTTCAGCCCCAACGAATGGGGCAACCTGCTGCTGGCCTGGAACGGCGCCCGGATCGGGCAGTCCCTCGGCAACACCGTCATCCTCGCCCTCGGCTCGACCCTGTCCACGCTCATCGTCAGCGTGGCGGCCGCGTTCCTGCTCAGCGTCCTGCGCCCCCGCTGGGGGCCGTGGCTGTCGGGCGCGATCATCGCGACCCTGTTCCTGCCCGGCGTCGTCTCGTTCGTGCCCCTCTACCTGACCATCCTCGACATGCCGCTGCTCAACGTCAGCCTCCAGGACACGTTCTGGGCCGTCTGGCTCCCCGCCGGGGCCAGCGCCTTCAACGTCGTCGTCCTCAAGCGGTTCTTCGACTCGATCCCGCGCGAGTACATGGAGGCCGCCAAGATCGACGGCGCCGGACCGATGCGCATCCTCACCATGGTGGTGCTGCCCCTGTCGCGGCCGATCCTCGGCGTCATCGTCCTGCTCTCGGTCGTCGGATCCTGGAAGGAGTTCCTCTGGCCCATGCTGGTCCTGTCCAACCCCGACCTCCAGCCCGTCTCGGTCATGCTGCCGAGGCTCGCCACCGGGAACTCGCCGCTGTCGGTGCAGATGGCGGCCGTGTTCCTCACGATCATCATCCCGGTGGTCCTGTTCGCGATCTTCCAGAAGCAGTTCCTGCGCGGCGTCGGCACGGCCGGAGGAGTCAAGGGATGAAGCAGCTCGACGGAGCCCGCGTGCTCCTGACCGGGGCCTCAGGCCGCATCGGCACGGTCGCCGTCCCGCACCTGCGCAAGGCCGGGGCCCATGTGACGACCCTGTCGATTCAGGAGAACCCGGACCTGGAGGCCGACCGCGTGCTCATCGGCGACACCCGGTCGCAGGAAGACGTCGCCGCCGCGCTCGAAGGCGCCGACCTCGTCGTGCACCTCGCCGCGCTGGCGCACCGCGACATCGCGCCGCCCTACGACGTCTACTCCACCAACGTCGTCTCGACGTTCAACGTGCTCGCGCAGGCCGGCGCCGCCGGGATCTCGCGGGCGGTGGTCGCCGGCAGCATCAACGCGTACGGGCTGCCGATGAACCGCCACGAGGTCGTCCCCGCGTACTTCCCGCTCGACACCGACATCCCCGTCGACATCGCCGACTGGTACTCGCTCTCCAAGCACCACGGGGAGAGCACCGCGCGGATGGCCTGGCGGCAGTGGGGCATCGACGTGGTGACCCTGCGGTTCCCCCACGTGCACAACGAGAAGGCCCTGCTCGCGCAGTCCCGGGAGCACGCCGGCGACCCGAGGGCCGGGCTTCGCGAGGCGTGGTCCTACCTCCACACCGCCGACGCCGCCCGCGCGATCGAGCTGTCCCTGACGGCGAACACCACGGGCGCGCACGCGTTCTTCCTCGCGGCGAACCGCACCAACGCGCCCTACCGCACCGAGGACCTGCTCGACGCGTTCGCGCCCGACACGCCCCGGCTGCGCCGCTTCGTCGAACGCGAAGTGCCCGTCGACCTCACGCCCGCGCGCGAGCTCATCGGCTTCGAAGCGCACCATGAGATCCCGGTGACGACACTCGACCTGCCCGCCGCATTCCGTTGACCGCCATAATGGAGAACCAGCAAGGAGCGCCGACACCCATGTCCATCGAAACGTTCGCGAACCCGTGGCCGCCCCGCGAGGACGTCGCGATCACCTCGGTCCGGGCCGTCACCACCGCCCCCGAGGGCATCGCGCTCGTCGTGGTGCGCATCGACACGAACGTGCCCGGCCTCTACGGCCTCGGCTGCGCGACGTTCACCCAGCGCTGGAAGGCCGTGGTGACCTTCGTGAACGAGCACCTGGCCCGCCTGCTCATCGGCCGCTACCCGGGCGACATCGGCGACCTCACCCGGCTCGCGGCGTTCACCGGGTACTGGCGCGGCGGCCCCGTCACCAACAACGCCATCTCCGGGATCGACCAGGCGCTGTGGGACATCGCGGGCAAGCGCGCCGGGATGCCCGTGCACGAACTGCTCGGCGGCAAGGTGCGCGCCGCCGCCGACACCTACCTGCACGCCTCCGGCCGCGACGCCGACGAGGCGATCGACCAGGCGCACGAACTCATCGAAGCGGGACAGCGCCACGTCCGGCTCCAGCTGTCGACCCCCGGCGGCGGCGGATACGGCGCGCCCGCGATGCCCACCGAGTACCCGAACGCCCCGTACCGCAACGGCTGGAGCGCCCGCGACTACCTGCGGCGCACTCCTGCACTGTTCGAGGCCGCCCGCGACAAGCTGCCCGACAACGTCGAACTGCTCCACGACGTCCACTCCCGCCTCACCCCCAAGGAAGCCGTGTGGCTGGCGCGGGCCCTGGAGGACTACCGCCTGTTCTTCCTCGAAGACGTCCTGGCGCCCGAGCACTGGGACCGGCTGCCCGAGGTGTGGGCCGCCAGCCCGGTCCCGATCGCCGTGGGGGAGTTGACGACCTCGCTCACCGACGCGGTACGGCTGGTCCAAGGCGGCGGCGTCGACTTCATCCGCAGCCACGTCTCCGACATCGGCGGCCTCACCCCGGCGCGCAAGCTCGCCGACCTCGCCGAGCTGTGCGGCGTCAGGACCGCCTGGCACGGACCCGGCGACACCTCGCCGATCGGCGCCGCCGCCAACGTCGCCCTCGACGTCACCTCCGCGGCCTTCGGCATCCAGGAGGGCCACGTGTACGGCGAGGCCGTCCACGAGGTGTTCCCCGGTACCCTTCGCATCCAGGACGGCTGGCTGCACCCGAACGACGCCCCGGGCTGGGGCATCGACATCGACGAAGCGGCGGCCGCCCGGTACCCGGCCGAGCTGTCCGGGCACGACGCCTGGGCCGCCGGGGTCCGCCGACCCGACGGAGCTCTGGAGGCGCCGTGAACCGACCCACCGTCCCGCCGGCGGGGAGCGGGCCGCGTCCCTACGCGACCCGCGACCCCGACCGCCTGAGACCGGGCGCCAACCAGTCCGATCTCGGCTCCTTCAACGAGGCCACGATCATCGAGACGATCCGGCAGGCCGGGGTCATCTCGCGCACCGAGATCGCGGAGCAGACCGGACTGACGCAGCAGTCGGTCTCGCGGATCCTCCGCGTCCTGCTGGAGCGCGGCCTGCTCGCCGAGGGCGCGCAGGAGCGCGCCGAGCGGCTCGGCAAGCCCCGCACCCCGGTGCGCCTGCGCGCCGAGGCCGCCCACGCGGTCGGCGTCCTCGTCGACCCCGAGCTGGTCACCGTGGTCCTCACCGACCTCGACGGCCGCGCGCTCGAGAAGCGAAGGGTCCCACTGGACGACGAGACCGCTCCCGGCACGCTGGTCGAGATCATCGCCGGATGCGTCGAGGACGTCGTCTCGGCCTCCGGCATCGCGCGCGAGACCTTCCTCGGCGTCGGCGTGGCCGCCCCGGGGCCGATCACCATGGACGGCGAGCTGCTGGACCTGCCGCTGTCGCAGGCCTGGCGGAACGTCCCGCTGCGCGCCCTGCTCGCCGAGCGCCTGGACTGCCCGGTCGTCCTCGAGAAGGACGTGGCCGCCGCGGCGGTCGGGGAGCGCTGGGTCGGACGCACCGAGCGCGCCAGCGACTTCGTGTACCTCTACTTCGGCACCGGCGTGGGCTCGGGCCTCGTCCTCAACGGCGAGACCTTCCGCGGCGCCAGCGCCAACGCGGGCGAGTTCGGGCAGCTGTGCGCCGTCCGGATCGGCCGCGTCGACGGGACGGGCCGCCCGCAGCTGGTGCGCGAGTGCAACCCGACCGCGGCCCTGCCCGAGATCGCCCGCGAACTCGGCTACAAGGGCGCGGCGGCGACCTTCCGGGAGTTCTGCGCCGAGGTCGGCGCCGGCGATCCCGCCGCCGCGGGCGCCGCGCGCCGGATCGCCGAGGTGATCGCGCTGGGCGCGGTCGCGCTCATCGACCTGCTCGACCTGCCGCTCCTGGTCATCGGGGGCCCGGCGTTCGAGCCCGAACTCGAGGAGATCGTCGTGGGCACCATCGACGAAGCGGTGAACACCATGCCGACCGCCCACCTCGCCCGGCGCGTCGCCGTCGAGCGCTCGCTCGTGAAGGTCGAGGCCGGCGCGATCGGCGCGGCCTCGACGATCTTCCACGCCTCCTTCGCGCCCTCGGTGCGCCGCACCCGCCAGTACGGGCTCGGGTGAGCGGGGAAGCGGCGCCGCACCGGCGCCTCCGGCTCGGCTCGCCCGGCGGCGAGTTCACGGCGGCCGTGGACCCCGACGGGGCGTGCGTGTCCTCGATCGTCCACGCCGCCACCGGCACCGAGTTCCTGCTGCGCCTGCCGTGGGAGGACGAGGACTGGACCGGGGTATTCGCGTTCGAGGGGTCCAATCAGGAGTGGCACCGCCGGTACGCCGGCGGCTGGCACACGCTCGTGCCGCACGCGGGCGACGCGCGCACCGTGGACGGGGTCGAGCATCCGTTCCACGGCGAAGCCGCCTGGCGGCGCTGGCGCGTCATCGAATCGAGCCCCTTCTCCTGCACGCTCGAAGTCGTCCTGCGCACGGTGCCGCTGACGGTGCGCCGCCGCGTCCAGGCCACCGCGACGGGCCTGGCGGTCCGGCAGTCGGTCGCGAACCACTCCGGCCGCGAGGTCGCCTTCAGCTGGACCGAGCACCCCGCCTTCGGGAGCGCGCTCATCGGCCCGGGCACGACGGTGCGCATCGGCGACGACCCGATCGAGGCGGTCTTCCCGGACGAGGAGGCCCCGCACGGCGGCTTCCAGACCGTCCGCGCCAAGGGCCGCGGCGCGGTCGAACTCCGCAACGCGGACAAGGGAACCGCCGCGGTGCTGCACTGGGACCCCGAGATCCTCCCCTACCTCTACGTCTGGCAGGAGCACCGCAAGACGACCGGCTTCCCGTGGTGGGGCCGGGCCGACACGATCGCGCTCGAACCCGCGTCCCGGCCGTACGAGTCCGACGGCGGCCCGCTCGGGCCGCTCACCCTCGCGGGCGGCGCGACCCTGACCGCGGACTTCGCGCTGGAACTGACCTGCACCAACCTTTGAGGAGCCGCAATGAGCCGGATCGGCGTCCAGGCCTACACACTGCGAGACGAGTTCGCCCGGCGAGGCGTGTTCGAGACCTTCCGCCTGGCCCGCGAGATCGGGTACCGCACGGCCGAGGTCTCCGCGGTCGCGATGACCCCCGAGAACGTGGCCGAACTCGTGCGGGTCCGCGACGAGCTCGGCGTCGAGTTCGCCTCGATCTCCGGCGGCGTGACCGGCGAGGAGTCCCTCACCGCGACGTTCGACAAGTTCGTTTCGGACGCGAACGCCTTGGGCGCGAGCATGATCCGCATCGGGATGCTCCCACCGGAGTCGATGGCGACCCCGGAGACCGTGGGCGCCTTCGCCGACACGTGCAACGAGATCGCGGCCCGCCTCCGGGACCACGGCATCAGCCTCCACTACCACAACCACCACGTCGACTTCGCCAAGTACGACGGGAGGTTCCTCCTCGACGTCGTCGCCGAGCGCTCCCCGCTCGTGGGCCTGGAGATCGACGCCCACTGGGTCCAGCGCGGCGGGCTCGACCCGGTCGCGACGCTGCGGAAGTACGCCGGGCGCGTCGCCATGGTGCACCTCAAGGACTACCGCATCGCCCGCCTGGACCCCGAGGCCTACGCGGCCCTCGCCGCGGGCGACCGCGAGCCCTGGCAGGAAGGCCTCAAGCAGGTCGTCCAGTTCGCCGAGGTCGGCGAGGGCAACCTCGACTGGCACGCGATCATCGCGGCCGCCGACGAGGCGGGCGCCGTGCACCTCCTGGTGGAGCAGGACGAGTGCTACGGCCGCACCGCGTTCGAGAGCCTCCGGATCTCGTACGACAACCTCGTCGCCATGGGCTACGGGGACCGCTTCTGACGCCGCACCGCACCGCCGATGCCGCGGTCACCTGGGCCCGGACCCGCCGAGGCGCGCGGGGCTCATCGCGCCGCGGTCGAGCCGCGCACGATGAGTGTGGTCGCCAGCTCTTCCCGCGGGGCGTCCGGGGGCGGGTCGGCCATGATGCGCAGCAGCATCCGCATCGCGGACTCGCCCATCTCGGTGATCGGCTGGCGCACCGTGGTCAGCGCGGGGCGCAGCCACTGCGCCTCGGGCAGGTCGTCGAACCCGACGACGCTGACGTCCTCGGGAATGCGCAGCCCCAGCGACTCCGCGGCCTCGTACACGGCCGCGGCGATGTTGTCGGTGCACGCGAAGACCGCCGTGGGCGCCTCTGCGCCGTCGAGGAGCGAGCGGGCCGCCGTCGCCGCGCCCTTCTCGGACCATTCGATGTGGACCACCCGCAGTCGCGTCGACTCCACACCGGACTGCATTGCGGCCGAACGGAACCCGTCGACCCTGGCCTGGCTGTAGAGGTGCCTGCGGCCGGCCCCGAGCACCCCGAGCCGGCGGTGCCCGAGCCCGATCAGGTGCTCGGCGGCGGCGCGGCCGCCCGCCCAGTTCGCGGCCCCCACGCTCGCGACGGTGCTCGGCGGCGGCGTCACCGGGTCGAGCAGGACCACCGGGACCTGCGCGGCGGCCAATGTCGCCAGCTGCTCGGCCGTCACGTCGACCAGCGCGAGCACCGCGCCGCGCAGGTTCCGCTCCAGCAGCCGGGTCAGCCAGGCGTCGTCCCTGCGGGCCACCGAGAGCATCAGGTCGACCCCGGCCGCCGTGGCGGCGCGTTCGACGCCCATGAGGGCCCGGTTCGCCCAGGTCCCCTCGACCCCGCTCAACACCAGGTCCACAAGAGACGGACGATCGATCCGCGGCACCGCGCCCCGGCCCGAGCGCCCGCGGTACCCCAGATCGGCCACGGCGCGCATCACCCGCGCCCGCGTGCCCGCCGAGACGTCCGAGCGTCCGCTGAGGACCTTCGAGACCGTCGGCACGGACGTGCCGGCCGCCGCCGCCACGTCGGCGAGGGTCGTCCGCTGGCCGTTCTGCATGGACGCAGCCTAGCCAACCGCGAAAAGTTGCGCAAATTCAGCCCGCAAAACAATCCTTGCTTCATGGTCGGACTCGTGAAACAATGATCGCCGGCGCCCCTCTCCACTCACAATTTGCGCAACTTTTGGAGCGAATACCTCCCATGGCAACACAGAGCAAGCGCGCGCTGGTCGTGCGCGGCGGATGGGACGGGCACCAGCCCGTCGAGGCCACCGACTCGTTCCTGCCCTTCCTGAACGAGCACGGGTACGACGTCCGCGTCGAGGACACCACCGCCGTCTACGCGGACGCGGGCTACATGGCGACGGTCGACCTCATCGTCCAGACCAACACCATGAACAAGATCGAGCGCGACGAGCTGAGCGGCCTCATCGCCGCGGTCGAGAGCGGCACCGGCATGGCCGGCTGGCACGGCGGCATCGCCGACTCCTACCGCAACAGCTCGGACTACCTCCAGTTCATCGGCGGCCAGTTCGCGACCCACCCCACCAGGGCCCCGCGCGAGGAGCTCAAGGGCGAGGCCGCCGACTGCTTCGTCCAGTACACGGTCAACATCGTCCCCGAGCAGGCCGACCACCCGATCGTCAAGGGCATCGACGACTTCGAGCTCGACACCGAGCAGTACTGGGTCCTCTCGGACGAGTACAACGACGTCCTCGCGACCACCACGATCCCCGTGACCTCCTACCACCCGTGGCACCGGCCGATCACCTGCCCGGCCGTCTGGACCCGCCAGTGGGGCCAGGGCCGGATCTTCGTGTCGACCCCGGGCCACGACATGGGCGTCCTCGCGGACCCGAACGTGCGCACCATCATCGAGAGGGGCATCCTGTGGGCCAGCCGCTGAGGATCGGCATCGTCGGCGTCGGGGCGATCTCCGGCGCGTACCTCTCCACGTTCGAGCGCCTGGACGCGGTCCGCCTCACCGCGATCGCCGACGTCGACGCCGAGCGCGCCAAGACCGTCGCCGCGGAGCGGGGCGTCCGCGCCCTCTCGGTCGACGAACTGGTGACCGACCCCGAGGTGGACCTGGTCCTCAACCTCACCATCCCGGCCGCGCACGCCGAGATCGCGCTCAAGGCCATCGCGGCCGGCAAGCACGTCTACGGCGAGAAGCCGCTCGCCGCGACGCTCGAGGACGCGAAGCGCATCGTCGACGCGGGCCGCGAGGCGGGCGTGCGCGTGGGATGCGCGCCCGACACGGTCCTCGGGACCGGCGTCCAGACGGCCCGCAAGGCCATCGACGACGGCGCGATCGGCGCCCCGGTCGCCGCCACGGCCACGATGATGACGCCCGGCCACGAACGCTGGCACCCGAACCCGGACTTCTACTACCAGCCCGGCGGCGGCCCGCTGCTCGACATGGGCCCGTACTACGTGACCGCGCTGGTCACGCTCCTCGGCCCGGTCGCCTCGGTGATCGGCGCCGCGAGCCACACGCGCGAGACGCGCACGATCGGCTCGGGCCCCCGTGCGGGCGAGGTCGTCCCGGTGGACATCGACACCCACGTCACGGGCGTGCTCCGGCACGAGTCCGGCGCGCTGTCGACCCTCGTGATGAGCTTCGACTCGGTCGCCACCCGCGCCTCGAACATCGAGGTCCACGGCCAGGCCGGATCGCTCATCGTGCCCGACCCGAACAACTTCGACGGCGAGGTGCGCCTGCACGCGCTCGGCGGCGAATGGGAGACGCTGGAGCCGAGCGCCGGCTACCGGGACGCGGCGCGCGGCTACGGCCTCGCCGACCTCGCGGCCACTGCGGAGGGCGTGCCCGCCCGCGCCGACGGCGACCTGGCCTACCACGTGCTCGACATCATGACCTCGCTGCTGGCGTCCGCCGACGGCGGCGCCGCTGTCACCGTCGCGAGCACCTGCGACCGCCCCGCGGCGGTCCCGCTCCAGGACGCGCCGAAGGCGGTCTGACCGACCGGGCGGCGCCGTCAGGGCCGGCAGGCTGCTGACGGCACCGCCCGCAGTGCATGGAAATGGTGAGACTCGGCCGACGGGCACGCCGGAAACCTCAGCGGGCCTCGGGGTTGGGCCCCCGGTCTGCAAGGGTGCCGGGCGGGTACGACACTCCGGCGGCTCGACCGCGACGCCATGAGCGGGTTCACTCCCGCGGAGCCGAGCGGCCGACTCCTCAGGCCGCGTAGCGGGCCGGCGTGGTGCCCACGATCCGCTTGAAGTGGCGCGTCAGGTGCGACTGGTCGTGGAAGCCGGTGCCCGCCGCGACGGCGTGCGCCGGCCGGCCGGCGAGCAGCATCCGCCTCGCCCGGTCAACCCGGCGGCTCAGCAGATACTGGTGCGGCGCGATGCCGAACTCGATCCCGAAGGCCCGCACCAGATGTGCCGGGTGCGCGTACAGCAGCGCCGCCGCCTCCCGCAGACTCACGCCCGCGGTGATCCGCTCGTCCAACAGATCCCTCATGCGATGGGCGAGCCGCCGGTCCCGCTCGGGCGCCGCAGTGCCGTGCTCCCGGCGCAGATGCCCGCGCAGCCGCTCGGCGATCAGCTCGACCCGGCTCTCGGCCTCCAGCTCGTCGCCGGGGCCCAGGACGCCGTGCAGGCGGTGGATCTGCTGCCGCAGCAGCGGATCGGCGATCTCGGGGCTGTCGACCGCGCGGCCGGCGAGCGCGCCGTCGAGCAGCGTCGCGTCGAGGTACAGCACCCGCTTGCGGAACCCGTGCGGCGTCGCCGAGCGGCCGTCGTGTGCCACCAGCGGCGGCAGCAGCGTGACCATGCCGTCCAGCGCGCCGTGCTCGTGCCGGTCCAGGTCGTACCTGACCGCGCCCTCGTCGATGATGAGCAGCGTCCACGTGTCGTGGACGTGCATCGGATAGGCGTGGTCGGTGAAATGGGCGTGGAAGGCCTCCGCGATCCCGCCCACGGGCGGCCGCCAAGCCCTGATCTCCGAAGCCACGTTAAGAACGTACAAGACTCGGAGCCGGACGATTCGTAGCGTTGCACGCATGGAGCAAGAGAGTGCACCCGTGCGTTTCGACACCAAGATCGCGGTCCTGCTGCGCGAGGACCTCGCGGTCTGGCAGCGGCTGAACGTGACGGCCTTCCTCGTTAGCGGGATCGGGACCACCGAGCCCGAGGTGATCGGCGAGCCGTACGCGGACGCCGACGGCGTCGGCTACCTGTCGATGTTCCGCCAGCCCGTGATGGTCCTCGAAGGGTCGGCGGAGGTGCTGGGCGCCGCGCACGCCCGGGCCGTCAAGCGTGGGCTGCGCCTGTCGGTCTTCACGACCGAGCTGTTCGCCACCGGCAACGACCAGGACAACCGCCTCGCCGTCGGCGCCGTGGCGACCGACAAGCTCGACCTCGCCGGGATCGGCGTCTACGGTCCCCGCAACGCGGTCGACCGGGTCGTCAAGGGCGCCCGCATGCACCCCTGACCTGTGACGCGGCGCGCACCGGCCGTGCGCGCCGCGGCGTCAGAGGGCGTCGATGTACGTCAAAGCGAAGCCCGCGCACGGGACCACGTACGCGCAGGCCACGACCGTGATCGCGGTGAACGACGGCCGGTCCCGCAGCAGGCGCCGGTACATGACCAGCAGCACCGGCGTCGCCACCAACTGGAGCGGCACGAGCGAGGCGTCGAGCACGATGCCGTTGAGCGACAAGAGGAACGCGAGCACCGCGCTCGCCGTCCACAGCGCGAACCCGAGCTCGAAGACCGCGCGGGGGCCGAGGGACACCGCGATCGTCCCGATGCCCGCCGCCCGGTCGGCGTCGCGGTCGGCCGCGGTCGTCGGCAGGTACAGTCCGGCTGCCGCCAGTACGCCGACCACGGCGATCGGCCACGGGAAGCCCTGCGCCCCACCGGTGAACGCGACCCACCCGCCCAGCGGACCGACCACCCCGATGACCGCGTTCGCCAGCAGATCGGCCCCCGGCCTGGCCTTCAACCGGATCGGCGGCGCGCTGTAGGCCCACCCGAGCAGCACCACCAGCGCGCACCCCACGGTGAACAGCGCCCCGAGCGGGATCGCGGCCAGCACGGTCAGGACCCCCGCGGCCACCGCGATCCGGAACGCCCCGCGCGCCGAGATCCGGCCCGCGACCAGCGGCGAGCCGGCCTTACGCGGGTTGATCCGGTCCGTGGCCAGGTCGTGCGCGTCGTTGACCGCGAGCACCGCGAGCCACAGGAGCGGGCCGGACACCAGGAGCAGGTGCGCCATCGTCACCACCTCCTGTCCACGAGGGACGATGCGGTGCGTCGCGAGCACGAACCCGATCTCCGCCATCACGATCGACGCGATCCAGAAGCGGGGCCGGGACACGGCCAGCACGTCGAGCGCCCGGCGGCGCGGATCCGCCCGGTCGAGCCGGACCGCCGGGGGCGTTTGCAGGCGTGGCGAAGTCATGGATCCAGTCTCGAATCACGGGGGCCCGCGGGCCTCCCTCCGCAGCGTGAAGCGGCTCCCTCGCGCGAGGGAGCGCGGGCCTCCGGTGGACCCACCGGGAGCGCCGCGATCCGAAGCGCCGAACCGGGTGCCGACTGCGTACTCGTTCGCCGCGTTGTCGGCCGCCCGGCCCGGATCCGTCGCGATTCGCTCCGATCCCAAGGCCCGCAGTAGGCGACGGCGCGCGGGCGGCCCGGCCCCCCTCCGGCCGGGCCGCCCCGATCACGGCGCGGTCAGCGCCTCCGTGGGGGAGAGCCTGGCGGCCTTCACCGCCGGATACAGCCCGGCGATCGCGCCGATCGCCGCCGTCGCCGCGACGCCCCCGCCCAGCACCCACGCCGGAATCGTCGGCGGCCAGCCCTGCCACGTGGCGTACGCGGCCGTGATGGCCGAACCGAGCACCACCCCGCCCGCGCCGCCCAGCAGCGACAAGAGCAGCGACTCGGCCAGGAACTGGCCCCGCACGTCCGCCCGGGTCGCCCCGAGCGAGCGCCGCAGCCCGATCTCGCCGCGCCGCTCCAGCACCGAGATGACCATCGTGTTCGCCACCCCGACACCGCCCACCAGCAGCGCCACCGCACCGAGCCCCAGCAGCAGCCCCGTGAAGGACGCCTCCGCGGCCTCGGCCGCGACCAGCGCGTCCGAAGGGCGCGACACGTCGACCTCCTCCGGGTGCTCGGGATTCGCGGTCGCCCCGAGCACCGCCTGCACGTCGGCCACCGCCGACTCGGCGGCCCTGGTGTACACCTCCGTGGCGTGCAGGTCGAAGTCCAGGTACGTCTCGGCGGCCTCCCAGCCGACGAGCGCGGCCGTGTCCAGCTCCGGCGCCAGCTCGACCGGCTCGAGCACCCCGACCACGGCGAACCACTGCCCGCCCAGCCAGATCTGCACGTCCGGCCCCGCGGTCACCCCGAGCGCCGCGGCGGCGTCCGAACCGAGGACCGCCGCCGGGAAGTCCCCGGCGGCCCCGTCGATCCACTGCCCGGCCGCGACCTCGCCGCCGACCACGTCGAGCAGGTCCGCCTCCGCGGCCTTCACGGTGATGCCGCCCGACTCGTTCTCGGGGATCTGATCGGTCCGGTACACCTTCGCGTCCGCCACCGTGCCCGTGGCCGCCGCCGACTCGACCGGCGCGATCCGCTCGATCATCGTCACCGCCTCCAGCGGCAGCTGCGACTCGCCGCCGAACAGCGCCTGGCCCGGCCCCACGGTGAGCAGGTTCGTGCCCAGCTCGTCGAGCTTGCGGTCCAGCTCGGCCGAACTCGACGCCGAGATCCCCACGACCGCCGTCATCGCCGCGATCCCGATCGCGATCCCGATGGCCGACAACGTCACCCGCAGCGGGCGCGTGCGCAGACCGTGCACCCCGACGCGCAGCAGATCAGTCCAGCGCATCGCGCACCACCCGGCCGTCCTTCATCTCGATGCGCCGCGGCAGGCTCGCGGCGATGTCGCGGTCGTGCGTGATGATCACGACCGTCGTACCCCCTTCGTGCAGTCCCCGCAGCAGCGCCATCACGGTCGTCCCCGACACCGAGTCGAGGTTGCCCGTCGGCTCGTCGGCCAGCAGCAGGCTCGGCCCGCCCACGATCGCCCGGGCGATCGCGACGCGCTGGCGCTCCCCGCCCGACAGCTCGTGCGGGCGGTGCCCGACCCGGTGCGACAGGCCCACCCGGTCGAGCGCCGCCGCGGCGGCCTCGCGCCGCTTCAGGCGCCGCTCCCCGCCGTACAGGAGCCCGTCCGCGACGTTGTCGAGCACCGACATGCCCTGCGCGAGATGGAACTGCTGGAACACGAACCCGAGTTCGGCCGCCCGCAGCCGCGACAGTCGCCGGTCCGACAGCGCCGAGACGTCCTCGCCCGCGACCCGCACCGTCCCCGACGTGGGCCGGTCGAGCGTCCCGGCCAGGTTCAGCAGCGTCGACTTGCCCGATCCCGAAGGGCCGCAGATCGCCACGAGCTCGCCCGCCCCAATCGCGAGCGACACCTCCTCCAGCGCCGTGACGCCCGGATAGGTCTTCGAGACCGCCTCCAGCGCGACCACGTCCACGACGGCACCGCTCACGACGGCACCGCCACGGTCATGCCCGCCGCCAGCTCGGGCGACTCGACCTCGACGCGCCCGTCGGCGAACACGCCGGTCTCCACCGGCACGAGCGTCGTCGCCGCGCCGTCCACGACCTCCACGCCGTAACCGCCCTCGCGCAGCGCCAGCAGCGCCTCCACCGGAACGGTGAGCACGTCCTCGCGGGTCTCGGCGACCAGCTCCACGGTGACCGGCGCGGACACCAGCTCCCCGAGCAGCGACTGGTCCTCGATGCGCACGGTGACCTCGACGGTCTCCGGCTCGTCCTCCTCGGGGTCGGTCGACCCGCTCACGGCCTGGCCGACCTCGGCGACCACGCCCGCGGCCTCGCCCCCGTCCGGGAGCGTCACCGTCACCGCCTGGTCCACGGCCACCAGGTCCTGGTCGGCGATCTCCAACTGCACGCTCACGCGCCGCTCGTTCGCCGTGTAGCCCAGGATCGGGCCGCTCGCCGGATCGCCCACGGCCGCGACCTGCTCGGCGACGCGCACCTCGTCGGGCGAGAACAGGACCGCGCCCACCGCGACCGCGCCGGTCTCCTCCATCCCGTTGTCATCCTGCCACTCCTCGACGGCCTCGGCCGTCGCGTCCGTGTAGGCGTCGTCCTCGGTGAACCCGCCGTAGCCCAGATCGGCCAGGTTCGACTCCAGCTGCGCCACATCGGGTCCCTCGACCCCCGGCGCCAGGTCCCTCCACAAGGGGAGGTCGCCCAGCATCGCGACCACCGGCACGTTGTCGACGTCGTACACCGCGTCGCCCGCACCGATCACCGTGCCCGCCTCCGGCAGCCAGGTCACGACCCCCGGCGCCGTCCCGTTCAGCGTCCGGACCGCCCCGTACGAGAGGGTCCCCACGACCTCCTCGGACTTCGCGAGGTCCTGCTGCTCGACCGCGGCCGTCGCACCGGGGTCCTCGGCCGACGCCGCCGGCTCCTCCCCGGACGCCAGGTACACCGCCCCGCCCGCGGCCAGACCGGCCGCCGCGACCGCGCCGACCGCGATCGCCACCGTGCGGCGCCTCATTCGCCGCGCATCTCTGCGAGCAGCGGCTGGCACGCCTCGAGCGCGGCGTCCCACTCCGGGTCGGCCTCGCCCTCTTCGAGCAGCGCCGGCCCGAAGCCGTCGTCACCCGGGTCCGGGAAGTCCTCGATACCGTTGTCCCGCATGCACTGCGAGAACTCCAGCATCGCGGCCTGGATCTCGGGGTCCGAGAGGTCCACCTCGCCGGAGGCCAGGTGCTCCTGGCAGGCCTCGACGGCCTCGGGCTCGTCCTCCATGACCTCGCGCAGCTCCTCCGCACCCTCGAAACCGCCCTCCGGATCGGGGTCGGGGAAGTCCACGCCCTGG
This sequence comes from Glycomyces harbinensis, assembly GCF_900101745.1. Lineage (GTDB taxonomy): Bacteria > Actinomycetota > Actinomycetes > Mycobacteriales > Micromonosporaceae > Glycomyces > Glycomyces harbinensis. Next base: position 119,678 of record NZ_FNAD01000016.1, on the reverse strand, counting down.
TCGCGCATGCACTCGGCGAAGGCCTGGAGGCCCTCCTCCTCGGAGGCCGCCTCGCTCTGCGACGCCTCGCCCGTGGCCGAGCCGTCGGCGCTGGCGACCGAGTCGTCCGGCTCCTCGCTGCAGGCCGCGAACAGCATCAGCGCTGACAGCGCCGTCGCCGCGAGCCATACTCGTTGCATCATGTGCCGTCTCCTTTCAGAGACCATCGACATTGGTGCGGCAAGTGAAGCCCCCATCGCGTGTGTTCTCCGTGAGCGTTCGCGCTTACGCTGCCCTTACGGGGGCCCGAGCAGACTCGACGGCGAGCGACGGGAGGGACGCGGCATGCGCGTGCTGGTGGTGGAGGACGAGCGGATGCTCGCGGACGCGATAGCGAAGGGCCTGCGCGCGGAGGGCATGGCCGTCGACGTCTGCTACGACGGCGACGCCGCGCGGCTGCGCCTGGCCGCGTACGACTACGACGTGGCGGTCCTGGACCGGGACCTGCCGCGCGTCGGCGGCGACGACCTCACCCGCAAGATCGTCGCCGGGCCGCACGCGACCCGGATCCTCATGCTCACCGTCTCCTCGGGGATCGACGACCGAGTGAAGGGCCTGTCCCTGGGCGCCGACGACTACCTCGGGAAGCCGTTCGCGTTCAGCGAGCTCGTCGCCCGCGTGCGCGCGCTCGCCAGGCGGGCCTCGCCCGCCGCGCCGCCGGTGCTCGAACGCGCCGGGATCAGGCTCGACACGGTCGGGCGCCAGGTGTTCCGCGGCGAGCGGTACGTGCCGCTGTCGAAGAAGGAGTTCGGGGTGCTCGCCGAGCTGATGCGCCCGGGCGCCGCCGTCGTGTCCTCGGAGCGGCTGCTGGAGAAGGTCTGGGACGAGCACATCGACCCTGCGACGAACGTCGTCCGAGTGACGATGATGACGCTGCGCCGCAAGCTCGGCGACCCCGTCGTCATCGAGACCCTCCCGGGCTCGGGATACGTGATCCGCGAGGAGCGCCCATGAAGCTGCGCACGAGACTGACCCTCTGGTACGGCGGCGCGTTCTTCGCCGCCGGGGCCGTGCTCATCGCCGTCGTGTACCTGATCGTGCGCGACCGCATCGCACAGAACCTGCCCGACTTCGGCGCCTCGACGGACGAGATCCTCGCGGTGCGGTCGCAGCTCGGGGTGGACGAGCAGGAGCTCCTGTCGTTCATCCAGATGGCGGTCGACCGCCAGGAGGCCGCCAACGACGCGACCCTGCGTGCGGTCCTGATCTGGTCGGTCGCGGCGCTCGTCGTCGTGGGCCTGCTCGCCGTCGTGTTGGGCTTCCTCATGGCCTCGCGGGTGCTGCGCCCGATCGACGCGATCACCGACACCGCCAAGCGCGTCGCCGACCGGTCCCTGCACGAGCGCATCAACCTCAAGGGCCCCGGCGACGAGCTCAAGCGCCTCGCCGACACCTTCGACGGGATGCTCGGGCGCCTCGACCGGGCCTTCGAGGGCCAGCGCCGCTTCGTCGCGAACGCCTCCCACGAGCTGAAGACGCCGCTGGCGATCAACCGGACCCTGCTCGAGGTGGCCGCGGCCGAGCCCGGCGCCGACCACCGGATTCGGGACCTGGCCGCGAACCTGCTGGCGGTCAACGAGCGCCATGAGCGGCTCATCGACGGCCTCCTGACGCTCGCCGGGAGCGAGCAGGCGCCCGCCGATCCCGCGCCGGTCGACCTGGCCGACGTGGTGGCGCACGTGGCCGCCCAGTTCGCCGCCGAGGCCGACGCCGCCGGGGTGACCGTCGAGACCGAGGCCGCCGAGGCCGTGGTCGTCGGCGACGCCGCGCTCCTGGAGCGCCTCGTGTCGAACCTGATCGCCAACGGCATCAGGCACAACCATTCGGGCGGGACCCTACGAGTCGCGACCGGGACGGCGGACCGGCGGGCCCGCCTGACGGTGGCGAACACGGGACCGGTGGTGGCCGCCTACGAGATCGACGCGCTGTTCCAGCCGTTCCGGCGCGGCGAGGGCCGCGACCGCATCGAGTCGGTCAGAGGCGTGGGCCTCGGATTGTCCATCGTGGATTCGGTCACCCGGGTCCACGAGGCGGACCTCGCCGCCGTCTCCGAACCCGAGGGGGGCCTGCTCGTCACGGTCGTGTTCCCCGAGCCGGCCTGAGGCGGTTCAGCCGACCGGTCTGACCGGCTGCCTGAGGACGGTCTTGAGCTTGGCGGGCGCGGTCCGCCTCGGGTCGCTGAGGTAGATCTCGTGGTGGTCGCCGTTGAAGGTGAACCCGTTGGCGGGCATGTACTCGCGGTGCAGCCGGTCCAGCACGGGGGCCTCGTCGTCGTAGGAGCCGACGTGCATGATCTGGACGCAGGCGCCCTCGGCGAGGGTGAGCAGTCGGACGTCGGCGAGCGTGGGGTTGCCCCGCTTCCTCGCGGCGGTCTCGACGGCGTCGCGGACCATCGCCCCGGTGATCCACTCCGGCTGGCCGATCATCATGGTCCACGACCATGAACCCTTGTTCCGCTTGGTGAACGCGGCGGGGTCGTCCGCTCGCCACAGGCCTTCCAGCGGGGCGACCACGAAGTCGCGCCCGAGGGTGTTCCTGCTGGCGAACTTGAGCGTGTAGGCCACGCCGTACAGGGTCTCGACGGCTTCCGCGTACGCGGAGGAGGTGTTCGGATCGCCGTGCCCGTCGACGGCGATGTAGCGCAGCTCCGGCACCTCCACCACCGTGAAGTCCTTGGCAGACGGCGCGTACAGCGCCCGGTGCGCCTTCTTGACGTCGTACTTGTCCATGGTGCCCTCCTCGGTGAATGCGGCCAGCGTGGTCTCGGTCCATGCGAGATCGGCCGCGAGCATGGCCTCGCTGTAGTCGAAGATCGCCGCGGCGGAGGCGGGCAGCGGCTCCTGCGCCGAACGGGTCGCCGCGACCTCCTTGAGCTGCTCGCGCAGCGCCTCCAGTCGCAGTGCCAGCGCGGCGGCCACGTCGGCGTCCGGCAGGACCGGGCTGTTGGCCATGGCGATCAGGACGCGGGAGCGCAGCGGCGCCCGCGCCGCCAGCGCCTCCCGCGTCGCGGCCCCGCACAGGGCCCGGCCCGCGTCCGTCGCGCGGAAGACCGCGCGCGACCTGCCCGAGGCGGGCGCGCCGGTCCCCTCGATGAGGCCGCGCTTGGCGAGCTTGTCGAGCACGTAGTAGATCGAGGAGAAGCCGAGCGAGGTCCACTCGCGGACGCCGCGCTCCTCGATGACCCGCTCCAGCTCGTACCCGTGGCGCGGCCGCTCCACGAGCAGGCCGAGCACGGTGAACTCCCCGTCGGTCAACGCTGCGGTCATCCTCTTATTCTAGTACTGGAATATCGCTGCCGCGGCCAAGGCGCCGCGAACCTTTTTCGAGCTTGACCGCCCGGCGACTTTATGCTTAAAATCCCCGACGGCGCGTCACCCGGACCGCCGCCGAGCACGCGCCCGCCGAGACGGAACGGAGGACCGACGTGAGTCCCAAGCCGCCCGACCCCCGGCGCAAGCCCAGCATGACGGACGTCGCCGATCTCGCCGGCGTCTCGGTCATGACGGTCTCGAACGTCATCAACCGGCCCCAGATCGTGGCCGAGGCGACCCGGGACAAGGTCCACGCCGCGATGCGCGACCTGCGCTACCGCAACAACCTGGTCGCCCGCAGCCTCAGGCTCGCCCAGCCGCGCCAGATCGGCTACGTGCTCCCGCCGCCGGACCAGTCGGGCAACCAGTACATGGACCGGTTCCTCCACGACCTCGCCGTCGGCTGCCAGGACGCCGACCGCAACCTCACCCTCATCACCGAACTCGACACCGAGGCGCTCATGACCGCCTGCGAGGACCTGTACTTCGGCCAGTCCGTGGCCGGGTTCGTCATCTCCAACGTCGGCGCCGAGGACTCCCGCCCCGTCGAACTCCACAAGCGCGGCATCCCGTTCGCGGCCTACGGCCGTACCGGAGAGGCGTTCGCGAGCCCGTGGAGCTGGGCCGAGGGCGACGCCGCGCTCGGCATCGAGATGGCCGTCGACCACGTCGCCGACCTGGGGCACCGCGAACTGGCCTTCGTGGGCGCCAACCACTCCAGCATCACCATGGTCCAGCGCGAGATCGGCTACCGCGACGCCTGCCTGCGCCGCGGCCTCACCTCCTCGGTCGCCGAGGACCGGATCATCCACGCCGACAGCCACCTGGCCTCCGGCGTCCGCATCGCGACCGAACTGCTCGACCGCACCACCGACTACTTCGACTCGCCGCCGACCGCGATCATCTGCAAGTCCGACCAGCTCGCGGCCGGCGTCGTCATCGCGCTCCAGGGCCGCGGCCTCGTGCCGGGCCGGGACGTCGCCGTGACCGGCTACGACGACACGCCGCTGACGTCCTTCGGCACCGTGGGCATCACCTCGGTCCGCCAGGCCTCCGCGCTCATCGCCGCCGAACTCGTCCGACTCGTCATCGACCAGCCCGACGAACCCGAGCACCTGCTGCTGCGGCCCGAACTCGTCGTCCGGTCCAGCACCGATCCGGCCGCGGGAGCGCACCCGGACCCGCCGAAAGTCTTTTAAGCTCACAACGCGCTCATAACAGGAACAGAAGGAGACCGACGAAATGACAACCGAACCGATCCGCGTCGTCGTGTGGGGCGAGAACCGCCACGAGCAAGTCGAGGCGTCCGTGGCCGAGCGCTACCCCGACGGCATGCACGGCGCCATCGCCAAGGGCGTCGGCGAATGGCTCGGCGACAAGGCCGCCATCACCACCCACACGCTCGACGAGCCCGAGCACGGCCTCACCGGCGACGTGCTCGGCGAGACCGACGTCCTCGTCTGGTGGGGCCACGCGGCCCACCACGAGGTGAGCGACGAGGTCGTCGAGCGCGTCCACAAGCACGTCCTCGCCGGCATGGGGCTCATCGTGCTCCACTCCGGACACTGGTCCAAGATCTTCACGAAGCTCATGGGCACCACCTGCACGCTGCGCTGGCGCAGCGAGCACGACCGCGAACTGGTCTGGACCGTCAACCCCCAGCACCCGATCGCGCGCGGCATCCCGAACCCGATCGTCATCCCCGAGCAGGAGATGTACGGCGAGTACTTCGACGTGCCCACCCCCGACGAGCTCGTCTTCATCAGTGGGTTCACCGGCGGCGAGGTCTTCCGCTCCGGCATGACCTACCGCCGCGGATTCGGCCGGATCTTCTACTTCAGCCCCGGCGACCAGGACTTCCCCGTCTACCACCACGCCGACGTCAACCACGTGATCGCCAACGGCATCGAATGGGCCAGGCCCGACCGCGAACGCGAGACGCCGACGCTGCTGCGCTACGAGACCGACGACTTCTTCAACGGCCAGGGCTACAAGGGAGCGTTCGAGCGATGAGCTTCCGCACCGTCACGACCGACGGGCCGCTGCGACTCGTCGTGGTCGGCGCCGGCGGCATGGGGCGGGCCTGGGCCCGCACCATCCAGGCCTCCGCCGACACCGAACTCGTCGGCATCGCCGACCTCTCGTCCGCCGCGGCCGAATCGGCCGCCGAGGAGATCGGCGTCCCCGGCCTCGCACTCGGGTCCGACGCGGTCGAACTCGCCCGCCGCGCGGGCGCCGACGCCATCGTCAACGCGACCATTCCCGAAGCGCACCACCCGGTCACGACCGCGGCCCTCCTCGCCGGCATCCCGGTCCTGGGGGAGAAGCCGGTCGCGGCCAGCGTGGCCGAGGGCCTGTCCCTCACCGCCGCGGCCGAGCACACCGGCGAGCTGTTCATGGTCAGCCAGTCCCGCCGCTACCACCGCTCGCTCCACGCGGCCAAGCGCCGCCTCGCACCGCTGGGCGCCGTCGGGATCGTCGCGGTCGACTTCTACAAGGCGCCGCACTTCGGCGGCTTCCGCGACGAGATGGACAGCCCGCTCCTGCTCGACATGGCCATCCACCAGTTCGACATGGCCCGGTTCCTCCTCGACGCCGACCCCGTCTCGGTCTCCTGCGAGGAGTACAACCCCGCCTGGAGCTGGTACGCCGGCGACGCGGCCGCGACCGCCGTCTTCGCCATGGAGGGCGGGGCCCGCTTCGTCTTCAACGGCAGCTGGTGCAGCCCCGGCTTCGAGACCTCCTGGAACGGCTCCTGGCGGATCTCGGCCGAGCGCGGCTCCGTGCTGTGGGACGGCGAGGGCGAACCCGGCGCCGACCCCGACGAGGACGCGGCCGAGGCCGTGGACGACCCCGGCCAGGAGATCGCGGGCTCGCTGCGCGAGTTCGTCGCGGCACTGCGCCACGGCCGGGAACCGATGGGGCGCGTGCACGCCAACGTCATGAGCCTGGCTATGGTCGAAGCCGCGACGCAGAGCGCTTCGCAGGGACGGCGAGTCGTGATCGACGACGTGCTCGACCGCTCCTACGACGCCGCGCTCGCGACCGAGCGCGACGCGGACGTGCTCGCCGTCATGAAAGCGTGGTCATCCGTCCGCGATGCCCTGAGCCACAAAGAGGAGCGTCAGTGAGCGAAACCCAGTCCCTGAACGTCGGCATGATCGGCTACGCCTTCATGGGCGCGGCCCACTCGCACGCGTGGCGCACCGCGCCGCGCTTCTTCGACCTGCCCCTCGCGCCCCGCATGACCGCGGTCGCCGGGCGCGACCCCGAACGCGTCGCCGCGGCCGCCGCGAAACTCGGCTGGGACTCGCACGAGACCGACTGGCGCCGCCTGATCGAACGCGACGACATCGACCTGATCGACATCTGCGTCCCCGGCGACCTGCACGCCGAGATCGCGATCGCCGCACTCGAAGCGGGCAAGCACGTCCTGTGCGAGAAGCCCCTGGCGAACTCGGTGGAGGAGGCCGAGCGCATGACGGCCGCCGCCGAGGCCGCCAAGGCCCGCGGCGCGTTCGCCATGTGCGGCTTCAGCTACCGCCGCACACCCGCGCTCTCGCTCGCGAAGCGCCTGGTCGAATCCGGTGCGCTCGGGTCGATCCGCCACGTGCGCGCCCAGTACCTCCAGGACTGGCTCACCGACGAGAACGCGCCGCTGACCTGGCGCCTCGACAAGGCGAAGTCCGGCTCGGGCTCCCTGGGCGACATCGGCGCGCACATCATCGACGCGGCGCAGTGGATCTCGGGGACGAACGTCACCGGCGTCTCGGCGCTGATGGAGACGTTCGTCAAGGAGCGCCCCGTCGGCGGCGACTTCGTCGGCCTGGGCGGCCACGGCGGCACCGACGGGCCGAAGGGCCCGGTCACCGTGGACGACGCCGCGATGTTCACCGCCCGGTTCGAGGGCGGCGCCGTCGGCGTCTTCGAGGCGACCCGGTTCGCACTCGGCCGCAAGAACGCGATGCGCGTGGAGCTCAACGGCTCCAAGGCCTCCCTCGCGTTCGACTTCGAGGACATGAACTCGCTGTGGTTCTACGACGCGGCCGACGAGCCCAACGCGGGCTTCCGACGCATCCAGGCCACCGAGCCCGAGCACCCCTACACGGGCAACTGGTGGCCGGTCGGCCACGGGCTCGGTTACGAGCACGGCTTCACCCACCAGGTGGTCGACCTCGTGGAGGCCGTCGCGAACCGCGAGCAGCCCACCCCGTCCTTCGCCGACGCGCTCCAAGTGCAGCGCGTCCTCGCGGCGGTCGAGGCGAGCGCCGGCGACGACAGCCGCTGGACCGCCGTTTAGGGCCGGTCCTGCGAATCTGAACGGTCGTTATCCGGCCCATTCGCCCGCTCGCTTCGTTGTCGGGGCCGCTGCATACAACACCGGTATGCAGCGGCCCCTCCGCCTTGCGAGCGAACGAATGGACTCGGATACCGCCTCGCCCTGATTCGCAGGACAGGCCCTAACGCACGATCCGAGGCCCGGCCGCGACGGCGGCCGGGCCTCTTCGCGTCCGCGGCGCCCCGGAATTGCCGAATCACCGCCTCCGGCCCCCGCACGGCGCTTACCGTCGACTTCTGCGAGGCGCGGTCGCCTTCGGACAGGGGAGTCGGGACATGGGCACGGTCATCGGCGGCAACGCCGCGACGGCGCGCGCATCGGCCCGGCCGTCGAGCGAAGGAGCCGGGACATGTCCGACGCGGGATTGAACCGGGCCGAGCGCGACGAGCTCGAACGCCTCCGCGCGCAGGTCGCCGGCGGCGGCCGGGCCCGCCGCGGGGCGCGCTGGTCCGGCGCCGTCCTCCTGCTCGCGCTGGCCGCCGTCGTCCTCGTGCTCGCCGCCATGACCGTGTTCGCGCGCAACCAGGTCCTCAACACCGACCGGTTCGTCGACACCATGGAGCCGCTGTACGCCGACGCGGAGATCCGCGCGGCCGTCGCCTTCCGCGTCAACGCCGCGATCCAGGAGACCCTGGACGTCGAAGGGCTCGTGGACGAGGCGATAGCCGCGGTCCAGACCAGGGGCGCCCCCGACGTCCTCGGCCGCCTCTCGGGCCCGCTCGCGTCAGGGATCAACTCCTTCATCGACAAGCAGGTCACCACCGTCGTCCACTCCGAGCAGTTCACCGAGCTGTGGCGCGAGGCCACCCGCACCGCCCACGTCGCGCTCGTCGGCCTCCTCACCGGGCAGTCCGGCGGCGCGCTGCAACTCCAGGGCCAGGACCTCGTGCTCGACCTCGGGCCGGTGCTGCTGCAAGTGAAGGACCGCCTGGTCGACTCCGGTTTCGCACTGGCCGAACGCATCCCGGCGATGTCGGTGTCGTTCACCGTCGCCCAGTCCGAGGCGTTCCCGAAGCTGCGGACCGCCGCGTCGCTGCTCGACGCCGCCTCCTGGGTCCTGCCGTTCGCCGGGCTCGCGCTCCTGGCCGCCGGCATCGCCCTCGCGCCCGACCGCCGCCGCGGCCTGCTCGTCGGCGCGCTGTGCCTCGCCGCCGGGATGCTGCTGCTGTCCGCCGCCCTGGTGATCGGGCGCGGCGCCTACCTCGCGGGCCTGGGCGACTCGGTCCAGTCCCAGCAGGCCGCGGTCAACGTTTACGACACGATCACCCGCTTCCTCAAGGGCGCCGCGCAGACCGTCACGGTGCTCGCGCTCATCGTCGCCCTCGCCTGCTGGCTCCTCGGGCCGGGAGCGGCCGCCCGGGGTTCGCGCCGCCTCGGCGCCTCGGCCCGGAACGGGGCCGCCCGCGGCCTCGCCGCAGCCGGGTTCACGTTCGGCGCCGCAGGCGGCCTCGTCCACCGCCACCGCCGCGCCGTCGAAGCGCTCCTGGTCGTCGGGGGCCTGCTCTGGATCGTCCTGTGGCGACACCCGGGCGTCTCGGGCGTCGTCACGATCGCCCTCGTCGTCGCGGTGCTCGCCGCCGTCGTCGAACTGATCGGCCGCACCGCGCTCGAATCGGAGCGCACCGGCGCGCGGCCCGCGTGAGGCGCGCCTAGGTCCGGTCCGCTCCGTCGTCGAACCTGATCGCCAACCGCCCACCGGCCGTCGCGAGCGACCAGATCACGACCACGTCGAGTCCGATGAGGGCCACCGACCACAACGGCTCGATCGGCAGCCACAGGAAGTTCGCGATCAGCGAGGCCGAGGCCAGCGCCAGGCCCAGCAGGCGCGCCGTCGATCCGCCGCGGAACAGCGCGACGCCCACCGCGGCCGCGACGACACCGACGATGAGGTGGACCCAGCCCCAGGCGGCGATGCTGAACGCGAACGAGTAGCCGTCCGGCGCGGTGAAGTACCCGCCCGTGGCCAGGGCCTGGACTCCGGTGCCGATCTGCCAGCACCCGCCCAGCAGCAGGAGCAGCGCCGCGGGCAGCGTGTGCCTCGCATTGGACGATCTCGACGTCATGGGTCCCCCGATCCGCGTACCACCTCGATGATGGACCGGCGCAGGCCCGCCCGCGCCCGACTCGGCCGAATCGTCCGCCTGCGAGATTCGCCTCCGCCGTCCGTTCCGCCGTGTAGCGTTCCGGAAAGGAGCCGCCCCGGCGCGGCTGCGCACTGCGACGGGAGGCGCGTATGGACGGCAAGGCCCCGGTGGACCTGGTGCTGGTGGAGTTCTCCGGCAACCGGTTCGACGGCAGGATCCTCACCGAACTCGAACGGCTCGCCGCCGACGGCACGATCACGGTGCTCGACGCGCTGCTGGTCAGCCGCGGCGCGGACGGCTCGATCGCCTGGCTCGAGGCCTCCGGCGTCGACAAGCGCCTCGCGGCCCTCGTGGGCGAGCCCGCCGACCTCCTCGGCGCCGAAGACGCCGAAGCGGTCGCCGATGAGCTCCAGCCCGACACCGCGATCGGCATGCTCCTGTTCGAGCACTCCTGGGCGGGCACGCTCGCCCAATCCGTCCGCGACGCGGGCGGACACCTCCTGGACTGGGAGCGGGTCCCCGCCGCCGCCATCGACGAACTCACCGGCACCGCGGGATAGGAGCGAGACCATGCCTCGACGCATCGGACGACCCGGCCTGCTCGGCACGATGGCGCGCACGGCCGTCATCGCGGGCACCGCGGGCGCGGTGAACCGCTCGATGAACCGGGCCGCCTCCTCACGGGAACAGACCCAGGCGGACGCCCAGGCGTACCGCGAGCAGCAGGCCCCGCCCGCCGCCGCTCCGCCGCCCGCCGGCGACGACGTGATCGCCAAGCTCGGCCGGCTCGCGGAGCTCCACGACGCCGGAGCGCTCACGGACGCCGAGTTCGCGGCGGCCAAGGCCAAACTGCTGGCCTGAGGCCGGTGCTCATGCGGGCGCTTTGCACGGCGTTCCGGGCCCTGCCCGCGAGCGCCGGTTCATCGGCCCCGTCGTCCACCCGGCAAGTCCCGTTACAGCAAATGCTCCATGCCCGGGAAGAGCGCGCTGACCTGTTCGGGGGCGGGGACGACGAACCGGCCGTCCGCCTCCACCAGCGTCTCGTCCGGCCGGGCCTCGGCCGCGATGCGGCCCCGGACCCGGATGGACCTGCCGTCCCGCTCGGTCACCTCGGCCTCGGCGATGAGCGGTGCGTTCAGCGGCACCGGGCCGCGATAGGCGAACCTGAGGTCCACCGTCATCGAAGGGCTGCCGGTGGTGCGCGCGGCCCAGCCCATGAGCTCGTCGAGCACCAGGGCGGTGACGCCGCCGTGGGCGAACCTCGGCGGCCCCTCGTGCGCCATGCCCAGGGTGAACGTCCCCTTCACGCCGTTCTCAGCGCGCGCCATGGCGACCGGGGGAGCACCGGGATGGCCGTCGCCGGTCACGGGGCTGTAGGCGCGCCGCCCCACGCGCAGGTCGTCGAACTCCGGGATCGACCCGACCGGGCGCCGGCCCGCCGCCTCCAGGTCGGCCGCGAGCTTCTCGACCTGCTCGGCGAGGGCGTGCAGTTCCCCGGTCGGGGCCGTGGACCGCACCGCCGCCTCGGTCAGGCGCCGCAGTCCGCCGCCGAGGGCGGCGACCGCCTCGCGTCGCCGGTCGGGTTCCGATGCGTCGGTGGTCATGGCGCTCCTCTTCGGTTCGGTCGGCCGTCCGCCACCAGTATCCGCGAACCCGCCCGGCGCGCGAAGTCGCCGCCCGGCGGCGGGGTTCCCCAATGCCGCATGTCGTGACCGAATCCCCTGGTAGGAAGAAGGGCGGCGATGGCGGCCCGCGTGAGGGGTTCTGTCCGTCCCTCCCACGGGGCGGTCGGCGCGGGTTGCATCGAACGGGAGCCGGTGCCGCCGCGCGCCGCACGAAGCGGCGCGGCACCGCAGACCGAAAGGGAGCGCCCATGCGCGGAGTAGTCATGCACAGTCCCGGCGACGTCCAGGTGGAGGACCGTCCGGACCCGGAGATCATCGAGCCGACCGACGCGGTCATCAAGATCAGCGCGACCTGCATCTGCGGGTCGGACCTGTGGCCGTTCCGGGGCGTCGAGCCCGTCGACCACCTGGCGATGGGCCACGAGTACGTCGGCGTCGTGGAGCGGATCGGCGACGCGGTGCGGAACGTGAAGGTCGGCGACTTCGTGGTCGGGTCGTTCGTCACCTCCGACAACACCTGCGAGATCTGCCGGGCCGGGTACCAGTCCCAGTGCGTCCACGCCGCCTTCGTGTCGGTCGAGTCCGGCACCCAGGCCGAGCGGGCCCGCATCGCCAACGCGGACGGCACGCTCGTCGCCACGCCCGGCCGGCCCGATGCGGACCTGATTCCTTCGCTCCTGGCCGCCTCGGACGTGCTGGGGACCGGTTGGTTCGCGGCCGTCGCGGCCGAGGCCGGTCCCGGGAAGACCGTGGCGGTCGTCGGCGACGGCGCCGTGGGTCTCATGGGGGTCCTGGCCGCCGAGCAGCTCGGGGCCGAGCGGATCATCGCGATGTCCCGCCACGCCGACCGCCAGGCCCTGGCCCGCGAGTACGGCGCCACCGACATCGTGGAGGAGCGCGGCGACGAGGGCGTCGCGAAGATCAAGGAGCTGACGAACGGCCTCGGCGCCCACTCGGTGATCGAGGCGGTCGGCACGCAGGAGTCGATGATGCAGGCCATCCGCGCCACGCGCCCCGGCGGGCACATCGGCTTCGTCGGCGTCTCGCACGGCGTGGAGCTGCCGGGGCAGGAGCTGTTCTTCTCCGGCGTGCACCTGCACGGCGGGCCCGCGCCCGTGCGCCGGTTCCTGCCCGACCTCGTTCAGCTGATCTGGGACCGCAAGATCGACCCCGGCAAGGTCTTCGACCTGACCCTGCCCATCGAGCGGGCCGCCGAAGGCTACCGGGCGATGGACGAGCGCCGCGCCGTCAAGGTCCTCCTCACGGTCTGACGCGCCCGCGCCCCCTGGGGGGTTCCGTCGGAACCTCCCAGGGCGCCCGGCGCCGATCTACCGTAGGAGCCATGAGCACCAAGGACGAGGTGCGGGACTTCCTGGTGTCCCGCCGCGCGAACATCACCCCCGAGCAGGCGGGCCTGCCCGACATCGGGGAGCGGCGCGTGCCCGGCCTGCGGCGTGAGGAGGTCGCGCTGCTGGCGAACATCAGCCTCGACTACTACACGCGCCTGGAGCGCGGCAACATCCGCGGCGCCTCCGAGAGCGTCCTGACCGCGATCGCCCGGGCGCTGCACCTCAACGACGTCGAACGCGAGTACCTGTTCGACCTGGCCCGCACCGCGCCCAAGGCCGCGGTGCGCCACCGCGAGCCGGCCGGGCAGACCGTGCGCGCCTCCGTGCAGCGGGTCCTGGACCACATGACGGTGCCCGCGATCGTGCACAACGCGAGCCAGGACCTCATCGCCGCCAACCTCATGGGCCGGGCCCTGTACTCCCCGATCTACGACTCGGGCGGCACGCCGAACATCGCGCGGTTCATCTTCCTCGACTCCCGCGCGAAGGACTTCTACGTCGACTGGCCCGCGGCCCGCCGCACCACCGCGGCGATCATCCGCCTCGAAGCCGGGCGCGACCCGCTGAACGAGGACCTGACCGCGCTGATCGGGGAACTCTCCACGCGCAGTCCGCAGTTCCGCACCGACTGGGCCGGGCACGACGTGCACCAGCACCGCACCGGCACCAAGTCGTTCCGCCACCCCGAGGTCGGCGTCGTCGAGGTCGCCTTCGACGTGTTCGCGATGCCCGACGAGTCCGGGCTCCAGATCGTCACCTACAGCGTCCCGCCCGGCACCGAGTCCGCCGACAAGTTCGCGCTGCTCGAAGCCTGGGCCGCCACCCGCGAGGCCGAGCCGGTGCGCCTCCGGTCCCGTTCCACCGCAACAGAGGAGCAGACATGACCACCATTGCGATCGTCGGAGCGGGCAGGGGCCTGGGAGCCGCCGTCGCCCGCAGGTTCGGCGCCGAGGGCTTCGACATCGCCCTCGTCTCCCGCAACCAGGAGCGCCTGGACGCCCTCGCCGCCGAACTCGGGGAGGAGGGCCTGAACGCGCGCGGGTACGCCGCCAGCGTCCGGGACACGAAGTCCCTGACCGCCGCCCTCGACCGCGCGACCCAGGAACTCGGGCCGATCGAGGTGCTGGAGTACAGCCCGCTGCCGCAGAAGGAGTTCCTGCGCCCGGTCCTGGAGACCACCGCCGGCGACCTCGCCGGAGCCGTGGAGTTCTCCGTGTACGGCCCGGTTGCCGCGGCGCACCAGGTCCTGCAGGGGATGCGGTCCCTCGGCCGGGGCTCGATGCTGTTCGTCAACGGCGGCAGCGGCGCGAAGCCCAACCCCAGGGTCGCGGGCACCTCGATCGCGTTCGCCGGGGAGACCGCGTTCGCCACGATGATGCACGACGTGCTCGCCGCCGAGAACATCCATGTCGGACAGCTCATCATCCCCGGTGCGATCAGGCCCGGCCATCCCACGCACGACCCCGACCTCCTCGCCGACACGCTCTGGAGGATGCACACCGAACGCGGCGCATTCCGCCGCTTCGCCGAACCCATGGACCTGTAGACCCGCTCGCCGGCGATAAGGGATGGACGAATCCCTTACGCTGCAACGTATGGACCCCCGCACCCGGCTGAACGTGATCGACGTCGAGGCGACCTGCTGGGAGGCGCAGCCGCCGCCGGGCATGGTCGGCGAGATCATCGAGATCGGCCTGACCGTGGTCGATCTGGGCGCGCGCGAGCGCATCGCCAAGCACCGCATCCTCGTTCGGCCGCGCCGGTCCCGCGTGAGCGGCTTCTGCACCGAGCTGACCGGCCTCACCCAGGAGGAGGTCGACACCGGCGTCGAATTCGCCGAAGCCTGCCGGATCCTCGCCGACGAGCACCGGGCCGACTCGCGCCCGTGGGCGAGCTGGGGCGACTACGACCGCAGACAGTTCGAGCGCCAGTGCCGCGCCACCGGCACCCGCTACCCGTTCGGCAGCCGCCACACCAACGTCAAGCGGGTCTTCACCGACATCCGCGACCTGCCCCGCAGACCGGGCATGGCCGCCGCGCTCGACATCGCGGGCCTGCCTCTGGAAGGCCGCCACCACAGCGGAGCGGACGACGCCTGGAACATCGCCGCCCTGGTCCTCGATGTCGCGGCCCGAGGCGGTTGGCCTCAGTCCTGAGGCGTCCCCGCCGCCGAACGGAGCCGCTCCACGCGTCCCTCCAGCTCGGCCGCCTCGGGCACGCCGCAGCCCGCGTAGCCGCGGGCCGCGAGGCGCGCGTGCCGCAACTCGGCCCCAGCGTCGCCCATCCGGCCGTAGGCGTCGGCGAGGCCGTGGTGGGCCCGCGCCGCCTCATAAGGGTCCTCATGGGACTCGGCGAGGGCCGCCGCCCGCTCGTGCTCCGCGACCGCCGCCTCGGGACGCCCCGAGGCGGTGAGCGCGCGGCCGAGACCGTTCCTGGCGGAACGCTCGTCCGACGGGTACGCCAGGCCCTCCGCGTGCTCGACCGCCCGGTTCAGGTGCGCGATGGCCTCGGCGCCGCGGCCCAGGTGCAGCAGGTCTTCTCCGAGCTCGATGAGCACCGGGGTGAACCCCTCCTGAAGCCCCCGCTGCCGGCAGCGCTCGAAGCAGGAGGTGTGTATCGACAATGCCTTGACCGGGTCCCCGTGCTCGCGCGCGAAAGTCCCGTGGAAGTTCTCGATCCGCCCGACGCTGTAGTCGTCGTCGGCGTCCATGAGCCGTTCCGCCTCCGCCAGGCAGTGCCCGGCGTCCGCGAGGCGGCCGAGCCGCAGCAGCGGGACGATCATGTTCGAGTTGATGAGCATGAGCGCCGCCCCGTCCGAGGCGGTCTCGGCCAGCGCGAGCGCGCTGCGGTAGACGTCGAGGGCTTCGGTGAACCGTCCCGACTGCCGGTGCAGGAGCCCGATGTTCCTGAGCGCCAGCGTCGCGGCGCCGATGTCGCCGAGCTTCTGCTCGAGCGCGGCGGCCTGGTCGAGGCAGCCGATCGACTCCTCGCGCCTGCCGGCGACGATGAGGTGTCGCCCCCGGTCTCCCAGCGAGTGGGCCACCTTCTGCTCGTCGCCGAGCCGGCGGGCGATGTCCAGCGCGGTGCCGTTGACCGCGAGGTGCAGCTCCACGTCCCTGTCGTGCAACCGGAACGCGCTGAAGGCGGTGGCCAGGTGCCAGGCCGATTCGAGCCGCCCCTGGCGCTCGGCCGCGAACACGGCGGCCGCGAGGTTGTCGCGTTCGACCCGGTACCACGTCGAGGCGCCCTCATGGTCGGTGAGACCGGGCAGCCCGATGTCGAACTTCTTCGCTTCCTCGGTGAAGATCCGCTGGTACGCCGACGCGATCAGCGACGCCGCCTGGTAGGTGTAGTGCAGGTAGAGGCCGAGCAGCCGGGAGAAGGCCCCGTCGAGGTCGTCCTCGGTCTCCTCGGCGAGCTTGGCCGCGAACAGCCGCACCAGGTCGTGCAGCCGGTACCGCCCCGCCGAACGGGTCTCCACGAGATGCACGTCCACGAGGGACTCGAGCATCGCCGAGGCCTGCTCCTCACCCACCTCGCACAGCACGGCGGCGGCGCGGGCGTCCACGTCGTCGCCGGGGACGACGCCGATCAGGCGGAACAGGCGCTGGTGGTCCGCGTCGAGTTCGCCATAAGAGGTGCGCAGCGCCGCGGCGACGCCGCGGTGCCCCGTGTCGAGCACGTCGAGCAGCCGGTCCTCGTCGGCGAGGCGCCACAGCAGATCGGCGGCGCCCCAGAGGGGGCGGCTGCGCAGGCGGCCCGCCGCGAGGCCCATCGCGAGCGGCAGGCGCCCGCAGCGCTCCGCGACCGCGGCGGCCTCGTCGTCGGTGATCCGGCCGTCGGCCGCCGCGCTGAGCATCGCCACGGCCTCGGGCAGCGGCGGGACCTCCAGCGGCACCGAGTGCGCGTCGGTCAGTGCCGACAGATCTCGCCGGCTGGTCGCCAGGACGAGGCTGCCCGGCGTCCCCGGCAGCAGCGCCTCCAACTGGTCCGCGCTCGCGGCGTTGTCGAACACCAGGAGCACGCGGCGGTCGGCGATGGCGCTGCGGTAGCGGACGGTGAGCTCGTCGACGTCCGCCGGGAGGGCGCTCTCGGCCGCGCCGAGGCCGCGCAGCACCCGCGTCAGGACCGAGGCCAGGCCCGGCCGGGGCCCGACGGCGAACCCGTGCAGGTCGATGAACAGCTGCCCGTCGGGGTAGCGGGGGGCGAGGACGTGGGCGACCTGGACCGCGAGCGAGGTCTTGCCGACGCCGGCCATCCCGTGCACCGCGACGACCGCGGCACCTTCGGCGACGGCCGTCAGCAGTTCGTCCACGGGCCGCTGGCGCCCGGCGAACCCGGTGAGCGCCCGCGGCAGTTCGCGGGGCACGGCCGCGCTCCGTTCCGGAGCGCCGGTCAGCAGCGCCCGCTCTTCGGCTTCGAGGCCCAGCGCCTCGGCGAGCAGCCGCAGCGTCTTCGGTTGCGGCCGGACCTTCCCCAGTTCGATGTCGCGGATCGAACGCGTCCCGACACCGGCCTTGAGAGCCAGTTCCTCCTGGGTCAGCATCGCGCGCAGCCGGAGCGGCCGGAGGTTGCTGCGGGCGTCGAGCGCTCGGTCAGGCATACCGCCATGATAGGCCGCGCGGTCCGCGACCTTCCCTTCCCCGACCGCGGGGAGACCGCAGGGTCCGTCACGAGCGCCGACAGCCGGAGGTGCGACTCCGGGCGCGGCACGGCGCCGGTGGACGCGGTGGGGGAGAATGCCGCACGTGCTGCATGTTCGAGTCATCACCCCGGTCGGACTGACCGACGACGTCCTCCGCCTCGCCGTCGAGTGCCCCGCGGTCGCGAACGTGACCCGGTTGGCCGGGGCGGCGATCGACCCCGCCGGCGACTGCGTCGAGTTCGACGTCGCGCGCGAGGGCGCGAACGAGATCCTCGCCGACCTGCGCGGCCTCGGCCTCAAGGAGTCCGGCGGCATCACGGTCGAGGAGATCGACCTGTCGATCTCGGCCGCGGCCGACGAGGCGATGGAGGCGGCGCCCGGGCACTCCGAGGACGCCGTCATCTGGGAGGAGCTGGCCGCCCGCACCTCGGCGGAGACGCGCCTGACCTGGTCCTACCTGGTGTTCCTGGCGCTGGCCGTGCAGATCGCGGCGATCGGGGCGCTCCTGGACCAGCCGATCCTCATCGTCGGGGCGATGGTCCTGGGCCCGGACTTCGGTCCGGTCGCGGCGTTCTGCTTCGGTGTGCTGCAACGCGATCTGCCGCTGATCGGGCGGTCCCTGCGGACCCTCGCGGTCGGCTTCGCGGTCGCCATCGCGGTGACCTTGGCGTGCGCGGTGGTGAGCCGCCTGTTCGGCTGGATCGAACCGTCCATGCTGGACGACCGGCCGCTGACGAGCTTCATCATCCACCCGGACCGGTGGTCGTTCATCGTCGCGGTGCTCGCGGGGGTCGCCGGCATCCTGTCGATGACGGCGCGCAAGTCCCAGGCGCTGGTCGGGGTGTTCATCTCGGTCACGACGGTCCCGGCGGCCGGGAACATCGCCGTCGCGATCGCGCTCGCGCACTGGGACGAGGTCGGCGCGTCGCTGATCCAGCTCGGCGTGAACGTCGCGGGCCTGATCGTCGCCGGCGTCGGCACGCTCCTCGTCCAGCGGCTCCTGTGGCGGCGCTTCGACGTGCGCTTCACGGCCGCCGACGGCGTGAAGACGCCCGAAGGCGCTGCGGCCGAACGCTAGCGCTCGCCCGCCTGCGGCGCGGTGCCCGAGGCTGGAACCGGCCGTGTCCGACGCCGACCGTCTCGGCGTCGAACGGAGCCTCGTCCGCATCGAGGAGCACCGCGCCGCAGGCGGTCGCTAGATGTTCTCGACGGTCTCGAAGCTGCCGTCGCCGTCGGTGTCCGAGGCGGACATGTCCAGGAGGCCGTCGCCGTCGGTGTCGGACTCGACGACGTCGGCGTAGCCGTCCCCGTCGGTGTCGGTGGCGTACGTGTCGAGGTACGTGTCGCCGTCGGTGTCGAGGAGGGCCGTCTCGGCGTAGCCGTCGCCGTCCGAGTCGGTCAGGACCGTGTCGACCCAGCCATTGGAGTCCATGTCGGACTCGACGGTCTCGTTGTAGCCGTCCCCGTCCGTGTCGGAGGAGAACGACTCGTTGACGCCGTCGCCGTCGACGTCGGTGTCGGCGGTGACCGTGTAGACGTCGTCCGAGGACGTGTCGTCGGTGTAGGCGTCCTCGGTGTAGGTGTCGTCCGAGTAACCGGTGGAGTCCTCGGTCGGCTCGGTCTCGTACTCGTCCGTGGTGAACTCGTCTTCGACCGTGGGGTCGTCGTATTCGCTCATGGCTCTCCCAACCTCGGGTTTGCGAAGTGTCCGATGCTTACGATGAGCACCATAGAACTCGCCCGCAAATCGGGAGTTTCCAGGACCGATCACCCCGCGTTCGGTGCAGCGTCCGACCAAGGCGAGACGGACCTCACGGTCGAATGCCAGAAAATACTTGGCTAGCCACATAATCATTGCTAGATTTATGTGTCTAGCCACCTAACTGGTGGCGATCACGAAGGAGCCGTCATGAAAGCCATCCAGTTCGACCGTTTCGGCGACACCGAAGTCCTGCACGAGACCGACGCCGAGGTCCCCGAGCCCGGCCCCGGGCAGGTCCGCGTCCGCGTCAAGGCCGCCGGGCTCAACGCACTCGACGGGAAGATCCGTGCCGGGGCGATGGAGGCGCTGTTCCCGACGCCGCTGCCCGCGATCCCCGGCGCCGAGCTCGCCGGCGTGGTGGACGCCCTGGGGGAGGGCGTGCAGGACGTCGCGGTCGGCGACGAGGTCCTGGGCTGGTCCGACACGGGCTCCTACGCGCAGTACGCGCTGGCCACGGTCGTCGCCCCCAAACCCGCCGACCTCGACTGGCAGCGCGCCGCGGCGCTCCCCGTGGCGTCCGAGACGGCCGAGCGGGTCCTGAACCTGCTCAACGTCACCGCAGGGGAGACCGTGCTGATGCACGGCGCGGCCGGAGCCGTCGGCACCGTGGCGGTCCAGCTCGCCACCGCCCGCGGTGCCCGGGTCATCGCCACCGCCGGTGCCTCGAACCAGGACTACCTCGCCTCGCTCGGCGCCACGCCCACCGTCTATGGCGAGGGCCTGGTCGAGCGGGTCCGCGCGCTCGCGCCCGAAGGCGTCGACGCGGTCTTCGACCTCGCCGGGAAGGGCGCCCTGGAGGACTCCATCGCCCTGCGCGGCGGCACCGAGCGCATCGTCACCATCGCCGACTTCCGCGCGCGCCAGTTCGGGGTCGCCTTCTCCAGCGGTGCCCAGGAGAAATCGGCCGCCCGCCTGGCCGCCCTGGCGCAGGACGCCGCCGCGGGCAGGCTCGCCACCACCGTCACCGCCTACCCGCTCGACCAGGCCGCCGCGGCCCAGCAGGTCAGCGGCGCCGGACACGTCCGCGGCAAGCTCGTCCTCACCGTCGACTGAGCCCGGACACCACGACCGACCGTCCACACCGTCAGAGGAGCCGAACCATGCCCGCTTCCGCACCGCGCATCCCGTCCATGGCCGGCGAAGGACCGCTGAGCTACGCGATCTTCGAGCTCGCCCGATCCCATCGCGGCCGCGCCGCGGCCATGCTCCGCAAGCTGCACCTGCATCCGGGGCAGGAACTGCTGCTGATGCACCTGTTCGACCGGGACGGCCAGACCCAGTCCGAGCTGCTCGAAGCCGTCGGCCTGGACCACTCCACCGTCTCCAAGTCCCTGCGCCGCATGCAGGACGCGGGCCTGCTCGTCCGCGAGCCCGCCCAGCACGACCGGCGCGTCATGGTCGTGCACCTCACCGACAAGGGCCGCGCCGTGCGCGAACCCCTGGCGGCCATGTGGCGGGCCCTGGAGGAGGCCTCCACCCGGAACCTGTCGGCGCCGCAGGCGGACTCGTTCGTCCACACCGCCTACGCCGTCATCGACGCCATCAGCGACCGCGACGAACCCGCATGACCCCGGCCCCCACCCGAATCCGCCGGCCCGAACCGATCGAAAGCGAGACCCCATGAGCACCGATCCAGTCCTCGTCGTCGGCGCGACCGGCTCCCTCGGGAGCAAAGTCGTCGACGCACTGCTCGAACGAGGCAAGCACGTCCGCGCCCTGGTCCGACCCCACAGCGATGCGACCAGGCTCGAACGCCCGGGCGTGGCGGTCGCCCGCGGCGACATGCTCGACCCCGACTCGCTCACCGCCGCCATGACCGGCGCGGACGCCGTCATCACCACCGCCGCCGGCTACACCCGCGGCGGCAGGGACGCGCACGCGATCGACACCGTCGGCAACGCCAACCTCGCCGAGGCCGCCCACCGCACCGGCATCCGCAGATTCATCCTGACGAGCATCCTCACCAGCGACCAGACGCCCGACGTCCCGCACTTCTGGCACAAGAAGCTCGCCGAGGACGAGCTCGAACGACTCGGCGTCCCCTTCCTCGCCCTGCGCCCGGGAGCGTTCGTCGACCAGATCGCGAGCGGGGCGGGCAACCCGCTCGACAAGGGCCGCCTCTTCTGGATCGGCGAGAGCACCATGCCGCTGACGTTCGTCCACACCGCCGACCTCGCCGCCTACCTCGCGGACGCCGTCGACGCCGACGCCGAGGACGGCGAACGCGTCGACATCGGCTGGGACCGCCCCGTCAGCATCCGCGAGGTCGCCGACCAGGTCGGCCGCGCGGCCGGCACGACGATCAAAGTGCGGGCCGTCCCGGGCGGCGTCGCCCGCGCCGCGGGAGCCGTCACCGGCCGCTTCGTCCCGATCGTCAAGGACATGGCCGCGATGTTCCGCTGGTTCGACACCGGCCGCTACGTCGCCGACCCCCACCGCCAGGAGCAGCTGTTCGGCCCCGCGCCCAAGGCCGAAGACGTCCTCGCCCGCCTCGCCGACGAACTGCGCGCCTCGCGCCGGTGACGGCGCTCGGACCGGTCTCCACGGAGAATTGTCGGCACCCGGTGTCACCATTGCCGCCGGGCCGCGCCCGCCCACTGGAATCCCATTCGAACGAAGGACCCGCCGATGAGCCAAGCCGCACTACCGCTGTTCGGGGATGAGCCGCAGCGCCCGCTGGCCGACCGGCTGCGGCCGCAGTCCCTCGAAGCGGTGGTCGGACAGGACCACCTGCTCGCCCCCGACGCCCCGATCGGGCGCATGGTCGCACGGCGCCAACTCGTGTCCACGGTCCTGTGGGGCCCGCCCGGCTGCGGGAAGACCACCATCGCCCGCCTCCTGGCCGAACGCGTGAACCTGGCGTTCGAACCCCTGTCGGCCACGTTCTCGGGCGTCGCCGACCTGCGGAAAGTCTTCGGCGCCGCCCGGCAGCGCCGCGAGATCGGGCAGGGCACCATGCTGTTCGTCGACGAGATCCACCGCTTCAACCGCGCCCAGCAGGACAGCTTCCTGCCGTACGTCGAGGACGGCACCGTCGTCCTGATCGGCGCCACCACCGAGAACCCCAGCTTCGAACTCAACGGCGCGCTGCTCTCGCGCTGCCAGGTGTTCGTGCTCAAACGCCTCGACGACACCGCGCTGCGCACGCTCCTCGACCGGGCCGAGGCCGAGACCGGCCGCCCCCTGCCGCTCGACGCCGACGCCCGCGAGGCCCTGACCGCCATGGCCGACGGCGACGGCCGCTACCTGCTGAACCTCGCCGAGCAGCTGCAGGCGCTCCCGTCGGACACCGCGCCGCTGGACGTCACCGCGCTCGTCGCGCAGGTCCAGAAGCGCGCGCCGGTGTACGACAAGGCCCAAGAAGGCCACTACAACCTCATCTCGGCCCTGCACAAGTCGATGCGCGGCTCCGACCCCGACGCCGCGCTCTACTGGCTCGCCCGCATGCTCGACGGCGGTGAAGACCCGCTGTTCGTCGCCCGGCGCCTCATCCGCTTCGCCAACGAGGACATCGGCACGGCCGACCCGCAGGCCGTGGTGCAGGCGCTGG
This sequence comes from Glycomyces harbinensis, assembly GCF_900101745.1. Taxonomy (GTDB): domain Bacteria; phylum Actinomycetota; class Actinomycetes; order Mycobacteriales; family Micromonosporaceae; genus Glycomyces; species Glycomyces harbinensis. The sequence continues at coordinate 96,974 of NZ_FNAD01000016.1, read as the reverse complement.
CGGCCTGGGACGTGTACGAGCGGCTCGGCTCGCCCGAAGGCGAACTCGCGATCGCCCAGGCCGTCGTCTATCTCGCGACCGCCCCGAAGTCGATCGCGGTGTACCGCGGTTTCGGGGCCGCTCAGAGCAGCGCCCGGCGGACCGGCTCCCTCATGCCGCCCAAGCACATCCTCAACGCGCCGACCAGGCTCATGAAGGACCTCGAATACGGCCGGGGCTACCAGTACGACCCCGACGCCGCCGAGGGGTTCTCCGGCGCCGACTACTTCCCCGAGGACATGGACCGCGAGACCTATTACGAGCCGACCGCCAACGGCGAGGAGGCCGAGGTGTCCCGCAGGCTCCGCCACTGGGCGGCACTGCGCGAACAACGGCGGCGCTGATCTTCACCCGCGCCGACGACGCGACGCCGCGTCCCAAGACCTGGTACCGAAGGCGCCGAGCACCCTTCGAATCTCGTTCGCATTCCTCCGGTATTGTGTCCGAACGGGAGGTCTGAATGCTCGGAGAAGACCAGATCGCACAGCGGCCCTCGCAGGTGCGGGGCGACCTCATCGACCGAGTCCGCGGAGGCAGGTGACCATGTCGGGTCTGAACATCACCCCTGAGACGATGCGGAAGTCCGCCGATGAGATCGAAGCGGCCCGGGACGAGGTGCAGGCGCTCCTCGACCAGTTCACCGGCGCGCTGCAGCAGTTCGCCGACGGCTTCGGCGGCGACATGATCGGCTCGCTGGCGGGCCCCGCGCACGATGAGTGCGTGACCACCGCGACCGAGTGCTTCACCTCCAATATCGAGGCGCTCACCGCATACGCGCAGGACATCCGCGAGATGGCCGACGAGCACGAAGCCGCCGACAGCGGCATCGCCGAGGGCTTCAAGACCCTCCGAGGCGAACTCAAACCCTGATCGGCCGCGTCCCCGGACAAGAAGGAGCCCCCTAGATGGGCATGCAACTGCCCTCCGAGTTGATCACCCTGCTGGGGGTGCTCGGGTACGAATGGCCCGAGTCGGACGAGGAGAAGATCTTCAACCTCGCGGGGGAGTGGACCGGCATGGCCGATCAGATCTCCGCTCGGGTCGAATCGCTCAGCGCGGCGTCCCGGACCCTGATCGAGAACAACGCGGGCGGTGACATCGACGCCTTCCAGACCCATTGGGAGGACGAGAAGTCGGCGATGAAGAACATCGCCGACATCGGTGATCCGTCCAATGAGATCAACATCGGCCTGACGATCGCCGCCGGCGTCATCCTGGCGCTGAAGATCGCGGTGATCGTGCAGCTCGCGATCCTGGCGGTGCAGATCGCGTGGGCCATCGCGACGGCGCCGGTCACGTTCGGGGCCTCGCTGGTGCAGATTCCCATCTTCAAGCAGATCGCGGGGCTGATCATCGACCAGCTCCTCGACCAGGCGTTGAATGCGGTGATGAAGGGTGCCTAAACCGAAGGACGGCTCGAAGTCCGGCGTCAGCACGGTCGTCAACAAGGTCCTCAGCTACCCGGGTTCGTTCCGCAAGCCCGAGCCCCGCGGCCCGTCGCGCTCCAGCGACCCTGACGTTCAGAACCTCGAGAACAAGCTCGACGACATCGGCAGGGAGCCCAAACCCCGCAGATGGGACTACATGGAGCCCACCGGCGACAAGAACAAGGACCACGAGAAGCTCAGGGAACGCTGGAACGAGTACATCGACGAGAACCCCGAACGCTGGAGCAACGCCAAGCGGATGCCGTGCGTGAGCGCCGTGTGGGACCGGAAGTCGGGGCGGGTCTACTACGACCACAACGTCCACAAGAGGGACAAATGGAATATGAACCCCGACGACCTGGACCCGATCCTGCGCGAGCGGTATAAAAAGTCCCTCGACAGGAACGGCCCCTTCTGGCAGATGCAGGAGAACCAGGACTGGCACGGCGCTCCGGGCACGCACTCGGAGACCCGGGCGACGAACCAGGCGATCAAGGACGCTCGAAACGATCCGGGCCGCGAGCCGTTCATGGAAGACTTCATGCTTCACAACGGGAACCCCAAGACCAAGAACGACATGCGCTGCTGCGGCAACTGCACGCAGATGTGCGACGGCGTCCACGGCTCCAAAGCCGGCTGGGAGGCCGGCGGCCCCGGCGGTCACCAGGTGGACAACAACTGGAGTAGTGATTTCTCAGTATGAAACCGAGTTACGACCCCGTCGCGCTGTCGGTGCCCGACGAGGAGGTCCGCGTCGACCAGGACCAGCTCTACTGGCGCGGGTCGGAGCGGTTCACCGGGTTCACCGGCGAGATGCTGGAGGGCGGCGTCTACGAGTTCCAGAGCTTCAAGGACGGCCTGCTCGACGGTCCCAGCGGCCGGATCTCGCCCGACGGCGACCTCATCGAGGAGGAGTGGTTCCAAGGCAACCACCTGTACGGGATCACCCGGGAGTTCCGGCAGGACGGGACCCTGGCGACGGCCACCGGCTACCAGTACGGGTACCCGATCTGGATCGTGCGGTTCGACTTCGACGGGACCTCCGTCCTGGCGACCGAGCACCCCGAGCCCGTGTACGGGCAGCGGGAGCTGATCGACATCCTGTGGAGCAAGCGACCGATGCCCGCCCTGCGCGGTCCCGAGGACGCCGCGGACCTCTCCAAGCACTGAGCGCGAGAACGGACTGCCGGCCTTCGGCGCTCAATGCAGGGTCCAGCTCACGACCCTGAGCGCCGAGGGCGTCAGTGCCGGCCAGGCCGGCGGAATAGACGTCGGCAGGGGCAAAAGATCTCTGGGCTCGTGCTCGGCGCGAGGGCCTGGAGCGGTTGCGAGCGCCGCTCCGGCTCAGGGCAGCCCGCCGGCTTTCAAATCACGGACTGCAGCGACCTTCTCGTCGGGCTGGTCCGCGCTCGATCGTCTGCGGGGAAGACTCAGTCGAGCAGCTCTCCTTGGCGGCGGGTCGTCGGTGCCGGCGGCATGACCGCCTCGCGCAGCTCGTCGGCGGCCTGGGTGATGAGCTGGGAGAGAGTGGTGTCCGGGTCGGTCAGCCAGCGGGACGTGGCGCGCCGGTGGATCGCCAGCACCACGTCGATGATGAAGCGTGCCTTGCCGGGCTCGACGCCGCGGCGCTCGAGCACCCGCGCCAGCGCGTCGGCGATGTCGGCGAGCTTGATCAGATCGCGCTCGACCAGTGCCGGGTTGGCGGCGATGACTCTGGCGCGGCGCAGCAGGAACTCGCGCGGGCGAAAGATCCCCTCGGCGGTCCTCAGTGCGTCGAGCACCGCCTCGATCGGCGTGAGGCCCGGGTCGGTCGCCTCGACCTGGGCGACGAGGTGGGCCTCGAGTTCGTTGCCGGCGAAGAGGACTTCCCGCTTGTCGGGGAAGTAGCGGTAGAAGGAGCGCTCCTTCAGACCGGCGGCGTCCGCGATCTGCGCGACCGAGGTGCGCTCGAACCCCTGTGTCTCGAACAGTTCAAGCGCTGCGCGCTCGAGTCGGCCCTGTGCGTCGGATTCCCATCTCGGCATACCCATCAGGGTACGACAACAGAAGTTGTCGCCACGGTGATACGGTCGATGACAACAGATGCTGTCATCAGGCGGGAGATCATCATGAAGGCGCTGCAATTCGACCGGTTCGGTTCCCCGGACGTGATCGTGCTCCGCGACGTCCCGACACCGGAGCCCGGACCCGGACAGATCCGGATCGCCGTGCAGGCGTGCGGCCTGACACCGGCCGACTGGCACCTCGTCGACGGTCTCCTCGCCGACCATCTGCCGCCGCTGCCGCGCGGGCTCGGTCTCGAGATCGCGGGCACCGTCGACGCGCTCGGTGAGGGCGTCACCGGCGTCCAGGCCGGTGACCGCGTGTTCGGCCCGGCCACCTTCGACGGCCCGACGGCCGGCGCCGCCGAGTACGCGCTGATGCCGGCCTGGGCACGCATTCCCGAAGGCGTCACCGCCGAGGAGGCCGCCGCGCTGCCGATGGCGGCCGAGACGGCGTGGCGCGCGCTCGACGACCTCGGCGTCCAGCCGGGTGAGCTGCTACTCGTCCACGGCGCGGGCACCACCGTGGGTGAGGCGGCGGTGCGCCTCGCGCTGCACCGGGGTATGCGGGTGATCGCCACCGCCGGGCCGACTCGGGCCGCCGCCCTGGAAGAGGTCGGCGCCCAGGTGACGGCCTATGGCGAGGGCATGGCCGAACGCGTCAGCGCACTAGCCGGAGGCCGTGTCGACCGCGCCCTGGACGCGGCGCCGACCGGCGGCCGGATCGACCGAGCCGACCAGCCCAGCCCGGCCGGCGGCTCACTGCCGACCTTGATCGAGCTGACCGGGGATCCCGACCGCGTCCTCACCGTCTCGGACTTCGCCGCCGCGGCTGAGCTGGGCGTCCGGATCACCACCGGGATCCGCTACGACCAGATGGACGAGTTCGCCCGGCTCGCCGGCGAAGGCGTATTGGTCGTACCGGTCGCCCGCACCTACACGTTCGACCAGATCCAGAAAGCGGCCGAACTCAGCCGATCCCGCCGACCCGGCGGCAAACTCATACTCGTCCTGCGAGCTGCGGTCGGGGAGTCAGGCGATCAGTGCCGCGAGGTCCCACAGGCGGATGGCGTCGTTGCTTGATATGACGGCTGTCGGGACGCCCTCAACCTCGGTGATCATTGTGAGGGAGTGGCCGGCCAGCACCTCGCCGAGCTGTTCACCGCGGGCTAGGTCCCATCTGCGCAAGCCGTCGCTGCTGCTGGTCAGAGCGATGGAACGCCCAGCGATGGCGGCCGTTCCCAGGCTCCCGATGGTGTTGTCGTGGCCGGTCAGGCGCGGGCCGATCCGCTCCTGGGCGTCTAGGCTCCACAGGTGCAGCGCGCAGTCGCTCGAGCCGCCACCGCTCGCCACGACCACGGCCTCGCCGTCGATCTCGGTGAGGGCGATCTCTCGCACCATCGGATCGATGCCGGTCAAGGGCTTGCCGATCGGCTCGCCGCTGAGGAGGTCCCAGGCCTGCGCGAAGTTGTCGTGGCCGCCCGTCACCGCCACGGGCCTGCCCTTGACGAGACCCGCTCCCATGCCGCCGTTGTAACTGCCCTGAATCCTTGCGACCGGCTTCCCGCCACGGCTCAGATTCCGTGCCACCAGCCGGCCTTCCTCGGAGCTGCTGACGGAGATCAGGCCCTGGTCGGAGGCGACGGTGGTGAGCGCGGTGACTCCCAGTTCATGGCCGGTGATAGTCGCGCCCACCTTGCGGCCGGTGGCGAGGTCCCAGACGCGGACCGCGCCGCCCGCGGCCTCGAAGTCGGGATGGGACAGGTCGAACCGGGCGCCGCCGGTGAGCACGACGGGGCGCCCGTCGAGGTGCGCCACGGTCAACTGGACGGCGAGATCGCTCGGATCCACCTCGACCCTGGGCCGGAGCCCCCCGCCGCCCGGGTCCTCGTCAGTGTCGTCGTCCTCGCACCATTCGCCGACCTCGTAATACCATTCGTCCTCCGGGCCCGCCCGGTCCAGCTCCAAGGGGCGCTGCACGCAGGGGCCACCGGTGAGATCGCAGGTCCACAGCACCCCGTCGCGGTCCACACTGACCGTCACGAGCGTGCCGTTCAGCGCGATGACCGGAGTGATGTCGTGGCTGTAGGCATGGGTGTGTCCGGAGTACTTGCTCAGATGTTCATCAGTCATGTGCGCACTGGCTTTTCTTGTGAGGTCCAGGACCACTTCGGGTGAGGTCCAGGACTACCTGCGGCTGCTGGTTCTTCGTCGGCAGGCCCTGCCTGAGTACTCGGTCGCGGAGGGCGACCTCGAGACGAAAGGCGCATGCACCCATCATCCACCTCGAAGTCCTTGCACATCAGACACAACCATCCACGAAGTCGTTAGGTGGTCACGGCATCGGCGCCGGTCGGTGCGGCGGCACTGTCGAAACGCCGGACACTCGGGACCAGCGCCGCGACGCCCTCGGCGTCTGTCGCGCCACTGAGGACCTGGGTCTCTTGATATAGCTTGTGGGCCAGACGGTTCGGCTCGATCCGAGACTCCACCCGCTCGGATGTGCCGAGCCCCCTTCCAACTCCAGAAGGAGTCCTGATGATCCGCAGAATCACCACCCTGTTCGTGGCCGCCACCGCGGCAGTCCTGGCCGCCGTCGCCGTTCCCGGTACCGCCTCGGCGGATCCGTCCAACCCCGGTCCGCTCACCGGATACGTCTGCACGTCTTGGGGATGCGCGTACTTCTACGAGCAGGGCGAATGGCTCCGGGTGAACGACAAGGTCGATGACGGCTACTTCGCCTATGCCGAGCTGGAGGTCTACCAGAACGGCGGCTGGGCTGACGCCCCGGACTACGTCAACTGCCTCAACGAGCACCCGGCATCCGACTCGTGGTGCGACTACGACGCCACCGACGGCAGTTCCGTGAGGATCCACATGTGGCGTGAGGGCGGCCTCAACCACACGTACAGCTCGACCTTCACGGCGTAGCAGCACCGTGGCGCGGTGCGAAAGGCGACGCTCTTCGCACCGCGCATTCGGGCAGACGGGACTTCCAAGCCGAACGTGAATCGCGTCGGGCCCGCCGCGCGTTGTTCAAGGGAGCGGAACAACTGCGCGAACCGAGGGACGCGCCGCCTCGGCATCCACCCGATCAGGTGACCGTCTACACCAGACTGCAAGTACAGTGAATCGCACTGTGCTGCTTGCAGAGTGAGTATGTGCCGTCCTCGGCGCGCCCTTGTTGCGGGCGCGGCTTCACCCAGATCACGCCTCGTCGATCGTATCGTCGGAGCGGTCAGTCGAGGAGTTTCTCTGTGTGAAGTGAGGGTGCATGCGACCGAGTGTTCGGCGAGCGCTGGCTGCGGTGACGGCTGTCGGTGCGGCTCTGGGATCGGCTCTGGCGGTGGCGAGCGCGGCCACGGCCGCCACTGGTGACGAGGCGTTGAGCTGGGGGCGCAACCAGTACGGCCAGTTGGGCAACGGCTCACTCAACTCGGCAGGGGAATGGGTGCCCGGTTCGGTGGCGCTGCCCGATGGGGCGAGCGTGACCGCGGTGGGCGGCGGCTACGGGTTCTCAATAGCCCTGACCTCCGCAGGTGCGGTGCTGGCCTGGGGGCAGAACGATGTCGGCCAGCTCGGCGAGGATTCGTTCACCAACAGCACTGAGCCGGTGAACGTCGAACTGCCGGAAGGCACGACGGTCACGGCGATCTCGGTCGGCGACGACCACGTCCTGGCGCTGACCTCGACCGGGCAGGTGCTGGCATGGGGATACAACGAATGGGGCCAGCTCGGCAACGGCACGAACACCGAGAGCGGTCTCCCCGTCGAGGTCGATCTGCCGTCGGGGACGACGGTCACGGCGATCGCCGCCGGGGCCGGCCACAGCCTCGCACTGACCTCGACCGGGGAGGTCCTGTCGTGGGGCGACAACGATCTCGGGCAGCTCGGCGACGGCACCACCACCCAGCGCACCACGCCGGTCGAGGTCCGCCTGCCCGCCGGCATCACCGTCACCGCCCTCGCCGGCGGTGACGACCACAGCCATGCGCTCACCTCCACAGGGGAGGTGCTGTCCTGGGGATACAACGTCCGGGGTCAGCTGGGGGACGGCACCACCACCACTCGCACCGAGCCCGTGGCCGCCAACCTGCCCTCCGGCACCACGGTCACCGGCATCGCGGCCGGCACCGGGTTCCAAAGCTATGCGCTGACGTCCACCGGTGAGCTGCTCGCTTGGGGCGACAACACCTACGGCCAGATCGGCGACGGCACCAACACCCACCGCAGCGAGCCCGTGTCCGTGCACCTGCCCGAGGGCACGATCATCACGCAGGTCGCCTCCGGTGACGACCACGCCGTGGCGCTGACCGACACCGGCCAGGTGTGGAGCTGGGGCTACAACCGCTACGGCCAGGTGGGCGACGGCACCACCACCAACCGCAACGAACCGGTCGAGGTCCGACAGCCTGAGGCTCAGCCGGCGGTCGCCATCGGCGTCGGCAGTTACCACAGCCTCGCTATCGCGCAGTCGCCCCAGACCACCACGACACTGAGCGCCGAGCCCGAGCGCGCCCAGGTCGGCGAAACGGTCACGCTCACCGCCGACGTGTCCTGCACCGTGGGGACGCCCACCGGCACCGTCACGTTCACCGCCGGCGGCGAGGAGATCGGCAGTGCCGCCCTCGAGGACGGCACCGCCACGCTGGTCACCGACGCCCTTCCCGAAGGCGAGCACACCATCGTCGCCCGCTACGAGGGCGACGACTCGTGCCCGGCATCAGAGTCCGGGCCGGTCACCGTGACCGTCGGTGCCGGGCAGCCGGAGTGCGATTTCCCGCCGTACGAAGACGGTGGCGACGGGGACGGGGACGGTGCGCCCGCGGATGACGGCGCGGACGGATCGCCGGGACCGTGCCGACCGCTGGCGGACACCGGCAACGACACGAGCGCGATCGCAACGGTCGGCCTCGGAGCGACGCTGCTGGGAGGCCTGGTCCTCCTCGCCGCCACCCGGGTCTTGCGCAAACGGGCGCAACAGCGCCAGCCCTAGCTTGGCGTGGACGGTGAACTGAGGTGTCATCGGAAGGGACGCGGCGCCGGGCATCGTCTACGTCTTCGGCACGCGGAATGACTCTGTCAAGGACATCACCTAGGGCGCTGACCTGCTGGATGAGGTGTTCGGCGAGACGCTGGAGGAGCCCAACTTAGAGGGTGATCGGCTCCTACGCGAAAGCCCCGGCTCAAGTGGCCGGGGCTTTTTGCTGGTGGTCGATACTGGGATCGAACCAGTGACCCCTCGCGTGTGAAGCGAGTGCTCTCCCGCTGAGCTAATCGACCGGGACGAGGCGTAACTGTACCGGAGTCGCTGTCGGCGTGGTGCGCTGGGGGGTTCGGGATAGCGGCCGTCACACCGGGCGGGGATCTTGACAGGGCTTGCCAATGTCGATAGTCTTCGATGCGTTAAATCGTTTCAATTGAGGTTCGGGACGTCCCCTCGTTGACTGGCCTCGTACGAATCCGAGGAGCTCCCCTCTATGAGTCCCCCCACCAAGTTCCGTAGGATCATTGCCGTTTCGCTGGTCGGCGCGCTGGCCGGGGCCGGGGTCACGGCCTCTGTTCAGGGCCACGGCGGTCATCATGACGAGATCCAGCTCGAACGGCTCGACCGCGGCCTCGTCGCCGCGGTGACTGACGATGGTGTCTTCCTCAGCTGGCGCCTGCTCGCCAATGAGGTCACCGGTTATAACGATTCAGGTCTGACCGGCGCGACCTTCAAGGTCTACCGCGACGGCAAGAAGATCGCCACCGTCACCGACTCCACCAACTTCCTCGACACCGGTGGTGCGGAGGACGACGAGTACAAGGTCGTCGCCGTCAAGCGCGGCCACGACGACGTCTCCGACACCGTCGAGCCCTGGTCGCAGGGCTACCTCGACATCCCGTTGCAGAAGCCCGCCGACGGCGTCACGCCCGCCGGGGAGGCGTACACCTACAAGGCCAACGACATCAGCCCCGGCGATCTCGACGGCGACGGGGATTACGAGTACGTCGTCAAGTGGGACCCCTCCAACTCCAAGGACGTCTCCCAGGTCGGCTACACCGGGCCCGTCCTCATCGACGCCTACACCCAGGAGGGCGAGCTGCTGTGGCGCATCGAGCCCGGCGTCAACATCCGGGCCGGCGCGCACTACACCCAGTTCCAGGTCTACGACTACGACGGCGACGGCATCGCCGAGGTCATGCTCAAGACCGCACCCGGCACCAAGTCCACCTCATATGTGAAGGGCGGCAAGGTCGACTACATCGACCTGCCTCGCGACGACGTCCGTGCGGGCGTTACGCACCAGGACGACTACCGGTTGTCCGCCGACGGGTACTACGACCATCTGGTGGGGATTTTTCAAGGCTGGGACCAGCACCCTGAGGTTTTGAACGGGGACTGGCCCTCGACTGTTGAAGCCGCGCTCGGGGCCGATGCCCAGTTCGACTTCTCGTACCCGCTGTCCCAGGCGGACGCCGAGACCCTGGCCGACCACTTCATCGACGTCTACGCGCCGTCGCGTTCGGCCCGGAACCAGCTGCGGAACTTCGCGGGCTTCGTCCTCGACGGGCCCGAGTACCTCACGGTGTTCAACGGCCGCACCGGACTCGAGATGGACACGGTCGACTTCCCCGTCGAGCGCGGCGACGACGGCCTCCTGTGGGGCGACTACGCGATGTCGCGCATCGAGCCGGGCAACCGGGTCGACCGCTTCCTCTCCGGCGTCGCCTACCTCGACGGCGAGCACCCCACGGCGATCTTCGCCCGCGGCTACTACACGCGCACGACGATCACCGCGATCGACTGGAACGGCCGGCACCTGACCGAGCGCTGGCAGGCCGACTCCGGCCACGCGCCCATGTCGAACCCGTTCAACAGCGGACCGCACGGCGTCGAAGGGCCCGATCCCGAATGGGGCACGCTGACGACGCAGGGCGACCACTCGCTCCAGGTGGCCGATGTGGACGGCGACGGCAAGCAGGAGATCGTCTACGGCGCCGCGACGCTGGACGACGACGGCTCGCTGCTCTACTCCTCGTACGCGACCATGCCCGAGGGCTCGGCCAACCCGGGCTCCCTGGCGAAGCTCGGCCACGGTGACGCGCTCCACGTGGGCGACTTCGACCCCGACCGTGAAGGGCTGGAGATCTTCTCGGTCTTCGAGGGCGGCACTTGGGCGCCCTACGGCTACGCGATGCGCGACGCCGAGTCCGGCGAGGTCCTGTGGGGCGGCTACACCGGCCGCGACACCGGGCGCGGCATGGTCGGCGACGTCGACCCGTCGAGCCCGGGACTCGAAGCCTGGGCCGGACTGCCGCCGGACCAGGCGGGCAACCCCGAAGGCCTGTTCACCGCCGCCGGCGAGCAGATCGAGGGCACGCCGCCCGGGACGAACATGAGCATCCGCTGGGACGCCGACCTGACCACCCAGCTCGTCCACGGCGCCGACGCCGCCACGATCGAGACCACGACGATCCGGGACTACCAGGACGGCGTGGTGCTGGACGCCCCTGAGACGCTGACCAACAACTACACGAAGGGCAACCCCGGCCTGGTGGCCGACGTGCTCGGCGACTGGCGCGAGGAGCTCCTGGTCCGCACCGCGGACAGCAGCGCGATCCGCGTCTACGTCTCCACTGAGGTCACCGACCACAAGCTCTTCACGCTCATGCACGACCCGCAGTACCGCGTGGGCGTCGCGAACCAGCAGACGACCTACAACCAGCCGCAGTACACGAGCTTCTACCTGGCCTCGGACATGGACTTCGGCGACGTGACCGTGCCCGACTATTGGACGCCGCGCTACGACCGGTAACTGAGATCGAACGGGCGGGGCGTCCTGAGGGGCGTCCCGCCTTTTTTGGTGGCCGAATGAGACATGGGATGATACGAGGAATTCACCCGGAGGCCTTGCGCTCGACCATACGTTGCGGTTGAGTGAGAACCGCCCCATCATCCCGCCTCCGGCGCGAATCCGCACCGGAGCCTCGGCATCAGCATTGGAGTCCTCCTGTGCAGTCCCTCAGACGGCGAGCGCGCCTCGCGGCGGCCGCCGCCGGCGTCGCGATCATCGGCGCCGCCGGATTCGTGTTCGCCTCCCAGGCCCAGGCTCAGGCCGACATCAGGCACATCGGTGAAGTCCAGGGTTCCATCGCCGACGGCGACACCGACTTCACCTCGCCGCTGGCCGGCCAGACCGTGTACGTCCAGGGCGTGGTCACCCAGGAGACCCTGGACCCGTCCGGCAACAAGGGCTTCTTCCTCCAGGAGCGGGCCGACGCGACCGACGGCGACCCGAACTCCTCGGACGGCATCTTCGTCTTCAACAACCAGTACTCCACGATCCGCACCCTCAACGGCTCGCCCGCGCAGACCGAGCTGGGCGCCAACTGGACCGTGAACGTCGGCGACGAGATCGTGGTGCGCGCCGTGGTCGGCACCTACTTCGGGAACATCCAGTTCAGCGGCGGCTCGACCTTCGTCTACGACGTGGTCGACACCGGCCTGGACCCGCTCGCCGAGATCGAGTCCGTCGAGGTCGACGCCCCCGACGACGCGAAGGCCTCCACCGAGTACTTCCGCCGCCACCTCGGCATGCAGCTCACCGTCCCGGCCGACTCGGTGGTCACCGCCGGCCGCGACGTGTTCTCCAGCGGCGGCGAGGTCTGGGCCATGCGCGGCGACAGCGCCGCGGCCCAGCAGGGCGGGTACGCCGCCCGTGCCTTCCGCGACGCGCACCCGCTCGACACGGTCGAGGGCAGCTTCGACGACGGCAACGGCTACCTGTTCGTCATGGGCGACCTGGGCATCCGCGCCACCGCGGGCACCACGGAGTCGATCATCGCCCCGGCCAAGACGTACGACGTCATCACCGAGGCCAACACCGGCGGCGTGTACCTCTCGTTCGCCAAGTACGCCATCGAGGTCGCCGACGACCTCGCGCTCGAAGGCGGCCTGGAGCCGGCCGAGAACGAGCCCGTCGAACCGGTCGGCAGGCACGAGGCCGCGATCGGCTCGTACAACATCGAGAACCTCTACGACACCCGCGACAACCCGAACTCCGAGTGCGACTTCGAGGGCGACCCCGGCTGCGTCGACGCCGAGGACCCCGAAGGGAACGTCAACCCGCCCTTCGACTACGTGCCGTCGGACTACACGGAGTACCAGGCGCGCATGGAGCGCGAGGCCGCGCAGATCGTGGACGACCTGCACAGCCCGGCGATCCTCATGACGCAGGAGGGCGAGGCCCAGGACGTCTGCTCGGTCAACCCCGCGTGGACGAAGCGCTCCGACCTCGGCGAGGACCGCCTGGTCTGCGACCTGGTGAACACCGGCGACGCGAACGAGCAGAGCGACGGCGCGCCCGACTCCCTCCAGGAGCTGGCCCTCCTCATCGCCGAGTACGGCGGCCCGACCTACAAGGCCGTGGGCGACCTCGACTCGGCCGACACCCGCGGCATCATGACCGGCTTCCTCTACCAGCCCAAGCTCGCCGGCCTCTCGAAGGCCAAGCACTGGGACCCGGTCCTCGGCGACGACCCGGAGGTCGACTACCCGACCGAGGCCGACGAGATCAACGCCGAGGTCCAGAACCCGAAGGCCCTCAACGCGGCGCTGCCCGACGAGGTCATCGAGCAGTGCACGAACTCGGGCGTCTACGCCTGCAACGGCTTCGACGTGTTCAGCCGTCCCGCGCAGGTCGCGAAGTTCTACCTCAAGGACAAGCACGGCAACAAGGTCGAGGAGATCTACCTGATCAACAACCACTTCTCCTCCAGCCCGAACACGCGCGTGCTGCATCGCACCGAGCAGGCGAACTACCTGGCCGCGATCAGCGCCGCGATCCTCGAGGAGGACCGCAGGGCGAACGTCCTGGCCGGCGGCGACCTGAACGTCTTCCCGCGCCCCGACGACCCGTTCGCCGAGGGCCAGACCATCGCGGGGGACTGGGTGGGCCCGTCCGACCAGCTCGCCGGGCTCTACGAGGACTCGGGGCTCTCCAGCCTCTACGACTACATGCTGGAGGACCACCCCGAGGCCGCCTACTCCTACACCTATGTGGGCCAGGCGCAGACGCTCGACCAGATGTGGGCCTCCCCGCACCTCCTCCGCGAGGTCGAGTCCGCGGTGTCCGCGCACATCAACTCGGACTACCCGGCCGACGCCTACGAGTTCGGCGAGGAGCCCGCTTACGGCAACTACGGGGTCTCCGACCACGACCCCGAGGTCGTCACCATCGACCTGAAGTAACCGAGAGGCGAAACGAAGGGGCGGATCCACGTGGATCCGCCCCTTCTCACTTTGCATTCTTCAGTTGTCGCTCTTCGGGAAAGCTCTCAGAACAGCTTCTTCGCGTTCGTGATCGCCTCGGCCAGGGCCTCGATGGAGGCGGCGGCGAGACCGTAGGAGTACATCGGCTCGGCCTCCCAGCCGACGATCTGTCCTTCCTGGACGGCCGGGAGCGCGTTCCAGGTCGGGTACTCGGTCAGCTGATCGGGCTGGAGTGACTGGACCCGGTTGTCGAGCAGGAGCAGGTCCGCGTCGTACTTGTCGGCGTTCTCCCAGGAGAGGAACTCGAAGTAGCTGCCGGTGGCCGCGTCCAGCGCGTCGGGGACGATGATGTCGACGCCCAACTCCATGAAGAAGCGGGTGTCGTTGCCCATGTTCGGGCTGGAGGCGTAGAACGTGTCGGCGGCCGCGGCGCAGGCGAGCACCCTGACCGGGTTCGCGGCGGCGGCCGTCCTGAGGGCCTCGACGGCCGCGTCGTAGCGCTCCTTGCTCGCGACGTTGTCGTCCGACTCCAGGTCGGCCCCGAGGCTCGCGGCGAGTTCGGCGTGGCGGCCGATCACCTGGTCGAGGGTGTTCGCCAGGGCTTCGTCGTTGGCGCTGAGCGCGACGACGGGGGCGAGGCTCGTGATGTCGGAGGCGCTGGCCTCGGGCACGTACCAGAGCGCGGCGGGGTCGATGTAGTAGTGGGACATGATGACCTCGGGCCCGTAGGCGGCGTAGGCCTCGACGTCGAACTCGCCGTAGACGTTGCCGAAGACCTCGAGGTCGTCGACGGGGAGGTCGCCGGCCTGGGTGGTGGCCGAGCCGTCCTCGTTCGTGGTGGGGCCGAAGACGGCCGGGACCTCGACGCCGAAGTCGTACAGCGCGGCGGCCATGCCGGTGAAGGCGACGATCTTGGTGGGCCTGTTCTCCAGCTCGGCGGTCTCGCCGCGGTCGTCGGTGAACTCCCAGGGGCCGGTGGACTCGTCGCCGGATCCGGACTCGTCCTCCCCGCCGCCGCATGCGGCGAGGGCGCCGGTCACCCCGAGGGCGCCGCCGCCCGCGAGCAGGCCGCGGCGGCCGATCTTGACGCTGTCGGCATCGAAAGCCATGTGGTGTCTCCTTCACGAAGGGCGTGTGGGGGCCGGACTGGCGGTCGGTGTTCGGGGCCTCGCCCGTACGAACCGAGGTTAGGCTAACCTAAACATATTCCGGCTCCCTGACCTGGGGTCCTCACGTGGCGTCAGCCACGCATTCAGTCGGTCAGCGAGGCGATCGGCCGCGCGGCGCCGAGCCCTTCCGCGATCCTCTCCAGCTCAACGGCCCCACCGACATGCGAGTACACCGGCTCGGCGTTCCAGCCGTACACCTGCCCGGCCGCCACCGCCGGGAGCGCCGCCCAGGTCGGCTGCTCGGCGAGCAGTCGCTCGGCCGTGATGTTGCCGGTTCGCACGTCCAGGAAGATCACGTCGGCCTCGTACTTGTCGACGTTCTCCCAGGACAGGAGCTCCCAGTAGTCGTTCTGGTCGGGGTTGTCGGGGACCACGAAGTCGACGCCGAGCTCGACGCTTTTGGCGAGCAGGTTGAACGTGGGCGGGTTGGCGATGTAGAGCCCGTCGGGCCAGGCGCCGACCGCCATGGCCTTGTATTCGTAGCCGGTGGCCTGTTGGATACCGAAGTACGTGTCCGGGATCGCCGCCATTGCGGCGCCGAACCGTTCGATGCCAGCGACATTCGCTTCGGAATCGAGGTCGGCGCCGAGCTCCACGGCCAGCTGCGCGTGGCGGTCGATGATCTGGTCCAGGGTCGGCAGCGAGACCTCGATGCCCACGCCCGGCGCGAGCGACTCGATCTCCTCAAGGCGCTCTTCGGGAACGAACCACAGGTCGAAGCCCTCGTAGTAGTGCGAGACGAGGAGGTCGGGGCCGATCTCGGCGTACTTCTCGACGTCGAACTCGCCCCAGACGTTGCCCAGGACCTGGAGGTCCTCGACGGGCATTCGCCCGGCCTGGATGTCGGGCGAGCCGTCTTCGAGCGTGGTGGGGCCGAAGACGGCCGCGACCTCCACGCCGTAGTCGTACAGCGCCGCGGCCAGGCCGGTGAACGCGACGACCTTGCTCGGGACGTGGTCGAGCTCGACCGCCTTCTGGTCGCGCTCGTCGACGAACGAGAACGAGCCCGAGCCGCCGTTCGCGCCCTCGTCACCGCCGTCTCCCTCGGAGCACGCGGCCAGGAGGGAGGCGGCGCCGAGACCGCCGCCCGCGGCGAACAGGCTGCGGCGGGTCAGGGCCCGGGGATAGGCGCGGAGTGGCACGTCGAACTCCTTCGATGGTGAACGGGGCGGGGTTATCGTGGTTAGGTTAGCCTAAACAAAACCGCAGTCAACATCCCTCCGGAGACCGCACTTGTCAACCGCCCAGCGCGCCCGGAACCAGGCCCAGCCGACCCCGGCGGGCCTCGATTCCAACAGGGGCCCAAGCGAATCGGTGCCGCAAAAGCGCACCGCACGCCGGGTCTCCGGCATTCTCGTCCTCACCGCCGCCCTCGCCGCGCTCGCGCTCCTCAGCATCGCCGTGGGCTCGCGCGCCATGGGCCTTCCCGAGGTGTGGGACGGTCTGACCGACCGGGCCTCCGACGCCTACCCGGTCGTCACCGAGCTGCGCGTGCCGCGCACGATCCTCGGACTCGCCGCCGGGGCCGCCCTCGGCCTGGCCGGCGCCCTCATGCAGGCCATGACCCGCAACCCCCTCGCCGACCCCGGGCTCCTGGGCGTCAACACCGGCGCGGCGGTCGCGGTGGTCACCGCCTCCTACTTCATCGGCTCCTTCGGTTTCGCCGGGACCATCTCCTTCGCCTTCCTCGGCGCCGCGATCGCGGCCGTGGCCTGCTATCTCATCGCGGGCGCGTCCTCGGCGACCCCGGCGCGGCTGGCGCTGGCGGGCGCGGCGGTGACGGCCGCCGGGTTCGCGTACGTGTCGGCGGTCCAGCTCATGGACGCGGCCACGCTCGACCAGATGCGCTTCTGGTCGGTGGGCTCGCTGGTGAACGCCCATGTCGCGCCGATGCTCCCGGTCGTGCTCCTCATCGGCGTCGCGAGCGTCATCGGGGTGCTGCTGGCGCGGCCGCTGAACGCCCTCGCGCTCGGGGACGCGACCGCGACCGGCCTCGGCGTGGACCCGCGGGTGCTGCGGGTCGCGGGGATCGTGGTCATCACGGTCCTGGCCGGGACCGCGACGGCGGTGTGCGGCCCGATCGTCTTCGTCGGCCTCGTCGTCCCGCACGTGGTGCGGGCCTTCACCGGGCCCGACCAGAACTGGGTCCTGCCGTACTCGGCCCTGACGGGCGCGGCGTTCCTGGTCGCGGCCGACGTGCTCGGCCGCGTGATCGCCCGGCCGGGCGAGGTCCAGGTCGGCATCGTCTGCGCCGTCTTCGGCGGCCCGTTCTTCCTCTACCTCGTCAGCCGCAGGAAGGTGGCCCGCCTGTGACCGCCGTGCTCACCAGGTCGAGTCCGCAGGCCGGAGGCGCCGCAGGGCGGTCCACGGTCCTGCGCCTGGGCGGGATGTCCGTGCGCGTCCGCCACCGCACGCTCGTCGCGGTCCTCGGCTCCCTCGCCGCGTTGATCGCGGTCGCCATGTGGTCGGCCGCGACCGGCTCGACCGCCCTCGGCCTCGAACGGGTCTGGTACGCGCTGATCGGCGAGGGCACCAAGGGCGACGAGTTCATCCTCTGGACGCTGCGCCTGCCGCGCCTGGCGACCGGCATCGCGGTCGGCGCCTGCATGGGCCTGTCCGGGGCGCTGTTCCAGAACCTCACCCGCAACCCGCTCGGCAGTCCCGACATCCTCGGTCTGACCCAGGGCGCGACCTCGGGCGCGCTCGTGGCGATCATCCTGACCGCCTCGTCGCTTCAGCTCACCACCGTGTTCGCCGCGGTCGGCGCCCTCGCGACCGGCCTGATCATCTGGGCGCTGACGCGCGGCGGCGACCCGTCCGGGTACCGTCTCGTACTGGTCGGCATCGGCCTCGCGGCGATCCTCGCGGGCATCAACGGCTACCTGCTCACCCGCACGTCCATCGTGGACGCGTTCCGCGCGGTCTACTGGCTCACCGGCGACCTCTCGGGCCGCGACTGGAGCCAGGCCAGGGCCGTCGGGCTCGTCCTCGCCGGCGGCATCCTGGTCGTCGCGCTCCTCTCCCGGAGCCTGGACGCGCTGCGCCTCGGCGAGGCGACCGCGACCGGTCTCGGTGTCCGCGTGGGCACCTCGCGGGTCGTCGCGCTCGTCGCCGCCTCGATCCTGACCGCCGGGGCCGTCGCCGTGGCCGGGCCGCTCGCGTTCGTCGCCCTCGCGGCCCCGCACATCGCCGCCCGCCTGACCGGTTCGACCCGCAGCTTCCTGGTCTCGGGGATCGTCGGCGCGCTCATCGTCACCGGCGCCGACATGATCGCCGTGGCCGGGATCGCGGGCCGCCAGCTGCCGACCGGCGTCGTCACCGGCGTCCTCGGCGGCGCCTACCTCATCTGGCTGCTCATCGCCAACCGCAAGAAAGGGGTCATGTCGTGACCGCTAGTCCGCTGTCCGTGCAGGACGCCACGATCGGGTACGGTCGCGTCGCCATCAGCGAGCACCTGAACGTGGACATCCCCGAGGGGGAGTTCACGGTCATCCTGGGCCCCAACGCATGCGGCAAATCGACCCTGCTGAAGGCGCTCGCGCGGATGCTCAAGCCCTCCGACGGGCGGGTCCTGCTCGACGGGAAGGACATCCACTCCCAGCCCACGCGGGCCGTCGCCCGGCGGCTCGGCCTGCTTCCGCAGGCCCCGATCGCGCCCGACGGCATCACCGTCGCCGACCTCGTCGCCCGCGGCCGCTACCCGCACCAGGGCATCCTCAGGCAGTGGTCGCCCGAGGACGAGCAGGTCGTCGCCGAGGCCATGGCCGCCACCGACATCACCGAACTGGCCGCGCGCGGCGTGGACGAGCTCTCCGGCGGCCAGCGCCAGCGGGTGTGGATCGCGATGGTCCTCGCCCAGCAGACGCCGCTGCTGCTGCTCGACGAGCCGACGACGTACCTGGACATCACGCACCAGATCGAGGTCCTGGACCTGTGCGCGAAGCTCCACCGCGAGGGCCGGACCCTCGTGGCGGTGCTCCACGACCTCAACCAGGCGGCCCGCTACGCCACGCACCTGATCGCGATGCGCGACGGCGCGGTCGTCGCCGAGGGGCCGCCGGCCGAGATCGTCACCGCCGAGACCGTGCACAAGGTCTTCGACCTGCCGTGCCGGATCATCGACGACCCCGAGTCGGGGACGCCGCTGGTGATCCCGAGCGCTCGCGCGAGGGACGGGGAGAACAGTCCGTCTGCTCGCGCGAGGGACGAGGAGAGCAGTCCGTCTGCTCGCGCGAGGGACCTCGTCTAAGGCCGAAGGCGCCGGCGTCGCCGCGCCGGCCGTCCTCGCCTCGTAGGTGTCTGAACGCGGAACGGCCTTGTCGCCGACGCTATTCGAGCCTCGCGACCGGCATACGCACTTCGACCGTCGTACCTTGCCCCGCTTCGGATTCGAGGCGGATCTCGCCGCCGTGGGAGGCGACGATCGAGGAGACGATGGAGAGGCCGAGGCCGGAGCCTCCGGTGGCGCGCGAGCGCGACGGGTCGGCCCGGTAGAACCGGTCGAAGACCTTTTGGCGGTGCTCCTCGGGGATGCCGGGGCCGTGGTCGGCCACGCGCAGGACGGCCCAGCCGTCCTCTTCGGCCACCGAGACGTCGATGGCGGTGTCCGCGGGCGTGTGGACGCGGGCGTTGGTCAGCAGGTTCACCAGCACCTGTCGCAGCTGGCCCTCGTTGGCGACCACCGTGACCGCTTGGGCGGCTTGGAGTCCGACGGGGTGCGTGGGGTCGGCGACTTCGGCGTCGTCCACGGCGTCCTGCGCGAGCTGGGCCAGTTCGACCAGTTCGCGGTCGCCGCCGACCTCCTCGTCCAGGCGCGAGAGGACCATGAGGTCGTCCACGAGCTTGGCCAGTCGGGCGTTCTCCGAGCCGATCCGGTCCATGGCCCGGTCGAGCTTCTCGCCCTGGGCGGCCGCGCCGGACTGGTAGAGCTGGACGTAGCCGCCGATGGCGGTCAGCGGGGTGCGCAGCTCGTGTCCGGCGTCGGCCACGAACTGGCGCAGGCGCCCGTGCTGGCGGTCCCGCTGGGTGATCGCGTCGGTCAGGCGCGAGACCATCCGGTTGAGCGCCAAGGAGAGGCGGCCCATCTCGGTGCGCGGGTCGGCGGCGGTGATGCGGTGGCCGAGGTTCCCGGAGGCGACGGTCTCGGCGTCGGCGACCATGTGGTCGACCACGCGCAGGCCCCGGCGGGTGATGATCCAGGCCGCGAAGATGCCGAGGGCGGCGACGAGGAGGCCGGTGATCACGGCGGTGCGGGTCAGGGTCGAGATGGTCGCGTCGACGTCGTTCATCGAGGTGGCGACCACGACGGTGAAGTCACCCGATTCGTCGTTGACGAATCCGGTGACCTCGAACGCGATCGCGCGGTAGTTCACTTCGCCGTCGGCGCTCTGAACGGTGAAGTACTCGTCCGATTCCGGCGGCGAGGAGATGTCGGGAAGGGCATAGGGCGACTGGATGTAGCCGGCCTGCTGCTGGCCGGCGAGCTCTCCGGATTCGTTGAAGAACAAGAGCGCGAACTCGCTGTAGCCCAGTTCCTCGGCGGGGTTGCCGGTGGGCGCGCTGCTGATGTGCCCCTGCTTGACGAAGTCGCGGAGGCTCTGGTCGACCTGCTGGGTCAGGTGGCTGGAGACCGTCTGCACGGTCACGAAGCCGATCACCGCCACGGCGATGATGAGCAGGACCGCCATGGCCGCGGCGATCTTGGTGCGAATGGCCACCGGTCACGCCTGCGGCGGGCGCAGCATGTAGCCGACGCCCCTGACGGTGTGGATGAGGCGGGGGCCGAGCTTGTCGAGCTTGCGGCGCAGGTAGAACACGTAGGTCTCGGCCAGGCTCGACTCGGTCTCGAAGTCGTAGCCCCACACCTGCTTCAGCAGCTCCGATTTGGACACCACGCGGCCGGCGTTGGCCGCCAGGTAGCGCAGCAGCCGGAACTCGGTGGGGGAGAGGTCGATGGTCTTGCCGTCGCGCGTCACCTGGTGCGCGGCCAGGTCGAGGACCAGGTCGGCCACCGCGACGGTGTCGGTGCCGCGCGAGGGCGCCGCCTCGCGGCCGATGGTGCGGCGCAGGACCGCCGAGACGCGCAGGCTCAGCTCCTCGAGCCGGAAGGGCTTCATGAGGTAGTCGTCGCCGCCCGAGCCGAAGCCGTCGCGCAGGTCGTCGGGGGCGGTGCGGGCGGTCAGGAAGATGATCGGGGTCGCGTCGCCGGAGGCGCGCATCCGGTCGGCCACGGCGAAGCCGTCCAGGCCCGGCATGTTGACGTCGAGGATGACCAGGTCGGGCCGCACCCCCTCCACGGCGGTGAGCGCCTCGGTGCCCGAGCGGGCGGCGGTGACCTCGTAGCCCTGGAAAGAGAGGGCTTCGACCAGCAGGTCGGCCAGGCTCTCCTCGTCGTCGACGACGAGGAGCCGTGCCGGGGACCCGTCGCCCCGGAGCGGCACCGCTGGCGGTGAGGCCCCGGCTGGCCCGCTGGTCGAAGTCATCCACCGCTCCTCAGTACTCGTCTGCGCACGTGATCGGTTGCCTCGGTGCGCATGATCGGTCGCCCGGCCAGCCTATTTCACCGTTTGCGCCGCTGAAAGGGTTCGCGCCCGTTTCCACGCGAGTTCTGGACGCGCTCTCAGCCAACGTTCAGCAACCGTCCGGAGTGTCGTCCGCACTGGGCTTCCCTCTGAAGTTACTCACTAGTAGTATGCGGAGGGACATCGATCACATGGAGGCGTAGCAATGGAGCCAGCCGTCAGCAACCACCCCCTCAAGGGCCGGTCCGCGTTCGTGACCGGCGCGAGCCGGGGCATCGGCGCGGCCATCGCCGTCGCGCTCGGCGCGGCAGGGGTCAAGGTCGCGCTCTTCGCCAAGACCGGCGAACCCCACCCCAAACTGCCCGGGACCCTCCACGAGACGGCCAAGGCCATCGAGGAGGCCGGCGGCGAGGCGCTGCCCATCGTCGGCGACCTGCGCGACGCCGAAGCCGTCGGCGAGGCGATCGAAGCGACCGCCGCGGCGTTCGGCGGACTCGACTTCTGCGTCAACAACGCCTCCGCCCTCGACATCTCCGGCATCGGCGAACTGAGCCTCAAGAAGTTCGACCTCATCGCGGGCGTCAACATGCGCGGCACCTTCGCCTCCATCAGCGCCGCACTGCCGTACCTGCGCGAATCCGACCACGCCCACCTGCTGACGATCAGCCCGCCGCTGAACACGAACCCGGACTGGTTCGCCGGCGGCCCCTACACCGCCACCAAGTACGGCATGACGATCATGACCCTCGGCGCGGCCCAGACCGAGCCCGGCATCGGCGCGAACTGCCTGTGGCCCAAGACGACCATCGCGACCGCCGCCGTCGAGTTCGCCCTCGGCGGGCAGCCCATGCTCGACCGCAGCCGCAAGCCCTCGATCGTGGCCGACGCCGCGCTGGCGGTCCTCGCGCGCGACCCGAACGCGTACACCGGCAACGCGGTCCTGGTCGAGGACCTCCTCGCCGAGGAGGGCGTCACCGACCTGGACGGGTACGCGGTCGTGCCCGGCCAGACCGATTTCCAGCCGGACATCTACGTCGACTTACAGGCGCGGGAAGTCCTCGCCGGTGAGGCGGTCCATCGCGTCCTGCTGCTGCTTCGCGCGGTCTCTGACCTGCTGCGGAATGTGGTAGATCACGTATGCGGCCGCCGCGGCGAGGACCAGCGCGATGATCAGCGGCACGACGCTCCAGCCGGTCGCGCGCGTGCTCCACTCGCCGAGTTCGGAACACGCGCGTACGACCTGCTCGCCGCTCGTGTTCGTCGCGGAGCACACGTCCCCGGCGTTGACCCGCTCGCCGCGGTAGGTGAGGACCCGCTCCTCGCCTGGCAGCGCCGAGATGAACAGGACCACGGCGAGCGCGAGCGTCACGGCGACGGTGAAGCCGGTGACGATCGGCGAGTCCGGGAGCGACAGGCGCCCACGCTGGCGGTCGCTCTGCTTGTGCTCGGGGGGATGGAAGTCGTCCGCTGACGAGGGTGTGAACATCGCGGGTCCCTTTCGAGCGGTGCGGCGGCCCGGTTCGAGCCGTCGCACCGATGCTAACGCGCAGCTCGCGCGGGTGCGGGCCCCGCCGCCGGACTGACGTCCCGGACACGGCGGCGGGCCGCCCCCGGCGCCGGACGCGCCGGAGACGGCCGGGCCTCACGCGATGAGGTGGACGTCGCCGAACTCGTGCCAGAGGTAGCGCTCCTCGATCGCGGCCGTGTACGAGGCGCGCAGCAGGTCGGTGTCGCAGATCGCCTCGAGCATCGACAGGTGCGTGGAGCGCGGCTCGTGGAAACCGGTGAGCAGGCCGTCCACGACCTTCACCGGGTCGGCGGTGGAGACGATGCGGTCGGTGTGGCCCGAGGCCGCGGCGACCTCGCCGCCCTCGGCCGCGGCGCTCTCCAGCGCCCGCACCGCCGTCGTGCCGACGGCGATGACCCGGCCCCCGGCGGCCTTGGCCGCGTTCACCGCCCTCGCGGTGAAGTCGCCGACCTCGAACCACTCGGGGTAGGGGTCCTCGTCGCTCTCGAGCGACGCGACCCCGGTGTGCAGCGTGATCGGTGCGACCCCCACGCCCGCCGACACCAGCCGCGTCACGATCTCCGGCGTGAACGGCCTTGCGGCGCTCGGCATCTCGGCCGAACCGGGGACGGTGGCGAAGGCGGTCTGGTAGGCGCTGATCGGCCAGTCGCGGTCGACGTAGGAGTAGCGGATCGGCTTGCCGTACTTCGCCAGGTACTCGGGCACGGACGCGAACTTCGGGCGCGTCACCCACAGCCGCTTGCCGAACCGACGCTCCAGGTACAGCTCGACGCCGCCGGGCAGGTCCACGATCCTGCCGAGCACCTCGCCCAGGTACGGCTTGTCGCGGTCGCGCAGCTCCACCAGCCACGACCCGTCGGGCCGGGTGGAGGAGAAGTGCACCCGCCAGCCCTGCCGGGTCGGAACGGACGCGGGCATCGTGCCCGAGTTGTTGACCACGAGCAGGTCGCCCGGGCGCACCAGGGCCGGCAGCGCGTCGAAGCGGTGGTGGCCGATGGCGCCGGTCGCCTTGTCGCTGACCAGCATTCGCACATCGGAACGGGAGGCGCCGCGGGCCTCGGCGGGACGGTCCGCCTCCAGTGCGGCGTCGAGCGCGAACGCGAACGGGGAGGTCAATGTGGTGCTCATTCGTGTGCCTCGATCTGTGAGTAGTCGTCCGCGGCGAACCGGCCGCTCGGGGGCGCGTCGCGTTCGCATGCGCACCAGCGGAATCCGACGACCCGCGCGATGCGTTCGGCGGCTTCGGACGGCGGGTCGGCCTGGGCCGCGTCCGCCGCGCCGACCGCGTCGGCGAGCATCGCGGTCGACATCTCGCCGGGGTCGACCGCCCAGACCGCGACGGCCGGCTCCTCCGCGCCGAGCACATTGGACAGCTGATCGAGGGCGGCCTTCGTCGCCCCGTAGTTGCCCCAGGTCGGGTACGGCCCGGTCGCGGCGTCCGAGGAGATGTTGACGATCGCCCCGCCGCGCTCGCGCAGCTGCGGCAGCGCCTCCTGGGCGAGGGCGATCGGGGCCCGCACGTTCACGTCGAACAGGCGCGGCCACACGGTCAGGTCGGACTCGGACAGCGTCGGCAGCGGCACCTCGCCGAGCGTGGACGCGTTGTTGACCAGCAGGTCCAGTCGTCCCTCGGCCAGCGCCACCAGCGCTTTGCGGTGCGCGGGATCGGCGACGTCCCCGGCCAGGTGCCGCGCCCCGAGCCGCGCGGCGACCTTCGCGAGCCGGTCCTCGCCGCGGGCGGTGAGGACCAGGCGCCAGCCGCGTGCGGCGAGCCGTTCGGCGAGCGCCTCGCCGAGTCCGGCCGAGGCCCCGGTGATCAATGCGGTGCGGTTCTCGAAGTTGCTCATGCGAATCACGCTATGGCCGCCCGCGCGCGCCCGCATCGGGCTGAAGTCGCGGTAGGCGCAGGTCCGGAAGTCCTAAGACCTGCGACCGAGGGCCGCGAGCGGCGCATTCGACTAGATTGGCACCGTGACCGCCTCCCAGCCGACCGAGCCGTCCTCGGCAGCGCCCGCCTCCGCGGCGCCGTCCCCGCAAGCGCCCGATCCGGACTCGCGCTGCCGGGAATCCACGTCGCTGCTGCACGAGGTGTCGGCGGCGGTCGGCGCGATCACCCGCCACCTGTCCGTGCACCAGGTGCTCGAGGTGATCGTCTCCTCCGCCCGGCGCCTGGTCGGCGCCGACTACGCCGCCATCGGCATCCCCGACGACGAAGGCGGGTTCGCCGAGTTCATCACCGACGGCATCGGCGAGGAGCAGCGCCTGAAGATCGGGCCGCTGCCCCGCCAGCACGGCATGCTCGCCGCGATCCTCACCGAGACCGGGCCGATCCTCCTCGACGACCTGCGCCGCGACCCGCGCTACCGGTGGTGGCCCAAGGCCCACCCGGCCATGGCCGCGCTTCTGGGCGTCCCCATCCGCGACGGCGAGCGGACCCTCGGCATCGTCGTGCTCACCAACGACCTGGGCAAACCCGGCTTCACCGAGACCGACACCGACCTCATCGAACTGCTCGCCTCCCACGCGGCCATCGCGATCACGAACGCGCGCCTGTACGAGCGCAGCCGCGAGCTCACCGTGGTCGAGGAGCGCAACCGCCTCGCCCGCGAACTCCACGACGCGGTCATGCAGCGCCTGTTCTCCCTGCGGCTCTCCGCCCGCGCCGCCCGCAAACTCGTGGACACCGACCCCGAGGCCGCCGTGGCGCGCCTCGGCGAGGTCGAGACGCTCGCTGCCGACGCCATCGCCGAACTGCGCGGGGTCATCGTCGAACTGCGGCCCGCCGAACTCGACGTCCACGGCCTGGTCGAGACCCTCCGGCGCCACGTGACGCTCTTGGACCGCCTGCACGACACCGAAGTCGCCTTCGAGGTCCACTCCCCGGTGGACCTGTCGCGGGACGGCGAGGTCGAGGTGCTGCGGCTCGTCCAGGAAGCCCTCGGCAACGCCTTCCGGCACGCCCGGGCCCGCCGCGTCCGCGTCACGGTCGCGACCGACCGCATCCAGATCGCCGACGACGGCATCGGCTTCGACGCGGCCGAGGCCGCGACGCGCGGCCTCGGCCTGCTCTCGATGCGCGAGCGCGCCAAGGCCCTCGGCGGCGACCTCGACCTGGCCACCGCCCCCGGAGAAGGCACGGTCGTGACGCTGCTGCTCGACACCGCACCCGATGATGACGACGAGCCGGACGGCGGACTTCCCGGCGACGGCGCCGAAGACGACGGCAGCGTCCCCGACGACCCTGGCCCCACCCGCGCCACCACCAGCGGCACCGCCTCCGACGGCAACGCCCACAACGACACCGAGGAGGGCGGCCGTGGCTGACCCCGTTCGCCTGCTGCTCGTCGACGACCACCCCGTGGTCCGCCGCGGCCTGCGCGGCTACCTTGAACTCGAACCCGACTTCGTGGTCGTCGGCGAGGCCTGCGACGGCGAGGAGGCCCTGAAGGCCATCGTCGAGACCCGGCCCGACGTGGTCCTCCTCGACCTGAAGATGCCCGGCCTCGACGGCCAAGGCGTCCTCGACCGCCTCCGCGGCGCCGAAGAAGGCGACGGCGACGGACCGGCCGTCCTCGTCCTCACCTCCGCCACCGACGCCGAACGCGTCCCGGCCGCCATCAGCGCCGGGGCCGCCGGGTTCGTGTACAAGGACATCGACCCGGACGCGCTGGCCAGCGCGATCCGAACCGTCCACGCCGGACAGCTGCTCCTTTCACCGATCGCCATGCGCGGCTTGATGAGCGGCTCCACCGCCCCGACCGCGCCGTCACTGACCCCGCGCGAGAGCCAAGTCCTCGGCCTCATCGCGAAAGGCCAGACCAACCGCCAGATCGCCAGGGCGCTCGGCGTCTCGGAGAAGACCGTGAAGACCCACGTCACGAACCTCCTGCGCCGCATCGGCGCCGCCGACCGCACCCAGGCGGCGCTGTGGGCGGTCCGCCACGGCATCGGCTGAGCCGGGATCAGCGCCGCTCGGAAGCCGCGACGATCGCGTCGATGACCCGCGCCGTCTCCTCGGGACGGGTCAGGAGCGACAAGTGGTCGCCCTCGACGCGGCGCACCGGCCAACCCGCCCGGGCCGCCTCCGCGGCCTCGGCGTCGTAGGCCTCGCTGCACCGGACGTACGCGCACCACCGCGGCGGCCAGGCCTGCGGGTCGGGCGCGGTCTCCGCGAAATAGGACAGCGGCATGCGCGGCAGCGCCGCGATGAACGCCTCGCGTTGCGCAGCCTCCGGCAGCAGCGCCGCGACGGCCGCGGGCGGAAACCAGTCGCTCCACTTCGGCAGGCGGTCGCCTTCGGCCAGCGAGGCGAGGCGGTCGCGCAGCTCCCGCGGAACGGTGTCGAACCAGGTCCGACTCGGGTGGGGGAGCAGCGCATCGACGAAGACGGCGCCGATCGCGGACCCGACCGACGCCGTGATCGCGGGCAGCAGCGCCCCGGCCCCGCTGTGCGCCACCAGGACGACCCGCATCCCGGGGTGTGCGTCGATCTGGTCGGCAACGGCCGACGCGACGGCCTGATGGTAGGGCCCGTCCCGCTCGAACACGGCCTCGAAGTCGGGCACCGCGACCCGGCGCCCCATCGAGCGAAGCGCTACGGCGGCGGGCCTCCAGGCCTGTGCGCCGGTCAGCGGGCTGTGCACCAGCACGAGCAGCAGATCGTCCACGAACCGATTCTGCCCCCCTCCGAGAAGGAGCGCCGAAGGCACCGGCAGGTCGAGCGTCCGGTCTTCAGGCCCGCAGCGCATCTGGAGAGCCCGTCGGCGGCGCGGCTCTCACGATCCGTTCCACAATCGAGGGTGGACGGGTCGCCTCACCGGTGTCGACCGGTGCCAAGGGCACCGTTCGCGATACACTGCCGTGTCCACAATCCCCGGGCAGACCTCCGGTGCCACGCTCATCCTCAGCCCCCGTCGGCCACCTCGAGAACCTCGGCGACGCCCTGCCTTCGTCGACGCCCCCGCGCCCACCGACCGCGAACCGGTCTTCCAACCCACCCCGCCCCTCGCCTTGCGGCGGCGCCGACCGGCGCCGACACCAGGCGTGCTCTACAAGGACCTCTCATGCCCCGCATCGCCTCCTTCGCCGCAGTCCCCGTTCTGGTCGCCGTCGCCCTCGGCGCCGCGGGCGGCGCCGATACCGACTCCTTCGCCCGCACCGCCCCCTTCGCATTGATCACCGGCGTCGAACACGACCCCTGGTGCGACGAAGGCGACGACGCGTATGTCCTCGACTCGCCCGCGGACCTACGCGGACCCCACTTCTCCCTCTCGCTCGGATGCCTCTTCCGCGGCGATGCGGTCCCGCTGGACCTGGCTGCCGCCGGATCCGATCTGGAGCACGTGGTGCCCGTTGAAGACGGCAGCGAATTTCTCATCGCGCAGGTCGCGAGCATGGCCGAGTACGAGCCCGAACTCGAGGCCGACGCCATGGCGGTCACCGCGTGGATCCAAGCCGGCGGCGAACGCATCGACCTGAACGGCATTCCGGCGGAGGGCCGATCCTTCGTCCTGAGCGTCCCCGTCGGCGAAGACGCGGTCCTGTGGGTGGACGACTCCGGACGCGCCCAAGGGCTCGACCTGCGCACCGGGGCGCAGGTCGAGCCGATCGGGTCGTATTACAACGGCCTGCGACTCAGCGAGGTAGCGATCGGCGGCTACAACACCGGGGAGATCGACGTCTATAACAGTCGGGCATCAGGCTACGTCAGATGCGCGGACGGTTCGGGAACGGCGCACCGGTCCGTCTGGCGCGAGGACCTGGGCTGGGCGGCCGAGGGCACCGTGTTCCTGGAGGTCCGGTTCAAGTGGTGCTCCGAGCTGGAATCCTCCACCTGGGAGCTCGACCGGGAACGGGCGGTCACGGTCGACCGGAACACCCCCCTCTCCTGGACCGCGACCGAGCTGGAGGGGGGCTGGGACCACTTCGCGATCGTGTTCGCCGTGCCCGCGGACGCCGATGAGATCACCGTGGACTTCACGCCGTACGGCGAGGTCGAGAACGATGAGTCCGGCACGCTCGCGTTCGCCGGGGACCTGCCGCACTTCGCATGGGTCGCCGAATTCTGAGCCGCACCGCGATGCGGGGCCCGCCGACGCGAGCGCGCCGGCGGGCCTTTTCGTCAACTCAGTGGACGGTGAGCGGGTCGCCGCCCTGGCGGACGCCGGTGTCGAGGGCGTCGATCGACGCGAGCTCGTCGTCGGTCAGCGCGAAGTCGAGCACCTCCCAGTTCTCGGCGATGCGCGCGGGCGTCACCGACTTGGGGATGACCACGTTGCCGCGCTGGAGGTTCCAGCGGAGCACCACCTGAGCGGGGGTGCGCCCCTGGGCCTTGGCGACCGCCTGCACCGCGGGCTCCTCGAAGAGGCCCTCGGCGCGCAATCCCAGCGGGCCCCACGACTCGGTGACGACGCCGTGCTCCTCGTGGTAGGCCCGCAGCTCGGGCTGGCTGAAGTACGGGTGCAGCTCGACCTGGTTGACCTCGGGCGCGGCACCGGTCTCGGCCTCGACGCGGGCGAGGTGCTCGATCGTGAAGTTCGAGACGCCGGCCGAGCGGATGAGGCCCTCGGAGCGGGCGTCGACCAGGGCCCGCCAGGACTCGACGTACTTGTCCACGTCGGGGCGCGGCCAGTGCAGCAGGTACAGGTCCAGGTAGTCGGTGCCCAGGCGCTCCAGGGACTCGTCGAGGTTGCGGCGGACCTCGTCGTAGCCGTGGTCCCAGACCTTGCTGGTCAGGAAGATCTCCTCGCGCCCGAGGCCCGCGGCGCCGATGGCCCGGCCGACGCCGACCTCGTTCTGGTAGCCGACCGCGGTGTCGATGAGCCGGTAGCCCGTGTCGAGCGCGGCGGTGACGGCGGCGGCGACCTCGGCGTCGTCGATGCGGAAGGTGCCGTAGCCGTAGCGGGGGATCACCGCGCCGCCGGAGAGGGTGATTGACGTGCTCAGTTCGCTCATGCGCGCGAGCCTACTCAGTCGGAAGGCGATTGCCCAGCGCCGCGGGCGTGGCGCTCGGCTGAACGCTACGACTGAGCGCACACGCGGGCGGGCCGGGGCGAATGCCCCGGCCCGCCCGCGTCTCTCAACGCTCGTTGCTACCCGGGTCGATGCCCTGGCGCTGACCGGACTCCAGGTCGTCGATCGCCTCCATCTCGGCCTCGGACAAGGCGAAACCGAACACGTCGAAGTTCTCGGCGATGCGGGACGCCTTGGAGGACTTGGGGATCACGATGCATCCGTTCTGAAGGTGCCAGCGGATGACCACCTGGCCCGGGCTCTTGCCGTGGGCCTCGGCCGCCGCGGTCACGGCGGGCTCGGCCAGGACCGAACCGGTGCGCTGGCCCAGCGGGCCCCAGGACTCGGTCGCGATGCCGCGCTCGGCCTGCCAGGCGCGCAGCTCGGGCTGGTTGAAGTACGGGTGCAGTTCGACCTGGTTCACCGAGGGCCATTCCCCGGTGGCCTCGTGGAGGCGCTCGAGGTGCTCAGGCAGGAAGTTCGAGACGCCCGCGGAGCGGATGAGGCCCTCGTCCCTGGCCTTGAGCAGGGCCTGGAACGTCTCGGCGTAGAGGCCCTGCTTGGGGGAGGGCCAGTGGATCAGGTACAGGTCGAGGTAGTCGGTGCCCAGGCGCTCCAGCGAGGCCTCGAGCGCGGCGCGGGCCGCGTCGGCGCCGTGGTGGTCGTTCCAGACCTTCGTGGTGAGGAAGACCTCCTCGCGCGGGACGCCGGAACCGGCGATCGCGCGGCCGACGCCGACCTCGTTGCCGTACATCTCGGCGGTGTCGACCAGGCGGTACCCGGCGGCCAGGGCGGCCTCGACCGCCTCCTGGGCCTCATCGTCGCCGACCTTGTAGGTGCCGTAGCCGATGCGGGGCATGGACACGCCGTCGTTGAGCCGGACCGGTGCGCTGAGATCAGTCATGCCCGCGATGGTATCCACGGCGACCGGCGCGAAGGCCCGGAATGCGATGTTCGATTCGTAACCCTTCGGGGGACCCCTAATCTCAAAACTATCCCCTGGGTGCGACGCGGAATTCGGTGTTCGAGGTCGTTTACGTGCCGCTTCGCAGCGCATTACGGTCGGCGTCGACCATGATGCGGGCGAGCTCGTCCCAGTACACGCGCGCCTTCCAGCCGATCTCACGCTCGATCTTCGCGGGGTCGCCGACCAGCTCCGGCACCTCGGCCGGGCGCTCGTAGCGGTCGTCGTGCTCGACATGGTCGCGCCAGTCGAGCCCGGCGTGCGAGAAGGCGGCATCGGCGAAGTCACGCACCGTGGCGGCCCGGCCGGTCGCGATCACGTAGTCGACCGGCTCGCCGTGCTGGAGCATGAGCCACATGGCCTCGGCGTACTCGGGCGCGTAGCCCCAGTCGCGGACGGCGTCGAGATTCCCCAGGTAGACCCGCTTCTCCAGGCCCGCCGCGATCCGGGCCACGGCCCGGGTGATCTTGCGCGTCACGAAGGTCTCTCCCCGGCGCGGGCTCTCGTGGTTGAACGCGATCCCGTTGACGGCGAACATGCCGTACGACTCGCGGTAGTTCACCGTCGCCCAGTGCGCGAACAGCTTCGAGACCCCGTACGGGCTGCGCGGGTGGAACACCGTGGTCTCGTGCTGCGGCGGCGCGGCCGTACCGAACATCTCCGAAGTGGACGCCTGGTAGATCCGGGTGTCGATCCCGCTGGCGCGCACCGCCTCCAGGAGCCGGATCGCGCCGAGCGCGGTGACGTTCGCGGTGTAGTCGGGCAGGTCGAAGCTGACGCGCACATGGCTCTGCGCGGCGAGGTTGTAGACCTCGTCGGGCCGGATGTCGCGGATCAGGTTCACCAGCAGGCCGGCGTCGGTGACATCGCCGTGGTGGAGGAACAGCCGGCGCCCCGAGTCGTGCGGGTCCTGGTAGACCGCGTCGAGCCGCGAGGTGTTGCCGATCATCGAAGAACGGCGCACGATCCCGTGCACCACATAGCCTTTGGCGAGCAACAGCTCGGTGAGATACGAGCCGTCCTGGCCGCTGATGCCGGTGATCAAAGCGGTCTTCACGCGCGGTCTCCGGCCCGCGCGGCGCTCGGCAGGTGCTCGGACCGGCCGATCCATTCGGCGCACAGGCGCCGGCCCTGCTCGCGGGCCGCGTCGAGGCGGTCGCTCCCGGCCAGGCGCAGCGCCCCGTCGGCGATCCCGGCGGAGTACGAGACCGGGTCCGCAAGCGGGCCGTTGTCGAGGCGGTTGTCCAACCGGGCCAGGATCACGCCTTCGACCAGGCCGAACACGAGGTGCGCGCGCTGGGCGAGTTCGCCGGGCGCGTAGTCGAGGGACGCGGCGGTCTCGCCGAGCAGGTCCCGGTAGGACTCGCGCAGGCGCTCGCGCATGCCCCGGAACGGCGCGAACGCCTCCTGGCGGAGCTCGGGCAGCAGGTACAGCGCGCCGAGGTTGTGGCGGGCCCCGGCGAGCTGGGCGGCGTCGATGCGCGCCAGCGCCCACAGTCGGGCCTCTGCGGCCGCGCCGCGTTCGGCGAGCGCCCATTCGGCGAATTCGAGCGAGGGGGCCACGGTGGCCTCCAGGAGGCTGCTGAGCAGCGCTTCCTTGGACGCGAAGTGGTAGTACATGCTGGCCTGGCGCATCCCGGCCCTGGCGGCGATGGCGCGGGTGGAGGTGGCGGTGTAGCCCTGGACGGTGAACAGTTCGGCGGCGGCGGCGAGGAGCTGGTCGCGGGGTGCCGCGTCGGCGGAGGGGCCCGGTTCCGGGGCGATCCGGGGGCGGCCCACCCGCCGCTTGGGTCGGTCCGCTGTGGGCTCCGTTGCTGCGGTGGGCATCGGTCCGCCTTCCTGTCCTGGGTGCGCGCCCCAGTGTAGTGCGCGCATCGGACGGTCCGGACCGGTCGGCGGGCACCGGCCCGACCACTCGTTCGGGTGAAGCCGCCGCCGCGGGCCGGGTTCTTGTCGCACCCGCGCGGGAAGGTTGCGGCTACCTTTCCCCGGGTGGGTGGGGGTTAGGGATGGTCTGCCGGCAGCGGCCGGTGGCGGCCGGACCCGGGCCTGCCCGTGGGGATGGCTCGCGGGGGCGTTGCCGTTGTGCGGAGGTGTTCATACCGGTGAAATAGATTCTGTCGGTCGATCGAAATCCCGAGGCGATTAATTTCTGTCATTCGATAGAAATCAACCCTCGGAAGGTGCCCGATGATACTCCTCGGTGTAGGGC
The DNA here is from genome assembly GCF_900101745.1 of Glycomyces harbinensis. GTDB lineage: Bacteria > Actinomycetota > Actinomycetes > Mycobacteriales > Micromonosporaceae > Glycomyces > Glycomyces harbinensis. The sequence continues at coordinate 63,803 of NZ_FNAD01000016.1, read as the reverse complement.
TCTCAATCGTCGTCGTGCTGGTCATCGGCCTCCTGGTCTCGCGAAAGGTGGAGGGCGACTCGGCCCGCTACCTGGTCGCGGGCCGCACCCTCGGCATCCCGCTCGTCGCCGCCGGGCTCATGGCCCAGGCCGTCGACTCCAACGCCACCCTCGGCAACACCGACCTCGCCTACGGGTTCGGATTCTGGGCGGGCGCGAGCCTGCCCATCGGCCTGGCCCTGTGTTTGCTGCTCACCGGCCTGTTCTTCGCCCGCCGCATGAACGCCGCGAAGCTGCTGACGCTCCCGGACTGGTACGCCCGCCGGTACGGCCGCACGATCGAGCTCGCCGCCTCGATCGCCATGATCGGCGCGTACGTGCTCCTGCTCGCCGGGAACCTCGTCGCCGGAGGCTTCCTGTTCGAGCACTTCCTCGGTATCGACTACACCCTCGGGGTGCTCCTCATCGTCGCGGTGGTCATGACCTACACCGTCGCCGGCGGCATGTTCTCCGACTCGTACACGGCCGCCGCCCAGATGGTCATCACCATCGCGGGCACCGCCTGCCTGTTCACCTGGGTGGCGCTGACGCACGGCATCACCGTCCCCGAGGGCATGGGCGCCTTCGACCTCGGGCAGCTCACCGACCCGGCCCAGGGCGCCCCGGTCAATTGGGCGACGCTCGTGGCGCTCGGCGTCGGCGACATCGTCGCCATCGACTTCATGCAGCGGATCTTCTCGGCCAAGAGCCCGGACACCGCCCGCCGGGCCTGCTTCCTCGGCGCGGCCGGGACCCTCCTCATCGGCATCCCCTTCACTTACGTGGCCCTCTCGGCGGTCGACATCGTCGGCCCCGACGGCGGTGCGGCCGTGCTGTTCACGCTCCTGGAGGACCACGCCCCGGCCTGGCTCGCGATGATGGTCCTCGCCGCGATCGTCGCCGCCTCCTGCTCGACCGCGAACGGCGCGATCCTCGGCACCGGCGCGGTGGCCGCGCGCAACATCGCGGGCATCCGCGAGACGGACGCCGGCAGGCTCCCCGAGCTGAAGATCTTCGGGGCCGGGAAGGACCCGCTGCTGCGGGCCAGCCGCATCGCGATGTTCCCGATCGTGGGCCTGGCGATCCTGGTGGCGGTGCGGGTCCCGCAGACGGGCATCCTGCTCACCCTCGCCTTCGACCTCATGCTCGCCGGCCTGGTCGTACCGTTCGCCCTGGGCCTGTGGTGGAAGCGCGGCGGCGCGGCCGCCGCCGCGGCGTCGATCGCCGTGGGCTTCACGGTCCGCCTGGTGCTGTTCGCCCTCACTCCCACGACTTACGGTGTGCCGAACGACCTGCTGTACATCGAGAACAACGTGATCACCGCGGCCTTCGACGGCTGGCCGACGTTCATCGCGTTCCTCGCCGGGGCCTCCGCGTACCTCGTCGTGGCGCTGCTGCGCCCGGCCAAGACGGTCCGCGCCGCGAAAGCGCCGGTGTCGCCCGCCGCCGGTCCGGTCCCGGTGCCCGCCGAGGCCTGAGGGGCGCCGCTGCGAAACCCCGGCTCCCGCGTCCGTCCCACCCGCGACGGATGCGGGAGCCGCGCTCGTGCCCAGAGGGCGAACGCGCACGGCCGCACCGGGAAGGGTCGACCTCCCGGCGCGGCTCGTGCCGCCCGGGCCGTGCGATTCCGGCAATCAAGCCGAAACCCGGGAGTCACGCCGCCGAACACATTCAAGGCTAATTTCTGTCAAGCGACAGAAATTATTCGGAGCGGAGGCCTCGATGACCGAAACCCCTGAGCCGCAAGCCGAACCGTCGGCCACCGGCAGCACCTACGCCGCGCGCGACCACGCCCGCGCGCAGGAGGCCGCAGCCGCGGTCGCCGAGCGGGCATGGGTGCCCGCCGCGGCGTTCCCCGACGTCCCGGACGGCATTGACCGCGATCGGCTGCTGTGGGCGGAGACCGTCGCGGGCGGCGGCTACGCCCACCAGGCCGTCGCCCCCGGCACCGTCGTGGAGATCGCCGACATCGAGGGCGACGCGTGCGTCCACCTCGCGCTCGCCTGGGCCGGACGCCCCTGGGAGCGCCTGTGCGTCGCCGACACCGTCAAGGTCCAGTGGAACGCCTACCTCGGCCAGGGCAGCCTCCTGCTCTCCGATCAGGGCCGCGCCCTCGCGAGCCTCGTCCTCGACGAGACCGGGCGCCACGACGCCTTCTGCGGGGCCTCCACCGCCGCCCAGAACCGCGCCCGCTACGGCGACGGCGCCCCGTGGGGACCCGCCCCCGCCGCCCGCGAACTGCTCAAACTCGCCGCCGCCAAACACGACCTCACCGCCCGCGACCTGCCCCCCACCCTCGCGCTCTTCAAGGGGCTCAAGGCCGACGCCGACGGCCGCCTCCACTGGCTCGGCGGCACCGGCCCCGGCAGGCGCCTGCGCCTCCTCGCCGAGGCCCCGCTGCTGGTCATGCTCGCCAACGCGCCGCACCCCCTCGACCCGCGCGAGGACTACACCGCCACACCCGCCCGCGTCCTCGCCTGGCGCGAGCGCCCCACCGGCCCCGGCGACGCCCACTGGAACGCCACCCCCGAAGGCCGCCGCGCCCTCGCCAACACCGCCGCCGCGATCGGAGCCGCCGCATGACCGCCACGACCGTCACCGAAGCCGTCGTCCCCGCCCGCGCCCCCTGGTCCGGGCTCGTCGCCGCCGGGCAGACCCTGCGCATCACCGACCTCGGCGGCAACCAGGCCGTCGACTTCCTCCTCTTCGACGCCGCCGACACGTCCCTGCGCTACAGCGCCCAGAACACCGTCGCCGCGGCCGGAGCGCTGTTCCTCACCACCGGCTCGGTCCTCCTCGACGTCGAGCACCGCCCCCTCGCCCGCGTCACCGAGGACAACTGCGGCCGCCACGACACCATCGGCGGCGCCTGCTCCAAGGAGTCCAACACCCTCCGCTACGGCCACCAGACCTGGGGCCAGCACGCCTGCGTCGAGAACTTCCTCCACGAAGGCGCCAAGTGGGGCCTGGGCAAGCGCGACATGACCGGCAACGTCAACTGGTTCATGAACGTGCCCGTCGAGGACGACGGCTGCCTGGGCATCGTCGACGGGATCTCCGCGCCCGGACTCGAGGTCGCCCTCCGCGCCGAGCGGGACGTCATCGCGCTCGTCTCCAACTGCCCCCAGATCAACAACCCCTGCAACGCGTTCAACCCCACACCAGTGCGGGTCGCCGTGTCCGTTGACGCTTCCGCGGGCGCCGGCGAGAACGGAGCCACGGTTTGAGCTTCGACACCCTCCTCGTCGCCAACCGCGGCGAGATCGCCGTCCGCGTCATCGCGACCGCCAGGCGCATGGGCCTCACCACGGTCGCCGTCTACTCCGACGCCGACAGGGCCGCCGCCCACGTGGACGCGGCCGACACGGCCGTGCGCATCGGCGGCCCGGCCCCCGCCGAGTCCTACCTGCGCCCCGAAGCGATCCTCGAAGCCGCGGCCGCCACCGGTGCCGGCGCGATCCACCCCGGCTACGGGTTCCTCTCCGAGAACGCCGCGTTCGCGCGCGCCGTCGAGGACGCCGGGATCGCCTTCGTCGGCCCCGCCCCCGAGCACCTGGACCTGTTCGGCGCCAAGCACACCGCGCGCGCCGCGGCCGAAGCCGCCGGCGTCCCCCTCCTGACCGGGACCGGCCTGCTCGACGGTGTCGACCACGCCCTCGCCGAGGCCGAGCGGATCGGCTACCCCGTCATGCTCAAGGCGACCGGCGGCGGAGGCGGCATCGGCATGCGCCCCGCCGGGAACGCCGCCGAGCTGCGCGAGGCCTGGGACGGCGTCAAGCGGCTGGCCGAGGCCGGCTTCGGCGACGCCGGGCTCTTCCTCGAACGGCTCGTGCGCCGCGCCCGCCACGTCGAGGCCCAGGTCTTCGGCGACGGCCTCGGCGGCGTCGCCGTCCTCGGCGACCGCGACTGCACCCTCCAGCGGCGCAACCAGAAAGTGGTCGAGGAGGCCCCCGCCCCGAACGTCCCCGACGCGCTCCGTGAGCGCTACCAGGACGCCGCGCGGCGCCTGTGCGCCTCGGTCGCCTACCGCTCGGCGGGCACCGTCGAATTCCTCTACGACACCGACCGCGACGAGGTCGCCTTCCTGGAGGTCAACACCCGCCTCCAAGTCGAGCACCCCGTCACCGAAGCGGTCTACGGCGTCGACCTCGTCGAGTGGATGCTCCGCCTCGCCGCCGGAGACGCCTCCCCGATGCGCCTGCCGCTCAACGCCTCCGGACACGCCGTCCAGACCCGCCTGTACGCCGAGGACCCCGCCCAGGGCCACCGCCCCTCCACCGGCACGGTCACCCACCTCGCCCTGCCCCGCCGGGCCCGCGTCGACACCTGGATCGAGGCCGGCACCGAGATCGGTCCCCACTACGACCCGATGATCGCCAAACTCATCAGCCACGGCCCCACCCGCGCCGAGGCCGTCGCCGCGGCCGCGGACGCCCTGGGGGAGCTGCGGATCGCCGGCGTCGAGACCAACCAGGGCCAGCTCGCCGCCGCCCTCGCCGACCCCCGCTTCACCGCCGCCGTCCACACCACCGCGACCCTCGCCGACGTCCCCGACCCCCGACCCCGCATCGACGTCGTCGCCGCGGGCACCCAGACGACCGTTCAGGACTGGCCCGGCCGCGTCGGCTACTGGCAGGTCGGCCTGCCGCCCTCCGGCCCCATGGACGACCTGTCGTTCCGCCTCGGCAACCGCGCCCTCGGCAACCCCGAGGGCGTGCCGGGACTCGAATGCGCCGCGCAGGGCCCGGTGCTCCGCTTCAGCCACGCGACCACGGTCTGCGTCACCGGCGCCCCGGCGCGAGTCACGGTGGACGGCGACGAAGCGCCGCAATGGGAACCGATCGCGGTGCCCGCCGGGGCCGCCCTCGCCGTCGGCGCCCCCGAGACCACCGGGATGCGGACCTACCTGCTCGTCCGGGGCGGCCTCGACGTGCCCGGATACCTCGGTTCGGCCGCCACCTTCACCCTCGGCGAGATCGGCGGCCTCACCGGCAGCGCCCTGCGCGTGGGCGACGTCCTGCGCCCCGCCGGGGCCGGTCCGGACGGCACCGCGTCGGGCAGCGCCGGTCGGCCGACCGGCAAGCGCGCGAACGCCGGCGGCGAATTCGATCGACCGGCAGAAACCGCCGGTGCGACAACGCGCCATTTCGATCGACCGACAGAATCCACCGAGACGGCGACCCCCTATTTCGATCAATGGACCGAAATCCCAGGGCCCGTTCCGGAAGCCGACCGGCCCGTCTTCACGAACGACTGGGAGCTGCCGGTCGTCGAAGGCCCGCACGCTGCCCCCGACTTCTTCACCCGCGAGGACATGGACGACTTCTACAGCGCCCGCTGGGAAGTCCACTTCAACTCCGCCCGCACCGGCGTGCGCCTCACCGGCCCCAAACCCCGCTGGGCCCGCCCCGACGGCGGCGAAGCCGGCCTGCACCCCTCCAACATCCACGACAACGCCTACGCGATCGGCGCGGTCGACTTCACCGGCGACATGCCCGTCCTCCTCGGACCCGACGGCCCCAGCCTCGGCGGCTTCGTCTGCCCTGCAACGGTGATCGCCGCGCACCGCTGGCGGCTCGGACAGCTGCGGCCCGGCGACACCGTCCGGTTCACCCCCGTCGCCGACGCGGGCGTGCCCGCGGCCCGGCAGCGGCCCGCGGTCGCCCCTCCGTCCGGCCGCGCGCCGGTCGTCGACGGCGGCGTGCTCGCCCGGCACGCGGCCGGAACCGACCGGCCCGAGGTCGCCTACCGCCGCTCCGGCGACGACAACATCCTGGTCGAATACGGGCCCAACCTCCTCGACCTGGCCCTGCGCATGCGCGTCCACGCGCTCGCCGAAGCCGTCGCCGACCGGGTCGGCCACGGCCTGCTCGACCTGACGCCGGGCGTGCGCAGCCTTCAAGTCCACTTCGATCCGGCACGGTTGGACCAGTCGGCCCTCATCGATCAACTGACGGCAATCGAGTTCGCGCTCCCTCCGACCGCCGACCTCGCCGTTCCCAGCCGCGAAGTGTGGCTGCCGCTGTCGTGGGACGACCCGGCCACCCGCGAGGCCATCGACCGGTACATGAACGGCGTCCGCGACGACGCGCCCTGGTGCCCGTGGAACATCGAGTTCATCCGCCGCGTCAACGGCCTCGACGACGTCGAAGCCGTGCGCCGCACCGTCTTCGACGCCGAGTACATGGTCCTGGGCCTGGGCGACGTCTATCTCGGCGCGCCCGTGGCCACCCCGCTCGACCCCCGCCACCGCCTCGTCACCACCAAGTACAACCCCGCCCGCACCTGGACGCCGCAGAACGCCGTCGGCATCGGCGGCGCCTACCTGTGCGTCTACGGCATGGAAGGCCCCGGCGGCTACCAGTTCGTCGGCCGCACCGTCCAGGTCTGGAACACCCACCGCCAGCGCGGTCCCTTCACCGAGGGCAAGCCGTGGCTCCTGCGGTTCTTCGACCGCATCCGCTGGTACCCGGTCGATACGAACGAACTGGGGGAGCTGCGGGCCGAGATGGCGGCCGGCCGCTTCACGCCGCGCACCGCCGACGGCGAGTTCCGCTACAGCGACTACCGGCGCTTCCTCGACGCCAACGCCGAGGGCATCGCCGAGTTCAGGGCCCGCCAAGCCGAGGCGTTCGGCGCCGAACGCGCCGCGTGGGAGGCCGCGGGAGAGTTCGACCGCGAGCAGGGCGAGGCCCCCGCCGCCGTGGTCGAGGCGATCGAGGCCCCGCCGGGCGGGGCGGTCGCCGCCGCGCCCCTGGCCGCCGCCGTCTGGAAGGTCGAGGTCCGCCCCGGCGAGGAGGTCGCGGCGGGCCAGGTCCTGGTCGTGTTGGAGGCCATGAAGATGGAGACGCCCGTGACCGCGCCCCAGGCGGGCCGGGTCCTCAAGGTCCTCACCGAGCCGGGCGCCCAGGTCGGGGCGGGAGCGCCGCTGGTCCTGCTGGAGGGCGTCTGAGGTCCTCGACGGTCCGCTCGCCGTGCGGATCGCGGCTCCCGGGCATCGCCGAGGCCGTCGACCACCGGTGCCGCGTTCGAGGGCTCTGGCGCGCGGCCTCGACGTGACCGCGCCCGTTGGCGCCGCCGACACCAACCGCTTACCCGATGGACGTTCGCTTTTGGCGTCGTATTCGTCCGCCTCCTCCTAGGCTGAGCGGCGGATCGTACTGTCCCCCTTACTCTCAGGGAGCAACCCATGGAACGGCGCAATGTCCTCCGCGCGGCCGTCGTCGGCGCCGGATCGGTCGCCTTCGGCTTCACCATGACCCGACCCTCGTTCGCCTACCCCGCCCAGACCGGCACCGGCCCCTACGGCGCCCTCCAGGCCGCCGACGCCAACGGCGTGCGGCTCCCGGCCGGCTTCACCTCCCGCGTCGTCGCCCGCTCGTCCCAGACCGTCCCCGGCACCTCCTACACCTGGCACAGCGCCCCCGACGGCGGCGCGTGCTTCGCCGACGGCACCGGCTGGGTCTACACCTCCAACTCCGAGATCAACCCCGGAGGCGGAGCGAGCGCCCTGCGCTTCAACGCCTCCGGCACCGTCACCGGCGCCTACCGCATCCTGAGCAACACCCGCACCAACTGCGCCGGCGGCGCGACCCCGTGGCAGACCTGGCTCTCCTGCGAGGAGGTCGACCGCGGCTACGTCTACGAGACCTACCCGCTCGGCGGGACCGCCGCCGTCCAGCGCGCCGCGATGGGCCGCTTCAAGCACGAGGCCGCAGCGTGCGACCCCGACCGTGGCGTCATCTACCTCACCGAGGACGTCTCCGACGGCGCCTTCTACCGGTTCAGGCCCACCACCTGGGGCGACCTGTCCTCGGGCACGCTCCAGGTGCTCACCGAGTCGGGAGGGGCCCTCGCCTGGGCCACGGTCCCCGACCCCGACGGCTCCCCGACCGCCACCCGCAACCAGGTCGCGAACACCAAGCGCTTCAACGGCGGCGAGGGCTGCCACTACGCCGACGACGTCTGCTTCTTCACCACCAAGGGCGACAACCGGGTCTGGGCGTACCACGCCGCCGACAACACCCTCCACATCGCCTACGACGACGCCCTCACCGCCAACCCGCCGCTCACCGGCGTCGACAACATCACCGGCTCGGGCTCCGGCGACCTGTTCGTCGCCGAGGACGGCGGCAACCTGGAGATCTGCATCATCACCCCCGACGACGTGGTCGCGCCGTTCCTGCGCCTGTCCGGCCACGGCTCGTCCGAGATCACCGGCCCGGCGTTCAATCCGGCCGGCGACCGCCTCTACTTCTCCTCGCAGCGCGGCACCAGCGGTTCCAGCTCCGCCGGGGTCACGTTCGAGGTCACCGGCCCCTTCCGGGGCGCCTGACCGCATCGGGCTCGCGAAGGCGAGGACTCCGCGGACGCGCATCGGGCCGTCCGCGGAGCCCCGCCGGGGCCCTCGGCTCGCTAGGATCTGAGGAGTTGCCCGGACGACGGAGTCGGTGATCGCCCTTGCCAGTGACGACAGTGGACCTCGCGATCATCGGTGCGGGCCCGACCGGCCTGTTCGCCGCCTACTACGCGGGTTTCCGCGGCCTGAGCACCGCCGTGCTCGACACGCTCCCCGAGGCCGGCGGCCAGATCACCGCCATGTACCCCGAGAAGCAGATCTTCGACGTCGCCGGGTTCCCCGAGATCAGGGGGCGCGACCTCGTCGAGAACCTGCTGCGCCAGGCCGCCCCGTTCGAACCGGACTACCTGCTCGGGCACCAGGCCCAGCGGCTCGAGCACGTCGACGGGAAGCCGGTCCTGGAACTCTCCGGCGGCCTGCGCCTGGAGACCCAGGCGGTGCTCATCACCGGCGGCCTCGGCTCCTTCTCGCCCCGGCCCCTGCCCGCCGCGGCGGACTTCCCGGGCGCCGGCATCGTCTACTTCGTCCCCGAACTGGCCGCGCACGCGGGACAGGACGTCGTCATCGTCGGGGGCGGCGACTCCGCGTTCGACTGGGCCATGGCCCTGCACGGCATCGCCCGCAGCACCACCATCGTCCACCGCCGCGACAAGTTCCGCGCCCACCAGGCGACCGTCGACCGCGTCAAGGCGCTCGGCACCGACATCGTCGTGAACGCCCAGGTGACCGCCGTCCACGGCACCCGGCGCGTCACGGGCGTGTCGGTCGACGTCAAAGGCGAAGGGCCGCAGGAACTCCCGGCGGACGCCATCGTGGCCGCCCTCGGGTTCACCGCCGACCTCGGGCCGCTGGGGGAGTGGGGTCTGGAGCTGGACCGCCGCACCATCGCCGTCGACTCCACGATGGCCACGAACCTGCCGCGCGTCTACGCCGCCGGGGACATCGCCGCGTATCCCGGGAAGGTCAAGCTCATCGCCACCGGCTTCGGAGAGGCCGCCACCGCGGTCAACAACGCCGCGGTCGTGATCGACCCCGACGCCCACCTGTTCCCCGGCCACTCGAGCGAGAATCCCTGATACGTTGCGCTGCAACGGAGTAGGTAACTCGTTACAGTCGATACGCGACTTACCGACGGGTATGACGCCATGGCGCCGAGCCGCAGTCATACTATGCGGAGATGCTTGCCATGACCGTCGCCGACGGCAGCCTCGCCGCAGCCCAGGTGCCCGAACCCGCGCCCGGCCCCGATGAAGTGCTCATCGAGGTCGCCGCCGCCGGCGTCAACCGCGCCGACCTCCTCCAAGTCGCCGGCCACTACCCGAGCCCTCCCGGGGCGCCCGCCTGGCCCGGACTCGAAGTCTCCGGCACGATCGTCAACGTCGGCTCCGACGACAACGCGTCGTTCCTCAACGCCGAAGTCTGCGCGCTCCTGCCCGGCGGCGGCTACGCCCAGTACGTCACCGTCGACGCCGCGCTCGTCCTGCCCAAGCCCGAGAACGTCGACCTCGACGACGCCGCCGGGCTCCCCGAGGCGGCCGCGACCGTCTACTCCAACATCGGCTACCTCCTGACCGAGCCGGCCGACCGCAAGCGCCGCGTCCTCGTCCACGGGGGCGCCGGAGGCATCGGCACCTTCGCGATCCAGTTCGCCCGCAAGCTCGTCGGGGCCGAGACCTGGGCGACCGCGCGCGGCGAGTGGGCCGAGAAGCTCCAGGGCCTCGGCGCCGACCGCGTCATCGACTACCGCAGCGAGGACTTCGCCGCGCTCGCGATGGAGGCGGGCGGCGCGGACGCGATCCTCGACGTCGTCGGCGCGGCCTACTTCGAGCCCAACCTCAAGGCGCTCGCCCAGGACGGGCGGCTGGCGATCATCGGCCTTCAGCAGGGCAACGCCGCGCAGATCCACCTCGGCGGGCTGCTCGCCAAGCGCGCCACGATCACCGGCACCACGCTGCGGGCGCGTCCGCTGGAGCAGCGCCGCCAGATCCTCGCGGAGGTCTTCGAGCACGTCTGGCCCGCCCTCGACTCGGGCGAGATCGAACCGGTCGTCACCACGAAGATCCCGCTCGCGGAGGCGGCCGAAGCCCACCGGCTCATGGCGAAGGGCGGCCACTTCGGCAAGATCGTCCTCACCGCGAAGTGACGGCGGCCCGCCGCCGCTCCCGAGGGAAGCGGCGGCGGGCGTGTCACGGCGTTTCTTCGTAAAACGGACATCCGGAGTCGCCCCCGAATCAACTGTGCCCGGTGGCTCCGACAGGCCGGACGATGGTCGGCAGCCGGTCGGCGTGTTGCGGCGTTTCTTCGCAAATCGGGCGTTCGGAGTCGCCCCCGAATCAACTGTGCCTCGGGGCTCCGACGGTTTCCGGCCGGTCGGGCCGGCTCAGCGGGTCACTTCTCGCAGCAGCCGTGGCAGCAGTCTTCGCCCGCGCACTGGCACGCGTCGTCGTTGCAGCAGTTGCAGCACTCGTCGGTGTTCATTTGCACTCACCTCCCACCGCGGCCTTGGGGGGACACCAGTTCTGCGGCAGCGGCGGATCGCAGGTGCCCGCTTCGACCGCCCCCAGCATCGACGTCAGCTGGGTCCGCAGCCCTTCGAGCCGCGCGATCTCGGCGGTCAGCTCGCCGATGCGCCGCTCCAGGTGCTGCTCGGCCGGCTCGCACGGGCACGTGCCCGTGTCCCGCACCGCCAGCAGGTCCCCGATGTCGGCGAGCCGCAGCCCCGCCCGCTGGCAGTCGCGGATGAACCGCGCCCGGTCCAGCCCCTCGGGGCCGTACCGCCGGTACCCGGCGGGGCTGCGCTCGGGCGCGGGGAAGAGCCCCTCGCGCTCCCAATGGCGGAGCGCGTCGGAGGAGACGCCGACTTCCTCGGCGAGCCTTCCGACGGTCCACGATCCGATCGTCGCTGTCATGCAACGACCGTAAACCTTGGTGCCGGGTCCAAGGTCAAGCCCGGGCCCGAAGGAATTCCCGGCACTCCTCACGCGGCCGCCAATGCATTCGACCGCCTTTCCGCACGGCGACTAGCATGGACCCGAATGTCGAACACCGGCTCCGGCCGGCTCACGCGAATGAGGAGAACCGTGGCTTCCGCAGCACCGAACAACAGTCCAGGCGTCGTCGAACCCCTCTGGGTGACGGCTGGCACTACCGGTGCCGACGCGGTGGCCGCCGCCGGCCTCCCCGTGCACGGGCCGAACGCGATCGTCGTCGTCCGCGACGCCGAAGGGCGGCTCCGGGACCTCTCGTGGGCCCCCGACGCCGACGCCAAGGTCGAGCCGGTCGCGCTCAACAGCCCCGACGGCCTCAACGTCATGCGCCACTCCGCCGCGCACGTCATGGCGCAGGCGGTCCAGGAGCTGCACGAGGCCAAGCTCGGGATCGGCCCGCCGATCACCGACGGCTTCTACTACGACTTCGACGTCGCCGAGCCGTTCAACCCCGACGACCTCAAGGCCGTCGAGAAGCGCATGCTCCAGATCATCAAGCAGGGGCAGACCTTCCACCGCCGCAAGTACGACTCCCTCGACGAGGCGCGCGCCGAGCTCGCCAACGAGCCCTACAAGCTCGAGCTCATCGAGACCAAGGGCGAGGGCACCGACGCCGACGAGGTCATGGAGGTCGGCGGCGGCGAGCTGACCGCGTACGACAACCGCGACCGCACCGGCGCGAAGGTCTGGTCCGACCTGTGCCGGGGCCCGCACCTGCCCTCCACCAAGCTCATCGGCTCCGTCAAGCTCATGCGCTCCGCGGCCGCGTACTGGATGGGCTCGGAGAAGAACCCGCAGCTCCAGCGCATCTACGGCACCGCCTGGCCGACCATTCAGGAGCAGAAGGACTACCTCGCGCGCCTCGCCGAGGCCGAGAAGCGCGACCACCGCAGGCTCGGGCAGCAGCTCGACCTGTTCTCGTTCCCCGACGAGCTCGGCTCCGGGCTCCCGGTGTTCCACCCCAAGGGCGGGATCATCCGGTACGAGATGGAGTCCTACCTGCGCGAACGCCAGAAGCAGGCCGGGTACGAACTCGTCAACACCCCGCACATCTCCAAAGAGGGCCTGTTCCACACCTCGGGGCACCTGCCGTACTACGCGGACACCATGTTCCCGCCCATGGAGTTCGAGGGCGCGAACTACTACCTCAAGGCCATGAACTGCCCGATGCACAACCTGATCTTCAAGTCGAGGGGGCGCTCCTACCGGGAGCTGCCGCTGCGCCTGTCGGAGTTCGGGTCGGTGTACCGCTACGAGAAGTCCGGCGTCGTCCACGGCCTCACCCGCGTCCGCGGCATGACCCAGGACGACGCGCACATCTACTGCACCGAGGAGCAGGCGCCCGGCGAGATCAAGAGCCTGCTCGAATTCGTGCTCCAGCTGCTGCGCGACTACGGGCTCAACGACTTCTACCTGGAGCTGTCCACCAAGGGCGACTCCGCGAAGTTCATCGGCTCCGACGAGGTGTGGGAGTCGGCCACCGCGACCCTGCGCCAGGTGGCGGAGGATTCCGGCCTCGACCTCGTCCCCGACCCGGGCGGCGCGGCCTTCTACGGCCCCAAGATCTCCGTCCAGGCCAAGGACGCGATCGGGCGCACCTGGCAGATGTCGACCATCCAGCTCGACTTCAACCAGCCCGACGGCTTCGGCCTGGAGTACTCCGCGGCCGACGGCACCCGCAAGCAGCCGGTCATGATCCACCGGGCGCTGTTCGGCTCGATCGAGCGGTTCTTCGGCGTCCTGACCGAGCACTACGCGGGCGCGTTCCCGGCCTGGCTGGCCCCCGTCCAGGCCGTCGGCATCCCGGTGCGCGACGAGAACGCCGACTACCTGGAGGCGTTCTTCGGGAAGCTCCGCGCCGCGGGCATCCGCGCCGAGGTCGACCACTCGGACGACCGGATGCAGAAGAAGGTCCGCAACGCCCAGCTCCAGAAGATCCCGTTCATGATCATCGCCGGCGACGACGACCAGAACGCCGGAACCGTCTCCTTCCGCTACCGGGACGGCAGCCAGCGCAACGGCGTCACCGCGGACGAGGCCGTCGCCCACGTGGTCGACGTCGTCACCTCGCGCGTCAACGAAGGCCCTTCGGCCGCCGCCGAAGCGGCCTGACCGGACGACAGCAGGCGGCCCGTGCCCTCCGGGGCGCGGGCCGCCTCAGTCCCTGCCGTCCTCGCCGAGCCAGCGAGCCAGGCGGCCCGCCCGCGCCAGGGCCGTGAGGCGCTGCTCGGTCGCCTCCCGCAGCTTCGGGGTCGTGACCACGAGGAGCTGGTCGTTCGACCGCAGCCGGTCGGCCTTGGCGGGGACGAAGAGGCCGTCGTCGCGCACCACGCCCGCGATCGCGCTGCCCTCGGGCAGGCGCAGTTCGAAGACCCGCAGGCCCGCCAGGCCCGAGCCCTTCGGCACGGTGATCGTCAGGACCTCCCCGTCGACCGCGTCCAGCGGCGCCGTCTCGATGTCGACCTCCTGGATCACGTCCTGCCCCGAAAGCCCGAGGCGCTTGGCCACCCACGGCAGGGTCGGGCCCTGGACCAGCGTGAACACCACGACGAGGATGAACACGATGTCCCACCACGCCTGCGCGCCCGGCAGGTTCGCGGACTGCGGGATCGTGGCCAGGACGATCGGCACCGCGCCGCGCAGCCCCGCCCACGAGAGCAGCGCCTTCTCCTTGAGCGAGAAGCGGAACGGTATGAGGCTCAGCCACACCGAGATCGGCCGGGCCAGCAGCGTCAGCACCCCGCCGAGGACCAGCGCCGGCACCAGCGCGTACAGGAGGTTCTCCGGCGAGGCCAGCATCCCGAGCATGACGAACATGCCCAGCTGCGCGACCCAGCCCAGGCCGGTCGCGAACGACTGGGTGGCCGCGCGGTGCGGCAGGCGGGAGTTGCCGAGGACGAGCGCGGCCAGGTACGCGGCGATGAACCCCGAGGCGTGCAGGGTCCCTGCCGCGGCGAACGCGGCCATGCCGAGGCTGAAGACCGCCAGCGGGTAGAGCCCGGACACCGGCAGCGCCAGGCGCCGCAGGACCCACGCCCCGCCGAAGCCGACCGCGATGCCGATGAGCGAGCCGGCGCCCAGCTCCCACACGAGGGTCGCGACGAGCTCGAACGTGGTCGGCAGTCCCTCGGCGGAGGAGAACGCGAGCACCAGGATCACCGCGGGGGCGTCGTTGAAGCCCGATTCGGCCTCCAGGGTGCCGCTGAGCCGCTTGGGCAGGCCGATGCCGCGCAGCTCCGAGAACACGGCCGCGGCGTCGGTGGAGGCCACGACCGCGCCGATGACCAGGGACGCCTGCCAGCCGAACCCGAGCAGGAAGTGCGCCCCCAGCGCGGTCACCGTCACCGAGACGCCGACGCCGAGCGTCGCGAGCATCGAGGCGGGCGCCAACTGCCCGGAGATCGCCCGCCAGCGGGTCGACAGGCCGCCCTCGATGAGGATGAGCGCCAGCGCGAACGTGCCGAGGACCTGCGCGAGTTCGAAGTCCTCGAACGGGATGCCCACGCCGTCCTCGCCCAGGAGCATGCCGATGCCGAGGAACACCAGGAGCGCGGGGAGCCCGAGCCGGTGCGTGGCCCGGATGGCGGCGATCGAGGCCAGCACGGTGACGCAACCGATGAGTACCGCGAGGTACAGCTGGGGCAACGTCACGTGCGGAGTTTATCCGCTGTGGCGTGTCGCAGGGATTTCGTCGCGTTTCACCGATGCGGCATCGTGGCCTAGGATCGTCCCGTGGAAGAGCGCGAAGGCGAAGGCGTCGGCGTCCCCGACGGGTACGAGCGGCTGTGGACCCCCCACCGCATGTCCTACATCCAGGGCGAGGGGAAGCCGACCGGCGACGACGCCGACGTCGAGGGCTGCCCCTTCTGCGAGATCCCCAAGCTGGAGGACGCGGACGGGAACATCGTCACCCGCGGCACCCACATGTACGTGGTGATGAACAAGTACCCGTACAACTCCGGCCATCTCATGGTCGTGCCCTTCCGGCACGTGCCCGACTACACCGACCTCGACGTCGAAGAGGTCGCCGAGATGGGCGCGCTCACGCAGCAGGCCATGGCGGTGCTGCGCTCCTCGATGGGCGCGCACGGGTTCAACATCGGGATGAACCAGGGCCAGGTCGCGGGGGCGGGCATCGCCGGCCACCTGCACCAGCACATCGTCCCGCGCTGGGGCGGGGACGCGAACTTCATGCCGATCATCGGCCGCACCAAGACCCTCCCGCAGTACCTGTCGGACACCCGCGAGCAACTCTCGGCCGCATGGGAGCGGGTGTGACCGGCCGGGCACCGTTAGAGTCAGTGGTGTGCCCGCCTCCGGCCCCGCCGCCGGGGTGAGTGCCGCACCCACTTGCCCGAACACCCAACTTGGGCCAGCCTGAGAAAACAGGAGACCATGGCGAAGTTCCTCCGGACCTCCGGCCGCGCCGGCCTGCGCCGATACGTCGACGCCGCTGCGAAGGTCCTCATCCGCGTCGGCGTGTCCGCCAACGCCGTCACCATCGCCGGCACCGCGATCGTCGTGGCCGCCTCGGTGCTGCTGCTGTCGCAGGGGCACCTGCTCGCCGGACTGATCGTCGTCGGCCTGTCCGTGTTCACCGACCTGCTCGACGGCGCGATCGCCCGCGTCAAGGGCACCACCAGCCGCTTCGGCGCACTGCTCGACTCGACCTGCGACCGCCTCGCCGACGGCGCGATGCTCGCGGGCCTGGGCTACTGGCTGCTGACCGAGGAGCGGTTCCTCGGCTGCGCGCTGGCCCTGTTCGCGCTCATCGCCGGGCAGGTCGTCTCGTACGTGAAGGCCCGGGCCGAAGGGCTCGGCGTCGTGGTCACCGCGGGCATCGCCGAGCGCCCCGAGCGCCTGATCCTCGCCGGGGTCGCGGTCCTGGCCGAGGTCGTCGGCGTCCCGTGGGCGATGGAGGCCGGCATGGGCCTGCTCGCCCTGCTCGCCTCGATCACGGTGGTCCAGCGCCTGGTCCAGGCGCGCGAACTGCTCGACGGGGAGCGCGTCGATGTCTGAGCGCCTCACCGAGCTGGCCTACCTGGCCGCCTGGCGCGGCGTGCGGCTCCTGCCCGAGTCCGCCGCGTACGCGCTGAGCCGGACGTTCGCCGACCGGGCCGTGCGCAAGGACGGCCGGCCCGTGCGCCAGCTGCGCAGGAACCTCGCCCGCGTCGTCGGCGCCGAACCCGGCGAGGCGCTGATGCGGGACGCGATGCGCTCGTACGCGCGGTACTGGGTCGAGTCGTTCCGGCTGCCGTCGATGAGCACCGCCCACCTCCAGCGCCGGTTCGAGATGAACGGCTACGAGCCCGTCCACGAGCGCGCGAAGCGGGGCCTGGGCTCGATCGTGGCGCTGCCGCACTGCGGCAACTGGGACCTCGCCGGGGCCTGGGTGCCCGCCGTGGCCGGAGACCGCCTCACGACGGTCGCCGAACGGCTCAAGCCCGAAGGGGTCTACCGGCGCTTCCTCGAATACCGCGAGTCGCTGGGGATGACGATCATCCCCGCCTCCGGCGGGGACCGCAATCCCCAAGCGGCCCTAGGCGAAGCGCTCGAAGCCGGGCACGTGGTCGCGCTCGTCGCCGACCGGGACCTGGGCCGCAGCGGCACCGAGGTCGAGTTCTTCGGCGAGGCCACGACCTTCCCGACCGGTCCGGCCCTGCTCGCCATCCGCAACAAGGTCGAGCTGTTCACCGCGGACATCCACTACGAGGCCGACCGCGCCGTCTGCCACATCTCAGGGCCCGTCGACACCGGCACCGGATCGTTCCGGGACCGCGTCGCCTCCACGACCCAGCGCATGGCCGACGCGTTCGAGGCCGGCATCCGCGCCCACCCCGCCGACTGGCACATGCTCCAGCGGTTCTGGAGCGCCGACTTCGCACCCGCACCGGCCCCGGAGAGATCGGCCTGACATGGGCGACCTGCGGATCGGGATCGTCAGCCCGTACTCCTTCGACGTCCCCGGCGGCGTCCAGTTCCACATCCGCGACCTGGCCGAGACCCTCATCGACGCCGGTCACGACGTCTCCGTCCTCGCCCCCGCCACCGAGACCGAGGGCCTGCCCGACTTCGTGGTCTCCGGCGGCAAGGCCGTCGCGGTGCCCTACAACGGCTCCATCGCCCGCCTCGCGTTCGGGCCCCGCTCGGCCGCGCGCGTCCGCAAGTGGTGCAGCGAGGGCGACTTCGACGTCATCCACGTCCACGAACCGCTCACCCCGAGCCTGTCGTGCCTGGCGGTCCTCAACGCCCGCTGCCCGGTCGTCGCGACCTTCCACACCGCCATGACCCGATCCCGGATGCTCGCCGCCGGCAAGCACATGGCCCAGCTCGTCCTGGAGAACCTCTCGGCCCGCATCGCCGTCAGCCCCTACGCCCGCAAGGTCCAGGTCGAGCACCTCGGCGGCGGCGCCGTCGAGATCCCCAACGGCGTGCCCGTCGCCTTCTACCGCAAGGCCGCCCCCCTCGCCGAGAAGCCCGACGGCCCCACCATCGGCTTCATGGGCCGCTACACCGAGTCCCGCAAGGGCTTCCCGATCCTCCGCGAGGCCTTCGCGCGCCTCGCCGCCGACCGCCCCGACCTGCACATGCTCGTCGTCGGCCGCGGCGACCCCGAGGCCGCCGTCGCCGGACTCGACCCCGACATCGCCTCCCGCATCCGCTTCCTCGGCGCCGTCGCCGACGAGGAGAAGGCCTCCATGCTCGCCGGCGTGGACCTCTACGTCGCCCCCAACACCGGCGGCGAGTCCTTCGGCATGATCCTCACCGAGGCCATGGCCGCCGGGACCTGCGTCCTCGCCTCCGACATCGAGGCGTTCCGCTCCGTCCTGGACGACGGCAACGCCGGCGGGCTCTTCGCCGTCGGCGACGCCGCCGACCTCGCCGACAAGGCCGGGCGCCTCCTCGACGACCCGGGCGCCCGCACCGCCTACGTCGAACGCGCCAACGAATGGGTCAAGCGCTACGACTGGCCCGAAGTCGCCGCCCGCCTCCTGGAGGTCTACCGCGCCGCCATCGAGGCCGGCACCGAACGCCGCCGATGAGGGCCCCGAAGCGGCCGTGACCCGACCCCGGGGCGCCTTCGGCCGGACACCCGGCCGTCGCAGTATGCCCGTACGATGATCCCGATGTGGTGGCTGGCCGTACTCGTGACGATCGTGGCCGTCTTCGGCGCGTACGCGACCTGGACGGTCACCCGGGTGGAACGGCTGCACCGCCGCGCCCGAGCCGCCGAGTCCGCGCTCCTCGCCAAGCTCGACGACCGCGCCGAGACCGTCCTCAAGTTCGTCGGCAACCCCGGCTTCGAAGAGGTCGTCGCCCTCGCCCTCTCCGTCGTCGCCGTCCCCGCCGACACCCAGCGCCAGCGGGAGCTGCGCGAGTACGCCGAGAACGACCTCACCCGCGCCCTGCGCGACCTCGCCGAGAACCCCCTGTGGTCCGACGACCTCGACTCGGCCAACCGGCGTGTCGCGCTGGCGCGCCAGATCCACACCGACTTCGTGCGCGACGCCGTCGCCTCGCGCTCGCTGACGATGGCGGTCGTGCTGCGCCTGCACCGCCGCCTCCCGCGCCCCGAGTACTGGGACATCGACGATCCGAGCAGCGAGTTCGGCTCCGTCTGAGCGGTTGGTGTCAGCGGGCTTGTGAGGCCGGTCGCGGCGTAGAATCGGCCAGGTCAGATCACCTCTCAAGGCGAAGCGTGCGAGCCTGGGGCGTGCCCTCGAACAGGGCGGCCCGGCGCGCAGGTCAGCCCAGACCGCGACGTACTACCTCAGATGGAGCCGGTGACCGTGTCAGAGACCCACAAGACCGAGGCCGAGATCGGGACCGCCCGCGTCAAGCGCGGCATGGCCGACATGCTGAAAGGCGGCGTCATCATGGACGTCGTCACCCCCGCGCAGGCCAAGATCGCCGAGGACGCCGGAGCCGTGGCCGTCATGGCGCTCGAGCGCGTCCCGGCCGACATCCGCGCCGAGGGCGGCGTCTCGCGCATGTCCGACCCCGACATGATCGACGGGATCATCGAGGCCGTCTCGATCCCGGTCATGGCCAAGGCCCGCATCGGCCACTTCACCGAGGCCGCCGTCCTGGAGTCACTCGGCGTGGACTACGTGGACGAGTCCGAGGTGCTGACCCCGGCCGACGAGGCCAACCACATCGACAAGTGGCAGTACAACGTGCCGTTCGTGTGCGGTGCGACCAACCTCGGCGAGGCCCTGCGCCGCATCTCCGAGGGCGCGGCCATGATCCGCTCCAAGGGCGAGGCCGGCACCGGCAACGTCGTCGAGGCGACCCGCCACATGCGCCAGATCCGCCAGGACATCGGCCGCCTCACCACCCTCGACTCGACCGAGCTGTACGCCGCCGCGAAGGAACTGCGCGCGCCGTACGAGCTGGTCGCCGAGGTCGCCAGGCTCGGCAGGCTCCCGGTGGTGCTGTTCACCGCCGGCGGCATCGCCACCCCGGCCGACGCGGCCATGATGATGCAGCTGGGCGCCGAGGGCGTGTTCGTCGGCTCGGGCATCTTCAAGTCCGGCGACCCCGCCAAGCGCGCCGCCGCCATCGTCAAGGCCACGGCCTTCCACGACGACCCGAAGGTCATCGCGGAGGTCTCGCGCGGCCTGGGCGAGGCCATGGTCGGCATCAACGTCGACACGCTCTCCGAGGAGCAGAAGCTCGCCAAGCGCGGCTGGTAGCCCCGAAGACGCCGACAGGGCCCGAGCGACACCGCTCGGGCCCTGTCGTCTCGTCTCAGGAGAGGTCGAAGACCGCGCCGCCGGTCGCGTGCAGGCCGGTGCAGTAGTTGGAGAACTCGTGCTCGTAGGACACGAACTCCTCCTCCCAGACCCCGAATGCCCGGAACGTGACCGGCGCGTACTCCTTGGTGCAGAAGCCGTCGACCGGGTTCAGCGCCTCGAGGTCGCCGCCCGCGGCGGTCAGCTGCGTGCAGGCCTCGAAGCCCTGCGCGTGGCCCTGCCCGTCGGGGCACAGGAGCGCCCGGGCGTCGTTCTCGCCGCTCTGACCGGAGACCGACAGGAACACCAGGCCGGCTCCTCCATCGCCGATGCCGGGGTCGACCGGCATCGGCTGCGCCTCCTGGAGCGACAACGCTTGGGCTGGTGCGGAACTCAGGGCGACGAACGCGGCGGCGGCCGCGATCGCGGCCCCGACGGAAAGCTGCTTCATGAGCCGATCCTAAGGAGCCGAAGGCCTCCGATCCCGCTCCGACACACCGTCATCCGTTCAGGGCCTGTCCTGCGAACCGGGCCCGACCTCGCCCCGACTCGCGGGAGAGGCCCTAGGCTGGGGCCATGAACGCAAGCGATCTCGACCAGTACGCCACCCCGGAACTCCAGCGCCGCGCCTTCGCCCTGGCGCGGGAACGCCGCGACTGGCGTTTCTTCATCGACCTGTTCCGGCACACCCCGACCGCGCTCGAGGCCGAGGACATCGACCCGGACGTGTCCGAGATCGGCGTGGCGATCGACGACCTGCTCAGCATCTGGCACGAGGGGACCAAGGGCGAGTGGGGCGCGGCCGAGCCGCTGGCGCGCGCGGCCTTCATCGACTACATCGGCAAGCACGGCGCCGAGGAGTCGGCCGACTAGGAGTCCTTCGGCTCCGCCGCGGGCTCGTCGTCGGTCTCCTCCGCCTTCGCGGCCCTCGTGGTCTGCGTCTCGCCCATCCACCAGCGCACGTCGCTGGAGAACAGCCACCACAGCGCGAGCACCGAGGCGAAGACCCACGGGGCCACGTACAGCATGAACACCGTCGACATGAACATGCCGACGATGAACAGGACCGCGGTGGCGCCGACGGCCCACCAGCGGACGGCCTTCAGGCGGGACTTGAAGCGGATCGCGCACAGGGCCGCGACGATCGCGGCGAGGACCGCGATGCCGGCGATCACGAGGTTGGAGACCAGGAAGTTCTGGCTCTGGTACAGGTCGTACGCCTGCTGGGCGAGTTCGGCGGGGTTCTCGACCTCGGTGGGGGAGTCCTCGTAGATCGCGGTGAGGTCCGCGATGGTGGCCGAACGGAGCGAGATCGCGTAGAAGGCCAGGATGTTGCCCGCGACGACGGCCGAGACGACCTGGATCCACATCGCGATCTGGAGCCGGAGGAGCTTGCGGGGCTTCGCGTCGGGGTCCGCGGACTCGGGTTCGGGCGCGCCCTTGGCGGGTTCTCGGTCGCGTCCGAAGTTCGGTTGCGGGAGCATCAGCGTCAGCCTCTCAATTGTCTTTCAGACCGAGGGATCGGTCGCCGCGCGCGCCCTAGTGGTTGAACCAGCGGCGCGCGAAGCGTTCGGTCAGCGTTCCGATGATCGTAATCGGCACGATCGCGAGGCCGATGCACAGCGCCCAGTAGAGTCCGCTGGTGAACAGCAGCCAGCCCAGGCCCGCCAGCGCGGCGACCTGGACGGCCAGGACGAGCACCCACAGCACGCGCCACTGGAAGTGCAGCAGGATCGTCGCGAGGATCAGGAACAGCGCCAGCGCGCCGAGGCCGACCGCGCCGCGGTAGACGTCGTCCTTCGCGACGGGCGGCACGAAGTCGCGCTCGGTGTGGTGCAGGAGCACGATCAGGCCCCCCGTGACCAGGGCGATCACCGCTTCGAGCCACATGGTGTTGCGTGCGGCCCGGACGGCACGGGGCATCGGGTTGCGCTTCGAGGTCTTGGCCATGTGTTCGTTCTCCCGGGCAATAAGGGGTGCATCACGTTCGATCGCAGACTTTAACGGATCGCCACCTGCCTTTCGAGTTCAGGCCGGTTTCGGTCACAGTGCCGATCGCGCAGGTAGCCGGGCGGAGGAACCGGATTTACGCTTGAGGCGCCCGCAACCCCGAGTTTCCTTGGAGTTCTCTGATGACCGTGCCCCAGATCGGCGTGCTCGCCCTGCAAGGCGACGTGGTCGACCACATGCGCGCGCTCGAGGCCGCCGGCGCCCGGGCGGTGCCGGTGCGGCGCGCCTCGGAGCTCGACGACGTGGACGGCCTGGTGATCCCGGGCGGGGAGTCGACGACGATGAGCAGGCTGCTCGACGTGTTCGACCTGTTCGATCCCGTCAAGAAGCGCCTCGACGAGGGCATGCCCGCGTTCGGCTCGTGCGCGGGCATGATCCTGCTGGCCGACGAGGTGCTCGACGGCCGGCCCGACCAGCGCTCCTTCGGGGTCATTCCGATGACCGTGCGCCGCAATGCTTTCGGACGCCAGATCGACTCGTTCGAAACCGAGATCGGTCTCGACGGGATCGCGGGCGGGCCGTTCCGGGCGGTGTTCATCCGGGCCCCGTGGGTCGAGCGGGTCGGGGAGGGCGTCGCGGTGCTGGGCCGGGTCGACAGCGGTGGCGATGCGACTGCGGCGCCGGGCGGTAGGATCGTCGCCGTACGTGCGGGCGACTGCCTGGCCACCTCCTTCCACCCGGAGGTGACACCCGACGCGAGGGTGCACGAGTACTTCGTGGATATGGTCCGCAGCGCAGACGCCGGACCGGTCGAGTAAGAGGAACGAGGGACGCCGGAATGAGTGGCCACTCCAAGTGGGCGACGACCAAGCACAAGAAGGCCGCGATCGACGCCAAGCGGGGCAAGATCTTCGCGAAGCTCATCAAGAACATCGAGGTCGCGGCGCGCACCGGTGGTCCTGACCCGGCGGGCAACCCGACGCTCTTCGACGCCATCCAGAAGGCCAAGAAGAGCTCGGTCCCCAACGACAACATCGACCGCGCGGTCAAGCGCGGCGGCGGCCTCGACGGCGGGGGCGTGGACTACGAGACGCTCATGTACGAAGGCTATGCGTCCGGCGGCGTCGCGGTGCTCATCGAGTGCCTGACCGACAACCGCAACCGGGCCGCGGCCGAAGTCCGCGTGGCGCTGACGCGCAACGGCGGCTCGCTCGGCGAGGCCGGCTCGGTCGCCTACATGTTCTCCCGCAAAGGCGTCATCATCGTCCCCGCCGATGAGAAGCTGACCGAGGACGACATCCTCATGGCGGTCCTCGACGCCGGCGCCGAAGAGGTCAACGACCTCGGCGAGGGCGGCTTCGAGGTCCTGTGCGAGCCGACCGACCTGGTCGCGGTACGCACCGCGCTCCAGGAGGCCGGGATCGACTACGACTCGGCCGAGGCGGGCTTCCAGGCCTCCATGAACATCGAGGTCGACCTCGAGGGCGCGCGCAAGGTGATCCGCGTCGTCGACGCGCTGGAGGACTCCGACGAGGTCCAGAACGTCTGGACCAACGCCGACATCTCGGACGAGGTCCTCGCGCAGCTCGACGAGGAATGAGCGACGCCGAAGGGCCCGAAGCGCGATGTGCTTCGGGCCCTTCGGCGTCGGCGGATCAGACGGCGGCGGCCGGCACCGGGTCCTTGCGGTAGACCTTGATCGTCCACGCGACCGCGAGGGCCGTGGCGACCGCGTACACGCTCACGCCGATGGTCATGTTCGCCAGCGTCACGCCGCCGATCGTGGCCAGCGCGGGCATCGCGCCGCCCGCGCCCATCTGGATCGAGCCCATGAACGCCGAGGCGGTCCCCGCGACCTGCGGCGGCTGCGAGGACATCGCCGCGGCGCCCGCGTTCGGGAAGACGATGCCGCAACCGAACATCATCAGGATGATCCCGGCCGTGACCGTCCACAGGCCCTCGATGCCCGCGAACTGCACGCCCGCGATCCACGCGACGCCGGCCAGCGCGATCACCATGCCGACGATCATGCGCTGGTGCGGCTGGCTCCGGTCGATCATGACCATGTTCGCCTGGTTCCCGGCGAGCAGCGCCAGCGTGCCCACGGCGAAGACCAGCGAGTAGAAGCCCGCGCTCGCGCCGAGCTCCTGCTGCGAGATGAAGCTGAACGTCGAGACGTACGTGAACAGCATCGAGAAGTTCATGATCACCACGAGGGTCGGCGCGATGAAGTGCGCGTCCCTCACCAGTCCGGCCACCGTGGACGCGAACTCGCGCCCGCCCATCGCGCGCCGGTCCTGCGCGGGCAGGCTCTCGGGCAGGAACTTCCACACCAGGAACGTCGACAGCAGCGACAGGACCGCCATGAACACGAACACCGTCTGCCACGGGCCGAAGCGGATGAGCTGCGCGCCGACGACCGGGCCGAGCATGGGCGCCAGCATCGTCACGAACATCATCTTCGAGGTGAAGCGGGTCATGTCGTCGCCGGAGAAGTGGTCGCGGATGACCGCTCGGGCCACCACGACGCCCGCGGCGCCGCTGAGGCCCTGGACGAACCGCATGGCGATGAGCAGGTCGGCGCTGGTCGCGACCGCGCACACCAGGGAGGTCAGCGTGAAGACGATCATGCCGACGATCAGGGGCTTGCGGCGGCCGATGCGGTCCGAGAGCGGACCGATGAAGGCCTGCCCGATGCCCATGCCGATCATCATCGACGTGAGGGTGAGCTGGATGCGGCTCTCGGGGGAGCCGAGCGCGTCGGCCATCGCGGGGAAGGCCGGAAGGTAGAGGTCGATGGCGATGGGCGCGGTCGCGGAGAGCGCGCCGAGGACGAACACCATCGTGGCGATGAATCGGCGAGAGTGGCCGTCGGCGGCGACGGGCGGCATGAAGGCAGCAGCAGACACAGTTGTTCCCAACCAGTGGTTCACGGAGCGGTAGAAGGCAGGCCGCGCCCGTCGTTCGCCTCGTTGCGCCGATGGGGGGCGAGTGCGGTGCGACCGGCCTACCTCAACGAAATCACGTCACTTGCCGACCGGCAAGTGGTTTATGGGCAAGGCCACCAGTCCGATTTGCGACCCGCGGCGGTCAGCGCCGGAACGCACCCGCGGACGTGCTTGCGGGCCGATCGTCGGTGCGGCCGGATAAGCTGACGCGAATCGAGCGACAGGAGGAGCGCGTGCGCGTCATGGGGATCGACCCGGGCCTGACCCGCTGCGGCGTCGGGGTCGTCGAAGGGCGACCCGGAGCGCCGGGCACGATGGTCGCCGTCGCGGTGGTCCGCACCGACCCCGAAGCGCCCCTTGCCGAACGGCTCCTCGCACTCGACGACGGACTCCGGGCGCTCCTGGAGGAGCACGAACCGGAGGCCGTCGCCGTCGAACGCGTCTTCTCACAGCACAATGTGGCCAGTGTCATCGGCACCGCGCAGGCCTCGGGCATCGCCCTGCTCGCCGGCGCCCGCCTCGGCCTGCCCACCGCGACCTACACGCCCTCCGAAGTGAAGAACGCCGTGTGCGGCAACGGCACCGCCGACAAGCGCCAGGTCACGACCATGGTCACCCGCATCCTCCGGCTCAAGGAGGCGCCCAAGCCCGCCGACGCGGCCGACGCGCTGGCCATCGCGATCTGCCACCTGTGGCGCGGGGGCGTCAAGGCCCGCATCGCCGAGGCCACCGCCCGCGCGCTCGCCTCGCAAGCCGCACCGACCCGCAGGGGGACCGCCCGATGATCGCTCAGCTCACCGGAACCGTCGCCGCCGTCGGCGAGTCGTACGCCGTGGTCGACGTCGGCGGGGTCGGCTACGCCGTGCACGCCGGGGCCCACACCCTCGCCAACCTCAAGGTCGGCTCCCAGACCGTGCTCGCGATCTCCACGATCGTGCGCGAGGACTCGATCACCCTGCACGGGTTCAACACCGCCGAGGAGCGCGACCTGTTCGAGCTGCTCCAGAACGCGCAGAAGATCGGCCCGCGCATCGCCCGCGACGCCATCGAGGCGCTGCGCCCCGAGGTCATCCGCCACGCGATCGCCACCGGCGACACCACCACGCTCTCGCGCATCCCCGGCGTCGGCAAGAAGAGCGCCGAGCGCATCATCCTCGACCTCGCCGACAAGATCGGCCCGGTCGACCTCGGCGGCGTGCCCAAACAGGTCGGCGGCCGCCCCGGCGGCTGGCGCATCCAGGTCGGCCAGGGGCTCCAGGCGCTGGGCTGGACCGCGAAGGAGGCCGACACCGCCATCGAGAAGCTCGACGCCGAAGGGGCCGACGGCACCGATGTGCCCACGCTCCTCAAGCAGGCCATCCGACTCCTCGGGAAGCGATAGGCGATGGAAGAACCCGAAGACTTCTCCACCGAGACCGGCGTCAGCCCCGCCGAGTGGGACGCGGCCCTCACCGCCGCCGAGGCCACCGAGCTCGACCGCCTCGTCGAAGAGGGCATCCGCCCCGCCAAGCTCGACGACGTCATCGGCCAGACCCGCGTCCGCGAGCAGATCAGTCTCCTGCTCGAAGGCGCGAGGCGGCGCGGCAGCTCGCCCGACCACCTGCTGCTGTCGGGCCCGCCCGGCCTCGGCAAGACCACCCTCGCCATGATCGTCGCCGCCGAACTCGGCGTCGGCATGCGCCAGACCTCCGGCCCGGCCATCGAGCGCTCCGGCGACCTCGCCGCGATCCTCACCAGCCTCGGCCCGAACGAAGTCCTCTTCATCGACGAGATCCACCGCATCGCCCGGCCCGCCGAGGAACTCCTCTACACCGCGATGGAGGACTTCCGCGTCGACGTGATCGTCGGCAAGGGCCCCGGCGCGACCGCCATCCCGCTCGAACTCGAGCCGTTCACGCTCGTCGGCGCCACCACCCGCGCCGGGCTCCTCACCGGTCCACTGCGCGACCGCTTCGGCTTCCTCGGGCAGCTCGAGTTCTACGACAAGTCCGAGCTCGAGGCGATCGTCACCCGCTCGGCCGGCATCCTCGACGTCGCCATCGACCCCGCCGGCGCCGCCGAGATCGCCGGGCGCTCGCGGGGCACGCCCCGCATCGCCAACCGGCTCCTGCGCCGCGTCCGCGACTTCGCGCAGGTCCGGGCCGACGGCGTCATCAACGTCAAGGTCGCCTCCGCAGCCCTCGCGCTCTACGACGTCGACGACCTGGGCCTGGACCGCCTCGACCGGGCCGTCCTGCGCGCCCTCACCGGCACCTTCAACGGCGGGCCGGTCGGCCTGTCCACCCTCGCGGTCGCCGTGGGGGAGCAGTCCGACACCGTCGAGGAGGTCTGCGAGCCGTTCCTGGTGCGCGCCGGGCTCCTGGCCCGCACCCCCCGCGGGCGCGTCGCGACCGCCGCCGCATGGCACCACCTCGGGCTCCAGCCGCCCAGCGCCGACGGGCTGTTCGGTTCCGGCGACGCGTAGGGTGGGCTTGGGCGGGGACGGAACGTCACCGTACGCGGGATAGACTCCGCCCACGTCACGCACCGAGACAGTGACCAACCACAACGAAAGGCACCATCGTGCTTGCATCCGCAGACGTCCTGGCACAGGAAAGCGCCGGCGGCTCGAACATCATGTTCCTCGTCATGATCGTCGGCTTCATCGCCCTCATGTACTTCGTGATGATCCGCCCGCAGAAGAAGCGGCAGCGTGAGCAGCAGAGCATGCAGAACACGGTCGCGCCCGGTGCCCGCGTCATGACCATCGGCGGCCTCTACGGCACCGTCGTCGACTCCGACGACGAGACCGTCACCCTCGAGGCCAGCGACGACAACTTCCTCGTCTTCGCCCGCCAGGCCATCGCCAAGGTCGTCACCCCCGCCGAGACCGAGCCCGAGGCCGCCGAAGAGCCCGTCTCCGAAGAAGAGGCCACGCTCACCGACGAGGACCTCGACAAGCTCCGCGACTCGGCCGCCGACAAGGGCGCCGAAGAGACCGGCGGCGACGACAAGGGCAAGCACGCGGGGAACCCGGACCGCAAGGAGTACTAGGCCCTGATTCGCCTTTGAGGCACCCGTCCTAGAATGAGCCCCGCCGAGGGTACGTGTGCGAGCCCACTCCCTCCGGTCGGAGCGCTCACATGACGGGCGCGCCGATCGGCGCCCGCTACCGTCTGGCGTGGGCCCCATCGCGCCCACCCCTATCCGAGTTCTGAGGAAGAGACCGTCCATTGGCTGCAGAAACGGGCGCCGACCGCCCACGGAAGAAGATCCAGCGCAAGCGACTGCCGGTCGCACCCTATTTCGTGGCGCTGCTGGTGGTGCTCGCGGTCCTGTGGGTCTCCGCGCTGGGAGGTGCGGGATGGAAGTTCCCCAC
The DNA here is from genome assembly GCF_900101745.1 of Glycomyces harbinensis. Classification (GTDB taxonomy): domain Bacteria; phylum Actinomycetota; class Actinomycetes; order Mycobacteriales; family Micromonosporaceae; genus Glycomyces; species Glycomyces harbinensis. Next base: position 35,448 of record NZ_FNAD01000016.1, on the reverse strand, counting down.
GCCGAAGCTCGGTCTGGACCTCCAGGGCGGCCTCTCGATGACCCTCACGGCCTACCAGCAGGGTTCCGACGAGCCGCCCACGGCAGAGACCATGGAGCAGGCCCGCCAGATCATCGAGGGCCGTGTCAACTCGACCGGCGTCTCCGAGCCCGAGGTCTACGTCGAAGGCACCGAGAACATCGTGGTCAACGTGGCTGGCGACGACATCGACGAGACGGCGCTTCGCGATGTCGGCGCCCCGGCCGAACTGCGCTTCCGGATCGTCACCAACTCTGTCGCCGACACCTCCGCGCTCGAGGAGTCCCTCGCCGAGGAGACCCCCACCGACGAGGCCACCGAGACCCCCACGGCCGAGTCCGGTGAGACCCCCACCGAGGAGTCCTCTGAGACCCCCACCGAGGAGACCACCTCGGAAGACACCTCCGGCTCGGGCCAGGCCGAGAGCACGGACGACGCCGACGTCACGCTCGACGACGTCTGGGCTAAGGTCGGCCCCGACGCCGCCGCGGCCGCGCAGGCCCTCACCGCCGCCCCCGCCGACGAGGCCACCATGGCCCTGCTCGAGCCGTTCGGCGAGCTCACCCCCGAAGAGGTCTCCCTCCTCCCGGCGAACGTCCAGTTCTTCGTCCCGCAGATCACCTGCGAGCAACTCGACAACCGCCCGCCCGGCGCCGTCCAGCAGGCCGACATCGAAGTGGTCGCGTGCTCGGCCCCCGAGCCGGCCACTACCGACGACCCGTCGCTGACGTTCTCCTACAAGTACCTGCTCCAGCCGGCCACCGTGCTCGGGTCCGACGTGACCTCGGCCGACGTCGGTACCGACCAGGCCAACCTCAACCAGTTCGTGGTCAACGTCCAGTTCTCCTCCGAAGGCGCCGACAAGTGGAGCGCCCTCACCACCGAGGGCCTGGGCTCCCAGGTCGCGATCGTCCTCGACAACGAGGTCGTCAGCGCCCCCACGATCCAAGAGGTCTCCTCGAACTCGACGCAGATCTCCGGCGAGTTCACCGCCACCGAGGCCAACCAGCTCGCCGACCAGCTCAACTTCGGCTCGCTCCCGACAACGTTCGTGGTCGAGACCGTCAACGAGGTCACCGCGACGCTCGGCGTCGACCAGCTCGAGGCCGGCCTGATCGCCATGATCGCGGGCCTCATCCTGGTCTTCCTCTACTGCATGGTCTACTACCGTCTGATGGGCTTCGTCGTCCTCGGCAGCCTTATCGTCGCCACCGTCGGCCTCTACCCGACCGTGGCGCTGCTGGGCTCCCAGATGGGCCTGACGCTCACCCTCGCCGGAATCGCGGGCTTCGTGGTCTCCATCGGCATCACGGCCGACTCCTTCGTCGTGTACTTCGAACGCATCAAGGAGGAGATGGCCGGAGGCCGGTCGGCCCGGTCGGCCGTCCCCAGAGCGTGGGTGCGGGCGAGGCGTACCATCCTCTCCGCCGCGGCCGTCTCGATGCTCTCCGCCGTGGTCCTGTACATCCTGGCCATCGGACCGGTCCGCGCCTTCGCGTTCGCACTCGGTCTGTCCACCGTGGTGGACGTCCTGGTGGTCTACCTGTTCACCCACCCGATCGCCGAATGGCTCTCGCGCGGCAACCTCCTCAACAAGACGAACTTGTCGGGCCTGCACACGAAGACGACTCCGGCCACCGGCGACGCGGCTGCGAAAGGCTAGGCGACAATGAGCACCAAGCAGACCGAGAAGCGTCCCGGTATCCTCAGCCAGCTCTATCGCGGTGAGACGAACTTCCAGTTCGTCGCCAACCGCCGGAAGTACTACCTGGCCTCGGCCCTCGTCATCGGCGCGCTCGCCGTGATCATGATCGTCAAGGGCTTCGTCCTCGGCATCGACTTCGCGGGCGGCATCCAATACAGCGTCCCCGCAGGCGACACCTCCGTGTCCCTGGAGGACGTCGAGGGTGCGGCAGAGGCAGCCGGGGCCGAAGTGGCCTCCGGCCAGGTCGCCGGTTCGGGCGACGGCAGGTCCTACATCGTCCGCGTCGGGGAGCTCGACACCGACCAGGCCGAGGCGGTCCGCGCCGCCATCGCCGACGAGGCGGGAATCGGGTCCGACTCGATCTCGGTTTCCGAGGTGTCGGCCACCTGGGGCGCGTCGGTCTCAGAACAGGCCCTGATCGCGCTGGTCGTCTTCCTGGTCCTGGTGGCGATCTTCATTTGGATCCGGTTCGAGCGGCGCATGGCCGTCGCCGCCATCGCGGCGCTCCTGCACGACCTGGTGCTGACCGCGGGCTTCTACTCGCTGGTCGGCTTCGAGATCACGCCCTCGACCATCGTCGGCATGCTGACCATCCTGGGCTACTCGCTCTACGACACCGTCGTGGTCTTCGACAAGGTCCAGGAGAACACCGCGCAGCTGCTCCAGACCCGCAGCAAGACCTTCGCGGAGGGCGTCAACGACGCGGTCAACCAGACGCTCATGCGCTCGATCAACACCACCATCATCGGCGTCCTGCCGGTCGCCGCGCTGCTGTTCGTCGGGGTGGGCGTCCTCGGCGTCGGTACGCTGAAGGACCTCGCATTGGTGCTGTTCGTCGGCATGATCGTCGGCACGTACTCCTCGATCTTCCTGGCTTCGCCGTGGCTGGTCGACATGGCCGAGCGCAGCGCGGTCTACCAGCGCCACAACCAGAAGATCGCCGCGAAGCGCGCGGGCGAGGACGGCACCGACAAGCCGGCCCGCAAGAACGCGCGGACCGCGTCGGACGACGATGACGAGGACGACGACCGCCTCGTGCTCGCCAAGACCGACGAGATCCCGCTGGAGCTCATCGACGAGCCCGCCCCGGCCAAGGCCGGCGCGGGTCCGCGCTCGGGCGGCTCGAACACGCGCTCGAGCAACGCCAAGAAGCGCAAGCGCCGCTAGGGCGCACCGACGGCACGCGAAACGGCGGGCGGATCCAATTCGGATCCGCCCGCCGTCGTCAGCTGGTGGCTCTTCGGGAGCCGGCTACCGGCCGCCCCGGCCGCCCTTGAACTTCCCGGCGGCGTCCTGTGCCTTGTCCTTCACGGAGTCGGCGATGTCGTTGAGCTTATCGCCGGCCGGAGACTCTTTCGCCTTGTTGTAGAGCCCTTCGGCCTTGTCCTTCATGTCCTCTGAGTTTTCCGAGAACTTGTCCTTGGCCTCGTTGAACTTGTCTGACATCCCCACGATGGAACCCCTCCTTGTGTGAGTCGATTTCACTATAGGGGCGGGTGGGGCGCCCCGGAGCGAAATCGACGTACAACCCCGGTCGAATCCCGAACGCTACCGGAGGATGACGCGGCGGGCGCCGATTGGCCAATACCGTCGCCTCATGACGAACACACCGCACCTCACCAGCGCGAATCCCGCCCGCACCGCGATCGTCGTCGGGGGCGGCGTGGCGGGTCCGGTCGCCGCGATGGCCCTGAGAAAAGCCGGCATCGAAGCCGTCGTGTACGAGCCGTACGCGCCCGGCACCGGCAACCGCGGCGGCCCGATCACGCTCGCGTCGAACGGGCAGAGCGCCCTGGCGCTCGTGGGCGCCGACAAGGCCGTCCAGGACGCCGGATGGGCCACGCCGCGCATGGTCATCCAGAGCGGCACCGGCAAGGTCCTCGCCTCGCTCGACGACCTGCCCGGGCTGCCGCCGCGCGTCACGCTGCCGCGCGGCGAGCTCGTGGGCGCACTCCAGCGCTCGGCCATGGAGCAGGGGATCGAATTCCGCTTCGGGAAGCGCTTCGCGGACGCGGTGGAGACCGGGCACAGCGTCATCGCCCAGTTCGACGACCACACCACCGCCGAGGCGGACGTGCTCATCGGCTGCGACGGCATCCGGTCGACGGTGCGCTCCCGGATCGACCCGGCGGCGCCGGGTCCCCGCTACACGGGCCTGATCGGCCTCGGCGGCTATGTGGACGGCGCCGGCGTGCCCGACTCCGGCGGCGCCTGGCACTTCATCTTCGGGCGCCGCGCCTTCTTCGGCTACATCGTCCACGGCGACCGCACCGGCTGGTTCGCGAACCTCCCGGTCAAGCGGCTCGACCGGGAAGCGGTGCGCGCCACCGAGTTCGACGAGTGGATGCGCCGGATGTGGGAGGCCTTCGCCGACGACGCCGGCCCCGCGCTCCAGGTGCTCGACCGCGTGACGCCCGAGTCGTTCGCGACGCCTTCGCCGCTGGAGGACGTCCCGCACGTCCCGGTCTGGTCGAAGGGCCGGATCGCGCTCATCGGCGACGCCGCGCACGCCACCTCGCCCTCGTCGGGCCAGGGCGCGAGCCTCGCGGCCGAGTCGGCGGTCGAACTGGCCCGGTGCCTGCGGGACCTCCCGGTGGGGGAGGCCTTCGCCGCCTACACGAGCCGGCGGCGCGGCCGGGTCGAGCGGGTCATCGCCGAGGCGGCGCGCACCAACCAGTCCAAGGCCGCGGGACCGATCGCTGCGCGCATCAGGGACGCGCTCATGCCGTTCTTCATGGAGCGCTTCGCGACTCCGGAGAAGTCCGCCTGGCAGTACGCCTACCGGATCGACTGGGAGGCGACGGTCTAGGGCCTAGCGGCCCACGGCGGCCGTGAGCTGCTCGATGAAGAGCTTCTCGCCCTCCGAGATGTCGACCTTCCTGCTGAAGAAGCCGGCCTCCTTCGAGCGGGCGGCCTTGGCGACCTCGGTGGCGATGCGCAGGAGCCAGTCGGCGTACGCGTCGGCGTCGGTCGCGTCGCCGCGCTCGCGCAGCAGTGCGAGGGCCTCTTCGGCCTGCTTCAGGGCGGCGGTCATGGCCACGTCGGTGAACGGCAGCTCGTGGTCGTTCTCGACGCCGGTCCCGCGGTCCTTCAGGGCGGTCGCGACGGCCTTCACGAAGGCGTTCTCGTGCCGCTGGGCCTCGCGGAACACCTTGGCGCCCGCGGTGACCTCCTTGAGGAACGCGAGCGCGTTCTTGGAGCCGTCGGCGACGATCGCGCCCTTGAGCACCACGCCGGGGGTTTCGATGATCCGGTCGCGCTCGTCCTCGGTGAATGCAGAGAGTTCCGTCAAGACTGGGCCTTCCATTGCGCTGGTGAACGACGGTCACACCATACTGCGACGCCCCCTCGCGCCGCGAACCCGGGCAAAACTCCGACCGAGGCACCCGAACGGGTGGATCCGGCCCCGAGATCGTCAGTCCACATGGGACGTTCGACGGATATCAGGAGGACGCGTTCGACAATCTCGCCCTGGCGTGGACGTACCACCCCGACGACGGACTGAACATGACCATCACCAGGACCGCTTGAGCACGGCCGCCCTCGCGGGCGGCCGTCGCTAGTTGGCGCGCTCGGCGCCCGTCAGGCGGTAGGCGTCGTACACGCCGTCGACCTTGCGGATGACCTTCATGATGTGGTCCAGGTGCTCCGGGTTCGCCATCTCGAAGGTGAAGCGGGACAAGGCGACCCGGTCGCGCGTCGTGGTGACCGTGGCCGACAGGATCGACACCCGCTCGCCCGACAGCACCTGCGTCACGTCCGCGAGCAGGCGGTGGCGGTCGAGCGCCTCGACCTGCACCGTGGCCACGAACGTCGCCTGGTCGTCCTCGTGGGACCAGTGCACCTCCAGCACCCGGTCGGGCTGGAGCTCGATGCGCTCCTCGGCGTTCTCGCAGTCCCTGCGGTGCACCGAGATCACGTGGTAGCGCGTCGCGAAGCCGATGATCGAGTCGCCCGGGATCGGGTTGCAGCAGTGCGCCAGGCGCACCGGCATCTCGCCCTCTTCCATCCCCGCCACGGTGACCGCGGCGTGGATGTCGCCGTGCGCCTCGGGGACGATCCGCGCCGGCTGGGTCGGGGCGGTGGCCTCGGCCATGTCCTCGGTGGCGCCCTCGGCGCCGCCCTGGACCTCCAGGAGCCGCTGCACGACCGACCCCGGCGTGATGTGGTGCTCGCCCAGGGCCGCGTACAGCGCCTCGACGTCCTTGAGGTTCATGTCCTTCGCGAGCGAGGTCAGATTGTCGTGCGTGAGCATCCGCTGCATCGGCAGGCGCCGCTTGCGCATCGCCCGCGTCAGCTCGTCCTTGCCCAGCTCGATGGCCTCTTCGCGGCGCTCGCGCTTGAAGTGCTGCTTGATCTTGGTGCGGGCGCGCGGGCTCTTGACGAACCCGAGCCAGTCCTCGCTCGGCGTCGCGTTCTCGGAGTTCGACGTGAAGACCTCGACGACGTCGCCGTTCGACAGCGTCGACTCCAGCGGCACGATCTTGCCGTTGACCTGCGCGCCGATGCATCGCTTGCCGACCTCGGTGTGGACGGCGTAGGCGAAGTCCACGGGGGTCGAGCCCGCCGGGAGGGCGATCACGTCGCCCTTGGGCGTGAACACGTACGCCTCGGAGGAGGCCAGGTCGAACCGGAGCGCGTCGAGGAACTCCGACGGGTCGGCGGCCTCGCGCTGCCAGTCCAGGAGCTGGCGCAGCCACGCCATGTCGTCGATGTGCGCCGGGGGACCGGCCACCGTCGAGTTCTTGGTCTCCTTGTACTTCCAGTGTGCGGCGATGCCGTACTCGGCGGTGCGGTGCATCGCCCACGTGCGGATCTGCATCTCGACGGGCTTGCCGTTCGGGCCGATCACCGTGGTGTGCAGCGACTGGTACATGTTGAACTTGGGCATCGCGATGTAGTCCTTGAAGCGGCCCGGCACCGGCTGCCAGTTCGCGTGGATCACACCGAGGGCCGCGTAGCAGTCCCGCTCGTTCTCGACCAGGATGCGCAGGCCCACCAGGTCGTAGATGTCGTTGAAGTCGCGCCCGCGCACGATCATCTTCTGGTAGATCGAGTACAGGTGCTTCGGGCGCCCGGAGACCTCGGCGCGAGTGCGCGCCTCCTTCAGGTGGTCCTTGACCTGCGCGACGACCTGCTGGAGCAGCATCTCCCGCTGCGGGGAGTGCTCCGAGACCAGGCGCGCGATCTCCGCGTAGCGCTTCTTGTAGAGCGTGGCGAAGGACAGGTCCTCCAGCTCCCACTTGATGGTGTTCATGCCCAGGCGGTGGGCCAGGGGAGCGAGGATCTCGAGCGTCTCGCGGGCCTTCTGCTCCTGCTTCTCGGGCGGCAGGAACGTCAGGGTCCGCATGTTGTGCAGCCGGTCGGCGAGCTTGATGACCAGGACGCGCGGGTCCTTCGCCATCGCCACGACCATCTTGCGGATGGTCTCGGCCTTCGCCGCGTCGCCGAGCTTGACCTTGTCGAGCTTGGTGACGCCGTCGACCAGGAGCGCGACCTCGCCGCCGAACTCGGCCGAGAGCTCGTCGAGCTCGTAGTCGGTGTCCTCGACCGTGTCGTGCAGCAGCGCGGCCACGAGCGTGTTCGTGTCCATGCCCAGCTCGGCCAGGATCGAGGCCACCGCGAGCGGGTGCGTGATGTACGGGTCGCCGGACTTGCGGAACTGACCGGTGTGCAGCTCCTCGGCCCGCGTGTACGCCTGCTGGAGCAGCCGCACGTCGGCGCGCGGGTGGGCGGCCCGGTGGGCGGCCACGAGCGGTTCCAGGACCTCCGGAAGGGTCGAGGACTGCCAGGGCGCGTTGAAGCGCGCCAGCCGGGCACGCATGCGCCGGCCCGTCGGGGGCCCCGTGGGGCCGCCCGAGGTCGGCGCGGCGTCGGCGGACTTGCCCGCCGCGGCTCGCTCGGTCACCACGCACGCCTCCTCGGTGTACACACGGCTCTACAGCTTCTCAAAAGCTCAACAAAGCTTCGAACCCAATCCTAGCCGGGCGGCGCTGTCCGGTTCGCCACTGATTGGTGCGACGGCGCACACCTTCGCGCTACATCGCTCCTGCGGCGGCGACCTGCTCGACGATGTCGAGGCCGGAGGTCACCTGCCCCAGGATGGTGTAGTCGGCCGGGAGCGTCGTGTCCTGGTAGACGATGAACAGCTGGCTGCCGGTGGTGCCGGGGCCCGCGTTCGCCATCGCGAGGGTCCCCGCCGGGTAGTTGGCCTCGGCCTCGACCGGGAGGTTCTCCTCCTCGAACGAGTAGCCGGGCGAGCCCGCGCCGGCCATCTCGGGGGTGCCGGCCTCGATCGCGGCGCGCGCGTCGGGGTCACCGCACTGGAGGACCCAGATGCCGTCGGTGGTGAGCCGGTGGCACTGCTGGTCGTCGAAGTACCCCTGCATCGCGAGGAACGTGAACGAACCGGCCGTGCACGGGGCGTCGGCGGTTTCGATGTCGGCGGTGATCGCGCCCAGGTTGGTCACGACCGTCATCTCCTGCTTCCCGGCCGCGGGCTGCAGCGACAGCGGGGTCTCGGAGACCCCGTCGGCGGACGTGAACATGCACGACTCGGAGGCCGAGGCGTCCGGGGTGCTCAACTGGACGCACTCGAGGTAGACGTCCTGGGCGGGGCGCCCGTCCGTCAGGCCCTCGGTGGGGGTGCCGAGCGCGCCCTCGCCGCTGGGCTCGACGCCGTCGCAGCGGGTCGAGGCCTCCTCGGCGTCGTTCACCAGGGCGGACAGGTCGGGGTCGAGGCCGCCGGCCTGGTCGTCGTCGCCGCCGAACCACACGACCGCACCCCAGGAGAGGAGCGCGAGGGCGACCAGGACCGCGACGCCGCCGACGGCCCAGCCGACGGTGCGCTTGTGCTTCTCTTCCTCGGCCTTGGCGCTCATGCGCTGCTGCAGCTGCTGGCGGGCGGCCAGGCGCTGGGCTTGTTTCGACGCCACCGTCGGATCTCCTTCGCGCGGTTCTTAGGGGTTTACTCGGTCTCGGACTCGGACGGGGTCTCGCTGGACTCCGCGGTGGGGGTCTCGGTCGACTCGGCCGTGGCCGACTCGGTGCTCTCGACGGTGGGGGCGTCGGTCACCTCGGAGGTGGGGGTCTCCTCGGCCGCGGGCTCCTCGTCTGCGAAGAACCCCGACTGCAACAGATACGCCAGGGTCAGCACGGCGGCGATGGCGAGCAGGCCGCCGAGCGCCTGAAGCCGGCGCCGACGGCGCAGTCTACCCGCGAGCCGCGCGTTCTTCTTCGCGTTCGCGATGCGCTGCTTGCGCTGCTCCATGTGCTTGGACTTGGCGGGCACCTGGCCTCCTACTTATGACCGGTCTCGGTGTCGCATGCGAGTCGTAACGCTGTTCGACTCGATACGGGGGGTACGAGTTCCGCAGTCTAACCGGGCGAAGTCAGACGCATCACCGCAGGATGCCCGGTGTATCCTGGGCCCGCGACGGAGGAGGGGGAGCGGGTGCTCATCGAGACGCTGGTGGCGGATGCGTTCGGCACGAACTGCTACGTGCTGTCCGCGGGCCCCGGCTCCGAGTGCGTCGTCGTCGACCCCGGCATCGGCATCGCACCCCGCCTGGACGACCTGCTCGCCGACCGCGGCCTCAAACCCGTCGCCGTCGTCCTCACCCACGGGCACCTCGACCACACCTTCTCGGTCGCCCCCGTCTGCGGCGCCAACGACGTGCCCGCCTACATCCACACCGACGACGCCCACCTGCTCGCCGACCCCTCGCAGGGCTTCAGCGCGAACATGATGTCGCTCCTGGGCACCGGCCTCGACTGGACCGAACCCGACGACGTGCAGCCCCTCGCCGACGGCGGCGTCATCGAACTCGCCGGGATGCGCTTCACCGTCGACCACGCCCCCGGCCACACCGCCGGCTCGGCCATGTTCCACACCGCCGACGCGGACGCGGCCTACACCGTCACCGGCGACGTCCTCTTCCGCGGCGCGATCGGGCGCACCGACCTGCCCGGCGGCTCCGACGCCGCCATGCAGGACACCCTGCGGCGCAAGGTCCTCCCGCTCGACGACGCCACCGTCGTGCTGCCCGGCCACGGGCCCGGCACCACCATCGCGGCCGAGCGCGCCCGCAACCCGTACCTGAAGCGGGCGGCGGCCGGCGGCCATTAACCGCGCCCGCACGCCCCCGCACGCTTTCGCTCCGTCACTTCAGCAACCCGATCGAATCCAGGAGACACCCATGTCACGACCACAGCCGCTCTCGGGCTTCCCCGAACTGCTGCCCCGGCAGCGGATCGTCGAGCAGCAGGTCGTCGAACACCTCGGCCGCGTCTTCGAACTGCACGGCTTCGCGAACATCCAGACCCGCGCGATCGAACCGCTCGACCAGCTCCTGAGCAAGGGCGAGACCTCCAAGGAGGTGTACGTGCTGCGCCGCCTCCAGGCCGACGCCGACGGCGGCGACGCCGGCCTCGGCCTGCACTTCGACCTGACCGTGCCCTTCGCCCGCTACGTGCTGGAGAACTCCGGGAAGCTCAACTTCCCGTTCCGCCGCTACCAGATCCAGCCGTGCTGGCGCGGCGAGCGCCCCCAGGAGGGCCGCTACCGCGAGTTCTGGCAGGCCGACATCGACGTCATCGACCAGGGCGAGCTGCCCGCGCACTACGAGGTCGAGGTCGCCCTCGTCATCGCCGACGCGCTCCGCGGCCTGCCGATCCCGCCGGTGCGGATGCACGTCAACAACCGCAAGCTCTCCCAGGGCTTCTACCAGGGCGTCGGCATCGAGGACACCGAAGCGGCCCTGCGGATCATCGACAAGCTCGACAAGATCGGCCCCGACGCGGTCGCCAAGCTGCTCGTCGACGAGGTGAAGGCGAGCCCCGAGCAGGCCGAGGCCTGCCTCAACCTCGCCTCGATCAGCGCCTCGGACACCTCCTTCGTCGGCGACATCCGCGCCCTCGGCGTCACGAACGACCTCCTCGAAGAGGGATTGACCGAACTCGCCGCCGTCGTGGAGGCCGCCAACGAGGCCGCGCCGGGCTTCGTCGTCGCGGACATGAAGATCGCCCGCGGCCTCGACTACTACACCGGCACGGTCTACGAGACGGTCATGGAGGGCTACGAGAGCCTCGGCTCGATTTGCTCGGGCGGCCGCTACGACAAGCTCGCCTCGGACGGCAAGAACACCTACCCGGGCGTGGGCCTGTCGATCGGCATCTCGCGGATCCTGGTGCCGCTGCTCCAGGCCGGGAAGCTCGACGCGACCCGCGAGGTGCCCACGTGCGTGCTCGTCGCCGTCGCGAACGAGGACGAGCGCTCCAACGCGAACGCGCTGGCCCAGCGCCTGCGTCGCCGGGGCGTCCCGACGCAGGTCTCGCCCTCGGCGGCCAAGTTCGGCAAGCAGATCAAGTTCGCCGACAAGCGCGGCATCCCGTTCGTGCTGTTCGCGAACGAGGAGGGCACCCAGATCAAGGACATCCGCTCGGGCGACCAGGAGACCATCGACGTCGACCAGTGGGACCCCCCGGTCCAGGACCTGTACGCGCGCATCGTCACCGGATAGCACGAAGGCGGGCGCCCATCGGGCGCCCGCCTTCGCATTATTCGGGACCTCAGTCGAGGATGTCCTCCACCGTCGGCACCGTGACCGCCCGTTTCGCCCAGGCCCTGAGCTGAGTGATGTCCTGGCAGTCTTCGATGCGGCGGCGCTGGTTCTCGCTGATCCGCAGGCCACGAGCCTCGACGACGTCGAGCAGCGTTTCGGCGATACCGCGTGCTTCTCCACGCGCTTCACCTCGTGCTTCTCCACGCGCTTCGCGGTCGGCGAGGAGCTTGCTTTGGTACGGGTACGTCTCGTTCTGCATCAGGGCCTCCAGGATGGTGCGGGATCGCTCGCCGAGCTGTCCCAACATGTACTCAGTGTATCGTTTGGCCACTTCTACCGGGCGCGGCGCGAGTTCCGCCTCCGCGGCGGTGAGGAGTTGCTCGATGTCTTCCGCGTGTTCGTGGATCAGGGTGCCGAGCACCATGCGCTCGGCGAGTTCGCCCGTCCCCGAAGGCTCGGTGAGCTTCGGATAGTTGGCCGGGCTGAGCACCTGCATTCGGAAGTCGCTTCCGGGCTGCCCGGTCTCGATCGGCTCGGTCGCCCATGCGGCGACTGAGGGCTTCGGGCAGATCACGATCAGCAGCACCGGTGCTTGGATCCGATGGCGGATGTTCGCCTGGTAAGCGGGCCAGGAGAACCGCTTGTCCTTGTCCTTTCCCCGCTGGACTTCGATGATGATGCCGAGCCGGTTCTCGTCGCCTCCGCGACAGACGACCACGTTGTCGGCGTTCAGGTCGCGCACTTCGACATCGGTTGCCGATTCGGAATAGGGGAGTATTTCGTCGTGAACGGGGAGCGGAAGATCGAGGATCTCTGCGAGTTCCACGGCGAACTGCGGCCGAGCTCGGCAGAGCTTCAGCGGGGTGTCGTGTATGTGAGTAGTCACCGGAACGACGCTACGAACCGCCTGCGACAAGCCAAGGCCCCGTAACGGATCGGGCTGTTCTCGTAAGCGATGAACGTCACGCCCGCCGCATCCGCGGCGGGCGTGCGGTCCTTTGGTCTGTCAGGCGTGCGCTTGGACGGTCGAGCCTTTCGGCTTGTCCGAGGCGGCGATCGCGCGGCGGCGGACCGGCAGGCCGAACAGCGGGTTGGCCACGCCCCAGGCCGCGCCCTTGCAGATTAGCTCCTTGTAGATCGCGGCCTTGCGGCCCCGCATCATGCCGTTCTTGGCCCGGTCGTCGGGCGTCACGAGCTGGATCAGGCCCTCCTTGCGGCCCAGGCTGACGCACTGCTGGTTGTACTTCAGCGGCGCGTTCTTGGCCTTGCCCCCGGTGAGGCGGGCGGCGATGGTGTCGGCCGCCTGCCAGGCCGTCGGGATGCCCGAGGCGCACGACATGCGCAGCGGTTCTCCGGCGTCGCTGATCGCGAACGCCGCGTCGCCGACGACGTACACCTCGGGATGCGAGACCGAGGCCATCTCCCGGTCCACCTTGATCCGACCGCTCGGCGTGGTCGCCAGCGTCGTGGCGGCGCTGATCGTGTGGACGGCGAAACCGGTGGTCCACACGGTCGCCGCGGACGGGATCGCGACGCCGTCGGCGGTGACGACGGCTCGGGACTCGACGCGGGCGACCTCGGTGTGCTCGTGGACGGTGATGCCCAGGCCCGCGAAGACCTTGCGCAGGTGGCGCTGCGCCTTGGGCGACACCCAGTCGCCGAGCCCGCGGCGGGCGATCAGCGCGACCTTCAGATCGGGCCGGGCCTCGGCGAACTCGGCGGCCGCCTCGATGCCGGTCAGGCCGCCGCCGACGACGGTGACCGTGGCGCCGGAGTCCAATCGGGCCAGGCGCTCGCGCAGACGCAGCGCCCCGGGGCGACTCGCGATCTCATGGGCGTGCTCGGCGGCGCCGGGGACGCCCTGGTCGTCGCTGCGGCTGCCGAGGGCGTAGACGAGGGTGTCGTAGGACAGCTCGTCCGCGCCGCCCGCGTCGATGACGGCGACGGTCTTGCGGTCGGCGTCGACGGCGGTGACCTTCGCGAGCCGCACCTCGACGCCGGTGCCCTTGAACATCTCGGCGAGCGGGCGGACCTTGAGGTCCTGGCCCGCGGCCACCTGATGCAACCGGATGCGCTCGACGAAGTCGGGCTCGGCGTTGACGAGGGTGATGTGGACGTCGTCGGTGCGGAGCCTCCTGGCGAGGCGCCCGGCCGCGAGGGCTCCGGTGTATCCGGCGCCGAGGACGATGATGCGATGCTTCATTTCCCTGCTCCTGTCTAGGTGGTTTCGCGTCTTGAACCGGATGGCGGCGCGAAACCTGACAGGAAGCTTCGGTGATGTGGGTCACCAGGAGGCGATGAGCGGTGCGTCGTGCTCCTGACCCGCCCAGACTCTGCTGAAGCGGTCGAGCCGGGCCCGGTCGGCGACGCCGTGCACGACCGAGACCAGGCCGTCGCGCATGCCGAACACGACCAGGCCCACCGCCGCGCCGTCGACCATCGCGACCATCGCGGGCGAGCCGTTGACGACCGCGGCGTGGATCGAGGGGACGCCGCCGGCGATCCGGTGCTTGGCCTCGGACGGGCGCATCGCGTGCCGGAAGGTGCCCGCGATCCGCTCGGGAGTCGGCAGCCGCATGAGTTTCGTGCCCAGGCCCGCGCCGTCCGAGACGCCCGTGGCGTCCTCGGTGAGCAGCGCGACGAGGCGGTCGGTGCGCCCGGAGGCGGCCGCGTCGAGGAAGGCCTCGACGATCCGGCGGGCCTCGGCGCCGTCGACTGCGTCGCCGCGCCCCTCGCTCGCGAGGTGGCGCCGAGCGCGGTGGAGGTGCTGCTGGCTGGCCGACTCGGTGATGTCGAGGATCTCGGCGATCTCGGTGTGGCTGTGGGTGAACGCCTCGCGCAGGACGTAGACGGCCCGCTCGGTCGGCGACAGCCGCTCCATGAGGGTGAGCACGGCCATCGACACCGATTCGCGCTGCTCGGCGGTGTCGGCGGGCCCGAGCATCGGGTCGCCGGCGAGCAGCGGCTCGGGCATCCAGGCGCCGACGGAGCGCTCGTGCCGGACCCGGGCCGATCGGAGCCGGTCCAGGCACAGGTTCGTGGTGATCTTGGTCAGCCACGCCTCCGGGACCTCGATCAGGTCCCGGTCGGCGGCCTGCCACCGCAGGAAGGCGTCCTGCACGGCGTCCTCGGCGTCGGCGGCCGAGCCGAGCAGACGGTAGGCCAGGGAGGCCAGCCGGACCCGGCTGGCCTCGAACCTGTCCACAGCGGTGCTGTCCATGAGCCCCAATTTAGGCCGCGATCGCCTCGCCCGCACGCTCGGCGGCGGTCGCCAGGCGGTGCCGGCGCTTCGGGATGCCGAAGGTCGGGTGGTGCACGGCCCAGAGCGACATCGAGAGGATGTCCGCCTTGACCCGCGCGGCCGTCCGGCCCTTCAGCGACCGGGGCTTCGCCTGCGCGTCGCCGTCGACCAGTTGGAAGATGGCGTCCTTGCGGCCGAGGCTGATGTGGTTGCCGATGTACGACAGCTTGGTGGTCTCGGCCTTGCGGCCCGTCAGGAGTCCGACGATCGAGCTGACGGCCTGCATGCTCGTGTATCCGGCCGAGCCGCAGGACATCGGCATCGGGCGGCCGTTGTCGCCGATGACGAAGACGCTGTCGCCCACGGCGTAGACGTTCGGGTGGGAGAGCGAGCGCATCTGGCGGTCGACGGCGATCCGGCCGCTTTCGGTGACCTCCAGCCCGGCGGCCGCGGCGATCGGGTGGGCGGTGAATCCGGCCGTCCACACGGTCGCGTCGGACTCGAAGACGGTGCCGTCGGCGGCGATCACACGGTTCGCCTCGACGCGTTCGATGTCGGTGTGCTCGTGGACGGTGACGCCGAGCCGGTCGAAGGCACCCTTCAGGTGGCGGCGGGCCCCGGGCGAGAGCCAGGCGCCCGGCTCGCGGTGCGCCACGAGCGAGAGCGAGAGGTCGGGCCGGGCCTCGGCGAACTCGGTGACGGTCTCGATGCCGGTCAGGCCCTCGCCGACGACCACGACCTCGGCCCCTTCGCTCAGGCCGTCCAGGCGCTCCTTGAGGCGCAGCGCCGCCGGGCGGCTGGTGACGTGGAAGGCGTGCTCGGCGACGCCGGGGACGCCCTGGTCGGCGACCGTGCTGCCGAGCGCGTAGACGAGGGTGTCGTAGGCGAGTTCGTCGTCGCCGTTCTCGTCGGTCACGGTCACGGCGTTGCGCCCGGGGTGGACGGCGGTGACCCGCGCCAGGCGGAGCCGCACCCCGGTGCCCGCGTAGACGTCGGCGAGTTCGGGGGCCTTGACCTCTCGGCCGACCGCGAGCTGGTGCAGGCGCATGCGCTGGACGAAGACCGGGGCGGCATTGACGACGGTGATCTCGAAGTCGTCGGGGTGGAGGCGGTGGGCCAGGATCCCGGCGGTGGTGGCCCCGGCGTATCCGGAGCCGAGGACGACGATGCGGTGCTTCATGGTGGTGCTCCCGTCTAGGAGGTCTTCACGAACTCCTGGTTCGTGTGCCCTCTGAACGGGGCGGCGCGCGGATTCATGACAGGAGCGCGCTGTGAAGCACCGCACAGGTCGGTCAGAAGGCCCTGAGCAGCGGCGATCCGTGGTCGGAGGCCGCGAAGCGCGCGGTCGCGCGTGCGAGCTTGTCGGGGTTGACCTGGTTGCGGAACGCGGCGATGCCCTCGTCGGTGACCTCGATGCAGATGACGCCGACGACCTGGCCGTCGACGACCGCGATGGCGGCCGGCGCCCCGTTGGCGCTGGTCGCGTAGATCTCGGGGGAGCCGCCGACCATCTTGCGCTTGGCCTCGCCGGGCTTGAGCAGGCCCCACATGAACTTGGCGACCGCGGCGGCGCCCTCGAAGGCCCTGGCGCGGGCGGGGACCTTGCCGCCGCCGTCGCCGATCGCGATCGCGTCGGCGGTGAGCATGCGCACGAGCGGTTCGGTCTCGCCGCTGGTGGCGGCCGCGAGGAACTCCTCGACGATGCGGCGGGCCGCGGCCTCGTCGATCGCGGTGCGGGCCTTGCCGTCGGCGAGGTGCTTCTTGGCGCGGTGGAAGGTCTGCTGGCTGGAAGCCTCGGTGATCTCCAGGATCTCGGCGATCTCGCGGTGCGGGTAGTCGAAGGCCTCGCGCAGCACGTACACCGCGCGCTCCACAGGAGACAGCCGTTCCATGAGGGTCAGGACCGCGATGGAGACCGACTCGCGCTGCTCGGCGGTGTCGGCCGGGCCCAGCATCGGGTCGCCCGCGAGCAGCGGTTCGGGAAGCCATTGGCCCACATACGTCTCGCGGCGCACCCGCGCCGAGGTGAGCTGGTTGAGGCACTGGTTGGTGAGCACCTTCGTCAGCCACGCCCCGGGGACCTCGATGCGGTGGCGGTCGGCGGCCTGCCAGCGCAGGAACACCTCCTGCACGGCGTCCTCGGCCTCGGCGGCCGAGCCGAGCAGCCGATAGGCGATGGCCTCCAGGCGGTGCCTGGAGGCCTCGAACAGGTCGACGTCGTCGATCGTGAGGGCCATGGCCCGATCCTAACGCCGGTGTTCCGTTTTCACGTGCGTCGCGCGATCGCCTTGCGCTACTCCACTTCTTGGACGCAGTAGATCGCGGTGATGGTGTCCACGTCGGGGTCCCAGTCGCGTCCGGCCGCGATCGCGGTGTCGGTGAAGTAGTACTGCGTGTGGCCCGAACCGTCGCACGCGTCGGCGGCGGCGACGGAGTGCCACTCGTCGGTCGGGTCGGGGTCGGCGGGGTTGGCCGCGATGCGCAGGACGTACCAGTACGCGTCCGCCGAGGCGCAGTCGACGACGTAGAACCCGGAGGTCACGTTCTCGATGCACTCGCCCTCGACCGGGACGCGGTAGACCGAGTCGCCCTCGGTGGTCTCCGCTTCGGTCGTGGGGGCGGCCTCGGTGGTCTCCTCGGCCCCGGTCGTGGCCTCCTCCGAGGTCTCCGCGGCGGTGGTGGCCCCCTCGGTGCCGACGTCGGCGTCGTCGTTGCCCAGGTTCATGGCCAGGACGATGCCGCCGGTGGCCACGGCGAGGACCACGACCACGAGCGTGATGATCAGCGGCATGCTGGAGTTGCCGCCCGGCGGCGGCGGGGCCGCCATCCCGGGTTGGAACGCGCCCCCGGGCGGGCCGGGCGGCGGGGGCGGGCCCGGCTGGTACGCGGCGGGCTGGCCCGGCACGTAGGCGGGACCGGGGGAGTACGGCTGGCCGGGCGGGCCGCTGCCGGGCTGCACGTTGAGCGGCGGGTTGCTGTAGCCGGTGCCGGGCCCGTACGGGTCGGGACGCGAGTACGGGTCGGCGTCGGTGGTGTAGTGCTGGGGCACCGAGGGCTGGCCGTATCCCGGCGACGACTGGGAAGGGTCGTAGGGATTGCTGGGGGGCGGGTAGGTCATGGGGTTCTCCGTCGCGTGGCCGGGCACTGGGGCGTGAACGATCCGATCCCGTCAATCATATTGCTCCCTTGCGAACACCGGCCCCTCCAGGAACGCGAGGGACCGATTCGTCCGGTGATGCGCGAAAGCCGCCCCCGGAAACCGGGGGCGGCCATCAGACCGATCAGGATCGGGTCAGGCGTTGTCGCTGGTGCACATGGCACCGTAGATCAGGCCGTCGGCGCCGTAGAGCGCCTGGGCGTAGTAGCCGGAGTTCGGGCACCCGCCCACCGCGGTCTCGTAGTCGAACGCCGCGTCTTCGATCGGCGGGTCGTAGGTCTCGGTCTCGTCGACGGTGTACAGCGCCGCCGGCAGCGAGCACTCGATGGTCCAGTAGCCGGTGGAGCCGTCGTCGGTGCAGGTCCCGGCGTCGGGGACGATCGGACGGCGCCCGTCGGCGTCCTCCTTGTCGATGGCCTCGACGCAGTACAGGTAGTCGACCGGACCGCCGGTGCCCGAGATCTCCTCGGTGTACACGTACTGGTAGCTCAGCCACGGCTGGCCGGGCGTCCAGCCCATGTACTCCTGGCCGCAGATGGAGGCCGCGATCGAGGGGTCGGTCAGCTCGCCCATGATGTCGACCTCGGCACCCGAGTCGTCGGAGACCTGGGTGATGGTCCAGAACGCGGCCGCGTCGTCGCAGGGGACGACCAGGTCCGCGTCGACGGTGGCGAGCGCGTCGGACATGCAGTCGCCGACCGCGGCGGCCTCGGCCGCCTCGACCTCGTCGTTCGAGAGCGTGGTGTCGCTGCCGGTGTCCGAGGAGTCGCTGTCGTCGCTGATGACGTACCGGAAGATCACGAAGCCGATGGCCAGGACGAGCACGCCGACACCGCTGAGGATCTTGGCGACCAGACCGCCGCCACCGCCGCCGGAGGCCGGGGGCATGGGGGGCGGGGCGCCGTAGCCGCCGCCGGGCGGGGGCGGGAAGCCGGGCTGCTGGGGCGGGTACCCGGGCTGCTGCCCGAACCCGGGCTGCGACGGCTGTCCGGGGGGCGGCTGGGGCGAGTACCCGCCCGGCTGCTGGGGCGGGTAACCCGGCTGCTGCGGCTGCTGTCCGTAGCCCGGGGGCGGGGGATAGGTCATTGGTGCAATGCTCCTTGCGAACGTACTCTGGAAGGGGTGTCCAAGCACGGGGGATGGGCGCCGTGCGATATGCGTTCACTCTAACCACCGGTCGCAACTGCCGACATCGGCCCGCCTCTTGTTACGGACCTGTTGCGAAGCGATTGCCGCAGCGCCGAAGGCGCGGGGAGAAAAACCTCGCCACCTGCTCGGATCGTAGGACGATGGTGTCCGCCAGATGAGCGATGGATTACACTCGTCTGACACTTTGCATTCTCTCGGGCCGACGTCGTCCCGTATGAAACACCGTTGTGCTCCAGCGCCCCCACCTGCTGCGAGTGCTCGACGACGAAGGAGGCCACGGTTGCGTTCTGCCCTGAATTCAGCACCCGGTCTTTACCGCCCCGCATGGGAACACGACGCCTGCGGCGTCGCCTTCGTAGCGGACATGCAAGGCCGGCCGGCTCACAGCGTCATCGAGCAAGGCCTGTCCGCGCTCGTCCGCATGGAGCACCGCGGCGCGACGGCCCCCGACCCGAACTCCGGCGACGGCGCGGGCATCATGCTCCAGATCCCCCATGCCTTCTACCGCGAGATCGCGGACTTCGACCTGCCCGAGGCCGGCCACTACGCCGCGGGCCTGATCTTCACCCCCGAGAGCGACGACGCGGCCCTGCGCGCCCGCGCCATCGTCGAGAAGTACGCCGTCGCCGAGGGCTGCCGCGTGCTCGGCTGGCGCGACGTCCCCACCGACGCCTCCGGGCTCGGCGCCGCCGCGCTGGCCTCCAAGCCGCGCGTCTCCCAGGTCTTCATCGCCGCCGAGGACGCCGCCGCCGAGGGCCTCGCCCTCGACCGGCTCACCTTCGCCGTCCGCAAGCAGGCCGAGCGCGAGATGCGCGAGCGCCACCTCGACGGCTCCGCGATCGTCAGCCTCTCGGCCCGCACGATCGTCTACAAGGGGATGCTCACCCCCGCGCAGGTCCCGCAGTTCTACCCCGAGCTCGCCGACGAGCGGATGGCCAGCGCCATCGCCCTGGTCCACTCGCGGTTCTCGACCAACACGTTCCCGTCGTGGCCGCTGGCCCACCCGTTCCGGATGGTCGCCCACAACGGCGAGATCAACACCATCCGCGGCAACCGCAACTGGATGACCGCCCGCCAGGCCGAGCTCGCCACCGACGCCCTGCCGGGGCGCCTGCGGCGGCTCTTCCCGATCAACACCCCGGGCGGCTCGGACTCGCTCAACTTCGACGAGGTCGTCGAGCTGCTGCACCTGGGCGGGCGCAGCCTGCCCCACGCGATGCTCATGATGATGCCGGAGGCCTGGGAGCACAACGCGACCATGGACCCCAAGCGCCGCGACTTCTACCGCTACCACGCCTCGATCATGGAGCCCTGGGACGGGCCGGCCGCGGTCTGCTTCACCGACGGCGTCCAGATCGGCGCGGTCCTCGACCGCAACGGCCTGCGCCCCGCCCGCTGGTGGCGCACCACCGACGACCTGGTCGTCCTCGCCTCCGAGACCGGCGTGGTCGACATCGAGCCCAGCCGCGTCGCCCAGAAGGGCCGCCTGGAGCCGGGCCGCATGTTCCTGGTCGACACCTCGCTCGGACGCATCGTCGACGACGAGGAGGTCAAGGACGCCCTCGCCAAGGAGCACCCCTACGGCGACTGGCTCCACGCCGGGCTCATCCGCCTCGAGGAACTCCCCGAGCGCAAGCCGCGCACCTACGACCGCGAGTCCGTGCGCCGCCGCCAGCTCACCTTCGGCTACACCGACGAGGAGCTGCGCATGTTCCTCGCCCCCATGGCCGCCAGCGGCGCCGAGCCGCTCGTGTCCATGGGCTCGGACACGCCCATCGCCGGGCTCTCCAAGCGCCCCAAGCTCCTGTTCGACTACTTCACGCAGCTGTTCGCGCAGGTCACCAACCCGCCGTTGGACGCCATCCGCGAGAAGCTCGTCACCGCCCTGGGCACCACCGTCGGACCCGAGGGCAACCTGCTCGAGCCCGGCCCGCACTCGTGCCGCCAGATCGAGCTCGCGCGCCCCATCCTCTCCAACGAGGAGCTCGCGAAGATCCTCCACATCGACGAGGACGGCGACATGCCCGGCTTCCAGGCCGTGCGCGTCTCCGGGGTCTACAAGGCCCGCCACGGCTCGCGGGGCATGAAGGACCGCCTGGTCGAGATCTGTCGCCACGTCTCCGAGGCCATCGAGGACGGCGTGCGCATCCTCGTGCTCTCCGACCGCGACTCCACGGCCGACCTCGCGCCGATCCCCTCGCTCCTGCTGACCGCCGCCGTGCACCAGCACCTCGTCCGCGAGCAGACCCGCACCAAGGTCGCCCTCCTGGTCGAGACCGGCGACTGCCGCGAGGTCCACCACGCGGCGGTCCTCCTCGGCTACGGCGCGGCCGCGGTCAACCCGTACCTGGCGTTCGACACCATCGAGGAGCTGACCGCCCAGGGCGTCATCGACCTCGAGCCCGCCCAGGCCGTCGAGAACTACATCAGCGGCCTGTGCACCGGCGTGCTCAAGGTGATGTCCAAGATCGGCATCTCCACCATCGCCTCCTACACCGGCGCGCAGATCTTCGAGGCCGTCGGCCTCGACGCCGACTTCGTCGACCGCTACTTCACCGGCACCGACTCCTCCATCGGCGGCATCGGCCTCCAGACCCTCGCCAAGGAGGTCGCCGAGCGCCACCGCGCCGCCTACGAGCGCAAGATCGAGACGTCCGAGCCGCTGCCCCCCGGCGGCGACTACCAGTGGCGCCGCGAAGGCGAAGTCCACCTGTTCAACCCCGAGACGGTGTTCCTGCTCCAGCACGCCACCCGCTCGGGCCAGTACGACGTGTTCAAGCGCTACACCGAGAAGGTCAACGCGATCGCCGCCGACTCCGGGCTCCTGCGCGGGATGCTCGGCTTCGACGACACCCGCGAGGCCGTCCCGCTCGACGAGGTCGAGCCCGTCTCGGCCATCGTCAAGCGGTTCCACACCGGTGCGATGTCCTACGGCGCGCTCTCCTCGGAGTCCCACGAGACCCTCGCGATCGCCATGAACCGCCTCGGCGGGCGTTCCAACTCCGGCGAAGGCGGCGAGGACACCGAGCGGCTCTACGACCCCGAGCGGCGCAGCGCCATCAAGCAGGTCGCCTCGGGCCGCTTCGGCGTCACCTCCGAGTACCTGGCCACCGCCGACGCCATCCAGATCAAGATGGCCCAGGGCGCCAAGCCCGGGGAGGGCGGCCAGCTGCCGGGCAACAAGGTCCACCCGTGGATCGCCAAGACCCGCAACGCGACCCCGGGCGTGGGCCTCATCAGCCCGCCCCCGCACCACGACATCTACTCGATCGAGGACCTCGCCCAGCTCATCCACGACCTCAAGCACGCCGGCGGCGGCGACGCGGAGGTCCACGTGAAGCTCGTCAGCGAGGTCGGCGTCGGCACCGTCGCCGCCGGGGTCTCCAAGGCCAAGGCCGACACGATCCTCATCTCCGGCTACGACGGCGGCACCGGCGCCTCCCCGGCCAACTCGATCAAGCACGCGGGCACCCCGTGGGAGATCGGCCTGGCCGAGGCCCAGCAGACGCTCGTGCGCAACGGGCTGCGGGACCGCGTCCGCCTCGAAGTCGACGGCGCCATGAAGACCGGCCGCGACGTCGTCGTCGCCGCCCTCCTGGGCGCCGAAGGCTACGGCTTCGCGACCGCCCCGCTCGTGGTCGCCGGCTGCGTCATGATGCGCGTGTGCCACCTCGACACCTGCCCGGTCGGCGTCGCCACCCAGGACCCGGTCCTGCGGCAGCGCTACACCGGCGACCCGGAGTTCGTCGAGAACTTCTTCCGCTACATCGCCGAAGAGGTCCGCGAGCTCCTCGCCGAGCTCGGCTACCGGTCCCTCGACGAGGCCATCGGCGACGTCGAGCGCCTCGAGCAGATCCCCGGGCCCGGCCGCAAGGCCTCCCGCGTGGACCTGTCGAACGTCATCGCCGCGCCCGTCGCGGGACCCCGCACCCAGGCCACCGTCCAGGACCACGGCGTCCAGGACACCCTCGGCGCCCGCCTGGTCGAGATCGCCCGCCCCGCCGTCGAATCCGGCGAGCGGGTCACGGCCGAACTCGACATCCGCAACACCGACCGCTCGGTCGGCGCACTCCTGGGCGCCGCGGTCTCCCGCGCGCACCGCGAGGGCCTGCCCGAGGACGCGATCAACGTGACCTTCCGGGGCACCGCCGGGCAGTCCTTCGGCGCGTTCCTCACCCGCGGGGCGAGCTTCAAGCTCGTCGGCGACGCCAACGACTACGTCGGCAAGGGCCTCTCGGGCGGGCGCATCGCGCTCATGCCCGACGCCGGCGCCCCGTTCAAGGCCGAAGAGAACGTCATCGCCGGCAACACCATCCTCTACGGCGCGACCTCCGGCGAGCTGTACGTTCGCGGCAAGGTCGGCGAGCGCTTCGCCGTCCGCAACTCCGGCGCCGTCGCCGTCGTCGAAGGCGTCGGCGACCACGGCTGCGAGTACATGACCGGCGGCACCGTCCTGGTGCTCGGCCCGACCGGCCGCAACTTCGCGGCCGGCATGTCCGGCGGCGCCGCCTACGTGTGGCGCCTGGACGAGTCGCGCACCAACACCGCGCTGGCCGACCTCGACCCGCTGTCGGCCTCCGACATCGACCTGGTCCACTCCCTGCTGCTGCGGCACGGCCGCGCGACCGGCTCCGGCGTCGCCGCCGAGCTGCTCGCCCAGTGGCCCCGCGCCGCCAGCGGCTTCACGAAGGTCATCCCGCGCGAGTACAAGGCCGTCCTCGCCAAGCAAGCACTGGACAAGGTCATGACGCGCACCCTGGTACTGACCGAGAAGAAGGAGGCCGCGAATGCCTAACCCCAGCGGATTCCTGGAGCACGGCCGCGAGGTGCCGAAGAAGCGACCGGTCCCGGTGCGCATCCTCGACAACCGCGAGGTCTACACCCGTGCCGCCAACGAACTGGTGACGGCGCAGGCCGCGCGCTGCATGGACTGCGGCATCCCGTTCTGCCACAACGGCTGTCCTCTCGGGAACCGGATTCCGGAGTGGAACGACCTGGCCCGCACCGGCAGGTGGGGCGCGGCGATCGAGCAGCTGCACGCGACGAACAACTTCCCGGAGTTCACCGGGCGGCTGTGCCCGGCCCCCTGCGAGGCGGCGTGCGTGCTCGGCATCGGCGACGACCCGGTGACCATCAAGAACATCGAGGTCGAGATCATCGACCGCGCCTTCGACGACGCGAACGTGACCCCGCAGCGGGCCGGGGCCGCCAGCGGCAAGTCCGTCGCGGTGGTCGGCTCGGGCCCGGCGGGCCTGGCCGCGGCCCAGCAGCTGGCCCGCGCGGGCCACGCCGTCACGGTCTACGAGCGCGACGACGCCCCCGGCGGCCTGCTGCGCTACGGCATCCCGGACTTCAAGCTGGAGAAGCGCCACATCGACCGGCGCATCGACCAGATGCGGGCCGAGGGCGTCGAGTTCGCGTGCAACGTCAACGTCGGCGTCGACATCACCGCCGAGGACCTGCGCGAGCGCCACGACGCGGTGGTCCTGGCCGTGGGCGCCCTGGAAGGCCGCGAGACCGGCCAGCCCGGTCGCGAGCTGGCCGGCATCCACCAGGCCATGGAGCACCTCGTGGGCGCCAACCAGGTCGTGGCGGGCAAGGCCCCGTTCGCGCCGATCGACGCCAAGGGCAAGCACGTGGTCATCATCGGCGGCGGCGACACCGGCGCTGACTGCCTGGGCGTGGCCCACCGGCAGGGCGCGGCCTCGGTCCGCCAGCTCGACCTGTACCCGACCCCGCCCGAGCTGCGCGACGACGAGCGCGACCCGTGGCCCACCTGGCCGGTCATCGTGCGCAACTACCCGGCGCACGAGGAGGGCGGGGAGCGGAACTACGCCTCGGCCGCCGCCGAGTTCATCGGCGACGAGCACGGGCACGTCCGCCAGATGCGCTTCAGCGAGGTCAGGGTCGACAAGTCGACCGGGCAGCGCCTCATCAAGCCGGTCGAGGGCACCGAGCAGGTCGTCCCGGCCGACCTGGTGCTCCTGGCGATCGGCTTCGCCGGCACCGAGGAGCAGCCGCTGCTGCGCCAGTTCGGCATCGAGCGGTCGCGGCGCAACGTGATCGACTGCGGCGAGGACTGGCAGACGGACGCGCCCGGCGTGTTCGTCGCGGGCGACGCCCACCGCGGCGCCTCGCTGATCGTGTGGGCGATCGCCGAGGGCCGCGCCGCCGCGGCCGCCGCGCACAAGTACCTGGGCGGCCAGACGGCCCTGCCCGCACCGGTCGCCGCGAGCGCACAACCGCTCGCCGCATAACGTGCAATAGACGGAATAGAGCGCAGTGAATATGCTCATGCGCGGCTTGCAAGCTGCGCCGCCGGGCGCTCCGCGCTCTATTCCGCATACCATTCTTTCGCATTCGGACGGCCGTGAATCGCAGCTCTCATCTGCGGTGA
This sequence comes from Glycomyces harbinensis, assembly GCF_900101745.1. Lineage (GTDB taxonomy): Bacteria > Actinomycetota > Actinomycetes > Mycobacteriales > Micromonosporaceae > Glycomyces > Glycomyces harbinensis. The sequence goes on along the minus strand of NZ_FNAD01000016.1, from coordinate 10,218 downwards.
CCCCCTGAGTGCGAGTGTGCGTCCGATATAAGCTCGCAGGGTGACTCGTAGAGCAAAAATCGTCTGCACCATCGGGCCTGCCACCGCCACGCCCGAGCGCATGGCCGGACTGATCGACGCCGGCATGAACGTCGCCCGCATGAACTTCAGCCATGGCGCCCAGTCCGACCACGAGGCCGTCTATCAGATGGTCCGGGAGGCCGCCGAGGCCGCCGGGAAGCCCGTGGCCATCCTCGCCGACATGCAGGGCCCCAAGATCCGCCTCGGCACCTTCGCCAACGGCGTCGAGCAGTGGGACGCGGGCGACCGCATCAAGATCACCTCCGACGACGTCGAGGGCACCCACGACCGCGTCTCCTGCACCTACAAGAAGCTGCCGGGCGAGGTCACCAAGGGCGACCGCCTCCTGGTCGACGACGGCAAGCTGGCGCTCGAAGTGCTCGGCGCCGACGACACCGACGTCGAGTGCCTCGTGGTCGAGGGCGGCCCGGTCTCCAACAACAAGGGCCTGTCCCTGCCGAACGTGAACATCTCGGTCCCGGCACTGTCCGAGAAGGACATCTCGGACATGAAGTTCGCGCTCAACCTCGGCGTGGACCTCATCGCGATGTCGTTCGTGCGCAGCCCCGACGACGTCCGCCTGGGCCACAAGGTGATGGACGAGGTCGGCGTGCGCCGCCCGATCGTCGCGAAGGTCGAGAAGCCCGAGGCCGTCGCGCGCCTCGAGGAGATCGTCCGGGCCTTCGACGGCGTCATGGTCGCCCGCGGCGACCTGGGCGTCGAGATGCCCCTCGACGAGGTTCCGATCGTGCAGAAGGAGATCGTGCGCCTCTGCCGCGAGAACGCCAAGCCGGTCATCGTCGCGACCCAGATGCTCGACTCGATGATCGAGAACGCCCGGCCCACCCGCGCCGAGGTCTCCGACGTCGCCAACGCCGTCCTCGACGGCACCGACGCCGTGATGCTCTCGGGCGAGACCTCGGTCGGCAAGTACCCGATCGGGACCGTCCGCACCATGGCGAAGATCGTGGAGACCACCGAGTGCGGCCCGATCCCGCTGCGCGAGCTGGTGCACGACCCGAAGACCAAGCCCGGCGCGGTCACCCACGCGGCCGTCGAGATCGCCGAGGCGATCGGCGCGAAGGCCCTCGCGGTCTTCACCCAGACCGGTGACACCGTCAAGCGACTGGCCCGCCTCAAGCCGGACCAGCCCATCATCGGCCTGACCCCGATCGAGTCGGTCCGCAACCAGATGGCGCTGTCGTGGGGCACCGACTCCTACCTCGTCGAGCACGTCGACCACACCGACCAGATGTTCCAGCTGGTCGACAAGACCATGCAGGAGCACCACCTGGCCGTCCCCGGCGACCTCGTGGTCATCGTGGCGGGCACCCCGGCGGGGACGCCCGGCTCGACCAACACGGTCCGGGTCCACCAGATCGGGTCCTGATGCCTGAGGTCCTCGTGGGACAGGACGCCGTGGACTCGCTCCTCGGCGTCCTCGACCTGGAGCAGATCGACACCGGCCTGTTCCGCGGGCCCCGCGCGGAGGTCGGCCTCCAGCGGGTCTTCGGCGGGCAGGTCGCGGGCCAGGCCCTGGTCGCGGCCGGACGCACCGTCGCGGGCGACCGGCGGGTCCACTCGCTGCACGGGTACTTCGTGCGCCCGGGCGACTCGACCAAGCCGATCCTCTACCAGGTGGAGAACATCCGCGACGGCCGATCGTTCTCCGTACGTCGTACGGTCGCGTTGCAGGGCGGGCAGACGATCTTCTTCATGTCCGCCTCGTTCCACACCGGCGAGCCCGGCCTGGAGCACGCCGACCCCGCCCCGGAGGGCCTGCCGGCCCCCGAGTCGATCCCGCCGCTCTCCGAGCAGCTCAGGTCGCACCCCGACCGGCTCGGGATGTGGGCGCGCGTGCCGCGCCCGATCGACGTGCGCTACATCGGCGGCTCGGGCTTCTCGGCCTCGGGCGAGCGCCCGGCGCTGGAGCACCAGCGCGTGTGGATGAAGGCCGACGGGAAGCTCCCCGACGACCAGCTCATCCACGTGTGCGTGCTCACCTACGCCTCCGATCTGACGCTGCTGGACTCGGTCCTCAGCCGCCACGGCGCGGTCTGGGGCAACGGCGGCTACCTGGGGACGAGCCTGGACCACGCCCTGTGGTTCCACCGCCCGTTCCGCTTCGACGAGTGGACCCTCTACGACGCGGTCTCCCCGACCGCCGCCGACGGGAGGGGCCTGGCCCAGGGCCGCTTCTTCGACGCCAACGGCCTCCACCTCGCCTCGGCCACCCAGGAGGGACTCCTGCGCCAGACGCCGGAGGCGCCCGGAATCCCGTAGGGTCAACGGTGCGCCACCCTATAATTGAGGTGGATATCACCCGTTTCGAGGGGGTCGGGCCGTGTAAACGGGGAATGTTAGGGTCGGCGTTCGTCCCCCCGGTACCGATCCCCCTGACCGACCGGCCGCCGCCCGAGCGGCCGGGCCGACCCTTGCCCGGTGAACCATTGCGGAGACCGAACCTATGCGTCTGACCAACGCTGACAGAACGGCGACGCCCTCCAGCGCCGCCCGAATAACCGAGCCGACCGCGACCGCGGACGGTCAACCGAAGGCCGCCAGCGCACGCCCCAGCCACTGGAGACCCGACATCGAAGGCCTGCGGGCCGTCGCCGTGGGCGCCGTGATCGCCGCCCACATCGGCTTCTTCTACTCCGAGGGCGGCTTCATCGGGGTCGACGTCTTCTTCGTCATCTCCGGCTTCCTCATCACCTCGCTGCTCCTGCGCGAGATCGACCGGACCGGGCGCGTCTCGATCGCCGGGTTCTACGCCCGCCGCGCCGTCCGCCTCCTGCCCGCCGCGGCCGTCGTCCTCCTGGCCACGCTCATCGCCTCCTGGATATGGCTGCCGCGCACCCGGCTCGGCGACATCGCCACCGACGCGGCCACCGCCGCCCTCAACGTCGTCAACGTCCGCCTGGCGATGGAGGGCACCGAGTACCTCAACGCCGACGTCGAGCCCTCGCCGCTCCAGCACTTCTGGTCGCTCGCCGTCGAAGAGCAGTTCTACCTGGCCTGGCCGCTCATGCTCCTGGCCATCGCCCTGGTCGCGCGGCGGATCTGGGGCGGGCGCTTCGCGCGCCGCGGCCACCTGCACCGCCGCCGCGCCTCCGCGATCGCCCTCGTCCTGGTCCTCATCGCCGCCGGCTCGCTCCTGCTGAGCGTCACCCAGACCGGACCTGACCCCGTCTGGTCCTACTTCGGGATCCACACGCGGGCCTGGGAACTCGCGGCCGGCGCCCTCGTCGCCGTCGCCGCCGCCCGGCTCGGGCGCGTCCCCCGGCCCTTGGCGGCAATGGCCTCCTGGGCCGGGCTCGCGCTCATCGTCGCGTCCGTGTTCGTCATCGACGAGCGCACGCCCTTCCCCGGGTACGCCGCCGTCCTGCCCGTCGCGGGCACGGCCCTGGTCATCGCCGCCGGCTGCGCGCCGCACCGCTTCGGCGCGACCGCGGTCCTGGGCCTCGCACCGCTGCAGTACATCGGCAAGATCTCCTACGGCCTCTACCTGTGGCACTGGCCGCTGATCATGATCGGGCCCCGCATCCTCGGCCTCGAATCGCCGCGCCTGCGGGACTACATCCTGCTCATGGGCATCGCGTTCCTGCTCACCATCGCCACGTTCTACCTCGTGGAGAACCCCATCCGGACGAGGAAGCCCCTCGTCCAGGTGCCCTCCCGGGCCCTCGCCATGGGCGGCGGCCTCATCACCGCCGCGCTCGCCGTCTCACTCCTCGCCTCGGTGCAGCCGATGCCCACCACCGACAACGAGGACGCGGTCGAGATCACCGGTGACGAGACCACGGTCTGGGACCTCCTCGGCGAGGCCTCCGATGTGGACACCGTTCCGGCGAACCTGACGCCCTCGCTCGAAGACGCCGCCCTCGACGCGCCGTCGATCGCCGCCGTAGACGGCTGCCAGACCAGCCGAGACTCGGTCGAGGTCAAGTCCGAGTGCTGGTACGGCGACCCCGACGGCGAGAAGACCATCGTGCTCTTCGGCGACTCCCATGCCGCCCAATGGTTCCCGGCCCTCAACCAGCTGGCCGAGGCCTCCGGCTGGCGGCTCCTGGCCATGAGCAAGGCGAACTGCTCGGTCGCCGACGTCACCGAGATCGACAACAAGCTCGAACGCGAGTACACCGAGTGCCCCGAGTGGAAGGAAGGCGTGTTCGACCTCCTGGAGGAGATCCGGCCCGACGCGGTCGTCACGACCGCTTACGACGACAAGGAGGTCGTCGCCGACGACCCCGACCAGGCCTGGATCGACGGCTGGGTCGACAGCGTCGAACGCCTCCAGGACGTCGCCGACGAGGTCTACTACATCGCCGACAACCCCGATTTCACCGTGGACCCGCCCAGCTGCCTCGCCGAGAACCCCGACGACGCCACCGAGTGCGTGGGGCAACTCGACGAATCCGTGTTCAAGCCCGATCGCCGCGAGGACCTCATCGAGGCCGTCGGCGAGACCGGAGCCACCGTCATCGACCCCATCCCGTGGGTGTGCGACATGGAGCAGGGCACCTGTCCGGTGGTCGTGGGCAACATCCTGATGTACCGCGACTCCAACCACTTCTCCGCGCGCTTCGCCGCCGAACTCGCCCCGCAGCTCGCCTCCGCGATCCCGCTCGAGGCCGCTTCACCCGAGGACGACGGCGGCGAGGCCGCCGAATCCGAGTAGTCCCGCAACACACTGCGCCGCACCGAGGTGGGCCCGCATTCACACTCGAATGTAGGCTCACCTCGGTTTCGTAAGCAGGACAAAAGGAGTGCTTTGGATGGAACGCGTAGCGCCATGGCTCAAAGCGGTCAACACGGTCCTCACCCCCGCCATCGCGGGCCGCCGCAAGAAGATCGACCGCATCATCGACCGCGCGATCCGCGAAGCCGAGCACCGCACCGCCTCCACCGCCCACGGCGACGAGGAGTTCATCGACGGCCTGAAGGTCCTCCTGCGCGGCTACGCCGACATCGACGACCTCACCCTCACCGGCTGGGTCACCATCCAGCAGGAGGTCACCGATCGCCTCGAGAACCGCCTGCGCATCCGCAAACTCCACGCCCTCCGCCCCGAGATCGCCGACGAACCCGTCTCCCGGCCCCTCGTCGTCACCGGCCTGCCCCGCACCGGCACCACCATGCTCCAGCGCCTCCTGGCCGTCCCCGACGGCCACCGCGCCCCGCTCCTGCACGAACTCATGAACGCCGACCTGACCGGCACCGAGCATCGCCACCGCGCCGAACGCATCGTCGACGCCATGGGCAAGGCCGTCCCCACCTTCGGCGCCGTCTACGACATGGACGCCGGCAAACCCGACGCGGACGTGTTCGTCCTCCCGCACGGCATCGCCCACCTCGTGCGCGCCCAGCCGCCCGGCTACGTCCAGTGGATGCTCGACCGCGACGGCGCCGCCGACTACCGCTACCTCAAGCAGACCCTCCAGGTCCTCCAGCACGGACGCCCGCGCCGCCGCTGGGTCCTGCGCGCCCCCGCGCACCTGTGGCACCTCGGCGACCTGATGAAGACCTTCCCCGACGCGCAGATCCTGTGGACCCACCGCGACCCGGCCACCGCCCTCGCCTCACTGTGCTCCATGACCGAGACCGCCACCGCGCTCAACACCGGCCGCGTCGACCCCCAAGCGATCGGCCGCATGTGGCTGGGGCTCATCGCCACCGGCCTCGACCGCGCCCGCGCCGCACGCCGGCGCCTCCCCGGCTACGCCATCGTCGACGTCCCCTACCGCCACCTCACCGACGACGCCGCCCAAGCGCTCCCGGGCCTCTTCGGCCGCCTCGGCGCGCCCTGGGGCCCGGCCGAGCAGCGCGCACTCGACGCGTCCCTGGCCGACCGCCGCACCGGCCACCCCTACGACCTCGCCCGCTACGGCCTCACCGACCGCGACGTCGACCAGGTCCTAGGCGACTACAAGCGCGTCTTCGGCGAATACCTCTACCGGCCCAACCGCTAGCGCGCGCAAGGAAACCGCCGGCGAAGCACGCCCTAGAAACCCAGCCCGAACGCCAGCAGGTCGACCCCCGGCACGGGGGACCAGTCCAACTCCGGGGCGCGCTCGAAACCGAGCCGCACGTAGATCCGGTGCGCCGTCCCCATCGTCTCCTGCGAGCACAGCACGACGCGCTTGATCCCCGGCTCGGAGCGCGCCCGCTCGACGCACGCCGCCGCCAGCGCCGACCCGACGCCGCGCCCGTGCGCGGCCGGATCGACCGCGAGCATCCTGATCTCGGCCTCGCCCGGCCCGCCCAGCTCGGCGAGGGGGCTGCCGGGGAACGCGAGGGTGACCCCGCCCAGGAGCGCGCCGTCGGCGCCGGCCGCGACGAGCACGTGGGCGCTGGCGGCCCGGTGCGCGACGTCGCGCAGCCGCGACGTGTACGGGTCGTCGAGGCCGCCCAGGAGGAAGCCGCCGTCGAGGTAGGAGCGGACGGTCAGGTCGCCGAGCGCGTCGTGCTCGGCGGGGAGGATCGGACGGATCTGGTACGCGCTGTCTGTGGCCACCCGGAAATTCTGCCCCGCGGCGGCGCCGTCCGCCACCGGCGGTCCCTCCGGCGCGAATCGCGCCCGTACGGCCTCCATCGCCGCAGCTCAAGCCGGGTGCCGAGCGTCTCATGTGTGATCGGACCTTGAACGGGTATCCCGAAGCCACAACACTTCGTTCGTGAAAGGAGCGAGCTTATGGGCGCTTTCGACAAGGCGAAGGACAAGGCCGAACAGCTCAAGGGCAAGGCCAAGGAGAAGTTCGGCGACGCGACCGACAACGAGAGCCTCGAGAACGAGGGTCGTCGCGACCAGCTCAAGGGCAAGGCCAAGGAAGAGTTCCACGACCTCCGTGAGAAGGGCGAGGACAAGCTCGGCGACGCCAAGGATCGCCTCGTCGACGACGACCGGAACGACGACCGGAACGACGACCGCCGGGTCTGAGCGCGCGTCGGTCACCTGAACCGTACGGGGCCGGGCCGAAGGGTCCGGCCCTGAACGCCGCCCGGCGCCTCAGGCTCGCCGGCGCGGCGGGGCGACGGTCTCGCGCACCACGATGTGGGTGCCCAGGACCACCTGCTCGGCCTCGCGGCGCAGGCCCAGGCGCACCGCTTCGCGTCCCAGCTCCTCGTGCGGCACGTGCACGGTCGTCAGCGCCGGGGTCAGGTCCGAGGCGAGCGGGATGTCGTCGAAGCCGACCACGGACATGTCCTCGGGGACGCTGATCCCGGCCTCGCGCAATGCTTTGAGGACGCCCGCGGCGACCATGTCGGTGGCCGCGAAGATCGCCGTGACGTCGTCGCGCCCGCCCACGAGTTCGCGGGTGAGGTCGTAGCCGCTCGACTTGAGGAACTCCCCGGGGATGAACAGCGACTCGTCGATCGCCACGCCGTAGTCCTCATGAGCGCGCCGGAAGCCGCGCACCCGCTCGTCCGTGGTCGAGAAGCCGACGCCGACGCCCATGTACGCGATCGTGCGGTGCCCGGCCGAGAGCAGATGCGAGGTCATCGCGTAGGCCCCGCCCTCGTTGTCGTAGTGGACGACCGAGGCGGGGACGTCGTCGCCCAGCGAGGGCCTCCCGCACAGCACCAGGCGCGAGCCCGAACGGTCGAGCGCGGAGGCGAAGTAGCGCATCCGCTCGTGGTACTTCCCGTCGTCCCAGGAGCCGCCGACGACGATCACGGCCTCGGCGTGCTGCTCGCGCATGAGCTCGACGACCGCGAGTTCCCGCTCGGGGTCGCCGTGCGTGGTGCACAGCAGGCACAGCCGCCCCTCCGAGGCGGCCTGCTGCTCGACGCCGCGCGCGATGTAGGCGTAGAAGGGCCCGGTGACGTCGTCGACGACGAACGCCACGGTCTTGGTCGTCGCCCCGGCCAGCGCGCGGGCGTGCGCGTTGACCACGTAGTCGAGTTCGCGCATGGCGCGCAGCACCTTCGAGCGGGTGGCGGGGGCGACGGGGTAGTTCCCGGCGAGGACCCGCGAGACCGTCGGCACGGACACGCCGGCCCGTGCGGCCACGTCCCGTATCGTCGGGCGCTTGCCGTTCTCGGCGTTCGACTTCTTGGGCACTGGGCGCCTTCTCTCAACGTTCGTGCTGATGCGACGGGTCCGCGCGGCAACGGGCTGCGTCCCATTGTGCGCGAACCCGTCGCATCATGGTCACTCGGTCACTTCGAAGCCGAGGGTGAAGGCGGTCGCCCGCGGGAGCAGGCGGTGCTCGGGCAGGACGCCCGGGCCGCATGCGGCCGATCCGATGCCCTGGAGGGCGGCGTCGAGGTTGACGTGGAGCCGGTCGCCCTCGACGAGGTCGTGGGGGTGCTTCGCGGCCTCCAGGTCCTCGCTGGTCCACCGCCGCACGGTGAGCGCGAAGTACGGCGCGCCGAGGACCGTGAAGGTCTGGTCCCCTCCGCCGGAGAGGGTCGCCCGGCGCACGTCGATGCGGGAGCCGTTCTCCTGCGGGAAGACGTACGGGGTCTGGAGCTCGGCCACCGTGGCGGTGAAGCGGCCGACGCGGGCGGCCTCCCGGGTGTCGGCGTAGGCCTCGCCGGGGCCGCCGCCGAACCACACGACCCGGTCGAGGTGCTTCGGGAGGGCGGCGCGCACGCCCAGTCGCGGCAGCGGGAAGTCCCACTCGCCCTTCGGGTCCACCGCGACGGTGAGCCACAGGCGGCGGCCGTGGAGGCGCCACTTGTAGACGGTGTCCATGCTGATCGCGGCCCCGCCGGCGCCGACGCGAGTGGCGACGGTGAGGCCCTCGTCGTCCGCCCGGACGTCGAGGACCTTGTGCTCAAGGCGGTGGAGCGCCGCGTTGCGGTCCTTCCACCGGTCGTTCAGGGCCCCGTTGGCGTGCCAGCCGCGCAGGTCGTTGTCGGTGGGGGCCCGCCACAGGTCGAGGCGGGGGCCGTCGATCTCCATGCCGCCGATGGCGGTCAGGCGCCCGAGGGCGTCGAAGGCGGCGTTCCCGAGCCGGTAGCCGCTGCCGGCGGTTTCGGCGGGGGCGGGTGCGCCGGTCGGGCCCGGGGCGCTGATGGTCGCGAGTGGCCCTTGGCCCCAGGCGATCTCGTGCCCGGCCTCGGCCCACGGCTCGTCCTTGGCGAGGACGGCGCGGACGGTCAGCCACCGTTCGCCTTCGGCCGCGTCGAGGGCGGCGATCTCGGCGGGGAAGGGGACGACCGCGGCGTTGCCCGGGTCGAGTGCGGGGAGGTCGAGGTCGCCGTGGGCGACCCTGCGGCCGCCGTCCTCGACGGTCCAGGTGAACCGGAGGTCGCCGGTGTCGGCGAAGTCGCGGTGGTTGGTGACGGCGATGGTCTTGGCGTCCGCCTCGACACCGACGCGGACGGGTTCGACGACCTTCTTGAACTCCACGAGGCCGGGGGAGGGCTCGCGGTCGGGGAAGACCAGGCCGTCGACCACGAAGTTGCCGTCGTGGATCGGTTCGTCGAAGTCGCCGCCGTAGGCGAACCACTCGCGCCCGTCCTCGGCGCGCATGCGCACGCCGTGGTCGATCCACTCCCAGATGAACCCGCCCTGGCAGCGTTCGTGCTGCTCGAACAGGCGCTGGTACTCGCTCATGCCGCCGGGGCCGTTGCCCATGGCGTGCGCGTATTCGCAGAGGATGAACGGGATGCCTCGTCGGTGCTCGTCGAGGGCGGGGTCCTTGGTGGCGGCCTCGGCCTTGAGCCCGATGCGGTCGGTCTCGGCGTGGTCGGCGTACATGCGGCTGTAGACGTCGACGTAGCCGCAGTCCCAGTCGCCTTCGTAGTGGATGGGGCGGCCGGGGTCGCGCTGCTTGGCCCAGGCGCTCATGGCGGCGAGGTTCTGGCCGGTGTGGCTCTCGTTGCCCAGGGACCACATGATGACGCTCGGATGGTTCTTGTCGCGTTCGACCATGCGCGCCATGCGGTCGAGGCACGCCTCACGCCAGGCGGGGTCCTTCGCCGGATTCTCCCGGAGACTGAGGAAATCGAAGCCGTGTGTTTCGAGGTCGCATTCGTCGATGACCCAGACGCCGAGCTCGTCGCACAGGTCCAGGAAGCGCCGATCCGGCGGATAGTGGCTGGTACGCACGGCATTGACGTTGTGCCGCTTCATGAGTTCGAGGTCGCGGCGCATCGTCTCGACCGACAGGGTGCGGCCGGTGTCAGGGTCCCACTCGTGACGGT
>NZ_FNAD01000014.1 GCF_900101745.1 Glycomyces harbinensis | reverse complement strand
CCGGGCAAGAAAGCCAAACGCGAAAAAACCATGAGAGAGCGAGAACAGCACCTGACCAGCACCAAAGGTTAAAAATCAAGCTAGGAGGGTTCGGGGACGACCGGTTCGAGGAGTCGGCGCGGGCGGTTCATGGCGCGGCTGACCGGGTCGTCGCGCTTGGGGCCGGGGCCGGGGTACATCTCGACGTCGCCCGGCGCGATCGGACCGCATTCGGAGCAGTCGGTGGAGGGCAGCAGCTTGGCGCCGCAGTCGGCGTGGCGGAACAGCCGCGCGGACTCGCCGCCGATGTGGCGCCTGCCCCACATCCCGAGGGAGAAGATCACCGGCCACAGCTCCACCCCCGAGTCGGTGAGCAGGTACTCGTGGCGCGGCGGCGAGGGCTGGTACAGCCGCTTCTCCAGGACCCCGGCCCCGGTCAGGCGGCTCAGGCGGTCCGACAGGACCGCCCTGGGGATGTCGAGGCGGACCTGGAAGTCGCTGAAGCGCCGCACGCCGTAGAGCGCGTTCTGCACCACCAGCAGGGTCCAGCGCTCGCCGAGCAGTTCGAGCGCGCGGGACAGCGAGCAGTCCTGCCCCAGGTAGTCCTTGCCGAGTGCCATGACCACATCCTAGTCGAGTTCATTGAATGAACCAACACTGCTAGGCTCTTTTGAGTTCATTGAACGAACCTAGGAGTTCCCGTTGACGAGTCCCACCTTGACGACACCCGCCGCGGCCGAGGCGCCCACCAGGACCGGCCTCGTCCTGGCCGTCCTGTGCGCGGCCCCGCTGCTGGTCATCCTCAACTACTCGACCCCGCTGATCCTCGCCCCGCAGACCGCGGCCCACCTCGACGCCGGCTCCACCGGCCAGACCTGGATCATCAACGCCATCTCCCTCGGGCTGGCCGTCCCGCTGCTCACCTCCGGCAGCCTCGCCGACAACCACGGCCGACGCAAGGTCCTCGTAGTCGGCGCGTGGTCCCTCGCCGCCGCGGTCCTGCTCGCGGCCCTCGCCCCGAACACGGTCGTCTTCGCCGCCGCCCGCGTCGCCCAGGGCGCCGCCAGCGCCGCGCTGCTGACCTCGAGCCTGGGCATCATGGGCGCGGTCTTCACCGAGGCCGAGGACCGGCGGCGGGCCACCGCCGCCTACGGGGCGATGATGGGTCTGGGCGTCGGCGCCGGGGCGATCCTCGCCGCTCTGATGGACGCGGCGCTGGGTTGGAACGGCCCCTACTGGCTGTACGCGGCGGCCGCGGCGGCCCTGGCCCTGGTCGGACGCGCCGTCCTGCCCGAGTCGCGGGCCGAGCATCCGCGCCGGGCCGACATCGCCGGGACGGTGACCCTCGGGCTCGGCGTGGCCGCGCTCATGTCGGGGCTGACGCTCGGGCGCCAGGGCTGGTCGGACCCGGTGGTCGTGGTCCTGCTCGTCGCCGCGGCGGTGTTCACGGCCGCGTTCGTCGCCGTCGAGCTGCGCGGCCGCGAGCCGATGCTCGACCCCGGCCTGTTCGCCCGCCCGGCCTTCCTCGTCGCCTCGCTCGGGGCCCTGGTCACGGGCATCGCGGTCATCAGCATGATGAGCTACCTGCCGACGGTGCTCCAGGCCGAGACGGGGCTGGGGCCGGTGACGACGGCCGCGGTGGTCGCGATCTGGTCGACCGCGGCGTTCGCGGTCTCGTTGCAGGTCAAGCGGTTCGCGATCTCCTCGGGTGCGCTGCTGGCGGTGGCGCTGGTCGTCGCCGGGGCCGGGTCGGTGATGCTGGTCGGGCTGGCCGGCGGCTGGTCCTGGTGGCACGCGGTGCCGGCGCTCATCGTCGCGGGCGCGGGTTACGGCGCGGCCAATCCGGCGCTGACGCGGCTCAGCATCGACAGCGTCCCGCCCGACCGGGGCGGGATGGGCTCGGGCGTGAACAACACCATGCGCTACATCGGGACTGCCGCGGGCATCCCGATCGTGGCAAGCCTGGTGGACACGGTCGGCACGGACGACGCGCTGTGGATCTGCGCGGTGCTCGCGGCGGTGTCGGCGGTCGGGTTCGCGGTGCTGACCAGGCGCGGCGGATCGGCGTAGTTCGAAGCGGCCGGAACCCGCAAGCCTTGGGGGCGTGCGGGTTCCGGTCTTGGACTGTCAGGCGTTGAGGGCGCCGCGCACCGCCTTGGCGAGGTCGGGCGCGGCCCCGGCGTCCGCGTCGGCGACGCCCACGCCATAGCGGAAGCGGACCGTGGCCCCGGCGGGCACGGTGACCTCCTCGCTGAAGAACGGCGCGGGGTTGAGGGCGGCGAACTCCTCGCTGCGGGCGAACCACTGCGGCGGGTGCTGCGGGTTCTCGTGGTGGTCGACCATGAGCACCAGGGCGTTCGCGTCGTCCTCGTCGAAGCGTCCGGCGAAGGCCATCCACTCGTGGTGCTGCCCGCGCATTTCGCTGCCGGGGCCGGAGCCGTCGGCGGTGACCAGGGTGCCGTCGGTGAACGAGCGCGGGCCGCGCCAGAACAGGCCGCCGTAGCCGGCGTTCTCGCGGCCCCTCGTGGTCGGCGAGCCGATCGCGATGTCGTGCCCGGACACGTTGGTCATCGCGGTGTCGAAGGTCAGGGCCCAGGCCTCGGGCGAGATCAGGCTCGCGCCGATGGCGCGGCGCTCGGTGAACCAGCGCTCGCCGCCCTGGGTGATCCATTCGAGGTCGTGCGCGAAGGCCACCCGGTCGCCGTCGGCCTCGAGTTCGGCGATCCCCTGGTGCAGCTGGGTGCCGTTGTTGTCGAGCTGCACGTAGTGCTTCCCGTGGACGTAGGTGGGTCCGCCCCAGAAGTTCTCGTCCTCCACCACCGGCAGGGACCAGGCGATGCCCTTGTGCCACACGTGGTCCCAGGGCCGGAACAGGCTCACCTGGCGCCCGGAGCGGGCGTGGAGCGGGCTCAGGTACGGCTTCGGGGACTCCAGTTGCGGAGTGTCGGGGCGGTAGACGTAGCGCAGCAGCGGCGTCTCGCCGTCGAGGACGGTCAGGGAGGAGCCGATGTCGTGTCGGGCTTGGAGCGTCATGCGTTCACGTCTTTCTCAAGCAGGGTCTTCAGTGAAGGGGCCCACGGGACGGCGCCGCCGTCCATGCCGCGGGTGAACGGGTCCTGGCCGGCGATCTCGCCGGCCAGGACGGGGCGGCCGCGGAACGCCGAGGCATACGTGGCGGCGGCGAATTCGAGGGTGCGGCGGGCGTCGGCGAGCGAGACGCCCGGTTCGGTCCCGGCGTCGAACGCGTCGAGGATCGCCTCGATCTGGAGGCGGTGGCCGCTGGGCGGCGCGTCGGCGTCGTTCACCCACAGGTCGGCCAGGCGCTCGTGGCCGGGCGCCGGGGTGAAGCGCCAGTGCTCGTCGCTGTAGCCGTAGAGGTGCTCGACCTCCACGGTGGCGTGCTCGAAGTCGAAGCGGAGCCGGGAGGTCTCGCGGGGCGAGACCACCGAGTTGACGACGGTGGCGAGCGTGCCGTCCGCGAAGCGGGCCAAGGCCATCGAGACGTCCTCGGTGTCGGTGGGCCGCGAGAGCCGCCCGGCGGCGGCCCGGATCTCGGCCCAGGGTCCGAGGACCGAGAGCAGCAGGTCGAACTGGTGGATGCCGTGGCCCATCGTGGGGCCGCCGCCCTCGGCCTCCCAGCTGCCGCGCCAGGGGACGGCGAAGTAGGCGTCGTCGCGGTACCAGAGCGTCTCGCAGACCGCCACGAGCGGGCGGCCGAGCACGCCCGCCTGGATGAGGCGGCGCAGTCGGACGGCGGCGGACCCGTAGCGGTGCTGGAAGACGGTGAGGGTCGGGACGCCGGTCTCCTCCTGTACCGCGGCCATCGCGTCCATTTCGGACAGGCTGAGGGCCGTGGGCTTCTCGACCAGGACCGGCACGCCCGCCTTCATGGCCGCGATCGCCAGCGGCGCATGGGTCTTGGGCGGCGTGCACACGTGGACCAGGTCGAGCCGCTCGTTCGCGAGCAGCTCCTCGGCGCTGCCGTAGACGTTCGCCACCGAGTGCTCCTCGGCGAACGCGGCGGCCCGGTCCGGGTCGATTTCGGCCACGGCGACCAGTTCGGCCCGGTCGCCGAGGTCGGCGAGCGCCTGCGCGTGCCGGTGGGCGATCCCGCCGGTCCCGATGATGGCGGCGCGGTGCTTCGGTCGTTCCATGCGGTGGTGCGCTCCTGTTCGCTGTGTCATTTCGCGGCGTCTACCTCGCCTTGGAGTTCGGTGATGAAGGCCTCGGCGGCGTCCTCGGGGGACGTCTCCTCGAAATAGACCTCCTGGCCCAGGCGCGTCATGAGCGGGTTGACGTTGCTGGCGCCGTTGGGGACGACGACCAGCGGGTCTCCGGGGACGGTGGCCTCGAGGTAGTCGACGGCCATCCGGTCGCTCTCGTCCAGTTGGGGAATGAGGTATTCGAGGATCTCGGTGTTGGCCGGGACGCCGCGCTCGGTGCCGATGATGTCCGCGGCGGCCTTGGTGTTGACCAGGAAGTCCACGAGCAGCGAGGCCTCCGCCGGGTGCTCGCTGCCCGCCGAGACCGCCCAGTACATGCCGGGCTTGACGAAGTTCGCCGGCGTCCCGTCGTGCTGCGGCAGCTGCAACAGGCGCATGTCGGCGCCGCTGCCCTTGCGCAGGGCGGTGATCTGGGTGTTGTGGACCTGGCCGAAGGCGGTCCTGCCGGTGGCGAGCATCCCGCCCTCGACGCCGGCGCCGGTGTCCTCGACCATCTGCTCGGCGGTGACGCACGCGCCGGAGTCGATCAGGCCCAGGTAGTACTCCCACAGCTCCACCAGCAGCTCCGGTTCGACCGTGACGTCGCCGTTCTCGGCGAACAGCTCGTTGCCGCGCTGCCGGGTCCAGTAGCGGATGGAGCCGACGTCGACGCCGCCGGTGATGCCCGAACCGGTGATCTCGCCGCCGCTGCGCTCGGTCAGCTCCAGCGAGATCGCGGCGTAGTCGTCCCAGGTCCAGGTCGTGTCGTCGGGGAGGTCGAGTTCGTACTGCGCGAACAGGTCCGCGTTGACGGCGAACGCCAGCACGCCCGAGCCGATCGGCAGCGCGAACTGCGCGCCGTCGACCTGCCCGGTCGGCAGGAGGTTGGCGTCGATCTTGGAGAGGTCGAGGAACTCGGCGGCCTCGTTGAGGTCCACCAGGGCGCCGCGGTCGCTGTAGGACTTGAAGTACTGCTCGTCCATCTGCACCACGTCCGGGGAGTCGTTGGCGGCGAACGTGGTCGCCAGGCCGTCCCAGTAGGCGCCGAACTCCTTGTACTCGCCGCGGACGGTGATGTTCGGGTGCTCGGCCTGGAAGGCCGCGATGGCCTCGTTCGTCTGCTGCGCGCGCAGGTCCGAGCCCCACCACGAGAGCCGCAGCTCCACGGGTTCGTCGCTGAGCACCATCTCGCCGCCGCCCCCGATGCCGCAGGAGGTCAGGAGCGGGGCCCCGGCGGCGCCGAGCAGTCCGGCCTTGGCGAGGGCGCGGCGCGAGAGGCGGTCGCTCGGTCGCATCGATCGGGTCCTTTCTCGTCTCGGTCGCATCATTTGCCTCCGGTGGTGGCGATGCCGCGCAGGAGGTAGCGCTGGCCGAACAGGAAGACCAGGAACACCGGCAGGAGGGAGACCACGCTCATCGCGAAGGTCGCGCCCCAGTTGGTGCCCGCCTGCTGGTCCACGAAGGCGCGCAACGCCAGCGGCACGGTGTGCATGTCGGGGTCGATGAGGTAGATGAGCTGGGAGAAGAAGTCGTTCCACGTCCAGATGAACGTGAAGATCGCGGTGGTCGCCAGGGCGGGGACCATGAGCGGCAGCACGATCCGGAAGTAGATGCGCGGGTGGCCGGCGCCGTCGATGCGGGCGGCCTCGTCGAGCTCCTTGGGGATGCCCCGGATGAACTGCACCATCAAGAACACGAAGAACGCGTCCGTGGCGAGGAACTTGGGGACGATGAGCGGCAGGAACGTGTTCACCCAGCCGAACTCGGAGAACAGCACGTACTGCGGCACGATGATGACGTGGACCGGCAGCATGAGCGTCAGGAGCATGATCGCGAACCACCAGCGGCGGCCGGTGAACTCCAGGCGGGCGAAGCCGTAGGCGGCCATGGAGCAGGCGATGAGGTTGCCGACGATCGCCCCCAGCACCACGATCGCGGAGTTCACCATGAAGAAGCCGAAGGGGTGCTCGAAGGCGTTCCAGCCCGCCTCGTAGTTGCCGGTCTCCAAGTCGGTCAGGACGAGGCCGGGGCTGCGGAAGATCTCGTCGTTGGGCCGCAGCGAGCTGACGACCATCCACAGTGCGGGGTAGAGCATGACGACGACGCAGGCGATCAGCAAGAGGTGCTTGAAGAACGCGCGGACGCGGCCGGGGCTGCGGCGGGTGCGGCGGTCGGCGGCCGCGCGCTGCGGCGCGGCGGTCCTGGTGAGCGTGTCAGTCATCGTAGTAAACCCAATACTTCGAGGCCCAGAAGTTGATCGCGGTGAAGGCGGCGATGATGACCAGCAGCAGCCAGGCCAGCGCCGAGGCGTATCCCATGTCGAAGTTCCCGAACCCGCGCTGGTAGAGGTACAGCGAGATGAACAGGGTGGAGTCGACGGGTCCGCCGGTGCCGCTCGAGACGATGAACGCCTGGGTGAACGACTGGAAGGCGTGGATGATCTGGAGGACGAGGTTGAAGAAGATGATCGGGGTGAGCAGGGGCAGCGTCACGCTCGTGAAGCGGCGCAGGGGGCTCGCGCCGTCGACGGCGGCGGCCTCGTAGTACATCGCGGGGATCTGCCGCAGCCCGGCGAGGAAGATGACCATAGGTGAGCCGAAGGTCCACACGTTGAGGGTGATGAGGGTCGACAGCGCGGTCTCGGGATCGGAGATCCAGCCGCGCCCTTCGATGCCGAGGAACCCCAGGCCCTCGTTGAACAGGCCGTCGGTGCCGAAGACGGTGCGCCACAGGACCGCGATGGCGACGCTCGCGCCGAGGAGCGAGGGCAGGTAGAACACCGAGCGGTAGAAGGCGAGTCCGCGGATGCCGCGGTCGAGCAGGATCGCCAGTCCCAGGGCGAGGGCGAGCTGGATCGGGACGGAGACCAGCACGTAGGTGAAGGTGACGGCGAGCGAGCTGTGCAGGCGCTCGTCGGTGAGCATCCGCTCGAAGTTGGCGAAGCCGATGAACTCGGGCGGTTGCAGCAGGTTGTACTTCGTGAAGCTCAGGTAGAGCGAGGCGGCCATGGGCCCGAGGGTGACGGCGAACAGGCCGAGGAACCACGGGAGCAGGAACCAGAACGCGGCCTTGTTCTGCGGCTTGGACTTGGCGCGGGAATCGCGGAGGCCGCGCAGTTCGTCGGTCGCGGTCATGGCGACGGCCTTCGCCGGAGGGTACGGGTACGAGGGCGATCAGACATCGACACTCCTTCGGATCGACATTTAGTGATCGTTCACTATTGCGTGCCGTCGAAGCTAGTGAACATCCACCCATATGTCAATACGTCGTCCGAAATCCGGAACGGGCGTCAGGTCCGGCGCGCCACGCTGGTCGACTCGCGCCAGATCACCTGGTTGAGCGGCCGCGTCGGCGGCGCGAGCTCGACGCCGGAGAGCTCCTTGACCAGGCGCGCCATCGCGCGGCGGCCCAGGCCCTGGAGGTCGACGTGGACCGTGGTGAGCGAGGGCGGCATGTACCGGCCGATCTCGAGGTCGTCCCAGCCGGTGACGCTGAGGTCGCGCGGCACCTCCAGGCCGCGGTCCCTCGCGCCGCGGACGACCCCGGCGGCGATGCCGTCGCTGGCGGCGACCACGGCGGTCGGCAGGCGCCCGGCCGGGAGCGCGCGCATGGCCTCGACGCCGGCCTCGCCGCTGTAGTCGCCGTCGTGGACGCCGGCCGATTCGAGGCCGAGGCGCTCGACGGCGTCGAGGTAGGCGGCCTTGCGGGCCCGGGCCGAGGCGAACTCGAGGTTCCCCGAGACGTGGAACAGGCGCCGGTGGCCGAGTTCGGCCAGGCCCGCCACCAGCTCGTACACCGGCTCGGCCTGGGACAGCTCGCCCAGGCCGCGCATCTTGTCGTCGAAGTCGGCGGAGACGACGACCGCGGCGTCCGCGGGCAGCCGCGCCTCGACCGAGGGCAGGATCGGGGCCAGTGCCAGGATGCCCTCGACCTGCCCGGAGTCGGCGAGTTCGAGCAGGCGCGCCGTGCGCTCCTCGGCGCCGCCCTCGGGGGCGACGACCTCGACGGTGAACCCGGCCTCGTGGGCCGCGCCGGCCGCGCCGTGGATCATGCGCGCGGGATTGTTCACCATGTTCGGCATGAGCACCGCGATACGCCCGGTCCGCTTGGTGCGCATGGACCTCGCGAGCAGGTTCGGGCGGTAGTCGAGTTCGAGGACGGCCGCGTCGATGCGTTCGAGGGTGGCGGGCTTGAGCCCCTCCCTGGACCGGAGGTAGCGCGAGACGGTCTGGTGCGACACGCCCGCGAGGCGCGCGACCTCTCGGATCGTCGGCCGCCGCGGGCCGCTCGGACGCTCCGTCATCGGCTCGCCTCCCTTCTCGACTGACGTCCATCTTGACACAGGGATGAACGTTCACTATGTTGACCGTCGGACCGCGGAGAAAGCCCTTGCCGAGCCGAGGCCGCGGACCGCGACGCGATCGAGCGACAGAGGAGACCGCCCAGTGACGCAGCGAGGCACCACCGCGCCGGGCGAGGTCCCGCGCCCCGAATACCCGCGCCCCTCGATGGTCCGCCCCGACTGGCTGAACCTGAACGGCCCGTGGGAGTTCGAGATCGACCGGGCGGACACCGGCCTCGAACGCGGCCTGCGCGAACGGCGGCTGGAGGGGACGATCACCGTCCCCTTCTGCCCCGAGTCGGCACTGTCCGGTGTGGAGGACACCGACTTCCTGCACGCCGTGTGGTACCGGCGCGAGTTCACCGTCCCCGAGTCGTGGGCGGGGCGGCGCACCCTGCTGCACTTCGGCGCCGTCGACCACGACGCCACCGTCTGGGTCGACGGCCGGGAGGTCGGGCGCCACAGCGGCGGGTTCACCCCGTTCACCGTCGACCTCGGGCACCTGAGCGGCACCGCCGCGGTCGTGGTGCGGGCGCGCGACAGCCGCGACGAGCCCCAGGCCAGGGGCAAGCAGTCCACGCGCTACGACAACTACGAGTGCCTCTACACCCGGACCACCGGGATCTGGCAGACCGTCTGGGCCGAGCCGGTCGCCGACGTGTCGCTCGCCCGACCGCGCCTCACGCCCGACGTGGCCGGCTCGGCGTTCCACCTGGAGCAGCCGCTGCGGCGCGCGAACACCGGCCGGGTCGGCGACCGGGCCGGATGGACGCTCGCCGCGACCGTGCGGGACGGCGCGGGGGTGGTCGTGGAGGCGAGCATCCGCGCCGACCTCGACCTGTCGCCCCGGCTCACCCTGACGCTGCCCGCGGACCGCGTGCGGCTGTGGGACACCGGGGACCCGCACCTGTACGACGTCGCCGTCGTGCTGCGCGACGGCTCAGGCGAGGTCGTCGACGCGGTCGAGACGTACGCCGGGCTGCGCTCGGTGAGCATCGACGGCAAGGCCGTCCTCGTCAACGGCCGCCCGGTCTTCCAGCGGCTCGTCCTCGACCAGGGCTACTACCCCGACGGCCTCATGACCGCGCCGAGCGACGAGGCCCTGGCGCGCGACATCGAACTGTCGATCGCGGCCGGGTTCAACGGGGCCCGCCTGCACCAGAAGGTGTTCGAGGAGCGCTTCCTCTTCCACGCCGACCGCCTCGGCTACCTGTGCTGGGGCGAGTTCGGCGACTGGGGCGCCGTCGAGCAGGGCGCCGTGCGCGGCGAGTACCAGCGTCCGACGCCCGGCTTCATCGGCCAGTGGCTCGAAGCGCTCGAACGCGACTACTCCCACCCGTCGATCATCGGCTGGTGCGGGCTCAACGAGACCCACCAGCCGCTCACCGACCGGACGCAGGTCCTCGACGACGTCACGCGGGCGATGTTCCTGGCCGCCAAGGCGATGGACACGTCCAGGCCCGTACTGGACGCCTCGGGCTACTCGCACCGCGTCCTCGAGTCGGACGTCTGGGACTCGCACAACTACACGCAGGACCCCGGCGAGTTCGCCGCCGAGATGGCCGGGCTCGCAGAGGACCGGCCGCACACCAACGTGCAGCACGACGGCGACGCCCCGATCTCGGTGCGCTACTCCGGGCAGCCGTGGTTCTGCAGCGAGTTCGGCGGCATCTGGTGGCGCCCCGACGCCACGGCCAACGAGTCCTTCGACGACCGCGGCGGCGACAGCTCGTGGGGCTACGGCAAGGCCCCCGAGTCCGAGGAGGAGTTCCACCGGCGGTTCGCGGGACTCACCGGCGTGCTGCTGGACGACCCGCTGATGTTCGGCTACTGCTACACGCAGCTGACCGACGTCTTCCAGGAGCAGAACGGCGTCTACTCCTTCGACCGGTCCGTGAAACTGGACGTCGCGCGGGTCCGCGAGGCGCAGCTGCGGCCGGCCGCCGTCGAGCGGGCGCGAAAAGAAATCTGAAATCCGGTCCCGGAATCTGTCGGATCCGGGCCGAGCGGTTCGTGGTAGTGGTGAGAGGGCGTCAACGGGCGCCCTCCCCCAGAAGGGAACCGCGACCATGAAACTCACGACCATTACCCACGTCTCCGTCGACGGCGTGATGCAGGGCCTCGGCGGGTCCGAGGAGGACCGCAGGGGCGGGTTCGAACGCGGCGGATGGGCCCTGCCGCTGTTCGGCGGCGAGGCCGAGTCGTACCTCGGCGAGGTCTTCGGGCGCGCCGACGCGTTCCTGTTCGGACGGCGGACCTACGAGATCTTCGCCGGCTCGTGGGGCGCCATGCCCGATTTCGAGGACAACCCCATCGCCGGCCCGCTGCACCGGCGGCCCAAGTACGTCGCCTCGACCACGCTCACCGAACCGCCCTGGGCGAACACGACGGTCCTCACCGGCGACACCGCCGACGCCGTCCGCGCGCTGAAAGCCGGGTCGGAGGGCGAGCTCCAGGTGCACGGCAGCGGCGTCCTGGTCCGCTGGCTCCTCGCCCAAGGCCTGGTCGACGAGATCACCCTGTTCACCTATCCTGTGGTCGTCGGCCAGGGCGTGCGGCTGTTCCCCGACGCCGGCCCGGACGCCGCGCTCGACCTCGTCGCGTCGCGGTCCACACCGGAGGGGATCGCGATCGGGGTCTACCGGCCCGGCGGGCGCCCCGAATACGCCGGAGCATGACCGCCGATCCGCCGCGCCGACGCCAAGGGCGCCTTCACACCGCAGGAGCAGCGATGCAGTACCTGGTCTCCGTGATCGACCACAGGACCAACTCCGCCACCGAGGCCGAGATGGCCGACATCAACGCGTACAACGACGTCCTCAAGGCCGAGGGCCACTGGGTCTTCGCCGGCGGCCTCGCGTCGCCGGACTCGGCCACCGTCATCGACGGCCGGGGCGCCGACGCCGTGTTCACCGACGGGCCCTTCCTGGAGTCGAAGGAGTTCCTCGCGGGGTTCTGGGTCATCGAGGCCCCCGACCTCGACGTCGCGCTCGAACTCGCCGCCGAGGGGTCGAAGGCGTGCAACCGGAGGGTCGAAGTGCGGCCCTTCCTGTGAACGCGGCCGACATCCGAGAGGCGATCGCCCGGGTCCACCGCGAGGAGTGGGCCCGGATCGTCGCCTCCCTCACCAAGCGGTTCGGCGACCTCGACATCGCCGAAGAGGCGGCCGCCGAGGCGTTCGCGACCGCCGTCGAGCGGTGGCCGGGCGACGGCGTGCCGCCCGCCCCCGGCGCCTGGCTCACGACCACCGCCAACCGCAAGGCCGTCGACCGGATCCGGCGCGAGCGCAAACGCGGCGGCAAGCAGGAGGAGGCGCAGGCGATGTACGGCGACACGCCCGAACCGCACGGCGCCATCGAGGACGAGCGGCTCCGGCTGATCTTCACCTGCTGCCACCCCGCGCTCGCGACGGAGACCCGCGTGGCGCTGACGCTGCGCATGGTCGGCGGACTGACCGTGCCCGAGATCGCCCGTGCGTTCCTGGTGCAGGAGAGCGCCATGGGGCAGCGGATCACCCGCGCGAAGGCCAAGATCAAAGCGGCCCGCATCCCGTACCGGGTGCCGTCCGCGACGGACCTCCCCGCCCGCGTCTCCGGCGTGCTCGCCGTCCTCTTCCTCGTCTTCAACGAGGGCTACCTGGCGACCGGGCCCGACGCCGATCCGGTGCGCCGCGATCTGACCGCCGAGGCGATCCGGCTCGCCCGCCTGATCCGCGACCTCATGCCGGCGGACGGCGAGGCGGCCGGGCTGCTCGCGCTGATGCTCCTCACCGAGGCCCGCCGCACCGCCCGCGTCTCGGCGAGCGGCGAACTGGTCCCCCTCGGCGAGCAGGACCGCGGGGCCTGGGACGCGGCGCTCATCGCCGAAGGGCACCGGCTGGTTCGCGAGCGCCTGGCCTCCGGAGCAGCCCCGGGCCGGTACCAGATCCTCGCGGCGGTCAACGCCGTCCACACCTCCGCGCTCGACATGCGCGACACCGACTGGTCGCAGATCCTGGCCCTCTACGACCTGCTCGTGCGCCTCGACCCCTCCCCGATCGTCGCCCTCAACCGGGCCGTCGCGGTCGCCGAGGTCGACGGCCCGGAGGCGGCGCTCGCGATCGTGGACCGCCTGCCGCTCGACGGCTACCACGCCTACCACGCGACCCGCGCCGACCTGCTGCGCCGACTGGGCCGCAGCGCGCTCTCGCGCGCGGCCTACGACCGGGCGATCGAACTGGCGGGCAACACCGCCGAGACCGCCTATCTGACGCGGCGCCGCGGCCAGCCGGGGTTACCGGCGCCGCGACCGATGAGTTCCGCGCCCCCGCGCGGTCATATCGGGAAAGACGATCTTGAGGAACCGGGCCCGCGGCGGGACCGGGAGCCGAACCCCTTGAAAGGACGACCGTGATGACCCAGACGCCCCCGGACGGTGCCGCCGGACCCAGCAGGACGGTCCCCCGGGACGGCTTCCGGACCTTCCTCCACGTGCTGGTGAACACCGCGGTCGCCAACGTCACGACGAGCTTCCTGTGGTTCGCGCTGACGTTCTGGATCTACGTCGAGACGCGCAACGTGATCGCCACCGGCGTCATCGGCGCGTCGTACATGATCTTCATTTCGCTGTTCAGCATGCTCTTCGGGACGCTGGTCGACCGGTTCCGCAAGAAGGCCGTCATGGTGTGGGCGACCCTCGCCGCCCTCGCGGTCTTCGTCCTCGACGCGCTGTTCTTCATCGCCGTCGGCGAGGAACGGATCGCGGACCTCGGACTGCCCTGGTTCTGGATCTTCGCCGTGGTCCTGCTCGCCGGGTCGGTGGTGGAGCAGCTGCGGGGCATCGCCCTGTCGACCACCGTCACGCTGCTGGTGCCCGAAGAGCGGCACGGGAACGCGAACGGCATGGTCGGCGCCGTCCAAGGGGTCGCGATGCTGGTGACGAGCGTCTTCAGCGGCCTGTCGGTCGGCTTCCTGGGCATGGGGTGGACGCTCCTGATCGGCATCGTCGCGCTCGCGCTGACCCTCGTGCACCTCGTGCCGCTGCGCATCCCCGAAGAGCGGGCCGCCGGGTCGGAGACGACGACCGCCCTGGTGGACGTCCGCGGCGGGTGGCTCGCGGTGCGGGCGGTACCGGGCCTGCTCGCGCTGGTCCTGTTCACGATGCTCAACAACCTGTTCAGCGGCGTCGCCATGGCGGTCATGGACCCGTACGGCATCGACATGTACGGCGTGGAGGGCTGGGGCTTCGTGTTCGCGCTGGCCTCGACGGGCTTCATCGTCGGCGGCGCCGTCGTCGCCAAGAAGGGGGTCGGGAAGAACCCGATCCGCACCATCCTGATCGTGGTCGTCGCCCTCGGCTTCGCGGGCGCGATCTCGACGATCCGCGAACTGGGCTGGCTGTACATCGTCGGCGTCTGGCTGTTCATGGCGCTGATGCCCGCGGCCGAGGCCGCCGAGCAGACGGTCATCCAGCGCGTCGTGCCCTACGAGAAGCAGGGCCGCGTGTTCGGCTTCGCGATGACGTTCGAGGCCGCCGCCGCGCCGATCACCGCACTGATGATCGCGCCGCTCGCCGAGCTGGTGGTCATCCCGTACATGCGGACCGATGCCGGTCAGCGGCAATGGGAGTGGCTGCTGGGCACCGGCGACGCGCGCGGCATCGCGCTGCTGCTGCTCCTGGCGGGGCTCGGATGCATCGCGCTCGGCGTCGTCGCGATGCTCTCCCCGCAGTACCGCCGGCTCAGCGCGCGCTACCGCGCCACGGTCGACGAGGCCGAGACCCGCGAGCAGGTCCCGGTGTAGGGTCGCCCACGCGTTCGCGGTGCCCGCCGCGGCGCGACTCCGTATCTTTGAGGCGGCCGACGCGTCGAGCGCGCCGGCCGCCCCGACGCGAAGGACGTGCACCGATGACCGACCTGATCACCGAGCTCGAACGCCAGGAGGCGGAGCTGGTCTTCCCCTCGTTCGACCACGACGCCGCGTGGCGGCTGGGCTCGCGCATCACCGCGATCGCCAAGGAGGCCGGGCACGAGGTCGGCATCGACATCCGCCGCCCCGGCCTGATCCTGTTCCGCGCGGCCCTGCCGGGGAGCGCGCCCGACCAGGAGTCGTGGATCGCCCGCAAGTCCGCGGTCGTCCTGCGCCTGGAGTCCAGCAGCGCGCTGGCGAAGGAGCGGATGACCGCCAAGGGCGTCGATCCCATGGCCACCGGCTGGCTCGGTCCCGAGTACGCGGTCACCGGCGGCTCCTTCCCGATCCGCGTGCGCGGCGTCGGCGTGGTCGCGGCGGCGACCGCCTCCGGCCTGTCGTCGATGGACGACCACGCCCTCGTCGTCGAGGGCATCCGCGCCCACCTGGCCGAGGAGGCCTGATCGGGCGTCCCGGTCCGGCCGCCGGGCGGTCCGCGGCCGGGACCGTTTGCTACTCTCAAGTAACTTGTTGTCTCCGATGTTCGGTGGTGCGCCGATGAACCTCTACTTCCGCCTGCTGGGGCTCTGGCTCAGGTCGCGGCGCCGGGACCCGATCGAAATCTGGGACACGGCCGTGACCCCGTTCCGGGTGGTCCCCACCGACCTCGATCCGCTGGGGCACATGACCAACGGCAAGTACCTGACGATCATGGACGTCGGCCGCCTGGACCTGCTGCTCCGCTCGGGGTTCTGGGCGAAGATCCGCAGCCAGGGCTGGTACCCGGTCGTGGCCGGGCAGACGATCACCTACCGCAAGTCGCTCCAGCCGTGGCAGCGGTTCGAGGTCCACACGCGGGTCATCGGCTTCGACGACCGCTGGGGCTTCATCGAGCAGACGTTCCGGTCCGGCGAGACCGTGTACGCCCAGGCCCATGTGCGGACCCGGTTCCTCAAGCGCGGCGGCGGATCGGTCGACCACGACGAGCTCGAACGGCTCGCCGGCGGCTTCCCCGACTCGCTCGTGATCCCGCAGTGGCTGCACGACTGGACCGCCGCCGTTCGCATCGGCACTCCTCGCTGAGGCCCTGTCCGGCAAGGGGACCCGTGATTCGGTCCCCCGGCCGGCTGGCCGCCGTCTCGTACACTCATCGGGATTCCGAGCGACCACACTCGCCCGACCGTTCGACCGTCGCCCCAGCGGTGACCCGCCCAGAACAAGGACGCCGATGCCCCGACCCGTGCCCGGCCCGGCGGCGCTCGCCTCGTACATCCAGACCGGCGACCGCGATGCCCGCGTCGCGTACCGGAGACTGCCCGACGACGAACGCCTCGCCTACCGCGACACCGTGAACCGCGTGTACGACCTCGCGCTGGCCCACCATCTCGGCAGGCACCCCTCCGACGACGAGCTGGAGGACCTCATCGAGCAGGTCGCCGCCCGGCACCCGCAGTACGCGGGAGGGGTGAGCCGGGTGCTCCGCTCGTCCGCGCAAGGGGGGCCGCCCGGCGGGATCAAACCGCGGCAGATCCTCACCGCGCAGCACCTCGTCATCCGCGAGATCGCCAAGATGCACCCGGGCTTTCGCGCGCGAGCCGAGCGGACCGTCGAGAAGGCGTCCAGGACGCTGGTCGGCGCCGGTGCGGCCGAGCAGGAGCGCCCGGCGCCGCAGCCCGAGTTCACCGCCCGCGACGCGGAGTCGGCGGCGGCGGTGACGCTCCGGCTCGACGGCACGCTGCGCGCGCTCGAACTGATGCGCGGCGTGGAGCGCATGGGCGGCAAGTCGATCGGGACCGCCGTCGTGCGCGCCTGGGTGGCCGCCGAGAAACAGCGGTGGGCCCGCGCGAAGGAACTGGGCCTGCACGACTCGTTCCCCCAGATCGGCACGGGCGCGAACGCGGGCGGTTCGTACCGGTGCGAGGCCTACTCCGACAGCGGCCTGTGCCGCGCCACGGTGGACCGGTACGGGCGGTTGCGGACCCTCACGTTCATGCGCACCTCCCTGTTCGGCGACGAAGGGCGACGCGGCCTCGAAGCCGAGATCCGCGAGGCGATCGGCGAGGCCCAGAACGACGCGAACGCCGCCTGGTGAGCCGATCCGGCGGCGGGCCCGGTCGGCGAGGGCGATACTGTGCGCTGACCTCGTGGCCTCAAGGGAGGAAGCGTCATGGTGGAGGCGAAACGCTGGCGGGTGCCGATCGCGACCCGCGACCACACCGAGGGCCATCGGCAGGCCACCTGGCTCGAGCTGTTCTTCGACCTCTCATTCGTCGTCGCCGTCGCGCAGACCGCCTCCCAGTTCGAGCACGCGGCCGCCGAGGGCCACTTGGGAGAAGGCCTCCTCGGTTACGTCTTCGCGTTCGCCGCGATCTGGTGGATCTGGGTCTCGTTCACGTGGTTCGCGAACTTCTTCGACACCGACGACGTGCCCTACCGCCTGCTCATGATGGTCATGATCGCCGGGTCGCTCGGCCTCGCGGCCGGCGTCCCGCAGGCCGCGCACCTTGACTTCCGCATCTTCGTCGTCTCCTATGTGGTCATGCGGTTGGCGTACGTCGTCCAGTGGGCCAGGGTCTACCGCGCCGGCGATCCGGTGATGCGCCCGCTCGCGGGCCGGATCATCGTGCTCACCACGCTCGTCCAGGTGGGCTGGGTCGCGTTCCTCCTCGTCCCCATGGAATGGCGCGTCGAGGCGTGGATCGCCTGGTTCGCCGTCGATCTCGCGATTCCGCTCATCGCCCGCTGGAACCCGCGGCTGGGCGGGCACTGGGGCCACCTCAAGGAGCGCTACGGCCTGTTCACGATCATCGTCCTCGGCGAGGCCGTCGCCGCGGCGACGATCGCGGTCTCCGGCGCCGTCGACTCCGGGCTCGACTTCGACACCGCGCCGCTGCTCACCCTCGCCGCCGCCGGGCTCGTCGTCGTGTTCTCGATGTGGTGGATCTACTTCGACTTCAGCGGCGGCCACGCCTTCGACCGCGGACCGGTCACCGTCTTTGTGTGGGCGTACGCGCACTACGCGGTGTTCGCGTCGGTCGCCGCGCTCGGGGCCGGCATCGCACTGGCGGTCGCGCGGATCACCGATCCCGCGCACGTCCACCTCAGCGACCGCACGGTCGCCCTCGTTCCCGCGGTCGCCGTCGCGGTCTTCCTCGTCACGACGTTGCTGATCGAGTCGGTGAGCGAACGCGGGATCGCCGCCGGCCATGTGGCGGCCAAGTTCGTCACCGCCGCGATCGCCGTCGGCGCGGCGATCCTCGCCCCCGCCATCACCGTCCCGGGCGCGATGGTGGTGACCGGCATCGCGCTCGCCGCACTCGTGGTCTACGGCGTGATCGAGCAGCACCTGCTCTACCGATCCACGGAAGCCCCGTTCGAAGCACGTTAGCGACCGCTCTCGGCTCGACGGCCTTCGCGCGGCCCGAACGAGTGTCGAATTGCCGTTCCGGCAAGAAAACTTGCCAGATCGCCTCGGTTTGCGGCATTGTCGAGTCGACGAGGGAAGGCGGGACGCCATGGACGCGCGATTCTGGGACGAGCGGTACGAGAGCCGCGATCAACTGTTCAGCGGCAGGCCCAACGGCGTGCTCGTGGCCGAGGTGAGCGGCCTGACGCCGGGGCAGGCGCTCGACATCGGCTGCGGTGAGGGCGGCGACGCGATCTGGCTCGCCGAACAGGGCTGGAACGTCACCGCGGTGGACCTGTCCCGCGTCGCCCTCGACCGGGCCGCCGCGGCCGGAGCGCACCTCGCCGACCGCGTCAGCTGGTCGCAGGGCGACCTCGCGGCCGCTCCTCCCCCGGTCGGCTCGTTCGACCTGGTCTCGGCCCAGTACTACCCGATCCTGCGCTCGGGCGGCTCGTGCACCGTCCGCGGCCTGCTCGACGCCGTAGCGCCCGGAGGCACCCTGCTGGTCGTCGGGCACGCCGCGCCGCCGGACTCCGGCGAGAACCACGGCTTCGACTTCGACGACTACCTCCACCCCGCCGACATCGCCCGGTTCCTCGGCCGCGAATGGGCGATCGTCGTCAACGAGACCCGCCCGCGCGTCACGCCGCCGCCCGAGGGCACGCACCACACCCACGACACGGTCCTGCGGGCCCGGCGGCGCTAGACCGATTGCGGCGCACGGCGGTTCGGGCGGGCGTTGGCCTTTCGGGCCCCTGCGGCACTACGATGTGGGATCCGCCGATCCAGGGAGTGCGCGATGACCGCAGCCGCCGACACCCACGCCGTCCTCAACCAGCCGCCGCTGGTGGACCGGAACCTGTTCGACGCGAACGCGCCGCTGCGGGAGGCCGCCGAGCGGTCGGGCGCCGGATGGATCGGCGACCGGGCCCGGCGGCTCGGGGGCGTCCTCGCGACCGCGGAGTCGGCGCGCGCGGCCGAGGAGGCCCACCGGTACCCGCCGGTGCTGCGCACCCACGACCGGTACGGGAACCGCGTTGACGAGGTCGACTTCCACCCGTCGTGGCACCGCTTCATGGGCCTGGCCGTCGAGTACGGCGCCCACGCGACGCCTTGGGCCGAGCCGAGACCGGGGGCCCACGCGGCGAGGGCGGTGCTGATGTCGATGCTCGCCCAGATCGAGCCGGGGCACTGCTGCCCGATCTCGATGACCTACGCCGCCGTCCCCGCGCTGCGCAAGGCGCCCGAGCTGGCGGCCGAGTGGGAGCCGCGCATCACCGCCGCCGAGTACGACCCGGGGCTGCGGCCGCCGCAGACGAAGGCGGGCGTGCTCGTCGGCATGGCGATGACCGAGAAGCAGGGCGGGTCGGACGTGCGCGCCAACACCACCGCCGCGACGCCCACGGCCGACGGCATGTACGCGCTGCGCGGCCACAAGTGGTTCTGCTCGGCGCCGATGAACGACGCGTTCCTGGTGCTCGCACAGGCGCCCGGCGGCCTCACCTGCTTCCTGCTGCCGCGGGTCCTCCCCGACGGCACGCGCAACGCGATCCGGTTGCAGCGCTTGAAGGACAAGCTCGGGAACCGCTCGAACGCCTCGGCCGAGATCGAACTGCACGACGCCCTCGCGCACCGCGTGGGCGACGAGGGCCGCGGCGTCGCCACCATCATCGAGATGGTCAACCACACCCGGCTCGACTGCGTCATCGCCACCGCGGGCGGGATGCGCCAGAGCAGCGCCGAGGCCGCCTGGCACGCCGCGCACCGCAGCGCGTTCGGCGCGCGCCTGGTCGACCAGCCGCTCATGACGCAGGTACTCGCCGACCTGTGCGTGGAGTCCGAGGCGGCCAGCGCGACCATGATGCGCCTGGCCGCGGCCTACGACACGCCCGCCGACGCCCCGTTCCGGCGCCTGGCGACCGCCGTCGCCAAGTACTGGGTGTGCAAGCGGGGTCCCGCGCACGCCGCCGAAGCCCTGGAGTGCCTGGGCGGCAACGGCTACATCGAGGAGGCGCCGCTGGCGCGGCGCTACCGCGAGCAGCCGCTGTTGTCCATTTGGGAGGGTTCGGGGAACGTCATCTGCCTCGACGTGCTGCGCGCGCTCGCTACCGCCCCCGAAGCGGCCGAGGCGTTCCTGGCCGAGATCGCACCGGCGGCCGCCGCGGACGCCCGTCTCGCCGCGCACCTGGGGCGGATCGAGCGGACCCTCGCCGCGGGCGTCGAACCCGCGGGGGCGCGGCGCCTCACCGAGGACCTCGGCCTCGCGCTGCAGGCGTCGCTGCTCGTCCGGCACGCGCCCGCCGACGTCGCCGACGCGTTCTGCGCCTCGCGGCTCGGCCCCGACCGAGGCCTGGGCTTCGGCGCGGTGCCGACCCCGGCCGCCGCCGCGATCGTCGCCAGGCACCTGCCGGACGTCTGAGCGGTCCGCCGGGATCGGGGAATGTCCCGGTTGTCGCACCGCTGTGCGACCCTGGAGGCATGTGCCGAAGCATTCAGAACCTGAACAACCTCGAACCGCCCGCCACCAGCGAGGAGGTCGCCGCGGCGGCGCTCCAGTACGTCCGCAAGGTCGGCGGCTCAACGAAGCCCTCCCAGGCGAACCAGGCGGCCTTCGACAAGGCGGTCGCGGCGGTCGCCGCCGCCACCCAGGAGCTCCTGGACTCCCTGGTGACCGCGGCGCCGCCGCGCGACCGGGAGGTCGAGGCGGCCAAGGCGAAGGCGCGCAGCGCGGAGCGCTTCGGCAACGGGTGACGCCTAGCCCGCCGCCGCGCGCGGCGGCGGGGATGAGAGGCTCCAGGGGTGCGTCGGGGACGCGCCCGATGCGGGTGCGGATCCACTGAGACGTCCAGTGATGCCACACCTGAACGGGAGCCGGTCTGCGCTCCCGGAGAACCTCCGAGAACTAGGGACGTCATGGTCTTCTTCTGGGCGATGCTCGCCATCATCGGCGTGGTGCTCGCGGACTTCTTCATACCGATGATGCCGAGTTCGGCCTTCGTGACCACCGCCGTGGGCCTCGTCTTCGGCGATCCGGTGCTGATCGCGCTGGTGCTGGCCGGAGCGGCGGGCGCGTCGTGGCTCAGCGAGTTCCTGGGGTACCAGGCGTTCAAGGCCCTGCGCACCGGGCGGCGCAGGCGCGGGCCGCGCGTGCTCAAGAGCCTGATCGCCCGGACGGCGGTCCGGGTCGAAGGCGCGGCACAGCAGGCGATGGTCGCGCATCCCTACCGCGCGACGGTGGTGGCGCGGTTCCTGCCCGCCGGCCGCACGGGCCTGGCCTGGCTGGCGGCCGGCTCGACCGGGGTCCCGTACGTGCGGATGGCAGCCCTCGGGGCGGTCCTGTGGTCGGTGTACGCGGTAGGGCTGGGCATGCTCGCGGCGTGGATCGCGGGCCCGAACTTCGAGGTGATGATCGGCTCGATCATGGTCGCCATGGCCGTCGGCGCGATCCTCACCTCGATCGTGCGCCGCTCGCGGTTCATGCGCGCGGCCGAGGCGGTCGACGAGGTCACCAGCACTTAGTACCGGGATCGGCGGTGTGGATCGACCACTCGTCCTCCGGAGGTTCGGGGACGGGCGCGATCGCGAAGCCGCCGTCCCCGGTGATCTGGACCTGGAGATCGAGAATCCACAGCGGACAGCTGAAGACGTACTCGGCGGGCGGGTCGTACTCGACGGTCTCGGGCATTCCGTAGTAGTCCCACCCGTGGGTGGAGACGACGTGGACGACGGTCTCCAGGCTTCCCTCGCTGCGGAACGTGAGCCGCAGCGGCCCCTGATCGAAACGCGGCGCGGGGGCGGTGAGCACGGCTTCGGGGTGCTCCGCGACGGTCCAGGCCGCATCGGCGTAGGTGACGGTGCCGAGGACGCTGTAGGCGACCCTCTCGTCGAGGCTGGAGGCGGCGAGGCCGAACGGGCACTCGGGCGGCCATTCGACGCCCGCGCGCGCCGCGCAGTCCTCGAGGTACGCCTCCACGTGTTCCTGCACCGGCTCTTCGATGTCGTCGCGCAGCTTGAAGGCCGGTTCGAACGGGGCGGTGCCGCCGTAGGCCCCCTGGGTCTGCGAGCCGATCTCCACGGCCTGGTCCCCCAGGAGCAGCAGCGGGCCGTGCGCCGGTTCGAGGACGCTGATCTCCTCGGAGAAGAACGTGTACAGGCCGGGCAGCACCGGCAGCACGAGGGCCTCGTCATCGAACTCGGAGAGTTCGAGGCGGTGCCCGTTCACCTCGAAGTACGGCACGAGCGCGCGGCTGGCGCGGACCCGGCCGAACGGATCGAGGACCTTCCAGTCTCCGCCCCCGCCCACCAGCGCGAAGTCGGCGGAGAGCACGGTGTCCTCCGGCCCGCGAACGGTCGCCCGGACCGTCGCCGACTCGGCGTTCGAGCCCGGGCCGAGGCTGCGAACGGGTTCGATCAGGCTGAGGCCGTCGATCTCCCAGTCGGCGTCCAGCGCCTCGGGAACGAGCAGGCTCCGGTTCTGGTCCGGGTCGGTGACGAGCGCGAGGGCGGCCTCGACGTCGCCGTCGAGCGAGGCTTGCAGGAAGTCGCGGACGGCGCGTTGCGGCGCTTCGGCCTGCGACCAGGCGTCGGCCGTGCGAACGGCCGTGACGGTGGTGGCGGCCGCGGTCGCGAGGACGAAGGCGATGGCCAGCAGGCGGCCGACTCGCGGGCGGCGCAAGGCCTCAAGCGACCCGCGCACCATTCTTTCACCTTGCGTCACAATGGTGTTCAAGCGCCACCTTCGTTCGGGGGAGGTCGATGCGGCCGCCATGCCATGTTACCGCTTGGTGACAGCGCATCGGGGTGCCGCGAATATGCTGGTCGTCGAGAGAGTTCTCCAGCGCGCGAGGTGAGCGGTGACGATCAGACCCCATTGGCCACTGGTGTATCTGGCGGGCACGGTCATCGCCGTCGGCGCCGCCGTCCTCGTCTCGGTCGCGCCGATCGATTCACGGCTCTTCACCGACGGGGTCGACGCGATTCCCGGTCCCGCCGCGGACTCGGCGGAGGCCGCCGAGCTCGAACCCGGGCTCAACATGCTCCCTCCGGAGGGCTTCATCCCCCTGGACCGATGGGACGGCTTCGACGGCTCGATGCCCGGTGCCGAGTCGGTGTCGCTCGGCGACCACGGTTTCAACACCGTTCTGGAGGACGGATTCGACGGCCCGGCGAGGGTGGTGAGGGCGGCGGCGGAGTTCGTCAATGCGAACCCCGACCATTTCGCCCTGGTCACCGCTGAGGCTCGAGTCGACGGGCCGTCCGGCGTCGAGCCCGCCATGCTCACGAGGGGCGCGTTCGTCAGCCCCGGATCGAGCGCCTTCGCCCAGTGGTGGCTCGCCGACGCCTGCGACGGTTGCGAGACCGACCCCGGCGTGGAGTTCGTCGTGACCGAGGTCCGCTGGTACACGCCCGAATCCGATCATCGGCGCGCCGCATACGCCGAGGGCGGGGACCCGGGGCTCACCGAGATCGAGGTCATCGCGATCGACCGGCGGCCGGGCGTCGACCTGGAGGACATCACGGCGATGATCCGCTTCGACTCGCCGGCCGACTTCGCGATCGACGCCGTCCTCATCGCCGTGCTCCGCGACGCGGACGGCGCCGTGGTGGGCGCCGAGGACTTCGTAACGCTGGAGACCGAGGTGCTGCCGCCGGGCGAATCGGATCGCACGGCCGTGATGCTGGGGCGGAACATTCCGGCGGAGGCGGACCTGTCCAAGACGGAGTTCCATCTCCAACTCGCCGAAGTCGTGTGGGAGGAATAGGCGGATTTCTCAGCGCCGCTTGCCTTCCGCACCGCGGCCGCGTCGCAGCGCCGCCCCGCCCTGAAGGTACTGGGACGCCGCGCCCACGAGCAGCACCAGCGTGGCGATGCCCGCACAGAGGACGGCGACGAGTTTCAGCCACGAGAAGGGCAACCCGGCGACCAGGGCGACGATCGCCACCGCCACGCTCGCTCCGGCGAGCATGACGGCGCCGTGCGCCAGGTGGAAGTTGGATCGCAGCAGGGAGGGCTCGATGTCCCGGTCGGCCTCGGACTCGCGCTGGTGCTCGAGGATCTCGGCCAGGAGGTCGTTGGTCCGCTGCTGCTCCTTCACGAGCACCAGCACTTCACGTCGGAGGTCGCTGACCTGTCTGCTACGGCCGAACCACATCATGGCTTCTCGATCCTTCGGCGGCGGGGCACGGCGCGGCGTTCAGCAGGCGCCGTCGAGGACTTGATAGGGCAGCGGCCGATCGACGGTCTCGACCGGCTCGACGACCTGCGCGGAGCATCCCGCGGTCGCGATCCGGAACGGCTCGCCGCCGGCGTCCACCACGACGGAGGCGGCCTCGCCGTCGACTTCGTAGTCGACCACCAGGTCGAACTCGTACGCCCCCGCCGGGTAGGCGCCGTCGAGCAGCACCTCGAGCCGGACGGTGGCCTTGTCCCCCGCCGCGACGGGGATCGACTCCCGGTCGAAGAACTCCGCATCGGACAAGACCTTGCCGGGTTCGTCCTCGTACAGGAACGGCCCCTGCTCGGGGGCGTTGAGGACGAGGCCCATCTGCTCGTGGCCCTCACCGGCGCAGTCGCTCAGCGTCATCAGCGTGCCGCCTTCGACCGGCGGGCTCTCGGCGGCCACCTCGGCGCGAACGTCGAAGACCGTGACCTGCTGCGGCAGGTCGCTCTGGAGGCTGAACTCGGCGATGAGGCCCCATGCGGCGTAGGCTCCGGCCCCGACCGCCTCGGTCCAGAGGCCGCTCGGGTCGGCGGCGTAGGGGTGCTCCTCGATCAGAGCGTCCGCGACCGCGGCCGACTCGGCCGCGAAGATGACGGCCGGGCACTCCGAGTTCGCATCGATGTCCAGCAGCGTCGCCCGCAGCGGCACCGGCTCACCGGACGGCGACTCGGTGACGGTCGTGTCGACTCCGGGGCCGACCGCGCTGAAGATCCAGATGCCCACCGGCACTGTCAGGAGCAGTCCCATCGTCACGGCGAAGATGAGCGGCAGACGGCTCCCTCGACGGGGAGGAGTCGAGCTCTGGCCTTCGCCGGTCATCGGGGGTCCACATCAGCCGAAACGAACAGTGCGCTCCTGCATGGTAAGCGAGCGACGCCACGGGCGGTGTCCCTCAGGGTTCGAGCAGGCGGCGCTTGGCGAGGCGGAACTCCTCCTCGGTGAGGTGGCCTTCTCGGCGGAGGGCGGTGAGGCGCTCGAGTTCCACCACGAGCGATGACGCGGCCGCGGGCGTCCGGGTCTCGGCCGTCGTCTCGGCGGACTCCGCCGAGAGCATCTTGCGCAGCCACGGCAGGGCGACCCTGGCGCGGGCGGGATCGCGCGGAGGGTAGACCGCCGTGAGCGGCGTCCGCATCCAGCTCCGCCGGGCGCGGATCTCGACGCGGTGCCGGTGGCCGGTCCGGTCGCGGAAGACGAGGGTCCCGGAGCCGAGGCCGCCGCCGGGCTCGGCGTCCCGGTAGTCCTCCAGCGCGGCCTCGACGCGCTCGCGGCCGAGCAGCGCGGAGAAGGCCGCGGTCACGCGCAGTTCGTGCACCAGCCCGAGCAGGGCGATGACGATGCCGACGCCGGCCACGACGCTCCAGATCCTGATCTCGGCGGCGACCTCCGCGGCGGGCAGGCCGCCGGCGACGGCCTCCCGCCAGCCCCGGATCGCGGCGAGCGGGCCGAGGGCCACGGCACCGCCGAAGGCGATCATCCGCAGCACCGGCATCGCGAGCACCGAGCAGGCGATGTTCGCCGCGATGCCGCCGATGAACAGGAAGACGCGGGGGTCGTCGGTGCTGCACTCGCCGCCCCAGCACTCCCAGGCGATGAGGTGGGCTTCGGCGTTGCCCTGCTTGAGGAGGTACCACGCGGCGAGGCCGCAGGGCAGGGCGAGCAGCAGCATGCCGAGGCCGGCTTTGGAGGTCTGCGGCGGGGAGGGTGCGGTCACCGGTCAAGTATCCAACGGCCACATCAGCTCCGGAACGGGCCGAACGGGTGGGGCTCACGGGGTTCGGTCCCGTCCCGGATGCCGGCCGCTATGCGGGGGTGCGGCCCTGCTCGCGCCGGGCCTCGGCCCAGACGTGGTGCCAGCCCGGGGCGAGTTCGGCGGCGCGCTCGATCGCGAGCACGAGGGAGCCTTCGCGGGCGATGCCCTGGCCGGCGATGTCGAAGGCCGTCCCGTGGTCGACGGAGACCCGCACGACCGGCAGGCCGACGGTGATGTTCACGCCGTCGTCGCCGTAGACCGCCTTGAACGGGGCGTGGCCCTGGTCGTGGTAGCAGGCGATGACGAGGTTCCACTTGCCGCGCACGGCCTGCGGGATCAGCGCGTCGGCGGCGATCGGGCCGTGGGCGTCGATCCCGCGGGCCTGCGCGCGGGCCACGGCGGGCGCGAGGACGTCGGCGTCCTCGTCGCCGAAGAGGCGGTTCTCCCCCGCGTGCGGGTTGAGTCCGGCGAGGCCGATCCGGGGGTGCTCGCGGCCGAGGGCGCGGCCGAAGGCCGCGGCGAGGCCGATGACGTCGTCGGTGCGCTCGGCCGTGACGTCGTCGATGGCCCGGCGCAGCGAGACGTGCGTGGTGAGGTGGAACAGGTAGAGGTCGCCCGCGCCGAGGACCAGGGAGAAGTTCTCGACCCCGAACTCGTGGGCGAGCAGTTCGGTGTGGCCGGGGTACGGGTGGCCGCCGAGGTGCATGGCCGCCTTGTTGAGCGGGGGCGTGACGATGCCGTCGACCTTGTCCTGCTTCGCGAGGTCGCAGGCGCGCACGACGAAGCGGTACGCGCCGTCGCCGGCCGCCGGGGACAGCTCGCCGAGGGGGATGTCGCCGAGGGACGGGCCGGTCTGCACGATCTCGATGAGACCGGGGTCGTTCGCCGCGTCGGCCGGGTCGTCGATCACGGCCACCGCGGCGGGGTCGAGTCCGGCCAGGCGCGCGCCACGGCGCATGGCGTCGGCGTCGCCCACGACCACCGGCACGCAGCGCGTGCGCAGCTCGGGGTGCTCAAGGAGCGTGCGGGCGATGATCTCGGGGCCGATGCCGGCGACGTCGCCCTGGGTGATGGCAAGGCGGGGAAGGCGGTCCATGGTGTTGGTCTCCCTGTGTGGATGGTCAGCGGACGGGGAAGATGAGGTCGGTCAGCAGCGTGGGCGGGCCGAATCCGCCCGCTTTCGTCCAGGCGGCGAGGCCCGTGACGGGCAGGCGCAGAAGCGGGACGCCCGGGGCGATCCGCCCGGCGACGAGGGCGCGCGGTTCGCCGAGCGCGGTGAGCGCCGCGCTCGCGCCGTCGCCGCCGACGAAGCCGACGACGCCCGGACGCTCGGCGAGGACGGCCCGCGCGGCCGCGGCGCCGAGCCGCTGGGCGATCCGTTGGGCCCCAACGCCTTCGGTGGGTTCAGCGCTACCTCGCGGGACGGTGGCGAGGTCGGGGCCGTTGCCGCCGAGGCTCGTTTTCTCCGCGACCGGGGCGCTGGTCGAGGCGATGGCGGGTCGGCCGGACCGTAGGAGGTCGCCGACGGCGGCTTCGAGTTCGGCGTCGCTCATGCGCTCGACGTCGAGTTCGCCGTGGACGGCGCCATGGGCTTCGGCATGGGCCACTTGGGCCCGGGTCGCCGGGTTGAGAGAGGAGACGACCACCAGGTCGGTCCCGGGAGCCGGGACGGTCACGTCGTGCGGCGCGGAGTGCCAGACGCGGGCGAGCGCGCGGGCCAGTCCCGCCGAGCCGACGGCCAGCACCGGTTGCCGCTCTTCGAGGTCGGCGATCCGAACGGCGAGCCGGTCCAAGTCCCCTTCGGTCGTCGCGTCGAGAATCAGCGGCCCGGAGGCGCCGGCGACGAGCCGGTCGGCGTGCGGCCCGGAGGCGCCGTCGGTCGACCGGTCCTCCTCTCGCGCGGCGGAGTCATCCGCGAGAAGGCGGTCCGCGATCGGCGAGTCGGACGGTTCGGCGGGAAGCCGATCCGCGGTCCGCGCTCCGGTGGCGCCGGCAAGAGCGGTCCGTGCCCCGGGGACCAGCACCGTGAGGTCGCTCGAGCGCAGCGGCGTGATCGGGTCGGCCCCGGCCACGCCTTCGGTCGCCTCGCGGCCGTCCACGCGGAGGCGTCCGGCCTCGACCGTCCTGCCGACCGCCGGGAAGGCCGGGCAGATCACGGTGAGCGGATCGTCAAGGGCCGCACGCGCACCGGCGATCTGGTCCGCGAGCGTGCCGCGGCCGGTGCTGTCGACCTTGAGGTAGATCCGGTCCGCTCCGGCGGCGCGGGCGGCGCGCACGGCGCGTTCGGTGGCGGCCCGCGCGTCGGCGGAGGCTCGCGCGTCGGTCGAGAACGCCGCCGCCGCATGGGCGTCGTCGCCGGGGAACGGCGTCCAGCCGTCGCCGAGTTCGAGGTGCGCGCGCCAGCCGGCCTCGCCGAAGGCCAGCGCGCAGTCGGCGGCCCCGGTCATGTCGTCGGCGACGACCGCCACGTGCGGCATCGCCCTCACGCCTTCGCTTCGGCGAGGTGGCTCCGGGCCGCCGCTTCGAGGTGGGTCAGGTCCGAGGCGATGGTGACCATGCGGAACCCGGCCTGGAGGCGCTTGCGGGCGGTCGCGCCGTCGAGGGTGTGGATCGCGGGCACGATTCCGGCCGCTTCGGCGGCGGCGCGGGTGCGTTCGACGGCGGCTTCGAGTGCGTCGGTGTGCTCGGGGTCGGCGGGGTAGGCGCCGCCGACGGCCAGCATGAGGTCGGAGGGTCCGATGTAGAGGCCGTCGAGGCCGTCGACCCGGGCGATGTCCTCGACGTTGGCGAGGCCCTGCTCGGTCTCGATCATGGCGAGGACGAGGACCTGGCGGTCGGATTCGACCGGGCGCGGTCCGACGCGCAGGCCGGATCGCATGGGGCCGTAGGAGCGGCGTCCGGAGTAGCGTGCGGCGCGGACGGCCGCGGCCGCGTCGTCGGCGGTGTCGACGAGCGGGACGATCACGCCGAGGGCGCCGGCGTCGAGGGCCTGGCCGATGCCGACGGGGTCGTTGGCCGCCACGCGGACGACGCCCGCGGCGCGGTGCCCGGCGTCGACGGCCATGAGGTTGCGCAGGACGCCGTCGTAGCCCATGAGGCCGTGCTGCGCGTCGATGCCGATGTAGTCGTAGCCGGTCATCGAGACCCGTTCGGTCGCCACGGGTGCGTCGAGCACGGTCCAGTAGCCGACGGCGGTGCCGCCGTCGCGGAGAGTGTCGACAAAGGACGAATGGTGCATGTGGTTGCTCCTCATCGGTTGTAGGCGGGCATCGGGCCGCGCAGGGCCCGGCCCACCTCGTCGCAGGCGGTGGTCGCGTCGGCGGGCAGCGGGCCCTTGGCGAGGGCGGCGAGGTTGGCGGCGATCTGGTCGGGTGCGGAGCCGCCGACCAGGACTGCGGCGGTGGCGGGCTTGCCGATCAGCCAGCGCAGCGACAGTTCGGTCAGGGGCATGTCGGCGTCGGCGGCGATCCGCGCGAGGGCGTCGATCGCGGTGAACAGTTGCTCGTTCCAGTACCGGTCGGTGTACATCGGGGCGAGCCGCGAGGTGGCGAAGCGGCCCGTCTCGGGTCGCTGCTCGAACCGGTGGCGGCCGGCGAGCAGGCCGCCGCCGAGCGGGTTGTAGACCATCGTGGACAGACCGGTGGTCTGCGCGAACTCGGCGTACTCGGATTCGAGGCCGCGGGCGACGAGGTTGTAGAGCTGCTGAGCGACGGCGGGGCGGGCGATGCCGAGGCGGTCGGCGGTCGCCTGGATCTGGGAGATCTGCCATGCGGCGTAGTTGGAGACGCCGTAGGCGCCGATGGCGCCCTCGGCGAGGAGTTCGCCGATCGTCGTCAGGGTCTGCTCGAGCGGGGTGTCGCGGTCGGGCTGGTGGAGGTAGAACAGGTCGACGCGGTCGCGGCCGAGCCGTTCGAGGCTGCCTTTCAGGCTCGAACGGAGTGCGCCGGGAGAGAGCAGGGGCCGGTCGTCGGCGTCGGGGTGCGGCATGCCGGCTTTGGTGGCGATGAGGAAGCGGTCGGGGTCGGCGGCGAGGAGGCGGCCGAGCATCCGTTCGGTCTCGCCGCCGGCGTAGGCGTTGGCGGTGTCGATCATCCGGACGCCCGCGTCGGCGGCGAGGTCGAGGATGTCGGCCGCGGCGCCTTCGTCCACGGTGTCGGCGAACGTCATCGAGCCGAGTACGGCCGGGCCGATCGCCCGTGCGGTCGTCATGCGGTGGTTCCTTCCTTGGGCGGCACTGGGTTTCGGGGCTTCTCACCGCGCAGGACGCGGACCACGTCTTCGGCGACGGCCGTGCCCATGGCGCGGTTGGCGAGGTCGGTCTGGGCGCCGATGTGCGGGGTCAGGACGAGGTTCGGGGCGGTGAGCAGCGGGCTGTCCGCGGGCAGCGGTTCGACGGCGGTGGCGTCGAGCGCCGCGCCGCCGATGTGTCCGGAGTGGAGCATGGCGGCGAGTGCGGTCTCGTCGACGAGGTCGCCGCGGGCGGCGTTGACGACGATGGCGCCGTCGCGCAGCGACTCCAGGGCGGCGCGGTCGAGGATCGGGGCCCCGCCGCCGGGCAGGTGGAGCGAGACGATGTCGGCGGCGGCGAGGGCTTCGGCCAGGTCGGCCCGTCGTACGTGCTCGCCGAAGGATTCGGGCGGCAGGTAGGGGTCGTAGGCGACGACCTGGAGGCCGAAGGCCTTCGCGCGGGAGGCGACGGCCCGGCCGATGCGGCCGTAGCCGAGGATCGCGAGGGTCTTGCCGGCGAGTTCGAGGCCGGGGAATCGGCGCCATTCGCCGGCGCGGCAGGAGGCGTCGGCTTCGGGCAGGCGCCGGGCGACCGCGAGGATGAGCGCGAGGGTCAGGTCCGCGACGCCGCCGCTGTTGGCGCCGGGCGCGTTGAGGACCGTGATCCCTTGTGCCGCCGCGGCGTCCAGGTCGATGTTGTCGGTGCCGACGCCGTGCTTGGCGACCGCTTTGAGCGTCGGCGAGGCGAGGACGGCACCGCGCACGTCGTCCAGGCCGACGATGAGCGCGTCGCAGCCTTCGGCCTCGCGGGCGAGCGTCGCGGCGTCGAGCGGGTGGGGTGCGGCGGGGCGCACCGCCTCGATCCCGGCGTCGGCCAGGACCGTCCACGGGTCGGGCGACTGCGCGCCGAAGCTCGGTGTGGTGACCAGTACTCGCATGTGCTCCCTCTCAGCCGACCGTGAATCCGAAGATGGTCGCGACGGTGTAGCTCCCCAGGAGGGCGATCGCGATGCTCGACACCGTCAGCATGACGGTCCAGACGGGGCTGCGGCGGTAGCGCCGGTCCACGTCGCGGCGCAGGACCCAGACCGCGATGACCACGGCGATGAGGAACAGGCCGGAGGCGACGCCGCCGATCATGACCATGACGACGGGCGACTGCACGATGAGGAAGCTCGCGGCCCAGATGACGGGGTAGCCGACGGTGAGCACGCGGATGATGCGCTCGCGCAGGCGCACGTTCGTCCAGTCGAAGAAGCCCAGGATGCCCAGCGTGTTCGTCCACAGCCGCGGGACCGAGGCGGTGGAGGCGACGAAGGTCGACCACAGCACGAAGAACGCGCCGATGAGGAACAGCCACTGCGCCCAGGAGCCGAGCAGGTCGGTGTACATGCGCGAGAGGGTGGAGATCATCTCGTTGCCCTGCGGGACCAGGCCCTGCGGGTGCAGGACGGCCGCGCCGATGACGTAGAACGACAGCGTGCAGGCGGTGCAGGTGAGCCAGGAGACGAGCGCGTCGAGCCGCATGACCCTGATCCAGCCCTCGGCCCGCTCGGCGCGCGCCTCGGAGCCGTCGTCGGGTCCGGTCCAGCGCCCGTAGCCCTTCTCGAGGACCCAGTAGGTGTAGGTGGTCATCTCGTCGGCGCCGACGCCGGTGAGGCCGAACATCGCGACCGCGAAGCCGATGGCGGCCACCGGGAGTGCGAACGACAGGCCGTCGAGGACGTCGGCGGCGGAGTACGAGAACGGCGTGAGCGGCAGGCCGAGGGCCAGCGCGACGGTGATGAGCGTGAACAGCACGACCGAGACGACCGACAGCCGCTCGATCATCGAGTACTTGCCGGTGACCAGGAGCGTCACGGTCGCGACGAGGACGACGCCGGTCCAGAACGCGAGGGACGGCAGGCCCAGCGGTTCGCCGAGCACGGGGAACATGATCGACAGGCAGGCCGCGGCGCCGCCGATGATGCCGCCGCGCTGGAGGATCTTCGCGAAGTCCATGACGATCCACAGCACCGTGACCCAGCTGCCGCGGGAGGTGCGCGGCCGCACTTCGGCGTAGCCCTGGAGGGCGGTCTTGCCGGTGAGGATCGACCACGTGGCGAGTTCGACCTGGACCCAGACCTTGATGGCGGTGGAGACGATCACGAGCCAGAACAGGACGAAGCCGGCCTGGGAGCCGAGGGCGGTGGTGGTGATGAGCTCGCCGGAGCCGACCACGGCGGCCGAGAGGATGAGTCCGGGGCCGAGGTAGCGGAAGCGCCCGCGGAGGGTGCGC
Source organism: Glycomyces harbinensis (assembly GCF_900101745.1). Lineage (GTDB taxonomy): Bacteria > Actinomycetota > Actinomycetes > Mycobacteriales > Micromonosporaceae > Glycomyces > Glycomyces harbinensis. The sequence continues at coordinate 136,198 of NZ_FNAD01000014.1, read as the reverse complement.
GGGGGCTCCAGGACGTTCGCGGCGTCGAGGGCGTAGGGGTCGAAGGGTTGGGGCGGTGTGGCGGTACGGGATGCCAAGGCAGTCTCCTTTGACGCGGCGTGAGGGGCCGGGATGCTCCCGGTCCGCAACACCTTACGCCATGTTGCGCGAATCGCGCAAGCAGGTGCGCGATTCGCGCACTCTGGTGGTCGGCGGTTGAGTACGCTGAACGCATGGAAAAGCCACTGTCGGCCGCGGGTCGCCGCGAGCTGATCGTCGAACTCGCCTCCCGGACGGGCCTGGCGTCCGTGGAGGCCCTCGCTGAGCGGTTCGACATCTCCCCCTCGACCATCCGCCGGGACCTCGCGCGCCTCCACGCGGACGGCCGCCTCGCCCGCACCTACGGGGGCGCGATCCCCGCGGTCGCGCACCCGGAATCGTCACTGCGCGAACGGCTCCAGGAGTCGACGGCCCAGAAGGGCGCGATCAGCGCGAAGGCGGCCGAGCTCATCGGCGACGGCGAGGTGCTGCTGTTCGACGGCGGGTCCACCGTGCTCCAGCTCGCGCACGCCGTCCATGACCGCGGCCCGCTCACCGTGGTCACCGCGGCGCTCCACACGATGCAGGCGCTCTCCTCCGCGCCCGACGTGGTGGTCGAATGCCTCGGCGGCCGCCTGCGCACTACGAGCGACAGCATGGTCGGGCCCATCACCGAGGCCGCGCTGGAGCGCATGACCTTCGACAAGGTCTTCCTCGGCGCCGACGGCGTGGACGCTCAGCGCGGCATCTGCGAGGCCGACCGCGAGCAGGCCCGCCTCAAGGAGCTCATGGTCCGCTCCTCGGGCGAAGTCGTGGTCCTCGCCGACAGCTCCAAGCTCGGCGTCGCCCCGTTCCACGCCTGGACGCGCCTCGGCGGCGACTGGACCCTCATCACCGACGGCGGCGCGACCGACGAGCAGGTCGAGCCGTTCCTCGGGCAGGGGGTGCGCGTCATCGTCGCCGAATGAGGCGAACGCCCGGCCGCGGCGCACCGGAACCCGGTCCGCCGCGGCGGCGGTGCCTCAGGCGGCGTGTCCGAGCGCCGCCCGGATCTGGCCGAGCCACTCGGCGGCGAGCGCACGCCCGTTCGGGAGCTGGTCGCCCCGGTCCCAGCGCCACATGGTGACCATCGCCAGCATGAGGATCCGGCACTCGCGCAGCAGGTCGTGGTCGACGCCCGGGTAGTGGTCGGCGACCTCGTCGGGCGCATGGGCGAGGTCGAACTCCACGGGCCCGCGGCAGCACGTCTCCAGATCGATGAACAGCAGTCCGTCCTTGGTGGCGAGCAGGTTGCCCGGGTGCGGCTCGCCGTGCAGCAGCTGCTCGGCGGCGCCGCGGCCGGTGATCGACCGGCGCAGGTTCCGCAGCGTGTCGCCCAGCAGTTCCCGGTCCTCTTCGACGAGGTCCGGGGTGCGGTCGCGGTCGCGGATGAGCTGCTGCGCCTCCTCGACGCGGTCGGTGAAATGCGGCGTCGGGACGTCGAGTCCCTTCATGCCGGCGTGCAGGCGCGCGAGCGCGCCCGCGTAGTCGGACGGCGGGACCGCATCGGCCGCGGACTCGTAGTGGGTCCACAGTGTCACATTGAAGCCGTCGCGCTCGTGGACGCGCGGCGCCGCGCGGGGATCGAGCGCCGCCACCGGGCACCCCGCCGCGGCGAGCCGCCCGGCGAGGTCGACCTCGAAGTGCGCGACCTGATCCGACTCGGGGGCGACCCGGGCGATGACGTCGCAGGGCAGCAGGCGCAGCGTGAGCTTGTTCGAGTTGTGCACGACCACCGCGTCCTCGGCCGCGAGGCCGAGCGACGAGGCGATCGACCCGGCGGCGGTCGTCGCGCGGGCGACCTCTGGCGCGTCCATGGTCCGGCCTTCTTCCTGCCGCATTGTCCAAGCGGCGCAAGGCACCGTACCAAGACGGGGAACGCCCGGGGCGTCAGCCCGCCGCGATGCGCATGTAGTCGCTGCCGAACGCGTGGTCGACCTCCGCGGGGTCGATGCCGTAGCCCAGCAGCGAGTGCTCGTGGCGGCGCACCCCGTCCCGGCCGCCGCCCTGGCCCGTGCGCGTCAGCTGCTCGTCCAGCCGCGACTCGTCCTCAGGGCCCCAAGGCAGATCGAGCTGGTGGAACAGCTCGGGCACGTACGTGTGCGGCGAACTGGTGAGGCTGTGGTACTTCACGTCGATGAACCGGCCCGGCCGCGTCGCCGCGGCCCGGACCTTCCGGCAGTCCTCCATGCCGGCGGCGAGCTGGTGCAGCCACTCGCGCCCGATCTCCTTCGGGTCGACCGCGCTGCGCTTGAGGTGGATGCTGTACAGGCTCTCGACCATCGAGCACAGCGAGGACATCACGGTGTTCGGGTCGCGGTGCGTCAGCACGATCTGCGCGTCCGGGAACACCCGCAGGATCGAGTCGAGGTTGAAGATGTTCCCGGGGTGCTTGAGCACCCAGCGCTGCTTCGGACGGCCCGACTGGAGGATCTGGAGCGCGTCCCGAACGAACCGGAAGTCGGTGTCCCGGTCGTACTCGTTGCGGTACCAGTCGAGGTAGCCGGGCAGCGGCGCCACCGTGCAGTGGAACGTGGCGTGGAACTTCAGCCAGTAGTCCTCTTCGGGCCACTCGGCGTTCGTGGGGTGGATGGTCTTCCACGACTTCGACAGCAGCAGCGTCATGTCCAGACGCTTCTGCGTGTTCCGGATGTGGTTCGCGCGCTCCTCCGGAGTGGACTCCAGGCCCAGGTAGTACATCTCCCACAGGTGCGGCGCGCGGGCGGCCTTCGAGCCGGCGATGATGTGCTGCGTCAGAGTGGTCGCCGTGCGCGGCAGGCCGAGCACGAAGATCGGCCGCTCGATGGCCTCGTTGCGCACCTGCGGGTGCTGCGCCTGGAGGCGGCGCACGGTCAGCAGGTTCGCGACCCGCGCGGCCACCATGTCCTTGGCCGAACGCCAGCCGACTCCGGACAGGCCGGGCGTCGCCGCCCAGCAGTGCAGGAGGAAGCGCAGGCTCTCCATGATCTCGGCGTCGGGGGCGGTGAGCTCCATGCCGAGGGTGTCGGTCTCCTTGCGGGCCTTGGCGTTCATGCGATCGAACACCGCATCGACCTTATGGTCGCTGCCGGACTCGGAACGGCGCTGGCCTTCCATGAGTGCGTTCAGAACGCCGAGCATTCGCGTGGTGCGCTGCAAGAGGGGTCTCCTTGAAACTGGCCGGCGGCTTGGGGGACGTCCAGGCGCGAAGTGCATACCGCCGCAACGGTGACGAATGATCCACTTCTCGATGCGCCACACCATACCGCCGACCCGGCGGACAGTGGACTCCAGCCCCGAATCCCGTTCGCCCCTATCGGAAGGGACTTGGCCCGGTGCTGGCGCGGGTGGATCCTACGGCCGGGTGCACTGCCACTCCGGGCGGTGATTCGGTGCCGGTTCGAGTAAGCGGCGAAGGAACGGTGGGCGTGGGGCAGGGGTGCATTGCTGGGGTCGGCGTTGCTGGGGTCGGCGTTGCCGAGTGGTCGCGGCGACCCGGGAGTGCGGCGGGAATGCCCTTGCGCTGCACGGCGGGCGCCGAGCTGGTGATGGTGCCGATGGCTCCTGCAGCCGGGTCCGCATAGGGCCGCGCCGTGTAGCGGGCCGGTGTGGTGTGGTGTGGTCGGCTAGGGCACTTGGCGGCAGGACCGTGGCACTCATGTCGTTACCTCCTCTCATCCCTTTCTCTCCTGACTCCTCACGCAGCCAGCGGTGCGGCCGGTGCACTGCCCTTGTCGGTATGGCGCGTGGCGCCCCTTCGGCCAGGTCCACATGCGAGATGCATGCGATCGACGCAGGAGGCTCCGGGGCGCGTTGCCGACCCAGAGCGCCGTCGCAATAGCGGCTCAAACAGGCAGCGACGAAGGCGTGTGCGGCGGGGCGGGGCACTTCGCTGATCCCGAAACGACGCTTCGGGTTGCGGCTCGGGCGGGCACCGACGGTGCGTTGTGTGCGGCGTGCCGGGGTGGGTTGTCGGCTCTGGGCGCCGTCTCGGCTGCGGTTCGAGCGGGCGGCGATGATGAGGTGGGTGGTGGTTCGAGCGTGCATCGCTAGGCCCGAGCCGCATCTTGTTCGCGGTTCGAGCAGGCAGTGATGAAGCGGTGAGCGGCGGGCCGGGCCTGCGTTGCCGACCCTGGGCGCCGTCTCGGCTGCGGCTTCGAGCGAGCGGCAACGAAGGGGTGCGTGGCGGGGCGGGGCAGTTTGCGGATCCCGAAGCGTCGCTTCGGATTGCAGTTCGGGCGGGCACGGACGGAGCGGCGGGCCGGGGTGGGTTGTCGGCTCTGGGCGCCGTCTCGGGTGCGGTTCGGACGGGCGGCGATGATGAGGCGGGTGGTGGAGCCGGGCGGGTGGCGGCCTTGAGTGCCGTCTCGGGCGGGGTCAGAACGAGCAGCGACGAAGCGGCGGGTGGTGGGCCGAGCGGGTCGCGGCCTTGGGCGCCGTCTCGGCTGCGGCTCGAGCGCGCCAATGCGGAGCTGAGTGGCGGGGTACTTCGCTGATCCCGAAGCGACGCTGCGGCTTACGGTTCGAGCGGGTACCAACGGACCGGCGGGCCGGGCCTGCCGTGCCGACCCTGGGCGCCGTCTCGGTCACGGTTCGAACAGGCAACGACGAAGCGGTGAGTGGTGGGCCGGGCCTGTGTTGCGGCCCCTGAGCGCCGTCTCGGTCGCGGTTCGAGCGGGCAGCGACTGAGGGGTGGGTGGTGGGCGGGCGTGTGTTGCCGCCCCTGGGCGCCGTCTCGGATGCGGTTCGAGCAAGCGGCGACGATGAGGCTAGTAGCGGGCGGGGCGGGTGTTGCCGGTGCCTGCCCGATGGTGGCGCGGCGGCGGCCCGCCCGATGGTGGTGTGGTGGTGGGTGTGGTTGCGGTGCACGGTCGCGCCCGCAAGGCGCACAGCGGTGTCGGTATCGGTGGGCGTGTTGGTGGTGGTGGTGGGTGTGGTTGCGGTGCACGGTCGCGCCCGCAAGGCGCACAGCGGTGTCGGTATCGGTGGGCGTGTTGGTGGTGGTGGTGGGTGTACCGGTGGTGGTCATGTCGGGTCTCCTCCTTCCTGCTCCAGTCGTCGGCGTCCTGCGGTCGGCCCCTGGCGGTGAGCACCACCGCACTGGCCTCGGCCTCGGCTTCGGCTCCTCTGCGCCCGTTCCCACTCCTGCTCCCGTTGCTGCTCTGCTGTGCTGGTTCCCCGCTCCTGCTCTGGTGCTTGCAGGTTGGGCGGGTACCGGTGTGCGGGGCACGGGGCGCTGGTCCCCTTGGGGTTCATGCTGGCAGTGTGCGCGGTCGCACCAGGCCGCCAGCCCCCCAGGGCGCGGGCACGGTACCGGGGCAGCGATGCCCGGCGCCCGTGCTCAGACGTGCGGGAACCGCACCCGGTGTGCGGGTAGCGCTGAGTGGTGGTGGTGGTGCTGAATGGTGGTGCCGGGTGGTGCTGCTTGCGGTGGTAGTCGGGACTGGTCGGGGTGCGCGTGGATCGGGCGCAGATGCCAACCGGTCGTGATCATCGCAGGTGGCGCTTCAGGAGGCCTTTGCCTACGGTATGTGCCTCGTTAAAAACACCAGCCTCCCGGCGCTCGAGGTGATCCCGGCCGGAGAGGACACCCCCACCCAGTCCGGCCGCCTTGACCGGATAGCTGCGGGGTCCCGATAGCACTCCGAGGGCGACACCCCCCAACCCCAGTTCAATGGAGTAGCAGTGTCGGGGACTCCTACAGAGGAACGGCTCTCGGCCAGAGGCTTGGCGTAGTCTGCATTCACCGGCCGCCGCCTGTATGAATCCCTTACCCTTGTGCGTACCTCAATTCTCCCCCACACAGGTACCACCCGCAACACCCACACGGGTAGAGACCACTCGCATTCACCCGCCACTCCCCTTGCACCGCAACCAGACTCGACCTCACCGGCATCGCCGGTCCGGACGCCATGCCCCGGCCGCCCCTGACCCGCCACCGACCCCAACCCACACCCCACCTCCCCGTCGCCGCCCGCTCGAAGCCCCAGCGAAACGCCGCCCGGACCAGCAACGCACCCCGCACCCGCACCCCACCCCTTCTTCGCCGCCCTCTCTGACCCCCAACGAATCACCGCTCATGCACCGCGTCACACCTCGACCCACTCCACTCGCGACCATGACCGCCCTCGCCACCGCACCGTTGCGAAGAATTGATCTGGGGTGCTTCAATTCATTCCCATCAGCGGAGTTATCGGTCAACCCAATTATGCAAGGTTGAGAAACAATTGACGAACGCTCCCATGGCCTTGCATTGCAATTGAAGAGTGTCTATACTTTGGTCTATAATTGAATCGATTCATTTCTCAGTTTCGATGCGGCGCACCGTGAAGCCCCGGCATGCCCACGGTGACGCTCGCTCCTCCGCCGACTCCGGCGGATCCACCCTCACATCAGCACACGCGGAGCAATCATGCGTATATCCAGTAAGCGACGGCTGCGAGGCCTGTCGATCCTCGCGGTGGCCAGTCTCGCGGCCGTCGCCATCCCGACGGCCGTGAACCTCACCGCCCAAGCCGCCACGGTCCGCTACGAGGCGGAGTCCTCCCCTGCGACCTGCGCCGGCGCGATTGAATCGAATCATTCCGGTTTTTCCGGCAGCGGGTTCTGCAACTCCAACAACGCCACTGGCGCGTCGAGCCAGTTCACCGTGAACGCCGCCAGCGCCGGCAGCGCCACCTTGGCGATCCGGTACGCCCACGGCGGCACCGACACCCGTTCGGCGGACATCGTCGTCAACGGCGCGACCGTGCAGTCGGCGAGCGCGTTCGGCGCGACCGGTGCGTGGACCACCTGGTCGACCAAGACCGTCACGGTCCCGGTCAATGCCGGGAGCAACACCATCCGCCTGGTCGCCACCGGCAGTGCCGGTCTGGCGAACATCGACTACATCGAACTCACTGACGGCGACGACCCCGGTCAGGGCGGGGACGGCCGCTATGAAGTGGAGGACCTGACCCGCGGGGTCACCGTGGTGCCTTCGGGTAACGGTCGACTCGTGTCCTGGCGGCTGCTGGGCACGGATGCGGAGAACGCGGCGTTCAACGTCTACCGCGACGGCACCAAGATCACCGCTTCACCGCTGACCGGAGCCACCAACTACCTCGACACCGGCGGATCCTCCAGTTCGCAGTACACCGTCCGGGCGGTCACCGGGGGCACCGAAGGACCCGCGTCCGGGGCCGAGGCGGTCTTCAACTCCAGCGGCTATCTCGACATCCCGCTCCAGCGGCCCGCGGGAGGCAGCGGCTTCACGTACGACGCCAACGACACCAGTGTCGGCGACTTGGACGGCGACGGGGACTACGAGTACATCGTCATGTGGTACCCGACCAACGCCAAGGACAATTCGCAGGCCGGGGTCACCGGCAACACGCTGATCGACGCCTACCGGCTCGACGGCACGCGCCTGTGGCGCATCGACCTGGGGCGCAACATCCGCTCGGGCGCGCACTACACGCAGTTCCAGGTCTTCGACTACGACGGCGACGGCAAGGCCGAAGTCGCGATGAAGACCGCCGACGGCACCCGCGACGGCGCCGGCACGGTCATCGGCTCCTCCAGCGCCGACCACCGCAACGGCGACGGTTACGTCCTGTCAGGCCCGGAGTTCTTGACGGTCTTCAACGGACAGACCGGCGCGGCGATGGACACCGTCAACTACAACCCACCGCGCGGCAACGTCGCCTCGTGGGGCGACAGCTACGGCAACCGGGTCGACCGGTTCCTCGCCGGAACAGCCTATCTGGACGGTGAGACGCCTTCGATGATCTTCGCGCGCGGCTACTACACGCGCTCGGTAATCTGGGCCGTCGACTGGAACGGCACCGACCTGACGACTCGGTGGACGTTCGACTCCAACAGTGCGGGCAGCCAGTACACCGGGCAGGGCGCGCACAGCCTCTCGATCGCGGACATGGACGGCGACGGCCGTCAGGATGTCGTGTACGGGGCGATGGCGGTCGGCTCGAACGGCCAGGCGCTGTACAACACCAGGTTCGGGCACGGCGACGCGCTCCATGTCTCCGACTTCGTGCCCGGCCGCGCGGGCCAGGAAGTGTTTATGGTCCATGAAAGCGGCAGCCAGCCGTCCTCGCACCTGAACGGCTCCAACGGATCGATCCTGTTCCAGACCAGTCCGAACGGTGACAACGGACGCGGCGTCGCCGCGAACATTCTGGCGAGCAACCCCGGCGCCGAGTACTGGTCGCTGGCTCCCAGCGGCCTGCGCAACGCCGCCGGTTCCAACATCGGGGCGCAACCCGCCTCGGCGAACTTCCTGTCCTGGTGGGACGGCGACGGCGAGCGCGAGCTCCTGAACGGCACCCAGATCACCAACTACCCGTCCGGCACGCTGCTGAACGGTTCGGGGGTGTCCTCCGGCAACGGCACGAAGTCGACGCCGGCGCTGTCGGCGGACCTGTTCGGGGACTGGCGCGAAGAGGTCGTCTGGCGCACCAGCAACAGCTCCGCGCTGCGGATCTACGCGACGCCGCACCAGACGAACCTGCGCATCGCGACGCTCATGCACGACATCCAGTACCGGGTCGCGATCGCGTGGCAGAACACGGCCTACAACCAGCCGCCGCACCCGAGCTTCTACATCGGCTCGGACGTGACCAGTTACCCCTGGCCCGACATCCACACCCCGTAGCGCCAATGCTCTCCGGGCGCGGGCGATAGCGCGTCCGGGGGCCTGAACCGTGTCGAGGCGGACCCGCGAGGGTTCGCCTCGACGCGCGTCGGATCGGCAAGGCTCGGCGCTCAAGGAGTGCTGAACCTGACGATGCCGCTCACGCGACGGGCGGTGTCGTCTTCGGTCATGGTCGCGTCGACCTCGATGGCGTGCAGCCCGAGGCGTCGGGTCTCCTCGCGGAGTCGTTCGGTGAACCGGCGTTCGCGTTCGGCGAGGTTGCGCGCGGCCCGCTCCGGATCGCTTGTCCGCCGCAGGAAGCCCGGTCCCCCGGCTTCCCGGCCGTGGATCGCCGCGTCACGGAAGTCCGGTGTCGGCAGCAGCCACACGGCCTGGTCGCGTGAGGCCAAGAGCGGCTTGACGAGCGAGGGCAGCAGGCGGAATCCCTCGGCGATGACGCCGCGGTCGGCCGGCAAGGCCAGCAGGTCCTCGACGATCAGGCCGAAGCCCTCCCCGCGGAACCAGTGGAACGTCTCCAGCATCGCCTGCGGGGAGCGAAGGACCCAGCGCTCGTCCATGTCCATGGCCATGAACCGGTGCAGGAACGGCGCCTGGTCGGCGGTGGCGCGGCGGGCGTGATCGGCCATCACGTCGTCGGTCGCGTACAGCCTCATGCCGTGCTCGGCGGCGAGCCGGACGGCGACGGTCGACTTGCCCGCGCCGCTGCCCCCGGCGATCCAGCGGACGTGCCGCAGACGCTCCCGCAACCCGTTCGATGCCTCCACGCGGCCATGGTCCCACGTGGCACGCACGGGACGTCGGGGCGTTTCAGTAGGGTGGCGCTGTGGCGAATGAATCGATGCGGCAGAACTGGACCGACGGCGCGGCCGGATGGGTCGCGAACGAGGCGGTCTTCGACGCCGTGTTCGCGCCCGTGACGGCGGCGCTCCTCGACGCGGCCCGCCCGGCGCCCGGGCGGCGCGTGCTCGACGTCGGCTGCGGGACCGGCACGCTCCTCGCGAAGAGCGCGGCGGCGGGAGCCCAGGTCGTCGGCGTGGACATCTCCGAAGGCATGGCCGCCGCCGCGCGCGGACGCGTCCCCGAGGCGACCGTGCTCGTCGCCGACGCGCAGACGGCCGACCTGCTCGGCCAGGCGCCCGGGGCGCCGTTCGACCTGGTCGTCTCCCGGTTCGGCGTCATGTTCTTCGAGGACCCGCAGGCCGCGTTCGCGAACCTCCGCCGGGCCGCGGCGCCCGGCGCACGGCTCGTGTTCGCCTGCTGGCGAAGCCTGGAGGAGAACCCGATGTTCAGCCTCGGTTCGACGGTCCTCGCCGACCGGCTCGACCCGAAGCCCGAGTCCCCCGCGCCCGGAGCGCCCGGCCCGACCGCGTTCGCGGACCGCGGCCGGCTCGACGCCCTGCTCACCGGCGCCGGCTGGGACTCGGTGCGGATCGACGCGTTCGACTTCACGTGCGACTACGGCTTCAACGGCACCGACGGCGTCGAGGAGCGGGTCACCACCGTCCTCAGCGGCGGCCTCGGCCGCCTCGCCAGGGAGCAGCTCGTGCCCCGGATCGGCGTCGACGGCTGGGAGTCCCTCGTCGACGAGGTCCGCGCCGAGCTCCGCCGCCGCCTCGTCGGCGGCGTCCTGCGGTTCCCCGGTGCGGTCTGGATCGCCGGCGCCGAGAATCCCGCCTGACCGGCGGTCAGTCCCGGGCCGTGAACCGTTCGGTGACGTCCGCGACGACCGGCCGCACGACCAGCCACAGCGAGGCCGCGAACGCCCACCCGAACAGGAGCAGCACCGCCTCGGAGCTCATCATCACCGTCGCGGTCGCCACGATGAGGAGCGCGAGGAGGCCGAGGGAGGACTTCCAGGAGAGGAAGAACTCCGCGGCCGCCACGCGCAGCACGTCGCGGAAGCGGAACGAGAAGAACGAGGTCACCGCGAGCAGGTGCCCCGACCACACGACGAGCACCGCCAGGAGCACGACGCTCACCGGCCGCAGGAACGCACCCCCGGGGACCAGGTCGGTGAACAGGACGTTCACCGTCAGGACGGTCGCGCACGCGAGCACCGGGACCCACCAGGAGAGCGTGTCCCGCAGGTTCAGCCGCAGCCCCCGCAGCAGCGGCCGCGCCGGGCTCAGGTCCGGTTCCCGCGCCCAGGCCCGCTGCGCGTACAGCGCCGCCGAGAGCGCGGGCGCGACCGGGAGGAGCGCGGCCACGAAGAGCACCGCGTTCGAGGCGTCCGGCGACAGCAGGGTCCACAGCAGCAGGGTCGGGACGCCGGAGACCGCGAGGAACACCCCGAGGACGAGGTAGCGGTAGATCGCGGCGGTCAGCCGGGAGAGCGTCCCCGGGCCGACCTCGCCGGCGTGTGCGGTGTTCATGCTGCTCCCGTTCAGGCTCTGCGTGTCTCGATGTCCGCGACGAGCACCCGGTCGGCTCCGAGGCGGCGCTCGGGTCCGGTGATCCGCCGGCGAACGGCGGCGTGCACGTCGGCGCTCGAACGCGCGACGCGCAGCTCGACCGCTCCCGGCTCCACGATCCGCTCGCCCTGGGCCCCGATGAACGAGGTCAGGTCGGCGTGGAGCCGGAACTCGACCTCGACGGACTCCCCCGCCGCGAGCGACACGCGCCGGTAGGCGACGAGGCGCTGCACCGGCCGCGTCACCTGCGCGACCGGGTCGTGCAGGTAGACCTGGACGACGTCGTCGACGCGCGCCGCGGTCTCGTTCGAGAGGGCCACCGAGACCGAGGTGGTCCCCTCGGCGTCCCAGTCTTCCTCATCGGTCGCCGTCGGATGCCAGGTGAGGGCGCCGTACGAGAGCCCGTGGCCGAACGGGTAGAGCGCGGTCGGGTCGAGGTTCGACACGTCGTTCGCCCGGCCGAGCGGCGGCGCCAGGTACGTCGCGGGCTGGCCGCCCGGGTCGCGCGGGATCCCGACGGGAAGGTGCCCGCTCGGGTTCACCTCGCCGGTGAGCACCTCGGCGAGCGCCTGCGCGCCCTGCTGGCCCGGGAAGAACGCCTGCACGATCGCCGCGCACCGGTCGGCCACGGCGCCGAGCGCGTAGGGGCGGCCGGTGAGCAGGACGAGCACCACGGGCGTGCCGGTGTCCAGGAGCGACTCCAGGAGCGCCTGCTGCTCCCCCGGAAGGCGCAGGTCGGCCGCGTCGCAGCCCTCTCCCGAGGTGCCCCTTCCGAAGAGCCCGGCGCGGTCGCCGAGGGCGACGACCACCACGTCGGCGTCGCGCGCCGCGTCCCGGGCGGCGTCGAAGCCGTCGCGTCCCGGCTCCATAACGTCGCATCCGGGCGCGCCCCCGACCACGTCGCGGCGGGCGCCCAGTTCGTCCAGGACCGTGGGGATGTCGATCCCGAGGCCCGTCTCAGGGTGGTGCACGCCGACGTGGGCGGGGAACGAGTAGCAGCCGAGCATCGCGAACGGGTCGTCGGCGAGCGGGCCGACGACGGCGACGCGGGTCTCCGCCGCGAGCGGCAGCGTCCCGTCGTTGTCGACCAGGACGACCGCTTCGCGGGCGAGGCGGAGCGCGATCTCGCGGGAGTCGGCGTCGTCGAAGGCCGTGTCGTGCAACGGGGTCGGATCGTAGTCGGCTTCGATGAGACCGAGGTCGATCTTCTGCTCCAGCACGCGCTGGAGGGCGCGGTCGACCAGCGCCTCGTCCACGTCGCCGGCCTTGACCGCTTCGATGAGCGGCGCGCCGTAGGCCGCGACCGACGGGAGCTCGACGTCGACGCCGGCCCAAAGGGCGCGTGCGGCGGCGTCCCCGTCGGTCTCCGCCACCCGCTGGAGCGTGCGGAGGAACGCGATGGCGAAGTAGTCGGCCACGACCACGCCGTCGAAGCCCCACGTGTCGCGCAGCAGGTCGGTGAGGAGGCGCCGGTCGCCGGCCGCCGGCATCCCGTCGACCTCCGCGTACGAGTTCATCACCGAGCGGGCCTTCCCGTGCCGAAGCGCGGTCTCGAACGGCGGCAGGAAGATCTCGGCCATCTCGCGCGGGCCGGCGGAGACCGGGGCGTGGTTGCGCCCGGCCCGCGAGCCCGAGTACCCGGCGAAGTGCTTGAGCGTGGCGACGATGCCCGCGCTCTCGAGGCCGCTCACGTACGAGGCGCCGATCGTGCCCACGAGGTACGGGTCCTCGCCGATCGACTCCTCGACGCGTCCCCAGCGGTAGTCGCGCACGACGTCGAGCACTGGCGCGAGCCCCTGGTGCACGCCGACCGCGCGCATCGACCGGCCGATGCGCGAGGACATCTCCTGCACGAGTTCGGGGTCGAAGCTCGCGCCCCACGAGAGCGGCACCGGGTAGGCGGTGGCGCCCCATGCGGCGAAACCGGCCAGGCACTCCTCGTGCACCTGGGCCGGGATGCCGAAGCGGTTGGCCGCGACGATCCGGTGCTGCGCGCGGGCGAGCGACTGCGCGCCGAGCTCCGGGGGGACCGGCCGCGTGCCGAAGGGCCGCGTCAGCTGCCCCAGGCCGTCGACGATCACGTCGTCGAACGAGGGCGCGTCCCGGCTCATGTCGCTCTGGTGGGGGGCGACGTCCCCGCCGGAGGCGTCCGCCCCGACCCAGAGCCCGACGAGCTGCCCCGTCTTCTCCTCGAGCGTCATCTCGGCCGCGAGCGCCGCCGCGCGCTCGGATCGGCCGAGCCGGTGGTCGTGCCAGGGCACCGGAGGCGCCTCGGCGGACGCCGTTCCTGCGGAAGCGGCGTCGGTGTCAGTGCTCATGATGGGACGGCTCTCTTCGTATTCGGATGTTTCCGTGCGTTGGACGTTGCGGCGCTTCATCCCTTGACCGATCCCAGCATCACGCCCGACACGAAGTAGCGCTGCACGAACGGGTAGACGCAGAGGATCGGGATGACGGTGAGGATCATCGTCACCGCCTGGATGTTCGAGGAGACCAGCGCGGTCGTCGTCCCCGCGGCCGCCGCCCCTTCGGACGCCGTGGTGGAGGCCCCGGCGATGAGGTTCCGCAGGAACAGCGTGACGGGGAACAGCTCGCTCTTGTCGAGGTAGAGGAACGCGGCGAACCAGTCGTTCCAGTACGCGACCGAGTAGAAGAGGACCATCGTGGCGATGACCGCCTTCGACAGGGGCAGCACGATCCTCCCGAAGATGCCGTACCAGCCGAGCCCGTCGATCTGCGCGGCCTCTTCGAGGTCCTTGGGCAGGCTCTCGAAGAACGACTTCATGACCAGGAGGTTGAACACCGAGATCGCGCCGGGGAGCACGATCGCCCACATGGTGTTCTTCATCCCGAGGGAGGAGATGAGCACGTAGTTCGGCACGAGGCCGCCGTTGAAGAACATCGTGAACACGGCGATCCCGATGAGCGCCTTGCGTCCCTTGAGGTGCTTCTTGGACAGCACGTACGCGTAGGTCGTGGTGAGGACCATGGCGATCGTCGTTCCGACCGCGGTGTACAGCACGGAGTTGCCGTAGTTGCGCCAGAACATCTCGTTCGACATCACGGCGCCGTAGGTGTCGACGTTGAAGCCGACGGGCCAGAAGCTGACCTGGCCCGCGTTGATCGCGCCCGGCGAGCTGAACGACTGGGCGAGGACCGTGATGAACGGGTACAGCATCCCGACGCACAGGACGACGAGGAAGACCGCGTTGGCGGCGCCGAAGACGCGCGTCCCGGTGGACTCCTTCATCCCGGGCGGGCGCCCGTTCGCGGGCTTCGTCTGGTTCTTCGAGATCACGTCGGTCACCACAGGCTCGTCCCCACCATCCGCCGCGAGATCAGGTTCGCGGAAAGCACCATCACGAGGCCGATCACGGCCTGGAACAGGCCGATCGCCGCCGCATAACTGAGATTGTTCGACACCAGGCCGACCCGGTACAGGTACGTCGAGATGACGTCGGCCGTCTCGTACGTCAGCGGGTTGTAGAGCAGGAGGACCTTCTCGAAGCCGACGTTGAGGAACGTCCCGATGTTGAGGACCAGGAGCGTCATCATCGTCGGGCGGATGCCGGGGAGCGTGACGTGCCAGGTCTGGCGCCACCGGCCGGCGCCGTCGATCCGCGCCGCCTCGTAGAGGGAGTCGTCGACGGTGGTGAGCGCGGCCAGGTAGAGGATGGTCCCCCAGCCGACCGTCTGCCACACTTCGGAGCCGACGTAGACGGCGCGGAACCACTCGGGCCGCTGGAGGAACGGGATGCCCTCGCCGCCGAACGCCCCGATGACCTGGTTGACGGTGCCCTGCAGCGACAACAGCTGCATGAGCATGCCGACGACGATGACGATGGAGAGGAAGTGCGGCAGGTAGGAGATCGACTGCACGATCTTCTTGAAGTGCTTCTTGCGCACCTCGTTCAGCAGCAGCGCGAGCACGATCGGGAGGGGGAAGCAGACCACGAGGGTCAGGCCGCCCAGGATCGCGGTGTTGCCGAAGACGTGCCAGAACGACGGGTCGTTGATGAACATCTCGATGTAGCGGACGCCGACCCATTCGTCGCCGAAGATGCTCCCGCCGGGCCTGAACTTCCGGAACGCGATGACGTTCCCGATCATGGGCCCGTACTTGAAGATCGTGAAGAAGATCAGGGGCAGCAGGGCGAGGCTGTACAGCTGCCAGTCGCGCCGGAAGGCCTCACCCCAGCTCTGCTTCCGCTTGCGGCCCCGAGGGGGCGGCGTCGCGCCGTCGACGCTCACGGTGAGGCCGCCGGGTGCGGCGACCCCGGTCGCTCCGCGGGTCACCGACCGGGGCGACCGCTCGTTTCGTGTGAGGGGCATCGTGTGCTCCTCCCGTCCGCGTCGGGGCGGCCGCCCCGACAGGCGGATCAGGAGTTCTCCTCCTCGAATCGGTCGCGGGCGGTGTTGATGAGGTCGACGTACTGCTGGAGGCCCTGCGCCTCGAGCTCGGCGACGTAGTCGTCCCATTCGGCGATGTCGCGGTCGCCCATGATGAACCGCAGCGTGTTCGTGTCGACGGTGTCCTTGATGGGCGTGGCAAGGAGCGAGGCCTGCTCGAGTTCCATCTCTTCGAGGGGGGCGGGCGGGTTGGGGTCGCGCGGGGTGCGCGAGGCGAGCACGGAGTCGACGTACTCGACGAACGTCGGCGTGTTGTAGGACTCCTTGAGCGCGCGCGACTCGGTGGAGTCGGCGAACACGGAGTTCGACCAGCCGAGGTCCGCCTGGATGTCCGTCGCCGCGCCGGGGTTGATGTTGTAGGCGTTGAGGGAGTACTCCGGCTTGAGGGTGATCTTGCCGTCGGCGTCCTTGGTGTAGGTCTCGTCGAGGATGCCCCAGCGGATCAGTTCGCGCGCTTCGGGGTTGTAGTAGAGCCAGTCGAGGAACTGGAGGGTGGCGAGGAAGTTCTCGGACTCCGCGATCTCGGCGTTGAGCATGAAGCCGTTCCAGAAGTTGCGCGGCTCGCACACCTGGCCGGCCGGGCCGCCGGGCGGGGCGATCTGGAGGACCTCGTAGTTGCCCTCGCCGACCGTCTCGTTCAGGGCCTGCGCGAACTCGATCGCCGTGCCGCTGGAGCCGGACGCGGCGAAGACCAGCTCGTTGGCGAACTTCTCCGCGACGCTGCCGCCGCCGCTGCCGTCGTTCGCGGCGGTGAGGGACTCGGTGTCGAGGAGGCCGTCGGCCACGAGGCCGCGGAAGTACTCGACCATCTGCTTGTAGCCCTCGGACACCGCGGTGTACTGGAGCTTGCCGGAGCCGTCGTCCATCATGCCGTCGCCGAAGCCCCAGCCGGCCTGCGCGCCGAAGGCGTGGGCGGCGTAGTTGAGCAGCGACCAGGCCTCGAAGCCGTCGGCGAGGGGCATGGAGTCGGGGTACTCGGCCTTGATCTTGACGAGGGCTTCGCGCATCTCGTCCCAGGTCTCGGGGATGCCGCCGCCGACGGTCTCGAAGACGTCCTTGCGGATGACCAGCGTGAAGACGGGGACCGACACCTCCTGGAGGCCGGGCAGCATGTAGTACTTGCCGTCGGCCTGCTTCAGGAGGTCGATCATGCCCGAGAGGTCCCACTCCTCCACGTACTTCTGGAAGTGCGGCATGTGCTCGACGTAGTCGCTGATCGGGAGGATCGCGCCCGAGGAGACGAACGAGTCCTCTTCGCCCGTGTAGACCAGCGGGATGACCGTGGGGGCGTCGCCCGCGCTGAGCAGGAGGCTGCGCTTCTCCACCGCGTCGCTGAAGGGAATCGTGGTGACCTCCATCTTCACCTTCGTGCGCTTCTCGATCTCGGTGAAGAACTGCCAGGAGTCGGTGATCGGAAGGTCGGGCCATTCCGTCCACAGCACCGGCAGGGTGAACGCCTCGCTCGCGGTGAACTGCATGTCGGCCGAGAAGTCCTCCATCGCGCCCTTCGACTGCGCGTCGATGTCCACCTCCTCGCCGCCGTCGTCGCTGCACGCCGCGAGCGCGAGGGCGCTGGACGCCGCGATCGACATGCCGATGACTCCGCGACGCGTCGCTCGCATGGGCGTCCGCTCGAACACACTTGCCATGGGTTCTCCTCCTTGAGATGGCCTGGTTCGGCCGGATCGGGCGTTGTTGAGGCGCACGATCACACCGACCGGCCGGTCGAAACTTTCGGGATCATTACCGATAATTTCCAGAGCTTAGTTACGCCAGACGGGGATGTCAATAAATCTCTGAATGCGATTCCCACGGCGGGCGATGTGACCAGGGAGGTTGCGCGCAATTCGGGCAAGGCCGAATGTGAGGCCGAAACTTTCGGAGGGGACGCGTCGGGGGCGGGAGGAGCCTGCGCTCCGCCCGCCCCCGACGTCGTCTCACTCGTAGAAGCGCACGTACTCGAACGTGGCCGTCAGGCCCTCGCCCGCCATCGAGACCAGCCCGATCTGCGGGTCGACCCCTTCGGGCAGCTGCCAGACGCCGCCCCAGACGTAGTGCTCGCCGTCCCGGCTCGTGGCGGCCTGGAACAGGTGCTCGCCGGTGTCCGGGTCAACGGTGTGCCGCAGCCGCAGCCACATCTCGTCGGCCGCCGTGCCGACCTGCATCTCGGGCCACGGGATGCGGTCGCGGCCGATCCACAGCAGGACCTGGCCGGAGGGGCCGTTGCGCACCGGCGCGAGGTGGATCGAGTCCTCCGGGCTCTGGAACGCGACGAGGCCCGCTTGCGGCCGTTGGGATTCGTCGACCGCCGGGTCCTCGGAGATCGGCAGGTGGAGCTTGGTCTCGACGGTGTAGGTCCCTTCGGGCGCGTCGCGCAGGAGCGCCGACGCCATGGTGCCCTTGCCGCTGAGGTCCGCGTCCTGGGTCGGCCAGACGTAGGAGCCGTCCTCGACCTGCCCGTCGGCCGCGCCGAACCAGTCCCAGCCGGCGAGTTCGGCGTCGTCGAACTCCTCGCTGTAATCGGCGATGAGGTCGCCGACCTCGGGGTCGGCGACGCGCTCGGTGACCGGCTCGTACAGCGCGGTCGCGCCGAGGTTGTCGATCTCGGCGGCGCCGCGCGTGGACGCCGCGCCCCCGCGGGCCCAGTCGTCCGGCACTGCGACGTCGACCTCGGCGAGCGGCATCCCCAGCAGCGCGGCGCTGAGTTCGACGTGCGCGGTACCGGAGGCGATCTCCGCGGTCAGCGCGTGCCAGGTGGACGGGTCGGCGCCGTCGTGGACCTGCGCCTGCACGCGGTCGGTGACCCGGCCGTGGCGTTTCACCTCCACGCTGAGCAGCCCGTCGGCGTCGATCCAGGCGACCGCGTTGTTGCGTGAGTCCTGGTAGGCCAGTACGAGTCCCGCTCGGCCGCGGTCGTCGGTCACCCGCACGTCCGACTCCAGCCGGACGTCGCCCGAAAGCGGCGCTTCGGGGAGCAGGAACGACGGGTTCGGCGAGTTCGCGGCACTGCGCGCGTAGCCTCCGGACAGGTCGTCCTCGCCGGTCTTCCAGCGTCCGGGCCCGGCGGTGTCGAACCCGGCCAGCCCGTCCTCGAACCGGCTGCCGGCGTCCCAGGTCCCGACCGGCGCCGTCTGCGGACCGTCGCTGGACCAGGCCCCGGCGTTGACCGTCGGCCAGCCGTCGACCCAGTCGAGGCGGTCCATCAGGGTGGGCCGCCCGCCCCAGGTCAGGTCCTCCTCGAAGCGGTCGAAGCCGTTGACGAGGATCCAGTCCTGGCCCGAGTGGTCGACGACGTTCGCGGAGTGGCCGGAGGCCACCCACCGGTTCCCGTTCGGGGAGTTGACGATCGTGCCGCCGGGGTAGAGCCCGGTCAGTGAGTCGCCCTCGGCGTCGGTGAACGGGCCCAGCGGGCTCTCGGAGCGGCCGACGAAGACGGGGTAGCCGCCCTTCTCGCGCTCGCAGCAGCCGAGCCCGGAGTAGAACAGGTAGTACCAGCCCTCCCGTTCGACCACGTAGGGCGCCTCGCCCTGGCGGGCGCCGACGACCTGCACGGATTCGCCGACGGGCGCGGTGCCCTCGGCGTTCAGCTCGACCGCGCGCACGCCCGCGTTCTTGAACGAGCCGTAGTACAGGTACTTCGAGCCGTCGTCGTCCACGAACACGGCCGGGTCGATCTGGTTGGCGCCGTCGTCCTCGGCGATCACCGGCTGGCCGATGTCGGTCCACGGGCCGGCCGGGGTCGGCGCCGTCGCGAGCCCGATCTGGTTCCGCGGCCCGCCGCCGCCCGCGGCGGCGTAGTAGAGGTAGTACCGGCCGTTCATGTACCGCACGTCGGGCGCCCAGTAGTAGGTCTTGTCGAAGTCGCGCCAATGCGGGTGGTTGTCACGGCTGAAGACCTCGCCGACGTACTCCCAGTCGACCAGGTCCGCCGACCGCATGATCGGCATGAAGTACTGGTCGTCCCACTCCCCGCCGCGGTTGTCCTTGCGCAGGCTGGTCTGGGTCGCGTACGCGTACCAGTAGCCGTCCTTGCCCTGGATGATCGACGGGTCCGAGAAGGCGTCCGCCAGGTCGTCCATGATGTGGTTCGCGTAGGTGCCCGGCTCGTCGCCGGGGTCGGCCGCGACCGGGGGTCCGATCGCGAGCACACCGAGGACGGCCGCGGTCACGGCCGCCAGCTTCTTTCTCAGCATGGGGGTGTTCCTCTCTTCGGCTGAACTCACTGCGGATCGACGACGGCGAGCGCGGCGATCCGCCACATCTTGTTGAGGCCGCTCCCGGTGAGCGACAGGGACGCGGTGCGGCCGCTAGCGCCGCCGTCGACCGCGAACGAGAACCAGGTCATCGCCCGCGCCGGCAGCGTCGCCGGGCCCGAGCGGCCCAGCTCGGTCCCGCCCTCCGACACGACGGTGACCGCCGAGTCGGTGAGGGGGTCGCCGGTGAGGATCCAGACGCGTTGCGCGCCTGCCGGAATCGCGACGTCGAGAGTGCGTTCGCTCGTCGCGACGACGAGGTCGCGGCGCAGCACGTCGGTGTTGCGCCGGTCCCGCGCGCCGGGCCGCTCCCCGCTCCAGCCGTAGCCGGCTTCGGCGTCCCACTCGCTCTCCGGGGTGAGCGCCCGGTATCCGGGGAGCACGGACTCCGCGTCGGGCCCGGCGTCGAGGGCGAGCGCGGCACGGGCCGGATCGGGCGCGGTCACGACCTCCACGAGCCTGCCGGTCTCGATCTCGACGCCGTTCGCGTGCACGGCGACCGCGAGGCGCTCGATGCTCGGCGACGGTCCTGCGGTCACCGGCACCGCCACGTCCTGTTCGGACCCGGCGGCGAGGGTGACGGTCACCGGGTCGCTCTCCCAGCCTTCGGGGACGGTCACCGCGACCGTGACGTCGGCGGCGTCGCCGTCGTTCGCGACGGTGAGGGCGACCTCGTGCGTGCCGCCCGTCCACCAGACCGGTTCGGCGCTCGCCGCGTGGACCCGCACGGGCGGCATCGGCGCGTCCGGGTCGGGGATGACGAGCGCGGCCAGCTTCCACCAGTCGTCGATGCCGTCCAGTTCCAGGTCCGCGAAGGCGTCGCCGCCGTCGAGTTCCACGTCGACCCAGGCGAAGGACCCGGAGGCGAGTTCGGGCGTGCGGGCGACCTCGGTGCCGTTGAGCGCGATGGTGAACGGCCGGCATCGGGCGCCGCGGTCGCCGACGAGCAGCCGGGCGGTGTGCCGTCCTGCGGGGACGGCGATGCGCAGGGTGCAGGCGTTCGCGTGGCCGACCAGGTCGGCGGTGAGCGGTTCGAGGAGGTTGCGGTCGCGCCCGTTGGGGGTCGGGCCCGAGACCCAGCCGTAGCCCCGTTCCTGCGACCAGGACGTGCCAGGGGTGAGCGGGCGGTATCCGGGCTGCACCGGCGAACCGTCGGTGCCGGCGTCCAGTGCCAGGTGGCAGCGCTGTCCGGCGGGGGCGACGAGGAAGCGCACGCCCCGGTTCCCGAGGGCGGTCCCGTCCGGTTCCAGTTCGATGTCGGCCGGGCCCTCCCAGCCGTTCAGGGGCGGTTCCACCGGGATGAGCGCCGTCGCGGTCTCGCGCGCGGCGACCGCGACGGTGGCTGCGGCGCCCCAGTGGCCTTCGGCGGGAACGAGTCCGGCGGTGATCTCCTTGTCTTCGGCGCTCGCGTTGGTGAGGTCGACGGCGACGCGGTTGGCCCAGCCGCCGATGAGGACCCGTTCGCCCGGCACCGCGACCTGCGTCCACGAGCGGTGGTCGTCGAGCACGCGGCCGAGGTCGAAGAAGAACGAGACGATCGCGTCGCGCCAGGTCGTGGCGTGGCCGATCTGAGCGGCGAAGGCCGCGGCGACTTCGGCGTGGCGCTCCTCGTCGACGTCTCCCGCGAGGGTCTGCCAGGCCTCCGCGAATTCGCGGACCCGTTCCACGCCTGCGAAGTGCGTGTCGTAGAGGTGCTGGATCACGGTGGACCCCGAGGTGAGGCGGTGGTCGTACGGGACCCAGTGCATGAACAGCAGCAGCTCGTCCGGGACGGTGTCGAGG
This sequence comes from Glycomyces harbinensis, assembly GCF_900101745.1. GTDB lineage: Bacteria > Actinomycetota > Actinomycetes > Mycobacteriales > Micromonosporaceae > Glycomyces > Glycomyces harbinensis. Next base: position 114,653 of record NZ_FNAD01000014.1, on the reverse strand, counting down.
TGCTCGTAGACCTCCGTCCAGGCCTCGGGGTAGAGGCCGGTGAAGCCGCTGCCGGTGGCCGTGGTGCGGTCGAAGCCGGTGCCCGAGCCGTTGCTGTGGTGGGACTGGGTGATCGTGCCGACCGGGTCGGGGTCGAAGTGCGATCCGCCGGGATTGCTCAAGTAGCCCATGCCGAGCGGGGAGGTGTAGTCCTCATAGGTCCGCCACGAGTCCAGCAGGATGCCCGCGACCGTGTCGACCTCGTCGGGGCCGAGGCCGAAGGTCATCCGGATCCACTCGGCGGCGAGGTCGGCGGGCTCGGCGCCGGTCGACCAGCAGAGCCGTCCGAAGGCGTAGCTGTTCGCGGCGCCGAGCAGGTAGCCGGTCCAGTCGTCGGCGTCGCCGAAGTTGCTGACGCCGGCGAGGCCGGCGCGCTCGGCGGCCGTGATCTCGGCGACGGTGGGCCCGGTTCCCGGTCCGCCGGTGGTGAAGTCGAGAACCTCGCGCCACATGGGAGCGAGGAACACGGCGTGCCCGGCCTGGCCCGTGTACTCCTGGGTGATCTGGAGTTCGACCATCTGGTTCGTGTTCTGGAGCGCGCCGAAGAGCGGGTGGACCGGTTCGCGCACTTGGAAGTCGATCGGGCCGTACTTGGTCTGCACGATGACGTTGTCGTCGAACTCGCCGTCGAGCGGCGCGAAGACCCGGTGCTGGTACTCCGCCCAGTCGCCGAAGTCCTCGTGGACGAAGGAGCGCCAGACGATCAGGTCCGGCGCGATCGCGCGCGCGAGCATGTTGGCGCCGTCCGCGTGCGTGCGGCCGTAGTCGAGCGGGCCGGGCCGGCCCTCGGAGTTGGCCTTGACCAGGAAGCCCCCGAGGTCGGGGAGGGCTTCCTTGATCTCGGCGATCTTGCCCTGCCACCACTGCTGGACCCGCGGGTCCTCGGGGTCGGCGGTGGTGATCGGGTCGTCCGAGTCCTCGGTGAGGAGGATCGGGCTGGCGTAGTTGACCGAGAGCCAGGGACTGATCCCCCAGGACGCGAGCATGTCGCACAGTCCGGCGAGCTTCGGGAGCATCGCGGTGTCGATGAACGCCGCGTCCGCGTTGACGTTGTTGAGCACGGAGGCGTTGACGCCGATCGAGGCGGTGGTGCGCGCGTAGTCGCGCATGCGCTCGGTGACCTCGGGCAGCGCGTCCCACGCGAAGATCGACCGGCCCGCGTAGCCGCGCTCGATCGACCCGTCGAGGTTGTCCCAGTGGTTCAGCATCCGCAGCTCGGTGCTCGGCACCTCGGTGGCGTCGAGGTCTTCCGGTTCGGTGCCGTTCTGCAGCAGGCGGATCAGGTGGAACACGCCGTAGAGGACCCCCGCCGGGGCGTTCGCGGCCACGACGACGCGCTTGACGCCCCGGCCCGAGCGCTGCACCCGGATCGCGAAGCCCTCGGTGCCGAGGCCGTCGGCGTCGGCGGCGCTCACCGCCTGCCGCACGTGCGGGGACGCGTCGATCGTCCCGATCACGAGCGTGCCGGTCTCGCCCGACCAGCCGGCGGCCGGCTCGACGCCCGTGAGGCCGGTGACGGCCCGGCGCGCTTCGGCTTCGGCGTTGTCGAGGAGCCGGTCGCTCCCGAACACGGCGACGCGTTGGAAGGCGTCGCGGTAGCGGTCGAGGCGGTCCGGATCGGTGACCTGCCGATAGCGCAGCCACAGCTGCCCGTCGTCCGCCGCGCCCTCTTGGGCTTGCGCGGTTCCCGTTGCCGCCCATGGGGATGCGGCCGCGGCGAACGCGATCGCGCCCGCCGTCATGGCTCCCGTCTGGAGCAGTCCGCGGCGCGAGAGGTGCGGCCGGCCGGGTCCGTGTGGTGACGTCATTGTCGACTCCCGTTGAGTAAGCGCTTGCTGTCGATGCGGGGATGGGCTCGGGGATCGGTCGGCTGTCGTTGGAGGTCTATTGGTCGGAGAGGACGCGCCGCCGCGCGGCGAGCATGGCGACGGCGAGCATTCCCGGAGCGATGACGATGAGCGGCAGGAACATCCAGGAGACGACGGCGGCGACGCCGAGTCCGATCAGGATGTACGCCGTGCCGGCGGGGTCGGCGGTGGTCAGGTGGGCGGCCTCGCGCAGCAGCTCGCGCCAGCGGGCCGACGGCTCCCACAGCGAGGCCGCGCGCACCGCGACCACTGCGATGACCACCGCGAAGGCCGCGCTGACGACCGCCAGCGGCGCGCCCCCGGGCACCAGGCCCTGCACGCCGAGTGCGACGTTGAGCCCGAGCAGGCCCACGACGAGCGCGGTGGCGGCGCCGACCGCCAGGCCGCCGCGCGCGGCCCGCCGGACGGCGGACAGGAATTCACCGAGGCCGTCGCCGCGGTCCGTGACGTGCCGGTCGAGGTGGTGGACCCCGGCCGCGATCGCGGGGACGGCCGTCACCAGCGGCAGCGACGCCGCGGTGACGACCAGTCCGACCACGATCATCTCGCCGAACAGGGCGAGGGACCCGCCGCCGAACCGGACCAGGTGCTCGGGACCTCGGGCCCGGCGCGGCTCCGCCTCGTCGGGAGCGGTGTCCGCGTGCGCGCTCATCCCTTCAGCCCCTGGGTCGCGACGCCGCCGACGAGCTGGCGCTGGAACGCGAAGAAGAACAGCAGCACCGGCAGCAGGGCCAGGATCGCCATCGCCATCTGCGCGCCGTAGTCGCTCGTCGACGTCTGGTCCACGTACAGCCGCAAGGCGAGCGGCATGGTGTACATGCTGGGCTCCTTGAGGTAGAGCAGCGGTCCGAAGAAGTCGTTCCACGACCAGATGAAGGCGAAGATCGCGCTGGTGACCAGGGCGGGCTTCATGAGCGGGAGGATGATCGAGAAGAAGATCCGCGGGTGCCCGGCGCCGTCGATGACCGCCGCCTCGTCGAGTTCGCGCGGCAGGCCGCGGATGAACTGGATCATGAGGAACACGAAGAAGGACTCCGTCGCCAGGAACTTGCCCAGCAGCAGCGGCCAGTAGGTGTTGATCATGCCGAGGTTGTTGAACACGATGTACTGCGGGATGATCACGACGTGGAACGGCAGCAGCATCGTGGCGATCATGCACACGAAGAACACGCTGCGCCCGCGGAACTTGACCCTCGCGAACGCGTAGGCCGCGAACGAGCACGACAGCAGGATGCCGACCACCGAGCCGACGGCCAGGATCAGCGAGTTGACCACGAAGGTCCAGAACGAGACGCCGCCGATGCCCTCGAGGGCCTTCGCGTAGTTCTGGAACCCGCCGTCGGTCGGGACGAGGCTCACCGAGCCGATGATGTCGTTGCTGGGCTTGAAGGAGCTCATGAACATCCACACCGCGGGGTAGAGGATGACCACGAGCACCGCGAGTGCGAAGAGGTGGAACAGGATCGACCTGCCGCCGCGGGCGGTCCGGGCCCGGCGCCGGAGCCGGGCGGACTGCTGCCGCCGTTCGGTCTGCGGGGTCGCGGTCGCAAGGCTCATTTGTCGTCTCCCGAGTAGTGCACCCACGATTTCGAACTGCGGAACAGCAGGAGGCTGATGAGCCCGACCACGATCACCAGCACCCAGGCCATCGCGGACGCGTATCCCATCTGGAAGTCCCGGAAGCCGCGGAAGTACAGGTAGAGCGTGTAGAACAGGGTCGACTGGGCGGGTCCGCCCGAGCCGTTGGAGATGATGAACGCGGAGTTGAAGATCTGGAACGCGTGGATCGTCTCCAGCAGGAGGTTGAAGAACAGCACCGGCGAGAGCAGCGGGATGGTGATGTTCCAGAACCGCCGGACCGGTCCCGCGCCGTCGACCTCGGCCGCTTCGTACATCTCCGTGGGGACCTGCTTGAGGCCGGCCAGGAAGATGACCATCGGGGCGCCGAACTGCCACACGGTGAGCAGGATGAGCATGGGCAGGGTGCGTCCGGGGTCGCCGACCCAGCCGCCGTCGGCGGCGGGCGAGCCGCCGAACACCTGGCCGATCTGGGCGACGATCCCGTCGTCGATGAACATCGCCTTCCAGACGATCGCGATCGACACGCTGCCGCCGATGAGCGAGGGCAGGTAGTAGGCCGACCGGTAGAAGCCCTGGCCGCGGCGGGAGTTGTGCAGCAGCATGGCGACCGCCAGCGCCGCCGCGAGTTTGACGGGGGTCCCGAAGACCACGTAGAGCGCGGTGACCTTGGCGGCCTGGGCGAAGTTCGTGTCGGTCAGGAGCCGCTGGTAGTTTTCGAACCCGATGAAGGTCGGGGCCGTGAAGAGGTTGTAGTCGGTGAACGACAGGTAGAGCGAGGCGATCATCGGTCCGGCGGTCAGGCCGAAGAATCCGAGGAGCCAGGGGGACAGGAACGCGTATCCGGCGCGGGTCGAGCGGTCGCGGGCGCGCCTGCGCGCCCGGTCGCGGACGGGGTCTCGCGCGATCGTCGTTCCGGCCATGGGCCGACCTCCTTTGAGGCGAAGGGGTTCGGAGCGGCCCGGGCGGGGGCCCGGGCCGCGCTGGGTGGTCATCCGAGCAGCATGTCCATCTCGGAGAACAGCTCCTCGGCGAGCTGTTCGGTGTCGATGTCGCCGTAGAGGAGCTGTTCGTGCAGCTCGCCCCATTTGGCTTCGATGGAGCCGTATCCGGAGGGCAGGAGCGGGTAGCTCTCGGTGATCTCGGATTCGATCGCGTCGAGGTAGGCGAAGTCGACGGAGTCTGATGTGGACTGCTCGACGGCCGCGCGGCCCTCGTCGGTCGGGGGCGCACCGAGGGAGGCGCCGAAGATCGCCTTGACCTCGGGCGAGTTGGCGAGGAAGTCCACGAGGACGGCGGAGGCGTCGGGTTCGTCGGAGTTGGCCGCGACGGACAGGAGCATGCTCGGGTGGTCGGCGAGCACGTGCCGGCCGTTCTCGGTGGGGGCCTGGACCATGCCGATGTTCTCGGTCCCGATGTCGCTCATCGCCTGGGCCACGGTGGTGGAGAAGTTGAACCAGAGCGCGGCCTCGCCGCCGAGGAAGCCGCCGAGGGGGTCGAGTGCGACGGTCCGCTCGACGGGGTAGAAGTCGCCGTTGTCGCGGAGGTCGGCGACCGAGTCGAGGTAGTCGACGACGTCGCCCTCGTCGAAGGCGGGTGCGCCGTCCTCGGTGAAGACCGGCTCGCCCTCCTGCATGCGGGAGTAGATGAATCCGGGGAAGCCGCCGGTGTAGTCCGAGGCGCCGTAGATCTTGGGGTCGTGCGCGGCGCCGGCCTGGTTGACCTGGAGCACGTAGGCCTCGAGGTCGTCGAGGGTCATGTCGTCGGTCGGGTAGGGGACGCCGAGTTCGTCGAGCAGGTCCTTGTTGTACATCATGGACCAGGCGTTGTAGCCCATCGGGACGCCGACGAGCTGGTCGTTGACGGTGCCCGATTCCAGGAGCGTGTCGGCGTAGCCCCCGGTGTCGAGCAGTCCGCCCTGGTAGGCGCCGAGGTCGAGGAACAGGCCCTTGTCCGCGTATTCGCCGAGGAATCCGGCGTCCATCATGAGCACGTCGGGGAGGGCCTGGCCGGCGGCCTCGGTGTTGCGGGCGGTCCAGTAGTCGTCCCAGGGGTTGAAGTTCCGCACGACCTCGACGTTGGGGTACTCCTCGTTGAAGAGGTCGAGCGCCTCTTCGAACCAGCCGGCGCGCTCGTCGTTCCCCCACCAGGTGAAGGTGATCTCCGCTTCCGTGTCGGGGGCGAACTCGGTGGCGGCCTCGTGGGGCGTGCCGCCGTTCGAGCAGGCGGCGAGCCCGAGCACCGCCACGGTGCCCAGTGCCGCCGCCATCTTCATTGTCGTCATGGATCCTCCTCAAAGCCTGGACGAACTTCAGTCGTCCGGGATAGTTCAGCGTTGAACTACGGCGAATCCAGTTCAACGCTGAACTATTTGGCGAGACGCTATCACACGTCTCTCGAAACGGGCAATGCCTCAGGTCCGGTCGCCGTGCCCGAGCACCAGCGCGCGCAGCTCGCCGATCGGCAGTTTCGGCTCGCGGTCCTCGGTCAGGAGGCCGTTGGTCTCCTGGCGGGTGTCGGTCAGCTGCGTCCAGCACCAGCCGGCGAGCCCGTGCCGGCGGCCGCCGCTGCCGATGGTCCCGCGCTGGACCGGTTCGAGGATGTCGCCGACGCGGCGCGCGAAGTCCTCGGCGCTGCTCGCCTCGGAGTAGCCCCACGCGCCGTCGGCCTCGGGTCCCTTGGACCACTTCACGCCGCCGAACTCGGTGAGCATGATCGGCTCGCCGCCGTCGGTCGTCCCGGCCAGCCGGATGCGGCGGCCCACCGGGCCGGTGCCGTCGATGTACGCCCGCAGCCGCTCGGCCGGCACGTCGTAGCGGTCGGCCAGCGTGGCCGTGTCGGACTCGTAGTCGTGCACGGTCCACAGGTCGGAGGTGCCCAGCTCCCAGCCGTCGTTGGAGACGACCGGGCGCGTGGGGTCGAGCGCCTTCGTCAGGTGGTAGAGCGCCTCGGCGAAGGCGCGCTGGTCCTCCCGGGTGGCGAGGTGCTGCACGCCCCAGCTCTCGTTGAGCGGCACCCAGGTCACGATCGAGGGGTGGCTCGCGTCGCGCCGCACCGCCTCGGTCCACTCGGTCACGGTGCGGCCCACCGCGGTGTCCGAGAAGCTGTAGGTCGCCGCCATCTCGCCCCACACCAGCAGGCCGAGCCGGTCGGCGTGGTAGAGGAAGCGCGGGTCCTCGACCTTCTGGTGCAGGCGAACGGCGTTGAAGCCGAGCTCCCCGATGAGTTCGGCCTCGCGCCGCAGCGCGCGCTCCGAGGGGGCGGCGAGGTGCGACTGCGGCCAGTAGCCCTGGTTCAGCACCGAGCGCAGCACCACGGGTCGGTCGTTGAGCAGGAACTGGCCGTCGCCCACGCGAACCGACCGGAGCCCGAGGTAGCTCGCCACGACGTCCTCGGTCCGGCCCTCGGCCCCGACGCTCACCCACGCGTCCAGGAGCGTCGGCGATCCCGGCTTCCACAGCAGCCGTTCGTATCCCTGGCCGTTGTCCTGGCCCGCGAGCGGCACGGTCACGCTCACCCGGGTGCCCGCGGCGATCACCGCCGCCTCGCCGAGCGCGGTCCCCTCGTGCGCGATGCGCACCCGGACCTCGGCGTCGGCCCGGCGGTTGAGGGTCACCTGCGCGGTCGCGGTGCCGCGGGTCAGGTCGCAGGTCCAGCGCAGGCCCTCCACGTGCAGCGCCGCCACGGACTCCAGCCACACGGGCTGCCAGATGCCGGTCGTGCGGTGGTACCAGATGCTGTGCGGCGTCTCGTGCCAGTCCTGCTTGCCTCGGGGCTGCGCGGTGTCGTGCGGGTCGTCCTCGGCGCGGACCACCAGCACGAGCGGCCGGTCCTCCGCTCCCCCACCGGAGTCCAGCTCGTCGGTGAGGTCGATCGTGAACGGGGTGTGCCCGCCCTCGTGGCCGCCGACCTCCCGGCCGTCGAGCCAGACGCGCGCCCGGTAGTCGACCGCTCCGAAGTGGACCAGCAGGCGTCTTCCGGGGCCGTGTCCGACCTCGGCCAGGTCTGCGGCGGCGAGTTCGCGCCGGTACCAGACGACGGGGTGGAACCCGGTCGCGCCGACCCCGGACGCCGGGGACTCCGGCGGGAACGGCACGATGATCGTCCCGGGCAGCGCGCGCCCGTCGAACCACCGCTCGGCGAGGCCGCGGTCGCCGTCGTCGTGGGCGAAGCCCCACCGCCCGCTCAGGTCGAGGAACGACTCCCGCAGCATCTGCGGGCGCGACCGGGCGACCTCCTGACGGCTCGCTCGAATGTCGAATGTCGGCGACTGGCTGTTCATCGATGAAACTCCCTGATCGGCTTAATTCAACGTTGAATGTAGCAGTCCGGTCGGCTATCATCGAGTCCGTTGATCCCGCCCTTCTGCACCGACGGAGTCCCATGGCCCGAGCTCGTGTCACCCTCGCCGACATCGCGGCGCGAGTGGGTGTCAGCCCCAAGACCGTCTCCAACGTCGTGAACGACTCCGGCTGGGTGGGCGCGGAGGTCCGCGAGAAGGTGCTGGTCGCGATCGAGGAGCTCGGCTACCGGCCGAACCTGGCCGCGCGCCAGCTCCGCCGCGGTTCGAGCGGGGTGCTGGCGCTGGCGCTGCCGACGCTCGCCGAGCCCTACTTCGCCGAACTCGCCAGCGTCTTCGTCGACGTCGCGCACGACCGGAACCTCACCGTGCTCGTCTCGCAGACCGGAGGCGACCGCGCCCGCGAAGTCGAGGCGCTCGACGGCGTCCGCCTCCCCGCCATCGACGGGCTCATCATGAGCCCGCTCGGCCTGGAGGCCGTCGACGTCCAGGAGCGCCGGCGCGACATCTCGCTCGTCCTCGTCGGCGAGCACGGCGAGCGCGTCGCCGGCGACGGCGAGCACCACGTGGGGATCGACAACGTCGCCGCGGCGGCCGCGGCCACCGCCGAGCTGATCGCCCAGGGCTGCAGGCGAATCGCCACGATCGGCGTCCAGGACGAGGGTCCGACCGAGACCTCCCGCGACCGCTTCGACGGCTACGCGCTGGCACTGCGGCAGGCGGGCCTGCCGCTGGACGAGGCGCTGACCGGCCACGTCCACGAGTTCAACCGCGCGGAGGGGGCCGTCGCCGTGCAGCGCCTGGTCGAGTCGGGAGCCGAGTTCGACGGACTGCTGTGCTTCAACGACTCGCTCGCGCTGGGAGCGCTCTACGCGCTCGGGGTGCGGGGACTGAGCGTTCCGGAACAGGTGCGCGTCATGGGGTTCGACGACATCGCCGACGGCCGCTACTCGATGCCGCCGTTCTCCACCGTCGCACCGGGACGCGAGGCGCTCGCCAACCGCGTGCTCGACATAATCGCCGCCCCCGACGCCACCGCGCCCGGCCACCACGAGGTGCCGTTCTCACTGGTGCTCAGGTGAGGACGACCCGAACCCACCGCGCGACACCTTCCGTTCACGAAAGAACACCGGGGAGCGCAACGCGCCGCCTTCGGCGTGCGTTGAGGTCTTATGAACCGCTCCCCGAGGCCCTTTCGAGCCGGTGACCCCGGGCTTTCGCCGAGGACGCCCGCAACGACCCGTCCGAAGACCCGCCGCGCGGCGCGGCGCCTGGCCGCCGCCCTCGGCGCGGCCGCGCTGGGCCTGGGGGCGTTCGCGCTCCCGGCCGCCGCCCAGAGTCCCGCGGACGACACCGAAGTCCAGACGCCCGACGATCCCTCCACGGGCGGCACCGGACTCGACGCGGACGTCCCGGAGGGGCCGTTCCTGTACAACGAGGCGACCTACGAGGCCGAGCACGGGGACATCGTCGGGGCCCGCCCCGACTACCTCCAGAGCGAGCCGCTGCCCGCCGGCACCAAGGCGCTCGTCGTGGCGGTCACCGGCGGCGGCCGCGTCGGATACGCCGCACCGCACGCCTTCTACGACAACTGCGTCAACACCTACCCCGAGGTCGCCTGCGTCGTCACCGACTTCGCGGACCTTCCGGGCACCGTGTTCAGGTTCGCCGACCCGGTCAACTTCGGGATCGACGACCTGGCTCCAGGACCGGTCTCCATCTGCACCTGCGGCTTCACCGTCGAGGCGCTGGACGCGGCGCAGCTCGAAGCCCGATACGGCGACCTCGCCTGGGACCCCGGCTCGGAGAACCTGTTCGCCCTCGAGGTCGAGGACGCCCCGGACGACCTGGTGTTCACGGACGCGTTCGGCCGCATCGACATCCGGACCACCGAGAACCCGTACGACCTGAGGGTCGAGGATGTGGCGATCGCGGGCGCCGAAGGCGACCGGGTCACCGTGGCCACCCTGCCGGCGAACGTGGGTTCGGGCTCGGCGATCCCGTTCTTCGACGGCCCCGGCTCCTACGCGCTGATCGGCGACCTGCCCGAGGGTGTGGAGCTCTACCGGCTCGACAGCGACACCGGGAACGTCGGCGAGCTGTTCTGCCTCGACGAGGAGGACTGGGCGGTCCATCTTCCGGAGGACGTCGAGACCGGCGACCTCGACTTCGCCTGCTTCTTCCAGTTCCTCGCCATGGGCGACGAACTGCCCTTCACGTTCACCGTGGACCTCGAGAACCCGGACTGGAACGACGTGGGGCGCTTGGAGATCCTGGCGCTCGGCGACGCCGACTATCCTGGTGAGCTCGACGCCGGCCTGGGGAACAACACCGCCGACATCACGCTCGACGGGAACGGCTCCGGCCGGCTCCCGGCGACCGGCGCCTCCCTGGGGCGGGTCGTCGGCGGTGCCGCGGCGGTCCTGGCCGCCGGCGTGTCGATGTCCGTCCTGACCCGCCGCCGCAAGGCGACCGCCGGATCCGGGGAGTAACGCTCTAGGGCAGCAGCTGATGCAGGGTGGCTCGCAGATAGGCGGCCATGGTGAACCCGTCGGTGACCTCGCCGGACCGGATCATGTCCCGCAGGGACTGCGGCGGGACCAGGCGGATCGAGTCGATCCCTTCGGCCGCTTCGGGTTCGCCGATGCCGTCGATCTCGGCGTAGAACAGCGCGACGGCGGCGGCGGCCATGCCCGTGTCGGGGTGGAGTTCGCCGAGGGCGACGAGCGTCGTCGCCTTCGCGCCGATCTCCTCTTCGAGCTCGCGGCGCGCGTCCTCGGCCGGGGAGGCACCGGGCTCGCCGCCGCCGCGCGGCAGCTCCAGATGCCAGGTCCGGGTGGCGTGCCGGAAGTGGTCGAGGAGGACGATGTCGCCGTTGAGGACCGGCAGGACCACGACACCGCCGACCGGCTGCGGGCTGACGTCGCGGATGTAGGTGCCGAGGCTGCCGTCGGGGAATCGGACGGCGTCCCGCAGCCGCAGGCCGTAGACGTCCTCGTACACGACCCCGGTCTTCGCCCAGTCCTCCGGGCGGCCTTCGGATCGGAGCCGTTCGGCCGCTTCGCTCTCGGCACGGGAGACGGACTCCGGGTCGTGCAGGACCGTGAAGATCGACCCCGCCGGATTGGCGAACAGTTCCGGTCGGGTCTCCCGGAGCTCGTCGTATCGCCGCCGGTCAGGCGTCATGGTCGATGCGGTACGCGATGCTGCCGCGGCCGAGCACGGGGGTGAAGAGCTGGTCGAACTCCTTCTGCGCCCGGAGTTCGGCCTTTCGCAGACCGCGTTGCTTCTGCGTGTCCAGCATGTGGTTAGCGTACACGCCACCGAGAGTGCCGACCACGCTCCCGATCGAGGTCCCCACCAGGTCGCCGCCGAGCGCGAGGCCGACGATGCCGCCGACGACCGTGCCGGTGGCGTTGACCGTCACGGCGCCGACATGCGCCCAGATCTGGTTCTTCGCGATCGCGTCCGCGCGGCGCCGGATGTCGTGCTCGCGGTATCTGCTGACCAGATGCCGGAACCGGTTCTGCGGCGCCGTGAGGTTCCGCATGTCCGAGAGGATCCCCGGCAGTTCGCTCCAGGTCAGCCAGGCTTCGATCTCCGACTCCTCCAGCACCTGGGTCGCCCTGGCGCCCACGAGGTTCTCGACCCCCGCCTGGGCCACGATGCCGGCCGTCTTGAAGTCGGCGAACTCGACGTCCAGGCCGTCGGCGTTCAGCGACTCGGCCACGATCCCGTTGTACTTCGCGTTCACCAGGCCGCGCACCATGCCCAGTTGGGCCAGGCGCGACGGGTCCCCCGCGTCCGAGGCGACCTCCTCGTACTCGTCGAGCAGCGCGTACCAGGACGACCGCCGCGTGAACGGCCGGCCGTCGCCGCCGGCCGCCGCCCTGGTCTCCAGGCGCGTCAGCACCTCGGTGTCGCCGCCGGCCGTGTTGCGGCGGATGTTCGCGAGGGCGCCCAGCACCCTGTCGGCGAGGCTGGCGCCGGAGGTGACCGAGGCGCGCTCGGAGACGGGGCTGTCGCGGAGCGCGCGGTCGAACTCGATGAGGCCGAGCAGGCGGTGCAGCAGCGGGCCGTCGGCGACCGCGTCCACACCGAACGGGTCCCGGTCGAGCTGCTCGGCGATCGCCGCCCGCAGGGTCATGTCGCCGCCGAGCTCCGGCCATGAGGAGAAGCGGAAGTCCCGCTGCAGGAGGGCCGATCGGAAGGCGTTGATCAGGGTGAACCTGCGCCCGTCAGCCGGGTCGTCCAAGAGCGCGGCGCTGTCGAGGATCCGCACTTGGATCTGCCCGCTGCGGACGAGTTCCATCATGGCGATGGAGCCCCGGTCCATTCTGGCGAGACCGCCGGTGAACATCGCGCAGTCGAAGGCCTGCGTCTGGCTCAGCACGGGATTGACGCCGCCGAGGATCATCTGGAGCATGACCGCGCCGGTCGCGTGTAACGTCCGGTGCGCCAGATCGTCGTCGGGCAGGTCCGCGCTGAAGTTGACCGAGTCGAGTACGCCGAAGTAGGCGGTCTTCCTGCTCGTCATCACGATAGCGTACCGGAACACGAGAGGAACGCTCGTTTCGATTCGGGGCCAAGGGCACCCGCTAGCCGCGCTCCTGCCAGAACATGAAGACCGCGTGCAGGTGTGCGGCCATGGCGGTCCGGGCCGCGATCTCCTCGCCTCCGGCGATCGCCTCGAGGATCGCGCGGTGGGACCGCACCGCCTCGTGATGCGCCGCGGGCAGTTCGAGGTTGTGCTCGCGGACCTCCACGAGCCCGTGGTGCAGCGAGGCGAGGATGAGGCCGAAGATCTCGTTGCCGGTGAGGCGGGTGATCGCGGCGTGGAACTCGACGTCGGCCCGGGTGTGCTCGGCGATGTCGAGCTCCTCGTCCTCGAGGCGGTCGACCAGCTCGGTCAGGTGGGCGACGTCGCCCGGCTGCGCCCGCCGGGCCGCGATCCCGGCGGCGTAGGTCTCGACGAGCTCCCGGACCTCGTGGATCGAGCGGTAGTCCAGGGCGTTGCCGCTGAGGTAGAGCGCGAGCGACTCCTGGACGTGGTCGGGCCCGATGGCGGTCACCGTGGAGCCGCTGCCGCCGCGGGGGGTGACGACGCCCCGTCCGATGAGGTTGCTGATCGCCTCGCGCACGACCGGCCGCGAGACGCCGAGGTCGACGGCGAGTTCGCGCTCGTTCGGCAGTCGGTCGCCGGGACGCAGCTCGCCGTTTCGGATGCGGTCGAGGATCCGGCGGGCGACGTCGTCGCTCCGCCGGCCCTCGACCGGCGCCTTGTCCTGGTTCGCCATGCCACCCCTTCTCGTCGACGCGGGCCTGCCAAGGCTAGTCGATCACCGCGTCAGCCGAGCCCGAGCAGGCGGCCCATGCCCAGGACGCCCAGGGTGATGAGGACGGCGCCGATCAGGTCGAAGACGAGCCCGGTGCGGACCATCTTGGTGATCGGGACGGCGCCCGTCGCATAGACCAGCGCGTTCTGCGGGGTCGAGATCGGCATCATGAACCCGAAAGAGGACCCGAAGGTCGCCGCGAGGCCCGGCAGCAGCGGGTCGATGCCCGCGGCCATGCAGATCGGGATCACGATCGGGACCACGATGCCCACCGCGGCCAGGTTGGAGCCGATCTCCGAGATGAGGATCGCCAGGAGCACCGCGACGAACGTGAGCAGGATCAGGTTGGCGCTGCCGAACGTCGTCCCCAGTGCGGTGCCGACGCGCTCGGCGAGGCCGGTGGCGGTGAGCTGGGTGCCGAAGGCCGCCCCGCAGATGATGAAGAGCAGGGTGCCCCAGTCGGTCTTCGCGGCGTCCTGCCACGTGATCGTGTACGTGCGCTGCTTCCAGTTCACGGGCAGCACGAACAGCAGGACCGCGCCGAGGATCGCGACGACCCCTTCGTCCAGGGCGTCGGAGATCGCGGCGTATGCCGGCGAGTCGGCGCCGAGCACGACGCCGGACAGGCCCGGCAGCAGCCATCCGATCAGGACGAAGCTGAAGACGATCAGCGTGTTGACCTCGCCGCGGCCCATGCGCCCGCTGCGGTCGCGCCGGGCGGCCATGTCCTGGGCCAGTCCCGCGACGCGCGTGGTCTCGGGGCGGTTCAGCTTGAGCAGCAGCAGTACGAGCGCGATGAACAGCGGGACGGCGAACGTCAGGGCGATCGCCGTCCAGTCGAAGAACGAGACCTCGATCCCGGTCGCCTGTTCGAGCAGGTCGCGCCCGATGAGCTGGTGCGGGGCGCCCACCGGAGTGATGGCGCCGCCGATGCTGGCGGAGAAGGCGAGCATCAGCAGGAGTCCCGTGCCGATCCTCAGGCGGGTCGGGTCGCCCTGGCCGAGCTGCTTGCTGACGGCGACGATGATGCCCAGCACCGTGGGGAGCAGCATGGCGACCGTGACGGTGTTGCTGACGAACGCCGAGAACAGGCACGTGACGACGCCGATCGCGATGATGAGCCGCGTGATGGAGTTGCCGACCCAGCGGGTCGCGAGGATCGAGAACGCGACGCGTTGCGCGAGACCGTGTTTGAGCAGCGCCTGGGACAGGAAGAACGCGCCGAGGTAGAGCAGGACGATCGTGTTGCCGAAGGAGCTGAGGACCTCGTTCGCGGGCGCCACGCCGAGCACGATCATCAGGGCGACGCCGAGGAGCGACGATGCTGGGATCGGGATCGCCTCGGTGAGCCAGAAGACCACGGTCAGGGCGAATACGGCGGCCAGCGCCTGCTGGTTCCACGGCAGGTCCAGTGGGAGCAGGAGGATGACGGCGGCGACGAGGGGGCCCGCGAACAGGCCGATCGTCTGGCGGCGGCGCTCGAACCGGGCTTCGCCCGGGGTCATCCCGGACTCGTCGATCGTCCGGTAGGCGCGGAACTGCTCCAGGCCCTCGTCGGGGGCGTCGGCTGGGGATCCGCCGGTGCGGATCGATGGCTGGTCGCTCATGTGAACTCTTCCTTGAGTAGACGGCATCCCCATATTGGTCATACCGCATTGTGATTGTCAACCCCCGACACGCAGGCAATCGCCAAATAACGTTGAGTTCCGTCGTCTGGTATCGTGAAAGTGGTAATACCAATTTCTGCACGAGGGAGTGTCATGAGCGCTTACACAGTGGTGTCCCTGCCCGGGGACGGGATCGGCCCGGAGATCACCGAGGTGGCCGTGGCCGCGCTGGACCGGGCGGCCTCGGTCGTTGGCGGTCTGACGGTGAACGTCGACGCGCACGACGCGAGCGCGACGCGCTGGCAGCGCACGGGGGCGGCGATGTCCGAGGAGACCTTCGAGGCGTGCTGGGACGCCGACGCGATCCTGATGGGCGCCATCGGACTGCCCGAGGCGCGCCACCCCGACGGCCGTGAGGTCAACGGCGACGTGATCTTCCGCCTCCGCTTCGCCCTGGACCTGTACGCGGGCATCCGGCCGGTCCGCTCGCTGCCGGGCGTGCGCCCGACGCTGGCGGCGAGCGACCCGATCGACTACATCGTGGTGCGCGAGAACGTCGAGGGCCTGTACGCGTCGCGCACGGGCGGCACCAATGTGCGCAACGAGGTCGCGACGGACACGATCGTCATCACCGACACCGGGACGCGCAAGGTCTCGCAGGTCGCCTTCAAGCTGGCCGAGGGGCGCCGGGGCCGGCCGCTGGACGGGCGCCGCATGGTCACCTGCGTGGACAAGGCGAACGTGCTCAGCTCCTACGCGTTCTTCCGCTCGGTGTTCGACGACGTCGCGAAGGAGCACGGGGAGATCGGCACCGACCACGTGTACGTGGACGCCATGACCGCGTTCCAGGTCCAGCGTCCTTCGCACTTCGACGTCGTGGTCGCCGAGAACATGTTCGGCGACATCATCTCCGACCTGGCGGCGGCCACGGTGGGGGGCCTGGGCCTCGCCGCGTCCGGTGACGTGGGCGACGAGCACGGCATGTTCCAGCCCGCGCACGGGTCGGCGCCGGACATCGCCGGCCGGGACCGGGCGAACCCCACCGCGATGGTCCTGTCCGCCGCGATGATGCTCGACTGGCTCGGGCGCCGGCACGGCGACGACCGGGCGCTGCGCGCCGCCGAGCTCATCGACGGCGCGGTGCTGTCGGTCTTGGCGGACGGTGGCACGGTCACCGCGGACCTGGGCGGCACCGCGAGCTGCTCGGCGATGGGCGAGGCGATCGTCGGGGCCATCGGGGCATGAGCGCGAACAGCCCCGACGCGGTGCGGCGCATCGATCACGTGGCCGTGGCGGCGCACGACGCGGATCGGGCCGCGCGGTGGTACGAGGAGTCGCTGGGGTTGCGCCGCGTCCACGACGAGGTGGTCGAGGACGCGGGCGTCCGGCTCGTGTGGCTCGCGGCCGAGGAGGACCTGACCGGGGCGGGCTTCCAGATCGTCCAGCCGCTGCGGCCCGGGCCGGTGGCCGATCACCTGGCGGCGAAAGGCGAAGGGCTGCATCATGTCTGCTTCGCCGTCGACAACGCCGCGGAGTTCTTGCGGACGCGCGGCGAGAGCGCGGACCAGGTCTTCACCGGCGGGTACGGATTGCCGTGCGCGTTCCTCGAGACCGCGCCGCCGGGCGTCGTGGTCGAGATCGTGGAGCAGGACTAGGTGGTGTTTACCAGCCCCGGCTGGCCGCTATCCGGAGTTGGGAAACACCACCTAGGCGCCGATGCGGACCGCACCCGTCCGGTCCGGGGTGCTTTGCCGGGTGGTCTTCTCGGTTACCGCCACGCGGGACGCGGGGGATGCGGTCACGGTCGCGGCCAGGCGTTCATGGCGAGGTCGGCGACGTCGCGCAGGTCCGCGGCGGTCGCGCCGTCCTGGGCGGAGCGCGACATGCCCCGGACCACGGCAGCGATGAACTCGGCGAGCGCGTCGACGTCGGCGTCCTCGGGAAGCTCGCCGTCGGCGACGCCGTCGCGGAGGCGCTCGGCGACGGCCGCGCGCGAACGCCGGCGGATCTCCCGCAGCTCGTCCTCGACGTCGGCGGCGTCGGGGCCGTGGTTGACCGCGCCGGAGATGACCAGGCATCCGGGCGGATGGGCCGGATCGGTGTAGTTGACGGCGATCTCGCGGAGCATCCGCTCGATCGCGCCGCGCGCGGTCGGCTCCTCGGCGAGCGCCGCGCCCGGGAAGGCGCCGTAGGTGGCCTGGTAGCGGGCGACGGCCTCGCCGAAGAGGCGGCGCTTGTCGCCGAAGGCGGCGTAGAGGCTGGCCGGCCGGATGCCCATCGCCTCGGTGAGCGCGGCGATCGAGGCGGGCTCGTAGCCGTGCTTCCAGAACACGCGCAGGGCCTGCTCGAGCGCTGCGTCTCGGTCGAACGACCTGGGTCTTCCTCGGGTCACCGCCCCATTGTATAGCGACCGTTCAAGAATCTGGTACCGTCGTGCCGGACATATTCTTGATCGATCGCTCAATAAAGGAGCCGCCATGTTCAGCCTCTCGGGAAAGACCGCGCTCGTCACCGGTGCGAGCCGGGGCATCGGCCGCGCCATCGCCGTCGAGCTGGCGAGGGCCGGTGCCCGCGTCGTCGTGCACTTCAACGCGAACGCCCAGGCCGCCAAGGAGACCGTCGCGGCGATCGAAGCCGAAGGCGGCATCGCGTTCACCGTCAGGGCCGACCTCGCGACGGCCGGCGGGGCGGATGCGCTCGTCGACGCCCTCGCCGTCGAGCTGGGCGGGGACGCGCTCGACATCCTCGTCAACAACGCCGGCGTCGGCGCGTACGGCGGCATCGGCACGGTCGGCGAGGACGACTACGACCGCGTCTTCGCCGTCAACACCAAGTCGCTGTTCTTCCTCACCCGCAGGGCCCTGCAGCTCATCCCCGACGGGGGCCGCATCATCAACATCGGCTCGGGCGTCACCCGCATCGCCTTCCCCGAAGGCATCGCGTACGCCATGGCCAAGGGCGCGGTGGACGCCTTCACGCTCGCCCTCGCCGCGGAACTGGGGCCGCGCGGCATCACCGTGAACGCGGTCGCGCCGGGCATCACCGACACCGACGTCAACGCCTCCTGGCTGCGCGGCAACCCCGAAGCCCAGGCGGCGTCCGCGGCCCGGGCGGCCCTCGGCCGCGTCGGCCTGCCGCAGGACATCACCGGGCCGGTCCTGTTCCTGGCCGCGGACGCGGGCCGGTGGACCACCGGGCAGGTCATCGACGCCACGGGCGGCTCCAACCTCTAGGGCGTCCCGGCTGGCCGGGGCGGGTCAGGCGGCGAGCTCTTCGTGGGCGTTCGCGATGTCGACGGCCTCGATCGTGGTCATCTCCGCGGTCGTCGGCATCCCGCTGTCGCCGTAGTGGCGGAGCAGTCGCAGATCGCGCTGGCCGGCGGCCTTGCCGCAGAGCTGGCGGACGAACCGGCCGTTGCCGAGCGCGTCGATCTGGCCCGAGTCGACGACGATCTCGCAGCCGGCCCGGAGCGAGCGCTCGGCTTCGGCCGAGAGGGATTCGCCTGCGGCAGAAAGGAACGAGACGGCGATGGCGACCAGTTCCTCGGCCGAGTACGACGGGAACTCGATCACCGTGGAGAAGCGCGACTTCAGGCCCGGGTTGGTGGACAAGAGTTGCTGCATCTCGTCGGTGTAGCCGGCCAGGACGATGACGAGCCGGTCCCGCCGGTTCTCGGCGGCCGTCAGGATCTCCTGCATCGCCTCGTCGCCGAACACGTCCGCGTAGCCGTCGTAGCCCTCATTGGCCAGCGAGTACGCCTCGTCGATGAACAGGATGCCGCCGGTCGCCTCCTCGATCTTCTCGCGGGTCTTGGTGGCGGTCTGCCCCAGGTACCCGGCCACGAGGTCGCCGCGCTGGGTCTCGACGACCTTGCCGTGCTCGAGCAGGCCGAGGCCCGCGAGGATCTCGCCCATGATCCGGGCGACGGTGGTCTTGCCGGTCCCGGGCGGTCCGGCGAACACGAAGTGCTGGGGCCGAGAGGCGGTCTTGATCCCGCGCTCCTCCTTCAGTGCCGCCATTCTGAACTGGGCCTTCAGGGTGTTGATCTGGTCCTTGACCGGTTTGAGCCCGATCATGGCGTCCAGTTCCCGTGCGGCCACGGCGAGCAGGCCCGCCCGGCCGCCGGTGCCGCGCGCGTCGCCGGAGTCGGTCGGGCGCGACGGCCGGACATCGGTCGTCTCCATCGTCCTGGGCAGGTGGACGGCGTCGGCGCGCTCGGCGAACTCCTCGACGTCGGGGGCGAGGCGGTAGGCGCGCTGGAACGCCTGCGCCGCCGTCGCGCCCTCCCCCAGCGACTCCAGGGCCGTGCCCCGCAGGAAGGAGAGGTGCGCGTCGAAGTGCGGGGCGCTCTTGCCGGTCGGCAGGCCCTCGATGACCTTGAAGGCCTCGCCGTGGGCGTTCATGCGCATCAGGGAGGCGGCGACGTAGAACTGGGCCTCGTCGTGGAGGGAGGGGGTCGCGATGTTCTGCGCCGCGTCGAGCACCTCGCTCCACTCGCCCCGGACGAAGGGGAGGCGGGCCCGCAGGAACCTGATCCGGTCGTCCTCGTCGTGGTCCTGGTCGTCGGCCGTGGCCAGCGCCTTGGCGGCGCGGTCGCCCTGCCCGGCGTCGAGCAGCCCGGCCACGTGGGCGAGCCAGGCGTCGTAGACGTCGCTGAGGGTGTAGTCGACGAACTGCCCGATGAAGTACTTCGACTTGAGCGCGAGTCCGGTGGTCTTGCGCAGCCTGCCGAGCTGGTCGCGGTGCTCGAGCATCCGGAGCAGCGCCTCGTCCTGCCGCTCCCCGCAGGCGTGCAGGCCCAGCCAGGCGTCCGCGGCGCGGGGGTCGTACTCCAGGACGTGCTCGAAGCAGTCGGACGCGCGCACGAGGTCGCCGTCGTCGAGGAGCCCGACCCCGCGGGACCAGACTGCCGAGGCCGATTCAGTTGCGGTAGAGAAGGACATGTCCGCTCCGGTGGATCGTAGGACTCCGGCGAGTCCGGGCGCTGGGGACGGCATTCGCGGCGGAGGCGATTGCGCGAATGCCATTCTCCCAGTGGGAGACACGATGTGCGAGGAGGAGAACCGGCGGGAAACCGGCAGGTTCACCGGGCGTGCGTTCGCGCTTCACCGGTTGCGGGGCACCAGGAGGCCGGTCTCGTAGGCGAGGACGACCAGTTGCGCGCGGTCGCGGGCGCCGAGTTTGGACATCGCCCGGTTGACGTGGGTCTTCGCGGTCATGGGCCTGATCGCCATCCGTTCGGCGATCTCGTCGTTCGACAGGCCCCGGGCCACCAGGACCACGGCCTCGCGCTCGCGGCCGGTCAGCCCCTCGACGCCGCCGGTGTTCCCGAGGGTCGGCTGGGCGACGTACCGGTCGATGAGCCTGCGGGTGATCGAGGGGGCGAGCAGCGCGTCCCCGCGGGCGGCCACGCGCACCGCGTGCAGGAGGTCTTCGCGCTCGATGTCCTTGACCAGGAAGCCCGCCGCTCCGGCGCGCAGCGCCTCCAGGACGTGCTCGTCGAAGCCGTAGTTGGTCAAGACCACGACGTGCACCGCGCTCAGGGCCGGGTCGGCGGCGATGCGCCGGGTCGCCTCGATGCCGTCGACCACCGGCATGCGGATGTCGACGAGCACGACGTCGGGCAGGTGCTCCCGCACCAGGCGCACGCCCTGTTCGCCGTCGCCCGCCTCGGCGACGACCTCGATGTCGTCCTCCAGGTTGAGCAGGGCCCGGAATCCGCTGCGCAGCAGCGGCTGATCATCGATGAGCAGGACGCGGATCATGCGGCCCGGTCCACCGGCAGGTCCGCTTCGACGCGGAAGCCGCCGTCGTCGCGGGGCCGCGCGTGCAGGCTTCCGCCCAGCGCGGTGACCCGCTCGCGCATGCCGAGCAGCCCGATCCCGGGAACCGGCGGGCCGCCGGGGGCGGCCTCGCCGTCGTCGTCGACCGTGACGGCGACCAGGTCGGGGCGGTATCCGATGCCGACGGTCGCCGAGGTCGCGGCCCCGTGTCGGGCGGTGTTGGTCAGCGCCTCTTGGACGATGCGATAGGCGGTGCGGCCCAACGCCTCCGGGACGGTGTACGGCTCGCCGTCGATGGACAGCGTCGCGTCCAGGCCGAGCGCGCGGGCGCGTTCGACCAGTTCGGGGATGTCGCCGATCCCGCGGGGCGGCCGCGTGTCGTCGTCGCGCAGGGCCTCGAGTGTCGCCCGCAGTTCCCGGCTCGCCTCGCGGCTGGCCGACTGGATCGCCAGCAGCGCTTCGGGAACGGGGGCGCCCGCCTTGCGGGACAGGTGGACGGCGACTTCGGCCTGCACCTTGATGACCGAGATCTGGTGGGTGAGCGAGTCGTGCAGTTCCCGGGCGATGTGGAGCCGCTCCTCGTCGGCGCGGCGCCGGGCGGCCGCCTCGCGCGAGCGCTCGGCCTCGTCGGCCCGCCGCTCGGCCTGCCGCAGGGCCTCGCCGGCGGCGGCGGCCGCAATGAGCCAGGCGAGTTCCAAAGCGTTGCGGCCCTGTGTGAACGCGTCGCCCGTGTCCTGCACGCCGGACGCCAGGGCGGCGAGCGGCAGCGCCGCGATCATGGCCAGTGAGGCCGCCGCGGCGATGACGCGGCGGCCCGCCCGCACGGCGGCGTAGACCGCGAACAGGTAGGCGACGGCGGCGATGTCGAAGCCCGCCGCCTGATAGCCCACGGCGCACAGGCCCGTGACGATCAAGGCGAGCACGGGAGCCCGGCGGGCGACGGCCAGGACCAGGCCGCTGACGGCCAGCAGCGCGTAGGCGGCGGCGCCGATCCCGGTGGCGGGGTGGTCCCCCGCCGCTGCGGTGACCACCAGCAGCGCCGCCACCGCGACGGGGATCGCCCAATGCCGCACGCTGGCCCAGACCGTGGACCGTCCAATGTTCATGTCGCGAACCTTAGTCGGGCGATCGCGTGGGCGAAACCGCCTGAGGGTCGAGCGGGCGCCTACCGCGAACGCCGTACATTCCGCGGCTCCTGCCACTGCCGCGGCAGGCGGGGGCGCTCGGCGCGGCAGCGCGAAAAGCCGCCGCCGGGGCGACGCCCACAGGGCCGCCCGGGGGCGACGATCGAGCAGTGCTCCGAACCCGGAGCCGGAGCTCCTGAAAGGGGACATCCCCATGAGTACTTCCCGCAATGCCAGGGCCGCATCCGAACTGGTGATCGCCGCCGCCGCCGCGATCGCCGTCGGGTCGGTCGTGCTCGCTTCACCGGCGGCCGCCGCGGAGGTCGTGGCCGCCGGCTACGACATCCAGGACCGGGGGCCTTCCATCGCGGCCGACCTGGTGGCGATCGGCAGTGTCGGCGCCGGTGCGCTGGCGCTGGTGCGCGCCAGGCGCGGCGGCGGCCGGACCAGTGCGCTCATCGCGATGGCGGCGGCCGTGGTCGGCATCGGCATTGCGGCGGTCGCGCTGGCCGTCGCCGACGGGGGTCCGGGGACGGGCAACGGCGTGGTCGGGTCCGGCCTCGCCGTCGTGCTCGGCGCGGTCGGTCTCGTCCTCGGCTGGAGGGCCCGGACTCGTTCGCGGGCCGCCGACGCGAGCGCTTGAGCCGCAGCGGTTTCGGGGCTCAGGCCCTCGCGTCGTCGGGGAAGAGTTCGGCGAGGAGGCCTTCGATGCGGGTCTTGATCTCGTCGCGGATGGGGCGGACGGCCTCGACGCCCTGACCGGCGGGGTCGTCGAGCTTCCAGTCGAGGTAGCGCTTGCCCGGGAAGATCGGGCAGGCGTCGCCGCAGCCCATGGTGATGCACACGTCGGAGGCCTGGACGGCGTCGGTGGTGAGGATCTTCGGCTTCTGGTCGGAGATGTCGATGCCGACCTCCTTCATCGCTTCGACCGCGGCCGGGTTGACGCTCTCGGCCGGGGTGGACCCGGCGGAGCGGACCTCGACGCGGTCCCCGGCGAGATGGGTGAGCCAGCCGGCGGCCATCTGGGAGCGCCCGGCGTTGTGGACGCAGACGAAGAGCACCGAAGGCTTGTCAGACATGGTCGTGTTCCTTTGCTGCAGTGGTGGTCACGGGTTCGGGTGCGCGGAAGAGGCGGCGGGCCCACAGGCTCACGTAGACGAGGCCGACGAGGACCGGGACTTCGATGAGGGGGCCGACGACGCCGGCGAGGGCTTGGCCGGAGGCGGCGCCGAAGGTCGCGATGGCGACGGCGATGGCGAGCTCGAAGTTGTTGCCCGCGGCGGTGAACGCGAGCGTCGCGGTCCGCTCGTAGCTCAGGCCGATGCCCTTGCCGAGGGCGAACGAGCCGGCCCACATGAGCGCGAAGTAGGCCAGGAGCGGCAGCGCGATGCGGACGACGTCCATGGGCCGGTCGAGGATCGCCTCGCCTTGGAGGGCGAAGAGGACGACGATGGTGAACAGGAGGCCGTAGAGGGCGAACGGGCCGATCTTCGGGAGGAACCGGGCTTCGTACCAGTCGCGGCCCCTGCGGCGTTCGCCGATGCGGCGGGTGAGGTACCCGGCGGCGAGGGGGACGCCGAGGAAGACGGCGACGTTGAGGGCGATCTCCCAGCCGGAGACCTCCAGGCCGGTCGAGTCGAGGCCGAGCCAGCGCGGGAGGGCGTCGAGGTAGAGCCAGCCGAGGGCGCCGAAGGCGATCACCTGGAAGACCGAGTTGAGCGCGACGAGGACGGCGGCGGCTTCGCGGTCGCCGCAGGCGAGGTCGTTCCAGATGACGACCATGGCGATGCAGCGGGCGAGGCCGACGATGATCAGTCCGGTGCGGAACGCGGGCAGGTCGGGCAGGAAGATCCAGGCGAGGGCGAACATGAGCGCGGGGCCGATGAGCCAGTTCAGGACCAGGGACGAGAGGAGCAGGCGCTTGTCGGCGGTGACGGTCTCGAGCCGGTCGTAGCGGACCTTCGCCAGGACCGGGTACATCATGAGGAGCAGCCCGGCCGCGATCGGCAGTGAGATGCCGCCGATCTGGATCGCGTTGAGCGCCTTGCCGACCGCGGGGATCCACTGGCCGAGCGCGATGCCGGCGAGCATGGCGGCGCCGATCCAGACCGGCAGGTACTTGTCGAGGGTCGAGAGGCGCCCGCCCATGGGGGTCTCGACCCGGTCGGCCGCGGTCATGCGGTCGCTCCCTGCGGGACCGAGAGCACGGTGGAGAGCAGGTCGAGGGCGGTCTGCTCGGCGCGGTAGTAGACCCAGGTGCCGCGGCGCTCGGAGGCGACGAGTCCGGTCTCGCGGAGGACCTTGAGGTGGTGGGAGATCGTCGGCGCGGAGACGTCGAAGGCGTCGGTCAGGTCGCACACGCACGCCTCGCCGCCTTCGAAGGAGGCGATGAGGGAGAGCAGCCGCAGCCGGATCGGGTCGCCGAGGGCCTTGAAGGAGGGGGCGAGCCGCTCGGCCTGGTCGGCGCTCAGCGGTTCGGCCGTCAACGGCGTGTGGCAGTCGGCCAGGGCGAGCGGCAGCGGCGCGCGAACGGTTTGCTTCGACATGCGTCTAGTTTGACTGATGTCTAAGCAGCCTGCCAGTCGGGCATCGCGGCACGTCCGCCTCATGCGCGGGCGACTCGGACACCGAGCAGGGCGTGGGTGCCGGGGGTTCACTCGGCGTACGCGTGGGCACCGGTGGAAGTTCACCGCGGCGTCATATTAGATGATTATCTAATTAGATGTTCATCGAGTTTATGGTGCCCTGGATCGAAGGGATCCCCTCATGCCCCATGCCGACGAGTTCGCCGTCCCGCCTTCGGCGGCGATGCTGCTCGACACCTCCGCCGCGCGGCTGGCCGAGCGGTTCGCCGCGACGTTCTCGCCCGAGACGGTCCGGGAGTGCCTGGACGACTCCTACATCGTGCTGGCCGCGACCGCGCGCGTGCAGACCCACGTCTACGTCCTGGCCGAGCGGTTCGCCGCCGAGCGGCTGTCCGCGACCGCGAAGGCCGCGGGCCTGGCGGTCTCGCAGGAGCCGGAGGTGCTGTTCGTGTGCGTGCACAACGCCGGGCGCTCCCAGATGGCCGCCGCCCTCCTCCATCACCACGCCGCCGGCCGGGTGACGGTCCGCTCGGCGGGGTCGGCGCCCGCCGAGGCGGTGAACCCCGCGGTGGTCGAAGCGCTCGCCGAGGTCGGGGTCGACATCGCCCGGGAGTTCCCCAAGCCGCTGACCGACGAGGCCGTGCGCGCCTCCGACGTCGTGATCACCATGGGCTGCGGCGACGCCTGCCCGATCTACCCCGGAAAGCGGTACCTGAACTGGGAACTGGACGACCCCGCGGGCGGCGACCTCGCCTTCGCCCGGCGCCTGCGCGACGACGTCGACGCGCGCGTCCGGACGCTCCTGAAAGAACTCCTCGCCTGAACCGGGCCGATCGCGGCAGCGCCGGCGGGAGTCGCGCCGCACGTAGGATGGGCCCATGCCCGAACGCGAACGACCGGCTCCTGCAAACGGTTTGCACCACGTCTCGCCCTCCGGCGAGCAGTTCGCCGCCGCCGCGAGCGTGTTCGCGCTCCTGGCCGACCAGACCCGCCTCCACCTCCTGTGGGTGCTGGCCGAGGGCGAAGCCGACGTCACCGCACTGTCGGCGACCACCGGGGCCGCCCGCACCGCGGTAAGCCAGCACCTGGCGAAACTGCGCCTCGCCGGACTCGTGCAGCCCCGCCGCGAAGGCCGGCGCGCGGTCTACTCGCTGACCGACGGGCACCTGCGCCGCCTCGTGCTCGAAGCGCTCAGCCGCGCCGACCACCAGGTCAGCGGCAAGCCCTGGCACGCCTGACGGTCATGTGATCGATATGTGCGCACGTGCGCACATGTATGTTACGGTCGGGGCGTCACCGTCCCCGAGCCGAGGACCGCACCGTGCTCTCCGTGCTGCGCCACCGCGCCTACCGCCGCCTGTTCGCCGCCCAGGCCATCGCCCTCGCCGGCACCGGCCTGGCGACCGTGGCACTGAGCCTGCTCGCCTACGACCTCGCCGGGGCACGGGCCGGCGCGGTGCTCGGCACGGCCCTGGCGATCAAGATGCTCGCCTACCTGCTCATCGGCCCGGTCGCCACCGCGCTCGCCGAACGGGTGTCCCGCCGGACCCTCATGGCCGCCATGGACATCGCGCGCGCCGCCGTGGCGCTGGCGCTGCCGTTCGTCACCGAGATCTGGCAGGTCTACGTCCTCGTCCTGGTGCTGCAGGCGGCCTCGGCGGCCTTCACCCCGACCTTCCAGGCGACCCTCCCCGACGTCCTCCCCCGCGAAGCCGACTACACGAAGGCGCTCTCGCTCTCGCGCCTCGCCTACGACCTGGAGAGCCTGGTCAGCCCCGTGCTGGCCGCCGGGCTGCTGGCTCTGGTCGGCTACCAGTGGCTGTTCACCGGGACCACGGTCGGCTTCCTCGCCTCGGCGGTCCTGGTCGGCTCAGTGGTACTGCCGAAACCCGGGCCGACCGGCGGCGGGCGCTGGGCGACGACCACTCGCGGATTCCGCCTCTACCTCGCCACGCCGCGGCTGCGGGGCCTGCTGCTGATGCACCTGGCCGTGGCCGCCTCGACCGCGATGGTCGTGGTCAACACCGTCGTGCTGGTCCGGGACGGCCTCGGACGCGGCGGCGGTGACGTCGCGATCGCCCTGGGCGCGTACGGGACCGGTTCGATGGCCGCCGCGCTGCTGCTGCCGGGGCTCCTCAAGCGCCGCACCGACCGGCAGGTCATGATCCCCGCCGCGTGCACGCTCGCCGCGGGGCTGATCGTCCTCGCGGCGGCACTCTCGGGCGACCTGCTCGGATGGGCCGCGCTGCTCGCGATCTGGGCGGTCCTCGGGGCCGCGACGGGTGCGATCCTGACGCCGACCGGGCGCCTGGTCACCGCCTCGGCGACGGCCGGCGACCGGCCCGCCGCCTTCGCCGCGCAGTTCTCCCTCTCCCACGGATGGTTCCTCGTGACCTATCCCCTCGCCGGATGGCTCGCCGCCCAGGCGGGCATGAGCGCGGCGGCCGCCGCGCTGGCCGTCGTCGCCGCGGCGGCGGCGATTGCGGGGCCCGTCGTCTGGCCTCGGCGCGAGACACAGGCGCTCGCGCACGTCCACGCGCGGCTCGGCCCGGACGATCCGCACTTGACCGGCGCCCGCGCCGCCCCGGAGGGCTGGAGCCACTCGCACGACTACGTCATCGATGCGCTGCACCGGCATTGGCCGGAGAACCGATCGGGTCGCCCGTGCGACGAGCGGCGACAGGACCGGCGGACTGCGGCCGCGTCGAGCGCGAAGTGATCACGGCAGCCGGGCCGGTTCGGCGCGCCGCTCGCGCCAGTGGCGCTTGGACAGCAGTCGCAGGCCGTTGAGTCCCACGATGACCGTGGACAGCTCGTGGCCGGCGACGCCGACGACGAGCGGCAGCTCGCCGACGAGGTCCCAGGTCGCCAGCACCGCGATCACGGCCGCAGCGAAGACCAGGTTGGCCCGGGCGACGCGTCCGGCCTTGCGCGCCAGGTCGACAGCGGCGGGCAGCGCGGTGAGCCGCCGACCGACCAGGACGACGTCGGCGGACTGGAGCGCCAGGTCCGAGGCCGTGCCTCCCATGGCCGCGCCGACATGGGAGGCCGCAAGCGCGGGGGCGTCGTTGACCCCGTCGCCGCAGTAGAGCGTCCGGGTACCGGCGAGGCGGTCGGCCTTGTCCCCGGGCAGCATCGAGGCCTCGACCGCGTCGATGCCGACCACCGCGCCGACGCGGCGGGCCGCGGCCGGGTGGTCGCCGGTCAGGAGGCTGGGTTCGGTTCCCAACTGCGCCTTGAGGTCGGCCACCGCGGTGGCGGCTTCGGGCCGGACGGTGTCGGACAGGCCGATGACGCCGATCGGGCGCTTGTCGGCGACCACCACGGCCACGGTCAGGCCTTGGCGTTCGAATTCGGCCACGATGTCTCGGGCCGCTTCGGCTTCCGTGTCGTCGAAAAGGACCGGATGCCCGATCCGGAGGTCGACGCCGTCGACGCGGGCGCGGACGCCGCGGCCCGGCAGCGCCTCGAACGCCTCGGCCGCGGACACCGGACCGATCTCCGCGAGCACCCGTCCGAGCGGGTGTTCGCTGCGCGCCTCGGCCGAGGCGACGAGCGTCCGCAGGCGGGCCTCGTCGCCTTCGAGCACGGTGAGGCGCTCGACGCGGGGTTCGCCGTTGGTCAGCGTCCCGGTCTTGTCGAACGCCACGGCGTCGACCTCGGCCAGGCGCTCCATCATGAGGCCGCTCTTGACGAGCACGCCCTGGCGTCCGGCCAGGGCGACGGCGGCCAGCAGGGGCGGCATGGTCGCCAGGACGATCGCGCACGGGCTGGCGACGATCATGAAGGTCATGGCGCGCAGCAGCGTCGGCTCGAAGGCCGCCCCGGCCAGCAGCGGGATGCCGACCAGCGCGAGCGTCGCCCCGACCACCGCCAGGGAGTACGGCTGCTCGATGCGCTCGATGGTCAGCTGGGTCTTCGACTTCGCCTCGGCGGCCTCCTCGACCTGCCGGGCGATCCGCGCCAGCACCGTGTCCTCGCTGGCGCGCCCGACCCGCACCTCCAGGGCGCCGGTGCCGTTGAGCGTCCCGGCCAGTACCGCCGACCCCGGGGCCTTGCGGCCCGGCAGGGCCTCGCCGGTGAGCGTCGACTCGTCTACTTCGGACTCGCCGGCGGTGACGGTCCCGTCGGCGGGGACGCGTTCGCCCGGCCGGATCAGGACCGCGTCGCCCGGGACCAGCACCGCCGCGTCCACGGTCTCCTCGCGCCCGTCGGCGACGCGCACCGCGCGTTCGGGGGCGTGTTCGAGCAGGCTCCGCACGGATTCGGCGGTCCGCTCGGTCAGGACCGCCTCCAGCGCACCGGAGGTCGCGAAGATGACGATCAGCAGCGCACCGTCGAACCACTGCCCGATCAGCGCGGCGGCCACCGCCGCGAGGACCATGAGCAGGTCGACCTCGAAGCGCGGCTGGGCGAGTGCGCTGACGCCCTCCCATGCCGGGCCCCAGCCGCCCGCGACGTAGCAGGCCGCGTACGCGCCGATCCACACCCACGAGGGGGCGCCGGAGAACTGGGCCGCGGCGCCCGCGGCGAACAGGGCGAGGGCGGTCGCGGCCCAGCGCACGTCGGGCAGCCGGAACATCTTCTCGAACATGCGCATGATCGTATCTTCGCAAGTACGAAGATAGCAAGGTACGGTAGGCTCAGTGCCATGCACGAGGGCATCCCGGACTTCACCATGCCGGACGACGACCAGGTCCAGGCCGCCGCCGACGCGCTCCGGATGCTCGCCGACCCCACTCGCCTCAAGCTCATGTGGGCGCTGCTCCAGGGCGAGGAGAACGTCGCCTGCCTCGCCGAGCTGTCGGGCGCCCGCCCCACCGCCGTGAGCCAGCACCTCGCGAAACTCCGCCTCGCCGGACTGGTCAACACCAGGCGCGAAGGCACGTTCGTCTACTACTCCGTCGCCGACGGCCACCTCGAACCGCTCATCGAACAGGCCCTGGGGCACGCCGCCGTGGCCCGGCGCCGCACCGCCGTCGAATAGGGCCTTGCTACCGGCCCTCGGGGAGGCGACGCCCGGTCATCGACGCGCGTCGAGCTTGGCCATCACTTCGCGGATCGAGGCCGTCATGACCTGGAACTGGCGCAGCGACGCGTCCTGGAGCTCGGCCACCTTCTCGTTGACGGTCTCCATGTCGAGCTCGGGCGCCGCGACCGCGGTCGCGGCGGCACGCTGGTCGAGGGCGTCGTTCAGCCCCAGCTTGAGCTGCTCGACAAGGGCGTCCGGGCCGTCCTTGAGCGCGCTGAGGGTCATCTTGATCCGCTCGAAGCGGCCGTCGGTCCCGAGGGTGATCTTGATGCGGCCGTCGGCGGCCTCGGTCAGGATCGGCTCGGCCTGCTCCCCCGGCGTGCCGGGCGCCTTCGCTAGCAGGTCGCGCACCTCCGCGAGCTGCTGGCCGACCAGGTCTTCTCCGAACATCAGACTCCCCGTCCCGCGCTGCCGAGTTTGCCCATGACCTGGGTGATCGAGGCGCTCATGGCCCCGAACCGGGCCAGTGAGGCGTCCTGGATCTCGGCGATCGACTGGTCGACCGCCTCGAGGTCGAGGACCGGCTCCTCGGTGCCGACCATCGCGGCCCGCTGGTCGAGCGCGTCGTTCACCGCGAGCAGCACGTGCTCGGCGATGAAGTCGGAACCCTCCTTGAACGCCTTGGGCTCCACGTTGATGAGTTCGACCCGTCCTTCGACGCCGAGGGTCACCGACACGAGACCGTTCGCCGATTCGGCGGTCACCGGCCGGGCCTGGTTCTCCTCGGGCGCGGCGCCCGCCTGCGCCAGAGCCGCCCGCGACTGCGCGAGGCGCTGCGCGGCCTCTTCTCCCTCAGGCACCGAGACTCCCGTTCCTTGGTCGCAATACGAAGCAAAGTCACCCTATCTCACCCTGTCAGGCGTCGAGCGCTTCCTCGATCGCGTCGAGACCGTCCTCCGCACCGGGGCCATCGATCCCGCGGGCGGTTCGGCGGCCTTGCGCTCATCGCACCGGCAGCGGCCCCCGGACGGGCACGGAGACTTCCGACCACATGGACAGCCGGGGACCGAGCCGGTCACCAGCGCGGATTGCGCGGCTCAGGAGGAGTGCTTGAGTTCCTCGGCGAGTCGGGCCTTGTCCATCGACGAGGCGCCGGTGATGCCCGCGTTGGCGGCCTGGCGCTCCAGCTCGGCCTTCCTGGCCTCACCCGGCCGGTCGCCCAGATGCTCGGCGCGGCTGGCGGCGAACGCCTCCCCCAGCTCCCTGCGGCGGGCGTCGTCGAGGCGTGTCCTCATCCCCGGCAGCACCGTGGACTCCTCCTCCTCGACATGATGCGTAACCGCCTCGACCAGCTTCTCCAGCGCCACATCGAACCCCGGCGACTCCGGATCGGCCTCCGTCAGCCGCACCAGCAGCTCCTCGGCCTCCTCGTGCTCGTGCTGGCTGTGCGCGACCTCCTCGATCTCACCCGCCTCCGACTTCGCGGCCGGGTACACCTCGGCCTCCTCCGCCCGACTGTGCGCCACCAGCAGCGCCGACACCACCGGCACCAGCAGCGGGCGCTTCTGCGGATGCTGCTTGAGCTCGTCGAACAACCGCTCCACCTCACGATGGTCGGCCATGATCAGATCCACCACATCACCGGACACGGCGCTGCCCCTCTCTCATCGACGTTCGGTGACGCCCGGATACCCGGCCGTGCTCGATTCATGCGGGGGCGGGCCGGGACCGCGCCGCAGCGCCAGCGCGACGCCGAGCGCGGTGACGGCCAGGCCGGCCCACGCCCGGCCGGTCACCTGGTCGCCGAACATCGCCCAGGCCCACAGCAGTGTGGTGGGCGGCGTCAGGTAGAGCAGGCTCGAGGCGACGGTGGCGCCGCTGCGGTGGACCACGGCCCAGTACAGGCCGTATCCGCCGATGCCGGCCAGGACCACCGTGAGGATCACGCCCGCCCAGAAGTCCGGGGTGGCCGCGGGTCGCAGGTATCCCCCCGCGGCCGCGATCATGGTGAAGGCGATCGCGGCGAACAGGAACTGCACGGCGAGGGCGTCGATCGGGCCGAGGCTGTCGGGTCGGGTGCGGCGTTCGACGACGGTGGCGGCGACCAGGCTCAGGACCGATCCCAGCGGCAGCGCGTACGCCCACAGCGGGACGGGCCCGCCGCCGTCGACGGAGACCACCAGGGCCACGCCCGCGAGGCCGATGAGCAGCCCGAGCACTTGGAGGCGGCTGGTCCGCTCGCTGAGGAACGCGGCAGCGGCCACCGCCATGATCAGCGGTTGGAGGCCCGCGATGAGCGAGACGACGCCCGGTGCGACGCCGAGCTGCGCGGCGAAGGCCACCCCGCTCAGGTAGCCGACCTGCGCGAAGGCCCCGATGACGAGGTGGAGGCGCAGGTCGCGGCCGGCGAACCTGGAGCGGCGGTGGGCGATCCAGGCGGCCGCGGGCAGAGCGAGGACCAGGAATCGCCAGGTCAGCAAGGTGACGGCGGAGGCGTCGCGGGTGCCCAGTTCCACGCCGATGAACCCGGAGCTCCAGGCCACCACGAAACCCGCGGCGTAGAGCCTGTCGAGTGGACGCACGCGGTCTCCTTCCGCGGCCGCCGCCGGGCGCGGCGCCGGCCGCAAGGGTAGCCGCGGCGGGCCGGGCCGAACCGTCGCCGTTTCCGGCGGGTCATTCCCAGCGGAAGCACTTGACCGCGACGGCGGCGCTGATCGCGGTGGCGGCGGCCAGGGCGATGAGGTGCGACGGGTTCAGCGCGGCACCGGTCCAGGCGTCGCCGACGGCTTGGACGGCGGCGCCGAACGGGAGGGCTTCGCCGACCGCGGCCAGCGGCTCCGGCAGGTTCTCGGTGGGTCCGAACATGCCGCCCGTCGCGCCCAGGGCGAAGAACAGCGTCAGGCCGATCGCCACGGCGGCGTTGCCGGTCGGGGCGATGGCGGCGACCAGCATGCCGATGGCGTACATCGTGAGCGACGCGAGGCCGAAGACCGCCAGCGCGGTGCCCGGCCGTTCGGGGAGGCCGACGTCGAAGAAGAGCATCGCGGCGGCCACGCCGACGGCGACGCCGATCATGGACTGGACGAGGGCGACGATCAGTTGGGCGGCGAGGATCATGGCGGGGTTCGCCGGGGTGACCGCCAGTCGGCGCAGTACGCCGGTGCGGCGGTAGAAGGCGAGGAAGCTGGGCATGTTCACCACGCCGACCACGGCGATGACGATGGTCAGGACCACCGGCATCACGTAGCGCTCGAAGACGCCGACGCCGTCGGCGGTGGTCTGGCCGGCCGATCCGAGGCCGTTCATGACGAGGATGAGCAGCGGCAGGCCGAACGGGATGAGCAGGCCGGCGGTGTCGCGGGAGACCATGCGGGCCTCGGCGGCGATGAGGACGGCCCAGGCGCGCGCGCCGGGGCGGCGGGCGGTGATGGATTCGGTGGCGGACATGGTCAGGCCTCTCCGTCGAAGCGGCTGCCGGTCAGGGTCAGGAAGGCGTCTTCGAGCGTCGCCCGCTCGAACCGGGTGTCCAGTGCGGTCACGCCGGCGCCGACGAGGGCGGTGCTGACGGCGTGGAGGAGGTTCCCCGATCCGGTGGCGACGACCTGGTCGCCGTCGAGTCGCACCGCGTCGACCTCGTCGAGCCGGTCGAGGACGGCGGTGTCGAACGGTTCGGCGGTGCGAAAGCGCACCTGCTGGTCCAGGCCGGAGCGGGCGATGAGTCCGGCGGGGGTGTCGACGGCGGCGACCCGTCCTTTGTCGATGAGCGCGACGCGGTCGCAGAGCCGTTCGACCTCTTCCATGTGGTGGCTGACGAGCATCACGGTCACGCCGCCGTCGCGGAGGCGCTCGACCATGGCCCACATGCCGCGGCGCGCTTCGGGATCGAGGCCCGTGGTGAGTTCGTCGAGGATGACCACGCGGGGCCGGCCGACGAGGGCGAGCGCGATGTTGAGCCGCTGCTGCTGGCCGCCCGAGAGGTTCTCGAAGCGGGTGCGGCGCCGATCGGTCAGGCCGACGCGGTCGATCAGCTCTTCGGGGTCGGCGCCGCCGCGGTAGAAGGAGCGGTGGAGGCGCACCAGCTCGTGCACGGTGAGCGCGCTGTGGAGCTCGGCGTCCTGGAGCTGTACGCCGAGTATCTGGCGGACCCGGGCGCGGTCGCGGCGGGGGTCGAGTCCGAGGACGCTCAGGGTGCCGGCGTCGGGGTTGCGGAGTCCGGCGACGGCCTCGACGGTCGTGGTCTTGCCGGCGCCGTTGCGGCCGAGCACGCCGTAGACCTCCCCCGGCTCGACGGTCAGGCTGACGTCGTCCACCGCGACCTTGTCGCCGTATGTCTTGCGCAGACCGCGCACTTCGATGACGGGCATCGGGTCTCCTCTCGGGTTTTCCTCGCGACTCGAAGCTATGGGCCGCGGGGCCCCGGCCGCGCGTGCGAGAGGTCATGGATCGGACCCGTGACTTCCGGCACGGGCGGCGGCGCGCGGCGGCGCTTAAGCTGGGGCCGATGAGACGACTGGGGGCCGACGGCTGGGGCGGGGTGGTCGTGACGATCGTCTGCCTGGCCATCAGCGCGCCGGTGGTCGTCGTCGGGGTCCGGGGCGGGCGGCTGCCGCTGATCCCGAACGGCTGGTGGCTGCTGCTGTACGCGGCGTTCGCCGCGGCGTTCCTCACGAGCATGTGGCTGATGGAGGTGGCGCCGCGCCGGGTGACGGTCGCCGCGCTCGCCGCCCAGTCGGTGCTCGCTCCGGTGCTGGTGCTGACCGCGCCGTCGGCGGGATGGACGCCGATCCTGCTGGTGTTCGCCGTGGCCGTGAGCGCCTACAGCGTCCCGGAATGGGTCTCGGCGGTGCTCGTCGCGGTCAACACCGCGGTCGTGGGGATCGCCGCGAGCGGGTACGGGGAGGCGTACGAGATCGGCATGGTCGCGCTGCTGTACCTGGCGCTTCAGGCCGCGAGCGTCCTGAGCGTGAAGGCGATGCAGCGCGAGACCCGTCTGCGTCGGAGCATCGCCGAGGCGCACGTCCGGTTGCGGGCGGCGGGGGCGCTGCTGGCGGAGTCGAGTCGTGCCGAGGAGCGGCTGCGCATCGCCCGGGAGCTGCACGACCTGCTCGGACACCAGTTGACGGTGCTGTCCCTGGAGTTGGAGATCGCTTCGCATCGGCGCGGGTCCGAGCGGGGCGAGTCGGTCGACCGGGCGAAGGAGCTGGCGCGGGAGCTGCTCGGGGACGTCCGGGCGACCGTCGGGGAGATGCGCGAGGACGACGCGCGGCTTCGGGAGGTGCTCGAGGCCGTGGTGTCGGATCTGCCCGAGCCCGTGGTGCACTTGCGCATCGGTGCGTCGGTGGCGGCGGACGCCGAGCGCACGCGGCTGCTGGTGCGCTGCGTGCAGGAGGTCGTGACGAACGCGATCCGGCACGCCCGGGCGGAGAACCTGTGGATCGACATCGTCTCGGAGGACGGGCGTCTCGCGTTCGAGGCGCGCGACGACGGGGTCGGGGCCCGCGAGGTGGTGGTCGGCAACGGCCTGCGCGGCATGGCCGAGCGGCTCGAGTCGCTGGGCGGAACGGTGCGGTTCTCGGGGGCGGACGGGTTCTCGGTGCGGGCGGAGGTGCCGGCCGCATGATCCGCGTGTGCCTCGTCGACGACCAGCATCTGGTCCGCCACGGCATCCGGCGGCTGCTCGACCTCTGCGAGGACGTCGAGGTGGTGGCCGAGGCGGACGACGGCATGGCCGCGCTGTCGGTCATCGCCGAGACCCGGCCCGACGTGGTGCTCCTGGATCTGCGCATGCCCCGCCACGACGGCATTTGGACGCTCAACGCCTTGCGCGACAGCGGCATCGACGTGCCCGTGCTGGTGTTGACCACGTTCGACGACGATGAGCTGGTGCTGGGCGCGATCCAGGCGGGCGCGCGCGGCTACCTGCTCAAGGACGTCACGCTCCAGCGGCTCGTGGCCGCGGTGTCGACGCTGGCCGAAGGCGGGACGCTCCTGCGGCCGGCGATCACCGACCGGCTCCTGCGTTCGCTGCAGCGGATCGACGATCCGGCGCTGGGCGTCGGCGAGGCGCTGATCCAGCCGCCGACCGACCGCGAGCGCGACGTGCTGCGGCTTCTCGCCGCGGGCTTCAGCAACCGCGAGATCGCCGAGGCGCTGTTCCTCGCCGAGGGCACGGTCAAGAACCACGTCTCCAGCATCCTGGCGAAGCTGGGCACTCGCGACCGCACCCGAGCCGTGCTGCGCGCGCTCCACCACGGCCTGCTCGACTGACCGCGACGGCCGGACGGCGTGCGCCGTCCGGCCGCGCGAACCTGTTGCGGTTCAGGGGGTGTTCTTACTGGTCGCACTGCTTCCAGGCGAAGTGGAACACGGTCTCGATGTCGCCATCGGTCGAGTCCATCGCGAGGAAGCTCTTCAGGGTGCGGTCGGTGCCGGCGGCCACGCGCAGTTCGGTGTTGATGTTGAAGTTGCGCTCTTCACCGCACGGCTTGTAGACGACCTGGTCCACCTCGACCTCGTCGGTGAACTGCCAGTTGTCGCTGAGCGGCGCCGCCAGCCGGTGGGTCGAGCTGGTGGTCTGCGACATGCCCGAGAAGTAGTAACTCGCCTTCTGCATGCCGCTCGCACCCGGCTCGAGGTGCCCGAACCCGCGGTAGTCGGTCTTCGCGATCGCGTAGGTGAAGCCCGACGGGACGTGCACGATCAGGTTGAGCTGGCAGTTCTTGCGGAAGTCGGTGGGGTCGGAGTTGCCGCCGGCCTGCACCAGGTAGTCGCTGTAGGTGACGGTGAACGAGGTGTTGCCCTCGTTGACGGCGACGGCCGTCGTGTCCTGGGGGCAGCCCGAGCCGTTGACCGTGGCGATGTCGATGACGATCTGGCCGGGAGGTGCGTCGGTGAAGTGCGCGGCCCGCGCGGGGCTCGCCAGCACCACTGTCGCCAGGGCCATGGCCCCGACGAGCAGCGACGCCTTGCGGATGAACTTCATGATGGATCCCTTTCAAGAGGTGAACGAATATCGATGCCCGCCTGTGGCCGACGGCATTGGGATCGGATGAGATTGCACCGCAGGTGAGCGGGCGGGCAGGACTCCTGAGGAGCACCTGAGGGCGAATGAGCGGAGTGGGTTTTTCCGTCTCCTTTAGCCCATACATATTTATATCCATCTATATGTAATGAGTCAAGGATTTCACGCAAATTGAAAGGGGTCTGTCCAATGAGGTTGGAGCTAAAAGTGAACATCCGTGCCTCTGGACACAGAGGCACGGATGCGGCTCGTGGTCGGCGCCGGTCGGCGCCGCGCTCAGGTGCAGCGCTTCCAGGCGAAGTGGTAGACGGTCTCGATGCTCGCCTTCGTCGAGTCCATCGCCATGAAGCTCGTCAACGCGGCGTCGTCGCCCGCGCCGACCCGGAGCTCGGCGTTGATGTTGAAGTTGCGCTGCTCGCCGCACGGCTTGTAGACCAGTTCGTCCACGGCGGCCTGATCGGCGAACCGCCAGGTGCCGTTGTAGGGACCCTCCAGCTCGTGGGCGGAGCTGGTGGTCTGCGAGCTGCCGGTGAAGTAGTAGCTGGCCTGCTGCAGGCCGGTGGCGCCGCGTTCGAGGTGGCCGAAGCCGCGGTACTCGGCCTTCGCGATCGCGTAGGTGTAGCCCGAGGGGATGTTCACCTCCAGATTGATCTGGCAGTTCTTGCGGGAGTCGACCGCGTCGGCGCCGCCGCCGGCCTCGGCCAGGAACCTGCTGTAGACCACGGTGAAGGAGGTGTTGCCCGGGCCGACCGCGACGGAGGCGGTCCCTTGCGGGCAGCCGGAGCCGTTGACGGTGGCGACCTCGACGGTGACCTTGCCGCCGGGAGCGTCGGCGGGAACGGCGTCGGCCTGCGCGGGCCCGGCCAGCATGACGGCGGCGAGACTGACCACTCCTGCGAGCAGCGGGAACTTTCGGAGAGCTCTCATTTGGAATACTTTCTGGGATAAGGGAAATCAACGTCGACTGCTCCACTGCGGGTGGCGAAAGGAGCCGGCGCGTCGCGTAACCAGAGTTACGGGAGCGCTTCCAATCAGCGACAGGGAGAGATCGGGGGAACCGATTTTGTCGAGACTGCCCAATCCGTGTATTTAGATATATAGATAAAGGACGAACTAGTCAAGACATATTGGAATGTCATATTAGATTGGCAAGGGAGGCAAGAGTGTGCATAGTGGTCGGAGCGAGGGCGTTGTTCAATCAGCGATTCGACGGACACGCGCGACCAGAGCGGTCAGAGCCTGCCGGCGCTGCGAGGGACGCGCGGAAGGGCGGGCGGGGCGATGCCGAGGCCCCGCGCCGACCGGTCTCCGGGATCAGGCCGAGCCGGTGATGTAGCCCTCGAGCTGCTGCTTCTCGAACTCGAGCTGGCCGATGCGGCCTTTCACGACGTCGCCGATGCTGACGATGCCCACGAGGACGCCGCTGTCGGCGACGACGGGGACGTGCCGGATGCGCCGCTCGGTCATCAGCACCATCAGGTCCTCGATCGAGTCGTCCGGCATGCGGGTGTGCACGTTCGCGGTCATGATCTGCGAGACGGGCGCGTCGAGCAGGCCGGGGTCCGCGTGCAACCCCCTGGCGACGTCGCGTTCCGAGACGATGCCGGCGACGTTGGAGCCGTCCGCGCTCACGACCAGGGCGCCCACATTGTGCTCGGACAGCATGGCCAGCAGGGTGCGGACCGGGTCCTCTGGCCGGATGGTGACCACGGCCGACCCTTTGGATCGCAGAACATCACTAATCCGCACAGAGACCTCCTAAATGAGGCAACGAGTAGCTTTCAAGGATACCCCAGACAGGCCTCCCGGAACAGGTCCATCGCCGCTACGAAGTCAGGTCGCCTCGGCCGTGCTCAGCCTGTCTCTCAGCCGTGGACGGTTCGGTGGCGCGAGCGCTCGCGGCGACACGGCGGCGTCGCGAAGACGCCGTGCCGCCGCGAGCGAATCCGCGGTCTAGAGGTGGGCGGGGCGTTCGGGTGCCTCGCAGTCCTCTACCGCCTCGCCGGGCGGGAGGAACGCGCCCACCCCTTGGGCTTCGGTCCGGGTGGTGTCCTCGAGCAGCCATCTCGTGCCGTGCTCGGGGCCGGTCAGGGTCATCGAGGTGCCCGACTCCGTGCGACCGTCTACGGTCAGCGCCCTTCTGTTCGCCGCGTTGACGAGCGTCCCGTCGTACGGGTTCGCCGCCGTCTCGGTGGCGGGGACGAAGGTCCAGCGCTGGCGCCGGTCGTCGGCGTCCGGTTCGACGCCGAGATAGGCGACCTCAGTGCGGGACACGGCCGCGAGGGCGCCGCTGCCGTCCGCGGCGCTGATCGTGTACTGCCCGTCCTCGTAGGCGAGGTTCCACGCGCCGTCGCCCCACTTGGCCCAGACGACCATGTCGCGGTCGGGGTGCTCGGCATCGCCCGCGTACCGGTCGATCTGGTACTCGGTGCCGATGCTGTCGGTGAGGATGCGGAAGACGTCGCCGTCGAAGTCGACGTCCTCGGCGGTCTCGCGCGGCGGCAGCTGCGGTTCCTCGGTGTAGTCGCCGTGGTGCTCGTCCGGGGCGGGTTCGTCCCATGGGGCCGGCAGGATCAGGTCCGCGGGGTAGACCTTCGCGAAGAACGCGTAGGCCACGGGGTCGTACGCCTGGAGTTCCGCCCTGGTGTTGATGGGGCTGCGCACGCCGTCGGACCAGTCGGGCTTCTCCGCCATGACGTCGAACCAGACCGAGGAGAGCGTCGCGAAGTACTCGTCGATGTTGGAGATCGCGTACGTGTTGGGCCACAGGCCGGTGTTGTAGGCGTTCTCGTAGACGGCGTAGAGCTCGTCGGACAGGGACGCGTCGTCGTGCGTCTCGATGCCGACGAGGCGCACCGCGTGCCCGAACTCGTGGATCAGGATGTTCTCGTTGCGGTAGGCGGTGTTGAGGAACGGGTTCTCGTTGTCGCGGGTCCGGAGCACGTTCCGCTCGGAGATCGAGGAGACGCAGTCGTTCCAGGTGCTGCCGCCGAAGCCTTCGACGTCGTACGACTCCGGGTTGTACCCGCCCCGGTGCTCGGGGACGAGATAGGCGTTCTCGCGCGCGGCGTACACCGCGAGCGAGCAGCCGTAGTCGGTCATGGTATCGGCGATGCCGTTGTCGCCCTTGGCGAGCTGTACGTCGATCTGGGCGGCGGCGAGGTCGAGCGTTGCGGGGTCGACGTTCGGATTCGCCTTCACCTCGATGCCGGTCGCGGTCGTGACCGACTGGGTGTAGTAGTCGAGCAGCGGCACGCCGGTGTACGTGGCGTCCTTGGCCTCTCGGCCCTCCGCGTCCGCGATGTTCGAGCCGTCGACGGTCAGCGTCAGGGGCTCGTCGAGGTCGATGGCGCCCGTGTAGGCGACGCTCGCCAGGTGGAGGTCTTCGGGCAGGCGGGCCATGCTGTTCGCCTCGGTGCCCGCGATCTGCTTGTTGTCCTTGTCGAAGAAGATCGTGTCGGTGGCGCCCGTGGGCGGCTTCACTTGAAGGTCGATCTCCGTGTCGCCGTTGGTCAGCGTGAGGTTGTCCGGGCTGACGACCGCCTCCTCGTCGACGTAGCGGTCCCAGTAGACCTCCAGGAACTCGCCTTCGTTGATGACGCGGACCTCGGTGACCTGCGGTCCGTCGAACGCGGGGTCGGTGGCGACGATCCCGTCTTCGTCGACCGGGATCGCCACCGGGGCTTGGGATTGCGCGAGGGCCGGACTCGCGCCCATGAACATGGAGGCGAGCACGAGCGTCGCGGCCGCCGTGCCGCCCGCTCTCGTTCTGAGCGTTGTGGTTCGAGGGTTCATTGGTAATATGTAACATATTACTGAGCCCGTGTAAACCCACTCATAGCGTCACGCAACGAAACTCGCTCAGGAGGGCTACTGCGGGAGTCGACCTCCGATGAGCGCCAGGTTCTGGATCGTGGCGAGGCCGCACTGCGCGGCGTCGTTGGTGGACAACGTGCGCGCCTCGTCCACTGGGGACAGGACCTCCGGAGGCAGGATGCGCACCGCCTGGAACGCCTCCTCCCCCATGAACTCACCGCCGTCGAAGTACGCCCGCCAGGCGCGGTCGGCGAGCGCGTCGTCGCCCAGGCGGTTCGCCGCGAACGCCGCCAGTCGGGAGTGCGCCTGCTCCAGGTGGATGCCCGACGGCGCGACCCCCAGTTCGGCGCGCTGGTCGTCGGGCGCGGCCAGGTAGAGCCGGCAGTACTGGAGCCAGGCCTCCTTGAAGCCGGGGGCCTCGGCCAGCCCGGCGTCGATCAGGGCCACGAGTTCGCTGCACACTTCGACCAGGCCGAACACGGCCGACAGGTGCGAGACGGAGACGCGCTCGCGCGCGGTGTCGAACCGGCCCGCGTCCAGGTCGTACAGGGCTTCACCAGTGAAGAAGCCGTGCGGCAGCGCGCCGATGTCGCGCATCGTGCCGAGGAGGCGGTCGCGCGAGCGCTCGTTCCCGGTGATCTCCCAGTCCGCCAGCCAGGTCGCCGCGAGCGCGCTCCAGTCGGTCCCGAGCCCGACGGCGAGCGCCCGGCGCTCCGGCCGGTAGGTGGCGGCGTCCGCCCGCACCTTGCGGGTGGGGTCGATCGCGAGGAAGGTCGTGTCGGAGTCGCGCAGCTCCAGCATGAGGTCGCGGGTGTGCTCGTCGCCGGTGAGGAAGTGGTGGATCCTGCGGTAGGCGGGCGTGGAGATGCGCAGCTGCTTTGCGCTGCAACCCCAGTGCTGGACGTTGTGCCTGGTGCCGAGTCCCTGCCAGGGGCCGGCGTGGTAGACGTCCACGTCCCCGGTGTGGCGGGTCATGCGCTCGGCGAGGCGGAACACGTCGGCGCGTCCCGTGCGCAGGAACGAGGTCCACAGCCACAGGTCGGGCGACAGCTCGGAGTTGTCCCACGCGTACCCGCCGACGTCGTAGCGCCAGGTGTGCCGGTCGGTGTCGTAGGCGTGCATGACGTCGCCGAAGTTCCAGAATCCGTACCAGGACCGCTGGTCGACCTGGCCGACGTAGAAGTCGAGCAGGAAGTCGAGCCGGTCCTCGAGCGGGGCGCGCCGCGGATCGGTGCGGTCGGGGAGGTCCCAGTCCCCGAGGACGCGGGCGCTGTGGAGGGCCTGTGGGGTGGGCGCGAGCTGCGGGCGCAGGGCGGTCCCGCGGGCGAGGCGCGCCAGCTCGGTGACGGGTGGCGTGGACGCGAACGGCGTGATCGTGAGCTCGTGGGTGCGGCCGATGCCGTGGGCCGTACCGAAGCCGGGCTCGTAGTCCTCGTAGGTGATCTCGAGGGCGTCGAGCTGGTCGGTGTAGTCCTCCTGGCCGAGGCCGTCGTGGTAGAACCGCAGGTCCATCGGGGCGGCGTCGGGCGACCACAGCCAGGCGGTCAGCGTCGCCGCGTCGGTGTCGGCGGAGCGCACGTCGAGGCCCGTGGGGTGTGACTGCCAGAACCCGGTGAGCCCGACGGCGAGTCCGCCGGAGACGTCGCCGATGTAGGCGAGGCCGTCCGCGCGCGTGCCCTGGGCGACGTCGATCCACGGCCGTGGGGCGGCGGTGCGCTTGTGGACGGTGAAGCCGTTGGCGGTGAGCTGGCGCAGCGAGTAGTCGGCCCAGCCCGGGATCCAGCGCGAGAGCCGCTCGACGTCGTTCTCCCATTCGGCGGGCGGGGGCGTGGCCCGCCCGTCGAGTTGCGCGGCGCGGACCTCGGGGCCGGGGTCGCGGCGCATGCCGGTCAGCCCGCGCACGGCCTCGCGCAGGAACCCGCCGTCGGCGCCCGCGAGGCGCACGTGCCGGTCGTGCCATGCGGCGCGCAGCGGCACCGTGAAGCGCAGGCCGAGCGAGCTGAGGAAGTCGCGCTCGGGGTCGCCGTCCCAGACGAAGGAGTGGACGAGCCGGAACGTCGCCGCTCCGGCGGCGAACACCAGCCGCACCGTGAACGGCAGCCATGCGCGGTCGCCGGCCTCGTCGCGGTGGACGCCGGTGACGCGCACGACGGCGCGCAGCGGTCCGTCCTGTTCGACGACGCAGCCGGTGACGTGGCCGACCGCGTGGGTGCGGCCGCGCACGTCGGACTCAGGGTGGTCCTGGCGGCTGGAGATCAGGCGGCCCGAGGAGGCCGCCTCGGTGTCGCCGATGCGCAGGGAGCGGATGAGGTCGGGTCCGTGGTCGGACAGGATCACTCGGCATGCGCCGGTGTCGATCGCGATGCCGCCGTCCACTGTGGTCACGGTGACACGGACCGCAGGAGAGGTCGGTGGGCCGGTCACGACCCGGTAGCCGTCCGCGGGTTCGCCCGCGCCGAGGGCGACGCCGGCCCATTTGACGGTGCCGTCGGGCCAGGTGGCGAGCGGCCAGGTCTGGGCGGGCACAGGGGTGCCGGAGGCGTCGACGACGGCCAGGCCGGCCGCATCGGCGACGGCGCCCGGTGCGAGCGGGACGCCGCAGGTGACACCGCCGATCGACAGGTCGGGGTCGGTGTCGTCGAGCCAGCGCAGGGGGACGTCAATGGGAGCGGTGTCGGTTCGCGTGGTCGTCATGGGAGTGCGGTCACCTCGAGGTTGCGGTAGAGGGCGACGAGGGGGGACATCTGGCGCAGGCCGATGCGTCCCTCCCCCAGCGGTTCTGGGTCGTGGAACGTGAACAGCCGCAGGCCGTCGATCGCGAAGGACACCTCGCGGCCGCGCTTGACGACGCTCACGCGGTAGTGGCGGTCGGCGTCCTCGGGGCCGGGCAGCGGGTCGGCGCCCTGCGCGACCAGATGGAATCCGGGGCTCTTGCGCAGGTTGCAGGTGTGGAAGCGGCGCTCGTCGGGCCATTTGCGGCGCAGGTAGGAGACGTGCAGCGCGGACACGTCGCCCGAGTGGTACTGCGGGTAGCGGCCGGTGCGCGGCGCGAGCGCGGGGTCGAACAGGTCGCGTCCGGCGGTGCCGGTCGCGGCGAAGAAGAGCATCGCGAGGCCGTCGCCGGACAGCGGCCGGAAGTCCCAGGAGATCGCGATGTCGGGGCCGAACTCCTCGGGGCACCAGAGGGTGAAGTGGGCTCGGTCGCCGCGCCCGGCGGCGATGAGGGCGGCCTCGTCCGCGGCGCTGGACAGCACCGTGCCGCCGTCGGAGTGCTCGATCGCGACGGGGCCCTCGGCCGTCCAGCCGTCGAGGTCCGCGGGTGCGGCGAGCGGGTTGCGGTAGACGTTCAAGGCCGGACCAGCCATTTGCCGAGGGGCTCTTGGTCGTCGCCGACGCCGTCGACGGCGTGCAGCGCTTCGGCGACGAACCGCGCGACGGCGGCGGCTCCCGCGGTCGTGAAGTGGGTGTTGTCCTTGGCAAGGGCCGCGTCGACTTCGATGCCGCGTGCGGCGGCCGCGCCGTGGACGAACAGCTCGGCCGACGCCGATTCGCCGAGCCAGGTGTAGAGCCAGCGGGTGAACACGTTGAGGTCGACGACCGGCACGTCGAGCTCGCGGCCGAGGGCGCGGACGGCGGCCGGGTAGGGGCCGTGGGAGTACTGCAGCTTCCCGGTCTCGTCGAACATGCGCCGTTCGACGCTCGTGGCAAGGACGGGCCGCGCCGCGGCCCGCCGGACCTCGGTGACGAACCCGGTGAGCCGCAGGCGGTAGCCGTCGTCGGCGGCCAGTGTCTCGGGTTCCTTCTGGTCGTTGTGGCCGAACTGGATCACGACGGTGTCGCCGGGGCGGAGCCGTGCGGTGACCTTCTCCCAGTGCCCTTCGTCGCGGAAGGACTTCGTGGTGGCGCCGCCGACGGCGCGGTTGTGCACGGGCTCGTCGGTGAACCGGGCGAGTTCGTCGCCCCATCCGAGGAGGGGCAGGTCGGGGCGGCCGGAGGTGGCGCCGTTGTCGGTGGGGGCGACGGTGGAGTCGCCGGCGAGGTGGATCGTCATCAGCCCTTCACGCTCCCGATGAGCATGCCTTTCGCGAAGTGTTTCTGGAGGAACGGGTAGGCCAGGAGCACCGGGATCGTCGCGATGATGACCACGGCGAACTTGATGCCCTGGGCCGGGGGCGGCACGTCGGAGTTCAGCTCGTCCGCCGAGAGCGAGGCGGCGGCCGTGACCTGGCGCAGGATCATCTGGAGCGTCCATTTGGAGGTGTCGCTGAGGTACAGCAGGGGCGAGAGGTAGTCGTTCCAGATGCCGACGGCGTAGAACAGGGCGAACGTGGCAAGGACGGGTTTGGACAGCGGGATGACCACGTGCCGCAGTACTTGGAGCTCGTTCGCGCCGTCGATCTTGGCGGACTCCTCCAGCTCGTGCGGGAGCTGCTGGAAGAAGTTCTTGATGATGATGAGGCTGAACGGGTTGATCGCCATGGGCAGGATCAGCGACCAGTAGGAGTCGAGCAGGCCGAGGTCCTTGACCACGAGGAACGTCGGGATCATGCCGGCGCTGAAGACCATGGTGAAGACGACGAGGCTGAGGATGGTGCGGCGGCCGGGGAGGTCCGGCTTCGCCAGC
The DNA here is from genome assembly GCF_900101745.1 of Glycomyces harbinensis. Classification (GTDB taxonomy): domain Bacteria; phylum Actinomycetota; class Actinomycetes; order Mycobacteriales; family Micromonosporaceae; genus Glycomyces; species Glycomyces harbinensis. The sequence goes on along the minus strand of NZ_FNAD01000014.1, from coordinate 70,000 downwards.
GGGTAGGCCATGAGCACCGTGAGCGCCAGCTGGACGGCCGTGCCGACGAAGGTGACGGCCACGGTGGTGGCGAACGCCCGCACGATCACGTCCGAGGACAGGATCGACTCGTACGAGGCGGTGGTGAACTCGTTGGGCCACACGAAGAACGGCCGGGTGGTGATCTCGAGTTCGGTCGCGAAGGAGCCGGCGAGCACGTACACGAACGGCAGGATGGCGAGCAGTCCCACCCCGGTCAGCAGCACGATGTTGAGGACGTCGAACGCGCGTCCGGCGCGGGTGTTGAACCGCTTGTGGGTCGACTGGGCCTTTTTCAACAGTGTCATCAGAAGATCCCCTGCTGGTTGAAGCGCTTGGCGAGCCAGTTGGTGCCGAAGATGAGGACGAGCCCGACGATCGCCTTGAACAGGCCCACCGCCGTGGCGTAGCTGTAGGCGCCCTGCTCGATGCCCGCGAAGTAGACGTAGGTGTCGAAGACGTCGGCGACGGTGCGGTTCAGCGAGTTCGACATCAGGTAGATCTGCTCGAACCCGGTGTTGAGGATCTGGCCCGTCTGGAGGATGAGCAGCACCACGATCGTGGGGAGGATCGAGGGGATCGTGATGTGCCAGACGCGCTGCCAGCGCCCGGCGCCGTCGATGACGGCCGCCTCGTACTGCTCCTGGTCGACGCCGGCGAGCGCCGCGAGGAAGATGATCGTGCCCCAGCCGGTGTTCTTCCAGACCTCCTGCATGAGGATGAGCGGCCTGAACCAGTCGGGGTCGGCGAGCATGTTGGCGTCCGTGCCGAGCAGCCAGCCGAAGAACGTCCACAAGGGTCCGTTGCCGATGGCGAACAGCAGCGCGGTGATCGAGACGACGACGGTCCACGACAGGAAGTGCGGGATGTACACGAGGGTCTGCACCGTGCGCTTGAGGATGTTGAGGCGCAGCTCGTTGAGCAGCAGGGCCAGCACGATGGTGAGGGGGAAGGCGATGAAGAGGCTGAGTCCGGCGACGATCAGCGTGTTCTGGAGCAGCCGCGGGAAGTCGGGGTTGGACAGGAACTCCTGGAAGTGGGTCAGGCCGACCCACTCGCTGCCTTCGATGCCCAGGAACGGGATGTAGTTCTTGAACGCGATCCGGGCCCCGTACATGGGCCAGAACCGGAACAGGACGAAGTAGAGGATGCCCGGCAGCATCAGGAAGAACAGCCACCGGTAACGGACGGCGTCGGCCCGGAAGCGCCGCCGGCGGGCGGGCGTGCGCGGGGTCCGCGCGCCCGGTGGTTCGCGGTCGACCTCGAGGGCGGTCGTCATCGCAGTCTCCTTGGGGGGTCGGGGTGCGGGGCCGGCCACGGCTCGCAGACTTCACCGAGGCCGGCCCCGCGTCGTCGGGTCAGTTCAGTTCGGCGTAGAGGTCGTTGACCTCTTGGATCACGTCGTCGCCGCCGCTGGACCGCCACGTCTCGATGGCCGCCTGGAGTCCGGCGTCGTCGATCTGCCCGGCGATGTACTGAATCCGGGCGTCCACGATGATCGTGTCGAGTTGCGCGCCGCTGGTCGTGTACGTCGGGGAGACGAACCCGGCGGCGGGGTTGTAGACGGCGTTCGCCACGTCCTCGGCCATGAGGTCGAGGCGGAGCTGGTCCAGCGCCGTCTCGAACTCGGTCTCCCGCTGGAACGGGTGGGCGTTGTAACCGGCGACGTTCGTGCCGAGCTGGGCCCAGGCCCCGGTCACCTGGTCGGTGAAGTCCTGCTTCGCGGGGTCGAAGACGACGCCGCCCTCCTCGAGGGTGTAGTTGTCGCCTTCGATGCCGTGGTTCATGAGGTTCTGCGCCTCGGTGGTGTTCAGCTCGTTGAGGGCCGTGAGGACCTGCTTGAGCTGGTCCTCGTTCTGCACTCCGGAGCGGGGTACGGCGAGGAAGCCGGAGTATCCGGCGGTGGGCATCGCGAAGGTGCCGTTGGGTCCGTCGAGCTGGCCGCCGAGCGCGACGTACTGGTCGAAGTTCTCGGGGTCCTGCTCCTTGAAGAGCTTGACCAGTTCGATGGCCCGGGACTGGACGTCGAGGATGATGCCGCCCTCGCCGTTGAGGAACGGCTCGTTCCAGGTGGCGGGGTCCATCGTGGCGTAGTCGGGGTTGACGTAGCCGTTCTGGACGAGGTCCCGCTCGTACTGGAGGGCCTGGTTCCACTCGGGGGTGGTGAAGGAGGGGACGAGTTCGCCGCCCTCGTCGCGCCACAGGTTGCCCGAGCCGTGCCAGACCTCCATGGCGTCGTAGGGGCTGCCGTTGCCGAGCCCGCCCCAGGCGGGGTTGATCATGCCGTAGGTGTCGTCCTCGCCGTTGCCGTCGGGGTCGTCCTCGGTGAAGGCGCGCGCGAGCTCGTAGAGGTCGTCGGTGGTCTCCGGCAGCGCCAGGCCCAGGTTGTCGAGCCAGTCCTGGCGGACGATCACGCTGGCGCGGATGACGTCGCGGGCGCGGTAGACGCCGTAGACCTTGCCGTTGACGCTGGAGGCCTCCTGGACCTCGGGGTTCTCGGTGACGAGGTTCGGGTAGTCGCCGGAGGCGAGGTGCTCGGTGAGGTCCCAGAACCCGCCGGCCTCGGCGGTCTGGACGAAGGCCTGGTCCTTGCCCTGGATGACCATGACGTCGGGGATGTCGTCGCCGGCGAGGACGGTGTTGGTCTTGGCGCCGTAGTCGCTGTTGGGCACCCATTGGACGCTGAGGTCGAGGCCGGCGATCTCGCTGAGCGCCTCGTCGATCGGGTCGTCCTCGCCGGGCGGCGTCGGGGAGAAGAACGGGGCCATGATGGTCAGCGATTCCAGCGGCTCTTGGCTGGCGCCGCCGTCGGAGCAGGCGCCGAGCACGAGGCTGCCGGCGGCGAGGACGGCAAGTGGTATGCGCTTGCTCACCGTCGTGGGGAGTACTGGCATCGGGGGTCCTTTCGGAAGGGGATTTTCTCGGTTACCGGTGTGTTCGCGTCGGCGTCGCCGCCGGCGCGGTCAGTCCGCGCCCGGGAGGTTCCGGTCGTTCGCGGCGTAGAAGGAGAGGCAGAGCGCGGTGCACAGGTGCACCCACACGCCGATGGAGAGCACGGGCAGCAGCCCGGGCACGAATCCGGTGATCGCGGCGACGAGCGCGGTGGTCGCGATGAGCAGGAGCGGCGCTCCGGGGAACCTGACGAGGAACGCCCAGGCCAGGCGGATGCACTGCGCGCGCCGCAGGTCGTAGTGGGCGTCCATCGTCAACGCGAGCACGAGGTGCGCGAGGCAGACGGCGGCCGCGGCCGCGAGCGCGATCTGGAGGCCGCCCGTGCCGGGCCGCCCTGACAGGGCCGCGAGGCTCACCCCGAGGCAGGCGAGCGCGGCGGCGGACGGCGCGGCGAGGAGGTTGGCGTGGAGGAAGCGGCGGCGCCACTGCGTCGCGAAGGCGCGCAGCGGTTTCTGGGCCTCGCCCCGCAGGCGGGCGCGGCTGCACGAGGTCGCGGCGGACAGCGCGGGGGCCCAGCCGAGGACGATCCCGCCCGCCAGGGAGAAGGCGATCACCAGCAGGTTCAGCAGGCCGACGTACGCGATCGCGTCGAGTCGGCCGTACCAGCGCTCCACTCGTGAGCCGTCGCGGACGGGGCGGTCGGGTGCCGCCGGGCCGCGAGGGGTGTCCAGCGTCGTCATGCGTGCTCCCCACATCTTCGTCGATGCGTTCGGGTCGACAACAGGTCGACCGGCGGTCGGTTGCGGTGCCGTTGAGGGACGGCACGAAGGATCCAAGTATTTGAAAGGATTCAAATGTGATTGACACAATAGTTAACGATCACCCGTTCGTCAACGGTGGGCCCGGTGCCACGTGAAAAACCATCGAACGGGCTGTCACCGACCGATCTGGGCTCGTGATCGGCACCCGGAGGGCCTCCACTGTCGACCGACCATCGATCCGGGTGACTATTGCTGTGCGACAAGGGGATTCTCTCGTCAAGACACCGGATGGAGGGTCGGGATGCGGTGTGCGGAGGAGCCGCCCGAGTTGAATCGGTTCAATCGGGCCGCTTCGGCGTCGCCGAGACGGCCAGGGTCGGGATGAGGGCCGCCGCGACGGCGCCGGCCATGGCGAGCGCGACGTATCCGCCGGAGGCCACCAGGGGGCCGCACGCCAGGCCTCCCGCCGCCGCGGCCGCGCCCATGCCCACTTCGCCGAGCCCCTCCCGTTTGACGCGCACCTCCCGCGGCACCGACGCGGTCAGCATCGCGCTGCCGGAGACCAGTCCGAGATTCCAGCCGACGCCCAAGGCCGCCATCGCGATCCCGAGCGCCCAGTGCGAGGACGCGGCGGCCGCCGCGAACGCGCAGGCCGCGGCCATCGCGCAGCCGGCCAGCGCCGCGGTCGGGGCCGCCCCGATGCGCTGCACGAGCAGCGCGCTCAGCGCCGACGGCGCGAACATGCCGATGATGTGGACGCTGATGACGAGGCCGATCAGTCCGAGTCCGCCGCCGTGCCCGCTCATCTGCACCGGCGCCATCGTCATCACGCCGACCATGACCAGATTGGAGAGCGTGAGGACGGCCAGTCCCGTTGTGGCCGAATGAAAGCGGCCCGGCTCGGTCTTCGGCGCCGGTTCGAGGACCGGCGGCGGCGCGGAACGCAGGCCGGCGAGCAGCATGGCGACCGTGAGCGCGAAGGCCGACCCGCCGAGCAGGAACGGCCCGGCGAGGCCCGGCAGGTCGAAGTGCTCGGCGGCGCGGCTCGCGGGGGCGAGCAGGTTCGGCCCCGCGACCGCCCCGATCGTGGTCGCGGTCAGCACCGAGGCCATGGCCTTGGGTCGCAGGGACTCCGGTACCTGCTCCGCGGCCGCGTACCGGATCAGCATCACGACCGCGGTCCCCGCGCCGAGCAGCGCGCAGCCGCCGAGGACGAGCGCGAGCGACGAGACCAGGGCGCCGGTTGCGACGACGGCCGAGCCCGCCGTCGCGGCCGCCGCACCGGACGCGAGCGTCCGCCGTCGCCCGAACGGCACCGCCAGGCGCGACGCGATCGCCGCCGCCAGGGCCGATCCCGCGACCAGTACGGTCTGCGGCAGTCCGGCGGAGGACGCGGATCCGGTCATCTCGAGGGCGAGCAGCGCCCCGGCCGCGCCGGTCAGCGACTGTGCGAGGCCGCCCACCGCGCACGCCGCCCGCAGCGTCCGCATCGCGGGGCTCCGCATGTCCGCGCGATCGGACTCGTCCAGCGTCGCAGCGGTACCGTATTTTTGCATAGGCCGAGGTTAGAAGCCTGGAGCGCCGATTTGAATGGGCGATGGCACGGTATGCGGCCCATCCGCTTAGCGAGCGAAAGGCATTTTCGATGAACACCTCTCGATCACCGGAACTCGACGATGTGGACTGGAAGATCCTCGCCGAACTCCAGGCCGACGCCCGCTTGTCGTTCAACGAGCTGAGCCGCCGGATCCACCTCTCGGCGCCGGCGGTCGCCGAGCGGGTGCGGCGGCTCGAGGAGTCCGGGGTCATCGCCGGGTACGCGGCGCGCGTCGCCCCCGCCAAGGCCGGCCAGCCGATGATGGCGTTCATCCAGTTGCGCTGCAAGCTCAGCCGGTGCCTGCTCAAGACCGCCGCCGCCGACGACTTTCCCGAGATCACCGAGGTTCACAAGCTCAGCGGCGAGCACTGCACGATGCTCAAGGTCCGCGCCGCGTCCCTGGTCCATCTCGAAGGGCTCATCGAGCAGCTCGGCGAGCACGGCGAGATGCGCACCCACATCGTGCTGTCCACGCCGTACGAGGACCGGCCGCTCACCCCCGTCACCGCCGACCGGGACGTGAGCGGCGCGGACGGCTGGACGGGCACCGGCCGGTGACGCGGATGCGGCGTTCGCCCGGTTCATCGACGACGCCTCCTCCGCTGCGATGAACGACCTGCTCGATCCGCACGGGCCTCGATGGCTTCGGCGGGTCTCAGTACGTCCTGCGGTCGCGGGAGGGCTTCGGGCCGAGGGTCTCCGACCTGCCGTGGAAGCGCTCGTCGGCGACCTCGACGCCCGGCGCGAAACGCGCGGCGGCCTCGGCGATCCGAACCGCCCCGCGCGGCGAGAGGCGGACGCTGCGCGAGTTGAGCATGGACCCCAGACGCACCGGAGAGCCGTCCGGCCGGGCCTCCCTGCTCCGGCGCTGAGCCTCAGTGGGCCCTCGCTGCGTGACACCGTACCGGTCGGTCGTCTTCTCCACGCCCACACGGGACTCCCAGGCCGGGAACAGCCACGCCGGCCTGGTTCGCAGCCGCCACACCACCACCCGCTCGACCTCCTCCCAGGGGAGGTCGACGTCGGGCTCGCGGAACCGCGCGTACATCCCGCCCGAGTCCTCGGAGAACAGGCGAATACCGCCCGGGCCCGCGATCGCCGCGACCGGACGCCGCGTCAGGTGGTAGGCCTTGATCCCCGACCAGACCAGCAGCGGGACGAGCGGGACCACCACTCCCAACCAGATCGGCGCCTCGCTGTCGCCTCCGGTCGCATTGCGGTAGGCGACCGGATCGGATCCCGCGCTGATCAGCATCCACGGCGCGGCCGCGAGCGCCGCCGCGGTGATCGCGAACAGGACCACGTCGCGCGGCCGCACGCGCTCGATCACGGCGACCTCGCCGGCGTCGGAGACGGGCGTCATGGGCGGCCCTCCAGGCGATAGGCGGTCGGGGACTCCGATTATCGCCTCAGAGCCGGTTCCGGGTCGCGGACGGACGGTACCGTCCGTCCGGGGCCTCTCGAGACCGCTTCAGCCCGCGGCCTTCTTGACCAGGGCGCTGATCTGCGCCTCGGCCTTCGCGGTCAGCTCGGTCACGGCATAGGCCGTCGGCCACAGGCCGCTGTCGTCGTCCAGCCGCGCCTCGGCGCTGAACCCGAGCGACGAGTAGCGTTCCTTGTCCTTCAGGCCCGAGCGGAAGAAGCAGACGACCTTCCCGTCCTTGGCGTAGGCGGGCTGGCCGTACCACAGCTTCGGGGACAGGGACGGGGCCGCGGTCGTGACGAGCTCGTGCACGCGCGCCGCGAGGGCGTCGTCCGGCGCGGCCATCTCGGCGATGGCCGTCAGGACCGCGGCCTCGTCGGCGGCGGCCTTCTCGGCGCCCCGGCCCCCCTTCGCCTCGGCCTTGACCTCCTTGGCGCGCGCCTTCATCGCGGCGCGCTCTTCGGGCGAGAACCCCCCGGTCGCCGTGTCGCTCATGCGTCCTCCTCGGTCGCTGTCTGCGGTGATACCGGATTCACGATATCGGCGGCACGGCGCGGGGACTTCTCGATTCCTGATCGATCCGGGCTGGGAGCTCGTTGCGAGCGGTCCGGCCGCATCAGTACAAGGGGACCGCCGTGTCGGTGATGGGCTCGGGGTCCTCGGTGCCGACGGCCTTGACGATCAGATCCGCGAAGTGGGGTGTGCTGTAGGAGGGTTCGGTGGCGGCCAGCAGGCCCGCCATGCCGTTCGCATGGGTGGGATCGTCGGCGGTCAGGACCGCCTCGCCGTCCACGAGGGCGGTGATGCGGGTGCCCTCGAAGCGGAGGGCGATGCGGCGCCACTGCCGGGACGGCGCGACGACGGCCTGGGCGAGGATGTGCTCGCCGCCCGGGTCCCGCTCGTTCGCGGCGGCGATGATGGCCTGCTGCTCGGCGTCGCCGACCGGTTCGGCCTTGTCCTCCTTGCCGTTGACGCTCACCAGCCGGCAGGAGCCGTCCCCGCCGAGTTCGAACAGGTAGCACTTGGGGATGAACCCGTAGCCGGTGCCGACGTGGTTGACGCGGCCCATGACCGCGGCGCGCTCCCCCGCCTCGAGCCGGACCCGGACGCCGACCTCGTAGTCGGTCCAATCCTCGTCGCCGAGGATCGTGTAGGGCCGCCAATCGGGGGCCCAGGACAGGGTCGGGGCCGGGACGACCTGCCGGAGGCAGGCGCCGTCGCCGTCGGGCGCGGGGACGAGTTCGAAGGCGCCGGCGATGTCGGCGGTGTAGCGGGGCAGGAAGCCGCGCGACGCGGGATCGGCGTAGCCGGCGAAGGTGTCCCTGTATGGGAAGGGGAACGGCTCGCTGGCGGGCACGTCGTCGAAGCCGCCCTTGCGCTGGCCGGTCGTGGTCGACAGCGAGTAGACCGAGTCGGGGGCGAGTTCGATCTCGATCTCGCCGCCGACCGCTTCGAGGTGGCCGTCGTGGACGAACTGCTCGGTCGCGTCGCTGCGCCACACGGTCAGCGGCGCCGAGGAGAGGCCGTCGCCGATGCGCAGGCGCACCCGCTGCGGCCCCGCGGCGTCCTTGGTCTCGGCGATGAGGCTGAAGTCGCCTTCGGGCGAGCGGAGCGCGACGACGCTGCCGCCGCCGTCCAGGAGCGTCGAGGCGTCGTGGAGGTAGGTCCAGCCGAGTTCGGTGAACTGTCCGTAGTGGGCGTAGCCCCACAGCGCCTCGCGGATCGCGTAGTGGCCGCTCCAGGGTTCGCGGGCGAGGACCATCGCCGGCTCTTCCGAATAGGGCTCGACCGGGTAGACGCCGGCGACGTCGTACCAGAGCACGACCTTCGTGGCGCCGTGGACCAGGTAGTTCTCGTTGAAGCACTCGACGATGCCGATGAGGCAGTCGAAGCCGGGGCGGTAGACGTGGTCCTCGGTGTTCCAGATGGGCTTGCCGGCCTCGGCGGCCCAGGCGCGCGCCTCGGGCGTGGAGCCCGAGCCTTCGCCGCCGTACATGACGTGGACGCCGACGACGTCGATCGCCTCGGCCGCCTCCGGGTCCCGCTTGAGGTCCTCGATGAAGTCGAACTTGTCGTCGGGCCAGTTGTCGAAGGCGTGCAGGGCCACCGATCCGAACCCGGCCTGGTCGAGGGTCGCCTTGAGCCGCTTGGCGAACTCGATGCTCACGCCCTTCTCGTTGCGGCAGCCGATGGCGTCGAGTTCGAGGCCGTGGACGTCGCGCAGGAGGCGAAGCCAGGAGACGTAGTAGTCGGCCATGTCCTGCGACCAGAACTCGCCGTCGCCGATCCAGCCCGGCGCGCTCCACGCCACGGCGTCGAGGCTGAGGTCCGGGTTGCGGCGCTTGGCCTCCCGCATGATCCACCAGGTGTAGCCGCGGTGGGACTCGAGGTCGTCGCGGGCGTGCATGTGGCTGGGCATGGACCCCTGGGTCGCGTTGCCGTCGCCGGGGACCTCGACGAGCATGGCGCTCACCGACGCGCCGAACTTCGGCGCGAACACCAGATCGAGGATCTGGCCGCGCTGCGGCTCGGGATAGTCCTTGAACAGCACCGAGGTCGCCCCGCCGCCGTTCACCGCCCCGATGCCGTCGAACCGCGCGTCACGCGACCCCGACCGCAGCTCGATGACCCGAACCGACGCGAACGCATCCATGTCTTCCCCTTCGACGCTAAATTCTTAACGTACTAAATTTAGCTAAGTAAGTAATGGATCGCAAGCGGCGTCTCAGGTCGGTGGGCCCGGAGATGATCGCGCTCGATCATCTCGAGCGCCTCAAGTACTGTGATCCGCAACCACCGCCGCCCGACGGGGGCGTCCCGCAAGGAGGCCGCATTGCGATCGTTCGGTTCGGGCACTCGCGTACCGACGCTGGCCGCGGTGCTCGACATCATCCGGGAGCGCACGACGGTCAGCCGTGTGGAGCTGGCCGAGGCGACGGGGCTGACGCAGGCCACCATGACGCGCGCGGTCCGCAAGCTGCTGGCGATGGGATTCGTGCACGAGGTCGGGACCGCGCGCTCCAACGGCGGCAAGCCGCGGCGGCTCCTCGAACTGCAGCCCGAGGCCCACTACCAGGTCGGCATCCAGTTCGACCGGTTCGCCTCGGTGGGGGTCGTGGTCGACCTGGCCGGGCGCATCGTGGCGCGGCGGGAGATGCCGGGACCGGGCGAGCGGCGGCCCCGCGAGGTGCTCGCCGAGTTCGCCGAGACGGTGCGGTCCATGCTGGACGCCGCGTCCATCGACCGCTCGAACGTGCTCGGCATCGGCCTGGCCACGCACGGACCGCAGGATCGCGAAGCGGGCGTCCTGCTCACGCCGCAGCCGACGCCGGAGTGGCTCCGGTTTCCGGTCGCGGCGACGCTGGCTGACCTGACGGGCCTGCCCGTCGTCATCGAGAACGACGCCACCGCCGCGGGCATCGGGCTGCAGGCGCGGGGGGACTCGGCGTCGAGCTTCGCCGTCGTCTTCATGTCGGGCGGCATCGGTTCCGGACTCATCATCGACGGACATCCGTACCGCGGATCGACCTCGAACGGCCTCGAACTGGGGCACATCTCCGTCGACGCGACCGGGCCCCGATGCGACTGCGGCAACAGGGGATGCGTCGACAACGTCGCCAGTCCGACCGCCATCGCGCGGCAGGCGGCGGCGAACCCGGAGCTGGTCGCGCGGCTCGGGCTCGGCAGGGATCCGCTCAGCGACTTCTCGAGCGTCGGGCGGGCCGCGATCGCCGGCGACCCCGACGCCGCCGCGCTCATCCTCCTTTCGGCGCAGCGACTGTCGATCGCGACGGTCTCGCTGGTGAACCTGTTCGACATCGGGCGGGTCGTCCTCGCCGGGAGCGCCTTCGCCGAGACCGGGGCGGTCTACCGGGACGCGGTCCAGCAGGTGCTGGACGAATCGGTGTTCATGCGCCACGTCCACGGCACGCGGGTGGAGCTGGCCGACAACCTCACCGAGGCGGCCGCCATCGGCGGCGCCGTGGTCGTGCTCCGCAACCGGCTCGAGTCCCCCACCGTGGGCGACTGGGCCGCGATCTGAACCGCGCGCAAGCCGCAGGTCGCCGGAGGCGGCTTGGAAGATCGTCGTTGTAGATCTATCGACATGTGTCGATTGCAGTAGTAAATTTATCCAGTAAAGTTAGCCATAGGATCGCTTCCGCAGTTCGGTGGGACGCAGGTGGGCACCGTGACCGAAACGCGTTGGGAGCGCTTCCTTTTCGAGGTTAGAAAGGACGCGAAACATGCCGATCACGAGAAGCAATCGAAGACGCCTGGCGTTCACGGCGGCCGCGACGACCGCCATGGTCGCCGCGGCGCTCGGCGTCGCCACGGCGAATCAGGCCGCGGCCGCGGAAGGCTGCGAGGTCGACTACCGCGTGGTCGGCTCCTGGGGCTCGGGATTCCAAGCGAGCGTGGCCATCACCTCGGACGAGGCGATCGAGGGCTGGGACGTCGAGTGGACCTTCCCCGAAGGCACCACCGTCACCAGCGCCTGGAACGTCGACTGGAGCCAGACCGGCGGCGCCTTCTCCGGCACCGACGTCGGCTGGAACGGCTCCATCGCCGCCGGGCAGACCCGCGAGGTCTTCGGCTTCATCGGCTCGGGCCCCACCGAAAGCCCGACCGCGGTCACCGTCAACGGCGTCGCCTGCGGCGAGCAGGGTGAACCCACCGAGACGCCCACCGACCCCGAACCGCCCGGCGGCACGCCGAGCGCCCTCAGCGTCGACGGCGACACGCTCGTCAACGCCGAAGGCGAGACGGTGGTGCTCAACGGCTTCAACCGCACCGGCACCGAGTGGCCGTGCATCCACGGCTGGGGCTTCGTGGACGGTCCGGTCGACGACGCCGCGATCGAGGCCATCGTCTCCTGGAACCCCAACACGGTCCGAGTGCCGATGAACGAGCAGTGCTGGCTCGGCATCAACGGGGTCTCCGAGGAGTGGGGCGGGCAGGCCTACCGCGACTTCATCGGCGACTGGGTCACGCGCCTGACCGAGGCCGGGGTCTACGTCATCCTCGACCTGCACTGGAGCGCGCACGGCACCGAGCAGGCCGAAGGCCAGCAGAAGATGGCCAACATGGACCACTCCGTCGACTTCTGGGAGTCGGTGGCCGGGCAGTTCAAGGACAACCCGGCGGTCCTGTACGACCTGTACAACGAACCGCACGACATCACCGACGAATGCTGGAGGGACGGCTGCACGGTGGACGGCTGGGAGGCCGCCGGCATGCAGGACCTCGTCGACGCCGTCCGCTCGACCGGCGCGACCCAGCCGGTGGTCGTCACCTGCAACGGGTGGGGCAACGGCTGCGGGGGCTACCTCGACCACATGCCGACCGACCCCGAGGGGAACATCGTCGCCAGCGTCCACGTCTACGAGACCACCGGCTGCAACACGCAGGCCTGCTGGGACGCCGACGTCGCGCCGATCGCCGCGCAGGTGCCGACGATGTTCGCCGAGTTCGGCGAGGACGACTGCGATCACGACTTCAGCGACGCCCTCGCGACCTGGGCCGACTCCCGGGGGATCGGCTGGACGGCCTGGAGCTGGTACCCCAGCTGCGACATGCCGGGCCTGATCACCGACTGGGACGGCACGCCTTCGGGCTACGGCGAAGGCATCAGGGAACTCCTGGCCGACCGGCCGTGATCGAGGCGGCGGACGGTCCGAGCCGGACCGTCCGCCGCCGCTCCCAAAGAGGACCGGCGGCGGTCGGCTTCCGCCGGTGGGAGCCGGGCCGAATCAGCGGGCGGGCTCGCCGAACCATCGGGAGAGGTGCTCGTCCAGGTCCCGCTGATCGTCGCCGATCCAGGCGACGTGGCCGTCGGGGCGCAGCAGGACGCACGGGACCTCCAGTGCCGCAGCGGCATCCGCGAGGAGATCGACCCGGTCCGACCAGCCGCCGACGGTCAGGCGCCCGGTGCGGTCCAGCAGCAGACCGCGGCCGCGGTACATGCGGTCGTAGAGGCGGCCCTCGTCCACGTCGATGTCGCGCATGCGGCGGCCGAGCAGGTCGGGGCCCTCCCCGAAGTCGTAGCGGATGCCGATCGCGGTGATCTTCTCGATCAGGCGCCGGTTCACCTCCTCGAAGGCGATCAACTCGGTGAGCAGCCGGCGCACCGCCCGCGGACCCGGCCCGGCGGACAGCAGCTCCATCTGCGCGCGGGTGTTGTCCAGCACCTCCTCGGCAACCGGATGGCGTTCGGACTCATAGGAGTCCAGCAGCGTGTCGGGCGCCCAGCCGCGGATCTGCGCGGCCAGCTTCCAGCCGAGGTTGAAGGCGTCCTGAACGCCCAGGTTCAGGCCCTGCCCGCCGATGGGCGGATGGAGGTGCGCCGCATCGCCGGCCAGCAGCACCCGCCCGACCCGGTAGCGTTCGGCCAGCCTGGTCGCGTCCCCGAAGCGCGACAGCCAGCGCGGGGAGTGCACGCCGAAATCGGTTCCGGCGACGGCGCGGAGCCGCCGCTTGAAGTCCTCGAGGGTGGGCGGCTGCGCGCGGTCGCCGACGCCCGCGGCGGAGACGACGACGCGGTAGGCCCCTCCGCCGAAGGGCGTGAGGCTGAAACTCCTGTCGGTCTCCTGGACCTCGGCGACCTTGGCGGCGATCTCCTCCTGCGGCGCGGCGACCTCCAACTCCCCCATCAGGGTCTCGGTCCGCGAGGGTTCGCCGGGGAAGCCGACGCCGAGCCGTTTGCGCACCGTGCTGCGGGCGCCGTCGCAGCCGACGAGATAGCGCGACCGCAGGCGTTCGCCGTCGGCCAGCTCGACGGTCACGCCCTCGTCGTCCTGCTCGAAAGCGGCCACCGCGACGCCGTGCCGGACCTGCGCGCCCGACTGGACCGCATGTGTTTCGAGGAGGTCGACGACGACCGGCTGCGGGATGCCCAGCAGGTAGGCGTGCGCGGAGTCCAGGTGCTCGGGCGCGGGTGCGCCGATGGCGGCGAAGAATCCGCCGGCCGGGCGCCGCCGCCCCTGTGCGAGCAGGCGGTCGAGCAGTCCGCGCATCGCCATCAGTTCGAGGCTGCGGATGTGCAGGCCTACGATGCGGACGAAGGAGGCGGGTTCGGTGTCCTTCTCCAGGACCAGTACCCGTATGCCGTGCAGCCGCAGCTCGGCGGCGAGCATCGCGCCGGTCGGCCCGCATCCGGCGATGATCACGTCGGTCGAAGCGTTCATTGGTGTTGCCTTTCGGGAGTGCCTCAGGTTCGGGGCGCTCCCGGCGAGACCTGCGTCAATCGCCCGGCCGTGACGAGAAGGGGAGCACCCACGTCGATACAGCGTTCATGGGTCTCACCTCCTCGGGCGGTGTCACGGTCCGGTCCAAGCTACAAGCGCGGGCATCGGCGCGTCCAGTCCTTTCCGGCTCGGAATCGGGCGACGGCCCGGTGAACCCTCAGGCGGCCGCCCTGCGCCGTCCCGTCAAGCGGGCGATGACGCCGTGCCGGGGCGCGAACAGCCACGCCAGGAGGAACACCCCGGTGATCACCAGGACGATGAGCCCTCCGGCCGCGAGGTTGTAGTAGAAGGACAGGTACAGCCCGGCCACCGCTCCGAACGCGGCCACCGCGCACCCGGCCAGGACCATCGGGCCGAGCCGGTCGGTGACCAGCCGCGCCGCGGCGGCGGGCGTCACCAGCAGGGCCAGCACCAGGATGTTCCCGACGGCCTGGAGCGCGATCACGATCGCCACGGTGACCATGACGTAGAGGGCGATGTCGAGCGCGAGCACCGGCAGGCCCGAGGCGCGGGCGGTCTCGCGGTCGAGGCTGACGGCGATGAGCTGGCGGCGCAGCAGGAACGTCGCCAGCACGAGCACGGCGCCCACCGCCCCGACCAGGACCACGTCGCCGTCGTCGAGCGCGAGGATCTGCCCGAACAGGAACGAGGCGAGGTCGCCGGTGTAGGACGACTGCGTGGAGACGACCACGATCCCCAGGCCGAACGCGGCGGCCCAGAAGATCCCGATCACCGTGTCCTCCTTGAGTCTTCGCGTCTGGCTGATGAGGACGATCGCCAGCGCGGTCGCCACGCCCGCGACCGCGCCGGACAAGGACAGGTTGATGTTCAGGACGAAGCCGATCGCGACGCCGGGGAAGACCGCGTGCGCGACGGCGTCGCCGATGAAGGCCATGCCGCGCAGGACCACGAAGGCCCCCACCGCGACGCACACGACCGCGGACATGACGGCGACGGCGAAGGCGCGCTGCATGAACACGTGGGTCCACGGTTCGGTGAGCCATTCGATCATGTGGACTCCGTTCCGGCGAGGAGCGCCTTGAGCTCGCCCGAGGCCGCGACGCCGAAGGCGCGCAGCCACAGGTCGGGGTCGGTGAGGTCCTCGGGGGCGCCGTCGGCGACGACGGTGCGGTTGAGCAGGCAGATGCGCGTGCAGGTGGCGCGGGCCTGGGCCAGGTCGTGGGTGGTCATGAGGATCGCGGTGCCCTCCTCGGCAAGCCGGGTCAGCAGGCCGGTCAGGAGTTCCTGGGTGGGGACGTCGACGCCGGTGAAGGGCTCGTCGAGCAGGAGGAGCCGGGGTCGGCGGGCGAGGGCGCGGGCCACGAGGACGCGCTGGCGCTGGCCGCCGGAGAGCTCGCCGACGGGGCGTCCCGCGAGGTCGGTGAGGCCGACGCGTTCGAGGGCTTCGGCGGCGGCCTCGCGGTCGGCCGGTCCTCCCCCGCGACCGGGCTTGGAGGCTCGGCCCGCTCGGCGGGCGGTGAATCGGTCGAGCCGGCGGGTGCTGGTGCGGGCGTTGAGGATCGCGCCGTGGACGGTGATCGGGAAGTCCCAGGTGAACTCGTGCTTCTGCGGGACGTAGCCGGGTCGGCCGGGGCCGGTGGCGACGGTGCCGGCGTCGGGTCGGATGAGGCCGAGGACGGCGCGCAGGAGCGTGGTCTTGCCGGCGCCGTTGGGTCCGATGAGGCCGACGGTCTCACCGGTGGCGACGGCGAGGTCGACGCCGTCGAGGACCGGGCGGCCGCCGAGGCTCACCGAGAGGCCGTCGATGCGGAGGCCGTCGGTGCGGGTGTCGTCAGCTCGCATCGGCGTCCTCCGTCGAGCGGCGCTTGCGGGTGGCGGCCATGATGACCGCGCCGACGACGACGGCGATGGCGGCGGCGCCGAGGCCCCACAGGAGCCAGCCGGTGCCGGTGGTGGGCAGGAAGCCGCCGTCGTCGTCCTTGCCGACGTCGTCGGAGTCGCCGGAGCCGGAGCCGTCGCCCGAGCAGGCTTCGTTCGGGTCGGTGGCGTCGCCGACGGCGAGTTGGAGGTCCTTGGTGTCGCTCACGGTCTCGCCGTCGGCGGTGGTGGCGGTGAACTCGGCGGTGAGGCGGTAGACGCCGGCCTCGGCGAAGGTGAAGTTGCCGTGCGCGTGGGTGTTCTCGGGGACCGCGATGGTCTGCGGGAGGGTCTGGGAGGAGTCGAAGAGGACTTCGGCGCCGCCGAAGGTGCCGGTGAGGAAGAGGGTGAACGCGCCGGGGCCGTCGACGGCCTGGAGGTTCCAGTCGACCGGTCCGGGGACGGCTTCGATGACGGAGGCGTCCTGCGTGTTCCAACCGGGCCATACGATCCCGGGGGCCTGGACCTGCGGGAGCATGTAGATCTCCTGGCCGGGTTCGCCCAGGAAGCCGTAGTCGCCTTCGGGGATGGGGAACAGGGCGGTGTCGGGGACCTGGAGGACGACGTCCTCGAGGTCGCGCCAGACCGATTCGGAGGCGCGGTCGTCGCGCAGCTGCACGGTCCATTCGCCGTCGACGAATCGGGGTCCGACGTCGATGTGGCCGTCGGCGATGACCTCGCACGAGGCCGCGGCCTGCGCGTTGCCGTCGCCGGCGGGGTCGGCGGCGATGAGGGCCGCTTCCTCGGTGGTGGTCTCTTCGGCGGTGAGCGCGTAGGTGGTCACGGCGGTCGCGGCGGCGGTCTGGGCGTGTCCGGTGGGCGTGGAGCCGTGGCCGGACGCGTCCTGTCGGGCGCGGAGCTCGATCGTGTAGTCGCCGGGTTCATCGACCGCCAGGACGACGACGGCGGTGGTGCCCGCCGCGAGGTCGAAGGTGTCGCCGTCCGCGGTGGAGGCCAGCGGTCGGGCCAGGCCGGGGCCGGTGAAGGTGTAGAGCCAGGCGTCGCCGGGGCCTTCGACCTTGTCGAGTCCGAGGGTGAGGTCGCCGTCGGCGGCGGAGGCGTCGAGGGTCGGGTAGGTGGTGCCGTCGACGGTGCCCGCGACCCAGACGAGGTCGCCGGCGTCGCCGAGGAACGCGAAGTCCTCGCGTTCGGGGACGAGCGCGGGCAGCGTCGCGAGCTCGGACGGGGCGGTGACGGCGAGAGTGCCGCCGTCGGTCTCGAACGCGGCGATCCCCTCGGGCGCTTGGGCTTCGGCGGGGGCCGCCCACAGGCCGAGCGCGAGGGCGGCACTGGCGGCCGCGGTCAGCGGTGTGCGGTGTCTCATGAGGTTCCTCCCAGGCAGCGGCTCAGCTCCGCGGCGTTCTGCCGCATCATGTCCACATAGGTTGGTGAATCTTCGGGCAGTGCGTCGCCGTGCAGGGTGCACACCTGGACGCCCTGGTCTTCGGCGACCTGGCGCAGGACGCTGGCGCGGGCGTGGAGGTTCGGTTCCACGAACACGGCCTTGACGTCGAGGTCGGCGATGGTCTCGGTCAGCTGCTCGACCTGCTTGGCGCTGGGTTCGGCCGCCGGGTTGGGGACGACGAACCCGGCGATCTGCATCCCGTAGCGGTCGGCGAGGTAGCCGAAGGCGTCATGGGTGGTGATGAGCTGCCGGTCGGGTTCGGGGATCGAGTCGATCGCGGCGGCGACCTCGGCGTCGAGCCCGTCGAGTTCGGCGAGGTAGGCGTCGCGGTTGGCCTCGTAGGTCTCGCGGCCTTCGGGATCGGTCTCGATGAGGGCGTTCGCGATGACCTCCGCGTAGGCCTTGGCGTTGTCGACGTTCTGCCACAGGTGCGGGTCGATCTCGCCGTGGACGTGCTTGCCGAGGACGGCCTGCGGGAGCTGGTACAGCTCCTGGCCGGGTTCGCCGAGGAACGCGAACGCCTCGGCGTCGGGGATCTCCTCGATGGAGCGGGTGGGCACGTCGATGACCACCTCGGCCGGGTCGAGGTCGCCGCGCTCGTCGTCGCGGACGACGAAGGACCCGGTGTCGAGGTCGGCGGTGAGGTCGGTGTGGCCGCTGTCGAGGACCGTGGCGCCCGCGCGGACCTCGCGGGGGTTGACGCCGACGGCGAAGCTGAAGGCGGCCTCGCCGATCTCGGTGGTCCGCCCGTCGTCGTGAACGGTCGCCGCAGTGGTCAGCTCGTACACGCCCGGTTCGGTGAAGGTCCAGTTGACGTGGGTGTGCGCCTCGGGAGGCAGGGTGATCGCATCGGCCTGGTCGATGCCGTCGGCGGTGTTCCAGTAGATCTCCGGGGTGCCGAAGGCGTCGGTGAGGAACATGGCCACGGCGCCCGGCCCGGTGGCCCCGGTGAGGCGGATGTCGATCTCGGCCGAGCGGGTCTCGGTCTCGCCGCGCACGCCGAACCCGAGCCAGATCACGTCGAGGCCGACGTCTTCGACCAGTGGGATGAGCTTGGCGCCGTAGGGTTCGGCGTTCTCGGCGAGGGAGATGTTGGGGGCGTCCTCGGGGACGTTGGAGTCGAACAGCTTGATGAGCGCGTGTTCCTCGAGCAGCAGGTGGTTGGTGAAGGCGAGGTCGGCGCGGGCGACGGTGGCGGCGTCGTTCGGGCTGGGCTCGTAGGAGTGCGGGTCGCCGCCGGCGGGGACGATGCTCTCGACCTCGACCCGGTCGCCGCCGATGATCTCGGTCCAGTCCTTGATGATCTCGGTGGTGACGACGACTTGGAGCCCGTCGGCGCCGGCGGCGCCGGTGCAGGCGGTCGCGGCGAGGAGGGGGGCCGCCAGCGCGGCGAGGGCGCGGAATCGCTTCATGAGGTGGCGGTCTCCTTGGGGTGCGGGTCCTCGGCGATCGGGACGTCATCGGCGTCGCCGGTTGCGGTTGGGTCCGGTTCCGCGGATTCGGCGGCTCGCGGATCTGGATCGGATTCGAGTGCCCTGCGGCGCTTGCGTTTGCGGATTCTGAGGACGATCCGGATCAGCAGGAGCAGCGCGGCGGCGACGGCGGCCTGCGGCCAGGGCGGGGCCCAGAGGGCGGTCTCGTCGCTGCGGGAGGGGAGCCGGGATTCGAGGTCGGCCGCGTCGACGGCCTCGGGCCTGACGTCGAGCCGCAGGTCGAGTCGGGCGAGCGGCCAGACGCCGTCGATGTCGGCGGTGCCCTCGAAGGTGTCGCCGGGGAGGATCTGCGGGAGTTCGGCGATGACGACCTCCCGTTCGAGGAGGTCCCAGGGGCCGCCGATGCGGGCGACGAGTTCGCCTTGGAGCCGGACGTTGCCGGTGTTCTCGACGGTGTAGTCGAAGGTCAGCGAGCCGGGTTCGATCGGGTTCCACTCGTAGTGGTAGGTCGCGTCCTCCGTGTCGGGCGCGAGGCCGGGGTCCAGTTCGCCGGAGACGCGCAGGTGGACGCGGGCGCCGACGCGCCGTTCGACGAGGACGTCGCCGCCTTCGGCGTCGGCGGCCTCCTCGGTCACCGCCGCGACGATGCCGCCGACGTGGTCGCCGGGGGTCGCGTCGGCGGGCACGGTGAGCGCGAAGGGCACGTCGAGGCGGGTCTGCGGCTCGATGGTGAGCGTCTCCTCGTTGAAGCCGATCCAGGAGCCGACGTCGAGCGGCTCCTCGTCGGCGGGCAGGAGGTCGAAGGCGCCGGTCTCGGTGGTGTAGGCGTCGGAGGCGTACAGGCGCAACGTGATCGGTTCGGTCGAGAAGTTCGAGACGCCCACGAAGTCGATGACGGTCTCGCCGGGGTCGAGGGCGTAGTCGAAGGCGGCGCGGCCGTCGGGTCCGTCCCGACCGGACGGGTTGACGCCCCATGTGGCGGGTGCGGGATCGGTGTCCTCTTGGGCTGCTGCGGGACTCGCGACGAGGAGGGTCGCCAGCGCGGCGGTGGTCAGGGCGGGTCGTCTCACGGGGGTCTCTCGGGTCGGGGGCGGGGCGGCCCCGGCCTGCTCGGCGCTCGCCGAGTGGTGGGGCCGCCCCTATCTGGGGAGGAGCGGTCTAGCCGACGTCGAAGGTGTAGGTGATCTCCGGGGAGGTCACCGCGCCGTCGACGGCGTGGGTGCCGGTGACCTGGAACGTGAGTTCGTACGTTCCGGGTTCGGTGAACACCCAGGTCGGGTGGTGGTGGGATTCGGTGATGGCGGTGCCGGAGGCGTTGCAGGCGGGGTCGGTGTGGAAGCGGACGACGCCGGTGGTGGCGTCGTAGACCGAGGCGTTCCCGCCGGCCGGGGTGACCGCGTCGACGAGTTCGGCGTTCAGGCTGCCGCCGAAGTCCGCGAGCGTGAGGTCCTCGGTGCTCCAGCCGGCCCAGATCAGGCCGGTGGTCTGGGTGCGCGGGAGGACCCAGTTGTCGCCGGCGTCGAGCTTGCAGGCCAGCGCGCCGGGGCGGTTGACGAGGTGGCCGGAGTGGACGTCGAAGACCACGTCGGCGGCTTCGTAGGTGGTGGCGGCGGCCTCGTCGTGGACGTTGATGTCGAGGGCGTTCGCCGTGTCGTCGTAGGAGAAGGCGAGCACGTCCACATGGCCGGAGCCGATGGTCGTGGCCGCTTGGGCCTGGCCGGCGAAGGCCAGGGCGAGGGCCGCGCCGAGGACGGCGCCGAGTTTGATCGCGGTGCTGCGCATGGGGACTCCTACTTCTCGACCCAGAACCAGTAGTCGACCTCGCCGGTCGACACGGTCTCGCCGGTGGCGGCGAGTTCGCCTTCGGCCTCGACGGTGAGCTTGTAGAGGCCGGCCTCGCCGAAGGCCCAGTTCAGGTGGCCGTGGCCGCCGGCGGTGACGTCCCAGGAGCCCGGGCCCTGGTCCGAGTCGAAGAGGACGGTGGGGTCGCCGAGGTCGTCGACGGTGTAGAGGTCGACGTCGCCCCAGGCGTCGTGGACGGTGATGGTGAGGGTGTCGTCGGCGAAGTCGCCGGGGGCGATCTCCTCGGTGGCCCAACCGGGGAAGAGGAGGCCTTCGACGTGGGTGTCGGGGAGGATCCAGACGTCGGCGTCGCCGTCGTCCAGGAAGTCGTAGCCGGCGGGTGCGGTGGTCTTGGCCTCGCGGTTGACGGCGAGGAGGACGTCGGAGGGGGCGTGTTCGGCGTCGTTCTCCTCGTCGTGGACGTGGAGGTCGAGGGCGCCGTCCTCGTAGGCGATGCCGAACGCGTCGACGTGGCCTTCGGAGAGGACGGTGAGGGTGGAGCCTTGGGCGGTCGCCGGGGCGGCGGCGGTGGCCAGGGCCGCTGCGGCGGCGGCCGCGGCGGCGGCGTACTTCACGATGGTGCGCAAGGTGGGAGTTCCTTTCGGGTGCTTCAGATTGCGGTGAACGTGACGAGTGCGGTGTAGGTCCCGGACTCGACGTCGGTGGGCAGGTCCAGGAACAGGTCGGCCTGGAGCACTGCGGTGCCGGTGCCCGCGCCGGAGGCGGCGGAGGCGAGCAGTTGAGAGGTGGCGAGGCCGGGGCCGCCGTCGAGGAGGCCTTCGACGGCCGGGCCGGGGTTCACGGTCTGTTCGGCGCCTTTGGAAGTGAGGGTCGGAAGCCAGCCGAGGTGGGAGCCCGGCAGCTGGTCTTCCCCGGAGACGAAGGCCGAGACCTGCGCGGTGGCGTTCCATCCGGGGTCGGCCGAGCGGGTGTCGGTGACGGTGACCGGTCGCAGGTCGCCCGCGGTGGACCAGCGGGTGGCGTCGGGGCTGAGGGTCATCGCCGGGAGGGTGACGGTGCGGTCGGCCGGGTCGACGCTGAGGACCAGGCCGCCGGTGTCGGTGTCGAGTTCGGCGGTGATGGTCTGGGTGTTCTCCAGGACCGGGTCCGGGTCGGGGTCGCCGCCGTCGGGCCGTTCGCCGACGACGAAGAGGTAGTCCCGGGGCGGCGACGACAGCGTGGTCCCGTCGGTCGCCTCGGCTCGGGCCTGCCAGGTGAGGCGGTAGACGCCGGGTTCGGAGAAGAACCAGTTGGCGTGGGCGTGGGTGCGCGCCGAGGTGGCGATCGACTGCGGCAGCGCGTCGGCGGTGTCGACCTTCACGGAGGCGTCGCCGAAGTCGTCGACGGTGAGCATGACGAGTTCGCCGGGTCCGCTGAACCCGGTGAGGGTCAGGTCGACCGCGTCGTCGGCGAGGACGCCGGTCGGGATCTCGGCGGTGTCCCAGCCGGCGAAGAGGACGCCGTCCTTCTGGGTGTCGGGGAGGTGCCAGCGGGTCTCGCCGGGGGCGCCGACCTGGTCGTATCCGGGGTTCGCGAACTGGTCCCCCAGGACGATCTCGGATTCGGGGGCGGCGTGGAAGGCCACGTCGTCGGGGTCGCGGTAGACGTCGGCCGGGCCGTGGAGGCGGGTGCCGTCCTTGGCGCGCAGGTCGAGTCCGTTCTCGGTGTCGTCGACCGACAGGACGTCGACGTGGCCCTCGTCGAGGACGAGGCGGCCTTCGAGGTCGGATTCGTCGGGGAGGTCGGGGTCGGTCGGATCGGGGTCGGGATCGGGATCGGGATCGGCGGGCAGTTCGCCGACGTGCCAGTGGTACTCGACCTCCTCGGTCGTGACGGCGGTGCCGTCCGCGAGCGTGCCGGTCGCCTGCCAGGTGAGCGTGTAGGCGCCTTCGGCGGTGAACGCCCAGAAGGCGTGGACGTGCGCGGGGACGCCGACGGGGATCGCGTCGGGCAGGCCGTCGCGCGAGGAGGCGAAGAGGGTGGGCTCGCCGAAGTTCCGCACCGTCCACAGGACCGCGTCGCCCGGGCCGGAGACGTCGACGAGGTTCAGGGAGATCTTGTCGTTCTTGAACTGCCCCTTGGCGATCGGCTCAGTGCTCCAACCCGGCCACAGCAGGTTCGGGTCCTGGGTGAGCGGCAGCATCCACATCGGGTCGCCGGCGTCGCCGATGAAGTCCCAAATGCCGCCGCCCGGTATGGCCGTCTCGGCCTCGGGGAGCACTTGGAAGAGCACGTCGGCGGGGTCGTGGTAGCGCGTCGAAGCGCCGGTGTCGTCCTTGACGCGCAGGTCGAGGCGGTCGCCGTCCATATAGACCTGCATCGCGTCGGTGTGGCCGACGGACAGGAGGGTGCGGTCGCCGACGGGCTCGGCCGCGACCGGGGAGGGCCAGGCCAGTGGCAGCAACAGCACGGCGGCGAGCAGCGCCGGGCGCGGGCGTGAGCGAGCGGGGGCCATCGGGGTTCCTTGTCGGTCGGGGGGCGAGCGTCCAACTCATGGTAACGAAAATCGTTGTCATTATCGAGTCCGGAGTGGTGGGAATTCGGGGGGCGGGGTCCGCGTGCCGTCCAGGGCCAGGCAGCGGGGCACATTGGACCCCGAGTGACCTTGAATACCAAGGAGATGCGCATATGCAGACGCGGCCATGGACCGGCCGGTACGATGCGGCGACAGTGCCGGGTTCGGTTCGGGAGGGGGTGAAGCCGGATGACGTCACGCGGGGCGGACTGGGCACCTGGGCCGGCGTGGGACGCCGAGAGGCTCGCGCGGGCCGGACTCGTGCTGCTCGGTGAAGCGGGCACCGTCGAGGAGGTCCGGTCGGCGTGGAAGGTGTTCGTCTCGGCGGACGCCGAACCTTCGGTACGGATCTCGGATGCGCTGGGCGAGGCCGCGGAAGCGGTCCTGGAACACGCCTGGGTCGCGGTGGCCCGCCGGAATGGCGTCGTCTCGGACGTCGGGGAGTTCCTGCTCAGCGTCGAGGGCGAGGGAGCGTGGGGCAGGCCGTGGTTTCATGTCCGGACGGACGGGAGCCCGAGGATCGGGGACCTCGGCCCCTACCCGGGGCAGCCGGGGTTCATCGCGTCCAGCCTGGACCGCTCCGCGATGGTCGCGGTGAGCACCGAGGAGCACGAAAGCTGGATTCTGGTGGGCGGCGGGCAGACTGAACGATGAGCGGCGCGCCGGGGCGGGCCGGAACGCGTTCCGGCGGCGGCCGGTTCAGAGCGAGCGGGGCCGCGGAATCCGGGCGATGTCCTTGTTCATGGCCTTCCACTTCGGGTAGCCCTTGAGGAGCTGCCCGGTCTTGTACTCCAGGTGCGGCACGGCCTCGAGCGGCACGTCGGTGACGTTGGCGGCCCAGGTCACGAAGTCCGGCATGAGGTCCCTGACCGCCCGGATCACCGGGTCGCCCGGCTCGTACTTCCCGGGCAGGTAGCGCTCCAGGAAGACGAACGCGCTCACGGGGCTGACGGAGAAGCCGTTGAAGCCGTGGAACCAGCACATCTCGTCGATCGCCTTGATGTGCGGCTCTTCGAGTTCGCGGTTCCCGCTGATGAGATAGGTGAGGAACGCGCCGTTGCGCAGCCCCTGCTCCTCGTCGGTGGGCGCGACCATCTCGCCGGGATCGATCTCCACCTGCGGGAGCATCCGCAGGCGGGCCTTCCACATCGAGCGGACCGCGACATAGCTGAAGTCGAGCTTGCCGGGATCGCCGCCGACGCAGAAGATGTCCCAGTCGTCGAGGGACCTGAACGTGCCCTTGTAGACCTCCAGCGGCTCGCACCGGCGCGGCACGTACAGCCGGTCGACGAAGATCGCGTTCCGCTCCCGGTGGGGGCTCAGCAGCACCTCGATGTCGGGGTGGTGCCCGCAGGCGGTGACCATGTCGAAGTGGAAGTCGGAGTAGTCCACCGTGTACGACAGGGCGAAGTCGCCGCTGGGGGCGAGGAAGGACATGAAGTAGGTGCGGCAGTCGCCGTACACGTCGCCGCTCTCCCAGCACGCGTCCAGCACCAGCTCCTCGCCGTACCAGGAGGGGGCCGCGACGCCGAGCTTCTCGAGGCGCTCGAGCGCCTTGAGCGCGGCGCGCCGCCCGCCCGGCGTCTCCGCCAGCTCCGTCATCGCGGCGAGGCTCGCCGCCGAGTACGCGTCGGCCCGGTTGAGGAAGTACTGCACGGCGACCATCTGCAACTCGGCCACCGAAACGCCCTGGACCTCGGGGATCGTGGCGTTCAACCACATGTTGCCGAGGAACCCCGACAGGTTCGCCTCGACGGCGATGCGGTCGTCGGGCGCGGGGGTCTGGTCGGCGGGCAACCCGTCGAGGGTCTGTATCCACCGTTCTCGGTCTGCCTCGGTCATCGGCATAGAGGATGTCCCCTTCCGGAAATCGTGGAGTCGAGTATGCCCTTCGACACCGACAGTGTTCAACCCCTATCCGGTCACCGCGCGAAAGCGGCGAATCGGCGATACGGGGCACGGCGGGCGCGTCGGCACCGTCGAGCATCAGTCGGCAGCGCCGGGTTCGCCGTGCTCTGACGCTTCGAGGGCCCGGATCGCGAGGCGGCGGGCGTCGGCGAGGGCGGCCCGCTGCGCCTCGGTCGTCTCCGGTGGTCGCTCGAAGGCGTTGAGCCGCTTGAGGATAGGCGTGATCGTCCTGGCGGGGTCGAGGCCGCCGATCCCGCGGTCCTCGGTGAGGACCCTGCGGCTGAGGAAGGACCAGCGGCCGGTGCCGGGCGTGGCGAGGGTGCCCGCGGGGCTCCACGTGCCCCAGTACAGCGACCATTCGGGCCCGGCCCATTCACCGCCGTCGTAGCCGGTGATGACCTCCATGCCCGCGTCCAGGAACAGGATCGAGTGCTCGGGGCGGATCGAGCTGTCGAGCACCGCGCGCGGGCGGGCTGTCGCGGGGCCGACCGGCGCGGTGTACGCGGTGCGGCCGGCGGCACCGAGCGCGGCGGCGATCTCGGCGGCCGCGGCGTCGCCGTACCACGGCGCCTCCAGAGTGGTCACGGCGCCGCGGACGACGATCGGGGAAGGCGTCGGCATGGATCGATCCTCGCGGGTCGGCTTCGCCGAGCCTAGTCGACCTGAGGGCCCCGTCCGCCGAGGCGGACGGGGCCCGCTCCGTCACTGGGGCAGGTTGGCGATGACGAACGGGGCGTGGCCGTGGAGGTGGCCGTCCCAGCCGCCGGTGAGCGGCGCTCCGTCCGACAAGAGGTTGGTGGAGTCGGTGCCGACGTCCAGTTTCCATGCGGTCCAGGAGATCCGGTTGGCCGCCATCCAGTCGACCCAGCGCTGCGCCTCGTCGAGGCAGACGCGCCCGTCGAGGCCGCCGTCGGCGGCGCTCGCGCCCCACTCGGTGACGAACAGGGCCAGGCCGGCGTTGATCGCGGTGTTCGCCTTGTCCCGGTTCCACTGGGCGTGCGTGCACGAGTAGAAGTGCAGCGTGTACATCAGGTTCGTGCCGGACACCGGGCTGGCGGCCGCGACGTCCACGTCCTGCGACCAGGTCGGGGTGCCGAGCACGACGATGTTGTCGGGGTCCTGCGCGCGGATCGCCGCGGTCACGGCCTCGTGGTAGGGCTTGAGCGTGCCGGTCCAGGAGACCTGCTCGGGCTCGTTGTACGTCTCCCAGATGACGTTCGGCAGGTGCCCGTAGCGGTCGGCCAGGTCGGAGAAGAACGCGACCGCCTCGGACTGGTGCTGATGCGCTTGGTGCGCATGGAAGTCGACGATGACGTAGACGCCCGCCTCGGCGGCGTTCTGGATGACGGTCTCGACCTCGGCCTTCCATCCGTCCGGGTCGTCGAGGTACGCGCCCTCGGGCTCGACGCCCATCGCGACGCGGAACACCTCGATGTTCCAGTTGTCGCGCATCCACTCCAGCGCCGAGAGGTTCTGGGCGTAGGGCTGGGTCTGCCAGTGCAGCCACATGCTGGAGACGCCGCGCAGCTGGATCTCCTGTCCATCCTCATTGCACATGTTGTTGCCGCACACGCTCAGCTGCCCGTGCCGCTCCACCGGCGTGCCGGCGGGCGGCGGGTCGGTCGGGTCCGGGTCGGTGGGCTCGGGTTCGGTGGTCTGCTCGCCGTCGCCTTCGCCGCAGACGGCGCCGTTGACGGCGGCGTTCACGATGTCGCCCGCGGTGCCGCTCGCGGTGAAGCCGAAGACCTCCTTGGTCTGGCCCGAGGCGATCGATCCGTTCCATCCCGCGTCGGAGGCTTCGAAGTGCGAGCCGTTGAGCGACTGGCCGGTGACGTTCCAGGCGCTGATGCCGGAGACGGCGCCGGTGAAGTCCCATTCGACCGTCCAGCCGTCGATCGGCTCGTCGGCGGTGATGCTGACGTTGGCCTGGAAGCCCGAGCCCCAGTCGCCGACGACGTCGTACTCGACCTCGCAGCCCTCGGCCGCACTGGCGCCCTGCGCCGCGACGATCGTCAGCGCGCTCGCTCCGAGCGCGGCGACGGCCGCCCCGATGATCGCCGTTCTCCTTCGTCTTCGGTCCACTCGCATGTCCTCGCCCTTCACTGGCCTGGATGGCCGACTCGGCGACGGCCGGTCGGGTTGCGGAAGCCGGGGAAGCGCTCCCAAGCTTTATATTGAAGTTTGCCAATATTGTCTGGCGGAGTCAAGATCCTTCCCGAGTGGTGCCGGCGAACCGCCCCTATGCGGGCGGAGGGGCGGTGGAGCCGCGCGGGAACAGTTGCGCCGACTGGGACTCGACGGTGATCGACCGGGCGTCGGCGGCGGGGGTCCCGGTGTTGATGAGCGTGAGGAGGATGTCGGCGCAGGTGATCCCGTACGCGGTGATGTCGCGGGTGAGCGAGGTCAGGGCGGGGTGGGTGAGCCGGCACAGCGACGAGTCGTCCCAGGCGACGATGGAGAGCTGCTGCGGGACCAGGAGTCCGAGCTCGTGGGCGACGGCGAGTCCGGCGACGGCCATGACGTCGTTGTCGTAGATGATCGCGGTGGGGCGGCCGGAGGTCGTGAGGAGGCGCCGGGTCGCCTGCGCGCCCTGCTCACCGGTGTAGTCGACGTGGATGGTGGTCACCGATTCGAGGCCGAGCGCGGCGGCCGTGTGGGCGTAGGCGGTGTCGCGGACGCCGGTGTGGAGCAGGCGGGGCAGTCCGGCGACGCGGGCGATCCGCTGGTGGCCGAGGGTGTGCAGGTATTCGAGGATCTCCTGGCAGGGCGCGGCGTTGTCGTGCCAGACCGCCGGGAGCCGGACGTTCTCGACGGGGCCGCCGACGACCACGGCGGGCAGTCCCAGGTCGGCCACGTAGTCGAGCCGCTGGTCGTTGATGCCGATGTCGCACAGGAAGACGCCGTCGACGCGCCGCTCGGCCCACCAGCGGCGGTAGACCTCGAGCTCCTCGTCGACGGTGCCGACGATCTGGAGGGTCAGGCCGTAGGAGCCGGCGGAGAGGGTGGCCTCGATCCCGGAGATGAGCTCCATGAAATAGGGCTCGATGCCGAGGGTGCGGGCGGTACGGCGCAGGGCGATGCCGACGGTCTGGGCCGACGAGACCGAGAGGGAGCGCGCGGCCCGGTTGGGCACGAACCCCATCTCGGCCGCGATCGCGAGGATCTTCGTCCGCGTGGTCGCCGATACGCCGGGCCTGCCGTTGAGCGCGTACGAGACCGCGCCTTTGGACACGCCCGCCGCAGCGGCGATGTCAGCGATCGTCACACGCCTGGCCATGGGTTTCCTCGGTGTGGTGGGGTGCCGGCTGACTGCTACGGGTGGGCCGCGACCCAGTGGTTCTCCGAGACCTCCGTCAGCGGCGAAGGATCGACCTCGCGGTCGCCGTCGGGTTCGAGTTCCTCGGGCGTCTGGGGGTCGTCCGACCATTTTCGGTGCAGTTGGGGCACCGACGCGATCAGATTTCGCGAGTACGGGTGCTGCGGGTCGGTGAACACCTTCCCGGTCGCCCCCATCTCCACCACCGCGCCGTGGCGCATGATGACGACCCGCTCGCTGATGTAGTTCGCGAGCGAGAGGTCGTGGGTGATGAACAGGACGCCGAGGCCGCGTTCGCGCAGCTCCCCCAGCAGGTTCAGCACGTCGATCCTGGTCGACGCGTCGAGCATGCTGATGATCTCGTCGGCGACGAGCACCTGGATGTCGAGCAGCAGCGCGCGGGCGATGAGCATGCGCTGGAGCTGCCCGCCGCTGAGCTGGTGCGGGTACTTGCCGAGCACCGAGCCGGGGTCGAGCCGGACCGACTGGAGCACGTCGTCGACCTTCGCGGTCCACTCGGCGCGTTTGAGCTGCGGGAAGTACGACTCGCGGACCGTGTCGAAGACCCTGTCGGCCTTGAAGATCGGGTTGTAGCTGCTGAACGGGTCCTGGAACACGCCCTGGACCTTGCGGTAGTACACCTTGCGTTCGTAGTGGCCCTTCGCGGTCACGTCGACGCCGTCGAGCAGGATCGACCCGCGGGTCACGGAGGTGAGCTGGAGGACCATCTTCCCCACCGTGGTCTTCCCGCTGCCGGACTCGCCGACGACCGAGAGGACCTCGCCGGGCGCGATGTCGATGCTCACGTCGCGCACGGCCACGAGCCGTTTCGAACCGAGCGCGCCGACCCGGTAGGACTTCCAGACCTGTTTGAGTTCGAGCATCAGTCCTCCGCCTTCCAGCACGACACTTCATGGCCCGCGTCGACGGCCACGACCGGCGGTTCCTCGGCGCACTCGTCCGAGGCCAGGGGGCACCGGTCGCGGAACCGGCACCCGGTCGGCGGGTTGAGCAGCTGCGGCGGCTTGCCGGGAATGCTCTGGAGCCGCTCGTCGCCGTGCTCGAGCCCGACCTCGGGCAGGGCGCCGATGAGCGCCTTCGTATAAGGGTGCTTGGGGGCCTTGATGATCGTCTCGGCCGGAGCCTTCTCGACGATCCTCCCGGCGTACATGATCATGATGGTGTCCGCGATCTGGTACACCAGCGAGAGGTCGTGGGTGACCACGATCATCGACTTCACGAAGCCCATGTCGCGGAACCGGACCAGCGTCTCGGCGACCGCCTTCTGGTTGGTGACGTCGAGCGCGGAGGTCACCTCGTCGGCGATGAGCAGGCTCGGGTCGAGCAGGGTCGACAGGACCATGACCACCCGCTGCTTCATCCCGCCCGACAGCTCGATCGGGTAGTTGTCGAGCACCTTCTCGGAGAGGCCGACCAGTTCGAGGCGGTGCACGAGCTCGCCCTTGATCTCCCGGTACGACTTCCCCCGCGAGCGCAGCAACTCGGCGATCATCTTCCCGATCTTGCGGGTCGGGTTCAGCGCGCTCATCGAGTACTGGGGGATGATCGAGACCTCCTTCCAGCGGTGCGTGTTCATGGCCCGGTCGTCGCCGATGGGCAGCTCGGCGCCGTCGAGCACGGCCTTGCCGCCGACGTGCTGCATCCGGCCGTCGAGCCGGATGAGGCTCTTGCCGAGGGTGGTCTTGCCGCAGCCGGACTCGCCCGCGAGACCCACGATCTCGCCGTCCGCCAGCGAGAACGAGACCCCGTCGAGGGCGCGCACGTCGCCTTTCATGGTGCGGTAGTGGACCTGCAGGTCCTCCACTTCCAAGGTCATCGCTACATCTCCCTCAGCTTGGGGTTGAAGACCTCGTCGAGTCCGACGTTGGTGATGTACAGGGCGCCGACGATCAGGGTGATCGCGAGGCCGGGCGGGACGAACCACCACCACATTCCCAAGTGGAGCGAGCTCCACGCCATCGACTGCTGCATCATGGTGCCCAGCGACACCGCGTTGGTGGGCCCGAGGCCGATGAAGTCGAGCATCGCGGCGAAGAGGATCGCCCCGCCGAAGAGCAGGATCACCGACATGAGCAGGTAGGAGGCCATGTTCGGCATGATCTCGCGCATGATGATCTGCGGGGCGCGCTTGCCGGTGAGGCGCGCGAGGTCGACGTAGTCGCGGTTGCGCAGCGTGAACGTCTGCGCCCGAACGGCTCTGGCGACCCACGGCCAGGAGAATATGCCGATGATGACCGCCTGGGTCACCACGCCGCGCACCTCCAGGTAGGAGCTGATGACGATGAGCACCGCCAGGGCAGGCAGGACCAGGACCACGTTGGTGATCATGTTGAGGATCTCGTCGACCATGCCGCCCCGGTAGCCGGCGGCGAAGCCGATCGCGAGGCCGATGACGAAGGAGATGCCCCCGCCGAGCGCGCCGACGAGGTAGGACGAGCGCAGTCCGTGGACGAACTGGGTGAACACGTCCTGTCCGAAGTAGGTGGTGCCCAGCCAGTATTCGCCGGAGGGCGCCTCGGACTTGGGGCCGACGTACTCGTTCGGGGAGTCGGAGAGGAAGAACGGTCCGACGAGGCCGAGCACGAGCAGCGCGAGCACGATGCCGAGGCCGATGGCGACCTTCGGGTTGCGCAGGGCGAAGTAGAGGTGCTCGTTGCGTCGGCCGACGACCTCGGTCTGGAGTACGACTTCGGCGCTCATGACTGGCCTCCTTCGAGTCCGAGGCGGGTGCGGGGGTCGATCAGGACGTACACGATGTCGGCCAGGAAGTTGAACACGAGGACGCCGATCACGATGAACAGCAGGATGCCCTGGAGCAGGAAGAAGTCCTGGTTGCTGACGGCGTTGAGCAGCAGGCTGCCCAGTCCCGGGTAGGCGAAGACGACCTCGGTGACGAGGGCGCCGCCGACCACCACTCCCAGTTGGAGCGCGAGCCCGGTGACCTGGGGCAGGACGGCGTTGCGGAAGGCGTACCGCCGCACGAGCCGGTTGGGGGCGCCGAGGGCCTGGAGGTAGTTGGCGTAGTCGGATTCGAGCTCGTAGATCACGAGGTTGCGCATGCCGATCGCCCAGCCGCCGAGGGCGACGAGGAAGAGGGAGAGGAACGGCAGGACCCAGTGGTGAACGAGGTCGACGATGAACGTCCAGGTGAAGGCGGGGGTGAGCGCGAAGCTGTAGCCGCCGGCGACCGGGAACCAGCCGAGGATGATGCCGCCGACCCACGCGAGGAGGATCGCCAGCCACATGTACGGCACGGCGGTGAGGACGTAGCCGATCGGCAGGGCGCCGTTGTCGAGGAACTTGTTGCGGGCGGCCATGGCGCCCATGGCGTTGCCGACGATCCAGCTGAGGAGGATCGAGGGCAGCAGCAGCGCGAGCGTGTAGGGCAGCGCGTCGGCGACCACTGAGGACACCGGTGCCGGGAACGCGAAGACGCTGACGCCGAGGTCGCCTTGGAACAGTGCGACCCAGTAGTTGAGGTACTGCTTCCACAGTGGCACGTCGAGGCCGAAGATGTCGTTGAAGTAGCCGCGCATGGCCTCGGAGGACTCGAGGTTCGACACCGAGTTGCGCGTGAGCATCCGGGCGACGGGGTCGCCGGGCATGAGCCGCGGGACCGCGAAGTTGATCGAGACGGCGATGAAGAAGGTCAGTCCGTAGATGAGCAGTTTGCGCCTGAAGTATCGGCCCATGTGAACTCCTGGAAGACGGGGTCGGGTCGGGGCCGGGCCTGTCGGCCCGGCCCCGGGGGCCTACTCGGCGAGCTTGAGCTCGGTCAGCATGTAGATCGCGCCCATGTTCCACAGGCTGTTCCACATGGACGGGAACACCTGCGGGCCGCCTCCGGAGTCGGAGGGCCAGTTGGTCCAGACGCTGTTGTTCACCTGGGACCAGGCGCCGTTGTACCAGATCGGGATGGCCGGCATGTCCACCAGCGCGTGCCGCTGGAGTTCGGAGAGGATCTCCTGGTAGCGGGGGTCCTCGGCGGGTGTCGCGGCGAGTTCCTCGGTGAGGGTCCACGCGGCCTCGTTGGTCCAGCGCGAGAAGTTCGCCGTGGACTGGGTGTCGATGACCGGGAGCTGGAAGAGGTACCGGTAGTGGGTCCACGGGGTGTGGCTGGTCCCGCTCCAGTTGTTGAGCATCAGCTGGAAGTCGCCGGTGGTGCGCGCGTCGTCGACGGCTCCGGCGTCGAGGAACTCCTCGGTGACGTTGATGCCCGCGGCGCGCAGGTCGGTGGCCATGCTGCGCGCGGCCTCCTCCCAGTCGGTCCAGCCGGTGGGCACGTTGAGCTTGAACGCGATCGGGTCGCCGTTCTTGGTCTCCACGAAGCCGTCGCCGTCGGCGTCCTCGTAGCCGGCCGCGGCGAGGATCGAGGCGGCCTCGGAGGTGCTGAAGCTGAAGCCGACCTCGCCGATGACGGTCTGGTCGAGGTACTTGTCCCAGATGGGAAGCAGCCCTGTGGGGTTGGCCGCGGCGACGATCCCTGAGTAGACCGAGTCGACGATCTTGCCGCTGTCGATGGCGAAGGCCATGGCGCGGCGGAACTCGGGGTCGTCGAGCGGTTCGATCGTGGTGTTGGGGATGAGCATCGCGGTGTTCGCCGAGAGCATGTACGGCGCTTCGTCGTAGTACGTGCTCAGGTCGGGGTTGGACGCGATGAGGTCCTGGATGCCCGGCAGGAAGTTGTTCGAGATGTCGAGCTCGCCCTGCGCCATGAGGTTGAGGGTGACCTCGTTGGAGGTGTTGACGATGTCGACGATGAAGGTCGGCGCCACCTCCAGGCCGAGCGCTTCGGTGGCCCACCAGTCGTCGCGCTTGACCCAGGCGAGTCGGTCCTGGTCGTAGGAGTGGATCTCGTAGGGGCCGGAGACCACGGGGTTCTCGTTGGCGCCGGTGAGGATCTCCTCTTCGGACAGTTTGGAGAGCACGTGCTCGGGCACGATCTGCTCGGCCCACAGGAAGTTGTTCCATTCCTGGTGGCGCGCTTCGGTGAAGGTGAAGGCGACCGTGAGGTCGTCCACGACTTCGACGGCCGAGAGCCAGTCCCAGATGTTGTGGTAGGGAACGGCTTCGATCTGGCCGAGCTCGGCGGTGTACTTGACGTCGTCGGCCGTCAGGTCCTCGCCGTCGGACCACTTGATGCCGGGCCGGAGCTTGAGCGTGTAGACCAGTTCCTCGGTCCATTCGCCCGACTCGGCGAGCCAGGGGGTGAGTTCGGTGGTCTGGGGGTCGAACAGGAAGAGGGTCTCGTAGCCGAGGCCGTTGAGGCCGGTGGACTCGCCGGGGTTGATGGTGTTCCAGTCCGCGGGCGGTCCCCAGGCGGTACCGGTGGAGTAGAGGGTCTGGTTGCGGGGGAACTCGTTCATCGAGAGGTCGGAGGGGTCCTCGCTCGCGTTGTCGTCGCTGCAGCCCGCGGCCCCGAGGGCCGCCGAACCTGCCGCGAGTGCGAAGAGGGTGCGCCGTTTCGTCATGGTCTGCTCAACTTTCGCCGCCGAGGGATGGCCGATGATCCGGGTTCCGATGAGCGGCACAGCGGCGGGATTCCCCTGGCACGCAGCAGGTTAACCGGGTCAGTTAAGACACTGAACCATGGGCGTATATCTATGTCAAGGGGAGCCGGAGAAAACAAGGGCCCGCGTCGCGTCCTGTCAAGCGAATATTCCGCAGGTCATGACGTCTGATCGCTTGGCGCGCAGCAGCAATGAGGTGATTTCCGAGGGGTTTCGAATCCGAAGATCACGACTCGGCCACGGTTCACGGGGGCGTCGTCCGGCGAGGCGCCGGTGGGGCGGCCGTCCGGTTACGCGGTTAAGCGCGTTCCACGGCCGCCGGCACGCACCTGGCGTGATCGGGTCGCCTACGGCCGGTTGCTACGATCGGCGTCGACCTCTTCGGCCCGGTCGAGCGCGTCGGCGGCATCGAATCGGGTGCATTCGCGCATCGGCGACAGCGCTGCATTGAGCCGATCGGATCACCGGGTGAGCATTTCGGATCAATTGCCTTCCACCCGTATTGACACGCCCGGATCCCCTTCTTAGCTTCGAATGAATAAGCGTGGATGGTTGACTCCAAAGGCGTCAGATCGCATCTTCGCTTCAGTCGAAGGAGATCAAGTCAAATGGACAGTGCAATCAGAACGATGTCACGAAGGGTCGTAGCGGTCGTCGCCGCGATCGCGGTCGCCTTCGGGGCCTTCGCCACGTTGGCCGCGAGCCCGGCTTCGGCCGACTCCCTGCCCCAGTGCGAGCCCGGCATGGCCGTCCAGAAGGACGGGACCTGCGCGTACCCGGAGTACTCCGAGGAGACGATGCGCCTCGCGGAGGAGATCTGGGCCGATCTCGAAGCGACCTACACGGAAGCGGAGATCAGCGAGACCGACGAGGTCACGACCATCAGCTTCGCCGACCGGGCGACCGGCGAGGAGTTCACGTACGAGCTGACCAAGTCGTATGCGGAGCCGCAGCCCGGTGAGTTCGGGCCGCTCTACCGGGTGACCTGGAACGGGTGGGAACTGACCCGGGCCGAGACGAGGGAGCTCGCGAGCGAGGGCCAGCAGGCCGCGATCATCTACGCGATCGCCGCGTACCTCGGCTGCAGGCCCTGCGCGATCGGGGCCCTGATCGAGGGAGCGTGGGCCTCCTACGCCGCCCGCTACTACAACCGGGGCAACTGCATCAAGATCTACTACTGGCTCACCGTCGGCGAATTGAACTGCTGACGTGAAACCTGGCCGTTGGGACTCCACCCATAAATGAGCGGCGATCGAAGCCGAATGGTGCCGCGGGACGCCCCGCGGCACCGTTCGCGCAAAGCGATCGTCGCCGTTCGGAGAAAGCCCGTGCATCGAGAATCGGAGTGTCATGAGTCGACCGCCTGCTCCATTCAAACGCTCGACCGTATTCAGCGCGATCGCCATCGAGGCGGTCGTCGTCACGGCCGCGATCCTCACCGACAGCCCCGGACTGCGTCCGCTCTACTGGATCGTGGCCGCCGGCCTTCCGGTGTTCATCGTCTACGCGCTCATCCGGAACCGCTCGGCTCGTCGCCGATCCGACGGGGCTTGACCGGCCGGAAGGCCGATAGGGCCTCGAAGGCGCGCGCCGCGGGCTCGAACCGTGAGCGGCGCCGCTACTCCCCCGACCGCTCGGGGCCGAGGAGTCGTTCGAGCAGCTGCGGGTTGCCCGGCCAGGCGTCGAGGAGGACCTCGCGGGGGACGGTGCGACCGGCGTAGCGCAACGCCAGGGCGACGACGACGATGTCGTCGAGCGGGCCGATGACCGGCAGGAACTCCGGGATGAGGTCGATGGGACTGGCGACCCAGACCGCGGCGACCAGGAGCGCGACCTTGGCGCGGCGGGGCACGCGCTCGTCGCCGCGCAGCCGTCGAACGGCGGTCACGAGATGCGGGATGAACTCGACCAGGTCGCGCAGCAGACCCGGCGGCAGGCGCCTCGCCAGGAGTACGAGGACGCCCCACAGCACGATCAGGCAGACCAGGGCGATGCCCAGGCCGATCAGCCACTGCCGCATCGCATCAGCTCCGTGCGCGTCCGGCGGCGGGGTCCGCCCGCCGCGATCGTCTCCGACGGAACGGTACGGCACGGTACCGGCGCAACGAGACATGCCCGGGCGGAGCACCATTGACCGTCGAGCCAGGTGGTGCGCGTCGAGACGTTCGACGACGGGCTCGGGCCGGTGCCGGACTGGGCGCCGGCGTCCGCCGGGCAGACCGCGCTGGTCGATTCGGCCCTCGCCTGACGGCTCCGCGGCGGCCCGCTCGCACCGGTACGAGGCTTTTGCATGGACTTCATAGACTTGCCCGCGGTGTTGCAGGCGGGTCGGTTCGTCGCGGGTGTCGGCGCGGATCCGAACATCCGGTGCTCCGGCGGTCGTCCGCCGGCGCCGGTCTCGAACAGGAGTGGGAATGGAGCTTCCGAAATCGGTGGCGGCGTGGGCGCGCAAGGTCGATCAGGCCGAGGTCGAGTGGGCGCGCGGCGCCGTCGACGGGTGGGCCCGCACCGCGGAGTTCTCGCGGCCCTTCCGGTGGGGTGAGGCCGAGGCGGCGGTGCTCGCCCGCGACTACCCGCCGCTCCCCGGTTCGCTCATGGTGCGCGTCATCGGGATCGTCGGCTGGGTCGTCGCCGCGGTACTCGCGGTGCCGACCATAGGGGCGGCGGCGGTCGGACTCGTGCTGGTCGCGATCGGCAGCGCTCAGGAGAGTGCGGGCACCGCCCGCGAATGGTTCTCGGCGGCGTCGTTCATGTTCATGATCGCGGTGGTCGCCGCCTTCACCGGCCTGAGCGTGTGGTGGCAGACGCGGCGCCGCAGTCCTCTGACGCTCGCCCTCAACGGGCTCACCGTGTTCGCCTCGGTCGCCGCGTTCGCCGTCCTCGCGGTCTCGAGCGCCTCAGCCGACGGCACATGGCTGACGCTGCTGATGCCGGCGGCGGCGCTGATCGGGGCGGTGACGCTGGTGCTGGAGCTGAGGTCCAAACCCGAAGGCCGCCCGAAGAGCCGCAAGCCGCCGCGCCGAGGGCCGCGCGGCTCGGACCGGCGTAACCGTGCGCTGAAGGCGCGCAACCGGCTGCTGGAGGTCGTCGTCCACCGCGGGCTGGTCGACCTCGACGAGGGCGACCGGATCCGGGTCGCCCAGATGCCGCTGGGGTACTGGTCCGAACTCGACGGCCTCGACGAGCGCGAGTGGCGGCGGGTGCTGGAGCGGCGCCACGTCGGATGGCGCGACTTCGACCAGTCTGACAAGATCACCGGCCGACCGTTACTGAGAGTGGGAGTTCCCGATGCCGAAAGCCGCGGCGATACAGCCCTTGGAGTGGGCGACGATCCACCCGGGGTTCGGAACGTTCGATATCGGCGAGTTGAACCGCGTCGTCCTCGATTACGCCTACATCGAACTGCACATGGCGAGCCGGTGGACCCGGCGCTCGGCGCTGGGCCGGGTGTTCGGCGGCCTGCTGTACTCCGTCGTCATCATCGGCCTGATGGCGGCGGTGACACTGGGACTCTGCCTGGTCACCGGCGTCGACGGCGTGGCGCTGGTCCCGATCGTGTACGTCGGAACGGCCTTCGGCTGCGCCGTGGTGGCCGGACTCTACGTCCCGTGGGCGCTGACGCCGTACCGGCAGTGGGACCGCACCTTGTGCGGCATCTCGGTGATGATCGCGGTCATCGCGGTGGTGTCGATCGGCTCGATCTTCGCGCGGGACTTCGAGGCGGCGCCGCGGTGGCTGCTGGCCGCCCCGTGCGCCGTCATGCTCATCGTCGCGATCGGCGCGATCGTCGGCGACTACCGGTTCCGCACCACGGTGAAGCCGCCGGCGGTCGATGTGAAGGCGCTGTCGCCCGAGGAGGTCGACGTGCTCCTCGCGGTCCGCCGACGGGTGCTGAAAAGCCTGAGGGCCAAGAGCATCGTCAGC
This sequence comes from Glycomyces harbinensis, assembly GCF_900101745.1. GTDB lineage: Bacteria > Actinomycetota > Actinomycetes > Mycobacteriales > Micromonosporaceae > Glycomyces > Glycomyces harbinensis. The sequence continues at coordinate 32,313 of NZ_FNAD01000014.1, read as the reverse complement.
TACAGCGACTTCAAGGTGTTCGACGCCGCCCCGCTCGACTCGACGGGGACCGGTCAACGGCCCGAAGGCCCGTAGCCGGCCAGGAAGAGGTCCACGGCGTCGGCGACCGGAGCGGCGGGCGCCGCGACGCCGTCGGCGTCGGTCAGGAGCAGCCGGTTGAGGGGCGAGCCGATCACGAGCCAGGTCAACTGGTCGGCCGCGACGAGCGGATCGGGAATCGTGAGCCGCCCCCGCTCGCCCAGGTCCTGGAGGGCCGCCGCGAGCGCGCGGATGTTGCGGTCCCAACTCTCCTCCAGGTAGCTCGCCGCCACCTCCGGGAGGCGCCGGGCCTCGGCGGTGACCAGGCGCCGCATGCCCAGCACGTCGCGGCTGAGGACGCCCATGCGCATGACCTCGGCCAGATCGATCAGGTCCGCCCGGGTGTCCTCGCCCGCCGCGAGCCGCTCCAGGTGCGGCCGCATGGCGTCGCGCCCGGCCTCCGCCCAGGCGCGGACGACCGCGGCGAACAGCGCGTCCTTGGAGGGGTGCTCGCGGTAGAGCGAGGCCTTCGAGATCTGCGCCCGTGCGGCGACCGCGTCCATGGTCGCTGCGCCGTAACCGGATTCGAGGAACACTTCGCGGGCGGCGGCGATGAGGTCGGGTCCGGTCTTGCCGGGCGGGCGGCCTCGGCGGCGGGCGGCGTTCGTCATGCCTTCATTTTAGTACTTGACGGGACTGAAAACGAGGGCTAGCGTATTTCAGTACTAGTAAGTACTGAAGGAGTCCGCCATGATCCTCGCCGTCGCGACCGCCACGATCGTCTCGTTCGTCTGGAGCGCTGCTTTGTACGCCGCACCGCCGGTCGCCGCTTACGTGGGGCGCCACAGCACGCCGCGTCCCGGCCTGCCGACGGTCGTCCAGATGGGCGCGGTCGTCGCGCGCAGTCTCGTCGCGGCGTGCCTGATCGCCGGCCTCATGCAGGCGGCCGGGTGGGACGGGGTCGGCGCCGGGGCGCTGCTCGGGCTGGCGCTCGGCGTGCTCCCGACGGCCATCCTCACCGGCGCCGTCGTGCACGAGGGCACCCCCGTCGCGCTCGCCGCGATCCACGCGCTCGACTGGGTCGTGAAACTGGCCGTGATCGGCGCGCTCGTCGGCCTGCTCGCCTAAGCTGCGTCAATCGAAGGAGGCGCCATGCCCGCAGGACCGCTCGACATCCAGTTCAGCTCCACCCTCGGCAAAGTCCGGCCCGGAGACACCTGGACCTGTGTCCAACTGCCCGACTCGGCCGCGGTGTTCGGCACCCGAGGCCTGGTCAAAGTGGAGGGCACCATCGACGGCGTCCCGTTCCGGGGCGCGTTCATGGCCCTGGGCGACGGGACCCACAAGCTCCCCGTCACGGCCGCGATCCGCAAGCGGATCGGCAAGGGCGACGGCGACGAGGTCGACGTGCACCTCACGCAGCGCCTGAACTGACCAGCGCGGTCGCCGCGCTGAAGGGGTGTCCGGGACACGGCTGCGAGCCGTGCCCCGGATCGTGTGCTATCCGATGGCGGGGTAGGCGGAGACGCCGCTGTTCGGGTCCTGGGCGATGCCGACGTACTCGTTGAGCACCCACGGGGCGATCCCGGGCGCGGTCTCGGCGTCCTCACCGGTGAGCGCGTCGAGGACGACCGGGCCGTTCTCGGTGGTGCCGTAGACGGCACCGTGCCAGACGGCGGTGATCCCGACGCCGGCGCGGTCCGCGGACGGCTCGCGCTGCCACAGGAACTCGCCGGTCTCGCTGTTCACGGCCCCGAGCCAGCCCCAGGTGTCGGTGCAGACCAGGGTCGTCTGCCCGTCGAACCGGCACATCCCCGAGTCGCGCTCCTCGGCTTCCAGGCTCGTCACCGCGCCGGTCGCGGCCTCGACCAGGAAGAGGCCGCCGTCGATCCGGTCCCAGCCGCCGAAGCCGAACACGTACTTCGATCCGGCCGGGCGCAGGTCGATGTAGCCGAACTCCGGGTCGTCCCACTTGACCGTGCCGTCCGCGATCGCGAGACCGCTGTGGTGCCGGTTGAGCTCGTCGTCGCCGGGGATGCCGACCACGGTGTCGCCCGAGACCGCCTGGGTCGCGAAGGCGCTCTCCCACGCCACGGCCTGCGCGTTCAGGTCCACTGCGACGGTGTACGACCCGTAGATCTCGAGGTCGACCACGACGATGCCGCCGGTCTCGCCCTTGACCACGGCGTTGTCGTAGCGGCCGTCGACGTCGCCCTCGCCGATCGGCAGTTCGTGCACCACGCTGAACACCTGCTCGCCGGTGGCCGGGTCCACTGCGATCACTTCGAGGCTCTGGTGCGCCACCGCGGTGCCCACGGCTTCGCCCGTGGTCAGGAACGGCACCACCACGAGGTCCTTGCCGTCGAGGTTCACGACGATCGGGGCCTCGATCGGGTTGTCGCCCGCGAACACGACGGTCGCCGGGTCCATCGGGGTGCCGGACTGGGGGACGATCGCGGGCAGGACCTCGGCGTTGCGGGTGTCGACGATCTGGAGCTGGTTCGCCGAGGCGATGAACGCCTTCGTACCGGAGAGGACCACTGGAAGCGGCTGGACGGCGTTGCCGGCCAGGTTGATGTTGCCGGCACCGGCCTCCGGGGGGAGCGGGACGCCGGCTCCGGTGTCGAACTGCATGGGCGGGTCGAACGCTTCGGCGTCGATCGCCTGCTCGGCCGCCTCGGAGGAGGTCGGGGCCTCCTCCGAGGGCTCGTCGATGGTGCCGGCGGCCTCGCCGCACGCCGCGCTCAGGAGCAGTCCGGAGGCGCCGAGGCAGCACAGTAGTGCTCTGATTCTCATGGTGGTGTCATTCGCTTTCCTGCCGGGCACTGACGAAGAAACTTGCCCAGTGTAGGGACGGGTCGCCACCCGCCCGCCGGCCCGAGACCGCTCCGTCGCGGCGGAGGCGAGAATCGTGGCCCGGGAGCCGGGGGGAAGAGCGCCGGAGGCCGGCGAACACCGGCGCGGTCCTGCTCGATCACGGTCCTCCCCCGGCCTGCGCCTTGCCGATACCGACAATATGGGCGAGTCGGGAACCGTAGTCGCGCCGGGCACGTCTCAGGCGCATGTTGAAATTCTCCTTGCTCGCCGCGACCGTCCTTCTGCTCAGCGCCTGCGGGCAGCAGCCGGACGAAAGCGCGGCCGCCGACTCACCCCCGACCATGCCCGAGATGACGTTGTCCGTCACCGAGTACGACGACGGCCTGGAGGTCGTCATGGAGGCGACGGTCGAGGTCGCCTCGGACGGTTCGTGGCAGCGCACCGGCACCGAGACGGATGCGGGGGTGCTGACCGAGGAGCAGGTCCGGCGCATCGACGAGTTGGTCGACGCCCCCGACTTTCCCGTGGACCCCGACAACGACATGGCCGGGACGACGGTCGTGCCGGATTACCTCTGGTCGCTGACCACTGGGGACGACCAGGTGTCCAACGGCAACGGAGGATTCGTCGGCAGCGACCCGGCCGGCGAGATCGCCGGCATCATCATCGAGGCCGCCGACGTCGGCCCCACGCTGGAGGACGAGTAGCGGCTCAGGCGTCCCGCTTGAACCTCGCCGGCACCGGCGCGCCCATCGCGGCGTAGATCTCCTCGACTTCGCGCCAGTGCCGGCGGGCCGCCGCGGCATCGCCTTCGTGCCGCGCGGCCGATCCCAGGACCCAGAGCGACCACGACTCGCCCGTGCGGTGGCCGGAGGTCCGGTGCCGGTCGAGGGCCTGTCCGGCGAGCTCGCGGGCCTCGCCCGCCGCGCCCCGGCGGAGCCGCACTTCGGCCAGGAGATTGAGCGCCGTGCCCTCGCTGGTCCGGTATCCGTACTCCCTCGCCAGTCCGAGCAGCGATCGCGCGTCCGCCTCGGCGGCGTCGACCTCGTCGAGCCCGATCCTGCCGATGGCACGCTCGATGAGGGCGTTGATCCTGACGCCCGTCAGTTCGTCGTTCATCACGCGCAGCGCCTGCGCGGCGGCGGCCACCGCCCCCTCGTGGCGTTCGAGCCGGTTGAGGGCCACGGCGACCGCGGTCAGCCCGATCGCCTTGCTCATCCTGTCGCCCCGCAGGTCCGCCTGGCCGACGACCATGTCCGCGTAGACCAGCGCGTCGTCGTGGTTCCCCTTGGCGGTGTGGAGCTGCGAGAGGTATTCGGCCGTATCGGAGCTGAGTTCCCGTTCTCCCGCGTTCATGTCGATCTTCATGACCCGGTCCAGGTACGCCTCAGCCGCCTCCACCGAGCCCTGGCGGATCGACACCGAGGCGAGCCGCCGCAGGTGCGACGCCTGCAGGGCGGCGTCGTCGGTGCCCTCGGCCAACTCGAGCGCTTCCGCGAGCAGCCGCGCCTCGATCCGCAGGCTCCCCATGTCGCCGTGGACGACTGCCAGCGCCCCGAGGTTGACGCTGACGGCGCGCGTCCTGCCGAGGGCGCGGTTCATGGCGAGCGCCATCTCGCCGTGTTCGATCGCGGTCCGCAGTCGTCCGAGGTTCCAGCAGGCGAGGGTCAGGTCGTGGTGCGCCGACGCGAGTCCGGCGTCCCAGCCGACCAGGTGCGTCCGCTCGATGGCGCGTTCGGCGTGGCGGACCACGTCGGTGAAGTCGCGGGCTTTGATGTACGCGGTGGACATGCAGAGTTCGGCCACCGCCTCGCCGGGGAGGCTCGCTTCCGCCAACGCGCCGTTCAGCGCCGACCGTCCGAGCGCGAGGAAGTCCGCGGCGCTCATCTCCATCCAGCCGTGGGCGCGGAGCGTGTCGGCGAGTCCCCAGGCCACTGAGCCGAAACCGTTCTCGCCGGCGTACCGCGCGACGGCGACGAGGTTCTCCCGCTCGTCGTCGAGCCATTGCACGGCCTGTGCCTCGTCGCCGATCGACGGAGGGGCGCCGGACCTGTCGCGGGTCGAGAGCCTGGCGTAGCGCGGATACCGGATGTCGCAGGCCGCGTCGGCCGTGTCGAGGTACCAGTCGAAGAGGCGCCCGAGGGCGTCGACTCGCGCGGGATCCTCGGCTTCGACCAGGTCGTTCGCGTAGTCCCTGATGAGATCGTGGAGATAGAGCCGGCCGCGTCCGTCCCGGTTGACCATGTGCGCGTGGGCGAGCTGTTCGACCGCTCGCTCGGTCGCGGACGCGGACAGGTCCGCGAGCACGGTCGCGGCCTCGACGGCGAGGGACCGGACCGGGACGATGCCCAGGAGCCGGAGCAGGTGGCGCGCGTCGTCCGGCAGGGATTGGTAGGAGCCGTCGAAGGTGGCCTTGAGTGCGGCGTGCGGTCCGTCGCCGACGGGCACCACCAGGTGTCCTCCGGCCCGGTTCGCGGCCGCGATGCGCAGGGCCAGCGGCAGGTAGCCGCTGCTGCGGGCCAGTTCGCCCAGTTCCGGGCGGTCGGAGGACCGGGGGATACGCAGCAGGGACTTCAGCAGGCGGGTCGCCTCGTCCGGTGTCAGGGGCTCCAGGTCGAGGAGGAAGGCGCCGTGCCGTGCGATGAGGTCGCCGAGTCGGTGCCGGCTCGTCACGATCACCAGCGAGCGCGGGCCTCCCGGGAGCAGCGGGAGGACCTGCCCGGCCGTCTCGGCGTTGTCGAGGAGGATGAGCATCCGCTTTCCGGCCGTCTCGGTCCGCAGTCGGGCGGCCGCCTCGTCGGTTTCGCCGGGCACCTGGTCGCTGTCGAGGCCGAGCGACCGGAGCATCGCGGTCAGCGCCTCGATCGGTTGGAGTGCGGGGAGCGCGGAGTATCCGCGCAGGCTGAGGTACAGCTGCCCGTCGGGGTAGTCGTCCGCGATGCGGTGGGCCCAGTGCACCGCCGACGCGGTCTTGCCGACGCCCGCCATGCCCGAGATGACGACGACGGGCGAGGCCGGAATCCCTTCCTCCTCCTGGCCCAGTCGCGCCGATTCCAGTTCGCGCAGTTCGCTGTCGCGGCCGGTGAATCCGATGACGTCCGCGGGCAGTTCGCGAGGGGTGACGGCGGCGGCCTCGATCCGGGGTTCGGCGAGGGGGACCCAGGTGCCGTCGAGGCTCTCGGTCGCGACCGAGGCGAGGCGCTCGTCGTTGTGCAGGACCGCTTCGTGCACGCGCTGGAGCAGCCGCCCGGGGTCGATGCCCAGCTCCTCGCTCAGGATCTTCCGGCTCTCGCGGTACACCTGCAGCGCTTCGGCCTGCCGTCCGGAGCGGTGCAGCGCGAGCATTCGCAGGGCGATCAGCTGCTCGCGGAAGGGGTGTTCGCGGGCGAGCGCTTCGAGGTCCCCGATCACCGAGGCGTGCAGGCCCTGATCGAGCTGGATCTGGAGGAGTTCCTGGCGGGCGAGCAGCCGTTCTTCGTTGAGCCGGTCGGCTTCCGCGGCGATCAGGTCGATGTCGGACATGTCCGCGTAGGCGGGGCCTCGCCACAGCCGCACCGCCTGCGCGTAGATGACGGTCGACTTCTCGAACCTTCCCGCGCAGCGCTCCCGCCTCGCCGCGGCGGTCAGTTCGCCGAAGGCGGCGGCGTCGAGGTCGTCCGGTGTCACGCCGAGGCGGTAGCCGGCGGGCTCGAGGGTGATCCGCTGCGGATCGAGGAGGGCGCGCCGCAACCGGTGCAGGCAGACCAGGAGGGCCTTCCGTGCCTGGTCGGGCGGCAGGTCCGCCCAGAGCGCGTCGGTGAGCGCGTCGACCGGGACGGCCTGTCCGGCGCCGGCCAGCAGGGCCGCCAGGAGTTTGCGCTGCAACGGCGCGCGGAGCAGGAGCGGCTGGCCGTCCAGCGTCACCTCGATCGGACCCAGCACTCGGAATTGCAGCGTGCCCGCGCGTGCCTGCACTCGTTCACCGCCCTCGCAGAGGAGTACGTATCGCGGTCCAAGCTAGTGCAGAACTGCAGGCCGCCGTTCGATGCCGAGGACGGGGGCGAGGCGGGTGTAATCGAGCTGTAATCGGCGATCGGGATGATGATCGGGGCGGTCTCCGGGCGGTCGCGGGCGGGAGGGATTCCGATGTCTGGCAGCCATTTCCCGGTTCTCCGCCCCGTGGGCCGCGTGATCGCCGGACGGCGTCAGGTTGCCGTGGGCACGTTGTCGGGCAGGGCTCGTTCGGGGATTCGGCGGGGCTTTCCTGCCGCTGTTCTGCCGGTGTCCCGCCTCGAAACGGCCGGTTCCCCACTGCCCGAATGATCCCGGCAGCGACACATTTGCAATCAAATGCGTCAATGTGGATAAGCCGATGTGGTCATCGTGCGACCACTTCGGCTCAACCTCGAGACGCGCCCGGCCGTGCGGGCGCGTTCGCCTTCGCGGCCGAGGGCGTCTCCACTGAGGAGCAGCCGCACGAAGGACACGGCAGAGGTATTGACGTTTCTCAATCTTCTGGGAGGATGGGAGCGTGCTCACACACGGGTCGCTTCCCAAGGCCGCCAAGGCCTGCGCCTTCGCGCTGGTCGCGGTCCCGGCCGCCGCACTCGCACACCGCCTCGGCGGCGGTACCGTCTCCCTCGAAGCACTCCTGTTCGCCGCCATGCCGATCGCCGCCACCGCCCACCTGTGCGCGCAGCGCGGCCCCCGCAGGGCCGCATGGCTGTTCACCGTCTTCCTCGTGGCCCAGGCGATCCTGCACAGCCTGTTCACGATGACCGCGACCGGGCACGCCGCCCACGACCCGCGCCAGAACGCCTCGATGACGCTCCTCCACCTGGGCGCCACCGCGATCGCGGTGCTGTGGGTCGTCCGCGTCGAACCCGAGCTGCCGCGCCTGCGGGCACGGCTCGCCACCGCGCTGCTGACCGAGCCGCGGCGGGCCCTCCCGCCGATCCGATCGAGCCTGCCGCGCCCCGCCCTCCCCCAGACCCAAGTGCCGCAAGGCTTGATCGAGGCCGTCGGCGCGCTCGGCAGACGCGGCCCGCCGCGCACCGCCGCCTCCGCCACCTCCTGCGGCCCTCCCTGTGCCGCAACTCGATCGAGAAAGCCGTATTCGTCATGCACCAGAACACCGTTCACCGCGCCCTCGCGCGCACCGCCGCCGTCACCGCAGCGGCCGCCGTCGCCGTCCTCGCGGCCACCGCGCCCGCCTCCGCCCACGTCGGCATCTCCGCCGCGAACACCGTCGCCGGCACCTACACCCTGCTCACCGTCTCCGTGCCGCACGGCTGCGACGGCGAGGCGACCACCGCGATCGCCATCCAGATCCCCGAACCCCTCAACGCCGTCACCCCCTCGGTCAACCCGAACTGGGACGTCCAGAACGTCATGGTCGACCTCCCCGAACCCGTCACCGACGCACACGGCAACGAGATCACCGAACGCGTCGACCAGGTCGTCTACACCGCGAAGACCCCGCTCCCCGACGGGCTGCGCGACGCCTTCGAGCTCTCCCTGCGCCTCCCCGAGGAGACCGCCGGGCAGACCCTGCACTTCCCGGTCGTCCAGACCTGCACCGCCTCCGACCACCCCTGGATCGAGATCGCCGAAGAGGGGCAGAACCCCGACGAACTCGAGTCGCCCGCACCGTTCATCGAAGTGACCGCCGCCGACACCGCGGCCGTCGACGCCGCGGAGGAACCCGCCGACACCGAGGACGCGGCCGAGAGCGGCGACGACGGCGGCACCGACCCGGTCACCTACGTCGCGCTCGCGATCGGCATGATCGGCGCGGCCCTGGGCGCCATCGCCCTCGTGCGAGGACGCCGCGCCGCGTGAGGGCACACGCCGTACGACCGCCGGGGCGGGCCGCGCTGCTCGCCCTGGCAGTCCTCTTGTTCGCGCTCGCGCTCGCGCCCGCGAGCGCGGCCTCCGCGCACGCCGTCCTGCTGGGCACCGACCCCGCCGACGGCGCCGCCCTGAACGAGGCCCCGGCGACGGTCACGCTCAGCTTCAACGAGCCGGTCCGACCGATCGAGGACGGCACCGTCCTGGTCGACGGCACCGGCACCGAGCGGACCCTCACCGCGACGACCCGCGACGACGACGTGATCATCGAGCTGCCCGCCGACCTCGGCGAGGACCGGTACTACGTGAACTGGCGGGTCGTCTCCGCCGACGACCACCCGATCGCGGGCGTCCTGGCCTTCACCGTCGGCGATCCACCGGCCGGAGCCGCGCCGGCGCCGCCGAGCGAGCCCGAGGACACCGTCCCGTTGCCGCTCGCGGCCGCGACCGCACTCCATTACGTCGGGCTGCTCGTCTTCGCGGGACTGCTGTTCTTCCGCATCGTGATCGCCCGCGGCGCCCGGCGGGGCCGCCCCCGCCACCGCCTCCTCCGTGCGGGTGCGGCGGCCGCGATCACCGGCGCCGCGCTCGCCGTTCCCCTCGGCGCGCTCGACATCGCCGGGCTCCCGTTCGGGCGGATCACCGACACCGGTTCATGGGCCGGACTGGTCGAGCCCGCGCCGCTGATCGTCCTGGCGCTCACCGCGGTCGGCGTCCTCACGGCGTACGCGGCCTTCACCCGCGGCCCCCGGACCCGGGTCGCACTGGTCGCCGTCGCCGCCGCGGTCGCCGCACCGGTCCTGGTAGGACACTCGATGGCCTTCGGCGAGCGCTGGCTGATGATCGCCGCCGACCTCGTCCACCTCGCGACCGGCGCGATCTGGACCGGGGGCCTGGCCGGGCTGCTGATCGCACTTCGTTGGCGCGCAAGCGATGCAGCCGAGAACGCTCGGATCGTCGCCCGGTTCTCCGCCTGGGCCGGCTACGCCGTGGCGGTCCTCGGCGCCAGCGGCCTGGTCATGGCCCTGTCCATCCACCGGACCTGGGACGGCCTCTTCGCAACCGACCACGGACGCGCCCTCATCGTCAAACTCGCGCTCGTCGCCGTCGCGCTAGCGCTCGCCGCCTGGAACCGGTTCCGACTGGTCCCCGCCGTCGCGGACGCCGGGGCCCGGCGGGCGGGTCTCGCCCGGCTACGGCGGATCCTCACGGTCGAGGCCGCGGTCGTCACGGCCGTCGCCGTCCTCACCGGACTGCTGGTCAACCTCAGTCCGGCCGTGGAGAAGCCGCCGCCGGCGGCGGTGCTTCCGCTCGGCGGGGTGACCAGCGTGCACGAAGAACTCGGCGACGGCGGCATCGAAGCACACCTCACCCCGGGCCTGATGGGAGAGAACACCGTCATGCTGACCTTGACCGACGCCGAAGGGCTTCCGTTCCAGCCGCTCGAAGCGCCGACCGTCTCGGCGTTCCTCCCCGAGGACGACTTCGGCCCCGTCAACGCGCAGGTCCACGACCTCGAGCTCGGCAAGTACCACTGCGTCGTCGACCTGCCGCTGGCCGGTGAGTGGGAGCTCACCGTCCAGACCCGACTCTCCGAGTTCGAGTCCGTGACCACGACGATGACCGTCGAGGTGGGGTGACAGCGCCTCCGGAACGTCATCGCTTTGGCGCACGTGCCCGCACCCGGTTCGTCGCTGAACTTTCCATGGAAGTACCGAAACTTAAGGCCTCTGAGCGATGGATGCAGCCCGATTTCTCGTCAAGCCGCGCGGCTAGGCGGCGAGGTATCGCCGGATATTGATCTATTTACATGTGACGACTCGGCCGGATACCCTGTGGACAGCGCTCTAAGTTTCGAAGCGAGCGCCGAAATCTTTCCAGACGCTCGGGTCCCGAGCGGCGAGCCGAGCGCGCGCGAGCGCGGTCAGAGAGGTCTCTCATGAGCACACCGAATCGAAGTCCGCGCCGACTCGCAACCCTGGCGATCACGCTGGCGTCCGCCTTCCTGGCGGCCACGCTGAGCGCCGTCGCCGACCCGTCGCCCTCCCCGGTACAGGCCGACAACCCGATCGTCCAGACCATCTACACCGCCGACCCCGCGCCGCTGGTCCACAACGGCCGCGTCTACCTCTACACCGGGCACGACGAGGACGGCTCGACCTGGTTCACCATGAAGGAGTGGCGGGTCTGGTCCTCCGACGACATGGTCAACTGGACCGACCACGGCTCGCCGCTGAACATCGACACGTTCAGCTGGGCGCGCCAGGACGCCTGGGCGGGCCAGGCGGTCGAACGCAACGGCAAGTTCTACTGGTACGTCCCGGTCATCAACGACGCCACCGGAAGGAACGCCATCGGCGTGGCCGTCGCCGACAGCCCCACCGGACCGTTCCGCGACGCCATCGGGCGCCCGCTGATCGACAACGCCGAGATCGACCCCACCGTCTTCATCGACACCGACGGGCAGGCCTATCTGTACTGGGGCAACCCGAACCTGTGGTACGTGAAGCTCAACGCCGACATGACCTCGTACTCGGGCTCGCCCGCCAAGATCCCCCTCACCACCCAGGGCTTCGGCACGCGTCCCGGCGGGACGGACCGGCCGACGCTCTACGAGGAGGGGCCGTGGGTCTACAAGCGCGGTTCCCTGTACTACAACGTGTTCGCGGCGCAGTGCTGCTCTGAGTTCATCGCCTACTCCACGGCGCCCGGGCCGACCGGGCCCTGGACCTATCGGGGGACGGTGATGCCCGCGCAGGGCTCGAGCTTCACCAACCACGCCGGGGTGATCGACTTCAAGGGCGGCTCGTACTTCTTCTACCACAACGGGGCCCTGCCGGGAGGCGGCGGCTTCACGCGCTCCGTCGCCGTCGAGAAGTTCACCTACAACGCCGACGGCACGATCCCGACGATCAACATGACCACCGGCGGGGCGCCGCAGGTCGGCAGCCTCAACCCGTATGTGCGCCAAGAGGCCGAGACGATCGCCTGGGGCACGGGCGTGGAGACCGAGCCCGCGAGCGGGGGCGGCATGAACGTCGGATGGATCGAGAACGGCGACTCGATCAAGGTCGAGGGCGCCGCCTTCGGCACCGGCGCGTCGTCGTTCACCGCACGGGTCGCCTCGGCCACCGCCGGCGGCACGATCGAACTCCGGCTCGACGGGCCCAACGGCACGCGGGTCGGGACGTGCAGCGTCTCGGGCACCGGCGGCTGGCAGAACTGGGCGAACGTCACCTGCCCCGTGAGCGGCGCGACCGGGAACCACGACCTGTACCTGAAGTTCACCGGCGGCAGCGGCTACCTGTACAACGTGGACTGGTGGCAGTTCACCGCCTGACGGCGCAGCGGAACGGGCCTCCTGCGAGGGAGGCCCGTTCACTCATGCCCGGCGCCGCGGGCGCGCCGGTTCGGCGGTCAGCTCAGGGCCCACTTCTGGACCGTCGAGCCGTTGCAGCTCGAGAGGACCACGCCGGTGCCGTTGGCGGTGCCGCCGTTGGTAGTCGCCAGGCACAGGCCCGACTGGGCGCCGGTGATGGTGCCGTCGGCGTTGACGTTCCAGCGCTGGTTCGCCCCGGTGTGGCAGTCCCAGATGATGATCCGGGTCCCGGCCGTGGTCCCGGCGCCCTCCGCGTCGAGGCACTTGCCGCCGTAGACGGAGAGCTGCCCGGAGGCCGTCCGGGTCCACTGCTGGTTCGAGCCGGTGTGGCAGTCCCACAGCTGCACCAGGGCGCCGTTCGACTGCGACTGCGCCGCGACGTCCAGGCAGCGGTTCGCACTGGAGTTGCGCACCTGGTCGGTCTCGGCGGGCGGGGTGGAGCCGAACTGGCTGATGAACTGCCAGACCTCGCCCTTCACCCAGCTGTTCCTGCCGCTCTCGCAGCCGGTGCAGCCGTCCACGGGACCCTGCTGGTGGCCGCCGTCGAACGCGGCCCACACGACCGGGAACCCGGCCCGGCAGCCCGAGTACGCGGTGGTGATGTGCCTGCCGCTGCCCGCCGCGGGTTCCTGCGGATTCTGCGACGTGCACCCGTTGTTGGCGACGAAGCGGTCGCGCATCGACCGCGCCTGGGCCATGCTGTCGGTGACGCCCTGGACGCCCATGTACGCGGTGTCCCCGCTGCCGCCGGTGCAGCCGCTGACCGGTCCCGGGACAGCGATGGCGATGACCGCGCGGAAGGTGTCGGGCCGGGCGCACGCGAGCGCGTAGCTCATCGCCCCGCCGTAGCTGAAGCCCAGGGAGAACCGCTGCGACTCGTCGACGCAGAGGGCGCCCTCGATCACCCGGATCATGTCGTCGAAGAAGACGACGTCCTGGCCGTTGGAGTTGGCCCAGGCGTTGTTGAGGCCCTGCGGCGCGACGAAGATCGCCGAGCCGTTCGAGAGCGCGTCGAGTCCGTAGTGGGCGTAGACGGCACCGTCGGTGCCGCCGGAGGCGACGTCGTTGGCGGTACCGCCCCACCAGTGGTTGCCGAAGATCAGCTTGTGCTGGCGATTCGCGTCGTAGCCGGCGGGGACCTTGAGGATGAAGCTGCGGTTCTGGCCGCTGCTCTGGATGGTGTGGGTGCCGCTGTTGAGCGTCGGGGCCTTGCCGCAGCCGGAGCTGGCCGCGGCGGCCACGTCGGCGGCGGGCGCCGCGGGTACGTCGGCGGCCTGGGCCGTCGCGCCTCCCGCCACCGCCAGCAGCACCGCGGCCGCGAGGCAGGTGAACACGGATCTGAATCTCGACATCAGGGGAAACTCCTTGGGGTCAGGCACATCGAAGACTGCGCTGTGGACCGGCAACGCATGAGAGGTCCAATGAGGAGACGCGGTTCGCCGACCGACTGGGATCGCTCCCAGATCAGGTCGAATCGGATCGTGCGATGCCTTGAATATTGACGCTAGTCTATATAGATTGGATGTATGCAGTCAACACCAGAGCAATTTAAGATATTTGCCGCCGAATGTCCGTGTCCCGCAAGGGCAGACATCAGATCTTTGCGCCCTCGATTCAGCGCGCGAGCCGGTTCGCATCGCCGTTCGCGCTGCGGCGCACGAGCCATGCGTCCGTGATGTGGGCGAACATCGCCTCGGCCGCGCCGTCGGGATCGCGGGCGGCGATGCGCTCGAAGATGCGGCGGTGGCCGCGGTTGGAGGCCACGCAGAGGGAGCGCTCCGTCCGGCCCATGTAGCTGGCGGTGTTGATGACCTGGCTCTCCAGCGAGCGCACGACGGCCCGCGCGATGCGGTTGCCCGAGGCCCGCATGACGGTGTCGTGGAAGGCCCGGTCGTGCTCGTGATAGGACGCGGGGTCGTCCACGAGCTCGTCCATGCTGTCGACGAGCGCTCCGAGCCTCCCGAGGGCGTCCTGATCGGCGACGCGGGCGGCCACGTTGGCCATGTCGGACTCGAGCAGGCGCCGGGTGACCACGAGGTCGTCGAGGATGCCCAGGGTCTCGTCCTCGTCGATGGTCGCGGCGAGCACGAGTTCGTCCAGCATGTTCCACGAGGTCGACGGCAGCACGGTGGTGCCCGAGCCCTGGCGGATCTGCACCAGCCCCTTCTCCTGCAGGACCTTCACGGCCTCGCGGATCACGGTGCGGCTCACCGAGAACGCCGCGCACAGGGCGTGCTCCGCCGGCAGCACGGAGTCGGGCGGGTAGTCGCCGCGGACGATGCGCTGCACCAGCTCCGCGGTGACCGCCCTGCCCAGGCTGGCCGGGCGCCGGGCCCACGCCGGATGGGCCGGTCCGCTCGCGGCCGGTTCCTGCAATGCCGTCATCTGCCCTCCGCCTGCCGCACTGATCGCGCTCAGTATACGTCACTCCATTGACGTCATACGTCATACAAGTTATGTTTGCAGGCGACCCTGCGAGCCGGCCCCCACGGCCCACCCCCCACGGAGAGTGATCTGCAATGAAGCGACGAGCACTGTGGTCGACCGCCCTCATCGCGCCCTTGGCGCTGTACGGATGCGGCAGCGCCGCGGGACCGGAATCCTCCGAAGGCGGCGGCGACGGCACCCTCGTGGTCTGGGACTGGAAGTCCGCGGACGCGACCGCCGAGTCCTACATCGAAGAGGCGAAGGCCGACTTCGCCGAGAAGCACCCCGACGTCGAGGTCGAGTTCGTGGCCCAGCCGTTCGACCAGTACTACAACCTGCTCGGCACCGCGATCCAGTCCGGCGAGGGCCCCGACGTCATGCTCTTCAACGGCGGCGGCCAGCTGCGCGACCGAGCCGACGCCCTGCTGCCGCTGGAGGACTACCTCGCCGAGGACATGGAGCGCCTGGCCGGGTGGGAGGCCTTCTCCGCCGACGGCCACGTCTACGCCGCGCCGGTCACCTTGCAGGGCCACCCGATCTACTACAACAAGGCGCTGTACGAGGAGGCCGGCCTCGACCCCGAGGCGCCCGCCGCGACCTGGGGCGACTTCCTCGCCGACTGCGAAACGATCACCGAGGCCACCGGCGCGAAGTGCTTCGCGATGGGCAACAAGGAGGGCTACGGCATCCAGTTCTTCCTCTCGGGGCTGGGCTCGGGCGTGCTCACCGCCCAGGAGTACGACGACTGGATCGCCGGGAACCGCGACTGGAACTCCCCCGGGGTGAAGCGGATCTTCGAGCTGTGGGTCGAGGCCGACCAGGCCGGGCTCAACAACGACGGCGTCAACTCCACCGCGATGTTCAACGACGAGTTCGCGATCTTCGACGCCGGAGAGGCCGCCCACGTCATCGGCCTGATGTCGGACATCGGCCACTGGAAGGAGTTCGGCGAGTTCATCGGCGCCGAGAACGTCGGCGTCATGCCCGCGCCGCTGGTGAATCCCGAGGCCGCACCGAACCTGCCCTTCGACGGCGGCATCGGGTACGGCGTGGCGGAGTGGACCGGCGACCCCGAACTCGCGGCCGACCTCGTCAGGTCCCTCACCTCGACCGCCGCCCTGGAGGCGTTCTACGCCGACGCCGGGGCGATCGCCGCCGACACCACGATCGACGCCTCGACCGCCGGCCCGGCGACCGCCGACATCGTCGCGCAGATCCCGACCGGGCGGCCCGCGCTCCACGTGGCCCTCTCCGCCGAGACCCTGGAGCTCATGGGGCGCCTGTCGCAGGAGCTGCTGAGCGGATCGGTCACCGTGGACGACGCGCTCGACCAGCTCGCCGAGAGCGACCAGGCGGGCTAGGCCGTGCTCGAGAAAGAGACCGGCAGTCCGCCGCCCTCGGCCGGGACCGCCGTGGTCGGGCCCGCCGAGGCGACCGCACCCGTGGCGGCGCACCGGCAGGCGCGGGGGCCTCGGCGCGGGAGGGCGCGCCGCCGCCCCCTCGCCGAACGCCTCGCCCCCTACGTCCTCGTGGCGCCCGCGGTCCTCGTCATCGCCGGCCTGCGGCTGTATCCGCTCGCGCTCGGCGTCAACTTCTCCTTCACCGGCGACGGCGACCGCAACGGCCAGGCCGTCGGATGGGACAACTACGCGATCCTGTTCGACGACCCGCTGTTCACCGAGTCCATGCGGAACGTGGGCCTGCTCGTGCTGCTGCTCCCTGTGGCCGTGCTGATCCCGGGTCTCCTGGCGACGTTCATCTACCTGCGCGTGCCCGGGCACCGGGTCTACCGGAGCGTCTACTTCTTCCCCGCCGTGCTGTCCCCGGTCATCATCGGCGCGATCTTCAACCTGCTGCTCGCCTTCGACGGGCCCGCCAACGCCCTGCTCGGCGCCGTCGGGCTCGGCCCGGTCGACTGGCTCGGCGACCCCGGCGTCGCGATCTACGCCGTCGTCGCCGTCCACGTCTGGGCGACGTTCGGGATGGCGCTGGTGGTGTTCCTCGCCGGGTTCGCCACGCTCGACGCCTCGCTCATCGACGCCGCCCGCGTCGACGGGGCTTCACTGCCGCGCGTGATCCGGCACGTGATCGTCCCCGGGCTCTCGCGCACGATCCAGTTCGTCGTCGTCACCACCATGATCGGGATGCTGACCTCGATGTTCGGCCTGATCTACGTCATGACCGGCGGCGGACCGGAAGGCTCGACCTACCTGCCGGAGTACTACATCTGGTTCCAGCAGGGCCAGATGAGCCGCCCGGCGCTCGCCTCGGCCGCGTCCACAGTGCTCTTCTGCGTGATGCTCGCGGTCGGGCTGCTGCAACTGGCCATCCTCCGACGCTCCGGAAGGGAGGACTGATGGCACCGGTCCGCGCCGGCAGATGGCTCGTCGCCGTTCCCATGGCGGCCTTGGCGATCGCCACCATATACCCGCTCGTGTTCACCGCCAACGTCGCCATGAAGACCCGGCACGAGTACGTCCTCGACCGCTTCTCCCCCGCCGAGGCGCTGCGCTGGGACGCCTTCGCCACCGCCTGGGGCAGCGCCGACATGGGCCGCTACCTCACCAATTCGCTCATCGTGGTCACCGGCTCGGTCGCGCTGCTGCTCCTGTTCGGATCGATGGCAGGGTTCGCGTTGAGCCAGTTGCGGTTCCGGGGCTCGCGCGCGCTGTTCCTCGGCTGCCTCGCGGCGCTGTTCATCCCGTTCCAGGTCATCATGGTCCCGCTCGCCCGCACCATGGGGCAGACCGGGCTCATCGACACCTACCCCGGGCTGATCCTGGCCTACGTCGCGCAGTTCCTGCCGTTCACGGTCTTCCTGATGACCAGCTATTACAGCGGCATACCGGCCGAGATCATCGACGCGGCCCGGATCGACGGCAACTCGACGTACGGGGTCTACGGGCGGATCATGCTGCCGCTGGGCCGGCCGGCCCTGCTCTCGGTGGGCATCCTCAACGCCCTGTTCTGCTGGAACGACGTGCTCATCGCGCTGCTCATGATGCCCTCGGCCGAGCACCGCACCCTGATGGTCGGCGTGACCTCGCTGCGCGGCCAGTACTCGGCGGACATCCCGACCTTCGCCGGGGGCGTGCTCATCGCGGCGGTGCCCGTGCTCGTGCTCTACCTGTTCTTCCAGCGGCAGATCGCCTCCGGCGTCACCGCCGGTTCCACGAAGGGATGACATGCGGATCACCGGCTACCGGACGCTGACGACGATCCAGGAATGGGCGCGGCCCGTCGGCGACGCCAACGGCGTCCTGGCCGACGGCGTCACCGTCCTCCCGGTCGTCCTGGTGGACACCGACGAGGGCATCACCGGCGTCGGACTGGGATCGCACGTGGAGGTCGCGGGCGTCTTCGCCGCGATCGAGGGCGAGGACCCCCGGAGCGTGACCGCGCTGTACGACCGGATGCTGCGGTACGCCTTCAAGGCTGGGCACGCGGGCGCGGTGTTCGCGACGGTCGGAGCGCTCGACACCGCGTTGTGGGACATCAAGGCGCAGGCCGCCGACGAACCGCTCTGGCGGTTCCTCGGCGGGCGCGACCGGGTCGTGCCCGCCTACGCGTCGGGGCTCGACATCGGCCTCGGCGACGATGAGCTCGTCGCGGCCTACGGCCTCTACGCCGAACGCGGCCTGCGGGCGGCGAAGCTCAAGGGCGGCATGGACGTCGAACAGGACCGGCACCGGCTGTCACTGGTGCGGGAGGTGCTGGCCGAGGCCGGCGGCGGCGCGAGGCCGAGCCTCATGCTCGACGCGAACGAGACCTGGTCGCGCAAGCAGGCGGTCCGCCACGTGCGCGAACTCGAGCGCACCGTGGACCTCACCTGGATCGAGGAGCCGGTGCGGCGCTGGGACGCCGAGGGCATGGCCGCCGTCCACAATGGTGTGAATGCGGCGGTGGCGAGCGGGGAGAACCTCACCGGGCTGGAGCAGTTCCGCCCGCTCCTCAGGGCCGGCGGACTCGACATCGTCCAGACGGCCGCCGTCGGCGGCATCACCCACTTCCTGCGCGTCGCAGCGCTCGCCCACGCGCACGACCTCCCGGTCAGCCCGATCGGCAACATCCCCGTGGGACTGCTGCACGCCGCGACCTCCGTGCCCAACCACCTCGTCAGCGAACTGCAGGACCTGCGGCCGCCCGTCGGGATCGCCGCCGACCTCGACATCGAGGACGGGGCCTTCATCCTCGGCGACGCCCCCGGCCTGGGCCTCACCGTCTTCGAGGAGTCCATCGCCGAGCTGGGCCTGCGCCCGCGCCCCGTGAAGCCCGAAGGACCGGGCGTGCGCCCCGAACGCGCCGGGCTGCGCCTGTTCGCGACCACGCAGCCGACCACCGAGACCGACCGATCCCCTACGCGCCGAGAGCGGGCGGACACCGAGGCACCGCCCTCCGACCGGCGCGTACCCGCCACCGAGCACTGAAGCGCCTCACCGACAACGGAAAGGGAATGCAATGCGGCATTCACCCCCCGGACGCCTCCCCCGCGTCCACGCCCTCGCGGCGGCCCTCCTCCTCGCGGTGACCGGAGCCCTCGCCGGCCCCGGCGCGTCCCCGGCACACGCGCAGACCGCGCACGACATCTACGTCTCCCCCACCGGCAACGACAACAACACCGGCACCTCCGGCCAGCCGCTCAAGACCCTGACCAAGGCGCAGGAGCTCGCCCGGCAGGCCGCCGCCGCGGGCGACGGCGACGTCACCGTCACCCTCATGGACGGGACCTACCGGCTCAGCGCCCCGCTGCGGTTCAACGCGAACGACTCCGGCCGCAACGGCCACACCGTGACCTGGCAGGCCGCGGACGGGGCCGAACCGGTCGTCACCGGAGCCCAGGCCGTCACCGGCTGGGTCCTCGACGACGCCGCGACCGGGATCTACCGGGCCGACGTCGGCACCGGCTTCGACACCCGGCAGCTCTATGTGGACGGCGTCCAGGCGCAGCGTGCGCGCACGGGCATCGCGCCCTCGGACATGACGCTCAACGCCACCGGGTTCACGCTCAACAACGGGAACTTCGACTACCTGGCGTCGCTGCCGAGCAAGCAGCGCATCGAACTCCAGGCCCTGCTGTCGTTCACCAACCGGTTCGCGCCGGTCGAGAGCATCAGCGGGCGCACGGTGACCATGCAGCAGCCGGCCTGGAACAACAACACCTACGGGTACGACGCGATCCAGAACCCGTTCCGCAACCCGCAGTTCTTCCTGCTCAACTCCAAGCGGTTCCTCGACCAGGCCGGCGAGTGGTACCTCGACACGAGCGCCGGGCGGCTCTACTACAAGCCGCTCTCCGGGCAGAACATGGCGAACGCGAAGGTCGAGCTGCCGCGGCTGGAGACCCTGATCGAGGTCGGCGGCACCTACGACCAGCCCGTCCGCGCACTCGAGTTCACCGGGCTCGCCTTCACCGGCACCTCGTGGCTCGACCCGGGGTCGAACAACGGCTACGCGAACCAGCAGACGGGCACCTTCATCACCGGCGTCCAGGCGAACCGCCCCTCCGACGCGTTCACCTCGTGCCGGTCCGGCTGCCGCGGCTTCGAGGCCGCCCGCAACGGCTGGGCGCAGACGCCCGCCGCCGTGCAGGTCTCGGCCGCCGACGGGATCACGTTCGCCGACAACACGTTCACCAACCTCGGTTCGGTGGGCCTGGGCATCGGCAACGACGCCAACGCGCACAGCACCGGCGTCGGACTCGGCGCCAAGAACATCCTCGTCACCGGCAACACCTTCACCGCCAGCGCGGGCGGCGGCATCGTGGTGGGCGGGGTGCGCCCCGACGCGCACCACCCGTCCGACTCCCGGATGCTCAACAGCGACATCGTGATCAGCGACAACAGCGTCCACGACACCGCGCTGGAGTACCTCGACCACGCCGCGATCCTGGGGACCTACGCCACCCGGCTCACGATCGACCACAACTACGTGTCCGACATGCCCTACAGCGGCATCAACGTCGGATTCGGCTGGGGCGCCAACGATCCCGGCGGCAGCCCCGAGTACTTGAGCCGGGGCCTGTACGACTTCCAGCCGATCTACCAGACGGCGACGACCTCGCAGAACGTCCACGTCACGGGCAACCACGTCCGCAATGTCGTGGAGACGCTGTTCGACGCCGGGTGCATCTACTCGCTGTCGGCGCACCCCAACAGCACCGTCAGCGGGAACTACTGCGAGAACAGCGGGCAGCTCGGGATGTACTTCGACGAGGGCTCGCGGTACTTCGCCCTGACCGGCAACGTCTTCCGCAACACGTACGGCCAGTGGGCCCATGCCAACAACCAGAACAGCAACCTCACCGGCGACATGTCCGTGACCGGGAACTACACCACCAACAGCGCGATCACCGGGCTCGTCGACGGCCAGCGCGGCAACACCGTGCGGAACAACACGACGTTCAACGCCGGGTCGATCCCGGCCGCGGCCGCGCAGATCATCGAGGACGCGGGTCCGAACGGGGGCGACGGCGGCGGCAGCGGAACCGGGACATTGCGTTCGGCGGCCGCGAACCGGTGCCTGGACGTGCCGAACCAGTCGACGGTGAACGGGACGCAGGTGCAGATCTGGGACTGCTGGACCGGCGCGAACCAGCAGTGGACCTATTCGGCGGCCGGCGAGCTGAGCGTCTATACGGGTGCGAACCGCAAGTGCCTGGACGCTTCGAACGGCGGCAGTGCCAACGGGACGCAGGTGATCATCTGGTCGTGTCACGGCGGGACCAATCAGCGTTGGAACCGCAATGCCGACGGCACCATCACGAATGCCGCTTCCGGCCTGTGCCTGGACGTCTCGGGTGCGGCGACCGCCAACGGCACGAAGGTGATCCTGTGGGGGTGCAACGGCGGGACCAATCAGCGGTGGACCCTCGGGTAGACCGCATCGGCACGAGGCGGCCCCGGCGACGCGCGCGTCGCCGGGGCCGCCGTCGGTTCGCCTATTCGATCTTCTCGAACCAGAACTCGTGCTTGAGGAACGAGGTGTCGTACTCGTGGCCGGGGTAGGGCGGGATGAGCTGCGAGGCCTGGAAGAGCCGCCAGCCGTCCTTGAGGGCGTCCACTCCGGTCTCGTAGGGCGGCACGTCGCCGTCGCCGGTGGTGGGGTTGGTCCGGCCGGTGCCGTCGTAGTTGGCCCAGGCCAGCACTTCGGCGTCGAGGGCGGAGGTGTTGAGGTAGAGGACGAGGACTTGCTGCTTCATGCGGCCCTCCCGGGGCGGTTGGCGACGCGGGTCGCCCAGTAGTCGATGTCGAACGAGGCGTCGTTGGTGAGTGCGCGCCACATCTTGATGCGGTTGTAGACCTCCAGGCGGGCGGTGGCGTGCTCGCTCCAGGGGTGGAAGACCGAGAGCTCCCGGGCGACGTCCGGGTCGCCGAGGTCGGCGACGTCCCAGGTGCGCACCTGCGGCACGGTCGGGTTGAAGCGGATCTTGTACATGTAGCGGCGGATGTCGGAGTCGTTGCGGCGCCCGCCGTGCCAGATGCCGTGGTGGAGCAGGACGACGGTGCCGGGCGGGCAGGTGAGGCGGGTCTGGCCGCGGAGGTTCTGGTAGCGGCCGGTGTCGGACTCGTTGGTGCGCCGCAGGTGCGACCCGGGGACGGAGAGGGTGCCGCCCATGTCGGTGGTGACCTCTTGGGGGTAGTACATGAGCTGCACGTCGAACGCGTCGATGCGGGTGTCGATGATGGCGTCGCCGTGGAGGGGCTGCGCGCCGCCTTCGTGCGGCTCGCGCACGTGGACGTGGTGGTGGTCGACCGTGGGGTCGGAGCCGAGGAGGCTCTGGAGGGCTCCGGCGACGACCGGGAGGTCCAGGAGCTCCCGCGAGATCGAGCCTTCGGGGAAAGCGTCCTTCACCGGGGTGCCGTAGGCGACGCCGGGCTGCTGGCCGGCGTCGAAGGCGGGGATGGCCCGCTCGTTGAGTTCGGCCGGCACGACCGCGTCCAACCGGTGGAAGCCGTTGGCGACGAACCGTGCCATCTCGACCGAGGTCAGTAGATACTTGGTGGTTGTCATACGACGAGACTAAGAGGTAATCTCCCCCTTGCAATTGGAGGTAATCACCAACTAGTGGTCGGTTTTCACTGTGCAGAACGTTCGACTTCACCTGGACGAGCCCCCGCGGGTCACGGGCGCCGGCATCGGAGTGCACGGCCTGACCGTCGCCGAGGACCTCTTCCGGCTGCCCGAGCTGTGGCAGCTGCACCTGTTCGACTACGAGGCCGACCTGTGGATCGGGGGCACTTTGCACGCGGTCCGGCCGGGGCACGTCAGCCTCATCCCGGCCGGCGTCGAGGCGCGCTTTCGCTACCGGGGCCGGTCCGAGCACCTCTATCTCCACCTCCGCATGGGCGGGCGGGGGGAAGAGGTCGTGACGCCGGCGATGCGGGACGCCGGGTCGGCGGCGCCGATGCTGGCGGACATGTTCCGGCGCGCCATCACCGCCGCCCCGGAGTCGCCGGCGCAGGCGTCCGCCGAGGCGTGGGCGGCGCTGTGGCGCATCGTCCGGTTGCCGCACCAGGAGAACGGTGCGGGCAATCCTCAGGTGGTGACCGCGGCCCTCGCCCACATCGAGCAGCACCTGCCGCTGCCGATCACCGTTCCGGAGGTCGCCGCCGCGGTGGGCGTCTCGCACAACCACCTCACCAGGCTCTTCCGCACGGCCACCGGCGCCACCGTCGTGGCCCACATCCGGCGCCGCCGGCTCGAGCGCGCCGGGCACCTGCTGCGCGAGTCGACCCTGTCCATCCCCGCCATCGCGGCTTCGGTGGGGATTGCCGACCTCCAGGCGTTCAACAAGGCGTGCCGCCACGAGCTCGGCGCCTCGCCCAGGGCGATCCGCCGGGGCCTGGGCACCACGCCCGACGGGCCGGGTTGACCGTCCGCGGTCCTCACTTGTGCTCGAGGAAGGCTGCGGAGCGCGCTCAGTCGCGGCCGACCCAGGTGGCGAGGTCCACCTCGTTGCCCTCGGGGTCGGCGAGCGTCCAGTGCATCGGGGCGAACCGGTCGGTGACGAGCCTGCCGCCGGCGGCCAGCGCCGCGGCGACGCGCGACTCGGCCTGCTCGTGCGGGACGCCGACATCGATGTGGATGCGGTTGCGGCCCTCCCGCATGACGCCCATCTGCTGCACGTAGACCGGCGGGTACAGCCCGTCCGGATCGGCGATGCCGGAGTCGCCGGCCGTCTCGTAGCCGAGCACGGCGCACCAGAACGCCCGGACCCTGTCGACGTCGAGGGCGTCGATCGCGAACTCCCAGGTGCGCGTGGAGCCGGGGTCGGCCCGGACGCCGAGCGCCTCGGCCGCCGCGGAGATCTGCCGGGCCAGCTCGAGGTCGGTGTCGGTCAGCGACCAGCGGTCCTTGGTGATCAGGCGGACCTCGAGCACGGCGGAGCGGAGGTTCAGGTCGGGATGGTGACCGGCGGCCTCGGCGAGACGGCCGATCTCCGCCACGAGCCGCACGCCGGTGGCGAAGTCGCCCGTGCGGTAGAGCGCGAACGCCACCGACCACAGCACCCGCCAGTCGTCGACGCCGCCGGATTCGTGGAACTGCTTCGGAGTGATGGAAACGGTCATGGCGCCATCGTAGGAGCACCCTCCGACAACGGCACCGGTTCGGACAGGCGGCACGGTCGGTGCCGCGTCCGGGACGGAGATTCCTCCGGCCCGGACGCGGAGTGTTCCTAGCTCGCCGCGCAGGTGACGGTGGGCGAGACGGCGCTGCCGGAGGCGATGAAACCCCATGCCGCGGTGCGGGTCTGGCCGGCCGCGACGGCGCCGTTCCAGCCGACGTCGCGGGCGGTCACCGTGGTTCCGGCGGTGCTGACCTGGGCGTTCCAGCTGCTGGAGACGGTCTGTCCGCCCGGCCAGGTCCAGGTGAGCGTCCAGGCGGTGAGGGCGCGCGAGCCGGCGGTGACGTCGACGTTGCCCTGCCAGCCCGAGCCCCAGTCGCCGACGACGCGGACGGCGGCCGTGCAGTCGCCGGAGGGCGGCGGGGTGGTCTCCTCGGGCGGGGTCGTGCCGCCTCCCGGATCCGACTGGTGGAGGCCGAAGAACTCGATGGCGAGCCTGGCCATGCCCGACTGCGGCAGGTTGTGGCCGGCGCCGACGGCGGTGATGGCCTCGACCTGGACGTTCCCGGCGGTGTCGGCGTAGCGCTTGCGCTCCCAGTTCGGTTGCGGCCGATCGGTGGCGGTCGGGTTCTGGCTCAGCCCGAACACGTTCGTCCACTGGTCGACCGCCTCCTGCAGGAGCTGGTACGGGACCAGGTTGTCCTGGCTGCCGTGCCAGAGCTGCACGCGGGGCCGCGGTCCGCTGTAGCCGGGGTAGGCCTGGCGGACCGAGTCGCCCCACGACTGCGGGGTGCGGTCCATGCTGCCGTTGACGCACCTGCTGGTCTGCGGCGGGAAGTCGGCCTCGTTGGCGAAGCAGGTGAACGGCACGCCCATGAACGCCGAGCCGGCCGCGAACACGTCCGGGTAGAGCGCGAGGAGCGCGTTGGTCTCCATCCCGCCCGAGGAGCTGCCGGTGACGAAGACGCGCTCCGCGTCGCCGTTGTACTGCTGCTGGGCGTATTCGACCATCGAGACGACGGATGCCGGGTCACTGCCGCCGCCTCGGGTCTTGGACGCCGCCGACCACACGTCGAAGCAGTTGCCCATCGCCGTCTGCTTGGTGGCGGTGGGGTAGATGACGATGAAGCCGTACTGGTCGGCCAGCGCGGCGAACTCGGAGCCCGAGTAGAACCCGGTCCCCGATCCGCCGCAGCCGTGCATGGCGACGAGGATCGCCGGTTCGGCCGGGCGGACGTCCGGCACGTAGAGGTGCATGCGGAGGTTGCCGGGGTTGTCGCCGAAGTCGGTCACCTCGGTGAGGGCGGCCGCGGCGGCGGGCGGTGCGAGGGCGATGGCGGCCGCGGTGAGCAGCAGTCCGCTGAGGACCGCCGCGAACGCGGCTCTCGTTCGTTTCATGGTGGATGCTCTCCTTCTGTCGTGCCGAGGCGAGTGCTCGCTTCGGCCGGGTCATTCGTCGAATGCGCGACGATCGATACAGCGGTGCGCGGAGTGGTCATCGGGTCAGGTCGGTCCGGTGGGTCTCGGCGGCCGCGCGGATGCACACGGCGGTGAGCAGGCAGCACGCGGCGATCACGATCGACAGGACGAGGGGGCCGGCCCCGCCCGCCAGGAGCGCGGCGAACACCAGCGGTGAGGCGCCCGCGCCGGTGGAGGAGACCTGGTAGCCGAGGGAGGCGCCGGTGTAGCGGGTGCGGGTCGCGAACATCTCGCTGTAGAGGGCGGCCAGGGGCCCGTACATCATCGGGTGCACGACGGCCTGGCCGAGGACCACCGCGAGGGTGAGCATGAGGACCGATCCGGTGTCGATCATCGGGAACAGGGCGAAGGCGAAGGCCGCCATGGCGAGTGCGCCGGTGAGGACGACCGGGCGCCGGCCGATGCGGTCCGACCAGGCCGAGTACGCGGGGATGGCGATCACCGCCAGGGCCGAGGAGAGCGCGAGGGCGTTGAGGACGGTGCCGCGGGGGAAGCCGGCCTCGACGGCGTAGGCGATGGCGAACGCGGTGAGCGTGGACTGCGCGACGAAGACGCCGAAGCCGATCCCGATGGCCAGGAGCAGGTTCTTGGGGTGGTTGCGGAGGACTTCGCGCAGGGGCCAGCGTTCGGCGACCCCGGCGTCCTTCTCGGCGTCCTCGAACACGGGGGTCTCGGCGACGCGCGAGCGCACGATGAGGCCGAGGGCGAGGAGGGTGATGCTGAGCAGGAAGGGGAGGCGCCAGCCCCAGGCGAGGAACTGCGCTTCGGTGGTGCCGGCGGCGACCAGGGCGAGGACCACTGTGGAGAGGACCATGCCGCTGGGCGCGCCCGCGTTGGTGAACGAGGCCCACAGGCCGCGGCGGGTGCGGGCGTGCTCGGCCGACAGCAGGACCGCGCCGCCCCACTCGCCGCCGAGGGCGATGCCCTGGACGATGCGGAGGGCGACGAGCAGGAGCGGTGCGAGGGCGCCGACCTGGTCGTGGGTGGGCAGCAGGCCGATGAGGGTGCTGGCGACGCCCATGGTGGCCATGGTGATCACGAGCATGCGCTTGCGGCCGAGGCGGTCGCCGAAGTGGCCGAAGATGATGCCGCCGAGGGGGCGGGCGAGGTAGCCGGCGGCGAGGGTGCCGAAGCTGGCGACGGTGCCCACGAGGGGGTCCATGTCGGTGAAGAAGACCTTGTTGAAGACGAGGGCGGCGGCGGTGGCGTAGAGGAGGAAGTCGTAGAACTCGATGAGACTGCCGAGGTAGCTGGAGAGGACGGCGCGGCGGAGCTGGCTCCCCGTGGCCGGTTCGGTCCGAGACATGGCGTGCCTCCGGTGGGGTTGGGGGCGGGGCCGGTCGGACGGCCGGTCCCTACAAATTAATCTATGTAAATACATGACGACAGTCAAGGATCTGCATATACTGATTCCATGACGAGTGACATCGGTGAGGTCCGCCCTCAGGGCCTGCTGCTCACCCTCTTCGGCGGCCACGTGCTCGGCCGCGGCGTGCGCGTCGCCACCGGCAGCGTCCTGGAAGTGCTCTCCCGCGTCGGCGTCGCCGAACCCGCCGCCCGGTCGACCCTCGCCCGCATGGCCGAACACGGCCTCCTCAAACGGCACCGGCACGGCCGCAAGGTCTACCTCGGACTCACCCCCCGCTCCCGCGAGATCCTCAACGACGGCGAAGTCCGCATCTGGCGCATCGGGGTCATGGACGACCGCTGGGACGGCACCTGGACCCTCCTGGGCTTCACCGTCCCCGAATCCCAGCGCAGCCAGCGCCACCTCCTGCGCTCGCGGCTCATGTGGGCCGGATTCGGCAGCCTCCAAGGCGGACTGTGGATCGCCCCCTCCCCCGTCGACACCGACACCCTGCTCGAGGGCATCGAGGCGGCCGAGCACGTCAAGGTCTTCCAGGCCCGCGCGCTCGCCCCCACCGACGTGCGCGACCTCGTCGAGAGCGCCTGGGACCTCGAAGCGCTCGCCAAGCACTACCACCGGTTCATCGAGCGGTGGTCGCCCGACACCGACGCCGCCGACCCCCTGGCCCGCCAGCTCCTGCTCACCGCCGAATGGCTGCACCTGCTGCGCAAGGACCCGCGCCTGCCGATCCGGCACCTGCCCGATGACTGGCCCGCCGAACGGGCCCAGCGCCTCTTCCGGCGCCTCCACGCCGAACTCGAGCCCCGCGCCAGGGCCGTCGCGTTCGAAGTCCTGGACACCACTCCCGAAGCGGACGAAGGAGACCACTGATGGACCTCAGCGGCAAGAGCGCGATCGTCACCGGCGCCGGACAGGGACTGGGCCGGGCGTACGCGCTGGCACTGGCGGCGGCGGGCGCCTCGGTCGTCGTCAACGACGTCGACGCCGAGGCCGCCGAACGGGTGGCCGCCGAGACGGGCGGGAAGGCCGTCGCCGCGCCCGGGGCCGTCGGCCCCGCCGAGACGGCCGAGATGCTCGTGGAGACGGCGATGACGGCGTTCGGACGCCTCGACGGCCTGGTCACGAACGCGGGAGTGCTGCGGGACCGGATCCTGTGGAAGATGTCCGATGAGGACTTCGACACCGTCGTCGACGTCCACCTGCGGGGGACGTTCACCTGCGTGCGGGCCGCCGTGCGGCGGATGCGGGCCCAGGGCGAGGGCGGCCGGATCATCGCGGTCGGCTCCCCGGCCGGGCAGCGCGGCAACGTCGGCCAGACCAACTACGCGGCCGCGAAGGCCGCGATCGTCGGCATGGTCCGCACCTGGGCCATGGAGTGCGCGAGGGATCGGATCGCGGTCAACGCCGTGATCCCGGTGGCCGCCACCGCGATGACCCGCACGATCCCGGCGTTCGAGCCGTACGCGCGGGCCTGGGAGGAGGAGGGCCGGCCGCTGCCCGCGTGGCTGCGCGCCGGAGCCGGCTTCGGCGCCCCCGAGGACGTCGGGGCGCTCCCGGTGTTCCTCATGTCCGACGCGGCCGCCGCGGTCACCGGCCAGGCGATCGGCCTCGGCGGCGACCGGCTCGCGCTGTGGACCCACCCGCAGGAGACCGTCGCCGCCTGCCGCGACGGCGGCTGGGCCGCCGACGACATCGCCGCCTTGTGGCCCAGCGTGTTCGGGCCGCGGGCCGAGACGGTCGGCGTGCCCGCGGTCGAAGCGCCGGAGGAGCCGTGAACCTCGCGGAGCTGACGGCGATCGACATGCACGTCCACGCCGAGATCGGCGAGGACGGGCGCACCTCGCTCCCCGGCGAGCTGCTCGACGCCTCCGCCGCGCACTTCGCCGCGCACGGGCGCCGCAGTCCCACCGTGGACGAGATCGCCGTCCACTACCGCGAGCGCCGCATGGCCGCGGTGGTGTTCACCGTGGACGCCGAGCACGCCACCGGCCGGGCGCCGATCCCGAGCGAGGAGGTCGCGGCCGCGTGCGCCCGCAACGCGGACGTGTTGATCCCGTTCGGCAGCGTGGACCCGTGGCGCGGCGCCGCGGCGGTGCGGGCGGTCCGGCGCCTCGCGGCCGACCACGGGGTCCGCGGGTTCAAGTTCCACCCCAGCCTCCAGGCCTTCGACCCGTCCGAACGGCGGTTCTACCCGGTGTACGAGGCGATCGCGGAACTGGGCCTGCCCGCCGTGTTCCACACCGGACAGACGGGCATCGGCGCCGGACTGCCCGGCGGCGGGGGCATCCGGCTCAAGTACTCCGACCCGATGCTGCTCGACGGCGTCGCCGCCGACTTCCCGGACCTGCCGATCGTCCTGGCGCACCCGTCCTTCCCGTGGCAGGAGGAGGCGCTGGCCGTCGCCGTCCACAAGCCGTCCGTCCACATCGACCTGGCCGGGTGGTCGCCGAAGTACTTCCCGCCGCTGCTGGTGCGCTACGCGGACTCGCTGCTCAAGCACAAGGTGCTGTTCGGGTCCGACTATCCGCTGCTCACCCCCGACCGGTGGCTGGCGGACTTCGCGGCGCTCGACCTCAAGGACGAGGTGCGCCCGCTCATCCTCAAGGAGAACGCCGCGCGCCTGCTCGGCCTGAGCGGGGCGGGGTGACCGTGCGCGACTTCGGCATCGGGTCGTGGACGGCGCGCCGGGCCCGCAAGACCCCGCACCGGACCGCCGTCGTCGGCCCCGGCGGCCGCTTCACGTACGCCGAGCTGCACGAGCGGGTCCACCGCCTGGCGCACGGCCTGCGCGGGCTCGGCGTCCGCCGCGGCGACCGGGTCGCCTACCTCGGCCCGAACCACCACACGTTCCTCGAGGCGCTCTTCGCCGGCGGGGTCCTGGGCGCGATCGTCGTGCCGCTCAACACCCGCCTGGCCGCACCGGAGCTCGCGCACTGCCTGGAGGACTCCGGCAGCGAAGTCCTGATCCGCCATGGCGGATCGGTTCCCGGCGCGCAAGTGCGCCGGACGATCGATGTCGGCGGCGCCGGTCCCCTCGGATACGAGGCGCTGCTGGCCGACTCACCGGCGGCCCCGATCGACGAGAACGTGGCGCTCGAGGACCCGTTCGTCATCATGTACACCTCCGGCACCACCGGCCGACCCAAGGGCGTGCTGCTCACCCACGGCAACCTCACCTGGAACGCGGTGAACGTCCTGGTCGACATGGACCTCGCCCACGACGAGGTGACGCTGTGCGCGGCCCCGCTGTTCCACACCGCGGGCCTGAACATGACCTGCCTGCCGACGCTCCTCAAGGGCGGCACGGTGGTCCTGGAGCCCGCCTTCGACCCCGAGCGCGCGCTGCGGCTCGTGGAGGACCTCCGCGTCACGTACATGTTCGGCGTCCCCGTCATGTTCGACGCGATGGCGCGCAGCGCGTCCTGGGCGGGCGCCGACCTGTCGAGCCTGCGGCGCCTCGCGTGCGGCGGCGCCCCGGTCCCGGCCGCCACGATCAGCGCCTACCTCGACCGCGGCATCGTCTTCAGCCAGGGCTACGGGATGACCGAGGCCTCCCCCGGCGTCCTGTTCCTGCCCGCGCAGGACAGCGCCGCCAAGGCCGGGACGGCGGGCGTGCCGCACTTCTTCACCGACGTCGAGGTGGTCGACGCCGCGGCGCGTCCGGTGGCCGCCGGGCAGCGCGGTGAAGTGATGGTCCACGGCCCCAACGTGATGCGCGAGTACTGGGGCCGGTCGGCGGAGACGGCGGCGGCCTTCGCGGACGGGTGGCTGCGCACCGGCGACATCGCCGTCGCCGACACCGACGGCTGTATATCCATCGTGGACAGGGCGAAGGACATGTTCATCTCCGGCGGCGAGAACGTCTCCCCCGCCGAAGTCGAACTGGCGCTGCGCGAGCACCCCGGCGTCGCGGACTGCGCGGTCGTCGGGGTGCCCGACGCGACCTGGGGCGAGGTCGGCAAGGCGGTCGTCGTCCCGGCCGGCGCGCCGCCGGACGGCCCCGCACTCCTGGCGTTCCTGCGCGGCAGGCTCGCCGGGTACAAGGTCCCGAAGTCGGTGGCCTTCGCCGACGAGCTCCCCCGCTCCCCCACCGGGAAGATCCTGCGCAACACCCTGAGAGAGGAGTTCCGATGAGTCATCGCACCGACGGCGTCGCGGCGGTCATCGCCCTGGCCGGCACCGACCTCGGCCGCACCGAGTGGCGTGCGGTCTTCCAGGACCGGGTGGACCGGTTCGCCGACGCCACCGGCGACCACCAGTGGATCCACACCGACCCAGAGCGGGCGAAGACGGGACCGTTCGGCGCCGCCATCGCCCACGGCTACCTCACGCTCTCGCTGATCATCCCCATGTTCGGCGAGCTCCTCGAGATCGGCGGCGTCACCGCGAGCGTCAACTACGGGCTCAACCGGGTCCGCTTCCCGGCCCCCGTCAAGGTCGGCGACCGGATCCGCCTGCACGCCGTCGTGGCCGAGACCCAAGCGGTGGAAGGCGGCGCGCAGCTCACCCTCGACTGCGCCGTCGAGATCGAGAACGGCGCCAAACCGGCCTGCGTCGCCCAAGCGGTCTACCGCTACTACCGTTGACATCCTCTCCACCCTGAAGAACGGAGATTCCCGGCTTGCGGTTCGCCGGTGCGTTCCGGCTACGGGTGGGCTCCCTGTTCTTCCCGCTAGGCGGGGTTTCGGGCAGTGCCGGACACCGCTGGTCTTGCGTGTGCCTCGTTGTCTTCCCATTCGTGGAGGCTGCGGATGGAGACGAGGCAGAGGATAGCGGCGGCGGCGAAGACCGCGCCGGCGATCGCGAACGGTGTCCGGTAGCCGAGTGCGGAGGCGAGCAGGCCGCCCGCACCGGCGCCGAGGGCGAGGCCGATCAGGCCGACGAAACCGCCCAGGGAGCCGACCCGTCCCATCATCGCGTCGGGGGTGGCCCGCTGGCGCACGGTGGTGGCCATGATGTTCCAGACGACCGCGTGCGCGATGTAGACGGCGAGTGCGATCGCCACGACGACGATGTCGGTCGTCAGCGAGATGACGGCGAACGAGACGGCGCCGGTGGCGAGTGCGGCGACGATGGACCAGCCGTAGCCGATCCGCTTGCGCAGCCTGGTCGCGATGAAGCTGCCCAGCAGTCCTCCCAGGGCGGAGAAGGCGAGGAGCAGGCCGTAGCCGGTCCCGTCGAGTCCCAGCTCCTTTTGTGCGTAGAGGACGAGGTAGGAGAACGGGATCATGTAGGCGACGCTGGCGATGCCGCTGAGGGCGATGAGCAGTCGCACGACCCGGTGGCGCATCGCCCACGCGGCGCCTTCGCGGATGTCGGCGCGGATGCTGCCGGAGGGCTTGTCCGTCTTGGCCGGGGCGGTGGTGTAGTCGCCGCGCAGCCGCCAGAAGGCGAAGCCCGCCAAGAGGAAGGCGACGGCGTTGAGCGCGG
>NZ_FNAD01000013.1 GCF_900101745.1 Glycomyces harbinensis | reverse complement strand
ATCCGCGACCCGGGCAAGAAAGCCAAACGCGAAAAAACCATGAGAGAGCGAGAACAGCACCTGACCAGCACCAAAGGTTAAAAATCAAGGCTAGGGCATGTTCGGGAATCCCCGGTGAGGCGGTATCCGGGGCCGTTCGTTCGCTCGCAAGGCGGAAGGCCCTCCGAATACCGGTGTTGTATTCGGAGGGCCGACAACGCGGCGAGCGGACCGGACAGCGACCGCCCGGGATTCCCGAACACGCACTAGACCCGTTCGGGTTCGGCGACCCAGCCGGCGACGAGCACGAGGCCGGTCGGGCGGTGCCTGGCGAGGTAGGCGAAGGGCCGGTCGAACGCGACGGAGGTCTTGACGCGGCGGTGGTCGCGCTTCGGGAGGCCGGCGGCGCGGGCCATCGCGATCGCGGTGACCGCGGCGGCCTCGAAGCCGGTGGCGCTGAACTCGGCCGTGCAGGTCTGGCGGGCCTGGCTGACGTAGACCGGTTCGGCCGCGAGGCGGTCGAAGCGGGCGCGCTGCTCGTCGGCGGCGAGTTCCAGGCCGAGTGCGGCGGCGTCCTCGCTGAGGTCGAGGTCGGCGTCGAGTTTGAAGCGGACGGCCTGGACGTCGATCTCGGGTCCGGCCTGGGGCCGCGTGCCCATGTACTGGGCGACCTGGACGCCCACGGCGCGGTCCCCTATGGACAGCTCGGTCGCCGAGCGGCCCCAGGCGGGGTCGTTGGCGTCGAGGAGGGCGTCCATGACCGCGTGGGGCGGGAGGTCGTCGCGGCCGAGGCCGAGGAGGACGTCGATGTCGCCGTCGCCGCGCACAGTGAGGACGGAGGCGTGGTCGGCGACGCGCAGCACGTCGTCGTGGAGCACGGCGTTGAGGGTCCGGCAGCGGCCGAGACCCGACCAGGGGCCGGTCGCGAAGGCGCGGCTGTGGTCGGCGAACGGGGTGGTCCAGGTGGTGCGCACGGCGAGGGCGCTGGCCAGGACGAGGTCGATGGGCTGGGTGAAGTCGAGGGGCATCCGCTCGATGAGGCCCTGGGTGTTGCGTGAGGCCCAGGCGTCGAGGGCGGCCTTGTCCGCGGCGGGGTCGCCGGTGAGCGAGCCGACCGCGTCCACGGGCAGGCCCGCGACCCATTCGGGGTCGAGGGTGACGCGCTCGCCGGCCCAGACGGCGAGGGCGAGACTGATCGCCGGAGCGTCCCTGGCCGCGGCCAGGAGGGAGGCGGGGACGGTGGCGGCGCGGTCGGCGTCGAGCGCGGCGGCGGCGAGGAGCTCGTCCCGGGTCGCGGCCGCCGCGCCGGTGGCGAGGACGGCCAGGAGCGGCCAGACGCCGAGGCCGGAGGCGGCGGCCGGGACTTCGGCGCGGGCGGCGAGCCAGCGCCGGGTCAGGTCGTTGGCGGCGTCCACGTCGGCGGCCGTCAAGGCCTGCTGGAAGGTTCCCTCACTCGTGCCCATACCGCGGATGCTATCGCGCCGGTGCGCGGCCGAAATTCGGTTGCGCGGTCCCGCCGGGGCCCCTACCGTCGTGCGCATCGTCGGATCGACGTGTCAGTCCTGCCCGGAAAGGGAGATCGCCATGCGCCGAACTTCGGAGTGCTTCATCCGAAACCAGCCGATCTCGCCTCTGAGGACTGTCAATGTCGTATCTCAATCTAGGGATTCTCGCCCATGTCGACGCCGGTAAGACCAGCCTGACCGAACGGCTGCTGTTCGACGCGGGGATCATCGACCACGTCGGCAGCGTCGACTCCGGCAGCACGCAGACCGACTCCATGGACCTGGAGCGGCGCCGAGGGATCACCATCCAGTCGGCGGTCGTCGCGTTCCGCTTGGGCGGCCTCACGGTCAATCTCATCGACACGCCCGGGCACACCGACTTCATCGCCGAGGTGGAGCGGGCGCTGCGGGTGCTCGACGGCGCGGTGCTGGTCGTCTCGGCCGTCGAGGGCGTCCAGGCCCAGACGCGGGTCCTGTTCCGCACGCTGGAGCGGCTCGGCGTGCCGACGCTCCTGTTCGTCAACAAGGTCGACCGCCGCGGCGCCCGCGAGGCGGACCTGCTCGAGGACCTGGCCGCGAAGCTGAGTCCGCGGCTGCTGCCGATGGGCGCGGTGCGCGCGATCGGGACGAAGGCGGCGTCGGTCGAGGCGTTCTCGTTCGCGCGGCCCGAGTTCACCGAGCGGGCCGTGGAGATGCTGACCGAGGGGTCGGACGACTTCCTGGCCGAGTACGTCGAACGCCCCGAGTCGCTCGACTGCGACGGCGAGCTCGCCGCGCAGGTGCGCTCGGGCCGGGCGCACCCGGTGTACTTCGGGTCGGCGGTGACCGGCGCGGGGGTCGCGGCGCTGACCGAGGGCGTCCGCCGGTACCTGCCCGCGCCCGTCCGCGACGTGCACGGGGAGCCGCGCGGGACGGTGTTCAAAGTGGAGCACGGGGCGGCGGGCCAGAAGGTCGCCTATATCCGCCTGCGCGGCGGCCGGATCGCTCCGCGCGAGCACCTGGCGGTGTTCCGCCGGGGCGAGCGCGGCGTGGTGGAGTCGTTCGAGGGCAAGGTGACCGGGGTCGAGGTGTTCGCGACCGGCACGTCGACCGTGACCGCGGTCGCCGAGCCGGGGAGCATCGCGAAGGTGCGGGGCCTGGTCGACGTGCGCATCGGCGACGCGATCGGCTCGCCCGACGAGCTGGCGGCCGGCGGGTTCTTCACGCCGCCGACGCTGGAGACGACGGTGCGCCCGGCGCGGCCGGCCGACCGCGTCCCCCTGAACCGGGCCCTGCTGAGCCTGGCCGAACGCGATCCGCTGGTCGACCCGCACTTGGACGAGTTGTCCGAGGAGATGGCGATCCGCCTCTACGGGGAGGTCCAGAAGGAGGTCGTGGCCTCGCTCCTGTTGGAGGAGTTCGGGATCGGCGTCGCGTTCGAGGAGACGCGGGCGATCCACATCGAGCGTCCGAACGCGGTCGTCTCGGCGCTGCACGAGATGGGGCCGTGGCAGCAGACCCCGCACCTGGCGACCGTGGGGCTGCGGCTGGAGCCCGGCGAGCCGGGTTCGGGCCTGGCGTACGGGCTGGAGGTCGAGCGCGGCTCGCTGACGCGGGCGCTGCGCAACGCCGTGGAGGAGACCGTCCACGAGGTGCTGCGGCGCGGCGTCTTCGGCTGGGCCGTGAGGGATTGCCGCGTGTACCTGACCGCCACCGGCTACATCGGACGGGCGAGCACCGCTGGCGACTTCCGCGAGGTCACGAAGTTCCTGCTCGACGAGATGCTCAAGGAGGCGGGCACGACGGTGTGCGAGCCGGTCAACCGCTTCGACGTGGAGTTCCCGGCCGGGACGGGCAACGCGGTCCTGAAGGCGCTCGGCGAGGCCCGCTCGGACATCAAGGGCCAGTTCTCGACCGAGACGACCGGGTACGTCTCCGGCTTCATGCCGACCGAGGCGGTCCACGGCCTGGAGCGCCGCCTCCCGGGCATCACCGAGGGGCTGGCGCTGTTCACCACCGAGTTCGCCGAGTACCGCCCGGTCTTCGGCACCCCGCCGAGGCGCGGCTGAACGGCCGTGGGGCCCCGGGTCGCGGTCGGGCCGCCGGGCGTGGTCGCATGGGTCATGGGCAACGACATCCGGCGGATCACGCTGCGGTCCGAGAAGGGCCCCGGCCAGCGGCACTGGCTGTGGGCGTACGTGGACGCGGCGGGCGCGCTCCACGTCGACGGCCACGACATCGACCCGGCGCTGGAAGCGGTGATCGGCGCCGACGAGGCCGAGACGTTCCACACCGTGGCGCCCGAGCACCTCGACGCGCTCATCGCGGTGCTCGGCGGCGAGCCCGGGGCCGACGTGCTCGACGTGCTCGGCGAGCGGTGCACCGGCAAGGGCTCGTACGAGCTGCTGGCGGTGCTGCGCAGCGGCGTGTTCCCCGTCGCGATCGTCATGCGCTGACCCGGCGGGCGGGCGGCGGGGTCCTTCGCGGTAGCCGGAGGCCCTGGCCGAGCGGCACCGGTGGGTCCCGCATGTCCTCACCATGCGGGAGCGGCACGGACATTGCCCGGGCGGCGCCTGCGCCAGTCTCCGTGTAAGACCTCCGAAATCGGGCATACTCTCTGATCGTGCCGAGTTCAGAGGGGCGGGTGGGACGGATCGAGTCTGCCGACGTGGTCGTCGTCGGGGCCGGGATCATCGGCGCCGCCTGCGCCGAGGCGCTCAGCGCCGCCGGACTGCGGGTGCTGGTGCTCGACCGCGGCGCGCCCGCCGCGGCTACCACCGCCTCCGGAGAGGGCAACGTGCTGGTGTCGGACAAGGGCCCCGGGCCCGAGCTCGACCTGGCGGTCGCGTCCCGGCGCCGCTGGCCGGACCTCATCGACTCGCTCCGCGAGGAGCTCGGGGACGAGCTCGCCCGCGTCGAGTGGGAGCCCAAGGGCGGCCTGATGGTCGCGACCGAGCCCGAAGCGGTCGGTCCGCTGGCCGCGCTGACGCGGGCGCAGCGCGCGGCCGGGATCGAGGCGGTCGACCTGGACGCCGCGGCCGCCCGTGACATGGAGCCGCACCTGACCGAGCGCGTCGAGGCGGCGGCCCACTATCCCGAGGACGCCCAGTTGCAGCCGGTGCTGGCCGCGATGGCGCTCCTGGCGGCCGTGCGCGCCCGCGGCGGCGAAGTGCGCGGCGGCGTCGAGGCGCACGGCGTGGTCTACGACCCCGGCGGCGCGGTCTGCGGCGTGCGCGTGGACGGCGACGCGATCCCGTGCGGCGCTGTCGTCAACGCGTGCGGCCCCTGGGCCGGGCATCTCAGCGTGGCCGCGGGGGCACCGGTCGAGGTGCTGCCGCGCCGCGGCATGGTCCTGGTGACCGCGCCGCTGCCGCCGGTGGTGCGCCGCAAGGTGTACGCCGCCGACTATGTGGCGGCGGTCGCGAGCGGCGCCGTGGACCTCCAGGTGTCGCCGGTGGTCGAGTCGACCGCCACGGGCACCGTCCTGATCGGGTCCAGCCGCCGGCGCGTCGGATTCGACGACGCACTGGAGGTCGAGGTGCTGCAGCGGTTGGCGCGCAGCGCGATCGCGCTGTTCCCGGTCCTGTCGGGAGTGCCGGTGATGCGGGCCTACGGCGGGTTCCGACCCTACACGCCCGACCACCTGCCGGTGATCGGCGAGGACCCGCGGACCCCGGGCCTGTGGCACGCGACCGGGCACGAGGGCGCGGGGATCGGACTGGCGCCGGCCACCGGAAGGCTGCTGGCGGACTTGATGTGCGGGCGCGAACCGGAACTGGACGCGATGCCGTTCCGGGTGGACCGCCCGGCGGTCATCGTCGGATCGGCGGTGGAGCGGTGAGCGCAGGAGCGGACGTGCGGGTGACGTGGGACGGCCGGGAGGTCGAGGCCCGGCCGGGCCAGACCGTCGCCGGCGTGCTGATCGCGAACGGGGTCCGGTCCTGGCGGACCACGCGCGCCGAAGGCCGGCCGCGGGGCCTGTTCTGCGGCATCGGGGTCTGCTTCGACTGCCTGGTGCGGGTCAACGGGGTGCCCGACGTGCGGGCCTGCCAGCGCCTGGTGGCCGACGGGGACGACATCCGGCCGCAGCGCGGCGCGGAGCTGCCGTCATGAGCCGCGTGGTGGTCGTCGGCGGCGGCCCGGCGGGGATGGCCGCGGCGGAGGCGGCGGCCTCGCGCGGGGTCGAGGTGGTCCTGATCGACGCCGCGCCGAAGCTCGGCGGGCAGTACCACCGGCAGGACGGCCTGTCCTCGGAGGACCGCCTCGCGCCTTCGGCGGCGCACGCGGACCGTCGATGGACGTCGCCCGAGAACGTCGAGCACGTGCCGGACGCGTCGGCGTGGGCGGTCGAGGCCGTCGACGGCGGCCACCGGGTCCACGTGCGCGTGGGACTCGCCGACGACCCCTCGCGCGAGGGCCGGGTGTTCGCGACGCGGGCGCTCGTACTCGCCACGGGCGCCTATGACCGCGCGCTGCCGTTCCCGGGCTGGGACCTGCCGGGGGTGTTCACCGCCGGTGCGGCGCAGGCGCTCGCGAAGGGCCAGGGGGTCGCGGTCGGCGACCGGGTGGTGGTCGGCGGGACCGGCCCGTTCCTGCTGCCGGTCGCGTCCTCGCTCGTCGGCGTCGGCGCCCGCGTGGTGGAGGTGGCCGAGGCGAACGCCGCGGTGACCGGCTGGCTCTCGCGGCCGACCGGTGCGATGGCGGGCTGGTCGAAGGCCGGTGAGCTGGCGCGGTACGCGGGAGTGCTGGCGCGCCACGGGGTGCCGTACCGGTCGCGGACGGCGGTGCTCGCCGCGCACGGCGCCGAGTCGGTCGAGTCCGTGACGGTGGCCCGGCTCGACCGGGACTGGAGTCCGGTGCCCGGGACCGAGCGGCGCGTCGAGGCCGATGCGGTGGCGGTCGGGTTCGGGTTCACGCCGCAGCTGGAGTTGGCGCTGGCGGCCCGGTGCCGCCTCGAGGACGGTTTCGTGGCGGTGGACGCGGCGCAGGGCACCTCGGTGGACGGCGTGTTCGCCGCGGGCGAGCTGACCGGCATCGGCGGCGCGGACCTGGCGGCCGCCGAAGGCGCGGTCGCGGGCTTCGCGGCGGCGAAGCGGCTCGGGGCCGTGGTGGAGGCGCCGCTGCGGGCGATGTCACGGGTGCGTGCGGGGCGGCGGTTCGCGCGGGCCCTGGCGGCGGCGTACCCGGTGCGTTCGGGCTGGCAGGACTGGCTGCGGGACGACACCGTCGTGTGCCGATGCGAGGAGGTCGCCAAGCGGGCGCTGTACCGCGCGGTGGACGAGCGGGACGTGGGCGCCGCCGGCCCGCTGAAGCTGGTGAGCGGGGCCGGGCTGGGCCTGTGCCAGGGCCGGATCTGCGGCAGGAACGCGGCCGAGCTGGCGGGCCTGGACGATCCGGCGGCGTTCGCGAAGCGCCCGATCGCGGTGCCGCTGCGGTTGAGTGAGCTCGCCGAGGAGTCGCGGGCGGAGGCGCCGGTCGACGCGGAAGCGGCGGCGCGGCCGTTCGGGATCGACCGGTAGGCCGACTCGATCTCGTAGGAACCTTTCCGAAACCGCCCGAACCGGGCGGCTTGACAAGGCTTGCAGTGTGGCCTACGTTGCACATGACAACGTAGTCAGACTTCGGCAGGAGCCCGTATGCCCCCCTCGTCCCCCTTCGGTGAGACCCCGCAGCGACGGCGGCCGCCCGGCATGACCGACGTCGCGCGCCTCGCCGGGGTGTCGCAGAAGACCGTGTCGCGAGTGGTCAACAACGAGCGCTACGTCTCCGACGACGTGCGCGAGAAGGTCCTGCGGGCCGCCCGCGAACTGGGGTTCAGGCCGAACACGGCCGCGCGGGCGCTCATCACCGGGCGCTTCCGGCGCATCGGCGTGGTCTCGCTCGGCACCGCGCTGTACGGCCCCGCGTCGCTGCAGGTGGCGATGGAGCGCGCCACCCGGTCCGCGGGCGTCTCCGTGATGGTCGCCAACACCCTCGAAGGGCAGCCCGGCGCGATCGCCGAAGCGGTCGAATGGCTGCTCCAGCAGGGTGTGGACGCCATCGTGATCTCCGAGCCCATCGACGAGGACGAGCCGGTCGAGATCGACACCGAGGTCCCGATCTACAGTCTCGGGCAGGCCCGGGGCGTGCCCGAGGCGCAGAACCTCCTCACCGGCGAGTTCAACCGCATCGCCGGGCGCGAGGCC
This sequence comes from Glycomyces harbinensis, assembly GCF_900101745.1. GTDB lineage: Bacteria > Actinomycetota > Actinomycetes > Mycobacteriales > Micromonosporaceae > Glycomyces > Glycomyces harbinensis. Next base: position 168,876 of record NZ_FNAD01000013.1, on the reverse strand, counting down.
GCCGAACACCTCCTGGACCTGGGACACGCCCGGGTCTGGCATGTCGCCGGGCCCGAGAAGTGGTACGCCGCAAGGGAACGCGCCCAGGGCTGGCGCGACGCGCACGAGGCGCGCGGCATCGAGCCGCCGCCGATGCTGCAGGGCGACTGGTCCCCCGCCTCCGGATACCGCGCGGGCCTCCAGCTGGTGCGCGACCCGGACGTGACGGCCGTGGCCTGCGCGAACGACGACATGGCCATCGGTCTCGTCCGGGCCTTCACCGAGGCCGGCAGGTCCGTCCCGGAGCGGGTGAGCGTCACCGGCTTCGACGACATCCCCGCCGCCGCCTACCTGACCCCGCCGCTGACCACGATCCGGCAGCGGTTCGAGGCCGACGCGATCCGCGCCCTCGGCACGATCCTGCGGCGGCTCCCCGGCGCGTCCACCGACGCGCCCGAGCCCGACCCTCCGGCACCCGCAACCGGGCCTTCGCTGGTGGTCCGCGCCTCCACCGCTCCGTCCCCGAGCCGGCTCAAGGAAGAGCCAGGAAAGGACGCACGATGAATCCCCGCATACGACGCAGAACGGGGCTCGCCGCGGCGATCGCCGGGCCGCTGGCGTTCGGCGCCTGCGCCCGCGAACCCGAGCCGGCGCCCGACCACGTCAGCCAGGCCGAGATCGACGAGGCCATGCACACGCCCACCGAGCTCGACTTCTGGACCTGGGTGCCCGGCATCGAGAAGCAGGTCGCCCTGTTCCAGGAGGCCTACCCGGACATCAAAGTGGACGTCACCAACTCCGGCCAGGGCGCCGGGCACTACGCCAAGCTCCGCACCGCGCTGCGCGCCGGGCGCGGTGCACCGGACGTGGCGCAGCTCGAATACCAGATGGTCCCGGCGTTCAGCATCACCGACCACCTCCTGGACCTGCGCCCGTACGGCGCCGGCGACCTCGAGGACCAGTTCGTCGCATGGGTCTGGGCGCAGGTCAGCGGCGTCGACGGCGAGGTCTGGGCCATCCCGCAGGACACCGGTCCCATGGGCATGCTCTACCGGGCCGACATCTTCGAGGAGCACGGCATCGCGGTCCCCGAGACGTGGGAGGCGTTCGCCGAGGCCGCCCGGGCCCTGCACGAGGCCGACCCCGAGGTGTACCTGACGAACTTCGCGCCGAGCCAGGGGGCGTTCTTCTCCGGCGCGCTCTGGCAGGCCGGCGGCGACCCCTTCGGCGGGTCCGCCGGCGAGGACCTGCGCGTCGACCTCACCTCCGAACAAGCCCGGCGGGTCACCGAGTACTGGTCCGGCCTGGCCGCCGAAGGCGTGGTCTCGACCGACCCCGACTTCAGCGACCAGTGGTACCAGGCGCTCAACCGCGGCAAGTACGCCACGTGGATCACCGCCGCCTGGGGCCCGGTCTTCCTCCAGTCGACCGCGGCCTCCACCAGCGGCAAGTGGCGGGCGGCCCCGATGCCGCAGTGGGAGGCGGGCGACGCCGTCTCGGGCAACTGGGGCGGCTCGACGTCCGCGGTCTTCGCCGTCTCCGAGAATCGCATCGCCGCCGCGGTCTTCGCCCAGTTCATCAACACCGACCCCGAGTCGACCATGACCATGGCCACCGAGCAGTTCCTGTTCCCGCCCACCAAGGCGCTGCTGGAGGACCCCGCGTTCACCGGCCAGGAACCGGAGTTCTACGGCGGCCAGAGGGTCAACGAGGTGTTCGCGCAGATCAGCGACACCGTCTCACCCGACTTCCAGTGGCCGCCGTTCCAGGACCAGGTCTACGCCGACTACAGCGACACCGTCGGCACCGCGATCGCCGAAGGCGGCGACGCCCTCGGCGCCCTCGACCAGTGGCAGTCGCGCGTCACCGAATACGCCGAACTCCAGGGATTCACGGTGGAGGAGTCATGAGCGCCGAAACGACGACCGCGACCGCCCCGCAGCGCGGGCGCGGCGCCAAGGGCCGCAAGGGACCGCGCTACGCCAAGACCGGGTACCTGTTCGTCGGCCCGTTCATGATCGCCTTCACGGCGATGTTCCTGGTGCCGCTCGCGTACGCGGCCTACTTCAGCCTCTTCCGCGAACAGCTGGTGGGCGGCAGCGTCTTCGTCGGCTTCGAGAACTACGCCAGGGCCTTCACCGACCCGCTGCTGTTCGAGGGCCTCGGCCGGGTCGCGCTGTTCTTCCTCATCCAGGTCCCGATCATGCTCGCCATGGCGCTGTTCTTCGCCCTCGCCCTCGACTCGGGCCTGCTGCGCCTGGCGAAGACGGTCCGGCTGGGGATCTTCCTGCCCTACGCCGTGCCGAGCGTCGTCGCCGCGCTGATGTGGGGCTACCTGTACGGCCCCGACTTCGGGCCCATCGCCCAGCTCGCCGACAAGATCGGTGCGACCGCACCGGACTTCCTCGGCGCCGACCTCATGCTCGGATCGCTCGCCAACGTCGTGTTCTGGGAGTTCACCGGCTACAACATGATCCTGCTGTACGCCGCCCTGCGCGCCGTTCCGACCGAGCTGTACGAGGCCGCCGCGGTCGACGGGGCCGGGCCCTGGCGCATCGCCTGGTCCATCAAGATCCCGTCGCTGCGACCGGCCCTCCTGCTCTGCCTGATCTTCTCGGTCATCGGCAGCTTCCAGCTGTTCAACGAGCCGAGCCTCATGAAGGCGCTGGCCCCCAACGTCATCGACGCCTCGTACACGCCCAATCTCTACGCCTACAACCTCGCGTTCGTCGGCCAGGAGTACAACTACTCGGCCGCCGTGTCCTTCGTGCTCGGCTTCGTGATCATGGCCGGGTCGTACCTCTTCATGTTCGTCACCAACCGCAGGAGCCGGTCATGAGCGCCGCCACCGTCCAGAAGAGAAGAGGCAAGCGCGCCAGGCGCAGCACACTGCTCACCATCGCGCTCATCGTCGCCGCCGCCTACTTCCTGCTACCGCTGTTCTGGCTGATCGTGGCCTCCACCAAGAGCACCGGAGACCTCTTCTCGACCTTCGGCCTGTGGTTCTCCGGCGACAACAGCTTCATCGCCAACCTCAAGGCCACGTTCTCGCAAGAGGACGGCGTGTACGCCCGATGGCTCGGCAACACGCTGCTGTACGCGGTCGCCTCGGCCGCCGCCGGCGCGTTCCTCGCGACCCTCGGGGGCTACGGCTTCGCCAAGTACAGGTTCAGGGGCAACCGGACCATGTTCATGGGCGTCCTGGGTGCGATGGCCGTGCCCTCGACCGCCCTGGCGATCCCGACCTACCTGCTGTTCAGCCAGGCGGGCCTGGTCGACACGCCGTGGGCGATCATCCTGCCGTCCATGGCGAGCCACCCGTTCGCGCTGTACTTCATGCGGATCTACGCCGACAGCGCCGTCCCCGACAGCCTCATCGAGGCCGGCCGGATCGACGGCGCGGGCGAGTTCAGGATCTTCTTCCAGGTCACCGGCCGCCTGCTCACGCCGGCGATCGCCACGGTCACGCTGTTCATGCTGGTCCAGACCTGGAACAACTACTTCCTGCCGCTGATCATGCTCAACGACCCCGACCTGTACCCGATCACCGTCGGCCTCGCGAACTGGCAGAGCCAGGCCTCGGCCTCCGGCGGCGCCAGCGGCGACCTCGTGCCGATGGTGATCACCGGCTCGCTCATCTCGATCGCGCCGCTGATCCTCGCGTTCCTGCTGCTCCAGCGCTACTGGCAGACCGGCCTGGTCTCCGGCAGCGTCAAGCAGTGACCTCGTGGTCCGGGCGGCTCGCAAGGAAGGCGCCCGGACCGCACCACTCCCGCGACAACTGCAAAGGAATCCACGCATGACCAACTGGCCCAACCCGATCCTGTTCGGAGCCGCGTACTACTACGAGTACCAGCCCGCCGCCGAGGACGGCCTCGACACCGAAGCCGGACTCCAGCGGCTCAAGACCGACCTCGACCTCATGGTCGAGGCCGGGTTCTCGGTGATCCGCGTCGGCGAATCCGTCTGGAGCACTTGGGAACCCGAGAACGGCCGCTTCGACCTCGACTGGCTGCAGCCGGTCCTCGACGGCGCGCACGAGCGCGGCATCGGCGTCATCGTCGGCACCCCGACGTACGCCGTCCCGCCGTGGCTCACCCGCCTGTACCCCGAGATCGCCGGCGAGCGCCGCACCGGCGAGCCCATCGGCTGGGGCGGGCGCCAGGAGGTCGACTACACGCACCCCGCCTTCAAGTTCCACGCCGAGCGCGTCATCCGCAAGATCCTCGCCCGCTACGCCGACCACCCGGCCGTCATCGGCTACCAGGTCGACAACGAGCCCGGGCTCCAGATCTTCCACAACGAGGGCGTGTTCCAGCAGTTCACCGACTACCTGCGCCACCAGTACGGCGACGTGGAGACCCTCAACCGCGAATGGGGCCTGGTCTACTGGTCCCACCGGCTGTCGACCTGGGCCGACCTGTGGCGGCCCGACGGGAACGCGCAGCCGCAGTACGAGCAGGCGTGGCGCCGGTTCCAGACCGAGCTGACCAACGATTTCATCGGCTGGCAGGCCGACATCGCCCGCGAATACGCGCGCGAGGACCAGTTCACGACCACGTGCATCTCCTACTCGCGGCCCGCCATCGACGACCGGGCGCTCACCGCCCGCCTCGACGTGACGGCAGGGAACCCGTACTACCGCATGCAGGACGGCCTCGCCCTGCCGAGCCAGGACGGGACCGCCTTGGACTGGAACACCAGGGGCACTTGGAGTCTCTACCACTCGGCCGACCGGATGTACTCCTCCCGGCAGGAGCCGTTCCTGGTCACCGAGACGAACGCGCAGGCCATCGGCTCGCCCTGGGAGAACCATCCCGCATACGACGGCCAGTGGCGCCAGGCCGCGTGGGCGCTGATCTCGCGGGGCGCCAAGATGATCGAGTACTGGCACTGGCACACGCTCCACTTCGGCACCGAGACCTACTGGGGCGGCATCCTGCCGCACAGCCAGGAGCCGGGCCGGGCCTACCGCGAACTCGCCGGTCTCGGCGCCGAACTGCGCAAGGCCGGTGCGGCCCTTGACGGCCTGACGCCCGGCGCCGACGTCGCGGTGCTGTACTCCAAGCCGAGCGAATGGGGCCTGGCGGCCCACCCGGCGATCGCGACGGAGAACGGCGGGCCGGACCGCCACTCGTTCGAGTCGATCACCGGCCCGTTCTACCAGGGCGCCTTCGACGCCGGACTCCAGGCGCGGATCGTCCACACCGAGCATCTCGGCGACCCGGCCGAGGCGGTAGCGCAGTTCCCGGTGCTGGTCGCCGCTGGACTGTACGTGGCCGACGACGCGCTGCTGGACTGGCTCGGCGAGTACGCGGCCGCGGGCGGGCACCTCATCCTCGGCCCGCGCACCGGCTACGGCGACGAGGAGTCGCGGGCGCGCCTCGACGTCAAGCCCGCGAGGCTCCGCGAGGCCGCCGGGGTCTGGTACGAGGAGTTCGCCAACCTCACCGGCGAGGTTCCGCTGCGGGCGGCCGAGGGCTCCCCGCTGGCGCTCGACGACGCGGCCGCCGCGGTGAAGTGGGCCGACGGCGTGTACCTGGAGGGGGCCGAGGCCCTGGCCGAGTACGTGCACCCGCACTACGGCAGGTTCACGGCCGCCGCGACGAAGGTTCACGGCCGGGGCCGGGTGACCTATGTCGGGACGATCCCGAACGGCGCCTTCGGAAAGGCCCTGTTCACCTGGGTCGCGCCCGAGGACGCGTGGCGGCCCGCGAACCCGAGCGTGACCGCGACCAGCGGCACCACCGGCGACGGCAGGACGGCGCGGTTCGTGCACAACTGGTCCTGGGACCCGGCGGAGTACGCCCTTCCCGGGGCGGTCCGGGACCTGCTGGACGACACCGAGTACGCGGCGGGCGAGACGCTGCGACTGGGCCCGTGGGACGTGAAGGTCCTGATCGAGCCCTAGGGGTCCGCCTTGCGGGCGGGCCTCATCGGGGGTGACCGTGCGCCGGCCGTCTCGACGGCCGGCGCACGGTTCGTTCCGGCTCAACCGGTCTGGAGCGCCCTGGCGGTGGCGGTCCCTTCGATCCCGGCGACGGGCCCCTCGTAGAGCACGCGGCCGCCGTGCCGGCCGGCGCCGGGCCCGAGGTCGACCACCCAGTCCGCGCGGCGGATCACGTCGAGGTTGTGCTCGATGACGACCACCGTGTGCCCGCGCTCCACCAGCTGGTCGAGCACCCCGACGAGCGTGTCGATGTCGCTGAGGTGGAGCCCGGTCGTGGGCTCGTCGAAGACGTACAGCGACGCCTCCGTGGCCTCGCGCAGCTCGCGGGCGATCTTGACGCGCTGGCACTCGCCGCCCGAGAGCGTGGTGAGCGGCTGCCCGAGCCGCAGGTAGCCGAGCCCGACGCGGTCGAGGCCGTGCAGCGCCTTGCGGATGGCGGGGTCTTCGAGCCGGTGGATCGCGTCGGCGACGGACAGCTCGTCCACGTCGGCGATGGTGAGCCCGTCGACCCGGTGCTGAAGGGCCCTCTCGGTGAACCGCCGGCCGCCGCACGTGTCGCACACGGTCTCCTGGCCGTCCATGAACGCCAGGTCGGTGTAGCGCACGCCGAGGCCGCCGCAGTCGGGGCAGCCGCCTTCGGAGTTGGCGCTGAAGTACTTGGCGGGCAGGCCGCTCGCCTTCGCGAAGAGCCTGCGGATCGGGGCGGCGATGCCGGTGTACGTGATCGGCGTCGAGCGCCGGTTGGCGCCGACCGGCCGCTGGTCGACCACTATCGCGCCGTGCCGGTCCACCAGTTCGGCGGCCAGGCTGGACTTGCCCGAGCCGGCCACGCCGGTGAGCACGGTGAGCACCCCGGTCGGGATCGCGACGGTGACGTTCTGGAGGTTGTTGCGGTCGGCCTTCTCGACGGTGACGGTGCCGTTCCGCTCCCGCGGAACGGTGTTGACCGGAGTCCGGCGCTCGAGCGCCAGCGCGGTCGGCGTGTCCGCGCGCTTGAGGTCTGCGAACGGGCCCTGGAACACGACTCGTCCCCCGTCCGTTCCGGCGCCCGGGCCGATCTCCACGATCTGGTCGGCGATGGCCATCACCGCGGGGTCGTGTTCGACCACGAGCACGGTGTTCCCCTTGTCGCGCAGGCGTTCGAGCAGGCCGGTCATGGCGTCGACGTCGTGCGGGTGGAGCCCGACGGTGGGCTCGTCGAACACGTAGAGGAGCTCTACGAGGCTGCTGCCGAGGTGCTTGACGGTCTTCACCCGCTGCGACTCGCCGCCCGAGAGGGTGGTGGTGGCGCGGCCGAGGTGGAGGTAGCCGAGCCCGATCGCGGTCATCGCCCGCAGCCGGTCGCCGAGGGCGGTCGCGACGGGGGCCACTTCGGGTTCGCGGACCTGGTCCACGAGGTCGGCGAGTTCGGCGACTTCGAGGCGCGACATCTCGCCGATGGTGCGGTCGAGCACGCGGACGGCGCGGGCTTCGGCGTTGAGGCGGTCGCCGCCGCATTCGGGGCAGGTCCCGGAGCGCGTGAACTGGTCGATGGCCGCCTGCTTGCGGTCGGAGAGGTCGTCGGAGGTGCGCAGGTAGATCCGCTCGAACCACGGCACGAGGGCCTCGAAGTCCGCGGGCGGCCTCGGGTCGAGGCGGGCGGCGGGCCCGCCGCCGTGGAGCAGCGCCGTTCGCCGGTCCTCGGTCCAGTCCCTGACCGGGGTGTCGACCGGGAAGCTGCCAGTGTCGGCGATCTTGCCGAACCAGTAGCCGCCGCCGACGAAGCCGGGCAGCAGGATCGCGCCTTCGCTGAGGGACCGGTCGGGGTCGAGGAAGCGGTCGACGTCGATCTCGACCGCCTCGCCGAGGCCCGAGCAGTTCGGGCACATGCCGGCGGGGTCGTTGAAGGAGAACCGGTTGGACTCGCCGACGTGCGGCGTGCCGATGCGGGAGTACAGGAGTCGCAGGTAGGTCCAGGTGTCGGTGAGGGTGCCGACCGTGGACCTGGCGTTGCCGCCGATGCGGCGCTGGTCGATCACGACGACCGGCGACAGGCCGGACAGCTCGTCGGCCTCGGGCCGGGTCCATTTCGGGAGGCGGTTGCGCGTGAAGGGCGGGTAGGTCTCGTTGAGTTGATGGCCGGCTTCGGCGGCGATCGTGTCGAAGACCAGCGAGGACTTGCCGGAGCCGGACACGCCCGCGAACACGGTCAGGCTGCCGCGGGGCAGGTCGAGGTCCACCGACCGCAGGTTGTTGGACCGGGCGCCGCGGATTCGGATCATTCGCTCGTTCATGGCTCCGACGCTATGCGCAGATGCGGCCGCTTTCTGACCGCGTCAGGCGGCAGACTGGAGGCATGTCGGATGTCACCGGGCGGATGCTGTCGCTGCTGGCCACGCTGCAGACGGGGCGGTCGTTCAGCGGCGAGGAGCTCGCCGCTCGGCTCGGCGTCAGCCCTCGCACGCTGCGGCGGGACGTCGACCGGTTGCGCGGCCACGGCTATCCGGTCGAGACGCGGCCGGGGCCGGGCGGCCATTACCGGCTCGCGGCGGGCAGGACGATGCCGCCGCTGATGCTGGAGGACGACGAGGCGATGGCGATGCTGCTCGGGCTGGCGGCGCTGGGGGCGGCAGGCAGTGCCGACGAGGGGAGTCTGGACGATGCGGCCACCCGTGCCTACGGGAAGCTCGAGCAGTTCCTGCCCAAGCGCCTGCGTCCGCGGATCGCGCGGTTGCGGACCAGTCTGGAGACCGGTCCGAAGTCGGCGCCGAGCATCAGCGCGGCGGACGTGGGCCTGCTCGCGGACGCGATCGGGAGTCGGCAGGTCGTGGTGTTCGACTATGAGCGCAAGGGCGGTGCGGTGACGTCGCGGCGGGTCGAACCGCACCGTCAGGCCCACCATCTGGAGCGCTGGTACCTGCTGGGCTGGGACGTGGACCGTGGCGACTGGCGGGTCTTCCGGGTCGACCGCATGAGCGGGCTGCGGGTCTCGACGGCGCGTTTCGCGTCGCGGCCGGTGCCCGCCGACACCGCGATCGACTATCTCGCGAGCGGCATCAACCGGTCGCGCGAGGCGATGGTGATCACGGTGGAGGCTCCGGCGGACGCGGTCGCGGACGCGTTCCGGTTCGACAACGCCGAGGTGGAGCCGCTGGGCGAGCGGCGCACCAGGGTTCGCCTGCGGTTGGAGACGTGGGAGTGGCCGCTGGTGGCGCTCGCGTTCCTGGACGCCGATTTCGCGATCGAGGGGCCGGATCGGTTTCGGCAGGGGCTCAAGGGCTTCGGGGAGCGGCTGGGCCGCGCGCTCGATGATCGGGGCGGGCGGGGCTGAGGCGGTTCGCCGCGGTGCCGGGCGGGATCGGGCGGTCGGCCGCGCCCTGAACGTCCGTCGAGGATGGCGGGCCGCCCGAGGGCCGGTTCAGTCGCCGAACGCGACCAGGTCGAGTGCGGCGATGGCCTCGGGGTCGTTCACGATGTCGATGCCGGCGACCTTGCCGTCGATCACCGTGAAGGCCAGCACGGAGCGCGGGTCGCCGCCGGGGGCCCACATCGCGCCGGCCGTGCCGTCCACGAGGACCGCGACCGCCTGCCGCGCTTGGCCGTTGAACAGTGCGGCGACGGTCTCGGCGCCGATGACCTCGCGGCCGGAGAAGCCGGTCGCCACCGCCGCCGCGTCGGCGACCACGACGATGTCGGGGTCGAGCACGGCGAGCAGGTCCTCGAAGCGGCCTTCACGGGCGGCGGCGAGGAACGCGTCGACCACGCTCTTCTGGCGCCGCACGTCGGGTGCGGGCCGTCCCGACCGGACGCGGCGGCGGGCGCGGCTCGCGAGCTGGCGGGCGGCTTCGGGGGTGCGGTCGAGGATCGGGGCGATGCGGTCGAAGGGCACGCCGAAGAGGTCGTGGAGCACGAACGCGAGGCGCTCGGCGGGGCCGAGGGAGTCGAGGACGACCTGGAGGGCGAGGCCGACCGAGTCGGCCATGACCGCCGCCGCCTCGGGGTCGTCCCCGGCGCCCGGTTCGGCGGAGAGCGGGAGGTCGGCGTCGAGGGCTTCCTCGCGGCGGGTCCGGCGCGAGCGCAGCAGGTTCAGGCAGATGCGGGAGACGACCGTGGTGAGCCAGCCGCGCAGGTTCTCGACGTCGGCGGTGTCGGTGCGGGCGAAGCGCATCCAGGCCTCCTGGACGGCGTCGTCGGCCTCGCCGGTGCTGCCGAGCATCCGGAACGCGACGGCCCGCAGGTGGTCGCGGTGCGCCTCGAAGCGCCGCACCTGCCGGTACTCGTCGTCGAACTCGTCGCTCATCGGTCCCGCCTCCGTGAAAATGTCGGTCAACTGTACTGACCCGCGGACGGCGGGGAGTGTGACAGGAGGACGCGGGCGCGCCGCCTTCAGCCTTTGACGAACTGGCCCACCAGGATCGCCAGGCGCTGTTCCAGGAGGTCCGGGCGCAGGCGGCCGCCGCTGCCCAGGACGGCCAGGCCGTGGATCGCGGCCCAGCCGACCTCGGTGAAGGCATCGGGGTCGCGTTCTCCGGCGAGCGGCGCGAACACCGCGTACAGCTCCGCGAAGGCGGCCTTGAGCACCTCGGGGGCGTCGACCCCGAACGGCAGTCCCTCGGCGAGGGTGAAGATCGCCTCGAACAGGGCCGGGTTGGCGGTCGCGAAGTCGAGGTAGGCCCCCACGACGGCCGCGAGCTCCCCGCCCGGCTCGGCGCCGGCCCGCGCCGCCTTGAAGACCTCGGTGAGCTCGGCGATGCCCTGGAGGGCCACCGCGTCCACGATCGCTCCCCGGCCGGCGAAGTGGCTGTAGAGGACGGGCTGGCTGTACTCGATCCGCTCGGCGAGTCGCCGGATGGTCACCGAGGACCAGCCGTCCGCCTCGGCCATGTCGCGGGCGGCGTTGACGATGAGCGTTTCGCGTTGGGCGCGTTCGCGTTCGCGGCGCTGCTGGGTAGCCATGATCACAATCCTAGCACCGCTAGACAATCGAGCAAGGCTATGTTAGCGTCATTCATGTTCCTAGCAACGCTAGATTTTCTAGCCGCCCTCAAACAAGGAGTCCCCCATGGCCCGCCGCATCATCGCCGACGTCCTCACCGTCGTGAGCATCCTCTTCGTCTTCTCCTTCGGCCTCCAGTACCTCATCACCCCCGCCGCGGTCGCCCCGAGCATGGGCTTCGCCCACTGGCCCACCGGCGACGCCGCCGACTTCCTCAGCGTCAAGGGAGCGCGCGACCTGGGTTCCGCGATCGTGCTCCTGGTCCTGCTGGTGATCCGCGAACGCCGCGCACTCGGATGGGCGCTCCTCGCCACCGCGCTCATCCCGATCGGCGACGGCTCCCTCATCCTCGTCCACGGCGGCAGCGCCGCCGCGGCGTTCGGCATGCACTACGCCACGGCGGCGGGCGTCATCGTCCTCGGCCTGCTCCAGCTCAAGGTCGCCAAGGACGCCGCCCCTCGGGACCGCGAGCCCGCTCCCGTCCGATAGCGGATCCGCCGCTCGCGCGAGGGCCGCCCAGGAGGCGGCCCCCGCAAGCGCGTCGGCGTGCCGCGGCCGGGCAATTCCGTTGCGGTGACGCACCGGTGCGCCGATACTCGGGCGATGACTGTGATCCGACGCGAGACCGAGGGCGACGCCCCGCTCATCCACGCCATCCACGACGCCGCCTTCGCCACCACCGAACACTCCTCCGGCCACGAGGCCGACCTCGTCGACGCCCTGCGCACCAGCGGCGACTGGGTACCCGAGTACTCGCTCGTGGCCGAGGCGGACGGCAAGCCGGTCGGCCACGTGGTGTCCACGTACGGCCGCCTCGCGGGCGAGCGCGTCCTCGGGCTCGGCCCGATCGGCGTCGACCCCGCCTTGCACGGCAAGGGGATCGGATCGGCACTCATGCACGCGGCGATCGGCGCCGCCGAGGCCCGGAACGAGCCGGCGATCGTCCTCCTCGGCAGCCCGGAGCTCTACGGCCGGTTCGGGTTCGGGCCCGCCGCCGAGCACGGCGTCGAGGCGCCCGACCCGAACTGGGGCGCGTACTTCCAGATCCGGCTCCTCACCGCCTGGCGGGACGCCTTGCGCGGGACCTACGCCTACTCCCCCGCGTTCAACGAGTTCGGCTGACCGGGCGGGTGCTCGGCGGCTTCGGATGAGGGCCCGCCCGGCGGCGGCAGGCGCCGACGAGACTTCGGCAATCGCCGCCGGGCGGGCCCGGCTCACGGGGCGGGAACTCGCGGAGGCCTAGGCCGCGGCCCGGGCCTCCTCGTGCTCGGGGTCCGGCAGCTCGCGCATGTTCCGCAAGGGCGAGAAGAAGACCGGTAGGAACGCCAGGCAGATCCCGGCAGCGCCGATCCACAGCGTGGTCCGCGCGCCGAGGAACTGGCCGAGGACGCCGCCGAGGAGCGCGCCGACGGCGTAGGCGCCGTAGACCACGAAGCGGACGGTGGCGTTCATGCGGCCGAGCATCCCGTCGGGGGTCAGGCGCTGGCGGAAGCTGACCTGGGTCACGTTGTAGACCACGCCGCCGATCCCGACGAAGGTCATGGCGAACGCGCCGACCCAGATCCGCCAGCCCGGCTCTGCGGCCGGGATGAGGAACAGCAGCGGTGAGGTGACGGCGACCGAGACCCAGATGGTGCGCCCTTCCCCCAGCCGGCGGGTGACGGCGCCGACCGTGAAGGCGCCCACCACGCCGCCGACTCCGGAGAGGGCGAAGAACAGGCCGATCTCGCCGGGGCTCATGCCCATGTCTCGGGGCAGGAACACGACGAGCATCGCCATGGACGCGCCCATCCAGAAGTTCCAGCTGCCGGTGCAGGCCACGATCGAGGCCAGCAGGCGTTCGCGCAGCACGAACCGCAGTCCCTCCCTGACCTCGGTGATCACCTTGGAGCCGTGGACGACCTCGGGTTTCGGCTCGCGGCGGCGGATGCGCACGAGGAACAGCGCAGAGGCGCCCATGGCGACCGCGTCGAAGGCGAGGGCGACCGGTGCGGTGAGCCATTCGATGAGCTGCCCGGCGAGCACGGGGCCGCCGAGCTGGGCGGTGGAGCGCACGGACTCCAGTTTCGCGTTGCCTTCGACGAGGTGCTTGCGCCCGACCAGGTGCGGGAGGTAGCTCTGGTAGGAGACGTCGAAGAAGACGGTGAAGACGCCGATGATCAGGGCGACGGCGTACAGGTGCCAGATGGTGAGGGTGTCGGTCCACCAGGCGATCGGGACGGTGAGCAGTACGGCGGCGCGCACCAGGTCGCTGACGATGAGGACCCGGCGGCGGCGCATCCGGTCGATCCAGGCGCCGGCGGGCAGGCCGATGAGCAGGAACGCGATCATGCTCATCGAGGAGAGCACGCCGACCTCGAACTCGCTCACGTCGAGCGCGATGACCGCCGCGAGCGGCAGCGCGAGGGAGGTGATCTGGTAGCCGAACTGGGCCACGGTGGTCGACAGGAACAGGCCGCGGAAGTCGCGGTCGCGCAGGAGCCCGAGACGGTCGGGTTTCTCGGGAAGGGCTGGACCGGGGTCGCCGAGGGAGATCATGTGATTGAGTATTCCCAATCGATTGGGAAAAGTCAACCGAACATGCCGTTAGGATGATGGCGTGGCAGACGAGCACAAGGACTTCGAGGACGACCGACCGCTGGCGAGCGAGGCCGAGGCGAAGGCACTGGCGTCCGCAGTGCGGCTGCGGATCCTGCGGCTGTGCCTCGACAAGTCCCTGACGAACAAGGAGATCGCCGAGCGGCTGGGAGCGAATCCGGCGACGGTGCTGCACCACGTGCGCAAGCTCGTCGAGACGGGATTCCTGGCACCACAGCAGGAGCGGATCGGTGCGAAGGGGGCGCGGGAGATCCCGTACCTGGCGACCGGGAAGTCCTGGCGGCTGCGGCTGGACGACGAGCACCAGACCGGCCTGGCGAGCGCGATGCTCGAAGCGTTCCGCGTCGAGGTCGCCCAGGTGCCCGACCTCGCGATGGTGCGGTCGACCCGCATGGGGCTGCGACTGAACGACGACCAGTACCAGGAGGTCGAGCGCCGCTTCTCCGCGCTCGTGGAGGAGGTCAAGGAGATCGAGCCCGGGCCGGGTGCTCGGGCGTACTCGCTGTTCCTGGTGGCCTTCCCCGATGCCGGGCGGGATTGATGCACTGGCCGGGTTGGTTTGCGAACGATGCTCATTCGCGAGGCGCCCCCGGTTCGAGCATTGCGCGGGGGTCCGACAGCGACTGAGAACCGGCCGGTGGACGAGCCGAGAACGAACGTGAGACCGGGGCGGGGACGAACAAGCGAGAGAACGGGTCAGTGCGAGGGCGACAGACCTGGCGGGAGAGCGAGAACGGGGCGGGACCCCCTCAGATCCCGCCCCGTTTCGGCGGACCGATCGGCGGCTCGCAAGAAGGCTCGGCTAAAACCCGCGAGTCGCCGATCGGTCCGGCTCCCTCATTTCCGGTCGAGTATTCGTTGGACCCGCGCCCGCACCTCGGGGGTGTCGAGGCCGCGGATCGTCAATGTGGTGCGGCGGCGCAGCACGTCGTCGGCCGTCTCGGCCCATTCGCGGTCGCGCGCGTACACGACCTGGGCCCAGATCTCCGGCGCGTCCGGATGGACGCGCTCGGCCAGCTCCGGGTGCTCGCCCGCCAGGCGGGCGATGTCGAACGCGATCGAACCGTAGTGCGTCGCGAGGTGCTTCGCGGTGTCCTCGCCCAGGTGCTCCAGCGGCGCGCCGCCCTCGGAGAGCAGCCGGTGCTCCACCGCGTGCGGGTTCGCGATCCCCGGCAGCGGCAGGCGCTGCGGAAGATCGTGCATCGGCTCCATCCGGGAGCCGAGCGAGTACCCGGGCATCGCCGCGAGCTTCTTCATCACGGTCCGTCCGATGTGGCGGAACGTGGTCCACTTGCCGCCCGCCACCGAGAGCATCCCGCCTCGGCCCTCGGTCACCACCGTCTCCCGCTTGGCCTTGGCGGTGTCGCCCGGCCCGCCGGGCAGGACGCGCAGTCCCGCGAAGGAGTACGTGATGAGCTCGGGCCGCAACTGCTCGGCGCGCACCGAGATGCTCGCCTCGTCGAGGATCTGCGCCCGGTCCTTCTCGGTCACCGCGAGATCGCCGGGGTCGCCCTCGTAGACCTCGTCGGTGGTGCCGAGCAGGAGCATGTCCTCCCACGGCAGCGCGAACGTGATGCGGTACTTGTCGATCGGGGTCGCCAGCGCGGCCTTCCAGTGCGCGGTGCGCTTGAGGACCAGGTGCGCGCCCTTGGACAGGCGGATGGACGGGTCGGCGCCGGCGTTCTCCATGCGGCGCAGGCGGTCGACCCACGGGCCGGTGGCGTTGAGGACCACGTGGGCGTTCACGCCGAACTCGGTGCCGTCGACGCGGTCGCGCAGTTCGGCGCCGGAGACCCGGCCGCGGGTGAAGCGCAGGCCGGTGACCTCGGCGTGGTTGAGCACGGCGGCGCCGGCCCGGGCGGCGGCGCGAGCGGTCATGAGCGCCATGCGGGCGTCGTTCATCTGGCTGTCGCCGTAGACGGCGACGGCCTTGAGGTCCTCGGTGCGCAGTTCCGGCACGGCCATGCGGGCCTTGGCGGGGTTGAGCAGGTGGCCGACGCCGTCGCCGAAGGCCGAGAGCGCGGAGTAGGCGAACACGCCGGCGCCCAGCTTGGCGGCCCCGTGGGGTCCGCCCTTGTAGATCGGCAGGTAGAAGGTGAGCGGCCGGGACAGGTGCGGCGCGACCTGGCGGGTGACGGCGCGGCGTTCGAAGTGGTTCTCCGCCACGAGTTTCACCGCGCCGGTCTGGAGGTAGCGCAGTCCGCCGTGGAGCATCTTCGAGGAGGCGGAGGAGGTCGCCCCGGCGAAGTCGCCGGCGTCGACCAGGGCCACCCGCAGCCCCGACTGGGCGGCGTGCCAGGCGGTGGAGATGCCCAGGATGCCGCCGCCGATGACGAGCAGGTCGACGGTGGCGTTCGTCAGCTGCTCGCGCTGTTCGGCCCGGTCGTGGCACTCGGTGAAGTGCACGCCCGCGGTCGGGTCCGCCTCCGGGTGGGAGACGTGCTGCAAGGTGGTCATGGCCGCACTCCTTCTAGGTCGGGCTCGTCTTATTCGTCCTGCCAGCCCATGGTCCGTTCGACGGCCTTGAGCCAGTGCTTGTACTCGCGGTCCCGGACGGCCGGGTCCATGTCGGGGGTCCATTCGGCGGCCCGGCGCCAGTTGGCGCGCAGGTCCTCGACGGAGTCCCAGAACCCGACCGCGATGCCGGCCGCGTAGGCCGCGCCGAGGCAGGTGGTCTCGGCGACCATCGGGCGCACGACGGGGGCGTCGAGCACGTCGGCCAGGAACTGCATGAGGAGGTTGTTCGAGGTCATGCCGCCGTCGACCTTCAGCGCGGAGAGCTCCACGCCGGAGTCCTTGGTCATGGCGTCGGTGATCTCGCGGGTCTGCCAGGCGGTGGCCTCCAGGACGGCGCGGGCGATGTGGGCCTTGGTGACGTACCTGGTGAGGCCGGCGATCACGCCGCGGGCGTCGGAGCGCCAGTAGGGCGCGAAGAGCCCGGAGAAGGCGGGGACGAAGTAGGCCCCGCCGTTGTCCTCGACGGTGAGCGCGAGGGTCTCGATCTCGGCGGCGGTGCTGATGAGCCCCATCTGGTCGCGCATCCACTGGACGAGGGAGCCGGTGACGGCGATCGAGCCTTCGAGCGCGTAGACCGGGTCCTGCTCGCCGATGCGGTAGCCGACGGTGGTCAGCAGGCCCGACTCGGAGTGGATGAGCTTCTCGCCGGTGTTCATGAGCATGAACGTGCCGGTGCCGTAGGTGGACTTGGCCTCGCCGACGCTGAAGCAGGTCTGTCCGAACAGGGCGGCCTGCTGGTCGCCGAGGGCGGAGGCGACCGGGACGCCCGCGAGGAGGGAGCCGAGGGAGCCGCCGGTGACGGTGCCGTAGACCTCGGAGGAGGAGCGGATCTCGGGGAGCACCTGGAGGGGCACGCCCATCTCGGCCGCGATGTCCTCGTTCCAGCTGAGGTCCTCGAGGTTCATCAGGAGGGTGCGGGAGGCGTTGGTGACGTCGGTGACGTGGACGCCGCCGTTGACGCCGCCGGTGAGGTTCCAGATGACCCACGAGTCCATGGTGCCGAAGAGGAGGTCGCCGGCTTCGGCCCTGGCGCGCAGGCCTTCGACGTTGTCGAGGAGCCAGGCGATCTTGGGCCCGGCGAAGTAGGCGGCGAGGGGAAGGCCGGTCTCGCGGCGCCAGCGGTCCTGGCCGACGTCGCCGCCGAGCTGCTTGCAGAGCATGTCGGTGCGGGTGTCCTGCCAGACGATGGCGTTGTGGACGGGCTTGCCGGTGTGCTTGTCCCACAGCATGGTGGTCTCGCGCTGGTTGGTGATGCCGATGGCGAGGATGTCCTCGCGGCCGATGCCGGCCTTGACCATGGCCCCGGCGACGACCTCTTGGACGTTGCGCCAGATCTCGGAGGCGTCGTGCTCGACCCAGCCCGGCTTCGGGAAGATCTGGGCGTGCTCCTTCTGGTCGACGGCGACGATGCGGCCGTCCTTGTCGAAGACGATGCACCGCGAGGACGTGGTCCCCTGGTCGATGGCCGCGATGAACGGGCCGGTGTGCGTGTCGGTCATGTTGCGCTCCAAAACGTCGTTGTCAAAGCGGGTTGTCTCGATTGTGTCGCCGCGCCTATGCGAAGGCAACGTTGTAGAGGAGTCCGGCGAGGACGGCGCCGACGATCGGGCCCACGACGGGGACCCAGGCGTAGCCCCAGTCCGAGCGGCCCTTGCCCTTGAGGGGCAGGAGGGCGTGGACGATGCGGGGGCCGAGGTCGCGCGCCGGGTTGATGGCGTAGCCGGTGGGGCCGCCGAGCGAGAGGCCGATGCTGACCACGACGAGCGCGGTGATGAGCACGCCGAGGGTGCCCAGGCCGTTGCCCTCGTCGTTGAGGCCCTGCGTGAGGATCGCGATGACCAGGACGAAGGTGCCGATGATCTCGGTGGCGAGGTTCTGCGGGGCGTTCCTGACCTCGGGGCCGGTGGAGAAGATGCCGAGGACCGGGCCGGCCTTGGCGTCGTCGGCGCCTTCGGCGGGTTCGGGCTGGTTCGCGAGGTCGGCCATGTGGGCCTTGAACTGTCCGTAGTAGGCGATCCAGGCGAGGAACGCGCCGAGCATGGCGCCGGCCATCTGGGAGACGATGTAGAGCGGGACCTGGTCCCACGGGGTGGCGCCTTCGACGGCGAGGCCGATCGTGACGGCCGGGTTGAGGTGTGCGCCGGAGACGCCGGCGGAGAGGTAGGCCGCGGTGAGGACCGCGAAGCCCCAGCCGAAGGCGATGGCGAGCCATCCGGCGTTCTGGGCCTTGGACTTCTTGAGGGTGACGGCGGCGCATACGCCCGCGCCGAGCAGGATGAGCACTGCCGTGCCGGTTACCTCGCCAATGATGATGTCTGCGTTGGACACACCGACTCCTTTGTCTGCGTCCGAGGCCGGAGCCGGGGCTCCGCCCTCGTGGGAAGGGCTTGTTCCGGTCGGCGGCCGTATCGAACGCTGAAGCCGTTTAGCGTTCGACAATGTCGACCGACGTACGCAAAGTGTTCTCCTATGTTACCTGCTCGTCAATAGGTATGTGACGACCGACACATCTCAAATCGCGAACCATGTGAAACGCCTGCAAGACAGGCATACCAGGGTCACAGCGGGCCCGCTGGGAAGTGGAGGAAAAGGGCGTACCGCTAAAACGGCTTCGCGCCCAGATCGCGCGAAACGGAGCGCGCGGTGTCGCGCAGGGCCGCGATGAGCTCCGGGCGCGGCTCGCCGTCCCGGCACACCCGTTCGACGGCTCCGGTAATGCCGACCGCGCCCACCGACATGCGGTGCCGGTCGAAGATCGGGGCCGCCAGAGCTGCGACGCCCTCCCAGGTCTCCTCGGCGTCGGTGGCGTAGCCCTGGGCGCGGATCAGGTCCAGGTCCCGCTCGATCGCGTCGAGGTCGGTGACGGTGCGGGCCGTGAACGGCTCGCGCTTGGCGTCGACGAGTTCGGCGTGCGCGACCGGGTCGAAGGCCGAGAGGACCTTGCCCAGCGCGGTGGAGTGCAGCGGCTGCATCGCGCCGACCTCCAGCACCTGGCGGCTGTCGTCGGGGCGGAAGACGTGGTGGACGACCAGGACGCCCTGGAGGTGGAGCACCCCGAGGTAGACCGCCTCGCCGCCGGAGCGGGCCAGGTCGTCGGTCCAGACCAGGGCGCGGGCGCGCAGCTCGTGGACGTCGAGGTAGGTCGTGCCCAGGCGCAGGAGCTCGGCGCCGAGCTGGTAGCGGCCCGAATCGGGGTCCTGTTCGACGAAGCCCTCGTGCTGGAGGGTGCGGAGGATGCCGTGGGCGGTGGCCTTGGCCAGGCCGAGGGCCGAGGCGATGTCGGACAGGCCGAGGCGCCGCTCGCCGCCCGCGAGCAGCCGCAGCATCGCCGCCGCGCGCTCCAGCGACTGGATGTTCTTGGCCATCCGGACGCCTCCGTTCCTTCGAGGTCCGCGCCCGGCGGCTGCCGCAGGGGGCTCCGCCGTGCTCGGCGGGCATTCGAAATACCGCCGTTCGACAATGCTAAACACTATCGGTCCTTGCCGACCAGATGCGGACCGACATCACCGCGGACCGAGGCATGGGAAAAAGCGGCGGGACCGCGTCCCGCCGCCTTCCGGTGGTTCCTAGTAGCCGTAGCGGCTCTTGAGGTGCCGCCACCAGTCGCGGAGCATCCACTCGTCGAATTCGGTGATGGTCGAGGAGGAGCCCGCCCTCATGATGAAGCAGCACTGGCCCGTCGGCGTCCAGTCGTAGAAGTCGTCGAGCCCGAAGGTGTGTCCCAGCTCATGGAGGTAGATCGTGATCTGCGCGGAGTTCAGGGAGTTCACGAAGTACTCCTGGCCCATGCGCTGGCCCCAGTCGCCGCCGGCGCCGCCGCCCATGCCCTGGGTGAGCCACAGGCTCTGGTCGTAGTGGTGCGCTTCGCCGCCGGGGCACCGGGAGTAGTTCCCGTCCTGGTGGAAGAAGCGCCCGCAGTCCTCGGAGCACTGCGGCGCGTTCTCGCGGATGTCGCCGATGTAGACGTCCACGGCGTTGTCCGACCACTGGAGGAGGTTGCGGTCGCGGGCGGCCCAGCCGACGACGTTCACCTCGATCTGCTCGAACGGGAACTCGCTCCAGCCGGCCATCTGGTCGAACCAGAGGTCGTACTGCTGCTGGAGCTTCGCCTCGATCGCGTCCCGCGTCTGGAGGGTCACCGAGTTCTGCGAGTCCCAGCGGACGCAGTAGTCGATGGAGCCGCCGGTGGCCATGATCTGGTCCCACCCGAAGTTGCGGAAGTTCAGGTTGTAGGTGTCCTCGACGTGCGCCCAGACCTCGTTGAGGGGCTGGACCAGGTTCGAGGGCGGGTTCCACTCGTCCTGGCCGGGGCCGCCGGTGGGCTCCTCGGTGGGCTCCTCGGTAGGCGGCTCGGTGACGTCGGTGGGCGGGTCGGTCGGCACCGGGTCGGTGTCGCCGGTGCACACGGACCCGTTGAGCCGGAACGTCGTCGGCAGGGAGTTCGCCGTTCCCGAGAGCGTGCCGGTGAAGCCGAAGCTCACCGTCGAGTCGGCCGTGAGGCGCCGGTTGTGCGCGACGCCGTTCGCGGTGACGTGCGCGCCCGACTGGGACGCGGTGGTGTTCCAGGCGTTGCCGACCCTCTGGCCGTCGGTGTAGTCCCATTCGAGCTTCCACGGGTCGAGCGCCGTGTCGCCGAGGTTGGTGATCTCCACGTTCGCGTTGAACCCGCCGGGCCACTGCGCGGTGACCTGGTAGTCCACATCGCACCCGGCGGTGGCGGCCGATGCCGTCATCACCGTGAACGCGGTCGCGCCCGCGGCGACCACCGCCACCGCTGTGGCCGCGATGGCGGCGCGCAGGCGCCGATGCCGTCTCAACGGCGGTGTCTCGGGGAGTGCCGGTCCCATGTCGAAGTCCCATCTGGTCGTTGCGGCCGGGCCCGTCCCGGCCGTGAGGGTCGCAGACCGATATTGATATCGATCACATTCGATACGTTATTCCCGGAGTCTTCGGGATACAAGCGTCAGAACGCCCCTGGAGGTTTCGGAAAACCCGGCGGCATCGGGGGCGGGTGGACGGCGGCCCCGCGCGGGGCTAGATTCCTCGGGACGTCGGACGAAGAGGGAGTCACTGATGGGAAAGACCGCCGCGAGCTTCGAGGTCTTCGACGAGCGCTGGAACGTGGCCGGCGACGACTCGCTCGAACACCTGTTCTCCGACGGGCGCTGGACCGAGGGCCCGGTGTACGTGCCCTCCGGGAAGTACCTGCTGTTCAGCGACATCCCGAACGACCGGATCATGCGCTGGGACGAGACCGACGGGACGGTGAGCGTCTTCCGCTCCCCCGCGAACCACGCCAACGGCCACGCCCTCGACCGGCAGGGCCGGCTGGTCTCGTGCGAGCACGGTGGCCGGCGCGTGACGCGGACCGAACTGGACGGCTCGACCACGGTCCTGGCCGACCGCTGGAACGGCCTGCGGTTCAACAGCCCCAACGACGCCGTGGTGGACTCGTCCGGCGCGGTGTGGTTCACCGACCCGCCCTACGGGATCACCAGCGACTACGAGGGGCACCGGGCCGAGCAGGAGATCGACGGCTGCCACGTCTACCGCATCGACCCCTCCGGCGTGGTCGAGCGCGTCGCCGACGACTTCGAGCGGCCCAACGGGCTCGCGTT
The DNA here is from genome assembly GCF_900101745.1 of Glycomyces harbinensis. Lineage (GTDB taxonomy): Bacteria > Actinomycetota > Actinomycetes > Mycobacteriales > Micromonosporaceae > Glycomyces > Glycomyces harbinensis. The sequence continues at coordinate 147,239 of NZ_FNAD01000013.1, read as the reverse complement.
CTCCCCCGACGAGCGCCGCCTCTACGTCGCCGACACCCTCCGCGGGCACCTGCGGGTCTTCGACGTCGACGGCGGCGCTCTCACCGGCGGCGGGGTCTTCGCCGAGAGCCCCGGCGGGAACTTCGACGGCCTGCGCGTGGACGTGGAGGGCCGCGTCTGGGCCGCCGCGGCCGACGTCGACTGCTTCGACCCCGACGGGACCCTGCTCGCCGCCTTGAAGATCCCGCAGCCCGCGGTGTCCAACCTGGTCTGGGGCGGCCCCAAGCGCAACCGCCTGTTCATCACCGCCACCGACTCGGTGTACTCGATCCACCTGAACACCAACGGGGCCTGGAGGCTCTAGGGCGTGTTCGGGACCGAACACGCCCTAGCTCCCGAGGCTGTGGGCCATGGCGACCACGATCGGGCCCAGCAGCGGCAGGACGACGTTGGAGAAGGCGTAGACGATCGTGTAAGCGATGAGCGGCGTGGCGTTGCCCGCGGCCGCCTGCACGGCCGTCACACCCGGCGTCGAGCACTGCTGCCCGGTCACCGAGCCGAGCGTCAGCGGCGCCGGGAGCTTCATGACCTTCCAGGCCACGAACAGCGAGATGAAGGCCGGGATCGCGGTCATCGCGATGCCCGCGATCGGCAGGCCGATGCCGAACTGCTTCACCAGGTCGACCGCCTGCGGTCCCGACGAGAGCCCGACCGCGCAGATGAACACCGACAGGCCCAGGGTCTTGATCACGTCGGCCGCGGCCGAGTCGTACTGCCCGAACGTGGGCCGCTTGGAGCGGATCCAGCCGAACAGCAGGCCCGCGAGCAGGCACCCGCCGCCGGTGCCGAGCGTCAGCGGGATCGTCCCCACCGTCCACACCAGCATCCCGATGAGGAAGCCGAGCACGACGCCGATGGCGATGAACACCATGTCGAAGCGGACGGTCGGGTCGATGCGGAAGCCGACCATCGGGACGACGCGGCGCAGGTCGCGGCTCGCGCCGGACAGGCGCAGCGTGTCGCCGTGCTGGATCATCGTGGACGGCTTGACCGGCAGCTCGTGGTCGCCGCGGGTGATCTTCTGCAGGAAGACGCCCTGGCGCTCGGACTCGAAGTCCTTGCGGATGTCCCCCAAGGTCGTCGCCTGGTAGCCCTTGCGGGTGACCACGACGTCCGCGAGGTCGAGGTTCATCGCCATCGCCTCGTCGAGGGGCCGCTCCTCGCCGATCTTCGCGCCGGCGCCGACGAGCGCCTCGCGGCGGCCCACGATGAGGACCCGGTCGCCGTGCTCGAGCCGCAGGTCCGGCGCGAGGGCGACGCTGCCGCCGTCGCGCGAGACCTCCTCGACCGTGGCCTCGCCGAGGGACTCCTGCAGCGCCGCGACGGTCTGGCCGGCCGCCGTCGTGACCTGGTACTCGCGCCCGACGACCGCCGGGGCCGCCGGGGCGGCCGTGTCCTCGTCGGCGCTGCCGCCGAGCTGCTTCCAGAGCTTCGCGGCCTCCTCGCGCAGGTTCACGCGCATGATGAGCGGGAAGAACTGGCTCGACAGGAGCACGATCGTGATGAGCCCGCAGATGTAGGAGATCGAGTACGCGGTGCCGACGTTGGCCTGGAGCGTCGCGATCTCGGCGTCCGAGAGGTCGAGCCGCCCGATCGCGTCGGTGGCCGTGCCGACCGCCGCCGACTCGGTCGCGCCGCCGGCGAGCAGGCCCGCCGCGGTGCCGACGTCCAGGTCCATGATGAGCACGGCCGCCGCGGTGATCGCCAGGACCGAGACCACCTCGATGCCGGTGAAGGTCGCGTACCGCAGGCTCTTGCGGTTGAGGCTGGCGAAGAACGTCGGCCCCGAAATGTAGCCGAGCGTGAAGATGAACAGCGCGAACGCGATCGTCTTGACCTGGTCGTTCAGCTCGATGTCGGCGAACATGCCGATCACGATCGCCACGATCAGCGTCCCGGCCACGCCGCCCAGCGAGATCTTCCAGATCCGCACCTTGCCGACCGCGAAACCCAGGGCCAGGCATACGAACAGCGCGATCTCCGGAGTACTCGAGAGCGTCTCCTTGATCCAGTCCATCTTCCCTCCTCCGCTCGTGGTGCTCTAGCGCTGCTGCCGCTGGAAGGCGGCGTGGTACTCGTCGCCGATCCGGCGCAGCGCGGTGCCGATCCGCTCGTAGGCGTCCATGCGCAGGTTCGCCAGGCTCACCCGCACCGACCATTCGGGACCGTCGAAGCCGCCGCCGTTGAGCAGCACCACCGACTCCTCCTCCGCGAGGCGGAAGACCGGGTCGACGGGCTCGAAGTTGGCCTGCATCCAGTCGGCGAACTCCGCGCCCCAGTTCCGCTCGGCCCAGCTGAGCAGGTCGAGCTCCACGTAGTAGTTCGCCGCCTCGGGGTCGGCCGGGTAGGGCACGTCGAGGCCCTCCACGAGGGCCTTGAGGCGCCGGGCGATGATCGCCTGGCAGTCCCTCTTGTAGGCGCCCTCGGCGTCGGTGAGGCAGTGCAGCGAGAACAGGACCATCTGGACCTGCTGCGGCGTGGACAGGCCCGCGGTGTGGTTGAGCGCCACGTCGCGGGAGTCGGCCACGATCCGGTCGATGAACTTGATCTTCTCCGGTTCGAGCGAGATCGATGAGTACCGCTCGCGCAGCACCGAGGTGTGCGCCTCGTCGAGGGCCCTGATGCGCTTGTCGAAGACGTTCTCGCGGGCGATGGCGATGACGCCCAGGCGCCAGCCGGTGCAGCCGAAGTACTTCGAGAACGAGTAGACGCCCATGGTGTTGGACGCCTGGCTCGACATGAGCGAGGTGAACCCGTTCGTGAAGGTGCCGTAGACGTCGTCGGTGATGATCGTCAGGCCCGGGTTGTCGTTCGCGACGATGGACCGGATGCGCTCCAGGGTGGCCTCGGCGAGCTTGACCGACGGCGGGTTCGACGGGTTGACCAGGAACAGCGCCTTGATCGAGGGGTCCTTGAGCTTGTCGATCTCCGAGTCCGGGTACTGCCAGGTGTGGACGCCCTCGTCGGTGTCCTTGGAGGCCTGGAGCTCCACGATGTCGAAGTCGTAGCGCTGGAGGTGCGGGATCTCCAGGTAGGGCGTGAAGATCGGGACCATGATCGCGATCCGGTCGCCCTGGTTGAGCAGGCCGTTGACCTGCGCGGAGTCGAAGAGGTAGCACATGGCGGCGGTGCCGCCCTCGACCGCGTACAGGTCCCAGCCGCCCTTGGGCGCGCCGCCCATCTCGGCGTCGAGGTAGGCGTGGACGACCTGCTCGGCATGGACGAGCATCCGGTCGGGCACCGGGTAGTGGTCGCCGATGATCGCGTCGGCCAGCTCGCCGACCCAGGCGTCGGCCTCGAACCCGAGGGTGTCGGTGCCGTAGGCGATATAGGACGCGAGCGCGGCGGCGCCCGGCGCGGAGGCGTCGGCCTTGAGGTAGTCCGCGAGCCGCTCGGCGATGCCGTCGCTCTGCGGCATCCCGCCGAGGTTCTCGAACTCGTCCCAGTCGCGGCGCGTCTCGGTCACGGCGAACTGCCCCAGCAGGAAGAACGCCTCACGCGGGGCGGTGGCCGTCCAGTTGGGATTGCCGCGTCCGGCGTTGACCATCGCGAGGGCGTTGGCGCGCTCGTTGTCCCCGGCGAGGTCGATGAGCCGGTTCTTCAGCTCGAACGGGCTCAGCCCTTCGAGGCGGCGTTCTTCGTCGCGGTCGACCTTGGACATGGTGGTTTCCCTCCGGGCGTTCGGGTCAGGAGAGCACGGCCACGATGACCGCGCCCCAGATCGTGAGCAGGACGTTGCCGATGGCGTACGGGATCGTGTAGCCCAGCACCGGCACCTGGCTCCTGGCCGAGTCGGTGATGGCGCCGATGGACGCGGTCGTGGTGTTGGACCCGGCCACGATGCCGAGGTTGATCGGCACGGGGATCTTGAACAGCCACTTCGCGAGGTACATGGTGACGAGCATGGGCAGCAGCGTGACCACGAGTCCGGCGAAGACCAGGCTCAGGCCCTCGGACCTGACGCCGGAGACGAAGTCGGGCCCGGCCATGATGCCGACGATGCCGACGAACATGCACAGGCCGCCGGTCGAGAGCATCCAGTTGGCGGCGGGCGGGAACTGCCCGAACGTCGGCGACTTGGCGCGCAGCCAGCCGAAGACCAGGCCCATGATGAGCGCGCCGCCCGAGGTGGTCAGGCCGATGTCGGCGCCGGCCACCGCGATCGTCGGGACGCCGATGAGCGCGCCGATGACGATCCCGATGCCGACGTAGCTCCAGTCGGTGGCGTCCGAGGCGCGGTTGGGGTAGCCGAGGTCGCCGACGACCGCCTCGACCTCCTCCTTGCCGCCCTGGACGGTGATCTCGTCGCCGCGGTGGATGGCGGTGTCGTCGCTCCAGGGCAGGTCCTGGCCCCCGCGCACGACCTTGGTCACGAACAGGCGCGGCGCGTGCTCGGCGAAGGCGTCGCCGACGCGTGCGCCGACGAGCTCCTTCTTGGTGATGACGATCGCGAGGGTCTCGATCGAGTAGGCCAGGAGCGATTCGTCGTCGACCTCCTCGCCCCACTGGTCGACGTTGAGCGCCACCAGGTCGGGGCGGCGGGCGGCGAGGGTGACCACGTCGCCGACCGCGAGGGCCGTGGAGCGGTGGACGGGCGTGACCTCGTCGCCGCGGCGCAGTTCGTGGAACATGACGCGGTGGCCCAGGGCCAGCGCGCGGTCCTCGAGTTCGCCGACCGTGCGGCCGACGATCGTGCCTTCGGCGCCGGTGCCGCCGATGCGGTAGGCGCGGCGCACGACCGAGTAGTAGGCGCGGCCGATGCCGGGCTCCTTGGCGACGCCGAGCCGCTGCTCCATCGCGTGGGCGTCGGCGGCGAGGCTCTTGGAGCCGAGCATGCGGGGCGCGATGGTGGAGAGGAAGAACGCGGCGGCGGCGGTGCCGAAGAGGTAGCAGACGGCGTAGCCGACGGCGACCTGCGACTCCATCTCCTTGACGTCGGCGTCGCTGAGGCCCGGCAGGGCGGCGATGGCGGAGTCGGCGACGCCGATGACGGCGGACTGGGTGAGGCCGCCGGCGAGCAGGCCCGCGCCCCAGCCGGGGCCGTAGCCGAGGGCCTTGGCGAGGACGATGACGACGGCGAGGCCGATCACGCAGTTGACGACGGCGAGGATGACCTGCTTGACGCCGTCGCCGCGCAGGCCCGCGAAGAACTGGGGGCCGACGTTGTAGCCGAGGGCGAACAGGAAGGCGACGAAGGCGACGGTCTTGACCAGGTCGGGGATGTCGAGGCCGTCGAAGACGATGCCGACGAGGACGCCGGCGAGGAGGGTGCCGGTGACGGGTCCGAGCACGATGCCCTTGATCTTGAGCTTGCCGATGAAGAACCCCGCGCCGAGGGCGAGGAAGATGGCGATCTCGGGGTGGGCGACGAGCGCGTCGGACAGCCAATGCCACACCGCGACCCTCCCGTCACCGTCAGTAGTGGATTGAATCTAACCGAATGAGGAGGGACGGTCACCGGGTTCGGAAGTTCGGGTCCTTCGCATATTGCAGCAATGAAAACTTTCTTCACATCGTTGACAACTCAAGAAGTGTTCCGTCATTCTGATCGGTACATCGAGGACCCGGCGCGCCCGCTGCCGTGAGCGCGCCCGGCGCCCGAAACGAGAAGCGAGGAACTTGCACCCCATGAATCCCCATGCCCTGATGCGGCGGTGCCTCTCGGCCGCAGCCGCGCTGCTGCTGTCGGCGGGGGCGCTCGCGGTCGCCGCCCCGAGCGCCGCGGCCCAGGAGAACGACACCGACAGCCTGCTCATCGCGACGGACCAGGAGGTCGACACCTTCAACCCGTTCAAGCGACGGTTCGTCATCACCTACAACACCAGCCTCATGACGTACGAGACCCTCGTGCGCATGGGCGCCGACTACGAGCCGGAGCCGGGTCTGGCGACCGAGTGGGAGGAGTCCGAGGACGGTCTCACCTGGACGTTCACGATCCGCGAGGGCGTGGAGTGGTCGGACGGCGAGCCCCTGACGGCCCAGGACGTCGCCTACACCTACGGCCTGCTCATCGAGAACCAGGCGATCCGCGACTGGAACATCGACTTCGCGGGGAACCTGGTCAGCGCCGAGGCCCCCGACGACACCACGTTCGTCCTCACCCTCGCCCAGCCCTCCCCCTGGGACGTGCTCACCCGCGAGGTGTTCGTCGTCCCCGAGCACGTCTGGTCGACCTACCCCGACCCGTCCGCGGACGACGCGAACCAGCTCCCGCTGGTCGGCTCCGGCCCGTTCCAGGTCACCGAGTACGAGACGGGCGAGTTCATCACGCTCGAGGCCAACGAGGGCTACTGGGACGGCGCTCCCGGCTTCGACGAGGTCGTCTTCGACTATTACGAGGAGAGCGACGCGGCGGTGGCCGCCCTCGAAGCGGGCGAAGTGGACATCGTGAGCGGCCTCAACCCCGCCCAGATAGGGGCCCTGGAGGGCCAGGACGGCATCACGGTCAACAACGCGCAGGGCCGCCGGTACGTCTCGCTCACCATCAACTACAACTCGGTGACGAAGGACGGCACCGAGTTCGGCGACGGGCACCCCGCGCTCAAGGACCCGATCGTCAGACAGGCCATGCACATGGCGATCGACAAGCAGGAACTCGTGGACACCGTGCTCGACGGCAACGGGCAGCCCGCGACCTCGATCATCCCCGAGATCTTCGAGCAGTACCACTGGGACGGCGGCGACGCCGTGCTCGACTTCGACATCGAGGCGGCGAACGCGCTGCTCGACGAGGCCGGGTACGTGCGCGGCGACGACGGGATCCGGACCATGCCGGGCACCGGCGAGCCGCTGAGCTTCCGCTTCTACCAGCACGCCGACAGCACCGACTACGCCACGATCGCGCAGTTCGTGTCCGAGTGGTGGGCCGAGCTGGGCCTGGAGATCACGCCCGAGGCCATCGAGCAGGGCACCCTGAACGACCTGGCCTACCTCGGCGAGTTCGACATCGCCTTCTCGGGCTGGGGCGTGGGCCCCAACCCGACCGAGCAGCTGGGCATGCACACGTGCGCGGTGCTGCCGACCCTCACCGACGGCACCGAGCGCTCCAGCGAGAACAACTACTGCAACGCCGAGTTCGACGCGCTCCACGAGCAGCAGAAGGTCGAGTCCGACCCCGAGGCGCGCGCCGAGCTCGTCAGGGAGCAGCAGCGGCTGATGTACGAGGACACCCCGGTGATCTACCTCTACTACCAGAACGTCCTGGAGGCGTACAACAGCGACAAGATCACCGGCATGACCATGCAGCCCAGCGAGGGCGGCATGATCACCGGCCAGCAGGGCTACGCGTGGGCGTACGTCACGGCGCAGCCGGCCGACGCCGAGGACGAGGGCGGGACCCCGATGTGGGTCTGGATCGCGGTCGCCGCGGCGGTCGTCGTCGTGGCCGCCGGCGCGATCGTCTTCGTGCTCCAGCGCAGGAAGACGGCGGACGAGCGCGAATGACGGACGGTTCGTCGACCGCGGACGGGGCCTCCACCGAGGCCCCGTCCGCGGGGCGCTCCAGGCCCGGCGGGCGCGTCTCCTCAGGCTTCGGGCGGTACCTGTTCAAGCACGTCGGCGGCGCCGCCGTGTCGCTGCTGCTGGTGCTGTTCTCCTCGTTCTTCATCTTCCGGCTCATCGCCGGGGACCCGATCGACCAGCTCACCCGCGAGCGCCCGGTCTCGCCCGAGGAGCGCGCCGCGATGCGCGCCGAACTCGGCCTCGACCAGCCGATGTGGCAGCAGTTCTGGGACTACATCACCGGGACCCTCACCATGGACCTCGGCGAGTCGTTCCAGTACCGCCGGCCGATCTTCGACCTCATCGTCGAGCGGCTCCCCGCCACGCTCATCCTCTCGGGCACCGGCATGGTGCTGGCGGTCGTGCTCGGGTTCTGGATCGGGACGCGCGCGGGCTGGAAGCAGGGCACGCGCTTCGACAAGGGCCACGTCGCGACCGGGCTCCTGCTGTACTCGGCGCCCACGTTCTGGCTCGGCATGATCATCATCCTGGTCTTCGCCAGGTACCTGGGCCTGTTCCCGGTCAACGGGATGCGCTCGCCGAGCACGCCGCCGGACTTCTGGTCCCAGGCGGCCGACATCGGCTACCACCTGGTGCTGCCGGTGCTCACCTACACGGCGGTCGTCTACGCCGGGTACCTCATGATCATGCGCTCGTCCCTGCTGGACGAGATCGGCAGCGACTACCTCACGACCGCGCGCGCCAAGGGGCTGCGCGACGACGAGGTGCGGCGCAAGCACGCGGTGCCGAACGCGCTGCTGCCCACGGTGACCCTGGTGTTCCTGGCCCTCGGCGGGGTCGTGAACGGCTCGATCGTGACCGAGACCGTCTTCAGCTGGCCCGGGCTCGGCAGCCTGTTCGTCCAGTCGATCTTCTACCCCGACCGGCCCGTCCTCCAGGCGCTGTTCGTGCTGTTCTCCAGCTCGACCATCCTCGCGGTGCTGGGCGCGGAGATCCTCTACTGGTTCATCGACCCACGCATCAGAAGGTCCGGCTGACACGACCATGACGACCACGACTCCGGTCTCCCCGCGCTCCCTCAGATGGGCGCGCAGGCGGCAGTCCTTCACGCGTTCCTGGAACGCCTACCGCTCCCAGCGCACCGGCATGATCGGCCTGTTCCTGCTGGCCGCCATCGTGATCCTCGCGCTGGCCGCCCCGATCCTGGTCGACGAGTCGCAGCTCTCGGTCACGCAGGCCACCGGCGGGCGCATGGAGCCGCCCAGCGCCGGCTTCCCGCTCGGCACCGACGAGGTGGGCCGCTCGATCCTGGCGCTGACGCTCTGGGGCGCCCGGTTGTCGCTCCTCATCGGACTCACCGCGACGGTGGTCGCGATCCTCGTCGGCACCGCCATCGGCGTCACCGCCGGGCACATCGGCGGCTGGTACGGCTGGATCGCCCTGCGCTTCTCCGACTGGTTCATGGTGCTGCCCAGCCTGGTCGTGGCGATCGCGCTGCTGGCCGTGCTCGGGCGCAGCATGTCCACCACGATCCTGGTCATCGCGATGGTGTCCTGGTCGGGCACCACGAGACTCGTGCGGGCCCAGACGCTCACGGTGCAGGCGCGGCCGTACCTGGAGCGCGCCAAGGCGCTCGGGGCGGGGCACTGGCACCAGATGACCAAGCACATCCTGCCGAACGTCCTGCCGCTGGTGCTCGCCAGCGCGACGCTCCTGGTGCCCTCGGCGATCCTCATGGAGTCCTCGCTGGCGTGGCTGGGGCTGGGCGACCCGAACGTGGTCTCGTGGGGCTCGATCCTCAACCGCGCCTCCAGCAACGGGGCGGTGTCGGCGCACGCGTGGTGGTACCTGCTGCCGCCGGGCCTGGCGATCCTGCTGGTGGTGCTCGCGTTCATGATGTGCGGGCGGGCGCTGGAGGCCGTGTTCAATCCGAGGCTGCGAGGTGAGCAGTCGTGACGCTGCTGGAGTTCAAGGACCTGCACGTGACCTACACGGGCTCGCGCGGGCGCATCCCCGCCGTGCGCGGCGTGGACCTGAAGGTGGAGTCCGGGAGGACGCTCGGCATCGCGGGTGAGTCCGGCTGCGGGAAGTCGACGCTGGCGATGGCGGTGCTGCGGCTGCTCCCCAAGAGCGCCGAGGTGACCGGCGAGATCCTGCTCAACGGCGAGGACCTGCTGACGATGGGCTGGGGCCGGCTGCGGGCGGTCCGCTGGACGGGCGCCTCGATCGTGTTCCAGGGCGCGATGCACTCGCTCAACGCGGTGCACCGGATCGGGAGGCAGGTGGCCGAGCCGATCCTGCTGCACGAGGAGGGGATCTCCCCGAACGAGGCGGCGGAGCGGGCCGAGGCACTGCTGGAGCGGGTCGGCCTGCCGTCCTCGCGGGCGCGGTCCTACCCGCACGAGCTGTCCGGCGGGCAGCGCCAGCGGGTGATGATCGCGATGGCGCTGGCGTGCGACCCGGACCTCATCATCGCCGACGAGGCGACGACCGCGCTCGATGTGATGGTGCAGGCCCAAGTGCTGCAATTGATCTCGGGGCTCGTGACGGAGCGGGGCGTGGGGCTGGTCATGATCAGCCACGACCTGTCGGTGCTCTCGGAGGTGTGCGACGAGGTCGCGGTCATGTACGCGGGTTCGGTGGTCGAGCAGGGTCCGGCGCACGAGGTGTTCGCGAACGCGCGGCACCCGTACTCGGCCGCGCTCGGGGCGGCGTTCCCGGTGATCGGGGACCCGGCTTCGCGCAAGCGCCCCGGGGGCCTGGCCGGGGATCCGCCCGACCCGGTGCGCCTGCCGGACGGCTGCGCGTTCCGCCCGCGGTGCGCCGTGGCCGTGGAGCGGTGCGGCGAGGAGGTTCCGGCGCTCCTGGCGGTGCCCGGCGCCGCCGGAGAGGGACCGGCGCGCGTCAGTGCGTGCTTCGTGGCTCAGGAAGGGGAACCCGTTGTCGTCTGAAGCACGGTCGTCCAATGAAGAACCGTCGTCCGGTTCGGCGCCGTCGTCTGCGGCGCCGGTCCGCGGCGAGAAGTCGCTGACCGCTCGGGACCTGCGGGTCGAGTTCGGGCTACCGGGCGGGCGGGTCGCGCGCGCCGTCGACGGCGTGGACCTGGACGTGGCGCCGGGCGAGATCGTGGCCCTGGCGGGCGAGTCGGGCTGCGGCAAGACCACGCTGGCGCGCACGCTCCTGGGCCTGGAGCGGTCGACGGGCGGGACCGTGGCGTTCGGCGGCGAGCCGCTGCGCTACTCGACCAAGGCGCTCAAGGCCTACCGGCGGCAGGTGCAGCTGGTGCTCCAGGATCCGAGCGGGGCGCTGAACCCGCGCCACACCGTGTACGACGCGGTCGCGGAGGGCCTGCGCATCCACGGGATCACCGACGACGAGCCGGGGCGGGTGGCCGACGCGCTCTCGCGCGCGGGCCTGCGCCCGCCCGAGCAGTTCTTCCTGGCCTACCCGCACGAGCTCTCGGGCGGCCAGCGCCAGCGGGTCGTCATCGCCGGGGCGCTGGTGCTGCGCCCGAGCATCCTGATCGCGGACGAGCCGGTCGCGTCCCTGGACGCCTCGGTGCGCGGGGAGATCCTCGCGCTCCTGCTGCGGCTCAAGGAGGAGCAGGGCCTGGGGGCCCTCGTCATCACGCACGACCTCGGTCTGGCGTGGAGCATCGCCGACCGGATCGCGATCATGTACCTGGGCCGGATCGTCGAGCAGGGCCCGGTCGAGCAGGTGCTCACCGCACCGCGGCACCCGTACACGCGGGCGCTGGTGTCGGTGCTGCCGGGCGCGCCGGCGCTCAAGGAGGCGGTGCCGGAGCCGATCGTGCTGGCCGGGGAGCTGCCGGACGCCTCGCGGATTCCGGGCGGGTGCCGGTTCAGGCCGCGCTGCCAGGAGGTCGCCGCCGGGCGGGCCGCCGAGGTGCTGCACCGGTGCGAGAGCGAGGACCTGGAGATCCTCGGGCCGGAGTCGGCGCCGCATCTGGTCGCGTGCCATCTCGACCGCGCTCGCCGTGAGGACGCCCGCGACGGCGGTGCGAGGATGGCCGTGTGAAGATCCTCATCAGCGCCGACATGGAGGGCGCGACGGGCGTGACGTGCCCCGCGGACGTCCTGCCGGGCGGGCCCGGCTGGGAGCGGATGCGGCCCCTGTTCACCGGGGACGTCAACGCCGTCATCGAGGGCGTGCTGTCGGACGGCGCCCACGAGGTCCTCGTCAACGAGGCCCACTGGTCCATGCGGAACCTGCTCTTGGAGCGGCTTCACGACGCCGCGACCATGATCACCGGACGGCACAAGGAGCTGTCCATGATGGAGGGCGTGCAGGAGGGCGACGTCGACGGCGTGGTCTTCCTGGGCTACCACGCCGGGGCGGGCGCCGAAGGGGTGCTGGCCCACACGTATCTCGCGAACACGCTGACGTCGGTGTGGCTCAACGGGGTCCGCGCCAGCGAGGGCCGGCTCAACGCGGCGCTCGCGGCCGAGTACGGCGTGCCGGTGATCCTGGTGACCGGCGACGACCGGACGATCGAGGACGCCGAGGACTACGCGCCCGACGCCGTCGGCGTCGCGGTCAAGCGCGCGGTGTCGCGGTACGCGGCGGAGTGCTTCACCCCCACGGTGAGCGCCGAGCTGCTCCGCCAGGGCGCGACCGAGGCGGTGCGGCTGGCGGGCCGGCGCGAGCCCGAACGGGCCGGGCCGCACCGCATCGACGTCGAGTTCGACGCCGAGCACCTGGTGCAGGCCGTGTCGGTGATCCCCGGCGTGGCGCCGGCCGGGGAGCGGCGGGCGGCGTTCACGCTGCCGACCATGTACGAGGCCATGCGGTGCTTCAAGGCCGTCACGACGATCGCCTCGCAGGCGATGGAGGAGCAATATGGTTGACGCGCAAGCGCTCGACGAGGTCGTCACGTTCACCTCGGAGCTCATCCGGATCGACACCACCAACCGCGGCGGCGGTGACGGGAACGAGCGCGAGGCCGCCGAGTACGCGGTCGGCAAGCTCTTCGACGCGGGGATCGAGGGCGCGATCGTGGAGAAGGCCCCGCTGCGCTCCAACGTGATCGCGCGTATCGAGGGGTCGGAGCCCGACGCCCCGGCCCTGCTGGTGCACGGGCACCTCGACGTGGTGCCCGCCGAGGCCGCCGACTGGTCGGTGCACCCGTTCTCCGGCGAGATCACCGACGACGGGAACGGCGGGATGCTCTGGGGCCGCGGGGCGCTCGACATGAAGAGCATGGACGCGATGGTCCTGGCGACCGTGCGGTCCTGGGCTCGCGAAGGCGTGAAGCCGCGCCGGCCCATCGTCATCGCGTTCACCGCCGACGAGGAGGCCAGCGCCGAGTACGGCGCGGGCTACCTCGCCGAGTCGCACGCCGACGCGTTCGCCGGGTGCACCGAGGGCGTCTCCGAGTCGGGCGGGTTCACCTTCCACGGCGGGAACGACCTGCGGATCTATCCGATCGCGGCGGGCGAGCGCGGCACCGCGTGGCTGAAGCTCTCGGCCCGCGGCAGGGCCGGGCACGGGTCGAAGGCCAACCCGGACAACGCGGTCAGCAAACTCGCGGCCGCCATCGCGCGCATCGGCGCGCACGAGTGGCCGGTGCGCCTGACGCCGACGGTGCGCGCCGCGCTGACCGAGCTGGGCGCGCTCTACGGCGCCGAGCCCGACTTCGCGCACGTCGACGATCTGATCGGCAAGCTCGGTCCGGCCGCGCAGCTGGTGGAGTCGACGCTGCGCAACAGCGCCAACCCGACGGTGCTGCACGCCGGGTACAAGGTCAACGTGATCCCCGAGCACGCGAACGCCGAAGTGGACGGACGGATGCTGCCGGGCTTCGAGGACGAGTTCGCGGCCACGATGGACGAGCTGTGCGGGCCGGACGTGCACTGGGAGTTCCAGCACCGCACGTCGGGTCTCGGCGCACCGGTGGACACGCCGACGTTCGCCGCGATGCGCGAGGCGATCCGCAAGTTCGACCCCGACGGGCACCCGGTGCCGTTCTGCATGTCCGGCGGCACCGACGCGAAGCAGTTCTCCGAACTGGGCATCACCGGCTACGGTTTCTCCCCCCTGGGGTTGCCCCCGGAGTTCGGGTACGGGAGGCTGGCGCACGGAGTGGACGAGCGGGTCCCGGTCGAAGGCCTCCGGTTCGGCCTGCGGGTCCTGGACGACTTCCTGCGGCACGCATAGCAGGCACACGCGACGAGTTACAGGCGAGGAGCCCACGATGGTGCAGCAGTCCCCTTACGGCACTTGGGAATCCCCGATCACCACGGCGATGGTGGCCGCTTCGGACGGCAGACCGGCACATCTCGGCGCGATCGGCGGCGAGCTGTGGTGGACCGAGCCGAGGCCGACCGAGGGCGGGCGCAAGGCGCTGGTCCGGCGCCGCCCGGACGGCACGGCCGAGTCGGTCCTGCCCGCGCCGTGGAACGTGCGCAACCGCGTCCACGAGTACGGCGGCCACCCCTGGGCCGGGACCATCGGCGAGCACGGGCCGCTGGTGGTCTTCACGAACTACGCCGACCAGCGGCTCTACCGGTTCGAGCCCGACGGTGCCGCCGAGAACCGCGGCGCCGAGCCGGTGCCGCTGACGCCGCTCCCGGCGATCAGCGCCGGACTGCGGTGGTGCGAGCCGGTGGTCGTGGAGGAGTTCGACGAGGTCTGGGCGGTCCTGGAGGAGTTCACCGGGGAGCGGCCCACCGACGTGCGCCGCGTCCTCGCGGCCGTCCCGCTCGACGGCTCGGCCGCGGGCGACCGGTCGAAGATCCGGGAGCTGACCGACGACTCCTACCGGTTCCTCACCGGGCCGAAGCTCAGCCGCTCGGGTTCGTCGGCCGCGTGGATCGCCTGGAACCACCCGCACATGCCCTGGGACGAGACGGAACTGCGCGTCGCCGAGATCACCCCGGACGGCCGGCTGGTCGAGACCGCCACGGTCGCCGGCGGCGAGGGCGAGTCGATCGCGCAGGTCGAATGGGCCGGTGACGGCACGATCGTCTTCGCGGGCGACCGCACGGGCTGGTGGAACCTGCACTGGGTCGACCCCGAGAACGGCAACACCGGCGAGATCCACCCCGCGGACGAGGAGTTCGCGGGCCCCATGTGGGGCTTGGGCATGCGCTGGTTCCAGATCCTCGCCAGCGGCGACATCGCCACCGTCCACGGCAGGGGCGAGAGCCGCCTCGGCGTCTTCGACGCCTGGGACCGCGAGCTGAATCCGGTCGAGGGTCCTTGGACCGACTGGGCCGCAGGGCTGGTCGCGGTCGGCGACAGGGTCTTCGGGCTCGCCGCGAGCGCCGCCGGCGGCTACGAGGTGGTCGAGGTCGACACCGCGAAGGGCACCTCGCGCGTCATCGCGGCCGCGCACGCCGACGCGGTCGACCCGGCCTACTACCCGGTCCCCGAGCACCGGACGTTCACCGGTCCGGGCGGGCGCGAGGTGCACGCCCACGTCTACCCGCCGCGCAACCCCGGACACGAAGCGCCCGAAGGCGAGCTGCCGCCGTACGCGATCTGGGTCCACGGCGGCCCGACCAGCAACGTGCGGGCCGTGCTCGACATGGAGCTGGCCTACTTCACCTCGCGCGGCATCGGCGTCGCCGAGGTCAACTACGGCGGCTCCACCGGGTACGGGCGCGAGTACCGCGAGCGGCTGCGCGAGCAGTGGGGCGTGGTCGACGTCGAGGACTGCGCGGCCGTCGCCCGGGCGCTGGCCGAGGAGGGCACGGCCGATCCGGCGCGACTGGCGATCCGGGGCGGCAGCGCGGGCGGGTGGACCTCGGCGGCGTCGCTCACTTCGCCTGCGGCCGAAGGCCTCTACGCGTGCGCGGTGGTCAAGTACCCGATCCTGTCCCTGTCGGGGTGGACCGGCGACGACACCCACGACTTCGAGGCGCAGTACGTGCACTCGCTCGTCGGCCCGCCCGAGGTGCTGGAGGAGCGCTCACAGGAGCGGTCCCCTGTGGACCACGCGGACCGGATCAAGGTCCCGTTCCTCCTCCTCCAGGGCCTGGAGGACGAGATCTGCCCGCCGGCGCAGTCCGAGCGGCTGCTGGAGCGCATCGCGGGCAAGGGCGTCCCGCACGCCTACCGCACCTATGAGGGCGAGCAGCACGGGTTCCGGCGGGATTCGACCATCGTGGACGCCGTGCTCGCCGAGCACGCCCTGTACGCCCGGGTCTTCGGCTTCGAGGGCCCCGACTTCGCACTGGAGCTGCACCCGTGAGCCTCGCACCGCTGGTTCGGCCCCGACGCCTCGCCGAGGGCGACCGGGTCGCGATCGTCTCCCCCGCGAGCCCTTCGCCCGCAGAGCGGTTCGACGCCGGGCTCGCGGTGCTGCGCGGCTGGGGGCTCGATCCGGTGGTGCTGCCGCACGCGACCGAGACCACGGGTTTCCTCGCCGGGACCGACCGGGACCGGGCCGCCGACTTCACCGAGGCCTGGGCCGACCCGTCGTTCGCGGCCGTCATCGCCGCGCGCGGCGGCTACGGCGCCCAGCGGATGCTCGACCTCGTCGACTGGGAACGGCTGCGGAGGGCCGAGCCGAAAGCGCTCGTGGGCTTCAGCGACGTGACGGCGCTCCACGAGGCGGTCGGCCTGCGCCTGGGGGTCGCGCAGATCCACGGGCCCATGCCCACCTGGTCGGCGTTCGCGAACAGCGCCGCGATGCGGGAGCACCTGCGCCAGACGCTGTTCGAGCCGGAGCGGGTGCAGAAGCTCGACTCCCCCACCGCGCGGACCATGGTGGGCGGCAAGGCCTCCGGCGTCACCGTCGGCGGGACGCTGACGCTGCTGGCCGCCGGGATCGGGACCGCGGAGCACCGCGACGACCTCGGCGGGGGCCTGCTGCTGCTGGAGGACACCGGCGAGGCGCCGTACCGGCTCGACCGCGCCCTCACGCAGCTGCGCCGCGCCGGATGGCTCGACGGCCTCGCCGGGATCGTGCTCGGCTCCTGGGCCGACTGCGGCCCGTACGAGGAGACCCGCGCGGTGCTCCAGGACCGGCTCGGGGACCTCGGCGTCCCGGTCGTGGAGGAGTTCGGATTCGGGCATTGCGACCTTTCGCTCACGATCCCCTTGGGACTCAAGGCGACTCTGGACGCCGACGCGGGGACCCTCCATTTCGACGAACCGGCCCTGCACTGATCGTTATCGTTCCTTCACATGAAAATGCACTCCGTAGTCTTGCCTTGACATGAAGATTTCTGCCAGGATGAGCGGATCGGGTCATACCCGGTCGAAAAGGGACCGGCGAGGTATGTTCCGAGCCCCCGATTCCCGCACAGACTGGAGCCCTGTCAATGGAGACGCATCCCCGACGGACCGTGCTCGCCGCCGCCCTGGGCGCCGCCGCCGCGGTGGCCGCCGCCGGCACCGCGCAAGCGCACGGCGGTGACAAAGAGCGGCGCCGGTTCGTCAAGCGCCGCCTCAAGGCCATGAGCCTGGAGCAGAAGGTCGGCCAGCTCTTCACCACGTACGCGTACGGCCAGACCGCCGACACCACCGCGGCCGCTGACGTCGCGAACAACCAGGCCGCGCACGGGGTCGACAACGGCGTCGCCCTCCTGGAGAAGTACCAGCTCGGCGGGATCATCTACTTCGCCTGGTCCAACAACGTCGCGAACCCCGACCAGATCACCGCGCTCTCCAACGGGCTCCAGGAGGCCGCGACCGACGCGTGCGGGACGCCGCTGCTCATCGCCACCGACCAGGAGCACGGCCTCGTCACCCGCATCGGCCCGCCCGCGACCCAGCTGCCCGGCGCGATGGCCCTCGGCGCGACCCACGACCCCGAGGCCGCGCGCGAGGCGGCCGTCATCGCCGGGACCGAGCTGCGCGCCATGGGCCTCAACCAGAACTTCGCCCCCGACGCGGACGTCAACGTCAACCCGGCCAACCCCGTGATCGGCGTGCGGTCCTTCGGGTCCGACGCCGAGCACGTCGCCGCCTTCGTCACCGCCCAGGTCGAGGGCTACCAGGCCCGCCGCGACCTCGGCTCGACCGTGAAGCACTTCCCCGGCCACGGCGACACCGAGGACGACAGCCACGCCGAACTGCCGCGCATCGACCACACCTACGAGGAGTGGCTGCAGATCGACGCCCCGCCGTTCCGCGCCGCCGTCGAGGCCGGCGTCGACGCGGTCATGACCGCGCACATCCAGTTCCCGGCCCTGGACGAGTCGCTGCGCCCCGCCACGCTCTCCGGGCCGATCCTCACCGGACTGCTGCGCGAGGAGCTGGGCTACGACGGCGTCGTGTACACCGACTCGCTCCAGATGGAGGGCGTGCGCGAGGGCTACGGCGACGACCGCGTGCCCGTGCTCGCGCTCCAGGCCGGCGTCGACGTGCTCCTCATGCCGATGGACATCGACCTGGCCTACAACGCGGTGCTCGCCGCCGTGGCCGAAGGCGAGCTCACCGAGCGGCGCATCGACGAGTCGGTCACCCGCATCCTCGACCTCAAGTACCGCCTCGGCCTGTTCCGGGACCCGTTCGCCGACCCCGGCGAAGTGGCCGAGATCGTCGGCATCCCCGAGCACCTCGAAGCGGCGCAGGCGATCAGCGACAAGAGCACGACATTGATCGTCAACGACGGCGTCCTGCCGCTGGTCACCGACGGCGGCTCCGTGCTCGTCACCGGCTGGGGCGAGACCACCCTGACCGTCCTCAGCGACCAGTTCACGCAGCGCGGCTGGTCGCCGACCAGGCTCGTCACCGGGATCGCGCCGACCCAGGCGCAGATCAATGCCGCGGTCGCCGCCACCGAGGGACAGGGCCTGATCGTGGTGGCCACCAACGGTGTCGCCGCCAACCCGACCCAGACCGCGCTCGTCAAGGCACTGGCCGCCACGGGCGTCCCGGTGGTCGCGCTCGGCGTCAGGAACCCCTACGACATCGCCCATTTCACCGACGACGTCAGCGCCTACCTGGCAACCTACTCGTACGCCGCCGACGGGCTCGAATCCGCCGTGGGCGCCATCCTCGGCGGCAGGCCGCCGCAGGGGAAGCTGCCCGTCGACATCCCGCGCGCCGACGACCCGGAGGCGGTCCTGTTCGCCTTCGGCCACGGCCTGAGCTACTGAGGAGCACCCGTGCAGCGCAGAAGACTCCTCGGCAGTGCCATCGCCGGCACCGCACTCGCCGCGACCGCGGCGGCCGTACCCGCGCACGCCGGCGGGCGCCGCGTCAAGACCGGCATCGAAGTCCTCGCCGACGACGACTTCGCCGAACTCGCCGGCCAGAGGGTCGGCGTCATCTCCAACCCGACCGGCGTGCTCCCGGACCTGAGCCACGAAGTGGACCTCATGCACGAGAGCGGCAAGGTCGACATCGTGGCCGTGTTCGGCCCCGAGCACGGCTTCCGCGGCGTCTCGCAGGCCGGCGAGGGCGAGGACTTCTTCCTCGACCCGAAGACCGGCATCCCGGTCTACAACGCGTACAACGACAAGGACCGGATGGCCGAGCTCCTGGCCGAGGCCGGGGTCGAGACCCTGGTGTTCGACATCCAGGACGTCGGCGCGCGGTTCTACACCTACATCTGGACCATGTACCTGGCGCTGGAGGCGGCCGGGCAGCTGGGCCTGCGGTTCGTCGTGCTCGACCGTCCCAACCCGGGGACCGGCAGGGCCGCGAGCGGGCCGGTGCTCCATCCCGAGCACGCGACGTTCGTGGGGCTCAAGCCGATCGCGCAGCGCCACGGCATGACCGTGGGCGAGCTGGCCCGCTTCTTCAACCACGAGTTCCTGCCCGAGCCGGCGGACCTGACCGTGGTGAAGATGAGCGGCTGGAAGCGGGACATGTACTTCGAGGACACCGGTCTGCCGTGGATCGCGCCCTCCCCCAACATGCCCACGGTCGCGACCGCGATCGCCTACCCGGGGACGTGCCTGTTCGAGGCCTCCGCGCTCTCGGAGGGGCGCGGCACGACCAAGCCGTTCGAGCTGCTCGGGGCGCCCGAGATCGACCACACGTGGTCCGAGGCGGTCCAGGGCCTGCCGGGGGCGCGCTTCCGCGAGGCGTACTTCACGCCGACGTTCTCGAAGTGGGCGACCAAGGTCTGCGGCGGCGTCGAGCTCCAGGTGACCGACCGGCGCGACTTCGACCCGATCCGGACGGGCCTGGCGATGATCATCGAGCAGCGCCGCCTGTTCCCCCAGTACGGGTGGCGCTCGCAGGACGTGACGTCGTTCTGGCTGGACAAGCTCACCGGAAACCAGGCGGTGCGGCTGGCCATCGAGGACGGTGCTGAGGTCGACGATCTGGCACCTCTGTGGGCCGAGGAATTGGATGCGTTTTCCGAGCAAAGAGAGTCGTATTTGCTCTATCGCCACACCGCTCAGTGATGGCACGATAACCAGGAGACACGATGCAGCGTCGAACCATGCTCGGGGGCGCGGCGGGGGCGATCTGTTCGGCGCTCGCGTTCGCCTCCCGCGCCAACGCCGAGGAGCGCCCCTCCATGCCCGAACTCACCGGCCCGCCGACAGCCGGACCCTACGACGTGACCTTCCCCGAACACCCCCTCAGACTCCGTTACGGCTCCTGCGGCGAGGCCCGGCTCACCGCCTCGCACATCGGGCGGATCGTGCCCGAGCTCGAGTCGTTCATGTCGGACCCGGCCCCCTCCTTCCCCGGCTACACCGTCCTGGCCGCACGCCACGGCGTCGTCGTCGAGCACCGGGCCGGGGGCCACAAGCTGCGCTACGAGAGCTGGGACGAGGCGACCAAGACCGCGGTCGAGCTGCCCGAGGACCAGTGGGAGGAGGCCGAGAAGGACACCGTCTACGACCTCGCCTCCATCTCGAAGCTCTTCACCGCCACCGTCACCGGCCATTTCATCGACGAGGGCCTCATCGACCTCAAGAGCCCCGTGGTGGAGTACCTGCCGGACTTCGACTCGTCCGATCCGGAGAAGAGCCCGATCACGCTGGGGCACCTGCTGTGCCACACCTCCGGGATGATCGCGTTCATCAACCTGTACGACAAGCCCGACGAGCAGGCGCGCATGGAGGCGATCTACGCCTACCCCCTGCGGCGCCCGCCCGGCAGCGGCTACGAGTACTCCGACCTCAACCTCATCGTCCTGGGCAAGGTCCTGGAGGCCGTGGCCGGGCAGCCCCTGGACGAGCTGGTCACCGAGATCATCTGCGAACCGCTGGGGCTCAAGGACACCGGGTACAACCCGTCCGAGGCCGGCCGGACGGCCGCGACAGAGTTCCAGCCGTGGACCGGGCGCGGCATGGTCCGCGGCGAGGTGCACGACGAGAACGCGTGGGCCTTCGGCGGCGTCGCCGGGCACGCGGGCGTCTTCGCGACCGCGTGGGACCTGGCCGTGTTCGGGCAGATGATCCTCAACGGCGGCCGCTACCGGGGCGCGGAGATCCTCTCCGAGTCCACCGCGCGCCTGGTCTTCACCGACCAGAACGCCGGGATGGGCGAGAGCGCCGCCCGGGGCCTGGGCTGGCAGTTGGGCCAGCGCTGGTACATGGACGCGATGAGCTCGCCGGTCACGGTGGGCCACACCGGGTACACCGGGACGTCGATCGTCCTCGACCCGCTGGCCGGGACGCTGCTGGTGCTCTTGACGAACCGCGTGCACCCGACCCGCAACTGGGGCACCGCGAGCGCCTACCGGCGCGCGGCGAGCCGGCCGATGGGCCGTGCGGTCCCGGTGCGGCCGCGCTCGGGCGAGTACGCGTGGTTCGCGGGGCAGGCCGACGACGCGACCGCGACGCTCACGGCCGTGCTGCCGACGGCGAGCCTGGACGCCGAGGCGTCGTTCGCGCTCTGGTATGACACCGAGGCGACGGACGTGGCCGCGCTGGA
Source organism: Glycomyces harbinensis (assembly GCF_900101745.1). GTDB lineage: Bacteria > Actinomycetota > Actinomycetes > Mycobacteriales > Micromonosporaceae > Glycomyces > Glycomyces harbinensis. Next base: position 125,924 of record NZ_FNAD01000013.1, on the reverse strand, counting down.
GGCGAGCCCGGACGGCGAGGCGTGGACGCCGGTGCCGCTGGACCTGCGCACCGAGGACCACCACTGGGAGACCGACGGCCGGTTCTCCGGGTTCTCGGGGCGCCAGTGGATCAAGGCGGGCGCGCAGGTGCCCGACGGGACGATGTTCCTGCGCTGGCGGTACACGGCCGACCCGGCCTACCAGGGCCGGGGCGTGTACGTCGACAAGGTCAAGGTCCGCGAGGGCCGAGCCGTCGTGCATGACGGCTCGGCCCTCGTGGCGGACGGCTGGGAACTGGTGCGGGACTTAAGGTCTACAGCGGCCGGGGCGCGTAGCGCTCGGCGAGGCGGTCCATCAGGTCGTCGACCTCCGGGTCGACGACCTGCTGCTCCGGGTGGGCGTCGTACCAGGCGATCAGCTCCCGCGCGCCGAGCTTGTACGGCGTGGTGTTGCGGCCGAACTCGGGGACGAGGGCTTTGACCTTGGCGTTGTCGAAGACCATCGAGTGCGCCTTGTCGCCGAGGAGGCCGGCGCCCCAGTTCGGGTCGGCCGCGGCGATGGCGTCGGAGGGCACGTGGACCAGGTTCAGCTCCTCGACGCCCGCGGCGTCGGCGACGTAGGCGAAGATCTGGTTCCAGGTGGGCGCCTCGTCGCCGGTGATGTGGAAGGCCTCGCCGACGGCGGCCTCCTTGCCGAGGAGGCCGGTGAAGCCGACCGCGAAGTCGCGGCTGTGGGTGATCGTCCACAGTGAGGTGCCGTCGCCGTGCACGACGACAGGCTTGCCCTTGCGCATGCGGTCGACCACGGTCCAGCCGCCGTCGAAGGGCAGCAGGGTCTCGTCGTAGGTGTGCGAGGGGCGGATGATCGTCATCGGGAAGTCGTCGTCGCGGTAGGCGGCGGTCAGCAGCTCCTCGCAGGCGATCTTGTCGCGCGAGTACTGCCAGAAGGGGTTCTTCAGCGGCGTGGACTCGACGACGGGCAGGTGCGTGGGCGGGGTCTGGTAGGCCGAGGCCGAGCTGATGAACAGGTACTGGCCGCACCGGCCGGAGAACAGGTCGATGTCGCGCTGCACCTGCGCGGGAGTGAAGTTGACCCAGTTGACGACCGCGTCGAAGGAGGCGTCGCCGAGGGCGGCGCGGACCGACTCGGGGTCGTTGACGTCGGCCGCGATCGTCGTCACGCCGGGGGGCAGTGCGCGCTCGCTGGTCTTGCCCCGGTTGAGGACGGTGACGTCCATGCCCTGGGCGACCGCCTCCCGCACGCACGAGGTGGAGATCCGGCCGGTACCGCCGATGAACAGCACGCTGACGCTCACGTGAAACCCCTTTCAGGTTGAGGACGGTCCCACCCTACTCGCCTGCGCGCCCTGGGACGGGTGGTCTCCGACGGGCATGATGGGCCGATGCGCACACCTGATCCCTCGGTCCCGTGGGGCCGCCCCGCGGTGGCATCGATCCCGCTGCCCCCGTTCGCGTCCCCGGCCCACCACCAGCGCTTCACGCGCGCCCTCCAACTGCACGTCGCCCTCGTGGACGACGGCGCTCCGTCGCTCGCGGCGAAGGTCCTCGGTGAAGCGCTCGCCGGGCAGGGCCAGGGCGCGGACCTGACCCGGACGGAGCTCGACGCGGCCCTGTCGACGTACTTCCCCGCGCCGTGGACCCCGGCGGCGCTCGCCGCCGTGCTGGCGGCGCACGACCGCTTCCCTCCCCGCGAGCAGGGAGGGCGCTGGAACTGGCACTACGACCCCGACTTCACCGCGACGCCCCGCGAGGAGGGCGGTTGGGAGATCGAGAGCCACGAGCGCGGCTCCCGGAGGGTCGAGATGGTCCTGGAATCGCACGACGACCTGGTGCTGCTGTGGATGGACCACTTCCACAAGCACTTCCTCTACCCCTACGGGTGGCGGTTGGACGAGCCGGAGCTCAATGCGTTCGCCGCCGCGGCGAAGGCGGTCCGAACGGCCCACGCGGCCGACGCCGCCAAGCCCTACTTGCGGAACTGGCGCACCGAACGCGAAGCGGCCCTGGGCGACTAGGGGATCTTGGACCGGTAGGCGCTGGGGCTCGCGCCGTGGAGCCGCTTGAAGGCGGTGCTGAAGGCGAACGGGTCCGCGTAGCCGACCTCTCGGGCCACTTCGGCGACGGCCCGGTCGGGGTCGGCGAGCAGGTCCTCGGCCAGGCACATCCGCCATTCGGTGAGATAGGCCAGCGGCGGCTGGCCCATGACCTCGGTGAAGCGCTTGGCGAAGTGGGCTCGGGAGACGCCCGCGACGGCGGCCAGCGCGCCCACGGTCCACCGCTCCCCCGGGCGCCGGTGGACCGCTTCGAGCGCGGGCCCGGCCACCGGGTCGAGCGCGCCGAGGTACCAGGCGGGCGCCTTCGCGCCCTGTATGTCGAACCAGCAGCTCAGGGTGCAGATGAGTCCCCAGTCGAGGACGCGGTCGACCAGGGCCCGGCCGCCGGGCCGGGACCGGCGGGCCAGCGCCTCGTCCAGGGCCTGGAGCCAGACCACGTCCTCGACGGCCTCGTTGAGGACGATCACGGGCGGGAGCGCCTTCAGCAGCCGCTCGTGGCGGGGCTTGAGGCCGCGGTAGGCGCCCACGACGAGCGTGGTGGAACCGTTCGCGTCCTGTTTCGGTTCGCGGTCGGCCTCCTGGTCGAAGCAGGAGACCAGGTAGGTGCGGCCGACGCTGTCAGCGGTGGCGTCGAGGTCGGCGAGGTGGAACGGCTCGGGGCCGAGGATGATCGCGGTGTCGCCCGCGGCGACCTCGAACTCGGCGCCGTCGTGCAGCACGAGCCGGCCCCGGCCGCTCACGATGGTGAGCATGGTCAGCGGCGCGCCGTCGCCGAAGCGGATCTTCCAGGCGGGCTCGAGCGCGGCGCGGTTGACCGCGGCCCGCTCGGCGCGGATGCCGCCGAGCATGTCGCTGAACGGGTCCATGCGCCGAGCGTAGACGATCGCAAAGGAAGTTCCGGCTCTCGACCATGGTTCGTCCACGACGACGGCGCTGTACTGGTCGTATGAACCGAGACCTTCCCGCCGAGAACGAACCGACCGCCCTCGTCGTCGTGTCCCACCACCGCTCCGACGCGCTCACCGCGGCCGTGGCCGAGCGGGCCGCGAAGCGCCTGGAGGGCGCCGGGTACCGCGTCGACCTGCTCGACCTCCACGCCGAGGGCTTCGACCCGCGCAACAGCCGGGCCGACGAGCCGGACTACTCGAACCGGGACAAGGTCTACACCGAGGAGGTGCACCGCCACATCGCGCGCGTGCACGCGGCCGACCTCGTCGTCCCGGTCTTCCCGGTCTGGTGGTTCGGGCTGCCCGCGTTGATGAAGGGCTGGTTCGACCGGGTCTGGAACCACGGCCTGGCGTACGGGCGCCGCGAGTCCCCCATGCGGGGCAAGCGGATGCTGTGGCTGGCGCTGGCAGGGCTGCCCGAGGACGATCCGAACGCGGATCTCGTCAGGAGCCTCCTGGACGGCACGCTGCGCCGGGGCGTCTCGGAGTACTGCGGCGTGATGGACACGCGCACGGCGGTCCTGTACGACAGCGAGGCGAAGGGGCTGGCGGGGGCCGGGCGCGACCGGCACTACCGGGAGCTGTTCGCGCGGGCCGACGCCGCGATCGACGACCTGGTGGCGTGATCGGCGCGGGGCCGGGACGGCTCCGGGCGGTGGGGCCCGGGGCCGCCCCGGTGTCCGCAAGGGCGCCCCGGGCCCCACCGTGTCATGCGGTCACCGCACCACGTTGTTGATCTCGAAGGTCTGCACCGTGTTGGCCGGGAAGGCCCTGGAGAAGCGCTTGCCCGAGACCGCGGTGTCGCTGTGGCTGCGGTAGAGCTCCGAGCCGTTCGTCTGCGTGGACCAGCGCGTGGCGGTCTGGTTCGGGACGGTGCCGAACGCCGCCAGGTCGTACGTGATGGTCTGCGCCGTGCCGTAGTTGGTCGTGACGAGCACGAGCTTGCGGGCGGCGGCGTCGTAGGCGGCGATGGTGTTGCCCTCGCCGCCGTCGATGATCCTCATGCCGGGGCGGATGTGGCGGGCGTACTGCGCGTAGACGTAGTACTTGGGGTTGACCGCGCCGAGCGTGCCGGTCTCGTTGTCGGCCTGGATCAGGCCCCAGCCGCCGCCGTCGAGGACCTGCCAGTAGCACCAGGCCGTGGGGTGGAGCCAGCGGAAGTCGAGGTTGAGGTTGCGGGCCAGGCGCAGGCCGGAGCCGTCGCTCTCGCCGTACTCGGAGTTCCACAGGGTCTTCCCGGCGGCGCGGACGGCGCTGTAGACCGAGTCGCGCCGGCCGCCCTCGTACTGGTAGCCGTGGACGTTGACCTTGGCGACCTTGCTCTTCGCCGAGGAGGTCAGGCCGTTCCAGGTGCTGACGGCCTGGTCGTACAGGGACTCGTCGGAGGCGGTGATGGGCATCGAGCTCAGGCCGCGCGCGTTGAGCTCGGTGCGGAGGTGGTCGATGACGATCGACTGGGTGGCGACGTTGAAGTGGCAGCCCTCCTGGGTGCCGGCGGCCGTCCACCAGTTCGCGATCGGCTCGTTGAAGGGGTCGACGTAGTCGAAGTCGACGCCCCAGTTGTCGTGCGCGTACTTCGCGACCGTGGCCATGTAGACCGCGTGCTGCTGGCGGTTCCAGGACTGGAGGTTGTCGGCGTTGCCGTCGGCGCCGCCGGCGGGGTTGTGGTTGGCGCACATCCACCACATCGGCGAGTTCGAGAACAGCTCGAAGAGGTTGGCGCCGCGGTCGCGGGCCTTCCACATGAGGTTGCGCTGGGCGCTGTCGACGTTCCAGTTCCAGCTGGAGGAGGCGGGGTCGCTGGAGTTCCAGTCGAGCCAGTAGCCCTCCATCTGGCGCGAGGGCATCATGTTCGGGGAGACGGCCATCGACTCGCCGCCGATCGAGTTCCACGAGCACGCCCCGGCGTTGTACCGCACGATGTTCATGCCCAGGCCCGGAAGCGAGGTGCCGCCGAGGGCGACGGTGTTGCGGGTGAACATGATGTCGGCCAGGTCGTTGCGGTTGCCGAAGGCCTTGCCCCACCAGCACAGGGAGGTGCCCCAGCCCTCCCAGGCGCCCCAGTCGGTCGCGGGGTTGACGGTGGTCGAGTAGTCGGCCTGGGCGGCGGCCGGAACGGCGGCGGCCCCCAGGCCGCCGACTCCGGCCGCGGTGAGGAGCGTGCGACGGCGCATGACGATCTCCAATCGACATCGATCGATATCTAATGGAGAACATCGTGGCACCGAGCACTCACAAAGTCAAATGCTTCGATAAAGGGATGGAAGAAGTGACGCCAGTGGTCCGTGAGTCCCCCGCCGCTCGGTCCTAGGACTCCCAGGCGAACCCGTCCGGGTCGGTGAAGTCGCCCGCTCCGCGCAGGACGATCCGGTGCGAGCCCGAGCCCTCGGGGTCGACCCCGGCGACCTTGGCGAGGCCCTTGCGGTTGTAGAGCGCCAGCGTGACGCCGCTGCCGGGGTTCTTGAACTCGATGTACTTGCGGCCGTAGGCCTTCTCGACCTCGAAGCCGCGGCCCTCGTAGAACTTCCTGGTGGCGAGGATGTCCGCGGCGCCGAGCAGGAACACCACGCTGTCGACGTCCCGGGTCTCGGGGCCGGAGTTCTTCTTGTTCGAGGTCGCGATCTGCCAGACCACGCCGAACGGGTCGCGGAGCGTGCCGCCGTAGCCCCACAGGCTCTTGGAGGCGGGCTTGACCGCGGTGGCCCCGCCGTCGAGGGCGGTGCCGTAGAGGCTGTCGACGATGCTCGGCTGGGCGACGACGAGCGAGAGGGTGAAGCCGCGGAAGCCGCTGGTCGGCGCATCGGAGGCGCGGACGCCGAGCTCGGAGTCGAGCCCGAAGGCGTCGGCGTAGAACCGCTCGGCGGCGGCGGTGTCGGGCGTTTCGATGAGGACGGAGGCGATGGAGGCCATTGGACGGTCCTTTCAGGTTGATGCGTGCGGTTCAGTGCAGTTCGTTGACGCGGATCATGTTCCCCGCGGGGTCGCGGAAGGCGCAGTCTCGCACGCCCCAGGGCTGGTCGGTGGGCTCTTGGACGACTTCGGCGCCGCGGGCGACGGCCTGTTCGAAGACGGCGGCGAGGTCGGCGGTGGCGAGGTTGACGCCGGCGTAGGTGCCCTTGGCCATCATCTCGGCGATGGTGCGCTTCTCGTCCGCGGTGACGCCGGGGTCGGCGGCGGGCGGATGCAGCACGATGGAGGTGCCGGGCTGGCCGACGGGTCCGACGGTGATCCAGCGCATCCCGTCGTAGCCGACGTCGCCCCGGACCTCGAAGCCGAGGATGTCGCGGTAGAACGCCAGCGCGGCGTCGGGGTCGTCCTGCGGGAGGAAGCTCGATTGAATCGTGATGTCCATGTCGGCAACCGTATGGCGCGGGCAGGAGCAGGGGCTTCTCGATTCCTGACCGATCAGGTCCGAGGACGCGGGAGATTGCGATTGACGCCGCGGGGAGGCCGCGGTTACGGTCGGCCGGTGCAGCAGCCGCCTCAAGACGTCCTCGCCGCGTTCGGCGCGGGCCGTTCGCCGCGTCTGCTCGACGGGGGTCGGGGCCGGACCTGGCGCGCCGGGCCGATCGTGCTCAAACCGGCGGACCTCCCGGTCGAGTCCCGCTGGCGCGCTTCGGTTCTCGAGGCCGTCGCCGACACGGGCCGGTTCCGGGTCGCGCGCCCGGTCCGCGCCGCCTCGGGCGACTGGCTGCACGGGGGCTGGGAGGCCTGGCGCCACGCGGAGGGCCGGACCGACCCGAAGCGCTGGGACGACGCCCTCGACGCGGGCGCGGCGTTCCACGAGGCGCTCGCCGGGGTGGCGAGGCCGGCGTTCCTGGACGACCGCGACGACTGGTGGAGCCGGGCCGACCGCGTCTCATGGGACCTGGAGGCGGTCGAGGAGCACCCGACCCTGGAGCCGCTGATGCGGGCCCGCAGGCCCGTCGGGGCCGCCGCGCAGGCGGTGCACGGCGACCTCTTGGGCAACGTCCTCTACGCACCGGGACTGCCGCCGGCCGTCATCGACTGGGCGCCCTACTGGCGGCCCGCGGGCTGGGCCGCGGCGGTGGCGGTGGTCGACGCGCTCTGCTGGCACGGCGCCGGCGGCTCGCTCCTGGCGGGTGCGGAGCGGTCGGACTGGCCGCAGATGCTCCTGCGGGCCCTGCTGTTCCGGATGATCACCGACCGGGAGGCGGGCCGCGCGGGCGGCGGCGAGTGGCACCCGCATCCGGCGTACGCCCCGGTCGCCGCGCTGGTGATCGCCGCCGCGGCGTCCGGCGCCTGAGGCCGTCCCGTGTGTCCCGCAGCGGCGTGCTCCCGCCGCACGGCTACCGTTGACCGTGTCCACCATGTGGCGCAACGACCCTCGAAACAGTGAAGGACCACGGCTCATGGCCAGTACCGCAGAGATCAAGGCGCAGCTCCAGGCAGCGATCGAACAGGCGAACGAGGCGTCCGGCGCGATCGGCGCGTCGATGTCGCAGTTGGAGACCGCGGTGGCCTCCGGCATGGAGGCCACTCAGGAGACGTCGAGCGCGCTTCCGGGCGAGGCGATCGGCCAGTACCAGCAGGCGCGCGAGCGCCTCGAAGAGGTCCTGGGCCTCATCCAGTCCGCCAACGGGACCTTCGAGCAGTACATGAACACGATCTGATCCTCGCCCGCGGCATCAGGGCGCCTCCTGGGGCGCCGGGGTGCTGCGGGCGGCCAGCAGGCCGCCGACACCGGGAATCAGGGCCAGGAGCCAGATCCGGTGCCTGCCGTTCATCAGCAGCGCGGCGGCGATGACGGTGCCGGTGTAGACGAGGCCGTGGACCGGGCCGAGGACGCCGGTGATCGCGGGGTGGTGGACCGTGGCCAGGTTCAGGAGCATCAGGACGAGCGTCGCCAGTTCGACGGTGCCGATGAGATGGAGCACGCGGCGCGGTTGCATGGTCAGACTCCCGTCGTCGAGCCGGGTCGGTAGATCATCAGGACGACGACGATCGCCCAGAGCAGGTTGAAGACGCCGGTGTGCATCGCGAGGCGCCCGCCGATCCGGGTCGAAACGCCGTCGGCGGGCTCGTCGTCGAGCGCCGCGAGGGCCCGGGTCTGGGCCGGGAGGATGAGGGCGATGAGGATCGCGGCCGCCCCGGCGGTGAGGATCATCGAGGCGATCAGCCATGCGTCGGTCAGGACGCCGAGGCTCGCGGCGGTGGCGACGCCGAACACGGGCACGAGGACGCCGATCGTCGCGTAGACCCGCGAGATGCGGTGCAGCACGGCGACGACGGCGGCCTTGCGCGGGTGCGACGGGTCCTGGCCGGCGGCCCGCCACGCGGGCGGGAACATGCTGGCGGCGATGGCGACCGGGCCGATGGTCAGGATCGCGGCGAGGACGTGGACGGACAGCAGGAACGCGGTCACCGGCCGGTCCCTTCGGCGGTGCGGCCGCGGTCGTGGCGTTCGGATGGGGCGCGGGTCTCGGTCATGGTGTTCCTTCCCTGTGGAGGTGCCCCCATGTTCGCCCGGTGTCCGCGGAATCGACAGTGGCTGCCTCGCCAACTTCCTCCTGTATCCGGCCAGTGCCGCGTCGGCGGCCGGACGGCTCCCGGTGGAGGCGGAAGCGCAGTCGGACGGGCTAGCATCGGCGCATGCATACCGTCGCGGTGCTGTCGCTCCAGGATTCGCTGCCCTTCGATCTGGCCACGCCGGTCGAGGTGTTCGGGCGCGTCCGGCTGCCCGACGGGCGGCCGGGCTACCGGGTCGTCGTGGCGGGCGAGGCCCCGGTCGTGTCGGCCGGGCCGCTGCGCATCGCCGCCGACGACGGACTGGAGGCGTGCGAGCGGGCCGACCTGATCGTGGTGCCGGGCCGCAACGACCCGCTCCGCCCGACCTCGCCGGCGGTGCTCGAGGCGCTGCGCGGCGCGGCGGCGCGCGGCTCCCGCGTCGCCTCGATCTGCGTGGGCGCGTTCAGCCTGGGCGAGGCGGGCCTGCTGGAGGACCGGGACGCCACCACGCACTGGCTGGGCACCGAGGAGCTGGCCCGCAGGTTCCCGGGCGCCCGCGTCGACCCGGACGTGCTCTACACCGACAACGGCGACGTCCTCACCTCGGCGGGCGCCGCGGCCGGGCTGGACCTGTGCCTCCACATCGTGCAGCGCGACTACGGGGTGGCCGTGGCGGCCGACTCCGCGCGTCTCGCGGTGACCCCCTTGCAGCGCACGGGAGGCCAGGGACAGTACATCCTTCGCAACCGGCCGACCTACCAGACCGCGACGCTCGAACGCGTCCTCCAGTGGATCGAGGAGCACGCGCACCGCGGCCTCACGCTCGCCGACATCGCCGCGGCGGCCGGGCTCAGCGCCCGGACGCTCACCAGGCGCTTCGCCGCCGAGACGGGGCAGAGCCCGATCCAGTGGCTCGGCGGCGTGCGCATCCGCCACGCGCAGGAGCTGCTGGAGACCACCGACCACACGGTGGAGCGGATCGCCGCGCAGACCGGCTTCCCGAGCGTCTCGAACTTCCGCGCCCAGTTCGGGCAGACCGTGGGCGTGGCCCCCGGCGCCTACCGCCGGACGTTCCGGACCTGAGGAGCGCGGCCCGGGCCGGCCGGTTCAGCTGGCGCTTCAGGGCCCGGCAGCAACCGCTGGCCGCGATCGGGCATCCGATCCGGGAGCACTGCGTCACGGCGTTCGCCGGAGTCTGCGGACGAGAAATCCCGACTTTGAGGCAATCGGTTGCAGATTTCCCTTGACTCTCTGAAAGCCCTTGCCTTAGATTCATTGAAATACCTCGATATCTCCCTCACGAGAGGTTTCAACGATGAGACGAAAACTCGTACTACGCGTCGGGACGGCGCTGGCCACCGCGGCCGTGGTCGTCGCCGGCGTCGCGCTGTCGATGACCACGGCGTCCGCGCAGACCAACGGCGCCACCGGTTACGCGACCCAGAACGGCGGCACCGACGGCGGCGCGGGCGGCCAGGTCGTCCAGGCCAGCACCGGCACCGCCATCCACGCGGCCCTGTGCAACCGGGCCTCCAGCGACACCCCGATCATCATCCAGGTGTCCGGCACCATCAACCACGGCAACACCAGCGCCGTCGACGGCGACAGCTGCGACACCGCCGACGACGTCATCGAGCTCAAGGGCATCAGCAACGTCTCGATCATCGGCACGGGCAACGCCGTGTTCGACCAGATCGGCATCCACATCCGCGATTCCAGCAATATCATCCTGCAGAACTTCACGGTCAAGAACGTGAAGAAGTCGGGCTCGCCCACGTCCAACGGCGGCGACGCGATCGGCATGGAGGACGGCGTCCGCAACGTGTGGGCCGACCACCTCACACTGGAGGCTTCGGGCGGTGAGGCGGAGGGCTACGACGGGCTCTTCGACATGAAGAACAACACCCAGTACGTGACCCTGTCGTACAGCATCATGCGCAACTCCGAGCGCGGCGGCCTCGTCGGCTCCAGCGAGTCCGACACCTCGAACAGCTTCATCACGTACCACCACAACCTGTACCAGAACCTGAACTCCCGGGTGCCGCTGCTGCGCGGCGGGACGGCCCACGTCTACAACAACCACTATGTGGGGATCGTGGAGTCGGGCATCAACTCCCGCGCCGGGGGCAAGGCCAAGGTGGACAACAACTACTTCGAGGACTCGAAGGACGTGCTGGGCACCTTCTACACCAACGAGCGCGGGACCTGGCAGACCAGCGGGAACGTTCTCGACAACGTGACCTGGTCGAGCGAGGGCAGTGAGAACTACCCCGCGGGTCCGAGCATGCCCTCCACCACCACGATCAGCATCCCGTACTCGTACCCGCTCGACCAGGCCGGCTGCGTGCCGTCCATCGTGGCGGAGACCGCGGGCGCCAACAAGGGCCTGAAGGTCTCGGACGGGAACTGCTCGGCGGAGACGCCCTCGGAGAACCCCACCGACCCCACGACCGACCCCGAGGAGCCGACCACCGACCCCGAGGAGCCCAGCGGCACGAACCTCAGCCTCGGGGCGGGCGCCGACGGCACCAGCAAGGCCAGCGGCACCAGCTACGGCAACGTCATCGACGGGAACGCGAGCACCTACTGGTCGCCCAGCGGCACCACCGGACGCGTGTCGGTCAAGTGGTCCAGCGCCACGACCGTGTCCTCCGCGGTCATCCGCGAAGCGGCCGGGACCGAAGGCAACATCGACTCCTGGCAGCTGGTCAACAACAACACCGGGGCCGTCCTGGCCTCGGGCACCGGCGCGGGCGTCATCAACTTCGCCTCCACTTCGCTGACGAAGATCAACTTCGTGATCCTCACTGCCAGCGGCACGCCGAGGATCACCGAGTTCGAGACCTACGCGGGCTCGGGTCCGAGCGACCCCGACCCCACCGACCCCGATCCCACCGACCCGGACCCCACTGACCCCGGCCCCAGTGCGGGCACGCTCTACGCGGCACCGGGCGGCAGCGCCGGGGCCTCCGGCACCCAGTCCGACCCGACCACGCTCGCCTCGGCGATCACGCGGATCGAGCCGGGCGGAACGATCTACCTGCGGGGCGGGACCTACAACCTGTCCTCGACCATCGCCATCGCGCCGGGCAACGACGGCACGTCGGGCAACCGCACCGAGCTGTTCGCCTACTCGGGCGAGACCCCCGTGCTGAACTTCTCGGCCCAGGCCGAGGACACCGCCAACCGGGGCATCGCCATCGGCGGCGACTGGTGGCACCTGCGGGGCATCGTCGTCGAGCACGCGGGCGACAACGGCATCCTGCTCGGCGGCAGCAACAACGTCATCGAGCGGGTCGTCACGCGCCACAACGCCGACACGGGACTCCAGATCGCGCGCTACACCGCGGGGGCGCCCAGCAGCGAGTGGCCGGCGAACAACCTCGTCCTGAGCTCGGAGTCGCACGACAACGTCGACTCCGACGGCGAGGACGCGGACGGCTTCGCCGCAAAGCTCACCTCGGGCGACGGCAACGTCTTCCGGTTCTGCGTGGCGCACAACAACATCGATGACGGCTGGGACCTGTACACGAAGGACGACACCGGTCCCATCGGTGAAGTGACCATCGAGGACTCGCTGGCCTACGACAACGGCACGCTCTCCAACGGCGGCCAGGCCGGCAACGGCGACCGCAACGGCTTCAAGCTCGGCGGCGAGGACATCGCCGTCGACCACACCGTCGTGCGGTCGATCGCGTTCGAGAACGGCAAGCACGGGTTCACCTACAACTCGAACCCCGGCTCGATGACGATCTCGAACAACCTGAGCATCGGCAACGGCGAGCGCAACTTCAACTTCGACGCGGGCAGCTCCGTCTTCCGCGGCAACACCTCCTGCGACAGCGGCTCGAACGACCGCATCGTGGGCAACACCGACAGCTCGAACCAGTGGGACTCCGGCTCGAACGGGTCCCGATGCTCGAACTACGGCGGCGGCCTCGGCTGGAGCTTCGGCTCCGGCGGCGTCCTGACGGTGACGTTGGGAGGCAGGGTGGTCGACCTGTAACCGACCCTCCGACGATGCCGGACCGGGCATCATCGACTCCTCACAGCCCCCGGCGGCCCCGCCGCCGGGGGCGCCTTCGCGCCAGGGAAGGGTCCCGGGCGGTACGCTCACGGTCCCCGAGGGACATTGCGCGTTCGTGCGCGAAAAGGAGAACCTGGTGGCCGAGAGCCGGATCGCAATCGTATGGAACCCTTCGAAGGCCTCGCGGGAGGACCTGGAGCAGGCCCTGCCCGAGGAGGCCGCCGCCGCAGGGCTCACCTGGCATGAGACCAGCGTCGAGGACCCGGGTGTCGGCGCCGCCGACGAGGCGCTCGCCGCCGGCGCCGACGTCGTCGTCGCGGTCGGCGGCGACGGGACCGTCCGCGCCGTCGCCGAGCGGCTCGCCCGCGACGACACCGCGGCCGAACTCGTGATCGTCCCGCAGGGCACCGGCAACCTCCTCGCGCGCAATCTCGGCATCGCCGTCAACGACACCGCCGGCGCGCTCGCCCGGGCCTTCGGCGGCGAGTCGCGCGCGGTCGACCTCGCCTGGATCGAGGCCGACGTCGACGGCGAGCACCTGCGCCAGGCCTTCGTCGTCATGGCCGGGTTCGGGATCGACGCGCACATGATCGCCGAGACCGACGAGGACCTCAAGAGCAAGGTCGGCTGGCTGGCCTATGTGGAGTCGCTCGGCCGCGCCCTCGACGCGAGCGCGGTGGTCGAGTTCGACATCGCGGTCGACGGCGGCGAGTCCGAGCGGGCCTCCGGGCACACGTTCATGGTCGGCAACATCGGGACGCTCCAGGGCGGCGTCACGCTCCTGCCCGACGCGGACCCCACCGACGGGGAGCTCGACCTCCTCCTCTTGAGCGCCGAGGGCATGGGCGAGTGGCTCGACACGCTGCGGTCCTACGTGTGGGACAACGGCATCCGCAGGTTCCTGGGCAAGAAGGAGGAGCCCGCGCAGAGCGCCGACACGACGACGCACGCGAGGGCGAAGCGCCTCTCGGTCTCGCTGTCGCAGCCGCGGGTGCTGGAGATCGACGGCGAGGACTTCGGGGAGACCACCGGCTTCACCGTGGAGATCCAGCCCGGTGCGGTGCGGGTGCGCTGACGTCCTTCAGCCGAAGCCGGGCGGGACGAAGGCGGCCGCGGTCCGGCTCGTGACCGCGCCGCGATCGTCGAGCTCCACGCGCTCGTTCGGTCCGATCGTGAGGCGGAGCGCGTCGGCTCCCGCCTCGCCGCCATGCGATTCGAGGTCCCCGGTCACCGGCCGCGGACTCATGCCGACCACGGCCCGGACGGTCCCTTCAGGGCTCATGACGATGCGCCAGCCTCTCGGGAACGCCAGGTGGAGGACGCCCTCGCGGTGGATCTCGACGCGCCCGTCGTCGGCCGCGAGCGTGTAGTCCGCGCCGCCGATGCGCCGAGCATAGGCGGTGGCCTCGGCCGCGGCGTCGTGGTCGAGGCGCGTCGGCGGCAGGCCCGTGAACCAGACCTCGCCGCCGGGGCGCGGGAGGATGCCGAAGCCGCGTTCGACCGCGTCGAGGAACCACAGGATCGACGGCGAGTACACCGAGGTGAATCCCGGTGCGCCCGACCAGGGGTCGAGGCACTGCGGGAAGCGGTCGGCGGCCGCCAGAGCGGCCAGCACCGGCGCGGCGACGACGGCCAGTTCGGCGGCGCGCCCGTGGTGCTCGAAGGCCTGCGGGGCGCGGAGCATCGACAGGAGGTTGACGGGCCCGCCCCAGGAGTTGCGGGAGGCGTCGGCGTCGAACCGCGGATCGTCCATGGCGAGCGAGGTGAACCCGAAGTGCGACAGGAACTTCCGGGTGTTCATGAGGTGGTCGCGCAGTGCCCGCTCGAAGAACGCCGCGTCGCCGATCTCGCAGGCGAGGACCCGCAGGAGGACGTCAGACCGAACGCGCACGTGCGCGCCGTTGCGGTCGCGGTCGTAGAAGGTGCCGTCGTCCTCGTCGAAGCACTGCTCGTAGAGCGCTTCGATCGACCGGTTCGCCTTGCGGCGCCACGGATCGGGGTCCTCGCCGAGGGCTTCGGCGATCCGGGCGAGGTAGGAGCGCTGGCAGGCGGCGTTGGCGGTGAGGTCGGGGGCGACGTACGGGAGGGTCGGCGAGTCCGGGTCGCAGCGGCGGGCGTCGCCGCGGAAGGCGCGGTCGGGCGCGAACCAGAACCGGGGTGAGAGGTCGTGCCCGGTGTCGAAGGCGCAGAAGGCTTCGACGCCGCCGGTGCCGCGGGTGTCGCGAAAGCGGACGAGCCAGTCGTCGTAGCGCGCCATCGCGCGGTACATGCGCTCGAGGAAGCCGGGGTCGCCCGCGGTGAGGCGGTGGTGGTGCCAGACGGTGCGGGCGAGCGGGGTGACGATCTGGATCTGGCTGAACGCGGGCCCGGCGTCGGTGACCTTGTAGGGGATCATGCCGTCGCCGCGCTGGTGGTCGGCGAACAGGAGATGGGTGTCGCGGGCGACGCCGGGGGCGAAGCGGGCGAGGACTTCGGCGTTGACGGTGCCGGTGCTCTCGATCCAGGTGCCGTGGTAGACGCCGCCCTCGTTGAGGACGGGCGGGGCGCCTTCGCGCGGCCGGATGCATTGGGCGAGTTCGGTGAGGGCCCGGTGCCAGCGGTCTTCGAGCGGTCCGCCGACGGCGGCGAAGCCGATGCCCGCGGCGGCGAGTTCGGTCCCGAGTGCGGAGCCGGCGAGTCCGGCGCGGCGTGCGGTGTCGTTGTCGCGCAGGCGGGTCAGGGCCGCGTCGATCGGCTTGTCCACGGTGGCCTTTCTCGGGGTGCTTCGCGGGTGTTCGGGACGGGCGGTCGGCCCGCCCGTCCCGACCGGTGTCATTCGAGTGCGGCGCCGAGTTCCTCGGCCCACTGGGCGGCGGCCTCGTCGGGCGACATGCGTCCGAAGAGGACTTCGGTCTCCATGCGCTGCGACAGTTCGTTCATGATCGAGCCGCCCGCGGGCTGCGGCGGGGCGACGACGCCCTCGTCGAAGATCCGCTCGACGTAGTCGGCGGCGGTGACCGCGGGTCCTTCCAGGTGCGGCGTGACGACTTCCAGGGTCGCGGGGCTGAACGGGACGCCGCGGGTGTCGAGGATGAGTTCGGCGGCGGCCGGCTCGTGGAGGAACCAGTCGACGAGCATGGCCGCGGCCTGCGGGTGCGGGCTGGCGGCGTTGACCGACCAGTAGGCCGAGGGCAGGAGCGCGACGCCGGAGAGGTCGGTGTCGGTGGGCGGGAGCAGCATCCGCACGTCGCCGGCGGCGCTGTAGGCGGTCATGAGGTTGGTGTAGCCGAAGGTGATCGCGGCCTGCCCGATGGTGAAGGGCTGCTGGTCGGGCGGGAGCTGCCAGTTCGCGGTGACGATCGACGGGTCGGGGAGGCCGCCGCCGGCCAGGAGCTGGGACTCGATGTCGTACCAGCCGGCGATCTCGTCGGCGCCGACGCCGAGTCCGCCGTCCCAGTCGTACATGCCGACCTCGCTCACCTGCGCGGCGTAGGTGCCCAGGATGTCCTGGATGCGCAGGTCGATGCCGTAGATCGAGTCGCCCGCGGCGTTGGTGAGTCCGGCGCTGCCGATCTGGGAGGCGGCGGCGACGAGGTCGGGCCAGGTCCAGCCCTCCTCGGGGACGGGGACGCCGGCCTGGGCGAAGATGTCGGCGTTGACGAACGCGGCGGTGGCGTTGCCGCCGGTCGGCAGGCCGTAGAGCGTGTCGTCCACAAGGGCGCTGGTGAGTGAGAAGTCGGGGTAGTCGGCGGTGTCGAGCTCGGCTTCGACGGTGGCGAGGTCGAGCAGGGCGCCGAGTTCGCCGTACTCCTGGGGTTTGGCGCCGCCGAGGGCGAAGACGTCGGGGGCGGTGTCGCCGCCGCCTGCGAAGTCGGTGGCGAGCCGGTTGAACAGGTCGTCGGGTGCGCCCACGGGCGTCTCGACAACGGTGATGTTGGGGTGCTCCGCTTCGAACAGGTCGATGACCTCGCCGAAGAGGCGGGCGCGGTCGTCGTCGCCCCACCAGGAGATCTCGAGTTCGATCTCCTCGTCGGGGTCGTACTCCCCCGCCGCTCCGCCGCCGGAGCCGAAGCACCCGGCCAGGAGGAGCGCCGATGCGGCGATGGATCCGACGGCCGCGCGCGAGCGTGCTGTACGCGTCATTGCGCCTCGTTTTCGTTGTCGTGGTGGCGAGCCACCGGGTTGCCGTTGATCCGGACGGGCGAGGGGCCGTCCGAGTCGGTCGAGCCTGCCGGTGGCTGCAACCGCTTGCGCGGGAAATTAGCACTCATAGCGAAGGCTGTCAATATCAATGGCACCGGTTGCCGTCACGAAACAATTCCCATGCCTTCCGCGGCAATGGAAACAATTTCCTTTAAGGGATGTGCCCGGTCACATGCACCGTAGCGCCGCACGCAGGGAAAGTGGACGCGCCCGTATTGACGAAGACATCGATGGCCGTCATACTCTATCTGTCCGTGAAAACGTTTACTCCACAATGGTCGATCAACGGCGGATCGAAAAGCGAGAAGGAGGTGGCATGAGCAGTCTGGGCGAACTGCGCGAACTCGCCGTGCGCCGCAAGAAGGGCGCCCCCCGCGCCAAGGAGAAGTACCCCGACAACAAGGCCGCGTACCTGTTCCTGCTCCCCTGGCTCATCGGACTCCTCGGCCTCACGGTCGGCCCGATGGTCGCCTCCCTCTACCTCTCGTTCACCGACTACAACCTGCTCCAGCCTCCCGAGTGGACCGGCCTGGCCAACTTCACCGCGATGTTCCAGGACGAGCGGTTCTGGAACTCCTTCCGCGTCACCGTCGTGTACGTGGTCGCGGGCGTCCCGCTCCAGCTCGCCCTCGCCTTGGCGCTGGCGCTGCTCCTCGACAAGGGCATGCGCGGCCTGCCGTTCTACCGCTCGGTGTTCTACCTGCCCAGTCTCCTGGGCGGCTCCGTCGCCATCGCCATCCTCTGGCGCCAGGTCTTCGGCAAGGACGGCCTGGTCAACGGCGCGCTCGCCTGGTTCGGCGTCGACGCGCCCGGCTGGATCGGCCACCCCGACTACGCACTGTGGACACTCATCGTCCTGCACGTGTGGACCTTCGGCTCCCCCATGGTCATCTTCCTCGCCGGCCTGCGGCAGATCCCCGAGATGTTCTACGAGGCCGCCTCGATCGACGGCGCCGGGCGCGTCCGGCGGTTCCTCTCCATCACGCTGCCGCTGCTCACCCCGATCGTCTTCTTCAACCTCGTACTCCAGGTCATCTTCGCCTTCCAGGCGTTCACGCAGGCGTACGTGGTATCCGGCGGCACGGGCGGTCCCGGCGACGCGACGATGTTCTACACGCTCCTGCTCTACAAGGAGGCGTTCAACGAGCTCGACATGGGCTACGCCTCGGCGATGGCCTGGTTCCTCGTGATCGTCGTCGCCACCTTCACCGCGATCAACTTCTGGCTCTCGAAGTACTGGGTGTTCTATGACGACTGAAACGGCCGCCCTCCCGCAGGCCCGAACCCCGTTGGAGCGCAAGCGGACCGCCTGGCGGCGGACCCGCTCGATCGCCAAGCACGCGCTCCTGGCCGCCACCGGCGCCGTCATGGTCTACCCGCTGCTGTGGCTGCTCGTCTCCAGCTTCAAGCCCAACAGCGACATCTTCCGCGACCTCAGCATCTTCACCACCGACCTGACGGCCGCGAACTACGCCAACGGCTGGAACGACCTCCAGTACCCGTTCGGCGTGTTCCTCTTCAACTCCTCGGTCATCGCGCTCGGCGCGATCGTCGGGAACCTCGTCAGCTGCTCGCTCGCGGCGTACGCGTTCGCGCGGCTGCGGTTCCGGGGGCGCAACCTGCTCTTCGCGATCATGCTCGGCTCGATCATGCTCCCGTTCCAGGTGCTCATGGTCCCGCAGTTCATCATCTTCAAGGAGCTGAACTGGCTGAACTCGTTCCTGCCCTTGATCGTCCCGAAGTTCCTGGCGACCGAGGCGTTCTTCGTGTTCCTGATGGTGCAGTTCATCCGGAGCCTGCCGAAGGAGCTGTTCGAGGCCGCCCGCATCGACGGCGCCGGGCACTTCCGGTCCTACACCCAGATCACGCTGCCGCTCATCACGCCCGCGCTGGCGACCACCGCGATCTTCACGTTCATCTGGACCTGGAGCGACTTCTTCGGGCCGCTGGTGTACCTGCGGGTCCCCGAGTCGTGGCCGGTGTCGGTGGCGCTCAAGGGATACCTGGACGCGCAGTCGAGTTCGGACTACGGATCGATGTTCGCCATGAGCGTCGTGTCGCTGCTGCCGATGTTCCTGGTGTTCGTCTTCGGGCAGCGGTTCCTCATCAAGGGCGTGGCGACCACGGGCATCAAGTGAGCTACCGGGCGGCCGCCGCGACGGTCACGGTGTCGGACAGGCGGTCCCGCGAGCGCATCAGGCCGTCGGGGCGGTCGGCGTAGCCGTCGATCCCCTCGATGCCGTGGGTCTGGTCGAACACCGTGACCGCGAACGAGTCCGCGTCGCCGTGCAGGGTGAGGGCGAAGCCCTCCTCCGGGACGTCGAAGAACCAGATCAGGCTGGGATCGCCGGGCTCGGCGGGCGGGCTGACCTGAACGTCGACGGCGGTGCCGTCGGCGAGCGCGGCCTCGGCGCGCTCGGGGTCGCCGTAGACGGCCAGCCACATGGTGTTCGCGCCGCGAGGCGAGGAGACGTGCAGGGTCGCCGATTCAGCGGTCCGCGACTCGTACACGGCCGCAGGCGGTTCGAGTGCGAGCGGTGCGGCGGGCCCGAAGCCGGTGGCGGGAGCGGCGTCGACGTAGGCCGCCGGGAGGCCGGAGTCCTCCAGGCCGTCGTCGGTGACGTAGCCGGCGGTCCACTCGGACCGGTCGTGGTCGGTGGAGACCCACGCGGCGGCACCGGTGTCCGCATCGAGCACATAGGACAGGAAGGCCTGGCGGGGATGCTCGGCGCTGAACCGGTCGACGGCCAGGCCGGTGCCGACCAGGGCCAGTGCGGCCAGGGCTGCGGCGGCCGGCACGAGGCGGCCGGCGGGTCCGTTGTAGCGGCGCCACATCGTCAGGATCGGCAGCGCGGGGGCGGCGAAGAGGACGATCAGCACCGCCGGGACGGCGGCGAGCTCCATGCCGAAGGCCTCGATGAGGTTCGCGGTCCAGCTCGACTGGACCACGGCCGGGACGAGCGCGATCGCGAAGAGCGCGTAGCCGAGCAGTCGGAACGGCCGTGAGCGCGGTTCGAGGAGCATCGCCGCGAGCAGGCCGACGGCCGCGAGCGCGGGAACGGCGAACACGAACGACAGTCCCGGGACGGCGAAGGCCGTGATCTGGCCGAGGAGGGCGAGCCACAGCAGCGGCGCGAGCGCGAGGGCGGCCTCGCCGAGCCTGCGGCGCAACGCGACGTACCACGCGGCGACGAGGGCGAGGCCGAAGACCAGGATCGCCAGGTAGTACCAGGTGCGGTCGAACAGGAGCCCGTACGTGTCGGCGTAGCCCGGACGCACGGCCTGGAGCGCGGGCCACAGGCCCACGGCCGCCGCCCCCGCGAGCGCCGCCGGCACGGCGAAGGACGCGAAGGCGAGGGCGAGGCGCGGCAGGCTCAGGAGGCGCCGGACGCGGGCGATCACGGCGGCCGCGATGGCGGCGGCGAAGCCGATCAGCGCGACCGGAAGGTTCCAGCCCTCGTCATAGTGGACGAGAAGGCCGAAGAAGCCGAAGAACGTCTGGTCGCGGTCGGATTCGAGCGAGGCGAGGTCCATGCCGACGAGTTCGCGCGCGGTGCCGAGGGTGTTCTCGCCGTGGTGCTGGAGGCTGGCCGGATCGAGGTGTTCGGTGTCGTCGTACGGCGAGTGGTACCAGGAGGCGCCGCCGATGAAGGCGTTGTTGAGTCCGATGTAGCCGGCCTCGTGGAAGCGGGTGAAGTCGGTGTCGTTGGGCAGCTGGCGGTACGCCTCGATCGCGGAGGAGTCGCCGTGCGGATGCGGTGCGGCGTCGGCGAACAGGTCGATGAGGGCGGCGTTGTCGGCGGAGGTCTCGAACATCAGCGACGGCCCCGAGACGCCGCGCGCCTCCAGGTTGAAGACCACCGTGGGGGTGTCGCCCGCGGGGTGGGACCTGGCGTAGGCCTCGGCGCCGAACAGGCCCATCTCCTCGCCGTCGGTGAGCAGGACGACGAGGTCGTTGCGCTGCGGCCCTTCGAGGCTGAGGGCCCTCGCGGTCTCGACGATGGCCGCGACGCCGGAGGCGGCGTCGGCGGCGCCCGGCCCGGAGGGCACCGAGTCGTAGTGGGAGGTCAGCAGCACGGCGCCGGTGGGGTCGGTGCCGGGAAGGGTGGCGACGATGTTGTCCACGACGCCGAAGCGGACCAGGCCGTCGCCGTCCCCGGCGTCGGTCGCCAGCTCGGTCTGGACCTCGACGTCGAAGCCGAGCGAGGACAGCTCCGCGGCCAGCAGGTCCCGGACCCGGTCCTTCTCCGGCGTGCCCATCGGGTGCGGCTCGACGGCCATGGCCTCCACGGTCTCCCAGGCGCGGTCGGCGCTGAACGCGTCCTCGGGGGCGTCGGCGGGGGCGGGTTCGGGAGAGGAGGCGTCGATCGACCAGTTGGCGACGCCGAGGGCGGTCAGCAACAGCAGCAGTCCGGCCGCGGCCCAGGGCCGATGGGGCAGATCGAGAACGCGACCGCGCATGGCAGAACCTCATTGTTCGTGTGGGACCGGGGGCGCCCCCACACTACTATCCGGTAACCCGCGTGAGTCCGCGCGCCGCACCAGCAGCCCGGTGACCGTCGAGCTCGAAACCGGTCCCATGCCCGCCGATACTCGCTTTCGCGCCAGTGCCGCAACTGATAGAACACTCGAATGGCCGAAGGAAGCATTGTCGTGGTGGGCGCCGGCATCGTCGGGGCGTCACTGGCGTACCACCTGGCCGGGCGCGGCCGACCCGTCACGTTGATCGATGCGGGTCTGCCGGGTTCGGGCGCCACCCGCGCTTCGTTCGCCTGGATCGGACTGCCGTTCACCGGCGGCCTGCCCTCGGCGCCCCTGCGATGTCTCGCGCTGGACGAGTACCGGCGGCTGGAGGCGGAGCTTCCCGAACTGTCGATCCGGTGGTCGGGTTCGATCATCAGCGGCGACGAGACCCCGGGACCGCGCACGGACGACGTCCGCGCGCTGGAGCCGCACCTGCTCGATCCTCCGGCCGCGGCCGTCCACCGCCCGGAGGACGCGGCGCTCGATCCGGTCGCGACGACCGATCTCCTGGTCGCCGCCGCGCGGGACCGGGGCGCGCGGCTGCTGACAGGGGTGTCGGTGACTTCCCTTGTCCGCCAAGGGAACGCGGTGAACGGTGTCCAGACGACCGCCGGAGTCGTCAGCGCTGAGACCGTGATCCTGGCCGCCGGGACCGGCACGGTCGCCCTGTGCTCGGGGATCGGTGTCGATATGCCCGTCGAGTCGTCGCCGGCCGTCCTGGTCCGGTTGCGCGCCACACCGGGCCTGGTCCGGACGATCGTCGCGACGCCGTCCCTGGAGGTCCGGCAGCTCACCGACGGCACGGTCCTGTCCCCCACCGAGTACCGCGGCGAGACGGACCAGGCCGCGCTGCTCGAGACCGCCCGACGTGTCCGCGACCGGTTCGCCGCTTCGTTCTCTGGAGCGGACGGCACGGAGATCGTCTCCGCCGAGATCGGCTGGCGCCCGATGCCCGCCGACGGGGAGCCGATCATCGGCCGCCCCGCAGGCACCCGAGGCTTGTACGTCACCGTGATGCACTCGGCGATCACCCTGGCCGCCGCGGCCGGTCGCCTCGCCGCCGAGGAGATCCTCACCGGGCTGACGGCTCCCGAACTCGCCGGCTGCCGACCGGACCGGTTCCGCTGATCGCTTCCGCGAGCTCACGCCGAAGCGAGCCCCGAGCCGGAGCACTCCCCGTCAGTCCCAATGAAACGACACCCTAAGCGGGGGGCCACCGCCGTGATGAGGCCCGGGCCCGCGCTGATGCGGTCGGCCGCCTGAGCAGGTCCGCCCCGTGTTCGAGGCCCACCGGGCCGGGAGCGTTTGCGCCGCACGTGACGGGAGCGGCGTCGCACCCCGTCTCTATGATCGCGGGGAAACCGTCGCCAGGTGGAGGATCCCCATGAGCAGAACCCTTGCCGCGCCGCAGGACCAGGTCGTCCTCCCGGCGTCGTGGACGAAGCTGGTGCTGCCCAGGCGCGGCAACGGGGTCCGGTCCTCTCTCGAAGCGGGCCCGGAGGCGGCGGCGAACGTCGCCGCCCGGGTCGCGGCCGCGCGCGAAGCGCTCACCACCGCTCTCGAACGCCCCGAAGCGGACCCGGACCTGGCCCGGGCCGCGCTCGCGCACCTGGCCGGGGAGGCGAACCCGGTCGGCGCCGGGGCCGTCGCCACGCTGCTCAGGTTCACCGACGGCTACCGCGGCGCGAACTTCGACGGCGTCGAGAAGCGGGCCCGCGTCGGCCGCGAGCTGTTCGGCGCCTGGCTGACCGAGCACGGCCCGGCGTTCGCCGTGAGCGCCCTCATCGAAGACCTCAGCATCGACTTCCGGTGGTACGACGATCCGGACCAGGGAGCGGAACGGCTGCCCACCGTGGTGCCGGGCGAACCGATGGGCTTCAAATGGGTGTACCTCGACGACCGCGACGGACCCCTCGCCATCGCGCGGTCCACCGTCGCGGCGGCCGGTCCCGACGAGTACGAGCGGGTCGCGGCCATGGCCGCCGGGCACCGCGACACGCCGGTCAAGCGGCTCGCCGCCGCCGTGCTCCTGCCCGACGAGACCGCCTGGGTCGCCGAGGCCTGCGAGGAGCGCAGCGCCGTGCCCGCCGATGTCACGGTCGAACCGCTGGTCTGGGCGTCGGTCAGCGAACCCGACCACGTGCGGCGCTTCGGGGCCAAACGGTTCACGAGCACGAGCGTGCGGCACGGCGTGGTCGCCGAACTCGTCGGGAACCTCGGCGCCGAGGTCCTGCCGCTGTTCGCGACCGCCCTGGGCCGCAAGGGCCTCGAGTTCAAGCAGCGCTCGCTGCTGTACGAGGGCGTCGCGCTGCTCCCGTGCGACGACGCCGCGCGCCTGCTCGTCGAGCACGTGGGCGAACCGGAGGTCCTCGCCGGACTCCGCCGGTCGGCCCTGCGCTTCCCGGCGCGCTTCGCGCGCGCCGCCGCCGAACGCGCGAGCGGACTCTCGAGCGCCGACGCGGCCCGGCTGCTGGGCGCGCTCCGCCAGGACGGCGTCCCGCTCGACGACGTCCTCAAAGGGCTCGGTGACGACGAGCGGGCGAAGCTCGACGGGATCCTCTCCGAGTCGTCCCGGCCCGTCGCGCGCGCCGAAGACCTGCCCGAGGCGCTCTGGTCGCCCCCGTGGGCCGAGCGGAAGCGACGCAAGGCCGAACCGCCCCTCGAAGGACTCGAAGCGCCCGGCGGGACCGTGATCGTCTGGGGCGAGGGCGAATACGAGCGGGCCCTGGCGATCGAACCGGAGTACGCGTCCTGGGACGCGGACACCTACTGGGACGACCCCGCCGACTACGGCCTCGGCTTCGCCGACCGCCTCTGGGCGCGGCTGGCCCACGGCGACGCGGCCGCCGCCGACACCGCCATGGCCCGCATGAAGGACTCGCCGAAGTACGCGCACGCGCTCGTCCCGATCCGCAGCGCCGCGGCCGCCGCGCTCGCCGCCGACTGGTTCGCGCGGCTCAAATCCGCGCGGGCCCACGCCGCCGACTGGCTCGACCGCCACGGCGCGCAAGCGGTACCGCTGCTCGTCCCCGGCGCGCTCGGCGGCGACAAGCGCGAACGCGCCGGCGGCGAGGCGGCCCTGCGCCACCTCGGACGGCGACTCGGCGCCGAAGCCGTGCTCCAGGCCGCCGAGCCGTTCGGACCCGAGGCGGCCGCGAGACTCCGCGACATCCTCGCGGTGCACCCGCATGTGCCGCTGAACGGCCCGCCCTCCAAACCGGGCTCCTGGGTCGACCTGTCGATGCTCCCGCCGGTCATGCTGCGCGGCAAGGGCACCGCACTGCCGCTCGCCTCGGTCGAACACCTCGTCAGGGCCCTGTCGCTGTGGTCGCCGCGGCTGCCGTTCCCCGGCGTCGAGCTCTACGCCGAACACTGCGAGCACGACTCGCTCAACCGGTTCTCACTGGCGCTCTTCGAACTCTGGCTCCGATCCGAGGCCCCGAGCAAGGACTCCTGGGCGGTGGAGCAGCTCGGGTCCTTCGGCGACGAGGCCACCGCGGCCGCGCTCGGCCCGCTCGTGACCACCTGGCCCGGCCGGAGCCAGGCCGACCGGGCGCTCCTGGGCGTCGAAGTGCTCGCGCACATCGGCACGGACAACGCGTTCGCGTACCTGCGCGAACTCGCCCTGCCGGTGTACTCGAACACGGTCGCCGAGCGCGCCCGCGTCCTCGCCGACCGGCTCGCCGCCGCGCGCGGCCTCGACTTCGAGACGTACGCCGACCGCCTCGTCCCCGACCACGGCGTCACCGATCCCGAGACCCTCACGTTCGACTACGGCGACCGCCGCTTCCACCTCAGGTTCGACCACCTCCTCGCACCCCGGCTGACCGACGAGACCGGACGCGAGCGGGCACGCCTGCCCAAGGCCGGCGTGCACGACGACGCGGCGCTGGCGAAGGACGCCGCGAGCCGGTACAAGAAGCTCGTCAAGGCCGTCGAGACGACCGCGGAGCAGCAGATCGAACGCCTCCGGGACGCGATGGTCAAGGGGCGCACCTGGTCGCTCGAGGACTTCCGGGTCCTGCTCGCGCACCCGCTGGTGCATCCGTTCGCCAGGCGCCTGGTCTGGTTCGCGGGCCAGGGCTTCCGGGTCGCCGAGGACGGCGGCTTCGCCGACGTGCACGACCGCGACTTCACGCCCGAGGGCCCGATCCGCGTCGCGCACCCGGCGCTCCTCGGCGAGGACACGCCCGCCTGGGCCCGCCTGCTGGGCGACTACGAGGTCCTCCAGCCGTTCGACCAGCTCGGTCGCCCGGCCGCCGGGTTCACCGAGGCCGAACTCGCCACCGGCCGCCTGGAGCGCTTCGACGGGGCCACCGCCACCTACGCGTCCATTGAGGAGCACATCGGCTGGAGGCAGCCGCTGCTGTCGCCCGAGGCGCAGACGAAGCGGATCTGGTGCCTGACGCGGCAGGTCCCCGGCGGCTGGCTGCTCGCGGACACCGACCCCAATCCCGATCCGTCGGCCCCCAACCCGAACGGCGTGCTCACGTTGAAGAACGTGCGGCTCATGGAGAACCGCAACCGCCACCCGAAGTCCGCCCGGCCGCTGCCGGGCCGCCGCCTCGACCCCGTGGCGGCGGCAGAGCTGATCGGCACCGTCGAGGCCGCCACCGGGAAGCGATCGGACTGAGGCGCGAACGCCGCCGCGCCGCCGAAGCCCCGGGGGGTTTCGGCGGCGCGGCGGCGTCGATCATCGCGCTCAGGCGTCGAGCGCTTCGGTGATCTTGCGGATCATCTCGGCCATGACCGGGCTCGGCTCGCCCTTGTGGGCGCGGTTGGCGGCCCCGATGGCGATGGTGATCGTCGAGCGGAAGTTCTCCGCCTCGGCCGGGTCGTGCGCTTCGAGCAGCTTCACCGACTCGGTGATCGCCGGCAGCACCTGGTCGGCGAGCGCGGCGGTGGACTTGCCCTTGAACTTGACGCCCTTCGCGTCGGCCAGGACATGGCCCACGGTTCCGGTGGCGGCCACCAGCGCGAGGGAGGCGTCGGTGGCGATCTTGTGGGCCGACCCGGCGATGCCGGCCGCGGACATGAGGCTGACGGCTCCGTAAGCGGCGGTGCGGATGGTGATCTGGTCGGCGGCGGTGAGGTCGATGCCCATGATGTGTTCCTTCGCGGTGTCGGTGTGCCTTCGTTCTCGATGAGGCAACTATCGAAGACCGGACTGACACCGCCCTGACGCAGCGCTGACACCGCCGCTGACACGGCGAATGCCCTGCTCATGAAGGGGTGGCCGCTCAGAAGTCCGAGGGCATGGGGGCGGCGGTGCGCCAGGCCGCCTCGAACTCGTCCCGGCCGATCTCCCAGGCCGCCGTCTCGGGCGCGAAGAGGTCCACCACCGGCGGATCGAACAGCCAGTCGTCCGGGGTGCTCTTGACCGCGACGCCGTCCTCGCCGATCTCGACCTGGCGCAGGCGCCGCCCGTCCGACTCGACCTCGAAGAAGTACACGCTCCGGTCGCCGAACTCGGGAGCGGGCGGGCGCCGCAGGTGCACCACGGGACGGCCGGCGAGCTTGCCGAAGTCGGGGTGATCGCGCTGCTCGGAGGGCCGGCGCGACAGGCCCGCGACCACTTCGGCCGCATCGACGTCGACGACCTCCAGCGAATCGGCCAGCGCCCGCTCGATGCTCTCGGCGTTCTCGACGACCTCGACCTCCGCGAACGTCTCCAGGATCTCGCGGGCCGAGCGGGCATCGATCCACCACAGGAGGGCGCCCATGCCGTAGTCGTGCTGGACGAGGAAGCGCCGCTTGCCGTCGGCGGAGGAGCCTGTCATGTGGACGATGCTAGCAACGACGGTGCGCGCCTGGGCATCGTCGCCGAATCGGTCGGAGAGCGCGGTCCGCGGCCTAGGGCGTGCTCGGGAATCCCCGGCGAACGGGCGAACGGGCCGGACAACGGCCGCCCGGGATTCCCGAACACACCCTAGACTGGCGTCCATGATGGAACCGCGAGCCGCCGCAGCAGGGTCCGGGCCGTGCCCGGCTGGCTGAGCGCGGGCGCGTGGGGCCTGCTCGCGGGCGGGGCCCTCGTGGCGGGTGCGCTCGTCGGGTACCTGGTCCGGGTGCCGCAGAAGGTGATCGCGGGGATCATGGCGTTCGGTTCGGGCGTACTGCTCTCGGCGGTGTCGTTCGACCTCATCGCCGACGCGAACGAGCGCGGCGGCCTCCTGCCGACCGCGTTCGGCGCGGTGGCCGGGGCACTGGCCTACACGCTGTCGAACGTGGCCCTGGCGCGCCGCGGCGCGCGGCACCGCAAGCGCTCGGGCCTCCAGCAGGCCCAGGAGGCCGACAAGCCGGGTTCGGGCACGGCCATCGCGCTCGGCGCGCTGCTCGACGGCGTCCCCGAGTCGATCGTCATCGGCACGAGCCTCCTCGGCGGCGGCCCGGTCAGCGCCGCGACCGTCGCGGCGGTGTTCGTCAGCAACGTCCCCGAAGGGCTCTCGAGCGCCGCCGGCATGCGCCGCGCGGGGCGCGGCCGGGCGTACGTCTTCGGACTGTGGAGCGCGATCGCGATCGCCAGCGGGCTCGCGGCGGCGGCGGGCTACGCGTTCCTGGGGGACGCGCCCGATGACCTGCTCGCGGCGATCACGGCGCTGGCGGCCGGTGCGATCCTGGCGATGATCACCGACACGATGATCCCGGAGGCGTTCGAGAACGCGCAGCTGTGGACCGGGCTGATCGCGGTGCTCGGCTTCCTGGCGGCCTTCAGCATCGCCCAGTGGTGACCGCCGGGGACCGGCGCTCGACCGGGATCTCCAGGACGGTGGCGGCGCCGCCGTCGCCGTCCACGAGGTGTTCTTCGAGGGTGGGTCCCGAGACGGCGAGGCCGTGCCGGCGGAGCCAGTCGAAGAGGTCCTGACCGGCGCGGACGAGACCGTGCTCGGGCGCCACGACGGCCCGCACGACTCGGCGCGCGGGCAGGGTGAGCCGGTCGCCTCCGGACCGGACGGCGACCGCGGCGTCGAATCCCCCGCTCGGGCGCCCGGTGAGCCAGGTCAGCAGCATGTCGGGGGCGTCTTCGCATGCGGCGGCGAGTTCGGACGGGTGGTCGACGTGGAGCCGGCGCACGCGCAGGCGCCGTTCTTCGGCGCGGGCCTCCTGCGGGAGGATCGTGCTCGGGACGGCGAGGCGGTCCTCGGCCGCCGACACGGCCGCGTTCATGGCGGCGATGTCGCGGCGGAGGGTCTCGACCGTCTCGCCGAGCATCTGCCGCAGCTGCGCGTCGGGGGCGTCCACGATCTCGTCGATCTGCCGCAGCGACAATCCGAGGCGCCGCAGGCCGCGGATGCGTTCGAGCCGCATCAGCTCGGCGGTGCCGTACCAACGGTAGCCGGTCGCGGCGTCCACTGCGGCCGGAGGGAGCAGTCCGATCCGGTCGTAGTGGCGCAGGGTTCGGTCGGAGACGCCGGCCATCCGCGCGAGCTGCCCGATCCGCCACATGATCGCGCCCCTTCCGGCTTGACCTTCCCCCTGCGTCAGGGTTCTAGCGTCGCCGCATGACCCTCACTGACCACCATGCCATGGCCCGGCCGCTGGGCGCGCTGCTGTCCGCCGCGATCGCCTTCATGATCGCCGGGGCGGCGATCGCCGTACCGGCCGGGCTCACCCTGAATCCCGACGACACGGCCGGGACGCTCGCCGCGGTGGACGACCGCGTCGGGCTGCATCTGCTCGAGTTGGGACTGGACGTGATCGGCTGGCTCGCACTGGCCTGCGCCGGACTGGTCATGGCGGTGATCGCGGCGGCGGCGGGCCGGTTCACCGGGCTCGTGGCGGCCGGACTGCTGGCGCTGGCCGGGGCGGCGGGCCTGCTCCACGACGCGGGGAACCTGGCGGTGACCCAGCTGGCGGGCGGTCCGGCCGAGCCTTCGGTCGCGGCGGCCGAGGCGGTGCTGCTCACGGCCAAGTGGACGGTGAACCTGGCGGGGCTGCTGTGGGTCGCGGCCACGGTCGCAAGCGCTGCGGCCCAGGCGAAGCGGCTCCGCTGGGCCGGGGCCGCCGCCGCCGTGTCGGGCCTGGCCGCGGTCGCGGTGCCGTGGACGGCGGGGACGAGTGGACCGTCGCCGGAGCTCGAACAGGTCGGCTACCTGCTCCACCTGCCGGTCATGGCCTGGTGGGCGGTCCTGGGCTGGAGGCATCTGCGCCCGGGACCGCCCGCGGCGTCCTAATGCGGGGCTACTCGCGGATCCGGTCGCGGATCCACTCCCCCGCCTCCTTCAGGTTGGCGGTCCCGGTGAAGGGGCCGCCGGGGCAGGTACCGGGTTCGAAGACCGCGCCGGAGCGGTGGTCGTCGGAGTAGTTCCAGTTGACCCAGCTGATGCCCTTGTCCTCCATGAGGTCGAGGTACCGCTGGGACATCGCGAAGTCGTTCGCGCCCTCGCCCGAGTAGTTCTGGGTGCCGAACTCGGTGACGAACATGGGGATCTCGTCGGCCGCGCGGGCGAGCCCGTCGAGGTAGTAGTCGTCGTGCGAGGCCGCGTAGAAGTGGAAGGTGTACATGATGTTCGACGCGTTCACCTGGTCGTTGACGACCTCCTGCTCGTTCGTGCCGCCGGAGAGGCCGAGGGAGGACCAGTCGGGGGTGCCGAGGAGGATGACGCCGTCGGGGTCGTGCTGCCTGATCACGGGGATGATCGCCTCGTGGTAGGACTTGATCCGCGACCACGAGACGCCGCTGGGCTCGTTCGCGACCTCGTAGAAGATGTTGTCCTGGTCGCCGTGCTCGCTCGCGATCTCGGCGAAGAAGGTCTCGGCGCGCTCCAGGTTGTAGTGGGGGTCGCCGGGGTCGAGCATGTGCCAGTCCACGATGACGTACTGGCCGCGGGCGGTCACCTCGTCGATGAGCTCGTGCATCCGGGCGGTGAAGCCCGCGGGGTCGGTCTCGTAGCCGTCCTCCTGGATGTACATCGACAGGCGCACGATGTCGGCGCCCCAGTCGTAGGCGAGGGCGTCCAGGGAGGCGTCGTTGACGCACTGGGAGTACCACTGGAGGCCGTGGGTGCTCATGCCCCGCAGCTGGACCGGGTTCCCGGACTCGTCGCAGAGCCTGGTGCCGCACACGGACAGCTGCCCGTGCTCGGCGGCGGGGCCGACGGCCTCCGCGGTCGGGGCGGGGTCTTCGGCGACCTGGTCGCCCGAAGCGGCGTTGACGCCGAGCGGGCCGATGATCGCGACGGCGGCGAGGACCGCCAGCAGGCTCAGCAGCCGCTTGGGTCGGGGTGGGAACGCCATGTACTCCTCCTCAATAGTTAGACAGTTTTACTATCTATTGGACACCCTACGGCGAGTCCGAATCACAGTCAATAGATCCATTAAGATCAATATTGTCGGTTTCGCGGCCCTCGCGCTCCCGGGGGAGCCGCATCAATGGTCAGGCGTCATTACCGACTCGGCGGCGCCGATAGAATGCTCGGCGAGCCCCGGGCCGATCACGGCGTGTCACCGGGGCACACCGACGAAGGGCGCCCATGCGAACCAACGGCCCACCGGACTCGCCGGTCCCCTCCGGCTCCTCGCACCTGCTGCGCACCATCAACGAGCGCGCCGCGCTCTACCACCTGCTGGAGAACGGCACGCTGACGCGCGTGGAGCTGCGCAAGCTGACCGGCCTCGCCAAGCCCACCGCCTCCCAGGTGATGCTGCGGCTGTCGGAGGCCGGCCTCGCGGTGACCTTGGGGCGCAGCACGGCCAAGCAGGTCGGGCCGCGGGCCGAGGTCTACTCCGTCAACGCCGACTACGCGTTCGCCGCCGCGGTGACGCTGCGCGAACCCGACGGCGTCACCGTCGCCGTCCGCGACCTCAAAGGGCGCGAACGGGCCTCGTCGACGCGCAGGATCGACTTCACCGCCGTTCCGCTCGACCGCGCGGTGCTCGACCTGCTGGAGCGGACCGCCGCCGACGCCGGGATCGACAAGGGACGGATCGCCGCGCTGCACGTCGCCGTGCCGGGCGCGTACGACGCCGAGACCGACACGATCGGGTACGCCGACATCCCGGGCGCCCCTGAGGTGCGGATGCGCGCCGCGATCGAGGCGGCGCTGGACTGCCCGGTGACGGTCCACAACGACGTCAACGCGGCCACGGTCGCCGAGCGGCGCAATCCGGCGGCCTCCGGCGGCCTGGTCCTGCTCTGGCTCGGCCGCGAGGGCGTCGGCGCCGGAATCGACCTGGGCCAGGGCCTGATCGTCGGCGCGCGCGGCGCCGCGGGCGAGATCGGATACGTGCCGGTCTTCCCCGACCGGACCGGACCGGACGACCCGACCTATCAGGACTGGATCGGCGCGCCGGCCATCGCGGACCTCGGCCGCGAACACGGCGTCGAGGGGCCGGACGCCGCGGCGGTCGTGGCCGGGGCCGTCGAGCGGGGCGCGGACGCGTTCCTGGAGGCGTACGCGAAGCGGGTCGCCGGAGCGCTGCACATGCTCACGTGCCTGTTCGACCCGCCGTGCCTCGTGCTGGGCGGGGAGATCGCCCGGGCGGGAGGCGAGACCCTGGTCGACCACGTGCGGCGACAGGCCGGGGCCCTCGGCGACCGGGTGCTGCCGTCGGCCGTGTACGGCGACGCCGTCGCGATCGGCGTCCTGGACCTGGCATACGCGGATTTGAAGGAACGTGTCCTGGACGCGGCTCTCGCCTAGGGGGCCCTCCCCCCCGCCCCCTCCCCACCCACCCTGGTTGAACCGGTGATTGACCTTGCGATGCGGTTGGCCGCTCGGTGGCTCGGCGGCTGCTGTGGGGATCGTGTCCTGGTCGGCTCCTTTCGTTTCCGTCCGGTGGGAATCCGCGTTGGGGCAATGGTGGCAGGGTCAACCTGAAGGGGACCTGAAGACGCCTGAAGCGGACTTCAGGAATGACTCGGGGTCAGTCGAGGACGCGCAGCGGCTTCCGCCCGGCGATCGCTTCGGCGAGCCTGAGGTGGGCCGGGCCGCCGACCTGGCCGGTCAGGACGTCCAGCGCCGACCATGCGGCCCCCAGGACCGGCGGCCGGTCCAGCGCGGTGTACTCCGCGAGCGGGAACGCCGCGGCCAGGCGCGGCGACAGGTGCCGCAGGAGCGCGGCCGGGGCGGCGCCGAGGATCCCGCCGCCGCCCACGATCGTGAAGGGCGCCTTGCCGAGTCCGAGCCGGTCCGCCGAGACGCGGACCATCGCGGTGATCTCGTCCGCCTGGCGCTCCACGATCGCCTCGGCGCACGCGTCCCCGGCGTCGGCGGCCGCGAACAGCGGCGGGACGAGGCCGTGGACCCGGTCGCGCGCGATCGCGCCCAGGTGCAGGCCGATGGCGGCCTCCTCCACTGTGGCGGTGCCGAAGTGGGCCCGCACGGCGGCGCACAGCGCGGTCGCGGGGCCGCGGCCGTCCTCGGCGCGTGCGGCGTGGAAGAGCACGGCGTCGCCGAGGTCCTCGCCGCCGCCCCAGTCGCCGGTGATCGGCCCGAGGGCCGGGAAGCGGGACCATTCGCCGCTTTCGTTGCGCCCGATGCTGTTCATGCCCGCCCCGCAGATGACCGCGACGGCGTTCCGGTCGTCGGTCCCGGCGCGCAGGAGCGCGAACGTGTCGTTGTCGACGCGCACGCTCTCGGCCCAGTCCCGTGACCGGGCGTCGGCGTTGAGCCGCTCCACTTCGACCGGCAGGTCGGCGCCGGCCAGGAGTGCGTCCACACGCGACGGTCGGACGTCGCTCCCCCACCGGGCTTCGGCGCGGGCGATCTCGATCAGCTTGCCCAGCAGGTCGATCGCCTCGCAGTAGCCGAGCCGGTGGGGCGAGGAGGTGCCGGCGCGCACGTAGGCGTGGACGCGGCCGTCGGCGGTCGCGGCCACCACGTCGGTCTTCGAGTTCCCGCCGTCCACGGCGATGAAGGCGCGGTCTGCGTTCACGCCCAAGGGAGGTGGTCCCGTCCGGTCGCGATGAGGCGGCGGGTCAGGCCCTCGGCCAGGTCGTGCTGCCCGACGAGCGGGTGGGCGAGCAGCGCCTCGTAGACGCGGCGCTCGCCGCCGCGGACCGCGGCCTCGACGCCGAGCTCTTCGTATGCGGCGACGGCGGAGACGAGGCCGCGCTGGCGCGGGCCGAGCGTCGCCCGGGCCGAGGGCGTGATCGCGGCGCCGACGCGGGCGGACACCTCGATGACGGCCTCGTCGGGCAGGTACGGCAGGAAGCCCCGGTTGCGGAGGTTCACGGCGTGGACCGCGCCGTCCTCGGTGAGCAGGGACCGCATCAGCGCCACGGCGGCCTCCGAGTAGTAGGCCCCGCCGCGCCGCGACAGGAGTTCGGGCTTGCGGTCGAGCGTGTCGTCCTGGTAGAGGTCCCACAGCTCGGCTTCGATCCGGGCCACCTCCTCCCCGCGCGACGGCGCGGTGCGCAGCCGCTCGACTTCGGCGTCGTGGCCGTAGAAGTAGCGCAGGTAGTAGGAGGGCACGAGTCCGTCGGCGAAGACCGCTTCGGGCAGGTCGACCTCGTCGGCGACCGCCTGCCGGTGCTCCTTCAGGAGTTCGGGCAGCACGTCGCGGCCGTCGAGGCGCACCGCGGTCTCCCAGGTCAGGTGGTTGAGGCCGACGTGGTCGAGCACGACGTCGGCGGGGGCGCGGCCGAGCAGGCCGGCGAATCGCCGCTGGAACCCGATCGCGACGTTGCACAGGCCGACGGCGCGGTGGCCCTCGTCGAGCAGTGCCCTGGTGACCATGCCGACCGGGTTGGTGAAGTCCACGATCCACGCGCCGGGGGCGGCGAACCGCCGCACCCGCTCGGCGATGCGCAGGACGACCGGGATGGTGCGCAGCGCTTTCGCGAGGCCGCCGGCGCCGGTGGTCTCCTGGCCGACGCAGCCGCATTCGAGCGGGAACGCCTCGTCGCGGATGCGGGCGCTCTGGCCGCCGACCCGCAGTTGCAGCAGGACGACGGCGGCGCCGTCCACGCCGCGGTCGAGGTTCGGCGTCCATCCGACGCGGGCCCGGCTCCCGTGGCGGCGCATGATCCGCTGCACCAGGGGGCCGATGACCGCGAGCTTGTCGGCGGCCGGGTCGACCAGCACGACCTCGTCGATCCCGAGCGCGGCGGCGTTCGCGCCGAAGCCTTCGGCGAGCTCGGAGGTGTAGGTGGATCCGCCACCGACCACGGCGATCTTCATGCGGGGCCTCTCCATCGGAGTCCGGTCGGGGAAGACGACCGACCTTAATAGGCAGGTTAACTAACTAATTGATCCCTGTCAACCGGCGAAGCGGCCGTCGGGTACGTCGGGGCGTGTAGGCCCGGATACGTCCGAGCACTGACGACGGATCACCCGCCGGCCGCGAGGGTTGGAGGTGCCAAGCCCCGCCTCTGAAAGGACCGAATCCCATGTCCGAGCCCGAAACGCCTGCGCCGGTGGGAGCCGCGACCCCGCGGCCCCGTCCCCTCACGCCGCTGCTGGGGGCGATCGCGTTCCTGGTCTGCTATCTGGCCGTGGACTTCGCGGTCGGCGCCGTCGGCACCGGCACCATGCCGCTGCCCGGCGAGGACCCCGAGGGGGTCTACGAGTACTTGCGCGCCAACACGACCGGGTCGATCCTGACCAGCGTGCTCCAGGCGCTGTCGGTCCTCGGCCTCGCGGTCGTGGTCGCCGGTCCCGCCGCCGAGGTCGGCTCCCCCGCCGGCGGCGGCCGCCGCCGGGCGGCCGTCATCGTCGGCGGGACCGCGGTGATCGCGATGCTGGCCTCCGCCGGCCTCTCGATCGCGATGGGACTCGTCGCCGACTCATCCTCAATGGATACTGTTGTGGCGCTGCGGAACATCGGCTTCTACACCGGCGGCGCGGCCCACATCGTCGCGCTCGGCCTGTTCGTCCTGATCCTCTCCGGAGGCGAGGGCTGGACCCGCCCGGTCAAGGTGATGGGCTGGGTCGCGGGCGTCCCGGCGGTGCTGTCGATCCTGTCGGTGTTCGTCTTCTACGCCTCGCCGCTCCTGCCGGTGGGACGCCTGCTGTGCATGGTCTGCCTCGTCGTGGCCGGGGCGAGCCTCGCCCGCGGGCGCAGTCCGATCGCGCGCTGAACGGCCGGAGCCCCCGCCCGGCGATGCGCCGGGCGGGGGCTCCCGTTCAGGCCGCGGGCTGGACCTGGAGTTTGCGGCCCGTGCCCTTGCGGAACGCGTCGACCGCGGACTCGTAGTCGTCGAGCCCGAAGCGGTGGCTGATCATGACGTCGGGGTCGACCACCCGCTTCGCGAGCAGGTCCACCGCCCTGCCGAAGCTGTGCAGCACCGCCATCGAGCCGACGATGTGGATCTCGTCCTTGTAGACCCGGAACGGCGAGAACGACGCGGTCGCGGCCTCGGGGGCGACGCCGAAGACCTGGAACGTCCCTCCCTTGCGGACCCTCGTGAGGCCGTCCTCGATCGCCGGAACCGCACCGGTGCAGTCGATCACGACCTCCCAGCCCTCGGGCCGGTCGAGCTCGGCCGCGCTCGCGGCCACCCGGTCGGCGCCGAGCCCGGCGGCCACGGGGAGCCGGTCGGTGTTGAGGTCGACGACCGAGACGCTGGCCGCGCCCGAGAACCGGGCGAGCTGGGCCATCATCAGGCCCATCGTCCCGGCCCCGTACACCAGGTAGTGCTCCCCCACCCGCCCCGGCAGCAGGTCGAAGCCGTGCACGGCGCACGAGAGCGGCTCGATGAGCGGCGCGTGCTCCAGCGGCACCGACTCGGGCAGCAGGTAGCAGTTGGCGACCGGCGCGGCGCAGTACTGCGCCGCCGCACCGGGACTGGAGATGACCCCGATCGCGTTGTAGCGCTCGCACAGGTTGCCGTGCCCGATCTTGCAGTAGTGGCATTCCCCGCAGAACACGTTGGGGTCCACCGCGACCCGGTCGCCCACGGCGAACTCGGTGACCGCCTTGCCGACGGCGGCGACGGTCCCGGCGAACTCGTGCCCGGGCACGATCGGGTAGACGGTGCCCTCCAGGTCGCCGTCGATGATGTGGAGGTCGGTCCCGCAGATCCCGGCCCCGGCGACTTCGACGACGACCTCGCGCGGGCCCGGCTTCGGATCGTCCACGGTGGTGACGTTGATCCGGCCGGGCGCCTCGATGACTACGGCTCTCATTACTTCACTGCTCCCATGGTCAGGCCGCGCACGAGCCACTTCTGGGCGATCCAGCCCGCGAGGATCACGGGGAAGGCGGCCATCGTGGCGGCGGCGGACAGGCGGGCGAGGAACAGGCCCTCGCTGGTGATGAAGCCGGTGAGGAACACCGGCACGGTCGCCGCCCTGGTGGAGGTGAGGCTGACGGCGAAGAAGAACTCGTTCCAGGCGAAGATGAAGCAGATCAGCGCCGTCGCGGCGAGCCCGGGCGCGATCATCGGCAGGATGATCCGGCGCAGCTCGGTGAAGAACCCCGCCCCGTCCACTTTGGCCGCCTCGAGCACCGCGGTCGGCACCTCCAGCAGGAACGAGCGGATCATCCACACCGCGATCGGCAGGTTCATCGCCGTGTAGATCAGCGACAGCATCGTGACGTTGTCGAGCACGCCCGCGTTGTTGGCGATGATGTACAGCGGCAGGATGATCGCGGCCGGCGGCATGAACCGCGTCGAGATGAAGAAGAACAGCGAGTCCTTCCACCCCGGGATCGGCCGCAGCGACAGCGCGTACGCCGCCGGCAGGGCCAGGACGATCACCAGGAGCGTCGACCCGATCGAGGCCATGAGCGAGTTGAGCAGGAACGGCGTGAAGTCCCGGCCCAGGATCGCCTCGAACTGGTCAAGCGTCGGCGCGAACACGAACGTCGGCGGGTCCGTCGCGGCCTGCGCCTCCTGCTTGAACCCGGTGACGAACATCCACAGCACCGGAAAGAAGAACACCAGGGCCGCGGCCCAGGCCAGCAGCGCGATGCCGCCCGACTTCAGGGACGCGCGGCCCGAGCGGCGCCGCCGGGTCGATGTCGAAGTGTCCACGGCGTCACCGCTCCTCTCGGAACATGCTCGCGAACAGCCGCAGCGCGAACGTGGCGATCGCGATGGTCGCGATGACGACCACGACTCCCGCCGCGGCGGCCTCGCCGACCTCGAACGCGCGGAACGTCCGCTGGTAGATGAAGTAGGGCAGGTTCGTGGTCGCCTGGCCCGGCCCGCCCTGCGTGACCAGGTAGATCGGGTCGAAGGTCTGCACGATGAAGATCGAGCCCAGCAGGATCGCCAGCTCGATGAAGCGCCGCAGCTGCGGGAAGGTGATGCGCGCGAAGATCGTGAACGGACCCGCGCCGTCCACTCTGGCCGCCTCCAGGATCTCCGTGTCCTGGCTCTGCAGGCCGGCCAGGACGATCAGCATCATGAACGGGGTCCACTGCCACACCAGCATGAGCACCAGCGAGAACATCGGGTGCTCCGAGACCCAGTCGACCTTCTCCACGCCGAACGGCGACAGCGCCCAGTTGAGCGTCCCGAACAGCGGATTGAACACCGCGTGCTTCCAGATCAGCGCCGCGGCGGCGGGCATCACCAGGAACGGCGTGATCAACAGGGTCCGGACCACGTTGCGGCCCAGGAACTTCTGGTCAAGCAGCACCGCCAGAGCGATCGCCAGGACGATCGAGGCGAGCACCACCGCGGCGGTCAGGAACACGGTGTTGAGCACCGCGCCGCGGAACGCCGCGTCGCCGAGGACCTCGGCGTAGTTCCCGAAGCCGGCGAAGGAGGTCTCGTCGGGCCGCAGGAGGTTGCGGTCCTGGAAGCTGTAGTAGAGGGTCGCGACGAACGGCAGCTGCGTCAGCACGACCACCACCAGCAGGGCCGGCAGCAGCGGGCCGCGCCGCGACCACCGCTCGGCGAGCGGCGGTTTCGCGGGGGCCCCCGGCCCGCGGCGCCGGAGCGCCGCGGCCGGGGTCTCGGTTGCGGTCATCGGTCTCACTGGTCCTTGTAGCCGCCGCTTTCGGCGACCTCTTCCGCGTAGCCCTGGGCCTTCTCCAGCGCCTCGTCGACGGTCTGGTTGCCCGCGATCGCCGCCGAGATCTCCTGCGCCACTCTCGTTCCGAGATCCTGGAACTCGGGGATCGTGATGTACTGGACGCCGGTCCAGTTCTGCTCGTACAGGCCCGGCTGCGTCACGTCCACGGCCTCGATGGCCTCCAGGGTCTGCGGCGCGAACGCCGCCGCGGCCTCGGCGTACTCGGGGATCTCATAGGTCGAGGCGCGGCTGCCGGGCGGGACGCGGGTCCAGCCCAGCTCCTCGCCGACCAGGTGCATGTAGTCCTTGCCGGTCGCCCAGGCCATGAACTCCCACGCCGCGTCCTTGCTCTGCGAGCTCTCCGGGATCGCCAGCGACCACGCCCAGAGCCAGCCCGAGCTGTCGGTCTCGACCACCGGGGCGGGCACGTACGCCATCTTGCCCGCGGCGTCGGAGGAGTTCGGGTCCTCCAGGATGCTGGCCGCGACCGTGGCGTCGACCCACATCGCGGCGTTGCCCTGGCTGGTCGCCGTCAGGCACTCCGAGAACCCGGCGTTGGGGGCGCCCGGCTCCCCGTACCGACTCACCAGGTCCACATAGAACTGCACGGCGGCCTTGGTCTCGGGACTGGTCAGCTGCGCGTTCCAGTCCTCGTCGTACCAGCGTCCGCCGAAGGTGTTGATGACGGTGTTCAGCGGCGCGAGGACCTCGCCCCAGCCGGCCAGGCCGCGCAGGCAGATCCCCGCGACGTCGTTCTCGGGG
This sequence comes from Glycomyces harbinensis, assembly GCF_900101745.1. Taxonomy (GTDB): domain Bacteria; phylum Actinomycetota; class Actinomycetes; order Mycobacteriales; family Micromonosporaceae; genus Glycomyces; species Glycomyces harbinensis. The sequence continues at coordinate 87,049 of NZ_FNAD01000013.1, read as the reverse complement.
TCGTGCAGCTGGGCGGCCAGGTCGGCGACCTCCTGCCAGGTCGGGTTGGCGGGCATGGTGACGCCCGCGGCCTCGAAGAGGTCGGTGCGGTACATGAGGAACGAGGACTCGCCGTAGAACGGGACCGCGTACAGTCCGTCCTCATAGGTCAGCGCCTCGCGGACGGGCGGGAGCAGGTCGTCGACGTCGTAGTCCGGGTCGCTCGCGTAGTCGTCGAGCGGGGCGAGCCAGCCGTTCTCGGCCCAGATCGGCGTCTCGTAGGTGCCGATCGTGACGATGTCGTACTGGCCCGAGCCGGTCGCGATGTCCTGGGTGACCTTGTCGCGCAGCTCGTTCTCGGGCAGGACGACGAACTGCACGTCGATGCCGGTCTCCTCCTCGAAGACCTCGGAGAGCTGCTCGATGTCCTGCATCTGGGGGTTGGCGACGGTGGCGATGGTGATCGATCCGCCTTCGCCCTCGTCGCCGCCTCCGGCGCCGGAGCACGCGCCGGCGGACAGCGCCGCCGCCAGCGCGACCGCGAGTGCGGCACGTGATTTCGAAGGGGTTTTCATCGGGACCTCCTTGTCCTCGACGCTCTCGGTCGCGAGGCGCCTTTGACTCATATGGGCAAATGCCTGAATATGTGGTTGTGGTGCCGGGTAAGGGCGCAGCGCGAGGTCAGTCGCCGGTGCGCGGTTCGGGAGGGTCGGATGCGCGGATCTCGCCGGAGGACCGCGGAATGAGGCGGACGGGGAGCGAGATGCGGCGGTAGGGCGCCGCGGGGTCTTGGAGCCGCTCGAACAGGGCGCGGGCGGCGCTGGTGCCGATGGCGGCGGTGTCCTGCGCGATGACGGTGAGCGCGGGGCGGAGCAGGTCGGCCAGTTCCAGGTCGTCGAAGGCGATGAAGGCGACGCGGTCGCGCAGGCCCAGGTGCTGGAGGGCGTGGACCGCGCCGATGGTGATGAGGTTGTTGCCGCAGATCAGCGCGGTCGGGGCGGGGTCGAGGCCGAAGAGTTCCACGGCCGCCCGGTAGGCCCGGTCGCCGTCGCGCAGGCCGGTGCGGACGTGGCGCGGGTCGGGGCCGGTGCCGAGTTCGGCCATGGCGGTGCGGAATCCCGCGAGCCGCCGTTCGGTGGTGTGGATGGTCGGGAGGTCGCCGAGGAAGGCGATCCTGGTGTGGCCGAAGGCGGCGAGGTGGCGGACGGCTTCGGCGACGCCGAGCGCGTTCTCGGAGATGACGGTGTCGGCCTCGATCCCTCGGCCGGGGCGGTCGACGAACACGACGGGGATGCCGTGGGCGCGTTCGATCTCCAGATAGGACTGGTCGGTGCCGTTGGGCACCAGGATGAGTCCGTCGACGCGGCGTGCGGAGAACTCGGCGACCAGGTCGCTTTCGCGTTCGGGGACGCCGTCGCTGGAGCCGACCAGGACCAGGTGCTGGCGTTCAAGCGCGTAGTCCTGGACGGCGCGGGTCAGGCTGGAGGCGAAGGGGTTCGCGAGATCTTCGACGATGAGGCCGATCGAGGAGGTGCGCTGGTCGCGGCGGCGGATGCTGCTGGCGATCGAGTTGCGCCGGTAGCCGAGTTCGGCGACGGCGGCGAGTATCCGCTCGCGGGTCTCGGGCCGCACGTTCGGTTCGTCGTTGAGGACGCGCGAGACGGTCTTGAACCCGACGCCGGCGAGTTCGGCCACGTCTTTGATCGTGGGGGCGCGCATCGAGCCGTCGCCTGGCGGGTTCGGGACCGGCGGCATGGCGTCTCCTCGTCGCTGAGGGGCGATGACCACGTTGTCGACAACGTTGTCAGCTTGCCGGTGAGTATGCCATGACTCATCGAGTGCCGTCAATACCGACTTTTCGGGTCAGCGCACCAGGACGCGGATGGCGGCCGCGGCGGCGCCGCGCGCCCAGTCCTCGAAGGTGTGGGGGCGCACCACGATCCGGCACCGGCCCGCGGCGCCGAAGGCGTGCTCGGCGAACGCGGCGCGCAGGCTCGCGTCGAACAGGTCGAAGTTCGAGACGCCCTCGCCGCCGATGATGACCAGTTCGGGTCCGGCGAGGTTGACCAGGCTCGCGATCGCGGTGCCGATGATCGCGGCGGCCTCGCGGAACGCGGCGGTCGCGGCGGCGTCGCCCTCGTGGGCGAGCCGGGCCGCCTCGTCGATCGCGACCGGGCGGCCGTGGGCCTCGGAGACGGCCCGCGCGATGGCCGAGGCGCCCGCGACGGCCTCGACGCAGCCGCGTCGCCCGCACGCGCAGATCCGGTCGGGCGCGGCCAGGGGCAGGTGCCCGATCTCGCCCGCCACGCCGAAGGCGCCTTCGACGACCTCGCCGTTGACGTGCAGTCCCGAGCCGATGCCGCGGCCGATGGTCACGATCGCGAACGACGCGGTGCCGACGCCGACGCCGAACCAGTGCTCGCCGATGGTGAGGGCGCGGACGTCGTTCTCGATCAGGACCGGGACGTCGAGGCGTTCGCGCAGGCGGTCGCCGAGGTCGACGCCGGTCCAGGCCATGATGCCGGATTCGCGGACGACCCCGGCGGCGGCGTCCACGTCGCCGGAGACGGACACGCCGATCCGCACGAGGCGCCCGGCGGCGTCGCCGAGTGACGTTTCGAGCCGGGCGCAGATGGCCGCGACCGCGTCGACCACGGTGCCGGGGTCGCGGGCGGTCAGCGGCGCGCGCTCGCTGGCGAGCACCCGCGTCCGCAGGTCGGTGGCGACGGCGATGATCTCGTCCACGTTCACCTTGACGCCGATGGCGAGCAGGGCCTCGGGAATGACGGCGATCGGGCTCGCGGGGCGTCCGGGCTGGCCGTCGCGCGCGGCCTGGAGGCGGTCGTCCACGAGCCCGGCGGCGACCAGCGGGTTCACCGCCTTGGTGACGGCGGCCTGCGAGAGGCCGGTGAGCTTCGCGACGTCGATGCGGCTGATCGGACTCCGCGTCAGGAGCGTGGTGAACACCTGCGAGGCCGCGCCTGAAGCGGTGCGGAGCAGTGCGACCCGTTCGGCCGTCTCATCGTGCATCGGACTCCTTCGATTCGTCCATACGGTAGCGGACCGCGGACGGCGCCCGGGTGAACGCCGTCCGCGGTTCTTCAACAGCCCCTAGGGTGCCAGGATGTCCTGGGTCAGCGTGGTCATCTCGGCGAAGACCTCCTCGTCGCGCTCGCCGGAGAAGTAGGCCTCGAACAGCGGGGTGATCGTGTCGACGATCTCCTGGCCGTTGGCGGTCGGCGGCGCCGGGTACAGCTCGCCGCCTTCGAGGGCCTGGATGAACGTGGAGAGGTCGAGGCCTTCGGCCGCCTGGGTCTCCACGGTCGACTGGAGGGCTTCGGCGATGGAGGGCAGGAAGACGGCGCCGGCGCCGGCGGTCGTCTGGCACTCCACAGTGCCCATCCAGGTCACCCAGTCCCAGGTCTCGTCCACGTGCTGCGTGCCGACGAAGACGTTGTTGGCGTTGGAGTTGGAGATCATCATCCGGCCCTCGGGGCCTTCGACGGTGGGCGCGATGCCGACGGGGACGTCGGGGATCTGCGTGATCGAGGACGAGTCCCAGGTGCCGCCCTGGACCATGGCGACCGAGCCGGAGCCGATCATCTCGGCGGAGGAGACGGTGAACTCGCCGAACCCGGGGGTCAGGCCCCGGTCGGCGAGGCCGCGCAGGTAGTCGAGCGTCTGCGCGAATTCCGGGTCGTCGTAGGGGATCTCGGTCGGCCAGGCCGCGTCCTCGCCCCCGAGGCGCCAGCCGAGGGTCGACACGAACGGGTTCCAGGTGGTCTGGCCGTTGAAGTCGCCCGAGGCGATGCTGTTGATGCCGTAGGTCTCGACGTTCTCGGGGTCGAAGCCGGGCTCGTCGCCGCGGACGCCGCTCGCGTCCACGGTGAGGCGGGCGACGACGTCGTCGAAGGTCCCGCCGTCGTCGGGGTTCCAGGTCATCGTGGTGATGTCCTCGGGAGTGAGTCCCGCGTCGGCGACCATGTCCTGGTTGAAGTAGATCGCCGCGCCGGCCCAGTCGAGCGGGATGCCGTACTGCTGCCCGTCGGTGTACTGCCAGGACTCGACGCCGACGTCGAAGACCGACAGGTCGTAGCCGGACTCGTCGATGAGTTCGTCCAGGGGCATGATCTGGCCCTGCTCGGCGTAGGCGCCCAGGAGCGGGACGCTGTTCTGGAACGCGTCGGGCGCGGTGCCGGCGACGAATCCGGCGGTGAGCTTGGTGAAGTAGTCGTCCACCGCGTAGTGGGAGATCTCGACCTTCACGCCGGGGTTGGCGTCCTCGAAGCCGGGCACGCATTCGGCGTAAGCGGCGGCGGCGCGCTCGTCCCAGGTCCACCAGTTGACGGTGACGGTGCCGTCATCCGAGCCGTCGGCGGAGCAGGCGGTCAGTCCGGCCGCGGCGATGCCGACGGCGGCCACGGCCGCGATGGCGTGGTGCTTTCTCATGGGTTCCTCACTTCGGGTGCGGGGCGGCGCGGAGGGCGCTCCCCTGTGGTGCGTCAGTGGATTCGGGGCGGGGTTGGAGGACTTGCGCGGCGAACTCGAGGGCGTTCTCCTCGTCGAGGTCGCCGCCGGCCTCGTGGCCGTTGTAGGGCCACAGGGCGATGCGCTTCGGTCCGGCGTAGGCGGTGAAGGCCGGGAGCACGGTGGCGGGCGGGGCGATCCCGTCTGCCAGTCCGGTGCTCAGCAGGGCGGGCGCGCGGGCCCGCTTGGCGTGGTTGACGCCGTCGAAGTACCGGAGCGTCGCGAGCGCGGCGGGCGCTTCGAGCCGCCGGGTCGCGAAGTGCTCGGCGAGCAGGGCGTACGGGTGCTCGCGGCTCAGGCCGGCGGCGCGGTCGAGCTCGCACAGGAACGGGGCCTGGACGATCAGGGCAGCGAGGTCGGGCACGAGTCCGGCGACGGCGAGGGCGATGCCGCCGCCCTGGCTCGCGCCGACGGCGCCGACGCGGGCCGGGTCCACCGCCTCCAGCGAGCGGAGCGCCTCGACGGCCCGCACGGCGTCGGTGTAGACGCGCCGGTAGTAGTACGTCTCGGGCGAGGCGATGCCCCGGGTGAGGAACCCGCCCGCCGACGGTCCGTCCACAGTGTTGTCAGGGGTGTCCCCGTGGCCCTGGCCGCGCGCGTCGACCGCGAGGTGGGCGTATCCGGCTGCGGCCCAGCGCAGGTCGCGCAGGGCGTGCCCGCGGCCGTTGCCGTAGCCGAAGAACTGGACGAGGCCCGGCAGCGGACCGGTCCGGTGCTTCGGGAGGCGCAGCCAGGCGCGGACGGCATCGCCGCCGCAGCCGCGGAAGGACACGTCGAAGACGTCGAGTGCGGTGAGTCGGGTGGGGACCGGTTCGACGGTGACGCCGAGGTCGAACGTCCGGGCCTCGGCCACGGTCGCCTGCCAGAAATCGTCGAAGTCGCCGGGTTCGGTCTGCGTCGTGGGCGTCCGGGGCAGGTCGGTCTCACCGTGCATCCGCTGCTCCTGAAGGCTTCCGCTCCATGAACAGGGGTGCGAGGGCGATCCGCTCCCCCGCGGGCACGCGGACCGTGCGGGCGTTGCCGCCGTAGCGGACGACGACGTCCCGGTCGTTGCCGGTGAGGTCGCGCAGGGCCGCCGAGACGAGGCGCCCGGAGGACCAGGCGGCGTCGACGGCGGTGCCGCCTCGGGCGCGCAGGCCCGTGAACGAGCCGGTGTCCCAGGCTTCGGGGAGCGCGGGCAGGAGGTCGATCGAGCCGAGATGGCTCTGGAGGAGCATTTCGGCGACGGCGACGGTGAAGCCGTAGTTGCCGTCGATCTGGAACGGCGGGTGGGTGCTGAAGAGGTTGGGCAGGAGGCCGCCCCATTCGGAGCCGTCGACCGGGCCGTGCCGGAGGGCGTCGCCGGCGAAGGGCGCAAGCGCCTCTTCGAGGAGTTCGCGGGCGGTCTCGGCGTCGCCGAGCCTGGCGCGCATGAGGATCTTCCAGGCCCAGGACCAGCCCATGGCGCCCGGTCCGCGGGCGTCCATGAAGCGGCGGGCGCCCTCGGCGAGGTCGGGGTTGCGGTCGGGCGAGATCAGGTCGAGCGGATAGAGGGCCACGAGCGGCGAGAGGTGGCGGTGGGCCGGTTCGCCGTCCCGCACGTCGGCCGACCATTCGCGCAGGCGGCCGTCGGCGCCGACCGCCAAGGGCGCGAGGCGGTCGAGCGCGGCGGTGATCTCGTCGCGGAGCGGGTCGTGCGCGCCGAGGGCGTCGATGGCGAGCAGGGAACGCTCGAAGAGGGACCGGATGAGCGCGAGGTCCATGGTGGCGGTGAGGCCGAGGGACGCGGGCCGGCCGTCGGCGGCGACGTAGTGGTTCTCCGGGGACGTGGACGGCGAGGTGGCGAGGCGGCCGTCCTCGTCCTCCACGAGCCAGTCGAGGCAGAACGCGGCGGCGCCGCGCAGGAGCGGCCAGATGCGGCTGCGCAGCAGCTCCTCGTCGGCGGCGAACGCGTAGCGGTCCCAGAGGCTGTGGCACAGCCACACGCCGCCCATCATCCAGATCGCCCAGCTCGGGGCGCCGTGGCCCATGCCCACCGGCAGGGGCCAGCCCCACAGGTCGCTGTTGTGGTGGGCGACCCAGCCGCGGGCGCCGTAGAGGTCGTGTGCGGCTTCGGTGCCGTTGCGGGCGATGCGTTCGACCAGGGCGATGAGCGGTTCGAAGGGGTCGTCGAGGCCGAGGGGGCCCGCGGCCCAGTAGTTCATCTGGGTGTTGATGTTGATCGTGTAGTTCGAGGACCAGGCGGGGCGCGTCTGGTCGTTCCAGATGCCCTGGAGGTTCGCGGCGGACCCGCCCTCGCGGGAGGAGGAGGCCAGCAGGTACCGGCCCCATTCGGCGGCGACGGTGGCCTTGAGGGCTTCGTCGTCGCCGCCGAGGAGGTCGTCGGCGACGTTCCAGAGTCCTTCGCGCCGGCCGCCGATCGCGAAGCGGGCGTGGGTGAGGCGGTCGCGGTCGGCCCGGTGTTCGGCGAGCAGCGCGGCGGTGTCGGTCGAGGCGGCGCCGGCGGCCCGGGACCGGGCGCGGTCGGTGATCCGCTCGCGGGTGTCGGCGGCCCAGCCGTCCGCGGGGCGCTCGATCCAGGTCTCGGCACGGGAGGCGGTGGACAGTGCGATGAGGATGCGGGAGGCGCCGGTGACTTCCATGGCGTCGCAGTCGAAGTCGCCGTCGGTGTGGACCGCGACGGCGGCCGCCGCGTAGGGGCCGTCGATGTCGTCGGCGTAGCGGTGGGCGGGGACCGAGGTCTCGTGGAGCGGGGCGCCGTCGACCGGGACGACGACGCCGATGCCGATGGCGCCTTCGCCCGAGCGGCGGCCGTGCTCGCGCAGCGGGGTCGCGAGTCCGATGCGGGCGTTGAGGACCGGCCCCTCGGCGGTGATCTCGACCAGGAGCGCGTTCGCCGGGCGCGAGACCCAGGAGCGGCGGCGCACCGGGACGCCGGCGACGATCAGGTGCTCGTCGAGGACGGCCCGGTCGAGGTCGAGCACGCGGGCCGGTCGGCCCGGTGCGGTCGCGGCCCCGTCGAGGTCGACGGTGAGGTCGGCGAGCGGCAGGAACTCCTGCGTGTAGGGACCCTCGAAGGCCATGAGCAGCCGCTCGGCCTCGTCGCGGTCGCCGGCCGCCAGCGCGGCGCGCACGTCGGCGAGGCGCTGGGGCCCGGCTCCGGTTTCGCGCAGGCGGGCGAGTTCGCGGGCGGGGCCGTCGGGGGTGCCGGACCAGACGGTGGCGTCGTTGACCTGGTAGCGGGCGGCGGGGCCGCCGAAGGCCATGGCGCCGATGCGGCCGTTGCCGAGCGGGAGGGCCTCCTCCCAGGTCGCGGCGGGGTCGTTCCAGGCGAGTCGCAGTGTCGCAGTGGTCATTTCAGGCCCGTGAATCCGATCGAGTTGACGATGCGGCGGCCGAACACCATGAACAGCACCAGCATCGGGAGGGCGGCTACGAGGGTCGCGGCCATGAGTCCGGCCCAGTCGGGTTGGGACTGCGGGGAGGACTGCTTGAAGACGGCGAGGGCGAGGGTGAGCGGTTGGACCGTCTCGTCGGAGGTGACCAGGAGGGGCCAGAAGTAGTCGTTCCACATGCCGATGAAGCCCAGGATGGAGAGGGTGATGACGGGTCCGCTCGACATGGGGAGGGTGATGCGGAACAGGACGCGCAGGCGTCCGGCGCCGTCGAGGAGCGCGGCCTCTTCGGTCTCGGTGGAGAGGCCGAGCATGAACTGGCGCAGGAAGAAGATGTTGAACGCCGAGAACAGGGCGCCGGGGAGGATCATGCCCGCGAAGGTGTTGAGCAGGCCGAGTTCTTTGACGAGGACGAAGTTGGGCAGGAGGGTGAGGATGCCGGGAACCATGAGGGCGCTGAGGAAGAGGCTGAAGACGAGGTCGCGTCCGCGCCATTGGAGGCGGGCGAAGGCGTAGGCGGCGATGGTGGAGAAGAAGACGATGAGCGCGGTCGAGACGGTGGCGTAGACGATGGAGTTGACGAGGTAGGGGCCCAGTTCGAGGGAGGCGCCCGAGCCGCCGGCGGCGAGGGATTCCTCGGGGGTGGCGAGGCCGAGGACGCGTTCGAAGGCGCCGAGGGTGAAGTCGACGGGGAGGACTGAGGACGGTTCGGCCATGAGCGCGAAGTTGTCCGACAGGGCGGTGCGCAGGATCCAGTAGAAGGGGAAGACGGTCACGAAGATGATGAGCGCCAGGTAGGTCCATGCGGCGGCGCGGGCGGGGCTGAGGCGGCGGCGGGTGCGCATCAGTCGGTCTCCGATTCGTTGGCCCGCAGCAGTCGCATCTGCAGGAACGTGATGATGATGAGGATCGCGAAGAGCGAGAGGGACATCGCCGATGCGTAGCCGAAGTCGAACTGGCCGAACGCCTTCGAGTAGATGTACATCTGGAGCACGTTGGAGGCGTTGGCCGGGCCGCCCTTGGTGGTGACCGAGACGATGTCGAACATCTGGAACGCGCCGATGACGTTGAGCACCAGTACGAGCGCGAGGATGGGCCGCAGGAGCGGCAGGGTGAGGCGGAAGAACATCTTCGATTCGCCGGCGCCGTCGATGCGGCCGGCCTCGTAGACCTGGGGCGGGATGGTCTGGAGTCCGGCGAAGATGATGATCGCGGTGTAGCCCATGTTCTTCCAGACGTGGATGAAGGCGACCGAGGGGATCGCCCATTCGCGCGAGGTGAGGAACTGGACGCCGTCGCCGCCGAAGGCCTGGACGACGACGTTGACGATGCCCAGCTGCGTGTCAAGCATCCAGGACCAGACGGTCGCGGCGACGACGGTGGAGATCAGGAACGGCAGGATGATGAGTCCGCGGATGACGGTGGACTCGGTGATGCGGTGCAGGACCGCGGCGGTGGCGATCGAGACGATCATGGTGAGCGAGACGGCGATGACGACGAAGTAGACGGTGACGCCGAGCGAGGACCAGAAGACCGAGTCGGCGAACATCTCGCGGAAGTTCTCGAGTCCGATCCAGGTGGGCGGGGTGAGCACGCGGAACTCGGTGAAGCTCAGGTAGACGCCGCGCAGGGTGGGGTAGACGGCGAAGACGAGGAATCCGATCATCGCGGGTGCGATGAGGATCCAGGCGAGCCAGCCGTCGCCGCGGTGGGCCGGGGAGTTCGCGGCGGGTCGGCGCGGCGGGCGCTTCGGGCCTGTCGCGGGGGGCCGCTTCGGGGCGGCTCCGGCGGTGGAGAGCGACATTGATCTTCCTGTTCTTCGGCCGCCCGGGCGGCGGCGGTGTGCTTGCGGTGCGCTGAGGTGGGATTTTGCGATCGGGACTTGCGCTGAAAGACTAAACATGGTTAATTCACGTTGTCAAGTAATTGATCGCCATTGATCGCAAGGAGCCACGATGCGCCACGGCGTCGACGCCGTCTTCACCCTCAGAGCCGCGGGCACCTCGCTCGTGGTCGACACCGCGGGCCCCGTCCCGCGGGTCCTGCACTGGGGCGCCGACCTCGGCCCGATCGCGGACGAGGGCCTGCGGGCCACCTCCGTGCCGGCGGTCCTCAACAACGCCCCCGACGAGCCCCGCACGCTGACCGTCTGGCCGAGCGAGCGCGACGGCTGGTCGGGCACCCCGGCCCAGGAGGGCCACGCCGCGGGCGGCGCCACCACGCCGCGCCCCGAACTCGTCGCCGCCGAGTGCGACCCGGACGAGGCGGGCGGCGGGCGCCTCCGGCTGGCGTTCACCGACCCGCTGTGCGGGATGCGCGGCGAGATCGCGTTCGCGCTCGACCCGTTCGGGGTCCTGACCGTGGACCGCTCGCTCACCAGGGACGACCTCGCTCCCGGCGTCGAGGCCGCCCCCTACGCGCTCGGCGCGCTGCGCACGCTCATGCCATTGCCCGACCGCGCGGCCGAACTGCTCGACTTCTCCGGCAAGTGGTGCCGCGAGCGCGCGCCCCAGCGCGGCGCGATCCGCTTCGGCACGCACCTGCGCCGGGCGCACCGCGGCAAGCCCGGCCACGACACGCCGTACCTGATGGCCGCCGGCACCAGGGGATTCGGGTTCGGGCACGGCGAAGTGTGGGCCGCGCACCTGGCGTGGAGCGGCGAGAGCGAGTACTTCGTCGAACGCCTCCCCGAAGGCGCCGGGGCCTTCAACGCCGTCCTCGGCGTCGGCGAGGCCCTGCACCCCGGTGAAGTGCTGCTCGCCGCCGGCGAGCGCTACGACGCGCCCACCGCCGTCTTCACCTGGTCGGACGCCGGACTCGACGGGATCGCCGACCGCCTCCACCGGCGCCAGCGGGCCCGGCCCTCCCACCCGGCCGGACCCCGGCCGCTGGTGCTCAACACCTGGGAGGCCGTCTACTTCGACCACGACCTGGAGCGCCTGACCGCGCTGGTCGAGTCCGCCGCCAAGGTGGGCGTCGAGCGGATCGTGCTGGACGACGGCTGGTTCCGCGGCCGCCGCGGCGACCGCGCCGGGCTCGGCGACTGGTACGTGGACGCGGCGGTCTGGCCCCGAGGCCTGGGCCCCTTCGTCGACCTCGTCCGCGCCCGCGGCATGGAGTTCGGCCTGTGGTTCGAACCCGAGATGGTCAACCTCGACTCCGACCTCGCACGCGCGCATCCGGACTGGGTGCTCGGGCCCGCGCGCGGGCTCGGTCCCTCGGCGCGCCACCAGTACGTGCTCGACATCGCCCGGCCCGAGGCGTACGCGTACGTGCTCGAACGCATCAGCTCCACAGTGTCCGAATACGGGATCGACTACCTCAAGTGGGACCACAACCGGGACCTGCTGGAGGCCGTCGGCCGCGCCGACGGGACCGAGCGCCCCGCGGTGCGGGTGCAGACGCTCGCGCTGTACCGGCTCCTGGACGAACTGCGCGAACGCCACCCGGGCCTGGAGATCGAGACCTGCTCGGGCGGCGGCGGACGCATCGACCTGGGCATCCTCGACCACACCGACCGACTGTGGGCCACCGACTGCAACGACCCGGTCGAGCGCGCGCAGATCGAGCGCTGGACGCGGATGCTCGTGCCGCCGGAGCTCATCGGCTCCCACCTCGGCGCCGCCCGCTCGCACACGACCTCGCGCACCACCGACCTGCCGTTCCGCCTCGCCGCCTCGCTCACCGCGCACGCCGGGATCGAGATGGACCTCTCGATCGCGACCGCGGCCGAGCTGGAGGCGGTGCGGGCCTGGGCCGACCTGTACAAGGAGCTGCGCGGACTCGTCCACACCGGACGCGTCGTCAACGCCGACCTCGCCGACGAGGCGACCGCGCTCAGCGGCGTGGTCGCCCAGGACGGCTCACAGGCGGTCTACGTCTGGGCCCGGACCGCCACTTCCCCTGCGGGACAGTCCGGGAGGGTGCGCCTCCCCGGCCTCGACCCGGCAGCGCGCTACCGCGTCCGCGTCCGCGAGGAGATCGGGGCCGCGAGCCGCCACCAGAACACCGACCCCGCCTGGCTCGCCGGAGCCGCCGCCGACGGCATCGTCCTCGACGGGGCCGTGCTGGCCCTCGCCGGCGTGCCGCTGCCGACCCTGAACCCGCAGCAGGCCATGCTGCTCGACCTGAGGAGAACCCTGTGACCACCCCGCTCGTCGTCTTCGCCGGCGACTCCGTCACCGACTGCGGCCGCCGCGAGGACCCCGACGCCCTCGGCTCCGGCTACGTCCGATTGCTCGCGCCGGCCCTGGCCGCGGCCGGATTCGCCGTCGCCAACCGCGGCGTCTCGGGTGACCGCGTCCGCGACCTCAAGGGCCGCTGGGACACCGACGTCGCGGCGCTGCGACCGACGATCGTCAGCGTCCTCATCGGCGTCAACGACATGTGGCGGCGCTACGACAGCGGCGACCCCACGAGCGCGGCGGACTTCGCCGCCGACTACCGGTCGATCCTCAAAGGACTCGATGCCCGTCTCGTGCTCGTCGAGCCGTTCCTGCTGCCGGTCACCGGAGAGCAGGAGGCCTGGCGCGAGGACCTGGACGAGAAGATCACCGCCGTCCGCGACCTCGCGGACGAGTTCGCCGCGGTGCTCGTGCCCGCCGACGAGGTGCTGAACGCCCTCGGCGACCCGCACGGCCTCGCGCCCGACGGCGTCCACCCCGGCGACCGCGGGCACGAGGCGCTGGCCGAACTCTGGCTCGCGCACACCGGTGCGCTGCTCGAGGAGACGCGATGAGCGACCGCGTCACCGGCGCCGAGGCGTGGCTGATCGAACTGCCCGTCGAACGCCCGCGCACCGACGCCATGCAGTCCTTTCGGGCGCAGGAGACCGTGTTCGTCGAAATCGTCTGCGAATCCGAGGTCCGCGGGCTCGGCTACACCTACACGATCGGCACCGGCGGTCCCGCGGTCCTCAGCCTCCTGCGCGAGACGCTGCTGCCGGTCGTGCTCGGCCTCGACGCCACCCGCCCCGAGCAGATCATCGAGGCCATGGCCGCCGCCACCCGCGCGACCACGGTCGGCGCGATCACCTCCCTCGCGTTCGCCGCCGTCGACACCGCCGTCTGGGACGCCGACGGGCATCGCACCGACCGACCACTGTGGCGAATGGCCGGCGGCGCCCGCGAATCGGTGCCCGCCTACGACACCGAAGGCGGCTGGCTCCACCTCGGCACGGACGAACTCGTCGCCGGCGCCCTCGCGGCCCGGGACGCCGGCTTCGCGGGCGTCAAGATCAAGGTCGGCAAGCCGCACCTGGCCGACGACGTCGCACGGCTCGGCGCCGTCCGCGACGCCGTCGGCGACCGCTTCGCGCTTCTGGTCGACGCCAACCAGTGCTTCACCCTCGGCGAGGCGGTCCGGCGCGCGAAGGCGTTCGAGCCCTTCGGGATCGGATGGCTCGAAGAACCGCTCCCCGCAGACGACCCGCTCGCACACCGGCGCCTCGCCGAGGCGACCTCGATCCCCGTCGCGGTCGGCGAGAGCCTGTACTCGCCGCGCCAGTTCCAGACCTACGCGAGCCTCGGCGCGGCCGCGGTCCTCCAGCCCGACGTCGCCCGCGTCGGCGGCATCACCCCGTGGCTCAAGATCGCCCACCTCGCCGAGGCCCACTCGCTCCCGGTCGCACCGCACTTCCTCATGGAACTGCACGTGTCGCTCGCCGCCGCCGTCCCCAACGGACAGTACGTCGAGCACATCCCGCAGCTCGGGGCGATCACCACGGCCCCGCTCCGCATGGACGGCGACCGGCTGCGGGCCCCCGGCGCGCCCGGCCTCGGCATCGCCTGGGACCGCGACGCGATCGAACGACTCCGGACCGCCTGAGCGCGAACCGGAGCGGTCAACGACGACCATCCAGAGAGGAAGCTCATGGACCAGCACCACCACCGACGCGGCCTGGGAGCCGCCGCCGCGGCAGCCGTCGCGGCGGCCCTCGCCCTCACCGTGATCCCCACCGGACCCGTTGCGGCCCAAGCAGAGGACGAGCCCCTCGGCGAGCGCCCCTACATGGGCTGGAGCAGTTTCAGCATGCAGGTGTACACCGGCGACAGCCAGTGGATCGACGCCGAGCAGCTCAAGGCCCAGTCCGACGCCATGCACGACAAGCTCCAGGAATACGGCTACGAGTACATCAACGTCGACGCGGGCTGGAACGGCGGCGTCGACGGGCACGGCCGCCCCGTCCCCAGCACCGCCCTGTACCCCGACGGCCTCCAGGAGGTCATCGACCACGTCCACGACAACGGCCAGAAGTTCGGCCTGTACTTCATCCCCGGACTCTCGCCCCAGGTCTACGAGGACGACCTGCCGATCGCCGGCGCCCCCGAATGCTCCACCGCCGACATCGCGATGCAGCCGCTCCAGCAGGCCGACTACTGGGACCTCGGCTACCGCATCGACTTCGCGAACCCGTGCTCCCAGGCCTACATCGACTCGATCGCCGACCTCATCGCGAGCTGGGGCGTCGACTTCGTCAAGTTCGACTCCGTGACACCGGGATCGGGTGTCTCGGACCTGTCGCTCGACGCCCGCGACGACGTGGCCGCCTGGTCCCAGGCCCTCGAAGGCCACGACATCTGGCTCGAACTCTCCTGGGCCCTCGACATCGACTACGCCGACTACTGGGCCGAGCACGCCCAGGGCTGGCGCGTCGACTGGGACGTCGAGTGCTACTGCCCCGGCGAAGCACTCACCAAGTGGGAGAACATCGAACGACTCTTCCCGCGCGTCGCCGAATGGTGGCGCCACGCCGGCCCGGACACCGGCTGGAACGACCTCGACTCGCTCAACGTCGGCAACGGGCGGATGGACGGCCTCACCCGCGACGAGCGCCGCACCGCCGCCACCCTGTGGGCCGTCTCCGCCTCCCCCATGTACCTCGGCGACGACCTCACGACCCTCGACGAGTACGGCATCGAACTGCTCACCAACCCCGAGGTCATCGCCGTCAACCAGGCGGGCGTCCCCGCCCGCCCCGTCGCCACCGCGACGCCGCGCCAGACCTGGTACGCGCTGAACGCCGACGGCACGTACACCGTGGCGCTGTTCAACACCGGCGCCACCGACGCCGACATGACGCTGGACTTCGCCGACATCGGCCTCGACGGCTCCGCGAAGGTCCGCGACCTGTGGGCGCAGGAGGACCTCGGGAAGTTCGACGGCGAGTACACCGCCGCGAACGTCCCGATCAACGGCACGCGCCTGTTCAAGGTGACCCCGTCCAAGGGCGCTGAAGTCACCGTCAACGACGACAGCCTGCGCGTCGCCTACGAAGGCGACTGGAACCGCAACGGCGGCAGCGAAGTCGCCGCCACCTCCCAGGCGCTGGCCCTGGCGGTCGGCGACTCCTCCACCGGCGAGGCGCCCACGGCGCCCGAGGCGTCGTACACGGTGCCCGTCAACGACGACTCCCCCGAGATCGCCTACACCGGATCGTGGGGCCACAGCACCGGCCGCGGCATGGGCGACCACCAGGACGACGTCCACTACAGCGAGTCGAACGGCGACGCCGTCGAATACGCCTTCGTGGGCACCGGGGTCGACTACGTGACCGAGACCCATGAGTCCCAAGGGGAAGTCGACGTCTACCTCGACGGCGAGTTCCAGGAGACCGTCGACACCCACCAGGCCGAGGGGCGCGGCGTCCAGCAGGTCGTCTACAGCGTCGCGGACCTGCCGAACGGCGCGCACACCATCCGGCTGGAGAAGAAGTCGGGGCAGTTCATGCTCCTCGACCGGTTCGACGTGCGGCAGGAGACCCTGATCCAGCCCGGCAGTGCGGCGTTCGACAAGGCCGAGCCGGAGGACGTCGCGGTCACGCTGCTGCGCGACGCCGGCGAACTCGAGGGCATCGCGCACGAAGGCGAAGCGCTCGAAGCGGGCACGGACTACACGGTCGAGGGCGACGTGGTCACGGTGCACGCGGCATACCTGGCCGGTCTTCCCGAAGGCGAAGGGGCGCTGGACTTCCGGTTCCGCGGCGACCACCTCGACGACGTCCACGCCACGGCCGCCGTCGGGGACGCCGTCTCGTTCGGCTTCCGCGGCACCGCCGTCACGTGGACCGGGCCGACCGGGCCCGACCAGGGCGAGGTCGACATCTATATCGACGGCGAACTGGTCGACCGCGTCGACACCGCGAGCGCGGCTCGCCTCACCGGCCGGGAGCTGTTCAGCGCCACCGGACTCCGGGACGGCGAGCACACGTTCCGGGCGGTCATGGTCTCCGGCGAGACCATGCGCGCGGACGCCTTCGCGTACACGGTGAAATCCGTGAGCTGACGACTGAGCGAAGGGTCCCGGCGTTCTCCTCGAACGCCGGGGCCCTTCGCGTGCGGCGGGTCAGCCGCGGTTCACCTGAACCGCTTCCAGAACCCGCAGTGGTGCCCGTCGGCGACGTCGACCATGCCGGTCCCGTCGATCGACATCGCGAGCGCCTCGCCGTCCCGGTAGGGGTCCCAGCCGGGGTCGCCCGAGGCCGCGAACGCGGTCCAGCGGTCGATCATCGCGTCCGCGAGGACCTTCCGGTCACCCGTAGGCGGTGCGGGGGTCCCGAATCCGTGGTCGGCTTCGAGCAGGTAGGGAAGGTCCGCACTGTGGTGCGCCCCGATCGGGAACCCGGCCACGTCAGGGGCCGGCTCGGCGAACTCGTACGCGTAGACCGGCGCGCCCCGCCGCGTCGCGTCGAGCGCGGGCGGCTGCGAGCAGGTGCCGAGCATCGCGCCGTAGTCGGTCAGGAGCGTGGCGAGCGTGATGCTCGGCGTCACCGAGTAGTCCGCCGGGTAGCGGTCGATGATCGCGGCGGCGGCCCTGTCGCCGAACAGGTTCGCGACGACGCCGGGGTAGCTTTCGGCCGTCACCGGGTTCTGCCGGGCGTCGTAGCCGCTGTAGACGAACGAGCGCATCTCGTCGCTCGTGCCGCCGTGGATCAGCGGCACGTCGGCGGCCAGGCCCAAGCGCATCGCCGTGAGCGGTTGCAGCGGCAGGGCTTCGGTGCCGGCGACCGGGGACCAGGGCTGATCGGCCGCGCGGCGCACCACCGGGCTGGGCTCGTTCGCGCCGAGCGCCACGAGGTCGGCGAGGTCGGCGTCGCGCAGGCACGCCTCGGTGTCCGCGGCGTCGCCGCAGCCGAGCGCGGCGGCATGGTCGCCGCCGCGGCGCTCGGCCTCGGATCGGGTGAGGACCGCGTTGCCGCACGGCGCGCTCTGCACGATCGCCTTGTGGAACAGGCCTTCAGCGCCCGGCGCGGCCAGCTGCGCGCAGGTGGAGCGCCCGCCCGCGGACTGGCCCCAGAGGGTCACGTTGCCCGGGTCGCCGCCGAACGCGCCGATGTTGTCGCCGACCCACCGGAGCGCGGCCTGCTGGTCGGCGAGGCCGAAGTTCCCGGCGTAGGGATCGGTCAGGTCGGGGTGGGCGAGGAAGCCGAGTGCGCCGAGCCGGTAGTTGACCGTGACGACGATGACGCCCGAGCGCTCCACGATCCGGGTCGGGTCGTACATCGCGCCTTCGCCGGTGTTGAGCCCGCCGCCGTGGAGGAACACCATGACCGGCGCCGGACCGTCGGTCTCCAGTGGCGTGTGGACGTTGAGGAACAGGCAGTCCTCGCTGCCGTGGACGGGTTCGCCGTCCCGGCGGCCCTCCTGCGCGCAGGCGGCGCCGGGTTCGACGGCCTCCCGCACGCCTTCCCAGGATGCTGCGGGTTCGGTTGCGGCCCAGCGGAGGTCGCCGACCGGTGGGGCGGCGTAGGGGATGCCCTCGAAGGTGCGGGTGCGGTCGCCGACCGTGCCGTGCAGCCAGCCGTCGCCGGTCTCGACGAGTGCGGGGTCCCTCGCGTATGCAGGGCTCCCGACGGCGAGCAGCGCGACTGCGGCGGCCAGCGCCGCGGCGAGTGCTTTGCGTGCGGTTGATCTGGTCATGCCGTCCACATTCGCGGACGCGGGCCGGATCGCGCGTCGGCGTACGGGCGTATTCGGGCTACGCCGGTGCCCGTAGCCCGGACGCGCCTCAGGCCGGCTGGCCCGGTATGAAGTTCAGGACCGCGCGGTCGCCTTCGACGGCCAGCATCTCGATGGTGAGGGTGTCGCCGAAGATCGCGGTCCCGCCCTCCCCCATCGACATCGTGGTGCCGCCGCTGTAGATCGTGACGCTGTCGTCGGCGACCGACACGTCCAGCGGACCCATGCTGGAGTCGACGGAGGCCTGGCCGATCACGAGGATTTCGCAGGTGTTGTCCGCGCAGGCGCCGTAGTCCTGGCCGTCGGCGGCTTCGGGGAACGCCGCCTCGCTCGGGGTGGGCGACGGCGCGGCGGTCATGGAGGGCAGTTCGCTGACCTGTTCCAGGGACTCCGTCTCGGGTGCGGGGGCGTCCTCCTCGGCCGCACCGCAAGCGGTGAGCGCGAGGACGGCGGCGAGCAGGGGCAGGGCTCGGGCGGGTGTCACGGTTCCTCCTGGGTTCAGTCCTGGATCGGGTGGAACAGCTCGCGCACGTCGGCGGCGCTGTACCCGGATTGGACGACGTTGACGTTGCGGTAGTAGAAGCTGTCGGGGCAGGGGTCGCCGATCTCGCGGCTGTACTGGTCGACCACCTCGCCGGTGCGCAGCTCGTACACGGTGATGTCGAACCGGGCCGCGAAGAACGACAGCCAGATCACCTCGTCGCTCGGGGAGCTGTAGCGGCACGACTCCTGGAACTCGCCCATCGAGGGTCCGTCCACACAGGTCACGAGCACGGTCTCGTCGACGCTGTCGGCGATCCAGGAGCCGGGGAAGTCGTACTGCTCGGCGCTGAGCCCGAGGGTCCACATCGCATGCGGGCCTTGGCCTTCGTAGGCCGGGGCGCCGCGCCAGGGGGACGGGTCGTCGCAGTAGGCGCCCTGGCCGAGCAGGGTGGTGGCGGTGTCGTACTCGATGCGGTATTCGACGTCGTACAGTTCGTCGGCCGCCGGCTGAGCGTCGGCGTGGTCGGGGTGGTCGGCGAGGAACTGCCGGTAGGCGACCCGCGCGCCGGTGAGGTCGCCGATGTCGGCGCGCTCGCGGGCGCAGGCGAGCAGCCGGGCGGGGACCTGGTCGGCTGCGGCGGCGATGGGTTCGCCGAGCGAGGGGGCCTCCCAGGTCTGGCCGTTGAGCCAGGTGTCGACGGTGGCGGCGGTGCAGACGGGGGTGTCGTCGGCGAGGTCGGCCATGAGGGCCTCGACGGTGCCGCGGACGCGCCGGGACTGGTCGGGGTCGTTCGCGAGGGTGTCGATGAGCTGCCCGAATCCCAGGCGCATGAGGTCGGCGACGTCGCCGCCTTCGCGGGCGGCGTCGAAGAGCATCCCGGCCCGTTCGGGCCCGGCGCCTTCCCACAGCGCCGCCGGATGCTCCATATAGGTCGCGACGGTGTCGGCGCCGGTCGCGGGGTCCTGGGCGCGGGCCTCGTTGAGGATCCGGCAGGCGGCGAGTTGGTCCTCGCCTTCGATGACCATGGGGCCGAAGGCGGCCCGGTGTGCGGCCTCGAAGGATTCGAGGGCGTCGGTGGCGGATCCGCAGTCGCCCGCGGCGTGGTCGTGCTCGGCGCGGAGCACCGTCAGCCAGGCGTCGGCGCGCAGTCCCAGGACGAGGAGCAGCGCGAGTCCGGCGCCGCCGACGGCGAGCAGGCGCTCCCGGGGCGGGCTTCCCGGGCGGTCGAAGTCGAGCAGCGGCTGCGGTTCGGTCTTGCGGGTGAGGTGCCGGGCGTGCAGGCCCATCGCGAGCCACCAGGCCCCGAATCCGAGCCGCCACCAGGGGTTCTCAGGGTCGGTGGCCATGGCGTACACCAGGAACCCGGTCCCGGCCAGCGCGGCGGCCGCGAACCGCCAGCGGCCCAGGAGCATGTAGCCGAGGCCGAACCCGGTGGCGTTCCCGGCGACCGCGGCGATCGGGTCGACCGCCCGCGGGACCGTCGGGGTCCTCGGCGGCGGGTTCACCGCGGGCGGTGGCGGGTTCGGGGCGGGGTGCACGGGAGTCCTCCTCGGTCGGCGGCTCCACGAGTGCACCACGGCGGGACCGGTCCCGGTCGGATCGGCGGGACGGGCCGAGCGGTCCATGCGGCTGCGCCGGCGGGGACGGAGCCCCGCCGGCGCTGGAATGCTCTAGGCGCGGGCGATGGCGATGTTCGTGTTCGAGCGGGCGCCGGCCTCGTAGAACATGTACATGCGGCCGTTCTCCTCGGCGAAGCTCGGGGCCGCGGCGCGGGTGGCGACGGGATCGGCGTACAGGACGCCGAGCCGGTCGGCGCGGTCGAAGCTCGTGCCGACGTGCGCGACGCGGATGTTGCCGTCGCCGCTGTGGTAGACGACCTTCCCGCCGCCGTTCTGGGACCAGTAGTGCGCGCCCGAGAGCTGCCCGGCCTCGCCCGACACGGGCGACAGGAGCGGCTGGGGTTTGAACTTCCAGCCCGAGGTGAGGCTGTTCGACCAGCCGATGAAGATCTTCCTGGTCCCGGACTGGTTGCCCATGAACAGCATGATGTGGGTGCCGGCCTGGTTCGGGTGCGGGAAGACCCGCGCGTAGGACGCCTCGGTCACGTTCGACGGGAGCATCGAGGTGTGGAGGACGGTGCCGACGTAGGTGAACGAGCGGCCGTCGGTGGAGGTCGCGACGCGGGTGGTCCGGTTGTCGCCGTGGAAGTACAGGTACATCTTCCCGTCGGCGTCGTTCCACAGCGCGTGCGGGCTGGAGACGTGGGGCACCGAGAAGTGGCCGCCCCAGTTCCGGTCGATGATCGGGTTGGCCGAGTACTCCTTCCAGGGCCCTGCGAGCGAGTCGGCGTAGGCGAGGCAGATGCCGCCGGGGTCGTCGTGAGGCGCGTAGTACATGTACCAGGCGCCCAGCGCGTTCTGGACCCTTCCGGCGGCGCGCCGGATGGACGGGAAGATGATCTCTTTCCTGGCGGGCGCGTAGCTGAGGGTGCTCTTGTCCATCGCCGCGCCGAGGCGCGTGAAGGTCGGGAAGCCGGGCACCGCGGCGGCGGCCGGGGCGGCGCCGAGGGCGGCGGTGGCGCCGAGGGCCGCTGCGCCGAGCAGCAGGCCGCGGCGGCCGATGGCGGGTCGTCGGTCGGAATCCATGACGCACTCCTGTCCGGCCCGGGCGGCCGCCGCCGCGCCTCGATGCGCGGCGGTGCAGAGGCACCGCGGCGGGCCTTTGGAAGGATGAGTCTCCGGGCTGAGGCGAGCAGGCGTCAAGATGATAATACGTATTATCATCTTGACGGTCCGAAAATCGGGGTGCAACATGATCACACGCACCTGTGGTTATACGCATTATACGCCGAACGAGAAAGGCCCTCGCCGTGACCGGACCCCGACGCCGCGTAACGCAGCGCGACATCGCCCGCCTCAGCGATGTCAGCCAGGCCACCGTCTCCCTGGTGCTCAACAACCGGCTCGACGGCGGCGTCAGGATCGCGGAGGCCACCCGGCAGCGGGTCCTCGACGCGATCCGCGAGACCGGCTACGTCGCCGACCCGGTCGCGCGGCGCATGGCCGACCAGTACAACCGGATCATCGGCGTGTTCACCTACGAGCCCGTCTTCCCTTCGGGCGCAAGGGACTTCTTCCACCCGTTCCTGCTCGGCCTGGAGGAGCAGGCCGAACGCCTCGGCTGCGACCTGCTCCTGCTCACCAGCGCGCCCGTGGTCGACGGCCGCCGCCGCATGTTCGCCGACGGCAGCCGCATCCGCCTCGCGGACGGCTGCGTGCTCCTGGGCCAGGAGGTCGACCGCGACGACCTGACCCGCCTTGTCGCCGAAGGCGTCCCGTTCGTGTCGGTGGGCCGGCGCGACGACGCGGGCGGGCCGGTGCCGTACGTCGGCGCCGACTACCCCGCCGCGACCGCGGCGCTCGTGCGCCGCGCCGCCGAACTCGGGCACCGGAGCCTCGCCTACGTCGGGCGCGGCGAAGGACCCGAGTCCTACGCCGACCGGCTCCGCGGCTTCCACGCCGCGGCGGAGGAAGCGGGGGCCGCCGCCCGCAGGCTTCCCGGAGCCGGGTCCGAAGCGCTCGACGCGGCCCTCGCCGACGGCGTGACCGCGCTGTTCCTCGAAGAGCCCGCGGACGTCCCCGCCGTCACCGCCTGGGCGGCGGCGCGCGGCCTCGGCGTCCCCGCCGACCTGTCCCTCGTCGCCCTCGGCGACCCGACCCGCCCGGTGTCGATCGACCTCGACGTCACCGGTTTCACCATCCCCCGCCGCGAGATGGGCCGCCAGGCCCTCGACGTGTTCTTCGCCCTCCTCAAGGAGGCCGAGACCGACACGCAGCGGCTGCTCACGTGCGAACAGCATGACGGCGCGACTCTAGGGCCCGTCCTGTGAGCCAGGGTGAGGCGGTATCCGAGTCCATTTGTTCGCTCGCAAGGCGGAAGGGCCTTCGCATACCGGTGTTGTATGCGAAGGCCCTGACAACGCAGCGAGCGGGCAAATGGGCCGGATTCCGACCGCTCTGGCTCACAGGACGGGCCCTGACGCCGGCCCCCACCGGAAGGAACCGATCTTGAAGCAGGCACGGTTGAAGGAACTGCAGGCCGACATCCTCGTCGTGGGCGGCGGTCTCGGCGGCGTCGCCGCCGCGCTGGCCGCGCTGCGCGCCGGGCGGCGCGTCGTCCTCACCGAGGAGTACGACTGGATCGGCGGCCAGCTGACGAGTCAGGCCGTCCCGCCCGACGAGTCGTCCTGGGTCGAGCAGTTCGGCGTCACCGCGTCCTATCGGCAACTGCGCGAGGGCATCCGGGAGTACTACCGGCGCCACTACCCGCTCACCGAGGCCGCCCGCAACACGCGGGAGCTCAACCCGGGCGGCGGGCACGTCAGCCGCCTGTGCCACGAGCCGCGCGTGGCCGTCGCCGTCATGGAGTCGATGCTCGCGCCCCACATCGGGTCGGGCCGGCTGCGGCTCCTCCAGCCGTACCGCCCGGTCGCGGCCGACGTGGACGGCGACCGGGTCGAGGCCGTGACGCTGGCGCACCGCGACACCGGCGAGCAGCTCGTCGTCAGCGCCCCGTACGTCCTGGACGCCACCGAGACCGGGGAGCTGCTGCCGCTCACCGGCACCGAGTACGTCACCGGTTTCGAGTCCGCGAGGGTCACCGGCGAGCCCAGTGCGCCCGACGAGGCGCAGCCGGACAACATGCAGGCCGTGTCGGTGTGCTTCGCGATCGACCACGTCGAGGGCGACCACACCATCGACAAGCCCGCCGACTACGACTTCTGGCGGGACTTCCGCACCGACTTCTGGGGCGGGAACCTCCTCGGCTTCCGGGCCCCGAACCCGCGCACGCTGGAGGCCGCGGAGCGGACCTTCGAGCCCAACCCCGACGACGACCCGCTCGCGGTCGTCGGCGACCAGCGCCGCGGCGGCGGCGACATGAACCTGTGGACGTTCCGCCGCATCGCCGCCCGCCGCAACTTCACGCCCGGCGCGTACGCCAGCGACGTCACCCTCGTCAACTGGCCGATGATCGACTACTTCCTGGCGCCGGTGATCGACAACCCCGACGCCGCGGTGCATCTGGAGCGGGCGCGGGAACTCTCGCGCAGCGTCATGTACTGGCTCCAGACCGAGGCGCCGCGCGCCGACGGCGGCACCGGCTGGCCGGGGCTGCGCCTGCGCGGGGACGTCACCGGCTCGGCCGACGGGCTCGCCCAGGCGCCGTACCACCGCGAATCGCGGCGCATCAAGGCCGAGTACACCGTCGTCGAGCAGGACCTGTCGGCGGCGGTGCGCGGCGACAAGGGCGCCGTGTCCTATCACGACAGCGTGGGGATCGGCATGTACCGCATCGACCTCCACCCCTCCACCGGAGGCGACAACTACATCGACGTCGCCTCCTGCCCGTTCGAGATCCCGCTCGGCGCTCTCCTGCCGGTCAGGGTCGACAACCTCCTCCCCGCCGGGAAGAACCTCGGCACCACCCACATCACCAACGGCTGCTACCGGCTGCACCCGGTCGAGTGGAACATCGGCGAGGCCGCCGGGGCCCTCGCGGCCTTCGCCTTCGAGCGCGGCACCGCGCCGCGGGCCGTCGCCGCCGACCCGGCGCTCCTCGCCGCATTCCAGGACCGGCTCACCGCGCAGGGCTTCGAACTGCGCTGGCCCGACATCGCCGCCTACTGACAATGACGTCAACGGAAAGGAAGAACCCCTTATGAAGTACACACGCCTGCTGCTGGCCGCCGCCGCGGCCGCGCCGCTCGCCCTCGCCGCATGCGGTGGTGAGAGCGACGACGGCCCGGTCACGCTGCGCATGACCACCTGGTCCGCGAGCGAGGACCACCTCGCGATGCTCAATGAGATCGCCGACGCCTACATCGCCGACAACCCCGAGGTCGAGGCGATCGAGTTCGACCCGCTCGCCTTCGAGGGCTACACGAGCACCCTCACCACGCAGATCGCCGGCGACAACGCCCCCGACCTGGCGTGGATCCTCGAGAACTCCGCACCCGACTTCGTCTCCAGCGGCGCGCTCGTGCCGCTGAGCGAGACGCTCTCGGAGACCGAGGGCTACGAGTACGACGACCTCATCCCGGCCGCCACCGAGCTGTGGCGCCAGGACGACGAGCTGTACGCGTACCCGTTCTCGACCTCGCCGTTCGGGGTGTTCGTCAACAACGACCTCCTCGCCGAAGCCGGTCAGCCCACGGCCGCCGAGCTCATCGCCTCCGGCGAGTGGACCTGGGAGCGGGTCGTCGAGGCGGGCGCGGCGGTCCACGCCGCCACCGGCAGCGACGGCATCGTCATCCGCGACTTCGACTACACCGGCTGGGACAACCTCTCGACGCTGTGGACCGGTTGGGGCGCGAGCGCCTGGAGCGAGGACGGGGCCGAGTGCGGCTTCGACGACCCGGAGATGACCGAGGCGCTCACGTTCATGCACGACGCCGTGTTCGCGCAGGAGGCCATGCCAGGTCCGGGCACCACCGCGGACTTCTTCGCGGGCGAGGCGGCGATGACGGTGACCCAGATTTCGCGGGCCGGGCTCCTCGCCGAGGCGCCCTTCGGGTGGGACCTCGTGCCGCTCCCGGCCGGGCCCGCCGGCGAGTACTCGGTGATCGGCCAGGGCGGACTCGGCGTGCTCACCGTCGCACCGCACCCGGAGGAGGCCGCCGACTTCCTCGCGTACATGACGAGCCCGGAGAACTCCGCGAAGCTCGCGCAGTACTTCCCGCCGCCGCGCGAGTCGCAGCTGACCGCCGAGGTCCTGGGCCAGGCGAACCCGCTCCTGACGCCCGAGCAGCTCCAGACCGTCGTGATCGACCGGATCGACGCGGGCGTCGTCAAGCCCAGCCACACCGGCCAGGCCCAGCTCGACCAGGCCGTGCGCGCCGCGCTCGACCCGCTCTGGACCGCGGACGCGGACGTGCCCGCCGTCCTCGCCGAGCTGTGCACCGCCATCGACCCGCTGCTGGCTCAATGACGTTGCTGCGCAATGACACCGCCGCACCCGGCCGGGAGCAGTCCCGGCCGGGGCGGCGGCCCGCCTGGTGGTCGGCGCGGCGCCGCGACCGGCTCGCCGGATACCTGTTCATCGCCCCGCAGCTGGTCGGCATGATCCTGTTCGTGCTGCTCCCGCTCGGCCTGATGTTCTGGTACAGCTTCCACGACTGGAACGTCCTCGCCGGGGGCTTCACGTTCAGCGGCACCGAGAACTACGAGCGCCTCGCCCAGGACCCGGCCCTGCCCGGCGTGCTCGGCGCGACCGCCGCGTTCTCGGTCGGCCTGGTCGCGCTGAACCTCAGCCTGGCCCTGGTGCTGGCGATCCTCCTGAACCAGAAGCTCAGGGGCACCATCGTCTTCCGCACGATCTTCTTCTCCCCCGTCGCGGTCACCCTCGTGGCGTGGACCATCGTGTGGCGCTTCCTGCTCCAGGACGACGGCGGCATCAACGGCCTCCTGTCGACCCTCGGCGTCGAGGGCCCCAACTGGCTGCGAGGGGAGACGACCGCGATGATCGCGGTGGTCGTGGTGCAGGTGCTCAAGAACGTGGGCCTCAACATGGTCCTGTTCCTCGCGGCCCTCCAAGGGGTTCCCAAGGAGCTGTACGAGGCGTCCACCATCGACGGCGCGAACGCATGGATCCGGTTCCGCCGCATCACGATGCCGATGATCAGCCCGACGATCCTGCTGACCTCGATCATCACCGTCGTCGGCTCGCTCCAGGTGTTCGCCCAGATCGACGTCCTCACCAGCGGCGGGCCCGGCACCTCCACGACGGTCCTCGTCTACTACCTGTACCAGAACGCGTTCCAGTTCCACGACTTCGGCTACGGCGCGGCCCTCTCGGTCCTGCTGTTCGCGATCGTCCTGGTGCTCACCGTGATCCAGTGGCAGATGCGCAGAAAGTGGGTCGTCCATGAAGACTGAAGCGCTCACGCCCTCGCCCACCGGGGCCCCGGAGACGAAGACCCGCCGCCTGACCACGGGGCCCTCGCGCCGCGCGAAGCTCGTCCTCTACGGGCTGCTGTGCGTCCTGGCCGTCCCGTTCGTGTTCCCCACGTGGTGGATGGTCACCTCGAGTCTCAAGTCCGCCAACGAGATCTTCGCGTTCCCGCCGTCGATCCTGCCCGTCGACCCGAGCCTGTCGGCGTACGGGCGCGTCTTCGAGTTCGCGCCGTTCGCCGCGCAGTACTGGAACAGCATGTACATCGCGGCCATCGTCACGGTCGGCACGCTCGCGGTGTCCTCTCTGGCCGGGTACGCGTTCGCGCGCATCCGCTTCCCCGGGCACAACCTGCTGTTCCTGGTGGTCCTCGTGGGCCTGCTCATCCCCAGCGAGGTCACGATCGTCCCGCTGTTCCAGATGTTCAACGGGCTCGGCCTGGTCGACACGCACTGGCCGCTCATCCTCGTGCCGGTCTTCGGCGCCCCGAGCGTCCTGGCGACGCTCATCATGCGGCAGTTCTTCATCGCCCTCCCCGCGGAGGTCGAGGAGGCCGGGCGCATGGACGGCCTCGGCCGGCTCGGACTGTACTGGCGGATCGCGCTCCCGCTGTCGCGCCCGGCCCTCGGCGCGGTCGCGATCTTCTCGTTCCTGCACAGCTGGAACCTGTACCTGGAGCCGGTCGTGTTCCTCTCCACGCCGGAGAAGTTCACGCTCCCGCAGGCGCTGACGCAGTTCACCGACGCCTACGGGGGTCCGATGTGGGACGTGCAGCTGTCGGCGGCGACCATGTCGGCGCTGCCGGTCCTCATCGTGTTCGTCCTGGCCCAGCGCCAGTTCGTGGAGGGCCTGGCCCACACCGGGCTCAAAGGCTGAAGCGGTGCCCCGGCCTCGGCCGGGGCACCGCTCCTGGTCCTCATTTCAGCGCCTTAGGGCCACACGGCGCCTCGGTTGCGGCACAGGCAGAAGGGATGCCCGACCGGGTCGGTGTAGACCTGCCAGCCGTAGCCCTCGGGCCCGATGAAGTCCTGCAGGTGGGTCGCGCCGAGCGCGGTGACGCGCTGCCGCTCGGGCGCGAACTCGTCCACTTCGAAGTCGAGGTGGTACTGCTTCGGGTGCTCCGCACTGGGCCACGTCGGAGGGCGGTACTCCTCGACCCGCTGGAAGGCCAGTTCGACCTCGCCGTAGGCGATGCCGGCCCAGGAGTCGTCGCTGTCCTCCTTGACGGGGCGGCCGGTGACCTCGGCGTAGAAGGCCGCCAGCTTCATCGGGTCCGGGCAGTCGATGATGAAATCGGTGAGTTTCAGCATCAGTCGATCGTGCCGCCGGGCGGGACCGGGCGCAACTCGATTGACCGAAAACGAGCACGCACCGCCGCGACCGCGATCACGTCGCCTATGTATTGTAGGCATCTGCCTAATGGGTGTAGGTTGGTCAGGTGACTCGTACTGCTCTCACCGCGGCCGCCGTCGTCGCCGACGCGGCGGCGCTCGCCGACGAGGCCGGATTCGAGACCGTCTCGCTGTCGGCGGTCGCGCGGCGCCTCGGCGTGCGGACGCCCAGCCTGTACTCGCATGTCCGCGACCTCGAGGCGCTGCTGGACGGGGTCGCCGCGCTCGCACTGGCCGAACTCGCCGGCCGTGTCGCCGCCGCGATCGCGGGGCGCGCGGGCCGCGCCGCGCTGGAGGGCTACGCGGCGGCGTACCGGAGCTACGCCCGGGAGTCGCCGGGGCGATGGCAGTCAATGCAGCGCCGCGCCGGCGATGCCGTCGTCCGCTCGGATGCCGCGCGGGAGACCGTCGCACTGACCGGCGCGGTGCTCCGGGGCTATCCCGTACCCGAGGACGAGCACGTGCACGCGATCCGACTGCTGGGCAGCACCATCAACGGCTTCCTCGCGCTCGAACGCATCGGCGGCTTCGACCACAGCGAGCCGTCGTCCGAAGAGTCCTGGTCGAGGACCGTCGACGCCCTCGACGCGCTCCTGCGGGCCTGGCCCGCCGACCCACGACACCGAAAGGCGCAACCGTGATCACCGCATCCATCGCCCCGCTCGTCCGCGGCGTCGCCGAACTGGAGACGACCGCCCGCGGCGTACGGCCGCACCGCCTGCCCGGGCGGGCGCGCGCGCAGTTCCCCGACCCGCACCTGCTGATGATGGAGCGCCAGCCCTCCGGCGCGCGCCTGGTGATGGCGACGGCGGCGAGGGCCCTCCGGCTCACCGCCCACTCGAGCCGTCTCGGGTACCGGGGCGCGGAACGCCCGCGCGGCCGCGTCGACCTCGTCGTCGACGGCGAACCGTTCGCGAGCGCGGAGCTCGACGGCGGCGACCTCGTCGAGGTCGACTTCCGGACCGGGGCCAGCGACTTCCGGCCGGGACCCGCGCACACCGTGGCGTTCGACGGGCTGCCCCAGGGCGACAAGCACCTCGAGATCTGGCTCCCGCACAACGAGGCGATGGAACTGATCGAGCTCCAGGCCGACGAGCCGGTGCGGCCGGTCGAGCCCGGCGGGCGCCTCTGGGTGCACCACGGCAGCTCGATCAGCCAGGGTTCGAACGCGGCCTCGCCGACCCGGATCTGGCCCGCCGTCGCGGCCCGCGCGGGCGGCGTCGAACTCCGCAACCTCGGCCTCGGCGGCAACGCCCTCGTGGACCCGTTCACCGCCCGCGCGATCCGCGACGCCCCGGCCGACCTCATCAGCGTGAAGCTCGGCATCAACGTCGTCAACGGCGACGTGATGCGCCCGCGGTCGTTCACACCGGCCGTCGACGGCTTCCTGGACACGATCCGCGACGGGCACCCCGACACGCCGCTGCTGCTGGTCTCGCCGATCTTCTGCGGCATCCACGAGGACGCCCCCGGGCCGGGCGCCGTCGACCCCGGCACGCTCGGCACCGGCCAGGTCGCGTTCACCGCGAGCGGCGACGATCCGAGCGGGCGGCTCACCCTGCGGGTGATCCGCGAGGCGCTCGCGTCCCTGGCCGCGCGCCGGAAGGACGATCCGAACCTGCACTACCTGGACGGCACCCGCCTCTACGGCGAGGCGGACGCCGCCGAGCGCCCGCTGCCGGACGCGCTGCACCCCGACACCGACACGCACCGGTTGATCGGCGAGCGCTTCGCCCGGTACGCCTTCGCATCGGACGGTCCCTTCGCCGCCTGATGTGAGCGCAGCGGCTCGCGGTCCTGCCCGGCCCCGCGGCCGGCTCCTCGGCGGTCCGGGGCCGCCGGATCCTCGGATCGGGAAGTCGTGGCAGGCTTCCCGCCGCCGCTCTAGGGTCGAGATCCCAGCCCGAGAACGAGGAGTGCCACCATGTCGCGTCGACCCATCGACATCACGACCCCCGACCTGACGGGCAAGCGCGCGCTCGTCACCGGTGCCAGCGACGGCATGGGACTGGGGATCGCCGAGCGGCTCGCGGCGGCGGGCGCCGAAGTGGTCATGCCCGTGCGCAACCCGCGCAAGGGCGAGGCCGCGATCGCGAGAATCCGCCGGAGCGTCCCGGACGCGAAGGTCTCCCTGCGCGACCTCGACCTGTCGTCGCTGGCGTCGGTCGCGACCCTGGGCGACACCCTCCGCGAGGAGGACGATCCGATCCACCTGCTCGTCAACAACGCCGGGGTGATGACCCCGCCGACCCGCCAGACCACCGCTGACGGCTTCGAGCTCCAGTTCGGCACGAACCACCTCGGGCACTTCGCGCTCGTCGCCCGGCTGCTGCCGCTGCTGCGGGCGGGCCGCGCCCGCGTGACCTCGCAGGTCAGCGTCGCCGCGCGACGCGGCGAGATCAACTGGGACGACCTGAACTGGGAGCACGGCTACCACGGGCAGCGCGCGTACAGCCAGTCGAAGATCGCGTTCGGACTGTTCGGCCTCGAACTGGACCGCCGCAGCAAGGCCCACGGATGGGGCATCACCAGCAACCTGTCGCATCCGGGGGTGGCGCCGACCAATCTCCTGGCGGCGCGCCCGGAGGTCGGCCGCGACCGGGACACCCCCGCGATCCGCCTGATCCGGTGGCTCTCCGCCCGCGGCATCCTCCTCGGCACCGTCGAGACCGCGAAGCTGCCGGCCCTGACGGCCGCGACCGATCCCGAGGCGAAGGCGGCAGTCCTCTACGGCCCCAGCGGTGCCGGCAATCTCGGCGGACCGCCCGCCGAGCAGCGCCTGTACCCGCCGCTGCGCAGTGCCGACGACGCCGAACGCGTCTGGCGGGTCTCCGAGCGCCTCACCGGGTCGGCGATCCCGACCGCGTGACTCCCCGACCCGGGTCGGACGCGATGCGCCCGCGTCGGGGCGGAGGCGCTCACGCCGAACCGTGTTCGCGTTCGACCCGCGCCGCCGAATGCTCCATGCCCGCGGCCCGGTACGCCGCGGCGGCGGCCGCCGCGGCCGGTCCGGAGCGGTCGTGCGCCGCGCAGCGGGCCCGCACCGCGAGGCCGTCGGCTTCGAGGACGCCGAATCCGTGCGTGCGGGCGTCCTCCACGGCGCGATCCGCGCACCGGCGCGCCTCGGCCGCGTCTCCTTGCGCCAGCGCCACACCGGCCAGTCCGATGGTCGCGCGCGCGTCGAAGAACGGGAATTCGGCCGCGAGTTCGAGCGCACGACGGAACGCGTCCTCCGCCGCGGCGGCGTCCCCGGCTCCCAGGTGCGCCTCGCCCAGCGTGCACAGGAGCGCCGCCTGCGCCCGCCGGTTCTGGACGATCACCGAGAGGTCGTATCCCTGCCGGGCGGCGTCCACGGCGGCGCCGGCGTGGCCGCGCTGGGTGTGGAGCAGGCTCAGCTCGTCCAGTGTGGACATCTCGCCGTGCAGGTCCGAGGTGCGCCGGTATCCCTCCAGCGCGGCGTTCAGGTGCTCTTCGGCGGCGGTTTCACTCCCGAGTTGGCGCAGCACCATCCCGAGGTTCGAGCGGTTCGCGTGGACGGACTTCTCGCGTCCGGTCTTCTGGTTGATCTGGAGGGCGGCCTCGAAGTACTCCACGGCCTCCACGAGCCGGCCGTTGTCGGCGCACATGAAGCCCAGGCCGTTGAGCGTCACCGCCCGCACGTGGCCCAGTTCGTCATCGCTGAGGTCGAGCGCGAGCTGGAAGGACCGCTCCGCCTCTTCGAGGCGGCCCTGTTCGGCCAGGATGAGTCCGATGTTGTGCCGCAGGTAGGCGGCGGCCTGGCGCCATCCGCCGGTGTCCGCCAGCCGGACGCCCTCGGTGTAGTCGGCCAGCGCCTCGTCGTGGCGGCCCAGTCCCCACATCGCCTGGCCGCGGCTCATGTGCATGGCGGCTCTGGCGGAAGGGTCGTCGTCGGCGGCGCGCAGGCCCGCGTCGGCCGAGCGCAGCCACCGGTCGGCCTGGCGGTGGACGAGGAAGTAGCCGCGCAGCTGGTCGGCGATCTGCCAGGAGAGGTGGCGGTGGTCGGAGTCGGCGAGGCGCGCGATGAGCGCGACCAGTGCGGGCGCTTCAGTGTCGAGCCATTCGAGTGCGGCCTCGTGGGTGTCGAACACGGCGCTGCGGTCGTCGCTGGTGGTCCATCTGACGAGCTGGGGGTAGACCCATTCCATGGCCGCGGTCGTGACCCGCAGGTACCAGGCGTAGTAGCGGTCGCGGTCGGCCGCGTACGCCTCGGGGTCGTCATCGGCGAGCAGCCGGGTCGCGTACAGGCCGAGGAGGTCGTGGAAGCGGAAGCGGTCGGGTGAGTGCTGCAGGAGCATGTTGGCGTCGAGCAGTTCGCCGAGTACGCGGTCCGATTCGGCCGCGTCGGCGTCGAGCAGCACCGCGGAGGCGTCCAGGGCGAAGTCGTCGCCGGGGTGCAGGGAGCTGAGGCGGAACGTGCGGCGGGCGGCCTCGCTGAGGTCCTGGTAGCTGAGTTGGAAGCTGGCGAGCACGCTGAGTTCGCCGGTGGCGAGTTCGGACAGCCGCCGGCTTTCGTCGCGCAGCCGCTTGGCGAGGTCGGCGGCGGACCACGCGGGCCGGCCGGCCAGGCGCGCTCCGGCGATGCGCAGGGCGAGCGGCAGTTGTCCGCAGGCGGCGGTGAGCTGCCGCGCGGAGTGCGGTTCGGCGGCGATCCGGTGCGCGCCCGCGGCGGCGGCGAGCAGGTCGAGGGCGTCGGCGACCGGGAGTGTGGGGAGGTCGATGACGGTGGCGCCGACCAGGTCCGTGAGTCGTCGGCGACTGGTCACCAGTACCGCGCAGGGTCCGGTGCCGGGCAGCAGGGGTGAGACCTGGCGCCTGCCCGCGGCGTTGTCGAGGACCATCAGCATTCGGCGCCCGGCGAGTTCGCTGCGCAGCAGTGCGGCGGCCTCGGCTTCGTCGGTGCCGATGCGCTGGCCGGGGACGCCCAGGGCGCGCAGGAAGCGCCCGAGGACTTCCAGGGGTGTGACCGGGGCGCTGGTGGCGCCGCGGAGGTCGGCGTACAGCTGCCCGTCGGGGAATGCGGCGCGCAGGCGGCGCGCGGCCTCCAGTGCCAGCGCGGTCTTGCCGACTCCGGCGGCGCCGTTGACGGCGACGATGGGCGCGGTGGGATCGGTCTCGGAGGGGTCGGGTTCGAGCGCCGAGACGATCCGGTCCAGTTCTTGAGCGCGCCCTACGAAGTCGGGCGGGGGTGCGGGGGCCTGCTGGATCACGGGTCGGCGCGGCGCCGGCTTGGGTTCGGCGCGGCGGTGCTGGCGGAGCGCGTCCTGGTGGACTTCGTGGAGCCGTTCGCCGGGCTGGATGCCGAGCTGGTCGGCGAGTGCGGTGCGCACGCGCTCGAAGGCGCCGAGGGCTTCGGCCTGCCGGCCGCTCGCGGACAGGCTCGTGATGAGTTCCGCGTGGAGGGGTTCGTGCAGTTCGAGTCGGGCGGCCAGGTCGCGCAGGCGCGGCAGCACTTCTTCGCCGCTGTCGAGGTCCCTTGCGGCCCTGGCGTAGGCGCACAGCATGGCCACGTACTCCTCGGTCACGGCCGCGATGAGCGGGCCGTTGCGGAGGGCGTCCACGTCGGTGTCGCCGCGCCACAGCCGGGCGGCCTGGGCGTAGTGGCGCAGTGCCAGTTCGGGGTCGTTCTCGTCGGTGCCGCGGGAGGCCAGTTCCCTGAACCGGGCCAGGTCGAGCCGGTCGGGGTCCGCGTTGAGGCGGTATCCGCCCGCCGTGGTCTGGATGGTGAGTCCGGATTCGGGCTGCAGCCATCGGCGCAGTCTGCCGATGTAGGTGTGCAGGAGGCTCGATGCCGAGGCCGGTCGCCGCTCGCCCCAGACGAGGTCCATGAGTTCTTCTCGTCCGATGACGTGGCCCGCGCTCAGTGCGAGGCGCAGCAGGATGGCCTTCTGGTTGGTCGAGGTGAGCGGGATGGGGATGCCGCCGTGCCACAGGGTGACGGGTCCGAGGACGGCGAGCATGGTGACGGGTTCGCCTGCGGGCCGTTCGGCTTCGGCGCGGAAGGCCGGGGTGGGCGGGGCGTGGGCGTCGGCGCCGAGGGCGACCGCGAGGAGCCGCGATTCGTCCTGACTGGACAGTCCGAGGGCGAGTGCGAGGCTGTGCAGGGAGTCGCGCCGGGGCTGGCGGGTGCGCCCCTGCTCCAGGTCGCGGATCGCGGCCACGCTGAGGCGGGAGCGCTCGGCGAGTTCCCGCTGGGTCAGGCCGCGATGTTCGCGATGCGACCGCAAGAGTGGGCCGAACTGGGATTCGGGTTGCTCGGCGCTTGCGGGCGGGGATCCACCGCGCGCCTCTATTGGCTCCGACACGATGCTCACATTCTTCCCATTTGGCAGTGCGGTCGGCAAGGCGGAACACCGGCGGGAAATCGGCAGGAGTTCGGGGCCGGGCCGCCGCGCGGTGCCCGTCGGCGGGGCCGTCCGGGCCTGCGCGGAGCCGGATGCGGGGCGTCCGGCGGCCGCCCTAGCAGCGGGACCATCGGTCGGGTCGACCGGGGCGCACCGCGGGGCCGCGCACGTGGCCGGCTCGGGTGCGGCGGGGCCCGTCTCCTGGGGGGCGACGGGCGCCAGGTGCAGGATGGTGGCAGTCGAGGAGGAGTTGATCATGGCGGCAGTCCGCTGGCTCGTTGAGTCGAAGCTCGCCGGCCTCAATCGCGAAGGCGTGATCTGAAGATTGCGGCGCAACGTGTGGTGGATGCTGCTGATCGGCGCCGTGCCGACGGCGATGTTCGTCGTCATGAGCGCGCTGATCTGGTTCAACGTCTACGCGTTCACCGTTTCGCCCCTCTCCGCCTTGAAGATCGCGATCGGCGTCGTGCCGAGCGCGGTGGTGCTCGGCAGCGGGCTGTG
The DNA here is from genome assembly GCF_900101745.1 of Glycomyces harbinensis. Lineage (GTDB taxonomy): Bacteria > Actinomycetota > Actinomycetes > Mycobacteriales > Micromonosporaceae > Glycomyces > Glycomyces harbinensis. The sequence continues at coordinate 52,525 of NZ_FNAD01000013.1, read as the reverse complement.
GGTCCTGGTGTTCAAGGGCGACAGTCCCCTGCACGGCGTGCCGGTCCGCGAGGAGGAGCAGCCGGAGCTGTGGGCGCTGGTCCGCAGGCTCGCCGAGGCCGCGGGCACCGCGCCCCCCGATGACATCCGGCTGACCGCGGACGCCAACGCCGCCGTCGTGGAGGACACGCGCCTGCTCGGGCTGATCGCCCTGCGGCGGCACATGTTCGTCGGCGCGCCGCTGGTCGCCGAGATGGCGGCGCCGCACCTGGCCGCGGTGATCGCACACGAGCTGGCGCACTACGGCAACCGGGACACGCGCTTCGCCGGCACCGCCTACCGCAGCCGGTCCGCGTTCGCGCACACGCTGACCGCGATGAACAGGGACGACTACCTGCAGCGCGGACTGCATTTCCTGCTGCGGCACTACGGGAGGCTCGTGCTCCACGCGTCCGCGAACCTGAGCCGGCGCCAGGAGCGGGCGGCGGACGAGGCGGCGGCGCGGACGGTCGGGTCGGCGCCCACGGTGGCCGCGTTCGGCGACCTGACGTCGATCGCCGCGTCATGGGAGCTCTTCCGGCGCAGGCACCTGGTCACGGGCTGGCAGGCGGGCTACCTGCCGGCCGACGCGTTCGCGGGATTCCGCAGGCTGCGGGATTCGCTTGAGGGCGAACCGGTCGAGGCGGACGAACCCGACCCGTACGACACGCACCCGCCGATGGGCGAGCGGATCGCGAGCGTCCGCGCCCTGGACGCCCCGGGTACGGTGCGCGTCCCGGCCGGAGCGGCGCTCGGCCTGCTGCGCGATCCGCGCCCGCTGCTCGACGCCGCGCTCCTGGACGGGCTGGGACCCGAGGCGCTCGCCAAGCGCCGCGCCGACTGGCCGGCGCTGGTCCGGATCGGCGCCCTCGCCTCGGCGACCGAGCACACTGGACTGGTGCTCGCGAACGCGGCGCGCGCCACGGGACGGCCGGTCGCACTGCGAACGCTGCTCGACGCGCTGGACGCGGACATGCTCGTCGAGGTCGGCACGGATCCCGCGGGTCCGCAGCGTCCGACCGACGGCCCGCGGGTGCGGCGCGAGCGGGCCAGGATCCTCGTCCACGCCGGACTGACCGGTGCCGTGCTCGCCGCGCTCACCGACGCAGGCGCCCTGCACTGGAGCGAATCGTGGCCGTCGCGGGGCGCCGTGCGGTTGGACGAGCGCTACGACGATTCACTGCCGGACCTGCTCGATGCGGCGGTGTCCGACCGACCTGACACGACGCGCCTGCGCGCACTGCTCGACTCGGCAGACCAACCACGAGAAAGGCCCAGGGGACGATGGCACTACAGATAGGGGCGAAGACCCGCGTGCTGATGGCGATGCGCAAGGAGGCCAAGGCCCGGGGCCTGTCGGTCCAGAAGTACATGGGGACCGCGTCCCACCAGGAGCTCATCGCGCTGATCCGGCAGGTGGACCCCACGGTCAACCCGGCCGAGATCGTGCCGGGCCTGCCCGACATCCCGCCCGTCGACGTCACCAGGTGGGGCATGCCGCCCGAAGCGGCGCTCAGCACCGACCTGAGCCGGCCCGTCCCGGTGGTCGGCGCGGCGGTCGCCGCGGCACGCGCCGGGGACTGGAGGCCGGCCGCCGACCTGCTCGAGCGCTCCTACGGCGACTGGGCGATGCGCTCGGTCGCGGTGCACGCCCTCGGCGAGGCCGCAGCGGACGACGGCGCGTGGATGCGGGCCTGGCGCGCCACCGCGGGCGAGAACCGGCACTTCGCGGCCGTGGAGGCGCACGGGCTGCTGTGGCTGGGCTGGAAGCTGCGCGGGAGCAGGCCGGGCGAGGAGACCTCCCCCATGCAGCACGACGCGTTCTTCCAGACCCTGCGCCGGTCGGAGGCGGCGTCGCACCGGGCGATCGAGCTGGCGCCGGACGACCCGACCCCCTGGTCCACGCTCATCACGCTCGCGCGCGGCCTCTCGTACGATCCCGACCAGTTCGCCGCGCACTGGCGCGAGCTCCAGGCCCGCGATCCGCTGCACCGCACCGGGCACGAGTTCGCGCTGATGTACTGGTCCCCCGAGGACGGTCCCGGTTCGTACGACTCGCTGTTCGCCTTCGCCGACCGGGCCGCCGCCGCGTCACCGTCGCTCGCGTTCCTCGTCCTCCAGGCGGCCTTCGACTACGAGGCCCGCGACGAGAACATCTGGCGGGACGCCATGGTGCAGCGAGCGCTCGACCTCGTGCTCCGATGGCTGTCCACGCCGGCCGGCGGCGGGGGCGTCTTCGCGGACAGCGACCGGCGCTGGGCGGCGTACGCGCTCGTGAGCGCCGGCAGGGGCGCCGAGGCCGTGCCGCTGTTCGCCCACCTGGGCGTCGACGCCTCCGGCAGGCCGTGGGAGGACTACAACGACGACGCCGCCGCGGTGTTCGACAGCTTCCGCCGCAGAGCGTGTGCGGCCGTGCGGTCCTGACGGGAGCCTTCGGGGACGGCGGTCAATGCCGGGCGATGCATTGACATGCCTTTATCTGTATGCAAACCTTAAAGAAATATCGGGCGATGTCCGCATATTTCATTCCCACTCCCCCAAAGGATTGCATATGCTCCTGAAAACCCTGCTCGCCGGCGCCGGCGTCCTGGTCATGCTGCTGGGCCCGGCCATGGACACCCCCGCATCCGATGTGGCCGAAGGCCACGGTCACGAGCACACCGACAACATCCTCACGCTGAGCGTCATCACCGATCCGACGCCCGAGCAGGTGGAGGCCGCGGCGGAAGGGGACTTCACCGTCCTCGACCACGGCGACAAGGGGCACACCTACCCGCCCGACATCGACGGCGTCGTCCCGACCTTCTACGGCGGCGACTGCTACGACAACGTCCTGGCCTACGCGACCTGGTGGTCGGTGGGCGACTGGTACATCACCTACGACAAGTGCGAGATGGAGCGTTACGGCGCCGGCCAGTCCGACTGGGACCGGGTCGGCGCGCACGAGAAGGCGCACACCGACGGCTGGGGCCACGGCGAGGAGCCGCGGGACCGCAACGCGGCCTTCGAACCCGGCATCGTCATCTGCCGCTGCTAGCGGCGCCGAACGCTCCCGGCCGCGGCCCGCCTGCGCACTCAGGCGGGCCGCGGCCGGGTGCACTGTCGGCGTTCCGTACCTGGGGGGCAACGGGATCGGCTCGCCGCTGGAAGCGCCGCGTTCAGTAGCCCGGGGGACGGGTGAAGCCGGGGAGGACGCCGGCTTCCTCGAGGGCCGCGGCGATCTCGATGAGGCGGATCTCCGACCAGCGCGGGCCGACCAGTTGGACCCCGACCGGCAGGCCGTCGGGATCGAACCCGGCCGGGACCGTCAGCGCCGGCAGCCCGGCCAGGTTCGCGAAGACCAACATGGCGCCCGGGCTCGACACGTCCTCGGCGTCGTGGGCGGTCGCCGCGGTCGACGAGGGCGGGAGCAGCAGCGCGTCGTGCCGGGTGAAGAACTGCTCCCACGCGCCGGCGAAGGCGTCTCTGCGATGCAGCGTCTCGAGGTACCAGTCGAGCGTCCGCCGCTGCGATCCCGGGGTGAGGGCCGAGGTCACGGCCTGCATCAGTTCCAGGAACACGCCCTGTTCGACCCAGTCGAGGTCGGGCAGCCGCGGCTCGACCGCCGCGCCGGCGTCGGCGCAGGCCGCGGCGACGCGCGAGACCTGCTCGCGCAGACTCTCATCGACGCTCGCCCAGGGAAGTTCCAGCGCCGTCGCCAGCCGCAGGTCCTGGAGCCTGAACGGGCGGCGCTCGGGCAGCGGCACGGGAGGCACGTCGAAGTCGGCGCCGTCGGGCCCGGATATCAGGCGCAGCACCAGTTCCAGGTCGTCGAGATCGCGGGCCATCGGGCCGAGCGCGGACAGGACGCGCACGGGGTTGACCTCGTGCGCCGCGTTGAAGTACCCGGTCGAGGCCACCCGGTGCTCGGTGGTCTTCAGCCCGTACACGCCGCAGCAGTGGGACGGCAGCCGTATCGAGCCGGCGAGGTCGGAGCCGACCTCGACCGGCGTCAGCCCGGCGGCCAGCGCCGCCGCCGCGCCGCCGCTGGAGCCGCCGGGCGTGCGGGCGGTGTCCCAGGGATTGGCGGTGCGGCCGAAGATCGCGTTCTCGCTGCGGTAGGCGCCCAGGAAGGGCGGGACGTTGGTGTGTCCGATGATGACGGCGCCGGCGGCCCGCAGCCGCGCGGCCACGGTGCCGTCGGCTTCGGGAATGCGGTCGAGTACCGGCGTGCCGACGGTGGTGCGCAGGCCCGCCGCGTCGTGGCAGTCCTTGAGCGTCAGCGGCACGCCGTGTAGCGGGCCCGGGGTCTCGCCTCGGGACAGTGCCCGGTCGGCGGACAGGGCCGCCTCGTACGCCAGGTCGACGTCGAGTGACACGACCGCGTTCAGCGCGGCATGGGTCTTGATCCGCTCGAGGTGCGCGTCGAGGATGCCGACGGCGGTCGACTCGCGGTCGCGGATCCGCCGGGCCAGCACTCGCGCCGGTTCGTACGCCGATGGCGACATGGCGACCTCCAGGGTTCTCCTGGAAGCACACCATATTCACCGGCCCGGTGGGGTCGGGGCCGAATGCGGTCGGCGGCGGATCGCGCGCCGTCCGATCGATGCGCTCGAGCGCGGTCGCGGCGGAGACGACTTCCCCGGCAGGTCGCCGCCCGCCGTTCGGGTCGGCGGCGGCGAGGGCGCCGTCTCCGCCGCGGCGTCACGAGCCGGTCGGCGCCAGTACCGGTGCGCCGGTGCGCCCCATGAGGTTGTTGGCCGGGCAGTCGGAGGCCGGGCTGAGGAAGAAGCCGTAGATCGCGTGCTTCCACTCGTCGGGCGAGATCCGGTCGTCGCGGTCGTCGTCGAGGTATTCGAACAGCCGGGCGCTCTCGGCCTGCTCGACCCCGTTCCAGTGGCGCATCAGCTCGGTGAACTCCTCCGAGCTGATGTAGCCGTCGCCGTCCTCGTCGGTGACCATGAAGTAGACGTCGGCGACCGAGGCGAGCTTGGCGCCCGCGGCGATCCGGTCGCCGAGCATGTTCTCGCCGAGGGCGGCGCGCAGTTCCTCGCGGCTGACCCGGTTGTCGTTGTCGGTGTCGGCCGAGGCGATGAAGTCGGTCCACAGCCGCGCCGTGACCTCCCGCAGTTCGAGCCCCATCGGGCTGTCGACCGGGATGCCGCGCGCGGTGAGCACGCGGTCGGCCGCCTGGCGGAGGTCCTGCGTGGTGATGAACTGGTTGCCGTCGACGTCGAGCGTGTCGAACCAGCGGTCGAACTTCCTGCGCCGGACCTTGTCGAGGCCTGCGTTCTGCCTGATCCTGCTGCCGATGACGACCGCCGCGCCCGCGGCGACCGCGGTGGCGGCGGCTCCGACCGCCAGTGCCTTCGTTGATGCCCTCATGTGGTCCACCCTTCTCGTTTCCCTCCGGGATCGTGCCACGACCACGTCGGTCGGGGGGCGCGAACCGTCGATCCGGCGGAAACCGCCCGTTGCGCCGGGCCGGTCTCAGTTTCGGCCGAAGGCGAGGCCTTTGGCGTGGAAGAGGCCGAGCAGGAGCACGCCGACGGCGAGCGCGGCCGCGCCGGGCAGGGGCGCCGCGGGGAGGTCGGCGGCCGCGAGTGCCAGGGCGCCCAGGCAGATGCCGCTCCACCCGGCGAGGAGGTTGGCGACCGGGCCCGAACCGAACACGGTCGGGTACCGCTCCTTGGTGATGCCTTTGACGAAGTGCGGCAGGCCGTTGCCGATGAGGACGCCCGCGAGCAGGCCGAGGGCGATGGCTTGGATCATCGAGGTGCTCCGTTCTGGAGGTCAGGGCGTGAGGTGAGTCCGCGGACGGCGAGGTCCACGAGTCGGCGCAGTCGCTCGCGCATCTGGTCGGCGGTGGCGGTCGACCGGGCGATGCCGACCATGGCGTCGGTGAGCAGCACGGCCGCCTCCTCGGCGGTCATGGCGTCGCCGAGGAGGTCGAGTTCGGGGGCGTCGTTCAGGAGCGCGGCGACCAGGGCGGCGTAGGCGGACTCGGAGGCGGCGATCAGGTCGGGCGCGATCGTGCCCGCCTCCTGGACGAGTTCGTGCCGGAAGTCGGCCGCGACCGTGCCGGCGGCGAAGTCGAGCTTGACGGCGAGGAGGCGGTACAGGCGGTCGGCGGTGGTCGCGCCGGTCGCGCCCGCCGCGGCGGCACCGGCGTGCAGGTCGGCGCTCACGGACGCGGCGACCGCACGGAAGACCGCGTCCTTGCCCGGGAAGTACTGGTACACGGCGGGTCGCGAGACGCCGGCCGCGTTCGCGAGGAGGTCCATCGTGGTCTTGCGGTAGCCGTAGCGGCCGAACACCGGCACCGCCGCGGCGACGATCGCCTCGCGGGTGACCTCGGCTCGATTCGTCATACTGACATTCTGAGCCTGGTTCGTCAGTTTGTCAATCCTGGTGTTCGTCAACCGCGGTCAGCGCGCCGGAGGGGCAGAGTTCGATCGCGGCGGCCGCGTCGCCCGTGTCCGCGCCGAGCGGCGCGTCGTCGAGCACGACCACGCGGCCGTCCTCGTCGTCCTGGTCGAACAGCTCCGGGGCCGTCAGCGCGCACATGCCCGAGCTGGTGCACCGTTCGCGGTCGGCGGCGATCCTCATCGTTCCCCTCACCAGGCCACCGGGAGTGCGCCGACGCCGTAGATGAACATGTCGGTGCGCAGCGGGACCTGGTCGGCGGGTACGGCCAAACGCAGGCCGGGGAACGCCTCCAGGAGCCGGGCGAAGCCGATGCGCATCTCGACGCGGGCGAGCTGCTGGCCGATGCACTGGTGGATGCCGTGCCCGAAGGCCATGTGCCCCTGGGAGTTACGGCCGAGATCGAGTTCGTCGGGCCGGTCGAAGTAGGCCGGGTCGCGGTTGACCGCGTGCGGGGCGACGGTGACGTACTCGCCGGCGCGCAGGATCCGCCCGTCGATCTCGGCGTCCTCCTTCACGATCCGCATCATGCCGGCGTGGGCGACGGTCAGGAACCGCAGCAGCTCCTCGACGGCCCCGGTCATGAGCTCGGGTTCGGAGCGGAGCCGGGCCAGCTGGTCGGGGTGCTCGAGCAGGGCGAGCGTGCCCAGCCCGAACATGTGCGCGGTGGTCTCGTGCCCGCCCAGCAGCAGGATCATGCCGATGCCGGCGACCTCGTCGTCGGTGAGGTCGTCATCGGCGGCCAGGGTGCTGAGGAGGTCGTCGCCCGGGCGGGCCCGCTTGGCGGGGACGAGCCCGTGGACGTAGCCGAACAGCTCCCCCGTCGCCTCGTTGCGCTGCTCGATCGGCATCGCCTGGTCGAAGATGGCCGAGGAGGTGCGCTGGAAGTGGTCGCGGTCGGCGTAGGGGACCCCGAGCATCTCGCAGATGACCAGGGACGGAACGGGAAGGGCGAACTCCTGGAACAGGTCCGCTCCGCTCCCGGCGTCCTTCATGGCCGCGATGCGGTCGTCGACGATGTCGGCGATGCGCGGCTCCAGATCCCGCATCCGCTTGAGGGTGAAGACGCCGGTCACCTTGCGCCGCAGGCGGGTGTGCTCGGGCGGGTCCTTGAAGAAGAAGAACCCGGGCGGGACGTGCTCGGAGGAGGAGACGAAGAAGTGGGGCAGATCGGTCGGCGACCGCACGAACCGCTCGCCGGTGAGGAACCGGGGGTCGGCGAGGACCTGCCGGGCCAGGGCGTGCCCGGTGACCAGCCAGCCTTCGACGTCGTCGGGGTAGTACCGCATCCGCCGCAGCGGCTGGTCCTGCAGCGCCATGAGCGCGGCGGGCGGATCGTGGCGGGTGTCCCGGTGGTACGGCATGCCGTGGGGCAGGTCTTCGGAGGAGGCGGTCTCGGACGCGATCACGGCGGCTCCAGACGTCGGCGAGAACGCGGGGGTGGCTTCTCGCTGGTCATCGCAGCGTAAGGTCCGAACGGTCCGCGGCACAATACGTTCACTACGTTGTGTCAGTAGGCCGACACGGAAATGTGACCAGTGTGGAGCCAGAGGATTCCGGAGCGCCGATGAGTGACGAACGATCGCCGTACCCCCCGACCGCCCTCGTCACCGGCGCCGCGGCGGGCATGGGCGCGGCCTTCGCGAGAGCGCTTGCGCGAGAAGGGTATCGGCTCATCCTCGTCGATCGCGACGGCGAACGCCTGCGGGTCACCGCCGACACGCTCCCCGCCGACTGCGAGACCGTGACCGCCGACCTCACCGCGGAAGCGGACCTCGCCCGCGTCGAAGAACGGTGCCGGGAAGGCGTTCACCTGCTGGTGAACAACGCCGGCTTCGGGCACCCCACGGGATTCATCACCACGCCCGTCGCGGCCGAGATCGCGATGTCGCGGGTGCACGTCGAAGCCGTCCTGAGGCTCACGCTCGCGGCGCTGCCCTCCATGATCGAGCGGCGCCGCGGCGGCGTCATCAACACCGCCTCCGCCCTCGGGTTCTTCCCGAGTTCGACGTATTCGGCCACGAAGGCGTGGGTCATCAACTTCAGCCGGTCGGCGGCCGTCAAGGTGCGCGCCGACGGGGTCGCCGTCACGGTCCTGTGCCCCGGCTTCACCCGCACCGAGTTCCACGACAGCGCCGGCATGGACATGTCCAAGATCCCGCGCTTCCTGTGGCTGGAGGCCGACGCCGTCGTCGCGACGGCGTTGCGGGACTGGCGCAGGCGCAGGGCCGTCAGCGTGCCCGGGTGGCAGAACCAGGTCATCGTGGCACTCGCGCGGCTGCTGCCGATGCGGTTGATCGACCGCATCATCGCCGGTGCCGGCAAGCGCCCCTTGGCGGTGCGCGGCGAGACCGCCGATTGACGCACCGGCTCCGAGACCGGGATGGTGCGTGGTTGGTTCTCGGCGATACACTGCTCCCGACCGCATTCGAGAGGAAGGAGGTGAGACGCGGTGTCGAAACCGAACGATCCGGTGTCCCCCTCCCGTCGAGTGCGCTGAAGCGTTGCCTCCACGGGCGGGATGACACCCGCGAACCTGGAGTACATCGATGAAACGCGACAAAGCCCTGCCGCAACCGCCGGACGAGCGCACCGCGCTCAACGAGCGCCTGCGCTGGCAACGCCAGACCGTCCGCAAGAAGACCGAGGGACTCGCCGAGGACCTCGCCCACCGGGTGTATCTGCCCTCCCCGCTCATGACCGCTGCGGGACTCGTCTCGCACCTGCGCTGGGTCGAGCACAGCTGGTTCGAGACCAACCTTCTCGGCCTGCCCGACCGCGGACCGTGGACCGACGACGACCCCGACGCCGAGATGCGGGTCGACGGCGTGCCGCTCGCTCGGCTCCTCGAGGAGTACGACGAGCAGTGCGCCCGCTCGGTCGAGATCGCCGACTCGCTGCCGCTCGGCGCGCTCGAGAAGGAGCCGCCGCCCGGCAGTGAACCGTGCTCGCTGCGGTGGATCCTGCTGCACATGATCGAGGAGACCGCCCGCCACAACGGGCACCTCGACGTCATCCGCGAACTGGCGGACGGCGTCACCGGCGAATAGCGGTACCGGGACCGGGCCCGACGAGGTCCGGTCCCGTTCGACTACCCGGCCGCTTCCGCCTCCTCCGCGTCCGAGGACCGGTCGAGGAAGTCGGCGAGGCGTTCGGCGAAGGCCTCGGGGGTGACGGTCTCGACGCCGAGGTCCTGGGCCTTGGCGAGCTTGCTTCCCGCCTTCTCGCCCGCGACGACGAGGCTCGTGCGCGCGGACACGCTCGACGAGGCCTTGCCGCCGGCGCGGGCGATCAGCTCGTTCATCTGCGTCCGCGAGTAGTCGGCCAGGAGGCCGGTCATCCCGCCGGTCACGACGACCGCCATCCCGGCCAGGGGCAGCGCCGCCGACGCCTCGTCGGAGGCCTCGTCCTCGCCGTCCCGGGGCGGGACCCATCCGGGCTGGTCCATGTTCACTCCCGCGGCGTGGAGCTTCGCGATCACCGGCGCGAGTTCGGCGAGCTCGGCGACGATCACGGGGGCCTTCTCGCCGCCGATCCCGTCGACCCGTTCCAGCGCAAGGGCGTCGGCGGCCTGGATCGCGGCCATGGACCCGAAGTGGGTGGCGATCCGCAGCGACATCGAGCGTCCCGTGCCGAGGACGCCCAGCGCGCAGAACACCCGGTTCAGCGGCTGCGCCCTGGCCCGTGCGATGGCGGCGATGAGGTTGTCGGCGCTCTTGTCGCCCATGCGGTCCAGGTCCAGAAGCTGTTCCCTGGTGAGGGTGAAGAGGTCGGCGACGTCGGCGATCGTCTTCCGCTCGACCAGTTGCACGACGATCTTCTCCCCGAGCCCGTCGACGTCGAGGGCGTCGCGGGCGACGGCGTACCGGATCGCCTCGACCTGCCCGCACACCCGCCCCCGGGCGCACCGCCACCGCTCCTGGGTCCTGTCGATGTCGGCGCCGCAGCGCGGGCAGGCCTCGGGGAAGGCGATGGGCCGCTCGGCGCCGGTGCGCAGCGTGGTGACGGCGCCTTCGACGCGGGGGATGACCTCCCCTGCGCGGTAGACGATCACGGAGTCGCCGAGCATGAGGCCGCGGCGGGTGATGTCGGCGGGATTGTGGAGGGTGGCGTACGTGATGGTCGTGCCGCCTACCTCGACCGGCTCCAGGACCGCGCGCGGGGCGATGACGCCCGTGCGCCCCACGCTCCAGGTCACCTCGAGCAGCCGGGTGATCTTCTGCGCGGCGGGGAACTTGTAGGCGGTGGCCCAGTGCGGGGTCCGCGAGCCGGTGCCGGCCTCGGCGCGGTCGGCGGGGTCGTCGGCCTTGATCACGGCCCCGTCGAGCTCGTACTCGAGGTCGGCTCGCGCCGCGCCGATGGTCTCGATCCGGGCGAGGACGTCTTCGAGCGTGGCGCAGGCGAGGGTCGCGACCGGCGTGCCGAGCGTCGTGCCCAGGCCGAGGTGCTCCAGGCGCGCGATGAGTTCCGTGTGGGTCAGGCCCGCCAGGGCCGGGTCACTGGTGTGGGCGGGGTCGGTGAGCGCGTCGTAGGCGAAGAAGGTCTGCGACACGCGGTAGGGGCGGTCCTTGGCCCGCAGCGACCCCGAGGAGGTGTTGCGGCGGTTGGCGAACACCGCGCCTCCCGCGGCGGCGCGCATGGCGTTCGCCTCGGCGAACTGGGCCTCGGTCATGAGGACCTCACCGCGGACTTCGACCGTGACCGGTTCGGTGAGCCGGGACGGGAGGCCGATGAGGTCGCCGATCACGTGCGACACGTCCTCGCCGGTCGAGCCGTCGCCGCGGGTCACCAGCTGCGCCAGGCGGCCGTCGCGGTACCGGGCCGAGAGCGCGACGCCGTCGAGCTTCGGCTCCACGACCCAGCCGTTGACGGCCCGGCCGCCCAGGCGCCGCTCCAGCGAAGCGGCCCAGTCGGTGAGGTCCTCGGCGGAGAACACGTTGCCCAGGCTCAGCATCCGCACCGCGTGCGCGACGTCCCCGGTGGTGACGCCCGCGGCGACCTCGCGGGTCGGGGAGTCCGCCGCGACCAGGTCGGGGTGCTCGACCTCCCAGGCCGTGATCCCGCGCAGCAGCCGGTCGTAGGTCTCGTCGTCCATGCCGGACTCCCCCGAGCCGTAGTACGCCTCGGCGGACTCGCGCGCCTGGGCGACCGCTTGCAGATAGGCCGCTTCGTCGGCGAGCACCGCGGCGGTCGCTGGAGTGGGGATCGTCGTCATGACGCCAATGGTGCCAGCAGGCACCGACATGACCATGAGGAGCGGGCTCCCGGGGCGTGTCGGCACCCTGCCGGGATCATCGTCCGTCCCTTTCAGACGTCGTCTTCGGCGGCGTCGGCGCGGTCCGACGCCTTCGACCCGATTCGAGATCGCGTTGCGGTGGTGGCTCGCGAACGGATCCGTCATGCGGCGGCGGTGCCGGTCTCCCGCCGGTGTTCCGCCTTGCCACCGGCCCGCGGGAGGGAAAAGGATGGACGCGACGGCTCGACCCGATTGGGCCGCAACCTGTTTCGGAGGCCCGCATGAAGCGCCTGCTCCTGGTCGCACCGCTCGATTCGGGCCTCCTCGGCGTCGGCCGGATCCCGGTCGACCTGACCGTGCTGCAGACCGCGGAACGCGTCACCGACCACCAGCGCGCGCTCGCGAGGGTGGTCGTCACCGACGACTTCCTCGCCGAGGCCCGCAGGCTCCACGCCGAGCGGCCGTTCGACGGGGTGCTCGCGATGAACGAGCACTTCCTCCTCGACGCCGGGCTGATCGCCGACGACCTCTGCATCGCCGGCACCTCCCGTGAGGTGGTCCGCAACGCGATGGACAAGTCGGCCTCCCGCAGGCTGGCCGAGGGCACCGGCCTCGCGAACCCCCGGTACCGGGTCGTCCGCAGCGCCGAGGACCTCGCGAGCGGGTACGAGCACGTCGGATTCCCCTGCGTCGCGAAGCCGCTCGACAAGGCCGGGAGCGAAGACGTCCGCATCCTCCACGCGCCCGCCGACCGCGACGTCCCGGTGCTGCTGGAGGAGTACGTCGGCGGGACGGAGTTCTGCGTCGACGCGCTGTCGCGGGACGGCGTCCACGACGTGCTCCCCATCGCGGCCAGAACCACGCGCGACTGCGTGGAGCTCGCCCACGACATGCCCGCCGACCTGCCGGAGGAGACCGTCCTGGAGGTCCACGCGGCCATCGGGGAGCTCCTGGACGCCATCGGGTACCGCTCCGGGGCGTCGCACACCGAGTTCAAGATCGATCGCGGTCGGCTGTGGCTGATCGAGACGCACACCAGGTGCGGGGGCGACTGGCTCTGGGAGATGGCGGGCCTGATCACCGGGCGGTTCGCCCAGCCGGCGGCGGTCGCCGCGCTCGCCGGCGTGCCGGAGCCGGTGTGGGACCCGGTGGCCGCGGCCGCAGCGGTGGAGTTCCTGACCGCGCCGGAGGGGACCGTCACCGGCGTGAGCGGACTCGACGCGGCGGCGGGCATGGACGGGGTGGTCCGCGCCGAGTTCACGGTGGGCGTCGGCGACCGGGTCACGGCGCTGAACGGTGGGAACGGCCGGCTCGGCTACGTGCTCACCGTGGCGGACACGGCCCGCGAAGCGCGCGAGCGGGCCCGGAAGGCGATCGAGGCGGTCACCGTCACCGTGGCGTGACCGCCGGAGTGCGGGCGCAGACCCGCATGCAGGCGTTCACAGGCGCGGGTCGACCGGTTCGGATTCGAGGGCGAGGATCGCGAACGCGTACTGGTGCACCTGCCACGGCGGGGCTCCCTTGGCGACCAGGTCGCGTGCTTCGACGCCGAGCGCGCGCTCGCGCAGCGCCTCCGACCGCTTGTGGGTCAGGCGACGCAGGCGCTTCAGGTGCCGCGGGTCGCGCTCGAAAGGCCGGGCGCTTCCGCGCCCGGCCGGTTTTCGTCCTATGCGGTGATCGTCAGCGGATGGCGCCGACGATCGCGTCGAGCGTCGCGAAGTCGACCGGCGGGGCCTCGGTGCCGTCCACGGCCTCGACGCCGACGCCGATCATCCAGCCGTCGCCCGTGCGGTACTCCAGGGCGGTCAGGCCCGGGCGCTCGGCCTCGATGGTCCGGTGCACCGACACGTCCCGCGGATCGTCCGTCGCGGTCTCGCATTCGGCGTCCCGGCATTGCGCGTAGGCCGCGGCGATCTCCTCCGCCGGCTCGTCCCCCGCGCCGGTGACCTGCTCGGCCTGCAGGTAGAACCGGACGGTCTCGCCCGACTCGAGTTCGGCCAGGACGAACACCATGTGGGTCGCCTCCGAGCCGTAGACCGGTCCGCCGTACTCGGCGACGTCCGCGTGCAGGCGGACGAGGTCGAACGAGGGCGTGTCGACCACGGCCCCAGGGACCGCGTTCGCCACCGCGGCCGCGAGCTCGTCGGCGAGGTCCCGCTCGGCGGGCGGCTCGACCTCGGGCGCCTCCTGGCCGACCGGGATCGACTTGAGGATCTCGGTGACCTCTTCGAGAGTCGGTCCGGGCTGATCGGATTCGAAGCGGAGCGAGAAGCCCAGACTCAACACGACGTCCTCGCGGAAGAGGAACGCCCCCACCATCGGGAAGTCCGCCGAGCCGCCCTCCTCGGTGTCGGGGTTCAAGAAGTCGGTGCGGGTGCCCTCCATCAACAGGACCCGCCCCTCCTCGCTGTCGATCCATGAGCAGGTCAGTCCCGGGCTGTAAGTGCACTCCTCCTCTTCCATCTGCGACTCGTAGTCGACGCCCCCGGTCTCCCAGACGCTCCCCGTCAACCAGGCCCAGTCAGGAGCGGTGCCGTCGGCCCCGGGGAACGCCACCGCCTCTTGGAGGAAGTACGTGCCCTCGCCGTAGTCGTAGAACCCGTCGTAGTCCGGGCGGGTCGTGAGGCAGTTCCCCAGCGGTTCGCCGCCGAGGTCCGCCAGGCCCTCGAACAGGGTGGCGGTGTAGGCCGCGGCGGTGCGCTCCTTCTCTTCCGCCTGATCGGGAAGCGGGCAGTTGCCGTGGTCGGCGCGGGTCCACTGGTCGAGGAAGTCGTCCGCGACGTCGTCCGTCGGCAGGTCCTCGGGGGCCGCGCCGCCCGACGCGGCCATGTCGTCGTCGCCGAACGCCATCGGGATGCCTACGGCCGCACCGAGTGCCAGCACCGCGGCCGCGCCCCCGGCGACGGCGATCCCGACCCGCGCGCGGATCGCGCCGCGCTTGCCCGCCCGGACGATCGCCTCCGGGTCCACCTGGCCGACGTCCACCGGCCCGGAGGCGGCTTTGCCGAGGAGGTCGCGCACTTCGTCTTCGTTCATCACTTGCTCCCTTGGCTTGCGAGGTTCGACGTCGCGTAGTGCTGGCGCAGGGTCTTCAGGCCGCGCGCGGTGTTGCTCTTGACGGTGCCGGTGGTGCAGCGCAGGATCTTGGCGGTCTGCTCGACCGACTGGTCCTCCCAGAACCGGAGGACGAGGGTGGCCCGCTGCTTCAGCGGCAGCTTGGCGAGGATCGACGCGGCCTCGGCCTGGTCGTCAGGCCGGCTCGCGTCGGGTTGCTCGGGCGGGTCGGCGTAGGAGCTTTCGCGGCGGAACCAGCCGCGGCGGGTCTGGTCGATGAGGACGTTGGCGAGGATCCGCCGCGTGTAGGCGTCGGTGGTCTCGCGACGGGTCCGGCTCCAGGCTCCGTACAGCTTGATCAGCGAGGTCTGGACGGCATCCTCGGCGCGGTGCCAGTCGCCGCAGGTGAGGAACGCCGTGCGGAGCAGGGCACCGCGTCTGGCCTCCACGTACGCGCGGAACTCGCTCTCGGATTCGGGGGTCATGGATTGCCTTTCGTCGCTTCTCCGTCGCCGTTTCTACGGATCGGACCCACCCGGGGGTTGCATCGGCCCCCGGGTTTCGCCTCCGCGACGCGGCTCCGGCGCGACTAGTCGGCGGCGAGCGTGTCGAAGAGGTCGTCGGGGTCGATCTGCGCCCGGTACCTGAACATGAGCGAGACCTCGCTCCCGAAGGATCCGAGCGGGTCGGACGGGTCGACCACGAACTTCGGCTCCGCCCACTGCTGGGCGATCACGGCCGCGGGCTTGCGGTTCACCTCGAGGACCCACGTGGCCCGCCCGCCCGAGATCTGCGCCAGGTATCCGCGCTGCCGCAGGTAGCTGACGGCCTCGGCGATCGTGCTGGACTCCGGCAGGTCGACCGTCTCGGCGTGCGAGTCGAGGTCGTCCCCCATCGCGACGCTCGAGCGGTCCACGTTGATGATCATCGTTCGTCCTCCTCTGCTCGAACTCGATTGTCCCCGGCGCGCGCACCGGCGCACCGGAAGATCACGGTTTCGCCGGATCCGCGGACGCTGCGGCGATGGATGCCGCGCCCTCGACGGCCGCACCCGGGAACTGACCTACGGGCCCGCACTCCACGCGTAAGGCCACTCCGCGAGGACTTCGGCGATCATCCGGTGGCCTTGCGCTTCAAAGGCTTTGTCGCCGATCCGGTGGGCCCAGCAGGCAGTGCCGATCGCGGCGCGGGCGCGCTGGCGGAACCAGACGTCGGGCTCGCGCGGGTCCGTGCCGTAGCCGGACAGGAACGCCTCCTCCGCGCCGGGATGCCGCGCGAACTCCTGGACGGCCAGGCGCTCGAAGTCTTCGGCCGCCGGTCGCAGCCCCGCGCGCCCGAAGTCGATCGCGCGCAGCACCCCGTCGTCGAGGAGCCAGTTGCGGCACTGCCAGTCGCCATGGGTCGGAACGCAAACGGCGGCGACCGACGGCCAGGACCCGACCATGTCCCGCAGCTCCTCGGCGGGCGCGGACTCGATCCGGTGTGGTCCGTCCAGCCAGGCCAGCGCCCTGGCGTTCATCCGCGGCTCGTAGTCGGGATCCTCGATCGCCGTCTGCGCGTGCCACTCCCGTAGCAGCTCGCCGGCCTGCACATAGGTGTCCCTCTCGGCGGCGGCCGGCGTTCCCTGGACCAGGGTGCCGGAGAGGAATTCCGTCACCAGGATTTTCGCTTCGACGTCGGCGTGGAGCATCCGGGCGGCCCTGCCTCGTCGGACCCACGGCCCGGTCCACTCGCGGTGCGCGCGGATCTCGCGCTCGATGTGGCGGTCCGCGGCGCCGCCCGCCTTGACGACGACGGTCCGCTCGCCGATCCTCGCGCGCAGCACCGTGGTCTCGACCAGGTTCCAGCTCATGTCGGCCTCGACCACGAGGCCGGGCAGCCAGGCTTCGATCAGTCGGCTCTGATGAGGAGCGAGTGCGCCGAGGAGGTCGGTCATCGCAGCGAGCGTAGTGCTTCCGGGCGCCGCGGCGGCCGCCGCAACCCTTAAGATCGCCTCGGGCTCTTCACAACGCCTCCAGACCGCACACGCCGGCTCCGTCCGCGACCATTCGCCTCTCCGAGAGGACCCCACCCCCATGGGCAACAACCGAACCACCTCCGTATTCAAGGTCGCCAACGCGGCCATGGCGCCGATGCTGCGCTCGCGCAAGGACCCCGACAAGGCCTGGGCCAAGGCCGTCCAGCGCGTCGAGAAGGACACCGGCAGCGCCGTCGACGAGGGCGACCGCGAGTGGATCGAGGACTTCCGGTTCCTCATCAACTGCGTCGCCGACGTTCGCGACCTGTCGGCCATCGGCTGGGTCACCACGATGATGGACGCCCAGGCCCGGCTGCGGAACCGGCTGCGCATCCGCACGCTGCACCGCGAGCACCCCGAGATCGGCGCGGAGCCGATCGTTCGGCCCATCTTCGTGGTCGGCCTGCCGCGCACCGCCACCACGCTCGCCCACCAGGTGCTCGCGCGCTCCAAGCAGTGCCGCGGCCCCCGCCTGTGGGAGATGGTCCGCACCGATCTGCAGCGCAGCGCCGCCGAGGAGGCGCAGCTGGTCAAGAAGGTCGCCAAGCAGTTCTCGGCCACCCGCTTCGCCCCGGACTTCGACCACATCCACCCCGTGGATGCGACCAAGCCCGAGGAGAGCATGTTCGTGCTCCCCCAAGGGATGTACCACCTGCTGTTCCACGCGCCGATGCCCGAGTACCGGAAGTGGTTCGCCGCCCGCGACAACACTGTGGACTACCAGTACCTGAAGTCGGCGCTCCAGGTCCTCCAGTACGGCCGGCCACGGATGACGGACGGCTCGCCGCACCGGTGGGTGTTGAAGTACCCCTTGGACCTCGGTGAGATGTCGTCCATCCAGCAGGTGTTCCCGGACGCGACGTTCGTGTGGACCCACCGCAGCCCCGTCACCGTGATGGGCTCCCTGTGCAGTCTGGCCGACCTCGCCCAGAGCCTGTTCGTGACCCGAGTGGACCGCGAAGCGCTGGGCGCGTACGCAATGGAGCTGATGGCCGAGATCGTCGAGTCGGGCCGGTCGTTCCGGCAGCGGCACCTGTCGGCCGTGGTGGACGCGCCCTACCACCTGCTCGCCGACGATCCGTACGCGTACGTTCCGCGCCTGTACCAGCAGCTCGGCCTCGAGTGGTCGGTCAAGGACGAGGGCCACCTCTCCCAGGCGCTCGAACGCCCGATCCGCGACCGCAAGCACGAGTACACCTTGGGCGCCTACGGACTCGACGACGACATGGTGCACCGGACGTTCTCCGACTACGAGCGCATGGTGAGCGCCCAGAACTTCTACAGCCACCACCGCTGACGGCCGCCGCCCGGCCCCCTCGATCCTCGCCGGGGCCGGGCGGTGTGGTGCCGGAGGCGCGTGTCCGACGGCGCGGAGTGCTCCCTCGCGGCCATCGCCGTCGCGATCACCGTGGCCGCCTCGTCGCGAAGAGCCCCAACCGGACCCGCCGCAGGAACGCGTCCGGCCGGGGCTCTTCCTCGCCTAGCTGTTGAGGGTCACGACCCATTTGAGGTAGTCGCCGAACGCGGCCTCGATCTGGTCCTCGGTCAGGTCGAACTGCCGAATGGTGTACTCGTGCCGGCGATCGGTGACCGGGCGCGCGAGGGCGTCGGCGAGGTGGGCCGCGTCGGCCGCGCTCCAGGTCGCGCCCAGCTTCTGGTACAGCTCGGGCACATAGCGGTCCGGGTCGGCGTTGAGCCGGTGGTACGGGACGTCGATGATGCTCTCGCGGTGGTTCTGGCGCCAGGAGCGGCCGGACTCGACGGTCTCGGTCATGACCTCCAGCGCGAGGCGCCCGATCGCGGCGCGGTCGATGTGCTTGAGGAACAGCGAGTAGGACAGGTCGATCAGGGAGCACAGCGAGCCCATGACGGTGATCGGGTCGCGGTGGGTCCACACGAACGTCGCGTCGGGGAAGAC
Organism: Glycomyces harbinensis; assembly: GCF_900101745.1. GTDB lineage: Bacteria > Actinomycetota > Actinomycetes > Mycobacteriales > Micromonosporaceae > Glycomyces > Glycomyces harbinensis. Next base: position 33,877 of record NZ_FNAD01000013.1, on the reverse strand, counting down.
ACGCTTGATGGTCGCCATCTGGGCGAGGTCCAAGGGGTTCTTGAGGACCCAGCGGCGCCGGTCGCGCCCGTGCTGGAGCACCTGGAGGACCTCTTTGAGGTACTGGTAGTCCGGTGCGGCGTCGCGTTCGGCGAGCCAGCGCTGGTAGCGGGGCATCGGCGAGTGGTACAGGACGTGGTACATGCCCTGCGGGAGCAGGAGAATGCTCTCCTCGGCCTTGGTGGCCTCGACGGGGTGGACGATGTCGAAGTCCGGGGCCCACTTGGTGACGACGTTCGCCTTCTCGGCGAGCTTGACCCGCTGGCGCTCGGTGTCGGGGTCGACCGGCAGGTCCGGGCAGGCCATCTCCCAGCGCAGCGGGCCGCGGTGGCCCGGTGCCATGGCGAGGATGCGGTGGGCCAGGGTGGTGGCGGTGCGGGGCAGGCCGACGACGAAGATCGGCCGCTCGATCGGCTCGGCGCCGATCTCGGGGTGGGTGTGGTGCAGTCGGCGGACGCGCAGGCGGGTGACGAGGCGCTGCTGGGCGTCGTTGAGGCTGCTGATCCACCCGATCGGCGTCAGGCTCGGAACCTCGGCGACGCAGTTGAGCAGGAACCGGAACTCCTCGATCCAGTCCTGGTCGCTCTTGTCCGCCTCGACGCCGGCTTCGCGCTGGGCGGCGTTCACCGCCCGGGCCCAGGCTCGGTCGGGGTCGCGGCGCGATCGGGCCGCCGGGCGGAGGACGGCGTTGGTGAGGGTGAGGACGGGAGTGGTGCGACGACCCATCGGGGGGATCCCTTCGCATTGGCGGGGCAGGGTTCCCCGCATCCTACGACCGCGCCGAAGCGACGCTCGTCCGGAGCCGCGGTCGCCCGCTTTCGTTGCGGGCCCGGCGGTTACGGGCTCGGTGCGGTGCGGGGGTCCGGGCCCGCGAGCAGGCGCAGCCCGTCGTCGGCGGGGCTGCCGGGGGCCGCGGACAGCACCACCAGTTCCATGCCCGATTCGCCGGGCAGCCCGAAGTTCTCCTGGTGCAGTTCGAGCAGTCCGACGAGCGGGTGCCGGTACGCCTTGCGCCCGTGGGTGCGGGCGCGCACGTCCGCGCGGGCCCAGAGGCGGCGGAAGCGCTCGCTGCCCATCGCCAGTTCGCCGATGAGCGAGGCCAGGCGCGGGTCCTCGGGGTACCTGCCGGCGGCCAGGCGCAGATGCCCGACGACGTCGCGCGTGCACTGCTCCCAGTCCGCGTAGAGGCCGCGCTCGGCCTCGTCGAGGAACAGGTGCCGGGCGGTGTTGAGGCCCGGCATCGGCCGGCCGAAGAGGAGGCCGGCGAGGCGGTTCCCGGCGAGCACGTCCAGGCGGTGGTCCATGATGAGCGCGGGCGCGCCGTCGACCAGGTCGAGGACCCTCAGCACCTCCGGCCGGACGCGGCCGGCCGGCGCCTCGCCGCGGCGGCGCTGCCGGGCGAGCCGGTGGAGGTGGCCGCGTTCGGTCTCGTCGAGGCCGAGGACGCGGGCGAGCGCGTCGAGGACCTGCCCGGAGGGCTGCGTCGCGCGGCCCTGTTCCAGGCGCACGTAGTAGTCGACGCTGACTTTCGACAGTTGCGCGACCTCTTCGCGGCGCAGTCCTTCGACCCGGCGTCGCCTGCCGGTGGGCATCCCGACGGACGCCGGGTCGACCCGGGAGCGCCGGGTCCGCAGGAAGCCCGCGAGATCGTCCATGGGCCAAGTATGGCCGCGGCCGCGCCCGCGAAGGTGGTCCTGCCGTTCCTAGGTAGGCCTGTCCGATGGAAGCGGCGCCCCTGAACGCGGGGCGCCGGGGCGCCCAGAATCGGAGGCACCGCTTCCAGACGAAGCAGAACCGAAGGAGTTCCCATGAAGACGCTGATCGTCTACGCGCACCCGGAGCCGAAGTCGCTCAACAGCTCACTGAAGGACCTCGCCGTATCCACATTGGAGGGCGCCGGGCACGAGGTGCGGGTGAGCGACCTGTACGCGATGAACTGGAAGGCGGCCGTGGACGCCGCGGACTACGGACCCGCCGCGTCGACGCCGCTGCGGGTGGCCCTGGACTCGGGCCGGGCCTTCGACGCCGGGACGCTGAGCCCGGACGTCGTCGCCGAGCAGGAGAAGCTGCTGTGGGCCGACACGATCGTCTTCCAGTTCCCGCTGTGGTGGTACGCGATGCCCGCGATCCTCAAGGGCTGGGTGGACCGGGTGTTCACCTACCACTTCGCGTACGGCGTCGGCGAGCACAGCGACACCAAGTACGGCGAGCGCTTCGGCGAGGGCACCCTCGCGGGCAGGAGGGCGCTGCTGTCGGTGACCGCCGGCGGCCCGCAGTCGCACTACGCCCCGCGCGGGATCAACGGCCCCATCGACGATCTGCTGTTCCCGATCCACCACGGCATCCTCTACTACCCGGGCATCGAGGTGCTGCCGCCGTTCGTGCTGTACGGCACCGACCGGATGACCGACGAGGAGTACCCCGACGTCGCCAAGGCCTGGGAGGAGCGCCTGCTCACCTTGGAGTCGACCGAGCCGATCCCGTTCCGGCCGCAGAACTTCGGCGACTACGAGATCCCCTCGCTGCATCTGAGGGAGGGACTGGAGCCCGCGGGCCGCATCGGTTTCGGCCTGCACACGAGCGGCTGACCGCCGGAAGACGGCGCCTGACGCGACGGGACGACACGCCCGAGTTCGAAGGCGCCGCCCGCAGTCGACGTGGCGCCGGTGCAGTAGCTTCACTGGCGTCACACACGCCACCGCTCGAAGGACCGATCGTGGACCCATTCATCGTCAAACTGTCCGTCAAGAAGTTCCTCGCCGTCGCCGGAATCGGCCTCGTGGGACTCACCGGACTCACCGCGTGCACCGGCGGTTCCGGTGAAGACGCCGAGACCGGCACGGAAACCGAGGCCGAGGCCGAGGAGACGGCCGAGGCCGCTCCCGTGGTCGTCGAGTGCGACTACACGCCCGTTGACGCCGCCCCCGAGGCCGGCCTGAACATCGACGCCCCGCTCGAGATGTGCACGCCGGGCATGGTCGACACCTGGGACGTCGCCGTCACCGCCGTGGAAGCCGACGCGACCGAGACGATCCTGGGCGCCGACGCCTCCAATGCGGCCCCCGCCGCGGGGTCCCAGTACTTCATGATCACGCTGACCGGCACCAACAAGGGCGACGCCGCCGCCGCTCCCACGGACCTCCTGGTCGGCGCCCGCAACGAGGCCTTCACCTTCCAGAGCCCCTGCGGCATCGTTCCGAATGACCTCCTCGACGTCGCGGAGATCGCCCCCGGCGAGTCCTTCACCGCCAACAAGTGCGTCACGATCGAATCCGACAAGGTCGAGGGCGCGATCATCGAGATGGCGCTGCTGAACTCCTGGGAGGCGGAGGTCTACACCTACTTCGCCTCCGCTTAGGCCCGGGGGATGTCCTTGCCGGTCGGACGGTATTCGGTGAGGACGATCCGGTTGTCGAGGACGCGGTGGTCGACCAGTTCGAGGTCGGCGGACGCGACCTCGGTGAAGGCCGCGTTGCGCCCGGCGTCGCCCGCGAAGAGCGGGAAGGTGAGGATGCGGAGCCGGTCGACCAGGCCCGCGTTCAACAGCTGGCGGACGAGCGCGAGGCTGCCCCAGGTGCGGATCGGAGCGCCGCCGTCGGCCTTCATCGCCGCGATTTCGGCGATGAGGTCGGTGGCGATCCTGGCGTTCGGCCACGGCACCTCGGTGAGCGTGGTGGAGAAGATCGTCTTGTCCAGGCCCATGGTCATCTCGTACGTGTCGCCCCAGGCCTCGTCCGGGAGCTCGGCGAACGCCTCGTAGGTGCGCCGACCCATGATCACTCGCTGGGGCAGCGCGCCTTCGGCCTGGTCCCAGGCGCCGAGGTCGGGGCCGAAATAGCCGAAGTAGCCGGGTAGCCCGTCGCTGCCGGCCCAGCCGTCGACGGAGACGAACAGGTCGACGGTCAGTGTGGTCGTGGTTGCCATGATGCGGCCCTCCAGGGTTCGCGGACTGATCGGTTTCTGCTTCTTCATTTATTGCACCATACTTTAAAATATGAAGTCAAGTGATAGTATCGGCGACATGGCGAATCGGGAGTACCACCAGTACTGCGGCCTCTCGCGTGCCGCCGAGGTCGTGGGCCAGCGCTGGATGCTGCTGATCCTGCGCGACCTCACGGTCGGACCGCGGCGGTACTCGGACCTGGTCGCGGGTCTGCCCGGCATCCCCACGAACCTGCTGTCGACCCGGTTGAAGGAGCTCGAAGGCGACGGGCTGGTCGTGCGCGAGGTCCGGCGCGGCGCGGACCGGTCGGTCGTCTACGGCCTCACCGCCCGCGGCCTGGCGCTCATGCCCGCGCTCGACGCGCTGTCGCTCTGGGGGGCAGGGGAACTGCGGGAGCCTCGCGAGGGCGAGATCGTCACCGAGGCGTCGCTGGTGAGCGGGCTGCGCGTGGCGGCGGGCGCGGGGTCCCGGCCCGGCCGGGACGCGGTGTTCGTCGTCCACGTCGGCGACGCCACCGCTCACGTCCTCGTCCGGGACGGCGAGGTCACGGTGGTCCCCGGCGACCATGGGAGCCCCGACCTGCGCATCACCGCCGGCCCGCGGTTCCGCGACTTCCTGGCGGGCGCGGTCTCCCCGCAGGAGGCGGTGGCCGAAGGGATCGTCGGACTCGAGGGCGACGCGTCGCTCCTCGACGACATCGCGGCCGCGTTCGTCGTGCCGTACGCGGACTCCTGACGCTCGGGACGTCGCCGAGCCGTCGGTCGTGTCAGTGGCGCGGGTGGTCGGCGGTGCACCAGACTTCGGCTTCCGCGATGAACGCGGTCGAGGACGGACCGTCCGGGTCCACTCGCGGCGCGCCCGGCAGTCGGCCGCCGCCGACGGCGATCGAGCCTTCGGCGCAGGGGATCCACACGGTGGAGAGGATCATCGGGGTGCCGCCGAGGTCGTACTCGTCGTTGCGGGTCAGGAACCGGTCGATCGGTCCGGCGATCGTCACGGACACGTCGTCGCCGACCACGTCGAGGCCGCGCTCGAGGTCGAGTCGGAACTCGACCGGGGCGGCGGTCAGTTCGGGCTCCCGCCACTCGATGCCCGATCGGACGGCGGTGAGGTGCCGGTTGAACTCGGTGCCGAGCCAGGCCGCCAGTTCGAGGTCGGGGCCGATGATCCGGATGCGTTCGCGCGTGCCGAGAACGAGCGCGTGTCCGCTGCCGTGGGTCGACCAGTCCACGCGCCAGACGGAGGCGAAGGCGGTGGTTCGGTCGCCGTCGTAGAGGGTGATGCAGGGGTTGGCGCCCAGGACGAGGAGAGTCATGACCGAATGCTAAGAGCCGGTGGCGACCCGCCGCTCGGCGGAGGGGGTGTCGCGTTCGCGGATTCGCCTGCCATTGGGGACGGTTCCCGGGAGGCTGCCTAGAATCGGCGCATGACGAATTCGCGAGCTTTTCTCAAACGGCACATGGTGATCGGTGGACTACTCGCGATCCTGGCCGCGTCCGGCTGCGGCGCCGAAGCGGAGCCGGACGACGCCTCCGACTCGAGCTCGGACCCTGCCACGGCGGCTTCCCCGACTCCCGACGCCTCCTCCCCCGCGCTTCCGTCCCCCAACACGGCGGCGTCGGAGGAACCGGAGGCGGACGAGGCCGACTACGAGTCCTGTGGCGACGGCGAATGCGAGGTGTCCTTCACCGACTCGGTCGCATTCCCTCTCGAAGGGTCTGACGGCGAGTGGACGGTGGAGGCCGCCGTCGAGGACGACGGCGTCCAGGTGAGCCTGACCGACCCGGACGGCATGGGAGGCGGCGGCGGTCTGCTGTACGAGCCCGGTTGCACCCTGGCGATCCACGCCGACGGCGGCGGGAGCCTCTCGTGCGCCGAAGCCGGGGAGGAGCCGCCCGGACCCGAGGCCGGAGGGTATGTGGTGCACCTGCTGGAGCTGAACGGGGACACCGCGGTCATCGAGGCGATCCTGGGCTGACGTCCCGGCGGGGCCGGACCGACCGTCAGGGGTTCGTGAAGGCGCTCTAGTTCCAGGATTGGGGCGGGAGCTGGGTCCAGGCGTGGCAGGCGGTCACGAGTTCGGCGATGTCCCCCGGGTGGGCCAGGCTCTTGCCGGTCGCGAGTTCGATGCGGCGCAACCGGTGCCGGATCGTGTTGGGGTGGCACGTCAAGACCTCGGCGGTGGCCTGCGCCGAGCCGCCCGACTCGATCCAGGCGTTGAAGGTCTCCAGCAGCATGTCCCTGCGGTCGGAAGGCAGGTGCAGCAGACCGCCGAGGATCGTCCGCGAGGTCTCTTGGGCCGCATCGGGTGCCGACGCGACCAGCACGTTCATCGGGTTGTCCTGGAACTGCTCGACGGAGTCGCCGCCCGGATGGCGCCGCAGCACCAGCTGCGCCAGCCCCAGCGCCCAGGCCGCGCGTCGGAGCGGACCGAAGACCGGGCTGACCCCGACCGGCCCCGAGGCGTGGCGGCTCAGCACCTCCAGCGCCGGCTGCGCCCGGGAGGCCTTCTCCAGCGACACCACCCCGACGAGGGCGTCCTGGGTCAGGTGCCAGACCGAGTTCACGTCGATGGCCGACAGGCTCGAGTCGATCCGGGGAATGGGGTCCTCGCCGAGGCCGGTCGCCGCCGCGACGACGACGAACGCCCCCTCGACCGGCAGCCGCAGCTTGTCGGCGACCTCGACCACGGTGGCCAGACCGACGTCGTTCGACAGCAGGACGTGCACCAGCGCGGCGCGTTCGCGCTCCCTGGTGAGCAGCAGGTGCTGGGCTTCCTCGCGGTAGGCGTGGATCAAGGTGTCGCCGACGAGGTTGTGCAGGTGGAACCAGTTGCGGGACAGGTCGACCACCTCGTCGGCGGGCATGGCCGGCGGCAGGCGTGCCGCCCGGATGATCGCCGTCCACGTCTCGTCGTATCCCATCCGGAACGAGGAGAGCAGGTCCGCCAGCGGGAGTCCCTGCTGCGCGCGCACGCGACCGGTCTTGACCGCCGACGCCAGGTCGAACTTGCGTCCCGCCAAGCGGTCGAACGCGTCCTCGACATTGGCCTTGACCGATTCCAGCACCTGCTCCCGAGTCGCCACCGCACCGCTGACGTAGAACGGGATCTCCGCGAAAATGCGGGCGGTGATCCGCTCGGATATCGCGAGGACGCCGTCGCCGATGCGGCGGATGACCTCTTCCGCCGTGCTGCTGGTCGACTCGATGGTTTCCATTGTCGCTATCGCCGCCTTCAACGTCCGGGGGAAACGCCTGTCGCGCGACCTGTGCCCGGGAACAACCGGCCGGTCGAAACGCTGTCCTCGGCGCCAACGACCAAATGCCCGCTCACGCGTAAATCTATATGGCGTGACGCATTGGCGCTGGACGCTGTGGAGCGGTCGCAGTTCGCGTTCGGGTGCACTCGGCGGCCTGCGCGAGACGTCGCACCGCATCCGTGGCACCGCAACATCACCGACGCGTTCCGCGCGTCATCAGACGACAGGATCCGCCTTGCCTCCAGCACCTCCGCACACCGAATGCACTCGTACGAGGAAGGACTGGTCGCGGTGAGGACGATGATCGTCGGACTGTCCACCGAGGCGGCGCGGGACCGGATCGGCGCCTGCGCCGAGTTCATGGGCGTGTCGCGATCGGTCGCGACGGTCGCCGACCTGCCGCAGCTGCTGGAGGCCCACCGGCGGTCCCCCGCCGACCTCGTCGTGGCCGACCTCGCGTTCATCGGCACCGATCCGGTCGTGTTCACCGACGCCGTGCACGCCCATTGCGAGTACACCGAGGTGGTGCTCACCGGCCCGATCTCGCCGTTCACGGCCTCCCGGGCGATCGCGTCCGGGATCGGGGCGCTGATCTGCGGTCCCGGCTCGGAGCCCGATCAGCTCACCGCGTCGGTCGCGCGCTCGATCATCCTCACGTTTCCCGGTGCGGTCCGCGCCGCCGCGGCGATCCCGCTGCAGGCGAGTCGGGCGCGCGGTGACCGGCTCTCCGCCAGGGAGGTCCAGGTGCTGCGGGCCATGAGCGAGGGGAAGTCGAATTCGCAGATCGCCACGGAGCTGTTCCTGTCGATCGACACCGTCAAGTGCCATGCCAAGCGCCTGTTCCGCAAGCTCGGCGTCCACGACCGCGCCCACGCGGTCGCCGAAGCCCTCCGCTCACGCCTCATCTGCTGACGCGGGCGCCGCGCTACTTCTCGAACATCCTCGCGCCGAACCAGTCCAGGCGCGGTCGCCAGCCGTGGTCGCGCAGGACGGTGAACACCGGGACCTTGGCGTCGCCCGGCTTGATCATGACCGCGCCCTCCCAGGAGGTGCGGGGTCCGGCCGGACCGGTGACGGTGACCTGGCCGTCGGCGCCCTCGACGAAGCTCGCCGACGTGCCGTGGGAGGTCTTGCCCTTCTGCCAGGTCCAGTTGCCGTACGCCGTCGCGCCCGTGGGCCCGGCCGCCGCCTTCACGGACGCCTGACCCGAGTGCTCGATGAACTTGTACGTCCCCGCGGAGGGGTCGAGGTCGACCTCCATGCGCCACGCGTAGGCCCGCGACCCGCGCACGAAGAGGGTCTGCCAGCGCAGTTCCTGCTGCTTCCACTGCACGTCGACGCGCACGCCGTCGGGGGTGCGCGCGGCGTCGATCCGGTAGGGCAGCCCGTCGCCGTTCATTCCGGTCAGGGCGGCGACCACCTGGTCCACCGGTGCCGGGGCGCCGGGGCCGCGGGCCGAGCCGGCGGGGGCCTGGGCGCGTTCGTGTTCGGCGAGGGCGCGCCGTCCGCGCTGGACGGTGTAGAGGCCGCGCAGCATCGCCGCGATGAGGGTGACGACGAGGAGGGTGATGCCGAGCGCCACTCGTCCGCTGAGGATCGCGAGGATGCCGCCGATCATCAGGGCGCTGCCCGCGACGAAGACGACGCGCCGGCTGACCACGGCGAATCGATCGCCGTTCGACGGTCCCTGCCCGCCGCTCACCGGTCCGCCGTCTCGATGCGGTCCCGCACGGCCGGAGCGGTCGGCCGGAACCACTGTTCCAGTCCCTTGCCGGCCTTGTGCCTTCGCTTCGCGATCATTGACATCGGGTCGAGTCCCTCAGGTTTGCGGCGGTTCGGTCCCGAAGGCCGCGGACTTGCTCGTCTCGGGCCTTCGCCGACCTCATTATGGCGGTGGGCAGCGCTGCTCACAAGGCGGCCTACCGGCGGGACACCGGCGGGATTCGGCGATGAGTTTCGGGATGCCGTCTCGTCCCCACTCGTAGCGGGTGCTTTCGCGCCGGCGCGAGAAGCGAAGGAGCCCCTGATGATCGACGTCGAACCGCAGAAGGCCGAAGGCAAGGTCTTGTTCCACTTCACCATGTCCCTGGACGGCTTCGTGGCGGGGCCGGACCACGCCATGGACTGGATGACCGGGTTCACCGGTCGCGACGGTGTGGAAGAGGAGTACATCGCGACCACCGGCGCGGTCCTGGGCGGCCGGGACGGCTGGGACCTCGACCCGACCGCCAGGCCCTACAGCGCGGCATGGGACGGCCCGATCTTCGTCCTCACCCACCACCCCGAAGACGCCGCGCCCGCCGACGGCGCCACGTTCCTCGACTGCGACGTGGCCGAGGTGGTGCGCATCGGATTGGAGGCGGCCGCCGGCAAGAACCTCGAGATCCTCTCGCCGACCATCGGGCGTCAACTGCTCGAACTGGGTCTGATCGACGAGATCGACCTGCACATCGCACCGGTGCTGCTCGGCGACGGCATCCGGGTGTTCGACAATCCCGGAGGGCGGCCGATCCGGCTCCGGCACGCGCAAGGTCCGGCGCCCGTCGCCGAAGTGGACGTCCGCTACCGTCCCGTCGCAGCGGCGTAGCGCATGAATCCAGGCGAACGGAATTGGTACCGGGGAGGTGTCCGATGCTGACTCAGGTGGCGGAAGGTGTACTGGTCCATCAGAGCGGGCTGCTCGAGAACAATGCCGTTGTGGTGCAGGGCCGCAGCGGGGTGCTGTTGGTCGATCCCGGGCTGACGGAGTCCGAGATGGCCTGCCTCGCGGGCGACCTCCGCGAGTCGGGCCGCAGCGTCGCGGCGGGCTTCGCGACGCATCCCGATTGGGATCACGTGCTCTGGCACCCCGAGTTCGGCGAGGCGCCCCGGTACGGCACCGCACGCTGCGCGGCTTTCATGCGGGAGGTGCGGTCGGACGCGGACTGGAGGGCCCGTGTCGCCGAGGGACTGCCGCCGGAGATCGCCGATGAGACGCCGCTGGACCTGTTCGGCCTCATCACCGGCCTGCCCGCAGGAACGAGGCAGATCCCATGGGAGGGGCCGCAAGTGCAGGTCATCGAGCATCCGGCGCATGCGCCGGGCCATGCGGCGCTGCTCATCGGGGAACGCGGGGTGCTCGTGGCCGGCGACATGCTCTCTGACGTCCTGGTGCCCAACCTCGACCAGTTGAACGACTCCAATGATCCGATCGAGGAGTACCTCGTCGGGCTGCGGCTGCTCGAGGAGGCGGCGGGCGGCGTCGAGGTCGTCGTGCCCGGCCACGGGTCGGTCGGCGGGGCCGATGAGCTGCGCGCACGGATCGAGCTGGATCGGGCGTACGTACTGGCCCTGCGGGAGGGCCGCGTTCCCGCCGACCCGCGAGTGGGCCCGACGGCCAAGCCCGGCTGGGAGTGGGTCGGCGACATCTCCGTCGAACAGGTCCGGCGCCTCGCCGAACGACACCGGCGCGGCGGCACCCCCGACTAGCGATCGGCAGCGCCTCGCACCGGTCGCGGCGGTGCGACCGGCATGGGACGGCCCCACCCGGGGTACGGGCCGGACCCGGCGAGGCGCCCTCGCTGCGGGCCGGTCCGCGCGGTGGGTCTCGCGGGTCGGATACTGGACGGAACCGGAAGAGGGAGCATCGGCCATGTCACTCGCACGTGTTCACAACTTCTCGATCTCACTGGACGGCTTCGGCACCGGTGAGGGCACGAGCCGCGAAGCGTACTTCGGACATGCCGGGGAGCGGCTGCACGAATGGATGTTCGCGACCCGGTGGTGGGAGGCCGGCGGCACCGGCGGGGTCGACGACGCCTTCGTCCGCCAGCACGACCCGGGCATCGGCGCCGAGATCATGGGGGCCGGGAAGTTCGGCTTCCCCGGTTGGCACGAGGACCCGGAATGGCAGGGCGCGTGGGGTTCCAACCCGCCGTTCCATTCGCCGGTCTTCGTCCTGACCCATCACGTGCGCCCGCCGATCGAGATGGAGGGCGGCACGACCTTCCACTTCCTCGACGCGACTCCCGCCGAGGCGCTGGAGGCCGCCCGCGAGGCGGCCGGCGGGAAGGACGTCCGCATCGGCGGCGGTGCCACCGTGGTCCGCGACTTCCTCGCCGCCGGGCTCATCGACTTCATGCACGTGGCCGTGGTCCCGATCCTGCTCGGCCGGGGCGTGCGCCTCTGGGACGGGCTCGAAGGTCTCGAAGGGCGGTTCAAGATCGAGGCGACCTCGTCGCCCGGCAATGTCACGCATTTGACGTTCACTCGCGCGAGCGAGTGAGGCGTTGCAATCCGGGCCCCGCGCTTCGGCACGGCCCGGGCCGGAGCGACGCCCGGCGTACTCGTGCCGGAAGAGTCGCGCCGGTGCTCGCGGGGCGGGGATCGCTTCGGACATACTTGCTGGCATGACCCGCACCGACGATGTCGTGAACGGCATCAAGCGCATGATCCTCAGCGGCGAGCTGCACCCCGGCCAGCGGCTGCCGGTCGAGAGGGAGCTCGCCGAGACCCTCGGCGTCTCGCGGGGCTCCCTGCGCGAAGGCGTCCGGGCGCTCTCGATCCTGGGCGTCCTCAACACCCGGCAGGGCGACGGAACCTATGTCACCGCCCTTGACCTCTCCCGGCTCCTGGCGCCGATGGGCTTCGTGGTCGACCTCCAGGGCGAGGGGCAGGCGCGGGACGTCCACGCGATCCGGCGGCTGCTCGAATGCGAGGCGGCCCGGCTCGCCGCCCCCCTCATCAGCGAGGACGCCTTGGCGGAGGCCGCGAAGCTGCTCGACGAGGCCAGGGCGATCCTCGATTCGAGCCCCGACGAGCACGAGCGGATCATCGAGATCGACATCGCCTTCCACCGCATCATCGCCGAGCACTCGGGCAACCCGGTGCTGGCGGGCATGATCGAGGCGCTGGCCAGCCGCACCGTGCGCGAACGCCTCTGGCGGAGCCTGCGCCAGGAGAGCGCGGACCGCCGCACCCACGAGGAGCACATGGCCATCCTGCGGGCACTGCGGGCGCACCACCCCGAGTCGGCCCGGATCCGCATGGCCAACCACCTTCTGGGCGTGGAGGAGTCGCTGCCCGACACGCCCGACGACGACGCGCTCTCGCTCGACCCGCCGCCGGAGTCGGACTGACCGCCGGAGGCGCTGCGGGGATTCGCGGGCCCGCGCTGCGAGCGCGACGCGCAACACTGCGAATGCGCAATCGATTGCTCGCATCCTGTCGGCATGGGCGATACTTGTCGAATGGCGAAACTCAGTGACGTGGCCGCTCGGGCCGGGGTGTCGGTGTCGGCGGTCTCCAGGGTCCTCTCGGGCGACCCGGCCGCACGCCTGAGCGAAGCGACGCGCAAGCGGGTCCGCAAGGCGGCCTTGGAGGTCGGCTACCAGCCGAACTTCGCCGGGCGCGCCCTCAAACTCGCGCGCACCGACGTCATCGCGCTCGTCGTGCCCGACGTGACCAATGCGCTGTTCACCGAGCTCACCCGCGGCGTGGAGGACGAGGCCGTCGCCCGCGGCTGCGTCATGCTCCTCGCCCGCAGCGAGGACATGCAGCCGGGCGGGACGATGTTCGACCGCCTCCTCGGCGAGGGCCGGGTCGACGGGATCGTGCTCCAGCCCAGGGACGGCGCCGACCCGGCGGCGCTCGCCGACGCCCTCGGCGAACGGTCGCCGGTGGTCACGATCCACCAGATCCTCCCCGGCGCCAGCTCGGTCGTCGTGCCGGACGCGCTCGCCGCCCGGCAGGCCACCGAGCATCTGATCGCCTTGGGGCACGAGCGGATCGGGTTCGCGGGAGGCCTCGCCTCCTCCCCCACCGCGCGGCGGCGCGCCGACGGCTACCGCGAGGCGCTGCGCGCGGCGGGCCTGCGGGAGGACCCGGGGCTGATGGCCTGGCGCGGCTACCAGGAGTCCGACGGGCGCGCCGCCGCGGCCGAACTGCTCGCCCGGCGCGAAGCGCCGTCGGCGGTCGTCGTCGCGAACGTCAACGCGGCGGTCGGCGTGCTCGCCCAGGCCAGGGCCCAGGGCCTGGACGTACCCGCTCTTCTGTCGGTGGTCGCGATCCACGACGCGTGGACCGCCGAGCACACCTGGCCGCCGCTCACCTGCGTGCGCATGCCGCTCTACGAACTCGGGCGGACCGCGGTCGACGCGCTGGCGAACGCGGTCCTCGGCGGACCGGTCGAGCACCGCTCGGTCGACTCGCCGGCGCCGACCCTCATCGAACGGTCCTCAACGGCGCCTCCGCGGCGCTGACCGGTCCGCGGCGGCCCGGGCGGGACTTGCGGCGGCCGGGTAGGAACGCTATCGTCGTCTATGATCAATCGTTTGCGCAACCGGAGGCCTCCGTGAACTCCCGACGACGAATCCGCCGGCCCTCGGCGCAAGGGCGCCCCGTCCCGCTCCGGGACGCCGCGGCGGGCGCCACCGACCCCACCGCCTGAGCCAAGGAGTCCCCATGCCCTTCATCGACGCCGTCGAGGCGCACGACATCCGCTTCCCCACCTCCCTGAGCATGGACGGATCGGACGCGATGAACAAGGACGGCGACTACTCCGCCGCCTATATCGTCCTGCGCACCGAGGACCCCGAACTGAGCGGGTTCGGCTTCACCTTCACCATCGGCCGCGGCAACGACATCGTCACCGCCACCGCGCTCCAGCGCGCCGTCCAGCTCATCGGCCGCGACGTCGACACGGTCGTGAACGACCCCGGCGCGCTCTACCGCGAGCTCCAGTCCGACTCGCAGATGCGCTGGCTCGGCCCGGAGAAGGGCGTCGTCCACATCGCCCTCGCCGCGGTCATGAACGCCGTCTGGGACCTCGCCGCCCGCGCCGCGCGCAAACCCCTGTGGCGGCTGCTGTGCGACATGACCCCCGAGCAGCTCGTGGACGCCGCCGACCTGCGCTACCTCTCCGACGCCCTCACACGCGAGGAGGCGCTGGCGATCCTGCGGGCCCAGGAGCCCGGCCGCGCCGGTCGCGTCGCGGAGCTCGAGGCGCGCGGCGGCTACCCCTGCTACACCACCAGCGCCGGGTGGCTCGGCTACAGCGACGACAAGCTGCGCCGCCTCCTCCAGGAGGCCGTGGACTCCGGATACCGGCACGTCAAGCTCAAGGTCGGTGCGGATCTGCCCGAGGACCGGCGGCGCCTGGCGATCGCCCGTGAGGTCATCGGCTGGGACGCGAAGCTCATGATCGACGCCAACCAGGTCTGGGACGTGCCCGAGGCCATCGAGTGGGTCGGCGCGCTCGCCGAGTTCAAACCGCACTGGATCGAGGAGCCCACGAGCCCCGACGACATCCTCGGCCACGCCGCGATCCGCCGCGCGGTCGCGCCGATCGGCGTCGCCACCGGCGAGCACGGCATGAACCGCGTCCTGTTCAAGCAGCTCCTGCAGGCCGAGGCGATCGACTACCTGCAATTGGACTCGGCGCGTCTGGCGAGCGTCAACGAGATCATCGCCGTCTACCTGCTCGCGGCGAAGTTCGGCGTCCCGGTCTGCCCGCACGCCGGCGGCGTGGGCCTGTGCGAACTCGTGCAGCACCTGTCGGTCTTCGACTTCGTCGCGGTCTCGGCCAGTCTGGACGACCGCGTCACCGAGTACGTGGACCACCTCCACGAGCACTTCACCGACCCGTGCGACGTGAGGGACGGCAACTATGTCCTGCCGGCGAAGCCCGGCTACTCGGCCGAGATGCACCAGACGTCGATCGACCGGTACTCGTTCCCCGACGGGGGCTACTGGTCGAGCCGGACGCGGTCCGACGCCGAAGACTGACGACGAGCGGCCCCGGCACGTCGCCGGGGCCGCTCGCTCGGGATCTCAGGCGGACGCCCTCCACAGGATCTTGGAGCGGACCTTGCGGTGGATCGGGTCGAGCCCGGCGAACTCGGCCCTCGCGAGGATCTCCGCGATGTCCAGCGTGTTCGCGGCCAGGCCGCGGCTGTCGAGGGCGATCGACGTCAGCGGCGGGTTGACGGCCTCCCCCAGGGCCAGGCCGTCGATGCCGACGATGCGGACCGCCCCGGGGACGTCGATGCCGCGGGCGCGGGCGTGCTGCACCGCGCCCAGCGCCATGAGGTCGTTGAACACCAGGACGGCGTCGACGTCCGGGTGCGCCTCCAGCAGCTCGCCGAACGCCCGTCCTCCCCCGGCGATGCTCTCCTCGCCCACGGCGGCGCCGACGAACTGCTCGCCGGCCTCCCGCTCGAACCACCGCCGCTTCGGCGTCGGCACGTAGGAGCCGCGGGTGCGGCGCAGATATCCGGAGTCGACCATGCCGAACCGCCGGGCGCCGCGCTCGCGGAGCGCGGCGACCATCTCCACGATGCCCGACTCGATGTCCAGCTCGACCGAGTGGGCGCCGGGCAGGGGGCTCTCGGCCTCGAGGTACACGATCGGCAGGCCGCCGGCGGCCCCGCGCGGTTCGGCGCCGGCATCGCCGACGTGCATGACCACGACGTCGACGTGTGAGGACAGCATGACCAGCACCGGGTCCATGTCGTCCTGCGCGGCCGCCATCATCACCTGCCAGCCGCGCTCGCCGGCGACCGCGAGCACGCTGGCCGCGATGTCGGTGTAGTACGGATTGTCGAAGGACGCCACCACCAGCCCGAGCGCGTGCTGCTTCTGCCTGGTGACCAGGTTGCGGGCGAAGCGGCTCGGGCGGTAGCCCAGGCGTTCGGCGGCGTCCAGGACCCGGCGGCGGGTCGAATCCTTGATGTCGTCCATGCCGTTCATCGCACGCGTCACGGTCTGGCGTGACACGCCGGCCTCGGCCGCGACGTCGAGGATGGTCACACGTTTGCCCACTCGGCCGCTCCTGACTCGTATCCGCTCATGACTTCGACTCCCCCGGCCTTCACGGCCAGGCCGTTTCGAGCCGTTCGCATTCCTCGGCGGTGACCGCCAGGACCACGCCGTGGCAGGGGTCCTCGGGAAGCCGGTACCCGCTCGCGGGGGTCCATTCGCCGCCGGCGAGGTCGGTCGTCTCGAACGGCACGTAGCGGCGGTCGGGGGTGAACTCGTCGATCCACAGGAACCACCTGTCCTCGGTGTTCGACTTGTACACCAGCGGTCCCTCGCCCTGGGCGATCGGGCCCAGGCCGATGCCCTCGGCCAGCGGTGCCCAGTCGGCGGCGCTCAGGGAGGCGGCGGTCTCGGAGTAGACCGTCTTGCCCAGCGGCGCTTCACGGTCGCGGCTGCGCTCGTCTTTGAGGAAGCGGTAGTAGACGCCCTCGTGTTCGATGACGGTGGCGTCGATCGTGTGCCACCCCCGATCGATCCACACGTGGGGTTCGGAGAACTCGCGGAAGTCGCGGGTGGTCGCGTACATGATCCGGTGGTGGCTCTCGCCCTCGTGTCCGGGATCGGTGTAGAGCGTCGAGGACCAGTGGACGACGTAGGCCTCCCTTTCGGGATCCCAGATCGACTCGGGGGCCCACGCGTCGCCGGCTTCGGGCGGTGCGACCTCCACGAGCCGGCCCTCGCTCCAGTCCACCAGGTCGCTCGACTCCCACACCATGATCGACCGGCTGCCGCGGCGCTGGTGCCGGTCCCAGTCGAGGCTCTTGTGAAGGCACAGGTCGGTGGCGACCATGTAGAACCGGTCGCCGTCCGGGGAGCGGACGAGGTGCGGGTCGCGGACGCCGCACTCGCCCATGGTGGAGCGCAGGACCGGCTCGCCGCCGTTGAGGTCGTGGAAGCGCAGGGGGTCGTCGCCGTCGCTGAGGGCGAAGTGGATCTGCTCGCCGTCGAACCCTTCGCGCTTGAAATGCGCGTAGAGGTAGCCGGCGTACTCGGGTTCGGACACGGATCTCCTCGATTGGCGTGGTGGTGGCGGGCCGCCTCCTCGTCCTGACCCGGAGGCGGCCCGCCCGTTCGTGAAGGGGACTACTTCGAGGCGTCCCAGGCCTCTTGGTAGATCTCGACGTAGCGGTCGGCGCCGAGTTCGGTGAGGTTCTGCTGGAACTCGGCCCAGTCCTCGTCGCTCTCGATGTCGCGGACACCGGTGACGAACTCCGCGCTCGCCTGGACGACGAAGTTCTCCACGTTGGTCTGGATCGTGGCGAGCTCCGTCGCGGTCTCGCCGGTGACGTCGACCTCCCAGTACGGGAACAGCTCGTCGGACTCGTGGCCCTCGTAGAGCTCGGTGGCTTCGAAGAAGCGGCGCTCGTAGCCTTCGGGCGTGTCGACGTCGGTCGCGGTGACCTGGCTGTTGCGGAACTCCGCGTCGCTGAAGAACTGCGCGATCGGACCCCAGGAGTTCGTCAAGGTCTCCTCGGTGGGAACCCTGACGACCTCGAAGTTCGGCTCAAGGGTCTCGTCGAGGGCCACGTCGCCCTCTTCGGGCCTGACCCAGTTGACGCCCTCGACGCCGAACTCGCCTTGGAGGTGGCCCTCGTAGGAGACCATGAAGTCCAGGATCTGCATGAGCTTCTGCTGCTTGGCCTCACTGGAGCGGTTCGTGATGACGAAGGTCGCGCCGGGTGCGGCGCCCGCGCCGCCGCCGCTCCAGAACGCGTTGCTGCCGGCCGGCCCGGTCAGCGGCGGGACCGCCTCATACTGCGTGTAGCGATCCTCCTGGGCGAGGGGGACGAACCACGGGTGCATGATGCCGACCGCTCCGAGGATCACGCCCTCCGCGCTGCCGCCCTTGGCGATGAGCGCCTCACCGTTCTGCGTGAAGGTGCCCTCGTCGATCAGCCCGTCCTCGTACAGGGAGGTTGCGTAGGCGATCCCGTCGCGCCATTCGTCGCGGGTCGGCTGGAGGGTCACCTTCCCGTCCACGGCACCGAGCGAGGCCGGGGTCACGCCCTCCGCGTTCGAGTACATCTCCGCGGTGTAGACGAACGGGTTCAGCAGGTACGTCAGGAGCGAGACGCCGCCCGCCCCGGACAGGGGGATCTCGTCGGCTTCGCCGTTCCCGTTGGGGTCCTGGGTCTTGAACGCCTCCAGCACCGTCCGCAGCTCTTCGGGCGTGGTGGGCTGCTCCAGGCCCAGCGTGTCCAGCCAGGCGGAGTTCATCCACAGTTTCGAAGGGTACGAGCAGTGGTAGCAGTCGTTCCAGGCGGGAATCCCCCAGATCTTCCCGTCAGCGGAGGTCGCCAGCTCCTTGAAGCCGGGCTCCTTCTCGAAGGCGGCGGTGAGGTTCGGGGTGTCCTCGCCGATGAGGTCGTCGAGCGGCAGGATCACGCCCTGGCCGCCGAGCTTCACCAGCTCGTCGCCGCTGAACTGGTCGACCCACGGGATGAGCATGTACGCGTCCGGGTAGTCGCCGCTGGCGAGGGAGATCTGCCGCTTCTCCGCGGCCGCGGTCCCGTCCCAGGTGGTCGTCTCGAACTGGAGGTCGACGTCGAACTTCTCTTCGATCACCTTCGTGAAGGCGTTGTCCTCCAGGTCCTGTCCCTGTCCGGTGTCCTGGGGGGCGAAGATGGTGATCACGTCGTCCGGAGTGGTCTCCGGTTCCGAAGAGCACGCGGCGAACGCGCCGGCGGACACGGCGAGTGCCGCTCCGGCCGCTGCCGCTCGGGTGAATCTGCTGGTCATCGTTGACTGCCTTTCGATGAGGAGTTGACGGGTGTCGAGGGATGAGATCGAAGCGCGCATGCCGCTAGCCCTTCACGGAGCCGAGCATCACGCCCTTGGTGAAGTGCCGGGCCACGAACGGGTAGACGAGCAGGACCGGCACGGTGGAGACCACGATGAGCGAGAACTTCATGAGGTCTGCCATCTGCTGGGCCGCCAGCTGGTCGGCGATGTTCGTCCCCCCGCTGTTGTTGACGATCAGGATGTCGCGCAGCACCAGTTGCAGGGGATAGAGATCCTCGCTGCGCAGGTAGATCAGGGCGCTGAAGTACGAGTTCCACTGCCCGATGCCGTACATGAGCGCGATGACCGCCAGGAGCGGCTTCGACAGCGGCAGCACGATCGACCACAGGAAGCGGAGGTCGGAGGCGCCGTCGAGCTGGGCCGCCTCGTACAGCTCCCCCGGGATGGAGGAGCGGAAGAAGGTCATGGCGATGAGCACCTGCCAGGCGGCGATCGCGGCGGGGAGGATGATCGCCCAGCGGGTGTCGAGGAGGCCGAGCGCCCGCACGACCATGTAGGTCGGGATCAGGCCGCCCGAGAACAGCATCGTGAACAGGACGCCGCCGATGAGCACGCGGCGGCCCACGAGTTCGGTGCGCGAGAGCGGGTAGGCGATCATCACCGTGAGGGTGACGCTGACGAGCGTGCCGACGACGGCGTAGAACACCGAGTTGGCGAATCCCGTGAGGACGGCCTCATTGGCGAGCACCGCTTCGTACCCGATGAGCGTGAAGTCCACCGGCCACAGGAACACCCGCCCGCCCGACACGGCCGCGGGGCTGGAGAACGAGCTGGCCACGATGTTGGCCAGCGGGATGAGGATGATGAGCAGGAACGTTGTCAGGAGGGCGTAGACGCCGATCATGAAGATCCGGTCCACGCGGGTGTCCTGCACATGGGCGGCGCGGCGGCGCTTCGGCTTGCGGCGCTTGGCCTTCGGCTCGGTCGCCGAGGGGGTCGCGGTCGTGAGTGTCATTGCATGCGCTCCCTTCACCACAGTCCGTTGCCGGTCACGCGCTTGGAGACGGTGTTGACGGCCAGGAGCAGGATGAGATTGATGACGGAGTTGAACAGCCCGACCGCGGTCGCGAGGCTGAAGTCGGCGCTGAGCAGACCGATCTTGTACGTGTAGGTCGCGATGATCTCCGAGGTGGAGAGGTTGAGGGGGTTCTGGAGCAGGAACGCCTTCTCGAAGCCGATCGCCATGACGCTGCCGACGCTGAGGACCATCACCACCACGACCGTGGGGGCGATGCCGGGCAGGTCGACGTGCCAGATCTTCTGGAGGCGGCTGGCCCCGTCGAGCCGGGCGGCCTCGTACAGGCTCGGGTCGACGCCGGCGAGCGCGGCCATGTAGATGATCGCCGAGTACCCGGCGGTCTGCCAGACGTCGCTCCAGACGTAGACGCTCCTGAAGGCGTCGGGGTCGGCGAGGAGGTTCGAGTTCATCCCGAAGAAGCCGAGTGCGTCGGACATGAAGCCGATCCGGGGCGAGAAGATCAGGATGAGCATCGAGACGACGATGACCGTGGAGAGGAAGTACGGCGCGTACGTGACCATCTGGACGGTGCGCTTGAAGAAGCGCGCGCGGACCTCGTTGAGGGCCAGGGCGAGGATGATCGGGATGGGGAACCCGGCCAGGAAGCCGTAGAGGCTCAGCATCAGGGTGTTGCGGATGAGGTCCCAGGCGACGGGGTTGGCGAAGAACCGCTCGAAGTGATCGAACCCGGCCCAGGGGCTGCCCCAGATCCCGGCGACCACGTTGTAGTCCTTGAACGCGATCACGTTGTTCGCCATCGGGATGTACTGGAAGACGACGAAGTAGGCGACGGGGAGGATGAGCAGCACGTAGAGCTGCCAGTGCCGGCGGAGGTTCCGTCGGCGCGTCCTTCTCCTGCGTTCGCGGACGGTGGTCGCGGCCCGTGATTCCACCGCCGCGGTCACCGTTCCGGTCCCGTCGTCTTGTGTGCCAGAAGGCGGCACTCCCCGTTCAAGACATTCACGCTCGCTCCTTCGCGATCCAACTTCGTGAATGTTCACGGTAAATCCAGGATCCAGCGCAGTCAATGCTCAGAGCGAGAAAAGATCAGATCTTTACATCAGAACCGCCTACGTTCTGTTGCCACATCCGTACTTATTCCTATTTTTCCTCCCAGTTGTCGCACCTGCCTAGACATTGGTCCTATCTTTCTGGTGTGCCGCGACCGATGGATTCAGCCGCCGGCCTGCTCCTTCGCCAGGGCCACGATGTCGGCGAATCGGTAGATGTCGCCGCCCACGCCCCAGGTGCCGTCGGGCTGCTCGCGGATCTGGACCCAGACGCGCATCGCGTCGGCGGCGTCGAGTCCGGCGGCTTCGAGGACGATCCGGGTGGTCTCCTCGACCAGACCGGCCTTGCGCCGTTCGGACAGGGACCCTTGGGGAACCGTGACCTCCACCAGGTAGCGCGGGGCGTCGTCCTCGGCGGTGGTCTGCGCACCTCCGGGCAGTTCGATGAGGTAGCTCCAGGCCTGGGAGCGGAAGAACGCGTTCTCGGGCGCCCGCTCCCATCGCAGCAGTGCGGCGGCCAGGTCCTTCTGGACCGTGGCGCGGCCGCCGTCGCTGAGCGATCCCGCCGGGGCGGTGAGTCGGATCATCGGCATTGATGGCCCCTTCCATGGGTTATAACGACTGTAATAGAACGTGGTGGCGGTAGGCTATCACGAGTGTCATAACCATGGAAGGGGATCGATGTGGCAGCGTCGAAGGCGCCCTCGCGCGAGCGGATCGTGGCCGGTGCGGCCGACCTGATCAGCAGGCGCGGCTTGAACGCCGCGAGCATCCGCGAACTCGCCAAGCACGCGGACGCGCCCCTGGGCTCGACCTATCACTATTTCCCCCAAGGGAAGCGGCAGGTCGCCACCGAGGCCGTCCAGTACGCCGGCGAGGCCGTGGCCCGACTCCTGCAACGAGAACTCGCGGCCGGTCCGGTCGCCGGGCTCCGGGCCTTCCTGGGCCTGTGGCGCGGCGTCGTCGTCAAGACCGGCTACCGGGCCGGGTGCCCCGTGCTCGCGGTCGCGGTCGAGGAGCCCGCCGACGAAGCGGCCCCGCCCGAACTCCTCGCGGCCGCGACGGTCTTCGAGGACTGGGAGCGGCTGCTCGCCGAGTCCCTTCGCGGGCACGGGGCCGAACCCGACGAGGCGGTGGAGCTCGCGGCCCTCATCGTGGCCGCCGTCGAAGGCGCCGTTGCCATGTGCCGCGCCAAACGCAGCATCACGCCCCTCGACCGGGTCGCACGCCGGCTCGAAGCGGCGATCACCGACGCGCTCCCCTCAGACCAGGCTTCACCGGGGTCGACGGCCTTAATTCCTTGGGTTCCTTGAGGATTCGGGTGGCGACGTCCTCTTGGGCCAGTCTCCGGACCGCGGCGAGCATGGCGTCGCCGAGCACGCCGATCGTGACGACGGCTTCGGCGCGGCCGTCGAGGTCGTCTCGCCGCATCACGAGGCCGACTTCCGCTTCGGCGAGTTCGTGTGCGGCGGCCGCATAGCGCTCCAGCAGGTCGACGACGTCGCCGTGGCCGAGCCGCCGGAGGCTGCGCACGGCGGCGGCGAGGGCCGCGCGGGACGGGTGCTGCTCGCGGACCTGCCAATCGAGCCGGTCCAGCAGGTCGCCGACCTCGACAAGCGCTTCGTCATCGGGAGCGGCAGCCTCCGCGGCGGACGTGTCCGCCAGCGCGTACTGCACGAGGCCGAGCGTCACGTACTCGTCGGCGCTCTTGCTCTGGAGGTGGTCGAAGAGCTTGGCGACGGCCGCGATCGGCATCTCCCCGACCTCGACCATGGCGCGGATGAGCGTGAGGCGGTGGACGTGCGTTTCGTCGTACGTCGCCTGATTCGGGCTGGTGAGGCGGCCGGCCGGGAGGATGCCCTCGCGGATGTAGTAGCGGATGGTGGGGATGGGCACCCCGGAGCGCTCGCTGAGCTCCGTCATTCGCATGCGCAGGTTCCTTTCTCCCGCCCGGATCGGCGAGTCCCGACTATACGAAGCGGCGGCGCCGCTCCACCGCGCGCCCGCCGCCGCGGTGCCGCCTCAGGCCGAGGGCCCACGTGCCCCGCGCCGTGCCCGCGATGATCAGGGCCAGTGCGAGGACGCAGAAGACGTCGAAGCCTTGGATGAAGGGGTCGGCCTGAGCTTGGGCCTGCGGGCGGGACACGGTGAGCACCAGGGCGGTGGTCTTCGCGACGATCACGCCGGCGGCGACGGGGATGCGGACGTCGGGGCGCGCCGCGGCCCAGACGAGGGCGGCCCCGGCGAGCGCCTGGAACACGCCGCGGTGCTGGAGCA
The DNA here is from genome assembly GCF_900101745.1 of Glycomyces harbinensis. Taxonomy (GTDB): domain Bacteria; phylum Actinomycetota; class Actinomycetes; order Mycobacteriales; family Micromonosporaceae; genus Glycomyces; species Glycomyces harbinensis. Next base: position 10,732 of record NZ_FNAD01000013.1, on the reverse strand, counting down.
GTGTCAGGAGCATCGGGTCGGGGTCGACGATGCCGTAACCGGATTCGAGCTGCCCGGGTTGGATCAGGGACAGCACCGGCACGGCGGTGAACAGGCCCATGGCGACCAGGGCGATGCGAGTGGCGAGTTCGATTGAGCGAGGGCTCACGGAGCCTCCTTGAAGGGTGAGAAATAGATAGTGTCACTTTACACTACACATAGCATGGCGCACTGAACCGAGTTCTGTCGCTGGATTTCCATGCCCGTTACTCCGCGCCGCGCATCCGGGCGGCGTCCTCGCTGGGAGGGACGCCGAAGAGGCGCCGGTACTCGCGGCTGAACTGCGAGACGCTGTCGTAGCCCACGGCGAGGCCGATGCGGGTGACGTCGTCGCTGCGCGTCGCCAGCAGCAGGCGGGCCTGGTGCAGGCGGATCTGCTTCTGGAACTGGATCGGGGTCATCGTGGTGACCGCCCGGAAGCTGCGGTGGAACGCCGAGGTGCTGAGCCGCGACATGCGGGCGAGATCCTCGACCCGGAGCCGTTCGGCGTAGTGGTCGCGAATCCACCGGGCGACCCGGCTGACGTGGGAGAGGCTGCTGTCGGCGAGGCCGAGCTGCCGGACGGCGGCGCCCTGGTCGCTGTTGATCAGCAGCCAGAGGATCTCGCGTTCGATCATCGGCGCCAGGACCGGGCGGTCGCGCGGGCGCTCCAGCAGCCGCACCATGCGGATCGCGGCGTCGATGAGTTCGTCCGAGGCGTCGCTGACGGTCAAACCGAGCGGAGCGCCGCGGTCGTCCCGGGGCGCGAGCGCGTCGGCGTGGTCCAGGAGCAGTTCGGCGATGACGGCGGGTCGCAGCGTCAGCCCGAACCCGACGGCGGGCCGGTCGCGGCTCGCCTCGACGAACTGGCCCGTGACCGGCAGGTCGACCGACGCCACCAGGTACTGGCCCTCGCGGTAGTCGAAGGCGCGGTCGCCCAGCACGATGCGCTTCGCGCCCTGCGCGATGAGCGCCAGGCAGGTGCCGGAGGGATGGGCGCTCGGCGGGGCCGCGACGGGCGCCACGGACAGGAGCACGCCGTCGATCAAGGTGGTGTCGTCGTCGCGCGCGTGGCGGATGATGAGGCCGCGCAGCTCTTCCAGGGACATGGGTCGATTCAAGCACCAGCTGCGGGAGCCGCCGATCGATCCTGCCGATCGAAGCAGGATCGTGCAAGACCTCGACACGATCGGCCTACGGGATCGGCGCCCGCGGCGCTTTGCTTGATCTGCACGGATTGCCGACAGATCCCCTGGCGGCAGCACAGTGATCGATCCATATCGGAGGAACATCATGCCCATCGCCATCGTCACCGGCGGCAGCTCCGGCATCGGGCGCAGCGCCGCCGTCCAGCTCGCCGAACGCGGCTGGGGCGTCATCGTCACCTACACCGGCAGCCGCGAACGCGGCCTCGAAACCGTTGCCGCGGTCGAGAAGGCGGGCACGCAGGCGGTCGCACTGCCGCTCGATCTCGGCCGCACCGAGGAGTTCCCGGAGTTCAAGCGGCAGGTGGTCGCCGCGCTCGCGGACACGTGGGGCGCCACGGGCGTCGCCGCGCTGGTGAACAACGGCGGCCGGGCGCGCATGGCGCCGTTCGCGGACACCACCGAGGAGCTGTTCGACGACTTGACGCGGGTCCTGCTCAAAGGCCCGTACTTCCTCACGCAGGCGTTCCTGCCGCTCATCGAGGACGGCGGCGCGATCGTCAACACCACGAGCAGCAGCGCGACGAGTTCCGAAGCGGCGCCCGGGTACTCGGTGTACGCCTCGCTCAAGGGCGGCCTGATCGTCCTGACCCGCTTCATGGCCAAGGAGTTCAGCGACCGCGGCATCCGGGTGAACGCGATCGCGCCCGGTCCGACGCGGACGAGGTTGGGCGACAACGCGTTCGAGCGGTTCCCCGAACTCGCCGCGCCGCTCGCGGACGACACCGCGCTCGGGCGCATCGGCGAACCGGACGACGTCGGCGCCGCGATCGCGGCGCTGTGCTCGGACGAGTCCCGGTGGATCACCGCCCAGAGCATCGAGGTCTCCGGAGGCTACAAGCTCTGAGAGGCGAGAGGTCCCCGCCGCGGCCGCCGGCGGGGACCGGCGGCACCGCGCTCACGGAGCCTCAGGCGAATCTGCCGCACTGTCCGGAATTCCTACCGGTCGGAGTCGCCCACCAGCCATCGGATCTCCTCGGCGAGGAGTTCGACGCCCTTGCCGACCGGCTCGTAGCCGAGTTCGAGCGCGGCGGTCGTATCCAGGACCATCGGGGTCTGCCACGGGTGGCGGCCCTGCTCGGAACCGTCTGGGACGCGTTCGATCCGCCCGTCCCAGGAGAGTTCGGCGGCGATGGCGCGCACGATCTCCTCGGCGGTCGGGGTGTCGGGGTCCGCGGCGTTCAGAATCCGGCTACCGGGACGGTCCGCGACCGTGTTGATCAGGGCCGCGGCATTCCGCGCCGCAGTGAGGTGATCGATCGTGTCCGCCTGTGCGAGCGCGATGCTCCGTTCGCCGCTGCGCATCCGGTCGATGATCGTCCTGGTCCGGGCGTTGCGGGCCCATCGCCCGTGCACCTTCGAGGGCCTGACGACGGTGACCGGGAGTCCTGATTCCAGGGCGGTCAGCTCGGCGGCGGCCTTGCAGGGACCGTAGCCTTCGCGGGTGAACGGGTCCGTGCCGTCCGGTGCGGGCGCCAGCGTCGGCGCCGCTTCACCGACGGGCCGATCGAACTGCGGCGGCTCGTCGCCGTTGAGGTGGCGCCCGGCGTCGTCGACGTAGACGGCCCGGCCCGATATCAGGACCGGGCACTGCACGGAGGACATGGCCGGCAGCAGGGCCCGCACGTCCTCGGCGGTGTAGGCCACGAGATCGACCAGCAGGTCGGCGCCGTCGCCGACGAGGCGTTCCACACCCCGGGCGTCGCTTCGCTCGAGCCGGTGGAAACGCACACCCGCCTCGGACATCGCCTTCGGCATTCGGGACCGGTCGCGGCCGGTCACCTCCACCCGCCATCCGGCTTCGGACAACAGCATCGCCGTCGCCCCGCCGATGGCGCCGGTCCCACCCAGCAGCACTGCGCGCACGTCAGCCTCCGAATCCATGAACGACTTGGCACTGTACGGGATCGTCGGAAGCGGTGTCGCGGGTCCCGGCGTCCCAGCGCTCTGGGAGCCGAGACGGCGCCGCATGAGGCCGACACGACCTGTGCACGAGCGCGGATCCCGATAGCCTGAGAGTCGACATTCCGTTGAGCGACAGAGCTTCTGGAGGAGTATCCGTGGAATTCCGCGTCCTCGGCCCCCTCGAGGTGCTGCACGACGGCGTCGAGGTGCCCCTGCGGGGCCCGTTGCAGCGGCGGGCGTTGGCGGTCCTGATCCTCGACGCCGGCCTGACCGTGCCGATGCATCGGTTCATCGCGGCCATGTGGGACGGCGAGCCGCCGGCGACCGCCCGCCGCCAGGTCCAGAACACCGTCGCCGCACTGCGCAGGGCCCTGGCGGCGGCGGACCCGATCGAACAAGCCGGCGACGGCTACCGGCTGCTGCACGCCCGGTCCGACCTGTCCCTGTTCAAAGCCGAAGTGGCCCAGGCTAAAAGCGCCTCGGATGCCGAGTCCGCCGCGCAGCTCCTGACCACGGCCCTGGAGCGCTGGCGCGGGCCGGTCCTCGCAGGACACGGCGGCGACCTGATCGCCTCCATCGGCGTCGGCCTGGAGGAGTCGCGGCTCGACGCCGCCGAAGCCCGCTTCGACGCGCTGCTGGCGCTCGGGCGCCACCGCGAGACCGTCGACGAACTCCGCGCCGCCGCGGCCGCGCACCCGCACCGCCAGCAGTTCACCGGCCGGCTCATGCTCGCGCTCTACCGCTGCGGCGACGCGGCGACGGCGCTGCGGGCCTATGAGGACCTGCGCGCCCGGCTCGCGGACGAACTCGGCATCGACCCCGACCGCACCCTGCGCGAGACGCACACCGCGATCCTCCGCGAAGACCCGGGCCTCGACCTCCACTCGGCCCCCGTTCCTCCTGCGACGCAGAGCGATTCGCGAATCTCCCCGGCGCTCCTGCCCGCCGCCCTCCCGGGCTTCACCGGCCGCGAAGTGGAACTCGACCGCCTCCGTGCGCTCGCCGAGGGCGACGCGAACCTGGTGGTCGTCGCGGGGACCGGGGGCATCGGCAAGACCACCCTGGCGGTCCACTGGGCCCGCAAGGCCGCCGACCGGTTCCCCGACGGGCAGCTGTACGCCGACCTTCAGGGCTTCGACCCGCACGGCGCCGCCGTCCGACCCGAAAGCGTGGTCCGCCGCTTCCTCGAGGCGTTCGGCATCCCCGCCGAGCGCCTCCCCGACTCCGTTGCGGCCCAACTCGACCTCTACCGGAACATGCTCGCGGACCGGCGCGTGCTGGTCGTCCTCGACAACGCCGAAGACGCCGCGCAGGTCCGTCCGCTCCTGCCCGGCGGCCCGGGGAACTTCACGCTCGCGACCAGTCGCAACCTCTTGACGGGCCTGGCCGTCACCGAGGGCGCCGATCTCGTCAAACTCGACGTGCTCGACCGGGAACAGGCGACACTGATGCTGGAACAGCGCGTCGGCGCCGCGCGGGTCGCCGCCGAACCCGATGCGGTGCAACGGATCATCGCGGTGTGCGGCGGGCTCCCTCTGGCGCTGGCGATCCTCGCCACGCGCGCGGCGACGCAGCCGCGGTTCCCGCTCGGGCACTTCGCCGACCAACTCGACGGCGTCGAGGACGGCCTCGGAGCGTTCGCGGAGGACGACCCGCTCACCGACGTCAGAGCGGTCTTCTCCTGGTCGATCGCCTCGCTCGGCGACGAGGCCGCGAGACTGTTCCGGCTCCTCGGACTGCACCCCGGCCCGCACTGCACGCTCGCGGCGGCGGCCAGCCTGGCGGGACGGCCGATCGCCGCGGTGCGACCGCTGCTCTCCCGACTCCTCGCGGCGAGCCTGATCGGCGAGCCGCTTCCCGACCGCTACACCGTGCACGACCTCCTGCGCGTCTACGCCGGAGAGCTCGCCGCCGAAAACCCCGAGGAGGCGGCGGAGGCGACCGGGCGGATGCTCGACCACTACCTCCGCTCAGGCTGCGTCGCAGCGGAACTGGTCACACCGCGGGGCCGCGTGCCCGACCTCGGCCGCGTCCCGCCCGGCGTCCTCGTCGTCCCGTTCCCCGATCGCCCCGCGGCGCTCGCATGGCTCGCCGCCGAGTACCCGGTCGTGCTCAACCTCATCGAGCAGAGCGCCGACGACGCCGCCTGGAACCTGGCGTGGACGACCGTCACGTACCTCAACAATCGGGCCCGGCGCCTGGAGATCATTCGCACCCAGCGACGAGCGCTCTCGGCCGCCGAACGGCTGCGCGACGTCTCGAAGCAGCTGTACTCGCACCGGATGATCGCGAACCAGTCGATCTACACCGGGGACACCGACGCGTCCGAGGAGCACCTGGGGCGGGCCCTGGCGCTCTGCGAAGCGGCCGACGACCTCGACCGGGGGAACGTGAACCACCACTTCGCACTGTTCGTCCTCAACGTCAAGGCGGACTACGCGAAGGCCCTGGAACACGAACGCGTCGCGCTCGAGGCGTTCAAGGCGGCGGGCAGTGAACTCGGGCAGGCCGACGCGCGCAACGGGATCGGTCGGCTCCTGGCCCACCTCGACCTGCCCGAACGGCTCGACGAAGCCCTCGCCAGCTGCGAGGAGGCGATCGCGCTGCTCGAAGGGCTGGGCAACCAGGAGGCCCAGATCCAGGTCTGGGACAGCATCGCGTACATCCACCACCGGTCCGGGCGCACCGCCGAGGCGTTCGCGGTCTTCGAACGCGCCATCGCGATCGCGCGCTCCCTGAACGCCGTCACGAACGAGGCCGAGGTCTTCGTGAGCCTGGGACGGGTGTACGCCGACCTCGGGCGGACCGCGGAGGCACGGGCCTCCTGGGTGTGGGCGAGCGAGATCCTGGAGGCGAGCGAACCGTTCGGGGCGGCCAACATCCGGAAGATGATCGACGGCCTTCCGAACGCCTAGACGCCGGACGAGCCGCTCGTGCGGTTTCCGTGCAGGAATCGTGCCGCGGTGCCCCATCCTCGTCGGACATCATCAATGAGGAGGTTCCATGCGATCACTCGAACTGCGCGGCAACCGGAGACGGCTCCTGGCCGTCCTGACGGCGCTCGTCGCCATGGCGGGACTCTCGGGCGCGTTCGCCGCGCCGGCGCAGGCCGCGATCGGCAACTGCGTCCAGACGTCCGGAGCGAAGGTCTGCTTCGACCCGAACGGCGATCACCTGTACGTCTACGACACCGCCGCCGACGGGATGGCCGCGACGGGGTTCTGCACCTTCGGCCAGGGCTGGTTCCGCGCCGAGAACAACGGCAGCGCGGGTTCCCGACTGGACAGGGACCTGACCCTGTCCGACAGCACGCTCATCTGCTACGTCGCCACCGCGACCGAGCAGGACGAGATCATCCACCAGAGCATGGGCAGCGACTGGATCAGCGCGGGCAACGGCTCCAGAGGCGGGGACTGTCCCGAATTGACCTGGTGACCCGCGCCCGGGCCGCGGCTCCGATGCCGCGGCCCGGGCTCGGCTACAGCACGGCGAAGATCCGGGCGGCGGGGCCGGCCGGCACCTCGACGACCGGCGCGTCGCCGTCGGTGCGGATCGCCCACGGCGGCAGAGCGGCCGGGTAGACCTGTTCCAGCGTCCGCCCGCGCAGGCCCGGCAGCGCGATCGCCGCGGCCCCGCCGCGCGACCACAACGCCAGCAGCGACTCGGACCCGGCGTCCAGTTGCAGCGCGATCACGTCGTCGTCCCAGCCGGGGAGGCCGAGAGGCCAGGCCGGGTGCGATTCGGCGATGCGATGGCGCCGGTCCTTGTGGAGCGCGACGGCCTCGCGCACCAGCGCGGACTGCTCGGCGCCGAGCTCGCCGAGGAACCCGGAGAGGTAGATCCGCCCCATGACGCCCGCCGTCATCGCGAACGCCGTCTCCTCCAAGCTCATCGAGGCGGCCGGGTAGGCCCAGTTGCCGGCCTGCTCCGGGAGGACGCTCGCGGGCGCGGCGGCGGCGATCGGCGCGTACGCCCGGAAGTCCTGCTGGTCTGAGGTCGACTGCAGGTGCGCCACGGACAGGATGTTGTAGTCCATGCGCATGCCGCCGGAGCCGCAGTTCTCGAACAGCAGCTCCGGGTGCCGCGCCTGCGCGTCGCGCAGCCAGTCGCGCAGGGCCCGGGTGTGCCCCAGGAGTCCGGCCCCCGGCCCGGCGGCGTCCACATCGGTCCCCAGACCCGTGTTCGTGTTGTAGTCGAGCTTGAAGAACCCGATGCCGAACTCGTTCACGAGCCGGTCGACGGTCTCGTCCAGGTGCGCCCGCGCCGCCGGGTGCCGCAGGTCGAGCTGGAAGTGCCCGGCCTCGCTGACGCGCTCGCCGAAGCGCTGGAAGAACGCCTCGTCGGGAAGCCGCCGCGCCGCGGGCGACTCGACCCCCACGGCCTCGGGTTCCAGCCACAGGCCCGGGCGCATCCCGTTGGCGCGGATGGCGTCGATGACCGAGACCAGACCGCCGGTGAACCGCTCGGGCGCCTCGAACCAGTCGCCCGCGTTCGTCCACCAGCTGCCTTTCAAGGCGGCGAACCAACCGGCGTCGATGCAGAAGTACTCCGCGCCCGCCTCGGCCGCCGATTCGATGAGCGGCAGCAGCCGCTCCGTCGTCGGCCACCCCATGAGGGTGTTCATGAAGTCGTTGTAGACCACCGGAAGCCGCGCGTCGACCGCCCGCAGGCCGCGGATCGCGCGCCGGTAGCCGGTGAGGGCCGCGAACGCCGCGTCCCGGCCCCCGTCGGCCACGCACAGCCCGGCCGGCACGCTCGTGAACTCCTCGCCCGGGGCCAGGCGCGCGGCGAACTGGTGGTGCATGTCGGTCGCGCCGTGCACGCCGACGGTGACCGTCCCGCCGGTCAGCGCCGCCTCCCAGTGCCAGCCGGCGCTGGTCTCGACCTGCCAGGCCAGTGAGGGGCCGTCGGCGCTCGCGAGGACGCCGGTCGGCAGGAACGAACCGCTCGACCAGCTCCCGTGGCTGGTCAACGAGAACAGACCGCGCGAGTACTGGCCCCCGTGCAGCTCCGGGTGGATGTCGGGCAGCAGCTCGGCCAGCGGACGCTGATGCCAGCGCCCCTCGGCCAGCCATTCGCTTTCGCCCCAGAGCAGCTCGTGCCCGCCGTCGTCGGGGACGGCCACGAGCGCCGAGCTCACCGAGAGCAGCACGACCTCGCGCTCGGACGTGTTGCGCACGGTGTGCCTGATCTGGAGACCCGGCCCCGCGGCCCGGAACGCGCTCGTCACCTCGAGTCCGGTCTGCGGATCGTGTTGGCGCACGCGCAGCTCGTCGCCGAGCGATTCGTGCCCGGTGTAGCGGAGCCGTTGTCCGGCACCCGAATGCAGGAGGCTCTGGTTGTTGCGGGCGCGGTGCTCGCCGGGGGTGTACACGTCGACGATCGCCCAGGGCGCGGCTACTGAGGTCGCGTCGGGCCCGGTGGCCAGGCGCACGAGCCGCACGGGGCGGTCGTGGCCGTGGTCGAATCTCAGGTGGAGACCGGGGCGGGTCCACTCGAACGCCGGGTCCTCGTCGGGTCGGGCTGTCGATGTCACTGTCCGCTCCACTCTGGATGGATCGCTTCGAACCCGATCGTGAACGCGGTCGGCTGCGCCTCCAGCCGGTATTGCGGGAGGACGCCCGGGCCGCAGGAGGCCGAGCCCAGCCCGTGCAGGGCGGCGTCGAGATTGACGTAGAGCCGGTCGCGTTCGACGAGGTCGGTCGGGTGCTTCGCCGCGTCGAGGTCCTCACTCGTCCACGGCCGCACCGTGAGCGCGAAGCTCGGAGCGCCGAGGAAGCCGAGCGAGCGGCCTCCGCCGGAGAGGGTCGCCCGGCGAACGTCGATGCGGGAGCCGTTCTCCTGCGGGAACACGTAGGGCGTTTGGAGGCCGGCGACGGTGGACCGGAACCGGCCGATGCGCGCGGCGGCACGGGAGTCCGCGTAGGCCTCGCCGGGGCCGCCGCCGAACCATTCGACCTGGTCGAGGAGGGTGGGCACCGCCAGGCGCAGGCCGAGCCGCGGGATCGGCACGTCCCACTCGCCGTGCGGTGTCACCTCGACGGTGAGCCAGAGGCGCCCGGGTGCCGTCGCGTCGGTGCACCAGCGGTAGACGGCGTCGATCGACTTGTCGGCGCCGGCGGCGCCGACCCGGGTGGCGACCACGAGCTCGCCCGAGGCCGCTTCGACGGCGAGGGTCTTGTGCTCCAGCCGGTCCAGCGCCAGGCCGCGGCCGCGCCACTTGGTGGCCAGGTCGGTGTGGCCCCAGGCGACCCGGTCGTTGTCGGCCGGTGCCCGCCACAGGTCCAGGCGGGGGCCCGCCAGTTCGATGCCGCCCAAGGCGGTCAGGCGCCCGAAGGCGTCGAACACGGCCGGACCGAGGGCGCGGCCGTCGGCAGTGGTCTCGGGAGCGGCGCCCGGTCCGGTCGGGAGCGGCGCCACCGGCACCGAGATCGGGGCCTGGCCCCAAGAGATCTCGAGTCCGGCTGCGGCCCAGTCGGTGTCGGCGGCGAGATGAGCGCTCACGGTCAGCCATCGCTCGCCCTCGGCGTCCGACACGGCCGCCTTGCGCAGTTCGTCGGGCCAGGGCACGGACGCCGAGGCTCCGGCCGCGGTGGTCGGCATGTCGAGCGCGCCGTTTGCGACCGGCTCGCCGTCGTCCTCGATGCGCCAGGTGAATCGCAGGTGCGCGGTGTCGGCGAAGTCGTACCCGTTCGCGACCGTGACGGTCGCGGCCTGCGGGTCGATGCGAATTTGGACCGGTTCGACGACCTTCTTGTACTCGATCAGACCCGGAGAAGGGGTGCGGTCGGGGAAGACCAGGCCGTCGGCGACGAAGTTGCCGTCGTGGATCGGCTCGCCGAAGTCGCCGCCGTAGGCGAACCACTCGCGCCCATCCTCGGCGCGGCGGCGCACGCCGTGGTCGATCCACTCCCATACGAATCCGCCTTGGAGGCGCGGATACTGCTCGAACAGTCGCTGGTACTCGCTCAGGCCGCCGGGGCCGTTGCCCATGGCGTGGGCGTATTCGCAGAGGATGAACGGGAGGCTGCGGCGGTGCTCGTCGAGCGCCGGGTCCTCGCACGGGTCCTCCTCGCGGCGGCCGATGCGTTCGAGTTCGGCCGGTTCGACGTACATCCGGCTGACGACGTCCACGTATTTCGCGTCGAGGTCGCATTCGTAGTGGATCGGGCGCCCCGCATCGCGTTCCTTGGCCCAGGCGGCCATCGCTTCGAGGTTCTCGCCTTCGCGGCATTCGTTGCCGAGGGACCACATGATGACGCTCGGATGGTTCTTGTCGCGTTCGACCATGCGCGCCATGCGGTCGAGGCACGCCTCACGCCAGGCGGGGTCCTTCGCCGGATTCTCCCGGAGACTGAGGAAATCGAAGCCGTGTGTTTCGAGGTCGCATTCGTCGATGACCCAGACGCCGAGCTCGTCGCACAGGTCCAGGAAGCGCCGATCCGGCGGATAGTGGCTGGTACGCACGGCATTGACGTTGTGCCGCTTCATGAGTTCGAGGTCGCGGCGCATCGTCTCGACCGACAGGGTGCGGCCGGTGTCAGGGTCCCACTCGTGACGGTTGACCCCGCGAAAGAGAATGCGTCGGCCGTTGACCTTGAGCA
>NZ_FNAD01000017.1 GCF_900101745.1 Glycomyces harbinensis | reverse complement strand
CCGCGCTCAACGCCGTCGCCTTCCTCTTGGCGGGCTTCGCCTTCTGGCGGCTGCGCGGCGACTACACCACCGCCCCGGCCAAGACGGACAAGCCCTCCGGCAGCATCCGCGCCGACATCCGCGAAGGCGCCGCGTGGGCGATGCGCCACCGGGTCGTGCGACTGCTCATCGCCCTCAGCGGCATCGCCAGCGTCGCCTACATGATCCCGTTCTCCTACCTCGTCCTCTACGCACAAAAGGAGCTGGGACTCGACGGGACCGGCTACGGCCTGCTCCTCGCCTTCTCCGCCCTGGGAGGACTGCTGGGCAGCTTCATCGCGACCAGGCTGCGCAAGCGGATCGGCTACGGCTGGTCCATCGTCGCCGCACTCGCCACCGGCGCCGTCTCGTTCGCCGTCATCTCGCTGACGACCGACATCGTCGTCGTGGCGATCGCACTCGCCGTCTACATCGCGCACGCGGTCGTCTGGAACATCATGGCCACCACCGTGCGCCAGCGGGCCACCCCCGACGCGATGATGGGACGGGTCGGCTCCCTGGGCGGTTTCGTCGGCCTGATCGGCCTCGCCCTCGGCGCCGGTGCGGGCGGCCTGCTCGCCTCCGCACTCGGCTACCGGACACCGTTCGCGATCGCCGGCGCGGTCTTCGCCGCCGCCGCTATCCTCTGCCTCGTCTCCATCCGCAGCCTCCACGAATGGGAAGACAACGAAGCACACGCGGCGATGTCGCAGGTGAACTAGCTCCGGGGAGGGCCGGAGCCCAGGCCCGCCACCACGCGGCCCGTTTCGCTGCGCGCCTTGACGTAGGGGCTCACCGCCAGGAGGCCGGATTGTCGGCCGATCAGGCGGTGAAGTCGAACTCGCCGTCTTTGGCCCCGGCGAGGAAGGCATCCCACTCGGCGCGGGTGTAGACGATGACCGAGCCTTGGGGGTGATGGGAGTGGCGCACCGCGACCCGGCCCGAGCCGTCTGCCAGCGCCCCGGCCTCAACACAGCTGCCACCGTTACTGCTGCTGCGCGAGCTGATCTTCCAGTGAACCCCGGCCAGCTCTTGGGGTGAGAGCTCCTGCACGGTGCCGGTGATCTTCACTTGGTCTCCTTCAGGATGGTCTTAATGAGCGCAGCCGACCGCTTCGGGTCGAGCGCAGCCTTACTCACATCCTGCCACGCAAATTCGAACCGATCCACATCCGGTGATTCGACAAAGAGTGCCCCTCCGAGCGTTTCGACGTACGCGACATCCGTGAACTGCTCGGGCATCACGAAGAGCTCGAAACTGCCCAGATGTCCGCTGTGCGGTCCGTGCGCTGTCGGCAGGACTCGGACCTCGATGTTCTTCCGCTCGCCAAGGTCCAGCAGATACTTCAGCTGCTCGTCCATCACCGCAGCCCCGCCGATCGGCCTGTGCAGCACAGGCTCCTCGATCACCATCGTGTACCGGAGGGCTCCGTCGCCGGCGAGGATCGCCTGTCTCCCAAGTCGGAGGTCTACCCATCTCTGGATCTGTTCCTCCCCCGCGCCTTCCTCGGCTTTACGGATCACGGTCTCCGCGTAGGCGCGGGTCTGCAACAAGCCATGGATCACCATGTTCTGGTAGGTGCAGAGTCCATCTGTCCGCGATTCCAGCCAGGGCAGGTCGATAAAGTCCTTGGTGACCTCTTTCTTGTATGGGTCCCACCAGCCCTTGCGCCACACGTCCTCGCACAGTTCGAGCAGAGTCTCGCGGGTCTTCTTGTCCTCGACCCCGTAGTAGGTGAGCAGCGCGTACACATCCGCCCGTCGGATCGGGTAGTCGCCGGTCTCGTAGCGCCCCACCACTGAGCGGTCCCGCTGAAGGAACTCGGCCACTTCCACAGTCGAGATGGCTGCGGCTTCCCGAAGACCGCGGAGGCGCTCGCCAAGCCATCGGGATCGGAGGCTACTTCCGGGGCCTTTGGGCCGTCCGCGTCCTGCCATCGCGCTACCTCCATCACTCGTTCGAGTTTCAGCGCCAACTTTTTTAGACGAAATGTGTTTCGAAGCTTGCGCTAGAACCATGGTTATGTCAATCTACCATTGGGCGTGGCGATAGTCACGGATGAAGTGAGTGAGTGTCGGACTCGCGGCCCAGAGAAACCGGCCGGGGCGGTCAGAAGGTTGGTAGCCAGATCCGCCCCGGCCTTGAAACAACGGAGGTAAATCCGTGTCCAGACCCATTGTCGCGCACACGCCCGACAATCCCAACCGCGAAAGCCGCGGAGGCGACCCACTCGTTCGGGGGACCTTCGCGGACCACCACAGCAGCTTCACCGTCCGGGCCTCCAGCGCGAGCGCGCCGGACTCGTTTCAGGTCTCGATCGCCGGCAACCCGGCCGACCTGGTCCTGATCGTCTCGGGCCTGAACACCGGGCACCTGCACGCCACCTGGGGACGGGAATGGCGGGCCTACGCGCCAGACTGGAAGATGTGGTTCGAGGACTCGGCCTTCAAGGTCTTCTACAACGGCCACGCCCTCGACAACCGTCCCCGGCCCGGGTCGGCGAGGCAGTGCGATGGCTGAACTGCACTCGGACGACGACGGCTGGCTCGGCGACTTCCACCGCGGCCCGGCCGTGTTCTCGGTCCATCGCGTACTCGACGGCGCGTATCCGCTCGCACCGACCCAGTACCGCATCGCATGCAACGACGGTGCGGGTCCGCGCGAGATCTGCCGGTTCCTCGGCGAGGCCGACACGGACCCGGAATGGTTCGGCAGATGGCAGGGCGACGAATGGTGCCCCTGGATCCTCGAACGGGCGAACCGGCTCATCGACGCGCCCGAGCGCGGCTGAATCCTCATCTGCCCTGCGGTCCCCCAGGGCCGCAACGAGAGCGAAGGCCGTCTCCTCGATAGAGGAGGCGGCCTTCTCGTACGGCGAACCGAACTCGGCGCGCTACTTGATGGCGCCGGCGGTCAGGCCGGCCTGGATCTGGCGCTGGAAGATCACGTAGGCGACGAAGATCGGGATCATCGCGAGCACGGTGCCGGCGAACAGGGCGCCCGCGTCGCCTTCGTAGCCCTGGCGCAGTGCGAGGTTGGCCAGGCCCTGGGAGATGACCGCGTCCTCGGGGTTGCGGCCGAGCAGGACCAGCGGCAGCAGGAACTGGTTCCACTGGCCGATGATGTTGAAGATGGTGATCGCGATGAGGCCGGGCTTGGCCATCGGGAGCATCACCTGGAAGAACAGCCGGTAGTGCCCCGCACCGTCCACGATCGCCGCCTCCGCGACCCCCGTTGGCAGCGTTTTGAAGAACGCGGTCAGGAAGAACACGGTGAACGGCAGCGAATAGGCGATGTAGACGAGGATGAGCCCCGCGTACGTGTTCAGCAGCGACACGTTCTGGAGCGTTTTGAACAGCGGGAACAGCGCCAGGAACACCGGGAACATCATCCCGGCTGCGAAGCCGAAGTAGACGATGCGGTTCCCGAAGAACTCGTAGCGGGCCAGCACGTACGCGGCCATGGCGCCCAGGAGCATCGTGCCGCTGACGCTGAAGACCATGACCTGGATGGTGTTGAGGAAGTAGTCGCCGATGTTCCCGTTGGTCCAGGCGTTCGCGTAGTTGTCCCAGTTCAGGGCCGCAGGCAGCCCCAGCGGGTCGGAGGCGATCTCGCGGGAGGTCTTGAACGAGGTCACGACGATCCAGGCCACCGGGATGATGACCATGAGCGCCCACAGCCACAGGAAGCCGTGCGAGAAGACGTTGAAGACGGCGCCTTCGCGCCTCGGTGCGGGGTCCCCGCCGCCGCGGGCGGGCGCGCGCTCGGGGGTGGTGGTCTCGGTTGCCATGTCGCTCCTAGTACTCGATGCGCTCGCGGGGACCGAACCGCAGCGAGACGACCGCCAGGGTCAGTGCGGCGAAGAACAGGACCACGCCGATCGCGGAGGCGAAGGCCTGCTCGCCGTCGTTGAACGCGTATTTCCAGATGACGCCGCCGACCACTTCGCTCGCCGCGTCGGGGCCGCCGCGTTCGGGCGTCATCATGTACACCAGGACGAACACGTCCAGGGCCACGATGGACAGGTAGATCCACGCGGTCTGGACCGAGTCCCACAGCAGCGGCAGCGTGATCTTGAAGAACATCTGGAACCGCCCGGCGCCGTCGATGATCCCCGCCTCGTAGAGGTCGCGCGGGATCGACGCCATCGCCGAGGAGAAGAACACCAGGTAGAACCCAACGGCGCTCCATACCAGGACGCCGATCACCGCCGCGAGCACGAAGCGCTTGTCCGCCAGGAACCCGTTGGCGGGCGCGGGAAGCCCGACCGCGGTGAGCGCCCCGGTGATGAGACCGCCGAAGTTCTCGGGCGCGTACACCTGCTTCCACAGGATGCCGATGATCGCCACCGACAGCACCTGCGGGAAGAAGAAGACGATCTTGTGGAAGCGGGAGCCGCGCACGCCCTCGATGCGGCCCTGGCGGCTGCGGCCGCCGAGGTTGAGCATGAACGCGAAGAACAGGCCCAGCGCGATCGTCACGACCGGGAGCACCACGAGGATGATCCCGGTGTGCTGCAAGGCCGGGATGACGAGCCGGTCGTCCTTGAACAGGTTCGCGTAGTTGTCGAACCCGATGTAGTTGAACGTGTTGGTCGAACCCGACCAGTCGGTGAGGGAGATCTGGAAGGCCTGGGCGAATGGCAGGATCACCAGCCAGGCGTAGAGCCCCACCGGCAGTGCCAGGAAACTCAGGATGAACGGGTACCTGCCGTGCTTCACCGCCCAGGCCCTCCTCTCTTGTCGCGGATCGCGGAACGGTACGGCTAGTCCTCGTGCGTGAACTTCTCGATGGTGTCGTCGGCGGCGACCTCGTCCGCGACGCTCTGCATCCGGTCGAGGAATTCCTGAGCGGTGGTCTCGGCGTTGATGAGCTGGCCCAGCGCCGGCCGCATCTCGTCGTCCATCTTCTTGTACCAGTAGCGGAACTGCGGCTGGAACATGTCCTCCGGGTTCTGCACGAGCGCGTCGGTCATCCTCGCGGTCTCGTTCTCCAGCTCGACGCCCTTGACGATGGTGGCGGCCGAGACGGCGTCGCTGAAGATCTGCGAGCCCTCCTGGGAGAGCATGATCCGCAGGTACTCGTATGCGCCCGCGAGGTTGGTCGCGTTCTTGGGCACCACGAACGGCTCGTCGCCGCCCGCGCTGATCAGGCCCGGCTGAACGCTGCCCTCGAGGTAGGGCACGCCCATCGGGGCGTACTCGAAGCCCTCGGGGGCGATGGCCTTCTGCTCGTTGGGCAGCCAGGAGCCACAGGGCAGGAACGCGGCCTCGTTGTTGTTGAAGGCCGTCTGCGACTGGATGTGGTCGATGCCGGCGCTGCCTGAGAGCAGGTAGCCGGAGTCGCCGAGGTTGCGCAGCGCCTCGGCGGCGGCCACGAGGGACGGGTTGCTCCAGGCGTCGGCCACGAGGTTGTCGATGTCCTTGAGGACCTGCACGCCGCCGTGGCGGCCGGCGAGCATGAGGTACATGTCGTAGAGGTACACCGGGTGCTGGCCCGCGTAGGTCCACGGCGCGATCCCGGCCGCCTGGATGGTCGGGCACAGGGCGATCATCTCGTCCCAGGTCGTCGGCGGGGTCCAGCCCTGGTCGCGGAACAGCTTGGCGTCGTACCAGATCGTCCAGGCGTTGAACACGTAGTTCAGCGCGTAGACCTTGCCGTTGAAAGTGCCGGCCTTGAGGACCCCCTCGCGGAGGGTGTCGCCGACGGTGACCTCGGGATCGTCGTAGGAGGGCGCGTCGAGCAGCGGGGTGAGCTCCGCCAGCTCCCCGTCGCTCACCAGAGAGTCCATCGGGAGCTGGCTCGCGCCGGAGTTGTCGAGCACGTCGGCGGGCTTGCCTTCGGCGAAGCGCGGCTGCTGGGTCTCGCCGATCTGCTGGGTCGCGAGGGACGTGATCTCGGCGTCCGGGAAGGCCTCGTTGTACATCGCCTGGTGGGCGACGGCGTACTCCTGGCCGAAGCCGCCGTCGAAGATGACGACGTCCAGGGGCGCGGAGCCGTCGACGCCGAACGGGTTCTCCGCGTCGTCGCCTACGGTGACCTCGTCGGCCTCGTCGTCGCCGCCGCTGGTCGCGCACGCGCCCAGGGAGGTCGCCGCGAGGCCCGCGGCGGTGGCGCCGAAGAGGTTGCGGCGGGTGAAGATGGCCTGCCGGTCGGCGGGTGTGATGGTCATGGTCGCTCCTTCAAAGGGGGTAACAAAGGTTGGGCGGGACCGAGCTGTCGACGGTATGGGGGTCAGCCCGCTCCGGTCCGCACTTCTCGGGTCGGCCGATGGCCGCCCACGGCTCTGGCCCGGGACTCCAGGGCTTCCCGGGCTTCGGGGAAGCGCCGCTGCGCCACGGCGATGTGGACCAGGTCGGCAACGAGCAGCGCGGAGTGCCGGGACGCCAGGAGGTCCGCGCGGTGGCTCGTGCGGCGGGAGGCCGAGCGCAGGCAGACGTCGGCGACCTCGGCCAGTATCGCCTCGGGGCTGGCGGTGAGCGCCACGGTGAACGCGCCGCGGCTGCTGGCCTCGCTGAGCATCTCTATGGTCTCGGCGGTGGTACCCGAATGCGAGACCGCCAGGGCCACATCGCCCTCGCCGAGGAGCGCGGCGCTGGCGAGGGCGTCGTGGACCTCGGTCCAGACCCAGGCGGCGACGCCGGTGCGGTAGAAGCCCATCTGCAGTTCGCGGGCGACGGTGGCGCTGTTGCCGACGCCGTAGACGTCGACGCGGCGGGCCACCGCGACGCGGGCGGCGACGCGTTCGACGGCGTCGAGGTCGAGGGTGCCGACGGTGTCGCGGAGCATCGCGGCGTCGATGGTGATGAGCTGCTTGAGAACTTGCTCCAGCGGGTCGTCGGGGGCGATCTCCTGCCCGATGTTGACGTCCCATCCGGTCTCGTGCCTGGCAGAGGCCCTTCCGGTCTCGGTGGCGATCGCTACGCGCAGGGCCGCGTAACCGTCGTATCCGAGGTGGCGGCAGAATCGGGTGATGGTTCCCGGGGAGGTACCGGAGAGCTCGGCGAGGTCCATGATCGTGGCCCGCGCGGCGGCTTCGGGGTCGGCCAGCACTTGGTCGGCCACTTTGGACATGGCATCGGACAGTTCGTTCGCGCCGTGGCGGATCCGTTCGAGGACTCCGGCCTCGGCGTTCGCTGCGGGCGCGTCGGTCCTGGTGCGGTCCATGGGCGACCCCTTCGGGAGGTGGATGCAAGAAAAACTATTACCTCTGCCACACTCGTGTCAAGTTTGTGAGAATTATTTTTACTGATTTGCACCCAGGACGGATACTGCCGGTAGCGCAAGGAGCGAGGAACCCCTACATGCACGCACGACTCGCCGTCGGTCTCGACGCCGGCGGCACCAGCAGCCGCGCCGTCCTCATCGACGAGACCGGCGCGGTGCTCGGCACCGGCGCCTCCGGCCCGGCCAACCCGGTCGGCGGCGACCGGGAGATCGCGCTGTCCAACATGGCCCTGGCGTTCCAGCGGGCGCTCGGGGGCATCGACCCGACCGAGGTCGGCGCGGTCTGCGTCGGCACCGCCGGCGCGCTGTCGCTCACCGAGGAGGTGCGCCACCTGTCGGCGGACCTCAAACGGCGCTTCGCGACCGCATGCGAGGTCGAGGTGGTCTCGGACGCGGTCATCGCGTTCGCGGCGGGCTCGTCCGCCACGGACGGCACCGTGGTCGTCTCGGGCACCGGCGCCGTCGCCTTCGCGATCAGGGACCGGACCCCGGCCCTGCGCTCGGACGGGTACGGCTGGCTGTTCGGCGACTCGGGCTCGGGATTCTGGCTCGGGCGCGAAGCGGTGCGGGCCGCGCTGCGCCACATCGACGGCAACGGCCCCGGCGGCCGGCTCGTGGAGGCCATCATCGCCGCGATCGCGCCGGACAAGCGGCGCTCGGGAGCGCTGGTGGCGAAGTGCATGGCGGATCCGCCGGTGCGCTTGGCGCGCTTCGCGGCCCTCGTGTGCGAGGCCGCCGACGGCGGCGACCCGGTGGCCGAATCGATCGTGGCCAGGGCCGTGGGGCACCTCGCGGAGTCCGTGTCGTACGTGGTCGACCGGGAGCTGCCGATCGTGATGGCGGGCAGCCTGCTGACGCGGCCCACGCCCATCGCGGCGCTGCTCCAGGAGCGGTTCCGGCTGGTGTACCCGAAGGCGGGCATCAGCAAGGCGACCGACCCGGCGATCGGCGCGGCCTGGATGGCCGCGAGCGAATTCGTGACCGACCCCGAGGCGAAGGCGAGGCTCCACCGCCAACTCGCCTGGCGCTGAGCACGGACGCACGAGCGGCATAGCGCTCAACCACCCCATTCGCCCCCGAATCACCCCGGCTGTCACACCCCCGAGGCACCCTTGATTCGGGGGCGGTTCACGGCCCGAATGCGCGTCAGCGTGCCCGCATTCCGGCGCACGCCGAACCAGGGGCGTTCCGGCGCGCCGCGAGCCCGGCGCCGTGCCCGCCCGCAATCCGGTACTCCCCGAGCCCGGCGCCGCGGCCGCCCGCCAATGTCGTACCCCGGGGGCACTGTTGATTCGGGGGCGGCTCGCAGCCCCGATCCGCTTCAGCGTGCCCGCAGGCCGCCGCCGGCCCTAGGCCGCGGCCTCCGTCAGCGCCCCCGCGAGCCTTCCCTCGGCGCGGCCCAGCCGCTCCTCGGCCTCCTCCGCGCCGACGCCCAGCTCGAGCATCACCACCGCCGTCTTCACCCGGTTGCCCGAGGCCGCGAGCGCGGCCTCGGCCGCCTCCGGCCCGGCCCCGGTGATCTCCCGGATCATCCGCACCGCGCGCACCGCCAGCTTCGAGTTCGCGACCCGCATGTCCACCATGTAGTTCCGGTAGACCTTCCCGAGCCGCACCATGCTGATCGTCGAGATCATGTTGAGCACGAACTTCTGCGCCGTCCCCGACTTCAACCGCGTCGAGCCGGCCACCACCTCGGGCCCCACCGCGACCTCGATCCGGAACTCGGCCGCCTCCGACAGCACCGTCCCGGTGTTGCACGAGAAGCCCACCGTCAGCGCCCCGCGCCGCCGCGCCTCCTCGACCGCGGCCACCACGAACGGCGTCCGCCCGCTCGCCGCCAGCCCGACCACCGCGTCACCCGGGCCGATCCCCTCGGCCGCCATCGCCGCCGCACCCGCGGCCGCGTCGTCCTCGGTGCCCTCCACCGCGCCGCCCTCGGCGGCCTTGCCGCCCGCCAGGACCGCCTTCACCAGCTCGGGGTCGGTCGAGAACGTCGGCGGGCACTCGGCCGCGTCCATCACCGCCATCCGCCCGGCCGTCCCGGCCCCCACGTACCGCAGCCGCCCGCCCTTGACGAGGCGGTCGGCCACCGCGTCGATCGCGGCCGCGACGTCGGGGAGGACCGCCGCCACCGCGGCGGACACGCTCCCGTCGGCCTCGTTCATGGTCCGGGCCAGGTCCAGGGTCGAGAGGCGCTCGATGCCCGCATAGCGGGGATCGGCCTGTTCGGTTGCCAGCATTGCCAGATGGGCGCGCGCCTGCAGGCGCTCGGTCGACTCACTCACAGTTGCGAGCGTAGCGCAATGAAGTAAAATTTCACCCAGCTGATCCCAGGTGAAGAATCGCGCCGCACCGTGGCGGGGCCGCGCCGGGTGTACGGTGTCGTCATGCCTGCCAGCCGCGCCGACACGCCCAATCTCCTGGTGCTCATCAAGTCCGTCCTGCCTTCGCTCTCCAAGGCCGAGACGAAGGTCGCACAAGAGATCATCCGCGAGCCCGAGGACGCCTCGACCCGCACCATCACCGAACTCGCCCGCGCCGCCGGCACCTCCGAGGCCACCGTCGTGCGCTTCTGCCGCTCGCTCGGACTCACCGGCCACCGCGAGCTGCGCATGCGCGCCGCCCAGGCCGTCATCGGCACCGGCGAGGGACCCGACCGCGAGATCGCCGGCGGCGACATCCCCACCGGCGCCGACATGTCTCGCATCATCGCCACCGTCAGCTACGCCGACGTCGGCGCCATCAAGGACACCGCGAACGCGCTCGACACCGCCGCCTGCGAAGCCGCCGTCAACGCCCTCGCCGCGGCCGGCCGCATCGACGTGTTCGGCGTCGAGGCCTCCGGGATCGTCGCCGCCGACCTCGTGAAGAAGCTCCACCGCATCGGCTGCATGGCCTTCTCCTGGCCCGACGTGCACGCCGCGCTCGTGGCCACCGCGCTGGCGGGCCCCAAGGACGTCGCGGTCGCGATCTCGCATTCGGGCGCGACCACCGAGACCGTCGAGTTCCTCGAATCGGCCCGCGACCGGGAGGCGGTGACCATCGCGATCACGAACCACGCCCGGTCGCCGCTGGCGCAGGCCGCGGACCTCGTGCTGACCACCGCGGCCCGCGAGACGACGTTCCGCTCGGGCGCCACCGTCAGCCGCATCGCGCAGCTCATGGTCGTCGACTGCCTGTTCGTCGGCGTCGCGGCCAAGCAGCGCAAGCGCTCGGCGAAGGCCCTCGCGGCGACGGCCGCGGCGGTCTCGGGCCGCCAGCGGGCCTAGCCGCCGCGCGACCCGCCCGTGCGGCTCACCAGTCGCGTGCCGCGCCGACCTCCTCGCGCAGTCGCGGGAGCATGTCGTGGAAGATCCCCGGGCACAGCGTCGAGCTGAAGTCCATGTGCCCGTAGATCTCCGCCGAGTCGATCCCGTACTGCTCGCATGCGAAGGCGCACAGGGTCACCAGGGACTCCCACTGCGGGCCGGTCGGCTCGGCGCCGTCGTGGTAGGACCCCTCGTTCGAGATCCCGAGCGCCTGCGAGTTCTGCCCCGAGGTGTGGATGCCCTGGATGAAGCGCCCGCCGTCGAGCAGCGCCGCCTTGCTTCCGGTGGTGCCCTCGGTGATCCAGCCGCCGCGGCTGACCACGAAGTTGTAGCCCGAGTCGCGCCAGCCGTTGCCGTCCATGTGCAGGTCCTGCACCCACTGCGCGTGGAAGTGCGCCTGCGCGCGCGAGAAGTCCGCGGTGTTCGCCGAGACCGTGTGGTGCACGATGAGCTTGTTCGGGCTGCCCGTGATGACGGGGTTGGTGCCGTTCGGCGGCCGCGCGCCCCACGCGGCGGTCGAGTCGACGTCGGGTTCGACCGCACTGGTCTCGACCGGGTCGGCGTTCGCGGTCGCGCCGAACGCGGCGGCGCCGGCGGCCCCGAGGAGTCCAGTCGCGCCGGTCCCCAGCAGGATCCGGCGGCGGATGCGGTGGTCGTGGTGGTCCATGCCTGCCTCCAGACGCGGCGGTGCGGGGGCCGGGCCGGTCGGGCCCGGCCCCCGCACCGCCGGCCGTGCTAGGTGTTGTTCGCGAGCGCCAGCAATCGGTCGCGCGCGCCGTTGAAGTAGTTGCGGTCGACGTTCCCGGCGATGCCCGAGACCGATCCGGTCGAGGTGTACTGCCAGCACGTCCAGGTGGTGCTGGACCAGCCCGCCGGCAGGTTCGGGGCCGAGACGCCCCAGTGCGCCACCCACAGGGGACTCTTGGAGGCCATACCCGTCCACGAGCCGGTGCACTGGTTCCACCACGACGCGGTCGTGTAGATGACCGGGTCGCGGCCGGTCCTGGACTTGTACGTGTTGTAGAAGTCCGTGATCCAGTTGCGCATCCCGGTGGTCGACAGGCCGTAGCAGGTCGCCCCCGTGGGCGGGCCCTCGATGTCGAGCGCGCCGGGCAGGGTGAGGTTGTCGGCCGACCAGGCGCCGCCGTTGCTGGCGAAGAAGTTCGCCTGCACCGCGCCGCTGGAGGCGTTCGGCCGGGCGAAGTGGTACGCCCCGCGGATCACCCCGGCCGCGTGGGCGGCCGGGTAGTTGACGTTGAACCGGGGGTCCTTATAGGAGGTTCCCTCGGTGGCCTTGATGTAGGCCCACTGGACGCCGGCGTTGCGCACCGAGGTCCAGTTGATCGAGCCCTGGTAGTGCGAGACGTCGATGCCGGCGACGCGCGTCTGCGCCTGCGCCGGGCTCGCGACCGCGAGCCCGGCCGCAGTGAGGACGGTCGCCGCGATCAGGACGACGGCGGCGCGGAAACCGCGCCGTCCGTCTACACGGGGTCGTTTTCGGTGGATGGGGAAGAGATTCACGCGAGACTCCCTGCTTGTCAGGAGATCAGGGGAATGGGGGTGAGTGCGTGGATTTGCACCCTGACCCCAGTATGGAGACAAACTCCACAGAGAGTCAAGCGTGTGAAAATAATTTTCTACATCGGGCGAGTGAACGGCTACGCGTAGTGGAGCCCGTGGCCCAGTGCGTACGCGACCGCGCCGCCCTCGTCCGGGACGTCGACCGGCAGCGCGCCGCTCGGGTCGACCGCACCCGTGATCACCTTGGCCAGGGCCGAAAGCGAGGCCTTGGAGTAGGAGTACGTCGCCAGGCTCGCGCCCACCGCGCCCAGGTGCGCGGCGTCGTAGGGCGTGCCGACCGCGGCGGCGACCACCGGGACGCCGGTTCCCACGAGCGCGGCGACCAGGTCCGCCTGGGGCGAGCCGGCCTCGACGTTGTAGGTGACGGCCACGACGAGGTCGGCGTCGGCGGCGGCCTCGACGGCGGTCTTGATCGCCTCGGCGTCCGGCTCGTCGCCGGTGACCATCGGGCTCGCTTGGAGCCCTTCGGAGGCGAGGGCGCCGGCCAGCCGGGTGGTCGTGTTCTCGCCCCAGCCGGCGACGAGCGCCGTCCCGGCCGTGAACGGCAGCGCGCCGTCGTTGGCGAGCAGGGTGACCGACCGCTCGGCGATCCCGTCGGCGACGGCGAGGTGATCGGAGGTCCCGACCGCGTCCGCGGCGGCGTCCGCGTCGACCGCCGGTCCGTCCACAATGCCGCGATCGTATTTGAGCCGGAGCAGTCGCACCACCGATTGGTCGATGCGCTCTTCGGTCAACTCCCCCGCCGCGACGGCGGCGAGCACGGCCTCGTACGCGGCCGGGAAGTCCGGCGGCATGAGCAGCAGGTCGACCCCGGCCAGGAGTGCGAGCACCGGCACCCGGTCGTCGCCGAACTCGGTGCGGACCCCCTGCATCTCCAGGGAGTCGGTGACGACGACGCCCTCGAAGCCGAGGCGGTCGCGCAGGAGCCCGGTCAGGATCGGCGCCGACAGCGTCGCGGGCGCGAGCGAGTCGTCCAGGGCGGGGAACTGCAGGTGGGCGGACATGACCATGTCCGCGCCGGCCTCGATCGCCGCCCGGAACGGCGGCGCGTCGATCCGCTCCCACTCCTCCACGGTGTGGGTGATGACCGGCAGGCCCACGTGGCTGTCGGTCCCGGTGTCGCCGTGTCCCGGGAAGTGCTTGGCGGACACCGCCACTCCCCCGGACTGGTAGCCGCCGACCTGGGCGGCGGCGAACTCGGCCACGAGATCGGGGTCCGAGCCGAAGGAACGCACCCCGATGACGGGGTTCGCCGGATCCACATTGACATCGACATCGGGGGCGAAGTTCTGATTGAGCCCCATCGCCCGCAATTCGGCGCCCGCGATTTCCGCGGCCCGCCGCGCGGTGTCGGGGTCCCGTGTCGCGCCCAGCGGCATCGCGCCGGGGAACTGCGTGGCGGGCTCGCCGATCCGCACCACCGAGCCGTACTCCTGGTCCGTCGCGATCAGGAGCGGGACGGCGCCGGACGCCTCCTGGAGGCCGTTCGAGAGCCGCGCGACCTGTGCCGGGTCCCGGAGGCCGTTGGCCCAGTCGAAGTAGATGATCCCGCCGGGACGGCGGGCGGCGACGAACGCGGCCCCGTTGTCGGACCCGAGCCGCTCGCGGTTGGAGGCCACGGCGTCGGCCTGGTCGGTGTCGGCGGTCTCGCCGTGCACGTAGACCATGAACAGCTGGCCGACCTTCTCCTCCAGCGACATCGCGGCCAGGGTCCCGTCGATCCAGCGCTGCCGTTCGCCCACCGGGGCCTCCCCCTCGGACGGTCCCTCGGCGGGCTCCTCGCCGCGCCTGGAGGCCGCCTCGGCGATCACCGCGCCCCCGCCGACCACGGCGAAGGCCCCGGCGACGCTGGAGGCGAGCACGGTCTTGCGTGACAGCTTCGGGGAACGCACCCGCCCATACTCGCCCACGCCCCGCGGCGGTGCAAGGCCGACCCCCGGTGATCCGCACTATTCCCTCGAAAGCCGTAAAGCGCCCGATGGGTAGTAAAAAGCCGGAGAGGAGCGATGCTCCCCTCCGGCTCTCCGTCGTCTAGCGGGCTAGAACTTCAGACCGCTGTCGCGGGCGGTGTCGGCCAGGGCCGCGACGCGGCCGTGGTACTTGACACCGCCGCGGTCGAAGACCACGGCCTCGACGCCGGCGGCCTTGGCGCGCTCGGCGATCAGCTTGCCGACTTCCTTGGCCTTGGCGGTCTTGTCGCCCTCGAAGGCGCGCAGACCCGGCTCCACCGTCGACGCGGCGGCCAGCGTGTGGCCCTGCACGTCGTCGATGACCTGGGCCACGATGTGCTTCGAGGACCGGAAGATCGCCAGGCGCGGCTGCGAGGCCGTGCCCGTGATCTTCTTGCGTCCACGGAAGTGACGCCGGTTCTTGCCGATCCGGCGGCGCTCGGAGACCGACCCGGACGGGCGGCGCTGCTCCAGTTTGCTCGCCATTACTTACCTGCCTTCCCGGCCTTGCGGCGGATGCGCTCGTCGACGTACTTGACGCCCTTGCCCTTGTAGGGCTCCGGCGGACGCAGTCGGCGAATGTTCGCCGCGACCTGGCCGACGAGCTGCTTGTCGATACCCTCGACGTGCAGCAGGGTCGGACGCTCGACGGTGAACGAGATGCCTTCCGGCGCGTCCACCTGGATGGTGTGGGAGAAGCCGAGGCTCATCTCCACGCCCTTGCCCTTGGCCTGCGCCCGGTAACCGGTGCCGTTGATCTCGAGGGACTTCTTGTAGCCCTCCGAGACGCCGACGACCATGTTGTTGACGAGGCTGCGGGCCAGGCCGTGCAGGGCCCGGGACTTGCGCTCGTCGTTGGGACGGGTCACATCGAAGGACCCGTCCTCGTTCTTCTCGATGCCGATCGGCTCGGGCAGCTCAGTGCTGAGCTGGCCCTTGGGGCCCTTCACGGTCACCGTCGCGCCGTCGATCTTGACGTCGACGCCGGAGGGCACCAGAATCGGCTGCTTCCCAATGCGGGACATGCTTATACCCTCCTGCTACCAGATGTAGGCGATGACTTCGCCGCCAACGCCGCGTTTGCGAGCCTGACGGTCCGTCAGCAGGCCCTGGGACGTGGACACGATGGCCACACCCAGGCCGCCGAGGACGCGCGGCAGCTCAGTGGACTTGGCGTAGACCCGCAGGCCCGGCTTCGAGACGCGGCGCAGGCCCGCAAGGGACCTCTCGCGGCGCTCGCCGAACTTCAGGTCGATGACCAGGGTCTTGCCGACTTTGCCTTCCTCGGGCTCCTCGGCGCGCCATGAGGCGATGTAGCCCTCCTGCTTGAGGACCTCCGCGATGGAGGCCTTCATCTTGGAGTGCGGCATCGTCAGCGTGTCGTGGTATGCCTGGTTGGCGTTCCGCAGACGGGTGAGCATGTCCGCGATCGGGTCGGTCATTGTCATTAGCGTTGTTTACCTTTCTCACCCCGGTTCCCCGCCTTATGGAGAGCGGCGGGGCCTGTGGCGATCGGAGCTATGGGCCTTGGGGTCACCCAAGAGACCTGATGGTCCAGGTCTCCCGGATTACCAGGAAGCCTTGTGGACGCCCGGGAGTTCACCCGCGTGGGCCATGTCGCGCACGCAGACGCGGCACAGGCCGAACTTGCGGTAGACGGCCTTGGGCCGGCCGCACTTCTGGCAGCGGGTGTAGGCGCGCACGGCGAACTTCGGCTTCCGCTTGGCCTTCGCGATGAGGGCTTTCTTAGCCATTGTCGTTCTCCTTGAACGGGAAGCCGAGCAGCTTCAGGAACGCCCGGCCTTCGTCGTCGGTCTTCGCGGTGGTCACCAGCGTGATGTCCATACCGCGAACCCGGTCGATCTTGTCCTGGTCGATCTCGGGGAACACGCTCTGCTCGGTCAGACCGAAGGTGTAGTTCCCGTTGCCGTCGAACTGCTGGTCCGAAAGACCCCGGAAGTCGCGGATGCGGGGCAGCGCGATCGCCAGGAGGCGGTCGAGGAACTCCCACATGCGGTCGCCGCGAAGGGTGACCTTCGCGCCGATCGCCTGGCCCTCGCGCAGCTTGAACTGCGCGATCGACTTCTTCGCCAGACGCACGAGCGGCTTCTGGCCTGTGATCGTGGTCAGGTCCGCCAGGGCCCCGTTGATGAGCTTGGAGTCGCGAGCGGCTTCGCCCACACCCATGTTCACCACGATCTTCGTCAGACCGGGGATCTGGTGGATGTTGGCGTACTTGAACTGGTCCTGCAGCTGCGGCCGGATCTCGGAGCGGTAAGTCTCCTTCAGGCGCGGCTGGACCTTTTCTGCAACGTCAGTCATTACAGGTCCTTACCCGTCCGCTTCGAAACGCGGACCTTGCGGCCGTCATCGCCGAACCGGTAGCCCACGCGGGTGGGCTGGTTGTCGGCGTCGAGCACCTGCACGTTGGACACGTGGATCGCGGACTCCTGGACGACGATGCCGCCGGTCCTGGAGCCGCGGGCGGTCTGCCCGGCCTTGGTGTGCTTGGTGATGCGGTTGACGCCCTCGACGAGCACTCGCTCGCGGTCGGGGTACGACTCCAGCACCAGTCCTTCGGCGCCCTTGTCCTTGCCCGCGATGACGCGGACTCGGTCGCCCTTCTTGATCTTCATCTCTTACAGCACCTCCGGTGCGAGGGAGATGATCTTCATGAACTGCTTGTCGCGCAGTTCGCGGGCGACCGGCCCGAAGATACGGGTCCCTCGCGGTTCGCCGTCCTTGACGAGGACGGCGGCGTTCTCGTCGAACTTGATGTACGTGCCGTCGGGACGGCGGGTTTCCTTCACCGTCCGCACGATGACGGCCTTCACGACGTCGCCCTTCTTCACCCCGGCACCCGGGGTTGCATCCTTGACGGAGGCCACGATCGTGTCGCCGATACCGGCATAGCGTCGGCCCGAGCCGCCCAGCACCCGGATGCACAGGATCTCCCGCGCACCGGTGTTGTCAGCGACCTTCAGCCGCGACTCTTGCTGAATCACGTCCCGATCTCCCTACTTGGCCTTCTCAAGGATCTCGACGATGCGCCAACGCTTGGTCTTCGACAGGGGACGGGTCTCCATGATGGAGACGCGGTCACCGATGCCGGCCTCGTTGGCCTCGTCGTGGGCCTTGTACTTCTTGTTGGACTTGACGACCTTGCCGTACAGCGCGTGCTTCTTGCGGTCTTCGACCTCGACGACGGCGGTCTTGTCCATCTTGTCGCCGACGACGAAGCCCTCGAGCACCTTGCGCCGTCCGCGAGTCTGAGTTTCCTCGCTCACTTCTCAACCTCCTCCGGCGCGGCGCTGAGGCCCAGCCGGCGCTCGTTCATCACGGTGTAGATCCGCGCGATCTCCTTGCGGACCAGGCCCAGCTGGTGATTGTTCTCCAGCTGACCCGTGGCATTGCGGATCCGCAGGTTGAACAGCTCTTCCTTCTTCTCCAGCAGCTTCGACTGGAGTTCCTTGTCGCTGAGCTCGCGCAGCTCACCGGTGTCGATACCAGTGGTCATGGCTACTCACCTGCCCCTTCACGAGAGACGATGCGGCACTTCATCGGCAGCTTGTGGATCGCACGCTGCAGTGCCTCGTGGGCCGTCTCCTCGCTCGGGTAAGAGAGCTCGAACATGACCCGGCCCGGCTTGACGTTCGCCACCCAGTACTCGGGCGAACCCTTACCGGAACCCTGACGGGTCTCGGCCGGCTTCTTGGTGATCGCACGGTCCGGGAAGATCGTGATCCAGACCTTGCCGCCACGCTTGATGTGGCGGGTCATGGCGATACGAGCGGACTCGATCTGGCGGTTGGTCACGTAGCTGTGCTCCAGCGCCTGGATGCCGTACTCGCCGAAGGAGACCTTCGTGCCGCGAGTGGCCTTGCCCTTGCGCTTCGGAGCGTGAGGCTTCCGGTAACCGCGCGGCGGTTTCCGTGGCATGAGCATGTCGCTTAGCCCTCCTGCTTCTCAGTGGCGGGCGCGGCGGCAGCGGCCTCGGCAGGCTGAGCGGTGGCGGCGCGGCCACCACGGCCACGACCACCGCGAGCGGCGCCGCCGGCACCGCCGCGGCCACCACGGCCGCCGCGGTCGGGACCGGAGTCGCGACGACGCTGCACCTGCTCGGCCTGCTCCTTGAGCGTGGCCTCACCCTTGTAGATCCACACCTTCACGCCGATGCGGCCGAAGGTCGTGGCGGCCTCGAACAGGCCGTAGTCGATGTTCGCGCGCAGCGTGTGCAGCGGGACCTGGCCCTCGCGGTACTGCTCCGAACGGCTCATCTCGGCGCCGCCGAGGCGGCCCGAGCACTGCACCTTGATGCCCTTCACGGTGGGGTTGCGCATGGCCGACTGAATGGCCTTGCGCATCGCCCGACGGAAGTTCACACGGCTGGACAGCTGCTCCGCGACGCCCTGGGCCACGAGCTGAGCATCGACGTCGGGGTTCTTGACCTCGATGATGTTCAGCTGGACCTGCTTGCCCGTCAGCTTCTCCAGGTTGCCGCGCAGGCGATCGGCCTCGGCGCCTTTACGGCCGATGACGATGCCCGGGCGGGCGGTGTGGATGTCGACGCGGACCCGCTCGCGGGTGCGTTCGATCTCCACCTTGGAGATGCCGGCGCGCTCGAGACCCTTGGTCATGAGCTGGCGGATCTTGACGTCCTCGCCGATGTACTCGGCGTACTCCTTGTCGGCGTACCAACGCGAGGTCCAGTCGGCGCTGATGCCGAGGCGGTACCCGTGCGGGTGGATTTTTTGACCCATTAGGCGGTCTCCTCCTTCTCAGCGTTCTCGGACTTCACGTCGGCCTCGACCGGCTTCGGGGCGGCGGCCTTGGGCCGGCGAACCGAGGGAGAGGCGGACTGCTTGGCCTGGACGGACTCGACCACCACGGTGATGTGGCTGGTGCGCTTGTTGATCCGGTAGGCGCGGCCGTGGGCGCGCGGGCGGTACCTGCGCATCGTCGGGCCTTCGTCGACCTTGATCTCGGACACCAGGAGCGACTCCGGGTCCAGACCGAGGTTGTTCTCGGCGTTCGCCTGAGCCGACGCGATGACCTTGTACACGATCTCGGCCGCGCTGAAAGGCGCGAACTCGAGAGTCGTCAAGGCCTCGTCCACGGGCAGACCACGCACGAGGTCGACGACGCGGCGCGCCTTGCGAGGTGCGACGCGGACGTACCGCGCCGACGCGCGCGCCTTCGGAGCCTCCTGCTCCACTGTTGCCATCGTTCTAATTCCTTCGTTCGTATTCAAAGCCCATGGCCTAGCGGCGCCGGCTCTTGCGGTCGTCCTTGTCGTGCCCGCGGAACGTGCGGGTCGGCGCGAACTCGCCGAGCTTGTGCCCGACCATGTTCTCGGTGACGTAGACCGGAACGTGCTTGCGACCGTCGTGCACGCCGAAGGTCAGCCCGATGAAGTCGGGCGTGATCGTCGAGCGGCGCGACCAGGTCTTGATGACGTTCTTGCTCTTGGTCTCGATCGCCGAGTCCACCTTCTTCTGCAGGTGGTCGTCGACGAACGGGCCCTTCTTGAGGCTGCGAGCCATGGCCTACTTCCCCCGCTTCCGGTTGGCGTTGCGACGACGGACGATGAGCCGGTCGTTCGGGTGGTTCCTCTTCCTGGTGCGACCCTCGGGCTTGCCCTGCGGGTTCACCGGGTGACGACCACCGGAAGTACGGCCCTCGCCACCACCGTGCGGGTGGTCGACCGGGTTCATGACGACACCGCGGACGGTCGGGCGCCAGCCCTTCCAGCGCATGCGGCCGGCCTTGCCCCAGTTGATGTTGCCCTGCTCGGCGTTGCCGACCTCGCCGATGGAGGCGCGGCAGGTCACCTGGACCAGGCGGATCTCACCGGAGGGCATGCGCAGGTGCGCGTACTTGCCTTCACGGGCGAGCAGCTGGATCGAGGCGCCGGCCGAGCGGCCCAGAGCGGCGCCGCCGCCGGGCTTGAGCTCCACCGCGTGGACCGTCGTACCGACCGGGATGTGGCGCAGCTCCAGCGAGTTGCCGGGCTTGATGTCCGCTTCCGGTCCGTTCTCGATCACGTCACCCTGCTTGATGCCCTTGGGGGCCAGGATGTAGCGCTTCTCGCCGTCCGCGTAGTGCAGCAGTGCGATGTTCGCGGTGCGGTTCGGGTCGTACTCGATGTGCGCGACCTTCGCCGGCACGCCGTCCTTGTCGTGGCGACGGAAGTCGATCACGCGGTAGCGGCGCTTGTGGCCGCCGCCGCGGTGTCGGGTCGAGATCTTGCCCGAGTTGTTGCGGCCGCCGGTCTTGGAGATCGGGCGCAGCAGCGACTTCTCGGGGGTCGAACGGGTGATCTCGGCGAAGTCGGAGACGCTGGAGCCGCGACGCCCGGGCGTCGTCGGCTTGTACTTGCGAATAGCCATTCTCTAGCTCCTACGAGATCTGTCCGCCGAAGATCTCACCCAGGCGACCGGGGTCGCCTTCCACGGTGACGATCGCGTGCTTGACACTCTTGCGCTGTCCCCAGCCGGTGCGGGTGCGCTTGCGCTTGCCGTCCCGGTTCAGGGTGTTGACGCTCTTGACGTCCACACCGAAGATCTCCTTGACGGCGATCTTGATGTGGCTCTTGTTGGCGCGCGGGTCGACCTCGAAGGTGTACTTGCCCTCGCCGAGGAGGGTGTAGGTCTTCTCCGAGATGACCGGCTTGATGATGATGTCGCGCGGGTCGGCGACGGTCACTTCGCTCACGCCGCGACCTCCTGCTCAGTCCGGTCAGCGATGAACGCCTCGATGGCGGCCTCGCTGAACACGATGTCCTCGTTGTTGAGCACGTCGTAGGTGTTGACCTGACCCCACTGGAGCAGGTGCACCTCGGGCAGGTTCCGCAGGCTCAGGGCCGCGGTCTGCTCGTCGCGCGTGAGGACCACCAGGACCTTGGAGGCCTCGGTGATCGCGGCCAGAGCGGCCTGCGCGGTCTTCGTCTTGGGCGCGTCGCCCTCGATGAAGGCGTCGATGACGTGCACGTTCTCGCCGCGGGCCCGGTCGGTGAGGGCGCCCGCGAGAGCGGCCGCCTTCATCTTCTTGGGGGTCCGCTCGGCGAAAGAGCGCGGCTGCGGGCCGTGGACGACGCCGCCGCCGTTGAACTGCGGGGCGCGGATCGAGCCCTGGCGGGCGCGGCCGGTGCCCTTCTGGCGGTACGGCTTCTTGCCGCCGCCGCGGACTTCGCCGCGGGTCTTGGTCTTGGCCGAACCCGAGCGGGCGGCGGCCAGCTGCGCCGTGACGACCTGGTGCATGAGCGGGATGTTCGGCTCGACGTCGAAGATCGACGCCGGAAGCGCGATGGTCTTCCCGGTCTCCTCACCAGAGGCGTTCTTCACGTTCACTTCAAGGCTCATAATCAGGCCACCTGCTTTACTGCCGTGCGGATGAGCACCAGGCCGTTCTTCGGGCCGGGGATGGCCCCCACGATGAGCAGCAGCCCGCGCTCGGCGTCGACCGCCTGGATGCGCAGGTTCTGCGTCGTGTGGCGGTTGTGCCCCATGCGGCCGGCCATGCGCATGCCCTTGAACACGCGACCGGGCGTGGCGCAGCCGCCGATGGACCCGGGGGCGCGGTGGACCTTGTGCGCGCCGTGGCTGGCGGGGAGACCGCCGAAGCCGTGGCGCTTCATCACACCGGCGAAGCCCTTGCCCTTGGTGGTGCCGGTGACGTCCACGAGCTGACCGGATTCGAAGATGGTGGCTTCGACGGTCTGGCCGAGGTCGTAGTCGGCGGCGTCCGCGGTGCGCAGCTCGACAAGGTGGCGACGCGGGGCGACGCCGGCCTTCTCGAAGTGGCCCTGGATCGGCTTGGTGACGTTCTTGAGTTTGATGTCGCCGAAGCCCAGTTGGACGGCCGAGTAGCCGTCGACGTCGGGCTTGCGGACCTGGGTGACCACGTTCGGGCCGGCCTGCACCACAGTGACGGGAACGGCGCGGCCGTTCTGGTCCCAAACCTGGGTCATGCCGAGCTTGGTGCCCAGGATTCCCTTGATCTGCCTGTCCATTGGTCCCCTACAGCTTGATCTCGATGTCGACACCGGCCGGGAGGTCAAGGCGCATCAACGAGTCGACCGTCTTCGGGGTCGGGTCGAGGATGTCGATGAGGCGCTTGTGCGTGCGCATCTCGAAGTGCTCGCGCGAGTCCTTGTACTTGTGCGGCGACCGGATGACGCAGAAGCGGTTGATCTCGGTCGGCAACGGCACCGGGCCGGAGATGGCAGCACCGGTACGAGTGACCGTCTCCACGATCTTGCGGGCCGAGGAGTCCACGACCTCGTGGTCGTAGGCCTTCAGCCTGATGCGGATCTTTTGTCCCGCCATGATTCCTAACCTAACGTAAATTGGCTGTTCAGACCGCTCCACGCGGTCGGGCGTGTCGCGAGTTCGAGACTGGCTTGGGCACAGTTGTGCCTTCCCCTTGGTCTCTTTGGCTCGCCCGCCTGCCCGCCATGAAACGGTCCCTCTCAGCACAATCGAGTGCCTACTCGGGCCCGCGGGCCGGGCGTGAGCACCGGCGCATGCCATGAAGGCGCGCCGGAGCGTACGCAACCTGAATATTATGCCTGGTACCCGGTGGACCCAGCAAGCTGGGGTCGGGGAACAGTGGGACAGGTTACGCGTATGCGCTTCTCACCGCGTCTCCCCCGCCCTGGGGCGGGGATCGCCGGTCACGGTGCGACAGGCGTGAGACGCGAGTAGACCGGGGTGGCCCACGCTGCGCGAACTGCGAAGCTCGCAGGTTCGCTCCGGCGGGCCACCCCGGTGTGCGGTCTTACTTGAGGACCTTGGTCACTCGACCGGATCCGACGGTGCGGCCGCCCTCGCGGATCGCGAAGAGGAGACCCTCGTCCATCGCGATCGGCTGGATGAGCTCGACCTTCATGTCGGTGTTGTCGCCCGGCATGACCATCTCGGTGCCCTCGGGGAGGGTCACGACGCCGGTCACGTCGGTCGTCCGGAAGTAGAACTGCGGACGGTAGTTGTTGAAGAACGGCGTGTGGCGCCCGCCCTCGTCCTTGGACAGGATGTAGACCTGCGCCTCGAAGTCGGTGTGCGGGGTCGTGGTGCCGGGCTTGACGGCGACCATGCCGCGCTCGACCTCTTCGCGCTTGGTGCCGCGGAGCAGGAGGCCCACGTTCTCACCGGCGCGCGCGTCGTCGAGGGTCTTGCGGAACATCTCGATCGCGGTGACCTTGGTGCGGATGGCGCCCTCGCGGATGCCGACGATCTCGACTTCCTCGTTGGGGAGCAGCACACCGCGCTCGACGCGGCCGGTGATGACCGTGCCGCGGCCGGTGATGGTGAAGACGTCCTCGATCGGCATGAGGAACGGCTTGTCCATCTCGCGCTCGGGCTCCGGGACGGAGTCGTCGACGGCCTGCATCAGCTCGGCGACGGCGTCGACCCACTTCTGCTCGCCTTCGAGGGCGCCCAGGGCCGAGACCTGAACGACCGGGGCGTCGTCGCCCGGGAAGTTCTGGTCGGACAGCAGCTCGCGGACCTCCATCTCGACGAGCTCGAGGATCTCCTCGTCGTCGACCATGTCGGACTTGTTCAGCGCCACGACGATGTACGGGACACCGACCTGGCGGGCGAGGAGGACGTGCTCGCGGGTCTGCGGCATGGGGCCGTCAGCGGCGGACACGACCAGGATCGCGCCGTCCATCTGGGCCGCGCCGGTGATCATGTTCTTGATGTAGTCGGCGTGGCCGGGGCAGTCGACGTGAGCGTAGTGCCGGGCCTCGGTCTGGTACTCGACGTGGGAGATCGAGATCGTGATGCCGCGCTGCTTCTCTTCCGGCGCGTTGTCGATCTCGTCGAACGGCGTGTACGGGTTGATGTCCGGGTACTTGTCGTGCAGCACCTTGGTGATAGCCGCGGTGAGCGTGGTCTTGCCGTGGTCGACGTGACCGAGCGTCCCGATGTTCACGTGCGGCTTGTTACGCTCGAACTTTTCCTTAGCCACTTCGTCCTCCTGTGGACTGGTTAAATCTGGTTTGACTTATCTGACCTATTGCGTCGCGTTGGAACTCAGCGCCTCTGCTGGCAACAGGTGGTCAGCGCCGGGCACCCAGGCTTGGGCGCCCGAAACGCTTACTCGCCTGTCGCCTTGGCGATGATCTCCTTGGCGACGTTCGCCGGGACTTCGGCGTAGGTGTCGAACTGCATCGAGTAGTTCGCGCGTCCGGCGGTCTTCGACCTGAGGTCGCCGACGTAGCCGAACATCTCGGACAGCGGCACGACGGCCTTGACCGTGCGGTCGTTGCCCCGTTCACCCATCTCCTGGACCATGCCACGACGGGAGTTGATGTCGCCGATCACGTCGCCCATGTTGTCCTCGGGGCAGATGACCTCCACGGACATCATCGGCTCGAGGATCACGGGGCGGGCGCGCTTGGCGGCTTCCTTGAGCGCCATGCGGCCGGCGATCTTGAAGGCCATCTCCGAGGAGTCGACCTCGTGGTACTGACCGTCGATCAGTTCCATCTTGACGCCCACCAGCGGGAACCCCGCGAGGACGCCGTCCTCGAGCGCGCTCTCCGCGCCGGCCTTGACCGACGGGATGTACTCGCGCGGGATGCGGCCGCCGGTGATCTTGTCGTCGAACGCGAAGATCGGGTCCTCGTTCGTCTTCATCTCCAGCGGCTCGAGGTTGACGAGCACGCGCGCGAACTGACCGGAACCGCCGGTCTGCTTCTTGTGCAGGTACTCGACCTTCTCGATCCGCCGGGTGACCGTCTCGCGGTAGGCCACCTGCGGCTTGCCGATGTTGGCCTCGACGTTGAACTCCCGCTTCATGCGGTCGACCAGGATGTCGAGGTGCAGCTCGCCCATGCCCGAGATGATCGTCTGGCCGGAGTCCTCGTCGGTCTTGACCCGGAAGGTCGGGTCCTCTTCGGCGAGGCGCTGGATGGCGGTGGCCAGCTTGTCCTGGTCGGCCTTCGACTTCGGCTCGATGGCCACGTCGATGACCGGCTCGGGGAAGATCATCGATTCGAGGATGACCTGCTGACCGGAGTCGCTCAGCGTGTCACCGGTGGTGGTGGCCTTGAGGCCCTGCACCGCGATGATGTCGCCGGCCTGCGCGTCCGAGCGCTCTTCGCGCTTGTTCGCGTGCATCTGGTAGATCTTGCCGACGCGCTCCTTGCGGCCCTTGGTCGAGTTGACGACCTGGGTGCCGGTGGAGACCGTGCCGGAGTAGATCCGGACGTAGGTGAGACGGCCGAGGTGCTTGTCGGTCTGGATCTTGAAGGCCAGACCGGCGAAGGGCTCCTCGACGTCCGCGTGACGCTGGGCGGGGGTCTCGTTGTCGGTGAGGGTCCCCTCGATCGCCGGCACGTCGAGCGGGCTCGGCAGGTAGTCCACGACCGCGTCGAGCAGGGGCTGAACGCCCTTGTTCTTGAACGCGGTGCCGCAGAGGACCGGGTTGATCTGGTTGGCGATCGTGGCCTTGCGGATCGCGGCCTTCACATCGGCGGACGAGATCTCCTCGCCCTCCAGGAAGCGCTCGGCGAACTCGTCGTCGACGTCCGAAAGGGTTTCCAGGAGCTTCTCGCGGTACTCCGCGGCCTGGTCGGCCAGGTCCGCGGGAATCTCCTCGACCGTGTACTCCTCGCCGAGGCCGGTCTCGCCGCGCCACACCTTGGCGTGCATCTCGACCAGGTCGACGACGCCGATGAAGTCGGCCTCGTTCCCGATCGGGAGCTGGATCACCGCGGTGTTGGAGTTGAGCCGGTCCTGCATCATCTCGACGCAGCGGAAGAAGTTCGCACCGGTGCGGTCGAGCTTGTTGACGAAGCACATGCGCGGAACGTCGTACTTGTTCGCCTGGCGCCACACGTTCTCGGTCTGCGGCTCCACGCCCGCGACACCGTCGTAGACGGCGATGGCGGAGTCGAGGACGCGCAGGGAACGCTCCACCTCGACGGTGAAGTCGACGTGGCCGGGCGTGTCGATGATCTGGATGATGTGGTCGTCCCACTCGCACTTGGTAGCGGCGGAGGTGATGGTGATACCACGCTCCTGCTCCTGCTCCATCCAGTCCATCGTGGCGGCGCCGTCGTGGACCTCACCGATCTTGTGCGACACGCCCGTGTAGTACAGGATGCGCTCGGTGGTGGTGGTCTTGCCGGCGTCGATGTGGGCCATGATGCCGATGTTGCGGAGCTTGGCGAGCGCCGCGTTAGCTTTGTTAGCCACGATCTCTCAGTCTCTCTGCGACTACCAGCGGTAGTGCGCGAATGCCTTGTTGGAATCGGCCATCTTGTGCGTGTCCTCACGCTTCTTGACCGCGGCGCCGAGGCCGTTCGAAGCGTCGAGGATCTCGTTCGTCAGACGCTCGACCATGCTCTTCTCGCGGCGGTCACGGGAGTAGCCGACGAGCCAGCGGAGACCGAGGGTGGTGGCGCGCTGCGGGCGGACGTCGACCGGGACCTGGTAGGTCGCGCCGCCGACGCGGCGGGAGCGGACCTCGAGGGTCGGCTTGACGTTGTCGAGCGCGCGCTTGAGGATGACCACGGGGTCCGAGTCGGCCTTCTTGCGGCAGTTCTCGAGCGCTTCGTAGACGATGCGCTCGGCGAGGCGGCGCTTGCCGTCCTTGAGCACCTTGTTGATCAGCTGGGTGACGAGCACCGAGTTGTAGACCGGGTCGGCGGTAAGCGGCCGGCGCGGCGCGGGACCTTTACGCGGCATGGCTTACTTCTCCTTCTTCGCGCCGTAGCGGCTGCGGGCCTGCTTGCGGTCGCGGACACCCTGGGTGTCGAGCGCGCCGCGGATGATCTTGTAGCGGACACCGGGCAGGTCGCGGACACGACCGCCGCGCACGAGCACGATGGAGTGCTCCTGCAGGTTGTGGCCCACACCGGGGATGTAGGCGGTGACCTCGGTGCCGTTCATGAGCCGCACGCGGGCGACCTTGCGCATGGCCGAGTTCGGCTTCTTGGGCGTGGTCGTGTACACACGGGTGCACACGCCGCGCGCCTGCGGGCTGCCCTTCAGCGCGGGCGTCTTGTTCTTGCTGGTCTTGGCCTTGCGGCCTTTGCGGACCAGCTGCTGGATGGTTGGCACTAAGCCGACCCCCCTCAACTCTCGACGGTTGCGTATTCCTGACTGTCGGCGTCACCTGTTCACCCGCACTCGTGAATCGGGCCGTACAACGGCCCAGCTCAGGAGCTTGAGATCCCGTCCCCCGCGTTCGGGCGTGTCGCGTCTCTCCGGACCCATACCGGCCAAGGCGGCAGACGAGGTCCGCCGTCGAGCAGGTTCAGACGCGTTCGTGAACGAATCCCTCGGGACCGGCTATCAGAGCCGATGTTCACGAAGCCCCCAGTGCGAGGGATGCGTGCCGGTGACGCCGGCCGACGGAACCGGAGTTCCGCTGCCTTGCAGGCACGCAACCTGGCCTGGCTCTCACGGGGACCGAGCTGCCGGAGTTGACAGGGCCACCATGCCGCTCAAAGCGGTGTCCAGGCGCAAGGGAGAAGCCTACCTAGCCTAACGAACAGGGTCAAAGCCGTTTTCGTCCCGCAAGGCATCCGTGTTCAGTGTCACGGAGTACGAGGCGAGGGGCGCCGACCTGTTCATTCGGTGCGGTAGACACACCGTGGCCTATATTAGCTCGCGATATGGGACGCTCCCGCGCGGGGAGGCCGGGAGGAGTCCCTGTTCACCAGCAGTTCCCTGGATCGTCGGTTATGAAACGGCGACGTCGCCGCCGTATGACGGATCACCGGCGGCGCGGGCGATCCCGACGACCCAGACCAGGAGCCCCGCGATGACGACGGCGCCGGCGATTGCCAAAGCGGCCCAAGCGGTCCGGCGGATCGAGGGGAGTCGCGAGGCGCCGAGGAGGAAGCCTTCGGACTCGCGGATGTCGGCCTCGGCCTGGCGGGCGAGCATGAGGGCGATGAGCGCCGGTATGGCGCCGCCCACGAAGGGCGAGAGGGCGACCCCCACGCCGGCGAGCAACCGCGCCGCCACGAGCTTGGTCGACTCCACCGGCTCCGGATCCTCCGGATGCCGAACCCCCTGCTGCACCTGAACCACCGGTCCATCCTATTGGGGTTGACCCGGGCCGATCGGCGGGGGAACATCACCGCGTCACAAAACACCTGAGCGAAGAGGAACTCGGCGATCAGTACCAGGCGGCGATGGAGGAGTGGTACGCCTCCGGGGATGCCGCGCTCTGGGAATCCACGATCGGAGACGGCCTCGAAGACGAACCTCCGTGGGGCGCTGTCGCCGAAGAGCCGAAAGAATGAAAGCGGCGGCGCCGAGCGCCGCCGCCGATCACGGGTTCTCGAAGATGTCGTGAGTGCTGCGGGCCCATCTACGTCGGTGAGGCCCCGAAACGCCGGTGGGCCGGTGGCGCTTTCGCGCCACCGGCCCACCGGTTTCTTCATGCCGTCGGGAATCGGCTGTCTCGATGACTAGAAGGAACCCAGGTCGTAGGAGTCCTCGAGGCTGACCGCCGGGCCGCCGCCGTAGGCGAAGGCGTTCGCGGTGGTGTCCTCGTACCCGCCCAGCGAGTACACGGCCGCCTTCGCCTCCTCGGTCGGCTCGACCGAGACGTTGCGGTACTTGGCGATACCGGTACCGGCCGGGATGAGCTTGCCCAGGATCACGTTCTCCTTCAGACCGACCAGCGAGTCGGACTTGCCGGAGATCGCGGCCTCGGTGAGCACCCGGGTGGTCTCCTGGAACGAAGCCGCGGACAGCCACGACTCGGTCGCCAGGGACGCCTTGGTGATACCCATCAGCTGCGGCCGGCCGGAGGCCGGCTCGCCGCCGTCGGCGAGGATCTTGCGGTTCTGCTCCTCGAACTCCAGGCGGTCGACCAGGGAGCCCGGCAGGAACTCCGAGGTGCCCGAGTCGATGATCGTGACCCGCTTGAGCATCTGGCGCACGATGATCTCGATGTGCTTGTCGTGGATCATCACGCCCTGCGAGCGGTACACGTCCTGGACCTGCTCCACCAGGTGGCGCTGGACCTTCCGCGGACCGAGCACGCGCAGCAGCTCGTGCGGGTCGATGGTGCCCTCGACGAGCTTCTCGCCGACCTCGACGTGCTCGCCGTCGCCGAAGCGCAGGCGCAGACGACGCGGCACCTTCTCGACCACGATCTCCTCGGAACCGTCGTCCGGGGTGATGATGATCTTCCGGCTCTTCTCGGCGTCCTCGATGCGCACGGTGCCGCTCGCTTCCGCGATCGGCGCCTTGCCCTTGGGGACACGCGCCTCGAAGACCTCCTGCACACGCGGCAGACCCTGCGTGATGTCGTCGCCCGCCACACCGCCGGTGTGGAAGGTCCGCATCGTCAGCTGGGTGCCCGGCTCACCGATGGACTGGGCCGCGATGATGCCCACGGCCTCGCCCAGGTCGACCTTCTCGCCCGTGGGCATCGAACGGCCGTAGCAGGCCGCGCAGACGCCCTGGCGGGACTCGCAGGTCAGGACCGAGCGGACCTTCACGTTGGTGACGCCCGCGGCGACGAGCTGCGCGACATGGTCGGAGTTCAACGGCGTGTTGCGCTCCATGATGACCTTGCCGTCGACCTCGACGTCGTCGGCGAGGTTCCGCGCGTCGACGCCGGTCTCGGCGATGTCGGACTCGATGAACCGGCCGTCGACCTCGACGGCGACCTGGAAGTCCAGGGCGCGGTCGGTGCCGCAGTCGTCCTCGCGGATGATCACGTCCTGCGACACGTCCACCAGACGACGGGTCAGGTAACCCGAGTCGGCGGTCCGCAGCGCGGTGTCGGCGAGGCCCTTTCGCGAACCGTGGGTCGAGATGAAGTACTCCAGGACCGTCAGGCCCTCGCGCAGCGAGGACTTGATCGGGCGCGGAATGATCTCGCCCTTCGGGTTCGCCACCAGGCCGCGCATGCCGGCGATCTGACGCAGCTGCAGCATGTTGCCTCGCGCGCCCGAGTTGATCATCTGCCACAGCGGGTTCTCCGGCTGCAGCGTCTCGTTCAGGTCGTCCAGCACCTCGGCCGTGGCCTTGGTCCAGATCTCCGTCAGCTCGCCTCGGCGCTCCTCGGCCGTCATCAGACCGCGGATGTACTGCTTGTCGATCTTGGCGGAGTCCGCCTCGTACTTCTCGAGGATCTCGGCCTTGTGCGCCGGCTCCACGACGTCCTCGATGCCGATGGTGACACCGGACCAGCCGGCCCACTTGAAGCCCGCGGACTTCAGCGCGTCCAGGCAGGCGCCCAGCTGCACCTTCGAGTAGTGCTCGGACAGGTCGTGGATGATGTTCGACAGCTGGCCCTTGCGGACTTCGTAGTTCACGAACTCGAAGTCCGGCGGCAGGCACTCGTTGAAGAACACCCGGCCCAGCGTGGTCTCGACCAGCATCGGCTCGCCCGGAGTCCACTCCTCGGGCGCGACCCAGGGCTCGCCCGGGCCGTTGTTGATCGTCGGCACGCCGTCGAGACGGATCCGGATGGGCGCCTGGAGGTCCAGTTCGCCGCGGTCCTTCGCCATCTGCGCCTCGCCGACGTCCGAGAACGCCCGGCCCTCGCCGACGCGGCCTTCGGAGAGGTGCGTCAGGTAGTACAGGCCGATGATCTGGTCCTGCGTGGGCAGGGCCACCGGCTTGCCGTCCGAGGGCTTGAGGATGTTGTTCGACGCCAGCATCAGGATGCGGGCCTCGGCCTGGGCCTCGGCCGACAGCGGGACGTGCACGGCCATCTGGTCGCCGTCGAAGTCGGCGTTGAAGGCGGTGCACACCAGCGGGTGCAGCTGGATGGCCTTGCCCTCGACCAGCTGGGGCTCGAAGGCCTGGATGCCGAGGCGGTGCAGCGTGGGCGCGCGGTTGAGCAGGACCGGGTGCTCGGAGATGACCTCTTCGAGCACGTCCCACACGACCGGGCGCGCGCGCTCGACCATGCGCTTGGCCGACTTGATGTTCTGCGCGTGGTTCAGGTCCACCAGGCGCTTCATCACGAACGGCTTGAACAGTTCGAGCGCCATCTGCTTGGGCAGACCGCACTGGTGCAGCTTCAGGCGCGGGCCGACCACGATGACCGAACGGCCCGAGTAGTCCACGCGCTTGCCGAGCAGGTTCTGGCGGAACCGGCCCTGCTTGCCCTTGAGCATGTCGGACAGCGACTTGAGCGGACGGTTGCCGGGGCCCGTGACCGGGCGGCCGCGGCGGCCGTTGTCGAACAGCGCGTCGACCGACTCCTGCAGCATCCGCTTCTCGTTCGCGACGATGATCTCGGGCGCGCCGAGGTCCATCAGCCGCTTGAGGCGGTTGTTGCGGTTGATGACCCGGCGGTACAGGTCGTTGAGGTCCGAGGTCGCGAACCGGCCGCCGTCGAGCTGCACCATCGGGCGCAGCTCCGGCGGGATCACCGGCACGCAGTCGAGGACCATGCCCAGCGGCGAGTTGCCGGTGGCCTGGAACGCGGCCACGACCTTCAGGCGCTTGAGCGCGCGCAGCTTCTTCTGGCCCTTGCCGGTCGCGATGGTCTCGCGCAGGCTGATCGCCTCGGCGTCCAGGTCCAGGTTCTGCAGCAGGTTCTTGATGGACTCCGCGCCCATGCCGCCCGAGTAGTACTCGCCGAAGCGCTGCTGGAGCTCCCGGTAGAGCATCTCGTCGCCGATGAGCTGGCGCACGTCGAGCTTGCGGAAGGTGTCCATGACCTCGTCGAGGCGGTCGATCTCGCGCTGCGCCTTGTCGCGGATCTGGCGCATCTCGCGCTCGCCGCCGTCCTTGACCTTGCGGCGGACGTCGGCGCGGGCGCCTTCGGCCTCCAGCTCGGCCAGGTCGGCCTCGAGCTTCGAGGCGCGCTCCTCGATCGCGTGGTCGCGCTGCTGCTCCAAGTGGCGCTTCTCGGCGACGATCTCGTTCTCCAGGGTCGGCAGGTCGCGCTGGCGCGCTTCCACATCGACCGCGGTGACGACGTACGCCGCGAAGTAGATGACCTTCTCCAGGTCCTTCGGCGCCAGGTCCAACAGGTAGCCCAGGCGCGAGGGCACGCCCTTGAAGTACCAGATGTGCGTCACCGGGGCGGCGAGCTCGATGTGGCCCATCCGCTCGCGGCGGACCTTCGAGCGGGTCACCTCGACGCCGCAGCGCTCACAGATGATGCCCTTGAACCGGATGCGCTTGTACTTGCCGCAGTAGCACTCCCAGTCCCGGGTCGGGCCGAAGATCTTCTCGCAGAAGAGGCCGTCCTTCTCGGGCTTGAGGGTCCGGTAGTTGATGGTCTCGGGCTTCTTCACCTCGCCGTGAGACCACTGTCGGATGTCCTCCGCGGTGGCGAGGCCGATCTTCAACTTGTCGAAGAAGTTGACGTCGAGCACTGAACTCTTCTTCCCCTTGTGGTTCTTAAGGATTGGATGAGACGTTGGCGAGGGCGGGTCTTGCCGTGGCTGGACCCGCCCTCACTCGACGTCAGGCGCTTTCGAAGTCCACGCTCGAGGGCTCTTCGTGGGACAGGTCGATCCCCAGCTCCTCGGCCGCGCGGAAGACCTCGTCGTCGCTCTCCGTCATCTGGATGGCCTGCCCGTCTGCGGACAGCACCTCCACGTTGAGGCAGAGCGACTGGAGCTCCTTCAGCAGCACCTTGAACGATTCCGGAATGCCCGGTTCGGGCACGTTCTCGCCCTTGACGATGGCCTCGTAGACCTTCACGCGGCCGACCACGTCGTCGGACTTGATCGTCAGCAGCTCCTGCA
The DNA here is from genome assembly GCF_900101745.1 of Glycomyces harbinensis. Classification (GTDB taxonomy): domain Bacteria; phylum Actinomycetota; class Actinomycetes; order Mycobacteriales; family Micromonosporaceae; genus Glycomyces; species Glycomyces harbinensis. Next base: position 125,380 of record NZ_FNAD01000017.1, on the reverse strand, counting down.
GCGCGTAAGCGGCGCCGTAGGCCTGCATGGCCCAGCACTCCATCTCACCGAAGCGCTGGCCGCCGAACTGGGCCTTGCCGCCGAGCGGCTGCTGGGTGATCATCGAGTACGGACCGGTCGAACGCGCGTGGATCTTGTCGTCGACCATGTGGTTGAGCTTCAGGATGTACATGTAGCCGACCGAGATCGGGTCCGGGAACGGCTCGCCCGTACGCCCGTCGAACAGACGCGCCTTGCCCGTGGGGGCGACCATGCGCTCGCCGTCGCGGTTGGGGAGCGTGCTCGCGAGAACGCCCTGGACCTCGTCCGGGTGGGCGCCGTCGAACACCGGCGTGCCGACCTTCGAGTCCGCCGGCGCCTCGTCGGCGCCGATGGCCCGCAGGGCCTGCTGCCAGGCCTCGTCGAAGCCCTCCAACTTCCAGCCGGCCTTCGCCGCCCAGCCCAGGTGGACTTCCAGTACCTGGCCGATGTTCATTCGGCCCGGCACGCCCAGCGGGTTGAGCAGGATGTCGATCGGGGTCCCGTCGGGGAGGAACGGCATGTCCTCCTGCGGCACGACCTTCGAGATGACGCCCTTGTTGCCGTGGCGGCCGGCGAGCTTGTCGCCCACGCCGATCTTGCGCTTCTGCGCGATGTAGACGCGGACCAGCTCGTTGACGCCGGGGCTCAGCTCGTCGCCGTCCTCACGCGCGAACGTGCGGACGCCGATGACCGTGCCGGCCTCGCCGTGCGGGACCTTCAGGGACGTGTCGCGGACCTCGCGGGCCTTCTCGCCGAAGATCGCGCGCAGCAGGCGCTCCTCCGGGGTCAGCTCGGTCTCGCCCTTGGGCGTGACCTTCCCGACGAGGATGTCGCCGTCCTCGACCTCGGCACCGATGCGGATGATCCCGCGGTCGTCCAGGTCGGAGAGCATCTCCTCGCCGACGTTCGGGATGTCGCGGGTGATCTCCTCCGGGCCCAGCTTGGTGTCGCGGGCGTCGACCTCGTGCTCGTCGATGTGGATCGAGGTGAGCACGTCCTCTTCGACCAGGCGCGAGGACAGCACGATCGCGTCCTCGAAGTTCTGGCCCTCCCAGGTCGTGAACGCCACGAGCAGGTTCTTGCCCAGGGCCATCTCGCCCTTGTCCGTGGACGGGCCGTCGGCGATCGGCTGCCCGGCCTCGACGCGCTCGCCCTCGGTGACGAGGGGGATCTGGTTGATGCACGAGCCCGCGTTGGAGCGGCGGAACTTGTGCAGCAGGTAGGTCCGGCGCATGCCGTTGTCCTGCGCGATGGTGATGTAGTCCGCGCTGGAGTCCTCGACGGTGCCGTCGGCCTCGGCCACGACCACGTCGCCGGCGTCGACCGCCGCGCGGAACTCCATGCCCGTGCCCACCAGCGGCGAGTCGGTCTTGATCAGCGGCACGGCCTGGCGCTGCATGTTCGCGCCCATGAGGGCGCGGTTCGCGTCGTCGTGCTCCAGGAACGGCACCAGCGCGGTCGCGACCGAGGTCATCTGGCGCGGCGAGACGTCCATGAAGTCGATCTCGTCGGCGGTGAGGAGCTCGGCCTCGCCGCCGCGACCGCGGGCCAGGACCTGCGCGTCCTGGAACGAGCCGTCGGCGTGCAGCAGCTGGTTCGCCTGCGCGATGGTGAAGCGGTCCTCTTCATCGGCCGTCAGGTACTGGATCTCGTCGGTGACCTTCGAGTCGACGACCTTGCGGTACGGCGTCTCGATGAAGCCGAACGGGTTGACGCGGGCGAAGGTCGACATCGCGCCGATGAGGCCGATGTTCGGGCCTTCGGGCGTCTCGATCGGGCACATGCGGCCGTAGTGCGACGGGTGCACGTCGCGGACGTCCATGGCGGCGCGGTCTCGCGAGAGACCGCCCGGGCCCAGCGCCGACAGGCGGCGGCGGTGGGTCAGACCCGCGATGGGGTTGACCTGGTCCATGAACTGCGACAGCTGCGAGGTGCCGAAGAACTCCTTGATCGCGGCCACCACGGGGCGGATGTTGATCAGGGTCTGCGGCGTGATCGCCTCGACGTCCTGCGTCGTCATGCGCTCGCGCACGACGCGCTCCATGCGCGACAGGCCCACCCGGATCTGGTTCTGGATGAGCTCGCCCACGGTGCGCAGGCGGCGGTTGCCGAAGTGGTCGATGTCGTCGGGGCCGTAACCCGGCTCGGCCGAGTGCAGGCGCAGCATGAACTCGATCGTCGCGGCCAGGTCGTCCTCGGTGAGCACGCCGGTCGAGATCGGCGAGTCCAGGCCGAACTTCTTGTTGACCTTGTACCGGCCGACCTTGGCGAGGTCGTAGCGCTTCTTGTTGAAGAACAGGTTCTCCAGCAGCGACTGCGCGTTGTCCTTCGTCGGCGGCTCGCCCGGGCGGAGCTTGCGGTAGATGTCGAGCAGGGCCTCGTCCTGCGAGTTGATGGTGTCCTTCTCGAGGGTCGCCATCATGAGCTCGGACCAGCCGAAGCGCTCGCGGATGCGGTCGTTGTCCCAGCCGATCGCCTTGAGCAGCACGGTCACGGCCTGGCGGCGCTTGCGGTCCACGCGCACGCCGACGGTCTCGCGCTTGTCGATGTCGAACTCGAGCCAGGCGCCGCGGCCGGGAATGACCTTGGCACTGGTCAGGTCGCGGTCGGAGGTCTTGTCGGGCTCCTTGGAGAAGTACACGCCCGGCGAACGCACCAGCTGCGAGACGACCACGCGCTCGGTGCCGTTGATGATGAAGGTGCCCTTCGGGGTCATCATGGGGAAATCGCCCATGAATACCGTCTGGCTCTTGATCTCGCCGGTGGTGTGGTTGATGAACTCCGCCGTGACGAACAGCGGGGCGCAGTAGGTGAGGTCCTTCTCCCGGCACTCCTCGATGGGGGCCTTGACCTCGTCGAAGCGAGGATTGGAGAAGGACAGGCTCATGGTGCCCGAGAAGTCCTCGATCGGGCTGATCTCGTCGAGGATCTCGTCGAGACCGCTCACGGCGTCCTCGGCCACACGGGCGCGGTAGGCCTCGTTGCCGACGAGCCAGTCGAACGAGTCGGTCTGGAGCGCCAGAAGGTTCGGGACTTCGAGTTTCTCTTCGATCCTGCCGAACGAGATACGGCGAGGAGCGTGCTTGCTCTTGCTGGAGCTGGTCTTGCCAGTGCGGGAAGCTGCCAAGATTCGTCCTTCCGAGGACCTGATTGTTACGACGGCCGGCGCATGCCACATCACCGCACCTATGCGGGATAGACGAGAACAGGCGGAAACGGGCACCGAACTGGACGTGCAAGCCGAGCATGGCGTTGAACGTCGGTCGAAAGCCTGGAATCCCCACCGTCCACGACCCTCACCGCGTCAAGAAGGCGTGAAGGAGGCAGCGCAAATTAGAACCTTAGCCTAGACTCCGGCAGACTGTCAACTTCCCCACGGGGTGGTGGGGTACGTCGTGACGACAATCTCTCCCGCTGCCGAAGTTCCTCCTCGTCATCACTGCTCGAGGCGCCAGGGTGGCGCCCGTCGTGCCTCGGCGGGGCCGGTCGCGGCCCCTGCGCCGCGTCCGAAGCGGCGGGACCTGGCCCGGCGCCTCGTCAACGTAGCGCGCGCCACGTAGTGGCGCTTGAGGAACTAGTTTGCAGGATCAAGTCACACTTCGTCAAGTCAGGCGTCTCATTCGCCCGGATGCGCCCCTTCGCACTCGGCGTCGGAACAGGGGCGGTCGCCGGGCCCGGAGGCGGGCCCGGAAGCAGGCGAACCGCAGCACAGCGGGGCTGCGGAGGGCGCCCGAAGGCGGCGGCCGAGGGCGCGCGCAGCGCCCTGGACGGGGGCGCGGAAGTGTCGGAACGGGCACGGGCCCGGGCGTGTCGCCGGGGCGGTTCAGCGGGTGCGGGGCGCCGCCGCGTCGCCCGCGGCGCCGGCCGGAGCCGGGCCGCAGTGCGGCGCCCCGCCCTCGCTCACTCGGCGGCCCCGGTCCCTCTGGCGAGGTGGCGGGGCTGCCTCGCTTGTACAACGACCAGCGGCCGGATAGGTGACGCCTCCGGCCGCGGCCGGAGGACGGCGCGGGGCCGCTGCGGACGCGGAGCGGCCCGGGCCGCGCCCCATCTGCGCGACCCGGGCCTCTTTTCCCCGATAGAGAGGTGGCTCTGTTAGGCGTCCAGGAGTTCCTGGGCCTTGGAGATGGCTTCGTTCATCTGCTCCTGCCAGGCGTAGACGTCCTCTTCGATGGCGGCGTACGCCTCGACGTGGACCGCTTCGTAGGCCTTCTCGGAGGCGTCGGCGTAGCCGGTCTCCTCGCCGCACTCGGAGAAGTCGACGGCCGTCTGGATCTCGTAGGCCTTCCACTCCTCATACGTGGTTCCGGCGGCCTCGGGGATCGGGGGGATCTCGGCGTCGCTGTCGCCGATCATCATCTCCCGCTCCTCCTCCTCGGCGTTCTGGTAGTAGAGCGCGCCGAAGAACTCCCAGATCGGGAGCGAGTTGTACTCGGTGAACTCCCAGCCCTCGTAGCCGCGCTCGGCGATGCAGTCGGTGAACTCGTACTGCAAGTCGGTCATCTGCTCGGCGTACTTCGCCTCGATGTCCTCCCACATGGTCTCGTCGGCCCAGGCGGGGTTCTCGGGGCGGTAGGACCAGTAGGTGTACGTCTCGGTCTCGCCGTCGTACTCCTCGGTCTCCTCGATGAGCTCGGGCTCGCCGTAGAGGGCCTGGATCATCTCGAGCTGGCAGCCGCCGGGCTTGGGCTCGACCCACTCCTCGTCGTCCCCGACGTCGATCGCGCCTTCTTCACCGCCTTCGACGGCCTCTTCCTCGACGATCTCCTCCTCGGCGTACTCGCCCTCGCCGGCCATCATGTCGGCGTACTCCTGGGCGCTGCCGTAGGACTGCACGGCGTACTCCTCGCCCTGGTAGGCGACGTACCAGGCGTACTGGTCCTCAGGGGAGAGCGCGTCCCACTCGGTGGAGTCGGGCTCCTCCCAGGAGTCGTCCTCCTCCGCGTACTTCTCCTCCTGCGACGTCCAGTAGTCCTCGGAGGCGGGGTCGTCCATGCCGTCGGGGCTGTTGGACCACTGGCCGAAGCCCCACTCGGCGGCCTCCTCGGCGTCGAGCAGGAACTCCTCGTGGGGGTAGTACGAGGTGAGGGAGTCCTGCTCGGGCTCCTCGTACGCCATCATGGCCCAGGGCTCGTGGACGGTGAAGCCCTGCTCCTCGAGGCAATTCTGAACGATGCGGAACTCGGCGGCCATGAGCTCGCCGTCGATGCGGCTGCTCTCGTTGAGCATCTCGACGAGGCGGTCCTCATCGGACTGCTCCTCCTCGCCTCCGATGCCGAGCATCCCGCAGCCGGCGGTCAGTGCGAGCACGGCAACCGCGCCGAGCCCGATCGCGCCTTTCTTTGCGGACATCGTCCATCTCCTCGCATGCTTGGGTGTGTCTATTCGCAAAGACGTGGCGATGGTTCGTTTTCGTTGCAGCCCGGGCGGAATCTTCTGAGAAATCTCCGGGAACGCGACAACCGGGGCCGCACCGCTCGCGCGGTGCGACCCCGGTCGCCGTACAGGGGCTGGGAGGCCCCGGAGAGAGCGGCAGGCGCTACTTGAGGGAGACGCCGGCGCCGGCGCCCTCGAGGGCTTCCTTCGCCTTCTCGGCGTCTTCCTTCTTCGCGCCTTCGAGGACGGCCTTGGGGGCGCTCTCGACGAGCTCCTTGGCTTCCTTCAGGCCGAGGCCGGTGAGGGCCCGAACTTCCTTGATGACCTTGATCTTCGACTCGCCGGCGGAGTCGAGGACGACATCGAAGGTGTCCTTCTCGACAGCGGCCTCGGCGGCGGGGCCGGCGGCGGCGGCGACGGCGACCGGAGCGGCAGCCGTGACGTCGAACTCTTCCTCGAACGCCTTGACGAACTCGGAGACCTCGAGGAGGGTCATCTCCTTGAACGCGTCGAGCAGTTCCGTGGTGGACAGCTTGGCCATGGTGTTTCCTTTCTTTAAAGTCTCGGGCCGGCGGCGTTATTCGCCACTGGCCGCTTTCTTGTCCTGCAGCGCCGCACCGAGCCGGGCCACCTGCGATGCAGGGGCGGCGAGCACGGAAGCGGTCTTCTGCGCGGTGGCCTTCAGCGCGCCGGCCAGCTTGGCCAGCAGCACTTCGCGGGATTCGAGGTCGGCGAGCTTGGAGATCTCATCGACGGAGAGGGGCTTGCCCTCCATGTACCCGCCCTTGATGACCAAGGCTTCGTGCGACTTCGCGAAGGCGCGGAGACCCTTCGCGGCTTCCACCGGGTCGCCTTCGATGAAGGTGATCGCGGTGGGGCCGGTGAACAGGTCGTCAAGGCCGGTGACACCGGCCCTGTTGGCGGCGCGCTTGGCGAGCGTGTTCTTGGCGACGCGGTAACGCGTGCCCTCGCCGAGGGATCGCCGCAGCTCGCGAAGCTCCGCAACCGTGAGGCCGCGGTACTCGGTGAGCACCGTGGCGTTCGCGTTGGAGAACTCTTCGGCGAGTTCGACGATGGCGGTCTGCTTACCCGCCGGATATTCCCTGTCAGCCATATTTCCCTCCTTTCTCGGCTGAGCAATCCTCAACCGTCGCGGAGGCGACAAAAAAGGCGCCCCTGCGGGACGCCTCATCATTGGGACCTGAGGCCGTTGCCGGCCCACACCATGGTCGCTTCGAGTAGTCGCCCTACGTTGGTCCCGGGTGGTTTACAACCGCACGAGGCGGTGACCGAACGGTCTTTGGGTTGTCGGGACAAAGTTATCACGCGGCGACGGCGCAGCCCCGGCGCAGGAGTCTGCACCGGGGCTGCGTCACACTCGAGGCGCTACTTGATCTTGACCGCCTGCGGGTCGACGGGGATGCCCGGACCCATGGTGGTCGAGACGGTGACCTTCTTGATGTACACGCCCTTGGAGCTGGAGGGCTTCAAGCGCTGCACCTCTTCGAGGGCCGCGTTGTAGTTCTCGGCCAGCTGCTCCGCGGAGAAGCTGGTCTTGCCGATCGGCAGGTGCAGGTTGGAGTGCTTGTCGACGCGGAAGGCGATCTTGCCGGCCTTGATCTCCGTGACGGCCTTGGCGACGTCCGGCGTGACGGTGCCGGTCTTCGGGTTCGGCATGAGACCGCGCGGGCCCAGGATGCGCGCGATCCGGCCGATCTTGGCCATCTGGTCGGGCGTCGCGACGGCGGCGTCGAAGTCGAGCCAGCCCTCGGAGATCCGCTTGACGAGCTCGTCGGAGCCGACCTCGTCGGCACCGGCGGCGACGGCGGCCTCGGCCCTGTCGCCCTCGGCGAAGACGATCACGCGGACGGTCTTGCCCGTGCCGTGGGGCAGGGAGACGGTGCCGCGGACCAGCTGGTCGGCCTGGCGCGGGTCGACGCCGAGGCGCAGGGCGACCTCGACGGTGGCGTCGAACGACGTCGGGGAGGTCTCCTTGGCGAGGCCGGTGGCCTCGGCGGGAGCGTAGAGCTGCGTCCTGTCGACCTTCTTGGCGAGGTCGGAGTACTTCTTGCTGCGCTTCATGTTCCATCCTTCGGATGTCGTGGTGAGGGCGGGCGCGCGCCCTTCCACTGGGTTGATGCCGGCGTGCCGGCGGTGACGTTGGGCTGTTACGCCTCGACGGTGATGCCCATGGAGCGGGCGGTGCCCGCGACGATGAGCGACGCGGCGTCGAGGTCGTTGGCGTTGAGGTCGGGGAGCTTCTTCTCCGCGATCTCGCGCACCTGGGCCTGGGTCACCTTGCCGACCTTGACGCGGTGGGGCTCGCCAGAGCCCTTCGCGACACCGGCGGCCTTGAGCAGGAGCTTGGCGGCCGGCGGGGTCTTGAGGATGAACGTGAACGAACGGTCCTCGTACACCGTGATCTCAGCGGGGAGGACTTCGCCGCGCTGGGATTCGGTGGCCGCGTTGTAGGCCTTGCAGAACTCCATGATGTTGACGCCGTGCTGGCCGAGGGCGGGACCCACCGGCGGGGCCGGGGTGGCCTGGCCACCCGCGAGCTCCAGCTTGAACGTCACAACGGCCTTTTTGTTGGGAGCCATCGTGTCCTTCTCTTCCTGGGCTGTGCAGGGATTCCCCCTGCCTTACGTGCTCGCACCTGCGACTGTGCCGCCGGCTCGGCCCGCAGGCTTCGCAACGGCGCTGTCGGCTCAGCTCGCAAGCTTCGCTGAGCTGGTGCGCAACCTCTCCAGGGTACCTGCCGTACGGGCGGTGACCTCGGGCGAGGTGTGTGAGCTGCAACAGACGCCACAGACGCCGGGCAGCACGCGGGCGGTGCCGCACGAAGCGGCACCGCCCGGGACGTCCTAGAGCTTGGAGACCTGGTTGAAGTTGAGCTCCACGGGGGTCTCGCGGCCGAAGATGGAGACGAGGACCTTCAGCTTCTGCTGCTCGGCGTTGATCTCGCTGATCGTGGCCGGCATCGAGGCGAACGCGCCGTCGACGACGGTGACGGACTCGCCCTCGGTGAAGTCGACCTTGATGTCGTCGCCGGAGGAGCCGGAGTCCGAGGCGGACTCGTCCTTGGGCTTCTGCTCGGGCGGGAGCAGCCACTGGATGACCTCGTCGAGCGGGAGCGGGCTGGGCCGGTCGGTGCGGTCGACCACGCCGACGAAGCCGGTCACGCCCGGCGTGTTGCGCACGACCGAGTAGGACTCGGGGGTCATCTCCATGCGGACGAGCACGTAGGAGGGGAAGACCTTGGCCTCGACCTTGGAGCGCTTGCCGTTCTTGATCTCCACCTCGGTGTGGGTGGGGACCTCGATCTGGTAGATGTAGTCCTCCATGTCGAAGGACTGGATCCGGTTCTCCAGGTTCGAGCGCACCCGGTTCTCGAAGCCGGCGTACGAGTGCAGCACGTACCACTCGCCGGGGGCGAAGCGCAGTTTGGCGCGCAGCGCCTCGGCCGGGTCGACTTCGGGCTCGCCCGTCTCGGCGACGTCCTCTTCCTCGATCTCCGGCTCCGCGTCGACGTCCGCGGCCTGCGCCGCGGCGGCCTGCGCCTCGACCTCGTTCTTCAGGGCCTCGTCGAACTCAGACACGCTCAACTCTCATTCCGGCTAAGCCCCGCGACAACGGGGCACTGCGACTGGACTCTCTCGCGGCGAGTGTTCTCTCAGCCGCATCGGTCTCCCGGATGCGGCGATCCCCGCCTGTGAAGTCGCGCGCCGGCGGAACCGGCGCGCGTCATACCAACTAGGGTAGCCGCTCCGGACGGCGGCGCGCCTCAGGCACCGGCGAACCGGCGCAGGTCACGCAATCCGCCCAGCCGCTCAGCGTGCGGGGCGAACCGCGGCAGGGGTCAGGAGTCGGCGCCGAAGGCCCGGCTGACGAGGTCGCCGAAGAGCAGGTCGAGGCCGCCGATGTAGGCCATCACGATGCCCACGAAGACCAGGACCACGATGGAGTAGGTGATGAGCTGGCGCCGGGTCGGGTAGACGACCTTGCGGAGCTGCTCCACGACCTCGCGCAGGAAGCGGCCGAGCTTCTTGAAGGGGTTGCGCTCGGCGGTCTTCTCGCCGCGCTTGCGCGTGGGACGTCCCTTGTCAGCGGTCGCATCGGAGCGGCTGGTGTCGTCGGCCACGTCGGCTTCCTCCAGGGTTCGTCTGATCGGGGCAGTCAGGATTGCAGCATACCGGACTAGCCGGAGGCGTCAGAATCGCGGCGGCGCGCTTCGTACGCGGCGCTGATTTCCGCTCGGCGCTCGTTCCAGTGGTCGTGCATCAGGCGCATCTCCACCTTGGCGAACTCCATGAACGCGGCGGTCTGGATGAGCCGGTCGCGGCCGGGGCCGTCGGGGAGGGCCTCGATGCCGATGACCGCGGTGTCGCGGTAGCGGTCGAGGAAGCCGGACCGGTCGAGCATGATCGAGCCCCAGATGTCGGCGTCGTTGAGGCGGTAGACGTCGGCGCGGGTGGACGCGCGGCGGCCCTTGAAGAGCAGTCCGGCGGCGAGGAGCTCGCGGACGGCCCCGGAGACGGCGGCGAGGCTGATGCCCAGGCCCTCGGCGATGTCGGCGGCGGTGTAGGTGTCGTCGTCGTCCACGAGGATGTAGGTGAACACGCGCGCGGCCATGCGCTGCATCCCGCTGGAGGTGAGGATCGCGGCGAACTGCTCCACGTACTCGAGCAGGGCCTTGCGCTCAGCGCTGTGCTCTTCCATCGTTTCCCTTCGCCGCAACCTGACGGATCTTGATATTATCTTGACGCGACATGACTTTCACAAATTCATGAAAACTATGATAACTTGTGTGCATGAACGCAGTGATCCGCACTGAGGACCTGGTCAAGCGCTTCGGTCACGTGACCGCGCTCGACCATCTCAACCTTGAAGTCTCCCAAGGGGAGACCCACGGCTTCCTCGGCCCCAACGGCGCAGGGAAGTCCACCACCATCCGCGTCCTGCTCGGGATGCTCCGCTCCGACGAGGGCCGCGCCGAGCTCTTCGGCGCCGACCCCTGGAAGCACGCCGCCGAACTGCACCGGCGCCTCGCCTACGTGCCCGGCGACGTCGCCCTCTGGCCCGGCCTGTCCGGCGGGGAGACCATCGACCTCCTCGGACGCCTGCGCGGCGGCATCGACAAGGCCAAGCGCGACGAGCTGCTGGAGCGGTTCGACCTCGACCCGCGCAAGAAGGGCCGCTCGTACTCCAAGGGCAACCGGCAGAAGGTCGCCCTCGTGGCCGCGTTCGCCGCCGACGTGGACCTACTCCTGCTCGACGAGCCGACCTCGGGCCTGGACCCGCTCATGGGCGCGGTCTTCAACGAATGCGTGAAGGAGGCCTCGGCCCAGGGCCGCACGGTGCTCCTGTCGAGCCACATCATGAGCGAGGTCGAAGCGCTCTGCGACCGGGTGAGCATCATCCGCAAGGGCGTCATCGCCGAGTCCGGCTCGCTCGCCGAGATGCGGCACTTCTCGCGCTCGCGCCTGCGCGCCACCCTCAAGAACCCCGTGCGGGGCCTGGAGGACCACGACGGCGTCCACGGCCTCAAGACCGACGGCCTCGACGTCGAATGCGACGTCGACACCGCGGCGCTCGACGACGTGCTCGCCCAGCTGGCCGTCGCCGGCGTCGCCGCCCTCACGTGCGAGCCGCCGTCGCTGGAGCAGATCTTCCTGCGCTTCTACGGCGACGAACTCGCCGCCTCGGGCGTCACCAACGGGGAAGGGAACGGATCATGACCACCGCGGCGGCGGAGATCGAAGACGGCCTGGGCACGCTCGCCGGCACCGGCAAGCTCCTGCGGTTCTACCTGCGCCGGACCCGGATCTTCCTGATCGGCTGGCTCGGCGGCATGTTCGCCTTCAGCGCGCTCATGGCGGTCTCCCTGCCAGAGCTCTACCCCGACGCGGCCGCTCGCGCAGAAGGCGCGGCACTGCTCGACACTCCCGCGATGCGGTTCATGACCGGGCCCTCGCAGTACATCGACGCGTACGGCGAATCGGTCGGCGCGATGTTCGCCCACCAGATACTGATGTGGTCGCTCGCCGTCACCGGCGTCATGTTCATCCTGCTCGTCACCAGGCTCACCCGCGCCGACGAGGAGACCTCCCGCTCGGAGGTGGTCCGCTCCCTGCCGGTCGGACGCCGCGCCGACCTGGCCGCGGCGCTCCTGCTGTCGCTCATCGCCGCCGTGGCCCTGGGCGCCTTGATCACGCTGTCGGTCATGGGGCTCGAGGGCACCGAGTCCAGCCAGGCGGTCCTGTACGGATCGACCTTCACGGCCACCGGCATCAGTTTCGCGGCCATCACCGCGGTGTGCTCCCAGCTCGCCGCCTACAGCTCCACGGCCAACGGCCTGGCGTTCGCCGTCCTCGGCTTCGCCTTCCTCATGGCCGGGGCCGGCTACGCCGAGGGGAGCTGGCTCTCCTGGCTCTCCCCGATCGGCTGGCCCGAGCTGACCTACGTCTACACGCCCGAACAGCGCTGGTGGCCGCTCGTCTTCGCCGCCGCGGTCTCGGCGGCGCTGGCGTGGCTCGCCTTCGCGCTGGTCGCCAAGCGCGACTTCGGCGCGGGGATGCTGACGACCAGGCCCGGCCGCGCCTTCGCGAAACCGGGTCTGCGCTCGGCGACGGCCCTGACCTTCCGCCTCACCAAGGGCATGCTCTGGACGGCGGTCATCAGCATGCTGCTGCTGGGCCTCGCCTACGGATCGGTCATCGGCAGCGCCGACCAGTTCCTGGACAGCATGTCGGAAACGCAGCAGGAAGTATTCACCCGAGGCAGCTCCGCGCCTCCCGAGGACTCGTTCGCGGTCACCGTGACCCAGGTGCAGGCGTACATCGCCCTGATCTTCGCGCTGCTGGTCATCGGCCGCGCCCGCAAGGAGGAGACGGGCGGCCGGGGCGAACTGCTCGGCTCCTCGCCCGTCGCCCGCTCCGGCTGGCCCGGTTCGTACTTCGTTGCCGCGATGGTGAACGGCACGGTCGGTACGCTGGTCGGCGGGCTCACGCTGGCGCTGATCGGGGCCGCCTCCCTGGGCTGGGACACGTTCGGGAAGCTCACGCTCGCCTCACTGAACTACCTGCCCGCCGTATGGGTCGTGATCGCGGCCGCGTTCGCCCTGCTCGGCTGGGTGCCGAGATTCGGCGCACTGCGGTGGCTGCTGTGGCTGTACGTGTTCGTCATCGGCTACTTCGGCTCGATCATCGAGGGCATGCCCGAGTGGGTCGGGAAGGGATCGCCGTTCAAGCACGTCGCCGAATACCCGCTGGAGGACATGGACTGGCCGGCGGTCGCCGCACTGACCGCGGTCGCGGCGGGGCTCGCGATCCTCGGCTACGTCGGCATCCGGCGCAGGGACCTCCACTTCAGCTGACACTCAAGGAAACCAGGCGCCGCCGGTCCGACACCCCGGACCGGCGGCGCCGTCCGTTCGCCTCACCGGGGCGGGATTGTCATACCCCCGTGCTTCGCTGTGATTTCATGGGCACCGTGTCAGACCTCCGGTACGAGTTGATCGATCCGCCCGCCGAGGCGTCCGAGTTCGAACTCGACCCCGCGCAGCGGACGGTGGTCGAACACGCCTCCGGGCCGCTCCTGGTTCGCGGCGGGCCGCAGACCGGGAAGACCGAATCGCTCGTGCGGGCCGCGGGAGCGAAGGTCGCGGCCGGGGCCGACCCCGCCTCGATCCTGGTGTTCGGGCTGCGCCGCCAGGACACCGCCCACCTGCGCTGGCGCCTCAACGCCGCCACCGCCCCCTACTCGGCCGCCGAGATCGGCGTGTTCACCTTCCCCGCCTTCGCGTTCGCGATCCTGCGGTCCGCCGCCGCGGCGCAGGGCCGCGACGAGCCGCGGCTGCTCACCGGCCCCGAGGCCGACGCGCTCATCCGCTCCATGCTCGAAGGCGAGGACTTCGACTGGCCCGAGGGCTTCGACGAGGCGGTGCAGACCTACGCGTTCGCGCAGCAGCTGCGCGACCTCGTCCTGCGCTGCGGGGAGCGCGGACTGAGCGGGCCGGGGCTGGCCTCGCTCGGCGCCGAGCACGACCGGCCCGCGTGGTCGGCCGCCGCCCGCTTCTACGACCGGTACGTGACCACGCTCGCGATCCAGTCGATGTCGAGCGCCCTGTACGACTCCGCCGAGATCGTGCGCGCCGCCGTCGCGGCGCTCCGGCGCGACCCGAGCCTGTTCCCCAGGCCCGCTTGGGTGTTCGTCGACGACCTCCAGGACGCCACGCCGGCGCACCTGGCGCTGCTGGACCTCCTCGCGGGCGGCGGCGGGAACCTCGTCGCGGCCGGGACGCCCGACGCGGCCGTGTTCGGCTACCAGGGCGGCGACCCCGAATCGGTGCGCGACTTCCCCAACCGGTTCCTCACCCCCGGCGGCGCGGAGGCGCCCGTCGTGCAGCTGAACGACACCCACACGGTCGCGCTCGCGCCGCTCGAGGCCACCACCGTCCTGTCGCGGCGGCTGCGCGGCACCGACAAGGACCGCCGGCGCGGCACCGCATCGGAGGAGCCGGGCCGCGCCGACGTCGTGTACCTGCCGTCGCCGACGCGCGAGGCGGTCTACCTCGCCGACATCGCTCGCCGCTCGCACCTGCTCGACGGAATCCCCTACGGCGACATGGCCGTCGTCGTCAAGTCGGCCTCGGCGATCCCGCACCTGCGCCGAGCCATGCAGCACGCGGGCGTGCCCACCAGGCAGGCCGCCGACGACGTGCCGCTGCCCGCCCACCCCACGGTGCGCGACCTCCTGCGGGTGGTCCTGGTCGGGCGCCACCCCGAGCGGCTCGACGAGACCACCGCGGCCGGACTCCTGCACTCCCCGTTCGGCGGCGCCGACCCGTTCGCCGAACGGCGCCTGCGCCAGGAGCTGCGGCGCCTCGCCGTCGCCGCCGACGACTTCTCCCCCGGATCCGACCTGCTCGTGGAGTCGCTCGCCGACCCCGACCGGATCGCGGCGCTCCCCGAGGAGGACTGGGCCGAGCCCGCGCGGCGCCTCGACGCGCTCTTCGCGGCCGCGCGGGAGCCCGGCGGGATCACCGAGACGCTGTGGACGGTCTGGGAGGCTTCCGGCCTCGGCGAGCGTCTGCGGCGCCGCGCCCTGTCCTCGGACCGCCGGGCCCAGCGGGCCGACGCCGAACTCGACGCCGTCATCGCCCTGTTCGACCTCGCCGCCGACTACGAGCTCAAGCAGCCCGGCGCGGGCGCCGACGTCTTCTGCGAGCACGTCCTCCACCAGCAGCTGCCCGGCGACTTCCTCTCGGCCCGAGCCGAACTCGGCGACGCCGTCACCCTCACCACGGCCCACGCCGCCCACGGGCGCCGCTGGGACTTCGTCATCGTCGCCGGGGCCCAGGAAGGGTCCTGGCCCAATCTGCGCCCGCGCGGTTCGCTCCTGGGCGCCGAGGCGCTGGTCGACGTCCTCGACGGCCGCGCCGACGTCGACCAGGTCGCCCAGCTCCTCGACGAGGAGCGGCGGCTCTTCTACAACGCCTGCACGCGCGCCCGCGTGCGGCTCCTGGTCACCGCCGTCGACTCCGACGACGCCCAGCCCAGCCGGTTCTGCGGCGAACTGGGGATCGAGCCGGTCGCCGCGCCCCGGCGCGGCAGGCCGCTGAGCCTCGCGTCGCTCACCGCACGGCTGCGCGAGGCCGTCGTGGACTCCGGGCACCTCGAACGCGACGCGGCCGCGGCCGGCCTGCGGCGGCTCGCCGCCGAGGGCGTGCCCGGGGCCGACCCCGCCCGCTGGTGGGGCCTCGCCGAACTCTCCGACGAGCGCGCGCTGGCCCTCGCGGGCGAGACGATCAGGATCTCGCCGTCCCAAGTGGAGATGACCCAGCAGTGCGGGCTGCGGTGGGTGCTGGAGTCCAACGGCGCCGACGCCGGCGACCTCCTCCCCCGCCATCTCGGCACGCTCCTGCACGCCGCCGCCGAGGCCGTCACGGTCGACCCTTCGGCGGATCCGGCCGAGGTCATGGAGCGCGTCGTCGGCGAGCACTTCGACCGGCTGCCGTTCGAAGCGCCCTGGCACGCCGAGCAGCAGCGCCGCCGCGTCGCGGGCGCGGTCGAGCGGTTCACGGCGTGGCTCAGCGCCAACCGCCGGGAGCTGTTGGGCGCGGAGCGCTCGTTCCGCGTGAAGCTGGAGGTCGGCCCGCCCGGGGTCGAGGTCGTCATGTCCGGCCAGATCGACCGGCTCGAACGCGACGCTGACGGACGGCTGTACGTGGTGGACCTCAAGACCGGGAAGCACGCGCCGAGGGCCGACGAGGCGAAGACGCACGCCCAGTTGGGCGCGTACCAGCTCGCCGTCACCGAGGGGGCCTTCGAGGAGGGCAGCGAGGCGGGCGGCGCCGAACTGGTCTACCCGAACATCGACCGGAAGTCGATCCGCGTCGTCGAGCAGGGTCCGCTCGGCGAGGGCGAGAACCCCGACTGGGCGCGCGAGGCGGTGGCGGACGCGGCCGACCGCATGGCGGGGGCCGAGTTCGAGGCTCGGAGCACCAGCAAGTGCTCGACCTGCAAGGTCAGGCAGTGCTGCCCGATCGCGGACGAGGGACGGCAGGTCACCGATGAGTAGTTTCAGTGCGCACGGGCTGGCCAACCGGCTCGGCGGGAACCGTCCGACGCCGGAGCAGGAGGCGGTGATCGAGGCGGGCCGGGACCCGATGCTCGTCATCGCGGGGGCCGGATCGGGCAAGACCACGACCATGGCCGACCGCGTCGTGTGGCTCATCGCGAACCGCGTCGCCCGCCCCGAGCACATCCTCGGCCTCACCTTCACCCGCAAGGCGGCCGCCGAGCTCGCCTCGCGCGTCCGCGACAAGCTCAGGCGGCTCACCGAGTCGCTCCCGGACCTGTCCGAACTCCACGGCGAACCCACCGTCTCGACCTACAACGCGTACGCGGGCAACCTGGTCGGCGAGCACGGGCTGCGCATCGGCATCGAGCCGGGCACGCGGATCATCACCGACACGGGCCGCTGGCAGATCGCGCGGGACCTGGTGTGCGCGTGGGACGGCGAGATGACCGAGTTCGACGTGGGGATCGACGAGGTCACCAAGCGCGTGCTGCAGCTCGCCGGGCAGCTCGCGGAGCACCTTCGCGAGGGGTCGGAGCTGCGGGCCTTCGGCCGCGACCTGTACGAGGAGCTGGAGGAGCGCACCAACGGCAAGCCGCTGAACGGCGAGTTCCGCGGCCTGGCGTCGCTGCGGCGCAAGTACGACCAGCTGCTGCCGCTGGTCGAGGCGTGGGAGCGGCGCAAGCGCGAGCTGGGGGTCATGGACTTCGCCGACCAGCTGTCGCTCGCGGCGCAGCTGGTCACGGGCGCGCCCGAGATCATCAGCGCCGAGCGCGACCGGTGGCGGGTGGTGCTCCTCGACGAGTACCAGGACACGTCGTTCTCCCAGGTGTCGCTGCTGCGGGACCTGTTCGGCGGCGGGCACCCGGTGACGGCCGTGGGCGACCCGAACCAGTCGATCTACTCGTGGCGCGGCGCCTCGGCCGGGACGCTCCAGCGCTTCCCCGTGGAGTTCCGCGCCGCCGGCGGCGAACCCGCGAAGGTCGCGTACCTGACCAAGTCGTGGCGCAACCGCGAGGCGGTCCTCGACGTCGCGAACGCGGTGTCCGCGCCGCTGCGCGTGGGCAACGTCCCGCCGCTGACGGTGGGCGCGAAGTTCGACGACGAGCACGGGCGCGGGGCCGTCGAGGCGTCGATGCACCTCTCGGCCGCCGACGAGGCGGACTGGATCGCGTCCCGGCTGGTCGCAGTGTGGCGGCCCGGCGAGGAGGAGACCGCGGCGGTCCTCATCCGCAAGCGCCGCCAGATCCCGGCCCTCCACCGGGCGCTGACGAACGCGGGCCTGCCGGTGCAGGTGGTCGGCTCGCTCGGGCTGCTGTACTTCCCGGAGGTGGCCGAGACCGTCGCGATGCTGCGGGCCGCCGCCGATCCCACGAACGGCCCCGCGCTCATGCGCCTCCTCGCCGGGAACCGGTGGCGCATCGGCCCCCGGGACATCGCGGCGCTGTGGGCGCGGGCGCACGAGCTGGCGCCGGACTCGCGCGGCTTCGAACCGGACGCCGGGGTGGAGGCGGAGGCGTCGCTCGCCGACGCGCTGTCCGATCCCGGTCCGGCAGAACGGTATTCGACGCTGGGGCTGCTGCGGTTCGCGCAGCTCCACGAGGAGCTGAGCTGGATTCGCGGCCGCCTGGGGCAGAGCCTGCCCGACGTGGTCGGCGACGTCATCACGCATACGGGCCTGGACGTGGAGGTCATGCTCCACCACGGCGACCTGTCGAACCTGGACGAGTTCACGGATGTGGCCGCGGCCTACGAGAACGACACGGCCGGGGCGAGCATCCCCGGCTTCCTCTCGTACCTCGAGACCGCGGCCGAGCAGGAGCGGGGCCTGACCGTGGAGGGCGCCAACCCGGCCGGGGGCGTCGTGCAGCTGCTCACCGTGCACGCCGCGAAGGGCCTGGAGTGGGACGTCGTCGCCGTGCCGGGGCTGTGCGAGGGGATCCTCCCGAGCACGAACCACGACTCGACCTGGGCCACCGACGCTTCGCGCCTGCCGTACCCGCTGCGCGGCGACGCGGACAACCTGCCGGTCCTGAGCCTGGACGAGGCCCGCATCCCCTCGGAGGTCGCGAAGTCCGTCAAGGAGTTCAAGAAGGAGGACCACCAGGCGAACCTCGGCGAGGAGCGCCGCCTGGCGTACGTGGCGCTGACGCGCGCCCGCCGGGCGCTGCTCGCGAGCGGGTACTGGTGGGACGCCGAGAAGCAGGGCAAGCGGGAGCCGGCGCCGTACCTCCAGGAGGCGGGCAGCGCGGGTGCCGAGACCCCGGTCTGGGCCGACCCGGGGCCGTCCAACCCGCTCGAGGACCAGGCGCGCACGGCGCCGTGGCCGAGCAAGGCGCCCTTGGGCTCCCGACAGGCCGCGTTCGCGGAGGCGGCGGGCCTGGTGCTGGAGGCGGCCGAGCCCGACGAGGGAGGGCCGCAGGCGCGCCAGTGGACCGAGGAGGCCGAGCTGCTGCTGGCCGAGCGCGACGAGCGCGAGTCGGGGGTCGTGCGGCTCCCGAGGCCGGTGCGGCTGTCGACCTCCCAGCTGATGGCGATGCGCGCCGACGAGGAGGCCTTCGCGGCGGCGCGGCGGCGCCCGATGCCGCAGCCGCCGCGGCAGGCGACGCAGCGGGGCACGGAGTTCCACGCGTGGGTGGAGGAGTTCTTCGGGGGCGGCACGCTGTTCGACCCCGTGGACCTGCCCGGCGCGGCCGACGCCGTCGCCGACCAGGCCGACCTGGACCGGCTCAAGGCGGACTTCAGGAACTCCGAGTGGGCCCGGCGCGACATCGCGGCCCAGGAGGTCCCGTTCGTGATCGCCTACGAGGGCATGGTCGTGCGCGGGCGCATCGACGCGATCTTCCACCGTGAGGGCGGCGGCTACGACATCGTCGACTGGAAGACCGGGCGCCCGCCAACGGGCGAGGCGGCCGAGCACGCGGCGCTCCAGCTGAAGGTCTACCGGAAGGCGTGGGCGAGGCTCAAGGGCGTCGACGAGTCCGAAGTCCGCGCGGCCTTCCACTACGTCGGCGCGAACCACACGTGGTGGCCGGGCCTCGATTAGTGTGAACGCCTCGCGGCGTTCGGCATGGTTTGGCCGCCGGTTTGCGCGGCGGCGTTACGGTGATGACCGGCCGGTCCCGTTCCGGCCGCGGGCCCCGCTACCCACGGGGCCGTCACCGGATCCCCCATTTGATTGGAACTCATGCACACTCAGACGAAGCTCCGCGCCGCCCGCCGCGTCACCGTCCTCGCCGGCGGCACGTTCGCCCTCGCCCTGACGCTGGCCGCCTGCGGCGCCGGCAACGACACGCCCGACGGCGCGGTGGAGAACTTCCTCGACAACGGCGCCGAGGACATGGTCAACGCCGTCCTCGAGGGCGACAGCGCGGCGGCGAAGGAAGCCGCGGAGGAGCACCTCTGCGCGGACGACGTGTCCGGTGTCGAGGAGGCGGCCACCATGTTCGAAGGCATGTCCGAGGAGGAGCGCCAGGAGGCGATGGACATGGGCGGCGACTCGCTGTCCATGTTCGAGGACATGTCCTACGAGATCGGCGAGGCCACCGAGGACGGCGACACCGCCTCGGTCGACGTCTCGATCACCGCCGACGGCGAGACCACCGACGAGACCTTCGACCTCGTCAAGGAAGACGACGCCTGGAAGATCTGCGGCACGTTCGCCTAAGCGACGCGAAGCGTAGGGCCCGGCGACCGATGGTCGCCGGGCCCCTCTTGCTCGGCGCGCAGGAGTCGAGCACAGCCGAGGTCCGAGCCGCTGCAGCCTGGGCATCGGTCATTCGGAGAGCAGTGTCTGCCACTGCTCGGCGATGTCGCCGACATCGGACAGGCTGCCGGAGGCGACGGCGATGACCAGGTCGTAAGCCTTGTCCTCGATGACGTCGGGGCCGTCCAGCCGCAAGCCGTTGAGTTCGAGGAATGTCGCTGCGGCCAAGAACCCGAGACGCTTGTTCCCATCGACCAGCGGATGGTTCGCGACGATGGAGTGCAGCAACGCCGCAGCCTTCTCCGGGACCGATTCGTATGCCTCGGTTCCGAACACGTTCGTTCGCGGGCGGGCGGCGGCCGACTCCAGCAATCCGATGTCGCGAATGCCGACGTTCGGTCCTGCGGCCACTGCCGCGAGATCGATCAGTTCCTCGGTCGAGAGGTAGCGCGGCACTATTCGCTCAGTCTCGCCATCAGCCCGGCATGCCGCTTCGCGATGCCCTCTGCCGTCGATCGGACATGACTGCGCTGGCGCCGCTCGATCCACTCTGCGATGGCCAATTCGGCGGCGCTGTTCATCGACAGTCCCGCTTCCGCGGCGGCCTCTTGGAATTTGCGCTCCACCTCGTCGGAGAGCCTGAGTGTCCTTGCCATCTAGCCACCTCGATTCTGGTTGCATCGATGATACCACTTGTGCCACCAAGTCGGCAGCGGTGAAGATACGGGAGAGGGCCCGGCGACCATCGGTCGCCGGGCCCTCTCTTGCTTTCTAGCGCTTCTCGACCGCGGCCTTGACCGTGGTCTCCCCGGCTTCGCCTGCGGTGGCGCCGTCGGGGAGGTCGCCGAAGACCAGGTCCAGGGCGAGGGTCTCGGCCTGGACGAAGTCGCGGTGCGTCTCGATCGCGGCGCGGACCTCGCTCCCCGCGTCCACGGTCGCGGTGACGCGGTCGGTGACGTCCAGGTCGGCGTCCTTGCGGGCTTGCTGAATCACGCGGACCACGTCGCGGGCCAGGCCCTCGGCGGCGAGTTCGGGGGTGACCTCGGTGTCGAGCACCAGCACCCCGCCCTCGTTCGGCAGGGCCTCGGTGTGCTCGGCGTCGACCGCGACCATGGCCAGCTCGTACTCGCCGTCCTGCAGGACCACGCCCCCGGCGGTGACGGTGCCGTCGGTGACGGTCCAGTCGCCGGCCTTGACGGCCTTGATGACCCGCTGCACGTCCTTGCCCAGGCGGGGGCCGAGGGCGCGCGGGACCAGCTTGAGGTCCGACCTGCTGTAGGCCTCCACGTCCGAGTCGAACTCGACGGTCTTGACGTTCAGCTCGTCCTTGAGCAGGTCCGCGAACGGCGCGAGGCGCTCGGCGTGGCCGGTCGCCACGGTGACCTTCGCCAGCGGCAGGCGCACGCGCAGCTTGCGGGCCTTGCGCATGAACAGGCCGACCGACGCGATGTCGCGGATGGTGTCCATGGCCTCGACCAGGGCGTGGTCGGCCAGCAGGTCGTCGGCCGCGGGCCAGTCCGCGAGGTGCACGGAGCGGCCGCCGGTGAGGCCCCGCCAGATGTCCTCGGCGACCATCGGCAGCAGCGGCGCGGCCACCTCGGTGGCGGTCTTCAGCGCCGTCGCGAGCGTGGCGAATCCGGCCTCGTCGCCCTCCCAGAACCGGTCGCGCGAGCGGCGCACGTACCAGTTGGTGAGGCTCTCGAGGTAGGAGCGGAACGCGGCGGTCGCGGCGACCAGGTCGTACTCGTCCATCGCGGCGGTCATGGTGTCGACCAGTTCGCGGGTCTTCGCCAGCAGGTACCTGTCGAGCCGGTGCTCCGAGGCCAGCGCGGTGGCGCGGGCCTGGGCGGGGCTCGCCTCGTAGCCGGCGGCCCCGGCGTAGAGCGTGTAGAAGTACCACACGTTCCACAGCGGGAGCACGATCTGGCGCACGGCGTCGCGGAAGCCGGTCTCGGTGACGGGCATGTCGCCGCCGCGCAGGACCGGGGAGGAGACGAGGAACCAGCGCATGGCGTCGGAGCCGTACTGCTCGTAGGACTCGCGCACGTCCGGGTAGTTCTTGAGCGACTTGGACATCTTCTGGCCGTCGGCGCCCAGGAGCGTGCCGTGGACGAGCGCGGTGCGGAACGCGGGCCGGTCGAACAGGGCGGTCGCGAGGACGTGCAGCAGGTAGAACCAGCCGCGGGTCTGCGCGGTGTACTCGACGATGAAGTCGCCCGGGTAGTGGTGCTCGAACCAGTCGGCGTTCTCGAACGGGTAGTGGACCTGTGCGAACGGCATGGACCCGGATTCGAACCAGCAGTCGAGGACTTCGGGGACGCGGCGCATGACGGACTTCCCGGTG
Source organism: Glycomyces harbinensis (assembly GCF_900101745.1). Taxonomy (GTDB): domain Bacteria; phylum Actinomycetota; class Actinomycetes; order Mycobacteriales; family Micromonosporaceae; genus Glycomyces; species Glycomyces harbinensis. The sequence continues at coordinate 103,355 of NZ_FNAD01000017.1, read as the reverse complement.
GGGTCGTCCGGGTTGGGACGCACCAGGTTGTCGATGCCGGGCCGGTGGAGGTCGGTGACGGGCACGCCGAAGTCGCGTTCGAGGTCGGCGAGCGAGCCGTAGACGTCGGTGCGCGGGTAGGCGGGGTCGTCCGAGACCCATACGGGGATGGGCGAGCCCCAGAAGCGGTTGCGGCTGATGTTCCAGTCGCGGGCGTTGGCGAGCCACTTGCCGAACTGGCCGTCCTTGATGTGGCCCGGGGTCCAGTCGATCTCCTGGTTGAGTTCGACCATGCGGTCGCGGAACTTCGTGACGGCCACGAACCACGCGGACAGGGCCCGCTGGATGAGCGGGGAGCCGCAGCGCCAGCAGTGCGGGTAGTTGTGGTTGTAGGTGTCGTGGCGCAGGAGCCGCTGGGTGGCCTTGAGGTCGTTGATGATGAGCTTGTTGGCCTCGAAGACGTGGACGCCCGCGTAGGGGGGGACCTCGTCGGTGAACTTGCCGGAGCTGTCGACGGGGACGACCGGTTCGATGTCGGCGGCGTCGGTGACGAGCTTGTCCTCCTCGCCGAAGGCGGGGGCGATGTGGACGACGCCGGTGCCGTCTTCGGTGGTGACGTAGTCGGCGGCGAGGACCTGGTGGGCGTTGGTGCGGCCGGCGAAGAAGTCGAACGGCGGGTTGTAGCGCAGCCCGACGAGGTCGGCGCCCTTATGGCGGGACAGGACCGGCGGGTCCTCGCCGAGTTCGCGGGCGTAGGCGCCGAGGCGGGCCTCGGCGAGGAGGTAGCGGCTGCCTTCGGACTCGACGACGACGTAGTCGACGCCGGGGTGGACGGCGGCGGCGAGGTTGGAGGGCAGGGTCCAGGGCGTGGTGGTCCACACCAGGAGCTTGACGCCTTCGAGTTCGCCCTCAGTGGTGACGTCGAGGCCGACGGTGACGGCCGGGTCCTGGCGGTCCCGGTAGGTGTCGTCCATCTTGGTCTCGGTGGCGGCCAGGGGGGTCTCGCAGCGCCAGCAGTACCACAGGACGCGGTAGCCCTCGTAGATGAGGCCCTTGTCGTGGAGGGTCTTGAAGGCCCACATGACGCTCTCCATGTAGGTGAGGTCGAGGGTCTTGTAGTCGTTCTCGAAGTCGACCCAGCGGGCCTGGCGGGTGACGTAGTCGACCCATTCGCCGGTGAACTGGAGGACGGAGGCCTTCGCGGCGGCGTTGAAGCGGTCGACGCCGTAGGCCTCGATGTCGGCCTTGGACTTGAGGCCGAGCTCCTTCTCGGTGGTGACCTCGGCGGGCATGCCGTGGGTGTCCCAGCCGAAGCGGCGTTCGACGCGGCGCCCGCGCATGGTCTGGTACCGGGGGACGATGTCCTTGACGTAGCCGGTGAGGAGGTGCCCGTAGTGGGGCAGGCCGTTGGCGAAGGGGGGCCCGTCGTAGAAGACGAACTCGTTGGCGCCGTTCTCGCCGGCGTCGCGGGCCTCGATGGAGGCGGCGAACGTGTCGTCCTTGGTCCAGAAGTCGAGCACGCGGCGTTCGACTTCGGGGAGGTTCGGGCTCGCGGGTACGCCGCGGTCGGGGTCGTCCAGTGGATATGCCATGGGCTCGGTGTCTCCTCGTCACACACCTTGCTTCGGTGTGCGAGGACGAGCCGTGCCCCCGGTGTTGGGGGCGGACCCGCGGTACCACCTCGCTTGGCGCACTGGGTGCGCCCGCTCGATTCGGCGGCGTGACGTGCCGCGTCCGTCCGGTTCTAGTGGGGCCCGGGTGGGGCCTTTTCTTCCGGAGGCTCGCCGGTGATGGCCGGGTCGACGCTGTTGTGGACCAGTGTAGCGCCACCGGCGGGGCGGGGCGCGAGTGAATTGCGCGGGGCCCGGTGGGGGCGGTGTCGCGCCGAATACCGGTTCCCGTCCCGCTGGTCGGACATGTAGTATTCGCCCTGTGAGAATCCACGCACGCAACTGGTGGTGGCGTCGCTGAGGCGGCGTCCGGCTTTAGCGTGCAAGCGAAGCAAGCGACCGTCTGGCAGGCGGTCGCTTCGTCGTATCCGGGGTCGGCCGCCTCACGGACGGGACTTGTGACCCAGTGAGGAATGAGGCCCCATGACGATCTTCCGTACCCCGTCGGGCGTGTCGGTGGAACGCACTGTCACCGCGCTCGACTCGAACGACCTGACGGACGTGGTGTCGCAGGTCGAGACGCGCCGCGGCGGCGTGCTCTCCAGCGGCATGGAGTATCCGGGGCGCTATTCGCGCTATCACCTGGCGTACGTGGACCCGTCGCTGGAGGTCGTGGCGCGCGGCCGGTCGGTGACGGTGCGCCAGCTGAACGCGCGCGGCTACCTGCTGGTGGACGTGCTCGCGGACGCGCTGACCGAGGCCGGGGTGGGGGCGGTGACCCGGTGCGACCGCGAGGTGCACGTCGAGGTGCCGACTCCGACGGGACGGGTGCCCGAGGAGCTGCGTTCGAAGCAGCCGACGGCGTTCTCGGCGCTGCGGGTGGTGCTCGACGCGCTGCGGTGCGACGACCCGTACCTGGGCCTGTGGGGGGCGTTCGGGTACGACCTGGCCTACCAGTTCGAGCCGATCCCGTTCGCGAAGGAGCGGCCCGAGGACGCGCGCGACCTGGTGCTGCACCTTGCCGACGAGATCTACGTGGTCGACCGCAAGCGCGAGACCGCGCAGGTGCGCCGGTACGAGTTCACGCTCGGGGACCGGTCCACGAAGGGCCTGTCGCGCGAGACCGAGTCGCTCGGCTACGTTCCGGCCGCTTCGGTGCCCGAGGGGCCGGTGCCGGGCGTGTACGCCGACACGGTGCGCCGCGCCAAGCGCGAGTTCAAGGCCGGCAACCTGTTCGAGGTCGTGCCGGGGCACGAGATGTACGCGGCGTGCGATTCGCCGACCGCGTTCTACGAGCGGCTGCGGACCGCCAACCCCGCGCCGTACGAGTTCCTGTTCAACCTCGGCGACCGCGAGTACCTGGTGGGCGCCTCGCCGGAGATGTTCGTGCGGGTCACGGGCGACCGGGTGGAGACGTGCCCGATCTCGGGGACGATCGCGCGCGGGGACGACCCGATGCACGACGCCTCGCAGATCGCCGCGCTCATCGGCTCCGCGAAGGAGGAGTCGGAGCTGACGATGTGCACCGACGTGGACCGCAACGACAAGGCCCGCGTGTGCGTGCCCGGTTCGGTGAAGGTGCTGGGGCGCCGCCAGATCGAGTTGTACTCGCGGCTGATCCACACGGTGGACCACATCGAGGGGCGGCTGCGGCCGGAGATGGACGCGCTGGACGCGTTCCTGACCCACATGTGGGCGGTGACGGTGACCGGCGCACCGAAGACGTGGGCGATGCGGTTCATCGAGGAGCAGGAGACGACGCCGCGGCGCTGGTACGGCGGGGCGGTGGGCTTCGTCGGCTTCGACGGGTCGATGAACACCGGGCTGACGCTGCGCACGGCGCAGATCAGGGACGGGGTCGCGTGCGTGCGCGCGGGCGCGACGCTGCTGTACGACTCCGACCCGGACGCCGAAGAGGCCGAGACGCACCTGAAGGCGCGGGCGCTGCTGGAGACCGCGGCGGGCGGGATCGGGGCCGCGGCGCCGGTGCCCGAGCCGATCGAGATCGCTGGCGGCCCGGCCGGGGTGGGCCGCAGGGTCCTCCTGGTCGACCACGAGGACTCGTTCGTGAACACCCTCGGCGACTACTTCCGCCAGCACGGCTGCGAGGTGACGACGCTGCGGTTCGGGTTCGACGCGGCCGCGACGCTCGATGAACTGGACCCCGACCTGGTGGTGCTCTCGCCGGGGCCGGGGCGGCCGCAGGACTTCGACACGGCGGGCCTGCTCGACGCGATCAGTGCGAAGGGCCTGCCCGCGTTCGGCGTCTGCCTGGGCCTCCAGGCGATGGTCGAGTACACCGGCGGCGAGCTGTCGCTGCTGGAGGAGCCGAGCCACGGCAAGCCCGGGAACGTGAAGGTGACCGGCGGGGGCCTGTTCGACGGGCTGCCCGACGAGGTGACGGCCGCGCGCTACCACTCGCTGTACGCCACGGCGGACCAGGTCCAGGGCGGCTTCGTGCCGACGGCGGCGATCGACGAGGTGGTCATGGCGATCGAGGCGCCCGCGAAGCGCTGGTTCGGGGTGCAGTTCCACCCCGAGTCGATCCTGACCGCGTCCGGGGCCCACGGGCACCGGATCATCGGGAACGCGCTGCGGCTGACCGCGCGCTGACCCGACCGGCGCCGTCCCGCCGCGGGAGCGGCCCGGGCGCAGACGAACAGAGGGCCGGGAGGCGCTGCGGCGCTTCCCGGCCTCGTCGTCCGCGGCTTGTCGCGTGCCGCCGCGGCGGCACGGCTACGAGGTGAACTCCCAGTCCTGGAGGCAGCCCCAGGCGCCGTGGCCCCAGTTGCCGTTCCAGTAGATCTCGAGCCAGTAGGCGCTGGCGACGCCGCACGCGTCGTATTCACCGCCGTCGACCCGCTCGCAGGAGGCCTGCACCCAGGTGCCGGCCGGGATGATCCCGAGGATCTGCGAGCCGGCCTCGGCCCGGAGCCGGTGGTTGAGGCCGTCGGTGAACCGCGCCCGGCAGGTGCGAGGCTCGGCCGCGGTGTCGGGAGCGGCCGTGTTCTCGATCCGGGACTTCACGGGCGTCGGCGCTTCGATGGGCGCCGCCGTGGCCGAAGTGCTGGCGGTCAGCGAGAGCGCGAACGCGGCTGCCGTGACGCCGATGGCAGTGAAGAGCTTCTTCAATACCATGATCACCCCTTTGGTGAACTTGATCATGATCACGCCTTATGGCGCGCTCTCAACCTAATTACGCAACAGGGTGTTTTCTCGACAAAACGGCTAGTGTCGGGAAGCCGACACGACGGCGTCGGCGCGCCGCCGGATGACGGCCCGCCTCGATCTTCGGGGTCGGCGGGCGGTGCGGTCGGCGGCTCGTCGCGGATTGCGGCAGGGGCCGGGCGGTCGGACTCCGCGGCGAGTCCGGGCCCGGTGCCGGGATTCGGGGACGGGTTGTCGGAGGGCCGTGATTGGGTGTCGGGATGGCGAAAACCGTGTACAACACCGCAACCAGTATCGACGGGTTCATCGCGGACCCCGGCAATTCCCTGGAATGGCTGTTCAGCGTTCCCGGCGGCCATCCGGAGGAGGGCGGGGAGGTCGAGAGCCCGCTGGACGAGTTCGGCCAGTTCCTCGCCGGGGTCGGCGCGATCTGCATGGGCTCGACGACCTACGAGTGGATCCTCGAACACGAGCACGTGGTCGAGCACCCGGAGAAGTGGGAGTACGAGCAGCCGGTCTGGGTCTTCACCAGCCGGGACCTTCCGGTGGTACCCGGTGCCGACATCCGTTTCGTGTCAGGCGATGTCACAACGGTCCACGCCGAGATGGCCGCCGTCGCGGGCGACCGCGACCGGTGGATCCTCGGCGGCGGGGAACTGGTCGGCCAGTTCTTCGACGCGGGCCTCCTCGACGAGGTCGTGCTGTCGCTGGCACCGGTCTTCCTCGGCGGCGGCGCGCCGCTGCTCCCCCGCCGCATCCTCGCCGACCGCCTCGAACTCGCCGAGTCCCACACCAGCGGCCAGTTCACCTGCATCACCTACCGCGTGAAGCGGTAACGGCGGCCGGAGAATCGATCGCCTTGCGCGGCAACCGCGTTCGGCGATCGATCGCCCGAACTGGAACAAGGAAGCCGCCTGGCCCGGAACGAGGAAGCGAGGAGAGGGGCCCTCCCCCTCCCCTCCCCCCACCCCCCCCTCGCGCCCTTGCCATGCCTCGTGACAGCCGGTCTCGTGACAGCCGTCAGCGGGATTCGTACCCGGCGATCGGACTGGGCGACTGCGCTTGTCGCCTGCTCCTGGTGACCGCTTCGCTCGCTCCGACCGCTCGACCGCCTGCGGGGCGGTGGATGCCGGTGGCGTGACCGCCCGGCCCTGGCGGGCCGGGCGGCTACCGGGGCCGACTAGTCGTCGTCACCGTCCTGGTCGTCATCGTCGTCGCGGTCGTTGTCGTCCTGGTCGTCGTCATCGAGGTCGTCGTCCGCGTCATCGGCATCGTTGTCGTCGTCGTCCGCGAAGACGTCGGCGATCGAGCCGTCGAGGGCGTTGACCACGACGTCCCATTCGGCGTTGTCGGCGTCGACCACCTCGACCACCCACACCGGGGCGTCGACCGTGCCCTCGAGGTCGGTGTCGTGGACGTCGCCCGCGACTTCGGCCAGGGCCGCCTCGACGGCCGCGTCCTCGCCGATGGCCTCGGCCGGGAGCGCGAAGTCGTCGGCGTCCGTGTCGTACACGTCGTCCGCGTCCTCCGTGCCGGTCTGGCCGCGGCGGTCGTCGGTGGTGCCGGTGGCGTCCGTGCGGGTCTCGTCGGCGTCGGCCGCGAAGGCGGCCGCGGCGCCGCCGCCGAGGAGCAGGGCACCTGCGGTGCCCGCGATGATGAGGGTGCGGTGGCGGCCGGCGAAGCGGCGGGCCTTGGGGGCCTCGGGCTGCTGGGTGTCGTTCGGAGTGTTCATGTCGCGTCCTTTCGTGCTGGCTGATCGGATGTCCGCAACCTTGCGCCCCCGAACCTGAAGCCAAGCTGAAGTCACCTGAAGTCGGCTTCAGGTTCGGGGGCCGAGAGCGCCGCGTACTCGCGTCTCGCCTGGTCGCGGGCGATACGGGACCCGTCAGGGCGACTTCAGGTTGGCTTCAGGTTCGCTGTGTCAAGCTTCGTGACATGCGTTTGCTGATGGTGGAAGACGAGCAGCGGCTGGCCCAGATGGTCGCCGCAGGGCTGACGGCCGAGGGTTACGCGGTCGACCTCGCCCATGACGGCCGGACCGGTCTGTCGATGGCCCGCACCGGCGGCTACGACGCGATCATCCTCGACATCATGCTCCCGGGCATGAACGGATACCAGGTGTGCGCGACCCTCCGAGAGGAGGGGATCGCGTCGCCCATCCTCATGCTCACCGCCAAAGACGGCGAATACGACGAGGCCGAGGGCCTCGACACCGGCGCCGACGACTTCCTGACCAAGCCGTTCTCGTTCGTGGTCCTCCAGGCGCGCCTGCGCGCGATGATGCGCCGGGGCGGGTCCGCGGCGCCCACGGTGTGGCGGTTCGGCGACCTCACCGTCGACCCGGCCACGCGCTCGTGCCGCCGGGCGGGCGCGCCGGTCGATCTCACCTCCAAGGAGTTCTCGGTGCTGGAATACCTGGCGAGCCGCGCCGGCGAGGTCGTGTCCAAGACCGAGATCCTCCACCACGTGTGGGACTTCGCGTACGACGGCGACGTCAACATCGTGGAGGTCTACATCTCCAACCTGCGCCGCAAGATCGACTCGCCGTACGGCAAGACCTCGATCGCCACCGTGCGCGGCGCGGGCTACCGGTTGGCGGCGAACGGTGGATAAGGTGCGGCGCGAGGCGATGCGCGAATCGTTGAAGCATTCCAGGGGGAAGCGCCTCCTGTGGCAGCCCGAGTCGGTGCGGGCGCGCACTACGGTGGGCGCGACGCTCGTCGTCGCCGTCGCGCTCATCGCGGCCGGGTTCCTGATCGTGGCGCTGCTGCGCGACAACCTCTACGGCCGCGCCGAACTCACCGCCGAGGTCAGCTCCCGCTCCATCGCCGGCCAGCTCGCCTCCGGCACCGCGCCGACGGCGCTGGAACTGCCCGATGACGACGAGCTCACACAGGTCGTGGACGCGAACGGCGATGTCGTCGCCGCCAGCGAGGACCTGGTCGGCCTCGCGGCGCTCGGCGATTTCGCGCCGCAGCCCGCGCCGACGGCGAGCGAGCCGAGCACTGACGACGACCAGGACGATGACGATGACGACGAGCCCGGGGACGACGATGACGACGGCGACACCGATTCGCCCGATGCCGACGACGTGACCGCGGAGGGCGGCTCGGTCGGATCGGACATCGCCTACCGCACGCTGGACGTCCCCGACGAGGATGCGCCCTACCGGTTCGCGGCCATCACCGCCACGGCCCCCGACGGCCGGGTCTACTCGGTCTACACCGGGTCCTCGCTCGAGACGCAGGAGGAGGCGGTCGACAGCGTCGAGGCGACGATGCTCTGGGCGCTGGTGCCGGTGCTTGCGGTCGTCGCGCTCGTGACCTGGCTGGTGACCCGCCGCGCACTGCGCCCGGTGGGGGCGATTCAGAAGGAGCTCATCGAGATCACCGGCGGCGACTTGTCGCGGCGGGTGCCGGTGCCCGCGAGCCGCGATGAGATCCACAGCCTCGCGACGACGACCAACATGACGCTGGCGGCGCTCGACGCCGCGGTGTCGCAGCAGCGCCGATTCGTCGCCGACGCCTCCCATGAGCTGCGCAGCCCGCTGGCGATCCTGCGGACGCAGTTGGAGATCGCCCAGGAGCACCCCGAGCTCTTGGACCTGGAGGCGACGCTGGGCGACGTGATGCGCCTGCAGGACCTCGCCGCCGACCTGCTGCTGCTCGCGCGCCTGGACGCCGGGGAGCGGCCGCGGCACGTCGAGGTGCCGTTCACGGAGCTGGTGCGCGAGGAGGTCGCGCGCCGGGCCGCCTCGGACCGGGTGCCCGTCCGACTCGAGGTTGAGGAGGACCTGTCGGTCATGGGCGTGCGGGGCCATCTGGCCCGGGCCGTGGGCAACCTGCTGACGAACGCGCAGCGGCACGCCACCGGGGCGGTGTCGGTGCGGTTGGAGGTCGAGGACGCGGAGTGGCTGCGCCTCGACGTCGCCGACGACGGCAACGGTGTGCCGCCCGGGCAGCGGCGCCGGATCTTCGACCGGTTCGTGAGGCTCGACGAGTCGCGCAGCCGCGACGAGGGCGGCGCGGGCCTCGGCCTGGCGATCGTGCAGGACGTGGCGCTGGAGCACAAGGGCATGGTCAAGGTCCTCGAAGCGCCCGAGGGCGGGGCGCTGTTCCGGATGGTGCTGCGCCGCAGCTGAAGACGATCGGTCAGGTCGGTGGACGGCCTCGGGCGGGGCCGACTGGAGCCGCGGCCGCATGGGCCTTCCGCGCTCTTGCCGGCCGCTGCGCACGGTCTGGGCCGTGGGCGGTGTGACCCGTTCGCACCCGCTGGTCGGCGTGGAACACCGGCAACATGAGCCTCATACGATGGCCTCATGAAAATCTGGATCGCTCACGAAGCGGGCAGGGCGCTGCTCGGTCCGGTGCCCGACGGCGTCGAGGTCGAGGTCTTCGAAGGCGGGGACTACCCTTCCGACCCCGCCGGAGTCAGCCTCTGGGTCCCGCCGTTCCTGGGTCCGAACCCCGCGCAGACGTTCAAGGACATGCCCGAGCTCAAAGTGGTGCAGCTGCTCAGCGCCGGTGTCGAGCAGTGGATTCCGCACGTTCCCGACGGCGTGCTCCTGTGCAACAACCGCGGCGCCCACACCGAGGCGACCGCCGAATGGGTGCTGGCCGCGACGCTGGCCTCGATCCGCGGATTCGATCGCTTCGCGCGCAAGCAGACCGCGCGGGAATGGGCGCCGACGCGGACGGGGTCGCTCTCGGGGGCGACCGCGCTCATGATCGGCGCGGGCTCGATCGGCGAGGCCATCGCGCGCCGGTTCGAGGCCTCGAACGCGACGGTCCGCAAGATCGCCCGCACGGCCAGGCCGGGCGTCGGGACCCTCGCGGACCTGCCCGACCTGCTGCCCGAGGCGGATGTGGTGGTGCTGATCGTGCCGCTGACCCCCGAGACCGAGGGCCTGGCGGACGCGGCGTTCCTGGCGCGCATGAAGGACGGCGCGCTGCTGGTGAACGCCGCTCGCGGCAAGGTCGCCGACACCGACGCGCTGACGGCGGAGGTCGCCTCCGGGCGGCTGCGGTGCGCGCTCGACGTGACCGAACCCGAGCCGCTCCCGGCCGACCACGAGCTGTGGGGCCTGGAGGGCGCGCTCATCACCCCGCACGTCGGCGGGGCGGTCGAGGGCTTCGCGGAGCGGTGCTATCCCCTGGTGGGCGAGCAGGTCCGCCGGCTCGCGGCGGGTGAGCCGCTCGCGAACGTGGCCGAGAACGGCTACTGACGACCAATGTGAACGGAGGGTCCCGGGCAAAACGGACACCCTGGGACCCCCCATTCAAAACTACGCGCCGGGTGCGACGCGCATTCGCGGCATCGTTCGAACAACAGCGGGTTCCCTTGTGCGCGTTACGGGGCGGAACGGCGGCGAGGCGCCGCCGCAAATCCGGCGAGGCGTGCCGCTGAGACCGCCACGAGGTCATGTGACGTCGGCGCGGTTCAGGCGATTCGCGCACCGATCGGGGCCTCGGCGTCCGGGGCCAACAGGATCACTTCACCCGTGCCCTCGACCGGGACGCCCAGGACCAGGACCTCGGACATGAAGTCGGCGATCTGGCGCGGCGGGAAGTTCGTCACCGCCACCACCGTGCGCCCGACCAGCTCCTCAGGCGAGTACCTGGCGGTGATCTGCGCGCTCGACCGCTTCACCCCGAACTCGCCGAAGTCGATCCAGAGTTTGTACGCGGGATGGCGGGCCTTCGCGAAGACCTCCGCGCGCTCGATGCGACCGGTGCGGATCTCGGTGCGGAAGAAGTCGTCCACGGAGCTCAGCTCCGCCGTCTGCGTCGGTTCGGCCATCCGCGGAGGATACCGCTACCGCGCCTCGAACCGCTCGCGCATCCCGGCCAGCGCCGCCGCGGTGAGGCGGCCGTAGAGGCGCACCCGTGCCATGCCGCCGTCCGGAAAGATGTTGAGCCGCACCGAGACCGCGGGACGGTCGTTGTCGAGGACGAAGCGGTGCGGCGTGTCCGGCACGAGCGCGGTGCGCGGCAGGAGCGTGAAGGTCTCGTCGCCGTCGAACGCCTCGATGGAGGCCCAGCCGGGCGCGTTGTGCTTGAGGTGTGTCGTGTCGAGTTCGGCGACGCGCACGACGCCGCGGCCGGCGAGGCCGATGTCGAGCCATTCGTGTCCGGGTTCGCGGCGGCGGGCGGTCTCCCAGCCGTCGGCCTGGCTGGTCGCGAGCCCGGGCGTGATCGCGCCGACCGGGTTGGAGTAGAAGGCGTTCGAGGCGCCGAGGATGCTGCCGCCGTTGACGAGTGCGGCGAGGTCGAGGGGGAGGTCGGCGAATCCGTCCGGGTCGGGGACGGGCGTGCCGTGGACGCGAAGGCGCGCGACGCCGCCGTCGGGGTGGAGGTTGAGGCGCACGTGCGTGACGCGGCCGGGGAAGTCGACGTCGTAGGCGTTCCTGCTGTCGCCCTTGGCGGTCGAGCGCGGGACGAGCGTGTGCCAGTCGGCGGCTTCGAGGTCGGTGAGGGACGGGTGTCCGTCGAGGCGGCAGGCGTCGACGGAGACCTCCGGCGGGTAGTTCCCGGTGAAGTAGGCGGTGTCGACGACGATGCCGCCGACGCGGCCGGGCGCGCCGAGGCGGACGATCGCCCAGTCGTGGCCCGGTTCCCGCCTGCGGCGGGTCTCCCAGCCGTCGTAGAGCTGCCCTCGGTGTCCGAAGGTGGCGCTCTGGTGGAGGACGGGGTAGGGCCGGATGAGGTGCTCCTTCTCGGCGAAGGATTCGTCGTTGGCGGTGAGGACGGCGCCGCCGAGGGCGCGGGCGGCGAGGTCGGGCAGCGGCCAGTGGCCGTTCGGCTCGGTGGTCTCGGTGTGCGGCTCGGTCGCTTGCGGGGGGACGGTCATCGTGGGCTCCTTCGCAGTTGTCGGCCTCGCGGGGGGCCGTGGACGTCGACGGGTTTGCCGCGCAGCCAGGTGGTGGCGACCGCGCCGCGGAGGCGACGGCCGTCGTAGGGCGTGACGGGGTGGCGGTGGTGGAGGTCGGCGGCGCGGACGGTCCACTCGGCGTCGGGGTCGAAGGCGACGAGGTCGGCGTCGGCGCCGGTTGCGATGCGGCCCTTGCGGTCGAGTCCGGCGAGGTCGGCGGGTCCGCTTGCCATCCACCGGGCGAGGTCGGTGAGGGCGAGCCCTCTGGTGCTCGCCTCGGTCCATGTCACGGGAAGGCCGATCTGGAGTGAGGCGATGCCGCCCCAGGAGGTCGCGAAGTCGCCGGTCTTCATGGTGGCGGGGCTGGGCGAGTGGTCGGAGACGACGATGTCGATGCGTCCGTCGATGAGGCCGGCCCACAGGGCTTCCCGGTTGGCCTCGCCGCGGATGGGCGGGCAGCATTTGAACGCGGTGGCGCCGTCGGGGATCTGCTCGGCGGTCAGCGCGAGGTAGTGGGGGCAGGTCTCGGCGGTGATCCGCACGCCGTCGAGCCGGGCCCGGTGGACGAGGTCGAGGGCGTCGGCGGCGGCCAGGTGGAGGAGGTGGACGCGGGCGCCGGTGGCGCGGGCGGCGGCGATGACCTCGCTGACGGCGCTGGTCTCGGCGGTGGCGGGGCGGGAGGCCAGGAACCGGTCGAAGCTCGGCGCGGTGTCCGGTTCGCGGAGGTGCGCGGGGTCTTCGGCGTGGGCGATGAGGAGTGCGCCGAGGGACGCGACGGTGGCGCAGGCGCGGTGCAGCCCGGCGGTGTCGAGGTGCGGGAACTCGTCGACTCCCGATGGGGCCGTGAAGCATTTGAAGCCGAAGACGCCCGCGTCGTGGAGTCTCTTGAGTTCGGCGTCGTTGCCGGGGATCGCGCCGCCCCAGAAGCCGACGTCGATCCAGGTCCGGCCTTTCGCGGCGGCGCGCTTGGCGGCGAGCGCGCCGGTGTCGACGGTGGGCGGGAGGCTGTTGAGCGGCATGTCGATGATGGTGGTGACGCCGCCGGCGGCGGCGGCTTTGGTGGCGCTGGCGAAGCCTTCCCATTCGGTGCGGCCGGGTTCGTTGATGTGGACGTGGGTGTCGACGAGGCCGGGCAGGAGGGCGAGGTCGCCGAGGTCGGTGGTGCGGCGGGCGGCGATGGGTTCGTCGTAGTCGCCGATGACGGCGATGTGCTCGCCGGCGATCGCGACGGCGGCGGGCCGTTCGCCGTCGGGCAGGACGGTGCGGCGGGAGCGGAGTACCAGGTCGTAGACGACTGGAGCGGAAATGTCGTAGGGGTCGGTCATCATGGTGACTCCAGGTTGCCATCCGATTGCAGCGGAGGGAGGTGGGACGGGCCGAGGGCTCCCGGGCTCCGCAGGGCAGGGGCGGCTGCGGAGGGGTTCACGGCGGCGCTGGTGAGGGCGGCGCTGGGTGCACCGGTGGTCGGACTGGCGAGGGCGGATTTGGATGCATCCGCGGCGGCGGGCGGCTCGTTTCCGCTGGCACGGCCGGACGGGACGGCCGGTGGTGAGGCCGCGGCGACGGCCTCAGTCCGATGCGGTGACATCGGGGCCTGATTTCGCGGCGTTGTAGGCGCGCCAGGAGCCGTGGTCGGTGATGTCGACGAGTTCGGGCAGGTCGGCGCAGTCGTCGCGCAGGCGCATGCCGAGGGCTTCGGTGCCGTCGTCCAGCCCGACGACGCCGAGTTCGAGGTCGGCCGGTTCGGCCGGCAGTAGGGAGGTTCGCAGTACGGCGAGGTCGATGTCGTAGAGCTCGCCTTCGATGGAGGCGCCTTCGCCCTCGGGCGCGGCTTGCAGGGCCGGATGGTCGTCGCCGACGGAGTGGAGCCGGTAGAGCGGGAGGGTCTTGGCGGGGCCGACGAAGGGCGCGCCGCCGATGAGGTGGTGGAGGTTGCCGCCTTTCATGCCGCCTCCGTTGAGGAACATGTGGACCATGTCGGGCTCCTTCACTGTTCGGTCCGCTCCGAGCCGGTGTGGTTCGTATCGGGTGGTCTGCTGGTCGGTTCGGTGGTGCGCTCCGCTGGGAGCCATGCGGCCTGCACGGTCCGCGCCGAGCCGGTGCAGTTCAGGCGTCGCGGTCGGCAGTTCAATCGTTGGTTCCGGTTGACCGGTGCAGTCTGCGGTTGGTGCGGTCGTCGGTTCGTGCCGCCCGGGTCGGTGCGGTTCGTAGCGGATGGTGCGGTCGGTTCGGTGGTGCGTTCCGCCAGGCCCGCGCGGTCCGCTCCGGATCGGTGCGGTTCGGGCATCGCGGTCGGCGATTCGGCCGTTGGTTCCGGTGGGCCGGAGCGGCCCGAGCCGGCTGGTGCAGTTCGGCGGTTCGGTCCGCCCGAGTCGGTGCGGCTCATGTCGGGTGGTGCGGTCGGTTCGGTTCGAGTGTCGCGTCGCCAGGCCGGTCGTTGGTTCCGGTGGGCGGTGCCGCTTGCGGAGGCTGGTGCAGTTGGAGGGTTCGGGCCACCCGGGTCGATACGGCCCCGTAGCAGTCAGCGCCATTCGGGTGTTGCGTCGGCGCTCGGTCGACAGTTCCGGTGGGCCGCTGCGGTCTACGGCTGCTGGTGCGACTCGGCAGTGCGACCTGCCTGGGCCGGTGCGGCTCGTATCGGGTGGTTCGGTCGGCGGTTCGCCAGTTCCTTCCTGTGGACGGGTGCGGCTTGCGGTGGCCGGTGCGGTTCGGGTCGCCCGGCCTGGCCGGTGCGGTTCAGGTGTTGCGGTCGGCCGTTCGGTCGTTGGTCCCGGTGGGCTGATGTGGTCTGCGGCTGCTAATGCGATTCGGCGGTCTCACCTGCCCGGGCAGTGGCTTGTAGCGAGTGGTGCGGTCAGCGGTTCTGGTTCCTTTCGGCGGCTTGCGTGGCTTGCGGTGGCCGGTGCGGTTCGGGCCGCCCGGCCTCGCCGGTGCAGCCTGTCTCGGCGGTGCGGTCGCAGTTCGGTTGCTCCTTTCACATGGGCCGGTGCGGATGTTCGGCGGTGCTGCGGTCTTCAGTTCAGTGGTGAAGGGGGCCTTCGGCTCCGGTGAGGAATCCGGCGGCGGCTCGATTGCGGACGGCGATGATCTCGGCGAGGATCGACAGTGCGGTCTCGTCGGCGTTGCGGCCGTTGAGGTCGAGGCCGATCGGCGAGCGGAGCCTGGCGATCGCGGTGTCGTCCACGCCCGCTTCGTGGAGTCGCGCGAGGCGGTCGCGGTGGGTGGCGCGCGAGCCCATGGCCCCGATGTAGCCCGCCTCGGAGACGAGGGCGCGTTCGAGGAGCGGGAGGTCGAACTTCTCGTCATGGGTCAGGACGCACACGGCGGTCTGCGCGTCGGCGGTGATCTGGTCGAAGTGGCGGTGGGGCCAGTCGACGATCACCTCGTCGGCCTCGGGGAAGCGGATGTCGGTGGCGAAGACGGCGCGCGCGTCGCAGACGGTGACGTGGAAGCCGAGCTGCTTGGCGATCCTGACGACCGGCGCCGCGAAGTCGACCGCGCCGTAGACGAGGAGCCGGGGCGGCGGGGTGTGGACCTCGACGGCGAAGCGTCCGGCTCGGCCTGAAGTCGCCGGCAGCGCGGTCCCGTCGAGGTCGAGGCTCCCCGTGAAGCCGTGGCTCGTGATGGCCACGGCCGCACCGAGGTCCGGGCCCTGGACGGCGCGCACGAGCGAGACCGGTTCCCCGGCGATGATCGCGTCGAGGGCGGCGGCGATGGCGGTGTCGCCGGGATCGACCTTGACGATGAGGACGTCCATGGAGCCGCCGCAGGTGAGCCCGATCGCGAAGGCGTCCTGGTCGGTGTAGCCGAAGGATTCGACCACGGGCGCGCCGTCGTCGAGGACTTCCCGGCAGCGGAGGTAGACGGCCGCTTCGACGCAGCCGCCCGAGACGCCGCCGAGGGCCGCGCCCTCGGCGTCGACGGCGAGCGCGGTGCCGAGCGGGCGCGGTGCGGAGCCGGAGACGCCGACCAGCGAGGCCAGCGCGAAGGGCCGTCCTTCGCTCATCCAGGCGCGGAGCGCTGCGGCGATGTCCCTCATGACGGCCTCCCGGTGGTGAGGTGTTCGGGCCTGACCGGCACGCGGGTGAGCGCCAGTCCGGTGGCGTCGCGGATCGCGGCGACGATCGCGGGGGTGGACGAGAGGGTGGGCGGTTCGCCGGCGCCGCGGAGGCCGTAGGGCGCTTCGGGGTCGGCGTTCTCGACGATGTGCAGGCGCATCGGCGGCATGTCGAGGATGGTGGGGATGAGGTAGTCGGTGAAGGAGGCGTTCTTGACCTCGCCGCGGACGGTGACGAGTTCCTCCATGACGGCGAGGCCGAGGCCTTGGGCGGTGCCGCCGTGGATCTGGCCTTCGAGGGCGTTGGGGTTCATGGCCTTGCCGACGTCTTGGACGCAGGTGAGGTCGACGACTTTGACGAGGCCGAGTTCCACGTCGACGTCGACGGTGGCGCGGTGGACGCACAGTGCGAGCTGGACGTGCGAGTCGCCTTGGCCGGTGATGGCGTCCATGGGTTTGGTGGCGCGGTGGCGGAAGACGCGGGTGGCTTCGATCGGGCCGTCGGCGAGATCGCGGTCGGTCCACAGTGCTCTGGCGGCTTCGGCGGCGGCTTTGACGGCGCCGCCGGTCATGTACGACTGGCGGGAGGCGGAGGAGGATCCGGCCGATCCGACCTTCGTGTCGTTGGGCGCCAGGCGGACGCGGTCGACGCCCAGTTCGGTGCGGACGATCTGGGTCTGGAGGTTCCAGTGGCCCTGCCCCACTTCGGCGGCGGCGGTGTGGATGGTGGCGACCGGTTCGCCGTCTTCGAGTTCGAGGCGGATGCGGGCGGTCGAGTAGTCGTCGAAGCCTTCGGAGTAGCAGACGTTCTTGAGGCCGACGCCGTAGCCGACGCCGCGGCGCACGCCTTCGCCGTGCGTGGTGTTGCCGGTGCCGCCGGGGAGGTCGAGGATGTCGCGCGCGGCGGGGATCGCGGGGACGGGGATCTCCCTGATGCGGTCGATCATGTCGGCGAGCGGCGAGAAGGGGCGGGCGTCGGCGCCGGCCGCGCCCGGGGGTGCGGGGCTCGGGGCGGTGCCCGCCTGGGGAACGGCGTCGGAGCCGACGACGGCGGGTGCGGCTGGCGACGGCGCGTCGATGATCTGGCCGTTGATGAGCCTGGAGCCCTGGGCTACGGCGTTGCGGCGGCGGATCTCCAAGGGGTCGAGGCCGAGCGCCTCGGCAAGGGCGTCCATTTGGGACTCGTAGGCGAAGCAGGTCTGGACGCCGCCGAAGCCGCGCATGGCCCCGCACGGCGGGTTGTTGGTGCGCGCGCCCCAGGCGTCGATGGCGACGTGTTCGACCTCGTAGGGCCCCACGGCGAGTGAGGCGGCGTTGCCGACGACCGCGTCGGTGGTGGAGGCGTAGGCGCCGCCGTCGAGGACGATGTGGGCCTTGACGTAGACCAGGCGCCCGTGCTCGTCGGCGCCGTGCTCGTAGCGCATGCGCGCGGGATGGCGGTGGACGTGGCCGAGGAAGGACTCGGCCCGGTCGTACATCATCTTCACCGGCCGGCCGGTGGCGAGCGCGAGCATCGCCATGTGCGCCTGGACGGACAGGTCCTCGCGGGCGCCGAAAGCGCCGCCGATCCCGGCCATGACCATGTGGATGCGGTCGGGTTCCAGGTCGAGGCAGGGGGCGAGCTGCTCCAGGTCGGAGTGGAGCCACTGGGTGGCGACGTGCAGGCGGACGCCGCCGTCGCCGGTGGGAACGGCCGCACCGGATTCGGGGCCGAGGGGCGCCTGGTCCTGCATGCCGACGGTGTACTCGCGGGCGATGATCACGGCCGCTTCGGCGGTGACGGGTTCGCCGAGGCGGACGGGCTGGTACCGGAAGTGGTTCCCGGCGTCGACGGCGGCCTGCGGGTCGCATTGCGGTTCGCGCACTTCGTAGTCGACGCGGATCGCCTCGGCCGCGAGGCGGGCGGTGTCGAGGGTGTCGGCGGCGATGATCGCGACCGGCTCGCCCTGGTAGCGCACTTCGCCTGCGGCGAGGACGGGCTGGTCGGCGTCGATGAGTCCGTAGTGGAGCTTCCCGGGGACGTCGGCGGCGGTGAGGACCGCGTGGACGCCGGGGAGGGCGAGCGCGGGCGCGGTGTCGACGGCGCGGATTCCGGCGCTGGGGTGCGGGCTGCGGAGGGTGTGGCCCCACAACATGCCGTCGAAGTGGAGGTCGGAGGCGTAGTCGAAGGCGCCGTTGACTTTCGCTTCGGCTTCGGGGCGGGCGGGGCTGGTGCCGACGCCGGCGGCGTGCGGGCGCGGCCCGGCCGGGGCGGCCGGGTGGGTCCCGACCCCGCCGGCTGCCCTGCGCGGCGGGGTCGGAGTCGTGGGCTCAGGCACGGGGGGCCTCCCTGAGGTTCGCGCTCGCGGCGGCGAGGCCGCGGGCGAGCGCCGCGGTGTCGGCGGTGCGCAGTTCGCCGTGTTCGACGACGGGCCGTCCGGCGACGGTGAGCAGCCGCAGCGGGGCGGCGGGGCCGAGGACGAGGGCGGTGACGGGGTCGGCGATCCCGGCGTGGCCGAGGCCGGTGAGGTCCCACAGGGCGATGTCGGCCTGCTTGCCGGCTTCGAGGGACCCGAGGTGGTCGTCGCGTCCGAGGATCGTCGCGCCGCCGATGGTGCCCAGGCGCAGTGCGGTGCGCGCGTCCATGGCGTGCGGGCCGTGGAGCTGGCGGGCGGTGTAGAGCGCTTGGCGCAGTTCCTCGCCGAGGTGCCCGGCCTCCTGGCTGGCGGCGCCGTCGACGCCGAGGCCGACGGGGATGCCGGCGGCGAGCATCGCGGGGACGTCGGCGAGGCCGGTGCCGAGGCGGGCGTTGGAGGAGGGGCAGTGGGCGACGCCGGTGCCGGCGGCGCCGAGGCGGCGCTGGGCGTCGGCGTCGAGGTGGACGGCGTGGGCGAGCCACGTGTCGGGGGCGATCCAGCCGACCTTGTCCATGTACTCGACGGGGTCGCAGCCGTGGACGCGGCGGCAGTAGTCGGCCTCGTCGAGGGTCTCGCACAGGTGGGTGTGGAGGCGGACGCCCTTGTCGCGGGCGAGTGCGGCGGCTTCGCGGAGGAGTTCGGTGGAGACCGAGAACGGGGAGCAGGGGGCGACGGCGATCTGGAGCATCGCGCCCGGGGACCGGTCGTGGTGGCGGTCGACGGCGTCGGCGGTCGCATCGAGTGCGGCGTCGAGGTCTTCGACGATGTGGTCGGGCGGCAGGCCGCCGTCGCTCACGCCGCGGTCCATGGAGCCGCGGGCGAGGTGGAGGCGCAGGCCGATTTGGGCGGCGGCCGCGATCTGGACGTCGACGAGGTCGGCGGCCTGGCCGGCGGGGTAGACGTAGTGGTGGTCGGCGACGGTGGTGGCGCCGGAGAGGGCCAGCCATGCGAGCCCGGCCGTGTTGGCGGCCTGGACGTGCTCGGGCCGCAGGCGCGCCCACACGGGGTAGAGGTCGGTGAGCCATTCGAAGAGGGTGTGGTCGGCGGCGTGGCCGCGGGTGGCCCACTGGTAGAGGTGGTGGTGGGTGTTGACCAGGCCGGGCGTGGCGAGGCACCCGGAGCCGTCGATCCTTTGCGCGCGGTCGGGCAGCGCGCCTTCGGGCGCGGGCCCCGGCCCGACGGCGGTGATGAGGCCGTCCTCGATGATGAGGTGGCCGGAGGCGTGCTCGGTGCCGGCGGCGTCGACGGTGGCGATGGCGGTGTTCTCGATCACGATCGCGTTCACGGCGTGTCCTCCCCGGTTTCGGCGTCGCCACGTGGGAAGGTGGTGACATTTATCCACTGGTTGTGGTGAAGGTGGGAACGGGCGGGTACCCGGGGCACCCCGTCTGACATCGCTTCGGCCGCGACGTGCACCGCCTCGATGATCTTCTCGTAACCCGTGCACCGGCACAGGTTCCCCGCGAGCGCCTCGCGGATCAGCGCGTCGTCGGGGTCGGGTTCGCGGTCGAGCAGGTCCGCGACCGACACGAGCAGCCCCGGCGTGCAGAACCCGCACTGGACCGCCCCGCAGGCGACGAACGCGTCGCGCACCGGCCGCGGCACCGCCCCCACCACCGTCTTCACCTCGCGCCCTTCGCATTGCGCGGTCGCGACCAGGCACGCGCACACCGGCAGCCCGTCGAGCAGGACCGTGCACGACCCGCACTCGCCCTGCTCGCAGGCGTTCTTGGAACCGGTCAGCCCGAGCCGGTCGCGCAGACTCGTCAGCAGGCTCTCCCCGGGCCGGTCGACGTCGGCCGCGATCTCGGCCCCGTCGACGCGCATCCGCACCCGCATTCCCTCGCTCATCGCCCGCTCCCCTCGGTGTGCGCCGCCGCCCACACGCGGCGCAGCGCGCGCGCCGCGCACACCGCCAGCGCGTGGCGCCGGTAGTCGGCGGTGCCGCGGACGTCGTCCATCGGCGAGGCCGCGGCGGCGACGCGGCGGCCGAACTCGGCGGCCAGCGCGTCGTCGAAGCGGCGCGGGTCCGCCCACGGCAGGTCGATCCGCTCGGCCTCCCTCGCGCGCAGCGGCACGGGCCCGGCCGAGCCGATGCCGGTGCCGAGGCGGCGGGCGTCGAGGTCGAGGCTGAGGGCGAACGAGCAGACCGCGATCACCATGGCGTTGCGGGTGCCGACTTTCAGGAACTGCTGCGGCCCTGCGGCTTTGGGCACGGTGACGGCCGTGATGAGTTCCCCGGGTTCGAGGACGCTGCGTTTGGGGCCGGTGAAGAACGCGTCGGCGGCGACGGTGCGGGTCCCGGCGGTGGAGGCGATGGTGATCCGCGCGCCGCACGCGAGCAGCGGCGGGTGCCCGTCGCCGGCGGGCGAGGCGGTGGCGAGGTTGCCGCCGAGCGTGCCGCGGTTGCGGATCTGCGGGGATCCGACGGTGCGGGACGCGGCGGCGAGGCCGGGCAGGACGGTGGCGAGTTCGGCGACGATCCGCGCGTAGGGCACACCGGAGCCGATGCGGATCGCGTCGCCCTCGTCGCTCCAGGCGCGCAGTTCGGCGAGGCCGGTGAGGTCGAGCATCGCCTCGGGGCGGGCGCGGCGGTAGTTGACGGCGACCATGAGGTCGGTGCCGCCCGCGATCGGCACGGCGCCGGGGTGCTCGGCGAGGTGGGCGAGCGCGTCGGCGAGGTCGGCGGGCCGGTGGAAGGCGGGTGCGGTCAAGGCGGGCGTCGTCATGTCGCCTCCCTTCGGACCGTGCCTTCGATGAGTCCGTACGGCAGGTCCCCCGCCTGGAAGACCGTGCCGGGGTTGTCGAGGCCGAACGGCTCGAGGTCGTACAGGTAGTGGTGTCGGTTCGGCATTGACAGCCGCACTTCCCCGACCTCGGGAATCGCTTTCAGTATGCGCTCGCCGACGGCGTAGAGGGTCTGTTGCAGCGACAGGGAGTAGGTGTCGGCGAAGGCCGCGAGGAGTGCTTCGCGGGCGTCGTCGAAGGCGGTGTCGTACGAGGCGGGGGCGGCGGTGTAGGTCCAGGTCGCGGTGACGGCGGTGGCGAGGATGCGGTCGTCGGTCTCGGGCAGGGTCGTGTACTCGTCGGTGCGGAAGCCCCGGAACGCCGAGTCGGTGGTGTTGAGCAGGAGGAGGTCCCGGATGCCGGAGGCGACGGCGGCGGTCTGGCCGTCGTAGTGGACGTCGGCGGTGCGCAGTTCGCCGCCTTCGCCGCGGGTGAAGGAGTGCCGGCCGAGGCGGGTCCAGGCGTGTTCTTCGATGCCGACGCGGGCGTCGGTGATGGCGGGGGTGCGGTCGACGAAGTGGCGGGCGAGGCGTTCGGCGAAGGCTTCGGCGGGGCCGATGCCGTCGCGGGCGAACGCGTACACGGTGTTCTTCTGCGTGTCGGTGGGCAGGACGCCGGTGTTGTCGCCGGTGCGGTGCGTGGCGTCGAGGTCGCCGGAGAGCGCGGTGTGGACGGTGAGGTCGCGGATCTCGTGGCGGGCGCTGTCGCGGCCGACGTGGACGAGGCGCACTCCGGATTTGCCGTAGCTGTTGGGGCCCAAGGTGAAGGGACTGTCGTTCGGCATCTAGCTACCTCGATACGTGGTGTAGGCGAAGGGGCTGAGCAGCAGCGGCACGTGGCAGTGGCCGTCGTCGACGGTGAATGCGACCTCGACTTCGGGGTAGAAGGCGGGGGTGTCGCGGGCGGCGAACCAGGCGCCGGTGTCGAAGCGGAGGCGGTGGGCGCCCGGTTCGGTGGGCCAGGCCGGGACGCGGCCGTCGGCGTCGGTCTCGCCCGAGCGGACTTCCCGCATGCGGCCGTCGGCGTCGGCGCGGAGCAGGGTCAGCCGGACTCCGGCGGCGGGGCGGCCCGTGACGGTGTCGAGGACGTGGGAGGACACGGAGCTCACGGCCGCACCTCGGTTCCGGGGGCGGTGGCGGCGGGTCCGGCGCCGAAGGACTTGTCGAGTCGCAGTGCCGTGATCTTGCGCAGTTCGGCGACGGACGCGGCCGCTTCGGCCCGGTCGTCGCCGGCGAGGCGCCGCCTGGCCTCGGCGAGGATCTCCTCGCCGGTCAGACCGGTCGCGCAGATGAGGAAGACCCGCCCGAACCGGTGCTCGTAGGCCGCGTTGACCTCGGCGAGTTCGGCCCGTACCGCTTCGGCGGAGGCCAGCGCCCGGGACTGCTCGCCGCGCGACCAGTCGGCGCCCTCGGCGGGTCGCGGCTTCCCGATGGGCGGGTGGGCGGCGTGGGCGACGGCCAGTTCGGCGTCGTCGAGTTCGTCGAACGCGGCGAGCGCGGCGGCCTTGAGCGAGGCGACCGTGCCGTAGGGGCGGCCGGTGGCGACCTTCTCGGCCCAGGATTGCGAGGCGCAGCAGGCCGTCAGGACTCGGACGGCGTCGGCGGCGTCCATCGCGTTGAACGCCCTCAGCGTCCACATCGGCGCCTCCCGTTCAGGTCTCGTTCGATCCGGCTCCACCTCACCGTCGCACAACCGCGCCGGTCCCGTAAGTGAAGCCCGAACACGAGGCCCGGGCCTATGGTCGGCCGCTATGAAACCTTCGTTTCCCGGCCGTTAAATGCTGGAGGATCGTCCAAACTCGGCGGGGCGGCGGGGCTATGGTGGCCTTACCTACCGCGTCCCGACCCGCCTGAGAAGGCCGGACCCCTGGGGGCCACCTTGCGACTCCGTTCACTGCTGCAGATGCCCGAGCTGGGATTGACCCTGGTCTCGGGAAAGCACCACCTCGACCGGGAGATCCGCTGGGTCGTGCCCACCGACCTGCACGACCCGCGCCGCTACCTCTCGGGCGGGGAGCTGGTGCTCACCGGGATGATGTGGCGCCGGGCCGAAGCGGACTCGGACGCCTACGTGCGCAACCTGATCAAGGCGGGCGTGACGGCGCTCGGCGCGGGCGACCACCCCGAGTTCCACGCGGTGCCCGCCGACTTGGTGGACGCGTGCGCCCTGCACGACCTGCCGCTGTTCGCCGTGGACGCCGAGGTCGCGTTCGCCGAGATCACCGAGCGGATCGTGCAGCGGTTGTCCGTGGGCCGCTCGGGCGACCTCGCCTCGCTCCTGGACCGGCACCGGCGGCTCATCGCGGCCGACGGGATCGGGCAGATCCTCGAGCTCATCCGCGCCGAGCTGGGCATGGAGTGCCTGGTGCTGTCCCCGAGCGGGCGGGCGCTGCGCGGGGGGCTGGACTTGAGCGACGCCGACCGGTCGGCGGTCGTCGCCCGCGCGCACGCCGCCGAACGGCTCCCGGTGAAGGTGACGCTCGACCGCCACCGCTGCTATTCGGTGTTCGGCATCGGCTCGACCATCCACACCGGCCGCTTCCTGGTCACCGACGACGACCACACGCGGTGGCCGCCGGAGCGCCGCCTCGTCGCCGAGCAGCTCTCGGCGCTGCTCATGCTCGAACTCGACGACCCGGCGCAGCGCCCGGCCCCCGACGTGGAGCTCATCGGCGCGCTGCGCGAGGGCCGCGTCGACGAGCACCTGATGCGCTCGGCCGGGCTCCCGGTCGGCGGCGGGTGCACCGTCATCGCCGCGGTCGGCGAGCCCGCTGCGCTGCGCGAGGTCGTGGTCGCCGAGGCCGTCGCCGGCCCCTTCGACAACCTGCTCCAGCCGCCGGCGGCCGTGTGGGCCACGGTCGGGGACGAGACCGTCGCGATCCTCGCGGGCCCGGCCGGGAGCGCCGACGAGCGGCCCCGCCTGCTGGAGTGGGCGCGGCACTGCGCCGCGGTCCTGTCGGGCGCGAACCCGGGCGGGTCGGGCGCCGTCAGCGTCGGCCTGGCCGATCCGGTCCGCTCCCCCGAGGGCCTGCGCGGCGCCCTGGAACAGGCGCGGCACACCGCCGCGCTCGCGCAGCCGCGCGCCGGCGGCGTCGACATCGCCGAACCCGACCACCTCGTCTCGCACCGGATGCTCCTGGCTGCCGTCCCTCCCGACGTCAGCCGCGCCTTCCGCACCCGCGTGCTCGACCCGCTCCTCGAGTACGACGCCCGGCACCGCTCCGACCTGCTGCCGACCCTGCGGCGGTTCCTCGAATGCGACGGCTCGTGGCGCCAGTGCGCGCTGAGCCTGCACCTCCACGTGAACACCGTCCGCTACCGGATGCGGCGCGTGGAGGAGCTCACCGGGCGCGACCTGCGCAACCCCCTCGACCGGATGGATCTCGCGCTGGCGGTCAGCCTCGACTGAACCGGCGGGCCGAACCAGTGCGACCGAGACCCGCCAGGGGGGCGGGTCCACCGAAGGGGGACGACATGAAGAACACCGCGGGGCTGGTGCTCGCCGCGGGCGCCGGAAGGCGCTTCGGGCAGCCGAAGGCCCTGGTCGAATACGACGGGCGGAGCCTGCTGGACCGCGCCGTCGCCACACTGCGCGACGGCGGCTGCCGCCAGGTCCTGGCGGTCCTGGGCGCCGGGGCCGAGCAGGCCCTGTCGGCGGCGGCGGAGGCGTTCACGCCGGTGCTCAACCGCCGCTGGGGGCAGGGGCTGTCGACATCGCTCAAGGCCGGGCTCGCCGCCGTGCCGGAGCGGTACGACGGGGTCGTGGTGACCCTCGTCGACCTGCCGCGCGTCGAGGCCGAGGCGGTCCGGCGGCTCATCACCGCCGCCGAGGAGGGCGTCGCGATCGCGGTCGCCGTCTACGACGGCGTGCGCGGGCATCCGATGTACTTCGCCCGCGAGCATCTGGGGGCCATCGCCGACACCGCGGTCGGGGACCGGGGCGCGCGCGACTTCCTGGCCGCGAACGCGTCCCTGGTCCGCGAGATCCCCTGCCCGGGCGACCCGCTCGACATCGACACCCCGGCCGACCTGGCCGCGCTCACCCGCCCGGGTGCGCCGAGGCTGGCGGGACTCGCCTGAGCGCCGCCGGCGCGTAGGGTCACGGGCCGCGCACTGCTGCCAACGTCGTCAGCGGTGCGCCCATCGCACCCCGTGGTCTAAGCGGCGAACCAGAGGTCGATCTCGCGCTTGGCCGACTCCTCGGCGTCCGAGGCGTGGATCAGGTTCTGCTGGTTGGACACCGACAGGTCGCCGCGGATCGTCCCCGGCTCGGCCTTGCGCCCGTCCGTGGCACCGGCCAGCTTGCGCACCACCGGGATCGCCTCGTCGCCCGAGACGACCAGGCTCACCAGCGGACCCGACGTCATGAACGTCTTCAAGCCCTCGTAGTACTCCCGGCCGACGTGCTCGGCGTAGTGCGCGTCCGCGAGCGGCGCGTCCATCGTCCGCATCCGCAGCTGCTCGATGACCAGCCCCTTGCGCTCCAGACGGGCCAGGACCTCGCCGACGAGCCCGCGCCGTACGGCGTCGGGTTTGATCAACACGAGCGTGCGCTGCTGGGCCACGGAGAACTCCTCGGAAGAGACTGTCGGATTGTGGCTGTCATCCTAAGCGATGTTGTGTCTGTTGCCTCACCCACGTACGATTCACGTTGCAACCCGGTTCTCCCAGTTGTGGATGAGGTGTCCCCGATGGCACGTGGCAGCCAACCCCCACGGCCGGCCCCCCGGCCTTCCAAGGCGCCCGGCAGAGGCGCCGCGAAAGGCGGGGCCGCCCGAGGCGGCGCGAAGGGCACCGCCGCGAAGGGCGGCGCCAAGACCGGCGGCGCCCGCAAGGCCCAGCCGGCCAAGGCGATGCCCAGGGGGGTGCGCCAGCCCGCGGCCCGGGGGGCCACCGCCGAGCAGCTGCGCCAGCAGCGGCTCATGATGGACCAGCAGCGCCGCCAGCGCGAGGCCCGGTGGTGGGCGATCAACCAGCACGCCATGAAGGACCTGCACTCGCGCCAGCACCACGCCGCGGGCGGCGAGGCGATCGGGACGATCCTCAACGCCGACCGCCGGATGCGATGGCGGACCTCGCGCGCGATCGGTGCCATCACTTTACTGATTCTGGCGTTCTTCTTCACCTCGATGGCGATCGGTGCGCAGAGCATGGGCATCGCCGTGCTCGCGTTCGTGTGCCTCGCCGGCTGCATCGCGTTCTTCACCGTGGAGCATTCGGCGCGGCGCTTCCCGCAGCCGGTCCCGGCCCCGCCGCTCATCGGGCAGCACCGGCTCGAGGACCTCATCGTCGAGGACGACCCGCCTCGGCCCGCCGCCGCGAAGGCCCCGGGCACGATGGAGGCGCTCGACGACCTGTTCGAGCCCGCCCCGCAGCCCGAAGCGGAGACGCGGCCCGGACCCGAGCCGGTCAGGCCAGCGGCTTCGGCTGCGCCCGAGGCGAAAGCGCCCGAGGCGAGCATTCCGGAGCCTGTGGCGACTTCCGAGACTGTCGCGCCCGAAGCCGAGTCGCGTGCGGCCGAGGCCGCGCCCGCCGAGCCTGAGAGGGCCGCGCCGGAGGCGATCGCACCGGAGCCGCCGCGACCGGACGAGGTCCCCGCGACGGTGGCCGCGGAGCAGACGGCGCCGCCGCGCCTCACCGAACCGGTGCGCCCCCTCGGGGACACCGACCCCGAGCCCGAACTGGTGCGGCCGTTCACGGCCGTACCCGAGCGGGTGTGGCCGATCGCCGAGCCCGAAACCGAACCCGAGCACGAAGCCGAACCCGGGTCGGAGCCGCCCGCCGCGTCGTCGGCCGTCGCCGAATCGGCGCCGCGCCCCGCCGACCCCCCGGTCGCCGGGGCGTTCACGCTGCCGACCGAGCAGGTCGGCGGCGACGAGGTGACCGTCGCGCCGAAGACCGACGAGACGCCGCCCGCCAAGGGCCCCATCGCCGAAGCCGTCACCCGGCTCAAGTCGCCGACGCCGCCGCGCCCCCGCGACTCGGCCGAAGGCCGCAGCCTCGCCGAGGACCTGGCCGCGCTGCTCCTGTCGGAGCAGCGGCTCGGAGGCACCGACGTCACCGACGTCGCGGCCACCCTGGTCGTCGCCGACCTCCAGCGGTCCGTCGAGTTCTACACGGACGCACTCGGACTCCAGGTCGCCGACCAGACCGACGAAGCGGCCGTGCTCGACGCCGGGTTCGGGAAGATCCTGCTGTGGGAGCGGCCCGACGCGCCCCCGGGCGAGACCGGCGTCATGCACCTGACCTTCGAGGTCGGCGACATCGACGCGACGTTCGCGGAGATGAACGAGGCCGGCGTCGAGTTCCTGCACCTGCCGCGCACCGCCCTGCTGGGCAAGAACTACCAGATGCGCGCCGCGGCGTTCCGCGACCCGGACGGCCACGGACTGGCCATCACCGAGCACCGGGAGCGCGACTAGCTCGAACGCGCGCCGCAGAGCCTTTGGCCCGAAGAGGGAAGTGACGCCCATGCTGATCGTCGGTGAGATCCACACCGGACTGCTGCCGCACTCGCGCCCGCTCACGCCCGAGGAGGCGAAGGCGGCCCTGTCGCTCGCCGTCGGCGAGACCGTCGTGCAGTGGGCCCGCCCCGTCCCGCACACCTCGTCGGCGACGCTCCTGCACGGCGTCGACTGCCGGCTCCCGCTGGGCCCCAAGCCGGGCAACCGGCACACCGATGGGGAGGCCGCCAACGGCACCGTGAGGGCCGTGGGCACCGTCTGCTCGCGGGCGGTCCTGACCGGCGGGCACCTGCTCCAGGGCTCGTCGTGGACCGCGATTTCGCCCCCGCAGCATCCGCGGCGGATGCCCTGGTCGTACTACCTGGCCCGGCCCGGGACCCTGGAGACGATCGGGAACTTCGAGGCCCGGCGCCTCGCCGAGGGGTTCCTCGTCGCCGAAGGCCGCCGCGACCGCGCCGGGCTCCTGGACGCGGCCGCGATCGCGCGCCACTCCATCACCGACGTGCTCTCCCGGTCCGTGCTCGACCAGCGCCCCCCGATCAAGACCGGCTCGACCCGGCTGCGGTGGGCCGCGATCGCCGACCCCGGCTCGGGCAACGCCGTCGCGTTCCGCCTGGTCGGCACCGACCGGCGGCGCATGAGCATGGTGACCGGGCTGATCGAGCCCGAGCACGTGGCCGCGGCGGCCGAGGACCTGGCCGTCCACGACTGGCTGCTCAGCGCCGTCGCGGCCCGGATCGCGCTGGCGAAGATCGGCGAGGAGCCGCGGCACACGCTGCGGACCTTGCGGCCCGTCGTCGACCACCTGCTGCACCTGTGGTCGGCGGGCGCGCGGACCTCGCGGGACCTGGAGTTCATGTGGGACTCGCTGGAGCGGCGCCCGGGCCTGACCAGCCAGTGGCGGTCCATGACCGAGCGGGTGCGCTCGCAGATCGACTACGGCGCGGCCGACATCGCCGCGCAGATGCTCGACATGATGGAGCAGCGCCAGCGCCAGACCGGCGGCGCCGGCGACCCGTACTACCGGTGAGGCCTAAAGGGGCCCTTGGAAGATGTAGGTGAGCCGGTCGACGAGTTCGGCCGGGAGGGTCATGCCCTCGCGTTCGGCGGACTTGCGGATCGACTCGACCGCGCCCGCGTCGGTGCGGACCGCGCCGCAGATGACGCGGACGGCGTGCTCGACCTCAAGGAAGTCCACCGACAGGACCGAGACGGTGCGGTAGGCGGGGAACGGGAACGCCTTCGCGTTCAGCTGGAGGATCGGCGGCATCGCCCCCCACGTCTCGGGGAAGCGGGCCGACAGGGCCCGGTCGGGGTCGTGGCCGTGCTCGACGGGCACGACCGCCTCGACCGGTTCGGGCACGCCGATGCGCCGTCCCCCGTTGCGCAGCACGCCGAGGCGCAGCAGCTGCCAGACCGCGGCGAGCATCGGGCACGACCAGCGGCGGCCCTCCGCGGTGTCGTTCCACAGTTCGACGTCGAGGAACACCGAGTGCTCGCGCCGGGAGTTCTGGCTCGGCGGCACCCACTGGTCGGCGGCGCCCATCGCGACGCGCTTGGGCTTGGGGCTGGGGACGCCGTTGCACAGCCAGCCCGAGCGCGACACCGGCGGGCGCGAGCCGTTGGTGCCCGGCGGCGGTTCGAACACGATCCGGTCGGCCACGAGACCGGCCAGGTCCAGCGGGCCCAGTTGGGCGCACGCGGACTCGCGGGCGAGGTAGTCGATGCGCAGCCCCGCGTCGGCGGCGGCCTCGGTGACGACGCTGATGAGCTTCTCGGGCGAGGGCAGGCCCTCGTGGAAGTAGTCGTCCACGAGGTAGCAGGTGCTCACGCGGGGCGTGCGGCCGCCGAGGCGCTTGGTCAGGGCCTCGGTGGTGCCGTGGACCCAGGCGGCGGCCGAGGCCATCTCCTCTTTGAGGGTGTCGGGCCGGGCGAGGTCGTCGGCGTACAGGTGCCCGACCTCGATCGACAGGTGGGACATGCCGAAGCGCTCGGTGCGCTGCTTGGCGCTGGTCTCCTCGTAGGTCATGCGATCCACCTCATTCGATGCCGCGGGCGATGGCTTCGAGGCCCGGCACGAACAGCTCCTCGGCGGAGCGCACGGCCAGTTCCGAGAAGGCCTTGACGGTCTCCTGGTTGGCGATGTCGAGCGTGACGGTGTCGGCGTCGGTGATGATCTGCTCGCGCCACTGGAGCACGGGGTCGAGCGGGACCGACCCGAGCAGGTTCATGCGCCCGAGTTTGAGGCGCGCGGCCATCTGGTGCAGGTCGGCGTCGATCTTGCGCAGCCAGCGCACCTGCGTGGGCTTGAGGCCGGACAGGTCGGCCCCGTCGGGGTCGACGACGGCCGTGCGCACGTAGCGGATCGAGGCCAGGAGCTTGCGCTGGTAGTCGTCGCCGAGGCCCTTGCTGGTCTCGACCAGGCCCCGCTCGCCGTAGACGAGCGAGTGGGCGGCGAGCACGTGCTGCTTGGTCCAGCGGTGGTAGACGATCCAGCGCCAGGGCAGGTTCGCGAGCTCGGGCCGGGCGGTGGCGGCCATGACCATCTCGGTGGCGTGCGAGCGGCCCGCGCTCAGGTCGACGATGACGAGGTCGAACTCGCGCGAGAGTTCTTGGAGGAGGTCGACGCAGCGGTCGACGGTGGTCTCGTCGCCGGGGAACTCCGAGCCGTCGGCGTCGCCGGGGCACAGGACGAGGTCGCCCGCGCCGTCGGGCCGGGCCTGGAGTTCGACGCGGTCGCTCTCGGCCCACACCGAGTGGCGCTCGGGCTCGGAGGCGAGGTCCTGGAGGTACTCGTGGATGCCGTTGCCGTAGGTGCCGTGGGAGAGGTCGTCGATGGCGAAGATCGCACCGGCCGTGGGCGAGCCGAAGTCGAAGTCCACATAGCACACGTTGCTGCCCTGGAGAGCGCGGCGGTAGGCCAGGTTGCACGAGGAGACCGAGCGCCCCGTGCCCCCCTTGTCCGAGGTCGCGAACAGCAGCATCGTCACACTCCGGTCTCGGCGTCGCGGCCGGCCGCGATGAGCCGGTCGAGGTCGATGAGGGCCTTGACGCCGAGCGAGAAGGCGGTGCCGGGACGCTCGTCGACGACGTCCTTGGCGTGGCGGATGGTCAGGCCCACCGAGCGGATCTCCTGCGCCAGTGCGGGTCCGGCGTTCGCCGAGCCGCGCAGCAGCTCCTGGTCGTAGATGTGCTCGGCCTCGACGAGGAGTTCGTGCGCGAGGTTCTCCAGGTTTCGCGAGCGGGCCGGCTCGGAGGTCGCGAACTGGGCGGCGAGCACCATCGCCTCGACCACGCGGATGGTGAAGTGCCAGGACGGGTCGCCGAACCAGTGGCGCAGCTCCCCGTAGACCTGCTTGGGCTGGTCCCACAGCCGCGAGGCCTCGCCGTCGCGGATGCGCCTGCGCGCCAGGTGGTCCCACACGAGGTCGGCCACTTCGAGCAGTTCGGCGCGGGACTCGATGGTGACCAGCAGGCCCGCGGCGTGGTAGAGGCGCTTGAGCAGCAGGGGTGCGAAGTCGACCATGTTCCAGACCATGGCCGGCCCCTGGAGCTTCTCGATGCCGGCCAGTTCGGCCTTCACGCCCGGGAAGTGCATCTCGATCGCGCGGTCCTCGGTGAGCGGGCGGCGGGTGATGCGCCCGCGGTTGGCGAGTTCGACCAGGACGTCGCCGAGGCGGATGAGGTCGTCGTCGCCGCCGCGGGAGGCGCCGAAGGTGTCGGTGGCGACCGCGCAGACCAGGAGGCTGTAGTAGTCGTACTCCAGGCCGTCGGTGGTGCGCCAGGGGACGTCTTCGAGCGGCCACTTGGAGCCGCCGCCGAAGGAGGCGACCATGGCCCAGTAGCGGCGGGTGACGTCCATGCGCAGCTGGAGGGACTGGCCGAGGCGCTGCTCCTCCTCGGTGAGGAGGTTGCGGCGCATGACCCTCGGGGAGAACAGGGTCGTGATGGCCTCCAGGGCGACCACGGTGAAGTAGAGGTAGGGGGCGTCCTCGGCGCGGCCCGTGCGCTGCGTGGAGGTGTCGGAGACGTCGAGGATGTCGGGGGCCTGCTCCACCACCGACCAGGACCAGCCGATCTCGAACAGCTTCGTGGGCGCCTCGACGCCGGCGGTGCCGCCCGAGCCCACGGTGATGTTGCGCAGCGAGGCGATGATCTCCTCGGACTCCTCGCGGAAGCGGCGCACGATCTTGCGGTCGGGCTGGCCGTCGACGTTGATGAGGGCGATGAGCTGGCGCCCGAAGTCGTCGTCGGCGTCGAAGGTCGACACCGCGAAGGACCGCAGCAGGCCGGTGATGGCGCCGAGGAGGCGCCGGTGCACGATCTGCTCGATCTGGTCCAGTTCCTCGATGAGGTCCTTGCGGCCCATGCGCTTGACCGTGGGGCTGAAGTCGGCGAGGAACGTCAAGGCCGTGAGGCACAGCGGGATCGCGAGCGCGAAGCCCTCGGTGACGTCGATGGCCCGCTGCTCGGGGCTGGCCTCCTGGGACCGGTCGACGCGGTGCATGTTGGAGCCGCCGGAGTAGACGGGCACGCCCTCGTCGTCGACGTGGCGCTCCATGTAGTCCCCGACCACGCGCATGATCCGGATGGGGATCTCGACGGCGTCGCCGAGCCCGGCGAGCGCGTCGAGCACGGGGTCGCTGGTGGCGTCGGGGTCGGCGTAGCGCAGTTCGGGGAGCTCCTGGGCGGGGAAGAGCAGGCACAGCAGCTGCTGGGCGTCGCCGACGGCGTCGGAGTCGTTGCGCCCGCCCCAGTGCCACACCCTGCGCTTGCCGCCGTCCTCGGCGGGTCGCCAGCTGTAGGCGACCTGCGCCTTCCAGATGTCGAGGAGCTGTTGCCGAGGCTGCATCTTCACAAGGGACCACCGCCGAGCGCTCGCAGGACCGAATCGGACATCTTCACTATGGCATGCCCATGCGACACAGACGGACTCGCAGAACGCGTGTTGTCGGCTACCCGACAGACGGCGAACGTCCGGGAGGGGCCCCTCAAGCGTCCTATGAGTAGGGATGGCGAACCGGGCGAACCGGTCCTCCCGAACGCACGAGGAGTCGACATGGTCGAGCTGTTGCTGGCGGGCGTGATCATCGGCGCCGTGGCGACCGCCGCCGCGGTGACCGGCGTCCGGGACCGGCGCCGCCGCCGGGCCGAGCGCACCGGCCCGCGGGACGCGGCGCCGACCTCCGGCGAGCCGATCCCGAGCGGGTGGACGGCGGGCCGCGACGGCGCCGAGCGCTGACCGCCCCCGTTCAGGCCTTCAGTTCGTAGACGCTGCAAGGAACCTCGTGGCCGGGGACGACGGTCACCCGTTCGAGGGTCATGCCGAGCTTCTCGGCCACGCGGATCGAGGCGGCGTTCTCGCTGTGGATGCACGAGACCACGCGGTCGAGACCGAGCTCCCCGAACGCGAAGCCGAGCACGGCCCGCGCCGCCTCGGGCGCGTAGCCGCGGCCCCACCGGTCGCGCTTGACGCGCCAGCCGAGTTCGGTGGCGGGCAGGATCTCCGGCAGGAACGCGGGGGTCGCCAGCGCGGCCCAGCCGACCAGGGCGCCGGTGTCGCGTTCGCTGACGGCGAAGACGCCCCAGCCGTGCGCGTCCCAGTGCGCCTCCGCTTTCGCGGTGCGCGCTTCGGTCTCCTCCGCGGTGAGCGGGCTGCCGCCGCCGATGTAGCGCATGACCTCGGGGTCGGCGTTGATGGCGGCGAGCGCTTCGGCGTCGGCGGCGGCCAAGGGGCGCAATGCGAGCCGTTCGGTCTCCAGGATCGGGCTCATCGCTTGGGCGGCCTTCCCAGTTGCGCTTTCACGTACCAGCAGTAGGCCCAGACCAGGGCGAAGACGACTCCGGCCGTGCCGAGGGACCAGTGGATCGGCCAGCAGGCGATCACCGCGAGCTGGAGCACCGCGCCTGCGGGCCACACCCAGGGCCGCTTGGACATCCCGGCGAGCAGGACGCATGCGGCCGTGAGGATCACGATCACCGCGGTCGCGGTTCCGCTGTCGTCCAGGATCATCCGCATCGGCACGATCGCCAGCAGCAGCGCCAGCGCCTCGAAGCTCAGCGCCATGGCCGCGAGGGTGCGCGCGGCGCGGTCGGGGTCGCGCAGGCCCGAGCGGGACGGGTCCGGCCCGGTCCAGGGCGCCTCGGCCTCTTCGGGCTCCTCGGGGTGCTCGCGCCCGTGCTCAGCCACGGCGGCCCACCAGGATGCGGCGGGCGTCGGCGACGGTGAAGACCGAGCCGGTGACGAGGACGCCGCCGCCGGACTCGTAGACGTCGTCGGCCTCCTCGGCGAGTTCGATGCCGCGGGCGATCGCGTCGGCCATGTGCGGGATGACGACGACCCGGTCCTCGCCGAAGACCTCGCGGGCGAGCTTCGCGAGCGTCGCCGCGGGCATGGCCCGGTCCGAGGAGGACTTGGTGATGACGATCTCCTCGAGGAGCGGCTCCAGGAGTTCGAGCATGTGCTCGGTCTCCTTGTCCGCGAGCATGCCGACGACGCCGACGAGCTTGCGGAAGTTGAACTCCTCCTCGACGGCCTTGGCCATCGCCTCCATGCCGGCGGGGTTGTGGGCGGCGTCGAGGACGACCGTGGGGGCGGTGCGGACGACTTCCAGGCGGCCCGGGGACGTGAAGTCCGCGAAGGCCGCTCCGACGACTTCGGCGTCGAGCGCCTTCGGCTCGCCGGCGCCGAGGAGGACCTCGACGGCCGCGAGCGCGAGGGCCGCGTTGTGCGCCTGGTATTCGCCGTGCAGCGGCAGGAACAGGTCCTGGTAGCGGGCGGCGCGGGTCTCGATGGTGACGAGCTGGCCGCCGACGGCGACCTCGCGGGCGGTGACCTCGAAGCCGCGGCCCTCGGGCACGAGTTTCGCGCCGACGGCGTTGGCGCGGCGCAGCAGCGGCTCCATCGCCGAGCGCTCCTGCACCGAGGTGACGAGGGTCGAGCCCTCGTGGACGATCCCGGCCTTCATGGTCGCGATCTCGGCGAGGGTCTCGCCGAGCCACTTGGTGTGGTCGATGCCGATGGGCGTGATGACCGCGACCTCGGCGTTGAGCACGTTGGTCGAGTCGGTCTCGCCACCGAGGCCGACCTCGATGACGCCGACGTCGATCGGGGTGTCGGCGAAGGCGCCCATGGCGAGCGCGACGGTCATCTCGAAGTAGGTGAGGGCCTCGGGGGCCTCGCGGTCGACGAGGTCGGCGAGCGGCGCGATCTCGTAGTAGGCGGCCGCGAGCCTCTCGGGCGAGATCGGTTCGCCGTCGATGCACACGCGCTCGGTGACGTCGTTGAGGTGCGGCGAGGTGAACATGCCGGTGCGCAGGCCGTGCCCGCGCAGCAGCCGCTCGATCATGCGGGAGGTCGAGGTCTTGCCGTTGGTGCCGGTGATGTGCACGGACCGGAACGACCGCTGCGGGTCGCCCATCATGTCCAGCAGCTGCTTGATGCGGTCGAGCGTGAAGTCCCAGCGCGAGAAGCCGCGCGCTTCGAGCGCGGCCTCGACTTGGGCGAGTTCGGCGTTCAAGGTGGAGTCCCCCGTCTGGTGCTTGCGAGCCGTGCGTGTGGTCGGCGCGGCGGCCGTCCCCGGGGACGGCCGCCGCGCCTTCCCTAGGCCAGTCGGTCGAGCTGCGCGGTGATGCGCGCGATGTCGGCCTCGGCGGTGGCCTTGCGCGCCTTGATCTTGTCGACCACGGCGTCGGGCGCCTTCGCCAGGAACGCCTCGTTGCCGAGCTTCCCGGTCGTGGTGGCCAGCTCCTTCTCGGCGGCCTTGAGGGCCTTGTCGAGCCGGGCCCGCTCGGCCGCGACGTCGATCGTCCCGGACGTGTCGAGCGCGACGTGGACCTGGTCGGACACGGCCAGTTCCGCGGTCGGGGCGAAGCCCTCCCCTTCGGGGTCGAGTTTCGCGAACGCGCGGATGAGACCCTCGATGTCGCCCAGTCCGGCCGCCTCCAGGCCGGTGATGCGGGCCGCCACCCGCTGGCCGGGGTTGACGCCCTGGTCCGAACGGAAGCGGCGGACTTCGGTCACGAGGTGCTGGAGGGCGCCCACGAGGCGTTCGGCCTCGGCGTCCGACCCGGCCGCGGTCGGCCAGGCGGCCACGGTGAGCGAGTCGCCGCGGTCCTCGCCGCCGGTGAGCGTGAGCCACAGCTCCTCGGTCACGAACGGGATCACCGGGTGGAGCAGGCGCAGCAGCTGGTCGAAGACGTGCCCGATCACGCGGCGCGTGTCGTCCGCCTTCGGGCCGCCTTCGGCGAGCACCGGCTTGGTCAGCTCCAGGTACCAGTCGAACACGTCGTCCCACGCGAAGTGGTAGAGCGCGTCCATGGCCTTGGCGAACTCGTAGGTCTCGAAGTGGCCGTCGACCGCTTCGATCGTGTTCGACAGGCGCGAGAGGATCCACCGGTCGATGAGCGACAGGTCGGCGGGCAGGTCGCCCTCCACCGTCGCGCCGCTCATCAGCGCGAACCGGGTCCCGTTCCACAGCTTGTTGCAGAAGTTCCGCGAGATCTCGGCGAGCTCGATCGAGGCGATCGCGTCCGCGCCGGGGTTCGCGTCGCGCGCGAGCATGAACCGCAGCGCGTCCGCACCGTACTGGTCGACCACCTCGAGCGGGTCGATGCCGTTGCCCGAGGACTTCGACATCTTCTTGCCGTTCTTGTCGCGCAGGAGACCGTGCAGGAACACTTCGCCGAAGGGCGCCTTGCCCATCGCGTAGGTCCCGAACATCATCATCCGGACCACCCAGAAGAAGATGATGTCCCAGCCGGTGACCAGCACCGCCGTCGGATAGAACTTCTCGAGCGCCTTCGTCTCCTCCGGCCAGCCGAACGTCGAGAACGGCCACAGGCCCGAGGAGAACCACGTGTCGAGCACGTCCGGGTCCTGCACGTAGCCTTCCGGAGCGGTCTCGCCCGGGCCCACGCACAGCTCTTCGCCGTTCGGCCCGTACCAGATCGGGATGCGGTGGCCCCACCACAGCTGGCGCGAGATGCACCAGTCCAGGAGGTTGTCCACCCACGAGAAGAACCGCTTCTCCATCTCCGGCGGGTGGATCTTCGTCTCACCCGACCGCACCGCGTCGCCGGCGGCCTTCGCGAGGCGCTCCACCTTGACGAACCACTGCTTCGACAACCGCGGCTCCACCGTGGTGTCGCAGCGCTCGCAGTGCCCGACCGCGTGCATGTACGGGCGCTTCTCGGCCACGATCCGGCCATCGGCCCGCAAAGCGGCCGCGATCGCCGAACGCGCCTCGAACCGGTCCAGGCCCTGGAACGGCCCGTGCGCGGTGATCACGCCGCGCTCGTCCATGATCAGGATGGATTCGAGGCCGTGGCGCTGGCCGATCGCGAAGTCGTTCGGGTCATGCGCCGGCGTCACCTTCACCGCGCCGGTCCCGAACTCGGGATCGACGTGCGCGTCGGCCACGATCGGGATGCGCCGCCCGGTGAAGGGCACCTCCACCGTCGTGCCGAGCAGGTGCCGGTAGCGCTCGTCCTCGGGGTGCACGGCCACGGCCGTGTCGCCCAGCATCGTCTCCAGACGCGTCGTCGCCACCACGATCGAGGCCTCGCCCTCGCCGTAGCGCATCGACACCAGCTCGCCCGCGTCCTCCTGGTGCTCCACCTCGATGTCCGACAGGGCGGTCATGCAGCGCGGGCACCAGTTGATGATGCGCTCGGCGCGGTAGATCATGCCGTCGTCGTACATGCGCTTGAACATCGTCTGCACGGCGCTGGAGAGGCCGTCGTCGAGCGTGAACCGCTCGCGGTCCCAGTCGACGCCGTCGCCGATCTTCTTCATCTGCGAGGTGATGCGCTCGTGGTAGACGTCCTTCCACTCCCACACCTTGTCCACGAACGCGTCGCGGCCCAGGTCGTGGCGGGACAGGCCCTCCTTGTCGGCGAGCTGGCGCTCCACCACGTTCTGCGTCGAGATCCCGGCGTGGTCGGTGCCCGGCAGGAACAGGGCCTCCTTGCCCCTCATGCGCTCGCGGCGCACGAGGGAGTCGATGAGGGTGTGGTCGAGCGCGTGGCCCAGGTGCAGCTGGCCGGTCACGTTCGGCGGCGGGATCACGATCGCGTAAGGGTCGCGGTCCGAGTCGTCGGCAGCCTTGAAGCGACCGTCGGCTACCCACTTCGCGTAACGACGAGCCTCTACCTCTACGGGCGCGTACGTCTTCGGCAAGTGGGCGGCCAGGTCTCGATGTTGCTTCGCTGCGTCTGTCACCGTTCCAGTTTACGGAGCCACCTGCGGCGAAGGCGAAGCGGTTTACGGGGTGTCGGCTCGCTCAAGTTCACGGCTCGCCGGGGCCCCCGGCGAACCGTGCGGGCTACGCGTCGCCGTCGCCGCGGAGCACCCTCTCGGCGGCCGAGGCCACGTCCGTCTCGCCGTTCGCGACCGCCTCCGCCAGCTCCTCGGTCACCCGGTAGCGCTCGCGCAGCGCCGCCTCGACGCGGGCGCGGATCTCCGCGGCCGCCCGCCTCCGGCGCTTGAGGGCGAGGTGGTCGCCCCCGGCGAGCCAGTCGCGGTGCTTGCCGATCGCGGCGACGAGCTCGTCGATCCCCTTCGCCTCGGAGGCGACCGTGGTGCACACGGGCTGTCGCCACTCGCCGGGTTCGCGCCGGACGAGGCTCATCATGGCCTTGAGGTCGCGCACGGTGCCGTCGGCGCCGGGCCGGTCGGCCTTGTTGACCACGTAGACGTCGGCGATCTCCACGACCCCGGCCTTGACGGCCTGGATGCCGTCGCCCATGCCGGGGGCGAGCAGCAGGAGCGTCGTGTCGGCGAGGCTCGCGATCTCGACCTCGGCCTGGCCGACGCCGACGGTCTCGACGATCACCACGTCGAAGCCGAGCCCTTCGAGGAGCCGCACGCCCGCGCCGGTGGTCGCCGCGAGGCCGCCGAGGTGGCCGCGGGTGGCGACCGAGCGGATGTACACGCCCTCGTCGAGGGCGTGGTCGGCCATGCGGACGCGGTCGCCGAGGATCGCGCCGCCCGAGAACGGGCTCGACGGGTCCACGGCGAGCACGGCGACGCGCAGTCCCGCCTCGCGCCAGGCCGCGATGAGCGCGGAGACGAGCGTGGACTTGCCCACGCCGGGCGAGCCGGTGATGCCGACGATGAGCGCGTCGCCGCCCAGGACCCGGCGCGCCACCTCGGGAGCGTCGGGCGTCTGGTTCTCCACGGCGGTCAGGAGTCGGGCGGTGGCCCGGCGGTCGCCCGCCCGGGCCGCCGCCACGATGTCGTGCAGGCCCATCAAGCTCCCTTGAGGATGATCGCGTCGCCCTGTCCGCCGCCGCCGCACAGCCCGGCCGCGCCGAGCTGCCCGGGGGCGAGCTGGCGGGCGAGGGTCTGGGCGAGGCGGGCGCCGGAGGCCCCGATCGGGTGGCCGAGGGCGATCGCGCCGCCGTCGGGGTTGACGGCCTCCAGGCTCACGCCGAGGGTCTCGGCCGAGGCGAGGACGACCGCGGCGAACGCCTCGTTCATCTCCACCACGTCGAGGTCGGACACGGCCAGGCCGGCGAGGCCGAGCGCCTTCGCGATCGCGTTCGCAGGCTGGTCGAGCAGGGAGTTGTCGGGTCCGGCGACGGTGGCGTAGGCGAGGATCTCGGCGGTCCAGGCCCAGCCGTTGGCCTCGGCGAGCGACTTGCGGGTCAGCACCAGCGCGGAGGCGCCGTCGGAGATCTGGGACGCGGTGGCGGCGGTGATGGTGCCGTTCTCGGTGAAGGCCGGGCGCAGCTGCCCGAGCTTCTCGGGGGTCGAGTCGCCCCGCACGCCCTCGTCGGCGTCGATGAGGCCCTTGCGGGTCTCGACCGGGGTGATCTCCTCGGCGAGGCGGTCGGCGGCCTTGGCGGCCCGCTGGTGCGAGTCGGCGGCGAACGCGTCCTGCTGCTCGCGGGTGAGCGAGCGGTCCTTGAGGTGGCGCTCGGTGGACTCGCCCATCGAGATGCCGTCGTAGGCGTCGGTGAGCCCGTCGTGGGCGAGGTGGTCGATCAGGACGGCCTCGCCGTACTTGAAGCCGCGGCGCGAGCCCGGCAGCAGGTGCGGGGCGCGGCTCATGGACTCCATGCCCCCGGCGACGATCACGTCGGCGGCGCCGCCGCGCAGGAGCTGGTCGGCCAGGCCGACGGCGGTCAGCCCGGAGAGGCAGACCTTGTTGACCGACAGCGCGGGGACGCGCATCGGCAGCCCGGCGGCCACGGCGGCCTGGCGGGCGGGGTTCTGGCCGCATCCGGCGGACAGGACCTGCCCGAGGATGACCTGGTCCACGTGTTCGGGGCCGATGCCGGCCCGTTCGATCGCGGCTCGGATCGCGGTCCCGGCCAGGTCGGTGGCGGGGATCTCGGCGAGCGCGCCGTTGAAACGCCCGATGGGTGTCCGGGCGGCGGCGAGGATGACGGTGTTGTCGTTCATGGCGGACCTCCGTTGGTCGATACGCTCGATCGTATGACGTTCACTGAGGGAATCGGATTGCGGCGCATCGATCACGTGGGCATCGCGGTCCCGGACCTGGACGCGGCCCTGGAGTGGTACGAGGGCGCGCTGGGCGGCAGGGCGGTGCACCGCGAGGTCAACGAGGCGCAGGGCGTGGTCGAGGTGATGGTCGCGTGGCCCGAGGGCGGCGCGCAGGTGCAGCTGCTCGCGCCGCTGCACGAGGAGTCGCCGATCGCGCACTTCCTCGGCCGGAGGGGGCCGGGGCTGCAGCAGCTGGCGTTCACCGTCGAGGACGTCGAGGCGGCCGCCGCGGCGCTGCGCGAGCGGGGCGCGCACCTGCTCTATGACGAAGCGCGCCAGGGCACCGCGGGCTCCAAGATCAA
This sequence comes from Glycomyces harbinensis, assembly GCF_900101745.1. Classification (GTDB taxonomy): domain Bacteria; phylum Actinomycetota; class Actinomycetes; order Mycobacteriales; family Micromonosporaceae; genus Glycomyces; species Glycomyces harbinensis. Next base: position 63,212 of record NZ_FNAD01000017.1, on the reverse strand, counting down.
CTTCGTGCATCCGAGGGACGCGGGGGGCGTCCTGGTGGAGCTGGTCGAACCCGCTTAGGGCCCTTGCGGTCGCGGCTCCCGGCCCGGCGCAGGGCGGCGCCGGGAGTGTCGGATTGGTGACGCCCAACGGGTGACGCGTGAACAAATCGGAAACGACGTCCGATACGAGTTCCGTGTTGTTTCAAGGATTTCGCCCGTTTTGCGGCTAGTGTTACGGGTGATTCGGGGCCCATAAACCCCTGACCTTGCTGTCGACAGATCCGGTTGCGTCTGCAAGTATTGGTCCATGTCGCAGCAGCCCTCCAGCAGTACCTTTTTCGACAACGACCAATCGGTGCCGGAATTCCCCGTGCAGTTGCGGGGTTACGACCGGCACCAGGTGGATGACTTCATCCAGAAGAACCTCGCCAAACTGACCCAGACCGAGCAGCAGCGCACCGAGGCCGAGCAGCGGATGACCGACGCCCAGCGTCGTCTGCGCCAGGCCGAGCAGCGGGTCCAGGGACTCGAGCAGCGCCTCGGCGAGCAGCAGAAGCAGCTCGAGGAGAACACCCGCCCGACGCTCTCCGGGCTCGGCACCCGGGTCGAGCAGATCCTGCGGTTGGCCGAGGAGCAGGCGAACGAGCACCGCGCCGAGGCCAAGCGCGAGACCGAGGGCATCCTCTCGGCCGCCCGCCTGGAGTCGCGCGAGATCACCGACGCCGCCCGCGGCGAGGCCGGCAGCCTGAAGCAGAACGCCGAGCGCGAGGCGAACACCCTCCGCACGCAGGTCGAGCGCGAGGTCGCGGAGCTGCGGACCAACGCCCGCCGCGAATGCGAGACCCTCCGCGCCGACGCCGAGCGCGAGACCAAGCAGCTGCGCACCGCCACCGGCCACGAGGTCGCCGAGCTCAAGGCCTCCGTCGAGCGCGAGGTCGCGACCCTGCGCGCCACCGCCGACCGCGAGATCACCCAGCTCCGCGCCAAGGCCGCCCGCGAGGCCGAGGAGAAGCGCGCCGAGGCCGCGAAGCTCTTCGCCGAGGCGAAGGAGAAGCGCGACAAGGACCTTCAGGCCCTCGACCTCGAACTGGCCGAGCGCAAGGAGAAGTCCGAGCGCGAGGAGTCCGAGCGCCACACCCGCGCCGTCGCCGAGACCCAGAAGCTCGTCTCCGACGCCGAGAACCGCGCCCGCGACGCCGAGGAGCGCGCCAAGTCCGCCGAGACGCGCGCCGAGGAGAAGCGCTCCGAGGCCGACAACTACGCCGAGGAGACCACGACCAAGGCCAAGCGCGACGCGCAGAAGCTCGTCTCCGACGCCAAGTCCGAGGCCCAGCGGCTGCTCTCCGACGCCAACGCGGACGCCGAACGCGTCACGCAGGACGCCGAGTCCAAGGTGGCCGACCTCACCGCGAAGCGCGACCAGGTGCAGGAGACCCTGCGCAACCTCAGCGGACTGGTCAGCGGCGCCCTCGGCGGCGCGCTCGGGCAGCAGTCCGACGAGAAGTAGAAAAACCCGACAACAAGTAAACCTGGCGAATCCGCGTTACCGTCGAAACCTACGACAGTGAAGAATGATCGTAGGCGTAGGTCGACGGTGGAGGAACCACAGCTTCGGCCGCGTCCCGTCACATCCGGCTCCCTTGCCGGCGGTGGCGGGACGCGGCTTACGTGAGGATGAGGGTATGGCGCGTGAAGACAGACTGGATGACTCGGAACTGCTGACCGGCTTCGATGAGGCCGGTCCCATCGACCGCGGGTTCGAGACCGCATTGCGGGGCTATGACAAACGGCAGGTCGACCGTTACCTGCAGCAGATGCAGCTCCAGATGGACACGCTGGCCGGAGAGCGGGCCGAGGCGCTCGCGCAGATCGACCGCCTCGTGGTCCAGATCCAGCAGTTGCAGGCGCAGATCCAGGAGCTGCGACGGCGCAGCGCTGCGGGCGACAACGCGTCGTACCGCCACCTCGGCGTGCGCATCGAGCACATGCTGACCCTCGCCGAGGAGCAGGCCGAGGAGATCAAGGCCAACGCCCACAACCAGACGAAGCACCTGCACCAGCACGCCGACCAGCGGCTGCGCGAGGCCGAGGCGCAGATCGAGCAGGCCCGCAAGGACTTCGAGACCACGTTGAAGGCGCGCCGGGCCGCCGCCGAGAAGGCCGAGGCCGACCGGCGCGCGATCATCGACGCCGAGATCAACAAGCGCGCCCGCGAGGCCCAGTCGATGGTGGACCAGGCCAAGGAGCGGGCCGCGTCGCTCATCGCCGAGGCCGAGCAGGACGCCGAGAACAAGCGGGCCGCCGCTGACGAGCAGACCCGGCAGCTGGTCGCTCACGTCGAGCGCCTGAGGACCGAGGCCCAGCAGCTCAAGGACGACGCGACCGTCGCCGCCGACCAGGCGATCGCCGAGGCCCGCGAGAAGGCCGACCGCATCGCGGCCGAGGCCGACGCCGAGGCCGAGCGCAAGCGCGCCGAGCACGAGGCGGAACTGCGGGACCTGCGCACCGAGGCCGTCGAGAACCTCGAGAAGTTCAAGCAGGAGACCGAGACCTTCGCGCAGACCGTGCGGACCGAGGCCGAGAACGAGTCGACCCGCCTGCGCGCCGAGGCCGCCGACAACGCGACCCTCACGCGCACCGAGGCGGTCGACGAGGCCAAGCGGGTCCGCCAGGACGCCCAGCGCCGCCTGGAGGAGGCCGAGGCCGAGGCCGAGCGGCTCACCGCCGAGACCGCGGCGAAGACCGCGAAGCTGGAGGCGGAGGCCGCCGAGGCCGCCCGTCTGGCGCGCGAGAACGCCGAGGCCGCCGCGATGCGCCTCGCCGAGGAGACCGAGCGCGAGACCCGGCGCCTGCGCGAGGAGGCCGCCGACGCGAGCCGCAAGGAGCGCGAGGGCGCCGAGGTCGCCGCCCGCCGCCTCAACGAGGAGACCGCGGTCGAGACGCAGCGGCTGCGCGAGCAGGCCGCCGCCGAGGCCGAGCGCGTGACCGCCGAGGCGGCCGCCGACGCCGCGAGGCTGCGCGAGAGCGCCGACCGGGCCAAGGTCGACGCCGCGGCCGAGGTCGAGAAGGCCCGCGCCGAGCTGGCCGAGATCGAGGCCGAGCGCCAGAAGCTCCTGGCCGACGCCCAGGCCGAGGCCGAGCGGATCCTGGCCGAGGCGGACCTGAAGGCCGAGGAGATCAGGTCCGACCGCGACCAGTACGTGACCGAGGCCGAGAAGAAGGCCGAGAACGCCAAGCGCCGCGCCGAGGAGCTCTCGAAGTCCGCCAAGCAGACCGCGCGGCGCGACTCCGAGGCGATCCTGGCGACCGCGAGGGCCCAGGCCAAGAAACTGGTCGAGGAGGCCCGCGCGAGCCGCGAGGCGGACGCTGAGGCGCCCGCGCAGGACACCGCGGTGAACAAGCCGGCCGCCGCCCGCAAGCGGACCCAGAGCGGCGGCAAGCAGAACAGCGAAGCCGCCGAGAAGGTGTCCTCCTCGTAGGGACGGACCGGCGACAGACGGACGCCGAGGGCCCGGTGCGATCGCACCGGGCCCTCGCTTCGTCCCGGGCCCGCCGCGCATCCGGACCCGCTCCGCCCGGTCCCCTGACCCCGTTCGGGTGACACCGCGGGGGCGGAGCGGCGTTCCTGTCGCACCCGCGCGGGAGGATCGCACCTACCGTTCCCCGGGTGGGTGGGGGGTAGGGACGGTATACGCGGACCCCGGACCCGCCAGGAGACGCTGAAGGGCCCGCAGCACGAGGTGCTGCGGGCCCTTGCCACCGGGGGAGCCTGTGGCTCCGGACCTACTTGGTGCTCGCCGCGGCGGGCTCCTTGTCGGTGTCGCCCTTCGGTTTCTTCGCGTCGCCCGAACCGCCCGGCGTGGTGCCGACGATGGGCGGCATCAGGCCGCCGCCGGTGGAGCGCTTCTTGTTCCACACGTCGAACAGGACGGCCGCGAGCACGACCAGGCCCAGGATGATCTGGACCGTGTCGGTCGCGATGCCCAGGACCTGCATGCCCTGGTTCATGACGCCCATGACCAGACCGCCGATGACGGCGCCGATGATGGTGCCCACGCCGCCGGTGACCGACGCGCCGCCGATGAACGCGGAGGCGATGGCGCTCAGCTCGAACGCGTTGCCGGCGCCCGGCGTGGCCGCGTGCAGGCGGGCGGTGACGATGACGCCGGCCAGGCCGGCCAGCGCGCCCATGATCACGAAGACCCAGAAGGTGGTCTGCTTGGTCTTGACGCCCGAGAGCAGCGCGGCCTTCTCGTTGCCGCCGCCCGCGTAGATGTGGCGGCCGAAGACGGTGCGGTTCGCGATGAACGTGAACAGCAGGACCAGGCCCAGCAGGATCCAGCCGATGATCGGCAGGCCCTTGTAGGAGTAGAACGTGTACGCGGCCAGCAGCACCACGGCGGCGATCGCGACGGTCCTGATCAGCCACGCGACCTGCGAGGAGCCCGCGATGCCGGCCTTGACCTGGCGGGTGCGGCTGCGCACCGAGAAGAACACGAACAGCGCCGCGCCGACGACCCCGACCACGAGGGTCGGCATCTGCAGGTCCACGCCGAGGAAGTGGTAGCCGGAGGCCAGCTCGTTGAACGTGCCGTTGGTGCCCTTGGTCTCCGCGCCCAGGACCTTGAGGGTCAGGCCGCGGAAGATGAGCATGCCGGCCAGCGTCACGATGAACGCCGGGATACGCACGTAGGCGATCCAGAACGCCTGCCAGACGCCGATGAGGGCGCCCAGGCCGACGGCGAACAGCACCGCGGCGTACCAGGGCCAGTTCCAGTCCGAGAGCGCGATGGCGGACATGGCGCCGCAGAACGCGAGCACCGACCCGACGGACAGGTCGATGTGGCCGTTGACGATCACCAGCATCATCCCGATCGCGAGGATCAGGATGTACGAGTTCTGCAGGATCACGTTCGTGATGTTCAGCGGCGTGATGAAGTTCTCGTTCTGGAGGCTCACGTTGAGCACCTGGAACAGGATCATGATCAGCACCAGGGCGATGATCATGCCGTAGGCGCGCAGGTTGATGTTGCGCAGCGCCGAGATCAGGCTCGGGCGAGACTTGGTCGGGACGGTGGTCATTGGCGTTGCTCTTCTCCCCCGCTGGCGGTCTCAAGGGTCATGAGACGCATCAGCTCTTCCTGTGTCGCATTGGCCCGGTCGACCTGACCGGTGATGTGCCCGGCGCTCATCGCGTAGATGCGGTCGCACATGCCGAGCAGCTCGGGCAGTTCGGAGGAGATCATGAGGACCCCCTTGCCCTGGTCCACCAGCTTGTGGATCAGCTCGTAGATCTCGTACTTGGCGCCGACGTCGATGCCTCGGGTCGGCTCGTCGAGGATGAGCAGCTCGGGTTCGGTGAAGACCCACTTCCCGAGCACGATCTTCTGCTGGTTGCCGCCGGAGAGGTTCCCGGCGAGCGAGTAGACGGACGGGGCCTTGACGCCGAACTCCTTGCGCAGGCGCTCGGAGACCGAGTTGACCTTGTCCTGGTCGACGACGCCGCGCTTGGAGACCTTGTGCAGACCGGGCAGGGTGAAGTTCTCCCGCAGGTCGTAGTCGAGGTGCAGGCCGTAGTGCTTGCGGTCCTCGGTGGCGTAGGCGAGGCCGGCCTCGATCGCCTCGGGGACGTTGCGCAGGTGCAGGCGCTTCCCGTCGATCTCGGCGCGGCCGGAGATGTTCGAGCCCCAGCTGCGGCCGAAGACGCTCATGGCGAACTCGGTGCGTCCGGCGCCCATGAGCCCGGCGAGGCCGACGATCTCGCCGCGCGCGACGTTGAGGGCCGCGTTGTTGACGATGACCCGCTCGCGCTGCTCGGGGTGGTGGACGGTCCAGTCCTTGACCTCGAAGAAGACCTTGCCGATCTTCGGCTCGTGCGGCGGGTACAGGTGTTCGAGGTCGCGGCCGACCATCGACTTGATGAGCCGGTCCTCGGTGACGGCGCCGTTGTCGGTCTCGAGCGTCTCGATCGACTGGCCGTCGCGCAGCACGGTGATCCGGTCGGCCACCGACAGGACCTCGCCCAGCTTGTGGGAGATGATGATGCTGGTGACGCCCTCCTCGCGGAGCTGGCGGAGCAGTTCCAGGAGGTTCTCGGAGTCGGTGTCGTTGAGCGCGGCGGTCGGCTCGTCCAGGATCAGGAGCTTGACGCTCTTGGACAGGGCCTTGGCGATCTCGACGAGCTGCTGCTTGCCGACGCCGATCTTCTCGACCAGCGTGGCCGGGTTGTCGTGGAGGCCGACCTTCTGCATGAGGCGGGCGGCCTCGGTGTTGGTGCGGCTCCATGAGATGACGCCGCCGCGCTTGCGCTCGTTGCCGAGGAAGATGTTCTCGGCGATGGAGAGTTCGCCGACGAGGGCGAGCTCCTGGTGGATGATCACGACGCCGGCGGCTTCGGAGTCACGGATGTTGCGGAACTGGGCGGGCTTGCCGTCGAACTCGATCTCGCCGTCGAAGTCGCCGTGGGCGTAGACGCCCGACAGGATCTTCATCAGCGTCGACTTGCCGGCGCCGTTCTCGCCGACGAGTGCGTGGATCGTGGCCCGCTTGACCCCCAATTCGACCCCGGACAGTGCGAGCACGCCCGGGAATCGCTTGGTGATCCCCCGCATTCGGAGGATGTCTTCAGACATGGCTTTGTCCTATTTGAACCGATTGGACTGCTCTGGAGAGAGGTTCGGGGACGCCCATGGCGGGCAGGGCGTCCCCGAGGGAAGGGTCTGACGAACCGTTGCTAGCCGAGGTCGGCGGCGTCGATGTAGCCGGAGTCGATGAGCTCCACCTCGTAGTTGGTCACGTCCACGCTGACCGGCTCCAGGAGGAACGCGGGAATGACGTGGTCGCCGTTGTCGTAGGTGTCCTCGTCGTTGATGTCGGGGGTCTTACCGTCGAGGACCGCCAGGACCATGTCGACCGTGGTGTCGGCGAGCAGGCGGGTGTCCTTGTAGACGGTCATGGCCTGCAGGCCGCTGATGATGTACTTGACCGATTCGAGCTCGGCGTCCTGGCCGGTGATCACGGGCATCGTGGTGTAGCCGGAGCCCTGGAGCGAGGCGATGATGCCGCGGCTGATGCCGTCGAAGGGCGAGAGCACCGCGTCGACGACGGAGCCGTCGTTGTAGAAGTTCGACAGGATGTTGTCCATGCGCTCCTGCGCGATGGCGCCGTCCCAGTTCTCCGTGGCGACCTGCTCCAGCGTGGTCTGGCCGGACTTGACGACCAGCTTGCCCTCGGTGACGAAGGGCTCCAGGACGGCCCAGGCGCCGTTGAAGAAGTACGGGGCGTTGTTATCGGTCAACGCGCCCGCGAAGAGCTCGATGTTGAAGGGACCGGCCTGGTTGGCGAGGTCGAGCGCCTCGACGAGGTAGGTGCCCTGCAGGGTGCCGACCTTGGTGTTGTCGAAGCTGGCGTAGTAGTCGACGTCCGGGGTGTCCAGGATGAGGCGGTCGTACGCGATGACCGTGATGTCCTGGTCCTTGGCCTGGGCCAGGACGCCGCTGAGCGACTTGTTGTCGATCGCGGCGATGACGAGCACGTCCACGTTCTGGCCGACCATGGTCTCGATCTGGCTGACCTGGTCGGCGGCGACGTCGTTCGCGTACTGGAGGGTGACTTCGTAGCCTTCGTCCTCGAACGAGGCCTTCAGGTTGTCACCGTCGAGGATCCAGCGCTCGGAGGTCTTCGTGGGCATCGCGATGCCGACCTTCTTGCCCGAGCCCGAGCCGCCGCCCTCGTCCTCGGAGGCGCAGGCGGACGCGATCATGGCCACCGCTGCGGCGCCGATGGTCCCGGTCATCAAGTGACGTCGGTTGACGTTCATTAGTACTCCTTCGTACCGGGCGTCATCAGTGCATGACCGACGTCGCCCTGGGGTCAAGACGGATTCGATAGTTCAACGTTTTTCCACAACCGTCAACAGCGGCGGTGTCTCGTGTCCGAATCGTTGCTTTTCAAGTTCGTAGAATTCCGACACAATGATCTCTCAGGGCACATCGGACACCCGGTGCCTCAACGGAAATAACTAAGGGTACATAAACGATCACCCGTTCGTGCCACATCCCTGCGGCCGACTACCACTCGACCGTTCGGATGGGATAGCCTCACATTTAGTGCCAAATCACGACACCGAACAGCTGACCCCCTGAGGAGGTGAGGATGTCGAACACGAACACGACCACGGTCGGACCAGCAACCGTCCACCGTTTACTGCACCGGGACACGGTGTGCAGCGTCTTCAGCGGCACCGTCGCCACCGGGCCCACCGACCTCCTGTGCGTCACCGTCGCCCATGAGCGCGTCGACGGCTCCCGGCGCGAAGTCTTCCTCGAATGGGCCGCGAAGCTCACCGGCCTCGCCGCCCACCCCCATCTGTCACCCTGTTCAGCCGTCGGGCTCACCGAGAACGGACGCCCCTACCTCGCCGTCGGCACCGCGCGCCGCACCCTGGCCGACCTCCTCGCCGAGCAGGGCCCCATGCCCCCCGGGCAGGTGCGCGCCCTCGGCGTGGCCCTGAGCGACGCCGTCGCCGTCTACCACCGGGCCGGCCTCATCCACGGCGCGATCCAGCCCTCCCACATCCTCGTCGGCTCCGGCCACCACCTCCAGCTCACCGCCTACGACGTCACCGCCCCCGTCCTGGCCGCCCCCCTCCCCCCCTCCCCCTACACCGCCCCTGAGCACCTCGACGCCGCCGTAGCGGGCGAGGTGGCCGCCAGCCCCGCGGGGGACGTCTACGCCCTCGCCACGGCCCTCTACGCGGCCCTGGGCGGCCGGCTCCCCTGGGTGCGCCACGCCCGAGAGGACGCCGCCGACCCCCTCCTGCGCGCCGCCCCGGTGCCCCACGTGCCCGGCGTCGACTCCGAGCTCACCGACTTCATCGGCGCCGCCCTCAGCCCCGACCCACGGCGCCGCCCCACCGCCGACACCCTCCGCGAACAGCTCACCCGCCTACCGCTCGCGGGACCGATGGCCCCCGGCCTGCGCCCCGACACCGTCGCCGCCGGGCTCCTCCCCCGACGCGGCCTGCGGCCCGTGACCGTCGCCGTCTCGACCGAACTGGCGCCCTACCGGCCCAGCCGCGAGCGCATCGGCCTGCGACCGCGCCTGCGGTCGATCGCCACCGCCACCGCCGGCGTCGCACTGACGGGAGCGCTCCTCGGCGGCGCCGCGCTGGCGACGTATGCGGCGACCAATCCCGAGAGCACCGGAACCGTGTGCACCGACCCGGCCGTACTCGGCGGGCGGATCGACGAGCAATTGGACGAGGGCACGATCGTCGAGAGCTGGTGCGCCGACGACGGCGACTATGTCGCGGCCACTGTGGACTATCCGGGAGGCTCGGGCGGCGACGGCGACGGCGCCACCGAGCGACGGGTGTGGCGCATCGAGGGCGAGAACCTCATCGCCGTCACCGACTGCGCCGAGGCGACGCTTCCCGCCGCCATAGCCGAATTCCTCGACTGCGCCTGAATCGTCGCGCGCGAACGCGGCCGGAACCGCTGCGCCCCACGCGACCAGTCCCGATGCGGCCGCGGCGGTGCCGGCCGATCCCGCATCCGCTGCGCCCGATACGAACCCTGACTCGTTTCCTTCATCGCCGCCATGGCCTGCTCCTCACCCCGCCCGATGTCTTCGTGCGCGGTCTCCATGGTGCGGGGCCGAACCTGAATGCAGCCTTAAGGCGCCTGAAGGCGACTTCAGGAAAAGGCGGGCCCGAAGGCCCGCCCGCTAATCGCGCTCGGGAGCGCCGTCCTCTCGGCCTGGCTTCGGCAGGAAGCCGCCGAAGGCCGCAACGGTCTTGTTGGCGTAGGCCGACGTGTCGCCCCGCTCCATCGGTCCGTCCCATGTGGTCGGCAGCGGGGCGTGCTCCGGGAGGATGCGGCCCACGATGCGGTCCAAGGCCTCCTCGGCCTTGCCGACCCACAGGTGGCCGCCGCCCTCGATCTCCACGACCTCCGCCTGGGGAACGGCGGAGAACCGCCGCTTCGCCTCGGGGTACTGCAGGTAGTCGTCCTGCTCGGGAATGAGCGCCAGCAGCGGCCGGCCGTCCTCGGCCCACCGCTCCAGATCCTCCTCTTTGGAGTACCGCAGCGGCGGGGAGAGGAGCACCGCGCCCTCCACCCCCGGCTCGAGGCCGTACTTCAGCGTCAGGTCCGTGCCGAAGGACCACCCGACCAGCCACACCCGGGGCAGCTCGGCGAACTCCGCGTACTCGACCGCGGCGGCGATGTCGAAGCGCTCGCCCACGCCGTTGTCGAAGGCGCCCTGGCTCTTCCCCTGCTGCGACTCGGTGCCGCGGGTGTTGAAGCGCAGCACGGCCGCGTTCGCCAGCGCGGGCAGCCGCCAGGCGGCCTTGCGGAAGATGTGCGAGTCCATCATGCCGCCGTGGGTGGGCAGCGGGTGGACGCAGATGAGGGTCGCCTCGGGCGCGCGGTCGGCGGGCAGGGCGAGTTCGCCGACGAGCTGTAGCCCGTCGGCGGTTTCGAGCGTGAGCGCCTCGCGCCTGGCGGGGAGCATGCTCGCGGATCTGATGACGGTCACGCCGGAATTATCCCCGGAATCGGCGCCGGGCGACACCGTCTGTGGCGCACCTTGCACCCGGAGTGCGGCGAGGGGCGGGGCCTGCGGCCCCGCCCCTCGCCCGTGTCCAGTTGTGGTTCAGCGCCATCGGCCGGGCTTGCGCCGGTCCCGGGCGTTCCAGCAGCCGGCGTGCCAGTGGCGGCGGTCGTCGCCGTCACCGTCGTCGGACCAGGCGACCACGTGGGGCGTGCCCGGTTGGATCTCCAGGTCGCAGCCGGGGCAGCGGTAGGCCTTCGCCGCGTTGGCGCCGGGGATGCGGCGGACGCGGACGGGCCCGTCGGGACCGTCGATGAGGCTCGGGTCCTGGGCACCTGAAGTCGGTCGACGGGACTCGCTCTGTCGACGGTTCTTGCGCGGCACGGGTCGGGCCTAAGCGCGGGCGATGTCGTCCGAGGCGGGCTCGGAGCCCGCCTCGGCGGCCGCGGCTTCGCGCGCGACCCGCTCGTTCAGCCGTCTGACGTGCTTGTTCATTCCCCGGATGAGGAAGATCGTCACGACGACGAGGAACACGGTCACGAACAGCCCGAGCGGCCCGGCCATGGCCTGGTCGCGTTCCGGCCCGAACTCTTGTGCCAGGATCTCGATACCCACGCCGCAACCGTATCCCGCTGGCCCTACGCCTCTTGCAGCGCCGGGAGGCGCCAGTCGACCGGCTCACCGCCCTGCTCGGCCAGGAGCGCGTTGGCGCGGCTGAACGGCTTGGAGCCGAAGAAGCCGCGGCGGGCGCTCAGCGGGGAGGGGTGCGCGGACTCGATCGAGGGGATCGAGCCGAGGAGGTCCTTGAGCTTGCGCGCGTCGGCGCCCCAGAGGATGGCGACGGTCGGGCCGCCGCGTTCCACCAGGGAGCGGATGGCCTGTTCGGTGACCGATTCCCACCCTTTGCCGCGGTGCGAGGCGGGGGTGCCGGGGGCGACGCTGAGGGAGCGGTTGAGCAGCAGGACGCCTTGCTCGGCCCAGGGGGTGAGGTCGCCGTTGGCGGGGAGGGGGTAGCCGAGGTCGTCGCGGTACTCGTTGTAGATGTTGACCAGGCTCTTGGGGAGGGGGCGCACGTCGGGGGCGACGGCGAAGGACAGGCCGATGGCGTGCCCGGGGGTGGGGTAGGGGTCTTGTCCGACGATGATGACCTTGACGTCGTCGAACGGCTGCTGGAAGGCCCGGAGGATGTGCTCGGCGGCCGGGAGGTACTTGCGCCCGGCGGCGACCTCGGCGCGGAGGAACTCGCCCATCTTGGTGACGTCGTCGGCGACGGGGGCGAGGGCCTTGGCCCAGCCGGGTTCCATGAGTTCGTCAAGCGTTTTGTTCATGACTCAGATGCTAGGACCCTCCACCGACACGAAATACCCCGCGTCGCGCAGCGCCGCAACGATTTCGGCCGCGTGTTCGGAACCGCGGGTTTCGATCGAGAGGTCGACGGCGACTTCGCCGACGCTCAGGCGCGGGTCGCTGCGCTGGTGGTTGACGTCGACGATGTTGCCGCCGTAGGCGCCTACGAGCCGCAGGACCGAGGCGAGGGCGCCGGGGCGGTCGGCGCAGCGCAGGTTGGCGCGCATGAACCGGCCGGAGGCGCCGAGGCCGTGTTCGATGAGCCGCATGAGCAGCAGCGGGTCGATGTTGCCGCCGGAGAGGACGGCGACGGCGGGGGCGTCGTATTCGAACGAGTAGTTGAGGAGGGCGGCGTAGGCGGTGGCCCCGGCCGGCTCGACGACGAGCTTGTTGCGTTCGAGCAGGGAGAGGAGGGCGCGGCTGATGTCCTCCTCGGTGACGGTGACGATCTCGTCGACGAGGGCGGCGACGTGCGCGAAGGGGACGTCGCCGGGGCGGCCGACGGCGATGCCGTCGGCGATGGTCTGCATCTTGTCGAGGCGCACGGGGCGGCCGGCGACGAGGGAGCCGGGGTAGGCGGCGGCGCCTTCGGCCTGGACGCCGACGAGCCTGATGCCGGGTTTGAGCTGCTTCGCCGCGGCGGCGATGCCGGCGATGAGGCCGCCGCCGCCGACGGAGGTGACGATGGTGGCGGTCTCGGGCAGCTGCTCGAGGATCTCCAGGGCGATGGTGCCCTGGCCGGCGACGATGTCGCGGTGGTCGAAGGGGTGGATGAGGGTCGCGCCGGTCTTCTCGGCGAAGCGGTGGGCCGTCTCGAGGGCGTCGTCGACGGTGAGTCCGCCGAGGATGACTTCGGCGCCGTATCCCTTGGTGGCGGCCACCTTCGGGAGGGGCGCGGATTCGGGCATGAAGACGGTGGAGCGGATGCCGAGGGTGGAGGCGGCGAGGGCGACGCCTTGGGCGTGGTTGCCCGCGGAGGCGGCGACGACGCCGTGCTCGCGTTCGGCCTCGCTGAGGCGGGAGACGCGCATGTAGGCGCCGCGGATCTTGAAGGACCCGGCTCTCTGGAGGTTCTCGCATTTGAGGTGGACCCCGTCGAGGAGGGGGTCGCGCGAGGGTTCGAGGGGCGTGCGCCGCACGATCCCGTCGAGTTCGGCGGCCGCGGCCCGGACGTCGGAAAGTGTCACCAGCTCCGTCACGCCTCGATCGTAGTGCCCGAGCCGTTCGGCCGCGCACGGTGACGACCGCGGCCCAGGCTGGCGGCCGGGGCACTACGGGGGAATGGTCGGAAAACGGTTGCAGTAGACCGAAATGCCGACCTTGGACCTCCCTGGGCGGCACGCCCTCTGCGCCCGAAACCCCAGGTCGCACCTAGTGTGAATTGCTGTTCACTTCATGCGACAGAGGGTGACCCCCGTTACCAAGTGGGACCGGAAGGCTTAAGCTACGAACAGTCATTCCTTAACCATGGCGAAGCTTGCGAGCCATACGGAGGCAATTGCCCGCCCTCCTCACGACCGAACCGTCCATCCCCCGAACCCCTGGAGTCAACGGTGACTGCTGTCACGCTGAAGAACGTCTCAAAGGTGTTCCCCGGCGATACCCTCGCCGTGGACTCCTTGAGCATGGAGGTCAACCACGGCGAGTTCCTCGTCCTGCTCGGCCCTTCCGGCTGCGGCAAGTCCACGGTGCTGCGCATGGTCGCCGGACTCGAGACCCCCAGCGACGGCGAGATCCTCCTCGACGGCGAGTACGCCAACGACCTGCCCCCGCGCGAACGCAACGCGGCCATGATCTTCCAGACCTTCGCGCTCTACCCGCACATGTCCGTCGGCGACAACATCGGCTTCCCCCTCAAGCTCGGCCGCAACAACGGCGCCCAGTCCGTGCCCGACGCCGTCGGCGACATGGCCGGCGCCCTCGGCATCTCCGACCTGGTCGACCGCAAGCCGAGCCAGCTCTCCGGCGGCCAGCAGCAGCGCGTCGCCATGGGCCGCGCCCTGGTGCGGCGCCCCAAGCTGTTCCTCATGGACGAGCCGCTGTCGAACCTCGACGTGGGCCTGCGCGCGGAGCTGCGCACGGAGATCTCCTCGCTGGTGCGCCGCCACGACGCGACGACCCTGTACGTCACCCACGACCAGACCGAGGCGCTGACCATGGCCGACCGGGTCGCGGTGATGCGCAAGGGGGTCCTCCAGGACGTGGGCACCCCCGACGAGGTGTACGAGCGCCCCGCGACGATGTACGTGGCCGCCTTCCTGGGGACGCCGCGCATGAACCTGCTCGAGGCGCGCGTGAACGTCTACCTCGATCGCTATGTGGCCCTGGACTTCGGCGACCAGGAGCTGCGGCTGCCCTGGCACGACCTGCGCGGCCGGGCCGTGGCGCGCTACCACGGCGAGAACATCGTCGTCGGGATGCGGGCCGAGGCGCTCGCGCCGGTCGCCGACGGCCACCCGGGCCAGTCGATCCAGGGCCGCGTGCGCTTCTACGAGCACCACGGCCACGAGACGCTCGTCTTCCTCGACATCGGCGCGACCGCGGTGGTGCCCGACGGCATCGGCGACAAGCCCGACCTCGCCCGGGGCGGCTCGAAGCCGCGCCGGCGCCTGGGCGGGCTGTTCTCGGGCTTCGGGCAGGCCGCCGTCGAGCGCCGCGAGACCGACAACGGGCCGATCCGCAAGCCCGCCGACCTGGTCTTCCGGCTCCCCCCGCACATCCCCGTCTCGGCCGGCCAGCCGATCACGGTCGCGGTGCACATGGACGCGCTGCACTACTTCGACAAGTACGGCAAGCGCATCGACGTCGGCTGGACCTCCCGGGCGTAGACGCGCGAAACGCCGCGGGGCCCTCGTGAGAGGACCCCGCGGCGACGCGTGCGGTTCGCCTCAGCCGAGGAACTTCTCGGTCTCGACGACCTTGACCGACAGCTCGGCGCCCTTGGGGGTCTTGTAGGAGACGGTGTCGCCGACCTTCGAGCCGAGGATGGCCCCGCCCAGCGCGGAGTCGGGGCTGTAGACGGTGAGGTCGGTGGTCGCGCCGATCTCGCGGGAGCCGAGCAGGAACTTCTCGGTGTCGTCGGGGTCGCCGTCGAAGGCGATGGTGACGACGGTGCCGATCTGGATCTTGTCGCTCTCCTTCGCCTCGCCCACCTTCGCGTTCCGCAGCAGGTCCTGGAGCTGGCGGATGCGCCCCTCCTGCTTGCCCTGCTCGTCGCGCGCGGCGTGGTAGCCGCCGTTCTCCTTGAGGTCGCCCTCCTCGCGGCGGGCGTTGATCTCGGCGGCCATCACCGGACGGTTCGCGATGAGCTCGTCCAGCTCGCCCTTGAGGCGGTCGTAGGCCTCCTGGGTCAGCCAAGTGCCCTGGTTAGCGTCGGTAGCCATGTTTATCCTCCGAATAGTGCGATCCGTGCTGTGAGGTCCTGCCTCAGTGAGAAAGCCGATGCGCCGCCGCCCGGGTCGGGTCCCGGATAGCGAAAGGCCCGCCGACCGGAACGCGGTGCGACGGGCCGAAAGTCGTTGTTCAGTCCGGCTGCCAACACCTCAGGATCTCGCCGGTATTGGGTTCTCCCTCTACCGAGAGGGTGTACGTCATCTCGACGCGGGTGGACCCGTCGGCCGGGATGGCGACCTCGGCGTAGCCGATCTCGGCGCCGGCCAGGTCGCGCGACCGGACGGCGCACGTGGCGCCCTCGCCGGCCGGCTTGTAGACCTCGAAGGTGATGTCGACCTGCCCGGCGACGCTGTCGTCGTAACCGAGCAGCCGCTCGGAGACCTCGTTCTGGCCGTACAGTTCGGAGAGGCGCCAGGCCGCGAACAGACCGGCCGCGACGACGCCCACGAGGAGCACCGCCGTCACCGCGGGGCGGCGGCGGCGGGGAGCGCGGCGGCGACCGTAGCGACCGTCGGGAAAGGTCACGTCGGCCGTTTCAGGCACGCGCCCTTCCGTGGTCTGCGTCTCAGTCATTGCCGCGCTTTCCGTGTGCGAACAGCGGTTTCACCGCCGTGAACCCGGGTTCCGGGAAGAACCGGGAAGTAATGATTATCGAGTATCGTTGCACAGAATGCCAGAGCCGACAACTATCGCGGTGCGCGAGTCGGTTCGAGTGCGCCGAGCCTTCCGTAGAACACCCGCCAGTGAGGTCGACCGACGTGACGAATCCGTCCAGCAAGCTGCGCCTGATGTGCGTGCACGCCCACCCCGACGACGAGTCCAGCAAGGGCGCGGGGACGATGGCGCGCTACGTGCGCGAGGGCATCGAGGTCCTCGTCGTCACCTGCACCGGCGGTGAGCGCGGCGACGTGCTCAACCCGAAGATGGACCGCCCCGAGGTGCAGGCGAACCTGCCGCGCATCCGCAGCGAGGAGATGGCCCGCGCGCGGGAGATCCTCGGCGTCGAGCAGCACTGGCTCGGCTTCACCGACTCGGGGCTCCCCGACGGCTGGCTGCCCGACTCCGGCATCGCGCTGCCCGAGGACGCCTTCTACCTGGTGCCCCGCGAGGAGGCCGCCGCGCCGCTCGTGGAGATCATCCGGTCGTTCAAGCCGCACGTGGTCACCACCTACGACGAGGAGGGCGGCTACCCGCACCCCGACCACGTCAAGACCCACGAGGTGTCGGTCGAGGCCTTCGGCGCCGCGGGCGACCCCGAGCGGTACCCCGGGCTGGGCGAGCCGTGGCAGCCGCTGAAGCTGTACTACAACCACTCGTTCGGCAAGGCCCGCATCGAGGCCCTGCACTACGCGATGGTCGACGCCGGACTCGACTCGCCCTACAAGGACTGGATGGACGCGGGCGACTGGACCCGCGACAAGGGCGAGCGCGTCACCACCCGCGTCGAGTGCGCCGAGTACTTCGACATCCGCGACGCGGCCCTCAAGGCCCACGCGACCCAGGTCGACCCCGACGGGTTCTGGTTCGCCGTGCCGCGCGAGATCCAGCAGAAGGCTTGGCCGACTGAGGACTACGAACTCGTGGCCTCGAAGATCGAAACGCCCCTGCCGGAAGACGACCTCTTCGCTGGACTGCGCTAGACACCTCGTTTCCCAAGGGCCACAACCGACCCACTGACCACTCTCTCCACTTGCGACGATGGCGGCCGTGCCGTATCGTCGGGGTTCGCGCACCCTCCGTGAGGAAACAACTGTCGGGCTCCCGACACCACGGTGTAATTCTTCGGAAAGTGCGAGAACCTTGCTGCAAGCGCGCTCCCGCGGGTTACCGTGCCGGGAGAACCGGGCCTGATCCGGTCCCGGGACTCCAGCGGAGGCGGGCGCAGAACGGAGGTGGAGCCATGGTCAGTCGCGAAACGTCGCCGGCGCGAACCAAGTCGTTCGTCGGCAGTCTCCTCGTCGCCACTCCCACGCTGCAGGACCCCAACTTCGACCGCACCGTCGTCATCGGGGTCGGGCACGAGTCCGACGGAGTCCTCGGCGTGGTCCTCAACCGCGCCACCGAGCGCCGCGTCGCCCACTACCTCGACCAGTGGGCGGAGCTCGCGGGCGACCCCGCGGTCCTGTTCGAGGGCGGGCCGGTCCAACCGGACGCGGCGATCGGGCTGGGCTGGAGGAAGGCCGACGCGCCGTTCTCCGAAGCGTTCCGGCCGGTGCTCGGGCGCCTGGGGACCCTCGACCTCTCGCGGGAGCCCGACGACGTCGCGCCCCTGCTGGAGGGGATGCGGGTCTTCACCGGGTACGCCGGCTGGGCGCCGGGTCAGCTGGAGGCGGAGATCGACGCGGGCGCCTGGATGGTCTTCGACGCCCTCCCGGCCGACCCGTTCTCGGCCAACCCCGAAGAGCTGTGGTCGATGGTGTGGAAGCGCCAGGGCGGCATGCTCTCGGCGGTGGCGCACTTCCCCGCCGACCCCGCCATGAACTAGGACCCCCGTACTTCCCTCACGCCCCGGGCCGCCAGGCCATGAGGATCACCACCGCGGTGTAGAACACCAGGTTGAGCCCCGAGAGGGCCAGAAGCCGCCCGCGGTGCTGCTCGAGCAGTTCGCCGTCCATGACCCCGTGGGCGTCCTGGAGCTCCTTGCCGATGCGCGCGAGCACGCCCGGGATCACGGCCGCGCCGTTGACCACGGCCACCGCGTAGAGGGTCGAGGCGACGATGAGCCAGGCGTCCGCGAAGGAGTACCGGTCGCTCGTCAGCGTCGTCAGCACGCCGAACAGGGCCCCGACCAGGGTGAGGGCGTTGAACGCCATGCAGCGGCGCCCGGCCTGGTGCACGCGGTCGCCGTCCCGCTCGCGCAGGGCCCGCTCGCCGAGCCAGGGCATGAGCATGGCCGGACCGACGGTGAGGACCACCGCCAGGACGTGCAGGATCGACAACAACGTGTGCATACGGCTAGCTTACGGACATATAGGCATAAAAGTGCCGTGACCGGCACGGTCGCGCAGCGGCGGCGGCGCGGTCGGCGCGCGAGCGGACGGGACGACCGGGGCGCAGACGAAAAAGGTCGGGCCCGGACGCTTTCGCGTCCGGGCCCGACCTCTGTATGGCCGTGGAGGTACTGCACGCTTATGCGAAACCAAACCCCCAGCTAGACGCCTCACTGGATCGCCTCGCAGAGCCTGCCGAGCTCTGGATCCCGGATTCAGGCCCCGTAGGAGAACCGCGTTTGAATGGCGATCCTTCCCCCGACGATGCGCCGCCGGTGCCGCCACGCCCACTCAAACGACGACTCACGGTCGAACAACGCAAGGCGATCGTCTTGGCGTACAACCACGGCGTGCCACAGAAGGCCCTCGCAATCCAGTATGGCCTCAGTGACCGCAGTGTCAAGCGCCTGATCGCGGAGGCTCGAAAGTCAGGGCTGCCGCTTCGAACACGAGCGATCTGATCCGAACGGGGAAGAGGTGCACATCAGCCTCCGCAACATCAAGCTGCTGGTCCGCACGAGTTTGATGTTGCAATAGGCGCTGCACCTGCGCTGAGCGCACGCATCCTATGCAGGCTCGTCGCATTGTTCGACCAGGGTCTGTCGCAGTGCCTCAACCGCCGCGAGGGTATCGCTGAACGCGTCGGGTTCGGCCTCGCTCAGTCCCTGGTAGTAGCCGATCGCACGGTCGCAGTAGTCGAGTGCGACATCACGCTCAATACCGAGAGCATGCCGGACATAGGCGGCCATCCACACCGAGGTCGCCAGGTCGGGCAGGTAGGCGGCACGGTTGCCTTCGACCAGCTCTTCGCGCATCGCCACCGCTCGTTCGGCGGCGGCCAGCGCCTCAGCCCGCCGCCCCACCTCACCCAACCGGACCGCGAGATTGCTCACCGAGGACGCCAGGGCGGGCAGGTAGGCGGCACGGTTCGCTTCGGCCAACTCCTCATAGAACCCTCTCGCCCGCTCGGTGACGATGAGGGCTTCGAGCCGCTGTCCATGAGCGCCCAGCCAGTTGCCGAGCTGGCCGCAAGTGGCGGCGAGGGCGGCCCGGTCGGCGTCGGGCTCACGTTCATGATGGGTGAGTGCCCGAGCAGCGAGGGCGGCGCCGAGTCCGGTCAGGGCCGGATGCGGATACGGCAATACCCACAATGCTTCGGTGGCAATCTGGTCGATTCGCTGATCGCTGACCAGATCGGGCAGGCTGATAGCAGTGGTCAGCTGCCGGGCCGCGGTCAGGTCCTGCTCGGCCGCCTGTGCCACTGCCGCTTTGACCAGAGCGACCAATCGTTCGGCCAGGAGCGTCCCCAGCGGTTCGGCCGTCGCTTTTCCGGCTCCGATCAGTGCGGCTAGCGAATCAGCAAGGTGTTGCTTCAGGTCGGTTCCGATCTCGGGATAGTCCTCAGTAGCCAACGCCAGGGCACTGACCAACTGGGCGTGGTAGGCCGGCCGTTCCGTCACCGTCGCGGAGGCGACCAGGCGCTTGACGAGCGTTGACCGGCCCGGGGTGCGCGCCAGCAGGTGCGCGGCGACCAAGTCCGGCTCCACCGGCGCTACCGACCACAAGGACCGGTCCTCCGGTCGGTCCTGTGCTGTTGCGGGGAAGGCGTCGAGCATCCTCTCAGCCACGGTGACCCGATTTCCGGTCCCGTTGGGGCCGAAAGCCTCGGTACAGGCCAGCAGGTCGGGCAGATCGCACCGTGACGGTGCGGTCAATGTTGTGAGGCACAGTGCCTCGCGGACCTGCGCTGCAGTGGTGAACACCGCCCCGCCGCGATCGCGGTCTTCATCGAACGGCACACCTCGCAGACGGTCAACTTCGGCCGTAATCAGGTCATCGAGCAGCGCCTCGGACCCACTCGTACACGCCGGTGACTGATCTGCAACCTGACCAGGGGAAATATGGGCAAGGCCATGAGCGGCCAACAACGCGGCAATGTGCACCAACAGCGGACGATCGGCCCCCACAAGTTCGATGCTGAGGTCTTGACGCCAGACCTTGGGGACACCGAAACCATCACAGAAGTCGTCGAATGCCTGGGCGACATGCCGGTCGAGCTCATCGGCATCGAGCCGAGCCGGCGCCAGGTCGACCCGGTGATGGACGAGGTCCTCAAGGTTGCGACATCGGGCCCGCACCGGTTCCCACCACGTTTCCCGATGGCGCGAGACCAGCAGCACCCGCACCGGCACCGCCAACCGACCTTCGCGATAGTGCCGCCACAGTCGAGCCAGGAAGTCACCGACCCGATCCGGGTGGCGTTCGGGGTAGTCGCACACCAGCAGCATCGGCCGCTGCGGCACACCCGCTTCAGGGAGCGCTGCGTAGTCAGCGAATCCAGCCTGCCACTCCGGCACCGACGCGACCAAGCGGTCACAGACTTCAGCGGCCAGACGCGATTTACCGGTCCCGGCCGCACCCGTGATCACCCCGACCGCGATCCCCTGGACCCCGTCACCGTCCCGGACCCAGGCGAGTGCCGCTGCCGCTTCGCGATCGTGGAGTCCACCGGTCACGAACTGCACCGCACGGTACTTGAACTGCAAGATGTCGAACAGCGACTCCCCGCGCAGCTCCTCCAACCGCGGAGGGATCTTACTCGCATCGAAGACCTCGGCGGTCTCGGTCTCGGTGAGGAACGCCTGCCACATCGGGGTAACCGGACTGTCACCGCGCAACGCCCAATGCTGCAACCGCCCCATGATCGCGGTCGACACCGCCTCCACCCACGGATGATCGGTTCGGACCGCCGGGACACGGCCGCCTTCGTCGACCGCGGCCAGCAGCGGCGCCACCCACCCGCAGGCCACAGCAACCAGATCACCCGGATAGGTACCGTTGACCAGCGGCCACGACGCCCAGTCCTGATCGATCAACCCGCGCCGGAAACTCTCCTGCTCCTCGGAGTCGTCGAACAACTCCCGGGCAGTGTCATCGACGCCGTCCTTGACAATCGTCACCAGAGCCTTCTGCAGATCCGAAGAATTCTTGCCGGCCCGCAACCGCTGCCGACCACGACCCGCGACCACACCACGGGCCAACTGTTGGGCAAGGGACTTCGCTGCTGGTCCGGCGAACGCACCGAACTCGATCACGGCCACACCACCGCTACCGTGCAGCCGACCGCTACCGGCCCGGGAATCCCGAGCATGCGGCTCTGACAGTGGATCGCCCTACGGCTCGCAGTAGCGCAGCGGTCGGGCAAGGAGTAGACGAAGGGGGCCGTCACCATGCCACGACGATACCGGCCGCGAACAGCAAGGGCAGTCCACCGAACAGGTCATGTCCAGAACAGACACCGACTCGAACGTCAACCCCAAGGACCGATAACAGTCATCTGCAGACGGTCACATGGGCCCCGTGGGGAAGCCCGTGAGGCAGGCATGTACCGAGGTAATCGAACCCGCCGTCGGCGATGAATGGATCACAGACAAGCACCAGCAAACTTGACGCCTGTGACCGGCCACTGCCGGTCACAGGCGATCACATGGACCCCGTGAGGGGGCCGGTGGTGTGGAGGTACTGCACGCTTATGCGAAACCAAATCCGCAGGTAGACAGCATTCTCGTTCGCTTCGAAAACGTACGGGAAGTGGACGAGCCGTCATCAGACCCCTCAACGCAATCACGACCCGGCAGTGAGCTCCCGGTCATCACCGCGCCCTCGACGCCGCCGCGAACGCTGCATCGACGACTGACTGCCGATCAGCGTCAAGCGATCGTCGCCGCCTTCAATCACGGTACGCCGCAGAAGGAGTTGGCCGCAAACTACGACATCAGCGTCCGCAGCGTCAGACGCCTGGTTCGGGACTCCCGAGAATCCGCAAACCTCAAGGATCACCCAGGAACTACGTGACACTCCCCCACCTGAAGACCACTTCCTGCCGAGTCGATCCCAGCGCGGCTGGGATGAACTACCGCGGCAGCACAGGCAACGACGTCGTATTTCGGCCAGACGGCACGCATCCCGGTGCCAATAATGGAGCGCGAGCAGGGTCGCGAAACCTGTGTCCGGCCGAATCGCCGTCCATCCCGCCGTCCATCCCCTTGGGAGTCTTCCGATGCGCCGATATGCCCACGTGCTGCGCCATGCCGATTTTCGCCGGCTGTGGATTGGCTCCACGGTGTCAATACTTGGCGACGGCATGACATTCACTGCCTTGTCCTGGCTGGTACTGAGCGGACCGGGAGGTGCGTCGCAGCTGGGACTGCTCGGTGTCTGCTACATGGCTCCAGTGCTGCTGGGCGGCCTGGCGGTCGGGCCACTGCTCGACCGGTTCGATAAGCGGACCGTGCTGATCGCCGACTCGTATTCCGGGCCGCGGCCGTGGCGACCGTACCGATCACCGCCGCTGCCGGGGGCGTACCCGAATGGCTTCCGTTCGCCGTGGCCGCCGTCTACGGGATGCTGAAAATGGTGCCGCTGGCCGGTTTCCCGGCGGCGATTCCCGCGCTGGTCGAAGAACGGGACTTGGACAGCGCCAACGCGTTGGAGTCGTTGAGTTTCAGCGTGGCCGGCGTAATCGGTCCGGTCAGCGCTGGTCTGCTGATCGGTGGCATCGGCGCGGCGAACGTCCTGGCAATTGACAGCCTCACCTTCGTGGTCTTCGCGATCGCCACGGCGATGGTGCGGCGCCCACTGCGTCAACCGCAGCGAGAAGCTGGCGCTGCCGCGCCGGTATCGATGCGGATGTTGGGTCGAGACCGGGTGATCGTGGCGACCACTTTGGCGTTCATGGCTTTCAACGTCGCCGAAGGGATGCTGCTCGTCACCGCGCCGTGGATGGCGAAGTTCGTATGGGACGACAGTGCAGCGACGCTCGGCATGTTGATGGCGGCGCTTGCGGCCGGTGAGTTTCTGGGTGCAGCGTTCGCCGGTGGGATGCGTCAACGGCTGTCGCCGTTGCTTGCCATCGGCCTCGCGCAACTGGCGGGAGGGTTGGCGTTTCTGGCGCTGCTGGCCGCGCCCAACAGGTTGATCGTCGGGTTGGGTTTCTTCGCGGTCGGCTTGTTCAGCGCGCCGATGACGGTGTGGGCGCAGTCGCCGCGCATGCGCCGCATCCCTCCCGAACTGCACGGGCGGGCGTTCGCGCTGCTTCGCACCCTGATGCAGGCGACACCGCCGCTGGGCTCCGCAATGGTGACGCCGCTACTGGTCGGTGCGCTCCTCGGCCCCGCCGCGATGGTGATGACGGCCGTCGCCGCGATACCCGCGCTGTTCCTACTGCGCGACCGCCGCTTCACTCCGCCCCCGCCGACCCCGTCCAATCGGACCAACGCGGAGGTATCCCGGTGAAAAAGGGGAGGGGTCCTTCACGAACGCTTCGAAGGCGCCAACCTTATCGCGACAGCGGGCAGGGACGGATCCGGCGGCGAGCTCCTAGGTAAGGGCGACTTCCACGCTCCTGGAAACCGGACCGGTCACCAGGAGCGCGTCGGCGTGACGGGGCGAGGCGACGAGCCGCAGGCCCCCTGAACGACAGTTCCGCGAGTACTGCGGCTCACCGCTACCTCGTCTCAGCGTTTCGTCGCCGACGTAACGCCAGCCCGCTGGAGCGGAATCAGGTGCGACCACCGGTTTGGGTGTAATCCACCGCGTTCGAGGAACTGGAGGTGCGGACCTCTAGTTTCACGGCCTGACCCTCGGCGAGGTTGAGGTCGTAGCTGATGCAAGAGTTCGTGCCGTCGCTCTTGCGGGTGTACGTTTCGCCGCCCACGGTCAGCTTGGCGACGGTGTGGTGGCCATTCGGGAACCAGTCACAGACCGAGAAGATCTCGTCATAGGCGTGAAAGTAGGCCGTGACCCTGTCGTCGTTGCTGCTCACGCAGGTCGAATACATGTTCCTGCCGCCGTCATCGCTGCTCGAAGGTGTCGAGTCGCCATAGCAGTCCCAGCTTGCGGCAGTGTCCACGTCGGTAGGCGCCGAGCCGCCACTGGGCGATTCGGTGCTCACCCCGGCGTTTGCGCCGGTGGAGGAGATGGCGAGCACGAATGCGCTCATGAGTGCGATCAGGAGACCGCGCGTCTTGCTTCGCATCATTGGTCCCTCCTCAGGGATTGGAGACGGTCACCAGCGTCCAGCACGGTCCTACAAGTTCACTACGAATTGGCTACGGATCGTGACGCCCTTGTCGTTTCGGGCACCGACGACTGCCCGCGGCCGGAGCGTTTCGCGGCGCGCAGTCCGGTCCAGAGCTTCGGAGCGCCCGGCGGGCAGTTCGACCAAGGCGCCGGCTCCCCCGGCGGTGGGTTCTTAGGTCCGCTAGAGAACGAAGGCTCGCCCGGCGGTTCTGGCGCCTTCGGGAGGACCCCGATTACCACCGAGTCGTGGTTTCATGGAGATTCGCCTGGTTGAGGTGGTGGTCGTGGAGTTTCGGATACTCGGTCCGCTGGAGGTCGCGGTCGTCGGCCATCCGGTCGTCATCCGTGGCCGACACCATCCGAGGCTCCTGGCGCTGCTGCTCGATGAGGCAAACCGGGTGGTACCCGTGGGCCGTCTGATCGAAGGACTTTGGGAGGACGGCCCGCCGGACACCGCGATACAGCAGGTCCAAAGTGTCGTCAGCGGACTGCGGCGTCAGCTCGGCCCGGCTGCCGATCGCGTTGCGACCGTCGGGCGGGGCTATCGGATCACGGTCGCGGATGATGAGCTCGACGTCCTGCGGTGCAAGTCGAAACAGTGCCGCGCCGAAGACCTGTTCAAGGCGGGAGAGCTCGTGGCGGCGAGCGCCGTCATGGGTGAAGCGATCGCGGAATGGCGCGGCCCCGCGCTCGCGGGCCTGTCGGGGCGCTTCATTGAGGCTGCAGCCCGGCGGCTCGACCGTTATCGGCTCGCCATGCTCGAGCAGCATCTCCGCATTGACATTCAGCTCGGCAGGTACGAGGGGGCGGTTGCACGACTGCGTCCGCTCACAACCGAATATCCGCTGCACCAACGCTTCGCCGGGCAGCTGATGCTCGCCCTGCATCGTTCCGGGCGGTCGGGGGAGGCACTGACCGTCTACGCCGAGCTTCGCGCTGCACTGGCCAATGAGCTCGGTGTCGATCCCGACGCAGACCTGGGAGACCTGCATACCGCGATCCTCAAGCGAGATGAGGACCCCAGCGCGAGGATGCCTCGAGGTGCGCACGTGCGCGGTGGAACCGAGTCACTGTGGCCCGGTGCGCGGTTCAACTTGACTCGCTTCGTCGGTAGGGAGGCCGAGATCAAAGCGGTGGCGCGGCTACTGCGCGACACCCGGCTGGTCAGCCTGGTGGGTGCGCCGGGCGCGGGCAAGACGCGGCTGGCAGCCGAGGTGGCGACCGTGGCCGAAGGCTCCTTCCGCGAAGGGCTGCGGCCGGTCGCACTGGCCCCGGTCGCCGACGCCGAAGACGTCACCACCGCGATCGCCATGGCATTCGGCGTCCGCGACGATGGCGATTCGCGCCTGGAAGACTCGCTCGTCGACGCCTTGCGGGCCACCGAGGTCCTGATCCTGCTGGACAACTGCGAACATGTCACCCGCCGGGTCGCCAAGCTGGTGAGCCGCATCCTCGCCGAGGCCCCTCGAGTGCGGGTGCTGACCACCAGCCGCGTCCCGCTCGGGATCGCGGGTGAACGGCTCCATCGCGTGCCGCCATTGAGCCGCGAAGAGGCCGCCGAGCTCTTCACCGACCGGGCCAGCATGGTGACTGATCTGGTGCTGGACGATACCGGACGGGCGTACATCGACCAGATCTGCGCGCGCCTCGACCGCCTCCCGCTGGCGATCGAGCTCGCCGCCCGGCAGACCCGTGCGCTCTCCCTCCGTGACCTCCTCGTCAGGCTCGATACCGAACTGCTGCGGGTGACGATCCCCGATTTCGGGGGCCCCACGCAGCGGACGCTGGCGGGCACCATCGCGTGGAGCTGCCGGCTGCTCTCGGCCGAGCAGCGACGTCTCTTCGAGCGGCTCTCGGTGTTCGCGGGGTACTTCGACATCCGCGCGGTGGAAACAGTTGCCGGGCGCGACCCGCTGCCGCTGACCGACCTGACCGTCCTGGTCGACCACTCCCTGCTGCTCGCCGACCCCGCCGAGTCCGGGACCCTGCGCTACCGCATGCTCGAACCGATCCGCCAGTACGCGGCGGCCCTCCTCGACGAGCACGGCGACGGCGACGAAGTCCGCCGCCGCCACGCCGACCACTATCTGGAGTGCTCCCGCGAAGCCGCCCGAGGACTGATGAGAGTGGATGGACGCCGCTGGTCCGACGAGCTCCGGCGCGCCGAGGGCAACATGCTCGCCGCGATCAACTGGGCCCGGCACCAGTGCTCCGACCTGGCACTGCAACTGGTGACGTCCATGGCCGCCTACTGGGAGCAGCGCGGGAACGTGAACGAGGCCCGCGGACGCGTCGAAGCGCTCATCGACCACGGGCCCTCCACTCACCACGCGCGGGCCGAAGCCCTCCTGGTGCTCAGCCAGTTCGGCTACCGCCAAGGCCGATACGCCGAGGCCATGCTCCACGCCGACGAAGCCGTCGACCTCATGTGCGGCCTCGGCGACGACGACGGCGTCGCCAGAGGACTGCGGGCCCTGTCGCTGGCGGCCGGGGCGGGCGCGAACACCGCCGCCGCGATCGAGGCCGGTGAGCGGAGCGTGGCGATCTTCCAGGCGCTCGGCGACCGGCTTGCGGAGGCCTGGTCCCACACCGTGCTCGCCTTCGCCTACTTCTCGGCCGACGATATCGACGGCGGCGCGGAGTCCGACGCCGCCGCACTGCGACTCCTCGAGACCGGCGCCGAGTCGCCCGTTCTGACGTACCGCATCCATATAGGACTCTCTTACGCCGCGTACCGCAGGCACGACACCGCCGGGCACCGCAGGCACCTGGCGGCGTCGATCATCGCCCTCCGGCAGGCCGGAGCCCTCGATGGCGACGTCGAATGGATGTGGTCGGGGCTCACCCTCGCCCACGAGGAGGGACGGATGGCCTCGGTCCTGCGGCTCACCGGGGCCGCCCGCGCGCTCGTGCGCCGGGGCTACATCCCGCCGCGCGTCGTCGACGGCATCTGGCGAAGGGCTGTCGGCGCCGCCGAGAATCGGGTCGGACCGCAGGCGGCCGAACGCCTCCTGGCGGACGGGGCCGCGATGGCGATCGAGGAGGCGGTCACCGAGGCCACCGCGACCCCGGGCACGCAGGCCGCCCCCTTGTCCGAGCGCGAACTCGAAGTCGCCCGGCTGACCGGACAGGGCCTGAACAACGCCGAGATCGCCGACCGGCTCTTTATCTCCCGGCGCACCGTCGAGACCCATCAGGAGCACATCCGGGAGAAGTTGCACCTGTCCAGCCGCTACGAGGTCATGGCCTGGGCGCTGGCCGAAGAATCCGTGTGATTACGGATGGCGGCGGGCCCGGCCGCGGCGAAGACTGGCCTCATGACGGACACGCGGAACACCCAGTACCTCTTCAAGACCGGGTCCGACCTCGGCCTGCAGCACATGAACTTCCTCGCCGAGATATTCGACAGGCACACGTTCGGCGTCCTGGACCCGATCGCGGTCCGGGCCGGGCAGCGCTGCCTCGACCTCGGCGCGGGCGGCGGCTCGGTCACCCGCCGGCTCGCGGACCAGGTCGGCCCGACCGGGGAGGTCGTCGCGATCGACATCGACACCACCCACCTCACCGACGGGCCGCCGATCGCGGTCCACCGCCATGACATCAACGACGGCCTGTCCGGGCCGATCGCCGGCCCGTACGACCTCATCCACGCCCGGCTCACGCTGACGCACCTGCCTCGCCGGGACGCGATCTTCACCGAGCTCGTCGACGCGCTCGCCCCCGGCGGTTGGATCGTCATCGGCGACGCCAGCGGACGACCCCTCAGCGTGCTCTCCGCGCGCAGCGAACAGGACGTCGCGGTGTGGAAACGGATTCAGCACCTCTCGCATGAGGTGGTGAGTCCCGCGGGCGGCATCGACTTCGGCTGGGCCCACCGGATCGACGACGCGATGGCGGGCGCCGGGCTGACCAACGTCCACGGCATCGAGGTGTCCGAGACCGTGAACGGTGGGTCACCGGGCGCGCTCTTGCATGCGGCGCTGAACCTCCAGGCCAGGGAACCGCTGCTGGCCGCCGGAGCCGAACCGCGGGAACTGGAGCGATACCAGGAGCTCACACGCGACCCCGAGTTCCGGACGTGGTTCTACCAGTTCATCTGCCTGCGCGGACGGAAGGCACCGGCCTGACCCACTCCTGCCATGAGGGGGAGCGATCGCCCCCTGAACTCGTGTTCCGGGTAGCGATTCCTCCTCTTGTGGCGGCCGAGATCGACGCTAACCGCAAGCTCTCCGCCGCGCACCGTCGACTTCTTCCGGCGCGAGGCCGTCGCCGCCGCCGAGAATCGGGTCGGACCGCAGGCGGCCGAGCAACTCCTGGCGGCCGGGGCCACGAGGACGATCAAGGAGGCGGTCACCGAGGCCACCGTGGCTCCGAGCTCGCATGCCGCTCCCCCTGTCCGCGCGCGACCCGGAGGTCGCTCAGCTGACGGGTCAAGGGTTGACAAACACCGAGATCGCCGAGCCGCTCTTCATCTCCCGAAGCACCGTCGAGACCCACCAGGAGCACATCCGAGAGAAGCTGCACCTGTCCAGCCGCTACGAGGTCAAGGCATGAACGCTGGCCGAAGAAATCCGTGCGATTACGAATGGCGCCGGGTCAGACCGCCGCTAAGACTGGCCCCATGACCGACACGCGCAATACACGCCTGCGACCGGTCACAGCCAGTCACAAGCGGGCACAGGCGTTCATAAGCGGTCTTCACAGGGCAATCGAACCCGCCATCAGCCCTGTGGATGGTAGGGGACCGCCAGGAATCACGATCGTCTGTGACCGGCCGCGGCCGGTCACAGACGAACACATGGGCCCCGCGAGGGGGCCCATGTGGGTGTGTGGAGCTGCAGGGAATCGAACCCTGGTCCTCCGCTGCATCTGTGAGACTTCTCCGGGTGCAGTCCGCTGTGCCTTTTATCGAGCCCCACCGATCACGCGGACGAGACGGTGTGGCGGGCTCTAATCGCCGAGAATCTCGGCCTTCCGTCCCAGCGATCAAGACGTCGGCCCAGCATCCTTAAATGATGCCGCGAACCCAGGGCGGATGCGCCCCTGGAGCGGCAACTTCACGGTCGCTTAGGCAGCGAGGGCGAAGTCAGTGCGTTTTGCGTTGGCACTTATTGGTTTCCAACGTTGGTTTACGAGACAGCGTTGGCTTCCTCGACCCGCTTCCCTCACCTCAACATACGGAGTCGAAACCGATCAGCCCCGAGACTTGGTGAGTGAATGCTTCACTCTGTTCAGTTGTGCTCTGCGATCCTACCCCGGTCCAACGGGGCCGGGCCATCGGATATTCCCGTTCCGGGGCGCCGGCGCCGGGCCCGGCTACTTGCCGCCGCGCTTGGCGGCGCGGCCCATGGCCTTCTCGATCTCGCGGTCGGACTCGCGCTTGGCGATGGCCTGGCGCTTGTCGTAGTTCTTGCGGCCGCGGGCGAGCCCGAGCTCCATTTTGGCGTAGCCGTTGAGGAAGTACACCGACAGCGGGACGAGCGTCAGGCCGGCCTCGTCGAGCTTCGCGGAGAGCTTGTCGATCTCGCCGCGGTGGAGCAGGAGCTTGCGGATGCGCCGGGGCGGGTGGTTGGTCCACGTCCCGTAGTCGTACTCCGGGATGTGGAGGTTGTGCACGCGGGCCTCGCCGTTGTAGATCTCGGCGTACGCGTCGACGATGTTCCCCTTGCCCTGGCGCAGGGCCTTGACCTCGGTACCGGACAGGACCATGCCGGCCTCGTAGGTGTCCAGGATCTCGTAGTCGTGCCGGGCCTTGCGGTTGGTGGTCACGACCGAGCGCTCGGGACCCGAGTGCTTGACCTTCTCCTGCTGTTTCTTGGACACGCGGCAAGTTTAACGATCGAACAACTGTCCGCCCAAGCCGATTTCGCCCTTCGGCCTGCGCCCTCGGCGAACAGGGCCCGCCGCGCGGGCCTCACCGGCACAGGCACGAGGGCAGGTATCCCACCGGATTGACCCGCTCGCCGTCGACGCGGACCTCGAAGTGGAGGTGCGGGCCGGTCGAGTCGCCGGTGCTGCCGACCGCGCCGATCCCCTCGTCGCGGTCGACGTACTCGCCGTCGGAGACCCAGATGGCGGACTGGTGCGCGTAGCAGGTGGAGAGGCCCCCGCCGTGGCTGATGCACGTGAGCTGGCCGTATCCGGAGCTCCATCCGGCGTAGACCACCCGGCCGGAGTCGGCGGCGTGGATCGTGGCGCCGGTGCCGGCGGCGAAGTCGGTGCCGCCGTGCAGGCGGGAGGTCCCGTAGATCGGGTGGCGGCGCCAGCCGAAGTCGGAGGACTTCCAGCCGTCGACCGGGACGACGAAGCCCGAGCCGGAGCTGCCGCCGCCCGAGGAGGAGCCGCCACCGGAGGAGCCGCCGTCATCGTCGTCGTCCTCGGCCTCGCGCAGCGCGTCGGCGAGGCGCTCGGACTCGGCTTCGAGGTCGTCGTACTCGGACTGGGCCTGGTCGCGGGCGCCCTCGGCCACCGCCAGGGCGGCGGTGCGGTCCTCGACGAGCGCCTCGACCGCGAGCCGCGCGGCCTGGGCTTCGGCGTAGCGGGTCTGGGAGGCGGCGAGCGCCTCGGCCGCCTCGGCCTCGGCGGCGGCCGCTTCGGCTTCGGCGACGGCGGCGGTGTTCTCGGTGTTCGCGGCCTCGCGGCGGGCCAGCGTGACCTCCTCGACGGCGAGGTTCTTGCCCTCCATCATGAACTCGAGGTACGTCATGCCGTCGACGGCCTTCTGCGGCTCGCCCGAGGCGAGGATCGCGTCCACCGTCAGGAGTTCGACGCCGCGGGCGGTCGCGGTGAACATGGAGGCGCGGGCCTCGCGGACCTCCTCGACCGCGGCGGCGGCGGCCTCGTACTCGGCCTCGGCGGCCTCGAGGGCCTCCCGGGCGGCCTCCGCCTCGCGTTCGGCTTGGGCCGCTTCGGCTTCGGCGGCGGCGACCCGGCCCTGGGCGACGTCGACCTCGTGCTCGGCGCCGGGCAGCTCCGCCTCGGTCTCGGCGAGGACCTGGCCGGCGGCGCGGACCTCGTCCGAGGCGTCCTCGAGTTCGGCGGCCATGCGGGCCTTGTCGCGGTCCACGGCGTCGAGTTCGGACTGGGAGACCCCGAACGCGGGACTGCTCGCGGTCCCTGCCAGGAGCAGGGCCGCGAGCAGCCATCCGATTCGCCTCATAGGCCCAGAATCTAGTCCATCTGCGACGGATGTTCTGGATATTCGGAGCAAGTACCCCCGAAGGTGAGGGTCAGACCTTGATGTTGAACCGCAACGTGATCCACGCCGTGATCGCGCTGATCACCGCCGAGATCCCGGTGAGGATCGGCAGCAGGATCAAGATCGCCTGCATGTCGATCGGCGGCATCAGACTGAACAGGTTCTCGAACTGCCCGTCGATGACCAGGTACTTCGCCGCGATGAGCGTCGCGAACGCGAAGATCGAGCCGATCACGCCGGCGAAGACCGCCTCCAGGACGAACGGGGCCTGGACGAACCAGTTCGGGGCGCCGACCAGTTTCATGATCGCGACCTCGCGGCGCCGCGAGTAGGCGGCGACCTGGATCGTGTTGGCCACCAGCATGAGCGCGGCGATGCCCTGGACGAGCGCGACGATCAGCGTCAGCCGCTGCGCGCCGCCGAGGATGTCGAAGACCTGCTGCAGGATCTCCCGCTGGTTGGTGACCTGGTAGACGCCTTCGCGCTCCTGGAACTCCGCGATGAGCTTCGGCGCGTCCGCGATGTCCTTCATCTTGATGCGCCAGGCGGAGGGCAGGACCTCGGCGTCGACCGACTTCACCAGGTCCGGAGTGTCCTCGAAGGTCTCCTTGAAGCGCTCGTACGCCTCTTCCTTGGACTCGTAGACGGCCTGCTCCACATACGGGCTGGCCTTGAGGTCCGCGCCGATCTGGTCGCTGACCTCCTGCGTGACCTCGCGCTCGAGGTAGACCACCACTTCGAGGTTGGTCTGGTAGTACTCCTCGATCACGTCGACCTGGTTGTACAGCAGGAGGCCCGCGCCGAGCATCGTCAGCGAGACGGCCATGGTGATGATCATGGCGACGGTCATGGAGATATTGCGCCACAGTCCGAGGAAGACCTCGGACATCACGTACTTCGCGCGCATGTGCTCTGTATCTGCCTTCCGCTTAGCCGTAGACGCCGCGAGCCTGGTCGCGGACGATCTGGCCGTTCTCGATCTCGATGACGCGACGGCGCATCTGGTTCACGATGTTGGAGTCGTGGGTGACCATGAGGATGGTCGTACCCGTCCTGCTGATGCGGTCGAGGAGCCGCATGATCTCGATCGAGGTGTCGGGGTCGAGGTTACCGGTCGGCTCGTCGGCCAGCAGGAGGAGCGGGCGGTTGACGAACGCGCGGGCCACGGCCACACGCTGCTGCTCGCCGCCGGAGAGCTCGTGCGGATAGCGGTGCTCCTTGCCGCCGAGGCCCACCAGCTCGAGGACCTCGGGGACGACGCGGCGCGCCACCGAGCGCGGCTTGCCGATGACCTCCAGGGCGAAGGCGACGTTCTCGGCGGCGGTCCGGTTCGGCAGCAGCCGGAAGTCCTGGAACACGCAGCCGATGCTGCGCCGGTAGGCGGGGACCTTCCAGCGCCGCAGCCGGGTGACGTCGATGTCGCCGACCGAGATCTTGCCCTTGTCGGGAACCTCTTCGCGCAGCAGGAGCTTGATCATCGTGGACTTACCCGCACCGGTCGGCCCGATGAAGAAGACGAACTCCCCCTTGTCGATGAAGACGTTGACGTCCTCCACCGACGGGCGGTTCGACCGGGGGTAGTGCTTGGTTACACCCTCAAGCTGAATCACGTGGCGGAGTCTATCGGCCGATTCCCGGAGCCGGTCGGGCGCCTCCAGTACAAGCGTGGCATATTCCACTGATTCGGAACCATATGTCACGGCCGTTCGAAGGTAACGAGGCGATTTCGCCCGTTCGGGGGAAGCCGGTATGGTCAGGCGGCCGATGCGGCCGCCGCGAAGGGTCACGAAACGGCCACGGAGGGGTCCGCATCGGACGGACGGGAGGGTCCCCCGAGGACCGGCGGACCCGGCCCGCGGCTCGTATATCCTATAGGATCTGCGGTCCGGCGGCGGTGCTACTCGTTCTTGTCGCCGCTCTTGCGCCAGCGGATCCCGGCCTCCAGGAAGCCGTCGATGTTGCCGTCGTAGACGCCCTTGACGTCGGCGGTCTCAAAGCCGGTGCGCAGGTCCTTGACCATCTGGTAGGGGTGCTCGACGTACGAGCGCATCTGGTCGCCCCACGAGGCGGTGGCCGAGCCGCGCAGCTCGTCGACCTTCGCGCGCTCCTCGTCCCGCGTACGCTGGAGCAGCTTCGCCTTGAGGACCCCCATCGCGGTGGCCTTGTTCTGGAGCTGCGAGCGCTCATTCTGGCAGGAGACGACGATGCCGGTCGGAAGGTGGGTCAGCCGCACGGCCGAGTCGGTCGTGTTGACGCCCTGGCCGCCGGGCCCGGAGGAGCGGTAGACGTCCACGCGGATCTCGTCCTCGGGGATGTCCTCGATCTCGTCGGTCTGCTCCAGGGCCGGCACGACCTCCACGGCCGCGAAGCCGGTCTGGCGGCGGCCCTGGTTGTCGTATTTGCTGATGCGCACCACGCGGTGGGTGCCCTGCTCGACCGAGAGGTGGCCGTAGGCGTAGGGGCCGTTCACGGCGAAGGTGGCCGAGCGGATGCCGGCCTCCTCGGCGTAGGAGATGTCGTACACCTCGGTGCCGAAGTGGTGCGACTCCGACCAGCGCAGGTACATGCGCATGAGCTGCTCGGCGAAGTCGCAGGCGTCGGCGCCGCCGGCGCCCGACCGCACGGTCAGGACGCAGTCGCGCTCGTCGTACTCGCCCGACAGGAGGGTGCGGACCTCGAGCTCGTCCACGGCCTTGCGGATCGAGCCGAGCTCGGCGGTGGCCTCGTCCTCGGCACCGGGGTCGTGTTCGGCGTCGGCGAGCTCGAAGAGGACTTCGACGTCGTCCATGCGGTCGTGCAGCGACGCGAGCTTCTTGAGCTCGGCCTGCACGTAGGAGAGGCGGGAGGTGATCTTCTGGGCGTGACCCGGGTCGTCCCAGAGCCCGGGGTCGGCGGCGGCAGCCTCGAGCTCGCCCAGCTCGCTGCGGAGTGCGGGAAGGTCGAGCACGGCCTCGACGCTGGCGAGCGTCGCCTTCAGTTCACGGAGATCGGAGGAAACATCGACACTGGTCACAACAGATCAGGGTACGCCTGTATTCAGGCTCATACGAAACGGGACGCGAGCCCTCGTTGGGCCGCGTCCCGTTCCGTGCTTGATGATCGTCACCCGGGGCCGAGCCCGGGCCGTGCCGCTATCGCTTCTTCAGCCAGCTGAGGGCCGAGCGGTGGTATCCGATGGCGAATTCCATCGCGATCGCCGCGTTCGGGTCCTCGTCCGCGTAGTCCTTCGCAGCCGCGCGGGCCTCTGCCAAGGCCTCCTGGTGCTGCTCGGTCGCGTCCGCGAACATCTCTTCGGCGGTGTCCTTCGAGATGTAGTCGAGGAACGCCGTGCGCAGCGCGACGGGGTCGCGCAGCTGGCCGATCCGGGCCGGCTCGTTGAGCCAGCGGGTGAACGCCCGCTTGCCGTTGGCGCTGATCGTGTAGGGCACCGAGGCGCGGGGCCCCGGCTTCCCGACGCGGACGAGTCCGCCTTCGGCCAGCGCCGGCAGTTCGCGGTAGACCTGCGAACGCGTCATGGTCCAGTACGGACCGAGGCGACGGGTCGCCTCCGCCATGAGTTGTCCGCCGGTCATCGGTCCTTCGTGTAGCAAGCCCAGCAATGCTGCTGAGGTTGCGTTGAGTTCTTTTCCTGCCATAGCCGACAGGATGCCATGTGGATGCCGGTCTGACAAGTGGACAGCTCCAATGTGTCGATAGACCGGGACCGATGCTTGAGACGGTGTGACCGTGGAAATCACTGCAAGGCTTGCGAAATGGTGGGAATCCTCGCCGGGTTTGCAACGCCTGTTCAGAGAATGTCAATCATGTGATCCCGATCGCTCCCTTGAGCGGGGTGGACGCTGCGTTGTCCGCCGGTCACGGATCATTATCGACTGTCGCGATCGATTTCAGTTGTCAGGCATGGGCGAACCGATGAGATCCGATCCGGGCGTGTTCGCATCTGTAGTGCCCTCTGTGGAGTCATCTCCGGCATCCTCTGATTCGGACAAATTATCTGAATCTGGTGCAGGTGTGTCAGTTTCGGACTCCGGGTCGTCGCTCGCGCTCGCGTCGTCGCCGGGCGTGGCACCGTCCTCTGTCGCCGGTTCCGTTGGCCCGTCCTCGGACTCGTCGTCGGCGGGTGCGCTGGTGGAGGCCTCATCGGACGGATCGGCCACATCGTCCCCGTTCGGAGCGTCCGTGCCCGTGAAGACCACGACGACCGAGATCGCGGCGGCGATGAGGACCAGGGCGCACGCGGCGCCCAGCACGAGGAGGCCGCGGCGCCCCTTCGCATCCCCGTCCGCGGGAGCGGATTCGGCCGCGAGCATCGCGCCGAGGGCGCCCTGGCCGATCTGCGGGGCGTGCGGGGTCACCGGGTCGTAGGAGTAGGACGCGGTCGCGTCCCGTTCGCGCAGTTCGGGTTCGATCGGCGCGGTGGCGCTCGTGGGCAGGCGCGGCGCGAGGCGGCGCAGTTCGGCGGCGACGGCGTCGAGGTCGCCGCGGGCGCCCGGGTCGAGCGCGAGGAGCATCTCGACCAGGCGCCACAGCCCGGCGTCCACGGCGGCGGGCTTGACGGGGATGCGCGTCACGTGGCGCTCGACCACGTCGGTGATCGAGCCGCCCCGGTAGGCGCTGTGGCCGGTGAGGGCCTCGTACAGGACCAGGCCGAGCGCGTAGCTGTCGACGCCGGTGCTGGCGGAGTCGCCCGAGGCGACCTCGGGGGCGATGTACTCGGGGGTGCCGTGGGAGGGCGCGGTCTTGGAGGCGGCGGCGCGGGCGATGCCGAAGTCGACGAACTTGACGCCGCTCTCGCCCCAGAGCATGAGGTTGCCGGGCTTGACGTCGCCGTGCCGGTATCCGGCGCGGTGGATCGCGGCGAGCGTCTCGGCGGCGCTCGCGCAGCGGAGCGCGGCCTCGGCGGCCGGGAGGGGGCCGTGCAGGCGCAGCCGCTCGCGCAGGTCCGGACCCTCGATGAACTCCAGGACGACCGCGCACACCGCGTCGGTGACGATGAAGTCCTTGACGCCGACCACGCCGGGCAGGTCGATAGTGCGCAGGATGCCGGCCTCGGCGCGGAAGCTCTCGAAGATCTCGGCCTCGCCGCGCAGTTCAGGGCGGAGGATCTTCACGGCCACCCGGTCGCCGGTCACCCGGTCGAGTGCGCGCCACACGACGCCGACCGCGCCGCGCGCGATCTCCTGCTCCAGGACGTACCGGTCCGCCAGTACCGTCTGCATGGCTGCTCCTCGGGGGTATGAAGCGTGCAGTCTCCACTGTAAAGGGGGCGTCACCGCAGCTCAGCGGCGGCATGGGAGGGTGGCACGAAGGGGGGATACAGCACCGGGCCGCCCCGCGGGGCCGACCCCGGATCAACGGTCGCCTGCCGTGAGTGGCCAGCAACTACACTTGCGCCCATGTCCCTCGAACGGCCAAGCTTTGAACAGACTGCCGAAACTCAGTGCCGAATCAGTGGTGATCGCCTGTGACCGAATTGCGCTGGCGCTACGGCGCCGCCACCGACGTGGGCAAAGTCCGCGACTTGAACGAGGACTCCCATCTCGCGTCGCGGCGCCTGCTCGCGGTCGCCGACGGCGTCGGCGGCGCGGCCGCGGGGGAAGTCGCCAGCGGGGTGACTATCGCCGAAGTGACGCGCCTGGCCCGCCGCTCCCCCGTCGAGGCCCCGGCCGAACTGGGCGAGGTGGTCGAGGCCGCCCGCGACCGCATCCGGGCGGCGGTGGCCGAGAACCCCGAGTCCGAGGGGATGGCGACCACGCTGACGGGCCTGTGGCTCGGCGACGACGCGGTCGACATCGTCCACATCGGCGATTCGCGGGCCTACCAGGTGCGCGGCGAGGACTTCGTGCAGGTGACGGTCGACGACTCCTACGTCCAGCACCTGGTCGACGAGGGCGCGATCACCCCCGCCGAGGCGCAGGACCACCCGTACAAGTCGGTGGTCACCCGCGTGCTCCAGGCCAACCCCGCCCCCGCGCACTTCGAGACCCGCCCCGCGATGCTCGGCGACCGGTACATGCTGTGCTCCGACGGCCTGAGCGACGTCGTGGACGACGCGGTCATCGAGAACGTCCTGCGCGACTTCGCCGACCCCCAGGCGGCCGCGGACGAACTGGTGCGCCTGGCCCTGGACGGCGGCGGCCCCGACAACGTCACGGTGGTGGTGGGCGACGTCTCCGAGCACCGGCCCCTGAGGCGCTGGCCGTGGGTGCTCGGCGCGATCGGCGCGGTGCTCGTCGTCGCCGCGATCGCCCTGGGCCTGTACCTGTACTGAACGACTTCGAGGAGGGCCGTCCGGGGTGCCCGGGCGGCCCTCGCTCGTGTCAGTCGAAGGCGAGTCCGACGCGGGCGCCTTCGGCTCGGGCGGTGTAGTCGAAGAAGAGCGCGTCGTCGGCGGTGATGCCCACCAGGTGGCCGTGGAGTTCGTAGCCCAGGATGGCGACCAGCCGGTTCCAGGCGAGGACGAGCCGCGCGGTCTCCTCGGCGCTGAACGTCATGTCCTCCAGCAGGACCAGCATCTCGGGGCTGATGGCCGAGGGGTCGCAGGCGGGGCCGGTGAGCGGGCGGACCGCCCCGGCGCGCTTGGCGTCCGCGGTGATCCGCGCGAGCGTCAGGGGCATCCGCCCGGCGACCTCGGCGGTGATGTGCGGGGCGATGTATCCGGGGACCGGGGTGCCGAACAGCAGCGCGTACTCGTGGCGGTTGGCGAGGGACCACTCGCGCACGGCCCGCCAGACGGCGAGCCAGCGCTCCTCGGGGGCCCGGGCGGGGTCGTCGGCGTTCTCGGCGGCGAGGCCGATCTCGGTGTAGGACTCCACGAGCAGCGCGGTCAGCAGCTCGTCGCGGCTGGCGAAGTAGCGGTAGACGGCCGAGGAGGCCATGCCGAGCTCGCGGGCGACCGAGCGGAGGGAGAGCCCGCCGACGCCGTCCTCGCCGAGTCGGCGGCGGGCGGAGGCCGTGATCTCGGCGGTGATCTCGGCTCGGGCACGCTCTCTGGCGGTTCGCGGCGCGTTCATCGGGCCATGGTACCGAAACGAGAGCACTGCTCTTGCATTGTCCGGTCGGGTGTGCCATGATTACCCCAACAGAGAGCACTGCTCTCGAATATGAGCAGTGAACCCCAAGGAGCCCGCATGTCAGTCCCCCAGAGCACCCGCCCCGACCCCCGCGCCCGCATGGGCGCCGCGGCCTTCGCGATCGCCGGCGTCCTGTTCGCGGTCTACGAGGCCGCCGCCCCGCGCGCCGACCAGACCACGCTCGAGGGCGCCGAGTCCTGGACCTCTACCGGCTGGGCCGTCGCGCACATCGCCGCCATCGCCGGCCTCATCCTCATCCCGCTCGGGTACGGGGCCCTCCGGGGCCTCCTCGAGGGCACCCGCAACGAGAAGACCGCGTTCCTGGCCGCCACGATCGGCTACATCGGCTCGGGCCTGACCATCTCGTACTACGGCGCGGAGGTCTACGGCCTCAAGGCGATCGGCGAGCGCGCCGTCGCCGACGCGGACGCCTCGATGACCGAGGTCGGCGACGCCTTCCGCTACGACGCGACCGCCATGAGCGTCTTCGCGATCGGCCTGGCCCTCATCGCGGTCGCCGCGGTGCTCGCGGCCGTCGCCGTCTGGCGCTCGGGAACCCTGAACCGCTGGAGCGCCGTCCCGCTCGCCGCGCTCCTGGTCACGATGCTGCCGCAGTACTTCCTGCCGCACTCGGGCCGGATCGCCTGGGGCGCACTGGTGACGGTGGCGGCCCTGTGGCTCGCGGCCGAGCTGTGGCGCGCCTCCTCGAAGGCCCCGGCGGCGGATCTGCAAGAGGCGTAAGGGATGCGGCGAAGGGCCCGAACCGTTGCGGTTCGGGCCCTTCGTCTTGCCGTGCAGGACTTCGAACGGTCCTAAGCGGACAGTGCGATGCCGTCGAGGATGTCGTGCTCGCTGATGAGCACCGCGTCGATCCCGCTGCGCTCCATGACGGTGCGCAGCACCAGGGCCCCGCCGACGATGACGTCGGCCCGGCCCGGGTGCATCACCGGGATCGCCAGGCGGGCGGCGTGGTCGGCGGCGGCCAGATCGGCCGCGACCCGCGCGACCTCCGCATAGGTCAGCCGCGTGCCGTCGATCGCGTCGGGGTCGTACGCGTCCAGGTCGAGGCTGATCGCGGCGATCGTCGTCGCGGTCCCCGCCACGGCCACCAGCTCCGTCGCCTCGCGGTCGGCGTCGGCCACCGCGAGCGCCTTGTCGGCGACCGCGGTGATGTCGGCGACCGCGGCGTCGATCTCGCCGGGCGAGGGCGGGTCGGAGTGCAGGTGGCGTTCGGTCATGCGCACGCAGCCGACGTCGACCGAGATGGCCGCGGCCACGTCGGCGCCGGTGCCGCGCACGAACTCGGTCGAGCCGCCGCCGATGTCGATGAGCAGGCGCTGGCCCTCGTGGGGCGGCAGCGTCGCGACCGCGCCGGTGAAGGAGAGGCGGGCCTCCTCGTCGCCGGTGATGACCTCGGGGGCCTGGCCGAGCACGGACTCGACCATGGCCTTGAAGTCGCCGGCGTTCTGCGCGTCGCGGCTGGCGGAGGTGGCGACCATGCGGATCGCCTCGGCGCCGTGCTCGCGGATCTGCGCGGTGTAGTCGGCGAGGGCGGCGCGGGTGCGCTCCAGGGCGGCCTCGGAGAGGCGCCCGGTCTGGTCGACGCCTTCGCCGAGGCGCACGACCTCCATGCGGCGCACCACGTCGTGGAGCCGGCCTTCGGCGTCGACGTCGGCGATGAGCAGTCGGATCGAGTTGGTGCCGCAGTCGATGCCGGCGACGCGTCGGGTCATTCGGGGACCTCCGGTCCACTGGCGCAGCTGCCGTGCGCCCACCATTCGGGGAGCGCCTCGATCGCCTCGTCGCCGAACGGGTCGACGCCGGGCCCGGCCGCGAGGGCATGGCCGACCAGGGCGTGGAGGCACTTGACGCGGTCGGGCAGCCCGCCCGCGGAGACGCCGTCGATCTCGGGGACCTCGCCGAGCCGGGCGCGCCGGGCGAGGTAGTCCTCGTGGGCCCGGCGGTGGTGCTCGGCAAGTTCGGGGTCGGCGGCGAGCCGCTCGTTCATGTCCTTCATGACCCCGCCGCCTTCGAGCCTGCCGATGGCCGAGGCGGCCTTGGGGCAGGTCAGGTAGTACGTGGTCGGGAACGGCGAGCCGTCGGGCAGACGCGGTTCGGTCTCGACGACCGCGGGCTGCCCGCAGGGGCAGCGCCAGGCGACGGCGTGCGCGCCGCGGATCGGGCGTCCGAGCTGGGCGGTGACGGCGGCCGCGTCGGCCTCGCTCACCGGCTGGGGCGGCTGGGGCCACGCTTCGGGCTTCACCGGGCCTCCGCCCGGCGCGCGAGGGCGTTCACCTTCGTGTTCACTCCGCTGGTTCCTCGGTTTCCTCTGGGTCGAGCTGGTCGGCGTCTTCAAAGGTAGCGGCCAGCTCGTCGTACCAGGCCTGGTCGGCCGCCGGTTCGTCGTCCGCGCCACCGGTGTGCGCGGGGTCGTCCTCGTCGATGACGATGACGAGGTCCTCGCCGGGGGGCACGAGCAGGAGGCTGGAGCGGATCTGCGCCTTGACGTACTCGGGGTCGTCCCACTTGAGGCGCTCGGCCTCCAGGTCCTCGATCACTTCCTGCTGGGCCGACTGCTCGGTCTCGAGGCGGTTGATCTCGATGCGCTGCTCGATGTAGGTGCGCAGCGGGTAGGCGTAGGCGAGGGCCAGCGCGGAGAGGACGAGCGCGAGGACCGCGGCGCGACGCGAGACCTTGCGCGCGGGGCGGTGGCGGACCCGCTTGACCGCGGCGCGGGAGGCGCTGCCGGGGGCGGGCCTGCGGGCGGCGCGGGTGCGGCCGGGTCCGGTGGATCGCCCTGGGGGGCGGCTGGGTCGGCGGCTCGCGTTCACGGTCCCAGCCTAGTCGATCCGGGGACGGGGAAGGCCCCCGCGCCGGAGCGCGGGGGCCGTTCGGTCCGCGGTTTCCCGGGCCGGGCTTCAGGTTCCCTTAAGGTCGCTTCAGCCTGCCTTCAGGTCCGGGCCGCTACGGTGTGCCTACTTGCCGAACTTGGGGAAGGCGGAGGCGCCGGCGTAGCGGGCGGCGTCGCCGAGGTCTTCCTCGATGCGCAGCAGCTGGTTGTACTTGGCGACGCGGTCCGAGCGGGCCGGGGCGCCGGTCTTGATCTGGCCGCAGGTCATGGCCACGGCCAGGTCGGCGATGGTGGTGTCCTCGGTCTCGCCGGAGCGGTGGCTCATCATGCAGCCGAAGCCCGCGCGGTGGGCCATCTCGACGGCGTCGGTGGTCTCGGTCAGCGAGCCGATCTGGTTGACCTTGACCAGCAGGCCGTTGGCGGCCTGCTCGTCGATGCCGCGGCGGATGCGCTCGGGGTTCGTCACGAACAGGTCGTCGCCGACGATCTGGAGCCGGGAGCCGACGGCCGCGGTGAGCGCGGACCAGCCGGCCCAGTCGTCCTCGGAGAGGGGGTCCTCGATGGACACGAACGGGTAGGCGCCGATGAGCTCCTCGTAGTAGGCGCTCATCTCGTCGCCGGTCTTCTTCTGGCCTTCGAAGAGGTAGGCGCCGTCGGTGAAGAACTCGGTGGCGGCGACGTCCATCGCGAAGGCGATGTCGGTGCCGAGCTTGTAGCCGGCCTTCTCCACCGCGACGGCGATGAGGTCGAGCGCGGCGCGGTTGGAGTCGAGGTTGGGCGCGAAGCCGCCCTCGTCGCCGAGGCCGGTGGACAGGCCGCGGTCCTTGAGGACGGACTTGAGCGCGTGGTAGGTCTCCGCGCCCCAGCGCAGGGCCTCCTTGAAGGTGGGGGCGCCGATCGGGGCGACCATGAACTCCTGCACGTCGACGTTGGAGTCCGCGTGGGAGCCGCCGTTGAGGATGTTCATCATCGGCACCGGGAGGAGGTGCGCGTTCGGGCCGCCCACGTAGCGGTAGAGCGGGAGCTCGGCCGAGTCGGCGGCGGCCTTCGCGGCGGCCAGCGAGGCGCCGAGGATGGCGTTCGCGCCGAGGTTGGACTTGTCGGGGGTCCCGTCGGCGTCGAGGAGGGCCTGGTCGACCAGGCGCTGCTCGGAGGCCTCGAGGCCGATCAGGGCGTCGCGGATCGGGCCGTTGACGTTGTCGACGGCCTTCTCGACGCCCTTGCCGAGGTAGCGGTTCTTGTCGCCGTCGCGCAGCTCGATGGCCTCGAAGGCGCCGGTGGAGGCACCCGACGGGACGGCCGCCCGCTGCAGTGTGTCGTCGTCGAGCAGGATCTCCACTTCGACGGTGGGATTGCCGCGGGAGTCGAGGATCTCCCTTGCCCGGATGTCTTCAATTGCAGCCACTGTCACTCCTGAAATAGCCGAATCTGACGATCGGCCCCATTACCGGGCCGTGTCCGAAGGATTTCGGCCGACCCGACACTGCGCCGGCCACAGCTCCTCAGCCTACGCCCCGGCCCCGGTGGCGGTGCCCTCGAGTTGTGAAAACGCGATGGCGGTGACGGCCGCCCATCGTGTTACATGAGTGCTGGCCAGGACGCTATATGGTGGAGTCCTATCTCAGATCAGACACCTGTGCTAGGCGTGCCCCCCGGATGCCGCTGGGTAGATTCAAGGCTCGCAAGCTTCGCCGAGACTGCCCCGGGATCCCCCGCCCGGTACTACGGAAGTGGAGCCCCATGATCGTGCAGAACCCCCTTCGACGCTGCGCTGCCCTCGGCGCGGCGGCGCTGCTGGCGCTCGCCGGCTGCCAGGGCGGAGGAGGCGGTGAGGAGGCGTCCTCGGAGGACCAGGTCGCCCTCACCGAGTTGAGCAACCGTCTCGTCGAAGGCGAGGACCGCGCCTATACCGCCGAATACCTGGTGGAGGGCACGGACGAAGCGGTACTGGTCGCAGTGGACCCGGAGGCCGAAACGGCCGCGGTGGTCGTCGGCGACCGGCCCGAGCTGTGGACGGGCGGGGACGAGACCGAGCTCGCCGTGTGGCTCGGGCAGCAGCTCGGCGACGTCCTGCCCTCGGACGAGGACGTGGCGTCCTGGCTCGCGGCGACCGCGGCGGACCCGTCGGCCTCGACGGAGTTCTCCGACACGACGCTGGCCGGCGAACTGGCCGACTGCGTGGACGTGCAGGGCGCCGCGGATTCGCCCGTCGGGTCGTTCGAGGTGTGCGTGACCACGGGCGGCGTGATCGCGAGCGTCACCGCGAAGGTCGACGACACCGCGTACACCGTGAAGCTCGTGAACTACCACGACGGCGTCGACGCGGCCTGGCTGAACGAGATCACCGGACAGGCGACCAGCCGCAACCAGTAGATTCCCGCGCCGGCTCGCGGCGCGGCGCGTTACAGTCGGCCGGCGGGCCGGGCCCGGCGCTACGGGGGTTCACCTGAAAAGGTGTCAGCGCCGGCCCGGCCCGCCACTGCGCCCGGGAACCCGTAGGCCACATCACAAGCCGTATCCCGGTTGCGGGCCCCGGGGGTCATGTGTGTAAAGTTGTCGTCGTTGCCGCGGCACGCCGCGAAGACAAGGCAAGCTCCCGTCGTCCAGGGGCCTAGGACGCCGCCCTCTCAAGGCGGAAACGGCGGTTCGAATCCGCTCGGGAGTACCAAAACATTGATGTTCGAACACGGCCGGATTGAAAGATCCGGCCGTTTCGCGTATGTCCGTTTTTCACACACGAACATGCGCACCAGCACCGAAGGCGCTTCCGCCTCGTCCGGTTCCTGGACGTCCTGAGCTTCCACTGCAGCGTCCACACCGTCTCGCTCGGCCGAAAGCTGCTCCAGCAAGTCCGGATCGAACAAAGTGCTGAACGGCTCTGTCATCTCGAAGCGCTCAACGGAGCCGTCCTCGTTGATATAGAGCTTCTCGAACAGCCCTTGGTTCATGAGCCGCCGAATCATCGGCGTCCCGTCCGCATACGCCCTGGCACAGTCCTGAGCGATCTCCAGCGCACGGCGCAAGGTCTCCTCAAGGTTCTCGACCCCACGCGTCGCATCGGCAATGGCCCCGTTTGCCTCCAACACCTCTCGCGAGAGCCGAGCCATCTCGGACTTCATGAGGTCCATCGGCACCGCACCGGAGTAGTGAGCCTGCAGCAGCTTCTCTTGCTGCATCTTCGCCTCGCTCAGCCGTTTCTCGGCTCGCTGCCTGGTTTCCGCAGCCTCCGCGCGGTCGCTGTCAAGCTCCGCCAGCACGCCGTCTCGGATCTCCTCGGCCCGTGCCTCTGGCAAGCGCAGCAG
This sequence comes from Glycomyces harbinensis, assembly GCF_900101745.1. Taxonomy (GTDB): domain Bacteria; phylum Actinomycetota; class Actinomycetes; order Mycobacteriales; family Micromonosporaceae; genus Glycomyces; species Glycomyces harbinensis. The sequence continues at coordinate 18,444 of NZ_FNAD01000017.1, read as the reverse complement.
GCTATACAACTCCTCCACACCCACTTCAACCTTCGGCACCCGGACATACTTCTGGGTGCAGTCGTTACGCTTGCCCAGACGAGCCCCACAGACGTAGTAGTCGTAGCGGTCGCCAGCACGGCCACGGTTGAGCGAGTAGATCAGCCGCGAGCCGCACCGGCCGCAGAACACCGAGCCCTTCAAGTAGTGCTGGTGCTTACGCTCCTTCTCCCCCGCAGTCTGGTGAGTGCTCAGCACATCCTGAACCCGCAGCCACGTCTCCACCTTCACCAGCGGCTCGTGCTTGCCCTCATGGAAGATGCCTTGATACGGCACGATGCCAATGTAGTACGGGTTCCGCAGCGTGTGGTGGACGCCGCTGATCGTCAGCTTCTTGCTGGTTCGCTTCCGGGTGGCGCGGGTACGCAGCCCTTTGTCGTTGAGAACATCTGTCAGGTGTCGCAGCGACCAGTCGCCAAGGGCGTACTGCTCAAAGGCCCAGCGCACCAACGGTGCCCGTTCCGGGTCAAGGATGATCGTCCGAATCTCGAAGCCATCCCGAAATTCCCGGTGGTTGAGGTAGCCGATCGGAGCTTGGAAGGGCGTTCCACCTTGCTTCGCCTTGCCGTTCATCCCCTTGAGGACTTCCACTGCGAGGTTGTCCGAGTGGTACTGCGCCACGTCGGCCATCATGTTGTAGAGCAGCCGCCCCGCGGGTGTCTCGTCCACCGGCTCGGACACCGACACCAGCTTGGCCCCAGCCCGAGCAATCGCGGCGTTGATCTCGACGTCGTCGGCTCGGTTGCGGGCGAGACGGTCGATCTTGTGCACCACCACAACGTCGATGCGATGAGTCTTAAGGTCCTTCAGCATCTTCTGAAGCTTCGGACGGTTCGCAGATTTGGCCGACTCGCCAGCGTCCACGTACTCCTCCACCAGGACGCCGCCGAGCTGCCGCACCTTCCCCAGGCACGCTTCACGCTGCGCCGGGATCGAGTAGCCCTCTAGTTCGCCGCCCATCTGAGCCTGCTCCTCGGTGCTCACCCGTAGGTAGATGACGACGCGCAGCGCACCCTCACGAGCAACGACCGGCTTACCGAAGCTCAGCCGCACGACCGCCGCCAGCCTGCTGTTCGGCTGATTCAGCTCGTGGATGAAGCTCTTGAATGTGGGGCGATCTTTATCGTCGCGATCCGCCTCGACATTCGGAATCTCTTGCGATTCTTCTTTCATACCGATTCTCCTTTCTCTCACGAAAACGCGTCTATGCGCGTCTCAGTCCAGGCAGGGTACACCTGGGAAAACGTCCCCGCCAGACCCGATTTTATTCATATAAATACATTCCCATATATTTATTATTTCAGCTTTTTCAAGCTCTGAGAGCTGTGGAATATGCAGCACTAGTTTGAGAGAGAACCAATTTGAATCGAGGTGGAGAGTCGGCAGTAATGCCGCTCTCCACCTCGTGTGGCAATCGAGCAATCCGACTAACGGCTCAGCTCTGACCACCACTCTTGCGACGAGGCGTCGTCTTGGCCTCCGTGCCCGCCGGGGCATCAGACCCGAACAGCGCCTGGATAGCGTCACGCCGGGCCGCTGCCTCACGCTCGATCTCCTCGAGCGCCGCAGCGGCACGAGCGGCGAAGTCGCCTTCGGCGCGCTTCCGAGCCACGTACTCCTCGACCGCGCGCCTCAGCGCATCGGCGAGGGACAGCCCGTCCAGCTGGGCCACCAGCGTGAACTGCGCGTGCAGCTCGTCCGGCAGCTTGATGCCTAGCGTCTTGATGCCCGAATTCTTGGGCTCCATAACGCTCCTCCTCGGTGTGGTGCGGCTGGCCATCTCCCTATAGAAATGACGATCGTCAGCCGCAGGCCCCCGACGAGCCCCCGTGCACCTCATGGACCGCGTCCCTCCCGCTCATCGGCTGAGCGATGCTCAGCCCGCCACTCCGCCAAGCGCTGTCGAGCCAGCGCGACATACACCGGGTTCAGCTCGCAGCCGATCCAGTCCCGCCCGTGCATCTCGGCGGCCAGCGCTACCGTGCCTGAGCCCATGAACGGATCGAGCACCACACCTGGCACTGTCTCCGCGTCGCAGGGGCAACTTGGGCGAAGTGTCCCGAGCCGTGGCGGCTGCTCCACTCGGTCGACTTTCTCTCGCACCCATGGCATTCCGCACTCGCCGCACACTTTTTCGGGGCAGGTCGCGAGCAGCGGTGTCTCCACCAGCCCGAGCGGGAAGGTGGCGAAGTGCTCGCCTCGATAGGCCGCAGTGGATAGCTGCCACACGTCGCCAGGGTTCTTGCCGAGCGGGTGCGCGACTTTGCCGGAGCCTTTCATGCGGTTGAGCCCGCGGTTGTCGTCAACGCCGCCGCCCTGCGGCAGTGCTTCCTCTGGCAGATAGCGGTAGCCCTCGACGTCGGTCCGGCGGCCGGCCCGACTTCGCGCTGGAACTCGAACAGAGTCGAGGTCGAAGAAGTACCGCCGCTGCCGCACCAGCAGGAAGAACACTTCGTAGCCACAGCTGAAACGGTCAGCCACGCTCGACGGGATTGGGTTGGTCTTGGCCCAGATGATCTGGTTTCGCATGATCCAGCCGTCCTCGGCAAGCGCCAGTGCCAAGCGCTGTGGCCCAAGCAGCAGCCCTTTTGGAGGTGCGCCCTGCCGGACGTGGTTGCTGTAGCCGTCGCCGACGTTCAACCACAGGGCGCCGCCCGGCTTGAGGACGTGGGCGAACTGGCGGCAGATATCCACGAGTGCGCGAACCCAGCCGTCCACGTCGCTCTCCAGGCCGATCTGTTCGGGGTGACCGTAGTCGCGCAGGGCAAAGTACGGCGGGCTGGTGATCACGCAGTCCACGCTTGCCGGAGGAAGCTCCGCCAGACGTTCGCGTGCGTCGCCCAGGAGGATGCGACCCAACGGGAGGCGATCATGCGGGAAACTCATTGTTCGCCTCCTTCGGCGGTAAGCAGATGGATGGTTTCGCTAAGCAAGGCCACACGGAACAGCGTCTGGGTTTCGTGCGGCAGTTTCCGGACCACCTCTCTGAGGTGGTCTACGCGCCGATTCGCCCCGGCCAGCCACAACACCACCGGGAAGACGTCGTGGGCCTGTTGCTCGATGCCGCTACGCCAATAGGCGATGTAGGCATGGCACTTCTTGGTGAGCGTCGGGGTACTCTCGGTCCCCATGTCCACCTCGATAAACACCGACAGCTCGACCGCTCGCACCCCAAGGCGAAGCGCTACATCAGGTTTGAGGGTCACGACTCCACCGACAGCGCCGGGAAACCGACGCCAGCATGTCGGTTCGGCCTGGAACTCCAGGAGATCAACGCGGCCATCGCGATCCGCCTCGACCAGCTGGACAAACAGCTCCGAGACGGCCAGGACGTGCCGTTGATGAGGTGGACTGGTCTCCCATACCCGCCGCCGCTTCTTGCCGGTTGGGCCGTTGGCTTCCAGCACGGCTTGCCCGTAGCCGGACAGCCCATAGATGAATCCGGCCGATCCGGCACGCACGCCTCCGACTCGTCTGCCGAGGCGCACTACGAGGTTGAGCTCAGCTAGCCGCTGAAGCAAGGCCCGTGTCCGCCGAGCTTGCGTTCCCACCGAGCCACCTGCGATGTGAAGCCGCGCGATCTGAGCTCCGGTAAGGAGACGCAGCTTGTGGAGTGAACGCAGGACGGCATAGTCTCGTTCGCCGAGCCGTTGACGCAGTCGATCTATCCGGCCGCGCGCAGGACGAGACGTCGGTGAGGAGACACCAGACGGCTTAAGAGTCGTTGTGTCGTGCGAGCTGTTCTCGCATGTCGGGACCACCCCTTGCTTAGCGCGATCGGCAGTCCGACCGGTAGTCCGAGCTTCACCCCTGTTGGTAGGCCAGCCGCTCATGCCGACCTCCTTGGCTTCGTCCCGATGGGACCGACAGGGAGCAGGTCACCGCCTTCCCAACGTTCGAGTTGAGCGCGATCCAGTTCGGCACCGTCGACGCCGTAACGGGATTCGCTTTCCCGGCGCACCTCGTCGGGGTCACTGGCCCACGGCGGGAGCGGTTGTGTTCGCACCGAGAACGGTATTGTGGGTTGGCGTTCCAGAAGGAGCTGCGCGCATGCCTCGAATGCGCGCAGACGCAACAGGTCCTCGCCCGTCAGGCTTCCGCCGAGCGAAGCGGCGAGCGGCTTTGCATCGCCCGGTGCTGGCCGGAAGGCCACCCGCGAGCGGGCATTGGCGAGTACAGCCGCCCGCTGATTCAGGCTGAGCTGGTCAAGGTGCTGATGTGCAAGCGTCCACCCGACACCGAGGCCTCGGGACTGTGCCAAGGCCTCACCGAAGTCGAGGCCGCCGGAGAGGCGCAGGTAATCCTGGAACTCGTCAACGACCATCATCACAGAGTGACGACGTTCTGGCGCGATCGTCGCTCGTCGCTGAGCCGCCGCCCAGACTTGGCTCAGTAGGAGTGCGCCCAGCAGGTTTGCCGCAGGCGATCCGAGGAGTCCTCGGTTGAGATTGACCAGCACGATCCGCCGTTTGGTGAACAGCTCCTCTAGGTCGAACTTCGGTGCAGCCTGGCCGAGAATCCGGCGAGTGGTCTCCCGACTGGTCAGGGCTCGCAACTTGTTCAACAGGGGCGCGATCACCTGAGCGCGTTCGCCCTCGGAGAGACCGTCGAACCAGGCAAAGAACGGGCCGAGGGTCAGCCGGTCACTGACTTCGGTAAGTACTCGACGCCGGAATCCTGGATTGGTGAGCAGCATGGGTACATCGCAGATGGTGCCGTCTTTGAGTCGGCTCACCGCGACCAGCGCATGAAGCGCCACGTCAGTAGTGCGGGGCCCGAAGTTCGGCCCATGCATCTCGGCAAGCAGGTGCACGATCTGATCGGCTCGTCGTTCCGCGCCCGAGCGATCCCCACCGAGCACGTTGATCCCCACGCTGCGCTCGCTGGCAGGGTCGATCACCACAACGTCCTTGCGGCGCTTGGCGGGAATCCGGGCGAGGAGGTCGCGCACCAGATCACCACGTGGCTCGACCACGAGCACCGAGCGCCCAGCCTCGATGTCGGCAAGAGAAAGCCCACACAGGAGTGTGGACTTACCTGAGCCTGTCGGCCCGATGATGTGCAGGTGATGCACGCTGGTTGCGGGCGGCACGCTCACCAGTTGGCCCCGCTGAGCCGGGTGCATACTCTCCCCGAGCACGCGTCTCTTGGGCATCGCGGCTTCGTGGTCGTCCGCGAGCAGCTGCCTGGGCACCTCGTTGATGTGCCCGCCCATCACCGGCAGTGCCTCCGAGGGCGTGTCCTGAACCGGCCAGCCCATGAGAGCTGCCAGCTCGGCAGCGTTGAGAACGCAGGACCAGCTCACCAGTGGCGATGCGGCTTGATGGAGTCTCCATGTACGAGCAATGGTCGGTCGGCTGAGAGTGAGCGCGGCATGCTGGCTGTTCGCCAGCTTGAGCGCACCACCAATCCGTCCGATGATCGCCCGCGCTCGCTGGGGGCTTCGAGCCGTCGCCCCGATCCGCCCTTGGACGGCGAACAGCGCCTCAGATGATTTCTGTTGCCACGAGCGTTGAACTCGGGCGTCCGGCGTCGACGGAGTCCGCAGCCCCATCGACTCCGCCACGTTCAGCGGCCCCGGTGGTTGGGTGCGGCTCTGAGACGGACCAAGCACCCACTGCAGGCAGGCGGCCTCGTCCCCGGCGAGCTGGGCGAGTACTTCGGTCAACTGCACGCTGGTACCTCCGGCCGTATCCAGCCGCAGCGGTGCGGCCAGGCTTGTAAGCCGGATGTCCGCCGCCAGCAAGAGCGGCCGACGAGTCTCCGGGGAGGCCGGAGCAATGCCAAGACGTGGCAGGTGCGCATGGAAGGTCTCGGCTACATGCCCGAGTACGCGAGCATCTACCCCAAGCCGCCAGCCAAGGCGTCCGCCTTCGCCCCAGAGTTCGAGGATGACCGGAGGTGTCATGTACAGCCACCCGACGCTCGGTCGGTGAGCGAGTGGACGAAGGAGGGTCGTCACGGTCTCAAGGTCGATGTCCCGCGGCGGGGTGAGGTCGAACCAGCGCAACTCACTCATTGCGCGGCTCCCTGGTTCTCGGGTTCGGAGGGCGGTCGAACGCCTTCCTCCTCGGGCCGCAGCTCCTGGTGATGCTGCATTTGGATCTCGATGCGTGCCAGCTCCAAACAAGCGCGTGCCAGCTTCCTAATCTCTGGTCGTTCCCGTTCCTCCCCTGTGACGTGTACTGGTCCCGTTGATTCTTTGCTCATAGGCGACCTCCTCTCCTTGACGTTGATGATGACGTTGGAATAGCCAGTCGCTCTGAGTTTTGGGCACCACGAACACGCCCCGCATGAAGGTTGAGGGGTAGATCGACGAGACCCGGGAACGACCAGCAGACTTGATGCGAGGGGCGATCTCTACGCTGGTGATGCCGGACGAGTTCCGTCCGGAGCGCCCGGGCCCTCGCTACGTTTCTTATTGTGAGCCTTGACATCTCGGCGGTAAAGAGGCTTCGCATCTTTCACAACACCGACCGGCAGGCTCCTACCACAGTACTGTCCACAACGGAAACTCAGCTTAAGCGCCGCCGAAATATCAGCTGGTAGACGAGCCCAACTGCCAGCAACGCGACCAACACCGGCAACAGCGGGCGCAGGACCTCCCACACCATGCGGGCCGCGAACGCCGCTGCAACCACTACGAGCACCCACCCGAGGACCCGGCCGGCGGGCGGCACCTTCGGCCTCTCGCTCACTGCAACGCCACCATGTGGCTGTACCTGATGCGTTTCACCGCGCACCCTCCTTCCATGAAGAGGGGGCAGGTACGTTCTCGTACCTGCCCACCGACTACCTATTGCTTGTCTTCCGCGTCCGCCGCCCGCCGACGCTGCTTCAGCCCGCTGAAGGCGTCGTTCAGCTCGTGCTCACGGCCCAGCTCGTCCCCGAGCTCCCGCATCTGTGCTTCACGCTCGCTGCGCTCGTGGTCCTCGCGCTTGCCAACGATCTGCTTCCGAGTACGCCTCGGCACATGACTCCTCCTGAGTGAGTGGTTGATCTTGGTGACCGGCCGCCTCAGAGCGAGACGGCCGAGAATTGAAGGGACGGGTTACGTGATGTCCCCGAACTTGTCCCGTTGGGCCTTGATGGCCTCGTCTCGCATCAGGTTTCGAGCCCGCCAGAACGCGAGGTGAACCCTCTGCGACTGCTCCAGGGCCCGCCACCGTTCCTCGAGCACGGCTTCACGAGCGCCCAGCTCGTGCAAGCTGATGCAAAAGTCGCTTCCGAGTGACGGCTATACCTCTGGAGTTTGATCACGGTCCGTAGTGTCCGGGCTGTCCACATCCCTGGCATCCCGACAGCTGCAGGCGCAACCGTTCGACCCATCGCCCGTCCGATCAAGAACCTGCTGATTACTGACTGACATCTATTGACTTTCGATAGTATTCGATCGATAATCGATCTATGAAGACAATCTCACTCATCACCGTGCGACTCAGCCTCGTCGCCGTACTGCTGCTCAGCCTCTACGGCCAGTTCATCCTCATCCCTAACGCAGACCCCTCGGCGCACCCGGGCTCCGAGGGCGGTTCCTACTGGCTCTACGCCTATATGGCCGCGGCCGTTCTCGGACTCTTCTGCGTTCAGGTCATACTCTTCTCATCCTGGATGCTGCTCAACCTCATCCAACGCGACACCATCCTCACCGACAAGGCATTCCGCTGGGTCGATGCCGTCATCTGGGCTACCGGCACAGCCGTCGTACTGGCTGGCGGGGTAGCCCTCCATATGGTCATCACTGGTCGAGTCAGAGGTCCGATCGGGGTGTTCGATGAGTTCGACGTGACGGTCCTGTGTATCGGAGTGGGAATCGCATTCGGCCTGCTCATCATCATCCTGCGCGGACTATTGCGCAAAGCGGTCGAGCTCAAGTCTGAGATCGCCGAGGTGATCTGATGGCGATCGTCGTGGACCTGGATGTCCTCCTTGCCAAGCGGGGCATGTCCGTCGGCGATTTTGCGGAGGCGGTCGGCATCACCCCAGCGAACGTCGCCGTCCTCAAGAACGGCCGCGCCAAAGCGGTCCGTTTCAGCACGCTTGAATCGATTTGCCGCGTCCTCAAATGCCAACCAGGGGACGTGATCCGCTGGGAGGCCGACTAGGGCTGACCTTAAGCTCATGCAAAAGCTGCTGCTGAATGATGTCGGAACATCTGGAGTTTGATCACGGTCTGTAGTGTCCGGTCAGCCTTCGGCAGGGGCCGGCGGTAGCCGGTGGCGAGGACCTTCCACGAGCGCAGATGCGCGATGCCCTGCTCAACCACGCAGCGGCGCCGGTTGACCTGCCGGTTGAACAGCCGTTCGGCTGCGGTGAGCTCGCGGTACTCCGGTTTCCGGTACGGCGTCAATGGCACCACGCCGAGGTAGCCGAGGTCGCCGATCAGGCTCGGGCCCTCCCCGGACAGGTGAATCTCGTAGGCCTTCGCCAGCCCGGATTCCTTGAAGGCCTTCGCATCGTGGACCGAGCCCACCACTACCTGCCCGCCGTCGACCACGCGTCCGCGCAGATCGGTGATGACCTGCGCGTTCAGGCCCGGCCGGTGGCGTTTGCCCGAGAACAACCCTGCCGGGGCGGTGAGGTCGCGGGTGGGGATGAGGAACCCGTCGACTACCAGGTCGGAGCGGATCGCCTGCTCACGCAGGTCCAATGCGAGCTGGTCGAGGCAGGTCGAGACCACCGGCTCCAGTACCTCGACATAACGCGAGACCGTCGCCTGGGAGATCCGCGACTGCTCGCCGACTGCGGCTTGGACGGTGTTGTGCCGCAGGTAGATCAAGCAGGTCACGATGGCGTCGAACAGTTCCAGGGCCTTACGGCGTCCGGTATCGGGCTGCCAGGACCCGATCCGGGCCTCGACCTCACGCTCCAGCAACAGCAGTTGCTCCAGTTCAAGGCCGGTTCTATGCTCGAGGCGCGGCAGCGGTCGCTCTTTGATGCTTTGGGTCGTCACAACCTCAAGGAATCCACGAGCCCGCTGCCGCTCACTATGCGTAACCCGGGCAACGAAGACGCAACGTCACCCGAACGAGACTTTTGCATAAGCTTCGTGCTCTCTCTCCTCGTTCCAGTACTGGTGCAGGACCCATCCACCGACGACACCGCCGAGAATGAGGATGAGGACCAGCACCACGATGAAGGTGGTCACGGGCGACCAACCTCGTTCGCGACGGCGATGGCGAAGGCATCGACGATCGCCTTGTACCGCGCATCTCCGAGCGGTGCCATCTGGAGGTATAGCGCTTCCTCATTGCTGAGTGCTGCAGTGCTGGCGAGCGCAATGTGTGCGACGGAAGCACGGCGAGAGACCCGAGCGACCTCCACACGGGCAGCGGCAAACTCGCGATCCACTTCTCGCTGAGCCTCCCGCTGGACACGGCTCACGGGCCGGTCTCCGCGCAGCGACTCGAGCGCATCGCTGAGGCGCGGGGTGAGTTCTGACATGACGTTCTCCTTTCATTCGTCGTCTGGAGTCCGCCGGGCCGGGCGTGGGCGTCCAACCCGGCGGGAGGCGCTATTTTTTGCTGCGCCGCTTCTCGGCCTTGCTGTTCTTCTTCTGGTTCTTGTCGTTGGGGCGCGGCCATGCGCCGATAGCTTCGAGCGCTGCGATTTCTCGCCCACGCTTCGACAGGTTGTTCCAATCGCGAACATGCCTACTTACATCCTGCGCATACTTGTCTGCATCGTCTGCCGAGCTTGTGCTCTTGCGCGCCATGTGACTTCTCGTTTCGAGTCGGAATGAGTTGGACTCGTCGATAGAAGCCAGGAGGATGTGAGCACGGCCAGGAATAAATCGGGAAGGAATTTGGAAAGCAGGAACGCACTTGGAAGAAAGCTTGAAAAACTCTAGAAAAGATTAAGAAAGGCAAAGGTAAAGCCCGCTCATTGAGAGCGGGCAATGAGATTGACCTGACTTACTGTGATTTATGACTCACTTCGATGGCGTTCCATCTCAGCGATCGCTTCATGCATTCGACCTGGATTCGCCACGACCAGACTGAAGTAAGTTGGATCAAGAACGGCAATACAACTTCTGCAGTCCTTGTCAAGGATTGATGTTGGAACGCGGATTGGGCCGTTGGGATTATTGCGCCGGTATTCGAACCGCAGTTCCCCTGATTTCCACAGATCCGTCGCAACCATCAAACTTGCAACGAACACGGAAAAGTCATTTCCACATTCCCGCGCGCCTTTCCCGAAGTCGATCCAAGCTTTTGCATAGTCAAGAAAATGCGGCATGCCCTCTAGAGACTCATCCCACCATGACGGAATGTCTTCTAGATCCAGGCTGATGTAATCGAAAAAACCGATAGCACAGCCGTACAAAGAGTGGTACATAAAAGACCTCTTTTCACTGGAGGTCAATCCCTACTATTTTATAACATAGAGTCTGATTTGTTACAATATGTCAGGATTCTGGGATTTAGACAAGGAGTGATAACCTACGCCTGAAGTTGGTGTGCCAATACGTGGAGGCTGCGAGTGAGTAAAGCAAATGACGCGGCAATTAGACAGGAACTATTGAGTTTGTTCGACAACCAAGGCTCCGATGAGCAACTTCGATCATCTACTGCACTCCGTGCCCTGACCACCGTTACTCTTGATCCTGAAGTAGCAGATGATCTCGATAGTTCACTGCTGTTGAATTTGATATTGAAGAATGTTCTAACCACAACAACAAATCCTTATACACGAGCCGCTTCTGACTATCTTGGTTGGGGATGGACGCAGAAGTCGTACTCAGAAGTGTTGAAGGCTGCTGTTAAAGTCCCGATTCGAGACACAAAAGAACGTAGAGATGCGCATCAACGAGACGTCCATATGCAGAAGCTTTTGGAAAGAGTCACGGTTCGCCACGAACTTGTTGGGCAGAATTTCGGCGCAGGAGGAAGGACTGCCTCCGATAAATATCGACCACTCATTGCCGACACACTTCGAAAAGATCTTATAGAATTTTGCAACAGCTCAGTAAACGTCCTATCAATTGTTGAGGCGTTCGCGCCCCCAGGAAATCATGCTTTCACTGCCCAACAAATTTCCGTGTCTGAGGACGATAACATCAAGGCACAGCCGCCTGTCTCCAAAACTGCTATTGACAAGCAAGGTCTTGAGGATTCGGCCACCCTGAAACCAAAGAACCGCCTGCACCCAATTGTGGTGGTGGTAATACTGATCCTAGCGATATGCGGTGGGATTGGTGGTTACCTGACCTTGAAAGAAAACTCCGCAAATATTGAAATTCATTTCGAGGTAGAAATAGGGCCTGAAGCACCCCCAAACGCAGCAGCACTAGCCGAGGTCAGCTCAACGTATGGCCTCGGCGTCCTCACTTTTGAAGAACCTTCTACCGACTCCCCTAAAGGTGAGGCAATTCCAGAAGGAGAATCGGTTGACATTGTCTGCCAGATACGTGACGGTGAGATCCTGTCTGCATCAACGTACGCAGACGGCAGCGATTCACCTCGATACGACGGAGATTGGGGCGTCTGGAACAAGCTCGACAACGGCTACTGGATTCCTGACCTCTTCGTGAACACCCCGAAGGTGCCGGGCGATGATCCGCCAGAAGGAATCGCACTCTGCGAGGACTAGTGTGCGCCCAACTCCAGCACGCGCTCCATCGCTGCCCCCCACGGAAAGCTCGCGAGCCGCTCCCCACCTCGATGCGGCTCATGCGGCTTGATCCCAAGCACCGTAATGCCTTCGTCCTTCAGCGCAGTCACGGCACGTCGGTACGGTGCTCTCCCGGCCAGCGCCGAGTTCGTGAACGGCATAACAACGGTCGGCACGCCTAGCCCGATGCACTCCGACACGATGTCCAGCGCGTAGGTGTCCGCGATCCCGGCCGCCAGCTTGCAGATGGTGTTGGCCGTCGCGGGAGCTATCACCACGGCGTCAGCTGGAGGTCGCCCACGTCGCGGTGTTCCCGGCCGGCGGTGCTCCGAAATCACGGGGTTGCCTGAAACCTCTTCGAGCGCCTGGACGTCCACGAACCCATGTCCCGCTGGCGTCGTGATCACGTGGCAGTCCCAGCCCTCAGCCTTCGCGGCCGAGATGAACTCGCCAGCGTGCGGCGCGGGACCAGCGCCGCAGACGATCAGGTAGACGACCTTGCTCATACGGTCGCCAGCTTTTTGGCGAACTCACGAGCATGAGGACGGACCGAGGGAGGCGCCGCACCTTCGATCGTCGTCAGCAATTCAGACACACCCTTTCGTACGCGGACCTCCTGCGGGGCAGTGGCCTCGGCGTAGTACAGCGTGTCCATGGCTCGCTCATACCGACCCCAAAGCGCGAACGCTCGGGCTACGTCGATCGCCAGGCTCACATGGCGCTCAACCAAGCTGATCGAGGTCATGTCGATGTCCCGGGCAATCTCGATCGCCCGGCCAGCGTCGCCAAGGGCAATCGCGATGTTGACACGGTGGAGCGAGACGTTCACCCGGTTGAATCCTGTGCCGCGCAGGTTGTCCGAGTTCTCGAGTTGTGCGCTCGCGGTGTCGGCAGCGTCGAGCAGTTCCGAGGACTTCGCTCGCCTGCCGGCGTCCGCGGCGGCCACGGCTCCGCGAAGAAGCAGCGCACCTTGAACCGAGAGGTTCACGGGAGTCCGCGGCTCGGAATCGAGCAGGAGCGCTTGCTTGGCAGCGAAGTCGGCTGCGACGTCCGCGTATCCGGTGCGCAGCAGCACGTGGGTAACAGCCCGGGCGCTCGATGCCACGGCGATCGGATCACCCAGGAGATTCGCCGAGGTCATGGAGCGGTCGGCGGCCAGTGTCGCAAGGGTCTGCTCGGAGTGCTTCAACATGACGCCCGCGACAACCTGATAGGCGTTGGCCCGCAGTGCCGCCAGGCGATCAGCGTCGGACGTCTCGCCTTCCGCCAGGTGTAGCTGTTGCACGAGACCAGGCAACCGCTCAAGTACCTCGCGGTACTTGCAAGCCTGATACTCCCGCTTGGCGATCGCAAAGCCGCCTTCGAGCTCATCCAGCGTCGCGAGGTCACCGGAGTAGGTCGGCGCAGTGTCAAGCACGACGGCGATGAGGTCGGCCATGCCTGGCATGCGGGCGGTTCCAGTGGCGAGCAGCGCGGCCCACGCGCCGGTACTCGCCAAGAACTCTCTGCGGTTCACCTCGGGCTCCTCGGTCAGGGACTGGTCTGCTTGCCCCAGCATGCCTCGCGGCCCGGCATGTTTGCCAAGAAGCAGGCCCGCGTTGAGCGGGTTGTCCAGTTCAAAGGCGACCTTGTCTCTTTGGCTTTCCACGAGCGGCATAGCGCGAACGAAGAAGCCGTCTGTGCGGAGCGCCTCGTCGAGCTTTTTAGCGATGTCCACTTGCAGTGACCGCTGGCCGAGTTCGAGCTTGCTGATGAGCGACGTCGACACGTTCGACCGAGCTGCAAGCTCAGGCTGATCCAACTCGGCCGCAGTCCGGCAATGTCGGAGCTCGGCACCGACCCAATGGTCGACGCCCCTCCACGGTTCCAAGGTCTTCAGTGGCTTGGGCACGTCGCCTCCTCGACCGGTCGAATTGGACAAGCGGTCCGGACCGGTCTTGTCCCATTCGGATTCTTGATCGTGATCTTGCCGTGTCCCACACTACAGATACGGCCGCCGTCCCGGAAGCCCACTGACGTGGGAAAACGGGCCGGTCCGGCCGTGTCTCGCCGCCCGCGCGGCGGGACGGTCGTCCAGACGTCTCAACCGATCCGGCCGTTGTTCGGTCCGATCTACCCAGAGAGCGGACCAGCCGACGCCGAGACGTTCGGCGGCTTCACAACTTCATACGGGCCGCTGTCCAGGTGTGTGAGAGCGACTGCGCAGCGGCCCGCCATTGCAGCGACACCAGAAGGGCGAACCTCTGATGCCAAATACCAGCCTACGAGCAATGCCACCGGCCGAGCAAGATCAACAAGAGCTGCCCGAGGTCCTAGGCGAGTGGACCACCGAGGGCGGCACCACCTTGTCCCTGGTCGGCAAGGCCAGCGGACAGTACGCCTCCATCTGGATGCAGCGCGATGGCGACATGCCGCGAAAGATCGGAAGAGTCGAACATGCCGGAGGTGTCCTCCGCTCGATCCGATGGGAAGAGCCGTGGCGCGAGCAGACGGACGGCTGGAAAGAAGTCCAGCGAAGCAAGGCCTCAGCCGTGGTGGCGGCGTGGTTCGCCGAGCAGGAAACGCCGTGACCACAACCGTTGCGTTGCTGGAGATTACGGTCAGCGCCAGGCCTGAGCGGAAGCTTTCATTCTCGGTCGAACTGGACGACTCCAGCGCCACAGTGCGCTACCGAGCGAAGCTGTGGACAAGCGAGGCTGACGTTGTGCTGATGATGGCCCACCGCGAGGGACGCATCTGCCAGGTGAACTGGTCTGAATACTGGCGGCAGCTGTGGGCACCAAACATTCGAATCGAGCTGGTCGGGAGAGTGCAGCAGATGCTGATCAAGCAGTTGCGGGAGACCAACCCCGAGCCCTGATCTTTCATCACGGGCGACGTATGCCGGGAGTCCTCTGGCTGTCGCCCAACCTCCGAGGCGGAGTTCTGGAGCTGCGGTGGGGCAGCCCTCCGGCCTTGGATAGTTCGCCGCGCCCCTGGCGCTGGCGGGGATGCCCGGTCGCATGGTGGAGCGGCCGGGCGTCCTAATGCCCGCACACAAACCTGAATTCCATACGCAAATAGCCGTATTGTGCTATTTTAAGTGAAGGACCGTAGACCAACAGTGACTATGAATGTAGTCACCAATTGCTGAGGCCTCAGTGCCTTCAAGCAACTTGTGGGGTTCCCGCGTTCACTCTTTAGTGGCTACTTCTGAGTAGCGAACGCTTTCCAATCTTGGTCGGATCTGCTCCCAACAAATTTGGAGCTAAGGTAATTTCCCAACAGGTGTAACGCTCCTGTTATCGCAGCCATTCCTTGTTACCAAATGGGACTTTCCCCATGATATTCGCAACCCTCATTTCTAGGACCAACCATGATCAAAAAGATAATGATCCAAAACTACCGAATCTATGAAAATTTCCAACTCGAGTTCAATCCAAAGCGAAATGTTGTTGTCGGCAACAACGACGCGGGGAAGTCGACTCTCGTAGAAGCGCTAAGCATTGCACTCACGAACAAGCTTAACGGTAGGTCTCTCGCGCAGCAACTTTCACCATATTTTATAAATATGGCGGCTACGGAAACATACATATCTACGCTTCAGAAGGACCCAAGTATCTACCCACCTGAAGTAATCATTGATGTCTTCTTTGAAAACGACAAAGAGTTGGCCTCCCTCCGGGGGACAAACAATCTTGCAGAAGAGGAATCCCCCGGAATCAGGTTGCGGATTGCCTTTGACGAGGGTTATATCGACGAGTACAAGAAGTTTGCCGAAGAGCCGGGCAACGTAAAGCTCGTGCCGATCGAATATTACAAGGTGGAATGGCTCGGCTTTTCTGGAAATGGCATTACATGGCGAAGCGTACCCGTCACCTCTGCCCTCATCGACGCTGCCGATATAAAACTGCAAAGCGGCACGGACTTCTACCTACAACAAATCATTGCCCGTCACCTAGCGCCGAAAGACCGTGTTGAGCTGCAACGCGCTTATCGCTCTCTGCGGGAAGAATTTGCGAAAGAAACATCAATCGCCGACATCAATGCCCGGCTAGGTGAATCCTCAAACCACCTTACCGATCGAGCGTTCTCACTCTCCATAGATATCTCGCAGCGCACCAGCTGGGAAAGTACCCTTGTTCCTCACATTGACGACCTGCCATTTCAGTACCTAGGGAATGGCGAGAAAAACTGCCTGAAGATCTTGCTGGCAATAAGCAAGGCCGTAGACACGCAGGTTATCCTGGTCGAGGAGCCGGAGAACCATCTCTCATATTCCAACCTCAATCGGCTTGTCTCACGAGTTAATGGCCAGTGCCAAGATAAGCAAGTCATTGTCACTACGCACAGCTCATACGTGATCAATAAGTTGGGATTGGATCAGCTGATCCTTCTTACGCCTGAGCGAGGTGTTCGACTGACAGACCTCAAAGAATCAACTACCGACTACTTCATGAAGCTGTCCGGGTATGACACATTGCGTATGGTCCTCGCTGCGAAAGCAATTCTTGTGGAAGGGCCTTCCGATGAGCTTATTATCCAGCGAGCCTACCTGGACGCACATGGCAAACTTCCGATTGAAGACGGTGTGGACGTCATCAGCGTCCGTGGTTTGTCGGCGAAGCGTTTCCTCGATATCGCAGTTGAGATCAAAAAACCTACAACCGTGGTAAATGACAATGACGGCGACTTCATCAAGGCGACTGGACGATACTCAGACTACTCCAATCACGACTTCATTTCGATCCGCATCAGCCCTGACATCACTAATGAGACTCTGGAGCCTCAAATTTTCGCAACTAATGGCTTGGAGAAGCTCAACCGAATATTCGAGACCGAATACGAGACAGCTGACGAGATGAAAAAGTACATGAAAGCAAATAAGACCACATGCGCACTTAAGATTTTTGGACACGATGAATCAATCAAGATGCCGGAGTACATTAATGAAGCAGTCAGATAAGAATCGACTCATTGTTGCGGCTGCAGGCTCCGGCAAGACTCAGCACATAATCGACTCAGCGCTAGCAAACCGAAATGACAAGTGTCTGATTGTCACTTACACCACATCAAACAGAAATCAGCTCCTCAACCGAATTGTTAAGAAGATAGGCTTCGTGCCGTCCAACATTCACGTGCTGGGCTGGTTCGATTTTTTGATTAATCAGTGTTCGAAGCCGTACCAGGCAGCAGTCATCGGTAAGGTGAACCATATACGTTCCCTCCATCTCCAAGGCCAGGATCAATACGCACCGAAATCACAGAAGCTACGGTTTTATTTTGATCGAGATCGTGACATGTACGGGTACAGAGTCGCGCAATTTGCTTGCGAAGCCAATACTTACACGGACGGCCAGGTGCTATCACGACTAGAGGACATGTACGACCATATTTACGTCGACGAGGTCCAAGATCTGGCTGGGTATGACTTGGACTTCTTGGAGATACTGTTTAGCTCCTCACTGAGCGTCACGTTGGTTGGAGATCCACGTCAATGCATCTACCAGACGAACAACTCGGCGAGATATAGCAAGTACCGATTCGCGAAGATCATGGACTACTTCGACATCCAAGCTTCTAAAGCGCGTGTGTCTATCGACTGGATGGATACAAGTTGGAGATGCAACCAGGCAATATGCAATTGGTCTGATTCTCTTTTTCCAGCCTTGAAACCTACTACTTCTCTCAATGCCAAGCAGACCGGGCACGACGGACTGTTCACGATCCTGCGTGAAGATATACCCAAGTATATTGACCAGTTTCAGCCCACGCTGCTTCGGTACGACGCAAAGAGTGACACCCTTGGTATACCTGCGACAAACTTTGGCGTCTCCAAGGGCAACACCTTTGATCGGGTGCTTGTGTTCCCAAGCTCTGGCATGAGTGCAAAACTCAGAGCTGACGACATGGCAGGGCTGACTGATATCCTGCGAGGCAAACTCTACGTCGCGGTCACGAGAGCCCGGTACAGTGCGACTCTCGTAGTCCCCAGCGAGATTCAGGGCTACCCCTTGTGGCGCCCCTCGTCTTAATGCACTTGGTCGAGAAGACGCTGGGCGGTTGGGTCGGGCCTCGAAAGACCTCCGATTAGGTGTACAGGTAAATACACAGCACAGTAGCCCCGACGATGTCGGGGCTACTGTGCTATCAGGGCCCTGTGGGGGGCACCCGGGGGCAGGATTCTTCGCCTTCTTTCGCCAGTCCTCGTCAACTTCCTCCAGGCAGGTACCCAGAGGCTGAGGAGCGGGTCTCGAACCTGCACAACGCCCGCTCCATGCGGGAGTCTGAGGACGACCCGATCAAGGTGTTCATGTGCGGCCGCCCCTTCGAGCGTTGCCCGCGGTCTACGGGCGACCGACCGATGCCATCGCCCCTTTCTGGCCCGCACGTGGCTGCCCTCGAGGCAGCCTGCGGGCCAGTCGGCCGCATTGAGCGCGTGCGGCTTAGAACTGGTTTCGAGTTTCTGGAAGATCGGGGTCCGTTCCTGGACGCGGTGATGATCTCAACAGGGCGATAGTCTGACGCGCGTGAATCATGTGTTTCGTGATGCGATGCGGCTGATGCGAAGCCATAGCCCGCAGCGCCAGGAGGACGGGTTCCACACGTTGCTTCCCGCGGCGAGCGAGCACCTCGACGAGCTGCTCGAGGAGTTTCAGGCTGAACGCGACGATCACGGGCTGCGTTGCTGGCTGCTGGAGCTGATCGGTGAGGCAAGGTCGAACAAGGGGCTGCCAGTACTTGTGGACCAGCTCGGTTCACCCGATGAGGCGCTCCGGGGCTGGGCCGAGCATGGACTTCGACTGCTCGACA
>NZ_FNAD01000031.1 GCF_900101745.1 Glycomyces harbinensis | reverse complement strand
CGCCCTCGCCCTCGCCCTCGCCCTCGCCCTCGCCCTCGCCCTCGCCCTCGCCGAAATCGTCGTACCTCCGAGCCACGATTGCATCGGGGGCGGCGCAATCCCGACACACCCGACCTCGGGGGCCGCAGAGCCGCCTCCCTCCCCCAAAGCCCCTGCTCAGAGAAAAATCCGCCGCCCTACTGGAATAGATCATTCCGCTCTGATATTATTGGAACAAGTCATTCCGTTCCAGTAATTCCAGCGAGGGAGCACCCCATGCGCATTCTCATCACCGGCGCCACCGGCACCGTCGGCCGCAACGTCGTCGAGCAGCTCAAGTCCTTCGACCCCGCCGTCGAGCTCCGCGCCCTGAGCCGCAATCCCGACGCCGCGCTCCCCGAGGGCGTCGAACTCGCGGTCGGCGACCTGTCCGCGCCCGACACCCTCGCCGAGGCGTTCAAGGACGTCGACGCCGTCCATTTCATCAACTTCGCGGGCGAGCAGAACGGCGCGATCCCCGACCCGGCCGCGATCGTGGCCCTCGCCGAGCAGGCGGGCGTGCGCCGCTGCACCGTCCTCGGCGGCATCGCCAACGGCCCGCTCGAGCGCCACCTCGAAGCCAGCGCGATCGAGACGACCTACCTCCACCCGGTCGAGTTCATGTCGAACGTGCTGATGTGGTGGGCCGCGCCGATCAAGGCCGACGGCGCGATCCGCGAGCCGTTCGGCGACCGCCTCAGCGCGATGGTCCACCCGGCCGACATCGGCGCGGTCGCCGCGAAGGTCCTGCTCGACGGCGGTTACGACGAGCAGTTCCTCCTGATCACCGGCCCGGAGGTCGTCACGATCCGGGAGAAGGTCCGCATCCTCAGTGAGGCGATCGGCCGCGAGATCGAGTTCACCGAACTGACGGTGGAAGAGGCACACGCCAAGTGGCGCGGCGAGGGCATGAACGACGGCGTGATCGCCTTCCTCACTGAGGCCCTTGGCAACACGCCCGAGGAGGGCAAGACCGTGGTGGACACCGTCGAGCGGATCACCGGCCGCAGGGCGCGCGGCTTCGCCGAGTGGGCGGTCGAGCACGCGGAGGCCTTCCGCTAGGGACGCGAAGCGAGGGGTGCCGCTCCGTCCGGAGCGGCACCCTTTTTGCGCGCAATACTGTTAATCCACAGGTTGGTTAGCATTTCCGAAACGACACACCACTTAGACCGATATTCACTGAATTATTGATATCTTTCGCTTTGTGTGATTTACCTCTAATCTCCATGTATGGCAGGGATCACCGAACGCACGCTCGCGAACGCGAACCGTGAATCGGCCCCGTCCCGCCACGGCAGCCGCCTCCCCGTCGGCTGTCGATGCCCTCACCCGAAAGGCATGAATCACATGAATCGCCAACGCGCACTTGCGGTCACCGCCGCCGGTGCACTCGCCACCGCTCTCTCCCTAGCCGCCGGGGCCGCACCCGTCTCGGCCGCGATCCTCGACGCCAAGGCCGAAGCGGCCCGCGCCGAGCTCGTCGGCGAGGTCTCACCGGGCCTCATCGAAGAGCTGTCGGACACCTTCGGCATCACCGAATCCGAGGCCTACGACCGCCTGGCGGTCGAAGCGGTCGCGGCCGACCTCCTGGCGGAGGCGCCTGAGTCCCTTGACGACTCGTTCGCCGGCGTGTGGGTGTCCGAGGACGCCGACGAGGTCTTCATCGCCACCACCGACGCGTCCGACTCCACCGGCATCCGCGCCGACGGCGCCACCCCGGTCCTGGTCGAGCACGACCTGGGCGCCCTCGAGGACGCCGCGGGCAGCCTCGACGCGATCAGTGCCGAGGGCTACTACGGCCACTACATCGACCTCCGGTCGAACACCCTCGTGATCGAGACCGCCGACGAGGCCGTCGCGGCCGACGCGATCGAGGCCGCGGGGATCGACCCCGCGCTCGTCACCGTCGACGCGGAAGCCGAAGCGCCCCAGACGTTCTTCGTTCGCGGCGGCGACGCCTACAACATCGAGAACTCCTGGCGCTGCTCCGTCGGCTTCTCCGTCCGCCAGGGCTCGACCCCGGGCTTCGTCACCGCGGGCCACTGCGGTGCGGCGGGCGACTCGGTCACCGGCGGCGAGGCCGCCCCGGGCACCTTCCGCAACTCGGTGTTCCCCGGCTCCGACCGGGCCTGGGTCGCCGTGGGCACCAGCGAGGTCCTGTACGACGACGTGAACATGTACTCCGGCACCCGCGACGTCGCGAACTCGACGCAGGCCGCGGTCGGCTCCTCCATCTGCCGCTCCGGTTCGACCACCGGCTGGCACTGCGGGACCGTGCAGGCGTTCAACCAGACCGTGCGGTACGCCGAAGGCGCCGTCTACGGCATGACCCGCACCAACGTCTGCGCCGAGCCGGGCGACTCGGGCGGCTCGTTCATCTCCGGGAACAGCGCCCAGGGCATGACCTCGGGCGGCAACGGCAACTGCTCCTCGGGCGGGACGACCTACTTCCAGCCCATCGGACCGGCGCTCAGCGCCTGGGGCCTGACGCTCGTCACCAGCTAGCAAGGGCGTGACGCAAGGGCGGGCCTTCCATCCGGGAGGGCCCGCCTTCGCCGTCCCCGTTGTCGGACCCCCGTGTCACCCTCGAACCGGGGGCGCTCGCGATGTCCGATTCGCAACGACACTCCGCGACACTCCCGACTCCAGCGGCCCATGTCGGACCCCCGATGGATCGTTGCACGGGGGACCCTTGCGATGCCCGATTTGTACAGACCCTCCGCAACACTCCCGATCGCAACGTCCGCCCGTCCAGCGGCCCCGTCAGGGCACGACGAGAGCGGCCAGCGCGCCGGCGGAGAGCACGAACCCGCCGCAGACGATCGCGGCCGCGCCGGCCAGCGGCGCCATCGCACCGAGACGGGCGAGCGGGCCGTGGGCTTTCGCCCTGCGGCCCAGCCAGTCCCGTCCGGCGATGACCATGAGCCCGACCGCGAGCACGGTCACGGCGAGCCCGATCCCGAAGCAGGCCACCATGACCACGGCCAGTGCGGCCCGGCCCGTCAGCAGCCCGGAGACGAGCAGGATGAACGCGGCGGGCGAGGGGATGAGGGCGCCGGCGGCGGCGATCCCGAACAGTCCCGCCCACGACCAGGGGGCGACGCCCTCGGGTGGACCGTGATGATGATCGTGGTGGTGCGCGCCGATGCCGGCGTGTCGGTCGGCGGCCGTACGGCCGCCACCGGGGTGCCCCTCGTGCCCGACGCCTGCAAGATCATCGTGGCCGTCGCCTCCCGCATGAGCATGTTCGCGTCCGTCGGCTTCGGCGTGCACGCGTCCTTGGCCGATGCTCATGCCCGCTCCCGCGGCGTCGGCTCGCGCGCCGACGAGCGGAGAGGGGATGGGATCCGAACCCACGGCGCGCCCGTCGCCGACTCGCGCGCGGGCGTGCGCCCGGCGGTGCCGGAACGCCCGCCACTGCCTGCGCAGGAGCACCGCGCCGAGCCCGAGGACCAAGAGCGCCACCGCAAGCCGCCCCCACACGGCTACCGGCTCGATCGACCCGGCCCGGTCCCCGGCGAAGGCCCACCAGAGCAGGCCGATCACGAGCACCGAGACCGTGTGCAGGCCGGCGACGATCACCGCCAGCGCGGCCGCGTGCATCCAGCGCCCCCGCTCGGCGACCAGGTACGCGGCCACGAGGGTCTTGCCGTGCCCGGGCCGCAGCGCGTGCGCGGCGCCGACCAGGAGCGCGACGGCGACCGCGACCGGCCACAGGGCGGTGTCGAAGGCCTCGAGCAGGCGGGCGTCGAAGCCGTTCACGGCCGTGCCGCCGCTCGCAGCCGCCGCAGCCCGAAGAGGCCTCCGGCGGCCACGAGCAGTACGACCGATCCGATCGCGACCGGCACCGGCCATGACGTGCCGCTCTCGGTCCTCGCGTCGAACCGCCAAGCGGCCGTGGGCGTCTCGGCGGTGTACAGCATCTGCTCGCGGTCGGCGGCCCGGGCGAAGGCGACGGAGCGGTAGGCCGGGTCGGCGTCGGTGAGGACCGTGACGGTGACGTCGACGGCCGTGACCGTTCTCTCGCAGGTGAACACGAGTTCGGCGCCGTCCTCGACCAGTCCGCCGAGGTCGACCTGGGCCGGGCAGTCGGTCCCGTCCTGGGACACGGTGATGTTCGCGGCCAGGTAGTCGGCGACCGCGCCGGAGGCGATGAGCCGCTCGGCGTCGCTGTCCCCCACCGGTTCCGGCTCGCCGTCGGCGCCCATCTCGAACACGTACTCGCGCTGCTCGTCGAGGGCCCCGGTGACCGAGCCGAGCACGAGCAGGTCGTCGGGCGCGGCGCTCCACAGCGCGGTCACCTCGCGGCCGTCGGCGGCGAGCCGCACCGTCTGCGGGTCGCCGAGCGGGTGCGCGGCGGCGGGGGCCGCGGTGCCGAGCGGGACCAGCGCGGCGAGCCCGGCGGCGACGGCGATCGACGTCAGTCGCATTCGCGCCCACCGCGGCCGGGGACGTCGAGGATCGCGGCGGCCGACGTCGCGGTGCGCCCGTGCGCGTCTACGGCTTCGGCGCTCCACACGTATGAGCCGCAGAACTCCAGGTCTTCCCAGGTGACCGCGACGGTCTCGCCGTCGCCGGCGGCTGCGGCGCCCACCGCTTCGGCCTCGGCGTGCGGGGCGATCATGACCGTCTCGATCCGCTTGTCGTAGCTCGTGTTCAGGTCGACTTCGACGACGAACTCGTCGGTCGCGTCGTCGTAGACGGCGGGGATGTCGTCGGGCTTGTACTCCCAGGTGTTGTGCTCGTCGCGGATCGGCGAGTAGGTGTTGACGGCCATGAGGCCCGCGTCGAGGTCGAACTGGAGGAGCCGCAGGAATCCGGCGTTGAAGCGGCCGTTGGGATCGGTGAAGTTCTGGTAGTTCGCCATCATCTCGACCACGATGCGGCCCGCGACGCCGTCGACGTCGCGCTTGATGTTGAGGGCGACGCCGTGGTGGTGCCCGGCCAGGACCATGAAGACGTTCTCGTTGGGCATGATGATCTCGTCCCAGTACCGGTCGGCCATGGAGGTCCACCGGTAGTTGTCCGGTGTGGACAGCGACCCGTCGGGGTTGAGGTACTCGTGGGTCGCGAAGACGACGTTGTGGTCGGGGTGGGCGCCGATGACCTGGTTGGCCCAGTCGATGGCGTCGTCCCCGGCGTAGTACCCGAGGTAGAGGAACAGGAACTTCGCGCCGTCGGCCTCGATCACGTCGTAGTGGTTCTGCGCGTCGTCCTCGCGCCAGGCGCCGCCGTACCAGTCCCGGTCCTCGTAGCGCTCGGCCGGGAAGTACTGGTTGTAGAGGTCGCCTTCGCGGCCCCACTTGGTGTCGTGGTTGCCGGGGGTGACCCCGTACGGGACGCCGGCCTCGTCGAGGACGCCCATGGCGTCGGACGCGAACTCGTACTCGTCGCTCGCGCGCTCGGTGGAGTTGTTCCCGTTGAGCCAGTTCTGGATCAGGTCGCCGGTGTGCGCGGTGTAGGCGATGTCGCGGGCCTCGGCGTTGGCGGCGATCCAGCGGGTCATCTCCGCGTAGGCGTCCCGGTAGCCCTCGGAGAGGAACTGGGTGTCGGTGACGTAGCCGAAGGAGAAGTCGTATTCGGCGGGGTCCTTGAACGCCAGGTCGGGTTCGGCGGCGTCGTCGCTGAACGCCGGGGAGGTCTCGGGCCCGTCCATGATGAGGACGTCGATGCTGCGGCCGCCGCGCACGTAGGTGGCGACGTCGATCTGCCCGGTCAGGGTGATCTGCCCGCCGGTGAGTCCGCCGTCGGCGTCGAGGAGGTCCCAGCGCTCGTACCAGCGGTTCCAGGCGTACATCTGGAGTTCGCTGGTGCCGGTGGAGGTGCCCGACCAGGTGACGGCGAAGTCGCGCCACTGCGAGGCGGCGGCCTTGAACTCGAAGCGCTGGAACGGGAAGCCCTCGGTGGTCTCGGTGACCAGCGGCTCGTCGCCCCAGTCGACGCGCTGCTCGCCGGAGATCCCCCGGGTGTCGGGCGGGGTCGCGTCGGTGGTGCCGACGTAGACCTTGGAGGTGCGGGCGTTGAGGTCGACGACCTCGCCGCCGGTGAAGGCGACCTCGGCGGCCTCGCCCGTCGTGTGGTCGGCGGTCGCGGTCAGCTCGGCCTGCGGGCCGCCTTGGATCTCGGTGCCGGTCTCGGGGCTCAGGGGCCTGGGCGCGGGGTCGACGGTGACGGAGGCGAGTTCGTCGTCGGTGAAGTCGGTCGGGTGCCGCAGGTCGTCGGGGAGCGTCCCGGGGCTCTGCGGGGCGGGCACGAAGTCGTCGGCGTTGTAGGCGGTGCGGTCCAGGCGCTGGAAGGTGTCGCCGTATTCGGACTCGAGGACGTTGAACAGCGACAGGCCCTGCGTGCAGGGGCTGTACAGCGCGCTGTAGACGCCGACCGAGTCGACCAGGCGCCCTTGGGCGTCGAGGACGGTGAGGCCGTAGCCGTTCGTGGCGAGACCGACCGCGTACGCGGCGTCGTAGTCGCCTTCCGCGAAGAGCCTCGATCCGGTGTGGACGGACAGGTAGGTCTCGCCGGGGTCGAGCACGACGTCGCCGATCGCGGGGATCTGGAGTCCGGCGGCCCGGCGCCCGTCCTCCTGGCAGCGGTAGACCCGCCATCCGGTCAGGTCGACCGGTTCGTCGCCGAAGTTCGCGAGCTCGAAGAACTCGTCGGAGCCGCCGCCGGGGCCGGCGTTGACCAGTTCGGAGACGCCCACACCGTTGTCCACCGGAGCGGGGTCCTCGATCGCGACCGGCTCATCGACGGAACCCAGGGTGCGCAGCGCCTTCACGAAGTCGGCGGCGTTGTCGCCGGAGTCGCCGACGCGCTGGTACGTCTGGTTCCAGCCGAAGTCGAGCCGACTGGGCAGCGCCTCGCCCTGCGCGCAGGGGCTGCCGGTGGCAGGCTGGTGGTACCCGTCGGCCTCGTAGACGCCGACCGAGTCCCGAACGGCCCCTTCGTCGTCGACCAGCATCGCGCCGAAGCCCTCGTTCGCGAGGCCCACCGAGTAGCGGACCGCGGTCACGCCGGAGGGCACGGACACCGAGGTGTGGGCGGCGACGGCGGCCTCACCGGGGTCGAGCACGGTGCCGGCGGGGAAGGTCGCCTGGAGGCTGCTGTCGTCGGTGCGTCCCGAGCCCCAGCAGCGGTAGAACTTCCAGCCGCCGACGTCGACCGCCTCGGTCCCGTAGTTGGCGAACTCCACGAAGTCGTCCCCGCTGCCGGCCGGGCCGCCGTTCACCAGTTCCGACACGAGCACGTCGCTGTCGACCGGGCCGCCGTCGGGCTCGGTCGCGTTGGGTTCTCCCGCGGTTCGCGGGGCCTTGATCCAGTCGTCGGCCTGAACACCGGTGTCGCCGGTGCGCTGCCAGGTCTGGTCGCGGAACCCGTTGAGGTCGTTGGGAAGAGGCGTGTCGCCGAGGGCGCAGTCGGAGTCGCCGGGGGCGGCGTAGACGGCGACGGCGTCGACGAGGGTGCGCGAGGCGTCCTCCAGCCAGACGCCGAAGCCGTCGTTGGCGAGGCTGACCTCGTAGTGCGCGTCGGCGTCGGGGAAGGTGCCCGCCGCGTTCGCGATCAGGAAGGTCTCGCCGGGGGCGAGGGTGACGCCGTCGAGCGGCGGCAGCTGCGGGTCGTAGGCGCGCGATCCGCTGGCGGCGCAGCGGAAGACCTGCCAGCCGGTGAGGTCGGCGGGGGCGGCGCCGTAGTTGGCTAGCTCGATGACCTCGTCGGCGCTGCCGGCGGGCCCGGCGTTGCTCACCTCGCTGATGAGCACGCGGGGGCCGGTCTGCGCCTGGGCCGAAGGGGTCGCCTTGTAGGCCAGGATCGAGAGGACGAGAGCGGAGATGAGGGCCAGCGCGAGGGCGGATATGCGCCGATTCTGACGAATCCGGGGGTACGGGGTCATATGACGGAGCGTGTCTGATGAGGGTGAATCACCGGTGAATCGTAGGGTACGTCCACACAGCACGCCTCGCAACTCTCAGACAATGCCT
Source organism: Glycomyces harbinensis (assembly GCF_900101745.1). Classification (GTDB taxonomy): domain Bacteria; phylum Actinomycetota; class Actinomycetes; order Mycobacteriales; family Micromonosporaceae; genus Glycomyces; species Glycomyces harbinensis. Next base: position 5,210 of record NZ_FNAD01000031.1, on the reverse strand, counting down.
GGTCTGATCGGCGTGTCTAAGATCCAATAAGGACGAATAAATGTGAACGGGAAACGAAGAGCTGCAACGGAGCACCGGGTGCGGCACACGCGCTGTCCCGTTCCGTGGGAACTCAGACGGGGTCTTCGGAGACTCCCTGGACCTCGGCCTTCCAGCGGACCTCGGCGTCGACCCAGGTGGCGGCGCGTTCGACGGCGGCGTGCAGGTGCTCGCGGTCGGCGCGGGAGTCGTCCCACTGGGCGGCCTCCACGACCAGCTCGCCGTTGCTGCGACGCAGGGCGACCCGGCCCGGGAGGTCGTCGCCGACGAAGATCGGCAGGCAGTAGTAGCCGAAGGTTCGCTGGGGCTCGGGCACGTAGATCTCGATCTTCCAGCCGTGGCCCCACAGGCGCTCCATGCGCTCGCGCAGCCATACCAGCTGGTCGAACATCGAGACCGCGACGGCCCGCTCGGCGCCGGTCACACGAGTACGACGAACCTGAGGGTCGATCCAGGCGGGGGCCTTCCAGCCTTCGACGGTGACCTGCTCGATCTCAAGGTCACGAAGCACCTGCTGGGTGTCGGCGATCTTCAACCGGAAGTAGTCGGCGACGTCCTTGGTCGTCCCGACACCGAGGTTGCGAAGGGCGGTGGTGACCATGAAGCGCATGCATTCGTCGTCGTCGGCGTCCCGGAAGTGGGCGGCGGGGATGGCGCGCTCGGCGAGCTGGTAGACGCGCTTGAAGCCGATCCGGTGGGTGCAGGCGACCTCGCCGAACCACAGGAGGCGTTCGACGGCCTGCTTGTGGTCGGTGCGGAAGTTCCAGCTGTCGCCCATGTTGCTGACGCCCTGGGCGCGGTGCATGGCGCCGGAGGGGAAGTCGGAGACGGTGACGGCGCCGCGCTCGGCGAGGAGCGCGAGGACTTCGGCTTCGGCGACGGCGAGGGAGTCGTCCTGGTAGCGCCCGCGCCAGGCCTGGCGGCGGCGGGCCATGTAGGGCCAGGCGGACACGGGAAGGACCGACATGGCGTGGGCCCAGTACTCGAACCCGACGGCGGCGCGCCGCCGTCCGAGGCTCGAGACCGCTTCGGTGACATCGAGGTCGCGGGCGAGAAGTGTCAGCTCATGGGCCCGCCGAACCGCGGAGATGGTGTCGAGCTGAATGCACCCGAGCCGTTCGAGGACGGTCTTGTAGCGGGCGGCCTTGGGCCGCAACTGCGCGGCGAGGGCGATCCGACGCGCATCGGCAAGCCGCAACGACTCAGGCACTGGTCAAGTCCTCTCGAAAGCAACGAACATCCGCCCCGACCGTACCGCCAGGGTCCGACAACCCACCCGCCCCGACCCCGCCTGTCACACCCGGAAGGCACCATCGAAGCCGGGGGCACCCGAGTTCCGACACACCCGACCCCGGGGGACCGCCGACACCAAAACCTGTCGCACCCGCCGGGAACCATCGAAGCCGGGGGCGGCCGAATCCCGACACTCCCGACCCCGGGGACCGCAACCGGCCGAACCACGTCACACCCGTAGGGCACCATCGAGACCGGGGGCGCCTGCGCCCCGACACACCCGACCCCGGGTTGCGGACCCGCCCAGCCGCCGCCAACTCGACCACCGCCGAAGCTCAGCCTCGACCGCGCCGACGCCGAAGGGCGGCCCGCGCGAAAGCGCGGGCCGCCCTCCCCAAGTTCCTCGCTGCGCTAGTTCGGCGCGAGCGCCACGGTTCCCGTTTCGGCCCTCGGGTCGGCCGCGCCCTCCGCGTGGCCGTCCTCGTCCACCTCGATCAGGTGCGCGTGCCCGAAACCGCTCCCGGCCTCGGCGCCCTTCACCGCGAACCCGCGCGCCGACAGCCCCTCGCCCCAGGCCTCCGGGCTCCCGGCCTCCAGCTCGACGTCCGTCTCGTACACACCGGTCCACGTCCCAAACCCGGTCTCGCCCGGATGCAGCCGCCATCGCGGCGCACCGACCGCCGCCGCGACCGACTCGCCGCCGTGCAATACCCGCGCGATGATCTGCGACACGATCTGCGGCTGCGAATCGCCGCCCATCGAGCCGGCGACGAGCCGCAGCGACCCGTCCGGTCGCGTCACGAGCGCCGGCACCAGCGTGTGCGGCGGGCGCCTCCCCGGCCCGAACTCCGCCGGGTGCCCCGCTTCCAGGTTGAACCCGGTCCCGCGGTTCTGGAGGCCGATCCCGGTGCGCGGCTCGAACAGCCACGTCCCGAACCCGGCCGCGTTCGACTGGATGTACGAGACGCCCATCCCGTTGCCGTCGAGCACCGCCATGTACGTGGTCCCGCCCGCGGCCTGGTGCACCGGCACCTCGGCCTTGCGGTCGGGGCTGATGCGCTCCGCACGCTCGTCGGCGGACGCCAGCAGGTCCGACACGTCAGCGCCTTCGAACAGCCGCTCGGGCCGGTCGTATCCGGCCTGCCGCGCGGCTTCGACCAGGTAGTGCGCCCACAGGGGGTCGCTCGCGTCCACCGGCAGTTCCAGGCGGTCGGCGATCGCCAGTGCGAGCAGCAGCAGGTAGCCCTGCGAGTTGGGCGCGGCGGCCCAGACCCGGTGGCCGAACGCCTCGACGCTCAGCGGCTCCTCCCAACCCGCCTGCGACGCAGCCAGATCGGCCTCGCTGAACAGGCCCTTCCCCATCTCCACGAGGCCCTTGCCGAACTCGCCCAGGTAGAAGCCGTCCCGGCCGTCCTCGGCGGCGGCGCGCAGCGCCGCGGCGGTCCGCTCGCGCGTCACCGTCGCTCCGGCCTCCAGGCCGACCAGGTCCTCTGCGCCTTCCACGTCTTCAAGGGTCTTGCCCGCCTTGGCGAGCATCGCAGTCGCGGGCCAGCCGTCCGAGGCCAGTGCGATCGCGGGCGCCAGCAGTTCGGCCATCGGCTTCGTCCCGTAGCGCTCGTGCAGCGCGAACCATCCGTCGACGCAGCCGGGCACCGTGGCCGAACGCAGGTCGTTGCGGAACGGCATCGCCCGGTGGTCCTCGGCGCGCAGCCCCTCCGGATCGGCGCCGGAACCGGCGCGGCCCGAGGCGTTCAGGTATGCGGGCGTCTCCTCACCGGGCACGTGGACCAGTGCGAACAGGTCGCCGCCAAGCCCGCACAGGTGCGGGGCGACGATCGTGAGCGCCGCTCCGGCCGCGATCGCGGCGTCGACGGCGTTGCCGCCGTTCGCGAGCACCTCCCGTCCGATGCCGCTGACGAGCGGATCGACGGAACAGACCACACCCTGATCGACCACGGGGCCTCCTTCTGCGCAACCGGCGGGCCGCATGTCGGCCCGCCCGGGGGGATCGGATCGCGCCGAACCGCAGGTCCCGCACGATTTCGAAGCTTACCTTGCCGCGCGGCTAGTGACGACGGGAAGGGACTGCGCCGCCATGCCGACACCTGCATCGATTTACTTCGATAGGATCGCGTTCTCGGCCTCAACGGCACCCCAACGGCATGCGCCCGACCCGGTCTCACTGAACTTCCCAGTATTCGGACTGCGTGCCGGTGCTCACGACAGGTGCTTTTGTCCGTCGGCGCCCCTAGCATAGAGGTGGACCGCGTCCACCTGTACGGCCAAGTCTCTTGTACCGTGGAGTGACCGCGGTGGGGACGAGAGGAAAGATCGGAACTGGTCATGGAAGAGCTGACACAACCTGCTGATTCAGCCGGGCCGATCTCGTCGACGGTGCACCGCTGGCGGCGCCTCGCGATTCGACACGACCTCGAGTGGAGTGAACTCCTGCTGATCGCGCTGAACCTCTATGGTCTGCGCGGCAACAACACCGAAGGCATGCGCCTTCGACTGAACTCCGACGACGAGGAGTTCATGCTGGTCCTGCCGGCAGATCGAGCGACGTCGCCGTTCAGCCTCCGGGCCCACGTCGACCCCTCCTCGCCTCAGCACGGCCTGAGCGAGCTGTGCGTCGACGGCACCCCGGTCGCCGAGATCATCGAGGCCGAGCCCGGCGAGGAAGTCCGCGGCTACCTGCGCGCGGACGGCACCGCCGCGACCCTGCTCCTGCAGGACGCGGCCTCGTCCGAGTTGGTGACGGTCTACCGGGATCTGTTGGAGGCCTTGGCATCCGACCTTGCCGACGACGGCGAGCAGCACCTGTTCGACGAGGTGACCCTCTCCGCAGGGCACGCCCACGATGAAGAACTCGTCGTCGAGCACCTCACGGCGGTCCGCGAGGCGATGACCGCCGAGGGACTGCCGGAGTCGACCACGCTCGGGGTCCTGACCCCGGCGCTGCGCAGCAGCTCCGCGTTCGCGGAACTCGCCGCCAAGGTCGGACCGGTCCTGCTGTTCCTCACCACGGAGAGCTTCGAGAGCGACAGCCCCGAAGTCACGGCCGAACCCTCGGTTCCCGAGGCCGCCGCGGCCGCGGACCCGCTGGTGCCGGCCGCGAACCGCCAGTCGGAACGCCTCTCGGAGATCCTTGCGGCGGCCCGAGAAGCCGGCCATCGCACCTCCTTCACCTACACCGTCGGTAGTGAACCGCTCGACGAGATGCGCGAGTGGCTGCTGCCGCTGGCGGAGCAGACCACGCAGTGGCCGTCGCTCACGATCCTTCCGGCCGAATCGCCGGTGGACGACTCGCAGCACATCGCAGCCCCTGACGAGCGCCTCGACTTCTTCCTCGAAGCCAGGCGCCTCCTGGAGCAGATCTTCGCCCCGACCGAGCTGCGCCCGCAGCCGTGGCGCTGCTACAGGGGCCTCTGGTACCGCCAGCACGCCGGCGAACACCTCGACGGCCCGTACGTCTAAGAGCGAACAGCAATAGGGCCGCAACTCATTCGAGTTGCGGCCCTATTCATTGCTCGCGTCCGGATTCCGGGCATGAAAAAGCGCCCCACCGCATTGCGGTGGGGCGCTTCTATACGTAAATGTTTGGCGGTGTCCTGCTCTCCCACACCCTCTCGAGTGCAGTACCATCGGCGCTGGAAGCCGTAACGACCGGGTTCGGAATGGGACCGGGTGTGTCACTTCCGCTCTCACCACCAAACAAACCCTGGGGACCACACACGCGTGCGCGGCCGGTAAGGGGTTGTCCGGCTGCTCGGTGTCCCCGCGGTGCGGGGGTCGAGCTGCTCGAGCTTTCCCTATACAATTGTGCGTGATCTGAACCGGTCACACCGACTGGTGTGTGGTTTCAGAATCGCATAGTGTGCGTGAGTGTCATGTCGCTATCAAGACCGAAGTTATGTTAAGTTCTCGGCGGTTAGTAC
>NZ_FNAD01000012.1 GCF_900101745.1 Glycomyces harbinensis | reverse complement strand
GGTGTTGGTCGGGACTGTCGGGGTGCGCGTGGATCGGGCGCAGATGCCAACCGGTCGTGATCATCGCAGGTGGCGCTTCAGAGGGCCTTTGCCTACGGTATGTGCCTCGTTAAAAACACCAGCCTCCCGGCGCTCGAGGTGATCCCGGCCGAAAGGGCACCCCCACCCAGTCCGGCCGCCTTGACCGGATAGCTGCGAGGTCCCGATAGCACTCCGAGGGCGACCACACACCAACCCCAGTTCAATGGAGTAGCAGTGTCGGGGCTCCATACAGAGGAACGGCTCTCGGCCAGAGGCTTGGCGTAGTCTGCATGCACCGGCCGCCGCCTGTATGAATCCCTTACCCTTGTGCGTACCTCAATTCTCTCTCGCACAGACACCACCCGCAACACCCACACGGGTACAGAACACTCGCATTCACCCGCCACTCCCCTTGCACCGCAACCAGACTCGACCTCACCGGCATCGCCGGTCCGGACGCCGCGCCTCGGCAGCCCCTGACCCGCCCCGGACACCGGCCCACGCCCCACCTCCTCGTCGCCGCCCGCCCGAACACCCACCAAGACGGCGCCCGGACTAGCGACGCACCCCGCACCGACCCCAACCCTTCGTCGCCGCCCGCCCGAACCCCAACTACGACGACGCCCTAATCAGCAATGCACCCCGACCCACCCACCACCACTCCGTCGCCGCCCGCTCTGACCCCGACCGAGACGACGCCCGGATCAGCAATGCACCCACCACCCACCACTCCGTCGCCGCCCTTTAAGAGCCGGGCCCACCCACGCCTCCCACGCCTCACCACCACCCCGCCGACCGGCCCCCGCCGAAAGTCCTGACTCGACGGCCCTGGCCCGCCGATTGCTAGACTCCCGACTGCCTCAAGCGGCTCTCCCTACGCCGGAAATCGGGTCCCGCATGCCTCATCGGTTCAGCGCCGCCTTCGGCCGGAAGTCGCTCACGGCGGTCGCCGTCGCCACGGTCGCGATCTTCTCGCTCACGATCGGCATCCTCGCCGCGCTGCCCGAACCGAGAGCGAACATCCAATTCCCGCTGACTCCGGGCCAGCGCAGCGAACTGGACCCCCGGCTGGCCGCCGCGGGCCTCCTCGAAGAAGCCGGCCTCGCCGGCGAGTTCAGCGTCGTCCTCTACGACTCGGCCGAGGACCGGTACCTGCTCAGCCACCGTCCCGACGACGTCCACTTCAGCATGTCGGTCTCGAAGATCCTCATCGCCGTCGGCGCGCTCCGCAGCGGGGCCGACCCGTCCACAGTGGCTGGAATGATCTCCAGGAGCGACGATTCGATCGCCAACGAGCTGTGGGGCGTCGTAGGGGGTCCGGCCGTCATCGAGGATCTGGTGAAGGAGATGGGGCTCGAGCACACCGCGCCCTCCCCGGACTGGGGGCGCTGGGGCGACGTGTCGATCTCCGCCTCGGACGTGGTGCGGATGTACGAGTTCCTCCTCGCCGAACTCCCCGAGGACGACCGCACCGTCATCGTCGACGCGATGGCCGCGACCACGGAGCTCGGAGCCGACGGCACCGACCAGACCTTCGGAATCCCCACCGCCGCGGACGGCCTCGACTGGGCGGTCAAACAGGGCTGGGGCTGCTGCAAACCCGACCGGTTCCTCGTCTCGACCGGCACCATCGGCTCGGACCGCCGCTACATCGCGGCGATCTTCGGCGCCTGGGACGAGCACGAGGTCGGCGAAGTGCAGGCCGCCAGGGAGATGACCGCCGTGGCCGAACTCCTCGTCGGAGCCCTTCCGGAGCCGCCCTGAGCAGGCGGGGCGGACCTTTCGCCCGCAGTCCCAGCGGGCCGGAAGCGCGTTGCCGCGCGGCGGCCGCGGCGGTAGGTTCCTACGGAGACGGAAGCGGAGCGCACATGATCACAGCAGGAGCGGCGGCCGGCATCGCGCTGGTCGCCTTGGGCATGGTCCTCACCCCCGGGCCGAACATGGTCTACCTGGTCTCCCGCAGCCTGTCCCAGGGCCGCCGGGCCGGACTGGTCTCGCTGCTGGGCACCGTGACCGGCTTCGTCGTCTTCATGACCCTGGCGAACCTGGGTCTGGCCGTGGTGTTCGTGGCCGTCCCCTGGCTCTACATCGGCCTCAAGGCCGCAGGGGCCGCGTACCTGCTCTTCCTGGCGTGGCAGACCCTCCGCCCGGGAGGCGTGGGGCTGTTCGAGGCCCGGGACCTGCCGCGCGACTCGGCGGGGCGGCTGTTCCGGATGGGGCTGCTGACGAACCTGCTCAACCCCAAGGCCGCCGTCATGTACCTGGCGCTCATCCCCCAGTTCATCTCGCCCGAGCTCGGGCACGTCGCCGCGCAGGGGTTCGCGCTCGGCGCGATCCAGATCGCGGTGAGCTTCGCCGTCAACGGGGCGATCGTGTTCGCCGCCGCGGGGGTCGCGTCGTTCCTCGGCAGGCGGCCCTCCTGGGTGAGGTGGCAGCGGCGCGTCACGGGCGGCCTTCTCGCGGCGGTGGGCGTCCGCCTCGCGATCGACGCGCCCGCGAGGGCGGCCGCCTGACCTTGCGCGGCCCTTTCACGCCCGTGCGGCGGTGAAAGCGCGCTGCAAGCGGGGTGAAAGGCGAGGGGCGCAGCCTGGTCGTACAGAAAGCGAACCAGAGAGGCACCCCCTATGAAGTACGCCATCGAAGTGCGAGGGCTGGTGAAGTCCTTCGGCGAGGTCCGCGCCCTGGACGGCATCGACCTCGGCGTCGCCCCGGGCACGGTCATGGGCCTGCTCGGCCCCAACGGCGCGGGCAAGACCACGGCCGTCCGCGTCCTGTCCACCCTCACCGTCCCCGATGCGGGGACCGCCCGCGTGCTCGGGCTGGACGTGGTCGCCCAGGCCGCGCAGGTGCGCGAGCGCCTGAGCCTCACCGGCCAGTACGCCGGGCTCGACGACGGGCTCACCGGCGAGCAGAACCTCGTGCTCATCGCCCGGCTCCTCGGGGCCTCGCGGTCGCAGGCCAAGGCCCGCGCGCACGAGCTGATCGAGCGGTTCGACCTGGCCCACGCGGCCTCGCGGCCCGTCGCGGGCTACTCCGGCGGGATGCGCCGCCGGCTCGACCTGGCCGCGTCGATCGTGCGCAGGCCCGAGGTCCTGGTCCTGGACGAGCCGACCACCGGGCTGGACCCCAACAGCCGCAACGGGTTGTGGGAGGTCGTGCGGGAGCTGGTCGCCGAGGGCACCACCGTCCTGCTGACCACCCAGTACCTGGAGGAGGCCGACCAGCTGGCCGACTCGATCGCGGTGGTCGACTCCGGCCGGGTCATCGCCTCGGGCACGCCCTCGCAGCTCAAGCAGACCGTGGGCGGCCTCGTGCTGCGGCTGCGGCCCGTCCGGCCCGACGCGCTCGCGCAGCTGCGCGACCTCGCCGACTGGACCATCGGCGCGAGCGTCCGCGAGGAGGACGCGACCCTGTTCGTGCCCGTGGCCCACGCCGGGGAGGCCACCGCCCTCATGTCCCGGGTGTCGCAGGCCGGCGTCGACCTGGCCGCGTTCGGCCTCGACGAGCCGACGCTCGACGAGGTGTTCCTGACCCTGACCGGGCACCGCACCGGCACCGACGAGAAGAAGACGGAGGTGCCGGCATGACCACCGAGACCGTGACCGCCTGGACGACCCGGCGCGGGGCGTTCGCCCAGGCCGCGTCGATGACCGCGCGCTCGCTCGTGTCGATCCGCAACCAGCCCGCGCAGCTGGTCGAGTTCGTCATGATCCCACTCATGATCCTCTTGTCGGTCACCTTCTTCATGGGCGGCCAGATGATGGGGTCCTGGCAGGCGTTCCTCGACTACGCGGGGCCCTCGATCATCGCCATGGGCCTGTTCTTCGCGATCACCGCGACCGGTCTGGGCCTGTTCGGGGACCTGAAGTCGGGCGTGTTCGACCGGCTCACCGCGATGCCGGTCTCGCGCTTCGCGCTGCTGGCCGGGCGGGTCGCGGCCGACATGGTCAAGCACGCGTGGTCGCTGCTCATCGTCGGCGGCGTCGCCTTCGCGATCGGCTACCGGGCCGACGGCGGAGTCGCGGGGGTCGCGGGCGCGGCGGGCGTCATGCTCCTGTTCCTGTTCGCGTGCTCCTGGACGATGGTGCTGGTGGGCCTCACCGCCAAGTCCGAGGAGCAGATCCAGACCTGGATGATCAGCCTGCTCATGCCGCTGGCCTACACGTCCACGATCTTCGTCCAGAAGGACACGCTGCCCGAGCCGGTGCAGTGGTGGGCGACGGTGAACCCGCTGACGTCCATGGCCGACTCGATGCGGGTCTTCCTCGACGGCGGGACGCCCGGCGGTGAGCTGCTGGCGCTCCTGGGCTGGTGCGCGGCCCTGTTCGCGGTGTTCGTGCCGCTGTCGCTGCGGGCCTACCGCCGCAAGCTCACGAGCTGAAGGGCCAGTTGCTGCCGCTGACCATGCCGGCGGCCCGGATCTCCAGATCCGGGTCGCCGAGTTCGCGCGCCACGACCGCGAGCTGGCGGTACAGCTGCACCGAGACCTCGGAGAAGGAGAGGAAGCGGGGCAGGCCGATCTCGGCGGACAGCAGCTCGTCGCGGGCCTCGACGAGCCTGCCGAGGCGGCGCATGCAGATCGAGGCGGACACCCGGGCGGCGATGACGTTCTCGGTGTTGCCGATCCGCTTGGCGCGCTCCTCGACCACGCGCATCCGGCCCAGTTCGGCGGCGGGGTCGTCGCCGTGCTCGGCGTCGAGGCGCCACAGGCTCTCGGCGATGACCGAGTCGGCGAGGTCGGCCCCGAACTCGGCTTCGGCCGCTATGGCGCGCAACAGCATTCGGCGCGCTTCCCGGTAGTCCCCCGCGGCCATCCGGTCCCCCGCCAGGCCCTGGAGGGAGAGGATCAGCCCGAACCGCTCGCCGAGGCGCTCGAAGATCGCGTTCGACTCGGCCAGTTCGGCGGAGGCGAGCTCCTTGCGGCCCGCCCGGAGCGAGAAGTCGGAGACGAACATGAGCGCGATGCCCCGCACCCAGGCGTCCTCGGGGCGGACCAGCGACTCCAGGATCGAGCGCAGGCGCGTCTCGTCCCCCGCGAGCAGGGCCCGGATGATCGGCACCATCTGCGCCACCGGCTCGGCCACGCTGACCTGGTCGCGCTCGATGAGGATCTCGGCCTCGGCGAACCCCGCGTCGACCTCGGTGGGGTCGAGCTGGCCCGACCACATGCCCCAACTGCCGGCCATCGCGACCTTCGCGCGGTAGATCGAGGCGACGGGCCCTTCCATGGCGCGCACCTGCCGGGCCAGCTCCTGCCCTTCGAGGCGGTAGCCGCGCATCCACCAGTACCAGGAGAGCGGGGCGATCGCGCGGTGGGCGAGGGGGGCGTCGCCGGCCGCGATCATGCGGCGGACGGCGGCGGTGAGGTTCCCGTGGTCGAGCGCGAGGCGGTCGAGCCATTCGACCTGCTCGGCCCGCATCAGGTGCGGCTCGGCGGCTTCGCCCACTGCGGCGAAGTACTCGGCATGGCGCGCATAGTAGTCGCCGGTCTCGCCGGACTCGGCCAGCCGGGCGGCGGCGTACTCGCGGACGGTCTCCAGCAGCCGGTACCGGCCGCCGGGAAGACGCTGCACGAGGGACTTGTCGACCAGGCCGGTGATCTGGTCGGCGGTCGCCGAGCAGACCTCGCAGGCCGCGTCGAGGTCGGCGCCGCCGTTGAAGACCGACATGCGGGCGAGGACGCGCCGCTCGGCGGGGTCGAGCAGGTCCCAGCTCCAGTCCACGACCGCGCGGAGGGTCCGCTGTCGCGGTTCGGCGGTGCGGGGGCCGCGCCCGAGCAGGCCGAAGCGGTCGTCCAGGCGGGCGGCGAGGTCGTCGAGACTCATGCCGCGCAGGCGCGCGGCCGCGAGTTCGACCGCGAGCGGCAGTCCGTCGAGCGCGGTGCAGACCTGAACGACCGTGGGCGCGTTCGCCTCGTCCACGGTGAAGTCCGGGTCGCTCTGGCGAGCGCGCTCCTCGAACAGGCGGATCGCCGCGTGCGAGCGCAGGTCCGCGAGGGGCGCGTCCGGTTCGGGCAGCGGGAGCGGGCCGACGCCGAAGACGGCCTCGCCGGTGATGCCCAGCGCCTCGCGGCTGGTGGCGAGCACCCGCAGGCCCGGGACCTGCGCGAGGAGCTGCGCCAGGAGCGCGGCGGCGTCCTCGATGAGGTGCTCGCAGTTGTCGACGGCGAGCACCGTGTCGCGGCCCCACAGGGCCTCGACCAGTCGCGCCATCGGGTCCTCGTTGCGGCGCGAGAGGATCGACTCGCCCAGGCCGAGCGTGTCGAGCACGATCTCGGGGAGCCGGGACGGGTCGGCCACGGGCGCCAGTTCGACCAGGTGCACCGCGTGCCCGTCGGCGGCGAGGCGGTGGGCGGCCTCGATCGCCAGGCGGGTCTTGCCGGTGCCGCCGGGGCCGGTGAGCGTTACCAGCCGGTTGGCCTTGAGCAGCGCCGCGAGGGCTTCCAGCTCGGACTCGCGGCCGATGCAGGCGGTGAGGGGACGCGGCAGGCGGCTGGACTTCGCGGCGGTCGACGCCTCCACGCCGCGCAGCACGTCGAGATGGGCGGCGGCGAGGCCCGCGGACGGGTCGACGCCGAGCTCGTCGGCGAGCCGCGCCCGCACCGACTCGTAGACCGACAGCGCCTCGGCCTGGCGTCCGGAGGCGGCGAGGGCCCGCATGTAGCGGGCCGCGTCCGCTTCGGCGAGCGGGTCGGCGGCGTGGCGCGCCGCCAGCTCGCCGAGGACGGCCTCGGCGCCGTCCAGGCGCAGCCGCGCGTCCAGGTGGAGCGCGGCGACCGCCTCGCGGCGCACCGACAGCCGCACGAGGGCGGTCCCGGCGAACGGGGCGTGGTCGAGGTCGGCCAGCGCCGGCCCGCGCCAGAGCGCCAGAGCGGCCTCGGCGTGGTCGCGGACGGCCGCGGGCGAGTCCTCTCTGGAGGCCGCTTCGGCGCGGGCGGCCGCCTGCTCGAATTCGGCCGCGTCGGTGGTCGCGCCGGTGAGGCGGTAACCGCCTGTGCCGCTTTCGATGTGCGCGCCGCCGAGGAGGCGGCGCAGGCGCGACAGCTGGGTGTGGAGGGCGCCGGTGGCGTTGGCGGGCGCGTCGTCGGGCCAGAGGGCGTCGATGAGGGCCGCGGCGGTGACGTTCCGGCCGGGTTCGAGGGCGAGCCTGGCCAGGAGGGCGCGCTGGCGGCCGGCGGGGACGGCGATCTCGCCTCCCGCGTCGTCCCGCACCAGCAACGGTCCCAGCAGTTCCACTCGCATGGGTCTATCTTGCCGCGCTTGGGTGCCGGGGGGAGAGCCGGTCCGGATCGGCGGCGCGGGCCTCCTGAGTGGAATCTGCGAGTTGCATGAACAGGTTGTCACGGCACATCAGTGCGTTTCTGTCAACTTCCCGACTGATCGGCCATACGGCGCGATGGCGCACGTACTGTCGTTGACAAACCCCCCGACAACACTGAGGTGCGGTGTCCTCCATGGCGATTCGGCTCGATTTCCAACACGATTCCCAGCTTCGCGCATCCGCCTCGCTCGACCCGGAAGGAGCACCGCCCATGAGCGCTGGCCCCGCGGGCGCCCATGTGTCCGGACATTGCGCCGAGTTCAGGCTCCACACCAGGGACAACGGGAAGCAGGTGCTGCTGGCCTCCGATCCCGACGGCGTCGCCGCGGCGGTCGCGACGATCGTCGCCGCCGACCTGGCGCAGGTGCCGACGGCGCTGGTGCGCGATCGTCCTGGGTACGACCCGGGCGGGCGCCCCGACCACGGGCTCAAGATCGTCATCGACCGCGAGACCGAGGTCGGCGCCCTGTCGTACTACGGTCCGGGCGGCGAGGACTACGGGCCGGGCGCCTGGGTGACCTTCTCGAACGACCTCCTGGCGCCCGGGATCCGGCTCTACCGCGACATGGACACGGCCAGCGTGTTCCCTACCGACGCGCACATCGCGCTGAGCACGCTCGCGCGCGCGGTGGAGGACTTCCGGGCCACGGGCGGATTGCGCCCGGCGATCTGCATGTGGCGCCCGAGCACGGTGTGGTGACGGTCCGTACCTTCGGCGAAGCCTGCGAGCCGTCGATTCACGGCCTCGGCGAAGCTTGCGAGCCGTCAATTCACGGCCTCGGTGAAGCTTGCGAGCCGTCAATTCACACTGCGAGATCGCGCTGGGATTCGGGCGGGGCCGCTGGATAGGCTTCGGCCATGAGCACCGCTGACCTGGTCGCCGTCCGCTTCGCCGAGTCCTCGGACGCGGCGCCGGTGGCCGCGATCGTCAACCACTACATCGCGCACAGCACCGCGAACTTCCGGACCGAGCCGCAGTCGGCGGCCGAGTGGGAGCGCGACATCGACGTGTACGGCGACCGATTCCCCTGGCTCGCCGCCGTCTATGAGGACGAGGTCGTCGGCCTCGCCTACGCGAAGCCGTGGAACGCCCGGCAGGCCTACGACTGGACCGCCGAGGCCACCGTCTACGTCGCGGACGGCCAGCGCGGCCGGCGGGTCGGCTCGACGCTGTACCGCGAACTCCTCAAGCACCTGGAGGCGCAGGGCTTCCGCAGCGTCATGGCCCAGGTGACGAGCCCGAACCCCGGCAGCGAGGCGCTGCACGCGGCGTTCGGCTTCGAGCTGGTCGGCACCATCAAGGCCGCGGGGTACAAGCACGGCGAGTGGCACGACGTCGGCATCTGGCAGAAGACGCTGGCCGAACTGGCCGACCCGCCCGAGCCGACGGTGCCCGCGGACCGCTGAAGCAGGGTCCCGGGGGTTCCAATGGAACTCTGATGGTTCTCCCGGTGAACGCGTCAGGTCGCGGCTTAGTGTTCTGTCCAAGGGGAGATCGAATCCTCCTGAGGGTGACACGAAGCCGCAAGGCGAGTCGATCCAACTGATGGGTGTGGGGTGTAATCGGGCCCGGAGCGAACGCTCCGGGCCCGATTCGTGTTCGCGAAGGCTCTAGCGCACGCCGTAGAGGTGCTCCAGGGCGAGCTGGTCGAGCCGCTCGAAGGCCATGCCCTTGGCGGCGAGGCCCTCGACGTCGACCTGGACGTCCTTGAGGTCGGCCCAGGTCTCGCCCTCGGCGAGGGTGGGGACCGCGAGCTGGTCGACGCGGGCGTCCTTGATCGCCTGCTGGACCTCGGGGTCGGCGCGGAAGGCGCGGACCTTCTCGCGCAGGATCACGTAGTTGCGCATGCAGGCGGCGGCCGAGACCCACACGCCGTTGTCGTCCTCGGTGCGCGGGGGCTTGAAGTCGAAGTGGATCGGGCCGGTGTACTGGCCCTTGGCGATGCCCTCTTCGACCGCGTCGACGGTCCAGAACGCGCCGCCGACGTTCCCGGCGCCGAAGCGCAGGTCCTGGTCGTAGCGCGGACCGGTCTGGCCGTTGAGGTCGATGTGGTAGAGCTTGCCGTGCCACAGCGCCTGGCGGATGCCGGCGGCGTAGTCGAGCCCGGCCATCTCCTCGTGTCCGATCTCGGGGTTGATGCCCACGAGTTCGGGGCGCTCGAGTTCGTTGATGAACGCGAGGGCGTGGCCGAGGGTCGGCAGCAGGATGTTGCCGCGCGGCTCGTTCGGCTTGGGCTCGATCGCGAAGCGGATGTTGTAGCCCTGCTCGGTGACGTAGTCGCCGAGGGTGTCGAAGGCTTCCTTCATGCGGGCCATGGCGGACTGGACGTCCTTGGAGCCGCCGGATTCGGCGCCTTCGCGCCCGCCCCAGGCGACGTAGACCTCGGCGCCGAGTTCGGCGGCGAGGTCGATGTTGCGCATGACCTTGCCGATCGCGAAGCGGCGCACGTCGCGGTCGTTGTGGGTGAAGCCGCCGTCCTTGAAGATCGGGTGGCCGAACAGGTTGGTGGTGGCGGTGGTGACCTTGAGGCCGGTCTCGTCGAGGGCCTTGCGGAACGCGCCGATCTTGGCGTCGCGCTCGGACTCGGAGTCCTCGAACGCGAACACGTCGTTGTCGTGGAAGTTGACGCCGTAGGCGCCGATCTCGGCGAGCTTGCGGACGGCGCGGTCGGCGCTCATCGCGGCGCGCGTGGTCGAGCCGAACACGTCCTGAGCCGCCCAGCCGACCGTCCAAATGCCGAATGAGAACTTGTCCTCGGGCACCGGTGCGTATTTGTCGGTCATGTTCAGTCCTTTTCTCATCGGTGGCTTGCCCAGGGAGCGGTCTCGTCCCGGAGCGTCGAGTACTGCTCGGAGACGGCGGCGACGGCACTGCCGTGGTACCGCGCCGGCTCTCCGACATTCCACTGCGGCGGGGTGTCCCGGCCCGAGAGTGCCCAGGCGGCCTGCTTGGCGGCCCCGAGGGCCACGTATTCGGCGGCCGGGGGGACTTCCACGTCGACGCCGAAGACGCCGGGGGCGGTCCGGCGGACGGCTTCGGAGGCGGCGGCGCCGCCGATCAGGAGGACGCGGGCGGCGTCGAGGCCCTGCGCGGCGAGGGCGGCGAGCCCGTCGGCCTGGGCCGAGAGCATGCCTTCGACGGCGGCGCGGGCGAGGTCGGCGCGGGTGGCGCCGGTGGTGAGCCCGGAGAGGACCCCGGTCGCGTTCGGCCGGTTGGGGGTCCGTTCACCGTCGAGGTAGGGCAGGAGGGTGAGGCCTCCGGCGCCGGGTGCGGCGGCGAGTGCGAGGGCGTCGAACTCGGCGTGGTCGACGCCGAGGAGCCCGCGGAGGGTGTCGAGGACGCGGGCGGCGTTGAGGGTGCACACCAGCGGCAGGTAGCGGCCGGTGGCGTCGGCGAAGCCGGCCACGAGCCCGGTGGGGTCGGCGGCGGGCACGTCGGAGACACCGAAGACGGTGCCGGAGGTGCCGAGGGAGACCACGACGTCGCCGGGGCCCAGTCCCAGTCCGAGTGCGGCGCCGGCGTTGTCGCCGGTGCCGGGTGCGACCATCGCGCCCCGCGGGGTGCGGCCGACGATCTCGTTCGGGGCGGCGACGCGCGGGAGGGCGAGGCGGCGGCCGAAGGCCTGGACGAGCCGGTCGGGGACGTACTCGCCCGTGGCGGCCGACCAGTATCCGGTGCCGGAGGCGTCGGAGCGGTCGGTGGTGGCCTCGGATGCGGTCGCGCCGCGCAGCTTCATCGTGAGCCAGTCGTGCGGGAGCATGACCGAAACGGTTTTGGCGGCGTTCTCGGGCTCGTGCTCGGCGAGCCAGGCGAGTTTGGTGACGGTGAAGGAGGCGGCGAGGACCAGGCCGGTGTCGGCGGCCCAGGCGTCGGCGCCGCTCTCGGCGGTGAGGCGCTCGGCCTGCGGGGCCGAGCGGGTGTCGTTCCACAGGAGGGCGTCGCGGACGACCTCGTCGTGCTCGTCGAGGGCGACCATGCCGTGCTGCTGGCCGGAGACGCTGACGGCCTCCGCCTGCTCCAGGAGGCCTTTGCCGGCCTCTTGGAGGGCCTCCCACCACGCCTCGGGCGGACACTCGGTGCCCTCGGGGTGGGAGGCCCTGCCGGAGTCGACGATCTCGCCGGTCTCGGCGTGTACTAGGACTACTTTCGTCGACTGGGTGGAGGAGTCGACTCCGGCGACAAGGCTCATCTATTTACGCTCCAGCTCGACCTTCGCAGGTTTGCCGACAACATCGATGACGCTCACATTAACGACGTCCGCGGGACCGGTCGAAACCAGGGTAACAGTTTCCGAAACAGTTTCCACGGCGATGGTCGTATCGCCGTCGACGTCGGAGATCACGACCCCTTCGGCCGGCGCGCCCCACACCTCGAGGGTGATGGACGCGAACGGCTCGTCGCCGATGGTCGCCCCGGGCTCGACGCGCGGGATGATCGCGCCGTAGCGCACGAAGACCGGGAAGGTCTCCAGGCCGTGCTTGGTGTCGATGTAGCGCCCGCCCTCGTGGACCTCCTTGGTCCAGAAGTCGATCCACCGCCCGATGGGCAGGTAGACGCGCCGCTCCCCCGACGGGTCGTTGACCGGGGCCACGAGCAGGTCGGTGCCGAGCCGGAACTCCTGGTCGGCCGTCCACGAGACCGGGTCGGCCGGGTCGTCGACGTTGAGCGCGCGCAGCACCGGCTCGCCGGTGCGCGAGGCGCGGACCGCCGCGGAGTACAGGTACGGCGCGAGCGAGTAGCGCAGCTTCAGGGACTCGACCGCGAGGCGCTCGGCCTCCTCGGAGAACTCCCACGGCTCGCGGGTGGTCGTGCCGTGGTAGCGCAGCAGCGGCGACAGGGCGCCGAACTGGGCCCAGCGGATGTACAGGTCGTCCTCGGGGGTGCCGTTGAAGCCGCCGGTGTCGTGCGACCAGAACGGGACGCCCGACAGGCCGTGCGAGAGGCCGCCGCGGATGGTGCCGCCGAGGCCGGCCCAGGTGGTCTGGACGTCGCCCGACCACTGCGCGGAGTGGCGCTGCCCGCCCAGGAACGACGAGCGCGCCCAGACGAGGTCGTGCCCGTTGACCTCGCGGGTCACCTCGCACACCGCGTCGTTGTACATCAGGGTGTACACGTTGTGCAGTTCGGTGCCCGTCATGCCGTTGTGCGCCACCGCGTCGGCGGGCACGCCCTCGGCGAAGTCGGTCTTGTACAGGGCCGCGCCGGCCTGGAGCGGGCCGCGCAGCAGGTCCTTCCACCACGCGGTCGCGTCGGGATTGGTGAAGTCGACGATGCCGCTGGCCTGGTGCGAGCCGTGCCAGACGTCGGCCACGTAGGTCTCGCCCTTGGCGTTCTTGAGGAAGTAGCCGCGCTCGTCGCCCTCGGCGAAGACCGGGGACTTGTGGGAGATGTAGGAGTTCATCCACAGGCAGACCTTGAAGCCCTGCTCGGCGAGGGTCGCCAGCATCCCCTCGGGGTCGGGGAAGTTCTCGCGGTCCCACTGCATGTCCGACCAGTGCGGCTCGTGCTGCCAGAACGTGTCCAGGTGGAGCACGTCGCAGGGGATGCCGCGCTCGCGGATCTTCTTGGCGCGGTCCAGGACCCGCTCCTCGGTGTCCACGAAGAAGCCCGAGGAGATCCAGGTGCCGAAGGCCCACTTGGGGGGCAGCGCCGGGCGGGAGGTGAGGCCGTCGAAGCGGTCGAGGACCTCGACGGGGGTGCCGCCGAGCACGAAGTACTCGAGGGCGTTGTCGGGCACGATGAACTCGACGGCCGCGTGGGTCTGCTGGGCCATGTCGAACTCGACGGGCGCGCCGGAGTTCACCAGGACGCCGTAGCCGCGGTCGGAGAGGTAGAACGGCACGTTCTTGTAGGCGCGGATGGACTCCGAGCCGAACGCGTCGAAGTTCCACATCAGGGGGCGCTGGCCGCGCGCGTTCAGGGGCGCGAAGCGCTCGCCGAAGCCGGCGTAGGCCTCGTCGGGTGCGGCCGTGAAGGACTCGTGGTAGGCCACGGGCTGTCCGTCGACGATGGAGCGGCCGAACGGGAGGGTCCGCAGGCGGCCGGAGATGTCCTGCTCGCCGGGGTTCTGGGAGACGAGGGTCCTCCCGGCGGCGTCGGTGTAGCGCAGGGTCCAGGCGTCGAGGGTCGCGACGGCGCGGACGGCGCCGGCGTCGACCGTGACGGTGCCGCCGTCGACCGTCACCTTGGCGCCGTCGAAGACGCCGGCGTGGACCATCTCCAGGGCCTGCTCGGCGGCCGGCCGGGCCGCCGGGTCCGCCGACAGGCGGGCGCGGACGACGCCGTCTGCGACGGCCGCGAGGCCCACGTACAGCACCTCGTCGGCGCTCGTCACGGCCTTGAGCAGGACTGAGGAGGGGCCGGTCTCGACGACCTCGGCGCGCGTGACGGCCGACAGGCCCTGCTCGCCAGGTGCGCGCTGGGGCAGCTCCGGGGGGTCGGCCACGAAGAATTCGCGGGCGACCAGCGGCGGGCGGTAAGGCATTCGTTTGCTCCTGCCTGTTCAGGGTGCGGAAGGCGTGGTGCGGGCCTGAGGGCGGCACGACGTTCATTAGTTTATCGACTAATCCAACAAATTGCGACCGGGGAGGAGCACTCTCCGCGGTCCGTCCGAGGGCCGCCCGAGTGGTCGAGTTTCGCTCCGCGCGAGTCGGGGAAGACTACTCTGGTCCTGTCACTGCCGGATCTGACAACTTCAATGCGAGGTAACGCTTATGTCGACCGTCCGCTCCAGCCTCACCGACGAGAACCGCGACACCACCGCCACGGCCCTCCAGGGCGCCCTGGTCGACCTCATCGACCTGTCGCTGGTGGGCAAGCAGGCGCATTGGAACGTCTACGGCAAGAACTTCCGCTCGCTGCACCTCCAGCTCGACGAGATCGTCGTCTCGGCGCGCAACGCCGCCGACCTCGTCGCGGAGCGGGCCATCGCCATCGGCGTGAGCGCCGACGGGCGCGCCGCCACGGTGGCGGAGACTTCCTCGGTCCCCAAGATCCACGACGGGACCATCTCCGACAACGAGGTCGTGACGCTCATGATCGACGCCTACACCGCGGTCATCACCAACATGCGCGAGCGCATCTCGGCCACCGAGTCGGCCGACCCGGTCACCCAGGACCTCCTCATCGGCATCACCGCCGAACTCGAGAAGCAGAGCTGGATGTTCCAGGCCGAACTGGGCTAGACGAACTTCGCGGCCGGGCCGCAGCGGTGAAGCGCTGCGGCCCGGCCTCTTTCTGCGAAGAGTCGGGTCTATGCGGGCGTGCAGGTCACGGTCGGCACCGATGCGGTGGAGCCGTCGGCCTTGGTGATGTTGAAGCCGAACGTGGTCGTCTGCCCCGCGGCCACGGTGCCGTTGTAACCGGCGTTCGTGCCGGTCACGGTCGCACCCGTGAGGGTCCCCTGGACGCTCCAGGCGTTGGAGATCCGCTCCGAGCCCGGCCAGGTCCACGTCACCCTCCAGCCGGTCAGGGCCTGGTTGGCCCGCACCGTCGCCGAATAGGTCGCCCCGGTGTTCCAGGGGCTCTGGACCGACAGCGTCGCGGTGCAGCCCGAGCCCGTGGGGGGCGGGGTGGTGGTGACCGGGTCGGAGGTGGGGGGCTCGCCGGTGCCGTCGCCGCCCAGGGCGTCCAGCACCGAGTCGTACGCCGACTTCTTCGAGAAGTCGTCGTTGTACAGCAGCGGCGCGCCCTCGCCCGGGAAGACGCCCGGGACCCAGGAGTCGCCGTCGCGCAGGCCCCAGACGGTGACGCCGGAGCAGTCGGCCAGCTCGGCGCACAGGCTGACGACGCGCTCGTAGTCCTGGGCCTGGCGGGCCAGCTCGCTGCTGTCGGCGGGCATGGTGATGCGGATGTCGAGCTCGGTGATGCGGACCTTCAGGCCCAGGTCGACGAAGCGCTGGAGGTTCGACTCCATCGTGGAGGGGACCTGGCCGAGGATGAGGTGCGACTGGAAGCCGACGCCGTCGAGCAGGTTCTGGTTGACCAGGCCCTGCGCGATCGTGTAGATGCGGTCGGACTTGGCGTTGTCGGCCTCGATCGAGTAGTCGTTGATGTAGAGGTCGGCGTTCGGGTCGGCCGCGCGGGCGGTCTGGAACGCGGTGGTGATGTACCCCTCGCCCATGGCGCGCAGCCAGAAGGAGTCGCGCATGGCGCCGTTGCTGTCGCTGACGACCTCGTTCACCACGTCCCAGGAGTCGACCCGGCCCTCGTAGCGGTTGGCGACGGTGTTGATGTGCTCGACCATGGCCGCCTGCATCGCGGTGCCGGAGAGGTTCTGCACCCACTGGGGGGTCTGCTGGTGCCACACGAAGGTGTGGCCGTGGACGGTCTGGTCGTTGTCCTCGGCGAAGTTCACGATCGCGTCGGCCTGGGTGAAGGTGTACTGGCCGTCGCTGGGCTCGGTCGCGTCCCACTTCATCGCGTTCTCGGCGGTGAGGGAGTTGAACTCGGTGGCGACGATGTTGCGGTAGGTCGCGTTGTTCTGGAGCTGGTCGTAGGAGACGGCGACGCCGATGTCCTTGCCGAGCTCGTCGGCGGCCCCGCGGAGGGTGGTCTGCGCGCTGGCGAACTGGGTGGAGAGTCCGAGTCCGAGCGCGGCGGTCGCGACGGTGACGACTCCCGCGATCAGGGCCCGCCGGCGCTGTCTTGAATGGTGCGGTCGGGAAAGCAGCACGAATTGCTCCTCAGGGTGGTGCCGCGCCGTGAGGGAACGAGGCTGTTCGAAGGAAAGGGCCCGCGGTGGAGCGGAGCGCTCCCAGCGAGGTTAGGCCAGCCTAGCGGGTACATAGATATTGGTCAATACTGCGGCGGCGGTTCCGGGGCGGCGCGAGCGGCGGCCGGAAAATAATCGTCATTACGACGAGAATAATACTCGTCAATATGACGATAATTTGGTATCGTGCGGAGATGGAACCCCTTCGAACCAGACCCGCTTACCATCATCCGATCCCCTGGCAGGTCGTCGCCGCACTCGTGCTCATCGGCGCCTCCGTCTGCTCCCTGACGTATCTCGCCGCGCTCATGTGGGCCGACTTCCGCTCGCCGACCGAGGAGGCGGTGCTCTGGCCCCTCGTGGCGACCGCCGCGGCCGCGGCCGCCCAGGTCGCCGTGGCCGTGTGCATCGCCGCGCGCATGAACTGGGCGCGGATCATCGGATTCGGCACGTGCATGCTCACCGGGGTCGTCGCCTTCGCCAGCGGCCTCGCCGCCGGCCTCGACGTGCCGTCCTACACCGGCATCGGCATCGGCCTCGTCCTGTTCTTCCTGCTGCGCAGCGAGAAAGCGAAGAGGCACACCTACAAGGGAGGCGGCGCGAGCTGGCCCGAAGACTGAGGAGGGCGGGTCCGGAGTGCTCCGGACCCGCCCTCGTCGGTTCGGCTACTTGGCGACGATGGAGACCATCTTGCCCGCGACGACGATGACCTTCTTGACGTCCTTGCCGGCCAGGTTCGCGGCGACCTTCTCCTCGGCCAGCGCGGCGGCCTTCACGGCCTCCTCGCCCGCGTCGGCGCCGATCTCGATGCGGCCGCGGACCTTCCCGTTGATCTGGACCGGGTAGGTCACGGTGTCCTCGACCAGGTACCGGTCGTCGGCCTCGGGGAAGTCCACGTAGGCGATGGTGTCCTCGTGGCCCAGGCGCTGCCACAGCTCCTCGGCGATGTGCGGGGCGATCGGCGCGACCATGACGACCAGGGCCTCGGCGGCCGCGCGCGGCACCGGGTGCAGGCCGGTCACGTGGTTGTTCAGCGTGATCAGCTTGGCGACGGCGGTGTTCATGCGCAGGTTCTCGTAGTCCTCGCGGACTCCGGCGATCGCCTTGTGGATCTCGCGCAGCGTCTCGTCCGAGGGGTCGGCGTCGACCACGGTGACCTCGCCGGTCTCCTCGTCGACGATGTTGCGCCACAGGCGCTGCAGGAACCGCTGGGAGCCGACGATGGCCCGGGTGTCCCAGGGCTTCGACTCGGCCAGGGGGCCCATCGACATCTCGTAGACGCGGAAGGTGTCGGCGCCGTAGGACTCGCAGATCTCGTCGGGCGTGACGCCGTTCTTCAGGGACTTGCCGATCTTGCCGTACTCGCGTTCGACCTTCTGGCCCTGCCAGACGTAGACGCCGTCGGCCTGCTCCTCGACCTCCGCGGCCGGGACGTAGACGCCGCGGTCGTCGGTGTAGGCGTAGGCCTGGATGTAGCCCTGGTTGAACAGGCGGCGGAAGGGCTCGCGGCTGGAGACGTGCCCCAGGTCGAACAGGACCTTCTGCCAGAAGCGGGCGTACAGCAGGTGCAGGACGGCGTGCTCGACGCCGCCGATGTACAGGTCGACGCCGCCGACGTCCTCGGCGTCCTGGGGGCCCATCCAGTAGGACTCGTTGGCCGGGTCGGCCAGTTTCCCGGCGGACTTCGGGTCGGTGTAACGCAGCTCGTACCAGGAGGAGCCGGCCCAGTTGGGCATGGTGTTCAGCTCGCGCGTGTAGCGGCGCGGGCCGTCGCCCAGGTCCAGTTCGACCTCGACCCAGTCCTTGGCGCGGCCCAGGGGCGGCTCGGGGGCGGAGTCGGCGTCCTCGGGGTCGAAGGTCTTGGGCGAGAAGTCGTCCAGGTGCGGCAGCTCGACCGGCAGGTGGTCGTCGGGCAGCGCCACGGGCAGGCCGGTCTCGTCGTAGACGATCGGGAAGGGCTCGCCCCAGTAGCGCTGGCGGCTGAACAGCCAGTCGCGCAGGCGGAAGGTGGTGGCGCCCTCGCCGCGTCCGTGCTCGGCCAGCCATTCGATCATGCGGGCCTTGGCCTCGGTGACGCCCAGGCCGTTCAGGAAGCCGGAGTTGACGCAGGTGCCGCCGGCGCCGGTCAGCACTTCCTGCCCGTCCCATTCGGCGCCTTCGGTGACGACCTGGACGATCGGGATGTCGAAGGCCTTGGCGAAGTCGAAGTCGCGTCCGTCGTGGGCGGGGACGGCCATGATGGCGCCGGTGCCGTATCCGGCCAGCACGTAGTCGGCGATGAAGACCGGGACCGTGTCGCCGTTGACCGGGTTGACGGCGTAGCCGCCGGTGAAGACGCCGGTCTTCTCCTTGGCGTCGGCCTGGCGCTCGACGTCGGTCTTGGCGGCGGCCTGCGCGCGGTAGGCGGCGACGGCGCCCGCGGGCGTGTCGTGGCCGCCGGTCCAGGCGGCGGGGGCGCCGCCGGGCCAGGTCTCGGCGGTCAGGGCGTCGACCAGGGGGTGCTCGGGGGCCAGGACCATGTAGGTGGCGCCGAACAGCGTGTCGGGGCGGGTGGTGAAGACCCGGATGTCCCCCGCATAGGTCGCGAAGTCCACGAACGCGCCGACGGACTTGCCGATCCAGTTGCGCTGCATGGACTTCAGCGACTCGGTCCAGTCCAGGCCGTCCAGGTCGTCCAGCAGCCGGTCGGCGTAGGAGGTGATGCGCATCATCCACTGCTTCAGGGTGCGCGTGTAGACCGGGAAGTTGCCGCGCTCGCTGCGGCCTTCGGAGGTGACCTCCTCGTTCGACAGCACCGTGCCCAGGCCCGGGCACCAGTTCACGGGCGCCTCGGTGACGTAGGCCAGGCGGTGGCCGTCGACGATGCGGCGGCGCTCGGTCCCGCTCAGCTCGGCCCAGGGCCGACCGTCGGGGGTGGCCCGCTCACCGGACTCGAACGCGGCGATCAACTCGGTGATCGGCTTGGCGCGGTCGGCCTCGGTGTCGTAGTAGGAGTTGAAGATCTGCAGGAAGATCCACTGCGTCCACTTGAAGTACTCGGGGTCGGTGGTGGCGAACTCGCGGCGGTTGTCGTAGCCCATGCCGACCATGCGCAGCTGGCTGCGGTACCGGCGGATGTTCTCCGCGGTGATCTCGGCGGGCTGGCGGCCGGTGGCGACCGCGTACTGCTCGGTCGGCAGGCCGAACGCGTCCATGCCCAGGGGGTGCAGGACGTTGTACCCGGCCATGCGCAGGTAGCGCGAGTACGCGTCGGTGGCGATGTACCCCAGCGGGTGGCCCACGTGCAGCCCCTCCCCCGAGGGGTAGGGGAACATGTCCATCACGAACTTCTTGGGCGCGCCGGCCCGCGGGTGGTCCGGTTCGGCCAGGTCGCCGACCGGGTTCGGTGCGCGGAAGGTCTGCTCGGCCTCCCAGCGGTCCTGCCAGCGCGGTTCGATCTCGTTGGCCAGCTTGGCGTCGTAACGGTGTGCGGGTTCGCTCATGACTCGTCCTGTGGTCCTGTGGTGCGGCTGTGGGTTCGCGGCGCGCTGGTGTGGACACCGACCGGCCTCGGCGAGCTTGCGAGCCGTAAATGATCCTGGCAGCAAAAAACCCCTGGCATGCAGGGGTCGCCGTGATGGTCTGGTCCACCACGGCTAGATAAGGAGCGCGAAACGCCGGGACATGCGACCAGTGTAGCCCAGCGCGACCCGGACGGCGCGGGACATCGCCTTGGGCGCGTCCGAGTACGATGGGCGGACAGGCGACCGTTACGGCGTATGCGTTGTCACGGCGCCTCTTCTCATCTCAGAGCTCTTCCCGGGAGGACCATTGACCTTCGAGTCGTCCCCAGCGCAGCCGCCGCAGGGTCCGACGCCGCTCTCCCCCCAGGAGTTCAAGGCGACGGTCGAGGGCATCTTGACGAACGTCGAGTGGGTGATCGAGGGCAAGTCCCACACGATCAAGCTCGCGATCGCGGTCATGCTCGCCGAAGGGCACCTGCTCCTCGAGGACGTGCCCGGGGTCGGCAAGACCCAGCTGGCGAAGGCGCTCGCGCGCTCGGTGGACTGCTCGGTGCGCCGCATCCAGTTCACCCCCGACCTCCTGCCGTCCGACGTGACGGGCGTGAGCATCTTCGACCCCGAGAAGCGCGACTTCGTGTTCAAGCCCGGGGCGATCTTCGGGAACCTGATCCTCGGCGACGAGATCAACCGCGCGAGCCCCAAGACCCAGTCGGCGCTGCTGGAGTGCATGGAGGAGCGGCAGGTCACCGTCGACGGGAACACGTACAAGCTGCGCAGCCCGTTCATGGTCATCGCCACGCAGAACCCGGTGGAGATGGAGGGGACCTACCCGCTGCCGGAGGCGCAGCGCGACCGCTTCACCGCGCGCCTGGCCATCGGCTACCCCGACGTGAACGCCGAGCTGGCGCTGCTGGACCGGCGCGAGGAGTACAACCCGCTCGACGCGCTGCGGCCGGTGGCCGACGCGGACATGATCGTGCGGATGATCGCCGCCGCCCGCGCGGTGCACCTGGCGCCCGAGCTCAAGCGCTACGTCGTCGACCTGGTGACCGCGACCCGCACGAACGCGCAGGTCCGGCTGGGTGCGAGCCCTCGTGCGACGCTTCAGCTGCTGCGGTGCACGCAGGTGCTCGCGGCGATGGACGGGCGCGACTTCGCGCTGCCGGACGACGTCCAGCAGCTGGCCGTCCCGGTCCTCGCGCACCGGCTCATCCCCACGACGGAGACCACGATGGGCGGAGGCGACACGAAGGCGATCGTCTCCGACATCCTCAGGCACGTCCCGGTGGTGTCCAACCCGGGGAGGTTCTAGGCGTGGAGCTCACCGGGCGCGGCAAGACCCTGCTGGCGGTGAGCGTGGTCGTCGGCCTCACCGCCCTGGCCGTGGGCGAGGGCGACCTGCTGCGCGCCGCGCTCCTGGCCGCCGTCGCGCCCCTGGGCGGCCTGGTGATGCTGCGCTGGACGCGGCCGACCCTGGAGTCGAACCGGGTGCTCAACCCCGCGCAGGTCGAGGCCGGCCAGGCCACGCAGGTGCGGTTGGGCATCCAGAACACCGGCGCCCGCCGCCCGCCCGCGCTCATGCTCGAGGACCGCATCCCCTACCGGCTCGGCAACCGGCCGCGCCTGGTCCTGGAGAAGCTCGCGCCCGGCGCCCGCAGCGTCGTCAACTACACGATCACCCCCGGCACCCGCGGCGCCTACGAGCTCGGGCCGCTGACGGTGCGCACCGCCGACCCGTTCGGGCTCGCCGTCTCCGTCCAGGAGTTCCCGGTGACCACCGAGCTCATCGTCACCCCGCGCATCCAGCGGCTGCGGAGCCTC
The DNA here is from genome assembly GCF_900101745.1 of Glycomyces harbinensis. GTDB lineage: Bacteria > Actinomycetota > Actinomycetes > Mycobacteriales > Micromonosporaceae > Glycomyces > Glycomyces harbinensis. Next base: position 169,153 of record NZ_FNAD01000012.1, on the reverse strand, counting down.
GTGCTGCCGGGCGGAGCCGGGATGTCCTCGGGCGAGTCGGCCGCGCACGCGGTCGCCATCACCGGCAACGACGACATCGCCGTCCGCGAGTACCGCCACGGCGACGACATGCGGCGCGTCCACTGGAAGGCCAGCGCCCACCGGGGCCAGCTCATGGTCCGCCGCGAAGAGCAGCCGTGGGAGAACAACGCGGCGATCCTCCTGGACGTGCGCCGCGGCGCCCACCGCGGGGAGCTGTCGAGCTTCGAGTGGATGGTCGACGCGTCCGCCTCGGCGATGGTGCGGCTCGCCCGCGACGGCATCGACCCGTGGCTGATCACCTCCCACCGCGACTTCGAATGCCGCCAAGGCGACTACAGCCAGGCGATGCGGTACCTCGCCACGGTCGCGGCGGCGCCCGAGGCGCCGGTCGGGCACATGGTCGAGAAGGCGCAGCGGGCCCGGTCGGTCTCGGGCGTCGTCGCGTTCCTGGGGCACCTGACCCCGGAGGAGGCGGCCAGCCTCGGGCGGCTCGCCAAGCGCGGCGGGCACTGCACCGCCATGGTCGTCGACCCGGTCCGGTGGATCCCGAAGGCCCCGACCAGCCGGGTCGACCCGCGCGAGCAGGCGTTCGCGCAGCAGCACGCGGCCGCGGTCAACACGCTGGCGAACGCGGGCTGGCAGGTGATCCCGGTCGTCGCCGGGACCGAACTTCGCCGGGTGTGGAACCGCCTGGGCGCGTGGAGGACTCTGGCATGAACGGACAGCGGCACGCCACCTTGGTCGCCGCCGCCACCCTGGCGCTGACCCTGACGCCCCTCATCGGCGTCTTCGCGGGCCTGGGCTGGACGGTGCCGGTGCTCATGGCGATCACTGCCGTGGCCGTGTCCGGGTCGCTCATGCGCGCCGCCGGGCGCGGGCAGGGCCTCCAGACCCTCGCGATGGTCGGATCGCTCCTGGTCATCATGACCGCGGGCTTCAACGGCGGCACCGCGATCGCGCTCATCATCCCGACGCCGGCCACGTTCTCCCACTGGGGCGAGCTCTCCGGCGAGGGCATCCAGCAGATCATCGTGAACTCCCCGCCGGTCCCGGCCGAGGGCGGCATCCTGTTCCTGACGATGCTCGGCGTGGGCGTCGTCGCGATCCTCCACGACATGTTCGTCGTCGGCCTGCGCACCCCGGCGCTCGCCGGGCTCACGCTCCTGACGATGTACCTGGTGCCGGTCTCGGTCGCGCCCGAGGCGACCGCCTGGTTCTGGTTCATCCTCCCCGCGGTCGCCTACCTGTGGATCCTCGCCGACGACAACCTCAGGCGGGTCTCGTCGTTCGGGCACCGCTTCACCGGCGCCGGGCACCTCGTCGGCCAGCACTTCCCCTCGCCGCTGGCGCGCACCGCGCGCTGGTCGGCGGCCGGGTTCATCGCCGTGACCCTCCTGCTGCTGACCGTGGTGCCGACCAACACCTCAGGACTGATCGACAACGTCGCCGAGGACTTCGGCGGCACCGAGAACTACTCGCTCGGCGACGTCAACCCGTGGGCGCAGCTGTCCGGCTCGCTCAACCGGCCCGAAGAGGTCGACGTCCTGCGGGTCACCACGACCGACCCCAGCCCCCGCTACCTGCGGATGCACGTGCTCGACGAGCTCACCGACGACGGGTTCGGGCCCAACGACTACAGCGGCGGCGACGACGCGGACGGCCTCACCGGCGCCGGCGACGACGAGCAGGTCTTCGAGGCGCAGATCGAGAACCTCCAGATGGAGGCGCCGGTCGTGCCCGTCTACGGGGACCCCGTCGGCCTCGACATCGAAGGCGACTGGCAGATCGACGAGGACACCGGCGTCATCGTCGGCGACGGCTCCGACATGGGCGACGTCGACGAGTACACCGTCACCTACACCGAACCGGTGCCCGCCACCGAGACGCTCGCCGGGGCCGCGGGCATGGACCCCTCGGACGAGCGCTGGGAGTCCAACACCGACCACCCCGACGTGCCCGAGCTGGCCGACACCGTCGCCCAGGCCACCGAAGGCGCCGGCACCGTCCACGAGAAGGTCCTCGCCGTCCTGGCGTACCTGTCCCCCGCCAACGGGTTCCGCTACTCGCTGGAGACCACCGACGCCGGCAACGACCAGGCCATCCTCGACTTCCTGGAGACCCGGGAGGGCTACTGCCAGCAGTACGCCGCGGCCATGGCGTGGATGCTGCGCGAGGCCGGCGTCGCCGCCCGCGTCGTCATCGGCATGTCCCAGGGCTCCCGCGACGGCGACCAGTGGGTGCTCACCAGCCACGACTACCACGCGTGGGTCGAGGTCTACTTCGACGGGCCCGGCTGGGTCCCGTTCGACCCGACACCCGCCTCGGGCGTCCCCGGCTCGGTCGGCTTCCCGTGGGCGACCGAACCGGACACCGACGAGAACGAGGAGGTCAACGAGGGCGACCCGAGCGCCGAGCCCTCCGAGGCGCCCACCGACGGCGCGACCGCGCCCACCGACGCCTCCCCCGGCGCCGAGGAGAACCCGACCGACGACCCGACCGCCCTGGCGGGCGGCGACGGCGGCGCGGGCGCGACCCGCTTCAACCCCGCCTGGCTGGCACTGCTGCTGCTCCTGGCCCTCCCGCTCGTTCCCGCCCTGTGGCGGGCCGGCATCCGCCGCTCCCGGCTCGGCCCAGGGCGCCTCAGCGCCCTGACCGCCTGGGACGAGGCCACCGACCTCGCCCTGGACTACGGCGTCGCCATCGCGCCCTCGCTCACGCCGAGACAGGCCGCCGGCGTCCTCGCGCACGCCGCGCCGGGAGCCCGCGACGCGGCCACCGCCCTCGGCGCGGCCATGGCCCAGCAGCGCTACTCCCCCAGGGGCGCCGCGATCGGCGGCCTCGCCGACGCCGTCCGCGACCTCCACTCCCAGCTCGACAAGGCCGCCGAACCGCGCCGGCGCTACCGGGCCATGTTCTGGCCCGCCTCGCTCGCCGTGAAACTCAGCGCCCGGCAGGCCGAGCAGAGCGCCGACATGGCCAGGCGGACCGCCCGGACCGCCGACCGGATGCGCTCGGCGATGCGGCGGGCGCGACGTTCGAACAGCCGCAGGGAACGGTCTGTCACAGGCCGCCCTTAAGGTTGCCCTCATGCACGGAAGCGGCACGGCCAGAAGCGGCGGCACCGTAGAGAGCGGACCCGAGTCCGGTTTCACCCAGCCGACGCTCGACAGCTTCGGCACCCCGCTGTCCGAAGTGACCTTCTGCGTCGTCGACCTCGAGACCACCGGCCTGGCCGCCGACGCCTGCGGCATCACCGAGATCGGCGCCGTCAAGGTCAGGGGCGGCCGGATCATCGGCGAGTTCGGCACCCTCGTCAACCCCGGCGAGCCCATCGACCCGCGCGTCACCCGCCTGACCGGGATCACCGACGAAATGGTCGCCGACGCCCCCGCCATCGCCGCGGTCCTGCCCGCGTTCCTCGAATTCGCCCACGGCGCCACCATGGTCGCCCACAACGCCGGATTCGACATCGGCTTCCTGCGCCACGCGTGCGAGCTGACCGACACCCGCTGGCCCCGCCCCCCCGTGGTCGACACCGTGGTCCTGGCCCGGCGCCTCACCGAGAAGAGCGAGGTCCCCAACCGGCGCCTGGGCACCCTCGCGCGCCTCTTCGGCTCCGAGGTCACCCCCAACCACCGGGCCCTCGACGACGCCCGCGCGACCGTCGCCGTCCTCCACGGCCTCATCGAGCGCGCCACCGGCCACGGGGTCGGCACCGACGCCGAACTCGCCGAGTTCTGCCGCGCCATCCCCTCCGAGCTCCAGAAGCGCAAACGCCACCTCGCCGACGGACTCCCCCACGCCCCGGGCGTGTACATCTTCCGCGACGCCGACGACCGGGCGCTCTACATCGGCGTGTCCGTCGACGTCGCCACCCGCGTCCGCAGCTACTTCTCCGCCGCCGAGCAGCGCCGCAGGCTCCGCGACATGCTCGCCTCCGCCGAGCGCGTCGAGGTCGTCGAGTGCGCCCACCGGCTCGAGGCCGGCGTCGCCGAACTGCGCCTCATCTCCGGCGGCAAGCCGCCGTACAACCGGGCCGCGAAGTTCCCCGAGCACCGCAGCTGGGTGCGCCTGACCGACGAGCCGTACCCGCGCCTCCAGGTCTCGCGCAAGCCCCCCGAGCCCGGCACGCCGCGCCTCGGCCCCGCCTCGGGCACGCAGGCGCAGGCCGCCATCAGCGCCATCGAGGCCGCACTGCCGATCAGGTCGTGCCGCACCCGCCTGTCCCCCAAGCGGTTGTCGCCCTCGTGCGTGCTCGGGGAGATCGGCAAGTGCGCCGAGCCGTGCCGCCACACCGTCACCGTGGAGGAGTACGGCGCGATCGCCGAGCGCGCGGCCCGGGCCATGGACGGGGACCCCTCGCCGGTCGCCGACGCGATCGCCGACCGCCTCACCGAGCTGTCGGAGTCCGAGCGGTTCGAGGCCGCCGCCGAGCGGCGCGACGAACTGGGCGCGTACCTGGCGCTGGCCGTGCACTCGCACCGCGTCAGGAGCTTCGTGGCGGCCGGGGAGATCGTGGCGGCGGGTCGGGCCAAGGGCGGCGGCTGGGAGGTCGCGGTGATCCGCCACGGGCTGCTGGCGGGCGCGGTCAAGACGCCGCCGAGGGTCGACCCGATGCCGTACATCGCGCGGCTGCGCGAGACGGCCAGGGCGGTCGAGCCGGTGGCCGACGCCGTGGACGCGGCGCACGCGGCCGAGGCGCGGCTGCTGCTGGACTGGCTGGGGCGCCCGGAGGTGCGCCTGGTGACCGTGGAGGGCTCGTGGGCGAGCCGCCTCGACGGCGCCGGACGCTGGGAGGGACTGGTCCCCCACGACCCGTCCCCGTGGCGGCGGTGACGCATCGGTGTTCCACATCGTGAGACCGCGTTCCGGACCCTCCGCTGTCCCAGTGAAACGCACCGTTTCACCCTGCGGGAACGCCCCTTTCGGGCCAATCGGACGTGAGTCGTCTCGCATCCATTTGCGGCGCTTGAGGTTTCCGAGCCGCTGCCCGACCCGGTACGCTCAGTTATCCGTCCGTGGCGGCGGCTCTGCCGAAATCCGACAGTGTCTAGTGTCGATTCTCTCCAGGAATCGTTGTACATCTAGAATGCGGTCAACCTTGGGCATCGGAGGCTTTCATGTTGCGCGCATTGCTTTCGGCTACTCGGTCTGCCAAACCTGACGACCCGTGGGACCTCGCGGGAAAGGTGGCGCAGCTCGAAGCGGCTCACCGTGCCCACTGCGAGCAGCCCGACATGCTCCTGGTCCGCCGCGCCTACCGCATCGCCGAGCAGATGCACCGGGGCCAGGCCCGCCGCTCCGGCGAGCCCTACATCACCCACCCCATCGCCGTCGCCACGATCCTCGCCGACCTCGGCGTCGACACCCCCACGATCGCGGCCGGGCTCCTCCACGACACCGTCGAGGACACCAGCTACTCCCTCGAGGCCCTCCGCGGCGACTTCGGCGACGAGATCGCCGTCATGGTCGACGGCGTCACCAAGCTCGACAAGATCCACCTCGGGTCCGCCGCCGAGGCCGAGACCTTCCGCAAGCTGGTCCTCACCGCCGGCCGCGACATCCGCGTCATGGTCATCAAGCTCGCCGACCGCCTCCACAACATGCGGACCATCAAGTTCAAGAAGCGCCCCAGCCAGATCCGCATCGCCGAGGCGACCAAGGACGTCCTCATCCCCCTCGCCGACCGCCTGGGCCTGTACGTCATCAAGCGCGAGCTCGAGGACATCGTCCTGGAGACGCTCGAACCCGAGGTCTTCCAGCGCATCAAGGAGCACCTCGGCTCCGAGTCCGACCGGGGGCGCCAGGTCGCCGTCATCGCCCCGCAGGTGCGCCGCACGCTGCGCGAGTTCAAGGTCGCCGCGCGCCTGCTCGACCGCCCCCGCCACCCGTACTCGATCTTCCGCGAGATGCAGAAGCACCCCGGCACCGGCCCGTCCGACCCGCCGCGCCTGGTCATCGTGGTCGACGGCCCGCCCACCGACTGCTACGCGGCGCTGGGCGCGATCCACAAGCTCTGGAAGCCCATGGGCGGCAAGTTCCGCGACCTCATCGCCGCCAAGAAGTTCAACCTGTACCAGTCGATCCACACCGCGGTCGCCGGCCCGGGCGGCCTTCCGATCGAATTCCTCATCCGCACCAAGGAGATGCACGAGACCGCCGAGATCGGCATCGTCGCCGGGCTGCGCCAGTCGGGGACGAACCCGGTCGAGGTGCAGCTGCCGTGGCTCCAGCGCCTGCTCGACTGGCAGAACGAGGTGGCCGACTCCGGCCAGTTCCTCGACTCGCTCCGCTGCGACCTGGCCGACCAGGACATCCTGGTGTTCACCGGCGAGGGCCAGCAGCTCCTGGTCCCCAAGGCCTCCACGCCCGTCGACGTCGCCTACTGCTCGGGCCCCTCGAAGGGCCACCGCCTCATCGCCGCCTACGTCAACGGCGAGATCGCGCAGCTGTCGCGGCCGCTGCGCGACGGCGACTCGGTCGAGCTGGTGCTCACCACCGAGCAGCCGTACGGGCCCTCGAAGCAGTGGCTCGACCACGCCAAGACGCCCGAGGCGCAGCTGCACATCAACGACTGGTTCGGCGCGGTCGACGACATCGACTCGACCGGCGAGCTCCCCGTGATCCCCATGCAGCGCTTCGAGGACGAGCTCAAGGAGGGCAAGAACCGCCTGTGGCGGTCGCTGATCGCCCGCGGGCGGGGCCTGGCGGGCGAGCAGCCGCTCCACGGCGTCGCCTCGTCCCTGGGCTACCCGGACCTCGACTCGCTGTACCTGGCGCTCGCCCGCGAGAAGCTCGACCCCGACGAGCTGGCCGAGAAGCTCATCACCACCGTCGACCGCTACTGAGGCGACCGCCGCCGAGACGTGAAGAGGGCCCCGCCTCCCGGCGGGGCCCTCCTTCATGTCGCTACTTGTGCCCGGACTCGATCTCGTCGCGCCGTTCGGCGCCGCCGTTCTCGGACGGCTCCTCGATCGACTTGAAGAAGCCCTTGTCCGTCGGCTCCAGCGCGCCGACGCGGTTCATCTTCTTCGGGACCACCCAGCCGCCGTACTCCAGCTCGGAGTGGCCGTGCTCGTCGGGCTCGCCCAGCGGCTGGTGCACCTCGTAGAAGCGCCCGTTCGGGTCGCGCATCAGGATGCCCGTCTCCAGGCCGTGCGCGAGCACCTCGCGGTCGTGCTGCTGCAGGCCCAGGCAGATCCGGTACGTCACGTAGTACGCGATGATCGGCAGGACCACGATGCCGATGCGGCCGGCCCAGGTCATCGCGTTCAGGCTGATGTGGAACTTCTGGGCGAACACGTCGTTGCCGCCGGAGATGACGCCGATGATCCAGAAGACCACGACCATCATGCCCAGGCTCGTGCGGGCCGGGACGTCGCGCGGGCGCTGCAGCAGGTTGTGGTGCCCGCGGTCCTTGGTGAACCGCCGCTCCAGCGCCGGGTACACCAGCGGCAGCAGCACCGACAGGCCCATGCCCGCGATCGCCGGCCAGAACACCGCCGGGAGCGTGAAGTACGGCGGGACCCTGAACTCCCACGCCGGGAACAGGCGGATGAGCCCGTCCAGGTACATGACGTAGAAGTCGGGCTGCGAGGCCGAGGAGACCACCGAGACCTCGTACGGGCCGAACAGCCAGATCGGGTTGATCTGGAACAGCCCGGCCATCGCGCCGATCACGCCCCAGATGAACAGCATGAAGCCGACCTGCTTCATGACGTAGTTCGGGAACATCCGGAAGCCGACCACGTTGTGCTCGGTGCGTCCCGGTCCGGGCCACTGGGTGTGCTTCTGCGCGAACACGAGTCCGACGTGGACCGTGATGAGCGCCAGCAGGATCAGCGGGAAGACGAAGACGTGGATGATGTAGATCATCGAGATGACGCTGGTGCCGGGGAACTGGCCCCCGAACAGCGCCGCCGACGCCCACGGGCCGATGAACGGCACCGACTCGGTCATTCCCTCCATGATCCGCAGGCCCGTGCCGGACAGGCCGTCGTCGGGCAGCGAGTAGCCGAAGAAGCCCTCGAAGAAGCCGACCCAGAACAGCAGGATGCCGATCATCCAGTTCGTCTCGCGCGGTGCGCGGAACGCGCCGGTGAAGAAGATCCGGAGCATGTGCACCAGGATCGACGCCATGAACAGCAGCGTCGCCCAGTGGTGCATCTGGCGCATGAACAGGCCGCCGCGCACCTCGAAGGACAGGTCCAGGGCCGACGCGTAGGCCTTCGACATCTCGACGCCCTGCAGCGGCACGTACGCGCCGTTGTAGGTCACCTCGACCATCGACGGCTCGAAGAACAGCGCCAGGAACGTGCCCGACAGCAGCAGCAGGATGAACGAGAACAGCGCGATCTCGCCCAGGAGGAAGGACCAGTGGTCCGGGAACACCTTGTTGAGCAGGACCCGGGCCGGCCCGGCGAGCTTGAAGCGGTCGTCGAGCTCACCGCCGGCCTTGGTCAGCAGGCTGTCGCTCGTGCCTTTGCGGCGTTTCACTTCTCATCCTCCTCGGGGAGGGACGGGCGGTTCCAGAACGCCGGCCCCGGGGGCACCAGGAAGTCCGATTTGGCGATGAAGACGCCGTCGTCGTCCACGTCCAGCGGCAGGATCGGCAGGTGCCGGGTCGCCGGGCCGAAGATCGGAGCGGCGTTGTCCACCACGTTGAACTGCGACTGGTGGCACGGGCACAGCAGCCGCTGGCTCTGCTGCTCGTAGAGGCTGGTCGGGCAGCCCACGTGCGTGCAGATCTTGGAGTACGCGACGAAGTTGCCCCACAGGGCGTCCACGTCCTGGTACATCGGGTACAGGTTGCCGCGCAGGATCTCGGCGTCGGCCGCCCGCAGGTGGATCAGCAGCACCGGCGAGGTCGGGAACTGGTTGGTCGCACCGTGGTCGAGCGCCGGGTAGACGGTGATCTGCCCGCCGACCGAGACCATGTCGGGGCGCACCAGGGCGCCGTCCCGCATCATCACCTGCACGGGATCGCCGTCGTTGTACTTCTCGGCGTTCCAGCCCGTGACGGTGAGCATGTCGCCCGGGTCCTTCAGGAGCGCGCCCAGCGGGGCCACCGCGGCCAGGCCGAGCGGCGCGGCGCCCAGCAGGGCCGCCTTCACCAGGAACGGGCGGCGCTTGAGGCCCATGTCCTCGACGAGGCCGTCCACGGTGGCCTCGGCGATGCGCCGGTCCTCCGGGGACGAGCCGCCGTCGTGGCGGTCCTGGACCAGCTCCTCGACCGGCAGCAGCTTCTTCGCCCAGGTGAGCACGCCCACCGCGAACAGCAGCAGCGAGAGGCCGAGGGTCGTACCGAGGATCGGCGTGTACCAGGTCTGCGGGTCGCGCCAGGTGGCGGCGCCCTCGTACTCCCAGGGCCACCAGATGTACGCCACCACGAACAGCGTCGCGAACAGGCCGGAGAACAGGAACAGCCCGCCGACGATGCGCTCCATGCGCTTCTCGGCCTTGGTGCCCGGCTTGGCGAAGCGCGGCTCGTAGTGAATGATCTCGATGTCGTCGCGGCGCAGGCCCTCTTTGTAGACCTCGAACCGCGAGAGCTTCGGGTCGCTCAGGTCGACCGGTTCGGGTTCGTTGTGGGCACTGTCGTTGTGGGCACTCACGATTTACCTGCAATCCAGAGCGTGGTCAGCAGGAGCGCGGTCATGCCGACCAGGAAGATGGCCAGGCCCTCGGTGGCGGGGCCGAAACGTCCGAGGGTGAACACCCCGCCCGGGTCCCTGTCATCGTTCACGATGTACTGGACGTAGGCGATGATGTCGGCCTTCTGCTCGGGAGTCAGCTCGTTGTCCCCGAAGACCGGCATGTTCTGCGGGCCGGTGAGCATCGCCTGGTAGAGCTCCTCGTCGCTGACGCCCGCCAGCGACGGCGCGTGCGCGCCCGAGGAGAGGGCGCCGCCGCCGCCGGAGAAGCCGTGGCAGGAGGAGCAGTTCACCCGGTAGAGCTCGCCGCCCTCGCCGACATTGGCGTCAGCGACGAGGATCTCGAGGTCGTCGGGGACGACCGCGCCGCCGCCGAGGTACTCGATGTAGGCGCCGAGCCACTCGGCCTCCTCCTCGGTGAAGACCGGGTAGTCGGAGTCGGGGGCCTGCGCCCCCTGGGCCGCCATGGGCATGCGGCCGGTGTTCACCTGGAACTCGACGGCGGCGGACCCGACGCCGATGAGGCTCGGACCGCGCCCCTCGATGCCCTCGCCGCTGTCGCCGTGGCAGGAGATGCAACTCGTGTCGTAGAGTTCCTGGCCTTTGACGGCGTCGGCGTCGATGGTGTTCTCGGCGGAGTCCTGCGCGTAGAGGCCCGGTGAGAACACCGAGTAGAGCCCTCCGACGATGACCAGTGCGCCGGTGAACCTGGCCAGCGCGCCGAGGCGCTTGCGCCAGCCTCGCCGGCGTTTCGCTGATGCAGCCACGGTTGTTGCCTCACCTTTATCTAGCTCTCGAACCGGGCCCCGACCTGTTCGGCCTGGGCCCGACCGGCCGCCGCGAAGGGCGGCGGCCGTCGCATTTCTCGGTTGCGGCCTCGGCGCGGGCGCCGAGGCCTTTCACTTGCTGCGGACCGGACGCGGTGTGCCGCGTCCGGCCGGGTTGGCGTCAGTACTGGGCGATCGGCAGGAAGTAGATCACCGCGAACAGGGCGATCCAGACCACGTCGACGAAGTGCCAGTAGTAGGAGACCACGATGGCCGCGGTCGCCTGGGCGGGATTGAAGCGCCCCATCGTCGTCCGGATGAGATAGACGATGAAGGCCACCAGTCCGCCGGTCACGTGCAGGCCGTGGAACCCGGTGGTCAGGAAGAACATCGTCCAGTAGCCGTCGGAGGCGATCGTGTGCCCCTCGGTGACGAGGTTGCGGTACTCGTTGACCTGGCCGAGCACGAAGACGAGCCCCATGACGAACGTGATCGCGAACCAGCGCCGGAGGGCGTAGACGTCGCCCTTTTCGGCGGCGAAGACGCCCAGCTGGCAGGTGATCGAGGAGGCCACCAGAATCACCGTGAAGACCAGCGCGTAGGGGATCTCGAGGTGGTGGTAGCCCTCCTCGAACATCGACGGCGCGGCGGCCTGGATGGAGAAGTACATCGCGAACAGGCCCGCAAAGAACATGAGTTCGCTGCTCAACCACACGATGGTGCCGACACTGACGACGTTGGGCCGGGTCAGTGAGTGGATTCGGCTGGGGTCGATGGAAACTTCGGCGGCAGTCACGCGCACATTATTACGGCCCGGCGGGCCCAAGCTGCGCATGGGGTGTGTTTTTCGCGCGTGTCGCCCGGCGGTAGGCTCCCGGCCTTCTCACATCGTGTGCCCAGGTCATTCGCAGTTTGCCTACTGTAGGCGGTCCGTTTCGGGGAAGTGGCCGCGCCGGACTTCCCATTTCGGTGTGGCCGGTTTAATATGCGAAGCGTGAGCACCTCAACGGCTGAGTATGCAGTCCTCCTTTACAGTCATCGACCCACGGTCATCGAACAGATGCGCTCGGCTATCGGCGAGGAGCCGGTCGAGGGGATCAGGATCGAGTACGCGGTCGCCGGCGCCTACGACGAGGCGGTCGACCTCATCGACAAGTACGAGGTCGACCTCGTGCTGCTCGACGGGGAGGCGCAGCCCGCGGGCGGCCTCGGGATCGCGCGGCAGCTGCGCGACGAGTTCGACGAGCCCCCGACGCTCGCCGTGGTGGTGGCGCGCGCCGCCGACCGCTGGCTGGCGGCGTGGTCGCGGGCGGACGCGGTGCTGATGCACCCGCTCAACCCCGTCACCACCGGCCAGACGGTAGTAGACTTGCTGGTCAACCGCGCGTCCGGCGTGGCACCGGCGCAGCGCGCCGCGTGATCCTCCCCGACTGGAGTCCTTATGTCTAGTGCGACCTGGCCTGACGTCCTCTCGCGGCTGTCGAGCGGCGATCACCTCGACGAGGCCAGCGCGGACTGGGCGATGGCCGAGATCATGGCGGGCAACGCCGATCCGGCCCAGTTGGCGGCGTTCGCGGTGCTGCTGCGCTCGAAGGGCGAGACCTCCGAGGAGATCGCGGCGATCGCGGGCCGGATGCTCGCGGAGACGACCCGTCTGGACCTGTCGGACCTGGGTGTGGCGGTCGACATCGTCGGCACCGGCGGGGACGGCTCGAACTCGGTGAACATCTCGACGATGGCGGCGATCGTGGTCGCGTCGTCGGGTGTGCCGGTCATCAAGCACGGCAACCGTTCGGCGTCCTCCACCGTGGGGTCGGCGGACTTGCTGGAGGCGCTGGGCGTGGACCTGGAGGCCACGGCCGAGCGGGTCGAGGCGTCGGTGCGCGAGGTGGGGATCGGGTTCTGCTTCGCGCGGACCTTCCACCCCGGGATGCGCCACGCGGGCCCGATCCGGGCGGCGCTGGGGATTCCGACGGTGTTCAACCTGCTCGGGCCGCTGACGAATCCGGGCCAGCCGCAGGCGGGACTGATCGGCTGCGCGGACCCGGTGAAGGCGCCGCTGATGGCGCAGGTGTTCGCGGCCCGCGGCGCTTCGGTGTTCGTGGTGCGCGGCGATGACGGGCTGGACGAGATCTCGACGTCGGCGACGACGTCGGAGTGGATCGCCTCGGGCGGCCGGGTGTCGCAGGGTTCGATCGACGCCGAGGAGTTCGGGCTGGTGAAGGCCGGTCCCGAGGCGCTCAAGGGCGGGGACCTCGAGTTCAACATGGCGGTGGCTCGCGGCGTGTTCGCCGGCGAGCTCGGGCCGGTGCGGGACGCGGTGCTCATCAACGCGGCGGCGGCGATGGCGTCGCGCCAGGGCTTGATCGACGGCGTGGACCTGCACGACGTGAAGATCCGGCGGGGCCTGCTGGCCGGGAACCTGGAGCTGGCGTCGAAGGCGATCGACGAGGGCGCGGCCACCGCGCTGGTGGAGCGCTGGGCCGAGTTCAGCCGCGATTAGGGCGTATTCGCAAGCGCGCGATGAGAACTGAACAGGAAGGGGCGGGACGCTCGGCGTCCCGCCCCTTCCTCGTTCGCGCTACTGGTACTTCTTCAATTCGTCCTGGGAGGCGAGCGGTGCGGGCCCGGACTTCGGGAGTTCGGTGCGGATGAGGACGCATCCGCATTCCTCGCAGCGCAGGACCTCGTCGATCGGGGCGGACCTGATCGGGATCATGTCGGCCGGGGGCTTCTCGATGCGGCACGAGCCGCAGCGGCGGCCGACGAGTTCGGCGGCGGCGATCGGCTGCTTGGCGTGGATGCGCTCGTACAGTTCCACGAGCCGGTCGGGGATGTTGATGGCGAGGGCCTCGCGGGTGGAGGACGCCTCGGCGGTCTCGGCGTCGATCTCGCCGATCTGGCGGCCGCGGTCGGCTTCGGCGTCGCCGAGGACGACGCGGGCCTCCTCGACCTGGCGGCGCACGTCGTTCAGCTCCGCGTCGAGGCCTTCGCGGCGCTCCATGAGTTCGAGTTCGTCGTCCTCGAGGGTGCCCTGGCGGCGCGCGAGGGACTCCAGTTCGCTCTGGAGCCCTTCGAGTTCCTTCGCGGTGGCGGCGCCGGAGGCCATGCGGGCGCGGTCGCCGTCGGCGCGCTTGGTGACGAGTTCGACCTCGCGCTCGACGCGCTCGATGTCGCGGTCGAGGTCGGCGAGGTCGCCGGTGAGGTTCGCGGCCTTGTCGTTGAGGGCCCGCAGGCGCTGCTGGGCGGTCGCCAGGACGGGGTCGGCGTCGAGCTTGCGGCGGCGCTGCGCCAGCTGGCTGAGCTGGGTGTCCACCGCCTGGAGTTCGAGCAGTCGGCGCTGATCGAAAAGGTCGGCTTTCAACTCAGTTCACCCCGGATTTCTGGTGGAGGGTCCACGGATCGGTGTCGAGGTCGGAGACGAGGACGTCGTCGACCAGACGGGACAGGTGTCGGGCAACAGTATCGAGCCAGGGCCGCTCGGTCGCCCAGTGGGCGGCGTCGATGAGGGCCGGGCCGCTCCGGGCGAGGTGCTCGGAGGCGGGGTGGTGGCGGAGGTCGGCCGTGAGGTAGGCGCCCGCGCCCGCGGCGGTCGCGTCGGCGAGGTAGGAGTCGCCGGCGCCGCCGCAGACGGCGACGGTGCTGACGAGGCGGTCGGGGTCGCCGGCGGCGCGGACGCCGCCGACGGTGGGCGGCAGGGCCTTGGCGGCGCGTTCGACGAGGTCGGCGAGGGCGAGCGGTTCGGGGAGGCGGCCGATGCGGCCGATGCCGCGGCCGGTCCCGGCGTGCTCGGGGCCTTCGAGGGGGCGCAGCGGGCGGAGGTCGACCAGGCCGAGGCGGTCGGCGAGGGCGTCGGAGACGCCGGGTTCGGCGACGTCGGCGTTGGTGTGGGCGACGTACAGGCCCATGCCGGACTCGATGAGGGTGTGGACGAGGTCGCCCTTGTAGTCGGCCGCGGGGTCGAGGCTGGAGACGCCGCGCAGGAGGAGGGGGTGGTGGGCGACGATGAGGTCGCAGTCGGCCTCGATCGCCTCGATGACGGTGGCGGGGACGACGTCGACCACGCAGAGGATCTTGCGGACCGAGTTGCCGCTGCGGCCGCAGACGAGTCCGACCCGGTCCCAGTCCTCGGCCCAGCGGCGCGGGTACAGGTCGTCGAGTGCCGCGGTGATCTCGCTGAGCGTGCGCATGCCCCGAGCCTAGCGAGGCGGCGCGAGATGGGGGAACCGGAGTGGCGGGGCCGCGCGGGCAGGCCGCGGGCGCTCGTTCGGGTGACATTGGAGGGTCGGCGGCCGTTTCGGGGCCGGTTCCTGTCGGACCCCCGCGCCACGATCGAGCGGGGCGACAGTCTGTGCCCCTCTCGGGAGGGTGGGGGTTTGTGGACGGGCCGGGGGGAAGGCGTGTGCCCGGAGCGCGAGCAGCTTGACTCCGGGCACACCTTGCACCGGATTCCGGTGCGGTCGATGCGGTTCAGTTCAGGGCGCCTACCTCTTCGGCGAGGCGGCGCATTTCGGGGGCGGGCTCGCCCTTGGCGCGGTGCAGGATCTGGTCGATGAGCTCGATCGCGACCGGCCGGCACCGGATCTCGGCCGGGGCGTTGCGGTCGGCGGTCACCATGTGCCGCGCGGCCTGTTCGATGTCGCCGACCTGCACGCACGCCCGCGACATGTCGAGGTAGTGGTGCGCGCGCCGTTCGGCCACGAGGTCGGCCAGCGCGGCGGGCGGGATGCGGTCGTGGACGGCGAGCGCGTCGCCGCCTTCGCCGAGCTCGACGAACGCGGCCGCGCGGTGCAGCATCACGTTCGTCGGGCCGAACGAGGTGTAGTAGTAGTTCGCGTCCCGGCCGAGGATGTTGGCCGCGCGCGAGGCGCTGTCGAGCAGGTCGGCGCTGGTGGTGGCGTCTCCGGCGAGGGCGGCGGCCATGGCGCCCTGGAGCAGGAGCGCGCCGTAGACGCTGATCTCGGCGGGGCTGGAGGTCTCGCCTCCGGATTCGGAGATGAGGCCGTGGGCGACTTGGACGTTCAGGTCCAGGGCCGCCTGGTAGCGGCCGAGGGATCTGAGCGCGTTGGCGACCCGGGTGGTGGCGATGCCGGCCAGGAGCGGGTCGTTCCCGCGGTTGGCGGCGGAGATGGCGCGGTCGGCGGCGAGCCAGGCGAGCTGGGCCTCGCCGAGTTTGCGCAGCACCGTGGAGGCGATCTGGTAGACCTGCGTCATCACTTCGGCGGCGTCGGCGGCGGTGCCGCCGAGGGGCCGGTCCTCGGCGAGGGGTGTCTCGCGCAGGAGTTGGATGAGGGAGCGGGCGACGACCGGGTAGTGGCCTTTCTCGAAGGCGAGCCAGCAGTAGTTGACGGCGCCGCGCAGTTCGGGGATGGGCGTCGGGTCGATCGGGGCGGCTTCGAGGAAGCGTCCGAGTCGTTCGTAGCGTTCGAGGGATTGCCGGATGGACTCGACCTCGACTTGGTCGAGGCACCCGCCCAGGCCCGGGCGGCGCCGGGGTTCGCGGCCGAGCAGCTGCCCGGCGTCGATGCTGAGCGATTCGGCCAGTTCGGTGATGACCGAGTACTTGTCGAGGCGGCGCACGCCGCGTTCGATCTTGTCGACCCAGCTCTTGGACTTGCCGATGCGATCGGCGAAGACCTGCTGGGACATGCCGCGGCGTTGTCGCCAATAGGCGACGCGCCGCCCCATGGGCTGCGTTTCGGACTCCATGTCAGACCCCACCGTCTATAGGAGTTGCGGGTGGACTCGGGGACGTCGTCCCGTCGTCGTATTGGGTTGTGGCGGCCGCCGCGAGCGGATTGCTGGTCGTACCGGTTCGGGAACGGGAGGTCGCGGTAGCCGCGTCGGGACGCCGGCGGTGTTGTCAGCTGTGCTTGTTGTCTTGACCCGCACGAGGTTCGGTTCCGCTTGCGCGGCCCGACATTCGCCGCCTCGGCGTCCCGACCCTATGTGTTTACCGTCTTTTCCGTTCGTGCACAACGGCCGCGAGCTGCCAATGTCACGCTGTGCCGGGGCGCGCTTACAGTCTTGCCCGCCTCGTCCACTGCGACGCCGGTTATCTGGGGTTATGCCTGGTTTCGATCGCCCGAACGCAGGAAATCTGCACATGCAACGTGTCGATTCAAGGGTCTGGATCGTTGTGTCGGATATGAGACATAACCGAGTCGTCGCGCGCCGCGAACATCGACGCGCCTTCCGCAGGGCCTTCTCGGCCGCCGTCATCGCGACCGCGGCGGCGGCCGCCCTGGGCTACGCGACCGCCTTCTCGCCGCTCGCGGGGTGGGCGGTCCTGGGCATCGGCGGGGCGGTGGCGGCGAGCCTGTGGCTGGAGTCGCGCAGCGGCCGCACGGCCACGCCCGCGCCGGCCGCCCGCATGTACTTCTTCACGCAGGGCGAGGACTAGCGGGTTCGCGAACGCCTCCCGGGAAGCGTCCCGCGGGTCCGGGCGGGCCCGCGGGCACCGGAGGGCGGCGCCGCGGCGGCCTCCCCGTCGCGGCGCCGCCCGTCCCGCGTCAGTTGAGGCGGACCACCAGGCACTTGCCGCCCTGGTAGACCCCGCCGTCCACGTTGAGCGCGAGGCCGTCGCAGTAGCGGCGGGCCTCGGTCACCTGGCCCGGTTCCAGTTCGGTCGTGTCCGGGATCGTCGAATGGCCGTGGACGAGCTCGTCGCCGCCGAAGGAGCGCAGCATCCCGCGCACGCGGGCGGGGCCTTCGGGGCCCATGAACTCGTGCCGGCGGGTCAGCTCGCGGAACAGCTGCCACCACTCCTCGGGCTCGTCGGCCGACATGATCCGGCGGACCGCGGCGTTCACCGCCTCCGCGCTGCGCCCGTAGCCCAGGTACGACTCGGTGTCGGCGTGCACCAGGAGCGAGCGGTCGGCCAGGTGCACCACCCGGCGGGACTCGAGCCACTTCACCTCGTCGTCGGTGAGGTCGCCCAGCTCGTCCTCGAAGCCGCCGTTGAGGACCCACCAGTGGAGGAACTGCCGGTCCTGGCCGTCCACGTCGGTGAACGCGACGTCGCCGAACCGCCGCGAGCCGAGCACGAGCACCTCGTGGTTGCCGATGAGGGTGTCGACCGAACCGCCTTCGGCGGCGGCCTGGTCGGCGAGCGTGCGCAGCAGCCGGACCACCGCCACGCCCTCCTCTCCCCGGTCGAACAGGTCGCCCAGGATCCACAGGCGGGCGTCGGCGCCGGTCCACCCGGTGTCCCCGTCGACCAGTCCGCGGCCTCTGAGCGCCTCCACGAGCGCGTCGTAATGGCCGTGGATGTCGCTGGCCACGAACAGCGGACTCGTTTCAGACATGGACTCGATATTAATGCGGGCCGGGGCCGTTCGGTGAAGTTGTCGGCCGCTCTCCCAATGAGCTTGCCGGACGGCTAGCGCCGGGAATAGGATTCGGCCACCGCCAATCCGCGCGGCCCACGACCGCAGCGAGGAGCCTCCGTGTCCGAGAACCCGTTCCTGACCCCCTCTGACCTCCCCTATCAGCTCCCCCCGTTCGCGGACATCCGCAACGAGCACTACCTCCCGGCGTTCGAGGCCGGCATGGCCGAGCAGCTGGCGGCGGTCGCCGCGATCGGCGCCGACCCGGCGGAGCCGACCTTCGCGAACACGGTCGTGGCCCTGGAGCGCTCCGGCCAGGGCGTCTTCAAGCGCGTCAACATCGCCTTCCACAACAAGCTCTCCTCGGACACCGACGACGAGCTCAACGCGATCGAGACCGAGATCAGCCCCAGGCTCGCCGCGCACGCCGACAAGATCCTGCTCGACGCCGGCCTGTTCGCCCGCATCGAGGCGCTGTGGCGGAACAGGGCGGCACTCGACCTCGACGAGCAGGACGAGCGCCTCCTGGAGCGCTACCGCACCGAGTTCGTGCGCGGGGGCGCCGCGCTCGACGCCGCGGGCAAGGAGCGGCTGGCCGCGATCAACGGCGAGCTGGCCGAACTCGCCTCCGCGTTCAACCAGCAGATCCTCGCCGACATCAACGACGCGGCCGTCCACGTCACCGACCTCGCCGAACTCGACGGCCTCGGCGAGGACCAGATCGGCGCGGCCGCCGCGGCGGCGAAGGACCGGGACCTCGACGGCTGGCTCATCACCCAGTCGAACTTCTCGCGCCACCCGCTCCTGGAGGACCTGAAGGACCGCGGCCTGCGCGAGCGCCTCTACAAGGCCACGATCGGCCGCGGCGCCGGCAACGCCGCCACGCTCCTGCGGATGGCGCGCCTGCGCGCCGAGAAGGCCCGGCTGCTCGGCTACGAGCACTTCGCCGCCTACATCGCCGCCGACCAGACCGCCGGCAACGCCGGGATCATCGCCGAGCGCCTCGCGGGCCTGGCCGAGGCCTCGGTGCGCAACGCCCGCCGCGAGGCGGCCGAACTCCAGGAGGTCATCGATGCCGAGGGCGGGGACTACGCCCTCGCCGCCTGGGACTGGTCCTACTACGCCAAGCAGGTCCGCCAGTCCAAGTACGGCTTCGACGCCGAGGCCCTCAAGCCCTACCTCGAACTCGACCGCGTCCTCGTCGACGGCGTCTTCCACGCCGCCGAGAAGGAGTTCGGCCTCACGTTCGAGGCGCGCAAGGACCTCGAGGGCTACCACCCCGAGGCCCGCGTGTGGGAGGTCTTCGACGACGGTGAGCCCCTCGGGCTGTTCGTGGGCGACTTCTTCACCCGCGACTCCAAGAAGGGCGGCGCGTGGATGAACGCGCTCGTCGTCCAGTCCGATCTCACCGGCGACAAGCCCGTCGTGGTCAACAACCTCAACATCGTCAAGCCGCCCGCGGGCCAGCCCGCGCTCGTCTCGGTCGACAACGTGACGACCCTCTTCCACGAGTTCGGGCACGCCCTCCACGGGCTGCTCTCGGCCTGCCGCTACCCCAAGACCTCGATGACCTCGACGCCGCGCGACTTCGTCGAGTACCCCTCGCAGGTCAACGAGATGTGGGAGGACTGGCCCGAGGTCGTCGCCAACTACGCCCGCCACCACGAGACCGGCGAGGCCGCCCCGGCCGAGCTCATCGCGCAGTGGAAGGCCGCCGGCAAGTTCGGCGAGGGCTTCGCCTCCACCGAGTACCTGGGCGCGGCCCTGCTCGACCAGGCCTGGCACCGCCTCACCCCCGAGGAGGTCCCCGACGGCGGCGACGACCCGTACGCGGTCGTGCAGGCCTTCGAGCGCAAGGCCCTGGAGGACGCCGGGATCTACATGCCCGAGATCGCCCCGCGCTACCGCTCGGGCTACTTCGCGCACATCTCGATCGGCTACGCCGCCGGGTACTACTCCTACATCTGGTCGGAGATCCTCGACGCCGACACCGTCGAGTGGTTCAAGGAGAACGGCGGCCTCACCCGGGCCAACGGCGACCACTTCCGGGAGTTCCTGCTCAGCAAGGGCGGCTCGATCGACCCGATGGAGTCCTACCGCCGCTTCCGCGGCCGGGACGCCGAGATCGACCCGCTCCTGGAGCGGCGCGGCCTGAAGTAGCGACGCGGACATGACTGCGGGGCCGGGCGATGCCCGGCCCCGCAGTCATGCATGTGAATCCGAAATGGACGTTATGTCCCCGAGGGGGGACCCCCATGTTCAACGCTACGAGCCGGGTCCGACACGGACCGTTCGCGAGCGTCGCTCGGCACCGCTAGAACGCCAGCGCCTTCTCCCACGGGGAGGTCACCGGGAAGTACGACTCCAGGAATCGCAGCATCATCGCCGAGCGCTCCTCGGCCAGCTCCGGCGGGAGCCCGGCGTCGTTGATGCAGAACGTCTCCCGGTCGCGCCGCTCCAGCAGCAGCTCCAGGTGCTCGGCCACGTCGGGCATGCCCAGCTCCACGTACGCGACCTTGGCCTGCCCGGCCACGGCCCGGCCCGACAGGTACGCGTAGTAGTGCTGGAGCGTCACCGCCGAGACGTCCGTGACGTCGCGGAAGGCGCTCCTGGCGGTGCGCGCCAGGTCCTCGTCGAATTCCTTCGCCATCTCCGCGAGCACGCTGCGCTGCAACGGGTACGGCACGTGCTTCATCATCCGCGAGATCGTCCGCCCGAAGGCCCGCTCGATGAGCGCCCGGTCGTTCTTGAACGCCGCGTTCGGCGGCGAGTCGGACACGCTCACCGGGTCCATGCCGACGAACGTCTGGGCGGGGAAGAACTTCGCCAGCCCGTTGGGCTCGAAGAACAGCTGCGGCCCGATCGGCAGGCCCACGAACATGTCGTCGTTGAAGTACAGGAAGTGCTCGCTGAGCCCCTCGATGCGGTGCAGCTGCGTCTCGATCGCGTGTGAGTTGAACGTCGGCAGGCAGTCGGGGTCGTCGAACAGGTCGCGGTGGTCCACGACCGTCAGGCCCGGCGCCTCGTCGTCGAGCCAGTGCGGGCGCTGCTGGTCGGTCACCAGGTACACGTGGCGCACCCACGGCGCGTTCAAGTGCAGCGAGCGCAGTGAGAACCGCAGCTCCTCGCGGTCGAGGAAGCGCGCCACACTGGCGGACTCGACGTGGTACGGAGACTGGTCGGCCTCGGCGCGGCGGCGCAGCCACCCGTGGTCGGAGCCGTCGACCCACGTGTAGACCACGTCGATCGGGAAGCCCACGTGGTCGGGCCCGGGGACGCCGAACTCCGAGCGGGTCGCCACCGACGGCAGGACCGCGCGCGGGCCCGATCCGAGGGCCGTGAAGAAGCGGCCGGGAGCGGAGACGCGGGCGCCGTCGCGGCGGACGACCGGGGTGATCCGGTTGTGCCTGGGGGCGAGCAGGTGGCCGTCGCCGGTGTCGGACCAGAACTCGATGTCGCAGCCGTAGTCGGCGCCGAAGACCAGGTCGCGGCCCGCGTCGGTCCACAGCCAGTCGGCCCGGATCATCGGCACGTCGCCCATGTCGGCGCGCTGCGCCCACAGGGGTCGGTCGAGGCCGAGTTCCGATTCGCGGAAGGCCGGCTCGGGCACGGAGAGGCGCCCGCCCGTCGATTCGCACAGCATCGCCAGCGCGGTGCACACCCGCTGGCGGTCGGCGGCGTCGACGCCGAGGACCGGGCGGGTGATGCTGAAGCCGGGCACGGAGAAGAAGTCGATGCCGGCGGCGGTGAGGATGGCGGTGACGATCTCGAGGTTGCGCCGCCACACTTCGAGCGGCGTGGCCTGGGCGAGGGTGTAGGCGGGCCGGATCTCGCCGCCGTGGAGGACGTGGGCGGCCTCGAGGTCGGTGAAGTAGCCGTACGGTTCGGTGACGGCTTTGATCGTGGGCGGCTCGATGGGACGGGGCTCGGTGCGTCCCACCGCTTCCTCAAGCGGGGGAACGAAATCTGTCGCTCGGGTTGCGATGCGACGGTCATTGTCTGCGAACAATCGACACCTCCTGACGCTCACGGCTCATCGCCGCCCCGGTGGTGACCGGGAACTGCTACCGGCAGGGTGGAGGCGGGTCTCCGATGACCACGCCTGAACGCCACGTGGCCGGGCTAAGACTCTTACCTCAACAGTAGGCCACAGGCCAGTGACAAAATGGTGTCAGATCGTTGTCGGAACCGTCAACTGCAACGGGCGCCGCCGGTCGGCGACGCCCGTGAGGCAGACGAGATGCTTACTCCCCCAAGGGAATCCGTGCGACGTGTTTCCAGGTGTAGGTGGACGCGTCGTCGGATTGGATGACTCGGACGAGGTCTACCCCGGTGACGGTGATTTCGGTCCTACCGGGGCGGACGTCGCGGAGCTTGTTCTGGATCGCCCCGCGCTGGCGGTCGACGCCCACGTCATCGGCCCGGTAGGACAGGGAGACGTGTCCGGGTCCGCCGCAGGGGCGCCCGACGTCGCCTTCGACGATGTCGTTGACGCCCTCGACGCACGCGTCGACGAGCGTGTTGAAGGCGCTGTCGGGGAAGGTGTCGAGCATGATCGCGCCGGTGGCGGCCAGCGCGGGTCCGACGGTGAGCTGGAAGGCCGGGATCAGGGCGGCCTTCTCGCGCAGGCGAGCGATGAGCTTGAGCGTGGTCGGGGCGTCGATGCCGGCGGCGTCGCACTCGACGGAGGCGACGGTGGCGTGGAGCCATTCGTGCGGCACGGGCCGGTCGCCCGCGGTGAGGTCGATGACGTCCCGGTAGGACTCGGCGACCGCCTTGACCTGGTCGAGGTCGGTCAAGTAGACGTGGAGTTTGGTCCAGCCCTCGGGCCAGCGCTGTCCGGAGCTCGGAGCCTGGGTCCCGGTCATGGGCGCAGATTCGTTCACTGCTGCATCAAAGCCTTAGTGATTCAAGTGTGACGGCCTCCCGGGCGGGGGCCGTCGGGTCGTTCCACCGGGTCGATCTCGGTGTCACCGTTTCGGGAGTCTACCCAGCGGGAGCGACGTCCAATAGTCGGTTGTTCGGCGCGTCACGTGGTGTCGGCACGGGCGCGCCCAGATGGACGACGCGGTCGACCACTCCGTCGGGGAGCGGCCGGTGCGTGATCACGATCGCGGTCTTGCCTTCAAGAGCGGCGGCGGTGGTGCGGAGTACGCGTGCGGCGGTGGCGGCGTCGAGGTGGGCGTCGGGTTCGTCGAGGACGAGGACTTCGCGGTCGGCCAGGAGGCAGCGGGCGAGGGCGATGCGGCCCCGCTCGCCGCCGGAGACGGCGCGGCCGTGTTCGCCCAGGCGGGTCTGGAGGCCGGCGCCGGGGCGGTCCGCGGGAGCGCCGTCGTCGGGGGCGTCGTCTCGGGCGGCGCGGTCGAGGCCGTCGAGCCAGTCGCGCAGGCCGGCCCAGCGCAGGGCGCGGACGAGGTCGTCGTCGGTGGCGGAGGGCCGGGCGAGGCGGAGGTTCTCGGCGAGCGTGGTGTCGAAGATGTGGGCGTCCTGGGAGCACAGGCCGACGGTGCGGCGGATGTCGTCGCCGTCGTACTCGGAGAGTTCGACGCCGCCGAAGCGCAGGCTGCCCTCGTAGGGCAGGAATCCCATGAGCGCGGCCGCGAGCGTGGACTTGCCGGAGCCGGAGGGGCCCATGACGGCGACGCGCTCGCCGGGCTGGACGGTGAGGTCGAAGCCGTGGAGGGCGGGCGTGTCGCTGCCGGGCCAGGTGACGGAGAGCCGCTTGATCTCGATGTAGGGCGGGCCGCCGAGCGGGTTGGGTTCGAACTCCATGGGCTCGGCGGGGTCGGGCCGCGGTTCGGGTGCGCGGGTGATGTCGAGGAGCCGCTTGCCGCAGGCTTTGGCGACGGCGGTCTGCTGGGCGGCGGCGGGCAGGGCCAGGACGGGTTCGAACGCGGCGAGGGGCACGAGCGCGACGACGGCGAGCAGGACGCCGTCGAGGGTGCCGGCGGCGACGGCGGGCACCCCGGTCCACAGTGCGCCGATGAGCGCGGCGGCCATGGCGGCGAGGCCCACGGCCTGGCCGAGTCCGGCGGTCCAGGCGATGCGGGCTTGGGCGACCCGTAGGCGGTTTTCGACCTCGACTACGCGTTCGAGGGCGACGGCGTCGGTGCCGGCGGCGACGAGCTCTTCGCGGCCGTGCAGGCAGGAGCGGACGCCTTCGGTGAGGTCGCCGCGGGCGTCCCTGGTGGCGCGCAAGGCGATCCGCGAGGACCACGAGGCGAGCGCGGGCCCGCCGAGGGCGGCGGCGAGCAGGGCCGCGGCGAGTATCGCCCCGGCGGCGGGCAGGAGCGTGGCCTGGAGGGCGACGGCGGCGGCCGCGACGATGCAGGCGCTGGTGACGGGGAGGGCGCCGCGCAGCCACCGGTCGCCGACGCCGTCGACGTCGTCGACGACGCGGGCCTGGAGGTCGCCCGAGCGCCATACGGGGATGCCGGCGGGCGCGAGGCGGATGAGCTTGCGCCACACGGCGATGCGGAGGCGTTCGAGGCCGCGGAAGGCCGCGTCGTGGGAGACGAGGCGTTCGGCGTAGCGCAGGACGCCGCGGCTGATGCCGAACAGCCGCACCGAGGTGATGGCGACCATCAGGTAGAGGATCGGCGGCTGCTGCCAGGCCCGGGAGATGAGGTAGGCGGCGACGGCCAGGAGCGCGAGCGCACTGAGCTGGGCGAGGGCCCCGAGCACGGCGCCGAGGCCGAGTTCGAGTGCGATCGCGTTGCGCCACTGGGACAAAGGACGGCGTGGGAACATCACCAGTCCACCTCTCGGTCGGCGATCGCGCGCACCGCGGAGCGGTGGGAGGCGATCAGGACGGTCCGCGATTCGCGGTAGGGCGCGAGCGATGCGAGTACGGCTACCTCGGTGTCGGTGTCGAGGTGCGCGGTGGGCTCGTCCAGGAGCAGGATCGGCGGGTCGAGCAGGTCGGCGCGCAGCAGGAGCCGAGCGAGGCCGACCCGGGCGGCCTCCCCGGCGGAGAGGCCCGAGCCGTCGGCCGCGACGCGGCGGCGCGGATCGGGCGCGTGGGCGGCGGCGATGGCCTTGGCCAGGGCCGGGTCCGAGATGTCGCCGGGCGCGGCCAGGCGCACGTTCTCGGCCACGGTGCCGTCGATGAGGACGGGCCGCTGCGGGAGCCACGCGATCGTGCGGCGCACGGCGGCGAGGTCGAGCACGGTCAGGTCGGTGTCGTCGAAGCTGATCGAGCCGGACACGGGCCGGCGGAATCCCAGCAGCGCGGCCATGAGCGTCGACTTGCCCGCGCCCGAGCGCGCGGTCAGGACGGTGGTCTGCCCGGCCGGGACCGTGAGGCTCAGCTCCGGGAGCGGTTCGCGTCCCGGATAGGCGAAGACGGTGCGGCGGAACTGGATCGTGGGCGCCCGACCCAGCGGCGTGCGCAGGTGCGCGGCACTGGTGATCGCGGTGGCGCCGGTGGCGGCGGGGGTCCCGGACGGTGCCGGCGGGGCGTCTTCGGGCCGTTCGGCGAGGATCGCGAAGACCTTCTCGGCGGCGGCCAGGCCCTCGGCGCTGGCGTGGTAGTGGGCGCCGACGTTGCGCAGCGGCAGGTACGCCTCGGGGGCGAGGATGAGCACCAGCAGCGCCGTCTGGAGCCCGAGAACGCCGGTCATGCCGCCGTGGACGAGGTCGACGCCGACGGTCACGGCCACGACGGCGACCGACAGGCTCGCGGCCAGTTCGAGGACCAGGGCCGAGCAGAACGCGATGCGCAACAGCGACATCGAGCGGCGGCGGTACTCGCCGGTGGTGACCTCGATGGCCCCGGTCTGCCGCGCGGCCCGCCCGAACGCCTTCAGGGTCGGCAGCCCGGCCACCAGGTCGGCGAAGTGGTGCGCCAGGCGGGAGGTCGCGGCCCACTGGCGGTCGGCCCGGGTCTGCGTGTAGCGGCCGATGAGGATGCCGAAGACCGGGATGAGCGGCAGCGTCGCGAGCACGATGAGCGCCGCGGGCGGGTAGACGGCGAGCATGACCGCCAGGATTCCGACCGGGACGACGGCCGCGAGCACCAGCTGCGGCAGGTACCGCGCGAAGTAGTCGTCGAGCGCGTCGATGCCGCGGACGAGGAGCTGGGCGGCCTCGCCGGTGTGGTGCGTGCCCGAGGGCAGGCGCATGAGCTGTTCGAGCGCCTGGCGGCGCAGCCCGGACTTGACGCCGGCGGCGGCGCGGTGCGCGGCCGCCTCCTGGACGGAGGCGAGCAGGGCCCGCGCGGCCAGGACCGCGGCGAGCGCGATGATCTGCGGCGACAGTGCGGCGAGGTCCTCGCCGCCCGCGAAGGCGCCGGCGACGACGCTCGCGGTGAAGTAGGCCCCCGCGACCACGCACGCGGTCTGGACGAGGCCGAGCGCGGCGCACACGCCGATGTAGGCGGTGGCGCCCCGGGCGCGGTGCAGGAGGCGGCGGTCGAAGGAGCCGCGGGTCCGGTTCGGCGCGAGCGCGGTCATGACGCCACCGCCTTGCCCGCGGGGATGTGGTCGACCGAGACCCTTCTGCGGAACACCCAGTACGTCCACCCCTGGTAGAGCAGGACGATCGGCAGGAACACCAGCGCGGCCCACGTCATGATCCCGAGGGTCTTGTCGGTGGCCGCGGCGTTCTCGCGGTTCAGGCCGTTCGCGGGGTCCGAAGTGGAGGGCAGGACGTCCGGCCACAGGGCGCAGAACAGGGCCGCCGAGGCGAGGCCGATCGTCAGCGCCGTCGCCGCGAACGCCCAGCCGCCGCGGCCGGTGAAGTCGAGCGCGAGGCCCGCGACGAGGGCGAGCACCGCGAGGACAATGAGCACCAGCGAGACCCCGCTCCCGAAGGAGGCCTGCGTCCAGATCAGGAACACCAGGGCCGGGACGGCCGCGGCGGCGCCGAGTCTGAGGCCGAGGGCGCGGGCGCGCTCGGAGAGCTCCCCGGCGGTCTTCAAGTGCAGGAAGTACGCGCCGTGCGTCGCGAACAGCAGCAGCGTCGTCAGCCCGCCCAGCAGCGCGTACCCGTTGAGGAGCCCCCAGATCGAGCCGGTGTAGTCGAAGTTCTCGTCCAGCGGCACCCCGCGCACGATGTTGGCCATGACCGTGCCCCACAGGAACGCCGGGACGACCGAGCCGACCCAGATGCACCGGTCCCAGTTGCGCCGCCACCGCGCCGTCTCGCCCTTGCCGCGGTACTCGAAGGCCACGCCGCGGACGATCAAGGCGAGGAGGATCGCGAACAGCAGCAGGTAGAACCCGGAGAACAGGCTCGCGTACCAGTGCGGGAAGGCCGCGAACATGGCCCCGCCGGCGGTGATGATCCAGACCTCGTTGCCGTCCCAGACCGGCCCGATCGTGTTGATCAGGGCGCGCCGCTCGCGGTCGTCCCTCCCGAGCACCGGCAGCAGCGCCCCGACCCCGAAGTCGAAGCCCTCCAGGATGAAGTACCCGGTGAACAGGACCGCGACGGCAATGAACCAGATCGTCGTCAATTCCATGAGCGTCCCCAGTCGGCGGTCAGTAGGCGAAGGCCATCGGCCTGTCGGCGTCGTCCGAGTCGTCGGGCGGCCTGGAGGAGGCCAGCGCGTCCTCCTCGCTCGGCGGGCCCGCCTTCACGAACTTGATGAACAGCTTCAGCGCGATGACGGCCAGCACCAGGTAGACGAGCGTGAAGCCGATGAGCGAGATGACGACGGTGGTCGCGCCGACGCGCGGCGAGACCCCTTCACTGGTCTGGAAGAGGCTGAACACGACCCAGGGCTGGCGGCCCATCTCCGTGAACAGCCAGCCGGCGCTGTTGGCGAGGAACGGGGTGAGTGCCATCCACATCGCGGTCGGCCAGAACAGGCGGTGGGTCGGCATGCGGCCGCGGCGGGTGGACCACCAGACGATGACGGCCATGGCGACCGCGAGCATCCCGAAGCCGATCATGAGCCGGAACGACCAGTAGGTCAGCGGGATGTACGGGATGTAGTCGCCGGGGCCGTAGAGGGCGTTGTACTGGGCGTTGAGGTCGTTGATGCCTTCGACGCGGCCTTGGAACGAGCCGGTGCCGAGGAAGGACAGGAGCCCGGGGATCTCGATGATCGGCGTCCCGGTGCGCCCGTCGAGCGGGCCGATGGTGAGCACGGAGAACGGCGCGTTGTACGTGGTCTGGTACAGCGCTTCGGCGGCGGCCATCTTCATCGGCTGGGTGGCGGTCATGACCTTGCCGAGCGGGTCGCCCGACAGGACCAGGCCGACGCCGGCGACGACGGAGGTGAGGATGCCCAGGCGCATCGCGGGGCGGTGCACCTCGAGGTCCCTGCGGTGCATGAAGTGGTAGCCGGAGACGGCGATGACCACGGTGCCGGCGGTGAGCCACGCGGCGAAGACGGTGTGCGGGAACGCGGCGAGGACCACCGGGTTGGTGAGGACGGCGCCGAAGTCGGTGAGTTCGGCGCGTCCGGCGGTCTCATTGATCTGGTAGCCGACGGGGTTCTGCATGAACGCGTTGGCGGCGAGGATGAAGTAGGCGCTGGCGGTGGAGCCGAGGGCGACCATCCAGATGCAGGCGAGGTGCAGGCCCGGTTTGAGGCGGTCCCAGCCGAAGATCCAGATGCCCAGGAACGTCGACTCGAGGAAGAACGCGACGAGCGCCTCGAAGGCGAGCGGGGCGCCGAAGACGTCGCCGACGAAGCGCGAGTAGGCCGACCAGTTCATGCCGAACTGGAACTCCTGGACGATGCCGGTGACCACGCCCATGGCGATGTTGATGAGGAAGAGCTTGCCCCAGAACTTGGTCGCGCGCAGGTAGGCGGTCTTGCCGGTGGTGCGCCACAGGGTCTGGAGGATCGCGACCAGGAGCGAGAGCCCTATGGTGACGGGCACGAAGAGGAAGTGGTAGACGGTCGTGACGCCGAACTGGATCCGGGCCAAGTCGAGAACGTCCATACCGCCCCAATCGTGCATTGCGTGACTGAGTGATTATCGTGGCAGCCTCCCGGGACCTCAGGGGACGAAACGCTCAAGCGCGCATGTTTTCGCGCGGGCGTTTCGCCCGCGGCCACCTGTTGGCACGACGGGCCGGTCCGGGCGCGGCGCGAGGCACAATCGATGGGGCCATCGATCGTGAGGAGACGGTATGCGGACAGTCGCGGTGCTGGGTGCGGGGAAGATGGGGCAGGCGATCGTGTCGGGCCTGCTGCGTGCGGGCTGGTCGAAGGAGGCGGTGATCGCCACGGCCCGCAGCGCCGACCGGGCCGCGGAGCTGCGCGGGGCCTACGGCGTGCGGGTCGAGTCGAACGCGGTCGCCGCGCAGCGGGCGGACGTCGTGGTCGTGGCCGTCAAGCCGCAGGACGCGGGCTCGCTCCTGGAGGAGCTGACCGGCGTCTTCGACGGGGGCGCCCCGGTCGTGAGCATCTGCGCGGGCCTGCCGGTGGCGTTCTTCGAGAAGCGGCTGCCGGACGCGACGCCGGTGGTGCGGGCGATGCCCAACACCCCGGCCCTGGTCGACGAGGCGATGACGGTCCTCTCCCCCGGCTCGCACGCGGACGCGGCGTGCCTGGCGGCGGTCGAGGAGCTGTTCAAGCCGCTGGGCCGCACGCTGGTCGTGGACGAGAAGCACCAGGACGCGGTCACCGCGATCTCCGGTTCGGGGCCGGCGTACTTCTACTACCTGGCCGAGGCGATGACCGAGGCGGGCGTCCTGATGGGACTGCCGCGGGCGGTGGCCTCGGAGCTGGTGACGCAGACGGCGCTGGGCGCGGCGCGGATGCTGCGCGAGAGCGGCTCGTCGCCGGTGGAGCTGCGGGAGGCGGTCGAGTCGCCGGCGGGGACGACGATCAGCGCGGTGCGGCAGCTGGAGAACCACCGGGCGCGGTCGGCGGTGACCGACGCGATCGAGGCCGCCCGGGACCGTGCGCGTGAGATCGCCGACGAATACGCGTGAGCGAGGGGCGCCGTCGCATCCGGCGCTGCTCTAATGGCGGGTATGCGGGAGATTCGGCAGGGAGCCTTCAGTGAGCTCGACGGCGCGGCGGTGTTCGCGCTGGCCCGGTTGCGGCAGCAGGTGTTCGTGGTCGAGCAGGAGTGCGCGTACCCCGACCTCGACGACTACGACACCGCCGCGGACACCAGGCACTTCTGGATCGACGGCGAGGGCGGCGCGGTCGCGTGCCTGCGGGTGCTGCGCGACGGCGGGGGCTGGAAGATCGGCCGGGTGTGCGCCGCGAAGGCCGCGCGCGGGACGGGGCTGAGCGCGAGTCTCATGGCGGCGGCGCTGGAGTGGATCGGCCCGGAGGCCGACGTGGCGCTCGGCGCGCAGACGTACGCGGCCGGGTTCTACCGCAGGTTCGGGTTCGCCGAGGAGGGCGAGGAGTACATCGAGGACGGCATCCCGCACATCACGATGCGCCGCGCCGGTACCTAGCAGAGTCCGGGAGCGGGGCCCCGGATCTACATGCCCCGCTCCCGGACGTTCAGCGCCCCTTAGCTTTCGGGCAGCGGTTCGAGTTGCGTCGGGTCGACCACGCCCCAGTAGGCGGCCTTGGCCTGGAGACGGTCGTCGAAGAACAGCGGGGCCTCGTGCGGGCGCGAGACGGGCCAGTTCCGCAGCCACGAGACCGCGTCGTACAGGCCCCACATGGTCACCGACTCGAGGTCGTCGGCCCGCTCGCGCAGGACTGCGAACAGCTCGTTGTAGTACCAGCCCTGCGCGACCAGCCGCTCGGGCGGGGTCGCGGGTAGGCTCTCCTCCATGTGGTCGGAGACGGACACGTCGAGTTCGGTCACGGCCTGGAGGACCCTGAGCCGCTTGAACGCGTCGATGGACTCGCCGAGGAGCTGGGGGTCGCGCCGGTAGTCGACGTGCGCCTGGTGGCCGATCCCGTCGACCGGGACGCGCCCCCGTTTGAGGTCCTGGACGAGGTTGTACATCGCCTCGCGCTTGTCGGGGAACTCGGTGTTGTAGTCGTTGACGAAGAGCTTGACGCAGCGGGGGAAGGCCCGGCGCGCGATCTTGAAGGCCTCGCCGATGTACTTGCCGCCGCCGAAGATCTCGTACC
This sequence comes from Glycomyces harbinensis, assembly GCF_900101745.1. Taxonomy (GTDB): domain Bacteria; phylum Actinomycetota; class Actinomycetes; order Mycobacteriales; family Micromonosporaceae; genus Glycomyces; species Glycomyces harbinensis. The sequence goes on along the minus strand of NZ_FNAD01000012.1, from coordinate 138,375 downwards.
AGCGCGAGTGGCGCAGCCCGTCGGTCTGCTCGGGGTCGAGCACCTCGTTGACCACGTCCCAGGCCCAGACGCGGTCGCCGTAGTGCTCGGCGATCGCCTCGACGTGGGCTTTGAGCCGGTCGAGGATGAGCCGCTGGTGGGCGCGGGTGTTCTGGAGCGGGGCGCCGTCGGCGTCGAGGAACCACCAGGCCGGGGTCTGGTTGTGCCACAGGAGGGTGTGGCCCCAGATCCGCATGCCGTTCGCCTCGGCGAAGTCCACGATCTGGTCGGCCCTGGTGAAGTCGAAGACGCCCTCGGTCGGCTGGATCGCGTCGGGCTTCATCTGGTTGCCGGTGGTGACCTGCCCGAAGTGCAGGGCCAGGAGCTCGGCGGGCCTGCCGACGACCTCGGCCGGCTCGACGGCGCAGCCGATCGGGAAGTCGTCGGCCAGGAAGTCCTTGAGCGGCAGGAGGTCCTGGATCTCGGGTTCGGCGATCCGGGTGAGCGTGAACGAGTCGATCATGACCGGGACGAGGCTCGAGTCGGACTCGACGTAGAACTGGAGCAGGTCGGCGGCCTGGCTGATCGAGTACGTGCCGGTGAACTCGGTCCAGGCGGCGTCGGTGACCGCGGTGTTCCACTTGACGGTGTCGTAGCTGGAGGACCCGGCGGTGTCGCGCTGCACGGTGGTGCGCAGGTCGGCGGGCTCGGCGCCTTCGAGCAGGCGCAGGGAGACCTGGAGCCGGTAGCGGACGCCGACCTCGACGTGCTCGGTGATGTCGATCGCGGCGCCGTGCCAGGTGGCGGTGCGGTCGGAGACGAGGAGGAAGTCCGCGGCGTCCACCGCGAGGGTGACGGGGCCGCGGGGGTTCCAGCCCTCGGTGGTGCCCGAGGCGAAGTCGCTGGAGAGCAGGACCTCGTCGGCGTGGGCCGGGGCCGCGGCGAGGGCCACGACGCCGGCGGGGATGAGGGCCGAGCCGCCGACCGCCGCGGCGGCCGTCAGGACCGAGCGGCGGCTGGCGGGGCTGTCGCGGAGGGGGTGCGCGGAGGGGTTGGACATGGACGCTCCTTTGCGAAGTGAGGGGACGGCGCGCCCGGTAGGGGGGGGTCGGGGAGGTGCCGGGCCGCGACCGAGATTCCGAGAGTTTCGGAAACTTTCATTCGAAGTATTGATATGTTACGATCCTCGTGTCGACGCTGTCAAGGCGACGACCTACCACTGTGGTGGAGATGTGAGGGGCTCTGCCGCAAGAGTAAGGAGGGGGCCGGCTGTGAAGCCGGCCCCCTTCGCTCGCGTCTCGGCTACGCCTCTTCGGGCTGCTCGATCAGCGTCTGGATGTACAGCGACTCGCCGATCTTGGCGATGATGTCCAACTGCGTGTCCAGGTAGTCGATGTGGTGCTCCTCGTCCTTCAGGATGCCCTCGAAGAGGTCCCGCGAGACGTAGTCCTTCACCGATTCCATGTGCTCGATGCCGCGCTTGAGGCGGTCGATCGCCTCGACCTCGACCTCGCGGTCGCAGCGGAAGACCTCCTCCACCGACGAGCCGATCCGCAGCGGGAACAGCCGCTGGTAGTTCGGCATGCCGTCGAGGAACAGGATACGGTCGGTGAGGATCTCGGCGTGGCGCATCTCGTCCATCGACTCGGCCCTGGTGTACTTCGCCAACTTGACGTAGCCCCAGTTCTCCTGGATCTTGGCGTGGAGGAAGTACTGGTTGATCGCGGTCAACTCCGCCGTCAACTGCTCGTTGAGGAATTCGATGACCTGCTTGTCGCCCTGCATTCGCAATCCGTCCTTCCCGGTTCGTCAATGGTCGGCCGCTTGTCCGACGACCCCAGACTAGGACCAGGTGAGGGCCCATTTCCAGCCAGGAATGCCTAAAATAGGACAACCTATCCTAAGGGAGGACAACCTAAAGCGGCAGGCAAATGCCGATAAAAGGAAGCAAGGAACGCGGCCTACGCGGCGGCGGGGACCGAGTCGGTGAAATAACTCTCGATCATGTCGACCAGGCGCTCGTGGCACGTGCCGCAGCTGGTGCCGGCGTCGCAGGCCTCGCCGATGGCGGCCTCGGTGTGCGCACCGGCGCTGATGTGGTCGCGGACCTCGTTCTCGTGGACCGCGTGGCAGATGCAGGCGTACACGCACCGACCTCCGAACAGGTTAGGCAAGGCTTATGAAGGCATGCCTAACCTACCTGCGGCCGGGGCGTTCGGCAACCCCCGTTCCGGTGGATCACTCGAACCCGAACGGCCGACCCGCGCCCCACCGGGCGCGGGCCGCGGCGGCCGGGTGTCAGCGGACCAGGTCGCCGAGCACCTTGACGGCGTGCTCGATCCCGGCGTCGTCCACGTCCAGGTGCGTGAGCATCCGGCCCCAGTCGGGCCCGAGCACCGAGACCCGCACGCCCTGCTCGGCCGCCGCGGCGGCGAGCTTCGCGATCTCCGGGTGGCGCAGCAGCACGATGTTCGTCTCCACCTGCGAGGCGTCGCAGAGGCCGAACGGCTCCAGCGAACCCGCCAGGTGCCGGGCGCGGGCGTGGTCCTCGGCGAGGCGCTCGACGTGGTGGGCGAGGGCGTACCGCCCGGCCGCGGCGAGGAACCCGGCCTGGCGCATCCCGCCGCCGAGGCGCTTGCGGATGATCCTGGCCCGCGCGGCGCGCTCGGCGTCGGTGATGAGCAGCGAGCCGACGGGCGCGCCGAGGCCCTTGGAGAGGCAGACCGAGACGGTGTCGAACAGGCGCCCGTAGTCGGCGAAGGGGGTGCCGGTGGCGGCGTGGGCGTTCCAGATGCGGGCGCCGTCCAGGTGCAGGCCGAGGCCGTAGGCGTCGGCGAGGCCGCGGAGGGCCCGCAGCTCCTCGACGGGCTGGACGGTGCCGCCGCCGATGTTGTGCGTGTTCTCCACGGCGATGGCCCGTGTGACGGTGACGTACGGGTTCGGCCGGTTGATCAGCGGCTCGATGAGCGCGGTGTCGAGGCGGCCGTTCGGCGAGGCCCAGGTGCGGGTGGAGATGCCGCCGAGCGCGGCGGCGGCGCCCATCTCGAAGTTGACGACGTGCGCCTTGACGTCGGCGAGCAGTTCCTCGCCGGGCCGGACCAGGAGTTGCAGCCCGATCTGGTTGGCCATGGAGCCGGTCGGGGTGAAGACGGCGGCCTCCTTGCCGAACAGGGCGGCGGCCTCGGCTTCGAGGGCGTTGACGGAGGGGTCCTCGCCGTAGACGTCGTCGCCGACGTCGGCGGAGGCCATCGCCTCGAGCATGGCGGGGGTCGGACGGGTCACGGTGTCGGACCGGAGATCGACGATCATGACCCGATCTTAGCCGCGCGGCTAGTAGTGGCCGCCGACTCCGGGGCCGGGCGCGCTAGAAGGGGTCGCTGCCGTTCCCGATGCCCAGGACGGGCAGGTACATGCGCTCGCCGTCGGCGGTGAAGCCGTCGTAGACGATGTCGAACAGGTCCTGGATGCCGAAGGCCCGCAGGGCGTCGACCATCATGTGCGCGGCCTGGTTGGTCGCGGTGCGGTCGGAGGAGTTGAAGCTGCGCGACCAGTTGGGCTGGTTGCCGCTGGGGGCGCGGAAGCCCATGCTCGGCAGGTTCGAGAGCCCCGAGCGCCAGGAGCCGCTGACGGCGGCGCTCGCCTCGACCCGCAGGCCGTCGTCGACGAACGCGGCGACGTAGCGGGCCGACCAGTCGCCGGTGCGCAGCAGGACCGTCCCGGAGGTGTCGACCACGGAGACGTCGGCGGCCATGTCGGCCAGGAGGGAGGAGAGGCGCTCGGTGAACTCGCCCATGTCGTGGCAGGCGGGCTCGGGAGGGCGCTGGCCGGCGCGCGCGTAGGCGGACCAGCCGGAGACGTCGCCCTTGCCGACCGCGTGCGCTTCGAGCTGCTCGAAGAGGTCGGGCGAGAGCAGGCGCAGCGTCACGCCCCCGTGGAAGCGGCGCAGGTGGAGCTCGAACAGGAGCCCGTCGCGGTACCAGCGGACCCAGGGACCGCCGTCGCCGCCGCGGATCTCGGGGGCGCCGAGCTCGTTCATCATGGTGCGCAGGACTTCGCGGAAGATCAGGGTGCGGTGGTTCTCGCCCTGGCGGCCGCGCTCGGCCGAGCGCAGGACCATGACCTCGATGGAGTAGAAGTCGGCGCGCCCGTAGAGCGGGGTCTGGGGCGGGACGGAGTCGGCGATGGCGTTGCCGGTGTCGTACCCGGTCTCCGCGCGCCACATGCCGATGTCGACCTCGGCGGAGCGCACCTGCCAGCCGAGATCGGTCATGCCGCGCGTGAGGTCCGCCTTGCTCCAGCGTCCGAAATCGGTCTTTCTGGCCCGGCGGAGCAGGTCTACGAGCTGCGCTTCACTGATCCGATGTGTGCCGAGCATCCGGTACCGTGCCAATCCGTCCGTAGATGGGGCTGCGAGGCTGACGCCCGGCGTGCCACTGCGGTTAGGGTAGCCTTGCCTGTCGTAGCGAATCGCGAAGCGGGGGTCGACAGTTGTCCGATACTGTGCGGCAAGACACGCTTGTCAGCCTACTAGGCGGCAGGCGCGGCGCCTTCGACGCCACCGCCCCGCTCGTGGTGTTCATCCTCACCTGGCTCCTGACCGGCGACTCGATCGGCTGGGCCGCAGGGGCTTCGCTCGCCTGCGCGGGAGTGATCGCGGGAGTGAGACTCGGGCAACGCCGCAAACCACGGGCGGTGATCCTGGGACTGCTGAGCGTCGCCGCCGCGGTCCTCGTCGTCCTCTACACCGGACGGGCGCAGGACATCCTGCTCCCCCGCATCGTCTCGAACGCCGCCAGCGCGCTGGTGTGGGCGGGCTTCATCGTCTTCCGCAGGCCGCTGCTCGGGTTGATCGTGGGAGGCCTGCTGGGCCAGCGGACGACCTGGCGGCTGGATCCGGCGCTGCTGCGGGCCTACTCGCTGGCGTCGTGGGCGTGGGTGGCGATGTACGCACTGCGGGTGGCGATCCTGACCCCGTTCTGGAACAGCGACAGCGACGACCTGGCGGTCATCGGCGGAGGCGTGGCCCAGGTGGCGCTCTCCTGGCCGCTGCTGGTGCTGTGCCTGATAGTGAGCGGCTGGATCATCAAGGCGGCGCTTCCGGAGGCGCATCCGGGCCTGCGGCACCCGATCGACCCGAGCGAGCCCGCCGCATCGGAGAAGGCGGCGTCCTTACTCGATCCCCTTCCGCCACAAAGGGACCAATTTTCTGTCGGGATTGCGACACGCGGCCTGTCAATGCCAAGATCACGCTATGTGTAGTCATACACTTAGCTACATGGACAGGTACACATCCGCGGAGAACCTCCTCACCGACGAGGAGCGTGAGTCGCTGCTGCCCCTGAGCCATCCGGTGACCTACCCGGGCGGAAGCGTCCTGGTCCGCGAGGGCGATTCGTCGACGTTCGTGCTGTATCTGCGAAGCGGCCACATCAAGGCGGAGACCTCCAATCCGAGGGCGATCGTGTACATCTACTCCCCGGGGAAGATCGTCGGCGAACTCGCGGCGATCACGAGCGCGCGCCGGACCGCGGACCTGGTCGCCCTCAACGGCGTCGAGGCGGATCTCATCCCGGGAGACGTCTGGCTGGACTTCCTCCTCAAAAATCGCCGCGCGACCCTGGCGATGTTCGAGCATCTCGCCAACCGGATCGTGTCCAAAGACCTGTCCCGGCCCGAGTCGGTGACCAGCACCGAGCACAAGATCGCCAAGGGCCTGCTGCGGCTCGTGGCGGCGGGCATGGGCAAGCCGGTCGAGGACGGACTGCGCATCTCGGGCGTCACCCAGCGCGACATCGGATCGCTGAGCGGGCTCTCGCGGGAGTCCGCGGCGGTCGTACTGCGCATGCTGCGAGAGTCGAACACCGTATCGACCGGACGCGGACATCTGACCATCCACGATCTGGGGGCGATCGAAAAACTGGCGCAGCGCAACGGCCCTGCCCCTTTAGCGAGGTGACCGGACATGTTCCCTTCAGAGCTGCTCCCGATCGCCGCGTTCATGCTCCTCGCCACGCCGATCGCCCTGACCTCCCGAGCCTGGTTCCTCCATCGGACCGCGGTGGCGAGGGAACGGGCGCGGACCGAGCGGATGCAGCAGGCGCTGGCGAGCACGACGCCGGCCGAGCGCGCCGCGATCCTGCGCGCGCTCCACGGGCTCGAAGCGGGAGCGTCCGGTCCGACCGACGACGAACGCTGACCTCTCACCTCCCCGCACCTATCGCATTGGAATGTATTCGTGGCGCACGAGCGCGATGCCGCATACGGCAAGGACGAACTCACCGGGCTGCTCCGCAGATTGATCGACGACGAGGGCTTCGTCGAGACCGACTTCGTGCTCGCGGGCAGCGCGCGACTGCTGTTCCAGGACATACTGCTTCGCGTCTCGGACCTCGACGTCGTCGCCAGGGGGACGACACTGGAGCGGGCGTTCGAGCTCGCCGGGGGTCCGGGCCACGACGGCGTCACGACCGGGGAGAACACCGGCGACGACATCGCGCAGCTCTTCGGCGGCAGGATCAACGTCAGCGGCAAATGGGTGCACAGCCGCGACCGGACCGACGCGCTGATCGACAGCGCCGAGACGGTCGGAGGGTTTCCCTGCTTCCGCTGGCGCGACATCAGGTCCTACAAGCAGGACCTCGACCGCGAGAAGGACCGCTCCGACCTGGCCCGGCTCGAACAGGTGTTCGGATCGCCGCTCGTGTTGGCGACGAGGCTGAGCTCGCCGGCGCGGGCGACGGCGGGGGCCCGGTAGGCGCCTGACCCGCGTCGATCGGTGCGGCCCACCGGCGGCGGGCGCCGACTTCGCGACCCGCGATCGCGGCGGCGGTGATCTACAGTTGCATGCAACGCACTGTTCAGCCGGAGGATGCCGTGCCCCCCGACGCCCCTCACGCCGTCATTCTGAGTTCCCTCAAAGTCCAAGTGAAGGATGGGGGCCGGACGTTCCCGCTGCTCGAATTCGACGCGCAGATCGAGGGCTTCCGGGACGCGCTGAAGCAGTACCGGTACACCGTCCGCTGGGACCGGCTGACCGAGCACCAGGACATCGAACCGCTCAAGGCGGTCCGCGCCTTGATCGAGGACAATCAGGACCTCCGGATCGTCCACGTCATCGGGCACGGCACCGAAGGGGTCGACCGCTTCCTGCACCTGGTCCCGCCGTCGGGGACGACGTGCACCCACACCAACCTCAACGCGCTCTGCCAGAACGCGCAGACGGTCTGCGCCAACGACCCGCAGCGCGACCTCCTGATCATCCTCGACGTGTGCCATGCGGGCACCGCGGTCGACAGGCTGGGCCTCGAGCAGTCGGACCAGGTCTGGTTCGCGGCCGCCGCCACGCCGGGCGAGGGAACGCTGAAGGGTCATTTCACCACCGCGTTCGCCAAGGCGCTCAAGGACATCACCGACGGCTGGGTGGTCGCCGACCCCGGCCGGGAGTACATCAAGATGTCGCTGCTCCGCGAGGTCTTCGCGGAGCACTTCCAGGCGCTCATGGCCGCGGAGGGCGTCATCGCCCCGAAGTCGAAGTTCCTGGGCAAGTGGACGACGAGCCCCGAGCCCGAGTCGACCGTCATCCCCAATCCGCGGTACACGCCCGAGGCGAAGGAGCGCAGCCGGGCCCGCGCCGGGATCGATCCCGCCATGCGCGAGTACCTGGACGCCGGCCTCGACATCGGACACTTCCACGATCGGGTCGGACGCAACTTCACCGGTCGCGGTTCGATCCTGGACCGCCTCGGCACCTGGCTCGGCGGCGAGCCCCACCGGTCCGAGCTCCAGATCGTGACGGGCAGTGCGGGCGTGGGCAAGTCGACGGTGCTCGGCGCGATCGTGCTGACCCAGCATCCGCACATCGACCGGGTGCGGTCGTACCAGACGGCCATCCGCACGCTGCGGCGGCGGTTTCCCGAGAGCTTGCGGGCGCTGCGGCCCGCGGGCCCGGTCGCGGCGGTCCACGCCCGCCAGCGGCGGTTCGAGGAGATCGTGGGATCGTTCATCGAGCAGCTGCGGACGCAGATCCGAACGCCGCCTCCCGACGTCCGCGACCACGACGCCTTCATCGCCTGGATCTCGCGGGCGCCCGAACCGCCGCTCCTGATCCTCGACGCGCTCGACGAGTCGATCAATCCGCCGCACATCTCCGACACGCTGCTGCGCGGCCTGATGCAGGCCGGCGCGCAGCGCGGGCGCCCGGTCTGCCGGCTCCTCGTCGCCGGGCGGAACGCCGATGCCGACCAGCGCATGATGTTCACCCGGCTCAAGCGCTCGGCCCTGGGCTCGAACGAGTACGACCTCGACGGCACTCCCCCGGAGGAGCTGCGCAAGGACCTGACGGACTTTCTGCTCCGCGAGTTCGACACCGTCGCGCCCGGAGCCTCGGCCGGGACGATCGACACGATCGCGGAGCGGACCGCCGCGGTGCTGTCGGCCGGCGACCGCGACAGCGGCTACGGCGCGTTCATGGTCGCCGCGCTCTTCGCCCGGTACCTCAATCGCGCCGGACTGCTGGAGGACGGCGGCGACGCCGTCGACAGGGCGCTGGACCGCATCCCCCGGAGCCTGCCCGGGGTGTTGGAGATGGACCTCGCCAACGAGCATCTGGGATCGAGCCCCCAGGACCGGCGGGCGGTGCTGGCCGCCCTGGCGCACGCGAAGGGGACGGGGATGCCGGTCTCCGTCGTCGACCTGCTCGGCCGGGAGGTGTTCGAGGCGGGCCCGCATCTGGACACCGTGGACCTGCTGACGCGGAGCACCGACGTCAAGGTGTACCTGCGGACCGATGTGGACCCCTCGAGCGGGGAGGTCCTGTTCCGCCTGTTCCACCAGGGCCTGGCCGACCACCTGGCGAAGCACCCCCGCAACCCGCCGTCGGGGAGGAGGGTCTCGTGAGCGCCGAATCCCGGGACCGCCGGTCCATCGCGCGGGCCATCATGTCGGTGGCCTCGACGGTGCAGTGGGAGAACACGAGCGCCTACCTCAAGCGCCACGGGGCCGAGCACGCCTACGAAGGCGAACTGCTCGACGAGCTGGTGCTCCAGGAGGACTTCCTCCTGCACGCCAACGCGGAGAACCTCCTGCCGATGCTGTGGCACGTCCGCGGGGCGCGGTCGCAGCTCGCGGCCACGGCCTACCGCACCAGCGCCACGGCGCACGCGTCGGCGGGCGACCTCCGCGACCGGCACGAGATCCTGCGCCGCGACCAGATCCGCGTCAAGATGGAACGCCCCAGCGTGTCCGAGCCGGACCAGCTGTGGAACCCCCGCTGGGTCCTCGGACAGGGGATCACCTCGTCGCTGGCCGGAACGCTCACCGGCCACACCCGGCGGATCGAGGACATCGCGTTCGGCCTCCTCGACCGGCGCCCCGTCGCCCTCACCGCGAGCTGGGACCAGACGGGCCGGATCTGGGACCTGGCCACCGGCGACCAGCTCGGTCCCAGCCTCACCGGCCACACCGATCAGCTGACCGCGGTGAAGTTCGGGCACCTGCGCGGCATCCCGATCGCGCTCACCGCGAGTCTCGACGGGACCGCGCGAGTCTGGGACCTGCAGACCAGTCGCCAGATTCGCGTCCTTTCAGGACATGTCGGCGCCGTCCACAGCATCGCGTTCGGCGACATCGAGGGCGCGCCCATCGCCGTCACCGGCGGGTGGGACCAGACCGTCCGCGTCTGGGACCTGATCGCGGACCGGGAGAGCCGGGTGCTCCGCGGGCACACCGGCACCGTGCGCGGCGTGGCGTTCGGGACCGTCGACCGGGTCCCGGTGGCGCTGTCCGCCGCCTGGGACGGAACACTCCGGGTCTGGAACCTGCTCGACGGCTCCCAGACCAATGAGTTCGACGGGCGCAACGGCCTGCTGAACACCGTGGCCTTCGGCAAGGTCGACGGGACCGCGCTCGCCGTGACGGGCGGCATGAACGGCCCGGTCCTGGTCTGGAATCTGCAGGAGGGCACGGCCACCGACCTCTTGGGAGAGCCGGTCGCTCCGGGCGCCTTCACCGGCCTCGGCGGCGGCAACGTCGTCTCCGTGGCCCTCGGGTACCTGGGGGACGCGCCCGCGGTCATCATCGCCGACGACACCAACACCGCCACCGTCTGGAACCTTCAGGCCCGCCGCCGCGAGAACGTCCTCACCGGACACACGAACTACGTGACCGCGGTCGCGCTCGGCAACTCCGGCGGCCAGTCGATCGCGCTCACCGGAAGCGTGGACCAGTCGGCCCGCATCTGGGACCTCACCGGAGACGGCCGGCCGCGACGGGAGACCTCCGGCCACTCCGGCCCGGTCGAGTCGATCGCGCTGGGCCTCCTCCGCGATCGTCCGGTCGCCCTCACCATCGCGCGCGAGCCGAACGCGCTGATGTGGGACCTGCATTCCGGCACGCGGATCGGCCCGCCGCTGACGGGGCACGCCAAGGACCTGACCGCGGTGGCGTTCGGGCGTCTCCACGATGGCCCAGCGGCGGTCACCACCGCGCGCGACGGAACCGCCCGGGTATGGGACCTGAACTCCTGGAAGCAGATCGGAACGCTCGCCGGCTACACCGGGACGGTGAACGCGGTCGCCTTCACCCGGTTCGGCGACCGTCCCGTGGCCGCGATCGTCAGCGGCGCGGGAACCGCCTCGTACTGGGACCTGACCGTTCAGGCCCCGGCCCGCGGCGGCCCGAGCTCGGCGAGGGCGTTCGCGCCGCTGTCCGCCGCCAGGACCGACCTGTGCGGTGTCGGGCGGGCCTCCGACACGGGCGACTCCCGGCCCGGCGCGGGCGACGCCTCCGACGGGTCGGGCTCGTCCGACGGGAACGTCGGGGACGACCTCCGCCGCCTGGTGACGGCGGTGGCGTTCGATCGCCGGGGCAGGAATCCGATCGCGGTCAGCGCCATGAACGACGGCCAGGTCCACACCTGGAGCCTGCGCGGCGAAACGATCTCCGGCACCTTCCTCGACCAGACCGGCCCGTTGAGCGCGCTGGCGCTGGGGACGATCGGCGAGGAACCGGTGGCCATCGGCGCGGGCAGCGGCGGCGTCGCCCTCGTCTGGAGCCTCGCCTCCCGCTCCCGGCGCGGGAGCCCGATTCGCGGACACACCGACGAGGTGACGGCGGTGGCGCTGGGAGCGGTCGACGGCAAGCCGATCGCCGTCACCGGCAGCCGTGACGAGACCATCCGGGTCTGGGATCTGACCTATCCCGAGCACGCCCTGATCCGAACGATCCTGCTGCCCGCGCCGTGCAGGGCGGTGGCCGTCAGCGCAGAAGGCGCGATCGTGGCCGCGGCGGGAGACGAGGTCCTCATGTACGACCACACCGGCCGATAGGAGTCCCATGGGCCGCATCGTGGGCGTCCACGGCATCGGGAACTACCTCCCCGAGCCCCCCGTCCTGGCCGCACAGGTCAAGACCCGGGAATGGGCGGCGGCACTGGCCGGGTCGCCGTTCCGCCGATCATCCGAACCGGACGCGGACGTGCGGGTCGCGTACTACGCGGATCTGCTCCAACCTCCCGGACGGCAGGGCGGGCCCGAGCTCGACCAGGACGCGGAGTCCATGTTCCTGGAATTCCTGAAGGACTGGATTCCCGAAGGCGCCCAAGGATCCTCGACCTGGCTGCTGCGGCTGGCCGCGAGCAGGCTCGCCGACGCCGTCGCACTCTCGCCCGCGGCGGCGTTCGGATTCCTCAGCGCCTTCTTCCCCGAGGTGGCGGCGTTCCTGCGCGTCGAGGGCGCCTTCACGCCGAAGCACCACGTGCTCGCCCGCGTCGCCTCCGAACTGGCAGGGGCGGAGGTCGTCATCGCCCATTCGCTCGGGTCGGTGGTCGCCTATGAGGCGCTGTGGAAGTACGGCATCGAGGTGCCGCTGCTCGTCACGCTGGGCTCCCCGCTCGCGATGCCGACGGTGTTCGGACGGCTCACCCCCGCGCCCGTCGGGGCGCTCGGCGCCCGGCCTCCCGGAGTGGGGCGCTGGGTGAACATCGCGGACCGGGGGGATCTGGTCGCCGTTCCACCCGGCGGCATGAGCAAGCGGTTCGACGGCGTCGACGTCGACGTGCACGACACGATCGGGGCGTTCGACTTCCACCGCGTGGCCAAATACCTCCGGTGCCGCGAGCTCGACGCGGCCCTGCACGACCGGGCCGTGTAATCGTCGCCGGAGCGGCGGACGGGCCCGCGCCCCCGGCGGCCGGGTCGGCGCTCGCGGAGGACCGCGGTCGCTCCGGGTTCGAGGATTCGGGCTGGGGCCCAGGGCTTTCCGGTGAGGAGGGCTCCGAGGCATACGGGGCGGGTCGCGGTGCACCAGACTTCGCCTCGGTGCCCTTCGGCGGGAGGCCACGGGTGCAGAAAGCGCATCAGGACGGGGTGCCGACGATGCCCTGCAGGTCGAGTTCGCCGCTGCGCACGCAGCGGGCGCCGTCCCGCAACTCGATCGTCCCGGTGTCGCAGCGGCCCTCCTCGGCGTAGCGGCAGCGGCGAGCGAACGCGCAGCCCGGCGGCGGGTTCGCCGGGTCCGGCAGCTCGTCGGGCAGCAGGATGCGGCCCCCGCGGCCCTTCAGGGCGGGATCGGGGATCGGCACGGCCGACATGAGCGCCTCGGTGTACGGGTGCCGCGGGCGCTCGTACAGGTCGGCGGTCCCGGCGAGCTCGACGATCCGCCCGAAGTACATGACCGCGACGCGGTCGGCGAGGTTCTCGACCACCGACAGGTCGTGCGAGATGAACAGGTACGTCAGGCCGAACTCGGCCTGGAGCTCCCTGAGCAGGTTGAGGATCTGCGCCCGCACCGAGACGTCCAGAGCGGACACCGGCTCGTCGGCGACCACCAGGCGCGGGTTCACGATCAGCGCCCGCGCGATGTTGACGCGCTGGCGCTGCCCGCCGGAGAACGCGTGCGGGTACCGGTCCATGTAGTCCGGGCTCAGGCCCACGCGCCGCATCATCTCGGCGATGCGGTCCTCCAGCTCCGACCCGCGCGCCTCCCCGGTGGCCACCAGCGGGTCGCCGATGATCTGCCGCAGCGTGAACCGCGGGTTGAGCGACGAGAACGGGTCCTGGAAGACCATGCGGATCTGGCGGCGCAGCGGCGCGCGCTCGCGCCCGCCCATCGCCGTCAAGTCCCTGCCCTCGAACAGGATCGAGCCGCTCGTGGCCTTCTGCGCGCCCACGATGGTGCGCCCGAGCGTGGTCTTGCCGCACCCCGACTCACCCACGAGCGCGAGGGTCTCCCCCGCTTTGAGGGTCAGGTCGACGCCGGAGACGGCGTGGTTCTCGACGGTGGTGCGCCCGAGCAGGTTGCGGCGCACCGGGAAGCGGACGTGGAGGTCGCGGATCTCCAGCAGCGGTTCGGTCATGCCCGGACCCCTTCGGTCTCGTAGAGCACGCATTCGGCGGTGCGGCCGTTCCCGAAGTCCACTTCGGGCGGCGCTTCGACGTCGCAGGTGCCGGCGATCGCCTCGGCGCACCGGGGGTGGAACGAGCAGCCGCTCGGCCGGTGCAGCGGACTGGGGACCGCCCCGGGGATCGTCGGCAGGTCCCGGCCCCGGTCGCGACCGAGCACCGGCACGGAGGCGAGCAGCGCCTTCGTGTACGGGTGCTTGGGATCGGCGAACAGCTCCTCGACGCTCGCGCGCTCCACCACGCGCCCGAGGTACATCACGGCCACCTCGTCGGCGAGCTCGGCGACCACGCCGAGGTCGTGGGTGATGAACATGACCGCCATCCGGTGCTCGGCCTGGAGCGAGCGGATGAGGTCGAGGATGCGCGCCTGCGTGGTCACGTCGAGCGCGGTCGTGGGCTCGTCGGCGATGAGCAGGGACGGGTTGGCGCACAAGGCGATCGCGATCATCACGCGCTGGCACATGCCGCCGGAGAGCTGGAACGGGTAGGCGTCGACGCGGCGGGCCGCGTCGGGGATGCCCACGGTGTCGAGCAGTTCGATCGCCTTGGCGCGGGCCGCCTTCTTGTCGAGTCCGGTGTGGAGGCGCAGCGTCTCGACGAGCTGCGCGCCGACGGTCCGCAACTGCAGCAGCGAGGCGGCCGGCTCCTGGAAGATCATGCCGACGTCGCCGCCGCGCAGCTTCTGGAGCCGCTTGTCCCCCGGGTCCAGCGTGAGCACGTCGAACGCCTCGCCGGTGCCGTCGATCAGGTCGCCGTTCCAGGTGACCGTCCCGGCGTCGATGCTCCCGGAGTCCTCGATCAGGCGCAGGATCGAGCGGGCCGTCACGGACTTGCCGCAGCCGGACTCGCCGACCACGCAGAGCGTCTTGCCGGGGTGGACGGCGAGGTCGACGCCGTCCACGGCGCGGACCTTCCCGTCGAAGGTGTCGAAGCTGGTGTGCAGCCCCGAGATCTCAAGCAGTGGTTGCTCCATCGCCCTCACCTAGTGCTTGTAGGGGTCGGCGGCGTCGCGGAGGCCGTCGCCGACGAAGTTGAACGCCAGGACCACGAGCACCACGCACAGGCCCGGGATGAGCAGCCACGGCGCGCCCGACAGGACGCTCCACTTGCTCGCGTCCTGGAGCTGCACGCCCCAGGAGACCGCCGGCGGGCGCAGGCCCATGCCCAGCCACGACAGCGCGGTCTCGGCCAGGATCATGCCCGGGATCGACAGCGACAGCGCCGCGATGATGTGCGAGGAGAACGAGGGCAGCATGTGCCGGAACATGACGCGGCCGTGGCTGGATCCGTCCAGCCGCGCCGAGGTCACGAACTCCTCGCTGCGCAGGGCGAGGAACCGCCCGCGCACTTCTCTGGCGAGGCCCGTCCACGCCACGAGCGCGAGGATCGTGGTGATGATGAAGTACCGGCCCACCGGCCCCATCTGGGTCGGCAGCGCGGCCGCGAGGCCGAGCCACAGCGGGATCGACGGGACCGCCATGATCAGCTCGATGAGCCGCTGCACCGCGTTGTCGATCCACCCGCCGAAGTAGCCCGAGACGGCGCCGAGCACGATGCCGAGCATGAACGCCAGCAGCACGCCGATGATGCCGACCGAGGCCGAGACGCGGGTCGCGTAGACGAGCTGGCTCAGCAGGTCCTGGCCGTCCGTCGTGGTCCCGAACAGGTACATCGGGTCGTCGACGTCCTTGGGGCCGATGAGGTGCCGGTCCATCGGGATGAGCCCGAACAGCTCGTACGCCTCGCCCTTGACGAAGAACCCGACCTCGACGCGGTCCTCGGGGTTCGCCTCGTAGGTGATCCGCAGGGACCGCGGGTCCTGTTCGGACGTGTAGCCGTCCACGTGCAGGCCCCACCGGAAGCCCTCGGGGCCGTCGGTGTCCCACAGCTTGAGGACCTGGGGCGGCGCGGTGGTGTACTCGGAGTCGCGGTGGCGGTCGTCGAACGGGGCCATGAACTCGCACAGGGCGATCACGACGAGCATGCCGGCGAGCAGCCAGGCCGAGACCAGGGCCAGCTTGTGCTTCTTGAAGGCCCACCACACGAGCTTGCGCTGGGGGGCGCGGGTGCGCACGGCCTCGGCCGAGTTCTCGGGCGGGATGCCTTCGCCCTCTTCCAGGGGCGCGGGTTGCGGACTCATCGGGGCGTCACCTCTGGTGTCCGAGTCGGATGCGGGGGTCGAGCCAGCCGAGCAGGAGGTCCGAGATCAGTGTGCCGATGACGGTGACCACGCTGAGGACCATGATGATCGAGCCGGCCAGGTACATGTCCTGGCTCTTCAAGGAGCCCAACAGGATCGGGCCCAGCGTCGGCAGGCTCAGGATCTGGCCGACGACGATGTCGCCGACCAGCAGCAGCGGCAGGATCCAGCCGATCGTGGACACGAACGGGTTGAGCGCCACGCGCAGCGGGTAGCGGCGCAGCAGCGCGCCCTCGGGGACGCCGCGGGCGCGCGCGGCCGTGACGTAGGGGCGGTGCAGCTCGTCCAGGAGGTTGTTGCGGATGATCCGCACGAGTCCCGCGACGCCGCCGGTGCCGATGACGATCATCGGGATCCACAGGTGGCCCAGCAGGTCCAGGAGCTTCCCGAGGTTCCACGCGGCGTCGCACCACTCCGGCGAGCACAGTCCAGAAGGGACCGAGCCGAACCAGGTCACGCTGAAGTAGATGAACACCAGCGCGATCAGGAAGTTCGGCGTCGCCAGGCCCAGGAAGCCCACGGTCGTCACGGCGTAGTCGCCGGCCGAGTGCTGCTTGACGGCGGAGTAGACGCCGATCGGGAAGGCCAGCGCCCAGGTCACCAGGAGCGTGATGACCGAGACCGCGATGGTCCAGCCCAGGCGCGGCGCGATGACCTGGGCGACGGGCTTCTCGTGCTCGAAGGACATGCCCAGATCGCCGTGCACGACGATCTGCGTGAACCAGTGCCAGTACTGCTGCAGCAGATTGCCGTCGAGGCCGTACCTGACCCGCAGGTTCTCGAGGTCCTGCGGGTTCAGGCCCTGGCCCTGGACCGCGTAGCGGGACTGGAGGGCGGTCACGTAGTCGCCGGGCGGCAGGTTGATGATGACGAACACCACCAGCGAGATCGCCAGCAGCGTCGCCGCCATGTAGAGCACGCGGCGACCCAGGTATCGAACCACTGTCGTTTCCTCAGCCCGCTAGTTCTCGTCGATGTACCACTGCTCGGGCGCGGCGGGGCCGGGCGTCCCGTAGCTGGGGTTCTCGGGCATCGAGCCGCCGACGTTCTTGAGCCGGTTGGTGACGACCGCCCAGGCGCCCTGGCCGCGGACGGTGCCGATCGCGAAGAACTCCTCCTTGGCGATGGCGAGGATCTGCTTGAAGATCTCGTCGCGGGCGGCCTCGTCGGGTTCGGACTTGAACTGGTCGTAGAGGTCCCACTGCTCGGTGATGGCGGCGGGGGGCTCCACGATCAAGGGGTCCACGGTGGCGCCGGCGGTGTAGAGCTCGGACCACTGGCGGGCGAAGAACGCCCCGCCGCCGGGCCCGGCGGCCATGTACCAGTAGACCGAGTTGGTCTCGTCGATGTGGCCGCCGTCGCCGGTCCACACGGTCAGGTCGAAGTCGCCCTCGTTGACGAGGTTCTGCCAGTTCTCGCGGGGCTGGCTGCCGACGTGGAGCTGAACGCCGACCGCGGCCCACATGTCCACGATCATGTCGAGGGCGTTGATCCACACGGTGCCCAGGAGGGCGTCGTCGGCGACGGCGGCGGTGAACTCGAGGCGCGTGCCGTCGGCGGCGGTGCGCACGCCGTCGGAGCCGGTGGTGTACCCGGCCTCGTCCAGCACCTGGTTCGCGAGGTCGGGGTCGAACTCGAGGTACTGGGTGTCGAACGCCTCGTCGTAGAACCGGGACTCGGGCCGGGGCGCGGCCTGGGCGGGCTCGCCGACGCGGTTCCACAGGACGTCGATGAGCTCCTGCCGGTCGATGGCGTGCGACATGGCGACGCGGAACTGCTTGTCCTGGAACACCGCGCGGAGGGCGGCGTTCTCGTGGTTCATGTTGAACGCGATGTTCATGTCGGTGGAGTAGGTCGATTCGAGGTCGACCACGGTGTAGTTCCCGTTGCCCTCGTTGTCGACCGCGTCGGCCCGGTGGGAGTTGTCGTTGAAGTGGCGCGAGTGGAAGTCGTAGTCGCCGTTGATGGCGTGGGCGAACATGGTCTCGACGTCGGCGATGATGTTGAAGCGGACCTCGTCCAGGTACGGGAGCTGGCTGCCCTCCTCGTCGACCTTCCAGTAGTACGGGTTGCGCTCGAACAGCGCGTAGTCGGCGTCGGAGATCGGCTTCTTGCAGATCCACGGGAGCAGGCTCGGCAGTTCGGCGTTCTCCCACTGGAAGTTGAAGAGGTTGCCGAGGGAGGTGAAGCGGGCGACCCAGCCGTCGAAGCCCGCGTCGATCGCCTCCTGGTCGGCGTTCGGGTTGAAGTCGACGTGGAACTGCTCGAGGTAGTGGCGGGGGTACATGGTGAAGCGCTGGCCGGAGACGCCGACGGCCATGTCCTCGCGAAAGAGCGGCTTGGGTCCGGAGAAGCGGACGGTGAAGGTGTAGTCGTCGACGATCTCGAGCACGGCCGGGGTGCCGTCGGTGGAGGAGAGTTCGGTCGGGAAGCCTTGCGTCAGTTCGGGGTTGAGGGCGACGCTGTTGTAGGCGAACTCGACGTCGGCGGTGGTGAGCGGCTCGCCGTCGGACCATTTGACGCCCTCGCGGAGGACGACGGTGAACTCGGAGGCGTCCTCGTTCGGCTCCAGGGAGGTGGCGATGTTGGGGAGGATCTCGTCCCATTCGCGGGAGCGCTCGAGCAGGTGGCCGTCGTTGACGGTGCGCCACAGCCAGGGGCCGTCGGCGGATCCGGTGATGGCCGAGGTCCAGGTGCCGCCGTAGGCGCCGATGGACTCGGTGGCGGTGACGACCAGCGGTTCCTTGGGGAGGCGTTCTTCGACGGGGGGCAGGTCGCCGGCTTCGACGCGCTCGGCGAGCATGGGGGCTTCGGGTCCCTTGTCGCCTCCGCCGCCCTCGCCCTCGGGGTCGGTGGAGAAGAAGCTGCATCCGGCCGCGGCGGCGGTGACGGCCGCGCTGCCGGTGAAGACGAGTCCGCGGCGGCTCAGTGCCGGGTCGGGCCACGGGAGGGTCTTCCCCTCCGGTTTCGATCGGTTTCCGAACGGGTGCTGGCGGGGCTGCTGAGTGCTCATCGGCGAGCGCTCCTTCCGTGGTCGCGCGCAGGCCGCCGGTCGCACTCGCGGGCTGCGCCAAAAAGGGGTGCGACGGAGCCCTGCACGACTCCGTGCGAGTACCGAAAGTACTGATCGACTTCCGGAATAATTCCGAAAACTTTCGGTAATAGCGGTGAGACTACGGCAACACCAAAACAGCGTCAAGGCTGGTAAGTCGCCACAAAGGTCACGATAGGGTCACGATGGCAATCGCATTCCGTTGACCTGCAACTGAACTGTTTCGAAAGTTTCGGTCATTCGTCCAGTGACGTCGGTCGATGCCCTGAATAGTGCTCGCGTTGCGGCGGGAGGCCGCGCCGGTACCCCTCCCAGAGGCTGCGCATGACGAAGATCTTCTCGTCCAGCGCGTCGTCGGACGACAGGGCGCGGCCGGAGTAGGGGGCCCGCAGGCGCCAGGGCCGCTGCCGGGGGTCGGTCAGGTAGACGACCGGGACGGTGCGCCCCGCGCGGCGCTCGGCGCGGATGTCGGCGATGTCGGTCCAGGCGGCGTACCGCTCGGTGCGCGGCGTCCCTTGGGCGGCTTCGGTTTCGAGCGGGTGCATGCCGCGCTCGTCGAGCACGACGCCGTGCCTCCTGGCTCCGGCGTAGGCGACCGCCAGCGCGACGGCGGCGGCGACGAGGACCAGGCCCAGGAGGGTGAGGCGGTACCAGTGGCCCACGGCCAGCATGTAGCCGGCGGCCGGGACGAGGGCGACCACGACGGAGAGGAGCGACAGGAACAGCGCCCGCCCGAGGACTTGACGGGACGTCGGACGGAATGTGATCTTGACGGCCATCACCACCCCCACCAGGCTCGATCGGCTGCCGTTGAGGTGATCGTGTCACGTCGCGCCCACGCGTCAAGCGACAATCCACCAGAAAACGGACTGGGCTCTTCGCATTCCACGCGTTCGGGTGTGTCAGGCTGGTCCCATGACGAGCACCGAAGCCCCCGTTTCGCGACGGCGCCTGCGCATCCGCCGCTCGGCGGCGATCACCGGCGCGGCCTTCGTGGCCTGGCTGATGGTCGCCCCGCTGGCCCTGTCGCTCATCCTCGAGCAGCCGGTGTGGGGCGCGTTCTCCGTGGCCCTCGGGGTCGTCCTGTTCCTCGCGCCGGTGGCGCTCTCGATGTGGGCGTGGCGCTCGGGCGTCGACGTGACCGCCGAGGGCATCTCGATCCGCGGCATGTTCACCAGCCGCACCATCGCATGGAAGCACATCGACGGCTTCGCGACCGGGGACGAGGGCGTCGCGGCGATACTGGACGACCAGTCCCAGGTCCGCCTCGACCCGCTCAAGCCCGAGAACCTCCCGCAGGTCCTGAGGATCGGCGGCCAGGAGCTGCGCACCGCCGACGCGGACAGGCCCTAGTAGCCGTCGGCGACGACGTTCTCCAGGGGCTCGCCGTTCGCGAAGCGGCGGATCTGGGGCCCCACGGGCGCATAGGCGCGGTCGAGGGTGCCGTCCACCGAGGCGCCCGCGTGCGGGGTGATCAGGGCGCCTTCCAGATCCCAGAGCGGATGGCCCTCGGGCAGCGGCTCGGGGTCGACCACGTCGACCGCGCAGCGCAGCCGCCCGGAGGCGACCTCGGCGACGAGCGCGTCGGTGTCCACGATCGGGCCGCGCGCGGCGTTCACCAGGAGCGCGCCGTCCTTCATGCGGGACAGGAACTTCGCGTCCACCAGGCCGCGCGTCGCGTCGGTGAGCGGCAGGATCAGGACCACGACGTCGAAGTCCGGCAGCAGCGCGTCGACCGCGTCGATGGCGTGGACGCCGGGGCGGGCCGAGCGGGCGACCTTCTCGACCTCGGCGCCGAGCACGGTGAGGACCTCGCCGACCTTCTCGCCGATGTCGCCCGCGCCGACGATGAGGACGCGCTTGCCCACGACGGTGGTGGTCCACTCGACCTTCCACTCGTGGCGCGGCTGCTTGCGCGCGAACACGTCGAAGCCGCGCATCGAGGCGATGACCGCGCCGACGGTCCACTCGGCGGTGACGCCGGTGTGCACGCCGCGCGCGTCGCACAGGACCACGCCCTCGGGCACGACCGGGACCCACACTTCGGCGCCGGCGCTGAGGAGCTGGATCGCCTTGAGCGAGGTCATGTCCAGCAGCGGGGTCGTGACCTTCGAGCGGGCCAGGAACGGCGGCACCCAGAAGTCGAGCGCCGCCGGATCGGAAGGGTAGTCGCCGCGCCCGTCGTAGACCTCGACCTCGACACCTGCCGGGAGCGGCCCGAGCAGCGCGCGGCCCTCCTCATGAGCGATCCAAACCTTCACGCGCCCCAGCGTAAACGATTGCTCCGGGGGTTAGCCCGCTCCCCGCTGGGGACCCTCGTCGCCATGGAAAGCAGCGTGATCACGTTGCCGGGAGTGGCCAGGCCGGGCCCGGTGGTCCCGGGCGAGGCCGCGCCCGAGTCCATTCGTTCGGTCGCAAGGCGGAAGGCCTCCCCGATACCGGGGTTGTATCGGGGAGGCCGACAACGCAGCGAGCGGGCGAATGGGCCGGGCGCGGACCGGACGGGGCCACCGGGCCCGGCCTATAGTCTTGTGCGCATGCGCAGGTTGCTCTCGGCCGCGGCGGCGACCGCCGCGGCACTCACGCTCGCCTCTTGCTCCTTCGGCGAGCCTCCCGAGCCCGAGACGGGCCAACCGCCGAACCTCCCCACGCCCTCGGGCTCCCCCGAGGCGCCCGCCTCGTTCATGGACGTCGTCGCCGAAGACCTCGAGGTCCCCTGGGGCCTGGACTTCCTGCCCGACGGCACCGCGATCGTCGGCGAGCGCTCGACCGGCCGCATCCTCGCGATCACGGTGGCCGAGGACGGCACGGTCGGCGCCCCCGAGGAACTGCGCAGCATCGACGTCGACGCCGACGGCGAAGGCGGCCTCCTCGGCCTCGCCGTCTCCCCCGGCTACGCCGAGGACCACGCGGTCTACGCGTACTACACCGGCGACGGCGACAACCGGATCGTCCGCCTCGACCTCGAGTCCGACGCCGCCCCCGAACCGGTCCTCACCGGCATCCCCTCGGGCCCCAACCACAACGGCGGCGCGCTCGAGTTCGGCCCCGACGGGTTCCTGTACGCCGCCACCGGCGACGCCGGCCAAGGCGACACCGCCCAAGACCCGGAATCCCTGGGCGGCAAGATCCTCCGCATCACCACCGCGGGCGAGCCCGCCGAGGGCAACCCCGACGCCGACTCCCCCGTCTACTCCTCGGGCCACCGCAACATCGAGGGCCTCGCCTGGAACGCCGCGGGCGACCTCTACGCCACCGAGTTCGGCCAGGACATCGCCGACGAGGTCAACCGCATCGAACCGGGCGGCAACTACGGCTGGCCGATGTTCGAGGGCGACGACGCCGGCGACGAGGCCTACGTCGACCCCGTCCTCACCTGGGAGCCCTTCGAGGCCTCCTGCGCGGGCGCGATCTTCCTCGAGGACGCGCTCGTCACCGCCTGCCTGCGCGGACAGCGCCTCTGGATCGTCCGATTCGACCAGTCGGGCGCGCCCGCGGAGGAGCCCCAAGCTTCCGTCGTCAACGAATTCGGTCGACTACGATCGGTCGCGATGGGCCCCGACGGGATGCTGTGGGTGACGACCTCCAACCGCGACGGCCGCTGCATCGAGGAGCGCGGCTGCACCGCGAACGAGGCCGACGACCGCATCATCCGCTTCACGACCAGCTACGCCGCACAAGGAAGGGTCTAGATGAACGACCGGCTCGCCGCCGCACTGCACCGCACCAGGGACGCCGCCCGCACCGCTCGACGCGGCGCGGGCTCCTTGTGGCGCAGAACGAGGACGGGCTGGTCGCGCCTCAGAGCCTCCCAGCGGGCGCGCCGGGCCGGACTCGCCGTCGCGGTCCTGTTCGTCGGGACGGCCTCGGCCGCCGGCGGCCTCGCCCTGGTCGGCGGCACCAGCGCCGACATCGGCCCGTTCGACACCACCGTCGCCCTGCACCCCGACCTCCACGGCGAGACCGTCGTGACCATCCCCCCGCTCGGCGAGGTCGCCTTCGACAGCCACGACGGCCCCATCGGCCTCAACCTCAAGCTCGACTCGGTCGACCCCGTTGCCGCCCAGGCCATCATCAACACCCCCGGCGGCGTCACCGCCGCCTCCGAGAGCCTCGCGACCGACGTCACCGACGCGGTCGTCCGCGTCGTCGTCGAAGCCCTCGCGATCGTGACCCTGTGTGGACTCCTGGTCGGCGCCCTCGCCTTCCGCACCTTCCGCAGGACCCTCCTGACGGGCCTCACCTCGCTCGCGGTCACCGCGTCCCTCATGGGCTACGCGGCCTCAACGCTGCGCACCGAGTCCATCTCGCAGCCGCGGTACGAAGGCCTGCTCGCCTACGCCCCCAGCGTGGTCGGCAATGCCGAGGACATCGCCGTGAACTACGAGACGTACGTCGCGAACCTCCAGAAGTTCGTCACCAACATCTCCGAGTTCTACGCGCTGGCGATGGACATGCCGCAGCTGGGCATCGAGGACGACTCGATCCGGGTCCTCCACGTCTCCGACATCCACCTCAACCCCTCCGCCTGGCACCTCATGGAGTCGGTCGTCGGCCAGTTCGACATCGACGCGGTCGCCGACACCGGCGACCTCAACGACTGGGGCTCGGAGCAGGAGGCCGAGATCTTCTCCCAGGGCGTCGAGCAGATCCAGGTCCCGTACGTGTTCGTCAAGGGCAACCACGACTCCGCGACCACCGTCGCCGCGCTCGCGGCCTACGACAACGTGATCGTGCTCGACGGGGAGGTCCAGCAGATCGCGGGCCTGGACTTCGCCGGCGTCGCCGACCCGAGGTTCACTCCCGACAAGGGCAGCCAGCCCTCCAGCGAGTACGCCCAGCAGATGCTCACCCAGTCCGGCGAGCGCCTGGCCGACGCGATCGAGGACGCCGGCGGGGCCGACGTGGCGATGGTCCACGAGCCCCCGATGGCCGACCCGCTGGCCGGGGTGGTGCCGCTGGTCCTGGCCGGGCACACCCACGAGCGGGCCGTCCACGACCTCGGCGACGGCACCACGCTCATGGTCGAGGGCTCCACGGGCGCGGCCGGGCTGCGGAACTTCCAGTCCGAGGACCCCATGCGGATGGAGATGGACGTCCTCTACTTCGACCCGACGACCAAGGCGCTCACCGCGTACGACTCGATCTCGGTCGGCTCCGGGACCGAGACGGACGTGACGCTCGAGCGCACCGTCATCCCCACCGACGACCAGGTGAGCGACGCCGACATCCAGGGCACCGAGGAATCGAGCGCGCCGCCGCAGGACTGAACCGGGCGGTCGGCGGGCCCGCCCCGAGATCGGAGAAGGCCCCGACGCGGCACGGCGTCGGGGCCTTTCCTCTGCGCTCCTTGGGGTTTCAGCCGGTCAGCGCCGGTCCGAGGATCAGGGCGGCGACCGAGAAGTAGATGAGCAGGCCCGTCGCGTCGCACAGGGTCGAGACCATCGGGGCCGAGACCAGAGCCGGGTCGATGCCGATCTTCTTCGCCACCAGCGGCAGCAGCGAGCCGACGAACGTCGACCAGGTGCAGATGACCAGGAGCGTCAGGGCGATGATGAGCCCGATGTCCCAGCCGTAGACGAGGCCGACCACGGGACCGCCGACGGCGGCGAGCATGACGCCGAGCAGGAAGCCCACCCGCGACTCGCGCCAGGTGATCCGGAAGGCGTCGGAGAAGCGGACCTCGCCGACGGCCATGGCACGGATGATCGTCACCGACGCCTGCGACCCGGAGTTCCCTCCGGTGCCGGTCAGCAGCGAGATGAACACCGCCAGGACGGTGACGTTCGCGAGGTAGGTCTCGTAGTAGTTCAGCACCGTCACCGTGAGCGAGGCCGAGACCGCCAGGACCAGCAGCCACACGGCGCGCTTGCGCGCCAGCATGAACACGCCCGCCGAGAGGTAGGGCCGCTCCAGCGGTTCGGAACCGCCGGCGCGGACCGCGTCCTCGGTGTCCTCGGCTTCGAGGACCTCCATGGCGTCGTCCCAGGTGATCATCCCGACGAGGCGGTCCTCGTGGTCGACCACGGACAGCGCGTTGAGGTTGGCCTCCTGGATGAGGCGCGCGGCCTCCTCCTGGTCGGTGTCGGTGGAGACCTGGTAGTGCTCGTCGGCGATGAGCTCGGCGACGCGGACGTCGGGGTCGGCGCTGACGAGGTCGGCGAGCGTGACGGTGCCGAGGAGTTTGCGGTGCCCGTCGGTCACCGGGAGGACGTCCAGGTGGCGGGGGCGCTCGCGCAGGTGCCGGATGCGCTCGATGGCCGCGGCGGCGGTCATCGAGGCGCGCAGCGACACGTAGTCGGGCGTCATGATGCGTCCGGCCGACTCGGGCTCGTAGCCGAGCAGCCGGGCGGTGGTGCGCCGGTCGGCGGCGCTCAGCTGGGACTGGAAGCGGGTCGTGACCTTCGCGGGCATCTCGTCGAAGAGCTTGGCCCGGTCGTCGGCCTCCATCGACTCGAGCAGCTCGCGGACCGTGTCGGTCTTGAGCCCGTCGAGCAGTTCCTGCTGGTGGACGGGGTCGAGCTCTTCGAAGACGGCGAGGGCGCGGTCCTTGGAGAGCAGCCGGAACCGGACGGCCTGGTCGGCCAGGTCCATGCGCGGGAGCTCTTCGGCGAGTTCGACGGTCGAGAAGTCGGCGAGTTCCAGTCGGAGCGCCGCGAGCTCGTCGACGGCCGCGGGCGAAATGGGCTGGATGGTGTGTGCCATGTCAGCCACCTCCATAACATGAGGAAAGGGCCGTGCCCCCAACGCATGTGCGGAAGTCGCCGCAGGTCAGGCCGCCCGCTTCAATCTAAGAGGACGCGGGGCACGGTAAAGGGAAATCGGGAAGAACGCGTCGGTATCTCGACTGGATCCGGGGTCGTCGCCCATGGCCCTCACCTCCTCGGGTCGGAATGAAGCTTGCGGTCTCCAGGGTAGCAATGCGCTGTGAAGAACGTCGCTCTCTGGGGTTCCCAAAGACTCGCGGCTCACACTGGGACTGAACGGACAGTGAACGCAAAAGGGCCGGATCTGACGACCCGGCCCTCGCGATGGTGAACAGGGGGTGGCTGGGGAGCCCGGGCGAGTCGGTATCCGAGTCCGTTTGTTCGCTCGCAAGGCGGAAGGCCCTCCAGATACCGGTGTTGTATCTGGAGGGCCGACAACGAAGCGAGCGGGCAAACGGGCCGGATAACGGCCGTCCGGGCTCCCCAGCCACCCCCTAGCTCAGCTTGTCCAGGATGATCTGGCGGACCGTTCCCGCGTCGGCCTGGCCCTTGGTGGCCTTCATGACCGCGCCGATGAGGACGCCGGCGGCCGCGTGGGTGCCGCCGCGGATCTTGTCGGCCACGGCCGGGTTCGCACTGATGGCCTCCTCGACGGCGGCCTCGAGCGCACCGGTGTCGGAGACGACCTCCAGGCCGCGCTTGGCGGCCACGTCCGCCGGGTCCCCCTCGCCGGCGAGCACGCCGTCGATGACCTGGCGGGCGAGCTTGTCGTTGAGGCGGCCGTCGTCGACCATGCCCTGGAGCTGGGCGACCTGGGCGGGCGTGATCTGGAGCGCGCCGAGTTCGTCGCCGTTCTCGTTGGCGCGGCGCGACAGCTCGCCGAGCCACCACTTGACGGCGCCCGAGGGCGTGGCCCCGGCGGCGACGGTGGACTCGATGAGGTCGACGGCGTCGGCGTTGACGACCGACTGCATCTCCTTGTCGCCCAGGGACCACGAGGCCTGGAGGCGTTCGCGGCGCTTGCGCGGGAGTTCGGGGAGGCCGGCGCGCAGCTCCTCGACCCATGCACGGCTGGGCTCCATGACGGCGAGGTCGGGCTCGGGGAAGTACCGGTAGTCGGTGGCCTCCTCTTTCGAGCGTCCGGCGCGGGTCTCGCCGGTGGTCTCCTGGAAGTGGCGGGTCTCCTGGAAGATCCGCTCCCCCGCGTCGAGGAGCGCGGACTGGCGGCGCACCTCGTAGCGGACCGCGCGCTCGACCGAGCGCAGGGAGTTGACGTTCTTCGTCTCGGTGCGCGTGCCCCATCCGTCGCCGGGGAGGTTCAGCGAGAGGTTGACGTCGCAGCGCAGGGAGCCCTGCTCCATGCGGACGTCGGAGACGCCGAGGGAGCGGACGATGTCGCGCAGCTCGGCCGTGTAGGCGCGGGCGACCTCGGGGGCGAGGGCGCCGGTTCCGGGCACGGGCTTGGTGACGATCTCCACGAGCGGGATGCCGGCGCGGTTGTAGTCCACGAGGGACTCGGTCGCGCCGTGGATGCGCCCGGTGGCGCCGCCGACGTGGAGGGTCTTGCCGGTGTCCTCCTCGAGGTGCACGCGCTCGATCTCGACCCGGTACTCCCTGCCCTCCACGACCACGTCGACGTAGCCCTCTTCGCAGAGGGGCTCCTCGTACTGGCTGGTCTGGAAGTTCTTCGGCATGTCCGGGTAGAAGTAGTTCTTCCGGGCGAAGCGGGTCCACTCGGCGATGTGGCAGTTGAGGGCCAGGCCGATCTTGATGGTCGCCTCGACGGCGGCCCTGTTGGCGACCGGGAGGGCGCCGGGCAGGGCCAGGCACACCGGGCAGACCTGGGTGTTGGGCTCGGCGCCGAAGACGGTCGAGCAGCCGCAGAACATCTTGGTGTTCGTGTCGAGTTCGATGTGGGTCTCGAGGCCGAGGACGGGCTCGTAGGTCTCGACGGCCTTGTCGTAGTCGTTCAGCTTGGTCATGTCGCTACTTCCCCTCGGGCTCGGGCTCGGGCGCGGTGTCGGCCAGCAGTGCGTCCTGGGTGGACTCGTAGGCCGCCGCGACGCGGTAGGCGACGTCGTCGCCCATGACCGGGCCCATGACCTGGAGGCCGACGGGCATCCCCTCGGAGAGCCCGACGGGCACCGAGACGGCCGGGCCGCCGTACAGGTTCGTCGGGATCGTGTAGAGGTCCGCGAGGTACATCTGGTACGGGTCGTCCATCCGCTCGCCGAACTCGAAGGCGATGAACGGCGTGGTCGGGCTGATGATCGCGTCGACCTGCTCGAAGGCCTTCTCGAAGTCCTGCTTGATGAGCGTGCGCACGAGCTGGGCCTTGCCGTAGAACGCGTCCACGTACCCGGCGCTGAGCGCGTAGGTGCCGAGGATGATGCGGCGCTTCACTTCCGGGCCGAAGCCGGCCTCGCGGGTGAGGCTCATGACCTCTTCGAGCGAGTGCTCGCCGTCGTCGCCGGTGCGCAGGCCGTACCGGACGCCGTCGTAGCGGGCCAGGTTCGAGGAGGCCTCGGACGGGGCGATGAGGTAGTAGGTCGGCAGCGCGTAGGTGAAGGACGGGCAGGAGACCTCGACGATCTCGGCCCCGAGCTTCACGAGCTGCTCGACGGCGGCCTCGTAGGCGGCGATGACGCCCGGTTCGGCGGCGTCGGAGCCTTCGGCGAACTCCTTGACGACGCCGAGCTTGACGCCGGCGAGGTCGCCGTTCGCGCCGGCGCGGGCGGCGCGCACGACGGGCGGGACCGGCGCGTCGATGGAGGTCGAGTCGCGCGGGTCGTAGCCGGAGATGATCTCGTGGAGGATCGCGGCGTCGAGGGCGTTGCGCGCCACCGGGCCGGGAGTGTCCAGTGAGGACGAGAAGGCGATGAGCCCGTAGCGGGAGTTGGACCCGTAGGTGGGCTTGGCGCCGAAGGTGCCGGTGACGGCGCCGGGCTGGCGGATGGAGCCGCCGGTGTCGGTGCCGATGGCGACCGGGGCCATCTTCGCGGCCACCGCGGCGGCCGAGCCGCCGCCGGAGCCGCCGGGGATGCGCCCGGTGTCCCACGGGTTCAGGGTCTTCTGGAAGGCCGAGTACTCGGTGGAGGAGCCCATGGCGAACTCGTCCATGTTCGTCTTGCCGAGGATCGGCATCCTCGCGGCCTTGATGCGCTCACTGATCGTCGCGTCGTAGGGCGGGATCCAGCCTTCGAGGATCTTCGAGGCCGCGGTGGTCGGCAGGCCCTTGGTGACCACGACGTCCTTGATCGCGATGGGGACCCCGGCGAACGCGAAGGTCTCCTTGCCCGCGGCGATGTCGGCGTCGACTTCGCGGGCGGTGGCGAGCGCGCCTTCGCGGTCGACGTGCAGGAACGCCTTGATCGTGCCGTCGACGGCGTCGATGCGGTCGAGGAACGCGGTGGTGACCTCGACCGAGGTGAGGCGGCCCTCGCGGATGTCGGCGGACAGCTCGGCGGCGGTCTTGTCGATGATGCGGCTCATGCGCTAGGCCTCCTCGTCCAGGATGCGCGGAACCCGGAAGCGGTCCTCGAACGTGTCGGGGCCGCCGGAGAGGGCGGCCTCGCGGGACAGGGACGGCTGGGGCTGGTCTTCCCGGAAGACGTTCACCAGCGGCACCGCGTGCGAGGTCGGCTGGACGCCGTCCGTGTTCACTTCGGCGAGCGTCTTCATCGATTCGAGGATGACGTCGAGCTGGCCGGCGAAGGCGTCGAGCTCGTCATCGGTGACTTCGAGGCGGGCCAGCCGCGCCAGGTGCGCGACTTCCTCGCGTGAAATCGTACTCACGACAGGTGTTTCCTAACGGTTACTAGCTGCGGGAAGACCAGTCGAGTCTAGGCCGTGCACGGCGGGGGCCCGAGGCGGGCACCGGCCGGTGTGGGCCCGGTCCGAGAGGGCTTGCCGGGCCCTGTGATGAAGACTGCGCGAAAAGCGGTTGTCACCGATCGAGCAGGGTGGATATGACCCTCTAGCCACGGCGAATGTGACGTGATAGTCTCTCGATACTGGTTCGGAACGGGTTTCCTGGTTTCCTTTCTGTTTCCTTGCTAAGAACGAGTCGGTGGGTGTTCCGACTTGTGGTGGTGTTCTCGAGCCAGTGCAGGCCCCGGGCTTCGGCCCGGGGCCTGGTTCGTACCCGCCGCTTTCTGCGATGTTGCGCTACAAGGCGTTCCCTGCCGTGGCGAACTCGTCCTGCTCCCCCGACCTGCGGCGCTGCGCGCCTTGCGGACCGCGGTCCGCCTCGTCGCCGTGCCACGCGCGCCACAGCGCCGCGTAGTGCCCGTCGAGGGCGATGAGCTCGTCGTGGTTCCCCAGTTCGGCGACGCGGCCGTCCTCGACCACCGCGATGCGGTCCGCGTCGTGCGCGGTGTGGAGCCGGTGGGCGATCGCGATCACCGTGCGGCCCTCCAGGACAGCGGCGAGCGCGCGCTCGGTGTCGCGGGCGGCGCGCGGGTCGAGCATCGCCGTGGCCTCGTCGAGGATCACCACGTCGGGGTCGGCCAGGATGATGCGCGCGAGCGCGATCTGCTGCGCGCTCGCCGCGTCGAGCTCGCGTTCCTTGCCGCCCAAGGGCGTGTCGAGGCCTTCGGGCAGGTCGAAGGCCCAGTCGGCGCCGACGGCCGCGAGCGCCGCGTTCAGCGCCGCGTCGGTGGCGTCGGCCTTGGCGAGGATCAGGTTGTCGCGCAGGGAGGCCGTGAAGACGTGGTGCTCCTGGGTGACCAGGGTGACGCGCTTGCGGCGCTCGTCCAGCGGCAGTGCCGCGACGTCGACGCCGCCGATGGCGGCGCGCCCTTCGCGGGGCACGTCGGACCCTGAGATGAGCCGCGCCAGTGTGGACTTGCCCGCGCCCGAGGGGCCGACCACGGCGAGCCGCTGGCCGGCGGGGACGCTGAGGGTGACGCCGTGGAGGACGTCGCGCGGGCTGGTCGGGTAGGCGTAGCGGACGTCGGTCAGGTCCACGGTGCCGTCGACCGGGCGCTCGCTGGTCGCGCCGTCCCCGGTGTCCTCGGCCTCGGCGACGCCTTCGATGCGGGACATGGCCGCGAAGCCGCGCTGGACCTTCTCGACCCACATGAGGATGTGGTCGATCGGGAACATGATCTGGCGGGTCAGGACCGCGGCCGCGGCGACGGTCCCGAGGGTGATCGTGCCGTCGAAGTAGAACGCGCCGCCGACGAGCAGGACCGCCGCGGTCGGGAGCGCGTAGGCGCCGTCGAGGAACGGGAAGAAGACGCTGCGCAGGAACAGGGTGTAGCGCGCGGCGGCCCAGTGGCGGGAGACCGTCGCGTCGCCGGCGCCGTCGCGCGCCTCGCGCAGGCGGTAGGCCTCGGTGGTGCGGGCGCCGTCGGCGGAGGCGCCGATGGTGTCGCCGATCGCGGATTCGGCCTCGCGTTCGGCGAGGTAGCCGTTGCGGGCGCGCTTGAGGTACCAGCGGGTGCCGACGACCAGCGGGGGGACGACGACGAACATGCACAGGCCCAGCAGCGGGCTGGCGATGAACATGGCGGCGAGGAAGACCACGACCTTCAGGACCGACACGGTGATCTGCGGGAGGCCGTCGCGGAAGAGGACCCCGGCTTCGGGGACGTCGGCCGAGGAGCGGGTCATGAGGTCGCCGGAGCCGGCCTGCTCGACCACGGGCATCGGCAGTTTCAGTGCGCGGTCGACGAACTGGACCCGCATGCGGGCCGAGAGCCGCTCGCCGAGGCGGTGGGACACGAACGTCCCGGCCCAGGTGAAGGCCACGACGAGCACGATGGAGGCGACCAGGCCGAGGGCCAGGCGGTCGATCGCCCCGGCGTCTCCGGCGGTGAGCCGGTCGAGCATCTCGCCCAGGAGCAGCGGCGCGACCGCGGCGGCCACGGCGGCGACCAGGTGGAGGCTCACGGCGACCGCGGCGCGGCGCTTCTCGGACAGGAGCAGGCGCACGAAGGCGCGGCGCACGGCCGGGGTGTCGGCCACGGGCAGCTGGCCGGCGGCGGTCCGCTCGGGTGCGGTGGTGCTCATGCTTCCTCCCGGGAGACGAGGGCGCGGTAGTCGGGGTGCTCGGCGGCCAGGTCGTGGTGGCTGCCGGTGGCGATGACCTTGCCGCCCTGGACGAACGCGACGCGGTCGGCGCGCCCGAGCCACAGCGGCGAGGTGGTGGCGACCGCGGTGGCGAGGCCGGTGCGGGCCTCGGCGAGGCGCTCGACGATGCGGGCCTCGGTGTGCGAGTCGACCGCGGAGGTCGGTTCGCGGAGCAGGAGCGTCTCGGGGGCGGCGGCGATGGCGCGGGCCAGTCGCAGTCGCTGGCGCTGGCCGCCGGAGAGGGTGCGGGCCTGGTTGTCGAGTTCGGTGTCGAGGCCGTGCGGTAGGGACTCGACGACGTCGGCGGCGGAGGCGGCCTCGATCGCGGTGTCGACGCGGTCGCCGCCGTCGCGGGCGGCGATCGCGGCGGTGAGGGTGCCCGCGAACAGGTAGGCGTCGTGGTCGGCGACGAGCACGCGGCGGCGCAGTTCGTCGCGGTCGAGGTCGGCGACGGGCACGTCGCCGAAGCGGGCCTCGGACTCGGTGTAGCCGCCGAGGCGGTCGAAGGCCCGGGCGACCTGCTCGGAGTCGGCCGAGGCGACGGCGAGGAGTTCGCCGCCGGCCACGGTGAGGTCCGACTCGGGGTCGTGCAGTCCGGCGCCCGCGGCGGGGCCGGGGAGCGTCGCGGCGGGGGCTTCGCGCTCGGGCGTGTTCAGCAGTTCGCAGATCTTGGCGGCGGCGACGCGGCCCTCGATGATCCGGTAGGTGCAGCCGATGAGCCAGTGGACGGGCAGCAGCAGCGCGCTGGTGTAGCCGAAGGCGGCGACCATCTGGCCGGGCGTGAGGTCGCCCGCGGCGACCTGGCGGGCGGCGATCCAGATGACGACGCCGAGGAGGATCGCGGGCGTGCCTTCGCCGAGGGCGTTGAGCCACGCCTGGGGCGCGGCGACCTTGTACCCGGCTTCGCGCAGCGCCTCGGAGTCCTTGCGGTAGGAGGCGGTGAAGCGGGCCTCGCCGCCGATGCCGCGCAGGACCCGCAGGCCCGAGACGATGTCGGAGGCGCGGTTGGTGATGTCGCCGACGCGTTCCCGGTAGGCCTCCTGGCGGTCCTGGAGCTTGTTGAGGACCGGGCCGGTGACGAGGCCGACGATGAAGACGCCGATGAAGATCGTCAGGCCCAGGGCGACCGAGGTGTTGAACAACAGGACGCCGACGGCGACGAGGCCGATGATGCAGCCGGCGGTCGGCGAGAGCGAGTCGACGGCCCAGGAGATGCGGTTGATGTCGGTGGCGCCGACCGAGACGACCTCGCCGGTGGTGACCTTGCGGCGCAGGTCGTCGCCGAGGCGGTTGACCTTGCGGGTGGCGAGCTGGAGCGTCCGGTAGGAGGCGTCCATGCGCCAGTAGACGGTGAGGCGGTGGGACCAGACGATCATCGCGGCGGTGACGAGCCCGGCGCCGACCATGCCGAGGGACCAGCCGGCGAGGGCGCCCCAGTCGCGTTCGCGCAGACCGTAGTCGACGGCGCCGGTGAGGAAGAAGGGGAGCACCGGGAGCGAGCCGAGGGCGATGCCGGAGGTGATGAGCGCCGCGGTCATGAGGCCCTTGCGGCGCGTGGCGACCCAGACGAGGAACCGCCACGGCGTGATCGGCGGTTGCGTCGGGCGCCCCCTCGAACCGTCGGGTCTGAGGGGGTCGGCCATGGGCAGTTCGGGAGCGCGGAGGAACCTCACTTGCCGAGCGTAAAGGGAGGGTGTGACAACCGGCAATCGGTTAAACGGTGATGCGGCTCGCGCCGGGCGGGCGGCCGCGGCCGGGCGGGCCGGTCGCGGCCGCCCGGAGGCGGTCGCGTCGTCAGAGGGCGGCGATGATCTCGCGCGACTCGGCGACGACCGGCCCGGACGTGCGCTGCTCCCAGTGGCTGAGCGCGACGACGGTCCACTCGTCGTCGGGGAACCACTGGAGGTCGGCCGACAACCCCATGTTCGAGCCGCCGCTGATCTGGTGGACCCATGTGCCGTTGGTGATCGCGCCGGGGCCGAAGTAGGTGCCGAACGCGGTGTCGGTGCCGCCGAGCGGCGGCTTCGGCGACGAGGCGCCGGTCAGCAGGCGCAGGTGCTCGGCGCCGATGAGGTCGTGCGCGGCGGGCGCGGCGGTGAGGCGGTGCATGTCGTCGACGGTCGAGAAGGCGCCGCCGGCCGGGCCGCCGAGGTAGACGTGGTCGGCGACGACGTCGATGCGCTCGCCCTCCTCGCCGATGGGCGCGTAGGGGTGTGCGATGCGGGGGTTCTCGGTCCACTCGGGCCTGGTGCAGAAGTCCGAGTCGGCCATGCCCGCCGGTGCGAACACGTGCTCGCGGACGTAGTCGTAGTAGGTCTGCCCGGAGGCGGCCGCGATGATCGCGCCGAGGATCGAGAACCCGGTGTTGCTGTAGACGTCGCCGGTGCCGGGGGCGGCCTGGAGCGTGTCCTCGCGGATATAGCGCATGAGGCCGTCCCAGCACTCCGCCTCGCTCGCCCACTCGGCGGCCTCGTCCAGGTAGCCGTCGAGCCGCATGTAGTCGCCGAGGCCGGAGGTGTGGGTCAGCAGGTGGTGGACGGTGACGCGGTCGGCGACCTCGGCGGCGAAGCCGTCGAGGTAGTGGCCGACGGTCTGGTGGTAGGCGACGTCGCCGCGCTCCACGAGCTGGCCGATCGCGAGGCCGGTGAGGGCCTTGGTGACCGAGGCGAGGGCGTAGATCGTGTCGTCCTCGTTCGCGACGCCGGCCTCGACGTTCGCCAGGCCGTAGGAGCGGCGCAGGGTCCTGCGGCCGCGGTGGTAGACCCCGAAGGTGCCGGAGAACTGGCCGTTCTCGGCGAGTTGCCGGACGTGCCGGTCGAGTTCGCCGCCGGGCTTGAGGCTCTTGGGGACGCGCCCCGGGTCGGCGTGGGCCGCGTCGGCGGTGAGGGCGATGCCCGCGGCCACCGGGACGGCGCCGGCGGCGCCGAGCAGGGTTCGCCGCGTGGAGCGGTGTTCGCTTCTTCGCATGGGATTCCTTCGTGTCGGTCGCATGGATTGGCGCCGCCTCCGCGGGTACGCAGCGGAGGCGACGGCACCACGCTAGGGACGGCGGTGTTGCTTCGGCGTAACCGCGGACGAGATCCCTTGCGGGCGAGGGGCGACGGGCGCCGCAGGGGTTCGGCGGGCCGGGGCGAGCGGTTGCGCGGCCGCGCGCGGTGTTGCGAGACTGGGGAGATGAGAACCGAACTCGCACCGCTGCTCGCGGTCTCCGGCGCCCCGGGCGCAGGGAAGTCCACAGTGTTCAGGGAGCTGGTCGCGGTCGCCGAGGGGATGGTGGTGATCGACATCGACGAGCTGCTGGAGGAGGGCCGGCTTCTCGGCGTACTCATCGCCGCGCCCGAGGCCGAGCCTATCTGGCCCGCCTACCGGCGCATGTGGCGCCGGATCACCGACATGCCGCGCCGCGCGGGGCACCCGGTGCTGTTCTTCAGCCCCGACACGCCGAGCGACGTCGACGGGGCCACCGCGCATCTGCTGCTGGACTGCGCCGACGAGGTCCGGGCGGGGCGGCTCCAGGCCAGGGGCTGGAACCTCGACCAGATCACGCTGGCGCTGGAGGACGCGCAGGTGTACCGGGCCCAGTTCGAGGCGGTCGTCTACACCGACGACGCCGAGCCGCCGGAGGTCGCCGAGCGTGTCCTGGAGTGGGCGAAGATCTTCGCGCCGCAGTGAGGGTCCGGCCCGCGCGGGTGCGGGCCCGCGCGGGCCGGAGTCATGGCCGAGCATCCCCGGCCCGGGATGCTCGATCAGGCCTTAGGCGAGGGACTGGAGGTGGTTGATCGCGAACACCTCGGTCGCCTCGCCGCGCATGACCTTGCCGGGCCAGTCGGGGTCGGCGATGAGGCTGCGGCCCACCGCGATGAGGTCGAACTCGTCGTTCTCCATGCGGTCGAGGAGCTTCTCGATGCCGGTGGAGCCGGGCGTGAAGGCCATGCCCTGGGGGCCGGTGAACTCCCTGTCGAGGCCGACCGAGCCGACCGAGACGACGGGCTTGCCGGTGAGCTTCTTGGTCCATCCGGCCAGGTTGAGGTCGGAGCCGTCGAACTCGGGGAGCCAGTAGCGGCGGGTGGAGGCGTGGAACGCGTCGACCCCGGCGTCGGTGAGCAGGGCCAGGAGCTCGCCCAGCTGCCCGGGGGTGTCGGCGAGGCGGGCGTCGTAGGCGCCGCCCTTCCACTGCGAGAAGCGGAAGAGGACGGGGAAGTCGGGCGAGACGGCGGATCGGACGGCCGCGACGGCCTCGGCGGCGAAGCGGGTGCGGGAGGCGAGGTCGCCGCCGTAGGCGTCGGTGCGGTGGTTGGTGCCGGCCCACAGGAACTCATCGATGAGGTAGCCGTGGGCGCCGTGGATCTCGACGGCGTCGAAGCCGATCCGCTCGGCGTCCGCCGCGCTCTGGGCGTACGCGGCGATCACGGCTTCGATGTCGGCCCCGGTCATGGCGCGGCCCTTGGGGTTGCCTGCCAGGTCGAGCCCTGAGGGGCTGAGCACGTCGGCTTCAGGGACCGGGCCCGAGCCGGGGTCGCGGGCGGCGCCGACGTGCCACAGCTGCGCGGCGATCGTGCCGCCGGCCTCGTGGACGGCGTCGACCGCGCGCTTCCAGCCCGCGAGCTGCTCTTCGCCGTGGACGCGCGGGACCTTCTTGCCGGCCCAGGTGCTCTCGTGTCCGATGTAGGTGCCTTCGGTCACGATGAGCCCGACGCCTCCGGCGGCCCGCCGGGCGTAGTAGGCGGCGACGTTCTCGCCGGGGATGCCGCCGGGCGAGAACTCCCTGGTCATGGGCGCCATGACGACGCGGTTGCGCAGTTGGAGGCCGTTGATCGCGTACGGGCGGGCGAGCAGTCGTTCGGCTCGGACCGCGGTGCTCGGGCGGCTGTCGTTCACGGAGAACTCCTTGTGTACATCGTATCTGACAGATACAACGTACACTGAAGGAGACGGTGTCCACCACTGCTACCGTGTGACGACGAGCCCGGAGGTGACGGCCATGGCGGACAAGGCGACCGAGACCGAACCGGTCACGCTCTGGGAGCGCCTCGAACGTCCCGCCCGCGCGCCCCGCCAGCGCCTGTCGGGGCGGATCATCGCCGCGAAGGCGGTCGCGATCGCCGACGACCAGGGCCTCGAAGCGGTCACCATGCGCAACCTCGCGACGGCGCTGGAAGTCGCCCCGATGGCCGCGTACCGGTTCGTCAACGGCAAGGACGACCTGCTCGCGCTCATGGTCAACGAGGTGCACGCCGAACTGGCGATCCCCGAGGGCGAGTGGCGGGACGTGCTGCGCGCGTTCGGCCTCCAGACCCGCGACCTCATGCGGCGCCACCGCTGGCTCGCCCAGCTCCCGCCGCACGTGGCGATGTCGCCGACGCCGAACCGGCTCGCGGCGATGGAGCGGGCGCTCGCCTCGCTCGACGGGCGCGGCCTGGACGTCGAGGGGATCATGACGGCGGTGCGCACGGTCGACGCGTACGTCCACGGCGCGGTCGGCGACGAGGCTGCGATGTCCGACATGATGGAGGTCTGCCAGGTGCAGAGCCGCCAGGCGGTCAAGGAGGCGCTGGGGCCGCAGCTGCAGTGGATGCTCGCCACCGGGCGGTTCCCGGTCTACGAGCGGTACATCTACGAGGCCGGCTGCGCGGAGGATCCGCAGCAGTTCTTCGGCGCCGGACTCGAACTCGTCCTCGACGGCATCGGCGCGTGCCTCGACCGCGCCGAGGACTGAACCGGTCTCCGCGTCCATAGGATGCGGTCATGGAGATCATCGACATCGAGCCCGGCGACGCCCGGATCACCGCCGAACTGCTGCCGGTGCTGCGCGAACTGCGCCCGGATCTGACCGCGGAGGCCTACGTCGGCGTGTACGACGAGGGGTACGGGCAGGGGCTGCGCTTCACCGGGGCTTACACGGACGAGGGCCGCTGCGTCGGGGTGGCAGGCTGGCGCGTCGTGGCGAACACCAACCGGCTGCGGATGCTGTACGTCGACGATCTGGTCACCGCCGCCGAGGCCCGCTCGACCGGGGTGGGGCGCGCGCTGCTGGGGTATCTGGAGGAGCGGGGCCGCGAACTCGGCTGCACGGCGCTCCATCTGGACTCGGGCACGCACCGCCGTGACGCGCACCGGTTCTACATGCGCGAGCGGATGACGATCGCGGCGTTCCACTTCGCCAAGGAACTCGACTAAGGCCCTAGTTGCCCTTGAGGCGGTCGAGCCAGGTCTGGCCGGTGTGCGCCTGCTGGCTGCGGCGGGTGCCCACGATGTCGACCACGGTGTCCACCAGCTTCTCCGGGCTGTTCGTCGTGATGACGACGCGCGGATGGAGTTCGGCGTTGGGGTGCGAGGAGTAGAGGACCGCGGGCGTGGGGACGCCGACGGCGATCATCTGGTCGAGAAGGTGGATGCCGGCCGAGCTGCCGTTGGCCTCGTTGATGCGGCGCAGGTCGGTGATGACCAGGTCGTAGGAGCGGTCCTTGAGCGCCAGCATCGCCCGGGCGGTCGAGACGACGGCGTCCACAGTGATCCCGGCGGTGCGGAACAGGCGGATGAGCGGCTCGTTCCACTCCGGGTGGTCGTCGGCCCACAGGATCGCGCCGCCTTGGAGGAGGTCGGCCGAGAGCGCGAGCCGGGTGGCGGCGCGCAGACCGCGCTGGTCGGCCGACGGCGGCTGCCGCTGGTAGGCGGAGGGCATCGCGTACGGCGGCAGCGGTGCGGCTGCGGCGTAACGGGATCGGCTGCCGGGCACCGGCTGGCCGTAGTAGGAGCCGCCGGAGGCGGCTCCGCTCACCGGGTAGACGGGCGGGACCTGCTGCGTGGGTTGCGGCTCGGTCATGGGGACCGGGGGGTTGTCGTCGTGCTTCTTGCCGGCGTTCGCGTTGTCGGCGGGACCGTCGGCGGGCGGCGTGGCGAGCGGTTTGGCGGCCGGGTCGGCGGGGGGCTCGGTCGGGAACGGCTCCTCGTCCTCCTCTGCGGCGTCGGCGGTCTCGGTGTAGGGCGGCGAGGCGGGGCCGGCCGGGACGGGGCCCGCGTAGGGCGGCTCGGCGGGGACGGGCTGCGCGGGGACGTTGAACAGCGAGGACCAGTCCGGTTCGGGGACGGCGATCTGCTGCTGCGCGGGGCCGCGCACGGCGGCCTGCTCGATGGCCTGCTGGGCGAGTTCGACGGTGACCCAAGGGGTCTCGATCTTGCTCATGCGCGGGGCCTGCTGCGTGAAGATGCGCTTGGCGACGGCCAGCGCGATGAAGCCGAAGCCGATCCAGAGGAAGGCCGGGAGCACCTTGATCAGTTCGATCCAGACGGCTTCGCTCATCAAAGGCTCCAAAAAGGGGGTACCGGGGCCGGGCGACTCCACCTTAAACGGCAACCGCAACCGGCCCCCGACCCCCTTGACCCCTATTCGGTGAGGGCTTTGAACAGGGTGATCCAGCGGTCGGGCGGGACCAGGCCCACCGGTTGGTCGCGCGCGATGCCCGCTTCGGCGCACGCGCCGGAGGCGGCGCGGGAGGAGACGACGCGCCGCAGCGAGGCCCAGAGCGAGCCGCCCACGCCCGAGAAGCCGAGGTCGACCAGGTCCCGGTAGTCGGTCAGGTCGGCCTCGGGCAGCAGGGGTTTCTGGCGGCGGCGGACGTGGATCACCGCGGCGTCGACCGCGGGCACGGGGCGGAACAGCCGGCGGCCGATCCTCATGCCGAGGTCGAACCGGTGCTCGGGCCAGGCGGTGACCGCGAGTCGGGTCCAGCGGCCGTAGTCGCCGGTGTGCTTGCGCGCGAACTCGAGCTGGGTGACGAGCGTGGCGTCGGTGAGGCGGCGCGCGTCCAGGCACCAGCGGACGATGTCGGTGGTGATGCCGAAGGGCGCGTTGGCGACCACCATGAAGGGCTCGCGGGGCTCGCTCGCGTCCCGGAAGTCGCCCAGGTGGCAGCTGAAGTGCTCGTGGTGGCCGAGCCTCGAGCGCAGGCGCTCGGCGAAGTGGCGGTCCTTCTCGTAGGCGATCACTCGGCGGGCGCGGGCGAGCAGCGGCCGGGTGATCATGCCGTCGCCGGGTCCGACCTCGACGACGAGGTCGTCGGGGCCGACGCCGGAGGACTCGACGAGGCGGCGGGCCACGGCCGAGTCGGTGAGGAAGTTCTGGGACAGGGTCTTGCGGGTCGACGCATTCTGGCGGGCGCGCGGGTCGTTGCGGGAATGGCTGCGGGACATGGGAGTCCTCCGTGCGGAGTAGTCGAATCAGGACCTGTGATTCGCCTAGGCCGGTGGAAGGCACCGCAAAGGAACGGCTTGCCGCCGTGGAAGATGCGGGCGAGGGCCTAGGCCGCCGCGCGCAGCCTGATGAAATACGGGCCGAACGCGACGCACGCGTTCAACCCGGGACTCCCTGACATGCGGCCCACGATAGCCCGGCGAGGGCGGGCTGTCGAACCGGTTTTCAGTCGGTGCGGCGGGCGCGCGGGATCGCCCCGGTGTCGCCGGTGGAGTAGCGGCCGGGCACGTGCAGGCGCAGCACCGCGTCGCTGGCCCAGTCGGGGACCGAGCCGGGCCGGGAGGCCGCGGCCATGGTGGCGAACGCGAGCGGCACCGTCCACAGCGCCGGCTGCGACAGCAGGATCGAGATGACGCCCGGTTCGAGGTCCAGGACCACCGAGGCCAGCGCGGCGCCCGTGGAGGAGCCCGCGCCGACGAGGAGGCCGACCGTGGCGCCGGTCGCGGTCAGGCCGCGCCACCAGATGCCGAGGGTCAGCAGGGGGCAGAAGGTCGAGGCGGCGACCGCGAAGGCCCAGCCGACCAGGACGTTGATGTCGACTTCGGCGGCGGGCAGCGACAGTGCGACGGCCAGGGCCGTGCCGACGGCGACGCCCAGGCGCAGCCGGGAGAGCGAGCCGCCGAACAGGTCGTGCGACAGGCCGCCGGCGAGGGCGAGCAGGAGGCCCGAGGAGGTCGACAGGAACGCCGCGAACGCCCCGGCGGCGACCAGGGCGGTCAGGACCGCGCCGAGGGTGCCGGGGGCGATGGCGCCCGGCACGAGGACGGGGACGACGTCGGTCTCCTCGGGGTCGGGGGTGACGACGCGGCCGAGGAGCCCGTAGACGATCGGGAACAGGTAGAACACGCTCAGCAGGACGATCACGGAGACGGCGACGCGGCGGGCCGCGCGGGCGCCCGCGACGGTGTGGAAGCGCATGACGACGTGCGGCAGTCCCATGGCGCCCAGGGTGGTCGCGACGAGGACCGAGATCGTGGCGAGCAGCGAGTGGCCCGAGCCGTCGAGGTCAAGGAGCGGCCGGGCCCAGTCGGGGTCGGCGGAGACGGGCTCGAGCGCGGCTTCGCGGCGGTCGGACCCGGCCAGGACGATGAGGAACACCGCGGGCCCGGCGATGAACGCGAGCTTCACGATGTAGTGGAAGGCCTGCACGTAGGTGGCCGAGCGCATCCCGCCGACGGCGATGGTCGAGGAGACCACGAGCCCGGCGCCGACCACGCCGATCCAGTAGGGGATGCCGGAGACGAGTTCGAGCACGACGCCGGCGGCCTTGAACTGCGGCAGGAGGTACAGCAGCATGATGACGAGGACGACCAGGCCGCACATGCGGCGGATGCGCGGCGACCCGAGCCGGTATTCGGCGAAGTCGGGGACGGTGTAGGCGCCACTGCGGCGCATCGGGCCCGCCACGAGCGCGGCGACGAGCACGTACCCGGCGGTGAAGCCCACGGCGTACCACATCGCGCCCACGCCGTTCTTGACCAGCAGGCCGGCCAGGCCGAGCACCGAGGCGGCCGAGACGTACTCCCCCGCGATGGCCAGGGCGTTCCAGCCGGGCACGATGCTGCGGGAGGCGACCAGGAAGTCCGGTGTGGACCGTGCGGCCCGCACGCCCCAGACGCCGATGACGACGCTGGCGGCGAGCACCAGGCTGATGGAGGCCAGGCCGAGCATCAGGCCCCGTCCTCGGGGTCGGCGAGGTGGTCGTCCTCGATGCGCTCGGCGCGGCGCACGTGGACGGCGGCGAGGGCGAGCAGGACCGGGTAGGGCGCGAAGAACAGGACGGCCCAACCCAGGCGGCCCGGGGTGAGGACGGCGGCGGTCAGCAGCACGGCCAGGGAGAGCACGAGGGCGGCGGCGGTGCGGACGGCGAGGCGGCGCTGGCGGCGCAGGGCGCGTTCGGCCGCGGCGAGGTCGATCGCCGAGGAGGGGACGGGCGGGCGGCCGGCGAGATGGGAGAGGCGCCCCATCGCGTCGGAGCCCCGGCGCTGGGCGAGCCGGGTCTGCGGGCTGGTGACGCGGGTCCGCTGGTTCACGGCGGCTCCGGTGCGGTCGCGTGCGGACCGCGTTCACCCGGGTTCGGGGAGGGGCGGGCGGCCCTCGATGCGGGGTGGCGGCGGGTGGGGGTCGGGGTCATCGTCGGCCGCGCGCGGCTTCCAGGAGGCGGTCGCGCAGCTGCCGGGAGTGGCGGCGGCTCACCGGGACCTCGCCGGCGTCGGTGACGGCCACGAGCCCGGCCGTGGAGGTCACGCGCAGCTCGGTCACGGCGGCGAGGTTGATGAGGAAGGACCGGTGCGCGCGCACGAATCCGGCGGCGTCCCAAACCTGTTCGAGGTAGGTCAGGGACTGGCGCAGCAGGTGCGAGGCCTGGCCGGTGTCCTTCTGGGCGCAGTGGAGGCGGACGTAGTCGCCGTGGGCCTCGGCGTAGGCGATGTCGTCGCGGCGCACGAAGACGGTGCGCCCGGCGAGTTCGACCTGGACGACGGCGAGGTCGTCGGCCTTGTCCCCCGCCGCGGGCGGGCCGGGTCGGCGGCCGATGCGGGCGACGGCCTCGGCGAGGCGCTCGGGCCGGAAGGGCTTGAGGAGGTAGTCGGCGGCGCCGAGTCCGAAGGCCTCGACGGCGTGGTTGTCGTAGGCGGTGACGAACACGATCGCGGGCGGGTCCGAGAGGCGTTTGAGGATGCGCGCGACGTCCATGCCGGTGAGGCCAGGCATGGCGATGTCGAGGAACACCGCGTCGAAGGTGCCGCCGCCGAGGAGGCGGACGGCCTCGTCGCCGCCGGCGGCGCTGACGACGTCGCCGACGCTGGGCAGTTCGGCGAGCTGGGTGGCGAGTTCGGCGCGGGTCGACGGCTCGTCTTCGACGACGAGCACGCGCAGTGCGTTCATCGGCGTTCACTCCGGTTCGGGGGAGGCCCCGCGAGGCGGGTCGGCTCGGATCGGGGGCGAATGGCGGTTCGGCGGGGCGTGCGGGTCATGCGTGCACTCCTCGGGCGTAGCGGGGGATCCTGACGGTGGCCTTGGTGCCGGCGCCGGGCGCGGTGTCGAGCCACAGGCCGTACTCGGGGCCGTAGACGGCCCGCAGGCGCCGGTCCACGTTCGCCAGCCCTATGCGCCCGGCGCCCTGGCGGCTGCCGGTCAGGATCGCCTTGGCCGTCTCCGGCTCCATGCCCGCGCCGTCGTCCTCGATCTCGATGACGCACAGGGCCCCTTCGGAGAAGCCGCGCACGGCGATGTGGCCGGTGCCGGGCCGCGACTCGAAGCCGTGGCGGACGGCGTTCTCCACCAGCGGCTGGACCACCAGGAACGGGATGGGCACGGGCAGGACCTCCGGGGCTATGCGCACGGTGATGTCGAGTCGGTCGTCGAAGCGGGCCCGCTGGAGCTCGAGGTAGGTCTGCACCGCCTGGAGCTCGTCGGCCACGGTCGCGTAGTCGCCGGTGTTGGCGAAGGAGTAGCGCAGGTAGTCCGAGAAGTCGGTGAGCAGCTCGCGGGCGCGCTCGGGATCGGTGCGGGTGTGCGCGCTGATGGCGGCGAGGGCGTTGTGCATGAAGTGGGGCGAGATCTGGGCGCGCAGGGTGCGCAGGTCGGCGGCGGCGATGCGGTCGCGGGAGCGGTCGAGGTCGGCGTGGTCGAGCGCCGAGGCGACCAGGTGCGC
This sequence comes from Glycomyces harbinensis, assembly GCF_900101745.1. Classification (GTDB taxonomy): domain Bacteria; phylum Actinomycetota; class Actinomycetes; order Mycobacteriales; family Micromonosporaceae; genus Glycomyces; species Glycomyces harbinensis. The sequence continues at coordinate 95,059 of NZ_FNAD01000012.1, read as the reverse complement.
GGCCTCGGCGAGTTCGGCGTCGGAGACGTCCCCGGCGACGACGAGGCACCCGACGACGTCGCCCGAGACCACCAGCGGCGCGCCCCGCAGCGGCGGGGCGGTGACCGGTTCGAGCACGTCGAGGGTCTCCACCAGGAGGCTTTGGGCCGCTTCGGCGTCGAGGTTCCCCGAGACGGCCAGGAAGCGCTCGCAGTCGGCCAGTCCGACCGCGTCCGCCGCCAGGAGCCGAGCGAGCCGGCGGGACGCGGTCTGGGCGCCTTTGTCGGTGAGGCCGTCGGCAAGCGCCTCGCCGATCTGGCGCGAGAGCCTCATGGCGGCCAGCGTCGCCGCGCCGCCGGCGCGCCGTCGTTGGCGTTGAGGGGATCTCGCTATCACCTGCTCACTGTAACGTGGCGCACATTAGCGCCCGCCGAAGAACCCCCGGCGGGCGCTGAATGGGCGGGGAGGGCCGCCCCGGCCCTCCCCGCCCCGGGGCAGACTCAGTGATCCACGGCCCGCTCCGAGCCCGCGCCGGTCAGTGCCCTCACCTGGAGGGTCTGGAACCGATCGGTACGGGACTCATCGCTCGTCAGCGTGCCGACCACGGCGCAGACGAGACCGAGCGGGATGGAGACCAAGCCCGGGTTCGACATCGGGAACCATGCGATGTCGACCCCTTCGCCGAGCAGCGAGGTTTCGGCTCCGGAGAACACCGGAGAGAAGACGACCAGCGTCAGTGAGGCGATGAGGCCGCCGTAGATGCCCCAGAGGGCGCCGTTGGTGTTGAACCGCTTCCAGAACAGGCTCAGCAGCAGCGTCGGCAGGTTCGCGGAGGCGGCGACGGCGAACGCGAGGCCCACCAGGAACGCCACGTTCAGGTTCTGGGCGAAGATCGCCAGCACGATCGCGACGATGCCGATGCCGATCGAAGCGAGCTTCGCGACGCCGACCTCCTGGCGTTCGGTGGCTTTGCCCCGCTTGATGACGCTGTTGTACAGGTCGTGCGCCAACGACGAGGACGAGGCGATGACCAGCCCCGAGACCGTCGACAGGATCGCCGCGAACGCCGCCGAGGCGATGATCGCGAGCATGACGGCGCCGAGCGTCGAGCCGCCGACGTCGCCGCCGACGACTTCGGCGAGTTGCGGAGCGGCGGTGTTCCCCGCCGGGTTCTGGGCGGTGATCGCCTCGACCCCGACGATCGCGGCCGCGCCGAAGCCGAGCACGAGCGTCATGAGGTAGAACGCGCCGATCAGGCCGATGCCCCAGTTGATGGACTTGCGGGCGATGCGGGCGTCGGGGACGGTGTAGAACCGGATGAGCACGTGCGGGAGGCCCGCGGTGCCCAGGACCAGCGCGATCCCCAGGCTGAGGAGGTCGAGCTTGTTCCACATGGTCTGGACCGCGTCGCCCGGGACCTCCACGCCGTAGCGCAGGCCCGGTTCGAGGAACCCGGCCTGGCCGGAGGCGGCGGCGGCGTCACCGAGGAGTTCGGAGACGTTGAAGCCGTACTGCCCCAGGACCATGACGGTGAGCACAGCGGCGCCGCCGACGAGGATGCAGGCCTGGAAGATCTGGACCCAGGTGTTGCCCTTCATGCCGCCGAGGGCGACGTAGAGGGTCATGATCAGCCCGACGAAGACGATGCCGACGATCTTGGCGGTCTCGGCGTCCATGCCGAGGAAGGTCTGGCCCTCCTTGATGCCCAGCAGGAGCGCGATGAGCGCGCCCGCGCCCACCATCTGCGCCAGCAGGTAGAAGATCGACACGCTCAGGGTGGAGACGGCCGCGGCCGTGCGGACCGGGCGCTGGCGCATCCGGAACGAGAGCACGTCGGCCATCGTGAATCGGCCGGTGTTGCGGAGCATCTCGGCGACCAGGAGGAGCGCCACGAGCCACGCGACGAGGAAGCCGATCGAGTAGAGGAAACCGTCGTAGCCGAACAGGGCGATCGTCCCGGCGATGCCGAGGAACGAGGCCGCGGACATGTAGTCGGAGGCGATCGCGAAGCCGTTCTGCCACGCGGAGAAGCCGCGCCCGCCGGAGTGGAAGTCGGTGGCGGTGCGGGTGTAGCGGTGGCCCCAGATGGTGATTCCGATGGTGATCGCCACCGTGAGCAGGAACAGCACCATCGTCAGAGTGCGGCCGGTGCCTTCGGCCTGCGCGAGGATGTCCATCAGTTGTCCTCCCCGTAGTGGATCGCGTCGTGGAGCTCGGTCGCCTTGGGGTCGTAATGGCGGGCCGCGTAGCGCGAGTAGCCCCAGGCGATGGCGAAGGTGGAGAGGAATTGTCCGAGGCCCAGCACGAGGGCGACGTTGATGTGACCGAAGAGGACCGTTCCCATGAAGTCGCGGGCGTAGGCGGACAGGAGAACGTAGAGCAGGTACCAGGCGAGGAAACCGAAGGTGGCGGGGACGATGAACCGGAACAGGCTGCGCTTGAGCTCGGTGAAGCGGGGGTCGTCGTACTTGGCGGCGAGCTGTTCGTCGGTGACCTCGGGCGGGGGTCCATCACGAGTGGGCGTTGCCATCGGGCCTTCCTCCTTGAAGGGTTGCCGTGTCGGCTTCGGGTCTGGCGCGAGTCGGCACGGTGACGGGTTTACAAGGAACCTATGAGGCGCGCGGGGCACTGAGAAGCATCGATGTGACGTGGGTCGCCGGAGCGTCGCCATCCTGCGGCGAGGGCGCGACGAGACGTCGGCGAACGGGCGGTGAGCGGTCGGCGGGCGGTCGGTGCGATTCCCTGCGCGCGAACGATGAATCAGGCGTGCGGATCTCGTCTCAACGGGGAAGGGCACCGGAACCCCCGAACGAAGGAGCGGCCCATGGCGACCAAGATGATCTTCCTGAATCTGCCGGTGGCGGACCTGGCCGCGGCGAAGTCGTTCTACGGGGCGCTCGGCTGGAGCATCAACCCCGAGTTCACCGACGAGAACGCCGCCTGCGTGGTGGTGGACGCCAACATCTGCCTGATGCTGCTCACCAAGGACTTCTACACCACCTTCGCGGAGCGCCCGATCGCCGACACCGGCACGTACTCGGCGGCGGCGTACGCCCTGGCGCTGCCGGCCAGGGAGGCCGTGGACGAGCTGACGGACGCCGCCCTCGCGGCGGGCGGCACCGAGGAGACGAGCAAGCAGGAGCGGCGCGTCCAGGAGGCCGAGGTCGGCATGTACGGCCGCACCTTCATCGACCTCGACGGCCACCAATGGGAACCGTTCTACATGCCGTACCCGCAGTAACAAGGGCCGCAAGGAAACCGGAGACGATGAGGGCCGCCCCGCCGTCGCAGGGGCGGCCCTTCGCCGTCAGGAGTGGACGCAGAACTCGTTGCCTTCGGGGTCGCCGATGACGACCCAGGTGGCGCCGCCTTCGTCGAAGCGGTCGCTCAGGCGCGTCGCGCCGAGGGCGACGAGGCGCTCGACCTCGGCGTCGATGTTGTCGATGCCGACGTGGAGGTCGAGGTGGATGCGGTTCTTGACGGTCTTGGGCTCGGGCACGACCTGGAAGAGCACGCGCATGCCCGTGGTCCTGCCGGTCGCCGGGTCCAGCGGAGCGTCGGGGTCGTTGACCGCCGCGAACTCCTTGAACGCCCGGCGCCCGTCGACCTCGGTGAGGATCTCCTCCTCGATGAGCCCCTGGTCGAGCAGGTTCGCGATGAGTTCTGAGTGGTCCTCCACGCGGTAGCCCATCGCCTCGGCCCAGAAGGCCGCGAGCAGGTGGGGGTCGGCGCAGTCGACGCAGATCTTGAAGTGAACAGCCATACCGCGAGCTTAGGTCGGGGGTACGACGGCCGCCCCGCTTTCGCGGGGCGGCCGTCGCCCGCTCAGGACTCGCGGTACTCGCTCGCGAGGCCGAACAGCGGGAAGAGCCGCGCGGTGTCGAGGAAGTAGTTGAGTCCGGCGATCCTGCCCTCCCGGATCTCGAGGACGGTGATGGACCAGGGCGTCCACAGGCCGGGCTCGTCGTCGCTCGGCTTGTAGTGGCCGAAGGCCGGGAGACCGTTGGCGCCCACGGGGACGAGCTTGGAGCCCCGGCAGGCCGAACCGGTGCCGAGCATGAACTCGGCGACGGCGGCGTGCCCCTGGACCCACAGCGGGAACGGCGGCATCGAGAGGGCCACGTCCTGCGTGCACAGGGCCGTCAGTGCGGTCATGTCGAAGGCCTCGAAGGCGCTCACGTAGCCGTCGACGAGCTTGCGCGCCTCCGCGTCGTCGACCGAGTAGTCGTCGGTGGGCCGCGCGTTGACCTGCTCCATCGTGGCGCGCGCCCGCTGGAGGGCCGAGTTCACCGAGGCGGGGCTGATCTGGAGGGTCTCGGCGGTCTCGGCCGCGGAGAAGCGCAGGACCTCGCGCATGAGCATCACCGCGCGCTGCTTGGCGGGCAGGTGCTGCACGGCCGCGACGAACGCGAGCCGCAGCGTGTCCTTGGCCTCGGCCGCGGCGGCCGGGTCGGCGCCGAAGGCCATCGAGTCGGGGATCGGCTCGACCCACATGTAGTCGGGCTCGGGCGCCGGCAGGGGCGTGCCGGCGTCTGAGGCGGGGGCGAGGTCCATGGGCCGGGCCCGGCGCTGCGGGCCCTTGATCATGTCCAGGCACACGTTGGTGGTGATCTTGTAGAGCCACGAGCGCAGGGAGGAGCGTCCCTCGAAGGCGCCGTGGGACTTCCAGGCCCGGGTGAAGGCCTCTTGGACGGCGTCCTCGGCCTCGAACGAGGAGCCGAGCATCCGGTACGCGTAGGCGCACAGTTCGCGGCGGTGCGGCTCGAACTCGGCCAGCACCTCGTCGTTGAGTGCAACGTTCATGCAGACAGCCTTACACAGGCCACCGACAATCGGCCAGACGGTGCGCGAACCCTCCCGCACAGGCCAGCGGGTGTCCGAAAACTCCCTTGTGGGACCCGGGCGCGTCCGCGGACGGGGAGGTTCGCGAACACTCCTCGGGCAGGCGCTACCGCTCTTTGCGGCGGTCGGCCATCCAGCGTTCGAACGCGTCCGCGCTCATCGGCTTGGCGAAGTGCCACCCCTGGCCGGCGTGGCAGCCCCAGCCCTCCAGCTGCTTGCGGACCTTCTCGTCCTCGACGCCCTCGGCGACCACCTCGACGTCCAGGGCGCGGCCCAGGTCGATCGTGGTGGAGACGATCGCGGCGTTGTCCGGGTCGTCGCTGAGGGTGGTCACGAAGGACTTGTCGATCTTGATCTCGGTGACCGGCAGCCGGCGCAGGTGCTGCATCGAGGAGAAGCCGGTGCCGAAGTCGTCGAGGCTGATGCCCACGCCGAGGTCGGAGAGGCGCTGCACGTTGACGACCACGCGCCGCGGGTCGGCCATGAGCGCCGACTCGGTGATCTCCAGTTGGAGCTTCTCCGCGTTCACGCCGTACGCGTCGATGCGCTCGGTCAGGAAGTCGGTGAACTCCGGCGACTGGAGGTCGCGGACCGAGACGTTCACGGCCATGCGCAGGTCGTACCCGGACTCGTTCCAGGACCGGAGCTGGCGCAGGGCGATGTCGACGACCCGCTCGGTGAGCATCCGCATCACCGAGGAGTGCTCGGCGGTCTCGATGATCTCGGCCGGGTTCACCACGCCCCGTTCGGGGTGGTGGTAGCGCAGCAGGGCCTCGGCCCCGATGACCGCGCCGTCCACCAGGCGCACCTGCGGCTGGTAGAAGAGGTTCACGCCGGGCGCGTCGGGGTGGTCCAGGGCCCGGCGCACGTCGCCCAGGAGCAGGAGCCGCTCGGGCGAGTGGTGGTCGAACTCGGGCGCGTAGCGCGCGAACGAGGAGGCGCGCTGCTTCGACTCGTACATCGCGATGTCGGCGTGGCGGAACAGGGTCTGGAAGTCGGGGCCATCGTCGGGGAAGACCGCGATGCCGACCGAGCCGTCCACCTCGATGCTCGCGTCGCCCAGGACGATCGGGGCGTCCAGGCGGGCGCGGATCTCGCGGGCGCACTCCATCGGGTCGGTCATGCCGTCGAGTTCGCCCCACACGAAGGCGAACTCGTCGCCGCCGAGGTGGGCAATGGCCTTGCCGGGCGGGATGTCGGTCTGGAAGCGCTTGGCGAGCTCGACCAGGAGCTGGTCGCCCACTTCGTGGCCGAGCGCGGAGTTGACGTCGGCGAAGCGGTCGAGGTCGAGGATGAGCAGGGCCACCGCGGTGTGGGTCTCGGCGGCGTCGGCGAGCTTGCCGTCGACGAACTCCTGGAAGCCCTTGCGGTTGAGCAGGCCCGTCAGCGGGTCGCTGTCGGCCTCGCGCTCGCGGTCGGCGGCGGTCTGGAGGATGCGGTACACGGCGAAGATGGGGATCGCCGAGGCCGCCACCAGCCACCAGGACGCGGTGGCCGCGGTCGCGAGGATGGGCGCGATCGCGACCTGGGTAGCGCGCAGCGCCCATTCGCTCTTGAGCCACTGCCAGAACAGGTCGTGCCACGGGACGCGGGTGCGCAGGCTCTGGCGCATCGCGACCAGGGAGCTGCTGGTCAGCGTCCAGGCCGTGCCCGCGGCGAAGACCGCGAGCAGCTGGGCCACGCTGCCGCTCCAGACCTCGCCGCCGCCGATGCCGAGCCACACGAACCAGCCGACGCACAGCGCGATGCCCTGCTGCGAGGCGTTGAAGACCATCCGCCAGGCCGAGGACTTGATCTGCATGGACAGCACCACGATCGCCCCCGTCTGGACGATCAGCGCGGGGACGAAGCCCCAGGTGATCATCGTGGCGAGGACGTAGACGAGGTAGATCGAGGCGATCGGCGACATCCACAGCCCGCCCCAGCGGGTGGGCCTGAACTCGGCCACGAGGGCGAGTCCGGCGGTGAGCCAGAAGGCGAAGGGCACGTCGAACCAACCGCTCGCGGGCGCGCCTTCGCGCACGGCGGTGAAACCGGCGCCGACGACCGCGCACACGGCGACCGCCGACATGAAGCCGTAATACCGGCCCGGATGCTCTCTCGGCGCAGTGTTGCGCATGAGCGTCGTGGCCATATCGCTCCTCCCACTGCCACGGCCTTCCGCGGTGACGCGCCAGAATCACCTCGGACAGGTCGTGGCCGACTCCTCTGTCATATCGCGAATTCCGCTCCCAGACAACGCTGGGGGCACATGCGGCACACTTGTGACCAGGCGCGACATGCTCGTAACAGAAACCGTTATCCATTCGTCGGCGGCAGGGTACCCCGAGGTCGATTTCGGACTCGGCGGCCCGTTCGGGCGCCGGGTCCGGCCGTTGGCACGGCAAGGGGCGAGCTTCCACAAGATGACTCTGCCTTGAAGTAACGAGGCTCCCCCCACCCCTGAATACGGATCGTTATCGATTTGTGATCATTCTGGGTCGGAGCCGTCATCGTCCGGTTCGGGTTCCGGGAGCCCTTCGGCGAGGAAACGCTCGAACTCGTCGCCTTGGACGATCGGCACGCCGAGTTGGACTGCTTTGTCATATTTTGATCCGGGCTTGTCGCCCGCGACGACCGCGCCGGTCTTCTTGGAGACCGACGAGGTGGTCTTGCCGCCGCGGGCCTTGACGGCGGCCGCGGCGCCCTCGCGGGTGTACTCGGGGATGCCGCCGGTGATGACCACGGTCAGGCCCTCCAAGGTCTGCGGGAGGGCCTCGGACGGGTCGGGGGCGTCGTCCTGCATCCGCACGCCCGCCTCGCGCCAGCGCTCGACGATCTCGCGGTGCCAGTCGACGGCGAACCAGTCCTTGATGGCGGCGGCGATGGTGGGGCCGACGCCGTCGACGGCGGCCATCTCCTCCTCGTCGGCCTCGGCGATGCGGTCGAGGTCGCCGAAGTGCTCGGCGAGGGCCTGGGCCGAGACGGGGCCGACGTGGCGGATGGAGAGGGCGTTCACGACCCGCCACAGGGGCTGCGACTTGGCCTTGTCGAGGTTCTGGATCATCTCCTCCGCGTTCTTGCGGGGGAGGATCTCACCGGTCTTCTTGTCGGGCTGCCTGGCGAAGGGCGTGACGACCTTGTCCTCGCCGGTCTTCGGGTCGGGCTTGGGCAGGCCGGAGTCGGGGTCGCGCACGACCACCTTGATCGGGAGGATCTGCTCGATGGTGAGGCTGAAGACGCCGCCCTCGTTCTCGATCACCGGGTCCATGCCGAGGGGCTCGACGAGCGCCGAGCACGCGATGTAGCCCATGCGGTCGACGTCGAAGCACGAGCGGCCCGAGAGGTAGGCGAGGCGTTCGCGCAGCTGCCCGGGGCAGGTGCGGGCGTTGGGGCAGCGCAGGTCCACGTCGCCTTCGGCGGCGGGGGCGAGCACGGCGTCGCACTCGGGGCAGCGCTCGGGCATGGTGAAGTCGGTTTCGGAGCCGTCGCGGGCGGCGGCCACGGGCGCGACGACCTCGGGGATGACGTCCCCGGCCTTGCGCAGGACGACGGTGTCGCCGATCTTGACGCCCTTGGCCTTGACCTGGTCGGCGTTGTGGAGGGTCGCGAACTCGACCTCGGAGCCGGCCACGCGCACGGGTTCGAGCACGGCGTAGGGGGTGGCGCGGCCGGTGCGGCCGATGGAGACCAGGATGTCGAGGAGTTTGGTGTTGACCTCCTCGGGCGCGAACTTGTAGGCGACGGCCCAGCGCGGGGTGCGCGAGGTGGCGCCCAGTCGCCGCTGCACGGCGATCCGGTCGATCTTGACCACGACGCCGTCGATCTCGTGTACGAGCGTGTGGCGCTGCGAGCCGAAGTCCTCGATGTAGCCGAAGACCTCGTCGAGGGTGTCGACCACCTTCCAGTAGGGGCTGGTGGGCAGGCCCCAGGCGTCGAGCGCCTCGTAGGAGTGCGACTGCGACTGCGGTTCGAAGCCGCGCAGGGCGCCGAGGCCGTGGGCGATGAAGCTCAGGGGGCGCTCGGCGGTCTTGGTCGCGTCCTTCTGGCGCAGCGAGCCGGCGGCGGCGTTGCGCGGGTTCGCGAACGGGGCCTTGCCGGCCTCGACCTGGGCCTCGTTGAGGAGGGCGAAGTCGGCGCTCGGGAAGTAGACCTCGCCGCGGACTTCGAGGAGTTCGGGGACGTCGAAGCCCTCGGCGGCGGTGAGCCGCTGGGGGACGGCGCCGATGGTGGCGACGTTCGCGGTGACGTCTTCCCCGGTGGTGCCGTCGCCGCGGGTGGCGGCGCGGGCGAGGCGGCCGTTCTCGTAGACGAGGTCGACGGCGAGGCCGTCGATCTTGACCTCGCACAGGTACGGCTCGCCGGGGACCTCGGCGGTGATCCGGTCGGCCCAGGCCTGGACCTCGTCGAGGCTGAAGACGTCCTGGAGGCTGAGCATCTTCTCCAGGTGGGTGACGGGCGTGAACGCCTCGGAGAAGGTGCCGACCTGCTCGGTGGGCGAGTCGGCGTTCTTCAGCTCGGGGTGGGCGGTCTCGAGGTCGACGAGCTCGTGCATGAGGTCGTCGAACTGGCTGTCGGAGACCAGGGGCGCGTCGTCGACGTAGTAGCGGCGGCGGTGCTCGGTGATCTCGGCGGCCAGCGCCTCGTGGCGGGTGCGCGCCGCTTCGAATCCGGGGTCGTCCGGACGCTCTGCTCCGCTGTGGTCCTCTGTGCCGTCCCGGCCGGTGTCAGTCGTGCTCACGGCCCCATTGTGTCAGCTGGGTCCGACGTTTCGGGGAAGCCGAAGCCTTATGCCACCGGTCACCTTCCGTTCACGTTCTGCTTCCCTTGGCAACCCTTCCGAACGGAAGGATCGGCTCGTAATGCCAGTCATCCCCTCAGCCGCCGCGGATCCCCGTCCGTAGTGCAGCACCGAAGGAGCCCAGGCTTTGGCGACTTTGACCATCGGCGGCTCGAACCGCCGGAGCTTCCTGCGCCGCGGTGCCCCCGCGGGCGGCGGCCTGTTCGCGCTCGCCGCGGTCGAGGGCCTGGCCGCCCGCGCCGCGTTCGCCAAGGACGGGCACAAGGACCGCGTCAGCCCCGACAACGGCGGCTACGGCGAGCTGCGGGAGCTCACGCGCACCGACCCGGAGTCGGGGTTCTCCCAGACCCTGTGGCTGCCGGAGGACTTCGACTTCAAGGTGTTCTCCGTGGCCGGGTCCGTGATGCGCGACGGCAACCGGACGCCGCTGGCGCACGACGGCATGGCGTGCTTCCCGACCGGTCGGCGGGGCGAGTGGCGGCTGGTGCGCAACCACGAGGAGCGCTCGAACCCCGGTGCCGGCGCTCCGGCGGGCACGCCCGAGCGGCGCTACGACGCGCTCGGCGCGGGCGGGACGACGACGCTGAAGGTGCACTGGGCGGACGGCGAGCCGCACTTCGACGAGGCCTGGCAGTCGCTGTCGGGCACGATCGTGAACTGCGCGGGCGGTCCGACCCCGTGGGGTTCGTGGCTCTCGTGCGAGGAGACGACCGCGGGGACGCGGGCGGGCTGGGGCGCCGACCACGGCTACGTCTTCGAGGTGGCCTCGGCCGCCGAAGGCGAGGTGGACCCGGTGCCGCTCAAGGCGATGGGCCGCTTCGTGCACGAGGCGGTCGCGGTGGACCCGCGCTCGGGCGTGGTCTACGAGACCGAGGACCAGAACACCGCCGGCTTCTACCGGTTCCTTCCGAACGTGCCCGGCGACCTGGCCGAGGGCGGGCAGCTGCAGATGCTGAAGATCGCCGACGCGTGGAACTACGACACGCGCACCGGCCAGCGGTCGGGGCGGATCCTGTACGTCGAGTGGGTCGACGTCGAGGAGGCCGACCCGGTCGAGGCCGAGGAGGACCCGCTCGCGGTGTTCAACCAGGGCTGGGCGCTCGGCGCGGCCGTCTTCGGGCGGCTCGAGGGCTGCTTCTACGGCGACGGCGCGGTGTACGTCGCCTCGACGTCGGGCGGCGACGAGGGCGAGGGCCAGCTGTGGGAGTACCGCCCGCGCGGCGGCAAGGGCGGGACGCTGAAGCTGGTGTTCGAGTCCCCCGACGCCGAGCTCCTGTCGTATCCGGACAACATCACCGTCTCCCCCGCGGGGAACCTGGTCCTGTGCGAGGACACCGGCCGCGACCTGCCCGCGCTGCGGGGCCTGACGCGCGAGGGCGAGATCTTCCCGCTGGCCCGCCACGAGGGCGCGACCGAGTGGTGCGGCGCGGCGTTCTCGCCGGACGGGCGGGTCCTGTTCGCGAACCTGCAGGGCGCGGCCAGGGGCGACCTCGGCGATCCGGCGCTGGAGCCGGGCCGGACGATCGCGATCTGGGGCCCGTGGGGCAAGGGCGTGCTGTAACCGAAGACCACCCTCCCGAGAGGGCCCGGCCGCGCGGCGAGATGGTGCCGCGCGGCCGGGTTCATTCGCATGTCCGGACTTCGTCCGCGGAGGAGGCCTCGCGGCGTAGACTGAATTCAGCAGTCGGTGAATTACCGTGGTACGGTGAATTCATCAGTTGTTGAATTACTTGGAGGCTCCCATGCCACCCACCCCGGCCGCGGCCGTCGCGGTCACCGACCTCGTGGTCGACCGCGGCAAGAAGCCCGTGCTCAAGAACGTCTCGACCGCGATCGCCGCCGGCTCCGTCACGGGCCTGCTCGGGCCCTCCGGCTCGGGCAAGACCACCTTCATCCGCGCGGTCGTGGGCACCCAGCAGGTCAAGTCCGGCACGGTGGAGGTGCTCGGCCACCCGGCCGGGTCCAAGCCCCTGCGCCGCCGCGTCGCCTACGTCACGCAGGACGCCTCGATCTACCGGGACCTGTCCGTCAAGGCCAACGTCGCGTACTTCGCGGCGCTCTACGGGAAGAACCGCCACGAGGCCATGCACGCCGTCGAACGCGTCGGCATGGGCGACCACGCCGACCGCCTCGCCGGGAACCTCTCCGGCGGCCAGAAGACCCGCACCTCGCTGGCCTGCGCACTCGTCATCGAACCCGAGGTCCTGGTGCTCGACGAGCCCACGGTCGGGCTCGACCCGGTCATCCGCGAGGAGCTGTGGGACCAGTTCCGCGAACTCGCGCGCCAGGGGGCGACCCTGCTCGTCTCCAGCCACGTCATGGACGAGGCCGACCGCTGCGACCGGCTCCTGCTGCTGCGCGAGGGCCGGTTCATCGCCGACGACACCCCGGCCGACCTGCGGGCCTCGACGGGCACCGACAACCTCGAAGCGGCGTTCCTCCACCTCATCCGCTCACTCGAAGGAGTGAACTGACATGTCGGTGCGGATCACCTTCATCACCGCAGGGCGCATCCTGCGCCAGCTCCTCAACGACCGGCGCACGGTCGGGCTCATCCTGGCGGTGCCCGCGCTCATCATCGCCCTCATCAGCGCCATCATGGACGACTCGCCGCAGGTCTTCGACACGGTCGGCCTGATCCTGCTGGCCGCCTTCCCGTTCATGCTCATGTTCATGATCACCTCGATCACGCTGCTGCGCGAGCGCACCGGCGGAACGCTGGAGCGGCTCATGACCACGCCGACGGGCAAGCTCGACCTCGTGGTCGGCTACGCGCTCGCCTTCGGCGCCGCCGCCGCGGCCCAGACGACGGTGGCGGCCACCGTCGCGTTCGTCTTCCTCGGCCTGGACACCGCCGGTCCCGCGTGGGTGGTGCTCCTCATCTGCATCGTCACCTCCATGCTCGGAATGGCCTTGGGGCTCTTCGTGTCGGCGTTCGCGACCACCGAGTTCCAGGCGATCCAGTTCATGCCCGTGTTCGTGATCCCCCAGCTGTTCCTGTGCGGGCTCATCTGGCCCGCCGACCAGATGGCCGGCTGGCTCCAGGGCGTCTCGGACGCGCTGCCGCTGACCTACGCGGTCAAGGCCCTCACCGAGGTGCAGCTCAATCCCGAAGTCACGGACGCGATGTGGGGGTACCTCGCCGTCGTGTTCGGTGCGGTCCTCGTCGCAACCGTGCTCGGAGCCGCGACGCTGCGGCGGCGCACGAACTAGGGTCGGCACGTGGCCAGAACGAAGCGCGCCGGACGGCGATCAGGGAATCCCGACACCAGAGCCGAGATCCTGGCCGCCGCCCGGCGCCTGTTCGCCGACGAGGGGTACGAGTCGGTCTCCATGCGGCGCATCGCCGCCGAGGCCGGCGTCGACCCGTCCCTGATCCACCACTACTTCGGATCCAAGGACGACCTGTTCATGGCGGCCATCGAGCTGCCGCTGGACCCGGCGCCGGAGGTCGCGGCCGTCCTCAAGGACGGCGACATCGAGGGCGCGGGCGGGCGGCTCATGCACGCCTTCGTCAAGATCTGGGACGGCCCGCACCACGAGAAGCTCCTCGCCGTGGTCCGCACGAGCCTCTCGAAGCCGGCGATGTCGTTCGTGCTCAAGCAGCTGTTCGAGCACCGCATCGTCAAGACCGTGCAGGAGCACCTCGGCGACCAGGTCGACCACGTCCCGGTGCGGGCGAGCTTCATCGCGAGCCAGGTCTTCGGCCTGGTCGTGGCCCGGTACATCCTCAAGCTGGAGCCGCTGGCGTCGCTGAACGAGGCCGAGCTGGCCGAGAGCATCGGGCCGACCATCGACCGGTACCTGACGATGCCGGTCGAACACCTCATCGACGGGGACTGAACGCCCGCACCGGATTCCGGGCGTCACCGAACGTCACGGCCGGTCAGGGGCGCGAGGCGTGTCGCGGGCGGAGCCTAAGCTGGGTCCATGCCGATCGTCGACAGCGCCATCTACCGCAAGGGCGTCCGCGAGTCGCAGCACGTCACCCTCGATCTGACCTTCGAAGACCTGCACGAGCACGGCGGGTTCGCCTGGATCGGGCTCTACCGTCCCACCGCGGCCGAGCTCGCCGCGGTCGCCGAGGAGTTCGAGCTGCACCACCTCGCGATCCACGACGCGCAGGCCGGGCACCAGCGTCCCAAGCTCGAACGCTACGGCGACACGCTCTTCGTGGTGCTGCGCGCCGCCCGCTACCTCGACGAGCCCGAGCAGGTCGAGTTCGGCGAGGTGCACCTGTTCATCGGCCCGAACTTCGCCATCTCCATCCGCCACGCCGAGTCCCCCGACCTCGCGCAGGTCCGCACCCGGCTCGAAGCCGACCCGGCGCTGCTGGCCTTCGGGCCCCAGGCGGTGCTGTACGCGGTCATGGACGAGGTCGTGGACGGCTACGTGCCCGTCGTCGCCGGCCTCGAGAACGACATCGACGAGATCGAGGAGGAGATGTTCTCCGGCGACGTGGCGGTCTCGCGCCGGATCTACGAGCTGCTGCGGGAGGCGATGGCGTTCCAGCGGGCCACCCACCCGCTCGTGGGCGTCCTGAAGTCGCTGGAGGCCGGCTACGACAAGTACGGCGTGGACCTCGAACTGCGCCGCGACATGCGCGACGTGCTCGACAACGTCTACAAGTCCGTCGAGCGCGCCGACACGTTCCGGGCCGTGCTCCAGAACGCCCTCACCGTGCACTCGACCCTGGTGGCCCAGGCGCAGAACTCGGAGATGCACCAGATCGCGGCGCAGACCCACGAGCAGGGCGACCAGGTCAAGAAGATCAGCTCCTGGGCGGCGATCCTGTTCACCCCGGGCCTGGTCGGCGGCGTCTACGGCATGAACTTCACGCACATGCCCGAGCTGTCGTGGACGCTCGGGTACCCGATGGCGCTGGGCATGATGGTGGCCTCGGCGGGGATCCTGTACGCGGTCTTCAAGCGCCACAACTGGCTCTGACCTCAAGCGGCGATGTCGAACGCCGATCCCACGAGATAGGTCACGGCCATCGTCGCGGCGCCCACGCCCATGATCCGCAGCATCGCCGGGCCCTTCGGGGCGCCGCCGAGACTCGCGGAGGTGTAGCCGGTCAGCGCCAGCGCGGCGACCACGGCCAGGGCGCAGCCGATGACGCGGACGCCCTCGGGCAGCAGCGTGATCGCCAGGAGCGGCAGCAGCGCGCCGCAGGTGAAGCTCAGGAACGAGGAGAGAGCGGCCTGCCACGGGTTGGTCAGCTCCTCGGGGTCGAGCCCGAACTCGACCACGGCGTGGGCGCGCAGCGGGTCGCCGTCGGAGAGTTCGCGGGCCGCCGCGCGCGCGGTGCCTTCGGACAGGCCGCGGGCTTCGAGGCTCGCGGCCAGCTCGTCCTCGGCCTCGCCGGGGTTCTCGGCGAGTTCGCGCCGCTCGGCCTCGACGAGGGTGGACTCGGTGTCGCGCTGGGTGGAGACGGAGGTGTACTCGCCGCCGGCCATCGAGAAGGCCCCGGCGACCAGTCCGGCGACGCCCGAGACGAGGATGGTGGATCGGTCGGCGGTCGCCCCCGCGACGCCGATGACGATCCCCGCGACCGAGACGATGCCGTCGTTGGCGCCGAGCACGCCCGCCCGGAGCCAGTTGAGGCGGTTTCCTATCGTTCCGGGTCCGTCGCCGCCGTGCACGCCGCCGTCGTGCGCGTGGCCTTCATGTCCGCCTTGCGCTGTCATCGCACCAGTGAACCATAAAGGTTGCGTCGAGTGGACGTTCTCACAGCGGCCGCTGATTTGCACCGCGGTGGGCGAAATACCCGGCAGCGGCAATGCGGTGTCCCCAATGGAGTATTCCCTTGGTGGCCGGGGCTCGCTATTGTCGCAATCCCTCCGATGAGAAGGGGCTCACTTCATGAGCGCTCCCGCAGACACCCCCGCGCCGCCGCCGGAGGACGCCGAGAGGCGCCCGGCCGAGGACGCGCCATCGCAGGCCGAGGCGCCCGAGGCGGCGCCCGAAGAGCCGCAAGGGCCGCCGCACGACGAGGCGCCGTCCGCCCCCGTGCCGCAGGACGCGCCGGTCGAGCCGCCGGCGCCGCGGCAACAGCAACAGCAACAGCAACAGCAACAGCAACAGCAACAGCAACAGCAACAGCAACAGCAACAGCAGTATCCGCCTCCGCAGTACGCCCAGCCGCCGCATTACCCGGCCTCGGCGCGCGCGTACTACCAGCAGCCGCCGGTGATCCTCCCGCCGAACCCGCGGTGGCACCGGCCCGACCTCACCCCCGGGCAGGCCACGGTCCTGATCGCGGTCGCGGTGGCGCTGTTCGGCGCCTGGGCCGCGTTCCACGCCGAGGGCGTCGGGATCGGACTGGCGCTCTCCGGCATCGCGCTCGTCGCGGTGCCGCTCGCCGTCTCCGACCGCAAGGACCTCGTGCCGCGCCTGCCGGGCGCGGTGCTCGTCGCGGCCCTGTGGTCGGTCGCGGCGATCCGCGACGCGGGCTGGGTCGTCGCGCTCTGCGCGGTCGCCGCGTTCGCGCTCACGCCGCTGGCCCTCGCGCCGCAGCGGCGCTTCGGCGGCAACCTGATCACGATGATGTTCGGCTGGCTCGAAGGGCTGAGCGAGTCCTTCAGGTGGGCCCGGCGGGGCCGGAGCCGCGGCGACGGCCGCAGCCCCGGCACCATGCGGGGCCTGTGGACCGCGCTGGTCACCGTCGGGCTCCTGGTGGTCTTCGGCGGGCTCTTCGCCGCCGCCGACTCGACGTTCGCGGACCTGATCGCGAGGCTCCTGCCCGAACTGGACCCGGTCGAGGTCTTCCTGCGCCTGATGCTCGCCGCGATCCTGTTCCCGCTGGCGCTGGTGTGGATCTACACCGCCGTGGCCAAGCCGCGGTTCGACGGCGTGCTGCCCGAGGGGCGCCGCACGGTCTCCCGCTTCGAGCTCGCGATCCCCTTGGGGGCGCTGAACCTCCTGTTCGCGGCGTTCATCGCCGTGCAGCTGCGCGTGTACCTCGGCGGCGAGGACTACGTGATGGAGACCGCCGGGCTCACCTTCGCCGAGTACGCCCGCCGCGGCTTCTGGCAGCTGAGCTTCGTCGCGATGCTGTCCCTGGGCGTCATCGCGCTCGCCGCGCATCTGGCGCCCAAGCGGGCCAAGGAGGACCGGTGGACGGTTCGCGCGCTCCTGGGGCCGCTGGGCCTGATGTCCCTGGTGGTCATCGCCTCGGCGCTGTTCCGGATGTACACGTACTTCGAGACGTACGGGCTGACCCGCCTGCGGGTGTGGGTGTTCACCGTCGAGATCTGGCTGGCGGTCCTGTTCGCCCTGGTCCTGGTGTGCTGCTGGAAGCTGCGCGCGACGTGGCTGCCGCGCGCGGTCCTGGCCTCGGGTGCGCTGACGCTGCTGGGCCTGGCCGCGGCCAACCCCGACGCGCTCATCGCGCGGTACAACATCGACCACGATCACGACCTCGACCTGTACTACCTGCAGGGATTGTCGGACGACGCGGCGCCGGAGTTCGCGGCGCTGAGCGAGTCCGACCAGGACTGCGTCTTCGACTACCGCTCGTACGGCGACGACGACCGGGACGTCATGGCCTGGAACCTCGGCTGGCAGCGGGCCCGGGGCCTCGCACCCGAGCCGGACGGGACCTCGGTCTCCTGCACGAGCCGGAACGAATACGGGTACGAGGACCAGGGCGCCGGCCTCGAGTCGGCGGCCGAGTCCGAGACCACGGCCGCCGCGGCCGGCGACGTCGAAGGGTTCTTCAGCGCCGGCACCTGCGAGTCGCTGGACATGACCGCGGCCAACGAGATGTTCGGGATCGGCGCGAACGGGGACTACGGGGTCGAGCCCGACTCGTCCCGGACCTACGGGACCGTCGGCGAGGCCTACGAGGACTCGGTCTCGTCGGGGTACCTCGAATGCGGCTTCTACGGCACCGGCACCGGCTACCTCCTGGTCGGCGCGGACCGCTACGGCGAGGAGTTCGCGGGCGGCCTCCAGAACCAGGAGCAGGCCATGGACGCGAGCGACGGCTACACGGTGCTGGAGCTCAACGACTTCGACACCGGGTACACCGCCGTCTACGACACCCCGGCGTACAAGGAGTACAAGTTCACCCTGGCCGAGGGCGAGCTGATCCTGCGGGTGAACGTCCTCGACGGCGATGTCGGCGACGCCGCGTTCACCGTCGGCGAAGACCTCACCCGGCAGCTCGCCGACCTGTACGCGGGGGCCTGACCGCGGCCCGGCGGCGCGGGCGCCCGCGCCGCCGGGCCGCGGTCCTCCGTTCTGGACGGTTTCGTCAGTGCTGTTTGCCTGCGCGCGCGCACCGCGCGTAGCTTCGGTCCATGCTGCGAGTGATCGGCGCGGGACTCCCGCGCACCGGGACCATGACCCTCAAGAGCGCCTTGGAGACCCTGCTCGGCGCGCCGTGCCACCACATGGCGGAGGTCTTCCGCAACCTCGAGACCGACCCGCCCGCGTTCCTCGCCGCCGCGCGCGGGGCGCCGACGGACTGGGACGCGGTGCTCGCGGGATACGCGGCCGCCGTCGACTGGCCGTCCTCGGCGTTCCACGCCGAACTCGCCGAGCGCTTCCCGGACGCGGTCGTGGTGCTCTCGCGGCGCAAGGACTTCGACACGTGGTGGACGAGCTGCAACGACACCATCTTCACCGGCATGGACGGCGGCGACTTCGCCACCGAGACGTGGGCGGCGATGATCGCGGCGATCTGGGACCGGACCTTCGAGGGCGCCCCGCGCACCGACCGGGACGCCGTGGAGGCGGCCTACCACCGCTACCACGAGCGGGTGCGCGAGACGATCCCGCCGCACCGGCTGGTCGAGTTCACGACCGGCGCGGGCTGGGAGCCGCTGTGCGACGCGCTCGGCCTGCCGGTCCCCGCGGAGCCCTTCCCGCACTTGAACACGACGAGGGAATGGCACGAGCGCACCGGCGACGTGCCGCCCGGCGGCGTCCCGGGGCCGTCGAAGGAGTCCTGACGTCAGCCGTGGAGCCGCTTGGCGGCCTCGCGGCTGACCTCCATGGCGAAACGGGCGTAGTCGGGGCTCGCCCCGGCCATGCCGCAGGTCGTCGCGATGCTCACCTGGCGCGGCAGCAGTTCGGGCGCGAACCCGAGCCGGTGCCACAGGCCCTGGACGCGGTCGGCCGCGGCCTTGTCGAGCCCCGGCCGCACCTGCCCCAGCGGGGGGACGGTCCCGGCGATGAGGCGCCCGCCGCCGTCGAGGTACTCCCCCAGGGCGTCGACCTTCGGCACGTCGTCGAGGCCGACGAGGGTCAGGTCGACCGACAGTGCGCCGACGCCGGACTCGGCCAGGAGCTTCACCGGCACGTCGGGGGCGCAGCAGTGGACGACCACGGGGACGCCGACGCTTTCGGTGACCTCGCGGAACCGGTCACGGGCCACCTCGACCGGCACCCGCCGGTAGAAGTCGAGGCCCGACTCGTTGTTGACGCGGCCCGCCAGCGCGGCGGGCAGGTTCGGTTCGTCGAGCTGGATCGACAAGGCGGCCTTCGGCATCCGCGCCTGCGCGGCGGCGATGAAGCGGCGCAGCCCCTCGGTGAGGGACCCGGTGAGGTCGGCGACGGCGCCGGGGTCGGCGAGCATGGCGCCGCCGGTGCGCCGCCACAGGTTCGCGGCGAGCGTGAAGGGCCCGACGGCGGTGAGCCGGACGGGGCCGCTCGCGTCGGTCG
Source organism: Glycomyces harbinensis (assembly GCF_900101745.1). Lineage (GTDB taxonomy): Bacteria > Actinomycetota > Actinomycetes > Mycobacteriales > Micromonosporaceae > Glycomyces > Glycomyces harbinensis. The sequence goes on along the minus strand of NZ_FNAD01000012.1, from coordinate 75,786 downwards.
AGTGGAGGGCGTCGAGGTCGCGTTCGAGGAAGTCGGCGGCGCGTCGCGCGTCGCGCCCGGGAAGGTCGGCCATCTCCCAGCGGAAGCCCCACCACTGGACGGGCAGGCCTTCGAGGAGGGCCGCGCCGCGGCCGATCATGTCGGCGCCCAGGCCCCGGTGGGGCAGTTCGGGCAGGTGGGGCCATTCGGGGAGTTCGCCGAAGACGATGTTGACGGCCTCGGCGATCTCGGTGCCGGGCATGGACCCGACGCCGGTGGCCACGCCCGAGGGGAGTGCGCGGTCGGCGTCAGCCACGGGTCGACTCGGTGCCGCTGAGGGAGAGGGCGCTCTCGTCGGCGCTCGCGGGCTCGTCGGCGCCGCCGGTCTCCTCGATGGTGCCGGAGGCGAGGACCGCGTCGCCGTCGCCCGCGTCGGGGTCGTAGACGACGAGGGCCTGTCCGGCGGCGACGCCGAACGCGGGCTTGCGCAGGCGGGCGGTGAGGCCGTCCCCGTCGGCGGTGACGCGGGCGGGGTAGACCTCGCCGTGGGCGCGCAGCTGGACTTCGGCGTCGAAGGAGCCGGTCCGCTCGGGGGCGAGCCACACGGGCCGGCCGGTGCGGATGCGGTCGACGCGCAGGGCTTCGCGGGGCCCGACCTGGACGCGGTTGTCGACCGGGGTGATCGACAGGACGTAGCGGGGCCTGCCGTCGGCGGCGGGGCGCTTGAGGCCGAGGCCGTGGCGCTGGCCGATGGTGAACTGGTGGGAGCCGTCGTGGCTGCCGAGGACCTCGCCGGAGGCGGCGTCGACGATCTCGCCTTCCTTGGCGCCCAGCCGGTTCTTGAGGAAGCCGGAGGTGTCGCCGTCGGCGATGAAGCAGATGTCGTGGCTGTCGGGCTTCTGGGCGACGGCGAGGCCGCGGGTCTCGGCCTCGGTGCGGACCTGGTCCTTGGGGGTGTCGCCGAGCGGGAAGATCGAGTGGGCGAGCTGGGCGGGGGTGAGGACGGCGAGGACGTAGGACTGGTCCTTGCCGGGGTCGACGGCGCGGCGCAGGAGGCCGTCATCGCCCTTGCGGGCGTAGTGGCCGGTGGCGACGGCGTCGAAGCCGAGGGCCATGGCGCGGTCGAGGACGGCGGCGAACTTGATCTTCTCATTGCAGCGCAGGCACGGGTTGGGGGTGCGCCCGTTCGCGTACTCGGCGTAGAAGTCCTCGACGACGTCCTCGTGGAAGCGCTCGGCCATGTCCCAGATGTAGAAGGGGATGCCGATGACGTCGGCGGCGCGGCGCGCGTCGCGGGAGTCCTCGATCGTGCAGCAGCCGCGGGCCCCGGTCCGGTAGGTCTGGGGGTTCTTGGACAGCGCCAGGTGGACGCCGGTGACGTCGTGCCCGGCCTCGACGGCGCGGGCGGCGGCCACGGCCGAGTCGACGCCGCCGCTCATGGCGGCCAGTACTCGCAGTTTCACGTGATCAACCTTAATGAGAGTCCGGCGGTCTTGGCGCGTCGGACGGCCTCGGGAATGGCGGCCAGGAGCGCGTCGACGTCCGCCTTCGTGGTGGACCAGCCGAGCGTGAACCGCAGGGAGGAGCGGGCGTCGTCGGCGTCGGCGCCCATCGCCAGCAGGACGTGGGAGGGCTGGGCGATGCCCGCCGAGCAGGCCGAGCCTGTGGCGCATTCGACACCGGCGGCGTCCAGGAGCATCAGGAGCGCGTCGCCTTCGCACCCGGGGAACGAGAAGTGCGCGTTGCCGGGCAGGCGCGAGTCGGGGTCGCCGTTGTAGATCGAGTCGGGGACCAGTGCGCGGATGCCCTCGACGAGGGAGTCGCGCAGGAGCGCGAGCCGCTGGGACTCGACCTCCTGGGTGCGCACGGCGTGCGCGACCGCCTCGGCCAGCGCGGCGATGCCGGGCACGTCGAGGGTGCCCGAGCGGATCTCGCGCTCCTGGCCGCCGCCGTGGAGCAGCGGGACGGCCTTGACGTCGCGGCGCAGCAGCAGCGCGCCGGTGCCGGTGGGGCCGCCGAGCTTGTGGCCGGAGAGGGCGAGCGCGGCCGCGCCGGAGGCGGCGAAGTCGACGGGCACGTGGCCGACGGCCTGGATGGCGTCGGTGTGGACGGGGATGCCGTGGGCCTGGGCGAGGGCGGCGATCTCGGCGACCGGCTGGAGGGTGCCGACCTCGTTGTTGGCCCACATGCAGGTGAGCACGGTGACTTCGGCGCCGCGCGATTCGAGGAGGTCGGCGAGGACGGCCGTGTCGACGCGGCCGAGCTTGTCGACCGGCAGCTCGGTGACGTCGGCCTTCTCGTGGTCGCCGAGCCAGGCGACGGCGTCGGCGATCGCGTGGTGCTCAATGGCGGTGGTGACCACGAGGTTGCGGCCCTCGGCGCGGCGGGACCAGTGGACGCCCTTGACGGCGAGGTTGTCGGCCTCGGTGCCGGAGCCGGTGAAGATCACCTCCCCGGGTTTCGCCCCCAGCGCCTCGCCGATGCGTTCTCGGGCCTCCTCGACGGTACGGCGGGCGGTGCGCCCGGAGCCGTGAAGAGACGAGGCGTTGCCGAGTGCGCGCGCGGTCCGCACGTATGCGTCGAGCGCCTGGGGGAGCATCGGCGTGGTGGCGGCGTGATCGAGATAGGCCATGGCCTCTCCAGTCTACGTTTGATTTACGGCTCGCAAGCTTCGCCGTGGCTGGCGCGTTCCGGCTCACGCCCTCCGGCGGCGACGCCGGGCCCCGCAGAACCCCGGCGTTCCGGTCCGTGGGAACGCTGCCCGGTGATCCGACCTGTCGCCGTCTCACAGCGTGGTGCGCACGAGCTAGAATCTGACGAATCCTCCTACCTTTCCGGTTGTGAGGAGTCGCCGCCCCGAGACCGGGTGCCGCGGAGTGCGGACTCCCCGAGCCCGAGTCGAGAGAAAGTGTGTGCCGATGACGCCCGAGCTCGCCGAAGCGCTTCGCACAGGGCCATTCCACACTGCCCTGCGCGTGGCCATCCAGACCAGCGGGCTCGGTCTCGACCGCATCCGCCACCGCCTCGCCATGCGCGGCATCACCGTCTCGACGACGAGCTTGAGCTACTGGCAGTCGGGCCGCTCGCGCCCCGAGCGCGCCGAGTCCCTCGCGGCCGTGACCGCCCTCGAAGACCTCCTCGAACTGCCCGCCGGGTCGCTGCGGGTCCTCCTCGGCCCCAAGCGGGCCCGCGGGCCGCGCTCGATCCGCGGGCAGCTCCCCCGCCCCGACGCCGTGCTCGGCGGCGACGCGGTGCGCGAACTGTGCGACCAGGTGCCGGCCTCCCGCGAGCACACGCTCGACATCCTCAGCCAGCAGGTGATCGTCCACGTCGACTCGCAGTGGCAGGAGTCGGTGTTCGAACTGTCGATGCTGGTGCGCGCCAGGCGCGACGGCGTGGACCGGTACATCCTGCTCTACCGCGGCGACGAGGGCTGCGACGTGGACGACATCGAGTTCAAGCCGGTGCGCGACTGCACGGTGCCGAACGTGCTGCGCCACGCGGACGCGCCGGTGGCGCTGGCGGAGATCGTGTTCGACACGCCGCTGCCGAAGGGCGCGACGCACCTGTTCGAGATCGTGGTGCAGGGCAACGGCGGGATCTCCAGCGGGCACGGGAACGCGTTCCGGTACCCGGTGGACCAGTACTCGCTCCAGGTGCGGTTCGCGCCGGACGCGATCCCGAAGCGGGTGTACCGCTTCGCGCAGTCGAGCCTGCAGCGGGAGAAGCGCGAGACCGGGGATCTGCAGCTGGGTCCGAACCACACGGTGGCGCTGGCGGAGCCGGTGCCGAGGCCGGGCGCGCTGGGCATCGGCTGGGACGCCGTCTAGGGACGGCATCGGGCAAGCAGAAAGGGCCTCACCGGTGGTGAGGCCCTTCGTGACGTGTGCGGCTAGTCGTCGGCGTTGCGGAACTTGTCGACGGCCCACCAGGTGCCGGGCAGGAGCAGGGCCGCGAAGACGAGCTTCACGGCGTCGCCGGCGAGGAACGGGAGCATGCCGGCGCCGATGGCGTCGCCGGCGCTCATGTCGAGCGCGGCGGCCAGGTAGGGGACGCCGAAGGCGTACATGATGACGTTGCCGACGACCATGAGGCCCACGGTCTTCAGGATGGTGCGGTCGGCGCCGCGCTTGGCGAGGAAGCCGACGGCGACGGCGGCGGCGAGGAAGCCGAGGATGTAGCCGAAGGTCGGCATGGCGTAGCCGGAGGTGCCCTCGGTGAACCAGGGGACGCCCGCGGCGCCGGCGGCGAGGTAGAGCGCGAGGGTCAGGCCCGCGCGGAGCGGCCCGTAGGCGGCGCCGACGAGGAGCACGGTGAACGTGGTGAGCACGAACGGGACCGGGCTGATCTGCGGGATCGTGAACGCGATCTGGGCCGAGGCGCCGATGGCGGCGGCACCGCCGAGCACGAGCACGGCGTCGCGGGCGACGGCGACGGCGCGCGAGCGGGCGGGCAGGAGATCGGCGAGAACGCCGGGCGCGGCAACCGCGGCAGCTGAGGCGACCATGGCGGATTCCTCCAACATCATCTGTAGGTTATATATAGCGAGAGGCTGGGTCGAAGCCTAACTCACCGTTGTTTCGACAACATGAAGCCCCATCGGAACGAGACCCGACCAGCGAAGCGACCCGCTCGGCACCGATGTCGGACCCCGGGGGCACCATCGAACCGGGGGCGCCTGCGAACGCCCGTTTTGCACCGATAGCCACGAACCTCCCGAGCAGCCCTTGCCTTCCGAGCCGCCTGTCACACCCCCGAGCAACCATCGAACCGGGGGAGGCACCGAACGCGAGCCCCACTCACCCGCGCTCCCCACCGGCCCGCAACGCCGCGCGGCCCGGCCCCGCCGTTTCGGCGGGGCCGGGCCGCGGCGCGCGTGGTCCTACTTGCGCTTCTCGATCTCCTCGAGCGCCTGGGGCAGGACCTGGAAGAGGTCGCCCACCACGCCGAAGTCGGCCATGCCGAAGATCGGGGCGTCGGCGTCCTTGTTGACCGCCACGATCACCCGCGAAGTCTGCATGCCCGCCCGGTGCTGGATCGCGCCCGAGATGCCGGCCGCCACGTACAGCTGCGGGCTCACCGTCGTACCGGTCTGGCCCACCTGGAACTTGTGCGGGTAGTAGCCCGAGTCGGTCGCCGCGCGCGAAGCGCCGACCGCGCCGCCGAGCGAGTCGGCGACCCGCTCGATGAGCGCGAAGTCGTCCGCCGAGCCCACGCCGCGCCCGCCCGAGACGACGACGCGCGCGTCGGCCAGGCTCGGCCGGTCCCCCGCGGGCTCGTCCACCCGCTGGGTGATCCGCACGCGCTTGTCGGCCTCGGACACGGTCGCGGCGACGCTCTCGACCGCGGGCGAACTCGCGGCCGGCGCCGGCTCAGTAGCCCCGGACTTGACGGTGGCGAGCGTGAAGCCCTTGGTGGCCTTCGACTTCACCACCGTGGCGCCCGCGAAGGCGTCCTGCTGCACGGTCCCGTCGGCCTCCAGGCCGGAGACGTCGGTCAGCAGGCCGTTGTCGAGCGCCACCGCCACGCGGGCGGCCAGGGCCTTGCCCTCGTCGGTGCTCGGCAGCAGGAAGAAGTCCGGAGCGGCCTGGCGGGCAAGGTCGACCAGGACGGTCGCCTTCGGGTCCACGAAGTAGTCCGCGGCCTCGGGGGCCTCGACGCGGTAGACCTTCGCGGCGCCGTACTCGCCCGCGAGGCCTTCGGCGGCGTCGTCGAACGCGATCGCGGCGACGTCGCCCAGATTGCGGGCCAGGGTGAGGACCTCGGCGGCGTGCTTGCCGGAGTTCGGTACGTACACGAGGATGTCGGTCATGATGGTCTCCAGATCTCGAATACGGCTCAGACGAACTTCTCGGCGGCGAGGAAGTCGGCGAGCGCGGCGCCGCCCTGGCCCTCATCGGTGACGATCTGGCCCGCGGCGCGCGGGGGCCGCTCGGCGGCGCTGAGCACCTCGTTCTGCGCGGCGTCCGGGCCGGCGGCCTCGACGCCGAGGTCGGCGAGCGTCAGGGTCTCCACGGGCTTGCGCTTGGCGGCCATGATGCCCTTGAGCGACGGGTAGCGCGGGTTGTTGATGGTGTCCCAGACCGAGACGATGGCCGGAAGGTTCGCGGTGAGCACGTCGTAGCCGTTGGCCCGCTGGTGCTCCACGGTGATGGAGGCGCCGTCGGTCTCGATCTTGCGGGCGCCGGTGAGCGCGGGGGCGCCGGTGCGGGCGGCGAGCAGGTGGGGCATGACGCCCATGCCGGAGTCGGTGGACTCGGCTCCCGCGATCACGAGGTCCCACTCGAGGCGGCCGAGGGCCGCGGCGAGGATCGCGGAGGTGGTGAGCGCGTCGGAGCCGCCGACGGCGTCGTCCTCGATGTGCACCGCCTTGTCGGCGCCCATGCCGAGGGTCTTGCGCACGATCTCGGTGGCCTGTCCGGGGCCGAGGGTGAGGACGGTGACCTCGCCGCCGTGGGCCTCTTTGAGCTGGAGGGCGGCTTCGACGGCGTATTCGTCGAGCTCGCCCATGACGTTGTTGGCGCCGTTGCGGTCCACCCGCAACTGGGCGTCCAGCTGTCTCGCGAGCCCCGAGTCAGGGACCTGCTTGACCAGAACCACGATGTTCATCGACAACCTCCGAGGTCGTACTTGGCCACACCGATCCGCTGCTCGCGAACGTCTCGCGGGCCGCGAATCGGCTCAGGCGTCTTGGCGTGAACTATATCCTACGAAGTTACTTTCGAGTAACACCCCGAGGCGTTGTTGTCCCCGGCGCGGCGGACAGGCATGATTGGACCATGGTCCGCGCGTTCCTGTTCTTGTTCCTGGCGCACCTCGCGCTGGTCATCGCCGCGCTCGCCGACTGCCTCGGCGGTGAGCACGCGCCCAGGAAGTTGACGCGTGCCTGGTGGGTGCTCATCATCTTGCTGCTGCCGGTCGCCGGCGGGGTCCTGTGGTTCGCCCTCGGGCGCGCCAGACCGCCGCGCCCGAAGCCGGGCACCGGCCGCGGCGGCAGCGCCGGCGGCCCGCGGAACCCGCACGGTCCCGTGGCGCCCGACGACGACCCCGACTTCCTCCGCGACATCGATCGCCGCCTGCGCGACGACAACAAAGAGGATTAGCGCTCGCCTTCACCCACACCTTCGGGTGACACCTGGGGTGCGGGCGCCCTTTCCTGTCACACCCGCAGGGCACCGTCGAACCCACGGTCCCCTCTGGGTGGGTGGGGGTTAGGGATGGGCCTTCGACCTCAGGTAGTAGCGACCGCTCAGGCCGACTTCTCGCGCCTGGGGCGGATCGCCCTCCGGGGCGTGGCCTTGGTCCTCGGCACCAGCGTGGGGTTCACGTTGCGGCGCACCACATCGGCGGTGATCTCGACCTTCGCGACCTCGTCGGCGCGCGAGGGGATCTCGAACATGACCGGTTGGAGGACCTCCTCCATGATGGCCCGCAGCCCGCGCGCGCCGGTGCCGCGCAGCAGCGCCGACTCCACGATCGGCTCCAGGGCGTCCTCGGCGAACTCCAGCTCCACGCCGTCGAGTTCCAGGAGGCGCTGGTACTGCTTCACCAGGGCGTTCTTCGGCTCGGTGAGGATGCGCAGCAGCGCCGCCTTGTCGAGGTGGTCCACGGTGGTGAGGATCGGCAGCCGCCCGACCATCTCGGGGATGAGCCCGTACTTCAGCAGGTCCTCGGGCATGATCTGCGAGACGATCGCGTCGTCGGGGTTCTCGACCTCGTGCAGGGGCGAGGTGAAGCCGACGGTGCGCTTGCCGATGCGGCTCTTGATGATCTCCTCGATCCCGGCGAAGGCGCCGCCGCAGATGAAGAGGATGTTCGTGGTGTCTATCTGGATGTGCTCCTGGTGCGGATGCTTGCGCCCGCCCTGCGGCGGCACCGAGGCGAGGGTGCCTTCGAGGATCTTCAGGAGCGCCTGCTGCACGCCTTCACCGGAGACGTCGCGGGTGATCGAGGGGTTCTCGGCCTTGCGGCCGGCCTTGTCGATCTCGTCGATGTAGATGATGCCGGTCTCGGCGCGCTTGACGTCGAAGTCGGCGGCCTGGATGAGCTTGAGGAGGATGTTCTCGACGTCGTCGCCGACGTATCCGGCCTCGGTCAGCGCGGTCGCGTCGGCGATCGCGAACGGCACGTCCAGCATCCGCGCGAGGGTCTGGGCCAGGTGCGTCTTGCCCGAGCCGGTGGGGCCGACCAGAAGTATGTTCGACTTCTGGAGCTCGACGTGGTCGGCGCTGTTCCTGCCGGAGTTCAGTTCGTCCAGCTGCACGCGCTTGTAGTGGTTGTAGACCGCCACGGCGAGCGAGCGCTTGGCGCTGTCCTGGCCGATGACCCACTGGTCGAGGAACTCGACGACCTCCTTGGGCTTGGGCAGGTCCTCCCAGGCCACTTCGGCGTCCTCGGCGAACTCCTCTTCGATGATCTCGTTGCACAGGTCGATGCACTCGTCGCAGATGTAGACGTTGTTCGGCCCGGCGATGAGCTTGCGCACCTGGCGCTGCGACTTCGAGCAGAACGAGCACTTCAAGATCTCGCTGTCACCCAGGCGTGGTGCCATCGCGGTGACTCCTTCCCTCGGCGGGCCCGTGGGCCGTGCTGCCGCAGTCTCGGTGCTGCTTGCGAGCCATGTGTCGGCGGTCGTGACGCTGTGTGCGAACCGTGGTCCGGTCCGCGTTCGTGCTTGCTCCGTTGATTCAGGACGAACCGATGTCCCGATCCAGTATTTCGCATTTGCGGCCACGGCGCCAGGGCCGTTCCAAAGCCGGGCGTCCGACGCCAGCGACACGGTATCGCGGCAGGGCAACTCCGGGGGGCGATCGTACAGAGACGAGGGTCCGTCGACTGGAGCGGGACGCGGCGGGTCCGGCGGTCCGCGGGCCGGTCACCGGGCCCGCCGCGTCTCTTTTGGAGTTGGGTGCTACGCGGCCGCTTCGGCCGGCAGGGCGTTCTTCTTGCGGTAGGTCAGCACGTTGTCGACGATGCCGTAGGCGACGGCCTGGTCGGCGGTGAAGATCTTGTCGCGCTCGATGTCGCGGCGGACCTGGTCGACCGGCTGGCCGGTGTGGCGGGCCAGGATCTTCTCGAGCTGGTCGCGCATGCGCATGATCTCGCGGGCCTGGATCTCCATGTCGGAGGCCTGGCCGAAGGTGCCCTCGGTGGCCGGCTGGTGGATGATCACGCGGGAGTTCGGCAGCGCGGTGCGCTTGCCGGGGGTCCCGGCCGCGAGCAGCACGGCGGCGGCCGAGGCGGCCTGGCCCATGCACACGGTCTGGATGTCCGGGCGCACGTACTGCATCGTGTCGTAGATGGCCATGAGCGCGGTGAGCGAGCCGCCGGGCGAGTTGATGTACATGATGATGTCCCGGTCGGGGTCGTTGCCCTCGAGGACGATCAGCTGGCTCATGATGTCGTTGGCCGAGGTGTCGTCGACCGGGGACCCCAGGAAGATGATCCGGTCTTCGAACATCTTGTTGTACGGGTTCATCTCCTTGATCCCGTACGAGGTCTTCTCGGTGAACGACGGGACGATGTAGCGGGCCCGCGGGTCGAAGCCGCCGGACTGCGCCCCCGACGACTGTGCGTGGATGTCCATCATCTGGTTCCCCTCATTCCTTCTAGTTGGCTTCGGCGGGGACGTCGGCCACCCGCTTGACGACGTGGTCGATGAAGCCGTAGTCCTTCGCCTCGGCGGCGGTGAACCAGCGGTCGCGGTCGGAGTCGCGCTCGATCTCCTCGATCGTGCGGCCGGTGTGCTCGGCGACGCGCTCCTGGAACATCTGCTTGGTGTAGAGCATCTGCTCGGCGAGGATCGCGACGTCGGAGGCGGTGCCGCCGATGCCGCCGGAGGGCTGGTGCATCATGATGCGCGCGTGCGGGAGCGCGTAGCGCTTGCCCGTCGTGCCCGCGCACAGGAGCAGCTGGCCCATGGAGGCGGCCATGCCCATGCCGACGGTCTGGACGTCGTTCTTGATGAACTGCATGGTGTCGTAGATGGCCATGCCGTCGTACACCGAGCCGCCGGGCGAGTTGATGTAGAGCTTGATGTCGCGCTGGTCGTCCTCGGCCTCGAGCAGGAGCAGCTGGGCGCACAGGCGGTTGGCGATCTCGGAGTTGACGTCGGAGCCCAGGAACAGGATGTGCTCCTTGAGCAGGCGATCGAAGACCATGCTGTCCAGGCCGACCGAAGCCTCGCCGCCGCCGCGACGGGCGACCGCGCCGACGACGTCCTTCTCCAGCTGCGAGGAGAATGGAATCGAATGGTCCATGTCTTGCACCTTCATTCTGTCTCGACGATATGCACTCAGCTTCACGGTTACCAATCCAGACCTTAGCCCGTCGGGGCGACGATCGGACGCGCCTGGGGACCGTGTTCGCTGCGAGCGGAGCGGTCGCCGTCCCGCAGCCCATCCTCGGGCACCGGCGGCCCCGGGGCCTCGCACACGGCGTCCGCCGCGGCGGACGCGCGGGCGGTCGGGCACGGCCGAGCTCGCCGAGGTCCGCTGAGGTCGGGCAAGCGCTTCACACGTGACTTGGCACACGTGGTGCGCCACCCCCGAACGCGCGGCCCCGCACAGGCGTCCGGCAATTCGTTCGACAACGATGCGGCCCTGCGAAATCCTGGGCGGATGGAATCGAACGACATTTGGGACGCTGAGACGGCCCGCGGCTATGACACGCCCGGTGAGGGCATGTTCGCGCCGGAGGTCCTGGCTCCGACGGTGGACCGCCTGGTCGAGCTGGCCGGCGGCGGCCGGGCCCTCGAGTTCGCGATCGGGACGGGCCGCGTGGGGGTGCCGCTGGCCGAGCGCGGGGTGCCGGTGACCGGGATCGAGCTGTCGCCCGCGATGATCGGGCAGTTGCGCGCCAAAGTGGACGAGGCGGCGCTCCCGGTCCTGGAGGGCGACATGACCACCGTGCGTGCGCCCGGCGAGTTCCAGCTGGCCTACCTGGTGTTCAACACGATCTCGAACCTGCTCACGCAGGAGCAGCAGGTCGAGTGCTTCCGCAACGCGGCACGGCATCTCGTCCCGGGCGGACGGTTCGTCATCGAGCTGTGGGTGCCCGAGCTCCGGGCGCTCCCGCCGGGCAGGAAGGCCACAGTCGGCGTCGTCGAGTCCGGCTACATCCTCCTCGACACCTACGACGTCCTCAACCAGCACGTCGTCTCGCACCACTTCACCTTCGACGAGACCCGGCGGGCGCGTCTGGGCCGCAGCCCGCACCGCTACATATGGCCGGCCGAACTGGACCTCATGGCGCAGCTCGCGGGCTTCGAACTCGAGTCCCGCCATGCCGACTGGGAAGGCGGCGAGTTCACCGCCGAGTCGGGTTCGCACGTGTCGGTGTACCGGCTCGCCTAGGCGGGCAGGCGAAGAGGCGCCCTCCGGTGCGGAGGGCGCCTCGTGGCCGTTCGGTCCTCACATGACGCCGAGGGCGTAGGCGGTGGCGCCGACGACGGTCATGAGCAGGGCCGAGCCGGGGTGCATCCAGATGGAGGCGCGGATGTCGTGCTTGCCCCAGACGAACCAGACGCCGGGGAGCAGGAAGAGGATCTTCGACGGGACCGTCCAGATCGCCCAGAAGTGGTAGATCGAGAACAGGCCCGTGTTGAACAGCGGCGCCCAGCGGCCGAGCTGCGGAAGGCGGGGCAGGAGGAAGCCGCGGAAGTAGTACTCCTCGATCAGCGGCAGGAGGAAGCCGGTGAAGGGGCCGAAGACCAGCAGGGTGGTGAGCACGACGTCCTTGTCGTACGCGTCGAGGTAGGTGGTGCCTGAGCTGCCCGAGCTCTCGAACGTGACCCAGGTGAAGAAGTGGTCGTACGTCCAGGCGTCGAGCGGTGCGAGCGCGAGCGCCACGACCGTCATGTACAGCAGGAAGCCGATGCCGATCAGGGTGATCTTGCCGCGGGAGAACGGCTTGTCGCGGTAGCGGACCACGCCGCCGCGCATCGTGTAGCGCCCGGTCCTCTTCTTGCCCAGCCAGAACAGGCCGAACCAGATCGGGAAGAGCACGACCATGAGCGCGATGGCCCAGGCCGCGAAGATCGGGGCGCCGACGGCGCGGCTGACGGGTGCGCCGACGAGCGCGTAGACGGCGACGATGAGGCCGCCGGGGACGAGGTGGAGGGCGATGGACAGCGGGATCGAGTGGCGGTCGGCGAGGAGCTTCTCGACGAGGCGGTTCGGCCGGGCGGTGGTCGCGGCGGCCGCGGAATTCGGTGTGCGGTTCATGCAGGGAATGTTCGCGGGGGCCGCTGTCACGGCCCTGTCATGGACCTGACAGCCCTCCCACACCGGTTCGCCTGCGGCCGTCAGGGGTTCGCGGCCACCGCCTCGGTGCCGAAGTACGCGGCCCGCCGGAGCGGGCCGGGCGAGAGTGACGATCGTCGCTACCGCAGACCGCAAGGGGCCCACCGCTACCGCGGTGGGCCCCTTGGAAAGCGGGAGGACTACTCCTCGGTCTTGTCCTCGGCGTCCTCGAGCTCGACGTCGGCCTCGTCGGCCTTCGCGCGGCCGGGGAAGAGGTCTTCCTCGGACAGCTCCTTGCCGGAGGCGTCGACGACCGTGGCCTGCTTGATGACCTCTTCGAGGGCCAGCTGCTGGCGCAGGGAGGCGGCGATCTGCTGCAGGCCGCCGTTGGTGCGCAGCTCGTCGACGAACTTCTGGAACTGGTCCTGCGGGACGCCGCGCTGCTGGGCCTGGCGCACGACCTCGGCGGTCATGAGCTCGCCGGAGACCTCGAGCTCGCGCTCGGAGGCGATGCGGCCCAGGATGATCGACTGGCTCAGGTTCGACTCGACGTCGCCCTTGAGCTCGGCGTCGAACTCCTCGGCGGTCTTGCCGACCGCGGTCAGGTACTCCTCGAAGCTGCCGGCGAGCTGCACGACCTGCTCCTGGAGGTGGCCGCGGGTGTGCTCGATCTCGGCCTCGACGGTCTTCTCGGGCAGCGGCAGGTCGACGGCCTCGATGAGGGCCTCGAGGGTCTTCTGGCGGGCCTCGTTGGCCTTGCCGGTCTTGCCCTGGGTCTCGAGGCGCTCGCGGGTGGAGTCGCGCAGCTCCTGAAGGGTGTCGAACTGGCTGGCCATCTCGGCGAAGTCGTCGTCCAGCTCGGGGAGCTCGCGCTCCTTGACCTGGGTGACCTTGACCTCGACCTCGGCGGTCTCGCCCTCCTGCTCGCCCGCGAGGGTCGACTGGATGGTCTTCTCGTCGCCGGCGGACATGCCGATGAGGGCCTCGTCCAGGCCGTCGAGCAGGTTGCCCGAGCCGACCTCGTGGCTCATGCCGGTGACGGAGCCGCCCTCGACCTCTTCGCCGTTCTGGGTGGCGCGCAGGTCGATGACGACGAAGTCGCCCTCGGCCGCGGCGCGCTCGACCGTCTTCAGCGACGAGAACCGCAGGCGCTGGGAGTCGAGGTCCTTGTCCACGTCCTCCTCGGTGACGTCGCCGGACTCGACGGTGACCTTCAGCGAGGCGAAGTCGGGGAGCTCGAACGCGGGGGTCACGTCGGTCTCGACCACGAACTCGAAGGGCTTGCCCTCTTCGATCGGCTTGACCTCGGTCAGCTCGGGGCGGCCCAGCGCGTTCACGTCGTTCTCGGTGACGGCCTTGTTGAGGTTGGCCTGCACCGCGGGGTCCATCGCCTGGGCGTAGACCGACTCGCGGCCGATGCGCTGGTCGATGACCTGGCGGGGGGCCTTGCCGGGGCGGAAGCCCGGGACGCGGATCTGCTGCCCGACGCTCTTGTACGCCTCGCTGATGTAAGGCGCCAACTCCTCGAACGGCACCTCGACCGACAGCCGCACCCTGGTCGGGCTCAGGGTCTCGACAGTGCTCTTCACAGACGTACTCCTAGATCAGATTTCGCTCAATTGCCTTCAGAATCGGCGCGGAGGTGTCTCCAACCGAATCGGGCCGCCGTCAGCGCAGCATCGACCCCCGATCCGATCGAGTCTAGGCCGCCGCAGGCCGGCGGCCACGGCGGGTGTGGTCGATATCGCCCGCGCTCACCATAGAGAACGGTGCGCGGCCGGGCGCCCGCGGCCGCTGCGAAAGCGGGCTCCGCCACCTCCCGCCCGACGCGGTTCGCCCTTTCGAGTGCCCCCGCGGCGGGCCGCGAAACGGCCGCTGGGGAGGTGGATCGCCATGATCGCCTAGACTCTGGCGTGCAATCGTTCTCCGGAGGAGTAGACGCCGACCCGCACGTCGACCCTCCGCCCGACCCCCGGGGGCGCTGCGCGCCCACAGCACCGAGCCGGCGCCGCCTGGCGGCGCCGCACCCCGAACAGGAGTGAACGCCGTGGCCTCTCCCGCCATCCTCGTCTTCACCAAGACGACCGGCTTCCGGCACGACTCGATCCCGGCCGGGACCGAGGCCGTCGAGCGCATCGCCGCCGAACTCGGCTTCGAGGCCGAGCACACCGAGGACTCGTCGGTGTACAACCCGGTCGACCTCGCCCGCTTCGCCGCGACCGTGTGGCTCTCGCCCTCCGGCGACGTCCTGGACGAGCTCGAACGCGCCGCCCTCGCGGACTTCGTGACCGGCGGCGGCGGCTGGTGCGGCGTGCACGGTGCCTCGACCGCCGAGCGGTCCTGGCCGTTCTTCACCGAGCTCGTCGGGGCCCGGTTCATCGGCCACCCGCCCGGCTGCACGCCCGGCGAGATCGAGGTCAAGGACGCCGAGCACGCCGCGACCGCGCACCTGCCGAAGCGCTGGTCGTGGACCGACGAGTGGTACAGCTTCGACGAGCGGCCCGCGAACGTCGACGTCCTGCTCGAGGTCGACGAGGACTCGTACGACACGGCCGACCTCGCGATGGGCGGACCGCACCCGCTGGCGTGGCACCGGCGGCTGGAATCGGGCCGGTGCTTCTACACCGCCCTCGGCCACGACGCGAGCGCCTACGCCGACGCGGACTTCCTCGCCCACCTCAAGGGCGGACTCCAGAGCGTGCTCCCCACCAAGTGATCTGCGCCACGTAGGATGGTGGGCCTCGGTCCTCCGATCCTCCGGCAGGTGGTCACATGGGCGACGCCGCCCGCATCCTCGTAGTCGACATCGGCTCCGTGCTCTTCGCGTTCGACCCGGCCAGGCGCCTCGGCCTCCTCGCCGAGCGGACGGGGCTGGCGCCGGACGAACTGCACGCACGGCTCTTCGCGTCGGGCTTCGAGACGCGGTGCGAGTCGGGGGCGTTCACGGCCCCCGAGATCCGCCGGGAGGTCGCCGGGCTGACCGGGTTCGACGGCGGCCTCGAGGAGCTCGAGGCCCTGTGGACCTCGGCGTTCACGCTCGACCGGGAGGTCCTGGAGACGCTGTCGGCGACCGGTGCGGTCATGGCTGTCTTCTCCAACAACGGCCCGCTGTTCGCCGACTGCTTCGATACGCGGTTCCCGGAGGCCGCCCGGTGGTTCCGGCACCGGTACTTCGCCTGCCGGCTGGGGGTCCGCAAGCCCGAGGACGCCGCCTTCGCGGCCGTCGAGCAGGGGCTGAAGGAGGCGTTCGACGCCGCCCCGGGCGATCTGCTCCTGGTCGACGACAACCCGGACAACACCGCGACCGCCGCCCGCCGGGGCTGGCGGGCCCACACGTTCACCAGCGCGGAAGCGCTCGAAGCGGCCGTCACCGCACGGGACTGAGCCGATGCGCTACACTCGTTTGCGTTCCGTTATGCGGATCATGCGGGTGTAGCTCAATGGTAGAGTCTCAGTCTTCCAAACTGATTGCGCGGGTTCGATTCCCGTCACCCGCTCCAGTTCTCCCCCGTTCGGGGTCCCTCTCTAGTTCAGGCCGGTCGGCCTTCCATCCTCACGTCACCGCAGCGCCCGCGTGGGCGCTGACGGGGCCGCTTCCCGGACGCTTGGGGTCGAGCCTCGCCCTGTGGCGCGTCAGGAGGCGGGGACGGGCTGGGCGGCGCGTTCGGCCGCCAGGAGCTCGTCGCGCTTGACGCGGTGGAACACGAACGGTGCCAGCGGGACCACGGCGCAGACAAGGGCGACCAGCGTGGTGCCGAAGCCCCACTGAAGGCGGCGGCGGATCAGCAGCGTCCCCAGGATCAGGAGCACGAACAGGGCGCCGTGGAGCGAGCCGAGGGGCATCACCAGGTCGATGTCGGAGATGCGGCTCAGGAGCGATCCGAAGACCAGCAGAAGCACGAAGGACCAGCCTTCGGCGAGCGTCAGCATGCGGTAGCGGAAGACCGGGTTGGCGAGCATGTTCGGATTCCCTTCGGTGGCGCGGGACCGTCGTCGCGGTGCGCGCGTTCGGCGGGAGCGCCGTCGAGCGCGGTGCGGTGGGGTCCGCGATGCGCCCCAGCGGGTGTCGCGGGGCGCCGTGGCCAGACCCTAACACCGTGCGCGGCAGGCGACGGGCGCGAGCAGCGGCCCTCGGACGCCGGTCACGGTGTCGCGCGGATCTGGCCTTGGCCCTGGTCGGAACGCCGAGCGAGGGGAGCGACGATGCCCCCTCGCTCGGCGTTCTCGATCAACGCGGGTAACGGGGCTACCGCCCGGATCCGAGGATGATCGCGTTGCATTCGCGCTGGATTTCCTCGTCGGCCCACATCGGGTGCTGCGGGGCGGCGTTCGAGCACACGATCGAGCCCCAGGCCTCCACCCGGGCCGCGTGGGCGGCCGCGTCCCGGCAGATCTGGGCGCCCACCGGCCCCTCCTCGAAGCGGCAGTCCCGCGGCGTGTACCCGACCCAGCCCTCGCCGAAGACCAGCGGCACCCCGAGGCGTGCGGCGTTGTCGGCGGCCGCGTCGATCCAGTCGCGCAGCTGCGCGGCCATCGCGAGGCGGTGCGCGCCGTACCTGTCGTAGAGCCAGCGGTCGACCTTCTCCGGGTCGCACCAGTCGTGCACGTACACCTCGGTCCGCTTCATGATCGAGGCCCGCGACCGCCACGCGGCCTCCGGCGGGAGGTTCCAGTCGGCGAGGCGCGGCGCGCCGGGGCGGAGCAGTTCGGCGTCGGCGCGCTCCTGCGGGAACTCGGACGGGTCGTCGCGCAGCGCGAACTCCCGCACCAGGTCGTCCAGGACCCCGTAGACGTAGGGGTGGAACGCCAGTGCGGTCGCGTTGCGCGGCAGCCCGCGCATCGAGGCGACCGGGACGCCCGCGTAGTTCGCGGCGCACAGCACCTCGGGTCGGCGCGCCCGGAACGCGTCGATGCCGGCCTCCAGGCGCTCGCGGAGTTCGACCACGGGGTCCGCTCCGGGGAGCCCTTCGGTGAGGTAGCCGAGCTGGACCTCGTTGTGCAGTTCGACCATCGCGACCGTGTGGTCGAGTCCGTGTTCGGCGAGGAGGTCGACGAGGTCGGCCATGGCCTCGCCGAGTTCGGTGAGGCGCCGGGCGGGGTCGACGGCGTGGAGCGCGTCGTACCAGTCGCGTGTCGCGGCGAAGGCCGGGCTCTGCTGGTACTCCCAGGAGGAGGCGATCACGGTGACGCCGTGGCGGTCGGCGGCGCGGAAGAAGTCGAGCAGGTGCGATTTCGCGTCGATGACCGTCGGGGAGGCGAGGTCGTACCAGCGCACCCGCGAGCCGTAGCCGTCGCCGAGCGCCTCCAGGCGGAGCGCCGTGGTGTCCAGGCCCGAGCGGAACAGCAGGAACGGCATCGCGCAGATGCGGACCGCGTTGTAGCCCAGGTCGACGGCGCGCGCGAAGGCGGCGTCGAGGTCTTCGAAGGGCTCGCCCGGTCCGGTGCGCACGTACCAGGAGAAGTCCCAGAGCGAGATGGCGAGGCGTTCGGGCAGGTGTGAGGCGGTCAAGTCGGCTCCTTGCGTGACGGTCATGACTTCACCGCGCCCGCGGTGAGTCCGGAGATGAGCTGCTTGCGCAGCAGGACGAACACGGCGATGGCGGGGATCGCCGCGAGGACGGCGCCGGCCAGCACCAGGTTGTACTGGCGGCCTTCGGCTCCGAAGAGCGCCTGGAGTCCCAAGGGGACGGTGTAGTACTGGGGTTCGGAGACGACGACCAGGGGCCACAGCAGCGTGTTGTAGGTGTTGAGGAAGCTCCACACGGCGAGCGCGCCGAGCGCGGGGCGCAGCAGCGGCAGGACCACGGACCAGAACGTGCGCAGTTCGGAGCACCCGTCGATGCGGGCGGCGTCGAGGATCTCGTCCGGAATGGACTGCTCGGTGTACTGGCGCATCATGAAGATCCCGAAGGCCGGGGCGACCCAGGGTACGACGAGTGCGAACAGCGGGTGGGCGAGGCCGAGCTTGGCGACCAGGACGAACAGCGGGACGACGATGACCGCGAAGGGGATCGCGAGCGAGGAGAACATGACGTCGAACAGGAGCCGCTTGCCCTTGAACTCGTACTTGGCGAAGCCGAATCCGGCCAGCGAGCACAGGAGCACGGTGGCGACGGTGCTGATGAGCGCGACGGAGGTGCTCATGAGCATCCACCGCCAGAACGGCTGCTCGGCGAGGAGCGTCGCGTAGTTGAAGAGCGTGGCGGGGTCGGGCCACAGCTGCGGCGGGAAAGCGAAGATCTCGCTGCGGTCCTTGAAGGACGAGGACACGGCCCAGGCCAGGGGCGCGAGGTAGACGAGCGCCAGCAGGACGAGAGTGGCGTACAGGCCCGCGCGGGCGGGACGGAGCCGGCGTCGGCGGGGGGTCGTGGCGTTCATCGGGTCCTCCCCACGCCGAGGGCGCTGGAGCCGATGCGGCCGAGCGCGAAGACGATGGCGAACATGACCACGCCAGCGGCGGCGGCGTAGCCGAGCTCCTGGCGTTGGAATGCGGCCCGGTAGACGAACATCGACACCGACAGGGTCGATTCGCCGGGTCCGCCCTGGGTGAGCAGGAACGGCTCCTCGAAGATCTGCGCGGTGTTGACGAGCATGGTCACGGCGATGAACGCGGTGACCGGCCGCAGCTGCGGCAGCGTGACGGAGAAGAACCGGCGCACGGGGCCGGCGCCGTCGACCTCGGCGGCCTCGTGGAGTTCGCGCGGGATGGCCTGCATTCCGGCGAGGAAGAAGATGGTGAGGTAGCCGGTCCAGCGCCACAGCACCAGGACGACCACGACGATCCTGGCCCACCACGGGTCGGTGAGCCATGAGACGCCGCCGAAGCCGAACAGCGCCTCCATGACCGCGTTGACGAGTCCGTACTCGCCGTCGAAGATCAGTCCGAAGATGAGCGCGATGATGATGGGCGACAGGACGACCGGCAGGAAGTAGACGAGCCGGAACAGGTCGCGCAGCTTGAGGCCGCGGGCGTCGAGCGCCTGGGCGATCAGCAGCGAGGCGGGCAGGACGACGGCGAGCGCGAACGCGGTGTAGAACGCGGTGTTCGCCAGGGAGGCGCCGAAGCTCTGGTCGCCGAAGAGGCGCACGTAGTTGTCGAGGCCGATGTACTCGGGCGAGCCGAGCCCGGCCCACCTGGTGAGGCTCAGGTAGACGCCCGCGCCGATGGGCACGACCATGAAGCAGGTGAAGAGGATGAAGAACGGGGAGATGAACAGGTAAGGGGCCCATCGCCGTTGGCGGATCTGCGCGCGGTGGCGCCGCGTCGCGGCGGTGTCGGTGGTGGCGGTCATGGGGACACCTGCCTTTCGTAGGCGTCGACGCCTTCGCGGAGCGCGTCCTCGGCGCCGGTCTGGCCGTTGAGGGCGCGCAGGATCGGCCCGCCGAGGCTGTCGCGCAGGACCGCGAGGTCAGCGGCCTGGTAGAAGACGGGCAGTTCGGCGGCGGCGGCGCCGTAGACCTCGAAGATCCGCTGGTCGCCGAGGTAGGGGTCGGTGAGGTTCTGGAAGTCGGGGGTGTCGTAGAGGTCGGCGAGGGTCGGCAGGTAGGCGCCCGCGGCGTAGCGGGCGAGCTGGCCTTCGGGGGTGAGGTAGCAGCGCTGGAGGAAGTCCAGTGCGGCGTCGGTGAGGACCTGGTCCTTGACGACGCCGAACGCGGTGCCGCCCAGGGTGGAGGCGATGCCGCCGCCGTTCGCGTAGCGCGGGATGGTGCGTGCGCGCCACAGTCCGGCCTGGTCGGGGACGTTGGCTTCGAGGCCGTAGACCTTGTACCAGTTCGGCATGACGGTGGCGATGAGCCGGCTCTCCTTGAGGGCGGCGGCGGTGGCGCTGCCGTAGGGGTCGGCGAGGGGCAGCAGCGCGCCGGTGCTGACGCCTCGGGCCATGAGTTCGAGGACTTCGATGTTCTCCTCGGAGAGGACGATGAGGTCGCCGTCGGCGTCGTAGAGGCCGCCGCCGCGCTGGAACAGCGCCTGCATGTAACCCTGGACGATCTCGGTGTTGCCGCCGTTGGAGACCATGCCGATGGCCTGGCCGGTGTCGGCGGCGACCTGCGCGCCGATGTCGAGCAGTTCTTCCCAGGTCGCGACGTCGGCGGGGATGCCGAGCCGCTCGAACTCGTCGGCGCGGTAGAACAGGACCGAGACCGAGTTGTCGGATTCGAGCGCGTAGACCTTGCCGTCGACGGTGTACGGCTGGGTCTTGAGCAGGCCGTCGCCGAGGGCGTCGGTCAGGGGCGTGAGGTCGGCGAGGAGGTTCTCGGCGATGCCGTCGCGCATCATGCGCGGGAACTGGCCGAGTTCGAGTCCGGCCATGTTCGGCAGCGGTCGCTGGGCGACGGCCTGGTTGATCAGGCGCGAGATGATGTCCGGCGGCGCGACCGAGGTGACGGCGACCGAGTAGGTCCAGGCGCTGTCGCCGACGAGCCCGGCGTCGGCCGCGGCGTCGGTGAAGAACGTCGCGTAGCCGGGGTCGTGCGTCCACAGTGTCAGGTCGGCCCGGCCGGAGCGGAGCGGTTCGCCCGCGGTGGGCGAGGAGCACGCTGCGAGCGCGCCGAGCCCGGCGGCACCGATTCCCGTGGCACCGGCGAGCAGGCCTCTGCGGTTGAGGGTCATGACGGGTCCTCCTCGGCGTGGAGCCGGACGCGGCCGACGCGGACGAGTGTCGCCGCGTCGAGGGTGGTGCCGTCGGCGACGTCGCGGACGGCGGGGTCGACCCACACGCCGGTCTCGCGCCGCCACGGCAGCAGTTCGAGGCGCACGCCGTGCTCGGCGACCGCGTCGCGGTGCGGCGTGAGGTCGACGTCCCAGACCCGGCCGTGCCAGAAGTGGTCGCCGATGAGGCGGTCGCCGGCGTACGCGCGGCCGGTGTCGCCGGTCCAGGCGAGGCGCAGGAGCGCCCGGTCGGCGCCGCCGAAGTCGGGGACGTCGATGCGGATCTCGGCGGCGCTGCTGTAGTCGTCGGGGGCGGACAGGCGGTCCATCGGGCCGCCGCGGCGCGGCTCGGGCGCGGGGCCGCCCGGTTTCAGTTCGGCGGAGAGCGGGACCGGGCCGGTGTCGTGTGCGGTGAGGGTCCAAGTGCGCCATGGGCTCTCGTCGCGGGGCGGTTCGAGGTCGGCGCCTTCGGCGACGAAGGCGGGCGGCGCGGGCAGGACCGCGACGGTCACGCGTGCGGTCTCGGGGTGGACGACGAGGTCGCCGCGGTCGGCGTGGACGGGGGCGTCGGCGAGGACGAGGCGTTCGCGCCCGGCCAGGTCGAGCTGGTAGAGGCGGTTCGCGCTCGCTTCGTCGAGGACGAGGAGGCGCACGCCGGGGAGGTCCGCGATGCAGTTCGGGCCGGGCGGCGAGGGCAGGTGGACCGGCGTGCCGTCGCCGAGGACCAGTTCGGCGGGGATGCCGTCGGTGGCCGCGAAGACGACGAGGTCGTCCAGGCGGGTCAGGAGCTGCGCGGTGGCGCTGCGGAGGGTCAGGTCGGGCGTGAGCGGATAGCGCAGGGGCCAGACCAGGGAGTGCCCGGCGGGGACGTCGACCGGTTCGCTCGGGACGGTGACCGGGCCGTCGTCGAAGTGGACGGTGAACTGGACGCCGGGCTGGGAGGCCAAGGGCCGCTTGGGCGGCTGGTAGGTGGTGAGGAACAGGTAGCCGCTGCGCCCGTCGGAGCGGACGGACCAGCGCAGTTCCTCGGGGTCCTCGCCGCCGCCGCCGATCTGGACGCCCATCGCGGCGATCCGGTGCCCGTCCTCGCGCAGCCACAGGTGCTGGCGGCGCAGAAAGTGGTGGTGGGGCCGGATCTGGCCGTGCTCGCCGATCGGCGCGTTGAAGTCGTAGGTCAGCGCCGGGACGTCGTTGGGGTAGCCGCTCTCGTGCGATTCCTGTTCGGGGCCTTGGGATCCGGAGCGCTGGGTGCCGCCGGCGTACATGTAGTAGCCCTGCCAGGCCGAGCCGCTGCCGATCTTGGCGAGGGCCAGCGCGGCGACGTCTTCGCCGGTGACGAGGGGTCGGCGGTGGTAGGCGACGTGCATGCCGCCGCCGAGTTCGCAGGTGGCGAAGGGGGTGGCGGGAGCGGCGGTCGCGTCCTCGGGGTTCGCGGCGGCGACGCCGTCGAGGGCTTCGCGGAGGTCGGCGCCGACGCTGAGGTCGTCGCGGACCTCGCTGTAGCGGAAGTGGATCGGCGCGAACGCGGGCCATTCGACGTCCGCGTCCTCCCAGAAGCCCTCGGCGTAGGCGCCGTAGACGGGCAGGAGGGTGTCGGGGACCTGCGCGCCGCCCCAGCCGGTGGCGGTCCAGATCGGGACGCGCAGGCCCAGCTCCTCGGCGAGGGCGCGGAGCGTGGCGAGGTGGCCGGGCTGGTCGTAAAGCTCGTTGTCGACCTGGGCGGCGATGACGGGGCCGCCTTCGGCGTGGGTGAGGCCGCGCAGCTGCGCGACGGCGGCGGCGTAGAGCGGGCGCACGAGCGCGAGGTAGTCGGGGTCGTCGGTGCGGGCCTTCAGGTCCCGTGCGACGAGCCAGTCGGGGAATCCGCCGTGGCGGGCCTCGCCGTGGGCCCAGGGGCCGAGGCGGACGACGACGTCGAGGCCGTGTTCGGCGGCGAGCCGGACGAACGCGCGCAGGTCGAGGTCGCCGCTCCAGTCGAAGCGGCCGGGTTCGGGTTCGTGCGCGCGCCAGAACACGTAGGTGGCGATGGAGTCGAGGCCGCCGGCGCGGGCGTGGCCGAGGACGTCGTTCCAGCGGTTCCGGGGGATGCGGGAGTAGTGGATCTCGCCGGTGGTCGGGAACCAGGGGCGGCCCGCGCGTTCGATCCAGCGGGCGTTGACGTCGATGCGGTCGGGCGCGCCTTCGGGTTCGCCGAGCGGGAGGTGGCCGCGTCGCGGCCCCGGCGGTGCGGTGGCCCGCAGTTCGCGCGGGGCGGGGTTCGGGTCGTTCATGTCTCTCCTTTGAGCACGATGGCGTGGAGGTTCATCCGGGTGCGATGCAGTTGCGGGCGAAGCTGTTGAGCGGGTCGCGGGCGAGGGCGGCGCGGGCGAGTTCGGCGGCCTGGTCGGGGTCGCCGTCGAGGTGCGCGAGCTGGGCGCGCAGGACGAGGACGCGGGTGTCGTGGGCGGCTTGGACGTCGGCGGTGAACAGGAGCATCGTCGGCAGTGACGTCGCGAAGTAGTCGATGCGGGCGCGGGCCTGTGCCTGGTCGGCGCTGTAGCGGGCGAGGCCGTCGCGAAGCGCTCGGGCCGCTTCGGTGTCGCCGAGCCGGCGCAGGGCGGTGACGGCGGCGGCGGTGTGCTCGGAGTGGGCGCGCAGCTCCATGGACTGGAAGTCGCCCTGCTGTGTGGCGGCGGTCTCCCAGGCGGCGCGGGCGTTCTCGTGGTCGCCCGCGGCGGCGAGGGCGTCGCCGAGCGCGAGGTGCAGGTCGGCGGTGTTGGCGAGGAGGTGGCGGGCCTCGCCGAGGCTCGGGACGGGTGCGAGCGCGGCGGCGGCGTGGTCGACCGCGCGGTGCGGGTCCCCTGCGGCGAGGGCCCGGGCCGACAGGGCGAGGTGGGCGTCCTCCCAGGCGGCGAGCACGCGGCCCTCGCCGCCTTCCCAGGGCTGGAACGCGCGGGAGGCGAGGAGGCCGAGCGCTTCGCCGGGGCGGCCGGTGGCGGTGAGGAGTTCGGCGAACTGGACGGCGAGGTCGTCGCGGGTCTCGACCAGGTCGCGATGTGCTTCGAGGACGGCGAGTCGGGCGGCGGGGTCGACGCCGCGGCGCCCGTCGAGCTGGTCGGCTTCGAACAGGAGCCGGGCGTCGTCGGGTGCGGCCTTGCGGGCGCGGCGGTAGTGCTCGGCGGCGGCCTCGGGGTCGCCTTGGACGTTGTGGGCGGCGACGCCGAGGTTGCGCAGGACCACCGGGTCGCCGGTGGCGGCGGCGACGGTCCACGCGGCGATCGCCTCGTCGCGTCGGCCCGCGGCGTAGAGCCAGTGCCCGGCGAGGCCCGCGAGGACGGGGTCGTCCGGTCGGCGTTCCCGAAGGCGCGCCAGGGCGTCGTTGTCGGCGGCGGAGGGGAAGCACCAGGTGCGGTCGAGATCGCGGGCTCGGCGCAGGCAGGCGGCGACGGCGTCCTCGTCGCCGCGTTCGCGTTCGAGGTCGGCGCGGTGGATCCATGCGAGCGGGGCGGTGTTGACCTGGCCGGGCGCCGGAGGGAGTCGGGCGGCGGCCTGGAAGCAGTCGAGTGCGGCCCCGTCCTCGCGGATCGCGCGGTATTCGAGGGCGACGTCGAGCGCGATCGTGGGGTCGGCGGTGGGGTCGGCGTCGAGGTCGAGTCGCCCGGCGAGGTCGCGGGCCCAGGCGTCGAGCGGGTTGCCGCGCAGGGTGCCTCGGACGATCGCGGCCGCGCGGTCCCGGTCGCCGCACCGGAGCGCGGCGACGGCGCGGAGGTTGCGGGCCTGCGTGTGGTGCGGGTCGCGCTCCAGGAGCGCGTCGAGTTCGGCGGTCGCGTCGTCGTCGCGTCCGGCGGCGAGGTCGATGCGGGCGGCGGCGAGGGCGGCGGCGTCGGCCCAGGCCGCGTCCCAGGACGCGGTGCCGAAGGCGGCCTTGGCTTCCGCGTCGCGGCCCTGCCGGGCGAGGACGAGGCCGAGCCGGTAGTGGGCCTCGCCGTCGCGCGGGTTGGGGTTGCGGCTGGTCAGTCGGGCGACGGCGGCCCGCAGGTGGCGTTCGGCCTCGTCGAGGAGTCCGGACTGCTGGCGGCGGGCCGCGAGCGCGGTGTGGCAGCGGGCGTCGCCGGGGTCGCGGCGCAGGGCCTCTTCCCAGTACGGCTCGGGCGAGCGGGTCGCGTGCCGGTACTGGGCGAGGTGGAGGCCGGTGAGGTACAGCTCGTCGGCGGAGGCGATGTCGGCGGGAGCGGGCGGTTCGCTCGCGGGTTCGACCGGGGCCGGGGCGGGTTCGGCGCGGGGACGCCAGGTGACGAGGCGGTCGCCGCCGTGATCGACGGCGAGTTCGCAGGCGGTCGGGTCGACCGGGCCGGGGACGCGCAGTTCGTGGAGGTAGGGCGTGCCGGGTGCGAGGTCGGCGGCGGCCTCGTGGAGGACGCGCCCTTCGGCGCGCAGCACGATGCGGGCGCCCGGCCGCGGGGCCGTGACGACGGCGGCGATGCGGATGCGCGTCTCGCCTTGGGCCGCTTCGAGGTCGAGGCGCACGGCGGCCTCGCGGGTGGCCTGGTGGACCGGGCCGGTGTCCTGGATCGGATACCAGTACTGCGAGAACGTCTTGGTCTCACCGGGTCCGAGGAACGCGAAGTCGGGCTGGTTGTCGGTGAAGACCCCGGCCATGAGCTCCACATAGGGCCCGTTGTCGTCGGTGAGGTGCGCGTCCCAGGCCCACCCGAAGGGGGCGTTGCCCCAGGTCCACTGCTTCTTGCCGGGGGCGGTGCGGTGGTCGGCCCAGTGGACGAACCCGGCGCGGGCGCCGTGGTCGTAGCCGCCGAAGAAGTCGTCCTCGGAGCCCAGGCACATGTACGAGGTGGGGACGGGGATGTTGCGGTACCAGTCGAGGCGGTCGCCGTCAGGGCGGTCGGCGGTGCGGTTCGCGGGGTAGTCGACGCCGTAGTAGCGGCCTTGGGCCGCAGGGAAGGTGCTGGTGGCGCGCTTGGCGTGGTCGGCGACGGTGCGCACGTCGGTGGGAAAGAACGACTGGTAGTCCTCCCCCGCCTTCGCGGCGACGTTGGCCCACCACAGGAAGGTCTGCACGTCGTCGGTGCGGTTGACGAGGTGGCCGCGCAGCTCGACGAGGGCGCTGCCGGGACGCAGGCGGATGCCGTGCATGCCCTGCATGCGCGCGAACGGGTCGTGGTCGGAGCACCAGACGGTGACCGCGCCGTCGTCGTCGTGTTCGATCGCGGTCTCGGTCGGCAGGTGGGTCGCGGGCCGGTGGTGCTGGGGCCAGTTGAACTCGACGCCGCCGGAGACCCACGGCCCGGCGAGGCCGACGAGCGCGGGCTTGATGACGTCGTTGCGGTAGAAGAAGTCGTGACCGCGGGTCTTGTCGAGTCCGATGTGGATTCTGCCGCCGAGTTCGGGGAGGATCATCAGCCGCACGTACTCGTTGTCGAGGTGGATCGCGTCCCATTGCCGCGGGGCCTTCTCGCGGGCGACCGCGTCGATGAACGGCAGCGGGTACACCGCGCCCGAGGAGCCCTGGTAGACGCGCTGGTCCAGGTAGGCCGGGTACCGGTCGGGGGCGGCGGGCTCGTAGGCGTCGATCGCGACCGGTTCGCGCCAGGCCCGCACGGGCCGGTCGGCGAGCGCGTCAGGCACCTGCGGTAGGACGATCCTCGACTCATCACTGGACATGGTCTCGACCGTACGGCGCCTTGACGTCGCCTGTCGATGGGCGTTTCAATGGAGGACATGGACGAAACGACGGCCGAGCCGGATGCGGACGCGATCCGCGACGGCTTCGCGGGGCAGCGGATGCTCGTGGTGCCGCGCACCGACGTCGCCAGGGCCCTGCGGCACCCGGTCACCGGGAAGCTCCTCGTCACCGACGCCGGGTGCTTCCCGCACGCGGCCCGGCACGGACGCTCGCGCCCGCGCGGCGCCCGCGAGCACCTGCTGCTGGTGTGCACCGGCGGCGCCGGGTGGTGCCGCGTCGGCGACGTGCGCACGGCGGTGTCGCGCGGCGGCGCGGTCCTGCTCCCGGCCGACCGCGCCCACGCCTACGGTGCGGCCCAGGACGATCCGTGGACGGTGTGGTGGTTCCACTTCACCGGCGCGGACGCGGACGACCTCGCGAGGGCGGCACTCGACGCGGCGGGCGGTCCGGTGACCCACCTGCGCGATCCCGCGCCCGTGGCGAGCCTGGTCTCGCAGGTCATCGACGCCCTCGACTCCGGTCTCACGGTCGCGGGCTTCACGAGGGCGGCGGGCGCGGCGTGGCACGCGCTGGCGCAGGTGATCGCGACGGGCCGCCGCGGGCCCGGCCCGAGCCTGAGCCCGCTCGAACGGGCGGTCGAGCACCTGCGCGCGACCGCGCCCCAGCGCACGGCCGTGAGCGCGCTCGCGGCGATGTGCGGGCTCAGCGCGTCCCAGCTCAGCGCCCTGTTCCGCGAGCACCTGGGGGTCTCGCCGCTCCAGTTCCAGGTGCAGCTGCGGATGGCGCAGGCCCGGGAGCTGCTGGACGGGACCGCGATGCCGGTGGCGGCGGTCGCGCGCCGCATCGGCTACGAGGACCCGATGTACTTCTCGCGCCAGTTCACGCGCCGGCACGGCATGACGCCCTCGGCGTACCGCGGGCGCTGAGCGGGTCAGATGGCGCGGTCGGCCTCGGGGCGCCAGTTCCGCTCCCCCGTCAGCCGCACCGCCAGAGCGGTCGTGATGAGCACGAGCACGCCGATCACCGCGAGCGGCGGCGTCCACGGCGCGGCGACGGCCGCGGCGGCGAGGAGCAGCCCGCCGAAAGCCCTGGGGCGCCAGTCGGTGTCGGCCGTGAGCCGGAAGTAGACCGCCTGCGCGAGCAGGTACAGGGCCGGACCGCCCAGGAGGAGCACGCCGCCCACCCCCGCGCGGGACTCGGCGGCGTGCACGATGAGCAGCTCGCTGCCGGCGGCGAAGGCGATCAGTCCGGCGAGCACGACATACGTCATGTTGATGCCCAGGTGGACGGCCCGGATCGGGTCGTCGGTCGCCGCGGCGTGGCCCACCGCGATCCGCTCGCCGCGCCCGAAGTACGCGAACCACAGGCCGACCAGCGCGATGAACGTCCCGAGGGCGGCGATGAGCGTGACCGGCTCGTTCGGCTGCTCGGCGATCACCGAACCGAGCGACAGGACGGTCTCGCCCATCAGGATGATCAGGAACAGCCGCAGGCGTTCCAGGAAGTGGGCGGAGTCGAACGGCATCCGCTCGGAGTCCAGGGCGTCGCCCGGGAGCGGGTGCGCGGTCCACGCGCCGGTGACGTTGATCGCCGCCGCCGCCGCCCACAGCCACAGGCGCGGCTCCGAGGGCACGGCCGCGCCGATCAGCCACAGCGGCGCGCTGGCGGCGAGCCACAGGAGCTGGCGCACGAAGTGCTTGCGCATCGGCGCCGAGGGCCCGTGCAGTGCGGCGATGACCGCCGGTCCCGCGAGGGCGGCGAGCATGGCGGCGGTGAACAGCCACGAGCCGTCGCCGAAGGCGCTGCCGATCGCCGAGTTCATGAACAGGCTCAGGCCCATGGCCCCGACCGCGATGAGGCGGGTCCAGGAGGCCTGGATGTCCATGAGGGACACGTTGAAGCCGGTGGACGCCCAGACCCCGCACACGGCGACCGTGAGCACGAGGGTCTCGGCGGCGCCCCTCCAGGTCAGGTAGGCGACCAGGTGGTGGGTCAGCTGGGCCATGGCCAGCACGAACACGAGGTCGTAGAACAGTTCGAGCGGTGACACCCGGCGGTGGCCGTTCACGGAGGCCTCCGACTTCGAGTCCGCCAGGGGTGTTTCGGGTTCGCTGCGGTCGGCGCCGGTCGCCTCGGCGGGCATGGGGCCTCCTCGGAGGGCTCGTCTGCATTCGGCCCGTCGGGGTTACCCGGGGAACAGCCGTTTCAAGCACCTGCCTGGCGGTGTCAGCGGTCGCACCAGGCCTCGGAGGCGCGGCTCCACAGGAAAACGATGATCGCGAGCGAGACGGCGAGGCCCGCGGTGGCGCCGAACCACATGGTGATCTCGGCCGGGAGCGTGTGGTCGCCGAGCCGGGGACCGTCGTATCCGGGGCCGCCGTGCCAGGACAGGAGGCCGAGGGCGATGGCGGCGGCTTCGAGGAGCCCGGCGAGCGTGCGGGCGAGGCGGCTGCGCCGCATGATCATCGCGGCGAACGCGCCGCGGCAGAGCGCGAACGCCGCCGAACCGGCCGCGAAGCGGAACA
Source organism: Glycomyces harbinensis (assembly GCF_900101745.1). Taxonomy (GTDB): domain Bacteria; phylum Actinomycetota; class Actinomycetes; order Mycobacteriales; family Micromonosporaceae; genus Glycomyces; species Glycomyces harbinensis. The sequence continues at coordinate 46,710 of NZ_FNAD01000012.1, read as the reverse complement.
GGGCCGCGCCGGCGCCGTCGGGCACGCCCGCGCCGGAGGCCCTGAGCTGGGCGAGGCCGATCATGCCGAAGGCGAGTGCGGAGGACCCGAGCAGGCCGAGGCCGCACAGTCCCGCGAGGGTGAGCACGGCGGCCCTGGTCGAGGCGGGGAGGTCGGCGAGGGCGGGCTCGTGAACGTCGTCGTTCATGGGGTCCTTCGGGCAGGCGTGAAGGGGCCCAGGGCGAGTCCCACTTCAGGTATAGCGCGCGAAAGGAACGTCAGGGAATGATCGAGTCGACGTAGCCGCCGTCGACGCGGACGGCCGCGCCCGTGGTGGCCGAGGCCAGCGGCGAGCTGAGGTAGGTCACGAGGTTCGCGATCTCCTCGGGCTCGATGAGGCGGTGCAGCAGCGACTGCGGCCGGTGCTCGCGCATGAACTCGCGCTGCGCCTCGTCCCACGGCAGGGAGCGGTCGACGAGCTGGTAGACGAACTCCTCGACGCCGCCGGTGTGGGTCGGTCCGGCGATCACGGCGTTGACGGTGACGCCGGTGCCGGCGGCCTGCTTGGCGAAGCCGCGCGAGACCGCCAGGAGCGCGGTCTTGCTGGTGCCGTAGTGGATCATCTCCTCGGGGATCACGATCGCCGAGTCGCTGGCGATGTTGAGGACCCGGCCCCAGCCCCGGTCGGTCATGCCCGGCAGGTGGCGGCGGATGAGGCGCACCGCGGCGAGGACGTTGACCTCGAAGTAGCGGCGCCACTGGTCGTCGGTGATCTCCAGGGCGGGCTGGGCGCCGAAGATCCCGAGGTTGTTGACGAGGATGTCGACGGCGGGGAGGGCCTCGGCCAGGCGCGCCTCGCCCTCCTCGGCGGCGAGGTCGCCGGGGGCGGCGAAGAACCGGTCCGCGCCGGTCTCGGCGGTGAACTGCGCGACGGCGGCGTCGACCTTGTCGGGGCTGCGGCCGTTGACGCCGACCCTGGCGCCCGCGAGCGCGAGCTGTCTGGCGATGGCGGCGCCGATCCCCTGGGTCGAGCCGGTGACGAGTGCGGTCCTGCCGTCGAGGTCGATCGCGATCATGGGTTCACGCTACCCGGGAGGTCCGGCTCATAGACCGAGATCGCGGCGGGGGTCGCCGACCATGGTGGCGGGGTCGACGATCCGGTCGAAGTCGGCGGCCTCGACGCCGAGGGCGATCGCGGCCTCCCTGAGGGTGGTGCCCTCGTGGTCGGCCTTGTGGGCGATCGCGGCGGCCCGGTCGTAGCCGATGTGCGGGCTGAGCGCGGTCACGAGCATGAGCGAGCGGTCCACGTGCGAGGCGATGCGGTCGCGGTCGAGCTCGATGCCCTCGACGCTGTGGACGCGCAGATGCCCGGCGGCGTCGCCGAGGAGCCGCGCGGAGTGGAGCACGTTGGCGATGACGATGGGCCGCATGGTGTTGAGCTGGAAGGTGCCCTGGGAGCCGGCGGCGGCCACGATCGCGTCCTCGCCGATGACCTGGAGGCAGACCATGACGGTCGCCTCCTGCTGGGTCGGGTTCACCTTGCCGGGCATGATCGAGGAGCCCGGCTCGTTCTCGGGCAGGCGCAACTCGTGCAGGCCCGCGCGCGGACCGGAGGCGAGCCAGCGCATGTCGTTGGCGGCCTTCATGAGCGCCACGGCGACGCCGCGGAGGCCGGCGCTGACGGCGACCATGCCGTCGAGCGAGCCGAGTGCGGCGAACTTGTTGGGGGCGCTGATGAGCGCCGTCCCGGTGAGTTCGGTGAGCTTGAGGGCGACGGCGTCGCCGAAGCCGTCGGGGGCGTTGATGCCGGTGCCGACGGCGGTGCCGCCCACGGCGAGCGCGCCGACGGCCTGGAGGGACTGGTCGAGCCGGGCGAGGGCGTCGCGGAGCTGGGACTCCCAGCCGGACCATTCCTGGCCGACGGTGAGCGGGGTGGCGTCCTGGAGGTGGGTGCGGCCGATCTTGACCACGTCGACCCATTCGCGGGCCTTGCGGCCGATGGTGTCGGCGAGGGCTTCGACCTGCGGGACGGTGCGCTCGCGGACGGCGAGGAGGGTCGCGAGGTGCATGGCGGTGGGGAAGCCGTCGTTGGTGGACTGGCCGAGGTTGACGTGGTCGTTGGGGTGGACGAGGCGGCCGGTGCCGAGTTCGCCGCCGAGGAGCTGGCTGGCGCGGTTGGCGATGACCTCATTGACGTTCATGTTGGACTGGGTGCCCGAGCCGGACTGCCAGACGTGGAGCGGGAATTCGGCGTCGAGGGCGCCCGAGGCGACTTCGTCGGCGGCCCGGACGACGGCGTCGGCCAGGTCGGGCTCGAGGCGTCCGGCCTCGGCGTTGACGAGCGCGGCGGCCTTCTTGACCAGGCCGTAGGCGTGGTAGAGGGCGCGCGGCATGAGGTCGTCGCCGATGTCGAAGTGGACGATGGAGCGCTGGGTCTGGGCGCCCCAGTAGTGATCGGCGGGGACGTCGATCGCGCCGATCGCGTCGGTCTCGGTCCGCGTCCCGGTCGCTCCGGTGCCGATCGGGATGTCCTTGTGCCCCAATGCCGTCTCCGCCCGTTGCGCGGCCCTGGGGTCGCTGGTCGATCACCGCCCGGGGGCGGCCTGCCGTCCGCGCGGGCCGGTCCGCGCGCGGTGACGATCGTATCTCGCGGGGCCCGAACTCGGCATTGCGTATCGATATTGGTCAATGTATTCTGTTGACTACCCTCACGGAAGTTTCATTGGAAGTTTCGGCATGAGTGGTCTCAACGTTGACGCCGGCCCCGCCGGGACTTCCCGAGCGGGCGCCGCCCCACACCGTCGATGATGGACTCACCTGGTCAGACAAGGAATCTGCCATGGCATCATCCATCGCGCCCGAACCCGCCTCCGGGCGCTCCCGACATCGTCATCGACTGCGGTTCGCACTCGTCGCCCTCGCGTCGGTGGCCGTCGCCGCGGCGCTGGCGCTCTCGCCCCGGATCCACAGCGCCGAGGCGCAGGTCCAGGCGTCCTCGGAGTGGGACGGCGCGGACTGCAATGTCACCGTCCCCGGGAGCTGGGCCTCGAGTTCGCTGCTCCCCGACCCGTTCACGAAGATCAACGGCTCCCGCATCACCACGCAGGACGAGTGGGAGTGCCGGCGCTCGGAGATCAAGGAGCTGGCCGAGCGGACCGTCTACGGCGACAAGCCCGGTGCGCCCACGAGCGTCTCGGGCACCGTGACCTCCTCGCGGATCACGGTGAACGTCTCGGCGAACGGGCGCTCCACGAGCTTCTCCGCGACGGTGCAGCTCCCGAGCGGCAGCGGGCCGTTCCCGGCCGTGATCGTCTACGGCGGCTTCGGCGCCGACACGAGCACGATCCTGGGCACCGGCACCGCGGTCATCAACTACGACCCGGGCGCGGTCGGCGCCGAGGGCACGGGGCGCGGCAACAAGCAGGGGGCGTTCTACACCCTCTACGGCGCGACCAGCACGACCGGCATCCTCATGGCCCAGGCCTGGGGCGTCAGCCGCATCATCGACGTCATCGAGCAGTCGGGCGGCAGCGTCCTGAACAACTCGACCGGCGTCACCGGGTGCTCCCGGTACGGCAAGGGCGCCTTCGTCGCGGGCGCGTTCGACCAGCGCGTCGACCTGACGATGCCGATCGAATCGGGCACGGGCGGTGCCCCGGCACTCCGCTCGATCGCGCAGGAGAGCGGTTCCCAGCCGCTGAGCAGCGCTTACGGCGAGCAGCCGTGGCTGGGCGACGCGTTCAGCGCGTACACCTCGAACCCGGCCGGACTGCCGGTCGACACCCACGAGATGGTCGGGATGGTCGCGCCGCGCGGCCTGTTCATCATGGAGAACCCGCACGTCGAATGGCTCGGCGCGCGCTCGGGCGCGGTCGCGGCGCTCGGCGGCGCGGAGGTCTACAAGGCGCTCGGTGCGGCAGGCAACATCTCGTATCACTCGAACGTGTCCGACGGGACGCACTGCGCCACCCGCAGCGAATGGCGGACGCCGCTCCAGCAGAGCATCAACACGTTCCTGAAGGGCAGCGGCAACCCGCCCGCCGTGATCAGCATGCACCCGAACAAGTCGGCGAACCTGTCGCAGTGGCGCAACTGGACGACGCCGGTGCTCGGCGCGGGCGAGCCGGAGGAGACCACCACGCCGCCGGAGGAGACCACCGATCCGGAGGAGACGACCTCGCCGCCGCCGGGCGGCTCGGGCTGCACGGCCCGGGTCGAGGCGGTGAGCACCTGGAACGGCGGCTGGCAGGGGAACGTGCACGTCACCGCCGGCAGCGCCGCGATCAGCGGCTGGCGGCTCACCTGGACGTGGTCGGGCAGTCAGCGGATCACCAGTTCCTGGAACGCCGCGGTGACGAGTTCGGGCGCGTCGGTGACCGCCGACGACGTGGGCTGGAACGGGGCCGTCGCCTCGGGCGAGACCAGGAGCGCCTGGGGCTTCGTCGCCAGCGGCAGCAGCACGGCACCGACGGTGACCTGCACGGTTACTTAACACCCGCGCGGCGGCGGGCCGGTTCGGAGCCCCGGCCCACCGCCGCGCACCCGCATTTGCACTCGCCTCGCCTCGCCGAAACCGTCGCACCCGCCGGGCATCATCGAATCGGGGGCGCTTCGCCGCGTCCGTTTTGCCGGGAACCGCCGTGACACGCCCGATGCCGGACACCACGGGCCACGGGCCACGGGCCACGGGCCACGGGCCACGGGCCACGGGCCACGGGCCACGGGCCACGGGCCACGGGCCACGACAGAGGCTACTGACCGGGCGGCCGGTCGAATCGGTCACATCCGACTCCCGCGATGTGAGCGGTTCTCCCCACTCCTTGGTACGTTCGCGATCGTGCCCGACAGTGCCGCCTCGACCCCAGCTGCATCGAACCCCGCCTCCTCGATCAGACTGCGCCGCCTGGCCCTGCCGATCTACGGCCCCACCGTCCTGATCTCCATCGGCATGGGCGCGGTCGTGCCGCTCATCGCCCTCTCCGCGCTGGACCTCGGCGCCACCGTCACCCAGGCCGCGATCATCGTGGGCCTCATCGGCTTCGGCCAGCTCTGCGGCGACCTGCCCGCCGGCGCGCTCACGCAGCGCTTCGGCGAGAAGCGCGTGCTCCTGGCCGCGTGCGTGGTCGAGGCGGCCGCGCTCATCGTCGCCTCCCAGACCTCGTCGCTCGCCGTGCTCGCGGCCTCGGTCTTCTCGATCGGGCTCTCCTCGGCGGTGTTCGGCCTCGCCCGGCACGCCTACCTGTCCGAGGCCGTCGCCTTCGGCTTCCGCGCCCGGGCGCTGTCGACGCTCGGCGGGACCTTCCGGATCGGCTCGTTCATCGGCCCGTTCGTGGGCGCTCTGCTCATCGAGCAGCACTCGTTCGGCGCCACGTATGCGTTCGCGGCCGGGACGAGCCTGGCAGGCGGCCTGCTCAGCCTGGCCCTGCCCGATCTCCCCCGGACCGCGCGAGTCGACGCCCCGGCCCCGGAGAAGCGGAGCCTGTGGGCGGTCCTGGCCGAGCACAAGAAGGTCTTCGCCACGGCCGGGACCGGCGTCTTCCTCATCATGATCGCCCGCGCCTCGCGCCAGGCGATCATCCCGCTGTGGGCGGCGCTCCAAGGGCTCGACGCGACCACCACGAGCATCATCTTCGGCCTCGCGGCCGGGGTCGACATGCTGCTGTTCTATCCGGGCGGGGCCATCATGGACCGCTTCGGCCGCATGTGGGTCGCCCTGCCCGCGATGATCGTGATGGGCGCGGGGTTCCTGCTGCTGCCGCTGTCGGGCACGGCCCTGACCATCGGCCTGGTCGCCTGCTTCATGGGCCTGGGCAACGGGATCTCCTCGGGGATCGTGCTCACCATCGGCTCCGACGTGGCGCCCGACGAGGGCCGGCGCCAGTTCCTCGGCGGCTGGCGGCTGTGCGCGGACTTGGGCAACGTCGCCGGGCCGGGGCTCATCAGCCTCGTGTCCCTGGCGTTCCCGCTCGGGGCGGCGGCGATCGCGCTCGGCCTCATCACGTGGTTCGGCGCGGGCTGGCTCGCGAAATGGGTGCCGGTGTACGACCCCGCGCGCCGGGTGAAGGCGTCCGCGTAACGCCGACCGGTCCTCGGTCCAGTCGGCGATGCCGTGCTCGGTGAGGACGGCGTCGAACGCGGCCTCGGTCGCGCCGAGCATCGGGGCGTCGCGGTCGAGGACCGAGGGCACCAGCGGAGGCGGGTCCTCGCGGCGGAAGGCCATCGTGCCCGCCTCGTACGCCGCCGCGAAGGCCTCGGGCGCGGCGCGGCGCAGTTCCGGCGCCAGGCCGCCGAGGCTCACGATCTCGGGGTCGAAGACGTTGACGAGCCCGGCGGTGCCGCGCCCGAGGATCGAGGCGCAGGCGGCGACGGCCGCGCGGGCGTCGGGGTCCACCAGGGACTCGATGAGGTAGGAGCGCGGGTCGTCGGGCTCGCTCTCGCCGCGCAGGCGGGCCACGGCCCGGCCGTCCACCGCCACGTCCCAGCATCCGCTTGCGCCGCAAGGACACTCGACGGACGGGTCGCCGAAGGGCGCGTGCCCGAACTCGCCGCCCGCGCCGGTCGCGCCGGTGACCGCCCGGCCGCCGTCCACGAAGATGCCGCCGATGCCGACCTCCACGGTGAGGAACAGGACGGCCTTGCCGGGGTGGGTCAGGCGGGCCTCGGCGAGCCCGGCGAGGGTCGCGTCGTTGCCGAGCGCCTGCGGGACGCCGGGAAGCAGCGGATCGACCTCCACGTCCCGCCAGCTCAGGACGCTCGCCTGCACGATCGTGTTGCGCCGCACCGTGCCCGCGGTCGAGACCGACACGGCCCGCACGCGGCCGCCGTAGCGGTCGGCGAGACCCGCGACGGCCTCGCGGACGGTGTCCAGCACCCGGTCGGGGCGCTTGGAGGTGTGGCGGCGGGTCGCGGTGTCGGTGAGGTTGCCTTCGAGGTCGGCGACGGCGATGCGCCAGTCCGACTGGCGGATGTCGACGATCGCGGCCAGGGGCCCTTCGGGGTGGGCGTGCAGCGTGGAGGTCGGTCGGCCGCGGCCCGAGGGCGGCGCGGGGCGCTCGGAGATCAGGTCGAGCGCGCGCAGGCGCGAGCAGATCTCGGTGGCGGTGCCGCTGCCGACGCCGAGGGCGCGGGCGGCTTCGGCGCGGGTGATGCCCGGCTGCGTGCGCACGAGCTTGAGCAGGTCGAGCGCGCCGCTCCAGCGGGCGGCCTCGGCGCGGCCCACTCTCGCGCGGCCGTCCGCCGCGTCCTCCGCGGGAACGTGGGCTCCGGCTTGCGTCACGTGACCTCCACCAATTATCCTCCGACTACGAGTTTATTGATCCCCGGAGGGCTTCATGCGAAGCTACAGCACCCCTGATGCAGTTCTGCTCGACATGGACGGCACCCTGGTCGATTCCGACGGCGCGGTGGAGAGGGCCTGGGTCGCCTGGGCCCTGGAGTTCGGCGTCGATCCGGCCGTGGCGCTCGCCAACGCGCACGGCAATCCGGCCGCGACCACCGTCGCCAGGCTGCGGCCCGACCTGGACGGGGCCGGCGTGGAGGCCGCGGCCGCGCGCGATCTGGAGCTCCAGTACGAGGACCTGGCCGACGTGGTCCCGACCACCGGTGCCCTGCGGCTACTGGCCGTACTCGACCGCATCGGCCTGCCTTGGGCCGTGGTCACCAGCGCCGACGACCGCCTCGCGAAGGCGCGACTGGACGCCGCGGGCATCCGGCCGCCGCTCCTGTTCACCATCGGGGACGTCGAGCACGGCAAGCCCGACCCCGAGGGATACCTCAAGGCCGCCAAGGCGCTCGGCGTCGCACCGGCCGGGTGCCTCGTGGTCGAGGACTCCGAGCCGGGCCTGGCGGCGGGCCGTGCGGCCGGGGCGATGACCGCGTCCCTGCGCGGCCTCGCGGCCGACGTGCGGCTCCCCGACCTCGGACGGCTCGCGGACCTGCTGGACCCTCAGGCGCCCGACGGTGATTGAGGAGGCGCCGGCCCTCGCGCCGAGCCGCGACGTGAACCGGGTCGTGTTCTTCGCGCAGGCCGGACTGGGCTTCCTCGTCTCGGCGTTCGGGCCGTACCTCGCGGGGATCTCGTCCGAACTGGACCGGCCGCGCGGGGAGCTCGTGTGGCTCACCATGACGTTCGGCGCGGGACTGGTCCTGGCCGCGCTCACGGGCCCGACGGTGCTGCGCGCGGGTGCGGGCGTGGTGCTGCGGTTCGCGTGCGCGGGGATAGCGGTCGGCGCGTTCACGATGGCGCTGTCGCCGCAGCTCCTCCTGGCCGGGACCGGGTCGGTGCTGGTCGGCTGCGGCTGCGCGGCCATCGCCTTGGCGACGCCGTCGCTGCTGCGCGGGCCGGGTGCGGCGAGGCGGATCGTGGTGGCCGTCGGGCTCTCCAGCGCCTGCGGGGTGTGCGCGCCACTGGCGTTCGGGGCCTTGGAGACCGCGGGTCTGCCGGGCCGCTGGGCGATCCTCGTCGCGGTCCCGATGGTGCTCGCGGCGGCCCTGCACCCGACGGTGCGGGGACCGCAGGACGGTCCGCTGATCCGGGCGCGGGTGCCGGTCGGACCGGCCTCGCTCGGGTGGGCGCGGGTGGTCCTGAGCGTCGCGTCGGAGTTCTGCTTCGTGGTGTGGGGCGTCGCGCGCCTGATGGACACGGGGATCGCGCTCGGTACGGCCTCGGCGCTCGGGGCGGTCTTCGGCGTCGGAATGGCGGTGGGGCGCCTGCTGGGTCCGCGGTTCGTGGACCGGTCGTGGGCGGTGCCCGCCGCAGTGGCGACCACGGCGGTCGGCACGCTGCTGGTCTACCTGGGGCAGGACCCGTACACGGTGACGGCGGGGATCGCGGTGGCCAGTCTCGGCATCGCGCCGCTGTATCCGATCATGTTGGGGCGCTTGGTGGCCGTACCGGGATTGTCGGACCGGCACTCGGCGTCGATCGGGTCGCTGGGCTCGGGGACGGCGATCCTGGCCGCGCCCGCGGCGCTGGGCTGGCTCGACGCGCAGATCGGCCTGCGCGAGGCGTTCCTGCTGCCGATCCCGCTCCTGATCCTCCTGCTGGTGCTGAGCCGCGGGCGTTGACGCGCAAGGGCCCCGAGACCTGGTCTCGGGGCCCTTGCGACGTGTCTTTACTAAGCGTCGTCTTCCTGCTTCTTGGTGGCCCTGAGGGAACCGGGGTGGGCCTTCTCCTCGGGGTTGGTGCGGGTCCGGATGAGGCTCGCGACGACGACCACGAGGAGGATGCCGAGGACGACGACGAGGCTGAGCGGGGTCGGGATCTCGGGGATCGACTCGTTGACGTCGACGTGGGCCCAGTGCAGCATGAGCTTGAAGCCGATGAAGAGCAGGATGAGCGACAGGCCGGTCGAGAGGTAGACGAGCCGGTCGAGCAGGCCCTTCACGAGGAAGAACAGGGCCCGCAGGCCCAGCAGCGCGAAGGCGTTGGCGGTGAAGACGATGTACGCCTCCTGCGTGACGCCGAAGACCGCCGGGATCGAGTCGAGCGCGAACAGCAGGTCGACGCTGCCGATGGCGATGAGGACGATGAACAGCGGCGTGAAGAGCCGCTTGCCGTCGACCTTGGTGACGAGCTTGCCGTCGACGTAGTCGGCGGTGACGGGCAGGAAGCGCCGCGCGCCGCGCACCATCAGGTTGGTCTCGATGTCCGGATCTTCGTCGCGGTGCCGGAACAGCTGGATCGCGGTGTAGACCAGCAGGAGACCGAACAGCAGGAACATGAACGAGAACGAGTTGATGAGCGCCGCGCCGAGCGCGATGAAGATGGCGCGCATGATGAGCGCGAGCACGATGCCGAACGTCAGCACCTTGTGCTGGTGGTGGTCGGGGACCGCGAACGTCGTCATGATGATGACGAACACGAACAGGTTGTCGACCGACAGGCTCTTCTCGATGATGTAGCCGGCGAAGTACTCGGTGCCGGCCGCATTGCCGTACTGCATGCCGAACCAGACGCCGAAACCGATCGCGACGGCGATGTAGAACACCGACCAGGCCGTCGCCTCCTTGAACCCGACGTGGTGCGGCCGCACCGCTGCCAAGATCAGGTCCACCGCCAGCAGCGCGACGATGAAACCGATGGTGACCGCCCAAGTGAGTGGGCTGATATCGAGCACAATACCTCCGTCAGATTGCCATCACTACGACTGCGGGCTGACATCACCCCCAAGTTCCCCGCATCCTAACGGCACCTGGAACCGTCAGTCACGACAACCCCTCAAACCAGAGATCTCGACCAAAGCACAGGCCGGCCGCCGTGTCGCGCGAATACGGGTTTCCGTTCGGCCGCGAACGAATCGGGACGTTTCAGGCTCCGGTCCGGAACTGGTCGAGCGCGGCGGTCTGCTCGGCCGAGAGGCGCAGCAGGGGCTTGACGGCGCGCGGGTGGATCTCCGCCTGGCGCCACTGCTCGACGCGGAGGCTCGTGGCCACGCCGATGCGCCGCATGTGGTCGAGGAGGTCCGCGTACAGCTCCTGCGCGTCGAAGAGGTAGACGTGGTCGATGCTCCAGTGCCGGTGCGCCCCGGCGGATCCGGCCGCGGCACCTCGGGGACCGGTCATGACGAGGTAGTAGTCGAGCTCCTCGGCGTCGGTCATGTCGAGCAGGCCCTGGTTGCGGGTGTAGTGCTTGACGTTGACGGTGCGCCCGGCCAGCGGGCCGCTGCGGAAGCGCCCGTCGACGGCCTTGTTGGCGCCCGGTTCGAGCTCGATGTCGAAGATCGCGGCGGCGATCCAGTCGGAGAGGTGGCCGGAGGCGACCGGGCGGCCCACGATGTCGGCGATGCGCGCGTCGATGTCGTTGCGATGCCGCAGCAGTATGGCGATCGACATGAGTTCGTCGGGGATCATCGGCGCTCCTGGGGTTCGGACCCTCGCTTCATCGTAGCGACGCCGCGCGGGGTGGCGGGGAATGCAGTTGGACCGCCACCGTTGCCACGCCGGACCGGTCGTGCCAGGCTGAGGCGATGTCGCCCCGACTCCCCTCCTCATCGGACCCGGATCTGAACCGACCGCGATCGGACGGTTCGCAACTCCGCTCGCACGCGCACTCCCCGTTCGGTCTCAGGTCCGCCGGGCCGAAGGTCAGGCTCATGCTCTCGCCCGAGCTGCAGGACAAGATCGGCGGCCTCGTCGAAGCGCTCGGCGCGCTGATGGTCCCGAGCGCGCCCGCCGCGGGACTCCACGAGCATCTCGACCTGTTCGACCGGGTGGCGGGCGAGGTCGCCGAGGTCGCCGCGAAGGCGGACGTGGTCGCCGGAAGCGTCGGCGTGATCGCCACGGCGGGCTTCGCCGCGCTCGGGGCGCCGCCGCTGTTCGCACAGATCGCCGGGTACTGCGCCGACCGCGGCACGCGCTCGCTGACCGGTGACCTGGTCGCCGACGCGGACCGCACCCGGGAGCTGGTCATCGACAGCCTCGCGACCGCGTTCCTGCTGGGCGACACGCTCTACTGCGCGAGGCGCAACCAGCTCTCGCTGTGCGACTCGATGGACCTGCTCCTGAGGAAGCACTCCGACGAGGAGCTCGGGACCCTGCTCGATCAGCTCGTCCCCGAGAAGCCGCCGGTGGTCGAGGCTCCTTCGCCGGACGCGGAGGCGACGGCACCTCGGCCCGCGACCGGCGCGACGCGGGCCGGTGCCGCATGGACCCCGTTCCAGCCCAAGGCGGACGCGCCCCTGTTCTTCGCCGACCACGTGGAGTCGCACGCGGGGAATCCCGCGCCCGGGTGCCTCGACCAGTGGTGGCCCTCCCCCATCCTCGTCAACGGCCGCCGCTTCCCGACCGCCGAGCACTTCATGATGTGGTCCAAGGCGATGCTGTTCGGCGACGAGGCGACCGCGAAGGCCGTCCTGCTGACCGACAGCCCCGAGCAGGCCCGGCAGCTCGGGCGCCTGGTGTCCGGTTTCGACGGCGAGGTCTGGGACCGCGAGAAGTTCAGGATCGTGGTGGCGGGCAACATCGCCAAGTTCAGCCAGCACGACGAACTCGGCGACTTCCTGCTCTACACCGGCGATCGCCTGCTGGTGGAGGCGAGCCCGATCGACTCGACGTGGGCCATCGGCCTCGCCGAGGACGATCCGCAGACGGACGATCCGCGCACGTGGAGGGGTTCGAACCTGCTGGGGTTCGCGCTCATGACGGTGCGGGACCACCTCCGCAAGGCCCGCGGTCGACAACGGCGCCAACGGTATTCGGAGCACTGAGGCCTCGGACCGGCGGCTCGCCACGGCGTCCGGTCGCTAGACGGCGTTCCAGCCGCCGTCGCTGGCGAGGACCACGCCGTTGGTGTTGCCGGCGTCGTCGCTCAAAAGCCAGGTGATCGCGGCGGCGAGCTGTTCCGGTTCGGCCGGCTTGCCCGCGTTGACGAAGTACGGCTGGAGCCGCTCGATGCCCAGCTGCGACTTCGGGGCCGCGTCGATGTTGGTCGCCACCCCGCCGGGCGCGACCGCGTTGGAGCGGACGCCGTCCTGCTTGTAGGCCACGGCGACGCTGCGGGTCAGGCCGATGATCGCGTGCTTCGAGGCGGTGTAGGCGGCGCCGGCGGCCGAGCCGCGCAGGCCCGCCTCGGAGGAGACGTTCACGATGGAGCCCGAGCCGGCCGCGACCATGACCGGGAGCACGGCGCGGATGAGGCGCATCGGGGCGGTCACGTTGACGCCCATGACGCGGTCCCAGGTGGCGTCGTCGACCTCGCTCGCGGGCAGGAAGCCGTCCATGATGCCCGCGACGTTGGCGAGGCCGTCGATGCGGCCGTCGGCGGCGGCGACGATCCGCTCGATCACGTCGGCGGCCGTCAGGTCCCCGACGACCGGTCGGATCGCGATCTCGGCGCCGAGCCCGTCCAGGGCCTCCTGGTTCACGTCGACCGCCACGACCGCGGCGCCCTCGTCGGCCAGGCGGTGCGCGGTGGCGCGGCCGATGCCCGACCCGGCGCCGGTGACGATGACGGTCTTGCCGGAGAAGCGTGCTGCGGATGTCATTGGTTCCCCCTCGATCGCGGTCGCCCTTCACGGCGGCCCGTTTCGCAGTATCGTCCGGGGCCCCGCCCCGGAGTGGCGATTCACTCGATCCCTTGAATTAAGTCAATCACGTGACTTAATGTAAGACACTCGCGGTCGGCGCCGACAGCGTCGTCGACTCCTCGAAGGAGGACGTCGCCGCGCGGCCGACCGAACTGCACGGCGCGGGGGCTACGGCCTTCGGCCGCGCGGGCACCGACGTGTACCTGGACGCCCCGGGCGCGGCCGACAAGGTCGTGGTGGCCTTCGGTTAATCCTTGGCCTGCATGGGGATCTGGCGCTGCGCCCCTTCGAGGGTGGCGGTGAGGATCTCGCCGACCGCGAGCAGGCGGTCGGCCATCGCCTCGGGATCGAGCACCTCGTCGCACGAGGACACCCACGCGTGGACCAGGGCGGCGCCGCCGCCGGTGATGAACACCCCGAGGTCGTCGGCGAGCTGCGGCGGGAGCACCGAGCCGAAGCGGACCTTGAGCGAGACGCTGCGCAGCGGGGCGAGCAGGGCGCTGACGATCCGGTTGAGGGCGTAGGCGCTCGCGGACTCGAACATCGCTCGGTAGAAGCCGCGGTGCTCGGCGAAGTGCCGCGTCACCGCCAGCGCCCGTTCGCGGCCGATCGCCTCGCCGGGGGCTCCTCCCCAGGGCTCGGCCAGTTCGCGGCGCGCGAGGTCGAGGGCGGCCTCGAAGAGCAGGGTGTCGCGGTCGCCGAAGTGGAGGTAGACGAGCTGGCGGCTCACCCCCGCGGCGTCGGCGATGTCGGAGACGGGCACGTTCGCGGTGCCGCGCGCGCTCACGAGGGCTATCGCGGCGCCCAGGAGGGCGGCGCGGGTTCGTCGCACCCGGCGGTCTTTGGCGGGTGGCGGAGGGTCGAAACTCACCTCGACGAGGTTAGACAGCTGTTAATTAATCGACAAGTATTCGATGAATTGGACGGAAAGTTTGTAGTTTGTAGCCGCCCATTATCGACGGAAATGCCATTTATGGCGTGAAATCAAGGGCGTCCACGTAGTACCAGTCGGGGCCGATGCGTTCGAAGGTGCTGCGCTCGGTCTGCGAGCCCGGGCCCTCGGCGTCGGTGTAGGTCGCGCGGAAGCGGACGGTGCCGGCGGTGTGGAGCGGCGAGCCGCCGTCGGCCTCGATGATCTCCAGGCCCGTCCACTGCCGCGGGTCGTCGCCGAGGCCGATGCGCTCGGGCCGGGTCAGGGGGTGCCAGGTGCGCAGGAGGTAGGCCTCGTCGCCGGCGGCGAAGGCGCTGTAGCGCGAGCGCATGAGCGCTGTCGCGGTGGGCGCCTTGGCTTTGCCTGCGTGAAACGGTCCGCAGCATTCGGCGTAGGGCAGGCCGGTCCCGCACGGGCAGGCGGTCGGGCGGGTCTTGCGGGCGCGTCGGGACATGCCGGGATTCTCCCCCGGGCGCGGCTCCGGCCCGCGGGAGGTCCCGCGGGCCGGAGCGTTCACTGGTGTCGTGTCAGCAGCGTTCGAGGTAGGGGGTCACGACTTCGGCGTACGCGGCCTGGCCGGCGGCGTTCGCGTGGAAGGACTCGATGGTCCCGACGTAGCCGAGGATCCACGGGTCGGCGGTGCAGACCTCGTGGCCGGCGAAGGCGTCGCGGACGTCCGCGAAGTCGAAGCCGTGGTCGGCCGCGACGGCCGCGGTGGTGTCGGCCAGCAGGTCGGCCGTCTCGTTGAGAAGGGCCTGCTCGTCGGGCGTGATCGCCAGCGTGCCGGAGCACGAGGTGCCGCTGAACAGGCGCGGGTTGCCGACGATGGTGACGTCGGCGCGCGGCGCCAGGTCCTCGACCTGGGTGTAGAGGTCGTCGAGTTCGGCCGGGAGCGAGGTCGTGATCACGGACTGCGCGTTGGCGATGGCGCCTTGGCACAGTGCCGTGTCGGTCCCGGCGCAGGCGCCGAGCACGCTCGAGAAGCCCGCGTCGTTGCCGCCCACGCCGATGGTGACTTCCTTGGTGCGGCGGCTGAGGTTGCCGAGCTGTTCGGCGACCACGTCTTCGACGCGGGCGCCCGAGCAGGCGTCGAACGAGAGCTCCGCGCCGACCTCTTCGGCGGCGAGCACCGGGTAGGCGTTGGCGGAGCGGTAGCAGCCGTCGTCGGCGAGGTAGTCGCCGGCGCCGACACCGGACACGTACGAGTCGCCGAGCGCCACGTACTTCGGCTCCCACCAGTCGGCCGAGGCGGTGCCGCTGAGTGCGGCGCCGCCGACGGCCGCGGCGGCGGCCACGGCGAGGGTGCGTACCAGCAGACCGCGCTTGCGCGGCCTGTCGGAGGAATCGGTCATGTGGTCTCCTTGTCGTCTCGGGGCCGGGAGGGCCCGGTCCCCGGAGGGTGTCGACATTCTATGCAGCGCAGTCCACTGTGCGCCGAAAGCGCTCGAAGCGGACCGGCCCGCAGGGAGTCCCCCCGCGGGCCGGTCCGGTACTGCGATCAGTAGTCGAGCAGCGGGAGGACGACCTCGGTGTAGGCGTCCTGGCCGGCGGCGTTCGGGTGGAACGACTCCAGCGTGCCGACGTAGCCGAGGATCCACGGGTCGGCGGAGCAGACCCCGTGGCCGTCGAAGGCGTCGCGGACGTCCGCGAAGTCGAAGCCGTGGTCGGCCGCGACGGCCGCGGTGGTCTCGGCGAGGAGGTCGGCGGCGTCGTTCAGCAGCGCCTGCTCGGCCGGGGTGATCGCGAGCGATCCGGCGCAGGTGGTGCCACTGAACAGGCGCGGGTTGCCCACGACCACGATGTCGGCGGTGGTGGCCTTGGCTTCGACCCGGGTGTAGAGGTCGTCGAGCTCGGCCGGGAGTGAGGTGGTGATGATGTTCCGCGCGTTGGCGATCGCGGCCTCGCACAGGGCCGTGTCGGTCCCGGCGCAGGCGCCGAGGACAGTCGAGAAGCCCGCGTCGTTGCCGCCCACGCCGATCGTGACGTGCTCGGTGGTGACCGGGTAGAGGTGGTTCAGCTGGTTCGCGACCACATCCTCGATCTTCGCGCCCGAACAGGCCTCGAACCACAGGCGTTCGCCGAGTTCGGGGTTGATCTGGCTCGGGTAGGCGTTGGCGGAGCGGTAGCAGCCGTCGTCGGCGAGGTAGTCGCCGGCGCCGACGCCGGAGGCGTACGAGTCGCCGAGCGCCGCGTACTGCTGGATCGTCACGTCGGCCGAAGCGGAGCCGGCCAGGCCGGCGATGCCGAGGCCGGCGGCCGCGGCGACCGCGGCCACGCGGGCGAGGACGCGGCGCGGCTTGCCTTCCTTGAAGGACACAGGGTCTCCTTGCTGTCGTCAGGGCCGGCGGGCGGGGCTTCGGGTGAGAAGCGGCCCCCACCGGAGGACCGCGTCATTATATGCAGGCAAGTCCATTGTGTCGCAATAGGAACGGTGCGCCATGTTCCATCACCGGGCCTGGGTCGCGGTGCGCGGTCGCACGGCTTCGAGGCCCGGTGAGGCGAGGAAAGAGTTTCCGGCGGTCGACGAGCGCGCCGGTCCCGCGATGCGGCGACACGCCAGTCGGGTCCTGGCGCTGCGCCTTCGCCGAGGAAAGTGAAGCATTCACGGACTCGCCTGGAAACTGTTTCCGGCCGTGGCTAGAATGGCGGCACCCGTCCTGAAGAGGTGCTGCGAATGAGCAAGCCGGCCCGTCCCCGCGCGACGCTGACCGAGGTGGCCGAGCGCGCCGGGGTCTCGAAGGCCACGGCGTCGAAGGTGCTCAACGGCAGGCCGGGCGTGGCCGAGGAGACGCGGCGCGTGGTGCGCGAGGCGATCGCCGACCTCGAGTACGTGCCGTCCACCGGCCCCCGGGAGACGACCGCGCCCCAGTCGATCCACGTCGTGTTCGACACGATCCTCAACATGTACGCCGTCTACGTGCTCGACGGCCTCATCAGCGGCGGCCGCGAGCTCGGGGTCGAGGTGGTGGTCAGCGCGCTCGATTCGGCGGTCACGGCCCAGAACCATCCGATCGGGCTCGACCGGATCAAGGAGATCGCCGCGAGCGGCGC
Organism: Glycomyces harbinensis; assembly: GCF_900101745.1. Lineage (GTDB taxonomy): Bacteria > Actinomycetota > Actinomycetes > Mycobacteriales > Micromonosporaceae > Glycomyces > Glycomyces harbinensis. The sequence goes on along the minus strand of NZ_FNAD01000012.1, from coordinate 29,724 downwards.
GGCGGGACTGGTCGTGGTGACCGCCGAGCTGACCGGCGAGGAGATGACCGCGTGCGAGCAGCTGGGCCTGCCGCTGGTCGTGATCGACCCGGCCAACCCCCTCGACGAACGCGTGACGAGCCTGGGCGCGACGAACTGGGCGGGCGGCGTGCAGGCCACGAGGCACCTGATCGACTTGGGGCACCGCAGAATCGGCTTCGCTGGCGGACCCGAGCGGTCGGTGCCGGCGCGCGAGCGCCTGCACGGCTACCGGGAGGCGCTGGAGGCCGCGGGCATCGAGGTCGACCCGGCGCTGGTGCGGTCGGGCACGTTCAGCCCGGGCTCCGGCGAGTCCAGCGCGGAGGCGCTGCTGGATCTGAAGGACCCTCCGACGGCGATCTTCGCCGCGAGCGACAGCGTCGCGGTGGGCGTGGTGCGCAGCGCGCGGCGCCGGGGCATGCTGGTCCCCGCCGACCTCAGCGTGGTGGGCTTCGACGACACGTACAACGCGATGTGGGTCGAGCCGCCGCTGACGACGGTGCGCCAGCCCCTGCGGCAGATGGGCAAGGTGGCGGCGCGGACCGCGCTCGACCTGGCGGCGGGCAAGGTCCCCGACTCCCACCACGTCCAGCTGGCGACGAGCCTCATCGTGCGCGGATCGACCGTCGGGCCGCGCTGAACGCGGACCCGGCCGGTCACCGGGCGGCGGAGTCCAGCGCCCGCTCGTAGGCGAGGAGCGTGTCGACGAAGACGCGGCGCTGCTCGGCGGTCAAGGGCGCCAAGGCCGTGCGCCAGGCGGCGGCGCTCCCGGCGAGCCATTCCTCGATCTCGGGGCGCATCGCCTCGGTGATGCTGACGATGCGGCGGCGCCGGTCGTGCTCGTCCTCGCGGCGCTCCAGGACGCCCTTGCGGCTCAGGTCGCCGACCATGAGGCTCACGGTGGTGGGGGCGACTTCGAGGCGGGCGGCGAGCTCGTTGACGGTGGCGGGACCGTCGAAGAGCAGGAGCGCCAGGAGCGAGAGGTGGCGCGGGCTCAGTTCGAGCGAGCGCACGCTCTCGGGCACGGGCAGCCGCTTGGCCCGGCCGACCATGCGCGGCATGAGCAGCAGCAGTTCCCGAATCGCGTCATCCTGGGTTGACACGGCCGCGCCTCCCGATTACCTTTGTCATTAAATACTGTTTGCTTGCAAAGCAAATAGGTTCCATGGTCATGCTACCCGAGGGCGCCTCCCGCGCCCTGCGGTCGCATGCCCGAATCCAGCGCAGACCAGGAGTGACACCCATGACCGTCCTCGTCACCGGCGCCCGCGGCAACATCGGCTCGCGCCTCGTCGAACACCTCGCACGCACCGGCCGGCAGGTCCGGGCCTCGGCACGCGACGTCACCGGACTCGACGTCCCCGACGGGGTCGAGCGCGTCGCGCTCGACCTCACCGCCCCGGACGAGGCCGCCTTGGAGGGCGTGCGCACCGCGTTCCTCTACCCGACGTTCGGCGACATCGGCGGTTTTCTCGCTGCCGCAGTGAAAGCGGAGGTCGAGCACGTGGTCCTGCTGTCCTCCCCCGCCTCGTACGACCCCGTCGAGCACGCCGGGCCCATCGGCGCGGCGCATCAGGCAATCGAGGCCGCCGTCCGCGAATCGGGCCTCGGCCATACCGTGCTCTACCCGTCATGGCTGGCCACCAACACGATCCGCGACTGGGGCGGGCAGATCAAGGCCGGGACGGTCGCGATCGCGTTCCCCGACTGGCGGATCAACCCGATCCACCTTGACGACTACGTCGAGGTGGCCGCCGACCTGCTGGTGCGCGAACAGTTCCGGGGCCGCAGCGTCGTCCTCACCGGACCCGAGTCGCTGAGCCAGCGCGAGGTGGTCGCCACGGTGGCGGCGGTGCTCGGCAGGCCGATCGACGTCCGGGAGCAGACCCGTGAGGAGGCCGTCGCGGCCCTGCCGGAGTGGTTCCCCGCGCCGGTCTTCGCGTCGCTGCTCGACGTGGCGGCGAACGCCGCGGACGTGCCGGCCACGGTGAACAACAACGTCGAGCGCATCACCGGCCACCCGGCCCGGACCTTCGCGCAGTGGATGCGCGACAACGCCTCCGCATACTGACACGGGGCGGGCCCTCGCGGGCCCGCCCGCTCTGGTCAGGGCCGTTTCAGGAAGATCCCGAGGACCACCGCGGCCACGGGCACGACGCAGAGGACGGTGAAGACGCCTTCGGGCCCATGGGCTTCGGCGATGAGGCCGTACGCGGGGGCGAACAGGCCGCCCGCGCTCATCGCCAGGCCGAGCGTCACGCCCGCGGCGGTGCCGGGCCGGGTCGGCAGGTAGTCCTGGGCGAGCTTCACCAGGACCGCGAACGGGATGTTGATCGCGATCCCCACGGCCAGGGCCAGCGCCAGTGGCGCCCACTCCCCCGGTGCGACGCGCAGCAGGATCAGCAGCGGGATGATCGCGACGCCGCCGATCCGGGTGGTGCGGACGGCGCCGAACCGGTCGGCCAGGCGCCCGCCCAGGAGCGTGCCGATCACCGAGCCGAGCATGAAGCCCGCCAGGGCGATCCCGGCGACCGCGTGCCCCGAGCCGAGGTGGCGGATCCAGTACAGCTCGATGAAGGTGATGATCCCGACCCACAGGAGCGACCGGACCACCTCGATGCCGGTGAGCACCGCGAACGGGCCCCAGCGGTCGGTCCCGGTGCGGGCCTTCGCCGGTCCGGCGGCGGTGCGGGTGCGCTTGCGGAGCATGACGAACGCGACGAGCACGGCCGGCGGGATGAACAGCGCCGTCGCGCCGACGCCCATCGCCATGAGCGCCGGTGTGGCCAGTACCGGGGCGAGGAAGAACCCGACGCTGCCGCCCGCGGCGAAGACGCTCATCGCTGCGGCGCTGTCGCCCGCGGTCTCGCGAGCGCCCTTCCCTGCGGCGGGGTGGAACATCGCCACGCCCAGACCCGACAGGAGGATCAGGGCCAGGACCAGCGGGTACGGTCCCGCGAGGCCCGCCAGGCCGAGGCCGATCCCGGCGAGGGCCACACCGGCGGGGGCGAACCAGTCGAGGCGGCGGCGGTCGACGGCCATGCCGATGAAGGGCTGCGGGATCGAGCTGCCGATGGCGGCGGCGAGCGTGAGGCCCGTGGCCGCGACGTACCCGTAGCCGCGGTCGAGCACGAAGTAGGGCACGCAGGCGGGCACGAGGCCCTGGTACATGTCGTCGACGGCGTGGGCGGTCGCCCACAGGCGCATGCGCTTGAAGGGCGAGCCGGGAGCGTCCCGGGGCCGGGCCTGGGTCGCGTCCGGTGGTGTGTGCGCTCCTTTCGTCGGTGCGGGCGGCGGGTTCGGCGCTCGGCGCGCTCCCTTCGCCGGTACCTGCGGCCGGTCCGGTCCTGCGTGTGCTCCCTTCGCCGGTACGGCCTGGTTGTTCGGCGGCTCGGCAACGGTAGCCGCGTGAACCTGAAGGGGAGCTGAAGAAGGCTGCGGCGGCTCGGTCTGGGTCATTTGGGTGCTCCTTGTCCGTTCTGGACCAAGGATTCCGACTGGCACCGGGCTCCGGCTAACGGTATTCTGCCGAGTTATGTCGATTGACGGCCAGATCATTCCGAGCCGCCCGATCCGGCTGCTCTCGGACCGCGAGCACATCGACTGGCACCGCCACGACGGACACCAGCTCGTCTACCCGCGCCGGGGCGTCCTGCGGGTCTTCACCGCCACCGGCGTGTGGGTCGTGCCGCCGTCGCAGGGAGCGTGGATGCCCGCGGGCACGGCCCACTCCCATCGAGCGTCCGGTGCGACGGAGATGCGGGCGATCCTGTTCGCGACCGCCGGGGACGGGCCGTTCATCGAGCGGCCCGCGGTGCTGGCGTTCACGCCGCTGCTGCGCGAGGCCGTCACCGCCCTCACCGACGGCGCGCTCGACGAGCCGGTGCGCGGGCGCCTGAAGCAGGTCGTGCTCGACCTCCTGCACGGCTTGCGCACCGCCGATGCGCCCCAACGGTTCCTGCCGGCGCCGTCCGACCCGCGGCTGCGGGAGCTGGTGGCGCTGTTGGAGGAGCGTCCCGGGGACCGGCGGACGCTGGCGCAGCTCGGCGCGGTCGTCGGGTCCTCGGAGCGGACGCTGAGCAGGCTGTTCCGCGAGGAGGCGGGGACGACCTTCGCGCGGTGGCGCGGGCAGTTCCGGGTGCACCACGCGCTGGTGCTCCTGGCCGAGGGGCACCAGGTCACGCGGATCGCCGGGGCCTGCGGCTACGCGAGCCCGAGCGCGTTCATCGGGGCGTTCCGGGCCTCGTTCGGCATGACGCCGGGCGAGTACCTGCGGCGAGAGCCCGATCTGCGAACCTGATCGGACGGACCCATTGCCAGGAAGGCGCTCTCCGGCTATTCTGGGATCGCTTCATTATATCGATTCAATTCAATATTTCAATGTTACTGGAACCAGTCGACCGCGGTCCCCCGGCACGCCGCGCCGCCTGTCACCTTCCCCTGTTCCATTGCGCGACCCATACGCGGTCCCCCGGCAGCGCCGGTGCGTTCGCGGTCGGGTCTCCCCCTCTCCATCGGATACGGAGTGAACATGAACGAGAAGACCACTCGACGGGCCAGACGCCTGCGAGCCCCGGCCTCGGCGGTGATCGGCCTGGTCGCCGTCGCGACGGCGACACTGGTGGCGATGCACACCGCCGACGCCGCCACCGTCCGCTACGAGGCAGAGAGCGCCCCGGCCGTCTGCGACGGCGCCGTCGAATCGAACCACGCGGGCTACTCCGGCAGCGGGTTCTGCAACTCCGGCAACGCCGTCGGCGCCTCGGCGCAGTTCACCGTGAACGCCGCCGGCGCCGGGAACGCCAGCCTCGCGATCCGGTACGCCAACGGCGCCACCGACACCCGGGCGGCGAACCTCCTGGTCAACGGTGCGACCGTGCAGTCCGCGAGCGCGTTCGGCGCGACCGGCGGGTGGACCGCCTGGTCGACCAGGACCGTCACCGTTCCCTTGAACGCCGGCAGCAACACCATCCGCCTGGAGGCGTCCACCAGCTCGGGCCTGGCGAACATCGACTACGTCGAAATCACCGACGGGACCCCGTCCCAGACCGGCGTGGTCATGGAGGACCTCGGGCGCGGCGTCACCGTCGTCCCGGCCAGCGGGGGCAACCTCGTCAGCTGGCGCCTGCTCGGCACCGACGCGCAGAACACCGCGTTCAACGTGTACCGCAACGGGACCCTGCTCAACAGCTCCCCGATCACCGGCGCCACCAACTACCTCGACTCCGGCGGCAGCGGCACGTACTCGGTCGCGGCGGTGAACGGCGGGACCGTCGGCTCCCAGTCCACGGCCGAAGCCGTCTTCAACTCCAGCGGCTACCGGGACATCCCGATCTCGGCGCCCGCGGGCGGCACCACGCCCTCAGGGGAGTCGTACACCTACGTCGCCAACGACATGAGCGTCGGCGACCTCGACGGCGACGGGCAGTACGAGTACCTCGTCAAGTGGGACCCGACCAACGCTAAGGACAACTCGCAGTCCGGCTACACCGGGAACGTCTTCATCGACGCGTACGAGCTCGACGGCACCCGGCTGTGGCGCATCGACCTGGGCCGCAACATCAGGGCCGGCGCGCACTACACGCAGTTCCAGGTGTACGACTACGACTCCGACGGCGACGCGGAGATCGCGATGAAGACCGCCGACGGCACGCGCTCGGGCACCGGGCAGGTCGTCGGCTCCTCCAGCGCCGACCACCGCAACTCCGGCGGCTACATCCTCGCCGGCCCCGAGTACCTGACGATCTTCAACGGCGCCAACGGGGCTATCCTCGACACGATCGACTACCAGCCCGCGCGCGGCACCGTCTCCAACTGGGGCGACAACTACGGCAACCGCGTGGACCGGTTCCTCGCCGGAACGGCCTATCTGGACGGTCAGCACCCGAGCATGGTCTTCGCGCGCGGCTACTACACGCGCTCGGTGATCTGGACGGTCGACTTCAACGGCACGGACCTCGTCTCGCGCTGGGTCTTCGACTCCAACTCGGCGGGCAGCCAGTACACCGGTCAAGGCGCGCACAGCCTCTCGATCGCCGACCTCAACAGTGACGGCAGACAGGACATCGTCTACGGCGCCATGGCGGTCGGCTCGAACGGGCAGGCGCTGTGGAACACCGGATTCGGGCACGGCGACGCGTTGCACGTCTCCGACTTCGTGCCCGGCCGTGCGGGCCAGGAGGTGTTCATGGTCCACGAGGACGCCAGCAAGCCGTCCTCGCACCTGAACGGCTCCAACGGCTCGATCCTGTTCCAGACCGGCGCGAGCGGCGACAACGGACGCGGCGTGGCCGCGAACGTCCTGGCGAGCAACCCCGGCGCCGAGTACTGGTCCTCCAACGTCTCAGGCCTGCTCAACGCCTCGGGCTCCAACATCGGGGCCAAGCCCGGATCGGCGAACTTCCTGTCCTGGTGGGACGGCGACGGCGAGCGCGAACTGCTCGACGGCACCCAGATCACCAACTACCCGTCCGGGACACTGCTGTCCGGCTCGGGCGTCGCCTCCAACAACGGCACGAAATCCACGCCGGGCCTGTCGGCCGACCTGTTCGGCGACTGGCGCGAAGAAGTCGTCTGGCGCACCAGCAACAACACCGCCCTGCGGATCTACGCGACCAACTCGACCACGAGCCTGCGCATCCCGACCCTGATGCACGACGCGCAGTACCGCGTGGCGATCGCGTGGCAGAACACGGCTTACAACCAGCCGCCGCACCCGAGCTTCTACATCGGCTCAGACGTCACCAACTACCCGATCCCGGCCATCACCACGCCTTAGTCCACCTCCCCCGCCGGGGCCGGAGCGCACACCCGCTCCGGCCCCGGCCTGTGCGCGCCGTCTCCCTTTTTCGGGCTTGCGGCTGACGTAACGTCAGCCGATAACGTCGGATTCGCACGACAGGAAAGGAGTGCCGATGCGCATGTGGCAGACGTCGGAAGTGGTGAAGCTGACCGGCGTCTCGGCGCGCGCCCTGCGCCACTACGACGCGATCGGGCTGCTGGAGCCGGCCGAGGTCGGCCGCGGCGGCATCCGCCGCTACGGCCGCGCCGAGCTGCTGCGCCTCCAGCAGATCCTGCTGTTCAAGCGGCTGGGGCTGCGCCTCGACGTGATCGCCGAGATCCTCGAAGGGGAACTCGCCGAAGTCGTGGCGCTCGAGCGCCACGCCGAGCAGCTCGCGGGCGAGCGCGAGCGCCTGGACCGCCTCGCCGCGACCGTCGACGCGACGATCCGACAACTCGAAGGAGACCAGAAGATGACACCCGAGACGTGGTTCGAGGGACTGAACGACGAGTACGAGGCCGAGGCCCGGCGCCGCTGGGGCGACGCCGCGGTGGACGCGAGCGACACGGCGGTCAAGGCGATGACCGACGAAGAGCGCCGGGCGATCCCCGCCAGGTTCGAAGCGCTGCACCGCAGGCTCGCCGAACTCAAGGAGGCCGGAAAGGCCGCCGACACCGAAGAGGTCCAGACGGTGGTCGCCGACCACTACGCGTTCATGGCGAGCATCTGGGGAACGGCGCCGACCGCCGAGGCGTACAAGGGCCTGGGGGCCCTGTACACCGAGGACCCGGCGTTCACGGCGACGTTCGACGACGTGGCGACGGGCTTGGCGGTCTACCTCCGCGAGGGCATGGACGCCTACGCGGACGCGAACCTCTGAGGGCGCTCAGCGGTAGGGGGCGAATCCGGAGACGGGTGCCTTCGCTTCGCGGTAGACCATGAAGATCCGCTTCTCCTGGGATTGGACGAAGGCGCGCTTGGCGTCCATCTCGTCGGTCAGGGGCAGCCGTCCGAGGCTGTCGGCCAGCTTGAAGAAGCCCTCGCCGGGCAGCCCCGTCTCGCCGTTGCGGACCAGGACCGAGATCATGAGCTGGAGGCCCGAGGCGCTGGAATGGCGGGCGTTGATGTCGTCGCAGAGCTTGCCGATCTGGCCGGGGAAGTTCCCGCCGGCCTTGTACGGCTCGCCGAGTTCGCGGTTCATGTCGCCGTAGGAGAGCGTTTCGCCGCGTGCGGCATAGCGTTTGAGGACTTGCAGGCCGGCTTCGATCAGAACTGAGTCGTCGTGCGGCATTGCGGGCCTTCTTCATGGGAGAAGCGGGTCGAAATCGGATGGGTTGAACTTCGACCGTAACACGGTCGCCGCCTCGGGCCGCCTGTTCGCGAGGCCTGCACCGCGATGTGGCATCCGGAGGCCGGCCACCGATGAATCCGGTCGCCCCGCATCGTCTCGACCGGTGACACTTCCGGATCGAGGGGCGGCAGCATGACCGATTTCAAGAGCACTACCGACCTGGTGGCGGGCCTGATCGCAGGCGTGGACGAGGCGCAGTTGTCCGGCCCCACGCCCTGCGAGGAGTACACGGTCGGGCACCTGGTCAACCACATGCTCGGCCTGACCTTGGCGTTCACCGCCGCGGCCCGGGGCGAGCGCGGACCGCACAATGACGCACCGCCGGAAACACCCCCGGCGGTGCCGCCGTCGGATTGGCGCCCTCTGCTGGAGGAACGCCTCCAGATCCTGGCCGACGCCTGGGCCGCCCCAGGGGCTTGGGAGGGTGACGCCACCGCGGGCGGCGTCACCTTCCCGGCCGCGATCATGGGCCTGGTGGGCCTCAACGAGGTGGCGATCCACGGCTGGGACCTCGCGAGGGCGACCGGCCAGGACTACCGGCTCGATGCGGCGACACTCGAGGCTCTGGTCGCGTTCGTAGGCCAGGACGCCGACGACCAGGCGGCCCGGGAGGGCATCTACGGACCGGCACTGCAAGTCGCAGCAGACGCCGACGCCCAAGACCGCCTGATCGCCCTCACCGGCCGCGACCCCGTTTGGCGCCCATAGCGATCGCAGAGAATCGGCAGTGCGGGCATGGGCCCGCTCTGCCGCTCGGTGTTCACCCGTCGGCGGAGGCCGGCGGTCGATCACACCACGGCGGTCACCTGGACGTCCACGATCGGGCCGTCCCAGCCGCTGTGTGAGGAGGTCAGCGGTTGGTCGGGGTACTCGATCTCGTTCTCGATTCGCGTGAGCGTCTTCTGCCATTCTTCTTTTGACCCTGAGATCCTTACCGGTCCCATGGGAATCGTGATGTCGTCATCCCCGGCGGACACCGCCACACGCGTTCCGGAGAGCATCAGCTCCGAGTTCAGGCCCAGTGACGCGTCTTGAAGCACCGAGTAGATCTCGGTCATTTCGCAGACGCCCTCCCACTGCTGGCCGCCGACCTGCACCTCGACATGCAGTTGGTCTTCGCCGCCTTCGGGAACGGCATAGGTGAAGTCGACGACGAGGCCGTCCATGGGGTCTCCGGTGTCACCACCACGGACCAGCCACTGAGGACGGAGTCTGTCGAGAATGGCGTTCATTGCCCCCGACAGCAGTTCTCTGCGGCGAGCGAGGAAGGCCCGGTACCGGTTCTCCTCCCACAGCGAGCGGTCGTCCGGAATCGAGTGCGCGAGCAGCTCGTCGTCGGAAATCGCCATACCGGCCAGGTACTCGTTGGGGCGCTTCGCGCCGATGCCTCGGTTCGCCCGGCCCGCGATGAAGACGAGGTTCGCGAGGTCGTTGATCTCGGTTCTGGTGTACTCGCCGCTGCGGCGAAGCAGCGCCTGCGGGAACACATGGTGGTACTCGAGCTTGTGGCCCCCTTCGGCGCCGACCGAAACGGCCGCGCCGGACCACCAGTCGTGCGCGCCCTGCGACTTGGCCGCGAGGAAGCTCATCATGAAATACGGACTGCCGCTACTGCGGTCGACCAGGTCTCGCGGGGTGACCTCGAGTCGGCCGTCGGGCAGGCCCAGACGGTCGAGGAGGCGGTTGACGCCGTCGGGTTTACGGGCGTCGGGGATGTCCTGGCCGAGTTTGGTGTCAGTCGAACCGCTGTAGCGGTTGCGCAGCGTCGCGGCGAGGAACCAGTACAGGATCGCGTCGGCGGTCTCGGATTCCATCGGTTCGTCGGATCGCTCTCCGAGTAGCACGACCAGCGGGAGCAGCACCACCACCGATTTGAGCAGGCTGCTGTGCGTGACGCCGAGGTTCTCCTTGAGCAGCGGCACGAGGTGCCGGAGGCCGCGCTGCACCGTCCGCCATCCGGCGTCGAGTTCCGCGTCGGACTTGGCGAGCAGTTGCTTGTTGGAGGCGGGAGTGAGGCCCCGTCCGAGGACCGCGGCGGTCAGCGCACGCGCCAGAAACGTCAGATCGAGGTCGCCCCAGCCGCGCTCGGCCCAGTGGGCGGCCTCGGATTCGAGCTGCGCCAACGTGCCCGGACGCCGCGCAGAGAGTGTCGCCAGCGCGAGGTCCATGCGCTTGAGCGGGCGGCCGCTGTTGACCCGGATGAAGATCTCCGACACCTCCTCGTACTCGAACTCGCCGAGGATTTCGAGGTAGACGGTGCGCTCCTTGGTCTTCTCGAGCCGGGCGAGCCGCTTGTGGATGTCGTTGCGGTCGAGCTCGGGAATGCGTTCGGAGAGTTTGAAGGTCAGCTCGAACAGGTCGATCCGTCCGTCGACGATGTCGAACACCTTGACCCAGCGGACGTCGTTGACCGTGGACGAGCTCTGGTTCTGGAACCGCTCGGTCTCGACGTTGAAGACGATCTGCGCCTGGTCGTGATCGTTGAACACCCGGTGCAACGAGGTCAGGCGCTGCTGGCCGTCGAGCAGGTAGAGCGGCGCACCGCTCTCGCCCGGGACGGCGTCGATGTCGGCCTCTCTGGTGAGCGGTTGGACGTCCGAGCGCCAGAACAGGAGCGATCCGATCGGGTAGCCGCGGTACAGCGAGTCGACGAACGAGGCCACCTGTATCGGCTTCCAGACGTATCCGCGCTGCACCTCGGGCAGCCTGACCGCTCCTGTCGAGATCTGCGAGACCAGTTGCGAGAGTTGCCAGTTGGTCGATTCGAGTCGCACTGGGCTGTTCCTTTCCTGAGAATTAACCGCCGAGCCGCAGCAGCGGGCTCGGATCGCCGGACCGGGTGAAGACGGCCTCGTCCCGGGCACGCGTGACGGCGACGAACAGCAGGTTGCGGGCTTTGGCGGTCTCCAGCTCGTACCGATGGGGTCGGTGTCGGCGAGCTTGCGGATGTAGTGGAAGGGGAAGTGCTCCGCTCCGCGGAATCCGATGATGACACACCGGAACTCCAGTCCTTTGAGGCGGTGCTTGGTGCCGATATGGACGGCGTCGGGATCGGGCCCGCCATCGGCCGACATGGGTGGCGCAGGATCAGCTCGCTGGCGACCAGTCCGGCTTCGACGGTCTTGCCGAGGCCGACGTCGTCGGCGAGGAGCTGGTTCACCCGGAGAGCGATGAGTGAGCGTCACACGGGTTCGAACTGGTAGGTCTGGACGTCCGCGCCGGAGCGGAACAGGGCCTGGAATTCACGCGTGTCGAGGCGGACCAGGGCCGATCACAGCATCGCGTCGAGGAAGGCGGCGGCTTGTCCGGGCGGGTCGAAGCCCTCGCGGGCGATCTCCGGCAGCCCGGAGGCGGAGAGCAGGCGGCGGGCCGGGTTCGAGCTCCCAGACCAGGCGGAGGGGCTCCCGGAAGCCGTCGTCGGAGAGACTGGCGAGCTCGACGAGCGTGTCGGTCCCGGAAGTGTCGACGCCGGCAACGGTCCACCGGGAGTCCCGCACCTCGACCCTGTCCCCCACGGCGGGCAGCCCGACGGTGGCCTCTGCGGCGGATGGGGTCATGGGGTTCCCTCTCCAGATCGGGTGTCCGGCCCGTCGCACCGGGCGCATGAACCGTTTCACGAGGCTATCAGGCTTGACCTCGATGAACGATCCCACTTAGGAGCCGGTGGGACCACCCGGCGACCGGCGTTCATCGTCTCGGAACCACCGAGCTGAGGATCTCCCGGAACTCCTGGAGCACGTCCCGCTGTTTGTCGGAGAGCGGGTCCGACGAGAAGTGCATGATCGAGTTCCGTACTGCGATGACCGACTGGAGCTGGTCCAGGAACATGGTTTGGGAGATGCCCCATCCGAGGCGCGACCAGTACTTCTCCTCTTTCAGGATGTAGCCGTAGTCACCCATGAAGAGATCGGCCGCGCTGTTCACATCGCTGCTCTTCCGCCGGGTGTTCTTGCGGATTTCCTGGAGGGTCAGGGCCTCGTCGACCGCTCGACGGAGGCGATTCTCGATCTCCTCAAGGATTGTCAGCGGCTGCATGAACGCGCCGAAGCGCTTGGTCAAGTCGGCGGCGGTGAGGATCCCGTCGATGGACTTCCGGTCCTGGGAGTGAACGAAAATGAATCCGTGCTCAAAGATCAAATCGAGCTTCGACAGCAGATAGTCCTCGCGGTGCGCGGTCGGGATCTGGTCGTCCATGACATCGCTCAAGACCGGGTCTCCCGGAGTGAGATGCGCCCGGATGATCCGGTCGGCGGTGACTGCACCCTGGTAGGTGCCCTCATGGTCCACCACTGCGAGCTGCGAGAACTTCTTGGACACCATCCGATGGCGGGCCTCTTCGAACGTGGTCTAGGTCGTGATCGGCTTGGTCGGGAACGGGAAGTTCCCGATTCGAAGCGCGATCGAATCGGTCTCGACCAGATTCTCGGTTCCGTCAGTGATCGGGGATTCGTCGCCTGACTCGTCTTCGCCCTCTCCCGCAGGTTTCGAAACGGGGATTCCGACCAGCTTCACCACGCGTTCGAGGTTGCCCTCGGTGAACGGGGGGACGGTGGTGAGACCCGATTGCAGCAGATCCCGTTTAACGTCCGTGATCGCAGTGTCGCTCCGCTGCTGGTAGCCCCAGTGGGCCAACAGTTCGCGGACCGGCATTTCGAGCGGCTTCGGCGGGTCCAGTGCCGCGGCTGCCATCGCCTCGCCGAGCGTCCTCGCCAGCTCGGCCCGTGTGCTCGGCTCTTCTGGCCCGGGGTCGGTGCCGTGCTTCGCGAGATGCGCGATGCGATCGGCGGCGTTGTTGTCGACGAGCTCGCGAACCGAGACGAGCGACCCCAGGCCTGCCCGGAGATCAGGGCGGACGGCTGAGCGGTCGATACCGATCCGGTCCCACGCGATGGACAGCCTGTGCCGAAGAGATGGCGGGTTCCCCGGGTGGTACTGATACCTCTCTTGCACCCTGCCCACTGCTAGCAAGTCCCCGTCGCTGTCTTCGGGGATCACAACAAGATCGCCGACACCGATCTCATGCGCAAAGCTCCAGAACTGGATGGCGGAGTTCATCGCAGTGTTGGAACGCTTCTGTCCGTAATACGACAGCAGTTGCTGGTATAGATCCGCCTTGGTGGCGTACTTCCACAAGTCACCCGTGGGATCGGCGCGGTCGAGGTACAGAGGGGCCACCGCACCCCGCCAAAGATCGGCGACAAAGCCGGCCCGATTGGGGTGGATCGCCCAGGCACGCGGCGACCGTGCCGCCGTTGTCTTCTCCATCGCAACAGAATACGAGGATGTCATGCATTCCGCCGCGCGGGTTGACCGACAGCGATCGTCTCGCTACGATCCACTCCATGCCTCCCAATCTGCAAAAGACGCAACGGGATCGAGCTCGCCCGCGAACGCTCGTACCGTTCCTGCGGTGGGCGGGCGGCAAACGCTGGTTTGTCAGGGACCATGCCGGTCTCATTCCAACCCGTTTCAGGACTTACATAGAGCCGTTCCTCGGCAGTGGCGTGGTGTTCTTCCACCTCAGACCGGAGCGGGCGCTTCTCACCGACGCGAATAGCGATCTCGTCACCGCATTCCGCGGAATCCGCGACCAGCCCACCGAAGTCATGCGGCACCTCCTTCTGCACGAGGAATCCCATGGCACCGAGCACTATCGGCTCACCCGGGAAGCCAATCCGCCCTTACTCGCGGAACGGGCCGCGCGGATCATCTACCTCAACCGAGCCTGCTTCAACGGCATCTATCGGGTCAACCGCCAGGGCCGATTCAACGTTCCGATGGGCGACCGCAAGACGATCATCTACGACACCGACGACTTCCAGGTCCTCTCCGAAGCGCTTCAAGGCGCCGCGATCGGCTCATCCGACTTCGAGATAGCCATCGACCGCGCCGCGTCCGGCGACCTCGTCTTCGCCGACCCGCCGTATACCGTGCGCCATAACAACAACGGCTTCATCAAGTACAACGAAACCCTCTTCTCCTGGGACGACCAGGAACGCCTCGCCAAGACGCTCGCCCGTGCCGTCGACCGCGGAGCCAAGGTCTTGGCGACCAACGCCGCTCATGACAGCGTCCGCGATCTCTATGCCGGCCACGGCTTCCGCCTCACCGAGGTCTCACGCTTCAGTGCCATCGCCGCCTCGGGCAAGAACCGCAGGCAGTACACCGAGATCGTCATCTCCAGTCCCTGAGGAGCAGCGATGAACGCCCCACCCCATCCATTCGATGTGCTCACCGACTTCCTAGAGCGCGAGCACGCCAACACGGCGGCCAGTGTCACCGAACCGGGATTGGAGAAGACGCTGCGGTTCGTCGGTTATGTGCTCGACCTCGGCTATGACAACGCCCGCATCATCACTTGTGACCCACTCAAGAACACCGTGGGCGGTATCCCACGCTCCTCGTTCCTGATCCTGGCACCACGCAAACCGAACGGCATTCCGCCGCACTTCAGTGTGCTGCGCGTCCGCGACATCGCACCCACACCGCTGTCAGAGCAGGTCCAGCAGACCTACTTCGAACTGCATAAGAAGTCCATGCCCGAACTGGACATCTGGACCACCAATGAGCTTCAGTGGGGTGCCCTGAACTGCGACATGCTCGGGATGATGTACCCGGACCCGGACCAGCCGTTGAAGGTGGCGTTCGCCGGAGACCAGACCAACATCCGCAGCCCGCACCACTACCTGGTGTACTCGCCGCCCGACGAGGTCCTGGACCTCATTGTCAACGGCCTGGTGCCCACCGAACCCCGGCACTCCTGGACCCTCGGAGACCTGCGGCCTACCGAGACCCAGTTCCACCACCTCCTCAACGGGTCCGAGAAGACAGCACCCATCCCAGTCCGACTCGCCAGCGCCGACTTCATCGCAACGCGCACCGCCATGTTCGGCAAGACCCGCCTCGGCAAGTCGAACGTCGTCAAACTCATCGCCGAAGGCGTCATCACGAACCCGCCACCGGGCACCACTGTCGGACAGGTCATCTTCGACGTCAACGGCGAGTATGCCAACGACAACGCTCAAGACGGCACGGGAGATGAAGGCGGTTCCCTGTTCAAAGCGCACCAGGACGAGTGCGTCGTCTACGCGCTCAAGAAACGCGGCAACACCCCGTCCCATGAGCTGCGGTTGAACTTCTATGAGAACGCCCCCGACGGCATGACCGCGCTCCGCGGGTTCCTCGAGACCAGCGGCAGAGGCTCGATGTACATCACGAACTTCGCCACCACCGAAGTCCCCGAACCCAGCGAAGTCGCGAACCATCAGCCCTACAACGAGCGCACACGCCTCATCCGAAAGGTGCTGGCCTACTGGGCGGTCCTCCACAAGGCCGGATATCCGGCCAACGAATCCCGACTCGGGGACTTGCGGATGACCGTCGGCAAGGGCAAGTTCAATCCGGGATTCGACAGGGATCTCAGAGCAGAGGCCTATTCGGGCAAGACGCCGCCCGAGCGGATCGCCACGCTCGACGAACTCCTGCGCGAACTTGAACTCTTCACCAAATTCGCCAAGTCGAAGGACTGGGACCTGGCCACCGATTCGGGCAAACCGCTGTTCGACGCGGGAGACCAGGCCCTGCTCAAATTCCTGGTGCCCGATGCCGGGAAGGGTCCGCAGATGCTTGGCGAGTACGCGGAGTACCACTCACCGGACGCCTCTGCGGTCACCAAGGAGATTATCCTGCATATCAGGGCGGGCAAGACGGTGATACTCGACCTCGGCAGCGCCACCGACACGATGCGCCAGTACTTCTCGGACATCATCTCCAACGAGCTCTTCGTCCACCAGGAATGGGCCTTCACCCACGAGAAGCTCAAAAATCACTACGTGCAGCTCTACTTCGAGGAGGCCCACAACCTCTTTCCGCCGGGCGGCAGTCAGGACATGAAGGGCATCTACGCACGCTTTGCCAAGGAGGGCGCCAAGTTCCACATCGGCATGGTGTACTCCACTCAGTCCCCCTCGACCATCAATGGAGAGCTGCTCACCCAGACCGAGAACTTCTTCGTCGGGCATCTGTCCTCAGAGTACGAAGTGAAAGCGCTGTCGAGACTGCAGACCGCGTTCAGTGGCGTCGAGCAGGACATCCTCCGGACCAAGCAGCCCGGTTACATGCGCATGCTGACCCGTTCGCACCGGTTCGTGATCCCCGTCCAGGCGCGCATGTTCCAGGGCCGGAAGTAGGCATGCGATGCCGTATCAAGGAGGCGAGCATCTTCCCGGTCAAGCCGCCAGCAAGACGAGCCACATCGACGTCATCGAGAGCCCGCTCATGCGCGACCTCGTCACCCGCTTCGAGCGCAGAGAGTTCGAAGACGACCAGCGGCTCGCGCCATGGTTTCACCTCGATGTCTCCGGTGTGGCGCCGCTCGGGAACACGGTGGCATCGGACGGGTCTCTGCACAAGGTGACATCGGAGGACGGCTTCAGAGAGCTCTGCTTCGTCAAAACGGCGCGGTTCCACCTGCGCACGAGCGACGCCGCCGAAGTAGACCCGCAGTTTCCCCACCCGCTCCAGATCCAGCGGTTGATGAAGGACGCGGCGATCCACTGCAACGCCGTCTTCCCGCTTCGGAACATGGCACTCCGCCGGTCCGCGAACGTCCGGAACTCGGTTCGGGAACTGATTCGTGAGATCATCACCTACGAGCACGGCGGGATCGTCTATAAGGCCATGAAATGGCTGATGTACCAGGGTTGGGGTCCTGAGTCCGAGAGCCCAGACCTCGGATGTCCTCATTGTCATGAACCAGCCGGGCCATTTCCATACGACGCCGACGAGAGCCGGTGCCGAAGGTGCACTGAGCCCATCCACATCACCGATGTGCTCGGGCTCCATCTCGACATCGGCGAGGACTCCGCAACCGAGACCGTTGCGAGCGCCTACATGGCGATCCACGAGGTGCTGCTCCTGGTCGCGCACCTTTACCGACTCTGGCGTGCGGGCAATCTCGACGCGATCGACGACACGTTGTTCGTCAAGGACGGGCCCCTCATGTTCCCGCGTCAATACGCGACCTTGACAAGGCGAATGCGGGAGATGCTCGCGTACTTCAAGGATGAGGAAGGTCGGAATATATACCTGGTCGGGCAGGAGAAGTCCGGGATGCTCTTCGACCACCTTCAATCCCAGGTCCGCCATCTCCGCCAGCATCCCGATCCGGACTGGCCCCAAGTCGCGATCCTCTCCCACGCCTACATGCGCGACCGGGTGCAGCGGATGCCGAAGGCGCAGCATACGTACGGGTCGCGCACGAACTACGGGGAGAAGATTCTGGTGCGTCTCGACGCAAGCTTCGCTCTCGCGCTGAACGTCCCGACCGGCGTGTTCATGAAAGCTGAATCCGCGCCTAGCTCCCCCCAAGACTTCATCGGGCTCGAACGGATCATCGCCACGCTCCCGGAGCTGGTCAGCTATCTGCACGAAGGGTCGCTCGTGCCGATCAACCTGGCTCACGGCATCGCCTCCCTGTCCTACTACCCGTCCGGGACCGCCCTGCAACGGTTCTCCGGTGTCGACGACACCGCTCTCCCTCCCGGAGTTCGGCTCCCGAAGCACCCGCTAGACCCGTGAGGTCGGTGCCATCCGGGCCAGCACCGTGTCCAGGGAGTCGACGCCGATCACCGGGATGCCGTACTGCCTGGCCTTCACCGCCTTGCCCGACAGTGAGTCGGGGTCGGCGGCCACCACGAGCGACGTCTTCTTGGTGACGTTCGGCGACACGCTCAGACCCGCTGACTCGAGCCGCTTCGCCCAGAACGACTTCGACTCTGCGAAAGCACCGGTGAGGACCGCGACGTCTCCTCCTTTGAGGCGGTACTCCGGCCTGGCTCGCACCGGGGCCGGCCCGTTGGCACCCGCGGCCAGCGCTTCGTCGACCGCGCCCAGCGACAGCGACAGGAGGCCGGCGACCCGGTTCAGGTCATCGCGCTCGGAGGCGGAGACGACGCCGTCCGACAGGGCCGCGGCGGCCAGCGACCGCAGGTAGCCGCGGTGGAGTTCGATGGCGGCGGCGCGTCCGATGCCGAGGTCTGCCGCCAGCGTCACCAGCAGGTCCGCCTCGGTCGCCGAGATGTGCCGGTCCACGAGCGCGCGGTCGAGCAGGGCGAGGTAGGTGTCCGCCTGCGGCGGGTCCGGGACGCGAGGGATGTGGTCGACGAGCCGTGTGAGGAACGCGCCGCCGTCGGCCGCGCCCGCGCCGCGGCGCACCGGCTCGGTCGACCATGCGGGGATCGAGGGCCACACCGGCGCATCGGGGTCCAGCCCGCGGTCTTCCCACAGTGGAGCGGGGCCCATGCTGTTCAGGTACAGGGCGAGGAGTTCCGCGGTGGCGAGTACGTCGGACATGGCCTCGTGGGGTCGCTCGTTGGCGATGCCGCCGGCGAGGCAGCAGTCGGCGAGGCTGCGTCCCGCGTCCGGGAGGAAGTGGTCCGCCCACTGCATGGTGCAGACGCCGAAGCGGCCGAGGTTCGGGATCTCGCAGCCCAGTCGGAGGTATTCGTGTGCGAGCAGGCGGCTGTCGAAGGCGAGGTTGTGCGCGACCGGGACGCGGTCCCGGAGCAGCTCGATCACGTCCCCGGCGATCTGGTCGAACGTCGGCGCCCGGCGGACGTCGGCGGCGCGGACCCCGTGCAGCTCCTGGGGGCCGAGGTCGCGCCGGGGGTTGACGAGCGTCTCCCAGGCGGCGGTCACCCGGCCGTGCTCGTCGAGCTGCGCGACGGCGATCTCGACGATCCGGTCCTTGTTGAACAGACCGGTCGTCTCCACATCGATGACCACGTACACGGCGCCTCCTGATCGGTCACGACCCAGAGACTCAATGTAGTCGTCGGCGGTTCGGTGCGGCTCCTCCGAACAGGCGGGAACGCCGGGCCTGTGGGGCGGAAGGTTCCGCCCCACAGGCTGACGGCTAGGAGGGCGTGGCTCCGGTGATGGTGAGTTCGTAAGGGAACGGGTCCCCCACGCCGGTCTGCCACATCGTGTAGTTGCGGTGCTGCGACGGCGTGGCCGCGACGACGAGCATCATGTGGGTCTCCCCGCTCTGGAGCGAGAAGTTCGCGGTCTGCCCTGGCGAGAACAGGCTGCTGTAGCGGACCGAGAAGTCGGCCTTGACCGCCACGAGCCGGAAGCGCCAGTCCGCGCCCGACAGGCTCGAGGCGCCGGTGAGCTGGACGCTCACGTTGCTCGTGGTCGGGTTCAGCCGGATCATGTTGTGGCCGTACTGGTGCGGCGCGTCGGTGGTGGCGATCCGGTAGCGGTTGCTACCCAGACTCGTGAGCGGGTCGGTGTGGAGCGGGCGGTACGAGCCGCCGTTCCGCCACAGGTCGGTGCGCATCGCGGCGCCCTGGTCGAAGTCGTAGACGACCTGGCGCGAGGTCATCTCCCCGATGAGCGTGGCGAATTCGGCCTGGTCGAGTTGGAGGACCCGTTTGATGGTGTTGATCGGGTGCTCGCCCTGCTGGGCCTCGAACCAGAGCCGGTCCACGGCTTCGGCGCCGTAGAGTTCGGCGATCGTGTCGAACATCAGCCAGTCGCCGTAGTAGGTCTCCTGGGCGAGCCAGCGGAAGTGCTGGCGCTCGAGGTAGTAGCCCGAGCCGAGGACGACTTCGGGGCGCTGCATGCGGGCCATGTAGTTCGCGTGCGCCTCCCAGACCGGTCCGGCGACGGGGTTGCCGTGGCCCCAGCCGCCGCCGTTCCCGTTGTCGTCGTTGATGTCGCTCGCGTACGACTGGAGGATGTGGTTGAACTCGTGCGACTCGACCCAGTCGTCCCAGATCTTGTCGTACGGCATGCAGATGTGGCCCACGCCGATCTCGTCGGGCCCGGCCCAGTTCGCGGGCGGCAGGAAGCCGTTGGACCAGGTGCCGCACAGGTAGAGGTTGATGCGGTACTGGGAGCCGGTGCCGTGGTCGGCGGGGTCGACGAAGCCGACCTCGTCAACGTAGTAGTCGTAGATCTCCTCCATGTGGTCGGCGACCCATTGTGGATAGCTGCTGTAGCCGTGCTGCTGTCCCCAGGCGACGGCGTTGACGGCGTCGCCCCAGCGGACGGTGAAGTTCTCGGACTCGACGAAGTTGTCGGTCTCGGCGCCGGCCTCGGTGAGGAACGCGGGCGTGCGGGTCTGCTTCTGCTGGCTCGGTTCGCCGGTGGGGTCGTCGGTGGGCTCGCCCGTGGTGGGCGGCGTGGTCGGGTTGCCGGTGTCGCCGCAGGCGACTCCGTTGACCTTGAACGTGGTCGGCGTGGTGCCCGTGCCGGTGACGGTCAGGCCGAAGACCTCTCTGGTCTGTCCTGCGCTGATCTGGGCGTTCCACCCGACGTCTTCGCCGCGGAACTGCCGGCCGGTCTGGGTGTAGTCGACGTTCCATGCGTTCTGGACGGTCGAGCCGGTCGGAAGGTCGAACTCGACGCTCCAGCCGTTGAGGGACTCCGAGCCGGCCTTGATGGACACCGCGGCGTTGTGCCCGGTCCCCCACTGCGAGGTGATCGAGTACTGGACGGCATCGCATGCGGCGGCAGATGCCGGGACTGCCGCCACCACTGCGACGGAGGAGGCGACGAGCGCCCCCACCGCCAACCCGACTGCTCCGAGCCGCCTCCGGCGGCTCCGCGTGACTTCCATGGATGAGCTCCTTCGGTCCGGCGCGCCGAAAAGGACACGCCCGCGGCCGCAACCGAGACCCCGCGCGATCGCCCGACCAGGGCCTGCGGTCGAAACCGCACTTAATATTTACGGACGTAAATATTAGATCGCGCGCGGAAGCCGCGGATCAAGAGCGGGAGCTTTCGGAAAACCCCACCCCACTCGGACCTGTGGCGGAGAACGCGGCCCGCGTCATTCCACTTCGGCGACCGCCTCCAGGAAGCGCTCGGTGAAGCCCTTGGTCCGGGCGAGGTCGTGCAGGCGCTGCTTGGAGGCCTCCGTCTCGAGGAGCTTCTCCAGATGCGGGATCATCAGGCAGACCAGCCGTTCGACCTCGTCTCGGTTCCAGATCTGCTTCAGCAGCATCTCGCAGTGCCGCTCGGCGAAGCGCGGGCTCTGCGGCAGATCGAGGCCCTTGGCGAACCGGCGGACCGCGGCGGCCATCAGCATGAACCGCGCGGGCTTCCACTTGCGATCGAGGTGGTTGTTGCGCAGCAGCCAGTCGACCTGGTACCAGATCGCGGCCGCGGTGTAGTAGGCGATCGGGTGGCTGTCGGCGTGGAAGATGCGCAGCGCGGGGTCGCTGCGCAGCTTCGCCGTTCGGGACGCCTCGTGGACGTGGCCGCGGAACACCGAAGCGTAGGCCTGGATCAGCTGGCTCTGCTTGATGACGCGCGTCATCGTCACCGACCTGGCGTCGTACTGGCCGCTGCGGCGCTCGTAGTAGAGGTCCCGCGGCTGCCGCTGGATGAGGAAGTACTCCTCGATGTCGCGGTGGATCTTCTGGTCGGCGCGCAGGTCGTCGGAGGCGATCTCGGTCTGCCGGTTGGTGGCGATCGTGATGTCGGCGGCGATGCCCTCGCTCTCGGGCTCGATCACGGTCAGCTTCACGTGCACGTCGTCGGTCAGCTTGTCGCGGTTCTCGAAGAGCACATGCCCTGTCTGGCAGCCGTTGACGATCTGGAAGCGGCTCATGTGGCATTCGTTGCCGGAGGTGTCGAAGCTCGTCGCGATCACGGTGATGCCGTTGTTGAGGACCGCGAAGCGCTTGCGCTTCACGGGATCGGCGAGCGTCTGCGCGATGCCGTCGTTGACCTCGTTGGACTGGCCGAGGAACTCGCGGAGGTTGTCCTCGAACAGGAACTTGCGGATGCTGCCGCCCTCGTCGACCAGCAGCCGCTCGACGAACTCCGAGGCGGGAATGGTGCCCACCCAGGCCTCCTTGACGCCCTCCATCGCCGGGATCGCCGATCGGTTCGGCCAGTCGAACTTCGCCTTGACCTTGCGGTTGGTCAGCTTGTAGAGGCGGTCGAGCTCCCTCCAGCCGACGGCGGCGAACCTGACGGACTGGAAGCGCCCGATCTCGTCGATGGCGGACTCGGCCGACCGGCACTTCTCGAGGAGGTCGACGTTGGCCTCCTGTCCGCAGTGGACGTATCGCACTTCGAGTCGCGGGCTGTGCTCGGTGAGGCGGTGCTGGTGGTCGTAGATGAGCCCGAGCGCCTCGTGCAGCTCCATCACCTCGGGAGAGGCGGTGTAGGAGATCGGCGAGCGGGCGCAGATCTGACGCAGGTTGTCGGCGAGGTCGGCGACCACCTTGCCTTCGGCCGAGGCGCTCGTCTTGGCCTGCAACGCGATCACGACGACGTTCATCTCGCGGTTGGCCTCGACGGCCTGCCTGACGCCCGCCAGGTCGTGGTGCAGGTCGCCGTTGATCACGATCCCCCAGGCGTCGACCCCGAGGTCGTTGCCGCCTCCGGTCCGGTGGAGTTCCGGCTCGAATCGCTCTTCGTGGAACTGGTGGAGCACGCAGTAGGCGGCGAAGGTCTCGAAGAGCTTGGCGTCGTCCAGTTCCGGCAGTTCATGACCGGCCCGGAAGGCGGCCAGCCGCTCGCGGATGATCTCGTTCATGCGTCCGGGTCCTCCCCTGATCGACGCACTGAGGCCAGGATCTCCTCGGCGGTGGGCGCGGTGGGCGGGTGGTGGGTGAGGCACATCGGGACGTCGACTCGCTCAGTCGCACGGCCTTCGGCGGCGAGGTAGAACTCTCCGGAGGACAGGTGCGCGAGATCCACTGGCGATCCTCCCTTGTTCTGTGCCACTTCAGTGGCGGCGGCGATCTGCGAGGGCGCGTTGATGCGGCCGTACCAATGGGTGCCGCAGTTGCCGACGATGCGGTTGTGGATGCCCTTGGGCGACTGGGTCGCGAACAGCATGCCGAGTCCGTACTTACGGGCCTGCGAGGCCAGCGCGAGGGTGGAGTCGAGGCAGACGGTCGATCCGGTTGAGGGCGCCAGCGTCTGCGCCTCGTCGAGCACGAACAGCCCCGAAAGCGGCTTGCCGTTCGCTGGATTGCGCTTGGCCCACGAGAACAGCGCCAGCTCGAGCTGGTTGACGAAGCCCTGACGCTGCTCCTCGGTCGGCAATCCGAGAAAGTTGACGACTGAGACGCGTGCCCGCTTCCCGGGTTTCGGGGTCAGGAGCACGCCCGGGTCGAGGGGCTTTCCGGCTCCGGCGAAGATGCGGTCGTTGATCATGGCGGCGCGGAGCGTCGATGCGATCTGCACGGCGATGTCGGCGCCCTTCGGGATTGAGCTGGCCGTGTCGGGCAGTTCCTCCAAGAAATCCAGGAAGCCGGTGAAGTCCGAGCTGCCGTCGCGGGCGTAGGTCGCCAGCGCTTCGCGGAGGACGGCCCGCGAGTGATCGTCCTTGGGGGTGGCTTTGCCGATCCGTGCACGCGGTACCAGGGAGGCCACTGCGGTGTCGACCGCGGTGTCGAACTCGTCGGGGTCTCCCGCGACCGCGGCGAAATCCGGCAGCGGCCGAAAGCTGAGCGGCCGTCCGCTGCTGCGGCCCGGAGTCCAGACGATCACCTCGACATCGTCGCGGTATGCCGCCGCCGCCTCGGTGTCCCCGTCCATCCACGAGCCGGGCGGCTGGGGCCATGGGTTCCCAAGCCGGGACAGGTCGTTGTTGGGGTCGAGCACGATCGAGGACACGCCTTGCAGCGCCGCCGACTCGATGATGCGTCGCAACAGGACGGTCTTCCCTGAGCCCGATCCCGCGAAGCACCCGGTGTGTCTTGCCATCAGGGCGAGGTCGAGGTGGACCAGTGCGCCCGAGGAACGTCGCCCAACCGGCAGCGTCGAGTTCGCAGGCTCGGTGCCGGGGTCGTCTACGGCGTCCATGGCGACCCGGCCGATCGCCGATTCCCCGAGGGCTCCGACGCTGCTGCTCGCGCCGTCGCCCAGTGCGCCGACGAGAACACTGCCGCCCTTTGCGGTCGCGTGTGCGGTGGCACCGCGACCCAAGGGGATCGTGAGGAACGTGCGCTCGCCGCCCGGCCCGTCCACCATGGTCCTGCCCTCCGCTACGACCGGCGTCCGACCTTGCAGCTCGGACTTGCGATCATCAGGGGACACCGGAGAGTCGGGATTTCCGGCGTCCGTCGATCCGTCCGGCGGTGAGCCGAAGACCGCCTGGAGAAGGTAGGTACGCGAGGCCGGCCGCCTCAGCCGAAGCCAGAGCTCGTATCCGGGAACACGCTCGGATTCCATGCGGTGCAGGGCGCTGAAGGTTCTCAGGTCCTGTTCCGACGCCATGACTTCGAGTCCGTCACGGTGGAACTTGTCGGCCCATTCCCAGACCAGGGCGCCGGGCGTCCACTTGCGCCAGCGTGTCCTCGGGGCTGCCACCCAGAGCACCGCGTGGTCGTCCTCGACGGGGTTCTCCACGCCGAGCTTGGCCCAGCTGTGGAGCGCCCGCACGCGGTTGAGGACGGCCTTGCCGTTGGTCGTCGCGATCGCCTTGAACACCCAGCGCTGCGTGCGTTCGCCACCGCGGTCGCGGACTTCGACGTGGAATCCCTGGTTCTGGCCGGCCGACAAGGTGACTTTGAAGGACTCGATGCTGCGACCGTTCTCCATCCGGTAGGCCTGCAACCCCGAGCCGAGATGGGGCCGCAGCTGAAGATACTCCGTGTCCGAGTTCGGCTCGTCATTGACGAGCGCTTCGGAGCGATATCGGTCGAACAGGTCGTCGAGCCCGTCCACGGCTCGGGCGGGCTCCGGATCCGGCGCTGGGTGCGGCAGCGAGGTCGATTGCAGCTGCACTGCCTCGGTAATGACGCCCGCCGCCATGCAGGAGCGCAAGTGCTCTCCAGCGGCGCGCAGGAGTTGCCTCGGGCTGAAGTTGACGGCGTCCGACAGGCTCTCTGGAGGGAACGGGTAGCTCGGGTATCTGGGTTCGTACCCGTTCTCGCGGTACACGGGTGCGAGGACGGCAGCGAGGAGTGCCGCTGCGACGTCCTTGTTCGGGAGCGAATCGTCGAGGTAGACCGGCGGTTCGAACCGCTGCGCGATGGTGTTCGCGGTGTAGTCGGTGAACTCCTTCCAAGTGTTCCGGACACAGGCGATGAGCACGGTCGTACGCCTGGTGGCGTCGCGGACATCGACGAGGTTCACGCCCAGCAGGTCGAGGAGTTGCCCTGCGCTCTGGCGGCGCTTCTCAGTCGTGTCCGCGCTTGAGGCGCGGACAATGTCGTCGACCTGGTCGACGGCAACCGCCGTAGCCCCGCACAGAGACATGAGCTGTGAGAGGTCACGGACGATCTCCTTGGGAGGTGCGGGGGCAGGGCGGGGGAAGCCGGGCGCCGCCTCGGGGTCGATCTCGCCGCCGTTGAGGTAGACGTCTCCGGCAGCCGCCATGTACTCGTTCCGAGAATGCAGGAGCATCAGCGCGCGGAGCGTGTTGCGGGTGCCGCCCAGCGTGGGATCGAGCCCGCGGACCGCTTCGATGAACTGCGCCGCGGATTCGGGGTCGGGTTGGCGCTCGTCGATGATGCGTTTCCTCGCCCCGGAGGGAACGTCGGCCCGTTCGGCGAGTGTTTCGAGCAAGTGCGCCAGCCCCGTCTGGGCGAGCCGGTGCGGCATGTCAAGTGCGTAAAGGTAACTGCCGACGAGGTTCGACCAGAAGTGGTCGAGGTGGAGGATGTTGAGACGGACGAAGAACCCGCCGCGTTCTTGGATGCGGATGCGCGTCTGACAGAGCAGATGGCTCTTCCCACGTCCACCCTCGCCGATGATCGGGAGTCCGTAGACACTGGATCGGGTACTGCGCTCTGCCATGCCGATCTGCGCTTCGATGGCTCGCAGCGCCGGCTCGTTGATGCCGGGGACGTGCGGGCGGGCGTGCTCGTCCCAGATGTCGTCGGGGGTGACGGCGAAATCGCTCGGAGCTCTCCGCAGTGCTTCGAGTGCGCCGTTCATCGCACCTCAATCCCTATGAGGTGCCGGTATTCGCCGCCGAGCCAGATCGCCGCGTCCCGGTCGGCATCGGTGAGGGTCTTCTGGTTCGACTCCGGGATGAGCTGGATCGTGCGATCGGCATGGAGGTCGGTGAGCGCCTTGTCAACGGTGGCCCGGTCCGTCTCGTCGAGCCGGTCCCGCAAGGTCCGCAGCTTCACCCAGTCGGCGGGGTCGCCGGCCAGCTCCCGGTAGGTCAGAAGGATCTGGTCGGCCGCCGAGGGTTCGGGACGTGGAGGGTAGAGGTCCGCCAGCTCGGTGCCGGTGCGGGACATGTGGGCGGAGAAGTCGCCGATGATCGCCCACAGGATTCGCGCGGTCTGGTTGCTGACCTTGGCCGGGGACGGAGCGGACAGGAG
This sequence comes from Glycomyces harbinensis, assembly GCF_900101745.1. GTDB lineage: Bacteria > Actinomycetota > Actinomycetes > Mycobacteriales > Micromonosporaceae > Glycomyces > Glycomyces harbinensis. The sequence continues at coordinate 3,266 of NZ_FNAD01000012.1, read as the reverse complement.
CTTCCTCGCCGTCAACCATCCGGCGTCGGTGAGTTCGTACACGTACGGTCGGACGGCGGTGTCGACGGAGATCAGCTCACGCTCGAGGAGCGGCTTCTTCGCTTCGGGCCTGACGTCCTTGATGTCGAAGGCGGCCTTGAAGTCTGCCGTGGTGCCGCTGCCGCGCAGGTGCACCAGGGCCAGAAGGAGGTTGAACGGGGGGACGGCGAACTCGGCGTCGGCCATGGGGAGTTCCGTTTCATCGCGGCGATCAGGGGAAGGATCGGATTCCGGCACCATACAACGTGGATCGCGCGCTGTCTGTCCCCTGTGCGCTCTGCGTCTACGACACGAGTGTCCTCTTGTGACACGCTGTTCGGGTGGTTCGCGAAGTTCACTCGTTCGGGTGAGTATGCGGCCTGCCCGGTGCGCGCCGTGGTCCCGGACCGGGAACCGGTATCTTCGACTTGAAAACAACTGGGGCGCGGCGCTGAACAGGCTCGGCGCCGACCGATCCGAAGGCGCACCGCGATGTCCACGCCCGATCCGAACGTCCGCATCTCCAATGCCGAACGTGACGCCGTCCTGCAGCGTCTCCAGGCCGCCACCGAGGAGGGGCGCCTCGATCTCGACGAGTTCGCCGAGCGCTCACAGCGGGTCTACGAGGCCAAGACCTACGCCGAAGTCGAGCGGCTGCTCACCGACCTCCCCGAGAACGCCGGCACGGTGGCGAAGCGGTCCAGGGCGAACGGCCCGGTTCCGGATCTGCACCTGTCTCCCAAGCACGCCAAGGTCACCCGAGAGGGCGCCTGGAACGTCCCGGCCCGCATCACGGTCAGGCCCATGCACTCGCGCATCGTGCTCGACTTCCGCCATGCCGTCTTCACCAGCCCTGAGGTGGCGATCGAGGCCCATTTGACGCACGCGGGGCTCACGATCATCCTTCCGAAAGACGCGTCCGCGATCGACGACGGCATCGACTTCCAGGGCGGGAGGCTGAAGAACGAGTGCGTGGCTCAGGGGGACGGGCCGACCATTCGCCTGACCGGAAGCACGGTCTTCTCCGCGATCAAGGTTCGCCGCGAGCGCCGTTTTCTGCGGTGGCGCTGGTAGATCCGAGACCTCGGCCGGGTGGGCGCTCCCGGCCTGCACCGGCTCGATGACCGCACCGGTCGTTCGGCCCGGCCCCGCGAGCCGTCGGCGCTCGCTGGACCGGGCCTCACGGTTCAGGACTGGAGACACGCCGCGAGGCGCGATGGGGTCAGGCGATTCTGTCGGGGTGGGTGTAGAGGTTCATCGTGTCGCCTCTGACGAAGCCGGCGAGGGTGAGGCCCTGTTCTTCGGCGAGGTCGGCGGCCAGCGAGGACGGGGCCGAGACCGCGGCGAGCGCCGGGACGCCGGCCATCACCGCCTTCTGGACGAGTTCGAAAGAGGCCCTTCCGGAGACGGCGAGGACGGTGCCGCGCAGCGGCACCAGGTTTTCGCGCAGGGCCCAGCCGAGGACCTTGTCGACGGCGTTGTGGCGGCCCACGTCCTCCTTGGCGGCGAGGAGTTCGCCTTCGGCGGTGAACAGGCCCGCGGCGTGGAGGCCGCCGGTCTTGTCGAAGACCTTCTGGGTCTCGCGGAGCCGTTCGGGGAGCGAGGAGATGACGTCGGCGCCGATGACCGTGGCGTCCTCGCCGAGGTTCCATGCGGCCTTGGTGCGGACGTCGGCGAGGCTGTCCTTGCCGCAGACGCCGCAGGCCGAGGTGACGGTGAAGTTCCGCTTCGCGGCCTTCGAGGGCGGTTCGATCCCGGGGGCGAGAGTGAGGTCGAGGAGGTTGTAGGTCTGCTCGCCGTTCTCGTCGACGCCTGCGCAGTAGCGCATGTTGAGGAGGTCGCCCGGCTTGGTGATGACACCTTCGGCGAGGAGGAAACCGGTGGCGAGGTCGAAGTCGTCGCCCGGGGTGCGCATGGTGACCTGGAGGGATTCGCCGCCGACGCGCAGCTCGAGGGGTTCCTCGACGGCGAGGGTGTCGATGCGCTCGGTGCGGTGCTCGCCGTTGAGGCGGGTGGTCTTGCGGCGGACGGTGACGCGGCCCATAGCGCTTCAGGTTCCCTTCAGGTGGCTTAAGCGTGGCTTCAGGTTCGTGGTGCTCTACTTGCCTGGATAGCGCGGCCGGGGGCCGGATCGCAAGGGCCGTTGTCAGAGGTCACGATGCGAGTCCGGTCAGGTGGCGGCCGGGGCGCTGTCGGGTTCGAAGCGGATCACGATCGATTTGGAAGTGGGGGTGTTGCTGATTTCGGCCACGGAGTCGAGCGGAACGAGGATGTTCGTCTCGGGGTAATAGGCGGCCGCGCAGCCGCGGGCCGTCGGGTAGTGGACGATCTTGAAGTGCGTGGCACGGCGGTCGCCGTCGGACCATTCGCTGACGAGGTCGCAGTAGGCGCCGTCGACGAGGCCGAGTTCGCGGGCGTCTTCGGGGTTGACGAGCACGACGCGGCGGCCGTCGTGAATGCCGCGGTAGCGGTCGTTGAGCCCGTAGATGGTGGTGTTGAACTGGTCGTGGCTGCGCAGGGTCTGGAGCAGCAGGCGGCCGGGCCCGGCCTCGGGTGAGGTCACCGGGTTGACGGTGAAGTTGGCCTTGCCGGTGGCCGTGGGGAAGACGCGGGCGTCGCGGGGCGCGTGCGGCAGCGCGAAGCCGCCGGGCACGCGGGCGCGGGCGTTGTAGTCCTCGAAGCCGGGCACGACCCGTTCGATGCGGTCGCGGATGAGGTCGTAATCGGCGGCGAAGGCTTCCCACGGAACGGTGTCGCCGGGGCCGAACACGGTCCGGGCGAGGCCGGTCACGATGGCGACCTCGGAGCGCATGTCGGGGCTCAGCGGCGCGACGCGGCCCCGGGAGGCGTGGACGATGCCCATCGAGTCCTCGACGGTCACGAACTGAGCGCCGGCGGGATGCGGCTTCGGTCCGGGCGCGTCGGCGGGGGCCGCATGAGCTGAAGGCGCATGGGCGGGTGAGGGGTGAGAGGAGGACGGGCGGGTCACCGCGGACTCGCCGGAAGGCTGGTGATGGCTGTGGGGATCGATGCCGGCCTCAGCGGCAGCAGTTGCCTCGTCGGGACGTCGGTGGTCACTCGAGGTGTCGCCGATGGGGACGTCGGCGCCGTTCAGCGCGGCCGCAGTGGCTTCGCCGGGGCGCTTGTCGCCGCTCAGGGTGGCGGCGAAGCCGGTGGTGCCTTCACCGGATCGGTCGGTGTCACCCGGGATGCCGCCGGCCGCGGGGGCGGGGGCGGGGGCGGGGGCG
>NZ_FNAD01000022.1 GCF_900101745.1 Glycomyces harbinensis | reverse complement strand
GCCTTGTCGAGTCCCTCCGGTGGGACTGCTTGGGGCAGGACGGCGCGCGCTGTGCCGTCGGCGAGGGTCTCGATGACGCCCATGACGGCGTAGACGAGGTAGAGCGTGGCGATCGGTGCGGCGTCCAGGAGCACGAGGCCGGTCAGGAGGGCGAACATTGCGGCGCGGGAGAAGTTCGCGAGGTACGCCAGGCGGCGCCGGTCGACGCGGTCGATGAGCACGCCGATGCCGAGCACCGAGACGATGCGCGAGAGCGAGTACGCGACCGCGAGGCCGGCGATCGCGATCGGGCTGTCCGTGACCGTCGTGGCAAGCAGCGGAAGGGCGATGAACGTGATGCCGTCGGCCAGGTTCGCTGACGCGTTGCCGAACCAGATCCGGCGGTAGTCGGCTCCCAAATGCATCGACGCCCCTTGTTCACGCCGGCCGACCATCGGCCGGCCATGCCCTGGGCGGACGCTAACCAGGTTGCCACTGGAACGCAACCGGATTGACGAGGGTCGACTTAAGAAGGGCGCGGTTCCCCGTAGTCGATCGGTGTTGTCGGGCCGGGCTGTGGTGGTGCGGCTGCTGTGAGGGCAGGCTCCGCTCCTAAACACCCACGGGCACAAGCAAACCAAGGACCAATTTCCTGCAGCTCCCTGGTCAGGCGCCAGCGGCTCGCGAGCCGAGGAGGAGTTCCTGCCGGTGTTCCGCCGGTGTTCCGCCTTGTGGATCCCTTCTCCCACTGTAAAACTCATGTTAGCTGCGGCACATGTCGGAATAATCTCCTCACTCAAGTGGACGCCGGCTGCGGTTCGCAAGCCCTTGGTCGCGAGGACGCGGTCCTGTCGCCTGACACGGAACAACATGAGGGAGACGCCAGAATGGCATCCGTACTTGCCTCAACCACTACACCTGAAGCCGGGCAGACTGCAGTTCGGGAGACCATGCGGGGCCTTCCCAGGTATGTCCAACTGCCCCTTACTTATCTGACCGGCAAGCCCTTGTACGGTCAGACCGGGCCGAGAATGACCCCGACAGCTCATCTTGGTGCGGCGGTATTCACCTTGTGCTCCGGGTTGACAATGAGCGCCATCGCGGTTACCGCGACCGGAAGTTGGGCTTGGTGGCTGCTGCTCATCCCAGGGTGGGCCTCGGTCCTACACGGCCAGCGCAACCTGCGGCTGATGATCTTCCACCAATGTGCTCACCGAAACATGTGGGGCAAGCCCCGCTGGGATCGAGTTGTGGGCCGCCTGGTGGCGGGACTGCTGCTGATCCAGTCTTTCGAGCGCTATCAAGCGGAGCATGTCGCAGACCATCATGCGCGGCACCATATGACCGTTCGGGATCCCACCGTCCAAGCCATCCTGCTCACGTTGGAGCTCCGACCGGGTATGACCCGTCGCCGGATGTGGGCCACTGTGCTGGGTAAAGTCGCCTCACCCTTGTTCCACGCCCGTTTCTTTGTCGCTCGGCTTCGGTCCTACTTCCACTCGGCATCGGTTCTCGACCGGATCTTGACCCCGGCTTTCCATATCGGCGTCATCGCCGTCGGCGTTCTCACCGAAACCTGGCTTGTGGTGGTGTTGGGTTGGTGGCTGCCGTTGGTTCTGTTCTTCCAGATCAGCAATACCTTCCGGTTGTGTGTGAAGCACACCTTCCCCGATCCATCTATTGTCGACCGGAAAGGGCGTGCATACTTCGGAGGATTGACCAACGCGATCTTCTTGGGGGAGGCGGCACCATCGGCGGACTTGCCGGTGCCGCGTCGAGCGCTGCGGTGGTTGCGCTGGGGGCTGCGCATGGCGTTCGTCCATTTCCCGAGTCGTTATCTGGTGCTGACCGGCGACACTGTGTGCCACGATTTTCACCACCGCTATCCAATGGCCAGAAACTGGGCTGACTACATCTTCGCCCGCCAGCGCGACCTTGAAGCGGGGCAGCATGGTTGGCCGGATTACGTCGAGGTCTGGGGCCTGAAATCGGCTATCGACTTCGTCTTTGACTCGCTGCGAGCCGCCGACCCCGTTGAATACGACGCACAACGGATCGCCCAGGTCAGTCAACGGGAAATGTTTGCAGCCTTCGATGACTGAGACCATCCCGGTGCGTAGCGGTGGCGGCCCGAGATAGACCGGGATCCGGTTGCCATTTTCGTCAATGACCTCAACTAGACGAAACCCTATAGGAAGGCCAACCATTCATGACCACCGAAACCCGTTCCGTGATCTTGGGCGTCGCCGCCAGCGATGCGCACGCTGTCGCCAACCACCTGATTGCCGGCCGGCTTCGATACGCGGGGTTCGCTGTTGAGAATCTGGGCGTATGCACCCCGCTTGAAGAATTCGCCGAGGCATTGGAGCGCTCTCCGCACTCTATAGCGATTGTCATCGGAAGCCTCAACGGTCACGCCTATGAGGATCTGCGGTCCCTGCCCCAGCTGCGGGCGGAGGGACGGCTCGACCGCCCTGTGATCTTGGGCGGGAACCTATCGGTCGGAAGTCGGAAGTCGAACGAGTCACTGGAGCTCCTTCGCGGCCTGGGAGTGGACGTCATTCTCGACGATCCCGACAAGTTGCCGTTCGTGCTGGACAGTCTGTGTCGACCTCAACTGGTCGATGCTCAGTGACCTCCATGAGCGATGCGCTGGATCTGGAATATCAGGTCGCCAGTGGTCTGCCGAGCCTGGAAGAGGCAGTGGCATATTTCAACAGCGTTGGAAAGCCACTGGCAGTCGAGGTCTTGCGGTCGGCCGTCAGGCGGGAACGTCCGGCGATTCAGCCACGGTGCGGCGTCGGCGCCCATGATCGGATGAAGAGCCTGCTTCTGGAATTGGAGTCTCGGGCGGCGCCAGATCTGCTCACGGTCACCATCGACTCGCATACGCGCCTGAAGCACTTCGCCACCGCGGAAGCCACTTTGGCACGCAACCCCGGCCATCTCAATGGCTATCCTCTGGTGGCACATGGTTGGGGGCGCGGGCGAGAGCTGAATGAGTCGGTGAAGGTCCCGTTGGAAGTTCGCCATGGTTCCCCTGACGCCCGCGAGCTGCTGGCGGTCAGCCTGGCCTCGGGTATCGCCTCTTTCGAGGGCGGGGGAATCTCGTACAACCTTCCTTATGCCAAGGACGTGCCCCTGCAGGAGTCCCTCGAAGCCTGGCGCCAAGTGGATTCACTATGCGGAGTGTTCGCGGAACATGGCGTCATCGTGGACCGGGAGATGTTCGGAACACTGACGGCGGTGTTGGTCCCACCGTCGATCAGCCTGGCGATCAGCGTGTTGGAGGCGGTCCTGGCGGCTCGAGAAGGGGTCCGCTGCGTGTCCATCGCATACCCCCAAGGCGGTGAGGCGCTTCAGGACATCGCCGCTCTGCACAGCATTCCGCTGCTCGCCGAGCGATACCTGCCGGAATCGGTAGAGACGTTCTCGGTGCTTCATCAGTACATGGGTGTATTCCCCAAGGGACGATCGGTGGCCGACGCACTCATACTTTACGGCGGACTGGTGGGGCGCATCGGGGGGGCGGCCAAGATCATCACCAAGACCAACCATGAGGCGTACGGCATTCCCGACACCAGGGCGAACGTGGAAGGTATGCGGGTCACCGAGGCGGCATGCTCATCGTTTCTGGACTTCGTTCAGGTGGACCAAGAGCGCGTTGCATTGGAGCGCGATTGGATTCTGTGCGAGGTCGCGGAGCTGGTGGAGCCGCTTCTGGCTTGTGACGATCTCGTCGCAGCAATCTGTCGCGCCTTCGCGAACGGCAGTTTGGACGTACCTTTCAGTGCGAGTCGGCATGCGCGGTCCGCAGTGATTCCCGCTCGTGACACTCGCGGGGCGATCCGATACCGCGACTGCGGCAGCCTGCCGTTTTCAGAGGCAACCCGTAAGCGACAGGCGCAGTCGCTTTCCGGTACCAATTCGGACCCTGACGGACTGAAGGTCATCGAATCGATCACCGCTGACATCAATTACTTCGCCGCCCACGACGTTTCAAAAGGCGAACCATTGCCGCAACTATTGCAGGAGGCCTCGTGAACACTCCGGCATCCACATACGTCGACCATGGAACCGGTCACGTCATCGTGGTACACGCCTGGCAGGATCAATACGCTCATTACGACAGCTACCTGGACCACTCCAGCCGGCCGGTCACCTATATCACCAATCCAACGGGACGTGAGTCGATTCCCGACCGGGCGGCAGAGGTGGTGGTGCTGCCCCGCACTACAGACCCGGCCGAGTTGCGGCGGGCGACATACCAGCTGTCGGAGCGACACGGTGAACCGTCGGCCATCATAGCCTTGAAGGAGAATCACCTGCCGACGGTCAGCCGACTTCGCGAGGAGTTGGGAGCTGCCGGCCCCTATGCAGCGGACCTGGCCCCGTTCCTGGACAAGGATCTGATGACCCGTCTGGTCGAAAGCATAGGGTTGCCGGTTCCCGCTTACGCTCCGGTGTCGACCAACGCGGATATTATCGAGTTCGGTCGCCGACACGGCTGGCCGGTGGTCACCAAACCGTTGCGCGGCAGCGCCAGTGAAGGAGTATCGCGAGTACCCGGTGAGGATGCCGCGGCGGAGCTGACCTGGGATCGCCCCATCATGGTCCAGCGCTTTCAGGCTGGTGACATCTACCATGTGGACGGATATTGGACCGGGAGCGAACTGGGTCCATGGCGAATGTCCCGATACGTGTCATCGTTGTTCAGCTTTCGTCATAGGCAGTCGCCCGCCGGTGCCGTTGAGGTCGATGACCCGGGGACCTTGGCCGCCATGGACGACTATCTGCAAGAGCTCATTCCCGGAATGTGCGAATCGGCCTGGGTGTTCCACCTGGAGGTGTTCGGTGACGGCAACTCGACCCGGCCATCGGAATTCGTGTTTCTGGAAGTGGGTCGACGTGTCGGCGGTGCGGAAATTCCATTCCTGTGGCGTGAAGTCCACCAAGTAGATCTCATGGCGATCGAATGCGCCATCCAAACCGGTAATCCAGTTCCTCGACTGGATGTGGCTGACCCCGGGGTCATGGCGGGATGGCTGCTATGCCCGGTTCCGGCCCGGCGTCCCTGCCGGGTCACAAGCTCGAACTCGATGATGCATATTCCAGCAGTGTACGGCGAACGGGTGCTGGAGCCCGGTGCGGTCATTCCCGACGCCGAAGCGTTCTATGAGCACGTGGGGGGCCGATTTCGTTTCCGAGCCGGGTCCACCAAAGAAGTCACCGACAGCATCGACTCAGTCATCAAAGAATTTCACATCAACTGCGAGCCCCTACCGAAGGAGAGATCCTGAATGAACTCGAAATCCGCCCCAGTCGTACTGACCGAGCCCGTAACCGGGCCCTCGGCGTGGAAACGAGCCGACTTCACCAGCCCCGACGACTGGACGGTCAGCTTTTCCAAGGATCAGGTCGTCGAATTGGTCGAGGCCGTCAAGTCCCTGGACAGGGACAAGAAGAGCTTCGGGGAACTCACGGCAGCGGACTTTCCACTGCCCACCATCGCACCGGTCATGAAGGATCTGGTGGCTGAGCTCGAGCAGGGAAGGGGTTTCGCCGTCCTGCGAGGATTCCCCATCGCTGATCTTGACGAGTCCCAGCTGGAGACCGCGTACTTCGGACTCAGTACTCATGTGGGCCGAGCCACCCCGCAGTCGCGCGACGGCGCGCTGGTTCACCATGTCAAGGACCGCCCCACTTCGGAACAGAAGACCGGTGGGCACCGCGGCTATATGTCCAATGAGGCGCTACCACTCCATACGGATCCTTCGGACCTGCTCACCCTGCTGTGCATCAAGGACGCGGCCGAGGGCGGAATGAACCAGCTCGCAAGTTCGATGACCGTCCATAATCATCTCTTGGAGCATCATCGGGAGCTGCTGGGCCTGTTGTACAAGCCCTTCGCCTACGATCGGCGCGGGACCGAGTCGGCCGGGGAACTGCCCTACTACTGGAATCCGATCTTCGGATATTTCGAGGGGCGGTTGGCGTGTCGCTATTATCGCCGTGAACGGGCCGAGCTGGCCCCGGCCAAGTCCGGTGTTCCGTTGAGCCCCGTCGAGATCGCTGCCCTGGACGCATTCGACGAGACCGCAGCGTTGCCCGAACACACCATCGAACTGAAACTGCGTCCCGGTGACATCCTCATGGTCGACAACAATTACGCGTTGCATGGCCGCACCGCATTCGCCGACGCGGGAACCAGATCACGGGACCTGTTGCGCATGTCCCTGCAACCGTGGTCACCTCGCGCCTTCCCCGAGGGCTTCGCCGCATACCGCGAGGGCCTGCCCGTTACCGCTTAGTCCATTCACACTGTCGCGTCCCATCCCGTCCCAGATGAATGGAGAACTCCGTGGCGAAGACGATAGTCGTGCTCGGCGGCCGCCTCAATGTCCTCGAAGGGGCACGCGATGCCGGCGTTAACGTGGTACTGGTGCATATGCCGGGCAGGTACGATCCGGTCGCCGAGGAGCTGTGCGAAGAGATCGTCCATCTCGATTTCACGGATGTCGACGCGGTCGCCGAGGAAGTGCGCCGCCAGCAGAGCCGACGCCAGATTCACCGAATCGTGTCATTGACGGAGACCGGGCTGCTACCTGCCGCGATCCTCAACGACCGCTTCGGTCTGGGCGGCAACCCGCTGGCGGCTGTGAGACGACTGGTCGACAAGAACGCCATGCGAGCTTGTCTCGATGACGTGGGTCTGAGTCCGGTTCGATATCGAGTGGTCTCTCAATTGGAGGATGCGGTCGGGTTCTTCCGGGAAGGACCGGACGGGATCGTCCTCAAGCCACCCTGCGGCGCTGCGAGCAGGGACGTTCACCTCATTCGCACCCTTGACGAGCTGCGGTCGGCATGGCGGCGACTTCCGCATGGCGGCAGTCTCCCTGTTCTCGCCGAGGAGTTGCTGACCGGAACCGAAATCAGTGTGGAGTCCTTCTCCACTCGGGGCCGTCACGTCTTGATGGCGACTTCCCAGAAGGTTCTCAACGATGCTCTTGTCGAGGTGGGGCACACCATGCCGGCCACACTGACCGACGAACAGCTCGACCAGGTCGCGTCGGTGACATACCGGTTCCTGGACGCCGTCGGTTTGCACGAAGGGCCCGCCCACACCGAGCTCATGCTCACCGCAGCGGGGCCGCGAGTCATCGAGTCCCATAACCGGATAGGCGGCGGAAAGATGAGCGAGCTGGTACAGCACGCGTACGGTGTGGACTTGGCCCGACTGGCGGTGTCAGTGCCGCTGGGCGTGGAGGATGGTCCCGAGTACTCGCCACCGGTTCGCGGAGGTGCCGCCATCAGGTTCTTCACCCCCGAACCCGGCGTGGTCGTCGACGTGACCGGGACCGACGCGTTCGACGCAGCGGCCGACCTGGAGTTGGACATGCCGCTTCGGCCCGGAGACGAGGTCACCGAGATCCGCGACTCCTTCGACCGGATCTTCGGCTCGGTCATGGCATGGGGAGCGGACCCACGGCTGGCGGTTGAGCGGTGTCAGGAAGTCCTGCACCACATCACGATTTCGACGAAGTCTCTGACTGAAAGCGGTAGCCGCGATGTGGTCGTATGACCAGCACCACCGCTGAAGCCACAACACTGGGCAGGGCTTTCTGGCTGCTGTGGCTTGGATGGGTGGTGAACCGGCTGGGTTTGCTGCATCCGGCCTTCTTCGCCCTGTATCTGCTCACTTCCGGCCTGACCGACGCCACCACCTCCGCGCTCGCCGTGGCGATGCAGGGGGCCGGTTCGGCCACCGCTTCGATCGTGGGCGGCATGCTGGGAGACCGCGTAGGACCCCGACGGGCCATCTCGGCGTCTCAGGTGGGATATGCCGTGGTCCTGGGGATAATGCTGGTCAGTTCCCAAATCTGGCTACTGGTGGGCCTGGTGTTCGTCGCCGGTTTCCTGGCGGCGATCAACAGACCCACCGGTACGGCCATGGTGGTGAACCTGGTGCCGGAGTCGCGACGCACCCGCGCATTCGGCCTGCTGTACTGGGCGAACAACGTCGGCGGGTCGGTAGGGCCGGTTCTGTCGGGAGTGCTGCTGTATGTCGCGCCGCGCGGAATCTTCGTTCTAGGCATCTGTACGGCACTGGTGTACTGGTTCATCTGCAGGTTCCTGCCTGATGACCGGGTGCAAGCCCGTGACACCGGTGTTAGCGGAAAGTGGGGCACCGTCCGCACTGCGGGTGCCGACATGGCGCAGCCCTTCCTGAACCGATCGGTGGCGCCGTTCCTGGCGCTGTCGTTCCTGCTGAACATCGTGTACCTGCAGCGGCAGTCGACGCTGCCCATTGACATGAAGCTCAACGGAATCAACGAGGCGGGGATCGGCTCCATCCTCGCCGTCAACGCCGTGCTGGTCATCGTGCTGCAACCGCTGGCGGCAGCCGTCGGGCACCGAATGAAGACTCTATGGATGCTTGTGGGCGGGTCGGCGCTGGTGGCCGTCGGGTTCGGACTCAACGGATTCGCCGAGTCCTCCGTAGGTTTCCTCGTGGCCCTGAGCGTGTGGTCTCTGGGAGAGATCATTATGGCGCCGGCGCCGGCGACGTTCATCGCTCACCACGCCCCCGGCGGGCGTCAGTCGGCGTTTCAGGGTTCGTACTTCTTCGTGCTGTTCCTCGGCATGGTGGTGGGCGCGCCGCTGGGAGTCTTTCTACTGGAGCGCTATGGATCGCAATCGGCGTGGACGGTCATCATGGTCGTGGGTCTTTTGGCCGCCGCCGGTTACTGGGCTCATTCGCGCAAGACCAGCTACCAATAGCCGAGGTCCGGTCGTCGTTGCCGTTACTCGGCCCGTCGGCGAACACCAGCGTGGCGCCGCCGCTCGGAACGCCCTTCGCGTCCCGAGCGGCGGAAGGCGCCGGAGGCTCCCGCAGGCCCCCGGCGCCCGTCTATGCGACGGTCACCGAGTCGAACACCGCTGTGCCCGATTCGGATCCGTCGTGCGAGGTCGCGAACAGGCCGACCACGGCCCCGCCCGCGAGATCCGCGCTCCCGATGTCGGCCCAGGCCTCGCCGTCCGCCGACCACGCGGCCGTCACCACCTCACCGACCCTGCTCAGCCGCAGCCATACCGGGGCTCCCGTATCGGGCCCATCCACGTCGGTGTCGAAGCCCGATTGCAGATGCACCCCGTGCCCGGGCGTCAGCATCAGCGCCGCGTACGCCGCCCCGGCTTCGGTACCGGTCTTGACCATGACCCCGGCCTTCGCCCAGTCGTCGGTGTCCTCCTGGAAGACCACCCGTGTCGTGATCTGACCATCTCCCGCCAACTCCTGGTGGCAGAATCGGAACTGGTCCGCGTCGCCCCAGACGTCGTCGCCCGCGCCGATCATCGTGACCGTCCCTTCCGCGTCGAACACCGCGTCACCGGGTATCGCCGGGTCTCCGACGTCCTCGCACGTCCACGGCTCGGGTACCGCGGGCGCCGTGTCCCGCACCGTCACCGAGTCGAACACGGCCGTGCTCCACTCGCCGCCGTCGTGCGAGGTCACGAACAACCCCACCGTCGCCGCGCCTTCCAACCGCGCGCTGGCGAACGGCTCCCAGCCGGTGCCGTCGTCGGAATGGAACGCCGTCACCGTCGTCCCCTCCCGGACCAGCCGCAGCCACACCGGCGCACCCGCTTCGGGCCCGGCCGTGTCGGTGTCGAACCCGGTCTGGAGCCTGACCCCGTGCTCCGGGGTCGTCATCGCCGCGACGTAGTCCGCGCCCGCCTCGGGGGCGGTCTTCACCATCAGCCCGGCCTTCGCCCACTCGTCGGAGACTCCTTGGGCCACTACGCGGGCGATGATCTCGCCGTCGCCCGCCAACTCCTGGTGGCAGTAGTGGAACTGGTCGGCCCCGCCCCACACGTCGTCGCCGCCGCCGGTGACCGCGATCGACCCGTCGGGGTCGAACGACGCGTTCCCCGGCAGCGCCGGGTCGCCCACGTCCTGGCACTCCCAGCCCGCGGACGGGTCTCCGGCGTCGACCTCGACCGAGTCGAACACGGCCGTGGAGAACCGCGTGTTGTCGTGTGACGTGGCGAAGAGGCCGATCTGGGCGTCCGCACTCATGGGCACCGTCGCGGAACCGATCACCGTCCAGTCCTCGCCGTCGGCCGACAGCTCCGCGGTGAACACGTCGCCCTCGCGCGTCAGGCGCAGCCACGCCGCGCCCTCCTCGTAGTCGAAGCCGCCGCCGTCGGTCCCGAAGTCCGCCTGGAAGTGCGCCCCGTTCTCGGGGGTCACCGCGATCGACGCGTACTTCGCACCCTCCTCAGTCGACTCCTTGACCATCACCCCGGCCTTCGCCCACGGATGCGTGTCGTCCTGCGAGGTCAGCCGCGCGGTGATCTGTCCGTCGCCCGCCAGCGGCTGGTGCACGAAGTGGAACTCGTCGGTCCCGCCCCACACGTCCCAGCCCGCGCCGGTCACCGTGAACTTGCCGTCGTCGTAACTGCTGAGCCCCAGCTGCGTCCGCTCGCCGACGTCCGTGGACTCCCAAGGCGCGGGCGGAAACGCCAGCTCCGTGAAGTGCGCCGTCACCGCCGTGTCCTCATCCGGAACCGTGAACACGTGATGCCGATCGGCGCCAGAGGACCACGAGTCGAACGCGTAGCGCTCGGCCCCCGCATGCTGCGGCGAGGCCGCGTCCAGCACGTACTCACCGCCCACGACCATCCGCTTCACCGCCGTCCCCGTGTACGGCCGCCCGTCGAGCGTGAACGCCAGCCCCGGCGGATCGGCGCTCAGGCTCACCTCCACCGTGTTCGGATGAACGTCCACAAAGGCCGTATCGGTGAGCCCTCCGGCGTCGGTCACCGTCAGGCTGATCCGGTAGAACGTGTTGTCCGCCCCGTGCGGCGCCCTCGGGATCTCGATCTCCCCTGCGGCGCTGCCCGTCTCGGGTCCGAAGAACGGGTGCACGTGGTCGGCGTGGTGGAACTGCACCGTCCACGACATCGCCGCCGCCCCCAGCGCCCCGTCCTCCGGGTCGCTCCCCGAACCGGAGAACCCCACGACATCGCCCGCGTCGTACGTCAACCCCTCACCGGGCGACTCGATCACCGCCTCGGGCCGGGAGTTCCCCACCTGGACCTCCACCACCGCCTCGGCCGACTTCTCGCCGTCGTCCACGGTCAACACCGCCTGGTACACGCCGTTCCCCGTGTACACGTGCACCGGGTCCGCCTCGGTCGACGAGCCGCCGTCCCCGAAGTCCCACGCGTACGACAGCGCGTCGCCGTCGGCGTCGCGCGAACCCTCCGAGGAGAACTGCACCTCCAGCGGCGCGAACCCGCTGTCGGGCGTCGCGCCCGCCTCGGCCACCGGCGTCCGGTTCCCGCCCGAGGGCGCGATCCGGTACAGCTCACCGGGATAGATGTTCAACTGGTACAGCGCCCCGTCCGGCCCGGTCTGCAACTCCACCGGCGTCCCCGCCCCGGTGTCGAAGTCGTGCACCGACACCACGGTCTCGAACGACTCGTCCATCTCCAGGTACTTGACGAACCCCAGCGTGTAGTCCGCGACGAACACCGCGCCCTCGTACGCCTCCCCGAGCAGCCCGCCCTCGTAGACCTCCACCGCCGAGACCGACCCGGCCGACGCCGGCGGGTCGGTGTGCGGGTAGGTCCACACCGGCTGCGCGTACGGGCAGTCCCCGCACTCGCCCTCGACCTCCGGCCAGCCGTAGTTCGCGCCCCGCTCGATGAGGTTCAGCTCCTCGAACTCCGAACCGCCCACGTCCCCGGCAAGGATCTTCCCCGCGTTCGGACCCGACGGCACCACGTCCCACCGGAACGAGTTCCGCAGCCCGTACGCCCACACCGACGGCTCCGCGCCCGGCGTGTCCACGAACGGGTTGTCCGCCGGGATCGACCCGTCCGCATTGACGCGGTGCATCTTCCCGTGGACGTTCCCCAGGTTCATCGGGTTCTGGCTGTTGGTGTTCATCCCCAGCGTCCAGTACAGCTTCCCGTCCGCACCGAACCCCACGGACCCCGAATGGTGGAACACGTTCGCGTCCTGCTGCGACTGGATCAGCACCAGCTCCGAGGCCGGGTCGATCTGGTGGCCCGTCATCGTGAAGCGGCTCAACCGGTCCAGGTTGTCGGCCGCCGTGTAGCCCGCGTACACGTACCCGTTCGACGCGAAGTCCGGGTCGATCTCCAGACCCAGCAGCCCCCGCTCGTCCGAGCCCGCCGTCCCCAGCTCGATCAGCGGATGCCCGTGCAGCGCACCGTCCTCGACCAGCCGGATCGCCCCGTTCTTCTCGGCGACCAGGACGTCCCCGGCCGGCGTGAACCGGAACGACGTCGGCTCCTCCAGGCCCCCGACCACCAGCAGCCGCTCGAACTCGGCCGGCGGCTCGGCCTCCGCCGCCCCCGGAGCGACCAGCAGCAAGGGCGCCAGCACGAGTGCCGCAGCGAAGCGGCGCAACGACTCACCTGACATGCGCCACCTCCGGCGCCTCGTCCGACTCGACCAGCCCGTGGTCCGTCAGCTCCCAGAAGTGCCGCTTGCTCGGCCGCACCAGCTGCCCCAGCGCCTTGTACGCGGCCACGCTCATCAGCGCCCAGTACAGCGGCACCGTCAGCATCGCCCGCACCGCCGCGTACAGGCCGCGCTTCAAGCAGCCCAGCATCAGCGCGTAGCACATGAGTGCGTTGCCCGCGATCATCGCGAACATGCCCCCGTACAGGACCGCGGGCGGGAACAGCGGTTCCATCCACTGCGGCCCGAACACGAAGTACGACAGCGTCATGGCCCACATGAGCGGGTTGATCAGCGTGGTCACCGTCGAGAAGCCCAGCGTCAGGTGGATCGCGAGGGTCTTCCTCGTCCCCAGCTCCCGCCACAGCCGCAGGGGCCGGCGCGAATGCACCAGCCAGGTCTGGAGGTAGCCCTTGATCCACCGGCTGCGCTGGCGGATCCAGTTGCCCAGGCGCGAGTTCGCCTCCTCCTCGGTGACCGAGACGATCATCCGCACGTCCCAGCCGCGCCGGGCGATCCTGATGCCGAGGTCGGCGTCCTCGGTGACGTTGAACGGGTCCCAGCCGCCGAGCGCCCGCAGCGCGTCGATCCGGAAGTGGTTCGACGTGCCGCCCAACGGGATCGCGAGGCGGTGGCGGTCCATGCCGTGGAGCGTCAGGCTGAAGTTCGTGGCGTACTCGGCCGAGAAGCACCGCGTCAGCCAGTTCGTCCACGGGTTCCAGTACTGGAGCTCGGCCTGGACGCACACGACCCGCTCGGGCAGCATCCGGAACGCCAGCGCCGCCTTGCGCAGCTGGTCGGGGTCGGGCCGGTCCTCGGCGTCGAAGATGACGCACAGCTCGCCGGTCGCGCGGGCCAGGCCCACGTTGCAGGCCTTCGGTTTCGTCTTGGGCGCGGTGTCGGGCACGACCACCGTGCGGAAGGCCCGGCCGAGGTCCACCGCGGCTAGCGCCTCGCGGGTCTCCGCGTCCTCGGCCTCCACCAGGAGCAGGATCTCCAGCTTCGACTCGGGGTAGTCCATCGCGGACAACCGCCGGACGAGGCCGGGGAC
The DNA here is from genome assembly GCF_900101745.1 of Glycomyces harbinensis. Classification (GTDB taxonomy): domain Bacteria; phylum Actinomycetota; class Actinomycetes; order Mycobacteriales; family Micromonosporaceae; genus Glycomyces; species Glycomyces harbinensis. The sequence continues at coordinate 76,546 of NZ_FNAD01000022.1, read as the reverse complement.
GACCGCGGCCTCGCGGTACAGCGGCACGAGGACCGTGTACTTCGGCAGCTCGTGGTCCGGGAACGTCTCCAGGCTCCCCGGCGCGAAGCGCATCGCGGTGGACTTGCCCGAGCCGAGCACCATCGCGAACTTGAAGGCGATCACCGCCAGGTACAGGACGATGAGCGCGAACATGCCGGCCTGGGCCCACTGGAGCGGGCCCGGCCCGAACCCGGTGAGCAGGTGCACGGCGAGTGCCGCGGCGACGGTGCCGATCACGGTGAGCGCCAACGCGATCTGGCCGGGACTGAGGAGGCTCTGGGCGCTGAGGCCCGAGGGCGGCGCGTCGGGCCGCTTGCGGTGCGCGCTCATGCGTCGGCTCCGTCCTCGGCGCGAAAGACCAGCCGGTCGCCCTCGTCGTAGACCAGTTCGTAGTGGTCCTCGAGCGCATCGGTGCCCCACAGGGCCTCCCACACGTCGTCCTCGCCGCCCGGCGTGGCGCGCATGTAGATCCATTCGACGCCCGCGCCGCTCGGGTCGGCGAGCGCCTCCTCCCACATCCGGTACGAGCCCTCGTAGACCAGGGACCCGGTGGGCATCTGGGACTCGAAGGTCACCGACTCGTTCTCGAACGACATCATGAGCGTGGTGCCGCCGTCGTGGTGGTCCCGCAGCCAGGCGGCGACGGCGGCGTTGTCGGCCTCGGCGCCGCTGCCGCGGAACGCGACCGCCTCGTCGAGCACGATCGCGCCGCCGACGGCCACGGTGGCCCCGGCGACGGCCGAGGCCGCGAGGACCCCGGCCGCGGCCCGCCCGCCCGCCGCGGGGAGGCGCTTGACGAGCACGCCGACGAGGTATCCGGCGAAGACCGCGGCGGGGATGAGCATGATGAGCCCGAAGCGGACGTTGTAGAGCCCGCCCATGACCTCTTCGACGTGCAGGGGCCGCTCGCCGGTGACGAGGGCCCACACGAAGAACGGCGCGAACACGAGCATCGCGTACGGGGTGAGCCACCGCGACCGCAGGCGCCGCTGGACCGCGTAGACCACGAGCCCGGCGAGTCCGAGTGCGGCCGTGGCGATCCCGAGGTTGTGCAGCGCGGCGAACCCGTACGTCCGCGCGGCGGTGCCGAGCGAGCCGACGTTCGCCTCGCCCTCGGCGACCCACAGGGCCGAGTCGGCGTACTCGCCGGACTTCCAGTTGAGCGCGTCGCCGAAGATCGCGAGGTTCCACGCCATCCAGCCCAGGACGCCGGCGCCGGCGATGAACCCGAAGACGAGGACCGAGCCCTCGGTGTGCGAGTAGCGGCGGTGGCGGCGCAGCGCCGCGTAGGCGACGACCGCGAGCGCGACGACGCACAGGATCCAGCCCTCGTACCGCGTGAGGGTCGCCGCGAGCACCGCTGCCGACGCGAGCGACAGGTCCCGCAGGCGTTCGCGCGCGCACCATTCGTGCAGGTGGTGGATCGCGGCGACGGCGCACGCGAACAGCAGCAGCTCGGTCATGGCCGTCGCCTGCAGGTAGAGCACGTTCGGGTTGAGCGCGAAGAGCCCCGCGGCGGTGAGCCCGGCGGCCCAGTGGCCGGCGAGCGACCGGGCGTGCAGGAACAGGCACCGCACGGCCACCGCGTAGGAGGCCATGGACACGAGCGCCCCCGCGAACCCGTTGAGGTACAAGGCCTCCCAGGTCGCGAGCGGCGCCGTCAGCAGGTGCGGCAGCGGCAGCCACACGCCGCCGAGCTGCGCGAGCCCGGCGGTGGGGCTGTCGACGACGCGGCGGGCGATGAGCAGGTGCGAGTTCGCGTCGGGATACGCCAGCAGGTAGCCGTGGTCGGCGAAGTAGAGGTACGCCAGGACGCTGGCGACGCAGGCCGCGAGCGTCACCAGGGCGGCGGGGGCGTCCTTGGGGCTCGCCAGGCGCCTGGCCCAGCCGAGGCGCTGGGCGTCGCGGACCATGTGTCCGTAGACGACCGCGAGGCTCACGAGCGACTTGACGACGACCGAGAGCCGGGCCCCGGTCTGCTCGCCGTGCTCGCGCGGGTAGTGGTTCACGGGGTGTTCGATGATGCGGGCGCCGTCGCCCGAGATGCGGCAAAGCATCTCGGGGGAGATCGCCGCGGCCTCGCCGGTGAGCCGCAGGTCCTGGAGGAGCGAGCGGTCGATGAGCTTGTAGGCGCAGTCGACGTCCCGGCCGGGGACGCGCAGGAGCGCCTTGCACAGCGTCGTCCAGATCTTGGCGTTGAGGCGCCGCCGCCACGGGTCGGCGCGGCTGGCGCGGTAGCCGATGACGGCGTCGGCGCGCTCCTCGCGCTTCCTGTCGCGCAGGGCGAGGAGGTCCTCGGCGTGGAACTGGCGGTCGGCGTCGGTCAGCAGGATCTCGCGGAACCCGGTGCGGCGCAGGGCGGTGTCGATGCCGGTGCGCACGGCGGCCCCGTAGCCGAGGTTCTGCTCGTGGTGGACGGCGATGACGCGGCCGCCGTAGACGGCGGCGAGGCGGTCGATGAGCTCGCCGGTGCGGTCGTCGCTGCCGTCGTCGACGACGATGACGGCGTGCGGGATGCCGGCGCGGACCATGGTGTGCAGGAAGTCGTCGACCGTGGCGGCGACGTTCGCCTCCTCGCGGTAGGCCGGCATGACCACCGCGACGCCGTCAGTCGGCGGTGGCGGTGCGGTCCGCGGTGCGGGTGAGTGCGAGTGGTGCGCGGCGATGATCGTCAAGGTCTGCTCCAAGGTGTTCGGTCGGCGGCGCCGTTTCGGCTCGGCGCCCGCGGAAGATCAGGTGGTTGCTCGCGAGGAAGGTCAGGAGTGCGCCGAGGCCGACGCCGGCGGCGGCCGCGGCCACGGGCCCGGTGAACTGCGACGCGAGGGCGAACACGCCCGTGTTGCAGGCCAGGCTGAGGGCGACGGTGGTCTGGAAGGACAGCCACCGCACGGCGGCGCGGCGCGGGGCCGGCCGCGGCAGCCGCCGGTCCGACCAGGTGAAGCGGGTGCTCAGCAGGAAATTGACCTGCGCCGAGACGAGGAACCCGATCGCGTTCGCGAGCGTGTCCGGGACACCGGTTTCGCGGAGTGCGAGCAGGAGCCCCGCCTGAATGGCGAAGCAGGTCATTCCGACCGTCGAGAATCGGGCGAGCCGCATCAGTAGCGGCCGGTGCCGATGCATGGAATAGTCCTCCAGTGGGCACGGCTGATAAACGCGTCGACTCGCGCCGTATCGGCGGGGGTCGCGCGTATGCGAATGGGGAATGCCAGCGGGTGCCGACCGCTCCAATGCGGTCGGATGGGTGTTCACGGAACGGGTGCTGGTCAACACCGTAGCCGGGTCATCGCTGGTGGTGGACCCCAATTGGCGCGCACCGTTGTCACCGTCGGTCATTGAGGACTTTTAAATATCCCTTTTGCGCGGAAGCGGATTCGCCGCACGTCGTGCGTATGCGGGTGAATGGGACAGAGCGAATGACCGCATTGCGTGATCGGCTGTCGGGATCTTTACTTCCGGCTTTACCCGTTCAGGGGATGACTCGTGAGTAGCTTTATCGGGTTTTGAAAGTCGGCTCCGCATTCGCCGCCGGGAATGAAAAAGAAATGCTCGCATTCGGGCCGCCGCCGATGGCGCGAACGGCGCGGCGCCCGCGGGATGCGACCGTCCCTCGGCGCGGGCTCGCGCATGTACGAGGACCGCCGCCGGCGGCCCGGCGTGTGTTCCCGACCTCAGCGCGACCCCGCCGTTCGCCGCAGAACCCCTGACCAGGCATAATCGAGAGGTTGCGCTTCGGCGCGGCGTCTTCCGGTCCTCGAGACCGGACCCTTCGGGCCGAAGGCCCGCAAAAGGGAACCGTATGCGAGTCGGAACCGGCGCAGCCGTGTCCGGCGTTGAGCGAACGAAAGGAATCAGTCTCGTGGCTGATCAACAGCAAGCGGCCGGTGGCCGGGGCAGCGGCGGCAATGACCGCGGCGGCCGCGGTGGTCGCGGAGGACGCGAGGGCGGTCGCGGTCGCGACCGCGCCGAGAAGTCCCCGCACATCGAGCGCGTAGTCACCATCAACCGCGTCGCCAAGGTCGTCAAGGGCGGCCGCCGGTTCGCCTTCACCGCCCTCGTGGTGGTCGGCGACGGTGCGGGCAACGTGGGTGTCGGTTACGGCAAGGCCAAGGAAGTCCCGGCGGCGATCGCCAAGGGTGTCGAGGAGGCCAAGAAGAACTTCTTCACGGTCCCCCGCATCGGCGGCACCATCCCGCACGAGACCTTCGGCGAGGACGCGGCCGGCAAGGTGCTCCTCAAGCCGGCCTCCGCGGGTACCGGCGTCATCGCCGGCGGCCCCGTGCGCGCCGTGCTCGAGTGCGCCGGCGTCCACGACGTCCTGTCGAAGTCCCTGGGCTCCTCGAACGCCATCAACATCGTCCACGCGACGGTGAAGGCGCTCAAGCAGCTCGAAGCCCCGGAGGCCGTCGCGGCCCGCCGCGGCATGGCGCTGGAGGACATCGCTCCCCAGGGTCTGCTGCGCGCCCGCGCCGAAGCCGCCGCAGCCGCGAAGGCTTAGGGGTATCGACATGGCACGTTTGAAGATCACCCAGCACAAGTCGGTCATCGGCGAGAAGCCGAAGACCCGCGCCACCATCCAGACGCTCGGCCTGCGCAAGATCGGCCAGACCGTCTTCAAGGAGGACCTCCCGCAGTACCGCGGCATGGTCCACCGTGTCCGTCACCTGGTCGACGTCGAGGAGGTCGAGTAGTCATGGCAATTCGCATTCATGACCTGCAGCCCGCCCCCGGCGCCAAGAAGGCCAAGACCCGCGTGGGTCGCGGTGAGGGCTCCAAGGGCAAGACCGCGGGCCGCGGTACCAAGGGCACCAAGGCTCGCAAGACCGTGCCGGCCGGGTTCGAGGGCGGGCAGATGCCCCTCCAGATCCGGCTTCCGAAGCTCAAGGGCTTCAAGCCGCACAACAAGCTCGTGTACCAGGTCGTCAACCTCGACCGCCTCGTGGAGCTGTTCCCCGACGGCGGCGAAGTCGGCCCCGAGCAGCTGATGGCGGTGGGCGTCCTCAACAAGAAGGAGCTCATCAAGGTCCTCGGCTCCGGCGAGCTCGAAGGCGTCAAGCTGGACGTGAAGGCCCACGCCTTCTCCTCCTCCGCCTTCACCAAGATCACCGCCGCGGGCGGCACGGCCGTGGTCGTGGACAAGAAGACCGGCGAGCCCCTGGACGCCTAGTCGCGTCCCGCAAGCCGGATCGAACGTTTGATCCGCGAAACGGGCCGGAGTGAACTCCGGCCCGTTTCGTCATGCTCAGTGCCGAATACTCTGCGTCCGAATGCGCCTGCTAGGCTCCCTTGGCGAGGACCACCGTCTTCCTCGGGCGCGTGACCCTCTCGCTACGAACTTCACACGCCCACTGGTCACGTAAGGTGTTGCCCCGCAACACCAGGGCCCCGCCAGGGGGTCTTGTTCAGGAGGAACCGCATTGCTCTCCGCCTTCATCAGCGCGTTTCGGACCCCCGATCTGCGCAAGAAGATCCTGTTCACCCTGATGATCATCGGTCTGTATCGTCTTGGTGCGCAGATGCCGAGTCCCGGCGTGGACTACACGGCAGTGCAGACCTGCCTCAACCAGCAGCCCACCGATGACGCGGGCGTGTTCGGTCTCCTGAACCTGTTCACGGGTGGAGCGCTCCTCCAGCTGTCGGTCTTCGCGCTCGGCGTCATGCCGTACATCACCGCGTCGATCATCATGCAGCTGTTGACGGTCGTGATCCCCAGGCTCGAGCAGCTCCGCAAGGAGGGCCAGCCGGGCCAGGTCAAGATCACCCAGTACACGCGGTACCTCACGCTGGGTCTCGCGCTGCTCCAGGCCTCCGGCTACATCGCCCTGGCGCGCTCGGGCATCCTCTTCAACGCCGAGTGCCCCAACCCGATCCTCCCGGACCTGTCGACCACCGACGCCAACATCCCCTACTGGATGTCGATCGTCACCGTCGTGGCCGTCATGGTCGCCGGCAGCGCCATGATCATGTGGTTCGGCGAGCAGATCACCGAGCGCGGCGTCGGCAACGGCATGAGCCTGTTGATCTTCGCGTCCATCGCGGCGCAGATGCCGAGCCAGTTCTGGGCCCTCCAGGAGTCCGAGGGCTGGTTCATGTTCGCCGTCATCATCGGGCTGTGCCTGGCGATCATGGTCGCGGTCATCTTCATCGAGCAGTCGCAGCGGCGCATCCCGGTGCAGTACGCCAAGAAGATGGTCGGCCGCAAGGCCTACGGCGGCACCTCGACCTACATCCCGCTCAAGGTGAACCAGGCCGGCGTCGTGCCCGTCATCTTCGGCTCGTCGCTGCTGTACATCCCGACGCTGTTCCGCCAGCTCAACCAGAACAGCGATTCGGGCTGGGTGCAGTTCATCGACCGGTACCTGCTCAACCAGGGCTCCTGGGTGTACATCACCCTGTACGCCTTCCTGATCATCTTCTTCACGTACTTCTACGTGTCGATCACCTTCAAGGTCGACGACGTCGCCGAGAACATGAAGAAGGCCGGCGGGTTCATCCCCGGCGTGCGCCCGGGCAAGCCCACGGCCACCTACTTGCAGCGAGTCCTGTCACGCCTGACCTTCCCTGGCTCGCTTTACCTGGCCGTGATCGCTATCCTTCCCAATCTGGCCATCATCGCGTTCGGTAACCAGCAGCTGTTCGCTCAGTTCGCGTTCGGCGGCACCTCGGTGCTGATCATGGTGGGCGTCGGCCTGGAGTCGGTCAAGCAGATCGAGTCCCAGCTGATGCAGCGCCACTACGAGGGCTTCCTGCGCTGAGGCAGGTCGCCCTCGGCCGGAGCGGCGGCGTGGCGCCGCCGCCCGGCACAGTGACGACACGGGAGGAACTCTTTTGCGACTGGTACTCGTAGGCCCGCCGGGCGCCGGCAAGGGCACACAGGCCGAGATCATCGCCGAGCGGCTCGGCATCCCCAAGATCTCCACCGGTGACATCTTCCGCGCCAACGTCTCCGGCGGCACCCCCCTGGGCCTTGAGGCCAAGCGGTACATGGACGCCGGGGACCTGGTCCCCGACGAGGTCACCAACGACATGGTGGCCGACCGCCTGGCTCAGGACGACGCCAAGGACGGCTTCCTCCTCGACGGCTACCCCCGCAACACCGAGCAGGCGAAGGTCCTCGACCGCGTCCTCGACGCCGCGGGCGCGACCCTCGACCTGGCCCTGGAGCTGACGGCCAGCGACGACGAGGTCGTGCGCCGCCTGTCGGGGCGCCGCGTGTCCAAGTCGACCGGCAAGGTCTACCACCTGGAGTTCGACCCGCCGGCCGACCCCGACTCCCCGGACCTGTTCCAGCGCACGGACGACAAGCCCGAGACGATCAAGAACCGCCTCAAGGTCTACGCCGAGCAGACGGCCCCCCTCATCGGCCACTACCAGGCCCAGGGCAAGCTCGTCCGGATCGACGCCATCGGCGAGGTCGCGGAAGTGACCGAGCGCGCCCTGTCCGCCATCGGCGCCGCGGCGTAACCCCCCATCGTGTTCCGCCGTCGCCAGCGCATCCAGTACAAGACCCCTGAGCAGATCCGCAAGATGCGGGCCGCCGGGCTCGTCGTGGCCGAAGTGCACCAGGCCATGCGCGAGTACGCGGGGCCGGGCGTGTCGACGGCGGAACTCGACCGGATCGCCGAGAAGATCATCCGCTCCAGCGGGGCGGTGCCCTCGTTCAAGGGCTACGACATCGGCTTCGGGCCCTACCCGGCCTCGATCTGCGCCTCGGTGAACGAGCAGGTCGTCCACGCGATCCCCTCCGCCGACGCGGTGCTCGAGGAAGGGGACCTCCTGTCGGTCGACGTCGGCGCGATCGTCGACGGCTGGCACGGCGACGCCGCGATCAGCATCGAGATCGGCGAGGTCGACCCCCGGGTGAGGGCCCTGCGCGAGGCCTGCGAGGCCGCGATGTGGGCCGGCATCGGGGCCGCGGCCACCGCGAAGCGCCTGGGCGGGATCTCGCACGCCATCGAGCAGGCCGCGGACCGCGCGGGGGACTACGGGATCGTCACCGGCTTCGGCGGGCACGGCATCGGCACCGAGATGCACCAGGACCCGCACATCCTCAACTACGGGCGCCCGGGCGAGGGCCCGAAGCTGCGCGCGGGGATGGCCCTGGCGATCGAGCCGATGCTCACGCTCGGCTCCGAGGACACCGCCGAGCTCGGCGACGGCTGGACGGTCGTGACCGAGGACGGGTCGGTCGCGGCCCACACCGAGCACACGATCGCGCTCTGCGAGGACGGCGTGTGGGTCCTGACGGCTCCGGACGGCGGCGTCGAACAACTGGGCGAGGCGGCCGCGAGCGCGGCTCGCGCGGAATAGGACCCCGATGCCATAATTGGCATCGTGACCGACGACCACGGCAGACTGCGGATCTCGAACGCCGATCGCGACAAGGCGATCGAGCAGCTTCGCGCGGCGCTCGACGAGGGCCGCATCGACCTCGCGGAGTTCGACGACCGCACGAGGTCGGCCTACGAGGCCAAGACCAACGCCGAACTGGACCTCATCTTCGACGACCTCCCCGGGGGCCGCCCGAAGGAGGCCGAGGTCGTCCCCGCCGAGCAGCCCGCCGACCGCCCGCACGGCGATCCGCACGCCCGGCGCGGCCGCCCCCCGCTCCACCAGGTCCCCGCGCTGCGCGGCCTGATCACCGTCGGCCTCATCTGCACCGCCATCTGGCTGGCGACGTGGATCGGCAGCGGCGAGCTGCCCGCGTTCTGGCCGATCTGGCCCATCCTCGGTCTCGGCATCGCCACGGTCGTCCAGCTGGTGAACCGGGGCTTCGGCGACGACGACTGCGACTGACCCACCGTTCGGCCTTACCATCCCCCCAAGGAGCCCCTGCATGTCCTCCCTCGAACGATTCGGCGACCGCGACACGCGGATCGGCAACCCCGAGCGCACCGCCCTGACCGACATCCTGCGCTCGTCGGTCGACCAGGGCTACATCGACCTGGACGAGTACGAGAAGCGCGTCGACGTGCTCCTGGCGGCCAAGACCGTCGGGGACGCCGAAGTGGTCCTGTCCGACCTGCCGGCCTACCACCAGATCATCGACGCGCAGGAGCCCGTGAAGTCCGGGACGCCCGACTGGGTCAAGTGGCTGTGGTTCGGCTTCTCGATCCCGATCGGGATCAACCTGGGCGTGTGGCTGGTCCTGTTCTTCACGATCGGCGCGGTCTACTTCTGGCCGGCGTGGGTGATCGTGCCGCTGGTCGTGGTGGCGACGTCGCTGACGTTCGCCGAGCGCAAGATCATCCGCCCCGCCGAGGACCGCAAGCGCCAGGAGCGTCTGCGCCGCAAGCGGAATCAGCGCAAGGGCCTCTGAGCAGCGAAAAGCCCCGCGGCACTGCCGCGGGGCTTTTACCTCGGGGTGAACGACGGGACTTGAACCCGCGACCTCCTGGACCACAACCAAGCGTTCTACCAGCTGAACTACGCCCACCAAGATTGGTCTTGCCGGGAAACCCGACGACCGCCGACAATCATAGCCAAACGCCGGGGGCTCGCGTCAAGTGGGTTCCGTGTCCGTCGTCTCAGTCGGCGAGCGGGGCGCCGATGCCGGCGGCGGCGGCCTTGGCCTCGTCGCTGGAGGGCCCGGGCAGCGGCACGAACACGGTGCGCCGGTAGTACTCCAGCTCCTTGACGCTCTCGTTGATGTCGGCGAGCGCGCGGTGGGCGAGGCCCTTGGCCGGCTGGTTGTAGTACACGCGCGGGTACCAGCGCCGGGCGAGCTCCTTGATGGAGGACACGTCGATCATCCGGTAGTGCAGGTGGTCGTCCAGGCGCGGCATGTACTTGGTGATGAAGGTGCGGTCGGTCGCGATGGAGTTGCCGCACAGGGGCGCGGTGCGCGCCTCGGGCACGTGCTGCTTGATGTACTCCAGGACCGCGTCCTCGGCCTGCTGCAGCGAGATCTGCGAGGCCCGCACCTCGTCGGTGAGTCCCGACTTGGCGTGCATGTCGGCGACGAACGCGCCCATGTTCTCGAGCTCCGGGCCCTCGCAGGCGATGACGAGGTCGATGCCCTCGTCCAGCGGGGTGAGGTCGGGCTCCGTCACGAGCACCGCGATCTCGATGAGGGCTTCGGTCTCCGGGTCGAGTCCGGTCATTTCGCAGTCGACCCACACTAGGCGTTCTTCTGTCACGCGCCAACTCTACGCGCAGGCGTCACCCCAGGTGATCTGCGCGTCAGGAGGTCGGAACGGGCCCGCGGACCCTCCGGGGAGGCGCAGACTGGAGAAGAACGAGAGGTGTTCGGAATCGGACATCAACGCCTGGGAAAGGTGTTGCTTGTCACCGCTACAGTCCGCTATGGTGCGGGTATCAGAGCGTCGCCGCCTTTGCGGTCTCTATCGCAGTGATAAGGGCCGCAATCAGATGATCTCTCAACTTTTTCAAGGTAAGGCGCGTGTACCCCTAGAGATTGAAGGTTTGCGATGAAGCAGACCGGAGACGATACCGTGACCAGGACTCGGGCCACCGCAACTCTGACGAGGTGAGGTGATCCCCGTCTCACAGGCATCATGAGCGCCTCCCGGCCCCGTCTAGGGGACAGGAGCCGTGAACTGAGCTTAGCCGACGAGCCCGGGGATACCCAAACGGTGCAAACGGCCGGAAGGCCATCCGTTCGCATCGATTTGGTAACCGTGGCGCATCGAACACCGGGACACGGAATTCCACGCAACGAAGCGGTCGTTGTAACTGGTACACCGTTCACGCGGTGTCGGGGGACGAGGAAGCTGGAGGAGACCTTGAGCGTGGAGACTACGACAACACCCACCCTCACCACCGAAGAGGTCGCTGAGGAGCGAGACCTTGTAGGCGTATACCTGCATGAGATCTCGAAGACGCCGCTGCTCGATGCCGCCGCCGAGGTCGACTTGGCGAAGGCTGTCGAAGCGGGTCTGTTCGCGAAGCACCTGCTCGGAGAAGAGGAGACCTTCGGCGACGCCACCGAGAAAGACCTGAAGCGACTGGTCGAAGACGGTGCGAAGGCGAAGGAACAGTTCATCAAGGCGAACCTGCGGTTGGTCGTCTCGATCGCCCGCCGCTACGTCCGTTCCGGGATGCCGATGCTCGACCTGATCCAGGAGGGCAACACGGGCCTGGTCCGCGCCGTCGAGAAATTCGACTACCAGCGCGGCTTCAAGTTCTCGACCTACGCCACGTGGTGGATCCGCCAGGCCATCAGCCGGGCGATCGCCCAGCAGGAGCGCACCGTGCGCCTGCCGGTGCACCTGGTCGAGGACGTCAACCGGATGCGCAACGTGACCCGCCAGCTCACCCGTGAGCTCGGCGGCGACCCCGAACCCGATCAGGTCGCCCAGGCATTGGGCGTCACGGTCGAGCGGGTCAACGAGCTCATCCGCTGGAGCCAGGACACCGTCTCACTGGACACGCCGATCGGCGACGACGGCGACACCAATCTCGGCGACCTGGTCGCCGACTCCGACGAACCCAGCCCCGAGGACGTCGTCCTCGCCGGCATGGAGCGTCAGCGCATCGAGATGATGCTCAACCACCTCGACGAGCGCTCGGCGGGGATCGTCAAGGCCCGCTACGGGCTCGAAGACGGCCGCGAGCACTCGCTCACCGAGGTCGCGCACCGGTTCCACCTCTCCCGCGAGCGGATCCGCCAGCTGGAGATCCAGGCGCTGGCGCGCCTGAAGGAACTGGCCAACGACCAGGTGATGGCAGAGGCGGCTTGACTGCGTAAGCGCTAGAGCAGCAGGAAACGCGAAGGGCCGGGGCTGGTGCCCCGGCCCTTAACGTGTCCGGCCCCGAGCGCCCTGCCCGCCGCGCATCCGACCGTGCTCCACGCCGGGCTCTTCGGCCCTTCACGTTTCCCGGCCTCTCGGCGGGCCCGGCGATGTCGCACCCGCCGGGCACTGTCGAAGCCGGGGGCGGATGCGAACGCGAGCGTGGCTCGCCCGCACAATGCGGGCGAGCCACGCTTGTTCGCTCCTGTGTCAGACCCGGCGGTACCCGTCGATGGACATGCCCATGTCGAGGTCCGAGATCTTCACGACGTCGCCCGGCTTGGGCGCGTGGATGACCTGGCCGTCGCCGATGTACATCGCGACGTGGTTCTGGCCGTTGTAGAAGACCAGGTCGCCCGGCTGGAGGTCGCCCCGGCCGATCGAGCTCGTCTCGTCCCACATCGTCCACGTGGAGTGGGTCAGCGAGACGTCCGAGACGGCGTACGCGCCCGAGATCAGGCCCGAGCAGTCCCAGGTGTCGGGGCCGGCGGCGCCGAACACGTACGACTCGCCGAGCTGGTCCTTCGCGAACTGGACCGCCGCGGTCGCGGCGTCGGAGCTGTACTCGGCCGTCGAGCTCGACGACGAGTCGCCGCCGCCGCTCGACTCGGTGCTCGCGGCGGCCTCCTCCTCGGCCGCGGCGGCCGCCTCGGCCTCGGCTTCGGCCTCAGCGGCCTCGTCGTAGGCCGCCTGGGCCTCCTCGATCTGCGCGTCGAGGTCCGCGACCTGCGCCTCGGTCTTGTCGATCTGCGTCTCGAGCTGGGCCGACAGCTCCGCGGCCTCCTGGGCCTCGGTGTACTTGTCGGACTGCTCCTGCGCGTACTCGACGAGGGTCGAGACCTTCGCGCCGAGCTCGTCGTCCGCGGATTCGACCGCGGCGGTGACGTAGCTCAGCTGCGCGTCGGAGGTGCCGTACTCCGCGGAGGCGGCGTCGATGACGGCCTGGGCCGCATCGAACTGCGCCTGGAGCCCGGCGAGGTCGGCGTTCGCGCCGTCGAGCTCGGTTTCGAGATCGCCGAGGTGGTCCTCGATCTCGGAGGCCGAAGCCGCCTCGTAGTCGATGTCGGCCGCTTCCGCCGGGGCCGCCGCGAAGGCGGTCACGAGACCGACGGCCGCAAGGGTCACGCCCGTGTAGGCGGCGACGCGTCGGAGAATGGCGGTGGCGCGGGAACTGTGTTCGGTATTCGAGCAGGCTTGAGCCACAAGGTGGCCTTTCTTCCTCGGCCGCCTACCGGGTTAGCTGTCGGGTTCGGGCAGGGAAGTGCGCCCTACCCGCGGAGGCCGGGCCTCCGCGGGATTCACCCCGTGCGTCGCTGGAGCCCGCTGAATGCGCGGACTGGGGGGACGACGCGGCTGGGTCCCCGGCCCGCACTGCGGTGTATCGCCCCGTACCGGAGAGAACGGGCGTCATGCGCAGCGCGGCTCGGCGGTCCGGACGGGTGGGTCTCTGGGGGAGCCCTGAGGACCCGACCGGAACAGGCGCCGACGCTAGTACAAGGTGACCCGCATCGCCAAGTCTTGTGTGAGGTGGGCCATGGGTCAGGATCGGACAGTGGTGATCCGCGGGGAGACAGGGCCACTATCCAGCGGGTTTATTGTCCGAACGGTCGACCCGGCGCTGGCCCGGACGTCGGGCGTGGGTGAGCGGGGCTCGGGTTCGGTGCCGCCCCCGGCTTCAACAGTGCCCGGCGGGTGCGACACGGCCGCCCGGTCGCGGCCGCGACGGCGGCCGAGACGGCGACCGAAGACGCCCGCCGAAACGACGTCAAACGGCGGCGCGACCGCCGAGCCGCGACCGGTCAGAAGCTCCTCAGGGACCTCGGCGGCGGCGGGGACTGGATCGCGGTCGCATCCGTCGCCGCGACCGCGCCCCCGATGTAGTCCCGCAGCTCCGCGCCCTCCAGCAGCCGGCACGGGAAGGCCGCGCCCGCGCAGCGGCGCCGCAGCGCCGCCACCGGCAGCTCGACGTCCGCCGCCACCGCGACCACGTTCCCGAACCGCCGTCCCCGCAGGACCGCCGGCTCCGCCATGACCGCCACGTGCGGCCACACCGCGCCCATCGCCGCCAGCGCCGGCTTGAGGAACCGCATCTGACCGCCGTCGCACAGGTTCACCGCGTAATGCCCGCCCGGACGCAGCACCCGCCGCGCCGCCGCCAGGAACTCGGTGCTCGTGACATGCGCCGGCACGCGCGCCTCGGCGTACACGTCGGTGATGATGAGCTCGTAGCTCGCCTCGGGGGCGCTCTCGACCGCCTCGCGCGCATCGGTGTGCCGGATCTTCACCTTGACCCCGCGCGGCAGCGGCGCCTCCGCCCGCACCAGCGCGACCAGCGCCTCGTTCGTCTCCACCGCCTGCTGGTACGAGCCCGGACGCGTCGCGGCCGCGTACCGCGCCAGCGCCAGGCCCCCCGCGCCCAGGTGCAGCACCCGCAGCGGCCGCTTCGGCTCCGCCATCGCGTCCACCAGGTAGGCGATCCGCTGCATGTACTCCGCGTCCAGATAGGACGGGTCGTCGAGGTCGATCGTCGCCTGGACCACCCCGTCCGCCAGCAGGTGCATCATGCTCGGACGGCGCGGGTCGCGGTCGATGCGCAGTCCCTCAGCCACGGCCGAGCCGCCGGGAAGACGAAGAAGTCGGGTTCGCTCTCACGACCCCATTGTGCCCGAAGGCCCCTGCTCGGCCTGCGTCCTGGCCGAGGCCGCGACGTGCGCGATGCGCCGCAGCGCCGCGAAGATCGTCTCGCCCAGCACCGTCGCCACCACCGCCTGCTCCACGTCGACGCCCTCGATCCTCGTCGCCTCCGCGATCGCCTCCATGTCCGCCGAGGCCAGCGCCGCCGCCGCGTCCGCATAATGGCCCAGGACCTCCTGCGGGTCGGGGTTCCCCAACCGGTAGAACGCCGTCAGCGCCGTCACCAGCGCGTCCCGGTAGTTCGGCGGCGCCACCTCGGCCCAGCCGTACTCGCCCAGCAGCTGGTCCACCGTCCGCTCCGCCGCCTCCGAGGTCCCCTCGCTCCCCAGGGAGAACTTCGGGTCCCGGTGCGTCGCCGCGAGGGCCGCGCCCATCGCCTGGAATCCCGACTCCGGATGGCGCGCAAGGACGGTCAGCACCTCGCCGATCTGCGCCACCGACAGCCCCGCCGTCTCCGACAGGGCCCTGATGAGCGTCAGCCGGTGCACGTGCCCGGGCCCGTACTCCACGGTGTTGCCCTCGACGTGCTCGCCCGGCTGCAGGAGGCGTTCCCGCAGGTAGTACTTGATGGTGGCGGCCGGAACGCCCGTCCGCTCCGACAGCTCCCCGATGCGCATACGAGGGAGTCTATGACGGAAAGCGCGCCCGCGTTACCGTTGAGCCACGGCAGGATCCCCCGCCCCCTCCCCACCTTATCCCGAAAGGCGTTGGTCTCTTGAGCGACCTTCGTACGGCGCTGCTTGAAGAACTGCGCGAGATCGCCGCGCGGCCCGTACCCGCCTTCGACCCCGCGCTGGCGGACGACTTCGCGGCCGACGGCCGGCGCCTGCCCTACGAGGCCCAGTACTTCGCCCGCCGGCGCCACCTCGCCGCGCTCGCCGTCGTCGGCGAGGGGCCCGCCCTGTCCTCACTGCTCAAGGACGTCTGCCAGGAGCGCTCCTGGGCCCTGCCCGCCCACTGGGGCATCGACTTCGACCCGCGCACCTGCGTCGACCTCTTCGCCTGCGAGACCGCCCAGACCCTCGCGGAGATCCTGCGCCTGCGCGACGACGTCGAAGGCGCGGCCGAGATCGAGGCCGAGATCCGCGAACGCGTGCTCGACCCGCTCTTCGAATCCGAGTTCCCGCTGTGGTGGGAGCTGCGGATCTCCAACTGGACCGCCGTGTGCGCCGGCGCCGCCGGCATGGCCGCCCTCGCCCTGGGCTACGACCTCGACCGCGTCCGCGGCCGCATCCTGCCCGCGCTCCAGAGCTACCTGTTCTCCTTCGGCCCCGACGGCGGCTGCGTCGAGGGGGTCGACTACTGGGTCTACGGGTTCGGCTACTTCACCTATTTCGCGGAGGCCTGGCGCGACGCCACCGGCGAGGACCTCCTCGCCGGCAACGAGGCGATCGCCGCGTTCCCCGCCCGCGCCCAGCTCTACCCCGGTTCGTTCGCGACCTTCGGCGACGCCGGGCCCGACACGCTCCTGCCCGCCGGCCTGCTCACGCGCCTGCACGACCGGCTCGGCGTCCCGCTGCCCGCCGCCGCCCGGACCCAGACCTTCGCCGACGACGCGTGCGCCCGCTGGGCCCCGCTCACCCGCACCCTCGAATGGGGCCGGCCCCTCGGCGACACGGTCGAGCCCGGCCGGGCGTTCCTCGCCGACGTCGGCTGGTTCGTCGAGCGCCGCCGCAGCGGCCGGCGCATGTGGGCGCTCGCGGTCAAGGGCGGCTACAACGACGAGCCGCACAACCACCTCGACCTGGGCTCGTTCCTCATCGCCGTCGACGGCGAGCAGCTCGTGTGCGACCCCGGCGCGGGCGAGTACACCGCCGCGTACTTCGGGGACGAGCGCTACGAGCAGGTCCACCCGTCCTCGGCGTGGCACTCGGTGCCCACGGTCGAGGGCGCCGGGCAGCAGCTCGGCGAGGACTCGCGCGCCGAACTGGTCGACACCGGCAACGGCGTCGAGGCGTACATCGACGCCTACGGCGACGGCGCGCTCATCCGCAAGTTCGCGTGGACCGAGGACACGATCACGTTGGAGGACTTCGGTCCTGAGATCACCGAGACGTTCGTCAGCCGCATCTGTCCCGAACTCGAGGGCGACCGCGCCGTGTGGGCGGGGGAGCGCGGCACGCTCGTCCTCCACGGCGTCAACCCCGAGGACGCCGTGATCGACTCGGTGGACACCACCGACCACCGCGGCGCGCCCGACCGGCTATGGGCGCTCCGCTTCGGCCTGAGCGGCGGCCTCCGCTTCGAGCTGCTCTAGGAGCCCGTCGGACTTCAGGCGCCGGCGGGCGGCCGCGATGGCCTCGCTGGTGTGCTCGAACAGCCGGCCCTGCTGCCACAGCGGCTCCAGGATGCCGAGGGCTTCGAGCGGTTTCGCGTGCACCGGTTCGAGACCGGAGAGGTAGACCGCTATGCCGCGGTGCTCCAGGCGTCGCACCGCGTCGGCGAGGACCGTCGCACCGGATGCGTCCATTGTGTACACGCGGCTCATACGCAGGACCACGACCCGCACGTCGGCGACGTCGAGGAGCTGGAGCAGGAACCGGTGGGCCGCGGCGAAGAACAGCGGGCCCTCCAGCCGGTAGGCCACGATGTGCTCGTGGAGCAGCGCGGCCTCCTCGTCGTGGTGGTCGGCCGGCTCGATCGGCTCCTCCTCGACGGACACGGACCTGGAGATCCGGCCCAGCGCCAGGAGCCCGGCGAGCGCGACGCCGACCGCGACCGCCCACACCAGGTCGAGGACCACGGTCGCGGCGAGGGTCAGCCACATGACGGCCGCGTCGGACCGCGTCGAGCGCGCCAGGGCGAGCATGGAGCCGACCTCGATCATGCGGATCGAGGTCGCGATGAGGACCCCGGCGAGGGCCGCGAGCGGGACGTGCGCGACCAGCGGGGCGAGCGCGAGCATCATGAGCGCCAGCACGAGCGCGTGCGTGAGCGAGGCGAGGCGCCCGGCCGCGCCCGAGCGGACGTTGACCGCGGTGCGCGCGAGCGCCCCCGAGGACGGCATGCCGCCGAAGAACGGCGTCACCAGGTTGCCCACGCCCTGCCCGAACAGCTCGCGGTCGGGGTTGTGGTGCTGGTCGACGGTCATGTTGTCGGCCACGGTGGCCGAGAGCAGGGACTCGAGCGCGCACAGGGCGCAGATCGCGATCGCGGCGGCCACCAGGTCGGGCATCTCGGCGAAGGCGAAGTCGAAGAACCCGGCTTCGGGGGCCGGGATCGTGCGCGGGAGCGACCCGATGACGCCGACTTCGAGGTGCGCGAACCAGGTCACGGCCGTGGCGGCGACGACCGCCAGGAGCGGGGTCGGGATCTGGGAGTGCAGGCGCGAGCCGAGCAGGACCGCGGCGGCGACCGCGAAGGCGACCGCGGGCGGGCCCCAGTCGGGCTCCGCGGCGAAGGCCGCGACCGAATCCCATGCGCCCGTGAGCAGGTGCGCGTTCTGCGCCGGCAGGCCGAGCGCGGGCGGCAGCTGCTGGATCGCGATGACGACGCCGACGCCCGCGGTGAAGCCCTCGACGACCGGGACGGGCACGTAGCGGGCGTACCGGCCCGCGCCCGCGACGGCGAGGGCGATGAGCATGAGCCCGGCCATGATGCCGACGAGCATGACGCCCGCGTGGCTGTGGGTGGCCGCGAGGGGGACCAGGACCACCGCCATGGTGCCGGTGGGGCCGGTGACCTGGAGGTTCGAGCCGCCCAGGAGCGCGGCGAGGACGCCGGCGATGATCGAGGTGATGAGGCCGGCGAAGGCCCCCAGCCCCGAGGCGATGCCGAACCCGAGCGCCAGCGGCAGCGCGACGACCGCGACGGTGAGCCCGGCGAGGAGGTCGGTGTGCCAGTGGCGCCCGGCGTGGGCGAAGTCGGACCGTTCGGGAAACAGCTGTCGGAAGCGTCGTCGTTTCGTGGCAGTCGTCTCTCGGGTGATGGTCATGAGGTGATTGTCCCGGATTGCGGTGTCGCGGCTCGCGTCCAACGCGCCGGTACGCCAAGGCGGTCAAGGGGAACCGCGCGGCGGCGGGGCCGCCGCGCCGAGGCGCGGCGAGCGTGCCGAACCGCCATCCGTCGGCGCCCTGAGGCGTCGGCGTCGCCCCGGCGTCGGGCGCGGGCGCCCATGCGCCGCCGCACGACACGTTCGGGTGACACGGGTGCCCGAGCGCGGCGTTCTCGTCGGACCCGGGCGGGAGAGTGGGTCCTACCTTTCCCCGCGGTGGGTGGGGCTGGGGATGGTAACCGGCTCCCACCCACTGCCGTAGGATCGCCACCGTGCGTGCGAAGGGTCTCGAAACGGCGATCCGCGCCGGCGGCGCGATCGTCGTCGTGGCGGCGGCGCTCCTCGCCGCGCTCATCGAGTCCTTCCTGGTGCCCTTCTACATCGGCGGCATCGCCGTGCCGCTCGCCGGCGCGCTCGCGTTCTTCTGGAACTGGGGCCTCGCCGCCCTCGGCGTGTGGCTCGTCCGCGGACGCTGGATCGTCGTCCTCACCGCCCTCGCCTGGTTCGCCGTGGTCCTCGCCGCCTCGATGCCCACCGCCGCCGGCTCGCTCGTGATCACCAGCGGCTTCAACGGCTACGCGCTGCTCCTGGCCGGCACCGCCGGAATCGCCGTCGCGCTGTGGCAGTATTTTCGTCCCAGACCGGCCACGACGCCCCGGCCCGCCGCCGGATCGCAGGCCCCGAAGCAAGCAATCCCCTCCGCCACGAAGGAGTCCCGACCGTGACCCTCCTCAGCCGCCTCCTCATGCCCCACTGGCCCTCCCTCTACGGGTTCGCCCTCGGCCTGATCGCCGCCAACCTCGCCGGACGGATCGCCTCGAACGTCTGGGGCGAGGGCACCGCCGTCGGCGACCTCGTCGGCGTCTACACCTTCGGCGCCATGGCCGCCGTCGCGGTCAGTGCCGGCATCTGGTGGGGCGTGCGCCGCCAGCGCCGCGAGATCACCGGTGAACTCCTCGTCGTCTTCCTGATCGCGGCGCTGTTCGCCGTCCTGGTCAACCCGCTCATCGCCCGCGTCGACTACCCGACGCTCGACGGCGTGTTCTCCCAGACCCTCATCTACTTCGCGCTGCTGGCCGTCTCGGGCTGGGTCGGCTTCCTCATCGTCATGGCCCTCGGCGTGGACGTCTACGGGCGCGAGCTCAAGGCCACCAAGATCGCCTTCGAGTTCAAGGCGAACCCGTCCCGCGCGAAGGCCGCCGAGGCCCGCTAGCGCCCGCGGTAGTGGTACCGGTAGCGCTCGGCGTAGCCGAGCCGCCGGTACATCGCCAGGGCCGCCTCGTTGCCGGTCTCGACCTGGAGCACGGCGCGCCGCGCGCCGACCCCGGCGCCCCACGCCTCCAAGGCCCTGAGGACCTCGGTCCCCAGGCCCTGCCTGCGGTGCCCCGGCAGCGTCCCGATGCCGCTGATCGCGACCAGGTCGCCCGCGACCGCGCCCCGGCCCCTCGCCGCCAGGACGCCCTCGCGCCGGATCTCCGCGTACCCGCGGTCGGGTCCGGAACCGAGGACCTTCGCGGCGACCTCGGCGCGGCCCCGGCCCGCCAGCTCCAGGAACCGCGCGCTCGGCGCGTCCCGGACCACGGCCTCGCCGCCGTACGCGACCGGCCCGATCGGGCGGACCAGGACGGCCGTTTCGGCTTCGGCCTCCCAGCCGCGCGCGGCGAGCTCCTGGTCGAGCCGCTTCGTCACGGGCCCGGCCGTCGCGATGAGCGGTCGCGCCCCGCGCTCGCCGTACCAGGCCTCCACCGCCGCGAGCGCCGCGTCGGTCCCGCCCTCGGGCGCCGTCAGCGCCAGCGCCGAGTTCGCGCGCCTGGTGTAGCCCTCGGCGTAGCGCAGGAGCCAGCCGCCCAGGTCGGCGGTCTCGGGCGCGGGCCAGGTCGCCGCGAGCGCCCGCTCGAGGCCGATGATCTCCGAGAACGGGGTCGGCTTCGGCGGGATCGGCCGGGCCGCGACCACCGCCGCGGCGTCAATGGTGACGGCTGCCCCTGTGGCGGGCAGCACGCGCCAGCGCTCCGCGCCGACCTCGATAAGCTCGCCCGTGATGTCCGTGAACCGGGGACCCGGTCCCACGCCGTCCAACCTGATCCGAACCGCCACGCGACGGCCTATATGTTCCGGTCCCAGCATCTGGCGCACCCCAAGCCTTCGGGTCTACAAATGGCATTGGCCTCCCCTCCCTCCGAGGAGGGAGCGTTCCGATCGGTCGCCCGATCGGCTTTCCTGTTTCAACGACGGTTGCCGCCGCGCTAGGAGCGCTTTGGTCTTACACCGTCTCCGCAGGCTGCAACCGCCAGTCCGGCGGCCAGAATGTTCTTTGCGGCGTTCACATCGCGGTCTTCGACATGTCCGCAGCTGTTGTCTCGGCATTTGAATGTCCGCTCAGCCAAGGAGACGGCCGCGTTGACGGTGCCGCAAGCGGAGCAGACTTTGGACGACGGGTAGAAGCGGTCGATCGCGATCAGTTCGCGGCCGTACCACTCGCACTTGTACTCCAGGAGGCGTCGGAAGGTCGCCCACGAGGCGTCGGCGATCGCCCTGGCGAGGCTGTGGTCGCCCATCATGCCGCGCACGTTCAGGTCCTCGATGCAGATCACTTGGTTTTCGCGAACCAGTCGAGTGGTGAACTTATGCATGGTGTCGAGCCGCCGGTCGGCGATCCGCGCATGTGCGCGGGCGAGCTGCAGTCTCGCCTTCTGGAAGTTCTTGCTGCCCTTCTGCTTGCGTGCCAGTTCCCGCTGGCGGTGTTTGATGCGTTCGCGGTCGCGGCGCTCATGCCGGGGGTTGGTGATCTTCTCACCGGTGGAGAGGGTGAACAGGCTCGAAAGCCCCGCATCGACGCCCACCGCCTCGGTGTGCTCGGGCAGAGTAGGAACGTCGGCTTCTACCAGGAGCGACACGAACCAGCGCCCGGCGCTGTCCCGCGAGATCGTCACCATCGACGGCGCCGACGCACGTGGGAGTGGCCGAGACCATTTCAGTCGCAAGAACTCAGAGTGCTTGGCGAGCTTCAAGCCCCCGTCTCGCCAGGTGAATGCCGACCGGGTGTACGTGGCTGACCCGGCAGTGCGCTTCCTCTTGAAACGCGGATAGTTCGTGCGGCCTTCCCAGAATCCCGCGTACGCGGATTGGAGATGCCTGAGCGCCTGTTGCAGTGGAACGGAAGAGACCTCGTTGAGGAAGGCGAGATCCTTCCGTTGCTTCCACTTGGTGAGCAGTGCCGAGGTCTGCGCGTAGTTGACGCGTTCCCTGCGCCGGTACCAGGCCTTGGTGCGTGCGTCAAGGGCCCTGTTGTAGACGAGGCGGACGCATCCGAACGTCCGCATCAGGTTATCGGCCTGTTCCGGCGTCGGGTAGCAGCGAAACCGGTACGCCCGCATCCTCGACTCGATCACCTTTACAGGTTACTCCACCTGTATGTAAAAGATGAACCAAGGGGCGGCTCTCACCATCCGAACCGACAGGAGGACCCGTCTGAGGGGCAGGCGCTAGGGTTTAGGCTCATCTCAGCGCAGTCCGCCCGATTGCGCGCTGTAGGAAGGACGACTCGTGACTTACGTAATCGCCGAGCCGTGCGTGGACCTGCTCGACAAGGCTTGCATTGAAGAATGCCCGGTCGACTGCATCTACGAAGGCAACCGGAAGCTCTACATCCACCCTGACGAGTGCGTCGACTGCGGTGCTTGCGAGCCGGTGTGCCCGGTCGAGGCGATCTTCTACGAGGACGACGTCCCCGAAGAGTGGGCCCCGTACACCAAGGCCGACGTGGACTTCTTCGACGACCTCGGCAGCCCCGGCGGGGCCTCCAAGGTCGGCAAGATCGACAGCGACGTCCCGTTCGTGGCCGAACTGCCCGCGAAAGAGGAGTAGCCGCGATGGCGCTGCGCCGCCTCCACAGCGCCTCCCCGGCACGGCGGCTGCCGCGCTTCCCTTGGGACCGCATGGCCCCCTTCAAGGAACGCGCGGCGGCCCATCCCGGCGGCCTGGTCGACCTCACCGTGGGGGCCCCGGTCGACGAGGTGCCCGAGGTCGTCAGGCAGGCGCTCGCCGAGGCGGCCGCGAGGCCCGGTTATCCGACCGTGGCCGGCCCCGAACCGCTGCGCGAGGCGATGCGCTCGTGGCTGCACCGCCACACCGGCGTCGCCGACGACGTGGCGGTCCTGCCCACCGTGGGCTCGAAGGAACTGGTCGCGAACCTGCCGTTCCAGCTGGGCGTCGGCCCCGGCGACGCCGTCGCCTACCCCGAGATCGCCTACCCCACGTACGAGATCGGCGCGATCCTCGCCAAGGCCCAGGCGCTGCCCGTGGCCGACCCGCGCGACGCCGCGGGCTCGCGGCTGCGACTGGCCTGGATCAATTACCCGACCAACCCGACCGGCGAGGTCGCCTCGGTCGAGCACCTGCGCGGGCTGGTCCGCTGGGCCCGCGACGGCGGCGTGGTCCTCGCCAGCGACGAGTGCTACCTGACCCTCGGCTGGGACGAGGAGCACCCGCCGGTGTCCGTCCTGGACCCGCGCGTCAACGACGGCGACCTCACCGGCCTCCTCGCCGCGCACTCGCTGTCCAAGCGCTCCAACCTGGCCGGGTACCGCTCGGCGTTCCTCGCCGGGGACCCCGAGCTCATCGCCGACCTGTTGGAGATCCGGCGCCACGCGGGCTTCATGGTCCCCTGGCCCGTCCAGCAGGCCACGATCGCGGCCCTGCACGACGAGTCGCACGCGATCGAGCAGCGCGCCCGCTACGAGCGGCGCCGCGACGTCCTGCGCGGGGCGGTCGAAGCCGCCGGGTTCCGCATCGACCACTCGGCCGCGGGCCTGTACCTGTGGGCCACCCGCGACGAGCCGTGTTGGGACACCGTGTCCTGGCTGGCCGAGCGCGGCATCCTCGCCGCGGCGGGGGAGTTCTACGGCGCCAAGGGGAACCGCCACGTGCGGCTGTCCCTGACGGCGACCGACGAGGCGCTCGCGGAGGCCGCGCAGCGCTTGAAGTAGCGCTTGAAGCGATGCCGAGCGCGCGCTCGCGACACCGTCCGGAACAACGTCGGGCACGGCACAGGGCCCGCAGCAGGATGCTGCGGGCCCCGCTCACGGCTGCCTCGGCTACTCGGCCGGCAGCGGCGCCGGCGGCAGGTCGGCAGGCGGGTCGACCGGAAGGTCCGGAGCCTGGTCCTGGAGCACCGTCAGCACCTGCTGGCAGATGTCGTTCAGCGCCCCCACGTCGGGCACGGCCGGCAGCGGCGCGCCCGGCAGCGGCGGCAGCTGCTCGGCCTCCGCGGGCAGGTCCGGAACCGGTGCGTCGGCGGGCAGGAGCGCCTGCACGTCGGTGAGGCACTGCTGAAGGTCCAGCAGGGCCTGCGGGTCGGGCAGTCCGGCCGGCGGATCGACCGGCAGCGGCGGCAGCTGCTCGCTGCTCACCGTCTCGACCTGCTCGACCTCGGCGGCGCTCACCGCCGGCGCGGCGGCGAGCATCGCGAACGGGACGGCCGCCCCGATCACGACCATCCGCCAGGTCGTCCGTGACTTCGTGGTGGTTGACTGCTTGAACATGGACTCGGCCATGAGGATTGCTCCCTGGTTCGTCGGCTCTCGGCTCAGGTGCGGCCTCGTGGACCGCCGGTGGGGGCGGTCCGGCCGCCCTTCGACGCCGAGACGTCTACTTTCCGAAGGACCTTAATCACTCACGGTGAAGTCTCGTGTGGATTCGGTGAAACCGGACGTCACCAAAGTCGCAATTTGAACATATTCGCCCCCTCGACCAGCGGGAACAGGACCGCGTGTCCAACGTCCGATAGTCGACAATCAACCGAGAACCCCGTGGCGGTTGTCGGTGGGGTCGGCGACACTGGTCGAGTGACCGAATCGCTCCTGATCGGCCGCGCGCACCAGTCCGCGGCACTGCGCACGACCGTCGAACGCACCGTGGCCAGCCACGGCGGCCTCGCCCTCATCACCGGCGAGGCCGGCATCGGCAAGACCGCCCTCGTCACCGACGTCGCCGCGGCCCACCGCGGCGACCTCACCGTCCTCTTCGCCACCTCCTGGGAGTCCGAAGCCGTCCCCGAGCACTGGCTGTGGATCCAGGTCCTGCGCTCGCTGCGCGCCCGCCTCGGCGACGAGGACTGGCGCGCCCTGCACCCCGCCCCCGCCGTCGACGCGCTCCTGGGCCGGGGCGACGGCGCCCCGCCCGCCGACTTCGAACTCCACGACGCCGTCACCCAGCTGCTCATCGGCGCCTCCCAGCGCGGCCCGCTCCTGATCGTCCTCGACGACCTCCACTTCGCCGACTCCGGCAGCATCGAACTGCTCAAGTTCGCCTGCCAGCACACGTTCTTCGAGCGCATCCTGTTCGTCGGCACCTACCGCGACTCCGAGATCGACCCCGGCCACCGCCTGCGGGCCCGGATGCTCCCGCTCGTCGCCAAGGCCACGATGATCGGCCTCGACGGGCTCGACGAGGACGGCGTCGCCGCCCTCGTGCGCAGCACCGTCGGCGACGCCCCCGACGCGGCCACCGTCGCCGAGATCACCCGCCGCACCGGCGGCAACCCGTTCTTCGTCGAGCAGACCGCCCGCCTGTGGGCCTCGGGCCAGCCCGTCGACGCGACCACCGCCGGCATGCGCGACGCCCTCCAGCGCCGCATCGACCAGCTGCCCCGGCCGCTCGTCCGGATGCTCACCCTCGCCTCGATCGGCGGCCGCGAATTCCACGCCGCCGTCATGTCCCAGGCCTCCGGGCTCGACCTCCACGAGATCGAGGGCGCGCTCGACGCCGCCTGCCAGACCCGGCTCGTGCGCCGCGAACCCGACCGGTACGTCTTCGTCCACGACCTCGTGCGCGAGACCCTCTACAACACCATGAGCGGGGCCGAGGCCGCCCACCACCACGGTTGCGTCGTCCGCGCCCTCGTCGCCGACGAATCGCTCCAGAAGCTCATGCTCACCACCGAGATCGCCCACCACGCCTGGCTCGCCGGCGACGACCTCGACCCCGAGACCGCCGTCGAGTTCCTGGCCCGCGCCGGCGTCGAGTCGAACAGCTGCCTCAGCATCGGCGGCGCCGAGAAGTACTACCGCCGCGCCGTCGAGCGCTGCACTCCCGCGATGCGCCGCAGGCGGGTCCTGCTCCGCCTCGACCTGGCCGGGGCCGTGCGGTGGCTCGGTCGCGAGGACGAGGCCCGGCGCATCTACGACCTTGCCCTCGACGAGGCCGAGGAGTCGGGCGACCCGATGCTGCTCACCCGCGCCGTGATGGACGTCCCCCAGGACCAGCGCCTCGACGAGCTCGCCCGCCTCAAGGCCGACGCGCTGGAGGGCCTGGCCGGGAAGGCCCCCGAGCCCGGCCTGGACCACGACGAACTCACCCGCAAGCTGCTCTTGCAGTACATGGTCGCCGCCCGGCGGTCGGGCTCCGACGAGGACATCTCCTTCGGGCTGTGGGCCACCCACGCCTCCAACTGGGGCCCCGGCACCGCCGCCCAGCGGCAGTCCATCGTGGAGGAGCTCACGGAGATCACCCGCCGCACCGGCGACATGGAGATGCGCCTCCTCGCCTCCTCGCTCCGCTGGGTCGTGCTCCTCGAACAGGGCGACCCCGCCTACCGGGGGCAGCTCGCCGAGTTCTGCGCGCTCGCCGAGAACAGCGACTCCGAGCGCTGGCACGGCGGCGCCCACATCGACCGGGCCATCGTGGCCATGCTCCAGGGCCGCTACGACGAGGCCGCCGACCACATCGAGCACTCGCACTACATGGCCGAAGGCGACCGCTCCTACACCGACCTGGTGAACCACCTGCGCTGGGAGCTCCAGCTCGCGCGCGGCGAGGCGCCCGAACTGGCGCCCGACCACGTGAACTCCTCCTTCGGGGTGTGGCACGCCGACCTGCTCTCGGGCATCACCGCGCTGCAGCGCGGCGAGATCGACCGGGCCCGCCGCGTCAGGGACCGCCTCGAACCGGAGGCCGACCTGTACGGCTCCTGGGAGTCGCTGCGGCTGCGCTTCGCGTCCGAACTGGCCGTCGCCGAAGGCGACGCCGAAGCCGTCGCGCGGCTCCGCGAACGCCT
Source organism: Glycomyces harbinensis (assembly GCF_900101745.1). Classification (GTDB taxonomy): domain Bacteria; phylum Actinomycetota; class Actinomycetes; order Mycobacteriales; family Micromonosporaceae; genus Glycomyces; species Glycomyces harbinensis. Next base: position 50,031 of record NZ_FNAD01000022.1, on the reverse strand, counting down.
CGCGCCCCACGAGGGCGAATGGCTCGTCGCCATGTGGGGCACCAGCATCAGCGGGCCCGTCAGCCACTGGCTCGGCACGCTCGCCGCGGCCGCGGGCGACACCGGCCGCGCCGCGGCGCACTTCAAGGCCGCCGCCGAACAGGCCGACCTGCTCGACGCCGCGCCCTGGGCCGAGATCGCCCGCGCCGCCGCCGCCGAGCTCGCGGTCCCGCCCGCGCCGCAGGCCACCGCGAACGGAGCGGTCTTCCGCCGCGAAGGATCCACGTGGACCCTCGCCTACGCCGGGCGCGTCGTCCACCTCCCGCACACCAAGGGCCTGGCCGACCTCCACCGCCTCCTCTCGCAGCCCGGCGTCGAAGCCGCCGCCGCCGACCTGCTCGCCGGATACTCCGGCGACCACGGCGGCGAGACCGTGGCCGCCGACGCCAGGCTCGGCGGCGACGACCTCCTCGACCCCGAGGCCCGCGCCCGCTACCGCGAGCACCTGGAGACCCTCGACGAGCAGATCGACACCGCCGCGGCCCTCGGCGACGACGCCCGCACCGCCGCGCTCGACGCCGAACGCCAGGCCCTCATCGACCACCTCAAGGCCGCCACCGGCCTGGGCGGGCGCTCCCGCAGGCTCGGCGACAACCACGAGCGCGCCCGCAAGAGCGTCACCAACCGCATCCGCAACACCCTCAAGAAGATCGAGGACGGCCACCCCGCCCTCGCCGACCACCTCAAGGCCGCCGTCGCCACCGGCGCCGCCTGCGTCTACCGCCCCGGCGCCGACGCCCCCGACTGGCGGCTCTGACACCCGCGCAAGCGAAGAGGCCGGGCGGGACTGCTCATGCTCACGTCGCGAGCATCGAGTCCCGCCCGGCCTCGCCGGGTGTTTTCAGTAAAGCCCTACCTGCGGTTGTAGGCCCTGATGGTCAGGAACCCGAACACCGCGATGAACCCGCCCGACCAGATCAGCGTCGTGAGCACCGAACCGGAGTCGACGTTCCCGTCGAACAGGCCCCGCACCCCGTCGACCAGCTGGCTGATCGGCGTGTTCTTCACGACCGGCTGGAGCCAGCCGGGCATCGTCGACGGGTCCACCATGATGTTCGACAGGAACGTCAGCGGGAACATGATCGACATCGAGATGGACATGACGGTCTTCTCGGAGCGGGTGATCAGGCCCAGCCACGTCCACACCCACGAGAACGCGAAGCAGAACACCAGCAGCAGCGCCACACCCAGCAGCACGCCCGCCGCGCCGCCATCGGGCCGGTAGCCCATGACCATGCCCGTGCCGAACATGATCGCCCCGGCGGCGGCGTAGCGGAACAGGTCCGCCAGCAGGTACCCGACCATGGGCGCGGGCCGCCAGATCGACAGCGTCCGGAACCGGTCCGACACGCCCTTGTTGATGTCGATGTTCACGCTCATGCCCGTGTACATCGTGGTCATCACGATGCTCATCACCATGATGCCCGGCAGCAGGAACTGCAGGTAGTCGACGGTGCCGCCCGCGATCGCCCCGCCGAACAGGTACGTGAACATCAGCAGCATCATGATCGGGAAGATCAGGATGTCGATCAGCTGCTCGGGCACGTGCTTGATCTTCAGCATCGAACGCCAGGCGAACACCCTCGCCGACGTGAACGCGCTCGGCGCGGGCGGGCGCTCGCCCGTGGCCAGGAGCCGCTTCAGGTGCTCCTTCTCGACCGGGGCCGGAGCATCGGCATCGGACTTGGTATCGGTCTGCGTAACGGTCATTGCGGTTTTCCTTCCTTGAAGTCCGTGCGGCTCAGGCTTGAACGCGGTTGGTGAGGGCCAGGAACACCTCGTCCAGGCTCGGCTGGCCCAGCGAGAAGTCGTCCACGAGGACGCCGGCGCGGGCCAGCTCGCCCAGGGCTTCGGCGCCCTGCGCGGCCGTGTCCCGGCCGGGCGAGAGCCGCGCCGTGACCGACACCGGGTCGTCGTCGAGCTCGACCTCGGCGCCCAGCGCCTCGGCGAGGACCTTCTGCGCGTGCACGCGCTGGTCGGCGTGGTGCAGGCGCACCCGGATCGAGCCCGCGCCCACCGAGGACTTGAGCTGGCCGGGGGTGCCCTCGGCGATGACCCGGCCGGTGTCTATGACCGCGATGCGGCCCGCGAGCTGGTCGGCCTCCTCCAGGTACTGCGTCGTCAGCAGCACCGTGGTGCCCTCGGCGACGATCGTGCGGACCACGTCCCACACCTGGTTGCGGCTGCGCGGGTCCAGGCCCGTCGTCGGCTCGTCCAGGAACAGGAGCTTGGGCGTCACGATGATCGACGCGGCGATGTCGAGCCTGCGGCGCATACCCCCGGAGAAGGCCTTCACCTGCTTGCCGGCGGCATGGGACAGGCCGAACGCCTCCAGCAGCTCCGCGCCGCGCTCCCGCGCGGCCGGCTTCGCGTACCCGTAGAGGCGCGACAGCAGGATCAGGTTCTCGATGCCGGTCAGGTCCTCGTCCAGCGACGCGTACTGCCCGGTGAGGCTCACCTGGGACCGCACCGCGGCGGCGTCGGCGAGCAGGTCGCGGCCGAACACGGTCGCGTTCCCGGCGTCCGGACGCAGCAGGGTGGCCAGCATCCGCACCGTGGTGGTCTTGCCGGCGCCGTTCGGGCCCAGCACGCCGTACACCGTGCCGGCCGGGACCTCCAGGTCCACGCCGTCGACGGCCTTGACGTCCTTGAAGTGCTTGACGAGCCCTTCGGCTCGGATCGCGAGGTCGCGCTGCGACATGTTCGCCTCCTGGATGATCGTTAGCGTTGCTCTCACCCGGAAGGCGCTACACGCCCGCCACGTCCGCCGCTACATCCGATGTAGCGGCGGCGGGACGACGAAGGGGAGGACCCGAAGGCCCTCCCCGAAGCGCGACGCGAACGTCAGTCCTTGAGGTGCTTGGGGCGCACCACCAGCCAGAACAGGAGCGCGCCCACACCCGAGGCGACGCCGATCGCCGCCGCCGTGGTGTTCCACGCGCCCGGCAGCTCCAGCTCGTAGAACCGCGCGAACGGCGGCACGGCCAAGACCACGAGGAACGCCGCCGCGCAGCCGCCCACCAGGAGCGCCTTCCACCACGTGTACGGCTTCGCCACGATCGCCAGCGCCGCCAGCGCCAGGCAGAACAGCGTGATCGCGGCCGTGGTCTGCGGCAGCTGCGAGTCGTAGCCGTCGTGCGCGAGCGCCGCCAGGTAGACCACGAACGTCGGCACCGCGCAGCAGATCCCCGCCGGGATCGCGAACTTGAGGACCCGCTTGACGAACCCGGGCCGGGCCCGGTCGAACGTCGGCGCCAGCGCCAGGAAGAACGCCGGGAGCCCGATCGTGAACAGGTTGATGAGCGACTGGTGGATCGGCAGGAACGGGTACGGCAGGGGGTCGCTGCCCGCGATCCACGCCGAGATCGCGCCCACGGCGATGAACAGCGCCAAGGCGATCGCGTAGACCGTCTTGGTCAAGAACACGTTCGAGACCCGCCCGATGTTGCCCAGCACCCGCCGGCCCTCGTTCACCACGTGCGGGAGCGTCGCGAACTCGTCGTCCAGCAGCACGACCTGCGCGACCGACCTGGCCGCGGCCGAACCCGAGCCCATCGCGATGCCGAGGTCGGCGTCCTTGAGCGCCAGCACGTCGTTCACGCCGTCGCCGGTCATCGCGACCGTGTGGCCCCGCGACTGGAGCGCCTTCACGAACGCCTGCTTCTGGTGCGGCTTGACCCGTCCGAAGATCGTGGCCCGCTCCAGCAGGTCCGCGAGCTCCTCGGGGTCCTCCGGGAGGCGCCGGGCGTCCACGGTGTCGGCGGCGCCCTCGACGCCGAGCTGCGCGGCGACCGCGCCCACGGCGGCGGGGGAGTCCCCGGAGATGATCTTGACGGCGACGCCCTGGTCCTTGAAGTAGGCGAGGGTCGCGGCGGCGGTCGAGCGCAGGCGCTGGCGCAGGACCACCAGGGCCTGGGCCTTGACGCCCGTGACGCCGCCGGTGGTCGAGGCCGACTCGGCGGTGACCAGGGCCAGCACCCGCAGGCCCTGGGCCGCGAGCATGTCCGCTTCGAGGGCCATCGGGTCGCCGGCGTCGAGGAGCACGTCCGGCGCGCCCAGGAGCCAGGTGCCGTGGTCGGTGAAGCGGGTGCCGCTCCACTTGCGGGCGGAGGAGAACGGCATGACGTCGATGACGCGCCAGTTCGGATCGGGGGCGCCCTGCTCGCCGAGGTGGGCGGCGACGGCCTGCATGGTCGGGTTGGGGCTGTCGTCGGCGGCCGCCAGGGCGGCGAGCGCGTCGGTGACCGAGTCCCCGTCGGCGCCGTCGATCGGGCGGATCTCGTCGACGTCCATGCCGCCCTCGGTGAGCGTCCCGGTCTTGTCCAGGCACAGCACGTCGGTGCGGGCGAGCCCTTCGATCGCGGGCAGCTCCTGCACGAGGCATTTGCGGGCGCCGAGGCGGATGACGCCGACGGCGAACGCGACCGAGGTCAGCAGCACGAGGCCCTCGGGGATCATCGGCACGATCCCGGCGACCGTGCGGACGATGATCTCGCGCCAGTTGGCGGCGTCGGCGAGCTGGCTGACGATGAGCAGCAGCGCGATCGGCACGATGAGCCAGTTGATGAGCTTGATGAAGCGGTTGATGCCCTCGCGCAGCTCCGAGCGGGCCAGGGTGAACTTGCTGGCCTCCTCGACGAGCTTGGCGGCGTAGGAGTCGGCGCCGATGTGCTCGGCCCGGAACAGTCCGGTGCCGGCGACGGCGAAGGAGCCGGAGCGGACCTCGTCGCCGGGGGTCTTCGCGACCGGGTCGGCCTCGCCGGTCAGCAGCGACTCGTCGATCTCGAGGTTGCGGGACTCGACCACGGGGCCGTCGACGACGATCCGGTCGCCCGGTTCGACGTAGACCAGGTCGTCGCGCACGATCCGGTTCGGCTCGATCTCCTGGACCTCGCCGTCGCGCAGGACCTTCGCGTTCGACCGGTTCATCAGCGAGAGCTTGTCGAGGGTGCGCTTGGCGCGCAGCTCCTGGATCGTTCCGATGAGGATGTTGGCGATGATGACGCCGGCGAACAGGCCCTGCTTCAGGCCCTCCAGGAGGCCTTCCTCCATGGCGGTGAAGCCGATCGCGATGGCGGCGAGCACGCCGATGACGGCGTTGAGCGGGGTGAAGAGGTTCGCGCGGAGGATCGCCGAGAGCGGGCGGCTGGTGTGGCGTTTCGCCTCGTTGACGTCTCCGGCCTCGATGCGCTCGGCGACCTCGGCGGCGGTCAGGCCCCGGTCACCTGCCAGCATGGGTGTTGTCACGTCGACAGCTTATGCGACAGATGCCGTGATGTATCACCGCCGAAGGACCGAGGGTCCCGTTTCGGGCCTCCTCCTTCCGGCCGAGGCGAGACGGCCCCCACGCGGGCGAATCCGATTGCGCCCCGGCGGGGTGCGGCCCGTAGAATCCCTGACCATGGCCAATGTACTCACACCGCAGGGCGAGGACTTTCCTCGCTGGTACCAGGACGTCGTCGCCAAAGCCGAGCTGGCCGAGAACGGTCCGGCGAAGGGCTCGCAGGTGATCCGACCGACCGGGTTCGCGCTGTGGGAGCGGATGGTCGACGAGATGGACGACCGCATCAAGGAGACCGGCACGGAGAACGCCTCGTTCCCCCTGCTGATCCCCGAGTCGTACTTCCAGCGGGAGGCGGCCCACGTCGAGGGCTTCGCGCCCGAGCTGTGGATGGTCACGCACGGCGGCGGCAAGGAGCTCGAAGAGAAGCTCGCGATCCGCCCCACCTCGGAGACCATCATCGGCGAGTACATGGCGAAGTGGGTCAACTCGTACCGCGACCTGCCCCTACTGCTCAACCAGTGGTGCAACGTCATGCGCTACGAGCTGCGCACCCGCCTGTTCCTGCGCTCCTCGGAGTTCCTCTGGCAGGAGGGCCACACGGTCCACGAGTCCTATGAGGACGCGCACGCCTTCACGCTGCGCATCCTCCACGACGTCTACGCCGACTTCATGGAGAACGTGCTCGCGCTGCCGGTGCTGCGCGGCATCAAGACCGAGGCCGAGCGCTTCGCCGGGGCCCTGAACACCTTCGGCGCCGAGGTCCTCATGCGCGACGGCAAGGTCCTCCAGATGGGCACCTCCCACGAGCTGGGCCAGAACTTCGCGAAGGCCTTCGACATCCGGTTCCAGGGTTCCGACGGCAAGCAGCAGCTCGGCTGGACGACCTCCTGGGGCACCTCGACGCGCATGGTCGGCGGCCTCATCATGGGCCACGGCGACGACGCGGGGCTGCGCGTCCCGCCGAGGCTCGCCCCCGTCCAGGTCCTCGTCATGGTCGTCAAGGACTCCGACGAGGTCCAGTCGGCCGCGAAGAAGGTCTACGACGAGCTCAAGGGCGACGGCCTGCGCGTCAAGCTCGACCACCGCGGCGACGTGGCCTTCGGCCGCCGCGCCGTGGACGCCGAGCTCAAGGGCTACCCGGTCCGCATCGAGATCGGCCCCCGCGACCTCAAGAACGGCGAGGCGACCGTGGTCAGCCGCATCGAGGGCACGAAGCAGACCATCCCGCTCGGGATGCTCGCCGAGGCCGTCGCCGCCGCGCTCGAGGCCGCCCAGATGAAGCTGTGGGACGAGGCCCTGGAGTTCCGCGAGACGCACACGACCGACGCCGCCACGGTGGACGAGGCGATCGAGGCCGCCCAGCACGGCTACGCGCGCCTGCCGTGGGACGCCTGCGGCGTCGAGGGCGAGAAGCGGGCGGCCGGCTCGGCCGTCACGGTCCGGGTCCTGCAGCGCGAGGACGGCACCGTGCCCGACTCCCTGGATGAGTCCGGTCTCATCGCGTACCTGGCCCGGTCGTACTGATCGCCCGGTGCGCTAGACTCTGACGCTGTACATGAGCTTTGGGACGGAAGCCCTCTCAACTACCGTGACGCAAGGCCAAGTTTCGGCGTGAACGCAATCCGGAGTGATTCCCCTGGAAAACGTGCGCGCCTACGTGATCCTTACAACAGGAGTAACAAAACGTGGCAGTGAAGATTCGCCTCACGCGAATGGGGAAGATCCGTACTCCCCAGTACCGCATCGTCATCGCCGACTCGCGCGTCAAGCGCGACGGCAAGGTCATTGAGAACGTCGGGATCTACCACCCGAAGGAGAACCCGTCCCGGATCGAGGTCAAGTCCGACCGCATCCAGCACTGGCTCTCCGTGGGCGCCCAGCCCTCGGACACGGTCAAGGCCATCCTCCGCAAGACCGGCGACTGGCAGCAGTTCAAGGGCCTGCCCGCGCCGGCCCCGCTGAAGGTCGCCGAGCCGAAGCCGGAGAAGGACACCCTCTACGTGGCCGCCCTCAAGGAGTCGGGCATCGACCCCTCGAAGGCGTACGTCTCGGAGGAGGCCGTCAAGGCCGCGCCGAAGTCGAAGAAGTCCGCCGCCAAGGCCGACGAATCGGCTAAGACTGAAGAGGTCGAGGCCCCCGCCGACGAGGCCTCTGAGACCAAAGGGGAGTAATCGTGCTGCGACCGGCGCTTGAACACCTTGTCAAGGGCATCGTCGACCATCCGGACGACGTTCGTGTCCGCCTGGTCGACTCCCGCCGCGGCAAGCGGCTCGAGGTCCGGGTCAACCCGGACGACCTCGGGACGGTGATCGGCCGTGGCGGCCGCACCGTGAACGCGCTGCGCCAGGTCATCGGCTCGATCGGCGGCAAGGGCATTCGTGTCGAGGTCGTCGATTCCTACTGAGTCATCCGCTAGACAAGTTCACGGCTTGCAAGCTGCGCCGTGAGTGGCCCCGAGGATCATCCTCGGGGCCGTTGCGCTGTCCCCCCGCGAAGCCTGCGCGCCGCGTCGGCACTGGAGAGAGGTTCCCATGACAGAGCTGGTGGTCGGCCGCATCGTGCGCCCGCACGGGCTGCGCGGCGAGGTCGTCGTCGAAGTCCGCACCGACGATCCCGAGGCCCGGTTCCAGCCCGGCGTCGAATACCGGACCAAGGGCGGGCAGCTCAAGGGCGCCCCGCTCACGGCCGTGACGGTGCGCTGGCACCAGGGCCGGCCGATGATCGGCTTCGAGGGCCACTCGGACCGCAACGCGTCCGAGCTGCTGCGCGGCGTCGTCCTGAGCGTCGAGGTCGAAGAGGAGGAGCTGGTCGCCGACGAGGACGAGGTCCACGACACGCTGCTCATCGGCCTCATCGTCGCCGACCTCGAGGGCGCCGAGATCGGCACCGTGCAGCGCGTCGACCACGGCGCGGCCTACGAGACGCTCGTGGTCAAGCGCAAGGGGCGGACGCCGGCGCTCGTCCCGTTCGTCGCCGACATGATCCGCGAGGTCGACGTCGAGGCCGGGATCATCACCGTCGACCTGCCGCCGGGCCTGCTGGAGCTGTGATGCGTTCGGAGCTCTCATGAAAATCGACGTCGTCTCCGTCTTCCCCGAGTACCTGCAGCCGCTCGACCTCTCGCTCATCGGCCGCGCCCGCGAGAAGGGCCTGATCGACCTCGGCGTCCACGACCTGCGCCGCTGGACCCACGACGTCCACCACTCGGTCGACGCCGCCCCCGCCGGCGGCGGGGCTGGGATGGTCATGAAGCCGCAGCCGTGGGGCGAGTGCCTCGACGAGCTCGTGTTCGACGCCGGCGAGGCGCGCCCGCGGCTGCTCGTGACGAGCCCCGCCGGGCGGCCCTTCACGCAGGCGATGGCCCGCGAGCTGGCGGCCGAGCCGTGGCTCATGTTCGCCTGCGGCCGCTACGAGGGCATCGACCAGCGGGTGGTCGACTACGCGGCCGATCGTATGGAGGTCACCGAGGTCTCCATCGGCGACTACGTGCTCTTCGGCGGCGAGGTCGCCGTCCTGGCGATCGTCGAGGCCGTGGCGCGCCTGGTGCCCGGGGTCCTCGGCAACGCCGCGTCCCTGGACGACGAGTCGCACAACGCCGGGCTCCTCGAGGCGCCCGCGTACGCCAAGCCCGCCGAGTGGCGCGGCCACGCGATCCCGCCGGTCCTCCTCTCGGGGGACCACGGCAAGGTCGACCGCTGGCGCCGTGACCAGGCCCTCCTTCGCACCGCGGCGGCCCGTCCGGATTTGCTGGAGCGCCTGGACCCGGGTAGCCTCGATCAACGTGACCGGCGCCTACTCGAAGGGGCCGGGCTCGCCCTTCCCGAGCAGGGTGTGGCAGAGTAGGTGAGTTCCCGTGACGTGCCGTTCGTTCAAGCGGTACCTCTCCCGGCAGGACTTCTGAACTTCCGTATCAACAAAGGTTGCAACCAATGAACATTCTGGATGAGCTGAACGCCGCCTCCATGCGCGCCGACCTGCCGGACTTCCGTCCCGGCGACACCGTCAAGGTGAACGTCCGGATCCAGGAAGGCAACCGGTCCCGTGTCCAGGTCTTCCAGGGTGTCGTCATCCGCCGCCACGGCGCGGGCATCGGCGAGACCTTCACGGTCCGCAAGCTGAGCTACGGCATCGGCGTCGAGCGCACCTTCCCGGTCCACGGCCCCATGGTCGACTCGATCGAGATCGCCATGCGAGGCAAGGTCCGCCGCGCGAAGCTGTACTACCTGCGCGACCGCAAGGGCAAGGCCGCCAAGATCAAGGAGAAGCGCGAACTCTAAGGCGCTCTCCGCGGGCCCTGAACGGGCCCGCCGCAAGACTTCTGGAAGCCCCGGGCACTCGCCCGGGGTTTTTCATTGCGCGCCGGATTCGGCTACCCTCAGCACATGAGTCCTGGTTCTCCCGGCGGGGACAAGGGCGCCCGCCGCATCGACTGGAGCCGACTCCCCGGTCCCGGCGGGGACGGGTCCCCGCCGCCCGCGAATCCGCGGTGCTCCGGCCCGCCGCCCGGCAGGCTGCCCAGCGGCCCGGTCGCGGGCGCGCCCAGGGCCACCGGACCGCTCGTGCCCGGCCTGGACGCGACCCGCCCTCTCCGCAGGACCGAGGGCCCGACCGGCCCGCGCGACCGCGTCCCGCCCCCGGTGGACCGGGTAACGGCCGAACGCGAGCGCGTGTCCGCCGCCCACGACCGCGTCAGCGCGGCCCACGACCGCGTGTCGGCCGCCCACGACCACGTCGGCACCGGGCGCGACGACTCCGGCGAGCACAAGGCCGCCAAGGAGTCCGAGAGCCGCCTCTCGCAGCCGCACAAGCGCCAGTACCTGTCGCTGTGGATCGAACTGCCGCTGCTGCTGGTCGTCGCGTTCTCCGCGGCCGTGCTGCTGCGGACCTTCGCCGTGCAGCCGTTCTACATCCCCTCCGGCTCGATGGAGCAGACCCTCCAGGAGGGTGACAAGGTCCTGGTCCTCAAACTCACCACGACGCTGCGCAGCCCCCAGCGCGGCGAGGTGGTCGTCTTCCGCGGGACCGACAGCTGGGACCCGGAGTACCGGCCCGCCGGCGGCGACGACGGCCTGGTCGGCGACCTCACCACCGGCGTCCTCGACCTCATCGGCCTGGCCGAGCCCGACGAGAAGGACTTCATCAAGCGGGTGATCGCCGTCGGCGGCGACACCGTCACGTGCTGCGACGCCGACGGCAACGTCGTCGTCAACGGCGTGTCCCTCCACGAGGGGGACTACGTCTACGACGACGCGCCGCTCGACGTCGCGCCCGGCACCTGCCATTCGCGCCTGTTCGACGAGGTCACCGTGCCCGAGGGCGAGGTGTGGGTGATGGGGGACCACCGCGGGAACTCCAAGGACTCCCGCTGCCAGGGCCCGGTGCCGGTGGAGAACATCATCGGCCGCGCGATCGCCCTGGTCTGGCCGACCGACCGCGCCACCGAACTGGAGATCCCCGCGGCCTTCGACGTCCTCGAAGGCACCTCCGGGACCGCCGCCGAAGAGGGCGAACCCGCCGCCGACGGCGCTGTGCGCGAAGGCGTCCCCGCCGCCTGGGGCACCTACTGGAACCCGCCGCCCGCCTTGCCCGCCACCGGGACGGGCGGGCCTGGGGCCGGAGCGCGAGCGCGTAGACTCGCACCGTGATCGAAGAAGGGCAAGCGCCCGGCGCCGACGGCGAGCGCGCCGAGGAATCCTCCGAAAAGCAGCAGCCCAAGAAGAAGGGATCGTTCTGGAAAGAACTGCCCATCCTCCTGGGCGTCGCCATCCTGGTGGCGATCGTCGTGCGGACCTGGGTCGTCCAGACCTATTACATCCCCTCGGGCTCGATGGAGAACACCCTCCAGATCAACGACCGAGTGCTCGTCAACAAGCTCGTGTACGACTTCTCCGAACCCGAGCGCGGCGAGATCATCGTCTTCACCGCACCCGAGTCGTGGCGCTCGGTCATGGAGGAGGACGAGTTCATCAAGCGGGTAATCGCGATCGGCGGCGATCACGTGGTGGCCGACGAGGAAGGCAACATCTCGGTCAACGGGGAACCCCTCGAAGAGGAGTCCTACCTGTACACGAACCCGCTGACCGGCGAGCAGGACGTGCCCTCGCAGGACCCGTTCGACGTGGTCGTCCCCGAGGGGCGCCTGTGGGTCATGGGCGACCACCGCTCGGCCTCGGGCGACTCGCGCGAGCGCTTCATCCGCACCGGCGGCGACGTGGAGTCCTCGACGATCCCGGTCGACGCGGTCATCGGGAAGGCCTTCGTGCTGTTCTGGCCCTTCAACGACTTCAACTGGTTCTCGGTCCCCTCGACCTTCGACGACGTCCCCGAACCGTCCTGACCATGCTGCGGCCCGCCCCTTCCCGGATGCGCCGCGACGGCGACCTCTACGCGCTCGAGGCCGCGCTGTCGCGGCGAGGCCTCGGCCCCGTGGCGGGCACCGACGAGGCCGGGCGCGGCGCGTGCGCCGGGCCGCTGGCCGTGGCGGCCGTATGCCTGCCGCCGAACGCGCGGCTGGACGAGCTCAACGACTCCAAGCTCCTCACCGAGGCCGCGCGCGAGCGCGTCTTCGAGCGGCTGCGGCGGGCGAAGGCCGCGATGAGCGTCGTCCTCTACGGTCCGCGGGAGATCGACCGGCGCGGCATCGGCGTGTGCAACCTGGAGGGCATGCGGGTCGCCGTGGCGCGGCTGCCCGTGCGCCCGGGGTTCGTGCTCACCGACGGGTTCCCCGTCCCCGGCCTGCCCGGCAGCCTCGGCGTCGTCAAGGGCGACCGGACCGCGGCCTGCGTGGCGGCGGCGGGCGTGGTCGCCAAGGTGACCCGCGACCGCCTCATGGCCGAGCTCGACCTGGACCACCCCGGATACGGATTCGCCGTCCACAAGGGATACGGCACCGCGGCCCACGACGCGGCCCTGCGCGCGAGGGGACCGTGCGAGCAGCACCGCCTCTCGTACGCCAATGTCGCCGTGCACGCCGTACCCGCCCCGACCTGATACGGGTTTGCCGGGGCCTCGCAGGGTGAATCCCGGACCCGCGAAGGCCAGCCCTGCGCGGGGCGGGGCACTCGCGCACTATCGTGGGAACCGTCGTTGAGAAGGAGGAGCGTTGAGCGCCGAGGACCTCGAGAAGTACGAGACCGACATGGAGCTGCAGCTGTACCGGGAGTACCGGGACATCGTGCGGCAGTTCACCTACGTCGTCGAGACCGAACGGCGGTTCTACCTGGCCAACGCGGTCGAGGTCCACGTCCGTGGCGCCGACGCGGAGACCTACTTCGAGGTCGAGATGAGCGACGCGTGGGTCTGGGACATGTACCGCCCCGCCCGCTTCGTCAAGCACGTCCGGGTCCTGACCTTCAAGGACGTGAACGTCGAAGAGCTCGATAAGCCGGACATGACACTGCCGTAACCGCCTGTACCGAACGCCCCGCCGACTGCGACGGGGCGTTTTCGCCGCCCGTGACCTGGCCCGTTCCGCGATCGGAAAGGGGCCCCGGCTCCAGGGCGCCGCTACCATTGATCGGGTGTCCACACTCCGTGACGTAATCAGCGCGCACACCGACCTGACGTCGAACTCCGCGGCCCACCTCCAGCGGCTCGTCGCCGAATGGCAGCTCCTCGCCGACCTCTCCTTCGCCGACTTCCTGCTGTGGGGCGCGGTCAAGGACCACCCCGGCAGCTACGTCTGCCTGGCCCAGGTCCGGCCCACCACCGGCCCGACCGCCTACGAGGAGGACCAGGTCGGGCGCCTCCTCGAAGGGGAGGACGCCAAGCACCTGCACGTCGCCTTCACCGAGGGCCGCATCTTCCGCGAGGGCGACCCGGTCTGGCGCGGCGACGTCGCCGCCCGCCACGAGGCCATCCCCGTGCGCCGCCGCGACCGCAGCCAGATCATCGCCGTCGCCGCCCGCGACACCAACCTCTCGGACACGCGCAGCCCCTCCCACCTCGAACTCAACTACCTCAAGACCGCCGACTACCTCGTCCAGATGCTCTCCGACGGCGGCTTCCCGCCCCCGCTGCTGCCCGGCGAGCCCACGACGGCGCCGCGCATCGGCGACGGCCTCGTGCGCATCGGCTCCGACGGCCTCGTCCGCTACGCCTCGCCGAACGCGCTCTCCGCCTACCGGCGCATGGGCGTCACCGGGCACCTGCGGGACCGCGACCTCGCCGAACTCACCCGCAGCCTCCCCTCCAGCGCCGACGTCGGCGCCGACGCTGCCCGCCGCATCGCCGACGCGCTCGCCGGCGGCACCCCGCGCCGCAAGGAGATCGAGGCCAAGGGCGCCACGGTCCTCATGCGGGCCCTGCCGCTGCGCCCGGGCGGCAAGGCCGCCGGCGCCCTCGTGCTCGTCCGCGACATCACCGAGGTCCGGCGCCTCGACCGCGAACTGGTCACCAAGGACGCGACCATCCGCGAGATCCACCACCGCGTCAAGAACAACCTCCAGACCGTCGCCGCGCTCCTGCGCCTCCAGGCCCGCCGCGTCGGGTCCCCGCAGGCCCGGCTCGCACTGGAGGAGTCCGTGCGCCGCGTCGCCTCGATCGCGCTCGTCCACGAGACGCTCTCGCAGTCCTCGGACGAGTCGGTCGGCTTCGACCAGATCGTCGACCGCGTCGCCTCCATGGCCGTCGAGGTCTCCGTCGCCGAGTCCAAGGTGACGCTGCGCCGCGAGGGCACCTTCGGGGTCCTGCCCAGCGAGTACGCGACGCCGCTGGTCATGGTCGTCAACGAGCTCATCCAGAACGCCGTCGAGCACGCCTACCCGCCCGGGCAGGACGGCGAGGTCGTCATCGGCGTCGAGCGCGACGGCGACCGCTTCCGCGTCACCGTCTCCGACCAGGGCAAGGGCCTGCCCGAGGGCTTCCGCATCGCCGACTCCACGCGCCTGGGCCTCCAGATCGTCCACACCCTCGTCACCGGGGAGCTGCGCGGCACCATCGACATGCGCCCCCGCGCCGAAGGCGGCACCGAGGCCGTCGTCGACTTCGGCCTCCAGTAGGAGCCGTAGCACCAGCTGACGACCGGCCGGACTTCCCCCGTGGAACCCGGCCGGTCGCGTGTAACCCTCATGTGACCTGATGTCCATGGAGCGGGACGTCACCCGCAGCGGGCCTGAACCTGTGTCATGCTTCTAGGCATGTCTCGCACACACGGGCTCCGACTGGTGGCACGCCGCCACGTCGACTTCTGCCGTGTGTTCAGCGCCGCCTGTCGCATGTGCGCTTAATTCCTTCCGGCTGTCTGCCGTCGAACCATGCCACACCCGTGTCCGCGATGAGGAGTACCGTGCCAACGCCAACGCGCAAACCGTCCCGCCCCAAAGGCCAAGGCCAATGGGCGATGGGTCACCGGGAGCCGCTCAACAAGAACGAGCAGTCCAAGAAGGACGACAACCCGCTCAACGTTCGGCAGCGCATCGAGGGCATCTACGCCCACGGGGGATTCGACTCCATCGACCCCGCCGACCTGCGCGGACGCTTCCGCTGGTGGGGCCTGTACACCCAGCGCAAGCCCGGCATCGCCGGCGGCAAGACCGGCATCCTCGAAGAGGAAGAGCTCGACGACAAGTTCTTCATGATGCGCGTGCGCATGGACGGCGGCCAGCTCAGCCTCGCACAGCTGCGCACCGTCGCCGGCATCTCCAAGGAGTTCGGCCGCGACACCGCCGACGTCACCGACCGCGAGAACGTCCAGTACCACTGGATCCGCGTCGAGGACGTCCCCGAGATCTGGCGCCGCCTCGAAGCCGTCGGCCTCGACACCCAGGAGGCCTGCGGCGACTGCCCGCGCGTCATCCTCGGCTCCCCCGTCGCCGGCGTCAGCACCGACGAGGTCATCGACGCCACCCCGCAGATCCAGGAGATCTACGACCGCTTCATCGGCGACCGCACCCTCTCCAACCTGCCGCGCAAGTTCAAGTCGACCATCGGCTGGCTGCCCGACAGCCCCTGGGAGATCAACGACATCTCCCTCATCGGCGCCCACCACCCCGAACTCGGACCCGGCTTCGACCTCTACGTCGGCGGCGGCCTCTCCACCAACCCGATGTTCGCCCCGCGCCTGGGCGTGTGGGTCTCCCAGGACGACATCGTCGAGGTCTGGGTCAACGTCGTGCGCATCTTCCGCGACTGGGGCTACCGGCGCCTGCGCACCCGCGCCCGCCTGAAGTTCCTCGTCAAGGACTGGGGCGCCGAGAAGTTCCGCGAGGTCCTCGAATCCGAGGCCTACCTCGGCCGGAAGCTCCCCGACCTCGAGCAGCCCCCGGTCCCCGAGAAGCTCCTCGACCACATCGGCGTCCACAAGCAGAACGACGGCAACTACTTCATCGGCGTCGCCCCCGTCGCCGGCCGCGTCTCGGGCACGATCCTCGACCAGCTCGCCGACATCGCCGAGAAGTACGGCTCCGACCGCATCCGCGCCACCCCGCTCCAGAAGCTCCTGCTCCTGGACATCCCCGAAGACCGCGTCGACGAGGCCGTCGAGGACCTGCGCGCCATCGGCCTGGAGGCCAACCCGTCCCCCTGGCGCCGATCCACCATGGCCTGCACCGGCATTCAGTTCTGCAAGCTCGCCATCGTCGACACCAAGGACCGCGCCCGCGACCTCGTCGCCGAACTCGAGAAGCGCGTCCCCGAACTCGACACGCCCATCTCGATCCACGTCAACGGCTGCCCCAACGCCTGCGCCCGCACCCAGACCGCGGACATCGGCCTCAAGGGCCAGCTCGTCACCGTCGACGGCCAGCAGGTCGAGGGCTTCCAGGTCCACCTCGGCGGCGGCCACGCCTCCGCCGCGAGCCTGGGCCGCAAGTCCCGCGGCCTCAAGGTCGCCTCCGCCGACCTCGGCGACTACGTCGAACGCGTCACCCGCCGCTACCTCGACACCAGGACCGAAGGCGAGACCTTCGCCCAATGGGTCCACCGCGCCGAAGAGACGGCACTCCAGTGAGCGGCCGCGTCGTCCCCTACCTCTGCCCCTATTGCGGCGGGGAGGACATCAGACCCTATGCGCCCGAGCCCGACAGCGACGTCGAGATCAAGGGCGGATGGCACTGCGCGGACTGCACCCGTGTCTTCGCCGTCAAGTACCACGGGATGGCCGCCGCACCGGTTTACGCGGCGCCGCCCACAACGGGCCCTCAGCCCGAGTAACACCCCGATCGGAGTGAAGCAGCATGAGCAGCACAGGGAATCAACGAGACCCGTTCGAACTCCGTGACCTCGCCACGGAAGCGGGGACGCGCCTCGAAGACGCCACGGCCCACCAGATCATCGAGTGGGCGGTCGGCGAGTTCGGCGAGCGCTTCTGTGTGACCTCATCCATGGCCGACGCCGCGGTGGTCCACCTGGCCAGCCAGGTGGCCCCCGGCATCGACGTCGTCTTCCTCGACACCGGCCTGCACTTCCCCGAGACCCTCCAGGTCCGCGACTTCGTCGCCTCCACCATGGACGTCAACGTCCGCTCCATCCAGCCCGACCAGTCGGTGCTGTCCCAGGACGCCGAGTTCGGGCCCCGCCTGTTCTCCCGCGCCCCCGACGAATGCTGCTCCCTGCGCAAGGTGCTCCCGCTCAACCGGGCGCTGGCCGACTACGACGGCTGGGCCACGGGCCTGCGCCGCGACGAGGGCCCGACCCGCGCCGGCACGAAGGTCGTCGACTTCGACCTGTCCCGCCGCAAGGTCAAGGTCTCGCCGATCGCGAAGTGGACCGAGGCCGACCAGGAGGCGTACATCGAGCGCTACAACATCCCGGTCAACCCGCTGCTCAAGGACGGCTTCCGCTCGATCGGCTGCTGGCCGTGCACGCGGCGCACCGCGCCGGGCGAGGACCCGCGCGCCGGCCGCTGGGCCGCGTTCGACAAGACCGAGTGCGGGCTGCATGTCTGACCGGTCGGTGCGCGAACCCGGCGCGGCTGCGGCCGCGGCGAGTGCTCGCGCGCCCACCGGTTCGGGGCCCGAACCGCCGCTGCGGCCGATCGTGCTGGTCGCGCACGGCAGCCCCGATCCGCGCTCCCCGGAGGCCGTCCGCGCCATCGCGCGGGCGGCCGGGGCGGACGTCGGCTTCCTCGAGTTCAACGAGCCGCACCCGGTCGAGGTGCTGCGGGGCATCGCCGACACCGGCGTCAGCGCCGCGGTCGCGCTGCCCCTGCTGCTGACCGACGCCTACCACTCCCGCACCGATCTCCCGGAGGTCGCCAAGCGGGCCGAGGAGTCCCGGCCGGGACTCGCGGTCGCGGTGGCGCGCCCGGTGGGGGACCTGTCGCTCGCGAACGTCCTCGTCCGCGACCTGCCCTACGGCATCGACGGAGTGGTGGTCTGCGCCGCGGGCACCCGCGTCGACGAGGGCCGCGCGCATGTCGCCGCGGTGGCGGCCGAAGCCGGCCGCCTGCTGGGCGTCCCGGCCGGACCGGGCTTCGCCTCGGGCCCCGGCCCGCGCGCGGGCGAGACCGTGAAGTCATTGAAAGACCAAGGGGCCCAGCGCATCGCGGCGGTCTGCTACTTCATCGCACCGGGACTGCTGTGCGACGCCGCGCTGGAATCGGCCCGCGAGGCCGGCATCGCCCATGAGGGTGAACCCCTCGGCGCCGCACCCGAACTCATCGCCCTCATCGAGCGCCGCGCCGCCGAGGCCTGAATCCGCTCAGCCGGTCGAACGCTCGGTTGCGGTCCAGGAGGTCGTCGACTCAAGTGCGGCCGAGCTCATTCGTCGGTCATACCGAGTGCGCTGTTCGGCTCCGCCCCTGAGCCGGCTATTCGGCCTCGCCGAAGGGCCGCCGCTCGCCGAAGCCCACGGCCCGCCGCGTCGGTCCGCTGAGGACCAGTCCGACCAGCGCCGCCGCCAGCGCCCACGCCGCGATCCCGATCACAGGATGCGCGGCCTCTCGGAGGTAGTACCCGACCGGAAGCCAGATGAGCGCCTGGAAGACCGCCTGCGCGATGACGTCCCGCTGCTGGAGCAGCCGCCGGCCGATGAACCAGTAGTAGAGCGCCGCCAGCCACGCGAGCAGCGCGATGCCGATCGCACCGCCGGCGGTGTCGACGTCGCCGGTCACCAGCTGAATCAGACCCCATGCTCCCGCCGCGACGAGTCCTGTTGCGAGCAGCCAGAACAGGCCCGCGGCCACGGTGAGGGTCCAAGGGCGCGGATCGTCACCGTGCGTTTCGGTGACCGCGCCCATTCCGGCATCGGTTTCGTTCACACGTCAACCGTATCCCGGGCTACGCTGCGCCTATGCGCGACCTGAAACCGGCGCCACAGCGTGGTCTGCTCATCGTGAACCCGAAGGCCTCCACCGGCTCGCGTCGCCGCACGCGCTGGGTGAGGAAGAAGCTCGGCAGCGTGCTCGACCTCGACGTGGAGCTGAGCCACCGGCGCGGCCACGGCGAGGAGCTCGCCACGCGCGGCGCCGACCGGGGCTACGACGTCGTGCTCAGCCTCGGCGGCGACGGCACGGTGAACGAGGTCGTGAACGGGCTGCTGGCCGGCGGCCGGACCGCCGCGGAGGCACCGGTGTTCGCGCCGATCCCGGCCGGTTCCACCAACGTCTTCGCACGGGCCCTGGGCCTGCCCTGGGACCGCCGCCGCGCCTCGATGGCGATCGTGGCCGCACTGGAGGAGTCGCGGGTGCGCACGGTGAGCCTGGGCCGGGCGAGGGCCGAGGACACCGACCGGCTCTTCACCTTCTGCGCCGGAATCGGCTGGGACGCGTCGATCATCAAGAAGGTGGAGTCGTACCGAAAGAAGCGCAATCTCGGCGCCCACTATGCGCGCGCGGTGATGGCGGAGCTCAATGAGCATGGTGTGGAAGGCGATTCGATCGAGGTCGAGATGTCGACGGGCGAGACGGACCTCTCCACCGGTATGGCCGTGGTGCAGAACTGCGCACCGTGGACCTACATGGGCGCCCTTCCGGTGAATCTCAACGCGCGGGCATCCTTTAATGCTGGACTTGATGTCCTGATTCTGCGTAAACTTGGTCTGTCGGACGCCGCGATGACCGCCGCTTCACTGCTGGTCGGTCGGGACGGGCCCGACGGCAAACACGCGGTGACGCATCACGATCTCTCCAGGATTCGGCTGCGCGCGTCGCTCCCGCAAGCCTTCCAACTCGACGGGGATTACCTCGGTGAGCTGACCGAACTGGATCTCGACTCGGTCCCAGAGGCACTGCGGGTGGCCTGCTAACAACTTGGGAAAACCTCGGAGTGGGTGTTGACAACTCGCCCGTGAGCAGGCAAGGTTGATTTCGCCATCCCTACAGGGACGGCGCGAGACTTACAACCGAATATCGTCTTTTCGGTGCGTATAGACCAGGCACGGTGTGGGTACTTATGTCTTGGCGAAGCTTGCGAGCCAAGAATGTGGTCAAGCCCTGGCGAGACTTCCGAGCGTGGTGAGTCGGCCAACCTTGAGTACCAGTGTGTCAAACCGGTTCGACTCGCTGTCACCGACCCCGGTGTTTTCAGTTCGGGGGAGTGTGGCGGAGGCCGCTCTGAGGATCCGCGGTAGGGGTCCCGGCGGCGTTGAGGAAGTGTTCCCCGAGTCTTCTTCGAGGTAGCGCGGTGAGTTCACTCACTTAGCGCGCATTTCCGGAGTCGAACCCTTGACAAATCCCATCCTTGTGAAAGTATTCACAAGGGAGACGGGTTCAGGTGCGAGCCGGTCGCTGCGACACTTGCGGAGTTGTATGTTTGCGGCTTGCCCGGCCGTCACTTGGACGGCCGACGCCGCAAGGTGCGATAGCTCCCGATGCCCCGGCGTTCAGCAATGGCGCTGAAGCGATGCGGGAGCCCTCCGCGATCGCGGTGACAACGATTCCCCTTGCTGGGAACCGATATCCGTCCTGAGTGCTCACCAGTGCCGCCCGCGAGGTGCGACCGCCACACGGAAGCCGTGGCGGAATCCGAGCGGCACTGACGCGAAGCGCGACGGAAACGCCCGTA
The DNA here is from genome assembly GCF_900101745.1 of Glycomyces harbinensis. Classification (GTDB taxonomy): domain Bacteria; phylum Actinomycetota; class Actinomycetes; order Mycobacteriales; family Micromonosporaceae; genus Glycomyces; species Glycomyces harbinensis. The sequence goes on along the minus strand of NZ_FNAD01000022.1, from coordinate 29,766 downwards.
CGGCCCGCTGCCGGGCCCTGCTACGCCCGAAAACGCAAGAACTGTTCATAACACCGTGTAATCAACAAGCTTGATTCTTAGCAAGGAGATGTTTTGATGGATTGGCGCCACGAGGCCATCTGCCGCGACGAGGACCCCGAACTGTTCTTCCCGATCGGGGACACCGGACCGGCACTGGTACAGATCGAGCAGGCCAAGAACGTCTGCCGGCGCTGCCCCGCGATCGAGGAGTGCCTGCGGTGGGCGCTCGAGAGCGGCCAGGACGCCGGTGTTTGGGGCGGCATGAGCGAGGTCGAGCGCCGCGAGCTCAAGCGCCGCTCCGGTGCCGTGCGCACGCTCGCCACCCAGGTCGTCGGCTAGCACGCGCAATCCCTTGATGTAGTCCATCCCTCGAATTTGCGACGACAGAAGCTTGAAAGGCCCGGCCCGGCGGCCGGGCCTTCAAGCTGTCCGGGGTCCGGGCAGCCCGAAGACGCATCGGCGGCCCCGGGGAAGGCCCCCGATTTCCATCGTGCCCGAGGGGTACGACAGTTTCGGCGGGCGCTGTTCGAAGGCACCGCGAAGACCCATTGACGGCCCTGGGGAAGGCCCCCGGTTTCGATGGTGCCTCGGGGGTGTGACAGTTTCGGGCGGGTCAGTTGATCTGGTGGCGTTCGGTGTCGGCGTCCGCTTCGGTGGCCGGGCGGCGCTGGCGGATCCTGATCGTGGTGGTACCGCCCTCGATCTCGGATTCGACCTCGTCCGTGAGGGCCTTGAGCACCTGCCACTGGTAGGTCCCCGCATCGGGCAGCGGTTCGCCCTTCGGGCGGCTCAGCACGATCTGGAGGGCCTCGACGCCCACCTCCAGGCGGCACCGCAGCGGCTCGCCGGGCTTCCTTCGGAACGGGCGCTGCCTCCCCGACTCCGCGGGCTTCGACGCCGTGGGGATCAGCAGCGCCACGGCGGCGTTCACCGCCGCGCGCAGGTCCTCGATCTCGTCCAGCGAGAACCCGAGCCTGGTCGCCACCGCGGCCGTGGCGGTCGGCAGCACCGACAGGTAGTCGCCCGTCGAGGGCACATCGAGCAGCAGGACGTCCTCGCGCTCTTCGCTCACCGTCATCGCCGCTTCCTGTGATCGAGGGGCCGAAGGACTTCCGCCCTCTCGCTCTACAGAATAGTGGGACGCCCCGACATACGGGTACCACCCTGGAATCGCGCCCCAGCGCCGGCCTTCGCCCGTGCCGCGCAGCCCGCCCGGACGCCGATCTTCCCGGCGAGCACCCGACCCCGCGGACCGGCCCCTGAGACGGCGAAGCGCCCGCCGCCGCTGACCGCGGTGGCGGGCGCTTCACTGACGTCTGCGGCGCTAGGCCTTCTTGGTCTCCCAGAAGATCGTCGCGATCTCGTCGATCTTCGCGAGCAGGTCGTCGGCGACCTTCGGGTCCGCGTGGCCCTTGGTGCCGGCCGCGCCCGCGAGCTTCGTCGCCTCGTTGACGAGGGTGTGCAGCTGCGGGTACTTCTCGAAGTGCGGCGGCTTGAAGTAGTCGGTCCACAGCACCCACAGGTGCTCCTTGACCAGGTTCGAACGCTGCTCCTTGATGATCAGGGCGCGAGTGCGGAACTCAGGGTCCTCGTTGGCCTGGTACTTCTCGGAAATGGCCTTGACCGACTCCGCTTCGATGCGAGCCTGGGCCGGGTCGTAGACCCCGCACGGCAGGTCGCAGTGAGCCGAAGCCGAGACCTGCGGCAGCAACCGCTTGAACAGAGGCTTGAACATAGCCCCTCCAGCTTCTTTGGTTGGGTTGTGATTCCACCGCCGACCCTACCTCTCCGGAGGCCGATTTCGGCCCGGCCCCTAGAGTTAGGGACGCGACACTGTTTCTCACCGAACACCATGATGGACAGTGAGATCGACGCTCTGCCAATCGACGGCTCGCCAGCTGCGCCAAGACCGGAGGTCAACCCGATGCTCGCCGCCTACGCCCGCAACGTGAACCCCGAAGACCCCTTCTCGGCCCTTTCGGTGGGTGAGATCGAACCCCCGGCCGTGCCCGAGGACTGGACGCGCGTCGAGCTCGTCGCCGCCTCGATCAACCACCACGACCTCTGGTCGCTCGCGGGCGTGGGCCTGCGCGCCGAGCAGTGCCCGATGATCCTCGGCACCGACGCCGTCGGGCGCACCGAATCGGGGGACGAGGTCGTCGTCTACCCCGTCATCGCCGACGCCTCGCTCAAGGACGAGACGCTCGATCCGAAGCGGACGCTCCTGTCTGAGCTCCACCCGGGGACGCTCGCCGAGTACGTCTCGGTGCCCGCGCGCAACCTCCTGTCGGTCCCGAAGGGCTGGAGCGCGGCCGAGGCCGCGTGCCTGCCGACCGCGTACCTCACCGCCTGGCGGATGCTCACCACGCGGGGCCGGCTGCCCGCCGGCGGCGCCGTGCTGGTCCAGGGCACCGGCGGCGGCGTCGCGACCGCCGCGATCGTCCTGGCGAAGGCCCTCGGCGCCCGCGTGTACGCCACCGGGCGCAGCCCCGAGCGCCGCGAGCGGGCCGCCGAGCTCGGCGCGGTCCCCGTCGAGGCGAACGGCCGCCTGCCCGAACGGGTGGACGTCGTGATCGACTCGGTCGGCGAGCCGGTCATGGAGCACTCGATCAAGTCGCTCAAACCGGGCGGGCGCCTGGTCAACTGCGGTGTCACCGGCGGCCATGCGCCGAAGGTCGACATGCGCCACGTCTTCTTCAAGCAGCTGGAGATCCTCGGCTCGACCATGGGCACCCGCGAGGAGCTGGTCGAACTGCTCCTGTTCTGCGCCGAGAGCGGCCTGCGGCCGGTCGTGGACTCGACCCACGCGCTCGAGGACGCCGAGCAGGCCCTGCGACGGCTCGCCTCGGGCGACTCGTTCGGGAAGGTCGTCGTGCTGCGCTAAGGGGTCCGTCGACCCGCCGCGAACCACACGGCCGTAACCGCGGCCGCGTCAAATGAGCGACAGTGGGGCCGGTTTCTGGCCGGTTCGGCCTCCGGCCGGCCCCGGCGCCCTCACCCTGTAATGGATGTCACCGCGGTGCGCGCCTGCGCCCGCCGGCATCACGCCGAGCGCTCGCCAACGGGGTTTCGAGCGCCGAGGGCAAGGGGAGAAGCGGCCATGTCGGTTATGGGTCGGGTCAAGGGCGGGCTCAAGTCCGCCGCCGGAAGCACGTGGGGCGTCACCAAGAAGCTCTTGGTGCGGGTCGCGATCGCGGCGGCCATCATGGTCGTGGCCATCGCCCTGGCCAGGCACGGGGAGAGCGTCGCGTCCGAGGGCGCCGGGTCGGGCGCCTCGGGGACCGAGGCGCGCCCGATCGCGGCGCAGCACGCGATCCTCTCCGAGGGCTGGGGCCAGGAGCAATTGCTGACGTGCAGGTACACCGTGAAGGCGACGTTCGGCGTCTCGATCTTCACCGAGACCGACATGGGCGCGCGGCGCCTCATCCGCCTGCACAACCACACCGGGGTCAACGGGGCGTGCGACGCGGTCGAGGGCGGCAAGACGATCGGCTGCGGCGGCCTGCAGTGGGAGACCGAGTGGATCCGGATCCAGTCCGGCGACGCGGTCGGCTACGCGCCGGCCTCGTGCCTGGCCAAGGAAGGGGTGCTGTGACAGCGCCGGATCTGAGGCGGCGGACGCCGCGGTGAGGACGCCGAGAGGCGGGACGCGAACCTTCGCGTCCCGCCTCTTTCACCGGGGGGAGCCTACTTCAGGCCGACGCCGGCGACGCCCTTGACGATCTGCTTCTGGAACAGCATGAAGACGATCAAGAGCGGCAGCGCGCCCAGGACGGCGGCGGCCATGTTCTGGGCGTACAGGAGGCCGTAGCCCCCGGCGACGACGCCCAGGCCGACCGGCAGGGTCATGATCGACGGGTCGTTGGCGACCAGCAGCGGCCACAGGAAGTTGTTCCACGACCCGATGAACGTGAAGATGCCGACGGCGGCGAGGATCGGGCCCGACAGCGGCAGGATGACGCTCCACAGCGTCCGCAGGTGTCCGGCGCCGTCGATGCGGGCGGCCTCCTCGTAGTCGCGGGGGATGGCGTCGAAGAACCGCTTCAGGATGAAGATCATCACCGGGGCGACCACCTGCGGCAGCGCGAGGCCCCAGTAGGTGTCGACCATCCGCAGGGCGCTGACGACGTCGAACATCGGGATGATGAGCGCCTGCTGCGGCACCATGATCCCGGCCAGGATCACCGCGTAGACGACCTTCTTGCCGGGGAAGTCGAGCCGCGAGAAGCCGTACGCGGCGAGCACGCACAGCACCAGGGTCAGCACCGTGACGATCACGGAGACCAGTGTGGAGTTGATCATCCACATGACGTGGTCGCCGCGTTCGAACAGGACCCGGTACCCCTCGACGGACCACTCGTCGGGGATCCACCGGATGGGCTGGCCGAGGCTGGCCTCGGTCTCGGTCTTGAACGAGGTGGACAGCGCCCACAGCAGGGGCACCAGCCACAGCACGGCCAGGAAGAAGGCCGCGAAGTAGACCAGCGCCGTCCCGGCCGTGATCCTGCCGCGCCTGCGCTTGACGGTGCGCGGTCCGGTCTCGGAGGAGGGCGTCCTCGTTTGCAAGGCGGTCATGTTAATCCTCCCTCCTCGACATCAGGCGGAACTGGACGAGGGCGACGAGCAGGATGAAGAAGAAGAGGATGTAGGACAGGGCCGAGGCGTAGCCGACCCGGAATCCGACGAACCCGGAGTTGTAGATGTACTGGATGAAGACGTTCTCCGGCGACAGGTTGGAGGCGCCCCCGGCCATCAGGTAGTACTGGTCGAAGATGCGCAGCGAGGCGATCAGCTGGAGCACGACGACGAGCGCGGTGGTGCGCCCCAGCAGCGGCAGGGTGATGCCCCACAGCTTCTGGAACGCGTTGGCGCCGTCGATGTCGGCGGCCTCGTAGACCTCCTGGGGGATGGTCTGGAGCGCCGCGAGGTAGAGCAGGAAGTTGAAGCCGAGGGTCCACCACACCGTGGTGATGACGACCGAGCCCATCGACTCGGCCTGGAACGCCCACAGGCGGTCCCCTCCCAGGCCCCATTCGCCGAGGTAGTGGTTGATGAGGCCGCCGGCCGGCTGGTACATCCAGAGCCAGACCATGGTGACGACCGAGACGGGGATGACGAACGGCGCGAAGAAGGACAGCCGCAGGAACCAGCCGAGCTTGCGGGCGCGGTGGGCCAGGAGCGCGAACGCGAGGCCGAGGACCACCAGGGGCGGGGTGCTGAGGATCGTGAACCACGCGGTGTTCCACAGCGAGTCCCAGGCCTTGGCGTCGCCGAAGGCCTCCGACCAGTTCTCCAGGCCGATCCAGGAGACCGGGCGGCCGGTGAGGCTCTTGTCGGTGAAGGAGTAGTACAGGCCGAGCAGCATCGGCCAGAGCATGAAGACCGCGTAGACGGCGGCGAACGGCAGGACGAACCACAGGCCCAGCCACGAGCGGCGCCTGGGCGCCCGCGCGGCCGGGGGCGGCGGTTGCTCCGCCGTCGGCGCCGCGGCCGGCGTTTCGGTTTCAGTAGTCATGAGAGAGGTCCCTTGAATCGTTCTAATCGATCGGGTTGGGGAGTTCGACCAGCGTCTGCGCGAGCTCCTTGATGCCCTCGAGCGCGGCTTCGGGGTCGGTGTTGCCCGCGTACACGCCGGCGAGCACCGCGGCCACCTCGTCCGGCAGGCGCGCCGCCGAGCCGGCGAACCAGACCTTGGGGTCGAACTGGACGTTGTCCACCACGCCCGAGTACTCGGCGTTGGGCTCCAGCTCCTGGTACTCGGCGCTCTCGGTGACCGGCAGGTACGCCGGGGTGTGCCCGGCCCCCGCTCCCCACTCGAAGCTGTGCTGGAGCATCCAGGAGACGTACTCGATCGTGGCGGCCCGGACCTCGGGGTTCCAGCTGTTGTGGCGGGGCAGCACGTAGGAGTGACAGTCGCCCTGCGTGCGGCGGTTGCCGAAGAAGTCGGGCATCTCGGCCATGGAGAAGTCGAGGCCGTTGGCCTCGCTGAACGCCCGGAAGCGGGTGATCTCCCAGTTGCCGACCTGGACGAGGCCGCCGAGGCCGTTCTCGAAGTTGGCCGCGGTCGCGCCGCCGTCGGAGATGCGCGGGCACAGGCCCTCTTCGGCCATGCGGTAGATGGTGTCGATGGCGTTGAACGCCTTGTCGTCGTCGAGTTCGAACCCGTCCTCGTGGAAGGTCCACTCGCCGTCCTGCTGGCGGTACCAGGCCCAGAACTGCCGCCAGCCGGCGTTCGTGTCGAGCGAGGTGCCGTACTCGCCGGTGACGTCCTTGACGGCGCGCAGGAGGTCGAAGTACTCCTCGACGCCGTGGGTCTCCAACAGCGTGCCGTCGGCGTTGAGGACGCCGGCCTCCGCACAGATGCCGCGGTTGTAGTAGTTGACCAGGGCGTGGGTGTCGATCGGCACGGCGTAGATCCGGTCGTCGACGAAGCAGCGTTCCCAGATCGAGGGCGGGAAGTCCTCGGGGTCGAGGCCCGCGTCGATGAGCTCGTCGAGTTCGATCGCGTCGAGCAGGGTCGCGGGGGAGAGGCTCTCGAGCCGCGAGAGGTGGATGGTGGCGACGTCGGCGGCGTTGCCGCCCGAGGCGCCCATGACGAGCTTGGTGTAGAACGGGGTGCCCCAGGCGAACGTGGTGGCCTTGAGGTTGGTCCCGGTCTCTTCCATGAACTGGTCGTGCATGGAGGTCATGATGGCGCCGTCGGAGCCGGCGAGCAGGTTCCACTGCTTGACCGTGGTCTGATCGCTGAACGCCTCGGACGCGGAACCGCATCCTGCCAGGCCGATCCCGGCGGCCGCCGCCGTGCCGGTGAGGAGCGCCCGCCTGGAGAAGGGGCCAGGTGGCGAGGGATGGTTCGGCATGAATGCATCACTCCAATGTGATTCTTTGTCAAGACGGCCCGGTGAGGGTGGGCCGTCCCGTCATTGTTATCGCTCTCATCACAGGAGTCAAGAGTGTGAATACATGAAACCACTACCAGTGTGGCGGGTGTGGCGCCCCAGGTCCCGTTCCCGCCGCCCGGGGACGCGAAACGGGGGAGGCGCGAGCCTCCCCCGTCGTTCTCGTCTTCGCTACTGCGGCTGCGGGACCGCCACGTCGACCAGCGCCTGCTGCTCGACCTCGTGGACCTTCGGCGAGCCGGTGGACGGCGCGGCGGCGGCCGGGCGGGAGATGCGGCGCAGGTGGACCCCGCCGAGCTGCTCGAGCAGGTTGAGCGCGATGTGCGACCAGGCGCCCTGGTTCGCCGGCTCCTCCTGGACCCAAGCGGTGTCGGTCGCGTTCGGGAACGCGCCGAGGGCGCTCTTGAGCTCCTCGGCCGGCAGCGGGTAGAGCTGCTCGACGCGCAGGATCGCGGTGTCGGTGACGCCGCGGTTCTGGCGGGCGGCGGCCAGGTCGTAGTAGACCTTGCCCGAGCACAGCAGGACCCGCTTGACGTCCTCGGCCCGGATCCGGCCGTCGGCGACGGCCGGGTCGTGCATGACCGGGTGGAAGCGGCCGCCGGTGAACTCGTCGAGCTGGCTGACCGCGGCCTTGTGGCGCAGCAGTGACTTCGGCGTGAACACGACCAGCGGCTTCTTGACCGGGTCGAGGGCCTGGCGGCGCAGCAGGTGGAAGTAGTTGGCCGGGCTCGTGGAGTTGACCACGCGCATGTTCTCGTCGGCGCACAGCTGGAGGAACCGCTCGATGCGGCCGGACGTGTGGTCCGGTCCGGCGCCCTCGTGGCCGTGGGGGAGCAGCAGGGTCACCCCGGAGTGCTGGCTCCACTTGGCCTCGCCCGAGGAGATGAACTCGTCGATGATGGTCTGGGCGCCGTCGACGAAGTCGCCGAACTGGGCCTCCCAGGCGACCAGCATCTCGGGGTTCTCGACCGAGTAGCCGTATTCGAAGCCCAGGGCCGCGAACTCGCTCAGGAGCGAGTCGTAGATGAAGAACTTCGCGGTGCGCTCGCCCAGGTGCGCGAGCGGCGTGTACTCGTCGCCGGTGGCCTGGTCGATGACGACGGCGTGGCGCTGCACGAAGGTGCCGCGGCGCGAGTCCTGCCCGGCGAGGCGGACGGCCTTGCCCTGCATCAGGAGCGAGCCGAACGCGAGGGTCTCGGCGAAGGCCCAGTCGACGGTGCCCGAGACGGACATTTCGCTGCGCTTCTCCAGGACCCGGCGGACCGCCTTGTGCGGCGCGAAGCCTTCGGGGAGCGTGGTGTGGGCCTTGCCGATCATCGCGATCGTCTCGGCGTCCACGGCGGTGTCGATGTCGGCCACCGGTTCGGGCTGGTGGCGCCACGGCAGCGGACCGGTCTGGCCCGACAGGGCCTCCTTGGTCTCGCGGAAGACCCGCTCGAGCTGCGCCTGGTAGTCGGCGAGGGCCTCTTCGGCGTCCTCCATGGTGATGTCGCCGCGTCCGATGAGCGCCCTGGTGTAGAGCTTGCGGACGGACTGCTTGCCGTCGATGACCTCGTACATCTGCGGGTTGGTCATCTTCGGGTCGTCGCCCTCGTTGTGCCCGCGGCGCCGGTAGCAGACCATGTCGATGACGACGTCCTTGCGGAACTGCTGGCGGTAGGCGAACGCGAGCTTGGCGACCTCGCACACGGCCTCGGGGTCGTCCCCGTTGACGTGGAAGATCGGCGCCTGGATCATGCGGGCGACGTCGGTGCAGTACAGGCTCGAGCGCGAGTGCGTCGGGGCGGTGGTGAAGCCGACCTGGTTGTTGCACACGACGTGGACGGTGCCGCCGGTGCGGTAGCCGCGCAGCTGCGAGAGGTTCAGCGTCTCGGCCACGACGCCCTGGCCCGCGAAGGCCGCGTCGCCGTGGATCGCCACGGGCATGACGGTGAAGCCCTGCTCGCCCAGGTTGAGGCGGTCCTGCTTGGCGCGGACGATGCCTTCGAGGACCGGGTTGACGGCCTCCAGGTGCGAGGGGTTGGCCGCGACCGACACGACGGTCTCGGACTTCCCGTCGGGGGAGGTGAACTTGCCGGTCAGGCCCAGGTGGTACTTGACGTCGCCGGAGCCGCCGATGCTCTTGGGGTCGATGTGCCCCTCGAACTCGGTGAAGATCTTGGAGAGCTTCTTGCCGACGATGTTGGCCAGGACGTTGAGGCGCCCGCGGTGGGGCATGCCGATGACGACCTCGTCGATCTCGGCGCCGGCGGCCTCGTTGAGGACGCGGTCCAGCAGCGGGATGAGCGACTCGCCGCCTTCGAGGGAGAAGCGCTTCTGGCCGACGAACTTCGTCTGGAGGAACGTCTCGAACGCCTCGGCGGCGTTGAGGCGGCCGAGGATGTGCTTCTGCTCCTCGACCTTCGGCTTCTCGAACGGGACCTCGATGCGGCGCTGGAGCCAGGCGCGCTCCTCGGGGTCTTGGATGTGCATGTACTCCACGCCCATGCGGCGGCAGTACGAGTCGCGCAGGACGCCGAGGATGTCGCGCAGCTTCATGCGCTGCTGCCCGGCGAAGCCGCCGACCGGGAAGGTCCGGTCCAGGTCCCACAGGGTGAGGCCGTGCGACAGGATGTCGAGGTCGGGGTGGCGGCGGATCTCGTAGTGCAGCGGGTTCGTGTCGGCCATGAGGTGGCCGCGGACCCGGTAGGCGTGGATGAGCTCGATGACGCGGGCGTTCTTGTCGATCTGGCCCTCGTGCGTCTTGGAGACGTCGCGGACCCAGCGCACGGGCTCGTAGGGGATCAGCAGCGAGCGGAAGACCTCGTCGAAGAAGCCGTCGCCCAGCAGCAGCCGGTGCAGCGTGGCGAGGAACTGGCCGGACTCGGCGCCCTGGATGATCCGGTGGTCGTAGGTCGACGTCACGGTCATGATCCGGGAGACGCCCAGGTCGGAGAGGGTCTCGTCGGAGGCTCCGGCGAACTCGGCGGGCACCTCCATGGCGCCGACGCCGACGATGAGGCCCTGGCCCTTCATCAGACGCGGCACGGAGTGGACGGTGCCGATGCCGCCGGGGTTGGTCAGCGTCAGCGTCGCCCCGGCGTGGTCCTCCATGGTCAGCTTGTTGCCGCGGGCCTTGCGGACCAGGTCCTCGTAGGCCTGCCAGAACTCGCGGAAGTCCATCGACTCGCAGTTCTTGATCGAGGGCACCACGAGTGTGCGGGTGCCGTCGGGCTTGGCGAGGTCGATCGCGAGGCCGAGGTTCACGTGCTCGGGGGTGACGAGCTGCGGCTTGCCGTCGACCTCCTTGTAGGAGGCGTTCATGCCCGGGTGGGCCTTGACCGCCTGCACCAGCGCGTAGCCGATGAGGTGCGTGAAGGAGACCTTCCCGCCCTGGCCGCGCTTGAGGTGGTTGTTGATGACGATCCGGTTGTCGAACAGGAGCTTCGCGGGGACCGCCCGCACCGAGGTCGCGGTGGGGATCTCCAGGGAAGCGTCCATGTTCTGGGCTACCTTGGCCGCGACGCCTTTGAGCGGCTTGGTGCCGGGTTCGTTCACGACGGGGTCCGCCTTCTTCGGTGAGACTGGTGCGGGTGCCGCAGCGGCAGGGACGGGAGCGGGCTCCGGCTTCGGCTCGGGGGCCGGCTTCGGGGCGGCCTCGACCGGCTTCTCGGCGGCGGCGGGCGCCGCCGGGACCGGCTCGCTCTTCGCCCCGTTCGCGGACGGCCGCTCGTCGCCGAACTGCGTGGCCTGCGGATCGCCGCCGAAGAACTCGCGCCACCCGGCGCTCACACTGTCGGGGTTTTCGCGGTAACGCTCATACATCTCGTTGACCAGCCATTCATTGGCACCGAAATCGGTCAACGGATTGCCCGGAGTCGCACTCGACACGACTGAATCGCCTCTTCTTTGACGCTGCGTGGAAGGGGACGGCAGTCCCCGGACTCAAGGGTAACCGGGGGGAGGAGAAAGTGTAGTACCGGTAACGCCGTTGCGGAGCCGATCACTCGGGACGATGCGAAGGTGCTGCGCAGCAGGCGGAAGCGGCCCCGAGTCTGGTTCGCCACAGCGGCGTTTCGCGCCCTCCCGCAAGCCCGCGAACGCGACCGCCGGCCCCCAGCGGGGACCGGCGGTCATGGCCTGAGCGCCGCACGGCGGCGGACTTCGGTGTGGAGTTCGAGCGGCGGCGCGGACTAGCCGGCCGCGGAACGCTCCTTGCTCGAGAACGTCTCGGTGGGCTCTTCCAGGAGCTCCTCGGCGCCGACGACGGTGAACAGTCGGGTGATGAAGCGGTTGGGATTGACGACCGCCAGCGCCACGCCCATTTCACGGGCGATCCGGTAGGCCACCACGATGGTGCCGATACCGGTGGAGTCGAGGACCGTCACCTTGGCGACGTCGACCCGGATGGCGGTGGCTCCGCCAGCTTCGAGGGCGTTGGTGATCGTCTCGCGGATCTGGGGCGCGGTCGCGTAGTCGACCTCGCCGGCCAGTTCGACGGTGACGACCCCGGCGTCGGTCGTGGCGGTCTCGATTGACAACGTCATGAACTCACCTGATTCGGTAGGGTGCCCCGGCCCGAGCACGTCGATGTCCTCGAACACGGTCTCGGCTGCGACACAAAGTCTATCCGACGGTCACGACGGAAAACAGCTCGCGCGCGACCGTTTCCCGCAAACCCGGGCACTACTCGGATAAAGGTCACTCGTCCGTGTCGCGGCCCCGTGCGCACGGTCACGCGCCGTCCGCCGCCTCGGCGATGCTCGCGAGCCGTAGGCGAGCTTGCGCGCGACAGTGCCGTTCCGCGACGGCTTGGCGCGCCAGTGCCGCAGGCGTATGCTTCAGAACCATCTGTGACCTGCGGAGCCCTGACCCGCCGACCCTGTGAGAGGCCTATGCCGCTTTCGACTGGCCAGCCGAGCACCGAGACCGAGGCCACCCTCCTCGTCGTCGAGGACGAGGAGAACATCTGCGAGCTGCTGGCGACCTCGCTGCGCTACGCGGGCTTCGCCGTCCACGCCGTCGGCACCGGCGACGAGGCGCTGCGGTCCATCGCACGCCACCGCCCCGACCTGGTCGTCCTCGACGTGAACCTCCCCGACTTCGACGGCTTCGAGGTCGTGCGCCGCATGCGCTCGGGCTCCGACCACACCCCCGTGCTCTTCCTCACCGCCCGCGACGACACCGCCGACACCGTGACCGGCCTCTCCGTCGGCGGCGACGACTACATCACCAAGCCCTTCGCGCTCGAAGAGGTCGTCGCCCGCATCCGCGCCGTCCTGCGCCGCTCCTCCGGCGAACTGCCCCGCCCCTCCCGCCTCCAGTACGCCGACCTCGAACTCGACGAGGAGACCCACGAGGTCTGGCGCGCCGGCAAGGCCGTCCAGCTCTCGCCCACCGAGTTCAAGCTCCTGCGCTACTTCATGATCAACGCCGGCCGCGTCCTCTCCAAGGCCCAGATCCTCGACCACGTGTGGCGCTACGACTTCCGCGGCGACGACGGCATCGTCGAATCCTACGTGTCCTACCTGCGCCGCAAGGTCGACACCGGCGAGCCCAAGCTCATCCAGACCCTGCGGGGCATCGGCTACGTCCTGCGGGAGCAGCATCGTTGAGCGCACCGCGCGTCGTTGAAGGCGTCCGCGACAAGTGGGACCGCACCCCCCTGAGGGTCCGGCTCACCGCGGCCGTGCTCGTCCTCGTGGCCGGATCCCTCATCCTCATCAGCGTCTCCACGATCATGGCCCTGCACGCCTACTTCCTCGGCACCGTCGACGAAGAGCTCGAGACCCAGCTCCTCAGCTGGGAGCCCGACATGTTCGACGTCACGATCTTCGAGGACTCCGACGAGGCCCCCGGGCTGCGCCCCGAGCAGTACATCTTCAGCATCCTCGGCAGCGACGGCAACCGCCTGGACGGGCCCGACGACCGCCACGACATGCCCGTGTTCGACTACGACGACCTCGAGGCCGCCGACGGCGAGGCCTTCACCGCGCTCGGCGAGGACGGCACCACGCGCTGGCGGGTGCTGGGCGTGCGCGGCACCGAGGTCGGCACCGGCGACCCCGAGTACGACCCCGAGGAGCACAACCTCCAGGCCGACGCCTACTACGTGCTCTCCTACAAGCTCGCGCACTTCGACAAGACCGTCGCCGGCCTGGTGTGGGTCGACCTGCTCATCGGCGCGGGCGTCCTGGCCGGCCTCGCGGCGATCGGCGTGGGCCTGGTGCGCGCGAGCCTGTCGCCGCTGCGCCAGATCGAGAACACCGCGGCGATGATCGCGGCCGGGAACTACTCGCGGCGCGTCCCCGACCACGACCCGAACACCGAGGTCGGGCGCGTCGGCTGGGCCATCAACTCGATGCTCACCAAGATCGAGGGCTCGATCAGGGCCCGCGAGTACTCCGAGGAGCGCGCGCACGACTCCGAGGAGCGGATGCGGGAGTTCATCGCCGACGCCTCGCACGAGCTGCGGACCCCGCTGACGAGCGTGCGCGGGTACGCCGAGCTGGTGCGCACCAACCCGCAGATGCCCGAGGCCGACCGCCAGCACTACATCGGGCAGATCGAGGAGGCCGCCAAGCGCATGGGCCTGCTCGTGGGGGACCTGCTGCACCTGGCGCGGCTGGGGCAGGAGCGGCCGGTGGAGACCGAACCGGTCGACCTCGCCGTGCTCGGCCACGAGGCCGTCGCGGCCCACGCGGTCATGTCCGAGGACCACGAGTTCAGCTTCGCGTACGTGCCCGGCGGCTCCACGGTCGTCGCGGCCGACCGGGCCCGCATGCGCCAGGTCCTCGACAACCTCCTGTCGAACGCCGTCCGGCACACGCCCGCGGGCACGCGCGTCAGCGTCGAGATCGCCGCCGAGGGCGAGACGGTGCGCGCCACGGTCACCGACGACGGGCCCGGCATGGAGCCCGCGACCGCCGAGCGGGTCTTCGAGCGGTTCTTCCGCTCCGACGCGGTCGTGCACTCCGGGTCGGGGCTCGGCCTCGCGATCGTCGCGGCCATCGTCAAGGCCCACGGCGGGACCGTCCAGGTCGCGTCCGAGCCCGGCGAGGGCACCGAGTTCACGGTGCGGCTGACCGCCGAGCCGACCGCCGAGCCGCCGGCCGAATGAGCGCCGGGACGTCTTGTGGCTTCTCTAAGGAAGCGCCGGTCCAAAGCGGGGCCTCCCCGGCGCCGCCGCGCAGGTCCGACCCGTCTGACCAGTGCGCCCGGGCCTGGGCCCGCCTCGGTTCATTAAAGGGTTTTAAGGCGTTTTCGCAGCGGGCCGAGAGCTGCGACCTGCATGCTGCGTACATGAGCAGCACTGAGAAGGCCCCCGAGGGGACCGCACCGCAGGGCCCTGAAGGGCCTTCCGCCCCTGAGACCGCCCCGCCGGCCGAGCAGCCGGACCTCCTGGCCGAACCGAACCTGCCCGTGGCGGGCGAGTCGAGCCTGCCCCCGGTGAGCCCCGGCGACACGGCCGTCGTCGGCCACGGCGCCCCGGCCGCCCACCCCGCCGCACCGCAGCCCGCCGGACCGCCCGCCGGCCCCTCCGGACTCCCGAACCACGCCGGGCCCGTCGCTCCCGCGGCCGCGCCGACCGAGCAGACCCGCGTCCTCCAGGGGGCGCACGCCCCCCACGGCGTCCCGCAGATGGCCGCGCCCGGGACCGCCCCCGGCTGGCCTCCCGCCGGGCCGCCCGTCCCCCCGATGTACCAGCAGCCCGGCGTGCCCGTCGCGCCGCGGGGCCGCGGCAAGCTCGTCGCCGGGGCGCTCGTCCTGGCACTCGCCGCCGGCGGCGCGGGCGGCATCGCCGGATGGTTCCTCAACGACTCGGGCGGCGGGACCACCGTCGTGGAGTCCGTCTCGATGGACGCCGGCGACGGCATGACCTACACCGACATCGTCAACAAGGTCAGCCCCTCGGTGGTCACCATCGTGACCGACTCCGCCGAGGGCTCGGGCGTGGTCTACTCCGACGACGGCTACATCGTCACCAACAACCACGTGGTCGACGGCGCGCAGTCGGTCGAGGTCCGCTTCTCCGACGGCACCACCGCCGGAGCCGAGATCATCGCCACCGACTACACCCAGGACCTCGCCGTCATCCAGGTCTCCGGCGTCGACGACCTGACGCCGATCGCCTTCGGCGACTCCGACGGCATCCAGGTGGGCGACGCGGCCCTCGCCATCGGCTCCCCGCTGGGCCTGGAAGGCACCGTGACCACCGGCATCGTCTCGGCCCTCGACCGGTCCATGACCGTCGCCGGCGAGGAGTCCCAGGGCATGGGCCAGCAGCAGGGCCAGACCCTCACCGGGCTCCTCCAGACCGACGCGGCCATCAACTCCGGCAACTCCGGGGGCGCGCTCGTCAACGGCAACGGGGAGCTCATCGGCATCAACACCGCGATCGCGACCACCGACTCGGGCTCGATCGGCCTGGGCTTCGCGATCCCGTCCAACACCGTGCAGAACACGGTCGAGCAGCTCATCGAGAACGGCTCGGTCGAGCAGGGCTACCTCGGCGTCTCGGTGGCCGACACCGACGGCAACGGGGCCATGGTCCTCAGCGTCGAAGGCGGCTCGCCCGCCGAGACCGCCGGGCTCCAGGAGGGCGACATCATCACCGCCGTCAACGGCGAGCCGATCACCAGCGCCTCCGAAGTGGTCGCCGCCGTCCAGGGCACCGCCTCGGGCACCGAGATCGCCATCACCTACTCCAGGGACGAGCAGGAGCAGGAGACCACGGCGACCCTCGCCGCCTCCTGACCTCCCGGACACGACCGCGGCCCCGGGCTCAGAGCCCGGGGCCGCGGTCGTGTCGCCGCGCCGCGGAGCGCTGCCTCCCGGCGCGGCGGAGTCTCACCGCGCGGTGCCGCTCCCGGCACCGCGCCTTTCACCACTTCATGCCGCTCACTGCACGGCCGTCGCGCTGCTCGCCGGGATCGCGGCGCGGACCGGACGCAGCTCGACGGGAGCCTCGCCGGTCTCGATCCACTCCGCCAGGCGGATCCGGTCGACGATGAGGACGCCCAGCTGCGCGGCCACCGCCTCGTTGCGGGAGGCGTGGTGCATCCAGTGCAGGTTGGCGTTGGTGATGAGCACGCCCGCGTCGCAGTCCCAGCGCGGCTTGATCTCGCCGCCGAGGATCTGGACGTGCCGGTTGCCGTTGCGGCTGCGCATCGCGCGGTCGTCCTTCTTGGCGCGCACGATGATCCGCTTGCCGTTGGAGAAGGTGACCACGTAGTTGCAGCCCAGGTCGTTCTTGCGGTGCCCGAACTTCTTGACGCGCTTGGCGTCCAGGCCGACCAGCAGGCGGCCGATCATCACGTCGAAGTCGGGGATGTTCATCCTGTCGACGTCGCGCATGAGCGCGTGCCGCTCGGCGGTCAGGGCCCGGTCCCGGTGCTCGTGGCCGCGGCTGCGGAACAGGAACCAACCCGCGAGGGTCGTGCCCCCCAACAGGATCGCCACCGACGCGAACCAGGCCCAATGGTCCGCTATGAATCCGAGAACGAGGTAACCGAGGATGAGAGCGGCGATTCCCGCTCCAACTCTGAGTATCACGGACAAGGCGGCCTCCACTTGGTTCAGAGGGCTCGACAGATTTACGGCTTGCAAGCGTCGCCGTGAGGCGGCTGGCGTTATGTCGCCTGTGTTGTGACTACGAGTATCCGTTACCGTTCGCTCACGCGTAAGGTCAATGTCCGGTACCCGACAGCATGGATCGGCATCCTGCATGTGCGGCCCGTCGCGGCGCGTTCACCGAGCCGGTTCACCGCCGGAGGCGGTGGGGGATACTGGCCGGGTGTCGACATCATCAACAGGCGTTTTGGTGCTTCTCGGTGCGCCGCTGGGAAATCCAGAGGACGCCTCGTCTCGGCTCCGTGCCGAGCTGGCCCGGGCCGACGTCATCGCCGCAGAGGATACCCGGCGGCTCCGCCGGCTCTTGAGCGAACTCGGAGTCGTTCCAACAGCTGCGATCACGTCGTATTTCGAGGCGAACGAGAGCGGGAAAACGGCGACCCTTCTCGAACAATTGTACGACGGAAAGCGGGTCGCCGTCATCACCGACGGGGGCATGCCGTCGGTGTCGGATCCCGGATTCCGGCTGGTCAGGGCCGCCGTCGACGCCGGGATCGCGGTCACCTGCGCGCCGGGCGCGAGCGCGGTGACGACGGCGCTGGCGCTGTCGGGGATGCCGTGCGACCGGTTCTGCTTCGAGGGCTTCGCGCCCCGCAAGGACGGCGAGCGCCGCCGATTGTTCACCGAGCTCGCCGAGGAGCGGCGCACCATGGTGTTCTTCGAGTCGCCGCGCCGCGTCGCGGACACGCTGCGCGCCATGGCCTCGGTGCTCGGCGAGGACCGGCCCGCGGCGCTGTGCCGGGAACTGACCAAGACCCACGAGGAGGTCCGGCGCGGCGGCCTGGGCGCGCTGGCCGAGGGCGCCGAGGCCGACCCGCCGCGAGGCGAGATCACGCTCGTCGTCTCGGGCTGGACGGGCCCGGACGCGAGCGAGGCGACCCCGGAGGCGATGGCCGCGGCGGTGGCCGCCCTGGAGGCGGCCGGAACCGAGCGCAAGACGGCGATGAAGGAGGTGGCGGTCCGCTACGGCGTGAGCCGAAGGGACGTCTACGACGCGGTCCTCAAGGCGAACTGAGCGGCACCAGGCGATAGCCAAAGGCGCCTATTTCCGCATTTATCGTGATATATACCCCTTAAGTGACCCCTGGCGCAATAGTACACGCGGGGTCCGACAACCCAAGCGGCGCAAGCTCAGTGAGCTTCGCTCACAACTCGTCGAACTTGAAGGTCTTCCACGAGATCAGGGCGACCACCGCGGCGAAGACCGCGAGGAAGCCGATCTGCGGCAGGACCGCCGTCGGCGGCTCCCCGTAGACCACCACCGACTGCAAGGCCTCGTTCAGGTACCGCATCGGGGACAGGTACGACAGCGTCTGCACCCACTCCGGCGACAGGGCCAGGGGGAAGAACGCGCCCGAGATGAAGGCCATCGGCATCGTCACCAGGTTGCTCAGGCCCGCCGCGCCCGGACTGGTCTTGGCGATGCCGCCGATGACCACCCCGATCGCCAGGAACGCGAGCGTCCCCAGCAGCACCAGCGGCGCCGCGAACCACGTCCACGCCGACAGCTCCAGCCCGAACCCCAGGGCCGCCACCGCCAGGAACACCGCGGTCTGCGCGATCGCGACCACCAGGTTCACCGAGACCTTCGCGCCCAGGAACGTCGACACCGACGCCGGCGTCAACCGCAGGCGCCGCAGGAGCTTGTCCCGCTTCCAGTCCACGATCGTGCCGGCCGCCCCGAACACGCCCGAGATCGCGATCCCCCAGGCCAGGATGCCCGGCGCCAGGTACTGGATGGGCCTGAGCGAGCCGCCGTCGGCCTCCTCGACCTCGGTTCGGAGCACCGGCTCGCCCGGGGCCGCCGCCGAGAGGACCTCGACGTTCACGTCGTCGACCAGCGCCGAGAGGTTCCCCGCCGCGATCGCACCCGAGGTCGAGCTCGTCGGCGACGGGTAGACGAGCACCGTGTCGCCGTCCTGGACGACTGCGGCGTCCGCCTCGCCCTCGCGCAGCAGCGCCAGCGCCTTGTCCAGGTCGGGCGCCGAGGCCACGTCGAAGTCGTCGGCGTCGGCGCCCTCGAGCACCGGGACGTCGCCCACGGCGAGGATCCGCGAGGCCGAGTCGCCGGTGGAGCCGAACACGCTCGACAGCAGGACCATGAACATCAGCGGCAGCAGGATCGTGAAGAACACCTGGCTGCGGTCGCGCAGCCAGCCGCGGCCCAGGGCCTTGAACAGGCTCAGGAACGCCCGGCCCTTCGGCGGCGCGGTGTCGGGGATCGTCTCGGTGTCGAGGCTCATGCGCGCCATTCCCGTCCGGTCACGTGGAGGAACACGTCCTCGAGGTTCGCCGTGCGCACCGCCAGGCCCTCCAGGGCCCCGTCGGACGCCAGGGCCGTCAGGAGCTTCCGCGGGTCGCGGGTCTCGAAGACGACGGTGGTCTCGTCGGCGCTGACCGCCTCGCCCGCCGCGAGCTCGTCGATGCGCTCGCCGGTGAGCTGCCCGGCCGCGACGGTGACGCGCGTGGGCGCGTCGAGGCCCTTGACGAACCCGGCGGGGGAGTCGACGGCGCGGATCTTCCCGGCGTCCATGATCGCCACCCGGTCGCAGAGCGCCTCGGCCTCCTCCATGTAGTGCGTGGTGAGCACGACGGTGCGGCCTTCGGCGTTGATCGCGCGCATGAGGTCCCAGAGGTTGCGCCGCGCCTGCGGGTCGAGGGCGGCGGTGGGCTCGTCGAGGAACACCAGCTCGGGGTCGCCGACGAGGGCGCAGGCGATGGACAGGCGCTGCTGCTGGCCGCCGGAGAGCTTCTCGCAGCGCACGTTCGCGTGCTCGGCGAGGCCGACGAGTTCGAGCATCTCCGCGCCGCGGGTCTTCGACGCGCCGTAGAGCTCGGCGAACGTCTCGATCTGCTCTTCGGCGGAGAGGAACTCGAAGAACGCGGAGGCCTGGAGCTGCACGCCGACGCGGCCGGTGAGCTCGGGGGAGTGCGGCCACGGGGACCGCCCGAGCAGGCGCACGGTCCCGGAGTCGGGCCGGCGCAGGCCCTCGACGATCTCGAGGGTGGTGGTCTTCCCGGCCCCGTTGGGGCCGAGGATGCCGAAGAACTCGCCGCGTTCGACGCGGAAGCTCACGCCGTCGACCGCGCGGACCTCACCGGTCCTGCGGCCGCGGTAGGTCTTGCGGAGGTCGGCGACCTCGATGGCGGCGTCCATAGCCGCTAACGCTAGGCCATCGCGCGATGTGACCGGGTTCTCGGCCTGCTGGCGTACGCGCCCGCGCCGCTTTCACACCCTCCGTAACAGGACCGTGAGCCGAACTTCACGGCCCCGGCACAGGTGCCGCACCTCCAGGCAATGCCGCTGCCCGAATGTGGGGCCATGACAGCGACACTGACGCAACCGACCGGCACCGCCCCCGGACGCAAGGGCTGGATCACCGACTGGCGACCCGACGACGAGGCCTTCTGGAAGTCCACCGGCCGCAAGGTCGCCAGGCGCAACCTCCTGTGGTCGGTGCTCGCCGAACACCTGGGCTTCTCCGTCTGGGTCATGTTCAGCATCATCACCCCCTATCTGGCCGCCGCCGGGTTCGAGTTCACCGTCAGCCAGCTGTTCTGGCTGACGGCGGTGCCGAACCTGGTCGGCTCGTTCCTGCGCATCCCCTACACCGCCGCCGTCGCGGTCTTCGGCGGACGCAACTGGACCATCATCTCCGCCGCGCTCCTGGTCATCCCGACCACGCTGCTGGCCTACTGCCTGATGACGCCGGGCACCCCGTACTGGCTGTTCATCGTCGCGGGGGTCGCGGCCGGCTTCGGCGGCGGCAACTTCGCCTCCTCGATGGCGAACATCTCCTTCTTCTATCCGGAGCGGTACCGCGGCACGGCCCTCGGCGTCAACGCCGCGGGCGGCAACATCGGTGTCCCGGCCGTCCAGTTCGTCGGCCCGTTCGTGATCGCCGTCGGCGTCCTCGGCGCCTCCCAGGGCGTCAACGAGGCGGGCGCGGACATCTGGCTGCACAACGTCCCGCTGCTGTGGATGCTCCTGGCGCTCTTCGCCGCGGTCATGGCCTGGCGCTACATGGACAACCTGTCGGTCTCGCGCACCCGGATCCGCGAGCAGGTCCCGGCGCTGGCGCGCAAGCACACCTGGATCATGAGCGTCCTCTACATCGGGACGTTCGGGTCGTTCATCGGCTACTCCTTCGCGTTCCCGCTGGTCATCAAGATCGAGTTCCCCGAGTTCAGCTCCCTGTGGCTGGCCGCGCTCGGCCCCCTGGTCGGCTCGATCTCGCGCCCGTTCGGCGGCTGGCTCGCCGACAAGTGGGCCGGTGCGCCCATCACGAGCCTCTCGTTCATCCTCATGGGGGCCGGCGTCCTCGGCGCCATCGCGGGCATCGACACGGGCTCGTTCGCGCTGTTCTTCGTCTCGTTCATGGTCCTGTTCCTCATGAGCGGGGTCGCCAACGGCTCGACCTACCGGTCCATCCCGGCGATCTTCCAGGCCGAGGCCACCGCGACTGCCGGACGCGAGACCTCTGAGGCCGAGGTCTTGCAGGCCAAGAAGCTCACCGCCGCCGCGCTCGGCTGGATCTCGGCGATCGGCGCCTTCGGCGGGTTCCTCATCAACCAGGGCTTCCGGATCTCCAACGAGCAGACCGGCTCGGTCGTCATCGCCATGTACGTCTTCCTCGGCGGCTACGTGGTCTTCCTGGCCCTCAACTGGTGGTTCTACCAGCGCAAGGTCTTCGTGGACCAGGCCCCCAGCCTCGCCTACGCGAAGGTCTGAACCCGCCGCCCGCATATCGATCGAGCAGTGTCGCTCTTCCGGCCCGCAATCGCCGCCCCGGCGCGATTGCGGGCCACTTAGCATCCCGGAAACATGCCCCACGTGCCGACGAAACGACCCGTGGGCACACTCGCCGCATGGCCAGCACCCGTCGCCCCGCCCAGCCGCTCGCTGCGCTCGCTTCCCCGGACTCCGACGGCTCCGCCGCGCCCGACCCCTCGCGCGCCGCGCTGCCGATCCTGCGGACCGCCGACACCCACTGCCCTTACTGCGCCCTGCAGTGCGGCATGCGGCTCGAAGAGGACACCGACGGCAAGGTCACCGCCTCCCCCCGCGGCGGCGGCATGTGCAAGAAGGGCTGGACCGCGCCCGACCTGCTCGACCACCCGCAGCGCCTCACCGGCCCGCTCCTGCGCGGCGAACCCGTCTCCTGGGACGAGGCGCTCGACCACGTCGCCGCGAAGGTCAAGGCCGTCCAGTCCGCCCACGGCAAGGACGCCGTCGGCGTCTTCGGCGGCGGCGGCCTCACCAACGAGAAGGTCTACCAGCTCGGCAAATGGACCCGGCTCGCCCTCGGCAGCAAGCACATCGACTACAACGGCCGCTTCTGCATGTCCTCGGCCGCCGGCGCCCTCAACCGCTCCTTCGGCATCGACCGCGGCCTCCCCTTCCCCAAAGAGGACCTGCTGGACGCCGAGGTCGTCGTCCTCGTCGGCGCCAACCCCGCCGAGACCATGCCGCCGTTCATGCGGTTCCTCCGGAACGCCGAACTCATCGTCGTCGACCCCCGCCGCACCGCCACCGCCCAGGCCGCCCAGCTGCACCTCCAGACCGCGCCCGGCACCGACCTTGCGCTCGCCAACGGCCTCCTGCACATCGCGATCGAGCAGGGCCACCTCGACCACGACTACATCGACGCGCACACCACCGGTTTCGACGAGGCCCGCCAGACCGCCGCCGGCTACTGGCCCGCGTTCGTCGAGCGCATCACCGGCGTCAGCGTCCCCGACCTCTACGCCGCCGCCCGCCTCATCGCCGTGCCGCATTCCGGCTCGCAAGCACCGCCGAGGCCCAAGCGCACCGTCATCCTCACCGCGCGCGGCTCCGAGCAGCACGCCAACGGCGTCGACACCGTGACCTCCTGGATCAACCTCGCCCTCGCCCTGGGCCTACCCGGCCGGCCCTCCTCCGGGTACGGCTGCCTCACCGGCCAGGGCAACGGCCAGGGCGGGCGCGAGCACGGCCAGAAGGCCGACCAGCTCCCCGGCTACCGCCTGATCGCCGACCCGGCCGCCCGCGAGTACGTCGCCGCCGTCTGGGGCGTCGACCCCGAGACCCTGCCCGGTCCCGGCGTCTCCGCGGTCGAACTGCTGCGCAAATGCGGCGACGAGGTCAAGATGCTGTTCGTCCTCGGCTCCAACCCGGTCGTCTCCGCACCCCGCGCCGCCCGCGTCGCCGACCGCCTCAAGGACCTCGACTGCCTCGTCTCCTTCGACTTCGTCATGTCCGAGACCGCCCGCCTCGCCGAGGTCGTCCTCCCCGTCACCCAGTGGGCCGAAGAGGACGGCACCATGACCGACCTCGAAGGACGCGTCATCCGCCGCCGCACCCTGCGCCCCGCCCCCGACGGCGTCCGCTCCGACCTGTGGATCATGAAGGAGCTCGCCGACCGCCTCGACGCCCCCGGCACCTACGACACCGACCCCGAGGCGATCTTCGAAGAACTCGGCCGCGCCTCCGCGGGCGGCAAGGCCGACTACTCCGGGATCACCTACGACCGCCTCGAAGAGCGCACCTTCCAGTGGCCCGTACCCGGTCCCGGCCACGACGGCACGCCCCGCATGTTCGCCGACCTCACGTTCCCCACCCCCGACGGCCGCGCCCGCTTCTGCGCCGTCGACCACCGCCACCCCGCCGAACGCCGCGACAGCGTCTACCCGCTCTACCTCACCACCGGCCGGGTCCTCACCCAGTACCAGTCCGGCGCGCAGACCCGCCTCATCGACGCCCTCGGCGACACCCCCGACAGCGAGCAGTTCCTCCAGATCCACCCCGACACCGCCGTGCGCCACGGCATCGGCGAAGGCGACCGCGTCCGCATCACCTCCCGCCGCGGCTCCTACACCGCCCCCGCCCGCCTCACCGCCGACATCCGCCCCGACACGGTGTTCAGCCCGTTCCACTTCCCCGGCGCGGCCAACGTCAACGCCGCCGTCTCCGACGTGCTCGACCCGATCAGCCGCATGCCCGAGTTCAAGGTCTGCGCCGTCAAGATCGCCCCCGCCCCCTAGGCCTTCAGGGCCGGCGGGCCCGAAAGATCGGTAGAAAGACCTACCCACTCTGGTCGAATTACCCAGGGGGACAAGGACCCCGCGCACCTACCGTGGAGGAGCGGGCCCGATTCGGGCCCGCGCCACCTCCCACCGGATAGGAAGCATCCTTGAGACGCTCGATGCGAAACGCGCTCCTGGGAACGACCGCAGCGGCACTCGCCGCGGGGACAGGAGCCTTCACCCTCGACGCCGCCACGGCCGAGACCGCCGACCCGCAGGAGACCGCCGCGCTGGCGGTCCCCGAACCGGGCGGCGAGTACGCCACCGGCACCACCCAGTTCCGCCTCGTCGACGAGGACCGCGCCGACGTGTGGGTCCCCGAAGAGGACCGGGAGCTCATGGTCACCATGTGGTACCCGACCGGCCAGACCGAGGGCGCGACCGCCCCGTACATGACCCCCGAGGAAGGCGCGCTCTTCGGCGCCCAGCTGCAACTGCCCGGCGAACTCCTCGCCTCGGTCGAGACGAACTCGGTGACCGGCGCCGAACCGCTCGCCGACGCCGGCGACCTGCCGCTCGTGGTCCTGTCTCCCGGATTCTCGTTCCCACGCGCCACGCTCACCGGACTCGGCGAGGAGCTGGCCAGCCGCGGCTACGCGGTGGCCGCGGTCGGCCACAACTACGAAGCGCCCATCACCTTCCCCGACGGCCGCACCACCGAATGCCTCACCTGCACTCAGGAGGACCTCGACACCGAGACCCTGGTGCCGAACCGCTCCGAGGACCTGTCCTTCGTGGTCGACCGGCTCACCGGCGACGACACTCCCGCACCCGAGGGCCTCGGCGTGGACGAGGACCGCATCGCCGTCGGCGGCCACTCGATCGGCGGCGCCGGCAGCCACCGGGTCATGGCCGACGACGACCGCTTCGACGCCGGCTTCAACCTCGACGGCACCTTCTTCGCCCTCGACCCGCACAAGCTCGACCGGCCCTTCATGATGGTCGGCGCCGAAGTCCACGGCCAGCCCGGCGACGACAAGACCTGGTCCAAGGCCTGGAAGCGCCTCGACGACTGGAAGCGCTGGATCACCGTCGACGGGACCACCCACAGCTCCATGACCGACTTCGGACCGCTCGGCGAGCAGGCCGGACTCAACCAGGACGAACTCGACGGCTTCCGCAGCAACGAGATCTCCCGGTCCCTCGTGACCGCCTTCGTGGACCAGCACCTGAGGGGCGACCGCGAACCGATCCTGTGCGGCCCGAGCGACGCATGGCCCGAGCTTCAGTTCCACAACCCGTAAGCCACACTCAGGAAACCGGAAAGCCCGGCCGCGCCATGCGCGGCCGGGCCCCGTGCGGTTTCACCAGCGATGATCCGATCGCCGCGGCTCGAGCCTTCAGGACGAGGACCGCGGCACGGTGCACCTCGACCGCCGGCCCTTCACTCGTCGCGGGCGCCGGCCGATCCGAGCCTTCGCCGATCGTCTGACCGGAGCCGCTGGGGGAGCAGGAACTCCTGCGTCTCCTCGGTCACCGGCCGCTCCACGACCTCGACCGGGCCCGTCGCACCGATCGCGGCCACGACCTCGTCCACCAGCGCCGGCGGCGCCGACGCCCCGGCCGTCACCGCTATCGTCCGCGCGCCCTCGATCCACGCCGGCTCGATCTGCCCGGCGTCCTCGATCAGGTGGGCCGCCACGCCCGCCTCGGCCGCCAGCTCCACCAGGCGGTTCGAGTTCGAGGAGTTCGCCGAGCCCACCACCAGGACCAGGTCCGCCTCCGCCACCACCGCGGCGACCGCCGCCTGGCGGTTGCTGGTGGCGTAGCAGATGTCTTCGGCGCCTTGCCCCTTGATGTTCGGAAAGCGGTCCTTCAGCGCCCCGGCGATCTGCTCCACCTCGGTCACCGACAGCGTGGTCTGGCTCAGGTACGTGACCTTCGCGGCGTCGTCGACCTCCAAGGCCGGCACGGCCGCGGCGCTCTCGACGAGCACCGTCCGCTCGGGCGCGACCCCCAGCGTTCCGACGACCTCCTCGTGGCCCTCGTGCCCGATGAGGATCACCGTGTCCCCCGCGTCGGCCGCCCGCTTCGCCTCGGCGTGGACCTTCGCCACCAGCGGGCAGGTCGCGTCGACCGCGTCCAGGCCCCGCTCGGCCGCTTCGCGTTCGACCGCCGGGGCCACCCCGTGGGCGCTGAAGACCACCACGGCGTGCTCGGGGACCTCGTCCAGCTCCGCGATGAACACCGCGCCCCGCGACTCCAGGTCGGCCACCACATGGGTGTTGTGGACGATCTGGTTGCGCACGTACACGGGCGGGCCGTGCTGCTCCAGGAGCCGCTCCACGATCTCGATCGCCCGCTCCACCCCGGCGCAGAACGACCGCGGCGCGGGCAGGAGCACCCGGCGGACCGCGGTCACCAGACCCGGCCGACCGTGCTCGCGGCCAGACTGGTGAGCTCCTCGACCGCTTCGCCCCGGAGGCGCTGCGCCATGAGGACGCCGGCGGCCGCCTCGGTGAGGGACGCGGCCGCGCTCTGGCTCGCCTCCCTGCCGCCGCAGGCCTCCACGAGTTCGGCGGCCCGGTGCAGTTCGGCGTCGCTCAACTGCCCGGCGGCGCCGTAGAGGCTCGCGAGCTCGGCCGCCTCCCGGCGGCCCGAGCCGAGCGCGGCGGTCACCGGCAGCGACTTCTTGCGGTTGCGCAGGTCCGAGTAGACGGCCTTGCCGGTGACGTCCGGGTCGCCCCAGATCCCGAGCAGGTCGTCCACGTGCTGGAAGGCCAGCCCGAGGCGGCACCCGAAGTCCCGCAGGGCGTCGACCTGCTGCGGCGTGCCGCCGCCGAACAGGGCCCCGAGCGCGGTCGCGCAGCCCATGAGCGAGGCGGTCTTGGCCTCCGACATGGCCACGCACTCGTCGAGCGCGACATGGTCGCGCTCCTCGAAGCGGGTGTCGGCGAGCTGCCCCTCGATGAGGGCCCGCACGGTCTGGGCGAGCAGGCCCGTGGCGGCCGGTGCCCGGTCGCCGCCGGCCTCGGCGATCACCTCGAACGCGAGCGCGTGCAGGGCGTCGCCGACGAGGATCGCGTCGTTGACCCCGTAGACCTTCCACGCGGTCGGGCGGTGTCGCCGCAGGCAGTCGCGGTCGATGATGTCGTCGTGGATGAGGGAGAAGTTGTGGACCAGCTCGACCGCGACGGCGGCCGGGACGGCCGAGCGCCAGTCGCCCGAGACGGTCTTCGCCGCCAGGAGCGTCAGCAGCGGGCGCAGGGCCTTGCCCGAGCTGGCGTGCGCGGGTTCGCCCGCCTCGTCGGTCCATCCGAAGTGGTAGGCCGCGATCCGCGCGGCGGGGGCGGGGAGCCTGGCCGCGGCGTTCCGCAGCCCGGCGTCGATGGCGTCGCGTTCGGCGGTGTGGTTGGCACTGAAGCGGTCGGTCAGCACGGTCATGGGGCCTCCCTGGGCGGCAGGTCGTTCGGAGGGAACGGCATCGATGGGCGCGTCGTACGGGTCCGGGGCGGCCGCGGTGGTGCGTTCGCGGCCGCCCCGGAGCCTCGGGGCCTAGCGGCCGATCTCGACGTGCTCGAGGACGCCGAGCGCGTCGGGGACCAGGACCGCGACCGAGTAGTAGGCGCTGACCAGGTAGGACATGACGGCCTTCTCGTCGATCCCCATGAACCGCACCGAAAGGCCCGGCTCGTACTCGTCGGGCAGCCCGACCTGGCGCAGGCCGACGACGCCCTGGTTGTCCTCGCCGGTCCGCATGGCGATGATCGAAGTCGTGCGCGCCGAGCTGATCGGGATCTTGTTGCACGGCAGGATCGGGACGCCGCGCCAGGCGGGGACCTCGCGGCCCTCGACGAGCGTCGGCGTCGGGTACAGGCCGCGCTTGTTCAGCTCGCGTCCGAACGCGGCGATCGCCTTCGGGTGGGCGAGCATGAACTGCGTGTCGCGGCGGCGGCTCAGCAGGTCGTCCAGGTCGTCGGGCGTGGGCGCGCCCGAGCGGGTCGGGATGCGCTGGCTCAGCGCCGCGTTGTGCAGGAGCCCGAACTCGCGGTTGTTCAGCAGCTGGTCCTCCTGCTGTTCGCGAAGGGCCTCCACGGTGAGCCGCAGCTGCTGCTCCATCTGGTTCATCGGTTGGTTGTAGAGGTCGGCGACGCGGGTGTGGACCCGCAGGACCGTCTGCGCCACGGAGAGCTCGTACTCGCGCGGCGCCAGGTCGTAGTCGACGAACGTGGTCGGCAGGTCCGGTTCGCCGGTGTGGCCCGCCGAGATGGCGATGGCGGCCTCGCCGTGCTTGTTGGCCTTCGCCGACCGGCCCGCCTTGTACCGCTCCAGGTGCGCGGCGAGCGCCGGGATGCGGTCGACCAGCTCGGCCGCCGCGGCGGCCGGGAGGGTGAGGACGGTGATCGGGGTCGCGGCGATGACGTCGTGGTCCCAGGTCGGCGCGTCCTCGGTGAGGAGCTCCTCGCCGAAGTGGTCGCCGTCGACCAGGCGGCCGAGCGAGGACTGGTCCCCGAACGGGCCGGAGCCGAACTGCTCGGCGCGGCCGTGGGCGATGAGGTGGATCCCGTCGACCGGGCGGCCCTCTTCGGCGATGCGCTCCCCGGCGCCGACCTCGCGCTGCTCGAAGCGGTCGGCGAGCGCGGACAGCACCTCCTCGTCGTCGATCCCGCGCAGCTGCGCGATCTCGCCCAGCTCGGTCGGGATGACGCGCACGGCGTCGCCCTCGGTGGTGAACTCGACCCGGCCGTCTCCCACGGTGTGCGTCAGGCGCCGGTTGACGCGGTAGGCGCCGCCCTGTGTCTGGACCCACGGCAGGACCCGCAGGAGCCACCGGGAGGTGATCTCCTGCATCTGCGGGACGGACTTGGTGGTGGTGGCGAGGTTCCGCGCTGCGGCGGTGCTGAGGCTGGTGGCGGGGTGCTGCCCGTTCGCGGCCTGCTCAGGTACTGCGGGAGTGCTTTCGACAACGGCATCGGTCATGTTGCACACTTCCTCACGTTGAGGCGGTTATATCTCATCTAGCATGTTAACTCGTTATGGGGACGAAATCGAAAATTTCACCCAGACGGGTCATCAATGCGTATACTGCTCATCGATCACGTCGAACCGGTCGATCGCCGCCTCGTAGGCGGCCGGGTCGGTGGCCCCGCTGCGGCTGTACGGGTACTCGAGCTGGTACGCCGCGAACAGCATCAGGGCGACCATCCCGGAGATGAGCCCCACCAGCACGTACTGGTACTTGCGGGTCGGCGTGCCTAGCGTGAGCATCACCGCGAACACCAGGAGCGCCCCGGGCACCAGCACGGTCCACATGACCGGCCCCAGCCCGCGCTGCGCCTGGAAGAGCCGCTCCGTGCGGTACTCCTCGACCGACAGGACGCCGTCCCGCGTGGTGTCCAGGCGCGCCTGGACCGCGTCCTCGTCGGTCTGCACCGCCGCGACCGGCGCCCGCATCGCGTCGAGCAGCATCAGGCCCTCCGAGGTGATCGGGTCCTGGTCGCGCATCGCGGGCCACTCGACCGCGATCACCTCGTCGGTGTAGGCCCGCACCGCCGCGCGCACGTCGTCGCGCTGGTCGGGTTCGAGCGCCGCGGCCGACCAGTAGACGTCGACCAGCTCGTTCGCCTCCTTGTAGGTCACGTGCCCGGCCTCGTTCTTGTCCTCCCACGCCGTGATCAGCACGAATGCCAGCACGATCGCGTACAGGACCGTCAGCAGCTCGAACAGCGTCGTGCCGAGCTCGTTGTTGTGCCCCCGGGTCGTCGGCGGAGCGAAACGCTGGAGCAGCGCCACGACGACGCTGGCCGCCGCGACCACCACGAGAGCGAAGAGCAACCCTTGCCACCAAATGGCCATTGATTTCACCAAACTTCGTAAAGCAGAATAATCACCGTGAATCCTAATGAACACCTTGAAACGGGTATGGGGGCCTCATGAGGCGCCTTTTGGCCCTGGTCATCGCGGCCGTGACGCTCACGGTGCTGCCCGCGCTCGCGCTGGCCTTCGACGGCGGCACCGACACCGCGCAGGGGACCGAGGCCGAGCGCGGCCACGGATATCCCGACGACCCGACCTATCCGACGTACCCGGGCTATCCCGAACCGCCCGAACCCGACGCGCCCAACCCCCCGGACCCTCCGCACCCGCCGCACCCCCCGAATCCGCCGCATCCTCCCCACCCTCCGCACCCCCCGCACCCGCCCGAGCCGCCGGAACCCCCTCACCCCCC
>NZ_FNAD01000011.1 GCF_900101745.1 Glycomyces harbinensis | reverse complement strand
TGTCGAGCAGTCGAAGTCCATGCTCGGCCCAGCCCCGGAGCGCCTCATCGGGTGAACCGAGCTGGTCCACAAGTACTGGCAGCCCCTTGTTCGACCTTGCCTCACCGATCAGCTCCAGCAGCCAGCAACGCAGCCCGTGATCGTCGCGTTCAGCCTGAAACTCCTCGAGCAGCTCGTCGAGGTGCTCGCTCGCCGCGGGAAGCAACGTGTGGAACCCGTCCTCCTGGCGCTGCGGGCTATGGCTTCGCATCAGCCGCATCGCATCACGAAACACATGATTCACGCGCGTCAGACTATCGCCCTGTTGAGATCATCACCGCGTCCAGGAACGGACCCCGATCTTCCAGAAACTCGAAACCAGTTCTAAGCGTCGTAGTGAGAACTGCGGCGGCCTTGCTCCCTCCACTGCCGTCCGTGTATCGCCAAAGAAATATTGAAACCACGATGAGTGCGATCAATGTGGCGAACAGTCTGATTAAAGCGCGAGCATGCAGCTTTCGATGTCCTCGAAACCTGTGGTGGCGTCTCATGGATCGAATTGTATGCACGCGGGACTCCGATGTAAATACTGAATCCTGACCGGTGCCGAAACCGAGGACAAGCCGAAGCACCTTTACCACGACTTCGAGTCCCGACCGGTCAGTGTCCAACTCCGCCGCGCCCGCACCACCCGCATCAGGTAACTGACTCGAGGGTATAGAGACTGAGTCGTCGACCTCTTCCGGCTTGCTCTGGCACTCCTCGCGCAGGGCGAACCAAGGCCTCCAAGGCGATCCCACCGCATGGATTTCAGAATCGTCCATATCGGGACCAGAAGAGTAAATCAGACACGTCCCACGCCACCCAGCTAAGAACGCTATGCCGGTGCGTGATTTACGGAACTACGCGCCTGTCGCGGTCCATACTTGCTGAAATAGGGCATTCCACGCGTGCAGGCACGAAGGGGGCGAGGTGTTCGCCGCGATTCCGGAGGGAGAAGGGGCTGGCGTGAAGAACTGTTGATCCTGCCGAATTCTGAGACGATGAATGTTACTAATAAGTAATTTACGTTCGGATGGAGGCGGTCGTGCTGTGACCGGGAAGTCCTCAAAATCTAGGGAAGAATTGGTGAATGGACTTCTCCTCGCTCGGCCCCTGGATCGCCGTAGCCGCTGCCGTTTCCGGGGCCTTCCGCGCTTACGTCGTGTCGATCGCCCTTCGCGACACGAAGCCGAGGGAACGGCCGGAGATACTCCGATCACTTCCGGGTCTCCTGCCGAGCCCTCGGCGTGATCCACCTCCGCCAGATTCGACGACGGCGGAACCATCTTCGGTCGGTCCGGCGCCCTGAAGGTGACACATGCTGTTCGAGTAGTCGTGAACGGACCCCAAGGTAATCCGAAAGTGATCTCAAGATGCTCTGGTGGATCTGATCCTGACCCGATCGCCCAACTCGAGCAACTCGGTGACTGCCAACGGCTGAAAGGTCCGTTCAAGGACCTTCGATGGCGCAAATCGCGTGCAGGTTGGTTCGCCGACGACACAGTCGCGGCGCCGCACAGCGGACCCGTACGCCCATGCCCTGAAGCTCCCGCATCGCTGTCTGCGCCGAGACATTGTGCACACCATCACCGGCGACGGCCAAGACGTCACCAGTGCCCGCGCCACGATCGCCGATCAGCCTGGGCTGCATTTGGAGTCGATCAAGGCCGTGTTCAACACGCTGAAGGGCACGGGCGGCTCCACCGGAAAGGACACGCTCTCGGGCGCAGTCTGGCCCGCGGCGGCGTCTCCCACCACCTGGGGCGCCGAAACGGAAGATGCAGGTCGTAACGGATCCTAGTACTGGGTTGGGTGCGCGCACCCTCGCGCACCCTCCGCGGAAATGGCCGCGCACCCTGCCTATATACAAGGTCACCATTTCTACAACCGCAGATCCTTGAGCTGCAGGCGCGCCTGCCCGCACCGGACCATCGCCGGACCTCCCACCAGCATCCTGGTCGGACCCAGTGATCTTCGGCAGCGACAAGCTACCGAGCTCACCTACCACCGCAGCACCTGCATCCGCTGCTGCGTCCAGCATTGCTGGGCCCAGCACCGGACGCATGCCGCCACATGTTCGCTTCGCACCCGCACGCCTTCCGGCGCGCGGGCCTTCGTCGTGCCCAGCGCACGACCCCACTGTGAGGAGAGGCCCATGACCCACCCCGAATGGAACCCCGGGGACCACTGCGCGTTCCGCCGGTAGGGAGGCATAAGTGTCTTGCACTCGTAGTGCAGTCCGCGAGCAAGCGCCGAACACTCCTGCTTCGTAAGTCTCGGTTGGAACCGCTGTCAGCTCATGCGGGCGCCTGGACGGGGGCCAGGGACGCGGTTGAGAAGCAGTGCAGTGACCTCGTCGATGATCATCCATTCGTGGGCAAGGTTCGGTCCGAGGGCAGGAAGACTGTGGCACGGCAGCTCTCGGAAGAAGGCGAGGACGTGCGCGACTCGGTCATTGCAGAACGTGGTCGCCGCGCTTTCGGCAGGAATTCTGGTCAAAGGTGTGCCTGCAAACGGGGAGCTAAAGAGAGGAGTCTCGCGGCGTCGAGGCCATCGGCCCCACGCGATCATCACCTCCTGGCGGACGAGGTCAGGCCGAACTCCTTCGCGTAGACCCCGGATCTTCTGCGAGCAAACGCGGACGATCTGCATGGCGGGTCCATCACGGCTGAGTCCTTGCGGGTCTTGATGAGCACTCCAGCCTGCGTGACCAACTTCGATGCCTGCCGGTACTGGATCACGGCGTCGCACAGGATCGAGAACGCCTCGACATCCCAGGAGGCCAGGAGGCCTTTGCTTGGAGGTCGGACCCTAAAGGCTGTCCCGTAAGTATTGCGAGTCAAGGACAATGCTGTTTATCGAGCCGTGGTTCAGCCTGTGAGAGTGAGGTTGTGGAGCCGGGCGATGCCGGACATCGCTTCAGCGACACCGTCGCCACGTAGGCGGCAGTCGCGCAGGACGTTCCAGCGTTTCATCTTCGCGAAGGTGTGCTCGATCTGGGCACGGATGTGCCGGTGGGAGGCGTTATGTGCTTCCTTCCAACCGATCAGTGACTCGTCCTTAGCGATGCGGCGGTGTGGGATGACCGCCCGGGTCCCGGGGTAGCCGCCGTCAGCGATCACGGTGGCGGTGCGGGTGGCGTGGTCGATGCCGGACTCGGCGTGGATGACAACTTGATGGTTGGTCGAGTACCGGTAGTTCTTTGACTTCGCGGCCATGGACCTATCGCGGGTCGGTACCAGGGTGCCGTCCACGATCAGGACGGTCCCGGGTGCATAGCGCTGCCGGGGCCGCAGTGCGAGCTTTGGGGCAAGGTCGTCGATGATGCGGTCAGCGGCTGATTTCGAGGTCCCGAACAGGGCCGCGATCTGGCGAACAGTCAGCAGCCGGGAAAGGCCGGTCCCCAGTCGTGAAAAGGATGCGACGGGCGATGTCCGAGTCCAGGAGCGGGGATTCATCGTAGAGAAGCCCTGCGGACCCCAGGTCTTGTCCCTCAGACAGCGTCTCGAACCGGAGCCCGGGCGGGAAGTAATAGACGGTGACGTTCCCCTGCTGCAATCGTCCGATCAAGTGAGCGCCTCCGTCCTCAGATGCACACCCTATGCCGCGCGTCAGCCCACCCGTCATGCCCGCGCAGGTGCTTACGGGACAGCCTTTAGCGTCCGCGGATAGTATTCCTGTTACGGTTGCGAACCGCGGAAGCAAAGGCCGATGTGGACGCCTTCTACCAGCCAAAAACCAGCCATTGGGATCTGAAAACCATGACTATCGATGCCCATCGTTGACCAATAGTAACTACATCATGGTATGATTTACCTGCGAGAACGGCTCCCGTAACGGACAAAGCTGTCCTCCAAACCGACTTGAGGTGCTAGCGTCCCTTTCTCGACCGATCTGGCATGGATCTATGCCGAGTACGGCTGCTGGTTTGGCCCAGTGGATAGCAAGAATGGGTCTGGCCTGCGTGCCGCAAAGGATCGTTATTCGCGCCCCGCTGGCTCAGGGATCCCTGGATCTGCATCCACCGTCCATCCACGGAATCTTGCCAGCGGCCGCTATTGGCCGCACACAGCCGCCAAATGAAAGACCGCCGTTGGCCAGCGTTAGCGCTGGTGAACGGCGGTTGCACGCCCCTGACCTGGGGATATAGATCGTAGCCCGGGTGGGATTCGAACCCACACTGTACGGGTTTTGAATCCGTCTTCTCTGCCAGTTGGAATACCGGGCCTGGCGCCGGGTCGGTGGGCCCGGGGCGGTGTACATGGTACCTCTTGCTGCGGTGGGTGGTCGTTGGGCCCTTGGTGGAGACTCGTGACTGGATGGGTATTGTGGTCATGAGTTTGGGGGTTCTCATGCGGACGCAGCGAGCCGATTTGGGCAGGCGGGCTGACGCGCTGCTCGACGCCGCGGTGGCGCTGCTGGTCAGCGGCAGGTCGAGTCGGATCCGGATCGAGGATGTCGCGGCGCGCGCCGGCGTCGGCAAGGGCACCGTGTACCTGCACTGGGCGGGCCGCGACCAGTTGCTGCTGGCCGTCGGTGCCCGGGAGGCCGCCTCGATGCTCGACGTAGTCGTGGACGCCGTCCGGGCTGAGCCGACGGAGGCCGCTCCGCATCGATATCTGCGGCGGCATTTTCTCGAGGCCATGCGGCGGCCGGTTCTCGCGGTGCTCTTCGGTGCCTCTGATCGTGACGCGTTCGCACGGGAGCGGGAGCGCTCCGAACTGCTTCGGTCGAAGGGGATCGCCGCACGTGAGTACCTCGGCGTCCTGGCCGAGCATCGGCTGCTGCGGGCCGGGATCGATCTGGCGGACGTCGACTACGGGATCCAGGCGGTCGCCTACGGGTTCTTCGCGAGCGAGCCGCTTCAGCCGGGCCGCACGCTCGAATATCGCGCCGACCAGCTCGCCGGCGTCGTCCGACGTGCCTACGAGCCAGCGGAGGCTCCTGCGGCCGAGCGTTATCTCGCCGCGGCGCCTGAGGTCGTCGCGGCCTTCACGAAACTGGCGGATGCGTTCCGCCGCACCGCATACGGCCCTGCCGCCGACTTAGAGGAGGGCCACCCCATGGCTGACATCACCGGCATCCACCACATCGGTCTCATAGTCCGCGACATGGACGCCGCCCTGAACGCCTACCGGCGCCTCGGGTTTCACGTCGGGCCGCCCGCGTTTCCCGCGCTTCCGCGCACACCGGGTGAACCGCCCGAGCCGGTCGGCGCCGGCAACACCCATGCCGACTTCCCCCGCAGCTTCATCGAACTGCTCGCGCTGGCCCCTGAACGGAACCGCCTGCCCGCAGACGCCGTACTGGTGCCGCTATCCGTGCCGGACGACCAGTTGGACGCGACCAGGGCCGTGATCACGCGGACCGTCGCGAACCTCGCCGCCCGGCTGGACGTCGCCGAAGGCGCCCACATCCTCGTCTTCGCCACCCGCGACGCCGACGCGACCGCCGCCCGGTGGGAGGCCGAGGGCATCGGCCACAGCGGCGTCCGCGCCGCTCAGCGGCCCCTCGCCACCGCTGAGGGCACGGTCCTCGCCGACGTCAGGTTCCTGGACGTTGACGAGACGGCCGGCATGGTTCCCGAAGGGCGGGTCGGCGTCGCCGAGGACGCGCCCGCCGAGCTCCTCGACGCGCAGCAGGGGCTCGTCCACCCGAACGGCGCCACCGGTCTGGCCGAGGTCGTGATCTGCCTCGAGGATTCGCGGTTCCGCTCCGCCGTCGAACGCTACGAGCGCTACCTGGACCGCTCCCCGAGTCTTGAAAAGCGAACGGCCGCTTTCGATCTGGGCGCCAGCCGCGTCACCCTCACCACTCCGGCGGGACTGGCCGAACGCCTCCCCGGCGAAGTGCCGCACGCGGTGCCCGGCCTCAGCGCCTGCACCGTCGAGGTCGCCGATCTCTCTCTGGCTGAGGATCATCTCCGGTCCGAGGGGGTCGCCCTGCGCAGGAGCGCCGACGGCGACCTCTTCATTCCTGGGGTTGAGGCTCTGGGGACTTCGATCATGCTGCGGCAGTCGAGGCGCTAGCCGTTCCTCGTTCCGGGCTTGAGCAGCCGCATCCAGTAGGTGTCGCGCCCTTCGGTCAGCCCCGGCGGGTCCTCGCGGAAGCCGTGCACGCGGTTGAGCATCAGCTCCATCGCGTCCGTCCGCCCCTGCCGCCGGTAGATGTCCAGCGCCCACAGGCCGTTGACGATGACGAGGGACCGCACCCGCTCGGCGATCCCGGGTTCGTCGGGCAGGCGGTCGAGGTCGTATTCGGCCTGGATCCGCGTGCTCGGCAGCACCGGCGCCCACAGCAGGTATCGGGCGATCTCCCAGGTCGGATCGCCGATGACGGCGGCCTCCCAGTCGAAGACGCCGACGACCCGGTCGCCCTCGACGGTGAAGTTGCGGGGGTTCAGGTCGCCGTGGACCAGTTGCCGGGTCACGGGGAGCGCGGCCGCAATCTCGACGGCGATCGCCGTCAGCTCGTCCGCCAGCGCGGTGTCGGCCTCGGTCTGGAGGCCGCTCCAGTCGTGGGGGAGCAGGGATCGCAGGTGCCCGGCCCAGGTCTCGTGCGGGCCGTTCTCGGTCTCGGCGTCGAAGGAGCCGTAGCCTTCCGAATCTGGCAGGTCGACGTCCGCGATGGCGTCGACGACCGCTCGCACCGCCGGTGTCAGCCGCCGCTGCTGAGGTTCGCCCAAGGTCTCGAGGTGGACGCCGCCCATGCGTTCGGAGACGCAGCAGTAGACGCCTTCGTCGAGTTCGGCGATCTCCAGGACCTCGGGCACCGGGACCGCCTCCTTGGGCATTCGCCTTGCCGCCCAAGCGTCCTTGTCGAACCCTTGACGCCGCGGGCCGACGCGTACGACGAGGTCGCGGCCGTCGGCGCGGAAGGCGAACGCCTGGGACACCTCGCCTTCGGCCAGTGGCTTCCAGTCGGTGATCCGGCCGTGGCGTTCGCGCATCGCCTGCGCGATCGCGTCGGCGGTGAGTGTCGTCTTCATCGGCTTCAGGCTAGGCATCCGGGCGCGGCCTGCCAATCGGGTTTTCGCCGGTCGGCTTCAGACCGGTACCCGGCTCCCGGTCAAGAGCTTGAATCCGTGGCGGTCGACCGGGACGGCGGTGGCCGAGAGGACCACGACGCCCCGGCCCGCGCCCCGGTCCAGTCCCGTCCAGGTCCGGAATCCGCCGGTGCCGCCGTTGTGCCAGGTGATGGCGTGCCCTTTCGGCTCGATCGTGATCCATGCGGCGCCGATGCGGGAGCCGATGCCGAACGGCGCGACGGGATCGAGCGCCGCAGTGCCCGGGGCGGTCCCTTCCAGCAGCGCGCTCGTGAGTGCGGCCATGGCGCCGATCGTGGCCCTGATGCCGCCGGCGGGTGCGAGGGCTTCGCCGGTCCACGGTTCCCGGCGCCGTCCGCGGCGATCCGTGCCGATCAGCGCCCCGGACCGGAGCGCGCCCGGCGACGCCGGGGCGTAGCAGTCATCGAGCCCCAGCGGGGCGGTGATCCGCTCGCGGAGCAGTTCGGCGTAGGTCGTGCCGGCGGCGCTGGCGACGGCGTGGCCCAGCAGCTCGAAGCCGAGGTTCGAATAGCGCGGCCTCGGTCTCCCGAGCCGGACGCCCCGGGCCTGGTCGAGGAGCTGCGTGAGGTCCTCGCCGTAGGGGTTGGTCCCGTGCCGCCACAGGGCGATGGTGCGCCGCAGCGGTCGCGCGGCGGACGGCAGCGACGGCAGGCCCGACCGGTGCGTGCTGAGCGATCCCAGCGTCACGCCGCCGGCGGGGACGTCTTCGAGCGGCAGCACGTCGCGCAGGCGCGTCTCGGCGGTGACTTCGCCGCGTTCGATCGCGTCGGCGTACAGGAGTCCGGTGACGCCCTTGGCGATCGATCCGATCTCGTAGTCGGCGTCGAGGCCGGCGCCGATGCTCGCGGTCGTCACGCCGTCGCGGTCGACCACGGCAGCCGCGGCCACCCGGTGGCGCCCGCCCAGGATCGCCGCGAGTTCGGCGGCGAGCCGCTCGTCGCCCGCGATCACGACCGGCCTCCCAGCAGTCCTCGGCCGCCGTGCTTCTTGTGCGCGGCCTGTTTGGAGACGCCCAGCGTGGCGGCGATCTGCGCCCAGGTGGCGCCGTCGTTGCGCGCGCGCCGCACGAGCACGGCTTCGCGGCGCTCGACCTCGGCCCTGACGGCGGCCACCGCCTTCAATCCTTCGAACGGGTCGGGATCGGCGGTCGCCGCGGCGAGGGCCGTGAACGCTTCGACATCCATGCGTCAACCATAGTTGACGACTTTCCTATCGTCAACAAAGGTTGACGATAAGCGTGAGGGCCGCGCTGCCCGGCGCGGCCCTCACCGTGCATACCGCTACTCGCAGAGCGCCGCGCTGAGCAGGCCTTCCAAGGCCGCGTCGAAGGCGTCCTCGTCGAAGTAGTCGTGGCGGTCGTCGATGTTCCAGGTGACCGTGATCTGGCGCTGCCCGTCCGAGGAGTGGAACGACGAGGTCGAGTGGCCCAGCGTGTCGCCGGTGTGCCCGACGTAGATCTCG
Organism: Glycomyces harbinensis; assembly: GCF_900101745.1. Classification (GTDB taxonomy): domain Bacteria; phylum Actinomycetota; class Actinomycetes; order Mycobacteriales; family Micromonosporaceae; genus Glycomyces; species Glycomyces harbinensis. The sequence continues at coordinate 193,064 of NZ_FNAD01000011.1, read as the reverse complement.
TCGCCGCACGGGAGGGTCTTCGCGAACAGGCCGAGCCCGTAGCGGTCGTCGCCGCCGGTGTCCTCGAACCGGGTGGCCTCGGCGAGCTGGTCCGCGTCCAGCAGCGTCCCGTCGAACACGGCGCGGTAGAACTCGTTGACGTCGCTCACGTCGGCGACCACGCCGCCGCCCGCCCACAGCTGCGTGGTCGACAGCTCCGTGGTGTCCATATAGGGCTCGTCGGCTTCGCCGGTGGACACGTACGGGGTCAGGTGCGGCCCATGGAATCCGGAGGTGTCGTCGCGGGGCAGGTACGCGTCGTCCATGCCGGCGGGTTCGAACACGCGCTCGTCCATCACCTCGCGGAGCGTGTCGCCGGTCAGCTCCTCGATGAGGAGGCCGAGCGCCATGTACCCGGTGTTGGAGTACGACCAGCCGTCCCCGGGCGTGAAGAGGAGCGGGCCCTGGGTGCCGAGCGCGATGAGTTCCTCTGGCTCGTAATGGGTCCGGTAGTGCTCGCGGACGTCGGACAGGTCGTCCTCGGCCAGCGAGGGGTACAGGTACCGCAGGAACTCGTCGAGTCCGCCGCGGTGCTGCATGATCTGGCGGATGGTCGGCTCGTTCTCGTAGGGGAGCAGTCCGGGGAGGTGGTCCCCGACGGTGTCGTCGAGGTCGATCTCGCCCTCCGCCTCGAGCTGGAGCAGGATCGCGGCGGTCATCGACTTGGTGACGCTGGCGATGCCCACGCGGTCGCCGGGTTCGGCGAGGCGGGGATCGTCGAACGCGCGCGTGCCGACGGCCTCGGCCCAGGTCTCGTCGCCGTCGCGGACCTCGGCGACCACCGAGTACTCGCCGACGTCGGCGAACGCTTCGAGGCGGGCGTCGAGCAGGTCGGCGTCGAGCGCCGGATCGGGGCAGTGCGCGGCGGCCGCGGGCGCCGCGGCCAGGACGAGCGCGGTGGTCAGTGCCATTGCGGCAGTTGGGTGTTGGAGCATGAAACGAGCCTATTGAGGCGGGGCGCCCGTTTCGATACAGCAGGCTGGAGTCCCGACGGTCCGGAACGGGGTACCGGCGGCGCTCACGGCCGCGATTCAAGCGGCGCCTCGGCGCCCTTGACGACCGCGGTGACGGCTCGGCGCAGGCGCTCGCCGGTGTCCTCGGTGAGCACGAGGTGGTGGAGCACGCCGACGAGCGCCAGTGCCAGCGCCGCCGGGTCCGCGTCCGCGGCGATCCGTCCCAGTCGCCTTTCGGCCGTGAGGTAGGCGGTCGCGGCCTGCTCGATCGCGTCGAGTCCGGCGGCCCGGTCGCCGAGCACGGTCCGGACGCGGCCCGCCAGTTCGGGGCGCAGGGCCATCAGCCGCGCGAGCACGGTGAGGTGGGTGCGGGGGATCACCGCCAGAGCCTCGGCGAGGTTCTGCGCGACCTCGCCGTGTCCGGCGCGATCGGGCAGTCCGGCGGCGGCGGCGCTGACGAGGAAGGACCGGTCGACCGCGTACGCGGTGAGGAACTCGTCCAGGTCGCCGAAGTGCGCGTGGAGCAGTCCCGTCGCGACGCCGGCCTCGCCGGTGACGGCGCGGCTGCTGAGGCGCGCGGGCCCGTCGCGGACGACCACCAGCTCGGCGGCGGCGAACAGTTGCTGCCTGAGCTGGGGAATGGCGACTCCTCTTGGCATGCGTCCGAGTCTATAGGCGAGCGGTCGGGGGTGCGGTCGACCTGGTTTGAACGATCGCTCATACTGAGAATGAGCACTTGTTCATACTAGGTTGGGAGCGACCATGGGCACCGACGACACCGGACGGCGCGCGATCGTGATCGGAGCGGGCATCGCGGGCCAGGCCGCCGCCCTGCGCCTCCACCGCGCGGGATGGCGCGCGCTCGTCGTCGAACGCGCGCCGACCCGCCGCAGCAGCGGCTACATGGTGAACCTCGTCGGCACCGGCTACGACGCGGTCGAGCGGTTGGGACTGCTTCCGGCCCTTGCCGAACACGACCTCGGCGCGTTCACCTCGATCCTCGTCAGGGCCGACGGCTCGCACAAGTTCGCGGTCCCGGCCGCCGTGGTCGAGGCCGCGATCGGCACCCGCATGACGACGGTGTTCCGCGGCGACCTGGAGACCGTCCTGCACGAGGCCGTCCGGGACAGCGCCGAGTTCCGCTTCGGCACCACCGTGCGGGCAATCCGGTCCGAACGCGACGGCGTCGAGGTCGAACTCTCCGACGGCACCACCGAACGCGCGGACCTCCTGGTCGGCGCCGACGGCCTCCACTCCAGCGTCCGCCGCCTCGCCTTCGGACCCGAGTCCGGCTTCCGCGTCGACCTGCACCACATGGTCGGCGCCTTCCCGCTGTCCCGCGTGCCGCGCGACCTGGCCGAAGGCAGCGGCACCACCTTCATCGGCCCGCGCCGGACCGCCGCGGTCGTCAACCTGGGACCGGGGCGGTCCTCGGCGTTCTTCACCTACCGCAGCACCGACACCGAAGCGGACCTGAAAAGCGGTCCGGCGCAATCGCTCTCGCGCGCCTTCGGCGACCTCGGCGGCGGCGTGCCCGACGCGCTCGCCCAACTCCGCGACGACCCCGGCGCCGCCTATTTCGACTCGGTGAGCCAGATCGCGATGGACGCCTGGAGCCGCGGCCGCGTCGTCCTGCTCGGCGACGCGGCCTGGTGCGTCACGCTCTTCGCCGGATACGGTGCGGCCCTTGCCCTCACCGGCGCCGACCGGCTCGGCGGCGCTCTGGAGGCGCACGGCGGGGACGTCCCGGCCGCGCTCGCCGACTGGGAGGCGCGACTGCGCCCGGAGGTCGTCAAGCGACAAGCCCTGGCCCGCAGGGGCATCGTCCAGTTCGCGCCGCCCACGAAGGCCCACATCTGGATGAGCGAGATGATGATGCGCTCCATGCGACTGCCGGGCGTGCGCACGCTCGTGCGCCGCTCGATCCAGAAGGCGCGGTAGCGCTGCTAACTTCCGCGCCGCCAGACCAGGAGGACGGCCGCGAGCCCGGCCAGGCTCGGCAGCATCACGAGCGCCCTGTAGGCGGGCGGCAGGATCGTGCCGTAGCCCTCGCCGCCGAGCGCGGCGGCCGTCAGCGCCAGCGTGGTCCCGACGGCGAACGCGCCGGTCACCAGTCCACGCGCCCAGCGCTTCCCGGCGGCGACCGCCGCGACGCAGCCGAGCCAGGCCGGCGCGCCCAGCCCGCCGAGGATCGCCGTCGAGAGGGCGATCGCGTCCCGGCCTGACCCGAACCGCGGTACACGAGGGCGCGGCGCGCCTGGTCGACCGCGACGGCCTCGCCAAACTGTCGATGCGCCGGCTCGGCGCCGAAGTCGACGTCGAGCCGATGACCCTCTACCACTACTTCGCGAACAAGGACGCGCTCCTGGACGGCCTCGTCGAACACGCCTTCGCGCGCGCCGACTTCTCCCTGGCGGGCGGCAGGCCCTGGCAGGAGGGACTGCGCGACTACGCCCACGTCCTGCGCACCACGCTCCTCGCCCACCCCGGCCTCGTGCCCCTGGTCGTCTCGCGCCCTGCCGTCACCGACCAGAGCCTGCGCATCATGGAGCACGGCCTCGCCGAACTGCACGCCGCCGGATTCCCCCTCCGCACCGCGATGGACCTCGTCTACTCGCTGAACGAATTCGTCCTCGGCCACCTCGTCGCCGCATCGAGCCCCCACGCGTCCCCCGAGAAGGAGGACCACCTCGCCGGCGTCGACCCGGGGGAGTACCCGCTCATCAGCGAGGCGACAGCCGCCCCGCGACCCGGCGGCACGCGCTTCGACGTCGCGCTCGACGCGCTCGACGCGCTCTTCCGCGGCTTCGACGGCCTCCGGTAGACCCGCGTCCGACGGGCGCGGAGCTGCCATGCTGAGCAGATGTCCGCGAACCCGCCGCCCGAACCCGTCACCCCCGACGCGCGCGCGCCGATCACCAAGCCGCTGCTCACCCAGTCCTGGCTCGACCTCGCCTTTCTCCACTGGGCGGTCGACCCGGCGCACGTGGCCGCGCTGCTGCCCGCCGGCACGACGCCCGACACCTTCGACGGCACCGCCTACGTCGGACTGATCGCCTTCCGCATGCACCGCGTCGGCTGGTTCGACCTCCCCGGCATCCCCTACCTCGGCACGTTCCCCGAGACCAACGTGCGTCTCTACTCAGTGGACGAACGCGGCCGCCGCGGCGTGGTCTTCCGATCCCTCGACGCCTCCCGCCTCATCCCGGTCGTACTGGCCCGCATCGGATTCCGGCTCCCGTACGTGTGGTCGCGCATGGACGTCGAAGCCGACGGCGACCGCCGCACCTACACCAGCTCGCGGCGCTGGCCCGGCCCCCGGGGCGCGCGCAGCCGCATCGGCGTGCGCATCGGCGAACGACTCGCCGAGCCGACCGCGCTGGAGCACTTCCTCACGGCCCGCTGGGCACTGCACAACGCCGCCTTCGGCCGCACGCGATACCTGCCCCACGCGCACCCGCGCTGGCCCCTGCACCGGGCCGAACTCCTCGAATGCGACGAGGACCTGGTGGCCGCGGCCGGACTGCCGGCGCCGGCCGGCGACCCGGTGAGCGTGCTCTACTCGCCCGGCGTCAAGGTGCGCTTCGGCCGCCCGGTCCCGGCGGCAGGTGCACGGTCATGACGAGCGTGCACGTCCCGGTGCCCGCGCCCCGGTAGGCGTGCTCGACGTCGCCCGCGAAGGTCGCGGTGTGCCCGGCTCCGAGGGGGTACTCGGCGCCGTCGACGACCAGGACCATCCGGCCGCCGATCACGCTGACGGTCTCCCGGACTCCGGACTGGTGCGGATGACTGGGGTACTCGTCGCCCGGCTCGAGCCGCCAGCGCCAGACCTCGACCGGGGCGGGGCCGGCGGTGGTGAGCATGAGGCGGGCCTCCCCGCCGCGCTCGCTCGTCCACAGTGGTTCCACCTCGTCGGATGCGACGACCCGGACGGGGGCCTGTGCACCGCCTTCCATCAAGGCGGACACGGAGATCCCGAGGGCGTCGGCGAGTCGGACCAGGGTGGTGAGGTTCGGATTGCCCTGGGCCTTCTCGAGCGCGACGAGCGCGCCCTTGCTGACCCCGGCGCGGCGGCCCAACTCGTCGAGCGACAGTCCCGCGCGCGTGCGGGCCGCCTTGACGTTGTGCGCGACCGTCCGCAGCGCCCCTTCGGACTCGGCCATGCGCCCTCCTGTCGACGGGATCACCCGCAACGACCGTGCGGTCGGTTTGATGAACCACGACGGTCGGTCTAGTATCTAACTCGGTCGTTCTGATGATACTCGGAGGTTGCGGTGATCGCACTGGTGCTGGCCCTGGGCAGCTCGCTCGCCTACGGGTGCGCCGACTTCCTCGGCGGCCTCGGCGCGCGCAAGGCCCACGTGCTGCGCACGGTGATGATCGCGGCGCCCGCCAGCCTCGGGGTCGAACTGCTGCTGTGGCCGCTCCTGGGCGCGTCGTTCAGCCCGGGGGCCCTGGCCTGGGGCGCGGCCTCGGGCCTCGCCTCGGCCGCCGCGTTCGTGCTGCTCTACCGGACCCTCGCGATCGGCCCGATGAACGTGCTCTCGCCGGTCACAGCACTCGTCTCCGCCGCCCTGCCGGTCGGCGTCGGCCTGCTCCAGGGCGAGCACCTGGCCGCGGCCGGGATGGTCGGCCTGCCGCTCGCACTGGTCGCGGTGGTGCTCGTCAGCGCGGGTCCAGCCGGCGCCGGTCCCGGCGCGCGGTCCTCCCGGGCCTCCCGGACGGCGCTGCTGCTCGCGTTCGGCGCGGGCGCGGCCATCGCCCTGCAACTGGTCTTCCTGCACCAGGCGCCCGCCGACAGCGGCGTGGCGCCCCTGATCGTCGGCCGGACGGTCGCCTCGGCGATCACCCTGACCGCCGCCGCGCTGTGGCACCGCAGGCTCGGGCCCGAACGGCCCGCCTACGCCCTCTCGGCGACCGCGGGCGCCCTCGACTCGATCGCGAACCTGCTGTTCCTGCTCGCCGCCCGCAGCGGCGACCTCGCCGTCGTCGCCGTCATCGTGGCCCTCTACCCGGCCGGCACCGTCCTGCTCGCCCGCCGAGTCCTGGGCGAGCGCCTCCACCGCGGCCAGCTCATCGGCCTCGGCGCGGCCGCGCTGGCGGTCGGCCTCCTCGCGCTGCCCTGAGCCTCAAGGCGTCAGGCCCTGCACCACCGCCGAGTACCGGCCGCCGAACTCCCTGCGCAGGCGCTGGAGATCGGTGGCGGCGTAGGCGACGACGCTCGCCTGCGGGGGTTGCTGCTGCGTGGTGTTCCACCAGCCGGAGTCGCCGCGGCCCATCGCCGTCGCGTCCTCCAGCGCGCGGTCCTGGGGGCCGACGCGGATCATCGTGTTGATTTCGATGAGGCGGTACACGTACCGCTGCGCGAGATCCTGCTCGTCTTCGAGGAGGAACGGCGACTGCCGAAGCAGCAGCATGTTGATGCGCGCGATCTGGTCCTGGTACTGGAGCGACGCCATCTGGTTGTCGGGGTCGCCCTGCATCACCTGGGTCCGCAGCCGCTCCTCCATGTCCGTGAGCGCGGTCCAGACCTCTTGCAGCGCTTCGACGCGCCGGGTCCGGAACATGTCGCCCGCCTCGCGGGCCCGGGTGCGCCGCCACTGCCAGAGGCCCGCCGCCACGGCCAGTACCGTGCCGAAGAACGCCAGTCCCGCGGTGATGAGGGGTTCGAGTTGCACGGTGCCGTCCTTCGCCGCGGGTCCCGGCGGCCGGAACCGCCGTGTCGCCATGGGGGTCCCATGTGGATCGCTTCAGTATGCCGTGTTCGAACGGTCACCGGGAGGTGCGGACGGCGGCGATTTCAACGAAACGGCGGCGACTTTCCCTCCGCCGCTTCGCATTTCAGGCTGATTTGCGCGGTGCGTCCCGATCTGCCGCTTCGAACGCGGTCCGCAGGAACTCGCGGTAGACCTCGACCGAGGCGCGCAGCGCGACGGTCGCGTTCGGCGGTTCGGGGCACCAGGGCCGCGTGTCGACCAGGAGTTCGCCGACGGTGCGGTCCCCGGTGGTCTCGACGCTCGCGAACGCCCGCACGCTCTCGGTGAACAGGTCCGGGCGCACCAGGTAGGCCACGCACATCGGGTCGTGGACCGGCGAGGACGCCGTGACCGCCGCGGCCTGGTCGTGCGCGAGCCGGTGGCGCAGGAGCATCGCCGCCCCTGCGGCGGCGGGCGAGCCGATCGCGTCGAACTCGGCGCAGTCGCGCTCGGTCAGCGGCGCGGAGTGCGTCGCGTCGAGCGGGACGATGACCACCTCGGGGATGCCGGCGCTCAAGACCACTTCGGCCGCTTCGGGATCGGCCCAGAAGTTGAACTCGGCCGCCGCCGTGACGTTCCCGTTTGCGTGCGCCCCGCCCATGACCACGAGCCGGGGGATGCGCCCGGCCAGCCGCGGCTCGGCCGTGACCGCGACCGCGAGGTTCGTCAGCGGCCCGGTCGCCACCAGCGTCACGTCGGCGTTCGCGTCGTCGAGGAAGAACGCGGTGAGGAAGTCGACGGCGTTCTCGGCCCGGGCGGTCGAGACCGGCTCGGGGAAGCCGAGGCGCGCCAGCTGGAACTCGCCGTCCTTGTTGAGCACGTCGCGCGGGATCGGCAGGTCGGGCCGCAGGAACGGCCGGTCGGCCCCCGCGTAGACGGGGACCGCCGCGCCGACGAGGTCGAGCACGCTCAGGGTGTTCGCGGTGACGTGCTCGAGGGCGACGTTGCCGCCGACCGTCGTGATCGCGACCGCCTCCAGTTCGGGATGCGATGCGGCCGCGAGGATCGCGATCGCGTCGTCCGAGCCGGTGTCGCAGTCGAGTACGAATCTGATGGGCAACGTCGGCTCCCTGTTTCGCGGCGGTCGGGCCGGTGCGGGCCTCGCACCGGCCGAACCGCTACCGTACTGCCGCAGGGGCGTCCCGGCCCGCCGGTTTTCCGTCCGCGATGAGCTGCCGGCGCGTCAGCACCATCGCCACGAGCAACAGGACCAGCGCGCTCGCCATGCCCAGCTTCATCGGGAAGCCGAGCGCCTGGTCCAGACCCGCGATCACGACGGCCACCGCGACGAGCCCCCCGCTGAGACCGGGGATGCGGCCCCGGACCGCCGCGTGGACCGCCAGCACCAGCATGCCGACGTACAGCAGGCTCGGGTCGACCGCATAGACGGTGAGTTCGACGCCCGGCGTGCCCTGGACCGCGTCGAACATGTCGCTCATGTCCTGCCGGTTCGCGGTCGCGAACCCGACCACCAGGTCGACGGCCATCTGAGTGGAGACGGCCGCACCCCCGAGCACCGTCAGGACGAGGCCGGATCCGGCGAGCAGGCGGCCGCCGGGCGAGGGGGATTCGATGAGCCGGTACATCCCGACGAGCCCCAGCGTGAGCGCGACATAGGCGGGGAGCCAGACGAGATGGCCGATGGTCCACAAGGGTTCATCGCCGACCTCGCCCATGAGGCGCATGCACGACCAGCCGAAGAGGATGCCGATGGGGGAGAGGACGAGGAGGGCGCCCGCGGCGCGTGGAGAGGTCATGGGTCGAGCTTAGCTATGCAGAATTTATTCTGCAAGTATTTCTCTGCAACTTTCTCGCGAACGGCCGAGCCCCACCGACCCCGGCTGTATGCTCTGGACATGTCGGAGGCACCGGTCGAACACTCCTCAGCGGCCCTCAAGGCACTGTCCAACCCGTTGCGCCGCAAGATCCTTCATCACCTCGGCGTCCACGGCCCGGGCAACTCGACCACGATCGGCCAGGCCGTGGGGGAGAGCACCGGCACCACCAGCTACCACCTGCGACTCCTCGCCGAAGCCGGACTGATCGCCGAGGTGCGCGAGCGCGCCAAGGGCCGGGAGCGCTGGTGGCGGCTCGTCCGGGCCGACCGGCGCATGCCGGACCCGTCGACGCTCTCCGATGAGGACCGGACCACCGCCGAGACCTTGCAGCAGGCCCAGTTCGACGAGGACGTCGACCTGGTGCGCGCGGCCTTCCTCGGCGAGCCCCGGGAGTGGACCCAGGGCTCGCGCGGCGGCGGCCACATGACCGCCGAGGAGCTGCGTGAGTTCCACGAGGAGTACATCAAGCTCCTGCGGCGCTTCACCCACGGACCGGAGGACGCCCCGCCCGGCTCGCGCCCGGTGATCGTGCGCTGGTACGCCGCACCGGACCCGAGGGTCTGACTACCAGACCTCGGTCGGCCACGCGCTCAACACCGGCGCATCGTAGTCGCCCGTGCTCGTGACGATCTCGCCCGAGACGAAGTACGCCGCCGTCCCCGGCAGCGCGACGCCCTCGCCCGACCCCAGGTCGTACGCGTACACCTCGTAGGAACTCCAGCCCCACATGCCCGCGTCGCCGTACAGCCACAGCGTCGCGCCCAGCGCCCAGGCGCGGTCGCCGCTGCCGAAGGCCGCACTCGCACGCCAGCGCTCCTCTCCCGTGGCGCTGTCGTAGGCGACCAGGTTGTCCGCCTCGGCCTCCCAGTCCGCCACCACGAGCACGTCGCCTCCGGGGCCGAGCGCGATCGCCTGGCCCGCCGCCGGCGCCTCCCACACGGTCTCGCCGGTCGCGGCGTCCACGATCGACGGCACCCCGTCGATCGTCAACGGCAGCCTGCCCTCCTGCGCCTCGGCGGTCGGCAGGCCGCCGCAGTAGGTGAAGTCGGCGGTCTTGCGCGTCTGCGCCTCGACCTCCCAGGCCGGCCCGCTCCCGCCGAAGCGGTGACCGCTGAGGAGCGCCGTGCACCCGTCCGCGGGGTTGTCGTCGTAGTCGTCGTAGACGATCAAGGTGTCGCCCGAAACCGCGGCGCCGCCCTGCGCCGCCGCGCTGACCAGGCTCTCGCCGTCCTCGTAGACCGTGACGACCCGGCTGTCGTGACCGGTCGGATAGGACTCGACCAGGAGCCGGTCCGGCATCGGCTCGCCGGTCCAGGAGCTGCCCGTCGCGGCCTGGGCGCTGGCGTACGTCGGCGTCGACCACTGGAGCGACAGATCGGCGGGGTCCCTCGCGTAGAGGGTGCAGTCGCCGAGGTGATCGTCCTGGGCCCCGGTGCACTCGGTCATGAGGACCGCGTCGGAGAAGACCGTGACGAACGAGGCCTCCCGGTCGCGCCAGACCTCCTCGCCGGTGTCGAGGTCGAGCGCGACGGTGTCCTGGAGGCCGGGCCACTCGGCGTCCTCACCGGAGCTCTCGGAGACCACGACGACCCCGCCGGCCACGCCGATCTCCGGACCGAACTCCTCCCAGGTGTGCTCCCAGACGGTCGCGCCGTCGCGCTCCAGCGCGAGACGCCCGTCCGCGAGCCGCAGCGTCCCCTGGTCGATCTGCGCGACCTGGTCGCCCTCCTCGGCGATCTCGGACGTCCACAGCGGATCGCCGCGGTAGGCCTCGACCCCTTCGGGCAGCTCCGGCGCCTCGGCCGCCTCCTCGACCGCGCCGACCGCGATCGAGCCCGGGATCTCGCCTTCGGGCCACGTCGACTCGTCGGGGAAGTCGGGCTCGTACAGCTGCTCGATCAGGAACATCGACGCGAAGACGACGGCGGACAGGCCCGCGAAGCCGAACTGCGCGTACCGCGGCCAACTGCGCAGCTCCTGCCACAGCGTCGTGCGGTCGGTGTCCGGCGGCATGGCTCCTCCAAAGGCTCGCTCCGCACCATAACGACGCGCCGCAAGCTGGCAGCCCGCCGCTATCCTCGGTCCGTCCCCGCCCCGATCCCCGGAGGTGTGCCCATGTCCTCCACCGACGCCCTCGCGTCCCGAACCCGCCGCGAAGGCCTGCGCGTCGGCTGGATCATGCTGTTCTCGGCCCTGACCCTCCTCCCGCTGTGGGTGTGGCAGCAGGCGCGGGAGCCGTCCAACGCCGTCGAGGCCGTCACCGCGTTCATGGAGGCCGTGCACGACAAGGACCTCGAACGGGCCTACAGCTTCATCGACTCCGGTATCCCGGCCGGCGAGGCGGCCGCGTTCCTGCACCCCGACGCGATCGGCGACTGGGACCTCCTGTCGGTCGAGCAGGCCGAGAGCTCCTCGGCCTTCCCGTCACCCGTGTCGGTGACCATCGGCACCGACGAGGGCACCGCCGAAGGGAGCTTCACCGTCTACGAGCACGACGGCGAGTTCACCCTCTACGACCCCTTCCAGACCGTCACCGTCAGCGCCTCCTCGTACCTGTCGGTCCAGGTGAACGACCGGATCGTCCCGATGCCGCCCGAGACGACCTGGCAGGCCTGGTACCTCGGCCAGGCGCAGCGGACGATCCAGCTGCTGCCGGGCGTCTACCGGTTCTTCGGCGGCGAGGAGATCGCCCTGATCGGCGAGGACGACGGCTCGAGCGCCGAGGTGATCGGCACGCCGCTGCCCGAGCCAGCCGAGGAGGCCGCCGCCGCCCTCCAGGTCGCGGTCGACGACTACATCGACGACTGCGTCGAATACCGGCTCACCGCGCCTCCCGGCTGCCCCTTCGCGACCGACGGCCTCGTCGACACCGATGAGCGCCACCGCGTCGAGGAGGTCCGCGACCCCGTCTGGACCGTGGACGAGTATCCCGTCGCCACCGCGGTCCCCGGCACCGGAGCGTACGGGGAACCGGTACTGCTCGTCGAGTTCACCGATCCCGGTCGAATCACCCTGCAGGGCAGCGGTACCGAGGACTGGGGCACCTGGGAGCCGTTCACGGCCGCGTGCCGCTTCGGCGGCAGCGCACTGCACGTCCTGGCCGGCGCCGACGGGTCCCTCCAGCTCGCGCCCCTGGGCGAGGCCGCGACCGACACCTGCCGGGGCACCGAATGAACGCGAACCGCTCCAACGCCCTCCTCGCCTGGGCCCGCCCCCGCCGCTGGTCGATCCTCGGCGAAGCGGTCCTGGCCGCAGCGGTCGCCCTGATCGCGATTCCCGCGGCGGCCCTCGGGAACCGCGAACCGGCCCCCGTCGAGATCGTCACCGACTACCTCGAAGCGCTGCAGGACGGCGACGTCGAGCGCGCCGAGACCTTCGTGTCCGAATCCTATCTGGTGGAGGCCGACCGGTCGTGGCTGACCGCCGAGGCCATGTCCGCGGACTGGCAGATCGCGTCGGTCGAACTCAAGTCCGCCTCGGAGACCACCGTCCACGCCGTCATCACCCGCGGCGGCGACCGCGTCGAGGGCGCCTTCCACCTCGAGGGCACCGACGACGACCTGCTCATCGTCAACCCGTACATGTACCTGACCAACGTGAGCCCGATGTTCGCCTCGGTCGAGATCGGCGGGGTCTCCGGCGCGGTCGAGGCGGTCGACGGCATACCGATTCCGGTCGCGCTCTACCCCGGCTCCTACGAGCTCTTCGAAAGCGACCCGGCACTCGCCGGCGCCGAATCCCTCTCGCTGCTCGCCCTGCCCGGCTCGGACAACGGCGCCTACAGCCTCGACGCGATCGACTTCCCCGCCGTCATGGCCGATCCCCTCACCGGCGACGCGGCGATGGAGACCCGGCTCAACGAGGCCCTCGCCGCCTGGCTCGACACCTGCGCCGAGAGCCCCGACATCACCCCGGCCGGGTGCCCCTTCGGCGCCGTCGGCTTCGGCACCGCCGCCTACGACGGCCGCAACGAGTTCGAGACGGTCGGCGAACTCGACTGGGCCGTCGCGGCCCACCCGAAGGTCCGCATCACCCGCGACCTCCGCCTCGAAGCGGTCGAACCGGGATGGATGACCTTGAGCGGCACGGGAACCGCACTGTTCGACGGGAACGACGAGCCCTTGGACGGACGCTGCGGCGTCGACATCGCCAACATCGCGCTCGTCATCGCCGAAGACGGCACCTACAACTTCGCGACCGTCCTCGCGCAGGACAACACCTGCATCTGACCGATCAGCGGTAGAGCGGGTTCGCCCCCGGCGGCCGCTCCTCGGCCGACACCGGACCCGGCGCCGTGCCGCGCCCGAACGGTGACCCGCCCAGCCGCTCGCGCCCCGAGGGCGTGAGCCAGTTCTCCAGATCCGGGCCCGCCGGGACGATCTGCGTCGGATTGATGTCCTCGTGCACCACGTAGTAGTGGCGCTTGATCTGGTCGAAGTCCACGGTGTCGCCGAAGCCCGGCGTCTGGAACAGGTCCCGCGCGTAGCCCCACAGGTTCGGCATCTCGGTGAGCTTGTTGCGGTTGCACTTGAAGTGCCCGTGGTAGACCGGGTCGAAGCGCGCCAGCGTCGTGAACAGCCGCACGTCGGCCTCGGTGAGGTGGTCGCCCATGAGGTACCGGCGGTCGGCCAGCCGCTCCTCCAGCCAGTCGAGGGCCGTGAACAGCCGCTCGTAGGCACGCTCGTACGCGCGCTGCGAACCGGCGAAGCCCGCCCGGTACACCCCGTTGTTGACCTCGGTGAAGATCCGCTTGACCACCGGGAGCATCTCGTCGACCAGATCATCCGGCACCAGATCCGGCGCGCCCTCCCGGTGGTACGCGGCCCACTGCGTCGACAGGTCGAACGTCAGCTGCGGATAGTCGTTGGTGACGACCTCGCCCGAGGGCACGTCCACCAGCGCGGGCACGGTGATGCCGCGCGGATAGTCCGGGAAGCGCTTGAAGTAGTGCTCCTGGAGACGCTCGGTGCCCAGCACCGGGTCGCGGCCGCCAGGGCCGAGGTCGAAGGTCCAGGAGCGCACGTCGTGGGTCGGCCCCGGCGTCGCCAGCGAGATGACCTCCTCGAGCCCCAGCAGGCGCCGGACGATGATCGAGCGGTGCGCCCACGGGCACGCCCGCGCCGCCACGAGCCGGTACCGGTCCGGCTCGACCGGCCACGCCCGCGCGCCCTCGGTGAGCCCGGCCATCCGCGGATCGCCGACAGTGGAGGACTCCTCGACCGGCGCCGAGCTGACGGCCCCGACATCGGCGACGACCCGGTCCTCGACGTACTGGGTGTCCCTCGTGAACTCCTCGCCGGAGACATAGGCGCCCTTGGTGGAGTGCTCGGTCCCGGCGGTCTGCTGCGCTTCGTCCTGTGCCACAGGCTCAGCCTACGCACCGCCGGCGCCCCGCGGCCCGATCCGGTCCCGCGCGCGACGCGTATGGTACCCGCGCCGCACCCCGCCCGATGTTTGGGCCCTGTCGTCCGAAACGCTCGGCATAGGAACGTGCGGACGTAACCGGCTGCGGCTAAGCTAGCGTCCTGGTGTGCCGGTCCCGCCGCACGCCACCACGTTCATACGCGTATGAAAGGTACGGACCGCATGACGAGCAAGGCCGCCGAGGAGCCGCGCAAGCGCGTGCTCATCGCCGAAGACGAGGGGCTCATCCGCCTCGACCTGGCCGAGATGCTCACCGAGGAGGGTTACGAGGTGGTCGCCGAGGCCGCCGACGGCGAAGCCGCCGTGCGCCTCGCCCAGGAGCACCAGCCCGACCTGGTCATCTGCGATATCCAGATGCCGATCATGGACGGATTGCAGGCCGCCGAGAAGATCGTCTCCGCGCGCATCGCGCCGGTCGTGATCCTCACCGCCTTCAGCCAGCGCGACCTGATCAGCCGGGCCCAGTCCGCCGGCGCCATGGCGTATCTCGTCAAGCCCTTCCAGAAGTCCGACCTGGTCCCCGCGATCGAACTGTCCCTCACCCGGTTCGCCGAGATGACCGCCCTGGAGAAAGAGGTCGCGAACCTCACCGAGCGGCTCGAGGTGCGCAAGCTCGTCGACCGCGCCAAGGGCCTGCTCATGACCCAGTACGGCATGCCCGAGCCCGACGCGTTCCGCTGGATCCAGCGCGCCGCGATGGACCACCGCCTCTCCATGAGGGCCGTCGCCGAGCGCGTGATCGCCGAGGCCGAGCAGAAGGAAGCCCAGGAAGCCGAATAGGCCTCCCGACACTTCACGGCCCGCGGACCCCACCGTCCGCGGGCCGTTCCGCGTTCCACCGAAGGTCCGCCGACACCCGCGAGCCACGCCGCCCCCCGCTTGCCGCCGACTTGTCGGAGGCACTCGATAGGCTCGCGGGGTGACTTCTTCGCAATCGCGCCTGCTGCTGATCGACGGCCACTCGATGGCCTACCGCGCCTTCTTCGCGCTCCCCGCCGAGAAGTTCGCCACCGACGACGGCCAGGTCACCAACGCCGTCTACGGTTTCGCGTCGATGCTCATCAACCTGCTCAAGGCCGAGGAGCCCACCCACATCGCGGTCGCCTTCGACCTCTCGCGCCACTCGTTCCGCACCGACGAGTACGCCGCCTACAAGGACGGGCGCGGCGAGACCCCGCCGGAGTTCAAGAGCCAGATCCCGATCATCCAGCAGCTCCTGGACGCCTTCGGCATCACCTGGCTCACCAAGACCAACTACGAGGCCGACGACATCATCGCGACCCTCGCCACCCGCGCCGGGGCGGCCGGGTTCGCCACGCTCATCTCCTCGGGCGACCGCGACGCGATCCAGCTGGTCGGCGACGACACCACGCTGCTCTACCCGGTCAAGGGCGTCACCGAGCTCGCCCGCTACACCCCCGGCACCGTCGAGGCCAAGTACGGCGTCACCCCCGACCGCTACCGCGACCTCGCCGCCCTCGTGGGGGAGAAGGCCGACAACCTCCCCGGCGTCCCCGGCGTCGGCCCCAAGACCGCCGCGAAGTGGATCGTCAAGTACGGCTCGCTCGACGGCCTCGTCGCCAAGGCCGACGAGATCACCGGCAAGGCCGGCGAGAACCTCCGCGCCCACCTCGACGACGTGCTGCGCAACCACCGCCTCAACGGCCTCGTGTGCGACCTCGAACTCGAATCGGGCCTCGACGACCTGGAGTGGGAGGGCTGGTCGGTCGCCGAGACCAACAGCCTGTTCGACGCCCTCCAGTTCCGCGCGCTCGGCGAGCGCCTCAACGCGAACCTCGCCGCCAAGGCCCTCGGCGCCGTGGCCGTCCCCGTGGCCGAGGTCGACCGCGTCGACGCGGCCGCGCTCGTGCCCGGCGGACTCGCCGCATGGCTCGACGCCCGCTCAGGGGACGTCGCCGTCGCCTACTCCGGGACCTTCGCCTCCGGCGCCGGCTCGTTCGACTCGATCGCGCTGGCCGAAGGCGGCACGGCGCTGTGGTTCGAGCCCTCGCAGCTCGACGCCGCGGACGAGCGGGTGTGGGCCGACTGGCTCGCCGACCCCGCGAAGGGCAAGCTCGTCCACGACGCCAAGGCGTTCCTGTGGGGCGCCGACGCCGCGGGCTGGCCCGAGGTGGCCGGCATCAAGGCCGACACCGTGCTCGGCGCGTACCTGCTCAAGCCCGAGCAGCGCTCGTACGCACTCGGCGACCTCGCGATGCAGTTCCTCGGCCGCGAACTGGAGACCCCCGAGTCGCCCGCCGACGACGGCGCCCTCGTGGGCCTGGACGCGGCGATGAACGACGACGCGGCGCAGCTGGAGGCCGACAGCGCCGCGGCCGCCGCGATCGCGGAGATCGCCGCCGAGCAGGCCGGGCGGCTGGAGCAGCGCCACCAGGCGAAGCTCGCCGAGGCCATCGAGTACCCGCTCGCGGGCGTCCTGGCGCGCATGGAGATCACCGGGATCGCCGCCGACGAGGGCCACTTCGCCGACATCGAGGCCGGGTTCGCCGCCCAGTCCAAGGAGGCGACCGACCGCGCCCACGAGATCGTGGGCCGCCCCTTCAACGTCGGCTCGCCCAAGCAGCTCCAGGAGATCCTCTTCGACGAGCTGAACATGCCGAAGACCAAGCGCACCAAGACCGGCTACACCACCAACGCCGACGCGCTCCAGCAGCTGTTCGCCAAGACCGGGCACCCGCTGCTGGAGCAGCTGCTGCGGTACCGCGACGTCGAGAAGCTCAAGCAGATCGTCACCACGCTGCGCGCGACGATCCAGACCGACGGGCGCATCCACACCACCTTCTTCCAGACGGTGGCCGCCACCGGGCGCCTGTCCTCGACCGACCCGAACCTCCAGAACATCCCGGTCCGCTCCGAGGCCGGCCGCGCCATCCGGGCCGGGTTCGTCGTCTCCGAGGGCTTCGAGTCGCTCATGACGATCGACTACAGCCAGATCGAGATGCGGATCATGGCGAGCCTGACCGGCGACGAGGGGCTGATCGAGGCGTTCATCGCCGGCGAGGACATCCACCGGGCCGTGGCCGCGAAGGTCTTCTCGGTCGAGCCCGCCGACGTCACCGCCGAGCACCGCCGCAAGATCAAGGCCATGTCCTACGGGCTCGCGTACGGCCTGTCGGCGTACGGGCTGAGCCAGCAGCTGGGGATCACCACCCAGGAGGCCCAGCAGCTCTCCGACGACTACTTCGCGCGCTTCGGGAAGGTCCGCGACTACCTGCACCGGGTGGTCGAGGAGGCCCGCAAGACCGGCTACACCGAGACGATCATGGGCCGGCGCCGCTACTTCCCCGACCTGACCTCCGACAACCGCCAGCTGCGCGAGATCGCCGAGCGGGCCGCGCTGAACGCCCCCATCCAGGGCAGCGCCGCCGACATCATGAAGACCGCGATGCTCGGCGTCGACCGGGCGCTGCGCGCCTCGGACCTCGACTCCCGGGTGCTGCTGCAGGTCCACGACGAATTGGTGTGCGAGGTCGCACCCGGTGAGGCCGACCGGCTCGAAGCGCTCGTGCGCGAGCAGATGTCGAACGCCGCCGAGCTGGCCGTGCCGCTCACCGTCTCCGCCGGGTTCGGCGCCTCGTGGGAGGCCGCGGCGCACTGAGCGCCGCCCGGCCCGTGGCTGCCGCCACGAGGTCCCGGGCCCGGACTGGCGCGGCGTTATCGCACACGGTAACCTGGACCTGCCTGGGCATGTCCGCGTCCTCAGAAGGGAGCAGGACGCGTTGCCAGCGGCAAGGGCGGCCCGGGGACTGACTAGCGAGCATTCGCGTCTTGCGAGGGCGCGGCTGTGAGCCCAATTCTTATGTATCCGGAGCACCAGCCCACATGACGAGCAGCATCGAGGCCACCTCGAGCAACGCTGAGAACAGCACGGTCGAAGAAGTCTTTTCCGACGAGGAGCTCCTCGCCGCGATCGACGCGACCATCAAATACTTCAATGACGGCGATATCGTCGAAGGTACCGTCGTCAAGGTCGACCGGGATGAAGTCCTGCTCGACATCGGCTACAAGACCGAGGGCGTCATTCCCTCGCGCGAGCTGTCGATCAAGCATGACGTCGACCCTGAAGACGTCGTCTCTGTGGGCGACCACGTCGAGGCCCTCGTCCTCCAGAAGGAGGACAAGGAAGGCCGTCTGATCCTCTCGAAGAAGCGCGCTCAGTACGAGCGCGCCTGGGGCACCATCGAGAAGATCAAGGAAGAGGACGGCGTCGTCCGCGGCTCGGTCATCGAAGTGGTCAAGGGCGGTCTCATCCTCGACATCGGCCTGCGCGGCTTCCTGCCCGCATCGCTGGTCGAGATGCGTCGTGTGCGCGACCTCCAGCCGTACGTCGGCCGCGAGCTCGAAGCCAAGATCATCGAACTCGACAAGAACCGCAACAACGTGGTCCTGTCGCGTCGCGCCTGGCTCGAGCAGACCCAGTCCGAGGTCCGCACCGAGTTCCTGCACCAGCTCGCCAAGGGCCAGGTTCGCAAGGGCACGGTCTCCTCGATCGTCAACTTCGGCGCGTTCGTCGATCTCGGCGGCGTCGACGGTCTGGTGCACGTCTCGGAGCTGTCCTGGAAGCACATCGACCACCCGTCCGAGGTCGTCGAGGTCGGTCAGCCGGTCGAGGTCGAGGTCCTCGAGGTGGACCTGGACCGCGAGCGCGTCTCCCTGTCGCTGAAGGCGACCCAGGAAGACCCGTGGCGCCAGTTCGCCCGCACCCACGCGATCGGTCAGATCGTGCCGGGCAAGGTCACCAAGCTCGTCCCCTTCGGCGCGTTCGTCCGCGTCGAGGACGGCATCGAGGGCCTGGTGCACATCTCCGAGCTGGCCGAGCGCCACGTGGAGGTGCCCGAGCAGGTCGTCAAGGTCGGCTCCGACGCCATGGTCAAGGTCATCGACATCGACCTGGACCGCCGCCGGATCTCCCTGTCGCTCAAGCAGGCCAACGAGGCCTTCGTCGAGAACGAGGAGCAGTTCGACCCGACGCTGTACGGCATGGCCGCGCAGTACGACGACCAGGGCAACTACATCTACCCGGACGGCTTCGACTCGGAGACCGGCGAGTGGATGGAAGGCTTCGACGAGGCCCGCGAGGAGTGGGAGCGGCAGTACGCCGAGGCCCGCACCCGGTGGGAGGAGCACGGCAAGCAGATCGCCGAGCGCGTCATCACCGAGGCTCCGGCCAAGCCCGCCGAGGGCGAAGCCGCCCCCAAGGGTGAGAAGGGTGCCAAGAAGACGACCTCTGAGAAGAAGTCGGCTCCGGCGGAACCCCAGGGGACCCTGGCCACCGACGAGGCGCTCGCGGCTCTGCGCGAGAAGCTCGCCGGCAACTAGCCAGCACTCCTGTCACTCTTTAAACTGACAGACCACTGCCCGTCCCAGGCTGTTCGCCTGGGGCGGGTAGTGTTTTAGTTGTGCTTAAAGTCGCATTGACCGGTGGCATCGGAGCCGGTAAGAGCACGGTCGCAGCGAAACTGTCGCAGCTCGGCGCCCGCGTCATCGACGCGGACGCCCTCTCCCGCGAGGTCGTCGCCCCGAACACCGAGGGGCTCGCCGCGGTGGTCTCCCGTTTCGGACCTGCGGTGCTCACCGCCGACGGTGCCTTGGACCGCGCCCGACTCGCCCAGATAGTCTTCGACTCGGCCCCCGCAAGGGCCGAACTCGAGGCGATCGTGCATCCGCGCGTCCGTGCCCGGGCCCGAGAACTCACCGATGCCCTACCCGACGACGCCATCGTCGTCCAAGACATACCGCTCCTGGCCGAGACCGGCCAGGCGCCCGGCTTCCACCTCAACATCGACGTGGAGGCGCCGCGAGAGCTCAGGCTCGAACGGCTCGCCGAGCGGGGCCTTTCCCGCACCGACGCCCTACGACGCATCGACGCACAGGCGTCCGATGCCGAGCGACGTGAAGTTTGCGATCTCGTCCTCTACAACCGCGACGGCCTCGAGGATCTCGAGCGCCACGTCGCCATGCTCTGGGAGGACCGGCTCGTGCCGTTCGCCGAAAACCTGCAACTCGAAAGGGCCGAGCCCCGGCCCGAGAAACTCCAGTTCGTGGAGTCCGACCCGGCCTGGCCCAGGCGCTTCGAGCACCTGGCCGCGAGGCTGCGCCGCGTCATGGGCCCCAGCGCCGTCCGCATCGACCACATCGGGTCGACCGCGGTCGCGGGGCTGCCCGCCAAGGACGTCATCGACATCCAGGTGACCGTCGTGTCCCTGCACATCGTCGACGCGTTCGCCGAGGCCCTCGGCGACGCCGGGTTCTTCGGCCAGGTGCTGTTCGACTCGCCCAAGCCCGAGTTCGCCGACGTCGCGGACTGGGAGAAGCGCTTCTACGGCTACGCCGATCCGGGCAACATCGCCCAGGTCCACTTCCGGCCGATCGACAGCCCCGGCCAGCGGTTCGCGCTCCTGTTCCGCGACTGGATGCGCGCCGACCCGCAGGCCAGGGCCGACTACGCCCAGCTCAAGGGCGGGCTCGCCGCCAAGGACGACGCCGACGCCGAGTACGCCGAGGCCAAGGAGCCGTGGTTCGACCGCGAGGGCTGGCCGCGCGCGAACCGGTGGGCCGCCGAGACCGGCTGGCACGCGCCCGTCTGCTGAAGTCCAATAAGGAAGAAACAGGGCCCGCGGCATTGCCGCGGGCCCTGTTCATATCCGGCCGTCTCATAGGTCACCCGACGTGTCAGTAATATAACGGAAATGTAGTTATCGCACTCGATGTCCGATCCTGATACGATGAATAGTCGCGTTCGATTGGCGTTCGACGACCATCTCAACTCGGCCGCGAACTCCGGCGTTTCGGGCCCGATTCCCATCAGTTTGATCGAATAAAGAGAGTCATTCCACCACAATGGGTATTACCGAAGGTCCAGGCGCTCCTTCCGCCCCCGCCGTCAGGCCGGGCGGTCGCATGCAACTGACCCTCTCCTTCGGGAGCCTCAGCGCTCCCATCGTCGCCATCGCGGTCGCTCGGGCCTCCGACAACCCCATGTCGTCGTTCGAGATCGGGGCCTGTGTCCTCGCCGGGCTCATCGGCATCGTCACCGTGCAGACGATCGGCGCCCGCCGCTTGGGGCGGGGCCGTCCGTCGGTCGGCGTACTCGGTCGAATGGGCCTCGGAAGGCGAACGGCGCGTTCGGAATGCAAGCGCATCGATACGAAGATCAAGGACCCGTCGGACGTGCAGCGCGACTCCAGGGCGACGATCGTCGACGTGAAGCAGAACAGCGAGGACCGCGACCGCGCCGTGCACGACCTGGCACACGGTCCAGGGTCCGACGAGGTCTCAAGGTGGACGCTGCGCAGCACCATCCAGGATCGCTACCTCGATCAGGCCCACCGGCTCGCGATGGCCGTCGAATACCGGCGCTGCAGTCCCATGGAGGCGTCCGAAGCCCTGGTCCTGTTCGCCCTCGACTGCGCCAACGGCCCCTTCTCGCGACTCGAAGCGGCGCGGTTGATCGCCGAGGAGACCCAGCAGCGCCTGGCGATCCTCGTGATCGCCACGGCCGCCGACGTCGATGCCGAATGCCGCCTCGAAGCGGCGATCGCGCTGAACCCGCTGGCGCCCCGTGACGCGGAAGAGGCCCTCAAACGGCTCGCGACGGACGCCATGGTGAGCTTCGGGGTCCGCCTCGAAGCCGCCCGGCACTGGGCCCTGGTCAACCGGACGGCCGCGGTGGAGGTGCTCTGGCAGATCGTGGGCTCGACCGAGGTCCCGTGGATGTGGCGCATCGCCGCAGCCGCCGAACTGGTCGTCCTCCGTGTCCGCGCCGCGTACAAGGTGCTCTACGAGTGGATGGAGAGTCGCGAACTGCCCGAAGAGGTGCGCGACCACCTCTTCGTGACGCTTCGCAAGCTCGACGAGCTGCGCACGGCCTGACGCCTCGAACACCTCGGGCCCGGCCATCCGGCCGGGCCCGAAGCGCTTTCTCGCGGCTCTAGCCGATCTTCTCGCTCACGTCCCAGGGGATCGCGACCATCTCGAAGTCCTCGTACTCGAGTGCGGCCGAGGCGACCCCGTAGTAGGACATCATCTCGACTTCGCGGAGCCGGTCGTCGCCGACGTGGTACCGGAACGCGGACTCGCCCGCGGCCGCCGAGGCGTCCCCTGCGACCGGGAACTCGACCACGTACACCGAGTCGTCCCCGGTCCCGTCCACGCGCAGCAGGGAGGCCTCCTCGGCCGTCTCCGCCGCGTCCTGGGCCTCCTCGGAGGCCATCTCCAGCAGACGGTAGACCAGCGTTTCCACCGGGCCGAAGCTCTCGGCGACGTTCTCGTCGGCGAGCGCGTGCGTCTCCCAGCCGTCGGTCGGCGGCGTCTCGGGCAGCTCCTCCTCGTCGGTGTCGAGGGTCGCGAACCCGTTCGGCCTGGCCAGGAGCAGCCGGTCGCCGGTGCCGTCGCTGACGCGCAGGTAGGCGGTCATGGTGCGCCAGTCGACCGAGCCCGTGCCGGTCGCCACCTGGTTGTCGCCGACCGGGACGGACATCTCGACCGTGGCGGTCTGCTCCCAGTTCTCGTGGCGCACTTCGCTGATGGCCTCGGCCAGGTCCTCGTCGACCTCGGCGGGCGACGTCGCCGGTCCGCCCAGCAGGTCGATCGGCACGAGTCCGGCGGTGTCGAACTCGACGTCGCGCAGGAAGTCGACGGCCGAGAGGCTCTCGGACCCGGTGTTGACCTGGAAGCGGCGCAGGTCCCCGTCGCCGTCGAGGGAGTAGAGCGCCTCGGGGCCGGGCGCGGCCTGCTCGCCGGCGCCCTGCTCGCTGCTCTCGACCATGATCGGGGCGCGGAAGGAGTCGACCGGCTCGCCGTCGATAATGCCCTCTTCGCGCCAGGTGGCCTTCTCGGCCAGTTCGGCCGGGTCGTCGGCCTGGGCGGCGGTCAGCGTGAACAGCGAGGAGGCGAGGATGTCGATCGTCGTCTCCAGTGGCGTCGACGCGCCCGACAGCATCTGGCGCGTGTTCCAGCCGTCCTCGGGGACGCGGATCTCGGCGAACGCGGCCTCGTCGTCGGCCCGGGTGGCGATCAGCCCCGGGATGGCCTGGACCAGCCTGTACTCGCCCTCGTCCACCGGGACGCGCGCGTAGACCATCGGGACCTGCCAGTCCAGGTAGCCGTCGATGGTGACCGTCTCGCCCTCGACCGGGAGGCTCATGCGCAGCGCGACCGGCTCGGAGCCGTGGTTGCGCTCGCGCATGGACGCCAGGAGCGCGGCCTCCTCCTCGCTGACGGGGCGCTCGGCGCCGGCGCGGTCGGGCGCGCACGAGACGGCGAACCATCCGGCGACGGCGATCGCGACGATGATGGCCATGACCCACATCACGGCCGATTTCCAGGGAATTGAGGTAGTGGAGCTCACGCAGGGACCAACGAGTCGGACCGCGAAAAGTCACCGGCGCCGCCGATCAATGTCGGACCCCGGCGCTACGGTTGGTCGGTGGCATTCGATATTCCGCGCGCCGATGGGCGCTTCGAGGTGGTCAGCGAGTACGAGCCGTCGGGCGACCAGCCGACGGCGATCAAGGAGCTCGCCGAGCGCGTCGATCGCGGCGAGCGCGACGTGGTCCTGCTCGGCGCGACCGGCACCGGCAAGTCCGCCACGTCCGCATGGCTGATCGAGAAGCTCCAGCGGCCCGCGCTCGTGATGGCCCACAACAAGACCCTCGCCGCGCAGCTGGCGAAGGAGTTCCGCGAACTCCTGCCCAACAACGCAGTCGAGTACTACGTCTCCTACTACGACTACTACCAGCCCGAGGCCTACGTCGCCCAGACCGACACCTACATCGAGAAGGACGCCTCGATAAACGAGGAGGTCGAGCGGCTGCGCCACCGGGCCACGTACTCGCTGCTGACCCGCCGCGACGTGATCGTGGTGGCCACCGTCTCGGCGATCTACGGCCTGGCGACCCCGGCCGAGTACCTGGAGCAGGCCACCGAGGTCAGCGTCGGCCAGGAGTGGGACCGCGACAAGCTGCTGCGGCGCCTCGTCGACGTCCAGTACAGCCGCAACGACATCGCCTTCACCCGCGGCACCTTCCGCGTCCGCGGCGACACGATCGAGATCATCCCGGCCTACGAGGAGCTGGCGATCCGCATCGAGATGTTCGGCGAGGAGATCGACCGGCTCTACTACCTCCACCCGATCACCGGCGACGTCGTCCGCGAGGTCGACCGGGTCCTGATCTTCCCCGGCTCGCACTACGCCACCGGCAACGAGCGGATGCGGCGCGCGATCGGCGACATCGAGGTCGAACTCGAGGAGCGCCTGACCGAGCTCGAGTCCCAGGGGAAGCTCCTGGAGGCCCAGCGGCTGCGCATGCGCACCGTGTTCGACCTGGAGAACATGAAGCAGACCGGCACCTGCAACGGCATCGAGAACTACTCGCGGCACATCGACGGCCGCCCCGCCGGCACCCCGCC
Organism: Glycomyces harbinensis; assembly: GCF_900101745.1. Lineage (GTDB taxonomy): Bacteria > Actinomycetota > Actinomycetes > Mycobacteriales > Micromonosporaceae > Glycomyces > Glycomyces harbinensis. The sequence goes on along the minus strand of NZ_FNAD01000011.1, from coordinate 168,623 downwards.
GCACACCCTGCTCGACTACTTCCCGTCCGACTTCGTCACCATCCTCGACGAGTCGCACCAGACCGTCCCGCAGGTCGGGGCGATGTCGGAGGGCGACGCCTCCCGCAAGCGCAACCTCGTCGACCACGGCTTCCGCCTCCCCAGCGCCCAGGACAACCGGCCGCTGCGCTTCGACGAGTTCCGCGAGCGCGTGGGCCAGACCGTGTACCTGTCGGCGACCCCCGGCAAGTGGGAGATGGCGCAGACCGGCGGCCAGTTCGTGGAGCAGGTCATCCGCCCCACCGGCCTGGTCGACCCGCACGTGGAGGTCCGGCCCACCAAGGGCCAGATCGACGACCTGATGTTCGAGATCCGCGAGCGCGCCGGCAAGAACGAGCGCGTCCTGGTCACCACCTTGACCAAGAAGATGGCCGAGGACCTCACCGACTACTTCCTGGACAACGGCATCCGCGTCCGGTACCTGCACTCCGAGGTCGAGACGCTGCGGCGGATCGAGTTGCTCGGAGAGCTGCGCCGGGGCGACTACGACGTCCTGGTCGGCATCAACCTCCTGCGCGAGGGCCTCGACCTGCCCGAGGTCTCGCTCGTGGCGATCCTGGACGCCGACAAGGAGGGCTTCCTGCGCTCGGCGACCTCGCTGATCCAGACCATCGGCCGCGCGGCCCGGAACGTGTCGGGCACCGTGATCATGTACGCCGACAACCTCACCGACTCGATGAAGGCCGCGCTCGACGAGACCGACCGGCGCCGCGAGAAGCAGGTCGCCTACAACACCGAGCGCGGAGTCGACCCGCAGCCGCTGCGCAAGCGCATCGGCGACATCATGGAGGACCTGTACGACTCGGCCGCCGAGACCGCGAAACTGGTCGCCTCGGAGCGGCCGGCGCGCGGCACGTCCAAGGAGGCCAAGGGCGCCGGGAAGGTCCGCGCCGAGATCCTCCAGCAGATCGACGACCGCAACGAGCAGATGCTCACCGCCGCAAGAGAACTGCGCTTCGAGCTCGCCGCGGCCTACCGCGACGAGATCACCGACCTCAAGCGGGAGCTCCGCGAGATCGAGCAGGCCGGAGCCTGACGTCCGACGACGGAGGGCGGGCCCCGGTCATCCCGGGACCCGCCCTCCGCCGCGCTAGTCGACGTCCGCGAAGTGCTCCACGAACGGCGGCTCGGCGAAGAACGGGCCGATGGCCTCGCGCCATTTCGGGAAGCGGTCGGTCTCGCGGAAGCCCTGCTCATGGGCCTCGACCGAGTCCCATTCGATGAGGAGCACGAACCGGCTCGGGTTCTCCACGCCCTGGGTCATGCGCATGGACCGCAGGCCGGGGGAGACCCGCACGACTTCGCGGACGGAGCGGTACGCCTTTTTGAAAGCGTCCTCCTGGCCGGGGGTAACCTTGATTTCAGCGACTTCCAGAACCATGCGCGGAGCCTCCCATGACGGCAGGCTCCCGCGGTTCGCTCGACGCAGTGTCGAGAGTGAAGTCACATATCTGACTGATGACAAGTCGGATTCCGGCAGGCAGAATAGTCCCGTCTGTTCAAAATCAGGTATGTGGGGAGTATCCCGCAGCGCATGTCGCTGTTAGCGTCGTCGTCAATGCACGGGACCGTCATCGGTCCCCGGTGGCGCTGGTCCGCAAGGACTGGGAGAGACCATGTGACCCTTCGAAGATCAAGGAAGGCAACACATTGGACCTCCCGGCTTGGGCCTGGGCGCTGACCATGGTCGGACTGGCTTCGGTAGTCGTGTTCGACCTCGTGATGGCAGTCCGGAACCCCCACAAACTCTCCACCAAGGAATCGGCCACCTGGGCCGGGATTTACGTCAGTGCGGCGCTGCTGTTCGGCGTGCTCATCTTCATCACCGAAGGCCCCACGTTCGGCGGCGAGTTCTACGCCGGCTACCTCACCGAACTGGCGCTCTCGGTCGACAACCTCTTCGTGTTCCTCCTGATCATCCAGGCCTTCCGGGTCCCGGACAAGCTCCAGTCGCGCGTGCTGCTCGTGGGCATCGTGCTCTCGATCATCCTGCGCGGCGGGTTCATCGCCGTCGGCTCGGTCCTCATCGAGCGGTTCAGCTGGGTCTTCCTCATCTTCGGCGCGATCCTCATCTGGACCGCGTGGGGGCAGCTGCGCGACAACGGCGGCCACGACGAGGACATGCCGCAGAACGGCTTCATGCGGTTCGCCGAGTCGCGGCTGCGGGTCGCCCCGGACTACGACGGCGGCAAGCTCACCACCCGCATCGACGGCATCAAGTACGTGACGCCGCTGCTGCTGGCGATGCTCGCGATCGGCTCCACGGACATCCTGTTCGCGCTCGACTCGATCCCGGCGATCTTCGGACTGACCCAGGAGCCGTACCTGGTCTTCACCGCCACGATCTTCGCCCTGATGGGCCTGCGGCAGCTGTACTTCCTGCTCGCCGCGCTGCTCAAGTCGCTGAAGTACCTCTCGCTCGGCCTGGCCGCGATCCTCGGCTGGATCGGCGTGAAGCTGGTGCTCCACGGCCTGCACGAGAACCAGCTGCCGTTCATCAACGGCGGCGAGCACATCGACTCGATCCCGGAGATCCCGACCGCGCTGTCGCTGGGCGTCATCGCGGGCGTCCTCACCGCGGTCATCGTCACCAACCACATCCTGCTGCACCGCGAGGGCAAGACGTGGAGGCAGCTCTTCGCCGAGGCCGAGGAAGAGCAGCACGTCCCCGTCGCGGCCGAGAAGTAGCCGAGACGCGAAACGGCCCGCCGCCCCCCGCGAGGGGAGCGGCGGGCCGCTCGTCGTTCAGGCCTTGACGGGCAGGCGCCGGCAGGCGGTGACGCGGGTCAGCTCGGCGTCCTTGAGCGACTCGACGACGACCTTCCCGTATACCGAGGAGGAGAAGATGACCTCCGGCAGGTCCGTCTGGCTGCGCTCGGCCATGATCGCCGGGGTCTTGGCGTCGCCGCCGTGCTCGATGAACACCAGGTCGCCCGGGTGCAGGTCCTCGAACTCGACGGCCTCGCCGGCGGTCATGAGGGCCTCGCCGAAGCGCGGCACGTCGACGCCCAACTGGCGGAAGACGATCCAGACGAGTCCGGGCGCGTCGATGCCGTAGGCGCTCACCCCGCCGTGCAGGTAGGGGATCTCCAGCAGCTGCTGGGCGAGCTTCACCGCGTCGAGTCCGGCCGCGATCATGCCCGTCGCGGGCGAGACCAGCTCGCCCGCGGGCTCGGGCGCGAGGTCCCTCTGCGGCACCCAGCCGGGCTGCCTGGGCCCCGGCAGCGCCACGGGCACCCAGCCCCGGTACGCCTCGCCGACGACCCGCAGGCGCGTCCCGAGGGTCACGCCGGGCACGGCCACGTCGCCGCCCGGCTCGTCGCGCACGGCGGTCGCGGTGGCGGTCACCAGGTACTCGGTGCCGCCGGAGTCGCCGTCGGCCGGGTGCACGAGCTGGTCGAGCGGGACCCAGCCCGAGGTCTCCTGCTGAGGGCAGACCACCTCGGCCCAGTTCTCGGTGATCTGCTTGACCTCGACCCGGGTTCCCAGCAGGCACTGGGAGCGCACGCGTCCCTTGAGGCCGTTGGCGCGGATGTCGTTGGTGAGCCTGGCGACCCATTCGCGGATGGCGGAAGGCACGCCCAAGGCGAGCCGGTCCTCCGGTCCCGGGGCCGTGGGCTGAGCCCAGAGGGTCGCGACTGCCACGGCGATCAACGCCGGTTGTCCAGGTGCGATCGGCACGTTTGGTTCTCTCCGGATGGTTCGGGCGGTTCGTCATTCGCAACGCGTGCAGGGGGGATCTCCACCAGCCCACCGCGTTTGTCGCAGCACCGACCACCCACTGTAGCAAGTGTAGGCGGATCGCGACGCTCCGGCCCGAGTGTGATGCCGGGCGGCCTTTTCGCGCATCGGGGCGCGAACCGGCCGAAAAGCGGCCGGTCCCCGGTTGTGGCAAGATCTGGCCATGCCAGCAGTGAACGACGCCCTCGACCGACTCGCCGCCGCCGCCGACGCGGGCGCAGCCCCCGACGCCGCCGACCTCGAAGCGGTCCTGGCCAGCGCGGACGCCGAACTCATGGACGTGGTGGCGGCCGCCGCCCGACTTCGCTTCCGCCACTTCGGGAACACCGTCAAGCTCAACTACCTGGTGAACCTCAAGAGCGGCCTGTGCCCCGAGGACTGCGGCTACTGCTCCCAGCGCCTGGGCTCCAAGGCCGACGTCCTCAAGTACACGTGGCTCAGCCCCGAGCAGGCGGCCGAGCAGGCCGCCGCCGGGGTCGCGGGCGGGGCGTCGCGGGTGTGCCTGGTCTCCAGCGGGCGCGGCCCGACCGACTTGGACGTGGAGCGGGTCGGCAAGACCATCGCGGCGGTCAAGAACGCGGCCCCCGGCGTCGAGGTGTGCGCCTGCCTGGGCCTGCTCAAGGGCGGCCAGGCCGAGCGCCTCGCCGAACTCGGGGCCGACGCCTACAACCACAACCTCAACACCTCCGAGGACACGTACGCCGAGATCTGCTCGACGCACACCTTCGCCGACCGGGTCGACACGGTGAACGCCGCCCACGGGGCGGGCCTGTCGCCGTGCTCGGGGCTCATCGCCGGGATGGGGGAGTCGGACGCCGACCTGGTCTCAGTGGCGCTGGGCCTGCGCGAACTGGACGTGGACTCGATCCCGGTGAACTTCCTGCTGCCCTTCGACGGCACGCCGCTGGAGGGCACCTGGGAGCTCGACCCGCGCCGGTGCCTGCGGATCCTGGCGATGGTCCGGCTGGCGAACCCGTCCGCGGAGGTGCGCCTCGCCGCCGGGCGCGAAGTCCACTTGCGGCAGATGCAGTCGCTGGCGCTGCAGATCGTGAACTCGGTCTTCCTGGGGGACTACCTCACCAGCGAAGGCCAGGCGGCGAAGGACGACCTGGCGCTCATCGCCGACGCCGGCCTGGTGCCGCTGGGCCTGGAGTCGGCCCCCGAGGCGGTCCGCGAGGCCGTCAGGCCCCGCAAGCGGGGAGCGGGCACCGAGGTCGCCCCGAACGCCTAGGAGACAGCGCGAAAGGCCGTCGCCGGAACCGGCGACGGCCTTTCGCGTCGTCCTCATCTCCCGTGCGGGGCGGTCGACTCCCTGACCACGAGTTCGGTCGCGAGTTCGAGACGGGGCGAGTCGATGTCGTTGCCCGCGGCCATCTCCAGGACCGTCCTCGCCGCGAGGGCGCCCATCTCCGCGAGCGGCTGGCGCACCGTGGTCAGCGGCGGGCTCGTCCAGCGCGATTCGGGCAGGTCGTCGAACCCGACCACGCTCACGTGCTCGGGGATGCGCAGCCCCGCCTGGCGGATCGCCTCGTAGGCGCCGAAGGCCATCTGGTCGGAGGACGCGAAGATCGCCGTCGGCGGCTCGGGCAGGCGCAGCATGCCGGCCGCGGCGTCGAAGCCGGACTGGTGGTAGAAGTCGCCGTCGAACACCAGTTCCGGGTCGAACAGGATGTCGGCGCCCTCCAGCGCGGCCCGGTAGCCGTCGAAGCGGGCGCGCGAGCACAGGACCTGCTTGGGGCCGTGGATGAAGCCGATGCGGCGGTGGCCCATGGAGATCAGGTGGTCGGTCGCGGCCAGGCCGCCGGCCCAGTTCGTCGCGCCGATCGCGGGGGCGTCCATCGTGGGCCCGCCCGAAGGGTCCAGCACGACCATCGGGACGCCCAGGTGCCGCAGCTGCTCCAGGATCGGGGAGGCCAGCTGCGAGACGACCAGGATGACCCCGTCGGAGGCCCTGGTGCGCAGGTTGTCCAGCCACTGCTCGGTGGAGGCCCGGCGGCGGTGCACCGCGGAGACGACGGTGCCGACCCCGGCGGCGTGGGCCGCGTCCTCGACGCCGCGGATGATCTCCACGGCCCACGGGCTGTCGAGCTCGTTGAAGACCAGGTCGACCAGCCGCGCCCGGCTCGGCGCGCGCGTGGAGCGCCGGCGCTGGTATCCGCGCTCGTTGAGGAGCTCTTCGACGCGCTTGCGGGTCTCGGGGGCGACGTCGGAGCGGCCGTTGATGACCCGCGAGACCGTGGGGACGCTGACGCCCGCCTCGTCGGCGATGGCGCGGATGGTGATGCGCCCGTGTTCGGCTTCGCTCAAGGGTCCTCCTGCGTTCGACTGGGCTTCTGTAGGCCGGTGCGACACCGCGCGCGTCGTGCGGGCCGCATCCCCAAAGGTAGTGCGGACATCCTATAGCGGCGGGTCCGGGTTCCCGGATAGCGTCCGAAAGTTTCGACATAATCTGTCAAATCGCGGTCCTGGGCAAACGCATCCCACGCGCAGATTGACGCTAGAAGTGGGCCGTCATCAATGTTATGGTGTGCGAACTGCATCGAAAACGATCAGAAAAGTTTCGGAAACTATCGGCCCGGGTTCGGCCGCCAACGGCGTGTCGCGGGCCGCTTGAGTGGAGCAGCATGCACACCGACACCCCCGCGGAGGCAGCCGAAAGGGCCGCCGGGCTCGTCAAGCGGATGACCCTCGAAGAGAAGTGCGCCCAATTGGCGAGCCTGTGGCGCGGCGTCGACGCCGATGCCGGCGACATGGCCCCGCACCAGGGCGAGCAGACCGACGGCGCCCCCGCCGGGGACGACCCCCTCGCCCACGGACTCGGCCAGCTCACCAGGCCGTTCGGCTCAGCCCGCGTCGACCCCGCCGCGGGCGCCGCGCGCCTCGCCGCCGTTCAGCGCCGCATCCGCTCCAACAGCCGCTTCGGCATCGCCGCCATCGCCCACGACGAATGCCTCGCCGGCTTCATGGCCCACGGCGCCACCGCTTTTCCGACGGCACTCGCCTGGGGCGCCACCTTCGATCCCGACCTCGTCCGCGCCATGGCGCGGCAGATCGGCGACACCATGCGCTCGGTCGGCATCCACCAGGGACTCGCCCCCGTCCTCGACGTCGTCGCCGACTCCCGCTGGGGCCGAACTGAAGAGACCATCGGCGAGGACCCCTACCTCACCGGCGTCCTCGGCACCGCCTACGTCACCGGCCTCCAGGAGTCCGGGGTCGTCGCCACCGTCAAGCACTTCGCCGGCTACTCCGCCTCGCACGCCGCCCGCAACTTCGGCCCGGTCTACCTGGGCCCCAGGCAGTTCGCCGAGTCCTACCTGCCGCCCTTCGAGATGGCCGTGCGGCTCGGGCGCGCCAAGTCGGTCATGCCCTCCTACGCCGCCAACGACGGTGTGCCCTCGCACGCCAACGCCCGCCTGCTCACGGGCATCCTCCGCGAGGAGTGGGGCTTCGAAGGCGTCATCGTCGCCGACTACTTCGCCGTCAACTTCCTCAACTCCCTGCACGGCATCGCCGCCGACCGCTCCGCCGCCGCCGGACTCGCCCTCAACGCCGGCGTGGACGTCGAACTGCCCGCCGCGGACTGCTTCGGCGAGCCGCTCCGCGCCGCCGTCGCCGACGGGACCGTCGACGAGAAGACCCTCGACCGCGCCGTCGAGCGCGTCCTGACCCAGAAGATCGAACTCGGCCTCCTCGACGAGCCCCCCGCGCCCGCCGACACCGTCGACCTCGACCCGCCCGAGGCCCGCGCGCTCGCCGCCGAGGTCGCCCGCAAGTCGATCGTGCTGCTCGCCAACGACGGCACCCTGCCGTTGACCTCGCCGCCCGCCCGCGTCGCCGTCGTCGGCCCCGTCGCCGACGACCAGGCCGCCATGCTCGGCTGCTACTCCTTCCCCAACCACCACATGCGGTACGAGCCCGAGAGCGGCGACCCCTATCCGAGCGTCGACGTGGGCGTCGCGATCGCGACCCTCGCCGACCGGCTCGCGGCGGACCTGCCGGACTCGACCGTCGAGCACGTCGCCGGCGGCTGGGTCCTGAACGCCACCGACGACGAGATCGCCGCCGCCGCGAGCGCCGCCGCATCCGCCGACCTCGCGATCGTCGCCGTCGGCGACCGGTCGAGCCTGTTCGGCCGCGGCACCTCCGGCGAGGGCTGCGACGCCCCCGACCACGCACTGCCCGGGCGCCAGTCCGAACTGCTCGAAGCGGTCCTCGACTCGGGCACCCCCACCGTCGTCGTGGTGATCTCCGGGCGCCCCTACGCCCTCGGCACCGCGCCCGAGCGGGCCGCGGCGATCGTGCAGGCGTTCCTGCCCGGAGAGGAGGGCGCCGCCGCGATCGGCGCGATCCTCACCGGTGCCGCCGATCCCGAAGGCCGCCTGCCCGTCGGCGTCCCGGCCCGCCGCGACTCCCCGCCGGCGACCTACCTCGGCCCGCAGCTGGCCCGCCGCTCGGAGGTGTCCTCCAACGACCCGACCGCGCGGTACGCCTTCGGCCACGGCCTGACCTATACCGAGTTCGCCTGGGACGAGCCCGAACTGGTCTCGGGACCCGAGGTGGGCCCGGAAGGGGTGGTCGAGCTCGAGGTCCGCGTGCGCAACACCGGGGACCGGCGCGGCACGGAGGTTGTGCAGCTGTACCTCCACGACCCGGTCGCCTCGACGGTCCGCCCGGTGCAGCGCCTCGTCGGCTTCGCGCGGCTCCCCCTCGCGCCCGGCGAGGCCGGCACGGCCCGTTTCGCGATGCCGGTCGACCTGGCCGCGCTCATCGGCCTCGACGGCCAGTGGATCGTGGAGGCCGGGGCCCTGGAGCTGCGCCTCGGCAGGTCGGCGGCCGACACGGCGGCGACCCTTGCGGTCGAGGTCACCGGCGAGCGCCGCTTCGAACCGGGCACCCGCGCGCTGGCGACCCAGGTCACTGTCGAGAGCCTTGTCGGCTAGTATTGCCCGCAACGCTGGAAAACGTTTACCGACCCTTCTTGTCAAAGGAGTCCACCGTGCCCTCCACCTACCGCCTCGCCATCGTCGGCACCGGCGGCATCGCCCACCTCCACGCCGCAGAGCTACGCCGGCACGTCCCCGACCGCTTCGAGCTGGTCGCCGCCGTCGACCCCGACACCGGCCGCCTCGACGCCTTCAACGCCCAGTTCGGCCTGGAGCGCGGCTACGCCTCCATCGAGGAGCTGCTCGCGAACGAGGAACTCGACCTGGTCGACCTGTGCACGCCGCCGGTGGCCCACGGCCCCGGCGCGATCGCCGCGCTCGAAGCGGGCGTCGGCGTCGTCTGCGAGAAGCCCCCGGCGCTGAGCCTGGAGGAGTTCGACCGGATCGCCGCCGCGGCGGCCGCCTCCAAGGGCGACTTCTCGATCATCTCCCAGCACCGGTTCGGCTCGGCGGCCGAGCGCGTGCGGAACATGAGCGCCGCCGGCGTCCTCGGCAAGCTCGCCGTCGCCAAGTGCGACACGCTCTGGTTCCGGCCCGCGGAGTACTTCGCGGTCGACTGGCGCGGACGCTGGGAGACCGAGGGCGGCGGCCCCACCATGGGCCACGGCATCCACCAGATCGACACCCTGCTCTCCCTCGTCGGCCCGTGGTCCGAGGTGGTCGCCACCGCGCACCGCCACCGCCGCGACACCAACACCGAGGACGTCTCCCACGCGATCGTCACCCTCGAGTCCGGGGCGTCGGTCGTCATCACCAACTCCCTGCTCTCCCCGCGCGAGGTCTCCCAGATCCGCCTCGACTACGACAACGCCACCGTCGAACTCGACCACCTCTACGGCTACGGCGACTCGAACTGGACCGTCACCCCGCTCGAGGAGCACGTCGAAGAGGTCATGCAGGCCTGGTACTCCAAGCCCCGCGGCCAGTCCTCGGGCCACGGCGCCCAGTTCGCCCGCATCGCCGACGCCCTCGACGGCAAGGCCGCCCCGCCGGTCAACGTCACCGAAGCCCGCCGCACCCTGGAACTCCTCGCCGCGATCTACGCCTCCGCCTTCACCGGCAAGCGCGTACGCGCCGGCGAGATCGACCCGACATCGCCGTTCTACCAGCGCATGAACGGCTCCGGGGCCCCCTGGCCCGACCGCAAGTGACGCCCGACCCGCGACCGCTTCGAACCACAGTGGAGAAACACCGATGACGCTGCAACTCGACGACAACGGCACCCGGCTCTCGATCACCAAGGGAGACCTTGAGATCCTGCGCTACGTCTACCGGCCCGACAACGCCCAGTTCGAATCCCCCCGGCCCTACTTCGAGCCCCTGCGCGACCTCGCCGGGTACCAGGTGAGCCTCTACCGGCCCCACGACCACGTGTGGCACAAAGGCATCGCACTGTCCCTGCCCAACGCCGGCCCCGAGAACTTCTGGGGCGGGCGCACCTTCCGCCGCGACCAGGGCTACGTCGACGAGAAGAACGACGGCGCCATGGTCCACCAGGAGTTCACCGAGCTCACCGCAGGCGACGACGGCGTCAAGGTCGCCGAACGCCTCGACTGGATCACCGAGGACGGGCGCCACTTCTTCAGCGAGCAGCGCGCCTTCGCCGTCACCGTCCTGGCCGACGACACCTGGGTCCTCTCCTTCTCGACCGCGTTCACCAACGACACGCAGGACACGGTCGTCATGGGCAGCCCCACCACCGAGGGCCGCGAGAACGCCGGCTATGGCGGCTTCTTCTGGCGCGGACCGCGCTCCTTCACCGAGGGCCGCGTCTACACCGCCGACGGCGAAGGCGGCGACGAGCTCATGGGCGTGCGCGGCGACTGGCTCGCCTTCCGCGGCGTCCACGACTCCGTCGACGCCGTCTCCACCCTGGTCTTCACCGACCACCCGGAGAACCCCGGCGCCCCCGTCAAGTGGTTCGTCCGCTCGACCCCGTTCGCCGCGGTCTGCCCCGCGCCGTTCTTCGACACCGAACTGCCGATGGCACCCGGCGACACCGTGACCCTCCGCCACGCCGTCGCCGTCGTCAACGGCGACACCGGCATCGAGGGCGCGGGCAAGACCGCCGCGCTCGCCGCCGCCGAACTGGCCCGACTGGAGGGGTGATGGGCGGCTTCCCAGGCGGCACGGCCGTCTCCCTGATCTCCGTCTACGACTGGCCCACCGCCGACGGCCAGATGGGCGGCACCCCGCACCTGCACACCGCCTCCACCGAGGGCTACGTCGTCACCGCCGGAACCGGCGCGGTCGAGACCCTCTCGAGCGGCGGCTACCAGCGCAGCGACCTGGAACGCGGCACCGTCCTGTGGTTCACCCCCGGGACCGTCCACCGCCTTATCAACATCTCCGGGGACCTCCAGCTCGTGGTCGTCATGCAGAACGCGGGCATCCCCGAAGCCGGCGACGCCGTCTTCACCTTCCCCGAAGCGGTCCTCGACGACCCCGAGGCGTACGCGGCCGCCGCGACCGCCCCGGCCGCGCCCGACCTCACCGAGACCGAGCGCGGCGAGGCCGCCCGAGCCCGCCGCGACCTGTCCATCGAGGGCTACCTGGCCCTGCGCGAGCGCGTCGAATCCCAAGGCGCCTCGGCCATGAAACCCCTGTGGGACAAGGCCGGCCACATCGTCGCGGAACGCACCGAGGCCTGGCGGCGGCTGTGGGCCGACGGCCCCAAGGCCCAGGCCGACGCGACCGGCGCCCACCTGGACGCCCTCGCGAAGGCCGACGCGGCCCACCTGTGCGACGCCCACGTCTCGAACGCCGGCGACGCCCAGTTCAAATGGGGCATGTGCGGGCGACTGGAGACCTGGGACCTGCGCCCCTGACCCGATCGCGGCGCGAACCGGGCCGGGAGTTCACCCAGTGGACACCCGGCCCGCGTGCATATGCGCACTCGAAGTGCACCGACGGCTACCATTGCGCCTGGGATTAAGGAGCGCAGTTGGCCGACCACAACCCCGCCGAGACCGGGATCATGATCGACGCCGCGACCACCGTCGACCGCGACGACGCCATCTGGATCGAACCCGACGGCGACGGATTCGACGTCTGGATCCACATCGCCCGCGTCGCCGACCACGTCCCCGTCGGCGGCCGCGCCGACCGCGAAGCGCGCGAACGGATCGCCACCCGCTACCGCCCCGACCGCACCGAGCACATGCTCCCCGCCCCCGTGGTCGCCGCCGCCTCCCTCGAACCCGGCCGCGCGAACGACACCTTCGCCGTCCACCTGCGCATCGACGGCGCCGGCCACGTGCTCGCCGCCGAACTCGGACCCGGCCGCCTCACCCGCTCCTGGGCCATGTCCCACGCCGAGGCCGCCGACGCCGCGAACGACCCCGCCCACGCCCTCCACGGCACCCTCGCGCAGGCGCTGCGCTTCGCCCAGACCATGCTCGCCGCCCGCCGCAACGCGGGCGCGCTCGCCTTCTACGACCTCCTGTCCGGCTTCGCGACCAACGAGGAGGGCCAGCTCGTCCGCCTCGACAGCGCCGAACGCAACTCCGGGTACATCATCGTGCAGGAGTTCATGATCGCCGCCAACGCGCAGATCGCGGCCTGGGCCGTCCGCGAGGACCTGCCCGTCCTGTTCCGCAACCACCGCCTCGCCGCCGTCGCCGGCGACCCGGCCGACCTGCGCGGCGAACTCGACTCGATCGCAGCCGCCGGCGACAGCGCCGCCTTCGAGATGCTGCGCGCCCGCATGCGCATGGTCGCCCGCGCGGCCGCCTACGGACCCACCGTCCACGGCCACCACGGACTCCAGCTGCCCGTCTACACGCACGCGACCAGCCCCATCCGCCGCTACGCCGACCTCGTCACCCAGCGCATCCTCCTCGCCGCCGCGCATCGCGAGCCGGGCCCGTACCCGCCCGAGGCCCTCGCCGAGATCGCCGCGCACGTCAACGAGCGCATCGAATCCGAACGGCGCGCCAAGGCCGACTTCTTCAAGCGGCGGGCCACCGAGGAGACCGAACGGCAGATCGAGGCCGCCGACTTCGCCCGCCTGCCCTACAAGCAGTTCGCGCGCGTCCTCCAGTTCGCGATCGAACGCGGCGAGATCCCGCCCGGGCTCGCCGAGGACACCGTGCGGCGGTTCGACGCCCGCGAACTCCAACTGCGCGAGTTCGCCTCCGTGTACCTCTACGGGCGCGACGCCTTCGCGCCCCTGCGCGAGCGCATGAACGCCCTCCTGGCCGCCGAACCCCAGCAGGCCCAGTCGATCGTCAACGTCTACCTCCAGGACCGCCTCGGCGGCCCGGTCAGCAACGACCTGAACGTGCGCTGGACCGTCGAACCCGAACCCGGCTTCGAGGCGCCCCTGTTCGCCGCCCAGGTCGCCCTCCACTACGGCGACGAGCGGATCGACTCGCCCAAGCGCATGCAGCGCAACAAGAAGGACGCCAAGAACCAGGCCGCCCTGGCGCTGGTCTCATCGCTCGCGGGCCTGCCCGACCTCTCGCGGAACGCCGTCGCGAAGCCCCGCGTCGACGGCCCGCGCAAACTCCTGGTCGAGGCCGGCGTGCACCCGGCCGAAGCGGTGCAGATCTACGCCGCCCGCGGCCTCGTCGACGACCTGACCTGGCATTTCGAGGTCGAAGGCCCCTCCCATGAGCGCGTCTTCACCTGCCTCGCCGAGGCCGCGATGCCGCGCACCGGCGAACCCGTGTCCGCCGAAGGCCGCGGCCCGACCAAGCAGGCCTCCAAGACCGCCGCCTCCGCGGAGCTGCGCGTCCACATCGAGGCCGCCCTGGCACTGGGGCGTGGACGCCTGACCTCGGACCCGGCCCTGCGTGCCGGGCCACCCGCCCCGGCGCACCGCGAAACGCGTTTCCCCCGCTGAGGCAGAATGAGGACGTGCATATTCTCGACGACCTCACGTGGCGCGGCCTCATCCAGGACTCGACCGGCATCGACGCGCTCCGCGAGCACCTCGACGCCGGGCAGGTGACGTTCTATGTCGGCTTCGACCCGACGGCCGTCAGCCTGCACGTCGGCCACCTCATGCAGGTGATCACGGCCCGCCGCCTCCAGCAGGGAGGCCTTCGTCCGCTCCTGCTCGTCGGCGGCGCGACCGGTCAGATCGGCGACCCCAAGGAGGCGGGGGAGCGCAGCATCAACCCGCCCGAGGTGGTCGCCTCCTGGGTCGAGAAGATCCGCGCGCAGGTCGCCCCGTTCGTCACCTACGACGGTGACAACGGCGCGCTCCCGGTGAACAACCTCGACTGGACCTCCGAGCTGAGCGTCGTCGACTTCCTGCGCGACGTCGGCAAGCACTTCCCGATCTCGAAGATGCTCGCCCGCGAGGTCGTCAAGGCCCGCTTGGAATCGGGGATCTCGTTCACCGAGTTCTCCTACCAACTCCTCCAGTCGCACGACTACTTCGAGCTCCACCGCCGCCACGGCTGCACCGTCCAGTTCGGAGGGTCGGACCAGTGGGGCAACATCACCGCCGGGGTCGACTACATCCGCCGCCGCGCGGCCGAGCACGTCCACGCCTTCGTGACCCCCCTCGTGACCAAGGCCGACGGCACGAAGTTCGGCAAGACCGAGGGCGGCGCCATCTGGCTCGACCCCGAGCTGACCAGCCCGTACGCGTTCTACCAGTTCTGGGTGAACTCGGGCGACGCGGACGTGGTGCGCTACCTCAAGTACTTCTCCTTCAAGTCCCACGAGGAGATCGAGGAGCTGGAGCGGGCCACCGCCGAGAAGCCCGCCGCGCGACTGGCGCAGAAGGCCCTCGCCGAGGAGCTGACGACGCTGCTGCACGACGCCGAGGAGACCGCGAACGTCATCGCCGCCTCGCAGGCCCTGTTCGGCCGCGGCGAGCTCGCCGAGCTGCCTGAGTCGACGCTGCGCGCCGCGCTCGTGGAGGCCGGCCTGGCCGAGCTCCACAAGCCCGACGCCACCGTGGCCGAGGCGATGAAGGAGTCGGGCGTGGTCGCGAGCCTGGGCGAGGCGCGCCGCGCCGCCAAGGAGGGCGGGGCGTACCTGAACAACGTCCGTGTCAGTGACCCGGAGGCCGTTATCGACCGGTCTGACCTGCTTCACGGCCGATACGGAGTGATCCGGCGGGGTAAGAAGACCGTCGCCGGGGTCGAGGTCATCAGCTGATGCATACACTTGATTGGTTTTGTCGCGGTGAATAGAGGGGGAGAATCGAGTGGCTGAAGAAGGCCGCGCCCGCAAGGGTGAAGATGACCGACGAGGCGGCTATGGCCGTCGCGAGGGCGGCGGCTACGGCGACCGTTCGGGCCGTGGCGGTTACAACCGCCAGGAAGGCGGCCGAGGCGGCGACAATCGGGGCGGTTCCGGCCGCGGCGACGGTCGCGACGATCGCCCCCGCCGCTACGAGGGCAACCGCGACGACCGGCCGCGTCGGGACGACGACCGTCCGCGCCGCGACGGCGATGACCGCGGTCCCCGCCGTTTCGAGGGCAACCGCGACGACCGCGGCGGCCAGCGAAGCTTCAACCGCGATGACCGTGGACCGCGCCGTGACGGCGACGACCGCAACCGTGGCGGTTACAACCGCGACGACCGCGGCCCCCGTCGCGATGACGACCGTCCGCGCCAGTTCAACCGTGATGACCGTGGCGGTCGGAGTGGTGGCTACAACCGTGACGACCGCGGTGGTCAGCGCAGTTTCAACCGTGACGACCGTCCGCGTCGCGATGGCGATGACCGCGGTCCCCGCCGTTTCGAGGGCAACCGCGACGACCGCGGCGGCCAGCGCAGCTTCAACCGCGACGATCGCGGCCCGCGCCGCGACGATCGTGGCGGTTACAACCGCGATGACCGTGGACCGCGCCGTGACGGCGACGACCGCAACCGTGGCGGTTACAACCGCGACGACCGCGGCCCCCGCCGCTTCGAAGGCAACCGCGACGACCGTGGCGGTCGGAGCGGTGGCTACAACCGCGATGACCGTGGCGGTCAGCGCAGTTTCAACCGTGACGACCGTCCGCGTCGCGATGGCGACGACCGTGGACCGCGCCGTTTTGAGGGCAACCGCGACGACCGCGGCGGCCAGCGGAGCTTCAACCGCGACGATCGCGGCCCCCGTCCTGACGACGACCGTCCGCGCCAGTTCAACCGCGATGACCGAGGTGGTCGGAGCGGTGGCTACAACCGTGACGACCGTGGCGGCCAGCGCAGTTTCAACCGCGATGACCGTCCGCGTCGCGACGGCGACGACCGCGGCCCCCGCCGCGACGACGACCGTCCCCGCCGCTTCGAGGGCAACCGCGACGACCGGGGTCCGCGCAAGTTCGACCGTGACGACCGTCCGCGTCGTGACGACCGGGCCCCGCGCCGCGACGACGACCGCCCGCGCAAGTTCGAGAACCGCGACGACCGCGGCCCGCGCCGCGATGACCGCGGTCCCCGCAAGTTCGACCGCGACGACCGTCCCCGCCGTGACGACCGGGGCGACGACCGCCTTGGCCGCGACGGCAAGGAGCGCCGCGGCAAGGACAGCCTGCGTCCCCTGGAGGAGCGCGAGGCCGGGCACGAGGGTCCGATCCGCCTCGGCGAGTCCGACGAGGCGCCGAACCTGCCCGAGGGCGTCGAGTACGGCTTCGACCAGCTCGACAAGGAGACCAAGGCCGGGCTGCGCAGCCTGAACAAGCAGCTGGCCGAGGCCGTGGGCAACCGCCTCCTCGCCGCCGCCGCGCTGCTGGCCGAGGACGACGTGGAGGGCGCTCTGGAGCAGGCCCGCTACGCGCGCCGCAAGGCCTCCCGCGTCGCGATCGTCCGCGAGGTCACCGGTGTGGCCGCGTACGGCGCCGAGGAGTGGCAGCTGGCCGTCAACGAGCTGCGCGCCGCGCAGCGCCTGGGCGGCACGCACGACCACGTGGCCCTCATCGCCGACTGCGAACGCGCCCTGGGACATCCCGAGCGCGCCATCGACCTGTACCGCGAGTTCGGCAGCGACGAGAGCGTCGACCCCGAGGTACGCGTCGAGCTGCTCATCGTCGCCTCCGGCGCCCGCCGCGACATGGGCATGGGCGAGGCCGCGACCGCGATGCTCAAGGTCGGCGGGCTCAACTCGCCCAAGACCGAGCCGTGGGTCGCGCGTCTGCGCTACGCCTACGCCGAAGGCCTCCTGGCGGACGGCCTCGAGGACGAGGCGCGCGAATGGCTCTCCAAGGCCGTCGCCGCCGACGAGTCCGGTGAGACCGGCGCCGCCGAGCGCCTGCTCGAACTCGAGGGCATCGCCATCGAGGAGTTCGAGGACGACGAAGACGACCTCGACGACGAGGACGAGGACGACCTCGACGACGACGACGACCTCGACGAAGACGACGACAGCGACGACGAGGATGAAGACGACCTCGACGACGATGAAGACGACGACTTCGATGAGGACGACGACGAAGACGAGGACGACGAGTCCGACGACCTCGAAGACGACGAGGACTTCGACGACGAGGACCGCGAGTCCGAGGCCGACGTCAAGGGCGACGAGCGGACCGACACGAAGCCTTCGAAGGCGAACCCCGACGCTGAGGAGTCCGATGACCCGACTGAAAGGCGCCCCTGAGGCACTCGCCGGCGCTTACGACCTGGCGCTGCTCGACCTCGACGGTGTCGTCTACCTGCTGAGCCAGCCGATCCCGGAAGCGGCCGCGACCATCGCGGCCCTTCCGGGGCTGGACTGCGCGCCGGTGTTCGTCACCAACAACGCCTCGCGCAGCCCTGAAACCGTCGCCGGCGCCTTGCGGGACATGGACATCCCGGCCGGCGCGGCCGAAGTGCTGACGTCCGCGCAGGTGGTCGCGGCGGAGCTGCGCGAGCGGCTCCCCGCGGGGGCGCCGGTGCTGATCTGCGGGTCCGACGCGCTGCGCGCCACCGTCGAGGCCGCGGGGCTGACGCTCACGACCGATCCGGCAGTGGCTCAGGGCATCGGGTACGGCATGACGCCGACGACCACCTGGCGGGATCTGGCCGACCTGACCATCGCGGCCCGCCGGGGCGCGATCTGGGTCGCCACGAACCTGGACGCCACACTGCCCACTCCGGACGGTCCGCTCCCGGGCACGGGTGCGCTGGCCGAGGCCATCCGCATCGCGCTCGGCCGCGGGCCGGACGTGGTGGCCGGCAAGCCCGGCGAGGCGATCTACCGGGAAGCGCTGGCGCGCAAGCCCGGAGGCCGCGGCCTCATGGTCGGCGACCGTCCCGACTCCGACATCGAGGGCGCGAACCGGGCCGGCATCGACTCGCTGCTGGTGTTCACCGGCGTGGCCTCGCCGCGCCTGGCACTGGCGCTCCCGCCGGAGCAGCGGCCGACCTACCTCGGCTGGAGCCTTGCGGCGCTGACGGAACCGCACCCGGAACCGCAGTGGAACGAGGCGGTCGACCGCATCGAATGCGGCGGCTGGACGGCCGTCCTGGACGGCGGGGAGATCCGCCTCAGCGGCAAGGGAACCGAACTCGACGCCTGGCGCGCGCTGTGCGAGTTGAGTTGGGCCGCAGCCGATATGACCGGCTACGACCCGGCCCGCGAGCCGGTGCCGGTCGGCGCCGCAGCCAAGGAGATCCTGGCGAGCTGACCTCGGAGCGTGGAACGACGAAAGCCCGGACTGCCGAAGTCCGGGCTTCTACGCTGTCCGAGCCGCCCAAGGCTCGGGGGAGGCGGCGCCGCCGCGCATCGCTGCGGCGACCTGCCTGGATTAGTCGACCTTGAGGGCCTTGCGCAGCTTGGCGAGGTCCTTCACGGACGCCTTGACCTTGATCTTGCCGGTCAGGAACGCCTTGGCGGGCTTGAGCTGCTTCTTCGACAGGGCGATCAGGTCGTCCGAGGCGAGCAGGACGCGGACCTCGGCGTCGGGAGCGTCGCCGTCGAGGAGGTCGGTCAGCTTGCCGCCCGCGAGCTTGGCGCTGAACGTCTGGCCCAGGTCGGTGAGTTCCACGGCCAGTGTGCGTTCGAAGCCGTCCTCGAGGTCCAACTCGCCGGACTTCTTGGCGACCTTGCCCGCCATCTTCTCGAGCACATTGCGGCATTCGTCAACAGTGGCCATACGGACCTCCCGATTAGTGAACTGAGGTGGGAGCACGCGGCCGTGCTCCGTGAAAGCCGTGCAAGTCGGCTGGCCAGAAGATTACAACGTGGCCTGAATGCTGTTGCGCCCGACCGGGACGCATTTGACCGTCCCGGGCGGTGCCGCGCCGCGCAGGGGCGCGGGGCGTGCCTCACGGCCCGCGCCCGCGCACCCTACGTGCGGCGATTCGCCCTTGCCGCGCAGGTGGATCCGCCCTACAGGACCCCGCGCAGCTTCATCAGGTCCATCATGTTCGCCTTGATCTTGACCTGGCCCGAGGTGAAGGCCTTCATGAAGTCCAGCTCTCCGGCGACGAGCTTGACGAGGTCGTCCGAGCCGACGATCATCCGGATGTCGGCGTCGGGGTTGTCGCCGTCGGTGATGCCGATCAGCTTGCCCTGGTCGAAGTTCCCGTTGAAGGACACGCCGTGGTCGGTGATGTCGGCGGCCAGGCTGCGCTGGAAGCCCGTGAGCTTCTTGACCGACTTGGGGTTCGCGGCGAGGTTCGCGGCGAACTGCTCCAGTGCGGTGCGGCATTCGTCGATGGTGGCCATGGGGCCCTCCTGTTCGATCGGCGTGGGCGCGGCAGTGCGCCCGACAGTATGTTACCGGCCAGTACGACACTTCGGTCGAGGACCGTCACCGGTAGCTTGGCAGTACCGTTGAGGCCAGCGCCAAGGTACGGCCGGCGGTTTCGCCGGGCCACAGCCAGACTATGGCCCCCGAACCTCGCCGAAGCGGGACGCCGTCCCGCGGACTTGGCAGACCTAGGAAGGAGTGCGACCACCATGGCCGACACCGCCCGCGCCTACTACGACACCCTCCGCGACCTGGCCGGCGACCCCGCACGTCGCGCCCGCGCGTTCGCAGGGAGGGTCCGCGAGGACCTCCGCTCCGGCACCGGGGGCCTCCGCTCCGGCGCCGAGCAGTTGCGCGGCCACGGCTCGCGCACCGCCGCCGACATCGGCCGCCTCGTGCGCGCCGAGCTCGACGCGGGCCTCACCCGCATCGGCGTCGCCACCCAGGCCGACCTCGACGACCTCAACCTCCGCCTCGAGCACTCCGAGAACCAGATCCGCGAGCTGCGCATCCGCCTCGCCGAGACCGAGGCCGCCGCGGCGGCCGAGGCCGCCGAACGCCCCGACGCCCCGCAGACCGCCGATGACGCCGCGCCGCGCGCATCGGACCGTGCCGAGCCGCGCGACGAGGAAGAGGACGCATGACCGACATGCCCAACCCGGGGGCGCTCGCCGCCCGCTCGCGTCCCCGCAGCGACGCCGACGACGTCGAGATGGAGGTCGAGGAGGCCCTCGCGCACCTCGAGACGCTCGCCGACCTGCCCGTCACCGACCACGTCGCCGTCTTCGAAGGCGTCCAGCAGCGCCTGTCCGAGATCCTCAGCAACGTCGACGACGCCTAGCAGACGACGCCCAGACCCAGTTAGAGAGCCCGACTCCGCGCCATGCCGACGCGCTACCGACTCGACGCCGAACTCGTGCGCCGCAAGATCGCCCGCTCCCGCGAGCACGCCCGCGAACTCATCGCGGCCGGACGCATCCACCTGCGGGGCATCCCCGCCACGAAGGCCGCCACCAGCGTCACCGGCGACGACTCGATCCGCCTGGTCGGCGACACCGACGACTACGTCTCGCGCGGCGCCCACAAGCTCATCGGCGCGCTCGACGCGTTCGGCGTCGACCCGAAGGGCCTGCGCGTCCTCGACGCCGGCGCCTCCACCGGCGGCTTCACCGACGTCCTGCTGCGCCGCGGCGCCGCCGAGGTCCTCGCCGTCGACGTCGGCTACGGCCAGCTCGCCTGGAAGCTCCAGACCGACGAGCGCGTGGTCGTCCACGACCGCACCAACGTCCGCCACCTCACGCCCGAGCAGCTCGGCGGCCGAGTGGACCTCACCGTCGGCGACCTCTCGTTCATCTCCCTCGGCCTCGTCCTGCCCGCGCTCGCGGCCTGCACGAGGCCCGGCGGGCTGATGCTCCCGATGGTCAAGCCGCAGTTCGAGGTCGGCAAGGGCCAGGTCGGTCCCGGCGGCGTCGTCACCGACCCGGCCCGGCGCGCCGACGCCGTCTGGGGCGTCATCGAGGCCGCCGCGGGCCTCGGCTGGACCACCACGGCCGTGGCCGCGAGCCCCCTGCCCGGCCCCAAGGGCAACGTGGAGTTCTTCTGCCGCATGGGGACCGAGGGCGACCCGATCGCCCGCGAGGCGGTCGACGCGGTCGTCGCCGCCGGTCCCGCCGGCCGCTGAGACTCACGCGATGTCGGCCCCGATGACCGCCTCCAGGTTCCGCTCCGCCAGCGCCGTGATCGTCACCAGCGGGTTCACGCCGAGCGCGCCGGGGATGAGCGAGGAGTCGGTGGCGTAGAGCCGCTCGTAGCCGTTGAGGCGGCCGTAGTCGTCGGTGGCCTCGCCGAGCACGACCCCGCCGAGCGGGTGGTAGCAGAAGTCGTCGGCGAAGGCCCGGTTGCCGCCGAACAGGTCGTAGCGGTAGCTCGTGCCGTGCGCCCGGTTGAGCCTGTCGAACAGCGACTTCGCCGCGGCGGTGCCCGGTTCGGCCTGGTCGGCGCTCCAGTGGAGCACCGCGCGGTCCGCGGCGGCGTCGTACGTGAAGTGGCCGCGCTCGGGGTTGTCGGTGATGGCCAGGTACAGGCTGGCCCAGGTCTCGATGCCGGCCGGCAGGGGCGCGATCTCGGCGAAGACGCGCGCGTCCTCGTTGTCCCAGTCGTCGATGCCCATGACCGGGATCGTGGACTGCTTGACGCCGGTGGGGGCCCACACCTGGTTGGCGCGGGCGGTCATGACGTTGCCGTTGGGTCCCCAGCCCTGGCCGATGGACTCGTCGAGGTCGGGCAGGTCGCCGGTGTCGCGGGCGCGCAGGAGCAGTTCGGTGGTGCCCAGGCTCCCGGCGCCGAGGAACAGGTGGCGGGCGCCGATCTGCTTGGTCGCGATCACCTCGTCGGCGTCGTCCTTGTGCTCGACGGTGACCAGGTAGTCCCCGTCGGCGTCCTGCTCGATGCGGCGCACCTCGTGGCGGGCGGCGATGGTGACCAGGCCGGTGCCCAGGGCCTTGGCGAGGTAGGTCTTCGGCAGGCTCATCTTGCCGTGGTTGTTGCCGTAGAGGAGTTCGCCGCCGAGCGCGGACTCGGGCGCGGTGCCGGCCTCCTCGCGCCGCATGTAGTCGAAGTCGTAGACCCCGGGGACGAAGGCGGTCTTGAGCCCGGCGGCCTCGGCCTGGGCCGCGGCGGTGCGGCTGAACCGGTAGTAGTCGGAGTCGCGGTGGAAACCCTGGTCGATGGTGTTGGCCCGCAGTTCGGTCTGCGCGAGCGGGTAGTAGCGGTCGTACATGGCGTCGGCGTCGACCTGGGGGAGGACCCGGCCGAAGTAGTCGCGGCGGGGGACGACGGCCATGCCGCCGTTGACGAGGGACCCGCCGCCGACGCCGCGGCCGACGTAGACGGCCATGTCGCCGTGGTCGACGCGGTCGAGGACCCCGGGGTAGGGCTCGATGTCGCGGTTGACGACGTCGAGCCACAGGAAGGTCGCCAGGGGCGCTTCGGTGCGGCTGCGGAACCACATGCTGCGCCGGTCCGGTGCGGTGATGGTGCAGAAGACGTTGCCGTCCTCGGCCGGCTCGCTCCACAGCCGGCCCATCTCCAGCATGGTGACAGGGATGCCGGCCTCGGCGAGGCGCAGGGCCGACACGGCGGCGCCGTAGCCGGTGCCGATTACGAGGGCGGGGACGCGGGCGCCGTCGGCGGCGGCCGCTCGGGGGCCGACGACGGCGAGTCCGGCGGCGGCCGCGGCGGTGAGGGCGCTGTATCCGAGGATCTGGCGGCGGGTGGCCATGAATGCTCCAATGCGATCGATTGGCATTGTGAACATATTGTGCCGCAATAGGACAGATGTGGGAATACCCCTGAGGGCGGAACATTCGGGGCCGATCCGGCATCGGCGCCGTCCGTCGTGAACCGCCTTGTGCAAACGCTCTCATCGGTATGCTCGTCGATACCGCTGGTAACAGCGCCTGGGGTACAGTTCGAGGCCCTGTAGCCGTCTGTGAAGGAGCTCGCGTGGGGTCGCAGCAGAAGCCGGGCCGGGTCTTGGTGGTCACGCACCCCCTCCGCGAGGACGTGGCCGAACTCGCCGAGAAGCTCGCCGCCGCCCTGCGGGGGGCGGGCGTCGCCGTGCGCATCCTCACCGGCGAGACCCGGTCGCTCCTGCGCCCGGACGCCCTCGTGATCGTCGACGAGGCGACCAGCGCCACCGCCGATCTCATCCTCGCGCTCGGCGGCGACGGCACGGTGCTGCGCTCGGCCAAGATCGCCTCAGAGGCCGACATCCCGCTGCTGGGCGTCAACTTCGGGAAGGTCGGCTTCCTCGCCGAGGCCGAGACCGGCGAATTGGAGACGGTCGTCTCGCGCCTGCTCGACGGCGAGTACACCGTCGAGGAGCGCACCGCCCTGTCGGTCGAGGCCACCGGGATCGACGGCGAGACGAGGTCGTCTTGGGCCTTCAACGACATCGCCGTGGAGAAGGCCGAGCCCGCCCGCATGCTGGAGCTCTTCATCGAGATCGACGGCACCCGGATCTCCCGCTACGGCTGCGACGGCGTCGTGGTCGCCACCCCGACCGGCTCGACCGCGCACGCCATGTCCGCGGGCGGCCCGGTCGTATGGCCCGATGTGGACGCACTGGTCGTGGTCCCCATGAACGCGCACGCCCTGTTCGCCAAGCCCATGGTGGTCCACTCCTCCTCCGAGATCCGCATCGGCGTCGAGTCGGTCGGCACCGAAGGGGCGCTCATCGCCGACGGCAAGGAGCTCACGCGGTTGACCGCTGGCGGCACCGTGACCATCCGCCGCTCCGAGCGCCCGGTGAAGCTGGTGCGGATGTCCGATCAGCCGTTCGCCTCGCGGCTCGTGTCGAAACTCTCTCTGCCCGTTGACGGTTGGCGTCACGGCCGCATCTGAGGCATCCCAGACTCCTCTGCGGCCGCGTTTGTCGGACGGACCGGCTAGGCTTCGAAGCGTGTTGGAGGAGCTTCGCATCCAGAATCTGGGCGTGATCGCTGACGCCACCCTGCCGCTCGACCCCGGCCTGACCTGTATCACCGGCGAGACCGGTGCGGGCAAGACCATGGTCGTCGCCGGACTGGGTCTGCTGTTCGGCGGTCGCGCCTCCCGTGCTCCCCTCGGTGTGGAACGCGCCCTTGTGGAGGGCCGTTTCTCCGTGGGCGAGGCCGCCCTCGAGCTGCGCGAGCGCGCCATCGAGGCCGGCGCCGACCTGGAGGACGGCGAACTGCTGCTGGCCCGCTCGGTGTCCTCGGAGGGCCGCTCGAAGGCCTGGGTAGGCGGGAGGTCCGCGCCCGTCGGCGTCCTGGCCGAACTCGGCGAACTCGCCATCTCGGTGCACGGCCAGTCCGACCAGATGCGCCTGCTCCAGCCCGCCGAACAGCGGGCCGCGCTCGACCGCTTCGCCGGGGCCGACCACGGCAAGATCCTCGACGCCTACCGGGCCGCCTACGGCGAACTCGGCGAGTGCGCCGCCGAGCTGTCCCGCCTGCGCACCAGCGCCCGCGAGATGGCCCGCGAGGCCGACATGCTCCGCCTGGGCCTCGACGAGATCACCGCCGTCGACCCGCAGGACGGCGAGGACGCCGAACTCGTCGAAGAGGCCCGACGCCTGGAGAACGCCGAGGCCCTGCGCCTGGCCGCCGCCACCGCGCACGGCGCCATCAGCGGCGACCCGTCCACCGGCGACGGCGGCGCGACCGACATCGTGGGCGCCGCCGCCCGCGCCCTGGAGCACGACGCCCACTCCGACCCCAAGCTCGCCGAGTTCGCCGAGCGCCTCGCCGAGGCCGGCGCCCTGCTCGCCGAAGCGGCCGTGGACCTCTCGTCCTACCTCGACGACCTCTCGGCCGACCCGCAGCGGCTGGAGGAGATCTACCAGCGCCAGGCGGCCCTGAAGACCCTGTACCGCAAGTACGCCGAAGACCTCCCCGGCGTGCTCGCCTGGGCCGAGAACGCCGCCAAGCGCCTGGGCGAGCTCGACGTCTCCGACGAGCGCGTGTCCGAACTCGAGACCCAGCACGCCGAACTCACCGCCCGCGCCGCCGATCTCGCCACCCAGCTGCGCGTCTCGCGCCGGTCCGCCGCCGAGCGGTTCTCCGCGTCGGTCTCGGCCGAACTCAAGGGCCTGGCCATGCCGCACGCCGAGGTCGACGCCTCGGTCGAGGCGCGCCCGGCCGGGCGCGGCGGTGTGGACCTGGCCGTGGAGACCGCGGTCTCCGGCGCCACCGAGGACGGCGCCGACGAGGTCGAACTCCTGCTGCGCCCCCACCCCGGATCGCTCCCGTCCGCCCTGCACAAGGGCGCCTCGGGCGGCGAGCTCTCCCGCGTCATGCTCGCCATCGAAGTGGTCTTCGCCGAGATCGGCGGCCCGCCGGTGCTGGTCTTCGACGAGGTCGACGCCGGCGTCGGCGGCGGCGCGGCCATCGAGATCGGCCGCTGCCTCGCCAAGCTCGCCCGCCGCCACCAGGTCCTGGTCGTCACCCACCTGCCGCAGGTGGCCGCGTTCGCCGACCGCCACCTCGTGGTCTCCAAGGACACCTCCGGGGCCGTCACGGTCTCCGGGGTGCGCGTGGTCGACGACGCCGAGCGCGCACGTGAGCTTGCTCGCATGCTCGCGGGCATGCCCGACTCCCACCTCGGTGTGGCCCACGCTGAGGAACTGCTTGCCGAGGCTGCGAAGATGAAGCGGTAGGGCGCGCCCTCCGAACGGGCGGGAAGCGGCGCGCCGTCGCCGCGACCCGTGCGATCGGATGGCATGATGATGCACGATGCGTGTACCTAGCTTGCGTTTGCCCGGGCGGAACCCGGAGGGCGACTCCTCCGAGGGTCGCCTCGTCGGCACCGCCCGTCTCGACCGCCGGACCAAGCGGCTCTGCGGCCGCCTCGAATCCGGTGACGTCGCGATCATCGACCACGTCGACCTCGACCGGGTCGCCGCCGACACCTTGGTCGGCACGGACGTGGCGGTGGTCGTCAACGCCGCCAAGTCGATCTCCGGCCGTTATCCGAACCTCGGTCCCGAAGTGCTCGTCAAGGCGGGGATCGTCCTCATCGACGACGTCGGCGACGAGATCTTCGAGAACGTGCGCGAAGGCAGGTCCGTGGCCGTCGACGGCGGCGACATCTACCTCGGCGACGTCCTGATCGGTTCGGGCACGGTCCAGACCGAGGAGTCCGTGGCCGCCGACATGGAGGCCGCCAAGGAGGGCCTGTCGGTCCAGTTGGAGGCCTTCGCCGCCAACACCATGGAGTACCTCAAGCGCGAGCGGGACCTCCTGCTCGACGGGGTCGGCGTGCCCGACGTGAAGACCTCCTTCAACGGGCGCCACGCCCTCGTCGTCATCCGCGGCTACAACTACAAAGAGGACATCGACGTCCTGCGGCCCTACATCCGCGAGTTCAAGCCCGTGCTCGTGGGCGTCGACGGCGGCGCGGACGCGCTGCTCGAGGCCGGCTACACGCCCGACATGATCGTCGGCGACATGGACTCGGTCTCCGACGACGCCCTGCGCTGCGGCGCCGAGATCGTCGTCCACGCCTACGCCGACGGGCGCGCCCCCGGCATGGAGCGCATGGACCGCCTCGGGGTCCCCGCGATCCCGTTCCCGGCCGCGGCCACCTCCGAGGACATCGCCATGCTCATGGCCGACGAGAAGGGCGCCGAGCTCATCTGCGCCGTCGGCACCCACGTCACCATGGTCGAGTTCCTCGACAAGGGACGCGGCGGCATGGCCTCGACCTTCCTCACCCGCCTGCGCGTCGGCGGCAAGCTCGTCGACGCCAAGGGCGTCTCGCGCCTCTACCGGCAGGACATGTCGATCTCGGCACTGCTCCTGCTCATCGTCTCCGCCCTCGCCGCCATGGCCACCGCCGTCGCCATCTCGACCGTCGGACGCTCGTTCGTCGACGTGATCGCCGACTGGTGGGACGGCCTGCTCTACCAGATCCAAAGGCTGTTCTCGTGATCAACTTCCGCTATCACCTGGTGAGCCTCACCGCGGTGTTCCTCGCCCTCACCGTCGGGCTCATCCTCGGCACCGCGGCGCTCAACGGCCCCGCGATCGACGCCATGCAGAGCAGCACGCAGACCCTGCGCGACTCCAACGAGCAGCTGCGCGCGGAGAACGACCAGCTCTCCGACCAGCTCGGCGAGGACCAGGCCTTCGCCAACGCGATCGCCCCCTCCTACCTGGCCGGCAAGCTCACCGGCAGGAACATCATGGTCGTGGCCCTGCCAGGCGCCGACACCGGCGTCGTCGACGGCGCGGTCGAGATGCTCGGCTACGCCGGTGCGACGGTCTCGGGCCGCATCTCGGTCCTCGACGACTTCTTCGACCCGGCCAGCGGCGACCAGCTCGCCGACCTCGCCGACACCACCACGCCCGCCACCATCCAGGCCCCCGTCACCTACGACGGCGTGGCCGCGATGAGCTACGTGCTCGCCGCCGTGGCGACCGGCGAGGCCGACGGCACCACGGTCGAGATCGCCCCCGGCGACATCACCACGGTCACCACCGCGCTGACCGACCTGTCCATGCTCACCGTCGAGACCGCCCCGACCGGCGTTGCCGACGGCGTGCTCATCCTCGCCGGAGCCGGGTCCCCCGACTCCGACGCCGAGGACCGCAACGCCGGGATCGTGTCCTTCACCACCGCCTTCGCCGCCGACGACCCCACGGTCTACGCCGCCACCACCTCGACCGGCGACGGCAACCCGATCGCGACGCTGCGCAGCGACGACAACACGACGGTCGCCACCGTCGACAACGTCGCCAGCCCGCAGGGACAGATCGCCGCGGTCGTCGCGCTCGCCGATTTCATCGCCAACGGGACCGTGGACCATCTCGGGATCGGGGAGGGCGCTTCCGGTCTGCTTCCCGGCGCGGCTTAGTATCGCGCCCATGAGCCAGCTAACGCGCACTGTAGGGCGGGCGTTCCTCGGAGGCCTCGCAGCGGGCGGCACGATCGCCGCCATCGGCGCCGTACGGCGATCCAAGTGGGCGGCCGAACTGGAACGGGTCAACCACAAAGGCGACACCGTGAGCCTGGCCGAGGGCCCCGGCATCACCGTGGGCGCCACCGCCGGCGCGGTCCTGGGGGCGAACTCCCCGGCCTACGCCGTCGCCGCGGCCACCGCCGGGCTCACCGCCGGCGCGGTCGGCCTCTACGACGACATGGCCGACGCCAAGGGCGAGAAGGCCAAGGGATTCAAGGGCCACATCGGCGCGCTTCTCAAGGGGCGCATGTCGGCCGGACTGATCAAGGTCGTGGGGATCTCCACCGCCGGCCTCGCCTCGGCCGCCCTGATCGACCTCGCCAACGGCGAACTCACCGACGAGCGCCGCTCCAAGGTGCGGCGCCTGTGGAACGTCGGCGTCGGCGGCGGCGTCATCGCCGGCACCGCGAACGTCATCAACCTGTTCGACCTGCGGCCCGGCCGCGCCCTCAAGGTCGTCACCCTCGCCGCCGCGCCCCTGACGAGGGACCCCGGGCCCGACGCCCGCCGGCGCACCGCGGCCGGCGGCGCCAACACCGCCCTGGCGGTCTCCTCGGCCGCGGGCGCCGCGATGGCCGACGACCTCGACGGCAAGACCATGCTCGGCGACGGCGGCGCGAACGCCCTCGGCGCGCTCCTGGGCCTGGCCTTCATCGCCCGGACCGGGATGCTCGGCCGCCACGTCGCCCTCGCGGGCGTCGCCGCGCTCATCGCCGCCTCCGAGAAGGTCAGTTTCACGAAGGTCATCGCCGAGACGCCGGTACTGCGCGAGCTGGACGAGCTGGGTCGGACGAAGTCTTGACCGAGACCCGACGCGAAGTCGGTCGTGCCGCCTCGGTCATCGGTGCGATCACCGTCGCCTCCCGCCTGGCCGGATTCGGCCGCACGATGGTCTTCACCTGGGCGATCGGACTGGGGACGCTCGGCACCGCCTACCAGACCGCCAACAACATCCCCAACATCATCTTCGAACTGGTCGCCGGCGGCGCGCTCGCCGCACTGGTGATCCCGCTGCTGGCCGCGCCGCTCGCCCGTCACGACCCCCGGCAGGTCGGCCACATCGCCTCGGCGCTGCTGACCTGGGCGCTGACGATCCTCGTCCCCGCCGGACTGCTGCTGGCGTTCTTCGCGCGCCCGATCATCCTCCTGCTCATGCCCGCGAACGTCGACTCGGGCAAGACGATCGACGTCGCCACCGAGATGCTCGTCCTCTTCGCGCCGCAGCTGCCCCTCTACGGGGTCGCGGTGGTCCTCACCGGCATCCTCCAGTCCCACCGCCGCTTCGCCTGGCCTGCGCTCGCCCCGCTCCTCTCCAGCGTCGTCATGGCCGGCGTCTACGTCGTCTACGGCATGATCTCGGGCCGAGAGGACAAGGCCGGGCAGGTCTCTCAGAACGAGGTCCTCCTGCTCGGGCTCGGCACCACCTGCGGCGTCGCCGTCCTCGCCGGCTGCCTGATCTTCCCGCTGCGGGGGCTGCGCCTCAAGCTCCGCCCCGCGTGGCGCCTGGAGACCCACGTCGCCGCCGGCCTGAGGTCCCTCGCCATCGCCGGGATGATCACCGTCGGCGCCCAGCAGCTGTGCCAGGCCCTGCTCATCCGGCTCGCCAACGACGCCGGCGAAGAAGTCCCGGGGGCCACGGCGATCTTCACCGTCTCCCAGACGTTCTTCCTGCTGCCGTGGGCCATCCTCGCCGTCCCCCTCGCCACGGCCGCCTACCCCATCCTCGCCGAGGCCTTCTCGCTCGGCGAGCACGAGCGCTACCAGCGCCGCCTCTCCCAGACCGGCCGGGCCGTCCTGCTGCTCTCCGGCCTCGGCGTCGCCGCCCTCGCCGGGCTCGCCGAACCCATGGGCACCGTCCTCGCCTCGGTCTCCTCCGACACCGGCCTGAGCACGCAGCCCCAGCTGCAGGCCACCCTCACCGGCCTCGCCTTCGGCCTGTTCGGCTACTCGGTCTTCGCGATCTACTCCCGCGGCCTGTACGCCATCGGCCGCAACAAGTACGCCGCCGGCGCCACCTCGCTCGGCTGGGCCGCCGGGGCGGCCGCCGCCCTCGTCCTCTCCGCGGCCATGCCCCTCGAAGACCGCACGCTCGCGCTCGCGATCGCCTGGTCGGTCGGCATGACCGTCATCGGCCTCGCCCTCACCGCCGCGATCGCCCGCCACACCGGCGCGGCCAGCCTCAGGGGCGTCCCCCGGGCCGCGCTCGCCACGATCGTGGCCGCGGTCGGCGCCGTCCTCGCCGCCCGCGAGCTCATCGCCCTGTGGGGCCACGCCGACACCTTCTACACCGCCCTCTTCCAGGGCGCCGTCGTCGGCGCCGCCATCGCCGTCGTCTACCTCGGGCTCGCCGCGCTCCTGGGCGGATCCGGTGTCGTGCGCCCGGTCCTGCGACGCGCTGGCATAATCCGAGCGTCCGAAGAACCCGACGAATCCGCACCCGACGAACCCAGTGGAGCAGACAAGTGAGCCATCGCCGCATCGCATTGGTGCTCGGTCCCTCGACCGGCGGCATCGGGACGCACGTCGCCTCGCTCGCGGCCGGCCTCGTCGAACGCGGCGACGCCGTCCTGGTCGTCGGCCCGCCCGAGACCGAGGAGCGGTTCGGCTTCCGCGCCAAGGGAGCCCGCTTCGCGCCAGCCCCCATCACCGCCAAGCCCTCGCCCGAACTCCCGCTCGCGTGGTGGGCCGCCCGCGGCGCCCTGCGCGGCATCACCGGCCGCGGCGTCGACCTCGTGCACGCCCACGGGCTCACCGCGGGGCTCACCGCCCTCGCCGCCCGCCCCACGGGCGCCGCGCTGGTCACCACCTGGCACAACCAGCTCATCACCGAGGGGATCAAGCGCCGCGTCTCCGACGAGATCGAGAAGCGCCTCGCCCGTGGCGTCGACGTGGCCCTCGCGGCCTCCTCCGACCTCCACGAGCACCTGGTCGACCTCGGCGCCCGCGACGCCCGCCTCGCGCCGGTGGCGGCCCCGCCGCGCCGCGCCACCGGTGAGCCCGAGGCGATCCGCACCGAGCTCGGCATCGGCGACCGCCCGCTGCTGCTGTCGGTGGGCCGCCTCCACCCCCAGAAGGACTACGACACGCTCATCGCCGCGGCCACCCGCTGGAGGGGCCTCGAGCCCGCCCCGGTGGTCGCCATCGCCGGGGACGGACCCGAACGCGAACGCCTCCAAGGACTCATCGACGCCTCCGGCGCCGACGTGCGCCTGCTCGGCCACCGCACCGACGTCGGCGACCTCCTCGCCGCCGCCGACCTCACGCTGGTCACCAGCCAGTGGGAGGCCCGCCAGCTGTTCGCCCAGGAAGCCCTCCAGGCCGGCGTGCCGCTCGTGACCACCCGCACCGGCGGCATCCCCGAACTCGTGGGCGACGCCGCGCTCTACTTCGAGGTCGGCGACGTCGACGGGCTCGACCAGGTCGTGCGCGGCCTCCTCGCCGACCCCGTCCGCCTCGCCGCCCACGCCGAAGCGAGCCTCGCCCGCGCCGCCACCTGGCCCGACGAGGCCCAGATGCTCGACGCCCTGGACGCGCTCTACCTGGAACTGACGGGAAGATAGCCCCGCCGTGTCGCGCAAACTCGATGCGGGTCGACTGACCCGCAAGGCCCGCAAGCAACTCGCCGCCGGCATCTCCCAGAACCGAGGGCCGATCCTCGCCTGGGTCCTCGTCGCCGTGCTCGGCACCCTCGCGGTCCTCCAGCTCCTCCCCGACGAGTCCGAAGAGTCGATACCCGAGACCGTCCCGTCCGTCATCGTCCTCGGCGTCGGCGGCCTGACCTGGACCGACATCAACGCCGAGAACACGCCGCATCTGAACGCGCTGGCCGAGAACGGCTCCCTCGCCGAGCTGAACACCGACTCGGGCCGCCGCTTCACCTGCACGCTCGACGGCTGGCTCACCCTCTCGGCGGGCGCGCCCGCCGTCTCGACGCCCTACGGCGACGCCTCGGACTGCGGCCCGGTCACCGCCGAGCAGATCACCGTCACCGGCGACAGCGCCTCGATCGGCGACATGACCGACCTGGTCGGCACGAACCGCGACCTCGACCAAGGCGCCGAACTGGGGATGCTCTCCGCCGGGACCTCCTGCGCGACCGCGATCGGACCCGGCGCGGCCTACGCCACCGCGAACTCGGTCGGCCGCGTCGGCGACTACGTCTCGGCCCTGCCCAGCGGCGACCGCCTCGCCGCGACGCTCGCCTCCTGCCCGCTCACCGTCGTCGACGGCGGCGTGCTGCCGGTCGACGCCAAGGCCCGAGCCGCGGCCCTCGCCGACCTCGACGACACCGTCGGCGCCCTCGACGACGCCCGCGCCGACGGCGCCGCCCTCGTGGTGACCGGCATCAGCCAGGTCGCCGAGCCGAACCGGCTCCTGGCCACCGTCGCGAACTTCGGCGGCGAGGACGGCCACAACCTCCTCGACCTGCCCGCCGACCGGCCCGGCTACCTGCGCCTGACCGACCTGACCGCGACGATCCTGACGCTGCTGGACGTCCAGCTGTCCGACACGCCCGTCGAGGGCGCCGCGGCCGGCGCCACCTCCGACACGCTGTCCCATGAGGACCGACAGGCGGTCTTCGACGACACCGACACCAGGCTCATCGCCGCGGACACGGCCGCCCCGGCCACCCAGTGGCTCCAGGTGCTCCTGTTCCTGGCCCTGACCTTCGTCGCCTGGCCGCTGCTGCACCTGCTGCGCCGGGCGGGCCAGCCGGGCGTCAAACCGCCCCCGCTGTGGCTCATGCGGCTCAACATCGTCTCGGCCCTCGTGTGCGCCCTGTTCGTGGCCGCCGCGATACTCGCCGACTTCCTCCAGTGGTGGTCGGCGCCCCACCCCGGCCTCGTCGGACCCCTGGCGGCCCTCGGCATCGCCGTGGTCTGCGCCTGCGTCGCCATCGTCCTGCCCGGGCGCCACGGCCCCGCCAGCCTCATGGTGAGCGTCTCCGCGTTCGGCGTCCTCGTCACCGTGCTGGCCATGCTCATCCACACCGAGGACCCTCTGGGCACCCTCCTGGGGGACTACACCGTCGCCGACTCCGCCTCGAACGAACTCGGGCCGGTCGCCACGGGCATGTTCATCGCGTCGCTGTGGCTGCTCGCCGCCGCGGCCGCCTGGCAGCTGCCGCGCCGCTACCAGTCCCCGGTCATGGCCGGGATCGGCGCCCTGGGCGTCCTGGTCGTCTCGTCCGGGTTCCTCGGCGACTCCGTCCCGGCGGCCGTCGCCATCATCGTCGGCATCTGCCTGGCCTCGGCGCTGGCGACCGGCGGCTGGGTCACGTTCTCGCGCTTCGTGTGGTCCGGCCTCGCCGGGGCCGCGGTGCTCTTCGGCCTCTCCTGGATCGACTACCAGCGGCCCGCCGCCGAGCGCGGCGAGCTCGGCGCGTTCCTCGGCGACATCCTGGGCGACACCAACGGCGTCATCGCCTCCGGCGTCGGCTCCAACATCGTCGCGATCTTCACGTCGCCGCTGAGCGTCCTGACGGTCCTGGCCGGCGCCTACTGCTGGCTCATCCTCCTGCGCCCCGGAGGGGGCCTGCGGCGCGCCTGGGGCCTGTATCCGCCGCTGCGCGCCGCCTTCTCCGCCGCGGTCGTCGGCGCGGCCGTCGCGGGGCTCCTCCTCGGCAAGGGCCTCATGAGCCTCGGCTCGGCCCTCGCGGTCATGGTTCCCTTGGCGGTCATCATGAGTCACCGCGTTCTGGCCCGCGCGCACGTGAAGGACGGGCAGTACTCGGACATGATCGTCGACGCACCCTCGTGGGTCGATGAGGAAAACAGCGACGAAAGTGTTAGTGTGGAATCCCGTGGATGAAGCGATCCACCGGCTGCCTCTGGCGAAGCTTGCGAGCCAGAGAAATCGGCTCAGCCTGAGCAGCTCGTTCGCCACGAACATCACGGGAGTCCGCCTTGGCCAGCGCCGCAAATGGTCAGATCCGCACCACGAAGCACCTCTTCGTCACCGGCGGGGTCACCTCTGCCCTCGGTAAGGGCATGACCGCCGCCAGTCTCGGAAACCTGCTCACCGCGCGCGGACTGTACGTGGTGATGCAGAAGATCGACCCTTATCTCAACGTCGATCCCGGGACCATGAATCCGTACGAGCACGGGGAGGTCTTCGTCACCGACGACGGCGGCGAGACCGACCTCGACATCGGCAACTACGAGCGCTTCCTGGACCGGAACCTGTCCAAGCACGCGAACGTGACCACCGGGCAGGTCTACTCCGACGTCATCGCCAAGGAGCGCCGCGGCGACTACCTCGGCGCGACCGTCCAGGTCATTCCGCACATCACCAACGAGATCAAGTCCCGCCTCGCGGCGATGGCCGACGCCGACCCGGAGACCGGTCGCGTCCCGGACGTGGTGATCACCGAGGTCGGCGGCACGGTCGGCGACATCGAGTCGCTGCCGTTCCTGGAGGCGATCCGCCAGTACCGCCACGACATCGGGCGCGACAACTGCTTCTTCCTCCACGTCTCGCTGGTGCCGTACCTGGCCGCGTCCTCGGAGATGAAGACCAAGCCGACGCAGCACTCGGTGGCGCAGCTGCGCTCGATCGGCATCCAGCCCGACGCGATCGTGTGCCGCTCCGACCGGCCGCTGCCGGACGGGCTCAAGCAGAAGATCGCCGGGTTCTGCGACGTCGACGACGCCGCGGTGGTCTCGGCCCCCGACTCGAAGTCGATCTACGAGATCCCCAAGACCCTCCACTCGGAGGGCCTGGACGCCTACGTGGTGCGCAAGCTCGACCTGCCGTTCCGCGACGTCGACTGGAGCGCCTGGGACGACCTGCTCGACCGGGTGCACCGCCCCGAGTCGACGGTCGAGGTCGCGATCGTCGGCAAGTACGTGGAGCTGCCCGACGCCTACAAGTCGGTGGTCGAGGCCCTGCACGCGGCCGGGTTCTCCCACCGCGCGAAGGTGAACGTCCGCTGGGTCGTCTCCGACGAGTGCGGCAGCCCCGAGGCCACCGCGAAGGCGCTCGCGGGCGTCGACGCCGTGGTCATCCCCGGCGGCTTCGGCGACCGGGGGGTGCCGGGCAAGATCGCGGCGCTCACGTGGTCGCGCACGCGCCTGGTGCCGACGCTGGGCCTGTGTCTGGGCTTGCAGTGCATGGCGATCGAGGGGCTGCGCGAGATCTCCGGGCTCGTCGGCGCCGACTCCGAGGAGTTCAACCGCGAGGCCGAGCACCTGGTGATCTCGACGATGGCCGACCAGACCGACATTGTCGCCGGGCGCGGCGACATGGGCGGCACGATGCGCCTGGGCACCTATCCGGCGCAGCTCGCCGAAGGCTCGCTCGTCGCCGAGGCGTACGGCGCGACCGAGGTCAACGAGCGCCACCGCCACCGGTACGAGGTCAACAACGCCTATCGCGACCAGTTGCTCAAGGCCGGGTTCGTGATCTCGGGCCTGTCGCCCGACGGGCGCCTGGTGGAGTTCATGGAGCTCGACCGCGAGGTGCACCCGTACTTCGTGGCGACGCAGGCCCACCCGGAGCTCAAGTCGCGCCCGACCCGCCCGCACCCGCTCTTCGCGGGCCTGGTCGACGCGGCGCTGAGGCGCCAGGCGGCCGACCGCCTCGACCTCGAAGCGGCGTAACTCGAAGCGGCGCAGGCGAACACGAGAAAGGGCGGGGCTCCGATGAGCCCCGCCCTTTCCTCGTCTTCTCGGGTCAGTCCTGCGCCTTGGCGCGCAGGGCCCTGCCGACCGCGACCGCGGCGATCAGGACCAGGGCCGCGGCCACGATCGAGGTGGTCCGCACCCCGTCGGTGAACGCGGTCCGCGCGGCCTCCAGGAGCGCGTCCCCGGCCTCCGCCGGCATCGCGGCGGCCACGTGCACCGCCTCGCCGAGCGTCTCCGCCGCGGCGTGCGGGGCCTCGCCCAGCTCGGCCCGGTAGATCCCGGTCGCGAGCGAGCCCAGGAGCGCCACGCCCATGGCGCCGCCCAGCTCGTACGCGGTCTCGGAAATCGCCGAGGCCGCGCCCGCCCGGTCTGCCGGAGCCGCCGCGAGGATCGCGTCGTTGGTCACCGTCTGCGCCAGCCCGGCGCCCGCGCCGATGAGCGTGTACGCCACCGCCACGACCACCGCGCCCTGGTCGACGCCGATGAAGGTCATCGCCGCGAAGCCGACGATGACGAACACCAGGCCGCCCAGGATGGTGCGCACCATGCCGACGCGCTCCGACAGCCGCACCGCGATCAGGCCGGTGACCACCGAGACGGCCATGCCCGGCAGGAGCAGCAGCCCCGCCTCCATGGGGGAGAAGCCCAGCACCAGCTGCAGGTACTGCGTCAGCAGGAACAGCGCCGAGATCATCGCGAACACGATCGTGAAGTTCGTCGCCAGCGAGGCGCTGAAGCGGCGCAGCCGGAACAGCGCCACGTCGATCAGCGGGTGCTCCAGGCGGGCCTGGCGGCGGACGAACCAGACCGCCGAGACCGCGCCGACGAGGATCGCTGCGGCGGCGGCCCAGGTCAGGCCGTGCTCGGCGATGGTCTTGATGCCGTACACGAACGGGAACATCGCCATGAACGACAGCCCCACGCTGGCCAGGTCGAGCGTGCCCGGCGAAGGGTTCTTCGACTCCGGCAGCAGCAGCGGCGCGGCGAGGACCACGGCCAGGGACACCGGCGCGGCCATGAGGAACACCGAGCCCCACCAGAAGTGCTCCAGGAGCCAGCCGCCGATGACCGGACCGGCGGCGGCGCCCGCGGAGAACCCGGAGGCCCAGACCGCGATCGCGAAGCGGCGCTGGCGGTCGTCGGGGAACAGGTTCCGCATGAGGCCCAAGGTGGTCGGCATGAGCGTCGCCCCTGCCAGGCCCAGGAGGGCGCGCGCGGCGATGAGCGTCTCGGCCGTCGGCGCGTACGCGGCGAGCACGCTCGCGGCGGCGAACGCGGCCGAGCCGATGACGAGCAGCCGCCGGCGTCCGAACCGGTCGCCGAGGGAGCCCATGGTGACCAGGAGCCCGGCGAGCACGAACCCGTAGACGTCGACGATCCACAGCAGCTGTGAGCTGGTGGGGGAGAGGTCCTCGGACAGGAACGGCACGGCGAAGCCGAGCACGGTCATGTCGATGGAGATGAGCAGGACCGGGAGCACCAGCACCGCCAGTGCCCAGCCCTGCTTCGCGCTCATGCGAGGACGGCGCTCCTCGGGTGCGCGCAGCGTGGCGGTCATTGGTATCTCTTTCTCTGCAGGGCCGTTCTCGGCCCGAGGCGTCGTCGGGGACGGGCGCGCCGGAGTCCGGCGCCGCTCGTCAACTGTACCGTCCGGACGGTACAGTAGCAATCAGGAGGCAACATGAACGAGCCCGAGATCACCACCCGTGATCGGATCCTCAACGCGCTTCAGCGCATCCTCGTCGAAGAGGGCAGCTTCGGCGTCACGCTGGAGAAGGTCGCCGCCGAGGCCGGCGTCTCCAAGGGCGGCCTGCTCTACCACTTCAAATCCAAGTCCGACCTCTACGACGGCCTCGCCGCGCGCTTCCGCGAGCAGGAGGAGGCCAACATCGCCCGCGCCCGCGAGGCCGGCGCCGTCGAGACCTTCCTGCGCGTCTCCGAGGTCGAATCCGCCGAATCCGCCGCCGGCCTGTGGGCCCTGCTCACCGCCATGCGCGGCAGGGACGGCCTCTCCGAGGCCGCCAAGGGCGACGTCCTGTTCATCTTCGAAGGCTGGGCCGCGCTCCTGCACGAGCAGATCGAGGACCCCGTCACCGCCGAGATCGTCCGCCTCGTCGGCGACGGCCTGTTCCTCTCCGCCCTCTCCGGCGTCCCCCTCCCGTCCCAGGAGGTCGTCGACGGCATCCTCCGCCGCCTCAAAGCGGAGTCCGGAGAGTCCTGAACCCGTAACCACAGCCGACTAGTGTGGCCCTCGTGCATGAGTACCGAGTTCTCGACAGCGAAATCATCCACCGCGGCTGGTGCTACGACCTGACCGCCGAGACCGTCGCGATGCCCGGCGGCACCGAGGCGGCGCCCGCCACCGCCCGGCGCGAATACCTCGACCACGTCGGGGCCGTCGTCACCGTCCCGCTCGACGAGCAGGGCCGCGTCGGCCTCATCCGCCAGTTCCGCGTCCCGCCCAAGGAGCTCATGTGGGAGTTCCCCGCGGGCCTGAGGGACATCCCCGGCGAGGACCCGGCCGTCGCCGCCCGCCGCGAGCTCGCCGAAGAGGTCGACCTCCACGCCGCCGACCTCCTCGAACTCGGCGAGTACTACACCACCCCCGGCATCTCCAACGAGCTCATCCACTACTACCTCGCCACCGGCCTCACCCCCGTGCCCGAGGCCGACCGGCACGAGCGCACCGACGAGGAGTCCCACATCGAACTCGTCTGGTGGGACCTCGACAAGGCCCTCGACGCCGTCGCCGGCGGCGAGATCCGCAACGGCGTCTGCGCCCTCGCCCTGAACCTCACCCGCCTCCACCTCGAACGCCGATAGCGCACGCTCACACGGCCCGCCGCCTTCCGAGGCGGCGGGCCGTCGGTTTACGATCACGGCGACGACGCCGTCCGAACTGCTGACCCACGAGGAATGCGGGCTTGCGGGCGAATTGCGTCCTAGAATGCCCGTGCGGGACGCCGACCGGCCCCGAACAGGCACAACACTTCGGAAGGAACCCGCAGAGTGAAAGTCGCCGTCCCCCGCGAGATCAAGAACAACGAGTACCGCGTCGCCCTCACCCCCGCCGGCGTCCACGAGCTGGTCGCCGCCGGACACGCCGTCACCGTCGAGACCGGGGCCGGACTCGGCTCGGCCATCACCGACGACGACTACCGCGCCGCAGGCGCCGGCATCGCCCCCGACGCCGAAGCCACCTGGGCCACCGGCGACCTCGTCCTCAAGGTCAAAGAGCCGATCCACGACGAGTTCCACCGCATGCGCCCCGGCCAGACGCTCTTCACCTACCTTCACCTCGCCGCCAGCGCCGAATGCACCGACGCGCTCATGGAGCGCCACGTCACCGCCATTGCGTACGAGACCGTGCAGACCGCCGACGGCCGCCTGCCGCTGCTCGCGCCCATGAGCGAAGTCGCCGGACGCCTCGCCGTCCAGGCCGGCGCCTACCACCTCCAGCGCCCCGAAGGCGGCCGCGGCACCCTCATGGGCGGCGTCCCCGGAACCGCCCCCGCCCGCGTGGTCATCATCGGCGCCGGCGTCTCCGGCATGAACGCCGCCGCCATCGCGGTCGGCATGCGCGCCGACGTCGAGCTCCTCGACCTCAACGTCGACAAGCTCCGCGCCGCCGACGACCAGTACCAGGGCCGCCTGCGCACCGTCGTCTCCAACCGCTTCGAGGTCAAGCGCGCCTGCCGCGAGGCCGACCTCGTCATCGGCGCCGTCCTCGTCCCGGGGGCCAAGGCCCCCACCGTGGTCGACGACGAAGTCCTCGCCGAGATGAAGCCCGGCGCGGTCCTGGTCGACATCGCCATCGACCAGGGCGGCTGCTTCGCCCACTCCACGCCCACCACCCACGACGACCCCACGTTCACCTACGGCGGCAAGCTGTTCTACTGCGTCGCCAACATGCCCGGGGCCGTCCCCAACACCTCCACCTACGCCCTCACCAACGCGACCCTGCCCTACGTGATGCGGCTCGCCAACCTCGGCTGGGCCGGCGCGCTCAAGGCCGACCCGGTGCTCGCGCGAGGCCTCAACACCTACGAGGGGCAGGTCGTCAACGAACCCGTCGCCGTCACCCACCGCCTGCCCCTGAAACCGATTGCGCAGGTGCTCGCCGAGAACTGACGTCCCTTCAGGTCTCAGGCCTCACACCGCACAGCGGGCGATCCCACACCGGGTGCCTCGGAGTCTCCCAAGCCGTCGACAGCCTCGATACACTGACGTACAGTCGCTATGACAGGCAATGGTGAGACGCCCGGCACCCGGTGCCGAACTCGCACCCGGAGGCGGAAATGAGCAGTGTGGACAGCAACGACAAATGGGCTGCCCTGCGCGGGGCCGCGCAGGTGCCACCCGCTGACCCCGACAGTGACCTGTCCTCGCCCGACCCCGAGGCCTACACCAACAAGCGCGAGATCCCCCAGCCCCAACCGCTGGAGCGCCACGGGCCGGCCCGCGTCATCGCCATGGCCAACCAGAAGGGCGGGGTGGGCAAGACCACCACGACCATCAACCTCGGCGCCGCGCTGGCCGAGTACGGCCGCAAGGTCCTCATGGTCGACTTCGATCCCCAAGGCGCCCTGTCGGTCGGCTTCGGCACCAACCCCCACACCCTCGACCTCACCGTCTACAACCTGCTGATGCAGGACGACGTCAACATCGACGACGTCATGGTCAAGACCAACGTGGCGGGCCTGCGGCTCCTGCCGGCGAACATCGACCTGTCGGCCGCCGAGATCCAGCTGGTCAACGAGGTCGCCCGCGAGCAGACCCTCGCGCGGGTCCTGCGCCCGGTCATCCCCGACTTCGACTACGTCCTCATCGACTGCCAGCCCTCCTTGGGGCTGTTGACGATCAACGCCCTCACCGCCGCCCACTCGGTGCTCGTCCCGCTCGAGTGCGAGTTCTTCTCCCTGCGCGGCGTGGCGCTGCTGCTGGACACCGTCGACAAGGTCCGCGAGCGGCTCAACTACGACCTCGAACTCGACGGCATCCTCGCGACCATGTACGACTCGCGCACCACGCACTCGCGCCAGGTGCTCCAGCGCGTCGTGGAAGCCTTCGGCGACAAGGTGTTCTCCACCGTCATCGCCCGCACCGTGCGCTTCCCCGAGACCACCGTGGCGGGCGAGCCGATCACCACCTGGGCCCCCGCCTCCTCCGGCGCCCGCGCCTACCGCCAACTCGCGCGCGAGCTCATCGCCGCGACGGACAAATAGGCTGTGCGCAAAAGGGACCCCGATCGCGTTCCGACACAGGAAACCCGTAGTTCACCACCTGGCCTCTGCGGCGCCCGTCTAAGCTTGCGTGCGTGACCGACCAGCAGCCGCCCCAGCTCCCGACCCAGCGGGAGGGCGAACCGGAGGAGGCCGAGAGCGGCTTCCACGTCCGGCTCGCCAATTTCGAGGGCCCGTTCGACCTGCTGCTCCAGCTCATCGGCAAGCACAAGCTCGACGTCACCGAGGTCGCCCTCCACCAGGTCGCCTCCGAGTTCATCGCCTACGTCACCGGCCTCGACGAGGCCTGGAACCTCGAGGAGACCTCCGAGTTCCTGCTCGTCGCCGCCACCCTCCTCGACCTCAAGACCGCTAGGCTCCTGCCCGGCACCGTCGTCGACGACGAAGAGGACCTGGCCCTCCTCGAAGCCCGCGACCTCCTCTTCGCCCGGCTCCTGCAGTACAAGGCCTACAAGGAGGCCGCCGGCGCCCTCGCCGGCCTCGCCGAGTCCGCCGCGACCCGCATCGCCCGCAACGTCGGCCTCGAAGAGCGCTACAAGGGCCTGCTCCCCGAACTCGTCCTCGACCTCACCCCCGAGGCCTTCGCCGCCCTGGCGGGCAAGGCGATGCGGCCCAAACCGCCCCCGACCGTGGGCACCGGGCACATCCACATGCAGCGCGTCTCGGTGCGCGAGCACGCCGTCATCATCTCCCGCCGCCTCCAGCGCGTCCAGACCGCGACCTTCCGGGCCCTGACCTCCGACTGCGAGACCCATCTCGAGGTCGTCGCCCGGTTCCTGGCGCTCCTGGAGCTCTACCGCGAGGCCCTGGTCGGCTTCGAGCAGATGCAGGCCCTCGGGGAGCTCACGGTGCGCTGGCTCGGCGGCAGCACCAACACCGAAATCGACGTCGACGAGTACGCGGGCAGCCCGCAGGCCGAGGAGGAGACCACGGATGAGTGAGGACATCGAGGCGTCGCTGGAGGACGGGCTGTCGACCTGGCGGATGCCCGGCGCCCGCCAGGAGGCCTCGCCGCTGCGGCCCGACACGCCCGTCGACGAGCCGCTGGGCGACACCGACGAGTACGCCCACGCCGTGGCCGACGTCCCGGCCCAGGCCTCACCCGAGGACGATCCCCAGGTCATCGCCACGGCGCCCGTCCCCGACGACGTCGATCTCGGCGCCGTCCTGGAGGCGATCCTGATGATCGCCGAGGAGCCGCTCTCGGAGGAGTTCCTCTCCTCGGTATTGGAGCGGCCACGTTCACAGATACGCGAGCAGCTGGGTCGACTCAGCGCCGAATACACTGGTGACGGACGCGGA
Organism: Glycomyces harbinensis; assembly: GCF_900101745.1. GTDB lineage: Bacteria > Actinomycetota > Actinomycetes > Mycobacteriales > Micromonosporaceae > Glycomyces > Glycomyces harbinensis. Next base: position 126,599 of record NZ_FNAD01000011.1, on the reverse strand, counting down.
TTCGATCTGCGTCGCCAAGCCGGCGGCTGGCGCTTCTTCACCCGGGCCGATTACGCCCGCTACGTGGAGCGTTTCGTCACCGACGGCGCCTCCGCCCGCCTCACCAAGGCGGCCCTGGAGACGCTCGCCGTGGTGGCCTACCGGCAACCGGTCACCCGGGGCCGCATCTCGGCCATCCGGGGGGTCAACTGCGACGGCGTCATCCGCACGCTGCTGGCGCGCGGACTGGTCGAGGAATGCGGGACCGACCCGGACTCGACGGCGACGCTCTACCGCACCACCACCTTGTTCTTGGAGAAGATCGGTCTGGACTCGGTCGACCAGCTGCCAGAGCTGGCCCCGTTCCTGCCCGACGACGTGACGGATATCGAGGAAGATGAACAACGCTGACGCAGAAGGCATTCGCCTGCAAAAAGTGCTGTCGCAGGCCGGGATCGCCTCCCGCCGGGCCGCCGAGGACCTGATCTCACGCGGCAAGGTGAAGGTCAACGGCGAAGTCGCCCGCCTCGGCCAGCGCGTGGACACCGACAAGGACGTCATCCACGTCTCCGGCAAGCGGATCGTGACGGACGTCGACTCCGTGTACTTCGCGATCAACAAGCCGCGCGGGATCATCTCGACCATGGAGGACGACGAGGGGCGCCCGTCGCTCGCCGAGTTCGCCAAGGGGATCGACCAGCGGGTCTTCCACGTCGGCAGGCTCGACACCGACTCCGAGGGCCTGCTGCTGCTGACCAACGACGGGGAGCTGGCCAACCGCATCATGCACCCCGCGCACGGCCTGCCGAAGGTCTACCGCGCGCAGGTCAGCGGCATCATGGACCGCAACACCTGGAACAAGCTCCTGGCCGGCGTCGAGCTCGAGGACGGCCTCGCCAAGGCCGACAAGCTCAAGATCATCGACGAGCACGCCGGGCAGTCGTTGATCGAGATCACGATCCACGAGGGCCGCAAGCACATTGTGAGGCGGCTCATGGACGAGGTCGGCCATCACGTCTCGCGCCTGGTGCGTACCGAGATCGGCCCGGTCAAGCTCCGCAACCTCAAGCCGGGCACCCTGCGGCGCCTGACGCCCAACGAGGTCGGCGAGCTCTTCCGCGAAGTCGGACTCTAGCCAGCACTACCATCGGCACCGGTGCCAGCTGTAGCGACAGGACCGGCAAGGGCGGGTTAGCCTTTCGGCGTGTCAACGATTCTGAACGTCATCTGGTTCGTCCTCGCCGGCCTGTGGCTCGCCATCGGATATTTCGTCGCGGGTCTGATCTTCTGCATCTTCATCGTGACGATCCCCTTCGGGATCGCCAACATGCGGCTCGCGGGCTACGTGCTGTGGCCGTTCGGCCGCACCGTGGTCTACGACCGCCAGTCCGGGTGCTTCTCGCTCCTGGGCAACATCCTGTGGCTGATCCTCTTCGGCTGGGAGCTGGCGCTCACGCACCTGGTGACCGGTTTCCTCCAGGCCATCACGGTCATCGGCATCCCGCTGGCGGTCGCGAACTGGAAGATGATCCCGCTCGCGCTGTGGCCGATGGGGGCGCGGGTGGTCGAGCGCGGCTGACGCGGGGCCGCCGATATATAGAGGACGATCCAAGTCACCACCGCGCAGGCGTTCGCCGTGGACGAGCCGCGACCGGGCATGATGTAGGTTTGCGGGGTTTGCAGTATGAGAACGGAGCGCGATAGTGCCTGAGCAGAAGAGCGGACCGGTCGTCGCGATCGACGGCCCGTCGGGGGCCGGCAAGTCGACCGTGTCCAAGACCCTCGCTACCGCGATCGACTCCGCCTATCTCGACACCGGTTCGATGTACCGCGCCGCCACCCTGGCCGTCCTCAAGGCCGGCGTCGACCCCACGCAGACGGCGCTGGTCACCAAGACCGTCAAGAACGCCAAGCTCGAGTTCGGCACCACCCCCGAGGACCCCTTCACCCGCGTCGACGGCGAGGACGCCGACCTGGCGATCCGCGGCGACGACGTCACCAAGGCGGTCTCGGCGGTGGCCGGGAACAAGACGGTGCGCAAGTTCCTCATCGAGGAGCAGCGGCGCATCATCAAGGAGGCCAAGGGCGGCATCGTGGTCGAGGGCCGCGACATCGTCGAGGTGGTCGCCCCGGACGCGGACGTCAAGGTCTACCTCACCGCCGACCCCGTGGAGCGCGCCAAGCGCCGGGCGGCCGAGATGGGCGTCGACGAGCAGTCGACCAAGCAGGACATCGAGCGCCGCGACAGCGCGGACTCGAAGACCACCAAGCCCCTGGAGGCTCCCGTGGGGGCCGTGGTGATCGACTCCACGACGCTGCCGATCGTGGAGGTAGTGGCCAAGATTCTGGCTTTGCTGAGCAACAGGGACATTGATGACTGACGAAGAGACCTGGCCCGAACTCGCCTCCGACGAGCGCGGTCCGGTCCCGACGGTGGCCGTCGTCGGCCGCCCCAACGTGGGCAAGTCGACGCTGGTCAACCGCATCCTGGGCCGCCGCGCCGCGGTGGTCCAGGACGAACCCGGCGTGACCCGCGACCGGGTCGCCTACGACGCCGAATGGGCCGGCAAGGAGTTCAGCCTGGTCGACACCGGCGGCTGGGACCCCGACGCCGAGGGCATGGCCCGGTCCATCGCCCTGCAGGCCGAACTGGCCATGCGCACCGCCGACGTGATCGTGTTCGTGGTCGACTCCCGCGTCGGGCCCACGGACGCTGACGAGGCGGCCGTGAAGATCCTGCGCACGACCAAGAAGCCGGTCGTCCTGGTGGCCAACAAGGTCGACTCCGAACGCCAGGAGTCCGAGATCCACGAGCTGTGGAGCCTCGGTTTGGGCGAGCCGTTCCCGATCTCGGCGCTCCACGGCCGCAACTCCGGGGACCTGCTCGACAAGATCGTGTGGGCCTTCCCCGAGGTGCCCACCGGGGCGCTCAAGGAGCGCGGGCCGCGCAAGGTGGCCCTCGTGGGGCGGCCGAACGTCGGCAAGTCGAGCCTGCTCAACCGCATCGCGGGGGAGGAGCGCGCCGTCGTCGACAACGTCGCCGGCACCACCGTCGACCCCGTCGACTCGCTCGTGGAGATCGACGGCGAGGACTTCGTCCTGGTCGACACCGCGGGCCTGCGCAAGCGCGTCAAGTTCGCCTCGGGCACCGAGTACTACGCGGCCCTGCGCACCGAGGCCGCGGTCGAGGCCGCGGAGGTCGCGCTGGTCCTCCTGGACGCCTCGGAGCAGATCAGCGAGCAGGACCAGCGGGTGCTGACCCAGGTCACCGAGTCGGGCCGCGCGATGGTCCTCGCGTTCAACAAGTGGGACCTGGTCGACGACGACCGCCGGTACTACCTGGAGAAGGAGATCGACCGCGAGCTCGGGCAGGTCTCGTGGGCGCCCCGGGTGAACGTCTCGGCCACGACCGGCCGCGCCGTGGAGAAGATCGCCAGAGCCCTCCGTGAGGCCCTGGGAGGCTGGGGGCAGCGCATCAGCACCGGCGAGCTGAACCAGTGGATCAGCGCGCTCCAGGCGGCCACGCCGCACCCGGTGCGCGCGAACAAGGCGCCGAAGGTCATCTACGCGACCCAGGCCGCCGCCGAGCCGCCGCGCTTCATCCTCTTCACCAACGCGCCGTTCGAGAAGCAGTACCTCAAGTTCATCCAGCGCAAGCTCCGCGAGGACTTCGGCTTCCCGGGCACGCCCATCGATCTGGTGGTCAAACCGCGCGAATCTCGCAAGAGGCCCAAGAAATAACCGGTCAGAGCGGGCAGCCTCACAGAGGGGACCTCGCCTCAGTGACAGCGGAAGCCATGCGCTAATGTTGTCACCGCTGCGGACAACGCGGCGAAAAACGGGCTGTGGCGCAGCTTGGTAGCGCACTTGACTGGGGGTCAAGGGGTCGCAGGTTCAAGTCCTGTCAGCCCGACCGTTATGCCCCAGGCTAGGGACGAAGTCCCCGGTCTGGGGCTTCGTCGTTGCCAGCTCTCGCTTGTAATTCGCTTGTCACGATGAATCAGGATGCCTCGGTTCGCCTCGGGATGGAACACCCTTCGATCGCACCGCCTCGTCGGGGTGGAGCGCCCACAGGACCGACACCGACTTGACCGGCGTGAAGACCAGGTCGTAGCCCGCGACACCCGCCCGCTGGCGTGTCGCTTCTTCCCGTTTGACCTTCGCGACCTCGGCCGGGGTCGCCTCTCGACCGGTCTCGGAGGCGATGTCGCGCAGGCGCTCTAGGACGCGGTTCTTGAACGGGTCGAGCACTTTGTAGGCCGGGAACCGCTGGCCCAGTTTCCCCACCCGCTCGGCCGCCGCCTGCACCCGGTGCTCCTGCGCGGCGGTGAGTCCGGGGCGCAGGTGCTCGGCGAGATAGGCGTCCTGGATTGCATCGGCGTCGGGGTGCAGGCCCTCGCCGAACAGGTTCCGCATCTGGGCCTTGACGACCTGCTGACCTTGTTCCAGCCCGAGCGCTTCGATCCCGGACCCGGTCCACCGGCCCGGCGGGTTCCCCGCCTGCGTGTAGTACTCCGAGGCCGACTGCCCCGGCGCCCGCGGCACGTCCCCACCGGCGGTCTGGCGGGTGAGGTAGGTGTAGCCGTCGCCGACCGAGAGCTTGTGGACGGTCATCATTCCGCATCACACCGCCCCGCCGATTCGACAATCCCGAATCACCAAAACTAGCTATTCGCAGAGCAGGCTCCAATACCGAATGGTCCTGATTCACGAAACGTGCAAGAGGTGTGTCCTTCAAATGTGACTGGGCTCATATACTAAATTATCGGTGCTGGTGGAGGCATGATGGTGCCGAGTGATGCCTATTCTGGTCCGCTGTGGTAATTGGCGGTTCCGAGTGGTACCGAGGACTACTTGAATTGCGGATTCGCGCAGTTGCAGAGGGTCGGCTCTCGCGTTTATCGTCGCCGGTATGAACGATTCAGGAAATGTGCGACAGCCGAGTAGGAAAATCCTCGCGGTCAAGCGCGCCGGGGAGATCCGACGCCGTCGGATCGCCGCAGCGCGGGAACGCGAGGCGCGGATCGAGCAGACGGTGGTCGGTGTGATCACTGCCGGGCTGGCGATCGAGGAGGCGAACGCGAGCATCACCAGCGGCGTCACGGAGCTGCGGTCGCTCGGGGAGACACCCGAGGGCATCGCGGAGCTGTGCGGGATGCGCGTCAACGACGTGCGCACCGCCCTGACCGCGGCGAAGAAAGCCGAAGCGGAGGCGACAGCGCCCGTGCCACGGCCCGCGTGAGGAACATGCTCGAACAACGCCTCGCTATGACGTCGTGGTGAACCGGCCGCGGTCGTCGAACAGCTCGGGCTGGATGTAGCGGGTGTCCCCGGCGGCGGACAGCGGCGCGCAGGGACTGGGCCGTCACGGTCGACGGGAGCATCGCTCGGAGCTCGGTCAGGTCCTCGGCCGTGGTGAGCGCGGTCCAGATCGAGGCGTAGCGGTCGGCCTCGGCTTCCTTGAGCCGGGTCCGGGCCTGTTGGAAGGCGTCCTCGGCGGGCGCAAGCTCGTGGAGCGGGTCGGTCCAGCTGTCGGCGGCGTCCACGGCAACCTCCCATCAAAACGCCGACGGCCCCGCCCGCGCGCTCTCGCGCGGGCGGGGCCGCCTTGGTTCGGTCAGGCGGTGGCCTGCTCGGGATCGAGGCACGCCATGTTGCTCAGTGCTTTCGGGGGGATGCCGGCTTGGAGGGCGGCGAGGAGCATGTGCGCGAGACGGTAGTTCGGGCTGGCCTTGAGCGCCAGGTCGAAGGCTTCGAGGGCGAGGACGCCGTTGCCGTATCGGTAGGCGCACCACCCGGCGATGGTGAACGTGGGGGCGGCGAGGTCCTCGTCGAGGTGTCGGGCGATCCACAGCCACAGGTCCGCGGACTTGTGCGGGTTGGTGTCGGAGGCGATGAGGGCGTGGTCGCGGACGTCGAGGTCCCCGACCGCGAGGCCGAGCATCGCGATGTCCTCCGGGGATTCGGGAAGCTCGTGAGCGGTGATCCACTGGTCGACGGCGGCCAGGTCCATCTGGCGCTGTTCGGCCCACGACAGCGCGGCCTCGGCGACGACGGCTTCGTCGATGGCGGTGGCGACAGCGGCGCAGCGTTCGGGGTCGGCGGGTGTGAGGAGTTTGGTGATGGTGTCGCGGTCGGGGTGGCGGAGTGCGCCGGAGGCGACGAGGGCGACGGCGATGGCGGTGTTTTCGGGGACTGGATTGCCTTCGGTGGGGCAGCAGGTGTCGGTGCAGGTCTGGCTGTAGTAGCGGCCGTCGGTGACGCGGAAGGCGTCGATGACTTCGATGCGCGCGAAGGCGCAGTCGATCAGGGCGCGGCGCAGGCAGGCGGTGGCGAGTTCGGCTTCGCCGTAGGCGATGAGGACCACGGTGTCGCAGTCGTTAGTTTTGACGGGTGCGGTGAGGGTGTTGAGGTGGTCGAGGTCGTCGGTGCTGCCGGGCAGGTCGACGCGGAAGGTGCACTCGAGCTGGCCTCCCTTGAGGCCGACGGCTACGAGGCTGTGCTCGGGCGCGAACCCGAGGAGGAAGGGGACGGCGCTGATGAGGTCGGCCGGACCGTTGACGGTGAGCTTGGTCGGCTCGTTCATGGCGTACTCCAAAGCGGTCGTTGCGGAAAGACGCTGAGGGCTGAAGGGAAGCGGGGCGGCCAATGGGCCGCCCCGCGGAAGGAGGCCTAGGCGGCGGCCGGCTGCGGCGCGGGTGTCGCGGTGGCCCAGGCGTCCTCGACGGTGACCGGCAGGTTCTCCCCGTCGGAACTCCGGACCTCGGCGTTCGCGACGCGTTCCTTGCGGGCGGGAGTCACGGTCCCGAACCGAGGCGAGGCAGAGACGTTCTCGGCGGTGACTTTGAGATGTGCGAACCCGCCGGACTCTTGGGCGTAGAGGTTGCGGGCGGTGACGATGACGGTGTCGTAGCGCTCGAAGGAGGCGAGGACGTTGTCGGCCAGGTTGCCCCAGCAGGTGATGTCGAAGAACTGGGTTTTGCCCTCGGCCCACTTGCCGGCGGCGTCGCGGTAGGTGGGTTTGTGGGCGAGCTCGAAGCGCACGCCCTGGTTGCCGTTGGGGGTCGCGAAGACCTCGGGGGCGCGTTTGACGATCTGGCCTTCGACGGCGAAGTGGAACTCCATGACGAATCTCCTTGTCGGGATTGGTGCTGGCGCGGCGGCTGGGGATGTGACCGGGCGTGGTGCCGCTGTGGTGCGGTCGCGTCCACGCGGCGAAGACGCACGCCACGTCAAGGGGGCCAAGCATCTTTGTTCGCAGCGACGAAGGAGCGCGCCTTGCGAAGAAAGTGCGCAGGCGCCCTTGCGAGCGACGAAGGAGCGTTGGTGGGCGGCCGTCGCGTAGCGTCCTGACACCACAACGGCACACCCGGGCCGACGAACCCGACCACGCCAGCGATCCGGCAAGGTGCACACGAGTTCTACAACGCTGAGGCTGGTGGGCGGGCGCTCGGGGACCTCCGGTTCACGGCTCGCTGGATACGCTGAACGAACCCCCAACGTTCGTTGAAGCTCCACCAGGTGTTGTGGTCAAGAGAAAGCAGGTCCAGATGCCGACGTACGGAGCTGACTACCTTCGCCGGCTGGACGCGGCGGTCGCCGAATTCCAGACTGCTTTCAACGCCTGGATGACGACGCAAGTCGAGATCGGTTTTCAGCCGCCGTACGGACTCCGCCCGACGGTCCGGATCAATGACGGACAAGACCGCGTTGAGGAGCGTCGACTTGCCCTTGATGTGGCCGAGGCGGCGGGCAACGCCGCGAGAGCGGTGCAGGTGACGGGGACCTCCATACGAGTGGAGGGTTTCGGGGTGCTCGATCCGATCGCGAACTGGTCGATGCTGCCTGCTCCCAAGGCCCTCATCGAACCGCAGGACGTGCGGGTCGCGGCAGCCTCGGCACGGGGGTGGTTGCGCGCAATGATCGCTGACGCCGAAGCCATGAAGGATTCTGACCTTCCCGCCTTCGCACCATCGTCGTTCCATCCATTGGTCTGGGGCGCTGCCGCACCGTACTGGACGACCCGTAAGTACCGAGCCTCAGTGCGCGAAGCCGCCGAAGGACTGCCCGAACACTGGCGTAAGAAGCTGCATCGGAGCGACGTCAACGGTGTCGAGTTCTGGCAGCAGACACTCTCACCACCAAAGACGCAACGTCCCAAGGACGTACCGGATTGGCCGCGCCTGGTCTGGCCCGGAGAACCGAACGATAAGACCGTCAAGAGCATGCGCAACGGACTGTTGCCGCTCGCCGCCTCGCTGAAAGGACTGGCGGAGGGACTGAATTCGACCGTGCGGAATCCGACCTCGCACTCCAGTGACGAGCTCAGTGAGCAAGAAGCGATGGAACGGCTCGCGGCTTACAGTTTCCTTGCCCGCCTGCTCGACCAGTGCGACATTCAGCGGCCCCCGAAGTTCGACACGGAGCTGGGAGCGAGGCCGCGACCGTAGGGCCACAGCTCGGCGCTGACACGCCAGGCAGCGGTGAGATGGAGCGGACTGGAGTTGAGACGTCCGGGGTCCCAACGTCAGGCCTCTATCCGCGGAGCCGGGTGTCGATGCGGCCAGGATTGGAACGCCTTCACAGAGCGTTCCAAGCGCTGCGAGCCGACACTCGACATCGGGGTTTCGACCAGGGCGAGGCGTTTGAGATCGACACCTGCGGTGATCGCCGACGATGGGCAGAGGTACGGCACGTCCCCCATCGCACACCACAGGCCCTTGGGCGTGGCGGCGGGCAACAGCGTGAACAGGAGCGTGGTAACACCTCGGCCGGGCGTCGGTGCCGGGTTGCTCTGACGGGCCCCGGCGGGCAAGAGCGGCACGAATGCATCAGCCACTGCCATATCCGAAGCGCCGGCCAGGGTACGCGGGGCCGTGGATGGCTATTGAGCTGGAACCATCCCGTGACCTGGGGCGCTATGCGATCACCATTGAGTCACCATCCCCGGGTGCCAAACTCTGCCTCGTCGTTCGCCGGCACCGCAACGACTCGGGCGGGCTTGGTCACCTGATCGGGACCCCCTATGCAATCCCGCATATCTGATCGGAGAAAGGAACACCGTGCTCGCATTCGCGACATCGCGACGGTCAGGCCGAGGACCCATGGTCAATACCGTCCTCAGCCTCATGTTCGTCGCCTTCGCCGTACTCGGAGCGGGGGCTCCGGCATCGGCCTCCTCGGCGGCGCCAACCGACGAGGTCGGCGTCACAGCCTGGCCGACCGGCTGCCGGTATGAAATCCAGCCCAGTCAATGGCGGGCCACCGGAGCCACGTGCAGCAGCGCCAACGGCGGCTCTTACCGGGCCCTCGCCAACTGCAAGGAGCGAGAGACCGGACGGGTGCTCGTCGCCTTCGGCGACTGGCGGCAGACCGGCTGGTCCTTCGCCTACTGCCCGGGAGCCTACGTCCCGATCGCCGCGGGCATCGAGACTTCTGCGACCCGCAAGTAGCCCGACGCCGGATCGAACTTGAAAGGACTTTGAACCATGACGAAACGACGCACCATCTCGCTCGCGGGAATCGTGCTCGCCATCGCCTTCTCGCTGGGCGTCCAGGGAACCGCCGCGGCCTCCGATACTCCCGCCCCGGCACCCTCCGCGGTCCAGGCCGCAGACGAGGTCGGCATCGCGGGCTGGCCGACCGGGTGCTCATACGAATCCTGGACGAACGGCACCGTGGCGAGCTGCGACGCCAGCAATGGCGGACATTACCGGGCGCTCGTGCGGTGCCGGTCGTGGGACAGCGGCGCCATCATCCACCGGTCGGCCCTCAACTGGATCTCCAGCGGGGACTCCTACGTCTTCTGCCCGCCGCGAACGTCCTACCTCTCCTCCGGGATCGAAACCAGGAGCACCTGAGGACGCTGCCTCCAGTGCGGACCGGGTTGATGTCGGCAAGCGGAAGATCCACGTCCGCAAACCGCATCACTCGGACCTCTGCTCCACCAACCAGCCTCGGTGGGGCACCCGGCCACATTGCACACCGTTCATAGAAAGGACACAGATGAGACTCACGACTCGGCTCGGCATCGCCACCGCAGCCGCCTGTGCTGCAGCGCTCTTCGCAGGAACCCCGGCGCAAGCCGCGACCGGCGACCTCGTGCTGCGACGACAGGGCATCGACACCGTCATCACCGACCCCGGGGCCGGCTGCATGAACGTCTCGCAGGGATTCAGCGAGGTGGTGAACCACACTGACACCTGGGTCACCGTCTACAGCGGATTCGGTTGCGCGGGATTCGGTCGCGTGGTCGACTCAGGCAGCACCTCTCAGGTGGGCGACGCCCGTAGCGTCCGCATTCCGAGTTGATCCTCGCAGCCCGATACGCCGCTCGCACATGGGTTCGTATCGGGCTGCGAGCACCGGCCTCCTCTGAACTCGCACGCACCGACGACAGCCGGATTGGACCGGAAGTGCCGTCCCCGTTCGACACGGGGGCGACCCGACGATGAGTTCAGCGACGTCGCGCACGCCAGTGGCCGGTACAGTGCTGCGCCGCGTGCCGTTGGCGGCGATGGCGCCGTCGATGAGCACGAACAGCTGCGCAGCGGCACGGTCGAGTGTGCGGCGGTTCCGCCGGTCAGTTCGCGTTGCAGGAGCATGGTGGCCCGGCGCTTGTGGGTGGCGATGACGACATGCGCCTGAGGGTCGGGGCAGCTAGCACGAAGACGGCCGAGAGGTAGCGACAGCCGCGAAACGTCGACTCAGCGATGATCGCCTCCAAGTTGTCGGACACGGCGACCTGGTGCCGAGGACTGCATCATGGAAGCGGTCCAGCCCGGACTGACGGCGCCCGCTTCGAGGGCTGCCAGGCGTGCCCGTTATCGGACCCACGCCGAAGATCGCGCGGCCCAATTCGATGCCTAGGAGAACGGCGTCGCCGGTGACCGAGTCACGATCCGCTCACCTAGGCTTGCGTCTGAACGCCTTCGCGGACCCCAACCGGTCTCGCTCGTTGAGTGGCCGGGGTCTTTCGCGGCAAAAGCTTGAGCGACGTCGATGCAGGCAACCTAGGCCCTCACGCGATGCGTGTAAATATCAGCATCGGTCCGTGAGGAGTCGTTCGTGGGAATTCAGGTGTTCGGCCGACTAAAAGTCGTCAAGGACGGACGGCACGTCGCATTCGGCGGAAGGCTGCGTGACCTCCTGGCGATCCTCCTCGTCAAGGCCAACCAGGTAGTCGACTACGAATGGCTGCTCGATCAGCTGTGGAGCGGTGATCCGCCTGCTGCGGGGAGGGCGACGCTGCGAACCTACGTCTACCAGCTTCGGCAGCGGCTCACCGCAATGGACGCTGACCTGGTGGTCGTGAGCGACCCCGACGGATACCGGTTGGACGTGCTCCCCGAATCGGTCGACGCTCATCGATTCGAATGTCTGGCCGTCGAGGGCGGTGCGGCATTGGCGGCGGGGAGGGCGGCAGAGGCCGCTGCGGCGTTTCGCGCAGGGTTGGAGCTGTGCCGGGGAGCGGCCTACGACGGCGTTAACGCGCAGGTGGTGCGCGATCGCGCACGATATCTGGATGACCTGCGATTGAGTGTGGTCGAAGATCGACTTGACGCCGAGCTACGTCTGGGAAACGTGCACTTCGCGGTTTCGGAACTGCAGGCGTTTACTGCCGAGCACCCGTTTCGGGAACGATCGTGGGAACTGCTGATGCACGGTTTGTGTTGGGACGGCCGTCGAGCTGAGGCATTGCAGACGTACCGGTACCTGCACCGCCTGCTCGACGAGCAGCTGGGCATACCGCCCTCGCCGGATCTGCAGTCCTTGCATCAGAAGATTTTGAAGGCCGAAATAGGTCTGGCGCCCCCGACCGGAACCGACACCGAGACGATCCCCAGGCAGTTGCCGCCCGCGCTCGGCGGGTTCACCGGCCGCGAGACCGAAGTCGCCTTGCTTGACGCGCTCTTGCGGCACCAGGGCGGGCCCCATCCGGGTGCCGCGGCGATCGCCGCGGTCACCGGTACAGCAGGTGTCGGCAAGACCGCCCTGACCCTCCACTGGGCGCATCGGATTGCGGACCAGTTCACCGACGGGCAACTGTATGTCGACCTGCGCGGGTTCGACCCCACCAGGCAGCCGATGGACGTTGCGACGGCCGTCTGCGGATTCCTCGACGCGCTCGGGGTCGAACCAAAGCGGATTCCCGGCGATTTGGAACCGCAGGTCGGCCTGTACCGCAGTCTGCTGGCAGACAAGCAGACGCTGATCGTCCTTGACAATGCCCGCGATGCCGATCAGGTCCGGCCGCTGCTTCCCGGCGGACCCGACACCTTTGTGGTCGTCACGAGCCGCAACCAGCTCCCAGGTCTGGTCGCAACCGAAGGCGCCCAGCTGATCATCGTTGACCTGCCAAGTGAGGATGAGGCGCACCAGATGCTGCGCAGCAGAGTCGGCGACGACCGTGTCAGTTCCGAACCCCAGGCCGCGGAGGACATCGTGCACGCCTGCGCCCGCTTGCCACTGGCACTAGCGCTGGTGGGCGCCCGCGCAGCGACCCATCCGAACTTCCGGCTTTCCGACCTGGCCGCTGAACTCCATGACGCACACAATGCCTTTGACGCCATCGCCTCCGACGAACGCGCCGTGTTCTCCTGGTCGTACCACACTCTCAGCCCCGACGCCGCGGATCTGTTCCGGCTGCTGGGCCTACACCCCGGACCCGACATCCCTGTACCCGTAGCCGCCAGTCTGATGGGTCGACCGAGGAGAGAGGTGCATCGGCTTCTCGCGGAAATCGCGCAGGCCAACCTCGCCACCGAGCACCGGCCAGGCAGATATGCACTGCACGACCTGCTGCATGTCTACGCGGCGGATCTCGCCGAGCGCTACGACAGCTCGACCAGCCGCCGTGAAGCCGCACATCGCCTCCTTGACCACTATCTCCACTCCGCCCACGCGGCCGCGTTGCTGGTCGACCCGGGCATCCTTGACATTGCGCTCCCGCTCGACCAATCCGTCCATGGTGTTGACCCTGAGGCCTTTACCGATCGCGAGACTGCGATGGCGTGGTTCGCGATCGAGCATCCTGCGGTGAGGGCCGCCGCCGCCCAAGCCGCCGGCAGTCTCGATGTCCAGGTATGGCAATCGGCCTGGGCTCCGCAGCGCTACTTCTACCTGCGTGGACATTGGCACGAGCTGATCGCGACCCAGCAGATGGCCTTGGCAGCGGCGCGGCGTCTCGGCGACGCAGCCGCCCAGGCTCAATCGCACCGGGCGCTCGCGCGCGCCCACAGCCGACTCGGCCGTTTCGAGAGCAGTCGCACGCACCTGGAGCGGGCGCTGAAGCTGTCGATCCGAGCCGACGACCCCGCAGCACAGGCCGCCACCCACAACAACCTCGGCAACCTCGCGCAACTGCAAGGGCGCCACAGCGAAGCACTTGAGCAATCCCGACGGGCCCTTGAGATCTACCAGACCGTGGACCACAAGTTCGGGGAGGCGCACGCGCTGAACTCGATCGGCTGGCAACTCACCGTGCTCGGAGACCACGACGAAGCCCACAAGCACTGCGAGCAGGCACTCGACTTGTTCCTGGAACTGGGTTTCCGCTACGGAGAGGCCGCCACTTGCGACAGTCTCGGCTACATCCACTCCCGCCTCGGGCGGGACGCAGAAGGCCTGTCCTACTACCTGCGCGCCCGAGCGATCTTCCGCGAACTGGGCGACCGCTTCGAGGAGGCCGACACGCTCTCCCGGCTCGGCGATCTGTACCGCTCCACGGGCGCCCTCGACACCGCTCAGGAAGCATGGATTCAAGCCTTGGCGATGCTGGACGATCTTGGACATCCCGACGCCGAAGCAGTCCGGGGCAGACTGCGTGACGCTTCGACGCAATGAGGTCTGCCAGCTGATCGTGGTTGCCACTCAACCCGGCGGCTTCGTAGCGCTCGCTCCAACTCCACTGTTTGACTGGAACCCCCGACTGCGCGGGCGGCGCTTGACCCGTAAGAATGGCATTGCGATGCAGGCGGATGCGACGGCATGTTCCGGCAGGCGGGCAATGGCGAGGGCGCCTGGTCGGTCGGTGCCGCACCGGTACGGTGCGACACCGACCACCGGCTGTTCAGGCCGCTACGAAGTCGTCGGCTTCGGCAAGTTCCCCGTCGTGGTCCGGGACCGAGTCGGCGGCGATGTAGACCGCGGCGTCCGGACCCGGACCCTCATCGCCTTCCTCCTCCTCTGCTTCATCGGCACGGCGATCGGTGATCGACTCGTGTAGCTGCGTCTCGACGTCAGCCAGTTCGTAACCTTCGGCGACCAGGAGATTGAGGTAGCGCAACCCGTGGTCGAGGTCGCCCCAGTAGCCGCGGGCGAGTTCGGTCAGGCTCTTCTCGGCGTGGGCGAGCCAGCGGGCGACGGTCGCGCGGGTGAGGCGGTCCATGCCAGCGTTCTCCGGCAATTCCCTTACTGGGCAGCCGCAGAGGGTATCGGCAAGCTCGGCGTATTCGTTGTGCGGCAGGCTCATGCTCGTGCCCGCAAGCTCAGCGAGTGCGGGGCGGAACAGCGTCTTCGCGCCTTTCGCGGTGCCGTACTTGGAGAGCAGGAAATTGGTCCGCACTCCGGTGGCGGCCTCCCACACCTCGTGCCTCGCGTTGATTTCGGCGTCGCGGGCCTCGCGTTCGGCCCGCTGCGCGGCTGAAGAGTTCGGGGCCGGCCGCAGCCCGACCGCGGCCGGATCGGGGCAGTAGAAGACGGCCCTGGCGCCGTAGTCGCGATTGATGTAGGCCGCGAACCCCGCATTGGCCTTCACTTGCTCGACGTCGACGGGGTTGCCGTCGGTGTCAACGAGCTGTTCGAGAAGGACTGCGGCGCCGCCTTCGGTGAGGAATTTCGGGCGTGGGGTGACCTTGACGCCGGCGAGGACGAGTTCGGCCTTGAGTCGTTCAAGCATGTCCCTGGTGTCTTGGCGGTGGCGTTCTTCGGCGATGAGGTGCTGGTAGGACCAGTGTCCGCCGCCCTTCTTCATGATCCGCTCGATCGCCTTGGGGTCGTGCGCGAACTCCGTCAGAGCCGCGGCGGCCGCTAGGTCGACCTCGCCGGCATGGGCGGCTTGCTGAACCTGTTCGGGGAGCGTGTGAAGGGTCAGGGACTGCTGGACACGCTCGATCTCGCGGCCGGTGGCCTGTGCGAGCGTGTCGATGCCGCGCAACTCGCTGTGCGCGTTCTTCTCGTGCGGGACGAGTTTTGTGGGCGGGATCTGGGTGAGCTCCATGGGAGGCTCCAATCGGGTTGGCCGCCTTTCCGATCGGGGGGCGGCGGCGCTTGCTGAGGGCCTGGCCCCAGCCGCGAAGCGGCTACCCTGGACCGGCCCAGCAAGCGCCGCCGCTCGTACGTGGCGAGCCGGCGTGAGCTTCCGATGTCTTTGTTCCGAGGCGATGAATCGTCATGGCGCGGGAAGCGGATGCGCCGCTCGTCCCTGACCTGAACGACGAGTCGCGGGATCAAGTGCCAGGACGCGCAAACAACTCGCTGTCGTCAATCCGACAGGTGAACCACGTCGTTACCGCTGCGTAGGAGGGAAATCGAGTACCGGTATGTCTTCTTGTCATTGATAAAATATGGTTTCGTGCCAATCCCGTTGACGGGGTTGGCGACACTCCCGGACCGCCCCAGGGAGCACCGATGCACCCCACTCTCGACGTCGACGACGAGACCGCATCCGAACCGGAGCCTGACAGTTCGTGGTGGCTTGACCTCGGTACCGAACCGCACCACTACATCCACGGCTGCGCCCAACCCGACTGCGACAGCGATGAAGTCGCAGCATCCGATGTGTACTGCCGCACCCATGAGGCGTTCCTCGGCTGGGGCCCGCAGAAGCCGCATGCACTGCACTACATGGCGATCGGCGGCCTGCGGGCGGTGATCGCCGCCGGGTTCTTCTTCACTGCCCTGTTCGACTCGATGCTCCCGGTCTGGGGCGTCGCGCTGCTGTGCGGTCTCGCCATCGCCGTCCTCCCGCTGCGGCTGTACCCGGTGAACTCACGCGCCGCAGCACTGTACTGGCTCGTGGCCGCCGCGGTCGGCCTCGAATTGTGGTTCGGGACGTTCACCACCCAAGCCACGCTGTTGACCTGGAGCGCTTACGCGGGCTTGGCCGCCTGGGCGGCCCTGACAGCGCTGCTGGCCAACTCCGGAGGCGGCGGTCGCGCCGGTCCGGCAGGGGAGGACCGCGGCGCGCAAGTGGTGGCGGTGACCCTGACCATCGTGCTCCCGGCACTGGCCGCCGCGGCGGTGCGCGCGGAATGGCGCGAGGCTTTCCTGGTCGTGGCCGTCGGTGGCCTGACCGGCGCACTGCTGGTCGCGGCGATCATCGGGGTGCTCCGCGGCGGCCGCCATCTCGAACGCGCCCACCCCCCACAGGTCCCCTACCTCGCGCGCCCGCTCGGACTGCGCTGGCGCGTCCAGTTCCACCGCACGCGCCCCGGCCGCCCGGCCGGGCCGATCGACCGCCTCGCCCGCGGCGTGCTCGCCTTCTTCCAAGTCGTCGCCGCCGGCTCCGCGGTCGGCGGCACCCGAGCCTTCAGCGCGGTCCGCCTGCTCGGGTACGGCATCGCCATCGCGGGGACGGCGCTGCTCAACTGGCTGGTGTGGATCAGCGTCGAAGCCTCAAGGCGCATCCTCGGGTCTATCGTGGCGGCCGCCGTGGTCATGTGGGCGGGGCTGCGCATCACCTGGGCCACCATCAGACGCGCGACCCGCGTCCTCCTGCTGCCCTTGGCCTTCGCCGCGTGCGCCGCGGTGACCTTCACCTGGTGGGCCGAGGCCGTGCGCCGCTACTTCGCCGACGGCGAGCTGGTGACCCTGGCCTGGATCGGCGCCGGCACGGTCGCCGCGGCGACCGCCCTGACACTGATCTGGGTCACACTGTCCGGTCAGGCGTTGGCGGTCTCGCTGCGCTCAGCCCAGCACTCCGCGACCATCGCCGCGACCAAGGGCCTGCTGATCCTCGCCCTGTTCGCCGTCGCGCTCGGCGCACCGGGCACCTTGTTCGACACCGGCCCCATCCGCTGGGGCTGGCTGACCGCCGGCGTGCTTACCCTGCTCGCCATCGCCACGCTCATCCACTTCGCCGCACGATTCAAACCCCGCCGGCTCCGCCGAGCAGCCCGACGCAACCGGACACGCCGCTCGACCCAGCCTCTTCGCTCCGGTGACAAGGCCGCACCGGACGCGAAAGCGCAAGAGCCGGTTGAACAATCCACGGGAACCAGGAGCGGCACGGCCCGTTGATGCCCGGTGCGGGTCGATGTCAGTGAACTGCGCAACATGAGGGCGGTAGGGGATTGACGAGGGCGCTCGGTCGGCGTGCGCTCCAATCAGGAGCGGGCACCGACTGTGGCCTTCAGACCTAGAACTGGTTTGAGGTTTGTTGGCGGAGGCGCGTGTCGCATCGAAGCCGGTTCTTGCGGGACAACTCCGATGAGGGCTGGTCGAGCTCACTTTCCGCATCGTGTGAGGCGGGGAACCGGCGGGACACCGGCAGGAACGTTGCCACCGGTTCGCGGAAGTGCACTTGGCGGCTACGAGAGCCGGGCTCAGTAGTAGGGAGAACCGTCGGTATCGCGATAAAAGGAAGCATGGAGGGCGCAGTTCAGGCCCCGACCGATGGTCGATCCCCGGTTATCGTCTCTTACGCCACCTCGCTTGTTGCAGCGGGCGACTTCGCCCCGTCGCATCGACCCGGCCTCTCACGTCTGGCCTACCCTCAGGAGCTCCCCCTTGACCGTCCCCTCGAACCCGCCGCATCCGGCCCGCCGATCCCGCAAGCGCCTCGTGGTCCTGCTGGCCGCCGGTCTGGGCTTGCTCGCCCTGGTCGGCGTCTTCCTGGTCGTCCAGTTCAGCGACGACTCCCCGAACGTGGAGGCCGACTTCACGAAGGCCACCTGCGAGGAGTTCGACTTCGCCCAGTTCCCCGAGTCGTCCGCGATCTCGATCGAGTCATCCGAGGCGGACGCCGACGATCAAGCCGAACCTGTGGGCGGCATTTTGTCCTGCGCCTACGCCTCGGACGCCGGGCTGACGCTCACTATCACCGTTGTCGCCACGAATGACGAAGACGGGGCGGCGGCATCAGTTGAGCAAAGCCGTGAGGTCTGGGAGGGTGTCGACGCCCTGGCGGTCGAGGATTTCGACAACGGCGAGCTTGCCGGGTACACCAGTGTGTTCGAGCGGGAGTGGCTCAATCACGTCAGCCTGGAAGCGGCGGCCGGCCGCCTGAAGATCACCATCCTGCTGGAGGGCGGACAAGCCATCACCGAACCGGCGGACGCACTCGATCTCACCGAAGAACTGGCCGACCAAGTGCACCAACGCTTCACGGCAAATGCCCGGCAGTGACCCGAGCGCTGGCCAGGCCTCCTCACATCAGCAAGCGCACGGCCCTAGCGGGTCCGCGAGATCCGCGGTGTGGCGCTTGGGCGGGCGTGTTCGATGCGAAGGAGGCGCGAACCATGCACTCCCGATAGTGGTGCCTGACCGCAGATGCGATCCGTTTAGATGGCACGTCGCTTCCCGAGCAGCCACCAGGCGATTTGGAGGAGCATGCCTAGGACGATCGAACCGAGGAGGAGGTTCAGAAGCACCTCGTCCGCGATGGCGAGCTTCGAGTCCATGTGCGCGCCGGTCCTCCATTGCGGGACCTGAACGCTGATCGCGAAGATCGCGCATCCCAGCGCGGCCACCCCGTACGCGATGCGCCGGCCTGGCAGCGGCCAGGCGGCCGCGATGAGCACCGCCGCGGCGGCGAAGTACACCGCGGTGAAGCCCATTGACGCTGTTTCGGTCGGGTCGGCTCCGAGCAGGAAGTACACGGCGGTGACGAAGAGCGAGAGCAGCAGCGCGGCCAGCCCGCCTCCTTCGGCGAGGTACGTCTTGACCTGCGGGCGCGGCATCCGCCAGGAGGCCCAGAGCAGCCACGGTGCGGGCAAGACCAGGATCGCGATGCCGAGTGCGGTCTGGACCGGGCCGGACAGGTCGCCGTCCAGGCCGACCCAGCCCATGAGAAGGAGGAACCATCCGATCGGGGCGAGTCCCCAGGCGATGGCGGGCGCGACGCCTCGTGAAGCGGTGGTCTGCTGTGTCGTGTTCATGAGACCAGTGTCGCGACCGTGCGCAAGCGCCCCGCTACCGACATCGTGCCACCGTTGTAGCGTTTCTACAAGTAATGCCTGTGTTCGCTCCGCATTCCGCTCGTTTTTTCTCGGTTTCCTCCAAACGGTCTGCCGGTCGTTGCAGGGCGGTTAGGGCTGTCCGGTCGCCTCCTCGCATTTCGGTCGCGCTCCGGACCATCCACGCCGGTTTGTCGCCGCTATCGACGGAGCTGGATTCGGAAGGAACCGGAGTGGGCGGGGGCGATGGTGCTCCGGGCTTCCCGAAGGAGCCGTTTGATGGTGCTGGTGGAGACGCCGTACAGGTGGGCGAGTTCGGCCTGGGTGGCACCGGTTGTCGAATAGCTGCGGATGATGGCCGCCTGCTGATCGGGAGAGAGCCGGTTGGCTGCGGTTTGGGGCCGGTTGGAGGTGCCGTGGACGAGGCGCTTGACGGATCGAATGCTGATCCCGTATTTGGAAGCAAGATCCTTCTGGCGGGCGCCGGCGTTGAAAGCGTCGATCAGGGCGGCGTCTCGCTCGGCGGGGGAGAGGCGTTTGCCGAGCGCGCGCGGGGCCGCTGGTGGGTAGGCGGTCGGGGCCTGGTTTTCGGGCGAGCCCGGGGTCGTGGGGCCGGTTTGGGCGCCGCGGGTGGGCGATGGGCCCGACAGGCGTTCCAACAGGCCGTCTAGCTGGGGGTTTGAGTTCGAATAGGCGAGTGTTAGGCCGACAACTATATTTACGAGTATGAACGTGATTCATATTCATTGCACAGCAAGGGAACTCGCGCGAGATGAGCTCATCTCGCGCGAGTTCCCTTGCTGTGGTTTCCGTGAGATCGCTTGGTGCTCAGTCAGATCCGTTCACGGCGTGAAGTCGTGGTCGACATCCTCGGGGCGTTCGGGGGCGCGAGCTGCGAGGGAGGTAGATGCTCTGACCAGAATTGGCTGGTGTCAGGTGGGTCAGGGGGTTGTTGAGTGCATTGCGCCCGTGCGGGTCCCTGTCGTGTGGGCGGGGACGACGGCTTGGTAGCGCTCGCGAGTCTCGTCGCCGCGGAGCTACCCCCCGCTGGCTGGAACGGCTACCTGTCGGAACCGCGCTATCGCGACGAGCGCGAACTACTTTCGCGTATGAGGAGATCGTTGCCTGAGCAGCGGCGCGAGATAGCCGCCCTCGGCGTTGAGCAGGTCAGTGATCAGGCGGCAGGGCCGCCAGTCCTCGACACGTTCTTCGGTGCTGTCGCGGGCGAGCCAGATGTCCAGGTCGCGGAGCTGGTCGAGAACCGCTGCGCCGTGGGTGAGCGCGCGACCATGAACCGGGTCCATACAGTGCGCGGCGATCTCCACCGCAGCATCGCCGGCCTCCGAATCAACGCACTGGCCCTCCTCGGATACGCGAGCTTCGCATACCAGTCGGCATAGGTCGATCTCGACCGGACCGAGCACGGCGAACTCGAAGTCCAGCAAGGCGACGACCTCGCCTTCCCACAGGGCGTTCATCAGGGCGAGGTCGCCGTGATTGACGACCTGCTCGACCACGGGTGCAGCCCGGAAATAGCCCTCGACGACTTCGTGGAGGCGCAACTGCTGGGCACTGGACAGGCCTAGCGCGACGCCAGCGCGTCCCGCCGCCGTCATGGCATCGCCCAACATTGCCGGTACGAAACCCCCGTGCGAGGGGACATGCGCCCTAAGAGACGAGGTCGCGTCGTGCACGATCTGGGCCCGAGCCCACAGCTGACCGACCGCCTGTCGTCGCTCCGCAGGTGTCAGCATTGGCCATACCTCGTGCAGGTTCTGGCCGCGAACCTCCGCGGTCACGATCCAGCCGTGGCCTTCGGCGGTGTCCTCTCCGAGGATCTCCGGGTGTCCGACCTTCTGTGGCAGGGCACGCGCGAGCGCGGCTTCGCCCCGAGCTCGCCGACACTCCGGTCCGACGCGAAGTGTTCCAACGTTTTGCAACGGCTCCTGCCTCTGTCGCGGCTCAGCTGGTTCAATGGCGGCAACTGTCCGAGCAGATGGAGGCGCAGCGATGGACACGACCGCGTATTTGAACGGTGTTGTCGAGCAGACGAGCACGTTCGCCGAATGGGTGCAGGACGGGAACGCCTCGGCCCCGGTGCCTACTTGTCCCGAGTGGATGTTGGCTGATCTCGTCGACCATGTCGGCTCGACGCAGCGCATGGTGAGCATGCTCGTGGGGGAGCAGATGTCGGAACCGAGTGAGGCGTTCGCCCGCTACGTCCCGGCGCCGACGGATTCGAGCCTGTGGCGCGCCTGGCTGAACGAGGGTGCAGCCGAGGCCGAGCTGGCGTTCCGATCCGTCGCCGACGACACGCCGGTCTGGGATCCGTCCGGCGCCGCCGCAGGCGTGCCGTTCTGGTCGCGCCGCCTCTTCGGCGAGGCCAGCGTGCACCGCGCGGACGCCGCCGCCACGCTCGACGCGCCGTACGAGATCGCACCCGAGTACGCCGTCGCGGCCGTCGAGGACTGGCTGGACACGCTGACCTCCCGCGGCTACTGGGAGAACCGGGAGGGCTTCGCCGACGCGATGCGCGGCGACGGCCAGACCCTGCACTTCCACGCCGTCGACGCGCCCGGGGAGTGGCTGGCCCGCCGGCAATCCGACAAGGTCGTCCTGGAGCGCACGCACGCCAAGGCCGACGTCGCGGTGCGCGGCCCGGCCGCCGATCTCCTCCTCGTGATCAGCAGGCGTCGCCCGCTGAACGCGACTCCCGCGCTGGAGGTCCTGGGCGATCGGGCACTGTTCGAGCACTGGATCGAGCACATGGACTGGGTCACCGACTGACTCACGGCCGGCGGCGATACTGCATCGGCCGCAACCCATCGAATCCTCTGGGGGCTGCGAAGGCCGCCGTCGGACCCGACGGGGGCTGAAAACGCGGTGCGACAGGGGGAGGCGGTCGCCGGTCGCCCGCGGGCGGTCGCGACCCTCCTGCTCGTCGCCGGGGACCCTGCTCGGGTCTGTGAGTTTCAAATGCGTCGTCCCTGCCGCCTGCCCGGTCGTCGTGGTCCACGGTGAAGCAACGGATGACGAGTAGAGACCAAAGCGGGCCCCGTCCCCATTGGCAGGGGGCGGAGCCCGTTTCATTCGTCATGTGAGCTTAGCCGCGGGGCGTCTCCCAGGTGACGAGGCCGTAGTTGTCGTAGTAGTCGCCGCCCCTGGTCTCCGGCTTCTCCACGAAGGTCACGTTGTTGTCGTTGGCGGGGTCGTAGCCGTAGAGCTCGGCGAAGCCCGCGAAGTCCACCTGGGGGATGTCGCGCGCGGTGTAGACGCCGGCGTCGTCGTCGGTGAGCGTCGTGAAGGCCCTGTAGTTCACGGGTCCGCTCAGGGTGTAGGTCTTGCCGAGTTCGACGTCGTAGGGCACGAAGCACTGCGTGGTCTTATTGGCGGAAACCCACACGCAGTTGTCGTAGCCCGCACTCACGTAGGCGTGGTTGGTGAGCTGGTATGTCCCGTTGTTGAGCAGGGCGTCCAGGCTCTGGGTGTCCCAGAAGGTCAGGAGGACGCCCGCCGGGTCCTTGACCGGGGACTCCCGGTCGACGCGATACTCCGGCTGCATGGGGTCGTTCTCCCAGAGGGTCGGGTTCGGCAGCTCCTGGTCGAGAAAGGAGAAGCTGGACTGCGGGGTCGCCGCGGCGTCCGCGTTCTCGTCGGTCGTCTGCGCGAGCGCGGAATCGGCGGAGGCGAGCACGAGGGCGGCGGAGGCCGCGACTGCGGCGAGGTGGCGACCGGTCTTGCCGAAGGTGCGCATGGGGTACTCCTCTGGTGTGTTGAAATCGAGCACCGGAGTCCTATAGGACGGTCCGGATTACGCGGATCTCCAAAATATCGAACGCGTTCAACTTTTGGGGCGCATGAGTGCTGTGATGCTTTACATGCAAGATTCCTTCCGCCGCATGCAACCTCGGTCAGTCTCTAGTGGACTCGGATGCTGATCCGTCACCGCATTCAGCAGGACTCCCTTGCCCAAGGATCGGGGTCGGTCGCATGGCAAGAGGAGACGCTGCACCGGATCGGTTTGCCGACGGGCGACTATCCGACCGACGCGGCCGAGTGCCCCGACGCCGTCGTCACTATCTCCGCACCGTAGACCGGCAGAGTAGGGCCGCGTCGGCGGATGTGGCCCTTACCGCTCGGCGTCGTCGGTCTCGGCCGCCCAGAGTTCGGCCGCGTACGACTCGAAGGACTCCGTTGCGGCGGCTCGTGTCTGCGAGCGGGTGCGTGGGTGGACGACGAGAAGGCTCTGGCCGCCTCGACCGGGTCGCAGACTCGCCTTGGAGGAGTTACACGGCGTGTTTTACGAGGCGGGCGCCGTCGACGTGGAACTGGTCTTCGGGGGCGATCGCGCCCGCGAGAAGCCGGGGGTCTGCCTCGCCCTCGATGGCGATGCCTTTGCTCGCGAGTGCCAAGACGGCCGAGACGATGCCGTAAAAGGCCGCAAGAGGCGAGCCCATCGCAACGACCGCGCAGAACAGGATCTCCGCGCCTTCGGGTCCGGCTTTCACGGTGTCGATGAACAGCCATATGCCCCAGACGACGGCCAGGAGGGCCACCAGGCCCTGCGTCAGCCGCCGGCGCCGCAACCGCGACCATTCCGCACGGCTGCGCATTCGCGCCGCCACCGTGCGTCCACAAGTGGGACAAGCGAACTCGACCGTAGTCGACTCCATCTCGTCCGACGGACGCCGCAACGTCACTACTGACCGCGTGCCGACCGGCTTCAAATCGGGCGCACCCTCGTCCCGGGGACTCTTGACCAACCCCTCGACGTGCAGAACCGTGAATGCGACCGGCGCACCGCCGCGCTGCACCGCATCCGTCTCGCTCACCACGCACCTCACTGCAACCGAGCCGCCTGTGGTCTTCATTGTGCGCCGACAGGACCACCCCGCGCCGGATCACCTTTGGAACTTGGATAAGCCCTGCCGCGACCCGTGAGGGGCGTCCGGCGGCTCTCCTCATATAGCGCCCTCCCCGTAACCCAGTAGTTGTACGGACAATGAACTTGTTTCAAATTGGTCGAGGATTGTGGTTGTAGAGGAATTGAACATCCATGCGACCTGCCGCTATTCTGCCGGTGCTCCGCCTTGTAAAGGCAGTCATTCGCCGCGAGGATGATTCTGTCAGCGGCCCGCTCGCGTGCAGAGCGGTCTATCCGAATGAGCCGATGTGGTCCTCATGTGAGCACTTCGGGTCCGCAATTTCTAAGGAGGCACTATGGCTACCATTGCGACTCGGCCTCGCCCCGACCGGCGAAAGCTGCCGCGCTTGACGCGCGCGGTCGCCGCCGCCGCGATCACTGCTGGTCTCGCGCTGGGGGCCGGCGCGCTCGTTTCGGCACCGGCTGCCGCCAGTGAGCCCGCAGGAACCGACGACACCGTCAGCATCCAAGCGTGGGAGGGGCCCTTCCTCACCTGGCGCGACTGCAATTTCGACCGGGAGATGGCTGAATACCTTTACGGATACGACACCACACCGTGCACTCGCGGTACCGGTGGCTGGTACTACCAGTACTTCTGATCGATCGCCGAGGACCCGGTCCTGCGCGTCATTGATCTTCCTCGGGGGCATCCGGCCGTTCAGCGGCCGGATGCCCCCAGCAGCGTGTGGATCGGCTCCGTCCATCGGCGGCGTGGTTCGCGGTGTATATCACCGTGAGCCTTGGGTCTCCGACCTTGCCGTTTGGCGCAGAATGCGTTTGATGGTGCTGGTGTCGACGTTGTAGTGGCGGGCGAGTTTAGTTTGGGTGGCGCCGGCGATGAGGGTGTCGCGGTCGGTGGGGGAGAGGCGCTTTCCGAGGGTTCTTGAGGGCGCTGGCGGGTAGGCGACCGGGGGCGGTTCGACGGGGGATCCGGGGGCCGAGGGGCCGGTTTCGGGGCTGCGGGCGCGCGACGGGCCGGTCAGGCGTTCCAACAGACCGTCTAGTGAAAAGGCGAGAGCGGGATGGAGCTCGACGCCAGCGAGTTGGGCGATCGCCTGCGGTCCTTGGGGAATCAGCCCGAGGCAGAGGAGGGCTCATCGCTCCGGCGGATTTGCCGCCCCCTGGCGAGCGGCGCGGTCGCAGGCCTCTACCCGGCGGTCCGCGCCGCTCGACCCGACGGAGGCCCTGGACTCGACCTGAGCCACCGCCGGGACACTGCCGAAGCACCCTAGGCGGATATGAACTGCCATTGCTGGTTGGTCCCGCCGTTGGCGCTCCATTGCACTACCTGCGCCCCATCGTTGGTCGACGCGCCGGAGACGTCGGCCACCAGTCCGCTGTTACGGGCGACGATCGTGTAGTAGCCGTCACCGGTGGAGCGCAGATACCACATCTGGTTGGTGCCGCCGTTGGCCGACCACTGCTGCAGCTGCAGGCCCGCCGTGGTGCTGCCGGCGTTGACGTCGAGCTCCTTTCCAGAGGCGGTGTAGCGCAAGGTGTAGGCGTCCTGTGTGGTGCTGATCGTCCACGTGGAAGTGCCGCTCTGTTGGATCGCCTTGGCGCCGTCGGCGGTGGAGTTGCCGGCGATGGCGAGGGGCTTGCCGCTGTTGCGGTTGACGATGCGGTACGTGCCGGGTGCGGGTCCGGATTCGGTTCCGCCGATGGTGAAGTACTCGACCGCGTCGGTGAAGAGGGTGCTGCCGGACTTCGCCGTCGACAGCACCAGGTACACGCGGCTGCCGGAGGCGGGCGCGGTGAAGGACACCGGCTGAGTGGCCCGCGTGCCGAGCGGGATGGTCAGGTTGGTGCTGCCCGACGCGACGACCGTGCCGGTGGGGCTGTCGAGCCGGGCAGTCCAGGTGAAGTCCACCGAGGTGCCGGTGAAGCCGTCGTTGAACACGGTGATGGTGCGGGTGACCGTGGCGTTCCGGGCGTAGTTGGGCACCGCCTGCGGCAGCGGGAAGGTGCCGTTCACATCCGAGACGCCGGAGGCCGACCAGTACGGGAGGTCGACCGCGGCCACCGGGTTGAACGCCGCCTGCACCCGCTGGATCTGCGGGTTGCTCCAGGGGTCCGGGAGGTTGTCCACGCCGTAGACGGGGCGACCGCCCTCCTCCGGGACGAAGTCGCCGGTGCGCACCCCGGGCACGACGCTGGCCCAGGCGGACAGCAGCGTGTACGGACGCAGGTCGGCGGCGCCCTTGCCGCGCTTGGCCAGCGTTGCCGTGGCGAACCACTCGAAGCCCTGCTTGTTGTTGCACGCCGGCCAGATGTACTCGCCCTCGCCGTCGGGCCGCCCGTTCACGCTGACCAGGCCCTCCCCGTACCTGCCGAAGCCGTCGACGTAGTGCGGGATCACCGCGAAGTTGGCGTACGTCATCCCGGGATACAGGCTGACATTGTTGCCGACGCCCACCTCGACAATGATCGGCCGGGTGCCGTCGGCGCCGTTCATCGCCGCGTACAGGTCCTTCTCGAACTGCTCGGAATCCTGGCCGCTCTGATTCGGCTCGTTGTTCTGACTCCAGCGGATGATCGCGGGGTGGTTGCGGTCGCGCAGGACCAGCGCACGGGCGTGGTTGACCATGTTGTCGTGCCCGACGGGGTCCCTCCACTCCTGCGAGGATTGGGAGCCGCGAATCGCGACCTCGTCGATGATCATCAGGCCCATCTCGTCGGCGACATCCAACATGTACGGGCTCCCGGGCTCCTGGTGGATGCGCACCACGTTGTAGTTCAGCCGCTGGTAGTTGTCCACCGCCTGCGGCCAGCCGCCGTTGCCCGGCGACGGAGGCAGGAAGCCGGGCAGGGTGTGGTACGCGTCGCCCTTGCCGCCGTTGTTGATCCGGTCGTAGTTGGCGCCCTGGAGGTTGTCGCCGCGGAAGTTCACACGCACGCCGTTGAGGTAGTAGTAGTCACCGTTCTGGGTGGCCTCCCGGAACCCGAACCGGTACTCGGCGTCGCTCGTCCGGCCGTCGTCGGTGACGGCATGCACCGCCAGCCCGTGCAGCTGCGCCCGGTACCCCGACCGGTACGGCACGTTGGGCCACCAGTACGAGGTGCTGTCGAGGTTCCACGCGACCGGCCCGACGGTCACGGTCGCGGTCGAGCGGGCCGCCACGGTGACCGTACGGCTGGGCAATTCCGGGTAGCTGAAAGCCGTTCCGTTCTTGGACGACAGCGACCCGGTCAACGTCACCGACCGGGAGCTGCCCGACGTGTTCCGCACCGTCACGTCGTAGCTCAGCGTCTTGTTCGCCACCGACGTACGCACGAACGTGTCGCTGACGTACACCGCCGGGTACACCCGCAGGAACGCGGACCCGAAGATGCCCTGCGGGACCGCCTCGGACCACGTTGCGGCGTCGGGCACCAGGTACCGGCCGTTGGATGCCTTCAACGCGCCGCGGCCCTTCACATTCACCGAGATCGTGTGGGTGGTGCCGGGCGCCGCGTAGGCGCTGATGTCGAAGTTCGACGGGGTGAACGCCGTTGTCTGGGTGGCGACCACGCGGCCGTCGACCGACAGTGTCGCCTGGTGATTGACGGCGCCGAACTCGATCCAGGTCGACTGCGGCTGCCCCGAGTCCGGCACGGTGATGCTGCGCGAGTACACCGCCTCGTTCACGTCTGTGAATCCTTGCTTGTACCAGCCGCCGCCGGGCACGCTGATCGACGTCGTCGCCCGGCCCGCCGGGGTGAAGCTCCACGTTCCGGCAAGATCGATGGAAGTGAGCGCGGCATTGCCGGCGGAGACGCCGTCGGTCGCGACCGCCTCGACGGCGGCACCGGCTCCATCCGGCGTCAACGCGTGGATCGCGGCCGCCGGGAGGATGGCAGCGGACTGGAGGAGGCGGCGACGGGAGAGATTGGGTTGGTCGGGTCGAGAGGCCATGGGGGCTCCTTCGTTCGGGTCCGGTGGGGGGTGGGGGGTGGGACCGGGCTTGCGGGCGGCCGGAGCCTCTGGCACGAGAACTCCGGCGGCCGACTTATTTCTCCTCGTGCCGCCCGTGACCGGCGTGGGCGGCGACCACGGCCACCGAGCCGACGCAGACAACGGCCGTCGAAGCCAGCAGCCCCAACGGTTTGCGGGCGTCGAAAAAGTTCCAGGCGAAGAACCGAATCGAGCCGAACACAAGCTTCTCCCGTCTGCCCCGAGCGGTCAGCAACATAACATCAGACGTCATACATTATACAAGTAAATTGAAGAGGGTCAATGTCATAATGTCTGCCTTACTTAGAGCGTGTCTCAGTTGGCGAGCTTCTTAGCGCAGGTGATGGCGGGGAGGGTGGGAAACCCGGCGGACAGGTGGCCGTGTTGCTCGTATTGCAAGGTCAGGCGGCGGTAGCCGCTGACGAGCGTGCCCGCCTTGAGGTATGGGAGCCCGACTGCCGTCACCCACACGTTCTAGCTGGCGGCACGGGGCAGGGGCGACCGCGGAGCGGTCGGCTCTTCGTCTGTTGGTCGGTGCTGCGCAGCCGCGCTCGACCGTCGTTGAGTGTCGAAGATCTGAACGCTTCGGCGGGACCCCTCCCCGTCCGCATTCCTTACCGTGTAGTGCATGCCTGTGATTCGACGCGCCGCCGCGGCTGTCGTCCTCATCCCGATGCTCGCGCTTCTCGGCTGCACGGCGGGTTCCGGCGACCCCGAGGCGGCACCGGAATCCTCTACGCCCTCACCGGCTCTCGAAGACCAGGTCGGTGCTCTCGGCGAGTTCGCCGGCCTGCCCTGCGCGATCGTCTACTCCCAGGACGACTACAGCCAGTTCGGCATCGGATCTGAGGGACGAACTCTGGACATCTCCGAGCGGCCCGCCCGGGCCTGCTACTGGTTCAGCATCTACGGCAACCAGATCGGATGGATTCCATATCCCACGGAGAACACGCTCGACGGTGTCATCGAAGTCCCGGCTGCGGAAGAGGTGGAGTTCGCGGACCGCCCGGCGACCGAGGTCGCCTCCGAGACCTCCTGTCACCACCGTGTCGAGATCGGGGACGACTCGTTCGTGACCATGGTCCTGCGCGAGGACCCCGAGGGCATACAGGAAGTATTCGGCTTCACCGATGAGAACATCGCGATCGGCGCCGAGCAGGACCTCTGCGACATCTCGACCGACTTCGCCGAGATGATCCTGACGAAGATCGACGAACTGGCCCAGATTCGAGCCGAGCGGTACGCGGAATGAGGAAGGGGGCGACCGTTCAGCGGTCGACCCCTTCGCCTGAGGGCCACCCGCCGGCGATCGCGGTCGCCGACCACCGATTCGGCTACGCTCGGCGAAGTAGCCTCCTCTTGTATGCCGTTGCAGCGCAATAGATTCAAGAGGAGGCTTCTTCGGTTCGCGAACACGACCTAATCGGCGGTGCAGGTCACCGCCGGGGTCGCGGCGGAGCCGGTGGCGACGAAGCCCCAGGCGCCGACCGTCTGTCCGGCTTGGATGGTCCCGTTCCATCCGACGTCGGTGGCGGTGACGGTCGATCCGGAAGTGGAGACGTCGGCGTTCCAGTGGTTGCTGATGCTCTGTCCGCCCGGCCAGGTCCAGGTGAGCGTCCAGCCGTTGACGGTTCCGCCTCCCGCGGTGATGCGGAGGTTGCCCTGCCAGCCTGAACCCCATTCGTTGACCACGTCGATCGCGGCCGAGCAGCCCGACCCGGTCGGGGGCGGGCTGGTGGTCTCCTCGGGAGGAGTGGTCTCCTCGGGGGGATCGGACTCGAATTGGGTGAAGAACTCCCAGGTCGCACCCGGCAGCCACGAGTTCGCGCCGTCACCTGAGGCCCCGTCGCGCGGGGCCTGGATGTGGCCTTCGTCGAACGAGGCCCACACGACCGGGTGGTCCGCCGAGCATCCCGCGAAAGCGGTCGTGATGTGCGTGCGGCTGCCCTGCGGGGGCGAGGGCGTGGTCTGCGGGGTGCAGCCGTTGTTGGCCACGAACCTGTTGCGCTGGGCGATACCGTTGCTGAAGTTGTCGGTGGTGCCGTGCGCCGCGAAGACCGCGACGGGCTGGGTGCCGCCGCTGCATCCGCTGACGTCTCCGGGCGAGCCGTAGGGCGCGATGGCGCGGAAGACGTCGGGGCGCGAGCACGCGAGCGAGTAGCTCATGGCTCCGCCGTAGCTGAAGCCCAGAGAGAACAGCTGGTCCGTGTCGATGCACAGGTCGTCTTCGATGCGCGCGATCATGTTGTCGACGAAGGCGACGTCCTCGCCGCCGCTGTTGGCCCAGGCGTTGTCCAGGCCCTGGGGGGCGACGAAGATGGTGGAGTCGCCCGCGAGGCGCTTGAGACCGTAGTAGGCGTGGGTGCCGGTCTGCACCGCCTGGCCGGTCGCGACGTCCTGAGCGGTGCCGCCCCACCAGTGGAAGCCGAAGACGAGGCGGTAGGGGCGGCTCCGGTCGTAGTTGGAGGGGATGTCGAGGATGAAACTGCGGTTCTTGCCGTTGCTCTGGATGGTGTGGGTGCCGCTGGTCAGCGTGGGGGCCTGACCGCATCCGGCGGTCGCCGCCGCCTGTACCGGAGCGGGATCGGCGGTGGCGGTGAGGGCGCCAGCGGCGAAGACCGCTGCCAGACCCGCCGCGACCAGCGCGATCCGAGCGCCCGTTCTCAAGGGCTTCATAATTGAGGCGCCTTTCATGTTGGGATGGTTGAGCTTGCGTCCCTGCGGTCGAAACTTTCGTGAGAGGCCCCGAAAGCTAATGTACCGTGACTATCGATAAATGTCGATATATATAGAGACGCTTCGGGGGCTCTGCTGGAGTGGTGGCTCGCCGCGCTCGTTCGCCCTGCCCGCCCGATGCGGCACCCTCGTCCGGGACCGGGTGCGACGCTCAGGTTCGCCGGGAGTTCCTTCACCGACGGGAGATTCGGCTCCGCCGCATCGAGGCTAAGGTCCGGTCCGACCTGATGCACAAGCGCCGCAACAGCACTCACCGCTCAGGCAAATGGGAGGCGGTTCCCCTCGGGTTGTCACTCGAGGGCAGCTGGCCGGCCAGTTCGCGTGCGACCTCCGCCGCGATCGCGATCGTGCGAGCCGTGAGCGGCGACCGCTCGGCGTGCCCGCGGGGCCAGTGCAGGCGGATCTCGCGCTTCGGCGCAGGCACGAGCTCGTGCACCTGCAGCGGCAGGTCCGCCCCCGCGTAGTAGCCGTGGATGTCGCCGCACGTGCGGCACACGACGTGGTGGATCGCCAGCCAGGGAAGTACCGCGAGTCCCAACCCGGCGCGCACCATCGACAGGATCGTCTCGTTGCCGGCCGAACGGAACACGATGCGCGGCAGGACACCCGCGTCCGCGAGCGCCTGCTCCATCCGGGACTGGTCGCACGTCGCCGGCCAGGCCACCGTCGCCCTCCCGTCCAGGCTCGTCGCCCGCGCCGGGCCGGGCGGCAGCTCGCCGGGGCGCGCCACCACGAGGTAGGGGTCCTCCAGCAGCAGGACCTGCTCGGTGTCCTCGTCGATCGGCCCGTCGAAGAACAGCAGGTCCAGCTCGCCGATCGACGCCTCCTCCTGGTCCTTCTCGGACAGCCGGATCTCGCAGCCCGGGTGCTCCTCCTTGAGCCGGTGCACCACGGCCGGAAGGATCGCGTTGGCGACGCTCTGCAGGGTGCCGATGTCGACCCGGCCGTCGCCCGCCTTGAACCGCTCGACGGCGTCCTCCAGCGCCTCCGCCTTCGACAGCAGGCCGCGACCGTGCTCGAGCACCACGGCTCCCAGCGGCGTGATCCGCACCGGCCGCGGACCGCCGGGCCGCTCGAACACCGGGCCGCCGACCGCCTTCTCCAGCGCCGCCACGTGCTGGCTCACGCTCGACTGGGTGTAGCCCAGCCGGTTCGCCGCCCGGGAGAACGTCCCCTCCTCGGCGATGGCGGCCATCGTCGCCAACTGCCGCAGGTAAATCTCGGTCATGGCCCGATGATATCGCTAATGGCGATGGATTCGATCGTATTCCTTCGCTTTTATTAATACTCGTTCCGGCGTAACGTCACCGCCATGACGACCGCAACGCAGGACATCAGTGCAGCTCAAACCGTGTATCACGGGCCTCGGCGCCCGTTCGGGCTGCAGCCTCTGGAGTGGGCCCTGGGCTCGTGCCACCTCATCGCCCGGGCCGGCGGCCTCGTGCGCCCGATGCTCGTTCTGTACCTCACCCAGGAGCAGGCGATGACGCCCACCGCGGCCGGGGCGGTCCTGGCCGCCATCGCCGTCGGCGACGTCGGATCCCAACTCCTCGGCGGCTGGCTCGGCGACCGCATCGGCCGCCGGCGCACCATGGTCCTGGGCTTCCTCGGCGCCTCGATCGCACTGGTGGCCTTGGGATCGGCCGACACGATGCCCCTGATCTGGGTCGCGGCGATCGGCTACGGCCTCACCTCGGAGCTGTTCCGCCCCGCCGCCTCGGCCGCGGTCGCCGACCTCGAACGCGGCCAACGGGTCCGGGCGTACGGATTGCAGTACTGGGCCGCGAACCTGGGCTACTCGATCGCCGCCGTCAGCGCCGGCGTCCTCGCCGGCCGCGGCTACGACACCCTGTTCTGGATCAACGCCGCCGCGATGCTGATCGCCGCGCTCACGGTGGTGACGGCGGTGCCCGAGACGCGCTCCACCGCGGTCCGGTCCCGGCGCGGACTGGTGCCCGCACTGCTCGGCGACCGCCTGATGATCGCCATGGCGCTGATCTACATCGCCTTCTTCACCCTGCAAGCCCAGACTTTCGCCACGCTGCCGCTGCTCATGGCCGCGCACGGCCACGGACCGGGGACCTTCGGCATCGTCCTCGCCCTCAACGGCGTCGCCATCGTGCTCCTCCAGCCCGCCGCCATCGCCCTGCTGTCCCGACGGGACCGCGCGACGGTCCTCGCGGTCTCCATCCTGCTGGTCGGCACCGGCGGCGGCCTCGCCGCGCTGGCCCACTCCGGTACCGGATTCGCCGCGGCGGTCCTCACCTGGACCCTCGGCCAGATCGGGATCGCCGTCCACTTCGGGGCCGTGTTCGCAGACCTCGCGCCGCCCGACCTGCGATCCGGCTACATGGGCGTCGCCTCGAGCACCTGGAGTCTCGGCGCGGTCTTCGGCCCGCCGGCCGGCACGGCACTGTTGGAGCACGCCGACGCGACCTGGCTGGCCGTCACCGCACTGATCGCAGGACTGGCGCTCTTCGTCGCACAGCGCAGGGCCGCAGCGTCACTGCGCGCACGGGAAGCAGTTCGGTCATGACGGCCACCATGGACGCGGCCCGCGGAACCGGTCCCGCCACGGCCAAGGTCGCAGGAGCATTGGGGACCGTCTACGTGGTCTGGGGCTCCACGTATCTCGCGATCCGGCTGATGGTCGAGGACATGCCGCCGCTGGTCGGCGCCGGCCTCCGGTTCCTCGCCGCCGGCACCCTGGTGGGCGCTGCGCTCCTGGTCCGGCACGGTCTCCGCGCTCTCGCCGTGACCCGGCGCGAACTGTTGGGCTGCACGCTGATCGGGCTCCTCCTCCCCGCCGGCGGCCAAGGGCTCGTGGCCATCGGCGAGAACGGCGGCGCGCCGTCGGGCATCACCGCGCTGCTCATCGCCACGGTGCCGCTGTGGGTGGTCTGCCTGCGCGTCCTCGCCCGCGAGCGCCCGCCCCGGCGGACCTGCGTCGGCGTGATCGCCGGCTTCACCGGCGTCGCGGCCCTGATCGCCGCGCACGGGCTCGGCGATGCGTTCCCGGCCTGGGCGATGGCGGTCATCGTCCTCGCAGGCCTCTCGTGGGCGCTCGGCACCTGGATACAGCCCCGGCTCCGGCTCCCGAAGGACCCCTTCGTCCTCGTCTGTTACGAGATGCTGACCGGCGGCGCCGCGCTCGCCCTCATCGGACTGTCCAGCGGCGAGCGGTTCGACCCGGCGGCCTACTCGGCCGGCTCCTGGGCGGCCTGGGCCTACCTGGTCCTGTTCGGATCGATCTTCGCCCTGTCCGCCTACGCATGGCTGCTCCAGCACGTCTCCGTATCGCTCGTCGCGACCTACGCCTACGTCAATCCGCTCGTGGCCGTGCTGCTCGGATGGCTCCTGCTCGGCGAGCCGCTGGGGCCGTTCACGGTCCTCGGCGGCCTGGTCGTGATCGGCTCGGCGGCCGCCGTGATCGCGGCCGAACACAAGAAACCCATCGAAAGGACAACGACATGACCACCTTCCTTCTCATCCACGGCGCCGGCGACTCGGGCTTCGGCGGCTACTGGCACCTCGTGCAGGCCGAACTCGAGGCCCGCGGCCACGAGGCGATCGCGCCCGACCTCCCCGCCGACGACCCGACGCTGACCCTTCAGGACTACGCCGACGCCGCCCTCGCGGCGGTCGAGGACCGCGCCGACCTGGTCGTGGTCGGCCACTCCTTCGGCGCCTTCACCGCACCGCTCGTCGCCGCCCGAGTGCCGGTCAAGGCACTGGTCCTCGTGGCCGGCATGATCCCCGCGCCGGGCGAGCCGGGCGAGGACTGGTGGGACGACACCGGCTGTAACGCCGCCGTGCGCGAGCAGGCCGCCCTCGACGGCGGCCTGACCGGCAGCGACGACCCGTACGTCGCCTACTACCACGACGTCCCGCGCGCGATCGCCGCCCGGGCGCTGAGCAAGGAGCGCGACCATCCGTCCTGGGCGGCGTACGTGCAGCCGTGGCCGCTGGAGGCCTGGCCGGACGTGCCGACGCGGTTCGTGCTCTGCACCGAGGACCGGGTCTTCCCGCCCGACTTCATGCGCGGCCTGGTGAAGTCGCGCCTCGGCATCGTCCCCGACGAGATCGCGGCCAGCCACTGCGTCGCGCTGAGCCTGCCCAGAGAACTGTCGGATCTCCTTGAGCGGAGCGAATATCGCGGGAACGCCGATCGCGAGTGAATCGGTCTTCCGGAAACAACCGCCGGCGCTCGACCGGGGACCGGGCCGGGCCGGAGACTAAGGTTTGCGGCGTGGAGCTACACGTCGCGAAGTCCGGGTCCGATACCGCCGTTGGAACCGCCGAGGCCCCGCTGCTCAGCATCGGCGCGGCCGCGGCGCTGGCACAACCGGGGGACACTGTCGTCGTGCATGAGGGCGTGTACCGCGAGTGGGTGAATCCGCCTCGCGGCGGCACGGCCGATGCGCCGATCACCTACCAGGCCGCGCTGGGCGCGGACGGCCTCTACGAGCCGGTCACGATCTCCGGCGCCGAGGTGATCGCCGACTGGCGCCCCCACTCCGCGGCCGTCTGGGCGGCGACGGTGCCGAACACCCTGTTCGGGGAGCACAACCCGTATGCCGAACGCATCGGCGGGGACTGGTTTTTCGACCAGGTCAACACCTGGCACACCGGCGAGGTGTATCTCGACGGCAAGTCCATGTACGAGGCGCTGACCCTGGGCGGCGTCGAACGCCCCGAGGCCACCGAGGACTCGTTCGACCAGGCAGGCTCCCTGCTGACCTGGTACTGCGAGGTGGGCGACGACGCCACGACGATCTGGGCGAACTTCGGGGGCGCCGACCCGGCCGCACACGAGATCGAGATCAACGCTCGCAAGTTCGTCTTCTGGCCTGCGGCCACGGGAATCGACCACGTCACGGTGCGCGGCTTCACCCTGACCAAGGCCGCCACGCAGTGGGCACCGCCCACCGCGCTGCAGGAGGGCCTGATCGGTCCGCACTGGTCCAAGGGCTGGGTGATCGAGGACAACACGGTCACCGACTCGAAGAACGTCGGCGTCTCCCTGGGCAAAGAGGCCGGCACCGGCCAGAACGAGTGGACCGCGGGACCGAAGGGCGCCAAAGGCGGCACGCAACGCGAACGCGAAGTGATCCAGCGGGCGCTCGCCCTGCGCGGGCCCGACGCCGGCGAGCCGCACCCGTGGGACCGGGACCACGTCGGCTCCCACACGGTGCGCCGCAACACCATCCAGGACTGCGAGCAGGCCGGCATCGTCGGACACCTCGGCGCGGCGTTCTCGACCATCGCCGACAACCACATCTCCCGCATCCACGTGAAGCGACAGTGGCACGGCGCCGAGGTGGCCGGCATCAAACTCCATGCCGCCATCGACACCGTGATCACCGGCAACACCATCCACCACACGCATCGAGCCCTGTGGCTCGACTGGCAGGCCCAAGGCACCCTGGTGCGGCGCAACGTCTTCTACTCCTCCACCGCCGAAGACTTCATGGTCGAGGTCTGCCACGGCCCTTACCTCGTGGACTCGAACCTGTTCCTCTCCCCGTGGGCGGTCAAGGACATGGCCACCGGCGGCGCCTACGTGCACAACTACTTCGCCGGTCGCATCGCGAACTGCACCGAGCACCAGCGGTACACCCCGTACCACCTCCCGCACTCCACAGCCGTCTACGGCGTCGCGAACATCCTCGGCGGCGACAACCGGTTCTACAACAACGTCTTCGTCGGCGACCGTGCCCGCGGGGAACGTGCCGAACCGCGAGCACAGGCGGAACCGGCGCTCGCAAGCTTCTGGTCCGGCGCGATCGACATCGACGGCGTGCCCGGCCAGGCCACCTTCGTGCCGACCCCGGTGGGAACCTCGCAGTACGACGCGTACCCGACGCCGGAGGAGTACCCGGGCGAGGACGGCAGCGCGCTGGCCGGCCTGCGCCTCCCGGTCCGGGCCGAGGGCAACCTGTACGCGGACGGCGCCGAGCCGTTCCGCGCGGAACCTGCGCCCCGTGTCATCGACACGTCACCGGTGCGCGTCGAGGTGCACGACGCCGCAGCCGGCACCGTTCGTGTCGAGGTGGCCGACTCCGGGGCCATCGACGTCGTCACCCCGGTGACGACCGGGCTCCTCGGGATGAGCTACCAAGCCGAGATGGGCTACACCAACCCCGACGGGTCTGACCTGGACCTGAGCGCGGACATCACCGGCTTCCCACGCGATGCGCCCGTGCCCGGGCCGTTCGCGGCCTCGGCCCCCGGCACCCGGACACTGGCTGCGCCAGCCCCCAGCCGTCAGGGCCGAGGAGCCCGCTGAATTCGGCTGTGATCAGCGGACCCGACGTTCGGCGTATCGCCGCGGCGGGGCCCGACGCGACCCGCTCCGTGGCCGCCGTCCAGGCGTGCGGCCGGGTCGTCGATGCCGTAGCCGGTGCAGTTCGACGAACAGCGGCCGTTCTTTCCGCGCGCATGGGGGAGGTGCTTGCCGTCGACGTAGCCGCGGACCGCCTGGAACGACCGGTCGAAATGGCGGCTGACCGCGCGGAACGTCAGCCCGGACTGAGCGTGGAGCCGCGTGGGCGCTCCCTCGGCGGACGGGTTTCCGGGGCCTCCTGGCGGCGGGGCGCGGCAGGTCGTTTAATGGAGCGACCTACCTGAGCGAGAGGACCCGCATGAGGGCGATCACCGTTACCGACCCGAACGCCGGAACCGCCGGCATGACCCTGGGCGAGCGGCCCGAGCCGCACGCTGCGGAGAACGACGTGGTCGTCCGCGTCCGTGCCTCCGGGTTCACCCCCGGGGAGCTGACCTGGCCCGGCACCTGGACCGACCGGGCCGGGCGTGACCGCACCCCGAGCATTCCCGGGCATGAACTGGCCGGAGTCGTCGCCTCGCTCGGGTACGGGACGACCGGGCTCACCGTGGGGCAGCGCGTGTTCGGCCTCGCCGATTGGGCCCGCGACGGCACGCTCGCCGAGCTGGTCGCCGTCGAGGCCCGCAACCTCGCGCCGCTTCCGGCGGACATCGACTTCACGACCGGCGCGAGCTTGCCGATCTCCGGGCTCACCGCCTGGCAGGGCCTGTTCGACCACGGCCGCCTCCAGACCGGGCAGACCGTCCTCGTCCACGGCGCGGCCGGCGGCGTCGGCTCCGTTGTCTCCCAGCTCGCCCGCGAGAAGGGCGCGCACGTCGTCGGGACCGGCCGCGCAGCCGACCGCAAAGCGGCGCTCGACTTCGGCGCCGACGAGTTCCTCGACCTCGAAGCCGACGACCTCACCGCCGTCGGCCAGGTCGACCTCGTGTTCGACGTCATCGGCGGCGACATCGGGGAGCGCTCGGCCGCGCTGGTCCGCCCCGGCGGCACCCTCGTCACCATCGCGGCCCCGCCGGAGGTCCGGCCCGCCGAGGGCCGCGCGGTGTTCTTCGTCGTCGAGGCCGACCGGGCTCAGCTCGCCGAGATCGCGGCCCGCGTCCGGGACGGACGCCTGCGCACCCGCATCGGCGCGGTCCACCCGCTGGAGGACGCCGTCACCGCGTTCAACCCGGCCTCGCGCCCGACCGGCAAGACCATCATTACGATCGGAAACGAGGCTGGATGATCCCGCCTGAGCGGTGCACCGGCCCGGGCTCGCCCGGCCGCTCTGGGATTGCCGTCACAGTCGGCCCCTGCAAGAACCAAACGAAGGCGCCACGTGGTTGTAACCAGTGGCGCCGCATCCGGCGACGCCGCAGGTCGATGTTCGACACGGCCGACACCAGCACGGAGGAGCACGCATCATGACCAGCGGAATTCACGACACCGGCGAGATCACCCGCAAGCCGGGCACCGAGACGGCCGTTCTGGCCGGAGGGTGCTTCTGGGGCATGGAGGACCTCATCCGCCGTCAGCCCGGAGTCCTGGACACGCGCGTCGGCTACACCGGGGGCAGGAACGACCACGCCACCTACCGCGACCACCCCGGGCACGCCGAGGCGGTCGAGATCGTCTTCGATCCCACGCGGACGACGTACCGCGACGTCCTCGCGTTCTTCTTCCAGATCCACGACCCCTCGACGGTGAACCGCCAGGGCAACGACATCGGCACCAGCTACCGGTCGGCGATCTTCCCGCTCGACCCCGCGCAGGAGCGGATCGCGCGCGACACGATCGCGGACGTCGACGCGTCGGGCCTGTGGCCGGGCGACGCGGTCACGACGATCGAGCCGGCCGGGGCGTTCTGGGAGGCGGAGCCCGAGCACCAGGACTACCTGATCACCTACCCGAACGGCTACACGTGCCACTTCCCGCGGCCCGGCTGGGTGCTGCCCAAGCGTTCCGCGAACGCCGCCTGAACACCGACCCCCGGGTTGACACGACGTCGATAGTGAGTGTTTACTATCAAACATGGCAGGGAAGCGGCCGCGGGTCGGCATCGAGCAGCGCCGCCGCGAGATACTCGAGGCGGCGCTGAAGGAGTTCAGCCATAAAGGGCTGCACGGCGGTTCGACCGTGAGCATCGCCAAGGACCTGGAGATCTCGCACCCGAACCTCTTCCGCGTCTTCCCGACCAAGCGCGAGCTCTTCATCGCGGTGCTGGAGGAGGCGTTCGCGACGGTCGAGCGCCAGATGCTCATGGCGGGCGAGTCCGCCGAGGACCGTCCGCTGGAGACCATGGCGGAGGCCTGGGGTGCCCTGATGGGGCAGCGCGAGCTGATGCTCATCCTGCTCCAGGGGTACGCGGCCTCGGAGGACCCCGTCATCCGCGACCTCATGCACCGGTGGACGCAGGAGACCTTCGAGCGCGTGGAGGCGATCCCGAACGTGGACACCGACATGGCGCACGACTTCTTCTCCGCCGGAATGCTGTACATGGTGGCCGCGTCCATGGACCTGCCCGCCCGGGCCGCACACGACGCCTGGGCCGAGCGCTTCCTCGCCTCCGGGGCCTGACCCACCGGTCCAAGCCTCGCCGGGCGAGTCGATTCCTATCCTAAAGATAGTGACCACTCACTATCAAAATACGAGGCGCCGGCTCCCGGCGCACCCGACACCCACTCACGAGAGACGAAACGATGACCGACCGAACCGCACCCCCTCCGGTGCAGTCCTCCTATCCGCGAATCCCGCGCGGCCTGGCCCTGACCGGCCTGGCCACCTCCATGTTCCTGATCATCCTCGACACCGCGATGGTCAACCTCGCCGGCTCGGCGATCCGCGACGGCCTCGGGCTCACCTCCGGCGAGCTCGCCATCGTCGTGGACAGCTACCTGGTCGCCTTCGCCGGGCTGCTGCTGCTCGGGGGACGCCTCGCCGACGTGCTCGGCGCACGCCGGGTCTTCATGGCCGGCATGCTCGTCTACCTCGCCGCATGCGCCCTCTGCGCCCTGGCCGTCAGCGGGCCCATGCTCATCGCCGGGCGCATCGGCCAAGGGATCGGCGCCGCGACCGTGGTGCCCTCCTCGCTCGCGCTCATGCTCGCGATCTACGAGACCCCCGCCGCGCGCACCCGAGCCCTCGGCATCTGGGGCATCGTCTCCGGCGCCGGCAGCCTCCTCGGCATCTTCATCGGCGGCGTCCTGACCCAGACCATCGGCTGGCAGTCGGTCTTCTGGGCCCCGGTGCCCTTCGGCATCCTCAGCATGCTCATCGTCATGCGCACCGTCCCGTCCTTCCCGGGCCGGCCCGGCCGCTTCGACCTCCCCGGCGCGATCGCCATCACCGTCGGCGTCTCCGCCCTGGCCTTCGGCATGGTCGCCGCCTCCGAAGCCGGATGGAGCAACCCCGCCACCCTGATCGGCATCCCGGTCGGCTTCGCCGCGATCGCGGCGTTCATCGCCGCCGAGCGCCGCTCCACGCACCCCCTGGTCCCGCTCAGCGTCTTCCGGCGCGGGCCGGTCGTCACGGCGAGCGCGGTGATGGCGCTCCTCGGCGCCACCCTCACCAGCCTGTTCTTCTTCCTGCCGCTCTACCAGCAGGACGTGCTCGGCATGACCGCCGCGGAGGCCGGCACGGCACAGACCCCCATCGCCGTCATGCTCATCACCTGCGCCGGCTTCGCGCCCATGCTGACCAACCGCATCGGCCTCGGCCGGGCCCTGCCCGTCGCCCTCGTCCTCCTGCTCGCCGGCATCCTGTGGCTGGCCCTGAACCCGGTGACCAGCGGCTACTCCGTGCACCTCTTCGGATCGTTCACGCTCATCGGCTCCGGTCTCGGCCTCGGGATCGTCAACGCCACCACGATGGCGGTGCGCGACAGCGGCGAAGGCGAATCCGGGCTCCTGAGCGGACTGGTCAACGCCGCGCAGCAGCTCGGCAGCGCGATCGGGCTCGCCGCCCTGGCCGGCATCGCCATCGGCGCGGCCGGCGCCCACGGCGACATCGCCTTCACCACCGCGTTCCTGAGCCAGGCCGCGCTCATGGCCATCGCCCTCGTCATCTCGCTCACCGCGCGAGGGAAGTCCAGACAGGACACACTCGCCTCGACCGCGTCCTGACCCCGGCAGTCCCACTGCCGCAACCGATCCCGAACCAGCCAAGTCAAGGAGACCAGCAATGTCCGCACCCACCGTCCTCGTGACCGGCGCGACCGGCACCGTCGGATCCGCCCTCATCCCCGCCCTCCAGGCCCGCGGCGCCACCGTCCGCGCCATGATCCGCAACCCCGAACGGTCCGTCCCCGGCGTCGAGAACGTCCTCGCCGACCTGGGCGACCCCGCGTCGCTCACCGCCGCGATGAAAGGCGTCGACGCCGCCTTTCTCAACAGTCCGTCCGCCGAGGACGCAGCCGCCCTCCAGACCCGCTTCGCCGACCTCGCCCGCTCCGCCGGCGTCTACCGGCTCGTCGTGCTCTCCCAGTACGCGGCGGCCACCGACTCGCCGGTCCGGTTCCTGCGCTGGCACGCCGAAGTCGAAGCGCACGTCGAAGGGCTCGGCATCGACCACACCTTCCTGCGCCCCAACCTCTACATGCAGGCGCTGCTGGGCTTCGCCGGGGCCATCTCGCAGGGCTGGTTCGGCGCCCCCGTCGGCGACGCCGCCGTCAGCGCGATCGACACCAGGGACATCGCCGACGCCGCCGCGGCCGTGCTCACCGACAGCGGTCACACCGGCCGCACCTACAACCTGACCGGGCCCCGCGCGGTCACCCACGCCCAGATCGCCGCAGCGATCTCGGCCGCCACCGGGAAGCCGATCGCCTACCAGGACACCACGAGCGAGGACTTCGCCGCCGCGCTGGCGGCCTTCATGCCGCCCTGGCAGCTCGAAGGACTCGTCGAGGACTACGCGCACTACGCCCGCGGCGAGGCCGCCGAGGTCAGCACCGCGGTCGCCGACCTCACCGGCAGGCCCGCGCGCGACATCGCCGACTTCGCCCGCGACCACGCCGCCGCGTTCTCCGGCAACTGACCACCACAGCAGACACATATCGAAAGGAAGACATGATGATCTACCACGGCATCCGATTCAGCATCAAACCCGGTCTCTCGCAAGAAGACGTGGACGCCGGGCTCGAACGCATGCGGCAGGCCTCCACCAAGATCACCGCGATCAAGTCCTGGGTCGTCGGCCGCGACTTCGGCGGCGAGTACCAGTTCGGCGCCGTCTCGCAGCTCGAGAGCCTCGAAGACTACGAGGAGATGATGAACCACCCCGAGCACAACGAGATCGACCGCAGCGGCCTGCCGCTGATCGACAAGTTCGCCTCGTTCGACATCACCGACGACCCCGATCCGGAGCTGGGCGCCAAGATCGCCGCGATCCACCAGCGCCGCTTCGCGAACACGCCCGACATCGCCGACCTGGTCGCGAACCTCGACGACTACAGCGGCAGCGCCGCACCCGGCAAGCACGGGTAGCAGCCTTCAGTGAGGCGC
Source organism: Glycomyces harbinensis (assembly GCF_900101745.1). Taxonomy (GTDB): domain Bacteria; phylum Actinomycetota; class Actinomycetes; order Mycobacteriales; family Micromonosporaceae; genus Glycomyces; species Glycomyces harbinensis. Next base: position 84,082 of record NZ_FNAD01000011.1, on the reverse strand, counting down.
GGCGCCCGCGCGCCACCGATCGGGCGCCGCGCCCCACGGCCCGGACCGACACCGAACACGACACCCCTTCGGGAGCGAACGTCCATGACCGAACCATTCGACGCCGACGCCATTGTGGTCGGCAGCGGCTTCGGCGGCGCCGTCGCCGCCGCCCGCCTCGCGCAGGCGGGCTTCACCGTCATCGTGCTCGAACGCGGCCGCCGATGGCGGCCCGGCGGGTTCCCCCGCCGACCCGACCTCAAAGACGGCTGGATGTGGGACGTCGACCAGGGCCTCTACGACATCCGCTGGCTCGACACGATGGCCAGCGTCCAAGCGGCCGGCTGGGGCGGCGGATCGCTCGCCTACGCGAACGTGTTCGCCCGGCCCTTCGCCGGCGCCATGGACGAGCGCTGGCCGGCCGGGCTGCGCCGCGAGCGGCTCGACCCCTATTACGACCTGGCCGCGCACATGCTCGACGTCGCACCGGTGCAGCCGGATCCGGGCACCGGGCGGCCGCCGCCCCGCACCGAACTGGTCGAAGCCATGGTCCGGGACATGGCGATGGCAGAGGCCACCGTGCGGCCCAACCTGGCGGTGACGTTCGGCGACCCGCACGTCTGGCGCCCGAACCGCCACGGCGTCAGCCAGCGCGGGTGCTCCTTCACCGGCGAGTGCGTCATCGGCTGCAACCAGGGGGCGAAGAACACGCTGGATCACAACTACCTCGCCGTGGCCGAACGCCACGGGGCGCGCGCCGTCACCGACGCCGAGGTGCAGCGCATCGAACCGCGCGACGGCGGCTACCTGGTGTCCGCCGCGACCCCCTCCGATCGCAAAGCGCCCCTGCGCGAATGGACCGCGCCCCGCGTCGTCCTCGCGGCGGGCGCGGTGGCCACCAACGAACTCCTGCTGCGCGCCCGCGACGTGCACGGCACCCTGCCCGGGCTCTCGCCGCAGCTCGGCCGGGGCTTTTCCGGCAACGGCGACTTCCTCACCCTCGCCCGACTGCGCGAGGGCAGAGGCGACATGACGACCGGACCGACGATCACGACCACTACTGTTCTGGACGTGCCCGAAGGGAAGCGGTCGGTGTGGTACCAGGTGCAGGACGGCGCGATCCCCCCGCAGGTCGAGGAGCTGCTCGACACCGTCCTTCCCGGAGAGCGGCTGCGTGAGCGCCGCCGCAGGAGGCGGATCGAGACCGCGGGGCGCAGTTTCGCCGTGCTCGGCATGGGGCGCGACTCCGGCGACGGCACGCTGCGCCTGAACGACAACGGCCGGGCCACCCTGTCGTGGCGCAACAGCTGGCAGGCCGAGCTGTACCGGTCCCAGCTCCGCCTGGGCCCGATGCTCGGGCGGCTCCTCAACGCGCGTCTGTCCCAGCCGCTGACCTGGTCGCTCCTGCGGCGCACCGTGACCGTCCACCCCCTCGGCGGCGTCCGTCCGGGACCCGACGCCGCGACCGGCGTCGTCGATGAGGCCGGGGAGGTGCACGGCCATCCGGGGCTGTTCGTCATGGACGGCTCGGTGCTCCCGGCCGCGACCGGCGTGAACCCCTCGGCCACGATCCTCGCGGTGGCCGAACGCTCGGTCGAGGCGATGATCCGACGCTCAGGGCTCGACGGCTGGCGTGCCCCGGAGTGGGACGCGGTGGCCACCAGCGAGATACCCGAGGACGAGGCGTTCACCTACATGTCCGAGCGCCACGCCGCGACGAAGGGCGACGGGGTCGTCTTCCACGAGCGCATGGCCACGCGCCGACGTGAGCGGGCCCGGGCGGTTCTGGAACTGACCGCCGAGATCCCCGGCATGGACCGGTTTCTCGCCGACCCGTCGCACACCGTGCCGATGCGGGGCGTGATCGACATCGAGGGCCTCGCCTCGCGGGCGGCCGTCACCGGCACGCTCTCGCTGTTTCCCGACGGCCGCCCGGAGGCGATGGCGTACGACCTGCGCTTCGACGACGACACCGGCCGCCCATGGCGGCTGACCGGCGTGAAGGCCACACGATCGCGGACCCCGATCGCGCTGCTCACCGGACTCACGAACTTGCGCACCGCCATCGCCCCCGCCGATGCCGGACCCGTTGAGACGCAACGTTTTACCGTCTCCATCGGCCCGTTCGACCTGCTGCGACTCGCCACCTCGATCGCAGGGCAGGGCTTCACCCGCGCCCGCCGGATCCGCGCCGCGGCCCGGTTCGCGGCCTTCTTCGCGCGCGCCGCACTGCTCCACCAGAACCATGACCATGCAACTCGTCAGCACAGGAGATGATCCATGACCGGTCACGACACCGGCGTCGACCAGAGCGGCGCACCGGGACTGCCCGAACCGCACCCGCGCATGCGCGAACTGGCGTTCTTCGTCGGGGAGTGGGACGCCCCGGGCCTGTTCCACGAGACGCCGTTCTTCCCGCGCAAAGAGGTCGCGAAGCGCATCGTCGCCACCGCGGAGGAGCGGGGCTTCTGGATCATGGTGCGGATCGAGGAACTCGCCACCGTGGCGAACCCGTTCCCCCTGTCGAGCCGCTACCTGTGGGGCTATGAACCCGAGACCGACGCGTTCGTCGCGGACTGGTTCGCCGGCAACGGCGGTCGGGCCGTGCAGCGTTCCCGGGGCTGGGAGGGTGACAGGCTGGTGTTCGAGGGCGCACTCACCATCGCCGGAACCGGCTTCGGGCTGCGCGACACGTTCACCCGCACCGGTGAAGACTCCTTTCACCACCTCGGCGAGATCCATCTCGACGGCTGGATCCCGGCGGACGAGCAGCACGCGGTGCGCACGAACGACGCCCTCCTGACGACACCCTAGAGAAGGAAGTCCATCCCATGCCGCAGTACCGCGTACGTGCCACCGCCGCCGCTTCACCCGAAATCGTCTGGGCCCTCCTCGTCGACGGCCGCAGTTGGCCCCGTTGGTCTTCGGGGCTCGATGAACTCGTGGAGGAGCGATCGAGCGGCCTCGACCCGAACGGCAGCGACGGCGTGGGCGCCGTTCGAGCGTTCCGCACCGGGAGGGTCGTCACCGGCGAGCGCCTGACCGAGTTGGTGCCGGTGCGCCGCTTCGGCTACACCGACGAGTTCAACCTCGCGATGAAGGAGTACCGGGCGGTCATCGAGCTGCGACCGGCCGACGAGGGCGGCACGCTCATCGATTGGAGCGGCACTTGGCGCTCGAAACCGGGACTCGGCTGGATCACGCCGCTGATCCTGCCCAAGACCATGCAGCGGATGGCCGACGACCTGGCTGCTCACGCCGCCGAGACGCAACATTCGCGGTAGCGGCAACGAGCTGCCCGATCCCGCCGGCCCGAACGTCTCCAACAGCCCGAGTCCGGGATTTCTGCCGCTTTCCCGCCGGTGTTTCGCCTTGTGATGGGCCTTGTGAGCTCGCAGAATGGTCGTAACTACAGGGTAGGAGACTTTACAGTGTTCACGAAGCTCATGAAGCGCGCGATGATCGTGTGCGTTCTGATGGCGTCGGTCGTCGTCGGTATCGCGGCGCCGGCTCAGGCCGCGAACAAGACCATCATCCTGAGTGATATCGACGGGCGTCAGCTCGGCTATATGGTCTTCTATGACTCCGATCCCCAGAAGTTCAAAGTCTGCGACACGCAGCGGGACGGGTACACGGTCACCGGGCAGGCATTGTGGCAGAGCGCCAACGGCCACATCCCCCACGGCGACACCACCGACGGCAACGACAAAGGCTGCAACACCATGGTCTTCCGAGTCGACAGCGACCAGATGCGGCTGTGGTGGAACGGGCCCGGGAAGATCAGCACTTTCGCGAACATTTGAGGCGCGAAGCCGCCGCTGAGAGGAACGGACGGCCCGGCTCACCGAGCCGGGCCGTCCGCGTGCGCCTGGGCGGCCAAGCCCGCCTCGAGCGGAACCATCCGGCGCTGAGCCGCATGATCGGACTCCTCTCCCCGATCGCGCTCTTCAACGGCGTGGCCCTGCTCGTACTGCAGCTGCTGGAACCGATCTCGCAGATCCCTCCGGTCCTCGAACGCTTCGGGGCCTTCGAATCACCGCTGCACCTGCCGGTGTGGCTCAACATCGCGCTCGGCGTCGCCGCCGCGCTCGCCAGCACGGAGCGGGCGCTGCGGCTGCGCTACCACCGGCTCCTCGACAATGTGGCCGACTGAGTCGGTCCGCCGCGTGTCGAGACTGTGGTCCAGCACGCTCTGCGTGGCCGACAATAACGACACCGGTTTTCATTAGCTTTAGTATCGGAGCGCACCGCGCGGCCGCGGGTCCCCGCCCACGGCCGCGCTCCCCCCGATCCGAGCAGGCCCAGTGACCCTCACCCGACATCGAGGACCTTCCGCGAGACGCACGGCAGGTCCCACCGCACCCCTCGCCGGCATGGCGCTGCTGGCGGCAGGCTTCGGCGTCGTCATCGTCTCCGGTGCGACCGGGACCGTCGACGTGACCGTCGCCGAGTCCTTCAAGATCGTCGCCGGCCACCTGCTGCCGAACATGCCCTGGATGGCCGACGGCAGCCTGACATCGCTTCAGGACCAAGCCGTCTGGCGGTTCAGGCTCCCGCGCACCCTCCTCGCGGGCATCGCCGGAGCCGGTCTCGCCCTGGCGGGCGCGCTCATGCAGGCCCTGGTCCGCAACCCGCTCGCCGAGCCGTACCTCCTCGGCGTCTCCGCCGGCGCGGGCGTCGGCGCGGTCGCCGTCATCACCCTCGGCGCCGGCGCCGCCGGCCTGACGCTCAGCGGGGCCGCGTTCGCCGGGGCGCTCGCCGCCGCCGTGGCCGTGTACCTCCTGGCCCGCCAGGGCGGCATCGTCGCGCCGACCCGGCTCATCCTCTCCGGGGTCGCCCTCGGGTCCCTGCTCAGCGCCGTCACCAGCTACCTGACCATCACCACCGAGGCGCAGAACGTCTTCAGCATCCTGTTCTTCCTCCTCGGGAGCGTCGCGGCCGCCACCTGGACCCAGCTGGCCGTCCCGGCCGCCGCGCTCGCGATCGTGCTCGCGTTCGCGCTGCTGCGCAGCCGCTCCCTGAACGCCCTCCAGGTGGGGGACGAGACCGCGACCGCGCTCGGGGTGGACGTGAACCGCTTCCGCAGCCAGCTGCTCGTCGCCTGCGCGCTGCTCACCGGCGCCGTCGTCGCCGTCAGCGGCGGCATCGGCTTCGTCGGCCTGGTCATCCCGCACATCAGCCGCATCGCCGTTGGCGCCGACCACCGCCGGATGCTGCCCGTCACCGTGCTCGGCGGCGCCATGTTCCTCATGGCCGCCGACCTCGCCGCCCGCACTGTCGCCGCCCCGACCGAGATCCCGATCGGGATCGTCACCGCCGCCGTCGGGGCACCGTTCTTCCTGTGGCTCATGCGAAGGGGACGCGCCGCGGGTGCGGGGATGCACCGATGAGGATCAGCATCGACGACCTCTCGATCGAACTCGGCGGGCGCCGCATCGTCGACCGCGTCTCCCTCGAGGTCGAACCGGGCCGGCGGCTCGCCCTGCTGGGCCCCAACGGGTCCGGCAAATCCACGCTGCTGCGGAGCCTGTACCGCCTCCACCGCCCCGCGTCCGGGTCCGTCCGCATCGGCGGGGACGACCTGTGGCGGCTGGGCGCCCGCGCAGCCGCCCAGAGGATCGCCGTCGTCGCCCAGGAGAGCACCGCCGAACACGACCTCACCGCCTTCCAGGTCGTCATGCTCGGCCGCGTTCCCCACCAGCGCGGCTTCGGCGCCGACAGCCCCGCCGACCTCGCCGCCGCCGAGGCCGCGCTCGAACGCGTCGGCGCCCTCGACCTCGCCGACCGCCCCTTCACGATCCTCTCGGGCGGCGAGAAGCAGCGGATCCTCCTGGCGCGCGCCATCACCCAGGACTGCCCCGTGCTCGTCCTCGACGAGCCCACCAACCACCTCGACGTCACGTTCCAACTCGAACTCATGCAGATCGTCGCCGACCTGGGGCTCACCACCATCGCCGCCCTCCACGACCTCAACCTCGCCGCCGAGTACTGCGACGCCGTCGCCGTCCTCAAGGAGGGCCGCCTCATCGCCGCCGGCGATCCGGGCACCGTCCTCACCGGCGACCTCATCGCCGAGGCCTTCGCCGTCCGCGCCGACCGGATCGCCCACCCCGCCACCGGTCGCCCCCACTTCGCCTTGAGCCCCTTGAAGGCTCCGTCAACCGAGAGGAACACCACCGCATGAACACCCGTCCCGCCCGCCGCACCGCGGCCGCCGCCGCGGCACTCGGCGCCGCCATCGCCCTGAGCGCCTGCGGCTCCGACGTCGCCGACGCCGGCCCCGCCGCCACCGGCGAGGCCCTGACCGTCGAGAACTGCGGCCGCGAGATCACCGTGGACGGCGCGCCGGACGCCGTCGTCGGCCTCAGCCCCACCCAGACCGAGCTGCTCCTGCGCCTGGGCCTGGCCGACCGCATCGTCGGGCAGGCCCAGACCGCCACCGCCCCGCTCAGCGACGACCTCGCCTCCCTCGCCGCCGACATCCCCGTCATCAGCGAGGACACCCCGCCCGCCCGCGAAGCGCTCCTCGACGTCGAACCCGACTTCGTGTACTCGCCCACCGACTACGAGTTCACCGCCGAGCAGGGCTTCGCCAGCCACGAGCAGCTCGCCGAGGCCGGCGTCGCCGCCTACACCGCCACCGGCGGCTGCCCCGAGCGCCGCATGGCGGGCACCGTCGACGACCTGTTCACCGACCTGGACAACCTCGGGAAGATCTTCGACGTCGAGGACGAGGCCGCCGCGCTCGCGGACGGGGCCCACGCGACGCTCGACGACGTCGCGGGCCGCATCGCCGGGCTGGAGCGGCCCACCGTCGCTCAGGTCTACGTCGAAGGCGACGCCCTCACCGCCATCGGCGCCGGCATCGAGTACGACATGATCGCCCGCGCCGGCGGCGAGAACGTCTTCGGCCCCGAAGACCCCGAGTTCGCCTCCTTCTTCGCCGCCCAGATCAACCCCGAGGCCCTGGCCGCCGCCGACCCCGAGGTCATCGTGTTCGCCGCCAGGGACGCCGAGCACGAGCAGACCACCCGCGACTATCTGGCGCGGACCCTGCCCGAGGTGAGCGCCGTGGCGAACGACCGCATCGTGGTCATCTCCGGCTCCGACGTCTACCCCGGCTCCCTCAGCAACATCGACGCCGTCCGCGCCATCGCCGCGGGCCTTTACCCCGAGGCCTTCCAGGAATGACCGCCACCCGGCGGGCGGGTCGCGACCTGCTCGCCCTCCCCGGATTCCGCCGCTGGTACGCCGCGCGCACGACCAGCCTCGTCGGTACGGCCGCCTCCGGGGTGGCCGTACCGATGCTGGTGTGGGAACGCACCGGCTCGGCCACCGCGACGGCCGCCGCCTCCGGCCTGTCCCTCGCCCCCTATCTGCTGTTCGGGCTGTTCGCCGGGGCGTACGCGGACCGGGTCGACCGGCGCCGGCTCATGGTCGGCGCCGACGCGGCCGCCGCGGCACTGCTCGCCACCGTCCCGTCGGCCGCCGCCTTCGGCACCGTCACCGCCGCCCACGTCCTCGCCGTCGTCGTCCTCACCGGGACCGCGTTCGTCTGGTTCGACGCCGCCGCCTTCGGTGCCCTGCCCCAGATCGTCGGCCGAGAGCGCCTCCAGCAGGCGAACTCGCTGATCTTCTCCACCACCACCGTGGTCGGCATCGCCGCACCGGCACTCGGCGGCCTGCTCGCGAGCGCGGTCGGACCGGAGGCCGTCATCGGGATCAACGCGCTGACCTTCGCCGCCTCGGCACTCCTGCTGCGCCGCCTGGCCCTGCCCGGGCGCGCCGCGGCCAAGGCGGCGAGCATCCGCGCGGACATCGCCGAAGGCCTGCGGTTCATCTGGTCCGAGCCGCGCATCCGCGCACTCACCTTCGCAGGCTTCGGGATCGCCTGCACCGGCGGTGGCGCCCTCGGCCTCATCGTCGTCCACGCCGACGTCCTCCTGGACGTTCGCGACTGGGAGCTCGGCCTGCTCTACAGCGCCACCGCCGTCGGCTCCCTCTTTGGTGCGATGCTCCTCGGCCGCTTCACGGCCCGCTTCGGGCACGGCCCCGTCTCCATCGCCGCGTATCTCCTGGAACTGACCATGGTCGTCGCCCTCGCCGCGGCCGGACCCGGCCCGGCGGGCTTCGCCCTGGCCGTCGCGGCCTGGATCGCCTGGGACTTCGCCCATACCGCGGCCGTCGTCAACGGCATCACCGTCCGGCAGCTGCTCACCCCGGACGCCTTGCAGGGCAGGGTGAACACGACCGGGCGCATGATCGCCTGGGGCGGGGCGCCCGTCGGCGCGCTGGCGGCCGGGGGACTGGCCGATCTCGTCGGCGTCCAGAACGCCTTCCTGCTGCTGTCGGTCCCGGTGGCCGCCGGGACGATCCTGCTGCTGGTCTCGCCCGTCAGGCGCTTGAAGACGATCGAGAGCTGAATCCGCGTACGCATCCGACGAACGGCTGGCACGATGCTCATGCGAGACGGCTGAATCCGCTGCGGTGGAAGACCAGCGGCCCGGGCGTGTCGGAGTGCTCGACCGCGTGCAGCCGCAGCAGGACGATGATGTGGTCCCCGGCCTCCACCTCCCGGTACACCGAGCAGTCGAAGCGCGCCAGACCGTCGTCGAGCGTCACCGCGCCCTCGGCGGTGGCGCTGAGCGCGAGGCCGTCGAAGCGCCGCGCCGGGTCCCCGGCGAGCCGGCGGCACACCGCGGCGTGGTGGTCGGCGAGGACCGTCAGGCCCAGGTGGGCCGCCCGCCGCAGGTCCGGCCAGGTCTTCGAGGCGGTCGCGATCGAGAACGACACCAGCGGCGGGTTCAGGCTCACCGAGGTGAACGAGCTCGCCGCCAGGCCGGCGACGCGCCCGTCGACGGATGCGGCGACGGCCACGACCCCGGTGGGGAAGAGCCCGAACGCCTCCCGCAGCCGGCGCGGGTCGAGGTCCTGGTTGGTGGGCAGGGTCATGGGGTGCCTCCTGAGGTGTCGGGTCAGTTCGCGAAAGGGACGGCCGCGACGCGGTTTCGCCGCGGCGCGGGATGCGACCACAGGCCGCGCCGCTCCAGCTCCGGCAGGACGCCTTCGCCGAACCAGTACGCGCCCTCCAGGTGCGGGTAGGCCGAGAGCACGAACTCCTCGATCCCGACTTGCCGGTACTCCTCGATGAGGTCGGCGACTTCGGCGTGCGAGCCGACCAGCGCCGTCCCCGCGCCGCCGCGGACCAGGCCGATCCCCGCCCACAGGCCCGGGTGGACCTCCAGGCCGTGCTTGGTGCCGCCGTTGAGGTCGAGCATCCGGCGCTGGCCCTCGGACTCGCTGCGCCGCAGGCCCGCCCGGACCCGCGCGATGTCGTCCTCGCCGATCCCGGCCAGCAGGCGCTCGGCCTCGGCCCAGGCCTCGGCGGACGTGTCGCGGTTGATCACGTGGACGCGCAGGCCGAAGCGGATCGGCCTGCCGCCGGCGAGCCCTCTGATCCAGGCGACCTTCGCCGCCACGGCCCCGGGCGGTTCGCCCCAGGTCAGGTACACGTCGGCGTGCTCGGCCGCGACGCGCCCGGCCGCCGGTGACGATCCTCCGAAGTAGACTTTTGGAACCGGTTCGGGCAGCTGCGCGAGCCGCGCGCCCTCGACGCGCAGGTGCCTCCCCGCGAAGTCGACCGTCTCGCCGGCCCACAGGCGCCGCACGATGTGCAGGAACTCCCCGCACCGCTCGTAGCGAGCGTCCTTGTCCTCGAAGTCGCCGTACATCCGCTGCTCGTGGGACTCACCGCCGGTCACGATGTTGAGCAGCAGCCGGCCGCCCGTCAGATGCTGGAACGTCCCCGCCATCTGCGCGGCCAGGAACGGCGAGACGCTCCCGGGCCGGAACGCCACCAGGAACTTCAAGCGGTCGGACACCTGCGACAGCATGGCCGTGGACACCCAGGCGTCCTCGCACCACGCGCCCGTCGGCGTCAGCGCCGCCGCGAACCCGTTGTCCTCGGCCGCCCTCGCCACCTGCCCCAGGTAGGACACCGACGCCGGCCGCGACGAGCGGCCCGGGTCGACCCCGTGGCCGCCGTCCACGACCTGCCGGCCGTCACCGCCGTTCGTGGGCAGGAACCAGTGAAACTGCAACGCGCTCAACGAAACCTCCTCAGAGTTGGCCGTGCCGGGGCGGGGGCGCCCCGTGGAGGGCCCAGTGGCCCAGGTGCTGGACCTTCCAGGCCGCCGGGTCGTGCAGGGTGTGGATGCGGGCGTTGCGCCAGTGCCGGTCCAGGTTGAGCCCCGCGAGGGCGCTGCGGGTCCCGGCGACCGCGAACACCCGGCTCGCGACGTCCACGGCGGTGGTCGCGGTCGCGGCCCTCGCCGCCGCCACGGCCAGGCTCGCCGCGGCCGCGCTCGCCTCCGAAAGATCTGCGTTCGCGGCGTCCACAGCGGACGCCGCCTCCCGCAGCAGCGCCTCGGCGCCGCGCAGCGCCAGCTCCATCTCCCCGAACGCGTGCACCGTCAGCGGATCGTCCGCGGCCCGCTCCACGCCCGCGTCCGGGTACGGCCGCGACTTCGTGCGCACGAACGCCGCCGCCTCCTCCAGTGCCGCCCTGGCGATCCCGGCGTCGATGGCCGCGTGGAGGACCTGCGCGAACGCCCCGTACGTCTGCGGGGCCTCGAACGTGGACGCGTACGGCGTGATCCACTCGTCGGCGACCGCGACGTTCCGCAGGTGCACCGTGCCGCTCGCGGTGGTGCGCTGGCCGATGCCGTCCCAGTCGTCCACCACCTCGACGCCCTCGGTGTCCCGCCGGACCCACGCCACATGCATCGGCCCCTCGACCCCCAGGTGCGCCAGCACCGGGATCCAGTCGGCGAACAGCGCACCGGTGCAGTAGAACTTCGTGCCGTTCAACCGCCAGCGGCCCGCCCCGTCCGGCGTCAGCGCGGTCCGGTGGTCGCGCACGTGCCGTGTCCCGAACTCCGTCTGGGCGTTCCCGAACCGCTTGCCGCGCAGCACCTCCGCGAACAGCCGCGCCTGCTGGCCCGCATCGCCGCGCAGGCGCAGCTGGTTGACGTACACGAAGTGGCTGTGGGGGATCTGCGCGATGTTCGGGTCGCCGGCGGCGAGGTGCCGGAAGACCTCGGCCACCGTCGCGGCGTCGAGGTCCGCGCCGCCGTGGGCGGCCGGAACGGTGACTGCCAGCAGCCCCGAAGCCGAGAGCCGGTCGATCTCGGCGTACGGCAGGGACCGGCGGGCGTCGCGCTCGGCGGCGCCCGCCGCGAACTCCCCGGCCAGGCTCGACGCCGCGGCCACCGCGGCCGCGGCGTCGAGCACCGGCACGGTACAGGCGGGCTCGCTCACGGCACCCGCTCCAGCTCGGCCGCTTCGAGCTCCCGCACGATCGGCAGGACGCGCTTGCCGAAGTACTCGACGTCCTCCAGGTAGTGCAGGAAGCCCAGCAGCAGGAGGTTCGCCCCGCGCCGCTTGTACTCCAGGATGCGGTGCGCGATCTGCTCGGGCGTGCCGATCAGGCCCGTGCGGAATCCGTCGTTGTACTGGACGAGATCCTCGAAGGCCGAGTCCTGCCACATGCCCTGCTTGTCGTGCGTGGACTGCCCGGCCTGCCTGACCGCGGCGCCGAAGCCCTCGACGGCCTCCCGGTCGGCCTTGTCGATGATCTCCCGCAGCACCTTCCGGGCTTCGCCCTCGGTGTCGCGGGCGATGAGGAACCCGTTGACGCCGAAGCGGACGGTGCGGCCGTGGAGCCCGGCGACCTCGCGGACGTCCCGGATCTGGGCCCCGATCGCGTCGGGGGAGTTCCCGTTCGCGAAGTACCAGTCCGAGACCCGGCCGGCCATGCCGCGCGCGTCGATCGAGTTGCCGCCCTGGAAGATCTCCGGATGCGCGCGGCCCTCGCCGACCACGGGCTTGGGCTTGAGGTCGAAGTCGTGGAGCCGGTAGAAGTCGCCGTTGAACTCGGCGTGATCGCTCGTCCAGATCTCCTTGACGTAGCGGATGAACTCCTCCGAGCGCCGGTAGCGCTCGCCGTGCTCGAGCCAGGGCTCCCCGAGCTTGGTGAACTCGTCCTTGAACCAGCCGGACACGACGTTGACCGCCGCCCGGCCGCCCGAGAGCTGGTCGGCCGTGGCGATCCACTTCGCGAACACCCCCGGATGCCACAGGCCCGGGTGGATCGCGGCGATGACCTTGAGCCGCTGCGTCGCCAGCAGCAGCGCCAGACTGAACGACGTGGACTCCTGCTGGTAGGCCGCCCCGTACGAGGCGATGTAGCGGACCTGCGAGAGCGCGTACGCGAAGCCCGAGTCCTCGGCGAGGCGCGCGAGCTTCACGTTGTACTCATAGCTCCAGTCGGTGCGCTGCTCGATCTTCGACACGACCAGGCCGCCGGAGACGTTCGGGACCCAGTAGGCGAATTGCAGCGGCTCGGGGGCCTGTGTGCTCATGTGCTGCTCCAAAAGAGACGGTCGGGGGATCGGAAGAGGACGCTCACGTGTACCAGGTGGGTTCGGGCAGCTCGCCCGTCAGCGCGTACCGGCCGACCTCGGCCCGCTTGTGCGCGACCGGGTCGTGCAGGGAGTGGGTCCTGATGTTGCGCCAGAACAGGTCCAGGCCCACCGCGTTCGCGCTGGCCCGCGCGCCGGTGACCTCGAAGATCCGCGTCCCGATCTCGAGCCCCGCGTCGATCGTGGTCTGCTTCGCGGAGGCGATCACCACGGCGGCCTCCCCGCGCTCCTCGGGCGTGACGGCGTCCGCGTGCGCGTTGATCGACTCGATGAGTCCCGCCGCCCGATCGGCGAGCGCCTCGGCGGCCCACAGCTTCGACTGCAGGCCCCCGTAGGTCTCCTGGATGTAGAACTCGTCGACCGCGCGCGCCTTCCGGTCGGCCGCGTACGGCCAGGCGCGGGTCCGCTCGCGCGTGTACGCGGCGGCGGTGTCGAGCGCGCCCTGGGCGATCCCCAGGTAGAAGTTGGTGAACACCAGCTGGATCAGCGGCACGTTGAGCGTGTTGTAGGTGCGCGGCGCGAACTCGTGGCCTTGCTCGGTCGCGACGTACCCGGCGGCGGCCTCCCACGGGACCCGCACGCCCTCGATCAGGGCCGAACCGGACTCGGTCAGGCGCTGGCCGAGGTTGTCCCAGTCGCCGGCGAAGACGATGCCGTCCTGGTCGGTGGGCACGATCGCGAAGACGTGCCGGTCGGTGCCCTCCAGGATCCCTTCGAGGACGGTCACGTCCGAGACCTTCCCGCCGGTGGAGAACGTCTTGCGGCCGTTGAAGACGAGTTCGCCGTCCTCCTCGCGGATCACGAGGTCGTCGTCGCGGGGGTTGACCGCCCCGCCGAAGAACCACTCCTGTTCGGCCGCTTGCTTCTCGACGGCCTCGATCTGCCCGGGGGTGGCGACCAGGCGCGCGGCCCAGGCCCACAGGTAGTGGTAGCCCAGGAGCTGCCCGATGGAGCCGTCGCCGGCGGCCACGGCCCTGATGACGCGGTAGGCGGTCGTCCAGTCCTGCCCGCCGCCGCCGTGCTCGGCGGGGGCCAGGAGCGGGACGAGCCCGGCGTCCTTGAGCAGCTGGACCTCCGCGTAGGGCGTCGCGCCCTCGCGGTCGCGTTCCACGGCGTCGACCGCGAGCCTTGCGGCGACCTCGCGGGCGCGTGCGACCCACGCCGCGGACGTGGCGGGCCGGGAGGACCAGTCGAGCGGGTGCTCCGGTGGTCGGTTCGTCATTGTGTCGATGCCCTTCCTCGTAGTAATCTTTTCCTATCAAATTACTAGGAAATGTGTCCGGGGAACAGGTCTCGACCATCGGTTCGACCGATAACCCCATCGGCGGCACCGAATCTCGGAGGCGGGCGACGATGCGCATCGAACAACTGGAGTACATCGCGGCGGTCACGCGGCACGGGTCGCTGCGGCGCGCGAGCGAGCACCTCCACGTCTCGCAGCCCGCGCTGAGCGAGGCCATCAGCAAGCTCGAACGCGAACTCGGCGTCACGCTCCTGGAGCGCCGCCGCGACGGCACCCGGATCACCGTGCGCGGCAAGGAGCTGCTGGAGCACATGTTCGGCGTCCTCGAAGCGGTCGACCGGCTCCAGTCGGCGGCCGTCGCAGGGGCCGCCCGCCCGATTCGCATCGGCACCGTCAACGCCGGCACCGCGAGCCTTCTCATACCCGCCATCCGCGATTTCCGCTCCGGCCGACCCGACACCCGCGTCGAGGTCCGCGCCCTCCAGCAGGACGAGATCGAGACCGGCCTCGCCGACGGCTCCCTCGACGTAGGCCTGGTCAACACCCTCGACGACTTCGCGGTGCCGCCCCGCCTGGACGGCGTCGTGCTCCGGCGGGGCCGCCCGGTCGCGGTCCTGCCCAGCTCCCACCGGCTCGCCGCGCGGCCCGAGGTCGGCGCCGAGGACCTGCGCGCGGAGACCTTCATCGGGATGCGGGCGGGATACGTGATGCACCGCTTCGCGATGCAGCTCTTCGAGGGCCGCCCGCCGGCCGCCTGGCACAGCGTCGACGGCGCCGAGATGGGCAAACTGCTCGTGGCCGAGGGGCTGGGTGCGACGATCCTGCCCGACTACTCCGTCGACGGGGATCCGCTCGAACGCGGCGGCCTCATCACCATGCGCCCCATCAAGGACGACCGGACCCGCGTCACGATGCGGCTCCTGCGCCGCCGGGGCGGACGGTTCCCGGCGGTCGTGGACGACCTGGTCGCGCGGTTCACCGCTCAGGTCGCCCGCACGCAGCCCGGTTGATGTAGCGTGCGGTCCATGGCGGAGGAGTTCGGGCTGGAGCAGGTCCAGGCAATGCTGGCCGAGGCGAAGGTGCAGGCGGTCGGTGTCGGCGACGGCACCCTGTTCGGCGAACCGGTCCTCGCCTTCGCGCAGTTGCAGACCGCCGAGAACGAGGGGTTCCGGCACGCCTGGGCCAGGCCGGACGGCCGGATCGTGGCGTGGGCGAACGAGAAGCGGCTCGGCCCCGGGCCCGGCGTCGACGACGCCTCGCTGCGCGAGCTGGTCGACCACCAGAAGACCGACGTGGCCGCGGTGACCGACCGGGACGGGGCGACGCTGCTCGAGGCGAAGCACCTCAAGCACTGGAAGAGCCGGGTCACCGTGACCGACGCGCACGGCCGCGAGGTCGGGACGATCCGACAGAAGAGCGTCACGTTCAAACCCTCGTGGGAGCTGTCCGTCGGCGACCGCTCCTACGGCCGTGTCCGGGCGGACGGTTCGCGGGCGCTGGGCCTGGACATCGCCGACGCCTCCGGCGCGGTGTACGGCCGCATGACCAAGGTCGGCTCGCCGCAGTACCTCGCCCGGCACTACCACGCCGGCATGGCGGCGGGCCTGCCGCCGGCGACGGCCGCCATGCTCAACCGGTTCGTGATCCAGTTCTTCCGGCGGCCCGACCACCTCCAGCTCGCACCGCTCATCCCCCTGGCCGTGGACCTGTCGATGGCGGGGAACAGCCCCTCGAAACTCCGCTGATCCCGACAACCGATGGCCCGCAACCTGCCCCGACACGGCCGCGGCCGAGAACGCTGCCGCCGGGGACTACCTCCTGGGGCCGGTGAGGCGTAGGTTTGGCACCGGTTCGGTGCCATCCGAGCACCACTCGCAGTGAAAGGACCAGCAATGCCGCTGTCAGTCCAGCTCTACTCGGTACGCGAGGCGATCGACGCCGACGCGACCGACGCCCTCGGCCGCCTGCGCACCCTCGGCCTGGACACGGTCGAGCTGTTCGGGCTCCTCGAACTCCAGGACCGGTACCAGGTCGCGCTCGAGGCGACCGGCATGCGAGCGCCCTCGGCGCACGAGCACCTGCTCGAAGACGCCGACCCGGAGGCCGTGTTCAGCGCCGCCGTCCGGCTCGGCGTCGAGACGGTCATCGAACCGGCCGTCCGCGAAGGATGGGAGAGCCGCGAGGGCGTGGCCGCGATGGCGCACCGGCTCAACGACCTGGGCCGGAGAGCGGCCGACCACGGACTGCGCGTGGGCTACCACAACCACTGGTGGGAGTTCGCCGACCTCAACGGCCGCACCGCATTCGAAGTCTTCGCCGATCTGCTCGACCCGGCGGTCGTCCTCGAACTCGACGTCTACTGGGCCGAGGTCGCCGGCGTCGCCGCCCCCGCCCTGCTCGACCGCCTGGGCGAGCGCGTCCGCTTCCTCCACGTCAAGGACGGCCCGCTGCCCCGCGACGGGGACGTGCAGCTGCCCGCGGGCGAGGGCGCGGTCGACATCCCGGCGGTCCTCGCCGCCTCGCCGCACACGCTCCGCGTCATCGAGTTCGACCACTACGCGGGCGACGTCTTCGAAGGCATCGGCGCGAGCATCGCCTACCTGAACGCGACGGAGGAGACGGCATGAACCCGACGGGACCCGTTGGCGTGGGCGTGATCGGCGCCGGTGTCATCAGTGCGGAGTATCTGCGGAACCTGACCCGGTTCCCCGACGTCGACGTCCGGTACGTCGCCGACCTCGATCTGGCCCGGGCCGCCGCCCGGGCCGCCGAATTCGACGTGCCCGCCAGCGGCGATGTCGAAGGCCTGCTTGCGGACGAGACGATCGAGATCGTGGTCAACCTGACCATCCCGGCCGCGCACGCCGAGGTCGGGCTGCGGATCCTCGACGCGGGCAAGCACGTGTGGGCCGAGAAGCCCCTCGCGCTCGACCGCGAGGCGGGACGGGTCCTGCTCGACCGTGCCGAGGCGCTGGGCCTGAGGGTCGCGAGCGCACCGGACACCTTCCTCGGCCCCGGCCTCCAGAACGCGCAGCGGGTCATCGCCGACGGCGGCATCGGCACGCCGGTCACGGCCGCGGCGCTGTTCCGCAGCCCGGGCCCGGAGTCGTGGCACCCGAACCCGGAGTTCCTCTTCGACCACGGCGCGGGGCCCCTGTTCGACATCGGCCCTTACTATCTGACCGCGCTGGTGCAGCAGCTCGGGCCGATCGGCCGCGTCGTCGCCGCGCCCTCGACCGCCCGCGCGACCCGGGTCATCGGTTCGGGGCCCAAGGCCGGGACGGTCTTCGAGGTCCGGGTGCCGACCCACCACGCGGCGCTCATCGAGTTCGAAAGCGGCGCTTCGGCGCAGGCGATCTTCAGTTTCGAGTCGGTGCGCGCGCACCCGCCGACCGTCGAGTTCAACGGGACGTCGGGCACGCTGGAACTGCCCGACCCGAACACGTTCGGCGGCCCCTCGCTACTGTGGACGGACGGGTCCGAGCGGCCGCGGGAGCTCGCCGCGCCCGATCCGAAGGCCACCCGCGGCACCGGGGTGCTCGAACTGGCACGGGCGATCCGGGCGGGCGTTGCGGAGCGGGCCTCCGGCGCTCTGGCCTTCCACGTCCTCGACGCGATGGTCGCGATCAGCGAGTCCGCTCAATCCCGGCAGCCGGTCGCGGTGGAGTCGACCGCGCCGCGCCCCGCGCTCCTGCCGTCCGATTGGGACCCGACCGCGGCAACGCTATGACGTGAGCCCGGGGAACGACGCGTCGCGCACATGGCCGGTTGCACTGTTACGGGCTTGCGCGGAAGCCGTGGGAGACGTCGCGGATGAACCGCTTGAGGTTGCGAGGGCCGACGTCGACCGTCACCCGGTAGACCACGCCGCCCGCGACCACCGTCATGTCGGCCATCCCGCCGAGATCGAACACGCCCGTGGCCGGGACGTAGATGCGGGCGTCCGCCTCGGGGAAGTGCGACCAGACCCCGGCTGCGAGCGAGCGCGATGCCAGCGGTTCGCCGTGCGGGGTGACGCTCCCTCGGGGCACGGTCAGTGCCGTGCGCGTGCCGTCCGCGGCGATGTAGACCGTGCGCTTGCCTTCGAAGCGAACGTTGCGTGCGACGTCGCGGTACGGGTTGGGCCGGCTGCCGCCGTCGGGCGTGCGGCCGATGGCCCACAGGTCGGTGAGGTTTCGGTCGTCGGGAAGGTAGAGGTCGCTCAGTCGGCCGCCGACCTCGTCCACGAGGACGCGCTCGACGGCGGATCGAAAGTCGGGGTGGATGAAAGCGCCGGTCACCCCGCAACTATCCCCGACTCGATCCACTCCCTCACTCGCCCGAGGAGGGATCATCCTCGGATGACCCCTCCTTCACCGCGTCGGTCACGCCGCGGCGATGGTCGTGGCCAGCTCCCTCACGCGCTCGTGGGCCCGCGTCATCGACGCCTCGTGCTTCGGCAGCAGCGACGCGAGTGCCGGGGCGTGCGGGGCCATGGTCAGTTCGGGCACCACGGTGGTCACGTCCAGGCCGAGCAGGTCCTCATGGCCGAGGATCGCCTCCAGCGCGGGCACGACGTAGTCGTAACCCTCCCTGGGGGAACCGGGTCCGTACCCGCCCCCGCGGGTCGAGATCAGCACCGCCGGGCGCCCCGCGGCCCGGGACGGCCCGGAGTGGCTGAACGTGCGGCCGTCGACGACGATCTGGTCGAGCCACGCCTTGAACACGGACGGCATCGTCAGGTTGTACATAGGCACCGTGAACAGGTAGGCGCCGGCGCCGAGGAACTCCTCGATGAGCTCGTCCTGCACCTTGGCCGCTTCGGCCTGATCGGGAGTGCGGCGGGCCGGTTCGACGGTCCGGGCGGCGATGCCCGCACTGCTCAAGTGGGGCACGGGGGCCGCGGCGAGGTCGCGGTGGACGACTTCGCCCGACCACGCATGGCGGAAGGACTGGGCGACCTGGCGCGAGACCGAGCCCTCGCCGAGCGACGAGGAGTCGATGTGCAGCAGATATGACATGACTGTTTCCTTTCAAAGGTGGTGGTCGTGCCTTCGCGGCGCGGCGGGGCCGGTCCGCGAAAGTGCGTTACATACCGCTGGTGCGGTACGCTTCAAGTGGGGAAAGGTGTGGCAATGGCAGGGAGAGCGATCAGCGGGCCGTGTCAGGCCTGGCCGGAGGAGAGCGGGTTCATCCGGGAGGTCCTGGACCGGATCGGCGACAAGTGGACGGTGCTGGTCATCAGCACGCTCTCCGGTTCGTCGCTGCGCTACTCCGACCTGCAGGCGAGCATTCCGGGCATTTCACAGCGGATGCTCACCGTGACCCTCAAGGCCCTCGAGCGCGACGGCATGATCCTGCGCACCGCCTACCCCGAGATTCCTCCGCGTGTGGAGTACGAGCTCACCGCTCTGGGGCGGTCGCTGCTGGACTCCGCGATGGCGCTCGTGTCGTGGGCGGTGGCCCATCACGAGGACGTCGGCGCCAGTCGCCGCGCCCACGAGCAGACCGGGGTCGGCCGGGAGAAGGCGCGTGCCGCCGCCTCCGAGGATTCCCCCGTCCGCTGAGGACGGACTCGACCACCGCAGGACCGCCCGACGACGCGCTCCCGTGCGGGCATTCGCGGCGGGGTCCGACGAACCGGTCCGACCGACTCGGCTTTCGGCCGGAATTCGACGACCACGGGAGCCGATGCTTCGGCCTGAATCCCGTCCATTTCTCCACCTCACTATCAGTTCGTAACACCATCGTAGGTGCGTGAAATGAGGCGTGCAAAAGGCACTTTCAAGTGCGTAGGGCACTTTGGAGTCAGATACGGCGCGGCATCGGGAACGGCCTGAAGCTCGCACGCCATCCCTTGCGGCGCAAGAAGAAGGCGGTCCCGGCCATGGGGCCGGGACCGCCTGGTGCCCGCTTTCGGTCGAGCGCTACCCGAACGACACGTCCGAGCAGGAGTAGAAGGTCTGGTCGAAGTGGCTGGCCTGCCAGACGACGTAGACCACGTGGTGCCCGGTCCGGCCTGGCGCGCTCACCGGGATGTCGACCGCCTGGCCCGGCTGGTAGACGCCGGTCTCGACGACCCGTTCGAGGTCGCCCCAGTCGAGTGCGTCGGTGGTGGCGTCATATCCCTGCCGGGTGACGTACACCCAGTAGTAGTCGGCGCCGTGCCTCGCCTGGTCTTCGTAGTGCAGCGTGAAATTGTTGCTGAGCGGGGTGGTGTGCCAGTCGCCCGGCTCGTCGAGCGAGGTGTATTCGGCGTTGCCGCCGGAGCAGAGCCGGTTGTCCGGAATGCGTTGCTCGTGCTGCCCCTGCATGCCCTCGCGGAGCAGGCTCATCCAGCTCCACATGGTGTTGGCGTTGGTCTGGAAGGCCTGGTAGCACATCGGGTCTTCGGTGGCCATGTCCGGATTCATGTGGTCGCCGCCCCAGCGTTCCCAGCAGCTGTACTGCCGCGCGGCCGGCGAGGTCGCCGTGCCGTGTGCCGAAGCGGACTGGGCGGTGAAGAACAGCGCCGACGCGCTGGCCAAGACCACCGCCGCGAACGCCAGGAGGAGGCTTCTGGCGCGTTTCGTTCTCGAACTGTGCATGGTATCGCTCCCATATATGGCGACATTGACAAATGTAAATATAACCGGCATTTGCCCGCAATGTAAATACCCGTCGGGCCGAAAATGGGAGCGATGACGCTCCGGTCGCTCCGCCCAGGGCGCCCGCTCGTCGGCCGGCCGCCGGCGGCGAGCCGGTGGTGCGCGACCGGCCGGCAGGGGACTTGGTGTGTCGGTCATCACTGTTGATTCAGGGCCGCACGGCCGCGGATCGTGGAACGGGATAAGTGATCTGATGTTCATGTGGCTGAAGCCCACTCGAAATAGCGGACTCCACGCTCGGTCAGCCTCAGTTCACCGAGTGCTCTCTTCGGGGACACCTACTGCAATGCCGGACCATGGGACACTTTCGATGAATCGCATATTGATCGGTAGGGAATCGCGCGGAACGACGAGTCCCGCGAAAGTGCCGATGCTTTGCTAATCTGATCCGGGCTCGAGCGCAGACGATCGAGCCGGACTCGAGAATCCCCGGGATCGACAAAGCCCCGAACAAGACTGCCCATGCAAACCCTGATCATTCATGTTGGATAGCACCGGGAAGACGCAGGTATGGTAGCGGATCGATTCGACAGCAACGAGAACGACGCGCGGAGCGGGTCGGCGCAGCGCCGCCGAGGCGAGGCCTTCGCCCGCCTTCACGCCGACGACGGCCCCTTCGTCATCCCGAACCCGTGGGACGCCGGAACCGCGAAGATCCTGCATACCATGGGTTTCAGCGCCCTCGCGACGACCAGCGGCGGCCTGGCCTCCGCACTCGGCCAGGTCGACCGCCGCGCCGAGGTGACCCTGGAGGACACCCTCGCGAATGCGCGACTGATCGCCGCGGCGACCCCGCTGCCGGTCACCGTCGATCTCGAGGACGGATTCGGTCCGTCGCCCGAATCGGTCGCCGATGCCATTGCGCTCGCCGCATCGACCGGCGCGGTAGGCGGCTCTATTGAGGACGCCACCGGGCGTGACGACGAGCCCATTCGACCATTCGGCGAATCCGTCGAGCGCATTGCCGCGGCGGTCGAAGCGGCACGGGCACTCGATTTCCCGTTCACCCTCACCGCAAGGGCCGAGAATTTCCTTTACGGACGGCCCGACCTCGACGACACGATCGCGCGACTGGAGGCGTTCGCGGAGGCCGGCGCCGACGTCCTCTACGCCCCCGCGCTGCCCGACGCGGCGTCCATCCGCAGCGTCTGCGCGGCCGTCGACCGCCCCGTGAACGTCCTCCTCGGCGCGGGCCACCGGCTCACCGTCCCCGAGCTGTTCGACCTCGGCGTCCGGCGCGTCTCCCTCGGCTCCTCGCTGTCGCGCGTCGCCCTGGGCGCGTTCAAACGCGCCGCCGAGGAACTGCTCGCCAAGGGCACCTGCGAGTTCAACCGCGACGCGCTGTCGATGGCCGACATGCGCGCGCTGATGGGCGAGTAGGGGAGATGGCACACCTCAGCGCGCCCCGGTACGTCCTGGGGGAGATCACCGAGCCCTACGACGCCGTCAAAGGCTGGCGCGAGCGGGCCGAAGCCCTCCAGATGGCGCCCGTCGCCGAACTCTGGGGGTGGGGCCGGATCCGCCGCACCGAACGCGACACCGCCGACCTGGCGGTCGCCTCCGGCCGCGCCACCATCGCGGCCGCCGGCGTCGACCCCGACGACATCGACGACCTCTACCTCTGCTCGACGGCGTTCCCCACCTCGATCGAGGCCCAAGCGGACTTCGCCGCCCGGGTGGTGCGCGGACTCGGGCTGCGCCGCGCCGCCGTCACCGGCATCAGCCTGGGCAGGTGCGCGAACCTGCTGCTCGCCCTCCGCGCGGCCGGCGCCGCCGTCGACTCGGGGCAGACCCGGACCGCGCTCGTCGTCACCGCCGACCGGATCGAGCACGAACCCGACCGGATCGAGAACTTCGCGCTGTTCTCCGACGGCGCCGCGAGCTGCCTGGTCACCGCGGACGAACGCGGCGAAGGCTTCCGCATCGCCGCCGCCGCGGCCGCCCAGGACCTGGCCGAAGGGGGCCGGAGCGGTCAGATCTCGGCCGACCTCGCCGTCGCGGTCAACGAGCGGCTGCACCGCGCCACCGGCGTCGCGCCCGGCGACATCGCCCGCGTCCTCCACAACAACCTCTACCTGCCCCTGGTGTCCCTGAAGGAGGCGCAGGCGGGCTTCGCCCCGCATCAGCTCCACCTCGACAACATCACCCGATTCGGACACTGCTTCGGCGCCGACCCGCTCATCAACCTCGCCGACCTCGCCGACGCCGGCGCGCTCCGCGACGGCGCCCCCTACCTGCTCGCGTCCAGCGTGCCCGGCATCCGAGCCGCCGTGCTCCTCCACCGCCACGCCCCGACCCGCACCCCGCAGTAGACAACCACCGGAGTGGACCATGCGCAACGCCGACCACCAGCCGCGCCTCGACACGACGACCTCCCTCCCGATCCGACCCCACCGCTTCTCCCCGGAAGCCGCCGACGCCGCCGAGGCGGTGCTCGCCCGCGGTCCCCGCGTGTGGTTCGAGCGCCTCCTCGCCGACGCCGAATCCCAGAAGGCCCGCCTGCTGTCGCTGCGGATCGCCGACGCCGTCCTCGACGCGGCGCCCGAGATCGAAGGCGACCCGGTCGCGCTGATCCTCGAACGGCGCGACACCGTCCGAGCGCGCCTCGACCGCCACCGCGGCGGCCCGATGCGGCATCAGCTCGTGCGCCAGCGCGCCCCGCTGTCCCTGATCGCCGGGTCCTGGCTCGACATGGTCTCCCAGCCCGCCACCGAACCGGCCGTCATCGTCAACCTGCTCGGTGCGCACCGCTTGGCGCTCAAGGGGAACGGCGTGGTCGCCGACGCCCTTGAAGCCGTGCGCCGCCGCTCCCTGGAGGCCGCGGGCGTCCACCTGCCCGCCCTGCGCGCCGCCGACTTCACCGAGCGGGCGCAGTCCCGCCCGCTCACCGCCGTCCACGGCGCGTTCTACGCCGCCCTGTCCCTGCTCTCGGGCACGCGGCTGCCCGAGGTCGTCGGCGTCCACTGCGCCTACTTCCTCCTCGGCGCCGACGACGTGTGGCTCGATCGCGAACCGCCGTTCCCCGAAGCCGAACTGCGCGACGTCCTGGACCGGTACCGGAGCCTGTGCGAGGACTCGGGCACCGGCGAAGCGGACTGGCGGCGCTGCACCCGCGCGGTCGCGGCCGTCCTCGCCCTCGAAGACGAGCAGCTCGACCTGGCCGACGCGTTCGCCACCTGGGCGCAGCGCCAGTCGATCGACGACAAGGCCGCCGCGGTCATCGCCCGCCACATGCCGTTCGCGGGCAAGCAGCACAAGCAGGTCAAGATCGGCGGCAGGCTCCTGACGGACTGGTTCGCCGACCCCGAGCGGGCCGATCTCGCCGGGTTCCTCGACGCCCTCGCCGCCTCCCGCCAGGTCAGCCCCCGCGCCGACGGCACGGTCCGCCTCCTGGAGGCGATCCGCTTCGGCGGGCCGATGTTCGGCATCTTCGACGCCGAGGAGGCCGCGACGCTCGCCGCGTGGATCGACGCCGTCGACGCCGGCGAGCGCGGCCCGATCACGCTGTCCCCCAACACGGCCGGGGACGCGGCAGCGGGCCGCTGGCGCGACCGCGTCGCCGCGGGTCCCGCGCCCGGCCGCATCGCGTTCGAAGCGCCCGGCCCCCTGGACGACCGGGAGCTGTTCTACCGCCTGGTCAACGCCGAGCAGTTTCCGAACGTCCTCCCGGCGGCCCGCGAACGCGCCGAGCAGGGACTGGCCGAGGCCGAGATCCTGTTCGAGCACGGCAGCGAAGGCCGCTACACCGACGCCTCCTGGTTCGAGTACACCCCGCAGGCGCTCCTGGAGCGGGCCGAGGCGATCTACTGGCGCAAGCTCGTGGAGCCCTACCGCAAGCTGGAGGCGGTCCCCGACCGCGACGAGGTCGTCTTCGGGCAGAAGCTCACCGCGTTCGGCAGCATGATCGACGGCGCCTGGGTCCACCGCATCGGCGGCCTCGGCCGCTACGACCGCCGCGCCGACGGGATGCTGCTGGGCATCCACGCCGACGAGATGGGCCGCGGGGACGTCGCGAAGAACCACGTCGCGCTCATCCGCCGCGTCCTGGAGAGCATGGACATCACGCTCCCGCACCTGCGCAGCGAGGCGTTCAAGGACCAGGCCGAGCTGCCCGACGTCTACGCCTTCCCGATCCACCAGCTGAGCCTGGCGCTGTTCCCCGACGCCTGCTACGACGAGATCATCGGGTACAACCTCGGGATCGAGATGCTCGGCCTCGGCGAGATGCGCCTGCACGAGATCCAGAAACTGCGCCGCTGGGGCTTCGACACCGTCTACGAAGAGGCGCACCTGACCATCGACAACTTCTCCGCCGGCCATGCGCGCCAGTCGGTCGACCTCGTCAACGTCCACCTGGACGACGTCGCCCGCCACGGCGGCGAGGACGAGGTGCGCCGGCGCTGGCGGCGGGTGTGGCGCGGCTACGCCTCGTTCGCGTACCACCTCGAGGGCGACCTGGTCGGCCGGCTCAGGGCCGCGCCGGAACCGTCCGCCGAACTGGTCATCTGAGGAGCGCCGCCATGACCCCTGCCACCGCTTTCGACCCCGACGTGCTGGGCCTGCCGCTGTTCGAGGACCGGCACCGCGACCTCGCCGAACGCCTCGACCGCTGGTGCTCCGGCCGCGACTGGGCCGGCCCGGCCGGCCCCGCCGACCGGTGCCGCGCGCTGCTGGCCGAGATCGGCGCGGCCGGATGGCTGCGCCACCTCGACACCGACCGCCCCGCAACGGAACTGCGGTCGCTGTGCGTCCGGCGCCAGGTCCTCGCCTACCACGAGGACCTCGCCGACTACGTCTACTCCATTCAGGAGCTGTGCGCCGCCGCGGTCACCCGCTACGGCAGCGGCGAGCAGCGCCGCCGCCACCTGCCGGGCCTCGCCGCCGGGACCGGCATCGGGGCGCTCGCGCTCTCCGAACCGGGCGCGGGCTCCGACCTCGCCGCCGTCGCGCTCGAGGCCGCGCCCGACGGCGACGGCTTCGTCCTCAACGGCGCCAAGACCTGGATCGCCCAGGGCGACATCGCGGACGTGCTCGTCGTGCTCGCCCGCACCGGCGACGGCCCCGGCCCGCTCGGGCTCACCGCGTTCCTCGTCCCCGGCGACGCCCCCGGCCTCAAGGCCTCGCCGATCGGCGCCATCGCGCCCCGGTCGTGGGCCGAGATCGCCTTTACCGACTGCCGCGTCGGTCCGGACGCGGTGCTCGGCGAACGCGGACGCGGCTACGTGGTCGCCCTCGACGTGCTCGAGCGGGCCCGCATGACCGTCGCCGCCGCCGCGGTCGGCTTCGCCGCCCGCGCCTTCCGCCTCGCGCTCGACCACGCCCGCGGCCGCAGGGCCTTCGGAAGCCGCCTGGCCGACCTCCAGCTCGTCAAGTCCTCGCTCGCGGACATGCGCGTCAAGCTGTCGGCGGCGTCGCTGCTGACCGCCCGCGCCGCCTGGGCCGCCGACAGCGGCGAGGACTACGCCGAGGCCTCCTCGACCGCGAAGGTCTACGCCACCGAGGCCGCCGGCGAGATCGTCGACGCGGCCGTCCAGATCTTCGGCGCGGCCGGGCTCGTCGCCGACAGCCCCGTGGAGCGGCTGTACCGCCAGGTCCGCTCCCTGCGCATCTACGAAGGACCGTCCGAGGTGCTCCAGATGAGCATCGCCGAATCCCTGTGACCGACGACGACCGACCGGGAGGCCCCATGACCACACCGCTGAGCGCGATCCAGCACGACGACCCGTACCCGTACTACGCCGGGCTCACCGCCGAGCGCCCCTTCGCGTTCGACGCCGAGATCGGCGCCTGGGCGGCCGCCGGCGCCGAGGCGGTCCAGGCCGCGTTCGACGCCCCCGGACTGCGGGTGCGGCCCAGCGGGAACGAGGTGCCCGCGCCCATCGCGGACACCGCCGCCGGCGAGGTCTTCGGGCAGCTGGTGCGCATGCGGGACGACGCGGCCGCCGCCGAACTGAAGAGCGCCCTCGTCACGGTGCTGTCCAAGACCGCCCCCGAGGCCGTCGCCGAAGCCGCCCGCATCGCGGCCCGCGAAGCGCTCGAACGCGGCCTCGACTACCGCGAGCTGGCCTTCGGCGTCCCGGTCGCCGCCGTCGCCTCCCTCAGCGGCGTCCCCGCGGCGGACGTGCGCCGCTCGGTCGCGCTCACCGCCGCTTTCGTGCGCTGCATCCCCGCGTCGGCCACCGCCGACGACCACGCCGCCGCATCCGATGCCGCCGCCGAACTCCAACCCCTCCTCGCCCGGGCCGCCGAAGGGGACGGCCTCGCCGCGCGATTGGCCGAGACCGCCGCCGCGCACCGCGTTCCGCGCCGGACCGCGCTCGCGAACGCCGTCGGCGTGCTCTCCCAGACGTACGACGCGACCGCCGGGCTCGTCGGTGCCACGCTCCTCGCGCTCGGCCGCCACGAGCGCGGCGACGACCTGCGCGCGTTCGTCGAAGAGGTCGCGCGCCACGACGCGCCGATCCAGAACACCCGCCGCTTCGCCCACGAGCCGTGGACCCACGCCGGGCAGACCGTCGACACAGGACAGACCGTCCTGCTGGTCCTCGCCGCCGCCAACCGCGACCCGGCGGTCAACCCCGACCCGCACGACTTCGACCCCGCACGCCCGCAACCGGTCTCGTTCACATTCGGGTCCGGGCGGCACGGCTGCCCCGGCCGCGCCGTCGCCGTCGAGATCGCCGCCGCCATCGTCGCCGAGGCCGAAGCCGCCGGATGGACCCCGCGCGACCTGCCCCAGCGCCACCGCTACCTGCCGTCCCCGAACGCCCGCATCCCCGTCCTCGAAGGGAGCGGCGCATGACCGGCCTCCACGTGTGGCTCCGCGCCGAGACCCACCCGGGCGAGCGCCGCACCCCGCTCGCCCCCGCCGCGGCGGCCGCGCTCATCGCATCGGGAGCGGCGGTGACCGTCGAAGCGTCGCCCGCGCGCTGCCATCCGATCGCGGACTACCGGGCCGCCGGCGCCCGAATCGCACCCCCCGGCTCCTGGGCCGACGCCCCGGCCGACGCCTGCATCCTCGGCATCAAGAGCCTGCCGGACGGCGACGATCCGATCCGCGGCCGCCACCTCTACTTCGCCCACGCCTATAAAGGACAGTCCGGCGCCGGAGCGCTCCTGGCGCGGTTCGCCCGGGGAGGCGGCGAGATCCTCGACCTCGAACACCTCACCGACGAGCGCGGGCGGCGCCTCGCCGCCTTCGGCCACTGGGCCGGATACGTCGGCGCCGCGCTCGCGATCCGGCACTGGAACGGCGACCTCGTCCCGCCGCTGGAACCGACCACGAAGGATCAACTCGATCGGACCCTGCGCCCGCCCACCGCGGCACCGAGAGTGCTCATCGTCGGCGCGCTCGGACGCTGCGGCCGCGGCGCCCGCGCCGCCTTGGAACGCATCGGCGTCGAACCGACCCTGTGGGACGTCGCCGAGACCGCGCGCCTCGACCGCCGGGCGATCCTCGACCACGACATCCTCGTCAACGCCGTCGGCCTCACCGAACCCGGCCCGGTCCTGCTGGCCCCCGAACACCTCGACGGCGCCGGTCGCCTGTCCTTGATCGTCGACGTCACCTGCGACGTCGGCTCCCCGGCCCACCTCCTGCCCGTCTACGACCGGCTCACCGGCTGGCAGCACCCCGTGCGCGCCATCGCCGACGGACCGGCGGTGATCGCGATCGACAACCTCCCCTCGCTGCTGCCGCGCGAGGCGAGCGACGACTTCTCCGCCCAGCTCGCCCCCCACCTGCCGCACCTGCCCGACGGCGACGCCTGGGAACGCAGCCGCCGCGCCTACCGCACCGCCCTGCGAGACGAGGAGCTCGACCGTGTCTGACCGCATCGCCCCGACCACCGGCACCGTCCACTGGATCGGCACCGGCCTGTCCACCGGCCGCACCGGACTCACCGTCCTGGGCCGCGCCGCCGACGTCGTCCTGTGGGGCCGCACCCGCGACCGCGCCCGGACCCGCCTCGACGCGCTCGGCGTCGCAGCGCCGATCACCGTGCGCGGCCTCGACACCGACGACCTCGCCGACGCCCTCGAACCGGGCGACGTCCTCGTCTCCATGCTCCCGGCCGCCCACCACCCCCGCCTCCTGCGCACCGCGATCGACGCCGGCGCCCACTTCGCCTGCACCAGTTACACCTCGCCCGAAATCGCCGCGCTCGCCGACGAGGCCGCGGCACTGGGCCTGGCCGTCCTCACCGAAGCCGGACTCGACCCGGGCATCGACCACCTCATGGCCCACCTCCTCCTCGACCGGGCCCGCCAGCACCTCGGCGACGGCCCCGTCCGCTACTCCCTCGCCTCCCACTGCGGCGGCATCCCCGACGAACCGGGGGAGTTCCGCTACCAGTTCAGCTGGGCCCCGATGGGAGTGCTCACCGCGCTCGCCAGCCCCGCCCGGTACGTCGAGGGCGGCACCGTCCGCGAGACCCCGCGCCCCTGGGAGGGCTGCGAGGACTACCTCCTCGACGGCGAGGCCTTCGAGGTCTACCCCAACCGCGACAGCACCGAGTTCATCGCCCAGTACGGCTTCCCCGACGACTGGACCGCCGAGTCCTTCGTGCGCGGCACGCTCCGCCCCCAAGGCTGGAAGCGGGCCTGGAAGAGCGTGTTCGACGTCGTCGACTCCGGCGACCGCGACCGGCTCGCCGCGCTCGCCGACGAACTGGCCGAACGGTATCCGACCACCCCCGACGACCGCGACCGCGTCGTCCTCGCCGTCTCCCTCGACGCCCGGCGCGACGGCGCGCACTGGCGCGGCCGCTACACGCTCGACGTCACCGGCGACGACGCCGACACCGCCATGGCCCGCTGCGTCGCGACCTCCCTCGCGTGCGGCCTCGCACCGATCCTCGACCGCACCGCGGGTCCCGGACTCCACCGCGCCGCCGCCGACACCGCGGCGGCCCGGCGCTGGCTCGACCGGCTGGCCGCCGAAGGCCTGCCCTGGACCCACCACTCGACCGACCAGGAAGGACAGCGATGACCACCACCGCCGACCGCCCCCGGGCCTTCATCCTCACCGGAGCGTTCTGGGTGATCTGCCGGAGCCCCCGGTACCTCACCGAACTCGCCCGCCGCGATCTGTCGATCCTCGTCGTCACCCCCGAGGGCTTCCGCGACCGCGCCGAGGCCGTCCGCGCCCAGGAGGACGGCCCCGCCTCGCTCATCCACGACGTCGCCTACGTGAGCGGCTCGCTCGACATGGAGGCGTCCTTCAACTCCGGGGTCGTCGCCGCCGTCGCGGCCTGGCGCGAGCGCTACCGCATCGAAGGCGCCTACGCCGTCGGCGAGACCCTCGTCGAACCCACCGGCATCATCGCCGACGCCCTCGGCCTGCCCTTCCCCGGCCTGCGCGCCACCAGGGTCTGCCGCAGCAAGTACCTCCAGCGCTGGTACCTCCACCGCCACAGCCCCGCCTCGCTCATCGTCCCGCCCTCCGAAAGGGACGGACTCGACCCCGGGGCGCTCGACTACCCGGCGGTGCTCAAACCCGCCACCCGCCACTCCTCCTCCGGCGTCGTCTCCGCCGACGAGCCCGCCGACATCGCCCGCGAACTCGCCGCCTACCCCGACCACGAGACCCTCCTCATCGAGCAGAAGGTCACCGGTCCCGAATACTCCGTCGAGACCCTCAGCCAGGGCGGGCGGCGCGTCTTCGCCTCGGTCACCGCCAAGACCACCAACGACACCCGCAGCCGCGCCTTCGTGGAGCTGTCCCACACCGTCGGCGGCGCCGACCCCGCGAACGGCGCCCTGCTCGACGCCAACGCCGACGTGCTCGACCGGCTCGGCTTCGAGGACGGCATCACCCACTCCGAATGGCGGCTCGACCCGACCGGGACGCCGCGCCTGATGGAGATCGCCGCCCGCACCCCCGGCGACGGCCTGCTCCCGCTCTACGAACTCGCGACCGGCCGCCCGCTCGAAGACCAGATCATCCGCATCGCGCTGGGCGAACCCGCCGAGTACCCGCGGCCCCGGCGCGTCGCCCGCCAGGTCTACCTCGAGCACCCCCACGGCGTCCTCGAGGACGTCCGGCTCGACTGGCCCGGCGTCACCGCCTCCTGGATCGGCGAGACCGACCTGTGGCCCCGCACCGCACCCGGAGCCGCCGACGACCCGCCGACCCTCCGCGCCGTCTTCGTGCACCGGGAGAAGGGCGCGACCCTCGGGCCGCTGCACTCCTCGGACGACCGCGCCGTCGCCTTCCTCATCGACGCCCCCGACACCGACGGGCTCGACGAGATCGAAGCCCGCGTCCGGTCCGCCATCGACATCGTCGTGTCCTAGGAGCATCCCGTGACCGCCCCCGCCCCGGCACCCCCCGCACCCCGCGTCTGGGAGACCTTCCGCGACAGCCCCGCCGCCGCCAAGGTCATCCTCGCCGGCGTCACCGTCAACCGCCTCTCGGGCTTCCTCCAGGTCTTCATCGTCCTCTACCTCACCCACCAGGGCTTCTCCGCCGAACAGGCCGTCATCGCCGTCGGCTGCTACGGCGGCGGCGCCGTCGTCGGCGCCCTCCTCGGCGGAACCGCCACCGAACGGCTCGGACCGCGGGCCGCCACCGTCATCAGCATGTCCGCCGCCGCGGTCCTCACCGCCTCGCTGCTCTACATCGCCGACTACCTCCTGCTGCTCGTCTTCGTGGCCGCGGCCAGCGCCTGCGCCCAGCTCTTCCGGCCGGCCTCCTCGACGCTCCTGTCGTCACTGGTCCCGACCGAACGCCAGACGATGATCTTCGCGATGTACCGCCTGGGGCTCAACCTCGGCGCGACCGGCGCCCCCCTGGTCGGCTACGGGCTCTACCACCTCGGCGGCGAGAGCTTCGTCTACGTCTTCTGGGGCGAGGCCGCCATCGCCGCGGCCTATGCGGCGCTGGCCTTCGCCACGCTCCCCGCCAAGAGCGCGCTGCCGGCCGTCCCCGAGGAGCCCGGGACCGCCGCGGACGCCCGCGGCGGCTACGCGGCCGTCCTCGCCGACCGGCGCTTCAGCCTCTACCTGCTCGCGACGTTCCTGCACTCGGCCGTGTTCGTCCAGTACGTGACGACGCTGCCGCTCCAAGTCGAGGACGTGGGCATCGCCCTGTTCTGGTACACCCTCGCGGTGTCGGTCAACGGCGCCATCGTCATCGCCTTCGAGCTCGCCATCACCAAGGTCACCCAGCGCCTCGCCGCGCGAACCGTGCTCGCCGCCGGGTTCGCCCTGGTCGGTGCGGGCGTGGCCTTCTACGCGCTCCCCATCGGACCCGCCGCCCTGATCGTGGGGACCCTCATCTGGTCGCTCGGCGAGATCGTCTCCGGGCCCGCGTTCTTCGCCCACCCCGCGAAGGCCGGCCCGGCCCGCCTCAAAGCCCACTACCTCGGCAGCTTCCACTTCATGTTCAGCCTCGGCATCGCCCTCGGCCCCCTGATCGGCGGCTGGCTCTACCTCCACATCGGATCCCTGGTGTGGCCGGCGGTCGCCACCGCCTCCCTCGCGGCGGCCGTCATCGCCTGGACCTGCGTCCCCCGACCCGAACGGCCCGGCAACGCCTGAACCCACCGCACGACCACCCGGGCGCGAGCCCGTACCCCACAGGAAGGACTCGATGTGGGAACCGCACCTCAGCACCATTCGACATCCGATGATCCGACGCCCCACCTCCGGATCGTCGGCATCGGCGCCGGCCCGGCCAACCTCAGCCTGGCGGCCCTGCTGCACGGCGACGCCGCGCAGCCGCACCGGTTCTTCGACCGCAAGGCCGACTTCACCTGGCACGACGACCAGCTCATCACCGGCGCGACCCTCCAGGTGTCGATCTTCAAGGACCTGGTGAGCCTCTCCGACCCGACCAACCGGTTCTCGTTCCTGTCCTACCTCCACGAGCACGGGCGGACCTACCACTTCCTGAACGCCAAGTTCGCCGAGGTGCCGCGCACCGAGTTCCGCAACTACCTGGCCTGGGCCGCGCGGAGCAACGAGAACATCGCCTTCGGCGAATCGGTCGAGCGCGTCGACTTCGACGGGGTCTTCCACGTCACCACCGACCGGCGCCGCGTCACGGCCGACAACCTCGCCGTCGGCGTCGGCACCGTCCCGTGGGTCCCCGACTTCGTCCGGCCCCACCGGGGCCCCACCCAGTTCCACGTCAGCGAGCACCTGAGCCGCTCGAAGGCCCTGGGCGGCAAGCGCGTCGCCGTCGTCGGCGGCGGCCAGTCCGGCGCCGAGGCGTTCCTGGACCTGCTCTCGCGGCCCGAATCCGAACGGCCCCAGCGCGTCGTGTGGATCTCCCGGCGCCGCAACTACTTCCCGATCGACGACTCGACCTTCACCAACGACTTCTTCATGCCCGACTACTCCGACTACTTCTTCCGGCTGCCCGAGGCCAAGCGGTCCGAGCTCATCTCGGCCCACCTGCTCGCCTCGGACGGCATCTCGGAGTCCACGCTCCGCGCGATCTACCAGGAGCTGTACCGGCTCCAGTTCATCGAGCGCGACGAGCACCGGTTCGGGCTGCTGCCCAACCGGACCGTCACCGCCGCCGACAGGGCCGGAGGCGGCGCGTGGGAGCTGACCCTGCACCACAACGACGAGCCCGACCAGACCCAGTGCCTCGCGGTCGACGCGGTCGTGTGGGCCACCGGCTTCCGGCCCGCCCCGAAGCCGTTCCTGGAACCGCTGCTCGACCGCATGGCGACCGAGCACGGCGAGTTCCGCGTGGACGAGGACTTCGCGGCCGAGTGGGACGGCCCGCCGGACCGGAGCATCTTCGTGCAGAACGCGGTGCGCGGCCAGCGCGGCCTGCCCGACGTCAACCTGAGCCTCAACGCCTGGCGGGCCCGGCGCATCGCCGACCGCCTGCGCGGGCGCCCCGCCGCCGACCCGGCGATGTCGTTCATCGAGTGGTCGGCCAAGCACGCCAGGGAGACGCAGTGGACGCTGTAGACCTCGCCGTGATCGGCGGCGGCGTCATCGGCGCCGTCACCGCCTACGAGGCCGCGGCGGCCTTCCCCGGCGCCGACATCGCCGTCCTCGAACGCGGCCTCGTCGGCGGCGGCGCCACGAGCCGGTCCGCCGGCGTCCACTTCCCGCGCGGCGCGACCGCGCGCGTCCGGTCCATGACCGAGCACAGCCACCGCTACTGGCAGCGCCTCGCCGCCGAACTCGGCCTGCCGGTGCACCCGACCCGGGCGACCGTCCGCGCCTCGGCCGAGCGCGCCGACGCCGTCCGCGGCGCCTATCTCGAACTCGGCGCCGAGACCGAGCCCGACCCCGGCACCCGCGAATGGGTCCTGGACGGCTGCCACTACGCCGACGTCGAAGGCGTCGCCCGCGCGATCCTCACCGACCTGCGCCCGCGCGCGACCGTCTGGGAGGGCGTCGAAGTCGCCGCCCTCGACGGCGACGACGGCTGGGTCCTGACCCTCGGCCACGGCGAGACGCTCCGCGCCCGCCGCGTCGTGCTCGCCCCAGGCCCGTGGATCGCGCATCCGGCCTGGGCCGATCTCATCGCGCCGCTCGGCCTCCGGGTCAAGAAGATCGTCGCGGCCCACCTCGACACCGTCCCCGGCCCCGGCGACGCCCTGGCCGTCTTCGACGACGAGGACGCCTTCGTGCTGCCGCTGCACCACCGCGGGCACTTCCTGTTCAGCTACACCTGCGACGAGTGGGACGTCGACCCCGACACCGTCGAGCGCGGGCTCGCCCCCTCGGACCTCGCGGACGCCCGGGCCGTGCTCCGGCGGCACGCGCCCAACCTGGCGCCGCTGTGCCGCTCGGGCCGGGTCTTCTGCGACGCCTACAGTCCGGCCCGCGAACCGGTGGTCGCCGAGCTGTGCCCCGGCCTGGTCTTCGCCGGCGCGGCGGGCGGCTCGGGCTACCGGCTCGCCCCCGCGATCGCCGCCGAGGCCGTCGCCGCCCTCGCATCCGCCACCTCCCACCCCTCGAACCGCTAACGACGGAGGCAGTCATGATCCTGAACCACTACAGCGAATCCGATCTCTCCGAGGCCTTCGGCATCGACATGTCCTCAGTAGACGGACTCGGCGTCGGCGCCGGCTGGGGCCGCGTCGCGCCCGGCGCGAGCTCCACCAGCCACCAGCACGACGAGACCGAGTTCTTCGTCATCGTCTCGGGCGAAGGCGAGCTCCGCATCGACGGCGCGGTCCATCCGGCCCGGCCCGGCACCGTGGTCCTGTTCGAGCCCTTCGAATCCCACGTCATCACCAACACCGGCGAGGCCGACCTGGTCTTCTTCACCCAGTACTGGCGCGACGCCGCCCGCGCCCGGCACGCCGTCGCCTCCCGGACCCGGACCCGCGCCGCCGGGCGCCCCCAGTTCGTGTTCTCCACCCCGCCGACCCCCAACGGCGACCTCCACCTGGGACACCTCTCGGGGCCCTACCTCGGCGCCGACGCCTACGTGCGCTTCCAGCGGCTGAACGGCAACCGGGCCTGGCACCTCACCGGCAGCGACGACTACCAGAGCTATGTGGAGGCCGCCGCCGAGCGCGACGGCGTCACCCCCGCCGAGGCCGCCCGGCACTACTCCGCCGAGATCGCCGCCACCCTCAAGGCCATGGACATCGACGTCGACGAGTACTACACGACGAGTACGGACGACGGCTACGAGGAAGGCCTGCGGCGCTTCTTCACCCGCCTGGTCCGCTCCGGGTCCGTCCGCCCGAAGGCCACTCCCGCGCTGGTCGAAGGCGAGGGCGGCGAGTACCTGTACGAAGTGGACGTCTCGGGGACCTGCCCGGGGTGCTCGGGTCCCACTGGCGGCAACATCTGCGAGGAGTGCGGCGAGCCCAATCTGGTCGCCGACCTCGGCGAGCCGCGCTCGCGCCGCGGCGACGCCGCCCCGCGGGCGGCCGAGGTCGAGCGCTGGACCCTGCCGCTCCACGAGTTCGCCGAGACCGTCGCGGGCCACCACCTGCTCGGGCGCGTCCCGGCCCGCCTGCGCGAACTGGCCCACCGGGTCTTCGCCCGGGACGGCCTCGAACTGCCCGTCTCCCACCCGTCCGACTGGGGCGTGCGCCCGGCCGAGGACGACCTCGCCTCCCAGGTCATCTGGGTGTGGCCCGAGATGAGCTACGGCTTCCTCCACGGCATCGAGCGCCTGGGCGCCGGGCTCGGGGAGCAGTGGTCGCGCGAGCGGCCCTCCCCGGACTGGAAGGTCGTCCACTTCTTCGGCTACGACAACAGCTTCTACCACTCGATCCTCTACCCGGTCCTGTACCGGCTCGCGTTCCCCCAGTGGAACCCCGACATCGACTACCACGTCAACGAGTTCTACCTGCTCGAAGGCGCGAAGTTCTCCACCAGCCGCCGCCACGCCATCTGGGGCAAGGAGATCCTGAGCCCCGAGACCGTGGACGCGGTCCGCTACTACCTGTGCCGCACCCGT
Source organism: Glycomyces harbinensis (assembly GCF_900101745.1). Taxonomy (GTDB): domain Bacteria; phylum Actinomycetota; class Actinomycetes; order Mycobacteriales; family Micromonosporaceae; genus Glycomyces; species Glycomyces harbinensis. The sequence goes on along the minus strand of NZ_FNAD01000011.1, from coordinate 48,358 downwards.
CCCGAGGACGAGCGCACCGACTTCCGCCGCGCCGAGTACGACCGCGCCGTCACCGATGTCCTCATCGGACAGTGGCAGGCCTGGCTGGACGACCTCGGCGAGCGCGTCCGCAGCGACCACGGCGGCCTCGTCCCCGACGCCGGGACCTGGACGACCGAGCACGCGGACTTCCTCGCGCGGCTCACCCACCGCCTCGAGCAGGCCACCGCGGCCCTGGGCGCCGAAGGCTTCTCGCTCCGCCGGGCCGCGGCGGTCCTCGACGCCCTGGTCGAGGACGCGACGGCGTTCTCCCGGCTCCAGTCGCGCCTGCGCGGCCTCGACCGCTGGTCCTCCGAGGCGCGCACCGCGACCGCCCTCGAACTCGCCGCCGCCCGCCTGCTCGCGACCGCCGCCGCGCCCCTGATGCCGCGCTTCTCGCAGCGGCTCGCCGCATCGCTCGGGCTCGCGGTCGACGCCTGGCCCGACGCGGTCGAGCTCGTCCCGCCCGGCAACCGGACCACATTGGACTCGACCCGCTTCTTCGCGGCCCCCGCGACACCCGCTTCCCTCCCGTGGCTGCGGTCCAAGGTCGCCGTCCTGCTCGGCCTCGAAGCGGACTTCGCGGACCTGTCGCTGCCCGCACTCGGCGCGAACTCGCTGGCCGCGACCACCCTCCAGTACCACGCGCTCACCGAGCTCAAGGCCGACGTCCCGCTGGAGACCCTCCTCGCCGACGCGCCCCTGAGCGCGCTCGCCGCCGCACTGGACGGCATGGCCGACGCCGACCTGCTCGCCGCACTCGGAGGTGAGACCCGATGACCGACACTCCCGCCGCCGTCCTCGCCGACCTCCGCGAAGCGGGCCTGTCGCTGTCCGCCGCGGGCGGCGACCTCAGGCTCGAAGGCCCCAAGACGGCCATGACCCCCGACCTCGTCGCGAGGCTCAAGGCCGCCAAGGCCGACCTCGTCGCGCACCTGGCCGCGTTCGAGGACGCCTTCGCGCTGACGCCCCTGCAACGCGCCTACCTGGTCGGACGGTCCGGCCTGCTCGAACTCGGCGACGTCGCCAACCAGGTCTACCACGAGATCGAAGGCGCCTGGGACCTCGACCGACTGCGAAAGTCCCTTGAGGACACCGCACGGGCCCACTCGGCGCTGCGACTGGCCGTCCTCGACGAGGACCGGCAGGCCGAGACCCCCACCCTGCCCGGCTTCACCGTAACGGACCTGCGCGGCCTCGACCCGAGCGAGCGGGACCGGCGCCGCGCCGCCGTCCGCGAGCGCCGCTCCCACCGCAGGCTCCCGGCCACCGGGCCCCTCGTCGATGCCGAGGTCTGCGTCCTCGCCGACGACCGGATGGTCCTGTGCGTCAACCACGACGGCATGGCCGTCGACGGCATCGGCATGTTCCTCCTCTTCGGCGAATGGCACCGCCGATACGAGACCGGCGGCGGCGACGACGCGCCGCGGATGCCCTTCCGCGCCCACGTGGCGGCGATCGAGGCCGCGGCCGCCGGCCCCGCCTCCGCCCGCTCGCGCGAGTACTGGCGCTCGCGCCTGGACGAACTCCCTCCCGCGCCCCGGCTGCCGCTCGCCGCCGACCCGTCCGCGATCGGCCCCACCCGGGTCGTCCAGCGCCGGGTGGTGCTCGAGGCCGACGACTGGACCCGCCTCCAGCGCGAGATCAAGGCCGCCGGGCTCACCCCCTCGGCCGCGCTGCTCGCCGCCTGGGCCGAGGCACTGTCCCTGTGGGGCGCCGGAAACGCGTTCACGCTCAACACCACCGTCTCGCAGCGCCTCCCGATCCACCCCGGCGCCTTCACCGCCGTCGGCCAGTTCTCCGACCCGCTCCTCGTCGCCGTCCACATCGATCGGACCCGGACCTTCGCCGAACGCGCCCGCGCCCTCCAGGGCCGACTCCGCACCGACCTCGACCACCGCCACTACTCCGGCATCGACGTCATGCGCGACCTCGCACGCCACCACTCGGACACCCGCGCCGCCGCCATGCCCTACACCTTCAACTCCACACTGGACGCCATCGGCGGCGTCGACGGCTCCGCGCTCGAATCGTTCGGCCCCGAGGTCTTCACCGTCTCCCAGACCCCGCAGGTCCACCTCGACGTGTTCGTCCTCCAGCAGCACGGCGACCTCGTCATCCGCCTCGACGCGGTCGAAGCGCTCTTCCCGCCCGGCCTGCTCGACGCCCTCACCGCCGGACTCGACACCCTCCTGCACCGCCTCTGCGACGCAACCGCCTGGGACGCCGAACGGTTCGACCTCCTGCCGGACGCGCAGCGCCGCGCCCGCAAGCGCGCCAACGACACCGAGCGGGACTTCGCGCCCGCCATGCTCACCGACGCCTTCCTGCGGCACGCCGCGCAGCGCCCCGACGCGACCGCGATCATCACCGCGGACGCGTCGATCACCTACGGCGACCTCCTCGCCCGCGCCGCGGGCGCCGCGACCTGGCTGCGCGACAACGGCGCCGGCCGCGGCGACCTCGTCGGCCTGGTGATGCGGCGCGGACCCGAGCAGATCGTCGGCATCCTCGGCGCCCTGCTCGCCGGCGCCGCGTACGTCCCGGTCGACGCCGACCTCCCCTCGACCCGCCGCGACCGGCTCCTGCGCGACGACCGCCTCGCCCACGTCCTCACCGACGACGACCTGGATCACGGCCTCCCGTCGCTCGACCTGCGCGCGGGGCCGCGCGCGGCCGCGGCCCCCGACGTGCCCGGCGCCGACCCCGGCGACCTCGCCTACGTCCTCTACACCTCGGGCACCACCGGCGAACCCAAGGGCGTCATGGTGACCCACCGGAACGTCGCCAACGTCGTCGCCGACTGCGCCGAGCGGTTCGCGATCGGCCCGGACGACCGCTTCTTCGCCATCAGCGCCTTCACCTTCGACCTGTCGGTGTGGGACGTCTTCGGCGCCCTGAGCGCCGGGGCCGCGCTGGTCGTCCCGGACGCCGACCGGGCCGCCGACCCCGCGCACTGGAAGACGCTCGCCGAAGCCGCCGGAGCGACGGTGTGGAACTCGGTTCCGGCGATCGTGCGGATGCTCGCCGACCACGACGGGTCACTGCCGCCCTCGCTGCGACTGGTCATGATGAGCGGCGACCGCATCCCGCCCGACCTGCCCGCCGCGCTCTACCGCGCCCGACCCGACCTGCGCGTCGTCTCCCTCGGCGGGCCGACCGAAACGACGATCTGGAACATCTGGCATCCGATCCCGCCCGACCACCCGGCGGACGTGCCGCTCCCGTACGGCCGCCCCAACGCCAACAACCGCGCGCACATCCGCGACGCCGACGGCAACGACTGCCCCGACTGGGTCCCCGGCGAGATCCTCGCCGCCGGCGCCGGCGTCACCCCCGGCTACCGGGGCGCCCCCGACCTGACCGCCGAACGCTACGTCGACGACCGCGGCGACCGGCTCTACCGCACCGGCGACCTCGGCCGCTACCGGCCCGACGGCACGATCGACATCCTGGGCCGCACCGACTTCCAGATCAAGGTCAACGGCCACCGCATCGAGGCCGGCGAGGTCGAGACCCGGCTCGCGGCCCTCGACCCGGTCGCCGAGGCCGCGGTCGTGGCCCGCAAGGGCGCCTCCGGGGCGGTCCTCGTCGCCCACCTCGTCCCCGCCGCCGGCCGGCCCCCGCTCGCCGAGATCCGCGAGGCCCTCCGCGCCGACCTGCCCGACTACATGGTCCCGGCCGCGGTCGTGTGGCACGACCGGCTGCCGCTCAACCGCAACCGCAAGGTCGACCGGGCCGCGCTCGCCGACGTCCCGATCGCCGAACAGGGAGCCGAAGACCGCCCGCCCGCCGACCCCGCCGTCGAATCCAGGATCGCCGCGCTGTGGGCGAGCACGCTGCGGGTCCCCGAGGTCGACCCCGAAGCCGACTTCACCGCCCTCGGCGGCGACTCCCTGACCGCCGCGCGCATCCTGACCGCCGTGCGCGCCGAGTACGGGATCGGCCTGCCGCTGGAGGCGATCTTCGCGCTCAACACCGTGCGCGCCATGGCGGGCCACCTCACCGCCACCACCGAACGGGAGCAGCCGTGACCGCATCGATCCTCAACCGCATCATCGCCGAACGTCCCGCCCACGACGGCGTCCTCACCGTCGCCGGGCTCGGCCACCGCCGCGCCATGCCGCTCGCCGAACTCCACGACCGCGCCCGAGCCGTCGCCGGGGCCCTGCGACGAGGCGGCATCGGCGAGGGCGACCGCATCGGCGTCCTCGCCGCCAACCGCATCGAGTGGATCCTGCTCGATCTCGCCGCGCTCATGCTCAAGGCCCAGACCGCCGGGTTCGAACCCGGCAAGTTCACGCCGGACGCCGAACTGGTCGAACGGTACGGGCTCGACCAGCTCTACACCGACGCCCCGATCCCCGACGGCGCGCCGCCCGCAGTGCGCCCGATCGCCGAGATCGCGCGGCACGCCGACGAGGACCCGCCCGAGATCCATGCGCCCCTTTGGGAACCGGAGGACTGCACCACCGTCAAGTTCACCTCCGGCTCCACCGGAGTCCCCAAAGGACTCGAAGCCACGGTCGCCAGCATCGACTCCTCGCTGCGCGACGTCCAGGGCATGTTCGACCACCGCCCCGGCGACCGGCTCCTGGTGTTCCTGCCGCTGTCGCTGCTCCAGCAGCGCTACTGGCTCTACTCGGCGCTGCGCTGGGGCCACGACCTCGTCGTCACGACCTACCAGTCCGTGTTCGCCGTGATGCCCGCCGTCGAGCCGACCGTCGTCATGGCCGTCCCCGGGTTCTTCGACTCCGCCAGGCGCCACCTCGAAGGACGGCTCGCCGACGGCGTCGACGCCGCCAAGGCCGCCGCCGAGCTGTTCGGCTCCCGCATCCGCTACCTGTGGACCGGCTCGGCCCCCGCCGACCCGGCCATGCTCCGCTTCTTCACCGAGGCCGGCCTGCCCATCTTCGAAGGCTACGGCCTCAACGAGACCTGCATCGCCACCAAGAACCACCCCGGCGCCCACCGCGAAGGCAGCGTCGGCAAGGCCCTGCCCGGCAAGGAGATCCTCATCGACGCCGACGGCGTCGTGTGCGTCCGCAGCGACCACCCCGTCAACACCGCCTACACCTTCGCGGCGCCAGGCGAGAGCGAGCGGATGTTCAAGCCCGGCGGGCTCGTCCGCACCGGCGACCTCGGCCACCTCGACGAGGACGGCTACCTGTACATCCACGGCCGCAGCGACGACGTCATCGTCCTCGACAACGGCAAGAAGGTCGTCGTCCGCCCGATCGAGACCCGCTTCCGCGACACCGGCGCCGTCGCCGAATGCGTCCTATACTGCCGCAACCAGACCGGGCTCGTCGCCGTCGTCTCCCCGCATCCCGGGCCCGTCGACCGCGCCGCCGTCGCGGCCGCGCTCGCCGCGGTCAACGCCGGCTCCGAACCCGACGAGCGGATCTCCCGCGTCATCACCGCCGACGAGCCCTTCACCATCGACAACGGACTCCTCACCTCCCAGTTCAAACCCATCCGGGGGCGCATCCTCGAGCGCTACCGCGACCGCATCGCCGACCCGAAAGAAGGACTCCATGCCCGCTGACCTCGACACCCTGGCCCGCGAACAGCTCGCGCAGGTCCTGCGCGACCGGCCCGACCCGGCCACCCTCGACGCCGGTGAGGACCTCGCGGAGACCTACGGGCTCACCTCGCTCAACAAGGTCCTGTTCCTCACCTCGCTGTGCCGGGCCGCCGACGTCGGCCTCGAGCGCTTCACCGAGGACGACCTCGCCCGGATGCGCACGCTCGGCGACGTCGTCGAGGCCATGCGTCCCCACGCCGACCAGAAGGGATGACGACGATGACCGACACCGCCTGGAACGAGGACGCACCCGCCGTCCTCGAGAACGACCACGTCCGCCTGCGGCCCGTGACCGAGGACGACCGCGAACCGCTGCGCAAGATCGCCTTCGGCGAGGGCATCTGGGACTACTTCGTCAGCCGCGTCGACTCCGACGCGGACTTCGACGCGTTCTTCGACGCCATGCTCGCCGACCACGCCGCCGGGCGCCGCGCCGTCTTCGTCATCGTCGACAAGGGCGCCGACCGGGCCGCCGGCAGCTCCAGCTACGGCAACATGGCCGAGGCCGACCGGCGCCTGGAGATCGGCTGGTCCTGGCTCGGCGTGGAGTTCCAGGGCCGCGGCGTCAACCGCTGGGCCAAGTACCTGCTGCTCCAGCACGCCTTCGAGGACCTGGACGCCGTCCGCGTGGAGTTCAAGACCGACGTGCTCAACGAGCGCGCCCGCGCGGGCCTGCGCAAGATCGGCGCCCGCGAGGAGGGCGTGCTGCGCAGCTTCAACCCCATGCCGGGCGGCCGCAGGCGGGACGCCGTCTACTACTCCGTGCTCGCGGGCGAATGGCCGTCGGTGAAGACGCAGCTCCGCGACCGCGGCAAGGCCGTGAACCCGTCGCTGTGAACGCCGTGACGACCGTCGACATCGCCGGCGGGCCCCGCGAACGGGGCCGAACGCACGGGCGCGCCCTCGCTGACCGCCTCCGCGCCTTCCTGGACGACGGGCTCGCCCGCCTCGACCACCTGACCGACCGGTCGATCGACCTCGACTCGGTGCGCGGCACGGTCGAAGCCCACCGCGACGCCGTGGCCGAGGCCCTCCCCGACCTCGCCGAGGAGGTCGACGGCCTCGCCGAGGGTGCCGGGATCGACCGCGACGAGGCCTGGCTGCTGCAGCTGCGCCGCGAGATCCTCGGCTACAGCCGCGTCACCGCGGGCGACTGCACCACCTACGCCTCCGTGCGCGGCCGCCCCGTGCTGGCCCAGACCGTCGACCTCAACGGCGGCCTGGACGACCAGATCGCGGTGCTCGCGGTCTCGGGGCCGCGCCACCGCTCCCTGGTGCTCAGCTTCGCCGGACTCCTCGGCTACCTCGGCGTCAACGACGCCGGGGTGGCCGTGGGCCTCAACCTCGTCATCGGCGGGACGTGGCGGCCCGGCGTGCCGCCGTACCTGGCGATCCGGCACGCCCTCGACACCGCCGACGACGTCGACCACGCGGTCGCGATCCTCTGCGGCCTCGACCTCGCCAGCTCGCGGTCCTTCACCGTCTGCGGCGGGGGACGCGCCGTCTGCGTCGAGGCGCTGGGGGAGGAGCGGCGGCTCATCGAAGGACCGGAACTGGTGCACGCCAACCATTTCCTGCATGCCGACCTCACCGCCCGCGACGAGATCAACGTCTTCGCGAAGAACTCGTCCAAGCGGCGGCTCGACGCGGTCCTCGCCGCGGGCATCCCCGACGCCGACGACGTCGCGGCCCACCACCGGCTCCTGTCCGGCCGGCCGATCAACGTGCCCGACAACGGCGACCTCCGCCGCGAGCGCACCGTCGCGGCCGTCGTCCTCCGCCCCGACACCGGCCGGCTGCGGCTGTGGCCCGGCGACCCCGCCACCGCGAAGGAGCACGTGTGGACACTGGAGTGACCGTCCACGTCTGGGTCGTGCCGCCGGTCGAAGGGCGCGGCGAGCGCGAACGCCTGCTCGCCGTGCTCGACCGCACCGAACGCGAACGCCTGGCGCGCTTCGCCTACGCGCACACCAGGATGCAGTACCTCACCGCGCACGCGCTCCTGCGCTGCGCGCTGAGCGCGATGACCGACGGCGTCGGCGCCGCCGAATGGCGGTTCACCGCCGCCCCAGGCGGCAAACCCGCGATAGCGGCCCCCGCCTCGCGGCTGCGGTTCAACCTGTCCCACACCGACGGCGCCGTCGCCTGCGCGATCGCCGACGGCACCGAATGCGGCATCGACATCGAATCCGCCACCGCCGTCGGCGACGACATCGGCCAGTTCGCCTTCACCGCCGACGAACGCGCCCGCATCGCCCAGGCGCCCAAGGACTCCCAGCGCACCCTCCGCACCGCACTGTGGACACTGAAGGAGGCCTACGGGAAAGCCACCGGCGAAGGCCTCACCGCCCGCGTCCGAGCCACGACCCTCCACCCCGCACCGACCCGCCTGCCGGAACCGTGGCGCCACCTGCGGTTCACCGCGGGCCGCCACACCGTCGCGCTCGTGTGCGCCCCGGACCGCCGGCGCCTCAGATGCCGCCTGCACCAAGCCTTTCCGACTCCGCGAACGACAGGGAGACCACACTGATGCCGGGCCGCCGAGGATGGTTCATCGAGACCGGGGACGCGCCGACGTCGGTCCCGAACCTCTACACCTTCGTCCACGCCGGCGGGCGCGCCGACCGGTTCCTCGAATGGCAGCCCGACCTGCGCGAACTCGTCCGCGTCGTCGCCGTCTGCGCTCCCGGCACCGGCCACCGCTTCGCCGAACCCCGCCCGGACGACCTCACCGCGCTCGCCGAGGACGCCGCCGAGGCCATCGCCGCGCACGCCACCGAACCGTTCTTCCTCTTCGGACACAGCCTCGGCGCCCTCACGGCCTACGAGACCGCCCGGCGGCTGCCGCGAGCCCCTGCCGCCCTGACCGTCTCGGGCTGCGCGGGCCCGCCGCTCCTGCCGTCCGAACGCGTGCGCCGCCTCGCCGCCCTCGAACCGGCAGCATTCGCCGAGGAAGTCCGCTTCTTCGGCGGCATCCCGCCCGAGATCGAGAGCGGCTCCGCGGCCGCGACCCTCCTCCTCGGCCCCCTCCACCGCGACTTCGCCATGGCCGCGGCCTACCGGTACCGACCCGGGCCCCCGCTCGACGTCCCCGTGACCGCCGTCGTCGCCGCCGACGACCCGCACGTCGGCCCCGAAGGCGCCGCGCGCTGGCAGGACGTCACCGCGCATCCGCTGGAGCACCGCGAAGTCCGCGGCGGCCACTTCTACTTCGAGGACGACGCGGGCGCCGCGACCGCCGTCCTGCGCCGCGTCGTCGACCGACACAGGCCCACCGCCGAGACCCACGTCGAACTGATCTAACCCGGGCGCTTTCGCCGCCGCTGGCGAATGCGGCGCCGCTGTCCTAGGGTTGCGCCCATGCCAATGCACTTCGTCGCGCACGGGACCGGAACCCCCGTCCTTGCGATCCACGGCTGGACCCCCGACCACCGCCTCATGACCGGCTTCATGGAGCCGTTCTTCGCCCGCCGCTCCGCCGCACGCCCCGGCGGACGCCCCTACCGCCGCCTCTACCCCGACCTCCCCGGCATGGGGCAGACCGAGATCACCGAGAAGTACCAGGGCACGGACGACATGCTCAACGCCCTCCAGGGCTTCGTGGACCACACGATCGGCGGCGCGCCGTTCCTCATCGTCGGCGAATCCTACGGCGGCTACCTCGCCCGCGCCATCGCCAACTCCCGCCCCGAGCAGGTGCTCGGCCTCGGCCTGGTGTGCCCCATCGGGAAAGAGGCCCGCCACTCCAAGCGGACCCTCCCACCCCACACCGTGATCGCCGCCGATCCCGCGTTCATGGCCGGGCTGCCGCCGGCGGACGCCGCCTCCTACGGCGAACTCGCGGTCGTGCAGTCCCCGGAGACGTTCCGCCGCTTCCGCGAGGAGATCGCGCCGGGGCTGGCGCTGGCCGACGACGAGGGGCTGGTTCGGGTGGCGCGCAACTACGAGCTGAGCACCGCCCCCGAATCCGGCGCGCCGTTCGAGCGGCCCGCGCTCATCGTCACCGGTCGGCAGGACGACAACACCGGGTACGCCGATGTCTATGCGCTGCTTGAGCACTACCCGCGCGCGACCTTCGCCGTGCTCGACCGGGCCGGGCACAACCTCCAGCTCGAGCAGCCGGTGCTGCTCGACGCCTTCCTGGACGAATGGCTGGACCGCGTCGAGGAGGCCGCGGCGAGCTGACCGGACGAGCTCGAAGCCCGGACTCGACCTAGCGGCGCTTGAACCAGCGCCGGGCGGCGGGGCGCGCCAGAAGCGCGAGACCCGTGGCGGCGAGCGCGGCGAACAGCAGGAGCATCACGTAATCGCCGGCTGCGGGCGTATCGATCATCTGCATGAGGGTCTCCTAACCGAGCAGTCCGAGCGTCTGCAGCACCGGCACGAGCACCAGCACCGGCATGAGCACTGCCTGCGCGGCGACGAGCGCCCACCACGCCCACGGCCTGCGCACCCACAGCAATGGGACGCAGGCCAGGACGAGACCCCTTCCCGCGTTGAGGAAGTAGAGCAGGTGCTCGTCAGCGTTGTAGAACGCGTCGTAGATCAGGTCCGACATCGGCAGCGCCTGGAAGACCAGGGCCACGGCGAACCATCCCAGCAGCCAAGGCATGCGCTCCTTTCGCAGCGCGGGTTGCGGCGCGCTTGCCAGCGGCCGGACCGACTGTTGCGGCGTCGGCGTCGGCGTCGGCGTCGGAGCGGCCCGCGCCGCGTTCAGCGGCTGCCGGGCAGGCTGCGGCGGCTGCGCGGGCTCGTACTTCCACTGCGGCGGTTCCGGTGCCTCTGCGGTCGGCGGGGCGAGCAGGGCACCGTGGGCCACGACCTGTTCCAGCCGGTCGATCATCGTCGGCGGCCTCCCCGTCTCCTGGTGGAGCATGGTGGACACCAGCGGCATCCGGCTCGCACCGCCCACCAGGAAGATGCCGACGACCGATGATTCCGGAAGCCGCGCGCTGCGGATCACCGCCGCGACCATTCGCGTCGCCCGGGCGAGCAGCGGTCGTGTGAGCGCGTCCAGTTCGGCGCGCGTGAGGTGCAGTTCCCGGTCGATCACCGGAATGAACAGGTCCGCGCTGGAGTGGCGGGACAGCCGCTCCTTCGCCTGCCGCACCTCGTCGTAGAGGCTCTGCCACTGCCGCCACTGCACCGGAGTGGCCGGGGTGAGGAGCCGCCGCCAGCCCTCGTCGGCGCCGAAGTGCCCTTCGAGGTGGCCGACGATCGCGGCGTCGATGTCGATGCCGCCGAGGTCGTCGAGGCCGTCGACGACGAGCACCTCGAATCCGGTCTGACTGCGCCGCACCACGCTCGCGTCGAAGGTGCCGCCGCCGAAGTCGTGCACCACGACGGCGGCGCCGACCGGGACCAGGTGCTTCAGCGCGGTGGCGTAGTAGGTCGCCGCGGCGACGGGCTCCGGCAGCAGTGTCACGGACACGAACCCTGCGGCCTTCGCCGCGTCCTCGAGGACCAGCCGCCGCGTCGGGCCCCACGCCGCCGGATGCGTCAAGGTCACCGCGTTCGGGGCGGTGCCGAGGATTCGCCCGCACTCGGCGCGCACCTTGGAGAGCACGGCCGCGAACAGGTCGCACACGGCGAACTCCAGGTCGCCCAAGAGCACGGTCCCGTCATCGACGCGCCGTTTCGGGTGCGGCTCGAACCGGGCCGGGTCGCGGCGCGCCGCATCACGGGCGTCGCCCCCTACGGTGAGCAGCCCGTCGGCCTCGGCGAATACGGCCGAGGGCAGCAGTGGCGAACCGTCGAACAGAACGGACTCCACGTTCCCGCTCGCATGGCGGAGGGCGGCGACGGTGTGGGAGGTGCCGAAGTCGATGCTCAGAAGAGGGGCGATGGACATATGGGCACCCTACTTTCCCCGCGCCCGACCGTTTTGCGCCGCAATCGGTCAGTAGTGGTCGCGCTTGCGTTTGCGCCTGATCTCGACCCCCGCGGGGAGACCGGCCTCGGCGCGGCGCTGCTTGTCGACCCGTTGGAGGAGCACCACGACGACCAGCATGACGACCCCGATCACGACCCCGGCCACTGCGAGCCAGTCGATTTCGAGCGCGAGGGCGACGGAGATCACGAAGGCGTCGATCACGAGGAGCAGGGTCAACGCCAGGGCCGCCCGGTTGCGGCGGAGGTTCGGCTCCGAGGTGTCCATCATGTTCTCGCCGATCGCCTGGCGGGGACGCAGGACCAGTTGCAGCGGCCACAGGACGAGCATGAAGAACGTCAAGGAGAACAGCAGCGCGATGACCCAGCCGAGCAGGGCGAACATCACCGACGCCGGCGACGGCCCGTCCGTGGGGAACCAGTAGTGCCACTGGTCCTCGGCCTGCGCGGCGGCGACGGCGCCCGTCGCGTTCATGACGATTTCGGCGACGCCCATCGCGGCGAGGGCGGCGAGCGCGCCGAGTATCGGGAGGCGGAACCAACGCCGCTTGATCGACGCCGTCGACAGATCCCGGTCCCTGCTCCATGCGAGCTCGAGCGTCGGAAAACCGCCCGCTGCGGCCGGACCGAGGAACATCAGCCAACTCACCGGATTCTCACCGTCCGGATCCCCGACCGCGACGACGAGTCCCCACGCGCTCGCGAGCACCCCGACCACGGCGACGATCATCGCCGGGACGCTGTAATTGGTCGCGAACCATGCGCGAATCGCACTGGACTGGTCAGTACGAGCCTTATGAGCAGTCATGACGCGATCCTAGTCATTTGCCGCCACAGCCCCGTTCGCTCAAGGCGGTCCAGTGGCTAATCGAGGGTCGTGTCCGGATCAGCGGTGTCCATCGGGTGCTCCCCGATCGCCCGTCCTTGGCGCCGGATCAGTTGCAGCGGCCACAGGATCAACGAGTAGAACGCGACGGCGAGCAGCAGACCGATGAAGTAGCCGAGCAGGCCGTACGACACCGACACCAGCGCCGGACCGTCCGCGGAGAACCCGTCGAGCCATACGTCCGCGGCCTGCCCGGCGGCCTCGGCGTTCACCGCGTATACGGCGAGCTCGGCGAGGCCCATGGCGACGACGGCGCCGAGCACCCCCAGAAACGGGAGGACGAGCCACCGCCGCTTCATCGACGCCATCGACAGGTCCCGGTCCCTGCTCCACGCGAGCTCGACCGTCGGAAAGACCGTCACCACCATGGGGCCGAGCACCATCGACCAGCTCACTGGATTCTCCCCGTACAGGTCGCCGAAGGCGGCGACGAGTCCACAGCCGCTCGCGAGAGCGCAGACCACGCCGACGACCACCACCGGCTTCCGGCGATGCGCCGCGATCCAGGTCCGAAGCGTCGCCGATCGATCAGTGCGGGGCTTGTGAGCGGCCATGCCGCGATCGTAGCGAGATGGCGCCAGGGGGCGGCGGCCCGGCAGCGCCGCGATCGCCTGGGAGCGCCCCTGACGTTTTCCGGACGCAGCGCCCGGAATACGTCAGGGGCGCCTATCCGACGGTCCGGTGCCCGTTCATCAGATGACCGTGGTGCCGCCGTCGGCGACCAGCTCCATGCCGTTGACGTAGCTCGAGTCGTCCGAGGCGAGGAACAGCGCGACCGAGGCGATCTCCTCAGGCCGGCCCATCGCCCGCCGCGGGATCACGGATTCGAACCGGGCCTTCGTCTGCTCGTCCATCACGGCCTCCATCGTCGGGCTGGCGACCTGGCCGGGGGTCAGCACGTTCGCCCGGATCCTCCTGTCGCGCAACTCGGACACCCACACCCGTGCGTAGGCGGGCAGCACGGCCTTGCTCGCGGCGTACACGCCCCAGTCGGGGTAGCCCCGGAGCGACGCGTTCGACCCGGTCATGATGATCGAGCCGCCGTCGTTGAACAGCGGCAACGCTTTCTGAACCGTGAACAGCGTGCCCCGTGCGTTGAGCGAGAAGGCGGCGTCGAACTGCTCTTCGGTGATCTCGCCGAGCCTGCCCTGCTCGCCCGTTCCGGCACTCGCCCACAGCACGTCGACCGAACCCTTCTCCCGCCTGACCGTCTCGAACAGACGGTCCAGGTCGTCGAGGTCGGCCGAATCGGCCTGCACGCCGGTCACGTTCCGGCCGACCCGTTCGACGGCGGCGTCCAGCGCGTCCTTCCGCCGGCCCGAGATGAAGACGTGAGCCCCTTCGTCAACGAACAGCTTCGCGCCTGCCAGCGCCATCCCGCTTGTCGCGCCTGTGATCACCGCGACCTTGCCATCGAGCTTTCCCACGACCACTCCATTCACCTGCTGCGCCGATGCTATGTACACCGATCTGCGTACTTAACGTATCAGCGGTCGGCGCGGGGCGCAAGCTATGCACACCGATCGGTACCCATTCGAGCTAGACTGGTCGTGTGACCGAGTTGGAGAAAGGGCCGCGCGGCCTGCGCCGCGGCAGGGGCGCGCGAGAGCGCATCGTCAGCGCTTCACAGCGGCTGTTTCGCGATCAGGGCATCAACACCACCGGCATGGACCAGCTCTGCGCGGCGGCCGAGGTGTCCAAGCGCACGCTCTACCAGCACTTCTCCGGCAAGGACGAGCTGATCGCCGAGTGCCTGCGCCGATTCGATCCCGACATCCTGCCCGAGGTGTTCGACCGCACCGACCTCACGCCTCGCGAACGGCTCCTCGCCGCGTTCGAGGTGCACGCGCCCCTGTGCCCGTTCATCGCGGCGGCCGTCGAGATCCCCGACCCGGGCCACCCGGCGCGTGTTCTCGCCCGCGACTACAAGATCGGCTTCGCCGCCCGGCTCGCCGATGCCGCGCGCGAGGCCGGCGCCGCCGATCCCGAACGGCTCGGCGAGCAACTGGCGCTGCTGTTGGACGGCGCCTCTGCCCGCGGCCGAGTCCTCAACGCCGACGCGTTCGCCACCGCCACCGCAATCGCAGCCGTCCTCATCGACGACGCCATCCCCGCAGCGGCAGACAGGATCTGATCGACCGGCAGGGACCGGCACCGCCGCAGCCTATGGGGGAGCCGCCATCGCCGCGCTCTGCCGAGCGGTCGCCGCCAGGACTCCCTTCGGCGGCGTCCGCCCCCGGGGACCGGGCGTGCCATGGCGTTCGCAAACAGCGCGTCGAAACCCTAGGAATACTCTGGACTGCCGCCGGCGGTACCCACCAACGGGTGAACTCGATGATTTCAGGTTTCATTTTCCACGGGCTGATCGAGCCCGGAAATGCTTGGGCGACCTGGGCATCGGTGCCGATCGGCTCGCGTCGCGCAGGCGGCCGTTCCCGCAGCCGACCGATATGGTGCAGGTGCCCTTCACCGCCCGCGTCGAAGGCGGTCATCTCGCCGGAATCGGCCATGAAGGAGCCATTGTGGATCTCGGAACGCTCGTCGCAGGGCGCTACCGTCTCGAAGACCCCATTGCGGCGGGCGGCATGGGCGAGGTGTGGCGGGGTTTCGACACGCTGCTCGAACGGCCGGTGGCGGTCAAGATCCTCCGCAGCACGCGCCATCTCCCGCGAGAGGCGCGGGACCGGTTCGCCCGCGAGGCCAAGACGCTCGCCAGCGTCCGCGGCCCCGGCCTGGTGGAGGTCTACGACTACGGTGAGGACACGTCGGGCCGCAGGGCGGTGCGCTTCATCGTCATGGAGCTCATCGAGGGCACCTCGCTGGCGACGCTCATCGCGGAGCACGGCGTCCTCTCGGTCGAGGAGACCCTCCGGTACGTCGCCGCGACCGCCGCGACGCTCGCCGTCGCCCACCGCAGCGGCATCGTGCACCGGGACATCAAGCCGGGCAACCTCCTCGTCGAACCCGACGGCCGGTTGCGAGTCGTGGACTTCGGCATCTCGCTCGCGGACGGGGACGACCGGCTGACCTCGGTCGGCGATGTCCTGGGCACCCTCTCCTACATCTCGCCCGAACAGCTCGGCGGCGGCCAGGTGCGCGGAACTGCCGACCTCTACTCCCTCGGCGCGGTCGCCTACGAGTGCCTCACCGGCCGCCCCCCGTTCACCGCCGACGACCCGCACGGGGTCGTCTACCAGCACCTGCACGCGCAACCGCCGCCGCTTCCCGACTCGTTGCCCCCGGCAGTGGCCGCGCTCGTGCAGCGGTGCCTGCAGAAGCACCCCGAGGACCGCTGGCCGAGCGCCTCGGCGCTCGCTGCGGCCTGCCGCGCCGCATCCACTGCGGCCGACGACACGGGCGTGCCGACGACCCGCCTCCGGCGCCGGGCCGGGCCGCGGGTCTTCGTCACGTCGCTGATCCTGGTCCTTGCCGTCGGGGCCGTTCTCATGCTGTGGCGGCCGTGGTCGCCGGCTCGCACCGACGCGCAATCCGGAGCCGACACGGTCGCCGCCGAATCCCCGTCCGCACCGGTGAGCGCCGATGCCGCCCCCACCGCGTCCGAGGCGCCCTCGCAGGAGGCGTCGACACTCCCCGAAGCGACGACCGCGCCCGCACCCGCCGTCGCCCTGCCGGACCCGGGCGGGTCCGTCGAGACCACCGCGGCCGCCGGCGTGCGCCTTCCCGACGTCGTCGGCATGGACGCGACCGAAGCCCAGGCGCACTTGCACTCCCTCGGCTGGACCGATGTCCGCATCGTCCCCACGCTCCTGTTCGCCGGGGCCGCCCCCGAGGCCTGCGAGATCGTGTCGCAGAACCCCGAACCGGAGGCCGCCGTGGAGCACGACCACCCCGTGGAGATCGCCTACTGGGGACTGCACGACTGCCCTTGACCCGCGCGTTCTCGGGACGCGGTGTCATGCCCGACCGAACTCAAGCCGCACCGGCGCCTCGCGCCGCGGATCCGCACGAGCCGAGCCGCTCGTGCCTCGACAGGAAGGACACCGACGGTCACCATGGGTTCCCAATCGCGTGCCACGCGACCGGTCCTCGTCACGCCGATGGCGAAGCCGCCGTGGGATGCGAAGACTCCGGCGATGTTCGGGGCTGATCCGCTGACGGCCGACCCGCCCTGGTCGAGCGAGAGGCGATCGGACGCGCGCGAATCGCCGGTCCTGAGCCGATCGCGGGCGCAGGAGTCCACGATCCCGCTGCGCGTGGGAGTGCGCCCCCGAGGCTACGTCGGCCGCCGCCGCGCCCCACGCGCGTAAGCCGCCCCATCCCGGCTGAAACCGACGACTCGACCGGATTGTCGGTGGGGCAGGGGAGGATGGTGCGATGACAGCGAGATTCGAGCACACTGACGCCTTCCGCGGCGCGGTCTTCCAGTCCGTCGACCTCTCGGACGCGGTGTTCCGCGACTGCGATCTGAGCCGGGTCCGCATCACCGCGTCGGCGATCCCCGAGCTGCGCGTGTCGGGCCACGCCGGCGAGATCGACCGGTTCGTGGTCAACGACGTCGACGTCACCGCTTTCGTGCGGGACGAACTCGACCGGCGCCATCCCGAACGCGTGCAGCTGCGGGCGGTGCGGACGCCGGACGACTACCGATCGATGTGGACGGTCCTCGAGCGGCTCTGGGAGGACGCGGTCGCCCGCGCCGAGCGCCTGCCGGAGGCGGTCCGCAACGAGCGGGTGGACGGCGAGTGGTCCTTCGCCGAGACCATGCGCCACCTGGTCTTCGCCACCGACATCTGGGTGGGGCGCATGGCGAGGGGAGAGGCCCGGCCGTTCCACCGGATCGGTCTGCCGACGAGCGACTTTCCGGCCGACGCGGCCCGTGAGATCGGCGTCGACGTCGACGCGCGGCCGTCTTGGGACGAGATCGTGGAGGTCCGCGCCGGTCGCGCCGCGATGATGCGAGACGCGGTCGAGGGCCTGACCGAGACCGAGTTCGAACGGCTCGTCACCGCCGAGCCGGCCCCGACCTGGGGAGTGCTGAGCCTGCCGGTCGGCAGGTGCCTGCGGGTGGTGCTCAACGAGCACTGCGAGCACCGGCACTACGCCCTCCGCGACCTGGCGACCCTCGAATCCCGCTGAATCCCGCTGAATCCCGCGAACGAACCTGGTGCCGGCGGCGTTGAGCCGCCGGGTACACCGATCGACCGCGCCCGCTGTGGCGGAGCCGACGGCCGCCGGTCACCCGCCGGTCTTCCGCCTCGATTTCCCCTCCTTTCACAGAAAGAATGGTGGCGAGGCCTGGTCGCGCTCGGGTTCCCGACTCGGCGGCCTCGGTCTCGGCTTCCGACCATCGGACAGGTCGCCGCCGAGACGACCCCCTCCGAGAGACTGGACGGAACATGATGAAGACACGTGCGCTCATCGCGCTCGCATCGTCCGCACTCCTGCTCGCCCCCGCGGCGGCCGCGAATGCCGAAGAGCCCGAAGCAGGTCCCTACCTCCAGACCGCCGACGAAGCCCTCGCCGAAGACCTCACCCTCATAGCCGCGGCCCAAGGCTGGACCTACGCCGAAGCGCTCGCCCAGCACGAAGCGACCGAAGCGATCGGGGAACTGGCGGTCCAGGTCGCGGCGGCATACCCTGACGCCTTCGTCGGGTCCGCACTGTCCACAGAGCCCGGCGGCGCGCCCACGCTCTACATCAAGGGCACCGCCGCCCCCGCGATCAACGCGCTCGCCGCCTCGGCCGAGGTCGCCGTCAACATCGCCGACGGCCAGCCCTATTCGTTCGTCGAACTGGAAGCGCGCAACGACAAGCTGCACGCCGAGCTCATCGGCATGGGCTACGACACCCTGATGACGGCCGTCGACATCACCAGCGGCACCGTCGAAGCCGACATCGAGACCACCGAGGAGCTCTCGTCCAGCAGGACGGCCGTTCGGGCCGCCCTGTCCGAGGAGTTCGACGAGGGCGTCGAACTGAACTTCACCGACTCCCTGGAAGCCGGGCTCGAATACGCCTTCGGGGGCGCCAAGGTCGGCGGCGGCACATCGTGCACCAGCGGTTGGACCGTCATCACTCCCGGCGGCACCCAAGGCGTGACCACCGCCGGCCACTGCGACGGCATCACCCGCATCCTCGAAGACGGCTCCGGCTGGCACGCGATGGACTACCGATCGCAGCATCGCGGCCGGTGGGGCGACGTCGAATGGCACACCGTGCCCGGCAACTCCACTCCTGCCC
Source organism: Glycomyces harbinensis (assembly GCF_900101745.1). Lineage (GTDB taxonomy): Bacteria > Actinomycetota > Actinomycetes > Mycobacteriales > Micromonosporaceae > Glycomyces > Glycomyces harbinensis. The sequence continues at coordinate 29,777 of NZ_FNAD01000011.1, read as the reverse complement.
GGTTCTACGCCAATGCGAACACGCGTCGCACCACGACCTCCACCGAGCCGGCCTCCGGACTCACCACCGGCGAATCGATCTGCGTCTACGGCCGGACCACCAATCAGCGCGACTGCTCGGCTCTGTTGTTGCGGCCCAGCCTCACCTGCACGATCGACGGCGTCAGCACCGCCCGTATGGTCCAGATGAACAAGCGCGTCACCACCGGCGGCGACTCCGGCGGCGGCTGGTCCCACGGCAACCGGGCGTACGGAAGCCATGTGGGCTACTGCGCCGGCGACAGCGTCTTCACGCCGGTCGCATACTTCCCCAACGCACTCGGAGTCTCGGTCAGGACCGCCTGACCCGGATCGAGAGTTCGGCCGATCGCCGAACCGCTCGTCGGGGAACCCACCGACCGCACTCGGCCTCGCGCCCGAATCGAAGAAGGGACGGCATGAACGGTCCGCGCCACTCCAGGTGGGAGGTGATCAACCGATATCTCGCGACGGCGATCGGCAGCCACCGAATCCCCACCTGGTCGCTCGGACCGGCTCGCGAGGCGGCGTTCTCGGGGGTGTGGGACGACCTTGTCGCAGCAGCGCTCTCGCCGGTGGCGCGTCCCGTCACCGACTCCAACATGAACACGTCCTGCGTCTACGAGGTCGACGGCGAAGGCACGCTCTACGTCTCCACCGTGCTGCCGTTCGTCATCGCCTGGGACGCAGAGAGGCGCGCCTTCTCGGACACGGCCCCGCCGTGGGCCGAGCACTTGACGGGCTTCGGGTTCGCCTACATGGACTCCTCGTCCACGCGCACCCTCAGCCCGTACGTCGACGCCGAGGCGGATCGGCGGATCACCTACTTCGAGCTCCTCTTCGAATGGATCGAAGGCTCCGACGGCCCCGACCCGAGCACCCTCGTCGGTCAACGAGATATATATCGACAACAAGGTATTTGACTGTAGCCGCCGGCGTAGAGCCGACCTTGAAAGCGCTCGGCGAGCACGCCGATGCCGCCTGCGACCGAGCTCCACGGCCCGGGCCGGATCCGTTGCCGCTCAGCAGGAATCGGTTCCCACGTAGACGTATTCGAGGGTGATCGGGTCGTCGTACGAGTGCTGCGAGCCGCTCCCGGGGCTCTGGGCGGTGACTTCGCAATGGTCGTACGTGGACCCTGTTCGGCGCTCGCCGTCGGTCGTCACGCTCGTGAATCCGGCCTCGGCGAGAAGGCGCTCGGCGTCGGCGGCCGACTCGCCCACGACGTTCGGCATCGCGGCCCCGGCGTCGGCCGCCGGCGAGGCCGAGGTGCCCGGCGAGGTCGGATCCGCCGTGGCGGCCGTCGTCGCAGACTCCGGTGTCGGGGACGGCCCGTCCGTCTCCTCTTCGAGGGCTGAGGGTTCAGGGGAGGTGGGCTCGTCGGCCGGCTCCTCCTCGGTGCCGCCGGAGTCCGATTCCTCGGGTTCGGCCTCGCCGGCGGCATCGGGCGGGGACGGCGTCATGCTGCCGGCGTCGAGTCCTTCGGTGTCCGGAGTCCCGCGGTTGAGCAGGGCCACACCGGCGAAGGCCAAGACCGCGACGACGACGACCATCATCGTCACCAGCACGTCAGGGCTCGTCCGCAGCCGGGAGAACGGCGAGGCGGCCACCGGAGCCTCGGCCGTCTCCTCGCCGCCGATCCGTGCGAGTCCCGCGAGCGCCGTCCCCTCGGCGATCACCAGGTCCGGCAGTTCGGGCTTGACCGGTTCGACGCCGAGGTGGTGGCCGAGGACGGTGGGCACGAGCGGAGTCCGGCTCGCCCCGCCCACCAGCAGCAGGGCTTCGAGTTGCCCCCGTTCGACTCCGGCCTCCCGCATGGTCTCCTCGACCAGGCTCACCGTGCGCAGGACCGCCGGGCTGAGGCACTGTTCGGCGTCCTCGCGGGTCAAGCGCAGTTCGTGGTCGAGCCCGGGCAGGGCGACGCTCGCGGAGAGATGGTCGGACAGGTGCTCGCGGGCGGCGCACACCGCGTCGAGCACGCCCGCGCGCAGCACGGTCTCGCCGGGGTTCTGGACCCGCGCCCAGTATTCGGCGTCGGAGTGGCGGATCCGGACGGAGAGGTGCTCGAGCAGCAGCTGGTCGAACGCCCGCCCGCCGATGTCGTCGGCGCTCTTCGCGGCGTCGACCCGGTACTGGTCGCCTTCGCGGTGGACCACGGCCACATGGCACGAGGCCGCGCCGAGGTTGTAGACGACGAGCGGCGCGCCCGGGTCGAGCAGGCGGCCTTGGGCTTCGGCCAGTTGCCGGGCGGCGGCTTCGGGCTCGGACACCAGGAACGAGGCGTCGAACCCGGCGTTCGCGGCCGCTTCGGCGTGCGCCCGGCGCCGGGTCGAGTTCCAGGAGGCGGGGACGGCGAGCCCTACGAGCACCGGCTCTTCGTCGGGGTTCGGGTCGGGGGTTCGGGTCGGTTCGGGGTCGTCGGCGTTCACCAGAGGGGTCGTGCTCTGTTGAACGTCCCGGTCCTCAGGACCGCTGTCGTCTCGGCGCGTGGACACTGTCGTGGTCGCCGACCCGAGGTCGACCCCCACGGCGACTGCTCGAGGGGAGGGATGCATGATCGAGAGTCTATGGCCTGGAAACAATGGGCTTCAATAGATCTCGCACTTTTCGTGTAACTTCTGCTTCGGAGACCGATATGTTACTCACTGGTATCCAGTCTACTGCGGATCATTCTCCACGATGGTTCCATTGCCGGACAAGAGGATGCATGGTCCGCGAGCGAACGCCCGACGGAAGCCGCGCGGTGCGGGTTCTGCTCGAACGGTCCATAGTAGATTTCAGATATGGGAGCGTTTCCGTGCCGGGGCGAGCAGGCCGGGGCCGACGCCAGAGGCGCCGACCCCGCTCCGAACCGGCGTCACCTGACCGCCGGCCCGCCGATCAGTACCGGCGGATCGAGAACTCGTCCGAACTGCCCGTCCCCGACAGCAGCAGTCCCAGATCCCCGCTCAGCACGTGCACCGAGCATCCGACCACCGTTGCAGCGGTCGGTGCGGCATCCGGCCAGTCCTTGCCGGACTTCACCGTCGCCGACCCCCAGTCCCGCGAGAGCCACAGCACGCGAACCGCGTCCTCGCCCCCGCCGCCGAGCGTGTTCAGCACCGCGACCAGCGAACCGTCCGGACGCAGACGCAGGCCGTCCACACCGGTCAGGTCGCCGTCGACCTTCACCTCCCGCAAGCGGTCCGGGCGGGCGGTGTCGATGCGCCAGAGCGAGGCGTCCGAGTAGTTCCCCACGACCAGGCGGCCGCTGTCGTACACGATCCCGTTGGCGCCGTAGCCGCCCTCGAACGCCAGGCGCTCGTCGCGGACCAGCATCGAGGCCGACCCGTCCGGCTCGACCGCGTAGACGGCGCCCGCGAACGAGTCGGTGACATAGGCGGTGCCGTCGGGCGCGACCGCGACGTCGTTCGCGAAGAAGCCCCCGCCGTCGGGAACCAGCGCCGCCAAGTCGATGTACGCGATCCGGTCGCCGCTCTCGAGGTCGAAGATCCCCAGCCCCGCGACGAGTCCGGCGGTCTCAGAGCTGGAGCCCTCGGCGACTCCGTTGTCCGCGTTGGCGACCAGCAGCCGGTCGTTGCGGGCGTCGACCGTCACGCCGAGCGCGGCGATCATGGCCGGGTCCTCCACGAGCGTCTCGACCGTCCCGTCGTCGGCGACGATCGAGACCGTCCCGTGCCGTGCCGAGGACACGAGGAAGGCGTCCCGGCCCGAGTCGTAGGCGACGCCTTCGGGATACAGGGTCGGCGCCTGCGCCTCGACGAGGTCGGGACGACGTTCCCCTTGCGGCCCTGCCGCGGTCGCCGGTGATGCGGCGGCCACCAGGGTCGCCGCGGCCAGTGCGGCGAGCACCGGTCCGGTGATGTGCTTGTGCACCGTTCGCTCCCTTTCGCTCATGCGTTGTTGCGATCGGTCCAAGCGTCGCCCGGGAACCGGGTGCCCGACTGGCGTGTTCGATACTGGTAGTCCGAACACCTGGGAGCCGCACGTGGAAGAGGTACGGAGAGCCGCGCTGGGGGAGTTCCTGCGCAGTCGGCGCCGCGCGCTGTCCCCCGGAGAGGTCGGTCTCGCGCCGGGTCTGCGGCGGCGGACGCCGGGTCTGCGCCGCGAGGAGGTCGCCGTCCTGTCCAATGTGGGCGTCACCTGGTACACCTGGCTGGAGCAGGGCCGGGACATCAATCCCTCGCCGGAGATCCTGGCGGCGATCGCGGGCGCGCTCAGGCTCGACGCGGCGGGCACGGAGTACCTGTTCCGGCTCGTCGGTCAACTGCCGCCCTCGTCCGAGCCGATCGGAGCGGGGGTTCCCGAGCGGTTGCTGCGGATGATGCACGCGCAGCATCCGGCGCCCGCGATCATCATCGACGGCGGCTGGGACCTGGTGGGCTGGAACGACGTCGCCGACGCCCTTTACGGGTACACGAGGGTGCCGCCCGGAGACCGCAACCCCGCCTGGCTGTTCTTCGCGTCCGAGCGGATCCGCTCCGAGACCGTCGGCTGGGAGGCGCACGCCCGCAGGATGGTCGGCGAGCTGCGGGAGTCCTTCGCCCGCGATCCGAACCGGCGCATGGAAGCCCTGCTCGGAAGGCTGCGGGAGCACTTCCCGCAGGCCGCGGCGTGGCTGGACGAGCACGAGGTGGTGCACCGGGGCGCGGGCATCGACATGGACGTCGACCACCCCCGCATCGGGATGCTGCGACTCGAACAGGTGGTGCTGCACTCGGCCGAAGCGCCCGACCTGCAACTCGTCGTCAAGCTGCCGAAGCCGTACACCGGGACCGAGGAGCGACTGCGCCTCCTGTGCGACGTCGAGGACGCGCCCCTCGACACGCCCGAGGTCCAGGCACTCCAGATCGAGACCCCGGCGCCGATCGGGAACGGGTAGGCGTCGCCGCGCTCCACGAGCCCGATGCCGACCGCCGCCACTGCGAACCCACCAGCCGACGCGCCCGATCTCCTCGATGCCGGCGGCCCGAAGATCGGGACGCAGGCCCCTGAAACCCGCTTCGCGCCGCCGAAGGGCTCGCGTCGGCCGACCGGGCGGCCGACGCCGATCGCGGTCGGCCGCCGCCACGCCCTAGCGGGGCACGACCAGGTGAAGATGGCGGTCGGCCAGGCCGATGACGACCTGCTGCCCCCACGTGACGGTGAGGTGGTCGGATTCGAGGCCGTCGGCGAAGACCACGAGCCGCTCGCTCTCGCAGACCAGCCGCAGCTCTTCCCCCGCCTTCAACACGCCGGCGGTCAGCGAAGTGCCGGTCGACGGCGACGGCCACGCCTCCCGCACGAACCAGGACAGCGACGGCTCCTCCGGGGCCGGGAGCACCGTGTTCCCACCCCGTTCGGCCGCAACGGAGGCGCTCCAGCCGGTGGCCCCCGTGCCCGTGCCGACGAGCACCCCGGAGGACGACTGCCGCTCGTCCGCGCCGTCCGCGCCGACGAGTCGGTAGCGCGCGGACTGGTGCGTGCCGTGGCCCGCGTACACCTCGTTGAGACCGGCCAGCTCCTGGCCGTCGTCGAGGCGGGCCGCGACCATGGTCAGCCGCCGGATCGCCGCCGAGCCCTGCGCCGCGGCCCGGAGCGCGGCGGCGACCGAGCGGGCCTGGAAGCGCGTGAGCACGCCGGGGTTGCGCCCCGGCTCGGGGTCCACGCCGATCACCGGCTGGCCCGACAGGTACTTCGCGAGGTTGGCGACCAGCCCGTCCTGGCCGACCGCGACGACCAGGTCCTCCGGCGAGAACAGGAACCGGGGCAGGTCCGCCCGGTCGACCCGGCCCCGGCGCCATTCGGCCGGGACCGCCGCGTCCACTGTGGTGAGCGCCGCCTCGAGCGCCTCGTGCCGGACGGTGACCTCTCCCAGGTCGCGGCCGCGCTGGCGCAGGAAGTGCTCGGCCGCGGCGCGCGTGCCGTGCCGGGCGAGCAGCTCGTCCAGTTCGCTGCGGCGGCTGACCACCACCACTCTCGGCGCCAGCGTCGCGCTCATCGCGAGCCGTCGGCGAGTCGCGAGAGGGCCCCGGAGAGGAGGTCCGGGGTGATCGTCAGCTGGCCGATCTCGGGCATCTGGCCCGCGAGCTCGCGCAGCGCCAGCGACGGCAGCACCGTCGCGGGAAGGTCGCGGTAGGAGGTCATGCGGGCCGCCTCCGCTTCGGCCTCGGCCGCTCCCACCGCACGGATCCGGTCGGCCTCGGCGGACGCGAGGGTGCGCGACTGCTCCGCCTCGCCCTGGGCGACGGCGAGCGCCGCCGCGGCGGCCAGCTCGGCTCGGCGCCGGTCGTTGGCGCCCTTCTGCTCGACCAGCTGCTCCTCGCGCCGGGCCAGTTCGATCTTGTTCTGCAACTCGTTCTCGGCGATGGCCCGCTCCTGCTCCACGGCCTGGGCACGCCGCGAGTACGTGGCCTTGTCGGCCTCCTGCTGGACGGCCTCCCGGGTCGGGGTCTGCAAGGACCGCTCCAGCTCCGGTTCGGGCCGGATCGCCACCACCCGGGCGCTGACCACGGTGACCCCGATGTCGCTGAGCCGCGTCTCGTCCGAGAGCGCCGCGGCGACGGACTCCCGGACCTCGGTGATGGCGAGCGTGAGCGCCTCCGCCAGCGGCACGCGGGCCAGCAGGTCCAGGGCGGGCTGCTGGGCGAGCTCGGTGAGCAGGGTCGCGACCTGGTCGAGAGGCCGGGCACGGGCCTTGCCGCGGTAGGGGTCGACGGAGAAGTCGAGCCGGGTGGCGGCCAGCGCCGGGTCGGCGATCCGGTAGGTCACCGTCGCCTGGACGGTGACGTCGGCGAAGTCGGCGGTGCGGGCGTGGAACATCAGGGGGAGTTCCCGGTCGTCGACGGGCACTTCGGAGAGGACGGCGACCAGGGGCCGGTACCAGAACGACTGCCCGGTCCCCTCCTTGACGGTGCGGTCGCGCTTCTGGAATCGGACCCAGACGGTGGGGGTGCCGCGCAGGTGTCGCAGGTGGAGCAGTCTCGTTACATCGGCCATGGGTTGGGCCTCCATTTCACGTCATACTGACGATAACCGCTGTGCTAGATTATCGTCAAGGTGGTGATAATGGATTATCCAGTGTTCGCTGTCACGGTGGACCTCGTGGTGCTGACGGTGAGAGACGGCGGGCTGCACGTGCTGCTGGTGCGGCGCGGCCTCGAACCCCATCTCGACCGGTGGGCGCTCCCGGGCGGGTTCGTCCACGCCGACGAGGAGTTGGCCGCGGCGGCGCGGCGTGAACTCGCCGAGGAGACCGGCCTGGCCGAGCCGGGCGGGCATCTCGAGCAGCTCGCGAGTTACGGTGCGCCCGACCGCGATCCGCGCGGACGGGTGGTCACGATCGCCTACCTGGCGCTCGTCCCCGACCTTCCCATTCCCACGGCCGGAACGGATGCGGCGGAGGCCGAGTGGCGTCCGGTGGGCGCGCTGGGCCTCGCCTTCGACCACGACCGCATCCTCGCAGACGGGGTCGAGCGGGCTCGGTCCAAATTGGAGTACACGCCGCTGGCTGCCGCGTTCTGCCCGCCCGAGTTCACCATCGCGGCCCTGCGCCAGGTCTACGAAGCGGTCTGGGGCGAGTCGCTGGACCCGCGCAACTTCCACCGCAAGGCCACCACGACACCGGGTTTCGTGTCCCCAACGGGCGGAACGACCGAGGGCGAGCCCGGACGCCCGGCACAGCTGTTCCGCCGCGGCGACGCGACCCTGCTCAACCCGCCGATCCTGCGCCGCGCACACGGCGCATAAGTCGACGCCCGGCCCCGAGAACGGCACGGCGGCGCCCCCGCGGGACCCGCGGGGGCGCTCGCTCGACGTTCAGGCGGCGGCGCGCTCCTCGAGCGGGCGCCGGCGCAGGGCGGCCTTCTGGATCGCGGGCGGGTCGTAGGCCATGTCCAGGCGCCCGATGTCGGTGCCGGGCGGCGCGATCTCGTCGATCCGGTCGAGGACCTCGTCGGTGAGCGCGACGTCGAGGCCGCCGAGCAGGTCGTCGAGGTGCTCCATGGTCCGCGGCCCGATGATCGCGGACGTGACGCCGGGGTGGGCGACGGCGAAGGCCAGGGCCAGGTGCGCCAGCGACATCCCGGCCTTCTCGGCGAGCGGGATCAGCTGCTCGACGGCGTCGAGCCGCCGGTCGTCCTTGAGGTGCTGGAAGCCGAACCTGGACCGGTGCGTCTGGGCGTCCATGCCCTTGCGGTACCGGCCCGTGAGCATCCCGCCGGCGAGCGGGCTCCAGACCAGGGCGCCCATGCCGAACTCCTGGACCACCGGCAGCACTTCGCGTTCGATGCCGCGATTGAGGATCGAGTAGGGCGGCTGCTCGGTGCGGAACCGGACGAGGCCGCGCCGCTCGGCGACCCAGTGGGACCGGACGAGGTCCGAGGCCGGCATCGACGACGTCCCGACGGCCCGGACCTTGCCCTCGCGGACCAGGTCGGTGAGCACCGAGAGGGTCTCCTCGACGTCGGTGTCCGGGTCGGGCTGGTGGATCTGGAACAGGTCGACGTGGTCGGTTCCCAAGCGGCGCAGGGAGCCTTCCAGCGCGCGGGTCAGCCAGACCCGTGAGGCGCCCGACCGGTTGGGCACGGCCGGGGCGGTGCTCCCGGGGTTGAAGTCCACGGGGAACCGGGCCTTGGTGGCGAGCACGACGTCGTCGCGGCGTCCTTTGAGGGCCTTGCCGACGATCTCCTCGGATTCGCCGCCGGAGTACATGTCGGCGGTGTCGATGAAGTTGATCCCCGCGTCGAGTGCCTTGTGGATGATCTTGACCGAGTCGTCGTGGTCGGGGTTGCCGACGGGCCCGAACATCATCGCGCCGAGCGCGAAGGGGCTGACCTTGATGCCGGTGCGGCCGAGCGTGCGGTACTGCATCTGCTGTCCTTAGAACTGGTGGGTGCGGCTGGGTGTCAGGCCTTGATCAGGCGCTCGCTCATCTCCCACAGGCGCGCGGCCGATTCGGGGTCGATCGAGTGCGGCACGACGTCGGTGAGGGTCACCCCGGCGGCGTCGCTGAAGGCGATGGGCGTCGCGGTGTCCAGCGGTGAGATCTCGTTGTCGCGCAGGTAGACGCCGCCGATGTCGGCCAGCTGCGGGCTGGTCGCCGCGAACACGCTGGTGCTGGCCCCCTGCTGCGGCGTCTTGAATCCGCGTTCGGGGTCGATGACCGGCCGTCCGTCGGCGTCGATCAGCCCCATCTCCCGCATCTGGTCCTCGCTGAACGCCGCGGTGTCGTCGTCCTTCGACCGCGGCCCGAGGTTCGTGCCGGCGATGATGCCCGGGTGCACGGCGTAGCCGCGGATGCCCTCGGCGGCGAAGCGCCGGTCGAGTTCGACGGCGAACAGGACGTTGGCGGTCTTGGACTGGGCGTAGCCGGCCAAGGGGTCGTATCCGGTGCTGAAGCTCGGGTCGTCCCAGCGGATCCGGCCCTGCCGCTGGGCGCCGGACGTCACGGTGACGACCCGGGCGCCGCGTGCGGCGCGCAGGGCGGGCAGCAGGCCCAGCGTCAACTGGAAGTGGCCCAGGTGGTTGGTCGCGAACTGCGACTCGTAGCCGCGCGCGTCGTGGCTGAGCCGGCCGCCCATGATCCCGGCGTTGTTGATCAGGACGTGGAGCGCGCGGCCGGAGTCGACGTAGCGGGCGGCGAAGGCGTCGATCGACGCCGGGTCGAGGAGGTCCAGCCGGTCGAGTTCGACGCGTTCGACGCCGGCGAGCGCGCCGGCGGCGCGCTCGGGGTCGCGGGCGCCGACGGTGACGGCGGCGCCGGCCCTGCTGAGCGCGCGCGTGGTCTCGAGTCCGAGGCCGACGTGGCCGCCGGTGACGATGAAGTTCCGGCCGGAGAGGTCGATGCCCTCGAGGACGTCGTCCGCGGTGGAAGCGGCGGTGAATCCGGTGCCGATCGGGTGCTGTCGCTGTGTCATGGGACCAGTCTGCGTCCGGAATCCCGGATGCTGAATGGTTGTCAGTCCGTATTTTCTGCGCGATAGTACAGATATGACCGGTGACCATCTTTCAGAAGTGTTCGATCTCGTCGAGGTCCGCGGGGTGCTCTCGGGCGGGTTCGCGGTGCGGGGCCTGTGGCAGTCGTGCGGGACCATCAACGAGAGCATGAAGTTCTTCGCGATGGTCGGCGGCCGCGCCCGGGTGAACACCAACGGCATCGACGGGCCGATCGACCTCGAACCGGGCGACGTCGTCATCCTCAACGGCCGGTCCTGGCTGCGGGTCGAGGGCGGCACCGGCGACGGGCCGCGCCGCGAGGTCACGCCCGAGGAGAACGAGCTGCGCTTCATCGGCGCCGACCGCGAGACCGACGACGTCCTCCTCGGCGGCCGCATCGACCTCAACGAGGCCGGGCGGGCGGTGCTCTTGAAGGCGCTGCCTCCCGTCGCGCACGTGCGGGCGTCGGACGCCGCCGCGGCCAACATGCGCGGCAGCCTCGACCGGCTGTTCGAGGAGATGAGCGGGAACCGCATGGGCTCGGCGTTCGCGATCCGCCAGTACGGCCAGCTGCTCCTGCTCGACGTGCTGCGCGCCTACGTGAACCAGGCCGAACTGCCGCCCGGGTGGCTCCGGGTGCTGACCGACGAGCGGCTGCGCCCGGCCCTGGACCTCATGCACGCCGACCCGGCGAAGTCCTGGGGCCTGGAGGATCTGGCGCGCGCCGCGGCGATGTCGCGGACCGCGTTCGCCGAACGCTTCCGGACCGTGGCGGGCCTGCCGCCGCTGACGTACCTCAACCGCTGGCGGATGCTCTTGGCGCAGAAGGCTTTGCGCGACGGCGACGTTCGGGTCGGCTCACTTGCCACCGAACTGGGCTACGCCTCGGAGAGCGCGTTCAGCAACGCGTTCAAGCGGGAGGTGGGTGAGTCCCCGCTGCGCTACCGCAACCGGATCCGCTCCGACCAGTCGCTCGCGGCCTCCTGAGCCGGCTCACCGGCGCCCGCCCCGTCAGGCTCGTGAGGTGGACGTCCGCAGCTCCGTGGGCGACAGGCCGGTCGTCTCCTTGACCTTCCGGGAGAAATGGAAGCTGGTCTTGAATCCGCAGCGGACGGCGATCGATCCGACCGAGAGACCGGTCGAGGTCAGCAGTTCGACGCCGAGGGAGATGCGGCGGTCCCAGAGGTAGCGCACCGGCGTGGTGTCCATGTGGGAACGGAACATCCGGACCAGATGGGCCGGGGTGACCGAGGCGGCCCGGGCGATGTCGTCGAGCGTGATCGGCTGTTCGAGGTTCCGGTGGATGAACAGGCGGGCGTCCTCGATCGATCCGGGCAGCGCGGCGGGAAGGTTCTTGAACTCCGCGATGAACCGCCACAGCAGCGCCGTCGCGAGGGCGTCCACCAGGGCGCCGTCGGCGGTGAGGCGGGTCTGCTCGGTGGCGACGGCCTCGCGCGCCAGGTAGGTCAGGGCGGACGAGAGCGGCCTGGTGGGCCGGAGGGATTCGAGCCAGGCGCGCATCTGGTCCGTCGCCTGCTCCATGCGGCCCCGGACCAGCGTCTCACCGGTGTCGGCGCGCCCGTCGAACCGGATCTCCTCGGTGTGGCCGGGGAGCAGGAGGCATATCTGGCCCGCGGGCACGTCGCGCGCGGGCCCGCCGTCGATGCGCACGCTCATCGAGCCGGAATGGATCAGCATGAACTGGATCTCCTGCTGGCGGCGGGGTCCGATCTTGGAGCCGGCGGGCTGCACGATCTGTCTCGCGGTCGCGTCCGTGATACGGAGCCTACGCGCGTGGGCATCAAACTGGGACACAGATCAGTGTATTACAGCCATGTTCATGATGGTCGAATCCTGATGTCATGACCGCATGAGTGAAACTGAGACACAGCTCCTCGTGGTCGGGGGCGGCGTGGGCGGCGTCATGGCCGCCCTGACCGCGGCCCGCCGCGGCATCCGCGTGACGCTCACCGAACCGACCGACTGGCTCGGCGGCGTGCTCACCGCCCAGGCGGTCCCCCCGGACGAGCACGTCTGGATCGAGCAGTTCGGCAGCACGGCGACCTACCGCGCCTACCGCGACGCCGTGCGCGAGTACTACCGGCGGCACTACCCCCTGACCGACGCCGCGCGGCACCGGCGCGCGTTCAACCCCGGTGGCGCGAAGGTCTCCGACCTGTGCCACGAACCGCGCGTGACGGTGGCCGTGCTCGAAGCCATGGCGGCCCCGCTGCGCGGCTCGGGCCGCCTGCGCGTCCTCATGGAGCACGAACCGGTCGCCGCGGAGACCGACGGCGACCGCATCACGGCGGTCACCGTGCGCTGCAAGCGAACCGGCGACACGACGACGATCGCGGCCCAGTGGGTCGTCGACGCGAGCGAGACCGGGGACCTGCTGCCGCTGGCCGACGTCGAACACGTCACCGGCGCCGAATCGCGGACCGAGACCGGCGAACCCCACGCCCCCGAGGTCGCCGACCCGCTCAACATGCAGCCGGTGTCGGTGTGCTTCGCGCTCGACCACCGGCCCGGCGAGGACCACACCGTCGACAAACCAGGGCGCTACGACGAGTTCAAGGCCGCCCGCGCCGTCGACTGGCCGAACGGGCAGCTCTCCTTCACCGCGCCGCACCCCAAGACGCGCCGACCGGTCGAGCACCGGTTCTGGCCCAACCCCGACGAGGACCCGGCGACGATCCGGCCCGACTACAACGACCAGCGCGTCGGCTCCAGGGACCGCAACCTCTGGACGTTCCGGCGGATCGCGGCCCGGGCGCACTTCCGGCCGGACGCCTACCCGAGCGACGTCACCCTGGTCAACTGGCCGCAGATGGACTACTGGGGCGGGCCCGTCTACGGCCACCCGGAGGCCGAGGCGCACGCGCGGGCCGCACGGGAGCTGAGCCTGTCGTTCCTGTACTGGCTGCAGACCGAGGCCCCCCGCCCCGACGGCGGCACCGGATGGCCGGGGCTGCGCCTGCGCGGCGACATCGTCGGCGACACCGGCGACGGCCTGGCGAAGTCGCTGTACATCAGGGAGTCGCGCCGCATCCGCGCCGAACACACCATCGTGGAGCAGGAGCTCTCCCTCGACGTGCGGGGAGCGGCCGGCGCCGTCGCGCACGACGACAGCGTCGGCGTGGGGATGTACCGCATCGACCTCCATCCCTCCACCGGAGGCGACCCGTACATCGACATCGGCTGCTGCCCGTTCGAGCTGCCGCTCGGGGCGATGATCCCGGTGCGCGTCGAGAACCTGCTCGCCGGCGCGAAGAACATCGGCACCACGCACATCACGAACGGCGCGTACCGGATGCCGCTCGTGGAGTGGAACATCGGCGAGGTCGCCGGCCACCTGGTCGCGTTCTGCGCGAAGCGCAAGGCGACGCCGCGGCAGGTCCGCGCCGACGAGGAGCTGCTGGCCGAGTTCACGCGGGAGCTGGACGACGCCGGCATCGAGCGGCACTGGCCGCGCGTCGCCGGCTACTGAGGCGAACCAACGACCGTTCATTCACAGGAAGAACCATCAAGGGAGATGGCGTCATGAGCAAACCCGGAACGATGATCGCGGCGACGGCTTCGGCGGCCGCACTGCTGGCGGCGGTCACCGGATGCGGTTCCGACCCGTACACCTCGGCATCGGGCGAAGTGGTGATCACCTGCGCGACCTGCCAGGAGAGCCCCACCGACCCGTTCCTGCAGTACAACTACGAAGCCGCGCAGCGGTTCAACGAGGCGTTCGAGGGCCGGTACCAGGTCGAGACCATCGAGAACCCGAATGCGGGGTCCAGTGACGACCGCCTGCAGTACTACCAGCGGCTCGCCCTGGCCGGCGACCTGCCCGACGTGTTCCAGCTCAACTCCGCCGAGATCACCGCGATGCAGGAGACGGGCAGGCTCCACGACTTCGCGCCGGCCCTCGAAGACGACGAGGAGTGGGCGGCCACCTTCCACGACCAGGCGTTCGACGCGCTGACGGGCCCGGACGGCCAGATCTGGGCGATACCGCAGCAGCGCGACGCGATCGGGATCTACTACAACACCGCGATGCTGGAAGTCGCCGGCTACGACGAATTTCCGTCCACATGGGACGAGTTCGAGGACCTGGCCGAGGCACTCAAGCGCCAGGGCGGGATCGCCATCGCCATGGACGGGGACTGGACGACGATGCTCATGTGGGTCAACCTGATCGGGACCCAGCCGGGCGGACCCGAATTCCTGGGCGAAGGGATCGCCACAATGGACGACTGGGGCGAGGACCCGGTCGTGACCCGGGCGACCGAGCGCCTGCGCGACTGGCACGAGCAGAGCTACGTGAACGCCGACGCGTTCTCCGGCGACCCCCAGAACGCCTTCGCCCCCTACCTGACCGAAGAGGCCGCGATGGTGGCCAACGGGCCGTGGTTCGTCAGCACCAACCTCACGACCGACGCCGCCGCACCCGACCTGTACGAGCACACGGGCTACGCGCCCGCGCCCGGATGGACGGAAGGCGACCGGGGCACCGTCATCGTGTCCGGCGCCGGATGGGTCTCCGGCACGACCGACGAGCGAGGGCTCGAGGCGGTCGACGCGTTCGTCAAGTTCATGTCCTCCGAAGAGGAAGTGCTCACCCAGGCGGCGGCGACCGGCGCCAACCCGCCGGTGCGGGTCGACCCCGCGGCGACCGAAGCGGCTGACCTGGAACCGCTGGCGACCGGCCTCGTCACCGAGGCCGCCGATCTGACCTATCGCTACCCGCATGCGCGCGTGCACGGCCCGGCGGGATTCAGCACCGCATGGAAGAACCTCTGGCCCGCCTACGTGCAGGGCGAGATGGACACCGACGAGTTCCTGCAGCGCCTGACCGACGACGCCGCCTCGAGCGGGATGTAGGCCGCCATGAGCGCCGCAACCACGCTCCGGCCGCCGAGCCGCAGTCCCGGACGGACCGCCCACGCCATGGCCGGACGAACGAAGAGGACCCCCAGGCGCGTCCGCGGGACGACCATCCCCCGCGGCGCGCGCAAAGCGGTCGCCCTCTCGCTCCTGCCGGGACTCGTCCTGTTCGGCACGTTCTTCCTGGTGCCGTTCCTCGTACTGGTGGCGACCGCGTTCGCCCGCTGGGGCGGCCTGGACTTCGCCTGGGCCGGACTCGACAACTACCGGCGGATGCTCGAGGACCCGGTGTTCTTCAAGGCCTTGGGCAACACGCTGTTCTACGCCGCGGCGTCGGTGCTCATCCAGGTCCCGCTCGGCGTGGCCGTCGGCATGGTGCTCGCACTGCGGCCCCGCGGCTGGAAGGCGCTGCGGACGATCATCTTCGTGCCGTTCGTGATCTCGGGCGCGGCCTACGCCGTCATCTTCTCCATGTTCTACAACCCGAGGTCGGGCCTGCTGAACAACGTCCTCGGCGCACTGGGCATGCCCGGCGACAGGGACTGGCTCTTCGACACCGCCACGGCGCGATGGGCGGTGACGGGCACCTTCGTGTTCATCATCGGATTCGTCGTCGTGCTGGTGATGGCCGAGATCGCGTCGATCCCGAACGAGCTCTACGAGGCCGCCTCCGTCGACGGCGCCTCGACCCGGCAGCAGCTCACGCGGATCACCCTGCCCTTGCTGCGCAACGTGATCGGGACCGCGATCCTGATCCGCCTATTGGTGGACATCGGCATGTTCGACCTGGTGTTCATCCTGACCGCCGGAGGGCCGGACGACGCGACCGCGACCCTGGCGCTGTACGCCTACCGCGCCTACCTGGGGGGCGAATGGGGCTACGCCAACGCGGTCGGATCGGTCATCATCCTCATCGGACTGGTGTTGATCGTGACCGTACGACGAGTGTTTCGGATCGGGGAGCGCACGCTGTGAACACCGCAACGGAGGTCAAGACCACCAGGCCCGCCTGGGCGCACCTGCTCATCTACGGATTCCTGGGCGCAGTGGCACTGCTCGCGCTCGCGCCGACGGCATGGGTGATGCTCTCGAGCTTCAAGACCGGCACCCAGATCTTCAGCGGCGAGGGCGTCTGGCCCGCACCGTTCACGGTGCAGGGATTCATCGACGTGTTCACGCAGATCCGCCTCCACGAGTACCTGCTGAACACGCTGCTGTACGCGGGACCCGGCTCCCTGGGCGCGTTGACGGCCGCGTTCCTGGCCGCCTACCCGCTGGCGCGCTACACGTTCCTCGGACGCAACGCTCTCGTGGCGCTGTTCTCCCTGGCTTTGGCGCTGCCCCTGGTCGGCCTGGCGACACCGGTGTTCTTCGTGGTGCGCGAACTGGGGATGTTCGACTCCCGGCTCGGCATGGTGATCTTCTACTCGGCGCTCCAGTTCCCGTTCACCTTCGTCGTGCTGCGGGCGTTCCTCGTCTCCACGCCGCCCGAGCTCGAGGAGGCGGCGATGATCGACGGCGCCGGATACTTCACGACGCTGTTCCGCGTGGTGCTGCCGCTGGCGCGGCCCGCGCTCGCGACCGTGGCCGTGGTGGCGTTCGTGAACATCTGGAACGAGTTCTTCTTCGCCAACCTCCTGCTCATATCGCAGGAGAACCAGAACGTCCAACTGGCGCTGGCCGGATTCAAGTCGCAGTTCGGGTTCAACGTCACCGCCGCCGTCACCGGGGCGACGATCGTGATGCTGGTTCCCATTGTCATCTTTCTGATCCTGCAGCGGCAGGTGATCTCCGGACTCACCGCCGGCGCGGTCAAATAGGGGAGTCCTGAGGCAACTTTGAGTTCACCCTGAGTTCACCATTATGTTCCGCGGGTTGACTCGTCAACGTTCCCAAGCATGAAGGAGCGTCGATGAGCCGACCCAGCGGAGCCGATGCGGGGCACCTGCGCCGAACCGCCAGTGCCCTGCATTCGTTCAACCGGTTCGAGATCAAATACCTGCTGGCGTACGACCAGGTCCCGCAACTGCGCGAGGAGCTGGCCGCCCGGATGGAGGCGGACCCGTTCACCGTCGGCGGCGGCTACCCGGTCAGCAGCCTCTACTACGACTCGAAGTCGCTGCGGTACTACTGGGAGAAGATCGAGGGCCTGCACTTTCGCCGCAAACTCCGCATCCGCAACTACGGCCCGCGGCACGAGCTCCACGACGAGTCCCCGGTCTACATCGAGATCAAGCAGCGGGTCAACCGGGTCACGCAGAAGCGGCGGGTGCGGGTGCCGTACCTCCAGGCCCGCCGGCTGTGCGACGAGCGCGTCCTCATCGACCACCTGCCGGAGCAGCACCCGTTCCTCGAAGAGGTCCTGGGCCTGGTCGAGGGGCACGGGCTGCGTCCGATCGCGATCACCGCTTACAACCGCGAGGCCTACCTGGGCTACGACGCCGACCTGGGCCTGCGCGTGACCATCGACCACCGGGTGCGGGGGCGCGACCGGGACTTCCATCTCGGCGCCGAGGTCGAGAACCGCCTGATCATCCCGCCGCACAAGGCGATCGTGGAGGTCAAGGCCAACGAGCGGGTCCCGTACTGGATCACCGACCTGTCGGCCCGGCTGGGCATGTCGGTCGTGCGCGTCTCCAAGTACTGCCAGAGCATCGAGGCGCACGGGCAGGCACCCCGCTCGGTGTTCCACGTCCCCGTCGAGGACGACTTCGCCGTCCACGCAAAGCCGGAGGGCGCCGCGGCGTCCTCCTCCGTCCAGTAACCGATCGGGCATCGCCCTCTACCTGCCGAAAGCAGTCGTCCACATGGATTTCCTGACCGACTTCACCGACCTCTCGGGGGAGTTCAGCGTCGCCGACATCGCGATCTCGCTGACCCTCTCGTTCGTGCTCAGCTGCGTCATCTCACTGGTGTACCGCCGGACTCACCGCAACGTCTCCTACAGCCAGTCCTATGTGCAGACCCTGATCATCATGGGCATGATCATCGCGATGATCATGCTGATCGTCGGTTCGAACGTCGCCCGGGCCTTCGCCCTGGTCGGCGCGTTGTCGATCATCCGGTTCCGCAACGCGCTCAAGGAGACCCGCGATGTCGGGTACATCTTCCTGGTGATGGGCGTGGGCATGGCCTGCGGTACCAGGTTCTACCTCCTGGCGATCATCGCGACCGCGGTGATCTGCCTGGTGCTGCTCATCATGAGCCGCTTCAACTGGTTCGCGCACAGCGTGCAGCGCCAGGTCGTCAAGGTGCAGGTGCCGGCGCACGAGGACCTGACCGGCGAGGTCGACGACGTCCTGATCCGCCACACCGACGAGTACGAACAGGTGAGCATCGAGACGATCAGGGGCGGAGCACTGACGGAGATGACCTACACCGTCAAGCTCAAGTCCGGGAAGAAGCCGTCCGACCTGCTCGACGACCTGCGCGACGTGACGCAGGGCCAGCAGGTGACGGTGCTGACCGGCTACGACCAGACGGACCTCTAGCCATGCGCGCCAAGGCATTGCGGCACCGGATCCCGGTGAGCGTCCGGCACTACTGGAAGCTCATCGCCGGGTCGGTCGGCCTGGTCGCGGTCCTGGTGCTGGCCGTCGGCACGATCCGCGTCAGTGCCGTGGTGACCTCCGACGCCAACGAGGGCTTCGTGATCACCAACGACATCGAGGGCACGGAGGACCTGTTCGACACCTCGGTGGCGCACGAGATCAGCCTCGAGTACAACGAGGACGACTACCAGAAGATGATCGAGACGTTCCAGGAATCCGGCGAGAAGGGATGGATCAAGGCCGACATCACCATCGACGGCGTGACCGTCGCCGACGTCGGCATCCGTCTCAAGGGCAACTCGACCCTGTCGAGCCTCGGAGGGGGAGGCACCGGCATGGGCGGGATGCCCGAGGGCATGGAGATACCGGAGGGCATGGAAATGCCCGAGGATATGGAAATGCCCGAGGGTATGGAAATGCCCGAGGGTATGGAAATGCCCGAAGGCATGGGGGGCCCCGGCGGCGGCGAGGGAGCCGAAGGCGGGTTCGGCGGCATGGAGAGCTCGCTGAGCTTCGAGGACCCGGAGGGCCTGCCGTGGCTCGTGGACTTCTCGAAGTACGTCGACGGCCAGGTCTACCAGGGCAATCAGCAGATCACCCTGCGCGTCGACGCCGGCATCAGCGGTTCGACCCTGACCGAGGCCGTCGCACTCGAGCTGGTCGAGGCGAGCGGCGAGCCGAGCTACGACTGGACCTACTCCACGGTCGCTGTCAACGGCTCGGAGGCGGTGACCCGCAGGGTCGTCGACGTCATGGACGTGACCTGGGCCGACGACGAGTACGGCGAGAGCGAAGGCGTGCTCTACAAGGGACGGGCGAGCGGCCAATTCGCCTATCAGGGACAGGATCCCGGCGAGTACGAGGACGACTTCAAGCAGGTCACCATGGAGGGCTCGGCGGACATGCAGCCGATCATCGACTTCCTGGAGTGGCTGGACTCCGCCGACGACGCAACCTTCGACGCCGAACTCGCCGAATGGGTCGACGTCGAGTCGTTCGCGAACTACACCGCGCTGCAGAACCTGATCGTCAACGGCGACGACATGTCGGGTCCCGGCAGCAACTACTACCTCTGGTACGACTACGGCACCGGCCTGATCTCGGTGATCACCTGGGACCTCGACCTGTCGCTGACCAACGCCGAGCTGGCGCCCGACGAGAGCGCGTCGATCATGGGCGGCGGCGGTGGCGGCATGGGCGAGATGCCGGAGGGCATGGAGATCCCCGAAGGCATGGAGATGCCCGGGGGCGGCGAGATGCCCGAAGGCATGGGCGGCATGTCCTCCGGCGCCGGTGAGCTCAAACAGCGGTTCCTCGATTCCGAGGCCTTCCAACAGGTCTACACGGAGGCCTATGAGGACCTCTACGAGCGGATCTACGCCGGCGGCGCCGCCGAGGAGGCGGTCGACACCGTGGCGGCCGCGGCCGAACTCAACGGAGCGGCCGATACGGCCGAAGGCGCGGCGTCGCTCAAGACGATCATTCAGCAGCGCGACGAGTTCCTTGCCTCGGAGCTCGGTGCGGGCGATATCGCTGCGGGATGATCCGGCGCGGCGGGAGCCCTGGCAGGGGATTGCTGCAGGCTCCCGTCGCGTCCCCTCGAGGCCGGCGAGAAATCCGGCCCGATGCTGTTAGCGCTAACGGGTTTTCGAGACAGAGCGACTGAGTAGGCGCGGCCGAGGCCGGTAGTCGAGCATCATCCAGCACCGGATTCGTCTTCAACTGTGGGAACATGCAAGTTAGATCGATATCTGGAAATATTTATGACAGGCCTTGACTTCGATTTACCGTGAGCGCTAACATTTCCTCGCATCTCAGACCCCACGAGTTGACGAGCCAGGTGCCATGCGAACCCTTCCCGACACTGAGCCGGACGCCGAGCCCGCGAGCGCCCGCCGAGCGCCGCCCCGAGCGAAGCGATCACGGCACCCGAAGACGGCGATCGAGGCCTACGGGATGCTCGCCCCGAGCATCATCGGATTCGCGGTCTTCCTCATCGCGCCGATCATCGTCGTCGTCGCCCTGAGCTTCTACGACTGGAACCTGCTGTCCGACCCCGAGTTCATCGGCCTGGAGAACTACCGCGACCTCGCCGGCGACGATCGGGCGCTCAAGTCGATCGGCAACACGTTCTACTACGTCCTGCTCAACATCCCCGCCCAGACCGTGCTCGCCCTCGCGCTGGCATTGGCGCTCAACGCGAAGATCAAGGCCCGTAACGCGTTCCGCGTGATCTACGTCCTGCCGTGGATGGCCATGCCGGTGGCGCTCGGCGTCATCTGGCGGTGGGTCTTCGACCCGGCCTACGGCGCGCTCAACCGGTTCCTCGACCTGTTCGGCGTCGACGGCGCGGCGTGGCTGACCGACTCGGCCTGGGCCATGCCGGTGATCGCCTCGGTCAACGTCTGGCAGTACACCGGCTACACCATGCTGTTCTTCCTCGCCGGGCTCCAGGCCATCCCCGCCCAGCTCTACGAGGCGGCCGATGTGGACGGCGCCTCGCCGGCGCACCGGTTCTTCACGATCACGCTGCCGCTCCTGCGCCCGGCGATGCTGTTCGTGCTCATCACCAGCGTCATCGGCTCGTTCCAGGTCTTCGACACCATCCACGTCATGACCGCGGGCGGCCCCGCCGGCTCCACCGCGACCTTGAACTACCAGATCTACCTGGAGTCCTTCACCCAGCGCAACGCCGGCTACGCCTCGATGCTCGCCGTGATCCTCTTCGCGATCATCGCGCTCATCACCTTGGCGCAGGTCTCGTTCTTCCGCAAGCGCACCACCTACGACTTCAGCTAGGGGCACCGATGAAGAAGATCCCGCTCTACCTGGTGCTCCTGGCCGGCGCCCTGCTCTCGGTGGCCCCGTACCTGATGACTGTGAACGCCGCGTTCAAGTCCAAACAGGAGGTCCTGACCTCCGAACCCTGGGCGCCCCCCGCGAACCCGATCCTGTCGAACTTCGCCGAGGTGTGGAGCCGCTACGACTTCGCGACCTTCGTCGTCAATTCCGTGATCGTCGCGGTCGCGGTCACCGTCGGCCAGCTGGTGTTCTCCACGCTCGCCGCCTACGCGTTCGCCCGCCTCGACTTCCCCGGCCGCGACCAGCTCTTCTGGGCCTACATCGCGACGCTGATGGTCCCGCAGATCGTGACGCTGGTGCCCACCTTCATCATCGTGCGCGAACTGGGCCTGGTCGACACGCACGTGGGGCTCATCCTGCCGTTCGTGTTCGGCTTCCTGATGCCCTACGGGGTGTTCCTGGTCCGCCAGTACTTCAAGACCATCCCCGCCTCGATCGAGGACGCGGCCCGCATCGACGGCGCCGGGACGTTCACCGTCCTGTGGCGCGTCATGGTCCCCATGGCCAAGCCGATCCTCGGCACGCTCGCGATCATCAGCTTCGTCAACACCTGGAACAACCTGCTGTGGCCCCTGATCATCACCCACTCCGAGTCCACAAGGGTCATCACGCGCGGCATCGCGCAGATGCAGTCCCAGTTCAACCAGGAGTACCACCTCATCCTGGCCGCCTCCACGATGGCGCTCCTCCCGCTGGTCGTCGTCTTCCTGATCTTCCAGCGCCACATCGTCCGCTCGATCGCCCTCAGCGGCATGAAGTGACCCCGACTCCCGACCGACCTCTCCACCGACCTCTCGACCATGAAAGGCACGAAGGATGAACAAGACGCGCACCGCGGCCCTCGCCGCCCTCGCGCTCGCCCTCCCCTTGACCGCTGCCGCCTGCGGCGGCGACGACGGGGGAGCGGTGACGCTGCGCTACGCCTTCTGGGACGACAACCAGCGACCCGCGCTGGAGGCCATGATCGCGGCCTTCAACGAGGACCACCCCGACATCGAGGTGGAGCTGGAGCAGAACCCCTGGGACGACTACTGGCCCGGACTCGACAGCCAGTTCGCGGCCGAGAACGCGCCCGACGTGTTCTGGAACCACGTCTCACGCTTCCCGACCTACGCCGACAACGGCGTGCTGCTGCCCCTCACCGACCACATCGAGGAGGACGGGATCGACCCCTCGGTCTACCCCGAGAACCTCTACGCCTCATGGCAGTACGAGGACGACCAGTACGGCCTGCCGAAGGACTGGGACTCGATCGGCCTCGTCTACCGCCTCGACGCGCTCGAAGCCGCCGGGATCGACCCCGCCACCGTCAACGACCTCGAATGGAACCCCGTCGACGGCGGCACCTATGTGGAGTTCCTCCAGAAGCTCACCGTCGACGCGAACGGCAACAACGCCCTGAGCCCCGACTTCGACCCCGAGAACGTGACCCAGTACGGGACGGCGATGGCCTCCTCCACCGGCCAGACCGACTGGTGGAACTACGCGGTCCAGAACGGCTGCTCGCTCCAGACCGAGGCGTGGGGCGACTACGCCATCGACGCCCCCGAATGCGTCGAGGCCATCCAGTTCACCGCCGACCTCTACAACCGGTGGCACGTGGCCGTCCCGGCCGAATCCACCAACCAGCCCAACGGCGGCGTCCCCGGCGACTACGTCGTCCCCGGCCAGGCCGCCACCACCCTCGACGGCTCGTGGATGCTCAGCTTCTACCGGGACGGCCTCGAACCCGGCTCATGGGCCGTCGCCGACAACCCCTCCGGCCCCGCCGGCTCCGGCACCGTCATCAACGGCCTCTCCAACGCGGTCTACGCCGGCACCGAGCACCCCGACGAAGCCTGGGAGCTCGTGTCGTTCCTCGGCTCGGAGGAGGCCCAGTCCATCGCCACCGGCATGGGCTCGGTGTGGCCGGGCGTCGCCTCCCTCAACCAGGGCTTCGCCGACTACTGGGCCGGCGAGGGCATCGACGTGACCGGCTTCCAGACCGCCGCCGAAGGCACCACCATCGGCTACCCGCTGTCGATGAACGACGCCGCTTTCGGCACCGCCGCGCTCGACGAGTTCAATCAGGTCTGGCTGGGGCAGAAGGACGCCCAGGCCGCGGCCGAGGCGGTCGTCGAGATCGCCAACGCCGAATAGCACTCGAACCGAGAGGTGACCGACCGCCATGAGCGCAGCCGAACCCCGACCAGTCAGCATGTTCGACGTGGCCGAGCGCGCAGGGGTGTCCCATCAGACCGTCTCGCGGGTCGTCAACGACGCGCCGATGGTCGCCGACGCCACCCGCGCGAAAGTGAAGGCCGCCATCGCCGAGCTGGGCTACCGGCCCAACCGCTCGGCGCGCGCCCTCGCCGGCGGCGCCCTGCGGTCGGTCACCGTCCTCACCACCGACACCTCCCTCTACGGCACCGCCGAGACCCTCCGCGGCATCGAAGACGCCGCCCGGGCCGCCGGATTCACCATCCTCATCTCGGTCCTGGACCCCGACGAGACCTACGCCGAGACCGACATCCTGGCCCGCCTCCCGCACGACGGCGCCCCGGCCATCGTCATCGCCCACGACGAGACCACCACCAAGGCCATGCAGGCGCTCCAGAAGACCCAGGCGCACGCCACCGTCGCCACCGGCGGCGAGCACCTCGGCGTCGAGCAGCCCGCGACCGACTGGCTCGTCTCGCTCGACGACCGCACCGTCGCCGCCCGCGCCACCAGGTATCTGCTCGACATGGGCCACACCACGGTCCACTACCTCGCCATCCCCTCCAAGGCCAGCCGCCAGGCCGGCTGGGCCGCGGCGCTGGACGAGGCCGGGATCGAGGCGCCCCCCGTCGTCCCCTCCGGATGGACCGTGGGCTCGGCGTTCGAGGCCGCGCTCGGACTGGTCGCCGACCCGGACGTCACCGCGATCCTGTGCGGCAACGACGACCTCGCGTTCGGCGTCCTGTCCGCCGCGCACCGGGCCGGCCGGAGCGTGCCGGGAGACCTGAGTGTCATCGGCTTCGACGACTGCCCGCTCGCCGCCTACCACGTCCCGCCCCTGACCACGGTCGACCTCGACTTCCGCGGCGTCGGCCGCGGCGCCTTCGAACTGCTGCGCGGCAAGCTCGAGGGAACCGATCGGCCCCGACCCGCCTGGCGCTCACCCGAACTCATCGTCCGGGAGACCTCCGGACCCCCTGAACGACGACGCTTACCGAAAGGGCTCCAATGCATCCGCTCCTCCGCAGAGGCCTGGCGGCCACGGCCTCGGCCGGGCTGCTCGCCGGGCTCGCCGCCGCACCCGCACAAGCCCAGGACACCCCGGTCCTGTCCGTCGACTTCGGACGGCTCACCGGAGCGCCGACCCACGGTGCGATCGGCTCCCTGTACGGGATCTCCGAATCCGGCGTGCCCGGCGACAACCTGCTCGACGCGCTCGCCCCCTCCTCCATGGCCGCGAAGCCGACCGGCGGCACGCAGCACCCCAACGGCGACGCGAACGACGTGCTCGCGGCCCTCGCCGAGCACGACGGCGGCGACGCCTACGTCAACCTCCAGGACTGGTACCCCGACTGGCCCTACCAGAACGACGGCATCGACGCCTACCTCGCCGAGATCGACGAGATGGTCCCCGTCATGGAGGCCTCGGAGCACGCCGACCGGCTCGTCTACGTGCCCTTCAACGAGCCGAACTGGATCTGGTACCCGCGCGGCGACGACTACGAGGGCGCGACCGAGCGGTTCTTCCACGACTGGGACCTCGCCTACGCGCACCTCCGGGAGATCGCCCCCGACACCCCGATCGCCGGACCCAACGAGTCCCACTACGACCGGCAGTTCATGCGCGACTTCATGGAGCACACCGCCGCGGCCGGCACCGTGCCCGACGTCATCACCTGGCACGAGCTCTCACCGGACTCGCTGCGCTACTACCAGGGCAACTTCGACCACTACCGCGCCCTCGAGGCCGAACTCGGCCTCGAACCGCGCCTGATCAACATCAACGAGTACGGCAACAACCGCGACTTCGGGATGCCCGGGCAGATGGTGCAGTGGGCCTCCATGTTCGAGGACACCGACGCGATCGCCGACATGGCCTACTGGACCGCCTCGGGCGGCTTCTCCGGGAACGCCCCGCAGACCAACGTCCCCAACGGCGGCTGGTGGTTCCTCAAGACCTACTCGCAGATGACCGGCCAGACCGCGGAGGTCACGCCGC
Source organism: Glycomyces harbinensis (assembly GCF_900101745.1). Classification (GTDB taxonomy): domain Bacteria; phylum Actinomycetota; class Actinomycetes; order Mycobacteriales; family Micromonosporaceae; genus Glycomyces; species Glycomyces harbinensis. Next base: position 4,356 of record NZ_FNAD01000011.1, on the reverse strand, counting down.
CGCAGGCCGACACCGTGGACACCCTCCAGGGCATCGCCACCTACGACGAGTCCAAGGAGCAGGCCCAGATCCTCCTCGGCGGCGGCTCCGGCGACACCACCGTGGACCTCACCGGCCTGGACCTCGGCCGCAAGGTGACCGCCACCGTCCACGAGATCGCCTGGACCGGCAACGAGGGCTCCGCGGCCCCGCCCCGGGTCATCGACCAGATCGCCCTGCGCCCCGACCGCGACGGCTCGTCCACCGTGGAACTCTCCGACCTGGACCCCATGTCCGCGTACTGGATCACCCTCACTCCCGGCACCGGCCGGGCCGACGGCGTCGACCTGCCCTGGACGGGCACCTGGGAGGCCGAGGACGCCGCGATCACCGCCGGCACCGTCTACAACGAGGGCGGGCCCTCGAACGCGTTCGCGTTCCCCGCCTCCGGCGGCAAGAGCGTCGGATCGCTCAACCGGGCCGACAGCCGCGTCGACTTCACCGTGGACGTCCCCGAGGCCGGCACCTACGACCTCACCGTCACCTACGGCAACACGTACGGCCGCGACCTCCCCGAAGGCGCCTCGCCGACCGAGCAGTTCCTCACCGTGAACGGCGGCCCCGCCGCCACGGTCACCTACCCGTCGACCATGCAGTGGGGCTCGCGCGGCCAGGTCACCGTCCAGGTCGAACTCGAAGCGGGAGAGAACACGCTCGCACTCGCCAAGTCCGACACCGAGTCCGGGACCGCCTACGGCGAAGCCGGAATCGACAAGATCGACCTCGCCCTCTCCGCAGTGGACACCCACACCTACCCGGCCGTGTTCGCCCGCACCGAAGGCGACGTCGACTACCGGTACGGCAGGCACGAAGGCGTCGAGGTCCGCGGGGACGAGCAGGTCGTCTTCGACGTCTACGCGCCCGCCGACGGCTACTACGAGGTGGCCGTGGACGCCGACGGCGAGGGCGAACTCACCCTGGTCGGCCCGCACGGCGAGAACGCCGCCTTCGAACTCGAGGACGAGCAGACCCTCGCCCTCAGCGAAGGCGTCAACCGCATCGCGCTCGGCGCCGACGGCCGCCGCGGCCTCGAAGTCCACGACCTCACCGTCACCGGCGACGGCGGCGAGCAGGACTTCACGCGGATCGCGGCCGCCGACGCCGACCTCGCGGGCACCGCGCAGCTGACGGACAACCCCTGGGCCGCAGACGGCGAGGTCGTCACCGGCGTCGGCGGCGGCGAAGGCAACACCGCCACGCTCACCGTCGAGGCCGAGGAGGCCGGGCCGCACCTGCTGCTCGTCCACTACGCCAACGACGAGCGCAGCGGCAACCACGACTACAACATCGACATCATCTCCCGGTACGCCGAGTTCACCGTGAACGGCGACGCGGTCGCCACCGTGCCGATGCGCGGCACCTGGAGCTGGAACGACTTCTGGTCCTACCCGCTCGTGGTCGACCTCGAAGCCGGGACCAACACCATCGAGATCGGCAACTCCGGCCTGTTCACCGACATCGGCGACCGCGAAGGCCGCGCCGCCGACTTCGACCACTTCGCGATCGCGCCGCTCCTCGCCGAGTAGGCCGCCGCCCCGAGAGCCCGCTCCACGACCCGGGGCGGGCTCTCACCACGGAAACCTCTGACACCCTTGGAAGGACGCTGCATGCCTGCGCGCGAACCCCGCCTCTGGACCGTCGACACGCCCCGCACGAGCTATGTCGTGGCCCTGGACGACGACGACCGGCTCCACGGCCTCCACTGGGGACCGCGGCTCACCCGCGAGCAGGCCGCCACGCTCCTGTCGCTGCCGGCGGCCACGGGCCGGTCGCTCACCGACGGCCGGGACGCGGTCCTCGACTTCAATCCGGCCTCCGCGCTGCGCTACGGCCCGACCGGCCTCCAGGTGCGCTTCGCCGACGGCACCCGCGACCTCGAAACGGTCTTCACCGAAGCCCAAGAGGGCCAAGGGGAGCTGACCCTCGTCTTCAAGGACGCCCACTACCCGCTCGAGGTGCGCGTCCACTACCGCGCCTTCCCCGACACCGACGCCGTCGAGCGCTCGATGACGCTGCGCAACCGGGGGACCGAGCCGATCGCGGTCCTCCGCGCGGACTCGGCCACCTGGGTCGTGCCCGAACTCGAGGACTACCGCCTCAGCCGGCTCCACGGCGAATGGGCCGCCGAGACGCAGCTGACGCGCACCCCGCTGCCGTTCGGCGAGACCCTGATCGGCTCGCGGCGAGGCGTCACGAGCAACCAGGCGAACCCCTGGCTGGCCCTGGACGACGGCACCGCGGGCGAATCCCACGGCCGCGTCTGGAGCACCGTCCTCGCCTGGAGCGGCACGTGGCGCATGACGGTCGAGAAGGCCCCGACCGGCCGCGTCGCCGTCTCGGCCGGATTCGGCCACGACCCGATCGCGATCAGCCTCGGACCGGACGAGGAACTTGAGACGCCGGTCTCGGCGGGCCTGTACACCGAGGACGGCTTCGCGGGGGCGGCCGCCGCCTGGCACGCGTACGCGCTCGCGCACGTCCTGCCGCATCCGGAGGAGGTCCGGCCGGTCCTCTACAACTCGTGGGAGGCCACCGGGTTCGACATCGACGCCGAGGGCCAGATCGCCTTGGCCGCCAAGGCCGCACTGATGGGCTGCGAGCTGTTCGTCATGGACGACGGCTGGTTCGGGGCGCGCGTCCACGACCGGGCCGGGCTCGGCGACTGGACCCCGAACCCCGACCGGTTCCCCGACGGCCTGCGGCCCCTGATCGAACGCGTCCACGAATCGGGGATGCGGTTCGGGCTCTGGGTCGAACCCGAGATGGTCAGCCCGGACTCGGACCTGTACCGCGAGCACCCCGACTGGGTCTACCACCAGCCGAACCGCCGCCGCACGGAGATCCGGCACCAGCTGGTGCTCAACCTCGCCCGGACCGACGTCGCCGAGTGGGTGCACCGCCGACTCGACGACCTGCTGCGCGACAACGAGATCGACTTCCTCAAATGGGACATGAACCGGCCCTTCACCGAGGCCGGGTGGCCCGGCGCGGGCGACCCCGAGCGGCTCTGGTTCGACCACACCCGCAACCTCTACCGCCTCCTCGACCGGCTCCGCGCCGACCATCCCCGGCTGCGGATCGAGTCGTGCTCCTCGGGCGGCGGCCGGGCCGACTTCGGCATCCTGCGCCGCACCGACCAAGTGTGGACCTCCGACAACACCGACGCCGCCGACCGGATCGAGATCCACCGCGGCTTCGCGCAGGTCTACCCCGCACGCGTCATGGGCGCATGGGTGACCGACTCGCCCAACCCGTTCACCCGCCGCGAGACGCCGCTGGACTTCCGCTTCCACGTGGCGATGGCCGGCGTCCTGGGCGTGGGCGGGGACCTGCGGTCCTGGACCCGCGAGGAACTGGACCGCGGCGCCGAACTGGTGGCCGACTACAAGCGCGTCCGCCCGACCGTCCAACTCGGACAGCGGCACCCGCTCGCCGCCGGCGCGGTCGAAGGCGTGCAGTACCGCCGCGGCGACCGGATCGCGGTGCTCGCATGGCGCCGTGCCCGGCGCCTCGGCTACCGCGACCCGCTGCTGCGACTCGCAGGACTCGATCCCGCCTCGACGTACCGCGACGAACGCACCGGCCGCGTCCACCACGGCGCGGTGCTCACCGCGCACGGACTGGACCTGGACCTGGCTCCCTCCGACTACGCCTCGACGATGATCGAGCTGACCAGGGCATCGTGAACGGCCCCGCCCATCACCGATGTTTCCGAAGGAGGCCCCGCGATGGTGGACGGGGACCCCATCTCGGCTCTCCGACAACACCTCGTGGCCAGGCGTCGTTCTCGATTCACCCGTCGCAGGCGCCGAGGTTCCGGCAATAAACCGGTTGCGTTCCAACGGCAGCCTGACTAGCGTCCGCTCAGGCCCAGTCGACCGTTCAGGGAGGCTGCCGTGAACAAGGGGCGTCGATGCATCTGGGAGCCGACTACCGCCGGATCTGGTTCGGCAACGCGTCAGCGAACCTGGCCGACGGCATCACGTTCATCGCCCTTCCGCTGCTTGCCACGACGGTCACGGACAGCCCGATCGCGATCGCCGGCCTCGCGGTCGCGTACTCGCTGTCGCGCATCGTCTCGGTGCTCGGCATCGGCGTGCTCATCGACCGCGTCGACCGGCGCCGCCTGGCGTACCTCGCGAACTTCTCCCGCGCCGCAATGTTCGCCCTCCTGACCGGCCTCGTGCTCCTGGACGCCGCACCGATCGCCACGCTCTACCTCGTCTACGCCGTCATGGGCGTCATCGAGACCCTCGCCGACGGCACAGCGCGCGCCGTCCTGCCCCAAGCAGTCCCACCGGAGGGACTCGACAAGGC
>NZ_FNAD01000001.1 GCF_900101745.1 Glycomyces harbinensis | reverse complement strand
CGAGCTGGGTTTAGAACGTCGTGAGACAGTTCGGTCCCTATCCGCCGCGCGCGTAAGAGATTTGATGAAGGGCTGTCCCTAGTACGAGAGGACCGGGATGGACGAACCGCTGGTGTGCCAGTTGTACCGCCAGGTGCATGGCTGGTTGGCTACGTTCGGGAGCGATAACCGCTGAAAGCATCTAAGCGGGAAGCGTGCTTCGAGATGAGATCTCTGTCAGCGTATAGCTGGTGAGGCGCCCAGAAGATGACTGGGTTGATAGGCTCGACATGGAAGCACTGCGAGGTGTGGAGTGGACGAGTACTAACCGCCGAGAACTTAACATACAATTTCCATCACAATCCTGTCAGTGATGGTAGACATGACATTCACGCACACTATGCGATTCTGAGACAACACACGTGTGAGCTCAGATCCGAACGGATCTTCGAGACCCTTGTGTGGGTCCCAAGGTTTGTTTGGTGGTGAGAGCGGAAGTGACACACCCGGTCCCATTCCGAACCCGGTCGTTACGGCTTCCAGCGCCGATGGTACTGCACTCGAGAGGGTGTGGGAGAGCAGGACACCGCCAAACATGTACATAGCGAAAGGCCCCCACCGCGAGGTGGGGGCCTTTCGCATGCTCAAGAAGCCGGCGAGAGCGCGTCTCTGAGTCTTGCCACTCCGACTCCGATACCGAAAATCGCTCCGGTGACCAGGAATGTCAGTAGCGACACCGTCACGAGTGCGATCGCGATGCCGATCGCTCCGACGACACTGAAGAATGTGCTCACGTGGCCTCCTCCGTTGCAGGCTCGTTGGCTGGGTTATGCCCTCCAGCCATTGTTACACATCGATGAAACGCACGTAGTGTGCGTCACAAGTTAAATAGGTCACATTAGTGGGTCCTGGGGCTACCCCTGGGGCCGTCTGCTACTGGCCCGACCTCGGCATCGAGCCGGGTCGCGCGAGCCTCCCCGATCAGTCGCCGGCCGTCTCCCGGCTTCGCCGCGTTCGCTCTCGGGCCCTTCCGGGTAGCCGCTCCGATTACGGCAATTCGTGATCTTCACGGCAAAATGCGGCTTAGGATTTCGGCACGTGTGGTACCGGAACCGAGTCGCCTACGGGAGTGAGTGATGACCACAGACAACGACGGTCTGCTGCGCGGCGAGCCGCAGGCGAGGACGGGTTCGGCGCTGTTCGTGTCGATCGCCGCCGCGCTCGGCGGGTTCCTGTTCGGGTACGACACGGCGGTGATCAACGGGACCACCGGAGCGCTCGAGACACAGTGGGGGATCAACTCGGTCGAGACCGGGATCGTGGTCTCCTCCGCACTGCTCGGCTGCGCGGTCGGCGCCTGGTTCGCCGGATCGCTCGCGAACAAGCTCGGTCGCCCCAAGGTCATGATGATCGCGGCGATCGTCTTCTTCATCACCTCGCTCGGCTCCGCCCTCGCGACCGGCCCGGTCGACCTGACGGTCTGGCGCGTCGTCGGCGGTCTCGCCATCGGTGCCGCCAGCGTCATCGCCCCCGCCTACATCGCCGAGATCGCGCCCGCCGAACTGCGCGGGCGACTCGGCTCGCTCCAGCAGTTCGCCATCGTGCTCGGCATCTTCGGCGCGCTCATCGTCAACTACGGCATCCAGGCCTCGGCCGGCGGCGCCAGCGGCGAGGTCCCCTGGGGCGGCACGGCCTGGCGGTGGATGTTCGCGGCGGCGGCCGTTCCGGCGTTCGTCTACTTCATGTTCTCGCTGAACATCCCCGAATCGCCGCGCTACCTGGTGGCCAAGGACCGGCTGGCCGAGGCCAAGGCGACCCTCGCGAAGTACGTCGGCGGGGACGTCGACAACCGGATCGTGGAGATCCAGCGGACCCTGAGCAGCGACCACCCGCCGCGGATCTCCGACGTGCGCGGCCCGCGCTTCGGACTGCTGCCCATCGTCTGGATCGGCATCTTCCTGTCGATGTTCCAGCAGTTCGTGGGCATCAACGTGATCTTCTACTACTCGACGTCGCTGTGGCAGTCCGTCGGGTTCAGCGAGAACGACGCCTTCCTCACCAGCGTCATCAACTCGATCGTCAACATCGCCGGTACGATCCTCGCGATCTACCTCGTCGACCGCGCCGGCCGCAAGAAGCTGCTGATGTGGGGCTCGATGACCATGTTCATCGCCCTCGGCACGATGGCGGTCATCTTCGCCTCGGCGCCGGTCGACGCCGAGAACAACCCGGTCCTCGGCGACGCCGAAGGCACCATCGCGCTCATCGCGGCGAACGTGTTCGTCTTCGGTTTCGCGTTCACCTGGGGACCGGTCGTCTGGGTGCTGCTGGGGGAGATGTTCTCCAACCGCATCCGCGCCTCGGCGCTGGGCGTGGCCGCCGCGGCGCAGTGGATCTCCAACTGGCTCATCACGGTCACGTTCCCCGAACTGGCCAAGACCGGGCTGTTCCTGGCCTACGGGCTGTACGCCCTGTTCGCGCTCATCTCGTTCTTCTTCGTGCTCAAGATGGTCAAGGAGACCAAGGGCGTCGAACTGGAGGACATGGAGAACCTCGAGGCCGGCAAGTTCGATACGCCCGCGACCTGATCGCACGCGTGAGCGGGGCGGGCCCGACGGGCCCGCCCCGCTCACGCGTGCGGCGGTCTACTCGTAGGCGATCGCGCCCAGGATGTTGACCTTCGAGGCCCGCACCGCCGGTGCGATGGCCGCGAGGAGTCCGACGAGGACGGCCGCGGCCAGGTAGCCGGCGATGAGCGCGGTCGGGACCGCGAACTCATCGATGCCGCTGTCGACCAGCGCCAGCTGGACGATCCAGCCCAGCACCAGGCCCGTGCCGACGCCGAGGACCGCGCCGAACAGGGCGATCGTGACGCTCTCGACGGTGACCATCCGGACCGTCTGGCCGCGGGTCATGCCGATCGCGCGGAGCATCCCGAGCTCACGGGTGCGCTCCAGGACCGACAGGATCAGCGTGTTGATGACGCCGATGACCGCCACGACCATGGCCAGGCCCAGCAGCAGCTGGATCGCGATGACGGCGTAGTCGAAGAACACCGTCAGCTGCGAGAGGTACTCCTCGTGGTTCTGGACGCTGACGGCCGGTTCGTCCGCGAGGAGCGTCTCGACCTCGGCGGTGACCGCGTCGACGTCGGCGCCTTCGGCGACGTCGACCAGGCCGAGGTTGGGCTCCGGCGTGTAGAACTCCTCGGCGTACTTCGGGCTCACGTACCAGCCGTCGGTCTCCTCGTTGTCGGCGAGGATCGCGACCACGGTGAGCTCGTGGGCCTCGGTGCCCCGGGTGAACGTCGCCTCGACGGTGTCGCCGACGCCGACGCCGAGGTCGTTCGCGCTCCACTCGTTGACGGCGACGCCGTCCTCTCCGATGTCGCCCATCGATCCTTCGAGGAGCTCGCCGCCGAACTGCTCGACGATGCCGGGCAGGTCGGAGCTGGTGTTGACGTACTGCTCGGTGCCGTCGATCTGGGCGAGGTCGTAGTAGACGTCGACCGCGGCGTCGACGCCGTCGACCTCCCGCAGGTCGTCCATGACCTCCGGGTCGAACGTGGCCGGGACCGAGGAGGTGACCGGACCGGTGATGAACAGCTCGGCCCTGATGTTGTCCTCGAACTGCGAGGCCAGGCTCTTCTCGACGCTCGTGAGCAGTGTTCCCGTGGCGGTCACCAGGGTCACGCCGATCATGAGGGCGGCCGCGGTGACCGCGGTGCGGCGCGGGTTGCGAGAGGCGTTGCGGCGCCCCAGCTTCCCGGCGAACGTCCACGACCACAGCAGGCCCAGGAGCGACACGAGCGGCTTCGAGAGCCAGGCGGTGAGCAGGGAGACGCCGACGAACACCAGGCCGGCCCCGACGGCGGCCGCCAGCATGTCGGTGCGGTCGCTGCCGAACGAGTCGGTCAGGCCGAGTGCGATCCCCGTGACGCCGACGGCCGTGACGATGGCCCCCGCGACCGTGGGAACCGTGATCGGCTTGTCGGCCTTGGCCGCCGAGCGCATGGCCTCGACGGGCGGAATGCGGGAGGCGCGGACCGCCGGCGCCAGCGCGGACAGGACGGTGACGGCGATGCCGACGCCGATCGCCGCGATCGGGGCGCTGACGGGCACCGTGAGGCTGCTGCCGCCGGTGTCGAGGAAGCTGTTGGCGACCACCGTGGTGAGTCCGGCCCCCGCGGCGATGCCGAGAGCGGCGCCGACCACGGACGCCACCGCGCCCAGGAGCAGCGCCTCGGCCAGGACCGACCGGATGACCTGCCCGCGGCTCGCGCCGATGGCGCGCATCATCGCGATCTCCTTGAGCCGCCCCGCGATCACGATGGTGAACGTGTTGGCGATGAGGAACACCGAGACGAACACGGCGATGAGGCCGAAACCGAGCAGGAAGTATCCGATGAGGTTGGTGGTCTGGGCCGCCCGGGCGTTCGTCTCCTCCATGTACGCGTCCCAGGTCATCGCCGTGGACTCGTCCCCGATGAGCGGCTCGATCGTCCGCAGCAGCTCCTCGGCGGAGGTGCCTTCCGCGGCCGTCAGGGCGACCGCCGTGTACATGTCCCGCCCGTCGAAGACCAGGCGCTGCGCCTCGACCGTGGTGAACGCGAGTTCGGTGGCGCCCGCGAGGGAGTCGCGGTCGCCCGAATAGCCGAAGACGCCGACGATGTCGTACACGGTCTCGTCGGTGCTCAGCGAATAGGCGGTGACGGTGTCGCCCAGGCCGAGACCGGCGTCGGCGACGAACTGGGCCGAGACGGCGACCTCGTCGTCGGACTCGGGCGCGCGGCCTTCGCGCAGCTCGCGGTCGACCGACTCGTCGCCCCAGTTGACGGCCATCGTCGGGGCGAACCCGCCGAGGACCTTGCCGTTGTCGTCGATCGCGTTGACCATCCAGGTGACCGTCGCGCTCACGTCGGCGACGCCGTCGGCGGCCTCGACCGCCGCGAGCGTGTCCGCCGGAACGCCGTCGCGGACGTGCCGCTCGCCGGCGGTCTCCGGTTCGACCGGTTGGACGAGCACGTCCGAGCCGGCGTAGGAATCGCCGTTGAGATCGTCGACGGTGGTCTTGATGGAGGCGGTGAGGACGAGCGCGGCGGCGATGAACGCCGAACCGAGCACGACGGCGAGGCTGGTCAGGGCGAGGCGGGCCTTGCGGGCCGCCATGCCCTTCAGGGTGGCACGGAGCATGCTGTGCTGCGACACGGCTTACGCGGCCTTTCCGGCGAGGGGAACCGCGTTCTCGAAGTCGCGCATGGTGTCGATGACGCTGTCGGCGGTGGGCCCGTGGAGGTCCCGGACGATCTGGCCGTCGGCGAGGAAGACCACGCGGTCGGCGTACGCCGCCGCGCTCGGGTCGTGGGTGACCATGACGATGGTCTGCCCGAAGTCGTCCACGGACTTGCGCAGGAACCCCAGGACCTCGGCGCTGGAACGCGTGTCGAGGTTGCCGGTGGGCTCGTCGGCGAAGACCACGTCGGGACGGGTCGCGAGGGCCCGGGCGCAGGCGACGCGCTGCTGCTGGCCGCCCGAGAGCTCGGTCGGCTTGTGGGACAGGCGGTCGGACAGGTCGAGCGTGGCGATGACGCGGTTGACCCACGCGGGGTCGGCCTTGGCGCCGGCGATCGAGGCGGGCAGGAGGATGTTCTCCTCGGCCGTCAGCGTCGGCAGCAGGTTGAACTGCTGGAAGATGAAGCCGATCTTGTCGCGGCGCAGCTTCGTCAACGCCTTGTCGCCCAAGCCCGTCAGGACCGTGTCGCCGATGTTCACGGTGCCGCGGTCGGTGGTGTCGAGGCCCGCGAGGCAGTGCATGAGCGTGGACTTGCCCGAGCCCGACGGGCCCATGATCGCGGTGAAGGCGCCCGACGCGAACGCGACCGAGACGTCCCGCAGGGCGACGACCTGAGCCTCGCCGGAGCCGTAGGCGCGCCACAGGCCGGAGGCGGTGACCGCGTTGCGGACGATCGGGGGAGCGGGGGGAGTTGCGAGTGGCACGGGAGGCCCTTTCGGATCGGGGTGTCTTTCCTGTTGCCACAAGGCTATTGAGCTGCACTGCCGCCCGCTTCGGTCCGCGGGCCGGAGTTCGGCTCCTCCGCGAGGCGGAGCACCGGCCCTCGGGTCGGTCGAACGGCCGAGGCCCGAGCCGCCGCGGGTCGGCCGTGCGGCCGGGTGCGTCACCGGTCGGGGACGCAGAGAGGGGCGGCGCCTTCCGGCACCGCCCCAATCCCTGGTTTCCTGTTCAGGCTGTCAAGCTATTCGTAGGCGATGGCGTTGAGCACGTTGAGCTTCGCGGCCCTCGCGGCGGGCGCGATCGCGGCCAGCAGGCCCACGGCCACCGCCGCCGCCAGGTACATGACGATGAGGCCCCACGGCAGGGCGAAGTTCGTCAGGCCCTCGTCCTCCAGCGCCCGCTGGACGGTCCAGCCCAGGCCGATCCCGACCGCGATGCCCAAGACGGCGCCGAAGAGGCAGATGATGACGCTCTCGACGATGATCATGCGCCTGACCTGGCCGCGGGTCATGCCCACGGCCCGGAGCAGGCCCAGTTCCTTGGTGCGTTCGAGGACCGACAGCACCAGCGTGTTCACCACGCCGATGACGGCGATGATCATCGCCAGCGCCAGCAGGATCTGCACGGCCGCGAGGATCGTGTCCAGGCCGCTGGTCTGCTGGTCGACGAATTCGGCGTTGTTGGTGACGCCCACTTCCGGCTCGTCGGCGAGGATCTCGTCGACCTCGTTCTGGACCACCGCGGCGTCGGCGCCGTCCTCCAACTGGATGTACGCCTGCATCGGCTTCGGCAGCGTGAAGTGCTCGATCTGCTCGGGCGAGACCCACCAGCCGTTGGTGAGGTCGTACCCGTCCAGGATCGCGGCGATCTCCAGCTGCGCGGTCTCGCCGTCGGCGTAGGTCACCTCGACCGTGTCGCCCAGGGCCACGTTCCGGTCCTCGGCGGTCCCCTCGTCGACCACGACCGAGTTCGGGGCGAGGTCGGTGACCGACCCTTCGGCGACGGTGCCGCCGAAGACGCCGAGCGCCGCGTTCAGGTCCTCACTGGAGGCCAGCGGCGCGTCCTCGCCGTCGATCTGCGTGCCGAAGAAGTCCATGTAGACGTCCCCGACCGCCGCGACCTCGGGAAGTTCGCGGATCTCGGCGAGCGTCTCGCGCGAGAAGGAGGGGATGTTCGCCCCGCCTTGCGCGCCGCTGACGATCAGGTCCGAGTTCAGGTTCAGGTCCAGCACTTCGGCGGTGGTCGACTTGATGCTGGAGACGAGCGTGGCGATACCGGTGATGAGCGCGACGGCGATCATGAGCGCCGAGGCGGTGATCGCGGTGCGCCGCGGGTTGCGCCCGGCGTTGAGCTTGCCGAGACGACCCGAGAAGCTCCACGACATGACCGCCCCGAGCAGCGCCACCAGTGGTCGCGACAGGATCGGGGTGAGCATGGTGACGCCCACGAACGCGATGCCCACGCCGGAGAGGATGCCCGTGAGCTCCTCGCCGCCGAGGTTGTCGGTCATCCCCAGCGCGATCAGGACGGTGCCGGCGGCGAAGACGATCGCTCCGGCGATGGTGATGCCGCGCAGCGGTTTCGGCGGGTTGACCGCCTCTCGCATCGCGGCGACCGGCGGCACGCTGGAGGCCTTGACGGCCGGGATCAGCGCCGACAGCACCGTCACGCCGATGCCCACGACCAGCGCCCACATCGTGGTGGCCGGGATCAGGAGCTGGACCGGCAGGCCGCCCATCATGGTCGCACTGACCACTTGCGACAGACCCCAGCCGAGCAGGAGCCCGAGTCCGAGGCCGACGACGGAGGCGAGGACGCCGATGACCGTGGCCTCGGTCAGGACCGAGCGGACCACTTGGCCGCGTCCGGCGCCGATGGCGCGCAGCAGTGCGAGTTCCCGCTGGCGCTGGGCGACGATGATCGTGAAGGTGTTGATGATGAGGAAGACCGAGACGAACACCGCGACCAGGCCGAAGCCGAGGAAGATGTAGCCCATGAAGTCGGCGACGACCGCGAAGCCCTCGGCGGCCTCCGCGCTGGCCTCTTCGCCGGTCTGGACCCGGTACTCGTCGGATCCGATGGCGGCGGCGATGTCGTCGGTGGAGGCGTCGCCGTAGGCGTAGACGGTCGTGAACGCGTCCTCGCCTTCGAGGAGCATCCGCTGCGCGTCGGCGGTGGTGAACATGATCTGGGTTTCGCCGGCGAGTGAGTCGCGGTCGCCGGAGAGGCCGTAGACGCCGACGATCTCGAAGTCGGTGCGGTCGGCGGTGTAGGAGTAGGCGGTGACGGTGTCGCCGATGTCGAGTCCGGAGTCGGCGACGAACTTGGCGGAGACGGCGACTTCGCCGTCGGCCGCGGGTCCGTCGCCCTCGTGGAACTCGATGTAGCCGGAGTCGTCGCCGCTGTCCCAGGTCAGGGCGATGGTGGGGGCGAAGGTGCCGACGAGCTTGCCGTTCGAGCCGATGGCGTTGACCTGTCCGGAGACTTCGCCTACGGCGCGGTCGACGCCGTCGACGCCTGCGACCCGGTCGAGGACGTCGGCCGGGACGGTGGCCGCGCTGGGCGTGTTGCCCTGGGCTGCGGCCGGGTCGGTGCCGTTGGTGATCACGGTGTCGACGCCCTGGTAGGCGTCGGCGATGACGCCGCTGACGGATTTCTCCATCGTGGAGGTCAGGACCATCGCGGCGGCGACGAACATGGTGCCGAGGACTACCGCGAGACTGGTGAGGACGAGGCGGGCTTTGCGGCTGGCCATGCCCTTGAGGGTGGCGCGCAGCATGGCTAGGCGTTCTCCCCTTGGGCGGCGGCGACGAGTTCCTCGAAGTGCTTCATCTTGTCGATGACCTTGTCGGCGGTCGGGTCGGCCATGTCCTCTACGATCTGGCCGTCGGCGAGGAAGACCACGCGGTCGGCGTAGGCGGCGGCGTTCGGGTCGTGGGTGACCATGACGATGGTCTGCCCGAAGTCGTCGACGCTGGTGCGCAGGAAGTTCAGGACCTCGGCGCCGGAGCGGGTGTCGAGGTTGCCGGTGGGCTCGTCGGCGAAGACGACCTCGGGGCGCGAGGCGAGGGCCCGGGCGCAGGCGACGCGCTGTTGCTGGCCGCCCGAGAGCTCGGTCGGCTTGTGGGACAGGCGGTCGGTCAGGTCCAGGGTGTGGATGATCCGCTTGATCCAGTCGGGGTCGGCCTTGGCGCCGGCGATCGCCAGCGGGAGCGTGATGTTCTCTTCGGCCGTCAGCGTCGGGAGCAGGTTGAACTGCTGGAAGATGAAGCCGATCTTGTCGCGGCGCAGCTTGGTCAGCGCTTTGTCGCCGAGGCCGGTGATGGTGGTGTCGCCGATGCCGACGGTGCCGCGGTCGGTGGTGTCGAGGCCGGCGAGGCAGTGCATGAGCGTGGACTTGCCGGACCCGGAGGGGCCCATGATGGCGGTGAAGGCGCCCGAGGCGAATTCGACCGAGACGTCGCGCAGGGCGACGACCTGGGCCTCGCCCTGGCCGTAGGCTTTCCAGACGCCTTGGGCCGCTACGGCTGTGGTTTTGACGGGGGATGCGGTGGACACGACGCTCTCGCTTTCGAAGAAGGTGTCGATGTACCGAGGGATTCGGTTTGCTGCGTTCCTTGCCCGCGAGACGCCGCTCGCGGACGGTGGGTGCTATTGGTGGTGCCTATCGGTGACGTCGATGCGTCAGATTATGACATCATACCTGATGTCAAGTGACGTCGTGGTTCGACTGATCAGTTTCGACGATATTGGAGCCCGGGCGGGCGTGCATCCACTTTGAGAACGGTCTTCGAGTACGTCGGAAGGCGGAGGGGGCCGTACCGCGGTACTACCTTCGCCGGGTACGGCCCGCCGGCGTCAGCGCTCGTCGCCGCCGGGCTTGACCAGGCCGCTCTCGTAGGCGAGGACGACGGCCTGGACCCGGTCGCGGACGCCGAGCTTGGTGAGCAGGTGCCCCACATGGGTCTTGACCGTGGTCTCGCCGACGGTGAGCGCGTCGGCGATCTCGGCGTTCGTCAGGCCCTTCGACAGCAGCAGGAGCACCTCGCGCTCGCGCGCGGTGAGGGCGTCGAGGATGGCCGGGCTGCGGTCGCTCTCGGCGCCGCGGTGCTCGGCGAAGCGGCCGAGCAGGGTCGAGAGGATGTGCGGGGCGACGACCGCGCCGCCGTGGTGGACGGTGCGGATGGCCTCGACCAGGTCCGCCGCGGGGGCGTCCTTGGTGAGGAACCCGGCCGCGCCGGCGCGCAGCGCGCCCACGACGTACTCGTCCAGGTCGAACGTGGTCAGCACCAGGACCCGGGTGGGCAGGTTCGCCTCGACGATGTCGGCCGTGGCGGCGACGCCGTCGCGCCGGGGCATGCGGATGTCCATGAGGACGACGTCGGGCAGGAGGCGGCGGGTGAGCTCGAAGGCCTCGACGCCGTCGCCGGCCTCGCCCACGATGTCGATGTCGGTCTCGGCGCCGAGCACCATCTTGAATCCCGCGCGCAGCAGTTGCTGGTCGTCGGCGAGCAGCAGCCGGATCGGCCGTTCGGTCATCGGGTGGCTCCCTGGAGGTGGGCGTTCTTGGGGAAGCGGGCCTCGACGAGGTAGCCGCCGCCGGGCCGGGGCCCGACTTCGAGGGTGCCGCCGTACAAGGTGGCGCGCTCCCTCATGCCGATGAGCCCGTGGCCGCCGGCGAACTCCGCGACGACGGGGGCGCCCCGGCCCGAGTCGCCGACCGAGATCCGGAACTCGGCGTCGCCGTAGTCGAGGACGACCCCGGCCCTGGCGTGCGAGCCGGCGTGCTTGAGCGTGTTCGTCAGCGCCTCCTGGGCGATGCGGTAGACCGCCAGGCTGACGCCCGTCGGCAGCGGGTACTCCTCGCCGCGGACGGTGTAGCGCACCGGCAGGCCGGCGTCCTTGGTCTGCGCGACGAGCGCCCGCAACGAGTCCACTGTAGGCTGCGGCTCGAGGTCGGCGCTGCCGGCTTCGTCGTGTCCCTGCCGCAGGACGGTGAGGATGTCGCGCATCTCGCGCAGCGCGGTGCGGGCGGTCTGGTTCACCGTCGTCAGCGCCTCCTCGGCCGCGTCGGGGTCGGTGCGCAGGACCCGTTTGGCCCCTTCGGACATGACGCCTATGACCGAGATGTGGTGCGCCACGACGTCGTGGAGTTCGCGGGCGATGCGCCGCTGCTCGTCGGCCACGGCCTGGGCGGCCAGGGCGTCCTGGCGCTCCTCGGCCATCCGGGCCCGCTCGGAGAGCTCCTCGACGTGTTCGCGCCGGTTGCGCACGACCCATCCGATCCAGAACACCGTGACGGCCAGGACGAGGTTGAGCAGGGCGAGGACGGTGTTGGCGACGTAATCGCCCGCGGTCATGAGGTAGATGACCATCGAGACCGGGATCCATATCGCCGCGGCGGCGAACAGCGCCCGCCCCAGGCTCCGGTAGGCCGCGGCCGTGTAGGTCAGGACGAAGAACCCGATCCCGCCGTCGGCGCCCATGCTCTGGAACGGATCGATGAAGACCGCCCCCGACAGGATGGCCAGTCCGAGGACGATGCCGCCCCACAGCCACCGGCGCCGCAGGCAGATCACGATGAACGGGACCGAGATCATGCCGACTTCGGCCCACGAGAACGCGTAGTCCGGGTTCAGCTGGACGCCGGCGGTGTAGAAGCCCGCGTAGCTGCCCGCGAGGGCGACCGCGAGCAGGCAGTCGGCCGCGAACGGGCGCTCTTGGAGCCATCGCCGGAGACGGCGGAACGAGGAGGCGGCTTGCACGCTCTATACCGTATCTGCCGTTAACTCGCGTTTCATCGAACGAGAGAATGATCCCCGCGTCCGCCTCAGGTAGGAGGCATCTCGAGTCCTGGAAGGACCGTCGGCAGCGGATACGCCGGCGGCTCGCCCCCGAACTCCGGGCACAGCTTCTGGTGGGCGCACCAGCCGCACAGCTTCGACTTCTGCGGCCGGAACTCGCCCGTGGCGATCGCCTCGCGCATCGAGGCCCACAGGGCCTTGAGGGTCCGCTCGAAGGCGACCAGCTCGCGCTCGTCGGGGGAGTAGTCGAGCACCTGGCCGTCGCCGAGGTACATCAGGCGCAGCAGGGTCGGCACCGAGCCGCGGGTGCGCCACCACACCAGGGCGTAGAACTTCATCTGGAACAGCGCCTTGTCCGCGAAGCGGTCCGGCGGGCGCTTCCCGGTCTTGTAGTCCACCAGGCGCACCAGCCCGGCCGGGTTGACGTCGGCGCGGTCGATGAAGCCCTTGAGCTGCGTCCCGTCGTCGAGCGTGGTCGCCACCAGGCACTCGGTGCGGTGCGGCTGGAGCCGCTGGGGGTCCTCCATGCTGAAGTACGTCTCGACCAGGCCCCTGACGTTGCGCAGCCAGCCCGACTCGTCGTCCAGGTCGTCGAACAGCGCCGCGTACTCCTGGTTCGCCTGGAGCTTCGACCACTCCGGCTCGATCATCGCCAGCGCCTGGGCGGGGGTGCGCTTCCCGGCGTCGAGCTCGTAGAGCCGCTCCAGCACCGCGTGGACCAGCGTGCCCTGCACCTGCGCGCGCGAGGGCGGCTCGGGGAGGCGGTCGACAGCCCGGAACCGGTACAGCAGCGGGCACTGCTTGAAGTCGTTGGCGCGCGAGGGGGAGAGCTGGCTCGGGCGGGTGGCGTTCGACATCCTCCGAGCATAAAGCGGTGCACCGACAATCCGAACGGCCGGACCCGCGCTGTAACATAACGGGTGTACTGTTAAGCGGCATGAGCACCGATGCCGCGACGCAGTCCGCCCCCGATCCCCGCAAGCAGGCGCTGTCCTTCGGCCAGGCCGCCGACCTCTACGACTCGATACGCCCCACCTACCCCGCCGAA
Organism: Glycomyces harbinensis; assembly: GCF_900101745.1. Taxonomy (GTDB): domain Bacteria; phylum Actinomycetota; class Actinomycetes; order Mycobacteriales; family Micromonosporaceae; genus Glycomyces; species Glycomyces harbinensis. The sequence goes on along the minus strand of NZ_FNAD01000001.1, from coordinate 833,053 downwards.
GCCCTGCGCTGGCAGATCGGCGACGCCGAGAAGGACGTCCTCGACATCGGCGCCGGGACCGGACTGCTCACCCGCGTGCTCATCGGCCTGGGGCACCGCGTGACCGCGGTCGAACCCGATGACCAGATGCGCGCCAAGCTCACCGCCTCCAGCCCCGGCCTCACCGCGGCCCTCGCCGGATCGGCCGAAGCACTCCCCGTGCCCGACGCCGGCGCCGGCGCCATCACCGCCGGCCAGTCCTTCCACTGGTTCGACCGCCCGAGGGCCCTCCCCGAACTGCGCCGCGCCCTGCGTCCCGACGGCATCCTCGCCCCCATCTGGAACATCCGCGACGAGTCGGTCCCCTGGGTCCGCGCCCTGACCGAGGCCATCGGCTCCTCCCCGGGCGAGATCGACGGCCTCGGCGCGACCGAACCCGGCTACTTCGGCCCCGATTTCGGCGAAGCCGAACACCGGTGCTTCCACCACGAGATGCCCCTGGACCGGCCCCGCCTGATCCGCCTGGTCCAGTCCCGCTCCTACTACCTCACCGCCGACGACGCCGGGCGACGGCGCATCGTCGCGGCCGTCGACGACGTCATCGACAGCCACCCCGAACTGGCCGGAAGCGAGGCCTTCGCGATGCCCTACAAGACCTACGCCTTCAGGGTCCGGCCCGCCTAGGGACGAGCACCCCCACCGGATCGGAATCCCCGCCACCGCGCGCACCGGCCCGCGCAGCACCGAGACCGCCCGTCCGGGCGCGTAGCATTGCCGCCGATGTCAACCAACGTCCTGGCCTTCCGCCGATCCGGATTCACGCTCGTCCGCTTCAAGGGCATTCCCGTCACGCTCGGCTACACCTGGCTGCTCCTGGCCGCCCTCGTCGTCGCCGTCTACGCGCCCATCGTGCAGCGCTCGGTCCCGGGCCTCAGCGCCGTCGCCTCCCTGCTCGTGGCCGCGCTCTTCGCGGTGACCCTCCTCGTCTCCGTCTTCCTCCACGAACTCGGCCACGCCCTGGTGAGCCTGCGCGCCGGCATCGGCGTGCGCCAGATCAACCTCGACGCCCTCGGCGGCTTCACCGAGATGGAACGCGAGGCCTCCCGCCCCGGCACCGCCGCCGCCATCGCGCTGGCGGGCCCGGCCGTCTCAGCAGTCCTCGGCGTCCTGGGCCTCCTCGGGCTCTTCGCCACCAGCGCCGGCTCCCTCGCCTGGCAGCTGTGCTTCCAGATCTGCGTCGCGAACCTCCTCGTCGCCGTCTACAACCTCCTGCCCGGACTGCCGCTCGACGGCGGCAAGGCCCTCCAGGCCGGCATCTGGGCCGCCACCGGCGACCGGTGGACCGGCTACCGCTACGCGGGCTGGGCCGGACGCGTCGTCGCCGTCGCCACGGTCGCCGCGGGCCTGTGGCTCTACGCGGCGAACTGGTTCTCCATGATCGGCATCATCCTGCTGCTCTTCGTCTCCTTCGAGTTGTGGCGGGGAGCCTCTTCCGCGATCCGCGCCTCCCGCATGGGGCCGCGCGTCAAGGCCCTCGACGCCGCCGCGCTCGCGCGCCCGGTGGCGCTCGTGCCCGCCGAGGCGACCCTCGGCGAGGCGCTCTCGGCCGCCTCGGGCCGCGAGATCGTCGCCGTGGCCGACCGCCCCGTCGGCGTCCTCGACCGCACCGCCGCCGACGCCGTACCGCCCGGCCAGGTCGCCGCGATGCCCCTCTCCGGGCTGCTCAAGTCGGCGGAGCAGATCCCCGGGATCGGCGCCGAACTCAAGGGCCAGGCGCTGGTGGACGCGATCGGCAAGAGCGGCGCGGAGCGGTTCTTCGTCGTCGATGAGGGCCGCCTGACAGGCCTGCTCTACACCGCCGACGTGGTCAAAGCCCTCCGTTAAGATGCTTCGGACCTACTGAAGGAGACACGCGACGTGGCATCTGACCTGCTGGAGCCGGGCAACCGGGTCCAGCTGACCGACGCTAAGGGCCGCAAGGCCACCATCACCCTCGCGGAGGGCGGCGCGTTTCACACCCACCGGGGCAGGCTCTTCCACGACGACCTCATCGGCAGGCCCGACGGCGTCACCGTCACCACCGAGGGCGGCACCGCCTACCTGGCGCTGCGCCCGCTCCTGCCGGACTACGGCCTGTCGATGCGCCGCGGCGCCCAGGTCATCTACCCCAAGGACATCGCCCAGATCCTCACGTTCGGGGACATCTACCCCGGCTCGCGAGTGGTCGAGGCCGGCGCCGGTTCGGGCGCGCTGACCAACTGGCTCCTGCGCGCGACCGGTCCCACCGGGCACGTCTACTCCTGGGAGCTGCGCGAGGACTTCGCGAAGATCGCGCAGGAGAACGTCGCGGGCTACTACGGCGAGGTCCCCGAGCACTGGACCCTGACGGTGGGGGACGTGGCCGAGGCCGACCTCGAGCCGGTCGACCGGGTCGTGCTCGACATGCTCTCGCCCTGGGACGTGCTGGACACTGTGGAGCGCATCCTCCGGCCCGGCGGGGTCTTCATCGGCTACGTCGCCACCACCACGCAGATGTCCGAGCTCGTCGAGGCCCTGCGCGAGCGCAGGACCTTCACCGAGCCCGAGGCCTGGGAGTCGCTCATCCGCGGCTGGCACCTCGAGGGCCTGGCGGTGCGCCCCGACCACCGCATGATCGCCCACACCGCGTTCCTCATCACCGCCCGCAAGCTCGCCCCCGGCACGGTGGCCCCGACGCGGAAGCTCAAGCCCTCCAAGGGCCAGCAGGCGCTGCGCGAGCGCAAGGAGCGGTTCGCCGCGGAAGTCGAGGCGGGGGTCGAGGCCCGTCTGGCCGAGACCACCGACGCGCCCGAGACGCCGGCCGACGAGACGTAACACGACGTAACAATCCGGCCACTTCATGAGTCGGATTCACGACTATCGAAGCGCCGAAACGGGACGGCGCGGGCCGGTCGAGGAGCGGGCCCGCGTTGCCGCCTCCGCCTAATCGTCGGCGCCGGGCCCGGCCACGGCGGTCTTGTCGGCCCGGTCGCGGACGTAGATGCACTCGCCCGGGCAGTCGTGAGCCGCGTTCACAATGTCCAGTCGCAGGTGCTCAGGGACCATGACTTGCGAACCCGCGGTAGTCAACAGCTCGCCGTCGGTGTCCTTGACGTAGGCAAGGCCGTCGATGTCGAACTCGAAAACCGTAGGCGCGTACTGCACGCACAGCCCGTCCCCGGTGCAGGCGTCCTGGTCGATCGATACTTCGAGTTCACGTTCCTCAGCCATGTCCCCCAGATTAATTGCCGTGAAGAAGCTGGCGCAATGTCGGTGTCGAGTCTTACTATTGGCGTCCCCAGCCAGCTACGGTTGGAGTACGAACACTCTCTCGGGAGGTGTGACCCGTGGCACGCAGCAACGATGACCGTCGACAGAACCTGGGCCAGGGCTCAGAGCACGACGAACTGTCAGGACAGGTCGAAGAGCTCCAGGAAGAACTGGCCGCGGCTCGGCGCCGTCTCACCGAAACGCCCCGACACATGCACATTCTGGAGGAGCGGCTCTCGGCCGCGCAGTCCCAGATCGATCGTTTGTCGGAGCAGAACGAGCGACTCGTGGCCACCTTGAAGGAGGCCCGCGAGCAGATCGTCTCGCTCAAGGAAGAAATCGACCGACTCGCCCAGCCGCCGTCCGGCTACGGCGTGTTCCTGGGGGCCCGTGAAGACGGCACCGTCGACGTCTTCACCTCCGGGAGGAAGTTCCGCGTCTCGCTCGCGCCGTCGATCGACGTCGACGAGCTCGAGCGCGGACAGGAAGTGCTGCTCAACGATGCCATGAACGTCGTCGAGGTGCTCGACTACGAGCGCATCGGCGAGGTCGTGACGCTCAAAGAGCTCATCGAGACCCCGGGCGGTCCACCGGACCGGGCCCTGGTGACCAGCCACGCGGACGAAGAGCGGGTCGTGCTGCTCTCGGACGCCCTCATCAACTCGCCCTTGCGCGCCGGCGACTCGGTCATGATCGAGCCCCGCGCCGGATACGCCTACGAGCGCATCCAGAAGAGCGAGGTCGAGGAGCTGGTCCTCGAAGAGGTGCCCGACGTCGACTACTACGACATCGGCGGCCTCGACGGCCAGATCGAGATGATCCGCGACGCCGTCGAGCTGCCGTTCCTGCACGCCGACCTGTTCCGCGAGCACGAGCTGCGCGCGCCCAAGGGCATCCTGCTCTACGGCCCGCCCGGCTGCGGCAAGACCCTCATCGCCAAGGCCGTCGCCAACTCGCTGGCCAAGAAGGTCGCGGAGATGCGCGGCGAGGAGGCCTCCGGGCGCTCCTACTTCCTCAACATCAAGGGCCCCGAGCTGCTCAACAAGTACGTCGGCGAGACCGAGCGGCACATCCGCCTGGTCTTCCAGCGCGCTCGCGAGAAGGCCAGCGAGGGCATGCCCGTCATCGTCTTCTTCGACGAGATGGACTCCATATTCCGCACGCGCGGATCGGGCGTCTCCTCCGACGTCGAGAACACGATCGTCCCCCAGCTGCTGTCGGAGATCGACGGCGTGGAGGGCCTGGAGAACGTCATCGTCATCGGCGCCTCCAACCGCGAGGACATGATCGACCCGGCGATCCTGCGGCCCGGCCGCCTGGACGTCAAGATCAAGATCGAGCGGCCCGACGCCGAATCGGCCAAGGACATCTTCTCGAAGTACATCACCACGACCCTGCCGCTGCACGACGACGACCTCCGCGAGCACGACAAGGACCGCGACGGCACCGTCAGGGCGATGATCCAGGCCGTCGTCGAGCGCATGTACTCCGAAGTGGACGAGAACCGGTTCCTCGAGGTCACCTACGCCGACGGCGACAAGGAAGTCCTCTACTTCAAGGACTTCAACTCCGGCGCGATGATCGAGAACATCGTCGCGCGCGCGAAGAAGATGGCCATCAAGGACTTCCTGACCCACCAGTCCAAGGGCATCCGGCTGACGCACCTCATCGACGCCACCGTCGACGAGTTCCGCGAGAACGAGGACCTGCCCAACACCACCAACCCCGACGACTGGGCCCGCATCTCCGGCAAGAAGGGCGAGCGGATCGTCTACATCCGCACGCTCGTCTCCGGCAAGGGCCCCGACTCCGGCCGCAGCATCGACACCGTGTCGAACACCGGTCAGTACCTGTAGCGAAACGCAGGGTACCGGGAACACCGTCTGTAGAACACCACGACTATGGCGACCGGCCGGCGGGGCGACCCGCCGGCCGGTGCCGCTTCCGCCCACCACGTGTCGACGCAGCCCGCGCGGGTAACCGAACACCATGAACCAAGCGCGGACCGACGGCCGGGAAATCCAAACCTCCTTGATCGGAGGAAGCGGAAGCGCGCCGGAACGGACTAGGCTCGAAAGCATGACCGTACGCCGCATTATGGGCACCGAGATCGAATACGGGATCTCCGTGCCGGGCCAGCCGGGGGCCAACCCGATGGTGACCTCTTCGCAGATCGTCAACGCCTACGCCGCGCGCCCCGAGCTCTCCAAGGGCGGCCGCGCCAGGTGGGACTACGAGGAGGAGACCCCCCTGCGCGACGCGCGCGGTTTCACCTACACCGGGGCGCTCTACGACCCCGCCGAGAACCTCGCCGACGAGGACTCCGGTCTCGCCAACGTCATCCTCACCAACGGCGCCCGCCTCTACGTCGACCACGCGCACCCCGAGTACTCGACCCCCGAGGTCACCAACCCGCGCGAGATCGTCCTGTTCGACAAGGCCGGCGAGATGACCATGGCCGAAGCCGCCCTCCGCGCGGCCCACACCCCCGGCATCGGTCCGATCAACCTGTACAAGAACAACACCGACAACAAGGGCGCCTCCTACGGCGCGCACGAGAACTACCTCATGTCGCGCCAGACCCCCTTCGCCGACATCGTCGCCCACTTCACGCCGTTCCTGGTCACCCGCCAGATCTTCGCCGGCGCCGGGCGCATCGGCATCGGACAGGACGCCTCCGAGCACCGGTACCAGATCTCCCAGCGCGCCGACTTCTTCGAAGTCGAAGTGGGCCTGGAGACCACGCTCAAGCGCCCGATCATCAACACGCGCGACGAGCCGCACGCCGACGCCGAGCGCTACCGGCGCCTCCACGTCATCATCGGCGACGCCAACCTCGCCGAGTACGCCACCTACCTCAAGGTCGGCACCGCCTCGATCGTGCTCGCCATGATCGAGTCCGGCGCCTTCGACGGCTCCCTCGCCATCGCAGAGCCCGTCGCCGAACTGCGCGCCGTCTCCCACGACCCGAGCCTCAGGCACAAGATCGAACTGCGCAACGGCAAGCGCCTCACCGCGATCGAACTCCAGATGTCCATCCTGGAGCAGGCCGAGGCCTACTGCGGCGCCGACACCGACCCCGACACCCGCGAGGTCCTCGACCGCTGGGCGTACGTCCTCGACGCGCTGGCGCGCGACCCGATGGAACTGGCCGACATGCTCGACTGGCCCGCCAAGCTCTCGCTCCTCGACCGCTACCGCGAGCGCGAGAACCTCGACTGGGGCGCCGCCAAGCTCCAGGCCATCGACCTCCAGTACCACGACGTGCGCCCCGAGAAGGGCCTCTACCACCGCCTGGTGGCCCGCGGCAAGATGAAGCGGCTCCTCACCGACACCGAGATCATCGACGCGATGACCGAGCCGCCCAGCGACACCCGCGCGTTCTTCCGCGGCCGGTGCCTCGCCCGCTACCCCTCCGAAGTCGTCGCGGCCTCGTGGGACTCGGTCATCTTCGACGTCGGCGCCGACTCGCTCGTGCGAGTGCCCATGATGGAGCCCGAGAAGGGCACCAAAGCCCATGTGGGGGAGCTGTTCGAACGGTGCGAGGCGGCCAAGGACCTCCTCGACGTCATCACGGCCGACTAGCGGACCGAAACTGTCGCGGGAATATTACACAGCGGTACAGCGTCGTATCTGGCGTGCTGTCGTACTCTCGCGGTACGGTTTAAGCACCGACGAGGTAGGAGGGAAGAGCTATGGCAGCGAAGGACTCCGGCGGGCAGTCGCAGTCACAGCGGTCTCGGCAGGAAGCAGACGCCGAAACCACTGAGGCCGCTGTAGACCCCGAGATCGCCGAACGGCACGAAGCCATCACCGAAGAAGTCGACGACCTGCTCGACGAGATCGACGAGGTCCTGGAGACCAACTCCGAGGAATTCGTCCGCTCGTTCGTGCAAAAGGGCGGCCAGTAAGCCCCCTGCCGGTGACAGGGCCACCTGGTGCGACGCCTTCAGGCGCATCGGGGGTCTTGCCCCCACCGGCGACCCTCCGGCCCCGCGGGACGAAGCGGCGAGCCGCGTTTTTTGAATAGAGGATCAGGGAGGTCATGTCGTGACAGGTCAAGGATTCCCGGGCAAACTGCCCAACGCGTATATGACGGCTGGAACCTCCTCCTTCTCGGAGTTCCTCATGCAGGTGGCACCTGAGATGCTGCCGGGGCGAAGGCCCCTGCCGCCGGGCGACTTCGCCTCCGTCAGCGCCCACGCCACCACGATCGTCGCCCTGCGCACCGCCGAAGGCGTGGTCATGGCAGGCGACCGCCGGGCCACGATGGGCAACTACATCTCCAGCCGCGACATCGAGAAGGTCTTCCCCGCGGACGGCTACTCGCTCGTCGGCATCGCGGGCACGGCCGGCCTCGGCATCGAACTGGTCAAGCTCTACCAGCTCGAACTCGAACACTACGAGAAGATCGAAGGCGCACCGCTCACCTTGAACGGCAAGGCCAACCGCCTCGCCACCATGCTGCGCGGCAACCTCGGCATAGCACTCCAGGGCCTCGCGGTCGTTCCCCTGTTCGCGGGCTTCGACGTCGACGCGCCCTCGATCCCCGAAGCCGGGAAGATCTACAGCTTCGACGTCGTCGGCGGCATCTACGCCGAACGCGACTACGACTCGATCGGCTCGGGATCGATCTTCGCCAAGAGCTCGCTCAAGAAGCGCTACCACCGGGACATTTCCACCGACGACGCCGTCAAGATCGCCGTCGAGTCCCTCTACGACGCGGCCGACGACGACTCCGCCACCGGCGGACCCGACCCGACCCGCGACCTCTACCCCGTGGTCATGACCGCCACAGCCGAAGGCTCCAAGCGGATCGACGAGGCCGTCGTCGCCGACGTCGCCCGCGCGGTCATCGCGGCCCGCACCGAGAACCCCTACGGATAAGGAGAGGAGCCGGACATGGCCATGCAGTTCTACACCAGTCCCGAACAGATCATGCGGGACCGGGCCGAATTCGCCCGCAAGAACATCTCCCGCGGCCGCAACGTCGTGGTGCTCTCCTGCGCCGACGGCGTCCTGCTCGTCGCCGAGAACGTCTCCTCGGCCCTCCACAAGGTCTACGAGCTCTACGACCGCATCGGCTTCGCCGCCGTCGGCAAGTACAACGAGTTCGAGAACCTGCGCACCGCCGGCGTCCGGATGGCCGACCTGCGCGGCTACTCCTACGACCGCCGCGACGTCAACGCCGCCACGCTCGCCAAGGCCTACGCGCAGACCCTCGGCGGGATCTTCTCGGAGCAGACCAAGCCCTTCGAGGTCGAGATCTGCGTCGCCGGCGTCGGGACCAGCCCCGAGGCCGACGAGCTTTACCGGCTCACTTTCGACGGCTCGATCAACGACGAACCCGGCTACCTCGCCATGGGCGGCGCCGCCGACTCGCTGAAGGAAGTCCTCGCCGAAGGCCACGACTTCGAGGCCCCGCTCGCCGACGCGTTCGCGCTGGCGCTGCAGGCCCTCTCCTCGGACGGCGGCAACGGCACCCGCAGGGAGCTGACCACCGACGTCCTGGAGGTCGCGGTCCTCGAACGGGCCCGTCCCGGCCGGGCGTTCCGGCGCATCGAAGGCCTCGCCCTCGAAGCGCTCATGCCCAGCGCCGAAACCGAGACCGAATCAGAGGCCGAACCCGATCCGGAGGCCGCCTCCAGCGACGGCGAGGCCCCCGACCCCCAGGAGTCCTGACCGCCCGATCCGGCGGCATCGCTTGAGACCGGCCCGAGCGGGTATCCGCGCCACAGCTGAACCGCTCGGGTCCGGTCCCCACCGCTCCGACCATTCCGCCGACGCTCTACCGAGACGGCTTCGTCCCACTCAAGTGGACGGACCGACGGGGCGGCCCGCACCGACTGCAACCGGTGTGAACCGCCGATCAGCGAACAATCTCCATAGTACCCGTCGCGGTACGGAACCGTTCGACCGCGAGGGGTGTTCTCCTCAACCGAATCGGGGTAGGGTTTTCGACATGGACAGGCGCATTTTCGGACTGGAGACCGAATACGGGGTCACTTGCACCTTCAGGGGACAGCGACGCCTGTCTCCGGACGAAGTGGCCCGCTACCTCTTCAGGCGAGTGGTCTCCTGGGGCCGCTCCTCCAACGTGTTCCTCCGCAACGGCGCCCGCCTCTACCTCGATGTGGGCTCCCACCCCGAGTACGCCACCCCCGAGTGCGACTCGGTCGAGGACCTGGTCAAACACGACCGGGCCGGTGAGCGCATCCTCGAAGGCCTCATGATCGACGCCGAGAAGCGCCTCCACGACGAAGGCATCGCCGGCGACATCTACCTGTTCAAGAACAACACCGACTCCGCCGGCAACTCGTACGGCTGCCACGAGAACTACCTCGTCAGCCGACACGGCGAATTCGGCCGCCTCGCCGAGGTCCTCATCCCGTTCCTGGTCACCCGCCAGCTCATCTGCGGCGCCGGGAAGGTCCTCCAGACCCCGCGCGGGGCCCGGTTCTGCCTCTCCCAGCGCGCCGAGCACATCTGGGAGGGCGTCTCCTCGGCGACCACCCGCTCGCGCCCGATCATCAACACCCGCGACGAGCCGCACGCCGACGCCGAGCGCTACCGGCGCCTCCACGTCATCGTCGGCGACTCCAACATCAACGAGATCACCACCCTGCTCAAGGTCGGCTCGGCCGACCTCGTGCTCCGGATGATCGAGACCGGCGTGACGATGCGCGACCTCACCCTGGAGAACCCGATCCGGGCCATCCGCGAGATCAGCCACGACACGACCGGCAAGCGACTGGTGCGTCTCGCGAGCGGCCGCGAGGCCTCCGCATTGGACATCCAGCGCGAATACCTCAGCAAGGCCATCGACTTCGTCGACCAGCGCGGCGCCGACGCGACCACCAAGCGCGTCATCGAGCTGTGGGGCCGCGTCCTCGACGCCGTCGACTCCGAGAATCTCGACGCGGTCTCGCGCGAGATCGACTGGGTCGCCAAGTACAAGCTCATCGAGCGCTACCGCGAGAAGCGCGGCCTGGCCCTGTCGAGCCCGCGCGTCGCGCAGCTCGACCTGGCCTACCACGACATCCGACGCGGCCGGGGCCTGCACCACCTGATGGAGAAGCGCGGCGAGGCCGAGCGGATCACGCAGGACGTGGAGGTCTTCGAGGCCAAGGAGGTCCCGCCGCAGACCACGCGCGCGCGCCTGCGCGGCGAGTTCATCCGCAAGGCGCAGGAGAAGCGCCGCGACTTCACGGTGGACTGGGTCCACCTGAAGCTCAACGACCAGGCGCAGCGCACGGTCCTGTGCAAGGACCCGTTCCGCTCCCGCGACGAGCGGGTCGACAAGCTCATCGCCAGCATGTGAGGCACGAGTGTCCGACCAGCAGGAAGAGACGACGCAGGGGGAGGAGCGGACCGGAAGGCGCGGTCCGCTCCCGTCCCTCGACCCGGTCGCGGTCTACGAGCGGCGGACCGCCCGCATCCGCGAAGAGATCGCACGCAACCGCCGCGGCGAGTACACGGTCCCGACCTGGGTCCTGGCGCTCGCGCTGGCGGGGGTCATCGGGGTGTGGATCCTGGTCCTGTTCGTGCTCTAGCGAACCGAACACGAGCGACGCCCGCGCGAAAGCGCGGGCGTTTCGCTTCGTCTGCTGGTCGCGGCGCACCCCGAAGGGGCATTCGGGCCCCGGGGTTGGGCCCCCGGTTTTCGACCGTAGCGCGGGGAACCTGAAGCGGAGCTGAAGTGAGCGACGTTCGGACGCACGCCGAAAGAGCGTTGCGGCGCTGGGAAAGGGCCCCTGGTTTCGACGCTAGCGCGACGAACCTGAAGCCAGGCTGAAGAGGGCCGGTCTAGTCGCGGCGCTTCGCCATCTGGGCCGCGTGTCGGCCCGCCGCCGCCGCCGCCACGAAGTACACGCGGTCGCGGTCGAGGCCTCTGCCCATGGTGGACAGCTTCACCGGCAGCGCCTCCATCGCCTCGACCAGGCCCGAGCAGTCGATCTCGATCTGGCGGTGCCGCTCGGGCAGCTCCTCCAGCTGCGACCGGATCTTGCCCTCCAGGTCCGCGGGCAGCTCGTCGGGCACCGGCACGTCCGCCGCCGCCAGAGCGACCTTCCCGTAAGCCGTCATCGAATGGTGCGAGACCCCGCGGTGACGCTCGCGCGCGTCGCCCTCCGAGATCCGCAGCGACGCGACCGGCCTGCCGCCGAGCACCGAGGCCGCGTTGACCGCCTCGCCCGCGGCCGTCCCCGAGAAGCCCCACACGGTGCCCGTGCCGAGGTTCCCCGGCCCCTGGGCCACGATCGCGATGTCCGCGCCGCCCACCACCCGCGCCGCGATGAGCGCGTTGTGCACATTCGTCGCCTCCAGGTCTCCGCCGAAGCACTGCCCGGCGGTCACCACCGTGCACAGACGGTCGGACAACTGGTCGAGCTGGCGTGAGAACCACGCCGGGAGCGCGCCGCCGTCGGTCATGACGTAGGCGACCTTCGCCTCGGGCGCCGTCGAGTGGATCCCGGCGAGCACCGGCGCCAGCGCCGAGTGCAGGTCCGCGACCACCACCGGCATCCCCTCGAGGCTCTCGCACGCCTCCACCGCGGCCCGGTTCGGCGAGTCGTCCTCGTCCACGGCCAGGCGCATCGCCTGCATCGGCGTGTACCGGGCCTTGACGATGTGCCCCGGCCCCTCGACGTCCGCCGGCAGCCGGTCGGGCACGGCCACGACCAGCGCGTACCCGCCCGTGCCGAGGCCCTTGGCGATGGCGTTGCAGTTGAGCAGCAGCCGGTCGCCGACCTCGGGGACGCCGACCAGCTCGTCGTAGGCCAGGCCCCTGCACGAGAACGCGTCCTCGCCCTCGCGGGCCTCGACGTCGACCTCCAGCTCGGTGCAGCCGCGCCAGCCGCCGCGCACGCCCGTGACGGTCCCGTATCGCCATCTGATCACGCCCGGACAATATCAAGATCGGGTCGCCGCCGAAGGGGCGCACGGCGCGCCGCGGCGGCGGGCAGGGCGTGATGGCATCGCGCCCGCGCGAGGGCATAGGCTGGGCGGGTGTCCAACGATCGCACTGAACGACTGGTGAACCTGGTGATCTGCCTGCTGTCCTCGCGGCGCTTCCAGACCGCCGGCAGGATCGCCCGGACCGTCCCCGGCTACGAGCACGACCCCGAGGACAGGAAGGGCCACGAGGCGTTCCAGCGCAAGTTCGAGCGCGACAAGGCCGAACTGCGCCGCATCGGCATCCCGCTCCAGTCCGGGGTCGACTTCTACGCCGAGGGCGAGCCGGGCTACCGGATCTCCCGCTCCGACTTCGAGCTGCCGCAGATCGAGCTCACCGACGCCGAGGCCGCCGCCGTGGCCGCCGCCGCCCGCCTGTGGCAGCAGCCTGAACTCCAGTCCGGGACCGCCGACGCCCTGCGCAAGCTCCGCGCCGCCGGGATCGACGTCGAGTCCCACGCCGCCGCCTCCCCGGTCAAGTCCCTGCCCGGTGCCGAGGCCGCGCTCGCGCCGTTCTTCGAGGCGGTCGCCTCCCGACGCACGGTCGTCTTCGACTACCTCGGCTCGCGCGACGAGAGCGCCCAGCAGCGGCGCCTCCAGCCCTGGGGCTGCGCCGCCTGGCGCGGGCGCTGGTACGTCGCCGGATACGACCTCGACCGGGACGCCCAGCGCTGCTTCCGGCTCTCGCGCATCTCCGGGAAGGTCCGATTGACCGGCCCCGAGGGCGCCTACACGATCCCCGAGGACGTCGACGTGCTCGCCTTCGCCGTCGAGTCCGAGGACCGGCAGATGCCCTCGCGCGCGAAGATCGTCGTCCGGCCCAAGCGCGCCTGGGGCGTGCGCCGCCGCGTCGACCAGATCGGCCCGCGCACCGCCGAGGGCGACGAGGCCTGCTTCTCGTACACCGACACCGCCGCCACGGCCGCCTGGCTGGCCTCCTTCGGCCCCGACGTGCTCGTGCTCGAACCGCCCGAACTGGTCAAGGAGACCGTCGCGTGCCTGCAGGCCCTGGCCGACGAGGAGGAGACGCCGTGACGCGCGCCCCTCTGCGCACCCGGCCGGCCCGCTGCGCTCGCCCTTCCCCGAACCGGAGTGAACGCCGTGACCAATAGACTCGCCCGCCTGCTGAACCTGGTGCCCTACCTCGTCGCGCGGCCCGAAGGGGTCCCCATCGCCGAGATCGCGTCCGACTTCGACGTGTCCGCCGCGCAGATCCAGGCCGACCTGACCATGCTGTGGATGTGCGGCCTGCCCGGTTACGGGCCCGGCGACCTCATCGACATCGCGTTCGACGCCGACGCCGTCCGCGTCCTCTTCGCCGCCGGGATGGACCGCCCGGTCCGCCTCGCCGCCCATGAGGCCCTCGCCCTGTCGGTCGCCCTGCGCGTCCTGGACGACACGCCCGGCGTCGGCGACCGGGCCGCGATCGCCTCCGCGCTCGACAAGCTCGCCGCCGCCGCGGGCGAAGCCCCCGCCGACGTCACCGTCCGCGACACCGTCGCCGACCCCGGCGCCGAGCGCTACGCGGCCCTCGTCGCCTCCGGGCACGCCGCCCGCATCACCTACTACTCGGCCAGTCGCGACACGACCTCCGAACGGGTCGTCGACCCCATCGAGATCGTCGCCTCCGACGGCCACGCCTACCTGCGGGCCTGGTGCCGCACCGCGGGGGAGATCCGCCAGTTCCGCATCGACCGCATCGACGGCTGCGCCGAACTCGACGAGCCCTCCGAGCCGCTGCGCCTGACCAACCAGCCCGCGCCGACCGCGTTCCTCGAATCCGAGCTGCCGCGCATCGAACTGCTCCTGGGCCCCGGCGCCAAGGGCGTCACCGACACCTACCCGTGCGAGGCCGTCACCGGCGAACCCGACGGGCGCCGCCGCGTCACCATGCGCGTGCGCGACCTCGACTGGGCCCGCCGCTTCGTCCTCGGCCTCGGCGGCGAAGCCGAAGTCGTCGCCCCCGCCGAACTGCGCGACTCGGTGCGCCAGACCGCCCGCGCCGCGCTGGCGCGCTACGCCGCGGCCGCCTGACCCCGGATGCGACCTTCGGGCCTCCGCTCTCCTACACTGAGGCCATGATCTGGGCGATATCGGTCGTGCTGGCACTCGCCGGACTCGTGATCCTGGCCGTAGCGGCCGTGCGACTCCTCGGCGGCCTAGGCGAACTCAAAAGCGGCCTCGACCGCGTTCAAGAGCGCGCCGGTCAGGTACAGGACCTGCAGGAACGCTTGAACGCGACGCTCGTCGAAGCCCAGAACGCCACTGCGGCACTGGAGAAAAAGTGACGCTTCCCCGTCCCGGCCGCCACATTCTGATAAAGATCATCGATCCCGAAGGCTCCAGTGTTGACGGAAGTGTCAAACGTCGGTCATGCTTGTCCGGCTCGACGATGTCGTAGCCGCGTCTTCTGCCGACGACCTCGGAGTGAACCAGGTCTCAGGCTCCGTGGCAGTCGCCTCCCGCGAGGCATACGATGGTTAACGTCACCGACATATATCCGGAGGGACCGAACAATGGGTGCATTGAAGCCCTGGCACATCATCATTCTCGTCGTTGTCATCTTGCTGGTGTTCGGCTCCCGGAAGCTTCCGGACATGGCGAGGGGTCTGGGTCGCTCCATGCGCATCCTCAAGTCCGAGACCGAGGCCATGAAGAAGGACTCGGGCAACCCCGAAGAGGACGGCGACGTCCGCGCGGAGCCCAAGCACACGCGTGAGCCCCTCGACCCGCCTGCGCCGGTCAGCGAGACCGTGATCGACGGCGAATCGGTCGACCACAAGAAGACCCGCTGACCCGGACCCGGCCGTAACGAATATGGCTGACGAACCACCGCGGCGCACCAGGGGACGCAAGACCAAGTTCCAGCGCGCCGCCGACGGCTCCATGACGCTCATGGAGCACCTGGCGGACTTGCGGCAGCGCCTGCTGATCGCGGTCATCGCGATCCTCGTGGGTACAGCGGTCGCGTTCTACTTCGCGGATGACCTCATCCAGTTCCTCTCGGACCCGTATTGCTCCGCGCTCAATACCGGCACGGTGACTGAGTCCGGCGACGGGGCGAAGTGCGAGGCGGTCCTGAACTCGCCGATCTCGCACATCACCCTGATGCTGAAGATCTCGCTGTACTCGGCACTGGTCGGGACGGCACCGATCTGGCTGTACCAGCTGTGGGCTTTCATCGCCCCGGGCCTGCATCGGAATGAGCGCAAGTACGCGTACCTCTTCATCGGCATCGCCGCCCCGCTGTTCCTCGCGGGCGCGATCCTGGCGTACTTCGTGGTCGCCCACGGCATGGAGTTCATCATGCTGCTGGCGAGCCAGGACTTCGTGATCCTGCTGAACCTCGAGGACTACCTCAACTTCTTCATCTCAGTGATGATGGTGTTCGGCATCGGGTTCGAGTTCCCGCTGATCATGCTGATGCTCAACGTGATCGGGCTTGTGAACGCCAAGCGGATGCTCGGCTGGTGGCGCATCGTGGTCGTGGTGAGCTTCTGCTTCACCGCGGTCTTCACGCCCACGCCCGATCCGTTCGGCATGACCGCGCTGGCGATCTGCATGCTCGTCCTTTACCTTGCGGCCTGCGGCGTCGCCTTCCTCAACGACAAGCGCAAGGGCATCACCTACGACGATGACGGCCTCGACGACGAGGAGGCCAGCGACATCGGCACCGTGGACGACGAGTCCGCGACCTCGAGCGTCGGCGCCAGCAACCTGGACGACGAGGACTACCCGGATGAGAACGAGCGGCGCAACCGCCTCGGCAGGCGCGTCGACGGGTACGACGACATCACCTGAGTCCGATGAGGACTGAGGCAGAGCATTGAGGAAGGGCCCCACCGCTCAGCGGTGGGGCCCTTCCGTTTCCGTGTATACGGGCGCCTCAGCAGCCGGTGCGCACCAGCCGCAGGACCGCGTCGAGGCCGACCGCGCGGCCCGCCTCGGCGTGCGGCACCAGGTAGCAGCGGGCGCCGATCCTGGCGGCCCCCGCGTCGGACATCGTGTCGCCGACCATGAGCGTGCGGCCCGGCTCGACGTCCAGCGCGTGGCAGGCGGCGTAGAAGATCTTCTCGTCGGGCTTGCAGTACCCGACCTCGTACGACAGGATCCACGCGTCGATGAACCGGTCGATGCCCAGCCGCCGCAGGATCGGGCGCGCGTCGAAGCCGATGTTGGAGACCAGCGCGATCGGGTACCCCTGCGCCTTCAGCGAGACCAGGGTGGCGAAGGTGTCGGCGAACGCGACCCACCCCTCGGGGGAGGCCAGGCGGTCGTACAGCGCCTCGGCGAGCCCTTCGAAGACCCCGTGGGCCTGCGCCGCGAGCGCGGTGAACGCCTCGCGGTGGGCGTCCTCGTCCAGGTCGCGGTCCGCCCAGGCGTCGGCGAAATGCGGACGCACCCGCGGCTCCATGCCCGAACCGAGCCAGCCCTGCGCGCCGATGGCGTCCGCCAGGGCGGTGACCGAAAGGGGGGAGATCTGTCGCCCGCACGCCTCCGCCGCCAACGACACCGACCGGGTCAACGGCTCCAGCTGCGCCAGAGTGCCGTGGAAGTCGAACAGGACCGCGTCGACCCCTCCGCGTCCCGCATCGTCATCTCCTGGTGAGGAATCCCGGTGCACATCCGGACGATACCCGGCCGTGTAGGCGTCGTCACAGCCGGGTGCGCAGGCGCGTTACCGGGATGCTCATGTCGGGGCGGCAGACTAGTGTTGAGGCCATGGTCAACACCGACGTGCACGCCGACGACCGCTCCCCGTCCGAGCGCCACGCCGCAGACAGGGTGCGCCGGCAATGGCCCCAGTTGGCGGCGTTCGCGGGAGACTACCCCTTCATCCTCGACGACTTCCAGATCGAGGCCTGCCGCGTCCTGGAGAGCGGCCACGGCGTGCTCGTGTGCGCGCCCACCGGCGCGGGCAAGACCGTCGTGGGGGAGTTCGCGGTGCACCTGGCGCTGGCCGAGGGCAAGAAGTGCTTCTACACCACCCCCATCAAGGCCCTGTCGAACCAGAAGTTCAACGACCTGGTGGCCGCGCACGGCGCCGAGAACGTCGGGCTGCTGACCGGCGACACGGTCATCAACGGCGAGGCCCCCATCGTCGTCATGACCACCGAGGTCCTGCGGAACATGATCTACGCGGGCTCCTCCACCCTCGGCGGCCTCCGGTACGTGGTCATGGACGAGGTCCACTACCTCGCCGACCGCTTCCGCGGCGCGGTCTGGGAGGAGATCATCATCGAACTCCCCCAAGAGGTCCGCGTCGTCTCCCTCTCCGCCACGGTCTCGAACGCCGAGGAGTTCGGCGACTGGCTCAAGAGCGTTCGCGGCTCCACCGAGGTCATCGTCTCCGAGACCCGGCCGGTCCCGCTGTGGCAGCACATGATGGTCGCCGGCACCCTGCTCGACCTGTTCGAACCCGACGGCGACTTCGTCTCCAAGGAGCTGCTCAAGAAGGACGCCCGCGCCCGCGAACGCGGCGAGAGCCGCCCCGGCGGCCGCCGCCGCGGCAGGCCCTATGTGGACCGCGGACGGGTCGTCTCGCGCCTCGACCAGGCCGCGCTGCTGCCGGCCATCTACTTCATCTTCTCCCGCGCCGGATGCGACGCCGCCGTGGACGAGTGCGTCCGCGCCGGCCTGCGCCTCACCGACGGGCGCGAGCGCGACGACATCGTCGACTACGCGACCGCCGCGGTCGCCCACATCGACGCCGCCGACCTCGAAGCCGTCGGCTTCGACCGGTGGCTCGCCGGGCTCGCCGCCGGCATCGCCGCCCACCACGCCGGACTCCTCCCGGTGTTCAAAGAGGTCGTCGAGAAGCTCTTCGAACGCGGCCAGCTCAAGGCCGTCTTCGCCACCGAGACCCTCGCCCTGGGCATCAACATGCCCGCGCGCTCGGTCGTCCTCGAGCGGCTCATCAAGTACGACGGCTCCGACCACGTCATGCTCACCCCCGGCCAGTACACGCAGCTGACCGGCCGGGCCGGGCGCCGCGGCATCGACGTCGAGGGCCACGCGGTCACCGTCTGGGCCGAGGACATCCGCCCCAAGGAGGTCGCCGGGCTCGCCTCCAAGCGCACCTACCCGCTCAACTCCAGCTTCGCGCCCTCCTACAACATGGCCGTGAACCTCATCCACTCCGCCGGAGTCGAACGCGCCCAAGAGGTCCTGGCCTCCTCCTTCGCGCAGTTCCAATCCGACTCGGAGGCCGTCCACATCGCCGAGCAGGCCCGGTCCCTCGGCCGGCGCGCCGCCGAGGCCGCCAAGGGCGCGACCTGCGACAAGGGCGACTTCCTCGCCTACTACGAGATCACCCAGCAGCTCTCGCAGGCCGAGAAGAGCGCGCAGAAGCGCCGCAAGGGCGCCCTGCGCGACGACGCCCGCACCCACCTGGAGAAGCTCCGCGCCGGCGACATCATCTGGATCTCCCGCGGCAAGCGCACCGGCTGGGCCGTGTTCCTGCGCCCCACCGGCGGCTCACGCCACCACGACTCGCGCTGGTCGGTGCTCACCGCCGACGGCTGGGCCGGGACCCTCGAGACCGCCGCGTTCGACGGCGGCGTCGAGGTCGTCAGCCGCATCCACATGCCCAAGCGCTTCGACCGCCGCGACCCCAGGGCCCGCACCGACCTCGCCTCCAGCCTGCGCGAGGCGACGCGGGACCGCTCGCGCCCGACCCGCCGCGGCGGCGCGGCCGAGACCCCCGAGATCGCGCGGCTGCGCGAGGAGGTCAAGGCCCACCCGTGCCGCGACTGCCCCGACGCCGGGCAGCACACCGTCAACGCCTCCCGCTGGTCGCGGCTCAAGCGCGAGGAAGAACTCCTGCGCCACCGGTCCGAACGCCGCGAGCACTCGCTGGCGCGCCAGTTCACGGCCGTCCGAGAGGTCCTCACCGAGTTCGGCTACCTCGAAGGCGAGACCGTCACGCACGAGGGCCGGCTGCTGCGCAACCTCTTCGTGGAGACCGACCTGCTCGTCGCCCAATGCCTGCGGGACGGGATCTGGGAGGGCCTCGACGCGCCCTCGCTGGCCGCGATCGCCTCCACGGTGATCTACGAGTCCCGCTTCGAGGAGGACGAGTTCTTCGTGGCCGTCCCCGGCCCGATCACCGAGCAGGTGCAGAAGACCGTACGCCGCTGGGAGGCGATCCGGCGCGCCGAGAACCAGCGTGGCCTGTCGCTGATCTCGCGGCCGCAGATGGGCCTGGCCTGGCCGATCTACCGCTGGACCAGGGGTGAGGAGCTGTCGAAGGCCCTCGCGGCCGCCGACGGCCCGTGGCCGATGCCCGGCGGCGACTTCGTGCGCTGGGCCCGCCGCACCGCGGACCTGCTGCACCAGATGGGCTCGGCCGCGCGCCACATCGGCACCGAATCCTCGAACAAGCTGGCGGACCAGGCCTTCGAAGCGGTGGACGCGATCCGCCGCGGCGTGGTCGCCGACGTCTGACCCGCGCCGGGAAGGAACCCGCATGCACCGCAGCCGCGTCTCGACGATCCTGTTCGACACGCCCGACGCCGACGAGTCGGCCGCCTTCTGGTCGGCCGCAACGGGTGTGGAGGCCAAGCCGGTCCCCGGCGAGGAGCAGTTCACCTCGCTCCCAGGGATACTGCCCGGCCTGGTGACGGCGGTGCAGCGCCTGGACGAAGGCGAGCCGCGCATCCATGTGGACATCGAGACCGACGACCTCGACGCCGAGACCGAACGGTTGAAAGCCCTCGGCGCCGAGGAGCTCTCACGCTGGCTCGACTGCCGGACCCTGCGGGTCCCGGGCGGCCACGTCGTGTGCGTCATCCCGGTCCACTCCGACCGCGAGGCGTTCGAGGCCGCCGCGAACCGCTGGGAGTGACGCCCGCTCAGTCGTCGGCCAGGAGGTGGTGCAGGAACTGCTGCGGGTCGGCGAGGAAGCCCCGGGTGAGCCGCACCGGCCCGGCGTCGTCGTAGTCGACCGGCGCGATCCCGTCCTCGCCGGTCTCATAGCGCAGCGCGCCCGGGCACGCCAGGAGCACCGGCGAGTGGGTCGCGACGATGAACTGTGCGCCCGCCCCGCTCAAGCGGACCACGACCTCCAGCAGCGCGAGGCAGCCGTGGACGGACAGGGCCGACTCGGGCTCGTCGAGCAGGTACAGCCCGCCCGGCCGGAACCGGTTCGCCACCAGGTCGAGGAACCCCTCGCCGTGCGAGCGGTCGTGCGGCGAGAAGCCGCCGTAGCCGTCCAGGGGCCCGCCGAGGCGCTCGACCTCGGTGGCCACGTTGTAATAGGTCTCGGCGCGCAGGAAGAACGAGTCGACCGGGCGCGGCCCTGCCCGGCGGGTCAGGACCAGGTGCTCGGCGAGCGGGGCCTCCGTCTCGCGCGTGGCGAAGCGGAAGTTCCGCGACCCGCCCTCGACGTTGATCCCCAGCTCGGCCGCGAGCGCCTCGACGATCGTGGACTTGCCGGAGCCGTTGTCGCCGCAGAACATGACCACCGGCGCGTCGAGGTCGAGCCCGGCTTCGAGGGCGCGCACGGCCGGGAGCTCCCACGGCCAGCCCCGCGCCGGGAGCGCTTCGGCGCGCACCGACCGCAGGAACGGTGCTGCTCGCTTGCGGGACACGGCTACGCGGGAGGGGCGGCGATCGCCTCGTGGAACCGCTTGAGGGCCGAGGCCACGTTCCACTCGGCCGCCAGCGCCTCCACCGCCGCCGGGTCGGCCGGGGCCTTGGGGAGCGTCGCGTCGATCAGCGGCACCGCCACGTCGGACACCGCCGTCGACACCTTGACCGCCCGGTCGAGGTAGTCGCTCGCCTTGGTGATCGACTTGCGGTGGCGCTCGGGCAGGTCCGAGCCGTCCTCGGCCGCCGCGGCCTTCAGCCCCGCGATGCCCCCGTAGGTGTTCACGAGCGTCACCGCCGTCTTGGCGCCGATGCCCTTGACGCCGGGCAGGCCGTCCGACGGGTCGCCCCGCAGGACCGCGAAATCCACGTAGTGGCCGGGGTCGACGCCGAACTTCGTCGCCACCGCCTCGCCGTCGAACAGTTCCGCCTTGGATATCCCGCGGATGAGGTACACGACCTTGTGGTCGCGCTCGTCGTCGACCAGTTGGAACAGGTCCCGGTCGCCGGTCACCACCAGCACCGGTTCGGCAGTGCGCGCCGCCAGGGTCGCGATCACGTCGTCGGCCTCGAACGCGGGGTGCGTCGCCGTGGCGACGCCCAGCGCCGGCAGCAGCGCCTCGATGGCCGCGACCTGGTCGTCCAGGCCCTCCGGGGTGTCCTCTTCTCCGTTCGCCTGCGCCCGCGCGGACTTGTAGCCGGGCATCAGGTCGACGCGCCACTCCGGCCGCCAGTTCCCTTCCAGGCAGCACACCATCGAGGTGGGGGAGTAGCGCCGCGCCAGGACCGCGAGGCCGTCGAAGAATCCGCGGACCGCTCCCGCGCGCCTTCCGTCCGGGGCCGTGATCGAGGCGGGCAGCCCGTAGTAGGCGCGGTACCACAACGAGGCGGCGTCGATGAGCATCAGCATGCGCACCACTCTCTCATGCAGCACCGACGATCGGCCCGCAAGCACGTTCGGTCGGACCGTCCCCGGCGGGGCCGCGGACCGGTGGAGGCGGGCCCGCGGCGCGCGTGAACGGCGATTTCGCCCGGGCCATAGTGCGAAACCTGCCACATTGTCGACCAGGTGCCACAACGATGGATGTGTCCGACCGGAAAGATCGGCCCGTCCGCTACTCATGAGGAGCTTTCAGGTGAACACCTACGCCCGCCGTGCCGCCGCCGCCCTGGCCCTGATCGGGACGGGACTGGCCGCCGCCGCGTGCACTGCCGACGCCGGCGACGAGGACACCCTCACGGTCTGCACGAACATCCCCTTCGAGCCCTTCGAATACCGTGAGGACGGCGAGTACGTCGGCTTCGACATCGACTTGATGAACCTCCTGGCCGAGCGCCTCGACCAGACCGTCGAGATCGTAGAGATCCAGTTCGAGTCCATCAGCTCCGGCGAGGCCCTCAACGCCGGCACCTGCGACATCGCCGCCGCCGGCATGTCCATCACCGAGGAGCGCCAGTCGGCCATGGGCATCTCCCAGGCCTACTACCGCGCCGACCAGGCCCTCGTGGTGGGACCCGGCTCCACCGTGACCGGCCTCGACGGGCTCGAGGGCGTCAACGTCGCCGTCCAGTCCGGCTCCACCGGCGAGGCCTACGCCGACAGCGTCAAGGACCAGTACGGCTTCACTCCGGTCGCCTTCGAGTCCATGGGCGACATCGCCACGGCCATGACCTCCGGCTCCGGTTCCGTCGCCGCCTCCATCGCGGACCTCGCCACCTGGACCGACATGATCGAGACCGGCGCCTCGGACCTCACGCTCGTCCAGACCATCGAGACCGCCGAGCACTACGGCTTCGCCGTGCAGAAGGACGACACGGAGCTCCTCGACGAGGTCAACTCGATGCTCGACGAGATCTTCAAGGACGGGACCTACGCCGAGCTCTACGAGAAGTGGATCGGCGAGCCGTACACCGGGGAGCTCGACCAGTAGTGGCGGCGCGCACCCGACCCCGGCTGGCGCAGCGGCAGCGGCGCCGGATCTCCCGCGCGATCCAGTACACCGTCGCGGCCGCCGTCGTCATCGCGATCGCGGTGTTCGCCGACTGGGGCCGGATCGCCGATTCGTTCCTGCAGCTCGACATCGCCGCCGGCATGTTCCCGGCGGTGTGGACGGCCTTCTGGAACACGATCGTCTACACCCTGCTCGCCTTCGTGTTCGGCATGGTCGCGGGCGTGCCGATCGCGCTCATGCGCGTCTCGGCGTTCGCCCCCTACCGCTGGTTCGCCGCCGGCTACGTCGAGGTCTTCCGCGGCCTGCCGGCCCTGCTGGTCCTGTTCCTCGTCGGCTTCGGCGTGCCGCAGGCCTTCCCGGGCATCCAGTACCCCGGCGGCGTTTACGGCCAGGTCGCCATCGGCCTGGGGCTGACCTCCTCGGCCTACATCGCCGAGAGCGTCCGCGCCGGGATCGCGGCCGTCCCCAAGGGACAGGTCGAGGCGGCGAGGTCCCTCGGCATGAGCCACACCCGCACCATGGTCACCGTGGTCCTGCCGCAGGCCCTGCGGATCGTCATCCCGCCCTTGACGAACGAGCTCGTGATGCTCACCAAGGACTCCAGCCTCGTGTTCGTCCTCGGCGTCACCACCGCGACCATGGAGCTGTCCAAGTTCGCCCGCAACGAGCTGACCTCCTCCGCCAACGCCACCCCGCTGCTGGTCGGCGGCCTGCTCTACCTGCTGCTGACCGTGCCGCTCTCGATACTGGCGCGCCGACTGGAGAAGCGAGGAGACGCACGATGAACGACTCCACCCTGGACGGCCCGCTGGTCCGGATCAAGGGCCTGCACAAGCACTTCGGCGACAACGAGGTCCTGCGCGGCATCGACCTCGACATCGCCGAGGGCGAGGTCGTCTGCCTCATCGGGCCCTCCGGCTCGGGCAAGTCCACGCTACTGCGCTGCGTCAACCTCCTCGAGACGCCGACCGAGGGCACCGTCACCGCCGCCGGCCACGACATGACCGGCCCCGACGCCGACCTGGACGCCGCCCGCCGCGACATCGGCATGGTCTTCCAGCACTTCAACCTGTTCAGCCACCTGTCGATCCTCGACAACGTCGCCATCGCCCAGCGCCGCGTCCTCAAGACCCCGCGCGCCGAGGCCGAGGCCGAGGCCCGGCGCCTCCTCGCCGAGGTCGGCATCGAAGGCAAGGAGCGGGCCAAGCCCGCCCAGCTGTCCGGCGGGCAGCAGCAGCGCGTCGCCATCGCACGGGCACTGGCCATGGGCCCCAAGCTCATGCTCTTCGACGAACCCACCAGCGCCCTCGACCCCGAACTGGTCGGCGAGGTCCTGTCGGTCATGAAGGGCCTTGCGGCCGAAGGCATGACGATGCTCGTGGTCACCCACGAGATGAGCTTCGCCCGCGAGGTCGCCGACCGGGTGATCTTCCTCGACGGCGGCGTCATCGTCGAGTCCGGCCCGCCCGCCGAGGTCCTCACCGCACCGAAGACCGAACGCGCGCGCGGGTTCCTCCATCGCGTCCTGCACCCCGTCGACTGACATCATTGGAGGCATGAGCCACCTTCTGGACAACGGTCCCAAGACCCTGTGGCGCGGCGGGCGGGTCCTGAGCCCGACCAGCCCGGCCGCCACGGCCCTGCTCACCGAAGGCGACCGGATCACGTGGATCGGGCCCGCCGCGGACGCGCCCGCCGCCGACCGCACCGCCGACCTCGGCGGCGGCCTGGTCACCCCCGCGTTCGTCGACTCCCACGTCCACCTCTCCGGCACCGGCGCCTCCCTCATCGGCCTGCACCTCGCCGGACTGCCCTCGGGCGCGGCCGTCCTCGAGCGCGTCGCGAGCTTCGCCGCCTCGCTCCCCGCCGACGGCATCGTCGTCGCCGGAGGCTGGGACGAGACCACGTGGGACGACCCCGCGATCCCGACCGCCGAGGCGGTCGAGCGCGCCGCCGGAGGCCGCCTCGCCTACCTCTCGCGCGCCTGCGGGCACATCGGCGTCGCCGGGCCCAAACTCCTGGCCGCACATCCCGAGATCGCCGCCTTCGACGGCCACGACCCGTCCGGGCTCCTCACCCGCGAGGCCCACCGCGCCGCCCGAGCCCACATCCAGGCCTCCGTCCCGGTCTCCCAGCGCCTCGCGACCGCCCAGGCGGGGCTCTCGCACGCCGCGGGCCTGGGCATCGCGGCCCTCGTCGAGCACTCGATCCCCAACCCCGCCGACCCGCTCATCGAAACCGAGTTCCAAGGCCTCCTCGCCCTCGGCGCCGAGGCCGCCAACCCCGCCGTGTACGGCTGGTGGGGCGAGCTCAGGGCCGCGGCGAAGGCCCGCGACCTGGGCGCCCACGGCAGCGGCGGCGACCTCTCCGCCGACGGCTCCCTCGGCGCCCGCACCGCGTTCCTGCGCACCCCCTACGCCGACGCCGACACCGTCGGCGCCCAGTACCTCACCGCCGAGGACGTCGCCGGCCACCTCCTGGACTGCCATGGAACCGGCCTCCCGGCGGCCTTCCACGCCATCGGCGACGGCGCCATCGCCGCCGTCCTCGACGGCCTCGACCTCGTCGAGCGCCGCATCGGCCTCGACGCGATCCGCCATGCGCGCCACCGCATCGAGCACGCCGAACTGCTCGACGCCGACCTCATCGCCCGCATGGTCCACCACGGCGTCCACGCCTCGGTCCAGCCCGCGTTCGACGCCGCCTGGGGCGGACCCGCCGGCATGTACGCCACCCGGCTCGGCAGGACGCGCGCGCTGGCGGCCAACCCGTTCTCGCGGCTCGCCGGCGTCGGCGTCCCGCTGGCCTTCGGATCGGACTCCCCGGTGACCGCCCTCGACCCCTGGGGCGGCGTCAGAGCCGCCGTGGCGCACCGCAACCCGGTTTCGCGGCTTCCACTGGCGGCGGCGTTCACCGCGGCCACCAGAGGCGGCTGGAGGGCCCTGGGCATCGACGACGCGGGAGCGCTCGTTCCGAACACCCGAGCCAATTTCACCGTGTGGGACCTCACCGCGGGAGGCCTCCCCGACCTGAGTGATCCGCGCACCCCCGTCCCGGAGTGCGCCATGACCGTCGCCGGAGGGCGCCTCGTGTACTCGCGTGCCTGACCAGGACCGCTGCCCGCGACCGGTGCGGGCGGCCCCTGACGCGAGAAAAATTGCTGGACCAAAATTCCGACCCGGTTGATCTCACCGCCGCTGATTGGCTTACGGTGGTCAGGTCCTCGGCGGACGACCTGAAACGGGAGACCGCCGAACGTCGGGGGCGACTCGACTTGCTTTGCTCCCACGCAGACTGGACAAGGTGGCAGCGCGGCCGCACTGCTACCGGCGGCCAGGTCCAGATCGCGGGGGTCGGCGGAGGAAGGCGGGCCGGTCGCCGGTGGTGGACCCGCAGCGGTTGCCAGTGATCCCTAGACAACAACTCGTAGACGCTCAGCCAGACGGGTGCGAGTTGGTCCGAAGATCGCCAGCGAACGCGGCAGGGGACACCGGCCGTACAGGGACTGGGAGAAACCCGTGCGAGGGGCGTAGCCGGACACAGCTACGCCCCTTTGCCATACCCGCAGTACGATTGAGCCCCTTCACCCGGCTCGGCGAGCACCGCCCGCCCCGGGCCCCCGAACCTCGGCGCCGCCCGCGAGCCGAGCATGTGCAGCGTACGAGCGAGGAGCACCCTCTGTGAGCACCGTGATCGACGACGACCGCGACGCCTTGACACCCGAGGAGGCCCCCGCCGCGAAGCGCCGCCTCCGGCTCCTCGTCGCGACCCCCCTGGGCAAGCGCCCGAGCCTCCCGGCCGCGCTCGTCCTCGCCGTCGTCTCCGGCCTGCTCGCCGTCCTCGCGTTCCCGCCCTACGGCGCCTGGCCGCTCGCGGCCGTCTCCGTCGCCGGATTCGGCGTCGCCGTCCACCGCCGCCGCCCCTGGGGCGGCTTCGGCATCGGCTTCGTCTACGGCATGGCGTTCTTCCTGCCGCTGCTGGCCTGGACCTCGACGCAGGTCGGCGAATGGCCCTGGCTGTTCCTGGCCGCGCTCGAAGCCCTCGGCCCGGCCGTCCTCGGCGCCGGCCTCGCCACCTGCTCGCGCCTCATCGACCGGTACCGCTGGACCTGGGCGCCGCTGACCGGCGTCGCCTGGGTCGCCCAGGAGGCCCTGCGCTCCCGCCAGCCCTTCGACGGCTTCCCGTGGGCCCGCCTCGGCTTCAGCCAGGCCGAGGCCCCCGTCGCCGCCGCCGCGTGGCTCGGCGGCGTGCCGCTCGTCAGCTTCCTCGTCGCCCTCAGCGGCGGGTTCCTCCTCGCCGCCGGCCACGCCGTCGTGACGCGCCGCTCCGGCGGACTCCGCAAGGCCGCCGCATTCGTCGCCGCCGCGGCCGTCGCCTCGATCGCGCCGCTCGCGGTCCCGATCGGTTCGACCGCGCCCGCGGGGGAGACCGTGAACATCGCGGTCGTCCAAGGCAACGTCCCCCGCCTGGGCCTCGACTTCAACGAGCAGCGCCGCGCCGTCCTCGACAACCACGTCCAGGGCACCCTCGACCTCGCCGAAGCCGTCAACGCCGGCGAAGCCGAACGCCCCGACCTCGTCGTCTGGCCCGAGAACGCCTCCGACATCGACCCGATCGAGAACCAGGACGCCTACGACCTCATCAGCCAGGCCGCGACCGCCATCGGCACCCCGATCGTCCTGGGCGGCATCGTCCACAACGACGACGGCACCGTCTCCAACATGAGCATCGTGTGGGACCCCGTGGACGGCCCGGTCTACATGTACTCCAAGCGCCACCCGGTGCCCTTCGCCGAATTCGTGCCCTACAAGGACTTCTTCAGCACCGTCGCAGGCTGGATCGACCCGCGCATGGCCGAGGGCCTCGACAGCGTCGCCGGATTCGAGGCCGGCGACGGCGAAGGCGTGATCCCCGTGGGGGACCTCGAGATCTCCGGGCTCATCTGCTTCGAGATCGTCTTCGACGCCGAGACCCGCGACTCCGTCCTCGCCGGCTCCCAGCTCATCGTGGTCCAGACCAACAACGCCACCTTCGACACCAACGAGGCCCAGCAGCAGCTCGCGATGGTCCAGCTCCGCTCGATCGAGCACGGCCGCGACGGCCTCATGGCCTCTACAGTGGGCGTCTCGGGCTTCACCGACCACACCGGCGAGGTCTCCCAGGCCACCGAGTTCAACACCGCCGCCGTCATCCAGTCGGATCTCACCCTCTCGGACGACTCGACGCCTGCGACCACAATGGGTATTCTGCCTGAAGCGGTCCTCACCGGCGCGGCACTGGTGGCCCTGGCCTGCGCCATCGCGATGAACGTCAAGCACCGCCGCAGCCAGACCTAGAAAGCGACGCCATGAGCGAGACTCCGGACCGGCCCGCCGCCGGCAGCGACACACCCGGCGGTGCGAGCGGCGGCAGCGGGCCCGAGTCGGCCCTCGTGGCCATCCCCACCTACAACGAGCGCGACAACCTCGAGACGACCGTGAACGCCGCGCTCGCCGGCAGCGCGCACGCCGACCTCCTCATCGTCGACGACTCCTCGCCCGACGGCACCGGCGACATCGCCGACGCCCTCGCCGCCGCCCACCCCCGCGTCCACGTCCTGCACCGCAAGGAGAAGCAGGGCCTGGGCGCGGCCTACCTCGCCGCGTTCGCCTGGGCCGCCGAGCGCGGCTACCGCATCGTCGTCGAGATGGACGCCGACGGCTCCCACGACCCCGCCGACCTGCCCCGCCTCCTCGACGCCGTGTCCGAGGGCGCCGACCTCGCCATCGGCTCGCGCTACGTCCCCGGCGGGTCGGTCCGCAACTGGCCCATGCACCGCCTCGCCCTCTCCCGCGGCGCCGGGATCTACACCCGCGCCATGCTCGGCCTGCGCGTCCAGGACGTCACCGCCGGCTACCGCGCCTACCGCCTCGACGCCCTCCAGAAACTCCGGCTCGACACCGTCAACTCCGTCGGGTACTGCTTCCAGATCGACCTCACCTGGCGCGCGGTCAAGACCGGGCTCGGCATCCGCGAGGTCCCCATCGTCTTCACCGAGCGGCGCGCCGGGGCGTCGAAGATGAACGGCGCCATCACCGTCGAGGCACTGTGGAATGTGACGCGCTGGGGTGTCGTCCACCGCACGCGCCAACTGCGCAACGCTTTTCGGCGTGGCAGAATCGAAGGGTGACCTACCAGCAGCAGCCGCCCGCGGCCCCTCAGCGGGCACCGTTCGCACTCAGGCTCGCGCTGGCGGTGTGGGTCGTCAGTGAGGCCGCCGCCTTCTTCGGCCTGGCCTACCTCATCGGCATCGGCTACACGCTGATGATCTTCATCGGCACGAGCTTCCTCGGCGTCCTCCTGGTGCAGTACGTGGGCGCCAAGTCCTTCCGGGCCGCCCGCGACTACCTCAACTCCGGCGGCGACCCGTCCCGGGAGCTGCCCAACGGATACGCCCTCGCCGGGGCCGTCTGCCTCATCGTCCCGGGCTTCGTGACCGACCTCGTCGGCCTCCTGCT
Organism: Glycomyces harbinensis; assembly: GCF_900101745.1. Taxonomy (GTDB): domain Bacteria; phylum Actinomycetota; class Actinomycetes; order Mycobacteriales; family Micromonosporaceae; genus Glycomyces; species Glycomyces harbinensis. The sequence goes on along the minus strand of NZ_FNAD01000001.1, from coordinate 803,796 downwards.
GCTGTTCCCGCCGACCCGGTTCGTCTTCCGCGGCCTGGGCCGGTGGCTCGCCGCCCGCACGCCCACGATGCGCTTCGGCGGCGCCGACGTCATCGACGGCGAGGTCATCGACGAGCGGGACGCCGACGAACCGCGCAGGTACGGCCCGACCTCCTCGGGGAACGACAACGGACCCCGGTCGATCGACCAGGGTCCGTGAGCCGGTTGGGTCAGCGCTCGCCGCGGCGGGCGCGCATCTCCTGAAGCCGCTCGTCGAGAATCTCTTCGAGCTCCTCCATCGAACGCCGCTCCAGCAGCATGTCCCAGTGGGTGCGCGGCGGCTTGACCTTCTTGGTCTCGGGCTCCTCGCCGTCGACGAGCTTGGCCGTCGTGCCGTCGAGACGGCACTCCCACGTCAGCGGGATCTCCGCTTCGACCGCGAAGGGCACCTCGAAACGGTGGCCTTGCGGGCAAACGTAATCGCGCGTCTGGCGGGGAGCCAGCTCGGTGTTGCGGTCCGATTCGTAGCTGACGGCCCCGAGGCGGGAGCCCCTCAGCATTCTGTCGCCCATGTTCCCCTGCACTTCCTTTGAGCACTTGCCGTGAACAATGCCGCCGGACGGGTCAGCCCGGCCTGCGACATCCCCAGCCGATCACGCCGATTCCTGGGGTTTCGCCTTGTACAACGCCTGGACCAGCCGGATCCTTCCGGCCGCGGCGACGAGGACCCCCAAGTGTGGCCCCGCGCGCTCGCGGGCGCCCACAGACGTCCCCTTGAAGTGTGACACAACACGGGGCCCGATCCGCGCGGGCGAGCGCGTGAGATGCCGCTCCCTGCGCCGCGGCGCCCCGGCGACCTGCGAAGGCCCGCCCGCGGCGCGCGGCAAGCGCGGTCCGCGCGCATAATGCCGAGGAGGCGGGAACGGGGCGTGAGCGACGCGTGAACGCCGAACGGGTCGCATCAGGTGTGGACGGGACCAGTATGGTGTGCATCAGGCTAGACGCGTTTACAGCTCGCAAGCGTCGCCGAGAGGGAGTTCTCACATGCACGTGCTTGGAATCGACTTCGGAACCTCGAACACCGTTGCGGTTCTGCGTTCGGCCGACGGACGCGTACGCCCCCTGCTGTTCGACGGCGCTCCGATCCTGCCCTCGGCGGTCTACTACAACTCCGACGGCCGCATGCTCGTCGGCCGCGACGCCGAGCGCAACGCCCGCATGGACCCGTCCCGGTTCGAACCGAACCCGAAGCGCCGCATCGACGACGGGTCCCTGTTCCTGGGCACCTCCGAGATCCCGGTGCCACAGGTCTTCGCGTACGTCCTCCAGCAGGTCGCCCTCGAGGCCCAGCGGCAGGCCGGCCAGATGCCCGGCCAGGTCCGGCTGACCCACCCCGCGCGCTGGGGCGAGCGCCGCCGCGCCATCCTCGTCGACTCCGCGCGCCTCGCGGGCCTGCCGACGCCCCAGCTCATCCCCGAGCCGGTCGCGGCCGCCTCCTACTTCACCTCCGTGCTCGGCACCGCCGTCCCGCCCGGACGCTCCCTGGCCATCTACGACCTCGGCGGCGGCACCTTCGACGCCACGGTCGTGCGCCGCACCCAGACCGGGTTCGAGGTCCTCGCCGAAGAGGGCGTCGGCGACATCGGCGGCCTCGACTTCGACCACGGCATCGTCGAGCACCTCGGCAAGACCTACGGCGCCTCGCACCCGGCCGACTGGCAGCGGCTCCTCACCCCCTCCGACGACCGCGACCGCCGCTACCGGCGGATGCTCTACGAGGACGTCCGCGGCGCCAAGGAGACGCTCTCGCGCACCGCGAGCGCCGACATCCACCTGCCCGCGCTGGAGGTCGACGCGCACCTCACGCGCGCCGAGTTCGAGGACATCTCGCGCCCGCCCCTGGAGCGGACCGTCGACTGCCTCCAGCGGGCCATCAGCGCCGCCCGCATGAACCCGGCCGACCTCGTGGGCATCTTCCTGGTCGGCGGCTCCTCCCGCATCCCGGCGATCTCCCAGCTCATCCACTCCAAGCTGGGCGTGCCGCCGCAGACGTTCGAGCAGCCCGAGACCGTCGTGGTCGAGGGCGCCGTCCGCGCCGCCTCGGGCCCGGCCCCGAACGAGCCGCCGATGACCCGCCCGACCTCGGGCGGACCGGTCTCGCCGGCCGGGCACATGTCGGCCCCGCGCCCGCCCGTGCAGGCCCCGCCGACCCAGGCGCCGCAGATGCTGCCGCCCCAGACGAACTACCAGGCCGCGCCGTCCCAGCAGCAGGGCTACCCGCAGCAGCAGCAGCGCCAGCAGCCCGGCGGCAAGCGCCCGCTGCACCAGGAGCCGGCGGTCCTGGTCACCGGCGCCGCGGTGATCATCCTGTTCGTGGTCTTCTTCGTGATCCTGTCGACGATCATCTAGCGCGGCGCGCCCCCCGCCGCGTCGCGCACGCTGCGGGGGAGCGTCCGGGCGGGCCCCGAAGCGATCAGGAATCGAGAAGCACGCGTCGGTGGCCCGTATTAAAGTTCCCACCATGAACATCAGCATCCACGCGACCTTCCTCCCGCACGACGATCCCGAGGCCTCGCTCGCGTTCTACCGCGACGTCCTCGGCTTCGAGGTCAGGAACGACGTCGGCTACGAGGGGATGCGGTGGATCACCGTCGGCCCCGGCGACCAGCCCGGCGTCAACGTGGTGCTCTACCCGCCCGGCTCCGACCCGGGCGTCAGCGACGACGAGCGCCGCACCATCACCGAGATGATGGCCAAGGGCACCTTCGCGAGCCTCGTCCTCTCCACCGCCGACGTCGACGCGGCCTTCGAGCAGATCGCAGGCGCGAACGCCGACGTCGTCCAGGAGCCGATCGACCAGCCCTACGGCGTCCGCGACTGCGCCTTCCGCGACCCCGCGGGCAACCAGATCCGCATCCAGCAGCAGCACTGAGCACCCCAGCGGCACGGAGACACGATGAGCAAGCCTAAGCGGCACGACGCCGACACCCACGACCTCATCCGGGTGCACGGCGCTCGCGAGAACAACCTCAAGGACGTCAGCGTCGAGATCCCCAAGCGCCGCCTGACGGTGTTCACCGGGGTCTCGGGATCGGGCAAGAGCTCGCTGGTGTTCGCGACGATCGCGGCCGAGTCCCAGCGGCTCATCAACGAGACCTACAGCGCGTTCCTCCAGGGCTTCATGCCCTCGCTCGGGCGGCCCGAGGTCGACCACCTCGAAGGGCTCACCACCGCGATCATCGTCGACCAGGAGCGGATGGGCGCCAACCCCCGCTCCACCGTCGGCACCGCCACCGACGCGAACGCGATGCTGCGCATCCTCTTCTCGAGACTCGGCACGCCGCACATCGGCTCGCCGAACGCCTACTCGTTCAACGTCCCCTCGGTGAAGGCCAGCGGCGCCATCACCATCGAGAAGGGCGGCAAGACCAAGGCCGAGAAGGCCACGTTCAACCAGCTCGGCGGCATGTGCCCGCGCTGCGAGGGCATGGGCCGCGTCCAGGACTTCGACCTCGCCGCGCTCTTCGACGGCGCGTTGTCGCTCGGCGAGGGCGCGATCACCATCCCCGGCTACTCCAACGACGGCTGGTTCGGCCGCATCTTCTCCGGCTCGGGCTACTTCGACATGGACAAGCCCGTGGGCAAGTTCAACAAGCGCGAGATGCACGACCTGCTCTACCGCGAGCCCACCAAGATCAAGGTGGAGGGCATCAACCTCACCTACGAGGGCCTCATCCCCAAGATCGAGAAGTCGATGCTGTCCAAGGACGTCGAGGCCATGCAGCCCCACATCCGCGCGTTCGTCGAGCGGGCCGTGACCTTCACGTCCTGCCCCGAATGCGAGGGCACCCGCCTCGCCCCCGAGGCCCGCTCCTCCAAGATCAAGGGCAAGAACATCGCCGACGTCTGCTCGATGCAGATCTCGGACCTCGCCGACTGGGTCCGCGACCTCGACGAGCCCTCCGTCGCCCCGCTCCTGGCCGGACTCCAGCACCTCCTGGACTCCTTCGCCGACATCGGCCTGGGCTACCTCTCGCTCGACCGGCCCGCCGGCACCCTCTCCGGCGGCGAGGCCCAGCGCACCAAGATGATCCGCCACCTCGGCTCCTCCCTCACCGACGTCACCTACGTCTTCGACGAACCCACGATCGGCCTGCACCCGCACGACATCGAACGGATGAACGACCTCCTGCTGCGCCTGCGCGACAAGGGCAACACGGTCCTGGTGGTCGAACACAAGCCCGAGGCCATCGCCATCGCCGACCACGTGGTCGACCTCGGCCCCGGCGCGGGCACCGCCGGCGGGACCGTCTGCTACGAAGGCGACCTCGCCGGGCTGCGCGCCAGCGACACCGTCACCGGCCGCCACCTCGACGACCGCGCCGCCATCAAGGAGACCGTGCGCAAGCCCACCGGGCGGCTCGAGATCCGCGGCGCCGCGGAGAACAACCTCCAGAACGTCGACGTCGACGTCCCCCTGGGCGTCCTCACCGTCGTCACCGGCGTGGCCGGCTCCGGCAAGAGCTCCCTCATCCACGGGTCCGTCGCCGGCGGCGACGGCGTCGTCTCCATCGACCAGGGCGCGATCCGCGGCTCCCGGCGCTCCAACCCGGCGACCTACACCGGCCTGCTCGACCCGATCCGCAAGGCCTTCGCCAAGGCCAACGGCGTCAAGCCCGCCCTGTTCAGCGCCAACTCCGAAGGCGCCTGCCCGACCTGCAAGGGCGCGGGCGTCATCTACACCGACCTGGGCGTCATGGCGACCGTCGAGTCCACCTGCGAGGAATGCGAGGGGAAGCGGTTCCAGGCCGCGGTCCTCGAATACACCCTCGGCGGACGCAACATCGCCGAAGTCCTCGCGATGCCGGTCGACGAGGCCGAGCGGTTCTTCTCAGCAGGGGACTCCCGCGTCCCGGCCGCCCACAAGATCCTCGACCGCCTCACCGACGTCGGACTCGGCTACATCACCCTCGGCCAGCCGCTCACCACCCTCTCCGGCGGCGAGCGCCAGCGGCTCAAGCTGGCCGTGCACATGGGCGAGAACGGCGGGACCTACGTCCTCGACGAGCCGACCACCGGCCTCCACCTCGCCGACGTCGAACAGCTCCTCGCGCTCCTCGACCGGCTCGTGGACTCCGGCAAGTCCGTCATCGTCATCGAGCACCACCAGGCGGTCATGGCGCACGCCGACTGGATCATCGACCTCGGCCCCGGCGCCGGCCACGACGGCGGCAGGATCGTCTTCGAGGGCACGCCCGCCGACCTCGTGTCCTCCCGCGCCACCCTCACCGGCGAGCACCTCGCCGACTACGTGGGCGCCTGACCTGTGCCGAGCGCCGGCGGCGAGGGCCCTCACGAGTCCGCACCGCCGGCGCTCGCCGCGCCCCCGTCCGCCGGAGGTATGCCATGATGGCGACTATGACCAGCGATCCCGTCGAGACCCAGCGCCTGCGCGACCTCGCGCTGCTGCGCCGCGTCCGCGACCGGATCGACCGCGAGTACGCCCAGCCGCTCGACGTCGAGGCGCTGGCGCGCGGCGTGCACCTGTCGGCCGGGCACCTTAGCCGCGAGTTCAAGCGCGCCTACGGCGAATCGCCGTACTCGTACCTGATGACGCGGCGCATCGAGCGCGCGATGTCGCTGCTGCGGCGCGGCGACCTGAGCGTCACCGAGGTCTGCTTCACCGTCGGCTGCCAGTCCCTGGGGACCTTCAGCACGCGCTTCACCGAGCTGGTCGGCGTGCCGCCGAGCGTCTACCGGGCCGACGCGCAGACGACCGCGGGCGTGCCCACCGTGGTGACCAAGTACGCGATCCGCCCGGTCCGCCGGAAGCCGACCCCGGCCGCCTGACCGCTCAGTCCCCGGGGACCACCCGCTCCACGAGCGCGGTGATGAGCGGGTCGACGGTCTCGGGCCCGAGGAAGTCCGGGAGCGTCAACCGCTCGACGATGAGCCCGGCCAGCGCGAGGTAGAGCAGCGTCATCGCCTGCTCGTCGCCGGGCAACCCGGCCTTGCGGTGGAGGTCGAGGTCCTTCTGGAAGTGGCCGCGGATCTGCCCGGTGAGCACCTCGCGCAGCTCGGGCCTGCGGGTCGACTCCAGGCGCAGCTCCAGCACGGCGAGATAGCCGGACGGGTAGGCGGTGATCCGCTCGACCATGGCGTGCATCGCCCTGTCGACGCTCTCGCGGGTGCGGGGGAGGTCCGCGGGCATCGGGGCCGTGTTCGGGTCGAGCTTCTCGAAGACGCGCTCGCCGGCCTGCACCAGGAGGGCGTCGCGGCTGGCGAAGTAGTTCGAGGCGGTGCCGATCGGCACGCCCGCCTGCTGGTCGACGGCGCGGAAGGTCAGTCCGCGCGCGCCTTGGGCCGCGAGCACTTCGATGGCGGCGTCGATCAGGGCCGTCCGGCGTTCAGGGTTCTGGCGCATCTCCCGCACTTCCTCGTTGACACCACTGCGAGTGTAGTGGTAAGTTCAAACCACTTCAATCATAGTACTTCAAACAGAGTAAGTCTCTGAAAGGCCGGTCCCGTGCAACTCCTCCAACTGCTCGCCCTCCTCGCCTCCCTCATCAGCGCCGGCATGATGGCCGGGCTCTTCACCGGGTTCTCCTACGCGGTCATGCCCGGCATCAAGATCCTCGACGACAAGGCCTGGGTCGCGACGATGCAGCAGATCAACAAGGTCATCATCAACGGCTGGTTCATGCCCGCGTTCCTGGGCTCGGTGCTCTTCACCGCCGCCGCCACCGCGCTGACCTGGGCCTCGTCGAACCGCGCGGCCCTGCCGTGGGCCGTCGTCGCGCTGGCGCTCGCCCTGGTCATGTTCATCGGCACCATGGCGGTCAACGTGCCGCTCAACGACCGACTCGCCGACGCGGGCGACCCGGACGCGATCGTGGACATCGCCGCCCTGCGCGAGCGCGTCGAGGCCAAGTGGATCGCCTGGAACACCGTCCGCGGCGTGGCCTCGCTCGGTTCGCTCCTGGCCCTCGGATGGGCCCTGTTCGTCCACGGCCGCGCCGCGGGGTGAGGCGACCGACCGGATCGGCTCCCGGCGCGGAACCTATTCGGCCACATACGATCGCGATTGCAGCTCGAACAGCTCGGCATAGGCGCCGCCCGCCGCGAGGAGGGCGGCGTGGCCGTCCAGTTCGGTGAGGCGGCCCTCCTCCAGGACCGCGATCTGGTCGGCGTGCACCACCCCTTGCAGGCGGTGCGAGATGATGACCGTCGTCGCCCGGCCCGAGCGGCCCCGCAAGGTCGCGAACAGGGCCGCCTCCGCCTTCGCGTCCAGGGCCGCCGACGGCTCGTCGCAGATGAGCAGGCCGCCCTCGTCGCGGTACAGGCCCCTGGCCGAGGCGAGGCGCTGCCACTGGCCGCCGCTGAGGTCGGTGCCCTCCTTGAACATCCGGTCGAGCAGCTGCCGGTAGCCGTTGTCGAAGCCGGTGATCATTTCGTGCGCGCCGGCGGCCTTCGCGGCCGATTCGATCCGGTCGCGGTCGACCGGTGCCGAGGCCCGCCCGAGCCGGATCGCGATCTCCGCGGTGAACGGCCACCGCATGACCTGCTGGGACACCATCGAGATGTGGGTGCGCCACAGCGCGGGGTCGACCTCGCCGATGTCGACGCCGTCCCACAGGATGCGGCCCGACGTGGGCCGGTACAGGCCCGCCAGCAGGTGCGCGAGGGTGGACTTCCCCGATCCGTTCTCGCCCACCAGCGCCGTGGTCTCGCCCCTGCGGACCGTCAGGCACACGTCGGTGAGGGCGTCGACGTCCTTGCCCGGGTAGCGGAACGAGACGCCCTCGACTTCGATCGTCTCGGGCGCTGGGAGCGCCGCGGTCCGCGCCTCGACCGGCGCGGGGGCCGTCAGGTGCGGCTGGTCGGCGATGCGCTCCTTCGCCATCTCCAGGAACTCGGCATGGTCGGAGACGTACAGCCCGTCGTCGTACGTCTGGTTCACGGCCACGAGCAGGTTCGCCATCGCGCCGCTGCCCTGCTGGAGCGCCACGACCGCCGCCGCGGCGATCCCCAGCGGGACCACGCCCTCGATGAGCATCCACAGCAGGACCGCGTACACGCCGGCGACGGCCACTCCCGAAGCGGTCTGGCCGACGGCCCTGGTGAGGGTCTGGCGGCGGATCACCTCGAAGTCGGCGCGGGTCTCGGCGTCGACCATCGCCGCGTGCTGGCCGCGCAGCCACGGGGCCGCCTCGTGCAGCCGCAGGTCGGCGGCCGAGTACCGGTCGGCCATGTGCATCTCCAGCATCCACAGGCGCCGCCGCCGCGACACCCGGGACCGGTTCGAGACGTACTGGAGCCGCGCCGACCGGACCGCCGCCCAGCCGGTCGGGAGCGCGGCGGCGAACAGCAGCGGCAGCAGCGCCGGGTGGATCACCGCGAGCGCCGCACCGACCGCGATGACGGTGACCAGGCCGGTCACCAGGTCCACGACGTCGGTCACGAGCATGACGACCGAGCGCATGCCGCGGTTGCGGGAGGCCTCGATGCGGTCGGCGAACGCGTCGTCGTCGAACGCCGACCGCGGGACCTGCGTCGTGAGCCGGAAGAATTCGGCCTCGGTCCTGTTGTGCACCAGCGGTTCCAGCCGCTGCTGCGCCCAACCCGCGACGAGGCCCAGGCCCGACCGCGTTCCGGCCGCGACCGCCAGGACGAGCAGCGCGGGCCCGGCGTCGACCACGCGGTCCCAGGTGGCGCCCGGGGCGAACAGGGCCATGGTCACGTCGGTGACCGCCAGGAGCGCGGTCGTGGTGGCGACGCCCGCGACCACGTTGAGCGCCAAGGCGGTCACCGTCATCGCCGGGGCCGCCGCCCACGCGACGCGGAACGCCTGGCCCATCAGGCCCGGCAGCCGCCTCGCCATCCGCCAGAACGAGGCGTTCTCGGCCTGCTCGGCGTGCGAGTACCACGCCAGGTCCTCCAGTTCGGGCAGCTCCTCCCGCTTCAGCCGCCCGCTCGTGCTCCGCTGCCGTGGTATGAACGCCCGCAATCGCCGCAAGTACCGCCGCATCCGCCCGCCTTCCGCTCCGGTCGTTCCCGCGGCATCATCGCAGGGAGGACCGACATGCCGCCACCGCTAAAACGCGGCGGCGCCGGCGGGGCTACCCCTGGAGGTAGTCCTGCGCGTCGTCGAGGTGCCCCTGCATCTTCTCCTGCCAGGCGACGATGTCGGTCTCCAGCGGCTGGTAGGCCTCGACCAGTATCGCGGCCCAGCCCTGCACGATCGCCTCGCGCAGTCCGCTCTCCCGGCCGCAGGCCGCGAAGTCGACCGCCATGGCGCGTTCGAGCTCCAGCACGCCCATGAAGTCTCCCGGGATCTCCTCAGGCGCCTCTGGGACTTCGAGCCCCTCCTCGCCGTACTGCTCGAAGTAGGCCGGGTCGTACATCGACCCGAAGTACTCCCACAGCGGCGGATAGAAGCTGTCGCCGAGTTCCCAGCCCTCGTAGCCGCTGTCGATGAGGCAGGTCTCGAAGGCCACGTCCTCGCCGTCGAGGCGCGCCAGCAGATTTCCGTAGTCCTCGAAGTCCTCGATCTCGGCTACGGGACTCGGCTCGTGCGTGGCCGTGTACGACTCGTCGTCCTCCTCCACGCCGTCGCCGTCGCTGTCGCCCTCGCCTCCGATGTCCACGGTGTAAGGCTCGCCGTAGATGGTCTCGACCATCTCCAGTTCGCAGCCGCCCATGGGCGCCGCGAAATCGGGCTCAGGGCCCTTCACATCGCTGGGGATCGCGGGCGACCCGGTGTAGGCCTCGATCCATTCCGACTGGTACTCCTCGCCTTCGGCGTCCCATTCGCTCTCGTCGGGCGCCTCGTAGTCCCCCTCGGGCATGTTGAAGGCCGCCCGCGCCTCGGGCGTGAGCAGCTCTTCGGCCAGCTCCTCGTTTCCGGGATTCCCGACGAACTCGGTCCAGACCCCGAACCCCCACTCCTCGGCGGCCTCCGGGGTCGGCACGGCCCGGACGGGCGCGTCGGTGAGAAAGCCCGCCGTCCCATAGGAGCTGAAGTCCGTCTCCTGGAAGACGGCGGGGTCGTGGACCTGGAACCCGGCGTCCTCCATGCAGCGCTTGGCGACCCGCAGCTCGATCGTGAGCAGCTCGTCCTCGATGGCCCAGCTCTCGTTGAGGATCTGGTAGAGCCGCTCCGCCTCGGCCACGGCGTCCGAGCCGGGCTCGGACGCCGCGCCGCCCTCCTCGGCGGCCCCGCCGCTGCAGGCGCCGGCCGCGAACACCGCGGAGATCGCCGCGACCGCGGCCGCGCCGCGCACTCGCCTAGTCCTGTATCGCACGCTCTGTGCCTCTTTCCGTCGTCCGGTGGTCGATGCGCTTGATACGTGCGCCGCGGACGAGCCGTTGTCAAAGCCGCGCCGGCAGTCGACGCCGGTGGGGCTCGTCACGGCCCCGCACGGGGAATAGGACCCGCCGAGGCATGGTTGAGGTAGATGCAAACGCATGAACTTTGAGCCGCCGCGGCGGGGAGAGCAGGAAATCCGATGCAGTTCGGGATCTTCTCAGTCAGTGACATCACGCGCGACCCCGTCTCGGGGAAGACCCCGAGCGAGGCCGAGCGGATCGACGCGATCCTCAAGATCGCCGTCAAGGCCGAAGAGGTCGGCCTGGACGCCTTCGCGATCGGCGAGCACCACAACCCGCCGTTCTTCTCCTCCTCCCCGACCACGCTGCTGGCCCACATCGCCGCCCTCACCGAGCGGCTCGTGCTCACCACCGCGACCACCCTCATCACCACCAACGACCCGGTGCGCATCGCCGAGGAGTACGCGATGCTCCAGCACCTCTCCAAGGGCCGCATGGACCTCATGCTCGGGCGCGGCAACACCGCGCCGGTCTACCCGTGGTTCGGCCAGGACATCCGCCAGGGCCTGGCGATCGCACTGGAGAACTACAACCTCCTGCACCGCCTGTGGCGCGAGGACGTCGTGGACTGGGAGGGCCAGTTCCGCACCGCGCTCCAGGGCTTCACCTCCACGCCCCGGCCGCTGGACGACGTGCCCCCGTTCGTGTGGCACGGCTCGATCCGCACGCCCGAGATCGCCGAGCAGGCCGCCTTCTACGGCAACGGGTTCTTCGCCAACCACATCTTCTGGCCCACCTCGCACTCCAAGCGCCTCATCGACTTCTACCGCCAGCGCTTCGAGCACTACGGGCACGGCACGAAGAAGCAGGCCATCGTCGGCGTCGGCGGCCAGGCCTACATCGCCAAGCGCTCGCAGGACGCGGTCAAGGAGTTCCGCCCCTACTTCGACGAGGCCCCCGTCTACGGCCACGGCCCGACCCTGGAGGAGTTCACCAAGGGCACCCCGCTCACCGTCGGCAGCCCGCAGGAGGTCATCGACAAGACCCTGACCTTCCACGACGCGTTCGGCGACTACCAGCGCCAGATGTTCCTCGTCGACCACGCGGGCATGCCGCTGAACATGGTCCTCGACCAGCTCGAACTGCTCGGCGGCGAAGTCGTCCCGGTGCTGCGCAAGGAGCTCGCCTCCCGGCGCGACCCCGAGTCGGCCGACGCCCCGACGCACGCCGGGCGCGTGGCGGCCAAGTACGGCGACGGCCCGGCCCGCCAACCGCGCCCGAACGCCAACCGCGGCGACAACGTCACGGGCGCCTCGCCCTACCAGGACAGCGACGCCTCCGCCGAGTACCCGGGCCTGGGCTAGCCATGACCCGCAGCAGGAGCCGCCGGGCGAACGAGGCGTGGGAGTCGCTGCTCACCGCGCACGCGTCGCTCATGAAGCGGTTCAACGCCGAACCGATCTGGGGCGAGGTGTCCATGCGCGAGTACGACGTGCTCTACACCCTGTCCAAACACGACGGTCCGATGCGGCTCTACGAACTCGGCCGGGGCGTGCTGCTCAGCCAGCCCGCCCTGTCGCGGCTCGTGGAGCGCCTCGCCGATCGGGGCCTGGTCGAGCGCGCCGCCGACCCGGCCGACGGGCGCGGCGTCCGGCTCGCGCTCACCGCGGCCGGGCGCGAGCAGCAGCGCCGCGTCGGCGGACGCCACGCCGTGGACGTCGCCCGCGCCGTCACCGCCGCCCTCACCGACGAGGAGATGCGCCAGCTCGAGGCCATCGGCCGCAAGCTCGCCGCGCAGGGCGAACCGTTTCCGCCCGCCCAGCCCCACCCGAACCGACAGGAGGCCACCCTGTGAACGACCAGCAGACTTCCGGCGCCGAGCCGTTCCGGCTCGTCGTCGTCAGCGGCGGCACCAGCGACCCGTCCTCGACGCGGATGCTCGCCGACCGCATCGCGAACCGCATCGGCGCCCGCGCCGAGGAGCGCGGCGAATCGGTGCGCACCGACGTCGTCGACCTGCGCTCCCTCGCCACCGAGATCACGACCGCCATCGTCTCGCAGCTCATGGGCCCCAAGATGACCCGCGCGATCGAACTGCTCGGCCGCGCCGACGCCGTGGTCGCCAGCGCCCCGGTCTACAAGGCCGCCCCCAGCGGCCTGTTCAGCTCGTTCTTCCACGTCCTCGACAACGACCTGCTCATCGCCAAGCCGGTGGTGCTGGCCGCGACCGCCGGGACCGCGCGGCACGCGCTGGTGGTGGACGAGCAGATGCGCTCGCTGTTCGCCTACCTGCGCACGATGACCGTGCCGACCTCGGTCTTCGCCGCGAGCGAGGACTGGAACTCGCGCGAGCTGGGGGAGCGGATCGACCGCGCCGCGATCGAGGCCCTGCTGCTCATGGAGTCCGGCTTCGCCGAGCAGGTCCGCAGCGAGTCGTGGAACCACTACCAGCACGAGTTCGGCAGCGCCGGAGGCACGGAGCTCGAGGTCGACCTGAGCACCGACCTGATGCGCCTGGCCACCGGCGGCTCGGCCCTGCCGCGCCAGCAGCGGGACTGACCGAATCCGGGCGAAGCGGCCGCGATCCCCCGGATCGCGGCCGCTTTCCGTGCGGGACCGGCGGCGGACCCCGGCGGCCGCCGCGCGGAGGTACCGTTGAGCGACAGGCGAACGAGGGAGGTCCCGTTGAGCGACCGTGATTTCATCAGCACCGGCGAGTTCGTCGTCTACCCGAACGAGGGCCCCGTCGAGGTCATCGAGACCGCCTTGATCGTTCCCGGCGACGACGATGCGGCGCCCGGCGAATCCGCGGAGCCCGGGCCCGAACGCATCTCACTGACCTGGAACGGGACCGACGACGACCCCGGCGAGTGAGCGCCGTTGCGCTGCGGGCCTTAGAATCGGCTGATGGCGACGGTGTCGGTCAACAGGGTCCGGATCGGCTACGACGAGGCCGGAGACGGGCCCGTCGTGGTCTTCGTCCACGGCGGCCTGCTCGACCGCCGCTCGTGGGACCACCAGTTCGCCGACCTCGCGAGCGACCACCGCGTCGTCCGCTACGACCACCGCGAGTACGGCGAATCCGAAAGCGGCACAGGCGATTTCGCCTACCACGAGGACCTGCTCGCGTTCATGGACGCGCTGCGGATCGAACGGGCGACCCTCGTGGGGAACTCGATGGGCGGCGGCCACGCCGTACAGGCGGCGCTGGTCGCACCGGACCGCGTCGAACGCCTGGTGCTGGTGGCCTCCGGCCTCGACGGGCACGCCTGGCCGCAGACCTTCGTGGAGCAGGCGATCGCCCGCGTCCGGAACTCGGTTCCCGACGAGCGGCGCGAGCGCTACCGCGTCGGGAACGGTACCGGCGTCCCCGAATTCGAGGCCGATCTCGCCGCCTACGTCGAAGCCCACCTCCGCTGGATGATCGCCGGGCCCGACCGCACCGAACACGATCTGCCCGAAGGGGTCTGGGTCCGGGCGAAGGACATGTTCCGCGGCTACGTGCGGCGCCGCTGGACCGAGCCGGGCCCGACCGAGCGGGAGCCGGCGGTCGCGACCGAGGACCTCCTCCAGGCGGTCCGCGCGCCCGCCCTCGTGGTCAACGGCCTCGCCGACGTGCCCGAACTCCAGGTGATCTCGGACCTGCTCACCGACCCCGCGTCCGGCATTCCCGGCGCGCGGCGCCTCGACCTGCCCGACACCGCGCACGCCCCGCAGATGGAGCGTCCCGCCGAGGTCACGGCCGCGATCCGGGCCTTCCTCAAGACGACGGCTTTGTAGGCGGGGACGCGGCGGCCCCGAGGCCGCCGCGCCGTCGTCACTTCGCCCGGTACGCCTCGATCGCCGCGGCCGTCTCCTCGGTGACCAGGTCCGCGTTGATCTGCGCCCCCGCCATCGCGCCCGCCGCCGCGGCGTTGCCGACCTGAGCCGCCAGGTCGGTCACGTTGCCCGCCGCCCACACGCCCTCGACGTCCGTGCGGCCGAAGGGGTCCGCATTGAGGTGCACGCCCATGCCGGACGCGTGCTCCACCGGGGTCAGTCCCAGGTCCTCCAGGAATCCGGCCCGGGCCTCCATCCGGGAGCCCGCCGCGAGCACCGCGCGCTCCACGAGCTCGCCGCTCGCGAGCCGCACGCCCGCGATGCGGTCGCCCTCGACCTCGACCCGCTCGATCACGCCGTCGACGATCCGGACGCCGCGCGCCTCCAGCTTCTCCAGCTCTTCGGCGCTCGGACGCGGCTGGTCGTGCGTGAACAGCACCAGGTCCGCGGTCCACTGCCGGAACAGCAGCGCCCCGTGCACCGACATCGGGCCCGTCGCCACGACGCCGATCGCCTGGTCGCGGACCTCCCAGCCGTGGCAGTACGGGCAGTGCACGACGTCCTTGCCCCAGCGCTCGCGCAGGCCCTCGATCTCGGGCAGCCGGTCCACCAGGCCGGTGGTCACGAGCAGCCTGCGGGCGGCGACCTCGCGCCCGTCCCCGATCGAGACGGTGAAGCCCTCCTCCGAGCGCTTCGCGCCGCCGACGGTTCCCGAGACGACGTGCCCGCCGTACTGGCGCACCTCCGCCCGCCCGAGTTCCAGCAGCTCAGAGGGCGGCATGCCCTCGCGGCCGAGCAGGCCGTGGACGCCCGCGGCGGGGGCGTTGCGCGGCTCGCCCGCGTCGATCACCGCGACGGAGCGCCGGGCCCGGGCGAGCATGAGCGCGCCGTTCAAACCGGCCGCGCCGCCGCCGATCACTACGACGTCGTATCGGTCCTTCAGTTCATCGGTCATATCGGTTACCTCCGCGTCGACCGTAGAACGAGGCCCGCGAAACTGGCAAACTTTCTTGCCGATATGGCAAAATATGACCATGGACGAGGACACGGACCAGACGCTCGACACGGTCGGGCCGCGGCTGCGGGCGCTGCGCAAGGAGCGGGACGCGACGCTCGCCGACCTCTCGGCCCGCACCGGGATCTCGGTGAGCACGCTCTCGCGCCTGGAGTCGGGCGCGCGCAAACCGACCCTGGAACTCCTGCTGCCGCTGGCGAAGGCCCACGGCGTGACCCTCGACGACCTCGTCGGCGCCCCGCCCACCGGCGACCCCCGCATCCACATGCGCCCGGTCACCCGCCACGGCATGATCCACCTGCCGCTCACCCGCCACCCCGGCGGCGTCCAGGCGTACAAGCTCATCATCCCGGCCGGCCCCCGGCAGGAGCCGAACCCGCAGACCCACGAGGGCTACGAGTGGATGTACGTCCTCAACGGACGGCTGCGGGTCGTCCTGGGGGAGCACGACTTCGTCATGAAGCCCGGCGAGGCCGCCGAGTTCGACACCCGCACGCCCCACTGGTTCGGGCGCGCGGGCGACGAGCCGGTCGAATTCCTCAGCCTCTTCGGCAGCCAGGGCGAACGGGCCCACTTGCGCGCCAAGCCCAAAGGCCGGAACTCATGACCCGTTCGCCGGTACCTCAGGCGAAGGCGCTCACTCCGGTGAGCTCGGCCGAATAGGCCCACAGCCGCTCGGCCTCGGCCGCGTCGACCGCGTACGCCCTGACGCCCGGCCCCTCGGCGGACACCTCGGCGATCTCGCAGTCCTCCAGGTAGACCCCGCCGAGCCCGTCGAGCTGCGGCGACGTGGCCGCCCAGGTCTGCGTGGCCGCGCCCTGCTCGGTGTTCTTGAAGTAGTCCGGCGGGTTGCCGTCCTCGTCCATCCAGCCCATCTCCCGCTGCTCGGCCTCGGGGATGTGGCGTTGCAGCGGGGTGAGGATCGCCCCGGGGTGCAGCGCGAACGCCCGCAGCCCGGAGGACTGCCCGAGCCGGTCGAGTTCGACGGCGAAGAGCACGTTCGCCGTCTTCGACTGGCCGTAAGCGAGCCAGCGGTCGTAGCCCTGCTCGAAGTGCGGGTCGTCCCAGCGGATCGGGGAGTTGCCGTGCCCGCCGGAGGAGACCGAGACGACGCGGGCGCCGTCGAGGACGGGCCGCAGGCGGTTGACCAGCGCGAAGTGGCCGAGGTGGTTGGTCGCGAACTGGAGCTCCCAGCCCGGGCCGGTGCGCGTCTCCGGGCAGGCCATGACCCCGGCGCTGTTGACGAGGACGTCGATGTGCTCGCCGGTGGCGAGCCAGCGGTCGGCGAAGGCGCGCACGCTGTCGAGGTCGGACAGGTCGAGGTCGTCCGCTTCGGCGCCGTCGATGCCGGCGAGGTTCGCGGCGGCCAGTTCGGGCCGCCGCGCCGGGACGACGACGCGGGCGCCCGCTCGCGCGAGGGCGCGCGTCGTCTCGAGGCCGATGCCCGAGTAGCCGCCCGTCACGACGGCCGTGCGTCCCTTGAGGTCGATGCCCTCGACGACTTCGGTTGCGGTGGAACGGGCGTTGAAGCCCGAGTTGATCGGGTGCTGGAGTTCGCTCATGACCCGAGGCTAGGACTTGGAGTGCACTCCAGGTCAAGTCTTCGTCCGAAGCGGTCCCGACTCGGTCGGGCCCGTGCCTCAGTCGAGGAAGCCGAGGACGTGCGCGAGGCCGCGCTCGCCGGTCCGGGCCTCGCCGGGGAGGATGTAGGCGCGCAGGCCGCAGGCGGCGCCGCCGCCGTCCTTGGCCGGGTTGTCGCCGACCATGAGGGTGCGGCGCGGGTCGACGCCGAGCTCGTCGCACGCGGCGCGGAACAGGACGGGGTCGGGCTTCTCGGTCCCGTACTGGTAGGAGACGACGCGCACGTCGATGAGGTCGGCGAGGCCGAAGTGCTCCATGTGGACGCCGACGTCCCAGGGGAAGTCGGAGACGATCCCGGTCTTGATCCCGCGGCGGCGCAGTTCGCGCAGGAGCGGCTCGGTGTCGGGGTAGGGCACCCACGCGTCGGGGGCCGCGATGAGGTCGTACGCGGCGCCCTCGGCGCCCTGGAGGTAGTCGACGTGGCGGAACCACTCGAACAGGGCGGTCCGGTGCTTCTCGGCCGACTCGTCGCGCCCGATCTGGGCCTGGGCGACCTCGGGGATGCGGTAGGCCTCGCCGAGCTGCTCGGCGGTCTTCTCCAGGAGTTCGCCGTCGAGCGGGCGGCCGGTGGCCGATTCGACGCGGCGCAGCCAGGTGGCGACGTCGATGAGCTTGAAGATGGTGTTGCTGAAGTCGAACAGGACCGCTTCGACCGGCGGGACCGGCTCGGCCTGCTCGGCCTCGGTCGGCCGGTAGGCGACGGTGGAGTCGAACAGGCTGTAGATCACGGCGGCCCTCTCGTTCAGCGGCTTGCGGTGGCGCCCCGCGGCGCCGCCGCAACCCTAACGTGACCCGTGTGAACAGGCGAGGAATACGGTCCGACCTCACAGCCGACGCGGCGTGAACGCCGCGGCCCGGCGGCCCGGACAGCGGTGCCCGACGGCCGCGACCCGTACACGACGCTCCACATCCAGTGCCGCAACGAGCACCGGTGACGGCCCTGTTCAGGCCGCGAGACGTCGACCGAGCCGGCCGAGTCCGGCGCTCACGGCATCGACGATCGTGCCGTCGTCGACGAGGAAGAGCCGGGCGGCGACGCCGCCGGAGAGGAACAGCACCGAGAGCAGCACGAAGCTCAGGCCTTCGGCGGCACTCGGATCGCCGAAGTCCGGGTCGACCCGGCCGAGCGGGTCGAAGACCACGATCCGGACCTCGCTCAGCTCCAGCTGCTCGTCGCGGTCGGTGTCGATCGACACCGGCTCCTGGCCGCGGCACAGGAGGTCGTGGGCGGTCATCGGCTCCTCCTCGCCGTCGATCGTCTTGACGAAGTCGTGCTTCGCGGTGACCACGCACTCGGTGTCGACGCCGTGGTGCACGAGGGCGAATCGCTCGAACGCCGGTACGAGCACGATGGCACCGACGATGATCGCGACGGGGAAGACGACGGCGGCCTTCCAGAGTCGACGCGACCGGCCGAGGAAGCACATCGCGATCGAGCCGATGACGGACACGGCCAAGGCGGCGACGGCGGCGAGGACGATGACGCCCGCCCATGCGGGCAGCGGGTCCCAGAAGTAGACGAGGCCGAAAACGGCCGCCGTAGCGGTCCCCGCGACGGCGGGAGGGAGGATCGAGAGGGCGGCCTCGCGGCGGAGGTCGAAGGGGGCGGCATCCGGTCTGCGGCGACGCTTGGTGTTGCGGGGCATAGGGGTTTCCGGTCTCAAGTCGTGCGGGCACCACGACGGCGGCTCGGGGAGGGACCCGGCCGTCGTCGGCGGAGTATGAGTTTAGACCGGAACCGGCCGGGTCGGTGTTCCCGTGGTCAGGCCGCGCGGCGGTTCCAAGGCAGGAACGCCAGCACCCGTGCCATGGCGCAGGTGTTCGACACGGCCGCGAAGACCAGGCCCGCGCCGATCAATGCGCCGAGCCACTTCAGCGGCTCCCACGCGAGGCTCAGCGCCACGAAGGCGATGACGAGGCTTCCCGCCGCCAACCGGACCTGGCGTTCCATGCCCCAGACCCTGCGCCCGGAGGACTCGACCGGGGCACCGGCCTGCTTCCAGGCGGTCAGGCCCCCTTCGAGGATGTGGACCGGCACGCCGCTCCCCTCGCCGAGGAGGTCCTTGGCCTGACCGGCGCGCACTCCGGAGGCGCACACCAGGACCACCGGGCTCCCGGCCTCGGCGAGCGCGCCCTGGGCGGCCCCGACCACGGACAGCGGGATGTTGCGCGAGCCCGCGACGCGCTCGGTCGCGAACTCGCCGGGCGTGCGGACGTCGACCAGGATCGCCTGGTGCTCCTCGACCAGCTGCCTGGCGGCCTCAGGGTCGACATAGGACTTCGATGCGACGGACATGATGACTCCTCAATGGATCTCTCGGGCGGTGGCGTCGGCGGCGGGGATCCCGCGAGCTGATCGGGAACCCCGCCGCCGACCGTCTATGGCGGTGACGCTTCGCGTCCCATGGCGCTACGCCTCGAAGGCGCCGCTGAAGGCGTCGTCGAACTGGTCGGCCGCGTCGAGTTCGCCGATGATGCCGAGCGCGGTGTACACGTCGACCTGGTCCTGCTGCTCGGCGATGACCTCCTCGGTGACCGGGCCGAGGGTGACGGGCGCGCGGTTCTCGGTGGTCTCGATGAGCCCGGTGTCCAGGCCGGTGAGCCCGGCGTAGATCTCGGACCATTCGCCGACGTTGTCGTAGCGCCACTGCTGGGCCCGGGCGTAGCGGTCGACGAAGTCGGTGAGCGCGTCGGTGTAGGCCTCGTCGTCGATGACGGCGGTGCGCGCCGACAGGAGGCTGTTGCCGGGGATGAATCCGGCGCCGGTGGCGATGAGCTCGGCGCCGGCGGCCTCGGCCTGGGTCCAGTAGATGCCGAGGGTCGCGACGGCGTCGACCTCCCCGTTGGTGAGCGCCGTGTTCGCGTCCACCACCGGCAGGTTGACCGGTTCGATGTCCTCGAGTGTGAGGCCGACCGATTCGAGGGCCTTGACCACGTGGTACTGCGTGATGGTGCCCTCCTGGAAGGACACCTTGCGGCCCTGGAGGTCCTCGACGGACGCGATGCCGGTGCCCGGCCCGGCGAGGATCGCGTTGCCCGAGGCCTCGGGGTCGGTCACCGTGGCGACGGCGATCGCCTTGAGGCCCACGCCGTTCGAGGCCGCGAAGATCAGCGGTGTGTCGGCGGTGAAGCCGACGTCCACGGCGTCGGCCCCCGCGGCCTCGATGTACTCGGGTCCGGCGTTGACGAACTGCTTCCATTCGATCGCGTAAGGCAGGTCCCGGTCGAGCCCGGCCGCCTTGAACAGCTCCTGGGTGACCGGGGCGGCGCCGAGCTCGCCGACCCGCAGGGTCGCCGAGCCTGCCGCGGCGCCGTCGCCGGTGCAGGCGGCCAGGCCGAGCGCGGCGAGCGGGGCGGCGGCGGTGACGCCGAGAAGGGTTCTGCGGGTGGTCATGTCGGTCGTGCCTTTCGGATCGGAGTGCAGGGTCAGTCGGCGGCCAGTTCGGCCTCGCGCTGGATCTCGCGGATCTCCTCGGGGCCGAACGCGAGCGGCCCCGGGGTGTAGGTGACGGCGGTCAGCTCGCCGTTGAACGGGAACAGGCCGCGGCGTTCGCGCAGGTCCCACAGGACCGGGCCGCGGGCGTCGCGGCCGATCGAGATGCCCGTCCACGGCGCCATGCCGACGAGCTGGAAGCGCCCGGGCAGCTCCGCGACGGGTGCGAGCGACGCGGCGTCGGCGCCGACCGAGACGGTGAAGTCCCAGCGCAGCCGCGGTGTCGCGGCGGCGTGGAGCCGGACCAGGCGCGTCCCGGCCGGGAGGTCGCCCGCGATCGTCGCGGGCCGTCCGAACTGGTTGAATCCGAAGTGGACCTGTCCGTCCTCGACGTAGAGGACGTAGCCGCCCTGGGGATCGCCGTGGGCCACCAGCACGCCGTCGCCGCCGTCGCCGGCCAGTTCCGCGTCCACGGTGAAGGACCGGTACTGGACGAGCTGCGCGGAGCGGTACCGCTCCAGGACCGGCGTGCCCGGCAGGATGCGGACCGGGCGCGACAGCCGCGCCTCGGAGGGCCGCCGCCTCGCGCCGAAGCCGTTCTGGAGCGGGAAGACCGTGTTGCGCCAGGCCGCCTCCTCCCACGCCGCGGCCAGTTCCTTCGCGGTCTCGGGGAACCGCGCCGCCACGTCGTGCAGCTCGGTCGGGTCCGTGCTCGTGTCGTACAGCTGCCACTCGCCGTCGGTGAACGGCGTCCCCGGCCGGTGGAGGGTGACGAGCTTCCAACCGTCCTTGTAGTAGCCGCGGTGGCCGCCGAACTCGGCGTACTGCTCGGTGTGCGGGCTCGCGAGGTCCTTCTTGCGCAGCACCTCCGCGAGGCTCACGCCGTCGCGCTCCTGGGCCTCGCGGCCGCCGCGGACCGCGGGCGCCTCGAGCCCGGCGAGGTCGAGCAGGGTCGCGAACACGTCGGTGACGTAGCCGTACTGGTGCCGCACCCCGTCGTCGTCCTCGTCGCGCCCGAGCCCGGCGGGCCAGGACACGAGGAACGGCACGCGCACCCCGCCCGCGAACGTCTGACCCTTGTAGAACCGGAACGGCGTGTTCGACGCCTGGCCCCAGCCTCTCGGGTAGTGCGTGCCGAGCCGCTCGGAGCCGATGAGCGCGGGGTCGTGGGCGACGTCGCGGTCCCAGTCGGAGGGCACGGGGTGGTGCACGAACTGCGAGAAGTAGGTCCGGGTCCCGACCGGCCCGCCCTCGGCGGTCCCGCCGTTGTCCGAAGTGAACACCACGATCGTGTCATCCAGTTCCCCCAGGGCCTCGACGGTGTCGAGGAGGCGCCCGATCGACTGGTCGACGTTGTCGACCATCGCCGCGTACACCTCCATGTAGCGGGCGTACCGGTCCTGCTCCTCCGCACTGAGCGAGTCCCATTCGGGGGCGTCGAACCCGGGCTCGGTGTTGCGCGGCGCGGCCTCGGTCCCCTCCGGGAAGATCCCCTCGGCCAGCTGCTTCGCGAAGCGCGCCTTGCGGACCGCGTCCCAGCCGTGCCCGTACTTTCCGCGGTACTTGGCGATGTCCTCGGCCTTGGCCTGGTGCGGGCCGTGCATCGCCACGTGCGCGAAGTACAGGAAGAACGGCTTGTCGCCGTCGTGCGCGCGCAGCGCCTTGATGTAGGAGACCGCCTGATCGGTGAGGTCGTCGGTCAGGTAGTACCCGTCCGGATACTCCTCCACTGTGGAGGCGTCGTTGTCGACGGTGATCTGGTTGGGGTGGAAGAACGAGTTCAGGCCCTCCAGGGACCCGTAGTAGCGGTCGAAGCCGCGCTGGAGCGGCCACGAGTCGCGGGTGCGCCCCGGCGCCAGGTTCGAATCGCGCGCCAGGTGCCATTTGCCGACCGCGTACGTCGCGTACCCGTTGGCGCGCAGCGCCTCCGGAAGGCTCAGCACGTCGTCGGCCAGCTCCAGGCGCAGCCCCGGGTAGCCCGGGTCCGAGTTCGCCACCGACCCGTACCCGGCCCGGTGCGGATTGAGCCCGGTCAGCAGCGCCGCGCGGGCGGGGGAGCAGACCGGCGTCGTGTGGTAGTTCGACAGCCGCACGCCCGTGGCGGCGAGGCGGTCCAGGTTCGGCGTGTCGATCTCGGACCCGAACGGCCCGATGTCGCTGTAGCCCATGTCGTCCAGCAGCACCACGATGATGTTCGGCGCCCCTGGGTTCGAGTGCTCGTCGGGCCACCACGGCGTCGACTCCGCGGAGGTGCGTCCGACGACGCCCTCGAAGCCCTCGTAACCGCGGGCGTGCTCGGGAATGCTCATGCTCTTGTGCCTGCCTTCGTCATCGTTCGGATTCGCCGACGCCCAGCTCGCCCAGGAGCCGGTCGCGCAGGTCCGCGAACTCCGGGGAGCGGCGCGGACGCTGCTCGGGCAGCTCGACGCGCGCGTCGAGCGAGATGCGGCCCTCGGTGAGCACCAGCACCCGGTCGGCCAGCACGATCGCCTCCTCGACGTCGTGCGTGACCAGCAGGACCGAGGGCCGGTGCACCGCGGTGAGCTTGCGCAGCAGCGCGTGCATCTTCAAGCGGGTCAAGGCGTCCAGGGCCCCGAACGGCTCGTCGAGCAGCAGCAGCTCCGGTTCGCGCACCAGCGCCCTCGCCAGCGCGGCCCGCTGGCCCTCGCCGCCCGAGAGCGTGTGCGGCCAGGCCTTCGCCTTGTCCGCCAGCCCGACCTCGTCCAAGGTCTCCAGGCCCTTCGCCCGGGCGGCCCTGCCGCGCTGGCCGAGCAGGACGTTGTCCAGGACCCGCTTCCACGGCAGCAGCCGCGCGTCCTGGAAGGCCACGGCGCGCCGCCGCGGGACGGCGGCCTCGCCGTCGAAGTCGGTGTCGAGCCCGGCGAGGACCCGCAGGAGCGTCGACTTGCCCGAGCCGGAGCGGCCCAGCAGCGCGACGAACTCGCCGGGGGCGATGCCGAGGTCCACACCCCGGAGCACGTGCTGCGCCCCGAAGGACTTGTCGAGTCCCCTGACCGCCACCGCGGTCGGGACCTCCAGGTCTACTGCGCTGCGAAGGTCCGTCGCCACGGCAGGACCCTCCCTTCGACGAGGCGGACGATCCGGTCCGAGACGAGGCCCAGGAGCCCGTAGACGACCAGGCCGACGACGATGACGTCGGTCTGCGCGAAGCTGCGGGCCTGGGTCATGAGGTAGCCGATGCCGCTGGTGGCGTTGATCTGCTCGGAGACGACCAGGACCAGCCAGGAGATGGCGGTGGCGAAGCGCAGGCCGGTGAAGAATCCCGGCAGGGCTCCGGGCAGGATCACCTTGCGCACCAAGGCGAAGCGGCCGAGCTCGACCGTGCGCGCCAGCTCCGCGAACCGCGGGTCCAGGCCCCGGATCGCGGCGTGCGTGTTCACGTACACCGGGAACGCGGTCGCGAAGACCACCAGGAAGACCTTCACCTCCTCGCCGATGCCGAACCACACGATCGCCAGGGGCACCAGGGCGAGCGCGGGAATGGCGCGGAGGATCTGCATGGGGCCGTCGATGAAGTCCTCGCCGAGGCGGAAGAGTCCGGCGACGACGGCCAGCACCGCGCCGAGCGTCACGCCGAGGGCGAGGCCGGTGGCGGCCCGGCCGAGGGACACCAGCAGGTGCTCCTGGAGGCGCCCGGCCTCGATGAGGTCGGCGCCGGCCGCGATCACCGTGGACGGCGCCGCGAGGGTCTGCTCCGGGACGAGCCCGGTCGCCGAGCCGATCTGCCACAGCGCGAGCAGGGCCACCGGTCCGATGAGGATGCGGAGCCGGTCGAGTCGCAGCCGCGCCGCGACCGCTCGAAAGTCTATCTGTCCTATGTTCTTAATAGGAATACTGGTCATGTGATGCCCCATGGGATTCGGGTGGGGATCCCCGCGCCGGCGAAGGTGCGACTGCGAACCGGCGCGGGGAAACTCTGGTGCGGTTGCGGGTCTAGCGCTCCTGGTTCAAACCCCAGGAACTGCGGATGCGGTTGTCGGCGGCCCTGAAGACCGAGTCCACCAGGATGCCGATGACCAGCACCGTGATGATCCAGGTCAGCACGCGGGCCGAGTCGTTGAACTCCCTGGCGCCCTGCATGAGCGCGCCCACCGAGCCCTGCCCGGCCACGATCACCAGCAGCTCGCCGGCCATGAGCGAGCGCCACGCGAACGCCCAGCCCTGCTTCAGGCCCGACACGAACGAGGGCAGCGTCGCGGGCAGGATCACGTGCCGGTACAGCTGGAGGCCCTTCATGCCCAGGACCGCGCCGACCCGCTTCCACGCCGGCGGCACGTAGTCGATCCCCGAGATGATCCCGTTGGCGATCGAGGGCACTGCACCCAGCACCACCACGAACAGGATCGCCGACTCCGAGATCTTGAACAGCAGGATCGCGAGCGGGAACCACATGATCGACGGCATCGTCTGGAGCCCGGTGATGAGCGACCCGATCGCCGCCCGCAGCGGCTTGAACCGCGCCACCGCGATGCCCAGCACCGAACCGACCAGCACCGACAGCGCGAACCCCGTCAGGGCCCGCTGCAAGGTGATGCCGATGGCCTGCAGGTAGTCCGGCGTCGCGGCGTACGCGGCCAGGTCCTGCCACACGGTCAGCGGCGAGGGCAGGACCCACGGCGCCTTCCACTCGCTCAGGAACAGGAGCTGCCAGGCGCCGATGACCAGCACCAGCGCCAGGATCTTCGGCCAGGTGCCCGCCCACAGCCGCGCGCCGAGGCGCCCCAGCCGCGTCTCGGTCACCGGGGTGCGCTCCAGCTCGTCGAGCCCCGACACCCACTTGCGGGAGGTGTCCTTCTCCTTCTTGGCCGCCTCAACCGGCATGGCGCGACACCTCCTCGCGCAGCGCGTCGGTGATCGAGGCCGCGAGGTTCGCGACCGGCGCCGAGTCGATCCGGCGGGGCCGGTCCATCTCGACGTCGTAGACGTTCAGGACGCGGCCCGGACGCGAGCTCAGCAGCACCACCCGGTCGCCCAGGCGCACCGCCTCGCGCACGTTGTGGGTCACGAACAGCACCGTCAGGGACCGCTCGCGCCAGATCCGCTCCAGCTCGTCGTGGAGGATGTCGCGGGTCATCGCGTCGAGCGCGCCGAAGGGCTCGTCCATGAGCAGCACCGAGGCGTCCTGCGCCAGCGCCCTGGCGAGCGCGACGCGCTGGCGCATGCCGCCCGACAGCTCGTGGGGCCGCTTGTGCGCGAACCCGGTGAGCCGCACCGTCTCCAACAGCTCCGCGGCCTTCTGGCGTCGTTCAGCCCGACCGACGCCCCTCACCCGCATGGCGATCTCGACGTTGCCCGCGACGGTGAGCCACGGGAACAGCGCCGACTCCTGGAACATCATGGCGACCGGCTGGTCGACGTGGTCGATCGAGCCGCCCGAGATGTCGTCGAGTCCGGCCACGAGCGAGAGCAGGGTGCTCTTGCCGCAGCCGGAGGCGCCGAGCAGGCAGGTGAAACTGCCGGGTTCGACGCTGAGCGAGACGCCGTCGAGTGCCGTGACGGCGCCCGGGCCCCGGCCGTAGCGCTTGACCACGTCGGTCAGCACCACGGCTCCGGGGGCCCGGGCGGTGTCGGCGACCCGCGCGGCGTGGCGGGTCTGGGTCATGCCAGGTCACCCGCCGAGACCTCGTCGTCGCCGCGGTCGGCGAGCACCTGGTTGAGGGCGTCGAGCGCGTAGATGCCCTTGAGGTCGACCTCTTCGAGCAGTCCGATCTCGACCGCGTGCTCCTTGCTGCCCTGGAGCGAGGACGCGATGGGGTCGGCGGTGAAGCTGAGGTTCTCGAAGGCCGCGGCGATCACGGCGTCGTCGAGGCGCTTGTCCGTCAGGGCCTCGATGCGGTCGTTGGAGACCGTCTGGGCCTCCTCGGGGTTCTCGGCGATGTAGTCCAGGGCGGCCAGGTGGCCTTCGAGGAACGCCTTGACCAGGGCCGGCTGCTCGTCGAGGAACGTCTTGGAGACGATGACGTGCGTGGTGACGAACTCGCCGCCCTCCCACAGCTCGCGCTCGTTGAGGAACTCGACCGCGCCGTGCTTGAGGATCAGGTCCGAGTAGCGCGGTTCGACGGCCCAGGCCGCCTCGACCGTGCCGTCGTCGAACGCGGCGGCGACCTCGGAGTTGTCGATCGGCGTGACGGAGACGTCGCCGCCGCCGTTCTCGTCGGTCGCGAAGCCCTGCTCCTGGAGCCAGTAGCGGGCCGCCACGTCCTGGGTGTTGCCCAGCTGCGGGGTCGCCAGGGCCTTGCCGCGGAGGTCTTCCACCTCGGTGATCTCGGGCTTGACCACGAGCCCGGCGCCGCCGGAGGTGGACCCGGCGATGATGTGGAGGGCCTGGCCGCCGGACTGGGCCCAGCCGTTGATGGCCGGGTTCGGTCCGATGTAGGAGATGTCGATGGCGTCGGCGAAGAGCGCCTCGATCGCGGAGGGGCCGGCGTTGAACACCGTCTCCTCGATCGTGACCTCTGCGGGCAGCGTGTCCTTGAAGACCTCGGCCTGGAGGCCTACGAGGGCGGGGGCGTGGGTGACGTTCCCGAAGTAGCCCAAGCGGATCGTGCCGCTGGCGGTCGAGCTGTCGGCGTCGGCGGCGGAGGAGGTGTCGTCGTCGCCGCAGGCGGCCAGCACCGGTGCGGCGGTGAGGGCCGCGCCCGCGGCTGCGATGACGCTGCGTCGTCTGACTGTGCTCATGGGAGTGGCTTTCTGCTTCGAGGGAAGTAATCCTAGTAGTTCGATTAATTCGACCAAACTGATGGGAATTCTAGGCACGCCCGAATGCTCCGAGCAAGCCTCATCTCATTTATTGGACGGTCGCGGTGCGTCCTGGCTCGCAAAACGCTTGCCGTCCCGCGAGCGTTCCGACTGGCGGGACGCAAACGGGGCGCACCGGTTGCATCACTGAAAAACCGGTACGCCCCGGGCTTATCTGGCGTGCGCGAGCACGCCCTTGACGGCCGCTTCGAGCGCCTCGCGCCGCCGCGGGTTCTCCGGCCGCGCCAGCCCGTAGTGGTCGCGCAGCGTCGTCCCGGTGTACTCGGTGCGGAAGCGCCCGCGCTCCTGGAGGATCGGCACCACCTGGTCCACGAAGGCCTCCAGCCCCGAGGGCAGCACGGCGGGCATGATGTTGAACCCGTCGGCCGCGAGGCCGTTCTCGTCGCCGTCGAACCACTCGAAGATCGCGTCGGCGACCTGCTCGGCGGTGCCGGAGAAGGTGCGGTGCCCGCGACCGCCGCCGAGGCGGCCGATGAGCTGGCGCACCGTCAGGCGCTCGCGCCGGGCGAGGTCCACGATGAGCGTGAAGCGGCTCTTGGCGCCCTCGATCTCGTCCTCGTGGGGCAGGTGCTCCGGCAGCTCCCGGTCCAGGTCCAGTTCGGACGGATCGAGCTTGAGCTGCTTCGCGAGGTTGTCGCGGGCGTACTCGGGGACGATGAGGCGGTCGAGTTCGGCCTCCAGCTCCAGCGCCTCGGCCTCGGTGTCGCCGAGCACCGGGACGATGCCGGGCAGGACGAGCACCCCGTCGGGGTCCCGCCCGGCCGCCTCGGCGCGCCGCTTGATGTCGGCGTAGAACGCCTGGGCCTCTTGGAGGGTCTGCTGCGCGGTGAAGATCGCCTCCGCGTGGAGCGCGGCGAACGCCTTGCCGTCCTCGGAGGACCCGGCCTGCACCAGCAGCGGGTGCCCCTGCGGCGACCGGGGCACGTTGAGCGCGCCCGCCACCTGGAAGTGCTCCCCGGAGTGGTCCGCCGGGTAGACGAGCCGCTCGTCGCCCCACCGCCCGGCCTCCTTGTCGCCCACGACGGCCGCGTCGTCCCACGAGTCCCACAGCTTCTTGGCGACCTGGAGGAACTCCTCGGCCCTGGCGTACCGCGCCGCGTGCGAGGGCAGCTCGTCCAGGTTGAAGTTCCGGGCCGCGTCGAGCGTGGCGGTGGTGACGATGTTCCAGCCCGCCCGGCCACCGGAGAGGTGGTCGATCGAGGCGAAGCGCCGCGCCAGGTTGTACGGCTCGTTGTAGGTCGTGGAAGCCGTGGCGATGAGTCCGATGTGCTCGGTCAGGGCCGCGATCGCGGCCAGGACCACCGTCGGCTCCAGCGAGCCCGAGGGACGGCGGCCGATGGCGCCCCACAGCGTCGGCGAGTCGGCGAAGAAGATCGAGTCGAGCCTGCCGCGCTCGGCGGTCTGCGCGAGCCGGATGTAGTGCGCGATCGACGTGGAGGAGTACTGGTCGGACTCGGGCAGTCGCCACGAGGCCTCGTGGTGGCCGGTGTTCATAAGGAACGCGTTGAGGTGCAACTGCCTCGGCTCGGTGCTCATGCGCCGGCCTCCTTGTC
The DNA here is from genome assembly GCF_900101745.1 of Glycomyces harbinensis. GTDB lineage: Bacteria > Actinomycetota > Actinomycetes > Mycobacteriales > Micromonosporaceae > Glycomyces > Glycomyces harbinensis. The sequence goes on along the minus strand of NZ_FNAD01000001.1, from coordinate 775,247 downwards.
TTCGGTGCGGATCTCGGCCCCGCCGGCGAGGCCGAGCGCGGCGAGCAGGTCGGTGCGGATGGCCGCGAAGTGCGGGTCGGAGGGGTCGCGCCGGCCTTCGAGGTCGATGGTCCGCTCGGTCTCGACGTGCCCCTGGTCCAGCACGAGCACCCGGTCGGCCAGGACGATCGCCTCGTCGACGTCGTGGGTGACGAGCAGGACCGCGGGCTTGTGCCGCTCGTAGAGGGCCCGCAGCAGGCCGTGCATCTTGATGCGGGTCAACGCGTCCAGGGCGCCGAACGGCTCGTCGGCCAGGAGCAGTTCGGGTTCGCGCACCAGCGAGCGGGCCAGCGCCACGCGCTGCTGCTCGCCGCCGGACAGCTCCCGGGGCCAGGCCCGCTCGCGCCCGGCGAGCCCGACCTCCGCCAGCGCCTCCTTGCCGCGGGCCTTGGCCCCGGGCCCTTCGAGGCCCAGGACCACGTTGCGCAGGACCCGCTGCCACGGCAGCAGCCGCGAGTCCTGGAAGACCACCGAGACCTGCTCGGGCACGCTGATGTCGCCGGTGCCCGAGGCGTCCTGGTCGAGCCCGGCGAGCGCCCGCAGGAGCGTGGACTTGCCCGAGCCGGAGCGGCCCAGGAGCGCCACGAACTCGCCGGGCTCGATGTCGAGGTCGAGGCCCGACAGGACCGGCCGGTCGTCGGTGAAGGAGCGGTGAAGGTCGCGGATGCGCACCGCCGCGGTGGCAGTGGTCAGTCCTCCAGTGTGCGTCGCCATGTCAGGACCCTCCTTTGGATGACGCGGACGATGGTGTCGGAGATGAGCCCGAGCAGTGCGTAGAGGACCAGGCCGACGATGATGACGTCGGTCTGCCCGTAGGTCCCGGCCAGCAGCATCATGTAGCCGATGCCGCTGGTGGCGTTGACCTGTTCGACCACGACCAGCGACAGCCACGAGGAGGTCACGGCGAAGCGCATGCCCAGGAAGAACCCGGGGAGCGCGCCGGGCAGGACCACGCGGCCGACGAACGAGGCGGGCCGCAGCCGCAGCGTCTCGGAGAGCTCGGCGTAGCGCCCGTCGATGGAGCGCAGGCCGTTGTGGGTGTGGATGTAGATCGGGATGAGCACGCCGAGCGCGATCGTGATGATCTTCATGCGCTCGTCGATGCCGAACCACAGCAGCAGGAGCGGCAGCAGCGCGAGGTTGGGGATGGACCGCTTGATCTGCACCGGCCCGTCCACGACGGCCTCGCCCCAGCGGCTGAGCCCCGAGACGATCGCGAGCACCAGCCCGGCGAGCACGCCGAACGTCAGGCCGAGCGCGAAGCGCCGGGCCGACACCAGCAGGTCGGGGCCGAGCCGCCCGGTCTCCCACAGGTTCCACGCGGTCTCCACCACCGTCCACGGGGCCGTGAGGATCCGCGGGTCGATCCAGCCCTGCGCCGAACCCCAGACCCACACGCCCAGGAGCAGCAGCGGGCCGATGAGGTACCCGAACGGGATGGCCTTGCCCGGTCCCAGGCGCCGCTTGCCCCGCGGCCTGGAGGCGCGCCCGCTGGCGGCCTCGTCGTGCGGCGGCGCCGAGGCGCGGGCCGGCTCGGTCTCCACGGCGGTCATGACGCGCCCGCCTCGCCGTACTCGGCGATGCCCTCGGCCACCAGGGGCTCGAAGCGGCGGTCGTAGATCTCCTCGGCGTCGAAGACCTCGTTGCCGGTGCCCTCGGCGACGACCTCGATGGTCTCCTGGTGCCGTTCGATGGTCTCGTCCCAGGTCTCGGGGAAGTCCGGCTCGCCCTCGCGGTCGAACAGGTACTCGCCGTCCTCATAGGGCAGTCCCTCGTGGTCGACGTACCAGGCGTTGATCCACTCCTCGCGGTTCGCCCTCGTCCACAGCTTCGCGGCGCCCCACAGGCGCACGTACTGGGCGATCGCGGCGGCCTTGTCGGCGTCCTCCAGGACCTCGATGGGCGCGTAGAGGGTCCACGGGTCGTCGCGCAGGCCGTGCGGGATCGCGGTGGCCCCGTCCGAGGCGTACTTGTTGAGGTACGACTTCACCTGGGTGCCGCCGATCGGGGCGACGTCGACCTCGCCGCCGGCGAGGGCGTTGGAGTAGGTGTCGGCGGTGCTCGGCAGCTCCACCAGCTCCACGTCGTCCTGGCTCAATCCCGCCGCGTCCAGGACCCGCAGGATCAGCGCGCCCTGGGCCTGGCCGGGGGAGTACGCGATCTTCTTGCCCGCCAGGTCCTCCAGGCTCGCGACGTCCACGCCCGGGGCCACGCCGAGGTCGTAGATCGGGTGCTCCAGCGGGTCGATCCGGCCGGCCGCGGCCACGATCTTCACCGGGAGGTTCGTCCAGGTCGCGTGGATCGGCGGGATGTCGGCGACCGACGAGATGTCGAGCGACTTGGCGCGGAAGGCCTCCGCGGACTTCGGCCCGCCGGAGATGTTCGCCCACTCGTAGTCGAACGTCAACTGCCCCAGCAGACCTGACAGTTCGAAGGCGAGCTGCTGGGCCGGGTCGCCGATGACGAGCCTGGTGCCCTCGGGCACGGCCGTCGGCAGGTCGGCGTCGGCCGCGAGGACCGGGCCGCTCGGCTCCTCGGAGCACGCGGCGAGCGCCAGCGCGGCGACGGCGGGCGCGCCCGCGAGGAGTGTTCGTCGGGTTGCGTTGGATGACATGGGGACAGGCCTTTCGACAGGGGAGGAAGCAGCGGTCATTCGAGGGGAGCGGCGGCGCAGTAGCCGCCCGCGTGGTAGACCAGCGGCTCGTGGGAGCCGCCGGTCTCGGCGTCCACCACCAGGGCGAGGACCACGTGGTGGTCCCCGGCCTCGATGCGTTCGGTGACGACGGCCCGCAGGAACGCCGGGGCGTCGTCCAGCACCGGCTCGCCCGACTCCAGGCGCGACCACAGGGTCGGCGCGCCGAAGCGGTCGATGCCGCTGGTGGCGAAGCGGGTCGCGATCACGTGCTGTTCGGCCGACAGGAAGTTCACGGTCAGGCTCTGTGCGTCGCGGATCGTCGGCCACGCCGAGGAGGTCGAGGCGATCGCGAACGACACCAGCGGCGGGTCCAGGGACACCGAGGTGAGCGAGGTGGCGGTGAAGCCGGCCGGGCCGTCGCCGGCGTCGGCGCAGATCACCGTGACGCCCGCGGGGTGGGCCCGGAACAGGGCCCGGAACGACTCGGCGCCGACGCCGGGCTCGTAGTCGAGGCGGGCGCTCATACCGCCGCCCCGATCCGGCCGGGCGCGAGCGCGGCGGCGAGCGTCGGCAGGTGCGCGCCGGCCCAGGCGGTGACGTGCTCGTCGAGCTCGGCCAGTTCCTTCTCGCGCAAGGTGAGCGAGGGGACCGGGACGCTCGCGCCGAGCTCGGCCAGGACCGGCCGTAGCTGGAGGTCGGCGAGGAACCGGTGCTCCGCCGAGGCGGCGACCGTGACCGGCACGGCCACCGTCCCCTCGAGCGCCTTGGGCGGCAGCTGGTCCAGGAAGAGCTTGAGCAGGCCGGTGTAGCTGGCCTTGTACACCGGGGTGGCGATGACGAGCACGTCGCCGGCGCGGACCTGGCGCAGGGCGTGCTCGAACCCGTCGTGCGGGGGCTCGATCCCGTCCAGGTAGAGCTCGGCGAGGTCGATCGAGGTGGCGCGCGGCTCGGCGCCGAGGGCGTCGGCGATGGCCGCGGCCAGGGCCTCGGCGGTGGTGAGCGTGCGGGAGAGGCGCTTGGGATTGCCGACCACAGTGGTCACGGCGATGCTGTCGGTCACGATGGCGTCCTTCGTGGATGCGGAGGTGGGTAGCGTGCGTCGGCACGACCGGGGAGCGGGCGTGCGAAAGACGGACCCGATGGGGCCCAAGGTGATGTGGTGCTGTGCGGAGGGCACGGACGACGGTGTGCGGTCGGGCGCGCCGGTGGCCGCGAGCGGCACCGGGCGACCGACTAGCGCATTCGGCTCTGCTGGCCGGAACGACGCTGACAGAGGGCGCTGGCGGCGCGCATCTGATCGATTTCGCGCCGCCGCGTGAGGAAGGCGGCGGACGTCATGCCGACAACACTAACAGTATTCCTATAGAAATACTAGGAGTTCTTAGATGCTGAGAAGCCGGTCGTCGGCGGGCGAGGCCCCGGCGGTGCCGCGGTACTCCACGTCCCGGCTGCGCGTGAAGCGGTAGCCGACCCCGCGCACGGTCGCGACCAGCGCGTCGAACTCGGCGAGTTTGGCGCGCAGGCGCCGCACGTGGACGTCGACGGTGCGGCCCGGCAGCCCCGTGTCCGGTGCGTCCCAGACGTACTGGAGCAGTTCGGTCCGGGTGTGGACCATACCGGGGTAGCGCGCGAGGAACGCCAGGAGCTCGAACTCCAAGCGGGTCAAGGCGACCGCTTCGCCGTGGATGAGGACCTCGCGGCCGGGCACGTCGATGACGAGCGCGGGGCTGCGCTCGGGCGCGGCCGGCGCCTCGGCGAGCGCCGGGACGCCCTCGGCGGCCACCGCGACGCGGCCGCCGCCCTGGGCGAGCACGCCGAGCGCGGCGGTCAGGCGCCGCGCCAGGCGCGGGTCGTCGGTCGGGATCTCGACCGTGACGGTGATGGTCGCGGTGCCGGAGCGGCGGTGGACCGGGGGACGGGTGCGGGTCTGGACGGGAGTCATGGCAGCGCCTTCGCGTTCGGTGTCTGGTGGGATTCCGGAGTGGGCGGCGTGGTCGGATGCGCTGCCGAGCGCGTTCGATTGCCTTGTGGGCTCAGCGAACCGCGTCGGCACCGACGGCGTCGCCCGGGCGACACAGGGCCGAATCGCTGCGCGCGAAGTCGATGTGGCGCCGTCTGGTCCACCTCGGCATCGCTCGTTCGCAGGTGCGGTTCACCCCGAAAGCATATCCTATCTATCAAGTAGGATTCAAGGGCACGTATCCGCCAAGCCCCAGACTCATGAAGGGAGCCGGGCTCCATGCAGGTCTCCGCACGCGGCGAGTACGCCGTCCGCATCAGCGTCACCCTGGCCCACGGCCATCCGCGCACCATCTCCGCGAGCACCCTGGCCGCGGCGCAGGAGCTGCCGCGCAAGTTCGCCGAGGTGATCCTCGGCGACCTCCGCAGGGCCCATCTCGTCGACTCCGTGCGCGGGGTCGAGGGCGGCTACCGCCTCTCGCGCGCGCCCGAGGACATATCGGTGGGGGAGGTGCTGCGCGCCGTCGACGGCCCCCTGTCCGAGATCCGCGGGCGCCGTCCCGAGGAGACCAGTTACGAAGGCGCCGCTGTGAACCTGCCGCGGCTGTGGGTCGCGGCCCGCGCGGCCGTGCGCTCGGTCTTCGACGGCGTCTCCCTCGCCCAGGCCGCGACCGGCGAGTTCCCGCTCCGTGTCGCCGAATTGACAGCCGAGGAGGACGCCTGGATGCCGCGTTGAGCTTGCGCGCCGAGCACGCGGGCCGTAATATCTATATATCCTATTGATTAGATAGGAATATTGACTCGGAGGTCCGCATGCCCGACGCCTCGCTCCGCGACCGCACCGCCGTCCCCCTCACCGAGGACGCGGCCTTCGACCACATCGCCGCCGAAGGCTTCCGCCCCACCGCGCCCGCGCGCATCGGAGCCGAAGTCGAATGGCTGGTCACCGGCACCGCCGACCGCCGCCGCCGCATCGACCCCGAGTCGGTCAGGGCCGTCCTCGGCGTCCGGGACGCCCTGCCGCGATGTACCCGGCTCAGCTTCGAACCCGGCGGCGCCCTCGAACTGAGCACCCATCCCAGGGCCACCGTGCGCGAGTGCTTCGACGACCTCGAAGCCGACCGCGCCCGCGTCGCGGCGGCCCTCGGTCGCGAGGGCCTCGAACTCCTCGGCCTCGGCCTCGACCCGGTCCGCCTGCCCCGCAGGGTCCTGCGCAGCCCGCGCTACCAGGCCATGGAGGAGCTGTTCGACCAGGACGGCCGGGCCGGGCGCTGGATGATGGCCAACACCGCCTCCGTCCAGGTCTGCCTCGACACCGGGACCGACGGCCCCGGGCCCGGCGGCCTCGCCGAGCGCTGGGATCTCGCCCACCGCCTCGCCCCGGTCTTCATCGCCGCGTTCGCCAACTCCCCGCTGCGCCGCGGCGAGCCCGGCCTGTGGCGCTCGACCCGCCAGCACGTGTGGGCCGCGATCGACCACAGCCGCTCCCGCGCCGTGTCGCAGCGGCCCGACCCGCACGGGGACCCGCGCGCCGACTGGGCCCGGTACGCCCTCGACGCCCGCGTCATGGCCGTCCGCGGGCCCGGCCGCTGGACCGTCCCGCGCGGCCTGACGTTCCGCGCCTGGATCCGCGGCGCCGGCCCGCGCCCGCCCGTGCTCGACGACCTCGTCTACCACCTCTCGACCCTCTTCCCGCCCGTGCGGCCGCGCGGCGCCTACCTCGAACTGCGCATGATCGACGCCCAGCCCGGCCGCGACTGGGTCGCACCCGTCGCCGTCGCCAGGGCCCTCTTCGACGACCCGGCCGCGAACGCGGCCGCCCGAGAGGCCCTCGAACCCTTGTGGCGCAACGCGAGCACCCCCGACCTCTATCTCCGGGCCGCCACCGCGGCCCTCCACGACGCGCCGCTCGCCGAAGCGGCCGCGTCCTGCTTCACCGCCGCGCGGGACGCCCAGACCGACCCCGAGATCGCCGCCGTCGTGCACGAGTTCACCGAATCCTTCGTGACCCGCGGCCGCACCAGGGCCGACGACCTCGTCACCGGCGGGGCCCGCCGCGACTGACGGCGTCCCAGGGAGCCCCGCGTCACCGAGGCGCATTCATGTTCGGTCGCGCGCGTCGACCACGGCTACCATGAGCGCGACCCTGCCACCGCCTGATTTGGACACGGATGCCGCCTCGCACGACCGCCTTGACCCGGCGCCTGCTCATCGGCGGCGGCCTCGGACTGTCCGGAGCGGCCGTCGCCGCGGGCCTGCTCGCGATGAGCCGCGGGGAGACCAGCGGCACCCTGTCCCGCCCCGGCACCGGCGTCGCCTTCCCCTCCTTGATCGACCGCGCCCGCACGCTCATCACCGGCGGCGACGTCGACCCCGACGACGAGGACTACACCGCCTCCCTCACGTCCGTCTCCGCCGCGGCGGCCGGCTTCCTCGGCTCCATGGACCTCAGGGGAAGCCGCACGACCCTCTGGTCCGACCTCGGACCGGCCGCCGACCCCGCCGGCTTCAACACCGCCTACTCGCGGCTGTTCCGCCTCGCGCTGGCCTGGGCCACCCCCGGTGCCGACCAGTACGGGGACGAAGCGGTCGCCGGCGCCGTGACCGAGGCGCTCTCCTTCCTGTACCAGGAGGCCTTCAATGAGGACGCCGAGCAGTCCGGCAACTGGTACTGGTGGGAGATCGGCTCGCCCTGGTCGCTCATGCGCACCTGCGTGCTCCTGCGCGAGGAGATCCCCCCGGCGCACCTGAGGCACTACCTCGACACCGTCGACCGGTGGTGCCCCGACGCCTCCGTGCGCCTCACCGCCCCCGACGAGAGCGAGACCGGCGCGAACCGCGCCGACAAGGCCGCGATCCTCGCGCTGCGCGGCATCGTCGGCGAGGAGCCCGCCAAACTCCGCCTCGCCCGGGACGGCCTGTCCGACACCGAAGGCGACGGCGAGCACGGCCTGTTCCGCACCGTCGAGTCCGGCGACGGCTTCCACGCCGACGGCTCGTTCATCCAGCACGGCACCGTGGCCTACACCGGCGCCTACGGGACCACGCTCCTCGACTCGGCCGGGTTCGCGACCGCCCTGCTCGCCGGCTCGGTCGGCGAGGTCACCGACCCCGACCTGCCCGTCCTGCTCGACGCCGTGGAGCACGCCTTCGCGCCGTTCGTCGAAGACGGCCTCCTCATGGACTGCGTGCGCGGCCGCAGCATCGCCCGGCCCCGCCAGCAGGACTCCCACAGCGCCGTCGACCTCGTCGGCGCCGTGACGCAGCTGGCCGAGATCGCCCCGGACGACTACCGCAGCCGCTGGCACGCGCTCGTCAAAGGCTGGATCGAGCGCTCGGCGCAGGACCTGCCGTACTTCGAGACGGCCGGCGTCGCCGCCGTGCGGCGCGCCAAGACCGTGCTCGCCGACGACTCCCTCGAGGCCGCCCCCCGCCCCGACTACACGCGCGTGTTCGCCGGGATGGACCGCCTCGTGGTGCGCCGGCCCGGCTGGTCCTGGGCGCTGTCGATGTCCTCCAACCGCGTCGCGGCCTACGAGACGGGCAACGGCGAGAACCTGCGCGGCTGGTACACCGGCGACGGGATGGCGTACCTCTACCTGCCCGAGGACCCCGTGCAGTACAGCGACGCGTTCTGGCCCACCGCCGACCCCCACCGGCTGCCGGGCACCACCGTGGACACCCGCGCGCGAGAGCCCCGCGGCGCCGACGAGGACCCGTTCCACCTGCCCGCCAACGACGTCGCCGGCGGCGCGGTCCTGGGGGAGCGCCACGCCGTCGCCGCCATGGACCTCATCGCCGAAGGCTCCTCCCTGCGCGCCAAGAAATCCTGGTTCGTCGTCGGCGACGCGATCACCGCGCTCGGCGCCGGCATCACCGCCTACGACGGCCGTACCGTGCAGACCACGGTGGAGCACCGCAACCGGCACGGCGACGGCGACCGCCGCATCACCGTCGACGGCGTCGCCCCCTCCGGCGACGGCGACCTGACCACCGCGATCGAAGGCGCCCGCTGGGCCCACCTGCCCGGCGTGGCCGGGTACGTCTTCCCCTCGGGATCGACCGGCCTGACCGCCGCGCGCGAAGTGCGCACCGGGGCCTGGAACGACATCGAGCAGGGCGCCACGACCGGCGGCGGCGACCTCACGGCCCACACCCGCCGCTACGCCTCCCTCTGGTACGACCACGGCGTCTCGCCCGCCGACGCCGCCTACGCGTACACGCTGCTGCCCAAGGCGACCGAGGACGAGACCGCGGCCTGGGCCGAGGCGCCCGCCGTCGAAGTCCTCGCCAACACCACCACCGTGCAGGCGGTCGAGTCGCCGTCGGCCGGGCTGATCGCCGCCCACTTCTGGCAGGCCGGCGAGGCCGGGGGACTGGCCTGCGACGGGCCCGCCTCGGTGCTGGTCCGGCGCACCGGAGACGGCATCAACGTCTCGGTCGCCGACCCCGGCCGCACCGCCGAGACCGTCACCATCGAACTGCCTTACCCCGCAAGCGAACTGGTCGAATCCGACGACACCGTCACCGCCGAACCCGGCGACCGCCCGAAGCTGACGATCGCCGTCGGCGGCTCGCGCGGAGCCACCCACACCGCCCTGCTCCGCTGAAAGGGGTCATCGCCGCGACGCCGGCTCACGGCCGGAAGCGGTACCCCATGCCCGGCTCCGTCAGCAGATGCGCCGGCCGGGCCGGGTCCTCCTCCAGCTTCTTGCGCAACTGCGCCATGTACTGGCGCAGGTAGTTCGTCTCCCGGTCGTAGTTCGGGCCCCACACCCGGTGCAGCAGCTCGCGCTGGCCCACGAGCTTGCCCGGGTTGCGCAGCAGCACCTCCAGCAGCTGCCACTCCGTCGGCGTCAACCGGATCTCCTCGCCGCCCCGGTGCACCTCCCGCGCCGCCAGGTCCACAGTGGCGCCGCCGATCTCCGTCACCGGCGAGTCCGCCCCCGGGCCGCTGCGGCGCGTCGCCGCCCGCACCCTCGCCAGCAGCTCCCCGATGTCGAACGGCTTCGTCACGTAGTCGTCCGCGCCCGCGTCGAGCGCCGCGATCTTCTCCGCGCTCGCGGCCCGGCCCGACAAGACCAGGATCGGCGCCTTCGTCCAGCCCCGCAGCCCCGCGATCACCTCGGTGCCGTCCATGTCCGGCAGCCCCAGGTCCAGCACCACCAGGTCCGGGACGATCGCCGCCGCCGCCCTGAGCGCCTGCGCGCCGTCCGACGCCGTGCTCACCTCGTAGCCGTGCGCCGCCAGATTGATCCGCAGCGCCCGGGCGATCTGCGGCTCGTCGTCCACCACCAGCACCTTGATCACGCCTTCTCCTCCAGTTCCGCACCCGTTCGCGGCAGTGCCAGCACCATCGTCAGACCCCCGCCCGGCGTCGCCTCCGGATTCAGCGAACCGCCCATCGCCTCGGCCAGCCCCCGCGAGAGCGCCAGCCCCAGCCCCACCCCGGTGGTGTTGTCGCGATCCCCGAGACGCTGGAACGGCGTGAACATCGTCTCGCGGTCCTCATCGGGCACGCCCGGACCGCGGTCCACCACCCGCAGCTCCACCACCGGGCCGCGCGCCCCCGCCGTCACCCGCGGCGGCCGGCCCTCGGGGCTGAAGCGCAGCGCGTTCGCGATGACGTTCACCAGAATCCGCTGCAGCAGACCAGGATCGGCCGCGACCTCCGGCAGGTCCGGCGCCACGTCCAACCGCACGTCCGCCGCCGCCTCGCCGATCTCGTCGAGCGCGATCGGCACCGCCTCGTCCAGCGCGATCGGCACCGGGTTCGCGCCCAGCACCCCCGCCTGGAGCCGGCTCATGTCCAGCAGGTTGTCCACCAGCCCCGTCAACCGGGTCAGCGACAACTCGGCCGACTCCAGCAGCTCCGCCCGCTCCGCGGGCGTGAACAGCTCCCCGGTGGACCGCAGGCTCGTCACCGCCACCCGCACCGACGCCAGCGGCGTCCGCAGGTCGTGCGAGACCGCCGCCAGCAGCGCCGTCCGCATCTTGTCGGTGTCCGTCAGCCGCTGCACCGCCGCGGCCTGGCGCTCCAGCCGCTCCTGCTCCAGCGCCGCCGCCGCGTGCATCGCGAACGCCTGCGCGATGCGCCGGTCCGCCGCCCGCAGCGTGTGCCCCCGCAGCGCCAGCGCCAGGTCGTCGTTGATCGGCACGTCGTTCTCCGCAGCCCCCGGGCTCCCGCACGCCTCGCCCGCGCAGGCCACCGCCCGCCACACCTTCGCGTCGTGCCGCTCGGCCGGACCGGCCCCCGGCTCGGTCCGCTCCAGGAGCGTCACCGAGTCCAGCGCGAACGTCTCCCGCAGCTGCTCCAGCAGGTCCGCGAGGCGGTTGCCGCCGCGCAGCACGTTGCCCGCCAGCGTCGCCAGGGTCTGCGCCTCCGCGCTGGCCCGCGCCGCCAGCCGCGCCCGCGCCGCCGACACGTTCACCACGCTCGCCCCGCCCAGCGCGAGCGCCACGAAGATGACCAGCGCGATGAACTGCTCCTGGTCGTTGACCTTGAAGTGGTAGTACGGCTCGGTGAAGAAGTAGTTGAGCAGGAAGAACCCGATGAGCGCCGCCAGCAGCGCCGGCCACATGCCGCCGGTCAGCGTCAGGCCCATGACCGCCGTCAGGACGATGAGGATGATCGTCGTCAGCGACAGCTCCTCGTGGAACGGCTCCAGCGCCGCCACGAGCGCCGGGATCCCCACGAGCGCCAGGATCAGCCCGAGGCGGCGGCGCCCGGAGTCGATGACCCCGCGGCCCGAGCGGGTGCGCTTGACCGTGGCGACCCGCTCGTGGCTGACCAGGTGCACGTCGATCTTCCCCGACTGCGCCGTGGTCGTCACGCCGACGCCGCGCGAGAGCATCTGCGCGAACCGGCCCCGCCGGGAGGCCCCGAGCACCAGCTGGGTCGCGTTCACGCCCTGCGCGAACTCCAGCAGCGCCTCGGAGATCGAGTCGCCCACCACCTGGTGGTAGGACCCGCCGAGGTCTTCGACGAGGTTGCGCTGGCGGGCGAGGTTGCGGGCGGAGCGGGCGCTGGTGAGGCCGTCGCCCGAGGCGACGTAGACGGCCTTGAGGTCCGCGCCGCCGGAGCGGGCGGCGATGCGCGCGGCCCGGCGGATGAGCGTGTCGCCCTCGTCGCCGCCGGACAGCGCCACGACCACGCGCTCCTTGGACTCCCAGGTGGCGGTGATGTGCTGGTCCTCGCGGTACTGCTCCAGCTGGTCCTCGACCTTGTCGGCCAGCCACAGCAGCGCGATCTCGCGCAGCGCGGTCAGGTTGCCGACCCGGAAGTAGTTGGACAGGGCCGCGTCGACCTTCTCGGGCGGGTAGACGTTGCCGTGGACCATGCGCCGGCGCAGGGCCTCGGGGGTGATGTCGGCGAGTTCGACCTGGTCGGCGCGGCGCACGACCTCGTCGGGGACGGTCTCGCGCTGCGGCACGCCGGTGATCTGGGCGACGACGTCGTTGAGGGATTCGAGGTGCTGCACGTTGACCGTGGAGATGACGTCGATCCCGGCGTCGAGCAGCTCGTCGATGTCCTGCCAGCGCTTGTCGTTGCGCGAGCCGGGCACGTTGGTGTGCGCGAGCTCGTCCACCAGGGCGACCGCCGGCGCGCGCGCGATGACGGCGTCGACGTCGAACTCCTCGAACGCGGAGCCGCGGTACTCGATGGGGCGGCGCCGGACGACTTCGAGGTCGCCGACGAGGCCGGCCGTCGCGGGCCGCCCGTGGGTCTCGACGAAGCCGACCACGACGTCGGTGCCGCGCTCGGCCCGGCGGTGGGCCTCCTCGAGCGCGGCGAAGGTCTTGCCGACCCCGGGGGCGGCGCCGAGGTAGATCCGCAGTTGTCCACGTGGCACTGGACCATCATTCCCCGGTTTCGGGGCGGGGGCCGTCAAGAAATCGTCAAAGGTGACCTTCAGGACGCTCCGGGGTCGTCTCCCGCCCCCTAGGTGCGCAGGAACCGCTCGATGACGAGGGTCGCGGCGCCCTTGGCGACCGCGTCGGGTCCCAGGAGCCCGGGGGCGATCCGGGCGGTCGCGAACGGCTGGCCGAGCGAGTACCGCCCGGCGGCGGCCTTGATGTCGTCGAGCCTGCGGTGCGCGAGCAGGAGCCCGGCCCAGCCGCCGAGGACGATGAGTTCGGGGTTGAACAGGTTGAGCAGGTCGGCGAGGCCCGCGCCGAGGTATTCGACGGTCTCGTCGAGGACCGCGGCGGCCGCGGGGGAGCGGTCGTCGAGCAGCCGCTCCAGATCGGCCTCCTCGCCCTCGCCGGTGAGTTCGACGACGCCGGTCGCGGCGAGGTACCGGTCGAGGATGCCCTCGGCGCCCACATAGGCCTCCAGGCAGCCCTGGCCGCCGCACCGGCAGCGCCTCCCGGCGACGGCCATGGTGGTGTGGCCCCATTCGCCGGCGCTCGACCCGGCGCCCCGGTAGAGGGCGCCGCCGGCGACGATGCACGAGCCGACTCCGGAGCCGATGAGCGCGATGACGGCGTTGTCGGCCCCGCGCCCGGCGCCGAACCACATCTCGGCCTGGCCCATGGTCATCGCGCCGTTCTCGACGTGGACCGGCAGCGGGTCGAGGCGTTCCATGAGCATGCGGCCCAAGGGGACCGTGTCCCAGCCGAAGGCCTTGGCGTGGATGACGCCGTCGGGGCCGTACTCGACGATGCCGGGCATGCCGACGCCGACGCCGAGTACGGGGGCGCCTTCTGCCGCGGTCAGGACCTCCTTGACGCCCGCGACGATGTGCTCGATGACGGTGGCCGGGTCGTGGCGGCCGGGCGCGAGGGCGTAGCGGGCCTCGGCGCGCTCGGCGAGCTTGAGGTCCAGGAGTTCGACGCGCACCTGGGTCTCGCCGACGTCGACGCCGACGACCCGGGCGTGGCCGGGGTCGACCTCCAGGAGGATCTGCGGCCTGCCGCCGTCGGACTCGACCTTGCCGGCCTCGCGCAGCACCCCGTCGGCCAGCAGTTCGGCGGTCACGTTCGAGATCGTGGCGGTGCTGAGCTTCGTGGCGGGGGCCAGGTCGCGGCGGGTCAGGGGCCCGTCGAAGTAGAGGGCCCGCAGCAGGCGCATGCGGTTGCCGAGCTTGAGATCGCGCGTGGTCCTGTGCCTTGGGGCTTCCATCTGTCCACCAGCCGTTATCGCTCCGGGACCAGGCCGTTATGTCGGGGAGATTGACGGCATGAGTCCGAGTACTTAATCTAAGTCTTATCGGTAAGTCGTGTACGACTGCATCAGCCTACCTCCGGCCCACTCCTGGGGCCACACCGATTCGGCCACCGACGCGGCTCCGGCGCCCGCTTCCCGACCCCGACAAACCACAAAGGAACCTTCCCGATATCCCTCACGAGCTGCCGACCCTTGTCGGCGGCCGGACATAGGAGCATCCCATGAGGATCACACCTCCCCTCCGCGGACGCGGCTTCGCCGCCGCCCGCGCCATCGCCGTGGGCGGGGCCGCCGCCCTCCTCGCGACCGCCTGCCTGGACGGCGGCGGCGCCTCCAGCGCCTCCGACCGCGTCGAGATCCGCTGGTTCGTCGGGATGGGCGCGGGCTCCGACGCCCCCACCATCCCCGCCCAGGAGGCGATCGTCGAGGAGTTCAACGCCAGCCAGGACGAGATCGAACTGGTCCTGGAGATCGTGGACGCCGACCAGGCCCCCAATATCCTCTCCACCCAGATCTCCACCGGCGACGCCCCGGACATCGTGGGCCCCATGGGCATTCGCGGCCGCTCGACCTTCCCCGGCGCGTGGCTCGACCTCACCCCGCACATCGAGGAGAACGAGTACGACCTCACCGACTTCGACCCCGCCCTGGTCGACTTCTACCGGATCGAGGAAGAGGGCCAGATCGGCCTGCCGTTCGCGGTCTTCCCCTCCTTCATGTACATCAACCTCGACCTCTTCGACGAGGCCGGACTGCCCTACCCGCCCCAGGAGTACGGCGCGCCCTACATCGACGCCGAGGGCAACGAGAAGCCCTGGGACATCGCGACCATGACCGAGCTCGCCAAGCAGCTCACCGTCGACGCCGAAGGCAACGACGCCACCAGCCCCGACTTCGACGCGGGCAACATCGTCCAGTTCGGCTTCGGCAACGTCTTCGCCGACATCCGCGCCCAGTCCACCCTCTTCGGCGCCGGCAGCCTCGTGGACGCCGAGGGCAACGCCCAGATCCCCGAGCACTGGGCCGAGGCCCAGCAGTGGTACTACGACGGCATGTGGACCGACCACTTCATCCCCAACGGTCCCTACGGCGACTCCGACATGCTCAACGCCGGCTCGTGGTTCGAGTCCGGCAACCTCGGCATGGGCTACACCCACCTGTGGTACGCGACCTGCTGCATGGCCGGCTTCGAAGGCACCTGGGACACCGCGGTCGCCCCGGCCTACAACGGCGAGACCACCGCGAAGCTCCACGCCGACACGTTCTCCATCACCAAGGACACCGAGCACCCCGACGAGGCCTTCGAAGTCCTCACCCACCTCATCGGGGACGCCGCCGAAGAGCTGACCCAGACCTACGGCGGCATGCCCGCCCGCATCAGCCTCCAGGACGGCTACTTCGACCGCGTCGGCGACGCGAACTTCGAAGGCCAGGACATCAACTGGGACGTCGCCGTCGAAGGCATGTCCTACGTCGACAACCCCTCCCACGAGGGCGGCATGCCGAACTTCCTGGAGTCCGAGGCGGTCCTGGCCGAATACGCCACCCGCTTCAACCAGGAGGAGGGGCTCGACATCCCCACCGAACTCGCCTCGTTGCAGACGGACCTCCAAGCGGTCTTCGACGCCGCCGAATGAGGTAGCGCCCGACCAGGCCTGATCCTCCCGAAACACCAGTCAGGCCGACTCCCGCCGGGCGGGCGCCAGCGCCCGCCCGGCACTCCCTCACCGCCCTCTCCGCGGCGCCCCACGGCACCCCGAAAGGAACGTCCAACCCCATGTCGAACTTCACCGAGGCGGTGCTCGCCGCCCGCCGCAAGGGCGGGCGCGGCGGCCGGCCCGCCAGCCCGATGCAGCGCCGCGAGGCCCGCTGGGGCTACGCGTTCATCAGCCCCTGGATCATCGGCTTCATCCTCTTCTGGGCCGTGCCCATCGGCGCCTCACTCGTCTTCTCCACCCTCGACTTCCAGCTCACCGACCCCGGCGCGACCACCTTCGCCGGCGGCTCCAACTGGGAGCGGGCCCTGTCCGACCCCGACACGTGGACCGCGCTCGCGGCCACCTTCCGCTTCACCGTGCTGTTCCTGCCGCTGAGCCTCGTCGTCGCCCTCGGCCTGGCCCTGCTCCTGAACTCCAAGCACCTCAAGTTCACCGGCCTGTTCCGGCTCCTGTTCTTCATGCCCTCGATGATCCCGCTCGTCGCCGGCATCCTCATCTGGCAGCAGGTGCTCAACCCCCAGACCGGCTGGGTCAACCGGCTCATCGGCCTCTCCGGCGTCGACGCCACCGGCTCGGACGGCATCCGCTGGTTCGACAACCCCGTCCTGGTCCTGTTCGCCTTCAGCTTCATCGGCCTGTGGGGCATCGGCAACTCGATGATCGTCAACCTCGCCGGACTCCAGGGCATCCCCACCGAGCTGTACGAGGCCGCCGCCATCGACGGTGCCGGCTGGTGGCGGCGCCTGGGCAGCATCACCCTGCCCCTGCTCTCACCGGTCATGTTCTACAACCTGGTGATCGGCTCGGTGCTGGTCCTCCAGTACTTCGTCGTCCCGTGGGTCCTCTTCGGCGCCAGCGGCCGCCCCGGCGGCGCCAGCAAGTTCCTCCTCGTCCACTTCTACCAAGAGGCCTTCGTCTTCGGGAACATGGGCTACGGCGCGGCCCTGGCCTGGCTCATCTTCATCGTCGTAGCGATCCTCACCGGACTGCTGTTCGGCACCGCCCGCTACTGGGTCCATTACGGAACGGAGCGATCGTGACCACCGACGCCAAGTCCAGGAACACCGACGCCGCCCTGCGGCGCAAGCGGCGCAACCTGCTGCTCACCGGCTGCACCACCCTCGGCGCGCTCCTGCTCGCCGCGATCTTCCTCATGCCCCTCGGGTACGGGGCCGCCACCGCCCTCAAGGACAAGGACGGCGTCTCCGACCCCAACGCCTCCCTCCTCCCCGTCTCGGCCCTCACCTTCGCATATGAAGGGGAGGAGCTCGACGTCTACGCCGTGCCCATGCCCGACGGCGAGGTCCGCGAGCTCGCCCTCGTCGAACCCGGCCGCGAGTCGAGCGTCTTCGTCGACCCCGGCGACGCCGCCGCCGGCACGATCGACTGGGAAGGCCGCTGGCGCACCCTCGAACCGGTCACCGGACTCGCCCCCCAGTGGGGCAACTTCGAAGAGGCCTGGAGCACCATCGACTTCCTGCGCCTCATGGGCTGGACGCTCATGTACGCGCTGACCACGATGCTGTTCACCGTCGTGTCCTCCGCGGTGGTCGCCTACGGTTTCGCGCGCTTCCGCTTCCCGGGGCGCGGCATCCTCTTCGGACTCCTCATGGCGACGATCCTCCTGCCGCCCGCGGTCACCCTCGTCCCCAAGTACGCGGTGTTCCTCCAGATGGGCTGGGTCGGCACCTACCTGCCGCTCATCGTCCCGCAGCTGTTCGCCAACGCCTTCAACGTGTTCCTGCTGCGCCAGTACTTCATGACCATCCCCAGGGAGCTGGAGGAGGCCGCCCGCATCGACGGCGCCGGACCGATCCGCACCTTCCTGCGCGTGATCATCCCCCAGGCCCTCCCCGCCCTGACCGCGGTGAGCCTCTTCCACTTCTTCTACGCCTGGAACGACTTCTTCGAACCGCTGCTCTACCTGGCCGGGAACCGCGACATCGTCCCGATCGGCGTGGGCCTGAGCTACTTCAGCGGCGTCTACAACTCCGAGCCCCACCTCATCCTGGCCGCCTCGATCCTCGCGCTGGCCCTTCCGGTCGTGATCTTCCTCGCGGCCCAGCGGGTCTTCGTGCGGGGGATCGTCGTGACCGGCGTGGACAAGTAGCCGGCGCACCGAATCCGGCGGACCGGCCACCGGCCGCCCGAACCACCACAGCAAGGAGTACGACGCCATGACCGCCACCAGCCCGTTCCCGGAGGACTTCCTCTGGGGCGCTTCAACAGCGGCCTACCAGATCGAGGGCGCCGCCGACGAGGGCGGCCGCGGGCCGTCCATCTGGGACACCTTCTCGGCGACCCCGGGGAAGGTCCGCGACGGCGACACCGGCGCGGTCGCCTGCGACCACTACCACCGCTGGCGCGAGGACTTCGGCATCGCGGCCGAGCTGGGCCTGAAGGCCTACCGCCTGTCGGTCTCGTGGGCGCGCCTCCAGCCGCTCGGCCGCGGCGACCTCAATCCGGTCGCCGTCGCGTTCTACCGCGAGCAGCTGGCCGACCTGCGCGCCAAGGGCATCCGCTCGGCGGTGACCCTCTACCACTGGGACCTGCCGCAGGTGTTGGAGGACGAGGGCGGCTGGCCCGAGCGGGCGACGGCCGAGCGCTTCGCCGACTACGCGTCCCGCACCGCCGCGGCCCTGGGCGACCTCGTGGACGAGTGGATCCCGATCAACGAGGCGTGGTGCGCGGCCTTCCTCGGCTACCACGTGGGCGTCCACGCCCCCGGCCGCCGGGACCGCACCGCCGCCCTCCGCGCGGCCCACCACCTCAACCTCGCCCACGGGCTGGCGGTGGCCGCGATCCGCGAGATCGCGCCGAACTCGCGCGTCGGATCGGCGGTCATCATGACCGACATCGAGGCCGCCAGCGACAAGGCGGCCGACGTCGAGGCCGCGCGCCTGTCCGACGGCGGCGGCAACCGCCTGTTCCTCGACCCGCTCTTCCGCGGCGCCTACCCCGAGGACATGCTCCGCCACTTCGCGCCCACCGGCGCGTTCGACGCGGTGCTGCCGGGTGACATGGAGACCGTCGCCGCTCCCCTGGACTTCGTGGGCGTCAACCACTACCACCGCTTCGTCGTCGAGGCCGACCCGAACGACGCCCACCTCGGCAACCGGAGCCTGCCGCCCGAGAACCCGGTGACGGGCTTCGGCTGGGAGATCAACCCCGACAGCCTGCGCCGGGTCCTGGAGCGCGTCTCGGCCGAGTACACCGACCTGCCGGTGTACATCACCGAGAGCGGCGCGTCCTTCGAGGACGCGGTGGGCGCGGACGGCTCGGTGGACGATGCCGAGCGCGTCGACTACCTCGACGGCTACATGAAGGCCGCGGGTGCCGCCATCGACAAGGGCGTCGACCTGCGCGGCTACTTCGTGTGGTCCCTGCTCGACAACTTCGAGTGGGGCGAGGGCTACTCCAAGCGCTTCGGGCTCGTGCGCGTCGACTACGGCACGCAGCAGCGCACGCTCAAGCGCAGCGCCCACTGGTACCGGAACGTCATCGCCTCCAACGGCGCCTCCCTGACCTGGGGCTGAAGCACCCCGGTCACGCGGTCCCGGCCGCTCCCCCTCCTTGCCGGGCAGGGGGAGCGGCCGTACCGCGCTCGATGAGGCGCACGCCGAGCGTGGTGTGGTGCTCCGGCCGCGCCTTCCCCGCCAGGCGGTCCATAATGAGCCGCACCGTCTCCGCGGCCTTGTCCGGCAGGTCCTGCGCCACGGTGGTGAGCTTCGGGGTCACGTACACGGCCAGGTCCGAGTCGTCGTAGCCGATCACCGACACGTCCCCGGGCACCGACCTGCCTTCGGCCGCAAGGCCTTCGATGAGGCCTATGGCGAGGATGTCGGCCGTGGTGAACACCGCCGTCACGTCGGGCCGCTCGCGGGTGAGTCGCCGCCCGTAGGCCAGGCCGCCCGCGTGCGTGGTCTCCACATCGGCCACCAGCGACTGGTCGAACGCGATCCCGTTGGCCTCCAGGACGGTCCGGTAGCCCTCGAAGCGCTGGCGCACGACGCCCGTCGCAGAGAAGGCCGGCCCCGCGAACGCGATCCTCCGGTGCCCCAGGGCGACGAGGTGCGACACGGCCTGCTCGGCCCCGCCGAAGTCGTCCGAGCGGACGCCGAGCGCGAGCGGGTTCTCCGAATAGGAGTCCATCGCCACCAGGGCGACGTCGCCGACGACGCCCGCGGTGAGCCGGTCGATCTCGGGGTCGTTGAACCCCAGCAGGACCGCGCCGTCCAGCTGCCACGAGCGCAGCGCCTCGGTGATCTCGGCGCGGTGCGCGATGCCGCGCAGCATCAGGTGGTAGTCGAGCTGACGCAGCTCGCGTTCGAGCGTGCCGATTGCCTCGACGGTGTGGGGGCTGATGGTCAGGCTGGTCCGGTCCTCGGCGGGGACCAGGAGGCCCACCAGCCGCGAGGACTTCGCCGCGAGGCTCCGGGCCGAGGCGCTGGGCACGTAGCCGCGGTCCTTGACGATCCGCAGGATGCGCTCGCGGGTGGCCGCCGAGACCCGGGCCTGCTTCCCGTTGACGACATTGGACACGGTCATGAGACTGACGCCCGCCTCGGCGGCGATGTCCTTCAACGTGACGGCCAACAGGACCCCTCTCCAAGCGCGTCCGCCCATCGGGCAAACGCTGTCGCGACGGATGCCGGAAATCCGCCGTTGACAAGTGTGACATCCACGGTTTAAGCTTCCGAACTAGGTATAGCGCTAAACCTATCATGTGCTGGGGATTCACCATGTTCCGGCCCATACCAGCGTGGCCTTGCACAGCGAAACGACGAGGAACGGAGCGACATTGCACTCGGCACAGCGAACCGACAGCGCCGCCGAATGGTGGCGGAACGCGGTGATCTACCAGGTCTACCCGCGCAGTTTCGCGGACGCCGACGGCGACGGCACCGGCGACCTCGCGGGCGTCAGGCAGCACCTGCCCTACCTCGCCGAACTCGGCGTCGACGCGTTGTGGTTCACCCCCTGGTACCGCTCGCCGCAGGCCGACGGCGGCTACGACGTGGCCGACTACCGCATGATCGACCCCGCCTTCGGGACCCTCGAAGACGCGGAAGCGCTCATCGGCGACGCCCTCGCGCTCGGCATCCGCACCATCGTGGACGTCGTCCCCAACCACGTCTCGGATCAGCACGCCTGGTTCCAGGAAGCGCTCGCCGCCCCACCCGGCGATCCGGCCCGCGAGCGCTTCTGGTTCCGCGACGGCAAGGGCCCCGGCGGCGACGAGATGCCCACGCAGTGGACCTCCAGCTTCGCCGGGAACACGTGGACCCGGACCGAGGGCCCCGACGGCAAGCCCGGCCAGTGGTATCTCCACCTGTTCGCCCCCGAGCAGCCCGACCTCAACTGGAACCACCCCGACGTCGTCGCCGAGCACGAAGCGGTGCTCCGCTTCTGGTACGACCGCGGCGTCGCCGGCATCCGCATCGACTCCGCGGCCCTCATCGCCAAGGACCCCGAACTGCCCGAGGTCCAGGACCACCACGAGCCCGGCCGGCACCCCCACCTCGACCGCGACGAGCTCCACGACGTCTACCGCGGCTGGCGCAAGGTCGCCGACTCCTACGGGGACTCCAGGTTCCTCGTCGGCGAGGTCTGGCTGGCCGACACCGAGCGGTTCATGCTCTACCTGCGCGACGACGAGATGCACATGGCCTTCAACTTCGACTTCATGACCCGTCCCTGGGACGGGGCGTCGCTGGAGGAGTCCATCCGCACCACCATCGCCTCCCACGCCGGGGTGAGCGCCCCGCCCAGCTGGGTCCTCTCCAACCACGACGTGACCCGACCGGTCACCCGCTACGGCCGCGAGGACTCCTCGTTCGCGTTCCTCGCCAAGCGCTTCGGCACCCCCACCGACCTCGAACTCGGCGCCCGCCGCGCCCGCGCCGCGGCGCTGCTCACCGCGGCGCTCCCCGGCGTCCTCTACATCTACCAGGGCGACGAGCTCGGCCTGCCCGAAGTCGAGGACCTCCCCGAGGGCGTCCGCGAGGACCCGATGCACTTCCGCTCCGGCGGCGTCGACCCCGGCCGCGACGGCTGCCGGGTCCCCCTGCCCTGGACCGCGACCGGCCCGACCTTCGGGTTCAGCGGCGAGGCCGACACCGCCACGTGGCTGCCCCAGCCCCAGGACTGGGGCGCCCACGCCGCCGAGGCCCAGGAGTCCGACCCGGACTCCTTCCTCACCCTCTACCGCGAGGCGATCCGCCTGCGCCGCGGCGAACCCGCGCTGCGCGGCGACGCCTTCGCATGGGCCCAGACCGAATCCGGCGTCCTCGCCTTCCGGCGGGGCGAGGACGTCACCTGCGTCGTCAACTTCGCCGACGCGCCGGCGGACCTGCCCGCCCACACCGAGGTGCTGCTCGCCAGCGGCCCGCTCAAGGACGCCTCGGGCGGTGTCCGACTGCCGAAGGACACCGCGGTGTGGCTGCGGACCTGACCGCCGACCCCTCTCTCACCAGTAACCGCAACAAGGAGCAACCGATCATGACAACCTCTCGCGCAGCGGCCGCCGTCGCAGCGGCCGCCCTCACCGCCCTGGGCCTCGCCGCCTGCTCGGACGACGAACCCGACGACGGGCGCACCCACATCACCGTCACCATCGACGCCGGGCTCGAACAGGACGCCATCGACGCGTTCGACAAGCGCATCGAGCAGTTCGAGGAGGCCAACCCCGACATCGCCGTCGAGCGCCAGGAGTACACCTGGACCGCCGGGACCTTCACCGCCCAGCTCGCGGGCGGCACCCTCCCCGACGTCTTCGTCGTCCCCTTCACCGACGGACGCGGCCTCATCGAGCGCGGCCAGATCGCCGACATCGGCGACCTCACCGCCGAACTGCCCTACCGCGACTCGTACAACCCGAACATCGCCGCCGCCGGCGAGGACCCCGAAGGCGACATGTGGGCCATCCCCATCGCCGCCTACGGCCAAGGGCTGCACTACAACCGCACCCTCTTCGAGGCCGCCGGACTCGACCCCGACGCCCCGCCGACCACCTGGGCCGAGGTCCGCACCGCCGCCGACACCATCAGTGCCGAGACCGGCGAGGCCGGCTACGCGGTGATGACCAACGACAACACCGGCGGCTGGATCCTCACCACCGTCGTCAACGCCCTCGGCGGGCGCACCGACGACGGCGCCGGCACCGCCACCATCGACACGCCCGCCATGCGCCAGGCCCTGGAAGACCTCCAGGCCATGCGCTGGGAGGACGAGTCGATGGGCGACAACTTCCTCTACGACTGGGCCGGCATCAACCAGGACTTCGCCTCCGGCCGCATCGGCATGTACGTCTCCGGCGGCGGCAACTACGGGAACCTGTTCACCCAGAACGCCCTCAACCCCGACGACTACGGCCTCACCGTGCTCCCGCTGGCCGACGACCCGAACTCGGGCGTCCTCGGCGGCGGCACCCTCGCCGCCGTGAGCCCCGACGCCGAAGCCGACGAGGCGGCCGCCGCCGTCGAGTGGATCGACTTCTACTACATGGAGAAGCTCACCGTCCAGGAGGCCGCCGTCGCCGACGCCGAGGTCAAGGCCGAGACCGGCCAGCCCGTCGGCGCCCCGGAGCTCCCGGTGTTCGACAAGGCCACCTACGACGAGGTCCAGACCTGGATCGCCGAATACGTCAACGTGCCCGTCGAGCAGATGGCGCCCTACACCGGGCAGGTCTTCGACCAGCCCCTGCTCAACGAGCCGACCGTCGCCACCCAGGAGGTCTACGCCGTCCTCGACACGGTCGTCCAGACCGTGCTCACCGAAGAGGACGCCGACGTCGACGCCCTCCTGGAGACGGCGCAGACCGAAGCCCAGGCCGCGATCGACGCCGCCGCGTAGCGAAAGACCGACATGACCTCGATCGACACCCGCCCCGCCGGTGTCACCGGCGACCGGGCCAGGCCGCAGAACGCGGCCCGGCCCGGCCGCCGGGGCGGCCTGCTCGCCCGCGCCCGCGGCGGACTCCCCACACTGGTGTTCCTGGCGCCCATGCTCATCGTCTTCGGCGTGTTCTCCTGGCTCCCCATCGGACGCGCCGTCGTCATGAGCTTCCAGCGCACCAACCTCGTCGCCGACCCCGTCTTCGTCGGGGTCGCGAACTTCCAGCAGGTCTTCGCCGACCCGCAGCTGTGGACCGCCGTCCAGAACACCGGCTACTTCGCGCTCCTGGCGCTGCTCTTCGGCTACCCGATCCCGCTCGTGGCCGCCGTCCTCATGAGCGAGGTCCGCAAGATGCGCGGCCTGTTCAGCGCCCTCGCCTACCTCCCGGTCGTGGTGCCGCCCGTCGTCGCCGTCCTGCTGTGGAAGCTGTTCTACGACGCGGGCGAGGACGGCGTGTTCAACACGATCCTCGGCTGGGCCGGCCTCGGCCCCTTCGCATGGCTCCAGGACGCCGACATCGTCATGCCCTCGCTGGTGCTCGAGGCGACCTGGGCCGCCGCCGGCGGCACCGTCATCATCTACCTCGCCGCCCTCACCGGCGTCGACCCGAGCCTCTACGAGGCCGCCGAGATCGACGGCGGCGGCGTGTGGCGCAAGCTCTGGCACATCACGCTCCCGCAGATCCGCGGCATCCTGCTCATCACCTTCATCCTCCAGATCATCGGCACCGCGCAGGTCTTCCTCGAACCGTTCCTGTTCACCGACGGCGGACCGGCCAACCGGACCCTCACGCTGCTGCTGCTCATCTACCGGTACGCGTTTACCAACTCGCTCGGCGGCGACTACGGCGCCGCGGCCGCCCTGAGCCTCATGCTCGCCGTGGTCCTGACCGCCTTCTCCGTGCTGTACTTCCGTCTCACCCGATCCTGGAGCAGCTGATGGGATCCACTGGTCTGAAAAGCGCGGCCGACAGGGGCCTGCTCGCCCCCACCGACTGGAAGCGCCCCAGCGTCCGCTGGAGCACGCGCCTCGCCCACGGCGCGCTCCTGGCCGGCCTCGCCATCGCCGGACTCGGCCCGATGCTGTGGCTCGCCAAAGCGGCCGTCACGCCCACCCAGGACACGCTTCGCGAACCGATGGCGCTGTGGCCGAACGGCTTCGACTTCGCCAACCTCGCCGAGGCCTGGACCCGCGTCGAGATCGACAAGTACTTCCTCAACACGATCGCCCTCGCCGCCGGGTCCTGGGCCGTGCAGCTCCTCGTCGCCGCCACCGGCGGCTACGCGCTCGCGATCCTGCGCCCCCGCATCGGCAAGGTCATCTCCGGCGCGGTCCTCGCGACCCTGTTCGTGCCCAGCGTGGTCCTGCTCGTCCCGCTCTACCTCACGATCCTCGACCCGCCCGTGGTCGGCACCTCGATGCTCAACACCTTCTGGGCGGTCTGGCTCCCCGCCGGGGCCAACGCGTTCAACGTGCTGCTCATGCAGCGCTTCTTCGCGAACCTCCCCAGGGAGATATTCGAGGCGGCCAGAGTGGACGGCGCCGGACCCTACCGCGTGTTCTGGTCGATCGTGCTGCCCATGTCGCGCCCGATCATCGGCGTGGTCTCGGTCTTCGCCGTCATCGCCTCCTGGAAGGACTTCCTCTGGCCGATGCTGGTGCTGCCCGACCCGGAGCTCCAGCCGCTGTCGGTGCGCCTGCCGATCCTCCAGCAGTTCGTGGAACTGGACGTGTTCCTCGCGGCGCTGGCGATCTCCTCGCTCATCCCGATCGCGCTGTTCCTGATCTTCCAGCGCCTGTTCCTCAACGGAGCGAGCCTCGGCGGCGCCGTCAAGGGCTGATGGCGAAGGGCCGCACGGCACTGCGGCCTCCAGGGCCCGCCGGAGGACTCCCGATCCGGGAGTCCTCCGGCCGGTCCTCGCCCGAATTCATCCTATTGACAATGGTCTATCCCGGTGATAAAAAGATAAGACTATTTAGAGAGAGCGCTCTCTCGGTGTCCCGTCTTCATCGCCGAGCGTCACGCTCCCTCTCCCGCGGAACGAGAGGACGCCTCCGTGAGCACACCCCCAGACCCCGCAACGACCCGGCCGCGCCGCGGCCGGACCGTTCGCCTCCTCGCCCTGGCCGTCGCCGCGATGGCGGCCGCCGCGACCATCACCGTCAACCTCGACCGCGACGCCGACGCCCAGGACGTCGACGCCCAGGACGTGCAGGCCATGGCGCTGACCTGGAGCGACGAGTTCAACGCCGCCGCCGGCACCGGACCGAACTCGTCCAAGTGGCGCTTCGACACCGGCGGCGGAGGCTGGGGCAACAACGAGCACCAGTACTACACGAACTCCACGAGCAACGCCGCCCACGACGGCAACGGCAACATGGTCATCACCGCCCGCCGCGAGAACCCGTCCAACTACCAGTGCTGGTACGGCACCTGCACGTACACCTCGGCGCGCCTGCTCACCTCCGGCACCTTCACCCAGGCGTACGGACGGTTCGAGGCCCGCATCCAGATCCCGCGCGGCCAGGGCATCTGGCCCGCGTTCTGGATGCTCGGCGACGACCTCGGCTCGGTCGGCTGGCCGCAGAGCGGCGAGATCGACATCATGGAGAACGTCGGCTACGAGCCGAACACCGTCCACGGCACCCTCCACGGCCCCGGCTACTCCGGCGGCGCGGGCGTCGGCGGGGCCTACACGATCGGCGAGCCCTTCGCGAACGGCTTCCACACGTTCGCGGTCGACTGGTCGCCGAACTCGATCACCTGGTCGGTCGACGGCGTCAACTACCAGACCAAGTCCACCGCCGACATCGGCGGCAACGAGTGGGTCTTCGACCACCCGTTCTTCATGATCATGAACGTCGCGGTCGGCGGGAACTGGCCCGGCTACCCCGACGGCACCACGCAGTTCCCGCAGCAGATGAAGGTCGACTACGTCCGCGTCTACTCGGGGGCGACCAGCTCGGGCGGGACCATCACCGGCCTGGCCGGCAAGTGCCTCGACGTCGAAGGCTCCGGCACCGCCGACGGCACGCCGGCGCAGCTGTACCGCTGCAACGGCACCGCCGCCCAGCAGTGGACCTTCGCGAGTGACGGCTCCCTTCGCGCCCTGGGCAAGTGCCTGGACGTCGCCGGCGGCGGGACCGCCGACGGGACGGTGGTCCGCATGTGGACCTGCAACGGCTCCGCGGCCCAGAAGTGGGTCCTCTCCGGAGCGAACGACCTGGTGAACCCGCAGGCGAACAAGTGCCTCGACGTCCCATGGGCCAACTCCGCCGACGGGACGAACCTCCAGATCGTCACGTGCAGCGGCAACGCGGCGCAGAAGTGGTACCGGGCCTGATCCGGAAGAGATGAGGGCGGGGCGGACGCGACACGCATCGCGTCCGCCCCGATTTTCATGGGAGACCGGTCTTCTCGCGGCCCTACGCGAGCGGGTACGCCTCGTCGAGCGCGAGGTTCAACTCCACGACGTTCACCGCGGGCTCGCCCATGAAGCCGAGGAACCGGCCCGTGGTGTGCTCCTCGACCAGCGACTCGATCGCCCCGGCGTCCGCGCCCCGCTCGGCCGCGATCCGCTCGACCTGGAGGTCGGCGTACTCGGGGCTGATGTGCGGGTCCAGGCCCGAACCCGAGGCGGTCACCGCGTCGGCCGGGACGGCCGGCTCGCCGCTCCCGCCCTCGACCGGCGTGATGAGGGCCTTCGCGTAGTCCTCGCCGTACTCGGCGCATTCGACCTGCACGCCTTCGTATTCGGCGATGAACGGGGCCTCGACCGCGCCGCACGCCTCGTTGAGGCTCACCGCGCGCACGACCTCGCCCGTCGTGCCTTCGGAGTAGAACACCCCGAGGACCGCGCCGACGGCGCTTTCACCTGAGTCGGCGCAGTACGGCCTGGAGCCGTCCACGCCCTCGCGCTCGCCGACCGCGAACGACCGCTCGCACACCTGCGTGAGCAGGCTCTTGGCGGCGTTCTCGTCGCCGTCCCAGCCGAGTCCGGGGTCCGGCAGGACGTCGACCACGTTCTCGGGGCCCAGGTTCGAGGCGCCCGAGACGAGCGGGTCGTAGTCGCCGGCCTCGCCGGCGGCCATGGACGGGCGCGACTGGAAGTACGCCAGGAGCGCCTCGCCCTCGTCGTCGGTGAAGGACTGGCCCAGGAGCGAGGAGCCGACGACGGCGCCGTCCTCGGCGTAGACGAGCGATCCGTCGGCCCTGTCGTTCAGGCCGGGGAGTTGGGCGGCCGCGAGGACCGCCAGCGGGTAGAGGATGCCGGTGACCGCCGTCAGCACCAGCAGGGCCCGCAGGGCCGCGAGGTGCTGGGAGATCCAGCGAGGTAGACGTGCCATTTATCCGATCCCGGGAATGAGTGCGACCAGCAGGTCGATGAGTTTGATGCCGATGAACGGGGTGACGATCCCGCCGAGGCCGTAGACCAGCAGGTTCCTGCGCAGGAGCGCGGAGGCCGAGCCGGGCTTGTAGGCGACGCCCTTGAGCGCCAGCGGGACGAGCGCGATGATGACGAGCGCGTTGAAGATGATGGCCGAGATGATCGCCGACTCCGGGCTGTCGAGGCGCATGATGTTGAGCGCGTCGAGCCCGGGGTAGACCGCGGCGAAGATCGCCGGGATGATCGCGAAGTACTTGGCGATGTCGTTGGCGATGGAGAACGTCGTCAACGCCCCGCGGGTCATCAGGAGCTGCTTGCCGATGGCGACGATCTCGATGAGCTTGGTCGGGTCCGAGTCGAGGTCGACCATGTTCCCGGCCTCTTTGGCCGCCGAGGTGCCCGTGTTCATCGCGACGCCGACGTCGGCCGCCGCGAGGGCGGGCGCGTCGTTGGTGCCGTCGCCGGTCATGGCGACCATGCGCCCGGCGTCCTGCTCGCGCTTGATGAGGGCCATCTTGTCCTCGGGCTTGGCCTCGGCGAGGAAGTCGTCGACGCCGGCCTCGGCCGCGATGGCCTTCGCGGTGCGCGGGTTGTCGCCGGTGACCATGACGGTGCGGATGCCCATGGCGCGGAGCTTCGCGAAGCGCTCGGCCATGCCCTCCTTGACGACGTCCTTGAGGTAGATGACGCCCAGGACCCTCGCCTGCTCGCCCACCTGGTGTTCGGCCACGACCAGCGGCGTGCCGCCCTCGCGCGAGACCTGGTCCACCAGATCGTCGATGCGCGGGTTCGGGTCGCCGCCCTCGGTGCGGACCCACTCGATCACGGACGCCGCGGCGCCCTTGCGGATGCGGTGCACCGAGCCGTGCTCGTTCAGGTCCACACCGGACATGCGGGTCTGGGCGGTGAACTCGATCCACTCGGCGTGGGCCAGCTCGCCGCCGGTGCGCTCGCGCAGGCCGTAGGCCTCCTTGGCGTACACCACGATCGAGCGGCCCTCGGGGGTCTCGTCGGCGAGGCTGGAGAGCTGCGCGGCGTCCGCGAGCTCCTGCGCCTCGACGCCGGGAACGGCCAGGAACGAGCTCGCGCGGCGGTTGCCGTAGGTGACGGTGCCGGTCTTGTCCAGCAGCAGCGTGTCGACGTCGCCGGCGGCCTCGACGGCCCGCCCGGACATCGCCAGCACGTTGCGCTGCACGAGCCGGTCCATGCCCGCGATGCCGATGGCGCTCAGGAGCGCCCCGATGGTGGTCGGGATGAGGCACACCAGGAGCGAGACCATGACGATCCCGGTCACGCCGTTGCCGTCGAGCACCGCGGAGTCGGGCGCGGCGGCCATGTAGTCCTTGGCGAAGATCGCCGCGGGCTGCATGGTCACGACGGCCAGCAGGAAGATGATCGTCAGCGCCGCGAGCAGGATGTTCAGGGCGATCTCGTTGGGCGTCTTGCGACGCTCGGAGCCCTCGACGAGGGCGATCATGCGGTCCAGGAAGGACTTGCCGGGCTCCTGGGTGATCTTGACGACGACCCAGTCCGAGAGGACCTTGGTGCCGCCCATGACCGCGGACCGGTCGCCGCCGGATTCGCGGATGACGGGAGCGGACTCGCCGGTGAT
Source organism: Glycomyces harbinensis (assembly GCF_900101745.1). GTDB lineage: Bacteria > Actinomycetota > Actinomycetes > Mycobacteriales > Micromonosporaceae > Glycomyces > Glycomyces harbinensis. Next base: position 745,831 of record NZ_FNAD01000001.1, on the reverse strand, counting down.
CGCCGACTCGTCCACACTCGCGATGCCGGTGACGACGTCGCCGTCCCCGGGGATGGTCTCGCCGGCCACGACCAGGACGTAGTCGCCGCGCTTCAACTCGGGCGCGGCGACCTCGACCGTCTCCACCTTCGGGGAGGCGATGTCGGGGTCCTGCACCGCGAGCTTGCGGGCGACGGTGTCGGTCTTGGCCTTGCGGAGGCTGTCGGCCTGGGCCTTGCCGCGGCCCTCGGCGATCGCCTCCGCGGCGTTGGCGAAGAGCACCGTGAGCCACAGCCAGACCGTGATGGTCCAGGCGAAGAGGGTCGGGTCGATGATCGCGAGGACGGTCGTGAAGACCGCCCCGATCTCGACGATGAACATGACAGGGTTGCGCCACATGACGCGGGGATCGAGCTTGCGGAAGGCCGCGGGCGTGGACTTGATCCATTGTTTCGGATCGAGCAGTCCGTTTCGGGTCTTCGGAGCCACAGTAGCCATTGAGGACATGTGCGGGAAACTCCTATTGCAGACCGTCGGCCAGCGGGCCGAGGGCGAGGACGGGCAGGAAGGTCAGCGCGACGAGAATGACGGTCACGCCGACGACCATGCCTACGAACAGCGGCTTGTGGGTGGGGAACGTGCCGGCGGTGGCCGGGACCGGCTTCTGCTTCGCCAGCGAGCCGGCGAGAGCGAGGACCAGGATGATCGGCAGGAACCGGCCGAACAGCATGCACAGCCCCAGCGCGGTGTTGAACCACGGCGTGTTCGCGCCGAAGCCGCCGAACGCGGAGCCGTTGTTGTTCGACGCGGAGGCGAAGGCGTACAGCATCTCCGAGAATCCGTGCGGGCCCGGGTCCTGCATGGAGTCCAGGTTGACCGGGAGGGCCAGCGAGGCGGCGACGCCCGAAAGGAGCAGCGCCGGGGTCACCAGGAAGTACAGGCTCGCGAGCTTGATCTCCCGGGCCCCGATCTTCTTGCCCAGGTACTCCGGGGTGCGCCCGACCATGAGCCCGGCGATGAACACGGTGATGGTGGCGAGCACGAGCATCCCGTAGAGGCCCGCGCCGACGCCGCCGGGTGCGACCTCGCCGAGCATCATGTTCAGGATCAGGACCCCGCCGCCGAACGACGTGTACGAGTCGTGGAACGAGTTCACCGAACCGGTCGAGGTCAGCGTGGTCGCGGCGGCGAAGAGCCCGGAGTCGGGCACGCCGAAGCGCACTTCCTTGCCTTCCATGGCGGCCGTGACCGCCTGCGGGACGGTGCCGTTCGCGAAGGACTCGAAACCGACGACCAGGCTCACCGAGACGAGCGCGATGATGCCCATGACGGCGGCGATGGCGTAGCCCTGGCGGTTCTGGCCGACCAGGCGCCCGAAGGTGCGCGGCAGCGAGAACGGGATCACCAGCAGCAGGTAGATGATGACGAAGTTCGTCCAGGTGGTCGGGTTCTCGAACGGGTGGGCCGCGTTCGCGTTGTAGTAGCCGCCGCCGTTCGTGCCGAGGTTCTTGATCGCCTCCTGGCCGGCGACGAGCCCGCCGGTGATGGTCTGGGTGTCCCCGGTGGAGGTGGTGGCGCTGGTGAAGTCGGTGAGGTTCTGGATCGCGCCCCCGGCGACCAGCACGATCGCGGCGACGAAGCTGATCGGCAGCAGCACCCACAGCGTGATGCGGGTGAGGTCGACCCAGAAGTTCCCGAGCTTGTCGGTGGCCTTGCGGGCGAAGCCTCGCACCAGGACCACGGCGACGGCGATGCCGACGGCGGCGGACACGAAGTTCTGCACGGCCAGTCCGGCGGCCTGGACGAAGACGCCCATGGTCGCCTCGCCGGAGTACGCCTGCCAGTTCGTGTTGGTCGTGAAGCTGACCGCGGTGTTCCAGGCCAGGCCCGGCTCGACCCCGGCGAAGCCGTTGCCGAACGGCAGCGAGCCCTGGACCCGCTGGAAGAGGTAGAGCACCGCGATGCTCACGGCCGAGAAGGCCAGCACGCTGCGGGCGTAGCCGACCCAGTTCTGCTCGGTGCCCGGGCGGGCGCCGATGAGGCGGTAGACGCCCCGCTCGACCTTGCGGTGGTGCTCGCGGGTCACGACCCGGTACATGTAGTCGCCGAGCGGCTTGTAGCTCGCGGCCAGCGCCGCGATCATCGCGGCGATGAAGACGACGCCTGCGGTGGTCTCGCTCATCAGAAGCGCTCCGGTTTCAGCAGCGCGATGACGAGGAAGACGCCGAGGAGGACGGCGAGGACGAGGCCGATGGCGTTGACGGCGCTCACAGCTTCTCCACCGCCTTGACGACGAGGGCGAGGACGATGAAACAGACCACCGTCAGTGCCAGATAGGCGAGATCGGGCATTGCTTCCTTCTTCTCTGCGTTCAGGGGGCGCGGCCCGTGGCCGCGCCGCCGGGTCGGGGGCGAGCACCCGGCGAATCCGAGTGAACGCCGAGCTGAGGCGGTTGCCTAGAGGACCTGACGGCTTCCCTACGCGGGCGGCGCCGTTCTTGACGGCCGTCTGACAACGATTCGCAAGAGCCTCGAAACACACCTAATCACTCAAATCACTGACAAGGCGGACTCCACGCTCGTACAGTGCGTTCATAACCGGGTTCGCTCCAGCGGGCCCGACGGCCGACCAGCTCAGTTCCTGCCATGCGACGCGATCTGGTCCCCGGTGGCGCCGACCGCGTTCGGGTCGGCGCCACCGGTCGTTCTCCACTCTCGACTCGACCCGGTCCCTCCGCGGACCCGGCACGTCTCACTCGCGGGTGTATGTGGGACGGTCACAGTCACGGATCTGGCAAGATGTCCCAGTCGCACTGGGTGCCACGAGACAACGGAAGCGACTCCTGACCGTCTAAGTGACGAAAGAAGCTCAAATGCACACTCCCCCCTGCCAGTCCCGTGCGCGGACGGAGGTCGCCCGATGGTCGACATGACCTGGTTCGAGGCCATCGTGCTCGGGATCGTCCAGGGCCTGACCGAGATGCTGCCGATCTCCTCCTCGGCGCACCTGCGCCTCACCTCGGCGCTGTTCTTCGAGGAGGACGCCGGCGCCTCCTTCACCGCGGTCACGCAGCTGGGCACCGAGACGGCGGTCCTGCTCTACTTCTGGAAGGACATCGTCCGCATCCTCGTCGCCTGGTGGAAGGGCCTGTTCGACAAGCGGCTGCGCGGCGAGACCGACTACCGGCTCGGCTGGTACGTCATCCTCGGAACCCTGCCGATCGTGTTCTTCGGGCTCGTCTTCAAGGACGCCATCCGCGAGGGCGCCCGCAACCTGTGGCTGGTCTCCTTCAGCCTCATCTTCTTCGGGCTCCTGCTCGCGCTGGCCGAACTCGTCGGCCGCAAGACCCGCTCCTGGGACGACTTCAGGCTCAAGGACGGCCTCATCCTCGGCTTCGCGCAGGCGGCCGCGCTCATCCCGGGCGTCTCGCGCTCGGGCGGCACCATCACCGCGGGCCTGTTCATCGGCCTCGACCGCTCGGTGGCGGCCAGATACTCGTTCCTACTGGCGATCCCGGCCGTCTTCGGCGCGGGCATCCTGAGCCTGGGCGACGTGTTCGACCCCGCCGCCGAAGGCTCGGTGCCCAGCGGCGCCCAGATGCTGGTGGCGACGATCATCGCGTTCTTCGTGGGCCTCGCGGCCGTGCACTGGATGCTCAAGTGGGTCGCGAAGCACAGCGTCTTCATCTTCGTCTGGTACCGCTGCATCCTCGGCGTCGCCGTGATCATCATGCTGGAGACGGGCTACCTCGCCGCCACCTGACCCCAACGCGCGCAAAGAGGGCCGGTCGTTCGACCGGCCCTCTTCCGCTGCGTCGGCGGCCCGCTACGTCCGGCGCGACTCGGCCGCGGCGAGCGACGCGATCGACCCGAGCAGGATCAGCGAACCCGCCCCGGTCGCGACCGTGAACGGCTCGCCGAGGAACGCGACCGCCAGGAACGCGGCCGTGACCGGCTCGATGAGCATCATGACCGAGGCCGTCGTCGCCCGCACCAGGGCGGTGCCCGCGAAGTAGAACGGGTACGCCAGCGCGGTGGTGAACGCCGCGAGGTAGGCCAGGATCAGCACCGTCCGCAACGCGCCGTCGCCCTGCGGCGCGAGCCCTTCGAGCCAGGCGGGCACCAGCAGCACGGCCGCGCCGATCCCGAAGGACCACATGGTGAGCGTGAACGGGTCCTCGCCGTCGCCGGAGCGCCCGGTGAGGCGGCCCAGGAGCGTCACCGCCGCGTACCCGGCGGCCGACACCAGCGAGAACGCGACGCCGGACGGCTCGACGACGCCGGGCGCGTTGCCGCCCACCAGGACGGCGAGTCCGGCGAGCGCCCCGGCCACGGCGACGAGCCCGCCGCGTCCGAGCCGCTCCCCGAGGAGGAGCCGGCTGCCGACGGCGGTGAGGATCGGACCGGACCCCAGCGTCAGCAGCGTGGCCGCCGCGACGCCGGTGGCCTCCACGGCCGCGAAGTAGGCGGTCTGGAAGACCGCCATGCCGACGCCCACGCAGATCAGCAGCGCGGCCCGGCGGGGGAGCGGCCTGGTCGAAGCGGCCTTCGCCGGTCGGTCCCGCCTCTTGCGCGGCCTGACCGCGGTGAAGGCCAGGAGCAGTGCGAGGCCGCCGAGGTGGCGCCAGAACGAGACGGCCGCGGGGCCGAGGTCCCCGGCGCGGTAGATGAGGTCGGCGGCGGCGCCGGTGGTGCCCCAGGCGAGCCCGGTGACGGTGAGGAAGGCGAGGCCGCGCCTGGCGGACCCGGCTGCGACCTCGCGCGCGGAGGGCGCGTCGAGGATCGGTCGGACGGTTGACATGAGTGCTCCAGAGGAGAGTCGAGGAAACAGTGCTCTCGTCTGCGGGCACGACCGTCACGCGCGCCGTCGTAAAGCGGCGCGCGGCAATGGAATCAGATGCCCGCCTTAAACGGCGGGCGGGGGAAGCTGCATGGTGGGCATGTGAAGCACCCTACCGTCCGCGGGCCCGTTCCCTCACATGCGTCCCAGCCCTCGGCGCAGCCGTTCGAGCCCGTCCTCGATGACCGCTTCGGGCTTGCAGAAGGTGAACCGGACTTCGGGGCGCGCCACCTGCCCGTCCGCGTAGAAGACCTGGTTCGGGACCGCGACGACGCCGCACTTCTCGGGCAGCGCGAGGCAAAACGCCATGCCGTCCTCGTAGCCGAACGCCTCGACGCCGGTGGTCACGAAGTAGGTGCCCTCGGGGCGGTGCACGGTGAAGCCCAGGTCCGCCAGGCCGTCGGCCAGCAGGTCGCGGCGGCGCTGGTAGCCCTCGAGCAGGTCGCGGTAGTACTCGTCCCCGGAGGCGAGCGCGGTGGCGATCCCGTACTGGAACGGCGTGCCCGACGCGAACGACAGGTACTGCTTCACGGCCTTGACCCGGTCGACCAGGTGCGCGGGCCCTGAGGCCCAGCCGATCTTCCAGCCCGTGAGCGAGAAGGTCTTCCCGCCCGAGCCGATGGTGACCGTCCGGTCCCACATGCCCGGCAGCGTCGCGAGCGGCACGTGCTCGCGGCCGTCGAACACCAGGTGCTCGTACACCTCGTCGGTCACCGCGACCAGGTCGTTCCCGACCGCGAGCGCCGCGACGGCCTCCAGCTCGGCGCGCGTGAACACGGTGCCGGTGGGGTTGTGCGGCGAGTTCACCAGGATCACGCGGGTTCGCGCGGTCACGGCCGCGCGGAGCCGTTCGCGGTCGGGCCGGTAGCCGGGCGCCTCCAGGCGCACCGGCACCAGGACGCCGCCGGCCATCTCGATGCACGCCTTGTAGGAGTCGTAGCACGGTTCGAACGCGATCACCTCGTCGCCGGGTTCGACCAGGGCCAGCATCGACGCCGCGATCGCCTCCGAGGCGCCGGCGGTGACCACGACGCCGTCGCCCGGGTCGGGCTCCAGTCCGTACCAGTGGCGCTGGTGCTCGCTGATCGCCTGGCGCAGTTCGGGAATGCCGGGCATCGGCGGGTACTGGTTGCGGCCCTCGCGCATGGCGGCCGCGGCCGCCTCGACGATGTGCGCGGGCCCGGACTCGTCGGGGAAGCCCTGCCCCAGGTTCACCGCGCCGTGCTCCTGCGCGAGCGCCGACATCAGCGTGAAGATCGTGGTCTGGGGCCGCCGGGCCTGGCCGGGTCCGTTCATGGTTCCTCCTCCGCGCGAACCCCGCCATCATCCCGGCAGCCCCCGCCCGGCCCGGGCCCGGCCCCTCAGGGCCACCGCCCGTCGTCCCGCGCCGCCGCGATCGCCGCGTGCCCGGGCGGGCGCATCCGCCCGGCCCCGACGAGCGCTTCGGCGATGCCCCGGTTGCGCGCCGACCACGGGCTGCGGGCCCGGCGCGGCGAGTACCGCTGGAGGAACGAGTCGCCGTCGAGCGCCTTGCGGTGCCCGTCGATCCACCCGAAGCACAGCGCCGACTCCAGCGCCGGGCCGATCCGCAGGCGCCCTGCCGGGGACGACTCCTTCCCGATCCGCAGCCAGGCCTCGCCCTCGCCGTGATGCTCCCGGAGCCAGGCCTCCCATGCGGCGGCGTCGGGGAAGTCGAGCACGGTCACGACGCCTCCCGCGCGGCGAGCACGTCCAGGTAGTGCTGGTTGTACATGAGGCCGAAGACGTTCCCGAACGGGTCCACGAAGGACGCGGTCACGAACCCGGGCCCGCGCACGGTCTTGGGCTCGTACTCCTCGGCTCCCAGGGCGGTCATCCGCTCGATCGCGGCGTCGAGGTCGTCCACGTGCCAGTTCGCGATCTCCCCGCCCGGCGCGGCGCCCATGTCGTGCGGCGCCCAGCTGCCCTTGACGATCCCCAGCTCATGCAGGTAGTCGCCGACGCGGAACTCGATGTACCCGTCCGCGACCTCGAAGTACGGCGGCAGGCCCAGGAGTTCGGTGTACCAGGCCTTGGCGGCCTCCAGGTCCTCGGCGAAGTAGGTGATGGTCGACAGTCCGCGAATCATGACGGCTCCTCGTTGCTCGTTGTCGATCCCAAGGTAGAGGCCATTGCGGAAGATTCGCTTCCGCAATAGGTGCGATGATTCGGGAATGTTGGAGACCTCCGCGCGGCTGCTGCGCGTCCTCGCCCTCTTGCAGGCGCAGCGCGAATGGACGGGCGCGGCGCTGGCCGAACGCCTGGACGTGACGACCCGGACCGTGCGCAGCGACGTCGACCGCCTGCGCCGCCTCGGATACCGGGTCGGTTCGACGCCCGGGGTCGCGGGCGGGTACCGCCTCGAAGCGGGGAACGCCGTGCCGCCCCTGCTGCTCGACGACGAGGAGGCGATCGCCGTCGCCGTGGGGCTGCGCGCGGCCGCCTCGGGCTCGGTGGCCGGGATCGAGGAGACCTCACTGCGGGCGCTGGTGAAGCTCGAGCAGACCATGCCCTCGCGCCTGCGCCGCCGCATCGACGTGCTGCGCTCGGCGACCGCCTCGGCCGCCGCGTCGGGACCGACCGTGCCCGCGGCGACCCTCACCGCTATCGCCGAGGCGATCCACCGCCGCGAGCAGCTGCGCTTCGACTACCTCGACCGGGCGGGGGAGGAGACGCGGCGGCGGGCCGAGCCGCACCGCCTGGTCTACACCGGACGGCGCTGGTACCTCCTCGCCTGGGACGTCGACCGCGGCGACTGGCGGACCTTCCGCGCCGACCGCATCGCGCCGCGGACCCCCAACGGCCCGGGGTTCGCCCCGAAGGACCCGCCCGAGGACGCGGTGGACCACGTCCTGCGGGGGATCGGCCGGGACGCCTGGAGGCACCGGGCGCGCATCCGGCTGCGGATGTCGGCCGAAGCCGCGGCCGAGGCGCTGCCGCCCGGCAGCGGCCTGCTCGAACCGGTGTCCGACGAGGAGTGCCTGCTGCGCACCGGCAGCGACTCCCTGCCGGACCTGGTGAACTACGTCAGCTCGCTCGACGTGCCCTTCACCGTCGAGAGCCCGCCGGAACTGCGCGACCTCCTGCGCCGCCTGGCCGAGCGCTACGCCGAAGCGGCCGGACCGCCGCCGTAGCTCAGCCGCCGGGGCAGCGGTTGTCGCCGCCGCTGCGCTCGATGCAGTAGCCGGGCCCCTCCTGCTCGACGGGCGCCTCGCCCTCCGGGAGGAACAGGTCCCGGACGCCGCTCTGCACGGCCAGCATGTACACGAGGAACAGCGCGACGACCGTGAAGACCGCCGCCGTCCTCCGGTGCCGGCCCAGCGCGGCGAGTGCGGCGATCGCGAGCGGGCCCGCGACGGCGACGATCGCGGCCGCGCGCATGTACCCGTCCGCCGCCGCCTGGTCGGCCGCGGTCGGCAGGTCCCCGGCGAAGCTCAGTCCCGCCTCCAGCCCGTGGCCGAAGAGGACCGGCACGGCGAACAGCCAGAGAACGGCCGCGAGCGCCACGAGGCCTCCGAAACGCCGGCGCCGCTCGGTCCGCTCCGACGGGTCCATTCCAGGGAACTCCATAGCGCCAGTGTCGCCGGTCGGTCAACCGCCGAACCGGGCGAATCGGGCCCGGTTCGTAGGGTCTCCACAACACCCGGACGACTTCCGGGGCGAATGCCCGGGATATTCCTCGCTTTCCTCCAAACGGTCGTAGACGATCGCGCATCCATCGTGGCGTCGCGGGGATGGGTTTCGAGTCCTTCATCGACTTGACTGGGGGACATGAGCATCGAAACCACCGGCACCATCCTCGTCACCGGCGCCACCGGCAAGGTCGGCCGCCGCCTCGTCCCGCTGCTGCAAGCGGCCGGGCACGACGTGCGCGCCGTCTCGCGCCGCACCCCGATCCCCTTCGACTGGCACGACGACTCGACCTGGGCCGCGGCCCTCGACGGCGTCGCCGCGGTCTACCTGATCCCGCCGGACGAGCCGTTCCCCGCCGACGCCTTCGCGGCCGCGGCCGCCGAGGCGGGCGTGCGCCGCCTGGTCTCCCAGTCGGGCCGGCGCATCCACGTCGTCACCGAGGCGGCGGGCGTCGGACCCGAAGCCGTCGGGATGCACGCCGCGCAGAACGCCGTGCAGGCCTCGGGCCTCGAATGGACCGTCTTGCAGGCCAACAACTTCAACCAGAACTTCAGCGAGGGCGACTACCGGGACGCGCTCCTGGCCGGAGACCTGGCGCTGCCCGTCGAAGGCGTCGTGGAGCCGTTCATCGACGTGGACGACATCGCCGCGGTCGCGGCCGCGGTCCTGACCGAGGACGGCCACCACGGCAGGGTCTACGAACTGAGCGGACCCGAGTCGCTGCCGTTCGCCGAGGCCATGGACGTCATCGCGAAGGCCTCCGGCAATGCCGTCGCCTTCCACACGGAGAGCCCCGAGGACCACGACGCCGCGATGCGGGCCATGGGCCTGCCCGCCGATCTCATCGCGTTCCTCAACGTCATGTTCCAGGTGATGCGCGAAGGCAAGATCGAGGACGTGGCCGACGGCGTCTCCCAGGTCCTCGGCCGCGAGCCGGTCGCCTTCGCCGACTGGGCCGCCCGCGCCGCCGCCGAAGGCGCCTGGTCCCGAGCGTGAGGGACCCGGCCGGGCCCGCGCTCAGTCGCGCGCGGGTTCGGCCGGACCGCGCACCCGGTCGAGGTACGCGGCTATCGCGTCGCGGTTCTTCAGCACGCACTCGGCCTTGCGGGTCATGCGGTCGCGCTGCTCCTCGAGCTGCGCGAGCAGCCCGGGGTCGGGCACGGGGAAGTGGATGTCCTCGCCTCCCGACAGGCACGGCAGGATCAGCTTGATGATCTTGATCGGGATGCCCGCCTCCAGCAGGTCCCGGACCCGGCCGACCCGCGCCACGTCGTCCTCGCCGAAATGGCGGTAGCCGTTCGGCGAGCGCTCGGCGGTGATGAGCCCGTGCTGCTCGTAGTAGCGCAGCAGCCGCGGCGACGCGCCGGTGCGCTCCGCCAGCTCGCCGATCCTCATGTGGGCCACCTCACCGCATTCGCCATGGACCTTGACATTAGTGTCAAGGTTCAACACTAGACCGCATGAGTCGAACGACCACCGCGACCACCGCGGACGCGCCCGCCCCGGCCCGCCTGCCCCTCTCCGGCCTCCTGGCGCTCTCCACGGCCGTGTTCATCACCGTCATCACCGAGGCCCTCCCCGCCGGCCTCCTCCCCGGGATGCGCGCCGACCTCGGCGTCAGCGCCTCCGCCATGGGCCAGGCCGTCACCGTCTACGCCGTCGGCACCGCGCTGACGGTGATCCCGCTGGCGACCCTCACCGCCGGATGGGGCCGCAGACCGGTGCTCCTGCTCGCCATGGGCGGCTTCCTCGCCGCCAACACCCTCACCGCCGTCTCCGACGACTACGCCCTGACCATGGCCGCGCGCTTCGTCGCCGGCACGGCCGCCGGACTCTCCTGGGCGATCATGGTCGGCTACGCCCGCCGCATGGCCCCGCCCGCCTTGCAGGGCAAGGCCATCGCCGTCGTCATGGCCGGCATCCCGCTCGCCCTCGCTCTCGGCGTCCCCGCCGGGACGTTCATGGGCGGCGCCATCGGGTGGAGGGCGTCCTTCGCGGTCATGTCCGCGCTCGCCCTCGCCGCGACGGCCTGGATCATCACCGTCGTCCCCGACTTCCCGGGCCGCCGCGCCGAGCACCGCACCCCGGTCCTGCGCGCGATCGCCCTCCCCGGCGTGCCCGCGATCCTGGCCGTCATCGCCCTCTACGTGATCGCCTACAACGTGCTCTACACCTATATCGCGACCTACCTCGAGCACCTCGGCATGGGCGGCGACATCGACACGGTCCTGCTGGTCTTCGGCGTCGCCTCGATCCTCGGCATCTGGGTCGTCGGCGCCCGCATCGACCGGCGGCTGCGCCACCTCGCCATCGCCGCCGCGGCCCTGGTCGCCCTGGCCGCCACCGGACTCGCCGTCCTGACCGACGACCCGCTCCTCGTCTACGCCGCGGTCGCCCTGTGGGGCCTGGGCCACGGCGGCGTCCCCACCCTCCTCCAGACCGCCGCCGGACTGGCCGGCGCGAAGGCCGCCGACGAGGTCCAGGCCGCCGTCGTGACCCTGTGGAACGCCGCCACCGCGGCCGGCGGCGCCCTCGGCGGCCTCCTCCTGGTCTGGCACGGCCCGATCGCGCTGCCCTGGACCGTGGCCGTCCTCGGCGTCCCGGTCCTCGTCCTGGTCGTCGCGGCCCGCCGCCGCGCCTTCCCGCTCGTCTACCGCACCGACTGACCCGCCGCGACCGCCGCCTGAACGGCGGACCGGGACGGCTCCAGAACCGCCTATCCGCGCCGGCGCCGCCTCGCCCACCACAGCAGCTGCAACGCCACGCCGATCAGGGGGATGCCGACGTACACGGCCGCGACCAGGTAGTCGTCGTTGAACGGGATGTCGGGGTGCTGCCCGGTCTCCGACCACAGCAGCCACTCGCGGAAGACCCCCAGCACCACGCAGGTGAGCGCCGCCGCGCCGTAGGCGATCCGCCTGGACGGCAGCGGGATCGCGGCCGCGACGAACGCGGCGGCCAGGAACAGGAACCAGACCAGGAGCTCGACCGGCGCCGTCTCCCCCGAGTTGTCGTAGCTGTAGGAGAACCCCGCGGCCCACATGGAGGCCGCGATGCACACGAGGAGCCCGGTCTCGGCGGTGACCGTGTCGCTCCTGCCGCGCGGCAGGAGCCACGACGCCAGGACGAGGGCGACCGCCGGCAGCGCCATGACCGCGAAGCCGACCACCGCCGCTGCGGTCCCCTCGCCTCCGCCGCCCATGCACAGCGTGGCGCCCCAGCTGAGGAACGCGACGTACCACGCGATCTGGCCGGCGGTCGGGCGCTCGGTCCTGAGGGCGAACACGACGGCGGCGACGGCCACGGCGAACACGGCGACCCGGGGCAGCGCCCATATCTCGAAAAGTTCCATGTCCACAGTCTGCGCACCCGCCGCCATCGCCCGACTACGGGCTTCGTGCCATCGTTGTCGCCCCTCCACGACAATGCGCGGCCGAACGCCCGATTCGCACCGAATCTTTCTCCGAACCCCACAAACGGTCACCGGCGCGTCGTCAACCGCTGACGCGTTGTACCGACGCGGGGCCGGTTCGCGCTTATCCTGAGGACACGGCCGCCTCCCAGCGCCCTCGCGAGACGACGGCCGCCCCTCCGGAAGAGAAGGCAGCCATGTCCAAACTCCTCGTCACGCTGCGGCGCTCCGACGACCGCGACGCGGTCCGCGACTCCGGCATGGAGATCCTCGCCGAGTACCCCGACTCACTCCTCGTCTCCGGCACCGGGCGCCAGGCGCTCGACCTCGCCGGGCGCGGCGTCGAGACCGCCCCGCTGCCCGAGCAGCCCGTCCAGACCGCCGGAGCGACCTTCGCGTTCGCCGCGGCCCTCGACGCCCAGGAAGCCGTCACCCTCGAACCCGAACCCGGCCGCACCGCCTACTACCTCGTCAAACTCATCGGACCGCCCACGGCCGCATGGCTCTCCGAACTCACCGACGCCGGCGCCGAGATCCACGGCAGCCTCTCGGGCTTCACGCTCCTCGTCGGCGTCCTCCCCGAACGGGTCGGCGCCGTCCGCGCCCTCTCGCGCGTCGAGGAGGTCACCCCCTACCGCCCCGCCATGAAGGTCTCCCCGAAACTCCAGCCCGCGCGCCGCCGCGAGCAGGGCGCCGACCAGCTCGCCGCCGTCGACGCCGCCGACTTCGAGGACGACGGCCTCCAGATGATCGAGGTCGCCGTCTTCCCCGGCGAGGACACCGCCGCGCTGGCCGAGCGCCTCCGCGCCGCGGGCGGCACCGTCCTGACGGTCCTGCCCAAGTCGCTCGTCGCGAGCGTCCCGCGCGCCGTCATCGCCGCACTCGCCGACGTCGAGGGCATCCAGTCGATCGGGCCGTACGCCTTCTCGCAGAGCAGCAACGACCGCGCCGCCACCGTCATGGGCGTCCCCGTCGACCACGTGTTCGCCGGGCTCACGCTCGCCGGCGCGGGCCAGATCGTCGCGATCGCCGACTCCGGCCTCGACAACGGCGACCCCGAGACCATCCACCCCGACGTGCGCGGCCGCATCGCCGGACTCACCTCCTGGCCCACGCGCAAAGTCCTGGCGCCGTTCACGAACGACCCGCCCGGCCACGACGACGGCCCCGCCGACATCGAATCCGGCCACGGCACCCACGTCGCCGGTTCGGTGCTCGGCTCCGGCGACGCCGCGCGCGACGCCGAGGCCGGGCCCGTCCCCACCGGCATCGCCCCCGAAGCCCAGGTCTTCTTCCAGGCGATCAGCCAGCGCATCCGCTGGAAGTCCCGCGCCGAACTCGCCGCCGCGGGCCTCCAGCCCTTCACGGCCCCCTGGCCGCCGCCCGAATCGGGCCTGTACGGCATCCCCGGCGACATCGGGGCGCTGTTCGCCGAGGCCTACGCGGCGGGCGCCCGCGTCCACACCAACTCCTGGGGCGCCTCGCTGGCGGGGGAGTACGGCCAGAACGCCCGCTCCGTCGACGAGTTCACGTGGAACCACCCCGACATGCTCGTGCTCTTCGCCGCCGGCAACGACGGCGAGGACACCGACGCCGACGGCCGGATCGACGCCGACTCCATGGGCTCGCCCGGGACCGCCAAGAACTGCCTCACCGTGGGCGCGACCGAGAACGACCGCCCCAGCGGCTCCGACCCCGCCCCCGGAATGGACCGCGATTGGAGCGACTGGAACTCCTACCCCAAGCTCGGCGCCGCCGGCCACGTCTCGGACGAACCCGACGGCATGGCCGCGTTCTCCTCCCGCGGGCCCACCGACGACCTGCGGATCAAACCCGACGTGGTCGCGCCCGGCACCAACGTCCTGTCCATGCTCTCCTCGGTGTACGACGGCGACGGCGAGCCCCTGTGGGGGCGCCTGCCCGAGGGCCACCCGCTGCGCGACCGCTACTGCTGGAGCGGCGGCACCAGCATGGCGACGCCGCTCGTCGCCGGCGCCGCGGCCCTGGTCCGCCAGCACCTCGCCGCCCTCGGACACGTCGAGGACGGCCGCCGCCCCTCCAGTGCGCTCCTCAAGGCGCTCTTGGTGAACGGCGCCGTCGCCATCCCCGGCCAGTACCCCGGTGAGGTCCCCGAAGGCCCCAACCCGGTCAGCGGCTTCGGCCGCATCGACGTCGCCCGCACCGTCGGCGCGGCCCCGGTGCACCGCACCCGCTTCGCCGACGCGCCGACCGAAGCGGTCGCGACCGGCGAGATCCGCCGCTACCGCATCGAGGCCGCCGACCCGGACCTGCCGCTCAAGATCACGCTCGTGTGGACGGACGCGCCCTCGCTCGAAGGCCTCGGCGGCCTCGTCAACGAGCTGTACCTGCAACTGGAGACGCCCTCGGGCGAGGTCGTGAACTGGGACGCCAACCCGGCCACCCGATCCACGAACAACGTCCAGCAGATCACCGTCGCCTCTCCTGAGGACGGCGTCTACACCGTCCGGGTGCGCGGCGTGTCGGTCACGCAGCACTCCCCGGGCGCGGCCCCCACCGGGGACCTGCGCCAGGACTTCGCGCTGGCCGCGTCCAACGCGATGGCCGAAGGAGTGGAGGACGGGGCGATCGCCGCGATGACCCCCGCCGACTAGGCGAGGCGGCGCATCGGCGGGCGGTCCAGGATCTCGACGTACACGATCCGCTCGTCGACCACGTCGAGGATGAGCATGCCCCGCTCGGGGTCGAGCACGACGTTGCGGTGCCCGGGCCCGTACGGGGCCCCCTCGGGGTGCTCGCTCGTGCGGATGCTCTGGCAGTAGTCGTCGCCGCAGCCGCACGCGGCGACGAGCCGGATGTCCCGCACGGCGATCGACAGCCACTGCTCGCCCGCGGACTCCAGCAGCCGGACCAGCTCGTCGACGAGGTCCGGATAGACCTCCCGCACGAGCGGGTACGCGTCCTCCATGAAGGCGAGCCTAAGGCGGCCGCACCGTGCGGGGCCGGGCGCCTCACCCGTGCGCCGGATTCGCAGGCATTTGCCCGGTCGACCAGGCCCAGGAGGCGACGCCGACCCGGTTGGGCACGCCGATCTTGCCGCGGATGTTCGCGAGGTGGTTCTTCACCGTTCCGGCGCTGATGAACAGCTCGGCGCCGATCTCGGCGTTGGTGAGCCCGTGCGCGACCAGCCGCGCGACCTCACGCTCCCTTTCGGACAACGCGGCGGCCGCGTTCGCGGCCGGTTCGGCCGGCATCATCCGGCGCAGCAGCTTCACCGTGATCTGCGGGCTGATGAGGGTGTCGCCGGACATGGCGGCCCGGATCGCCTCGATGAGCAGCGTCGGACCCGAGCGCTTGAGCAGGTAGCCGCAGGCGCCGTCGCGCAGCGCGGTGAAGACGTACTCGTCGAGGTCGAACGTGGTCACCACGATGACCCGCATCGGCTGGGCCGCTTCGGGTCCGGCGAGCGCCCGGGTCAGCTCGAGGCCGTCGAGGACGGGCATGCGGATGTCGGCGAGGACCACGTCGGGCCGCAGGTGCCGCGCCTGGTCCAGGGCACTGCGCCCGTCGGCCGCCTCGGCGACCACCGCCATGTCGGGCTGGGCGTCGAGGACCATGCGGAAGGCGTCACGGATGCCCTCCTGGTCGTCGGCGATGAGAATCCGGATCATGTGCTCGCTCCTTGCCCGAGGGGCAGTCTGACCGCCACCTGCCAGCCGCGCGGCTCGCGCGGTCCGGCCTCGACGATGCCGCCGAGGCGCTCCGCGCGCTCGGTGATGCCCGGCAGGCCCAGGCCCGCCGAGGCCCGCGACTTCGACCGCGGCGCACCGCGCCCGTCGTCGGCCACGGTCACCCGCAGCCAGCCGTCTTCCTCGGCCAGCACGATGGAGACCTTTGCGGCAGTGGGAGCATGGCGGCGCACATTGGTGAGCGCCTCCACCACGGCCCGGTACGCGACGGCGCCGTTCTCCCTGCCCGCCCCGCCCGGCAGCCGCCGGTCGACCACGACCGCGACGTCACCGGAGGCGGCGAACCGGCGCGCGAGCGCATCGATGTCGTCCAGTCCACCGACGGGATGGCGCGCGGTGTCCTGCTGGAGCGCGTGCACCGTGCGGTCCATCGACTCCAAGGCGCGGACGCCGGCCGTCTCGATCTGCTCCAGCAGCGTCGCCAGCTTCGGGTCGTCCCCGGCGAGGACCATCCTCCCCGCCTGGGCGCGCGCCACGATCTCGCTCACGTCATGGGCCACGAAGTCGTGGAGCTCCCCGGCGAGACTGAGCCGCTGGTCCTGGCGCGCCCGCTCCACGGTGCGCTCGCGCTCGGCCGCCGACCAGCGCAGATACCAGGCCGCCGCCCCGGCGACCAGCGCCGGGACCAGCCACAGGGCGCTCGCGGCCAGCAGCGACAGGAACGGCTCGCCGGTGAGCATGCGCTGCACGATCAGCGCCGTCGCCGTGCCCGCCGCCGCCGCGGACGCGATCGCGGCCCGAGGAGGCGACCACCGCACCGCCGCGTACACCAGGACCAGGAGCAGCGCGGGCTCCAGGAGAATCCACAGGCCGGTCGCCGCGTCCGGCTCCGTTCCCGGGTCGGCGATGGTCCGCAGCCACGCCGTCAACGCGATCGAGGCCGCGCCGGCGCCGATCGTCGCCGCCGGCGCCAGAGGCCCCGGCCGCGCCGGCCCGGTCGCGAGCACGACGGCGACCGCCAGGCCCGCGACGAGCGGGCCGATCATGAGCACGGCCGGATCGGCGGGCAGCCGCACCGCCCCGACGAGGAGCGCGAGCGTCCCCGCAGCCGCCACGAGCCGCAATCCGATCACACACCGAGCATAAGAGCGCCGCGCCGCGGACGTGATATGCCGTTCGGGCTAATCGATGCCCTCTCACACCGCAAAGCTCGCCGTTCGGCATATCGCCGCCCGGCCGCCCCGATTCCAGACTTGAACCATGAGAATCACATGGCACCAATGGATCGGCTATGCCACGGCCGTCTGGACCCTTGCATACGGCCTCCTCGGCCTCTACTGGACCTTCGGCGGCGGCGGCTTCCCCTTCGGCATCGGCGACGCCGAACTCATGGCCGAACGCGAGACGGCCCTCAAGTTCAACCTCCTCGGCGAGGCGACTCCCGAGACCGCCGGGCCGGTCATCGCCGCCCTCGGCCTCGCCGGGACCGCGGTCGCCGTCCTCATGGCCCGCGGCTACGCGAAGGGCCCGTTCCGGTGGCTCCTGCCGGCCTTCGCCTGGACGACGGCGATCGGGCTCACCGTGGCGATCCAGGATTACCGGACCCTCATCGTCGTCGCCTACACGCCGGTCATGCTCATCATGAAGCCCTTCACCGGCTGGGCCGACACCTTCGCCTGGGGCGACCTGTACCGCATGCCGCGACTGAACCTGCTGCTGTGCCTGCTCGCGGGCATCGCCTGGGCGCTCACGGCAGTCGCCTACCGGCGCAGGACGAGCGGCGGCTGCGAGCGCTGCGGGCGCGCCGACGACCGCCCGTCCTGGATCGACCGCGCAGGCAAGGCCGCCACCTGGACCGCCTTCGCGGCACCGCTGATCTACTGCGCGACCCGCTGGGCCTGGGCACTGGGCCTCAGCCTCGGCATCGACCCCGAGTTCTACCGCGAAGGCCAGGAGAGCGGCCTGTGGATCGCGGGTGCGGCGCTGGCGACTCTCGGCGGGCTCGGGGCCGTGCTCACCCTCGGGCTGATCCAGCGCTGGGGCGAGGTGTTCCCGCGCTGGATGATCGGCCTGCGCGGGAAGCGGGTGCCGCCGATGCTCGCCGTGGTCCCGGCGGTCCTGGTGTCGGTGCTGGTCATGTCGGCGGCGTGGATGTACGTGCGCGTCGTGGCCATCGACGGCGTCACCGCCGGCACCTGGCCCTTGACCCTGCCCGAGGTGTTCTGGGTCGTCTGGGGCGCGGCGCTGTTCGTCGCCGCCATCGCCTACCAGCGGCGCCGCCGGGGCGAGTGCGACGCCTGCGGCCGGGGCCGACCCGAGGCCCGCACCGGGTCGAAGCCCTCGGCACTCGCACGCTAGACCTTCCAGGGACCCACCACTTATGCAGTGGCCGAACCAGGTCGAGGCCGGTACGGTGGTGGGCCCCTGGACAGAGGAGCCCATTGAACGACGAGTGCGAAGTGCTCTTGATCGGCGGCAGATCCGGA
Organism: Glycomyces harbinensis; assembly: GCF_900101745.1. GTDB lineage: Bacteria > Actinomycetota > Actinomycetes > Mycobacteriales > Micromonosporaceae > Glycomyces > Glycomyces harbinensis. The sequence continues at coordinate 727,796 of NZ_FNAD01000001.1, read as the reverse complement.
GTCGGCAAGTCCACAGTGTCCTGGGAGGTGTCGAGCCGCCTCCGCGATCTCGGCGTCGCCCACTCCTTCCTCGAAGGCGACTTCCTCGACCAGGTGCACCCCGCACCCGAGGACGATCCGGCGCGGACGCGGATCACGGCCAGGAACCTGGCGGCGGTCTGGGGCAACTACCGCGAACTCGGCCAGACGCGCCTCGTCTACTGCAACACCGTCGCCGTCCTCGAACCCGACATGATCACGAAGGCCATGGGCGGCACCGTCACCCCCGTCGGCGTCCTCCTGACCGCCGGCGACGCCGCCGCCGAGGAACGCCTGCGCACCCGCGAGGTCGGCAGCTACCTGGAACCCCACCTCGAGCGCAGCGCGGGCCAAGCCCGCTACCTCGACGCCCACGCCCCCGACTGGGTTCACCGCGTCGCCACCGACGGCCGCACCGTCGCCGAGACCGCCGAAGCGGTCATCGCCCTGACCGGCTGGACCGCGCGGTGACCGACGGGCTCCGCGGGACCGGTCCCGGACGACCGGTGCGATCCTCGACCGAAGCCCGACCGTCGGGCCCCAGCCCCCGGCTGCCCGGTGCCGAAGGAGCCCGCCCATGCGCACCCGCCTGCTCGCGGCCGTCGCCTGCCTGTCCGCCCTCGCCGGCTGCGGCGGTGCCGAGGCCGAACCGCCCGACGTGATCGTCGAGTACTTCGACTCGAACGAAGTCGCGAACGACCCGTTCCCCACCGAGTCCTGCTGCGAGGACCGGCGGGCCCAGTTCGCCGCGATGGGCGGCCCCGACGCCGTCATCGGCGGCCTGCTCTCCGTCTACTCCTGCGAAGAGGACGGCGTCACCTCCTGCGAACTCGACGCCGCCCAGACCGAGACCGCGCGCGATTTCGCGGGCGACGACGGCGAACTCTTCGGCCGGCCGATCCTCGTCCAGTACGCCGACGGCGACCTCGAAGTGGTCGACCTGTACATCGTCCAGCGGTCCGACGGCGACACGCTCCTGATCGACCCGGACGGCCGGGGCTACGATGGCGGCCTGGACGACTTCCGATCCGGCAACGACCTCTTCGAGGCCGAGGACTGGATCGTCACGGCCGAGGACATCGCGGGCGTCGACGGCGGCGGCGGGTTCACCACCGTCAGCGCGAAGACCACGCCGGCCTGGGTCCCCTGGGCCATCGGCGCCGCGGCCGCCCTCGTCGCGCTGCTGCTGTGCCTGAAGATCATCGCCCGGCTGCGCGACCACCGGGAGCCGACCAGATCCTGACAGACCACGACCGGTGAGGCGGGCAGACCGTGATCGACGAGTTCTTCGAGCCGCTCGGGGCCCGCGCCTCCGCGCACCTGCGGGACCTCGGCGACGGCCGCGGCCTCGGCGTCCGCGAGCACGAACCGGTGATCCTCGTGTCCGTCGTCAAACTCTTCATCGCCTGGGAGTTCCGCCGCCAAGTCGAAGAAGGCCTGGTCGACCCCGCCGCCCTCGTGCGTGTCACCGCCGCCGACCGGCTCGGCGGCACCGGCACCGCGGGATTCCGCCACGACTCCCACATCAGCGTCTGGGACCTCGCCTCCCTCATGATGGAGGTCTCCGACAACACCGCCGCCGACCTCGTCGCCCGGCACATCGGCATCGGCTCGCTCCGCGGGCTCGCCGCCCGCGTCGGCCTCAAGGGCACCCGCCTCATCGGATCCCCCCGGGCCATCCTCGAAGAGGTCGCCCGCGACCTCGACGTCTCCGACCTCGAAGCCCTCGCCCACGTCCTCGCGAGCGGCTCCGTCTCCACCGAAGAGCTGCGCCGCACCAGCGCCTGGGACCCCGCCCGCACCAACGCCTCCACGCCCGCGGACCTCACCGCGTTCCTGCGCCACGTCTGGAACGGCCCTGCGCCGATCGCCGCCGACGTCAGGACCTGGATGGGCCGCCAGCTCACCGGCGGCAGGCTCTCGCGCCTCGCCCCCAGCGGCGTCGCCGTGTTCGGCCGGTCCGGGTCGCTGCCCGGCTGGCGCAACGAGATAGCCGTCTGGGAGTGGCCCGACGGGCGCCGCCACGCCATCGCGGTCTTCGCGCAGGTCACCCGCGACAACACCCGCGAAGTCGAACTCGCCATGAGCCGGGCCGCGCTGGCCCTCACCGACGCGTTCGGTCAGTAGAGCGAACTCCACGGCCGCGGCGGGTTCGCCGGGTCCGACTCGGCCGCCCGGAGCACCAGGCTGCGCAGCCGCTGATGCCGCTTCAGCAGCTCGGGCGCCTCCCGCATGAGCACGTGCCCGGCCGCCGTCAACGTCACCTGGCCCCCGCCGCGGTCGAACAGCTCCGCGCCGAGATCCTTCTCCAGGCGCCGGATCCGCTGACTCAGCGGCGGCTGCTCCATGCCGAGGCGCTCGGCGGCCCGGCCGAAGTGACGTTCTTCACCTACCGCCAGGAAACACTCCAAGTGCCGCATGATGTCCACGCGGCAACGATATCAACGCCCGCATCACCTCATAGCCGTGTTGATATTGGACGGAATCGACCGTTCCGGCTTGACTGTCGGGCATGACCAGAACGCCAGACCCGACACCCGCCGTGCGCCGCCGGGGCCTCCTCAAGGGCACCGGCGTCGCCGCCGTCGCGGCCACCGCCGCCGGCAGCGGCATCGCCGTCGCGCAGCAGGCCGACACGGCGGTGCGCCTGCGCTGGCTCGGCACGAACTCCTGGGAGTTCACCACCGAGACCGCGACCGTGCTCATCGACCCGTGGGTCAGCCGCTTCCCGACCGGGGCCTACACCCCGGAGGGGGCCGACCCCGAGACCGAGATCGAGGTCCACCAGGACGTCATCGACGAGCACCTGCCGAAGGCCGACACCATCCTCGTCACGCACGGGCACTGGGACCACATCGCCGACGTCCCCTACCTCGCCGAGAAGACCGGGGCGACGGTGCTCGGCACCGAGACGCACCTGAACCTGCTGCGCGCCATGGATGCTCCCGAGGAGCAGCTCTCGCAGGTCGGCGGCGGCGAGCTCTACCGGTTCGAGGGCGGCTACACCGTCGAGGTCTTCCGCGCCTCGCACTCCGCCGGCGGCGAGCACAAGCAGATCACCTTCGGCGGCACCCGCCCCGGCAAGGTCCCCAAGCGCCCCAAGAAGATCAAGGACCTCGTGGAGGGCGGCAGCCTCACGTACCTGATCGACTTCGGCACCGTCTCGTTCTTCAACGCCGGGTCGGCGAGCTTCCACGAGCGCGAGATCGACGGGATCCGCCCCACGGTGCTCTTCATCCAGCCCGGCGGCGGCTACACGCCCGACTACGTGGAGCGGCTGCTCGCCGCCACCGGATACCCGCCGTACGTGGTCGCGACCCACTGGGACGACTTCGACCGGCCGCTGACCGAGGGCGCCGAGATCGGCGCCGACTGGAAGCCCCTGCGCGACCGCGTGGCCGCCGCCAGCCCCGACTCCGAATTCCTGCTCATCGACCACCTGGAGCACCATGACTTCTGACGTGACCGTCCGCTGGCTGGGCACCAACGCCTGGGAGATCACCGGCGGCGGGGCCACCGTCCTGGTCGACCCGTACGTCTCCCGCACCTACACCGGCGCGACCAAGCCCGGCGAGTTCGATCCGGACACGCCGATCACCATCGACGAGACGGCGGTCGACGAGCACATCGGCGCCGCCGACTCGATCCTCATCACGCACGCCCACTTCGACCACATCGCCGACGTGCCGTACGTCGCCGAGAAGACCGGGGCGACGGTGCTCGGCACCGAGACGCACCTGAACCTGCTGCGCGCCATGGACGCTCCGGAAGCGCAGCTCTCGCAGGTCGGCGGCGGCGAGCTCTACCGGTTCGAGGGCTACACCGTGGAGGTCTTCCGCGCCTCCCACGGCGTCTCGGGGAAGCACAAGAGCCTGCTCTTCCCGGGCACGCGCCCCGGCGAGGCGCCGGAGCGGCCCGAGGCGATCAAGGACCTCGTGGAGGGCGGCAGCCTCGCCTACCTCGTGACCTTCGGATCGGTCTCGCTGTTCTTCAACGGGACGCCCGCGTTCCACGAGCGCGAGGTCGCCGGGATCCGCCCGACCGTGCTGTTCATGCAGGGGGCCAACCCGAACTACCCGGACTACGAGGAGCGGATGCTGGCCGCGACGGGCTTCCCGCCGTACGTGATCCCGACGCACTGGGACGACTACGAGGAGCCGCTCACCGACCCGGCGATCGACCTGTTCGGCGCGGCGGCGCTGGGGGAGCGGGTCGCCGAGGTCAGCCCGGACACGCAGTACGTGCTCCTGGACCACTTGGAGTCCTTCACCATCGAGGCCTGAACGGCCCGGTGCCGCGCGAGCGGCCCGCGTCAGGGCGCGGGCCGCCGCACCCGGAACTGAGCCGGGCGCTCGGCCCTGCGGCGCGGCTGGAGCGGGGCGCGGCGCCGCGGGGCGGGCGCCGCCGCGGTCGGCTTGGGGAGCGTGCCCTTGACGACGAAGCGGTCGTCCTCGTGCAGGTGCTCGACATTGCCACCGGCCTCGCCGAAGCGCCCGGCGAGCATCGAGAGGCCGTTGCCCGCCGCGCGCTCCGGCTTCGGGGCGCCGTCGTTGGTCACCGTCACGGTGATCTCGGCGTCGACCTCCACGATGGACACCCGGGCGGACGTGGGCTCGGCGTGGCGGATCAGGTTCGTGGTCGCCTCCCGGACCAGGAGGCCCAGCAGCTTCTCGGTGTCCTTGTCCAGGGTCGGGACCGCGTCGGGGACCGTGGCCTCGACCCCGGCCGACTTGAGGGTCCTCGCGGCGGCGTCGATCTCGTCGGACAGGGCCACCTTCCGGTAGCCGCCCACCACGGCCCGCATGTCCTTGAGCGTGTCCCGGGCCAGGTCCTCGATCGCCTGGACCTCGGCGGCGGCGCGTTCGGCGTCGGCCTCCATGAGGCGGCGGGCCACCTGCGCCTTCAGGGTGATCACGGTGAGGTTGCCGCCCTGGACGTCGTGCAGCTCCGCGGCGAAGCGCAGCCGCTCCTGCGCCACCGCGAGCTCGCCCGCGATCCCGCGGGCCTTCTCCAGCTCGCGCGCCACCTGGTAGTGCCACAGCTGGCAGACGATCCCGCCCCCGATGGACGGGACCAGGAGCACCGTCATGATCACCGACTCCCGGGCCATGAGCCCGGCCGCCGCCAGCCCGCTCGCCGCGGCCGTGACGGCGAGCATCCCGACGATCAGCGCGCGGGCCCGCCTGCCGGGCCTGGCCCAGAGGGCGGCCTCGGCCACGAGGAGTCCGGCCGGGGCGGCCCAGGCGTCGCCGATGGGGGTCGAGCGCGCCTCGGCGGCGACGCCCAGGACCAGCATGAGCACCGCGATGCCCCACAGGATCCGGCGGCGCCACCGGCTCTGGCCGTGCCAGTGGAGCGCCAGCGCGGCCGTGCACAGGACGACGGACACGGTGACCGCGCCCGCCGCGAGCGGCAGGGCGTCGGCCGGGATGTCCGACGCGGCCAGGAACGTGGCGGCGAGGAACAGCGTCACCGGGCCGGAGCCGATCACGGAGACGAACGTGTAGCGGCGCAGCCGGCGCAGGTCCCGCACGGGGGCCTCGGCGGTGCTCGATTCGCGGGTGGGGGACACCAGGAGATTCAATCATTCCGCGGGCCGGCGGAGGGTCCCGGATCTCGCCGGCCCGCACGCGGGGCGCCCCGCGATTCGTCGCCATTGCGCGACTCGCGGTAACAGTCCTATTCGGTGCATTCGTCGGTGCGGGCCCGGCATTCGGCGAATGCATCGGCATCGTACCGGTCGAGCTATGCCGGATTTGATCCGAATGCATTCACCGCGCCGCTCCATTCTCGCGCGGGATTCTAGCAAGATCCCCCTTTCCGCGGTGCACCCGGATTGGTCCTAAAGGGCCATTGTGCGACTGTTGCCGCAGGTCTACGCTCCGTAATCAGGCACTGGTCCGAGTGCCCACACCAGCCTCTTTCCGTCGCAAGGGAGCCGCGATCGTGGTCGAACAATGGGGTGGCGCCGATGCCGATCGCAATTCCGCCGGTTTCAACCGATCCGCATTCACCAATGGGTCCAGTGGTTCCAACGCCGCCCCGGGCGCCACTGCCGCACCCGCGCTCCCCACTGCGGGCAACCCGCCCGCGCGACTCGGCGAGACCTTTCAGACCAATCCGGTCACGGGTTCGGCCGCATTGTCGATCCCCCTGCCGTTCAGCGGCGGACGCGGCGCGCCCTCGCTCGCGGTGACCTATGACTCCTCGGGCCGCTCGGGCCTGTTCGGCTACGGCTGGGACCTGCCGGTGCCGCGAATCAGCCGTCGCACCGACCGCGGCGTCCCCCGCTACCGCGACGCCGAGGCCTCCGACGTCTTCCTCGCCGGCGGCGGCGAGGACCTCGTGCCCCTCGACGCGGACCCGGTCGTGCGCACGGTCGCCGGCGTCGCCTACCGCGTCGAGTGCTACCGGCCCCGGATCGACGACGGGGACACCCGCATCGAACGCTGGACCAGCACCGCCGACCGCGCCGACTGCAAGTGGCGCACCCTCTCCGGCGACAACGCCACCGCCTGGTTCGGCGAGACCCCCGCCAGCCGCATCGCGGACCCGGCCGACCCGACCCGGATCTTCGCGTGGCTCCTCAGCTTCAGCCACGACGACAAGGGCAACGCGGCGTCCTACGAGTACGCCGCCGAGGACTCGGTCGGCATCGACCCCGGCGCCGCCTGCGAGGCGAACCGGACCGACCTCGCCCGCACGGCCGGACGCCACCTCAAGCGCGTCCGCCACGGGAACGCCGCCCCGTACTACCCGGTCCTCGATCCCGAGGCCCCGCCGGTGCCCCGCCCCGAGTCGTGGCTCTTCACCCTCGTCGTCGACTACGGCGACCACGACCCCGCCGCACCCGGACTCGAACCCGACCGGCCCTGGACCGCCCGCCCCGACCCCTACGCCGACTGCCGCCCCGGCTTCGAAGTGCGCACCCACCGCCGCGGCGAACGCGCCCTCATGTTCCACGACCTGCCCGAACTCGGCGAGGAGCCCACACTCGTCCGTTCCGTCGAGTTCACCTACGCCCAAGCCGCCCACAGCGGCGACTCGCAGCTGACCGCCGCGCGCACCTGCGGCCATGCGCGCCAAGGCGACGGCTACCTCCGCGCCGAGACCCCGCCGCTGACCCTCCACTACGCCCCCGCCGAACTCGACCCCACCGTCCGGGACGTCCGCGCCGAGCACCTGCCCGCCGGACTCGACCTGACCGACCACACCTGGGTCGACCTCGACGGCGACGGCGTCGCCGGGGTCCTGGCCTCCCACCGCGGCGCCTGGTACTACATGCGCAACCGCAGTCCGCTGCTGCACGGCGACCCCGACGGCGTCGCGTTCGGCCCCGCCGAGCCCGTCTCGCCCCGTCCCGACACCGCCCGCACGACCATCGGCACCGACCTCCTCGTCGACCTCGCCGGGAAGGGCATGCCCGACCTGGTCCGCCTCCACGCGCCCGTCCCCGGATTCGCCGGACGCGACGAGGACGGCGCCTGGCGGGCCCTCGCCCCCTTCGAGCGGTTCCCCAACGTGGACGCCCGCGCCGCGCGCGTGCTCCTCGCCGACCTCACCGGCGACGGCCTCGCCGACCTCGTCCTCGCCGACGCCGCCGGCGAGCGCTGGTGCGAAGGACTGGGCCTCGAGGGCTTCGGCGAACCCCGACCCCTCGACGCCCCCGCATTCCCCGGTCCGGTCCTCCTCGACGCCTCCGCCACCGCCGCCGTCCAACTCGCCGACATGACCGGCGACGGCCTCCCCGACCTCGTCCGCATCGCCAACGGCGCCGTCGCCTACCGGCCCAACCTCGGCCACGGCCGATTCGGCCCGGCCGTCGCCATGGACCACGCGCCCCGGTTCGACGGCCCCGACCTGTTCGACCCCCGCCGCGTCCTCCTCGCCGACCTCGACGGCAACGGCAGGACCGACCTCGCCTACCTCGCCGCCGACGGTGTCCGCCTGTACGCCAACCGGAGCGGGAACGCGTGGGATGCGACCCGGCTCCTTCCCGGCGTGCCCGGCGGCGACAACCGCCGCTACGCCTCCGTCGTCGACCTGCGCGGCACCGGCACGGCCTGCCTCGTGTGGTCCACCGGCCTGCCCCACGGCACCGCCGCCGCCATGCGGTACATCGACCTGTTCGCCGCCGGGCGGCCCCACCTGCTCACCTCCCACGAGAACGGCACCGGCGGAGAGGTCCGCGTCGAATACAAGCCCTCGACCTTCTTCGCGCTGGCCGACGAGCAGGCCGGGCGGCCCTGGCCCTCGCGGCTGCCGTTCCCGGTCTCATGCGCCCACCGCGTGATCCGGACCGACCACATCAGAGCGACGGTCTTCACCGACACCACCAGCTATCACGACGGGTACTTCGATCCCGTCGAGCGGGAGTTCCGCGGCTTCGGGCGCGTCGAGACGATCGACACCGAGGCCTACGCGGTCCTGCCCGAAGGCGCGAACACGGCCGACGCCGACCTGCACCAGCCGCCCGTGCTCACCCGCACCTGGTTCCACACCGGTGCGGCGGCGGGCGCGGGGGAGCGGATGCTGCACGCGCGCCGCGACCAGTACTGGGAGAACCCGGCGGTGCCCGAGGCCGCCCTCCCCGAGCCGGGGACGCCCGCCGGCCTGAGCGACGAGGAGTACCGGCAGGCCTGCCGCGCCTTGAAGGGCGTCACGCTCCGCACCGAGGTCTACGGCCTGGACGAGACGCCCGAATCGGCGCTGCCGTACTCCGTCAGCGAATCCGCGTACGACGTCGTCCTGCGCCAACCCCTCGGGGACCGGCGGCACGCGGTCTTCCAGCTGCTGCCGACCGAGGCGGTGAGCTACGCCTACGACCGCCGCCCCGAGGACCCCCGCGTCTCCCACTCCCTCGTCCTGGAGACCGACGACCTCGGCCTGCCGCTGCGCACCGCCGCCGTCGCCTACGGCCGCGCCGTCGTCGACCTCGAACTGCCGCAGGTGATCCGCGACGCCCAGGCCCGGCCCCGCGGGGGCTACAGCGAGACCGAATACACCGCCGACGTCCTCGGCCCCGACACCAGGCGGCTGCGCCAGGTCTGCGAAACGCGCTCCTACGAACTGGCGGGCCTGCCCGCCGGACACCTCTCGAGATCCGAAGTGGACGCCATCGTGGCGGCGGCCGACCGCGCCCCCTATGAGACCGTGGACGAGGACGGCACCGTCCCCACTCCCGACGGCCCGGTGCTGCGCCTGATCGGACGCACTCAGTCGTTCTTCCGCTCCGACGACCTCGCCACCGCGCTCCCGCTCGGCGTCCACGAGAGCCTCGGCCTCGGCCACCACGGCAGGGGCCTCGTCCTCACCGACGGCCTCGTCGCCGGCTACTACGACGGCAGCGTCAGCGACGCCGAACTCCTCGCCGCCGGATACCAGCACTTCGATCAGGGCTGGTGGGCCCCTTCGGGAACCGTCCTCTACGCGAGCGACGCCGCCGACCACTTCTACCTGCCGGCCGGCGCGGCCGACCCGCTCGGCGTGACGGCGACGATCGCCCGCGACGCGCACGACCTCATGGTCGTCCTCGCCGTGGACGCCCTCGGCCGAGAGGTCCGCATCGAACCCGACTACCGGCTCCTGGCCCCCCGCGCCGTCACCGACCCCGCCGGGGTCCGCGCCGAGGCGGCCTTCGACGTCCTCGGCGCCACCGTCGCGACGGCCCTGGTCGGCAGGCCCGGCGAACCCGACATGGACACCCTCGACGACCCCACCGCCGAGACCGACTACGACCTCTTCGCCTGGATCAACGACGGCCTGCCGGTGTGGACGCGCACCCGCAGGCGCGAACGCCACGGCCCGTCCAACACCGCCTGGCAGGAGACGTACGCCTACTTCGACGGCGGCGGCGCGCCCGTCATGAACAAGAGCCGCGTCGCCCCCGGACCCGCGAAAGTCTGGGACCCCGACACCGACACCGTCTCCGAAGTGGAGGCCGACCCGCGCTGGGTCGGCAACGGCCGCACCGTCTTCAACAACAAGGGCCTGCCGGTCAAGCAGTACCAGCCGTACTTCTCGACCACCCACGGCTACGAGTCCGAGGCCGCGCTGGTCGAGACCGGCGTGACCGCGGTCCCCCGCTACGACCCGCTCGGCCGCGTCTTCCGCGTCGACTACCCCGACGGGACCCTGGCCCGCACCGAGACCGGCCCGTGGAAGTCCGTCGCCCACGACCCGGGCGACACCGTCCTGGACAGCGCCTGGTACGCCGAGCGCGGCAGCCCCGATCCGCTCGGGCCCGAACCGGCCGACCCGCAGGAGCGCGCGGCGTGGCTCACCGCGCAGCACGCCGAGACCCCGACCGCCCTCCACACGGACGTCCTGGGCCGCACCGTGCTCACCGTGGCCGACAACGGCGGCGGCGACCTGCGTTTCAGCCGCGGCGAATCCGACGCCTCCGGCGGCTTCGCCCGCGAGTTCGACACCCGCGGACGCGTGATCGGCGCCGGCGTCGCCGACCTCTCGGGCCGTGCCGTCCGCGGCGACTCGGCCGAGCGCGGCCGCCGCTGGAGCCTCACCGACATCGTCGGACGCCTGGTCCGCACCTGGGACGAGTACGGCCGGTCGTTCCGCGTCGCCTACGACGCCGTGCACCGCCCCGTCGCGACCTACGGCACCGAGCCGGGGGAGACCGAGACCATGCTCAGCCGCGTCGTCTACGGGGACGCGCATCCCGAAGCGGCCGAGCGGAACCTGACCGGGCGCACCCACATGGTCTTCGACTCCGGCGGCGCGGTCAGCTTCGACCGCTACGACCACCAGGGCAACCCGCTGCGGGTCCTGCGGCGGTTCTGCGCCGACTGGACCGCCGACCCCGACTGGTCGATCCTGGACGGGATCGAAGACCCCGAGCTGGTCATGGCCGCCGCCGCCCCGCTCCTCGAACCCCTTGCGGACCAGGTCGAGACCGGCGGCGCCTTCGACGCCCTGGGGCGCGCCACCACCGCCGTCCTCGCCGACGGCACCGTCATCACCCCCGCCTACGACGAGGCCAACCGGCTCGCCGAACTCGGCGCCCGGCTCGGCGGCACCGGGCCCGTCGCCACCTTCATGGCCGGGCAGGAGTACGACGCCCTCGGACGGCGCACCGTCGCCCGCTACGGCAACGGCCTCACCACGGACTACACCTACGATCCGCTGAACCTCAAGGTCACCGAGATCCGCACCGCCGCCGAGGGGTCGCCGGACGCCGCCCAGCACCTCCACTACGCCTACGAAGCGGCCGGGCACCTCGCCGAAGCCGAGGACACCGCCCAGCAGGCCCTGTTCTTCAACGGCGCGTTCGTCCCCGCCCGGATGCGCTTCCGCCACGACGCGCTCGGCCAACTGGTCCAGGCCTCCGGGCGCGAGCACGCCGGCATCCCCGCGGGCCAGCAGACCGGTCCCGCCGACGCCGTCGGCGCCCCGCTCCCGCACCCCAACGACACCGCCGCCGTCCGCCTCTACCGCCAGGAATACGAGTACGACGACCTCGGCAACCTCAAAGCCATGCGCCACATCGCGAACGGCGGCGCCTGGACCCGCCGCTACCGCTACGCGCACGACACCGACCCCCTCGACCGCCGCAACCGCCTCACCGCCACCAGCGTCCCCGCCGACGACCCCGACGGGCCCTACAGCCACGCCTACACCTACGACGACTACGGGAACCTCACCTCCGCCCCGCACCTCGCCCAGCTGCACTGGAACTGGAACGACCAGCTGCGCGAAGCCGACCTCGGCGGCGGAGGCACCGCCTACTACCGCCACACCGGCGGCGGCGGCCGCTCCCGCAAAGTCGTGCAGCACCTCGGCGGCCTGCGCACCGAACGGCGCTACCTCGGCGCCGTGGAGATCTACCGCGAGTGGATGAACGGCACCCTCCGCCTGGAGCGGCGCACCGTCCACCTCGCCGACGACGCCGGCCGGTTCGCGCAGGCGGACACGCTCGTCCTCGACACCGCCGGCGGCGACGGCGCGCCGCTGAACACACCCGTCGTCCGCTACCAGTACGGCAACCACATCGGTTCGGCCACATTGGAGACCGACGCCGGAGGCGCGGTCATCTCCTACGAGGAGTACCACCCCTACGGCTCCACGGCCTACCGCTCCGCCAGGCCCGGCACCGACCTCAGCCTCAAGCGCTACCGCTTCCACGGCAAGGAGCGCGACGACGAGACCGGCCTCTACGACTACGGCGCGCGCCTCTACGCGTCCTGGCTCGGCCGCTGGATCAGCGCCGACCCGATCGGGACGGGCGCGGGCCCGAACCTCTACGCCTACTGCTCCAACGACCCCTCCGGCCGGATCGACCCGAACGGCACCGACGACCATCCCCCCGCCGACGCGCGCCCCGTGGTCGTCCGGGAGACGCCGGTGACCGGCGCCGAGACCTTCGCGGAAGTCCAAGCGCTCGCCAACGGCATCCCCGGATACGAGTGGGACCCCAACGTCACCCCCCAGAACTACCAGAACTACTTCGTCAACGGCTCCTGGATGGTCGTCCGGCCGTCCGGCAGCACCGGAGAGGGCGACGGCGAAGGCGCCGAGGGAGCCGCGGGCGCGGAGGGCGCCACAGGGACCGGATCCGGGACCGGAACCGGAACCGGCGCCGCCGACAGCGGCGCCGGAGGCGACACCGAGACCGGCGAGGGCGACACCGGCGAGGGCGAGAGCTCCTCCTCGGGCCTGGGCACCGGCGCCTCAGGGCTCGGACGCGAGGGCTTCCGAGCCGGCCCCCCGGGGCCCACCCTCGAAGTCCCGGACAACTTCGACCCCGCCAAGATCAGGGCCTACAAGCAGCGCATCCAACTCGACCGCGGCGTGGGGATGCGCTCGGTCCGCCCCGGCGCCACCGGCAAAGGCGCGCGCACCGGGGACATCCGCGCCGCCAACGCGGGGCTCGCGGACGACTTCAACGTCCGCGGCGGCGGCCTGCGCTCCCGGGCGAACCAGGTCGACCACATGGTCGAACTCCAGCACATCATCCGGCGCGCGGGCGAGTTCGTCCGCCGGATCGACCACCGCTACTGGCCCCAGAGCATCAACGGCTCGCAGGGCACGAGCGCGAGGCACATCGACGACGCCGCCCGCGCCGCGGGAGCGCTCGAAGACGTTCCGGCCGGCGGCGTCGCGCGCACCGCCGACCTCACCCACTGGACCAACAGCCCCCGCCTGCGAACCGGGATGCGCTGGGGCGGCGGCGCGCTCATGTTCGCCGGACCCGCGCTGACCGCCTGGGGCGCATCGAGCATCGAGGACGACAGGGTCCGCAATGGCGCGTACGGCCTCGCCGCGACCGAGGCGCTCGCGGGAGCGAGCTACATCGGCGCCCGCGCCGCCCTCGCCAGACCGGCCCTGCACTCGCAGAACCTCGCCCGCTTCGCCGGGGTCGCCAGAGGCGTGGCCGGAGTCGCGGGCGGCGCGGCCCAAGCGCTCATCTCCGGCTACCTCGCCTACGAGGACTACCAGCGAGGGGACTGGACCTCCTTCGGGTTCAACGCGGCCGCCGCCGTCGGCGGGGTCGCGCTCGCCATCGGGTGCGTCGTCGGCTCGCCCGTGCTCATCGGGATCGGCATCGTCACGGGCGTCGCGGCCGGCGTCTACGGAGTGGGACGCATGTTCGAGTGGTGGTGACCGCGCCATCCATCAGGGAAGCGACCGCGCACGTCTTGCGAGATCCAATCAGGGACCGCCGCAGTACAGAAGGGACACAACATGAACCAGCCCAAGCGGCACATCGTTCAGAGGCTCTGGAGCCCCGAGGCCGTCCGCAAGCTCGTGCTGCCGGTCGAGACGACCGCGCCCCCGCCGCCCGGGACCGACCCCGACCTGACCACGGCGATCCGCCTGCCCCGCGAGGCCGAAGCGCCCACCGGCAAGCCCGTGGCCGCCCTCCAGGCCGCACTCGCCAAGCTGCGCCAGCAGATCGACCCCGGCGAAGTCGCCGCCTCCCGCTTCGGCCCCTCCACGAGGGACGCCGTGCGCCGCCTCCAGGCCACCGCCGGGCTCGTGCAGACCGGCGTGGTCACCCCCGAGACCGCCGGGCAGATCAAACGCGAACTGGAGCACCGCTACTTCACCGACGCGCCCCACCGGGCCGCCAAGATCCAGGGCCTCCTGACCTCCCTCGGCCACCGCATCGACGCCGACGAACTCGCCGGACGCAAAGTCGGCGCGACCACCGCCGCCGCACTCCAGCAGTTCCGCCAGCGCACCAAGACCCGCGGCGTCTCCTGGTGGGTCGACGAGGGCCTGTTCGAACGCCTCCGCTCCGAAGCGCTGAGCAACCGCCTCACCTCCCGCACCCAGTTCGGCAAGGCCCAGCGAACCCTCGTGCGCGCCTTGAAGATCGCGAGCCTCGACGTGCCCGTCAGCACCGAGGAGCTGAGCGCCCGCCGGCCCGGCCCCGGCACACTGGCGGCCCTGCGCGCCTTCCAGGCCAAGTACCGCCTCCCCGCCACGGGCCGCTTCGACCTCGCCACCATGGACAAGCTCGAGGCCGTCGCCGCCTCCAAACCGGTGCCCGCCAAACTCCTCAAGGTCAAGTCCCCCCTCGGCCTGACACCCCTCAAGCGCCAGACCAAGCTCAACATGCGCGGCGGCCACGTCGCCGCCGCCCAGCGCGCCCTCGCCGCCTTCGGACACGCCGTCCCGATGTCCGAGCACGGCGAGGCCCGCTACGGCAAGGCCACCCGCAAAGCCGTCCTCGCCTTCCAGGCCGACAAGGGACTGCCCGGCACCGGGCAGCTCGACGGGCCCACCCTCAAGGCCCTCAACGCCCAGATCCTTAGCGCCCAGCCCGCCGACAAGCGCCCCGCCCCGCGCCACCGCCTGCGCGGTTCCGTCCGCGACGAGCTGTGGCGCCCCGTCAAGGGCGCTCAAGTGCGCCTGAGCCTGCGCTCCCTCAAAGGCGAAGGCGAGCTCATCGCCACCCGCGTCACCGGCGAGACCGGCTTCTACGACATCCCCTACGAGCCGCCCCTGGACCCGGACACCGGCGCGGTCGCCAAACCCCTGCACCTCATCGCCACCTTCACCGGCCCCGACCAGACGCCCCTGGGCTCACGGGTCCTGTTCAACCCCACCCCGATCCAGTGGACCAACCAGACCATCGGCGACCGCCCCTACCGCGGCCCCTCCCTCTACGAGCGCCAGCGGGCCGCCCTCGACGCGATCCTCGGCGGCATGGGCGTGACCGACCTCGTCGAGGACGGCGACCGCAACGACGTCACCGTCGCCGCCCTCGAATCCGGCCTCACCCAGTACGAGGTGATGCGCCTGGTCCTGTCCGTCCGCGCCGCGAAGCACGTCGGCGACCCCGCCCTCGGCGCGGCCCTCTACTTCGGATTCCTCGCCCAGGGGCTCCCCTCGACCCTGCCCGAGGAACTGCTCACCGCCACCGACGAGTGGACCCGCATCGACGAGCTCACCGCGCTGGCCGCCTCCGGGATCCTCCTGCTCGGCCCCGAGCGCCAGGCGGCGGCCCTCGCCCGCGCCGCCGACGACAACCTCGTCCCCATCGCGCTCGTCCGCGACGAGGAGCACCTGCTGACCGTCCTCACCGGACGATCGGTCGGCGCGGTCCTCGACGCCCCGCCCCTCGGCGGCGACGCCTCCCTCAAGGTCCTCCTCGACTCCTCGAAACTCGAAGCGGGCCACTACGACACGGTCGCCTCCCTGCTGCTGCGGCACGGTGAGACCAACGAGGCCTTCTGGGCCGACCTCACCGGCGCCGCCGGGGACCTCGGCGGCGACGCGGTGGTCGCCGACGTGGCCGCCGCCATCGAGACCGCCGCGATCACCGCCGGGCACGCGCCCGCCGCGACGCACCTCAAGCAGCGCCTCGACGACCCCGACCTGGCCGGTCTCACCAGCCCGCGCCACCTCGCGGGCCTGTCCAGCGCCGAATGGGACGAGGTCGTCGCCGAGGCCGGCTTCCCCGCGGACACCCCCGGCGAGGACCCCGCCGAGCAGGCCGCCGTCTATGCGCGCCAACTGGAGTCGACCGCCGCCGCCCACTACCCGACCACCGCGCTCATCGCCGAGCTCGGCCGCACCGACGGCCACGGCCTCGTCCTGGTCGACCAGGCCGCCGCGTTCCTCGACGCCCACCCCGACCTCGAACTCAAGACCACCGGGCTCGACTCCTACGTCCACGCGCAGAGCCTCGCGATCGACGCCGACCTCCACGCCGAGATGCGCGTCCAGCAGCGGGCCGTGCGGCTCGCGCCCGACCACAAGGCCGCCGCCGCGCTCCTGACCGAGAAGCTCCACTCCTCCGCCCAGATCGCCACGCTCGACCGCGCCGAACTCGCCGCCAGGCTCTCGGGCCACGACGGGGTCGGCGACGCCGCGATCGGCTACATCTACTCCACCGCGCAGCTCTCCTACGCCCACATCCTGTCCCAGCTCGCCACGTTCCGGTCCGACACCGCCCCCGGCCAGTTCCAGGTCTTCTCGAACCAGACCATCACCCTCGCCGACGCCACCGGCGTCCTCGGCGACGTCCCCGACCTCGCCCTCCTGTTCGGCGGCCTCGACTACTGCGAGTGCAGCCACTGCGAATCGGTCTACGGGCCCTCCGCCTACCTCGCCGACCTGCTGCGCTTCCTCGGCACCCGGCCGGCCAAACCGGGCTCGGCGACGACCGTCCTCGAAGTCCTCCAGGCCCGGCGCCCCGACATCGACGACATCCTCCTCAACTGCCCCAACACGAACACGACCCTGCCCTACATCGACCTCGTCAACGAGCTGCTCGAACGCGCCGTCCCCGCCGGGGCCCCCGCCGCGCAGCCGCAGACCACCCGCACCACCGCCGAACTGCGCGCCGTCCCCGAACACCTCCGCGCGGCCGCCTACGAGACCGTGAAGGCCGCCCGCTTCCCCCTCCGCGGCGCCTTCAACGCCTGGCAGGAGGAGGCCCGGGTCATCCTCGCCCACCTCGGCGTCCCCCGCCACGAGCTCATGCGCCTCCTCGGCCCCGCCACCCCCGCCGCCCGCACCTCCGCCGCGGGCGAGTACTTCGGACTGTCCACACTCGATGTGCAGCTCGTCACGGTCGCCGCCCCCGCACCGGCCGCGCAGGACCAGATCTGGGGCCTGGACACCACCGAGGACGAAGTCGGCGTCCTGCCCTTCCTCCACCACGCCGGCATCGACTACACCGAGCTGCTCGACCTCCTCGACACCGAGTGGATCCACACCGGCGGCCCGATCGAACTCAGCCGCCCCGAAGGCACCTGCCGGCTCGAGGAGCAGTCCCTCACCGGACTCGACCCCACCCGCTACGACCGCCTCCACCGCTTCATCCGCCTGTGGCGCCACACCTCCTGGTCCCCGCGCCAACTCGACCGGCTCCTGCGCGCCCCCGGCCTCGCCGCCGGCGCCCTCGACGCCCAGGCCCTGCGCCGCCTCGCCGCCTTCGACGAACTCGCCGAGCGCCTGCGCCTGACCCCCGAGCAGGCCCTGGTCCTATACGCGCCCATCAGCACCGAACCGGGACCCGACGACACCCGCTCGCCCTACGCCGACCTGTTCGCCAACCCCAACCTCCTCGACCCCCTCGACCCCGCGTTCGCCCTCCCGCTGCCGGGCACCGAACCCATGGCCGCGCACCTCCCCGCGCTCGCCGCGGCCTGGCAGGTCGGGGACGCCGACCTCGCGCTCCTGCTCGCGCGCACCGGGCCCGACCTCACCGTCGCGGACCTGACCGTGCCGCTGCGGTACGTCACGCTCGCGAACGCCCTTCGCCTGCCCGTGAGCGAACTGCTCGCCCTCACCGACCTCACCGCCGACATCCCCGACCCGTTCGCCGAGCCCGGCGCCACCGGCCGGTTCGCCGACCGCCACGCCGAGGTCAAGGCCTCCGGCCTCACCGTGGGGGAGGTCGACTGGCTCCTCAACGACCGGCCCGACGCCCCGTTCGGCCAGCGCGCCGAGTCCATCGCCGAACAGCTCGGCGCCCTGCGCGAGTCCCTGCGGACCACCCCCGCCGAAGAGGTGAACGGGCAGATCGCGGCCACCGTCGCGGCCACGTTCTCCCTCCCGGACGAGCAGGCCGTCACGCTCCTGGACCTGCTGCGCCCCGCCGGGGCCCTGTGGGAGGTCTTCGCGAACCCCGACCTCATGGCCGCCGACGAGGAGGGCGCGTACGTCAACCTCCTCACCGAAGCCCTCTTCCCCGAGCTCTTCGAGGCCTGGCGGCTGCTGCACAAGTCCGCCTACCTGGTGCGGCGCATGCGAATCGACGCCCAGGACCTGCCGTGGCTGATGGAGCGCGCCGCCGAGTTCGGCTGGCTCCACCCGGGCTCGCTCCCCGTCAAGGCCGGCGACGCCGCGCTCCCGCTGGAGCTGTGGCGCGACCTCGCCTCCTGGCTCGGCCTGCGCTACCGCTACCCCAGGCCCGAGACCACCGGCTGGCCCGAGGTCTTCGACGCCGCCGCGGCGGGCGACCCCGTCGCGGACGTCCGCGACGCCGTCACGGCCCTGACCGGCTGGGCCGCAGCCGACCTCGCCGGCCTCGACGGCGACGACCCGGCCTTCTACACCGACGTGGACAACCTCGTCCGCGCCCGCGCGGCCGCCGACGCCCTGCGCCGCCTCGGCGTCCCCGCCGCCGACGCCCTCGAATGGGTCGACCGCGACGCCGACGCCGGGGGCGCCCAGCGCCTCGCGACCGAGCACCTGCGCCAGACCATGAAGGCCAAGTACGACACCGGCGCCTGGCTCGCGCTCATGCCCGACCTCCAGGACCCCCTGCGCGAGGCCCGCCGCGACGCCCTCACCGCCTACCTCGTCGAGCACTCCCTGCGCAACACCCCCGAGACGATCACCGCCGAGGGCCGCGAATGGGCGAACCCGAAGCACTGGAAGGACACCGCCGACCTCCAGCGCTGGTTCCTGCTCGACACCGAGATGATGCCCGTCCAGCAGACCTCGCGGATCAAGCAGGCCATCGGCGCCGTGCAGATGTTCGCCCAGCGCTGCCTGCTCAACCTCGAGCAGCCCCTGGTGCGCATCACCGCCGCCCAGACCGCCGACACCGCCTCCCTGGACTCGTGGAGCCAGTGGGAGTGGATGAGCGGCTACCGCCTCTGGGAGGCCAACCGGAAGGTCTTCCTCTACCCCGAGAACTGGATCGAGGCCGAACTGCGCGACGACAAGACCCCGTTCTTCAAGGAGATGGAGGACCAGCTCTCCCAAGGGGAGCTGACGGACGCGAACGCCGAGAAGGCCTACCGCGACTACCTGCGCAAGCTCGCCGAGGTCGCGCACATGAAGACCCTGGGGATCTACCACGAGCAGTCCGCTTCGTCCAACCGGCTCCACGTGGTCGCCCGCTCGGCCTCCCAGCCCGACCACTGCCACTACCGCAGCCTCGACGTGGCCTACGGGGAGTGGACCGGCTGGGAGCGCATCGACGTCGACATCGCCTCCGAGCAGGTCCAGCCCGTCGTCTACCGCGGCCGCCTCCACCTGTTCTGGCTCCAGTTCGAGGAGAAGACCCAGCAGCCCAAGCGCCAGCCCCCCGCGAAGCTCACCGACTCGCCCGCGACCACCTCCGATCCCTCCCGCACCCTGGAGATCGAACTGGCCTGGTCCGAGCGCACCCCCGACGGGTGGACCTCGCGGCGCACCAGCGGTGAGAAGCTCATCCACCCCTGGCAGCGCCCCCACTCCTCCTACACGCTCAAGCCGCGCCCGCGCGACAACCAGCTGTGGATGGACGTGTTCATCTCCTCCTCGCCGGAGTTCAACGACGCGCGCTTCTACGACGAGTTCTCCGACTCGCACGTGCGCCAGACCAAGCGCCACTACTCGATCCTGCACTGGCCGTGGCACTCCTCGTCGTTCGTGTTCACCGGCGAGGTCGTCGACCTCAAGATGAAGCCCATGTACGGCAACTACACGCGGCGCTCGGACGGGGAGCTGTTCTGGGCCGACTCGCACTGGCACGTGCAGACCAACTTCGGCGAGAAGGGCCGGGGCATCAAGGCCCTCACCACCGCCGAGCGCGCCCCGAAGCTGCGCAAGCCCGGGACGATGCGGTTCGCCAACGGCCGCCTCGCCGCGCAGGGCGCCGCGGTCGACGTCATGATCGGCTGGGAGGACACCAGGCACCTGCTCACCGCCGCCCGCATCCCCGCCGAGCTCGTCATGGCCCCGCACACCCGCCAGTACAACGACGACGCGGCCAGCCCGGTGATCTACCAGGACCGCCAGCGGGCCTACTGGCTCAAGCGCACCTCGCTCACCGTCACGGTCCCGTTCTGGTACTCGGGGAGCGGCGGTTCACAGCTGCTGCACGTCCCGATCACCACGATCGGGCACCGCTGGTACCCCTTCTGGCACCCGTACGCCGCGGACTTCCTCGCGGCCCTGGACACCAAGGGCGTCGACGGGCTCGTCACTCGCAAGCAGCAGAGCATCGCGCCGAACTCGGAGACCGCCTTCTCCTACGGCCCCGCCGCCGGCAACTGGATCGACCCGACCGCCCAGGGCGGCGTCGACTTCACCCGCGGCGGCGCGTACGCCGCCTACAACTGGGAGATCTTCTTCCACGCGCCCATGCTCATCGCCGCCAAGCTCACCGCCGAGCACCGCTTCGAGGAGGCGATGCGCTGGTACCACCGCATCTTCGACCCCACCAGCACCGACGGACCCGAAGCGCCGCAGCGCTACTGGATCACCCGGCCGTTCTTCGAGCACGACGGCGAGGACTACCGCCGGCAGCGCATCGAGTCGATCCTCGGCGACATCGGCGACCACCTGGAGGAGCTGCGGGCCTGGAAGAACCACCCGTTCTCCCCGCACACCGTCGCGCGCCACCGCCCGGTCGCCTACCAGAAGACGATCGTCATGAAGTACCTCGACAACCTCATCGGCTGGGCCGACCAGGAGTTCCGCCGCGACACCCTCGAGTCGATCAACCAGGCGGTGCTGCTGTACACCCTCGCCGCCGAACTCCTGGGCCGGCGCCCCGAGAAGGTCCCGCCCGCCGAGCGCGAGGACAAGAGCTACAGCCGGCTCACCGAGGACTCGGCGCTCGACCCGTTCGGCAACCAGGACGTGGCCGCGATCCTGGAGGGCTTCGCGCCGCCGCTCGACCTCACCGCCGAACCCGCCGAGCTCGAAGGCGAACCGCTGCCGCACCTGGAGGTCCAGTACTTCGGCATCCCGGTGAACGACAGGCTCCTCGGCTACTGGGACACCGTCGCCGACCGGCTGTTCAAGGTCCGCAACGGGATGAACATCGAAGGCGTGGTGCGCCGGCTCCCGCTCTTCGAGCCGCCCATCGACCCCGGGATGCTCGTCAAGGCCGCCGCCGCCGGCGCCGACCTCTCCAGCGTGCTGAGCCTGTTCACCGCCGTCGACACCCGCTACCGGTTCCCGGTGCTCGCCGCCCGCGCCGTCGAGCTGTGCGCGGAGCTGCGGGCCCTGGGCGAGAAGCTGCTGCGCATCCTGGAGAGCCGCGACGCCGAGGGGCTGGCGCTGCTGCGCGCGAGCCAGGAGGTCATCCTCAACCAGGCCATCGAGGCGGTGAGGGAACTCCAGGGGGAGGAGGCGGTCTCGTCCCGCGCCGCGCTCGAAGCGGGCCGGGAGTCCGTCAACACCCGCATCGCCCACCACGGGAGCATCCCGCGCATGAACGGCGAGGAGATCGCCGCGGTCGTCATGGAGAGCCTGGGCCTG
The DNA here is from genome assembly GCF_900101745.1 of Glycomyces harbinensis. Taxonomy (GTDB): domain Bacteria; phylum Actinomycetota; class Actinomycetes; order Mycobacteriales; family Micromonosporaceae; genus Glycomyces; species Glycomyces harbinensis. The sequence continues at coordinate 706,100 of NZ_FNAD01000001.1, read as the reverse complement.
GCCGGCAACGCCGTCAGCGCGGTCATGTCCGGCATCGCGGGCGGCACGAGCCTGATCCCCGACTTCAGCATCGGCATCGCCGGCGTCGGCGGCTCCCCGACGGTGAGCATGTCCATCGGCGGCTCCAACATCACGGGCTTCCTGTCCAACACCGCCGCGATGATCAACGGCTTCGCCGGGATGCTCCACACCGGCGCCGCCATGGCGCAGACGCAGGGCCGCTACACCCGCGAATTCGCCGACCACCAGTTCAACCGCGACCTGGCCCAGAACGACCTGTCGCAGCTGGAGGCCCAGATCCTGACCGCCGCGATCCGCGAGCGGATCGCGGCCGCCGAGCTGGAGAACCACCTCCAGATCATCGCCGACTCCGAGGCGGTCGAGGAGTACCTGCGCACCAAGTACACCAACCAGCAGCTGTACGACTGGATGCTCGCCCGGGTGTCCACGGTGTACTTCCAGGCCTACCAGATCGCCTTCGACACCGCGATGCTCGCCCAGCAGTCCTACCAGTTCGAGCTCGCCGAGCCGGACGCCTCGTTCATCCAGTTCGGGTACTGGGACTCCCTGCGCAAGGGCCTGCTCGCCCCCGAGCGGCTGACCAACGACATCCGCCGCATGGAATCGTCCTATATGGAGAAGAACCAGCGGAACCTGGAGATCGTCAAGCACGTCTCGCTCGCCCAGGTCGACCCGCTCGCCCTCCTCGCCCTCAAGCTCACCGGGCAGGCCCAGATCCAGCTGCCGGAGTGGATGTTCGACCTCGACTACCCCGGCCACATCCGCCGCCGCCTCAAGTCGGTGGCACTGTCGGTCCCGTGCGTCGTCGGCCCCTACACGTCGGTGAACTGCACGCTCTCGGTGACCAACAACGGGGTCCGGCTCGACGACTCGGTCGCAGGCGGCTACGGCGACCCGCTCGCCGGCGGCGACGCCCGCTTCTGGAAGAGCCCCGTGCCGACCCAGGCGATCGCCACCAGCCACGCCGTGAACGACCGCGGCATGTTCGAGCTGCGCTTCGACGACGACCGGTTCCTGCCGTTCGAGGGCGCCGGCGCCGTCAGCGAGTGGACCCTCTCGCTCCCCAAGGCGCACAACCAGTTCGATCTCGCCTCGATCACCGACGTGGTGCTCCACCTCGACTACACCGCCCGCGCGGGCGGGCCGGGCCTGATCGCCCTCGCCGAGGCCAACCTCGACGAGGTCCTGCCGACCTCGGGCGCGGCCCTGTTCGTCCTCGAGGAGCAGTTCGGCACCGCCTGGCACCGGATGCTCTTCCCCGACGGCGAGGGGGAGCAGGAGCTCGTGTTCGACCTGACGGCCGAGCACCTGCCGTTCTGGGCGAAGGTGCGGGCCGCGAGCGGACCGGTGACGGTCTCGGCCGCCGACCTCGTGCTCGACACCGTCCACACCGACGCGTTCACCGTCGACTGGCGCCTGCCCGGGCAGATGTCCGCCGCCGAGGCGCCCGGCGCGAACGACCCCGGTTTCGGCGGCGCCCCGCACTCCTCGATCGCGCCCACCCCGGCCCCGGCGATGCTGGGGGAGTGGCGCCTCCGACTGAAGCGGGCCGTGGCCGCCGATTACCGGTCGCTGCTGCCCGAAGATGTGCGCCGCGCCTACCTGTTGGTCCAATTCGACATCGGCTGAACAGCTGATTAACGAGATGCAAGGCCCGGACGCCTTGACCTACAAGCCGTCCGGGCCTTACACTTTGGGAGTCTCGGTGATACTTAAAGTTAGTGTATGTTGTGGACAAATAGTCTGTAGAAAGAAAAAGCGGTAGCAAAAGAAGGTCCTCGAGTCATTTATAAGGCTTTCGTCGTTTCGGTTCGTTGCGGTGGGGCCTTTTTTCTTGCCCGCGATTCGTCCCCGCCATCGACACCGGCCACGACTGCCCCTCGAACAACTCCGGCGCCCGCTCCCCAGATCCGGGGGAGCGGGCGCCGGCTTCGCCGCGCCCGTCGCCTTCGGCCCGTCCTGCGGCACAGGTGATGAAAAGGACGGTCAGACCTTCTCGCGCTGCGACAATTGCGCTACGGTACGTGGGACTCCCGCCCCCACTGGCGTCCGACGCCGACGGAGAGAGGACACCCCATATGCGCCGCACCACCACTCGCATGCGCCTCGTCAACGCGCTGACCGCCCCCGCCTCCCGCGCCAGACGCGATCCCGACAAGGTCTTCGACCGCCTCCTGGCCGCGCAGCGGTCCGATCCGGACGGCGCCGTGATCACCGAGGAGGACGAGCGCTCGCTGGAGCACCTGCGCGGCTTCCTCCACCACATCGCCGCGGTCGACTCCCTCAGCGGCGTCGGCTGGCTCTCGGTCCACGACATGGTCAAGACCCGCATCGGCAACCTGTTCCACGTGCGCCGCCTCCAGGCCCGGCATCCGGAGGCGCGCAACGAGCGGATCGAGGCGCCCGTCTTCGTGATCGGCCTGCCCCGCACCGCGACCACCCTGACCCACAAGATCCTCGCCAACGCCCAGGGCGGGCGCGGGCCCTACATGTGGGAGATGGACAACATCGGCCTCCCGCGGTCCGAAGCGGACGAGGAGCGGCTCCGCCGCCAGACGCAGCGCAAACTCGACCAGATCCTCACCCTCAGCCCCTCGTGGGGCCGCATCCACCCCGTGCGCGCCGACTGGGTCGAGGAGATCTACTTCCTGCTCAACCAGAGCCGCCTGCACAACACCATGGCGCCCATGCCGAAGTACATCGACTTCATGCGCGCCTACGACGCCCGGCCCGACTACCGGTTCGTGCGCGACGCGCTCCAGATCCTCCAGTACCGGCGCCCGACCCCGCGCTGGATGCTCAAGCATCCCGACTGCCTGGCGGAGACCGCCGCGATCCACCAGGTGTTCCCCGACGCGAAGTTCGTGTGGACCCACCGCGACCCGCACACCGTCATGGGCTCGATGTGCTCCATGGCCGAGTCCCTCGGCTACCTGCACAACCGGCCGAGCGCGGTCGACCCGCACCTGATCGGCCGGACCTGGCTCGAGATCCTGCCCGACATGGTCGAGCGGGCCCGCCGCGAGCGCATCAAGATGCCGCGCGAGGCCACGGTGGACGTGGCCTACCACGCGATGATGGCCGACCCGTTCCGCTACGTGCCGCAGCTGTTCGAGCAGCTCGACCTCAAGTGGACGGACCTCGACGAGCGCAATCTCGGCGACGCCCTCGACCGCCCGCGCGACCAGCGCGGCCACGAGTACTCCATGGTCCACTACGGACTGGACCCGGCCATGATCGACAAGGCCTTCGGCGACTACGGCCTGTTCGTGGACAACATGACCGCCAACATCAGGCGCTGACCGGTCACGGGGCCGCGTCCAGGCCCGCGAGCGCGACGCCCCGGAACGCCGCCAGGCGTTCGGCCTCGGCCTCGACGCGCTTGAGCTCGGCCGGCTTCCAGGTCCGCAGCGGTTCGACGGCGACGGTGAACCGCTTCCCGGACTTGCGCGGGCGCCACAGTCCCGCGATCGCCCCGTCGACGAGCACGGCGCCCGGCCTGCCGAGCACCGGCCACAGCCGCTTGGCGAGCGCCGGGTCGTCCACGAGCGTGCCGCGGTCCCGGGCCTGGAGGAACAGGTCGTACGGTCCGAGCAGTCGCGTCCCGGACGCGTCGGCGCCGCGCAGCGCCTCCTCGTCGGCGGCGAGGATCCAGCGCCGCTCGCCCGCGACGTCGACCTCGACCGCGTCCTCGGGCCAGTGCGCCTTGACCTCCTTGACCGGCGAGTCGACGTACTCGGCGACCTCCTTCACCGTGGCGGGCCCGCACAGGTGCAGGTAGGCGCGCACCGGGTCCAGTCGGTCGGGGAACGCATCGGCGGCCTCCAGGCCCGGCGCGGGCTCCAGCACCGGCGGCGAGGTGTGCGGGCGCAGCTCCAGTCCGGCGCGCATCGCGGCCAGGCGGAACGGCATCTCGTAGAGGTGCACGGCGTCGCAGGAGCGGCAGAACCGCTGGTACGGCTCGGGCATGACCTCGTGCAGGCGCCCTGACACCTCGCCCTTCGCCATCGGCCCGGTCACGATCGCCCGCATCTGCCCGGCGAGGGCGTCGAGCGCCTCGAGGACCGGTATCCCGGCGGCCTTGAGCGGCTTGGAGGCGTCGAAGATCCGCTTGGCGGCGTCGGCCTCCGACCACGGCGCCACCGTCGCGGCGACCTCGGCCGCCTCGGAGCGTCGGTAGGCGTGCGGGGCGCCGCGCAGCGTCCACAGCCACACCAGGTCGGCGTCCGCGGGCGCTTCGACGCCGCGGACCGCCAGCGCCCACAGCGCCCCGTCCGGGCCCGTCTCCTGGGCCCCGAGGTCGAGGACGGCGGTGTCGGCGAGATCCCCGCGTTCGCGGTCGAGCTGCTGCGCGCGCACGCGGTAGCGCGCGACCTGGAGGCGATCGATCATGCCTTGAAGATAACCGCGGCCACCGACGCCCGGGCCCGGTCGGCGCGGCCCGCCGCCGGGATTCCCGGCGCGCCGCGATGAATCCGCGGTGCGGGCCTCGTCTACACAGGCAAGAGCCCGAAACTCCTCGGAAGGTACGAACCACCATGAGCGCCAACGACTTCGCCCCTGAGACCGCTACCGCCCGCCGTCCCGGCCGCGCCCTGAACGTCACCCTCTGGGTCCTTCAGATTCTTCTTGCGATCTTCATCATCGCCGCCTCCGCCGCGCCGAAGCTGATCGGCCACGAGTCCGCCGCCGAGGGCTTCGACCTCATCGGCTGGGGCGACTGGTTCATGTACGCCATCGGTGCCGTCGAACTCGCCGGCGGCGTCGGCCTGCTCGTCCCGCGCCTGGCGGGCCCGGCCGCGATCGGCCTGAGCCTGCTCATGGTCGGCGCCGCGATCTTCAACGCCACCGTCCTCGACTACCCCGTGTACACGCCGCTGATCCTGCTGGTCCTGTTCGTCTTCATCGCCTGGGGACGCCGGGACCGGACGAGGCTCCTCTTCTCGCGGGGGTCCGCCGCGACCGCGTGAACCGCCCGATCGAGCAGGGCCGGCGGCATCGCCGCCAGCCCTTCGCGTGCCCGCCGCCGCATCGCCGACCCGGCCCGCGCGAGCGGGCCGACCCGTAACGCGGACAGGGAGAATGGAGGGGCCGCCCAGATTGCAGGCTGGGGCGGCCCCTCCGGTGGGGAGTGCTGTCTAGACGCCGTTCGCCAGTGCGCGGCGGCGGGCGAGGACCATGACCGCGACGCCCGCGACGAGCAGCGCCGCGGCGGCGGCCAGCACGTACGTCAGCGGCGAGCCGGTCACCGGCAGCTTCGGGGAGCCGGCGCCCGAGGTGTCGGCGGTGTTGTCGCCGCCGCCGTTGCCGCCGCCACCGGGGTTCCCGGTCGGTTCGCAGGCGGTGTCCGGCGCGTCGGCGAGCTCCACGGTGAAGCTGACGGGGTCGAGCGCGGTGCCCTCGGTGTAGAAGCCGCCGAAGAAGTCCACGCCGTCGGCCGCGACCGCGGCGCCCGCGCCGGCGACGCTGATCTGCCCGCCGCTGATCGCCAGTTCGGCGACGTCGACGTCCGCGATGCGCGTCTCGCCCGAGTAGAGGGCGAGTGCGCCGTCGGCGCTCTTGACGCTCAGGTCGGCGACGTCGAGGTCCATCTCGCCGCCGTGGCCGAAGAAGTTGACGCCGCCCTCGAAGGACGCGTCGAGCGCGCAGGTCTCGGCGGTGAAGGCGCCCGAGGCGTTCGGGAAGTGGAACGTCTCGTCGGAGTTCAGGGTGGCCGGGTCGACGACGGTGATCTCGCCGTCGGCGATGGGGCCCACCACGTAGTCGCGGTAGGACTCCTTGACGCCCCAGTCGGCGTCGCCGCCGGTGACCTCGTAGACCGTCGCCGGGGTGCCGGAGGGGTCCTCGCCGCCGGGGTCGTCGGAGGACGGGTCCTCGGAGGAGGGCTCCTCGCCGGGGTCGGTGTCGATCTCGACCGCGACGGTGACCGGGTCGAGCGCCTGTCCGGCCTCGTAGAAGCCGGCGAAGGCCTCGGCGCCGTCGGCGGTCAGGGTGACGGGGGCGTCGGTGAGGGTGGTGTACCCGTCGATCCAGGTCCAGGAGCCGCTCGCGTCGATGTCGCCGAAGTGGACGTCGTCGAAGAACACGCCGGAGGAGGTCACGTCGGCATAGAGCGCGCCGGTGTACGAGATCGTGTCGGTGACGGTCCGGACGTTCTCGATGAGCATGTCGAGTTGGCCGTGGTGGCCGGTGAAGTGGACGCCGCCGGTCGACTGCGCGTCGATCTCCTGGCCCGGCAGGTCGTTGACGCCGGTGACGCCTCCGAACGTGAAGGTGCCGTCGGTGTTCTGGACCGCGCCGTCTTCGACGGCGATGGCGCCGCCGGCGATCGGGCCGGTCACGTAGGACCGGAAGGACTCCTTGACGCCCCAGTCGATCGAGCCGTCGACGATGGGGTACTCGGTGGCGTCCTGCGCCTGGGCGGGAAGGGCGGCGAGGCCCGTGACCGCGCCGGCGCCCAGGGCGACCGCGGCGAGCGCCGCGAGGCGTCTGCGTGTGGGGGACTTCATGGGTGCTGTTGCTCCTTGTCGTTCTCCGGGCCCTCGGGGGAGGTCCCGGCGGGGCCGGCGCCGTCGGCGCCCTCCCCGTTCTCGATAGGGGTGTCCTCTTCGGAGGGTTCGGGCTCCGAACTCGCGTCCGAGCCGCCCTCGTCGGCAGTCTCGGTGGCGCGCTTGCGCTTGGCGCGCTGGATGATCGCGATGGTCGCGGCGGCGATGCCGAGGATCAGCGCGAGCACGGCCGGGAGGATCCAGACCAGCGGGTTCGTGCCCGTTTCGGCGGCGGCGGTGTCGGCGTCGACCTCCTCGGTCGCTTCGCTCGGGGACGGCTGCTCGGGCTCCGAGCCCAGGTCCGGGAGGGCCGGCAGCTCGGCCCCGGTGGCGATCGGGACCGCGATCGTCAACGGGTCCATGGGGTCCCCGGCCTGGTAGAACCCGCCGAAGACCGGCACGGCCGCTTCGGTGAGCACGGTCGGGACCGCTTCGGCCAGCAGCACGCCGCCCGCTTCGACCAGTTCGGCCTCGAAGGAGACCAGGTCCACGCGCGCCCCGGCGACCTCGGCGGACAGGACGCCGGCGCCGCCGGTCGCGGTCACGATCGGATCGGTCAGGTCCAGGTCCACATCGGTTCCGGTGAACCGGACGGTGCCCTGGTACGCGAGCGTGTAGTCCGCGGCGGTCGCGGTGCCCGCGCCCTCGGTGAACCGGAAGACCGCGCCGCCGTCGGCCGCGCCCGCCTCGACGGCCCACGCGCCCTGGGCGATGTCGCCCGAGACGTAGTCGCGCCACGAGGCCCGCACGCCCCAGTCGAGGATCGCGCCGCCCACCTGGTCGTCCGCGGTCTCGGCCGGCGCCGACTCGGTCGTCTCGGCCGGTTCTCGGGGCTCGGTCTCGGCCACGTCCGCGCTGAAGGACACGGGGTCGAGCTCCTGGCCCGCCTCGTAGTAGCCCGCGAACGCCTCGGCGCCGTTCGCGGTCAGGGTCGCCGAGGCGCCGCTGACCGCGAGGGTGGTGCCGGTGACCTCGAGCGAGGCGCCGCCGAGCGAGGCCATGTCGGTGCGGGATCCGTTGACGTAGACGTAGAGCGTGCCCGACGAGCCCGAGTACTCCACGGACGGATTCGCGAACGTCAGGTCGAGTTCGCCGTCGTGGCCCCAGAAGTAGACCCAGCCCTGGTAGTCGATCGCGGCGGTGCCGTCCTCGTAGGACCCGGAGGCGGAGTGGAACCGGTACGACCCGTCCACGGTGGACGCGCCGTCGCCGGTCTGCACTTCGCCCTGGGCGATCGGACCGGTGATGTAGGACCGGAACGACTCCTTGACGCCCCAGTCGAGCCGGCCGCCCGACAGGTCCTCGGCGCTCGCGGGAGCGGCCCACAGCAGGAGCGAGGCCGCCGTTGCGGCGACGAGCGCTCCCGACACCCGGGCGGTGGCTTGGGACATGGCGGGGGGACCTCCGTATGCAAGTTCAGTGGAGGTAAGGCTAACCTAAGTATCGCTCGATAAGCAAAGGGGGTGCTAACTTTTATTAGCCGAGCCTAACCTATGCTCGACCGGCCGCAATTCGCCTCGAACTGGAGAACGCCCGTGCGCAGACGCCGCCCCCGCTGGACCCCCGCCGTCGTCGCGGCGGCCGCACTTCTCGCCCTCTCCGCTTGCGGCGGAGGCGAAACCGACGGTGCGACGGTTGAAGCCGCCGTCGACCGCGTCGAGCCCGTCGCCGAGGACGTCGACCCGGCCCTGCCGGCCACCGTCACCGACGCCACCGGCGCCGAAGTCACGATCGCCTCGGCCGAGGCGATCGTGCCCCTGTCCGGCTCGCTCTCGGAGATCGTGTTCACCCTCGGCCTCGGCGACCGCGTCGTGGCCCGCGACATCACCGCCACCTTCGAGCAGGCCGCCGACCTCCCCGTCGTGAGCCACGGGCACGACATCTCCGCCGAAGGCGTCCTCTCCCTCCAGCCCGACCTGATCCTCGCCGAGACCGGCTCCGGCCCGCAGACCGCGCTCGACCAGATCGCCGCCGCCGGAGTGCCCATCGTGGTCTTCGACCCCGCCGACGGGATCGACTCGGCCTCGACGCGCATCGGCGCCGTCGCCGCGGCCCTCGGCGTCCAAGACCTCGGCGCCGAGCTCATCGAGCGCACCGAGGCGGGCATCGCCGCCGCGACCGAGGGCATGGACCTCTCCGACCCGCCCCGCGTGGCCTTCCTCTACCTGCGCGGATCGGCCTCGGTCTACATGATCGGCGCCCGCGACTCCGGCGCGACCTCGCTCATCGAGGCCGCGGGCGGCATCGACGCCGGCGCCGAAGCGCTCGAAGGCGACTTCCTCGAACTCACCCCCGAAGCGCTCGCGGCCGCCGCGCCCGACGTGATCCTGGTGATGGACAAGGGCCTCGACTCGGTCGGCGGCGTCGAAGGCCTGCTGGAGATCCCCGGCGTCGCCCAGACCCCGGCGGGGGAGCAGGAGCGGATCGCGCACCTGCCCGACGGCATCATGCTCAACTACGGCCCCCGCACCGGCGACGTCGTCGCCGACCTCGCCGAACAGCTCCACGGGACCGCCGAATGAGCCCCGGACGACCGCGGTCCGAGTACCGCGAACACCCTGCGGCGCCGCCGATCCGAGAGGACCCGGCATGACGGCCGCCGCCCCGCCGCAGGCCGCCTCGCAGCGGCCCGCCCCAGCACCCGCCCGCATCCGCCGCCCGGCCGTCCCGGCGATCCTCGCCGTCGTCCTCATCGGACTCCTCGCGCTCGGCGTGCTCGTCTCGGCCTCCAACGGCGCCTTCGCGATCCCCCTGGGCGACATCGTCGCCTCGATCGCCCACAAGCTCGGCCTCGGCGGCGCCCCCGTCGAAGGCACCGGCGAAGGCGTGCTGTGGAACATCCGCTTCCCCCGCGTCGTGCTCGGCCTCCTCGTCGGCGCGTGCCTCGCCTGCGCGGGCACCCTCATGCAGGGCATGTTCGGCAACCCGCTCGCCGAACCGGGCATCATCGGCGTCAGCTCCGGCGCGGCCGTCGGCGCGGTCGCCGCGATCGCCTTCGGCCTCACCTTCGCCGGCAACTGGACGATCTCCCTGTGCGCCTTCATCGCCGGACTCGCCACCGTCTCGGTCGTCTACCTCATGTCGCGCTCGGGCGGGCGCACCGAAGTGGTCACCCTGGTGCTCACCGGCGTGGCCGTGAACGGCCTGGCCGGGGCCCTCATCGGCCTGTTCATCTTCTACGCGGACAACGACGAGATCACCGCGATCACCTTCTGGCAGATGGGCAGCCTCTCGCAGGCGACCTGGCCGAAGATCCTCGCCGTCCTCCCCTTGGCCGCCGTCGGCCTCATGACCGCACCGCGCTACGCCCGCCGCCTCGACCTCCTCTCCCTGGGGGAGCGGTCCGCCCGCCACCTCGGCGTCGACGTCGAACGGCTGCGGCTCCACCTGATCGTGATCGTCGCCCTCCTCACCGGTGCGGCCGTGGCCGTCTCGGGCGTCATCGGCTTCATCGGCCTGGTCGTCCCGCATCTGCTGCGCATGGCCGCCGGACCCGGCCACCGGGCGCTCCTGCCGCTGTCCACCATGGGCGGCGCGGCCGTCATCGTCTGGGCCGACCTCGCCGCCCGCACCGTCGCCGCCCCCGCCGAGATCCCCCTCGGCATCCTCACCGCCCTCGTCGGCAGCCCGTTCTTCTTCTGGCTCCTGCGACGCACCCGACGACACCAAGGAGGCTGGGCCTGATGCGACTGCGCCGCCGCCACTCCGGCGATCCCGGACCCGTCCCCGACCTGCCCGCGGCGGTCTCGGGAGCCACCGTCCTCCTCGGCGGCACGGCGGTCTTGCGCGGCGTGGACCTCGACGTCCGCGCCGGGGAGGTCCTGGGCCTGGTCGGGCCCAACGGCGCCGGCAAGTCGACCCTCCTCGCCGCGCTCTCCGGCGACCAGGCCGCCGACGAAGGCCGCGTCTCGCTGTGGGGCCGACCCGTCGGCGAGTGGAGCACCGTCGACATCGCCCGCCGCCGCGCCGTCCTGCCGCAAGCGCATCGCGTCTCCTTCCCCTTCACCGTGCGCGACGTCGTCGAGATGGGCCGCGCCCCCTGGGCCGGAACCGCCCGGCGCGACGCCGACGACCGGCGCATCGCCGCCGCCCTCGCGCTCACCGAGGCCGAGCCCTTCGCGCAGCGCCCCTTCACCTCCCTCTCCGGCGGCGAGCAGGCCCGCGTCATGCTCGCCCGCGTCGTCGCCCAGGACGCCGGCCTGGTCCTGCTCGACGAGCCCACCGCCGCCCTCGACCTGCGCCACCAGGAGATGGTCGGACGGCTGTGCCGCTCACTGGCCGCCGAGGGCCGCGCCGTCGTGATCGTGCTCCACGACCTCGACCTCGCCGCCGCCTACTGCGACCGGACCGCGGTCCTCGCCGAGGGCCGCATCGTCGCCTGCGGACCGCCCGCCGACGTCTTCACCGCCGACCGGCTCACCGAGGTCTACCGCCAACCGGTCAAGGTGGACCTCGACCCCGACACCGGCAGCCCGCGCGTCACGCCGCTGCGGGGCGTGCCGAACCCCGGGCGCCGCAGCGGTCTGCTAGACATCTCCCATGGCTGACAAACCCGGACTGCCCCTGCGCAGAAGTCTCGCTGACACGCCGCCCCTCACCGCCGGCATATTCTTCGGCCTCGGACTCGCCGTCGTCACCGCGCTGGTCTGGGTGTTCCAGGAGCTCGGCACCGTGATCACCGTGCTGATCGTCTCCGCCTTCCTGGCGGTCGGCCTCGAACGCATCATCAGCTTGATGACCAAGCGCGGGATGCCGCGCTGGCTCGCCATGACCATCATGCTGGTCGGCACCGCCCTGGTCTTCTGCGGCGGCATCGCCGCGATCATCCCCTCCCTCGTCAACGAGGCCACCGACTTCGCCGCACAGGTCCCCGGCTACTACAACGACGCCATCAACAGCGACCTAGTCGAGCGTTTCGGCGGCCAGTCGGGCCTGCTCGAAAGCGCCGAAGGCGTCCTGACCCCCTCCAACATGACCCAGGCGCTCGGCGGCGTGGCCGGCGGCGTCGCCACCTTCTTCGGCGGCGTGGTCTGGACCGTCACCACGATCCTGCTGACGATCTTCATCCTCGCCTCCTACACCCAGCTGCGCCAGGGCGCCCTCCGCCTCTTCGCCGCCTCCCAGCGCGAGCAGACCGACCGCATCATCGAGGGCATCCTCCGCCAGATCGGCGCCTACCTCATCGGCGCGATCGCCATCGGCGTCTTCGCCGGCATCTGCTCGTGGATCTTCATGATCTTCGCCGACATCCCGTACGCGGGACTCCTGGCCGTCCTGGTCGCACTCCTGGACCTCATCCCGCAGATCGGCGCGACCATCGGCGCGGTCGTGGTCACCCTGGTCGCCCTCACGCAGTCGCCCATGACGGCCGTGGCCGCGGTGATCTTCTTCGTCGCCTACCAGCAGCTGGAGAACTGGGTCATCTACCCGACGGTGATGCGCAGTGCGGTGAAGGTCTCCAACCTCGCCGCCATCGTGGCGGTCCTGGTCGGCGGCACGCTGTTCGGCGTGATCGGCATCGTCCTGTCGGTCCCGGTCTACGCGGCGGTCCGCCTCATCGGCAAGGAGCTCGTCCTGCCGCGCCTCGACAACTCCTGACGCGAAGAAGGCCGGTGGCGCATACCCGCGCGCGCCACCGGCCCCGTCTCACCGCCCAGCATAGAGGGCCTCCGCCACGGGCACGGTCCGTCCGCGAGGACGTCGACGGCCGGCGTTCCGACCAGCGGGACGCCGGCCGAAACGGTTTGCCGGAGCGATCCGCGCGACCGTAGACTGGCAGCGTTTCGCCGCCTGAGAGCGACCCTCGCGTCCACCCCCGCGAACCCTCCCGGCGGCCGCATCCCCGCCCTGAGAGGACACGCCCGTGCTCGGCACCGTCGACCTGTGGACCTACGTCGCCGCCTCGGCCCTCATCATCCTGCTGCCGGGCCCCAACTCGCTGTACGTGCTCTCCGTGGCCTCCCGGCGCGGGCGCCGCGACGGCTTCAAGGCCGCGGCCGCCGTGTTCTGCGGCGACACGGTCATCATGGTCGCCACCGCCGCCGGACTCGCCTCGGTCTTCGCCACCTCGCCGCTCGTCTACAACCTCGTCCGCTGGGCCGGCGTCGCCTACCTCGCCTTCCTCGCGTTCGGCCTCATCCGCGGCGGCGTCAAGGCCTGGCGCGCCGCCCGCCGCGGTGACGCCCCCGAAGCGGCCCCGGCCCCCGCGTTCGCCGCGAACGAGCGGCCCTTCGCGCGCGCCTTCATCGCGAGCCTGCTCAACCCCAAGGCGATCCTGTTCTTCGTCTCGTTCTTCGTCCAGTTCGTGGACCCCGCCTACGCCTACCCGGTCCTCAGCTACGGCGTCCTCTTCGTGATCATCCAGGCCTTCTCGATGATCTACCTGACGACGCTCATCCTCGCCGGGGACGGCCTCGCCCAGACCTTCCGGCGCCGTCGCCGCCTCGCCGCAGTCGGGAACGGCCTCGTCGGCGCGGTCATGATCGGCTTCGCCGCCAAGCTCGCCACCGGCTGAGGCCGCCTCACGCCGACGCCGCGCCCGAGGCCCGGCGCCGCCGGACGATGCCGCGCAGCAGCCGCTTCGGACTCGGCGACGGCGGCAGGTCCCCGGACCCCTCGGCCGCGAACGCCCGGAGCATCTGGCCCACCAGCCGCCGCGAGGCCTCCGGCGCCGCGTCGCCCGCCGCGCCCAGCACGCCCGCGTTCGCCATCAGGAGGATCAGGAAGTCCTCCGGCGTGAAGTCCGCGCGCAGCCGCCCCGCGGCCTTGGCGCGGTCGATCAGCTCCAGGAACGCGTCGAACGCCTCCTGGCGCCGGCGCTCCAGGCCCTTCGCCGACCCGAAGTTCATCGTCAGCACCTCGGCGAAGCCCCGGTTCTCGGCCTGGAGCCCGCACACCGTCTCGATGTAGCCGCTGAACCCCTCCCAGGCGTCGGCCGCGCCGCGCGCCTCCACCGCCGCGGCCAGGTTCGCCTCCATGGCGTCCTCGAAGACCGCCGCCACCAGTTCGGACCGGTCGGGGAAGCGCCGGAACAGGGTCGCGATGCCGACCCCCGCGGTGCGGGCGATGTGGGCCATCGAGCCGCCGAGGCCCTCGCGCCGGTAGACCGCGCGGGCCGCCTCGACGATGCGCTCGCGGTTCTGTTCGGCGTCGCTGCGCAGGCGCCGGGCGCGCTCGCAGGAGGGGCTCTCCGGGCTCGGTTCCATCCCGCCATCCTAGCCAAGTGGAATGGGCTGTCCGGTTGTGTTGTTACACTCGACGTCCACAACCGGATAGGCGGCTCCACTTCGAGCCGCCGCCGACCCGCCCGTCTGTCAGGGAGACTGCCCCCGTGAACGTGTTCCTCTGGATCCTGCAAGGCCTGCTCGCCGCCGCCTTCCTCGCCGCCAGCGTGATGAAGTCGACCCAGCCCAAGGAGAAGCTTGCGCCCAACATGCCGTGGGTGAACGACTTCTCCTCCGGGACGGTCAAGCTCGTCGGCATCGTCGAGCTCGCCGCCGCCGTCGGCCTCATCCTGCCCGCCCTCACCGGCATCGCCGTGATCCTGACGCCGCTCGCCGCGGTCGGCCTCGTCGTGGTGATGATCCTGGCCGCGGTCTACCACGCCCGCAAGAAGGAGTACTCCGCGATCGGGATCAACGCGGTGCTGCTCGTCCTCGCCGCCATCGTCGCCTGGGGCCGCTTCGGCCCCTACGACTTCTAGGGAACGCGTCGGAGGGGCCCCCGGGCCCCGCCGCCGACCGCACTGTCCGATACCCGACACTTTGCACCGGCGAGGCGCCGTGACCAGGTAGGCAACCGATCGCCCTGCGGTGCACGGCGTTCGTGGACCGGCAGTGCAGGCCTCCGTAGGTAGCATGTGCACATTCCGCTACTGCTGCCAACCCCTCTGGTGAGATGCCCGTGCGCGACCTCTACGACCCGAACGCCGACGCCTACTGGAACGACGACCACCCCGTGCTCGAACTCATCCGGGCCCGGCGCACCGCCGGGACCGGCCCGGGCGAACACGGCGACGGACTCCGCCTCGGCCTGGCCGTCGAAGGCGGCGGGATGCGCGGCGTCATCTCCGCCGCGATGCTCACCGCGCTGGACGACGCCGGAATGCGCCCGGTGTTCGACGCCGTCTACAGCTGCTCGTCGGGCGCCGTCAACGCCTCCTACTTCACCGCCGGCGAGACCTGGTACCCGCTGACGATCTACTTCGACGACCTCTCCACCAAGCGGTTCGTCGACATGCGGCGCTTCCTCACCGGCCGGCCCGTCCTCAACCTCGAGTACGTGTTCGAGGAGGTCCTGGCCCGGGTCAAACCGCTCGACTACGAAGCGGTGCTCAAGAACCCGGTCTCCTTCCAGGTCGCGGTCACCCTCGTGGACGAACTGGAGACCCTCAGCGCCACCGGCTTCACCTCCGCGGACGACCTCAAGGAGGCCCTGCGCGCCAGCTGCTGGCTGCCGATGGCCGTCCCCGGCACCGGCACCTTCCGCGGAGCGCGCGCCGTCGACGGCGGCGTCCTCACCGCCCACCCCTACCTCCTGGCGCTCCAGGACGGCTGCACGCACGTGCTCTCCCTGAGCACCAAACCCCTGCGCCGGCCGCCGTCCAGGCCCTCCCAGGGCCGGCGGATCTCGGCGACCTACATGGAGCGCCTGCGCCCCGGACTCGGCAAGGGCTACATCGCCTCGCTCGACCGCTACCGCGGCCAGCGGCGCTGGCTCCAGGAGCGGATGGTCGACCCGGGCGAGGGCCCCCACGTCCTCGACCTCGCCCCGCTGCCGTGGATGCGCGAGGTCGACCGCCAGGAGCTCGCACTCGACAAGATCATGACCGGCGCCCGGCAGGCGCACGCGGTGATGGCCGCGGCGATCGAGGGCGTCCCGGCGGCGGACCTCCGCGACGGGCGGTTCGCCTCGCTGCCCCGGTTCGTGACCGTCAGGGAGAGCCGCACTGAACGCCAAGATTGAGTCGGTCACCGCCCTGGTCGGGGTGTTGACCGGCGCTGCCCGTGGCGGTCAGGAGCGGGAACTGTCCCGATGGGACCTCGAGGACTGGCGCGAGGCCCTGCTCGACATCCCGCTCGACGAGCAGGTCTACCGGGACCGGCTCCAGATCGACCGCCTCGACGAGATCGAGCGGCTGTGGAACTGGTGGTCCGACGAGGACCGCCCGCGCGACGACGTCACCGCGGCCACGGCCGGGTACCTCGGGTTCTTCCTGCTCACCCTCGTCGCCATGCACTGCTCCGACCAGGTGCGCTTCCAGGGGGCCGTCCCCCACAACGTCACCATCGCGGGCTGGGACCTGGACGACCTGTGCGGCCCGTTGGTCAAGGACCCCGCGGTGCGGCAGGTGATCGAGCGCCTCTACGCGCCCGCGGCCGCGGAGGGCGCGCCCGCCGCGGCGGGAGAGGAGGCGCCGGACCCGGTGGAGCACTGGGAGGACGTCGACTTCACGAGCCTGGAGTTCCACCGGACCGGGACGACCTCGATCATCCTCTCCGGATGGACGAAGCGGGAACTGGGCAACCGCAGGCTGAAGTTCGCGCTGAAGCTGCTGATCTTCCCCTACCAGGTGATCTCGGCGATCACCAGCGCCACCCGGGAGTACCGGGACCGCTACCGCCTCACCGTGGGCGAGGTCGGCGAGGTCTCGCACCTGGTGCCGGTGTGGGTGAGCCACGACAGCTGGGTCAAGATGGACTTCGTCGAGGGCTTCACCCTCGCCGAGGTCCTGGAGCGGGCGGCCGCGGCGAGCGGCCCGCCCCCCAAGCGCGAGATCCTGCGCCGCGTCGACCTGGAGCGCCTCGAACTGCTCGGCACCGCCCTGCTGGAGGCGATGGAGGAGCTGGAGCGGCACGACCGCCACCACGGCGACCTGTCGCCGTCGAACGTCATCGTCGAGCACCTCGACACCCGCGGCACGGTCCGGTTGCGGCTGATCGACCTCGGCGTCAACTACCTGTTCCGGCGCTCGGTCGGCGGCCTCCTCCAGGGCGACGCGGCCTACGTCGCCCCGGAGGTCCGCCTCGACGGCAAGAGCAGCCGCCTCTCGGACGTGTACTCCACTGGCATGCTGCTCACCGCGATCGCGGGCATCCCGCCGAACGCCGACGGCACGGTCCCCGACCAGTTCTACGCGGCCTCGGTCGGCCTCGCCCGGCTGATCGAGGACCTCACCGACGCCGACCCCGAACGCCGCCTGCTCGTCTCGGGCGTCAAGTCCGGCCCCCGGTGGATTCCCAGGATCAAGGAGCTCTTCGGCCGGGAGCTGGAAGTGGCCCAGGTCGCCAGCCGCACCGAGCGCGTCGAGGGGTTCCTCCAGGTGCTCAAGCGGCTGACCCCCGGCGAGGGCCAGGTCGCCCGGCAGCGGCAGATCATGGAGGTCCGGGCCAGGCAGGCGAAGGGCGACAGCAGGTCGTTCCACCTCCGGCAGTCCCGCTGGCTCAACCGCTGGGCGTGGGTCTCGTCGTGGTTCCTGTGGGCGACCTTCGCGCTCGTCGTCATGTGGTGGGCCCGCGACCTCGGGATCGACTGGCAGGCGAAGTTCGTCGAGATGCTCAACAACCTCCTGGGCCGCGACCAGGAGGGGATCGTGCTGCTCGACGACGTGCGCGCCGACGACTACCCGATCCCCGACCCGTGGGGGAACCTGGCGGTGCGGCTCATCGCGTTCACGTTCGTCCTCGCCGGCGCCAAGTGGTACCTCAACATCCTGGCCGAACTGTCGCCGCGCTCGCAGCTGCGGCGCCGCGGCAGGCGCCGGGCGCTCACGCTCACCTGCGAGATCGCGATCCGCGCGGCGGCGGTCCTGCCGTCGGTCTACGTCGCGGTCCCGACGCTCGTCCAGCGCGACTGGTGGCCGCTGTTCTCCGCCATCGGCATCACCACCCTCGCGGTCGTGAACGCCACGTGCCTGATGTTCGCCCGGGCCACCTTCCGCAGCGCCCGCGAGGAGCAGATGTCCACCGTCCCGGCGGGCGAGGTCTCCTCATTGGAGAAGTTCGCGCCCTGGGTGCCGACGAGCTGCATGTACGGCGCCTTCGTGTGGACGATCGGGACGCTGATCATGTTCGGCGTGCTCCAGGACGAGCTGCTGTACGCCTCCTCGGTGGCGTTCGTGAACATCGGGGTCTTCTACATCATCAAGTGCGGCACCGAGGCGCCGTACGTCCGCGTGGGACTGACCCGCGCGATCCTGGCCGCCGAACGCCTCGACCACCTCGAATCCCTGCACCGCAAGCAGATCCCGGTCGCGCGGGCGCCGGAGCGGGCGCCCGCCCGGAGCGAGTCCGGTCCTCGGACCGGTTGAACTCCGGGCGGGCGGCGCCGTGCTACAGGCGGCCCAGGGTCCGCAGGCCCGGCAGCGCCCTGCCGTCGAAGTCGAACAGGGCCTGGTTCTCCCAGCCGTTGCCGCTCGCGGGGTCGGCCGGGTCCCAGCCCGCGCCCTCGACGCCGGTCCAGGTCGCCTCCCACCAGAACACGCCCTTGCCCAGGCCGTCGGGCACGGCCCGCATCACCGCCGCGATCTGCTCGAGCCAGTACGTCTGGTTCTCGGGGCTCGAAGGGAACCCGGCGACCGGTTCGGGGTCGGTGATGATGTTCGCGAACCCGTCGGAGTCCTCGGTGGTGAACGGGTAGGCCGTCTCGACCAGGTACAGCGGCTTGCCGTAGCGGGTCGCGAGGTCGTTCAGGTTCGCCCCGAGCGCCGACAGCTCGCCGTGCCAGTACGGGTAGTACGAGGCCCCGACGGCCTCGAACGGGACGCCGTTCGCGACCGCGTTGTCGAAGAACCACCGGAACGCGCCGTTGTCGCCGCCCTCGGCCAGGTGCAGGATCGACTTGGCCGACGGCACCGTGTCGGCCACCGCCTCGCATCCGGCCGTGAGGAGTTCGGCCATCTGCTCCAATTGGTCCCAGCGCCCGTCGGGCCACAGCAGGCCGCCGTTGGTCTCGTTGCCGATCTGCACGAGGGTCGGCTTCACCCCGGCGCGCCGCAGCGCGGTCAGCACCTCCGCGGTGTGCTCGTACACCGCGGTCTTCAAGTCCGCGAACGACAGTGAGGCCCACGCGGCGGGCTTGTGCTGCTTGCCGGGGTCGGCCCAGGCGTCGGAGTAGTGGAAGTCGACCAGCAGGTCCATCCCGGCACGCTTGGCGCGCTTGCCGAGCGCGACGACCTGGTCCTTCGTGTTGTAGCCGTCGACCGGGTCGACCCACACCTTGGCGCGGATGCAGTTGACGCCGTTCTCGGCGAGGATCTCGACGGCGTCGCCCTTCCTGCCGTTCGCGCGGCGGTACACCGCGCCGTAGTCCTCGTTCTTGATCAGGCCCGAAATGTCCGCGCCGCGGACGAAGCGGTCCTTCCCGGGCCTGTCGCCGCGGCCGTCGACGACCTCGGCCAGTGCGGGGGTGGCCGCCGCCGCGGCGACGCCGAACGCGCCGGCCGCGATGAGTGCGTTTCTGCGCTTCATGTGTTCGCTTCCTTGATTCGAGGGGAGGGGGTTTCTGGGCCGGTCCCCTCTCGAGGAGACCGGCCCTTCCGGAGGGGAGCGATGCTCCTAAAGGGTCCCGAGCGTCTTCAGCGCGGGCGTGACCTTCCACGAGTAGTCGAACAGCGCCTGGTTCTCCCAGCCGTTGCCGCTGCTCGGGTCGGCCGGGTCCCAGCCGTTGCCTCTCACGGCGGTCCAGGTCGCCTCCCACCAGAACACGCCCGCGCCGCGGCCGTTCGGGACCGCCTTGACGACGTTCGCGACGGCCTTGAGCATGTTCGACTGGCCCGTGGTCGTGGCGGGGTAGCCGGACACCGGTGTGGACGACGAGACGATGTTGGCGAAGCCGTCGCCGTCGCCGGAGGTGAACGGGTAGGCGGTCTCGACCACGTACACCGGTTTGCCGTACCGGGACGCGATGTCGTTGAGGTTCGACTGGAGGCCCGAGAGCGATCCGTGCCAGTACGGGTAGTACGAGGCGCCGATCGCGTCGAACGGCACGCCGCGGCTGCGCATGGCGTCGAAGAACCACCGAAACACCGAGTTGTTGCCGCCCTCGGCCAGGTGCAGCATGACCTTGGCGCCGGGGGCCTTCGCGCGGACCGCGTCGGCGCCCGAGGTCATCAGCTGGCCGAGCTGGTCGAGCCTGTCGTATCGGCCGTCGGGCCACAGCATCCCGCCGTTGGTCTCGTTGCCGACCTGCACCATCTGCGGGGTCGCGCCCGCGGCGGCGAGCGCGCCGAGCACGTCCGCGGTGTGGTCGTAGACGGCCGTCCGCAGCTGCGAGAAGCCGTAGCCGCTCCAGGCCGCGGGCTTGGTCTGCTTGCCGGGGTCGGCCCAGGTGTCGGAGTAGTGGAAGTCGACGAGCACGTTGAGCCCCGCGGCCCGGGCGCGCCTGGCGACGTTGACGACGTGGGTCTTGTTGTTGTAGCCGTCGGCGGGGTTGACCCACACCTTCAGCCGGATCCAGTTGACGCCGCTCTTCTGGAGGATCCAGATCGGGTCCTCCCGGTAGCCGTCGGCCCACATGTAGGTGCCGCCGAGGGCCTCCGACTTGGCGAGGCTGGAGATGTCGGCGCCGCGCGCGAACGCGGTCTGCGCCGAGGCCGCGGTGCCGCTGCCGAGGACAGCGAGTGCCGGGGCGGCCACGGCGGCCGTGAGGGCGGTTCTTCTCTTCATTGAGACATCACTCCCTGATGGTGATTCTTAGGGGGCGGCCCCGCAGGGGCGCGGGGCCGCCGAAGGTCAGGCCAGGACGACGACCCCTCCGGCGGGGACCGCGACGCCGTCTTCATGGGCGTCGCCGGTGAGGACGTCGGTGCCCCGGAGGTCGGGGACGGTGGCGTCCTGATCGCCGTGGTTGATCAGGAAACTCAAGGAGCCGCGGCGCACGAGCTCGACGCGGTCGGGAAGGTTCGCGGGGCGCCGGACCCCGGCGGCGTCGAGGACGCCGGCGAGCAGTTCGCGCAGGCCCGTCTCGTGGTCCAGCGCGGTCGCGGCGTACCAGGCGCTGCCGGCGCCGACGCGGTGGCGGGTGAGGGCCGGGCGGCCGGCGTCGGGCCCGTCGGCGAAGGCCGCGACGGCCTCGGCGCCGTCGAGGCGCACGTGCTCGGACCAGATGCGGCCGGTCGCCCCCGAGGTGAGGGCGAGCCGGGCGCCCTCACGCACGGGGTGGAACTCCTCGACCCACAGGCCGAGGGTGTCGCGCAGCACCGAGGCGTGCCCTCCGGGGTGGACGGTGTCGTGTTCGTCGACGATCCCGGAGAAGTAGGAGACGAGCAGGTGCCCGCCGCCTTCGACGTAGCCGCGCAGGTTCTTCGCGGCCTCGGCCGTCAGGAGGTACGAGGAGGGGGCGACGACCGCCTTGTAGCGGCCGAGGTCGGCTTCGGGGTGGGCGAAGTCGACGGTGACGTGCTGCTTCCACAGCGACGAGTAGTAGGCCTCGACGCGTTCGCGGTACTCGAGTTCGACCGTGGGCCGCCATTCGAGCTCGAGGGCCCACCAGGACTCCCAGTCCCACAGGACCGCCACCTCCGCCGTCACGTCGGTGCCGACGACGGCGGCGAGCTTCTTCAGGTCGTCGCCGAGGGACACGACGTCGCGCCAGACCTGGGTGTCGGTGCCGCCGTGGGGGAGCATCGCGGAGTGGAACTTCTCGGCCCCGGCGCGGGAGGCGCGCCACTGGAAGAACATGAGGCCGTCGGCGCCGCGCGCGACGTGGGCGAGGGAGTTGCGGCGCATCTCGCCGGGGGTCTTGGCGATGTTGCGCGGCTGCCAGTTCACCGCGGAGGTGGAGTGCTCCATGATCATCCACGGGCCGCCCGCGACCGCGCGGGTGAGGTCGGCGCTCATGGACAGCTCGATCTCGTGCTCCTCGCGCTCGGCGATGAGGTAGTGGTTGTTGGAGACGACGTCCACTTCGGGCGCCCACCGGAAGTAGTCCATGTCCTTGCAGTTGGGGACCATGAAGTTCGTGGTCGCCGGGGCCGCCGAGTGGCGGGCGATGACGTCTCGCTGGAGCCGGTAGTTGCCGATGTGGGCGTCGTTGGAGAAGCGCATCCAGTCGAGCCGCAGCGCCGGGTTGACGCCGGGAGGGGCGGTCGCGGGGGCCTCGACCTCGTCGAAGCCGCGGTAGACCAGGCCCCAGAAGGCGGTGCCCCACGCCTCGTTGAGGCGGTCGACGTCGCCGTACTTGTCGGCGAGCCAGGCGCGGAAGGCCTCGGCGGAGACCTCGCAGTAGCACTGGACGTTGGCCCAGCCGTACTCGTTGTGCAGGTGCCACATCCGGACGGCGGGGTGCGATCCGTAGCGGGCGGCCAGCTGCTCCACGATGGACGCGCACGCCTCGGCGTACACGGGGTGGGAGGGGCACACGCCGTGGCGCGAGCCCGAGGCCAGTGCGCGGCCCTCGGCGTCCACGAGGCGGATCTCGGGGTGGGCCCGGCGCAGCCACGACGGCGGGGCCGAGGTGGGGGTGCCGAGGTCGACGCCGATGCCGCCCTCGTGCAGGAGCGCGATGACCGCGTCGAGCCCGCTCCAGTCGTACTCGCCGGGGGCGGGTTCGATGATGCCCCAGTTGAAGACCCCGAGGCTGACGAGGTTCACGCCCGCCTCGTTCATGAGGCGGACGTCCTCGCGCCAGACCTCCTCGGGCCACTGTTCGGGGTTGTAATCGCCTCCGTAGCGAATGGTCTGCACGCCGTCTCCTGTGAGGTTCCTTGCACAAATGCCTGTGAACGTGCACAGTACTCCACGAGCAGCACTCACGCAAGCTGAGGATCCAGCGCTCGCCGTTTCGAAATTGTGATCGTTTCATGAAGAATTATTGCCATGGAAGCGGACAATCGGTGTAAAACTTGGTTGCTAACTGAGGCCTGAGTCGCTAGATTCGTGTAAACGTTCACAGTCGGGTGGTGCCCATCACGACCCGACTCCCCTCATTCACCGAGACAAGGACTTGACATGCGCAGCAAAGGTGCTAACGCGGGACCCTCCATGAACCGGCGGAACCTCCTCGCCCTCGGCGGAGGCGTCGCCGCCGCCGGTACCCTCGCCGCCTGCGGCGGCCCCGAAGAGGAGACGGCCGAAGAAGGCGGCCTCGACTGGGACGCCGACGCACAGCAGTACGTCATCGAAGAGGAGATCGCCTCGGGCGAGGTCCCCCTCAAGCTCTGGTTCGAGAACGAAGACCTCGCCAACGCCCAGATCGCCGCGTTCAAGGAGGCGTTCAAGGACGTCTACCCCGACATCGCGTTCGAGTACGAGCTCGTCGCCCAGAACGACGCCGTCTCCGAGATGTCCCTCGCCGGCGAGGCCGGCAACGGCGGCGACGTCTTCATGAGCTTCTACGACCAGGTCGCCCGCGCGATCGAAGAGGGCACCGCCGCGCCCCTCGGCGAGTACGAGTCCGTCCTCAAGGACCGCATGGCCGAGAACTTCGTCAGCGCCGTCACCGGCGAGGACGGCCAGATGTACGCCGTCCCGGTCACCACCGAGTCGATCGCGCTCATGTACAACAAGACCCTCCTCAAGTCGATCACCGGCTCCGACGAGCCCGCGACCACCTGGGAGGACGTCCAGGCCGTCGCCGCCGACTACAACGACCCGGCGAGCAACCGGTGGACGATCCGCTGGGTCCCCGGCGAGATCTACTACTCCTACTCCGTGCTGTCCTCCATGGGCTGGCAGGCGTACCCGGGCGGCGACGTCAACGAGCCCGGCTTCGACGACCCGGCGCTGGCCGAGGCCCTCGAGTACTACAAGGGCCTGCGCGGCGTCTGGAACGTCCCCAGCGCCGACGCCACCCCCGAGACCGTCGAGGCCGAGTTCGCCGCCGGCAACACCCCCTACATCATCACCGGCCCCTGGGCCTTCAGCGCCTTCAACACCGGCGCCGCCGACAACGCCTTCGAGTACGGCGTCACGCCGATCCCGTCCGCCGCCTCCGGCGACCCGGCGTCCTCGTTCGCCGGCATGCACGTCATCGCCGTCTCGGCGTACACGAAGTACCCGGCCGCCGCGCGCGTCTTCGCGAACTTCCTCGCCTCCGACGCCGGCGCCGCCGCGCTCTACGCCACCACCGGCCAGATCCCGGCCCTCAACCCCGACCTGCTCACCGGCATCGCCGGGCTCGCCGAGGACCCGCACGTCGCCGGCATCGTGGCCCAGGGCGCGCAGGCCGACCTGTTCCCGCAGCTGCCCGAGTACTTCTGGTCCACCGCCAACGAGATGACCGTCGCCGTCTGGGACGACCTGTCGTCCGCATCGGACGCCGCCGCCGCGGCGGCCGCGGGCTACGACGAACTCGCCGGACTCTGAGGGAACGACGCCGCAGATGAGCACCGCTCAGCAGAGCAGCGGGCCACCCGCACCGGTGCCGGGCATTGCCTCGGCGCTGGTGTGGGGCTTCGGCCAGCTGATCAACCGCCAGGCCGGCAAGGCCGCCTTCTTCTTCGCCTTCTTCGCGGCCCTGATCGGCTGGGAGATGGGCACCGGCAACTACTACGCCGGCATGGAGTTCACGCCCCGGTCCAACGGCGGGTTCTTCGTCCGCGGACTGTGGGGCCTGTTCACGCTCGGGACCCAGCCGCGCCAGATGACCGTCACCGGCCTGACCGAGGGCGACAACTCGATCGTCCTCATGGCCAACGGCCTCATCAGTCTCCTGACCCTGGCCCTGCTGGCCATCGTCTGGATCTGGAGCATCCGCGACGCCCACTCCTACCGCAGGCGCCTGAACGCCGGAGCCGCCCCCGAGACCTCGCGCGCCTACTTCCGGCGCATCTGGGACGGCGCGTTCGCCTACATCGTGCTGTCGCCCGGCCTGATCCTGATCGTGTTCATGTCGGTCCTGCCGGTGCTCTTCGGCATCCTCGTCGCCTTCACCGACTACAACAGGGACAACCTCCCGCCGAAGAACCTCGTCCACTGGGTCGGCTTCGAGAACTTCGCGACCATCTTCGCCGTCCCCTCCTGGACCGCCACGTTCATCGGCGTCCTCGGCTGGACCTTCGTGTGGGCCATCATCGCCACCGCGACCACCTACGCCGCCGGATTCCTCCAAGCGGTCCTGCTCGCCAACAAGAAGGTCAGGTTCCCGCGTGTGTGGCGCTCGGTGTTCCTGCTGCCGTGGGCCGTCCCCGGCATCGTCTCCGCGCTGGTGTTCCGCTCGATGTTCAACGGACAGTTCGGGCCCGTCAGCCAGTGGCTGGTCGACATGGGCATCACCGACGAGCGCGTCTACTGGTTCACCGACCCCTCGCACCCGAACCTGGCCCGCGCCGTCGCGCTCCTGGTCAACCTGTGGCTCGGGTTCCCGTTCTTCATGGCCCTGGTCGGCGGAGTGCTCACCAACATCCCCGACAGCTACTACGAGGCCGCCCGCATGGACGGGGCCGGACCGCTCCAGCAGCTGCGGCACATCACCCTGCCGGTGGTCCACAAGACCGTCGCCCCGCTCCTGATCCTGGCGTTCGTGTCCAACTTCAACAACTTCGGGGTGATCTACTTCCTCACCCAGGGCGGCCCCGACAACGCCGACTACCGGTTCGCCGGCAGCACCGACCTACTCATCACCTGGCTGTTCAACCTCACGCTGGACAACCGGCTCTACAACATCGGCGCGGTCATGAGCATGTTGATCTTCGTCATCGTCGGCACCATCTCGGTAGTGAACCTCAACCGCTCCAAGGCGATTCGGGAGCTGTGAACCAATGAGCACACAACAGGCGCCCACCGCCGACCCGGCCCGCCGGGCCCGCGACGCCCGCAGGCGCCGCCACACCGCGCCCCGCGGCGAACGCATCGCCGCCGCGTTCCTCCACCTCGAACTCCTCGTCGTCGCCGTCATCGTCGTGTTCCCGCTGATGTGGATCGTCGGCGCGTCCTTCAGCCCGGGCACCGGCCTGGCCAACGCCAGC
Source organism: Glycomyces harbinensis (assembly GCF_900101745.1). Taxonomy (GTDB): domain Bacteria; phylum Actinomycetota; class Actinomycetes; order Mycobacteriales; family Micromonosporaceae; genus Glycomyces; species Glycomyces harbinensis. The sequence goes on along the minus strand of NZ_FNAD01000001.1, from coordinate 680,627 downwards.
CCGATCCCGGCCGACGCGACGGTCGAGCACTACGTCTCGCTGTTCACCGAGACCGACTACGGCCGCTGGTACCTCAACTCGCTGTACGTCGCCACCCTCAACATGATCGGCTCGGTCGTGCTGTCGGCCCTGTGCGGCTACGTGTTCTCCCGCATCAGGTTCCGGGGCCGCAAGGCCGGGCTCCTGGGGATCCTCATCCTCCAGATGTTCCCGACCTTCCTCACCGCCATCGCGGTGTACATGCTGTTCCTCAACTTCGGGCTGCTCGACTCGCTCACCGGCCTGGCCCTGGTGAGCATCGCCGCCGCCCTGCCCTACAACACCTGGCTGATGAAGGGCTACACCGACGAACTGCCCGCGAGCCTCGACGAGGCCGCGGCGATCGACGGCGCGAGCCGCTGGACGGTCTTCGTCAAGATCATCCTGCCGCTCATGCGACCCATGCTCACCTTCGTGGCGATCACGCAGTTCACGATGCCGTGGATGGACTTCATCCTCCCCGCGCTGCTGCTCCAGAGCCCCGAGAAGCAGACCGTCGCACTCGGCCTGTTCGCGATGATCGAGGACGTCTACCAGAACGCGTTCACGACCTTCGCCGCCGGCGCGGTCATCCTCGCCGTCCCGATCACCATCCTCTACATCGTCCTCCAGCGCTACCTGGTGACCGGCGCGAGCGCCGGCGCCGAGAAAGGCTAGAACACTCATGCTGCCGCCCATCCGGGGTGCCGACGTCTCCATGACCGCCGAGATCGAAGAGCGCGGCGCGGTCTTCCGCTCGGGCGGAACCGAACGCGAACTGCTCGGCCTCCTCGCCGAGAACGGCGTCAACTGGATCCGCCTGCGCCTGTGGGTCGACCCGCGCGACGAGGACGGCAACCCGTACATGGGCGGCACCAACGACCTGGAGACCACGATCGCGCTGGCCCGCCGCGCCAAGGCCGCGGGCCAGCGCCTCCTGCTCGACCTGCACTACTCCGACTTCTGGACCGACCCGAAGAAGCAGTCCACCCCCAAGTCCTGGCGCCACCTCAAGGGCGCCGACCTTCAAGCGCGCGTGCACGACTGGACCGCCGAAGTCCTCGCCGCACTCGACGCGGCGGACGCGTACCCGGACATGGTGCAGGTCGGCAACGAGATCACCAACGGGATGCTCTGGCCCGAAGGCAGGACCCCGAAGTTCGACGACGGGGACCGGGCCTTCGAAGGCGAGGACGTGGCCGCGTTCGACCGCCTCGCCGGGCTGCTCAAGGCCGGCGCCGCCGCCGTCCGCGAGTCCGGGGACGCGACGGTGATGCTGCACCTCGACTTCGGCGGCGCGAACGAGCTGTACCGCGGCTGGTTCGACCAGGTGTCGGACACGTCCAGCGCCGCCCGCGGCGTGGACTTCGACGTCATCGGCCTGTCCTACTACCCGTACTGGCACGGCACCCTCAAGGACCTGGGCGAGAACCTCAACGACCTCGCCGGTCGCTACGGCAAGGACCTCCTGGTCGCCGAGACCGCCTACGCGTGGACCGGCGACGAGCCCGAGGGCCACCACCAGGTCTTCAAGCCCCCCATGGCCGAGACGGGCGGCTACGAGGCCTCGCCCGAGGGCCAGACGGCGTTCCTGCGCGACCTGTACGCCACGGTCGCCGCCGTTCCGGAGGGCCGCGGCCTGGGGATCGTCTACTGGGAGCCGGCATGGCTCCCGGTGCCGGGCACCACCTGGGCCTCGCGCGCCGGGATGGAGTACGGCGACGACGTCGTGGACGAGGCCGGCAACTCCTGGGCCAACCAGGCCCTCTTCGACTTCGACGGGAACGCCTTGCCGTCGCTGCGGGCGCTCGGCGGCGCCACCGGGTAGGAACCGCGCCGGGGCCGCCTCCCCCTTGGGCGGACCCGGCGCTCCCCGCCGCGCACGGGTCCGGGCGCTGGCCCGACCCGACTGGCGGCGGGGGCGATAATGAGTGAGACACAAGGGAGAACTGAGCATCTTGGCACGCAAACGACCGACGATCCACGACGTCGCCGAGGCCGCGGGGGTCTCGCGCGGCACGGTCTCGCGGGTCCTCAACGGCAAGTCGAACGTCTCGCTGTCGGCCGAGACGGCGGTCCGCCGGGCGGTCGCGGAGACCGGTTACGTCGTGAACCGGGCCGCGCGCAGCCTCGTGACCAGCCGCACGGGCTCGATCGTCATGGTGCTCTCCGAACCGCAGGAGCGCCTGTTCGAGGACCCGAACTTCTCGGTGCTCATGCGCGTGGCGACCAACCAGCTCGCCGACCGGGACATGTCCCTGGTGCTCATGATCGCCGGCGACGACGGCGGCCGCGAACGCGTCGCCCGCTACCTGCGCGGCGGCCACGCCGACGGCGCACTGCTCGCCTCCACGCACGCCGGCGACCCGCTGCTCGAGGAGATCGAGCGCGCGGGCATCCCGGCCGTCGCCTGCGGCGCGGTCCTCGGACGCGAATCGGTCATCCCGTACGCCGCCGCCGACGAGTACGGCGGCGCCCGCGTCATGACCGAATACCTCGTCGGGAAGGGCCGCCGCAAGATCGGCATGATCACCGGCCCGATGGACACCCCCGGCGGGTCCCTGCGCCTGGAGGGCTTCACGAGCGTGCTGGGCCGCAAGGCCGGCAAGCAGATGATCGTCCACGGCGACTACACGCAGGCCGGCGGCGAGACCGCGATGAAGCGGCTCCTCGCGGCCGTCCCCGACCTCGACGCGGTGTTCGTCGCCTCCGACCTCATGGCCGCCGGGGCGCTCCAGGCCCTGCACGACGCCGGGCGGCGCGTGCCCGCGGACGTGGCGGTCGGCGGCTTCGACGACTCGGCGATCGCCTCGGCGACCCGCCCGGCCCTGACCACCGTCCGCCAGCCCCTCGAGAAGGTGGCCGAGGAGACCGTCCGGCTCCTCATCGCCCTCCTCGAAGAAGCGGAGGTCGCACCCGTGATCCTCCCGACCGAGCTGGTCGTGCGCGACAGCGCCTGAGACCGGACGCGAAGGCGCCGTGGCCCCCACCGGGCGCCACGGCGCCGCACCTGCTCAACCGGCGCGCGACTCCGCCGGCTCGGGGACGTTCGCGGCCATCGCCGCCACGCACCCGGCCGCCAGGATCAGCAGGCCCGCCACCGCGACGATCTCGCCCGCGCCGTGGCCCGCCGACGGCAGGTCCTCGCTGATGACCAGGTCGCCGGCGTACAGCATCATCGTCCCGGCGAACCCGCCGAACGCCCAGGCCATCCGGGTCTCGTGGCAGCGCCACACGAAGAACAGCGCCGACCACAGCACCAGCAGCGGGATGAGCGTCAGCGACAGTCCGTAGACCCCCGCGTCCGCCCGGACGCCGTCGACCGATCCGAGGTGCCAGAAGTCGAGTCCGCCTCCGCCGGTGTCGACCCACGGCATGAACATCGAGCCGGCCACGAGCATCGAGCCGCCGAGAGCGGCCAGGCCGCCGGCGCGCGAGTACAAGGTCGAGGGCGTGCGCTCCATCTTCCACCTCCGGTTGTCGAACCGTTGAGGACTCAAGCGCACCACCGCCGCCGACCAGCGTCAACGTTCTTGACGCATTCTTGACATCGGAATGCTGAAGCGTCCAGAGGCGGCCGTGCGCCCCGGCCCCGCGAGACCGCGCGAAGCGCACCTGATTCTCCCGAGTTCCCGTGCCGCGCCGCCTCCGGCCATATAGTCCCTTGCGGACATCCAGTCGCGGCGGCGAACGACCGCCGCGCCGTACCAGGGAACGGAGCAGCATGACCATGACCGATGAGCGCAGCGCCACCGGCCGTACGACCGCACTTCGCCGCCGCACGCTCGCGGCGGCCGCAGCAGCGCCCCTCGCACTGCTCGCCGTCGGCGCCGTGCCGGCCGCGGCCGCGGAGGACCCGGCCAAGCCGGCGACCGACCGGCCGCAGACGATCAACGTCCCGATCGAAGCCGCCGGTGAGATCAGCATCGACGGCCGGACCTACGAGACCGGACCGCTCGAAGGGCAGGTCAACCTGCACCAGGAGCGGCAGAACGGCGCCTTCGCGTCGGACGGCGTCCTCTACAACCCGGTCGGCGAGGTCGGCGACCTCGGCCAGATCCGCGTCACCACCGTCGACCGGGAGAAGGCCCGGGCCGACAAGGACGACCCCGCCGCCTACCAGGAGATCGTGCTCTCGTTCGAGATCGAGCAGCTGGCGGGGGTCACGAGCGAAGGCCCGGTCGTGTTCGAGACCGCGCCCTTCGCGCTCGCTCCCGAAGAGGCCCTGGACGTCAAGGCGTTCCCGCCGGTGAACCAGCAGCTCAGCATTCCCGAGGGAGTCCACCTCGTGGAGCCGGGCACCGACTCGGCCGCCGGCCTGCTCGAAGCGTTCACGGTGACCGTCAACCCGTCCGAATAACGCGGAACACCCGGGCCGGGGGCACCCCGGCCCGGGTGCGGCTCAGCGCTTCCGGCAGCCCTCGTAGCCTTCACTGTGGAGGCGGCCCCAGCTCACCCGCGCCGAGGCCAGGAGCCCGTCGATCGACTCGACCCCGTGCTCGCGCCGCTCGGCCACCAGCACCTTCGCCGCCGCGCGCGCGTCGGCCTCGGCCCGGTGGTGGTCCCCGAAGACGATCCCGGCCGCCCGCGCCACCCGCGGCAGCGTGTACGAGTCCAACTGCCAGGTCTGCCGGGCGATGACCAGCGTGCACGCGTACCGCAGCGTCGGCGGGCGGATCCCCGCCGCGCTGTTCGCGCCGCGGATCACCGACGTGTCGAAGGCCGCGTTGTGCGCGACGACGGGGGAGTCGCCGATGAAGTCCCGCAGCTGCGACCACACCGCCGGCCACCGCGGGGCGCCCACCACGTCGGTGCGCCGGATCCCGTGGATCGCCGTGTTGCGCGCTTCGAACCGGTCGTGCCCGTCGGGCGGGCGGATCAGGGTCGCGTACGACTCCTTCTCCTCGTCACCGGAGAAGCGGACCACCGCGACCGAGCACGCGCTGGCCCTGCTGCCGTTGGCCGTCTCGAAGTCGATCGCCACCCATGAGTCCAACGGTCCGATCCCCTCTTCCGCCGTGCGACGCACGACGGTAGCACCGGGCGCTCACGCCGCCTCGCCCGCCGCCGCTCCCGCGGCGGCGGCCTCTGCCGCGAGCCTGCGCAGGTGCGCGTGCGCGTACTCGCAGACCACGGCGTGCCGGTAGACCGCGCGCGGCACGTCCGTGTTGGAGTCGGCCCGCACCGACAGGTCCCCGTTCTGCCAGCGCAGGAACGTCGGGTCGCCGGTGAGGTCGGCCAGGATCGCCAGGATCGAGTCGTCGAACCGCATCGAGTGGACGGCGCGCCGGTACTCGTCGGGGGTGAGGCACGCGGCGAACGGCAGGTTCATGAGGCACAGGGCCGTCTGGACGTCCAGCCGCATGAGCCGCCGCCGGCCCGGCTCGGGGTCCAGCGGCGGCATGTCGAGACCGGCGTAGTCGAGCGGGCCCGCCGGCGTCATGTCCAGGGCCGCGAGCACGACGTACACGTTGACGTCGTGCTCGATCACGGCCTTGTTCCCGAGCCCGGCGAGGTCGGTGGGGCGCAGCGCCACCGGGTCGATCGGGGTGGCGGTGTTGCGGACGATGAAGTTGAGCAGGTTCGTCTCGATCACGAAGTGCCTGATGAGCAGTTCGACCGCGAGCGGGGACACGAACCGGCGCAGGAACCAGATGCAGAGCCGGTCCATGAGCCGGTGCGTGGTCCACCGGATCGGCGTCAGGCGCTTGAGGACGACGATGACCACGGCGAGCACCCGCGACACGGGCCGGGCGACGGGGTAGAGCCAGGTGCGCGTCCACCGGCGCTGGTCGTCGGCGATCATGCGCACGGTCTCGCGGTCCAGCGGCACCGACGGGTCGGCGACCACGGCGTCCCACATGGGCGGGTCGTCGCGCAGCTCAGACATTGTCGAGTTCTTCCAGTTGGAGCGCGTACAGGCGGGCGACGATCTTGGCGGTCTTGACGATCGCGTCCGCGGCGGGCGCGTCGACGCGCGGGGAGGCGAGGATCGCCTGGAGCTTCGCGAAGTGGTCGTCGTCGGCCTCCCCGTGGTAGGCCAGGAAGCTGACCTGGTCGTCGCGCAGGTCCAGGAGCTTCTTGAACCGGGCGGCCCATCCGGCGGCCTTGCCGGTGCCCAGGCCCTCGATGATGAACATGGCCCCGAGCAGGCCGATCGGGTCGGGCTGGCTCGCGGTGTGGAACATGTACGCGGACAAGGCCTCCGAGCCGATGTTCTTCTCGCCGGCGCGGATGTCCTCGAGGGAGCCGCCGCAGGCCGCGTAGTTGCGCTCCAGCAGCATGAAGTCGCGGTGCTCCTCTTCGGCGTGGCCGATCGCGGCGCTGCGCAGGTCGAACAGGTCGACCGAGAAGTTGGAGGCGGCCCGGGAGATCCAGCGGGCGCCGTCGGCGACCTGCTGGCGCAGGTTGAACAGGAGCCGCCGGTAGTCCTCCATGGTGGCGGTGCCCTCTTCGAGGCGGGCCATGACCGGGACGGCGGCGAGGCGTTCCTCGAAGTCCTGCCACACCTCGTCCAGGCGCGCGAACACGCTCTCGGCGGGAGGCTCGGGCGCGGTGACCGGCTCCGGCGCGGGGGAGTACGTCGCGACGGGCGCGGCGGCGGACACGGAGCGTTCGGCGTCCACACAGGTCAGGTGCGCGAAGCCGAACTGGAAGCGCCCCGACTCGGGGACGGCCAGCAGGACCGTCTGGCCCGGTTCGAACCGCCCGGTCCGCCAGCACTCCTCCAGGGCGATGAAGATCGAGGCCGCGCCGGTGTTGCCGCGGGTCTCCAGGTTCGAGAACCACCGTCCGGTGTCGATGGACGCGCCGGTCTCGGCGAGGCGCTCGAACACGATGTCGCGGAAGGCGTTCGTCGAGTAGTGGCACAGGACGTGGTCGAGCCGCTTGAGGTCGATCAGGCCCTCTTTCGTCAGCGACTCGAACTCGCGCAGCCCCGCTTCGGCGAGCGCGCCGAGGGCGCTGGTGTCCTGGCGCAGCAGCATCATGCCGGCCTGTTCGGCCGCCGCGGCGCTGCCCATGTCCTGCCAGGTGCGCCCGGCCGCGGGGTCGGGCCCCTCGCCCATGCCCGCCCGCATGACCACGGCGTGCTCGTGGGCGAGCGAGACGGTGCGGACCCAGTCGACCCGCAGCGACGGCCGGTCGGGCCGGGGCTCGGCCTCGACCAGGACGGCGCCGGCGCCGTCGGAGAGCATCCACCGCAGGAAGTGCGCGTCGGCGTCCCCGCCGCCGTGGAACCTCGAGGCGCGCAGCCACCGGCTCGACAGCTCGGACCCGACCACGGCCGCGCGGCGCCGGTCGCCCAGGCGGACCTTCGCGACGGCCGCGTCCAGGGCCGCGAGGCTGGAAGCGCAGACGCCCGCGGCGGACAGGAGCTGCATCGGCCCGCCGCCGAGGCGCCCGTGGACCATCGACGCGAAGCCGGGCACGAGCAGGTCGCCCTGCGTGGTGGCGGTGGCGAGCATGTCGAGGTCGCGGGGGAGCGCGCCGCGGTCTTCCAGGACCGCCCGCAGCGCGGCGGCGGCGAGTTCCTCGTTGAGCTCGGTCGTGCGGCCCTGCGCGTCGAGCGCGTAGTGGCGCTCGGCGATGCCGTTGGCGGCGAGGATGCGGCGGCGGAGGCGGTCGCCGCGCTCGTCGACGCCGCCGAGGCGGGCCGCGATCTCGTCGTTGCCGACCGGGTCGCCGGGGAGGTACGCGCCGGCTGCGGTGATGTAGGCGTTCATGCCTCCATTGAGCAACGGGAAGGGTCCCGCGCGCAACGGCGGAACTACTCAAACCGCGGTGAGGAACTACTCATTCTCGCTGCTCAGTCGCCATCGATGCCCTGCTCGATGGCATACCGCACCAATTGGGCCCGATTGTGCAGCTGGAGTTTGGTGAGGATGTGCTGCACGTGGTTCTGCACCGTCCGCTGCGACAGGAACAGCCGCTCGGCGATCTCGCGGTAGTTGAGCCCCTTCGCGACCAGCCGCAGCACCTCGGTCTCCCGCTCCGACAGCTTCGGCTGCTCGGGTTCGTCCGCGTTCGCCAGGCGCCGGTACTCGCCGAGCACCAGGCCCGCCAGGCCCGGCGTGAAGACCGCGTCGCCCGCCGCCACCCGCTCCACCGCCTCGGAGAGCTCGGCGGCCGAGGCCGACTTCACCAGGTACCCGCGCGCCCCGGCCTTGATCGCCTCCAGCACATCGGAGGACTCGCCGCTGGCCGAGAGCACCAGGACCGCGGTGGGGCAGTCCTCGCCGAGGCTCTGGAGCACGGCCACCCCGGACAGGTCGGGCAGTTGCAGGTCGAGGATCGCCACGTCGGGCCGCAGGTCCCGGATCGCCTTGAGCGCCGCGCGCCCTTCGCCGAACGCGGCGAGCACCCGGTGCCCGGCCTCCTGGAGGTCCCGGCTGATCGCCTCGCGCCAGATCGGGTGGTCGTCGACCACGATGAGCGTCGCCATGTCAGCCCTCCTCGTTCGCGTTGCGCGGCAGGCGCAGTTCGATCTCGGTGCCCGCGCCGGGCGCCGAGACGACGGTCGCGGTGCCGCCGAGTTCCCTCATCCGTCCCTGGATCGACTGGGCCACACCGAGTCTGCCCTCGGCGGCGGCCTCGGCCAGCCGTCCGGGCGCCATGCCCGGGCCGTCGTCGCGGACCGTCACCTGCACCGCCTCGCCGTCGTCCTCCAGCAGCAGCCACACCCGCGTCCCCGCGGGGCAGTGCTCGCGCACATTGTCGATCGCGCTCGCCACGGCCGCCGCGACCTCGCGGGCGGTCGCGGTCGGCAGCGGCACCGGCGTGGCCGGGGCCGCGATCGTCACCGCCGGCCCGGCGTGCCGCCCGACCAGTTCACGCAGGTCGCGCCGCCCGTCGAGCGGGTGCCGGTAGGACTCGGAGACGATGAGCGCGCGCAGCGCCTCCTCCTGGCGGCCCGCCAGGCGCCCCAGTTCGGCGGCCTCGCCGCCGATCTCGTTGCCGCGCCGCTGGACCAGCGCGAGCACCTGGAGCACCGAGTCGTGGATGCCGCGGGCGAGGCGCTCGCGCTCGCGTGCGGCGGCGCTGCGCTCGGTCGCCCGGCGCGTGCGCTCCTCGGCCTCGACGCCGAGGCGCACCAGGTGCCCGAAGGTGAGGCCGGTCAGGACCAGCAGGGCCGCCTCGTTGACGGTGTTCTCGCTGATGCCGCCGCGAAAGACCATGCCGACCATGGCGATCACGCCGCCCGAGACCGCGCCGCTGCGCCGGCCCCACGCCGCGCCCCAACCGAGTACGGCCCCGGCCAGCCACGGCCCCAACGAGATCGGCACCGACCGGTCCGAGACCTCCAGCGCCCACGCCGAGGCCGCGACCGCCAGCGCCGTCACCGCGAGGTCCGCGTAGAGCACCCGCGGCTCGTACCCCCTTCGGGTGTACCGGTAGCTGACCGCACCGGTCCATCCGGCGAGCGCCGCGACCAGCAGGGCCGCCCAGACCGGATGCACCAGCGCGTCGAGCGAGATGACACCGAGCAGCACCGGATAGCCCAATGCGGCGAATCTGAACACCGCGACCGCGCGCCGCAACTGCGTCTGAATACCCACTGAGGAATTCTCGCAGCCGTCGCCGCCGCCCAAGGGCCCCAGTCGGAGGCGTCCCGCGGGCCCGGAAGCTGGAATCCGGTCACTAGAGTGGCGCCATGCCCTTCACCAACCCCCGGCCCGCCGCGATCAGCATCGATTTCGGTACCTCGCACACCGTCGCGACCATCCGCCGCGCCGACGGGCGGGTCCACCAGCAGCTGTTCGACGGCTCCCCGCAGCTGCCCTCCGCGGTGTTCATGGACGACGAGGGCGGCCCGGTCGTCGGCGCCGACGCGGTCCACTCCGGACGGCGCAAGCCCGACCGGTACGAGCCCAACCCCAAGCGGCGCATCGACGACGCCTCCATCCTCCTGGGCGAGACCGACATCCCCGTCACCAGCGTGATCGCCGCGGTCCTGTCCCGCGTCGCCCGCGAATGCGCCCACACCCTCGGCACCCTGGGCCCGGTCACCGTCACCGTGCCCGCCGCCTGGGGGCCCACGCGCCGCCACGTGGTCGCCGACGCCGCGACCGCGGCCGGACTCGGCGACGTCGACCTCGTCGCCGAACCGGTCGCCGCCGCGTCCTACTTCGTCGAGACCCTCGCCATCGACATCCCGCCCGGGTCCGGCGTGGTCGTCTACGACCTCGGCGGCGGCACCTTCGACGCGACCGTCCTGCGCCGGGCCACCACCGGTTTCGACGTCCTCGCCGTCGACGGCGCCCCCGACCTCGGCGGCCTCGACTTCGACCAGGCCCTCGCCGAACACCTCGCCGCGACGTTCCAGCCCGAGGACGAGCGCTGGGCCCGGCTCACCGCCCCCGAGACCCCGGCCGACCTGCGCCACCGGACCGCGTTCATGGACGAAGTCCGCCAGGCCAAGGAGCGCCTCTCCCGCTCGGCCTCGACCGAACTCACCATCCCCCTGCTCGACGCGGACGTCCACCTCACCCGCGACGAGGTCGAGCAGGTCTGCAAGCCGCTCGTGGAGCGCACCCTCCGCGTCACCCAGGGCGTCATCCGCGAATCCGGCCTCGCCAAGGAGCAGGTCGCCGCGCTGTTCCTCGTCGGCGCCGCCAGCCGGATGCCCCTGGTCGCCACCCTCCTGCACCGCGAACTCGGGATCGCCCCCGCCGCGATCGAGCAGCCAGAACTCGCCGTCTCCGAAGGCGGCCTGCTCGCCCAGCACACCGTCAGCACCCCTATCTCGGTGCCGAGCCCGGCCCTGCCGCCCCAGACCGCGCCCCCGCCGGCGGCGACCCCGGCCGCCGCTCCGGTCCCCGCCACGAACCAGACCATGCCGCTGCCGCACAACTCGGCGCCGCGCCCGCCCTCCCAGCCGACCCCGCAGGGCCTCGGGGCCATGCCCGGCCCGGTCACCCAGCCGCACATGGCGCCCCCGGTCCCGCCCGCCCACATGTCCGCGCCGACCGGCCCGTACCAGCAGCAGCCGCCGCCCGGGAAGGACGGCCCCTGGCTCAAGTCCAAACAGGGCATCACGGCCCTGTCGGTTGCCGCCGCGGTCGTGGTCCTCGCCCTCGCCGCGCTCGTGGCCTTCCAGTTCCTCCCGACCGGCGGCGACACCGGCGACATCACCGCCGACGGCAGCCAGACCGGGGACCCCGGCGACGACCCGAGCGCCGCCGACGACGAGGACGAGGAGGGCGACAGCGGCTCCGCGGCCTCCGGCGACGATGGCGCCTTCGTGCCCCTGTCCGAAGCCGTCCTCGGCGACCAGACCGCCGCCATGGACGCGGCCCACGTCGGCGCCGTCACCCAGGTGCGCACCGGCCAGGTCGACGGCGTCCCCGTCGCGGTCTCCGCCGGCGACGACAAGCTCGTCCGCGTCTGGGACCTCGAGACCGGCGCGGAGATCGGCGCCTTCCGCGGCCACAAGGACGTCATCGACCACCTCTCGGTCTTCGAGTACGAGGGCCGGTGGGTCGCCTTCTCGCGCGACGCCACCACCGAGGCCGTCTGGTACCTCGACGACCCCGAGAACCCGATCAACACCCGCGAGTCCACCTACGACACGATCTACTGGGCCGGCGTGCGGGACGACACGCCCGTCTACATCACCGACTACGAGGTCAAGCAGCTGTTCACCGGCGCGGTCCTCGGCGACGTGACCCTCGCCTACGGCGACTTCAACGTGCTGACCGGCATCGGCGGCGACCTGCACCAGGTAGGCGTCTCCGAGAACAGCGTCTTCGTGTCCGACCTCGCGACCGGCGAACCCGTCGGCGGCACGTTCGACCAGCTCACCATCGACGTCAGCGCCTTCACCGCCGGCACCGCCGCGGGCAGGGCCCTGGGGGTCACCGCGACCGGCGACGGCTCGATCCAGGCCTGGGACCTGACGACCGCCGAACCGTACGGCACCCCCGGCATGGAACTGCTCCAGCAGGTCTACGAGGTCGGGCTCACCGAACTCGACGGCAAGGCCGTCGCCGTGGTCCGCGGCAACCGGGGCATGAGCGTCTTCGACCTGGAGACCGGCGCCCAGATGGGCGAGGCCTTCGCGCCCCACACCGGCGCGGGAGAGGTGCTCACCGCCGCGATCGGCGCGGTCGACGGCCACCCGGTCGTCGTGATCGGCACCGGCGACGGCCTCGTCGAGGTCTGGAGCCTGTAAGCGCCGGACGGGCCGCGGCGGGACTCCCGCCGCGGCCCGCTCCGTATGCGCCTCAGGGCTTCTCGACCGGGTACATCAGGTGCAGGACCCGGTCGCCCTCGATCACCCGCGGATTCCCCAGCATCACCGGCACGTCCTCGAAACCGCCGAAGAACCGCTTCCCCGAACCGAACAGCACCGGCACCACGTTGCAGTGCAGCTCGTCGACCAGCCCGGCCCGGATCGCCTGGTCCCCGACCACTCCCGCCGACACCGACACGTCCGCGCCCTCGGCGAACGCCTTCGCCCGCGCCACCGCCTCCTCCACACCCTCGGTGACGAACGTGAACGGCGCCTTCCCGGCCCACGCCCACTCCTCCGGCGGCTCGTGCGTCACGACGAAGACGTGCTCGCCGGCGGGCGGCACGCCGCCCCAGCCGTCGGTGATGTCGAACAGGTGCCGCCCGCACACCATGGCCCGCGCCGGGGCGACCGCCGACTCCAGATAGTCCGCGCTGGCGGGCGTCACCCGGGACACGCGGCTCGGATCGCCCAGCACCACGGCCCGGTCGCCGTTGTTGTACCAGTCGAACAGCGGGCCGACGCCGTCGTGCCCGTCGGCGATGACACCGTCGCGTCCACGAAGACCTTGCCCATGCCGCACTCCTCATCCGCGGCCGCGTTCGCGGCCGTCGCGGATGAGGACTACCCGAAAGGCGCGGATTCATCGCTCCCACGGCTTTCGATCGCCGGCCCGACGGTCGCCGTCAGCGCCGCACGGGCGGCAGCGGCGAGCCCGCCGCCGGCGGCTCGGCCCCGGCCCGACCGGCGCGGCGCCTGCGCGCCCAGCGCATCGGCACGATGACGGCGGCGGCGCCGATCGCGGCGATCGGCAGGAACGGCAGCACCACGCCGAGTGCCACCGAGAGGCCCACCAGGAGCGCCACGGCGCCGGAGAAGCCGGCGGTCAGGCCGTCCCAGAAGCTGTCGGGCCCGGTGTAGCCCGCCTGCTCGCGAGGAGCGCTCGGGGTCGACACGGTGAAGTCGATGGTGGACAGGGCGACGCGGTCCTGCAGGTCCTCCAGCTGCGCCTCCAGCGAGGCCAGCTCGCCCTCGCGCCGGGCCAGTTCCGACTCCAGCTCCAGGATGGCGTCCACCGAGGCGGCGTCGGCGAGCAGCGCGCGGACGCGTTCGACGCTGGCGGTCTTGGAGGCGATGTGGGAGGCGAGGTCCACGGTGGCCTCGGTGACGTCCTCGGTGGTCACCGACCGCTGCGTCTCCTCCTCGGCGAGTGCGGCGAGGCCGTCCATGGCCTCGAGGAAGTGCTCGGAGGGGACGCGCAGCACCAGGTGCGCGGCGGCGTACTCGCCGCCGTCTCCGGCGCGGTCGCGCTGGTCGTCGGTGACGAAGCCGCCGAAGGACTCCGCCAGGTCCCAGGCCTCCTCGGCGACGCGCTCGGGATCGGCGTCGGTGACGCCGAGCGCGGCTTCGTAGATGACGGCGCGGTCGCCCGCGTCGAACTGCGCGTTCGCCGCGTCCTGCTCGCTGGCGGTGTCGGCGGCCTCGGGCTCGGCGAGGTCTTGGGCGACGCCGCCGCCGGCGTCCTCGCCGTCGGACGCGCACCCGAAGAGCAGCAGCGCGGCCGAGACGGCCACAATGGAGAGTGAATGAAGACGCACGGGTTGCCTCGCAAGGGGTCGTGAGGGGCCGGCGACCGGTCTTCGGCCGCTTCGTCCAATGCTCCGAGTCGCGGGTAACGACGCGGCTACGAGCCGCTATCGATCTAGGGCGCGCTTGGGAGTCCCCGGGGAGCGCGCCCTCGCGGGCACCGGCCCGGTTCGGGCGCCGCAGCGGTTGCGGCGGTTGCTGTTGCAATACAATTGCAACAAAGGGGCGGCGGGGTGCCGCGCGGAACCGAGGAGGGGCCAGTTGTCGGACGAGGCGGAAGCGACGAACCCGGGCGCGAGCGGCCGGGTGCACCCGATCGTGCAGTACGGCGATCCCGTGCTCCACCGGGCCTGCGCGCCGGTCGCGGCCTTCGACGCCGCGCTCGCGCGGCTCGTCGAGGACATGTTCGCCAGCATGTACGCCGCGAACGGGGTCGGCCTGGCGGCCAACCAGATCGGTGTCGACGCCCGGGTCTTCGTGCTCGACTGCGAGGACGCCGACGGGGTGCGCACCGTGGCCGCGGTCGTGAACCCGGTGCTCAGCCTGCCCGCCCCGCCGCGCGAACTCATGACCGGCGACGAGGGCTGCCTGTCGGTGCCCGGCTCGTACGAGGACACGGCCAGGTCGGCGACGGCCGTGGTCGAGGGCTTCGACGCCGCGGGCGAACCGGTCCGCATCGAGGGCACCGGCACGCTCGCGCGCTGCCTCCAGCACGAGTACGACCACCTCGAAGGCACGGTCTACGTGGACCGCCTGCCGCGCAAGGCCCGCAATCGGGCCCTCGCCGAGGCCGGCCTGCGCTGAGGGCCCGCCCCGATGTCGGACCCCGCGTGCATCATGGGCCCCATGGAATACGACGCCGTCAAGCAGGACCTGCGCCGCGCCTACGACGCCGAGGCGGACAAGCGCGAGCGGATGGACGACCGGTCGTGGAAGCCCGCCGAGCGGGCCCGCTTCGCCGCGCACCTGCGCGAGGGATCGCGCCTGCTGGAGATCGGTGCGGGCCACGGCGTCAGCGGCCGGTACTTCGCCGACGCGGGCCACATCGTCACCTGCGTCGACCTCTCGCCCGCGCTCGTCGGGCACTGCCTCGCCAAGGGCCTCGACGCGCACGTGATGGACTTCGCCGACCTCGCGTTCGCCGACGAGTCCTTCGACGCGGTCTTCGGCATGAACTGCCTGCTCCACGTCCCGCGCACCCACCTCGCGGGCGTCCTCGCCGAAGTCCGGCGCGTCCTCGTCCCCGGCGGGCGCTTCTACTGGGGCCAGTACGGCGGCCGGGACTCCGAGGGGGTCTGGGAGTCCGACGCGTGCGAGCCCAAGCGCTTCTTCTCGTTCCTCACCGCCGACCGCATCCGGTCGACCGCCGCCGGGCACTTCACCGTCCTCGACATGCACCGCGTCCCCCTGGACGGCTCGATCGAGGAGTACCAGGGGCTCATCCTCGAAAAGCCCTGACCGCCCGGGGCTGGGCAAGGACCGGTGCAGGGACATATCCTCGCGTGAGGCCTTCTCGCGGCCGCTCCTCGGTTGGGAATGAGGGACACGCCATGTCGGCAGCACTGCACCAGATCGCCGAGCTCATCGCCACCGGCAACGACGGCCGCATGTACGCGACCGAGCCGGACAAGCTCCGCCGCCTCGTCCACTTCGAACTCGCGCGCGAACCCCGGCTCTCGCAGTCCGAGCTGCGCCAGGCCGGGGTCGGCCTGATCGCCCTCGGCGACTACGGCCACGCGCAGCGCGTCCTCACTGAGGCCGTCGAGCGGGCCGCCACGGCGCGCGAGCGCGTCGCCGCCCTCGTCAACCTCGGCGACGCCCACCGCTACCCGGGCGATCTGGCGGCCGCCGAACCGCTCTACCAGCGGGCCATCGAGCTGGCCCAGGCCGAGTCGCCCGCCACCCTGCACTTCGCGCTGCAGCACTACGGCAAGCACCTCGTGGACGCGCGCCGGCCGCACCTCGCCGTGGACGTCCTCGCGGAGGTCCTGCGCATCCGCGAGCGGATCGGCGACCCGGCGCTCATCGCCTCGACGCGCGAGGCGCTGAGCGTCGCCCGCGCCGCGGTCGGGCAGCGTACGATCTGACCGCCGACGAGCAGAGGAGCGCCATGACGAATCCGCCCGCAGATCCCGACCACCGTGCGGCCGTAGGCCTCGCCCGACTGGTCGACGTCCTCCGCGCCGAGGCCGCCAACGGCCTGTACTGGGGTGCCGGACCCGACGAGGTCGCGCGGCTGCACCGGCTCCGGGAACTCTCCGCGGCCCTCCTCGCGGAGGTCGACCACCGCTCCGCCGAGGCGATCCTGGCGATCTTCGACCGCGACGCGAACCTGCGCACCCCCATGCCCGGCATCGAGTTCCGCGTCGACTGCGCCGACGGCGTCCGGCTCGTGCGCCGCGAGCGCCTGAATGACGCCGACGGGACGCTCGGCCGGCGCCTCGCGTCGACCGCCGCCCTCATCGGCACCGCGGCGCCGCAGGCGCCGGTGGCCATCGCCGACACCGACCTTGCGGGCCTGCCCTGCCCGCACACGTACCTGCTGGTCTACGAGCTGTCGACCGGTCTCGACGCCGCGGCGGCCGCGGCCGTGCTCCCTCCCGGGGAACCCGATCTCGACGGGGACCTGCCCGCCGTCGCGCCCGAATCCAGTGCAGCCGTGCCGGACCGCGAACCGCTCCCGGTCTCGCCCGCCGTCCGCGAGATCCTCGTCGCGATCGCCGGACTTGCCAAGGAATCCCTTGCGGCCGTGCAGAATCCATACGAGCGTGAACGCCAGCACCGCATCGCGGCCCTGTGCGAGCGCACCCGGCCGGCCGAGATCGACTATCCGACCGTCGACTGCGGGAACCTCGCCGCCCACTGCGTCTCCACGGGGGCCGACGCCGCGGTCTTCGACGACGAGGGGCGCCTGCTCGTCATCCGCCGCACCGACACCGGCCAGTGGGCCATGCCCGGCGGCGCGGCCGAGGTCGGCGAGCCCGTCGGCCTGGCCGCCGTCCGGGAGGCGGCCGAGGAGACCGGCCTCGACGTGGCGCTCACCGGCCTGTCCTGGGCGTTCGACAAGCGCGACACGAACCTCGGCGACAGCCGCATGCCCATGATCATGAGCTTCACCGCCCGCGGCATCGATCCGGCGCAGCCGATCCGGCTCGCCGAACTCGAAGCCTCGGACTCCCGCTGGGTCAACCGCGAGGAGGCCGGGCGGATGGACCTGTTCAGAGGCCATGAACTGCGCATCCCCGCGGCGTTCGACCACGACCGCGGCGAGCGCTGAGACGCGGCCGCCCGGAGCGGCGCCGCGCGCCGGTCCGGGCGGAGTCCGCCGCTACGGGTCAGAAGACCCAGGTCTGGCACGACTCCTGCAGGGCCGCTTCGGCCGTGGCCTCCTCGTCGGAGCCGATCGGCGCCGCGTAGTAGGCCTTCAGGTCGTCCAGGCAGGCCCGCATCGACTCGGCGTCGGCGGCCAGGGTCGCGTTCTCGTCGGCCTCCGCCTGCGCGGCCTCGACGTCCTCCTGGAGCTGCGCGATCTCGTCGTCGCGGTCGGTGAGCTTGGACTCGGCGTCGTCCAGGTCGCCGCTGGAGCGCAGCCACAGCGCCAGCGACAGGACCGCGCCGGCGAGGCTGATCACCATCGCGACCGCCAGGATCGGGATGAGCGGCGACCTCCGGGGCACCGGTGGCGGCGTCGGGAGCACCTGCGTGCCGTACGTCGGCTGCGGCGCACCGGGGTAGCCCTGGACCGGGGAGGTCTGCTGGGGCACGTACCCGGTCTCCATGGGCGGTTGGGGCGGCGGCTGCGACGAGTACGACGGCGGCACGCTCTGGGGCTGTTGCGGCTGCTCCGGCTGGCCGAAGTTGTAGTGCGGCGGCTGGTTGTAGGACATGATGGGCTCCTTCAACGGGCGGTGTCGTCGTCCAAGGTAGGACGGCGTTGCGAATCGGTCGGCGTTCCCAGTCTGACGAACCCGGATGGGACTCGGTTGCACACGTGATGCAACCGTGACACGGCGGACTGACATCCCGTTCCTCTCACACCCCGGCGGGGACCCCTCCCGGACACGGAGGCGGGCGCGGCGAATCGCCGCGCCCGCCTCCGATACCTTACGCGGCCTTGAGGGTTCCCCCGTCGATCACGTGATCGGCGCCGTGGATGTTCGCCGCCCGACCGGACAGCAGGAACGCCACCAGGTCCGCGACCTCCTCGGGCTCGCCGATGCGGCCCGAGGCGATCCCGAACTGGCCGGGCATGCCCTCCAGCAGGTCCGCGTGCGCCACCCCGAACGCCTCGGCGACCTTCGCGCCGAAGCCGTCCTCGGCGCGCCACAGCGACGAGCCGATGACCCCGGGCGACACCGTGTTCACCCGCACGCCCAGGGGCGCGACCTCCTCGCTGAGCCGCTTGGAGAACATCGTCAGCGCGGCCTTGGCCTCCGCGTAGGCGACCGGCGCGCCCGAGGGCGTGCGGCCGTTGATCGAGGAGAGGCTCACGATCGCGCCGCGGCGCTCGATGATCCCCGGCAGCGCCGCGTGCGTGGTCCAGACCGCGCTGAGCAGGTTGAGGTCGAGGATCGACTGCCACTGCTCGACCGGGATGTCGAGGAAGCCGCCGAGGGCCATCTTGTCGGCGTCGCCGCCGCCCACGTTGTTGACCAGCAGGTCGATGCCGCCGACCGCCTCGACGGCCTCGGTGACGATCCGGGTCGCGCCCTCGCGGGTCGAGAGGTCGGCGCTGACCACGGCCGCGGCGACCTTCTCCAGCTCGGGGGTGACGGTGCGGGCGGCGCCGACGACGCGCACCCCTTCGGCGGCGAGGGCCTGGGCGATCGCCAGGCCGATGCCGCGGCTGGCGCCGGTGACGAGTGCGGTCTTGCCGGTGAGTCCGAGTTCCATGGGAGTGCCCTTCGATCGATTATTCTTGAACTTGAGGTCAAAAATCGGAGCGGAAAAAACGCCCTCAGGCGAGGGCGGTGTGTCACCCGTGCGGCGGTAAGAACCCGGCCAGCGCGGTGTCGATGATCCCGCGCAGGGCCGGCCCGTCGTGGGTCTTGGCCATGACGCGCAGTCCGACGAGGGTGTTCATCAGGAAGTGGGCCTGGGCGTCCGGGTCGACCTCGGGTGCGACGTCGCCCTCGCGCTGGCCCTTGCGGAGCCGTTCGGCGAGCAGGCGGATCGTCTCGTCGGTCATTCGCGCGACGGCGCGGGTGGCCTCGTCGTCGCGACCGCCCAGTTCGAGTGCGGTGTTGGCCGCGAGACAGCCGCGCCGCGCCGGACTGGAGATGTCGGTCTCGACGAGGAACACCAGGTAGGCGCGGATGCGCTCCTTGGCGGTGCCCGGCTCGTTGAGGTATTCGTCGGTGAGTTCCGACCCGGCCGACCCGTACAGGTCGAGCGCCTTGCCGAACAGCTCGCGCTTGGAGCCGAACGCGTGGTACAGGCTCCCCTTGCCGACACCGGTGGCCTCGGCGAGGTCGGCGGGGGAGGTGCCCGCGTAACCGTTGGACCAGAACGCTTCCATCGCCCGTGCGACGGCGACGTCCGGTTCGAAGTTCTTCGGTCTGCCCATGGGACAACCCTACACCATTCTTGACCTAGAGGTCGACAATGGGGTCCTCTCGACGCCGCAATCACGAAACACATTGCCGCACAACATCATCGAACCGATCATGGACGCTTCTCCCAGCCTGCGGTGGTTGCGGTTGCCGGTGCTGGCGGAGGAAGGCAATACTGGAGCGGTGCTCAAACCCCTTGTGATCGCCTCTGATCTGGACGGGACCCTCCTCGCCCCCGGCGGGAACCTGTCGGATCGGACCCGTGAAGCCCTGGCCGCCGCCCGCGCCGGAGGCCTGGCCGTCGTAGCCGTCACCGCCCGCACCCCCTACGGCGTCGACATGCTGCCCGACCTCCTCCCGCACCTCGACGGCGCGGTCTGCGCCAACGGCGCCGTCGTCTACCAGCCCGCCACCGGCCGCATGCGCATCCTGCGCTCCATCCGGCTGGCCGCGGCGCGCAAGGCGGCCGCCCTGGTCGCCAAGCGCCTGCCCGACGCGATCTTCGCCGTCGAGACCGGTGACCGGATCGTCGGCGAAGACGCCTACCAGGCCCTCGTGGGCTCCTCGAACTGGGAGTTCGTCGACGGCCTCGACACCGTCTTCAAGCGCGCCCGGCGCGCGGTGAAGCTCAAGGTCTACTGCGCCGACCGCACCGGCGAGGAGATGGCCGAAGCCGTCGCGGACGTCGACCTCGGCGGCCTCACCATGTGCCACTGGGGCGACTTCGGCATGCTCGACTTCAACGCGCGCGGCGCCGACAAGGCCTCGGGCCTCGCCCACTGGTGCAAGGAGCGGCGCTTCGGCCCCGCCTCCGTGGTCGCCTTCGGCGACATGCCGAACGACGTCCCGATGCTCGCCTGGGCCGGCCGTTCCTACGCCATGGGCGACGCCCACCCCGAGGCGGTCGAGGCCGCCTCCGACCGGACCGCCACGAACGCCGAGGACGGCGTCGCCCAGGTCATCGAACGCCTCCTCGCCGAGGCCGAGGGCTCCGGCGCCACCGCCGCCGCCTGAGCGGCGGCCCTGCGAGCGCCCGGCCCCGCGGCCGGGCGCCGCTCCGCGCCCCCGCGAAAACCGATTGCGGCACCCGCCGCGCTCTGCTGGACTGGTCAGCGCACGCGGCACGTGAACCGTGCCTCCGACCGGCGAAAGGGCCACCATGCGTCAACAGCTCATGTTCATCGAGGAAGGCTTCCACGACGCAAAGGACATGACCGCTGTTGCGCACGCTCAATCTCGGGATCCTCGCCCATGTCGACGCCGGTAAGACCAGCCTGACCGAGCGGCTGCTCCAAGCCGCCGGGGTCATCGAGGAGGTCGGCAGCGTCGACGCGGGCAGCACCCGCACCGACACGCTCGACCTCGAACGCCGCCGCGGGATCACCATCAAATCGGCCGTGGTCTCCTTCGCGCTGGGCGACACCGCCGTCAACCTCATCGACACGCCCGGCCACCCCGACTTCATCGCCGAGGTCGAACGCGTCCTCGGCCTGCTCGACGGCGCGGTGCTCGTCGTCTCCGCCGTCGAGGGCGTCCAGGCCCAGACCCGGGTCCTGTTCCGCGCCCTGCGCCGCCTCGGCGTGCCGACACTGGTGTTCGTCAACAAGATCGACCGCTCCGGGGCCCGCGGCGCCCCGCTCCTGGCCGAACTCGCCGCCCGGCTCGACCCGGCGGTCATCGCCATGGACGCCCCCAGCGGCCTCGGCACTCCGGCCGCCTCCAGCGCCCCGCGCCCCCGCGACCGGCCCTACCTCGACGACCTCGTCGAGGCGCTGGCCGACCTGGACGAGGACCTCGTCCTCGACTACCTCGGCGCTCCCGCGGGCCTCGCGCCGGCGCTCGGGGGCCCGCGCCTGGACGCCGCCCTCGCCGCCCAGGTCGCCCGCGCCCGCGCGCACCCGGTCCACTTCGGCTCGGCGATCACCGGCGCCGGCGTCGAGGGTCTCATCGGCGGCATCCGGCGGTTCCTGCCCGGCTCGTCCGGCGACGCGGCCGGGCCGCTCTCGGGCACCGTGTTCAAGATCGAGCGCGGCCCGGCGGGTGAGCGGATCGCCTACGCCCGCCTGTTCTCCGGCTCGGTCGCCGTCCGCGACCGGATCGACGTCGGCGGCCGCGAAGCCAAGGTGACCGCACTCAGCGTCTTCGCGGACGGCGCCGACCGCCCCGGAGGGCGCGTCGAGGCCGGGCGGATCGCCCGGTTCTGGGGCCTGGGGGAGGTCCGCATCGGCGACCCGATCGGCCGCCCGCCCGGACGGCGCGTCGAGCGGTTCGCGCCGCCGACCCTGGAGACCGTGGTCGTCCCGGCCCGCGAGAGCGACCGCCCCGCGCTGCACGCCGCGCTCACCCAGCTCGCCGAGCAGGACCCGCTCATCGGCCTGCGCCAGGACGAGGAGCGCCGCGAACTGTCCGTCTCGCTCTACGGCGAGGTCCAGAAGGAGGTCATCGGCGCGACCCTCGCCGAGGAGCACGGGCTCGACGTCGCCTTCCGCGAGTCCACCGTCATCTGCGTCGAGCGCCCGATCGGCGCCGGCGCCGCGGCCGAGACCATCGCGAAGGCCCCGAACCCGTTCCTGGCCACCGTGGGCCTGCGGATAGAGCCGACCCCCGGGTCCGGCGTGGACTTCAGGCTCGGCGTCGAGCTCGGCTCGATGCCGCTCGCGTTCTTCAAGGCCGTCGAGGAGACCGTCCACGAGACCCTCGGCCAGGGACTGCACGGCTGGCAGGTCGAGGGCTGCGCGGTCACCATGACCCACTCGGGGTACTGGGCCCGACAGTCGAGCGCGCACGGCGGCTTCGACAAGGCCATGTCCAGCACCGCGGGGGACTTCCGCAGCCTCGTGCCGCTCGTGCTCGCCGAGGCGCTGCGCGAGGCCGGCACGGTCGTGTGCGAACCCCTGCACCGCTTCCGCATCGAACTGCCCGGCGCCGACCTCGGCGGCGTGCTCGCCGCCCTCGTGAAGCTGCGGGCCGTCCCCGGACCGCCCGAGCACCGCGGCGACCGCTGCGTGCTCGAAGGGACCGTCCCGGCCGCGGCCGTCCACGGACTCGGCCAGCGCCTCCCCGGCCTGACCAGCGGCGAGGGCGTCCTCGAGAGCGCCTTCGAACGCCACGAACCGGTGACCGGGCCGGTCCCGTCGCGGGCGCGAACGGACGCGAACCCGCTCGACCGCGAGGGGTATCTGCTGGCCCTGAGCCGCGCCGTGGGCCGCTGACGAGTCGATCCGCAATGGAATCCATTGTGTCCCAATACGTTGACGATTCGAGGGTTTGATGGCTAAATGTAGGATTAAGATCCCTTTAGCCCACCCCTTCGGTCGGCCGCACCCTTGGCGGGCCGAGAAAGGAACGGACACATGCACATGAAGCGAAGGCTCGCCACCGCGGGCATCGCGCTGGGACTCGTGGCGGCGGCCACCGGCGCCGCCACCCTCACCGCCCAGGCCGAACCCGCCGAACCCGCGGACTCCTCCGAGACCGTGACCTGGACCGTCGGCGACCTCACCGCCGACGAACTCGCCCGACTCGAGCAGCTCGGCTTCGACGTCGCCCACGAGCACGGCGGCGACGCCCACATCCTCGGCGACGAGGCCGTCGCCGAGGAGCTGCGCGCCCTGGGCCACGACCCCGAGTTCTTCGACACCGTGTACAAGGAGGTCGGCGCCACCGTCCAGCAGGAGGGCACCTACTACGGCGGGTACCGCACCGTCGACTCCTACGAGGCCGACCTCCAGGACGTCGCCGACGCCAACCCCGACCTCACCGTGCTCCACGACATCGGCGACTCCTGGCTCAAGACCGAAGGCCAAGGCGGCCATGACGTCTACGCGATCTGCGTGACCAAGCTCGCCGACGGCGACTGCCAGACCGCCCCCGACTCGACCAAGCCGCGGTTCTCGCTCATCGCCCAGATCCACGCCCGCGAGATCGCCACCGGCGAGATCGCCATGCGCTGGATCGACAAGCTCGTCGCCGGCTACGGCACCGACCCCGCGGTCACCGAACTGCTCGACACCACCGAGGTGTGGGTCGTGCCGATGGCCAACCCCGACGGCACCGACATCGTCGCCTCCGGCGGCGACGACCCGATCCTCCAGCGCAAGAACGCGAACGACTCCAACGGGAACTGCGGCGACAGCCTCGGCGTCGACCTCAACCGCAACTCGAGCTTCGAGTGGGGCGCCGACTCGACCAACCCGTGCGCGGAGACCTTCCAGGGGCCTTCGGCCGCATCCGAACCCGAGACGCAGGCCATCGAGGACTGGCTGCGGGCCCTGCACCCCGACCAGCGAGGCGAGAACCCCGACGACGCGGCCCCGGCCGACGCCCGCGACGTGTTCATCAGCTTGCACTCCTACGGGAACTACATCATCCTCCCGTGGGGCTACACCGACGACAAGGCGCCCAACGACGCCGCCCTGCGCGACCTGGGCGCCGCCATGGCCGAGTCCAACGGCTACTTCGTCGGCACCAACGACGACACCGTCGGCTACAGCACCAGCGGCACCACCGACGACTTCACCTACGGCGAGTTCGGCATCGCCAGCTACACCTTCGAGGTCGGCGAGGACTTCGGCGACTGCGGCGGGTTCTTCCCCGCCTACGAATGCGTCGACGACACCCTGTGGCCCGAGAACGAGGGCGCGCTCCTGACCGCGGCCCAGGCCGCCGCGGCGCCGTACGGCGGTTAACGGCGGTCCCGGCCGGAAGAAGCGGCCGGACCAAGGAACGGGTGCGGGGCCGGGGCCGAAAGGCGCTGGCCCTGCACCCGCGCGCAACCCGGTTGCCCCCGCACGCCCCGACCCCGATACTCATGTGGTGCCAGTGCCGAAGGTGATCGCCACCGACCTCGACGGAACCCTGCTCGACCGCCAGGGCCGACTCTCCGAACGCAACCAGAAGGCCCTCCAGGCCGCCCGCGAACACGGCCTCCTCACCGTCGCCGTGACCGCCCGCGCCCCCAGGTCCGTCTACCGGGTCCCCGGACTCGCCCCCGCCCTCGACGCCGCCCTCTGCTGCACCGGCGCGATCGTCTACGACACCGCCGCCAGGACCGCCGAGCTGCGCCACCCGATCCCGCTGCCGGTCGCCCGCGACCTCCACGACCGGCTCCGCGACGCCCTCCCCGGCGCCGTCTTCGCCGTCGAGACCGGCGACCGCCAGATCGCCCAGTCGCCCGACCTGCAGATCGGCGTCCACTACGCCGACCCCTGGACCTTCCTCGCACCCGGCGACGACCCCTTCGCCGTCCTCGACGCCGACACCGAAGGCGTCGCCGAGTTCATCGTCCGCGTCCCCGGGTCCACCGGCGAGGACATCGCGGCGCGCACCCGCCACATCGAGGCCCCCGGCGTGCGCCGGTGGCACTGGGGGAGCTTCCCCGAGCTCGAGTTCACCGCCGACGACGCCGCCAAGGGCACCGCGCTGGCGGCCTGGTGCGCCGAGCGCGGCATCGCCGCCGACGAGGTCGTCGCCTTCGGGGACATGCCGAACGACGTCTCGATGCTGGCCTGGGCCGGACGCTCCTTCGCGATGGCGGGCGCCCACGCCGAAGCCGTCGCGGTCGCGACCGACCGCACCGGCGAGGCCGCCGACGACGGCGTGGCCCGGGCGGTCGAGTCGATCCTCGAACTCGGACCGGCCTGGTGACGAAGGCCCGCCCCACGGCCTGACCGGCGCGTCAGCGGCAGCGGTAGAAGACCGTCGTCTTCGTGAAGTCGAACGTCGCGTGCTCGGCGAAGTGGCCGTCCAGTTCCCCGGCGGCCGCCTCCAGGAGCGCGTCGAAGGCCGCGTCCTCGCAGTCCGCCCACGAGCGCAGCGAAGCGAGGAAGGCCAGTACGGGACCCGGTTCGGGGACCGCGACGAGCCCTTTTCGCCTGAACTCCTCGACGGCGTCGAAGACCGCGTTCAGCGGCGCGGGAGCGCTCGCGGAGTCGAAGTTCTCGATGGCGGTGCCGAACGAGTAGGCGCCGGGCCCCACGGTCGCCCGCGCGGCCCGGTCCCACAGGGCCGCGACCTCGGCCATGTCGCCCGCGGCGTTGGTCGAGGCGAGGAGGGTCCCGCCGGGCTTGAGCACGCGCCGGAACTCGGCGACGGCCGCGGGGATGTCGGGCACGTGGTAGAGCATGTGCATCGCCAGGACCGCGTCGGCGCCGTCGTCGGGGTAGGGCAGGGCCTGCGCGTCGGCGACCATCGCGGGCGCCTCGACCTCGGTCAGCATCCCGGGGGACTTGTCGATCGCGACCACGGCGCACCCGGGATGCGCGGTGCGCAGGCGCCGCGTGTAGCGGCCGGTGCCGGCGCCGACGTCGAGCACGAGGCCCAGCCCGTCGTCCGGCAGCAGTTCGACGGCGAGGTCGACCGGATCGAACGCCGGCGACCGGTAGCGGTAGATGTCGATGCGGGACTTGAGGTTTCCGGTGCCGGTGTAGTTCGCCATCACGCGCTCGCCGTCGATCGCCATGCGTCTCCCCAAGGCGCCGTGCAGCGCCATAGCCTGGTGCGGTGGGCCTCTCGGCCCGCCGCGAACGGAGCCGCCCACGCTAGCGCACCCGTCCACAAGCGTCAAGAGACCGCTTTCCGCGCCCCGGTTCCCGTCCCCCGCCGCGCATCGCGCGAGCCCGCGTCCGCCGGTGCGGACGTCTGGCCGCAGAGCGGCCCGCGGGCGCGCCGTCCGGGTTATGGTGGGCCGTATGCATGTCGTCATCGCCGGAGGGCACGGACAGATCGCGCTGCGCCTCACCGAGATCCTGGCCGCCGAAGGGCATTCGGTCACCGGGCTCATCCGCAACCCCGACCACGCCGAGGACCTCACCGCGATCGGCGGGCGCCCCATCGTCCTCGACCTCGAGCAGGCCGACGCCGAACACCTCGCGGGGCTCCTCGCCTCCGAGATGTACGGCGAGGTCGACGCCGTCGTCTTCGCGGCGGGCGCCGGCCCCGGCAGCGGCGCCGCCCGGAAGGACACCGTCGACCGGGGCGCCGCGGTGCTCCTGGCCGAGGCCTCCGAGCGCGCCGGCGTGCGCCGCTTCCTCCAGATCTCCAGCATGGGCGCCGGACAGGCGGCCGATTCGGGCCGCGACGAGGTCTGGGCCGCCTACATCGACGCGAAGACCGCCGCCGAGGACGACCTGCGCGACAGGGACCTCGACTGGGTGATCCTGCGCCCCGGCCAGCTCACCGACGACCCGCCCACCGGGTCGGTCCTGCTCGGCGCGCCCCCGGTCGGGCGCGGCGCGGTCACCCGCTCCGATGTGGCCGCCGTGATCGCCGAACTCCTGTGCACCCCGGCCGTCGCGAAGGTCGTGCTCGAACTGCGCGGCGGCGACACGGCCGTGTCGGACGCCGTGGGCGCCTTGACAACCGACTGAATCCACCAGGGAATTCCAGACCGCTTGCCTCCCATGCGTATGCGGATTGCGTCGCCATAGGGCGGTGCTCGATACTGTACGGATGCGATTTGGTGTGGTTCCCTCCTCTGTCCGACGCGATGTCCTCACTTGGCACGGCGAGGCCGGGCGGACATGGCTCGACGCCCTCCCGCAGACGGTCTGGGCCCTGACGCGACAGTGGTCCCTGCGGATCGACGGCGCCCCCTTCGGCGGCGGCTCGCACTCCTACGTCGTCCCGGTCCGCCGCGACAACGGCGAGCGGGCGGTCCTCAAGGTCGTCTACGTCGACGAGGAGAACCGCGCCGAGCCCACCGCGCTGCGCGCCTACGCGGGCGACGGCGCGGTGCGCCTCCACGAGTACGACCCGGCGACCGGCGCGATGCTCATGGAGCACGCCGTCCCCGGCAACCGGCTCAAGTCGACCCGCTTCTTCGGGCACCGCACGCCCGAGGCGGCGTGGAAGCGCATCGGGATCGCGTGCGGGCTCTACCGGCGCCTGTGGCGGCCCGTCGAAGTGCCGCCCGGATTCCCCGAGCTGCCCAAGGCCACCGAGATGCTCGACGGCTGGCGCGCCCAGTTCGAGGACGCGACCGAGGAGACGCGCCGCCGCGTCGGCGACGACCGCCTGCGCCGCGCCCTCGAACGGTGCGACGCGCTCGCCGACCCGCCCGAGCTGGGCATCGGCAACCGCGACACCCACCTGGGCAACATCGTCTCGGCCGAACGGGAGCCGTGGCTGGTCATCGACCCCAAGCCCTACGCCGCCGAGCGCGCCTTCGACGGCGGCTACTTCCTGTTCAAGCAGCAGCTCCACGGCCCCCACAGCGGCACCGGCCTCCTGCGGGCCGTCGCCGAGGGCCTGGGCGCCGACGCCGACCGCGTCAAGTCCTGGGCGCTGCTGCGGTTCACCGACCACCTCGCCGACACCGAGACCGACAAGCACCGCGACGCCGCCGTGCAGGCGATGGAGGCGCTGGAGGCGGCCTGACGCCCCCGGCGGCACCGGCCGCGCGGCACCGGAGGTCTCCTGAGACACGACCGCCCCTCGAGTCCCGAACGGGTGAAAAGGCGCAGGTCGGATTTCCGACTCCCGGGCGAGTCGCCCAGTCGTCGAACCGTCCTTTCAGGAATCAGTCGCGGCCGGTGCCGCGGAGCGCGAGCAGGCCCCGCAGGCCGATCACGCCGATCGCGACGCCGAGCCCGAACGAGACCACCGCCAGTGTCAAGTGGACCCAGAAATAACCCGTCGGGTCCCCGGCGGCGTCGAACGCCAGCCCGCTGACGTCGGCGAACAGGTTCTTTACGAACGTCGACCAGACGAACACCGAGAACACGCCGAACGCGAGGAGGAACACCGAGACCGGGCGGCTGAGCTTCATGCCCCCAGTATCCGGCCCCCGCCCGCGGCCCGCGTTCCGGGCGCGCCGCGCCGGTCGCCGGTCACGCCGGGGCGCGACTCGCGCCCGCGGCGCTGTCGGCGCGCCGGTTGCGCCTACTATCCTGGGCATTGCAGACCCGGTGTCACTCTGTGCGGCACTTGCGTGCATACCGTGGTCTGCGATGATGGAGCCCGGATTGTCATCAATACATGGAATGGCTGGCCCGGATATGGACGGACCCGACGAAACCGCGATGCCCAGCGGATACCCCGACCCCGCGGTCCTGGGCTGGGTCAGGTCCGAGGACATCGAGTCCGCCGGGATCCACATCAGATTCACGGTCAATCCCGGCGACAAGATCGTCCAGATGTGGGAGCTGGTCGACGGCCGCCCCGCGCGCTGGCTCGGCAACGTCTACCGCGTCGACGCCCCGATCCCGAGCCTGTACCTCAACTACCACTACGAGAAGCGCTTCAAGCGCCTTCAGCGCGAAGCCCTCGCCCTGGCCGGCGCCAAGTTCTGGAAGTCCTGACCCGACCCGCCGCCGCGCCCGTCCTGCTCAGCGGTCGCCGATGCGCTCCAGCGCCTCGACCAGGGGCTTGAACTCGGGGTTCTGGCGCGCTTCGTCGAGCGCCTCGTGGAGGGCGCCGTCATGGGTCGGCCGGGCCGCGTCGAGCAGCCGGGCGCCCTCCTCGGTGACGTTCGTGTAGATGCCCCGCCGGTCGTCCTTGCAGATCGTGCGCGCCAGCAGGCCGCGGTCCTCCATGCGGGTGACCAGGCGCGTCGTGGCGCTCTGGCTCAGCACGATCGCCTCGGAGACCTGCCGCATCTGGAGGTGGCTCGTCTTGGTCTGGCGACTGAGGACGGTGAGCAGCGAGAACTCGCGGACGCTCAGGTCGTGCTCGGCCTCCAGCCTGCGCTCGACGTGGTCGGCGATGCGCTCGTGCAGTGCCGACAGCGCGCACCAGTGCTGCGCCAGTGCGGTCGTGGTGTCCGGGGTCGCGGTCACGGC
Source organism: Glycomyces harbinensis (assembly GCF_900101745.1). Classification (GTDB taxonomy): domain Bacteria; phylum Actinomycetota; class Actinomycetes; order Mycobacteriales; family Micromonosporaceae; genus Glycomyces; species Glycomyces harbinensis. Next base: position 651,459 of record NZ_FNAD01000001.1, on the reverse strand, counting down.
GGTCCTCCTCGCTCTCGGAGATCCGGGCAAGCTTAGCGTACAGCGATATACCTAACACGACAATAACCATCGCTTGCAATTAGCCCGCGCTTGCAAGTAATGTGGGGTCGACCGTTCCGCACCGGCGAGAAGGAGCACCATGACCGAGAAGCTGACCGTGGCCGTCCTGGGCACCGGCATCATGGGCGCCGCGATGGCCCGCAACCTCGCCCGCGCCGGGCACGACGTGCGTGCCTGGAACCGCAGCCGCGGCAAGGCCGAACCCCTCGCCGCCGCCGGCGTCCGCATCGCCGACACCCCGGCCGCCGCCGTCGAGGGCGCCGACGCGATCGTGACCGTCCTCTACGACGGCCCCGCCGCACTCGAGGTCATGGCCCAGGCCGCACCCGCCCTGCGCCCGGGCGTGCGCTGGATCCAGTCCACGACCGCCGGGATCGAAGGGATCGCCGCGCTGGCCGCCTTCGCCGACGAGCACGGCCTGGTCTTCTTCGACGCGCCCGTGCTGGGCACCAAGGAGCCCGCCGAGGCCGGCGCGCTCACCGTGCTCGCCTCCGGCCCGAACGGCGACGCGACCGCGAACGCCGTCTTCGACGCGGTCGGCGCCAAGACCGTGTGGACCGGCCCGGACGGGGCCGACGGCAGCGCCTCGCGGCTCAAGCTCGTCGCCAACAGCTGGGTCCTGGCCTTGACCCACGGCATCGGCGAGGTCCTCGCCCTCGCCGAAGGCCTCCACGTGGACCCGCAGCGGTTCTTCGAACTCATCGACGGCGGCCCGCTCGACGCCGGGTACGCCCGCATCAAGGGCGGCCTCATCCTCGAAGGCCGCACCGACCAGGCGAGCTTCGGCCTCGACACCGCCGTGAAGGACGCCCGCCTCATCGTCGAGGCCGCCCGCGGCGCCGGCGTCCGGCTCGACCTGGCCGAGGCCGGAGCCGAGCGGTTCCGCCGCGCCGCGGCCCAGGGCCACGGCGGCGAGGACATGGCCGCCTCCTACTACGCGAGTTTCACGCAGTAGTCCGCAGCGGCCGCCGAAGCCCTGCTCAGGGTCATCGGATAGCGTCGCCGCACCCGCTCCGGCCGCGGCGACGCCGCCGCGGCCGACCACACCCACCGCAGTCCAGCGCCACCTCGAAGGAACCACCGTGACCAGCAACCTGTTCACCCCGCTCACCATCCGCGGCACCACCATCCCCAACCGGGCCTGGATGGCGCCGATGTGCCAGTACAGCGCCGACACCGAAGGGCCGGACACCGGCGCCCCGAACGACTGGCACGTCCAGCACTACGGCTCCCGCGCCGTCGGCGGCGCGGGCCTGATCCTCGTCGAGGCCACCGGCGTCACCGCCGAGGGGCGCATCAGCCCCGGCGACCTCGGCATCTGGAACGACGCCCAGGTCGCGGGCCACCGCCGCCTGACCGCGATCATGCGCGCCCACGGCACCGTCCCCGGCATCCAGCTCGCCCACGCCGGCCGCAAGGCCAGCACCGACCTCGAGTTCAACGGCGGCGCGTCCCTCAAGGACGGCGAAGGCGGCTGGAAGCCCGTGGGCCCCAGCGCGGTCGCCTTCAGCGACAAGCTCCAGGTCCCGCACGAGCTCACCGGCGAGGAGATCGAGGGCGTCGTCACCGCCTTCGCCGACGCGGCCCGCCGCGCCGTCGAAGCCGGATACGAGGTGGTCGAGATCCACTCCGCCCACGGCTACCTCCTCCACGAGTTCCTCTCGCCGATGTCCAACCGCCGCGAGGACGGGTACGGCGGCTCCTTCGACAACCGCACCCGCCTCGCCTTGGAGATCGTCGACGCCGTCCGCGCCGTCGTGGGGGAGCGGGCCCCGCTGATGTACCGCGTCTCGGCCACCGACTGGATCGAACCCGAAGGCTGGACCGCCGACGACAGCGTCCGCCTCGCCGCGCTCCTGCGCGAGCACGGCGTGGACCTCGTCGACGTGTCCTCCGGCGGCAACGTCCCGCGCGCCCCCATCCCGACCGCCCCCGGCTACCAGGTGCCCTTCGCCGCGAGGATCCGCCGCGAGACCGGGATGCCGACCGCCGCGGTCGGCCTCATCACCGAGGCCCGCCAGGCCGAGAAGATCCTCGCCGACGGCGAGGCCGACGCGGTCATGCTCGGGCGCGAACTCCTGCGCCGCCCGTACTGGCCGCACGAGGCCGCCGCCGAACTCGGCGACGAGCGCCCCCTCCCGGCCCCCTACGGCCGGGCCTGACCCACGGGACGTCCACGGGCTCCCGGCGCGGCCGACCGCCGTGAGCCCGTGGACACCTCATGGCGCACCGACGCCCCGGGACCCGCGTCCCGGGGCGTCGCTCTCGTTCAGACCGCCGCGCGCGGCGCCGGGACGAGCGCCATCGCGTTCGTCCGGACCAGCTCCACCGCCCTGGTGACCGCCCCGACGCACACCACGCCACCGCCCAGCGTCGACGCCGCCAGCTCCGGGGCCGGCGGGTGCGTCAGATCCCCGAGGCGTTCGGCCGCAAGGCGAAGCACCGGCGCGAGGGACGCGGCCACCGCGCCCGAGAAGACGATGCGCTCCACGTCGAGCAGGCCGCCCAGGACCGCGCAGATCCGCGCCAACCGCTCGGCCAGCCGCTCGACCAGCCCCAGCGCCACCGGGTCCCCCGCCTCCGCCGCCTTGAACACGACCTCGGCGCCGAGGCGCTCGGGCGCCGTCCGCATGAGCGGGCTCGTGTCCGCCGCCGTGCCCTCGGACCGGGCCGCGAGCGCCCACTGCCGCAGCAGCGCCCCGACGCCGTGCGTCGAGCCCACGCCCTCGACCAGCTTGAGCATCCGCAGCTCGCCGGCGCCGCCCCGGCGCCCGCGCACCAGGTGCCCGTCGACCACGTACCCCGCGCCGAACCGCTCCCCGGACACGAGCGTGACGTACGACGAGGCGCCCGCGCCGGCACCGACCGCGCCCTCGGCGAGCGCCGCCAGGTTCGCGTCGTTCTCGACCTCGGTGAGCCACCCGCGCTCGCGGAAATGCGCCGCGAAACCGGGGTTCATGCGCGACCAGAACTCGAACTCGCCTTCGGGGGAGTTGCCCTCGGCGTCGGTGGGGGCCGGCACGCCGACCGCGATGCACAGGACCGACGCGGTCGGCACGCCCGCCAGCGCGAGCGCCCGCTCGACGGTCGCGTCCGCGGCGGCCGTGCGTTGCACGGCGCCGTCGGGGTCGAGTTCGGTGTGAGTGCGGGCGAGTTCGCGCCCGCGCAGGTCCGCGACGGCGGCCGTGACGCAGTGCTCGCCCGCGTCGACGCCCACCACCGCCCCGGCGTCGGCGCGCAGCTCGTAGCGGCGGGCCGGGCGGCCCTTGCGGTACTCCCCGCCCGCGGCGCGCGCGTTCGGGAGCTCGGCGAACCAGCCCCGCTCCACGAACTCGTCGCACAGGGCGATCACCGTCGAGCGGGTCAGCCCGGTCGCGGCGATCACGTCGCTCGCGGTGAACGCCGACGCGTCCCACGCGCGGTCCAGCACGGTCGCCGCGTTCACTCCCCGCTGGGAGAACGCGGTCCTCTCATCGATCTCGGTCACGCCTCTTGACACCTCGCCTCCGGTGTATCAGTATGACGGTAGCGAATTGATTTTGAAATTAGATTTAATCATCGGATCAACGTGGCCGCAGCGCCGGGGCACACGACCCGCACTGCCGACCCGCCTGCGATCCGCCCACCGCAGAGAGGCACCCGCACATGACCGAGCCGATCACCGGCAACGGCACCGCGAAGGCCGCCGACGCCGCATGGTGGCGCCAGGCCGTCGTCTACCAGATCTACCCGCGCAGCTTCGCCGACGCGAACGGCGACGGCCTGGGCGACCTGCCGGGCATCACCTCCCGCGCCGACTACCTCGCCGACCTCGGCGTCGACGCCGTCTGGCTCAGCCCCTTCTACCCGTCCGCGCTCGCCGACGGCGGCTACGACGTGGACGACTACCGCGACGTGGACCCGCGACTGGGCACCCTGGACGACTTCGACGTCATGATCAAGGCCCTGCACGACAAGGGCATCAAGCTCATCGCCGACATCGTCCCCAACCACTCCTCGAACCGCCACGAGTGGTTCCGGGCGGCGCTGGCGGCCCCGAAGGGCTCGCCCGAGCGCGACCGGTACGTCTTCCGCGACGGCCTCGGCGAGCACGGCGAAGCGCCGCCCGCCGACTGGACCTGCATGTTCGGCGGGCCGGCCTGGACGGCCGTCGGCGACGGCCAGTGGTACCTGCACCTGTTCGCCCCCGAGCAGCCGGACCTCAACTGGCGGAGCGAAGAGGTGCGAGCGGACTTCCTGAAGACCCTGCGCTTCTGGTCCGACCGCGGCGTGGACGGCTTCCGCGTCGACGTCGCCCACGCCCTCGCCAAGCACCTGCCCCCGGACCTGCCCTCGGAGGCCGAGCTGGCCGCGATGGACCGCGCCACCGGCACCCACCTGCTGTGGGACCGCGACGAGGTCCACGACATCTACGCGGACTGGCGCCGGGTCTTCGACGAGTACGACCCGCCGCGCATCGCCGTCGCCGAGGCCTGGGTCGACCCGCCCGCCCGCCGCGCCCGCTACGCCAGCGCCGAGGGCCTGGGCCAGGCGTTCAACTTCGACCTCCTGGAGGCCGACTTCGCCGCGGACGCGTTCCGGCCCATCATCACCGACAACCTCGAGCAGGCCGCCGACTCGGGTTCGTCCACCACGTGGGTGTTCTCCAACCACGACGTGATCCGGCACGCGACCCGCTACGGCCTCCCGCCCAACGGCGACGAGCCGCGCAAGCACGGCCGCGCGTGGCTGCTCTCGGGCGGCACCGAACCCGAGCTCGACGTGGCCGCCGGCCTGCGCCGCGCCCGCGCCGCGACGCTGCTCATGCTGGCCCTGCCCGGCAGCGCCTACCTCTACCAGGGCGAAGAGCTCGGCCTCGGCGAGGTGGCGTCGATCCCGGACGCGGACCGCCAGGACCCGACGTTCTTCCGCAGCCCCGGTGTCGACGTGGGCCGCGACGGCTGCCGCGTGCCGATCCCGTGGGCGGCCGACGGCCCCTCCTTCGGGTTCGGCGACGGGGGCGCGCACCTGCCGCAGCCCGAATGGTTCGGGCGCTACGCGGCCGCGGTCCAGGCGGACGACCCGGCCTCGACGCTCGCGCTGTACCGCGAGGCCCTCGCGCTGCGCCGGGAGCTCCAGACCGCCGAGACGCTCGCCTGGATCCCCTCGGGCGCCGAGGTGCTGCACGTCCGCCGCGACAACGGGTGGGAGGCCGTGACCAACTTCGGCGCCGAACCGGTCGCGCTGCCGGAGGGCGACGTGCTCCTCTCGAGCGGCCCGCTGGACGGCAGGCAACTGCCGCCCGAGACCACGGTCTGGCTCCGCGCCTGAGCCGAGACTCCGCCCGCACCGCAAGCCGAAGGCGCCGGCCCTCGAACGAGGCCCGGCGCCTTCGGCGCTCCCCGGGGCCGGACCCGCCGCGCCCTGCGTGCACTGCGGGCTCACCGCACGAGCCGCCGCGTCGACCTGCGCCCGAACCCTTGCAGCCCTTACGAACGGTCGGCATGATCGCATCGTCCGTACTTCCGCGCGATGAGAAGGGGAGGACCACCGATGTCCTCGAAGACGCTTTACAGGATGGCCGTCGCGGTCGGCGCGGTCGGCGCGGCGCTGATCGTCGGCGCCGCCCCGGTCCAGGCCCACTCCGAGCCCGGTGCCGGGCACTCGGCCTCCCAGTCGGCTCTGTCCACCTTCACCGGAACGGTGGTGGCCACGGGCAACGGATGCCTGGAGCTGCGGACCGCGGACCGCGCCTACCCGCTGTTCGGCGCCGCCGCCTTCGGCTTCGTCGGACAGCGCGTCATCGTCGAAGGCACCCTCAGGCCCGTGATCGGCGTCATCCCCTGCGCCCGCGGGATGGTCCTCCTGGCCGAGGACGTCCGCCCGGCGTAGGCGCCTGCGCCACGGCGCCCGGGCTGCGGGCGGCGGCCGTATCGCCGAGCGCTCACGCGGCGCTCTCGACCTCGGTCGCCGCCTTCGGCTTCGGGTCCCCGTCCGCGAACGACTCCTGCTCGGCGATGTCCCTCGCCAGACGCTTGACCGCCCCGTTGAACACCGCCCGGTCCTGCGGATCGGTGATGTCCCAGTCGTCCAGGCGACGGTCCAGCCAGTGCTGCCAGGCCGTGATGAACCGCTCGAACTCCGCGATCCCACGCCCGGTCATCCGCAGCCGCCCCGACTCGACCTCCAGGTACCCGTCCTTGACCGCCTGCAAGAACACCGGCACCAGCACCTGCGGCGGCAGCCGGTGCGCCGCCGCGATCCGCGGCACCGTCGCCTCCGCGCCAGCGACCTGCCGCATGTAGACCTGCCGCAGCGCCCACGTCCCCGCCCGGTCGAGCGCCGACGCGCTCGCCGCCGACCGGTACACCTCGTCGTAGACCGTCCGGCGCTCGCGGTGCATCACGTCGGCGACCATGCGCGCCAACCGCTCCTGCGACGGCGCCGGGTCGGGGGCCGCGAAGCCCTCGCCCATGTCCGCGGCCCGGCCCCGTGCCGCGTCGTGGAGCGGGCGCTCCTTGAGGAACCACGCCACCAGGAACCCCAGCGCCGCGATCGGCACCGTCCAGAAGAACACGAAGTTGATCGAGTCCGCGTAGGCCTGCACGATCGGCGCGATCAACTCGTCCGGCAGCTCGTGCAGCGCACCGGGACTCGCCACCGCCGCCGGATCGATCCCCGTCTCGGCGTACGCCGCCGCCAGCAGCGGCGTCGAATGGTTGGTGAACAGCGTCCCGAAGATCGCCGTCCCGAACGTCGAGCCGACCGTCCTGAAGAACGTCACCCCCGAGGTCGCCGCGCCCAACTGCGCGTACGGGACCGTGTTCTGCACCGCGATCGTCAGCACCTGCATCGCCAGGCCCAGCCCGAGGCCGAAGACCAGCATGTACACCGACTCCAGCCAGACGCTCGTGCCCGAGCCCATCGTCGACATCAGGTACAGGCCCAGCGCCATCACCGCGGTGCCGCCGATCGGGAACGCCTTGTACCGCCCCGTCCTGCTCACCACCGAACCCGACAGGATCGAGGTGAACAGCATGCCCGCCACCATCGGCAGCGTCCGGTACCCCGACATCGTCGCCGAGTCCCCGTCCACGTACTGGAGATACGTCGGCAGGAACGTCATCGCACCGAGCATCGCGAAACCCACGATGAAGCTCAGGATCGAGCACACGGTGAACACCGGATTCGCGAACAGCCACATCGGCAGGATCGGCTCGGCCGCGCGCCGCTCCACGATCACGAACAGCGCCAGCGCGACCGCCGACCCGGCGAACATCCCCAGGATCGTCGGCGAGTCCCACGCGTAGTCGTCCCCGCCCCACTCCAGGGCGAGGATCAGCAGCGAGGTGCCGACCGCGACGAACACCAAGCCCATGTAGTCGATGACCGGCCGCACCGCCGACCGCACCTTCGGCACGAACGCCGCCGCCATCGCGATCATGACCACCGCGATCGGCACGTTCACGTAGAAGCACCACCGCCACGACAGGTGGTCGGTGAACAGGCCGCCCAGGGTCGGGCCGAGCACGGTCGTCACGCCGAACACCGCGCCCATCGCGCCCTGGTACTTGCCCCGCTCGCGCAACGGGATCACGTCGGCGATGAGCGCCATCGCCGTGACCATGAGCCCGCCCGCGCCCAGCCCCTGCACCGCGCGCGCGACGATCAGGAACACCATGTCGGTGCTGAACCCCGCCAGCGCCGAACCGCCCACGAACACGACCGCGCTGATCTGGAAGATCGACTTGCGCCCGAACATGTCGCCGAACTTGCCGACCACGGCCGACGCGATCGCCTCGGCGAGCAGGTACGACGTCACGACCCACGCCATGTGGCCCGCGCCGCCGAGGTCGGCCACGATCGTCGGCAGCGCCGTCGAGACGATCGTCTGGTCGAGCGCGGCCATGAGCATGCCGAGCAGGATCGTGGCGAACACGAGGTTGCGCCGGGACTTGCTCAGGACCGGCGGCGCGGGGTCGGCGACGTCCGGGGCCGCTGCGGTGTCGACAGTGCTCATAGGCGGAACGATAGCGGCAAAACGGTCATTCGGTGGCCGAGAGCGTCCGAACCGCACCGCCCTCCGCTTAGGATGGCCCCGACACCGCGGACCCCGGGGAGCGCGCATGGAACTGGTGGCGATCCTGTTCGCCCTCACCGTCGGCGGCCTGCTGCTCACCGCCGCCGCCGAGTGGATGCGCCTCCCCGCGCCGGTCCTCATCTGCCTCTACGGACTCGCGCTCGGACTCGTCCCCGGCATGCCCGTCCTCGAACTCGACCCCGAGCACCTGCTGCCGGTCCTGTTGCCGCCCTTGCTGTGGGCCGCGGCCCGCAAGTACTCCTGGCGCCACTTCGCCGCGAACTGGCGCCCGATCATCTTCCTCGCGGTCGTCCTCGTCTTCGTCACCGCCGCAGCGGTCGCCCTGGTCGCGGCCACGATCAGCCCGGCCCTGCCGGTCACCGCCGCCATCGTCCTCGGCGCGATCTGCGCCCCGCCCGACGCGGCCGCCGTCAGCGCCATCGCCGACCGGCTCGGCCTGCCCCGCCGACTGGTCACCATCCTCGAAGGCGAAGGCCTGTTCAACGACGTCACCGCACTGACCCTGTACAATGTCGCGGTCCTCGGCGTCGTCACCGGCTCGGTCTCGGCGATGTGGTCGGTCGGCCTGTTCGCCTACTCCGCGGCCTGCGCCGTCGTGATCGGACTCGCGGTCGGCTGGCTGCTCGTCAGACTCGGGTCCCTCGTGAACGACAGCCGCGTCAGCACCGCCCTCGGACTCACCGGCCCCTACATCGCCTACCTCCTGGCCGACGGCGTCAAGGCCTCCGGCGTCCTCGCCGTCATCTGCGCCGCCTTCTACCTCGTGGCCCGCTCGAACGACCCCGACGACTACGAGAGCCGCCTCGTCCAGGGCTCGGTGTGGGAGGTCTTCGAGACCGCCCTGAACGCCCTCACGTTCGCCCTGGTCGGCATGGAGCTCGTCGACATCATCCAGGCCGTCGGCGACGGCGTCGGCGACCTGCTGTGGAAGGCCCTCGCGGTGGCCGGCGCCGTGATCGGCGTCCGCGTCCTCTGGCTCGCCCTCGCGATCCTCCTGGGACGCACCGGCATCGGCTGGAAGCTGCTGGGGGAGCACCCCCGGCTCGCGGTCGTGACCGCCTGGGCCGGGATGCGCGGCGTCGTCACGATCGTGACCGCGCTGGCCCTGCCGATGACCACCGCCGACGGCTCGCCGTTCCCGGGGCGCGAGCAGATCCAGTTCCTGTCCGTGGTCGTGGTGATCGCGACCCTGCTCGCGCAGGGCCTGACGCTCCCGGGGCTCATCGAGTTCCTCGGCGTCAAGGCCGACACCGAGAAGGAGACCGAGACGCTGCGGTCGATCATGGGCGAGGCCGGCGCGGCCGCGACGAGCCGCCTGCGCGAACTGCGGCGGGAGGGCGAGGTCGACGACGAGGTCGCCGCGAGGCTCGAGCAGTGGTACGACCGCCGCGCCGCCCAGGTCACCTCGTTCGTCGAGGACCGCGAGGACCCCGAGACCGAGCGGATGGTCGAGAAGTTCGACGCGATGCAGCGCATCGAGGGCGAGATGCTGACGGCCTCGACCGCGAGACTGCTCCAGATGCGGTCCTCGCCCGGCAACGACCCCGCCCTCATCGACCGGGTCCTGGCCGCCCTCGACCACCGCGCGGTCGGACGGCGCCGGTCCGGATGAGCCGGCGCCGATTGCGCCCCGCCGGTATGTCGCGGCCGCCAGCGCCGCCCCCTCGCGCTTAAGGTGGCGCTTGTGGAGAGACGAGACGCGAGTGCCGAGGCGGGCCGCACCGGTGCGAGGAGCACCGCACGGGCCGCGGCGCGCTGGGCCGCGGCGCTGACGGCGGCGGGCCTGGCCCTGACCGGTTGCGGTGCGGGCCAGAACGCCCAGACCAGCGAGATGAAGCCGGCCATCGCCGGCGTGGACGTGAACGCGGGGTCGCTGGCCCTGCGCGACCTCCAGGTGGACTTCGGCGAGTCCGGAAGCTACCCGGAGGGCGGCGCGGCGCCGCTGCGGGTGTGGATCGCCAACGAGGGCGACCAGACCGTGGTCCTCGAGGCGGTCACCAGCCCCGACGCCGAGGCCGTCACCCTGGCCACCGAAGTGGTCGTGGCCGACCCGTCCGAGTCCCCCTCCGACGACGCGCCGGCCGGCGGGGACGAGTCAGCCTCGCCCGACGAGACCGCCTCCGAGACCCCCACCGGCGACGCCTCGCCGACCGCCGAAGCGACCGAGGGCGACGAGGGCTCCGCGGAACTCCTCGGCGAGCGCGTCTTCGCGATCGAGATCAAGCCGAAGTCCTACGTGCGCCTGGCCCCGGTCGGCGGCTCGTTCCTGATGCTCGAAGGCCTGAAGCAGGACGTGGGCCTCGGCTCGACCGTCGAGGTCGTCTTCACCTTCTCCGACGGCGCGACCGCGACCGCGCACCTGCCGGTGGGCCAGCCCGCGGTGGCCCCGTCCCGCTCGTACTACGGCGACCCGCACGAAGAGCACTAGCATCCGCACGACGGCGCCGCCCCGCCCGGGGCGGCGCCGTTCGCGTGTCGGCCCCTCACCGGTCCAGCGGCCCCGGGATCTGCATGATGAGGACGGTCAGGTCGTCGGTGCGCACGAACCCGCCGCCCTGGAAGTCGGCCTTGAGCTTGCGGTGCAGCGCGTCCGGGTCGCGGATGCCCGCCGCGACGTGCGCGTTGAGCATGGAGGTCAGCGGGAAGGTCTGCCCGTCGGCGTTGCGCGCCTCGATGATCCCGTCGCTGAAGGCCACGATGAGGTCGCCGGGCATGAGCGTCGCCTCCCGGACCCTGGCCTGCTCGAGCCCGTAGTCGAGGAGCCCGAGCGGCGGCATCGGCCTGGCACTGATCGGCGCCGCGCTGCCGCGCACCAGCAGCGGCGCGTGGTGTCCGCACAGGACGACGCGCACGGTGTCGTGGCGCGGCGTGATCTCGATGAGCGCGGCGGTCGCGAACGACTGCTCCCATTCGCCGCGGCCCCGGTTGTGCAGGCGCACCCGCCGCTCCATGCGGGCGGCCAGGACGCACAGGTCGGCATCGTCGAGCGCGCGCTCGCGGAAGGTCCCCAGGAGCGCGTCGGTGAGCTGCACGGTGCTCAGGTCGTGGCCCTGCACGTCGCCGACGACGGCCCTGACGCCGGCGTCGGTCTCCTGCACGTCGTAGAAGTCGCCGCCGACCAGGCCGGGGCTGTCCTCGGGGGTCCGGTAGGCCACGGCGACCCGCACGCCGCCGACGTGCGCGGGCAGGTCGGGGAGGATCGCCCCCTGGACGGTCTCGGCCACGAGCGTCATGTCGAGCAGGCGCATGACGATCCGGTTCCTGATCCAGGCGAGCACGGAGCAGACCAGGCCGACCGCCGCGATCGGCGGCAGGTCGCTGAAGACCGTCTCGGGCCAGGGGAGGAGCCCCAGGGCCCCGAGGCAGACGACCGCGAGGACGCCGACCGTGGCGAGCGCGGTCGCGACCGGACCGTTGACGAGCGCGGTGAACGCGGGCAGGAACACGAGCGCGTAGTTCGCGTACGGGATCAGGAGCGGGTCCAGGAACGCCAGCGGCACCGTGACCGCCAGCAGAATGAACGGCAGCAGCCGCAGGAGCAGGACCGAACCGGGGTGGCCGTTCGCGATGCGGCTCCAACCGGTCTCGGGCACCACATAGGACCGCATGTAGCCCTGCATGTCCTGCGCCACGCGCCCGGTCGCCTTCACGAGGCGAGCGTAAGCGGGCCGGGTGCTTCCGCGGCCCGGAAACGGCGAAAGCGGACGAGGGCCGCTCCCGTCCGCTTCCGTCTCGACCGCTCGCGGCTACGCGCCGCCGGTGTGGGCGTCGATGGCCTCGCGCAGGCGCTGCTCGTCCTCGGACGAGAGGTTCGTCTGGAGGAGCTTGCCCTGGTACTGGCCGCCGAGCTCGTCGAGGACCTTGTCCTCGGTCGCCGAGAGGACCAGCAGCACGAGTGCGGCGCTGCCCGGGTTGAGCTCGGCGCCGAGGTTCTTCATGAAGGAGTCGTCCACGCCGATGTCGGTCATGGCGCCCCCCGCGGCGCCGGCGGCCGCGCCCACGGCCATGCCGAGGAGCGGCGCGAAGAACAGCAGGCCGATGAGTCCGCCCCACAGGGCGCCGCCCGCGGCGCTGACGCCGGTCAGCGAGGTGGACTGGTGGAGCTTGACCTTGCCGTCCTGGCGGCGTTCGACGACGACGGCGTCGCCGAGCTTGATGAGCTCGCGCTTCTGCATGTCGGCGAGCTTGGCCAGGACCGTCTGCGCGGTGGGGACGTCCGGATAGGCCACGGCGATGAGTTGGCTCATGCGTCTTCCTCTCTGCGAGGCCGCCGGCGGCGGCGTCTCGCCCGATTGTGGGCCCCGCGGCGCCTCCACGTCCTGAATTCTGCGGTAAACCGCGGTTCGGGCGACCGGTCCCGGTTCGCCATGGTTCGTCGTCCCATCATCCGCCGCGGTTTCCCGCGTTCCGGGAACCGCGGTTGACGGCGGCGCCGCGGCAATCTATATTTCCCATAGATTTGGTAGAGTTATTCACCCGGATTCCGTCTCGGAAGGCTTCCTCGTGCGCACCCTCGTCCTCCTGGGCCTGGTCGGTCTGGCCGCCCAACTCGTCGACGGCAGCCTCGGCATGGCATACGGCGTCACCTCGACGACCCTCCTGCTCGCCATCGGCACCAACCCCGCCTCGGCCTCGGCCACCGTCCACCTGGCCGAGATCGGCACCACCCTCGCCTCCGGCGCCTCGCACTGGCGCTTCGGCAACGTCGACTGGAAGGTCGTCCTCAAGATCGGCATCCCGGGCGCGGTCGGCGCCTTCGCGGGCGCCACCTTCCTGTCCTGGCTCTCCACCGAGGTCGCCGCCCCGTTCATGTCCCTCGTCCTGCTCGCGCTCGGCGTCTACCTGCTCGTCCGCTTCACGCTGCGGGGCCTCGACAGCCGCAACCTCGGCAAGCCCCTGCGCAAGCGGTTCCTGACCCCCCTGGGCCTGGTCGGGGGCTTCCTCGACGCCTCGGGCGGCGGCGGCTGGGGACCGGTCGGCACGCCCGCGCTCCTGGCGAGCGGGCGCATCGAGCCGCGCAAGGTCATCGGCTCGATCGACACCTCCGAGTTCCTGGTGGCCGTCGCCGCCTCGCTCGGCTTCATCATCGGCATCGGCAGCGAGGGCGTCAACTTCGCCTGGGTCGGCGTCCTGTTCGCGGGCGGCCTCATCGCGGCGCCGATCGCCGCCTGGCTGGTCCGCCACATCCCGCCGCGCGTCCTCGGCTCGGCCGTCGGCGGCGTCATCATCCTGACCAACACGCGCACCCTGCTGCGCAGCGACTGGATCGCGGCCTCCGCGCCCGTCGCCTGGACCGTCTACATCGTCATCAGCGTCGTGTGGGTCGCGGCCGTCGTCTACTCGGTGCGCCGCCACCTCGCCGAGCGCGACGTCGGCGGGCCGGTCCTCGACAAGGCCAACAACCCCGCCCCGGCGGAGGAGCCCGCTCCCGAGACCACCTGAGCAAACCCGATTCGACAGGGCCCGCGGCGAGTTCGCCGCGGGCCCTTCGCATGTCCGCGATGGTCCGTCCCTATTGGATTTGGGGGACGACGGCGACGCCCGTCTCCAGTAGCATGTTGGCTCAACGCTGCCTTGTGCCGGACCGTTGGAGGCGCTGTGACCCAGTTCTACCAGGCATTGCTCCGCGACGGCGGCCAGCGGCTCGGCCCGCGGCTGCGGCGGTCGTTCGCCGCGTGGGCGGGCGTGTCCGACGACGGCTCGCCACGCCTCGACGTCGCGAAGGGCCGCAACCGCGTCGCCCTCGCCGACAACGAGGTCTGCGGCCGGTACCTCCTCGACGCCCCCGCCGCCGGCGGGCGCCTGCGCACCACCGCGACCTGGGCCGCGGCCCAAAGCGCCGCCAAGAGCTGGGTCCGCGTCACCGTCGAGGGCGACGCCGCCGAGGACGCCCCCGCCCGCGCCCCCGGGTTCGTGGCCGCCTTCCTCGCCACCGGGCGCGCCACCGACGGCGCCGTCCCGGTCGAGGCCGGCCCGCACCTGGTCGGCCCCGAGGAGGTCAAGGAGCTCACCGCCTGGCTCGCCAACCCCGACCGGGGCGTCCCGCTCATCGTCCTCACCGTCGACCGCACCGAACCCGGGCTCGTCACCGCCTGCGCCGACCACCTGTCCGCGGCCCTCGCGGGCGTCGCCGTCGTCGCGCGCCTCTACGACACCAGGACCCAGGACGAGCTCAACTCCTGGCTCGGCCCCGACCTCAGCGTCTTCGGCGGCGGCCTGCGCACCTACCTGCCGGGCGTGCGGCCCGGCGAGGAGACCTACGCGATGCGCCACCAGCCCCGCGGCGGCGGCGCCATCCGCGACCACGGGATACGCGCGCTCGGCGTCGTCATCGAAGGGGTCGCCGACCTCTCCGTGCACCGCCCGCTCCCGACCGACATACGCCAGGCCGAGCCGCGCGTCGCCCGCGTCCTGTCCGGCGCCCTCGCCCCCGAGGAGCTGCACGCCCCGCCGCCGAGCCCCGCCGCGATAGCCGTCCCCAGACCGCCGAGGGCGCCCAGACCGGCCGCACCCCCCAGGCCCGGGACCGCACCCCCGCCCGCACTGCCGACCCAGCCCGCCCCGCCCGCAGCGGAGACCCCCGAGCCCGAGCCCGCGCCGCCCGCCCCGGCCCCCGCCGCTCCCGAAACCGACGCCACCGCAGACGCCCCCGTCCCCGACGACCTCGCCGACCGCATCACCGCGCGGCTCGCCGACCGGCTCGACGACAGCGTCCTGGACGCCCTCGTCGACATGGCCCGCGGCGGCGACTCCGAGACCACCGGCCTCATCAAGACCATGTCCGCGCACCTCGACGCCCTCACCCGCGCCGTCGAGTCCTCCGGCCTCCTCGGCCCGGGCCCCCGCGGGCCCGGCCAGGAGCTCCGGCGGCTCCAGGAGCAGTACGACCAGCTCGAGTCCGACTACGTCGAACTCCAAGAGCACGAACGCAAGGCACAGGACCGCATCCGCTGGCTGGAGAGCCGCCTCGCCGAGCACGCCGACCCCGTCTACGGCGTCCAGGACGCCGACCTCGACGGGCCCTGGGAGGCCGAGAGCCTCATGGACGTCGTCCAGCGCGCCCGCAAGCAGCTGCGGCACCTCGACCTGCCCGACACCCTCGACACCGAGGTCTCCCGCCTCGACGTCATGTACCCGCGCCAGCGCCGCCGCTGGACCGGCAAGACCTGGGACGCCCTGCGCGCCCTCGACGCCTACGCCGAGGCCCGCGCCGAAGCCCGCTTCACCGGCGGCTTCTACGACTGGTGCACCCGGCCGCTGCACGGCGGGCCCATCATCACCCCGACCATGGTGTCCATGAAGGAGTCCGACTCGGTCTCGGGCAACCCCAAGTACTACCGGGCCCGGATCTTCCGCGTCCCCGCCGACATCGACGAGTCCGGCCGCGTCTTCATGCCCTCGCACATCAAACTCCAGGCCGTCGGCTCGCCCGCGCCCCGCATGCACTTCCTCGACGACGCCGGCGGCGCGACCGGCAAGATCTGGATCGGCTACCTCGGCGACCACCTGCCCAACACCCGCACGAACTGACCGGCCGGCCGCCGGGCGCGCCATCGCGCGCCGGACCGCGGACGGCGGACCGGGCGCGCCTCCCGTAGGCTCGGGGAGAACCCGGGAGGAGCGTCGATGGAATTCATGCGCCGCAACGCGCGCTGGATCGCCCTGGCGGCGATACTCGCGATCACGGCCCCGTTCCTCGCGCGGGGCCTCAACGCCCTGTTCGCGGTCGACACCTTCCTCGTGGCCGTGATCCTGTTGCTGGCCATCGTGATCGCCATCGTGATCCTGGCCCGGTCGCAGAACCCCGAGGAGTGAAGATGGGACGTAGGAGCCACCGCCTCTTCGCCCGCTGGTACCCCCAGGCCGCCGCCTCCCTTGAGGACCGCGGTCTCGGAGAGCAGCGGGCGCGGCTCCTGGCGGGCGTCGGCGGGCGCGTACTGGAAGTCGGCGCCGGACACGGAGCGAACTTCCCGCACTACCCCCAGGCCGTGACCGAACTGATCGCGGTCGAACCCGAAGAGCGACTTCGGGACCTCGCCCAGGAGAAGGCCGGGGACCTCGGCCTCAAGGCCACGGTCCTCGACGGCGAGGCCGAGCACCTGGCCTTCGAGAACGACTCGTTCGACGCGGTCGTGACCACGCTGGTGCTGTGCTCGGTCGCCGACCAGGACCGCGCGCTGGCCGAGATCCACCGGGTGCTCAAGCCCGGCGGCGAACTGGTCTGCCTGGAGCACGTGGCCTCGGCGAACCGGGCGATCCTGGTGGGGGAGAAGGTCTTCGACGCGGTGCTGTGGTCGCACGTGTTCGGCGGCTGCCACACCGCCAGGGACACCGGCGCGGCGATCGAGCGGGCCGGTTTCGACACCGAGGGCCTGGAGCCGCACCGGCTCCCGTACCTGCCGTTCCCGCTGAAGGTCAGCCCCCACCTGGTGGGCTCGGCCCGCAAACCCGCGTAGACGACGGTCCGGCCGCGCCTTCGCGGCGCGGCCGGACCGCGTTCGGCCCCTGGCCGCACACGACGCAGGCGCGGTTCCCGCTACGCGAGGCGCCCGTACGCCTTGAGGGTCCGCAGCGTCGCGAGCGTGAGGAAGCCGCCCCATTCGTGGACGACCACAGGGGTCCACATCTCGAAGTTGGGCGCCCAGCCGCCGTCCTTCTGCTGCGCATCGATGAGGACGTCCAGGTGCAGGTCGATCTCGTCGTCGCCGAACAGCCTGCGCGCCATCGACTCCGGCCCCGGCGCGAGGTCCAGCGGGGTGTGGACGTGCCCTTCGGCGTGCGGGTCGATCGCCGCCGCGGCCCGCAGCGACGGGCCGAGCCGCGCGAACTCGGCCTCGGCGCGCTCCCGGTCGGGGACGCGCTCGAGGAACGCCAGCACGCACATCGCGTCGTAGGCGCCGACTTCATCGAGTTCGGCGATCGTCCTCCAGCAGAACTCGGCCGCCGGGGCGATCCACGGGTGCTCCTCGCCGTGCGCGAGCAGCAGCCCGACGATCGGGGCGGTGGGGTTGAGCGCGGCCGGGGGCTTCTCGCCCTGGGGCTGCCACCAGGGTCCGCGCTCGTCGCCGACGACGCTCGGCAGCACCCACGGCACGCCGCCCTCGCCAGTGCTGTTGGCCTGGAGCCAGTCGCAGGCGGCCCGGACCGGCGAGAGGTCCCCGGGGCCGACGTCCTCGAGCATCCGGAACGCGACCTCGACGCCCTGCGGCTGGCTGCCCGCGCCCCGCAGGTCCGGCTCGATCGCGCTGCCGAAGCCGCCGTCCGCGTTCTGGTAGGCGAGCACGGCCGCGCGCACCGGCGCCGCGGGCCCGCCCTTGAACTCGCGCGCGAAGCGCAGCCGCTCGACCAGGCGGGCGTTGAGGACCAGGTACCGCTCGGCGGCGGCGAACGCGTCCTCGGTGAGCGTCTTCATGCGAACCCCTTCGTCCCGCGCGACCCCTCGGGCGCGCACAGGGTCCCGACCGTAGCCGAGGGGTCCGACATCACCCCGCGGCGCGCTCGAACGCCGCCAGGACCTCGTCGTTGAACAGGACGAACCTGATGTCCCCGACCGCGGTCGCGGTCGCCCGCACCGTCCTGACGGCGATGTCCGCGGCCGACTCGGCCGGCCAGCCGTAGACCCCGGCGGAGACGGCCGGGAACGCGATCGACGCGGCCCCCAGCTCGTCGGCGACCCGCAGCGACTCCCGGTAGCAGGAGGCCAGCAGCGCACTGCGGTCCTCCTCGGCGGAGTAGACCGGGCCGACGGTGTGGATGACCCAGCGGGCGTCCAGGCGCCCCGCGGTGGTCGCCACGGCCTGCCCGGTCGGCAGGCCCCGCCCGTAACGGCCGCGGCGCAGCTCCTGGCACGCGGCGAGGATCGCCCCGCCGCCCGCGCGGTGGATCGCCCCGTCCACGCCGCCCCCGCCCAGGAGCGAGGAGTTCGCGGCGTTGACGATCGCGTCCGCGCTCTGGTGGGTGATGTCGCCTTTGAGGATCGTGACGGCCATGCCCGCATTCAAGCACGCCCGCGATTCCGCCGGGCGCCGACGCATCGACGCGAGTGCATGACCGCTCCCCCAGGAGAGCGCATACACGCAGGTCACGGCCCCGTCCGAGAACGCACCCTTCATCTAACCCATTTACAAAGGGGCCCGGGCGTCGTAGCATGCAGCCATGAAGTCCACCTCGCGCGACATCCGCCTCCGCAACTGCTTCGCAGTGCTCCGGCACCTCATCGCGGACGCCCCCACCTCCCGGCAGATCCTCGCCCGCGAGACCGACCTCAGCGTCGCCACCGTCTCGAACCTGGTGACCGACCTGATCGAGCTCGGCGTCGTGGTGGAAGTCGGACGCGAGGACTCCGGAGGCGGACGGCCCCGGGCGCTGCTGGCGCCCAACGTCGGCGGCGGCGTCATGATCGGCGTCGACGTGGCCGAGACCTACGTCCACCTCGAGGTCTACGACCTGGCGCTGACGGTGGTCGACCGGGTGGACGAGCGCATGGAGCCCAGCGAGAACCGCCCCGACCAGGTCATCGAGCACATCGCCTCCGCCATGGACCAGGTGCGGTCGCGCCTGGGCGAGCGCGCGATCCTCGGCCTCGGCGTGAGCCTGCCGGGCCAGGTGGACGTGGCCTGGGGCGTCTCCGGCTTCGCCCCGAACTGGAACTGGCACGACGTGCCCTTCCGCAAGCTCCTCGGCGAGCGCCTGCGCCTGAGCGTCCCCATCTACCTCGACAACCCCCTCAAGACGATCACCGTGGGCGAGCTGTGGTTCGGCGACGGCCGCGGCGTCGAGCGCCTCGCCGTCCTCATCCTCGGCACCGGCGTCGGCGCCGGCCTCGCCTTCGGCGGCCAGCTGTACCGCGGCGCCACCAACTCGGCGGGGGAGTGGGGCCACACCACCATCAACCCCGGCGGACCCCAGTGCCGCTGCGGCGCCAAGGGATGCATCGAGGCCTATGTGGGCGCCCCCGCGATCCTGTGGCAGTGGTCCCAGCTCGACGGACGGGCCGGGGCCGCCTCGCAGACCGAGGCCATGGCCGCCCTCGCGGCGGCCTGGGAGGCCGGCGAGGTCTCGGCCGTGCGCACCGTCGAGACCGTCGCCGAGCACCTCGCCGCCGGCGTCGCCAACCTCCTCAACCTCGTCAACCCCGACCTGGTGGTCTTCGACGGCTGGGTCACCGGGGTCCTCGGCGACGCCCTCATCCCCGAGTTCGAGCGCCGCCTGCCCGCCCACGCCATGGAGGCCCCCCTCAAGGCCGCCCGGCTGCGCCGCAACAGGTACGACCGCAACATGGTCGCGCTCGGCGCCGCCGCGCTGGCCCTGGAAGGCCACCTCAACCGCCTCAACACGGTCGGCTCGCGCAGCCGCCGCTGACCGGCCCGGCCCCGACCGGACACGGCCCCAACCGCATACGAGCCCGATCGCGAACCGGGCGCCACAGCGGACCCTTCCGCCCCGCGCGCACACGCCGCCGGGGCGCGATGACCCCTGCACGCTGGCGGAACGCCTGTGGCGCATGGGATGAACGCTCCCAGTGGTGCCGAGCGCAAATCGTTACCACACTACTTACTCCAACCCATTGACAAAGTGACGTGCGATCGCAAGACTGAAAAGCGAATCGACACATGTCGAATTGCCGCAGCGACGTCGGCCAATGCCCCGACGCCGCACGGCAAACCCTTCCGACCTCTCGAAGTAGCGAGGAGCCAACCATGGTCGCCTTCCGCAACCACCGCCCTTCCCAGCTCTCCGCGCTGGCGCTGAACCGCCGCCGCATGCTCGCCCTCGGCGGCCTCGCCGCCGGAGCGGGCGCCCTCGGCGCCTGCGGCGGCAACACCGGCCGCGGCTCCGCCGACGGCGTCAACCTCTCGCAGTGGTACCACCAGTACGGCGAGCCCGGCACCCAACAGGCCGCCGAGAAGTACGCCGCCGCCTACGAGGACGCCACCGTCACCATCAACTGGATCCCCGGCGACTACGACACCGCCCTCTCCTCCGGCCTGCTCGCCGAGAAGCAGGGCGACTACCCGGACGTCTTCGAGGGCCACCTCAACCGGGCGATGGTCGAGAGCGGCCAGATCGTCCCGCTCGACGACATCCTCACGGACGTCCTCGACGACTACACCCCCGACGACCTGGCGCGCAACACGATCGACGGCAAGGTCTACGGCGTCCGCATGATCGACGACCCGCAGTTCCTGTACTACCGCCCCTCGCTCCTGGACGGCGCGGGCATCACGCCGCCGGCCACGTTCGAGGAGCTCATGGCGGCCGCCGCCGAACTGACCACCGGCGACGTCAAGGGCCTGTTCCTCGGCAACGACGACTCGGCCACCAAGCTGTTCCAGCCGATCGTCTTCTCCGCGGGCCAGACCCTCCTGACCGAGGACAACCAGATCGGCTTCGACAAGGACACCGTCATCGCCGGGGCCCTCCAGGCCAAGGAGCTGCACGAGTCCTCCTCGCTGCTCATCGGCGCGCCGACCGAGGCGTGGGACCCGTCCTCGATCATCCAGGAGCTGTGCGCGATCCAGTGGTGCGGCCTGTGGGCCCTGCCCCAGATCATCGAGGCGCACGGCGAGGACATCGCCGTCATCCCGTTCCCGGCCTTCGGCTCCGGCACGCCGACCGTGTTCAACGGCGGCTGGGACACCTTCGTCAACGCGGGCTCCGAGCACGTGGACGAGGCCAAGGCGTTCGTCAAGTGGCTGTGGGTCGACAACGAGGAGTTCATCCTCGACTGGAACCTGTCCTACGGCTTCCACATCCCGCCCCGCCTGTCGATGCGCGGCGGCGCCGAGCAGCTCGCCGACGGACCGGCCGCCGAGGCCGTGCGCATCTCCGAGGAGTTCGGCTGGGCCGAGAACCCCAACTGGACGCCCACCATGGAGACCGCGGTCGACGACATGATGACCCACATCGTCCTGGAGGGCAACGACCCCTCGACCGAGTTCGACAACGCCGTGGCGACGATCCAGGGCGAACTCGACGGCATCTTCGGCTAGGCGGCCGCCGTGGCAGTCTCAGCACCGGCCGCGGACACCGAACGGGCGGGCACCGGGGACCAGCGTCCCCGGCCCCGCCGCTCGGGCCGCCTGCGCACCTCGCTCGCCTTCTGGGCGTTCGTCGGGCCGTTCCTGGCCGGACTCATGGTCTTCACCCTCGTCCCGGTGGTCTGGAGCGCGTACCTGTCGCTGTTCGACGCGACCAACACCGTCACCCCGCTGCCCGAGGACTTCGTGGGCTTCGGCAACTACGCCGACATGCTCACCGACCGGGCGTTCCAGGACAGCCTGATCACGTTCTCGGTGTTCGCCGCGTTCATCGTGCCGCTCACCTTCGCGTGCTCGCTGGGCCTGGCGCTCATGCTCAACCAGCTCCGCTTCATGCGCGCGTTCTTCCGCTCGGTGTTCTTCCTGCCCTTCGCGTGCTCCTATGTGGTCGCCTCGCTGGTGTGGAAGATGTCGATCTTCAGCGGCGTGCGCTACGGCCTGATGAACTCGATCCTCGACCTGTTCGGGATCGAGGACGTCGCGTGGCTGTTCAGCCCCGACCCGCCGTGGTACTGGCTGGTCATCGTGTCCCTGCGCCTGTGGATCCAGTGCGGCTTCTACATGATCCTGTTCATCGCCGCGCTCCAGCAGATCCCCCAGCACCTCTACGAGGCCGCCTATGTGGACGGAGCGAAGCCCGGTCGGCAGACGTTCTGGCACATCACGCTGCCGCAGCTGCGCGCGACCGCGGTGGCGGTGCTCATGCTCATCCTCATCGCGGCCTATCAGGCCTTCGACGAGTTCGTGAACCTCATCGGGAACCAGGCGTACGCCAGGCCGCCGCTGGCCTACCTGTACTACACGGCCCTGGGCACGCAGCAGGACCTCGGCCGCGGTTCGGCCGGGGCCCTCATCCTGGCGCTGCTCATCGCGATCGTGACCCTCCTCCAGGGCAGGTTCCTCGGTTTCGGCAACAAGGAAGGTCGGTGAGCGGCATGGCGACCGCGACCCAGGTCAAGCGCCCGGCCGGGTACAAGCCCGGCGTCGGCACCAGGGGCGTCCGGACGGCGAATCTCGTCATCCTGTCCGTGCTGGCCGTGCTCTTCCTGATCCCGTTCTACCTCATCCTGCGCAACGCCCTCGCGACCGACGCCGAGATCACCGCGCCCGAGTGGATGTGGTTCCCCTCCTCGCCGAGCTGGGAGAACCTCCCGAACCTGTTCAACGACCCGGCGGTGCCGATGCTGCGGAGCCTCTTGAACTCCGCCATCGTCGCGGTCGCGACCACGGTCGGCACCCTGTTCCTGTGCACCACTGCGGGATACGGTCTCGCCCGCATTCCGTACCGCCACGCGGACAAGGTCTTCTACCTGGTCCTGGCGACGCTCATGATCCCCGGCGCGGTCACGTTCGTGCCGAGCTTCGTGATGGTCTCCAGCCTCGGGTGGATCTCCGACTTCCGCGGCCTGATCATCCCGACGCTGTTCAACGGCTTCGTGGCCTTCCTGTGCCGCCAGTACTTCCTGGGCTTCCCCAAGGAACTGGAGGAGGCCGCGCGCGTGGACGGGCTCGGCTACTGGGGCTCGTTCTGGCGGATCGTGGTCCCCAACTCCGGGAACTTCCTGGCCGCGATCGCCGTGATCACCTTCGTGGGGGCCTGGAACTCGTTCCTGTGGCCGCTGGTCATCGGCCGCTCGCCGGAGTCGTGGACGGTGCAGGTCGCGCTGTCGACGTTCCTGACCGCCCAGACCGTGAGCCTCTCGCAATTGTTCATGGCCGCACTCGTGGCGATCCTGCCATTGGTGTTCGTGTTCCTGTTCCTGCAGCGGTTCCTCGTCCAAGGCGTTGCGCAAACCGGACTAAAAGGCTGACCACAAGGATCGGACTCCCTCTAAAGGCGACAGCGGCCGATGCTAATGTGAGCCGCGCCTCGGATCGCCGGGGCGTCGCCGTCCAGGCACCCGACTTCATTCGATTCCCCGGTGCCCCCGGCCGTTCGCGGCCGGGGGCACCGTTGCGCGCGCACCGGGGCGGCCACGACGAAGCCCACAGCCGGCGCCGACACCGCCACTGCTCCACCCGCCGACCGCTAGTCTTGCCGCTGTGGACCTGACCGAATACGTGCCCGTCGTGCCCGACTTCCCCGAGCCGGGGGTCGGCTTCCGCGACATCACGCCGCTGCTGGCCGCCCCCGCGGCCTTCAAGGCCTCGATCGACCGGCTCCAGGAGGCCTGCGAGGCCTATCCGTACGACGCGATCGCCGCCTTCGACGCCCGCGGCTTCCTGTGGGCCGCGCCGCTGGCCGACCGCACGGGCAAGCCGCTGCTTCCGATCCGCAAGGCCGGGAAGCTCCCGCGCGAGGCGGCCGTGGAGTCCTACCGCGGCGAGTACGCCGAGGTCCGGGTCGAGCTGCACGCCGACGCGGTCCGCCAGGGCGACCGGGTGCTCCTGGTCGACGACGTCATCGCCACCGGCGAGTCCATGGCCGCCGGCGTGCGCCTGGTCGAAGGCCTCGGCGGCACCGTGGCCGCCTGCGCCGCGCTCCTGGAGATCGCCGCCCTCTCGGGCCGCGACCGCCTCGACGGCTACCCGGTCCTCTCGCTCCTCGGCAAGCTGTAGCCCCTCAGCCGAGCAGCTTCTCGATGTTCGCCGGGTCGGCCAGCGCCGAGCCCATGCCGATGACCGAGGCCCCGGCCTTGAGATAGGTGTCGACCGCGTCGGGGTCGATGCCGCCGGTCGCCACGAACCGCACGTCCGGGAACGGCCCGGCCATGGCCTTGAACCAGTCCGGGCCCAGCGCCGAGGCCGGGAAGACCTTCATCCACCGGCAGCCCAGGTCCCTCGCGAGGCCCACTTCGCTGGCGGTGGCGACGCCGGGCAGGTGCGGCATCCCGGCCGCGTGCGAGGCCTCCAGGACGGCGGGGTTCAGGCCCGGCGCGATCGTGTAGGCGGCGCCCGCGGCGGCGGCGCGCTCGACGTGCCCGAGGGAGACGACGGTGCCGGCGCCGACGGCGTGGCCGCGCGGCTCGGCCGCCTTGACGGCGGCGGCCAGGGCCGCCTCCTGGCCCGGCTGCCCGATCGGCACTTCGACCAGGTCCAGTCCGGCGTCCCAGAGCCGCTCGGACAGCTCGACCGTGTCGTCGGCGGGCAGTCCCCGCCAGATCGCCATGACGCGGTGTCCGTCGAAGAGGCGGTCGAAGTAGTCGCCTTGGTGCAGGGTCACTGGTCCTCCAGGAGGGCTCGGACGGTCTCGGGATCGGGCGGGGGCGCGAGGTCCCCGACGGTCTGGAGGGCCCCGGCGGCGAGCCGGTGGCCCAGGCGCATGGCGGCCGCGAGGGAGGCGCCCTGCAAGCGGCCGTAGAGGAATCCGGCCGCGAACGCGTCGCCGGCGCCGACCGGTTCGACGACCTCGACGGGCTCGGCGGGGGAGTAGCACCGCTCCTCGCCCTCGAACGCGGTGACGCCCTCGCCGCCGTCCTTGACCACGAGCACGCCCGCGTTCGGCAGGAGTTCTCGCACGTCGTCGGGGGTCTCGACGCCCCACAGGGTCTGGGCCTCGTCCAGGCCCACGAAGGCGATGTCGGCCAGGTCGGCCAGGCGCGCGAGCGCGGGCCCGGCCGCATCGACCGGCCACAGGGCGGGCCGGTAGTTGACGTCGAAGCTCACCAGCGCGGGGGCGAGCGCGCGGTCGGCCAGGAGCTCGTCCACGAGCGCCGCGCAGGTGTCGGACAGGACCGGGGTGATCCCCGACAGGTGCAGCAGGCGCGGCGGCGCGACCCGCGCGAGGTGCCCGGGCGCCATGGTGGAGGCGGCCGAGCCGCGCCGGTAGTAGTGGACGGTGGTGCCGTCGGGTCCGGGGTCCTTGAAGTAGACGCCGGTGGGCCGCTCGGGGTCGGTCCCGACGCCGGAGCAGTCGACGCCGGCGGCGGCCAGGACGTCGAGGATGCGCCGGCCGAACGGGTCGTCCCCGACCTTGCCGTACCAGGCGGTGTCCGCGCCCATGCCCGCGAGCGCGACCGCGACGTTCGACTCCGCCCCGGCCACGCCGGCCTGGAGGTCGACGGCGGTGCGGAGGGGGCCGGCGGCCGTGGGGGCGAGCACGATCATCGACTCGCCGAGGCACAGGACGTCCATGTGGCTCCTGATCCGTAGTGCTTCCGAGGGGGTGGGGACGTCTTAGCCTACCGATCGGAAAACGCATACACAAAACCGCCGCCGCCGCCGCATCGCGGCGAATCCGCACGCCCCTTCGCGGCACTGTCCCGCGTAGACTGGACAGTCAGGCCGACACCCTGGGGGCGGGCATGTTCGAGAGGCGGCTGCTCAAGCTCTTCGCCTGGACCATCGGCGTGCTCATCCTCCTGTGGATGCTCGCCGAGTGCCTCGGCGGCGCCGACGAGGCCGACCCGAGCCGCCAGGACCTCGACCGCGACACCGAGCAGTACGCCGCCGACTGCGACCGCGCCTGGGAGGCCCTCGACCGGGTGACCGAGGCGGACGGGCAGAACGTCGACGCGGTCGTGGACGAGATCGACGCGCTCGGCACCGAGATCGCCGACCAGACCCTCAAGTCCATGGTCGCCGGCTACGCCCAGGAGGCCCAGTCGATCGTGGCCGCCGAGCCCTCCGGCGAGGCCCTCGAGCAGGCCCGGTTCGACTTCCGCGACGCCGCCGCCCTGGACCTGTCGATGCGGTGCCCGATCCGCTGACCGGCCCGTCCGCGACGCGGACTCAGGTATTGACAGTGTTCAACATTACCGATAACTTCTACACGTTCGCGCATCCTTCTGTCCGAAGGATGCCCGGTCGACCTCATTGTGGAGGGTTCGCCGCGCCGCGCCGCCCATGGCGTCCGGGCCGGTACCGCTCCACTCGGACCTTGCTCTGGGGTTGACGGGGCGGGACCGACCGGAGGCGCACCACCGCGCGAAAACACGGTGATGCGGCCCGGAAGGCCCCGCCCCGTTTCGCAACGAATCGCCCGAAGAGGCACAGACCTTCTTTCTCCGTTTGGGTTCGGGCCCGCGCCTGTGGCAAAATGGCACGTCTGCCGTTGACCCGTAGGAGCCTCGTTGCCACCCAGCGAACTGCACGCCACCTTCTTGCCCGACCACGCCTCCCCGGCGGACGGTCGGCTGCTGTTCTTCGGCGGCGCGCACCCCCGGGCCGCGGTGGCCGAACTGGGCCTGCCGCCCGGCGACCCGGTGGACGCCGAGCTCTACCTCGACGGCGAGCTCCAGGAGGTCGAGGGCGTCGCCATGCCCGTCCGGCCCGTCCTCCCCGCCCTCACCCGCATCGCCTCGCGCCCCGACATCACCGAGTCGGTCGCGATCTGGGCCCGCATCGCCAACGCCGTCGACGACGACAAGTTCGACGACCTCGACCGCATCGCCGGCGAACTCCCCGCCGAAGGCCACTCGGTGCCGCACTCCGAAGGCCACGTGTGGACCGCGAAGGCCCTCGTCGGCGCGTTCGTCGAGTCCTTCACCGAGCTCCTGCGCTCCGACTCCGGGCTCAACCTGCGCCTGATCACCGCGCAGCACTCCGACCCGGGCCCGATCCGCGTCAACGCCGAACTGCGCCGCTACCAGGCCCACGGCATCGCCTGGCTCGAAGCGGCCGCGGAAGGCGGCGCCGGCGTCATCCTCGCCGACGACATGGGCCTGGGCAAGACCCTCCAGTCGATCGGCCTCCTCGTCCGCCGCGCCGGGAACGCCCCGCACCTGGTCGTGTGCCCGACCTCCCTGGTCGGCAACTGGCAGCGCGAGATCGCCCGCTTCGCCCCCCAGCTCACCGTCCACCTCCACCACGGGCCGAACCGCACCAGGCACCCCGCGCCGCTCCACGACGCCGACGTGATCGTCACCTCCTACTCGATCGCGCTGCGCGACGTCAAACTCCTGCGCAACATCGCCTTCGACACCATCGTCATCGACGAGGCCCAGGCGATCAAGAACCACCGCTCCCGCACCGCCGGAGCCGTCCGCGACCTCACCGGCCGCGTCCGCGTTGCCCTCACCGGCACGCCCGTGGAGAACCACCTGGCCGAGCTCTGGTCCATCTCCGAGTTCGTCAACCCGGGCCTGCTCGGCGGCCAGACCGACTTCAAGCGCCGCTTCGCCGACCCCATCGAGATCGGCCGCGACCCCGTGTCGGCCGCGACCCTCCGGGCCCGCATCGACCCGGTCGTGCTGCGCCGCATGAAAGAGGACGTCGCCGCCGACCTGCCCCCCAAGATCGAGGCCGTCGTCGCCTGCACCATGACCGACGAGCAGTCCGGCCTCTACAAGGAGGCCATCCGCGAGGCCTTCGACGAGGGCCTGGGAGACGGCATCACCCGCCGCGGCCGCGTCCTGAAGCTCCTGACCCGCCTCAAGCAGATCTGCAACCACCCCGCCCAGTACGTCGGCGAAGGCGACGGCGGACTCGCCGAGCGCTCCGGGAAGCTCGACCGCGTCACCGAGATGCTCGCCGAGGTCGTCGACGAGGGCGCCAAGGCCCTCATCTTCACCCAGTACCGCCAGATGGGCGAACTGCTCTCGCGCCACCTCCACGCCGAGCTGGGCGTCGCCGCGCCGTTCCTCCACGGCGGCCTCGACCAGCCCGCCCGCGACAAGCTCGTCGACGGCTTCCAGACCAGCGAGGGCCCCGACATCCTCCTGGTCTCCCTGCGCGCCGGCGGCACCGGCCTCAACCTCACCGGCGCCTCCCACGTCGTCCACTACGACCGTTGGTGGAACCCCGCCGTCGAGGACCAGGCCACCGACCGGGCCCACCGCATCGGCCAGACCCGCACCGTCCACGTCCACAAGCTCGTCACCGCCGGGTCCCTGGAGGAGCGCGTGGACGAACTGCTCGCCAGGAAGCGCGCCATCGCCGACGCCGTGGTCGGCTCCGGCGAGGACTGGCTCGGCGAACTCGACGACTCCCAGCTGCGCAAACTCATCGAACTCGACGACGCCGGAGGCCCCCTGTGAGCGACCCGTACGGCCGGACCTGGTGGGGCCGCAAATGGTGGCGCGCATTGGAGACCATCGGCCTCAACTACCCCGACCAGCGCATCGTCAAGGGCCGCACCCTCGCCGGGCACGCGGCCGTCACCGGACTGTCCATCGAGCCCGGCTCGGTGACCGGGCGCGTCTCCGACGGCAACGGGACCTTCGCCGCGGAGATCCGCATCCCCGTCTACAACTCCTCCGCCTGGGCCGCGGGGATGACCGCGTTGTCGCTCTCGCCCTCGTGCGTGGCCGGGCTCCTCGCCGGGCGGCTGCCCAAGCGCATCGACGACGTCCTCGCCGAGACCGGGATGCGCCTGCTGCCCAAGAAGTTCGTCACCGAGGACCACAACCGCATTACCACCTCCTGCCCGTGCGCCGACAACCGCGAGGTCTGCGCGCACATCATGGCGCTGGCGCTCGTCAGCGCCGCCAAGATGGACGACGACCCGTGGCTGGTCCTGCTCCTGCGCGGCGGCCCCACCCGCGACCTCGCCGGACGGCTGCGCGCGGCCCGGCTCGCGAGCATGGACGCCGCCCAGCCGGTCTGACCGGGACACGGCGAAGCCGGGCCGCCGCAGCGGCCCGGCTCGGACGCCCGTCTGTGGAGGCGGTCGTCAGCTCACGGTGATGTTCGAGCTCCCGCTGGACTGGTAGCCCTCGGTCGCCATGATCATGTAGTAGCTGAAGCTGCCGAGGTTCATGCCCGCCCGGGCCCACGCGTCGAAGTGCTCGCCGGTGTTGATGGTGCCGCTGCTGCGGAGGTTCTGGCGGACGCTCCAGTACTGCGGGAACGTCTTGGTCCCCTCCACCGACGGGGCGTTGTACCGCATGGAGTGGAGCAGGTTGTAGTTGCCGCTGCTGGTGCTGAGCGTGCCGCGGTTGGTGGCGCCGCTGCTGGGGTTGTACGGGCCGTGCGATTCGACGATGTAGTACTCCACCAGCGGGTTCGAGGTCCAGCCGTACAGGGCCAGGTAGCCGTTGCTGCCGTGGTTGACCCAGCCGTTGTAGTTCACGGTCCGGCGTCCGCCGTTGCGCCAGCCCTTGCCGCCGACCCAGTTGTTGGTGCCGTTCCACTGGGAGCTGTAGTTCCCTCCCGAGCCGAGGGTCATCGACACCGATCCCTGGGAGTCGGTCCAGAACGAGTAGTAGTAGCCGTTGTGCGTGCCCTCCTGGTTGGTGTTGATGACCTGCTGGGCGTTCGCGGTGCCGGGCGCCAGCAGCGCGGAGCCGCCCATCGCCAGGACGCTCGCGCCGCCGAGCAGGAGGCTTCTGCGGCTGAACGGGTTGACGGGTTTGTCGTCGGACATGATTCCTCCTTGAGCGGGCCGGCGGGTGGCCGACCGGTGCGGCGGGACCCGAGGGCCCGGCGGGCGGGGTCGCCCGCCGGCGTCGCGCGGCGCGGTGAGTTCGGTCGCCGTGCGGTCGACGCCCGGAAGACCAGGCCGCGCAAGGCGACTCGAATCGATGGACGTCGATGGCTACGACAGTGAAAGTATTATCGAACGCCATCGATTTGTCAAGAATTACCGGAAAGTTCTCGATAATCTCATTTGACCAAATTGGACTAACTGAAGCTGTTATGCCTGCATATAGGCTGTGTCCGAAGAGCAATCGGCGGGCCAGATCGATGAAGGTCGACTTCTCGGGCCCTCGTGCGAGGTCGGAGCGACCGAAACTTTCGGAAGACTTCCAGGTCGACATCCGGGCTTGGCGACGGCTCCCGGGCACGGCGAAACGGCCGGTCCGGCGCCGCATAAGCGGCGCCGGACCGGCCGTTCGCGAAGCCTTAGCCGACCGTGACCGTCAGGCGCGGTCCCTCCTGGTCGACGCGCACCGCCCGCATGTCCGCGGCGCGCGGCAGGTCCCGGGCCTCGGCACCCGCGTAGCCGCCGACGACCACCGTCGCCGCGCCGGCCGCGGCGGCCGAGACCAGGCCCGCAGGGGCGTCCTCGAAGGCGACCGCATCGGTCGCGTCGTAGCCGAGGGCCTTGGCCGCCATCAGGTACGGCTGCGGGTGCGGCTTCCCGTTCGTCACGTCGTCGGCCGCCACCAGCACCTTCGGCAGCGGCACCCCCACGGCCGCGAGGCGCCGCAGCGTCAGCGCCCGCGTCGCCGACGTCACCACCGCCCACCGCGACGGGTCGAGCGACCCCAGCAGCGCCGCCGCCCCCGGGATCTCGCTGATCCCGTCGGTGCGGTCGATCTCCTCGGCCTCGATCCGGTCGGTCTCCGCCCGCGCGTCCACCCCCGCGGGAGCGAACTGGGCCACGACCTCGATCGTCGGACGCCCGTGCGCCACCGCCAGGATCGCGGCCGCTTCCAGCCCGTGCCGGGCCGCGAACCGGGTCCACGCCCGCTCCACGGACGCCGTCGAGTCCACCAGCGTCCCGTCCATGTCGAACAGCAGCACCGAACCGGTGAGCATCGAACCGCCCATGCGTTCCTCCTCGAGTCGATCCGCAACGCTACCAACGGCAGATGTCCGCCACGCTACATTTCCCAGGCCCGTGCGCGAACGCACCGCACGTGCGATCCGGCGCGCCGAATAGCGGTTGCACCGAGCCGGTACGTCACTTAGCGTCGAAGCCGTGCCCGAACTCATCCTGCCGACCGCACGGCTCGGCCCCTCCTTCGCCGCGGCGATCCGCGAATTCCTCGCCGAGGGCCGCGGCGGCCCCGACGACCGCACACTCCTCGGCGACCTCATCCGACAGGCCGGACCACCGGAGGACACCGGCCCGTGGATCGCCCGGGTACTCGACTTCGAGCGCATGCTCACCGACGACCCGCCGGCCTCCTTCGTGCCCTGCACGACCTACTGGTGGACCGATGGCGACACCTACCTCGGCCGCATCAACCTGCGCCACCGGCTCAACGAGCACCTGCGCGAATACGGCGGCCACATCGGCTACGACATCCGCCCCACCGCCCGCAGGCGGGGCCACGCCACCGCCATGCTCGCCGCCGCGCTCCCGCACGCCGCGGCCCTCGGCATCGAGAAGGCGCTCATCACCTGCGACGACGACAACATCGCCTCCCGCAAGGTGATCGAAGCCAACAACGGGGTATTCGAAGACCAGCGCGGCACGAAACTGCGGTACCGGGTGCCGACCGCGCCCGGCGGAGGACCGCGGAGGGACTGACCGCGCGAGCACCGATCAGGTTGGGGGACAGGGTGGGACACAAGCGCGTCGACTACGACACGACACAGCACGCCGGATACGCCAAGGGCCGCAGGCTCCTGCCGGTCAGCCGCCGCACCTGGATGCGGGCCTTCCGCGAACTCTCCGGCGGCCGCCGCGTCACCGCCGCGGTCGACGTCGGCTCCGGCACCGGCCGCTTCACGCCCGTGCTGGCCGACGAGTTCGCCGCACCCGTCACCGGCGTCGAGCCCTCCGAGCGGATGCGGGAGGTCGCACTCGTCGAGTCCGCCCACCCGCTCGTCACCTACGTCCCCGGCCACGCCGCCGACCTGCCGATCGCGGACGGCGCCGCCGACCTGGCCCTGATGTTCCTCGTCTGGCACCACGTGCCCGACAAACCCGCCGCCGCAAGGGAACTCGCGCGCGTCCTCGCCCCCGGCACGCGGCTGCTCATCGCGACCACGTTCGCCGACCGGCCCAAAGACCTGCTCACCTACCGGTACTTCCCGCGCGCCCGCGAGATCGACCTGGAGGTCTTCCCGACCCTCGGCGACACCGCCGCACTGTTCGACGGCGCCGGATTCGACCGCGCCGCGCTCACCGAAGTCCACCACCGCTCGGCCGACAGCCTCGCCGAGTACACCCGGCGCCAGCGGATGCGGGCACTGTCGGTCTACGAGCATCTGAGCGACCGGGAGTACCGGGACGGCATGGCCGCCATGGAGGCCGACGCGGCCGCCGAGACCGAGCCGCGCCCCGTCGAATCCGGATGCGACCTGCTCGCCCTCACCCGCCGCTGACCAGGTCGCCTCCGGGAATCCCCGGAAAGCGGCCGCCCGGGATTCCGGAAGCCGCCCTAGCTCCCGTCGGGAGCGACCAGGCCCGTGTTGTAGGCGAAGATGACCGCCTGCACCCGGTCCCGCGCGCCGATCTTCGCCAGGATGCGGCCCACATGGGTCTTCACCGTCGACTCGGCCAGATGGAACCGCTCGGCGATCTCGGTGTTGTTCCAGCCCCGGCCGATCGCCGTGAGCACCTCGCGCTCCCGGTCGGTCAGCACCGCCAGCTGCTCGGCCGCCGCCGAGGCGTCCGCCTCGCCCTCGACCGGGAACTGGTCGGCGAACCGGTCCAGGAGCCGGCGCGTCAGCTTCGGCGCCACCACCGCGTCCCCGGCCGCGACGACCCGGATGCCCGTCAGCAGGTCCTCCGGCTGCGCGTCCTTGACCAGGAACCCGCTCGCCCCCGCCCGCAGCGCCGCGTACGCGTACTCGTCCAGGTCGAACGTCGTCAGCACCAGCACCCGGCTGCGCCCGCCCGCCGCGATGATCCGCCGCGTCGCCTCGATCCCGTCCACACCGGGCATGCGCACGTCCATCAGGACCACGTCCGGGCCCAGCTCCGTCGCCCGCCGCACCGCGTCCGCCCCGTTGTCGGCCTCACCGAGCACCACCAGGTCCGGCTGGCTCTCCACCAGCATGCGAAACCCCATGCGCTGCAAAGGATGGTCATCGACGATGAGCAAGGTGGTCACGTGCGTTCCTTCCCGTTCCTCGGCAGCCACAACGACACGCGCCAGCCGCCCAGGGCCTCAGGCCCGGCCACCATTGTGCCGCCGAACGCCGCCGCCCGCTCCGCCAGGCCCGCCAGACCCCGCGCCGTCCCCGCCGCGTCGACCCGGTCCCCGGTGTTGGACACCGTCACCGCCAGGCCGTTGTCGCGGTACTCGAGGGACGCCTCGGCCCGCTTGATGCCGCTCGCGTGCTTGAACACGTTCGTCAGCGACTCCTGGACCGTCCGGTACACCGCCAGCTGCTGGTTCTCCGACAGCTCCCAGTGCTCGCCCGAAGTCCGCACCGTCACCTGCAGGCCCGCCTCGCGCACCCGCTCGATGAGCACGTCCAGCTCGGCCAGGCCCGGCTGCGGCGCCAACTCGACGTCGTCGCCGTCCTCGGCCTTGAGCACCGACAGCACCCGCCGCAGCTCGCCCAGGGCCTCGCGGCTGGTCCGCCCGATCGCCTCCAGGGCCTCCTTCGCCTTCTGCGGCGACGCGGCCGCCGCATACGCGCCCCCGTCGGCCAGCGCGTTGATGACCGCCAGGTTGTGCCCGATGATGTCGTGCATCTCCCGCGCGATCCGGTTGCGCTCCTCGGCGACCGCCGCCTGCGCGGCCTGGTCGCGCGACGAGGTCAGGAACTCCCGCCGCGTGCGCACCAGCATCGCGATCGCGACGATGAATCCGAAGTAGATGATCGTGGGCGCGAAGAACGCCACGAAGCTCTCCGGCGTGTGGGGGTAGTTGACCAGCCAGTCCAGGACCGAGGGCACGATCGAGACCACCGACGCCCACCACAGCAGCCGCAGCGGGCGCCGCACCACCAGGTTGTACAGGACCACCGTGAACGCGATGGCCCCCGCGGCGCTGAGTATCCCCGAATCGACGTCGGTCAGGTTCAGCGGGATCACGACCGCGAGCGGCACCAGCTGGCTCAGCATGACCGCGAACGGGTAGCGGCGGCGCCAGACCGTCGGCACCATGTACGCCGCCGCCAGCACCACCTGCAGCACGGGGTACCGCATGTCGAGGCCGCCGGCGACCATGGCGACCAGGCCGCCGCAGAGGATGAACAGGTACAGGAAGGTCGGGAACAGATCCCAAAGCAGCGGATGCCGGGAGTCGAACTCCGACATCCGCTGCCACAGCCCGCGCTTGCGGGAGACGGTCACGGCATTCGCCACTAAGGGAACCTCACACGTCCCGGCGCCGGACACCTCCACATCAGTGGAGAGGACCGCGGCACTCGATCGACGATCATACGTCCCTGCGCTTGAGCAGCACGCCGGCCAGACCGTAGGCGACCACGAGCCAGATGCCCATCCACAGCCACGACTCGCCGACGCCCAGCGCCTGGCCGGCCGGGTCGACGTACGTGATCGTGTTCGACACGTTGCCCGGCGCGTACGGCGTCACGTCCTCGACCCATCCCCACGGCAGCAGCGTCGCCAGCTGCGGCAGGATCATGATGACGCCGATGTAGAAGCCGATCGAACCGGCCGAGTTGCGCAGGATCGCGCCGATCGCGACGGCCAGCAGCGTCAGGTAGACGATCATCGCGACGTACCCGAACAGGGCCCGCGTGACCCCTTCGTCGCCGAGCGAGACCCCGCCCAGCTCGGTGCCGTCCAGCAGCGCCTGCGAGATGAAGAACGTCGCGAACACCATGACGGTGAACAGGACCGCGACCACCGCGCCGAAGACGACGGCCTTCGACCACAGCACGCCCAGCCGCTTGGGAGCGGCCGACATCGTCGACCGGATCGAACCGGTCGAGTACTCGCCGGTGATCGTGAGGATGCCCAGCACGGCGACGAACACCGAGCTGAGCGCCACACCGGACATCGCGAACCCGACCGCGTTCTCGGCGCCGCCGATCTCCAGGTCGGCCGGCACGGTGCCGGAGACGAGCGCGCCCAGCCCGGCGGAGAACACCACCGCGCACAGCAGCACGATCCACGTCGAGCGCAGCGTCCAGAGCTTGGTCCACTCCGAGCGCAGCAGGCCCGTCGCGCTCAGCTTGTAGTTCGCCGGCGGCGCATACGCCGCGGGGCGTTCGGTCATCGCGGCGGCGGTCATCGGGTCGCCCCTTCCGTGGTCTGGCGGTACTCGACCGCGTCGGCGGTCAGCTGCATGAACGCGTCCTCGAGGGAGCCGCGGTCGGTCCGCAGCTCGTGCAGGACCAGGCCGTGGGCGGCGGCGGTCTGCCCCACCACGGCGGCCTCGGTCCCCGACACCTCCAGCACGCCCTTCTCGGGGCTGGCGATGGAGATGCCCGGGCCGGCCAGGTGCTCGGCCAGCCGCGCGGCGTCGGGCGAGACCACCCGCACGCGGGACTTCCCGTTGCCCGACACGAAGTCGTCCACCGTGGTGTCGGCCAGGAGCCGGCCCTGCCCGATCACGACGAGGTGCTCGGCGGTCTGCGCCAGCTCGCTCATCAGGTGCGAGGACAGGAACACGGTCCGCCCCTCGGCGGCCAGGCCCTTGAGCAGCACCCGGATCCACTTGACGCCGTCCGGGTCGAGGCCGTTGACCGGCTCGTCCAGGATCAGCACGGCCGGGTCGCCCAGCAGCGCCACGGCGATGCCCAGGCGCTGGCCCATGCCGAGGCTGAACCCGCCGACGCGCTTGCCGGCGACCTCGTGCAGGCCCACCAGGTCGATGACCTCCTGGACCCGCCGCTTGGGGATGCCGTGCGTGCGCGCCAGCGCCAGCAGGTGGTTGTGCGCGCTGCGCCCGGCGTGGACCGACTTGGCCTCCAGGAGCGCGCCGACCTCGGACAGCGGCGACTGGAACTCCGAGTAGTGCTTGCCGTTGACGCGGGCGAGTCCGCTCGTGGGGGCGTCCAGGCCCACGATGGCGCGCATGGTGGTGGACTTCCCGGCGCCGTTCGGCCCGAGGAACCCGGTCACGACGCCGGGCTTGACGTTGAACGTCAGATCGTCCACGGCGGTCTTCTTGCCGTAGCGCTTCGTCAGATGCTCGATCTCGATCATGATGACGACGGTACGGCGGCCGGAGCGGCCGTTCATCCGTTTCAAGAGCGAACTTTCGGGACGCGAGTGGTACCCGGGTACTACTACTTCCGGACTGCATGGCGGTGTGGCGCGGCGTTTCAGGCTACTTGGCGTCGGCGTAGCTGTCGATGATCTTGGGGCGCAGCGGGATGCGGACGGGCAGGTCCCCGAAGAGCGTGGCCGTGGCGCCCGCGGCGGCGCGTTCGATCGCGGCGGCGACCGCTTCGGCGTGCTCGGCCGGGCAGTGGACCATGACCTCGTCGTGCAGGAAGAACACCAGTTCGCCCAGGCCGCCGTCGTGGAGTTCGCGCCGCAGCAGCGCCAGCAGCACCAGGGCCCATTCGGCGGCGGTGCCCTGGACGATGAAGTTCCTGGTGAACCGGCCCCGCGAGGACGAGGTCTTCGTCCCGTCCTCGGAGTTGAGCGACCGCCACCACCGCTCAGAAGGGGCCGGGACGGTCCGGCCGAGCCAGGTGCGGACCAGGCCGCCCTTCTCGCCGGTGCGCGCGGCGGTCTCGACCCGGTCGAACGCGGCCGGGAAGCGGTCGCGCATGAGCTGCACGAGCTGCGCCGCGTCGCCGGCGGTGCCGCCGTACATGGCCGAGATGAGCGCGATCTTCGCCTTGGACCGCTCCCCGCCCAGGCGCGGGGCCAGCTCGGTGTACAGGTCGTCGGCGGCGGTCGCGGCGATCATGGCCTGGTCGCCGCTGATGGCCGCGAGCAGCCGCGGTTCGAGCTGGGCGGCGTCGGCCGCGACGAGCTTCCACCCCGGGTAGGCCCGGATGGCCTCGCGCACGGCGTGGGGGAGCTGGAGGGCGCCGCCGCCGTCCGAGCCCCAGCGGCCGGTGTCGGCGCCGCCGATGATGTACACCGGGTGGAACCGCCCCATGTCGCCTTCGGCGCCGTCGTCGTCGCCGACCCAGGCGTCGGCCCAGTTCCAGCCGAACCCGGTCCAGACCCGGGCGTGCTCGCGGTAGGTCTTCAGGGCCTCGACGGCCGGGTGGTCGATCGAGGAGAGCTCCCAGGAGTGGGTGGTCTTCACCTCGACGCCCGCGGCGTGGAAGGCGGCCAGGACCTGCTTGGTCGAGTCGGGGTTGAACTGGTGGCCGAAGGCCGCGGTCACCTTGTCGGCCAGGGCCTGGAGCTTCCTGGGGCGCATGCCCTTGGACGGGCGCGGGCCCAAGAGGTCGCGCAGGAGCCGGTCGTGGACGCCGCGGTCGAACGGGACGCCCGCGCGGCTCATCTCGGCCGCGACCAGGCCCCCGGCGGACTCGGCGGCGAGCAGGGTCGCGAGGCCGGGGAGTCCGGCCGCGCCGATGCGGCGGCGCTGGGCGAGCCAGTCGGCCTGGAGCCGGGTGAGGAGGGCGGGCCCGTCGACGGGCTCGGGCTCGCGTTCGAAGAGGGTGCCCGCGTCGGGGTCGGCGCTGACGACGTGGGCGGGCGGCTCGCGCCCCTCCACCCGGGCGAGGATGCGCTCGGAGAGCCGCAGGTCGCGGCACCGGTCGAGGCGGACCCCGGCTTCCAGCAGCGGCGGGTAGTCGCGTGCGGCCTCGGCCACGACCCAGCGGGGCGCTCCGGCGGGGTCGCCCTCGTACGCCGCGACGGCCGCCGCGAGGTCGCGGTGGTGCGCGGGGTCGCCGCCGGGCAGGGGCTTCGTCCAGCCCTCACCGCCCCGACCGGGCACCAATGCGACCTCCACGACCCAAGTGGAACACGCGGGTACGACATTCCCGCCCGTTCCGGGGCCCGCCGCACCCGATCCGGTCTCCCGCGGTCCGTTCACGCCCTGAAACCGCATTGCCGCCCCGTTGCGTGCGCGAACGCACGACACGCCGCCCGCCGCACGACCCGACGCGGTGTCGCCCACGGTCCTCTGTCTAGGACATCCGTGAAGACAGTAGACATACTTTTCGGCCGCACGGGTATACGTCTGCCATGGCATTGATTCTTTGGATCCTCGCGGTCATCCTCGTCGTCTACGGCATCTGGATGATCTTCCGAGGACAGCTGCTCCTGGGCATCGTCGTCATCATCGTCGGCCTGCTGGTCGGCCCCGGCGGGGTGAGCATCTTCACCTAGCCGGGCCGCTCACGGGACGGCCGCCGCGACAGCGGCGGCCCGTTTCGGAGAGCGGCCTCGACCAGGCGCGGGTGCCCCCCGCGCGAAGCATTCGGCCCGCCCGTGAGGGCCGGCCCGACACGACCCGCGGGAAGGCCCGCTCGCGCCGCGAGCGGGCCTTCCCCTCGTCCCGTTCAGGCCGCCGGCTCGATCCGCCCGGCGAGGTGGTCGACCGCGACGGTCGCGTGGAGCCTCGCCCCGATGGGCAGGACGGCGTCCTCGGCGTAGAACGCCGGATTGTGGTTGAAGACCATGCCGGGGCCGCCCGGGGCCGGTTCGACGCCCGTCGCCGTCAGCTCGACGCCCTGGCAGCCCAGGCCGACGTACAGGCCGCCGTACTTGTTGACGAACACCGAGACGTCGTCGTACCCGAGCCCCGGCTGCATGGTGATCAGGTGGTCCTCGCCCACCACGCGCTTGAGCGAGGGCAGTGCCGCCTGGACCCAGGCCGGCTCGTTGTGCACCGCCGGGACCTCGGCCGGGAAGTCCATCTCCATGGTCGTGCCGTGCGCCTGCGCGTAGCCGTCGGCCATGCGCCGCATCGCCTCCTTGAGGCCCGCCATGTCCGCTTCGACGGTGGAGCGGATCGTCCCCAGCAGGGTCACGCTCTCGCCGATGATGTTGAACCGGCCCACGTCCTCGAC
This sequence comes from Glycomyces harbinensis, assembly GCF_900101745.1. Lineage (GTDB taxonomy): Bacteria > Actinomycetota > Actinomycetes > Mycobacteriales > Micromonosporaceae > Glycomyces > Glycomyces harbinensis. The sequence goes on along the minus strand of NZ_FNAD01000001.1, from coordinate 612,867 downwards.
GTGGCCGATGGTCACCGTGAACGGGTCGGCCGCCGGGAACTGCCGGTACAACTGCCCGCAGCCGGAGATGATCTCCGCGGCCACCGGCAGCGGGTCGATCCCCTCCCACGGCGTCGAGCCGTGGACCTGCTTGCCGCGGATCAGGATCCGCACGGTGCACGAGGCCGCGTACTGGTTGCCCTCGTTGTAGGCGATGACCCCGACCGGCAGCGGGCCGACGTGGTGGCCGTAGACCATCGTGGGGGAGGGGTCCGCGAGCGCGCCCTCGGCCTCCATTCGGGCCGCTCCGCCGGCCTCGCCGATCGGCGGTCCCTCCTCGGCGGGCTGGAACACGAACAGGACCGTCCCCGGCAGGTCCGTCTTGAGCTGCGCGAGGACACTGGCGGCGCCCATGAGCATCGCGGTGTGGCAGTCGTGGCCGCACGCGTGCGCGACCGGGAACGGACCGCCCGGGTAGTCCTCGTCGACCACCGTCGAGGCGAAGTCGACCCCGGAGGTCTCCTTCACGGGGAGGGCGTCGAAGTCCGCGCGGAGCGCGATCACCCGGTCGCCCGGATTCGCGCCCTTGAGCACCCCGACCACGCCGTGCCCGGCGATGCCGGTGCGGACGTCGTCGAGTCCCAGGGATCGCAGGTGCGCGGTGATCTTCCGGGCGGTCTCGACCTCCCGGTTGGACAGCTCAGGATGTCGGTGCAGGTCGTGGCGCCAGTCCGTCATCCGGTCGCTCACCGCTGCGGTCAGCTCGTCGATCCGGTCGTAGATCGCGCTGTCGTTCATATCGGCTCCCCCGGTCGGCGCCCGGCGTGCCGGGCCGCACCACTCGACCGTACCGAGGCCGCGGAGGGTCCGGACGCTTTCAGTCGGGCGCCGGGCGCCCTCGCACCCGATCGGCGGGATCGGGCCCTCGTCCCGTTCGCCCGCTTCGGCACCGAGAAGGCCGCGGGCGGCCCGGGCGGACCCGCCCGCTCACGCCGATTCGCGGATCACCAGCTCGGTGGGCAGGACCTTCAGCGGTTCGACCTCCTGGCCCTCCAAGAGCCGCAGCATGGCCCGCGCCATGCTGCGGCCGATTTGGGCGATCGGCTGGCGCACCGTCGTCAGCGGCGGGTCGCAGAACAGGGCCAGGGCGATGTCGTCGAAGCCGATCACGGCCACGTCCTCGGGGACGCGCCGCCCGGCCTCCCGCAGCGCCTGGAGCGCGCCGTGGGCCATGAGGTCCGAGGCGACGAACACGGCGTCCAGGCCCGGCTCGTCGGCCAGCAGCTGGCGCATCGCCGCCTGCCCCGACTCGGCCGTGAAGTCGCCGACGGCGACGATCGCTCGCCGGTCCGCCGCCGCGAGCGCCTGGCGGTACCCGTCGAGGCGCTCCCGCCCGGCCACCATGTCCTGCGGGCCCGCCACCGTGGCGATCCGCGTGCGGCCCTGGGCGATCAAGTGCTCGATCGCGGCCCGCACGCCGCCGATGTGGTCCACGTCGATGCACGGCGCCGCCAGGTGCGGCAGCCCGTTGCACACCACCGGCACCCCGCGGCGCAGCATGAGCTCCGGCAGCAGGTCCGCGTCGTGCAGCGAGGCGAACATGACCCCGTCCACGTGCCCGCCCACGGCGTACCGCTCGGCGCGGAGTCGCGCCTCCGCGGAGCCGGTCGTCAAGAGCACCAGCAGTTTCCCGGCCGCGTCGAGTTCGCTCGCGACCCCGCGGATGACGCTGGGGAAGAACTGGTCGTCCGAGAAGACCCGGTTGGGCGACTCGGGCAGGATGAGCGCGACCGAGTCGGTCCGGTGCGTCACCAGCGACCGGGCCGCGGCGTGCGGCACGTAGCCGAGTTCGGCCGCGGCCGCCTCGACGGCCTCCCGCAGCTCCTCGGCCACCGTCGTCTGCCCGTTCACCACGCGCGACACCGTCGCCCGGGACACCCCGGCCCGCTCGGCGACCTCCTCCAGCGTCGGTCGACCCTGGCGGGGGCCCCTCACCGTTCCGCCCGGTCCCGCAACCGCTCGACGCATCTCGTCCGCCTCCGTAATCCTCGGCCGTCGGCCGCGCCCCGCATGACCGGGCGGATCTCGTACCCGCCCGAGAGCGCGGACACCGCCGGCAGAGGAAGCGTAGCCAGCACCGTCCCGTCCGTCACCGACGACCGGTCGGGGACGCCACCGCCGCCGAGCGGCGACCCGTCGTCACCGCTCGGCGAAAGGCGCCGCCGCGGGCGGCGCGAACGCCGCCCGCACCCCGGTCAGCGCCTGAACAGGAACTGGTCGACCGACACGAAGTCCTGCGACTGCCCCGAAGTGAACGTCAGGTACACGTCGTGGACGCCCGTCGTGGCCGCCACGTTCCCCGGCACGTCCCGCCACGAGGTCCACCCGCCGGTGTTCGCGACCGCGAACGAGCCGATCGGACTGGCCGTGGCCGAGCCGATGCGCACCTCCACCAGGCCGCTGACCCCGCCGCCGGCGCCCGAGGCCACCCGGGCCACGAAGTCCAGCGGCGCGCTCGAACCGAAGTTCACGTCGTCGAAGCGGACCCAGTCGCCGTTGCCCAGCGGCCCGATCGCACCCGACCCCGAAGGCAGGCCCGAGGAGGACCCGTCGAACGAGGTCGCCTCGATCGCCGCGTAAGCGTCGCGCTGGTCGCCCGGGGGGTCGGTCGGGTCGTCGGTGGTGGGCGGGTCGGTCGGCTCGCCGGTGCCGCCGCCCCCGGCGGTGTACACCCGCACGTAGTCCACGAGCATCGAGTGCCCCGGCTGCGTCGCCGCCGTCGGCGTGACCTGGCCCGAGACCCCGTCGGGGAAGGCCCCGCCCATCGCCAGGTTCAGCAGGACGAAGTACCCGGCGTGGTCGGTCATCTGCGCCCACGTGTCGGCGGGCAGGGCGCTCTCGTTCACGGTGTGGAACAACTGCCCGTCCGCGTACCAGCGCAGCTGGCCCGAGGCCCCCGACTCGTCCCACTCGAACGAGTAGGTGTGGAAGCCGCTGTGGCAGTCCCCGCCGCACTGGGTGGTGGCGCCGAGCCCGTTGAACTCGTTGCACGGCCCGCCGGGGGCGACGCCGCAGTGCAGGACGGCGTGGGTGTTGCTCTGGCCGTTGACGTTCTCCATGATGTCGAACTCGCCGACGCCCGGCCAGTTCCAGTAGTTCCCGCGGAACGGCGAGCCCAGGGCCCAGAACGCGGGCCAGTAGCCCAGGGCCGACTGCCCGGTCACCTGGGGCAGCTGGAGCCGCCCCTCGATGCGCAGCGTCCCGTCCTCGGGCGCCTTGAAGTCGGACTTGACGGTCTCGATGCGCGCGGAGGTCCACTGCCCGGCGCCGTCGCGCAGCGCGGTGATCTTGAGGTTCCCCGACCCGTCCGTGGAGACGTTCGCGGGGTTGTTCGTGTGGGCGGCGATCTCGCCGGTGCCCCAGTTGGCGGGCCCGCCGGGGTAGGCGTGCCCGAGGTCGATCTGCCAGTTCGCGGACGAGGGGAGCTGGCCCGCCGAGCCGTTGAACTCGTCGGACCAGACCAGGTTCCAGTCCTGGGCGGCCGAGACGTCCCCGGGTTCGGCGCCGGCGCTCACGATGGCGAGCCCGCCGGAGGCGATGAGCGCCGCGCCCGCCGAGACGGCGGCGAGCACGCGCACGAGCCGGCGCGGTGGCCGCCAGCGCAGCCGGGTGCGGTCGGAGGTCTGAACGTCAGCCATGACGACTCCTTTGCCGGGTAGTGAGAGACCGCTCTCTCGATGCTGATCTGCAATCAGGCTCGAGATGAGAGAGCGCTCTCTCAATTGGTCCAGACCTTCATTCCTACCGAACAAATCGGTACATGTCAATGGATCGTACGCAGAACTTATCGGCCGCCGCGCCCGAGCGGGCACGGCGGGGCCATGTAAGCCCTTGCGGCCCATGGTTATCGCTCACCCGCCTCAGCGGGGCCCGTCCTCGCCCTCGATCTGCGGGGGCGGCTGCCGCGCCTCGCGCGAGCGCCGCTGGAGCTCGTCCATGCGCGCCTGGCGCTCCTCCCGGAGCCGCTCCAGCCGGACCTGGCGGGCGCGCCGCTCCTCGGGGGAGTCGGTGCCGCCGAGCATCCGCTTCTCCAGCCACTCGATGTGCTCGGCGTGCGCGGCCGCGTTGATCGCCCGCACGTCCTGATAGGTGCCCCGCAGCGACTCCATCCGCTTGAGCGCGTCGTGGCACTGCGCCAGCAGGATCTCGATGTCGGCGTTCTCGGTCTCGTCGGCCCCGTCCCGGCGGGCCTCCAGCCACGCGATCCCCTCCCGCAGCCGCTCGCGGGCCTTGAGGTTGTGCATCGCCAGGTCCTCCACGAGCCTGTCGGTCATCTCGAGGAAGCTCAGATGCGGATCGGGGCGGTCGTCGGTGCCCATGGGGCGGTCCTTCCACGAGGAGGTGCCTCTTCCTCTCTACCATACGGCCGCGGCTAGGATCATCCTTCACCGCGCGTCCGATTCACCCCGAAACCCGAGGCCCAGTGGAACCCATCGAGACCGTCTTCGACACCCTCACCCAGACGCAGAGCGCCCCGCCGGTCTGGGTCATGCTCGTCTGCCTGGCCGCCGCGGCGGCCGCCGTGCTGTCGGCGCCGGTGTGGCGCTGGACCCGCGGCCTGGTCACGATCGCGCACGAGGGCGGCCACGCGCTCATGGCGGTCCTCATGCGCCGCCGCCTCACCGGCATCCGCCTCCACGCCGACACCTCGGGCCTGACGTTCTCGCGCGGGCGCCCCACCGGGTTCGGCGCGGCCATGACCCTCCTCGCCGGGTACCTCGCCCCGGCCGCGCTGGGCCTGCTCGCCGCGGCGCTCACCGGCGCGGGTCGGATCGTCCTGCTCCTGTGGATCACCTTGGTGCTCTTGGCGGTCATGCTCGTGTTCATCCGCAACTGGTACGGGGCCCTGGCGCTGATCGTGGTCGGCGCGGGCGTCTTCGCCGCGACCTGGTACGGCAACGCGATCGTCCAGACCGTCGCCGGCTACCTCGGGGCCTGGCTGCTCCTGCTCGGCGCGGTGAAGCCGGTGATGGAGCTCGGCTCGCGCCGGCGCGGCGGCCGCGGCTCGGGCCAGTCGGACGCCGACCAGCTCGCCGGGATCACGCCGCTGCCGGCCGGCTCGTGGATCTTCTTCTTCACGCTCGGCACGATCGCGGCCGCCGTCTGGGGCACGTTCATGCTCCTGCCGCTCAGCGAATGGCTCGACGCGCTTTAGCGCTTCGGCCGCGGCTTGACCCTCGCGGTCGCCGCGACCGAGTACGGGTCCTCGGGCCACGGGTGCCTGGGGTAGCGCCCGCGCATCTCCTTGCGCACCTGCTGGTACGGGCCCTCCCAGAACGAGCGCAGGTCCGCGGTGACCGCGAGCGGGCGCCCGGCGGGGCTGAGCAGGTGCAGCACGACCGGCACGCCCGCGATGCGCGGCCCGTCGTCCGCGCCGAACATCTCCTGGAGCTTGACGGCCAGGACAGGGGCCTCGCCCGAGTAGTCGACGCGGGCGCTGCGGCCGCTGGGCACCGCGAGCGACTCCGGCGCGGTCTCGTCGATCCCGGCCTGCCACGGCAGGAGGTTCCGCAGCGCCTGCCCGACCGGAATCCGCTCCACATCGGACCTGCGCTTGGACCGTGACCACCACGGCTCCAGCCAGTCGGTGCCCGAGGCCAGGGCCGCATCGGACACGTCGGCCCACGGCTCGCCGATCTGCCTGTGGCAGAACGCCATCCGATCGCGCAGCCGCCGCGACTCCTGCGACCAGGTCAGCAGGTCGAGCCCTTCGCGCCGCAGCCCCTCGGCGAGCGCCGCCGCCACCAGTGCCGGGTCGGGCCGGCCCAGCGGCTTGGACGACACCTCGATCGCTCCCAGCGACCGCACCGACCGAGCGCTGACGTCGCGCCGCTCGGCGTCCCACACGACGCGCTCGGACCACTCGTCGCCCACGAGTTCGCAGGCCAGCTCCCCGTCGATCGGCACGGCCGCCCTGATGACGGCCGCGGCCCGCCCGGGGGAGCGGTCGGCGTCGGCGATCGCGATCCACTCGCTGCCGCTCAATGCCGAGCCCTCGGCGGCGACCGCGCCGGTTCCGGCGACCGTGAGCCACTGGCGCGCGCTCGTCGCCCCGCCCGAGCGGTTCGCGGCGCTCGCCTTCGCCTGCACGGGGGCCGCGCCCCCTTGGCGTCTGGCGACGCGCTCGGGGAAGGCCAGGGCGATCACGGTGGCGGCGGCCTCGTCGTCGCCCACGTGCCGGCTCCGGTTCGGCACGCTGCGCCCGAGGCGCTTGACCTCGTTCTCCCACTGGCGGTCCCGGCTCTGGCGCAGTTGGCGCCACTGGGCGAGGAGGTCGTCGCCCCTCCCGCGCTTGTCGAGGCCGAGGAGCGCGGCGACCTCGGCGGCCTTGGCCGAGCCGACGCGTTCGGCGCCGTCCAGGAGCGCCCGCGCCAGGCGCGGGTGGAGGCCCACGGTGGCGAGGTGGCGGCCCCGGGCGGTGGCCGCGCCGTCCCCGTCGATCGCGCCGAGGGAGCGGAGCGTCGCCTCGGCGGCTTCGAGCGCGCCCGCGGGCGGGCGACCCGGCAGGACCAGGTCGTCCACGGGCGTGCCCCAGCAGGCGGCCTGGAGCCGGAAGGCGGTCAGGTCGGAGGTGGCGATGTCGGGTGCGGGCTGGGCGGTGCGGCGGGTGTGCTCGGCCTCGGTCCAGCAGCGCCAGACCGCGCCGGGGCCTTCGCGTCCGGCGCGGCCCGCGCGCTGGTCGGCGGCGGCGCGGGAGGCGAGCGTGGTGGTCAGGCCGGGCAGGCCCCGCGCGTGGTCGATGACGGGCCGGCGGGCGAGTCCGGCGTCGACCACGATGCGGACGCCGGGCACGGTGAGGCTCGACTCGGCGATGTCGGTGCTCAGCACGATCCGGCGCCGGCCCGGGGCGCTGGGGGCGAGGGCGCGGTCCTGCTCGGCCGACGACACCGAGCCGTGCAATTGATATATATCGACACCGAGGTGTTCGGCCCCTTGGTGGGCCAGCCGCTCGGCCACCCTGCGGATCTCGCCCGCGCCGGGAAGGAAGACCAGGACGTCGCCCTCGTCCTCATCGAGCGCCCGGTCGACGATGTGCGCGACGTGGGCGAGGAACCGGTGGTCGACGCGCATGCCGTCAGGGGCGGTGATGCGCTCTCGCGGCGGGGCCCAGTGCATCGCGACGGGGTGGCGCATCGGCTCGGAGGTGACGGCGGGGGCGGGGCGGTCGCCGTCCGCGAGGAGTGCGGTCCACAGGCCGATGTCGGCGGTCGCGGAGGCGGCGACGATCGCGAGTTCGGGGCGCAGGATCTGGCGGGTCTCGGCGAGGAACGCGAGGGCGGTGTCGGTCTCGAGGTGGCGTTCGTGGCATTCGTCGAGGACGACGAGGTCGACGCCGGGCAGCTCGGGGTCGGCCAGGAGCCGGTTGAGGAGGACGCCGGTGGTCACGACCTCGACGCGGGTGGCGGCGGAGCGGCGGGACTCGCCGCGGATCTGGTAGCCGACGCGCTCGCCGAGCTTGTCGCCGAGGATCGCGGCCATGCGGGTGGCGGCGGCGCGGGTGGCGAGGCGGCGGGGCTCGGCGACGAGGACGCGGCGCTGCGGGCCGGCGGTGCCGGGGTCGATGAGGCCGGCGAGGGCGAGCGGGGCGAGGGTGGTCTTGCCGGTGCCCGGCGGCGCGGCGAGCACGGCGGTCCCGGTCCGCTCGACGGCGTCGAGCAGCTCGGGCAGTGCGGCGCGGATCGGCAGTGCGGGCAGTTGCGGCATGCCGACCATTCTCGCCGAAGCGGCGGGATCGGGGGCGGCGGCCGCGGCGGGGGTGAACGTGAGCGGAGGTTCGCGGCAAATCGGGCGCACGAAGCGCCCCCGAATCAACGGTGCCCGGTGGGTGCGACAACCTGCGGGCGCCGCGGCCGGAACGGCCGTCGGAGCGGGCGTGTGGCAGGTCGCCGGTCGCCGGTCGCCGGTACGACCGCGGGCCGCGACCCGGGCCGGACCGTCATCGGTCTTCGGCTCGGACCGCGGCCCGCGTCTGTGTCGGTGCGGCGCAAGTGCGCTCTCCGGCGGTTACAGGCCGCAGCCTCCGCCGTCGTCCCAGTAGGACAGGGTGATCGGCTCGTCGGCGTAGTACGGGGCTCCCGTGTCGCCCTGCGGCGTCTGGGACTCGACCGTGCACGCCTCCGCGTCCTCGGGCACTTCCTCGCCCTCGGCGTTCGCGGTCTCCGTGCTCACATCGGTGAAGCCCTCGCCCTCGAGCTCCTCGATGGCGTCGAAGACCGAGTCGCCGGTGACGTCGGGGATCGAGATGACCTCCTCCTCGGTGGTCTCCTCGGACTCCTGCTCCTCGTCGTCCTGGCCCCCGCCCTCGTTGTTGTCCTCGCCCCCCGAGTCCTCTTCGGTGGTCTCCTCCTCGGTGGCCGCGGCCTCCTCGGAGGTCTCGGCGACGGACTCCCCGGTGGTCGCGTCGGCCGCCGTGTTCCGGCCGTCCTCGTCGTCGTTCCACGGCGACCACAGCAGGATCGCGATGAGCACCACCGCCAGGCCCGCCACGGTCACGAGGATCGGACCGGTCGGGCTGCGCTTGGGCTCCTCGGCGTCGCGCGGCGGCGGCAGGGACCGCTCGTTGGCGCCCCCGGTCCGGTACTGGCCCGTGCCCGCCCCGGCCCCGTACTGGCCGGTCACCGGGCTGCCGTACTCGTCGTGCTGGACCGGCTGCACCGAAGTGTGCGCGGCCACGCTGCCCGCGGCCATCCCCGCGGCGGCGGCGCCGGCCGCTCCCATCACCCGCGTCTGCGGCGACTGCGACGGCGGGGGAGAGGAGATGATCGCCGTCGTCCCGGCGCCCATGCCGCCCGCGCGGCACACCCGAGCCAGCTCGGCCGCCGAGGCGAACCGCTGGCGCGGGTCCTTCGCCAAGCAGCGCATGATGATCTGCGCGACCGGCCCCGGAACGTCAGGGGGCAGCGGCGGGGGCGGCATGGTGAGGTGCCCGGTGATCGCCGCGGTCGGCTCGTTCCCCGCGAACGGCGGCCGTCCCGCCAGGGCCTCGTAGCCGACGATGCCCAGCGAGTACACGTCGGTCGCACCGGTCAGCTGCGAGCCCTGGAGCTGCTCGGGGGACGCGTACGCGAGCGTGCCCATGACCGTGCCGGTCTCGGTCAGTCCGGCGCTCGCCTTGGACGCGGCGATGCCGAAGTCGACGATCTTCACACTGCCGTCGGTGTCGACCAGCAGGTTCCCCGGCTTGATGTCGCGGTGGATGATGTGGGCCTGGTGCGCCACGTCGAGCGCTTCGGCCGCGGAGGCCATGATCTTCAGCGTCTCGTTGGGGGACAGGCGACGCCGCTCCCGCAGCACATTGTCGAGCGCCTTCCCGCGCGCGAGCTCCATGATGAGGTAGGAGACGAGCCCCTCGGCGGCGTGCTCCTCGCCGTAGTCGTAGAGGCCGACGATCCCCGGCGACTGGAGCTGCGCGACCGCCTGCGCCTCCTGGTGGAACCGCGCCCGGAACCGGTCGTTGCCCGACAGTCCCGCGTGGAGGAGTTTGATGGCGACGACGCGGTTGAGCCGGGTGTCGGTGCCGCGCCACACCTCGCCCATGCCTCCTGCGGCGATGCGCTGCTCAAGGCGATAGCGGCCAGCGATCATGTTCCCGGGTTCCACCCTCGGCCTCACTTCGTTCTCGGGGAGAAGGGTCGAAGGTGAGCTTAGTGGGAGGGCGCGACCCTGCTACTCGGCGGCGTCGCCGCTCACGGGCTCCAGCGTCAGGCTGATCGAGTTGATGCAGAACCGGGCGTCCTCGGGGTTGTCCCAGCCCTCGCCGTAGAACACGTGGCCCAGGTGCGAATCGCAGTTCGCGCAGCGCACCTCGGTGCGCTTCATCCCGAGGCTGACGTCCTCCAGCAGCCGCACCTTCTCGCCGGCCATCGGCGTCCAGAACGAGGGCCAGCCGCAGTGCGAGTCGAACTTCGTGTCCGAGGCGAACAGCTCGGACCCGCAGGCCCGGCACCGGTAGACGCCGGTGCGCTTCTCGTCGACGTACTCGCCCTTCCACGGCGCCTCGGTGCCGCCCTCGCGCAGCACCCGGTACTCGTCGCGGGTGAGCTGCTCGCGCCACTGTTCGTCGCTCTTGCCATTCGGAGACATGGCACCAATAGTAAGAGCCCGAGGGCTCATCGTCCGCCGGGCGGGCGGCTAGGATCGGCCCATGCGGTACCTCCTTGGCGACTACACGACTGAAGGCGGCCCCGGTCTGGTCGTGGCCGGACCCGACGGGCTCGGCGACGCGGCGGCCGTGGTGAACCCCTCGTGGGTCCACGTCGGGCCCGAAGCGGTCTACACCCTCACCGAGACCGAGCCCGGCTTCGCCGCGGCCTGGCGCCTCGGCGCGGACTTCACGCTCGACCGCGTCGGCCAAGGCCAGTCCACCGGCGGCAACAACCCCTGCCACGCCACGGTCGACCCGAGCGGGCGCTGGCTCCTGGTCGCCAACTACGGCGCGAGCGACGGCGCCGGCGCGTCGGTCGCGGTGCTGCCCATCGGCGACGACGGGCAGCTCGGCCCGGCCGCCGACGTGTTCAAGCTCTCAGGGTCCGGTCCCGAGCCCGACCGCCAGTCCGGCCCGCACGCGCACCAGGTGGTGTGCCACAAGGGACGCGTCCTGGCCGTCGACCTCGGCAGCGACCGCGTCCACGCCTTCGACCTCGGCGAGGACGGCAAGCTCACCCCGGCCGCGACCACCGCGCTCGAACCCGGGTTCGGCCCGCGCCACCTGGCCTTCATCGGCGACCGCGCCGTCATCGCCGGCGAGCTGTCGAACGCCGTCGCCGTCGGCACGTTCGACGAGCGCTCGGCGACGTTCTCGTTCGGCCCCGCCGTGGCCCTGCCCGGCGACGGGGTCGCCGACTACGCGGCCCTGCCCGACATCGGCCTCGACGAGGGCGCGCCGCCCCCGGCCCCGGCCGCCGTCGTGGCCGACCCCGAGCGCGACCTGGTCTACATCACCGTCCGCGGCACCGACCAGCTCGTGGCCGTCGACCCGGCCGACGGCTCGCTCGTGCGCTCGGTTCCCGTGGGCGCGGCCTGGCCCCGCGACGCGGTGCTCACCGCCGACGGGACGCTGCTGGTGGCCTGCCAGCACACCGGCGCGGTCACCCGCGTCGACCCGACCGGGGAGACCGAACCGGTGATCGAGTGGTCCGTGCCCGGAGTCACTTGCGTGGCCCCCCTCTCCTGAAAAATGCATAGGCTGCAAAATTTCCGGTTGAGAATGTTGTAAACACCGGCAACCCCGATTAGGGTTGCCGTCATGACCGAACCGACCGGGCTCCGCGAACGCAAGAAGGCCGCCACCAAGGCGGCCCTCAGCGAAGCCGCGCTGCACCTGGCGGTCGCCAAGGGCGGACTCGACGTGGTCACCGCCGACGAGATCGCCGCCCACGCCGGCGTCTCGACCCGCACCTTCCACAACTACTTCACCTCCAAGGAAGCCGCGCTCCTCTACGACTTCCACGAGATCACCTCCAAGCTCCTCGCCGACCTCCGCGAGCGCGCCCAGCACCAGCCGATCTGGGACGCCCTCCGCGACGCCGCGATCGCCATGCACTTCGACGAGCGCTTCGACATCGAGATGATGCGCTGCCGCGAGCAGCTCGTCCACGCCTCGCCCGCGCTCATCAAGGAGCAGTCGGGCCAGTTCATGGAGCTGTTCGCCGAGGCGATCGACATCGTCGCCGCCTCCACCGGCTCGGGCCCCGACGACCTGCACCCGCGCCTGCTCCTCGGCGGCGCGCTGGTCACCATCAAGTCCTGCACCGAGCACTGGCTCGCCGACCCGACGGGCAGAGACCTCGCCGCGGTCATCACCGAGGGCTTCGCCGTCTTCGAACGCGGCATCACCCAGCCGCTCCCGTCCGGAGTCTGACCGACCCGGACCCCTTTTCCCACAACTGAACAGACGTACACCAGGAAACCCAGCGCCGTCAGCGTCGACGGCGGACACCACCCGACCGGACCCGCCGCACACCCACTGCGACCTTTCAGCGCAGGCTGGCGGGCCCGGCCAATCATCCGATTGGAGCACCCGACCGTGGCCACCTTCCTCTACCGTCTCGGCAGAGGGTCCTACCGCCTGCGATGGCTCGTCCTCGCCGTGTGGATCCTCATCGTCGGAGGCGTGGGCGCCGCAGCCGCCACCCTTCAGCAGGAGACGAACCCCGAGTTCGTACTCCCCGGCACCGAATCCCAGGAGGCCTTCGACCTCCTCGAAGAGCGCTTCCCCCAGGCGAACGCGGACGGCGGCAGCGCCCAGATCGTGTTCGAGTCCGAGAACGGGGAACCGCTCACCGCCGACTCCAACGCGGCCGTGATCGACGACCTCACCGCCGTCATGGAGGACTCGCCGGAGATCGCGAGCGTCACCAGCCCCTTCGCGACCGGCCCGAACGGCGAGCCGATCGGCATGCTCTCCGCCGAGGACCAGACCATCGGCGTCATGCAGGTGACCTACTCCGAACCGGGCATGGAGCTCGACGAGGAGACCATCACCTATCTCGAGGACGCGATCGCCGACACCGAGGACCAGGGCGTTCGCGTCGAGGTCAGCGGCGACGTGCTCCAGTCCATCCCCGAGACCGGCGCCACCGAGCTCATCGGCATCGGCGTGGCCCTCATCGTCCTGGTGGTCACCTTCGGCGCGCTCCTGGCCGCCGGACTGCCGATCATCACCGCGGTGCTCGGCGTCATGCTCACCACCGCCGGCATCCTCGCCGCGACCTCGTTCATGAACGTCAGCGAGTCGACCGGCACGCTCGCGTCGATGATCGGCCTCGCCGTCGGCATCGACTACGCGCTGTTCATCCTCTCGCGCTACCGCAACGAACTCGCCAAGGACGGGCGCGTCGAAGACCGGCAGGCCCGCTCCGAGGCCATGGGCCGCGCCGTCGGCACCGCCGGCTCGGCCGTGTTCTTCGCCGGCCTCACCGTCATCGTCGCGCTCCTGGGCCTGTCGGTCGTGAACATCCCGTTCCTCACCGAGATGGCCGTGGCCGCCGCCGTGACCGTCCTGATCGCCGTGCTCATCGCGGTGACCCTGCTGCCGGCCTTCGCCGGATTCGCCGGGAAGCGGATCTTCACCAAGCGCCAGCGCCGCCGCATCGACGAAGGCGTCCACAACGCCAAACCCAACGGCGGCAAGCGCTGGGGCGGGTTCGTCACCCGCCACCCGATCCTGGTCGCCCTCGTCGGCATCCTGGGCCTGGGCGCCCTGGCCTACCCGGCCACCGACCTCGAACTCGGCCTGCCCGACGGCGGCTCGATGTCCGAGGAATCGAGCCAGCGCCAGGCGTACGACCTCATCTCCGAGGGCTTCGGGGCGGGCTTCAACGGCCAGTTGATGATCGTCGGCGACCTCGAGGACGGCGTCGACCCGATCACGGCCGCGCAGAACATCACGACCGAACTGGGCGACATCGACGGCATCGCGGTGGTCGGCCAGGCCGTCCCGAACGAGGCCGGCGACACGGTGATGGTCACGGTCATCCCCGAGACCGCGCCCGCCGCCGAGGCCACCAACCAGCTGGTGCACGATATCCGCGGCGTCCTCGCCGACGACACCGACGCCGACTGGGCGGTGACCGGCGCGACCGCGCTGAACATCGACATCTCCGACAACCTCAACGACGCGCTGCTGCCGTACATGCTCATCGTCGTCGGGCTCGCCGCGCTGATCCTGCTGCTGGTGTTCCGCTCGATCCTGGTGCCGCTGACGGCGACCCTCGGGTTCATGCTGAGCGTGTTCGCCGCGCTGGGCGCCCTGGTGGCGGTCTTCCAGTGGGGTTGGGGCGCCGAGCTGTTCAACGTCGACCAGCCCGGACCGATCATGTCGATGATGCCGATCCTGATGATCGGCCTGGTCTTCGGACTCGCGATGGACTACCAGATCTTCCTGTTCACCCGCGTCCGCGAGGCCTATGTGCACGGCGCCGACCCCAAGCAGGCGATCGCCGAGGGCTACGGCCACTCGTCGCGCGTCGTGGTCGCCGCCGCGCTCATCATGATCAGCGTGTTCGCCGCGTTCATCTTCAGCCCGGAGTCGTTCATCGCCGCGATGGGCTTCGCGCTGGCCGCGGCGGTCATCTTCGACGCGTTCGTGGTCCGCATGGCGATCATCCCGGCGGTCATGGCCCTGCTGGGTCGCGCCGCCTGGTGGATCCCGAAGTGGCTGGACCGGATCCTGCCGAACGTGGACGTCGAGGGTGAGAAGCTCCAGCAGCACCTCGCCAAGGACGGCGCCGAGGACGAGCGCGAGCTCGTCGGAGCGTCCAAGTAGCCGATGCCGCAGGGGACCCGGACCGACCCCCGGTCCGGGTCCCCGAAGGTATCGGTGAACGGGGGACCCCATGGTCTTCTTCTGGGCGATGCTCATCCTGATCGGGATGGTGGTCGCTGACTTCTTCATCCCGATGCTGCCGAGTGCGACGCTGGTGACCGCGATGGTCGGCCTCGTGTTCGGCAACCCCCTCCTGGTCGGCGTGCTCATCATCGGCGCGGCCGGCTCTTCGTGGCTCGGCGAGTTCCTGGGCTACCGGGTGTTCCGCGCGGTGCGGGCCGGCATCCGCCGGCGCGGGCCGCACGTGGACGCCGCGACGGCGAGCCGCCTGGTGACGCGTACCGTGCTCAAGCTCGAAGGGCTGATACAGCGCACCGTCGTCGACCATCCCTATCGGACGACGATGGTCGCGCGGTTCCTGCCGGCCGGGCGGACCACGCTCGCGTGGGTCGCCGCGGGCGGCGGCCGTGCACCGTACGCGCGCATGGCGGCCCTCGGCGGGGCGCTGTGGGCGCTGTACACGGTCGGCCTCGGCCTGCTCATCGTGTGGATCGCCGGTCCGGGCTGGGAGTCGCTGATCGGCTCGGTCGTCACGGTCCTGGCCGTCGGCTTCGTGCTCGGCTGGTTCGCCAAGCGCTGGCAGCGCAACCGCGCCGCCGAGGGGACGCTCGCGGTGGTCGAACCGCTGGGTGCGACCGGTCCCGCGGCCGCGGAGGCCGGGACGGGAGGCCCCGACGCTCCGGACACCGTTCAGGCGGCCTTAACCGCTCTGAAGACGAAGGGGGCCCGACCGGTCGGTCGGGCCCCCTTCGCCGTGTAGAACGGTCGGGCCCGCCCCCACCGGGCGGGCCCGACCGGGCTCGTGCGCCTACAGCTGCTCGCAACCGCCCGGCACCTCGGGAACCCAGGGGTTCTCGGGGTCGGGGGCGAACTCGCGGCCCTGGCGTCCGGCCGGGATCTCGCCCATGCGGCCGGCCTGGAAGTCCTCGACGGCCTGGACGATCTCGGCCCGCGAGTTCATCACGAACGGGCCGTAGCGCGCCACGGGCTCGTTGATCGGCTCGCCGCCGAGCAGGAGCACTTCCATCGCGCCGGTCGAGTGCGGCTGCTCGGGTCCGGCCCCGACGGTGATGTAGTCGCCGCCGGAGGCGAACTGGACCAGTTGCGATTCCTTGAGCGGGCGCCGCTCGTCGCCGGCGTAGCCGTCGCCGTGGAGGGCGAACGCCATGGCCGAGAACGAGTGCTGCCAGGGGATCCGCACTTCCGCGCCCGGCGAGAGCGAGGCGTGGACGAGCGTGATCGGCGTGTAGGTGCGCCCGGGGCCGTCGTGCCCGGCGACCTGCCCGGCGATGACGCGCACGAGCGCGCCGCCGTCGTGGGAGGCCACCAGCGTCAGGCCCGGGCCGCGGATGTCCTGGTAGTTCGGCGGGTTCCACTTGGCGCGCTTGGGCAGGTTCACCCACAGCTGGACGCCGTCGAAGTCCCCGCCGGTCATGACGAGCTTCTCCGAGGGCAGCTCGTCGTGCAGCAGGCCCGAGCCGGCGGTCATCCACTGGGTGTCGCCGCCGCGGATCACGCCGCCTCCGCCGTGGGAGTCGGTGTGCACGAAGGTGCCGTCCATGAGGTAGGTGACGGTCTCGAAGCCGCGGTGCGGGTGCCAGGGCGCGCCCTTGGCCTCGTGCGGCTCGTAGGCGGCGACCATGTGGTCGAGCAGGAGGAACGGGTCGCCCGCGTCGGCGACGCTGGGCGTGGGGAAGGGCCTGCGGACGGGGAAGCCGCCGCCTTCGAGGGTGCGGATCGAGTCCGACACCTTGGCCGCCGCGCGGGGACGCGACTCCAGCGCGGGCGCGTCGAGGCGCGGCAGCGCGAGGATGTCGGGTGCGGTCACTGCGGGCATGGGAGGCCTCCTCCGGTCGTCCTGTCCGGCGTCACGCCGGAATCAGTTGGTCAGCCAACAATATCATTGGCCGACCAACTATTGCTACGCTCGGGGTATGGACGGCAGCCGCACCACCACCGGGGCACGCGAAAGCGACGCGCGCTACAGCGCCTTGAACGACAGTGCCGCGAGCGACGGCGCCTTGCGGGACAGCCCCTCCCGCAACGGCACCGCACTCGACGACGCCCCTTGCGACACCGCCTCGCGCGTCGGCGGGATCGGCCACGCCCTCTTCAGGGTCGGGCGCGCCCACCGGGTCGCCGCGGCCCGCCTCCTGCGCGAGATCGGCCTCTACCCGGGCCAGGAGATCATGCTCGGCCACCTCGCCGACCACGGCGAGACCCGCCAGTCGCGCCTGGTCGCCGAGATCGGCACCGACCCCTCCACCGTCACCAAGATGCTCCAGCGCCTCGAACGCGCCGGGTTCGTCGAGCGCCGACCCGACCCCGCCGACCGCCGCGTCTCGGTCGTCGCCCTCACCGCGCAGGGCCGCGACCTCCAAGGCCGCATCGAGGACTCCTGGCGCCGCCTCGACGCCATCACCTGCGACGGCTTCAGCGGCGCCGACCGCGAGCAGTTCGCCGTCCTGCTCGACCGCCTCGAACGCAACCTCGCCACGTGCCAGGAGGAATGAGGCCCACGATCATTCGACGGACCCCAAGATCATTTACCCCCGGTTTGTCAATGATCAGTCTTGTTCATATTGTTTAACGGCCTTTGGTACCGGTACCCTCGACAGGGTAGGGGGGCGACTACACAACCAGGCGAAGCGGTGGGGGCCTCGCCGGATGACCGTGCATCGCGATAGATGGGTAACGATGATCCGGGTTCTCCTCAAACACGACAAGAGCCTGTGGCGGACCGCGCTCGCGCGCGGCCTCGACAAGGCCCACGGCATCACAGTCGTCGCTGATCTCGACTGCGATGAGGACGTGATCGCGGCCGCTTCCAGAATGCGGCCGCACATACTCGTCCACGAGGCGGGCTTACTGCCCTCCGAGACCTTGACGGTGCTCTGCGAGGCGCTGCCGGAGACGGGCGTGCTGCTGCTCATCGACCCCGGACGCTCCGCCGGCGTCCTCCCCGACCTGACCTGGCTGGTGCCGCGCGTCGGCGTCATGACCACCGACGCGACCTTCGAGGGCTTCGTCGAGGCCATACACCGCCTCTCGCGCGGCGAGGCCGTCCTCGACGCCCGGGTCGCCGTGGCCGCACTGCGGGCCCGCGCCAACCCGCTCACCCCGCGCGAGCAGGAAGTGCTGGGCCTCATCCTCACCGGCGCGACCACACGCGACATCGCCGACAAGCTCTTCCTGGAGGTCGGAACGGTCCGCAACTACCTGTCGAACGCGATCCACAAGTCCGGCGCGCGCAGCCGCATCGACGCGGTCCGCATCGCTCAGGAGGCCGGCTGGATCTGAACCGGCTCCTCGCCCCAGTGCGCGAGGAACTCCCGGAACAGCTCCGACGCCTCCCGCAGGGACTCGCGGTCGCCCACGAGCGCGCTCTGGCCGTCCATCACCATGATCCGCTCGGCGCGCAGCGCCGACCCGGGCCGGTGCGCGATGACCACGAGCGCCCCGCGGGCGCGAAACGCCGCCTCGGCGCGACGTTCGGCCGCCGGGTCGAGGTGACTGGTGGCCTCGTCGAGGATCGCGATCGGCGCGGGTGACAGGTGCGCGCGGGCCAGTGCCACGAGCTGGCGCTCCCCGGCCGACAGCCGCCCCGGGTCCACTTCGGCGTCGAGCCCGCAGAGCCGATCCACCAGCGCCAGCGCTCCGACCGCCTCCGCCGAGGCCAGCACCGCCGCATCGTCGGCGTCGCGGCGTAGATACGCGAGGTTCGCGCGGACCGTACCGGTGAAGACGTAGGCCTCCTGCGGGATGAGCACCCGCCGCCGCGCCAGCTCCCTGGCCGAGAGCCCGGCGGCGTCGGCCCCGCCGTAGGCGACCGTCCCCGCGTCGGGCCGCAGCGTCCCGCACAGCAGCGCCGCGAGCGTGGACTTGCCGATCCCGCTGGGGCCGATGACCGCCAGATGGTCCCCGTCCATGACCGCCACGTCCAGATCCCGGACCGCAGGGGCGGCATGGGGGCCGTACGCGAACGTCAGACCCCGAGCCGACAGCACGGACCCCTCGCCGATCGATGCCGGCTTCGCCCCGCGCGCCGACGTGACCGGTTCGCGGGACAGGATGCGGCTCAAGGCGACGTACAGGCGCAGCCCGCTGCCGCCGAGCCCCGACACCAAGGCGGTCAGCGCGGGTTGGAGTCCGGTGAGCACATAGAACAGTGCGCCCGTGATCGCGCCGGCGCTCACGCCGCTGTCGGTCAGCGCGGGCGCGGCGGCCAGGATCGCCAGCAGCGGCAGCCAACCGCCGATCGCGAAGCACACCGACCGCAGCGCCGCCGCCCGCGCCAGCGCCCGCTCGGCGGCGGCCTGCGCCTCGATCGGCCGGGCCGCGAGCGAGGCGCCGTGCGCCTCGCCGCCGCAGGCCGCGAGGTCGCGGACCGCCCTGACGACCTCGCCGACCCGGTCGGTGAGCGCCGCATCGGCGACGGCGGCCTCGCGCTGGCGGTCGGCGGCGTATCCGAGCGTGCACGCGAACGCCAAGAGCCCCAGGCCGAACAGCGGCAGTACGAGGAGCGCGAGTCGTCCGTCGAGGGCGAGGAGCCCGATGGTGACGCCGACGGTGGCGACCAGGCAGCCGCGGATCGACAGGACCGCGCCCGCGTACGCGTCGCGGGCGATCTCGACCTGGCGGGTCAGCAGCGACAGCGCCCCGGCTTCGGGCCGCCCGGCGACGGCGGCGCCGACGGCGCGGCCGATCACGAGCCGCACGAGGCGGTCGCGGAACGGCTCGACCAGCGCGCCGAGCCCGGCGTAGACCTGCCGGGAGCCGACGGCGCCGACGGCGGCCGCGAGCAGGAGCCCGCCGAGCCAAGCGGCGCCGGTCCACGGGCGCCCGGCCAAGAACCCGTCGTCCACGGCCCGGGCGACCAGGAGCCCGAAGAGGGCGGTCGGCAGCGTCTCCAGGACCGACCAGGCGAGCAGGCGGGTGATCGCGCGGGGTCGCAGTCCCGATGCGGCATAACGCAGTTCACGTCTCACTGGGGGAGTCCCTCGCACTCTCGGATCGGCGGCCGGACGCGTGCAGGTCGGTTCGCGGCGTGCGGGCGGAGCCGGCGGGCCCCGCCCGGGCTCCACCGCGCCGGGCTCCCTGAGCGTCCGCGGCACGGCCGCGACCCTGCCGTGCTCATGAGGCGAACACCGCCCGGTAGTCCGGATCGGTCCACAGTGCTGCGTGCGCGCCGACGCCCCGCACCGTTCCCACCTCGAGCCAGACCACCAGATCCGCCCTCGCCGCCGCTGCGACATGGTGGGTCACGACCAGCCGGGTCCTCCCGCGCTCGGCCAACGCGTCCTCGATGAGCTGCTCACTGACCGCATCCAGACTCCCGGTCGCGTCGTCCAGCACCAGCACCCGCTCGGCCGGCCACGACCGCGCGAGCCCGATCCGCTGCGCCTCGCCGCCCGACATCGGCACGACCGCCAACTCCGTGTCGTACCCCTCCGGAAGCCGGACCGCGAACGCATGAGCGCCAAGCGCTCTCGCCGACGCCTCGACCTCAACGCGGCTCCGCCCCGGCCCCATCGCATCCGCCAGCGTCTCGCCCGCGAGCGCCGGCCGTTCGCTCGCGTGCCCGACCGCCCGCCGCAGCGCCTCCCGCGACAACTCCGGCAGCGGCACCCCGTCGAGCAGCACCACCCCACCCTCGGGATCGCGCAGCCGGGCCGCGACCTGCGCGAGCACCGACTTGCCCGACCCCGACGCCCCGACCACCGCCGCGACCGCGCCACCCGGCACGACGAACGACACCCCGTCGAGCAGTGGACCCGCGTCTCCCGCGACCGCGACTTCCCGGAATTCGAGTCGGCCGGCCTTGACCGATCGGCCGTTCAGCCCCCGCGTCTCCGACCCGCTCCCCGGGAGCTCCCGGCCCCCGAACGCCATGGGCGCCAGTTCATGCACCTCCGCGAGCCTCGCGACCGCCGCCCGCGCCCGGGCCGCCCCGGCGACCACGCCCGTCAGCGAGCCCAGCCCGGCGCCGATCATCGCGTACTGGCCCGCCGCCAGCAGTTCACCGGCGCTGATGCGCCCCAGGCTCAACATGAACCCGGCGGTGACCAGCACTCCGATCATCGCGAGCGGTCCGGCGATCGCGGCCCGCGCCCCGGCCGCCGACAGCGCCCGCCACGTCGCGCGCCCGTGCTCGGCCAAGGCCGGCAGGTCCCGCAGGATCCGCCGCGTCTCGGCACCCTTGGTGCCGGCCGCCGCGATCGTGCGCCCGCCCGCCAGCGCCTCCGACAACCGGGCCGCCATGCGGCCCTGCACCACCTGATAGTCCAATGCGGCCGCCGCGGTCTCCTTCGCGAACAGCCGCAGCACCATCCCGACCAGAGCGAGCCCGGCCAGGAACGCCACCGCGAGCGGCCAGTCCAGCCACGCCAGGAGCACCAGGCTCCCCAACGGCGGCACCAGGCCCGCGATGAGCGCGACCGCGCTGGGGCCCGCGTGCGCGGCGTCGGCGGCGCCCGCCGAGACCCGCGCGACCAGATCCCCCGAATCGAACCGGTCGGCCCGATGCGGCGCGCCCAGGACCCGGCGCACCAGCCCGGTCCGCAGCCACGCGGCGGCGTCGGCCGCGCACGCGGTCCCCGCGAAGGCGTCGACCAGGTCGCACGCCACGCCGAGCAGGATCAGGCCCGCGGCGACCGCGACCGGTACGCCCGCGCCGCGGCCGGCGACGATCGCGTCCACCGCCTGCGCCATCGCCAACGGCAGCGCCAGCATGCTCAGCGACCCGACCAGCGCCGACGCCCCGATGAGCGGCAGCCTGCCGCGGGAGCGCCGCACGACCGCCCCGAACGTCAACGCCTGCAACGCCTCGGCCCGCGCTCTCGCAGCGTTCGCCGCCTCGGCTCCCGCCGGCGCCCCCGCGGTCGCCGAGACCCCTGCTCCTTTGGCCATTCCGACTCCGTTCACGGATCGCGGCCCCGGACATCGGTGACTTGTCCGGGGCCGCGATCAGGCGACTAGTGGCAGAGCAGGATGCTCAGGCCGCTGGTGCCGCCGCAGAGGGCGGCGCTCAGGTTGCTCGGGCAGGAGTGGCCGCTGGAGCTGCTCCCGGTGTTGGACAGTTCGTCCTTGCCTTCCATGCCTTGCAGATCGAGGAGAGCCATGTCGTCTTCCTTTCGTCGTCGTTCACTCGGGTATTTCGTTCGCCCGCGCCGGTTGCGCGGGAGTCTGGGGTGCCCGTTCGGGCGTCAAGGGCAGGCCGACGGGCGCGGTGTGCATGGCCGCGCCGAGGGCGAGCAGGACGCCCGCACCGCCCGTGGCCAGGTCCATCGACAGGCGCAGCAACCCGGTCCCGGGGAAGGCCATGCCCTCCCCGAACGGCAGGGCGTGCCATGACAGCGCCCCGATCTGCCTGCGCACCAAGGGATCGGCGAGCGGGTGCGCGCTGCGCTGCGTCAAGTAGAGGAGGATTCCGGCGCGGCCGGTGAACAGGCCCGGCAGGATGTACATCGGCGAATGCGCCGCCAGGGCGACCCCTTCGGCCGCCGCGGCCAGGTCCGCATCGTCGCGGTAGGCGAGGAACCGGTCGAGCACCAGGCCGACGCCGACGCTCCCCGCGTCCAGGTACGGCATGGTCCGCCACCCCTCGTCGACCTCGACGGACCCGTTGTCGCGCACCACGGTCCGCCGCAGATCGGCCCGCAGCGCACTCGCGGCCGCGTCGAGATAGCCCTTGTCGCCGGTGGCGTCGTACGCCTCCATGAGCAGCAGCGCCCGCCCTGAACCGCCGCGCATCAGCCCGGCGAGGGGCTCGCGCCCGCCGCTGGTCTTCGCGGTGCCGGTCTCGGCCTCGAGCCGGTCGGCCACCAGCGCCGCGCACCGCAGGCCCGCCTCAGCGAGGCCCGACTCCCCGTGCGACCGTCCCAAATGGAGCAGATTCAAACCGATCCCGGCCAGGCCCCCGAACAGGTCCCCGCCCAAGGACTCCCAGTCCTCGCCGAGCACGATGTCCGCCACGTCCAGCGCCGCCTGCCCGTGCCCGAGCCGGTCGAGCGCGAACGCCGCGCCGTGCAGGCCGTCGTACAGCCCCAGGCGGGACCCGGGCGCGGGGTCGAGCGACCGCGTCCGCAGCCAGTCCTCGCCGACGTCGAACCGCCCGGCCCCGGTCGCCTCCAGCGCGTACAGCACGCCGGCCGCCCCGTACGCCAGTCCCAGCGCGCCCGACTCGAACTGCTGGACGTCGCCGGGGAAGAGCCGGTCCTCGCGCTCGGGGGTCGCGCTGGCGATGATCGCGGTGGCGATGGCGCTGCGCAGCGGCGGCCACGCCTCGGGCTCGGGTTCGGTCGTCGGCGCCTCGTAGTCGAACGGGGCGGGCGCGATCTGCTCCAGCGCGTCGTCGAGCCACCCCGCCGGGACGGGGAAGTGCGCCGTGATGATCTGCGCGAAGTGGCGGGCCTTCAAGCGGTGCAGCCCGAGCAGGTTCGTCATCGGCAGGAACAGGGCGAGCTTCATGCACGCGAGGGAGTACCGGTCGGCCGCGGCGCCGGTGACCGACCGGGGCGCGGCGAAGCCCTGGTTGCCCAGGCCCGCGCGCCGCTCGGCCCCGACCGGGCCGGCCACCTCGAAGTCGAGCAGGCTCGGCGACCCGTCGGGCCGCACGATCACGTTGAACAGGTGGAGGTCCCCGTAGGCGATGCCGCGGTCGTGGACGGCCGCCAGAATCGCGTCGAGGCGGTCATGGACACTGATGGCCCACTTGGTGAACGCCTCGTACTCCTCGGGCCCGGCGGTCGCGTCGATGAGCGGGTAGCGCGTGACCACCGCCTTCGACAGGACGTCGCCCTCGACGTACTCCATCGCCAGGAACCGGTGCTCGCCCAGCCAGAACAGGTCGAACACCTCCGGGATGCCCTCGATCCCCGCGAGCCGGACCAGCATCTCGTGCTCGCGCTCGACCCGCTGGACCGCGTCCTCGCCCCACGCGTCGAGCCCGGCGTGGGGGCGGCCCTCCTTCAGCACGACCTGCCGGCCGTCGCGATGGCGGGCCAGGTAGATGCCGCCGCCGTTGGAGAAGTGCAGGACCTTCTCGATCGCATAGGGGATGTCGGTGACGGTGACCTCGCCGCGCGCCTTCAGATGCGGCGCCAAGAACTCGGGCAGCTCGACCCATTCGGGCAGGTAGAAGACCGGGTCACGCCGGTCGGCGACGAGGTTCCCCTCCCCGTCCTCGAGCGCCGGCACCACGGCCCCGCTCGGGTCGGTCGTGAAGCGGTTCGTGAAGGCCCCGTAGCGCACGTGCAGCGGCCCGGTGCCCCAGCGCAGGTCGCTGAGGATGTACGGGCCCGCCGCGCCCTCCAGTTCGGCGCCCAGCTCGGTGAGGATCCGCTCGCACTCGGCGTCGTCGGCGGGATAGATCGTGACGAGCTTGCCGGAGAACCCCCGCGGCGCGTACTTCGACACCCGCGCCATGAACGCCGAGGGCGAGCGCAGGAACTTGAACTGGATGCCGCGCGGCACGCAGTACTCCCACACCGCCGCGAGGACCTCCTCTGCGCCGTCCAATGTGGCGGAAGAGTGGATCTTCCAACCCTGCAACGGCAGTGCGACGTCGTTGCGGCGGACCGTCAGCCAGTCGTCCTTCTCCGAGCACCGCCAACCCTCCGGGAGTTCGCGCCCCGCGACGGCGAACGAGGCGCCGGCCGTGGCCTCGGAGTGCATGGCGTCGTAGAACGACGGATCGGCCATGCAGAACGCCTCGTATCGATCTCCCACCAGCACTCCCCTTGCATCGCGGTCTTCGCTGCAATTCATCGTCCAAGAGTCGAGCGCTCCCAACCACCCTGCTTCGTCACCGATCGATCCGTGAATAACCCACGGTCCCGACCGGTCGTCCAGTCAGTTCCAGACCATTTGCGAGTTGCGTGAATGCGACTGGCGGGGTCCAATGTGCAGATGAGCGACGCCGCGACCGACCCCGCGAACACCGGCGGCACCAGCCTCCTCGAGATCGCGAGGGCGATGGCCGACGAACCCGAACGTCACCTGCTGCTCGCGCGACTTCAAGCAGTGCTCGGGAAGACGTTCAAGGCGTCGGGTGCCTTCCACCCGTACCCGCTGATCGTCCACCTCATCGACACCGCCCAGGTCGGGTCGCTGGTCTGGGACGCGTACCTTCCGCGCGGCCTCCGCGACGCCCTCGACCGCGCCAGCGCCGACCGAGGGCGGCAGTGCTTCATGTGGATCTGCGGGATGCACGACTGGGGCAAGGCCACGGTCGCGTTCAACCGGGGCGACGTCGGCGCCGTCGCCGCCCCCGAACTCGACGCCCAAGGCCTCCACGACGATCCGGCGGCCCCGCGCGGCAGCACGGACGTGCCCCATGCGGTGCTCACCAGGTTCCTGTTCAACCAGTACATCCGCGGTTCGGGCGACCCGTCGCTGCGCGGCGCCGACTGGCTGATCTACGTGCTCGAGGGCCACCACGGCGTGTTCTCCTCGCCCGCCCGCGACATCGCCCTCAACCCCGGAAGCGTCGGCGCGCCCGCCGGATGGGGCGCCTACCAGCGCGCCGTCCCGGAGGTCATGGCCCGGCTGACCGGGTTCGACTCGGCACTCGACGCCATGCCGCGCGGGCGGCTCACGACAGGGGAGCAGTACGCGCTGGCCGGATACGTGGCCGTGGCCGACAAGATCGCCAGCAGCCTGCTGGAGAACAAGATGATCTCGCAGAACCCTTGGCTCGCCGACCGCAACCTGGCCCTCGCCGAGCGCATCGATCACCTGACGCTGGCGGCGAACGAGCAGGCCGTCGACCGCATCTGGCACCTCAACGGCACCGACCGCTTCCCGGCCATGTGGACGAAGCTCACCGAGGGGCGCGGCCGGTCTGCACCTGACGCGCTGGCGGCCGCGGTTCGGGCACGCGACGAGCCCGCCCTGTTCCTGGTCGACGCGGCGCTCACCGCCGACTCGGTATGGGAGGCGGCGCGGACCTTGATCGAGCGCTTCGAGCTGGGCGGGTTCCACCTCGGCGTTCCCGACGAGCCGTCCCGCCTCACCTGGTCGAGCGCGATCGACGCGGAGCTGACCGCCGAGGGTCTCGACGGTTCGCTGGCGCCCTTGCTGTCGTACAAGGCGCAGCCGGCACTCGACGGCACCTGGTTCTACCAGTCCGCCGACCGCCGAACGCTCCTGCCGGCGACGGTCGACGTCAACCGGCAGCTGTGGGAGTCGGTGCAGCTCCCCGTCCCGAAGTCGCGGGAGAACCGGGACAAGGAAGCCAAGGGCTCGGTGGTGACGATCCAGTTCGCGGGCTTCGCGTCGAAGGCCATCGCCCTCACCGACGCTGCCGGATACTGCGCCTGCGAGCTGCGCTGCCTGGAGGAGGCGCTGATGTGGCTGGCGTCGGCCGGGGCGCCGGTGATCCTGGAAGTCGCCGGCCTGTCCCGTGAACACCGCCGCCGACTCGCGAGCGCGTACGCGAGAGGCATCGCCGAGACCTATCCCGTCGAGCTGCCCGCGAACTTCGACGGCCCCGCCGAGGTCACCGCCGTCTACGCCGTGGACGGCAGGCTCCGGATCGACACGACCGGAACGGCGACCGCCGCACCCCTGCGAACCCCCAAGGGCTGCACGGACGAGTGCCCGGGCGACGAGATCGAGTCGCGCCTCCTGAGCAGGCCCGGCCGAGGGTCCGGCGCCTGGCCGGTTCGAACACTCAAAGGCTTGTTCGAGCCGTAACCCAGAGTGACACCCGGGTCTCGATGCGCTCTGCTGCGGCATATGATGATTCCTCTCCTCAACCCCTAAGGACTGTCCAGATTGTTTAATTTGGCTGATTCCGCGTGGATTCCCGCTGTCCTCCAGAACGGCGAACACCGCGTGCGCGACAAGCTCTCGCTGCGGGACGCGCTGGTCCGCTCCGACCGCGTTCTCCGGCTCGACCTGCCGCTGGAGACCATGCTCCCCGCGCTCCTGCGGCACCTGTTCCTGCCCGTGGTCATGCGCGCGTCGGGCGCGCCGAAGGACGAACTCGACTGGGTCGCGCGATTTGAGGCCGGGCCGGAGACGAGCGGTCTCGCCGCAGCCGTTGACGGGTACCTCAAGCAATGGCATGAGCAGTTCGACCTGTTCGATCCCGAGCGGCCGTTCGCCCAGCTCGGAGCCGGGCGCCTGCCCGCCGCCGACCGGGCCGAGGGCCTGACGAAGCTCGTGACCACCCTGGCGACCGGCAACAACGTCCCGCTCTTCACCTCCACGGTCGAGGGCCAGGGCTACACGATGACGCCCGGCGACGCGGCGCTGTGGCTGATCCATACCTTGTGCTGGGACACCGGGGGACCGAAGCCGAGCCCGAAGGACGGCGTCGGCGCCGGACCCCTCGGCATCCTCGGTGTGGCAATCCCCGAGGGCCGCAACCTCTTCGAGACGATCATGCTCAACCTGCCGATCCTCGGCGGCGGGCTCGAACCCGACGACCTGCCCCACTGGGAGCTGCCGCCGCGCGCCTACGAAGGGCGCGTCAGGACCGACCTGCGACCGGGGCATCGCGTGCGGCTGTTCACGCAGCTGTCCCGAAGCATCCGCCTCGTCCCCGACGACGCGGACGATCCCCGGACCGTCGTGGGCGCGCTCGTCTTCCCCGGCATCGAATACTCGACCGTCCCCGAGTACGAGCCGCACACGGTGTGGGCCCGGAAGGGCAAGAAGGGGGAAGCGGGCACCTTCGTGGCGAAGCGACACCCCCACGACCACGGCACCTGGTGGGGGCTCCAATCGCTGCTCGCCCTCCCGCGAAAACTCGCCGTCTCGAAGAAGTTCGCCGACGACGAGGAGAGCGAACGCCTCGCCAGGCAGCTCCAAACCGTCGCCGAACTGGCGAAACTGCACCTCCCGATCGACTTCCCCCTGACGGTGAGCGTCTACGGCGCGAAGTACACCTCGCCTCCGGGCCGGTGCGAGGGCATCTTCCACGACCGCATCCCCGTGCCGGTCGCCGCGCTCATGACCGAGCGCGACTGGCCCGAACGCAACGCGATCGCCGCCGCCGCAGGACAGATCCACGACATGGCGAAGGCCCTCGACCAGGCCTGGGACCACTTGCGCAAGGCCGCCGGAGGCGACGGCGGCGGCGACAAGGGCCTCGACCCGACCGACCTCCTCCTCGACAGGATCGACCCGCTCGCGCGCCGGTACCTCCGCGCACTCCAGATCTGCCGCGGCGACGGCGAAGCAGTGCGGCTCGCGTCCTGGAACTGGGAACGCGGCCTGCGCGGCCACGCCCTGGACGTGTTCGAAGAACTCCTCGCGATCGTGGGACCCCGCGCCGTAGCGGGGCGAACCGTCACCGAGGAGAAGACCACGCGCGAATACAGCGCCGCCGCGGCCGAGACCGCGATCTGGGCCGCGGCCAAGACGCACCTGCGCCTCCAATCGGAGCACCCCGAAGGGACCACCACGTGAGCGACGACCGCGACACCGGCAAGTTCTGGAACCGCTTCGACCCCGACGCCTTCGAAGCCTCGGCGAAGACCGCCGCCTTGCGACGCGGCGCCGGCCACGAGCCCGGCGGCATCCCGGCCATGTGGGACTTCTACACCACCTGGGACCTGACCAAGGGCGGCGACGCGGCCGGCCGCTTCCGCGCCGAACACGAGACGTTGGTGCTCTTCGGCATCCACCAGCAGTCGACGGGCGCCAGGATGCACCGGCGCGGTATGGACGTCGGCCGGGCCGCAGCCCGGCTCCTGGCACAGGAATCGGTCGGGAAACAGGGCCTGGACGCCCTGATGAACCGGATCGGCGGCTCCACCAGCCAGACCGAACTCGTCGGCCACCTCCGCCGACTCGTGACGATGCTCAAGAACCACCGCATCGGCCTCGACTACGACCGCGTCTACGCCGCGGTCTGGGCCTGGGACGACCCCTCGCGCCGCGACGGACTGTGCCGCAACTGGGGCCGCCAGTACAAGCAGCCCGTCGACACCCCCTCCGAACCTTCCGCACCCGAACAATGAAAGGCCGCGATGTGACGAACCGTCTGTTCCTCGACCTCCACGTCCTCCAGACCATGCCGCCCTCCAATCTCAACCGCGACGACTCCGGCAGCCCCAAGGACGCCGTGTACGGCGGGGTGCGACGCGCACGCGTCTCCTCCCAGTCCTGGAAGCGGGCGACCCGCCGCCACCTCCTCGCCGAGGTGCGACCCGAGGACCGCTCGATGCGGACCGAACGGCTCCAGGACGCGATCGCCGAGAAGCTGTGCCTCGGTCACGAAGGGGACGAGGAGCACGCGGCGACCGCCGCGGTCCTGGCCCGCGGGGCCGTCGCGACCCTGACCGACAAGTGGAAGGCGTCCAACCGTACGCGCACCGCCTACACGTTCTTCCTGCAACGCAGCGGTGTCGAAGAGATCGCGGCAAAGTTGGCGCCGCGCTGGCCCGAGCTGGCGGAGACGGCGCGGGACGCCCGAACCGCGAGCGAACGCGAACTCCTCGAGGCGAAGCGCAAGAAGCTGAAGAACGAGAAGAAGGACCCCAAGGCCGTCGCCGACGCGACGCTCACCGCCGCGGAGCTCGCCAAGGCCGCCGACGCGGCCACCGCGGCGCTGGCGGAGGCCCTTGCGCCAGACGGACTGTGGGACTTCCTCGTCGGCCGGCCCTACCCGCCCGAGATCGCGCTGTTCGGCCGCATGGTCGCCGACCGGACCGAGTTCAATGTGGACGGATCGGTGCAGGTCGCGCACGCGCTGTCGACCCACGACACGAAGGTCGAGTTCGACTACTTCACCACCGTCGACGACTTCCGCACCGGCGGCAACGGCGACGTACTCGACTCGGGCCCCTCCAAAGGCGGACCCGCGACGATGCTCGGCACCGTCGAGTTCAACGCCGCCACGTACTACCGGTTCGCCACGATCGCGGTGCACCAGCTCTTCGACAACCTCGGCGCGGCCGAGGCCTCCGTGGACCCGACCGCGAAGGTCGCGAAGGACTTCATCAGGTCGTTCGCTCTGTCGATCCCCTCGGGACACCAGAACACGTTCGGCCACTCCACGCGCCCGCACCTGCTCGTGGTCTCGGCCCGGTCCGACGCCCCGGTCAACCTCGTGACCGCCTTCGAGCGGCCGATCTGGGAGACCGACGGCAGGGCGGCGGCCTCCATGGTCCGCCTCGCCGAAGAGCACGACGACGTCGAGGCCAACTGGGGCAGCCCCGCCGGGAAGGTCCTCGCGACCTACATCGAGCGGGGCGACAAGGCCCGCGGCCGGCTGGCCGAGTCGTTCGGCGCATCGGTCCCGCTGCCGGACCTGCTCGACCAGATCGAGGCGTACACGGCCGCGACGCTGCGCGGGGCGCCATGAGCGTCAGCGTCCTGCTGCTGCGCCTCGCCGGCCCGATGCAGTCGTGGGGCGACCGCCCGGCCATGGACACCCGCATGACCGGACGAGTGCCGACCAAGTCCGGCGTGATCGGCCTCCTAGGGGCCGCGTTGGGCTTGGAACGGGGCGCCGACCTGGAGAAGCTGCGCGAGCTGCGGATGGGCGTGCGCGTGGACCGGCGCGGCCGGCTGCTGCGCGACTTCCACACCGCGTCCAACTACGAATGGATCGGCCCGAAGGCATTGCAGCCCAAGAACCTCCCGAGATCCGAAGTCAACGCTGCGGGGATGCAGCAACTGCGAACCGGCAAGACCCCGATGACGACCGTCCAGACCTGGCGCTACTACCTCCAGGACGCCTCGTTCCTCGTGGGGCTGGAAGGCGAGCGGGAGTTCTTGGGCCGCTTGGACGAGGCGGTGCGGCGGCCGTGGTTCCCGCTGGCACTGGGCCGACGCTCGTGCCCGCCGGCTGGGCGGGTCTCGCTCGGGGTGAAGGAGGGCGAGTCGCTGGTCGGTGTGCTCCGGTCGGAGCCGTGGGCTCCGAGAACGAGGAAGGAGCGGTCCGAGGGGGACGAGATCGAGCTGGAGTTCGTGTGGGAGGACGAGGACGGCGAGGAACTGGTCCGTGATGTACCGGTGAGCTTCGCGCCGACGGAACGGGCGTGGAGGGAACGCGCGGTGACGCGAGATTCATTGCCGGTCAAGGTGGCCGGCAGTTCGGCGGCGGTGCCGGGGCCGCCCGCGAGCACTGTAGATGCTGAGCACGACCCGCTTTGGTGGACGGAGTGAGACGATGCCGTTTATTTCAAGACTGCCGCTCGACGTGGCTAGGCCTAGGACGCGGGAGCTGCTGCGCAACCCGCAGGAAATGAAGAACGAGGTACTCGGGGCGATTGACAGTGGAGGTGGGAAGGAGCGGTTCCTGTGGCGGGTCGATGTGGAACCGGGGAACCGGTTGGCGCTCTTCGCGGTGACGGAGAGGACCCGGCCGGAGTGGGGCGGGTTGTGGGAGGCGTGCGGCCGGGAGGAAGAGGCTGCGAGGTTGGCGGTGCGCGACTACGAGCCGATGTTGGACATGTTGGAGGCGGGCCAGGAGTACGCGTTCAAACTGACCGCGAGTCCGACGTATAGCGAACCGAGCCCGAGGGGGCCGGGTGTCGAGCCGGGCGCGGAGGCGGGAGCCGAGGGGGAGAAGCGGCAGCGGGGAACGCGGAGGCCGATCAAGAGCCGGGGAGAGCAGATGAACTGGCTGGTGAGGCGGAGCGCGGGCGCGGGCTTCAGGGTCGGGGAGGTCGAGTTGCCCAGTGGGTTCCTTGATGAGGAGCCGCAGAAGGTGCCTGATGTGTTGTTGTCGGGCACGGAAGTGAAGAGCTTCAAGAAGGCTGCGCTGGCGAAGCCGGGTGCGATGTCGACGGTGACGATTCGGAAGGTGACCTACACGGGGAGGCTGGTAGTGGAAGACGAAAAGCTGGTGAGGCAAGTACTCGTTTGCGGCCTGGGTTCCGCAAAGGCCTACGGTGCCGGGCTCATGACCCTGGCTCGTATGAGCCGGTGAGCGACAGAAACGGAATCTCGGAGAGGCAAAGCAGCAGTTCACGAAGGTAAGCCCCGCGCCCGCGGGGATGGTCCCATCAGGTGGTGGTGCGGCGGGTCTTCGGGGTGGTAAGCCCCGCGCCTGCGGGGATGGTCCGTTTCCGGCTAAGTCAACATCCTGAATCGCACGGTGAGCCCCGCACCTGCGGGGTGAACCGATGAAGGCGCTGTCGACTATCGCGACCGCTGTGAACGCCCTGCACTTGCGGGGTTACCCGGACATGCCCGGTGAATGGCCGCTGTCGGCGGAGCGCGCCCCGCCGACAGCGGGGATAGTCCCTTCGGTGTCGCCCATGGCATCGCCGGGCCCCTGTAAGCGCTGCACCCGAGGGGATGGTCCATAGCGAACCTCGGCGACACACGCCATCACGATGTGAGCCCCCTGCGGGGGTGAACCTCACGGCTATGGGGTCTGGGCCGACAATGTGGAGTAGGCCCCCGCACCCGCGGGGGTGGTCCGCCGCATACCTGGACGGTGGTGCCTCGGTATCCATTAGCCCCGCATCCGCGGGGGTGTTCCCTCGTGCGAGCCGGAGAGGCCGTTCGTGCACAGGTGAGCCCTTGCACTCGCGGGGATGGTTCGTAGAGATGGCGCATGGATGGGTCGGTCGCCCGGCGAGCCCTGCACCTGCGGGGTTCGACCGCCCTTCGCTACCGGTGAAGTCCTACGGTCACGTAAGCCCCGCACTCGCGGGGGTCATCCCGTGGGCTTCTGCTACACCGAAGCCGAGGAAATGCGAGCCTCGCATTTGCGGGGATGTTCCGATGATGTTCGCGGTGCTTCAGAGCGCCCCTATGTAAGTCCCGCATCTGCGGGGATGAGCCGCAGGGGACCTCCATACAGGTCTTGGCGACGCCGCAGGCCCCGCATCTGCGGGGATGAACCGGTTTCCTTGCCACGCTGCACGGTTGCGTGAGCGGATGCCCCGCACCCGCGGGGGTGATCCGTGATGAAGGGCGATGGTGCGGGCCTGGATGTTGTGCGCCCCGCACCTGCGGGGATGATCCGTCCAGGCCGGCTATTTGGGTTCGGTCCAGGCGATTAGCCCTGCAATCGCGGGGTGATCCGACAAAGGCGCTGTCGACCATCGCGATGGCCATGCAGACGCCCCGCGGATGCGGGGGTAGTCCGACGTTCCGGCAGACGGTCTCGAGGGTCTTTCCGTAAGCCCCGCAGATGCGGGGGTGGTCCGTTCCACGTTTATGCGAGCGCCTTCCCCGAGGTGCAAGCCCCGAGGATGCGGGGGTGGTCCACCGCCCACGTTCAGTTCAGCGGAGTTACGCAGGTAAGCCCCGCACCCGCGGGGGTGCGCCCGAGTGCTGCGACGGGCTCGCATGGGTCCGGCTGTTTGCCCTGCAATCGCGGGGATGGTCCCATGGACTTGAAGACGATTTCCGGGACAGCTGAGTAAGTCCCGCACCTGCGGGGATGGCCCGTACGTCGCTCCGGCCAATGGCGATGGCGCAACGCAAGCCCCGCAACCGCGGGGATAATCCATCGAGGCCGGTCATTTGGGTTCGGTCCAGGCTGCTGGCCCCGCAGCCGCGGGGGTGATCCAATGAAGGCGGAGTCGACTAGCGCGATGGCTGTAAACGCCCCGCACTTGCGGGGGTGGTCCGTCGTAGCTGGTGCCGGCGGTCAGGCCGGTCACATCAGCCCTGCACTTGCGGGGGTTACCTGGACATGCCCGGTGAGGGGCCGCTGCGGCGGGGCGCGCCCCGCATCGCGGGGGTGAGCCGTCGTAGATGTCGGCTACGATCCGGTCGTCGTCATGCGGCTTGCACCTGCGGGGTTGGACCGCCCTTCGCCAACGGCGAAGCCTTACGGATCACGTAAGCCTCGCACCCGCGGGGATGAACCAAAAAGCCTGACCGCCGCGCCGCCGCCGCTGGCGTAAGCCCCGCACCTGCGGGGGTGTTCCGCGCAGGACCTGAGGCGTTGTCGGTACACCACAGCAAGCCCCGCACTGCGGGGATGGTCCGGTCTTGCCCGCCCCGACCTCGTGGAACAGGCCGTACGCCCCGCATCCGCGGGGGTGTTCCCCGCGCGTAGTCGAGCGCCGGAGGCCGATAGTTGTAAGCCCCGCACCTGCGGGGATGTTCCGACATTGCGGAAGCGGACTGCGGGGCTGATGGCGCAAGCCCTGCAACCGCGGGGTTGGCGATTTGCGAGGTCATTGATAGCGTCTGCCAGTGTGACTTCTCCGCTTCGCACGTTCGGACCGCTGGAACCGACTTACACCGGATGGGCCTCGGCCGCTCTGCAGATTGGGCGGCCCGCCGCCGATCTTGCGGGGCTGGGGCCCGACGCCATGCCGGTCACCATGTCGAACCACTCCCACGCCGAGGACTGGTTCGAGCTTTTGACCCGGCCTCTCTGGGGCCTCGCCTCTGCCAAGGACTCCGTTCCCGACGAGGTTTGGGCCTCCCTTTCCGCCACCCTCGCCCGCGCCCTCGACCCCGCCGATGCCTGGTACGTCGGTGACGTCGCGGACGGCGGCCAGCGCATCGTCGAGTCCGCTTCAGTGGGCTGGGCCCTCGCGCTGGCCCCCGAGAAGCTGTGGGAGCCCCTCGGCCCCAAGGCGAAGGACAACGTCTCCGCCTGGCTCTCGGCCGCCTACCTCGGCCCCGTCGCCGACACCAACTGGCATTACTTCCCGGTCTTCGCCGGCCACGGCCTCAAGCGCCTCGGCATCGCGCACGATCCCGCCGTCGCGACCGCGCACCTGGAGCGCATGGGGGAGATGCTCCTGGGCGACTCGGTCTACGAGGACGGCCCCGGCGGGCGCGTCGACTACTACAACCCGTTCGCGTTTCACACCTACGCACTGCTCCACTTCAAGCTCTCGGGCGACGACCGGTACGTCGAGCACGCTGCGGCCTTCGCGCGCAAGTTCCGCTCCTGGTTCGCCGCCGACGGCTCGGCCGTCCCCTACGGCCGCAGCCTCGGCTACCGCTTCGCGCAGGGCTCCATGTGGGGCGCCCTCGCCGCCGCCGACGTCGAGGCCGTTCCCTGGGCCGAGGCCGCCGGCCTTGCGCGGCGGCATCTTTCCTGGTGGTGGGACCAGCCCATCCTCGATCCCTCGGGGCGTCTCACCGTCGGGTACCGCTATCCCAACAGCGCCTTGGTCGAGCAGTACCTCACCGCCGGGTCCCCTTGGTGGGCCACCAAGGTCTTCACCGGTCTCCTCGCACCCTCGAACCACGCGTTCTGGACCTCTGCGGCTTCGCCTGTCGGTCCGATCGTTGAGCCGCACAAGGCCGCCCGCGCCGTTCATGTCCGGGACCGCTCGGGGCATGTCACCCGCTTGAACGGCCAGGCCTGGCATCCCTGGGCCCGGGGCGGGCAGGCCTCCTACGGCAAGTTCGCGTACTCCTCCCTGGCCGCGTTCTCCCACGCCGCGCCCGGCCCCGGTCTGGAGTTCGCCGTCCCTGACGGTGCCCTCATGCTCTCTGAAGACGGGCGCCACTGGCGGGGCCGCGAGGATTCCGACGAGGGCTCGATCGACGAGAACGGCGTGCTCACCATCTCCTGGCAGCCCTGGGAGGACGTCACCATTACCACCTCTCTTGAAGCGGCCGTTGACGGTTGGCACGCGCGCGTCCACGTGATCGAGACCGAGCGGACCCTGCACACCGGCGAGGGCGGCTGGTGCGCACCCTTGTCCGGGCACCGCAGCGAGGTCGACGAGACGAAGGCTTCGGTGGTGAGCGGCGGCCTGCGTTCGGAGATCATCGACGGCACGGGAGATCGGGAGGCCTCAGTCATCGAGCCTATGCAGGGCACACATCTGTACTGGCCCGCAACGGTTCTCCCGGTGCTCAGGGGCGTCCTCGAACCCGGCAAGCACATCCTGAAATCTCTGATATATATCGGCACCGAGGTTTAGCACCTCTTCGAAACTGAAGAGCAAGAGCGAGCACGGCTGACGCCGCGCGCTCATCGAGAAACTGCGAGCCCGGTCACGATCGGGCTCGCAGTGTCACATCCGCGGCCCCCGTTCCGCTCTAGGAACGCGACACCGGAACGAGGAGGGCCGCCGTGACCGCACCACCTACGCCGCAAGCCGTGTTCGCCGAGCACCGCGAACTGCTGTTCGGCATCGTCTACGGGATGCTCGGCACCGTCGCCGACACCGAGGACGTCCTTCAGGACGCCTGGCTCGCATGGGAGGCGCGCTCGCACGGCGCGCCGATCGAGCATCCCCGCGCCTATCTGGTGCGCGTCGCGATCAACGCCGCCATCGCGCGCCAGGAGGCGGTCAAGCGCCGCCGCGAGACCTACATCGGGCCGTGGCTGCCCGAGCCCGTGCTCACCGAGGCCGTCCCGGACGGCTCCGAGCAGGTGCTGCGGACCGAGTCGGTCTCGTTGGCGCTCATGGTGGTCCTCGAATCGCTGACGCCGCACGAACGGGCCGTGTTCGTCCTCGCCGAGGTCTTCGGCTACGGCCACGCCGAGATCGCCGGGCTGCTCGGGCGCACGCCCGCCTCGGTCCGCCAGACCGCGCACCGCGCCAGGTCCCATGTGGAGTCCCGGCGGCCGAAGTACGCCGTCGACCCCGCCGTGCACCGGCAGGTGACCGAACGCTTCATGGCCGCCGTCGCGGGCGGCGACCTGGACGCGCTCATCGGCCTCATGTCGCCCGAGGTGGTCCTCACCTGCGACGGCGGCGGGATCGGACCCGCGGCCGGACCCCGGCCCATGCGCGGCGTCGAGCGCATCGCCGCACTCCTGCTGCGGCGCACGGTGTTCCGCTCCGAAGGCCTCGCGGTCGACTTCCGTCCCGTGAACGGCTCGCACTCGGCCCTGATGGTCCGCGAGGGCCGCACGGTCGGCGTCCTCATGCTCGACCTGACCCCGGACGGGGCCCGCGTCGCGGCCCTCTACGCCGTCACCAACCCCGAGAAGCTCACCACTTTGCGCTGAGGCGCAACACGATCAAGGAATCCATATGAGACTCACCGTCATCGCGGCGACGGGCGGGGTGGGCCGCGCCGTGCTCGCCCAAGCCCTCGACGCGGGCCACCACGTCACCGCCGTCGCCCGCGACCCCTCCCGACTCGACCGGCAGGTTCGCTCCTTCGCCGTGGACCTCGCCGACCCGGTCGCCGACCCGCTCATCACGGCCGTAGCCGGGGCCGACGCGGTCCTGTCCTGCCTCGGCCCGCGCTCCAAGGCCGAGACCGGCATCGTCGGCCCCGGCACCGCGCGCATCATCGCCGCGATGCAGGCGGCCGGGACGCGGCGGATCATCGCCGTCAGCGGCGTCGGCCTCTCGACCGTCGCAACCCCCAACCGCCCCAAGCCCCTCCGGCGCGAGCCGGGCGCGGGCCCGCTCATGAACCTGGTGACCCTGCGGATCGCCCGGGCCGTGATCGGCACCCACATGCGCGACGTCGCGGCCATGGAGGAGCTGCTCGCCGAGAGCGGCCTGGACTGGACCGCGCTGCGCCCGCCGTACCTTTCGGACGGTCCGCTCACCGGCCGCTACCAGGTCGCCTACGGCACCAGCCTGCCCCGGGCGCTGCGGCTCTCGCGGGCCGACGCCGCCCACTGCATGATCGCCGCGATCGGCGACCCCCGCGCCTCGCGCACCAATCTCACCGCCGCCTACTGAAACCCCAAGGAGTACAACGATGTCCACGCTCTATCTCGTCCTCGCACTCACCGCGGGCGCGCTCAACCTCGGCTCGGGGATCGGGTCCATCGCCCGGCTCAAGGTCATCTACCCGCTGCTGGACGGCGCGCACATCCCGCACTCGATGCTCGTCTTCCCGATCGGCACGCTCAAAGTCCTCGGCGGCGCGGGCCTGCTCATCGGCCTGGCCGTGCCGCCGATCGGCACCGCGGCCGCGGCGGGCCTGGTCCTGTTCTGGACCTGCGCGGTCCACTCGCACGTGCTCGCGAACTTCTGGCCCAAGGAGACCTTCCTGACCTTCACCTTCCTGGGCACCGCGATCGCGACGCTCGCCCTCGACCTGGCGCTCGCCTGAGGCACCCGCGTCGGCTCGAGACCCCTTTCCCCCTTGCGTAAATCAACATTTGGTGGCTCCGTTCGAGGGCCTATACGGTCGGTTTCATGGACTGGAATTTCTCGACGGCCGAAGAACTCGTGGCCGCCATGCGCGCCGGTGAAGTGACCTCGGTGGAGCTGACCGACGAGGCGATCGCCCGTATCGAGCGAGACGACAAGACGATCAACGCGGTCTGCGTGCCGGACTTCGACGGTGCGCGGGCCGCGGCACACCGCGCCGACCGGGCGCGCGCCCGCGGCGAGGACCGGCCGCTGCTCGGTGTCCCGGTGACGGTCAAGGAGTCCAACGACATCGCGGGCTTGCCCACGACCTGGGGCATGCCCGAACACCGCGACAATGTGCCGTCCGAGGACGGGATGCAGGTGTCGCGGCTCCGGGCCGCCGGCGCGGTGGTGCTCGGCAAGACCAATGTGCCCCTGGGTCTCCAGGACATCCAGAGCTTCAACGAGATTTACGGCACCACCAACAATCCTTGGGACCACGACCGCACGTCGGGCGGGTCCTCCGGCGGCTCGGCGGCGGCCCTGGCGTCCGGATTCGGCGCGCTGTCCATCGGCTCCGACCTCGCCGGCTCGCTGCGCACCCCCGCGCATTTCTGCGGCGTCTACGCGCACAAGCCGACAGTCGGGCTGGCGGCGACCCGCAGCATGGTCGCGCCGCCGCCTGCGGCTCCGCTCCCGGTCGACCTCGACCTCGCCGTCGTCGGCCCGATGGCGCGCACCGCCCGCGACCTCACGCTCCTGCTCGACATCATGGCCGGGCCGGACCCGCTGACGCACGGCAAGGCCTACAACTTGACGCTTCCGCCCGCACGCCACCAGCGGCTGAGCGACTTCCGGGTTCTGGTCCTCGACGAGCATCCGAACCTCGCGACCGGGACCGCCGTGCGGGCCGGCGTGAACCGGGTGGCCGACGCACTCATCGAGGGCGGCGCCCGGGTCGAGCGGCACAGTCCGCTGCTGCCCGATCTGGCCGAGGCGGCGACGCTCTACATGCACCTGCTGTTCTCGGGCTCCGTCGCGGTCTTCGCCGTCGAAGCGTACGAGCAGTTGCAGGCCCGCGCCGCCGAACTGAGCGAGGACGACCGGAGTCTCGACGCGGCGCGCCTGCGCGCGATGGTGTCCAGCCACCGCGACTGGATCCAGACGATCAACGATCGCGAGCTCCACCGCCACGGCTGGCGGCAGTTCTTCGCCGAGTTCGACGCCGTGGTCTGCCCGATCACGCCGACTCCCGCGTTCCCGCACGACCACGACCCCGATCTGCTGGGCCGCCGGATCGACATCGACGGCGTCGACTACCCGTACTTCGACCAGCTCGTCTGGGCCGGTCTGGCGACCATGCCCGGCCTGCCCGCCACCGCCATTCCAACGGGCCCCTCGCCCGAGGGCCTGCCGGTGGGAGTGCAGCTCATCGGCCCGATGTTCGAGGACCGCACCCCGCTGCGGCTGGCCGAACTGCTCGAGGAGAGCATCGGCGGCTTCCAGGCACCGAGGGGCGCGGGGATCTGAAGCG
This sequence comes from Glycomyces harbinensis, assembly GCF_900101745.1. Lineage (GTDB taxonomy): Bacteria > Actinomycetota > Actinomycetes > Mycobacteriales > Micromonosporaceae > Glycomyces > Glycomyces harbinensis. The sequence continues at coordinate 574,022 of NZ_FNAD01000001.1, read as the reverse complement.
AGGGCTCCGGATCAGCGCTTCGGTTCGTAGCGTGCCACCACGGCACCGCAGGCGAGGTCGAACCGGGTGGTGGGGACGAGGTCGATGTGGGCGGTCAGGCCCGCGAAAGGGGCGGGGCCGCGGCCGGCGAGGCGTGGATGGATGACGAATTCGTATTCGTCGATGAGATCGAGTTCGGCGAGGGCGAGCGGAAGGGTCACGCCGCCGGTGTAGAGGCTGTCGTACTCGGATTTGAGGGCGCGGACGGCCTCCGCGAGGTCGCCTTCCACCAGCTGCGCGTTCCAGTCGGCGCTCTCGAGGGTGCTGGAGACGACGTACTTCGGCTTGGCGTCGATGGCCCGGGCGAACGGGACCATCCACGGCTCCATCCACTCCGGCGGCTCACCGGACTCGGGGAGGCGCCAGGCCCCCTCCATCATCCCGTAGACCACGCGCCCGAAGAGGAGCGCGTCCGCGCGCCCGATGGTCTCGGTCGAGTGCCGGTGCAGGGACTCGTCGGCGTTCACGGCCTCGTGGTCGCAGCAGCCGTCCAGTGTGGTGTTGATCGAGTATCGGAGAACTCCCATGACCTGAGCTTACGGCGGTGGACCGACACGACCCGGGCCTATTCGGCGTTCGCGCCGTCTTCGACGCGGTCGTAGGCGAGATCGAAGTCCTTGCGCCAGGTCTTCCCCTGGTCTTCGGACGCCTCCCAGCGCCCGACGATGCGGTCGGGCCCGATCTCGCCGATGAACCGCTGGTGGAAGTCGGGGTCCTCGCGCAGGAGCGTCCAGTTCGCGCCGTCGAACGTCATCGCGAAGACCCGGCAGACGCCGCGGTCGTCCTGGTACAGCGCCGTATAGGCGTCGTTCGCGTCGCTGCGCCCGAACACCATGGTCAGCTCGCCGTCGAGGTCGCACTTCATGACCAGGAACGCGTCACCGAGCCACTCGACGGTGGCGGTCCCCGGGACCTCGGTCCCGGCCGGTTCGAGGAACCAGGCGTCCGACAGCGTCAGCTTCCACGAGCCGACGAGCCCTTCGAGCAGCTCGAGTTTCGGATTGCGCATGATCGAGTCCTTCCGCGGTGGGTGTGTGCGGGCATCGCCCCGAATGAGTAGACGACGCCCGGGGCCGGAATTCACCGGTTTCCGGTCACCCGCGCACTCCGGCAGCTTGGATCTATGTGCATCGACTCCGAGTCAGTGGAACTCGGCTCCGGGGCAAGGCCGGAGGACCCGAACACGTGCCGAGAACCGATACCGCCCTTCGGACTCCTTCAAAGCAGTCGGGCCGCGACGGCGAGTTTGTCGTGGCCCCATGCCGCTCTGTGCTGGAGCGCGAAGACGCCCGTGGCCACCCGCGTGAGGTAGCCCCACTCCCACACCGCTCGTGGATCGGCGCCGGAGCCGTCCGCGAGCAGGGCGCACAGTTTGCGGGCGACGGGGAGCGCGTCGTGGCCGCCGAGGAGGTATTGCCGCCCTGCCGAGCGGTTGTCCCAGCCCGCGAGGATGACGCCGAGGTCGTAGGCGGGTTCGGCGGCCAGGCCGTCGGGGTCGATCAGGACGAACCCCGAAGCGGCGCCGGGGCGGGGCTCGGGCACTCGCAAGGCGTTGCCGGGGTGGGGATCGCCGTGGAGATGGACCGCTACGTCGTCGCGGTGCGCCCGCGCCCTGCTGTCGGCGAAGCGGAGGAAGCGGTCGACGACCGCCGCCGGGCAGGGCCGGTCGAGCTCCCGCCAGACCCGGGGGACCCACTCGGCCATGTGGAGCGCCTTTTCGCTGCCGGTGGTCAGGTCGGCTTCCAGCGGGAGCGTCCACGCCTCGCGCAGGGTGTCGCAGAGGGTCGTGATGAGCTGATCGGGCTCCAGGCCGCTGTCCGAAAGCGTGGGCCCCAGTCGTTCGAGGAGCATCGCGTGGCGGTCCCGGTCGGATTTCAGGAGCCGGACGTAGCCTCGGCCCTCGGCGCGCTCGATGGCGCTGAGCTGCCCGGTCCGCCACGGCATCGGAATGGTCAGTTTGAGGACGGCTCCGCGCCCGTCCGCGGTCCGGACCTCGGCGACGAACGCCTCCGTCGCTTCCTGGTTGGCCGGTCCCACCTCGATCGACCACTCGTGTTCGAGGTCGGCGATGAGTTCGGGCAGGTCGGTGAGCCAGCGGGTTCCGGCATCCCCGATTCCGTTCGCTTTGGCGCGCACCATCTCAGGGAGTTCGGTATTGAGGCTATGCATGTTCCGAGCCTGGCCGCTCGCCTCCGTCCGGGTCAACTCGATTGCGAGACCGCCGCGCAGAGGGCGCGGTCGACCGGTTCGGCGTGGTCCACCGAGCGATGGATTTCAACACCTTGACGCGGCGGCGTCGGCGTTCGCGCGGATCTCCTCGGCGTACCGGGGCCAGACGCCCGCGGGGATGTCGTGGCCGACGCCCGGGACGATGACCAGTCGAGCACCCGGAATGGACTCGGCGAGCTGATGCGCCGCGGAGAGTCGCATCAGCTGGTCCGAGTCGCCGTACAGGATCACGGCCGGGACGCGCAGCTGCGCGAGCCGCCCGCCGCTCCAATGCGCTCCGAGCTGACGGCCCATGGTGTTCGGGTCGCTGACTGAGCCGGACTCGTCCTTCTCGATGCGGGACAACGCCTCGGCCTCGTCGAACGGATACCCCGGCGACGCGAGCGCCCGCGAGACCGCGAGCGACATGGCGAGGTGCCCTTCGCGGGTGTCGGGGAAGCGAAGGCGCGCCATCTTCGCGACGGTGCCGAAGCGGATGTGGCGCAGCAGTTGCAGCCGGGTCGCGTCACTGGAGACCGCGGCGGAGACGGCGATGCTGCGCACCCGGTCCGGGTGGCGCAGGGCGATGCGCTGCACGTTGAGGCCGCCGTTGGAGTGGCCGAACAGATGCGCCGAGTCCCAGCCGACGGCGTCCATGACCGCCACGGCGTCGTCGGTGACGTCCTCGCCGGTGTAGGCGGGCGGCGTGCGCCGGAACAGCGCCGTCACGGGCCGGGCGGCCGCGGCCGGGAAGTGGGTCGACTGGCCCGAGTCCCGGTTGTCGAAGGAGACGACGTGGAAGCCCCGGTCGATCAGCTCCCGGACGAAGCCGGTCGGCCACCAGAACCTGGTCACGGACGCGCCCATGACGAGGAGCAGCGGTTCGCCGCCGACGCCGCCGAGGTCTTCGTAGGCGATGCGGACCTTGCCGTTCTTCGCGTAGCCGGTCGGCTGCGGGGCGGTCGATTGCTGCCGGGCCTGGTTCATGGCTCCTCCTCGGAGTTCGCGAACAGTGTTCCCGAAGTCTAGCCTTCGGGTACAGTGTTCGCAAACGGCAGGGGGAAGTGACATGGCCGACGACGCCGAACCGATCTGGCTGCGACCCGAACGTGCCGCAGCCGGCCGACCTGCCGTGCGCAGCCGCTCCGAGATCACCGCCGCCGCGCTCGCGGTCGCGGACGCGGGCGGGCTGGAGGCGGTGTCGATGCGCAACGTGGCGGTGGAACTGGGGACCGGCGCGGCATCGCTGTACCGCTATGTGGCCAGCCGCGACGACCTCCTGGACTTGATGGTCGACGCGACCGCCGGCGACATTCGGCTGGAACCGGTGACCGGGGATCAGTTGAGCGATCTTGTCGCGGTGGGGGAGGGGATGTACAGGGTCATGGCTCGGCACCGGTGGCTGCCCGAGTTGGTGCTGACCCGTCCGTCGCTCGGCCCGAACGCGGTCAAGGTCCTGGACCACGTGCTCGAGGTGCTCGAGGGCCATCCTGGGGACGGGCGGGCGAAGCTCGAGATCTTCGCCCTGCTCAACGCCGTTGTGGCCACATTCGCGCTGAACGAGCGCGCGAGCGCCGATCGGCCTCGGCTGGCGGTCGCCTACCTCGCGCATGTTGCGGAGAGCGGAGAGCGGCCTCGGATCGCCGCATTGATGGGGGATTTGGTCGCCTCAATGGCTGCGCCGGTCGATCGCCGTGTCGCGGCACTGACCAAGATGCTGTCGGGGCTGATCAACTGAGATCGCACAGTCTCGCCGGACATTCCAATCTCCTTGCGAGGCAGTGTTTCCGCTGTTCAATTAGTGAGACGCTGCCGGTGTAGCGTCTCGTGGCATGTTGATTTTCGCAACGGCGTGATGAGCCTATCGGCTCATTTTTGAACTAGTTCAAGAGTGCGTGTAACCTTCGGGCGGAAACGAGCGTGTTCAGAGTCGATCTGCTGAACGAGACCGCTCGGATGGAGCCACAATGAAAACCCTCGCCCGCCGCATCGCGTTCGCCGCTGGAGCCGTCTTCGCGGCGACTGCCTGCGGATTCTCCGCTCCCGTTCAAGACCCTCCCGAAGAGCCGGTCCCCTTTGACGAGGTGGTGGGGCTCTGGGAGAACGGTCACGGGGAGACGGTCGAGTTCTACGCGGACGGCACCTTCACGGCCGATCCCTCGTCCTTCAGTGAGCGCATTGGGTGGGAGGTGCCGGAGGGCAAGTTCGACGGAACCTGGCAGCTCTGTGAGAGCATCTACGTCACTCTGGACAACGGGGACCAGCATCGCGGCGCTGATTGCATCGAGTCCGACGAGGGCGAGTATGTCGAGACCGACTCCGAAGTCGCTGGGTTGGGCGGCACCCTGCTCTTCACCGAGGACGAGCAGATCGAGCTCTACCCCTACCAGCTCGAAGACCACACCCGCAGTGAGGACTACTACGTCAAGGTCGACTGAGTGCGAATGAGGGCCGGAAGCCATCGGCTTCCGGCCCTGGTTGCAGTCCGGTTCGCAGCGTGGGGCTGCGGGGTTGGGGAAGGGTCCCTAACTTGGCGACGGCAGTGAGGAAGCCGCGCCAGTCGGCGGGGGAGGCGTCAAGGATCGGCGAGGTCTCGCCGAGCTTGGTGTCACGGACCTGGACCACGCCAGCGTGGCCACGAACTTCGACGCAGTCCCCGCCGTTGTTGCCGCTGCGGGAGGACTTCTTCCAGCGGGCTTCGACGCAGTCGCCGCCTTCATTTCCGCTGCGGGAGGACTTCTTCCACTCACCTGTCAGCATCGGTATCTCTCCACTCTTCTAGCCCCAAGGCCACGGGGAGTGTGGCAGAAGAAAGCGTACGACACCGAGCAACTCTCTCCTTGTCCGCCTCGTAGTGGCTGCCGAAGAGGTTTTCCTGGTAGACCACATCCGGGTCCTTCTTGTCGGCGAAGGTCATGATGCGGTATGACCTGCCGTTCGAGGCGTGGCTAGTGCCGCTGGGCACGACGAAGATCTCGACACCTTCGATGCGATTTCGCTCCGCGAGATGCTCGACCTGCGGCTCGTAGATGTCGGTGCCCCGGAAGATGGTCAGTGCCCGCTCTGCGATGACCGCTTGGATCTGCGGCGGGCCTCCCGGGCGCGAGAACAACGATTCGCCGCGCTGGATTCGGAACCCGACCGCATCGCGGCGCAGTTCGGCGGTCATGTTCGGATTGGTCGCCACCACGGCATCGGCGTATGCAGGCGTTTGGAACAGCCCTGGGACAAAGGCGTCCTCGTGGATGAAGATCGTCTCGGCGATCAGTTCGATCTGGGTGAAGTGATCGAACCCTGATGGCGCCTGCTCCAGCCAGTTGGCCGGGTTGCCCTGGCGGATCCACTTCGCCTTCGCCTTGGCGTCGTCGATGGCAGCTTGGGGCGCGCCGAGGTCGCGCAGCCAGTCGCCGAGGATCCCAGGTTCGGGGTATTGGAGCTTGCCGCTCTCATAGCTGTCATAGATGGTCTTTGAGGTGCCGAGGAACCAGACCGCCTGCTCTTTGGTGAACCCTTTGAGCTTGCGGTACTTGCTGAGTACCCGGCCGAGTTCTCTTTGGAGGAAGTTTTCGCCTGCCATCGTCACATGGTGACACGAGGGTGTGACAGAACGGAACCCCAGTGAAGCGTCGGCATTCGCGCCCCAGGATTCCTGATGTCGATTTCACGACGCCGATTTCCCGGTGCGGGAATTCGAGTGCAGGCGATAGGGGGCGCGATAGAGGACATTGTGTCAGCCCTTGACCTGCACTTATGTTGTGTTCAGCTTGCGGAGACCGATCCGATCAGGAGGAGGCACAGCATGTCCGACACACTTCACCGCCAACCCGAACCGCGAGATCCATTGGTGCGCGGCGAGTTCAGCGATGGGCACACCAAGTTCGCGGTTCGCGCATCAACCAGTTCAGCCCCAGATTCGTTCCAGGTCAGTGCGGACGGCAACTGCGCCGATCTCGTCCTGATCGTCTCGGGACTCAACTCCGGGCACCTGCATGCCACTTGGGGCAACGGTTGGCGGACCTTCGCTCCAGACTGGAAGGTCTGGGTCGAGGACGCCGCTTTCAAGGTCTTCTACAACGGCCACGCCATCGACAACCGCACCAACCGCGACAACGGCCGCGAAGGCGGCCTGGGCACCGTGAGGTTCTGCGATGGCTGACAGCACCTCCACCAAAACCGAAACCGACCCGTGCGATGACGGCTGGCTCGGCTACTTCGAGCGGAGCCCAGCGGTCTTCTCGGTCTTCCGCGTCGGCGCCGAAGGAAGCACACACCCGCTCCTCCTGCCCGAGTACCGGATCGAGTGCAACGACGGCGCGGGCCCGCGCGAGATCTGCCGCTTCACGGTCGAACCCGAAGCGATCCCGGAATGGTTCGGCGCCTGGCGCAACGACGAATGGTGCCCCTGGATCCTCGAGAACGCCCACCGGCTGATCGCCGATCCCGAGAACACCTGAACCGTCCTCAAAGCCAGGGCGCGGCGGTGGGCCGTCGACACGTTCCCCCAGGGCGTGCGTCAGCGGCGGCCACGTTCTGACCGCCGCGTCTTCCCGGTGGGGCCGTTGCAGAACGGCCGCACCAAAACGGGCCGGTCGATCCCAGGTGGGGGGTCGACCGGCCCGTATCAGGGCGCTTCATGATCGGCGACCGGGGAGGCGTCGGTCAATCGCGCGCCGGCTAAGGAAACGGGCCCTGGGCTGGTAGAGGGCCAGTAGTACTCAACTCGTTGGCCGATCGGGCAGTAGCCGCGAATCGTCTGCCCGTTCGCGTCATACCAGCGGCTGCCGTGTATGCCGGACTGGCCGGTGCATTTCCATGAGAGTGCGAAGACGCTGGGGTTGCTGGGGACGCTATCCCTGCACTTGGCCCAGGCGAAGTGCTGGATCGCGTTGACGCCGACCCCGTTGACATGGACGGCGCTGGTGCCGCTCTCGCAGTAGATCGACTGCACACCGACCTCGTCCGCAGCGGCGGCCGTCGCGGTGCCGAAGACGGCCACCCCAGCCAGGGAACCGGCGATCGAGAACGCGGCCAGGCCCGTCAGACACTTCTTGAGCGTTCGTTTGAGAGTGATCAACATGGGGTGGTTCTCCAGTCCTCGCTGCGCGGTGAGGAGCTTCGGAAGGCTTCTCGCAGATCAGTATGGGTGCGGGAGGCCGTCGTCACCAGGCGGAAGACCGGCGGGAGAGCGGCAGGAAGCGCCGCCGGAAGGGCGGCGCTCCTGAATTCGGGTCCGGAATTCGGGTCTACGCTTCGGCCGGCTGCGGTGCCTTCGGCTTGGTGAACCAGCCGGCATAAGCCAGCAGCAGGCCCATGATCGCCAGGGCGGCGAAGAAGAGCCGGGCCGCGAGCGTCGCGCCTGACGAGTCCAGCGTCGCGTCGACGCCCGACTGCATCGCGTCAGGCGTCGCGATCAAGGCGACGCCGCGCAGGGCCACGAACCAGCCGAACAGCGAGATCGCGATGGCCAGGGGACCGCGCCAGCTGCGGTGGCCGGCGATGATGATCAACCCGCCCAGGAACATGAACGTTCCCAGCATCATGACCAGGGCGGGCGAGGAGAACAGCTCGTCGATGACCTCCATGCCCTCGCCCAGGCGTATCGCGTAAATGGTGGTGAAGGTGGCGATGTAGGGGCCGAGGACGCGGGCGAACGCCCGGGTCCGCAGCTGTGCTTCGATACTGGCGGTCTGCATGTCGATCACTCCTCGGTGGTCTTGGTCGTTGCGTTCTCGGGGCGGTAGCCGGCCTGGTGCAGGACGGCCCGCAGGAATCGCCCGGTCTCCTCTGCGGTGCAGGTGTCGGGCCGGGTGACCAGGTGCTGCCAGCCCGCACCGGTGAGCATGTCCAGCAGGACCTGGGGATCGGTGTCCGCAGGGAGTTCGCCGCGTTCCCTGGCTTGCTCGAACACCCGCATGCGGGCGTCGCTGCGCTGTGCGCCGAGCTGGTCTCTGTAGGCCTCGGCGATCTCGGGGAAGTCCTCGAACGAGCCGTAGAGACGCCGCAGGAGTCGGCGCTGGAACGGGTCGGCGAGGACGGAGGCCCATCCGGTGAGCAGGTGCTCGACGTCGCGGATCTCCGGGGTCGGCGGGGGATTGCCGTAGGCGGACTCGATCGTGGCGAGCAGGAGGCTGGTCTTGTCGGGGAAGCGCCGGTACACGGTGGCCCGGGTGACGCCGGCGCGGCGTGCGACCTGCTCGACGCTGGTCGCTTCGGCGCCGCGTTCGATGAGGAGTTCCAGGGAGGCGGCCAGGATCGCGGCGTCGGCTTCTCGGCTGCGCGGTCGGCCGGGAGTGCGGTCGTCAGTGCTCATGGTTTTACAATACAGTACAGCTCTGTATTGTAACTAATGATGCTGCGGACAGTGCCTCAACTGGTGCCCGTGTTCGTGTCTCGGCCGGAGCAGTAGCGCCTGCATCCGCCCATACCGGTCCTGGCGGAGTCCTCCTATGCTCTGCCGATGAGCGAACCGGATCGAAGTCGGGGACTGCTGGACTGGCTGCGGTATCTCGCGAGCCCTGTGCTGTTCGCGCTGGCAGGGGCGCTGTTCCTGGTCCTGCCGGTGGCGGAGGCGTCGTGCGGAGAAGAAGACATACTGGTCGAAGCGTGTCTCGACGGCGTCGGTGTGCTCATTGGTGAAGCCGATGTGGATTCGAACGAGGGCCGCGAATTCCCCTCGGTCATCCTGCGCGCGACCGAGCTGCCGGAATGGCTGACGGCCCTCGGGATCGGTGTGATGGTCTGCGCGGCGGGAGGCGTGGCGACCGCGTTCATCCGCGACAAGAGGCAGCGGGCGGTCTCGCGGCTGACCGCGGCGCTCGCCGGTCTCGTGCTGGCCGCGGCCACGTACTTCCTCGCTGCCGGGGCGCTCTACGCGGCGTTGGAGGTCCCCCGCATATTGTTCTCGACCACGGTCCACCCGAGCCTCGTCGACCAGGTAGGAGGCTCGATCATCGGCGTCGGGATCGTGCCGGCGCTCGGGCTGTTCACAGCGTTGGCGGCGGTCGAGGTGATCCGGCTCCGGCGCCTGCGGGCCGCCTGAGGGCGGTCAGTCCTCCTTGCGGAAGGGGGCGAGCTTCTCCTGGAGGTCGCGGATCTTCGCGTCCAGTTCGCGGGCGCCCTCGGGGTCGACGCGGCGCCAGAGCTCGTGGAGCTCCTGATCCGCCCGATCGCGGTTCTTTCCCCCGACTCCGGCGTCCCAGGCGAGGCGGTGGACCCGCTCTTCGTCCAAGGGGTGCCTGGCGAGGATCGTGCCGATGCGGTCGGGGTCGATCACGCGCCGGACGGTCCGCTGGGCCTCGCGCCGCCGGGCCGCTTGGGCCTTCTTGCCGCCGCTGGTGAGCTTGACCTGGATCCATGCGGCTCCGGTGATCACGATCTGGAGGGCCAGCAGGATGAGGGGTCCGGCACTGAGACCGAAGAGGGCCTTCATCCAGGTCGGGTCGTCGTTGGTGGCGAAGAGCATGAAGAAGGCGGAGCCGAGCGCGGCCGAGATGAGATACCACCAGTAGCCGAACCGCTCGACCACCTGGAACCAGGCGGGTTTGGCGCCGCCCCAGCCGGATTCGAGGCCTTCGAGCCGATCGATGGCCCCGGCGATCTCGGCTTCGGTCGCGGCCTTCTCGGGGGTGGTGACGTAGACGTTCTCCCTGTTCCGGCTCTCGCGGAGCCACTCGGCTGCGGGCATGGTGCTCCTTGCTTGCGACGGGGGCGGGTCCGGCCACCGTATCGCAGCGGCTCAGGGCAGGGTCGCGTCGACGTATCCGCTGCCGACCGGTCCGCGAGCGCCGCTTGTCGGGGCCGCACTCGCGCGGTCTCAGGCGTAGTGGCGGCACTCGCCGGGGAAGAGCGCCCTCAGGCGCGATTCGAGGACGGCCTGCGCGGCACCGTCCATCGTGCGCTCGCCGACGGGGGGCCCGGGTTCGCGGTAGAGGTCGTCGGCCAGGCCCTCGATGAGGGCCGCGAGTTCCACGGCCGCGAGTTCGGCATCGGTCCCCTTCTCGACCTCGCCGCACTCCTTCCCGTTCGCCACGGCCCGCGCGATCTGCGCCCGCACGACCGCGGCGGTCCGGCGGCCGACCTCGGCGATGGTGGGGTTGTCCAGCGCCCTGGCATGGAAGACGCGGCTGACGCGGTACTCGCCGCGGCGTGGCGCATCGAGGGGCCACAGCTGGGGCATGCAGCGCTTGAGGATCGCGCGGATCGGCTGCTGCGCGGCCTCGCCCTCCTCGACCAGGCGGGCGACCCTGCCGAGCTGGTCGGCGGTCATGCGCTCGTAGGCGAACAGCAGGAGGTCGTCCTTCGAGGTGAAGTAGTGCTGGACCAGGCCGACGGAGAACCCGGCCTCGCGGGCCACTGCCGCCATGGTCGCCGCGTCCAGGCCGTCGTGGGCGATGAGGCGGTGCACCGCCTCGGCCATCTGGGCGCGGCGGAGGTCGTGGTCTGCGGTCCTTGGCACTCCATAATCATACCGATGTATGGTTATGGCGTTGCCATACCGTCGTATGGTTATCGGACCACTTCCTCAACACCCATAGGAAGCCATGAACACTCCCACTGCCACCGCTCTGGCGGCCGCACTGGCCGCCCTCACGCCGCTCGCTTCGTTCACCCCGCCCACCGGACCGCTGCCCCAAGCGCCCGAAGACGAGACCCACCAGCGCATCGAGCGCTACCTCCACGACCGCTTCGAGGAGACCGGCGTCCCCGGCGCGTCGTACGCGATCATCGACCTCGAGGGCGACACGTACGCCTCGGCCTGGGGCGAGACCGGCGGCGCCGGCCCGGTCGACCTCGGCACGCCGTTCCTGTGGGGCTCGGTCGCCAAGCCCGTCACCGCGACCGCCGCGATGACCCTCGTCGAGGACGGCCTGCTCGACCTCGACGAGCCCGTGGCGGCCTACCTGCCCGACTTCGCGCTGGCCGACGAGGACCGCTCGGACCGGATCACTGTGCGCCACCTGCTCGAACAGAGCAGCGGCATTCCCGAGGGCACCGGGATCACCGACGACTTCGGGCACCGCGACGACCCCTACGGCGAGGCCGTCGCCGATCTCGCCGACGTCGAGCCGCTCGCCGACCCCGGCGAGGACTTCGCCTACGCGAGCGCGAACTACGTCGTCCTGGGCGCGGTCATCGAGGCCGTCGCGGGCGTTCCGTACGCGGATTACCTGCGCACGGCCGTGCTCGACCCGCTCGGGATGGACACGGTCGTGGCGACCGGGGACGAAGCGCGGCAGGTGCCCCGGGGCCACTCGGTGGTCTTCGGGCTGCCGCGTCCGATCAAGACCCGGTTCGACCAGACCGGTCCGAGCTACGGCTATCTCGGCGGCACGATCACCGACTTGCAGCGCTTCGCCGAGGCGATGCTGGACGAGGAGCGCCTCGCGGGCGTGGTCACCCCGGAGTCGGTGGCGCTCATGCAGACCGGTGCGGTCGAGGTGAACGACACCGTCGACTACGGGCTCGGCTGGCGTGTGGACGAGCGCAACGCGGACCTGGGGACGAGCACCGTGTGGCACACCGGGGGAGCGCCGGGGTTCACGGCCGGGGTGATCCTGCTGCCCGAGCTGGATCGCGCGGTCGTGGTGGCGCAGAACCGGTACGGGTACTTCCAGGACGCCGAACTGGTGGGCACGATGCTCGGCGCCGCCCGGATGCTCGCGGGCGGCGAGCCGGCCGAGACGGCGTCCGACCCGCTGTATCCCGTGCTGCTGGTGGGGCTGAGCCTGCTCATCGCCGCGTCGGCCTTCCTGGTGGTGCGCACCTTCATCCGCATGGGCAAGGCGCGCAAGGCGTCACCGGCGGCGCTGATCGTCGGGGCCGGGTGCTGGACGGTCGCGGGGCTCGCGGTGGCGTACGTGTCCTTCGTGGTGGTGCCGGGTCTCGCGCCGAGCCGGGCGGCGTTCACGGGCATGGCCCCCGACGTGGCCGGGCTGACGACCGCCCTCGGCGTGGCCGCGCTCATCGTTGCGGCCGTGAGGATCTGGAACGCGGTCGTGCGCATCCGGCCCTCCCGGACGAGGCGGCGATCGCGTCCGAGCCGCGCCTGACCGACCCCCTTGTGCCCGAGTCGCGCAAGTTCAACTCGGGCAACGCACCCGATTTCGAAGAGCCCCGGCGAGTGCCGGGGCTCTTCTCGCGTCGGCGCGATTGTGCGTTCTTGTTTACGCGTCGGCAACCGTAATTCATATGGCTGTGCTTGACGCGCATGGCGGTGAAACATCGCGACCTTAGTTTGAATCCAGTGCGGATACGACGCTGTATACGCGCCTGTACACCGCCCTGAACTGCGGCGGTGCCCATGCAGACCCGGCACCCCTACCGCGCTGACTTCGAATCCCGTCGATGTCGGCCGACCGCCGGGACGCTCCTCTGCGAAAGGTCTGACACTGCACATGCCTCACCGCTTCACCACCCTCCCCAGCCCCGCCCGCACGTTCGCCCGCACCCTCGCCGCCTCCGTGGCCATCACCGGCCTCGTCGCCACCGCCGCGTGCGGTTCGCGCGCCGGGGAGGAGACCGCCGCCGCCGAGTCCTGTGTCGACACCTCCGGCGATACCATCAAGGTCGGCGCCCTCAACTCCCTGTCCGGCACCATGTCCATCTCCGAGACCACGGTCCGCGACGCCATCTACCTGGCCGTGGACGAGATCAACGCCGCAGGCGGCGTGCAGGGCAAGGAGATCGAGATCGTCGCCGAGGACGGGGCCTCCGAGCCCACGGTCTTCGCCGAGAAGGCCGAGAAGCTCATCCGCGAGGACTGCGTCGCCGCGGTCTTCGGCGGCTGGACCTCCGCCTCGCGCAAGGCGATGCTGCCGGTCTTCGAGGACAACGACTCGCTGCTGTACTACCCCGTCCAGTACGAGGGCCTCGAGGCGTCGGAGAACATCTTCTACACCGGCGCGACCACCAACCAGCAGATCATCCCGGCCCTGGACTACCTCGCCGAGACCGGCGTGAAGTCGCTCTACCTGGTCGGGTCCGACTACGTCTTCCCGCGCACCGCGAACGCGATCATCAACGCGTACGCGGCCGACAAGGGCATCGAGATCCTCGGCGAGGACTACGCGCAGCTGGGCTCGGTCGAGTTCTCCACCATCGTCAACCAGGTCAGCGCCTCGGGCGCGGACGCGGTCTTCAACACCCTCAACGGGGACTCGAACGTCGCGTTCTTCCGCGAGTACGCCAACGTCGGCCTCACCGCCGAGGAGATGCCCGTCATGAGCGTCTCGATCGCCGAAGAGGAGGTCGGCGGCATCGGCGTGGAGAACATCGAGGGCCAGCTGGCGGCCTGGAACTACTACCAGACCGTCGAGTCCCCGGCGAACACCACGTTCGTGGAGGCGTTCAAGGCCGAGTACGGCGCCGACCGCGTCACCTCCGACCCGATGGAGGCCGCCTACAACTCGGTGTACCTCTGGGCCGCGACGGTGGAGAAGGCCGAGTCGTTCGCCGTCGAGGACATCCAGGCCAACGCCGACGGGGTCTCGTTCGACAGCCCTGAAGGGACGGTCGTGATCGACGGGGACAACCACCACGTCACCAAGACCGCCCGCATCGGCGAGATCAGCGCCGACGGCCTGCTCTACACCGTCTGGGAGTCGGAGGGCCCGATCGAGCCCGACCCGTTCCTCGAGGGCTACGACTGGGCCGCCGACCTCACCGTCACCGAATAGCACCGCAGGCGATCGGGAAGGAGACACCGTGGACCTCTTCATCGGGCAGCTGTTCACCGGCCTGAGCACCGGGTCGATCCTGCTGCTGGCCGCGCTGGGACTGTCGCTCACGTTCGGGCAGATGGGCGTCATCAACATGGCGCACGGCGAGTTCATCATGGCCGGCTGCTACACCGCGTACGTCACCCAGCAGGTCGTGGGGGACGCGGGCGTCTCCCTCCTGATCGCCCTCCCCATCGGCTTCCTCGTCGGGGGGATCATGGGCTGGGTCCTGGAGGCCCTGCTCATCCGCCACCTCTACCACCGGCCGCTCGACACGCTGCTCGTGACGTTCGGCGTCGGGCTGGTGCTCCAGCAGGTCGCCCGTGACGTCTTCGGCGCCCCCGCGGTGAACGTGACGGTCCCGGAGTTCCTGCGCGGCGGCGTCGACCTGCTCGGGACCACGGTCCCCAAGACGCGCCTGTTCATCATGGGGCTCGCGATCGTGGCGGTCACCGCGGTGACGCTGGTCCTGCGGTTCACCCCGGCGGGGCGGCGCATCCGCGCGGTCGTGGGCAACCGCGACCTCGCCGAGACCGCCGGGATCTCCTCGCGAACCGTCGACGCCGGGACGTTCTTCATCGGCTCGGGCCTCGCCGGCGTCGCAGGCGTGGCGCTCACGCTGATCGGCTCCACGAGTCCGACGACCGGCCAGTCCTATCTGGTCGACGCGTTCCTCGTCGTGGTCGCCGGCGGCCTGGGCCGCATCAAGGGCGCGGTCGTCGCCGCGATCGCGCTCGGCACGTTCCAGGCGGTGTTCGAGACCTACTCGACGGCCTCGCTCGCGAAGGTCGGGGTCTTCGTCGTCATCGTCGTCTTCCTGCAACTGCGCCCCCAGGGCCTGTTCACGCTGCGGACCAGGAGCCTCGCATGAGCCCACACCCGTCACCCCACCCAGCCGCTCGCTTCGCTCGCTTCCCCGAATCGGAGTAAACGCTGATGCGCAATTTCTTCGCAACACGCCTCGGCACGTGGACCGGGTTCGCCGCCGCCGCGCTCGTCCTGTTCGGACTCGCCCCGCTGGTCCTGTCCGGGTTCCGGCTCGGACTGCTCGCCCAGTTCACCTGCTACGCGATCGTCGCGGTCGGCATCGGCCTGGCCTGGGGGCGCGGCGGGATGCTCACCCTCGGCCAGGGCGTGTTCTTCGGCATGGGCGCCTACCTCATGGCCATGCACCTGAAGATGGCCGACGCCGAGTTCAGGAACGGCCCCGGCGCCGTCCCCGACTTCATGGAACTGGCCGGGATCAGGGAACTGCCCGCCTACTGGGCCCCGTTCAGCTCGCCGGTCTTCACGATCGCGGCGATCCTCGTCCTGCCCACCGCGTTCGCGGTCGTGCTCGGCCTCGCGGTCTTCAAGCGCCGCGTCAAGGGCGCCTACTTCGCGATCCTGTCGCAGGCCCTCGCCGGCGCGTTCGCGATCCTCCTCATCGGACAGCAGTCCCTCGGCGGGTTCAACGGGCTCTCCCGGTTCCGGTACTTCTTCGGGTACAACCTCGACGACCCGGTCAACCAGCAGATGCTCTACTTCATCGCCGCCGGGGTGCTCCTGGTCGTCGTCGCCATCGCACTCCAGTTGCGCCGCAGCCGGTACGGGGAACTCCTCGTCGCCGTCCGCGACGCCGAAGAGCGCGTCCGGTTCCTCGGCTACGACGCCGCGAACATCAAAGTGGTCGCCTACGCCACCGCCGCCCTGTTCGCGTCGGTCGCCGGAGCGATCTTCGTGCCCGTCGTCGGGATCATCTCCCCGGCGAGCATCGGCATCGTCCCCTCGATCATGTTCATCCTCGGCGTCGCCATCGGCGGCCGCGCGAGCCTGGTCGGCCCCGTCGTCGGCGCCCTCGCCGTCGCCTGGGCCCAGACCGCCCTGTCCGAGCAGTTCCCCTCCGCGTGGACCTACGCCCAAGGGCTCCTGTTCATCCTCGTCATCGCCCTGCTCCCCGGCGGGATCGCCTCGGTCGCCGCCCTCACGAAACGGTTCCAGCGCACACCGGCACCAGTGGAGGCCGCAGCATGACCACCGCACTGGCCCGCACCCGTCGCCCCGCCCTCCGGCTCGCTTCGCTCGCCTTCCCCGAAACGGAGTAAACGCTGTGCTCATCTGCAAGAACATCGAAGTCGACTTCGACGGGTTCAAAGCCGTCAACGGCGTCGACCTCACACTCGACCGCGGCGAGGTCCACTTCCTCATCGGCCCCAACGGCGCCGGGAAGACCACCCTCGTGGACGCCGTCACCGGCCTCGCGAAGTACTCCGGCTCGGTCGTCAAAGACGGTGAAGAGCTGCGCGGCAAGAAGGTCCACCACATCGCCCGCAAGGGCATCGGCCGCACCTTCCAGACCGCCACCGTCTTCGAGGACCTCACCGTCGCCCAGAACCTCGACATCGCCGCCGGCGCCGGACGCTCCCCGTGGGCGCTCCTGCGCCGTCGCAAGCACCTGCCCGCCAACGTGGTCGAGACCATGGACCGCATCGGCCTCGGCAAGGAGGCCGACACCCCGGCGGGCATCCTCGCGCACGGGCAGAAGCAGTGGCTGGAGATCGGGATGCTCCTGGTCGGCGACGCCGACGTGCTCCTGCTGGACGAGCCGATCGCCGGCATGGGCCACGAAGAGCGCGACACCACCGGGCGCCTGCTCCACGACATCGCCGCCGACCGCGCCGTGGCCGTGGTCGAACACGACATGGACTTCATGCGGGCCTTCGCCGACCGCGTCACCGTCCTCCACGCCGGGGCCGTGCTCGCCTCCGGCTCGGTGGACGAAGTCTCGGGCGACCCGCGCGTCCAGGCGGTCTACCTCGGCACCGCGACCGACGAGAAGGAGCCCGCCGATGCTGCGACTGCATGACCTCACCTGCGGCTACGGCCGCTCCGCCGTCGTCCACGGCATCGACCTCGAGATCGGCGCCGACCAGGTCGTCTCCGTCATGGGCCACAACGGCGCCGGGAAGACCACCCTCCTGAGGGCCATCGTCGGCCTCATCCCGGCCATGTCCGGCACCATCGAGTTCGACGGCGCAGACGTGACCGCCAAGGCCACGAACAAGCGCGTCAAAGCCGGCATGGCCTACGTTCCCCAAGGGCAGCAATGCTTCGCGCACCTGACCGCGGGGGAGAACCTGCGCCTGGTCGCCGACGGCCGCAAGAACGCCAAGGCCCTCATCGACGCGCAACTCGACCTCTTCCCCGCCCTGCGCCCCCTCCTCGGACGCCAGGCCGGACTGCTCTCCGGCGGCCAGCGCCAGCAGCTGGCGATCGCGCGGGCGCTCATCACCGAGCCGCGGCTGCTGATCCTGGACGAGCCGACCGAGGGCATCCAGCCGAACGTGGTGGCCGAGATCGAGTCGACCATCGTGGACCTGGCCGCGCGCGGCGGACTCTCGGTGCTGCTGGTGGAACAGCACCTCGGCTTCGCACTCCAGGCGGCGAGCCGGTACCACGTGCTGCGTTCGGGCCGGGTCGCCTCCTCGGGTGAGACGGGCGCGGAGGCGGAGTCGCGGGTGCGTGAGGCGATGTCGATATGACCCGCGCCCCTCGCCCTTCCCGTCCCGATCGCTTCTCCCCGAACCGGAGTGAACGCTCATGACCGACTTCTCTGCGCTTCCCGACTCGGAGGAGCCGCTCGCCGCGCGCGTCTACATGGCGTTGCGCGCCGACCTGATGGCCGGCAAGTACGAGCCGGGCAAGCGCCTCGGCGAGGAGCGCCTGGCCGGGAACTACGGCGTGTCGCGCACGCCGGTGCGGGAGGCGCTGAGCCGCCTCGCGGCCGACGGCCTCGTCTCTCGCGAGGTCGACGGGCTGTACCCGTACCGGCCGCGGATCGACCAGCTCAACGACCTGTATGAGGTCCGGTTGACCCTCGAGCTGCGGGGCCTGGCCCGTGCCGCGGCCGATCCGGAGGTGTTGCACGACCGGGACCTGCTCGGTCCCGAGCTCGACCGGTGGTACCGGCTGCGGGCCTCGCCGCCCGACCCCAGTGCCGGTTTCGTGGAGTCCGACGAGCGCTATCACCTCACGCTCCTGGCCTCCTCGGGGAACGCGCAGCTCGCGGAGGCGCTGCGGGTGGTGAACAACCGGATCAGGCCGGCGCGGATGTTCGACTACTTCACCGAGGAGCGGATGGCGGCGACGATCGACGAGCACATCGCGATCGCCGAGGGCGCCATCGAGGGCCGGTACGAGCAGGCGACCGCGATCCTGACGCGCCATATCGAGACGTCGCGGTCCATCGTGGTCGGCCGTGCGGAGGCGGCCTTGACCTGGGCGCATCTGGCGAACGCCGTCCGTCCCTGAACCCCTTCCCTTCTTGAGAGCGAGGCCTGTCGTGTTCGACCGCATCCTGATCGCCAACCGTGGCGAGATCTCCCGCCGGATCACCGCGACGGCGCACCGGCTCGGCATCGAGACGGTGGCCGTGTACTCGGAGGCCGATGCGGCGTCGCTGCACGTGCGGGACGCCGACGTGGCGGTGTGCGTGGGTCCGGCCGCGCCGTCCGAGTCGTATCTGAACGTGGACGCGATCCTGTCGGCGGCGAAGGACACCGGCGCTCAAGCGGTGCACCCCGGTTACGGGTTCCTGGCCGAGAACGCGGAGTTCGCGCGGCGCGTCGCCGAAGCCGGGCTCGTGTTCATCGGGCCGACCCCGGAGCACCTGGAGCTGTTCGGCGACAAGGTGACCGCGCGCGAAGTCGCGACCATCGCGGGGGTGCCCCTCGCGGCGGGTACGGCGGCGCTGGCCTCGGTCGAGGAAGCGGTCGCCGCCGCAGAGGGCATCGGCTTCCCGGTGATCGTGAAGGCCTCGGCCGGCGGCGGCGGGATCGGGATGCGCGTGGCCGACTCCAGTGCCGAACTGGCCGAGGTGTTCGCGACGGTGAAGCGCCTGGCGGCCGACAACTTCGGCGACGACGCGGTCTACCTCGAACGGTACGTGCGCCGCGCCCGCCACGTCGAGGTGCAGGTCTTCGGCGACGGGCTCGGCCGGGTGGTGAGCCTGTCGGACCGGGACTGCTCGTTGCAGCGGCGCCACCAGAAAGTCATCGAGGAGGCCCCCGCCCCCGGGCTTCCCGCGACGGTCCGCACCGCGATGCACGCGGCGGCGCGGGCGCTGGCCGGTTCGGCCGCGTACCGGTCGGCGGGGACGGTCGAGTTCATCTACGACGCCGAACGCGAGGAGGCGTCGTTCCTGGAGTTCAACACGCGCCTGCAGGTCGAGCACCCGGTGACCGAGCGGATTCTGGGGATCGACCTGGTGGAGTGGATGATCCGCGCCGCCTCCGGCGACACGGGCTTCCTGGACAAGGTGCCCGACGCGGGCCCGCCGGTGACCGGCGCGGCGGTGGAGGCGCGCGTGTACGCCGAGGACCCCGTCCGCGACCACCTGCCCTCCGCGGGCCTCCTGACGTGCGTCGACTTCCCCGAATCGGCCCGGGTGGACACGTGGATCGAGCGGGGCGTGGAGGTCCCGGCGACCTACGACCCGATGCTCGCGAAGATCATCACCGCCGGCACGACCCGGACCGAAGCCTGGCAAGCCCTCTCCGACGCTTTGGCGGACACCAGGATCGAAGGCGTCCACACCAACCTCGGGCAGCTGCGGGCCGCGAGCGCGGACGCGCGCGTCGCGGCCGTCCGGCACGACACGGGCACGATCGCCTCCATCACTGACACGTCCCCGCGCATCGACGTGGTCAGCGCCGGAGTACTGACCACGGTGCAGGACTTCCCGGGCCGCATCGGGTACTGGCAGGTCGGGGTGCCGCCGTCGGGGCCGATGGACGACTACTCCTTCCGGCTCGGCAACCGCGCCTTGGGCAACGATGAAGGCGTACCCGGTTTGGAGTGCACGATCGCGGGCCCGACGCTGCGGTTCGGCGTGGCCGTGACGGTGTGCGTGACCGGCGCTCCCGCACCGGTGACCCTCGACGGCGAACCCGTCGAGCAGTGGGTGCCCGTCGCCGTCCCCGCCGGCGGCGTGCTCGCGGTCGGGCAGATCGCCGACGCCGGAGCCCGCGCCTACATCCTGTTCCGCGGGGGCCTCGACGTGCCGGTGTTCCTGGGTTCGGCCTCGACGTTCCCGCCCGGTCGCATCGGCGGCTACACCGGCGACCAACTGCGCGCAGGCGACCGCCTCGTCCCCGCCGAACCCGGCGACGCCCTGCCCGTCCCCGTTCCGGTCGAAGAGCGTCCCACGTTCAGCCACGACTGGGCCCTCGCCGTCACGCCCGGGCCGCAACCGGCCCCGCACTACTTCACGTTCGAGGACATGGAGCGCCTCTACGACGCCACCTGGTCGGTCCAGGTCCACGCCGGACGCTCCGGGGTCCGCCTGGACGGGCCGCGCCCGCAGTGGGCGCGCACCGACGGCGGCGAAGCCGGGCTCCACCCCTCGAACCTCCACGACAACCCCTATTCGGTCGGCACCGTCAACTTCACCGGCGACACGCCCGCACTGCTGGGCCCGGACGGGCCCAGCCTGGGCGGGTTCGCGTGCCCGTTCACCGTCACCACCTCCGACCGGTGGAAGCTCGGGCAGCTGCGACCCGGCGACACCGTCACGTTCGTGCCCGTCGCCGAGGCCGAAGCCGACCGCCTGCGCGCCGACCCGGTCGCGGCCCCCGTCCCGCTCATCGGCGCGAAGGACGACACCGCGACCCTCGCCGAGGTCGAGGGCACCGGCGACCGCCCCGCCGTCGCCTACCGCCGCGCCGGCGACGACGCGATCCTCCTCGAATACGGCCCCATGCACCTCGACCTGGGCCTGCGCATGAGGGTCGGCGCCCTCATGGACGCCCTCGCCGCGGCGAGCCCGGCCGGGATCATCGACACCACCCCCGGCGTCCGGTCCCTGCACCTGCACGTCGACCCCGACGTGCTCCCCATCCGGACCCTCACCGGGCTCCTGGTCGAACTCGAACAGGACCTGCCCGACATCGCCGACATGGTCGTGCCCTCCCGCGAAGTGCGCCTGCCGATCTCCTGGAACGACGCCGTCGTCGACGAGGCCATCGCCCGCTACTCGACCAACGTTCGCGACGACGCCCTGTTCAACCCCTCCAACATCGAGTTCATCCGCCGCATCAACGGCCTCGACGCGATCGGGGACGTCGCCGACATCGCCACCGCCGCCGAATGGCTCGTCCTGGGCCTGGGCGACGTCTACCTCGGCGCACCCGCCGCCGTCCCCGTCGACCCCCGCCACCGCCTCGTCACCACCAAGTACAACCCGGCCCGCACCTGGACGGCCGAAGGCACCGTCGGCATCGGCGGCTCCTACATGTGCATCTACGGCATGGACTCGCCCGGCGGCTACCAGCTCGTCGGCCGCACCGCCCCCATCTGGGCGGGCCTGCGAGACCTCGCGTCCTTCAAAGACGGCCTGCCGTGGCTGCTGCGCTTCTTCGACCGCGTCGTCTTCGAACGCGTCACCGAAGAAGAACTGGCCGAGACGCGGCGCGAACTCGCCGCCGGGCGCGCCGAGATCGACATCCGCCCCGGCACGTTCGCCTACGCCGACTACCGGCGCCTCCTCGCCGACAACCGCGACTCCATCACCGCGTTCCAGACCCGCCAGGCCGCCGCGTTCGACGCCGAACGCCAGCGGTGGGCCGACGCGGGCGAATTCGACCGCGACCACACCGAACCCGCCCCCGCCGGCACGGACGCCATCGACCTCGCCCCCGGTGAGATCCTCATCGAAGCGCCCATGGCCGCGAGCGTGTGGCGCGTCGACATCGCCGAAGGCGACCGGGTCGAGGCCGGGGACACCGTCGTGGTCCTGGAGGCGATGAAATTGGAGATGCCCGTGGCGTCCACCGTCACCGGCACCGTCGCGCGCCTCCTGGCCCGACCCGGCGACCAGGCCGCGCCCGGCGCGCCACTGCTCGTGATCGCAACGCAGTAGGCCACGCGGACAACAAGACAGGGGAAGCCGTGAATCACAACTCCATCGACGCCGCCCACGGGACCGCCGCAGCGGGCACCTCGCCGGCCGCAGGCCCCGGCGCCCGCCGGCCCGCCGTCGCGGCGCGCGTCGAGGCCGCCTACCGCCGCATCGCCGAAGTCGACCGGCCCGAAATCTGGATCGCACTGCGCGACAAGGACCATGCGCTGGCCGAGGCCGAAGCCGTCGAATCCCGCCTCGCCGCCGGGGAGGACCTGCCGCTGGCCGGGAGACTCGTCGCCGTCAAGGACAACATCGACGTCGCCGCCCTGCCCACCACCGCCGCGTGCCCGTCCTTCGCCTACACGCCCGACCGCGACGCCACCGCCGTCGCACGCCTGCGCGCGGCCGGCGCGATCGTGCTCGGCAAGACCAACCTCGACCAGTTCGCCACCGGCCTGGTCGGCACCCGCAGCCCCTACGGGCCCGTTCGCTCCGCCGCCGACCCCGCGCTGATCTCCGGCGGGTCCTCGTCCGGATCGGCCGTCGCGGTCGCCCTCGGCATCACCGACCTCGCCCTCGGCACCGACACCGCCGGATCCGGGCGCGTCCCGGCCGCCCTCAACGGCCTCATCGGCATCAAGGCGAGCCTCGGCCTCATCCCCGTCGACGGCGTCGTCCCCGCCTGCCCCTCCTACGACTGCCTCACCGTCTTCGCCCCCGACCTGGGCGCCGCGACCGAAGCCATGCGGATCATGTCCGGGCCCTGCGAGACCGACCCCGCCTCACGGCCCTGGCCCACCGATCTCCCGCTCGCCGCACCGCCGAACGCCCGAGTCGCCGTCCCCCGGGCCGCGGCTCTGGCCGGACTCGACCCCGACTTCCTGCCCCTGTGGGAGGCCGCGCTCGCGACGTTCCGCACCGCCGGGGTCGAACTCGTCCCCATCGACGTCCAACCGCTCCTGGACGCCGCGCTCCTGCTCTACGAAGGCGCCCTCATCGCCGAACGCCACGCCGCGTTCGGCGCCCACATCGACGCCTGGCCCGCCGACGCCGACCCCACCGTCGCCCAGATCGTCGCGGGCGCCGGCAAGTTCACCGCCGCCGACCTCGTCGCCGACCAGCAGGCCCTGCGCGCCGCACAGCAGCACGCCGCGGTCCTCCTGACGGGCTTCGACGCGCTCGTACTGCCCACGGCGCCACTGCATCCGACCCTCGCCGACGTCGCCGCCGACCCCATCGGCGTCAACGCCGCCATGGGCACGTACACGAACTTCGTGAACCTCCTCGACATGGCCGCCGTCGCCCTCCCCGCCGGAAACGCCGGCACCAAGGGCTTCGGCATCAGCGTCATCGTCCCGGCCTTCCACGACCAGATCGCGATCGACCTCGCCGCCAGGGCCGCGGGCGAGCCGCCCGCGCTGTTCGCCCCGGCCGAGGCCGAACTCGTCGTCTTCGGCGCCCACCTGACCGGCTTCCCCCTCAACCACCAGCTCACCGACCTCGGCGCGAGACTCGCAGGCGAGGTCGCCACCGCCCCGGCCTACCGCATGTACGAACTCGCCACCGAACCCCCGAAACCCCTGGTCGTCAGAAGCGGCGACGGCGCGAGCCTCCCAGGGGAACGCTGGCTCCTCAGCCCGGCCGCCCTCGGCCGCTTCCTCGCGGCCCTCCCGGCCCCGATGACCCTCGGCAAGGTCGAACTCGCCGACGGCACCTGGGCCACCGGCTTCGTCGCCAACGAACCCGCAGGCGAGGACATCACCGCAGTAGGCGGCTGGAGGGCCCGCCGAGCCTGAACCGGCCGAGGCGGCCCGGCTCCGAGCCGGGCCGCCGCTGTCGCATGCCCGTGCGAGGATCTGCGCATGGATTTCCCCGCCCTCCAAGCCCACCTGACCACCGAAGCCGCCCGGCTCAAGGCCGCCGT
Organism: Glycomyces harbinensis; assembly: GCF_900101745.1. Taxonomy (GTDB): domain Bacteria; phylum Actinomycetota; class Actinomycetes; order Mycobacteriales; family Micromonosporaceae; genus Glycomyces; species Glycomyces harbinensis. Next base: position 550,255 of record NZ_FNAD01000001.1, on the reverse strand, counting down.
GCTCGCCGCCGGGCCCGACGCGCCCGTCCCCTCCTGTCCTGAGTGGACCGCCGCCGACCTCCTCGACCACGTCGCCGAGACCTACGACCACAAGATCCAGTCGATGCGGCTCATGCGCTCCCCCGGGGAGGACTTCCGCATCGAGCGGCCCGGCGGCCCGGCAGAGCAGTTCGAGGGCGCGCTGGCCGACCTGACGGCCGAGTTCGACGCCCGCGGCCCCGACACCCTCGCCTACACCTGGTACGGGCCCGACCAGACCGTCGGATTCTGGATCCGGCGCATGGCCCACGAGACCGTCGTCCACCGCGCCGACGCCGAACTCGCCGCCGGGCGCGAACCGGGACCGGTCGACGACGCGCTGGCGCTCGACGGCATCGACGAGATGCTCACGATCATGCTCGAGTGGGGCAGCCGCGCCTACCGCGACTATGCCGCCGACGCGCTCAAGGCCAACGACGGCCTGACGGTCGGACTCGACGCCGGGTCGCGCTCCTGGACCGTGCGGATTCACGACGGCGCGGTGAGCGTGTCCGACGGCATCCACGCGGACACGCGCACGGACGTCCACGGCAGCCCCGGCGACGTCCTCCTGTGGCTGTGGCGGCGACTGCCGGTCGCAGCGCTCACGGCCAAGGGCGACGCGGCGAAGGCCGCCGCACTCTACGACCTGATCGCCGAGTTCGCCCAGTAGACCGCCGCGAGCACGGCAGCGACAAGCGGATGCGTCTGCCATGCCAGGAGCGCCGCGATGAGCGCGAACCGGACCGCGGCGACCAGATCGGGGACCGTCCTCCACGTCGATCGCCGCCGCGTCGACCGTTCCACCCGGCTCACGCGCGCCTTCGCGCTCCGTCCACAAAGCCTCCGCTGCCCGACCGGGCCCCCTTGAACCACCAGCCGAGGGCGACGCTGAGCGCGGCGACGGCGGTCGCGGTCGTGGCCGCCGACAGCAGCCCCGCACCGAAGACCCAGCCGACGAGCAGCCCGACGCCGACCGTGCAGGAGGCCCACGCGCCCGCGGCGAGGGCCGACATCCGCGCATGCGGGTAGTCCGGGGTGGCCACGGCCACCCAGGCGAGCGCGGTCCTGCCCGCCGGCAGGAACCGGGCGATCACGGTCGTCCCGCGCGGGTGGTCCCTGAGCGTCGCCCGCAGCTTGATCTCCAGGCGGGTGACCTTGGCCGAGCTGAAGATCGGCCTGCGCATCCTCGCGCGAACATGACGCAGGACGCGGTAGCCCAGTACGTCCCCGAGCCAGGACACCGAAGCGGCCCAAGCGATCAGCGCCGCGATGAGGAAGGCGTCGCCGACGAGGAACCCGGCCAGCGCCGCGATCATGGTGGCGCTGGGGAGCATCGGGACGAAGAAATCGGCGATGATCAGCGCGGCCACGATCACGGCCGCGACCGGCAGGCTGACACTCACCGCGACGCCGCCCGCCTGCGCACCACACGCGCGGTGACGACCGCCGCCACGACGATCGCGACGCTGATCAGCACCGGGACCGTCGCGCGGTCGGCGACCTCGATGAAGGCCGTCCCCAGTGCGGCGCCGCCGAGGACCCACAGCAGCGACCACGCCAGGGCCGCCGCGGCGGTGGCGGCCGCGAAACGCCGGTAGCGCATGCGCGAGGCGCCGGCCGCCGCGGCGATCAGGGTGCGGATGCCCGGCAGCAGGCGGGCAACGACGATGACCGCGATGCCGCGACGTTCGACGAAGCCGGTCGCCTCGTCCCACCGCCGCACGCCGATCCGCCGCACCGCGCGGGTCTGGGCGATCCGCGGCCCGAGCCTCCTGCCGAGCGCGAACCCGAGATGGTCGCCGGCGAAGGCGCCCGCGGCGGCCGCCGCCACGGCGGCGATCAGCAGCGGGCTGCCGGCGAGGACGAGCGCGGCGAGGACGAGGGCGGACTCGGCGGGCACGAGCGCGCCCAGACCGAAGGCCGCCTCGACCGCGGACACGACGAAGACGAACGCGATCACCGCCGGGCCGTGTCCGGCGGCGACGTCGAGGAACTGGGTGAACTGGTCGAGCATGCGGCCAACGCTATGAGGGCTGGGGCGGTGCCCGGCAGTGCTGAAAGCGAGGCGGGGGACTGACGAAAGTGAGTGTGCGTCGCGCCCGGCCCTCCTTATGTTGGAAGGGTGTTCGACAACGATGCGCTCCCTTCGAGCAGGAGGGCCCTTACCGCGGCGACCGTGACGGCCGCGCTCGCGGGCGTGGCCTTCACCTTCGCCATGCACTGGCTCGAGCAGCTGGGAACCGTGGAGATCTCCGGCTGGGCCATGTTCGACGCGGGCGAACTCGCGGTGATCGCGGCCGCGACGGCGACGGGCATCCTGATCGGATGGGCGAAGGCGCCGCTGCCGCTCGTCGCCGCGGGTGCGGGGACCGCGCTGCTCGCCTCGACGCTGCTGGGGCAGTGGACGCGGTCCGATCCCGTCCTCGGGTTCCTGCTCGGCGTCGCCTACACCTCCTGCCTGCTCCTGGCCATACTGGCCGTCGCCGTGCCGCGCGCCCGTCGCAGCCATGTGCGCCGCGGCTGGGACCTGGCCTTCGCCGAGGCGCGGGAGCACGAGGTCCGCGTCGAGCAGGCGGTGACACGCGAACGCGAGGCGATGGCCGGTGAGATCCACGACGGACTGGGGCACCGCTTGACGCTCATCGCGGTCCAGGCCTCCAGGCTCTCCCTCGACGAGACGCTGCCGGATCGCGCCAGAGCCGAACTGCAGCGCATCCGAGAAAACGCCGCAGCCGCATCCGAGGAGCTCGGCGAGACCGTCGCGCTGCTGTCCGAAAGGCAGTCCGGGGCCACGGCGTCGCTCAGCGGCCTCGGCATCGGCGACGTGATCGAACGCGCCCGCGCCTCCGGCGTCACCGTGCACGGCACCATCGCACCGGAGGCGGCGGACCGCACCAACGACCACACGCACGCGGCGCTGATGCGGGCGCTTCAGGAAGGCCTGACCAACGCGGCCAAGCACGCGCCGGGCGCGGCCGTGCATCTCGCGATCGATTTCGTCGGTGACGAGGTGGTGCTGGAGATGCGCAACGCGACGTCGCCGGTCCCGCCGTCCGGGCGGGGCGGACACGGCATCGTCGCGCTGCGGCACCGGATCGAGATCCTCGGCGGCACCTTGGACGTGGCGTCGAACGAGGACTTCACCGTCACCGTCCGGCTCCCGCGCGCGGCGGTGCCGTCGACGACCGCCGCCGACTTCGGGCCTTCGCGGCTGCACGTGCTCACCGAGGAGGCCGCCGACGCCGAACGCCGCAGGCGCCGGGTCAACCGGCAGACCTGGCTGGCGCCGCTCGGCGTGCTCGCCGTGCTCGTCCTGGTCGCGACCGGGTATTCCGTGTACAACTCCGTCGCCTCGGTGCTGCCGCCCGAGCGCTTCGCGGCCATCGAGGTCGGCGACTCCCGCAGCGAGACCGAGCGCCTGCTGCCGCCGACGGACATGCCCGACTCCCCGAGCCCGGCCCTGCCCGAACCTCCCGGTGCGACCTGCCATTTCTACGAGGCGTCCGTCAGCTTCGCCGAACGCGTCGACGTCTACCGGATCTGCTTCGCCGACGACCGGGTCGTCGCCGCTGATACGATCCCGTCCGATGGCTGAGCCGCTCCCCGAACTCCCGACGCCCGATCGGGACGGCCCGGTGCGCGTGCTCCTGGCCGACGACGACCGTCTCGTGCGCGCGGGCATCGCCGGGATCCTCGCCACCGCCGACGGCATCGAGGTCACCGCCGAGGCCGGCGACGGGGCCGAAGCGCTCGACCTGGCCCGCGGGCGGCTGCTCGACGTCATCCTGCTCGACGTCCAGATGCCGCGCCTCGACGGCATCCGCACCCTCGAACGGCTCCAGCAGACCGGGACGGGAACCCCGGTGGCGATGCTGACGACCTTCTCCGACGAGCACTACATCGCCGAGGCCATCCGGCTCGGCGCCCTCGGCTTCTTCCTCAAATCCGACGACCCGCACCACCTCATCGCGGGCGTGCGGGCTTTGGCCGGCGGCGGCGCCGCGTTCTCCCCGCGCGTGGGCCGCTGGCTCATCCGGCGCCAGTCCCGTACCCGGGTCGACCGGTCCCTGCGGGCGCAGGCGCTCGTGCAGGGCCTCACCACCCGGCAGCGCGAGGTGCTCGCCGGTGTCGGGCAGGGCCTGTCGAACGCGCAGATCGCGGCCTCGCTCCAGTTGGCGGAAGGCACCGTGAAGCAGTACCTCAGCTCGCTGTTCACCGCCCTGGGCACCGAGAACCGGGTGCAGGCGGCCCTCATCGCCTACGAGGCCGGCCTCGGCCCCGACCGGTGAGGCGCACCTCCCGGGCCCAGGCGCCGTCCGCCTCCTGTGCTACGGTTCGAGCCATGGCAGTTCGTTCCTATCAGCGCTTTATGCTGGCTCCGGGTGGAGCCGGTAGTCGCCTGCGCTGACTAGACGAACACCCGGAGCCAACAAGGCAGAGACTCGGTCTCTGCCTTTCGTCGTTCACGGCGGGCCCCGGGTATCACACCGCGCGCGGCCCGCATCGCACCGAAGATGGGAATCCTGCTCGATGACTACGCCAGCCGACAGCTCACCGCAGACCCGCGACCTGCGCGTTCTCGAATTCGAGTCGCTGCTCTCCCCGGCCGAACTGCTCGGCGACCTGCCCCTGGGCGCCGACCGCGCCGCCCTCGTGGAGCAGAGCCGCCAGGCCGTCAAGGACGTCCTGAACGGCGCGGACGACCGGCTCCTGCTGGTCGTCGGCCCCTGCTCGGTCCACGACCCGGCCGCCGCGGTCGACTACGCCCGCCGCCTCGCCGCCGCTGCCGCGCCGCTGAGCGCCGACCTCCTCGTGGTCATGCGCGTCTACTTCGAGAAGCCCCGCACCACCGTCGGCTGGAAGGGCCTGATCAACGACCCGCACCTCGACGGCACGCACGACGTCGCCCTCGGCCTGCGACTGGCCAGGAAGGTCCTGCTCGACGTCCTCGACGCCGGCCTGCCCGTCGGCTGCGAGTTCCTGGAGCCCATCAGCCCGCAGTACATCGCCGACGCCGTCTCCTGGGGCGCGATCGGCGCCCGCACCACCGAGAGCCAGGTCCACCGCCAGCTCGCGTCGGGCCTGTCGATGCCCGTCGGGTTCAAGAACACCACCGACGGCGACGTCACCTCCGCGATCGACGGCGTCCGCGCCTCGGCCGGCGACCACGTCTTCTTCGGCATCGACGAATCCGGCCGGGCCTCGATCGTCTCCACCAGCGGCAACCCCGACTGCCACGTCATCCTGCGCGGCGGGCGCACCGGCCCCAACTTCGACGCGGCCTCCGTGGGCGACGCCCTCGCGCTGCTGGCCAAGCACGGCCGGACCGAGCGGCTCGTCGTGGACGCCAGCCACGCCAACTCCGGCAAGGACCACGTCCGCCAGGCCGAAGTCGTCCGCGAGATCGCCGAGCGCATCGGCGCGGGGGAGCGGGGCATCGCCGGACTCATGATCGAGAGCTTCATCGAACCGGGCCGCCAGGAACCCGGCCCGCTCGACACCCTCGCCTACGGCCAGTCCGTGACCGACGCCTGCGTCGGCTGGGACCAGACCGAAGCGCTCCTGACCGAACTCGCCGCCGCCGTCCGCGCCAGCCGCGCATAGCGAAAGGGCGGCACCCGATCGGGTGCCGCCCTTTCGCTCCGCCTCAGCCGAGATCGTCGAGCGGCGCGACAGCGGCGCGGGACAGGACCGGGGCGAGGTGATCGCCGAAGTTGTAGTCGCCGGGGTCGGCGAGACTGGGGGCCAGCATCGTCAGCCCACCGGTCGAGCGTTCGATCAGGACCTTCTCGTCGCCGTGCACCAGCATTCCGGTGAGCTTCGGCGTGCTGTTGAGCTGGTCCACGACGGCGCCGAAGAGGTCGAGGTGCGCTCGGTGGTACTCGTCCTCAACCAGGTTCTTCCCGATTTCGAAGGTGATGATCAACAGCTCGTCGGTGCCGATCCGGGCGGCTTCCCCGCTCCAGTCCTCATCCGGCGTGAAAGTGTCGACCCACCATCGGTCGCCTTGCAGGGGAAACGGCTGCTCTTCCACGGACCGGACCAGACCCAGCCGCTCAGCGAAGTAGGCCGAGAGCTCCTGCTCGTCGGCGGCAGGACGATAATAGGTGTACGGGGTCGACATCCTGCTCAACCTCCCAGATCGACGTCGTGGACGCGATCGTCTCTGATGATCTTAAGTTCTTCGAGCCCCGAGACGGGCTTTCTCCGGAGGAGTCGTTCGACCTCGCCGGGACCGATCGGGGTTCGCCGTCCGGCGGCGACGGCGTCGAGGTTCAAGATGATGCGGCCGGTCTGCGGTCGTCCGTTCTTCGGATCGACCTTGCTCTTGATCGACTTGCGGACCCGTTCGACGTTGCCGGTGCTGGGGAGCACGGTGTAGCAGTCCCAGTAGTCGCCCTCGATCGCATAGTCCGGCCTTCTGCCGTCGGGCTTGGGCGGAGGGTTCTGCCTGACGCGGTACCCGCTGTGGGCCAGGACGATCGCCGCGTCGTTCTCACCCTTGATGCCCGCCTGGGTGATCCCCGACGATCCCCGCTCCACCTTCGTCGGAGCGCCTGCCGGCTTGCGGGCCGGGTCGGGAGGAAGCGAGGGACGCGTCAGCGGGCGGGCGTTCGCATCAGCGCCGCTCCCGGAGCGGGGTAAACCGATTCCGGCGGTGCCGCCGAGGAGCGTCCCGGCGATGTACTGCTCCCAAGCGCGGTTCCCGCCGGCGAGGAGCGCGTCGGTCTCCGTGAGTTTCTCAACGGCCTGCCGCCATTGGCTCCGGCCTATTTCTATGAGCGCACTGCTCGAGTCCTGGGTGGCGTCGGAAGCGAGGTGCAGCGCGTTGCGCGTGCGATCCTGGGCGTGACGGACCTGCGACCGGGCCTCGTGAACGTGCTCGACCAATGCACGAAGACGAGTGATCAGCTCGCTGAGCGTCGACACGATGGTCCACCACCCGAAATCGAAGTGAGCGCGTGACGCTGAGTCTATGTGATCGCTTCGAAATTGTCAGGACGGCGAACTTCGAGTGCTTTCGTCCGGTGGTCCGTGGGGCCGGCCGCTGTGCGGGCGGCGGCAGCGCGAAGGGCGGCACCCCATCTCGGGGTGCCGCCCTCCTTGCGGCACTAGGCGATGCGGATCGTGTTCCAGCTCATCGCCGGCAGTTCGACCGTGATCGTGCCGTCCTTGACGGCTACGGACCCGTTCGCGACCGGGGCCACGCGGGTCTGGTCCTCGAACGTGTTCTTCGCGTGCGGGTCGGCATCGGTCAGCGTCGAGCACGTGACCTCGCCGACGCCCGGCAGCGAGGACGCGTCGATCTCGAGCGTCAGCGGCGATTCCAGGTCGCGGTTGACCGCGAAGACCGTGGTCGAGCCGTCCTCGTTCGCCACCGCGACCGAGTGCAGCGCCGACACCTCGCCGAACTTCGCCGTGTCGATCCCCGGTGCGGAGGCGTTGACGTTCAGGACCGTCCCGCGCCCGAACTTCGAGGCCTCGGCGAACGGGAAGAACGTCGTCTGGCGCCAGGCGGCGCCGCCCGGCTCGGTCATGATCGGGGCGATCACGTTCACCAGCTGGGCCAGGCACGCGGCCGTGACCCGGTCGCACCGGCGCAGCAGCGTGATCAGCAGCGAACCGAACACGACCGCGTCCATCGCCGAGTACACGTCCTCGAGCTGGCGCGGGGCCACCGCCCACGGCTCGGGGCGCTCACCGGTCGGCGCCGTCTGGTACCACACGTTCCACTCGTCGAAGGAGATGTTGATCTTCTTGTCGGACTTGAGCTTCGCGCCCACCGCGTCGGCCGTGGCGATGACCCCGTCGATGAACAGCTCCATGTCCTGCGCCGAGGCCATGAAGCTCACGAAGTCGCCCTCGCGCGGGTGGTAGTAGGCGTGCGCCGAGATGTAGTCGACCGACTCGTACGACTGGGCCAGCACCTCGGCCTCCCAGGCGCCGAACTCCGGCATGGCCCGGGAGGAGGACCCGCACGCGACGAGGTCGAGCTCGGGGTCGATGTAGCGCATGGAGCGGGCGACCTGGTCGGCGGTGCGGCCGTACTCGTGGGCGGTCTTCTGGCCGATCTGCCAGGGCCCGTCCATCTCGTTGCCCAGGCACCACAGCTTGATGCCGTACGGCTCCTCGTCGCCGTGGGAGCGGCGCAGGTCCGACCAGTAGGTGCCGCCGGGGTGGTTGGCGTACTCGAGGACGTCCAGCGCCTCCTGGAGTCCGCGGGTGCCGAGGTTGACGGCCATGTTCGGCTCCACGCCGACGGTGCGGCAGAACTTCATGAACTCGCCGAGCCCGAACTGGTTGGTCTCGGTGACGCCCCAGGCGAGGTCCAGGCGGCGCGGCCGGTCGGCCTTGGGGCCCACCCCGTCCTCCCACCGGTAGCCGGAGACGAAGTTCCCGCCCGGGTAGCGGACCATCGTCGGGCCCAGCTCGCGGATGAGGTCCAGGACGTCCTGCCTGAGGCCGTCCTCGTTCGCGGTGGGGTGCTCGGGCTCGTAGATGCCGGTGTAGACGCACCGGCCCAGGTGCTCCACGAAGGACCCGAACAGCCGCTCGGGCACCTCGGCGACGGTGAAACGCGGATCGAACTCGATGCGCGCTCGTGGGGAATCGGCCATGATCGCCTCCCGGAAGGGTTGGTTGTTATCGCTCACCAGGACCCTCGCGGGTCGGTTGCCGAGACGCTACCAGAGCCTTACTTTACCGTTACATCGGCGGTTCGAGGTCCATCGCCGTCGAGGCCCGGGCGATCAATTCGGGCTGGAAGACCACGTTGCGGTGGGTGTGGTCGGCGCCCTCGGCGATCTCGTCGAACAAGAGCTGCGCGGCGGTGCGGCCCAGCTGGGACCGCGGCTGGCGCACCGAGGAGAGCGGGACGGCCGCGGCGGCGGCGAAGTCGATGTCGTCGTAGCCGATGATCGCGCACTCCTGGGGGACCTTCACCCCGTGCATCGTCAAGGACTGCAAGGCTCCCAGTGCGACGAGGTCGTTGGCGCAGAAGACGGCCGTGGGACGGTCGGCGCGTCCGAGCATCTGCTCGACCGCCTCGCGCCCGGCCGCGAAGTTCAGGCCGGGAGTGTCGAACACGTCCAGGGCCACGCCCGCCTCCTCGCACACCTCCTGGCACCCGGCCAGGCGGTCGGCGATCTGCGGGATCGAGGCCGGGCCGCCGATGAAGGCGATCCGCTCGTGCCCGGCGTCGACCAGGTGGCGCGCGGCCAGGCGCCCGCCGTGCACGTCGTCGACGGCCACCGAGCAGTGCGGGTGGCGCCCCGCGCCGCGGTCGACCAGGACCACCGGGATGTCATGCCCCGACAACCGCTCGATCCACGACGCCGACGAGTCGTCCACCGGCGTGATGAGCAGGCCCAGCACCCGCTGCTCCTCGAGGATCTCCAGGTGGCGCCGCTCGCGGCGCACGTCCTCGCCCGAGTCGCACACCGTCACCACGGCGCCGGCGGTCTCGATGAGCGGCTCGGCCCCGCGGACCACGTCGGTGAAGAACGGGTTCGCCACGTCCAGCACCACGACCGCGACCGTGCGGCTGCGCCCGGCCCGGAGCTGCCTCGCCGAGTCGTTGCGGACGTACCCCAGGTCGCTGATCGCGGCCAGCACGCGCGAGCGGGTCTCCTCGGCCACGGCCTCGGGCCGGTTGAGCACGTTGGAGACCGTCCCGACCGACACGCCGGCGGCGCGCGCGACGTCCTTCATGCTGGTAGTGGTCATGGTCACCTCAAGGAGTCTATCGGGGGGCAAGGGGCCGGGCCGGACACGAGAGGGCGGGCGCGCCGCGCCCGCGGACCGTATCGGCGGTCGTCGCTGCCCACCGTATCGCCGCGCCGCATTTGAAACGGTTCAACGAAGAACGGTGAGCGTGAGGAGCATATACCGAACCGTGTTCAAAGTTTTCCCCGGCAAACGCTTGACAACAAGGGTCTCCGCGTTCTAGCTTATCGACAACCCCTGATGAAACGATTCAAAAAGACCGCGTTCATCGACAGTGCCGTCCCCAGGAGGAAAACCCCTGTGACACAACGAGTGTGCTTCACCCTCCGCGTCAGACCCGAGCGCATGGCCGAGTACCGCGAACGCCATGCCGCGGTCTGGCCCGACATGCTCCGCGCCCTCGCGCAGACCGGCTGGACGAACTACTCGCTGTTCCTCGCGCCCGACGGCCTCCTCGTGGGCTACCTGGAGACCGAGGACTTCGACGCCGCCCGCGCCCGCATGGCCGACACCGAGGTCAACGCGCGCTGGCAGGCCGAGATGGCCCCCTTCTTCGAAGGCACCGACGGCGCCGCGGCCGACGACTCGTTCAACGTCCTGACCGAAGTGTTCAACCTGGAGACCCAGCTGGCCGCCCTCTCGGCCCAGGGTGAAGGAGCCGGCAAATGAGCGACCGCACCACCTACGCCAAGCAGGTGCTGACCAGCCAGAACATCGAACTGCCCTCGTGGGCGTTCGGCAACTCCGGCACCCGCTTCAAGGTCTTCGCCCAGCAGGGCGTCCCCCGCGACCCCTTCGAGAAGATCAGCGACGCCGCCCAGGTCCACCGCCACACCGGCACCGCAGGGTCCGTCGCCCTCCACATCCCCTGGGACAAGGTCGAGGACTACGCCGCGCTCGCCGCCCACGCCGCCGAACAGGGCGTGCGCATCGGCACCATCAACTCCAACACCTTCCAAGACGACGACTACATGCTCGGCTCGGTCTGCCACCCCGACGCGGGCGTCCGCCGCAAGGCCACCGACCACCTGCTCGAATGCGTCGACATCATGGACGCCACCGGCTCGAACGACCTGAAGCTCTGGTTCGCCGACGGCACCAACTACCCCGGCCAGGACTCCATCGCCGACCGCCAGGACCGCCTCGCCGAAGTCCTCGCCGAGGTCTACGCGCGCCTCGGCGACGACCAGCGCCTGCTCCTGGAGTACAAGCTGTTCGAGCCCTCGTTCTACACCACCGACGTCCCCGACTGGGGGACCGCGTACGCGCACTGCCTCAAGCTCGGCCCCAAGGCGCAGGTCGTGATCGACACCGGCCACCACGCGCCGGGCACGAACATCGAGTTCATCGTGGCGATCCTGCTGCGCGAGGGCAAGCTCGGCGGGTTCGACTTCAACTCGCGCTTCTACGCCGACGACGACCTGATGGTCGGCTCGGCCGACCCGTTCCAGCTGTTCCGCATCCTGCACGAGCTCGTCTCGAAGGACGTCCTGGGCCCCGAATCGGGGATCGCGTACATGCTCGACCAGTGCCACAACATCGAGGCGAAGATCCCCGGCCAGATCCGGTCGGTGATGAACGTGCAGGAGGCGACCGCGAAGGCGCTCCTGATCGACCGCGAGGCCCTGGCCGCGGCGCAGGCCGCCGGCGACGTGCTCGCCGCGAACGCGGTGCTGATGGACGCGTACAACACCGACGTGCGCCCGCTCCTGGCGGAGCTGCGCGTCGAGCAGGGCCTGGACGCCGACCCGATGGCCGCGTACGCGGCGACCGGGTACGGGGCCGGGATCATCGCCGCCCGCAAGGACGGCCAGGCCGCGGGTTGGGGGGCCTAGATGGGTGAGGCGGTCGCCGCGCTCATCGCCCGGTCGAATCGGCTGGGCGCGGACAAGCGCAACACGAACTACGCCGGCGGGAACACCTCCGCGAAGGGCACCGAGACGGACCCGGTGACGGGCGACGACGTGGAACTGCTGTGGGTCAAGGGCTCCGGCGGGGACCTCGGCACGCTCAAGGAGTCCGGGCTCGCGGTGCTGCGCCTGGACCGACTGCGGGCCATGGCCGGGACGTATCCGGGCCTGGACCGCGAGGACGAGATGGTCGGGCGGTTCGACTACTGCCTGCACGGTCGCGGCGGCGCCGCGCCGAGCATCGACACGGCCATGCACGGCCTGGTCGACGCCGCGCATGTGGACCACCTCCACCCCGACTCCGGCATCGCGTTCGCGACCGCCGCCGACGGCCCGGCATTGACCAAGGAGTGCTTCGGCGACCGCGTGGTCTGGGTCCCATGGCGTCGCCCCGGCTTCCAACTCGGGCTCGACATCGCCGCGATCAAGGAAGCGAACCCGCAGGCCATCGGGTGCATTCTCGGCGGCCACGGCATCACCGCCTGGGGCGCCACCTCCGAAGAGTGCGAGCAGCACTCGCTCGAGATCATCCGGGGCTGCGAGGCGTTCATCGCCGAGCGCGGCACCGCGAACCCGTTCGGCGCCACCGTCCCTGAGCGCGCGCCGCTCGACGCCGAGGCCCGCCGGGCCCGTGCCGCCGCGCTCGCGCCGGTCATCCGCGGCCTCGCCTCCACCGACCGCCGCCAGGTCGGGCACTTCAACGACGACCCCGAAGTCCTCGACTTCCTCGCCTCGGAGCGGCTGTTCGAACTCGCCGCGCTCGGCACGTCGTGCCCGGACCACTTCCTGCGCACCAAGGTCCGGCCCCTGGTCCTGGGGACCGAGCCGGGTCAGGACCTTGCGGAGGTCATCGCTCACCTCCAAGAGGCGCACGCGGCCTACCGGGCCGACTACGCCGCCTACTACGAGCGGTACGCCGAGTCGCATTCGCCTGCGATGCGCGGCGCCGACCCCGCGATCGTGCTCGTCCCCGGCGTCGGCATGTTCTCCTTCGGACAGAACAAGCAGACCGCGCGCGTCGCGGGGGAGTTCTACGTCAACGCGATCAACGTGATGCGCGGCGCCGAGGCCCTCTCCACCTACGCGCCGATCGACGAGTCCGAGAAGTTCCGCATCGAGTACTGGTCGCTCGAAGAGGCCAAGCTCCAGCGCCTGCCCAAGCCCAAGCCCCTGGCGGGGCGCGTCGCGTTCGTGACCGGCGCGGCCGGCGGCATCGGCAAGGCCACGGCCGAGCGCCTCGCCGCCGAGGGCGCGTGCGTCGTCATCGCCGACCTCGACCAGGCCAAGGCCGCCGGCGCGGCCGCGGACATCGGCAACGCGGACGCGGCCGTGGGCGTGGCGTGCAACGTGACCGACGAGGCCGCGATCACCGCGGCGCTCGACGCCGCGGCCCTCGCCTTCGGCGGGGTCGACCTGGTCGTCAACAACGCCGGGCTCTCGCTGTCGAAGCCGCTGCTGGACACCACGGCCGCGGACTGGGACCTCCAGCACGACGTCATGGCCAAGGGCTCCTTCCTCGTCTCGCGCGAGGCCGCGCGGATCATGATCGCCCAGGGCCTGGGCGGGGACATCGTCTACATCGCGTCGAAGAACTCGGTGTTCGCCGGCCCCAACAACATCGCCTACTCCGCGACGAAGGCCGACCAGGCCCACCAGGTGCGCCTGCTCGCGGCCGAACTCGGCGAGCACGGCATCCGCGTCAACGGCGTCAACCCCGACGGGGTCGTGCGCGGCTCGGGGATCTTCGCCTCCGGCTGGGGCGCCGAGCGCGCCGCCGTCTACGGCGTCGAGGAGTCCGAGCTGGGCAAGTACTACGCGGGCCGGACCCTGCTCAAGCGCGAGGTCCTGCCCTCCTCGGTGGCCGACGCGGTGTACGCGCTGGTCGGCCCCGACCTGGGCCTGACCACCGGTGTGCACGTGCCGGTCGACTCGGGTAACCCGCAGGGATTCTTGCGGTGAAGGTCCTCGCCGCGGTCGACCTCGGCGCGTCCTCGGGGCGCGTCATCGCCGCCCGCGTCCACGACGGCCGCCTCGACCTGTCCGAAGTCTCGCGGTTTCCCAACCGCTCGGTCGCCGTGCGCGGGCGCCTGTACTGGGACGTGCTCGGCCTGTGGGCGAGCGTCCTGGACGGGTTGCGCCCGCTCGGCGACGCGGCCGCGATCGGGGTCGACTCCTGGGCGGTCGACTACGGCCTGATCGACGCCGCAGGGCACCTGATCGGCAACCCCGTCTGCTACCGCGACGCCCGCAACGCCCCCGCGAGGGACCGCCTCCTGGCCGGGACGGACCCCGCGGACCTGTTCGCGCGCACCGGCATCCAGCACCAGCCGTTCAACACCGTGTTCCAGCTCGCGGCCGAGGACCCCTCGCGCCTCGCCGCGGCCGAACGGCTCCTGCTCGTGCCCGACCTGCTCGGATACTGGCTCACCGGGACCATGGCCTGCGAGGCGACGAACGCCTCCACCACCGGCCTGGTCGACCTCGCCACCGGCACGTGGGACGCGGACCTGTGCCGGGCCGCCGGCGTCGACCCCGCGCTCCTGGGTTCGATCACGCCCACCGGCACCGTCCTCGGAGGCCTCCTTCCCGAAGTCGCCGCCGCGACCGGCCTGACCTCCGGTACACGAGTGGTCGCGACCGCCAGCCACGACACGGCCGCCGCGGTCGCCGCCGTCCCCTACGAAGGCGACGGCGCGGCCTACATCTCCTGCGGCACCTGGTCGCTCGTCGGCGTCGAACGCGACACCCCCGTCACCACCGGCGCCGCACTCGAGGCCGGGTTCACGAACGAACGCGGCACGGACGGCTCGATCCGCTTCCTGCGCAACGTCGCCGGACTGTGGCTGCTCAACGAGTCCCTCGCCGCCTGGCGCCGCGACGGCCTCGACATCGACCTCGCCGCACTGCTCGAGGACGCCGCCGCGGCCCCGCGCCTGCGCAGCGTCGTCGACCCCGACGACCCGCGCTTCGCCGAACCCGGCGACATGCCCGGCCGCATCCGCGCCTACTGCGACGAGACCGGCCAGCCCGTACCCCAGAGCCCCGCCCAGGTCGCCGCCTGCGTCCTGGACTCCCTCGCCCTCGCCCACCGCCGCGCCATCGACGCGCTCGAAGCCCTCACCGGCGAAGCGGTCCAGACGATCCACATCGTCGGCGGCGGCGCCAACAACACCCCGCTGTGCCAGTGGACCGCCGACGCCACCGGGCGCACGGTGCTCGCCGGACCCGACGAGGCCACCGCCCTGGGCAACGCCCTCGTCCAGGCCCAGGCCCTCGGCCTCATCGCACCCGGCCCGGCCGCGCGCCGCGCAGCCGCGGCCGCCTCGGCCCGGCCCCGCCGCCACACCCCCCAAGGGTCCACGCGCCCTTGGGAAGACGCCGCCTCGCGGCTCCAGACCCTCCCCGTTGGGAGCAACTGAATAGATCCCGAAGGCCCGCTCCGGCGGGACCCCTCTTATAAGAAGGAGCAATCAACGATGATCCGCGACCCTTACCGCCTCCGGCGCCGATCCCTCCTCACCGGCGCCGCGGCGGCCGCGACCCTCGCGGCCGCGGCCGCCTGCGGCGACGACGACGGGCCCGCCGGCACCGCCGACGACCCCATCGAGATCAGCTTCGAATGGTGGGGCGACGACGTCCGCGCCGAAATCACCAAGGAGGCCATCGCCCTCTTCGAGTCCAAGAACGAAGGCATCACGGTCCAGACGAACTTCGCGGACTTCCCGACCTACTGGGAGGGCCTCGCCGGCCGCATGGCCTCCAGGGACCTGCCCGACGTCTTCCAGATGGACTACTCGCGACTGCGCCAGTTCGGCTCCAGCGGGATGCTCCTGCCCCTCGAAGGCGTCGTCAAGACCGACGACTTCCGCGAAGGGTTCCTCGACACCGCCAAACTCGACGGGCAGCTCCTGGCCGTCCCGATCGCCGGCAACACCCTCGGGCTGATCTACCGCGCCGACTGGTTCGAAGCCCACGGCGTCGCCACCCCGGCCCCCGGCTACAGCTGGGACCAGTACGGGACCGACATCGCCACCGTCACCGCCGGACTCGGCGACGGCAAATGGGGCGGCGGCGACTGGGCCGGCCAGTACCACTTCATGGAGCTGTGGCTGCGCCAGCAGGGCGGCAGCTTCTACACCGAAGACGGCAAGGCCCTCAACTTCGAGACCGCCAAGCTCGTCGAATGGTGGGCCACCAGCGCCGCCCTGTACGCCGCCGGGGACGTCCCGCCGGTCGAGACCACCATCGAATGGGTCGAAGGCGGCCTCGTCCAGGACCTCCTCGCCTCCGAGATCGGCTGGGACAACTTCATGCCGGCGTACACGCCCACCGTCGAGGCCAACGGCGGCACGCTCGCGCTCGCCGCGCCCCCGTCGCTGGACCCGGCGAACCTGGGCCTGTACCTCAAGCCGTCGATGCAGCTGGTCATCTCCGGCACCTCTGAAGCGGCCGAGGCGTCGGCGAAGCTCGTCGACTTCCTCCTCGGGGACCCCGAGGCCATCGCGATCCTCGGCACCAACCGCGGCATCCCGGCCACCAACACCGGCCTGGAGAACGTCGAGATCGACCCTGCGACCCAGGGCGTGCTCGACTACGAGGCCTCCGTCGCCCAGTACCTGACCACCCCGCCGCCGGCCCCGCCGTCGGCGACCGGCGCCATCGAGGTCAAGTTCGCGGAGATCTACCAGCAGGTCCAGTACGGCGAAATGACCGGGCAGGAGGCCGCCGACCTGTTCTTCACCGAGGCCGAGACCCTCCTGGCCGCCGAGCAGTAACCGACAACCGAGGAAACGTCACCGTGTCAGCTTCTCCTTCCGCCACCGCCGCGCCCGCGGCGAGTGAGGCCGGAGCGCCGACCGCGAGCAGGAAGCGGGGGGCGGCCAAGCGCCGCACCCCGCCCTCGCGCCGCGGCGAGCGCCTCGTCGGCTACACCTTCATGACCCCTTGGATCATCGGTTCGCTGGTGTTCACCGTGGGTCCCATGCTCTGGTCGCTGTACCTGTCGTTCACCGACTACCACCTCGTCCTCGGCGGGGACTTCATCGGCCTGGAGAACTACACGGCGATGTTCGCCGACCCGATGTTCGCCCGCGCCGTCAAGGTCACGCTCCTGTACGTGCTGCTGGCGGTGCCGCTGAAACTCGTCGCCTCCCTGGCGGTGGCGATGCTGCTGACCCAGTCGCGGCGCGGCATCGGCTTCTACCGGGCGGCGTTCTACATGCCCTCGCTCATCGCCATGAGCGTCGGCATCGCCATCGTCTGGAAGGCCCTGTTCGCCGCCGGCGGCCCCCAGGACCAGTTCATGTCCTGGTTCGGCTGGGACGGCGGCGGGTTCATCGGCAACCCCGACGTGTCCATCCTCATGCTCGTCCTGCTCAGCGTGTGGACGTTCGGCGCGCCGATGGTCATCTTCATGGCCGGGCTCCTCCAAGTCCCCGGCGAACTCCACGAAGCCGCCGAAATGGACGGCGCCGGCAAATGGCACCGGTTCGTGCACATCACGATCCCGATGCTCTCGCCGGTCATCTTCTTCAACGTGCTCATGGAGACCGTCCACGCCTTCCAGCTGTTCGGCCCCGCGTTCATCATCGGCGGCACCGCCGGCGGACCGGCCTGGTCGACCCTGTTCTACACCGTCCGCATCTACGCCCTCGCGTTCGTGGACCTGCGCATGGGCTACGCCTCGGCCTGGGCGTGGATGCTCGTCCTCGCCGTCGGCGTCGTCACCCTGATCATGTTCCGCGCCGCGAAGAACCTCGTCTACTACGCAGGGGAGGACAACAAATGACCCGCACCCGTCGCCCCGCCCAACCGGCTCGCTGCGCTCGCCTTTCCCCGAATCGGAGTGAACGCTGATGAGTACCACCGCAGCGCCGCGCGTGATCGAACGCAAGAAGCGCACGGCCGGCGCGAAGGCCAAGTCCGTCGTCTGGCACCTCGCGCTCCTGGCCGTCCTCGTCGTCGTCCTCTACCCCGCCTTCTGGGTCCTGACCGCCTCGGTCAAAGAGAACTCCGACATCCTCACCAACATCTCCCCGATCCCCACCTCGATCACCTGGGAGAACTTCGCCAGCGCCTTCGACGGCATGGCCGGAGTGCCGCTGTGGCGGTTCTTCTGGAACTCGTTCGTGATCGCCGCCCTGTCGGTGGTCGGCATCCTCGCGTCGTGCTCGATCACCGCCTACGCCCTGGGGCGCCTGGAGTTCCCCGGCCGCAAGACCATGTTCGCCGTGGTCATCGCGACCCTGCTGCTGCCCGGCCAGGTCATGCTCATCCCGCAGTACCTGATCTTCTCCGAGATGGACGTGGTCAACACCATCTTCCCGCTCGTCATCGGGAAGTTCCTGGGCCTGGACGCGTTCTTCGTGTTCATGTACGTGCAGTTCCTGCGGGGCATCCCGCGCGAACTCGACCAGGCGGCGACGATCGACGGGGCCGGGCACTTCCGGATCTTCTTCTCGATCATGCTGCCGCTATTGCGACCGGCGATCGTGACGTCGTCGATCTTCACGTTCATCTGGTCGTGGAACGACTTCATGGGGCCCCTGATCTACCTGCACGAGATCGAGAAGTTCCCCCTGCCGCGACTGCTCCAGTCCTACAACAACACCGAGGCCGTCTCCAACTACGGGGGCATGATGGCGATGACACTGCTGTCGCTGATCCCGGTGGTGCTGTTCTTCCTGGTCTTCCAGAAGTTCCTCATCAAGGGCATCGCCACCTCCGGAGTCAAGGGCTAGCGTGGCGACCGTGGCCAAGACGAGGCGCCGCCCGCTCGGGCGGCGCGGGCAGGCGTTCGGCGAAGGGTTCGCGCTCTTCGCCGAATGCCTGCTGACCGGACTGTGGTTTTGCATCGCGGCGCTGCCGGTCGTGACCATCCCGGCCGCACTCGCGGCCGGGTCGCGGCACGTGGCCGCGTTCGCCGCGGGCGAGACGTCGACGCTCGCCACGTTCTGGACCGACTTCCGCACCGCCTGGCGCGAATCGTGGCGGGTCGGCCTGGCCATGTGCGCCGTCGCCCTCGTGCTCCTGGCGAACCTGTTCGTCCTCGCCCAAGAAGGCGTCCCGGGCCGCTCGGCCCTGGCCGCGGCGACGTTCCTGGTCGCCGGACTGGCCGCCACCGTCCTGCTGCGCGCCTGCGCCGCATGGGAACCCCGGGAGCGGTGGCGAAGCCTCTTCCGGGCCGCCCTGGAACGCACCCGGGACGACGCCTCCGGCACCGGCATCCTCCTGGGCGGCACCGCCGTCCTGGCGGTCTGCGTATGGGCCCTGTGGCTGCTGGTCGTGCCGATGAGCGGGTGCCTGGTGGGCGCGGCGGTGGCCGTGCACCGCCGGCGCCTCGCCCGAGAGGAGTAGCGCGAGGACCCTTCTTGTAGTGCTTGCGAAGGACGGGTATTCCTTCCAACGATGGTCGTCGATGCTTGCTAGCGTGGGTGTGACAGCCCCGCTGCTTTCCGTTGGGCAGCGGCACAGCCGTCACGGTCGCGACCGTGAACCCGCACGGAGGAACCCATGTCCATCCCGCCCGCACCGCCCGCCCCCGAACCCCAGCCGCCCGCCGCCAGGACCCGACCCGGATCGGTCACCACCGCGGTGTGGCTCCAGATCCTGCTCGCCCTCTTCCTCATCGCCCAGTCGGTCGCCGGGATCCTCTACGGCGCCGACGCCCAGGCCGCGGCCGAAGACGAACTCGCCGCCCAGGGCCACGCCATGTCCGACCTGCCCCAGGGCACCACCTTCGAGTCGACCGGCGCCACCGCGTACGCCCCGATCGGCATCGCGGTGCTCATCATCGTGCTGGCACTGCTCAACGGCGCCGGCAAACGCCCCGCACGCGTCATCACCTGGGTCGTCCAGCCCATCGTGCTCGTATGCGGCGGCTTCATCGCCGTCTCGCAGCTGTTCATCGCCCAGTTCCTCGAAGCCGGCATCGAAGCCGAAGGCGGCCTCGACGGCCTCGACGTCCAAGCGCTCGTGGACGCCGTCGCCGGCGCCTACCCCGCGTGGACCGACATCGCCTCCTACGGCGCCCTCGCGCTGGCGACCCTCGGCTCGATCGCGGTCATCATCCTCCTCGCCGTCCCCTCGGCGAACGCGTATTTCCGCAAGGAGGAGCCGCAGACGTTCATCCCCGGCGCCCCGCCGGTCTAGCGCCTTGCGCGGCTTATGCGCCGTCCCGGGCCGGTCACAGACGCCGGCCCGGGTTGTTTCCTGTCACTTTTCACCGCCGCCGCGACTCCCGTCCAGGGCCCGCGACCTCCAGTGAGGACCGACCGCACTCGCCCCCATCTCGCGGTTCCCCGCACGAGGCGTTCGCGCGCCTGATCGGGTCCGCCGATTTCCGGGATACGGATGTCGGCGTCTACGGCTAGAATCTCGGGTACACCCACCGCAACGACCATTCTTGACCTTGGAGACCGCTCGCCGCACCGGCGGGCGAGAGGAGACCGACCCAGGGCCCAGCCTCCCCACGAGACCGGGCCCGCCGAGAGGACCGCCTTGAGCAAGCCAGCAGCAGCGTCGCCCCCTCCCGCCGGATGGGGCGTGTGGACGTGGCCCAACCTGGTCACCGCCGTCCGCCTGCTCGGCATCCCGCTGTTCTGCTACCTCCTGCTGGCCACCCAGTACTACTGGCAGGCCGCAGTGGTCCTGGCCGTGGGCGGCGGCACCGACTGGGTCGACGGGCAGCTCGCCCGCCACCTCAACCAGGTCTCCAAGCTCGGGCGGCTCCTCGACCCGTTCGTCGACCGCCTCTACATCCTCAGCTCCCTGCTGGTCCTGACGTTCATCGGCCTCCTGCCGTGGCTGTTCACCCTCGCGGTCCTGCTGCGCGAAGCGGTCATGGTGTCGCTGGTGGTGGTGCTGCGCTGGCACGGGTTCGCCCCACCGCAAGTGCACTTCCTCGGGAAGTGCGCCACCACGGTGGTGTTCATGTCCTTCCCCGTGCTCGTACTGGCCGGACTGGTCGCCGAGGCCGCCGCGTGGGCCAAGCCCCTGGGCTGGGCGCTCGCCTGGTGGGGCCTGGGCCTGTACTGGCTGGCCGCGGCCGTCTACCTGCGCCAGGCCGCCGGACTCATCCGGTCGGGGCGCCCCGAGGCGTCCGTCCCGGCCTGAGCGCCCATCGGGGCGTTTCGATCACGCTGCGCGGCCCCGGCGCGAGGCGCATCGGGCCGGGCGATAGGTTCATGTGCGTCCGACCCGCTCGATGCAGCGGGGTTTCTCAGAGGGGAGCGCCAGGTGATTCCGGAGCAACTGCGTTACACCGCGGAGCACGAGTGGGTCGAAGAGCGCGGCGAGGGTCTCGTCGTCCGCATCGGCATCACCGACTTCGCGCAGAGCGCGCTCGGCGACGTCGTATACGTCCAGCTCCCGGAGGCAGGAACCCAGGTTCGGGCCGGTGACGTGGTCGGCGAAGTCGAGTCGACCAAGAGCGTCTCCGACGTGTACGCTCCGTTGACCGGTAAGATTCTTGCACGCAATGACGAATTGTCGGAATCCCCGGAATTGGTGAACAGCGACCCCTATGCGGCGGGCTGGATGTTCGACATCGAGGTCGAGGATGCAGGCTCGCTCACTGCTTTGCTCGACGCCGGTGCGTATGCGAAGCTTACGGAGTGACCAGAGGGTCCAGACTTGTAGAAGGTGGCAATCCATGACGCGTTCGAATGACGAGTTCCCTCCGCCGGATGTGACGGCCACGATGAACCTGTCCGCCCTTCAGGAGGGCGGCGAGGTCGACGCGGAGCTGAACTCCGCCCGTCTGGCCGACTCGCTGCCGGCGGGCACTGCGCTGCTGGTCGTCCGCCGTGGACCGAACGCCGGCGCGCGTTTTCTGCTCAACACCGAGGTGACGACTTCGGGGAGGCACCCCGACTCCGATATCTTTCTCGACGATGTGACCGTTTCGCGGCGCCACGCCGAGTTCCACCGGGACGCGGCCGGTTTCACCGTCCGCGACGTGGGCAGCCTCAACGGCACGTATGTCAACCGCGAGCGGGTGGAGACCGCGGGATTGGGCAACGGCGACGAAGTCCAGATCGGCAAGTTCCGCCTGGTGTTCATCTCCGGCCCCAAGCCGGCCGCCGCTTAGGCGTCCCCCGGCCGCACGGCGCGCCCCGCGCGCCGTCGGCGAGTAGGCTGACAGTCTCTGGACCCGCCCCGGGATTCCCGCGGCGGGTCCGGCATCAACGACGGCGACCCGTTGGAGGCGTACCGGTGCGGATGATGACCGTAGTCGGGGTCCGCGTGGAACTCCCGAGCAACCAACCGGTAGTCCTGCTCAAGGAGACCGACGGCCACCGGTACCTGCCGATCTGGATCGGCACCGTCGAGGCCGCGGCCATCGCCTACCAGCAGCAGGACGTGCAGCTGTCGCGCCCGCTCACCCACGACCTCATCAGGGACGTCCTCGACGCCCTCGACGTCACCCTCACCTCCGTGGAGATCACGGAACTGCGCGACACCGTCTACTACGCCGAGCTCGTCCTCGACGGGCGCACCCGCGTCTCCTCGCGCTCCTCCGACGCCATCGCCATCGCACTGCGCACCGAGGCCCCCATCTGGTGCGCCGACGCGGTCCTCGACGAGGCCGGCGTCGTCCTGCCGGACACGCAGGAGGACGAAGTGGAGAAGTTCCGCGAGTTCCTCGAAGAGGTCACGCCGGAGGACTTCGGCGAAGGCCAATAGGCCCCGCGACCTGCCCGAGCATTTCTAACGTTCAGCCCATGGTGGAGGGACGGCCGGTTACGCTCACCTTCGAACTCACTTACGGTGCGCGGAGGTCGCAATGGACGCCCACAATGAACCCATGGCCGGACGGCCGGCCGTCCCGCCCAGCCAGATCCGCGGCTGGCGGGGCGCCGCCGCGTGCCGGGTCGTCGGCATCACCTACCGCCAGCTCGACTACTGGGCGCGCACCGGACTGGTCGAGCCGAGCATCCGCCGCGCCTCCGGGTCGGGCTCCAACCGCCTCTACTCCTTCCGCGACATCATCGTCCTCAAGGTCATCAAGCGCCTCCTGGACGCCGGGGTCTCCCTCCAGAACATCCGCAAGGCCGTCGAGGCGCTCCGCTCGCGGGGCGTGAAGGACCTCGCCGAGATCACCCTCATGTCCGACGGGTCCACCGTCTACGAATGCCGCTCCGCCGGCGAGGTCATCGACCTCCTGCGCGGGGGCCAGGGCGTCTTCGGCATCGCCGTGCGCACCACCGTCACCGAGGTCATGGGACGCCTGGCGACCCTCCCGGGGGAAGCCCCGGTCAAAGCCCCCACGCAGCTGCACGCCCCCGAGCAGCCGGGCGCGCGCCACACCGGCGACGTGCCCGGTCGACGACAGTCCGCCTCCTGACCTACCATGGCGACAGAGCCGGAAAACCGGGCGGGAGAGATCGTGGGCCACATGCGCTCCACGGCACCGAAGGGGCAAGTCCCTCACTTCAAACTCTCAGGTACCAGGACCGCCCGGAATTGGCCGCTCTGAAGCCGGCCCGAACCGGTGACAGACGAGGGGACCGCTACAGCCGTCGACTGTCACCGGAGAGACCCCATGACCGACCGTTCCTTCGCCGACCGCCACATCGGGACCAGCGCCGCCGACCAGGACGCCATGCTCAAAGCCGTCGGGTACCCCAGCCTCGAGGCGCTCATGGACGCCTGCATGCCCGACCTCATCCGCTCATCGGACACCCTGGCCCTGCCCCCGGCCGTCTCCGAGACCCGGGCGCAGGCCGAACTCGCCGACCTCGCCGCCCAGAACGACGCGAAGCGCTCCATGATCGGCCTGGGCTACTACGGCACCCACACCCCGGCCGTGATCCGCCGCAACGTCTTGGAGAACCCCTCCTGGTACACCGCCTACACGCCCTACCAGGCCGAGATCTCCCAAGGCCGCCTCGAAGCGCTCCTGAACTTCCAGACCATGGTCGGCGACCTCACCGGACTGCCCGTCGCCGGAGCGAGCCTCCTCGACGAGGCCACCGCCGCCGCCGAGGCGATGCTCCTGGCCCGCCGGGCCGCCAAACGCGACGCCGGCGAGGTCTTCGCCGTGGACGCCCGCGTCCTGCCCCAGACCCTCGCGGTCCTCAAGACCCGGGCCGAACCGGTCGGCATCGACCTCGTCGTCGCCGACCTCGCCGACCCCGCGAGCCTCCCCGCGGGCGCCTTCGGCGTCCTGCTCCAGTACCCGGGCGCCGACGGCGCCCTCATCGACTGGACCGCCACCACCGAGGCCGCCCACGCGGCCGGGGCCACCGTCGCGGTCGCCGCCGACCTCCTCGCCCTCGCCCTGGTCACCGCGCCCGGCGAATTCGGCGCCGACATCGCGATCGGCTCCACCCAGCGCCTGGGCATGCCCATGGGCTTCGGCGGACCCCACGCCGGCTACATGGCCGTGCGCGAGTCCCTGCAGCGCCAGCTGCCCGGGCGCCTGGTCGGCGTTTCCCGCGACTCGGCCGACCAGCCGGCCCTGCGACTGGCCCTGCAGGCGCGCGAGCAGCACATCCGCCGTGAGAAGGCCACCAGCAACATCTGCACCGCCCAAGTCCTGCCCGCCGTCATCGCCGCCTCGTACGCCGTCTGGCACGGGCCGGCCGGCCTGCGCCGGATCGCCGAGCACGCCGCCGGCGCGGCCGCCCGCCTGGCCGCGTCCCTGACCGCGGCCGGCATCGACACCGGCGAGGCGCCGTTCTTCGACACCGTCACCGCCGGCGTCCCCGGCCGGGCCGACGCCGTGGTCGCCGCCGCGGCCGAGGCCGGCGTCAACGTGCGCCGCGTCGACGTCGGGACCGTCGCCGTCTCCTGCGACGAGACCACCACCGACGCCGACCTGGCAGCGGTCTGCGGCGCCTTCGGCGCCGACCTCGGCGCACCGGTCGAGGCGGCGCTGCCGGTGGCGCTGCGCCGCGAGAGCGCCTACCTGACCCACCCGGTGTTCTCCGCGCACCACTCCGAGACCGCGATGATGCGCTACCTCAAGCGCCTCGCCGACGTCGACTACGGCCTCGACCGCGGCATGATCCCGCTGGGCTCGTGCACCATGAAGCTCAACGCCGCCGCCGAGATGGAACCGATCTCCTGGCCCGCGTTCGCCGACGTGCACCCGCTCGCGCCCGCCGACCAGACCCGCGGCTGGCGGGCCCTCATCGACCAGCTCGAAGGCTGGCTCGCCGACGTGTGCGGGTACGCGGCCGTGTCCGTCCAGCCCAACGCCGGCTCCCAGGGCGAACTCGCCGGGCTCCTGGCCATCCGCGCCTGGCAGCACGACCGCGGCGAGACCGGCCGCGACGTGTGCCTCATCCCCGCCAGCGCCCACGGCACCAACGCCGCCTCCGCCGTCCTGGCGGGCATGCGGGTGGTCGTCGTCGCCTGCGACGAGGCCGGGAACGTCGACCTCGCCGACCTGGACGCGAAGATCGCCGCCCACGCCGACCGCCTGGCGGCCCTGATGGTCACCTACCCGTCGACGCACGGGGTGTACGAGTCGACGATCGTGGAGGTGTGCGCGCGCGTCCACGACGCGGGCGGGCAGGTCTACGTCGACGGCGCGAACCTCAACGCGCTGCTGGGCTGGGCGAAGCCGGGCCGGTTCGGCGCCGACGTGTCGCACCTGAACCTGCACAAGACGTTCTGCATCCCGCACGGCGGCGGCGGGCCCGGCGTCGGCCCGGTCGCGGTGGCCGAGCACCTGGTGCCGTTCCTGCCCTCCGACCCCCTCGAGGCGACCGGTCCGGTCGGCCCGGTGTCCCAGGCCCGGTGGGGTTCGGCCGGGATCCTCCAGATCCCGTGGATGTACCTGCGGATGATGGGCCCCGAGGGCGTGACCGCGGCGACCGCTTCGGCGGTCCTGGCCGCGAACTACGTCGCCGCGCGGCTGGGGGAGCACTTCCCGGTGCTGTACGCCGGCGAGCACGGCCTCGTCGCGCACGAGTGCATCCTGGACCTGCGCGAGCTGACGAAGCGCTCCGGCGTCACCGTCGAGGACGTCGCGAAGCGGCTCATCGACTACGGCTTCCACGCCCCGACGATGTCGTTCCCGGTGGCCGGGACGCTCATGGTCGAGCCGACCGAGTCGGAGGACCTGGCCGAACTCGACCGGTTCTGCGCGGCGATGATCGGCATCCGGGCCGAGATCGAAGCGGTCGCCTCCGGCGCGGTCGGCGTGGAGGCCTCGGCGCTGCGCGCGGCCCCGCACACCGCCGCGGTCGTGACCGCCGACGACTGGGACCGGGCGTACACGCGGACCGAAGCCGCCCACCCCGCCGGGGTCAGCACCGCCAAATACTGGCCGCCGGTCGGCCGCATCGACAACGCGTGGGGGGACCGCAACCTGGCGTGCACGTGCCCGCCGATCGAGGCGTTCGGGGAGTAGCGGTAGGGAAGGTCCGCTCACTACTGTGGGCGGGCCTTTCACATGCGGGCCTTACACTGGCTGCCGACGACCCCCCCAGGAGTGAAGCGCATGGTTTTCGGTATTGAGCACAAGGTGAAGTCGCACCGGACCGGTCGGCGCCGCAAGAAGGGCGGCGCGAAGATGCAGGTCGCGCCGTGGATTGTGATCACCTTGGTGTGCGTCCTGGTGGCGTCGAGTCTGACCTGGGGTTTCGTGACGCTCCTGCGGTCGGGCTGCTCCGGCGACGTGTTCCGGGTGACCGTCGCGGCGGCGCCGAGCGTGTTCTCCTCGCTCGACGACGCGGCCCAGGAGTGGGAGTCGACGCAGCCCGAGGTCGACGGCCGGTGCGTGGGCGTGGAGATCACCGAGGTGTCCTCGGCCGAGGCGGCGCGGGGGATCACCGGCACCTGGGACGCGAAGTCGCTGGGGCCGCGCCCGATCGCGTGGGTCCCCGACTCGCAGGCGTGGGCCTCCTGGGTGGCCTCCAGCGAGTCGTCCGCCGGGTACGTGACCGCCGAGCCGCTCGTGCTCGGCCAGGCCTCGTCGGTCCTGGCGGTGCCCGAGTCGACCGCGACGTCACTGGACTGGCTGGGGGGCCAGCCGCCGACGTGGGCGGACGTGCTCGCCCTGGCCACGGACGGGACCCTGAACCTCGCCGCGGCCAACCCGCGGACCTCGACCGAGGGCCTGGTGTCGATGCTCAACGCGACCTCGGACGGGGCCGGGGGGTTCTCCGAGGACGCCATGGCCGCCTACTCCGCGGCCGTGGAGGCCGGGTCGGTCACCGACGACGTCGCCGAGCAGTTCGCCGCCTCCGCCGAGGCGCCCGACCCGGCGACGGTGTTCACCGCCCTGGACTACCAGGTCGAGACGTTCAACGCGACCGCCGCACCCGCCGACCCGCTCGTGCCGGTCACGCCCTCGGGCTCGGCCGTGAGCGCGGTCGCCTCCTACATGGTCCTGGACGGCGCCACCGGGTGGGTCTCGGAGTCGGACGCGGGCATCGCGTCGCGGTTCGGCGACTTCCTGGCGTCCTCGGGCTTCACCGACGCCGACTTGAAACCGGTCGACGATCCCGCAGCGGCCCTCGCCCAGACCACCCCCGAAGCGGTCGGGCAGGCCGTCAGGTCCTGGCAGTCCGACCGCCAGGACCTCAACATCCTGTTCCTGGTCGACCGGTCGATCGCCGCGGTCGAGGAGTCGGTCACCTACGACGGCGAGGACCTCACCTCCTCGGACGCGACGATCCGCATGGCCGTGGAGATGGTCGAGCAGATGGAGTCGACCTACCGGGCCGGACTGTGGGAGTACGGGGTCGGCGCGGACGACGGCGCGAACTGGCGGTCGGTCACCGACATCGCCGAGATGTCCGACGAGAACCGCGAGACCCTGAGCTCCGACCTGTACGACATCTCCGACGACGAAGCCTACGAAGGCGGATCGCCGCTGTACGACTCGCTCGTGGCCGCGTACGAGTACATGAGCGAGAACGCCTCCGAGGGCGAGCTGAACGTCGTAGTGGTCCTGACCAACTCGGGGGAGGACACCGCGAGCCTCCCGACCGTGGACGAGACGGCCGCCTCGCTGACCGCGCTGGACAGTTCGGTCAAGGCCTACACGGTCGGGTTCGGCTCGGCCAACGCCGACAATCTGACACAACTCGCGGAGGCGACCGGCGGCTCCTACATCGAGGCCCCCGCCGAAGGCAACGTGCTCTCCAGCATCGGCGGGTAGGCCCCGCGGCACCACGACGCGCGGGGCCCGTGAGGTGGGCCACTCGGCGCGGGCGCCCGCCCGCGCCTGGGCGACACTTGATCAATGTCGATGTTCCGAGCCGTCCCCGCGTCCCCCGCGGGCGCGCCGGCCGCCTGCCGCGACCGCCTGGTCGAGGTCGAGCGGCTCGAATGGCGCGTGGGCGACGGCGGCGACCCCGCCGCGATCGCCGAGGACTTCGCCCGGCGCCACGACCGCCCGCACGGCGAAGGCGGCGCGTGCGGCGTGGCCCTGCTGGTGTCGGCCGCGGCCGGGGCGGTCATGGTCGGCGGCGCGACCGGCGCGCCCAGTCCCGCACCGGCCGTACCCGACCTGGCCCTGGTCGCCTACGAGCACGGACCCCGCCGCGAGGCGCCCGTTCCCGGGCCGTTCGCGGTCGGACCGTGGCGCCCGTCGTGGACCGGCGCCGACCACGCCAAAGCCGTCGTCGCCGTCCAGGAGGCCATCGCCCGCGGCCAGGTCTACGTCGCGAACGTCGTCGGGCACCGCTCCGCCCCGTGGTCGGGCGACCCCGCCGCGGCGGCCGCCGCGGTCGCGGGCGTCGCCGGCGCGACCTGGGGCGGCGTCCTCTCCGGCGAGGACTGGCTGGTCGCCTCCGGGTCGCCCGAGTGCTTCCTCACCGTCGAAGGGCCGAACGCGGCCGCCTACCCGATCAAGGGCACCGCGCCCGCGACGGCGCGGGGCCGGCGCGAGCTCATCGCCTCGGTCAAGGAACGGGCCGAGCACGTCATGATCGTCGACCTGGGCCGCAACGACCTCGCCCAAGTCGCCGTCCCCGGCACCGTGGCCGTGCAGGACCTGTTCGCGCTGCGCCGCTGGGCCGACCTGTGGCAGGCCGAATCGACCGTCACCGCGCGCCTGGAGCCCGGCACCGGCCTGGCGGCGGTGCTGCGGGCCATGTGCCCGCCCGGGTCGGTCACCGGCACCCCGAAACTCGCGATGCTCGACCTCGTCGGCGCCCTCGAACCGGTAGGCCGGGGACCGGCCATGGGCGCGTTCGGGTTCGTGCAGGGCGACCGCATCCGCCTGGGCGTCACCATCCGGACCCTCGCCCTGGACGCCACGCACGCTCACCTGTGGGCCGGCGGCGGCATCACCTGGCGCTCGGAGGCCGAGGACGAAGTCGCCGAAGCCGAGACGAAGGCCGCGGCCATCGCCCGCGCCCTCGAAGCCGCCGCATGAGCGGCGACATCACCGGGGCGACCGCCCACTGTCGGATGAACGACCCCGCCGGGTCCTAAACCACGGGACGCCCGCCAGATGGCGAGCGTCTGCTCCTTCGCCGCCTCCCTGAGGTCGTCGGGCCACTCGGCCCGGTACAGGCGCAGGCGCGGCGTCGAGGAGTCGAGCTCGACCACGCAGCCCAACGCCATGGGCGGATCGGGATGGACACGCTGGAGCCACACCGTCCCGGCACTGCCGTCGTCGCCGCTCACTTGAATAGTGCGATGCTCCAATTGGAACTGCCCTAGGATTTTCGGCTCGCTCATGCCCGAGTCCTCACCGTTCTTG
Source organism: Glycomyces harbinensis (assembly GCF_900101745.1). Classification (GTDB taxonomy): domain Bacteria; phylum Actinomycetota; class Actinomycetes; order Mycobacteriales; family Micromonosporaceae; genus Glycomyces; species Glycomyces harbinensis. The sequence continues at coordinate 520,927 of NZ_FNAD01000001.1, read as the reverse complement.
TCCCACCATTGAGGGCACACGGCGTTTTCGTGTCAGCGTCGCCGCCGCGGGCCCGCATCAATCTTTCCCACCTCGGCGCAGCCGTGTCAATACCCGACCCGACACCTGCCCGGGTGAACCCGCACCCGACCGGTCCACAGCGGAGCGCGCAGCGCACCCCGCCGCGAACGTCCCACGACGGCGTGCGGGTGTGTCAAGCTGGTGTGCGTGAGCGATGACGAGGAATTCCGCAGTATTGCCGAAGCCGCCTTCGACCTGGCCCGCGCCGGCGAGACCGAACGGCTCCTCCGCTTCGTCGAGACCGGCCTGCCGGTCGACCTGGCGAACGGATCGGGCGACTCGCTGCTGATGCTGGCCGCCTACCACGGCCACGCCGCCACCGTCCGCGCCCTCGTCAAAGCCGGAGCCGATGTGGACAAACGCAACGACCGCGACCAGACGCCCCTGGCCGGCGCCGTCTTCAAAGACTACGGCGACGTCGCGGCCGCGCTCCTCGAACACGGCGCCGACCCCGACGCCGGAACCCCCTCGGCCCGCCAGATCGCCGCCATGTTCGACCGCGACACCTTCAAGACCGACTAGGCCCCGGCAAGACCGACCAGGGCCTAGACCGACCGCATCCCCTCGGGCAGGCGACCCCAGGCGTGCAGATCCGTCAGATGCGCCTCCAACGCCGCCGCGAAACTGCCCGCCGCCTTCGTCAGCGGCGACTCGCGGCGCGAGGCCAGGGCGATGGTGCGACTGGCCCCCGGCGGCGCCAGCGGCGTCGCCCGCAGCCCCGGATGCCCCGCCGCGATCATCGCCGGCAGCAACGCGATGCCCAACCCGGCCTCCACCAGCGAAGCCACCGCATCGGTCGCCCCGCCGTCGACGCCGGTGCGCGGCGTGAACCCCGCGGCCTCGCACGTCGTGATCGTCAAGTCCCGCAAGTCGTAGCCGTGCGCCGGCAGCACGAACGCCTGCTCGCGCAACTGCGCCAGCCCGATGTACGCCTGACGCGTCAACGGCGGCAGATGCGCGGCCGAAGCGACCACGAGCGCCTCCGACAACAGCGGGCGCACCGTCAACCCCGTCGCATCCGCCTTGTCCCCGATCGTGAACGCCAGATCCAGGTCCCCGGCGGTCAACCGCTCCGTCAACGGCCCCGAACCGTCCTCGGTCAACGTCACCGTCACCCCCGGATGCACCTCCAGGTACCGCGTCAGCAGCGGCGCGATCAGCCACGAGCACAGACTCGGCGTCGCCCCGAGCCGCAGATGCCCCGCCCGCACGGCGAGGACGTCGTCGATGTCGGCCCGCGCCGCCGCATGGGCCGCGGTGATCCGCCGCGCGTGCGGCAGCAACGTCTGCCCCGCGTCCGTCAACTCGATCCGACCCCGCGAACGCGTCAGCAGCGGCGCGCCCAGCTCCGTTTCGAGCGTACGGATCTGCTTACTCAATGACGGTTGTGTCACACCGAGTTCTTCGGCCGCATGAGTGAAATGTCGTGTTTTCGCGACGGCCAGGAACGCCAGGAGTTGCTGCGAGCGCATCTCCATAACGTATCGGCATGAAACAGGGCACGACCATGAATTGGACCCGTGACGCCTGTCGCGTCTAGCCTCTGGACGTGTCTACGGATTTGCAATCGCGCACCGCCGCGCCCCCGGTCAAACGGGCCCGCGCGCCCTGGAAGCCGTGGCGGTCGAACATCGGCCTCAAGATCGCCATGGCCGTCTCCGGCGTCCTGATGGTCCTGTTCATCATCGTCCACATGGCGGGCAACCTCCACATCTTCGAAGGCCGCGAGGAGATGAACGCCTACGCGGCCGGCCTGCGCTCCTTCGGCGAGCCGATCCTGCCGCACGAGAGCCTCCTGTGGGTCCTGCGCATCGGCCTGGTCGCCTCGATCGCCGTCCACATCTGGACGGGCATCGTCCTGTCCGTGCGCTCCCACCACGCCCGCCCCGTCAAGTACGCCCACCGCCACAAGAACAAGGGCGAATCGCCCAACGCCTATTTCGTCATGCGCCTGGGCGGGATCGTCATCTTCCTGTTCGTCGTCTGGCACCTGCTGGACCTCACCTGGCGGACGGTCAACCCCGTCAAGGAGGCCCACGACGCCTACGGCGCCGTGGTCGCCACGTTCAGCCCCGAGCGCTGGCCGGTCACCGTGTTCTACCTCCTGGCCCTCGTCGCCCTGGGCTTCCACCTGCGGCACGGCATCTGGTCGGCCGTGCAGACCATCGCCGGGCCCGGCGCGAAGTGGCGCCGGCGCACGCAGGCGATCGCACTCGCGGTCGCCGTCCTCATCGTGGCCGGGTTCGCCGTCGTGCCCCTGGCCGTCACTTTCGGGCTGGTGAGCTGACATGAGCACTGACTTCTACCGCGAGGGTTCCCCCGTCGCGGACACCAAGGCCCCCGCGGGCCCCATCGCCGAACGCTGGGAGCAGCGCCGCTTCTCGGGGCGCCTGGTCAACCCCGCGAACCGCCGCAAGCTCCGCGTCATCGTCGTGGGCACCGGCCTGGCCGGCGCCAGCGCGGCCGCCACCCTCGGCGAGCTCGGCTACCGGGTCGCGAACTACTGCTTCCAGGACTCGGCGCGCCGGGCCCACTCGATCGCGGCGCAGGGCGGCATCAACGCCGCCAAGAACTACCGCAACGACGGCGACAGCGTGCACCGCCTGTTCTACGACACGGTCAAGGGCGGCGACTTCCGCTCGCGCGAGTCGAACGTGCACCGCCTGGCGGAGGTCTCGACCGAGATCATCGACCAGTGCGTGGCCCAGGGCGTGCCCTTCGCCCGCGAGTACGGGGGACTGCTCGACAACCGGTCCTTCGGCGGCGCGCAGGTCTCGCGGACGTTCTACGCCCGCGGCCAGACCGGCCAGCAGCTGCTCCTGGGCGCCTACCAGGCCCTCCAGCGGCAGGTCGCGGCCGGGACGGTGGACCTGCACACCCGCCACGAGATGCTCGAGCTGGTCATCGCCGACGGCAAGGCGCGCGGGATCATCGTGCGCGACCTGGTCACCGGGGAGATCTCCACGGAGCTGGCCGACGCGGTGGTCCTGGCGACCGGCGGGTACGGCAACGTGTTCTTCCTGTCGACGAACGCCAAGGGCTGCAACGTGACCGCCTCGTGGCGGGCGCATCGCAAGGGCGCGTACTTCGCGAACCCCTGCTACACGCAGATCCACCCGACGTGCATCCCGCAGTCGGGGGACCACCAGTCGAAGCTGACGCTCATGTCCGAGAGCCTGCGCAACGACGGGCGCGTGTGGGTGCCCAAGGAGCGCGGCGACGACCGCCACCCGGCGGACATCCCGGAGGACGAGCGCGACTACTACCTGGAGCGCCGCTACCCGGCGTTCGGGAACCTGGTGCCCCGCGACATCGCCTCGCGCGCCGCGAAGATCGTGTGCGACGAGGGCCACGGGGTCGGCCCCGGCGGGCTCGGCGTCTACCTCGACTTCGCCGACGCGATCGGGCGCCTGGGGAAGCAGGCCGTGGAGGCCAAGTACGGGAACCTGTTCGACATGTACGAGCGGATCACCGGCGAGAACCCGTACGAGCGCCCGATGCGGATCTACCCGGCGGTGCACTACACGATGGGCGGCCTGTGGGTCGACTACGACCTGTCGTCGAACATCCCGGGCCTGTTCGTGACCGGCGAGGCGAACTTCTCCGACCACGGCGCGAACCGCCTGGGCGCCTCGGCGCTCATGCAGGGCCTGTCGGACGGGTACTTCGTGCTGCCGAACACGATCTCGGACTACCTCGCGGACGGGCCGTTCGAGGCCCTGGACGAGGGCCACGAGGCCGTCGTGGCCGCCCGCAAGGAGGTCGACGACCGCATCGCGTTCTTCCTGGGCAACGACGGCGACCGCACCGTGGACTCCTTCCACCGCGAACTGGGCAAGATCATGTGGGAGTACTGCGGCATGGAGCGCACCGAGGAGGGCCTGCACAAGGCCATCGGGCTCATCCGCGACCTCAAGGCCGAGTTCTACAAGCGCGTCAAGGTCACCGGTAAGGCCGAGGAGCTCAACCAGCAGCTGGAGAAGGCCGGGCGCGTCGCGGACTTCTTCGAACTGGGCGAGCTGATGTGCATCGACGCCCTGCACCGCACCGAGTCGTGCGGCGGCCACTTCCGCGCCGAGTCCCAGACCGAGGACGGCGAGGCCAAGCGCGACGACGAGAACTTCTCGTACGTCGCGGCATGGGAGTTCGGGGGCGACGAGCCCATCCTCCACAAAGAAGCGCTCGAGTTCGAGTACGTGCACCCCACCCAACGGAGCTACAAGTGAAGCTGTCTCTGCGAATCTGGCGACAGAGCGACGCCGCCGCCAAGGGCAAGATGGTGTCCTACGAGATCGACGAGGTCTCCGAGGACGCCTCGTTCCTGGAGATGCTGGACGTGCTCAACGAGCGGCTCATCTCCGAGGGCCAGGACCCGGTCGCGTTCGACCACGACTGCCGCGAGGGCATCTGCGGGGCCTGCTCGCTCGTCATCGACGGGCAGCCGCACGGCCCGCAGGCCGCGACGACGACCTGCCAGCTGCACATGCGCAAGTTCAAGGACGGCGACTCGATCGACATCGAGCCGTGGCGGGCCGGGGCGTTCCCGGTCGTCAAGGACCTCGTGGTCGACCGCGGCGCCTTCGACCGGATCATCCAGGCCGGCGGGTACATCTCGGCGCCGACCGGGACCGCGCCGGACGCGCACGCCGTGCCGATCCCCAAGCAGGACGCGGACGCCGCGTTCAGCGCGGCCGCGTGCATCGGGTGCGGCGCCTGCGTCGCGGCCTGCCCGAACGGGTCGGGGATGCTCTTCATGGGCGCCAAGGTCACCCACCTCGCGCTGACCCCGCAGGGGCAGCCCGAGCGGGCCACGCGCGTGCTCGGCATGGTCGCGGCCCACGACGAGGCCGGCTTCGGCGGGTGCACGAACACCGGCGAGTGCGCCGCCGCGTGCCCCAAGGAGATCGGGCTGGACGTCATCGCCCAGCTCAACCGCGATTTCCGCAAGGCCGCCGTTCGCGCCGCCTGACACGGTATGAAGCCCCCCGGCCGTCGGCCGGGGGGCTTCGTGTTTCTCCTGCCCCGCGTGAGCGGGGAGACCCCAGGGGAATGTCGCCCCACGTGAGTGGGTAATGCCGCCCCATGTAAACAACGAGCCGGGGGCCGCTTGGTCGCGCCGCTTGACGGTGACGCGTGTCTCTCTTTGCCCGCGGATGTATGAACACCCCGTGGCACTCACCCCGTAGGCTCGTCGGCATGGGCGCGCCTCGAATCCTGTACCGGCTCTACGCGAAGCGCCTGCGGCGCGAGCTCCGGCCCGACCTGCTGCCACGGCATGTCGCGGTCGCCATGGACGGGAACCGGCGATGGGCCCGCCAGCAGGGCTTCGCCGACGCCGGGGTCGGCCACCGGTACGGCGCCGAGCACCTCGACGACCTCCTCGGCTGGTGCGCGCAGATCGGCATCGACCACGTCACCGTCTACGTCGCCTCGGTCGACAACCTGACCAAGCGCGACGGCGGCGAGGTCGCCCACCTCATGGACATGATCGAGGCGGTCATCGCCGACCGGCTCATGCGACCGGGCAACCGGTGGCGCCTGCACATCGCCGGGCAGCTCGACCGCCTCCCCGACGCCACGGCCGCGGCGCTCAAGACCGCCGTCGAGGCGACCGCCGACCGCGCCGGCGGGCACCTGACCATCGCGATCGGCTACGACGGGCAGACCGAGATCGTCGACGCCGTCCGCTCCCTCCTGGAACACGAAGCGGCCCAAGGCGGCACGATCGGCGACCTCGCCGACCGGTTGAGCCCGGCCGACATCGGACTGCACCGCTACACGCCGGACCTGCCGGCGGCCGACCTCATCATCCGCACCTCGGGCGAACGGCGGCTCTCCAGCTTCCTGCTGTGGCAGTCGGCGGGCGCCGAGCTGTACTTCTGCGACGTGTACTGGCCGGGCTTTCGCCACGTCGACTTCCTGCGCGCCCTGCGGGACTACGCGCGCCGCCGCGCCCGCTCATAGAACGCCCCGGCCGCCGTCCTCGTCGAGCGACCATCGGCGGACGGGCTCGTGCGCCGCGAGGCGCGGGTCGTGCCGGACCGCGTCCCGGGCGAACTCGCGGCGAAGGCTCCCGATGTGATCGGCGAGGTCGCGGCGTCCGGTGGTGGTCACGGGGCGCTCGGTGACGTGGTGCGGCAGCGGGTCCTGCGTCTCGAGCCCCAGCGCTTCGGTCCAGGGCACCCGGAAGAGCCGAACGGGGTCGGCGGCGTCGAAGACGAGGTACTCGGCCGCGTCGGATCCCGGGTAGAACTCGATGACGCCCGCCCGGTGCGCGGCCAGGGCTTCGAGGACCGCGTCCGAGCACTCGAAGAATTCGACGATGTCCGTGTAGTCCAGAGTCGGCTCGCGATCGGGGAACCCGATGATCCGGGCCATGACGTAGCGCGTCTCCAGGAGCCGAGCGGCGCACACCAGTGTGGCGAACTCGTAGGGCCCGTCGATGTCGACCGATGCCTGGAGTTCCCCGTACAGTTCGTCGATCTCGGTCCGCGGCTTCGGTTCACGGGCGGTCCACTCGATCTTGAACACGGTTCCTCCCCTCACGTTCGACGGCATGACACTCGGAGTTGATACAAGATATATCGACTCCGAGGCAGTGAGCCCCTTTGTCAGTCAACGCAATCCGCCGGTCTACAAGTCACGAGCACGGGCTTCGCCCGCGCACTCACCGATAAGAAAAGCCCTGGTGGGAGCCGAGAAATCGAGGTTTCGAGCCGTATGGGCGCCGCTCGGTCGAGCGGTCAGCGCAGCAGATCCTCGACCACGGCCACGAACGACCGGTTCGCCCACGCCAGGGCCTTCATGGGGGCACCCTATCGTTCCGCTCTCGCGTTTAGGCTACTGGCAAGGTTCCGTTCCCTCTCACATGGAGGCGTCCATGCTCTCGATCGATCGTGTCCGGTCGGATCTTCGCGACCATCTCGCAAGGGTGCTGTTGCGGTACGGCATCGCGGGGGCGTCCGTCGCGGTCGCGGTCGGCGACGAGACCGCGGAGGCCGCGGCCGGGGTGGTGAACTTGCGGACCAAGGTGCCGGCGACCGCCGGATCGGTGTTCCAGATCCAGTCGATCACGAAGGTCTGGACCGCGACCCTGGTCATGCAGTTGGTCGATGAGGGTCTGGTCGGCCTCGACGATCCAGTCGCCGATCACCTGCCGGGGTTTCGCACCGCCGATGCGGCCGCGAGCGCCCGGATCACCGTGCGGCACCTGCTGACGCACACCGGCGGGTTCGAAGGCGACCTGTGGGAGGCCACCACCAGCGGCGACGACGCGTTGCAGCGGCTGGTGGAGGACCATGTGCCGACGCTGGCGCAGCGGGAGGCGCCCGGGTCGCGGTACTCCTATTGCAGCGCCGGCATGGCCGTGCTCGGGCGGCTGGTGGAGGTCAAACGGGGTCTGCCGTTCGCCGCGGCGACGCGGGACCATCTGGCCGGTCCGCTCGGGATCAGTGAGATCGCGTTCAACGCCGATGAGGCCCTGGGCTTCAACACCGCCATCGGGCACCTTGACACCGGATCGGGGAAGGGTCCGCTGCCGGTGTGGGCGACCATGCCCGAGTCGAATCCGGCGGCGGGGAACCAGTTGGCGATGTCCGCGCGGGCGCTGTGCGCCTTCGGGCGGATGCACGCGGCGGACGGGCTGGGGCCGGACGGGACGCGCCTGCTGTCGCCGGCTTCGGCGGCGTTGATGCGGGAGGCGGGTCCCGCGTTGCCCGCGTTCGCAGTGCCGCGGTCGGTCGGGCTGGGTTGGGAGGTCGTCGGCGACGGCGCGCTCGTCCAGCACGGCGGCGGGGCCATCGGGGTGCAGTCGGTCCTGCTGGTCGTTCCCTCGCGGCGCGTGGTGGTCGCCGTCCTGGTCAACGACAGCGCCTACCTCGGGTTGATGCGCGACCTGGTCGACCCGTGGATCGCCGAGGCCGCGGGCGTGGTCCCCGATCCGGCGCCGGTGCTGTCGGGCCCGGAGGCGTCGCTCGCCGGCGTCGAGCGGTACACCGGCGTCTACGCCGATCGCAACCAGCGCATCGCGGTCGCGGTGCGCGAGGGCCGGATCGAGCGGACGTACACGCCGCTCGGGGGAGCGCGGTCGATGATGGTGCGGGCGGGTCTGCCTCCCGAGCCGTTCACCGATGAGATCCGCCGGGTCGCGGGCGACCTGTTCGCCACCCGCAACCCGGACGGGACCGCGGGCGGTTACACGCAGTTCCTCGACGTCGAGGACGGGCGGGCCCGGTTCATGCACTCCGGTCGGCGGTCGGTGCCGCGGCAGGGGTGACTCACGCGGCCCATGGCAGCGGGTTCTTGGCGTCGGCGGCACCGGGCATGTAGGCGTGCATGGCGCCGGGGCCGGTGACGACGGCGGCGAAGCCGTCCGGTCCGGGGATGAACTGCCGCGGGAGGTCGGCGGGGATGACGATGGTGTCGCCGGCGGCCAGGTCTGCGCGTTCGGTCTCGACGGTCACGGTGGCGGCGCCTTCGAGGAGGGTCCAGACCTGTTCGGCGTCGATGCAGTGCAGGGGTCCGGCCTGTCCGGCGCCGGCTTCGACTCGCCAGAGGGGGTTGGCGGCCGCGCCGAGGGCGGGGGAGGCGAGGGTGGTCATGACGGCGGACGCGGTGGCGGTGCGCCGGGTCTGGGTGCTGCGGACGATGCGCATGGGTGCGCCTCCTAGAATGGGCAACATGGTTGACCATATAGTAAATCTGGTTGTCTATCATGGGTGAGCGGGCCCCCGGCTACGAACTGCCGCTGCTGCTGTTCGCGGCCTTCCGCGACGCCATCGACCGCGCCCACGCCGACCTGGCCGAACACGGCCACCCCGACGTGCGGCCCATGCACGGCTTCGTCTTCCAGGCCATCGGCACCCACGGCACCACCGCCGTCGAACTCGCCGCGCGCCTGGGCGTCACCAAGCAGGCCGCGGGCAAGACCATCACCGCCCTCGAACGCCAGGGCTACCTCGAACGCGCCGCCGACCCCCGCGACGCCCGCGCCAAGAAGGTGCGCCTGACCGCCCGCGGCATCGAAGTCCTGGAACTGTCGGAGCGCGCCTTCGACGCCGTCCAGGCGCAATGGGCCCAGGCCGTCGGCGAACAGCGCCTCGCCGACCTGCGCGAGGACCTGCGCACCCTCGCACCCGGCGAACTGTTCCGCCTCGACGCCCCCGGCTGGTTCGGAACGGGCCGCTAAGCGGCACGCACGGCAAGCCCTCAGGGCCCGGCTAGGCCCGCCAGGACCGGCGCGGCCGCAGCTCGAGATCGGGCACCACCGACGGGTACGGCGGGTACCGCACGACGAGGTCCGCCCAGACCTCCTGGGGGATCGCGAGCCCCGCATCGATCATCGCCGCCCCGTGCCACAACCCGATCCCCTTGAGGGCCTTCGCGGTGGCGCGGCAGATCTCCTCACTGAGGAACTCGAACCGCTCCTCGGCCGCGTCCCGCTCCGCCACCTCCGACGGATCGGTGGCGTCCAACAGCCGGTCCAGCACCTCGCCGACCCGCTGGTACTCCTCCATCAGCGCCAGCGTCGGCCCGAAACCCGCGGCGATCTCCCCATCGGTCAACACGTTCCCACTTCACCTCTTTTCGAGAGGACTCTAACCGCCCCCGCAGCGGGTCGGTGTTCGCCCTGACGTACCGGGTCGCGGCGACGATGAGCGGCTCGTGGTCGGCCGCGGCGTGCCTGGTGTGCAGCCGATCGCACAGGTCCGCCAGCGCCGTGGCCAGGTCCGCGGTGATGGGGCCGCGTTCGCCGGTCACGGTCAGCGCCAGGAGTGTCGCGAGCCAGGACGGTCCGTGGTCGCGGAAGTTCAGGTGGAGGTTGCGTTCGGCCTGGCGGTCGGCGGCGGTGAGGAGGTAGTGGACTTCGGTGGCGATGCGCCATGCGAGTGCGGGGTGGGGTCGGGCGCGGGCGAAGAGGTCGACGGCCTGTTCGCAGGCGTGGAGTGCGACGGCGGCGAGTCCGAGGTCGCAGCGTGCGGAGATGGTGGGGGCGGCGTGGCGTCCGGCGGGGTCGGGGCAGAGTCGGTCGATGAGGGCGGGGTCGGCGAAGGCGCCGGCGCGGACGGCGGTCTGCAGTGCGCCGCGGAAGGTCAGTGGTGGTTTGGCGGCGACGGGTTCGACGTCGGGGAATCGTTTGGCGAGGAGGTCGGCGGCGCTGCGTGCGACGGTGGTGCGTCCGGCGGCGGCGTGGAGGCCGGCGGCGAGGCGGAGGCTGTCGCGGAGGAGTTCGCCGCCGGCGTCGACGGCGATGAGCATGCGGGTGGCCTGGTCGGCGGCGCCGACGGCGAGGTCGGGGTCGGCGGCTCGGTGGAAGACGCGGGCGGCGCGGGCGAGGGCGTTGGCGAGGTCGGCGAAGCCGGGGCCGTGGGGGTCGGTGGGGTCGGTTTCGTCGAGGAGGCTGACGGCGGCGTCGGCTTCGGTTGCGGCGGTCATGTATCGGCCGACGCGGGCGGCGGCTTCGGCGAGGTCGAGGCGGGCGAGTGACCGGTCACCTGCGGGTGTGTCGAGGGCGGTGATGATGGTGACGCGTTCGTGTTGGGCGGCGTAGGCTTCGGCGGTTTCGCCGACGGCGGTGTGGGAGGTGGCGCGGTCGGCGAGGAGTTCGGCGAAGTCGGCTCGTGTGGCGAGGTCGCCGGGGTGGACGGCGAGGCAGCCGCGGTATTCGGCGGCGGCGCTGGCGTAGACGGCGAGCGCGCCTTGGTGGTTGCCGGCGGCGGCGAGTCTCGTGGCGTCTCGGTGGGTGCGTCGAGCGTGGCGCCGATTGGGCATTCGGGCTCCTCAATGAGGGAATCGAGGCTGATGCGAGCCGAGTCGGGACGGACCGGGCACTCGCGTCAGGCCCTTCATCGTAAACGGTCGCCGGATTCGGGGTATCCGCCGTTCAGATGATGAGGGTTTGGGGGGCGGGGTGGTGGAGGAATCGGTCGTGGGAGATCTCCCAGCCGTAGGCGCCGGCGTTGGCGAAGACGAGGCGGTCGCCGACGGCGATGTGTGGGGTGGGTTGGCCGGTGTTGAGGATGTCTCTGGGGGTGCAGAGTTCGCCGCACACGCGGAGGTCCACATTGGTCCAGGGGGGTTCGTGTCGTGGGCCCGGCACGAGGTGGAAGGGGTGGGAGTAGCCCCAGGCGGCGGGGAGGCGGAAGTGGTGGGTGCCGCCGCGTACCAGTGCGAACGCCTGGCCTTGGACGGTTTTGAGGTCGAGGACTTCGGCGGTGTACCAGCCTGCGGGGGCGGCGAGGTAGCGGCCGGGTTCGAAGACGAGTTCGGCGCCTGCGGTGTCGATGCCTTTGAGTCCTCGGGCGAGGGCGGCGAGGTCGATCTGGTCGCCGCGGGGGTCGGCGCCGAGGCCGCCGCCGACGTTGACGTAGCGCAGGTCGAACCGGGTCGCGGCGGTGCGCGACCATGCGAGGGCGTCGTGGACGTGGGCGGTGTAGGCGTGGGCGTCGAGGCAGTTGGAGACGGCGTGGAGGTGGAATCCGGTGAGGTCCAGGCCGTGGGCGAGGGCGCGGTCGACGGCGGCGGGGACGTCGGCTTCGTCGATGCCGAAGGGGGTGGGCGCTCCGGTCATCTGGTGGGTGCCGGGCAGGGCCCGTCCGCGGTTGACGCGCAGGGCGACCGGGCCGGTGTATCCGGCTGCGGCGAGGCCGTCGAGTTCGCGCATGCTTTCGGCGTGCATCCACAGGGGGGTTGTGGTGCGGGTGGCGGCGGTGAGGTCGGCGGGGGTCTTGGCGGGGCCGGAGAAGGCCAGGCGGGTGGCGGCGGCGGCCGTTGCGGCGCGCAGTTCGCCGCCGGAGGCGCATTCGATGCCGTCGGCCAGTGCTGCGGCGGTGGCGACGATGGCGGGGTTGGCGCAGGCTTTCATCGCGTACAGGATCGTGTGGCCTCCCAGGGCCTCCCGCAGGCGTCCTAGGCGGCCGGCGAGGACCGCGGGGTCGTAGATCCAGGCGCTGGAGGGCGAGGGCAGGGCGGCGACGGCTGCGGTGACGTTGGCGGGCAGTGGGTTCACGGGCGGGCCATGGGGTTGTCGACGCGGGTCTCGATCTCGTCGCCGGGGTGCAGGCGCATGGTCAGGAGCGCTTTGGTCGGCTGCTGTGGCGCCAGGTAGTGGTCGCGGTCGGCCGCGGGCAGGTCGAGGCCTGCTATCCGGTCGGCGAGGTCGGCCCAGTAGGCGGCGGCGTCGATCCCGCAGTCGCGTTCGAGGACGGCGGCGAGGGCCGCCAGGTGGTTGTGGAACAGCGTGTACGCCACTTTGGACCTGACCTGGTCCATCGAGGCGGCGTTCACGGGACTGCCCTCAGGCAAATCGATTGCGAACGGGACACTCGGCACGTGCAGTCGCGCCCCGCCCAGGTCGCGGGTGAGGGCGGCGACCGGCTCGTGCCCGCGCATGGCGACGAGGCTGTTCTGCAGGTGCGCTTCGAGTCCGATGCCCATGGCGGCCTTGGCCAGGACCGGGGGGACGAACAGGTTCGTGTAGGAGCGCAGCCACGCGTCGGGGTCGCCCGACCAGTCGGCGTACTCGGCCGCCAGGCTGCGGCCGGTGACCGGCGAGGGGGCCGCCAGCGCGGTGGAGGGCACGCATACGGTCCCCGCGGGGACGGCGGCGGCGAGTGGGGCGCGGGCGATGGCGGTGAGGTCGCGCGAGTGCGGCAGCCAGGTGCCGGCGGTGTCGGCGACGAACCGGTGCGTCTCGTCCAGGTCGGCGAGGTGTTCGCTGAGGTAGGGGGCGAGCATCGCGGTGGCGGGGGAGATGTCGCGTCTGGTGGAGGTGATGTGGATGCCCAGGGCGAGTTTGAGGAAGCCGGGGGCGCGGTGGCCGGCGAGGGTGCGGATCGCGGCGGTGGGCCAGGCCGGGACGGTCTGGTCCAGTACGGCCAGGCGGCCGGTGGTGAACAGGTCGCGGTGGGCGGTCAGGACGCGGTGTTCGAGTTGCCAGGGGTGGACGGGTACGACGGGGTCGGGCAGGTCGAGGTCCTTGAGCATGGGGTGGTCGCGGAAGTCGGTGCCGGAGCGGGCGAGGACGCCGGATCGGTCGGCGACGAGCCGGATGCGGATGGGGCGGGTCGTCTCCAGGTCGTAGCGTTCGAGGTCGCGCGGGTTCCAGCCGAGGCGGGTGCGCGCGCACGGGTGGAGCTGGTGGCCGTCGGTGGCGAGGGTTTCCAGCAATCGTGCGGTCGTGTCCGCGTCGCGCGTGCACGCGGCGACGAGTTCGGCGAGGCTCCCGGTACCGGTGCGGGCCGCGTAGGCGGCGATGTGGCGATTGCGGGTCTCGGCGCGGGCGCGGGCGTAGGCGAGTCCTGTGCGGGCGGAGGCGAGTTCGGCGGCGAGGTGCTCGGGGACGGGTGCGCCGAGGATCGCCTCGAGGGTTTTGACGGGGTCTTCGTCGGTGCCCGGGTCGGGGTCGAGCTGGTTGAACGCGCCCTGACCGGCGGGGGCGGGCCCGGTGCGGAAGCCGTTGAGGTCTTCGCGCCATGCGGCGGCCGTGACCTGCGCCGACAGGCTCGGCCCGGGTTTCACGCGGCCGCCAGCGGGTTGTCGACGCTCGCCCAGATGTCGTCGGTCGCATGGTCGGCCAGGCGCATCGCGGTGGTGGCCTTGACGGGCCAGGGGTCTCGCAGGACGGCCGCGGCGATCCACTGGTCCAGTGCGAGGTCGCGCACCGCGGCCGCGACGGTCGACCACCACGTGCCGGGGTCGGTCCCCGTCCACTCGGCGAGCGCTTGGACCAGTGCGGTGAGCGTGGTGGGGAACAGTGCGGCCAGGAGTTTCGCCAGCCGCTTGGCCGGGTCGGGCTCGGGCAGGTCCCCGGTGAGGGCGGGCCAGTCCTCGGTCGGGACGCGGATGCCGCCGAAGTCCCGGTACACCAGGCTCGCGGGCCGGTTCCCGGTGAACGAGGCGAGGGTGTTCTGCCCGTGCGCTTCGAGGGCGACGCCGGTGGTCGCGAACAGGCGCACCGGTGCCAGTGCCACTGCGACGAGTGCGGTCCACCACTGTTCGAGGTCGTTGCCGGCGAGGGCGGCGCCGATCGGGCGGCCGGTCGCGGGGTCGGGTTCGGCCAGCGCCGCGAGCGGCACGGCCCGCGGGTGTCCGAGGGTGTGCGGGGCGGGGCGGACGATGGCGGCCAGGCCCGTGTCGGGGCCTGCGGGGCTCCAGGTGTAGTCGGGGCCGAGGGGGCGGCTGATGGCGCCCCGCTCGGGTACGAGGGTGATGCCCAGGTCGGCCGCGGGGCGTTCGAGTCGGTGCCAGACCTGCCAGCCGTTGCTGACGGCGGCCGCGGAGACGTGCCGCACGGCCGAGGTCAACTGGAGGTCGACGGCGGTCTTGACGTGTCGGTCGCCGACTGAGACGGTGCGCAGGCTCATCAGCGGCGCCGCACCGGTCCAGGTCGATTCGGGAGCGGTGAGGCCGCGGCGCCGGGCCTGCCACGGGTGGACCGGCAACCGCACCGGGAGCAGCTGCTCCCGGTCCTCGGCGACGCGCCATCCCTCCCAGACGGTCAGGCCCGGGACCTGGTAGCGGCCCAGGTCGAACCGGGCCCGGTGCTCGGGTGCGAACGCGCGGATCTCATCGTCGGTCAGCTCCCCGCGCGAGCGCGCCAGCGGATGGGTGGGGTGTCCGAGCAGCACGGCCTGTTCGAACCACACGCTCGGGTCCAGGTGGGCCGCCTCTGCGGCGGCCCACAGGTCGTGCGGGTGGGGCCGGGCCGCCTCCAGCGCGAGGGCGGTGCCGCGCACGGCCGAGGCGATCTCGCCGGCGAACCGCTCCGCGTGCACCGAACCGGCGGCGAGGGACCGCGCCAGGTCGACCGCGGTGTCGCCTTCGGCCTTGCCGGGCAGCGGTTCGCGGTCGGCGGCGGCCCTCAGTCGGTCGGCGACGATCGCGTCGGCGCGGGCGGTGGCGTCCATGGCCTGCACTGTACTGGCGAAACGGGCGCCTGTGGAGGGTGCGTTTTCTCACGCCCTCGTTGCGGCGAGCGGGGATTCAGGCCCTGACGACCGGTGAGCGGTCCTGCGTGCGCGGGACCGGGATCGCGGCCAGGCGCATTCGCAGCGATTGCAGGACCGGCAGGTCGTAGACCGCGCCGGCCGCGGCGAGCCACAGGCCGATGTCGGCGGCGGCCTGGCCCACGGCCACGTCGTGGACCGCGGCGCTCTCGCCCGCGCGGGCCGTCTCGGGCAGGGTCGGCCACAGCACCCAGCCCTGGACGTGCGCGTCCGGCAGTGCCGCGTCGAGGGCCTTGACCGCTTCGGGCAGGTTCACCGAGTCCACATCGGCGCTGTCGCGTCCGACGGGGGCGCACAGCAGTGCGATCCGGTCCCCGCAGACGATCGCGTGCGGCACGCGGGTGCCGTCGGTCGCGGGGAGGGCGACGAACAGTCTCGCGGCGGGCAGGTTCGTCAGGACCTCCCGCAGGAGCTTCCCGGTGGGCCGGTCGGCCCTGGGGCGGGTCCCGGCCGGGCCGAACGCGTTGAACTGGCGCAGTGCCGCGCCCACGGAGGAGCGCAGGGCCAGGGTCCAGCGCAGGCGGCGTACGGTCCAGGCCAGGCCGGCGCCGGCGACGACGAACACGCCCAGGTACCAGCCCCAGGCCGTGCCCGGTCCGGCCAGCCACACCGAGGCGGCCGCGAACAGGAACGCGAGGACGAGCCGCCCGGTCGGGGGGCTGGGGGAGCGGTCGGGGCGCGAGCGCAGGGCCCGGCTGGTCTGGACGAACACGATCATGACCACCGCGAGGGCGGCGGGGATCGACAGGGCCCGCAGGAACAGGGAGGCGTCGGCGGACAGGGCCGCGGCGCAGAACCACAGTCCCGCACCGGCCCACAGGGCGAACGCGGCGCTGCTGCCGGCGGCGGCGACCCATGTGGAGGGGCGCTGGACGGGGCGGACGCGGCGCAGGCGGGCGTGCCAGGGGACGGCCACGAGCGCGCCTTCGGTCGACAGGGACTGCGCCCTCGGTTCGGCGGCGGGGGCGACGTTCCAGCCGCGGACTTTGCGGTGCGAGGGTTTGGCGGCGGCCTTGCCGTAGCGGCGGGCGGCGCGGCGTCCGAAGCGCAGCAGGTCGTATTCGCGGCGCAGCCCGGGGTGGGAGAGGGTCTCCCAGGACTGCTGGACGAGGTGGAACTCGGCTTCGTCGCCGCCGCGGTCGGGATGGGTATCGCGCAGGCGGCGGCGGTAGGCGGCCTGGATCTCGGATCTGGGTGCCTGCGGGCTCACCCCGAGGACGCGGTAGTGGTCTGGTTCGTTCACCACGCGGCTCCCGGTCGGTCGGTCGTGCGGGGACGGGCCGGTGCCCGGCGAGGGGGAATCGGGCGTCGGTCTCGACGGTAATGGAGCCAATCTACCGCCGGTTCGCCCCTTTCGGTGTCGCCAGGTCCGAGTTTTTCACTTCATCGTCACCCGAGTGCCACCACACGATACGGCGGCGGTGACACTGTGGAGTGAGGCGGCGGCGATCCGGGCGGTACTCGCGGGCGCTGCGGCCTGCGCAAATCCTCCACGGCCACGGGCGTAATCGGCGTTCGCGGCGGTTCGTGCGACCACCGCGCATTCGATGCGCCATTGCCGCACTGCGCGCGGTGAGGCGACTTCGGACAGTGCAAGACCGGGACGGTCACCATTGCCGATGCGAACTGCCTCGACAAGTACCATCCGGCACCATCCGGTCCCGCACCCGCGCATACCGTCCGGGCGAGGGCGCGACGCGCCTACTGCGGGTCCACTCGCGCGGGCGGCGTGCCGGGGCCGGCCTGCGGGGTGCGGGTCAGGACTGCCAGAACCGCGCGAGCGCGGAGGCGGCCGGGTCGTCGATGTCGGCGATCGCGTACTCGGAGGCCTCGACCGAGTTCACCCACGGCTCGGCCTCGACCTGCCCGAGGGCGTCCAGGTCGACCCACGGGTAGCCGTCGACCGGCTCGGGCACGTCCAGGTCCAACTCGGGCGGGAACGACGGCGGGTTGTCGGCCTCGTCCAGCAGCAGGTCCTCATAGGTCGCCGCGTACGGCGCCTCGTCCCCGGCCGCCTCGGCCTCCACGCCGTCCTCCACGTCGGTGTCGTCGTATTCGGCGAACTCGCCGTCGAGGTCGTCCACGTCGTCGAGACCGGCCTCGCCGTCGAAGGCGAACCCTTCGAGGTCGTCCTCGCCGGGAACCTCGCCGTCGTCGAAGTCGTCCAAGCCGGGGGCGTCCGCATCGTCCAGATCGGCGCCCTCGAAGTCAGGGGTGTTCGACTCGGGGTCGAACGGATCGTACTCATCCATCGACTACCTCCTCGCCTGGGACGAGCGTGCGAGCCTTCGCGAGCACCTCGTCGAGCTGTTTGACCTTGGAGGCCATGGAGTCGCGGCGCTGCTTGAGCGCGGCCTGCTTCTTCGCCCGGGCGGCCTGGTCGGCCTTCTGGGCGTTCTCGGCCGCGGAGATGCGCGCGTCGAACTCGGCGGCCCGGCGCTCCAAGGCGTCGTCGAGCGTGGAGTTGAAGACGAACTCGACCTCGGTGAACCGGAAGCTGATCTCCTCGTTGAGGTTCGCCCGCGCCTCGGCGACGATCCGCTGGATCCACTGCTTGGCCGCCTGGCGGTTGCCCTGGATCTTGCGCCGGTACAACAGGAACGCCGCCGCCGCCAACCCGACGCCGATACCGGAGGCCGACAGGGCGACCGCGCCGATCCCCCCGAGCGCACCCAGGCCGATCGCGCCCGCACCCATGGTCACCGCGCGACCGGCCATCATGGCCACACCCGCCGACGACGCCATCAGCAGCGCCCCGTCCGAGGAGGCGTCGCGCCTCGCCCGCCCCGAGGCGGCCGTGCGCAGGCCCGCGGAGATCGAGTTCGTCGCCCCGCGCAGCTCGTCGTCGTTGAACACCTGGCGCAGCACGCGCTCGGCCAACAGCACGAACCGCTGATGCAACTCGCCCGACAACCGCGCCGCGATGCCCTGCAAGGCGATGTCCACGCGCTGGGGCAGCGATTCGAGCGCGGCCTTGTTCGCCTTCTCGACCTCGTCCAACAGGGCCTCTTCGAGCTCGGCCAGGTGCGTGCGCAACCGCCCCTGCACCTCGATCTTGGCCCGCTGCGTCTCCACGCGCAAGGCCAGGTTCGCCTTCTTCGTCTCGGTGCGCCGCAACGCCAAAGCCTGCTTCTTCTCCTCCTTCAACCGGTTGGCGGCCTCAGGATCGGGGTCGTAGGCCTTCATGTCCTCGGCCGCGGAGACGGCCAGGCGCTGGAACTCGGTGCGCACCGCGCGCACCACGTTCGCCGCGACCAGCGCCTTCCCGGCCGTGGCGACCTTGACCAGGGCCCGCTGCATCTTCCCGATGCCCGACTCCCGGGCCAGAGCGACCCGCGTGGGCCCCTGGGAGTTCAACGCGTGCTCGGCGAGCATCGCCGACACGGGGTACATCGGCGCATGACGGAACCGCGGCGCGTGCGCCTCGATGAGCGAGCGGTTCTCCTCCATGACCGTGCGCCAACCCGGATACGTGTCCGTCTTCGTCAAGGCGAAGACGACGAAGTTGACCCGCTTGGAGGCCTCGGTGAGGAAGTCCAGCTCCGTCTTCGCCATCGGCGACGACGCGTCGGTGACCATGATCAGGCACGTCGCCCGCGCGACCGCCTCGAGCGCGATCTGCGCGTGGTCGGGATCCAGACCACCCGTACCGGGCGTGTCCACCACCGACATGTGCTTGAGCAGCGCCGAAGGGTGCCCCACCAGCATCCGCCGCGGCGGCACCATCCCCGGGGGCATGGTGCCCAACCGGGTCGCCCAGTTGCGCAGGTCGCCCACGCCCAACAGCATCGGGTCGGCCGCACCGGGCTGCCAGGCGCGCACCGACGCCTGGTCGGCCCACGCGAACTCCAGGTACGCCGTCGTGGCGACCTGCGCGTCCACCGGCGACAACCCCGGCATCCCCAACAGGGCGTTCACCAGCGACGACTTGCCGCGCTTGGTCTCGCCCACGACCACGGCCACCGGCTTGTCCGGCTGCCAGCGCGTGACCTCGTCGACCTCCGCCGCCGCACGCGCGTCAACGGTGCGCAGCGACGCGTTGCCGGCCTTGGCGGCCTTGACGCACAACTTGTGGATCTGCTGCGCCGGGTTCGGCTTCGCCGCGGCCTTCTTCGCCGGCGCCTGACTCTGCGCCGGAGTAGCGGTGTCGGTCATGCCCGCACCTGCCCGCGAAAGACCGTCACGATCGGGTGGCGCAGCAGACGGCCCCGGTCGATGTACCCGGGCGTCTCGGTGCGCGCGATGATGCCGTCCTCGGCCGGCGTGGAGGCCGCGATGACCGACCCCGCCTCGTGCACGGCCGGATCGAACCGCTGCCCGGTCGCATCGACCTGGGCCACACCGACCTTCGTGAACGCGCCGTCGAGGTGCTGGGCCAGCGCCGGGGACGTCGCGCGGTCCCGCATCCAGATGCACGCCTCGACCAGGACCGTCCGGTCGGCCGAGTTCTGCGCCGAGCGGGCGCCGTCGGCGAGCTGCCCGACCGGAATGGGACCCGAGGCCCCGCCCGTACCGGGCGCCGGCGCGAACGGGACCGCGGCGGCGGGGGCCGCCGACGTGATCGACCGGCCGGCGAGGGCGGCGACGACGGCGGTGACCAGGACCGATCCGGCCCCGATGGCCAAGGTGCGCGCATCGAACCCGTCGACGGTGAGGAACACCGCGCCCAGGCCCGCGGCGGCGAGGCCGGCGAGGGCCCCTACCAGCGGTCCGCCGAGTCGATTCGTCACTGTGCTCTCCTTCGGTCGTTCAAGGCGGTGGCCGGTCATCCGAGCCGCTGCGCCAGCAGATGAAACCCACGATGCACCACGTTCGCCACCCGCGCCTGGGACGGGGTGGCCCCGCCGTTGGCGAACGCCCGCCAGCGCGCGGCCGCCTCGATGGCGGCGCGGCGCAGCTGCGGGCGCGCCTCACCGGGCAGGCCCAGGACGACGCCGGCGTCGTCGGTGAGCGCCAGGCGGGCGACTTCGGCTTCCATGGCCTCGGGCAGGGCGACCTGCCCGGTGGTGACCTGCGCGGCCGCTTCCAGCAGCGGCAGGCGGTGGTATTCGGGGCGGGCGACGATCGACTCGACCGCGCCCCGCAGCAGGTCGCGGTCGGCGGCCGGGCCCGAGGCCGCGGCGGCGTCCAGGCGCCCCAGGGCCCACCCGGCCTTGATGACGTCGGCACGGACCCCGAAGATCTGGTGCAGCGTCGTGCGCAGGCGCGGGAACCCCGAGGCCGCGAACAGCAGCCGCACGAGCTCCCCGGTCGCCAGGTGCGGGTTCGCGCCCAGGTGGGCGATCGCGAAGTGGATGCCGTACAGGTCGAGGCGCTCGAGCAGGCGCTGGCGCTGGTGCTGGTCGACGGGCCCCTCGGTGTTGAGGAACAGCCCCGCGGAGGCGAGCATGAGGGCCCGCTTGTCCTCGTCGAGGCCGGCGAGGGTGCGCAGGGCCTCGCAGTCGGCGGCCGTCAGCAGTCCCGCCTCGGCCGTCTCGGCCAGCAGGCCCACGACGGGGACGACGTCGCACACCGCGCGGCGCAGGACCGCGGCCTGGTCGCCGGCGATCGGCCCGGCGATCGGCCAGGGGTCCTGCCCGGGCCCGGGAGCGAGCTTGTCGGCCTTGTTGTACAGGCCCAACGCGTTCATGGGGGAGGACGACAGCTGCTGGGAGGCCTTGGAGAACGCCTCGAGCGCTTCGACGTCGTCGGCCCTGACCTGCTGGGTGAAGACGTAGATGATCGCCTCGGCCGATTCGACGGCGGCCCGGGAGTCGTCGTCGACGTCGTCGGCGATCGGGGCGGCGAAGAGCATCTCGCGGGCGGCCTCGGAGATGTCGGTGTTGACCGACTGGAGGCCGGGCGTGTCGACCACCGTCAGATCGCGCAGGCGGTCCGAGGACAACTGCACGTCGATCATCGCGGCCTCATCGGCCGGGATCGGCAACGAAGTGGGGATCATCCCCGAAGCGTCGAGGGGCACGGCGTGCTTGGTGCCGTTGCGGGCGATCACGTCGACCCGGTCGGCGGGCCCGTACCGGAACTGGGTGACCACCCGGGTGCACTCCCCGGCGGCGGTCGGCGCGACCCGCCGCCCGATCAACGCGTTGACGAGCGTGGACTTTCCCGCTTTGAGGCGCCCGGCGACCGCGACGCGCAGCGGCTGCCCGAGCCGGGAGGCCACGTCCTCGACCACGGGGCGAGAGGCGGCGCTGACCTTGCCGGCCAGTTCCTCGCACATGCCCGCCACACTCGTGGTGAGTTGCCCTGCCACCATGCCCCCGCGTCCACCCTCTCCATCGTCTCGGCGCTCCAGCCGCCGACGCCGGTCTGCGGCATCGAAGCATCCGCAATATCATGAGAGGCGTCGGCGAACCGTCGACAAGACGACGATACAAACTGCAGCCCTATAACCGCCTCCCCCATTCGTGCCACAGCGTAAGGAGCCCCCTTGGCCGCCCCGCCGCCCACCACCGGACTGGCCCCGTCCCGTCCCGCCGCCACGCCCCCGCCCGGGGGCCCCGGCGACCGCGACGATGCGTTGCGCGCCATGGCGGGCGCACTGGCCGGCCCGGGCCTGGTGGTCGTGACCGGCCCGCCCGGTTCGGGGCGCACGCGCCTGCTGGAGCGCCTCGCACGCGCCTCCAAGCGCCCCGTGCACGCCGGCGGGGGACTCGCGACGCTCTCGGGCGCCCCCGCGCTCGCCCTGGAGCGGGCCACGCGGGCGCGCATGCCCGCCGACGACCTCCCCCTGCTGGCCGAAGCGGTCTACTCGCGCACCCGCGGGGGCCTGCTGGTCATCGACGACCTCCAATGGTGCGACGCGGCCACCCTCGCCGTCCTGCCCGTCCTGGCCCAGCGCCTGCCCGTCGCCGCCGCCCTGCGCACGCCCAACCGGCTCGGCGAGGACGCCCTCGCCCGCCTCCTGGAAGGCGCCACCGTCATCTCCGTGCCGCCCCTGACCGACCTCGAAGCCGTGCAACTGGTGGCCGAAGCCGCACCCGCGCTCGCGCCGACCCGCGTCGCGGCCCTCGCCGCCCGCGCCGGCGGGAACCCGCTCGCGCTCACCGCGCTCGCCAAACGGGCCGCGCACCAAGAACCCGACGACGTCGACCTCGCCGACCCCGGCGACCCCGCCTCCGCGGCGGCCGCCGCGATCGCCGACCTGCCCCGGGCCGGGCGCACCGCCCTGGCCGCCCTGGGCCTGCTCGGACGCCCCGCCCACCCCACCCTCCTCGGCGAAGGCGCACCGATCCTCCTCGACGCCGGCCTGGCCGTCGCCGAAGGCGCGCACCTGCGCCCGGCGAGCCCGTGGATGGCCGAGATCGCCGCGGGCATCCTCGAACCCGACGCGCGCCGGTCCATGCACGAGCACCTCGCCGAAGCGACCGTCGGCGTCGAATCGGCCCGCCACGCCCACGCCGCCGGCCTCCCCGGCCCCGCCCTGACCGCCGCGCTGGCCGCCGCCGAGAACACCAGCCCCCAGATCCGGGCCGAAGCGCTGCTCCTGGCGGCCGAACTCGACCCCGCCCACGCCGTCGCGGCCGCCCGCGCCGCCCTCGAAGCCGGACGCACCCGCGCGGCCCTGCACGTCCTCGACCGCGCCCCCACAGGCGGCGACGCCGCCCTCGCCCGCGCCTGGGCGCTGCTGGCCATCGGCGAGACCCCCCGCGCCCGCACCGCCCTCGACGACGCCCCACCGGGCCCCGAAACCGACCAGCTGCGCCTGCTGTGCGCCCGGGGCGACGAACGGGACGCCCTCGCCGCCGCGATCCTCACCGACCGGCCCCACATCGACCACCCCGGGCTCGCCGCCGCCCTCGCCGGCGACGACCCCGACGCGCTCGCGATCGCCGAAGCACTCGCCCGCGACGCCGGCGACGCGACGACCGCATCATGGTGCGCGTGGTCGCGCGTCATCGCCCTCGCCGACGCCGCCCGCCTGGTCGAAGCCGAAGCCGTCGCCCACGAAGCCGCCGACCGCGCCGGCGCCGCGGGCGCCTACTCGTGGCAGACCCGCTTCCTGGCCGCCGCCGCCTGGTGCCTGGTCCTGTCCGGCACCGGCCTCGACAACGTCATCGCCGCCGCCCAATCCCTCGCCGACCACGCCCTCCCGGCGGTCGCCGACACGCTCATCGACGCCGCGATCGCCCTCGCCGAAGCCGACACCGGCGCCCTGGGCGCCGCCCGCGCCCGACTCGCGCGCCTCCACGACGCCCCCGCGGCCCTCGACGGCCTCGTCTCCTGGCTCGAACACGAGACCGCCTGGCTCGACGGCCAACCCGGACCCGAAGCCCCCCAAGCCCGCCCGGGCCTGGTCGGCGGCCTCGCCCACATCACCGGCCGGTGGATCGCCTACGACACCGGCACCGACCCCGTCGCCGCCGACCACACCCCCTGGCCCGCCCCCGTCGCCACGACCCTCAACGCCTGGGACAAGGCCGCACCCGGCCCCTTCGCGCAGGCCGCGACCGCCTGGGACGGCCTGGCCGCCCGCGAACAGGTCCGCTGCCTCCTCGCCCTGGCCGTCCACTCCGGCGACCCCCGCGCCGCCGTCGCCGCCCTCGAAGCGGCCGAACGCATCGCCGACGAACACGGCCTCATCGTCCTGGCCGGACGGGCCCGCCGCGGCCTGCGCAAACACGACATCCGCCGCGACCGGCGCTCCGCCCGCGGCGGCGGGGGCCTGACCGACCGCGAAACCGAAGTCCTGCGCCACGTCGCCGCCGGACACCCCTCCCGGCGCATCGCCGAGATCCTCGGCATCACCGCCGAGACCGTGGAGACCCACATCCGCTCGGGCATGCGCAAACTCGGCGCCAAGACCCGCACCGAAGCGGCCGTGCTCCTGGACGCGGCGATCGACGAAGGCAGTGAGGCGTGATGGGCGAGCAGGTGCCGCTGCACGTGGTCGGAGCCGGAGCCGACGCGGACGCCATCGTGCGCCGCTGCGCGGCCGCCGGATGGGCGGCCCACCGCGGCTTCGCACTCCTGGAACCGGCCTGGGACCTCGCCGAGCGGCGCCTGGTGTGCCACGGCGCCGTCGGCGACGACCACACCGCCTCCCAAGCGGTCCTGGCCGCCGCACGCGGCGCCGGCATCGTCGCGGTCGCCTCCGGCGCGCTCGCGCTCGCGCTGGCCGCCGACCTGCGCCGCGTCGGACCCCTCGGCGTCACCCCCGGCAAAGCCGAGGCCGCCGACGGCCTCGACCTCGACGCCGAGCAGCGCGCGCTCTTGGGGCGCCTCGCGGCGGGCTCGACCATCGCGGCCGCCGCCGAAGCCGAGTTCGTGTCGCTGCGCACCGCCAACCGCCGCATCGCCGCGGCCCGACAGTCCCTGGGCGTCAAGACCACCCGCGAAGCGGTCATGATCTACATCAAACACGCCCGCGACTAGCGCCCCTGAACACGGGAGCGACACCGCGCCGGCCTGCCGGACCCCACAGGCGCGCCCGCAACCGGGGGACTCGGCGAACCGACACCCCCGACCCCCGGGGGTGCGCCCGACCGTCGGACCCACCCGGCGCCCTCGCCGCCCCCTGCCCCACACCCCCCGGAGGAACCGACCCCGAACACGCCAACGGGCCCGGCCGCCCACCGGCGACCGGGCCCGCCGGCCCTGCTACGGCAACACCGCTACTTCAACTCCGCCAACCGCGCCTCGGCCTCGTCGAGCTGGCGACGCAACCGCGCCGCCTCCTCAGCCGCCTCAGAGCGGATCTTCTCCACCACCTCCGAGACGACCTCGGCAACCTCGTCCGAACCCGACGACTGGCACATCGCCAGCGCGTTCGTATGGGCGACCTTGGCGCCCTTGACGACCGTGCGGGCACCGCGCGCGGCCGCGATCGACCACTCGCCGTCCTCATACGTCAACGTCACGGTCAACTCCGGCGACTTCGCCGCGGCGCGAGGCCGGGCCGCCTTCTTCTTGACCGGGACCGGCTCGGCCTGCTGTGGCACTTCAGGTGCGCTCACGGGTTTCCTCTCACTCGCGGTGACGGGCTTGGGCTTGGGTTCAAGCTCGGACTCGGGCTCATCGGGCAGCAGCCCCGGCCCCGAAGGGGCGAGGGGCGCAGCCGGCGCACCGGCCCGCTGCCGGGGAGCGCGGCGCGCGCCCTCGCCCGGGGCGGGCAGGCGCAGCTCGCCGGCGGCGAACGCCAGCTCGTCGGATCCGAAAGCGACGGTCACGAAATCGTCGACACCCGAGGGGTCGAGCGCGACGACCTTACCGGACCTGCCGGCGACCTGCCCTGCGGCGTCAGTGAACACCACCTTCGGCTTCTTCCCTTGCGCCAGCACCGCTTCCAGATGGGCGATGTCGGCACTCGACAGTGACATCGGGGGCTCCTTCACATGATCGCTGAGGCTTGGCCGCGCCCTGCGCGGGCGACGGGGCGCGCGCCGGCACCGGCCAGTGCGTGCATCCTCCAATACCTACACCGCGGGTACGACACTGCCCCGACCCGAAGTCGCGCGCCTCGCGAGCCACACGCGCACGCACCGTACCCGACACCCCCGCCCCCAGCACTACGGCGATGAATATCGGCTGCGGTTCAAACCCCCGCCATGTCGGGTTACCCCCACCGCCCACCTGGGCCTTTACGCTCCGACCATGAGAGTCGCACTCGTCACCGAATCGTTCCCGCCGCAAATGAACGGCGTCGCCCGCTCCGTCGCGCGGGCCGCGGAGCACCTCGCCGCCCGCGGCATCGAACCGGTCGTCATCGCCCCCGCCCCCGGACCCGGACCACGCCCCGTCTTCGACTGGCCCGTCGTCCACGTGCCCTCCATCCGCGTCCCCGCCTACCGTGACTTCCGCGCCGGACTCGCCACCCGCGCCCTCGACGACGCCCTCGACGCCCACCGCCCCGACATCGTCCACCTCGCCAGCCCCTTCGGCTACACCGCCCGCGCCGCCGCCTGGGCCGAACGCCGCCACATCCCCACCGTCGCCGTCTGGCAGACCGACCTCCCCGCCTACACCCGCGCCTACCACCTCACCGCATTCGAACAACTCGTATGGCACCGCCTGCGCTCCATCCACTCCCGCGCCCGCGTCAACCTCGCCCTGTCCGCCTGCACCGCCCGCGCCCTCGCCGAACAAGGCATCGGCAACGTCGCCGTCCTACCCCACGGCGTCGACACCGAACGATTCCACCCCCGATACAAGGACCGCACCCTCCACGACGCCCTCGCCCCCGACGGCGAACTCGTCGTCGGCTACATCGGACGCCTCGCCCGCGAAAAACAACTCCACTGGCTCGCCGACCTCGCCGCCGAACCGGGCGTGCGCCTGGTCATCGTCGGCGACGGACCCCGCCGCCGCGCCCTCGAACGCCTCCTGCCCCAAGCCTCATTCCTCGGCGCCCTCCACGGCGACGACCTCTCACGCCTCTACGCCTCCCTGGACCTGTTCGTCCACACCGGCCCGTTCGAAACGTTCGGCCAGACCATCCAGGAAGCCCACGCCTCCGGCGTCCCCGTCGTCGCCGTCGACGCCGGCGGCGCCGCCGAACTGGTCGACCCCGGCGTCGACGGCACCCACTTCCCGCCCGGCGACGGCCCCGCGCTGGCCGGGATCGTGCGCACGCTCGCCGCCCGCCCCGAACTGCTGCGCCAGTGGGGCGGACGCGGCCGCCTCAAAGTCGAGACCCGCACCTGGGAGGCCGAAGGCGACGCGCTCATCGCGCACTACGAGCGGGCACTCGCGCTCGGGCCGGCGCGCCCGCGCCTCGCCGTCCCCACGGCTTGACATACGACAGGACCGTCGCCCCCAGGTACACGACCGAGGACACGACCGGCCCGTACATGATGTCGCCGTCCAACACCTGCAGGCGCAGCGGATCGGCACCCGCGGCGACCTCGGCCAGGCCCGGGCGCAGCACCAGCACCGTGAGCGCGAACGTGATCACCGTGGCGACCAACTTGACCAGCACCCACGTGTAGGCGATCGACCAGCGCGTCCCCAACATCAGCCACACGCCGGTGACCAGCGCCGTCGCCCCGATCGGCACGGCGATGGTCCCGGCCAGCCGCGACGAGGCCGCGACCGCCGCATACTGCGACGCCGCATCCGACGTGGTGGCCGCCCAAGCGGCCAGGACCAGCAGGCACAGGCTCAACCCGAGCCAGGCGACCGACGATGCGACATGGACGACGACCAGGGCCCGGTACGCGGGGCGGCGGAGCTTTCTCATACCCGCAACACTCGCCGCCGCCCCCGCACCGCCACATCCGCGAACGAACGTATTCGCCGCTACGCCCCAGCGCTGACCCTAGATCGGCTCCGCCGCCACAGCCGCAGTGTCCTTCCCCGCCCACCGCAACCCCACGAGCGGGAACACCAGCACCGACACCATCGCCGCCCCCACCATCGCCGCGGCCACCGACGCCGACACCAGGCCCCGATCGGCGGCCGTCGCCGAAGCGATCACCACGATCGGCAACTGCGTCGCCGCGAACGCCCCCAACGCCCGCCTCGACCCACCCGCCAGCACCCGCCCGGCGAACACGAACGTCACCACCCCACGCACCAGAACGAACGCCCCCAAGAACACCGGGATCAACGCCAACGCCACCGGCGAGGACACCAGAGCGTCCAGATCGAACGTCACCCCCGTGTAGACGAAGAACACCGGGACGACCGCACCGAACCCGATCCCGTCCAGCTTCGACCGCACCAACTCCTCCTCGCGCTCGCTCAACGCCGCCAACAGCACATGCATCACCACACCCGCCGCGAACGCCCCCAACGCGATGTCCACCCCGATCTCCGCGGCCAACAGCACCGACGCCAACAACACCAGCACCGACAACCGCACCGCCAACTGCGCACTCGTCCCCATCGTCGCCGACAGCAACCGCGACACCCGCGCCGAACGGCGCAGCGACCCGAACGCCGCCGCCGCGACGGCGAGGCCCACCAAAGCGATCACCAGCGTCGTCCGCCCCGAATGATGACCCTCCGAATAGAACAACGCCAGCAAAGCGATCGGCGCGAACTCGCCCACCGCCCCCACCGCCATCAGATGCGGACCCACCGGCCCCGCCAACAACCCCGAATCCCGCGCGATCGGCAAAATCGTCCCCAACGCCGTCGAACACAACCCGATCGCCACGATCAACACCGCCGACCCCGCACCCGCCAGCGCCAACACCCCCGCCGCCACAGCGAACGAGACCAACCACCCCGCACCCGCCACGGCGATCGGCCGACCCCGCACCGCACGGAAATCGATCTCATACCCCGCCAAGAAGAACAGCATCGCCATACCCAGCTGCGACACCGTCTCCAACAGCACACCCGTACCCACCAGACCCAGCACCTGCGGCCCGATCACGATCCCCAGCACGACCTCGACCACCACACTCGGCAGCCGCACCCACCGCTCCAAGCGATCCACCAGCAGCGGCGCCGCCACCGCCGCCAGCGCCAACACCACCAACTGCACCGACATGTCGTCGCTGATCACCATGTCCACGGCCGGAGCCTAACGGCCCAAACCACCCAGCCACGCCACTTCGGACGCAACCGCCCGCCCCAAGGACACGACCAGACACCGCGAACACCCCCTAACCCCACCACCAACCGGGGGACCAGCGACACTACCAACCAGTAACCCCCGCACGTACGCTCGAACCATGGCACTGGCACCCACCATCACCGACACCCGACCCCGCCTCCGCGGCTGGCTCCACCTCGGCGCCTTCCCCACCGCCATCCTCGCCGGACTCCTCCTCGTCGCCACCGCACCCACCCCCACCGCCCGCCTCACCACCGCCGTCTACATCGCCGCCTCCGCCGCACTCTTCGGCATCTCCGCCCTCTACCACCGCACCCACCTGAACCCCAAAGCCACCACCCGACTCAAACGCCTCGACCACGCCAACATCTACCTCATCATCGCCGGCACCTACACACCCATCGCCGCCCTCGCCCTCGACGGCACCGCCCGCACCGCACTCCTGACCGTCGTGTGGACCGGCGCCGCCGCCGGCATCGCCTTCCGCACCCTCTGGGTGAGCGCCCCGCGCTGGCTGTACACGCCGCTGTACATCATCTTGGGCTGGGCCGCGGTCTTCGTGATGCCCCAGCTCATCGCCGGGGCCGGGGTCTGGGCGACGGCGCTGATCATCACCGGCGGGGTGCTCTACACGATCGGCGGCGTCGTCTACGCCCTCAAGCGCCCGAATCCCTCGGTGCAGTGGTTCGGCTTCCACGAGGTCTTCCACGCGTTCACGCTCGCGGCCTACGCCGTGCAGTTCGCCGCGGTCGCACTCGTCGTCCACGCCGCCTGACCGATACCATGGGCCCCAGGACCCGACACCCATGGAGGACCCCATGAGCGACCGGCAACTGCGCGGGGTCGACCGCCAGATCCACGAGGCCGAGGCCCGCGGCGAGTTCAAGAACCTCCCCGGCGCTGGCAAGCCCCTGCCGGGCATCGGGCGGCCCCTGGCCGAGGACTGGTGGCTCCACCAGCAGGCGACCCGTGAGAACCTGGGCCTGGACGCCCTGCCTCCGGCGCTGCGCCTGGCCCGCGAAGTCGAGGAGCTGCCCGGCGTGCTCGACCGCCACCGGACCGAGGAAGCCGTGCGCGAGACTGTCGCGGCCCTCAACGTCCGCATCAGGAAAGCCCTCATCGGCCCCATCGACGGCCCGCCGCTGCGCTTCGGCCTGCGCAACGTCGACGACGAGGTCGCCGCCTGGCGCGAACGCCGCGCCTGAGACCGGGGGAGGGGCCCCGGGCACGACGAAAGGCCCCGAACCCCGCCAAGGGCCCAGGGCCTTCCGCACACCGTCAATCGACCGGGCGACCCAGCGTCAGATACGCGAACCCGAGCACCCCGCGGTGGCCGCGCAGCCACCAGTCCCGGTGCCGGTCGGCCGCCTCGCGAACCTCCGCGGCCTTCGGATGACCGGGGTTGGCCAGCAGCCAGACCTCCTTGTCCGCCAGGTACTGCGACTCGAAATCGTCCCACTCGGACTGCTCGATCGCCTCCACCCGCAGCGGCCGGAACCCCACCGCGACCGCGACGTCCACCAGATCCGGCAGCAGCCGCCACTCGTCGACCGTCGTCTCCGGCCACATGGCCGCCAGATCCGCCTCGGTCGGCACCCGGTTCCAGATCCCGTCCCCGAACAGCAGCCGCCCGCCGGGCTCGACGAGCTTGAACAGCTCCCGCAGCGCGTCCTCACTGGTACCGAACGCATGCGGCGCACCGATGGACAGCACCAGATCCGCCGGCTCGGTCCAGTCCTCGCCCCGGTACTCCACGAACTCGACCCGGTCGGCGATCCCGCGCGCGGCCGCCCCCGCCCGGCCCCGCTCCAGCAGCTCCACATCCGAATCGATCCCGTGCGCCCGCGCCC
Organism: Glycomyces harbinensis; assembly: GCF_900101745.1. GTDB lineage: Bacteria > Actinomycetota > Actinomycetes > Mycobacteriales > Micromonosporaceae > Glycomyces > Glycomyces harbinensis. The sequence goes on along the minus strand of NZ_FNAD01000001.1, from coordinate 490,508 downwards.
CCGGCACCCGGGCCGCGACGCGCTGCAGCAGCTCACCCCACCCGCACCCGATGTCGACGATGGACCGCGGCGACGAAGCCGCACACTCCTCCACCTGGCGTTCGAACCGCCACGAGGCGATGGGGGAGTTGCAATCGAGATGGCCGAATCGAACCGGCCCGTCATGAGAAGTCATCGCGCGCCACGCTAACAACACCCAACCGCTCCCGCAACCCGATTGCACCGCTACCGTGAACGACATGATCACCGTCCACGCCTACCTGCACGCCCTCCCCGAGCACCGCGAGGCCTACCTCGACGGCCTCCGCGCCCTCCAGGCCGCCACCCTCGAACACGACACCGGCTGCCTCGCCTACCGCTTCTGGGAAGCCCTCGACGAACCCAACACCTTCATCTGCGTCGAAGCCTGGGCCGACATCGCCGCCCTCAACGCCCACCTCGACGCACCCCACCACACCGAGATCGCCGCCCACCTCGACCCCTACCGCGCCGCCCCCGCCGACGTCCAAGTATTCGAATCGACACCCATCAGCCTCTGATGTCACACCCCGATGACACACTCCAACCCATGACCGACCCGAAAACCCACCTGCACCGATACCTCACGACCGCCCGCGACGCCGTCCTGTGGAAACTCGAAGGCCTGGGGGAGTACGACCTCCGCCGACCCCTCACCCCCACCGGCACCAACCTCCTCGGCCTGGTCAAACACCTCTCCTGCGTCAGCGCCGACTACTTCGGGTCCGTATTCGACCGCCCCTTCCCCGAAACCCACCCCTGGTTCGACCCCGACGCCGAAGCCAACGCCGACATGTGGGCCACCCCCGAAGAATCCACCGCCGACCTCCTCGCCCTCTACGCCCGCGTCTGGGACCACGCCGACGCCACCATCAGTGCACTCGACCTCGACGCCACCGGCCACGTCCCCTGGTGGCCCGAAGAACGCGCCACCGTCACCCTCCACCAGATCCTCATCCACATGATCGCCGAACTCAACCGCCACGCCGGACACGCCGACATCGTCCGCGAAACCATCGACGGCGCCGCCGGCCTGCGCGACGGCGCCGACAACCTCCCCGAAGGCGACCAGGCCTGGTGGACCGCCTACCACGACAAGGTCGAACAGGCCGCCCGCCAAGCCGCCGGCATCTGAAGGCGCCCGGGCCCCGACGGACGACCGCCGGGGCCCGAACCCAAGAACCAGACAAAACACGCAACCCCCGGCACGGGGGAGCAGGACCTAACCCTCCCGGCGCTCCAACGCCGCCAACCGCGCCTCGGCCGCCAACGCCCGCTCACGCCACGACGCCGCCTCACCCCGCAACTCGACACCGGCGGCCTCCGCCGCCTCCAACCGCGACGCCGACACCCGCAGATCACCGACCACACCGGCCAGATCCGCCTGCACCGCACGCAACGCCGACTCCCGCTCCACCGCCAGGCCACCCGCCTGCTCCGCATCACGGCGCGCCACCGCCACCTCCGCCACCAGCGACTCCACCCGCGACCGCTCCGCATCACGCTCAGCCCCGACCGCCCGCACCCGCGCCTCGGCCCGCTCCAACGCCGCCTCACCGGCCCGCAACGCCTCAGCCGCCTCCGCCGCGACCTCCTCAGCACGCGACCGCTCCAACACCGCCTCGCCCCGAGCCGCCGCCGCCACCTGCTCGGACTCTGCCCGCGCGGCCACCGCCGCCTCGCGCTCGGCCACCGCCACCCGCGCCGACTCACGAGCCGCACCCGCCGCCTCCTCAGCCTCCGCGCGCAAACGCCCGGCCTCACCCGCCGCCGCCAACGCCTGCGCCGCCTCCTCACGGGCACCCTCAGCGGCACGAACCGCCTCCAGTCGCGCCGACACCGCCTCCTTCGCCCGCACCCCGGCCGCCTCCAACGCCGCCGCCGCCCGCTCAGCCTCCGCATGAGCGGCCGCCAACTCCTCACGCAGCGACGACGCCCGAGCGGCCACCTCATCGCGCTCCGCCCGCGCCGCCGCCACCGCACCCGCCGCATCCGACCGCACCTCCGCGAGCCGCGCCTCGACCTGGGCCGGATCCGTCTCGGCCCGCAACGCCTCAGCGAGCGGCGCCAGCGCCGAGGCCATCGACTGCTCGATCTGCTCGTACAGCTCCTCGGCCCGCGCCAGCGCACCCTCCAATCCCGGCGTGGCCCGGCGCAGCTCGCGCTGGCGTTTGGCCTGGGCGGCGCAGTCGCCCTCGGCGCAGTACAGGCGCGGGCGCCCGCGCCCGGGCTGCTGCGGGATCGGCGTCCCGCACCGCTTGCACAGCGTCGCGGTCTTGGCGGCGGTCGTCACGGTCGTACCTGTTTTCGTCATGCCCACATCATAACATTATTTAATTCCGGTTTTAATATTTAAATAATAGAAAAACAAGCGTGTCGCCTCCCGATATATAACTCACGAGAAGTGCCGTTCCCGCAAGTTATGACATCTGGGGGGCCGAACCCGAGTGGCCGGACGCCCCGGCCGCCGTGGGCCCGTCGCGGTCGATCCGGGCGCTCTGGGGGCCGGTGGTTGGTCGGGCGACCCGACCATTGACCACATGGGTGCGATGTCGGCGCCTCGGCCGCCGGGTCCGCGAAAATCCGTTCGGGCAGTGCGGGGGTCGTTGCCGATTCGCGTGTGCGCCTCGGCCGCGCTTGCGAGGATGGCGGTGTATCGCTTCGACGACGAAGGGAGTCTGCGATGGGTTCGATCCTCAATCCGTACGTGGCGTTCAACGGGGACGCACGTGAGGCCATGGAGTTCTACCAGGGCGTGCTCGGCGGCGAGTTGAAGGTGAACACGTTCGGCGAGTCCGGGATGCCCGGTGAGGACGCGGACAAGGTCATGCACGCCCAGCTCACCTCGAGCGCCGGGTTCACGCTGATGGCCTCGGACACGCCTCCGGGCATGGACTACAAGCCCGGTGAGAACATCTCGATCAGCCTCTCGGGCGAGGATGCGGACGAGCTGCGCGGCTATTTCCAGGGCCTGAGCGAGGGCGGCTCGGTGAACATCCCCCTGGAGAAGCAGATGTGGGGCGACGAGTTCGGCGCCCTGGTGGACCGGTTCGGCATCGGCTGGATGGTCAACATCACCGGCGCGTAGGCGCTCGGCGACGCAAGTAATGGTGGGTGGGGCCTAGGCCCCACCCACCATCACTTGCGGGAATCTCAGTTGATGCCGCGGGGGATGCGCCAGAACGCGACGCCCAGGAGCACCGCCGACAGCGCGAGCGCGCCGCCGAGCTCGATCCACTGGAACGTCCAGTACCGGTCGGCGGGGTGATAGGTCACGTCGAAGGTGGCGTCCATGGCGCGCAGGCACTCGTCGGGGGTGGTGGCGCCTTGGGCGTCGCAGGTGTCGAGGTCGGACTCGTCGAACGCGGTCCCGTCGCCCTTGTAGACGGTGATGAGGTCGTCGAGGACCCAGGCGCCTTGGATCTGGTATTCCTGGATGCCCGCGCCTTCGGAGCCGATGCCGAACGCGTCGATCTGCCCGACGGTGTTGGCGTCGGCCCAGGTGATGGTCTCGGTGACCGGCTCGGTGAAGTGGGGCCTGAGGACGTTCGCCATGAGCAGCTGGAAGACCACGAACGCGACCAGGGTGAGGGCCATGGCCGCGAGCGTCTTGCGGACGAGCACGCCGATCACGAGCCCGAGGGTGAAGGCCAGGATCGCGTACCCGAACGGGGCGAGGTCTCTCGCGGCGAACGTCAGCGGTTCGAAGCGGCTGTCCACGAGCTTGTCGTAGGGGCCGGCGGCCCAGGTCAGCAGCAGGCTGAGGGTGCCGGTGAACAGGACGCTCACTCCCCCGACGATCACGAGTTTCACGGCGAGCCATCTGGTGCGGGTGACCGACTGGTTCCACACGAGGCGGTGGGTGCCGGTCTCGAGTTCGCGGGTGATGAGGGGGGCGCCCCAGAAGGCGCCGATGAGGGCGGGTCCGGCGAGCAGGAGCAGGCCGAGCATGAGCAGGCCGGAGCCGAACTCGTCGCCGAAGAGGTGGGCGGCTTCGTCGCAGGCGGTGGTGCACTCGGTGACGTTGACGCGGTAGGACTCGCGGACGGCGGCGGCCAGGTAGAGCAGGTAGGCGCCGATTGCGGCCAGGACACCGGCGGTCCAGAGGGTCTGGGCGCGCATCTGACGCCAGGTCAGCCAGATCATGAGCGGGTCTCCTGGAGGGTCGGGACGCCGATGCCTTCGGCGCGGTGGAGGTAGGTCAGGACCATGTCTTCGAGGCCGACGGTTTCGGCGCCGGGGAGGTCGAGGGGTCGTCCGGTGGTGTTGTGGACGATGAGGGTGGTCTGGCGGTCGGTGTGGTCGGCTGCGATGACGTCGACGCCCTCGGGGAGGGCGTCGAGGGTGCCGCGGGGGCCGACGACGCGGTGGTGCGCCCCGGTGAGGTCGTCGATGTCGCCGGCGACCTGGACGCGGGATTCGGCGAGGACGACGAGGTGGTCGCAGACGCGTTCGACGTCGCCGAGGAGGTGCGAGGAGAGGATGACGGAGACGTCCATGTCGGCGACGAACTCCATGAGGTTCTGGAGGAAGGCCCTGCGTGCGAGGGGGTCGAGGGCGGCGACTGGTTCGTCGAAGACGAGCAGTTCGGGGCGTTTGGCGGCGGCGAGGGTGAGGGCCAGTTGGGCTTTCTGGCCGCCGGAGAGGCGCCCGGCCTTCTTCTTGGGGTCGAGCCCGACTTGTTCGACGCGCTGGCGGGCGAGTTGCTTGTCCCAGTGCGGGTTGAGCTTCTCCCCCAGTGTGAGGTGGTCGGCGACGCTGAGGCCGGCGTAGACGGGGGTGTCCTGGGCGACGAAGCCGACGCGGGCGAGCTGGGCGGCGTCGGCGGCGGGGCGGCGGCCGAGGACTTCGATGGTGCCGCTGGTGGGCCGGACGAGTCCGGCGGCGAGGGCGAGGAGGGTGGACTTGCCGGCGCCGTTGGGGCCGACGAGGCCGACGATGCGCCCGGCGGGGATGTCGAGGGTGGCTTCGGTGAGGGCGGACTGGGTGCCGTAGCGCTTGGTGAGCAGGTGCGTGGTCAGGACTGGGGTGGTCATGGGTTCACCGTGGTTCCTTCCGGATGGTGGTGTCGAAGAGTGCTCGGATGGCCGCGTCGTCGAGTCCGGCGCTTCGGGCTTTGGTGATCCATTGCTGGAGGTCGGTTTTGAGGTCGGCGTGGGCGTCGAGGTGGTCGTCGGCGAGGGTGGCGGTGATGAAGGTGCCGCGTCCGGGTTTGGGCGCGACGAGTCCTTGGCGTTCGAGTTCGCGGTAGGCCTTGAGGACGGTGTTGGGGTTGATGGCGATCTTGGCGACCACTTGTTTGACCGTGGGCAGCTGGTCCCCCACGTCGAGCATGCCCAGTCGCAGGGCTTGCTGGACTTGGTGGACGAGCTGCATGTAGGGGGCCACGCCGGAGCGCGGTTCGAGGTGGAAGTCGATCACAACTTTCTCTATTTCACTAGGATGTTAGCACTATAGTGCTATGGGTGTGGCACTGTCGATCTCGGGGCCCCACTCCCCCGGCGCGGGGGCTGTTATCGCTGGTTGCGGGGGTGTTGGCGGGCGGTGCGCTCGTTGCCGAACTTGTAGGCGCCCGTCCACCGGGCGCACACGTGCTGGGGGTCCCCGGCGGCGATCTCGTCGAGGAACTTGGCGGCGCGGGCCCCGCGCAGCGTGGCGGCGGCGCGGCCGCGGTGGACGATGCGAACGGTGCCGTCGCTCCGCTCGGTCCAGGTGAAGCCGGCCGGAGCGCTCACGCGCCGACCGGGGCGGCGCGGCGCGGGCGGGTGGCGATGGCGGCCGCGGCGCCGCCGAGGAACCCGAACAGGTGGGCCTGCCAGGAGATGTGCGGCTGGGAGGGGAAGACGCCCCAGATCATCGACCCGTAGACGGCGATGACGAGCAGGGCGATGAGGAAGTCGCCGACCCTGCGGGTGACGACCCCGCGCGCCAGGAGGTAGCCGAAGAGGCCGAAGACGATCCCCGAGGCGCCCACGGTCACCGAGTTCGCCGGGGAGAACAGCCACACGCCCAGCCCCGAGGCCACGAGGGTCACCGCCAGCGCGGTCCACATGCCGCGCCAGTCCCTGAGTGCGGCGATGGTGCCCATGACGGCGAGCGGGACCATGTTGGACACGAGGTGTCCGGTGCTGCCGTGGAGGAAGGGTGCGGCGAGGGCGCCGGGGAGGAGGCCTTCGAGGGTGCGGGGGGTGATGCCCCAGGCGGTGAGGTGGGCCGGGAGGATCCAGTCGGCGATGAGCAGGGCCCACATGAGGGCGATGAGGGCGCCCCAGAGGGTGAGGGCGCGCCGGAGCGGGTGGAGGGGGGTGGGTGGCGCGGTGGTCATGGGGCTCCTTGTGCGAGCGGGGGCGCTGGGGCGCGTTCCGGTTCGGTGTCTTGAAGGGTATCCGGCCGGGGCTTGCCTTGGTGGAGGTGCAGGTAGGTGAGGGCGGCGGCGCCGACGAGGGCGGGGATGAGGAGGTACCAGGCGAGGGCGGTGCTGATGGCGGCGGTGACGGTGGTGGCGGTGAGGGCGGTGGCGCGGGCGCGTCCGTGGAGGAGGCGGACGGCGGCGGCGCAGGCGAGGGTGGTGACGGCGGCGAGGCTGGCGGAGGTGGCTCTCATGAGTTGGTCGAGGTCGAGTTGCCAGGTGACGGCTGCGGTGAGGACGATGGCGGTGAGGGTGGCGAGGAGGGCGAGGCTGCGGTGGGGGGTGCGGCCTGGTTGGTGGCCTTTGGCGAGGGGTGCGGGCATGGCGCCGTCGCGGGCGAGGGCGGCGCCGAGGCGTGAGGCGCCGGCGATGAAGGTGTTCACGGCGCCGAGGCAGAGGACGGCGGCTGCGGCGGCGGTGATGGTGCGTGCGTTGGGGCCGAAGCCGTAGGCGAGGAGGTCGGCGAGGGGTGTGGGGCGGGTGGCGGCGTCTGGTCCGAGGACGGCGGTGGTGGTGGTGGCGAGGCCGAGGTAGATGGCGGCGACGATGGCGAGGGCGAGGGCGGTGACGCGTGGGAGTTGGCGCTTGGGGTTGGTGAATTCGCCGGAGAGGTGGCTGGCGGCTTCCCAGCCGGAGAAGGCGAAGAGGAGGACGGCGGCTGCGGAGAGGATGCCGGTGGTGCCGTGGGGGGCGAAGGGGGTGAGGTTGGCGGTGTGGGCGTGTGGGGCGGCGGTGGTGATGGCGGTGGTGAGGAGGGCGATGAGGAGTGCCATGAGGATGAGTTGGGCGGTGCCGGAGAGGCGGAGGCCGATGTGGTTGGCGGCGAAGGCGGTGGTGATGAGTGCGGCGGCGATGGTGAGGGTGGCGGTGTGGCCGAGTCCTGCGGGTGCGGCGATGTAGGCGGCGCCGACGAGGGCGGCGGCTGCGGCGCCGATGGGGATGACGGAGTAGAACCACCAGCCGCAGGCGGCGGCGGCGCGGTCGCCGAAGGCGGCGCGGGTGAAGGTGGCGACGCCGCCGGCGTCGGGCCAGCGGGTGGCGAGGGCGGCGAAGGTTGCGGCGACGGGGATGGCGAGGGCGAGGAGTCCGGTCCAGGCGATGATGGCGGCGGGTCCTGCGGCGGCGGCGGCGAGGTGTGGGAGGGCGAGGACGCCGGGTCCGAGGACGGCGCCGAGGTAGAGGGCGGTGCCGCGTGCGGTGCCGAGGGTGCCGGGGGTGTTCGTTCGGGTGGTCATGTGGGGTGATGTTAGGCGGTTGTTCGGTCTTCTCGGGGTGAGATTGGACGTGTGGTTGGTTTTCGGTGGATAATCCGTGTGTGGATGAGCTTGAGGTGGGGATTGTGCGGTTGTTGCAGTCGGATGCGCGGTTGTCGCATCGGGAGTTGGCGCGGCGTCTGGAGGTGGCGCCGTCGACGGTGCAGGATCGGGTGCGGTCGTTGACGCGGCGCGGGGTGATTCGGGGGTATCACGCGGCGGTGGATCTGGGGGCGTTGGGTCGGGGTGCGGAGGCGCTGGTGTCGGTGCATCTGCGTCATCATCAGCGCGGTTCGTATGAGGCGTTCCGGTCGGCGGTGGGGTCGTGGCCGGAGGTGTTGCGGTTGTTCGTGGTGTCGGGTGAGGGGGACATCGTGTTGCATGTGGCGGTGCAGAACACGGAGCGGTTGCACGCTTTTCTGGTGGATCGGTTGGCGACGCGGCCGGAGGTGGCGCGGTTTCAGACGTCGATGGTGTTCCAGCGTGAGGAGAACCGGGTGTTGGAGGTGTTGTCGGAGGTGGGGTGATCCGCACCCTATTTTATATGAGTGGCAGATGTTATGGTGCTCGTATTATTTCTGGGTGAGGAGTACCTGATGAAGCTGACGCTGGTGGCCGCGACCGGTGCGACCGGGCGGCTCGTGCTCGAACAGGCATCGGCCGCCGGGCACGAGGTCACCGCCGTGGTTCGCAGCCCCGGCAAGCTCCCTTCCGGGGTCGGTGCGGTGCGGGCGGACCTGTCGAGGCCGGACCCGGGCGTTCTGGCTTCGGCGGTGGCCGGAGCGGACGCGGTGGTCTCGGCGCTGGGGGCGACGTCGAAGGCCGAGGCGGGCGTCGCGGCCACCGGGACGCGGGCGCTCATCGCCGCGATGCGGGCTGCGGGGACGCGGCGCCTGGTGGTGCTGTCGGCCGCGCCGATCGGCACCGTGCCCACCGCGGCGCGGCCCGACAAGCCCCGGCACGACCCCGGTGACGGTTTCCTGCTGCGGCGCCTGACCCCGATCGTCAAGCGGGCCTTGGCCGCGCACTACGCCGACCTCGCGGCGATGGAGGACGCGGTCGTGGATTCGGGACTGGACTGGACGATCGTGCGCCCGCCTCAGTTGACCGACAAGCCCGCCGCGGGCCGGTGGCGCACCCAGGTCGGGCACAATCCCAGGAACGGGTTCACGATCGCCCGGGCGGACCTGGCCGCGGCGATGCTCGCGGCCGTGTCCGATCCGGCGGCGGTGCGCCGGGTCCTCGGCGTCGCCTACTGACCGGCCGTCAGATCGTCGGTCGCGGCCCGTCCGGCCGCACCGGCCCGGTCGAGGAACCGTGCGATCACCGCCAGCTGCGCGGGCTCGAACCCGGCGCAGATCTCCCCTATCGCCGAACGCAGCGGCTCGTACAGGCGCAGGACTTCCCGGCCCCGCGCCTCGTCGGCGACCAGGTGCACCGCCCGGCGGTCGGCGGGGACCTTCTCGCGCCGGATCCACCCGCCCTTCTCGAGCCGGTCGGCCACGCCCGTGACCGTCGCCGGGTGCAGGTCCGCGGCCCGCGCCAGCGCCGAGGGGGTCAGGGGTCCGGTGCGGGAGATGAGGTCGAGGCATTCGAGGTCGACGTCTTGGAGCCCGATGCGGTCGGAGACCTGGTGGTTGAGCAGGCGCAGTTGGACGGTGAGGCGGCGCAGGAGCTCGGTGACGTCGGTGGCGGTGTCGCCGGGGCCTTGGGTCATGCGGTGCTCCTGCGGTTCGGTTCGGGGTCAAGGATAGGCGAGGTCGGTGCGGGCGGGCGGCGGGTGGTAGGTTCCCTCGGTGGACTCAAGGCTTGTGAGTCGTTTTTGGGTGCCGGTGGCGGTCGCGTTGAGCGCGGTGCTGCTGGCCGGCTGCGGCGCCGGTGGCGCCGACGGCAGTGCAGATGAAGGGGATGCGAACGTGGTGCAGATCAGTGACGGTGTCGAGGTCTCGGTGTCTGAGGACACGGGGTCGAAGCCGGTCGTGTCGGTGCCGGACGTCGCGGCGCCCGCGGGCCTGTTCACCGCTGACGTGGTCGAGGGCTCGGGTGTCGAGGCGAAGGCCGGGGACGCGGTCGCGGTGCAGTATGCGGGGTTCAACTGGTCGAACGGCAAGGAGTTCGACGCTTCGTGGAACCGCGGGGCGCAGCCGTTCGAGGTGTCGCCGCTGGGTTCGGCGCCGGTGATCCAGGGCTGGAACGACGGCCTGATCGGGTCGCAGGTCGGCGACCGGCGCCTGATCGTGATCCCGCCGGAGCTCGGTTACGGCTCGCAGGGCGCGGGCGGGGTCATCGGCCCGAACGAGACGCTGGTGTTCGTGGTGGACGTGGTGTCGATCAACGGCAGGTAGATCGGTTTTCGGGAGGGGCCGCCGCGCTGCTGCGCGGTGGCCCCTTTCGGTGTGGTGTCAGCCTCCGGCGATGGAGGGCAGGATCTGGATGTCGCGGCCTTCGACGGGGGTGGCGAGGCCTTGGAGGCGGCGGTTCTCGTCGTCGCCGATGTAGATGTTGACGTAGCGGCGCAGTTTCCCCGATTCGTCGCGCAGGCGCCGGGCCAGGCGCGGGTGGGTGGTCGCGATGGCGTCGAGGACGTCGGCGAGGGTGGCGTCGTCGGGCAGGTCGACGTGGAGGTGGCGCTGGCCGGCGCATTCGGAGGCGAGTGCGGCCGGGAGTTTGACGTCGACCATCAGCGGGTCTCGATCGCTCGCACGCACAGGACGTCGGGGAGGTGGGCGGCGACCAGGTGCCAGGTGGCGTCCGCGTCGCCGGCGGCCCACACGTCGCCGCAGCGGGTGCCGAAGTACCAGCCGGGGTCGGGTGCGCCGTCGGTGCAGGCGCCGTCGCGCATGACGTTGGCGAAGTAGGGCTCGGCGGGCAGGCCGGTGCTCCACTCGTGCCAGGTGTCGCCGTGGTCGGTGGTGCGCCAGGCGGCGATGCGGTGGCCGGGCGGGAAGCGGTCCATGGCGGCCTGGACGGGCCAGACCATGGCGGTGCCCGCCTCGGTGGGGTGGGCGACGACGGCGAAGCCGAACTCGGAGGGCAGGGTCGCCGAGACGTTGGTCCACCCGGAGCCGGGTTCGTCGGTGCGCCAGACGGGGCCGTGGCTCTGGGCGATCCAGGTGCCGTCGGCGGTGCGGGCGACTTTGTGGATGCAGTGGCCCGATTCGGGTTCGGGGTCGGGGCCGTAGTCGACGGTGATGCCCTTGGTGACCCCTTCCCAGGTGTCGCCGTCGTCGCGGGTCTCGTAGATGCCGCCCGAGGACATGGCGATCATGACGTGGGCGGGGTCGTCGTCGTCGGTGACGATGGTGTGGACGGCGGCGCCGCCGCCGCCGGAGGCCCAGGTGGTGTGCTGGGGGTGGTCCCACAGGGACCGGTTGAACGTGAAGGTGCGTCCGCCGTCGTCGGAGCGCCACAGGCTGGTGGGTTCGACGCCGGCCCACACGCGCCCTTCCTGGGGGCCGAAGGCGAGCTGCCAGACGCGTTTGACGGTGTTGGACTGGTCGGCGTCGGGCTGGTCGATGCCGGCGGTCTCGGAGAAGTCCAGGGGCCGGTAGGGCAGGTCCTGGGGGAAGGCCATGGGTGCGGCGTCGGGTTCGTGCCAGGTGGCGCCGAGGTCGTCGGAGCGCCAGACGGAGGGGCCGAAGTGGGGCGAGTCGGCCGCGACGAGGATCCGGCCGGTGGCGGGGTCGGCGGCGGTCGCGTAGATCTCGGAGACGGCGGTGTAGCCGTCGGGGTCGAGTCCGTGGGGGCCCTTGAGGACCCATTGCTCGCGGTCGTCGCTGGTGGCGGTGAACAGGCCCTTGCGGGTGCCGATGAGGACGAGGTAGGCCATGGCGGGCTCCTTTGCCGGTCGTGTTGGCGGTCTCGTTCTCATCGTCGCGCCCGGGTACGACGTTTTCAGGCGGTTCGGTGTTTCAGGCGCGCGCGGCGGCGACGATTTCGGCGCAGGCGTCCTCGGGGGTGCGGTCGGTGGTGTCGATGAGGGTCGTCTCGGCCCGCATCCACTGTCCGAGGGCCTGCTCGTAGGCGTCGCGGTGGTCCAGGCGCCATTGGAGGGCGGTGGGTTCGGCGGTGTCGGTGCGCACGCGCCGCTCGAACGTGTCGCGCTCGGCGTGGAGGGTGAACGCCGTGACGGGGATGTCGTGCTTCGCGAAGCCGTCCATGAGCTCGGTCCAGTACTGGTGCTGGAGGACCGATTGCGGGATGACGAGGGTGCCGCCGACGAAGTCGAGGACCTGGCGGGCGGTCTCGATCGTCAGGCCCCGCCAGGGCGCCCAGTCCTTGAAGTCGGCGTGCGGGACGTCCCCGATGACGCCCCGCAGGAGGTATCCGATGTGCTCGGCGTCGAAGACCCGCGCCGGGAGGGCGGCTTCGAGCAGGCGCGCGGTGGTGGTCTTGCCGGCGCCGAAGGTGCCGTTGAGCCATACGATCATTCGGGGGAATCTAGCAGGAGTGGACCTGTCGCGGTGGCCGCGTGTGTGTTACGTTGCGAACACCCCGGTCGCGATGACGCGCCCCCTGCCCACTTTTGTCCCGTTAGGACGATGCTGTGATGCGCGCTCCCCGTCTCGTGCTGCTCTTGCCCCTCACTCTCCTGGCCGCCGGCTGCCAGGACGTGGCCGACCTGGTCGAGGACCCCACCGGACCCGGCGGGACCGGCACCGGCTCCCAGGTCTCCGAGGAGTTCAGCGACACCGCCCCGTTCACCGTCACCGTCGACCCCGCCGCGCTCACCGCGGCGATCCAGGCCCTGACCGTGGCCGAGGAGACCGACGACGGCTACGACCGGTCCCTGTTCCCCCACTGGAGGGACGAGGACGGCAACGGGTGCGACGCCCGCGACGACGTACTGGTCGCCCAGGACCGGTCGGGGAACCTCACCGAGGCCGACTGCGACGCGGGCATGACCGGCGAATGGGTCTCGATGTACGACGCCGAGACCGTCACCGACTCCTCCGAGATCGACATCGACCACTTCGTGCCCCTCAAGGAGGCCTGGGGTTCGGGCGCGGCCGACTGGACGACCGAGGACCGCCAGGCGTACGCGAACTTCCAGGGCAACGCCTGGCACCTGATCGCGGTCACCGCCTCCTCGAACCGGTCCAAGTCCGACCAGGACCCCGCCGAGTGGATGCCCGTCGACGAGACGGTCTGGTGCGCCTACGTGTGGGCGTGGGTCGAGGTCAAGACCGAATGGGACCTGGCCGTGGACGAGGCCGAGCAGGGCGCGCTGCTGGACTACGCCGCGGCCTGCTAGCCCAGGGCCGGCCAGACGGTCCCGGACGCTTCCGCAAGGGCCCGTTCGGCACCGGCGAACGACTCGCTCCCCCGGCCTTCGCGGCTGCGACGGCGGCGCCGACCCGGACGCCGCCGACCGCGGCCGTGACCGGTCACCGGGCGCCCGGCCGTGCCGCGCCGGCGCCGCACGCGTTGGCGTAGGTTGCCGGTCATGACAGCTGAGGATTGGGAAGCGCGCGTCGCCGCATTGTGGGAGCGCCTGGACGCGATGGGCCGCGAGGACTTCGTCGAGGCGATGAAGGCCCTGGCGGCCGAACGCGGCGAGGACGACCCGGACGCGCTGTTCGAGGTCGGCGGCGCGCACGATTCGACCGGGTATACCGAGGCGGCCGTGGGCTACTACGAGCGGGCCGTCGGGGCCGGACTGTCGGGGGTGCGGCGCCGGCGGGTGTCGATCCAGATGGCGTCGTCGCTGCGCGAGACCGGGCACCCCGACCGGGCCCTGGCGATGATCGAGGAAGAAAAGTCGCGCGGCTCGGACGAGTACGACGACGCCCTGGCGATGTGCGAGGCGCTGACCCTCGCGAAACTCGGCCGCGACCGCGAGGGCCTGTCGGTCGCCCTGACCGCCCTGGCCCCGCACCTGCCCCGGTACCAGCGCTCGACGGTCAACTACGCGCGGGGCCTGGTCGGGAAGGACCCGATCCGGTAACAGCGGCCCGCGCGCCGCTCAGACGATCGGGTCGGCCAGGACCTGTTCGAGATTGCGGCGCTGGACGCCCTCGCGGTCGGAGCCCGACACGCCGGCCATGGTGATGAGCGCCTTCCACAGCGCCCAGCCGCGGGCCCGGCGCCACTCGTCGTCGGTCAGGGCCACCGCCTCGCGAAAACGCCGCCGGGACTCCCCGCTGAAGTACGTCCAGGCGATCTGGAGATCACTGGCGGGGTCGCCCACACCGCACGTGCCGAAGTCGATGAGCGCCGACAGGCGGCCGCCGGTGACCAGCAGGTTCCCCGGCGAGACGTCCCCGTGGAACCACGACGGGCGCGCCCCCCACACCGTGGCGCACGCCTCGGCCCACACCTGCCGGCAGGCGTCGGCGTCGACATCGTCGAGGACGTCGAGGGCGGCCTGCACCTCGTCGCCGTAGACGCTGGGGTGGCAGCCGCGAAAGAACGAATGCCGTCCCGCCGCCGGACCCCCGCCGGCGGGCGCCTCGAACAGGTCGGTGAGGACACTGCCGAGGTCGGCGGCGAGCCGGACGCGGTCGAGGCCGGCCGCCGCTTCGACCGTGTCGCCCTCCAGCCAGCGCCGGACCGACCACGGATGCGGATACTGCGGCGAGGGGCGCCCCAGGGCCACCGGCTCGGGGATCGCGATGGGCAGGTGCTCGGCGAGGACCGGCAGGCAGCGGTCTTCCTCCTCGACGGCCGCCGCATAGCCCGCCGCGGAGGGCAGCCGCACGGACAGGTCGGTGCCGAGCCGGAAGGTGCGGTTGTCCCACCCCTGGCGCGGCACCGGTGCCACGGGCAGGTGGGCCCAGTGCGGGAACTGGTCGGCGACCAGGCGCCGGGCGAGGTCGGCGGTGATCTCAGGCATGGGACTCCCTGCAGGTCAGCTGATGGAGCAGCGCGGCACGGGCCCGGGGCGGTGCCGCGGGTATGCGTTCGACGGTGAAGCCGTGCTCGGTGTAGGCCTGCACGTGGACGTCTTCGAAGCGCTGGGCCTGGGCGAGGTCGACGCGGCGCACGGCGGTGGGGACCACGAAGCCGAGCAGGTCGAGCATGAGCACGCGCGGGCGGTAGACGCGTTCGGTGCGGATGCGGTCGAGTTCGGCGGCCAGGGCGGGTCCGACGGGCTGGTTCGTGAAGCGGGCCAAGGCGAGCGTGCACACCGGGGACCGGTCGAAGTACTGGACCGGCCCCGGTAGGGCGTCGGCGGCGATCTGGCGGTCCCTTTGGAGGGCGGCGATCGCCTCGCAGAACGCGGCCTGCTCCCAGGGGGCGTCCTGCCCGTCGGCCTGGGCCGCTTCGATGAGGTCGGTGGCGGCCTCGGCGACGACGGTGTGCCCGGCTGCGGCCAGCAGGCGCGCGGTGGTGGTCTTGCCGGCGCCGGGGGCGCCGGTGAGGATGTAGCGGTCCACGGATCCCCTCTTTCAGGTTCGGGCGGCGCGGTCGCAGGCGGTGTCGACGACGGCGCGCGCTTCGGTGTCGAGGTGGCGGGCGAGGCGGTCGGCCGCGATCCGGTACAGGGCCAGGGCTCCGCGGCATCCGGCTTCGTGGCCTTCGCCGGTGACGCCGGCCGCGGCGTCCCAGGCGCGGGCCCAGGCGGGGCCTTCGGCATCGGCGAGGGCGTCCCACAGGTCGTTCTCGGAGTCGACGATGATCCGGTGCGCGGCGCCGAGCGGGGCGGCGAGGTGCAGGGCGAGGATCAGTCGGTTCGCGGCGGCGCCGCGCGAGCGGCCCAGGGCGAGCATCCCGCAGACCTTGTGGACTTCCTCGGCGAGGCCGACGAGTTCGGCTGCGGCCCACCGGTCGGCTTCGGCGCCGATCGCGTCCCAGGTCCACGAGGTCGCCGCCGCCTGCAGTGCGGCCATGCGCCCTTCGGGGTCGTGGAGGACGACCGCGTACCGCCAGGCGCCGGCGGCCGCACCGGCCTCCCACGGGTGGGTGAGTGCCGCGGCCAGCGCTTCGGGGCTCTTGCGGGTGAGGGTGACCATGCGGCCCTCGACCTGGCGGACGTCGACGCGTTCGGGGCCGTGGGCGGCGATGACGAGGTCGATGTCGGAGTCGGGGTGGTCGGTGCCGTTGGCGACCGACCCGAGCAGGGCGATCCCGGTCGCGGCGGGTGCGAGTTCGGCCGCCAGGCGGGCGGCGAGGCGGCGGGCGTGCGAGGAGTGGTCCACGCCGGCGAGTATGGACGACGCCGAGGCGCCGGGTCGAGCCCTTTTCGGGGCCCTGGCGCTACTGGAGTCCTTGGTAGTAGGCGATCTTGCCCGAGATGTAGTCGCGTTTGGCGTCCAGGTCGGCGATGCGCTCGTTCACGGCCTCGCGGTGGACCTGGAGCAGCTCGATCCGCTCGGGCACGGTGGCGTCCCCGTCGCGCACGAGCCGCGCGAAGCGGCACATCTGCTCGACGGGCATCCCGGTGTCGCGCAGGCATTTGAGGGTGCCGAGCCATTCGAGGTGGGCGTCGCTGAAGCGGCGCTGGCCGGTGGCGGTGCGGTCCACGTCGTCGATGAGGCCGACGCGCTCGTAGTAGCGGAGGGTGTCCATCGAGAACCCGGAGCGGCGGGCGCACTCGCCGATCGTGTAGCCGGTCTGCATCGGGGTGGAGGTCATGGGACCCGATCCTACCCGTTTTGGGACGGAAGCCGCCTGCCTGCGGGTTTGCATTGGAGTCCACTCCAAGTCCTAGCGTCGGCGATGACAGCGAACAACGTTCGAAAGGGGACCGCTGTGGAGCGGATCGCATTGGGTGACGACAATATCGGCGTTTCCAGGCTGTGCCTGGGGGCGATGGCCCTGGGCGCGGTCCAGGACGAGGCGACGAGCTTCGCGATCTTGGACCGGTTCGTCGAACTGGGCGGCAACTTCATCGACACCGCCAACTGCTACATGTTCTGGGTCGACGGCGGCACCGGGGACGAGTCGGAGCTCCTGCTGGGGCGCTGGCTGGCCGACCGGGGGATCCGCGACGACCTCGTGATCGCCACGAAGGTGGGCCGGCGGCCGTCCTTCCCCGGCGGGGGCCTGGACCATTCCGAGCCGCTGACGCCCGCGCGGATCGGCGCCGGAGTGGACGAGTCCCTGGAGCGCCTGGGCATCGACCACGTGGACCTGCTGTGGTCGCACCGCGACGACCGCGACACGCCCTTGGAGGCGACCGTCGCCGGGTTCGACGCGGTCGTGCGGTCGGGGAAGGCGCGCCTGGTCGGCGCGTCGAACCACGCCGCGTGGCGCGTGGAGCGGGCCCGGGCCCTCAGCCGCAAGACCGGGGCCGCCGCCTATACGGCGATGCAGAACCGGTACTCGTACCTGCAGCCGCGCCCGGGCGCGGCCCTGCCCGAGGGCGGGCACGTGCACGCCACGGACGGGGACCTCGACTTCGTGGCGAACACGCCCGGGACGGCGCTGCTGACGTACTCCGCGCTCCTGTCGGGGGCGTACACCAACCCCGGCAAGGCCCTGGGCGGGCACTACGAGCACCCCGGGACGCGGTCGCGCCTCGCGGCGCTGGACGCGGTCGCGGCCGAGACGGGCGCGACGCGCAACCAGGTCGTCCTGGCGTGGCTGACCGGGCACGCGGCGCCTCTCGTCCCGCTCGTGGGCGTCTCCTCGGTCGCGCAGCTCGAGGAGGTCGCGGCCGGGATCGACCTGAAGCTCGACCCCGGGCAGTGGCGCCGCCTCAGCGACGCCGCCTGAGGCCTACCCGTAGAAGGACAGGCGGACCGTCCGGTCGGGGTTGTCGCGGTTGGTGTCCACCAGCAGCACCGACTGCCACGTCCCCAGGGCGAGGCGGCCGGCGACGACCGGGAGCGTGGCGTGGGGGGCGACCAGTGCGGGCAGCACATGGTCCCTCCCGTGCCCGGTCGAGCCGTGCTGGTGGCGCCACCGGTCGGTGCGCGGCAGCAGGTCGCCCAGCGCGTCGAGCAGGTCCTCGTCGCTGCCGGCGCCGGTCTCGATGACGGCGACCCCGGCCGTGGCGTGCGGGACGAACACGTTCAGCAGGCCCTCGCGGGCACCGGATTCGGCCAGGAACGCCTCGCAGGCGCCGGTGAGGTTGTGGACGGTCTCGCGTCGTCCGGTGTGGACGGCGATGGTGGTGGTGCGGAAGGCCGGGCTCATAACCGCCGATCTTGCCACGCCAGGGCGCCCGGCGGTGTCACCCCGTGGCGGCAGGGCCCGGCCGAGACCCACGGGGCGCGGCATCGGGCGAGCGCTTGGCCCGATCGCGTGAGCGGCCGCGGCGTAGCAGCCGGACCGATTGCGCGACTTCGACTATCGTGGCACACATGTCCGCAGAGATCACCGGAGTCGACTGGTCCGACCGCACCGTCACCGTCGCCCCCGGCGCCGACCCCTACCGGGCCTACCTCGACTCGCTCGGGTCGGCCGAGTCGCGCAGGACCATGCGCGGATGCCTCGACCGCATCGCCCAGCTCCTGTCGGGCGACCCCGAGACCACCGGTGAAGGCCAGCCCTGGCACCTGCTGCGCTACGAGCACACCTCCCGCCTGCGCGCGGCCATGATCGACTCGGGCTGGTCGGGCGCCTACGTCAACAAGCACCTCGCGGCCCTGCGCCGCGTCCTCAAAGAAGCCTGGCGCCTCGACCTGATCCCCGCCGACGACTACCAGCGGGCCTGCGACCTCGCCCCGGTCAAGGCCGTGCGCCTGCCCGTCGGCCAGGCCGTCGACGCCGACGCCCTCGGCGCCGCCCTCTACGCCTGCGACGCCGACCCCGGGCCCGCCGGCGCCCGCGACGGCGCCGTCCTGGCCACCCTCTACACCACCGGGTGCCGCCGAAGCGAGATCGCCTCCATGCGCCTCGCCGACTACGACCCGAAAGAACGCTCCATCCGCATCGTCGGCAAGGGCAACAAGGAACGCGCCGTGTACGTCACCGAAGCGGCCCAGTCCCGCATCGACCGGTGGACGGCCGTGCGCGGCACGACCCCCGGGGCCCTGTTCTGCCCCATCAACAAGGCCGGGAAGCTGCGCCGCTCGGGCAACCAGCTCGCCGGCATGACCGGCCAGGCCGTCGCCGACCTGCTCACCAAGCGCCTGGTCGAAGCCGGCCAGCGCCGCCACACCCCCCACGACTTCCGCCGCACCTTCATCGGCGAGCTCCTCGACGCCGGCGTCGACCTGGCCATCACCCAGTCCCTGGTCGGCCACGCCTCCCCGGCCACCACCGCCCGCTACGACCGGCGCCCGGCCCGGCGCTCGCGCGAGGCCGTCGACCGCCTCCAGCTCCCCGAAGCGTGATGTCGCATTCTGGCTAGCCGTTGTCGCATCCGGGGAGCACGCTTGGGTACATGGAAGCGACCCGGGTCCACTCGTTCAACGAGACACAGCTGCAAGCCGCCGTCGCCGGCCGCGACGCACGCTTCGACGGCTGGGTGTTCCTGGCCGTCACCACCACCCGCATCTACTGCCGCCCCTCGTGCCCGGCCGTCAAACCCAAACGCGAGCACCAGCGGTTCTACGCCTCCGCGGCCGCCGCCCAGGACGCCGGCTACCGGGCGTGCAAACGCTGCCGCCCCGACGCCTCACCGGGGTCACCGGCGTGGGACTGGCGCACCGACGTGTGCGCCCGGGCCATGCGCTTGATCGGCGAAGGCGTCGTCGACCGCGACGGCGCCGCGGGCCTGGCGTCGCGCCTGGGCTACTCCCTGCGCCAGCTCGAACGGCTCCTCATCAGTGAAGTCGGCGCCGGACCCGCGGCCCTGGCCCGCGCCCAGCGGGCCCAATGCGCCCGCACCCTCATCGAATCGACCGACCTGCCCATGGGCCAGGTCGCCTTCGCCGCCGGGTTCGCGTCCATCCGGGCGTTCAACCGCGTCGTCGCCGAGGTCTTCGCCTGCTCCCCCACCGAGCTGCGCGCCAAGGCGAAAGGCCCCGCCTCCGGCGGCGGCGCCATCACGCTGCGCCTGGCCTACCGCGAACCGTTCGAACCGTCGAACCTGTTCGGCCACCTGGCCGCCGCGGCCGCCCCCGGCGTCGAGGAATGGCGCGACGGCGCCTACCGGCGGACCCTGCGGCTGCCCCACGGGCCCGGCATCGCGGCCCTGGGGCCCGGGCCGGGGTACGTCGAGTGCCGGCTGCGCGTCGCGGACCTGCGCGACGTCACCGCCGCCGTCGCCCGCTGCCGGCGGGCCCTGGACCTCGACAACGACCCCCACGCGCCCATGGAGGCCCTGGCCGCCGACCCGGCCTTGGCGCCGCTGGTCGCCAAGACCCCCGGCCGGCGCGTCCCGCGCAAGGCCGACGGCCCCGAGTACGCGATCCGGGCCGTGATCGGCCAGCAGATCGCCACCGCCTCCGCCGCCACGATCGCATCGCGGCTGGCCGAACGGTACGGTGAGGCGGTCGAGGACCCCGACGGGGGCCTGAGCCGCCTGTTCCCCTCCCCGGCGGCGCTGGCCGAGGCCGACCCCGAGCACCTGCCGATGCCCGCCTCGCGCAAGCGGACCGTCCTCGCTTTGGCCGGGGCCCTGGCGGACGGGTCGGTGGAGGTGGGTCCGGGTGCGGACTGGGCGCAGGCGCGGGCCGCTCTGGCGCAGGTGCCGGGCGTGGGGCCGTGGACGATCGAGATGATCGCCATGCGGGCCCTGGGCGACCCCGACGCGTTCCCGGTCAAGGACCTGGGGGTGATCAAGGGCGCCGCCGAGTTGGGCTTGGGGGCGAACCGGGCCTTGGAGTCGCGGTCGCAGGCGTGGCGGCCGTGGCGGTCCTACGCGGTCCAGTACCTGTGGGCCTCGAGTGAGCATCCGACCAATCATGTTCCAGAGAAGGTGAATCCGTGATGAGTGCGAGGCATCTGAAGATGCAGTCCCCGATCGGGCTGCTGGCGGTCTCGGCCGTCGACGAGGGCCTGACCTATGTCCACATGGGTGTGGAGGAGGTCAAGGACGCGTGGGGCCCCGAGGAGGCCACGCCGGTCCTGGAGGCGGCCGTGGACCAGTTGGAGGCGTATTTCGCCGGGGACCTCAAGGAGTTCGACGTGCCCTTGGCCGCGGCCGGGACGCCGTTCCAGCAGCGGGTGTGGGCCGAGCTGGTGAAGATCCCCTACGGCCAGACGTGCTCCTACCTCGACGTGGCGAACCGGTTGGGCGACCCGAAGGCGGTGCGGGCGGTGGGGTTGGCGAACGGGCGCAACCCGATCGCGATCATCGTGCCGTGCCACCGGGTGATCGGCGCGAACGGGAAGCTCACGGGATACGCGGGCGGGTTGTGGCGCAAGGAGCGGCTGCTGTCGCTCGAGCGCGGCGAGCCGGCCCTGTTCGCCTGAGCCGTGTGACGTGCCGGCGGGCCCCTGCGGGGGCCTGCCGGCACTTTTTTGTCAGAGGAGGGTGACGGCGAGGTCGACTTGGACGGCGTCGTCGGTGACGACGATGGTCGCGGCCCAGCAGGCGTCGGTGCCGCACCCGGAGGGGATGATCCCCGAGGCGGTCCCGGCCGGGGTGGTGCCGGCGATCAGGGGCGCGTCCATGTCGTTGTCGTCGAGGAAGTCGCCGAACGCTTCGGAGGGGATGTCGACGGTGACTTCGGCGCGGTCCCCGGGGGTCGGCGACTGCATCTGGGACAGGTCGGCGTCGACGACGTCGGTCCCGTCGGGGAAGGCCAGGTGGGTGGCCTGGGCGACGGTGGCGACGCTGGGCTGGGGTCCGCCCTGGAGCGCCCACCCGACGCCCCAGACCGCGGCGAGCAGTCCGGCGAGGACGACGGCGAGCCAGACCGCGGCGATGAGCGCGCGGCGGACGGTGGGGGCCGGCGGGGAGACCATGGCCGCGACCCTACCCGAGGCCGGTGCGTGCCCGACTCGTATACGGCGCCGGTGTCCTACAGGCCGCTGATGGTCGTCGGGGCGCGCTCGGAGCGGGCCAGGGCCCGCACCAGTGCGGCCTGGCCGTGGCGTCGGGCCGCCAGGCGCGTCAAGATGACGCCGGCGATCTCGAAGGGGCCCTCGTCGAAGTCGGGCGTCGCCACGCGCACCGAGACGGCGAGGTCGTCGGCGTGGACGACCAGTTCGAGGATGCGGGTGCGCAGGAGGTTGCTCAGCGCCATGGCGTACGGCCAGCGCGCGTGGCCCGAGAGGGTGCCGGGCGGGCGTGCGGGCAGGGCCGCGGTGAGGGTCGCGAAGGCGGTGGCGGCGTCGGCGAGGACGGCCGCGTGCCCGGCCTCGGCGCCCTGTTCGCCGCCGGCGCGGATGGCGGTGTTGTAGTCGTCGTCGATGTCGGTTCCCAGCCAGGCGGCGCGGTCGTAGTGCGCGAACAGTTCGACGACTTCCTTGCCGGCGTGGTCGGCGTCCAGTGCGGCGGCGACGGTGGTGATCTGCTGCGCGAGGTGGGCCGCGAGGCCGCCGACGGTGAAGCCCTCCAGGGCGGAGGGTTCGGTCCAGGAGGCGGCGACGGCGTCGTGGGCGAGCAGGTCGAGGCCGGTGCGGGCGGCGCTGAGGTAGTGGGTGCGGATCATGCCGGCGTCCCTGCCTATTGGACGGAGACGTGGACGTGGTTGGTGTGGTCGCCGGCGGGGGTGCCGTTGACGCCGGAGTAGGAGCGCCAGCCCGATCCGGCCGACCAGAACTGGCGGTACCAGATGACGTATTCGATGTTGAGGGCGTCGGCGTTGTTGACGTACCAGGCGGCGAGCTGGTCGCCGTAGGCCTTGTCGTCGCCTTCGGCGTCGACGTCTTGGAACCCGGAGGCGTCCGCGGCCCAGTCGCAGGCGCGGCCGAGGGGGTGTTCGCCGCCGCCGCCGGAGCGGTAGCAGGACACGTAGTGGTCGAAGCCGGCTTCTTTGGTCTCGTTGTAGACGTGCAGGGTGGCCGGGGTGAGGCATCCGGAGGTGGTGGGGTCGTCCTCGGTGCACCCGCCGCCGGAGCCGGGGCCGCCCTCGGCGGCGGGGGCGCCGCCGTCGGATCCGGGCCCGGCGGCCTCTTCGGCGCGCAGCTCCTCGAGCTGCTCTTCGAGGTCCTCTTGGGCTTTCTCGGCGTCTTTGAGCGCTTCGGCCGCGTCGGCGACTTCGGCGGCGTGGGATTCGCGTTCGGCTTCGAGCTGGTCGAGGAGGTCGCCGGCGTCGGCGACGAGCGCGGCGCGTTCTTCGGCGAGGAACCCGGTGTAGGTGAGGGTGTCGATGAGCTGCTGGCCGTTGTCGGCCGACAGGATCGCGTTGGTGGTCTGGAGGTCGCCTTCGGTGTGGAGGTAGAGGGCGTAGGCGTTGAGGTCGGCGGTCAGGCCGTCGAACAGGGCCTGGGTCTCGCCGATCTGCGTTTCGAGGTCGGCGGCGCGCGCTTCGGCGGCGTCCACCTGGTCCTGCGCGTCGTTGACGGCGCTGATGGCGTCGGCGAGGTCGGCTTCGAGGGTCTCCTCGTCGGGTTCGGCCGCGGCCGGCACGGGGAAGAACGCCACGAGCGCGGCGAGGACGACGACGGAGAGGATCTTGTTGCGCACGGTTGGAGGTGGTGCCTTCCGGACGGGAGGGCCCCGGGAGTGGGGCCGGGTCGTTTACAGGTCGAGGTCGATCACGAGGGGGGCGTGGTCGGAGGCGCCTTTGCCTTTGCGTTCGTTGCGGTCGACGTAGGCGTCGGTGACGGCCGCGGCGAAGGCGGGGTTGGCCAGCGCCAGGTCGATGCGCAGTCCCCGGTTCTTGGGGAAGTCGAGGTTGCGGTAGTCCCAGAACGTGAACGGCTGGTCGTATTTGAGGGCCCGGGGGTGGACGTCGGCGAGGCCGGCGGCTTTGACGGCGTCGAGGGCGTCGCGTTCGTCCTGTGTGATGTGGGTGGTGCCGGCCCATTCGTCGACGTCCCAGATGTCGTCGTCGGTCGGGCAGATGTTGTAGTCGCCGACCGCGGCGAAGGGCACCGTCCCGGCCGCGTCCGCGGCGGCGTCGGCGGCGAGGGCCTTGAGGAACGCGAGCTTGTACGCGAAGTGCGGGTCGGCGACGTCGCGGCCGTTGGGAATATAGAGCGACTGGACTCTGACGGGCCCGCAGGTGGCGGTGATCGCGCGCGCTTCGGTCTGGTCGGCGAAGTCGGGCTGGCCGGCGATGCCGGTGCGCACGTCGCTGATGCCGACCCGGGAGAGGATCGCGACGCCGTTCCAGCGGCCCGACCCGGACGCGGCGGTCTCGTAGCCGGCCGCGGCGATGGCGTCGACGGGGACGTCGGCGGTGGCGCATTTGAGCTCTTGGACGCACACCACGTCCGGTTCGGCGGTCTCGAGCCAGGCCAGGAGCCGGTCGAGTCGCGCTTTGAGCGAGTTGATGTTCCACGTGGCCACGCGCATGGGCCTCACCCTACCCGCCCGGTGTCAGCTCGTCGCCGGACCGGGGGTGCGCGGGCGGGCGGCCGCACGGTCGAGGTCGGGGACGGCCGGGGCGGTGCGGGCGGGGCCGACGGTGATGGCGAGGAGCCCGAATCCGAGGGCGATGGTGAACCCGGGGATGGCGATGCCGGAGTCGTTGACCAGGGCGCCGATGAGGGCGACCGCGGTCAGGCCGATGACGGCGGCGCCGACGGCGTCGGTGCGCACGGGCGCCCTCTTGCGCCAGATGATGATCGCGCCGATGACCGCGGCGAGGGAGATCCACGTCAGCGAGTTCCCGATGGTGCCGATGGCGGCGTCGGCCTTGCGGATGAGGATCTGGGTGGCCGACCCGTCCAGGACGGAGGCGACGAACCGCCCCAGGTGCGTCTGGTCGGCTTCGGGCCGCAGGTAGTCGAGGAATCCGGCGACGGCGAACACGCCGAGGGCGATCCCGCCGGCGGCGCCGATCGCGCCGATCGACAGTCGCCGGCCCCACAGTTTCAGGCAGGTGAGGATCCCGGCGGCGACGAGGGTGAGGGTGCCGCCCATGTCGCGGCCGAGGTTGGGGGCGCCGACGATGACCACGGCGCACACGCCGATGGCGATGGGCCCCCAGATGCGGGCCCGGCCCCGCCAGGGCACGAACGCGACCAGGAGGATCACGGCGGCGGCGAACACGCTGAACGCGTAGTTCCCCAGTCCGGTGAAGCGCGCCCCGGCCTGGGCGGTGTAGCCCATGGGGGTGTGCAGGGGCCAGGTCGCGCCCGAGACCTGGTCGATGGCGATCAACGCGGCGGCCAGTCCTGCGACCAGGAGGGTGGGGCGCACGCCGTGGCGCGTCCACGGCAGTGAGGCGGCGACGGTGATGACCGCGACGCCGGCGACGATGAGCGCCCAGAACACGAGGGTCGGCTGCTCGGATCGCCACCAGGGGGGGATGCCGGCGGCGACGCCGGCGACGGGCATGGCCGCGACCGCGACGCAGACCGTGCGCGCCAGGGTCCGGTGGCGGTCGCCTCCGCACAGCAGCCAGACGGCGGCGGCGACCATGAGGCAGCCCACGGCCGAGAGCGTCACGTAGAACGGCCAGGACACGTCGGCGACGGCACTGGAGGCGGCGGTCTCGTCGATGCCGGTCGCGACCGCGCCCGCACTGGTGTGCTCGGCGTCGGGCAGGACGCTCACGGGCGCTCCGGCGACGGTGCCGGGCAGGTCGGCGCCGACGACGGCCAGCGCGGTGGCGGTGAGGTCGACCAGTTGCACGTACCCGTCGCGGCCGGTCGTGGAGGAGGTCAGGCCGCCCGCTTCGATGCCGGCGCCGGAGTAGATGACCGGGTGCAGGGCCGAGGGCGCCGAGGCGTCGGCAATGCCGGCGACCATGAGCCGCCACCCGTCGGGGAGCTGCTCGTTGACGTCGCCGACGGCCGTGTCGGCCGCCTGCGCGGCGGCGGCGCGGACGGGGTCGGCCTCGGGGGCGATCTCGCCGGGCTCCTCGTCCTCGGCCCCGGAGGTCTCCTCGGTGCCCACTTCGGTGTCGTCTTCGCCGAGCTGGTCGTAGTCGGTGGCGGTGTCGGGGGCGTTGTCGGCCGTGTCGCCGATGACCACGCCGGGGTCGACGATGACGATGTCGCAGGTGTCCATGGCGGCGGGGAGGGCGTCGAGCCCCGGCGCCCAGAACGTGATGCGCCCTTCGGTGTCGGCGGCCGCGAGCGCGGCGCCGTCGCCGATCCCGGCCACGCACGAGCCGGCCTCGACCTCCAGGGCGGGCTCGCCGTTCGCTTCGGCCTCAGCGGCGGCGGCCTCCTGCTCGGCGGCCATGACCGCGACCGCGTCCGCGAGCGAACCCAGGCGCGCCCCGTAGTTGAACGCGGTGTTGGCCTCGACCAGGTCGGGCCAGGCCGGGACCGACCAGGCCCCGTCGTCGCCCACCGGCGCCTGCAGCTGCGACTGGGCCTCGCATTGGGCGTCGCGCGGTGCGGCCCCCCCGGCCCGCTCGCCCGCGCCCAGACTCACCCAGGCCGCCTCGGGACACGTCCACGAGCCGATGGTGCGCGCGCTCATCGCCGCCGAGGCGCCCTCGCCGGCCAGCTCCCACAGGTTCGGGGTGACCTGCTCGTCGATGTCCGACCACGCCAGGCCCGGGACGCCGACGACGATGATCCCCTCGGCTTCGGGCTCGGGGGCCGCCTGCGCGGGACCGGGCAGCGCCAGGGCGCCCCCGCACGCGGCCAGGGCCGCCACCGCGGCCAGGCGAAGGCGTGAACGGCCCCAGGGCACTCGCGCCCGAGGCGCCACCGTTGTCATGCCACGTAGTCTATGGGGTCCTCGCGTCCGGCCCCGGTCCCTCCCGAACCGGCCCCGCGCCGCACCCGCCCAAGGCCCCCCTCGCGCGTTAGGGTGGGCCCATGCGCACCATCGCCACCGCCAACGTCAACGGCATCCGCGCCGCCTCCAAGAAGGGGATCATCCCCTGGCTGAACACCGTCGCCGCCGACGTGGTGCTCCTCCAGGAGGTCCGCGCCGACGAGCACCAGATCCCGCCCGAGGCCCTGGAGGCCGGCGGCTGGCACTGGGTGATCGCCCCCTCCCTCGCGGCGAAGGGCCGCGCGGGCGTGGCCGTCCTCACCCGCGAAGAGCCCCAGGCCGCCCGCATCGGCTTCGGCGGCCTCGTCGCCGCCGCCAAGGAGTTCGACACGCACGGGCGCTACGCCGAAGTCGACCTGCCCGGCCTGACCGTCGCCAGCCTCTACCTGCCCTCGGGGGAGACCGACACGCCCCGCCAGGCCGAGAAGGAGCGGTTCATGGCCGCGTTCGCCGACTACCTCACCGCCGCCGCCGCGCGCGCCAAGGAAGGCGGGCGCGAACTGCTGGTGTGCGGGGACTGGAACATCGCCCACGCCGAAGCCGACCTGAAGAACTGGAAGGCCAACAAGAAGACCGCCGGGTTCCTCCCCGAGGAGCGCGACTGGCTCACCGGCCTGTACGGCACGGGCGAGTTCGTCGACGTCGTGCGCGCCCTGCACCCGGGCGTCGAGGGCCCCTACTCGTGGTGGTCCTACCGGGGCCGCGCCTTCGACAACGACGCGGGCTGGCGCATCGACCTGCACGTGGCCACCCCCGCGCTGGCCGCGACCGCGACCAAGGCCTGGGTCGACCGCGCGCCCGCGCACGACGCCCGCTGGTCCGACCACGCGCCCGTCCTGGTGACGTACGACCACTAGACACACCCAGACCCCACTGGCCGACCGGCCGGTCGAGCGGGCACCATTGAACCTCGTGAGCCTCATCGACTACCTGCCCGCGAGCGACAAGCCCGAACCCGACGACGTCTACACCGCGTTCGCCCAATGGGCCGAGGACGCGGGGATCGTCCTGTACGAACACCAGGAAGAGGCACTGCTGGCCATCTGCACCGGCCAGAACGCGATCGTCGCCACCCCCACCGGGTCGGGCAAGTCCCTCATCGCCGCCGCCGCGCACTTCAACGCGCTGGCCAACCAGCGCACCTCCTTCTACACCGCGCCGATCAAGGCGCTGGTGTCGGAGAAGTTCTTCGAGCTGTGCGAGCAGTTCGGGCACGAGAACGTCGGGATGCTCACCGGCGACGCGGCCGTCAACCCCGACGCGCCCCTGATCTGCTGCACCGCCGAGATCCTCGCCAACCTCGCCCTGCGCGAAGGCGACAACCTGGACTGCGACTCGGTCGTGGCCGACGAGTTCCACTTCTACGCCGAGCCGGACCGCGGCTGGGCCTGGCAGGTCCCCCTGCTGGAGCTGCACCGCGCCCAGTTCACCTTGATGTCGGCGACGCTGGGCGACACCGAGTTCTTCGAGAAGGACCTCACCCGCCGCACCGGCCGCGAGACGGCCCTGGTCGCCTCGGTGACCCGGCCCGTGCCGCTGCACTACGAGTACCGCAAGACCCCCTTGCACGAGACGGTGGAGAACCTCGTCGACGCCGGCCGGGCGCCCGCCTACATCGTGCACTTCACGCAGGCCGCCGCCCTCGACACCGCCCAGGCCCTGTCCAGTCTCCACCTGGTCGACAAGGACGCCAAGGCCCGCATCAGCGCCGCGTTGGGGGGCTTCCGGTTCACCACCAAGTTCGGGCAGACCCTCGCGCGCCTGGTCCGCTCGGGGATCGGCGTCCACCACGCCGGGATGCTCCCCAAGTACCGGCGGTTGGTCGAACGCCTCGCCCAGCAGGGCCTGCTGAAGATCATCTGCGGCACCGACACCCTCGGCGTGGGCATCAACGTGCCGATCCGCACCGTCGTGTTCACCGGCCTGACCAAGTACGACGGCCGCCGCACGCGGCGCCTGCGGGCGCGCGAGTTCCACCAGATCGCCGGCCGCGCCGGACGGGCCGGCTACGACACCGAGGGCTTCGTGGTCTGCCAGGCCCCCGACCACGTCATCGAGAACGAGAAGGCGATGAACAAGTTCGGGCTCGACCCGAAGAAGCGCAAGAAGATGGCCAAGAAGAAGCCCCCCGAGGGGTTCATCGGCTGGTCCGATGAGACGTTCACGGCCCTGTGCGCGGCCGATCCCGAGCCCCTCCACTCGCGCATGCGCATGACCCACGCCATGCTCATCAACCTCCTGGGCCGCGGCGGCGACACGTTCAACCACGTCCGCACCCTCATCGAGGACTCCCACGCCGACCGGCCCACCCAGCTGAAGATGGCCCGCACCGCCCTGACCATCGCCCGGACCCTGCGGGACGCCGGCATCATCGTCATCGACGGCGCCCACGTCACCCTCACCGTCGACCTGCCCGACCACTTCGCGCTCAACCAGCCCCTCGCCCCGTTCGCCCTGGCGGCGCTGGAGCTGCTGGACGAGGAGTCGGACACCTACCCGATGGACGTCGTCTCGATCGTGGAGGCGACCTTGGAGGGGCCGGGGCAGATCCTCGCCGCGCAGCGCTCCAAGGCCAAGGGCGCCGCGATCGAGGCGATGAAGGCCGACGGCCTGGACTACTACGACCGCATGAACCAGCTCGAGGACGCCGAGGTCGACTACCCCAAGCCCCTGGCCGAGCTCCTCGACGAGGCGTTCGGGGCGTACCGGACCAGCCACCCGTGGGCCGCGGACTACCAGTTGGAGCCCAAGTCGATCCTCCGCGAGATCTGGGAGGGGCGCTTGAGCTTCGGGGAGTACATCGGACTGTACGGCCTCAACCGGTCCGAGGGACTGCTGCTGCGCTACCTCTCCAGCGCGT
The DNA here is from genome assembly GCF_900101745.1 of Glycomyces harbinensis. Taxonomy (GTDB): domain Bacteria; phylum Actinomycetota; class Actinomycetes; order Mycobacteriales; family Micromonosporaceae; genus Glycomyces; species Glycomyces harbinensis. Next base: position 461,337 of record NZ_FNAD01000001.1, on the reverse strand, counting down.
ACAAGGCGCTGATCCAGACGCTCCCGGAGGACACCGGCGGCCCCGAGGTCGACGACCTGTCGGCGTGGCTGGGCGAGACGATCCGCCAGACCGACTCCTCGCTGATCAACGAGTGGGAGCAGCTGACCAACCCCGCCGAGGAGGAGGACCTCGACACCGGGCGCCCGGCGCGCGCGTTCACCGACAACGAGCGGGCGTTCACCATCGCGGTGCGCAACGCCGCGTTCCGCCACGTCGAACTGGCCGCCGCCGACCGCGTCGAAGCCCTGGTGGCCTTGGAGACCGGCTGGCCCGCCTCCAAATGGGACACCGCATTGGAGGCGTACTTCGCCGCCCACGACGACATCGGCACCACCGGCGACGCCCGCGGCGGATCCTTCCTCGACGTCGACAAGACCGGCCGCACCTGGACGGTCCGTCAGACCATCGACGACCCCGCCGGCGACCGCGACTGGTCCATGCGGTTCACCGTCGACCTCGACGCTTCCGACGAGAGCGGCACCGTCGTCATGTCCGTACAGGACTTCTCCGACCAGCACTGAACCGCAAGGGAACCGGGGGAGTCGGCAGCACCACCGGGTGCCCCGACTCCTCACCGGCCCGTAAAGGCCGTGCGGCCCCCTGCGGCGACTGGCACAATCGTCCGGTGCTCACCGACCCGCTCCACTCCCCCATCGGCACCCCCGCCCAGCGGGGCGAGGCCCTGGTCCACAACACCGGGAACCAGGCCACCGGCGGGATCTGGCGCCTCACCGGCCCCGGCGGCGACGCGATCCTCAAACACCTCACCCCCGCCGGCACCGGCCACGCCCACTTCCCCGCCTCCACCGACCCCCGGCACTGGAACTACTGGCGGCGCGAACACCTCGCCTACACCACCGGCTTCGCCGCCGCCTACGGACGCGACGCCGGCATCGGCGCCCCGGCACTGCTCGCGAGCGGCGAACGCCCCGACGGCAGCCTCGAACTGTGGCTCCAAGCCCTCGACGGCGTCCCCGGCCGGGACTGGACGATCCCCATGCTCACCGACTTCACCCACCGCCTCGGCACGATCCAAGCCCGGCCCCGGCCCGAGGCGCCATGGCATTCGCGCCGCTTCCTGCGCCAATACGCCGGCGCCCGCACCTTCCCCGCCGTCCCCTGGGACCACCCCGTCGCCGCCGCCCACTGGCCCGACGACCTCCGCCAGGGCCTGCGCGCCCTGTGGGAGCGGCGCAACGACCTGTTCGACCTCGCCGAAGCGGCCCCCCAGACGATCTGCCACCTCGACGTGTGGCCCATGAACCTCATCGAACACCACGGCGCCCCGGCCCTGCTCGACTGGTCCTTCACCGGCACCGGCGCCATCGGCGAAGACCTCGCCAACCTCATCGCCGACACGTTCCTCGACGGACTCCAACCCGCAGACCACCTCGCCGACGCCGAAACCGCCCTCACCGGCGCCTACCTCACCGGCCTCGCCGAAGCCGGCCACCGCGACCAGGCCGCGGTGCGCAAAGCCGTCGCGGCCACCGGCGCGGTCAAGTACTGTTGGCTCGCCCCGGCGATGCTCACCGGCCTCGCCGCCGGCAAGCAGATCGCCAGCGCCAACTACGACCCCGCCTCCGACGACGCCGCCGTCCTGGAACGGCGCCGCCCGATCTTCACGATGCTGGTCCGCTGGGCCGCCGCCGCACTCGAGTCCTGAAAGCCTGACCATGCCTGTCCCGATCACCGACGACCTCGCCATCCCCGACGCCGAACTGCGCTGGCGGTTCTCGCGATCCTCGGGCCCCGGCGGGCAGGGCGTCAACACCACCGACTCGCGCGTGGAACTCGTGTTCGACCTGGCCGGAACGAAAGCGCTCCCGCCGGCTCTAGTCGAACGGGCCCTCGCACGACTGGGCACGCGCGCCACCGACGGCACCGTGGTCATCGCGGCCTCGGAATTCCGCTCCCAGCTGCGCAACCGGGAAGCCGCCCTCGAGCGCCTCGCCGAACTGCTGCGCCGGGCCATCGCCGCACCCCCGCCCTCCCGCCGCCCCACCAAACCCTCCAAAGGGCAGAAGCGCCGGCGCCTGGAGGACAAGAAGCGCCGCGGCACGGTCAAACGACTGCGCCGCGACACCACCGACTGACGCCCGGCCTTCAGGGGCGCATGCTGATCACGATGTTCCCCCGCGCATGATGGCCCAGCATGTGCGCCACCGCCGCAGGGGTCTCCTCGAGCGCGTAGACCCGGTCGACGACCGGCGCGACCGCACCCGAATCCAGCAGCCCCGCCAATGCGGTCAGCCGCTCCAGTGTCGCCTCGCCCGCGGCCGTGCGCACCCGGGCCCTCCCGAGCCGGCCCAGGAGCGAGGCCCTCGCGAACCGCCCCAGGCCCGCCAGCAGGCCCCCCGAGATCCCCACACTGTTGGGAATGAACACCCCGTCAGGCGCCAAGACCCGAAACGACCGGCTCGGCGGATGGTTCAACACGTTGTCCAGGATCGTGTCGTACCGCTCGATCCCGGCCGTGAAATCCACCGCCGTGTAGTCGATCGCGACGTCGGCACCCAACTCGCGCACCAGATCGACGTTCTTCGGCCCGCACACGCCCGTCACGTGAGCGCCGTAGTGCTTGGCGATCTGGACCGCGAACGTCCCCACCCCGCCGGAGGCGCCGTTGACCAGCACGCGCTGGCCCGGCCGGACAGGGGCGGACTCGGTGAACGCGACCAGGGCCGTCAGGCCGGACATGACCGATGCGGCGGCGTCCTCGAAGGTCACCGACGCGGGTTTGGGAACGAGCAGCGCGGCCGGGGCGACGGTGTACTCGGCGAACGTCCCGGCGCGGGTCATCTTGGAGGCCCACACGGACCCGAAGACCGCGTCGCCGACCGCGAAGCCCGTGACCCCGTCGCCGAGGGCGGCGACCTCGCCGGCGACGTCGGTGCCGCGGATCGCCCCGGCTGGACGCGGCCCCAGGCGCAGCACATAGGGGACGCCGGCGACGGCGATCCAGTCGGGCGTGTTGACACTGGTGGCCCGCAGCCGCACCAGGACCTCCCCGGGGCCCGGTTCGGGCCGCGGGGCCTCGCCGACGGTCAGGACTTGTGCAGGGTCGCCGTAGCGCTGCTGGATGACGGCCTTCATGGACGCTCCTCAAAGGGGTGGGTTGCCCCTCACCGTAGCGACATCGCAAGAGCGCCCGCATCAGCCAAGTGGCCGACCAGGCCCCCGCGTCAGTTTTCGGGCAGGGGCCGCCCGAAGTCGGGGGTGCCGTCCTCGGCCCAGCCGAAGGGCTGGACGCGGCAGTGCCGGTCGGGGTTGTCCAGCGGGTCGCCCTCGATCTCGGCGTAGGCGCGGGCGTGGAAGACCAGGAGGTCGCGCCCGTCCTCGTCGACGGTGAACGCGTTGTGGCCCGGCCCGAAGACGCCCGCCTCCGCACTGGTGGCGAACACCGGCACCGGGCTCTTGGCCCAGGAGGCCGCATCGAGCAGGTCGGCATCCTCGTCGGCGCTCAACAGCCCCACGCAGTACTCCGCGCCGGTCCCGGCGGCCGAGTAGGTGATGAAGACCTTCCCGTTGCGCACGATCGCATACGGGCCCTCGTTGACCGCGAACCGCACCGTCTCCCAGTCCAGCTCCGGCCGCGACAGCTCCACCGGCTCGGTCGCGAGCGTCCACGGGTCGGCCAGCTCGGCCAGGTACAGGCTCGTGTTCGTCCCCGGCAGCGCCGGATTGTGCTGCGCCCAGCACAGGTACCGGCGCCCGCGGTGCGCGAACGTCGTCGCGTCCAGCGAGAACGAGTCGATCGGCGTGCGGACCTGCCCCTTCTCGACCCACCCGCCCGAAAGCGGGTCGGGGCCGCGGTGCTCCAGCACGTACATGCGGATGCGCCACACGTCCGCGGTCGCCGACTCGGCCTCGCCCGCGGCGAAGTACACGTACCAGGCCCCGTCGATCCAGTGCAGCTCCGGCGCCCAGATGTGCGAGCCCATCGCCCCCTCGGGATGGCGGACCCAGACGGTGGTCTCGGCCGCGTCCCGCAGGCCCTCGAGGGAATCGGCGCCGCGCAGCACGATCCGGTCATACGAGGGGACCGTGGCCGTGAAGTAGTAGCGCCCGTCCACATGCCGGGTGATCTGCGGGTCGGCCCGCTCCAGGATGAACGGGTTCGGCAACACGCCACCACCGTTGTTATCGGTCACAACCTGCTGGGTCATCATCGCATCCCTTCCACTCAGCGCCCTGGAACGATAACAGCTCCACCCGCCACACCCCCGCCGGCACGACCTCAGCCGCCCCCGCCGTCTGCGACGCCAACCAATCCACCAGGATCTCCGCATCCGCACACGCCACATCGAACACCACCTCAGGACCGAACACGACCTCGATCAAACGCACATCCTCACGCAACCGCAACAACCCCTCCAAACTCCCCGCAGCCCCATAACCCACCCGCACCGAAAGCCGCGGCCATCGCGCCAACACCACCGTCCCGACCGCATCCACCGCCGCGGCAACCGCCCCGCCGTACGCCCGCACCAGACCACCCGCACCCAACTTCACCCCGCCGAAATAACGGGTCACCACCGCCAGCACATCAGTCAGATCCCGCCCGCGCAGCACCTCCAACATCGGCACCCCCGCAGTCCCCGCCGGCTCACCGTCATCATTCGAACCCGCCGACCGCCCCTCACCGACCACATACGCCGTGCAATTGTGCGACGCCTCCCAGAACGCACGCCGATGCACACCGATCCGCTCCCGCGCCTCAGCCTCCGAAGCCACCCGATACAACGTGCACACGAACCGCGAACGGCTCACCACCGTCTCGACGACCGACTCCACCGACGCAACGGACCGCAACTCAGCCCACGACCCCGTGCTCCCACGCCCACGCCGCGATCTCCACCCGATTGCGCGCCGGCAACTTCGCCCGCACCGCCTCCAAATGCGTCTTCACCGTCGACACCGACACGAACAACGACCCCGCGATCTCCGCATTCGTCCGCCCCCGCGCCACCAACTCCACCACGTCCAACTCACGCTCGGTCAAAATCTCGACCGCCTTCACACCCGCGGACACCGGCTCACTCAACCGCTCCAACAACCGCACCGTCACCGACGGCGACACCAACGACTCACCACTCGCCGCCGCCCGCACCGCCTCCACCAGCAACGTCGGACCCGAATCCTTCAACAAGAACCCCGTCGCACCCGAACGCAACGCCCCGTACACATACTCATCCGTATCGAACGTCGTCACCACCACGATCCGCGGACCCGAACCATTCCCACCCGCAAGCAGCATCCGCGTCGCCTCAAGACCATCCAGCCTCGGCATCCGAATATCGAACAAGCACACATCCGGCTTCAACCGCCGCGCCTCCGCGACCGCCACCACCCCGTCGGGCGCATCCGCCACGACCTCCATATCCGCCTGAGCATCGATGATGGCCCGGAAACCAGCCCGGACCATCTCCTGGTCGTCTGCGATCAGCACTCGGATAGCCACGCCACGAGCCTAACCGCCCCCGACCCGCACCCACCCGGGACTAGGCCGCCGCAGCCAACTCCAACTCACGCGCCACCGGCCGCTCCAACGCCACCGTCTCCACGAACGCCGCCTCCGACACCACCCGCCCGGAAACCGCCCGCTCAGCCGCCACGACCCGAACCGGCACCGCCGACGCCAGAGCCTCACGCTCCAGCACCGCACGCCGCGCCGCCGAACGCTGCCGCACCGCGATCGTCACACTCCCCATCACCAACCACGTCCCCTCCAACAGGATCAGACCCCAGTCCCGACCGATGATCGCCGACGTCAACAGGATCGAGCACGCCGTGAGCACCACGCCCAGCGACACCGGACTGGTCGCCTTGATCCGATGGGTCTGCACGAGCAGGTAGTTGGTGATGGCCAGAACCGCACCGCAGATCTGGAACACGATGCGGATGTCGAAGTCGTGCATGGGAAATCCTCGAAGATAGTCGCGCTGGCAGGCAGGAGTCAGCCCGCGCCCTGAGGGCGCGGAGCTTTGAGAAGTGGAGCAGAGGGGAACCCTGGGGGTTACGCGGTGGCGGCCGTGTGGCCGACCGGTCTGCTGCGCGCGCAGACGACCGTCGCGGCGCCGTCGCGCACGCGGGTCTGGAGCGAGCCGCAGATGCACCGGGTCCACACCGTCGTACCGGTGGAGCCGCGGTGACGGGACACGGTCGTCACCGGATCATCGTCAGGCCAACCACAAAACGGGCAGCATCGCATACCGTGTCCTCCTCACAAGGCCATCGGGGTTCTTCAGGAGCGAGCGTTCGGCGACGAAGCCCGCAAAGGGGCCCGCGCAATGATTTTTACGCTCACGATCGAGGTTAAGGTCCCATTCGTACGGGCTACAAGACCTCGGTGACGCTAGTTTGCGAAACTCATCGTGAAGCAATCGCTAAAGGGAGGGAGGCCACACATGATCGATCTTCGGCGCCTGCACGTCCTGCGGGCCATCGCCCACCACGGCACCGTCTCCGGCGCCGCGAAAGCCCTGCACATGTCCACCTCCGCCGCCTCCCAGCAGATACGGCTGCTGTCCAAGGACCTCGGCGTCCCGCTCCTGGAGCCGGTCGGGCGCGGCGTGCGCCTCTCCTCGGCCGCCCAGGTCCTCATCGCCCACATCGACGCCATCGAGGCCATGTGGCGCCTCGCCGAGGCCGAACTCCAGGCCACCGAGGGCGAACCGTCCGGGATGCTGCGCCTGTGCGGCTTCCCCACCGCCATCGCGACCCTGCTGGCGCCGCTGGTCGACGCCGCCCGCCAGAAGTACCCCTCGCTGCACCTGCGCCTGCGCGAGGCCGAGGCCATCGAGAGCTTCGACCTCCTGTTCGCCGGCGAGGCCGACCTCGCGCTCGTGGAGGCCACGCCCGACAACCCGCCGCCCGAGGACATCCGCTTCGACGCGCAGACGGTCTTCAACGACCCGTTCGACCTCGTCGTGCCCGGCGGCCACTGGTGCGCCGGCGCCGAGGGCGTGGACCTGCGCGACCTCGAACGCGAACCGTGGGTCCTGGGCGTGCCCGGCTCGATGCACCGGCGCCACGTCCTCACCGCGTGCTCCAACGCGGGATTCCGGCCCACCGTCACCGGCGAGGCCCGCGAATGGCTGGTCATCGCCGTGATGGTCGCCCACCACATGGGCGTGGCGCTCATCCCCCGGCTCGTCGACCTCCCGCACCACCTCGACCTCATCCGCGTGCCGGTGACCGCGCCGTTCACGCCGTTCCGCCACTTCCAGGCCGTGACCCTTCGCGGGGGCTCGCGCCGCCCCGCCGTCGCCGCCGTCATGGAACTGTTGGACGAACAAGTGCGGGCCGCGGAGGGCATCGGCCCGGTCCCCGAAATGTGAACCGCACCCGCACAACGCCCCCGCGCACCCGTCCTGAGCAGCGGACACGGGACCTTCCGATCGCCCCTACTGGACACTGAACTCCGTTACGCTGTCCGCATGTTCGACTACGACGGCGACACCGGGCGCGCGCGGGCCCCGCAGCACCTGCGGGTCCGCGGCGGCGCCATGCTCTCGGGCTCGATCGACGTCAAGACCTCGAAGAACGCCGGGGTCGCACTCCTGTGCGCCAGCCTCCTCAACCGCGGCACCACCACCCTCAGGCGCGTCGCGCGCATCGAAGAGGTCAACCGCATCCTGCGGGTGCTCGCCTCCATGGGCGTCCACTACGAGTGGCTCGGCGACGACGGCGACCTGCGCCTGACCCCGCCCGAACGGCTCGACCTCACCCGGATCGACGCCGACGCCGCCCGCCGCACCCGGTCGATCATCATGTTCCTCGGCCCGCTCCTGCACGACTACACCGAGTTCGAGCTGCCGTTCGCCGGCGGCTGCGAGCTCGGCGACCGCACCGTCGAACCCCACATGGTGGCCCTGCGCCGCTTCGGCCTCGCCGTCGAGACCTCCCAGGGCGTCTACCGCGCCACCGTCAAGGACCACATCGACCCGCCCGGCGCCATCGTCTTGACCGAACGCGGCGACACCGTCACCGAGAACGCGATCATGGCCGCCGCCCGCCACCCCGTGCCCACCGTCATCCGCAACGCCTCGTGCAACTACATGGTCCAGGACCTGTGCTTCTTCCTCGAACGCCTCGGCGTCCGCGTCGACGGCGTCGGCACCACCACCATCACCGTCCACGGCCGCGAGGAGATCGACGTCGCCGTCGACTACGCGCCCTCGGAGGACCCGATCGAGGCCTGGAGCCTCCTGGCCGCCGCGATCGTCACCGAATCCGAGATCACCGTCCGCCGCGTCCCCATCGAGTTCGTCGAGATCGAACTCGCGCTGACCGAGGAGATGGGCCTGGTCTACACCAGGAGCGGCGAGTACCTGGCCGCGAACGGGCGCACCCGCCTGACCGACCTGACGGTCTTCCCCTCGCCGCTGCGCGCGCCGATGGACAAGATCCACCCGATGCCCTTCCCCGGGCTCAACATCGACAACCTGCCGTTCTTCGCGCTCATCGCCTCGTGCGCCGAGGGCTCGACGATGATCCACGACTGGGTCTACGAGAACCGCGCGATCTACCTGACCGAGCTCAACCGGCTCGGCGCCCGCGTGCGCCTGCTCGACCCGCACCGGATCTACGTGGACGGGCCCGTCCACTGGACCGGCGCCGAGGTCGTGTGCCCGCCCGCGCTGCGCCCGGCCGTGGTGCTGCTGCTGGGGATGCTTCGGGCCCGCGGGGTCTCGGAACTGCGCCACATCAACGTGATCCACCGCGGGTACGAGCAGCTCGCCGAACGGCTCCAGCGCCTCGGCGCCGAGATCGAGCCGTTCTGAGCAGTCGACACTCGCACCACCGGCAACCGTATGTGACACTTCCACTCATGAACATGCCGTCGGACGTGCCCCCGCAGACCTATGCGCTCCTGAGTCTCGTCCAGGCGCACCTGCGGCACCTCGACAAGGTCGAGGGCGAGACCCTGCCCAGCCCGCAGTGGGAGGCGACCGTGGAGTCGACGCGGACGGTCGCGGCCGTCAAGTCCCCGGGACTGGAGGTCACGGCCGAGGACATTCCGATGATCGTCGGCACCGGCTCCCCCGACCGCAAGCGGCGCCTGTACGCCACGATGCCCGTCAGCGCCCAGGTGGCGGCCCTCGCCGACGACTCCGAGGTGGCCCTGTTCGCGTACAACCGGCGCGGCAGGCTGCAGCCGGCCAACCGCACCGCCGCCCAGACCCAGTCGCGGGCCTGGTACCCGCCGGCGAAGGTCCTCGCCCCGATGCGCATCATCGACGAGGCCGTGTGGGAGCCGGTCGCCGCGGCGACCGGCGACGCGGGCCGCCCGGGCGTCTTCGAGGCCGCGGCGGGCTGGCTCGTCCTACTGGTCCTCATCGCCCTGATCGCAGGAGCGGCCTACTTCGCCCTCTGGTACTTCGACGTCCTCTAGTCCCCACTCGACTCAGGCCTCTGAGAACCCCGTCCGACCAGGGGTTCTCAGAGGCTCGTCACTTTTGGTGAGTGCTCGGGCGAAGCCCGTGCTCGTTCTTTTTGTTCTTGATTTTGTTGGGTGACAACGAGGCTTTCTGCCTCGGAGTCGATATATCTTGTAGATAGTGCCATAATGGACGCATGCTGAAGATGGCCATACTCGGATTCCTGCGGGACTTCTCCCTGCACGGCTACGACCTCAAGAACCGGGTCGCGAGCCTCGCCGGGCACGTCCGCCCCGTCGCGGACGGGACCCTCTACCCGACGATCAAGAAACTCGAAGAGGCCCAATGCCTCACGCGGCGCACCGCCCCCGGGTCGGTCGCCGCGCCGCGCCACATGCTGGAGATCACCCAGACCGGCACCGACCAGCTGCGCCGCTGGCTGCGCGACCCCGAACAGGGCTTCATCACCGACGACAACAAGTGGTACGTGCTGCTCGCATTCCTCCACCACCTGGAGAACCCGCGCGAGCAGGCGCTCGTGCTCGCGCGCCGGCGCGAATTCCTCGACCAGCCCACACAGCTGTTCTTCGACGAGCACGGCGCGCCGATCCCGCCCGAACTGCTCGACTCGCCGTTCCGCAAGGGCCTGATGCAGATCCACCGGTCCACCAACCTCACCGAGATCGAATGGCTCGACCGCCAGATCGGCGACCTCAACCGCAGGGCCGGCTTCGCCGTCCGCCAGCGCGGCGCCGAATAGCGTCCGCTGCGGCGGCTAGTGCGGCTCGGGCAGGGAGCGGCGCATGGCGATGCGGGGCCAGCGGTCGAGGCCGTGGGCGGCCTCCTCGGCGACGATCTTGCGCAGGCCCGGGGTCAGGTCGCGCTCGGGGATCGGCGCGAAGCCGCAGCGGGCGTAGTAGGGCGCGTTCCACGGCACTTCGGTGAACGTGGTGAGGGTCAGCGCGGTGAGGCCGTGGGCGCGGGCGGCCGCGTGCTCGATGAGGGAGCGCCCGATGCGGCGGCGGGCCCAGTCGGGGTGGACGGAGACCTGCTCGATGTGGAGGGCGCCGTCGACCGGTTCGGCGATCAGGTAGGCCACGGGCGCGTCGTCGGGGTCGGCGGCGGTCCAGGCGAGGCCGGTGCGCCGGTAGTCGGCGAGTTCTTTGATGCTGAGCGGTTCGTCGTCGGCGACCGCGGCCATGCCGATGCCGCGGAAGCACTCGCCGGCCGCTCGTTCGATGTCCTGGAGGGTCGGGAGGTCGGCGATGGTGACGGCCCTGATGCGCATGATGCCAGTGTGCGGCCCCGGGTCGCGGTCCGCAAGAGGGTTCGCTCCGGCCGGCCGGAGGGGTGGCGGGTCGGCGGCGTGTCAAGAAAACGTCAAGACCGGCGGCCGCGGCGTCAAGATGCCGTATGGATATGTCCGATCCGGTCGCAGCGTGTTTCCCGCGCGCCTCGGGCACGTTAGGGTCCGGCTCCGAAGGGAGCTCACCCGTGACCGCTCAAACCGATACAGGCACCCCCGCCCCGGGCCTGGAACCGCCGCTCGACACCCCGCGAGGCCCGAGCCTCGGCGGCACCGTGCGACTCGCCCTCGTCGTGGGAGCGCTCGGTGTCGTCTTCGGCGACATCGGCACCAGCCCCATCTACGCGCTCCAGACGATCTTCAACCCCGGCGACCCGCACCCCGTGCCGGTCAACAGCGCGAACGTCTACGGAGTCGTGTCGCTCATCTTCTGGTCGGTCACGATCATCGTGACGGTCTTCTACGTGGGCCTGGCGATGCGCGCCGACAACGACGGCGAGGGCGGCATCATGGCCCTCATCACGCTGGTGCGCCGACACCCGGTCGGGCGCGGGCGCAAGGCGGCGCTCACGCTCGCCGCGCTCGGGATCTTCGGCGCCGCGCTGTTCCTGGGCGACAGCATGATCACGCCCGCGATCTCGGTCCTGTCGGCCGTGGAGGGCGTCAAGACCGTCAGCTCGGGCCTCGAGGCCGTCATCATCCCGGCCACGGTCGTGATCATCGTGCTGCTGTTCGCCGTGCAGAAGCGCGGCACCGCGGTCATCGGCGGCTGGTTCGGGCCGATCATGTGCGTGTGGTTCGGCGCCCTGGCGGTCCTGGGCATCGGCGGGATCGCCCGCAACCCGGGCATCCTGCGGGCCCTGTCCCCCACGTACGCGATCGACTTCGTGTTCGGCCACTTCGGCATCGCGTTCTTCGCCCTAGCGGCGGTGGTCCTGGCGTTCACCGGCGCCGAGGCGCTGTACGCCGACATGGGCCACTTCGGGCGCAAGCCGATCTCGCGCGCCTGGCTGTTCATCGTCTTCCCCTCGGTCCTGCTCAACTACATGGGCCAGGGCGCGATGATCCTGGAGGACAGCGCGAACGTCTCCGGTTCGTTCTTCCTGCTCGCGCCCGAGCTGCTGCGCATCCCGCTGCTCGTGCTCGCCACGGCGGCCACGGTGATCGCGGCGCAGGCGGTCATCAGCGGCGCGTTCTCGGTCGCGGCGCAGGCCTCGGAGCTGGGCTACCTGCCGCGGCTGCGCATCGCGCACACCTCGGCGCAGCACTTCGGGCAGATCTACGTGCCGTGGATCAACTGGCTGCTCATGGCGTCGGTGCTGGTCCTGGTGTTCGCGTTCCGCACCTCGGAGGCGCTGGCGTTCGCGTACGGGATGGCCGTCATCGGGACCATCACGATCGTGTCGCTGCTGTTCCTGTACGTGGCCCGGATCCGGTGGGGGACGCCGAAGTGGGTCCTGGCGCTCGGCGGGGGCCTGCTGCTGGGCATCGACCTGTTGTTCCTGGCGGCGAGTTCGACGAAGATCGTCCACGGCGCGTGGCTGCCGCTGCTCATCGGCCTCATCGCGTTCACGGTGATGGTGACGTGGCAGCACGGCCGGGCGGTCGTCACCGAGGAGCGCCAGCGCCGCGAGGGGCCCCTTCAGGCGTTCGTGGACGGGCTGCGCGAGAGCAAGCGCAAGGCCGCGAGCGTGCCGGGCACGGCGGTGTTCCTGGGGCGGGGCAAGGACACCGCGCCGCTGGCGCTGCGGTCGATCCTGGAGCACACGTGCGTGCGGCACTCGCAGATCGTGATCCTGTCGGTGGAGACGCAGCCGGTGCCGCGCGTGCCCGATGAGGAGCGGCTCGTCGTGGACGCCCTGGTGCACGACCGGGACGCGATCATCCACGTCACGGCCCGCTTCGGGTACATGGAGACGCCGGACGTGCCGACCGCGCTGCGGGCGGTGGAGCCGGAGCAGTCCGAGGGCCGCGAGCTGGATCTGGACCGGGCGGTGTACTACCTCTCGGCGATCCAACTGCGGGTGGGCAGGGCGCCGACGATGGCCGCGTGGCGCAAGCACCTGTTCATCGCGACCTCGCACATCACCGCGGACGCGGCCGAGCACTTCAAGCTGCCGCGCGACCGCACGGTCATCGTCGGCTCCCACATCGAGGTGTAGCGGCTCGCCGGTGTTCGGGGAGGGGCGCGGCGAGGCGCCGGCCCCTCCTGATGCGCTCGCCCACGGGCGCGGGTGGGGGTCGGTACTTGACAGGGAGGGCCGGGAGCCGGGTAGAGTGAAGCCGCTTTACCGATAAACATCTCTCGTCGCCGCAGGAAGGCACCCATGACCGACACCGCCGTCAACGCCGTCATCAACGTCGACATCGAAGGCCCGCAGATCAACCGCCACGTGTACGGGCACTTCGCCGAGCACCTGGGCCGGTGCATCTACGGCGGGTTCTACGTCGGCGAGGACTCCGACATCCCCAACGAGGGCGGGATCCGCCTCGACGTGGTCGAGGCCCTCAAGGCCCTCGACATCCCCAACCTCCGCTGGCCCGGCGGCTGCTTCGCCGACGAGTACCACTGGCGGGACGGCATCGGCCCCAAAGAGGACCGCCCCGTCATGATCAACACCCACTGGGGCGGCGTCGAGGAGAACAACCACTTCGGCACCCACGAGTTCATGGCCCTGTGCGAACTGCTCGAGACCGAGCCGTACATCTCCGGCAACGTCGGGTCCGGCACCGTCCAGGAGATGAGCGAGTGGGTCGAGTACCTGACCCGCGACGGCGACTCCCCCGCCGTGCGCCAGCGCAAGGCCAACGGGCGCGAGGAGCCCTGGAAGGTCAAGTACTTCGGCCTGGGCAACGAGACCTGGGGCTGCGGCGGCAACATGTCCGCCGAGCAGTACGCGCTCGAAGCGCGCCGGTACGCCACCTACTGCCGCGACTACGGCGACAACAAGCTCTACCGCATCGCCGCCGGCGCCTCCGACTTCAGCTACGGGTGGACCGAGACGCTCATGAAGCAGCTCTCCCACCTCGGCTGCCAGCGGGTCGAGCGCCCGCTCTACCAGGCGGTCTCGGTGCACTACTACACCGTCGCGGGCACCTGGGCCGACAAGGGCGCCGCCACCGTGTTCACCGAGGACGAGTACTACACGACCATGGCCAAGGCCGCCCGCACCGACGAGCTGCTCACCGGCCACGGCAACGTCATGGACCTGTACGACCCCCAGAAGGAGATCGGGATCGTCCTGGACGAGTGGGGCACCTGGTGGAACGTCGAGCCCGGCACCAACCCCGGGTTCCTGTACCAGCAGAACACCATGCGCGACGCCCTCGTCGCGAGCGTGCACTTCGACATCTTCCACAAGCACGCCGACCGCCTCGTCATGGCCAACATCGCGCAGACGGTCAACGTGCTCCAGGCGATGATCCTCACCGACCCCGACACCAAGGCCCTGGTGCTCACGCCGACCTACCACGTGTTCCGGATGAACAAGGGGCACCAGGACGCCGCGTCCCTGAGGGTCGACACCCTCGGCGAGACCCCCTCGCGCGAGGTCGACGGCGCCTCGCTGGAGACCGTGTCGATCTCGGCCAGCCGCAAGGACGGGCGCCTGCTCGTGTCGCTGTCGAACCTGGACGCCGAGGCGGCGCAGGACGTCGAGATCGACCTGCGCGGCGGCGCCGTGGCCGAGGTCGAGTCGCTCATCCTGACCGCCGGCGCGCTCCAGGACCACAACACGCCCCAGACCCCCGAGACCGTGGCGCCGCGGCCCCACGAGGGCGTCTCGGTCTCGGGCGGGAAGCTGCGCGTGCACCTGCCGGCGCACTCGTTCGTGACCGTCGCGGGCGCGCTCGCCTGAAGCGGAGCCGGCCCGGCCCCTTGTGGACCCGCTCGTCGCGGGCGCCGCAGGGGCCGGCCCGGCACTCCCGCCGCGGCCGTCGTGAACGGCCGTGGCGGGCCCGAACCGGTGGTGGGAGCATAGACCGGTGGTCGCAGCGGAAGGACAGGACGAGACATGGTGACGATGAGCGACGTGGCGCGGCTGGCCGGGGTCTCCAAGATGACCGTGTCCAACGTGGTCAACGGCCGCCCCGGGGTCTCAGAGCCCGTGCGACAGCGCGTCCTCGATGCGATCCAGCGGTCGGGCTACCGGCTCAACGTCAACGCCCGCACGCTCAAGGCCGGGCGCACCGGCGTCATCGGCCTCGCCGTGCCCGGCATCGACCAGCCTTATTTCGGGATGCTCGCCGGGCACGTGATCACGGCGGCGAAGGCGCGCGGGTTCCATGTCGCGATCGAGCAGACCGGCGCTGCCGCCGAGGGCGAGGCCGACGCGATCGCGCAGTCGCACAAGCTCCAGTTCGACGGGCTCATCCTCAGTGCGGTGGCGCTGGACCCGCGCGACCACGAGAGCAGCACCACCTGGGGCGACTTCCCGCTGGTCATGCTCGGCGAGAGGGACTTCGGGGCGAGCATCGACCACGTCGGGATGGCCAACGAGGCGGGCACGCGGGCGGCCACCGAGCACCTGATCGAACGCGGGTGCCGCAGGATCGCCGCGGTCACCGGCTGGTCCCTCGACGGCGTCCACGCGGCCTCCAGGCGCCACCGGGGCTACGCCGAGGCGCTGGAGGCGGCAGGGCTTCGGGCCGACCCCGCACTCGTGCACCTGTCGGGCATGAGCATGGAGGACGGCCGGAGCGCCGTCCACGACCTGCGCAAGGCCGGCGTGGACTTCGACGGGATCGTCGCGGTCACCGACACGGTCGCGCACGGCGTGCTGCGGGGCCTGGCCGACGTGGGCCTGCGCTGCCCCGAGGACGTGCGCGTGATCGGCTTCGACGACATCCCCGCCTCCGCCTACCTCACCCCGTCGCTGTCGAGCGTCGCGCCCGACCACCGCTGGATGGCCGAGAAGGCGGTCGCGCTCATCGCCGCCCGCCTGGAGGACCCCGCGCGGGGCCCCGAGGAGCACACCGCGCCCTTCACCGTGGCCGCGCGCGAGTCCACGCGCTGATCAGACGGTGGCGACGATCTTCCCGATCTGGTTCCCCCGCTCCAGGTAGCGGTGGGCCTCGGCGATGTCGTCGAGCGCGAAGGTGCGGTCGACCTTGGGGGTGAAGGCGCCCGAACGCAGCCCCGAGGCGATGAAGGCCTCGGCCTCGCGCAGGCGCCGGGGCGAGCGCGTGGTCTCGTGGACCAGGAACGTCCGCATGCTCACCGCGGGCATCCCGAGCTCGAAGAGCGGGAACGGGGTCGGTTTGCCCGACAGCGACCCGTACAGGAACACCGTGGCGCCGGGGGCGCTGGCGCGGACCAGGTCGGCGACGCCGGGGCCGGCGACGGCGTCGAAGGCGAACCGGGCGCCGCGTCCGCCGGTCAGGTCGAGGACGGCCTCGGCGAGGTCGACTTCCTCGCTCGCGATCACATGGGCCGCACCGGCTTCCAGGAGCGCGTCCTTCTTGGCGGAGGTGCGGGTGACGGCGATCGGGACGGCGCCGAGGCGGTTGGCGATCTGGATCGCGGCCAGGCCGACCGAGCTGGAGGCGGCGGTCAGGACCGCGGTGTCGCCGGGGCGCATCCCGCCGACCTGGACGAGCGCGCCGTAGGCGGTGAGGTACGGCATCCACACGGCCGCGCCGGTGACGGCGTCGACGCCCTCGGGCCGGTCCAGGACCGCCGAGGCCGGGACCACGGCCCGCTCGGCGTAGACGGCGTAGTCGTTCTGCGAGAACGAGGGGATGACGCTGACGGACTGGCCTTCGGTGAGACCGGTGACGCCCTCCCCCAGCGCCTCCACGGTCCCGGCCGCCTCGGCGCCGAGCCCGGCCGGGAACGCCCGGGCCTTCTCGATGTAGTGCCCGGCGCGGTAGAGCGCCTCGGCGCGGTTGAGGCCGACGGCCTCGATGCGCACCAGCACCTCCCCCGGGCCCGGCTCGCCGACCGGGACGTCCTCGACCGTGAGGACCTCGGGGCCGCCGTACTCGTGGAACCGCACTGTCTTCGCCATGGGAGCCATCCGTTCTCGAGTGGAAGTTCGACCATGATCATACTTCGATCGCTGTCGTACGAATGGCGTTGCCGTCGCAGAAGCCAGGAGACGGGGCGGCCCCGGCGCGACGCGCCGGGGCCGCCCTTTCAGCGGGGACTCGGTCAGGTCAGCGAGCCGGTGACGTTGCCGCCGGACTCGGTGACGTAGTAGGTCACGGTCTTCCCGCTCCAGAAGTGGAACGTGAGCGTGACCTTCTGGCCGTCGTTGACCTCGGCCCAGAACGCCGTCGGCAGGCTGACCGTGCCGGCGGTGTAGTCGGGGCTGAAGGCCCGCGCGAACTCCTTGTAGGAGGTCCAGTTCTGCGGGCCGGCCGGGGTGCCGTCGGCGTACTTCGCCTCCATGGTCGCCAGCTGGTCGCCCTTGAACTGGGTCGGGATCGCGAAGGTGCCCGAGGCGCCCGACGCGGCCGACATCGTGGGCTGGTCGTAGGAGATGACGCTGATCCGCCACGGCGCCCCTTGCGAGAACACCGCCTGGAGGTTGGCCTTGACCCCGTAGTTGCGGTCGCCCAGCAGCGCGGTCAGCCTGCTCGCCTTGATCGTGAGCGTCGAGCCCGAGATCGTGTAGTCGGTGCCCTGGACGAGGTTGGTCGACCCCAGCCGCAGGTTCTGGAACGTGGTGCCGTTGAGGTTGAGCTGGAGCGACACGTCGGCGACGGCGGCGGTCTTCGCCACGTACACCTGGTCGGTCGACGCCGTGCCCGACCGGCTCGACCAGCTGGCCTGGAGCATCGAGAACAGCTCCGGGTCCTTCCACTGGAAGCCGGTCCGGTCGAAGTGCTGGCCGTTGTCCCACAGCTGGAGCGTCAGGCCCTTCTGGCTCGCGTAGTGGCCCACGTACTCGAAGAACTTCAGCTTCTCGCCCTGCTCGACGGTGCCGGTGTGGGCGTCGAAGCCCAGCAGGCCCCACTCGCCGACGATGACCGGGATGTCGTTGGCGACGAACTCGTCGTAGGCGCGGTCGAAGTACCCCTCGATGTCGGCCTGGACCTCGGCGTTGAACTTCGTGTAGCCCGCGATGTTCACGCTGAAGGGCCAGAAGCCGTAGTAGTGGACCGTGGCGGCCAGGTTCGGGTCGTTCAGCGAGTCGATCGTCGCGCTCAGCGCGTCGAGGTGGGCCTGGTCGGCGCTGGTGTGCAGCGTCGGCAGGACGAGCACGCGGGTCGCGTTGCCGCCGCCGGAGCCGCGCACGATCTCGTGGAAGGAGACGTTGAGGTCCTCCAGGAGGGCCTCGGCGGTCGCGTCGTCCACATTGTTGAACTGCGGCTCGTTCACGCTCTCGAACAGCAGCTCCGGCGGGGCGTCGCGGAAGCGGTCGGCGAGCTCGTTCCAGATCGCCTCGTAGCGGGCCTCCACGACCGTGCGGTTGGTGTTCATGTCCGCCATCCAGATCCACGAGTCGTGGTGGATGTTGATGAGGACGTACAGGTCGGCGTCGAGCGCCCAGCCGACGACCTCTTCGACGCGGTCGAGGTAGGCGTCCTCGACGGCGTAGTCGCCCGACTTGGACTGGTGGTTGTCCCACGTGACGGGGATGCGGATGCTGTTGAAGCCCTGATCAGCCACGTTCTGGATCAGCGACTGCGTGATGCGCGGGTTGCCCCAGGCGGTCTCGTCGGCGCCGACCGCGTCGAGGGAGTTGCCGAGGTTCCAGCCCGGCTCCATCGCCGCGACGGTCTCCATCGCGCTGATGCCGCCGGTCGGCGGCGGGGTGGTCGTGGGCTCGGTGGTGGGGTCGACGACGCCGCCGGTGCAGACGGTGCCGTTGAGCGTGAAGGTGGTCGGGACGGCGTTGGTGCCCGACCAGGAGCCGTTGAAGCCGAAGGAGACCGAGCCGTTGCTCGCGATCGAGCCGTTGTAGCTCATGCTCTTCGCGGTGACCTGGTCGCCCACGTTCGTGGTGGTCGCGTTCCAGGCCTGGGAGATGCGCTGGCCGTTCGGGAAGTTCCAGACCAGGGTCCAGCCGTTGACGGCCGAGCCGAGGTTGGTGATCTTCACGTCGCCGGTGAAGCCGCCGCCCCACTGGCTGGCGACCTTGTAGTCCACCTTGCAGCCCTCGTCCGCGTAGGCGGCGGAGGGCGCGAGAATGCCCAGGCCCGCCGCCAGGGTGGCGACCGCCGTCACCGCCAGCACTGTCCAGCGGCGGGTTCGTCTCTTGACGCCTTGCATGGCACTCCTTCTGTACACGTGATCTGCCGGGAAGGACGCGGGGCCGAGGGGTGTCAGCACAGCCCATCGAAGGTCCTCAATGCAAGAGTAAGTTGGGTGACCCAACTTTGTCAATCGCTCCCAAGCCCCGTTCCGGTCAGCGCAGGACCTGGACGAACTCGACGGCGAGCCAGACCGCGAAGACCAGCAGGATCACGCCCGAGACCCGGTCGAACCAGACCAGGCGCGCCTTGGTCATGACCCGCCGCATCGCGGTGGCCGCTCCGGCCAGGAGCAGGAACCACATCCACGAGGCGCTCACCGCGCCCGCGGCGAAGGCGGGGCGGGCCGCGGCCGCCTGGGCGGTGATCGCCGCGCCGAGGACGCCGACGGTGTCGAGGATGGCGTGCGGGTTGAGCAGCGAGACGGCCGCGGTGCGGCGCATCGTCAGGGCCGGCGACCAGTCCCCGGACTGGTCCTCGATCGCGGCCGGGGTGGCGCGCAGGGAGCGGATGCCGAGGTAGGCCAGGAACAGCGCCCCGGCGGCGAGCATCGCCGGGCGCAGGCCCGGCACCGAGTCGAGCAGGGCCGAGGCGCCCGTGGCGCCCAGGACGATGAGGAGGGTGTCGCACAGTCCGGCGCCCAGGACCGCCCACAGCGCCCGCGGCATTCCCAGGGCGACGCCCTGGCCGAACACGAACACGTTCTGGGCTCCGATGGGGACGATGAGGGCGAAGCCGAGCGCGAGGCCGGTGAGAAAGGCCGCGGTCACGCGCGCCCCACCGGAGCCCCTGCGCCGCAGCCGTCCCCGCAATGGGTCGATGGCATCGGTCGATCCTAACGGGATGGTCCGATCGGGCCGCGCGGGCTTGACAGAGGAAAACGCCTTCCTTACGCTCATGGCAACCGCTTGAATTCAAGGATTTCCATATCTCAAGATTCTGCGGCGGCATCTCCTCCCTGCCTCCGGGCAGCACAACGCAGTGGTGAAGGGAAGCAACATGTCCTCTCGAAGAAGGGTCCGCGCGGCGGTGGTCGCCGGGCTCACCGGCCTGGTCGCCGTCGCCGCGACACTGGTCGCGATGAACGCGGCCTCCGCGGCGCCGGTCCGCCACGAGGCCGAGACCTCGCCGGCCACGTGCGCCGGAACGATCGACTCCAACCACGCCGGATACTCCGGCGGCGGATTCTGCAACAGCGACAACGCCGTCGGCGCGGCCGTGCAGTTCACGGTCAACGCCGCCTCGGCCGGCTCGGCCACCCTTGGCATCCGGTACGCCAACGGCGGCACGGCCGACCGACCCGCCGACATCACCGTCAACGGCTCGGTCGCGCAGTCCGCCGGGTCGTTCCCGACGGGCAGCTGGACCGGCTGGACCACCAAGACCCTCACCGTCCCGGTCGTCGCCGGGTCCAACACGATCCGCGTCGCGGCGACCACCGCGAACGGCCTCGCCAACATCGACTACCTCGACTTCGAGGTCGGCGGCTCGACCGAACCGACCACCCCGCCGACCGGCTCGGCGATCTACGTGGCCCCGGGCGGCACCGACGGCGCCGCGGGCACCATCTCGGCACCGACCACGCTGACCTCGGCGATCAGCCGCGTCACCGCCGGCGGCACCATCTACATGAGGGGCGGCACCTACAACTACTCCTCCACCGTGGTCATCCCCGAGACGAAGGACGGCACCTCCTCCGCGCGCATCGCGCTCGCCGCCTACGGCAGCGAAGTCCCTGTCCTGAACTTCTCGGCCCAGTCCGAGGCCTCGACCAACCGCGGCCTCGCCGTCTACGCCGACTACTGGCACGTCAAGGGCCTCATCGTGGAGCGCGCCGGCGACAACGGGATCTTCGTGTCCGGCAGCGGCAACATCTTCGAGCGCACGATCACCCGCTACAACCGCGACTCGGGCCTCCAGCTCTCGCGCCAGACCTCGACCAGCACGACCGCGTCGTGGCCGAGGAACAACCTGGTCATCAGCGCCGAGTCGCACGACAACGCCGACTCCGACGGCGAGGACGCCGACGGCTTCGCGGCCAAGCTCACCGTGGGCTCGGGCAACGTGTTCCGGTACGCGGTGGCGCACAACAACGCCGACGACGGATGGGACCTCTACACCTACTCCGACTACGACCCGATCGGCACTGTGACCATCGAGTACTCGCTGTCGTACCGCAACGGCACCCTCTCCAACGGGACGGTCTTCGCCAACGGCGACCGCAACGGCTACAAGCTCGGCGGCGAGGACGTCCCGATCAACCACACCGTCAGGTACTCGATCGCCTTCGACAACGGCCAGCACGGGTTCACGTACAACTCCAACCCCGGCTCGATGACCATCTCGAACAACCTCGGCATCGACAGCACCGAGCGGAACTTCAACTTCGACGCCGGGTCGTCGACGTTCCGCAACAACACCTCGTGCTTCTTCTCCGGAGCCACGAACGACCGCGTCATCGGCAACTCGGACAGCTCGAACCAGTTCTACTCGGGCTCCAACGGGTCGCGCTGCTCCAACTACAGCGGCGCCCTCGGGTGGTCCTTCGCCGGTGACGGCAGGCTCGTCGTCACCCTCGGCGGGAGGACCGTGAGCCTCTGACCCCCTGAGCCCCTCCGAAGCGGCGGCCCGTCCGGAACCGGACGGGCCGCCGTGCCGTTTCGCGGAATTCGGTTGCCGTGCGGGGACCCGCCCGTTTAGGTTGGCGGCGATGACGAAGTAGCAGCAGGATCGCAGCGGCAGCGCGCCGCGCGGTGAGGCCGGACCGGCCCCCCGCGGCCGCCGCCGCGCCGTGCCACCGTCCCGGCGCCGACGCGCCGCGAGGACTCCCCCGCCCTGAGGCCAGGGCGGACCCGCGATTCCCGCCGCACGCTTCGAAAGGGCTGCCTCCATGGCCCCTGTCCGTCATCTCCCACGTCCCGCCCGGCCGCGCATGGTCGAGGCGACCTTCCTGCCCGGACTCGGGCGCTTCCTCGCCGACGAGATCCAGGGCCTGCTCCCGCAGGTCCGGCCCCGGCCGGTGCCGGGCCGCGACGACGCGCTCCGCTTCCCCTACGCCGGGCCCCTGTCGCGGCTGCGGTCGCTGCGCACCGCCGTCGCGGTCTTCACCGTGCTCGGCTTCGGCGTCGCCCGCCCCGGCTCGCTCCTGCACGCCGACCACCTGCGGCGCATCGCGACCGCCGTCGAAGAGGCGGCCGACCGGGACCGCCCGGCCCGGTCGCTGCGGATCGAGGCGGCCGGGCGCGACTCGATCGCGTTCCGCCGACTCGGCGCCGAACTCGCCCGCGTCACCGGTCTGGCGTTCGACCCGGCCGGTGGCGACCTGGTGCTCCGGTTCCACCGGTCGCCGACCGCCGAGGCCGGATGGGACGTGCTGGTGCGCGCCTCGACCAGGCCGCTGTCGGCGCGGCCGTGGCGGGTGGCCGACTACCCGGGGGCGGTCAACGCCACCATCGCCGCCGCGATGGCGCGACTGGTCCCGGCCCGGTCGGGCGACCGCGTCCTCAACCTCATGTGCGGCTCGGGGACGCTCCTGATCGAACGGCTCCTGGCGGGCCCCGCGCGGATCGCCGTGGGCGTCGACGTCGCCGATGCGGCGCTCGCGGCGTGCCGGGCGAACCTGGACGCGGCCGGCGTGCGCGCCGACCTGCTGCGCGCCGACGTCGCCGCGCCGGACCTGCTGGCGCGGCGGCGCTTCGAGGTGATCCTGGCCGACCCGCCGTGGGGCACCAGGTGCGGCGACCACGGCTCCAACGAGGCCGTCTACGACGCGATGCTGCGCACGGCCGGGCGCCTGGTGACGCCGGCCGGCCGGTTCGCGGTCCTGACCCACGAGGTCAAGCTGATGGAGCGGCTCCTGGTCCGGCACGAGCGGCGCTGGCACGCCGGATCGGTGCACCGCGTGTTCCAGAAGGGACACCATCCGAGGATCTACCTGCTCGAGCCCGTCAACGACCGCACCCGAGGAGACCGACCATGACCGAACCGACGCTCACCTACGACGACTTCCACGACCTCGCCGCCGCCGACCCGGCGGTGGTCGGGCTCGTGCTCATCGGCTCGCAGGCCCACGAGGGCCTGGTCACCGACCGCTCGGACCACGACCTGTGGGTCGTCCTCGCCGACGGGGCCGCGAGCGGCCTCGAACGCTTCCGCGACCACCGCACCGCCCTGCTCGACCTGGTCCTGGTGACGCTCACGCAGTTCCGCGAGGCGGGCATGCCCGGGTTCTGCCGCTACGCCGTCGCGCGCGGCCGCGTCGTGCTCGACCGCCTCGACGGGGAGATCGCCGCGATCGTCGAGGCCAAGCAGCGGCTCGAACCCGAAGCGGCGTCGGCGAAGGCCGCCGAGGACCTCGACGACTACGCGAACTCGCTCTACCGATCGCTCAAGAACGGCCGCGACGGCTTCGGCCTCGCCTCGCGCCTCGACGCCGCCGACAGCCTGGGGTCGCTCTTCGAACTGCTCTTCGCGATGGACCGGCGCCCGCGGCCGTACAACAAGTACCTGGAATGGGAACTCGCGCACCACCCGCTCCCGGACTGGGAGACGGGCGCACTGCTCGAAACGGTCGGGCGGATCGCCGCGACGGCCGACCCGGCGGTGCAGCGGCGGCTGTTCGCCGACGTGGAGGCGAAGGCGCGCAAGGCGGGGCACGGCGCCGTGCTCGACGCGTGGGGCGCCGACCTCGACCTCCTGCGCCCGCAGTAGGAACGCCGCGGCCGGGGGCGCCCCCGGCCGCGGCGCGTCGGTCAGATGATCGGGTTCCAGCCGTCGCCGCCCGCAAGATAGCGCTGCGGCGTGTGGTTCGCCGCCTCGCCGGAGGACATCTGCGGCCGGTTGTCGTTCACCGTCGCACCGGGTCCGGTGTTCTGGTACTCGCGCAGTCGCGCGTCCTCCCAGGCCAGGCCGGACATGTCCGACCACGGCTCGACGGTGCGGATGTGCGCGCCGATGGTGCACTCGCGGTACAGGACCTGGCCGCGCGCGGTGGTCGAGCCGCCGGCGGGCCAGGGCCGGCCGAGGTACACCGAGTTGTTCGGCGCGTTGCTCGTCAGCGTCGACTGGTAGAACAGCAGCCCGTACGGGTTGGTGATCTCGGTGCTCGCGGCCGTGATGTAGCCGTTGTTGGTGGTGGAGCCGCGGTTGAGCGCGTGGATGGTGCACTGGTCGAACACGGCGGTGCCGCGCCCGAAGATGAAGTCGACGTCGCCCTCCACATAGCAGTCGTGGTAGTACTGGCGCGACACCGTTGCGGCGCTGGGCGAGTCGGTGAGCAGGGTGTCCTGGTTGCCGAGGAACCGCACGTTGTCGAAGACCATCCGGTCGCCCTGGACCTTGACCGCCACGGCCTGGCTGGCGCCGTTCGCCGCCTCGTCGTAGGTGTTGGCGAAGGTCAGGTCCTCGGCGGTGAAGTTCGCGCCTTGGAGGAGGACGCTCGCGCTGCCGCTGGTCCCCCACGTGCCGCCCGAGCCGTTGTCGCAGGCGGCGCAGCGGTTCTCGTGAATGACGACGTCGCGGGCGTTGCCGGTCCCGCCGATGAAGCTGATGCCGGTCTTGGAGGAGGGCACGGTCACGGCGCCCTTGTAGTTGCCGGCCTTGATGAGAATGGTCGTCCCCGACGCGGCGGCGTTCACCGCGGCCTGCACGGTGGTGTAGTCGCCCGAGCCGTCGGCCGCGACCACGAGATCGGCGTCGATCTCCCCGCCGGCCTTGACGAGCTTCCACTGCTGGTTGACGCCGCCGGTGGGCGTGTACTGGGAGACCCTGGCGCCCTTGACGGTCGACCACTCCCAGAGGTCGAGGGCCTTGCCGGTGGCGCGGTTGACGAACGTGGCGTAGCCGCCGCTCTCGGTGACGCGCCACTGCTGGTTCGTGGAGTTCGCGTCGCCCCACTGCTGGACCAGCGCGCCGTCGGCGGTGCTGCCGGAGGCGACGTCGACGACCTTATTCGAGTGCCGGGCCTGAATACGGTAGTAGCCGTCGCCTGAGTCGAGGAAGCGGAACTGCTGGTCGGTGGAGCCGTTCGCGTTCCATTGGACGAGTTCGGCGCCGTTGGCGGTCGAGGCGGCCCGGATGCCGAGCACCAGGCCCGAGTGGCGGGACTCGATGTTGTACCAGACGCCGGTCTCGACCGCCTGCGCGCTGGAGGTGGCGAAGAGGGCCCCGGTGGCGGCGAGGACCGCACCCAGGAGCAGGGACAGCAGCGCCGCGAGGCGGCGGCCGCGCGGACGCGTGAGGGTATTCGATGGCATGACGACTCCATGGTGAAGCGCCAGGTCGCTGGGACATGCCGGGAGTTCCCCCAACGAGCAAGGCAATTATGTATGTCCATGAAACAATATAGAGCAGGGATCGGCCGAAGTCGATCCCCCGCAGCGGAAGGCAAGGGGCGGGCGCGTGCCGCCGCTCGCGCTTCAGCCGTTGTTGGTGCGGCCCACGTAGACGTTCTGGGCCTTGAAGAGGGTGTCCGAGGTCGGGCCCGAGCCGCCCGAGGAGCCCTCCATCTGGAGGTTGACGATCACGTTCATCGCCTTGCCGACGAAGTTCGATCCGGTGTGGGCGCCCTTCCAGACGTCGTCGAGGTAGTAGTGGATCTGCACGTCGGTGCCGCTGGTCTTGGTCATCCAGATCCGGTACTCGTGCCAGCTGCCGGGCGAGGAGACCGACACGAGCGTGTTCTCCCAGGCGCCGTCGTAGGTGTTGAACCAGTTCCGGTTGTCGCCCTTGTACTCCAGGATGTCGCTCTCGGGCGGCCACGAGTTGGCGCCGGTGATCCAGAAGGCCGGCCAGGTGCCCGGAGCGGACGGCGCCTGGAACTCGCCGCGGATCTCGTAGTCGGGGTACCGGTCGCTGACCAGGACCTGGCGCTTGGCGTGGATGGCGGCCGAGTGGTAGCGGATGGGCAGGTACGGGTCCTTCGAGCTGTTGCCCTCGTTCCAGGTGATGCGCGTGGCCTTGATGTTGAGGACCCCGCTGGGCGAGAGGTACAGGTGGTTCGTGTCGGTCGGGCTCGCGTACATGCGGGCGGTGCCGTTGTGGTCCGATCCCCACGGGTACAGGTAGTTCCAGGAGGATTCGAGAGCGGCGCGGCTCGCGAACGAACCGTCGACGAGCGTCTCCCAGGCCGCCGCGCCGATCCGGTCCGCGGCCGCGTCGGCCGCCCTCGCGGGGTCGAGCGGGCCGAGGAGCGGCGCGGCGGCCGCGGCGGCCGCCACCGCCCCGATCCGCCGCAGGGCGGTGCGCCGGGAGCTGCCCTTGGGGGTGTTCGTCATGATGACCGCCTTCGCGTCGGGGCGCCGATGCGACCGCGAGGGAAGGTTCGCGGTCACATCGACCCTTTTCAATATATGGTCCGCATCGGACGTTCATTTGTCAACGATTTCCGACGATTTCCAACGCTTTGCCCTCAGCCGTTGAGCGCCACGACCACCATCGCGACGGCGATCAGGGTGTCGAGCACGAAGCAGAACTCGGCCATCGAGCGCACGACCACGCGGCCGGTGCGGTGGTGGTGCACGTCCCAGGCGGCGTGGCCGAGCAGTCCGGCGGCCACCAGGTAGGCGCCGAAGTCGCCGCCGACCAGCATCACGACCGCCGCGGCCCCGCCGAAGACCGCCATGCCGATCGCCTGGAGCGGCAGGCCCTCGGCCGGGCGGGCGGCGCCGCGCAGCAGTCCGTAGACGGTGAACGGCACCGCGAGAGCGATGAGGACCCACGTGGGCGCGTCCGGCCAGGGCGTGAAGTCGGCGGCGCCGATGACCACGAAGGTCACCGCGAACACCGGCCAGGCGGCCCCGCGCTTCTGGAGCGCCGCCGCGCCGAGGTAGACGAGGCCGGAGGCGGTGAGGATCGGCGCGAGCTCGGCGCCCGAGGCGAGGCCGTAGCTCACGAAGGCGGCGAAGGCGGCGCCGAAGACGGCGGGCCAGCGCCGCAGGACCGCGCGGACGGGGTGGCCCGTGCGGGCCGGGCTGTCGGGGGTCGCGGTGGTCATGAGGTGCTCCTCGTATACCTAGAGGGGGTATCTGACCTGTTCCACGATCCGCCCCGGGCGCGGGGTGGTCAAGCGTGCGGGACCGGCAGGTCCGAAATCTTGGGATCCTGGTCTTTCGGACCTATGGTGGAGGGCATGGAACGACATCGGGTGCTGGTCGTCGGCTACGACGACGCCGAACTGCTCGACATCGCCTGCGTGACCACGACGCTCGACGCGGTGCGCGTGATCGATCCCGGGCTCGGCTACGACCTCACGCTGGCGACGCCGGGCGGGCGGGCGATCACGTGCTCCTCGGGTCTGGTGCTCAACGCGCAGGCGGCGCTCGAGCGTGTGCGGGGGCCGATCGGGACGCTGGTCGTCTCGGGCGGGCTGGGGCACCAGGACGCGTCGCGGGACGAGCGCCTGGTCGGCCACGTGCGGCGCCTGGCGCGCGAGAGCGAGCGGGTGGCCTCGCTGTGCACGGGGGCGAGCGTCCTCGCGGCGGCGGGCCTGCTCGACGGGAGGCGGGCGACCACGCACTGGCATTTCGCGCAGCGGCTGGCCGAGGAGTACGAGAAGGTCACCGTGGATCCGCGGCCGATCTGGGTGCAGGACGGGAACGTCTACACCGCCGCGGGGGTCACGAGCGCCCTGGACCTGTCGCTGTCGTTCATCGAGGCGGACTTCGGGGGCGACGTGGCCCGCTGGGTCTCGCGGGCGATGGTCACGTACCTGCACCGGCCGGGCAATCAAGCGCAGATGAGCGTGTTCACGGCCGCGCCGGCGGCCGATCACCTGGTGCGCAAGGTGACCGACCATGTGGCCGAGCGGTTGGACGGGGACTTGTCGACGGTGGCGCTGGCAAGGCTGGCGCGGGTCAGTCCGCGGCACCTCACGCGGCTGTTCCGGGCGGAGCTGCGGCAGACGCCGGGGCGGTACGTCAGGAGCGCGCGGCTCGCGGCGGCGGCGCAGCTCTTGTCGGCCTCGGATCTGCCGGTGTCGCGGGTGGCGGCGCGGTGCGGTTTCGCCTCGGCGGAGGCGCTGCGGCAGGCGTTCGCGCGCGAGTACGGGATCGCGCCCTCGCAGTACCGGTCGGTGTCGTCGACGACCGCGTGAGGTGCGGCGGGGTCAGTCCCAGTCGTAGGACTCCGGTTCGCGGCCGTGCAGGCCGGTGAAGGCGCGGACGAGTTCGGCTTCGGCGACGCCGTCGCCGGCGGCGAGCCGCTCGAGGTACGGGAGGAGCCAGGTCCCTTCGGCCTTGTCGAAGCGGGCGCGCCATTCCGGCTTCAGGGCCTCCTCGACCGTGAACCGGCCGCCTGAGGCGCCGTGGGCGACGCCTTCGGCGATGGCGACCGCGGGTTCGGGTCCTGAGACGCTCACGTCGATCCAGTAGGGCCAGGTGAAGGGGTCGCCCTCGGCTCGGTCGAGCCAGTTCGACGCGAGTCGCAGGAAGCGCATGCCTCATCATAGGAGCGGCCTCGGTGCCTCCAGTCCCGTGCATCTGGAACTACACGAATATCGTGTAGTCACAACTACACGATATTCGTGTAGTCTGGATGACACGAGTGCGGTCCGCCGGGGGCCGCGGCAGTGGAGGCGCGCGTGGACAAGCCCGATTCGATCATCGGCCGGGACCTCGAGTGGCAGGTGCTGGAGCGGTTCCTGGGCTCGGGCGGCGACGGCGCGCTCCGGATCGGCATCGTCTCCGGGCGCCGCCGCGCGGGCAAGACGCACCTGCTCGCCGCGGCCGCGGGCGCCGTGGGCGGGCTCTACCACGCGTGCGTCCAGGAGGAGGGCGACCTCGCGGCCCGCGCCCGGTTCGCGACCGCCGTCAGTGCGCACGGCGGCATCACCGGAGGCGCCGCGGCCGACTGGGAGTCCCTGCTCGTGACCGCGCTCGACGTCGCCGCCCGCACCGCCCCGGCGGGCCGGGCGCCCCTGCTGGTGATCGACGAGTTCCCGTACGCGATGGCCAAGGCCCCGCAGCTGCCCGGCATCCTCCAGCTGCTGTTCGACCGGGCGCAGCGCGGCGAGGGCCCCGGCGGGCGCGTCATCCTCTGCGGGTCCGCCCTCAGCGTCATGCGCGAGCTCCTGTCGGGCACCAGGCCGCTGCGCGGCCGGGCCATGGTGGACCTCCAGCTCGGCCCGCTGGACTACCGCCAGACCGCCGACCTCTGGGGCATCGCCGACCCCGAGACGAACCTGAAGGTCCACGCGTGCGTCGGCGGCTACCCCGGCTACCGGCAGCTCATCGACCGCACCCCGCAGAGCCCCGCCGAGTTCGAGCAGTGGGTGCCCGACACGCTGCTGAGCAAGGGCCTGGGCGTGTTCACCACCGCCGAGGTGGACTACCTGCTGCGCGAGGACCCGCGGATCTCCGACCGGTCGGCGTACTACGACGTGCTCGGCGCGATCAGCCGAGGCTCCACGTCGCTGGCGAAGATCGGGGCCGAGACCGGCCGCAGCAAGGACGCGGTCCGCCCGCTCCTGCGGACCCTGGAGTCGACCGGGTACGTGGCCCGGCGCGCCGACCTGGTGCGCGGGCGCTCCTCGATCAGCGTGCGCGACCCGGTCATCCGCTTCGACCGGCTCATCACCGCCCCGCGGCTCGGGCAGCTCGACCTGGGCCGGTCCGAGCAGGTGTGGGGGGCCATGCGGGACACGTTCCGGTCCCAGATCCTCGGCCCGCACTTCGAGGAGCTGGCCCGGGAGTGGGTGCACCGCTTCGCGCCCGAGGACCTCGGGCGGCCCGAGGGGTTCGGCGAGGTCGGCACCGCGAACGTGCACGACAACGCGGGTCGGGCCAAGTACGAGGTCGACGTCCTCGCGCTCCAGGGGAAGGCGGTGACCTTCATCGGGGAGGCGAAGGCGACCGGGCAGCGCCAGGGCACCGGCGCGCTGGAGCGGCTGCGGGACATCGCGGGGATGCTGACCGGCATGGGGTACCGCACCGAGCACGCGGTCTTCGGGGTGTTCTCGCTGACCGGGTTCACGTCCGAACTGGGCGCCGCCGCCGACCGCGATCCCCGTGTGGCCCTGCTGGACCTGGACCGCCTCTACGGCGTGCGGCGCCGTCCTGATCCACAGGACAGGCCCTAGTACTGCTGCGGCGCTTGGGAGCCGAGGCCGGTCAGCCTGGGAAAACACGCTCGGCCGGTGCGCGCGAGGGCCGCGGACGGGGCCACCGGGTTCAGCTGTCCGCCAGGTGGATCCAGTCCCGGCTGGTCCGCGTCAGTTCGCGGAAGCCGACCCGGTGCAGGAACTCCAAGCCGTCCTTCTCATCGGGCGTGGCGTAGCCCAGGAGCCGGTCGATCCGACCCAGGCGCAGCCACTCCGCGGCCTGGCCAACCAGCCAGGTCGCCACCCCGCGGCGGCGATAGGCCTGGTCGACTTCGAGGTTGCCCACGTCCGCCCACCCGCCCAGGCGCACCAGCCGACCGGCCTCGGCCAGGCCGGTGTCCACCTCGATCCACCCGATCTCCTCATCCCCGAGCCAGGCGGCCAGCCGAGTCCCGTTCACCCCGAGCGTGCGGCGCAGCCGCAGTGTCTCCAGCGGTGCCGTGCCCGGGGTCGGGATCTCGTCGACCGCGGCGAGCAGCAGGACTTCAGTGCGTCCCTGGTCGGCGAACCCGGCGCGCTCGTACAGGCCGCGGATGTGCGGCCACTGCTGGGGCACTCCGTACACGCCAGGGGCCGGCAGGGACCCGTCCGCGTACCGGCGCGAGACGCCCCAACGGCGCATCTGGGCGAGGCAGGCGGCGATGAGGGCCTCGGCAGCGAGTGCGGAGTCGGGCCAGTACGACGCAGCGGGCCAGTGCACCAGCCACCGGATCTCGCCGGCGTCGCGATAGAAATCCCCGACCTCCTCGCCGGCACCGTACCGCAGGAGGTGCGCGGCGGCCACGACACGCGCACGCTGCTCGGCCACCAAGCTCACTCGATCCGTGACCCACGGGTCGGTGATGAACTCCCCGGCTTCTCGTTCAAGCGCACTCAAGACGGTGTTGACCGGCACCGACAAGCCCGGGACGACCGCGCGAACATGGGCGTTGACCAGATCGGTGAGCTGCTCGCGGTCGCTGCGGCGAAAGGGGCGCACATGAATATCGGGCATTGAAGACCTCCACGAGGACAGCGCGTGAGCGCAAGGATGCTGGAGGCCGCCACCGGTGCGGTACGTCGCCGAGCATAGCAGGAGCCGGATACCGCCCCGCCCTCCTGACCAGGCGCTGCTCCACCTGCGAACCGGCCACGCCGCTCCGAGCGACATCCACGTCCGCCGCTGGGCAGCGGCCGGCCTCAGCGACGACAACGCCAAGTGCCGCAGAGTACTAGGGGACGGACTTGATCTTCCAGACCAGGACGCCGCCCAGGAGCGTGACGACGGTGGCGAGCGCGTAGAGCGTGCCGTAGCCGCCGAAGTGGGCGACGACGGGTGCCGCGAGGGCCGGGCCGAGGACCTGCGGTGCGGTGCTGGCGATGTTGATGATGCCGAGGTCCTTGGCGCGGTCGGTGGCCGCGGGCAGGACCTGGGTGATGAGGGCC
Organism: Glycomyces harbinensis; assembly: GCF_900101745.1. Taxonomy (GTDB): domain Bacteria; phylum Actinomycetota; class Actinomycetes; order Mycobacteriales; family Micromonosporaceae; genus Glycomyces; species Glycomyces harbinensis. Next base: position 429,905 of record NZ_FNAD01000001.1, on the reverse strand, counting down.
TGGTCGACCGACAGGTACACGCCGAAGCCCGCGCCCATGATCGCGGCGGCGGCGATGGCCGCGGGCCACGTGTGCCAGAACGTCAGCAGGAGCGCCGCGAACGCCATGACCGCGCAGGACGCGGCGACCAGGGCCTTGCGGCGCCCGATCCGGTCGGAGACGACGCCGCCGACGACCGAGGTGGCGACCACGCCGGCGGTGTAGAGCACCACGAGGATCAGCACGCCCTCGTCGGCGCTGCGCCCGGGGAACAGCCGCTCGTAGCCGACCGCGTCCTGGAGGAAGAACAGCAGGTAGAGGGTGCCGATCGCGTTGCCGAGCATGACGAGGAAGCGGGTGAACCAGGCCCAGGCGAAGTCGGGGTGGGCGCGCGGCGAGACCCAGAAGGCGCCCAGCAGCGCGCGCCACGAGAAGGGCGGGCGGGCGCGGCGCGGCAGCGGCGGATCCGGTGTGGACAGCACGAACGGGAGTGCCAGCGCGACGGCGGCGAGGCCGATCACGAGGTAGCCGGCGGCGAGGTCGGTGACGAGCACGGTCACCACGACCGCGCCGAGGACGAGCCCGAGCGCCTGGGGGAAGCCGATCCAGCCGGAGACGACGGCCCGCTGGCGGACCGGCACGTGGTCGGGGATGCCGGCGTTGACGCTGGCGTATCCGGCGTTGAGGGCGGCCTGGGCGAGGCACCAGCACACGAGCACGCCCAGGACGGTGGACTGGTGGCCCAGGAGGGCGAGGGCGGCGGCGCCGATGAGGACGCCGCCGAGGGTCCAGGGGTGGCGGCGGCCGAAGCGCCCGGTGGTGCGGTCGGACAGGGCCCCGGCGAGGGGGTTGGCGATGACGGCGACGAGGGCGCCGACGCCGGTGACCAGGCCGAAGGCGGCGACCTTGCCGTCCTCGTCGATGGCGGCGAGCTGGAGCGGGAGCAGCACCTGGATCGGGGTGAAGAAGGCCATGTAGAGGCCGAGGACGGCGCTGGTGATGCCGCCGATCCAGACGGGGCCGACGTTGCGCCGGGGTTCGGTGAGGGCGGCGGGCGGGGCTTGAGGGGTGGTGGTCATCGGTCAGGCCTGGTCGGCGATGAGGGACCGGTACCAGTGGTAGGAGGCCTTGGGGGTGCGGTCCTGCGTCTGCTCGTCGACGTCGACGAGGCCGAACTTCTGGTGGCGGCCCTCGGCCCATTCGAAGTTGTCGAGCAGGCTCCAGACGAGGTAGCCGCGGACGTCGGCGCCCTGGTCGAGGGCGTCGGCGAGGGCCCTCACGTGGGCGTCGAGGAAGTCGATGCGCTGGTGGTCGTCGATGGCGCCGTCGGGGCCGGGGGCGACGTCGTAGGAGCAGCCGTTCTCGGTGACCCACAGGGGCGGCAGGGCCTCGCCGTAGTCGCGGGTGAGGTCGACGAGGGTCTGGGTGAGGCCCGAGGGGATGACGGGCCAGTCGAAGTCGGTGGTCGGGGCGTGGTCGAACTCGGCGATGTCGAAGGGGAACACGGTCTCCGGTGCGGGGGCGGCGAGGCGGGTGGGGTTGTAGTAGTTGACGCCGAGGCCGTCGAGGGGCTGGGCGATGGCGGCGAGGTCGCCGTCCTTGACGAAGGGCAGTGCGGAGGGGTCGGCGGCGGTGTCGCCGAGGCCGTAGGCGGACAGGTCGGGGTAGCGGCCCAGGAGCACGGGGTCGGTGAAGACGCCGCGGTGGAGGGCGTCGTAGGCGCTGGCGGCGGCGAGGTCGGATTCGTTGCCGCTGAAGGGGACCGCGGGCGTGTAGCTGTTGGTGAGCATGACGTGCCCGGCGCCGGCGGCGCGGAGGGCGGCGGTCGCGAGGCCGTGGCCCAGGAGCTGGTGGTGGGCGGCGGGGAGGGCGTCGAGGAGGAGGGTGCGGCCGGGGGCGTGCTCGCCGAGCGCGTAGCCCAGGGCCATGTGCTCGAACGGCTCGTTGAGGGTGATCCAGTGGTCGACGCGGTCGCCGAGGCGCTCGGCGACGAGCCGCGCGTACTCGGCGAAGCGGTGGGCGGTGTCGCGGTCGAGCCAGCCGCCGGGGCCGTCGGCGTCGTCTTCGAGGGCCAGCGGGAGGTCCCAGTGGTAGAGGGTGGCCATCGGTTTGACGCCGGCTTCGAGGAGGGCGTCGACGAGCCGCTCGTAGAAGTCGAGGCCGGGGGCGTTGGCCGGGCCGGTCCCGGTGGGCTGGACGCGGGGCCAGCTGACGGAGAAGCGGTAGTAGTCGACGCCGAGGTCCTTCATGAGGGCGACGTCCTCGGGGTAGCGGCGGTAGTGGTCGCACGCGGTGCGGGCGGTGTGGCCGTCGCGGATCTTCCCGGGCGTGTCGACGAAGGCGTCCCACACGGACGGGCCCCGGCCGTCCTCGTCCGGGGCGCCTTCGATCTGGAAGGCCGAGGTGGCGACCCCCCACGCGAATCCTTCGGGCAGGCGCGGCATTGCGACCACAGGAACCTCCGAGAGTGACGTGGATAACTTTCGTGAAGATACCAGTCGTGGAACCCGCGGGTAACCCCTGAACAGCCGGGTTCCCGCCGCCCGGACGGGGGCGGTCGCCTACCCGGTGAAGTTCGCGTTGCTGTCCGACGAGGTCTTCGCCGAGTAGGTGACCCGGCCCTCGCGGCGCAGTCGCCGCATCCTCCGGCCGAGAAGGAAGAAGACGAGCGCGAACAGGGCCAGTGCGCCACTGGGAATGGCGATCGCCAACAGGATGACGGACGGTGCGCTCACCATGCCGATGCTAGTGCGTGTCAGGTGCCGGGGCGCGCCTGGACCGCTGGAGGCGCGCGCGGCGGTGGGCGGCCATGCGGACCGGGGCGTTCGACGCCCCGTAGCCGCGGTAGCCGCCGATGCGGTGCACGACCTCGAAGAAGACGCGCGAACCGAGCACCGGCGTGTAGCAGTGCAGGAATGCGCCGTGCTCGTCCCGGTCGTACATGAGCGAGTGCTCCCGCATGGACGCCAGGCGGTCCGAAGGGAGCGCGAGCCTCGCGTCGAGGTCGTCGTAGTAGTTGTCCGGGATCGCCAGCAGCAGGCCGCGCTCGCGCAGCCGCCGGGCCACCTGCTCGACGTCGTCGGTCGCGAAGGCCACGTGCTGCGGGTGCGGCACCCCCGGGGCCCAGTCGCCGCGGCGCACCGCCGCGACGCTCAGGGCGATCCGGACCCGCTGCGCCGCATCGGTCATCGACAGGCTCCGCACCAGCCCGAAGGGGGCGGCGACCTCGGCGGGGACTTCGGGGTGGAGGCCGAAGACGGTGCGGTAGAACAGGGCCGCGCCGTCGAAGTCGTCGGTCTGCTGGGTCAGCGCCACGTGGTCGACCGCGGTCGGGCCGACGTCGGCGGCCGCCGGTCGCCCCGTCGGCGCGAAGTCGGCCGTCCAGCCTTCGGCGGCTTCGGTGCGGCAGAAGAAGACCGAGGTGCCGTCCGGGGCCGCGACGGCCGCCAGGTCGGCCTCGCCCGCGCGGTGCTCGCGCGGCAGGATCGGCGCGTGCAGCCGTTCGGCCCGCCGGGCGGACGCGGCCGGGTCGGGGCTCTCGACGGCGATCGCGGCCACCATGGTGGCGCCCGGGTCCTCGACGCCGCCGTTCACCAGCACGCGCGCACTCCCCCGCTGCCACAACGCGACCGGCTTCGACCGGTGCTGGCCGGTGCGCGCCAGGCCGAGCGCGTCCAGCGCGGCGGCGACCTGGGGCTCGGCCTCGCGCCCGGCGCCGATCTCGACGAACGCGAACCCCTCCACGGGCGGCGTCGACGGCAGTCCGCCGACCGAGGCGCGGGCGCGGTCGGATCCTTCTCGCGCGACCGATTCCTGGAGGCTCAGCAGGGACCGCAGGGCGTCCACCGCGGCCACGCGCGGGTCGGCCTGGCGGAACACGTCGTTGAAGACCTCCAGCGACAAGGGGCCGGTGTACCCGGTCGCGAGCACCAGGTCGAGGAAGCCGGTGAGGTCGAACGCGCCCTGGCCGGGGAACAGGCGGTGGTGGCGGCTCCAACTGAGCACGTCCATGTGCAGGCGCGGGGCGTCGGCGAGTTGGAGGAAGAACAGCTTCTCGGCGGGGATGACGCGGATCGCGGCGGTGTCGGTGCCCCGGGAGAGGATGTGGAAGCTGTCGAGGCACAGGCCCAGGGCCGGGTGGTCGGCGCGGCGCACGATCCGCCACGAGTGGTCGTAGGTGCTCACGTGCCGGCCCCAGGCCAGGGCCTCGTAGGCGATGCGGATGCCGTGGTCGGCGGCGCGTTCGGCGAGGCGGTGCAGCTGCTCGGCCGCGAGGTCGTCGTCGTCCACCGAGTCCGGGGACACGGTGGAGCAGACCAGGATCGTGTCGGCGCCCAGGCGCTCCATGACGTCGAACTTGTGCTCCGCGCGGCGCAGGTTCGCCTCATGGAGGTCGGGCGGGACGGCCTCGAAGTCACGGAAGGGCTGGTAGAGGTCGATGGCAAGGCCGAGGTCGGCGCAGCGGGCGCGGACCTGCTCGGGGGTGAGCGCGGCGGCGACGAAGTCGTTCTCGAAGATCTCGACGCCGTCGAAGCCGGCGGCCGCGGCGGCGTCCAGCTTGTCCTCCAGGGTGCCGGAGAGGCAGACGGTCGCGATGCCGAGGCGGGGGCGGTGTGCCGGTGCGGTCATGGGGTCAGCCCTCCCGCCGGGCGGCGAGGCCGTCGAAGTGACGGAGCATCCGGTCGGCGTCGGGTTCGACGCCGGTGAAGAGCCGGAAGGAGTCCACGGCCTGGTAGACGGCCATCCGGCCGCCGTCGAGGACCCGGCAGCCCGCCGCGCGGGCGGCGGCGAGCAGGGCGGTCTCCAGCGGGAAGTAGACGACTTCGGCGACCCACAGGTCGGGTCGCAGGAACGCGGGCGGGACCGCGGTGCCGGGGTGTTCGCGCATCCCGGTGGGGGTGGCGTGGACGAGGCCGTCGGCGTCGCGGATCGCGGCCTCGAGGCCGCCGGTCGCCCCGGCGCGGATGCGGTCGCGTCCGAAGTGGGCGCCGAGCCGGTCGACCAGGCGGGCGGTGCGGTCGGCGTCGAGGTCGAAGACGCGGACCGTTCCGGCGCCGATGCCCAGCAGCGCGTGGGCGACCGCGGCCCCGGCGCCGCCGGCGCCGAGCAGGACGACCCGGTCCAGGGCCGCGTCGGCGAGGCCGGTCATGGCGCTGCGGGCGAAGCCGGAGGCGTCGGTGTTGTAGCCGACGGACTTGCCGCCCGTGAACAGGACGGTGTTGACCGCGCCGAGCACGGCGGCCTCTTCGGAGAGGGTGTCGAGGTGGGCGGCGGCGATCTGCTTGACGGGGTGGGTGAGGTTGAGTCCGGTGTAGCCGGTGAGCCGGGCGGCCTCGACGAGGTCGCCGACGCGCTCGGGCGGCAGGTCGAGGTCGAGGAGGTCGAGGCGCCGGTACTGGTAGCGCAGGCCGAGTTCGTCGGCCTCGCGCTCGTGCATCGCCGGGCTGAGGGAGGGCCCGATCCCGGCGCCGATGAGCCCGACGAGGGTGGCGTCGGGGGGTGTGGGAGTGGTCGGCACGTGGTCTCCTCGGAGGTCAGACCTAATGTACGAACTAGATACTTCAAACTATCAACGTTCGGGTGCTTTGTGAAGAGGCGCAGCGGGACGAGCGGACCGGTGCGTACGCCGACCGGATGCGGCGCACCGGGAAGGGCCGCCGTGCCGGCGGGGCGGCGCGAGTTAGAGTTGCAACGCCCCCGTCACCGTCCTCGAAGGGATCGCTTGATCACGCCGCCGCCTCCCACCGCCCCGGCCGACGCCGCGGGCGGCGAGCGCGCACGCGATCCCCAGCGCACCCGGGCCGAGATCCTCGACGTGGCCACGACCGAGTTCGCCGCCAGCGGCTACGCCGGCGCGAGGGTCGACGAGATCGCCGCCAAGACCCGCACCACCAAGCGGATGATCTACTACTACTTCGAGAGCAAAGAGGGCCTGTACCTGGCGGCCCTGGAGCGCGCCTACGCGGGCATCCGCTCCCTGGAGCAGGAGGTCGACGTCGAGCACCTCGACCCGGTCGCCGCACTGCGCCAGCTCGCCGAGCTCACCTTCGACCACCACGAGTCGCACCCGGACTTCATCCGGCTGGTGAGCATCGAGAACATCCACGGCGCCAGGCACCTGCGCCAGTCCGAGGCGCTGCCGGGCCTGTCGATGCCGGTGCGCGAGGTGATCGGCAGGATCCTCGAGCGCGGCTGGGCCGCGAAGGTCTTCCGCGAGGACGTGGACGCCCTCGACGTCCACATGCTCATCAGCTCCTACTGCGTCTTCCGGATCGCCAACCGGCACACGTTCGACGCGATCTTCCACCGCGACCTCCTCGACCCCGGGCTGCGCAAGCACTACCGCAGGATGATCGGCGACCTCGTCGTCGAGTACCTCACCGCCCGCTGAGCCGAGTCCCCCGCCCCCCTGCCGCCACTTCCGCAACATTGATGCAGGCCGATGCATCTTGCGCTCCCAGCTGCACCACTCCCGTACCCGCGCCCTCTTGACAGGCGCGCGCGCCTGGCGAATGATCGGTGATTAACCAAGCAGTACATAACTATCCAGTACGTTCATCGTCCTCGGATGGGAAGACTGCGTCTCGCTGCCCATGCAATGGCGCACCGCCAGAGGAGATCACCGTGTCAGACCACCCCACCCCTCCGGGCTTCAGCTCCCGGGGCGCACCGAGGAAGACGGCCGTCGCCGCCTGGATCGGCAGCGCCCTGGAGTACTACGACTTCTTCATCTACGGCACCGCCGCCGCGCTCGTGTTCGGGAAGGTCTTCTTCCCCTCGGAGCACCCCGCCACCGGGACCCTGCTCGCCCTGGGCACCTTCGGCGTCGGCTACGCGGCCCGCCCGCTCGGGGCGATCATCCTCGGCCACGTCGGCGACCGGTTCGGGCGCAAGCGGGTCCTGGTCTTCACGCTCCTGCTCATGGGCGCCTCGACCTTCCTCGTCGGCTGCCTGCCCGGCTACGACGCCATCGGCGTCACGGCGCCGATCCTGCTCGTGACCCTGCGCCTGCTGCAGGGCCTGTCGGCCGCGGGCGAGCAGGCCAGCGCGAACTCGATGAGCCTGGAACACGCGCCGGCGCACCGGCGGGCGTTCTTCACCAGCTGGACGCTCAGCGGCACGCAGGCCGGGCAGCTCATCGCGACGGCGGCGTTCCTGCCGGTGGCGGCGCTGCCGGAGGAGGACCTGCTCAGCTGGGGTTGGCGCATCCCGTTCTGGGCCAGCGTGATCATGGTGGTGGTCGGGTACCTGATCCGGCGCCGGCTGGAGGAGACGCCGGTGTTCGAGGAAGAGGCGAAGGCCGGGAACACGGTCCGCCTGCCGCTGGCGGTGCTGCTGCGCGACCACTGGGCGGACGTGCTGCGGGTCGTCTGCGCGGCGCTCATCGCGTCGGTCTCGACGATCTTCACGGTGTGGGCGCTCAACTACGCAGTCAACACGATCGAGTTGGAGCGCACGCCGATGCTGTGGGTCGGGGTGGTGGCGAACATCCTGGCGGTGGCGACGATCCCGTTGTGGGGCACGGCGGCCGACCGCTTCGGGCGCAAGCCGGTGTTCCTGGCCGGGTCGCTGGGCTGCGCGGTGCTGATCTTCCCGTACCTGTGGGCGATCTCGATCGGCAGCTGGGCGTTGATCTTCACGATCGGCATCCTCATGTTCGGCCTGGTGTACCAGGCGGCGAACGCGACGTGGCCCTCGTTCTACGGGGAGATGTTCACCGCTCGGGTGCGGTTGTCGGGCATGGCGATCGGGACGCAGATCGGGTTCGCGATCAGCGGGTTCCTGCCGACGGTGGCGGTGGCGATCGCCGGGGACGACAAGGGCGCGTGGCTGGGGGTCGCGGCGTTCACCGCGGTCCTGTGCCTGGTCAACGCGGTGGCGGTGTTCACCGGGAGGGAGACCTACCGGGTGCCGACGGAGCGGCTGGGCCTGAAGGAGGACGAGGCGAGGCCGCCGGTGCGCGTGGCGGACTGATGCCCGCCGGGACCCGTGAGCGGAACGGGCCGGTCGCCGGACGACCTCCGGCGGCCGGCCCGTTCCCGTTCGACGGAGCGCTGAGAGCGCGGCGCGGACGCGCGGCGCGAAGGACTGGAGGCCGTGGGGACCTTAGGTAGGGGAACCGTCCCAAACCCCCACCCACCCGGGGACCGTATCGGCGATCCTTGCTCGCGGGTGCGACAGGAATCGGGGACCGCGGCGGCATTGTCACCCGGACGAGTGCCATGGCGTCGACCACACCGGGCGCGCGAGATTTATCGAACACCAGTTTGAGCTTGCACTCGCCCCGCAGTTCGGTAAGTTGATCTTGATACACATGTTCGACACACACGGGGGTTCTGGTGGCGACAACGGTCGCGGCCGCGTTGGCCGCTGAGCTCGGGCTGCGCACCGGCGCGGACCTCCGGCCCGCCATCGCGGCACGCCCTGCGGCCGAGCCCGCCGAGGCCCCGACACGCCCGGCCGAGGTGCCGGGCACGATGCGACCCCCGAGGGCCATCCTCCCGGTCACCTCCGACATTTCCGCGCTCCTCCCCCACGCCGGACTCGCAACAGTGACCGCAATCACCGCCACCCGGCGGGGCGCCACCTCCCTGCTGTGGCGCCTCCTGGCCGGCCCGACCACGGCCGGCGCCTGGTGCGCCCTGGTCGGGATGCCGCACCTCTACCCGCCCGCGGCGGTCGCCGCCGGGGTCGACCTCGGCCGGATCGCACTGGTCGACCCCGGGACGCTCGTCGCCGAAGCCGCCGGAACGCTCGCCGAAGGCGTCGCCGCCGTGGTGGTGCCCAGCGAAGGCCTCACCCCGGCGCAGACACGCCGCCTGACCGCCCGCGCCCGCAGGAGCGGCACCGCGATCGTCTGGTGGGAGACCCGCCTCGTGGCCGGCGCCGACGCCCGCCTCGACGTGGCCCGGGCCCACTGGAAGGGCCTGCGCGAGAACGCCGGACGCCGCTGGGGCGCCGGGCGGCTCGACGCCTGCGAGCTGGAGGTGTCCGCCCGCTGGCGCAGCGGCGGCACCCGCCGCGCCCGGATCTGGCCCTACGGCGGCGACGCCGGCGACGTCGTCGACCTGCGGTCCCGCCCCGCCGCGGAGCTGCGGAGGGGCGAACCACGGTGAGCGCGCAGGTCCGCCGCGCCCCGAGCCGAATCCTGGTCATGCGCCTCGTGGACTGGAACGGCGAGGACGCGGCCGCGTTCGAACCGGTCCTGGAGGCCCTCGACCTCCTCACCCCCTACGTCGAAGTGCTCGAACCGGGCTGCGCGGCCGTCCCGCTGCGCGCCGGGGCCGGCGACGAGGCGGCGTTCTGCGAACGGCTCATCGACACCGTCGCCGCCCTCGTGGACCAGGACTGCCTCACCGGCGTCGCCGACGGCCTGTTCGCCGCGGTCCTGGCCGCCCGCGAGGGCCGGATCGTCCCGGCCGGACGCGACGCGGCCTTCCTCGCCGGACGCGACATCGGCGACCTCCTCGCCACCGGACTGGTCGAGGCCGAGACCTGCGAGACCCTGCGCCACCTGGGCATCGAAACGCTCGGAGCCTTCCGCGCGCTGCCGGGACAGGCGGTCGCCGAGCGGTTCGGCGCGCCCGTGCGCCGGGCCCAGCTCCTCGCCGCCGGGCGGCTCGCCCGCCCGCTCGCGCCCCGCCCGGTCGCCCCGGAGCTGGCGGTGACCGAGGTCCCCGAGACCCCGTACGCCACGGTCGAGCAGGCCGTCCTCGCCGCCCGGCCCCTGGCCGAGCGGCTGCTCGCGACGCTGGACGGGCGCAACCTCGCGTGCACCCGCGTCACCGTCACCGCCCGCACCGGCAGCGGCCTGGAGCGGCGCCGCACCTGGCAGATCGACCCCGCCATCACCGCCGCCGAGCTGTCCCGGCGGGTGCGCTGGCAGTTCGAGGGCTGGCTCACCGCCGCCGCGGCCTCCGGCGGCACCGAGGACGAGGCCGCGAACGCCGTCACCATGCTCGAACTCGCCCCCGGCGGGCTCATCGGCCTGGTCGCGGCCGGGCGGGGCCTGTGGGGGGCCAAGGGCGCCGCCCTCGTGCGGGCCGAGGCCGCCCTGCGGCACGCCCAGAGCCTGTTCGGCCCCGACGCGGTCCGCGTCCCCGCCGTCACCGACGGCCGCGGCCTCGAGGAGCGGTCCGGCAGCGCCGCCTGGGAAGTGGAACCCGCGCCCCCGCCGCCCTCGGGGCCGTGGCCGGGCAGGATGCCCGACCCGCTCCCGGCGCTCATCGGCACCGGCGAGGCCCTCGCGGTCCTCGACGCGGCCGGATCGCCCGTCGTCGCCCTGGCCCGCGGCGACCTCTCGGCCGCCCCGGCGCTGGTGGCCTTGGGCGGCAAGCGGATCCGGATCACCGCCTGGGCCGGCCCGTGGCCGGTGTCCGAGCGCTGGTGGAGCGAGGAGGCCCGCCGCTACGCCCGCCTCCAGGTCGAACTCGCCGACGGCAGCGCCGCGCTCCTGGCCTGCGAGGGCGGTCGGTGGAGGGCGGTCGGCTGGTATGACTGACTACGCCGAGCTGCACGCCCACTCCCACTACTCGTTCGCCGACGGCGCCGACTCCCCCGCCGATCTGGCGGCCGAGGCGCACCGGCTGGGCCTGACCGGGCTTGCCGTCACCGACCACGACGGCCTCTACGGGGTCTCCGAGTTCGCCGCCGCCGCAGGCGGTCTCGGCCTCCCCACCGTCTTCGGCGCCGAACTCAACCTCGGCATGCAGCGGCCCCGGCGCGGCCAGGCCGACCCGGCCGGCGAGCACCTGGTGGTCCTGGCCCGCTCGCCGATCGGCTACCGGCGCCTCTCCCGGGCCATCACCGAGGCCAAACTGGCGACCGACGAGAAGGACCTGCCCCGCTACGACCTCGCCGCGCTCGCCGAGCAGGCCCGGCGCGGGCACTGGACCGTGCTCACCGGCTGCCGGAAGGGGCCGCTCAACCGGGCCCTGGACGCGGGCGGGGACGCCGCGGCCGAGACGCGGCTGCGCGAACTGGTCGACGCCTTCGGGCGCGACCACCTCGCCGTCGAGCTGACCTGCCACGACCTGCCCGGCGACACCGGGCGCATCGAGACGCTCGCGCGCCTGGCCGACCGCTGCCGCGTCCAGGTCGTCGCCACCAACAACGCCCACTACGCCGCACCCCGCCGGGCCCGGGTCGCCGCGGCGCTCGCCGCGATCCGGTCGCAGCGCCCGCTGACCGCCGCCGACCCGCACCTGGGCGCGAACACCGCGGCGCACCTGCGCGGCGGCGCGGAGATGGCGCTGCGGTTCGCCGACGTCCCCGGGGCGGTCGCGCGCGCGGCGGAGCTGGCGAAGGAGATCGCCTTCGACCTCAACCTCCTGAAGCCGCGGCTGCCGCGGTTCCCCGTGCGGGAGGGCTCCGACGACTTCTCCTACCTCGCCGAGCTCATCGTCGAGGGCGCGCAGGAGCGCTACGGGCCGCGGGCGACCGAGCGCGTCACCGGCGCCTGGAAGCAGCTCGAACACGAGCTGCGCGTCGTCAAGGCCCTGGGGTTCGAGGGCTACTTCCTCATCGTCGCCGACATCGTGAAGTTCTGCAAGGACAACGACATCTATTGCCAGGGCAGGGGATCGGCGGCCAACAGCGCGGTCTGCTACGCCCTGGGGATCACCAATGTGGAGCCGATCGGGTTCGGGCTCCTGTTCGAGCGGTTCCTCTCGGCCGAACGCGACGGGCCCCCGGACATCGACGTCGACATCGAGTCGGGCCGCCGCGAGGAGGTCATCCAGTACGTCTACGGCAAGTACGGGCGCGACCGGGCCGCCCTGGTCGCCAACGTGGTCACCTACCGGCCCCGCTCGGCGGTCCGCGACGCGGCCAAGGCCCTCGGGCACTCCCACGACCAGGCGACGGCCTGGTCCAAGCGGCTGCACCGCTGGAGCGGCCTCGACCCCGACGAGGCCGGCGCCGTGCCCGCGGCGGTGCAGGAGCTCGCGAAGGAGCTGGCCGACCTGCCCCAGCACCTGGGCATCCACCCCGGCGGCATGGTGCTCACCGAGCAGCCGGTCGCCGAGATCGTCCCGGTCGAGCCGGCGCGCATGAAGGACCGCACGGTCCTCCAGTGGGACAAGGAGGCCTGCGCCGACGCCGGACTCGTCAAGTTCGACCTGCTGGGCCTGGGGATGCTGGAGGCGCTCCACCGCATGGTCGACCTCGTCGCGGACTTCCACGGCGACACGGTCGACATCGCCATGCTCCCGCCGCAGGACAAGGCCGTGTACGACATGCTGTGCCGGGCCGACACGGTCGGCGTCTTCCAGGTCGAGTCGCGGGCGCAGATGGCGACGCTGCCGCGGCTGCGCCCCAAGAAGTTCGCCGATCTCGTCGCCGAGGTGGCGCTCATCCGCCCCGGCCCGATCCAGGGCGGCGCGGTCCACCCGTACCTGCGCCGCCGCCACGGGGAGCCGTGGCGCCACCTCGTCCCCGAGGTCCTCCACCGCACACTGGAGAAGACCTACGGGGTGCCGCTGTTCCAGGAGCAGCTGATGCGCATCGCCATCGACGCGGCCGGGTTCAACGGGGGCGAGGCCGACCAACTGCGCAGGGCCATGGGCGCCAAGCGGTCCGCCGAGCGGATGGAGCGGCTGCGCGAGCGGCTGTACGCGGGCATGGCCGAGCGGGACATCACCGGCGCGCAGGCCGACCAGATCTACGAGCAGCTGAAGTCGTTCGCGGACTTCGGCTTCCCCGAGTCGCACGCCGCGAGCTTCGCGCACCTGGTGTACGCCTCGGCGTGGCTCAAATGCCACTACCCGGCCGCGTTCTACGCCGGCCTCCTGGCGAGCCAGCCGATGGGCTTCTACTCCCCCGCCTCGCTGATCGCCGACGCGCAGCGCCACGGGCTCACCGCCCTGGCCCCGGACGTCAACGCCAGCGAGGAGGTCGCCTCGCTCGTCCCGACCGATCGGCCGTGCGAGCCGCCGCTGCTGGGGGTCGCCGACCTGCGGCTGGGCCTCGACAACGTCAAGGGGCTGGGGGCTCCCGCGGGCGAGCGCATCGTCGCCGCGCGCGGGGCGGACGGGCCCTTCCAGAGCCTCGCCGACCTGGCGCGCCGGGCCGGGCTGGACAAGGAGCGGCTGGAGAAGCTCGCCGTCGCCGGGGCCCTGGGCAGCCTCGAACCGGACCGCCGCAAGGCGCTGTGGACGGCCGGGACCGTGGACGAGCGGCCCGGCACGATCCCCGGCACCGGCCCGGCCGCGCCGCCGCCGACCCTGCCGGGGATGAGCGCGGCCGAACTCGCCCGGGCCGACTACACGGGCCTGGGCCTGTCGGTCGAGACCCACCCGATGGAGCTGGTCCGCGCCTCGCTCGACGCGGCCGGGGTCCTCCCCCACGACCGGCTCCCGTTCGCCGAGGACGGCGAGCGCATCGAGATCGCCGGGATCGTGACGCACCGCCAGCGCCCCTCGACCGCGAAGGGCGTGACGTTCCTGAGCCTGGAGGACGAGACGGGGATCGCGAACGTCGTGTGCTCGCAGGGGCTGTGGAAGCGGTGGCAGGACGTCGCGACGGTGGCGAGGGCAATGCGGATCAGGGGGACGGTCGAGAAGCCGCACGATGCGCTCGGGGACACGATGCCGATGGTCGTCGCGGACAAGCTCACGGTCCTGGACCTGAACAGCCCGTCGGCGCCGTCGAGGGACTTCCGGTAGGGCGGTGAACGCGGACCGCCCGGCCTCCTTTCGAAGGCCGGGCGGTGTGCTCGTGCGCTCTAGTGCGACATGATGGCGTCGCCTTCGGCGGGGGCGTTCTCGGGCTTCTTGACGAGGAACGCGGCGGCGACGGCGACGAGGGCCATGCCGGTGCCCCACAGGAAGGCCAGGTGGACGCCCGCGGCCTCGGCGGCGACCTGGGTGGATCCCTCGTCGAGGCTGGCGGCGGTGCCGGTGGTCATCAGGGTGATGAACACGGCGGTGCCGGCGGCCCCGGCGACCTGCTGGAGGGTGCTGAGGATGGCGCTGCCGTGCGAGTACAGCTCCACTCGCAGCGATCCGAGCGAGGAGGTCATGAGCGGGGTCATGAGCAGGCTCAGGCCGAGGCTCATGATGACGTGGATGACCACGACGAACCAGGTCGGGCTGTCCTGGTCGAGCAGCGTCAGGAGGGCGAGCGCGCCCGCGACGCCGAAGGACCCGGGGATGACCAGCGGCCGGGGGCCGAGGCGGTCGAAGAGGCGTCCGACGATCGGGCCGGACAGGCCCATGGCGAGGCCGCCGGGCAGGACCACCAGGCCGGTCTGGAGCGTGGTGAGGCCCAGGACGTTCTGGAGGTAGATCGGCAGCAGGATGAGCGAGCCGAACAGGGCCGCCATGGAGATCAGCAGCATGATGACGCCGACGGTGAACGAGCGGGACAGGAAGGGCCGCAGGTCCAGCAGGGCGGAGTCGGTGCGCTGGAGCCGCAGCTGGCGCAGGACGAACAGGATCATGGAGACGGCGCCGGCGCTGATCGCGGCGTAGGGCGGGACGGGGGTGTCGGCCCCGGCCGCGGCTTCGCCGAGGCTGCTGAGGCCGTAGATGATCCCGCCGAACGCGACGGCGGACAGGAGCGCGGAGAGCGGGTCGAACTTGACGGCCCGCGGTTCGGCGAGGTTCTTGATGAGGGCCGCGCCGAGGATGAGGCCGAGCACCGCGATGGGGATGACGGACAGGAACATCCAGTGCCAGCTGAGCTGGGAGAGGATGAATCCGGAGAAGGTCGGGCCGATCGCGGGGGCGACGGCGATGACGATGGTGATGAGGCCGATGGTGCGTCCGCGGCGGTCGGCCGGGACGTAGGTCATGACCGTGGTCATCAGGAGCGGCAGCATGACCGCGGTGCCGCTGGCCTGGATGACGCGGGCGGCGACGAGCACGGGGAAGACCGGTGCGGACGCGGCCAGGATGGTGCCGGCGGTGAAGAGCGCCAGTGAGGCGATGAAGACCGTTCGGGTGGTGAAGCGCTGGAGGATGAGCCCGGTCATGGGGATGACCACGGCCATGGTGAGCATGAACCCGGTGGTGAGCCACTGGACGGTGGCCGCGGTGACGCTGAACTGCTCCATGAGCTGGGGCAGGGCCACGCCCATGACGGTCTCGTTGAGGATCATGACGAACGCGGCGACGAGGAGCACGCCCAGCACGAGTTTGATCTGACGCGGGATGCCCTGTTCGGCCGGGGTGTCGGCCGTCGTCTCGGGGGCCGCGTCGGGCGCCTCGGGGGTGTCGGGGGGTCGCTGGTCAACGGTCATTCGGGGAGGTTCCTTCGGTGGTGGTGTTCCTTGGCGACCTCGGACCCGCTCGGTGCGCCCGGGTGTGGGGCGGGCGGGTCTTCAGTATGTGTCAGTGACTGTCAATCATTGCAGTTGCTACCATCCGGGTCATGGCCGCCGGTGGGAGTCTGCGAGAAGTGTCACGTCGGGCCGTGCAATCGCGGATTGCACGGACCGCCGAGTCGCTGTTCGTGGACAAGGGCTTCGAGGAGACGACGGTCGATGAGATCGCGGCCGCGGTCGGCATGTCGCAGCGCAGTTTCTTCCGTTATTTCGCCTCCAAGGACGAGGTGGTGCTCGACAGCCTCGCGCGGTTGGGCGAGGAGATGGCCGAGCGGCTCACGGCACGTCCGCCCGAGGAGTCCGAGTGGGACTCGCTGCGCCGGTCGTTCGATCCGATCGTTGAACGCTACGCCGATCCGGGCTGCCGCGAGCACGACGCGGCGCTCCAGCGGATCGTCGACTGCAGTCCGCGGCTGTTCGCGGCGTATCTGGGCAGACTCGACCGGCTGCAGCGGACGCTGGCCGAGATGCTGCTGCACCGGGCGGCGTGCCGTCCGGGCCGGGCGACGGACGTGCTGGTGCTGCGCGCGACCGTGGGCGGGGCGTTCGCGTGCCTGCACGCGACGATGACGCATGTCATGGCCGAGCCGGAGGCGTTCGCGCCGTGCCTGGACCGGACGATGGCGGCGCTGCGGCCCGCCGCGGTCTGAGCCGCGGGCGGGCGCGTTCCTTCCGATTGCCCGGCGACCGGGGCCGCGGCGTAGGAGGATCCACAGTGCAGCGTGCGGCGACCGCACGGTCCGGTGGGAGGAGGTGGGCGCGATGGAGCCGACGCCGGCTGGGGATCGGCTCGAGCAGCTCGCGCGCACCCGCGGGTACTTGGGGCTGCTGGGAGCGGCCGGGCTCGTCGGCGTACCGGTGTCGGTGGCGGCCTTCGCGTTCCTGGCGCTGCTGCACTGGCTGACGGACCTGGTGTGGGTGGAGCTGCCGCACCAGTGGGGGCTCGACCCGGTCCCTTGGTGGTGGCCGGCGCCGTGGCTGGCGGCCGGCGGTCTCATCGTGGCGCTCGCGATCACGCGGCTGCCCGGCGCCGGCGGGCACGTGCCGATCGACGGCCTGGGCGCCGGAGCGGTCGCGCCCTCGCATCTGCCGGGGGTGCTGCTCGCGGCGGTCGGCGGCCTGCCGCTCGGCGTCGTGCTCGGCCCCGAGGCGCCGCTCATGGCCGTGGGCGCCGGTCTGGCCGTGCTGCTGTCGCGGCGCTGGGGTCCGGCGGAGGGGACGCCCGCGAGCGGGATGATCGGCGTCGCCGGTTCGGCGGCCGCGGTCGCGGTCATCTTCGGCAGTCCGTTGATCGCGGCGGTGTTCATCCTGGAAGCGGTGGGTTTCTCGGGTCCGCGGCTCACGCGGGTGGTGCTGCCGTGCCTGCTGTCGGCGGGCGTGGGCGCGCTCGTCTTCACCGGCATGGGCGCCTGGACGGGCCTGCCGGTGGCGTCGCTGACGCTGCCGGGCCTGGAGAGCCCGGCCCGGCCCGACCTCGCCGATCTGCTGTGGACGGTCCCCGCGGCGGTGCTCGTGGCCGCCGGGATCAGTCAGGTGCACCGGCTCGGGCACGCGCTCGCACCGCGGGCCGCGGCGCGTCCGGCGCTCCTGGCCCTGGTCGCGGTCGCGGTCACCGCCGTCGGCGCCGCGGCGTACGCGCTGCTGACCGGGCGCAGCCCGGTCGAGGTGCTCCTGTCGGGTCAGGACACGCTCGGGGTCCTCACCGCGGGCGGCGACGTGCCGGGCGCGTGGGCGCTCGTGGCGCTGCTGGTCTGCAAGGGCCTGGCGTACGCGGTCTCGCTCGCCGCGCTGCGCGGCGGCCCGATCTTCCCGGCGCTGTTCATGGGCGCGGCCGTCGGCGTCCTGCTCGGCGCGCTGCCCGGATACGGGACGGCGCCGGCGATGGCCGCGGGCATGGCCGCCGCCACGGCCGCGGTCCTGCCGCTGCCGGTCTCGTCGGCCGTGCTCGTGACGCTGCTGCTGGGATCGGACGCCACGGGCATGACGCCGGTCGTGCTCGTCGCCGTCGTGATCGCGTTCGTGACCGGGCGGCTCCTCGAACGGCCGCGGGCCGCCGGGGACGCGGCCCCCGAACCGGCCGAGGCTTAGGAGGCGCCGTGGAGGAGCACCGAACGCCGCGGCGGCTGCCGCCCGCGGTGCGCTACCTGCTCGCGTGCGCCGCGCTCGTGGTCGCGTACGCGGTCGTGCCGGTCCGCGCCGACGCCGGCGCGGCCGCACTGGTCCTGCGGGGGGCGTTGACGCTGGCGCTGCTCGTCCTGATCGCCCTGGTGATCGGGCGCCAGGCGGTGCGGCAGCTGCGCGAACCGGACGCGCCCCTGGGGACGCTGGTCGTGGGGATCGTCGCCGGGCTCCTGGTGTTCGCGCTCGTCGACTACGGCGTCGCGGTGCACCGGCCCGAGGAGTTCTCCGGCCTGCGCACGCGGGTGGACGCCCTGTACTTCGCGCTCAGCACGCTCTTGACCGTGGGGTTCGGCGACGTCTCGGCGCAGGGGCAGGTCGCCCGGGTGGTGATGTGCGTGCAGATGGCGTTCAACTTCACCGCGATCGCCGGGTCGGCGTCGCTGGTGGCCCGGAACTTCGCCGCGCGCGCCGCCAAGGCCGCCCGCTGGCCGCGGCCGAAGCCCTAGCCGATCCGGTAGGCGGTCGCGACGACCGGCGGGACCCCTTCTCGCCGGTCGCTTCGTCTACGAGAGCGCTTGCGGGCGCCGGGCCTTGCGCGCCGCGGCGGTGAGGACCGCGGCGAGCACGAGGCCCGCGCCCGCCAGCGGCGGGCCGAGCGGTCCGAAGGCGTCGTAGCCGATGCCGGCGAGGGCGGGGCCGAGCATCGCGCCGACGTTGAGCGCGGCGGTCGCATAGGACCCGCTCATCGTCGGCGCGCCGTGGGCGGCGGCCATGGTCCGGCCGATGAGCGTGGCGCCCACGGCGAACGACAGTGCCCCGAGGGCGAACGCGAACGCGTGCAGGGCGACCGGATTTCCGGCACTGGACGCGAGCAGGATCCAGCCCAGGAGCAGGAGCGGCGTGCCCGCGGCCAGGAGGGTCCGCCAGTGCCGGTCGGCCAGGCGCCCGGCCGTCCACACTCCGGTGAAGGCGCCGAGGCCGAACAGCGCCAGCACGACCGGGACCGAGGGGGCCCCGAGCCCGGCGGCGTCGGTGGCCAGCGGCGCGAGGAACGTGAAGCCGCCGAAGGTCGCGCCGTTGACCAGGACGGCCAGGACCAGGACGAGTCGCAGCGAGGGCCGGGCGAGGACCGCCAGTTCGGCCCGCAGCACCGGCCGCGGGCCGGTCGCGTCGGTCCGGGCGGGGACGGCGGCGAGCACGGCGAGCAGGGCCGCGGCCGCGACGATCGCGACGGCCCACAGGGACGAGCGCCAGCCGAAGGCGTCGCCGAGCAGTGCCCCGGCGGGGGCCCCGGCGACGAGCGCGAGCGTCGTGCCGCCCAGGACCGTTGCGAGCGCCCGGCCCCTGGCGTGCGCGGGGACGAGGGCGGCGACGGTGGAGAGGGCGACGGCCAGGAAGCCCGCGTTGGCCATGGCGGCGACGGCGCGGGTGGCGAGCAGCAGCCCGAATCGGTCGGTGAGCGCGCCGACGACGTGGGCGGCGATGAACAGGGCCAGGAACCCGGCGAGGGCCCCTCGGGGCGACCACCGGCGCCCGAGCGCGGCCATGACCGGCGCGCCGATCACCATGCCGGCGGCGAACGCCGAGGTGAGCAGGCCCGCCTGGGCGACGGTGACGCCGAGGTCGGCGCTGACGTCGGGCAGCAGCCCGGCGAACATGAACTCCGAGCAGCCCTGCGCGAACACGGCGACGGCGAGCATGTGGAGAAGGAACGGCATTGCGAAGACTCCGATGCGTGGAAGGAATGGACGGGTGGGGCCACGCCGAGGACTCCGGGCGAGGCGCTATCCGAGTCCATTTGTTCGCTCGCAAGGCGGAAGGCTTCCCAGATACCGGTGTTGTATCTGGGAAGCCGACAACGCGGCGAGCGGGCGAATGGGCCGGATAGCGCCCGGCAGGGGTCCTCGGCGCGGCCCTGAAGGCCGTCGGAGCCTTGCGGACGCGCGGAGAGAGAGCAGCCTTGATCGAGGCTGCGGGCATCCCGATGGACCCGGGGACCGGGTCGGGTGCGGCGTCGCGGGCTACCGGCGGACCGGCAGCCCCCGTCTGGACGCTTCGGGAGCGGACATGGGCGGCAACCTATCACGGGCGGCCGCGGCGGCGCAGCACGATTTTCGGGCGGCGCGGTTCGGGCGGCGCCGGTTCAGGCGGTGACCTCCATCAGGACCGCGTACAGGGTCAGGCCGGGTCCGAAGGCCAGGGCGACGAGCGGGCCCGGCGGCAGCCCGCGGTCCATGAGTTCGCGCAGCACCAGGAGCACCGTGGCCGAGGAGCAGTTGCCGTGCTCGGCGAGGACCCGCCGCGGCACGTCCAGGGCGGTCGGGTCGAGGCCGAGGC
Source organism: Glycomyces harbinensis (assembly GCF_900101745.1). GTDB lineage: Bacteria > Actinomycetota > Actinomycetes > Mycobacteriales > Micromonosporaceae > Glycomyces > Glycomyces harbinensis. The sequence continues at coordinate 410,143 of NZ_FNAD01000001.1, read as the reverse complement.
CTTCCTCGATCGCGTCGACCACGCGCGGCCCGCCGGGGTGCACGGCCCAGGAGCGGACCTCGGACGGGTCGAGGCCGTGCCGCCCGAGGAGGTCCTTCACCAGGGGTCCCACGTGCTCGGCGAGCGCGTCGGGCACCTGCGGGGACAGGCCCATCTTGAAGCCGAGGTCGGTCACGCGCCAGGTCATGTACGCGTTCTTGGCCGTGTCGGTCCGGGCGGCGACGTCCACGACCCGCAGGCCCGGCAGGCCCTCGCCGGGGCGCAGGACCACCGCGGCGGCGGCGTCGCTGAACAGCGCGTGCGTGACCGCCTGGTCGATGTCGGTCGAACCGGGCTGGAGGTGGAGCGAGGTCAGCTCGAGGCACAGCAGGACGGCGGGCCGGTCGTGGGCCGCGACGTAGTCGCTCACCGCGCCGAGCGCGGGCAGCGCCGCATGGCAGCCCATGTGGCCCACCAGGAGCCGCCTGGCGTCGGATCGCAGCGGCAGGGCGGCGGCCAGTTCGATGTCGGTGCCGGGGGTGCCGTAGCCGGTGCACGAGGCGACGGCGAGCAGCCCGATCTCCTCGGCGCCGACGCCGGCGTCGGCCAGGGCCTCGCGGACGGCGCGCAGGCCCAGGGCCGGGGCCCGGTCGGCGTAGCGGCGCATGCGCGCCTCGGTGGACCAGGCCGCGACGTCCGCGAACTCGTAGGGGGCCGTGGCCGAGTGGCGGCGCTCGACGCCGGCGCTCTCGAACATGCGCCGCGCGATCCGGCTGCCGTTGAAGTGCCTGCGGAACGCGTTGTCCCACAGCCATTCCTGCGTGTACTCCGGGGGCAGGGCGGTGCCGATCCCGGTGATGGAGGCGTTCACCACCGCGGCGTCCCGGTGCCGTGGTCGGGGTCGGCGCCCAGTGCGGCGGCGCCGAGCCAGTCGGCGCACACGTCGGAGGTCGCCGGTTGCAGTGCGCCGCAGCGGGCGTCGCGGTAGAGCCGCTCCAGGGGGTGGCCGCGGCGCGAGGCCGAGGTCCCGGCGGCCTCCAGCAGCGAGGACGCGACCTGGAAGGCCGTGTCGCCGGCGATGAGCTTCGCGCGCCACACCCACCGGTTGGTGTCGTCTTCGCCGGGGTTCGCGTCGATGCGCGCGGCGGCCTCGGCGACGACGAGTTCGGCCGCGGCGACGGCGGCCTCGGCGCGGCCCAGGCGGGCGCGCACGGACGCGAGGCCGTCGAGCCCGCGGGAGCGGACGTGGTCGGCCGCGGCGTCCACGGCGGCCCGCGCGACCCCGGCGTACACCGCGGAGTAGGAGGCGACCAGCCACTGCGGCATGGCTTCGGCGAGGACGAGCGCGAGCCCTTCGATGCCGCCCAGGAGTGCTTCGGCGGGCACTTCTGTGTCGAGGTGGAGGTCGTGGCTGCCGGTGGCCCTCATGCCGAGCGAGTTCCAGGTCTCTTCGACGCGCAGGCCCTCGCCGGCGGGCACCAGGAAGTGCGAGACCTGCGGGTCCTCGTTCTCGCCGTCGCGGGCGGTCACGAGGTAGGCGTCGGCGTGCCCGGCGCCGGAGACGAACGCCTTGGCGCCGGTGATGCGGTAGCCGCCTTCGGTGCGGCGGTAGGCGGTCGTGGTGCGCGACAGGCGGGAGCCGCCGCCGCGCTCGCTCATGGCGACCGCGTACAGCGCGCCGTCGGCGGCGGCCGCGAGCGCCTTGTCGCGGGCCGCGAAGGAGCTTTCGGGGGCGCCGAGCGCCCGGATGAGGTGGTCGGGGGTCTGCGCCAGGGCGCCGGTCACCGACGCGTGCATGTTGAAGATCAGCGCCGTCGAACCCGCGCCGCGCGCCAGTTCCCTTGCCACGGCGGCGTACTGGGCGAACGTGGCGCCGTGCCCGCCGAGCCGGGCGGGCACCATCAGGCCCAGCAGTCCGGCCTCGCGCAGGTCGGCGAAGTCCGCTTCGGGGAACCGGCCCCGCTCGTCGTGGGCCCCGGCGCGGTCGGCGAAGCGCGGCGCGAGTTCGCGGGCCAGCGCCACCGCCGGATGGTCGTCGGGGGTTCCGGTCGTCACAGGCGCTCACTCCTCGGGTCGGGGCGGTCCCGGTCGCGCGGGGAGGCGCGCCGGCCGTCCCGCGATCAGTGCCCCGTTGGCCCGCTTGCGAAACCGGGCCCGCGCATCGATCCGGCCGGCCTCAACCGGCGGAGACCCCAGTATGGAGGAGGAGCACGACATCGACAAGGGCCACCAGGAGCACGGCGCGGAACGCGGCCCGCGAGCCGGGCTTGCGGCCCAGGACCAGTCCGACCGCGAGGACGGCCGCGGCGAAGGGCACGGAGGCGAGGACGAGGGTCGAGGGCGGGCCGGGCGGGGCGAACGCCAGGAGCGCCGAGGCGGTCAGGACGAGGGCGGCGGCGGCGAGCTTGGTGGCCAAGGGGCCCAGGCGGTGCGGCAGGCCGCGGACGCCGGTGGCGGCGTCGTCGGCGAGGTCGGGCAGGACGTTGACGAAGTGGGCCGCGCAGCCGAGTGCGGCGGCGGCCGCCATGAGCCACGGCGGCGGCCAGGGCGCGCCGGGCTCGCCGAGGGAGACGATCGCCGGGAGCAGTCCGAAGGAGATCGCGAAGGGCGCCACGGAGAACGGGGTGCCCTTGACGCCGAGGTCGTAGGCCCACGCGGACAGGAGCGCGGCGAGGTGCGCGAGTGCGGCCGGGACGCCGGAGAGCAGTGTCAGGAGCACGGCCGCGGGTGCGGCGAGGGCGATGGCCATGGAGACGATCGCGGGGTGGATCTCCCCCGCGGCCAGGGGTTTCCCGGCGCGGCCGGCCTGGGCGTCGCGGGGTGCGTCGACGAGGTCGTTGAGCCAGCCGACGGAGAGCTGGCCGGCGAGTATCGCTGTGGCGACGGCGATCACGCCCGAGAGCGGCCGGTCGGTGGTGAGGGCGAGTCCGGCGGCGACGAGCGTGACCGCCAGTGCCGGAAGCGGATGGGACGCGAGGAGGAGTGCCTTCGTCATCGCCGCAGCCGATTTCATGTCCGACAGTGTGCCACTCTGGCGGTATGCGACGCCAGAGCGAGTCTTCGCCCCGACGGCCCGTGCCGAACGATCCGGGACTCTACGAGCGGCTCGCCGGCGAGTGGTGGCGCCCGCGGGGCGTCTTCGCGATGCTGCACTGGCTCGCGGCGGCCCGCGCCGAGCTGATCCCTCCGGCGCGGGGTGCGGTGCTGGTCGACCTCGGGTGCGGTGCCGGGCTGCTGGCGCCGCATCTGGAGGGCAGGGGGTACGCGCATGTGGGGGTGGACCGTTCGGCGGCGGCGCTGCGGCAGGCCGCCTCGCACGGCGTCCACAGTGTCCTCGGTGACGTGTGCGCGGTGCCGCTGGCCGACGGGTGCGCGGACGTGGTGGTGGCCGGGGAGATCCTGGAGCACGTTCCGGATCTGGCGGGCGCGGTGGCGGAGGCGTGCCGGTTGCTGCGCCCCGGGGGGCTGCTGGTGGTCGACACGCTCGCGGCGACAATGCTGTGCCGGTGGCTGGCGATCGGGTTGGCCGAGCGGATTCCGCGCTATGCGGTGCGGGGCGTGCACGATCCGGCGCTGCTGGTGGACCGCGACGCCCTGGTGGCCGAGTGCGCGCGCCACGGCGTGGAGTTGACGCTGCGGGGCATCCGGCCGTCGGTGGCGGACTTCCTGCGGTGGGCGGCCGGGCGCGGGGAGTCGGTGCGGATGCTGCCGGTGGCGACGACGGCGGTGCTGTTCCAGGCGTGGGGCCGCAAGCGGGTGTAGGCGCGCGGTCGCGGGGCCGGCCCCGAAAGGCCGGCCCCGCGGTGATGTCGCTGCTAGTGGGCGGTCTTGTGGCGGCTCGAGGCGATGCTCTCGGCGACGCCGATGAGCAGGATCGAGGCGATCACGGCCACGACGAAGCCGAGGACGTTCAGCTCCCAGATGTCACCGGTGCCGAGCAGGTTCGCGATGGTGCCGCCGATTACCGAGCCGACGAGGCCCAGCAGGAGCGTGGCGAGGATGCCGAGGCGCTGTTTGCCGGGCTTGATGAGGCGCGCGAGTGCGCCGATGACGAGCCCCGCGACGATGAAACCGATCATGTGGACCTCCTTGGTGCTGTCTGGGCGGGGTACCCGCTCGGGAGCGGGCGCAATCCCATGTGTGCAGCGTATGTCCGCGGAGGGCCCGGCGGGCCGAGTCGGTGGACTCCGGCCCTAGAGGTCCTCGAAGCAGATCACCCCGGAGACGAGGTCGCGCCATTCCATGGACCACGGGTAGCTCGAGGATTCGGGGCAGCCGCCGAGCCGGCCTTGGATCTCCTCCTCCGTCATGGCCGCGGGCGGGTCGATCACCTCGGCGTCCGTGACGCGGTAGAGGGCGCCTTCGGAGGCGCAGTCCACGGTGGTCCACTCCTCGTCGTCGTCGAAGCAGTCGCCCACGCCGGGGACCACCGGGAGGCGCCCCTGCTCGTCGGCGACCCGGATCGCCTGGAGGCAGAAGAACTGGTCGGTCAGGCCGGTCGCGGTGTCGTAGATGTAGTTGTAGTCGGTCCACAGCTCCCCGGGGGTGCGGAAGCCGACGCGCGCGCCGCAGATGGCCTCGGCCTGGGTGTAGTCGGCGACGGAGGCGTCCACGATCGTCACGGGGTTCTCGGAGTCGGTCTTGACGACGCTCCAGAACGCCGCCGGGTCGTCGCAGTCGACGGTCCACTTCTCGCCGAGGTCGGTCTCCTCGTACATGCACTCGCCCACCGCGACCCAGTCCTCGGGGATCGAGGACCCGGCGGTGGTCGTCGGATCGGCGGTCGCGGGCGTCTCCTCCACCGTCGCGCCGGTCTCGAGGGCCTCGATGGTGCCGGTCTCGGCCCGGTCCAGGAGCTTGACGGCGACCGCGGTGCCGACCACCATCACCAGGGCCGTCGCGGCCGCGACGATCAGGGATCGGCGTCGCCGCGGAGGCCCGTTCGGCGCCGCGGGCAGCGGGCCGGTGGCCTGGGGTGCGGTCGCGTGCGGGACGAACGGCGTCGTCGCCAGTGCGGCCGTCTGCGGCGGCAGTCCCGGGCTGGGGACCGGTGCGGGCGGCGAGGAGGCCAGCGCGGGCGCGATCAGTCCGCCTTCGGAGACGGCCAGTTCGGGCTGCTCGATCGCGGCGGGGGCGATGCCGAGTTCGCGGTGCAGGAGGGTGGCGGCCAGGGGCATGCGGCTGGCGGCGCCGACCAGGAACAGGCCGGCGACCTGGCGCGTCTCGAGCCCGGATTCGCGGATGACGCCCTGGGTGATGCGGACGGTGCGGCGCAGGAGGGGTCCGGCGACGCGTTCGAGCTCGTCGCGGGTGAGGTGGACGTCGAAGTCGAGGAGGGGGACGGTGAGGTCGGTGGCGGCGATGCGCGAGAGGCGCTCCTTCGCGAGGCGGACCTCTTCGAGGAGGGCGGCGCGGTGGCGCTGGTCGGCCGGGGTCTGGGGTGCGGTGAGGCGGGGCCAGCGGTCGTCGCCGGGCTGGACGGTGGCGGCGAGGTGTTCGAGGAGGGCCTGGTCGAAGTCGAGGCCGCCGAGGTCGTCGGCGCCGTCGACGGCGAGGACGTCGAAGCCGGTCGGGGTGCGGCGCAGGACGGTGGCGTCGAAGGTGCCGCCGCCGAGGTCGTAGACGACGACGCCGGAGCCGACGGGGATGTCGCTGCCGAGGGCTTCGGCGAAGTAGCTCGCGGCGGCGACCGGTTCGGGCACGAGGTCGACGCGGCCGAGTCCGGCGGCGAGGGCGGCGTCGGCGATCACGTGGCGGCGGGTAGGCCCCCAGGCGGCGGGGACGGTGACGGTGACCGAGCCGAGGCCGCCGACGGTGCGGCGGCATTCGTTCGCGACGCGGGACAGGACGGCGGCGATGACCTTGGTGACCTCGAGTTCCTGGTCGCCGAGGAGGAGCGTGCCGTCGTCGATGCGGCGCTTGGGGTTCGGTTCGAACCGCTCGGGTTGGCGGCGGCCGTGGTGGAGGGCGTCGGCGCCGGTGACGGGGGCGCCCTGCTCGCCGAGGAACACCGCGGAGGGCAGTTGCGGGGAGCCGTCGAACAGCTGCTGGTGCACGCGGCCGTCGGCGCGGCGGATGGAGGCCACCGTGTGCGAGGTGCCGAAGTCCACGCTGATCGACGCGGATCGGGGGTGGAAGCGCGACATGTCCTCCAATGTAACGAACTCGTCCGCGGAATCCTCGGGACCGGTCCCGAGCGCGGGCCGGTATGCGCGCCGGAGCGCGGATTCGCCGCCGCGTACGGATCGAATCCGTTTGTCGAACGGCCGGGCGAGGGGCAAGCTGGTCCGGTGCCCGATCCCGGGTCCGTGCCCGTACCGTCCGATTGGACCGCCGTGACCAACTCCGCTCTGCGCGAGCGCACCGATCCCGCCCTGATCCGCTGGCGCAACGCGGTGTTCGCCGTGTTCGCGCTGTCGGGCTTCGTGTTCGCCAACTGGGCGGCGCGCATCCCCAACATCCGCGACATCCTGGGCGCCTCGACGCAGGAGATGGGCGTCCTCATCCTGGGGATGGCCGCGGGCGCGATCCTGGGGCTCCTGACCTCCAGCCACGTCGTCGCGCACATGGGCGCGTCGCGGGCGATCAGCTGGTGCCTGGGGACCACCGCGGTCGGGTTGACCGCCGCGGGCCTCATCGCGGGGCTGACGCCGAACTTCTGGGCGCTGTTCGCGGCGCTCATGGTGCTGGGCGCGGGGAACTCGGTGCTGGACGTGGCGATGAACCTGTCCGGTGCGGCGAACGAGCGGCGCATCCGCAAGACCCTCATGCCGATGTTCCACGCCGGGTTCAGCCTCGGCACGATGCTCGGGGCGGGCCTGGGCGCCCTGACCGAGCAACTCGGCGTCCCGGTCCTGGTGCACCTGGTGTCCATCGGCGTGCTCGTGATCGCGGCGGACCTGTACGTGGTGCGGTTCCTCCAGCCGGCGCAGGAGCCGGCCGAGGCCGCCGCGGCCTCGGCCGCGGGGTGGCGCACCCGCCTGAGCGTGTGGACCGATCCGCGGATCCTGCTGATCGGGCTGATCATCCTGGGCATGGGCTTCACCGAGGGCACCGCGAACGACTGGCTGGGCCTGGCGATGGTGGACGGCTACGGGCTGTCGAACCCCGGCGGTGCGGCGGTCTTCGCCGTGTTCGTGACCGCGATGACGGCCGGGCGCATCGGCGGCGGGTACATGCTCGACCGGTTCGGTCGGGTGCCGGTGCTGGCCGGGTCGGCGTTCCTGGCGTTCGGCGGCCTGCTGCTGGTGATCTTGGGTCCGACGGCGCCGTTCGCGATCGTCGGGACGGTCCTGTGGGGCGTGGGCGCGTCGCTGGGGTTCCCCGTGGGCATGTCGGCGGCCGCCGACGACCCGCGCAAGGCGACGGCGAGCGTCGCGGCGGTGGCGACGATCGGCTACTTCGCGTTCCTCATCGGCCCGCCGCTCATCGGGCTCCTGGGCGAGCAGTGGGGGCTGCGCAACGCGTTCTACGTGGTGCTGGTCCTGGTGGGCGTCGCGCTGCTGTGCTCCCCCGCGGCGAGGCCGCCGAAGACGGGCGCCGCGCCGGAGCAGATGTCCGAAACCGGCCGTTGACAGCCGGTTCGGGCCGGGCGACACTGGTGCGGCCGCGCTGAGGAGGCCCCATGCCGCACCCTGAACCGACCGATCCCGGTCCGCTCTACTCGCTCGTGGAGGACCCGCTCGGGCGGGCCTATCTGCGGCTGCTGGGCAGGCCCGACGGCGCCGACATGGTGTACCGGATCTCCGGGGCCGTCAGCGCCGACGTGCCCGGGGACGCGCTCGCGCCCGGGCTTCGCCACGGCGCCAAGCTGTTCGGGTTCGAGGGCTTCAACATCCGGCGCCTCTACCGGGAGCCGGAGACCAACCGGCTGCACCTGCTCACGCGGGAGCTGGTGTTCTACACCGACCCGTCGGAGCCGACCCGGATCCTGCGCGAGTGGAGGAACCCGCTCGACGGGCGCACGTATCCGGTGGTGCCGGTCAACAACGACCCGGTGAACCAGGGGCCGTTCCCGATCACGGCGGGCTTCGCGGGGCCGCCGCCCCGGGAGGTCCACGGCCGGCTGGTCTGGTCGCTGGACATCCCGCCGCGCACGGATCTGGGCGCGACCCTCGGGGAGGGCTTCGGCCTGCCCGGCGGGGTCTACACGACCTGGGAGCTGTTCGACTTCAGCATCGACGCGGACGCGGTGGAGGCGGGCGGGCGCGTGCCGCGCGGGGCGCTGCCGGTGGTGTGCCTGTGGAGCCGGGTCGGGCCGTGGCCGCCGTTCACGGGCCTGAGCGAGGCCGCCACGAACGGCGCGGGCGTGGTCTACCACGCCCGCAGCTGGACCCTCGGCGGCTTCGGGGAGCTCGAACCGTGGCTCAGGGCGGCCGTGGAGGCGGACTACCCGGCCTACGCGGCCGCGCCTCGGGAGCCGGGGCCGAGCCAGACCTCGTGGAGTTCCTTCTGGGCGAACCAACTCGGTGAAGGGTCGCTGACCTGGGCCCAGTGGTGCGAGGCGAACGGGCGCTAGCGCGGCCGGACTCTTGGAACGCGATTCCTACACTGCTGCGATGGCCGAGCGATGGGACGCCTCCTTGACGGCGCTGCTGCGGGAGCGGTTCGCGCTGCGCGTCGAGGCGGCGGCACCGGTGCGCGGCCTGGGCGACGAGTGCGCGATCTGGAGGACCACGGCCCCCGCCGGGTACGCCGTCCGGATCAGCCCCGTGCGGCGCTCCGCCGCCGACCTGGAGTGGGTCTACCGCGTCGCGGCGCGGTTCGCCGCCGTGGTCCCCGAAGCGGTGGCGCCGCTGCGCGGTACGGACGGCCGGGCGGTCGCGGTCTGGGAGGGGCGGCCGGTCGCGGTCTGGCCGTGGATCGCGGGCGACCAGCTCGACCGGGAGGACCGGTGGGCGCGCCGGGCCGCCGCCGAACTGCTCGCCCGGCTGCACGCGGCCGCCTCCGCGATCGACCCGGTAGGGCCCCGGCCCGATCCGGTCCGGCGGTGCGCGCACTGCAGGCACTGGAGCGACCTGCGCGATCCGGCGCTCGACGCCGATCTGGCCGCATGGGAGCGGCGCACGCGAGCGGTCCCCGTGGCGCTGCACGGCGACTTCTACCGCCGCAACCTCATCTGCGCCGGCGGGACGATCGCGGGCCTCCTGGACTGGGACGAGCTGCGCGTGGACTATCCCGAACGCGAACTCGCCTGGGCCGCGTGGGAGCTGTCGAAGAACGACGCCGGCGACGGGCTGCTGGCCGCCCGGGCCCGGGAGTTCCTCGACGTCTACGCCCGAGGAGCCGCGGGGGTGTGGGACCGGCGCATGATCGTGCCGCTGATCCGGGAGGGGCTGCGCGCGGAGGTCTGCCGCAACCGGACCGGCCGCGGACCCCGGCTCGGCGACGACCCCTACACGGCCGCGGAGGTCCGCGCGTTCGGGGCGCTGCGCGGCACCGCCCTCTAAACCCGGCGGCTCCCCCGCGGCCGCTCGGAGGCGCCGGAGCATTCTGGCGTCGGCGAAGCCGACCGCCCTGGCCGCGGCCTCGACCGTGTCGCCCCGGGCGATGAGGTGCTCGGCGCGTTCGAGGCGCAGCACGGACTGGTAGCGCAGGGGCGTCATGCCCGTGGCGCCGTTGAACAGCCGCGTCAGGGTGCGATCGGAGACCCCGGCGTCGGCGGCGAGGTCGGCCAGGGGCAGCGGTTCGGTGAAGCGGGCGTCGATGACGTCCTGGACGCGGTGCACGGCGTCGGACAGGTGCGAGCGGTGGCGCAGCATCGCGCTCTCCTGGGACGCCTCGCCGCCGCGGCGGGCGTAGACGACCATGCCGCGCGCGATGCGGGCCGCGACGGCCGGGCCGTGGCGGACCGCGATCAGGTGCAGGGCCAGGTCGATGCCGCTGGCGATTCCCGCGGAGGTCACGACGCGGCCCTCGGTGACGAACAGGCGGTCGCGCAGGACCGTCGCGGCCGGGAACCGCTGCGCCAGTTCGTCCTGCAGCTCGTGGTGGGTCGTGCAGCGGCGCCCGTCCAGCAGTCCGGCCTGGCCGAGCGCGAACGCGCCCGAGCAGACGCTGCCGACGGTGCCGCCCCGGTCGTGGTGCTCGACCAGCCGCCGCGCCTGGTCGGCCGACAGGCGCGGCCCGCCCGCCGAACCCGGTGAGCGCCAGCCCGGCACGAGCACCAGGTCCTTCGGGCCGAGGTCGGGCCAGGCGGTGGCGGCGCGGAGCGGGAGGCCCTGCGCGGTGGCCACGTCCTCGGTCTCGGCCGTGTAGTGCGGCTCGTAGCCCAGGCCGAGGTCGGCGGCCGTGGAGAACACCTGGGCCGGGCCGGCGAGGTCGAGCAGGTGCAGCCGCTGCACGAGGACGAAGACGACGCGGGTCATGCGGGACCTCCCGATCCGGTCAGCTCGCCGTTACCTCGTCAACGGTACTGATCGTCGCGAAGCGGCGTGCCAGCGCGTACTCGGTCCGGGCGATGACCGCGTCGGTGCCGAGGGTCAGCGGGTCGGCCAGGATCTCCTCGATGGTGCGGTCGGGGGCCGCGTCGCGGTGCTCGATGGGGTGCGTGGCGGTCGCGTCGATGACGAAGGTGACGTCGAAGCCGAGGTCGGAGGCGACGCGGGCGGTGGTCTCGCAGCACTGCTCGGTGCGGATGCCGCTGATGAGGACTTCCCGCACGCCCCGCTGGGTGAGGATCTGCTGGAGGTTGGTGGTGGTGAAGGCGTTGTGGGAGGTCTTGACCAGTTCGATCTCGCCGGTCTCGGGCTCCAGACCGTCGATGTAGTGGACGAAGCCTTCGGCGGGGTCGAAGACGTTGCCGGATCCGGGTTCGGCGTGGAGGACCCAGACGACGAGGTCGCCGGTGGCGCGGGCGTGCTGGACGAGGCGGTCGACCTTGGCGACGATGCCCGGGTCGGAGACGGCGGCCCAGTTGGGGCGGCGGCGGAAGGACTCTTGGACGTCGATGACGATCAGTGCGCGTTGCATGGGTCAATCCTGGCGCCCGGAGGGCACGTCGGACAGGCACGATCGCGGCCGGAGGCGGAACGATCCGGTCACCGTCGCGCGGTGCGCTGGCGCGGCGGGTCTAGCATCGGGGCGGGATCGAGGCACGGAGGACGCGATGCGCGATATCGACACGCGGGTGGACGTGGTGCTCGGGCACCTCAAGGACCGGAAGTACCTGTTCTTCGGCATCGGGTTTCGCGAGACGATCCGCTATGACACGTTCGGCGTCTCGTCCGCCCGGCCCGAGAGCGACCGCATCCTCGTCGAGGTGCGTTGCCCCGCTTGCGATCAGGAGCTGCTGCTGCGCGTCGACAGCGTGGAGCGGACGCGGGTCAAGCGGCGCCTGCGGTTGTCGATCGCGCTGGTCGCGGCCGCGGTGGCGGTCGTCGGCGTCGTCGTGAGCCTGGGCGCGGAGTACCTGGCCGAGCCGATCCCGCTGTCGACGCCGCTGGGGACGGGCCTGCTGCTGGGGTTCCTGCTCGGCGGCCTGGTGGCCGGGGTGGCGGGGTTCTTCTGGTGGGAGCAGGACGGTGTGCACCTGTACATCGAGGCGGCCGCCTCGGACGACGTCCACTGGCGCCTGGACTCGTGGCGGGCGCAGCGCAACACGGTGTGAGAGCGCCTCACGCCGCCCCGGAGGGGCCAGGGGGTGTCTGGTGATGCCGGGCGGCCTGCATCACCAGACACCCCCCAAGTCACGCTCGGTACAGTCTCGGGCATGACAGTGGCTCTGGCTATCGACCTCGGCGGCACCAAAGTGGAGGCGGCACTGGTAAGCGGCGACGGCCGGGTCCTAGAGCACACGCGCACGCGCGCGGCCACGGGCGCGAGCGCCGCGGCCGACCGGGCGGTGGCCGAGGCGGCGATCGCGGCGGCGGTGCGCGGGTGCACGGCGGCCCCCGAGTGGAGTGAGGTCGCGGCGGCCGGGATCGGGTCGGCGGGTCCGGTGGACCTGGCCAAGGGCACGATCGCGCCGATCAACCTGCCGTCGCTGCAGGGCTTCGGGATCACCGAGTTCGTGCGCGAGGCGACGGGCCTGGACGAGGTGGCGCTGCGGCTCGACGGGACGTGCATCGCACTGGCGGAGTCGTGGCTGGGGGCCGCGCGAGGGGTGCGGAACGCGCTGGTCATGGTGGTCTCGACGGGCGTGGGCGGCGGCGTGATCGCCGACGGGCGCCTGGTGTCCGGGGCCGGCGGGAACGCCGGGCACCTCGGCCAGGTCGTGGTCGACCGGATCGAGGGCGCGGTCGAGGCGGCCACGGTCGAGGGGATCGCCTCGGGGCCGCGGACCGTGGCGTGGGCGCGTTCGCGGGGCTGGCGGGGCGAGACGGGCGAGGACCTGGCCCGGGGCTACCGGGAGGGGGACCCGGTCGCGGTCGCGGCGGTCGAGCGGTCGGCCCGCGCGGTGGGCCTGGGGCTGGTGAACGCCTCGACCCTGCTCGACCTGGAGCTGGCGGTGATCGGCGGCGGGTTCGCGGCGGTCGCCGACGACTACCCGGCGCTGGTGGCGGCCGCGATCGGCGAGGGCGCGGTGAACGCGTACGCGGCCGAGATCGCGGTGGTGCGGGCCGAGCTCGGCGGTGACGCGTCACTGGTCGGCGCCGCGGCCCTGGTGCACCGGCCCGACCTGCTGGGCTGAGCCCGCCCGGGGGTTCGTCGGCGGCGAACGGCCGCGTGCGGCTCGCGAGCTTCGCCCGCGCCGACGGCGCGGCGAGCGGGCGAACGGACCGCAACGGCCGCCCGGGACTCCCGGACTCGCCCTAGGCGTCTTCGGCGGCGAGGCGGACCGAGGCGGTGGCCATGTGGACGGCCATGGCGGAGGCGGCGGCGTCCGCGTCCCCGGCGGCGACGGCGCGCAGGATCGCGTCGTGCTCCTCGATCGCGGTGCGCGCCTTGTCCTCGTCGGCCACGGCGCGGTCGGCGTAGACCTGGAGCAGGGATCGGACCACGTCGAGCAGGTCGATGAGGACCGCGTTGCCCGCGGCCTGGGCGAGGGCGTTGTGGAAGTCGCGGTCGGCCTCGGCGAAGCGCGGCAGGTCGGCCACCGAGTCCGCCATGATCGCCAGGCGCCCGCCGAGCAGGTCGAGGTCGGTCTCGTCGGCGCCCGCGGCGGCGAGGCGGGCCACGTAGATCTCCAGGCCCGAACGCAGTTCGAGGAGTTCGGCGGTCTTGCGCCGTCCGATGAGGAGCCCCCATCGGAGGGTCTGCGGGAGCAGTTCGGAGGCGGTGCCCCGCAGGTAGGTGCCCGAGCCGGGGCGGACGTCGACGATGCCGAGGAGTTCGAGCGCGGCGAGGGCCTCGCGGACCGCCGAGCGGCCGACGCCGAGGGTCGTGGCGAGCTGCCGTTCGGCGGGCAGTCGCGTCCCGGGTTCGATGGATCCGCCGGTGAAGAGGTCGAGCAGCTGCCGGGCGACCTCCGAGACGGGGGTGCTGCTGGGCAGCGCGCCGAGCGAGGCCGTGATCTCGGCGGCTTGGTCTCCTGGGTAGGCGGGCATGGAAGCTGAGTGTACCGGCGGCCCGCCGTACCGGCCAGCATTCCCGCAGGGGGACCCGGCCGCGCCCGGGGTCGCGATCGGCATGGCGCGCAATGCAAGACGGTGAACACCACGAAAACATGTCCTAACATATGAGACAATGGTTTGCAATTGGTCAACCGGTTCGCCAAACTGGGCGCGTAACGATGGCATCAGAGTCGATGACAGGAGTCCCCGTGTCCCGGTCCCCCGCCCCGGCCCCGCCGGTCGCGCAGAGCGCGATCCGCAAGGTCGCCGTGCGCCTCGTCCCCTTCGTGGCGCTCATGTTCTTCATCAACTACCTCGACCGCACCGCGATCGGGTTCGCCTCCCCCAACGGCATGAACGACGACCTCGCCCTCAGCGCGGCGCAGTTCGGCTTCGCCTCGGGCGTGTTCTTCGTCGGCTACATCCTCCTGGAAGTGCCCTCCAACCTGGCCCTGCACAAGTTCGGCGCCCGCAAGTGGCTCGCGCGGATCATGATCAGCTGGGGCATCGTGGCGCTCCTGTTCACGTGGGTGCAGAACTTCGAGCAGCTGGTCGCCCTCCGGTTCCTGCTCGGCGTCGCCGAGGCCGGGTTCTTCCCCGGCGCGATCCTGTTCCTGAGCATGTGGGTCCCCGCGGCCCACCGCGGCCGCATCCTCATGCTCTTCTACCTCGCCCAGCCGCTCACCACCGTGATCGGCGCGCCGCTCGCCGGGGCGCTCATCCAGCAGCACGGCGTGTTCTTCGGCCTCGAAGGCTGGCGGTTCATGTTCATGGGCGTCGCGATCCCCGCGATCGTCGTCGGCGTCATCGCCTGGTTCTACCTCAAGGACAAGCCCGCCGACGCCAAGTGGCTCACCCCCGAGGAGCAGGCCTGGCTCACGAACGCCCTGGAGGCCGAGAAGACCGAGACCGAGGCCGCCCAGGGCCACGCCTCGATCCGCAACGCCTTCGGCAGCGGCCGCGTGTGGGCGCTCTCGTTCGTCTACTTCGGCTTCATCTACGGGCTGTACGCGCTGGCGTTCTTCCTGCCCACGATCATCGACGGCTTCCAGGCCGCGGCCGGGACCGAGTTCGACGTGTTCGAGAAGGGCCTGATCACCGCGATCCCGTACCTGCCGGCCGCCATCGCGATGTACTTCTGGTCGCGCGACGCCTCCAAGCGGGGCCTCAAGACCTGGCACATCGCCCTCCCGGCCCTGCTCGGCGCGGTCTCGATCCCGCTCGCCCTGTACGCGGGCTCGCCCGTCGCGACCATCGCGGTCATCACCGTCACCGCCTGCGCGATCTTCGCGGCCCTGCCGAACTTCTGGACGCTGCCGACCCGGTTCCTGACCGGCGCCGCCGCAGCCGCGGGCGTCGCGCTCATCAACACGATCGGCAACCTCGCGGGCTTCAGCGCCCCGTACGTGACCGGCGCCGTCCACGACTGGACCGGCGGCTACGAGGTTCCGATGATGATCGTCGGCGCCTTCATGCTGCTGTCGTCCGTGCTCATGGTGGCGCTCGCCCGCCGCGGGAACACCGCGCCGGCGCCCGCCGAATCGAAGGAGGCCGTGGGCCGATGACGCGGCTGTGGAACGACCCCGCGGACTTCGCGGACGAGATGATCGAGGGCTTCTGCGCCGCCAACGCCCGCCAGGTGCGGCGCGTGCCCGGCGGGGTCGTCCGCAGCACGGCCTCGCCGCGCGGCCAGGTGGCCGTGGTCGTGGGCGGCGGCTCGGGCCACTACCCCGCGTTCGGCGGGCTGGTCGGCCAGGGCCTGGCCCACGGCGCGGCCATGGGCAACCTGTTCGCGTCCCCTTCTGCGCAGCAGGTGGTCTCGGTGGCGCGGGCCGCCGAGAACGGCGGCGGGGTGCTCCTGGCCTACGGCAACTACGCCGGTGACGTGCTCAACTTCGATGCGGCGCAGGACAAGCTGCGGGCCGAGGGGATCGCGTGCGAGAGCGTCGCCGTCACCGACGACCTCGCCTCGGCGGGCGCCGGGGAGCGCGGCAAGCGCCGCGGCATCGCCGGCGACCTGGCGGTGTTCCGTATCGCCGCGGCCGCCGCCGAGGCCGGGTACGGCCTCGGCGAGGTCGCCCGGGCCGCGCGGCTCGCCAACGACCGCACGCGGTCGTTCGGGGTGGCCTTCTCCGGGTGCACGCTGCCGGGCGCCGAGGCGCCGCTGTTCACCGTCCCCGAGGGCCGCATGGCGCTCGGCCTGGGCATCCACGGCGAGCCCGGCATCGGCGAGGAGGCGGTCCCGACCGCCGACGGCCTGGCCGAACTGCTGGTCACGAGCCTGCTCACCGAGCTTCCCGAGGGCGTCGCACCGCAGGGCGCGCGGGTCGTGCCGATCCTCAACGGGCTCGGCTCGCTCAAGTACGAGGAGATGTTCGTCGTCTACCGGCGCGTCGCCCGGCTCCTGGAGGACGCGGGCCTGGTCGCGGTCGACCCGCACGTGGGCGAGTACTGCACCAGCTTCGACATGGCCGGGACCTCGCTCACGCTCTTCTGGCCCGACGAGGAGCTGGAGCGGCTGTGGGAGACGCCCGTGGACGCGCCGGGCTACCGGCGGGGCGCGGTCGCCCCGGCCCCTGAGCGGACCGACGTGCCGCGAGCGAGCGCCTCCGCGGCGGAGGTGCCGGTCGCGGACGAGGCCTCGCGTGCCGCCGCCGCGACCGTGCGCGCGTCCTTGGCGGCCGTGGCAGCGGTGATCGAACGCCACGCGGACGCGTTGGGCCGCATGGACGCGGTCGCGGGCGACGGCGACCACGGCATCGGCATGCGCCGCGGCTCCCGTGCCGCGCTCGAGGCCGCCGCCGCCGCGCACGGGGCCGGGGCGGGCGCCGCCACGACCCTCGCCAGGGCCGCCGACGCCTGGTCCGACCGGGCGGGCGGCACCTCGGGAGCCCTGTGGGGCGTCATCCTCGCCAGCGTCGCCGAACGGCTCGGCGACCAGGGGAGGCCCGAGGCGCGCGCCGTCGCCGCGGGGATCAGCGCCGCCGTCGAGGGCGTCCAGGCCTACGGCAAGGCCGAGGTCGGCGACAAGACCCTCGTGGACGCCTTGGCGCCCTTCGGCACCGAACTCGCCCGCGCCGTCGCGGAGGGCGCCGCGCTGCCCGAGGCCTGGGCCGCGGCGGCCGAGGCCGCGACCGGCGCGGCCGCCGCCACCGCCGGCCTGCTCCCCCGCATGGGCCGCGCCCGGCCCCACGCCCACAAGAGCGTCGGCACGCCCGACCCGGGCGCCCACTCGCTCGCCCTCATCACCGAAGCCGTCGCGAACGTCTTGCGACACGAGAGGAACTGACATGACCGAGCCCTTCCGCATCGTCGTCGGCAGCGACGACGCCGGGTACGACTACAAGGAGATCCTCAAGAAGGACCTCCAGGGCCACCCGGGCGTCGCCTCCGTCGTGGACGTCGGGGTCGGCGCCGACGGCCACACGGCCTACCCCACGGTCGCGATCGAGGCCGCGCAGCGCGTCGCCGGCGGCGAGGCCGACCGCGCCCTGCTCATCTGCGGCACCGGCCTGGGCGTCGCCATCGCCGCCAACAAGGTCCCCGGGATCAGGGCCGCGACCGCGCACGACAGCTTCTCGGTCGAACGCAGCGTCCTGTCCAACGACGCCCAGGTCCTCACCATGGGCCAGCGCGTGATCGGCATCGAGCTCGCCCGCCGCCTGGTGCGCGAATGGCTGGACTACCGCTTCGACCCGACCTCGGCCTCCGCGGGCAAGGTCGCGGTGATCGGCGAGTACGAGTCGAAGGGTTCGTGCTGATGGCCGCCCCGGTACTGGTGGGGGTGAGCCTGAAGATGTACTTCGGGCACGCCCGCGCGCTCCGGTGGTTCGACGCCGTGGCCGAGCGGGTGCGCGAGCACCCGGCCGTGGCCTCGGGGGACGTCGCGGTGTTCGTGATCCCCACGTTCGTGCAGCTGCTGCCGGCGGTCGCGGCGTTCGCCGGGACGCGGGTGCGCGTGGGCGCGCAGGACGTCGCGACCGCCGACGCCGGCGCTTACACCGGCGAGGTCAGCGCGGTCGAGCTCGCGGAGGTCGGCGTGGGCCTGGCCGAGATCGGGCACGCCGAGCGCCGCCGCCTGTTCGGCGAGACCGACGACGTGGTGGCGCGCAAGGCCGCCGCCGCCCTGCGCAACGGGCTGACGCCCGTGCTGTGCGTGGGCGAGGCCGACCGGCTCGGACGCGACGCGTCGATCGCGGCCGCCGTGGACCAGTTGCGGCGCGACCTCGACGGCGCCCCGGCGGGCCCGGTGATCGCGGCGTACGAACCGGTGTGGGCGATCGGCGCGGCCGAGCCGGCCCCGGTGTCGCACACGATCGCGGTGACGCGGGCGCTGCGCGAGGCCCTCGACGCGATGCCCGGCCGGGAGGGCTCGGCGGTCGTCTACGGCGGCTCGGCGGGACCGGGCCTGCTCGCGGCGCTGGACGGCGCGGTCGACGGACTGTTCTTGGGGCGCTTCGCCCACGACGTCGACGCCCTGGTCCAGGTCATCGACGAGGCCGCCGCCCTCGCCGCGGAGGCGGTCGCATGATCGGCCTGGGCACCTACGCGTTCTTCTGGCAGCACTCCGAGCGCGTGGACGAGCCGCTGTCGCTGACCGGCGCCTTCGAGGCCACGCGCGCGCTCGGCGTGGACCTCTTCCAGATCTGCGACTTCGCCCCGCTCCAGCGGATGGGCGGGGGCGAGCTGCGCGAGGCCGCGGCCGCCGCCCGCGATCTGGGGCTCGCGATCGAACTGGGCACCAGGGGGATCGAGCCGGAGCACCTGTCGATGTTCCTGGATCTGGCCGAGGTCTTCGAGGCGAGGTTGGTGCGCAGCATGGTCTACGGCGACCGTTCGCGCCCGGCCCTGCCCGAGGCCGAGCGGTGGCTGCGCAAGTCCTTGCCCGGCTTCGAGTCCGCGGGTGTGACGATCGCGCTGGAGACCTATGAGCAGGTCGCGACCGCCGATCTCGTGGACCTCGTGTCCGCGTGCGGCAGCGACCGGCTGGGCGTCTGCCTCGACCCCGGGAACGTCGTGGCGCGTCTGGAGCGCCCGCGCGAGGCCGTTGCGGCCACCGCCCACCTGGTGGCGAACGTGCACGCGAAGGACTTCGCGTTCACCCGCGAGGCGGGCTGGGTCGGCTTCACCTACAGCGGCGTGCCGCTGGGCACCGGCCTGCACGACTACCCGCACCTGCTGGAGACGGTCCGCCCGCGCGAGCGGGGCGTCAACGAGATCGTCGAGCACTGGCTGCCCTGGCAGGGCGACGCGCGGGCCACCGTCCGAGCCGAGCGGGAGTGGACCCGCACGGCGATCGAATATCTGAGGAGCACCGCATGACACCCGAGACCGAGACCTATCGCATCGCCGTGATCGGCGCGGGCGGGAAGATGGGGATGCGCGTCTCCGACAACCTCGCCCGGACCGGCCACACCGTCGCGTACGTCGAGAACGCCCCCGCCGGGCGCCGGCGCACGATCGACGCCGGCCGCGAGCTGACCGAGGCGCCCGAGGCCGTGGCCGACGCCGACATCGTCGTGTTCGCCGTCCCCGACCTCGCGCTTCAGTCCGTCACCGGCGACCTCGTGCCGCGGATGAAGGCCGGGTCGATCGCGCTGACGCTCGACCCGGCCGCCGCCTACGCCGGGCTCCTGGCCGGGCGCGAGGACGTCGTGCAGGCCGTCGCGCACCCGTGCCACCCCTCGATCTTCTTGCAGCGCACCACGCCCGAGGAGTACGCCGACACCTTCGGCGGGATCGCCGCGCCGCAGGACGCGATCGCGGCCGTCGAGTCCGACGACCCGGCGCACCGGGCCACCGTCGAGGCCACGGTCAGGGCGATCTACGCGCCCGTGGTCGACGTGCACTGGGTGACCGTCAAGCAGCTCGCCCAGTTGGAGCCGACGCTGGTGGAGACCATCGCGTGCATGGTCGGCGACCTCCTGCGCGAGGCCCTCGACGAGGCCGTGACGACCATGGGCGTGCCCGAGGCCGCGGCCCGCAGCATCCTGCTGGGCCACACGCAGGTGGCCCTCGCCAACGGGCTGCGCGGGGACAACCCGTTCAGCGACGCGTGCCTGATCGCGATGGACTACGGGCGCGAGAGCATCGTCAAGGAGGACTGGAAGAAGATCTTCCGCGACGACGAGCTGGACAAGAACCTGGCCAAGATGCTGCACCTCGACAAGATCGAGCGCTGATCGGATGAGAAGTGTGCGCCCGGTGCCCCGTTCGGCACCGGGCGCACTGGCGTTACCGGCCGAAAATTTGCTGTACAGGGACTGTACAGGTACAGTACATATATGGCTTCTCATGATGAGGCGGCGGCGCGGCCGCCCAAGAAGAGCACGATCGTCGCCCAATCCCTGCGCGCGGCCATCCTCGCCGGCCGCTACCGCGACGGCGAGCTCCTGCCCGGCGAGCAGGACCTCGCCCAGCGCTACGACGTCAGCCGCGGCACCATCCGCAAGGTCCTCGCCCGACTCGCCGAGGAATCCCTCATCAACACCCGCACCGGCGTCGGCTCCTTCGTCAGCTTCGGCGGCCAGGCCCTCGACCAGCGCATCGGCTGGGGCCGGGCCCTCGCCCGCGGCGGCGCCGCACTCCAGACCACGATCCTGCGCGCCGAACTGGTCGACGACCCCGACCTCGCCGTGAGCGCCGACGCCGCGACCTCCCGCTTC
Organism: Glycomyces harbinensis; assembly: GCF_900101745.1. Classification (GTDB taxonomy): domain Bacteria; phylum Actinomycetota; class Actinomycetes; order Mycobacteriales; family Micromonosporaceae; genus Glycomyces; species Glycomyces harbinensis. The sequence continues at coordinate 390,006 of NZ_FNAD01000001.1, read as the reverse complement.
CTCGCCCTCGACCGGGTCCGCGCCCTGCCCGACGGCACGCCCGTCTCCCTCGAACGCAGCCGCACCCCCGCCCTCGGCGCCCTGGCCGCCGTCCCCGAACAGGGCCTGGTCGACGGCTCGCTCACCGCGACCCTGCGGGAGGCGGGCCTCAACCCCGCCTCGGGCGAGCAGTGGGTCAGCGTCGCCGGACTCGACCTCGAGGACGCCGCCCACCTCCAGCGCCCCGTCGCCACCCCCTTCCTGCACAGCACCCGCCTCGTACGCGACGCCGAAGGCGCCTTCGTCGAGAAGGTCGTCTCCTGGCTCGACCCCGTCCACTTCCGCGTCCACATCAGCTTCGGGGAGCGCTCATGACCATCGAAGACCGGACATCGGCCGACAAGGCGCTGGGCGCGTTCGCCGGGCTCGCGCTCGGCGACGCCCTCGGCATGCCGACCCAGTCCATGTCCCGGCAGGAGATCGCCGAGGACTACGGCCCCATCGGCGGGTTCGTACCCGCCGGACCCCGCCAGAAGATCGCCGCCGGAATGCCCGCCGGAAGCGTCACCGACGACACCGAACAGGCCGTGCTCCTGGCCGAACTGCTCATCGAGCACGACGGCGCCCTGCCCGCGGACGAGTTCGCCCGCCGCCTCCTGGCCTGGGAGCGCGACATGATCGCCAAGGACTCCCTCGACCTGCTCGGCCCCTCCACCAAGGCCGCCCTCCAGCGCCTCCAGGACGGCGAAGACCCCGGCGTCACCGGCCGCGGCGGCAGCACCAACGGCGCCGCCATGCGCATCGCACCCGTCGCCATCGCCGTCCCGGTCAACCCGCGGGTCCCGTTCCTGGACGCCGTCCAGGACTCGGCCCGCATCACGCACAACTCCAGCATCGGCCTCGCCGCCGCAGCCGCCGTCGGCGCCGCCGTCAGCGCCGGCATCGACGGGGCCGGGATCGCCGACGCGATCGCGACCGCCGCCGACTACGCCGACCTCGCCGAACGCCGCGCCCACTGGGTCGCGGGCGGACGCATCGGCCCCCGCGTCCGCTGGGCCGCCGCACTCCTGCAAGGCAGCGACCCCGCCGACCACGCCCGGATCGCCACCGACCTCATCGGCACCTCCGTCGCGGCACAGGAATCGGTCGTCGCCGCCCTCGCCCTCGCCGCCGTCAGCACCGACCCCTGGCAGACCCTGCGCACCGCCGCCGGACTCGGCGGCGACACCGACACCGTCGCGGCCATGGCCGGAGCCGTGCTCGGCGCCGTCCACGGCACCGCCGCCTGGCCCGCCCGCGCGATCACCGAAGTCCAGCAACGCAACGGCCTCGCACTCGCCGACCTGTGCACCGGCCTCCTCGCCATCCGCGCCAGGCACCGCGCCTGACCTCCCCGCCCATCCACTCAACGAAGACTGGAGCCCGACCATGACCACCACCACCGACACCGTCCCCGGCGGCACGCTCACCGCGATCGAACAGCGCGGCATCGAACCGGTGCCCGACGACGAACGCAACGGCAACCCCTTCCAGCTGTTCTGGGTCTGGTTCGCCGCCAACATCTCCGTCCTCGGCCTGCCCCTCGGCGCGACCCTGGTCGCCCTGGGCCTCAACATCTGGCAGGCCGTCATCGTCGCGCTCATCGGCGCGTTCGGATCCTTCGCCCTCGTCGGCATCGTCTCGGTCGCCGGCCGGCGCGGCGGCGCCCCCAGCATGACGCTCTCGCGCGCGATCTTCGGCGTCCGCGGCAACGCCGGTCCCACCCTGGTCTCGCTCCTGTCCCGCCTGGGCTGGGAGACCGTCAACACCACCACGGCCGCGTTCGTGCTCCTGTCGCTGTTCTCCCTCATCGCCGGCGACCCGATCGCCGCCAAGGACTCACCGGTCCTCACCCTCGTGGCCATCGCCGTGTTCGTCGTGTGCACCCTGCTCGTCTCCGGACTCGGCCACGCCGCCATCCTGGTCATCCAACGCTGGGCCACCTGGATCTTCGGCGCCCTCAACGTCGTCGTCGGCGCCTTCCTCGTCGCCACCGTCGACTGGGACGCCGTCACCGCGACCCCCGCCGGCTCCTGGAGCGCCGTCCTGCTCGGCATCGGCACCATCGCCGCCGGCACCGGCATCGGCTGGGCCAACGCCGGCGCCGACATGGCCCGCTACCAGAAGACCACCGCCAAGGCCGCGCACCTCATCGCCTCCAGCGCCGCCGGCGCGGGCATCCCGCTGCTGCTGCTCATCGCGCTCGGCTCGCTCCTGACCGCCGGCAGCCCCGACCTCGCCCACGCCCCCGACCCGGTCGCGGCCATCCGCCAGATGCTCCCCGCCGGCATGGCCGTCCCCTACCTCATCGCCGCGTTCGGCGGACTGCTCCTGTCCAACCACCTGTCGGTCTACTCCGCGGGCCTGACCACGCTCACGCTCGGCATCCGCGTCAAACGCGTCTACGCCGTCACCCTCGACGTCGTCGTCACCTTCGCGGGCGCCATCTACTTCATGCTCATCGCCGGCGACTTCTACGGCCCGTTCATCACCTTCATCTCACTGCTCGCCATCCCCATCACCGCCTGGCTCGGCGTGTTCCTCGTCGACATGCTGAAGCGCCGCACCTACGACCCCGCGGCCCTCATGGACGTGCGCCGCACCAGCGCCTACTGGTACCGCGGCGGCATCGAATGGCGCGCCGTCGGCAGCTGGATCATCGCCATCGCCCTCGGCTACACCATGCGCGGCATGGGCCAGGACGGCACGGCGTGGATCGCCACCTTCATCGCCGCCGCCGTGCTGTACTTCGCCCTGGGCGGCGCCAGGCCGGCCCAGAAGGAGACCGACGCATGAGCGGCCGCATCGTCTACACCGGCAACGTGATCGTCGACATCGGCCTCGCCGTCGAAGCGATCCCCGAACCCGGCGGCGACACCATCGCCACCGCCTCCGAGATCACCGCCGGCGGCGGCTACAACGTCATGACCGCCGCGGTCCGCGACGGCGCGACCGTCACCTACGCCGGCCAGTACGGCACCGGGTTCTTCGGCACGATCGTGCGCGACGCACTCGCCGCCGGCGGCTTCGACACCGCCCAACCGGGCCTGCCCGACCTCGACAGCGGCTACAGCGTCGCCCTGGTCGACGCGAGCACCGAACGGACCTTCATCACCCACGTCGGCGCCGAAGGACGCCTCGCCTACGAAGACCTCGTTCGCGTCCAGGTCGACCCCGACGACCTCGTCATCGTCTCCGGCTACGGCCTCGCCCACCCGGTCAACGGGGCCGCACTCGCCCGGTGGCTGCCGGGCCTGCCCGAGGCGACCACCGTCGTCCTCGACCCCTCGCCACTGGTGGCCGGACTGCCCGCACCGGTGCTGGACGCCGCGCTGGCGCGCACGGACGTCCTCAGCGCCAACGCGAGAGAGGCGCGGCTGATGACACCGGACGCCGAGAAGGCGTACCTGGGCGAACGGGCGCAGGCGCTGCGGGGGCGCCTGCGACCCGGCGGGATCGTGATCGTCCGCGACGGCGGACACGGCGCGTGGATCGCCGACGACCACGGCGTGCGACTCGTGCCCGGCTTCGACGTCGCGGCCGTGGACACCACCGGCGCGGGCGACGCCCACGTGGGCGTGTTCACCGCGGCCCTGACCAGGGGCGAAGACCTGGACGCGGCCGTGCGGCGCGCCAACGCCGCCGCCGCGCTCGCCGTCACCAGGCGCGGCCCGGCGACGGCGCCCGAGCGCGCCGAGACCGACCGACTCCTGCGAGAGCAGAACGCCTGAGACGAACCGAACGGCATCGGCCCGCTTCGCTTTCGCGAGGCGGGCCGATGCCGTTCAGGGCCCCGGTCTCAGGCCGCGTCCTTGACGCGGCTCTTGAAGGAGCGCAGGCGCAGCGAGTTCCCGACCACGAACACGCTCGAGAACGCCATCGCCGCACCGGCGAGCATCGGGTTCAGCAGCCCCAGGGCCGCCAGCGGGATCGCCGCCACGTTGTAGGCGAACGCCCAGAACAGGTTCCCCTTGATCGTGCCCAGCGTCCGGCGCGAAAGCCGGATCGCGTCGGCCGCGGCGCGCAGGTCCCCGCGCACCAGCGTCAGGTCCGCGGCCTCGATCGCCACGTCCGTACCCGTGCCCATCGCCAACCCCAGGTCCGCGGTCGCGAGCGCGGCGGCGTCGTTGACCCCGTCGCCGACCATCGCGACCACCTTCCCCTCGGCTTGCAGCCGGGCCACGGCCGCGACCTTGTCCTCGGGCATGACCTCGGCGATCACCTCGTCGATCCCGACCTCGGCCGCGATCCGCTCGGCCACGACCCGGTTGTCCCCGGTCAGCAGCACCGGCGTCAGCCCCAGGGCCTTGAACTGCGCGACGGCCTCGGCACTGGTCGGCTTGACCGCGTCGGCCACCACCAGGACACCGCGGGCCTCGCCGTCCCAGGCGACCGCCACGGCGGTCTTCCCCTCGCGTTCGGCGGCCGACTTCGCCTCGGCCAGTTCGGAACCGAGCTCCAGCTTCCAGTCGCCGAGCAGGCTCTCGCGGCCCACGACCACGTAGTGGCCCTCGACGATCCCCTGCACGCCCTTGCCTTCGACGTTCTGGAAGTCCTCGACCTCCGGCAGGACCCCGGCCTCGGCCGCGCCCTTGGCGATCGCCTGCGCGACCGGGTGCTCGGAGGCGTGCTCCAACGCACCGGCCAGTCGCAGCAGCTCGTCCTCCGCGACGCCCTCGGCGGCGACGACCCCGGTGAGGGTCATCTTGCCGGTGGTGACGGTGCCGGTCTTGTCGAGCACGATCGTGTCGACCCGCCGGGTCGACTCCAGGACCTCAGGGCCCTTGATGAGGATCCCCATCTGCGCACCCCGGCCGGTGCCGACCAGCAGCGCCGTCGGCGTCGCGAGCCCGAGGGCGCACGGGCAGGCGATGATGAGGACCGCCACGGCCGCGGTGAACGCCGCCGTCGCACCGAACCCGGCGCCGAGCCAGAACCCGAGCGTGCCGACCGCGATCGCGATGACCACGGGCACGAAGATCCCCGAGACCTTGTCGGCCAGGCGCTGGACCTCGGCCTTCCCCGACTGGGCCTGCTCGACGAGCCTCGCCATCTGGGCGAGCTGCGTGTCGCCCCCTACGGCGGTGGCGCGCACGACCAGCCGCCCGCCGGCGTTCACGGTGGCCCCGGTGACGGCGTCACCCTCGGCGACCTCCACGGGCACCGACTCGCCGGTGAGCATCGAGGCGTCGACCGCGGAAGTGCCCGAGACGATCACGCCGTCGGCGGCGATCTTCTCCCCCGGGCGCACCACGAACTCGTCCCCGACCCTGAGGTCGGCGACCGGGACGCGGGTCTCGGCGCCGCCGCGGATGACGGCGACGTCCTTGGCGCCCATCTCCAGCAGCGCCCGCAGCGCCGCGCCGGCCTGGCGCTTGGACCGCTTCTCGAAGTAGCGGCCGGCCAGTACGAACATGGTCACGCCCGCGGCGACCTCGAGGTAGAGGTTCCCCGCGCCCTCGGAGGGTTCGACGGTGAACTCGAACGGGTGGGTCATGCCCACCTCGCCGGCGGTCCCGAAGAACAGCGCGTACAGCGACCACGCGAACGCCGCGAGCACGCCGACCGACACGAGCGTGTCCATCGTGGCCGCGCCGTGGCGCAGGTTGGTCCAGGCGGCCTTGTGGAACGGCCAGGCCGACCAGACGATCACCGGCCACGCCAGCGCGAGCGAGGCCCACTGCCAGTAGTCGAACTGGAAGGCCGGGACCATCGACATGGCGATGACCGGCACCGACAGGACGACGGCGCCGATGAGGCGCTGGCGCAGCGAGGTGAGTTCGGGGTCGGGCCGGTCCGCTTCGGCCGCTTCGGGTTCGGGCGGCGCCGGGAGGGCGGCGGTGTAGCCGGTCTTCTCCACGACGGCGATGAGCTCGGCCGGGTCGGTGCCTTCGGGGGCCTCGATCCGGGCCTTCTCGGTGGCGTAGTTGACGCTGGCGGTGACGCCGTCGAGCTTGTTGAGCTTCTTCTCGATCCGCATGGCGCAGGAGGCGCAGGTCATGCCGCCGATCTCGAGTTCGATGCGGTCGGCGGCGGGGGCCGATGCCATGGGACTTCCCTTCCTTCGGTCGGTGTCGCTCAATTGTCGTCGTGCGAGGGCTCGGTGCCGTCGTGCCCGTGCGGGGACTCGGACTCGGTCGCCTCGCTGTCGGAGGCGGGACTGTCGGTCGCGTCGCCGGGTTCGGTGGGGCCTGCGCCTTCGGTGTCGAGGACGAAGGGCGCGGTGTGGACCTGGCCGTCGACTTGGAAGTCGAGGTAGAGCAGGTACCGGCCCTCGGTCGGCGCCGCGGTGGCGAAGGTGATCGCGGGGCCGGAGGTGGTTCCGGGCTCGGGGTCGTCGCCTTCGGGGTGGACGTGCAGGTAGCCGAGGTCGCCTTCGCGCAGCGCCACGAGGTGGCCCCAGGCGCCGAGGTAGGGCTCGAGGGCGGTGACCGGTTCGCCGTCGCGGGTGATCTCGACGGTGAGTTCGGTGGTGGCGCCCGCGGCGAGGTCGCCGGTGAGGGTCGCTTCGAAGCCGTCGACGCTCGCGGTGCGGGTGACGGGGTTCTCCGGTCGGGGCGCGTAGTCGCCGGTGACTTCGACGGTGCGCGAGAGCGTCACGTCGAGTTCCTCGTCCGCGTCCCCAGGGACGAAGTCGGCGAAGACGCGGTAGGTGCCCGGCTGGTCCCAGGACCAGGGCAGGGACCAGGTCTCGCCGTCGAATTCGGGGTGGACGTGCCGGAACTCGGCCCCGTCGGCGCGGACGACGATGAGGTGGAGTTCCTTCTCGTGGGACTCGGTGTAGCGGGTGAGGGCCGTGCCGTCGGGAGCGGTGATGTCGAAGGCGAGCGTGCCTTCGGCGCCCACGGTCGTGGGGGCGGCGACCTCGCTGAGGAGGTAGCCGTCCTGCTCGATGGCGAGGCCGCGGACCGGGTCGGCTTCGTGGCCGCCGTGGTCTTCCGTGTCGGTCTCCATGCCCATGTCCTCGTGTTCGGGTGCGGCCTCGTCCTTCCAGTCGTCGACCGCGGAGGCGGGGACGACGGCGCCGGAGACGAGGTAGGCGCCCGCGAAGAGCGCGGCGAGTCCGGCGGCGTAGAGGCCGAGGCGAGCCGGTGTGTTCATCAGATCCTCACCGCCTGGTAGCCGGCCTCGTCGACGGCGGCCAGTACGGCGGCGTCGTCGACGGGGGTTTCGGCGGTGACGGTGAGGCGGCCGGTGGCGGCGCTGACGTCGATGCGCTTGACGGGCGCGATCTTGCCGACCTCTTCGCGGACGCTGGTCTCGCAGTGGCCGCAGCTCATGCCGGTGACCGCGTACTCGGTGGTGATTTCGACGCTGCTCATGACGGCTCCTTCATCTTCATGATACCCCCTGAGGGTATCTCCTCTTGTGAAATTTATACCCCTGGGGGGTATCAGTGTCAAGCGTGGGGGCCGGAAAAACCGGACGAGTTCGGGGTCACACGAAGGCGGGCCGGGCGACCACCTGGTCACCCGGCCCGCCTTCGCAGGTCGTGGAGTTAGCCGATGACGTCGCAGTACGGCTTGACGGTCTCGACGATCGTGGGGCCCTCGGCCTCCTCGACGCCGAAGAGCGAGGCGGCGTCGCGGGCGAGCTGCTCCTCGTCGGCGCCGTCGGCGGCCGACTGGCACAGCTCCCTGGAGTGGTCCAGGACCTCACCGGGGGCGACGTCGGGCGCGATCTCCTGAAGCTCGGCCCCCAGGTCGGTCGGCAGGTCCGGGGCCAACTCCTCCAGGGACTCCTGGAAATCGGGGATCGAGGGCGCGTCGACGGGGATCTCCTCCTCACCGCAGGCGGTGAGGGCGAAGGCGGTGCCGAGCGCGAGAGCGAGCGCGGCGATGGTACGTCGTGCCATGGGTGTGACTCCTTCGAAGATGTCCGGCCACGGTATCAGCGCATTCGGGCATCACTTCGACAATTCCGGATGCGATGACTCACAGCAACTCTCGTCGCATGAATTCTCACCCGGCGCAACCAGAGGATGCCTTCAGTCGCTGCCGAGACCACGGTCCGGCCTTGCGCCGGCGTCGGCTTCAAGAAACATCGCGTCCGATATATATCTCTGATTCCAGTCGATGGCGGCCCGGCTCGAGGACGCCGGTGAGCACCGGCAGGACCGTCATCGGCCAGTACAGGTGCGTGCCGGGCATCGGCGCGATCACCTCGGCCGTGCGCGAGCCGCCCTTGTCGGCGATCGTGCTGCGGAGCCCTCGGGAGACCGCGGCGGCGCTGCCGTCGGCCGCTTCGTCCACGCCGCCGTGCGGGACGCACCAGCCGCCTTCGCCGGTGTGGAGCGTCCGGCCGGTCTCGATCTCGTGGACGCGCACGTGCCGGCCGTCGACGGTGCCCGAGAGGGTGGTGGTCACCGTGACGTCGGCCCAGGGCCGCCAGGTCACGGTCACGGTGCCGTCCTCGGCGACGCGGCCGTGCTCGGGGTCTTCGCGGCCGCGCCAGTGCAGGCCGTCCTCCGAGAGCGCCAGCGTCCCGTCGGGCGCGAAGCACTCCAGGCCGAGGCCGTCGACCGCGCGCGAGAAGCCGGCGACCGAGGAGTACGCGAACTTCGCGTAGGCGTCGCGGCCGCCGCGCATCTTCGGATGCCGCGCCTGGCCGTTCAGGCGCGTCACGTGCCCCTGCCGGTCGCGGACGTGGACCGCGCGGGCGGCCGGGTGCGGCTCGACCAGCGGGCCGGGGACCGCCGCCTCGGCGGTCCAGAAGGGATGATCGGCGGGGGCGGCCAGGCCCAGGAAGGCCTTGTTCGCCCACCACGGGGAGCCGGCCGTGAGGTACTGCTCCACCGCGCCGTCGTTCGGGTAGAGGTAGCCGACGGTGAGCCGGTGCGCGGGGTCGAGGATCGGCTTGTCCCACCACCATGCGAGGTGGCGGCGGGCGTGCCCGGCGGCCTCGGCCCACGGCACCGCCTCGACGTCCGCGGCCGCCAGCGCGCCCCACAGCGAGGACTGGGCGAAGCGGTAGCCCAGGCTGCGGCCGTAGGGGACGCCCGCGCCGTCGGCGGCGAACCAGGAGCCGAAGCGGCGCGCGAAGGAGGCGGCGTGCTCGACGTACCGGTCGTCGCCCGAGTGCCGGTAGTGCAGGAGGGCGTAGGTGTGGAAGGCGAAGGGGTTGTAGTAGTCGACGCGGCCGGTCGGGCCGTCGGCGAAGGCGCCCTCGCCCAGCAGCAGCTCCCCGATCCGGTCCAGGTGCGCGGCGGCCGCGGCCGGGTCGCGGGCGACGCCGACGCGGTCGAGGCCGTGCCCGGCGAAGACCGGGAAGTAGTGCCAGTTGTTGTCGACCACGCCGGTGGCGTAGGCGCGGGAGAGCCAGGCGGCGACGTGGTCCTTGTCCTTGGGCGCCAGGGGTTCCCAGAGTTGCTCCGGGACGGTGGCGAGGGCGTGTCCGACGGCGGCGGCCTCCACGCAGCGCTGGCTGGCGTGGGTGACGTCGCCGACATACCAGGCGTCGGTGGGGTCGAGGGCGCGGGCGAGGGTCCGGGCGAGGACGGGCCAGAGGTCGTCGGCGGCGGGGCCGGTGACGCCGGTGAGGCCCCAGAGCGGGCGGGTGAGCAGTTCGAACCAGTTCTCGGCGTGGGAGTGGTTCGACATGGTCACCGGCATCTCTTCGGGCCCTTGCGAAGCGAGGTCGACGGCGGGCCGGCTCAGCGCGACGGCGGCGGCCTCCCAGCCGTCGCGGTCCGGTTCGAGGGGCCCGAAGGCGCGCAGCGGGGAAGTCATGTTGGTAAACGCTATCAACACGGGGGCCGGGATCGCAACACCGGCGCGCAGCGGCCGGGCGCGAGTGTGAATAAAACAGGCATTGCTCGGAACCCCTGCGGGGCCGGACATTTCATAGAATCTCAGGTGGAAACGAACACTCGGATCGCCGTGCGGCGATCCGGGTCCCCTTCAGCAGGAAGGACTCCCGTGCGCACCACCCGCACCATCACCGCCGCGACCGCCGCGGCGCTCCTCGCCGTCACCCTCCTGGCGGCCGCCCCCGCGGCCGCCGGCAGCGGCGGCGCCCGCCACGGCATCGACTGGCAGCCCTGTCCCGATCTCGAACCGGGACAAGTGGTCGAATGCGCCACCATCACCGTGCCGCTCGACTACGACCGCCCGCGGGGCGAGCAGATCGAGATCGGCCTCGCCCGCCGCGAGGCGACGAACCCGGACGAGAGGCTCGGCACGATCCTCATGGACCCGGGCGGGCCCGGCGGCTCGGGCGTCGACTACGTCATGGGCGGCAACCCCCTGACCGCCGCCGCGGCCGAGCGCTTCGACATCGTGGGCTTCGACCCCCGCGGCGTCAACACCAGCACGCAGGTCCTCTGCGGTGAAGCGGCACTGGCCGCCGTCGAGGCGATCGGCATCCCGACCGACCAGGACTCGTTCGGGGCCTTGGAGGACGCCAACGCCGCCCTCACCGCAGACTGCAAGGACCGCACCGGGAGCCTCTTCGACCACGTCTCGAACCTGGAGACCGTCGAGGACATGGAGCGCATCCGCCGCGCCCTGGGCGAAGGCGACCTCAACTACCTCGGCTACTCCTACGGCACCATCATGGGCCAGCAGTACGCCGAGGCGTACCCGCGCCACATCCGCACGATGGTCCTGGACGGCAACATGGACCACAGCCTGGAATCGGTGTGGGACTTCATGAGCACCGAGACCGCCCCGCTCGAGGAGAACTTCGCGGCCTTCGCCGAGTGGTGCGGGTCCGCGCCGGAGTGCGCGCTCCACGGCGAGGACGTCGAGTCCGTCTACGCCGGCCTGAAGGCCGCCGCGCGGGCCGGCGAGCTCATCGACCCGTACACCGGTGAGCCGCTGGACTTCTACGGCCTCGCCGGCGACTTCACGTTCGGCGTGAACTTCCCGCAGTTCTGGTCCTACGTGGCCCTCGACTACCAGGCGATGCGCGACGGCACCCCGCTCTCGGGAGCCCGGGCCTACCAGGACGAGATCGAGGTCGAGTCCCTCTCCTACCCGGCGTGGTGCCAGGACTTCAACTTCGCGGTCGAGGACTACGCGGAGTTCGCCGCGCTCACCGGCAAGCTGTCCGCGGAGTACCCGGTCGTGGAGTGGACCCCGTACAACGCCTTCGCGATGCAGTGCGTCGGGTCGGGCATCGAGCAGACCAACGGGGCCGCAGAGCTGGACGTCCACCGCAGCGCGCCGCCGCTGGTGTTCCTGGGCAACCTGCACGACTACGCCACCGTCTACTCGTGGACCGAGGCCTCCTCGGAGCAGGCCGACGGCCACCTGGTCACGTACGAGGGCTACGGGCACACGATCTACGGCGGCCCTTCGGCGTGCGTCAACGCCCCGGTGGACGCCTACTTCATCGACCGCGAGGTCCCGCAGGAGGGCTTGAGCTGCCCGAACCTGGACTTCCCGGAGGTCGAGTCGCTGACCGACCGCCGGACCCCGGCGGGCCGGTACTGAGAGGACGGTGACGGCGGCCGGGCCTTCGCCCGGCCGCCGTTTCGCTTGCGGCCCAGGGGGCCTACTCCCCCGCCTCCAGGACGGCCATGGCCGCGTTGCGGCCGGGGATGCCGCTCACGCCGCCGCCGCGCACGGCTCCGGCCCCGCACAGCAGGACGTTCGCATGGGCGGTCTCCACGCCCCAGCGGCCGTCGGCTTCGGCGGTCCGGAAGGGCCACGAGAGGTCGCGGTGGAAGATGTTGCCGCCCGGGAGCCTGAGGTCGTGTTCGAGGTCGACGGGCGTCTTGGCCTCGATGCACGGGTCGCCGTTCACGTCCTCGGCGAGGCAGTCGGCGAGGGGCTCGTCGAGGTACGCGTCGAGCTGCGCGATCGTCGCCGCCAGCAGGCGGGCCTTGGCGTCCCCGTTCGCGTCCGGGCCGCCCGCGAAGAGCCGCGCGGGCGTGTGCAGCCCGAAGAGGGTCAGCGTCTGGTACCCGCGGCGCACCAGGTCGTCCCCGAGGATGGTCGGGTCGGACAGGGAGTGGCAGTAGATCTCCGAGGGCGGCGCGGTCGGAAGACGGCCCTCGGCCGCTTCGGCGTACGCGGTTTCGAGCTGCGCGAAGGACTCGGCGACGTGGAAGGTCCCGGCGAAGGCCTCGCGCGGGTCGGCGCCGCGGTCTCGCAGGCGCGGCAGTCGCTTGAGGAGCATGTTCACCTTCAGCTGCGCGCCTTCGGCTTTCGCGGGGCCCGGTTCGCCGAGGAGAGCGGCGAGGGCTTCCGGGGAGGCGTTGACGAGCACGTGCCGGGCGTCGACCGCGGCGGTCCCGTCCCCTTCGGTGTAGGTCACCTCGGCGCGGGACCCGTCCGTCGCCACGCCGGTGACCTCGCGGCCCGTGAGGATCTCGGCGCCCGCCGAGCGCGCGGACTCCGCCAGCGCGTCGGTGAGGGCGCCCATGCCGCCCACGGGCACGTCCCAGTCGCCGGTGCCGCCGCCGATGACGTGGTAGAGGAAGCAGCGGTTCTGCCGCAGGTCCTCGGCCCGGGCGGAGCTGAAGGTGCCGATGAGGCCGTCGGTGAGGACGACGCCGCGGACGAGGTCGTCGGCGAACGCGGCCTCCACGGTCGCACCGAGCGGGGTTTCGAAGAACTGGTCCCAGATGCGGTCGTCGCCGATGCGGCGGCGCAGGTCGGCGCGGTCGGGCAGGGGTTCGGTGAGGGTCGGGAAGACCTTCTGGGCGACGTGGGCGGCGTCGCCGTAGAACGCCTGCCAGGCGTCGAATTCGGTGTCGGAGCCGGTGAGGCGCCGGAAGGACTCGCGGGTGCGGGCCGGGTCCCGGGTGACGAGGAGCCCGGTCGGGCGGCCGCCGCGTTCGGTGGGCGTGTAGGAGGAGACGCCGCGTTTGCGCACCTGGAAGCGCAGGCCGAGGTCGTCGATGATCTGCTGCGGGAGCAGGCTGACGAGGTAGGAGTACCGCGAGAGGCGGGCCTCGACGCCGGGGAACGCGGGCGCGGAGACCGCCGCGCCGCCGGTGCGCCCCAGTCGTTCGAGGACGAGGACGCTCTTGCCGGCGCGGGCGAGGTAGGCCGCCGCGACGAGGCCGTTGTGCCCGCCGCCGACGATGACGGCGTCGTAGGACTTGCGCTGAACCATGCCCATTCCTAACACGGGGTTCAGCCCGGCGGGTGCGGTCGCCGTTCGCCGGCGGTGACGGCCGCGGTGACGGTGTTGGGGCCGGGCGGGAGCGGGCAGGTGCCGTGGTCGGTGAAGACGCACGGCATGTTGAGGGCGCGGTTGAAGTCGAGGGCGACGGTCCCGTCGGCGCCGGGGGCGCCGGGGGCGCCGGTGGTCAGCTGCCGCCAGGCGGCGGTCGTGCGCCCGTTGGTGGCGTCGCGGAAGAGCAGGCTCAGGCGCCCGTCGCCGGCGCCGGTCGCGACGAGTTCCCGCCGCTCGCCGTCGAGGTCGAAGCGGACCTGGCCGATGGCCTGCAGGGTGTGTTCGAGGCCGGGCCGGGCGGCGCCGACGCGGACCGGTTCGGGCGCGTCGTAGGCGGTGAATGTTGCGGGCAGGACCCATGCGGGGTCGGGTTCGAACGCGGGGACGCCGGTGAAGCCGGTGCGGGTGGGGGCCTGGGGGTCGCGGACGCGCAGGGCCAGGCGCCCCTGGCGTGCGGCGATCTCGATCTTCCTGTCGCCCAGGTCGATCCAGCGCGGGCCTGCGGAGACGGTGAGCGAGGTCGCGCCGTCGATCGGGGTCCCGTCGGTGGTGAGGCCGTCCTCGGCGGAGGCGGTGAGGCGGACGGTGTCTGCGGCCGCGCTCCACAGGCCCGGGAGGCCTTCGAGTCGCGCGGGTTCGGCGTCGAGCCAGTGGAAGGCGGTGAGGCTGAGCCAGCCGTGGGGCGCGAGCAGCGCCGCTTCGCGCTCGGCGTGCCAGTCCCGCCACTCGCGGGCGAAGTCGTCGGTCATGCCGGTGCTCCTTGTGTCGCGGTGCTGTCGGTCGGGGTCGTCGTGCCGGGTGCGGGGCGCCAGCCGAGGCTCGGGGCCAGTTCCGTTGCGGTGGCGGTGAGGAGGCGGACGTGCTCGTCGAAGTCGGGCACGCCGGGGACGAAGCTCACGAGCAGGTCGGTGGCGTGGCGCAGCGCGGGGTCGGCCGCCAGGGCGGCGGCCGAGTCGTCCGGCGGTCCGTAGAGGGCGTCGTCCCCCGTCAGGTACTCCTCTACGGACAATCCGGCGACTTCGCGCTTGGCGGAGAGCCACTGCTGCCAGCGGCACACGCCCGGGGTGAGGAGCCGGAGCGCTTCGGCCCGCTGCGGGTGCGGGTAGACGGCGCGGGAGACCTGCACGCGGGGCGGATGGCCGTGGGTCCAGGCTTCGCGGTAGGCGTCGATCCACTCGGCTTGCAGCCGGTGGGCCTGCGGCACGTCGGCGCCGCGCCAGGCGTTGGCGCGGGAGAGCTGGAGCCCGTCCCCGGCCCGTGCGGCGTCGACCGCCGCCGCACGGGCCAGGTCCGCGTTGGAGGTGGTGGCCTGCCACAGGCGGCGGCGCACGCCCGCGCCGGGCGGGTGGAGGGCTTCGCCGAGGCTGTTGAGCGCCTTGCCTTCCAGGACGTCGTGGAGGCGATCGACGGCGGCGTTGAAGAGCCGGTTGCGGTCCTCGAGGTCCTTGCCGAACGCCTCCCAGGCGCCGGGGAACGGGCCGGAGCCGATGCCGAGTTCGAGCCTTCCGCCGCTCAGGGCGTCGAGGGTGGCGGCGTCCTCGGCGACCTTCAGCGGGTCTTCGAGCGGGAGCACGAGGACGCCGGTGCCGAGGCGGATCCGGCTGGTGCGCTGGCTGATCGCGGCGAGCAGCACGAGGGGCGCCGAGACGTGCTCGTTGCCCTGGCGGAAGTGCCGCTGGACGACCCAGCCCGAGTCGTACCCGAGACGTTCGGCGGTCTCGAACAGCGCGATCGCGTCCCGGTAGGCCTGTTCGGGCCGGTCGTCGCGGTCGAGGTGCAGGAGGAAGCCCAGGCGGAAGGGCCGGCCGTCCGGGACGCCGGCGCCGATCGTGTTCGCGCCCATGTCAGCGTCGCAGTGCGGACGGCTGGAGGGACGGGGTCTCGCGGCCGGTGTCGCGCTCGATGAAGTGCGTGCCGGGGGCGACGATGGCGTCGACGCGGTCGAGGACGTCGTCGCCCAGGCTGACGTCGGCGGCCTTGAGGTAGGCGTCGAGGTGTTCCTGGGTGCGGGGGCCGATGATGACGCTGGAGATCGCGGGATGGTTGAGCGCGAAGGCGATCGCGAGGTCGACGAGGGTGAGCCCGTGCTCCTCCGCGAGGCCGGCGAGGGCGTCGGCGGCGGCGAGTTTGCGCGCGTTCTCGGGGGCGGCGACGTCGAAGCGGCCGGGGATGAGGCCGGACCTGGCCGATGCGGGCTGGTCGCCGCCGACGCGGTACTTCCCGGAGAGCCAGCCCGCCGCGAGCGGGCCGTAGCTGATGACGCCTACGCCGTACTTCTGGACGACGGGGAAGACCTCGCGTTCGACGGTGCGGATGAGCAGGGAGTACGGCAGCTGCTCGGTGTGGGGGGCGACCAGGCCGTGCTTCTCGGCGAGCCAGTGCGCCTCGACCAGCTGGTGCGCGGGGAAGACGGAGGTGCCGTAGTAGCGGATCTTCCCCTCGCGGATGAGGTCGTCGAGGGCCTGGAGGGTCTCCAGGAGGTCGGTGTGCGGGTCGGGCCGGTGGGCCTGGTACAGGTCGATGTGGTCGGTGCCGAGGCGGCGCAGGCTGTCCTCGACGGCCCGGCGGATCCAGCGGCGCGAGTTGCCCTTGTGGAGCGGGTTGTCGCCGATCTGGCCGTGGAACTTGGTGGCGAGGAAGAGGTCGTCGCGGCGGTCCTTGATCGCCTTGCCGACGACCTCTTCGGAGCGGCCCTGCGTGTAGACGTCGGCGGTGTCGATCGCGTTGATCCCGGCGTCGAGGGCGGCGTGGATGATGCGGATGCTCTCGCCCTCCTCCTGGGCGCCGCCGAAGTTCATGGCGCCGAGGGTGAACGGGGTGAGCGGGACGCCGGTGCGCCCGAGGACGCGGGTCGGTTCGAGGGTCATGTCCTGGCCTTTCGTCGGTGCTGCGGCGGTGCTGGTTCAGAAGAGCCCGGTGGTGGGCGGTTCCTCGCCGGTGATGCGGTAGGCCCCGGCGACGGCGGCCTTCCACTGGCGCGGGTTGTGGTTGGCGACGGTGCGGGCGTTGCGCCAGTGCCGGTCGAAGCCGAGGGCGCGGTCGGTGATGGACCCTCCCGCGACGTCGAACAGCAGTTCCGATGCGCGCAAAGCGGATTCGATCGCTATCACGCCGGTCTGGGCGACGGCGACCGAGGCTTCGGCGCCGGCCGACCGCGCTTCGGCCCCGGTGAGGTCGCGGGTCGCCTCGAGCGCTTCGGCGGCCACGAGCACCACCGAGCGGGCCGCGTGGGCGCGGGCGGCGATCTCGCCGACGGTGGCTCGCACGTAGGGGTCGTCGCTGGAGCGGGTCGCGCTGGAGTGCTTGATGGGCCGGGCCCGCTCGCGGGCGAACCGGGCCGCGTCGTCGAGCGCGGCCGCGGCGATCCCGGCCTCGATCGCGGCGAGGTAGAGCTGCGCGAACGACCCGAGCCAGGGGCTGTCGAGCCGCGAGGTGTCGCGCACGACCACCTCGTCGTCGCCCACGCGCACGCCGTGCAGGCGGGTGGTGCCGCTGGCGGTGAGGCGCTGCCCGACCGCGTCGAAGTCGTCGAGGCGCTCGACGCCCTCGCGGTCGACCGGGACGGTGAATCCGTACACGGCACCATCTTCGCCCTTGGCGGACCCGGTGAACCAGTCGGCGTAGAGACCGCCGGTCGAGTAGTACTTCTCGCCGTCGACGGTCCACCCGTCGTCGGAAGGACTGCCGCGGCGGATCACGGTGCCGACCGAGCCGCTCGCGCCGCCGGTCCGCTCGTTCGCGGTCCCGGCGAACAGGTCGCCGTCGCGCAGCCGGCGCAGCGTGGTCTCGCGGTGGGGCAGGTCGGGGCGGGAGGCGACCTGGTTGGCGGTGAGGAAGCTCGACCGCAGCGCCTGGGCCACGTTGGAGTCGGCGCGGGCGATGGCGATGACGAGGTCGGCGACGTCGCGCACGGCGCCGCCCGCGCCGCCGTCGGCCTCGGCGATCCCGGTGAGCGTGATGCGCTCGGCCGCAAGGGCCTTGACCTCCTCGAAGGCGTACTCGCGTTCGCGTTCGCGCTGGGCCGCGCCCTCGCGCAGGCGCTCCAGGACCGGGGCGATCGCAGTGCGGATGCCGGCCACGGTGTATTCGGAGGTCATGATGCGATCGCCTTCTTCTCGTTGCGGACCACGCGCCGATGCGGGGAGGGCTCGATGCCGCCGGTTCGGCGCTGAGGCCGCGGTCGGTGGTTGCCTGGACGGCGAGCCGCCGCGGTTCGCGGCGAACTGGGTGCCACACCGCCTCTCGCGGGCCGAGCGCGGCCCGCAGGTCGGCGCGCGGCCGCGTGCAGATGCGAGGCGGGTCCAATGGCGGCGGTCCCGACCGGGAGTGCGGGTCGGGACGCACTTGGCCGGTCCGGGTCGACGCCGGGACGTGCCCCGCGCGCGGTCGCCGCGGGTTGCCCGGGGCTCATGGCGCCACCGCCTGGCGCAGGCCGAAGACGGCCCGCAGGGTCGTGGCCAGGGCCGGGGCCGGGTCGATGAGGAGTGGGACCAGCTCACGCGAGACCGCCGAGACCGCTTCGAGGTCCCCGGCGGCGACCAGTTCGAAGCCGTCGAGCCGGTCGGCTTCGGCCCAGGCGCGCAGTTCGGCGGCGAGGCCGGCGGGATCGGCGAGGTCGCCGACCGCGACGCGCCCGATCAGGGCCGTCTCGGAGCGGGGCAGTCCGGTGGCGCGGAGCGCGTCCGCCAGGGCCGCATCGGCTCCCGGGGTCCGGTCGCGGTCGACCACGACCGCGTCGGCGTGCGTCGCGGCGGCGTCGAAGCCGAGCCCGTCGAGGTCGGCGACGATCACCGGTCGGCCCTGGACCGACGACGGCCCGTCGAGCGGCCCGGCGACCCGGTAGTAGGGGCCGTCGTGGCCGATGGGGCGGATGCGGGCGTCGTCGGCGACGATCCCGGCGTCCTGGTCGCCCCGGAGTGCGGTGCGCGGGAACGACTCCCACAGGCGGGTCAGGACGTCGGCGTACTCGCCCCAGCGCTCGGCGGGGTCGTTCGCGGGCGGCTCGCCCGCGTCGGTCACCTCGTCCCCCGCGCCCGGCAGGAGCGCGACGCCGAGGCGGCCGCCGGTGGCGCGGTCGATCGACAGGAGCCGCCGCGCCGCGTTGTAGGGGGCGTTGCCGCTCGTGGAGAGTTCGGGGACGAACGCGATGCGGTGCGCCCCTGCGAGGTACGCGGCGGCGACCGTCGGTTCGAGGGCCGGGCCCGCCGCCGTCCGGTCGCGCAGCCGGATCGCCGCGACGCCGGCCCGGTCGGCGAGCGCCGCGGCGGCACCGGCGTCGGCGAGGCTCAAGGCGCCCGCGGCGCGATCGCCGACCGCGAAGGCCAGTTGGACGAACGTGCTCATGATGCGACCTCCGAGGTCGGGGCGGGGACGTGCGGGGCCGAAGCGGGCGGCGCGGCCTCGCTCGGCGTCCGAGCGGACGGCTCGGAAACGGTCGGCGGCTCCGGCACCGAACCGGACGGTTCCGAAGCGGGCGGCGCGGGCTCGGCAGGTGCCGGAGCGAACAGGGCCCGGACCGAACCGGCCTCCGGCGCCGCGGGCAGGCCGAGGCCGAGGTGCGCCCTCAAGGTCGCCCCCTCGTACTCGCGCCGGAACAGGCCGCGCCGCTGCAGTTCGGGGACCACGTGGTCGGCGAAGTCGTCGAATCCGGACGGGAGCACGTCGGGCATCACGTTGAACCCGTCGGCCGCGCCCGAGCGGAACCACAGCTCGACGTCGTCGGCGATCTGCTCGGGCGTGCCGACGACGATCCGGTGCCCCGCCCCGCCGGAGAGCGTCCGCAGCAGCTGCCGGAGGGTCGGGTCGTCGCGGTCCACGATCGCCTTCACCACCCGGTAGAACGACTGCGAGCCGCCCGCCTCGTCCGGGTCCACCAGCAGCTCCGCGGGGATCGGCTCGTCGTCGGCGAGCCCGTCCACCGAGAACCCGAGCTGCGCCGACAGGCGTGACCGCGCATACGAGTCCGGGAGCAGGTCGTCCAGGAGCTCCCTGCGGGCCTTCGCCTCCGCCTCGGTCGAGCCGATCACCGTCGACAGGCCCGGCAGGACCACCAGGTCCTCCGGACGGCGCCCGAATCCGGCCGCGCCCGTGCGCAACCCCGCGCGAAACGCCCGCGCATGGTCCAGGTCCTGGTCGGCGGAGAACACGACCTCGGCGACGCGGGAGGCGAGCTTGCGGCCGTCGCTGGAGCCGCCCGCCTGGACCACCACCGGGCGCCCCTGCGGGGAGACGAGGCGGGTCCGGGCGGCCCACGAGGCGACCACGTGCTCGGTGAACTCGGCCGCCCGCGCGTAGCGGGCGGCGTGCTCCGGCTCGCCCGAGCGCCCGAAGTTGCGGGCCGCGACCGGGCCGGCCGTGGTGACCACGTTCCAGCCGAACCGGCCCCCGCTGGCGAAGTCGAGGTCGCCCAGGCGCCGCGCGAGTTCGTCGGGGTCGTTGTAGGAGGACGAGAGGGTCCCGATGAGCCCGATCCGCTCGGTCTGCGCCGCGATGCGGGCCAGCACTGTGGACGGTTCGAGGCTGTTGCCGGTGCGGTGGCGGATCGAGGGGTCGAGCAGCGGGCCGTCGGCGAGGAACACCGCGTCGAGCTTCGCGGCCTCGGCCTTCTTCGCGATCGACGTGTAGTGCTCGATCCCGTAGCTCGCCAGGGCGTCGGTGCCCGGCAGCCGCCACGAGCCGCCGAAGACGCCAGCGTTGAGGATGTTCACGTTGAGGTGCAGATGGTCTGACACGGCGTACTCCTAATCGGACGCTTGCTGGGGCGAGCCGGGCCCCGGGGACCGCGGCGAGCAGTTCCCGGGTGTAGTCCTGGGCGGGGGCCTCGAAGACCGTCGCGGCCGGGCCGGACTCGACCGCGGCGCCGTCCTTCATCACCGTCACGTCGTCGGCGATGAGGCGGACCACCCCGAGGTCGTGGGTCACGAACACGTACGCGAGGCCGAACTCGGCCTGGAGGTCCACCAGCAGCTGGAGGATCTGGGCCTGGACCGAGACGTCGAGGGCGCTCACGGCCTCGTCCAGGACGAGCACGTCCGGGTTGAGCGCGAGCGCCCGCGCGATGGCCACGCGCTGGCGCTGGCCGCCCGAGAGCGCCGCGGGGAGGCGGCCGAGGAAGTCCGCGTCGAGCGCGACCGCTTCGAGGAGCCGCACGACACGGGCCCGGTGGTCGCCCGGAATCTTGAACGCGCGCAACGGCTCGGCGACGATCTTCTCGACGGTGAAGCGCGGGTCGAGCGAGGTGAACGGGTTCTGGAACACGAACTGGAGGTCACGGCGGACTTCGCGGAGCGCCTTGTGCCCCAGTCCGGTGAGTTCGCGGCCGTCCAGGTGCACGGTTCCGGCGTCGGGGGCGTCGAAGCCCACGAGGATGCGCGCGAGGGTCGACTTGCCCGCGCCGGACTCGCCGACGATCGCGTGGGTGGTGCCCCGGCGGACTTCCAGGTCGACGCCGGCGAGGGCGCGCAGTTCGCGGCGCCCCCGGCCGCGGAGCCGGTAGGTCTTCTCGATGCCCTCGGCGTGCAGCACGACCGGGGCGCCGTCGGGGACGGTGCGGGAGGCGGCGGGCTCGAGGCGGCCCGTGCGGCGCGCCGGGGCGGCGTCCAGGAGGCGGCGCGTGTACGGGTCGGCGGCGCGCGCGATGAGGTCGGCGACCGGCCCCTCCTCCCTGATCACGCCGTCCTGCATGACGGCGATGCGGTCGGACCGGTCGAGTGCGACCCCGAGGTCGTGGGTGACCAGGAGGATGCCGATGCCCAATGCCTCTCGGAGCCCGGCGAGGTGGTCGAGAAGTCGCTTCTGGACGGTGACGTCGAGGGCGCTCGTGGGCTCGTCGGCGAGGATGAGCTTCGGCCTGCCCGCCAGGGCGATGGCGATGAGCACGCGCTGCTTCATGCCGCCGGACAGCTCGTGGGGGTACTGGGCGAAGACGCGTTCGGCGTCGGCGAGGCCCGCGGTCCGCAGGCTCTCCAGGGCGGCCTCGCGCCAGACCCCCGCGCCGCCCCGGTTCTGCCTCTTCTGGTTGCCGTGCTCGCTTTCATTGCCGTGCTTGCTCTCATTGCTGTGCTTGCTCTCATTGAAATGCACGGCCTCCACGACCTGCTGCCCGATCTTCTTGACCGGGTTGAGCGAGGTGTTCGGGTCCTGCGGGATGAAGCCGACGTAGTTGCCGCGCACCAGCGTCATGCGCCGGTCGCTCCAGCCGGTGACGTCCACGTCGGAGTAGTGGACGGTCCCGGTGCGGTGTCGCGCCGAAGGCGGGAGCAGCCCGAGCGCGGCCTGGACGAGCGTGGTCTTCCCGGAGCCGGACTCGCCGACGAGGGAGACGAACTCGCCGGGGTCGACGTGCAGGCTCGCGCCGCGGACCGCGGGCTCCCAGCGGCGGCCGGTCCGGTAGTCGACGGTGAGGTCGTCGATGCGCAGCAGCGGTTCATCGGTCATCGGCGGGGGTCCTTCCTGAGCGAGGTGCTGATGCGGTGCGCGGCGATCACGACGAGCGCGAGCGCGGCGCCGGGCAGGACCGCGGTCCACGGGTGGACCGCGACGTAGTCGCGGCCCTCGGCGACCAGGAGCCCCCATTCGGGCTCGGGCGGCGGGGAGCCGTAGCCGAGGAACCCCAGCGAGGCCACGGCGAGCACGGCCGTGCCGACCTCCAAGGCCGCCAGGGCGATCACGGAGCTGAGCGAGTTGGGGACCACATGGCGGGCCATCACGGCGAAGCGGCCCGCGCCGGAGCCGTAGGCGGCCTTCACGTAGTCCTGGCCGACCACGGCGATGACCTCCGAGCGCATGACGCGCGCGAACGAGGCGATCGAGGAGATGCCCACGGCGAGCGCGATGTTGTTGGCGGAGTAGCCGAGCACGGAGACCACGACCATGGCGAGCAGGAGACTGGGGATGGCGAGGAAGACGTCCACGACGCGCATGATCGCGTTGTCCCAGAGCTTCCCGAAGTACCCGGCGACGAGCCCGATGACGGTGCCGACGCCGAAGGCGATGAGCACGGCCAGGAGGGTCGCGGTGAGGGTGGTGCGGGCGCCGTAGACGCAGCGGGCGTACAGGTCGCGGCCGAGGCGGTCGGTGCCGAACCAGTGCTCGGCGCTCGGCGGCGCGAAGCTCGCGCCGGAGTCGCCGATGTAGGGGCTGTAGGAGGTGAACAGCTGCGGGAGCAGGGCCCAGCCGACGGCCAGGAGCACGACGGCCCAGGCCGCGACGAGGACCGGGCGGCGGGCGAGTCCGCCGAGGCGGAGGGCGGGCGGGGCGGCGAGTGCGGTCATCGGGTCCTCCTCACGCCGCCGCGGCCGCGAGCGAGGCCCGCAGTCGCGGGTCCAGCAGCGGGTAGACGAGGTCGACGGCGAGGTTGATGAGCGCGAAGCTCGCGGCCACGAGCACCACGATGCCCTGCACGAGCGGAACGTCGAGCGTGTTGATCGCGGTCTGCGTGAGCCGGCCGATGCCTTCGCGGGCGAACACGGTCTCGGTGATCACCGACCCGGCAATGAGGTTCCCGAAGGTGATGCCGGTGATGGTGAGCGCCGGGAGGCTCGCGTTGCGGAACACGTCGCCTCTGATGATCTGGTCGCGGGTGGCGCCCTTGGCGCGGCTGGTGGTCACGTACCCGGATTCGATCTCGGCGCTGAAGCGGCGCACCAGAAGTTGCGCGATCGGGCCCGACACGGGCACGGCGAGCGTGACGAGCGGGAGCACGAGGCTCGCGGGGCCGTCGTCGCCGAACGCGGGGAACCAGCCGAGCCGGAACGCGAAGATCTGCAGGAGCAGGATGCCGGACAGGAAGACCGGCACCGAGACGGCCGCGGACGGGAGCGATTCGACGAGGTTGCGCAGCCAGGCTCGCCGCGTCGCGGTCGCGGTGAGCGCGATGGCGAAGGCGATGAGCGCGGCCAGCGCGAGCGCCCCGGCCGAGAGGAGGAGGGTGCCCGGGAGGACGCCGAGGACCGCGTCGGTGACGGACTTGCCGGACTGGACCGAGTTGCCGAAGTCCCCGGCGAGCGCGCGGCCGAGGCGTTCGAAGTACTGCACGAGGACGGGCTCGTCGAAGCCGTAGTTGGCGGCGACCTGCGCCCTGACCTCCTCGGGGACGGTGTTGAGCTCGGCGGGGTCGAACAGGAGGTCCTCGGGGTTCGCCGGGAGCACGAACAGCAGGACGAAGGTGAGGGTGAAGGCGGCCCAGACCACGAACAGGGCCCGGCCGGTCTTCAAGGCGGCGTACTGGAGCACGGAATCTCCTCCTTTCAGGATGGTCGCGGCGGCCGGTCCCCCGGCCGCCGCGGACCGTCACTCGCCGTTGCTCTTCCAGGCGTCCACGAAGTGGTTGCGGGACTGGGCGTCGAAGACGATGCCGTGCACGTAGTCGGCCTGCGCGATCACCTGCGAGGGGTTGTAGACCGGGCTGACCAGCGCGTACTGCTCCAGCAGGAGGTCTTGGGCGGCCTCGGCGTACTCCTCGCGCAGGGCCGGGTCGAGGGTGGTCTCGAGTCGGCCGAGGACCTCGGTGACCTCGGCGGCGTCGATGCCCGGGGAGTCCTCGGTGATGGAGGCGGCGTTGCCGAGCGCGGGGCTGTAGGCGAGGTTGAGGACGGCGGGGTCGTTGCGGGAGCGGTTGGCGGCCACCACGTTCCAGTCGGTGGCGGCGCTGGCGAACGCGGCCGTGTAGTCGGGGATGGGGACCACGGTGAGCTGGAGGTCGATGCCGATCTCCTTGAGGTCCTGCTGGATCGACTCGTAGGCGGGCTTGTTGGCGACGAGGTTGGAGATGCCGAGGAGCTTCACTTCGAGGCGCCGGCCGTCCTTGGTGCGGATGCCGTCGTCGCCGGGCGTCCATCCGGCCTCGTCGAGGAGCCGGGAGGCCTCGTCGGGGTCGTATCGCAGCACGGTGTCGCTGTAGTCGGCGTGGCCCTGGACGGAGTCGGCGAGCACGGAGTCGGCGATGGAGTAGGAGTCGGTCAGGACGGTCCGCTCGACGGCCTCGCGGTCCCAGCCGAGCTGGATGGCCTTGCGCACGTTGATGTCGTTGGTGGGGAACAGCTGCGAGTTGAGGTTGAAGAAGATCGAGGTGCCCGAGACGCCGCGGCTGATGATGTCGAAACCCTGGTCGCGCAGGGGCTGCTCGTCGGTGGTGCCGACGTCGAGGGTCGCGTCGATCTCGCCCGAGACGAGCGAGCCGGTGCGCACGCTCGCTTCGGGGATGGTGTTGAACACGACGCGGTCGAGGTGGGCCTCGCCGTCGTGGCCGAGGGCGGGCGGGGACCAGTCGTAGCCGTCGCGTTTGACCAGGACCGTTTTGACCTGCTCTTCCCAGGACTCGTAGACGAACGGGCCGGTGCCGATGATCTTGGCGGGGTCGGTGCGCTCCTCGGCGCTGAGCGCGAGTGTGGAGAGCGAGAGGAATCCGGGCTGGGCGTTGGCGGTGAAGGAGCTGGCCTGGAGGAAGCTCGCGAGCGGGCGCTCGAAGCGGACGACGGCGGTGTGCTCGTCGGGGGTGAGGGTCTCGATGTAGCCGGGCAGGAGCTGGGCGCCGTTGGGGTTGATGCCCAGGGCCTGGTCGCCGTGCACGTACTGGTCGAAGTTGGCCTTCACGACCGCCGAGTCGAAGGGCGAGCCGTCGCTGAAGGTGACGTCGTCCCTGAGGTGGAAGGTGAACTCGGTGAGGTCGTCGGTGTACTCCCAGGACTCGGCCAGCCACGGGGTGATCTCGCCGGTGTCGGGGTCCTGCCAGGTGAGCTTGTCGGTGATGTTGTTGCCGATCGTGGATTCGGCGTAGTTGGTGCCCCACTGCGGGTCGGGGCTGCGCTGGTAGTCGATGAGCGCGAATTCGAGGGTGCCGCCGCGGACGGGGTCGCCCGCTTCCCCGGAGGCGGGCTCACCGCCGCGGTCGGCGCCGATCCAGGCGCCGGCGGAGAGGACGACGACGAGGGCGGCCGCTGCGGCGACCCAGGGCCAGCGCTGCTTGCGGGCCTGCTCGGCGGTTTCGATGGACTTGCTGAGTGCTGACATGGAGGTGCTCCGTCGGTGCTGCTGGATGGGCGGTTCGGGGGGCGGTCAGGCCCGACACAGCGCACCGGCGATGAGCGCGAGGTCGATCTCGCGCCGGGAGTACAGGAACAGCTCTCGCATAACTCATACTATATCGATAGGATTACTCAAGAATCAAGAGTGAGTTGGGTCATACGAAGAACGGCCGCTCCCGGGCGGACCCGGGAGCGGCCGTTCGTTACGCGGTCAGGCGCCGATGGTGGCGGCGTCGATGACGAACCGGTAGCGGACGTCGGAGGCGAGCACGCGTTCCCAGGCCTCGTTGACCCGGTCGGCGCTGATGACCTCGACCTCGGGGGCGATGCCGTGCTCGGCGCAGAAGTCGAGCATCTCCTGGGTCTCACTGATGCCGCCGATGGCCGAGCCGGCGAACGACCGGCGGGCCAGGAGCAGGCTGAACACGTTCACCGGCAGCGGCTCCGACGGGGCGCCGACGTTGACGAGGGCGCCGTCGACGGCCACCAGGCCGAGGTAGGCGCTGATGTCGATCCCGGCGCTGACGGTGTTGACGATCAGGTCGAACCTGCCCGCGAGCGCCGCGAACGTGTCCGGGTCGCTCGTGGCGTGGTAGTGGTCCGCGCCCATGGCGAGGCCGTCCTCGCGCTTCTTGAGCGACTGCGACAGGACGGTGACCTCGGCGCCCAGGGCGTGGGCGAACTTGACGGCCATGTGGCCCAGGCCGCCGAGCCCCACGACCGCGACCTTCTTGCCGGGCCCGGCGTTCCAGTGGCGCAGCGGCGAATAGGTGGTGATGCCCGCGCACAGCAGCGGCGCGGCCTTCTCGAACGGGATCGACTCGGGGACGCGCAGCACGTAGCGCTCGTCGACCACGACGTTCGTCGAGTAGCCGCCCTGGGTGACCGTGCCGTCCCGGTCGATCGCGTTGTAGGTGCCGGTCATGCCCTTGCGGCAGTACTGCTCGTTGCCGGCGAGGCAGTGCTCGCACTCGCGGCACGAGTCGACGATGCAGCCCACGCCGACCCGGTCGCCGACCTTGTGGCGGGTGACCTCGGACCCGACCGCGGCGACGAACCCGGCGATCTCGTGCCCGACGGTGATCGGGTAGGGCACCGCGCCCCAGTCGCCGCGCACGGTGTGGATGTCGGAGTGGCAGATGCCGGCCCATGCGATGTCGATCAGGACGTCGTTCGGGCCGACCTCGCGGCGCTCGATCGTGCCGGGAACGAGCGGGCCGGAAGCGGAGGTCGCAACGTATGCATTGGCGAGTGTCATCGAAATCCTCGGCTGGTTGGTGCGAAAGAGGCGGGCCGGTCGGCCCTTGCCTCGACCAAGTGAATCCGCTTCGACCGGTGCATGGGAGGCCCGCTCAGTGCCCCCCAGCCCCGGAATGTCGCCACGCCGGGCCGCGGAGGCTCCGCGATGAGCTTCGGGCCGCCGCGCCGCTGGACGATCCCGTGGCCGTCCACGGCGGGCGCACCCTCCGCCCCGTCCGCCGCTGCGCGGCCGGGCGTCGGTGGAGGACACGCCCGTCCCGCGGGGAGGCCGTCAGTCGCGCTCGTAGGCGGCGGCGTCGTAGACCGGCGCGGGGAGTCCGGCGGCGAGGTCGACGATGTCCTCGAAGGCGAAGCCGTCGATGTCCCCGGTGAAGCTGGTCTCGAAGGCGACCGCCCACCCGGCCGGGTCGTAGACGACCACCCAGTAGGAGTGCGAGTCCACGATGCCGAAGGTGCGGGTGGCGACGGTGCGGCCGTCCACTTCGAACTCTTCGCAGGTGTCGTCCTTGTCGGTCTCCGAGCAGTCGATGAGGTACGGCTCGGCGCTGGTCCCCTCCGGCGCGAGACCCGGGAGCCACCCGCCGGGCAGGTGGTAGTAGAGCGAGAAGTACACCGGGATGCCGTCGGCGTCGCTGAAGGGCATGTGGAGGCCGGCCCCGTAGGAGCGGCGGACGGACCCGTCGCCGGTCTCCCCCTGGGTCGGCTGGGCGCTGTCCAGATCGGGGTCGCCGTAGACCTCGCCGATCGCTCCGGCGGCCGCCTCGATGCTGGCCTGGGCGTCGGCGGCCGCGTCGGTCTCCCAAGCCGCGTCATAGGCCCAGCCGGCCGGGACGTCGAGCAGGTCGTCGACGGGCGCGAGTTCGCTCGTGTCGTGGTCGATCTGCGGCATCGCCAGCATCGCGGCGGTCAGGTCCTCCAGGTCCATGTCGCGGCCCTGGCCCTCGCAGTCGAGGTCCCAGGACGAGCGCAGTGCCGACCCGTTGGGGTAGACGACGGCGGCTTCGAGTGCGCAGCCGTGGTCGGCGGTCATGAGCGTGCGTCCGTCGTCGAGGGTCTCGGTCGCGAAGTCGGGGGCCCGGTCGGTCCAGGTCGCCTCGTCGCCGATGAGGTGCTGAGGGAAGGCGGCGCCGCCGGTCGGGCCGGGGTCGGCGGTCCACCCGCCGGGGGCCAGCGCGGTGATGGAGAACGAGGACTGATCCGCCTCCTCGTCGGCGTCGCCGGCGACGTAGCCGCGCAGGTACACCTGGCCGCCGTTGCCCGGCGACTCCCAGGGGCCGAACAGGAGCGGCAGGCCGCGGTAGCCCAGGTCGGACAGTGCGGCGTAGTAGTCGAGGTCGTGCTCCGCCATCGCCTCCGCGATCGCCTCGTCCGAGGGCCGCTCGTAGTCGAGGTCGTCCTCGTCCACGAACCCGGCGTCGGCGGCCAGGTCGCCGAACGCGTCGAGGACCGCGTCGTTGAGGGCGTCGCCGGCGGGGTCGGCGTCGTCGTACACGGCCGCGCCGGGGTACCCGGCGAGGGCGGGGTCGAAGTCGAAGCCGTCGCCCGCCGGGAACCGCTGCTCGGGGGTGCCCGGGGTGCCGGTCAGCGACAGTGCGAGCACGGCGGCGACGGCGGCCGCGCCCGCGCCCGCGGCGGTGCCGACGGCCGCGCGGCGGCGGCGCCGGGCGCGGTAGCCCTCGCGCATGACCCGCTTGATGTCCACTGAAGACGGCGGCGGCGTGGCGTCGGGCCGCGCCTGGACGAACACGGACGCGTCGTCGTACGGGTTCACTTGACTTCCCTTCATCATGCCCGGGCCAGAACGACGGTTCCGGCCATCAACTGGCGCAGTTTGCCCAGCCCCCTTGAGGACTGGCTCTTGACGGTGCCCGCCGAGCAGCCCATCGCCGCCGCGGTCTCGTCCACCGACAGCTGCTCCCAGTACCGCAGCACGAGCGTCACGCGCTCGCGCGCCGTGAGCCGGGCCAGCGCGTCGGCGACGGCCAGGCGCAGGTCGACCTCTTCCTGCGGCCGCTCCAGGGCGCGGACGGGCAGCTCCTCGGTGGTCCGTTCGCGGCGCACCCAGGCGAGCCGGCGGTGGGAGAGGTAGACGTTGGTGACGATCCGGCGCGCGTACGCCGGAGCGCCCTCGGGGTCGACGCGGTCCCAGGCGGAGAACAGCTTGGTGAGCGCCTTCTGGACGATGTCGTCGGCCTCGTACCAGTCCCCGCACAGGTAGTACGCGTACCGCCGCAGTCCGGCGCGGTACGCCTGGTCGAAGGACTCGAATGCGGCCTCGCGCTGCTCCTTGACGTTCACTGGGCCTCTTTCGGGTGGCGGAGGTGGGGCCGGCGCGCCCACGGGGGTGGTCGCGGCCCGGCGAAGTACATACGCCGCGGCGCCCGGCCGCGTTGTCAGGTGCGCGCGGGGAATTTTCGTGTGCTTTCGCGCCTTCCGGTCTGCCAACGGCCGCAGCGGTGGCGCGCGTATTGACCGCCGTCAGACGATGCCGACGGGTTTGGAGAGTTCATGCGAGCGAGATTGTTGGGCGCGGCGGCGGTCATGGCCGCGGCGGGGCTGGTCCCCGGTGCCGCAGCGGCGGAGCCGGCGGAGGAGGCGGTGTCGGACCTCGGTTCGGCGGAGGCCGCGTCGCCCGCCGGCGTGGGCGTCGGCGAGGACGGGATGCTGACGTCCGACGGGTCGGGGCCGGGATTCTCGGTGTCGCGCAACGCGGACGGCGACCGCATCGCGGTGCCGCTGGACGCGGTCGACAAGGTCGCGTCCGGCAGCCTCGACCTGGCGGAGTTCAATGTGGACGACCCGGGTTGGGAGCCGGCGGATCCCGGCCTCTCCGGAACGGCGGTCACGGTCACCGGCGAGTGGCTCGACGGGTCGGCGCCCGATGTGCTGGGCGTGTCCTGGGTCGACCTGGACACCGGCGAGTCGGGCGGCCCCGAGTACTTCGAGGGCGCCACCGGGACGCTCGACCTCGAACCGGGCGGCTACCACCTGGTGGCGATGCTCAACGACTACCTCGACGAGGAGACGTACGAGTCCGTCTTCGCCGTCCAGGAGGTCGTGGTGGGCGATCAGCCGACCGCCACCGTGGTCGACGGCACCAAGGCCGTGCCGGTCGGTTTCGACCTCGACCGCGACGTGGTCGCCGACAGCGTCATGTTCGACGCCTTCAGCTACGCCCCCGGCACCCAGGAGGGGGCCTGGGCCTCCATGTGGGCGTTCCCCGGAGGCGACGTCTACGCGGTCCCGACCGGGGAGCTGTCGGGCGGGCGCGACGTCGGATTCGTCATGCGCGCGGGATACATGAACCCCGAAGGCGCCTCAGAGGCCTACAGCTACAACCTGTTCCGGGCCGGCACCGACGGCATCCCGGGCGACATGGTCGAGACGGTCCACGACGAGGACCTCGCCAGGCTCGACGCCGAGTACCGGACGCTCGGCGCCGACTCCGTCTTCTCCCGCATGGACATGGCCGTGCACCCGGTGTACGACCCGTACGCCTTCACCTCGACCGGCGAGATCGGTCTGCCGTCGGCCCGCACCGAGTTCTACACCGCGGACGAGGACCTCTTCTGGGAGCAGCGCGGCGTCTTCCCCTACGAGGAGATCGCCACGCTCTCGGACTGGGTGTACCGCGACGCGGGCGTCCTCGAACCCGGGTCGGCGACCGCGGCCGTCTGGAACGACGCCCCGGTGTCGGTGGGCCTGGAGAACTGGGGCCAGGACTTCCTTCCGGCGATGTTCTACCGCTGGGACGAGCAGGAGCTCCTGTACTTCTCACCGTGGATGTTCTCGACCTCGAGCGGCGACGAGGCGGTGCAGACCGAGTACCTGCCCGGCGAGATGACCCTCGCCCGCGACGGGACGCTCGTGGCCACGAGCGACGAGATGGGCCTGGCCGTCGAGCAGTCCGAGGTCGGCGCGGGCCGGTTGAAGGTGACCGCCGCGTTCGACCGCGAGACGCCGTGGACCCCGCTGGGGAGCCGGTCCGCGGCGTCTTGGGACTTCGACTACGACCCTGAGGCGAACGCGGCGCTGCCGGTCTCGGTGGTCGAGTTCGCCGCGTCCGGCATCGCGAACGGGTACGCCCAGGCCGGCGCGGTCCAGGACTTCACGCTCGAATTCGCCCAGCAGCCCGGCGCCGACGACCAGGACTGCGCCGCGATGACCTTCGAGGTGTCCTTCGACGACGGCGCGACCTGGACGGCCGTCCCGATCGACCGCGAGGGCGACACCGCGACCGCGAGCGTCCGATTGCCGCAGGACGCCGCGTTCGCGTCGGTGCGCTTCACCGCCGCCGACGCGGCGGGCAACACCGTCGAGCACGAGACCATCCGCTCGTACGGCATCCGATAGGCCGGTGCGGGCCCGGCCGAGCAGGCCGGGCCCGCCTCGTCGGGGCCGCGGCCCGGTTCAGGCGGCGGGGCGGATCGGCAGGGTGATGGTCGAAGGATGGTCGCCGCCGCAGTGGACCTCCTGGTCGGCCGCATCGAGGTCGGCGCCCCGGCCGTGGCGGTCCGGCACGTCACCGCTCGACACCTGGACCCGGATGCGGTGGCCCGTCGCGAAGCGGTACGCCGTGGGCCACAGGTCGACGGGGACCGTCTGCGCTTCGGTCGCCTCGGTGACGCGGGTCAGGCCGTCGCACACGTTCCAGGAGCGGCCCAGCGGGTCCACGTCGCACAGCCGCACGAAGACGTTCGCGGTCGGCCGGGTGGAGCGGAACCGGATCGCGGCGTTCACGTGGCCGACGACCTCGAAGTCCCTGGTGAGGACGTCGGTGGTGAAGGTGAGGACGTCGGGCCGGGCCTCGAGCCAGATGTTGTCGGCCTTGCCGGCGCGGTCGATGCCGTGGCCGCCGAGGGTCGGGGTGGGGTCGTCCGGGTCGTAGCGGAAGCCGACCGTGCCTTCCCGGTGCTTCACCGACAGCGAGCCGTCGGCGCCGAGGAGGACGCGTTTCTCCTTGTAGCCCTGGGGAGGCCAGGAGTCGAAGTCCCGCCAGGCCTCCTCCCCCATCACGTAGAGGCGCACCGCGGCGCGCTCGGCGGGAATGCGGCCGAGGGCCAGCGGGAGGGCGAAATCGAGGGTCTCGGCGACGGCGGCGCGGGCCGTGTCGTCGTGGGCCCACGGCCCGATGGTCAACCGCGGGTGCCGGCCGGCGGCCTGGAGCGCGGCGAAGTCGCGCACCTGGCCGGGCAGGAACGCGTCGTACCAGCCGCCGACCAGCGAGGCCGGGACCGAGAAGTCGGGGAGTACGTCGGCCGCCATCGAGGCGGCCGCCGGCACCATGGCCTTGACCTGGGGCGGGGCGTCGGCGGCGACGGCCCACTGGGCGCCGCCGAGGTGGTTCGGGCCCGCCGGCACGAGGGACCCGCCGAACCAGGGCTGGGCGATGATCCAGGCGATGACGTCGAGGCCGTCCTCGTACTCCTTGCGGAGCGGATCCGCGGCGCCGCCCGCGCCCGCCCGCATGGCCACGCTGATCACCTGGAAGCCGCGTTCGGCCAGGGGCCGGGCGATCGTCCTGTCGTGGAGGCCGCGGTGCTCGTACGGGGTGCGCACGAGCGCGGTCGGCAGCCCTTCGGGTCCGCGCCTGGGAGCCCAGCGGTCGGCGAGGAGCCGGGTGCCGTCGCGCATGGGGACGGGCAGGTCGCGTTCGGTCCTGATGCTGCGGGTCGTGGGGGCGGGGAGCTTGCGGTAGTGCTGGACGGCATGGCTCATGAGGCTCATCGTCACTCCCCCGCGATCGTCGCCTGTCGCGAGTTTAGCGACGATCGGTGAGGTCAGGCCCGGGTTGCGGCAAAGCTCAACCGTGTTCCAGGAGCCTGCGGGCGCGGCCGAGCATCGCCGGGTCGACCATCTGGCCGTCGGCGAGGGTGGCGACGCCGCCGCCTTCGAGCGCGTCGACCACCTCCCGGGCCCAGGCGCGCTCCTCCTCGTCGGGGGCGAAGACCTCCTTGATGACGGCGAGCTGCTTGGGGTGGACGGCGACGCGGCCGCGCAGGCCGAGGGCCCTGCCGCGCTCGGTGTCGGCGCGCAGACCGTCGAGGTCACCGATGGCGGGGTAGGCCGACAGCATCGGCGCGGGGAGTCCGGCGGCGCGGGCGGCGACGAGGAGCCGGACGCGGAGCTGGTCGCGCACGAGCGGGTCGGCGCTGCCGAGGTCGCTGGCGAGGTCGGCCTCGCCGAGGGCGACCTCGTGGACGGCCGGGTGGGCGGCGATGGCGGCGGCGGCCTCGATGCCGCGGGCCGACTCGATGAGCGCGGTGAGCGGCAGGCCGCCTGCGAGCACGGCGACGGCGTCGAGCCTGCGGGGGTCCTCCACTTTGGGGATGCGCAGCCCGACGGCCGCGCCGGTCGCGCGCACGGCGCGGATCTCATGGGCCGCACGCTCGTTGACGCGGACCTGGATCGAGACCTCCGCCGGCGGCGAGGCGAGCCATTCCACGACGTTGGCGAGGGCGTCGGCCTTGGACCGGTCGGGCACGGCGTCCTCGAGGTCGAGGATCACCACGTCGGCGCCGGAGGCGACGGCCTTCTCGAAGCGTTCGGGCCGGTCCCCGGGTACGTAGAGGGCGGTGAGCGGGCTCAAATGATTCCCTTCTCGCGCAGCAGGTCCAGTTGTTCGCGGGTCACGCCGGCCTCGGCGAGCACCGCGTCGGTGTCCTGGCCGTGGCGTCGTCCGGTCCACCGGATCGCGCCGGGGGTCTCGGAGAGGCGGAAGAGCACGTTCTGCATCTTCACGGGCCCGAGCTCCTCGTCCTCGACGGTCTGGACGGTGCCGATGTGGCGGTACTGCGGGTCGGCGAGGACCCCGCGCACGTCGTAGACCGGGGCGATCGCGGCCTGGGCGCCTTCGAACGCGGCGATCACGGCCGCGGTGGACCGGTCGCCGATCCACGCCGAGACGGCCTCGTCGAGTTCGTCGGCGTGCTCGGCGCGGGAGTGCCCGGAGGCGAACCAGGGCTCGGCCACGAGATCGCCGCGCCCGACCAGGCGCATGACGCGCTCGGCGATCGACTGGGAGCTGGTCGAGACGGCCACCCAGTCGCCGTCGCCGGTGCGGTAGACGTTGCGCGGGGCGTTGTTGACCGAGCGGTTCCCGCTGCGCGGCTGGAGGAGGCCGAGCTGGTCGTAGGCGGTGATCTGCCCGCCCAGGAGCATGAGGATCGGCTCGATGATGGCGAGGTCGATGACCTGGCCGTGATCGTCGCGGTCGGCGGCGCGCAGCGCGGTCATGACGGCGAAGGCGGTCGCCAGGGCCGCGACGCCGTCGGCGAGGCCGAACGGGGGCAGGGTGGGCGGGCCGTCGGGCTGCCCGGTGAGGGCCGCGAAGCCGCTCATGGCCTCGGCGAGGCTGCCGAAGCCGGGCCGGGACGAGTACGGCCCGGTCTGGCCGAAGGCGGTCACGCGGGCGACCACCAGGCGCGGGTTGGCCTCGTGGAGCACGCCCGGTCCCAGGCCCCAGCGTTCGAGGGTGCCGGGGCGGAAGTTCTCGATGAGCACGTCCGCTTCGGCGGCCAGGCGCAGGAGCAGCTCGGCGCCCTCGGGGGTACCGAGGTTGATGGTGACGGTGCGCTTGTTGCGCCCCAAGGTCTTCCACCACAGGTTGACGCCGTCCTTCGCGGGCCCGTGGCCCCGCGACGCGTCGGGCTTGGCCGGATGCTCCACTTTGATCACGTCGGCGCCGTAGTCGCCGAGGAAGGTCGCGGCGATGGGCCCGGCGAAGAGCGTGGAGACGTCGAGGACGCGGAGTCCTTCGAGCGGCGCGGTCATGCCGTGTCCCCCAGATCGCGGGCGATGCGGAAGCCGATGCTGCTGGAGCGCTCGACGCCCAGCCCGGGCAGCAGGAACTTCAGGCTGAACGTCGCGTCCTTGACGCCGCCGTCGGTGTACCAGTCCGAGCCTTCGGAGCGGTGTTCGCTGCCGCCCTTGAGCATCGCGAAGCGGGTGACGCCGTCGGAGTGCTCGCTCTCGGTCCAGTTCCAGACCGCGGGCGTGCGCCGCACGAAGCCCGGTTGCGCGGCGGCGAGCTGCCATTCGAACTCGTCGGGCAGCCGCGCGCCGACCCAGGACGCGTAGGCGCGGGCGTCCGCGAGGGACACCCCGGTCACCGGGAGGTGGTCGGCGGCCTCGTCAGTGCCGCACAGGAACCGGTGCTCCACCTGCGGGCGGTAGCCGGTCGCGACGAGGAAGACCTGGTAGGCGTTGAGGGTGACCTCCCGCGCGGCGACGGACACCGGCCCGCGGACGTCGACCTCGACGGTCTCCTCGCGGTCGTCGTGCAGGCGCGGCGGCAAAGGCTTCCACTCCTCGACGTACGGCGCGCCCTGGTAGAAGCCGGTCTCGCGGCGCCGGTACGTGACGTTCAGGCGATGCCGGCCCGGTTCGACGCGCACCGCCACGCCCGGGGCGAACCGCGACTCGGAGACGTCCGGGACGACCCGGACCGCTTCGCGCGCGGGGAAGGCGGCGTCGTCCGAGCCGGGGTCCGCGGCGGCGGCCTTGAGCAGGTCGGCGAGCCACATCGGCTCCTCGGCGCCGGGGGCGAGTTCGAGGACGCCCGCGACGGAGCGACCGGGGACGGTCACCGCGGCGGGGTCGATCGCACCCGCGGTGACGTCGAAGCGCCTGCCGCCCTGCGGAAGCGGCGCTGCGAGTGGGTCGCCGGTCCAGGCGTCTTCGGCCCGGTTGACGATCGTCCACAAGGTTGCGCCGCCCGACGTCCAGCGGGACACGTACACGCCGGCCGAGATCGCCTCGGCGGTCGCACCGTCCAGTGGGGACCACTCCCCCGCGGTGAGGAGGGCGTGCGCGGCGCGCTGCACGCGCAGCATCCGCCGCAGCGTGGCCTCGTCTCGCCGGTTCCAGCCGACCCAGACGCCGAACACGGTGTCCCACACGAGGATGCCGGTGCCGTTCATCCACGCGGACTGGAGCTCCCCGCTGTGGTCGCGGTTCCAGCGGCGGATCGAGTGCATCATGTGGCGGCGCTCGTACCAGTGGGCGCGCTGCACGCCGGGCGCCTCGGAGTCGGCGAACCACTGGGCCCAGCTCAGCAGGTGGTCCTCGACCCGCTGGTTGGGGACGCGGGACTCGCCTTCGAGGACCTGCGGCGGCGTCGCCTCGGACAGGGCGCGCGTCAGGTTCGCGTCGCCCTCCTTGAGGGTGTCGAGGAAGACCCCGTCGACGCCGTACTCGGTGACCAGCGCGGCCAGTTCCTCGGCGTCGGTGCGGCCGGTGCGGCGCGTCCCGGTGTCCCAGGGGTTGTAGTCGAAGAAGACGCGCAGGCCGCGGTCCTGGAAGTCCCGCACCAGGTCCGCGAGGCCGGGGACGCCGCGGTAGAAGTCGAACTGGTTGCGGTCGTCGATCCCGATGATCGGGTAGGCGTGCCACAGGACGAGCCCGTCGAGGCCGCCCTGGCCGGCGATCGACTCGAGGAAGGCGTCCACGGTGAACCGCTGCCGGGCGTGGTCGAACAGCCGCTCGTCCCACAGCCACACCTGGGCGACGGCGTAGGCGCTTGCGGCCCAGCGAGTTTCGGGTCGCTCGTAGGCCGCGCCGCTGTAGCGCAGGCGCTTGCGGGCCTCGTCGCGCCAGGCGGTCAGGTCCTCGCGCCAGGCGGGCCAGTCGGCGGGGTCTTCGGGTGCGGCGAAGATCTTGGCGACGTCACCGGCCTCGGCGTCGATGCGGCCGCCGGGCGGCAGCGTCGTGGGACGGTCGATGGGCCTGGGCACCAGGGGGTTGAACGCGTTGGTGGCGGCCTCGTCGGGGTCGGCGGGAGTGTTCGTCACGACTGGTGCCTTTCACGACTGCGCCCCTTGCGGAAGCGCTCGACTTCTTCAAGGGTCGGAATGGACGGGACGGCGCCTTTGCGCTGCACGGCGATCGCGGCGGCCGCGGTCGCGAATTCCGTTGCGGCGACCAGGGACGCGAGGTCGGTCGAGCGGGTGCCGCGGTCGAGGGCGGCGGCGAAGGCGCCCACGAAGGTGTCGCCCGCGCCGGTGGTGTCCTTGGCGTCCACTTTCACCGCCGGGACCTTGACGGGGTCCTGGCCGGGGACGCCGACGAGGGCGCCGTCCGAGCCGAGCGTGACGATGACGGCGCAGCCGTGCCCGGTGAGCACCGACAGAAGCGAGCGCTCGCCGGTGCCGTCGGGTTCGCCCGCGAGTTCGGCGGCCTCGTGCTCGTTGACCACGAGCACGTCGACCGCGCGGAGGAGTTCGGCGGGGACGGCCGCGCTGGGCGCGGCGTTGAGGATCACGGTGGTGGCGGCCGCGCGCGCGGCGGTCACCGCGGCGCCGACGGTGGCGATCGGCGTCTCCAGTTGCAGTACGAGGAGGTCGGCGGCGGCGATGTCGGCGAGTTCGCCCATCGTGGGGTCCACGAGTGCGGCGTTCGCGCCGGAGTTGACGACGATGGAGTTCTCGGCGTGCTGGTCCACGAAGATCACCGCCGAGCCGGTCGGGGCGTCCACGCGGCGCGCCTGGAGCGTGATGCCCGCCCGGCGTGCCTCGTCGGCGAGCCGGTCGCCCGCCGCGTCGCGCCCGAGCGCGACGATGAACCGCACGTCGGCGCCGGCGCGCGCGGTCGCGATGGCCTGGTTGTTGCCCTTGCCGCCGGGGAAGGCCTCGAAGCCCCGGGACAGGACGGTCTCGCCGGGGGCGGGGATGCGCTCGACCTCGTAGACGAGATCGAGGTTGGCGCTGCCGAGCACGACGACGGTCATCGGGTCACCTCCATGATTGCAATCGCCGGACCGGCACTCCTCGCCGCGGCCACTGGAACGGCTCGCGCGGCCGAGCGGAGGCAGTCACCGACCGGAAAGGCCATGCCCAGCGGCAGTGCCCGCAAAGCGCGGCCAAGGTTGGCGACGACTGGTGCGTTCGGGCTCAACGAGACCGCTTGCGCAACCCGGCCAAGGCCGCCGCTGCCCGGAGCGGCCGCGGCCATCGAGATGGCTCGCGCGGTCGAGCGGAACCTCACGCGGGCTGGAACCGCCGCGCCAGACGACACCGCCGGCGCGGCCCGGTCGAGGCCGGGGATTGTCGGAACGGCCGCGCCTTTCGGGGCGGTCCGAACCGCTCGCACGACCGAGCCGGGACCGGGGCTCGCAAGAACGACCGCGCTCATCGCGTCACCTCCGCGATCCGCATCGCCACCGCCGAACCGAGACCGGCGACGGTCGCAATAGCAGCGCCTTTCGGGGCGGCCCGAACCATTCGCGCGACCGGGCGGAGCCCGGCGCTGTTCAGCATCGATCCGCTCATCGGGACACCTCCACGGTGCGGATCGCCAGCGCGGTGAACCTCGCGCCGTCGAAGCCGGGGACCGAGGTCGCCAGTCGGTCGTCCAGCGGGTCGATCCAGTTGCGCGGCAGGTGCTTCGCCCCTGCCAGTGCCCCCGTGAGCGCCCCCGCGGTCGCACCGACCGAGTCGGTGTCCCAGCCGCCGGAGACGGCCAGCGTGATCGTGCGCTCGAAGTCGCCCGCGCCCCTCGCCAGCGCGAACCCGAGCAGCGCCGCGTTGTTCAGTACATGCACCCAGTGGAGGTGCCCGTATTCCTCGTGCAGAGCGTCGATGGCGCTCTCGTCGTCCAGTTCGCCGCGACCGAGTTCCATGCCCCGCCGCACCGCACCGGCGTAGCGGCTCCGCGCGGGCACCACCGCGAGCCCGGTCTCCAGGACCGCGTCGACCGATGCGCCCGCCACGGCCGCGGCACTCGCGGCCGCGGCGAACATGGCGCCGTAGATCCCGTTGCGGCCGTGGCTCAATCGCGCGTCGGTCCAGGCGAGCCGGGCGGCGTCGAGCGGATCGCCGGGCGCGGTCCAGCCGTACAGGTCGGTGCGGATCTGCGCGCCGATCCAGTCCTGGAACGGGTTGCGCACCTTCCCGGCTTGTTCGGGCTCGTAGCCGTCGAGCAGGTTCCGGTAGGTGATCCGCTCGGCGGTGAAGACGCGCCCGCCCGGCAGCAGGTCGAGCCAGGCCTGCGCGACGTCGCCGGTGGTGAAGCCGCGCCCGGTGCCCTCCAGGAGGTGCAGGGCGATGAGCGGGAAGTTGAGGTCGTCGTCCTCGGGCATCCCGTCGATGTTCTCGGCCAGGCTGGTGGGCCTGCTGCGGCGGTTCCACGGGTGGGCGGCGGCCAGGGCCGGGTCGAGGCCGACCTCGGTGAAGTAGCCGGCGAGCGGCCAGTTCCCGGTGTCGCGGGCGATGGCGCGGATGGCGTGCAGGGGCAGCTTCTCGACGGGTTTGCCGAGGAGGCATCCGGCGGCGCGGCCGAGCCAGGCGCCGTGCACGCGGTCGGCGTAGGCGGCGTCGGCGATGTCCGGCAGTGCGGGTGCGGCGGCGCCTTCCAGGATCGCGTCGAGGTCGTCCGGTTCGTCCAGGATCAGGTTGGGCGGGTCGGGGAGTTCGTCGAGTTCGGTGAGGAGTTCCCTTGCGAGCGTGCGCAGGTGCTCGGGCGCGGGTTGGGGGGAGGCGCCGGAGACGACCGGTTCGGGCGAGCCTCCGGCGTCGGTCCAGCGGCGGCGGGCGCCTGCGGCGTCGCGGCCGTCGAGGTCGGCCGCGACGAGGGCGTGCGGCAGGAGGTCTTCGGGTTGGGTCCAGCTCAGTCGCATCATCGCGCCCCCGCGTAGGCGCCGCGGACTTCGGCGACGGCGGCGGCGCGGGCGGCGTCGGCGGCCCACACGTCGCGGGCGACGGAGGCGATGACGGACCCGGTGGTGGTGATGTCCATGCGGCTGCCTTCGCTGACGCCGGCGACCCATTCCTCGGGGACGGCCGCGAGGCCGCCGAGGGCGCCGGTGATGGATCCGGCCATGACGGCGATGGAGTCGGAGTCGCGCCCGTAGTTGACGGCGCCGAGGACCGCCTCGCGGTACTCGCCCTGCGCGGCGATGACCATGCCGAGGGCGATGGGGAGTTCCTCGATGGACTTGGTGCGGCTGGGGATGCGGGCGTCCATGGCCGGGGCGCGGTAGTCCGGGCCGACGGTGTCGAAGGGTTCGACGGCGCGGCGCAGGTCGGCGAGGCCGTCTCTCCAGTCGCTCACGCGGGAGGCGGCGTCGGCGACCGCTTCGATGGCGGGCCGGGTGCCGTCCTTGGCGAGGCGGACGGCGGTGTCGACGACGGAGTCGACGTCGGCGCCGGGGCGCATGGCCTCGGCCACGGCCGCGGCGAAGACCCCGGCGGCTTCGCGGCCGTAGCTGGACTGGTGGGCTCCGGCGACGTCGATGGCCTCAGCGTAGGCGGCCTCGGGCGATCCGGCGTTGACAATGCCGATCGGGGCGACGTACATGGTGGCGCCGCAGTTGACGATGTTGCCGACGCCGGCGATGCGCGGGTCGATGTGCCCGTAGTGCAGTCTCGCAACCAACCACTTCTCGGCGAGGAACACGCGGTGCAGGAGCAGTGCCTCGGACTCCAGTTCGGGGATCCAGCGCTTGTCGCCGATGAGGAGTGGCACGAGGTGCTCGGCGATGGCGTGGGCGTCGAGGTGGTCGCGGACGGTGTCGTAGACGTCGACGAGCGCCGAGGTCATGAGCGTGTCGTCGGTGATGTGCCCGTCGCCCTTGTGGTAGGGGGCGATGGGCCTGGCGTTGCGCCAGTCCTCCAGGAACGGGGGCACGATGCCCTCGATGAATCCGCCGTAGCGCTGCTGGATCGCCTCGGGCGTGTTCCCTTCGGCGGCGCCGCCGAGCGCGTCGCCCACCGCCGCTCCTGCGAGCGCTCCGGTGGCCTTCGACTCGAGCGTGTCCTTCAGCGGCAGGGTCATCGTGTCTCCTTGCAATCGGGTGTTCGGTGGCGTCCGCCGGGGCGGGCCCGGGGCGGGCGGGCCCCGGCGGACGCGTGTCGTGTGCGTTGCGGCGGTCAGCCCAGTTCGGACCAGCCGTCGGTGAGCTGCTGCCGGAGCTGCTCGGCGGTGATCTCGTCGGCCAGGTACTGCTGGAGCGCGGGCGTGGCGAACTGGTCCTTCCACTGCGGGTAGTTCACGGCCGCCTGGAACGGTGCGGCGGTCAGGCCTTCGCCGGAGGCGAGGATGGCCTCCCAGCCGTTCTCGCCTGCGGTCTGCTCGGCGACGAGGTCGCGGGCCTCGTTCGAGGACGGGATCAGCCAGTCGCCCTGGGCGAGCGCGGCCTGGTGCTCGGCCTGCATGAAGAAGTCGATGAAGGCCGCCGAGCCTTCGACGTTGTCGGATTCGGCGGACACGGACATGGTCTGCGGGTTGGCGGCCTGGACGGGTCCGGCCGGGCCGGCGAGCGGGGGCAGGACGGCCCAGTTGAAGCCCTCGGGCGCGGATTCGGTGATCTGCTGGGCGACGTAGTTGCCCGCGACGTACATGGCGTACTTGCCGTCGAAGAAGCCCGGCAGGACGTCGGAGCCCGACTGGGTGAGCGAGACGGGGTCGAGCGATTGGTCCTCGTAGGCCATCGCGTGGATGCGTTCGGGGACGGCGAGTTCGTTGTCGCCCACTTCGATCGAGGCCGCGTCGCCTTCGCCGGAGAAGAAGGTCCCGTCGAAGCCCAGGGCCAGGTTCATGACGGCGGCGGTCGGCTGCTGGAGGCCCCAGCCCACGCCGTAGGCGCCGTCGGCGGTGAGCTGGGTCGCGAGGGCCTGGAAGTCGTCCCAGGCGAGGGTCTCGCCGGCGGGGATCTCCACGCCGGCGTCGGCGAACGCGTCCGTATTGACGAATACCACATAGGACTGGAGCAGAGTCGGGGCGGCGACGACCGCGCCGTCCCCGGCCGTCACGGACTGCCACACGTCGTCGGAGACCGCGCCGGTCGTCTCGTCGCTGAGGTGCGGGCCCAGGTCCGCCAGGTAGCCCTGCTCGGCGAAGCCCATGATGTCGGCCGACTCGTCGTGGATGACGTCGGGCGCGGTGCCGCCCTGGAACTGGGTCACGAGCTGGTCGTGGACGTTGTCCCAGGAGCCCTGCACGAGTTCGACCTGCGTGTCCGGGTTCTCCTCGTTCCAGGCGTCCACGATCGACTGCGTCGCGGCGATCGTGGTGTCCTGGAAGGCGAGCGACTGGAACGTGATGGTGCTCGATTCGCCTTCGTCGTCGCCGACCCCGAAGGCCGAGCAGCCGGTGAGCGCGACGAGGGGTAGAGCCAGTAGGCCCGCGACGGCGCTGTTGCGAGTGCGCATTGGTGTCTCTCTTTCGATAGTGAACGGCATCGGTCAGCCCTTGACCGCGCCGCTGAGGAGTCCGGCGGTGAGCCGTTTCTGGATGAGCAGGAAGAAGACGAGGCTCGGGATGCAGGCCAGGAGCGCGGCCGCGGCGAGCTGGCCGAGCTGGACCTGCCCCTCGGCGCCGACGAAGCGGGCCAGCGCGAGCGGCAGGGTCTGCATGTCCGGGTCCTGGATGAGCACGAGCGCGAAGAAGAACTCGTTCCAGGAGTTGATGAACGTGAACAGGCTGGTGGCGACCAGGCCGGGGGCGAGCAGCGGCAGGACGACCTTCCAGAGGGTCTTGAGGCGCCCGGCGCCGTCGACGGCACTGGCCTCCTCGAGTTCGACCGGGATCGCGGCGACGTAGCCCTGGAGCATCCACAGCGAGAACGGGAGCGACCAGACCGCGTACACGAGCACGAGCCCCAGGAGGGTGTTGACCAGTCCGATGTCCTTGAGCAGCAGGAACAGCGGGATGATGATGAGGATGAACGGGAAGACCTGGCTGAGGAGGATCCAGCCGGTGGCGACCGCGCGCATCCTGGTGCGGAAGCGGACGAGCGCGTAGGCGGCGGGCAGGGCCACGGCGGTGACGATGAGGGTGGTCGTGACCGCCACGAGGAGGCTGTTGCCGGCGGCGGTGTACAGGTTCGCCTTGTCGATCGCCGCGGTGAAGTTGTCGAGGTTGAGCTGCTGGGGCAGGAGCCCGGCGTCGGGCGACTGGAGTTCGCGGGGCGTCTTGAACGCGGTGGTGAGCAGGAACAGCAGCGGGAACGCCAGGAAGCACATGTAGGCGAGCAGCGCCAGGTACTGGAGCGGCCGGGCGTAGGGGCTGCGTCCCACGGTCTTGGGCATGGTCGTCACTGGAGGCGCCTCCGCATCTGGCCGCGCAGGTAGAAGAGCAGGAACGCGCCGATCAGGATCACCATGACGTTGCCCATGGCCGCGGCGTAGCCGAAGTTGCCGTAGCGGAAGGCCTCGTTGTAGGCGAACAGGCTCGGGAGCATGGTGGTGCCGCCGGGGCCGCCCGCGGTGAGCACGAAGACGAGCGCGAAGGAGTTGAAGTTCCAGATCAGGTCGAGGGTGGTGATCGCGATGACGATGGGCCGCAGGGCGGGGAGCGTGACGTGCCAGAAGCGGCGCCAGGTGCTCGCCCCGTCGATGGCGGCGGCTTCGTTGAGTTCCGCGGGGACGGACTGGAGTCCGGCGAGGAGGGTGACGGTGGTCTGGGGCATGCCGGCCCAGACGCCCACGATGATGACCACGGGCAGGGCGATGGAGGCCTCGCCGAGCCAGTTGACGTCGCTGGGGAGGCCGACGGCGTCGAGCATCCGGTTGACGGGCCCGTAGCCGGGGTTGAGCATGAGCTGCCACATGATCGCGATGATGACCGGCGGCATGGCCCACGGGATGAGCGCGAGGGTGCGGGCGAGCCAGCGCAGCCGCAGGTCGAGGTTGAGCAGGAGCGCGAGGCCGAGGGAGGCGAGGAACTGGAGGATCGTGACGGAGAAGGCCCAGACGAGGCCGATCCTGAACGATTCCCAGAACAGGCCGTTGCCGGCGAGCTCGACGTAGTTGTCGAGGCCGTTGAAGTGGGTCTCGGCGTTGAGTCCGGCTTCGGCGTCGGTGAAGCCGAGGAGCACGCCGTACACGAGCGGGTAGACGCTGAAGAGCATCACCGGCAGGAGGGCGGGCAGGACCAGGAGCCAGGCGTCGCGGCCGTCGGTGCCGCGGCGGCGCTTGCGGCGCGGGGCGGCGGCTTCGAGGGCGGCGGTCACGCGGCCTCCTGTGTGGATTCGCGCACGGAGAGGCTCGGGGCGATGACGAGCCGCTGGACGGGGGCGTCCGGGTCCTGGATGCGGCGGATGAGGAGTTTCGCGGCGGCCTTGGCGCGCTTGGCGGAGCCGAGGTCGACGCTGGTCAGGGACGGGGTGGCGAGTTCGGCGGCGTCGGTGTCGTCCATGCCGACGACGGCGACGTCCGCGGGGACGCGGGCGCCGGCGGCGGCGAGTTCCTTGAGGGCGGCGACGGCGAGGAGGTCGTTGGCGCACACGATGGCGTCGGGGCTGGACTGGCCGAGGAGCTGCGCGGTGGCGCGCCGTCCGGCCCGGTAGGTGAATCCGGTGGCGGTGACCTGGAGTTCGCTGCTGGTGGTGAGGCCGAAGCGTTCGACGGCAGCGAGGTAGCCGGCGAGTCGGGCGGCGCCGGGGACGGTGTCGACCGGGCCGTTGACGAGCGCGATGCGGCGCCGGTCCTGGGCCACGAGGTGTTCGACGGCGAGGCCGATGCCGGTGGCGGAGTCGGCGCGGACGTTGTCGAGTTCGACGTCGGCCGGGAGGGTGCCGATGACGACGATGGGGAGGCGGCTGCCGCGCATGGCGGCGATGAGGTCGGCGGTAATGCGCAGGGGGCTGAGGAGGAGGCCGTCGGCGTAGCCGCGGTTGAGGCTGGAGAGCAGGTCGATCTGGTCGGCGGGGTCCGAGCCGGTGGAGGAGACGACGAGGCGGTAGCCGGCCTTGCCGACGATGCTGGTGACGGTGCGCATCATCTGGACGTAGACGGGGTTGCCGACGTCGGCGACGGCGAGCGCGATCTGGTCGGTGCGGCCGGTGCGGAGGGTTCGGGCGCTGGTGTCGGGCACGTAGCCCAGTGCCTCGGCGGCCTCGCGGACGCGCCGGGTCATCTCCTCGGAGGCGCCGCCTCCGTTGAGGACCCGCGACACCGACGCCACGGAGACACCGGCCCGCGCGGCGACCAGCGCGAGGTTGGACTTCTTCGTCTCGGCCATGCGCAGCCCCTGTTTTCGTCGTTGAAAACGTTCTTAAGAACGATTTCAGCGAACGTATCAGAGGTTTTCCCACCTGTCACGCGGGCAACGGGGGCGAGACGTGTTGCCTGAGCCGGAAGCGTTGGGCCCCAGGCGAAGTGCCGAAGGTTACAGCTTGATAACCGCGGTGTAGGAGTGGCCGTTCAGCCCCGGCCGTCCTCGCCGTCCCATTCGGCCATGAACTCGTTCACGAACGCGACCAGGACGCCGTGCCGGTGCTCGGCCCGCCGGGCCCCGGCGTCGGTGGACATGCGGCCTTTGAGCAGCAGGAGCTTCTCGTGGAAGTGCGCGATGGTGGAGCCCTTGGCGCTGCGGTACTCGGTCT
This sequence comes from Glycomyces harbinensis, assembly GCF_900101745.1. GTDB lineage: Bacteria > Actinomycetota > Actinomycetes > Mycobacteriales > Micromonosporaceae > Glycomyces > Glycomyces harbinensis. The sequence continues at coordinate 345,255 of NZ_FNAD01000001.1, read as the reverse complement.
CGGTGGCGTGCAGGCGCGGCGCCTCCTCGGGGTCCCACATGGCCCGCCGGTGGAGGCCGCCGTACGCGAAGGCGCGGCCGATGCCGATCGCGCCCATGGCGTCGAGCCGGTCGGCGTCCCTCACGCAGCGCCCTTCGAGGCTCAAGGGCGCGTCGGGGACGCCCGCGCCCTTGTAGGAGAGGTCGGCGACGATCCCGGCGACGTGATCGGTGTCCTCCGCGGACAGGCCCTGCTCGGTGCAGAAGCGCCGGGCGGCCTCCTCCCCCGCGGTGAGCGAGCCCGAGAGCTTGAAGTCGCCGATGTCGTGGAGCAGCGCGGCGAGTTCGGTGAGGAAGCGGTCGGCGTCCTCCTCGCGGGCGAGTTCGACGGCGAGGTTGCGGACGCGGTGCACGTGCCACCAGTCGTGGCCGCCGGAGTCCCCGCCGAGTTCGGCGCGGGCGTAGGCCTCGGCGGCCTCGAGGACCTTCACGGTGCGGGGCGAGTCCTGGGTGTCGATGATGCGCTCCTTCGGTTGCGGACGAGCGAGCGTACCGGACCGCGGGCCCGGGCGGGCGCACCACACGCGCCGGTCCGCGGTTCGACTGGTCCGCAGCGGTACCCGGCGCCCGAGGCTCAGCAGGTGTTGTCGTTGATCTCGAGGTAGGTGATGGTGACCAGCTCGTCGTAGTGGGTGGGGGTGCCGCCCTCGGGATCGGTGTAGAGCACGCTGCAGTCGGTCGCGCCGTTCTCGGGATCGACCGTGCTCCGCTCGAGCTTGAGGTTCTCCCAGCCCGCCTCGTATAGCTCGTTCCAGGCGTCGGTGTACCAGATGCCCCACACGTCGGGGAGGTTCGCCGCGCCGCCGTCGACGGAGCCGGCGTCGTCGGACTCCTCCTCGGTGGCCTCGCCGCCACCGCCGCCGGTGTCCTCGTCGTCCTCCCCCGCCTCGGTGGTCGGGCCGCCCTCGCCGTGCTCGGTCTCCTCGGCCGAGGTGGCGTCCGAAGTGGAAGGCGCGGCGCTCGAAGGGCTCTCGGAGTCCATCGCCTCGGCGCCGCTGTTGCTCCGCCAGTCCAGGGCGCCGAACGTGCCCTGCTCGCCGATGACGCCCTCGGCCATGCCGAACCACGGCGAGAACATCAGTGCGACCGCCAGGCCCGCGATCGCGAGCACCGTGCCGACGAGAGCGATCGCCGTGCCGCGCCTGGTTTTGCGCAGCCCGGCGTTCGGCGAGGTCGGTGCCTCGGGTCCGGGCGGGGTGACGTGCGTCGCCGGGCTCGGCACGTGGGCGTACACGTGCGAGGGCAGCGGCTGCGCCGCGAACGGGTTCGCGATCGCCTCGCCGCTCGCCTCGGCGAGCGCGGCCGCGCTGGGCCAGCGCTGGTCCGGTCGCTTGGCGAGGGCCCGGAAGACGGTCGCGGCGGGCGCGGGCGGGACGGTCTCGGGCAGTTGCGGGGGCGGCTGGTTCAGGTGTCCGTTGAGGATGGTCCCGGCGGTGTCGCCGGTGAACGGCGGGTTCCCGGCGAGGCATTCGTAGGTGACGGCGCCGAGCGAGTAGATGTCGGTGGCGAAGTTCAGCTCGCGGCCTTCGAGCTGCTCGGGCGAGGCGTAGTAGAGGGTGCCCAGGAGCATCCCGGTCTCGGTGATGGCGGTGCGCCCGGCCGAGAGCGCGATGCCGAAGTCGACCAGGACGGCGCGGCCGCGGTTGTCGAGGATGATGTTGGCGGGCTTGACGTCCCGGTGGATGATCCCGGCCTCGTGGGCGCACTGGAGCGCTTCGGCGACTTGCGCGCACAGGCGCATGGCCTCGGCCGGGGCCATGGGCCCGTCGAGGAGGCGCGCGGTCAGGGAGCGGCCCTCGATGAGCTCCATGACCAGGTAGGACAGGAACGCGCCCGTCTCGTCCTGCATCTCGCTGTAGTCGTAGAGCGCGGCGATGCCGGTGTGGCGCAGGGCGGCCACGGACTGGGCCTCGTGCTCGAAGCGGGCGCGGGCGACGTCGTCGTCCTCGAAGCCGGTCTTGAGGATCTTGATCGCCACGGCCCGTTTGAGGCGCAGGTCGAAGCCGCGCCAGACGGTGCCCATGCCGCCGGAGGCGATCGTCTCGTCGAGCCGGTAGCGGTCGGCGATGAGCGTTCCGGGTTCCACGGCGGTACCTCGCGGTCGTCAAGGGGTGAACAAAGGGGTGGAACGACAATCCTAAAGGACCGGTGCTCCCGGTCGGGCCGGTCAGTCCTCTTCGACCGGTCGCGGTGCGATGAGGAGTCCGTAGACGGTGACCGCCAGTGCGGCGGTGGCGTAGAGCGAGATGGCGGCCGTGGTCTGGAAGGCGTCGAACAGGAGGATCGCGACGATGGGCGCGAGGGCGCCGCCGAAGACGCCCGCGACCTGGTAGCCGAGCGAGGTGCCGGAGTAGCGGACCTCGGTGGGGAACAGCTCGGCGATGAAGGCGGCCTGGGGTCCGTACATGGCGGCGTGGAAGACCAGCGCGCCGGTGACGGCGAGGACGACCATGAGGGTCGATCCGGTGTCGAGCATCGGGAAGAACGCCCAGGACCAGGCGGCGGCGAGGGCCGCCCCGGCGATGGCGATGCCCCTGCGGCCGTGGAGGTCGGAGAGGCGCCCGAACCAGGGCACCAGGAACAGCTGGACGCCGGAGGCGATCACGACGGCGAGGAGTCCGGTGCTGCTGGGCAGGCCGACCTCGTCGGCGAGGTAGGTCAGCAGGTGGAGGGTGAAGATGTAGAAGGCGACGTCGACGCCGATGCGGACGAGGAAGGACGCGACCAGTGCGGGGCGGTGGCGGGCGAGGACTTCGAGCAGGGGGTTGTCGGTCCGGGGCGGGAGTTCGGCGAACATGGGCGATTCGGCGACGCGGTGGCGGATCCACAGGCCCACCAGGGCGAGTGCGGCGGAGACGAGGAACGGCAGCCGCCAGCCCCAGGTCGCGAAGTCGGACTGGTCGAGCACGGCGTTGGCGGCCGCGAGGATGCCGACGGCGAGGATGTTGCCGGCGGGGACGCCGAACTGGACCCAGGCGGCGGCGAGGCCCCACTCGCTGCGGCGGGTGTGCTCGATGGACAGCAGGACGGCGCCGCCCCATTCGCCGCCGAGGCTCAGGCCCTGGGCGAAGCGCAGGAGCATGAGCAGGACCGGCGCGGTGGTGCCGATGGAGGCGTGGGTGGGCAGGATGCCGATGAGGAAGGTGGCCATGCCCATGAGCAGCAGCGTCACCGACAGGACGTTGCGGCGGCCGATGCGGTCGCCGAGGTAGCCGAAGGCGACGCTGCCGATGGGCCGGGCCACGAAGCCGACGCCGTAGGTCGCGAAGGCCAGCAGCGTGCCGGTGGCGGCGTCGGAGCCGGGGAAGAACAGCGGCCGGAACACGAGTGCGGCGGCGGTGCCGTAGAGGAAGAAGTCGTACCATTCCAGGGAGGTGCCGACGGCGCAGGCGGCGATGACCTGGCGCGGGGTGCGGGCGCGTACGGGCGCGGCGGTGCTCATGCGCATCCTTCGAACTGCGGGATGGGCGGGTTCGCGACGTCGAGCCCGGCCTGGCCGAACCATTCCTGGAGGTAGCGCTCCATGGTCCCGGTGTTGTACATCTCGGTGATGGCGCGGTTGAGGGCCTCGCATCCGGCGGTGTCGCCCGGCTGCATGCCGATCCCGATGCGTTCGCTGGAGAAGCGGATGTCGAGGATCTCCAGGCCGAGTTCGGGTCGGCTGTCGAGGAGTCCGGCGAGGATGAACTCGTCGGTGGCGACGGCGTCGAACTCGCCCGCGGCGAGGCCGTCGAGGCAGGTCGAGTAGGTGTCGACCTCTTCGCGCTCCACGTTGACGCCGTGCTCGACCTTGATGCGCTCGAACACGTTCGCGCCGGTGGCCTCGCAGATGGTCTTGCCTTCGAGGTCGGCGAGCGCGGTGATGGACTCGTCGGCGCCGCGGACCAGGAGGTTGAACGACTCCAGCACGTACGGTCCGGCGAAGTCGATCTGCTGCTTGCGATCGGGGGTGATGGAGAAGGCGGCGAACACGAGGTCCACCTCGCCGGTCTGGAGGAAGGTGATCCGGTCGTCGGCGTCGAGCGGGACGAACTCGGCCTCGATGCCGAGGTCGTCGGCGATGTGCCGCGCCACCTGGACGTCGAAGCCGTCGTAGGTCCCGTTGGCGTCGGCCTCGCTGATGAGCGGGTAGTCCCTGAAGACGCCGATGTGCAGGACGTCCTTGTCGAGGATGGACTCGTCCTCGTCGGCCGCGCAGGACGTGAGCGCGGCGGCCATCGCGGCGCAGGCCGCCCCGGCGGCAAGGGTTCGCAGTCGGTTCATCGGTCTCCTCTCAGGACAGTTCGCGCAGTCGCGGGACGATGCCGCTGAAGGTGAACACGGCCAGGGACACGAGCGCGGCGGGCAGGAGGAACGCGAAGTCGGCGATGGCGCTCTCGCCTTCGCCGATGGCGTCCGCGAAGAGGTCGAGGTGCCTGCCCGACAGGTCCTTGAGCGCGGCCTCGTAGTCGGCGATCGCGGCGACGACCGTCGCGAGGCGCTCGGAGGGCGGCGCGTCGCTCGCGCGCATGGCGGCGTCGGCGCGGATGAGCGCGGTGTAGGCCGCGAGGGCGTCGTCGCCGCTGGCGCTGCCGTCGAGGCCGACCGCGACCAGGCCGGTGTCGGAGGGGGCGCCCTCGAGCGAGGCCGCGTACTCCTCGAGGTTCCCGGCTTCGACGTAGACGAGCTGCTGGGCCTTGTCGAAGTAGGTCTGCTCGTAGACGTCGGCGCGTTCGGGGTCGAGGAGGAACCGGATCTGGTCGGCGTGGAGGCTGTTGGAGATGGCCTTGGCGCGTTCGAGGGACAGTGCGGCGTCGAACCCGTCGGTCTTGGCCTCGGCGAGGGCGTCGCGTTCGGCGTCGAGCACGACGACGCCGGTGTACAGGTAGAGGCCGGTGACGGCGGTGGCCACGAGCAGTGCGGGGCTGAGGAGCCGCCGGAACGTCTGCGCGAAGTAGACCTGGAGCCAGATCAGGGCCGCGAGCGCGGCCGCGCCGGCGAGGGCGACCGCGGGAATGCCGAACCGGATCGCGGACTGGGCCTCGTCGTGGGCTTCGCGGACGATGGTGCCGTTCTCGAGGGTGAGGTTGTAGGCCTGCGGGAGGATCCAGCCCTGCATGAGGTCGGAGGCGGCGCGGTAGGCCTCCAGGACCGCCTCGGGCACCTGGCCTTCGGTGTAGGCGGCCTGCTCGGACTGGAGCAGGGCTTCGGCGGCGAGCTGTTCGTACTCCCCGTAGTAGGTCATGATCGATTCGATGGTGTCGCGCTGGGTCGCGGCCGCGCCCGCGAGCCGGTGGGCTTCGAGGAGGGACGCGGCGATGTCGCCGCGCAGGCGGGCGTATTCGCGGGCGGCCGCCTCGGTGGCGTCGGGGTCGGTCTCGCCCAGGAGGATCGCGGTCGCGACCTGGGTGTCGGCGTCGCTGAGGGCGAAGTAGAGGTCGGCGGTGGCGACCACCTGCGGGCCGGACTCGTGGCCGATGGTGTCGAGGGCGTCCCGGGAGGCGACGACGGCGAAAGCGAGGCTCGACACCATCGCGACGAGCGCGATCACCACGACGGCGGCGCGCGACCACAGCGAGGTGGTGCCGGTGGTCCCCCGGCGGAGTCCGAGTCGGCCGAGGGCGGCGTCGTCGCGAGAGGCGGTCACGGGCGGCTCCCCTCGGTGTCCTTGCGGTGCAATGTGATCGCGGTGAAGAATCCGATGTTGATCACGTCGTCGGGGGCGAGCAGGCGGGGAGCGCCGGATTCGAGCCGCACGCCCGAGACGTAGGTGCCGTTCTTGGAGTCGAGGTCGGTGACGGTCCAGTCGTCGCCCTCGCGCTGGAGGACGGCGTGGACGTGGGAGACGCCGAGGTCGGCGGCGGGCTTCTCGGCGAGGTTGACAGGGGGCAGGGCCTTCCCGCCGGGCCGGACCCGGCGGACGCGGCCGATCTCGACGGCCTCTCCCCGCAGCCGGACGGTGCGTTCCGGTGCGTAGGAGGGGAAGACGGGCCGCTCGTCGCCGCGGGTGGCGGCGGTGTCGTCGTAGTAGCCGCGGTCGACGTTGATGCGGACTTCGAAGTCGGCCACCAGCACCGGCGGGGTCGGGGGGTCGGTCTCGGCGGCGTATCGGGTGCCGCATTCGGGGCAGTACTTGTGGTCGCCGCCGCGTACGGCGCCGCAGGAGGAGCAGCGGGCCTTGGGCGCCATGAGGAACGTCGGGTTCCTGGGGAGGCCGACCGAGTCCGACATGGGCATCGCGCATGCGGTGCACAGGTCGGGGTCGGCGGAGGCGTGCCCGTTGGGGCACCGGAAGGTCATGACGGCTCCTCCTTGCGGCCGAGGACGGTCCGGCTGCCCTCCATCTCGTAGCTTCCGGTCATCGCCGACTTCAGGTCGCCGTCGCTGACCTTCTGGCGGATTCTGACGGACTTGGTGTCCGGGTCGTAGACGGCCAGCCTCCCGAGCGTGTGCATCAGGCCGTCGAAGCCGCCCTCCTCGGCGAGGCGGTACGCGCGCTGCGCGGCCTGGGTCGCCGTGTCGAAGTCGCCGGCGTCGATCGCGCGCACGGCCGAGTCGATCTCGGCACTCACCTCGCCCTGTCCCAGCAGGGCGGCGACCTGCGGATCGATCGCGAGGAACTGCGAGCGCTCCTCGGTCCACCTGACGATGACGCGCTTCTCGGCGACGAGCTCGTCGCCGCGCCACACCTCGATCAGGACCTGGAGCCGCATGCCCAGGCCGGTCGGGGGGAAGTCGAACCGGAGCAGGTACTCGCGGGTCTCGGTCCCCCACGCGGCCAAGGGGAACGCCCAACCCTCCTCGTCGTCGTCGAGCGGCCGCCGATGCCCGGCGAGGTCCTGTTTGACCGGGACCATCTGGCTCAGCGACTCCAGTTCGGTCTCCTCGGGCACGACCACGTGCAGTTCGACGTCGGCGGCGGCCTTGGACATGGCGTTCCCGCTGATCTGCGTGAAGTACTCGGGCAGAGCCGCGAGGTCCTCGCAGAACTTGAACGTGCCCTGGAAGCGCTCGGCGAGTTGCGCGAGCTCGTCGGGGTCCCAGTCCAGGCCGATGCCCACCGAGTCGCACCGGAACTTCCCGTGGCAGTAGTCCAGGTCGGCGTGGTAGCCGAAGGTGTTCTGCGTGACCTGGCCGTCGGTCAGCAGCAGCACCTGCCCGATCGCGGCGGGCCGGGTGGCCAGGATGTCGGCCGCGCAGCGCAGCCAGGCGCCGATCGAGGTGGAGCTGCCGCCGTTCATCGCGTCGATCGCGGCGCGGGCGCCGGCCCGGGTCCGGTCGTCCGCCTGGGCGAGCGTCCCGTCGAGCGGGTACTGCGGGACCGCTTCGGTGGCGCCGGCGACGACCGAGAAGTAGGCGCCGTCGCGCAGGACGTCGACGGCGGCCTTCGCGGCCCGTTTGGCCTCGGTGAACTTGTCGCCGTACATCGACCCGGACCGGTCGATCACGATGATCTCGGCGACCTCGGCCGTCGAGTTCCCGTCGGTCTCGCTCGTGATCGCGACGGCGGCGTCGAGCCGCGTGTCGCCGGCGGCCAGCCAGCCGTTGTACCCGACGGTGAGGTCGAATGCGGTGCTCACGGGTTCCTCCTCGTTCGGTCCGGACAGGGGTTCGTCACAGCCAGGTCCTCGGTCGGTTGCGGTTCGCCTCCAGCACCAGGGCCCACCGGGCCGACTTGGCGTCGCAGTACAGTGCCACCCGGCGCAGTACCGCCTCGTATGCCGCGCCGATGTCGTTGCGCGTCAGCGGGACACCGTGAATCCGGCGACTGGAGTCCTCTTCGGACGGTTCGAGGACGGCCAGCGCGGCCCGCCAGATCTCGGCCTCGATGAGTCCGGCCTGGAAGGTGTCGAGGCCGCCGAGATGGTCGAGGCGGGCGGCGGCCTCCGAGACCGAGTCCAGGCTCGGCCCGAGACGCACGTGGTCGGCGATGAGCGCCTGCTGAGCGGCCAGGTACTGGCTGGAGGCGGCCGGGACCTGGGCGAGGGCGTCGAGGCGGTCGGAGCGTTCGGTCGAGCAGCGGGCGATGCCGAAGGCGGCGCTCGGGTAGGTGCGATCGACGCGCCACACCTGGGCGTAGCGTCTGGCGGCGCCGCGGTTGCCGTCGGTCGTCGTCGCGGCCTGGCCGTCCAGTTCGGCGCAGACGGCGAGCGCGAGCATGGGGGCCAGTTCGCCGGGGAGGTGGCGGCGGACCTTCTCGAAGTGCTCCTTGGCTTCGGCGGGTCGGTCGGCGAGGTCGCGCACGCCGCGGAACCAGTCGAGCCGCCAGTCGTCGCGGAGGCGGGTCTCGGCCGCTTCGAGGAGCGTCGCCGTGTCGGCGGCGTCGGTCTCGATCGCCAGGCGCAGGAGGGTGAGGAGGACTTCGTCGGTCCGAGGGAGCACGGCGGCGAGTTCGACCGCCCGCGAGGCCGGGTGCGCCGCGAGCGCCGCCAGCGCTGAATAGGAGGTGTCGGCGCGGTCGGCCAGGGGCACGGGCAGCACGGCGCGGGCGTCCTGGCCGCGGGCGTGGTCGAACACGCGGTCGGTCGCCACGGCCAGCTCGGAGGCGAAGGCTCCGCGTTCGCTGCCGAACCGGTTGGAGGCCAAGGGGGTGGGATCGCCTTCGGCCTCGGCGAGGAGCTGCCGCAGGACGCCTTGGAGCTGGTCGGCCATCTCCTCGGCCGTTTGGAACCGGAGTCTCCTGTCGGTGTGGCAGGCGCGTTCGAGGAACAGGTACAGCGATTCGTTGAAGGCGTCGGGTCGCTCGGGGAGGGGGATTTCGCGCACCTCGTCGCCGACCAGTTCGGCGGTGTCGAAGCCGAGGGTCAGGACGGCGAGGGTGCGCCCGACCGTGCGCAGGTCGGAGACGACGTCGGGCGCGTGGCCGAGGGCGACTTCGGGGGCCTGGTAGCCGGGGGTGCCGTAGTACCGGCTGGCCTCCATTTCGAGGTGGCGCATCGCGCCGAGGTCGATGATGGTGAGCCAGTTGCGCGACTGGATGATGTTCGAGGGCTTGAGGTCGCAGTAGACCAGTTTGGACCGGTGCAGGAACGCGAAGGCGTCGAGGATCTGGAGGCCGAAGCCGGCCGCGGCGATCGGCGAGACGACGCCGCGGCGTCCGTGGCGGGCCGGGTGCGCCTTGTCGCCGAGGGTCTTCCCGGGCACGAAGTCCATGACGAGGTAGTCGTATTCGGCGCCGTCGGGGAAGCGGTGCTTCACGGAGTTGTGGATGTCGACGATGTGGGGGTGTTTGACGGTGACGAGGAAGCGGCGCTCGGCCTCGACGAGCGCTTGGGCTTCGGGGTCGTCGGGGTTGAGGAGTCCCTTGAGGATCACGTCGCTGTCGAGGTTGCGGTCGTGGGCCTTGTAGATCCCGCCGAAGCCGCCGTGCGCGATGCAGCCCAGGACCTCGTACTGGTTGGCGACGAGGACGCCTGCCTTGAGATGGTTGGTGAAGTCGAAGGGCTCGTGGCAGCTCTCGCAGGTGCCCTTCAGCGGACCGGAGCGGCCGTCGCTGGTGAAGCCGACCCGGTGGTGGTTGCGGCAGCGGCGCTGGCTCTCGGGCGGAACGGGGTCGATGAAGACCGAGGTGAACTCGTCCTCGGGGAGTGACGGCCCTCCTCTCGGTGCGGGCGGTTCCTCGACGGGGTCGTCGATGTGGGCGCCGCACCTGTTGCAGAAGCCGCGTTTGTTGTGGACGCCGCTGCCCTCGCCGGGGCAGTCGGGACGGACGCAGTGGGTGCCGGCGTGGGTCATGGGGCGGCTCCGTCGCGGTTGCCGTCGCGCTGTCGGCGGACGTCGTCGAGATGAGTGTCGATCATGGTGGCACGCAGTCCGTGGGACCGGTCCCGGTCGAGGGCGCGCGCGGCCAGGAGGCGGGCTTCGGCGGCCCGGAAGTCGCCGAGGCCCTGGTGGACGCGGGCCAGCGACAGCGAGGTGGTGACCGCGCCGTCCCACGCACCGCAGGTCTCGGCCGCGGCCAGGGCCGCTTCGAGGACGGGCAGGGCCTCGTCGTACCGCTCCAGGAGCGCCAGCGCGCCGCCGAGGTTGGCGCGGGCGGTCCCGGGGCGGTCCCCGCCCGGAGTGGACTCCAGGGCCGCGACGCACCTGCGGCCGTAGGCGACGGCATGCTCCAGGTCGCCTTGCGCGAAGGCGGCGACGGCGACGAGGTTGCAGTGCCGGGCGAGGTCGACCGGATCGGTCGCGGACGCGGCGGCGCGTTCGCCGAGGCGCACGAGTTCGGGGAGCCGGTGCCCGCGCTGGGCGAACGCGCACAGCGCGTTGGCGAGCCGGGAGGTGTTGGGTTCGGCCTGCCAGGCTTCGTATGCGGCGGTGAGGAATTCGAAGTCCTCCAGTGCCACCGCGGCGCCGAGGAGGTGGAAGTGGGCCACGACCCGGTCGCGGGTGAGCCGGCGTTCGGCGGCGGACAGTTCCCGTTCGGCGCGGTCGGCGGCGTAGGCGGCGACGAGGTTGTGGGTCTCGTACCGGTCGCCGACGCGGCGCAGCCAGTGGGCGCGGACGAGGCCGTCGAGCAGCGCCTGCGGGTCGTCGCCGATCCGGCGGGCCACAGACAGCGCCAGGTCCGGGCCGATGCTCGGGCCCGGGAGCGGCGCGAGCGCCAGGTGCAGGCGCCGTTCGGCTTCGCTGAGGTGGCGGTAGGACAGGTCGAACACGGCCCAGAGGTCGGCGCGGTCGTCGTCGGCGCGGCCTGTCGGGTCCGTGAGCGTCCCCGCGGGCTGGTCGGTGTCGCCGAGGAGGTCGGAGGCGATCCTCAGGGCCAGCGGCAGGCCGCCGCAGCGTCGGATGAGCGGCGCGAGGGTTGCGGAGCGCTCCGCCGAGGGCGCGGCCCCGGCCAGGCGCAGCAGGAGTTCTTCGGACTCCTCCGCGTCCATCTCCTCCAGTTCCAGCGCGTCCAAGTCGCCCAGTTCGGGCATCTTGGCGCGCGCGGTCACGATGGTGAAGCCGTCCCCGACGCCGGGCAGCAGTGGCCGCACCTGGTCGGCGTCGAGGGCGTTGTCGAGGAAGACGAGCAGGCGCCGCCCGGCGGCGTAGGCGCGGAAGTCGGCCCCGGCCTGGCCGAGGTCGGCGGCGAGCGCGGAGGCGGGGAATCCCAGGGCGCGCATGAAGCCGTGGAGGACCGCGAGCGGTTCAGCCGGCCGTTCGGCCGAGGCGCCGCGCAGGTCGGCGAAGAGCTGCCCGTCGGGGAAGTCCTTGACCTTGCGCTCGGCCCAGGCCAGGCCCAGCGAGGTCTTGCCGAGGCCGCCGATCCCGGAGATCACGACGCCGGAGGCGCGGCGCAGGCGGCTGCGGTCCATGCGGCGCAGCGGGCCGGTGCGGCCGGTGAACTCCCCGGCCGTGGAGGTCAGCTGCCTCGGTTCGGTCGGCCCCTGCCGCGACTGGGAGGGCGGCGGACGGTCGCCGCCGCCGATGCGGTCGTACAGGTCCCGGACCTCGCGCACGGGCCGGTCGCCCGACCGCTCGGCGAGTCGCGCCTGGAGCTCCTCGAAGACCTGCTTGGCCTCGCTGTCGCGCCCGGCCTCGGCCAGGGCGGCCATGAGCCGCCTGGTCGCCTCCTGGTCGAAGGGCCGCTCGCGGATCGCCTGGCGCCCTTCCCCGATCAGGGTCGCGAAGCGGCCGAGGCGGAGCAGCGCTTCGAAACGGGTCTCGTCGACTTCGGCCTTGAACTCCATGAGCTTCGCGGCGCCCGCGTCGATGTCGGGGCCGGTGAGGCCGTCGAGGGGCCGGCCGCGCCACAGCCGCAGGGCCTTGTCGAGCAGGTCGACCGCTTCGGCGTCCTCGCCGTATTCGAGGCGCACCCGGGCGTCCCGGACCTCGCGCCGGAAGACCTCGACGTCCACCTGGTCGCGCCGCACTTTGAGCCGGTGGCTGGAGCCGATCCGCTGGAACTCGCACAGCAGGTCGTCGGGCAGCCAGTGCTCCAGGTCGCGGACCAGCTTCTCGATGCGCTCGTCGGCGCCGAGGGGCCGCGTCTCGCCCCAGAGCACGCGCCGGAGCACCTCGGTCGGGACCGGGCGCTCCTCGGCGAGGAGCAGCATTCCCAGGACGCGCCGGCGCCGGTCGTCGAGTGCGGCCTCCGGTTCCCCGGGCACGCTGACTCGCAGCGGTCCGAGGATGGCGAATCGCATGGGGTGGCTCCGGATTCGAATAGGGGTGAACGGCATTTCGTATCGGGCAAGCGTACTGGAACTGCGAGGTTCGCGGTCGCCCGCAATAATGGGATGCCCCCGCAGATGCGGCGGGCCCCGGTGATTTCGAGGAGCGGTGGATGGAAACGGTCGGCTTCGCGCTCGACGATGATGAGAACGGCCCGGTTGTGCTGGTGGACTTGGAGATCGGCGACGGCGCCCCTCAGGAGGGGCTCGAACGGGCGGGATTGTTCGACGCGGCCGCCCGCCGCGCCAAGATCACTTTCGATGAAGCGCTGGCCTCCATTCCCGCAATTGCACGCGCCGTTCGCGCGCAAGTCGCGAGTATCGACGAGCCGCCCACTGAGGTCACTCTTTCGGTGGGGCTGAAGTTCACCGGTGAGACCAATGTGAAGATCGTGTCGGGCAAGTCCGAGGCGCATTTGAACCTCACGATGAAATGGGAGAACGAGCGATAGCGGACACGGCGATGCACGAGCGGCCCCCTTGGCTGGCCCGCGTCCGCAACTCCGGCGGCGGGACCGCGGGCACCGCCGTGGCCGTCGACGGCGAACACGTCGTCACCTGCGCCCACCTGGCCGAACCGCGACAGGGCGGCGCGGCGCTCCTGCTGGAACCGGGCCGCGAGGTCGTGCTGGAGTTCCCCTTCCTCGGCAGCACGGCCACCGCGACCGTGGTCGACGGCGGCTGGTTCCCCGAGATGCCCGACGGCACCGGGGACTTCGCGGTCCTGCGCATGGCCGACCCTCCCCCGGGCCTGGCGCCCGCACCGCTGCGACGCCTCCCCGGCCCGGTCGGCTCCGCGGTCGAGCTGCGCGGGTTCCCCGACGACAGCGCGCTGGCCAGGACCGCGAAGGGGCGCCTGTCCAATCCACCGCGGCCCGAATGGATCCAGATCGACCCCGATGGCGAGGGCTGGTCGGTCGCGAAGGGCTTCTCGGGCGGACCGGTCTGGGACGTCGGGCAGCAGGCCGTCATCGGCCTCACGGTGGCGAAGGACGCCAACCGCGTGGGCCACATGCTGGCGATGCACTACCTATGCGAGCTGTGGCCGCCGCTGACCGAACAGCTTGCGGCGATTCCCCCTGCGGCGGAAGAGGACCTGTCCCACTGGTGGCCGCGCGCGAGAGGCCTGTCGGGCACCCACGAGCAGGGCTGGCTGTTCCGGGGACGCCGCAAAGCGCTCACCGAGATCGTCGACTGGCTCCGCGACGGCCGCCGCCACAGCGTCCTCGTGGTGACCGGCACGCCCGGGGTCGGCAAGTCGGCGACACTCGGCAGGATCGTCACCACCTCGCACCAGCCTTGGGCCGCAATGCTTCCCGAGGACGACACGGCGGTGAGGGCCGAGCCGGGCTCGGTCGACTGCGCCGTCCACGCCAACGGCAAGACGGCCCTGGAGGTCGCCAACGAGATCCTCGCCCGGCGCGGGGGCGGTCCCGTCGAACGGCCCGAGGACTTCGCCGGCGCCATGGCCCGCGCACTCGCCGGCGGGGAGCGGTTCAACGTGGTCCTCGACGCCTTGGACGAGGCCGCCGACGCGAAGGAGGCCCGCGCGATCGCCTCGCGGGTGCTGCGCCCGCTCTCGGAGCTGCCGAACACGAGCGTCGTGGTCGGCGGCCGCCGCGTCGACGGCTCGGGTGACCTGCTGGCCCACTTCGGGAACAGTTTGCACCGGCTCGATCTGGACAGTCCGGAGTACTTCGAGTTCCAGGACCTCACCGACTACGCCGAAGCGGCGTTGCGGCAGGCCAGCGGCGAGCAACGCCGGAACCCGTACGGCGATCCGGGCACTGCGGGCCCGGTGGCGCGGCGCATCGCCGAACTGGCGGAGGGCAACTTCCTGGTGGCGGGCCTGGTCGCCCGCAGCCACGGCCGGTACGACGAGGAGCCGGTCGCTCCGGAGGCGCTGGCGTTCAGTTCCGATGTGAGCGTGGTCTTCTGGGACTACCTCGAACGGTTGGAGCCCTTCGATGACGTGCCCGCCGAGGAACTGCTGACGGCCCTGGCCTTCGCCGACGCACCGGGCTTCACCGCGGAGCTGTGGTCGGCGGCGCTGCGGTCCCTCGAGGGGACCGAGGTGAGCCCGATGCGGCTCGCCAGGTTCGCGAAGTCGGGAGCGGCGAACTTCCTGATCGAGACCGGTGCGGCCGACGGGCGGTCGTTCCGGATCTTCCACCAGGCCCTGGTCGACGCGTGCCTGGGAAGGCGGGCAAGGACCGAGGAGGACCGGGCCGAGAGCGAGGCACTGCTCACAAAGGACTTCATCGCGATCGGAAGGGCCGAGGGATGGGAGCAGGCCCCGCCGTACCTGTGGCGGTCTTTGATCGGCCACGCGGCCCGAGGCGATGCGGTAGGAGCGCTCCTCGATGAACTGGACTTCCTGGTCGTGGCCGATCCTGAGCGCATGCTGCCAATGCTGGGGCGCGCGGGGTCCGGTGAGGCGGCCCTGCGAGCCTCGATCTACCGGGCGTCCTCGGGGCACCTCGCCATCGCCACGCTGCACGAGCGCCGCGCGCTGCTCGCCTACAACGCAGCACGGTTCGGTGCCGACCAACTCGCGGCCGATCTGGCGCGACCCGCCAAGAGTCCAGGCCTCGAATGGAGGCCGTTGTGGGCCACGGGAAGCGGCATCGACTCGCGACTCCAACTGACCATCCAGGTCGCCCCGACCGGGTCAGACGCGATCACCTGCGCCGTCGTCGATGACGTTCCCGTTGTGGCGGTCGGCGTCGGAGACGCGATCAAGGTGTGGAACCTCGTCACGGGAAGCCCGCAGGCCGAGGTGCCGTCGACGTCCGAGACATGGGTCACCGCGCTCGCCGGCGGGACGCTGAACGGGGCGCCGATCGCCGTCATCGGACATGAGGACGGAGCGATCAGGGTCGCCGACTTGGCCACCGGCCGAGTGTTGAGCAGGACCGAAGGCCCCGGCGGCACCTCCATCCGGTGCCTCGCATGGGCGACGGTCGACGGCCGGGAGGTCGCGGTCTCCGGCGATGACATCGGCTCGGTCAAGTTCACCGACCTGAGAACCGGCGCCTATTACGGCGACCGTTCCCCGAGCCATATCGGGAGCGTGAACGCCGTCGCCTGCACCGAGATCGACGGCCGGCCTCTTGCGGTGTCCGGAGGCGAAGACGGTTCGATCCGGATCTGGGACCTGACCACCGCACAGCAGAGCGGCGAACTGCGGCTGGTGCCGCCGGTCAAGTTCCTCAGCGTGAGCGCGATCGACTGCGCCGTTCTCGATGGCCGCCCCGTGGCCGTTGCGGGCGACCTCAGCGGCCTGCTGCAAGTCTGGGACCTGCAGACCCGGGAGCCGCTCGGCGCCCCGTTCGGCGACGAAGGCCAGATCATCCGCGCACTGGCCTGTCGGGAGTTGCAGGGCGTTCCCGCGGTCGTCACCGCCGATCGCGGAGGAATGATCCGGGTCTGGAGCCTGCGGGATCGGCGTGAGCACGGCGAGGGCTTCCGTGCCGCCAACACCAGCCTCGGCAGTCTGGCCTGTACCGCCTTGGGAGGCCGACAGGTGGCGATCACCGCCGGAATCGGCGAAATGGTCCGCGTCTGGGACCTGCTTGAGCACGAGCAGCAAGGAGAGAGCACGATCGGCCATGACTCCGAGGTCTCCTCGATGACGACGGCGATGGCCGCCGGAGCCTCGGTCGTGCTGTCCAGCTCCCGAAATGACGGGATAACGCTGCGAAAGGCCGCTACCGGAGCGACGGTCCGCAGGATCTCCGGCAAGCGCAGCATCTTCACCCTCAAGGACATCGCCGGTGCGGTGGTCGACGGCGAGTGGACGGTCGCGGCCGTTCAACAATCCGATGTCATCCGCATCTGGCAGGTCGGCACCGGAGAACAGCTGCGGCCGATCCTCATCGAGGTCGAATGGCCGCAGGCCATCGCCTCGGTGTCCATGGAGGGGCGTGCCGCCGCGGTGATCGGCGGAGACGACGGCGTGCTGCGACTGCGCGACCTCCACACCGGTGATCCGCTCGGGAGCGTCGACACCGGCAATGAGGGCGGTATCAGCGCGATGGACTCGCTGACGATCGAGGGCGACCCTCACGCCGTGCTGCTGGTGTACGGCGGTGAACTGGAAACCTGGAATCTGCGCACCGGCGAGCGGCGGCATCGTCTCGAGTTCGGGTTCAAAGGCTGGATCTCGAACGGACTCGCCTGCGCGGAACTCGACGGCGAACTGTTCGCCGCGGTGGGCTACAACCGCGAGGCGACGGTCGTCGACCTGTCAACGGGTGCGGTGAAGTCCGTGATCCCCTTCCCCGAGCCGGTGCAGACCGTCGCCTTCACCGAGGAGGGCCACCTCGCCGTCGGCTCCGGCCGCGACGTCTCGGTCTTCGCCCGAACGACCAGGAGGCGAAAGCACGCCGCTTCATGATGGAGAATGACCTGCCCTGTCTCGCAAGGACTTTCGCGTGTCGCTGCTGAGCGAACTGGTCGAGCAGCTCAGAGCGCTCACCGACGACACCGGTCAAACCCGAACCAGTCTCGACGCCGTCCGAACCCAACTCGGGGATTCGGTCGGCTTCATCACCGCAGCGACGGTCGGGTCGAGTAGCCCACTGGTTCCCGAGGGCGTCGCCCAATGGCAGGCCGCGCTCGACAGGCTCGACGAGGCCCGGGCGAATATCCGAGTGGGCGACGAGGCGATGAACGCATACATCGCGCTACTCGGCGGCGGGCATACGGCCGCACCGGGCAACCATAGCGGCGGCGCCTCGCCTGGACCACCGCCTCAAACAAGTTCTCCAACCGGTGAACCCGGAGGTGAACGTCCGCCCGCAACGCCGCCGCGCTTCGCGCCCGACTCGGCCCGGCGACCGCGCGGCGAGCCTGCGAACGCCGACATCACCGGCGGCAACCCGACCGACATCCGCAGAGAGAACGAGGCCGCGAAGGTGCTCGCCGAAGCCGGCTACGACATCGAGCAGAACCCGCCATCCAGACCCAACGGCAAAGCGCCCGACTACATGATCGACGGGCAATGGTGGGACTGCTATTCGCCGACCGGTTCCAGTACCCGCACGATCCATACCAGCATTCGCAACAAGGTCGGCAAGAGCGACGCCGACCGGCAGGCCGACCGGATAATCTTGAACCTCGACGGCTGCGGCGCCACCGCCGAGGAGATCAGGGCCCGGTTGGAGCGCTCGCCCATCCGCGGCCTCCAGGAGATCAAGGTCGTCAAAGGCGGCAAGGTGACACAGTTCTACCCGTGGGATACGGAGGCGGCACACCATGGCGATTGAGTTCACCCTCGAAGCCACCCCCGTGCTGTCCGAGGCCAAGGCGCTCGACTACTTCGCCGATCTCCTCGGCTGCGAGCACCGGCACACGGCGACCTATGCGGCGCGCGCCGATCTCCAAGTCGACACCGCCACCTGGCCCACTAAAGACGACCCCGAGATCCGAGCGCTCCTCGGTGACGAGGCGACCTACCTGTCAGTGACGTTCCGCGAGGTCAAGAACATCGGCGGCGAAGCCTCCGCAGCCGTCGAGGGTGACATGATCAACGCGGTGGTCCGGTTCTTCGAGGATCACCTCAGTACTAAGGGCATCTTCGTCTACAACGGCGAGGAAATCCTGCTCCAACGCCTCGGCGAGGGCATCGTCCTCGACGAGCGGCTGCGCCGAGGCGACTACAACCGCCACGGCCTCCTCGATCCCCTGCTCGTGAAATACCCCGTGCGTCGACTGGAGCAGGTCTTCCTCTGAATCGGCCCGCATCCGTCCAGACTTCACGGCGTTCGAGCACGCACCTGGTACAACGACCGAGGAGCATCATGAGCGAGGGGCTACACGATCAACTTCGCGACCAGCCTCGACCCGGGCGGCGAATGAGCACGCACCGTTCAATCCTGCGGAGGCTCGACGTAAGGGCTGTAGGCCGGCGCCTCTGCGCGGGGGCGCTCTTTCGAATCCTGTACCGCCAGCAGGACGATGACGAGCGCCGACCCGACGATCAGCAGCGTCCACGAGATCACCTGCAAGGCGGTGAGCCAGGCGGGAGTGGCCTCGATGAGCGCGTTGGATATCTGGTTGTTGTACGACTCCCCGAAGAACGACGCGCTGGTGACCCCTTTCCGCAGGAGAAGGCCGCCGATGCCGCACCAGCCCAGGGAGACGCCCGCCAGGACCCAGCCGAGGATCCTCGCCCACCGCTTGTCCTTGTAGTTCAGCGGGCCCAGCACGAGATGGAGCGCCGCGAAGACGAGGTACAGCACGGCGGTGATCTTCAAGGAGAAGGCAATTACCCCCGCGATGTTTCCCGACGCCCAGTCCGCGTCCGCGAAGGACGGATCCCCGAGCAGTACCTCTTCGAGGGCGCCATTGATGTCCGCTTGCGACATGAGCAGGCCGATCGCGGTGGCGAACAAGGAGAGCGCGGTGAGGTACATCGTCAACGGCACGATGAAGACCGATGCCCGATGCAGATTCGCCCCCTGCGGTCGCGGGGGCTGCGGCGGCACTTCGGCCATGACTCGCTCCTTTTCAGCGGTGGATCGGCGTTCAGCCCCAGAAGCTGATCTTGCCGCCCACGGTCTGGGTGTCCACCAGCCGGTCCCCCGCGTGCCGGGAGAGCGCGTCGAGGAGGGCTTTGCGCTGCGGCGGCTCTAGCGGGCCGAGAACGCAGGCCACCTGCCACTTCGCGCTTCCGGGCTTCAGCTCCACCGCTGCCGGGACGGGCCAGCCCGCCGGCCGGCGGAGCGCCTTGTCCTCGCCGCTCCGCAGCTTGACGTGGACGGCCTCGAACACGTCGTCGAGCGCCTTCTTCTTCAGAGGATGGGCCCCGATCCGGGCGATGACTACCGATTCGATTGCCGCCCAGGGGAAATGAAGGTTGCCGTTGGCACCGGTGGTCTTGACGCCCTCGCCGTCGACGGTGAGCGACCAGGGCATCATCCGTCCTTTGAGGGGCTTCAACTCCTCCACTCGCAGGTACCAGGCGTACCAGCCCGCCGCCGCGGCGATGCCGACGAAGACGAGCCGGAGGGGACGGAGATCCTCATCGGTGCTGTAGGTCCAGCTGTCCGGATTCTCGTTCTGGAGCACCATCGCCAGAAGGATGAGCCCAGCGGCGACGATGACCATGATGAACATGCCCCCCGGCTCGGGGAGCTTCGTGTACTTCTTGAGCGGCTCGTCGCCGGCCCACGCCTGCCTGAACACGGGCCCGCGCGGGCGCGGAGCCTTCGGGCGTTCCGGTTCCGCCTCAGGCGGTTCGCAGTCCCCGTCCCGGATCGGGAGCCGCGGCCAGAGTTCGCGGAGGTACCGGACCGGCAGGAGATGGCCGCTGCGGTGGCGGTCCATGAGGGCGATGATGCCGACGACCGCTCCGGCGTCGTGGTCGTACACCGGCGCGCCCGAGAAGCCGTGCTCGACCGACCATCCGGTGACGCCGTCCGCGTCGACCTGCACCCAGTTGCCGGACTGGCCGCTCGCGCCGCGAATCGTCCCCGCCGCCTCGCGCGCGGCGCGGTCGCCGGACGGAAAGCCGTGTACGGAGAAGCGGTGGCCCCGCATCTGCTTCGGGATCATCAGCGGCGCCGACTCGACCTCGCGGACGGGCCTCTCGAGTCGCAGCACGGCCACATCGCCATCGCCGTCGTCTCGGAGCGGCGCCCAGTGGACGATCGTGGCGGGGTGCGGTCCGGCCAGGTCGGCGAAGGGGAACTCGACGCTCACCGGCCATGCCGGGGCGGCCCCGCGTCCGGCGGCCTCGGCGGTCCGTCCGGCGTGCAGGCCGACGACATGCGCGCACGTGACGATGAAGCGGCGGCTCACGAGCATGCCCGCGCCGGCGATGCGGTCGCCGTCCGGGTAGGGGATGCGCACGAGCCACGGTGGGCGCTCGGCCAGATGATCGGATCTCGCCATAGGTTCAGAGTCTCCCATATCCGAAGCCGCTCAACCGGTCCCGTTCACCGCCCGGGAACGCGCCCCTCTTTCTCAGCCGCGGCTTTCGAATGAACTTGCCGCTCGACGCCGCCGACTAGCCCGCATCCCCAGGGACCACGAAGAAGTCGGTGACGAACTGATGCGATCACTCAATCGCGTAAAGGTTGAGGTCATCGAGAATGGCCCCGTCGGCACGCCCCGCCACCACCGCATACGCTTCGGACGCCGTCACCGGGACGCCGAACTGCTTGGCGGATGAGACCCCCTTGCCGGCTGCGTCGACCACTAGGTTTCTCGTGTCCTCGTCTTGTATGACGATCCAGCCCGACAGCAAGGCCGTCGGCCAACGTACGGAACTGGGAAGCGGATCGGCGGCAATGCCGATGCCCGGGTCGGCGGCGTCGAAGGTGAAGAGCTGGACCACGGGCTCGCTACCTCCAAGGTCGGCGAACGTGCAGGCCATGCGGGTGATTCCATCGTTGACGCAGTCGACCTGTGTGTCGACGCTCGCCAACGTCTCTCCGGTCGCCGCATCCAAGAGCACGGATTGTTCGGCCGGGTGCGTCCACTCGGGATTCGAAGAGAGGTGGAGCATCGCCGCCCCGGCCACGGCGGTCTCCACCCTCACGTATCGGTCTTCCTCCGCGAAGGTCCACAGCCCGGTCCCGGTGGCAAGGTCAAGCCCTACTATCTCCGACGGCGCTCCGAGGACCATCTGTTCAGCGTCTGCGGCATAGACCATCCCGCCCGCAACCTCAAGCGACCCTAGGACATTGAAGACCGAGGTCCCCGGCGCCTCCCAGAGCATCGAGCCGTCAGCCGCGTCCAGCGCCACGGTCCGGAAGTCGGCGAACGCTGCTTCGGGAAGCGGCGCGGCGGTGTTGTCGGTCCGGACGACACCGACATCGGCGACGACCGTGCCACCGCTGACCGCAATGCCGTTGAGGATCTGGTTGGTCTCGTGGTCCGGGTTGTATTCGAAGAGCGGCGCGGTCCACTGCACGCTGCCGTCCTCTGCCGAGAGCGCGGCGACGCCGGATTCGGACGTCTCGCCGGCGACTCGAAAGTTCAGGCCGGTGTAGGGGACCAGGACCAGCCAGCCGTCGGGTCCCTGCATCACCGAGGGAGGGGCGAACTTCGCATCGAGCCCGGGTGCCCAGACCTCGACGTCCGCCCCGGGAAGCACGTCTTCGCCGTGCTGCTGCCATTTGACCTCGCCGGTCGCGATGTCGAGCACGACGAAGTGGTCGAAGGAGTCGGTGCCGCCGGAGACGATGAGGTTGTCGCCGGCCAGCGCGGCGTCCCGCACCACTTCGATGAGTCCGCCCGAGATCGCCGACTCGTCGACATCGAGCTTCGGTGTCGCGGGCAGGGCGAACGCCTGCGCGGCGGCGTCCTCCTCGATCACGGTGATCTCGAGGTCGCTCTCGATCACGGGCGAGGGTTCGGTCTCCACCGGCGACGACTCGTCCGGTTCGGGTTCCCGGTACGGATCGCCTTCATCGATGAAGGTGGACAAGCCCACCAGCGCGACCAGTGCGACGCCGCGACGCCGAGGAGGCGGAGGGCGGGGGTTCCTGTCATGCGGCGACGGTACCGGTACGCGGCAACAGGTTTCGGGCAATAAAAAAGGCGAGTGCCGATTCGGCCTCGCTTCCCCTCTTACTATAACCACATCGCGAATGCCCCTCGACACGGGGGTCGCCTTCAGGGTTCGGAGGCGAGCCTCGCCGCCTGCATCCGTTGCAGCGCTTGCGATCAGGTCGACGAGGCGGGCGTCCGAGGGTCAGTTGCCGCTCTCGACGGTGACTTCGAGGTCGGTGAGGCCGGGGGCCGCGCTCCTGGCGAGTTCGTCGGCATGGGCCGCATCCGCTCCCGTCGCCACGACGATGCTCGCGCGTTCGGTGCCGTGCTCGGAGAGCAGTGCACCGCCGACGACCGTGTACTGCGCGGCCACCGCTTCGTACGCGGCGATCGCGGCGGCGGGGACACGGCCCTCATTGTCGGTGGCGACCCTGAGCGACGTCGGCGCGCCCTGCACGGTGCTGACCTCGAGGGTCGTCACCGTCGCTGAGGAGAACGGCCGGTACGGGTCGGTGTCGGCGGCCATCTCGTTGAACACCGCCATGGCTCCGGAGCCGTCGGCGGCGGTGATCTCGATGGTCCAGCTGTCTTCGTTCTGGAACCCGATGTCGATGGCGCCGGACGATACACGGTCGTCGGCCGTCAGCGATTCCCACATCTCCACCACTTGGCCGGTGCGCCCGCTGTCGGGGGCGACGGCGAAGGTGACGCCCTCGGCCGTGATCTCGCCGGTGACCTCGCAGTTGTCGGCGACGTACGCCCCGAGTTCGTTCGCCAGCTCGGCGACGCGGTCGGCCGAGGTGCCGTCCTCGAGTATCAGCGTTCCTGTCGCCGATCCCATGAAGGGCAGCGTGTTGGCGCCGTAGGTGTCGATCTCCGCGACGTCCGCGGTGTCGGCCCAGTGCTCTTCGAAATCCGCGGCGAGCGCCGAGCCCTTGTCGATGGCGCAGCCGGCCAGCAGGGTCAGACCCGCAGCGAGCGCTGCGGTCCGCACGAGCCACTTGGGGACGTCGGTGTTCAGTGTCTTCTCCTCGCTCGCGTCGCCGGTCTCACGCGCCACTCGCGGCGCGTGAGCCCCGTCAAGCCTGCCCGCGAAAGGCGCGAACGGCGAGGCGTGGCACCGGCGGAAGAGCGGCGGGAAATGGGCATGAAAAAAGCGGCCGCTGCTTCCGGCCACCTTCATTATTTCTATCGCACCGCGTCGAGCACGCCGTCACCGGGGGTGAATACCCCCCTCTGACCTGGTGCAGAATAGCCGCTCAAGCACAGAATCCTCGAAGAGGGAGACCAGGAATGCGCGTATTGCTGTCGAGCCGCGGATCGCGCGGCGACGTCGAACCGCTCGCGGCCCTCGCCGTCGAGTTGCAGCGCCTCGGTGCGGAGACGCTGGTGCTCGCGCCGCCGGACCAGGAGTTCGTGGATCTGCTCGGCAAGGTCGGGGTGCCGCACCTGCCCGTGGGCGGTTCGGTCCGGGCCCTGGTGAAGGACCTGCGGACCACGGGCAAGGCGCCGCGGACCTCCGCTGACCTGCGCGTCCACGTGGACGAGCTGATCGAGGCCTACTCGGGGCCGCTGACCGAGGCGGCCCGGGACGCCGATGCGATCGTGGCGACCGGGCTGTTCCCGGGCGTCGCGACCGCGCAGGCGGTGAGCGAGAAGCTGGGCCTGCGGTTCGTCAAGGTGTTCCTCCAGCCGACCACGCTGCCGTCGCCGGCGCACCCGCCGCACCCGATGCCGGGCTGGCCGCTGCCGGAGGGCGTGACGGACAACCGGGTGCTGTGGGACCACAACATCGAGGTCATGCAGGACCTGTTCGGGCCCTCGATCAACGAATACCGAGAGTCGATCGGGCTGGCGCCGGTCGACAACGTGCGCGACTACGTGAACAACGGGCCGTGGCTGGCGACCGATCCGGTCCTGAGCCCATGGGAGACGACCGACGACGACGTGGTCCAGACGGGCGCGTGGATCCTGGAGGACGATCGTCCGCTCTCCGCAGACCTGGAGGCGTTCCTCGCGGCGGGCGAGGCGCCCGTGTACGCCGGGTTCGGGAGCATCCCGCTGATGGCGCCGGGGGAGGCCGCTCGGGCGGCCGTCGAGGCGGCGCGGGCGCACGGCCGGCGGATCGTGCTGCTGCGCGGCTGGGCCGATCTGGACGTGATCGACGGCGGTGACGACTGCTTCGTGGTGGGCGAGGTGAACCAGCAGGCGCTGTTCCGGCGCTCGGCCGCGGTCCTGCACCACGGCGGGGCGGGGACCACGACGACCGCGGCCATGGCGGGCGTGCCGCAGGTGGTGGTGCCGCAGATCGTGGACCAGCCGTACTTCGCCGGGCGGGTGGCCGCGCTCGGTATCGGTGCGGCGCATGAGGGTCCGGTGCCGACCACGGAGTCGCTGACGGCGGCGTTCGCGACCGCGCTGGACTCGGCGACGGCGAGGCGGGCGACCGAGGTCGCCGCGTCGATGCGCCGCGACGGCGCGGCCTACGCGGCGAAGCTGCTGGTGGACGAGATCGGATGAGCCGAGGTGGCTTCGGACGGGGCGCCAGCTGAGTTGAGGTCGCTTCGCACGATGCATCGACTGAGCTGGGCCGAGATTGCTTAGGGGGACAGTGCCGCAGCGGCGCCACGGTCCGGCGGTCAGCGCTCACGCGCACCGCCCGCCGGGCCGTGCGCACCCGGCCGCCGAGCAATGCTCGCTGGGCTGGGCGTTTCGAACAGTGCTTTCCATCAACACCCGTGGAAAGAGCGGGAGGCCGGGCGGCGACGTCCGGCCTCCCGTGCCCGGAGGTTCGCCGGCACGGGCCGGAGGCCTGGGTGCGGGCCAGGGCGACCTGGTCGGCCTCGGCACGCTCGGTGCCTTCCGAAGGCTCGCGGGCCCGGGCATTCACGATGGCCGCCGTGGGTACCTGCGACTACGGTTCGCGGACACGAGTCGCCGCACCGGTCGCCGACACCGACTCGGCGGTTCGACGGCACGGACCGGAGGCCGGGTCCGACCTGGTCGGCCCCGACACGGTCGGTGACTTTCCAGGGCCCGCAGGCCCGGGGTATTCACGATGGCCGCCGGCACCGGCCCGGCGGCGGCTCGCGGGCCCGGGTCGCCGTATCGGTCGCCGGCACCGACTCGGCGGTTCGACGGCGCGGGCCGGGGTAGTCGTTGACGCGGACATGTCGGCCGGGGCTCGTAGACTGGCCGGAGCCGAGGAGACCGCCGTCGGCGGCGACATGCGCACGAGACCGTGCAGGGACGACCCTGCGGAGAAAGCCGGTGGGCAGAGGAGCCGTCGATGCATTCGGAAGCGGACGACCACGGCCTCGCCGCGGCCATCAGCGAAGCGATGGCCGGCAGCGCGCCCCAGGCGCGGTCCATGGTCGAACGCCTCGACCGCATCGCGGCCGCCTTGCAGCACTCGATGCGCCGCCAGGCGGCGGACGCCGCGATCCCCGAGAGCGGGTCGCGTCGGCAGCGGGCCCGGGCCGACTCGATGCAGGCGCTCGCGGCGGCCGAGTACGAGTCCGCTTCGAGCGTCGCCGCCGGGCTCCAGTCGATCTCCCACCGCCTGAACGTCGCGGCCGCCAAGTTCAACATCGTGCTCTTCGGCCGCACCGGCGCCGGAAAGAGCACGCTCATCGAAGCGCTCACCCACGGCGACGGGGCGTCCATCTCCCCCGGCCGGTCCGACCACACCGACGTCGTGCGCCATGTCTTCTGGAACGACTGCGTCCTGCACGACACGCCCGGCACGCTCGGTTCGGGCCGCGAAGGCGTCACCACCGACTTCCTTGAGCGCCAAGCGCACGAGGCGGTCCTCATCGCCGACGTGGTGCTGCTGTGCTTCGACTCCCAGAACCAGACGCAGGGCGAGTTCGCGCAGGTCGCCGAATGGATCGCCGCGTACGGCAAGCCCGCCGTCGCGATCCTGAACGTGCGCAACAAGGGCTGGCGCAATCCGCGGAAGGTCACCAGCCGCGGCGACCGCAGGGACCTCTCGGTCGCCGTCGAGCAGCACGTGCGGCGCATCCGGCAGGAACTGCGCGCGACCGGCCTGGCGAGCACCCCGGTCGTGGCGATCAACGCCCAGTTCGCCGCGTTCGCCAGGGCGGGCGAGGCCTACGCGGGGCCGTTCACCGCCACCCGCAGCGGGATGCTCAAGATGCACGGGGCCGCGAAGATCGACGCCTGGTCCAATGTGCCCGCTCTCGAGTCGCTGCTGACGCGGGCGGTGCGCACCGACGCGGCCGGCCTGCGCCTGGGGATGCTGCGCGGGCAGGTGCGCAGCACGCTCGACCAGGCCGCCGACGTGCTCGACGCCGAGATCGTCAGGCCCGCAAGCGCATACGCGGCGGACCTCGAGCGCGCGGTCGACCAGTCCGTCGAAGTGCTCGGGCTGCCCGCCTCGGGCGATCCGGGCGGCTTGCGTCCGGCGCTGGCGCGGATGAACGAGCTGCGCGGCAGGGCCGGGCCCGCGGCGCCGATCCCCGGCAGGGTCGAACCCTATGCGCGCCACCAGTTGAAGATCGTGCTCGGCGGGCTCCAGGACGAGGCGAACGAGAACGCCTACCGGCTCGTGCAGGCCGCGATCCGCGACCGCAGCGACATCGGCGAGGCAGCGTTCGAGGCCGGGGTGTACGGCGCGCTCGACCTCGACACGGTCGTCCGGGACTTGAACGCGAAGATCAAGGAGTTCCTGCGCGAGAACCTCGACATCATCGACAAGGGACTCGCGGCCGACCTCGACCTGACGCGGCGGACGCTCAGACTCGAAGGCGCCGCGGGGAAGCGGCTCATCGGGGTGGGCAACGTGTCGGGCGTGATCGGCTCGGCTGCGCTCGTCGGCGGCCTGACACTGGCCGTGGGCGCCCTGGCCGTGGGCGGCCCGCTGGTGATCCCGGTGCTCCTCGTCGGGGCGGGCGTGGCCGGACGGATCTCGGGGATGCTGCTCAAGCGGCGCGGCAAGCGCCTGTTCGACGAGAAGACCGGCGATCTCGTGGCGCAGGCCAGGCTCAGCGTCGACGCCACGTTCGACAAGCTGCGGCGCGACGTCCACAACGAGATCGACACGCTGCTGGAGACGCTGCGCAACACCACCGTGCTCCCCCGCATCCGCCGGGCGGTCGAGTTCCGCGAGCTCGGATCGCGCGTCGCGAGGCTGCGGGAACTCCTGGTGCGCGAGAGGGACGAGGTGCCGGCGACCGGGCCGGTGCCGCAGGAACTGCTCGCGGCGGCCGTGGCCGCGTGCGAGACGGCGACGGGGCGCACGTCGGGGCAGCTGTGGCTGGGCGAGGACTGGTGCGACGACCCCGACTTCCTCCGGCCGGACGGCGAGGAGGGCGAGGTGGTCCTGGCGAAGACGCCGCGGCCCTCCTCGATGTCGCGCCTGCTGCTGCGGCTGCGTTCGGCGCCGCAGTTCAGGACCGCGCAGCGCCACCCCAGGCTCGGCGCGGGCCGCAAGTGGATGCGCGAGGTCGCCGCCGCGGCGGAAGCGCTCGCGGACCCGGAACTCACTGCGCTGCAAGGCGAACTGGCGGGCCTCATGTCCGACCGAAACCCCACGGTCGTCCTGTGCGGGGACTACAGCACCGGCAAGACCTCGTTCATCAGACGCCTGATGCTGGAGGCGGGACGGCTCCCCGGGGACGGGCTCGAAGTGGCCGCGCAGCCGCTGACCGACAAGGTCACCGGGTGGGAGATGGACGGTTTCACCCTTGTGGACACTCCGGGGCTGCGGTCGGGATCGCGCGAGCACACCGCCGCGGCGCTCACCGCCGTCCGGCGCGCCACGATGATCCTCTACCTCCTCAACCCGACCTTCGCGCACGGCGAGAACACCGACCTCGACGAGGTGTTGGGGACCGGCGACGACGCGGCGGAACCAGGGAGGATCGACCGGGTCCTGTTCGTGCTCAACCGCGTCGACGAGATCGGACCCGACCCGTTCTACAACGAGGGCGAGTTCGCGAAGGCCATCGGCGAGAAGCGCGACGCCTTCCTCGAACTGCTCAAGCGGCGCGGGCACACGGTGCCACCCGAACGCGTCCACCACGCGATCAGCGCCCCTTCGGGAATGCTGCTGACGCGGCCGGACCAGATCGCGCCGTACCGCGCCTGGGACGGCATCGCCGAAGTCCTCGGCACGATCACGACCTCGGTCAAGGCGCTGGAGCGCAACGGACCCGACGCCGCGGTCCTCCACACCGGACACCACTCGCTCGCCGGGCTCCTCGCCGGGGCGCGGGCCCGCCGGCACCGGGCCGAGCGGACCGTGCGCGAACTGGACCTGTTGGAGCGCACCGCGAGACAACAGGTCACGGCGGCCGCGCATCTACGGTGGGCGCAGATCGCCGAACTGCGCAGCGCGGTGCGCCTGCACCTGGAGAAGCGGTTCGACCGGATCAGGAACGCGCCGGTCGCCGCCGCGCGCAAAGAGGCGGAGACCTTGCGCGACTGGGCCCGCAACCCGGCGGTGGTCGACCTCGTCAACGCGTGGTTCATGGCGACCGACGAGCAGATCGGGCAGTGGAACCGGCATTCGACGGAGAACATGCGCGCCGAGTTCGGGCGCAGGGCGTTCCGAGAGGCGCTGCCCGACGCCGAGTTCCCCGCCTCGATGACGGGACTCAAATGGGGGCGCGGGCGCACCCCGATCGGAAGGGTCGGCAGGATCCTCCAGGACCCGCTCGCCGGCGTCGTGATCGGCGGCGCCATCGGCGTGCTCGTCACCGGGGTCGTGGACGCGGCCGAACCGCTCGCCGAACGCAAGCGCGCGAAGAAGCGCGACCCGCTCTTCGAGCAGGCGCGCGCCGAACTCGCCTACTCCGGCGAGCTGTGGGTCGACCGCCTCCTCGACCCCAGCCGCGAGGACGCGGGCCCCGCGGCCGAGCTGATCGCCGAACTGGACCGCAACGCCGGAGCGCTCGCTGCCTGGGCCGATCTGCGGCGGCGCGAGCGCGAAGAGGCGCAGCGACAGATCGACGTCGACGGCGCGCGCATCGCCCAGTACGAGGACTTGTTGGAGAAGGCACGCAAAGCCCTACGCACACCGAAGGATTGAAATGGCGACCATTGCGCAGTGGAGCGAGCAGGTGCGCGAGCGCGTCCAGCGGCTCACCGACCGGGACCACGTGTCGCACGCCGACGCGGCATGGAACGAGTTCGCCGCCCGGCCGCAGCTCGTGGTCACCGTCTACGGGCCCTACAACGCCGGGAAGACCACGCTGATCCGCCGGCTCCTCGTCGAGGACGGCACGCCGATCCCCGACTCGCTCCACGTCTCCGCCGCACCGGAGACCGCCGAAGTGCGCGCGGTGAACTCGGGGCCGCTGCGGTACGTCGACACCCCGGGGATGCGGGCCGGGACCGCCGGACTCGGCGCCGACGCGGACCGGTCCCTACTGGTCACCGACGCCGTGCTCATGGTCGCGCCAGTGCAGCTGCTCACCGACGGCCGGGACGAGTTCCTCAGTGTCGTGACAGGATCGCGGTTCAACCCGCATCGGCCGCTGCCGCTGCCGGACGGGGCGATCCGGTTCGTCATCGGCAAGGCCGACGAAGGGGCCGACCCGGACTATGAGGAGGACTACGCGGCATGGCGGGAGGCGAAGACCGCCGACCTCGTGTCCCAGCTGTCCGACCGGATCGAGGCCGGGAGCGTCCACGCGGTCATCGCCGGGCCCTCCGGGCTCAAGGTCACCGCGGAGCGCGTCGAGCAGCTGCGGGAACTGGGCGACCTCGACGGCATCGCCGCGCTGCGCGAGGCACTGCGCTCACTGGTGCCGCAGCGCGAACGGCTCCGCGAAGCGGCCCGCGTGCGGTTCTGGGCGGCGACGGCCTCCGGAGTCCTGGACCAGGCCCTCGCCTGGACCGAGGAACTGCGCGGGCGCGAGGCGACCGTCAAGGCCGAAGTCGTCCGCTACGACCAGTTCATCGAACTGCTCGAAAGCCTCAGGAAGGCCGCCGAAAGCCAACTGCGCCAGCGCATGGCTGCACTGGCGGCCGAGTTGGGCGAGCAGCAGAGCGGCAGGGGCATCGCGGTGGCGCAGGAGCGCTTCACCCGCGTGGTCGAGGAGTGGACCGAGCAGTCGTTCGCGCAGCTGCGGTCGCTCATCGAGCAGGCCGCGGCCGACCAGCAGGAACGGTCGACCGCCCTGGCGTGGAGGGAGACCGGGCAGCTCGTGGCGGAGATTCTGGACGTGCGCGACACCGGGCGGGCGCTCGAGCGGGCGGCGAGGACCAGCGCGCTGGTCGGTGGACTGGCAGAGCGGCTGCGGGACGCCTCGGCCCAGCGCATGGCCTTGCGCCCGCAGGCTCCGGCGGCGCCGGTCTCGGTGCCGCGCAAGGTCACGCAGATCGAAAGGGTGCGCGACCACACCTGGTTCCAGACGCCGGAAGGCGGGGTGACGTACCGGACCACGGAGTACGTGCGCCGCACGGTGGACGGGAACCGGGGGCTCCAGTCGATGGCGAACGCCGTGTCCAAGGCCGCGCCCGCGATCCTCGCCGGCGGCGCGGCGGCGCTCCAGGCCTGGCACGAGAGCCGCGAGAGGCAGTTGGAGCAGGAACGGCGCTTCGCCACCAGGGACGAGCTGCGCGCCGCGGCCGACACCGTGGTCGACGCGGTCCTCAACAGCCCGGGGTCGGGCTGGAACGGCCAGGTCGACGCCGTCCGCGACGACTTCCAGGACCGGCGACCGGGATCGATGGCCGAGACGATCGCCGCCGAGATCGCGCACTGCGAAAAGGAGACAAAGGCGCTCGATGCGCTGCTTCGGCATCCGCCAACCGAGCACTGACGGCCCTGTGGTGTCCGGTGCCCCAGTTGTTGGGCGTGCGGAGACTGCACCGGAGTGCTGCTGCCGCGCTGATTGCTGGGTGTTGGTCGGGACTGGTCGGGGTGCGCGTGGATCGGGCGCAGATGCCGACCGGTCGTGATCATCGCAGGTGGCGCTTCAGAGGGCCTTTGCCTACGGTATGTGCCTCGTTGAAAACACCAGCCTCCCGGCGCTCGAGGTGATCCCGGCCGAAAGGACACCCCCACCCGATCCGGTGCTCTGCACCGTACTGCTGCGGGGTCCCGATAGCACTCCGAGGGCGACACCCCCCAACCCAACCGAGACGACTCGGAGAGTGACAGTGTCGGGGACTTCTACAGAGGAACGACTCTCGGCCAGAGGCTTGGCGTAGTCTGCTTACACCGGCCGCCGCCTGTACGAATCCCTTACCCTTGTGCGTACCCCAATTCTCCCCCACACCGGTACCACCCGCAACACCCACACGGGGGCAACACACTCACATTCCACACCCGGACACCTTGCGCTGCAAACAGACCGGAAGCCTTTACGCCTCACAGGACCCAGGCCACGACCAGACCCCGGGGGCCACCGCCCACCCCGAGCCACTTCTCGCCTCTTCGTCGATGCCCGCCTGAACCCCAAACGAAACAGCGCACCGGACCGCCACCAACCCGACACGTCCCTGCCTCTTCGTCGCCGCTGGTTCCAGCCCTCCGAGTACCGGCTCGTTCCCGGCCGCGCGCTCTGAGCCTCGCCTGTGCCGTTCCATCGTTGCCGGATGTGACCCCGACCGCCCACCCGCTCCTACCCGGACAGGTGCGGCCTCGACCCTCGCCCTGACCTCTGGTGGCCTGATCTCTGCCGAGCTACCTGCGAGGTCTCGGCTCCGCGGTGCTCTCTCGCAGGACCAGGCCCGGGCGCTCGGTCGAGTAGCGGCGGTCGCCGGTGCCGTCGATCTCCTGGAGCAGCAGCTGGAATCCGCGGCCGCCCAATCCGGCGAAGTCCTGCTTCGCGGTCGTCAGCGGCGGCGACCACAGCTCGGCGAGCGGGTGGTCGTCGAACCCGGCCACCGAGATGTCCTGCGGGACCCTCAGGCCCGCTTCGACGATGCCGCGCATGACGCCCATGGCGATCTCGTCGTTGCCGCAGAACACCGCCGTCACCTCAGGATCGGCCGCGAGACCGCGACCGATCGCCACACCGCTCTTGGGGTCCCAGGTCGCGTCCCGCACCGGCGGGACCGGCGCGCCCGCGTTCACCAGGGCCCGCTTCCAGCCCGACGTGCGCCCGTCGACCCGGCGCGAGGGCGGCACCCGCACATGGTGGACCGTCTTGTGGCCCAACCCGAGCAGGTACCGCGTCAACTCCTCCGCGGCGTCGGCTTCGTCCAGGACCGCCTGCCGCACACCGGTCTCGCGCGTGCCCGACAGCGCCACGACCGGCAGGTTCCCGGGGATCTTGCGCAGCGCCGCCACACCGGGCGGGTCGAACTTCAGGACCACCACGCCGGCCAGCGCCTGCGTCAGCGTGGCCGAGATGGCACGGTCCACTTCGTCCTCGTCGGCGCTCTCGACCACGGTGATCATGACCGTGTAGCCCTTTTCGCGCGCGGCGATCTCGATGCCGCGGATGGTCTCCGCGTAGCCGTACCGGGAGGTGTTGCCGGCGATCACGGCGATCGTCTGCGACCTGCGCGAGACCAGGACGCGGGCGGCGGCGCTGGGCCGGAAGTCGAGTTCGGCGATGGCGGCCTCGACCAGCTCGCGCTTGCCCGGGCTCACGCGGGCCGCGCCGGTGAGCACGCGGGACACGGTCGGCACCGAGACCCCGGCGCGCTGCGCGACGTCCGAGATCGTCGGGTTCTTGCGTCGCTCGTCCAACCGGTCCGCCGCCCTCCTGTTGCTCACCGCATCGCTCCGCCGGCGCTCATTTGACCGCACCGCTCGTGATGCCGGAGATGATCCTGCGCTGGGCGACCACGAACGTGATCAGCAGCGGCAGGCTCATGAGGATGATATAGGCGAAGATCAGGTGCCAGTTCTGGAGATACAGTCCGGCGCTGGCGACCTGGTACAGGTTCAGCGGCAGGGTGTCGATGCGGCCGCCGATCACGAACAGCGCGTAGAACACGTCGTTCCAGATGTAGAGGCAGATCAGGATCGTCGCGGTGGCGAGCACCGGCTTGAGCAGCGGCAGGATGACGCGCAGGAACACGCGCACCGGGCCGGCGCCGTCGACGCGGGCGGCCTCTTCGAGCTCGTGCGGGATGGTGCGCACAAAGCCGGTCACGAAGAAGATCACCGTGGACAGGTACATGCCCATGTAGACGCCGATCATGCCGAGCGCGGTGCCGGCGAGGCCGAGCTGGCGCAGCAGGAGCACGATCGTGACCACGGCGGGCGGGAGCACGATGCCGGAGATGGCGAGCGCGTAGATCGCGGCGCTGAGGCGCCCGCCGCGGCGTCCGAGGATCCAGGCGGCCATGGAGCCGAGGACGAGGACGCCGACGACGGCAGGGACCATCACCAGGAGGCTCCCGAAGAAGGCCGACATCATGCGGCCGTCGCCGAAGACGGTCGCGAAGTTGTCGAGCAGCCGCCAGTCCGAGGGCGCTTCGAGGTTCGGGTCGAGGGCTTCGGCCTGGTCCTTCGAGGCGGTCGCGATGACCAGCCAGAAGGGGACGCCGAGCACGAGCACGGCGACGAGGATCGCGGCGACGGGCTGGTACGGGAAGCGGAAGCGGCGGCGGGGGGCGCGCCTCGCGGCGGCCGGGGCCGCCGTGCGGGGCGAGGTGGCGGTGATGCTCACAGGACGTCCTCTCGCTTGCGCAGGTACCGGATCACGGGGAAGGCCAGGATGGTCACGAGCAGGAACAGCACGAGGCTCATGGTGGTGGCCTGGGCGAACAGGCCCTGCCCGAAGGTCCGGAAGATGAAGATGTTCAGCAGCTCGGTGGTGCCGCCGGGGCCGCCCTCGGTGGTGGCCTGGACGATGTCGAAGCCGTTCATGGAGCCGAGCAGGGCGGTGGCGACGTTGAAGGTCACCGCGGGCGCCAGGAGCGGGAAGCGGATGGAGCGGAACATGGTCCAGCGGTTCGCGCCGTCGAGGCGGGCCGCTTCGAGCACGTCCTCGTTGATGGTCTTGAGCCCGGCGAGGTAGATGAGCATCGACAGGCCCATCCACTTCCAGGCGTGGACGATCGCGACGACCACGATCGTCCAGGTCGTGTTCCCGAGCCACGGGATCGAGACGTCCGCGCCGGTGAGGGCGCCGAGGATGCCGTTGAGCGCGCCGTCGGGCTTGAGGAGCGCCTGGAAGATGTAGCCGACCGCCAGCGCGGACATGATGACCGGGATGAAGAAGGCGACGCGGACGGCGCGGTTGACGCGGGTGTCGCGTTCGAGGAGGAGCGCGAGGCCGAGGCCGAAGGCGTTCTGGAAGAGCGCCACGAGCACGGCGTAGACCAGGGTGACCTTGAGGGAGTTCAGGAGCGTGCCGTTGGTGAACAGCGACGTGAAGTTGTCGATCCCGGCGAAGTTGATGGCGCTCTTGAAGCTCGACCAGTCGGTGAACGCGTAGACGAAGTTGAACAGGGTCGGGACGAAGAAGAACACGACCAGGACCACGAGCGCCGGGACGAGGAACCACAGCGGATGGTCCTTCTGCCGGGGGCGCGCCGCGCCCTTCGGGAGCATGGTGTTCGTTGACACGATTGCGGCCTTTGCCTTTCGTTGCGGGGCCTGGTGGTGGCGGGGGCGCCGGAGGGATCGGCGCCCCCGCTTCGCGTTAGAAGCCCTCGGCGCCTTGGGCCTTGGCCAGTTCGTCGAACTGGCTCTGGGTGGCCTCGGCGACCTCGGCCGGGGTCTTCGTGCCCTGGATCATGTCGGCCAGGTAGATGTACAGGTCCGGGTTGGCGATCGCGGAGGCCTGCATGGAGCCCACGGAGGTGCCGAGCGAGTCGCTGACCGAGAGCAGCGCCTCGGGGACGGTCGCGGGCGTCTCCACATCGGTCTGGAGCGAGACGGTGGACTGCGCGTTCACGAAGTCCTCGTAGCCGTCGCCCATCCAGTACGAGAGCAGTTGGCGGGCCGCGGACTCCTGGTCGGCGTCGCCGGTCTTGAAGGCCACCAGCGCGTTCGACTGGTCGGGGATGAAGGTGCCGACGTTGCCGGACGGGGAGATGGGGAAGAAGCCGATCTTCTCGTTCAGCTCCTCGGTGTCGGCGAGCGACTGGAGCTGGCCGAAGAACGAGTTGACCTGGACGGCCATCGCGGCGTCGCCGGCGAGGAGGGCGGCGCCCTGGTCCTCGAAGGTCGCGGTCTTGATGTCCTCGTTGAACAGGCCCTCTTCGATCAATCCCTGGTAGGTGTCGATCGCGCCCTGGATGGTCGGGTCGGTGAACAGCTCCTCGCGGGTGTTCACGCGGTCCCACAGGCCGTCGGCCGCGGCGTCGGCGAGCTGGACCTGGACCCACCACTGGGTGCCCCAGCGGTCGGCGGCCATCTCGTGGAACGGGGTCACGCCGGCGCCCTTGAGGTCGCGGGCGGTCTGGAGGAAGGAGTCCCAGTCGGTCGGGGTCTCGGTGATCCCGTTGGCCGCGAACACTTCCTTGTTGTAGTAGACGCCCTCGACCGCGGGGGTGGTGATGAGGGTGGCGTAGCGGGTGTCGTCGAGGACGCCGGTGATGTCGCGCAGTTCGGGCTTGTACGCGTCGAGCCAGGGGGCGTCGTCGAGCGGCTGGAGGTTCTGGCTCGCGTTGAGCGCGGTCAGCTGCGAGGCGGTCGGCTGCCAGAACGCGAGGTCGGGCATGTCGCCGGTGGCGACCTTCGTCTGCACGCCCTGCTCGTAGGGGTCGGGGATGGTGACGACCTCGACCTCGGCGCCGGTGAGGTCCTCGAAGCCCGCGATGACGCTGTCGGGCACGGTGTTCGAATTCTGGGCGGCCCAGATGGTGAGGGTGGTGCCGGAGAGGTCGGCGTCTTGGGCGGGCCAGTCGACGGGGCCGGCGTCGTCGGTGCCGGCTCCGGGGTCCGAGCAGGCGGTGAGGGTCAGTGCTCCGGCGGCGGCGAGCGCCAGCGCGTAGCGGAACGGCTTCTTCATTGAATGCTCCTAGTTCTTCTTCGAGGATTGGGCGGTGAGGCGCAGGGTGCGGGCGGCGGTGTCGGCGTCGCCCGCGTGCACGGTGAGGGTGCCGGTCTGGGCGTTCCACGAGGTCTTCCACTCGGGGAGGCCGGTCGGGAACACGGTCGCGACGGTGACGTCGCCGCCTGCGAGGTGGGGGAAGCGCAGTTCGGTGCTGTCGGGGCCGCCGCGGCGCCAGACCGAGACGTGGTCGGCGTCTTCGGTGCGCAGGGCGAGGGCGGTCCACGGGTCGGTCCAGCGGGGCAGTCCCGCGGGCCAGTGCGCGTGGCCGTTCGCGATCGTGGTGCGGAGGGTCTTGGCGGCGCCGATCGCCTCGGCGACGACGGCGCGCTGGGCGGCGGTCATCTCGTTGAGGTGGCCGGAGACGTAGAAGCGGCCGAGGAGTCCGGTGACGAGGCAGAACGCGGCCTCCTCGTCGTTCATGCCCGGCTGCGGGTAGGCCCAGTTCGCGGCCTGCTCGGGGAGCAGGGAGATCGGGGCGGCGGCGGCGATCGGCGGGAATTTCGTGAAGTCCTGCTGGTCGGAGGTGGACTGCATGGCCAGGCGCGAGAGGATCGCGTAGTCCATGCGCATGGCGCCGGAGGAGCAGTTCTCGATCACGAGGTCGGGGTGGCGGTCGAGGAGGCCGTCGATCCAGGCGAGGTGGGCGCGGTTGTGGCCGAGGAGGCCGTCGCCGACGGAGTCGGCGGCGAGGTCGGTGCCGGGCCCGGGGTTGACGTTGTAGTCGAACTTGAAGAAGCCGATGCCGAAGTCGTGGACGAGGCGGTCGACGACGCCGTCGAGGTGGGCCACGGCGGCCGGGTGGCGCAGGTCGAGGTGGTAGCGGTGGTGCTCCACGAGGCGCTGGCCGTGGCGTTGGAGGAAGGCCTCTGGGGGGAGGGTGTCGGCCATGGGGCTGCGGACGCCGATGACCTCGGGTTCGAGCCAGAGGCCGGGGACCATGCCGGCGTCGCGGATGGCGTCGATGACTTCGCCGAGGCCGCCGGGGAAGCGGGTGGTCGACGGCCGCCACTCCCCCACGGTGGGCCACCAGTCGCCGCTGTCGTCGTACCAGCCGGCGTCGATGCAGAAGATCTCGGCGCCGACTTCGCTTGCGGCGCTGATGAGCGGGAGGAGTTTCGCGGTGGTGGGGTCGCCGTTGAGGGTGTTCATGTAGTCGTTGAAGACCACGGGCATGGCGGCGTTGTCGGGGTGGGGGCGGCGGGCGGCGCGGCGGAAGTCGGTGAGGGCGGCGAGGGCGTCTTCGGTGTCCGCTCCAGCGGCGAGTGTCGCGGGGACGGTCGTGAAGGTCTGGCCGGGTTCGAGGGTCTTGGTCCAGGCCGAGTCGGGGTCGGTGGGGCCGGAGAGGCTGAGGTAGCCGCCGTCGACGTCCTCGCCGATCTCCCAGCGCCAGGCGCCGTTGTGCTCGATCTGGAAGGCGAGGGCGAGGTCCGGGGAGGCGAGGGCGCCGGTCGGGAGGTGGTATCCGGTGGACCAGGTGCCGTCGGAGGTGCGGGTCCAGGAGCCGCGGGGGTTCTGGAGGGTGAGTTCGGAGGCGAGGGGCACGAAGTCGTCGCCGCGCAGGGGCTCGCGGGTCCAGCGGCCTTCGCCGAGCCAGTCGCTGGTGCCCCAGAGGCGTTCCCAGCCGTCGAGATGGTCGGCGGCCGAGGGGTCGGCGGCGGTGAATCCGAAGGTCAGGGAGGCGACGGAGCGGAGCACGAGTGTGCTCGTGCCGGTCGCGCGGACTTCGACGGTGGAGCGGATCGCGGCGGGGGCGCGGTCGAAGGCCTCCAGGGTGAGGGTCGCTTCGACGCCGTCGGCGCCTTGTCGGATCGCGAGGGTGCGTCGGCCGCCGAGGTCGCGTACCTCGTGGTCGATATACCTTAGTTCAGAGCCGATTTCGGTGTGGGCCAGGCGGTCGGATGAGGGCAGGTGGCCCCGGTCCGCGGTCAGGATCTCCACGAGCGGCACGGCGTGGACCGGGTGGGCCCCGCCGCCGCGCGAGAGGCTCGCGACGCGCACCGGCGAGTCGGCGCCCCACGCGAATCCGAGCTCGAATTCGGGCCTGCCCCAAGACAACTGATCGACCACGACACCCCTTGTACGTACTGCGACTCATGCTTCCGGCGACCGCTGCCAGGCGGTACGCCTGGTAGCGATTTCAGGCGCAACCGTAACGCATTTCTGAAATCGATTTCAAGTTGTGTCTTGAAATCGTTATCAAAATTGGGTACGGTCAGGCTCCGATCCTCGGATCGACCCCTGTCAATGACGAGAGGACCCCCACCACATGAGGAGACTGATGGCCACTGCCGCTGCCGCCGCGGTCGCCGCCACGGCCGTGACCGGCCTGGGCGGCGCTCCCGCAGGCGCCCAAGACAGCGACGTGCTCGCGGTGGACTTCGCCGAGCGCACCGGCGAGTTCCGCGGCGGCGCGACCGGCACGCTCTACGGCTTCGGCGACGAGGGCGCCCCCACCCAGGCGCTCATCAACGGCGCCCACATCACCAACACGAGCCAGAAGGCGCCCTACGGGACGCAGCACCCGTCGGGCGACGCCGTCAAGGTCGAGGACGGCTTCTTCGCCAAGCACGGCGAGGACATGTACATCTACGTGCAGGACTACTACCCCGACTGGGCGTACAACGGCGGCAGGCGCCCCGGCGACGACCGCACCTACAACCCCGAGGACGGCACCTACACCGAGGAGCCCAACGGCGTCTGGGACTACCTCGAGGTGGTCGAGTTCGTGGCCGAGGCCGTCGCGACCGACTCCGACCGCCCCCAGGACTACGTCTTCATCCCCTTCAACGAGCCCGACGGCGGGAACTGGTACCCCGACTGGGCCGGCCAGAAGGACCAGTTCCTCGGGGACTGGCAGGCCGGTTACGAGAAGATCCAGGAGGTCTGGGAGCGCCACGGCCTCGGGCACGCCCGCATCGGCGGGCCCGGCGACACCCGCTGGCAGCCCGAGCGCAGCGCCGACATCCTCGCGTTCGCGAAGGAGCACGGCTCGCTGCCGGACATCTTCATCTGGCACGAGCTGGGCATCGACAACCTCGCGAACTACCGCCAGCACTTCGCCGACTACCGCGCGCTCGAACAGGAGCTGGGGCTCGACCCGATCCCGGTCAACATCACCGAGTACGGGATGCTCCGCGACATGGGCGTGCCCGGGCAGCTCGTCCAGTGGCTCGCGATGTTCGAGGACACCAAGGTCGACGCGCAGACGGCGTACTGGAACTACGCGGGCAACCTCTCCGACAACAGCGCCAGGCCCAACGGCGCGAACGCCGGCTGGTGGATGTTCAAGTGGTACGGCGACCTCGCCGGCTCCGAGACGGTGCGGGTCACCCCGCCGAATCCGGACACGGTGGACACGCTCCAGGGCATCGGCGCGGTCGACGAGGCGAACAGGCGGGCCACCGTCCTCTGGGGAGGCACTGACGCCGGCGTGACACTGGACCTCAAGGGCCTGGACGAGTCGGTGTTCGGCAAACGGGTCGACGTCGAGATCCGCGAGGTCGCGCTCACCGGCGCCGAGGGCCTGGCCGGCACGCCGCGCGTGGTCGGCGCGTACGACAACGTGAAGGTCGACGGCGGGGCGCTGGAGCTGGACGTCGACACGTACGACCGCTACGCGGCCTACCAGATCGTCATCACCCCCGACCAGTCCCGCGACGTCGAGGCCGCGGCCGAGGCGCAGGCGTGGACCGCCTCGATCGAGGCCGAGCACATGGCCCTGACCGACGCCCAGGTGTACTCGCACGACCCGAAGGGCAACGGGGGCTGGCAGTTCCTGTCCTCCGGCGGGCAGGACGTCGGCTCGTTCAACCAGGCGACCTCGCGGGCCGACTGGACCGTGGAGGTGCCGCGGGACGGGACCTACCGGCTCCAGGTCATCGGCGGGGCGCCGGGCGTGCCCGGACGGCACGCGCTGTTCGTGGACGGGGCCTCGGCGGGCACGATCCAGTACGCCGCCGACCTCGGGCTCAACGCCACGAGCAAGTGGCAGTACCGCGGCAGCGCCGAGGTGCTGGTGGACCTGACCGCGGGCGGCCACACGCTGTCGATCATGTCCAGTGAGGACGGATCGACCGCGCTTCCCAACTCGGACATCACCCTCGACAAGGTCTCGCTCACCTCGGTGGGCGAGGGCGAGCCGACCGAGTACCCGGCCTCGACGTTCCGCCTCGAAGCGGGCGCGGCGCTCGACTGGGCCGAGCGGTCCCCGCTGCGCGGCGGCGCCCGCATCGAGGGCGACGCACGGGCCGACCTGTACGCCACGGCGATCGAGACCGGGTACTACGACCTCGTCGTCGACTGGGCCTCCACTGGGGACTCGGCGGTCGAGTTGAGCGTCAACGGTTCGCCGACCGCCCGGCTCGAAGCCGACCGCAAGGGCACGTGGCGCTCGGTGGCCAGGGTCCACCTGGTCGAGGGCATCAACGAGATCGAGGTCCGCTCCCCCGAGGGCGCGCTCGTCGCGTCGCTGACCACCGTGCGCGCCAGGGAGGCCGACGAGGCCGCCGTGTCGATCGAGGCCGAGGACGCCGTGCTGCACGGCTCGGCCGCGCCGACCGCGCTCGCGGAGAGCACCGGCACCAACGCCTCCGGCGGCACCTTCGTGGGCTGGATCGGCAACGGCGAGGAGAACGCGATCGAGATCCCCCGCGACGGCTTCGCCGAGGCGGGCGACTACGACGTCACGGTCCACTACGCCAACGCCGAGCTGTCGGGCGACCACGACTACAACCCGCAGGTGGTCGACCGGCGGCTCTCGGTCCAGGAGGGCGGTGAGGAGGTGGGCCACGCCTACTTCCGCTACACGTACTCGTGGGACAGCTTCTTCCAGCGGAGCATCGCCGTGAGTCTGTCCACTGCGGACGAACCGCTGCGGCTGGGCAACGCGGACGCGTGGGCGCCGAACATCGACCGCGTGGTGATCTCGCCGAGGCTCCTCGGTGAGCCGGTGACCGAAAGGCTCGCCGGACGCTGAGCGCCGCACGGCGAACGGGCCCCGAGCGCAGTGCGCTCGGGGCCCGTTCGCCGTCTCGGTCCCGCGCTGCGGTGAGCGCGATTGCGAGGCGGCGGATGCTCAGGCGTTGGTGATGCCGAGGATGCGGTACGCCCCGACGCGGCTGCTCACGTAGTCGTTGTGGAAGCCGACCGGCACGCCGTCCTGCTGCGCGTCGAAGACGTCTCCGCCGCCCGCGTAGAAGGCGACGTGATCGACGAGCCGGGAGTTGCCCGGGATGGTGTTGTAGAAGATCAGGTCACCGACCTTGAGATCCGAGTAGGCCACCGATTGGGCGTAGAACCTCCCCGGTGAGTCGTGGCCGCGCACCCAGTTGTACATGTCGTTCGCGGTCCGCACCGTCCAGCCCGGGAAGTTGTGGACCTGACCGTATGCGGTGTAGACCAGACCGGAGCAGTCGTAGCCGGGGCCGGTGCCGCCGTAGTCGTACGGGGCGCCTTCCTTGTCGACGGCCCTGCGG
This sequence comes from Glycomyces harbinensis, assembly GCF_900101745.1. Classification (GTDB taxonomy): domain Bacteria; phylum Actinomycetota; class Actinomycetes; order Mycobacteriales; family Micromonosporaceae; genus Glycomyces; species Glycomyces harbinensis. The sequence goes on along the minus strand of NZ_FNAD01000001.1, from coordinate 304,171 downwards.
TAGGCGATCCGGGTGTAGTTGAAGATGTTCTTCTTCACGGAGCAGTCGACCCCTTGCTCCGCGGTGCCGTTCTGGACCGACACGACGAGGTGGTTGAAGTCCCCGAGGTTGCCGGGGTTCCACGATCCCGTGGTGCCGTTGGTCCCGCTGTCGATGCCTCCCTCGAGGATCACGTAGGTGTGGCCGTTGTCGAAGACGTGGGGCGAGGTGCCGTCGGGTCCCTTGGCCGAGAGGCGCAGTACGGGCTTCAGCCCGTATGCGTTGGTGGTGTCGTAGAGCGACCAGCGAACGGTCGCCTCGTTCGCTCCCGTCCAGTTCACCTGGATGGTCGACCAGGCGCCGGTGCACCCGATCCTGTATTCGGCGCTCGGGTTGTCCAACGGGGGTACGGCGCCGGCGGCCGGAGCGTTCACCAGAACGGCTCCGGTGATCATGAGGAGCATCGTCGTTGCGGTGGATACGACCAGGGCAATGAGTCTTCGTGTCATCGCGTGGTCTCCCTTCGTGGGGCGATGGGCTTGGCTTGAGAGAGTGGACGCGCTAATTGAAGAAGTTGTTGATGCCGTGGTAGTGCCCGAGGGCGACGTCCTGCCTGAAAGCCGCCGACTTCAAGAGGTTGGCGTTGGCGACGTTGTCGACGAAGAGGTTCTCGGTGAGGACCGCTGACATGTTCGTGTTCTCGACCACGTAGAAGCCCACCGCCTTCTTCCCCCGGTCCGTGACGGACTGGTCCTTGTTCATCCACGCGATCACCCTGGCGTGCACGTTGTTCTGGAGCCGCACGGTGCGATCCGACACGGCGCCGTCGTCCCGGTAGCTCTCGAATCCGTATCCGCCGCCGGCGTTGCAGTGGATGCTCACGAAGATGGACGCGCCCCAGCTGTTGGCGTCGTTCACCCGGTAGCTCAGGCTCCGGGTGATGTCCGTGCTGCGGGACATCCGGACGTTGTAGCCGTGGCGGTCCAGAATCTCCCTGAGACGCTTGGCGATGTCGAGGGTAACGTTCTTCTCGACGACCCCGTTCGCGGAAGCACCGCGGTCGTCGCCTCCGTGGCCCGGGTCGATGTAGACCTTTTCGCCCGCCATGGGGCTGACGACTTGGGCCAGCGCGGCGTTGCCGGCGAAGGGCAGGGCTGCGAGTCCGGCGGTGGCGCCGAGCAAGGCGGCACGCCGTGAAACATTCCTTTGTGGCATAGGGATGCGGCTCCGTTCGGAATGAGGGTCGATCACGGGGTAGTGTGATCGCTGTCTCAATCCTGGGTGGACTCCGCACCAGATTCGCACCAGTTTCGCATGAGCCGCCCCGCAGTCAGCGGCGAGTCAAGCTCAGCGCAGCTTACATGTTCTTGTGACCTGTTGCGCCGCAATCCTTCTTAGGAAGCACGCTTCTTGCGGGGCGCGGCCGAACGAGGCGGTTGGGCCCTCATGTGGTCGCGCACGCGCGCCATGATGTCGCCGAGACGGGCCACGTCGGCGTCCGTCAGCGGCCCGAACAGGAGGCGCTTGGCGACCTCGACGTGGCCGGGCATGACCTGGTTGACGCGGGCGTAGCCGGCGTCGGTGATCGCGACCCGGGTCGAGCGCTCGTCGTCGGGGCTGGGGCCGCGCGAGACCAGTCCCGCCTTCTCCAGGAGTCCGGCCTGGTAGGTCAGGCCGCTGCGGCTGTAAACCACGCCGTCCGCCAGCTCGGTCATCGTCAGACAGCCGCCGGCCGCGGCGAGGCTCGCGAGGATCTGGAACTGGACCGTGCTCAGGTCCGCGTCGGCGCGCAGCTGCTGCTCGACGTGGTGCTGGAGCACGCCCACGGCCTCCATGAGCGCGAAATAGGTCGCCATCTCCTCGGGCGCGAGCCCGGGTCCGGGGTCGAAGGCGTCGTCGGGCGCGGGCTCGGTCATCAGTCGACCGTACCTGCTTCGGATTCGAAGCAATGTGCGGAGCGTCACCCGCGCGTCGACTTGCTTCGAATTCAAAGCACTTTACACTGGGGAGGTGCTTCGAATTCAAAGCACCTATGCGAAGGAGCCATCATGAAAGCAGTGCGCTACCACTCCTACGGCGACAGCGACGTCCTCGTGCTCGAGGAGGCCGAGCAGCCGAAGGCCGGCCCGGGCCGAGTGGTCCTCAAGGTCGCCGGCGCCGCGTTCAACCCGGTCGACACCGCCATCCGCTCCGGCGGGTTCCAGCAGATCGCGCCGGTCGCCTTCCCGCACACCCCGGGCATCGACGCCTCCGGCGTCATCACCGAGATCGGCGAGGGCGTGGCCGGCTGGAACCTCGGCGACGCCGTGATCGCCAACCTGCCGATGAGCGCGCCGGGACCGTCCGCCGAATACGTCGCCGCTCCCGCCGACGCCCTGGCCGCGGCGCCCAAGAGCATCCCGCTCGCCGACGCCTCCGCGCTGCCGGCCACCGGTCTCACCGCCTGGCAGGGACTGTTCGAGCACGCGAACCTCCAAGCGGGACAGCGACTCCTGGTCAACGGCGCGGGCGGCGGCGTCGGCGGGCTGGCCGTGCAGCTCGCCAAGCGGGCCGGGGCCGAGGTCACCGCGACCGCCAGCGCGCGCAGCGCCGACCGGGTCGAGGCCGCGGGCGCGGACCGGATCGTCGACTACACCGCCGTCCCGGTCGCCGAGGCGCTGGAGGGCGAGCGGTTCGACGCCGTGTTCCACCTGGTGTACGCGACTCCCGAAGAGGTCGAGCGGCTCGTAGGCCTGGTCGCGGACGGGGGCGTGTTCGTCACCACCACGGGGCCGGCTCCCGAGGGGGTCGGGCGCGGGGTGCGGGCGGCGCAGATGTTCATGCACAGCGACGCGGCGAAGCTCGCCGAGCTGGCCGCGCTCGTGGACGCCGGGGAGCTGACCGTGGACGTGGCGGAGCGGCTGCCGCTGGCCGAGTTGCCGTCGGTGCACGACCGGGCGGCCGCGGGCGGCCTCGCCGGGAAGACGGTGCTCGTTCCCTGAACGGAGGCCGGTCGGCCCGCGTGAGGCGGACCGACCGGCGTTCGTGGGGTTGCCGCCGGTTACGGTCCGGACGTGATCGCCCTCGCGATGTCGACGCGGACGCCCGTCGAGCAGTACCCGACGATCCTGCTTCCGTCGGCGACATGCCAATTGCTGTAGCGGATGTCGCTGGAGCCGACGCAGCTCCAGGCGAGCCTGAACCGATAGGGGGCGGGCTGGCTGTTGTAGCAGCGGGCCCAGCCAAAGTACCGGATGCTGTCGCCGCTGCCGGTCGCGCTCATGCCGGTCTCGCAGTGCCTCGCCTGCACCTCCACAGGTTCGGCCGCGGCGGCCGAGGCGGTGCCGAGGACGGAGAGTCCCGTGAGGGATGCGGTCATCAGGAGCGCGGCGAGCAGTGCCGACGCTCGCCGCGCACCGCTCTTGAGGATGGTGGTCATGGAGGGTGACTCCTTCTTTCGCCGATGCCGACGGCACCGACCCGGCTGGATCGGTCCGCCTTGGAAGGGTGTTGGAAATCGATTCGAGCAGACTCAGTCTGTTGGCGAAGGGGATCGGTCGCAAGGCGGAAGACCGGCAGGACGGCGGCGGGAGTCAGGCGGCGAGGCCCCGGACGTCGGCGACGAAGCGGTCCAGGGCGGTCAGGTGCGGGAACTCCCCCGGCGTGCCGTAGGACTCGCAGCGGGCCTTGGGGATGCGTACGCGGAGCCATGCGGCGTAGCCCGGTTCGGGTTCGGCGGCGAACACCGACAGGTACGGGCAGTCGATCGGCTTGCGCGGCCCGGTGATCTCGCGCAGGGCGGCGTCCGGTTCGCCGTCGGCCCGGACGTCGAGGCGCTGCTCGACCGCGACGACGGCGTGCGCGAGGTACCGGGCGGCGAACACCGAGGCGACCAGGGCCGCCGAGCCGTGGCCGGCCAGAACCGGTGCGCGCGTGCCCATCTGGAGGACCATGTGGGCGAGGTCTTCGGCGAGGGCGGGCGGTGGGTGGCCTTCCGGCAGGTCGACCACCATCACGGCGTGGGTGTCGCCGAGGGCGGCGGCCACGGGCCACCAGGCGGAGCGGTCGTGTTCGGGGCGGTTGAGCAGCAGGACGGGGCGGCCGCAGCCGCCCCACTGCTCGTACGCGGACTCGCGTCCGGGGTCGTGCAGGAGTGTTGCGATTCGCGGCGTCGGCACGGCGGGTCTCCAGGGGTAGGTCGCGTTGGAGGCTGCTGGACCGCGGGCCGTCGGCTCGGTGCCTCCGGTTCCGGTCAGATGATCAGGAGGGCCGCTCCGACGGCCGAGAGGGCCAGCGTGGCGATCTCGAACTGCTTCTGGTCGATGCGGTGGACGAGGGCCCTGCCGGCGAAGGCGCCCAGGGCCACCGCCGGCACCAGGATGAGGGTCGTGAGCAGCGTGGTCCAGGTGATGAGGCCCAGGCCGACGCTGAAGGGGACCTTGAAGAGGTTCACCGCGAAGAAGCACCAGGCCATGGTGCCGAGGAAGCGCAGTTTCGGGAAGCCCGAGAGCATCAGGTAGAGGACCATGACCGGACCGGCGGCGTTGGCCATCATCGTGGTCGAGCCGACCGCGATGCCGGTCCCGGCGGCGGCGGTCCGGCGGGCGAAACCGGTGGGCGGCTTGGGATCGTCCGTTTTGGGTTTGAGTTTCGACCAGATCTGGAGGGCGAGCATCGCCAGGAGGATCGCGCCGATGACCACGCGCATCGCGGCGTCGTCGGCGAACCACAGGGCGACCGCCCCGGCCCCGACGCCGATCACGATCCAGGGGGCGAGCCGGGCGAGCACCGGCCACTCGACGTGCCGGGAGTAGAAGCGGATCGCGAACAGGTCGGCGACGATGAGCACCGGCAGCAGCGCCCCGGTGGACTCCTTCGCCGGGAGCATCGTGGCGAACAGCAGGATCGACAGCGAGGAGGTGCCGCTGATCCCGGTCTTGGAGAATCCGGCCAGCACGGCGGCCACCGCCAGGGCCGTCCATGCGAGCGCATCGGAGGGAAGTTCGCTCATGAGTCGCCATCATTCACTTCCCTCACACGGGCGGGGCGGGCGGCCCGAGGCGGCGTGACGCGTTCCCGGCGGACGGGCGGGACGCCCGGGGCGCTCGGGGCCTCAGGGGTTGACGGTGATGTCGGTGGGACGCAAGGGAAAACGATCTTGAGTCTCGGAAGTCCGTTTGTTAACGGTCTCATTTCGAAAACGAAACGTCTTTCGATCTTGTCCAACCGTTTTTCTAAAGGTTAGATTTATCCATGTCTTAACTAGGCGCCGACGCCCCGTCGGCGTCGACCCCCCGACCGCAAGGAGGCGGAAGACATGGTGGACAAGGTTCGCTGGCACACGCGCGCAGGCATCGCCGCGACGGCACTACTCGGCGTGGCAGGCCTGACGGCCTGCGGCTCCGGTGGAGGTGACGACGACGGGACCCTCTCGATGGTGGTCTGGGGCGGCGACGCCGAGAAGGAGACGTACCAGCAGCGCGTCGACCTCATCGAGGCCGAGAACCCGGACATCGAGATCGAGCTCCAGCTCATCCCCTCGGACCAGTACGAGCAGAAGGTCCAGACCATGATCTCCGGCGGCGACGGCCCCGACATCATGCAGGTGGCCGAGAACGTCAACTCCTACTCGTCCAAGAACCAGCTCGTCCCGCTCGACGAGTACATCGAGTCCTCCGGCCTGGACATGGAGCAGCGCTTCGGCCCCGCCGGCGACCTGTACTCCTTCGAGGACCAGACCTTCGCCGTCCCGGACCGCTCGGGCGCGATGGTGGTCTTCTACAACAAGGACCTCTTCGACGCCGCGGGCGTCGAGTACCCGACCGCGGCGTGGACCCAGGACGACGCCCACGCCGCCATGGAGCAGCTGACGGTCCCCGGCGAGCAGTGGGGCTACGGCGGCGCCGGATGGTGGGCGCAGTGGTGGAGCTTCGCCTACCAGAACGGCGGGCAGATCATCGACGACGAGGGCCAGCCCACCGCCAACTCCCCCGAGGTCGCCGAGGCGCTCCAGTGGGCCAACGACCTCGCGCACGTCGACCACGTCGTGCCCACCCCCGCCGAGTACGCGGACATGGGTCCCGACCTGGGCGGCGACCAGGCGTTCGCCGCGCAGACCGTCGCCATGAACACCACCGGGTTCTGGGGCATCATCGGCCTCGCCGAAGCCGACTTCAACTGGGGCATCGCCCCCATGTGGCAGAACGAGCAGCAGGCCGTGACCGGCTTCGGCTCCGGCCTCGCCGTCACCCGCGACAGCGAGAACCCCGAGAAGGCCTTCGAGGCCATCGAGCTCCTCACCGACGTCGAGGCGCAGCAGGTCCTCATCGACAACGCACTCGACGTGCCCGCGAACCTCGAAGTGCAGCAGTCCGACGCGTTCCTGCACCCCGAGTGGGCCCCCGAGGACCTGAACATGGGCGCCTTCGGCGAGTCCTCCGAGTTCATCATCCGGGCCCCGTTCATCCCCGAGTGGAACGAGATGATGGCGGCCTTCGACGACAACCTCGGCACCTTCTGGAACGAGGGCGGCGACGCGCAGACCGAGCTGGACAAGGTCCAGACGCAACTCGAGTCGATCATCGAGTAGGGCGATCCCGATGACGACCACCGTCGACGAAGCCCCCGGTGCGGTGCGCCCCGCGCGCCGCGCCGGGAGGCGTCGCCCCAAGATGTCCAAGCGGCGCAAGAAGGAGGCCTTCTTCTTCTGGCTCTTCATCTCGCCGTGGCTGATCGGATTCGTCGGATTCCTGCTCGGCCCCATGATCGCCTCCGTCTACATCTCCCTGACGGAATGGGACTCGTTCACGCCGCCCGAATGGGTCGGCCTGGACAACTACGCCAAGGCGCTCACCGAGGACCCGATCTTCTGGAAGGCCCTCTGGAACACCTTCTTCTACGCGGCGATCTCCGTGCCGCTCGGGCTGGTCATCGGCGTATGGCTGGCGAACCTGCTCAACAAGCGCGTGCGCGGGCGCAAGCTCTTCCGCACCTTCATCTACCTGCCGACGCTGGTCCCGCTCGTGGCGACCGCGATGGTCTTCAAGATGGTCCTCGCGCCGTCGGGCCCGTTCAACGACATGCTCGGCTGGTTCGGCATCGAGGGCCCGCAGTGGCTGCTCAGCGCCACGTGGATCAAGCCCGCACTGATCATCCTGTCCGTCTGGGGCGCGGGCGCCGCGACGGTCCTGCTCCTGTCGGCCATGAACGGCATCCCGCGCGAGCTCTACGAGGCCGCCGAGATCGACGGCGCCAGCGCCTGGCGCCAGTTCTGGGCGGTCACGTTCCCGCAGATCACGCCGGTCATCTTCTTCAACCTGATCATGGGCCTCATCGGAGCGTTCCAGATCTTCTCGCAGGTCTACATCCTCGCGCCCAACAACAACGTGGGCGGGCCCGACAACGCCAGCCAGATGATGGTGACGATGCTGTTCCAGGAGGCGTTCTCCTTCTACCACTTCGGTTACGCCTCGGCGGTCGCATGGCTGCTGTTCCTGGTGATCATGACGTTCACCGTGATCGCGTTCCGGACCTCCCGCAAATGGGTCTTCTACGAGACGGAGGTGCGCTGATGGCGGTCGCCGCCGAAAGCCCCGAGCACGTCGCAGGGCGCAGGAAGGGCCGCAGGGCCGAGGGCGAGAAGGGCACGCGGACGCTGTCGGTGTTCAAGGCCTCGCCCGCGACCTACGCGGTGCTGCTGGTCGTGTCGGCGCTGTTCTTCGTGCCGTTCATCCTCATGATCTCGATCTCGCTGGCGAGCGACCAGACGAGCGCGCAGAACGCGTTCACGGTCTTCCCCACCGAGTTCGAGTGGTCGAACTTCACCGACGTCTTCACGGCCACCGGGCTGCCCGTGGGCCGGTTCGTGCTCAACTCGGTCCTCATCGCCACGCTCTCGGCGGTGGGCCAGGTGCTGTCGTCCTCGCTCGTGGGCTACGCGTTCGCGCGGCTGCGGGCGCCGGGCAAGGGCGTCATGTTCATGATCGTGCTCGCCACGATGATGATCCCCGCGCAGATCACGATGATCCCGCAGTTCCTGCTGTTCAAGGAGCTCGGCTGGGTCAACACCTATCTGCCGCTGATCATCCCGAACTTCTTCACGAACGCGTTCAACGTGTTCCTGGTGCGGCAGTTCGTCTCCCGCATCTCCGGGGAGCTCGACGAGGCCGCGCAGATGGACGGGCTGGGCTACTTCGGCGTCTACCGCAAGATCATCCTGCCGATGATGTGGCCGATCCTCACCGCGATCGCGATCTTCACGCTCACGCACGCGTGGGGCGACTTCATGGGCCCGCTGATCTACCTCAACTCCGAGGAGTCCATGCCGCTCGCGCTCGGCCTGCAGTACATGACCTCCACGAGCAACGCCATGCAGCTGCCGCCGTGGAACCTCGTGATGGTCGGCTCGATCATATTGACGCTGCCGATGATCGCGATCTACTACCTCGGCCAGAAGTACCTCTACGAGATGAACCTCCAAGGCGGAAGTGCAGGAGTGAAGTAAGTGACTGATCTGTCCACCGCGACCGTCCGGCTCGGCCCCGCGGGACTCGTGCTCGACGGGCTCGAGGAAGCCCTGCTGTGCGCGTCCCTGTTCTACTTCCGCCTGCCGCGGGAGGTCTGGGAGGCCCGTCTCGCGCAGGTGCGCGCGACCGGCTACCACGCGATCGACGTCTACCTGCCGTGGAACTTCCACGAGACCGCCCCCGGCGAGTGGGACTTCGCAGGGCGGCGCGACGTCGCGGCGTTCCTCGACCTCGCGCACGAGGCCGGCCTGGCGGTCGTCGCCAGGCCCGGCCCCTACATCTGCTCCGAATGGGACGGCGGGGCGCTGCCGTCGTGGCTGGGACTCGAGACGGAGATCGGCCTGCGGCAGGCCGAACCGCGCTTCCTCGGCCACGTGCGGGCCTGGTTCGACCGGGCCATGCCGATCCTGGCCGAGCGGCAGTGGGGCCGCGGCGGCGCCGTCGTCGCGGTGCAGCTGGAGAACGAGCTCGACTTCTTCGACACCGAGGACCGCCACGCGTACATGACCGCGTTGCGCGACATGGCGGTCGGGCACGGCATCGACGTGCCGCTCATCGCGTGCGCGGGCCAGGGCGACCTGGTCGGCGCGACCGGCGGGGTCGAGGGGATCGCGCCCGCGTTCAACTTCTACCCCGACGACCGGTCCGCGTTCGTCGAGCCCGAGGTCCGCCGGTACGCCGACCTCGTGGCCGAGCGCGGCCTGCCGCTGCTGGTCACCGAGACCAACCGCAGCCACACGACGCTGCGGCGACTGCTGGTCAGCGGCGCGACGCTGCTCGCGCCGTACCTCCAGGCGTCGGGCTACGACCTCGGCTACACGCCGTCGGTCGGCAACTGGGGCGACCCGGGCGGGTTCATGACCCACGACTACGACTTCGGCGGGTATCTGTCCCCTGTGGGTGAAGCGCGGCCGGAGACGGCCGAGGCGCGCGTCCTGACCGCGTTCACCCGCACGCTCGGCCCGGCGCTGGCCAAGGCTCGCACCACCGAAGCCGAAGGCGTGCACAGTGTCTCGGTGGCGACCAGTGCTTCGCCGTCGCGGCTCGTCCTCGACGGCGGCGGCACGGTCACCGGCGTTCCGAACCTCACCGGGGAAGCGGGCACGGCATCGGTCGCGACCGGGCTCGGCGAGTTCGCGATCGCGCTCGCGCCGCACTCCTGTGCGCTGATCGTGCAGGGCCTGCCGCTCGCGGGCTTCGGCCTGCCGGGGGTGCTGCGGTTCGCGAGCGCCGATCTCGTCGGCGCGGACGAGAGCGGGCTCCGGTTCGCCTCAAGGGTTCCGAGCACGGTCGTCTTCTCGACCGAGGGCGAGACGCCGATCGTCGCCGAATTGGACGCGCCCGCGGTGGGCGAGCCGAAGCGATACACGGTGCAGTCCGGCTCCACCGCTTGGGAAGTCGTGGTGATGCACCCGGAGGACGTGCACGCCCCGGACGGTCCGGTCGAGCCGACCGGCGTCACCGGCGAACCGGAAGCGCTCGGCGGGGCCGTGCGCCTCGCGCTGGAGACGCGGACGGGGAGCACGGAAGCGCATGAGCTGGCGCCGGTCTCCGAAGCGGTCGGCGTCCTGCGCGGGCGCACGCACTACGCGACCTCGGTGGAGGGCATCGCGGAACTGCTCATCGAGGGCGCGGGCGACATCGTCGACCTCGCGTTCGACGGCGTCGCCGCGCAGACGTTCGCGCGCTTCGGCGCCACGGTGCGCGTGCCCGTGGCGGGCGCCGGGTCGTTCGAAGCCGTGGTCGAGACGTGGGGCCACGCGAACTTCGACGACACTCGGCTGCCGGGCCTGGCGATCGGGTCGCTGCGCGGCCTCGGCCGCGTGTGGTCGGTGGCCGCGAGCGAGGACGTCAGCGCACTGTGGACCGTCGAGGGCGGCGACCAGTGGGCCGGCGACCCCGCGCCGCTGCGCAGCCTCGGCGGCTGGAGCAGCACCCGGATCGGGCGCCCCGCGACCTATCGGCGTTCGCTGCCGGTGGACGGCACGAGTCACCATGCACTGCACCTGGACGGGCTGGAGAGGCCGTGCGAGGTCGCGGTCGACGGCGCGTCCCGGACGGTCAGCCCGAACGACCCGTGGGTGCACCTGGCCCCCGGCGAGGGACGGGACGTGGCGGTCACCATGCCGCACTGGCCCGGATCGGGAGGCGCCGCCGCGCTGCTGCGCCTCGACGCCATCCGGGACTGGCAGGTCGAGCCGCAGCCCGACACCGCCCTCATCGGACTCGCCGGGCGGGAGAGCGCGGGCGATACCGTTGCGTTCCCGCTCGAACTCGAAGCGGGCGAAGAGTTCTGGATCGACGTGCTGGTGCCCGCGGGCGGGCGGTCGCTGCGGTTCGAGGGCTCGCAGGTGCGCGTCAGCGCGTTCGCGCACGGCGAGCTGCTGGGACGCGTCTGGACGGACGACGCGAACCGGCCGCGGTTCACCGGCGGCGACCCCGGGCGGCTCTGGCTGCCCGGCGCCTGGAACACCGGTGGCGTGCGGCTGCTCGTGCGAGGGACCATTGGAGACGGAAGGCCGGTCCTGTCGGGCATGACCGCCGCCCCCACCCCCGAATAGACCCCTGTAGCGAACCCTGGAGCCGACATGGCCGTCACCCGGCGCACCTCACGTGACATCCGCAGCGAGTCGCGACTCGACGTCCTGCACGCGCTGCTGCTGGCGGGCGAGGCGAGCCGGGGCGACCTGGTCGGCGTGACGGGCCTGAGCAACGCGACCGTCGCGACCGTGGTGAGCGACCTGATCGAAGGGGGCCTCGTCATCGAGGCCCGGCGCACCGGCGGTCGCGTCGGCCGGCCCACGACCTCGTTGCGGCTCAACGGGAACCGGGGGCGGATCGTCGGCGTCGACGTCGCGGAGACCTACATCAGGGCGACGGTGTTCGACGCGGCGCTCGACGAGCTCGCCTCCGCCGAGGTCGCCGCCGACGAGCACGACGACGACGCCGACTACGTGGTCGACCGCATCGTCAGCGCGCTCGACGCCGCGATCGGGCAGGCGGGCGTCGCCCGCGCCGACGTCCTCGGGGTCGGCATCTCGCTGCCGGGCGGGATGGCCGGCTGGGGAGGCGTGTCGGCGGTGGTGCCCGACGCGACCTGGCCCCACGTCGACCGGCTGCGCGAGCGCATCGACCTGCCGATCGTCATCGACAACCCGCTCAAGGCGATCGCGACCGCCGAGCTGTGGTTCGGCGAGGGCCGGCGGCACGCCAGCATGATCACCATCAACCTCGGCACCGGCGTGGGCGCCGGGATCGTCCTCGAAGGCACGATCCTGCGCGGGGCCACGAACTTCGCGGGCGAGTGGGGCCACAGCCTCCTCGCCCTCGACGGGCGCCAGTGCCGTTGCGGGCGAAAGGGATGCGTCGAGGCCTATGTCGGCGCCTCCGGCATTCAGCAGACCCTCGCCGGGATCGCCCCCGCGCATCCGCTCGCCGCCGAGACCACGCAGCGCGAGTTCATCGGGGCGCTGGCCGCCGCGCTGGAGCCGCCCTCGCCCGACCCGGCCGTGAGCGAGACGATGGACCTCACCGCGCGCTACCTCGGGTCCGCGATCGCCGACCTCGTCGCCATCGTCAATCCCGAGATGATCACGCTGACCGGATGGACCGCGTGGGCGCTGGGCGGCCACCTCGTGCCGGCCGTGCGCCGCCGCGTGATCGAGGAGTCCCCCGGCGACGCGGCGGCGGGCCTGGCGATCGAGGTCTCCACGGTGCGCGGCAACTCCGTCGCCACCGGCATCGCCACGATCGCGCTCGAACGCTTCCTCAGCGACGTCGGCCTGGTGACCACGAGGCTTCCCACGGCGCTGTGAACACGCCCTAGGGGCTCGTGCGGCGGTCCTCCGCCCGCATGGCGATCCCCGCGCCCGCGGCGGTGCCCACCGCCAGCGCGCCGAACAGCAGCACCCACCACAGGTCGGTCGCGTAGCCGACCGCGGCGATCAGCGCGCCCGCGAGAAGCACGCCGCCGAGGCCCGCCGACTTCGCCGTCGTCGCCGGCCGGCGCGGCTTCGCCGCGGCACGCGGCGACAGCAGCGCCGGGACCGCCCAGAACGAGGCGCAGGAGATCGCGAGCAGGACGACGCCGACATCGCGCCACGCCCGGTCGCCTTGGGCGACGCCCCAGGCCAGCACGGCGATGCCCGCGACGAGGACCGCGCCGAACGGGGCCGCCCTCCAGCCGCCCATCACGTACATGCCGGCGCACGCGGCGACCAACAGCCCCAGTCCGACGAAGACCGCCATGACGGCCAGCGAGACGGTCATCGCCTGCTCGTACGGGTAGACCTCGGCCGCGCCCAGTGCGCCGGCGCCGAGGCCCAGCACCAGTCCGGCGAGGATGAGCCCCAGCGATGTCCAGGTCACGCGCTTCTGGAACCGCGCGGCCTCCGCCCGCTGCTTCTCGCGCTCCGCGTGGCGCCTTTGGCGCTCGGCCCTGCCCGGTCGCGCATTGCCCGAAGCCATCATTCTCCTTCGTGCCCCCGATCCCGAAACGGCGGCGATGCGCGCCATCTTAGGGGGCGGGGGCGCGATGCCGTTCGCCTCCGACCCGGTGGCGTCCTCGGCGGCCGCGGCCCGGCCGGGATCTCCCGCCGGCCGCGTGCGGCGCGGCGTCGATGCCGCGCGGGTCGGTCAGCGCTCCTGGGCCAGGAAGTCCGCGAGGAACTCGGCGACCTGCTCGGGGGCCTCCTCGGCCATGTGGTGGCCGGACTCCACGACCGCCTGGCGCACCGGCAGCTCGCACCAGGACTCCCAGATCGCAGCCGGGTCGATGTACAGCTCCCCCATGTCGTCGTGCCAGGACCACATGACGAGCGTCGGGGCCTCGATGCGTCGGCCCGCCTCGCGGTCGGCCTCGTCGTTGGCGCGGTCGACGGTGAGCCCGGCCCGGTAGTCCTCCAGCATGGCCCGCACCGTGAGCGGGTCGGTGACCGCCTCGACCATGTCCTTGTAGTTGGCCCCGCCCATCGCGGCCACGTCGGGCTCGTACCAGGCCATCGGATCGGCGGTGATGACCCGCTCGGCGTGCGGCGAGGCGCCGTAGAAGAACCAGTGCCACCACTTGGCGGCGAAGCGGCCGTCGGCGCGCTCCAGCGCCTCCAGGATCGGGACGCCGTCGCACACGGCAAGGGCGCTCACGCGTTCGGGATGGTCCAGGGCCGCACGGTAGGCCACATAGGAGCCGCGGTCGTGGCCGGCGATCGCGAACCGGTCGTGTCCGAGGACCGTCATGAGCCTCATGACGTCGTCGGCCATCGCGCGGTCGGAGTACACGTGGTGTTCGGCGTCGGGCTCGGGCTTGCTGGAGCGGCCGTAGCCGCGCAGATCGGGGCACACGACCGTGAGGCCCTGTGCGGCGAGGACCGGCGCGACCTTGTGCCAGGTCGCGTGGGTGCGCGGATGCCCGTGCAGCAGCACGAGAGCGGGGCCGGTGCCGCCGGAGCACCCGTGGAGCACGACCCCGGAGGACACCTCGATGTCCCATTCGGTGAATCCTTCGAACATGTATGCATTGTGCCCAAGATCGCGGCCGAGCGATACGGGTGCGGGCGGATCCGCGGTCCCGCCGCCGGGTCCGCACCGTCCTGAGGCGACGTGATGTGAGCGGTCGTTCACCCATGACATGCAGGCTTTTCGGGTAATGGGATGCATCGCGGGAGCGATCCCTGCAAATCATCTGCAATACCGATATGGCGTGGTGGAAAGGGCAACGGTATGGTTCTCGGATGAATCACCCTGTATAGGAAGGACTACCCCCGGTGCCCGACGCACCCGCCCCCAGACTCGTGTACGACGCGCTGCTGATCACCTCCCACCACGACTTCTACAAACCCGCCGTCGCACCGCGGGTGGCCGAACTCGGGCTCGGCGCGGCGCTCGTCGCCGAACTCGTCCTCTCGGGCCACCTCGCGGTCTGGTCCAGCGACGGCTCCAAGCTGGCGCCCCGGGACATCGGCGTCGCGCCGCCCACGGACTCGTTGGGGCTGTGGCTGACCGAGCTGGTCCGCGCCGAGCCCGAACCCCTGCCCGTGCCCGAATGGCTCGACTTCCTCGCCGTCTCCGACCTCTATGCCAAGACCGCCGACCACATGGTCACGACCGGGCTGATGCACCGCACCGAGCGGCGATCACGCTGGCGCAAGGCGTCCCAGGTCTCGTACGAGCCGGCCGACGCGCTCGTCGCCCAAGCCCCTTTGGCCCGCATCCGCAGACACCTGTCCTCGATGGAGCATCGCATGCCGCTCGCGGACGCGTTCCTCGTCGCCCTGACCGAGGCCGTCGGACTGTCCAAGTCCCTGTACTCCCAGACGCCCTACGGCGCGCGCGAATACGCCCTTTCGCACACGCGCTCCCTCCCGGCCCCGCTCCAGTCCGTCCACGGCCACCTCGCCGCCGCCGTGGCCGACACCGCCATCACCGGCAACTTCTGAGTCCGCTTCATCCCTTAAGGAGTGACCACCTCGATGCCAGCCACCTCAGCGCCGCCCAGCGCGGTCAGATCGACCCTCGCCCACGACAAGCTCGGCACCTTCAGCCTGCTCCACTTCTCGCTCACCGCGGCCACACCGCTCACGGTCATCGCCGGCGGGGTCGTGGTCATGTTCGCCGTCGCCGGCCAGATCGGCATCCCCCTGGGCTACATCGTGATCGCCGCGTGCCTGTGGCTGTTCAGCGTGGGCTACACGACGATGTCCCGGCACATCACCAACGCGGGCGCCATGTACGCGTTCATCGCCCGGGGCCTGGGCCGCATCCCCGGCGTCGCGGCCGCGTGGGTCGCGGCGACCTCCTACTGCGCCATGCAGGCCAGCCTGTACGGCCTGCTCGGCGTCACCGCCGAGGGCGTCCTGGCGAGCGCCGGGCTCACCGTCCCGTGGTGGGCCGCGGCGCTCGTCGCGTGGCTCCTCATCGGGCTCCTGGGCACTCGCGCGGTGGACATCAACGCGAAGGTGCTCGCGGTGCTCCTGGTCGTGGAGATCGCCGTGATCCTGCTGTTCAGCGCGTCCAACTTCGCCAATCCGGCCGACGGCCTCTCGCTCGCGCCCCTGTCGCCCACCGCGCTCGGCGGCGAGGCGGCCGGCGCGGTCCTGGCGCTCGCGGTCGTCGGGTTCATCGGCTTCGAATCGCCCACGGTGTACGGCGAGGAGGCCCGCGACCGCCGCCGCACGGTCGCCCGCGCCACCGTCGCCACCATCGGCATCCTGGCGTTCATCTACATCGCGTCGTCGTGGTCGATCATCACCGCCGTGGGCGAGGACGACGTCGTCGCGGCCGCCGCGGCCGACCCGACCGGGCTCATGTTCAGCCTCGCCGGGGACCAGCTGGGCGACGCGTGGGGCACGATCGGCAGGGTGCTGCTGCTGACCTCGGTCACCGCCGCCGCGCTCTCGTTCCACAACACCACGGCCCGCTACCTGTTCGCGCTCGGGCGCGAGCAGGTCGTCACCGCGAAACTGGGGCTCACCTCCGTGCGCGCGTGCGCGCCGTGGGCGGCCTCGCTCGCGCAGACCGCTGTGGGCGGCATCGTGATCGTCGTCTGGGCGGTGCTCGGGCTCGACCCGGAGCTGCACCTGTTCTATTACCTGGGGACGTCGGCCGGGATCGGGCTGCTCGCGCTCATCACCGCGTGCGCGTTCGCCGTGGTCGTCTACTTCTGGCGCGACAGGCAGGGGGAATCCCTGTGGCACACGCGGATCGCGCCGGTCCTGGCGTGCGTCGCCCTCGCGGGCGTGCTGTTCCTGTCGGTCCTCCACTTCCACACGCTCCTGGGCGTGGAGCAGGGCTCGCCGCTGCCGCGCCTGGTGCCGATCGTGTTCGCGGCGCTCGCGCTGCTGGGCGCCGGCTGGGCCGCGTACCTCAAGCGCGCGAAGCCGGACGTGTACTCGGGGATCGGCTACGGCGCCAAGGCGACCCTCGTCCAGGGCACCGGGGACGTCAAGGTCTCGGCGGAGGTGGCCCGTGGCCGCTAGCTCCGAGGTCGCGGCGATGCTGACCGAGGCGTTCCTCGATCTGCCGACCGCGCAGTGGCTCGTCGCCGACGTCGACGAGCGCCGCAAGGCGGTCCTGGGCCAGTTCGAGATCCTGACCGCGCACGCCGAGGCGCACGGCGGGATCGCCACCGCGGGCGACCTCGACGGGGCCGTGGTCTGGTTCGACCACACGACGCCGCCGGCGCCGATCCCCGACTACGACGAGCGGCTGCGCGCCGCCTGCGGCGAGCACACGAGCAGGTTCGCGCACCTGGACAAGCTCATGGAGCACCACCACCCGTCGGAGCCGCACGTCTATGTGGCGCTGGTCGGGGTGCGCCGGGAGCGGCGCGGCGAGGGGCTGGCGACCGCCATGCTCGACGAGGTCCACGCGGGGCTCGACCGGGCGCGGACCTCCGCGTATCTGGAGGCCGTGTCGCCGGAGACCGCCGCTCTGTACGGGAGCCTGGGCTACCGGACCCATGCGCGGCCGTTCCATCTGGAGAAGGGCGGTCCGGCGCTGTACCCGATGTGGCGCCACCCCGCCCGCTGACGCGACGCGTTCGGCCCCAGCCTCGATGGCCGGGGCCGTTCGCGTCAGTGCGGTGTCACCAGGACTTGCGCTCCTCGCGCCAGGCGGCCATGGGGTCGGGCAGGCGCAGTGCGGCGAACTTCGGGGTCCAGTCCGCGGCCTTGTAGCCGATGCCGAGGTCGGTGTGGTGGAGTTCGACCTCGGTGAGGCGGCGCGGGAGCAGCAGGGCGGCGCGGAAGAGGGGGCCGTCGAGGACGCGCACCTCGTGGAGCCAGGCGGCGTCGGTCAGCATCTCGGCGTCGGCCGCGAAGGCCTCGGCGCTCTCGGCGAGGTCGTCGCGCAGGTCGTCGACGTCGCGCCCGGCGCCTTCCTCGATGTCGGCCACGCGGTCCGACGCGCGCCGGTAGGCGGGGGTCTCCACGCCGGTCCTCGCCCAGTCGAGGAGGTTGCGCAGGGCGTCGGCGTTCCTGGCGACGTGGGTGATCACGTGGCCCCTGGTCCAGCCGGGCAGGAGCGACGGGGCGGCGGCCTCCTCCTGGGACATGCGCTCGACCGCGACGACCAGTCGGTGCGTCGCCACCCGCAGGACATTCAGCAATTCGGCTCGCTCCGTGGTCATGGCCACATCGTACCGATGCCGAGGTCACGATTGGACGTCAGTCGACTTGCACTGCCGCGGTGGCGATGTAGTGCTCGTCGGTGGCGGCGAGCACGTGGAACTCGATCTCCCACCCGCCTTCGAGGGGCAGGTCGAGCACGGCGAGGTAGCCGCCGGCGGGATCGAGTTCGACGGCGGCCTGCACCGGGCCGAAGTCCTGGGCGGGAAGCGAGGCGAGGACCATCGGCGGTTCGACCGGGTCGAGCGGCAGCGCCTGGGCGTCGTAGAGGGCGAAGCGGAGCGTGTTCTCGCCGGCGCGCCCGGGGTCGAGGACGGCGTTCACCGTGCCGGGACCGAGGTCGGCGGTGATGGCGACGGGTTCGGAAGGCGGGGGTTCGGGGGCGGCGGGGCTGAGGTTGACCATGACGCCGGTGGCGGCGACCGCGAGCGCGACCGCGGCGGCCTCGCCGAGGAGGACGCGGCGCAGGCGCCGCAGGCCCGCCCAGTCCCCCGCGGCCTTGCGGACGACGGGGACGAGCAGGTACCGGTTCCAGGCGGCCAGGGCGACGGCGAGGGCGACGAGGTCGAGCTTGGCGAGGAGCGCGATGCCGTGCTCGGACTCGAGGAGGCTCGACCAGGTGCGGTGGAGGACGAGGGCCATGGTGACGCCGCTCGCGCCGAGGGCGGCGAGCGTGGCTGCCGCCCAGGTCGAGAAGCGGGCGACGACTTCGGCGGTGGCGGCGGGGTCGGTGGCCGTGCGCAGCAGGATCGCGAGCCCGGCGAGGCCGCCGAGCCAGACCGCGCCCGCGGCGAGGTGGACGAGGTCGGCGGCGGTCATGAGCCAGCCGGGGTCGTAGGTGCGCGTGTGGCCGGTGAGGGCGGGCGCGGCGAGGGCGAGGGACGCGGCGGTGAGGGCGGCGGGCCGGAGCCCGCGGGTGAAGCACCGGTAGGCGGTGAGGAGGCCGAGGGTCGTGGCGGCGGCGAGGAGGATCGTCTCGGCCCGCGCGAGGTCGCTCCAGGCGGCGACGTCGGCGATGCGGGACGGCGGGAGGCCGGCGGCGTCGAGGGCGCCGACGGGGACGGCGAGGACCGTGGCGGCGATCGCGGTGGCGGCGGCGGTCCTGAGGAGCCGGTGGCGCGGGTGCGGCGGCCGGTGGCCGCGGGCGATGGCGATCCTGAAGCACAGGAGGCCGGCGAACAGGAGCAGTCCCGCGTAGTGGAGGGCGGCGAGGGCCATGACGGGCCACCGGACGGGTTGGGCCGCTTGGTCGTCGGTGGCACCGGGCGGCGGGGCGTCGCCGACGCTGAATTCGAGGACGCCGGCGATGGGGTGGCCGTCGGCGGAGGTGACGCGCCAGTTGAGGAAGAACCGTCCATCACCGAGGCCGCCGGTGGCGACGACGACGTCCCGGTCGTTCGCGGTCGCCGCCGCGACGTAGGTCGTGCCGTCCGTGCCGATGAGTTCGACGCCGTCGGGGACGGGCTGGACCGGTTCGCTGAAGTGCAGGGT
The DNA here is from genome assembly GCF_900101745.1 of Glycomyces harbinensis. Lineage (GTDB taxonomy): Bacteria > Actinomycetota > Actinomycetes > Mycobacteriales > Micromonosporaceae > Glycomyces > Glycomyces harbinensis. The sequence goes on along the minus strand of NZ_FNAD01000001.1, from coordinate 285,075 downwards.
GATGACGGTGGGGGCCTCGTCGAGGGCGGCCTGGTCCTCAGGGTCGGTGGAGAGGAGGGCCGCGTGGGCGCGTGCGGGGGCGGCGGGTGCGAGGAGCAGGATGAGGGCGGCCAGCGCCGCCAGGACCGCGAGTCGCGCTCCCGCCGGTGCCGGTCGGTGGAGGACGGTCACGTTCCGATCATCCCAAAGAATTGACGCAAATCAATATTTCGGATGCGGGGACTTCGGTTGCGGGCGTGGTTTTCTCAGGCGGGCGGTGCTTTATCGACTGTCGGGTTCGGTCGTGGAGGGGTAGGGGGTGAAGCGGCTGCGGTGGTCGGTGACCTCGAGGGGCTTGCCGATGGCGGGGAAGGCCCGCTGCGGGCAGCCGTCGCGGTCGCAGACCTTGCAGCCGGGGCCGATCGGCGTGCGGGCCGCCGGGTTCGCCAGGTCGAGGCCGTCGGCGTAGACCAGGCGGTGGGCGTGGTGGAGGTCGCAGCCCAGGCCCACCGCGAAGGTCTTGGTCGGCGTTCCGAAGCCGCCGTAGCTGCTCGTGACGGTGCGCGCGACCCACAGGTAGGCGCGCCCGTCCGGCATCTGCGCCAGCTGGGTGCGGATCTCGCCGGGCTGGGAGAACGCCTCGTAGACGTTCCACAGGGGGCAGGTGCCGCCGACGCGGGAGAAGTGGAAGTCGGTGGCCGACTGGCGTTTCGAGATGTTCCCGGCGCGGTCGACGCGCACGAAGAAGAACGGGACGCCGCGTGATCCGGGGCGCTGCAGGGTGCTCAGGCGGTGGGCGACGGTCTCGTAGCCGACGTGGAAGCGGCGCTGGAGGAGGTCGATGTCGTAGCGCAGTTCCTCTGCGGCCCTGTGGAAGGCGCCGTAGGGCAGGATCAGGGCCCCGGCGAAGTAGTTCGCCAGGCCGATCCGGGCCAGCGCCCGGGCCTCGTTCCCGGACAGGTCCGCCGCGGCGACCTGCGGCTCGATGAGGTCGGAGAACTCGGCGAGGGCCAGGTGGGTCGCGAGCTGGAAGGCGCGCTGGGAGGGGCTGAGCAGGGCCGAGAGGCGCAGGACGCGGCCTTCGGGGTCGAAGCGGCGCTTCGTGCGGGCCTGCTCGGCGGGGTCCAGGGCGGCGACGGCGGTGCCGTGGCGGTCGCGGAGCAGCCGCGTGAGGCCGCCGGGGAGGTCGGCGGGGTCGAGTCCGGCCTCGGCGTGGACCCGCTCGGCGGCCTCGTCGAGTTCGGGCACGTAGTTGCGCTTGGCGTAGAACAGGTCGCGGACCTCCTCGTACGCGGTGGGCGAGGCCCCGGCGTCGAGTTCGGCGCTCATGGCGGCGTTGCGCTCCAGGGCGTGCCGGTAGCGGCGGTGGAGGTCGACGACGTAGCGCGCGAGTTCGGGGGCGCCCTCGGCGAGCTCCCGGGTCTCGGCGGGCGGCACCTGCTCGGCGTGGGCGGTGTCGGCGAGGGCGTCGCGCAGCTGGGCGGCGAGGCGGTCGCTCTCGGCGGCGGAGAAGCGCTGGACGTCCACGTCGTAGACCTCGGCGAGGCGCAGCAGGACCGGCCCGGTGATGGGCCGCTGGTTCGACTCCATCTGGTTGACGTAGCTGGTCGAGATGCCCAGGGCCGAGGCGAGCGCGGCCTGGGTGAGGCCCTGCTCCTCGCGGAAGCGGCGGAGCCGCAGCCCGACCTTCGCCTTCTTCAACGCCATGACCACGTCCTTTCACAAGATTCACAATCGTGCCCGAAAATTTCCACAAGAAACCACATTTACAGCTGTTTCAGGCGGATCAGGATCTGTGCATACTGTGAACCTACTCCTCGATCCGATGCGTCGAAGCAGTGCAGGGAGATGCCAGTTGAAGACACACGCCGTCCGCGCCCACGCGTCCGTGGAGGACTTGGCGCGCGAGGACCAGCTCGCGTGGAGACTCGCTCAGGTCGCGGTCGATCCGGTGGCGGTCGACGCCGACGTGGCCGAGATGATCGGGAACCGGGTCATCGACAACGCCGCCGTCGCGGCCGCTTCGCTGCGCCGCTCCCCGGTGGCGAACGCCAGGGCGCAGGCGCTGGCGCACCCGTACCGGCCCGGCGCGGGCGTGTTCGGCGCCGGGGCCGACGTCCGTGTCTCGCCGGAGTGGGCGGCGTGGGCGAACGGGGTCGCGGTGCGGGAGCTGGACTTCCACGACACGTTCCTGGCCGCCGACTACTCGCACCCGGGCGACAACGTCCCGCCGGTTCTGGCGGTCGCGCAGCACCGCGGCCTCGACGGTCGGGACCTGGTGCGCGGCATCGCGACCGGGTACGAGATCCAGGTCGCCCTGGTGCGCGGGATCTGCCTGCACGAGCACCGGATCGACCACATCGCGCACCTCGGGCCGTCGGCGGCGGCCGGCGTCGGGACGCTGCTGGGGCTGGACGCCGCCACGGTGTACCAGGCCGTGGGCCAGGCGCTGCACACCACGACGACCACGCGGCAGAGCCGCAAGGGCGCGATCTCGTCGTGGAAGGCGTACGCGCCGGCGTTCGCGGGCAAGATCGCGGTCGAGGCGGTCGACCGGGCCATGCGCGGCGAGGGCGCGCCGTCGCCGGTCTACGAGGGCGAGGACGGGGTGATCGCGCGGCTGCTCGGCGGCCCCGACGCCCGCTACGAGGTGCCGCTTCCCGAAGCGGGGGAGCCCAAGCGCGCGATCCTGGACACCTACACCAAGGAGCACTCGGCGGAGTACCAGAGCCAGGCGCTCATCGACCTGGCGCGGCGGCTCGCGCCGCGCATCGGGGACCTCTCGAAGGTCGCCGAGGTCGTGATCCGCACGAGCCACCACACCCACAACGTGATCGGGACGGGCGCGAACGACCCGCAGAAGACCGACCCGGGCGCGAGCCGCGAGACCCTGGACCACTCGATCCTCTACATCTTCGCGGTGGCGCTGGAGGACCGGGACTGGCACCACGAGCGGTCCTACACCCCCGAACGGGCGCACCGGGAGTCCACGGTGGCGCTGTGGCACAAGGTCCGCACGGTCGAAGATCCGGAGTGGACGGACCGCTACCACGACCCGGACCCCGACCGGCGGGCCTTCGGCGGCCGGGTGGAGGTGACGCTCGAGGACGGCTCGCGGGTCGTGGACGAGATCGCCGTGGCCGACGCGCACCCGAAGGGCGCGCGCCCGTTCGCGCGCGAGCAGTACATCGAGAAGTTCCGCCGGCTCGCCGAGGGCGTGGTCGACGCGTCCGAGCAGGACCGGTTCCTGGACCTGGCGTGCCGCGTCGACCGGCTCGACGCCGACGAGGTCCGGCGATTGCATCTGGCGGCCCCGGCCGGGGCCCTCACCGCACCGATTCGCGGAGGACTGTTCTGATGACGCAGCGGATCTCGCCTTCCCGCAAGCGCCGGCGCCTGCGCGAGGGCCTGGCCTCAGGAAGGCTCCAGCGGCTGCCGGGGGCGTTCTCGCCCCTGGCCGCGCGGGCCGTCGCCGATCACGGCTTCGACGGCGTCTACGTCTCCGGCGCCGCGCTCGCGGCCGACCTCGCCCTGCCCGACATCGGGCTGACGACGCTGACCGAGGTGGCCGGGCGCGGCGGGCAGATCGCCCGCGCCACGGACCTGCCGACGCTCATCGACGCGGACACCGGCTTCGGCGAGGTGTCCAATGTGGCGCGTTCGATCGCAGCGTTCGAGGACGCCGGGCTCGCCGGGCTGCACCTGGAGGACCAGGTGAACCCCAAGCGCTGCGGGCACCTCGACGGCAAGCAGGTCGTGCCGGCCGCGGAGATGGTCAGGCGCGTCCAGGCCGCCGTGCGCGCCCGGACCGACCCCGACTTCGTCGTCTGCGCCCGCACCGACGCCCGGGCCGTCGAGGGCCTGGACGCCGCGATCGACCGGGCGAAGGCCTATGTGGACGCCGGGGCGGACATGGTGTTCCCCGAGGCGATGCGCGACGAGGCCGAGTTCGCGGCGTTCCGCGCGGCGGTCGACGTGCCGCTGCTGGCGAACATGACCGAGTTCGGCGCCTCGCCGCTGCTCACCGTCGATCAGTTGCAGGACCTGGGCTACAACGCCGTCATCTGGCCGGTGAGCAGCCTGCGCGCCGCCATGGGCGCGGTCGAGGCGCTGCTGGGCACCTTGCACGAGCAGGGCACGCAGGCGAGCGTGGTGGACCGGATGCAGACCCGGGCCCGCCTGTACGAGCTGGTCGACTACGCCTCCTACGCCGAGTTCGACCGGGCGCTGTACGACTTCGAGATCCCCGGGAGGGACGCATGAACGCCGACATCCGCAAGGGCCTGGCCGGGGTGGTCGTGGACACGACCGCGATCTCCGAGGTCGTGCCCGAGACCAACTCGCTGACCTACCGCGGCTACCCCGTGCAGCAGCTCGCGGCCACCCGCTCGTTCGAGGAGGTCGCGCACCTCATCTGGTACGGCGAACTGCCGGACCCGATCGCCCTGCGGCGCTTCACCGACCGCGAACGGGCCCAGCGGGAGGTGACGCGCTCGACCATCGGCGTCATCGACCGCGTCCCCGACAACTGCCACCCGATGGACCTGCTGCGCACCGCCGTCTCGTGCCTCGGCGCCGAGGACCCGGCCGAGGACGACAACAGCCCGGTCGCCAACCAGGCCAAGGCCGAGGCGATGTTCGCCAAGCTCCCCACGGTGATCGCCCACGACCACCGCCGCCGCCGCGGGCTCGACCGCATCCCGCCGGACGCGGGGCTCGGCTTCACGGAGAACTTCTTCCACATGTGCTTCGGCGAGGTCCCCGAGCCGGAAGTGCTGCGCTGCTTCGAGATTTCAATGATCCTGTACGCCGAGCACTCCTTCAACGCCTCGACGTTCACCGCGCGCGTGGTCGCCTCCACGCTGTCGGACATCTACTCGGCCGTGACCGCCGCGATCGGCGCGCTCAAGGGCCCGCTGCACGGCGGCGCGAACGAGGCCGTCATGAGGATGATGCTGGAGATCGGCGACCCGGCCCTCGCCCGGCGGTGGCTCCTGGACCGCTTGGCGGCCAAGGAGAAGGTCATGGGCTTCGGGCACCGGGTATACAAGGACGCCGACTCGCGCGTGCCGACCATGAAGGCCGCCTTCACGGCCATGGCCGAGCGCACCGGCGGCGGGAAGTGGGTCGAGATGTACGCGAACCTGGAGGCGGCGATGCTGGAGGCCAAGGGCCTCCACCCGAACCTCGACTTCCCGGCCGGGCCCGCGTACTACCTCATGGGCTTCGACATCCCGATGTTCACGCCGCTGTTCGTCATGTCGCGCGTCACCGGCTGGTCGGCGCACGTCATCGAGCAGCTCGCCGCGAACGCCCTCATCCGGCCGCTGAGCGCCTACTCGGGGCTGGAGCAGCGCCAGGTGCCGGCCTCGGCGCCCGTGCTCACCTAATTGCAAGATATGTGCAATAGTAAGGTGCCGGCGGCGGGCGGACCCGCCGCGGCACCGACGCGGAAGGCGCCGATCGCCTCCCGTGACCTCGTCCTTCGGGTGGGGTGATTCCGGGGTCCGGCCGCGCGCTGAACACGGGCGGCCGGACCCGCCCGCTTCAGGCCCGCCGCTCCCCCGCCCAGGCGCGCATACTCGTCACATGAGCGAAGTCGAGGTTCGCGAGGTCGAGCCCGCCGAGCTGCCCGCCGTCGCCGGACTCCGGTGGCGCTGGCAGATCGAGGCGGGCGACGAGCAGACGGTCGACCGGGAGACGTTCGAGCGGGCCTTCACCAGCTGGGCGCAGGAGGCCGCGATGCACCGCTGCGTCGTGGCCGTCCGGGACCGGGAGGTCATCGGCATGGCGTGGATGGCGCTGACGCACCGCGTGCCGACGCCGCAGGTCCTCGATCGCACCGTCGGCGACGTCCAGAGCGTCTACGTGATCCCCGAAGCGCGCGGCCAGGGGCTGGGAAGCCGCCTCATGGAGGCGGTCCTGGCGATCGCCGACGCCCTCGGGCTCGAACGCGTGACCGTCCACTCGACCACGCGCGCCGTACCCGTCTACCGCCGCATGGGATTCGCCAAGTCGCACCGGCTCATGCAGTTCGAGCCCGAACCGCCGCCCGCGGACGCCTCGGATCGCAATTGATCAACCTCGGTATCAGAAAAATTAATATTCTGAAGTTGACTCCTTGAGAATCTCAAGGTACAACTGAAGAGTACGCAAGATACCGAGAGTGTGAAGGAGCCGGGATGGACTGGCAGGAGCTGACCGACCTGACGCGCGGGCAGCCGTTCGTCGTCGAGCGGGTCCGCCTGGCCGACAGCGGGATCGCGGTCGAGGGCGAGTTCGAGCCGCCGCAGCTGGCACAGCTGAGCGGCGAGGACCAGGTGTTCGTCGCCGCGTTCGTCCAGGCCCACGGCTCGATCAAGGAGATGGAGCGGATCTTCGGGGTGAGCTACCCGACGATCAAGGCCCGGCTGAACCGCATCGCGGGACTCCTCGACTTCGTCGACACCGACCCGGCCCCGACCAGCCACGACATCCTCGAACGCCTGCAGCGCGAAGAGATCAGCGTCGACGAGGCGCTGGCGGAGATGGAGGGGCGGCGATGATCCCGCAACTGGTCACGGTCCGCTACCGACTGCGCGACGGCCGCTTCCGGCGGTGGTGGATCCCGGTCGTGCCGGTGGTCCTGCTGCTGTCGCCCCTGCTGCTGCTCGCCGTCGTCGGCGGCGTGATCGCCTGCCTGATCTTCAAGATCAGCCCGCTGGGCGCGCTGGCCGGAGTCGGCCGGGTGATGTGGGCGATGCCGGGCGCCCGGTTCGAGATCGTGGAGGGCCGGACGGCCTTCCTGGTCAGCGTCAGATAAGCCACCCGGGAAACCAGGAGAGAAGCACCGTCATGAACGAGCAGCGCCGCCAGATCCTCCAGATGCTGGCCGAGAACAAGATCACCGCCGACGAGGCCGAACGGCTCCTCAGCGCCGTCGAGAGGGAGCCGGCCGACGCCCCTGCGGGCGCCGGGCCCCGGAAGGCCAAGGCCAGGTACCTCCGGGTGATCGTCCACTCCGAAGAGGACCCCAGCGGGCCCTCCCAGGTCAACGTCCGCGTGCCCCTGAAGCTGCTGCGGGCCGGGGTCCGGCTCACCAGCCTCATCCCCCCGGTGGCGATCACCCGGGCCAACGCGGAGCTGGAGAAGGCGGGGTTCCCGATCGACCTCTCCGAGCTCAAGCCGCAGCACCTCGACGACCTCGTCGAAGCGCTCGACGAGCTCACCGTCGACGTCGACGACCCCCGCAACAAGGTCCAGGTCTTCTGCGAGTAACCCCGCGGCGGCCGCCGGGCCGCTCGCGGGACCGCTGCGGTCCGGCACCCGGCACGGGTGCGCCGACAGGGGGCGGCCCTGCCCAGAATCTGTCCATATTAGACGAATGAACATGGGGTGATCCCGCCGTGCTCGACCTCGGGCTGCTGCTCACCCTCTACCCACCACCGAGACGAGGAGCCATGAACACCGCCAAACCCCCGGCGATCCGGATTCAAGGATTGCGCAAGTCCTACAAAGACCTCCAGGTCCTCAAGGGCGTCGACCTCGACGTCGCGTCCGGGAGCATCTTCGCCCTGCTCGGCTCCAACGGCGCCGGCAAGACCACGATTGTCAGAATCCTCGCCACGCTGCTCAAGTCCGATGAGGGGACCGCGAGCGTCAACGGGTACGACGTCGCCACCGAGGCCGCGCAGGTCCGCGAGTCCATCAGCCTCACCGGGCAGTTCGCGGCCGTCGACGAGATCCTGACCGGCCGCGAGAACCTCGTCATGATCGCCAGGCTGCGGCGGGTCGAGGGGCCCAAGCAGGTCGCCGACGACCTGCTGGAGCGCTTCGGCCTCACCGACGCCGGCGCACGGCGGGTCGCGACCTACTCCGGCGGCATGCGCCGGCGACTGGACATCGCCATGAGCCTCATCGGCGAACCGGCCGTCATCTTCCTCGACGAGCCGACGACCGGCCTGGACCCCGAAGCGCGCCTGGAGGTCTGGCAGGTGATCCAGGACCTCTCCGACGGCGGCACGACGGTCCTGCTCACCACCCAGTACCTGGACGAGGCCGAGAAGCTGGCCGACGGGATCGCGATCCTCCACGAGGGCGCCATCATCGTCAACGGCACGCTCGCGCAGCTGCGGCAATTGCTCCCGCCCGCCAAGGCGGAGTACGTCGAACGCCAGCCCACCCTCGAGGAGATCTTCCTGTCGATCGTCGGCAAGGACAAGAACGGCAAGACCACTGCGAACGCGAAGGAGGCGCCGTGATGAGCGCCCACACCCTCTCGAACACCGGCGTGATGCTCGGGCGCTCGATGCGCCACGTCACGCGCAGCGTGGACACCATCATCACCGTCACGATCACGCCCATCGCGATGATGCTGCTGTTCGTCTACGTCTTCGGCGGCGCCATCGAGGCGGGCCCCGGCGACTACGTCGACTACCTGATGCCCGGCATCCTGCTCATCGCCATCGCGAGCGGGATCGCCTACACCGCCTACCGGTTGTACGCGGACCTCCAGCGCGGCATCTTCGACCGGTTCAACTCGATGCCCATCTCGCGCTCGGCGGCGCTGTGGGGCCACGTGCTGACCTCGCTGGTGTCCAACATGATCTCCGTGGTCGTGATCGTGCTCGTGGGGCTGCTCATGGGCTTCCGCTCCTCCGCGGGGATCGGGGCCTGGCTCGCCGTGGCCGGAATCCTCGTCCTGTTCACGCTCGCGCTGACGTGGATCGCCGTGATCGCGGGGATGTCGGCCTCCTCCCCCGACGGGGCGAGCGCCTTCTCCTACCCGATCATCTTCCTGCCGTTCATCAGCTCGGCCTTCGTTCCCACCGACACGATGCCGGCGCCGGTGGAGGCGTTCGCGGAGAACCAGCCGGTGACCTCGATCGTGAACACGATCCGGGCGCTGCTGGCGCAGCAGCCCGTGGGCGACGACATCTGGGTCGCCCTCGCCTGGTGCGTCGGCATCCTCATCGTCGCGTACGCGCTGGCGATGGTCGTCTACCGCCGCAAGGTGGCCTGAGGCGCGGACGCCGCGCCGCGGACGTCTCAGGGCGTTCGCGGCGCGGCGTCGTGCCGCGCGTCGGCGACGGCCAGGTAGTCGTTGAGGCGCGCGGCGGCTTCGAGCATGGCGAGTCCGCGCCGGGTCAGCCTGCCCCGCCAGTCCTCCAGGGCCTCGGCCAGCGCCTCGGTGCCGCCAGCCGACCGGACCTGCCCCATCACGGTGGCGATGTGCTCGAGCGGGTAGCCGCCGCGCCGCAGCAGATGGGCGAGTTCGGCGTCGCGGACGTCCTCGGCCCGGAAGCGGCGGTGGCCGGTGGCGCGGTCCCGTTCGGGGGTGAGGATGCCGGCGTCCTCCCAGTTGCGCAGGGTCGCCGGGGTGAGGCGCAGGCGGTAGGCGAGTTCCCCGACGCTGAAGGGGCGCAAGGCAGGAGCGCCTTCGGCCGTGAGGCCCGCGACCGCCGCCCGCACCGATTCCAGGGTGGCCCGGTCGCGCAGCAGCTGCTCGTGGCCGCGGTCGACGACCATCAGGGCGTCGTCGAGGTCGCCTTCCCCGAGCGCGTGCATGACCTCGGTGGCGGTGGCGTGGCCATAGGCGCGGACGAGGGCGAGGAACGCCCGCAGCGCCGCGGCGTGGACCTCGGTGTAGATCCGGTAGCCGCCGGGGGTGCGCTCGGCGGGCGGCAGGCACCCGTCGCGCTCGTAGTTGCGCACCGCCTGGGCCGAGAGGCCGTGCTCGCGCGCGAGATCCGAAGGGCGAAGGTGCATCATCGGTTGAGACTTTAGCGGATGTATGCGAGTTCGGATGCGGTGCAAGTCTCAACCGCTGTTTCAACGATATGTTTGAGGCCATGACTCAGGACATTCGCGAATTCGTCAACGGCGCCTGCGACCTGCTGGGGCTCGGCGAGCCGACGCATCACGAACCGGCCTTCGGGCGGATCCGCAACGAGCTGTTCGCCCAACTGGCCGGCCTCGGCTTCCGGTCGATCGCGTACGAGAGCGACCGCGTGGCGGCCTTCATCGTGGACGACTACGTCCGCAAGGAGACCGGCTCGCTCGACGAGGCGATGGAGGAGGGCTTCTCGCACGGGTTCGGCGCCCTCGACGCGAACCGGCGGCTGGTCGCGTGGATGCGCGAGTACAACGAGCGGCGGCCGATGGAGGAGCGCCTGGCCTTCCACGGCATGGACTCCCCGTTCGAGTTCACCGCGGAGAGCCCGCGCCGCTACCTCGAACACGGCCGCGACTACCTGGGCCTCGAACTCGACCTCGCGCCGCTGGTCGGCGACGACGACCGGTGGGGCGGCATGGAGGCCGTCACCGATCCGGACCGCTCGCCCGGCGGCACGGACGAGGCGCGGCGGCTGCGGGTGATCGCCGACGACCTGCTCATCGGGCTCTACACCGATGCGCCCCGGCTGATCGGGGCCACGTCGCGGTCCGAGTGGGACCGGGCCAGGGTGCACGTCACCACCGCGCTGGCGCTGCTGCGCTACCACCGGCAGGCGGCGCACCGGACCGAGGAGGGCGACCGGTGGTCGCGCCTGTCGGGTGTGCGGGACGCGATCATGGCGCAGAACCTGCTCGACATCCGCGGTCTCGAAGCGCACCGGGGTCCGACCCTGGTGTACGGCGCGAACGTCCACTTGCAGCGGAACCGGAGCCGGATGTCCATGGCGGGCATGGACCTCGCCTGGTCCGGCACCGGCGCGGTCCTCGCGTCGCTCCTGCGGGAGCGGTACGTCTGCGTGCTCGGCAGCCTCGGGCGCAGTAGCGGGCTGGGCCTCGGCGCGCCCGACCCGGGCACCGGGGAGGGCTTCCTTCAGGAACGGTTCGGCGACTGGGGCCTCGCGGCCGCCGACGAGGTCGAGGCGGCCGCCGCCCGCGAGGACGCGCCGGCGGCGCGGGGCTACTTCCCGCTCGACCGGGCGGCGCTCGAGGGCGCCGACGCGATCCTGCACGTCAGCGGGGCCTGAGGGCGCTTGCGGCCGGCCCGGACGGGATCCGGGCCGGCCCGCAGGGCTACCAGCGGTGGTGGACCTGCTCGCGGATCTTCTCGTCGTAGAGGTCGCGCACCGCGTCGAGGGTGGCCTCCGGCAGGGGCGCGAGCGCGGCGGCCTCGGCGTTCGCGCGGGCCTGCTCGGGATTGCGCGCTCCGGGGATCACGGTCGAGACGCCCGGCTGCTGGAGGATCCAGCGCAGCGCGGTCTGCGCGGGGCTGGCGCCTTCGGGCGCGAGGGACGCGAACGCCACGGCCGCTTCGACACCGGTGGCGTAATCGACGCCGGAGAAGGTCTCGCCCTGGTCGAAGGCCTCGCCGTGCCGGTTGTAGGCGCGGTGGTCGTTCGCGGCGAAGACGGTGTCCTTCGTGTACTTGCCCGAGAGCAGGCCGCTGGCGAGCGGGACGCGGGCGATGACGCCGACGCCGGCTTCGGCGGCCGCGGGCAGGACCGCTTCGAGCGGCTTGAGCCGGAACGGGTTCAGGATGATCTGGACGCTGGCGGTGCCGGGGCGGGCGATAGCCGTCAGGGCCTCGTCGCAGGTCTCGACGCTCACGCCGTAGGCGGCGATGCGGCCTTCTTCGACGAGGGTGTCCAGGGCGTCGAAGGCGGCGTCCGAGGAGTAGACGGGCGTGGGCGGGCAGTGGAGCTGGACCAGGTCGAGCCGGTCGACGCCGAGGTTCGCGCGCGAGCGGTCGGTCCAGGCCCGGAAGTTGTCGAGGGTGTACAGGGCCGGGTCGAGGTCGGCGCGGCGGCCCATCTTGGTCGCCACGAGGACGCCGGCGTCGGGGCGCTCGCGCAGGAACCGGCCGATGAGCTGCTCGGAGCGGCCGTCGCCGTAGACGTCGGCGGTGTCGAAGAAGGTCACGCCGGAGTCGGCGGCCGCCTCCAGTACGGCGAGGGCGTCGGCTTCCTGCACGTCGCCCCAGTCGGCGCCGAGCTGCCAGGTGCCCAGTCCGACCACCGACGCCCGCTGGCCGCTCCTGCCGAATGCGCGCTGCTCCATGGGTCTCCCTCAGTCCGGCGACGGGACGGCCCCGTCGAGTCCTGCGCCAGTGTATCGGCGTTATCTGATATCGGCCTCGGGCTCGGCCCGGTTCCAGGCGCGGAGCTTCTCGGGGTTGCGGATCACCCACAGGGCGGTGATGCGGCCGTTCGCGGTGTCGAAGGCGATCACCGTGTCGGTGACGCCGTCGCGCTCGGCGACCAGGCCGGGCCTTCCGTTGACGGCGCGTTCGAGGAACCGCCGGCCCTCCATCACGGCGAGGACGGCCACGAGGCCCCGCGCGACGAGGTCGCGGCCCTGGACGGGGTACGGGTGCGCGCTGGCGATGCCGCCGCCGTCGGCGACCGCGCGGACGTCCGGGTCGAGCAGGCCGATGAGCGCGTCGACGTCCCCGGCCCGCCAGGCCTCCTTGAAGTCCCGGACGATCGCGGCGGTCGGCTCGACGGGCCCGCGGACCTCGCGCACGCGGCGGCGGGCGGAGGTCGCGAGCTGTCGGCAGGCGGCCGGGGTGCGGCCGACGATCGCGGCGATCTCCGCGAACGGGTAGCGGAACACGTCGTGGAGGACGAAGGCGACGCGCTCGGCCGGGGTCATCGTCTCGAGGACCACGAGGAGCGCCATGTCGACCGATTCGTCGAGCGTCACCCGGTCGGCGGGGTCGGCGGCGGCTCCGGACGAGCCGACCGAGCGGTCCGGCAGCGGCTCGGGCAGCCACGCCCCGACGTACCGCTCGCGGCGGGTCTTCGCCGAGCCGAGCACGTCCAGGCAGACCCGGCCCGCGACGGTGGTGAGCCAGGCTCCCGGTACCCGGACGGCCGCGCGCGCTTCGGGGTCCAGGCGGTACCAGCGCAGGTAGGTCTCCTGCACGGCGTCCTCGGCGTCGGCGAGGGAGCCGAGCAGCCGGTAGGCGAGGTTCGTGAGGCGGCCCCGTTCGTCCGACACCGCCGCGCCGTCGCTCATGGTCTCGCTCCTTCGATCGCCGGTCCCCCAATGATGCCGACGATGCGGTTCCAGCGGCGGGGTCCGACGGGAAGCTCACACTCCGATCGGCCGGGACTGCGCGCGGAGGGCGAGTTCGGCCCTGGTGGGCGGGTCGGCGCCCGGGCGCGAGACCGTGATCGCCGCGGCGTGCGCGGCCCAGGTCGCGGCCCAGCGCAGGTCGTCGGGCGCCAGGTCGCCGAGCGCGTCGCGGGCGTGCGGGCCCTGCGCGCCGAGGGTCAGGAGCGCGTCGATCAGCGCGCCCATGAAGGTGTCGCCCGCGCCGATGGTGTCGGCGACGGCGACCGGGACGCCCGGGACGGTGACCGGTTCGTGCCCGTCGCGGACCAGGACGCCGCCGTCCGCGCCGCGGGTGAGGACGACCAGGACCGGACCGGTTGCGGCCCAGTCGCGGGCGGCGTCGACCGGGTCGGCGCCCGGGTGGTACCAGGCCAGGTCCTCATCGGACACCTTGACGACGTCGCTCGCCGCGACGAGGCGTTCGACGCGCGCGAGGGCGTCGTCGCGGTCGGGCGTGAACGTGGGCCTGGCGTTGGGGTCGAACGTGACGAGCGAGCGGCCGCGGGCGGCCAGGAGCGCGGCCTCGACCGCGGAGGCGCCCGGGTCGAGGACGGTGGCGATGGAGCCGGCGTGCACCGCGGCGGGTTCGTCGGCGGCGAGTCGCAGCGTGGCGGTGTCGAGGTCCCAGGCGAGGTCGAATTCGTATGCGGCCGAGCCGTTCCGGTCGAAGCGCACGGCAGCCGTGGAGGTCCGGCCCGAGGCCGGGGCCTGGGCGAGGACGTCGACGCCGGAGTCCTCGAGCCAGCGCCGGGCGGTCTTGCCGCGGTCGTCGTCGGCGAGGGTCGTGGCGAGCAGCGGTCGGCGGCCGAGCCTGCCGAGGACCACCGCGACGTTGGCCGGGCTGCCGCCGGGCAGTTCGCGGACGCCGTCGGCGGCGGGCACGATGTCGATGAGGGTCTCGCCGATGACGAGCACCGTCGGGGACGGCTGTGCCGTGCGGTGGTTCATGCCGCTCCTTCGAGCACGGTGGACAGTCGGTCTTCGCGCAGGGCCCGGGCGATGCCGGGCGCGAGCGGAAGCCGGGGTACGAGGGTGGCCTGCACGGCGTGGTACAGGTCCGGTTTGCCGGGCCAGACCGAGGCGGCCGGGGTGTTGTCCGGGTCGAGTTCGTGGCGCCAGGACCCGTGTTCGCGGTCGATGAAGTGGCGTTCGGCGTGGTCCCACCAGGCGGCGTAGCGGTCGGCGAAGCGCTGCTCGCCGGTGCGTCGGTGGAGTGCGGCCGCGGCGGCGATCGCCTCGGCGGCGACCCAGTGCATCCGCTGGCGCACGACGGGCCGGCCGTCCCAGTCGACGGTGTAGACGAAGCCGTCGGCGCCGTCGGCGGCCCAGGCGTCGTCCACGGCGGTGTCGAACAGGAGGGTCGCGGCCCGCAGCAGGGACTCGTCCGGTTCCAGCATCGCTTCGCGCTGCGCCGCTTCGGTGTTGAGCAGGAGGCGGGCCCATTCGAGGCCGTGTCCGGGGGTGGCGCCGAAGGGTTTGAACGGGTCGTCGGGGCGGTCGCGGTTGCGTTCGAGGTCGGGGGTCCAGTCGGGTCCGAAGTGCTCGGGGAGGCGGCCGCCGTACCGGTCGGCGAGGTCGGCGCCGAAGCGGGCGATGCGCCCGGCCCGTTCGCGCCACGCGGCCGCGGCGGCCGGGTCGCGGGACGACACGGCGTCGGCGGCGGCGAGGAGTGCTTCGAGCGAGTGCATGGTGGCGTTGAGGCCCCGGTAGTCCTCGGGGCGGGTGAAGGCGGCGTCCCAGGCGTCGACGGGGAGTCCGGCCTTCTCGTCCCAGAACCGTTCGAGGTAGACGGAGGAGGCCTCCTCGAGCAGTGCTGCGGCGCCGGGCCGTTCGGCGAGGACGGCCGAGGAGGCGGCGAGCAGGACGAACGCGTGGTCGTAGCAGGACTTGCCGGACGCGCGGTCGGGCGTGCCGTCGGCGAGGAGGGCGTGGTGCCAGCCGCCGTGCCCGCCGTCGCGCAGGCGCCCGGTCAGGCCCGCGAGCGCGGCGTCGGCGATCGGGGCGCTGCCGGGGATGCCAAGGAGGGTGCCGAGGGCGTAGACGTGGGCGGTCCTGGCGGTGATCCAGGTGCGGACGCCTTGGGCGGCATCGGGTTCGCCGGTCTCATCGAGGTAGGCGGCGCCGCCTCGGGGCAGGCCGAGGTGCGCGCCGAAGGCGAGCAGGCGGCGGCATTCGGCGTCGAGCCAGCGGTGGTGGTGCGGGGAGTCGGGCCACGGGGTCACTTAGGGTCGCTCTTTCGTCAGGCGCAGGACGCGCGCGGTCGGCGCCGGGACGTCGGTCGCGATGCGCAGGACGCCTTGGGCGGCGTTCCAGGTCCAGCCCCATTCGCCCATGCCGGTGGTGCCGGGGGCGGGGAAGACCTGGTCGCAGGCGAAGTGGTCGCCGCGCAGGGCGGGCAGTGCGAGTTCGAGGTCGGCGGGTGCGCCCGGGAGGCGCCAGACGGTCAGGACCGTGGCCTGCTCGGTGTGGAGCGCGAAGGCCTGCCAGGGTCCGCGGTGTTCGAGGCCGAGCGGCCAGGAGGGGACGGCGGTCGCGTTGTGCGGCAGGAGTTCGCGGTGCGCGGCGACGGCGGTGGCGACGAGCGCGAGCTGCTCGGGGTCCATGCGGGCGAGGTGGCCGCTGAGGTAGAGGCGGCCGGTGATGCCGGCGACGAGGGTGAACGCGGATTCCTCGGCGCTCATCTCGGGTTGGGCGTAGCCCCAGTGGCCGGCCTGCTCGGGCAGGATCGACGCGGGGGTGGCGGCCGCGATCGCGGGGTACAGCACGGGATCCTGCTGGTCCGATGTGGATTGCAGGTGGAGGCGGGAGAGGGTCGCGTAGTCGGCCCTCATGCCGCCGGAGGCGCAGTTCTCGATGAGGAGCCCCGGGTGCCTGGCGAGGACGGCGTCGATCCAGTCGAGGTAGGCGCGGCAGTGCTCCAGGAGGCCCGCGCCGGGGGCGAGGCCGCCGACGTCGGTGCCGGGCCCGGGCATGATGTTGTAGTCGAGTTTGAAGAAGCCGACGCCCATGCCGACGAGGCGGTCGACCACGGCGTCGAGGTGATCGCGGGCGGCCGGGTGGCGCAAGTCGAGCTGGTAGCGGCCGTGTTCGACCACGCGCTGTCCGCCGCGCTGGAAGAACGCTTCGGCGGGCAGGGTCCGCGAGATCTCGGAGCGGACGCCGACGACTTCGGGTTCGAGCCAGATGCCGGGGACCATGCCGAGCTCGCGGATGTAGGCGAGGACGGCGTCGAGGCCGTCGGGGAAGCGCGAGCGGCTGGGCTCCCACTCCCCCACGGCGTCCCACCAGCCTCCGGCGTCGTCGTCGTACCAGCCGGCGTCGATGCAGTAGTAGTCCGCGCCGGCGCGGGCGGCGGCCTCGGCGAGCGGGAGGATCTTGGCCGCGGTCGGGTCGCCCATGAGGGTGTTCATGTAGTCGTTGAAGACCACGGGCAGGGGGCCGTCGAGTCCGGCGGTGCCCTTGGCGGCCACCAGGGATCGGCGGTGGGCGGTGAGGCCTGCGAGGGCGGCGCCGACCGGGTCGGCGGCATCGTTCGCGACCGTGACGGCCACGGGGACGGACGTGAAGGCCTCGCCGGGCGCGAGGTCGACGGTCCACTGGTGTTCGGCGTCGGTGGGGCCCAGGAGGGCGAGCGAGGCGCCGGTGCGGTCCTCGCCGATCTCCCAGTGCCAGGCGCCGTTGTGCTCGATCTGGAAGGCGAGGCCGCAGCCTCGGCCGACGATGAGGCCGGTCGGCAGCCGCTCCCCTGTGGACCAGGAGCTGCGGGTGGTGACGGCCATGCGGGCGCGGTTCATGTGGTGGTGCACCGCGGGGTCCATGGCGGGCAGGCCGACCTCGCGCAGCGGGGCGCGGTGCCAGCGCGACTCGGCGACCCAGTCGTTGTCGCCCCACAGGACGTCGAGGTCGTCGACGGTGGTGTCCTCGGTGACGAAGGTGCCCAGGACCAGGGAGGTCACGGCCTGGACGGTGATCGGCCGGTCGCCCGCGCGCAGCACGGTCCAGGCCCGCACGGCGCGGCCGGAGGGGCTGAGGACGCTCGTGGCCCGCAGGCCGGTGACCGGGTCGGCCTGGTGGAGGTGCAGTGCGCCGCCGGTGATCTCGTGGCCGGTGTAGCGCAGGCGCGAGCCGACGGTGGTGCTGGAGTAGCGGTGGCTGCCGGGGAAGCGCCCGTGGCCGAGCGCCTGGACCTCGACCAGTGGCGGGGTGCCTGCGGCCGGGGCGGGCGTCGCGTCGGCGGGGGTGAGCGACCGGAGGGAGACCGGCGCGTCGGCGCCGGTCGCGAACTCGAAATCGAAGTCCCCAGTGGACCATCGCAGTGTCATGTCACGTCTCCAGGTGTTTTTCAAGCCGCGCCGCCCGGCCCCACCGGGCCGGGCGGCGTGTCGAACTACTTGAGCAGGTCGTTGGCGCAGCGCAGGGCGTCGGCGAACGCGTCCGGGTCGGCCCCTGCCGGGGTCTGGACGCGGATCACGGCCGTCTGCCCGGCCCGGAGGGTGATCATGCCCCCGTCGGCGCGGGCGAGCGGGTCCACGGTGTCGGCGTGGCAGAACACGTCACGCGCCAGCGAGGTCGCGGTCAGGCGCAGTTCCACGGCACTGCCCGTACCGGCACTGTCGACCGCGGCGGCCTCGACGCGCAGCGGGCTCGGGTCGAGCCGCTGCGCGACCACTTCGGCCCCGTACCGGAAGGCCGGGGCGAAGGCGCCGTCGTCGGCGACGGCCACGACGGCTTCGGCGGCCGGGTCGCCGAACGCGGCGACCTCGGCGGGGACGGTGACGGTGGTGGCCCCGCGAGCGGGCACCGCCGCCCGGAGCACGGTCTTGGCGAGTTCGGTGCCGTCGAAGGACTCGCGGGTCACGGTGAAGGCGCCCTCGTAGTCCTCGCCGGTGTCGTTGACCAGGACGAGCGCGAGCGTGTCGAACTCGGGGACCGTGCCCTCCCAGGCGTCGGCAAACGCCTGCTCGGACGGGCGGGGCTGGAGCGTCGCCAGGCGCGGGGCGTACATGTCGCGCAGGGCGTGCCACAGCGGCTTGCGGTGCTCGGCGAAGTCGACC
The DNA here is from genome assembly GCF_900101745.1 of Glycomyces harbinensis. Classification (GTDB taxonomy): domain Bacteria; phylum Actinomycetota; class Actinomycetes; order Mycobacteriales; family Micromonosporaceae; genus Glycomyces; species Glycomyces harbinensis. The sequence goes on along the minus strand of NZ_FNAD01000001.1, from coordinate 266,995 downwards.
GCGGCCCAGGAGACCACGGGCCAGTTGTCGTTGAGCTGCCACAGGACCGTGCCGGTGTTGTGGGGCGTGAGCGAGCGGAAGTGCTCGACGCCGAACCGGATCGCGTGCGCCTGGTTGAGCTGCGTCGTCCAGTGCCAGTCCTCGATGGACTCGGGGTCGGGCAGGTGCCCCTGCCAGCCGCGCTCGAGCTTGGCGTTGCCCTGGTTCGCCTTCTGGTGCACCAGCATCTGGTGCCCGAAGGGGTACATCGGCTCATCGTGGACGACCTCGGCGAGGGTCGACCACGCGGGCGGGGCCTGGAAGCCGAACTCGGCGACGAACCGCGGCCGGTAGTCGGCGTAGACGCTGTAGTCGACCCGGTTCCAGACGTCCCAGATGTGCATCGAGCCGTAGCGCTCGTCGTTGGGGTACCGGTAGTCGCCGAAGGAGTACGGGCTCGCGGGCGAGTACGGGCGGGTCGGGTCCAGTTCGGACAGCACCTCGGGGATGAGGCCGTTGTAGTAGGCGTCGCCCCAGCCGCGGCCGTCGAGGCGGTGCGCCCAGCTCCAGTCGACCGAGCCCCAGGTGTTCTCGTTGTTGCCGTTCCACAGGATGAGCGAGGGGTGCGGGCTGAGGCGGGTCACGTTCTCGCGGACCTCGGCCTCGACCTCGGATCGCAGCGGGTCGTCCTCGCTGTATGCGGCGCAGGCGAACAGGAAGTCCTGCCACATGAGCAGGCCCCGCTCGTCGGCGAGCTCGTAGAGGTCGTCGGACTCGTAGATCCCGCCGCCCCACACGCGCAGGAGGTTGACGTTGGCCTCGAGGGCGTCGTCCACGCGCCGGGCGTACCGGTCGCGGTCGATCGCGGTGAGGAAGGCGTGGTCGGGGATCCAGTTCGCGCCGCGCACCAGGACGAGCTCGCCGTTGACGCGGATGTCGAACGGGGCTCCGGAGGGGTCCGGGGCGGTGTCGAGTTCGACCGTGCGGAACCCGACCCGGCCGCGCCAGGCCGCCCGGCTCATCTCGATGGTCACGTCGTACAGCGGCTGGTCGCCGTGGCCGACGGGCCACCAGCGGCGCACGTCCGGCACGTCCGACACGATCGCGATCGAGGTCTCCCCGGCGGGGACCGTGGCGGAGGTCTCCAGTGGACGGCCGTCGGGGCCGGCGACGACCAGGAGGACCTCCACGTCGCCCTCGTCGGCCGCGCGCTCGATCTCCAGGTGCACGGTGAGGACGCCGTCACGGCCGCCGTCGGCGTTCTCGACCACGTCGACCAGCGGCCGCACGGAGGCGATCCGCGCCTCTGACCACGAGTCGAGCCCGATCGGCTTCCAGATCCCGGCGCCCGCGACGTCGATGCCCCAGTCCCATCCGAAGGAGCAGGCCATCTTGCGCAGCTGGTTGTACGCGTGGTGGTTCGTGTGCGGCAGCGCGCCGTCGCGCTCGGCACGGGCCGCGGCCTCGGGCACCGGCGCGGCGAAGACGACCGCGAGGGTGTTCGACCCTTCGCGCAGGTGCTCGCGCACGTCCCAGCGGTAGGAGCGGAACATGTTCTGCGTGCGGCCGACTTCGACCCCGTTGACCTCCACGGCCGCGACGGTGTCGAGGCCGAGGGCGACCAGGTCGTGGCGGGCGGCGCCGTCGTCGGTCCACTCGAAGGTGGTCGCGAAGCGCCAGGCCGTGTCGCCGATCCACTGCTGCGCGGCCTCGTTGTCGCCGTCGAACGGGTCCTCGATGAGCCCGGCGCGGTGCAGGTCCAGGTGCGCCTCGCCCGGCACGGCCGCCGGGACGCCGGCCGCCAGCGCCGCCGGGTCGACGGGGGCGTCCTGGGGCAGTGCGGCGGCGGTCAGGGTCCAGCCCTCGTGGAGCGGACGGAACGTCTCGGGAAAGTAGGTCATATGGGTCCTTACGGTCGTGGGTGTGCAGCCTCGCGGGAGCGCCGGTCCCGGTTCGGTTCAGTCGGCGCGGGTGACGGCCTTCGCCTCGGCGGCCGGGACGCCGGCCTCGCGCCATTCGCCGGCGAAGTGGTCGTAGCAGGCGCTGTTGTCGATCGCGTCCCGGTCGACCGGGTCTGCGGCGGTCACGCGCCCGGGCCGCTCGGGGTCGGGCGCGGCCGCGGCCAGCAGTTTCGTGTACTCGTGGTGCGGGTCGAGGATGACCGCGTCCGCGGGTCCGCGCTCGACCACGCGGCCGCGGTAGAGCACGGTGATCTCGTCGGAGAAGTGCCGCGCGGTGGCGAGGTCGTGGGTGATGTACAGGACGGCGAGGTCGTCCTCGCGTTGCAGGCGGCCCATGAGGTTGAGCACGCCGAGCCGGATCGAGACGTCCAGCATGGACACCGGCTCGTCGGCGATGAGGACCTTGGCGCCCGGGGCCAGCGCGCGGGCGATCGCGACGCGCTGGCGCTGCCCGCCGGACAGCTCGTGGGGTCGCCGCGGCGCGATGTTCGCCGCCGGGGTCAGGTTGACGCGCTCGAGCATCTCCAGCACGCGTTCGCGGGTCTCCTCGCCTTTGGCCGTGCGGTTGTGGATGCGCAGCGGCCGGGCGATGTGGTGCTCGATGGAGTGGAACGGGTTGAGTGAGGCGAAGGGGTCCTGGAAGACCATCTGGACCTCGCGGCGGTAGGCGGAGCGGTCCACGGTCGTGCCGTCGTCGCGCTCGACCGCGACGGTGCCGGCGGTGGGCTTCTCCATGCGGGTGAGGATCTTCGCGATGGTGGACTTGCCCGAGCCGGACTCGCCGACGAGGGCGACGGTGCGCCCCGGCGTCAGCTCGAGGCTCACGTGGTCGACCGCCCGCAGCCGGGTGCGCTTGAGGCCGTTGCGGATCGTGTAGTCCTTCACCAGGTCGGTGACGTGGACGCTGGTCATGCTCGCTCCTCGGTCGGGGCTTGGGCCGGCACGGTCGGGGTCGTCGCCTCGGGCGTCTCCTCGCCGGGCGCCGTCTCGTCGACGCCGGTGCGGATGAAGGCCCCGCGCTCGCCCGAGAGGCTCGGGAAGGAGCCCAGGAGCTTTCGCGTGTACGGGTGCCTCGCTTCACGATAGAGCTTCTCGGCGGTCTCGAGTTCGACGATCTCGCCTTCGAGCATCACGGCGATGCGGTCGCTGATCTCCAGCAGCAGCGGCAGGTCGTGGGTGATGAAGACGACCGCGAAGTCGAGTTCGTCCCGCAGGCGCACGATCTCGCGGAGGATGTCGCGCTGGACGACGACGTCGAGCGCGGTGGTCGGCTCGTCCATGATCATGATCTGCGGCTCCAGGAGCATGGCCATGGCGATCATGACCCGCTGGCGCATGCCGCCGGACAGCTCGTGCGGGTAGGAGCCCAGGCGCCCCGGGTCGACGCCGACGCGGCGCAGCACTTCCTCGGAGCGTTCCCGGACCTCCTTGCGGGACATGCGGGGCCGGTGCGCGAGGAGGGTGTCCTTGAGTTGGGCGCGGACGGTCGTGACCGGGTTGAGGGCGTTCATCGCGCCCTGGAACACCATCGAGAGCTTGTCCCAGCGGAAGGCCCGCAGTTCGGCGTCCTCCAGGGCGAGGATGTCGACGTCGTCGCCGTCCTTGTCGTGGAAGGTGATGCGGCCCGAGGAGATGCGCGCGGGCGGGCGGTGGAGCCGGTTGACGGCGTAGGCGAGCGTGGTCTTGCCGCAGCCGGACTCGCCGGCGAGGCCGAGGATCTCGCCGCGGTGGAGGGTGAGGCTGGCGTCCTTGACGGCGGTGACGGGCTGTTCGACCTCGTAGACGACCGTGAGGTCTTCGACGGTGAGCACCGGTTCTGTGAGCGCCGGTTCGGTGAGCACCGCTTCGTCGCGGCGGTTGTCGGCGGCGGTCATCGCGCGGACTCCTTCGATGCGGTGGCGGCGGGGCCGCCCCGGCGCGCGGCCTGGGCGAGCTCGCGTTCGAGGCGGGCGGCGCGGCGGGCGCGCTTGCGGTGGAGGCGGAGGTTCTTCAGCTTGGGGTTGATGATCTCGTCGATGGAGAAGTTGACGAGGGACAGCCCGGTGCCGAACAGGGCGATGATCAGGCCCGGAGGGATGAACCACCACCATGCGCCGAGGGACAGGGCGAACCCGTTCTGGGCGTAGAAGAGCATCGTGCCGAGCGTGGAGGAGTTCGAGGCGCCCAGGCCGATGAACGACAGGCCCGCCTCGCCGAGGATCGCGGCGATGACGGCGAAGACGAACTGGGAGGCGATCACCGGGAGGAGGTTGGGCAGGATCTCCACGATGATGACCCGCCAGGGCCGTTCGCCGGAGACCTGGGAGGCCGCCACGTAGTCGCGGTTGCGCACCGAGAGGGTCTGGGCGCGCAGCACCCGGGCCGAGCCGGCCCAGCTGGTGACGGCGAGGACGACGGCGATCGTCCACAGTCCGCGGCTCTCGGCCGGCACGAATCCGGAGATGACGATGACCAGCGGCAGGCCCGGGATCACCAGGAACACGTTGGTGAACAGCGAGAACACCTCGTCGACGGCGCGGCCGCGGTAGGCGCCGTAGATGCCGAAGAAGGCGGACAGCGCGGTGGCGAGCAGGCCGACGATGACGCCGATCTGGAGGGAGCCGCGGGTGGCGTGGGCCAGTTGCGCGAGCACGTCCTGCCCGGTCTGGGTGGTGCCGAGCCAGAAGTCGGCGGACGGGCCGGTCAGGCCCATGTCGCGGATGGCCCGCGGGTCGCCGACCAGGTACGGCCCGATCACGCCGAACAGGGTGATGGCGACGATGAGGCCGAGGCCGATCGCCAGCCAGGGCGTCATGGTGGGCAGGAGCATCCGCCAGCCCGAGCGGACGGGCCGGCCGGATTCGGCCGAGGTCTCGGCGAGCAGTTCTGCGCTGTCGGCGACCGAGGGCTCGCTCGTGGGTTTGAGGTTCGTCATGGTTCGGGTCTCCCGTCAGGACCGGGCGCGGGTGCGCGGGTCGATCAGGCCGTACAGCAGGTCGACCACGAGGTTGGCGCCCAGTACGGCGAGGGTGATGAAGAGGAAGAGTCCCTGCATGAGGGCGTAGTCGTTGTTCGACACCGCGCCCAGCAGTCGTCCCCCGATGCCGGGGTACGAGAAGACCTGCTCGGTGATGACCGAGCCGGAGACCACGAAGCCGAGCGAGATGGCGAAGCCGGCCACGGACGGCAGGACGGCGTTGCGGGAGGCGTAGGAGCGCAGGATCTTGCGCGGCGAGAGCCCCTTCGCCTCGGCGGTCAGGATGTAGTCCTCGGAGAGGGTGGAGACCATCATGTTGCGCATGCCCAGGAGCCAGCCGCCGATCGAGGCGAGCACGATCGTGAGCGCGGGCAGGAAGCCGTAGGTGATCGCCGACAAAATGAACTCGGCGTTCCATCCGGGGGTGAGGACGACGTCGTAGCCGCCCTGGAGCGGGAACCAGCCGAGCACGCGGGCGAGCAGGTAGGTCAGGAGCAGCGCCAGCCAGAAGTACGGGACGGCGGCGAGCAGCGTGGTGGCGGGGATGAGCGAGTCGAGCCAGGTGCCCGGCTTCCACCCGACGAAGGCGCCGAGCCCCACGCCGAGGACGGCGGCGATGATCGTCGCGAGGCCGACGAGGATCACGGTCCACGGCAGCGACTGCCCGATCACCTCGCTCACCGGCGCCGGGTAGTAGCTGACGGAGACGCCGAGGTCGCCGCGCAGCAGGTTCTTGAGATAGTCGACGTACTGGACCCACAGGGGTTCAGAGCTGTCGCCCCCGAGGAGAAGCGCATAGGCCTCCCTGGTCTCGGGGCTCACCGTGCCGCCGCGCTGCTGGAGCTTGGCCAGCAGGATGTCGACCGGATTGCCCGGGAGCAGACGAGGGATCGCGAAGTTCAGCGTCAGCGCTGCCCACAGGGCAACGGCGTAGAAGCCGATTTTGCGCAGGAAGTAGCTCATGGTTCTCCTTCGGGGGCGACGAGGGGGGTCAGCCCTGCGGCTCGAGGTGCTTGAAGATCTCGGCGGCGTCCAGCGCCGACCAGACCGCCGGGAAGGCGTACAGGTCGTCGTCGGAGGGCCACCCGGAGAACTTCGCGGTGTTCCACACGCTCGTCGTGCCGCCGGTCAGGATCGGGATGTACGGCATGTCGCGGACGATCTCGGCCTGGATCGTGTCGAAGTACGGCTGGCGGGCCGCGGCGTCGTCCAGGGGGAGGTTCGCCAGCGCGTTCACCGCGTCGTCGACCACCGGGTTGTCGTAGCGGGAGTAGTTCAGGCCCGCCGAACCGCCGACCTCAGCGCCCGAGCTGGAGTCGAAGAAGTAGTTGTACAGGTAGTAGGGGTCGGCCGTCGGGCCCTGGTAGAGCGAGTCGATGATGAGCTCGAAGCTGCCCGAGCCCTTCTTCTCGGTCCACTCGTTCCACGACGACTGCGCGGCCTTGACCTCGATGCCGGCGGTGGCCGCCTGGGAGGCGATCGTGTCGACGGCGGTGATGTAGTCGGTCCAGCCGGTGACGATCTCGACGGTCACCGAGAGGGTCTCGCCGTCCTTGGCGTAGAAGCCGTCGTCGCCCTTGGTCCAGCCGGCCTCCTCGAGGATCTGGCCGGCCTTCTCCGGGTCGGGCTCCATCGGGACGGTCTTCTCGGCGATGTCGGCCGAGATGAACTCGTCCTGGCTCGGCGTCAGGGCGAACGTCGGCGACTCGTCGCTGGCGGTGTCCATGAACGCGAGGCTGTTGATCTGGGTGCGGTCCATCGCGTAGTAGAGCGCCTGGCGCACGGCCGGGTCGGTCTGGGGGCCTTCGCATCCCAGGTCGGCGCTGGAGCACGAGGCCAGGACCATCTGGTTCTGCGCCTGCGTGTACGCGTCGTAGTTCGGGAAGTTCTCGTTCGTGTTCAGGATGTCCGGGATGGGGCCGGTCTGCCAGTCGATGGTGCCCGCGGCGATCGCGTCGGCGCCGGCCTGGTTGCCCGAGAGCGACAGGAAGCGGATGAGCGTCACTTCGGGCTCGCCACCCCAGTAGTCGGGGTTGGCCTTGAGGGTGAACGCCTGCGGCTTGAACTCGTCCAGCGTGTAGGCGCCGGTGCCGACAGGCTCCTCCATGACGTCTTCGACGGGGTTGACGTCCTTCCAGAGGTGCTCGGGCACGATCGGGATGCTGAGCAGGTCGGGGCCCTTGACGAACGCGGGCGCGTCGAAGGCGAAGACGACGTGGGTGTCGTCGACGGCGGTGATCTCGCCGTCCCAGCCGGCGTTGTTGATCGAGGGGTTGGCCTTGATGAGGTCGAAGGTGAAGACCACGTCGTCGGCGGTGAACGCCTCCTCGTCGCTCCACTGGACGTCCTCGCGGAGGGTCACGGAGAGCTCGGTGCCGTCCTCGTTCCACGCCTGCTCGGTGCCCAGCAGCGGCAACGGGTCGGAGACCTGGGCCTTGTTGTGGAAGAAGAGCGGTTCGAAGATCGTGCCGAGGCCGCCGATCTTCGTGGGAGAGAAGGGGTTGAAGTTGATCTGGTAGTCGCCCGCCTGGCCGGTGTAGGCGATCAGGGTGGAGGCGTCCGCCGAACTGTCGGCGGAGCCTCCGGAGCAGCCGGTGAGCGCGAGGCCGAGCACGGCCGTGCCCGCGAGGGCGGCCGCGGCGCGGCGCCGCAGTCCGTTGTTGGGTGACATCGTCGTCCTTTCGGGTCCGGGGCGCCTTCGCCCGCGGAACTGGAGGGGGTACGCCCGCTTGGGCGTCCGGCCAATTATTAACCTGTTAAATTTAAGGTGTCAAGAATAAGATCCGATGAACTTCCGAAGGAGGCCGCCAGATGCGCCATCCGGGCGGGTCCCGCGCCGGCGCGGCCCGACGCGTCCTCGACCTCCTGCGGGCCGAGGGCACCATCAGCCGCGTCGAACTCGCCGAGCGGACCGGGCTGACGGCCGCCACCATCACCAACGCCGTGCGGCCGCTCATCGTGGACGGGCTCGTCCGCGAGATCGGCCGCGACCCGCAACCGGGCCGCGGCCAGCCGCGGCGCCTCCTCCAGCTCGTCGCCGGCGCCTGGCACGCCGTGGGCGTCCAGGTCGACCGGATCACCACCACGATCGTGGTCCTCGACTTCGCCGGCGACCGGGTCGCCGCCGAGAGCCTGCCGGGCACCGGCGGGCGCGGCCCCGAGGACACCGTGCGGACCCTGGCGTCGCATGTGGACTCGCTGCTCGAACGCGCCGGCGTGCCGCGCGAACGGGTCCTGGGCGTGGGCCTGGTGACCCACGGGCCGCAGGACCTGGAGCGCGGGATGCTGCTGACGGCCCAGCCCGGCCCCGAATGGCTCGAGTACCCGCTGACCGGGACGCTCGCCGAACGGCTGGGGCTGCCGGTGCTGCTGGAGAACGACGCGAGCGCGGCCGCGTTCGGCGAGTTCTGGGCCGGGTCCCCGCCGACGGACACGTTCGGCCTGATCTACATGGCCTCGGGGATCGGCGGCGGCGTGATCGTCGACGGCGAGGTCTACCGGGGCCGGGCCTCGAACGCGGTCGAGATCGGGCACGTGGCCCTCGCCGGCGGCCGGGAGCCGTGCGTGTGCGGCAGCAGCGGCTGCGCGCAGGCCGAGGCCGCACCGCAGGCCGTGGTCGCGCGGGTCCTCGCCGACGACGGGCTCGCCGACCGCTTCGCGGTCCGCGGCGGCCCGGACGGCACCCTCGCCGATTTCGACCGCATCGCGCAGGCGTGGCGCGCGGGGGATCGGGACGCGGCCGCGATCCTGGAGCAGTCGGCGCGCTGGATCGGCCAGGCCGCGGTCACCCTGGTCAACCTGTTCGACCTCGACACCGTGGTGCTCGCCGGGCCGGCGTTCGTGGTCGCCGGGACGCTGTACCGCGACCACGTGGCCGCCGAGCTGGAGCGGCGGGCGCTGAGCCGGGCGCTGAGCCGCCCCAAGGTGATCGTGTCGTCCAACGTCGACTCCGCCGCGGCGGTCGGCGGCGCATTGCACGTGCTGCGCACCATGCACATCGGGGAGCCCCCGCGCCTAGGGCCTGTCCCGTGAACCAGGGCGAGGCGGGGTCCGAGTCCATTCGTTCGCTCGCAAAGCGGAAGTGCCTCCGAATACCGGTGTTGTATTCAGAGGCACTGACAACGCGGCGAGCGGGCAAATGGGCCGGACCCCGACCGTTCTGATTCACGGGACAGGCCCTAGGGCCCACAACAGCCTGAACCTGCCAACGAAGGAGCATCGTGAACTCAAGGAACTGGACCGTGCTGCGTCGCGACGGCGTGTCGCTGATCCTCGCGCACCCGGCGGCGGGACTGCCGTCGGTGCTGCACTGGGGCGCCGACCTGGGCGACCTGGGCGAGGCCGACCTCGCCGGGTTCGACCGGGCGACCAGCCGCCAGAGCGCGCCCGGAACGCTCGACGCCGCCTGGCGCCTGCCGCTGGTCCCCCAGGACGCCGACGGCTGGTCGGGGCGGCCGGGACTGCTCGCCACCCGCGAGGGCCGGCCGGTCTTCCCGAGGTGGACGACGGCCGTCGAGGAGGCCGGCGAGGCGCGGCTGCGCCTGACCGCGACCGACGACGCGTCGGGTCTGGTGCTGCGCACCGCGATCGCGATCGGCGAGGGCGGCCTGGTGCTGGTCGACCACGAGCTCGACAACACCGGCGAGGGCGAGCTGGACGTGGCATGGCTGGAGGCGACCCTGCCGGTGCCGAAGACCGCCGACCACCTCACCCAGTTCGCGGGGCGCTGGGTCCGGGAGAAGTCGCCGCTGACGACGCCGATGCCGCGCGGCACCACGGTGCGCGAGTCGCGCCGGGGCCGCGGCGGCCACGACGCGCCGTGGGTCACGCTGGCCTCCAACGGCGCACCGCGCAACCGCGGCGGCGAGGTGTGGGCGGTGCACCTGGGCTGGAGCGCCGACGTGCGCCACCGGGTCGACCGCGTCAACGAGCACGTGTCGGTGCTCGGCGCCGGAGAGCTGGTGCGCCCCGGCGAGATCAGGCTCGCCCCCGGCGGGACCTACGCGACGCCGACCGCGTACTTCGCTTGGGCCGCAGACGGACTCGACGGGATCAGCGCGCGGTTCCACACCTGGATGCGCTCGCGGCCCCAGCATCCGAAGACGCCGCGCCCGCTGGTGCTCAACACCTGGGAGGCGGTCTACTTCGACCACGACGGGGACCGGCTCGAAGCGCTCGCGCGCAAGGCCGCGGCCGTGGGCGTCGAGCGGTTCGTGCTCGACGACGGCTGGTTCCACCTGCGGCGCGACGACAAGGCGGGCCTGGGCGACTGGACCGTGGACCCCGAGGTCTGGCCCAAGGGGCTCGAACCGCTGGCCGGACTCGTGCACTCCCTCGGCATGCAGTTCGGGCTGTGGTTCGAGCCCGAGATGGTCAACCTCGACTCCGATCTGGCCCGCGCCCATCCCGAATGGCTGCTCGCCAACCCGGCTTCGGTGCCCGCGCCCGAGGGGTTGTCGTTCCGGACCCAGTACGTGCTGGACCTGGCGAACCCGGGCGCGTTCGAGCACGTCAGGTCGCAGATGTCGGCGCTGGTGGGCGCCTTGGGCATCGACTTCATCAAGTGGGACCACAACCGGGACCTGGTCGAGCCGCTGCACGCGGGCGCGCCCGGCACGCACGAGCAGACCCTCGCGGCCTACCGGCTCATCGCGCGGCTCAAGTCCGACCACCCGGGCCTGGAGATCGAGTCGTGCTCCTCGGGCGGCGCCCGCACCGACCTGGGCATCCTGGCGCACACCGACCGCGTGTGGGCCTCGGACTCCAACGACCCGGTGGAGCGCCAGGAGATCCAGCGCTGGACCGAGCTGGTGCTCCCGCCCGAACTGATCGGCGCGCACGTGGGCCCCTCCCCCGCGCACTCGTCCGGCCGGGCCACGGCGCTGCCGTACCGGATCGCGACCTCGCTCCAGGGCTCGGCGGGCTTCGAATGGGACCTCCTGTCGTGCGACGACGAGGAGACCGAGCGGATCACGGCGTTCGCCGCGGTCTACAAGGAGCTGCGGGGGCTGCTGCACACCGGGACCGTGGTCCGGCCCGACGTGCTGGACCCGGCGCTGCGGGTGCGCGGCGTCGTCGCACCCGACCGGTCCGAGGCGGTGTTCACCGTCGCGACGGTGGCCTCGCTGGAGGACTCGCTCGCCGAGCGCCTGCGCCTGGACTGCCTCGATCCCGAGCGGCGCTACCGCGTCCGGGTGCGCGACGAGATCGGCGCGGCCCGGTGGGGCTGGGTGACCCCGGCGTGGCTCGACGGCGGTGAGACGGTCCTCTCAGGACGCGTCCTGGCCGAGGCGGGCCTGCAGCTGCCGGTGCTGTGGCCGGTCCAGGCGATGCTGGTGCACCTGACCGCGGTCTGACGGTCCGGGGCCGTCCGTCCGGGAACGGGCGGGCGGCCCCGCCAGTGTGCGCGGCCGCCGCCGATTTCGCCCGGCCGCGGTCCGAGCGCGTCCAGTAAGGTGATCCCTGCCCGCCAGGGGTTCACCGACCCCGCTCGCCCCGAGTAAGGAGACCGCATTGCGCTCGTTCGGCGCCGACACCCGACTGCCGACGCTGGCCGTGGTGCTCGACATCATCCGCGAGCGCGGGGCCGTCAGCCGCGTCGAGCTGGCCGACGCCACCGGCCTGACGCAGGCCACGATGACGCACGCGGTCCGCAAACTCACGGCGCTGGGCCTGGTCCACGAGGTCGGCACCGCGCCCGCGAACCGCGGGACCCCCAGGCGGCTCATCGGGATCAGGGCCGACGCCTGCTACATGGTCGGCGTCCAGCTCGACCAGTTCGCGGCGGTCGGCGTCGTGGTCGACCTGGCCGGCCGGGTCGTGGTCCGCCACGACATGCCCGGCTCGGGCAAGCGGCCGATCGCCGAGGTCGTCGCCGACCTCGCCGGGCAGGTGCGCTCGATGCTCGACGAAGCGGCCGTGCCCCGCGAGAAGGTGCTCGGCCTCGGGCTCGCCACCTACGGGCCCCAGGACCGCGAAGCGGGCGTGGTGATCACGCCCCACCCGACGCCCGAATGGCTCCGGTACCCGCTGGCCGAGACCCTCGCCGCCGCGACCGGACTGCCCGTGGCGCTGGAGAACGACGCGACCGCCGCGGGGCTGGGCGTGCAGACCCAGGGCGGGTCGGGCTCGAACTTCGCGGTCGTGTTCATGTCCGGCGGCATCGGCGGCGGCGTCATCCTCGACGGGCACCCCTATCGCGGGGTGACCTCGAACGGCGTGGAACTCGGCCACATCTCGGTCGACGCGCTCGGCGAGGAGTGCCCGTGCGGCAACCGCGGGTGCCTCGACCCGATCGCGGGTCCGCGCCCGGTCGTCGAACGGGCCCTTGAGAACCCGGCGCTCGCGGCCCGGCTGGGCCTGGGCGCCGACACGCTCACCGACTTCAACCTCATCGGGCGCGCCGCGCGCGAGGGGAACGCCGAGGCGGCCGCGCTCATCGCCGACTCCGCGCAGCGGCTCGCGATCGCCACGGTCTCGCTGGTGAACATGTTCGACGTGGGCCGGGTCGTGCTCGCCGGGCACGCGTTCACCGAGTCCGGGCCGGCCTACCGGGACGTCCTCCAGGTGGTGCTCAACCGGCGGGTGTTCATGCGGCACGTGCACACCGTGGAGGTCGAGCTCGCCGGGGACGTCGCGCAGGCGACGGCGGTCGGCGGCGCGGCCGTGGTGCTGCGCAACCTCCTCGAGTCCCCGAACCCCGAACTGCGGACCGCGGTCTCCTAGTCGCCGCGGTCCTGTTCGGACTCGGCGACGGTGGTCTCCACGTACTGCGGGTAGAAGGCGACGTGGCCCGCGATCTCCGGCACGGCCGCGTGCGGCCGCTCGTAGACCCACACCGCGTCGGCGATCTCCTTCCCGGCGGTGACGAGGCTGTAGTAGGACGCCTCGCCCTTGTAGGGGCAGTAGGTGTGGCTGTCCGTGCGCGCCAGGAGGTTCTGGTCCACGTCGGCCAGTGGGAGGTAGTCCACGGGCGGGTAGTCGGCCTCGCTGAGGGTGAGGGCGGCGGTCGTGTCGGCGATGACCTCGCCTCCGTCCTTGGCGGTCACGCGGAGGCGATTCGGGTTCCGGCGGACCTCGATCGGGTGGTCCGGGCCGGGAATCCTGATCTCACGGGACATCGGGCGTCTCCTTCGTCGTCGTTGCGGGGCTGACCGGACCGGCCTCGCCGCCGGGGCGATCACACGGTCGACCGTACTCCGGGAAGGGCCGGGGGCACCGGCTCACCGGGGATTTCTGGGCGCGTCCTCGAGCGCGTCGAGGCGCTCGCGGGCCTCGCCCGCGGCGCCCGCGTGGTCGTCGATGCCGGCCCACGGGTCGGTCTTGCGTGCCAGGCGCCTGCGGATGCTCGCGACGGTGCTGCCGTTCGGGGTCGCGCGGCCGAGCTCGGACCAGTCCAGCGGCGTCGCGACGCCCGCGCCGGGCCGCGCGCGCAGCGAGTACGGCGCGACGAAGGTCTGGCCGTAGGCGTTGCGGTTGACGTCCAGGAAGATCCGGTCGCCGCGCTTGTTCTTGCGCTGCTCGGTGGTCAGCAGGTCGGGCTCCTTCGCCGCGAGGCGGTCGGCGAGGCGGTCGGCCAGGTCGCGGACGAGGTCGAAGTCGGCCGAGCGGTCCAGCGGCGCGACCACGTGGAAGCCGCGCCCGCCGGTGGCCTGCGTGAACGGCGTCAGGCCCACGTCGGCGTAGAGGTCGCGGGCGTGGCGCGCGACCGCGCGCAGGGTCGCGACGGTGACGCCGTCGGGCGGGTCGATGTCGATCACCAGGCGGTCGGGGTGGTCGGGCTTCTCGACGGTGGAGAGCCAGACGTGGAACTCGACGGTGTTCTGGTTGGCGAGGTAGACCAGGGCGGCCTCGTCCTCGGCGATCGCGTGGTCGACCGTGCCCTCCTCGCTGCGCATGGGCATCTCGGCGGTGCGGAGCCAGTCCGGGAAGTAGTCCGAGGCGTGCTTCTGGAAGAAGCCGCCGGAGTCGATCCCGTCGGGGTAGCGGCGCATCGTCAGCGGGCGCCCGGCCAGGTGCGGGAGCATCGCGGCCGACACCGCCCGGTAGTGGTCGACCACGTCGCTCTTCGTGATCCCGTCGTCCGGAAAGAGCTCCTTGTCCGGATGCGTGACCTTGACGTCATGGCCGTCCACGTGAATCGTCTGCGCATTCGTCGGTGCCATGACCTGCGGCTACCCCGGCGAAGGGGCCGCAAACAGGGCGGCGGGCCGAGGCGGTTTCGCCACGCCGCACCAATACCGACCACTATGGACTATCAGTGGGCGTGATGAGCTGGACGGGAGTCGTTCAGTGGGGTGGGTGTTGCGCGGGTCTCATCGATGTAGTTATATTTGATCGTACGTCCCTACAAAATCCGAACCCTCGCAAACTCCATACACCCGGCATTGGCGACGCCTGCGGCCATAAACCAGCAGAGCACCTCGACTCCCCCTACGAAAGGCATCGCCATGGGCGACACCTCCAGCGGACCCGAGTACCGCGTCCAACGCCGAACCCTCTTCCAGGCCGGCGGCGCCGCCGCCGTCACCGTCTCGCTCACCGCCTGCGGCGACCTCGACGAAGGCCCCGAGGGCACCGCCGCCGGGTCCGACGAACTCGCCGACCTGCTCCCCACGTACACGCCGTACGAGGGCGGGATCGAGCCCGATCTGCCCGGCGAGCCGGACGGCACCGTGACCCCCGGCTTCCTCTCGCGCCCGGCCGAGCCGGTCACCGCCGTCACCGAGCCCGTGATGACCACCGGCGAGGACATCACCGCGATCACCCCGCTGTGGAACCCGACCCCGCCCGGCCTGCCCGACAACTCGTACTTCACCGCGGTCAACGAGATCCTCGGCGGCACCGTCGTGTTCAACATCGCCGACGGCAACAACTACCTCGACAAGATCACCACGACCCTCGCCGGCGGCGACGTCCCGGACATGTTCCAGATCCCGGGCTGGGAGATCGTGAACCTCTCCGACTTCACCGAGGCCGCGAACGAGCTGTTCGCCGACCTCTCGCCCCACCTCGCCGGCGACAAGGCCGCCGCGGACTACCCGCTGCTCGCCTCCTACCCGACGGCCGCGTGGGCGATGGGCGTCTTCGGCGGCAAGCTCCTCGGCATCCCCTGGGAACGGTCGCCCTACACGAACGCGATGTTCGCCCGCCAGGACATCCTGGACGAGCTGGGCCTGGAGCATCCGACCAATCTCGACGAGCTGCTCGCGATCGCCGAAGAGGTGAACGACCCCTCGAACAACCGCTGGGCGTTCGCCAGCCTCGACCAGACGGTCCAGGAGGCGATGGGCGTGCCCACGCTCTGGAAGGTCGAGGACGGGAAGCTGGTCCACAAGTTCGAGACCGAGGCCTTCGCCGCCGCCGTCGAGTTCACCAGGAACGTGTTCGACAAGGGCCTGGTCCACCCCGACTACGTGGCCGACCGCAACACGAACGCGAAGGAGATCATCGGCTCCGGCCAGGCCGTGTTCTACGAGGACGGTCTCGGCGCCTGGCACGAGATGTTCGCGACCTACCGCAACGTGGAGGGGTTCGACCTCCAGGTCGTGAACCCGATGGCACGCGAGCCCGGAGGCACGCCCACGATCTGGCGCGACGACCCCGCCGGCATGTTCACCTTCATCAAGAAGGACCTCTCCGAGGAGCGGGTCAAGGAGTGCCTGCGGGTCGCCAACTGGTGCTCGACCCCGTTCGGCACCGTGGAGGCCGACCTGGTCTCCGACGGCGTCGAGGGCGTCCACTTCGTCGTCGACGCCGAGGGCGTGCCCCAGCGCACCGAACTCGGCCAGACCGAGGTCGCGCCCACCTACATGTTCCTCTCCGGCCGGTCCAACGCCAACAACAAGTTCCAGTACCCGGGCATGGTCGAATCCCTGCACGCGTGGGAGACCAACGCCGCGCCGTTCCTGGACCCCAGCCCGTTCCAGGGCCTGCGCGTCGAGATGCCCTCCGACCTCGCCGCCGAGAACGAGCCGATGAAGGACGCCCACCACGAGATCTACCGCGGCCAGCGCGACGTGGCCGCCTGGACGACCATCGTGGAGGACTGGCGCGCCAAGGTCGGCGACGCCGCCCGCGAGTACTACACCGGCGTCGCCGAGGACAACGACCGCCTGTGACCGCTCCGACCGTCGAGTCCCCGGCCGCGAAGGCCGGGGACGCTCCGAAACGCGCGGTGAAGCCGAAGGTGCACTGGAGGACCCGGCTGCGCCGGGACTGGCCGCTGCTCCTCATGGCCGCGCCGATGATGATCCTGGTGTGGGGGTTCTGGTGGATCCCGACGCTGGGCAACGTGGTCGCCTTCCAGGACTACAAGCCCTACACCGGCGGGATCTTCGGCTCGCGCCTGGTCGGCTTCACGCACTTCCAGATGCTGTTCTCGGACCCGGAGTTCATGCGGGCCATGGTGAACACGCTGTCGATCACCGCGTTCCAGCTGGTGTTCTACTTCCCGGTGCCGATCATGCTGGCGCTGCTGATGCACTCGCTGGTGTCGGCGAAGCTGCGCTCGCTCCTACAGAGCGTGGTGTACCTGCCGTACTTCTTCTCCTGGGTGCTCGTGATCGCGATCTTCCAGCAGATGCTCGGCGGGGCGGGCCTGCTCAACCAGCTGCTGCGCGCCGGGGGCTTCGAGGGCGTGGACTGGATGACCGATCCGGACACGTTCCTGCTCCTGGTGACCTCGCAGGCGATCTGGAAGGACGCGGGCTTCGGGGCGATCATCTTCCTGGCGGCGCTGGCCGCGATCGACCCGAACCTGTACGAGGCGGCCGCGGTCGACGGGGCGGGGCGGTGGCGGCGCCTGTGGCACATCACGCTGCCGGGCATCCGGCCGGTGATCGTGCTGCTGCTGATCCTGCGGCTGGGCGACGCGCTCAACGTCGGGTTCGAGCAGTTCTTCCTGCAGCGCAGCGCGGTCGGCTCGCAGGCGTCGGAAGTGTTCGACACCTTCGTGTACTACAGCGGCATCCGCACCGGCGACTTCGACTACGGGGCCGCGGCGGGCCTGTTCAAGGGCGTGGTGGGGCTCGTGCTCATCCTCGCCGCCAACAAGGCCGCCCACATGATGGGCGAGCGGGGGGTGTACTCCAAGTCATGAGTGCTGTGAAACGCGCGGCGTGGGAGGAGCGGCCCACCGTCGCGGGGAAGGCGACCAAGGGCGCGGCGATCGTGGTGATCGCGCTGCTGGTCCTGTTCCCGCTCTATACGATCGCGCTGACGAGCCTGTCGAGTTCGGAGACGGTGAACCGCGTGGGCGGTCTCGTGGTCTGGCCGGGCGACGGGATCACCTTCGACGCGTACGAGCAGATGTTCCGCAACCCGGTGGTGCTCAGGTCGCTGATCGTGTCGCTGGCGATCACGGCGGTCGGCACGGTCGTCAGCGTGGTCGTCTCGGTCCTGGGGGCGTACTCGCTGTCGCGCCCGGGTTCGTTCGGGCACAAGACGATCCTGTTCTCGGTGCTGATGATGTTCGTGGTCTTCCCCGGGCTCATCCCGGTGTACCTGTGGGTCAGCGCGATCGGCCTGCGGGACAACTACCTGGCGATCATCCTGCCGATGGCCGTGTCGGCGTTCAACGTGGTGGTGCTGCGGGCGTTCTTCATGAGCATCCCGCAGGAGCTGTTCGACGCGGCCCGCATCGACGGGGCCGGGGAGTTCCGCGTGCTGTGGCAGATCGTGGCGCCGCTGTCGAAGGCGGTGATCTCGGTGGTCACGCTGTTCTACGCGGTCGCGTACTGGAACAACTGGTTCAACGCGTTCCTGTACCTCGACGACACGTCGAAGTGGCCGCTGGCGCTGGTGCTGCGGACGTACGTGGTGGAGTCGGCGCCGCTGCCGCAGGCGTCGGGGCTGAGCAACGCGCCGCCGACGCTGGCGGTGAAGATGGCGATCGTGATGATCGCGATCGTGCCGGCGCTGATCATCTATCCCTTCGTGCAGAAGCACTTCAAGAAGGGCGTGATCATCGGGGCCGTGAAGGGCTGACCCGGGAGGTCGAGCCGGGCCGCTTCGCGCGGCCCGGCTTGACATCGCGAAAAGAATGAGTGTACAGTCACTCACATGAAATCCGATCGCGTGCTCTCCACGGCCGACGAACGTCGTGCGAAGGTCGTCTCCAGTGCGGTGGCGACGTTCGCGCAGGGCGGCTTCCACGCCGTCACGATCGCCGACGTGGCGAAGCACGCGGGCATCTCCCCCGCCTACGTGCTCAAGCTCTTCACCTCCAAGACGCAGTTGTTCACCGCCGCGCTCGAGGAGTGCTACCGGCGCATCATGGCGGAGTTCAAGCGAGCGGGCGACTCGGCGGAGGACGCCTCGCCGACGGGAGTGCTCGACGCGATGGGCGAGGCGTACGCCGACCTCATCGGGGACCGCGACCTCCTCATGCTCCAGGTGCACGCGCAGTCCGCCGCGACGGTCGAGCCGTTGATCGGCGAGGCGGTGCGCGGGGGCATCGCAGCACTCACCGACTACCTCGCGTCCCGCACGCGGGTCGAGGGGTGGCGAATCCAGCAGTTCCTGGCCGTCGGCCAGCTGTGCCACCTGCTCACCACGATCGACGCCTTCGACGTCGACGCCCCGTGGGCGAAGCTCTTGACCGAGGGCATCCGCCACGCGGACGCCAGGCCGAGCGGATCGCCCGCCGATTGACCACGGCGTTCGCGCCCCGCGGACGTCGAGAACGAGCACCCGCCTCAGGCGGGCGTTCTTTTGACCAAAATAGTGAGTGAACAGCCACTCATTCAATTGAAGGAGTACCGCCATGAACGAGCAGCACCTCCACGTCGTCCTCGGCGCCGGACCCGCCGGGACCGCCACCGCCGCCGAACTCGCCTCGCGGGGCCACCGCGTCCGCCACGTCTCCCGCGGGGAGATCCCCCAGGTCGACGACCGCATCGAGCGGTTGAAGGCGGACGTCTCGACGCCCGAGGGGGCCATCGCGGCCACCGAGGGCGCCGCGGTGATCTACCACGCCGTCAACGTGGCGTACCACCTCCAGGTCGCGACCCTGCCGGGCGTCACCGAGGCGATCATCGGGGCCGCGTCGGCGCACGACGCGCGCCTCGTCGTCCTCGACACGCTCTACCCCTACGGGACCGCGGACGGCGAGGCCATCACCGAGCAGACCCCGTGGGCCGCGACCAGCCGCAAGGGCGCGATGCGAGCGCAGCTCGACGCGCGGTACCTGGCGGCGCACCGCAGCGGCGAGGCGCGCACCGTCCTGGGCCGGGCCGCCGACTTCTTCGGCCCCGGCGTCTTCAACGCGACCTTCGGCGGGGCGTTCTTCCCCGGAGCGATCACCGGGGGGCCGGCGCTGGCCATCGGCGACATCACCCTGCCGCACAGCTTCACCTACATCAAGGACGTGGCCCGGGGGCTGGCGACGCTGGGCGCCGACGACGGGGGCGACGGCGAGGTCTGGCACCTGCCGACGAACCCGGCCGTGCCGACCGCCGACCTCCACCGGGTCATCGAGTCGATCACCGGGCGCCCGCTCGCGATCGAACTCATCACCGAACCGGTCCCCTACGGGCCCTTCGACGAGCAGTTCATGTCCGAGTTCGCCGAGATGTTCTACCAGTACCAGATCCCGCAGAACATGGTCTCCGCCGCGTTCGAGTCGACCTTCGGCGTGCGGCCCACGCCGATGCGGCAGGCGCTGGAGGAGACCGTCGCCTGGTTCCAGACCGCGCTCGCCGGCGACGCCTTCCACTAGTCCCGCCAACGGATGCGGCGCCCCGGGCGGGGCGCCGCCCGACCCTCCCCCATCGCGACCACCTCGAAGGACACGAACATGCGACGTCGCAAAGCAATCGGTCTCACCATCGGCATCGGCGGCGGGGCCCTCGTCCTCGGCGGCACCGGCGCCTTCGGCGTCCAGCTCGCCACCGCGAGCCTCGACACCGTCGGCAAGGTCGACTTCGACCGCCCGCTCGCCATCCCCCCGCTCGCCCAGTCCACCGACGACCCCTCGGGCGCAAGGGTGTTCGACCTGGAGATCCAGGCCGGGCGGACCCGGTTCACCGACGGGCCCGCCACCGACACGTGGGGCGTCAACGGGACCTTCCTCGGACCGACGCTGCGCGCCAGGCGCGGCCAGGAGATCGCCTTCGCCGTCCATAACGGACTGGACGAGGCGACCTCGCTCCACTGGCACGGAATGCGCCTGCCCGCGGTCATGGACGGCGGGCCCCACCAGGAGGTCGCACCAGGCGAGACCTGGACGCCGCAGTGGACGGTCGACCAGCCCGCCGCGACCCTCTGGTACCACCCGCACCCGCACGGCAAGACCGCCGCGCACCTCCTCCGCGGCCTCGCGGGGATGTTCATCGTGGACGACGACGAGTCCGAGGGCCTGAACCTGCCGCAGACCTACGGCGTGGACGACGTGCCGATGATCGTGCAGGACCGGAAGTTCGACGGCGACAACCAGTTCGACGACGGAGCCACCCTGTTCGGCGCGCTCGGCGTGATCGGCGACCACCTGCTCGTCAACGGCACCGTCGGCCCGTACTTCGACGTCACGACCCGGCTGGTGCGCCTGCGCCTGCTCAACGGCTCGGCCGCCCGCATGTACCACTTCGGGTTCGGCGACGACCGGCCCTTCTCGCTCATCGCCACCGACGGCGGCCTGCTGCCCGAGGCGTGGGAGACCGACCGACTCCAGCTCTCGCCCGGGGAGCGGGCCGAGATCGTGGTCGCCTTCGAGCCCGGCGAGACCGTGGACCTGCGCTCCTTCCCCACCGACATCGGCGGCGTGATGGGCCGGCTCGACGGCTTCGCCGACAAACTGGACGTCTGCCGGTTCCGGGCCGCCGAGTCCCTTGCGGACGACACCGAGATCCCCGCCGCGATGGGCGCCGCGCCCGACCTCGACCTCGGCGCGGTCGCCGAGGAGCGGTCCTTCACACTGGGCGAGGACGCGATCAACGGCAACCCGATGGCCATGGAGCGCATCGACTTCGGCGTCCGGGTGGACACCGTCGAGGTGTGGGAGGTCGTCAACGACAACGGCTTCCTGCACAACTTCCACGTCCACGACGTCCAGTTCCAGGTCCTCGAGGTCGCCGGCGAGGAGCCGCCGCCGCACCTGCGGGGCTGGAAGGACACCGTGCCGCTCATCCCCGGGGAGCGCAACCGGCTGGCGCTGCGCTTCAGCGAGTACACCGACCCGAACGTGCCGTACATGTTCCACTGCCACGTGCTCCAGCATGAGGACGAGGGCATGATGGGCCAGTTCGTGGTCCTCGGCGACGGCGAGGAGGTCGGCGCGGTGGCCGCCGCCGCGCACGACCACGGGTGAGGCGGGACCGCATCGCCGCCGCCCGACGGGACCGCGGGGTTCCGTCGGGCGGCGGCGATGCGCGACGTGGGAGCGTTGCGCACTGGCGGCGCCGTTTCCATTGACATCGACATATTCCTATGTCTATTATGAATCCTGCTTAACCGCTTCAGACACTGTTTTCCCAGTTCCGATCCCCTCTCTCCCCCCTCAGGGTCCATCGTGCCAAAGGAGACACCAGTGCCATTCCCAACATTTCGCGCGCCTCGCCGCGCGGTGATCGTCATGGGCGCCGCCGCCCTCGCCGCGACAGGAGCGGCCGTCCCGGCATCGGCCGCCGGACGGCCGACGCCCGTGCGGATCGTCGACGACAAGGCGACCCGCGAGACCCGCGCCCTCTTCCAGTACATGCAGGACCTCAAGGGCCGCGGCGTCATGTTCGGCCACGAGCACTCGCTCTCGGACGGGTTCACGTTCTCCGGCATGGACGGCGAGTCCTCCGACGTCGAGGCCACCGTCGGCGACTACCCGGCCGTCTTCGGCTGGGACACCCTGATCCTCAACGGGTTCCAGAAGCCCGGCGTCTACGGCGGCACCGTCGAGGAGAACATCGAGGCCCTCAGCTGGGCCCTGGAGCAGTCCGACGCGCGCGGCGGCGTCAACATCCTCAGCGCCCACCTCTACAACTTCGTCACCGGCGGCGACTTCTGGGACACCACGGGCCGGGTCGTGAGCCAGATCCTGCCCGGCGGCGCGAAGCACGCCGACTTCAACGAGTTCCTCGACCGCATCGCGGCGGCCGTCAAGGGCGCCAAGCGACCCGACGGGACGCTCATCCCCGTGGTCTTCCGGCCGTTCCACGAGAACAACGGCGGCTGGTTCTGGTGGGGCGCGGGGCACACCACCTCCGCGGAGTTCATCGAGATCTTCCGCTACACCGTGGAGTACCTGCGCGACACCAGGAAGGTCCGCAACCTCCTCTACTCCTACTCGCCGAACTCGAGCTTCGGCGGCGACCCGGCCAACTACCTCAAGACGTACCCGGGCGACGAGTTCGTGGACGTCCTGGGCTACGACGCCTACGACAGCACCGCGGGCTCGGCCGAATGGCTGGGCGCCACCGTCACCGACCTGGCGATGGTCGTGAACCTCGCCGCCGAGCGCGGCAAGGTGCCGGCCTTCACCGAGTTCGGGGAGTCCGGAGAGGAGGGACGGAACCTCACCTGGTTCACCGGCCTGCTCGGGGCCGTCGCGGCCGATCCGACCGCGAAGCAGGTGACCCACATGCTCACGTGGGCCAACTTCGGCGGGACCAACCGGGCGTACGTGCCGTTCCCGGGGCACGCCTTGGAACCGGACTTCGTGGACTTCCACGCGGACCCGTACTCGCTGTTCACCTCCGACCTCGAAGGCGTGTACGACGCGAACACCTGCGCCGTGGCGAACGCCCCGTTCCTGCACTTGGCGACCCCCACCGACCGCCAGCGCATCTCGGCCGCGGAGACGCGGATCCGGGTGCGGCTCAACAACGCGACGCCGTCAAAGGTCACCTACTCGCTCGACGGGGCCGCGCCGGTGACGCTGCGGCGCGACGCGGCCGGGTACTACTCGGGGGCGTGGTCGATCGACCCGTCCTGGCTGGACAACCGCTCGGTGGAGGTGACCGTGAGCGCCAAGGTGGGGCGCCGGACGCTCACCGACTCGGCGCTGGTGCTGCTGGGCGAGGTCGAGCCGCTGCCGGCGGGTTGGGTCGACGACTTCGAGAGCTACGCGGGCGACGACCTGACGCTGAGCGAGGCGTACAGCCACGTCAACGCGAACACCACGGCGCTGTCGGCCGAGCACACGGCTTCGGGCGCTTACGGTCTGGCGTACTCGTACGACTTCTCCAGCGCCGGGTACACCGGCATCGGGAAGTCGGTGGGCGCGGACTGGACGGCGTTCTCGGCGTTCAAGCTGTGGATGCGGGGCGACGGCTCCACGAACGGCGCGACGTTCCAGATCGTGGCGAAGGGCGCGTACTTCGAGTACAACGTGGGGCTGGGGAGCACGAGCGGGCAGGACGTGGAGGCGCCGTTCGCGGACTTCCGGCCCGCGCCGTGGGACACCGGCCACGCGGACGAGCTGCTGGACGCCGAGCACCTGGCGGACGTGACGGCGTTCTACCTCTACCTGGGCTACGGCGGCACGAACGCGACCGGCACGGTCTACTTCGACGACATCAGGGCCGAATAGCCCGGCGCCGAAATCGCCTCGCGGGTCGGGCCCGCGAGGCGATTCGGCCGTTCAGTCGTTGTGCGGGTCGGCGGCGTTGAGGGCGGCCACCACCTGGTCGTAGTCGCCTCGGGCTTCGCCGTAGCGCAGGAACTTCACGCGCTCGACCTGGATCTCGGTCGCGTCCGGCTGGGATTCGATGAGGCCCACGGCCTCGGCGATGTACGCGTCGAGCGGCATCGCGTGCTCGTTCTCCTCGTGCCCGGGCATGAGCGCGGTCTGGACCGACGGCGGCACCAGTTCGACCACCTTCACCGTGGTGTCGGCGAGTTGGAGGCGGATCGACTCGCTGAGCATGTGGACGGCGGCCTTGGAGGCGTTGTAGGTGGGCGTGACCTTGAGGGGCGTGAACGCCAGGCCCGAGGAGACGGTCATGATCGTCGCGTCCGGCCGGGTCTGGAGGTGCGCGACGAACGCGCCGATGAGGCGGATCGGGCCGAGGACGTTGGTGGTGACGGTGGCCTCGGCGGTCTCCAGGAAGCCCTGGGGGCGGTGCCAGTCCTCGGGGCGCATGATCCCGGCCATCGTGATCAGGACGTTCAGGTCGGGATGGCGGGCGATGACGTCCTTGGCGGCGGCCTCGATGCTCGCCGGGTCGGCGGTGTCGACGCGGACGGTGTCCAGGCCCGGGTGGTCGGCGGCGATCCGCTCCAGGAGGTCGGCGCGGCGGCCGCCGACGATGACGGTGTTGCCCCGGGCCTGGAGGGCCAGCGCGAGGGCGAGGCCGATGCCGCTGGTCGAGCCGGGGATGAAGATGGTGTTCCCTGAAATCTGCATGCCTTGATTCTGCGCGGTTCGGGGCGTTCGGGGCAGAGATCGCTTATCGGGGGATCGGCGATCCCTGGCTCGCGGTCGCATCGGGCGGGTCGGGCGCACGATACTGGAGGCATGGATCGCATCGCACTGGCCGAGTTCCTGCGTCGCCGCCGCGAGGAGCTGCAGCCGCAGGACGTGGGGCTTCCGGCCGGGCTGCGGCGCCGGGCGCCGGGCCTGCGCCGCGAGGAGGTCGCGTCGCTGGCGGCGATGTCGACGGACTACTACACCAGGCTCGAGCAGCAGCGCGGGCCGCAGCCGAGCGTGCAGATGCTGGCCTCGCTGGCGCGGGCGCTGCGGTTGTCGAACCAGGAGCGCGACTACCTGTTCCAGACGGCCGGGCACAACCCGCCGACGAGTGTGGGCGCGGCCGACCATGTGGCGCCGGCGCTGCTGCGGGTGCTGGACCGGTTGGAGGACACGCCCGCGCTGATCCTCTCGGTCCTGGGCGAGCCGCTGGTGCAGAACCGGTTGGCGGTCGCGCTGTTCGGCGACCGGACCGCGTACACGGGGCTCGAGCGGTACGACGTGTACCGGTGGTTCACGAGGCCGGCGGACCGGAGGATCTACCCGGAGGACGATCACGGGCGGCAGGGCCGGGCCCTGGTGTCGAGTCTGCGCGCGGCGTACGGCCAGATGGGGCCGAAGTCGCGGGCCGGGGAGTTGATCCGGGCGCTGCGCAAGGAGTCCGCGGAGTTCGGCGAGCTGTGGGACCGGCACGAGGTGGCCAAGCGCTTCGCCGACCACAAGACGCTCGTCCACCCCGAGGTCGGCCCGCTCGAACTGGACTGCCAGGTCCTGTTCACCGAGGACCAGTCGCAGGCGCTGCTGGTGCTGACGGCCGCGCCGAGGAGCGAGGCCGAGGAGAAGCTGAAGCTTCTGGCGGTCCTGGGTCCGGCCGACAACCGCTCCTGACCGGCGACTGCTCGCGGGGATCGGTTCGGTCAGTCGCCGGTCAGTCGAGGTCGCGGCGGCGGAGGTGCGGATCTTCGGGCGCGTCGCCGCGCACGCGGCCCGATTCGTACGCCCACATCGCGGCCTCGACGCGGTTGCGAAGGCCGAGTTTCGCGAGGATGCCGGCGATGTGGGTTTTGACCGTGCCGAGCGAGAGGTAGAGCCGTTCGCCGATCTCGACGTTCGTCAGTCCGGTGGCGAGCAGCGCGAGGACGTCCTCCTCGCGGCCGGTGAGCGGGGAGGACGGCTCGCGCACCCGCGGGGCCGGGCGTGAGAACTCGCCGAGCAGCCGCACCGTGATCTGCGGCGAGATGAGGGCGTCGCCGTTCGCGGCGGCGCGGACGGCCTCGCCGATCAGGTGCGGGCCCGCGTCCTTGAGCAGGAATCCCTTGGCGCCGGCGCGGAGCGCGCCGTGCACGTACTCGTCGAGGTCGAAGGTCGTGATGACGACGACCGGGATCGGCTCGGCGACGTGCGCGCCCGCGAGCAGCGACGTCACCTCGATGCCGTTGAGCCCGGGCATCCGGATGTCCAGCAGGGCGACGTCGGGGCGCAGGCGCCGTGCGAGCCGGACGGCGGACACGCCGTCCTCGGCCTCCCCCACGACCTCGATGCCCGGCTGCGCTTCGAGCAGCAGGCGCAGGCCGGTGCGGACGGGCTCCTGGTCGTCGGCGACGAGTACACGGATCACGCGGTGCCCTTCAACGGGAGTGCGGCGCGGAGCTTCCAGCCGCCGGCGGGGTCCGGTCCGGCGGCGAGGTCACCGCCCAAGAGCGCGGCGCGCTCTGACATTCCTTGCAGCCCATGGCCGTCGCCGGATGCGGGGTAGGCGGGCGCGCCGTCGTCGCGGACGACGACACACGCGGTGTCCGCCTCCATCGTGACGGACACGCCGATCTCGGTGGCGGCGCGGGCGTGGCGGCGCGCGTTGGTGACGCCTTCCTGCGCGATCCGGAAGAGGGTCGAGGCGACGACGACCGGCAGCTCGTCGGGCACGTCGATGCGCACCGTCACCCGCGGCGGACCGGCGTCGGCGAGGCGCGCGAGTTCCTCGATCCCCGCGGAGGGGGCGTAGTCGGCGGGCGCGCGGAGCGCGCGCACGAGCGTGCGCATGTCGGCGAGCACCGCCTGGGCCTCGCGCTCGATGACGCCGAGCGACTCCGTCACGAGCGGGACGTCGTGCGGGTGCCCGCCCGCCACCTGCGCGCGGATCACGATGGCCGAGACGTGGTGGGCCACGGTGTCGTGCAGGTCGCGGGCGAGGGCTTCGCGTTCGCGCGACCGCACGGTCTCGAGGCGCCGCGCGCGCGATTCCCGGCGCTCGCGCCGCAGCGCCCCGATCAGGCAGGCGCCGCCCATGAAGACGATCCCGGCGGCGGTGTCGGCGATCGGATCGCTGCCGAGCGAGCTGGAGAACAGGAGGCCGGTCGCGACGACCGCGGCGCCCGCGATCCGGTCGCGCCCCGACCCCCACCGGAACACGGCGTAGGGCACCGCGAGGAACGCGAAGGAGGTGATCAGCGCGTTCGGTTCGATGCCCGCGAAGGCGTGCGCGAGCGCGAAGGCCGACGTCGAGCACATCATGGCGACGACGGCGGCCAGCGGCCGCGTGCGCCGCCACAGGAGCACCGGCAGGATCGCGATGGTCACCAGCGTCGTGGCGGTCGGCCATACGAGGTCGGGGCGCGTCGCGCCCTCGACGATGGACACCGCGGCCAGCGCGGTGATGACGACGGCGTCCCTCGGCTTCGGGCCGTCGGCGCCGGCGGCGCGGGGGCGCGACCACGCGGCGCCGATCATGCTCTGCATCCCCCGCAGTCCGCTCACGCGGCGACGGTAGCAGGGCGGCGCCGCGACGCCGCGCGTCGGCGGGCGATCACCCATTCGGCCACTGCGGCGTTGACGAGCCATCCGGCCGCCAGCTGCACGAAATGTCCGAAGGCGCCGGGCTCGCCGAACACCAGCACGGATGCTCCCGCCGTGAGGACCTGGGTGCCCGCGCCCATGGCCAGCGCGTAGGCGCGGATCATCCACGAGCCGTGGGAGGAGTAGTCGCGCCTGGCGATCGCGGCGACCCCGAGCAGGATGAACGCGAACATGAGGGCGCCGACGACGTACCGCGTGATCGCGACCGCGCCGTCGGCGATGGCGGGCGTGTCGTAGAACGCGGTCATCCACAGTCCGCTCGCGGCGACGGTCAATCCGGCCGGGACGAGCAGGTAGCGCCCGGCGAAGCGGTGCCAGGCCGTGTGGCGCCGGCGCAGGCCCGGCAGGAACTGGAACGCGCCGACCAGTGAGTAGACGAGCGCGCCGACGATGTGCAGGACCACGGGTAGGGGCATCTGGATGAACCGGGCGTTCTCGGCCGTCTCGGGTGCGCCCGAGGCGATCTCGCCGATGCGGAACGCCCCGGCGATCGAGGGCACGAGGGCGAGGAGGATGAGGCCGGCCGCGATCAGCCACTCGCGGCGGGGAGTGCTCCGAGGTTCGTTCATACGGCAATCCTGGTCGCGGCGGCGATTCCCGCGCTTCAGCCATGTGGCCTAACCTGACCGGGCCGCGACGTGAGACGCCGCAGCCGCCGTTCCAGGCCGGGTCGGCGTCCGGGTGCCGTCTCAGGCGCCGAGGTTGGCGATGATCGCCTCGGTGACCTCGGCGGTGTCGGCGGTCCCGCCCACGTCCCTGGTCTTGACGCCCTGCGCCGTGGTGGCCTCGATCGCCCGGTTCACAGTCTTCGCCTCGTCGTGCAGGCCCAGGTGGTCGAGCATCATCGCGGCGCTCCCGATGGCGCCGATCGGGTTGCACACGCCCCGGCCCGCGATGTCCGGGGCCGAGCCGTGGACCGGCTCGAACATGCTCGGGAAGCGCCGCTCCGGGTTGAGGTTCGCGCTCGCGGCCAGCCCGAGGCTCCCGGCGAGGGCGCTCCCGAGGTCGGACAGGATGTCCGCGTGGAGGTTCGAGGCCACCACCACCGAGAGGTCCTCGGGGTGGAGCACGAACTTCGCCGACATCGCGTCCACCAGGACGCTCTCGGTCTCGACGTCGGGATAGTCGGCGGCCACGCGCTGGAACGTCTCGTCCCACAGCACCATCCCGTACTGCTGGGCGTTGCTCTTGGTGACGCTGGAGACCTTCTTGCGGGCGCGGGTGCGCGCCAGGTCGAACGCGAGGCGCATGATCCGCTCGCAGCCGACCTCGGTGAACAGCGCCGACTGGACGGCGACCTCGCCGCCCCGCCCGCGCGCGGCGAGGTTGCGGCCGCCGATCCCGGCGTACTCCCCCTCCGAGTTCTCGCGGACCACGACCCAGTCGAGGTCGGTGTCGTCGGCCTTGCGCAGCGGGCTGGTGACGCCGGGCAGGAAGTTCACCGGCCGGATGTTCGCCCACTGGTCGAAGTTCTGGCACACGCGCAGCCGCAGGCCCCACAGGCTCACGTGGTCGGGGACGGTGGGCCACCCGACGGCGCCGAAGTAGATCGCGTCGAATCCCTGCAAGGTGGTCAGGCCGTCCTCGGGCATCATCGCGCCGTGCTCGGCGTAGTAGTCCGAGCCCCACGGGAACTCCTCCCACGCGAGGGCGAAGCGGCCCGCGGCGCTCAGTTCGACCGCGTCGAGGACGGCGCGCCCGGCCGCGACGACCTCGCGGCCGACCCCGTCGGCGGGAATGGCGGCGATGCGGAAGCGCGGCGCGTCCATGGGAACTCCGAATCTCTCAGGCCCGTGAGGCGGGCGGTGATTCGAGTGAACTATGCCGGGGGGACCCGCGTCCAACACCGGTCTCCGATGGGCGTTATCGGGCGTTCCTATCGGTCTGCGGCCGGGGCCATGTCGATGAACGCCCGGGCGGCGGGGGTGAGGCCGTCGGGGCGGCTCACGAGCGAGGCGCGCAGGTGCAGCGTCGGCTCGATCCGGTGGACGGCGGCGCCCGCGCGCTCGGCGAGCGGCGTCCACGACGCGGGCATGACGGCGTGCCCGAACCCGGCCAGGACCAGCGGCAGGATCGAGGTGCGGTGGGCGATCTCGGCGGCCAGGAAGATCTCGGTGCCGCCCGCGACGAGGTCGTCCACGAAGCGGCGCATGAGGCTTCCGCGCTGGGAGGCGATCACCCGCAGACCGTGGAAGTCCTCGTGCCGCACCGTGTCGCCGGGCGGGAACTCGTGGTCGGGCGGGGAGATGAGGACCAGCGGCTGGTCGCCGATCGGCAGGACCCGCAGCCCGGCGGTGTGCAGCGCGCCGGAGGAGCCGAGCAGGCCGATCTCGGCGACGCCGGTGCGCACGCTCGCGACCACCTCCTCGGCGGTGAAGGCGCCGTCCACGTTGAGCGTGATCCCGGGGTGGGCCTCGGCGAACCGGCACATCATCGTCGTCAGCGGCTCGATGCCCGGCGAGGGCATGGAGATCAGGTCGAGGCGCCCGCGCTGGAGGCCCTTCACCGACTGGGCGACCGAGCGGGCCGCCTCCAGGTCGCGCAGGACCTGGCGGGCCGGCTCGACGAGGAGGGCGCCCGCCTCGCTGAGCACCACGCCGCGCCCGACCCGGTGGAACAGGGGGACGCCGAGCTCGCGCTCCAGGTTCGCGATCGCCTGGGAGAGCGAGGGCTGCGCGATGTGGATCTGATCGGCGGCGCGCCCGAAGCCGCCGTGGTCGACCACTGCGAGGAAGTAGCCCAGCTGGCGTGCGTCCATGCCCCTCCGTCCCGAGTTCCGACAGGTCCCGTCCCATAGATAGGCGTCGCCTATCGGAAGTCTAGACAGAGGGGCACGGCGCGGCTCAGCTTCCGATGCCGGCGGCCGCCACCATCACGCCGATGAGCGACATGATGACGATCGCGCCGATGACGTCGAACGTGACGCCCGATCTGATCATCCGCGTCATCGGCACCGCGCCGGTGCCGTAGACGATGGCGTTCTGCGGGGTCGAGACCGGCAGCATGAAGCCCATCGACGCCGCGAAGGTCGCGGCCATGGCCGGGACGAGCGGATCGATGCCCGCCGCGACCGCGAGCGGGATGATGATCGGCACCACGACCGCCGCCGAGGCGGTGTTGCTCGTGGTCTCGGAGATGAGGATCGCCAGGAGCACCGCGAACGCCGTGATAGCGAACGTGCTGGAGATGCCGAGCGTGTCCGAGGCGCCGTTGCCGATGGTCTCGGCGAGCC
Organism: Glycomyces harbinensis; assembly: GCF_900101745.1. Taxonomy (GTDB): domain Bacteria; phylum Actinomycetota; class Actinomycetes; order Mycobacteriales; family Micromonosporaceae; genus Glycomyces; species Glycomyces harbinensis. The sequence goes on along the minus strand of NZ_FNAD01000001.1, from coordinate 236,615 downwards.
CGGTGGAGGACAGCAGCGCGCCGAAGATGATGCCGGTGCCGAACAGCAGGATGGTGCCCCAGTCGATCTTCGCGGCGTCCTTCCAGGTCAGCGTGGGCTCCTGGCGCTTCCAGCTGATCGGCAGGATGAACAGCAGCGACGCGCCGATGACGGCCGAGACGCCCTCGTCGAGCCGGTCGGAGACCGTGGCGTACGCCGAGGAGTCGGTGCCGGAGATGAGGCCGACGGCGGCGGGGATGAGCCACAGCGTCACGGTGACCAGGAACGCGATCACGGTGTTCTTCTCGGCGCGGCTCATCGGGCCCTGCTCGGCGCGGCGCTCGCGGATGTACTCCTCGACGCCCTCGATGCGGCGGATCTCCGGCTTGTTGACCAGGATCAGCACGACCGCGAGGACCGCGAACATGATGGCGCAGATCGGCAGCGCCATGACCATCCACTGCCCGAAGGAGATGCGCTCGCCGGTGGCCTCCTCGATGAGGCCGCGGCCGATGAGGTTCGGCGGCGAGCCGACCGGGGTGAGGAGCCCGCCGACGCTGGCGCCGTAGGCGAGCATGAGCATCAGGGCGGCGCCCACGCGCAGGCGCAGCGGGTCGAAGTCGGGGCGGACGGTCCCCTGGTCCTGCATGAGCTTCGCGATGACCGCGAGGATGCCCATGGCGGTGGGCATGAGCATCGCGACCGTGGCCGTGTTGGAGATGAACGCCGAGAGCAGGCAGGTGATGGCGCCGAAGGCGACGATGGTCCGGACGGTGGACTTGCCGACGCCGGGCAAGCCCAGGACGAAGTAGGCGACGCGTTGGGCCACACCGTGTTTGAGCATCGCCTGGGCGAGGATGAACGCGCCGATGAACGTGAAGACGGTACTGGAGCCGAAGGGCGCCAGCACGTCGTCGGAGGGCGCGACGCCGAGTATGACGACCGCGCCGACCCCGATGAGGCCGCCGACGGGGATGGGGATGGGCTCGCAGATCCACAGGACGACCACGCCGAGGAGCACGGCCGCGAGGGTCTGCTGGTCGCGCGCCATGTCGAACGGGAGGAAGTAGAAGACGATCGACACCAGCGGGGCGAGGAACCAGCCGACGAGCCGCCGGCCCTTCTCGAACTTCTCCTCGGCGCCCGCGCCGAGTTCGGTGAGACTGCGGTAGGTGGAGCCGCCCAGCAGGGCTTTGTCCACATCGGTGCGTGGGGCGTCGGGAGCATCGGGGGATGCCTGCGAGGCTGCGTCGGACACCATGCCTCCTCCTTGAGGGATAGGTTGTGATGACTGTCTCATCCACTCCCGCTCCCAGTCCAAGAGTTGTCTCCTTTGCGGCATATAGGGAGTGCCTATCGAAAAATACAGTGACGCGGCCTATGGATCCCTAGGCCGCGGGCCTGGGATGCACACATTTCCATACTTGACTGACTAAATTAAAGCTTGCTACGATCCGTTCACCTCGACACTCACTTTGGGAGCGCTCTCTCACACTGAAGGACAACGACATATGCGAACGACTCGAAACCGCAAGCGCCTCACGGTGACCGCGATGGCGGCCGCGGCGCTCACCACCGGCGCCCTCGCGGTCGCCACGGCGAACCCGGTACTCGCCGAAGACGGCTGCGAGGTCGACTACACCGTGGTCAGCAGCTGGGGCTCGGGATTCCAGGCCAACGTCGCCATCACGGCCGGAGAGGCCATCGACGGCTGGGACCTCGAGTGGACGTTCCCCGCGGGCACCACCGTCACCAGCGCCTGGAACGTCGACTGGGACCAGAGCGGCACCGCCTTCACCGGCTCGGACGTCGGCTGGAACGCCGCCATCGCCTCGGGTCAGACCCGCGAGGTCTTCGGCTTCATCGGATCCGGCGCCACCGCGGCCCCCGCCGCGGTCACCGTCAACGGCGACCTGTGCGACGGCCAGGTCGACCCGACCGATCCGCCGACCGATCCCACCGAGACGCCGACCGAGGACCCCGGCGGCGGCCCGGTGAGGATCATGCCGCTGGGCGACTCGATCACCGGCAGCCCCGGCTGCTGGCGCGGCAACCTGTGGAGCCTGCTCGACCAGGCCGGCCACGAGGTCGACTTCGTCGGCTCGCTCTCCCAGGCGTGCAACCCGACCGGGTCGGACCCCGACCACGAGGGACACGGCGGCTACCTGGTCACGCAGTCGGTCGCGAACGGGAACGTCCACTCCTGGCTGGAGCTGAACACCCCCGACGTGCTGCTGCTGCACTTCGCGACGAACGACGTGTGGTCGGCGATCCCGCCCGCCCAGATCCTCGCCGCGTACACGACCATCGTGGAGGACCTGCGCGAGCTGAACCCGGACGCGGTGATCCTGGTCGCCAAGATCATCCCGCTGCGCCCGGACGCGTCCTTCGGGTGCACCGACTGCCCGCAGCGGGCGATCGACTTCAACGCCGCGATCCCCGCCTGGGCCGCGGGCCTGACCACCGCGGAGTCCCCGATCACCGTGGTCGACCAGTGGACCGGCTTCGACCCCGACGTCGACACCTACGACGGGGTCCACCCCGACGAGGACGGCTACGTGAAGATCGCCGCGAACTGGTTCGAGGCCCTCGACCCGATCCTGGGCTAGTCGAGATCCGGCGCCCGTTTCCGGTGGGGAAGCGGGCGCCTTCGCTTTGCCCGGAGCATGTCCGTTTGCATCGTTGTAGGATCTTGGTGATTCGAGGAGGTGCCATGGCGGCGACCCTGCACGACGTCGCGGACCTCGCGGGCGTCTCGTTCAAGACGGTGTCCAACGTGATCAACGGCTACCCGCACATCCGCCCGGCCACCCGCGAGAAGGTCGAGCGCGCGATCGCCGAGCTGGGGTACCAGCCGAACCTCACCGCGCGGAGCCTGCGCTCGGGCCGCACGGGGGCCATCGCCCTCGCCGTCCCCGAACTCAACCTCAGCTACTTCGCCGAGCTGGCCGGCTTCGTCATCGCCGCCGCGGAGCGGTCCGACCTGGTCACCCTGGTCGAACAGACCGGCGGCGACCGCGACCGGGAGCTGGCCCTGCTCCAGAGCCCGCGGCTGCGAATGACCGACGGCCTCATCCTCAGCCCCCTGGGCATGCGCCAGGAGGACGTCGACGCGCTGGAGGTGCCCTTCCCGCTGGTGCTGCTCGGCGAGCCGGTGTTCGACTGGCCGAACGACCACGTCTCGATGCGCAACGTCGAGGCGACCCGCGCGGGCACCGAGTACCTCATCGCCTCGGGCAGGCGCCGCATCGCCGTCATCGGCGAGCACGAGGAGGAGGTCTTCGGTTCGGCCCGGTCGCGCCTGCGCGGTTACCGGGAGGCGCTGGAGGCCAACGGCATCGAGTACGACGAGCGCATCGTCGCCGGCGCGACCCTGTGGCACCGGGCCGACGGCGCGCGCGCCATGCACGAGCTGCTCGAGGGCGGCGCGCCGTTCGACGCGGTGTTCGGCTTCAACGACACGCTCGCGCTCGGCGCGATGCGCGTGCTCCAGGAGGCGGGTCTGCGCGTCCCCGGGGACGTGGCGGTGCTCGGGATCGACGACCTGGACGAGGCCGCGTACTCGATCCCCTCGCTCACGACGATCGACCCGGGCCGCGAGTGGATCGCGCGCACCGCGGTCGAGACGCTGCTCGAGCGGATCGCCCGCAGGGGCAAGGACCTCCCGCCGCGCACGAAACTGGCCGATTTCAGGATCATCGAGCGCGAGTCGGCGCCTCCCGGCTGAGCCGGAGGGGCACAGTGTTGACAGCGGTGTGACGGGCGACGTACGATCCAGAAATTACAACGTTGTAGAAGGCTCATGTTCTACAACGTTGCACTAGGCGCGGACAGCGCAGTCTCGCATCGAGAGGGAATACGGACATGACACGCTTGCGGATCTTGACGGGCGTCGGAGCGACGCTCGCGCTCTTGGCGGCGGGCTGCTCCAGCGGCGGCGACGACGGCGGCCCCGTCGAGCTCACCTTCTGGCACGGCTACTCCGAGGCCGACGGCGACGTGCTCGAGGGGATCGTCGACGACTTCAACGCCTCGCACGACGACATCACCATCGACACCGAGCTGAAGACCTGGGACAGCATCGACGACACGCTGCTCACCGCGCTCTCGGCGGGCGAGGGCCCCGGCCTCGTCGCCATGCCGGCCGAGCGCCTGCCGGTGTACGCCGCGAAGGGCGCGTTCGCCTCGCTCGACGACTTCTACGCCGACGAGGCGAGCAACACCGCGAACCTGGTTCCCGGCGCCGCCGCGATGGAAGAGGTCGAGGGCGAGAAGTTCGGCGTCCCGAGCGGCTTCGTGCCGCTGGCGGTCTACTACAACACCGCGCTGTTCGAGGCGGGCGGCGTGAGCGCCTTCCCGCAGACCTGGGACGAGTGGGTCGCGGCCTCGAAGCAGCTCACCGTGGACGAGGACGGCGACGGCACGCCCGAGCAGTACGGCGTCGTGCTCCCCGACCACGCGACGGTCGCCAATGGACTGTGGCCCTCCCTGTTCTACGGCAACGGCGGTGACATCGTCGACGGCGAGGACGCCGTGATCGACTCGCCGGAGAACGCCGAGACGCTCGAGTTCTGGAGCGACGCGATCGCGGCCGACCAGATCTCCCCCACCGGTGTCGACGGCATCGGCGCCGACGAGCTGTTCAGCGGCGGCAAGGCCGCCATGACCGTCGGCGGTCCCTGGATGGCCTCGATCGCCGAAGAGAACGGCATCGACTACGCGATCGCGCCGATCCCGGCCGGACCCGCGGAGCAGGCCGCCTCGGCGATCGGCGTCTCGATGGCGGTCACGGTCGACACCAGCAGCGCCGAGCAGGCCGCGGCCGAGGAGTTCCTCTCGTTCTTCCTCAGCGAGGAGAACTCGGTCAAGTGGTCGCTCGGCTCCGGATGGCCGCCGCTGCGGACCGACGTCCCGGCCGAAGCGGTCGCCGAGAACCCGGTGGTCGCCTCGCTGACCGAGATCGCCGAGACCGGCCGGCCCCTGCTGCCGGGAGTGGTCAACAGCGTCGACGTGCTCAGCGCGATCGACGAGCTGACGCAGAAGGCCGTCGCGGGCGAGGACGTCGACACGCTCCTCGGTGAGGCGCAGGCCGAGATCCAGGCCGCGCTGGACGACTGACACGGCGGCGGGGACGCCCACGGGGGGCGTCCCCCGCCGCTTTGACTTTGAGCCGCATGGACTTTGAGAGGAAACCATGAGTGCTGACCATCCGCCGGTCCGCCGGTACCGCCCGCCGGCGCCGCTGGGCGGACGTCGTCGCGCCACCGGCAGCCCGACGGGGCGGGGCGTGAAGGCGTTCCTGTTCCTGGCCCCGGCGCTGATCATCCTGGGCCTGTTCGTGGTCTGGCCGATGATCTCCGCGCTGCGGTTGTCGTTCACCGACGCGAGCGGGTTCGGCCGCGAGGAGTGGGTCGGGCTCGAGAACTACGTCACCGTCTTCACCGATCCCGACATCCTCAGCGCGGTGACCAACACGGCGCTGTACACGCTGCTGTTCACCCCGACCGCCGTGATCGCGGCGCTCGGATTGGCGCTGCTGCTCAACAGCCCGCACATGCCGTTCCGGTCGTTCTTCCGCACGGCGCTGTTCGTGCCGTTCGTGGTCTCGTTCGCCGTGGCCGCGTTCGCGTGGAGCTACCTGATCGACCCGCAGGTGGGCCTGCTGAACTACTGGCTGCGCGGCGCCGGGATCCAGATGGGGAACGTGCTGGAGGACCCGGGCCTGGCCATGCCCGCGGTCGCGCTCGTGGCGGTGTGGAAGCTGTTCGGCTTCTACTTCGTCATCTTCCTCGCCGGACTCCAGGACATCCCGAGCTCGCTGTACGAGGCCGCGCGGATCGACGGGGCCGGGCCGTGGTCGCGCCTGCGGCACGTCACGCTGCCGCTGCTGTCCAACACGATGGCGTTCGTGCTCGTCTTCGCGACCATCGCCGCGCTCCAGGCCTTCGACCAGATCTACGTCATGACCGGCGGCGGTCCCTACGGCCACACGCAGACCGTGGTCATGGAGATCTACGAGTCCGGCTTCAAGAAGCTCGACATCGGCTTCGCCTCGGCGCTGTCCTATGTGCTGCTCGTCGCGACGCTGATCCTGAGCCTGGTGCAGTTCGTGTTCTTCGGCCGCAAAGAAAAGGACATGGCATGAGCGTCCTCGCCTCGACGCGCAGGAGGCTGCGCGAACTCCGCCCGAGCACCGTCCTCGCGACACTGGCGCTCCTCAGTGTGAGCGCGGTCGTGCTGCTGCCCATCGCGATCATCGTGTTCACCGCGTTCAAGCCCGCCGGGGAGGTCAACGCGTTCCCGCCGAGCCTGATGCCGGACACGTGGACGCTGGACAACCTCCAGGAGGTCACCTCCGAGCTGCCGTTCCTGCGGCTGATCGGGAACAGCTTCCTGTTCGCGGGCGGCGTCACCGTCTTCGCGCTGGTCTTCGACTCGCTGGCGGCGTACGCCCTGGCGCGCATCGACTTCGCCGGTCGCAAGGTGCTCCTGATCGCGATCATCGCGACGCTGATGATCCCGTTCCAGGCCACCCTGATCCCGCTCTACCAGCTGGTGGCGGACCTGGGCTGGGTCAACACGTACACCGGGCTCATCGCGCCGCGCGCCGCGGACGCGTTCGGGATCTTCTTCCTGCGCCAGTTCTTCCTCGCGCTGCCCCGCGACATCGACGCGGCCGCGCGCATGGACGGCGCGGGCGAGTTCCGGGTCTTCCGCTCCATCGTGCTGCCGAACGCGATGCCCGCGCTGCTGACCCTGGGGCTGTTCACGTTCGTCAACAACTGGAACGACCTGCTGTGGCCGCTCGTGTTCACCACCGACGCCGAGATGGGCACCATCACCTCGGGCCTGACGCTCCTGACCGGGCCGAGCGGCATCGTGCCGCACGGCGTGATGATGGCCGGCTCGCTCGTCGCGATCGTGCCGCTGGTCGTCGCGTTCCTCTTCGTACAACGCCGCTTCATCGAGAACATCGCCACGACAGGAATCAAATGACCGCTCCCCCGCAATGGCACCGCGACGGATCGCTGCACTTCGCCGTCGGTGTCGAGGACACCTTCGTACCCCAGGCCGGCCCCGGGCAGCGGCCGATCGACGAGTACGAGCTCACCGAGCACTACGCGAAGTGGCACGCCGACCTCGGCCTGGCGAGCGACGCGGGCGCCGAGCTGGTGCGGTGGGGCGTGCCCTGGTACCGGATCCAGCCCGAGCCCGGACGCTGGGACTGGGGCTGGCTCGACCGCGTCATGGACCGCTTCGCGGAGCTGGGCCTGCGGCCGGTGGTGGACCTCATGCACTACGGGACGCCGTTGTGGCTGGAGGGCCAGTTCGCCAACCCGGACTACCCCGAGCGGGTCGCGGCGTACTCGGCGCGGGTCGCCGAGCGCTACGCCCACTTGGGGTTCGGCGACTACACGCCGGTGAACGAGCCGATGATCCACGCGCAGTTCTCCGGCGAGTACGCGTACTGGCCGCCGTACCTGTCGGGCCCGGAGGGCCTGAGCGCCATCGTGAAGCAGCTCGGGCGCGGGTTCGTGCTGGCGCAGCGCGCCATGCGCGACGTCCTGGGCGACAAGGCGGTCTTCGTGCACGTGGACGCGGGGATGCGGTACGTGGGCGACGTCGAGGCGCCCGAGCACCGCGAGCACGCGGCGCGACTGAAGGAGCAGGTCCACCTCGTGGAGGACCTGGTGACCGGCCGCGTCGGCGGATCGCATCCGCTGGCGCCGTTCCTGACCGCACACGGGTGGTCCGATGAGGACCTGGCGTGGTTCGCGGCCGGCCCGGTGCACCCGGACGTGGTCGGGGTCAATTACTACCCGCTGCACTCGACCGAGGTGTTCGAGGCCGGGGTGTTCCACTCCGGCGGGTTCCCCGATCCGCGCCCGGCGCGCGACGACGGCACCGCCGGGCTGGTCGAGCTGCTGCGCGGGGCGGCGGAGCGCTACGGGGCGCCGGTGATGCTGACCGAAACGTGCGTCACCGACTCGGTGAAGGCGCGCATCGACTGGCTCGACGAGTCCGTAGCGGCGGTGCGGGACCTGCGCGAGTCCGGTGTGGACGTGGTCGGGTACACGTGGTGGCCGCTGTTCGACATGTACGAGTGGACCTACCGGCACTCGGAGCGCGAGCGCGAGGCGCACCGGCTGACGATGGGGCTGTGGGAGCTCCAGGAGCGGGGCGGCGACCTCGCCCGGGTCGAGACCGCGGTGGCCGACCGCTTCCGCCACCACGCCGCAGGCGGGCGCTGAGCGACGGACCCGAGGCCGTTCGCCGCCCTGCTCAAGGGTTCCGGCCGTCCCACCGCTGCCGAGTTCGCAATGCTCGTCCCCCATGACCGTTTCGTGACCGATCGGGGACTCCTCTGCCGAGGATGAGCCGGTCCGTCCGAGCGAACTGGAGTTGGCAGCATGGCAAGTCGAGCGTTGGTCATCGCGAACCGGCAGTACACCGACCCGGGGCTGGGGGAGGTTCCCTCCGCGACCGTTGACGGCGAGGCGCTCGCCGGGGTCCTCTGCGACCCGCGGTCCAGGTGCGGCTTCACGACCGGGTTCCTCAACGATGTCTCCCGCGGCGCGGCCGCTCGGGCTCTGGAGCCGTTCTTCGTCGAGTCCGGTCCGGACGATCTGGTCTGGCTCCATCTCGCTTGTCGCGCCGTGTCCGACGAGCGCGGCCGATGGCACTTCGCCATGGGGGACACGCAGTCCCGGTACCCGGGTTCCACCGCGATCGCCGTCGACCTGCTGGACGAGTGGATGACCAGGTGCCCTTCGCGGCGGATCGTGCTCACGCTCGACTGCCTGTGGGAAGGCGGCGGCGTCGACCTCTCGGCGGCGCTGGACGGACCCGGGCGGTTCGTCATCACTGCACCGGTCCCCACCGAGAACGTCGGCGGCACTGGAGCATCGCCGCCGGTCCCCCGCACCGTCCTCACGGAGGCGATCGTGCGGGGCCTCCGGACCCGGGCCGCGGACGGCGACCGCGACGGCTACGTCTCGGCCCGTGAACTCTACGACCACCTCGCTGCCGAGACCGGCGCCGAGCTCGCGGTCGACACCCTGGGGCGCACGGTCTTCGTCGCCGCGCCGGTCGACCTGCTCGGCCCGCACGCCGTGCGGCCGCTCCAGCCGGTGGCTGGAGCAGAGGCCGGGCCGGGTCCGCTCGCGGCGCCGGTGCGGCGCCGCGGCCTTCTCTACGGCGGCATCGCCGCCGGCGCCGCGGCGGTCGCAGGTGGCGGTGCGTACGCGTTGACCCGCCGAGGCGGATCGGACGGGAAGTGGACGTTGGAGGAGGTCATCGAACCGGAGGCGGCGCTCGCCGTGACGGTCAGCCATGACGGGAAGCTGCTGGCCCACACCCGGTCCCTGCTGGTCGACGTGAGCCAGGGCAACGAGACCGTGCTGCGGGAGTTCGGGACGTGGAAGGAGATCGCGACGTTCCCGACGTCCTATGGCGCAGAGCTGGCGCTGAGCCCGGACGGCGGGCTGCTCGTGGTCGGCACCGGTGGTGAGTACACCCATGAGGGCTTCATCGAGGTCTGGGACACCGGCAACGGCACGAAGACCGGCGAGTGGGCCGTGGAAGGCGCTGTGGCAGGGGCCGCCTTCCGTCCGGACGGGTCCGCGTTCGCGACCGGCGGCCACGGTGAAGGGCTGGTGCGGATCTGGGACGCCGCGACACTGGAGTTGATCGCGGACTTCGACAGTCGGATCTGGGTATCGGAGGAGCGTCCCGCGATCTCGATGGAGCACCTCGCGTACACCCCCGACGGAGCGTTCATCGCCGCGGGCGCGGCCTTCGGCGACTTCATCGGGATCGCGAACGCCGACACGTTCGAACCGGTCGCGGGCACCTACGTTTCCGGCGAGCTGCGGTGCATCGCTTTCAGCGCCGACGGGAGCACGCTCGCCGCGGGGGCCGTGACCGACACCGGCGACGGCGTCGTGATGCTGTATGACTGCACCGGATTGGACTCCTTCGAGTTGAACGAGCTCAACGCCTTCAACGAGCCCACGGACGAGGTCTGGTCGTTGGCGTTCAGCCCTGACGGCTCCGTCCTCGCCGCCAGCGACGCCAGTGGGGCCGTGACGCTGTGGGACACCGCCGCGTACGAGCGGATCGCCTCCTTCAACGTGCAGAACACCTACGCGCGCTTCTTGAGGTTCGTCGACAACGGAACGCTCCTCATCGCGAGGGGCCGGCTCGCGCTCTGGACGGACTGACCGCCGAAGGGTCGTTCGAGAATCCCGGGCGGGCCGGACGGCGACCGCCCGGGATTCTCGCGAGCAGTCCTTGCGTCGCCGGGTCAGCCCTGCTCGTAGAGGATGTCGTAGATGGCGACGCCCAGGTCGAAGAGGAAGTCGCGTTCGGCTTCCGAACTGGCGTCGATCGCGTTGAAGGGTCCCACCGTGACGCCCACGTGGTCGGTGAACCAGGCCATCACCAAGTCGCCGTTGGCCCTTTCGGCCAAGGCGCCCTCGGTCCAGGGGCGCTCCGTGGACTCCCCGAAGGGTCGCTGCAGCCCGGAGTAGCCGCATTCACCGAGTTCGCACAAGGCCACTTGAATGTCGTCGTTGACGCCGCGGTGCTGGATCCAGATGTCCAGCCAGTTGAGTTCGCCGTCCACGGAGAAGTGGATCGTGCAGGTCTCGATCCCGTAATCGGGGTTGTCGCGTTCGTCGACCGACCCGACGGTGGTACCCGGCGGGCTCATCGCCAGCAGTGCGTCGGTATCGACCAGCGGGCAGATCTCGGCCGGGACCACCGGTTCCGCGGTCGGCTCCTCGAGAGCCGCGCTCGGCGCCGATCCGGCGTCCTCGGCGGCCATGACGCCTTCGGGCTCGCCCGTACCGGGCCTGAAGACGATGCTGAGCACGACCACCGCGATGAGCGCGCTGATCGCGGCCGCGGCGATCAGTGCGGGAGTCCGCCGACGTCGGGTGGCGGGCGCCTGTGGTCGAAAGGCGGGGGCGGGATCGGCCGTCTCCGGACGGTCGAGCGCGGCGGCTTGGAGCGCGTTGATCGCCGCCTCCTGCTTGGCCGCGTAGGTCGCCGCGATCGGCGGCACCTCGGCGTCCGCCGCACCGCCCTGCTCCAGGATTGCGCGCAGGCCGTCCGGGGTGGGCCGGTCCTCGGGGAGTTTGGCGAGGCAGGCCGCGATCGGTGCGCGCAGGGACTCCGGAACCGCGGCGAGGTCCGGTTCGCCGTGCACGACCGCATAGAGCTGCTGCGGGATCGATGCGCCCGCGAACGGCGGCCGACCCGAGGCGGCCGCGGCCAGGAGGCAGCCGAGGCTGAAGACGTCTGAGCTCCCGGTGAGCCCCCTGGACTCGGCCTCCTCGGGCGACATGTATCCGGGCGAGGCCGGCCCGACTCCGGCCCGCGTGAACGCCTCGGTCGCGGAGAGGTCCGGCGTGCGGGCGGTGCCCGTCAGCACGGCCCCGGCCGGTGACAGGAGCACGTTCGAGGGCTGAACGTCCCCGTGGACGAGTTCGGCCGCGTGGACGTCGCCGAGCGCGGAGGCGAGTTCGGCACCGATGCGTCGCACGAAGTCCTCGGGGAGCGGCCCGGCCGCCTCGATCGCGTGCAGCAGTGTCGGGCCCGGTACGAACGCCGTCGCCGACCACGGCTCGGCGGCGGCGATGTCGGCGTCCACGACTCGGACGGTGCGGGGGCCGACGACGCTCCGGGCCGCTGCCGTCTCCAGCGCGAACCGCTGTCGGCTTGCGGGGTCGGCCGCGAGGTCGCGCGGGAGGCGCTTGACGGCGATCGGCCGGCCCTCCGGGTCGACCGCGAGATACACCTGCCCCGTACCGGCCTGCCCGAGCCGGGCCAGCAGGCGGTGCCCTCCGACGGCGCGCGGGTCGTCTTCGGTCAGTGTCAGCATTGATCCGTTCCTTCGATCTCGAGAAAACCGGAGGCGCGCGAATCCGGGCCACCCGCTCGAATCTCACCTCGGTCGCCACGAATCCATCACTGAACGGTCATCAGTCCAAGGTCGCTTCCGACCGCCGGGCAACGATAAGGCCCCCGGCCGTCGTTGTCCGAGTGGGAGCTGCGAACGTCCGACGGCCGAGGGCCTCGGCTCCAGAAATCGAGACGGGACTCGCGGAAATGACCGAAAGCCGCCCCGTGCACCTATGATTCTGCGCGCAGGCGGCCCGGGGCGCAAGGCGGAACACCGGCAGGACACCGGCGGGACCGCCGCGTCAGGCGAGGTCGGCGGGGCGGACGCGGAGTTTCGCGGCGATCCGGGCCAGCGCCTCCTGGTCCTCGGCGGTCAGCGGGTCCAGTACGAGCTGCCTGACGGCCCTGACGTGCACGGGGGCGGCGTCCACGACCACGTCGTAGCCGGCGTCGGTGAGGGCCGCGACGGTGTACCGGCCGTCCTCGGGGTCGGGCGAGCGCTCGACCCAGCCGCGCTGCTCGAAGCGCTTGACGACGTTGGACAGGCGCGAGAGGGAGCCGTTGGCGAGGAAGGCCAGTTCGCTCATGCGCAGGCGCCGGTCCGGGGCCTCGGAGATGTGGCTGAGGGTCAGGTACTCGAAGAGGCTCAGGCCCGAGTGCTGCTGGAGCGGCGCGTCGAGCTGCCCGGGCAGGAGCAGGACGAGGGAGACCAGTCCCGTCCACGCCTCCTTCTCTTCGGCGTTCAGCCACAGGTCGTCGGGCGGGTCCCCGACGGTGTCCGGGGTCGGGCGGGCAGTCATGGCGACACTGTACCCAACCGGCATGACTTCATGCTTGAAGTTAAACGTGCTACGTTTACTTCAAGCATGAAGTCAATCGGAAGGAATGCCATGAGCGACCCCCAGTTCGCCGTCACCCCCGGGTACGGCGAGATGTTGAAAGAGCGGCTGCACTACCACCAGGCCGTCCGCATCGGCGACCGCGTCGAGATCTCGGGGCAGGGCGGCTGGTCCGACGAGGACTTCCCGAACTTCCCCGCCTCACTGGAGGACGAGATCGTCAAGGCCTTCGACAACGTGGAGCGGGCGCTCGCCACCGTGGGCGCCACCTGGCGGGACGTCGTGGCCGTGGACTCCTTCCACGTGCCCGACGCCCCGGACGAGATCGGCGCCGAGCCGACCCGGGTCATGTCCGAGCAGTACCGCAAACGCATGGGCGACCGCGCGCCGATCTGGACGCAGATCGGCGTCGCCGCGCTCGGGGCTCCGGGGATGCGCGTCGAGATCCGCGCGACCGCCCACGTGAGCGCTTAGCCGTTCAGGCCCTTCGCGAAGAAGTCGAGCGACCGGCCCACCTCGGGCACGTTCGGGGAGTGGTTGAGGTGGCCGTGCGTCATGCCGAGGGCCAGATACGCCTCGACCGGGACGCCGGCCTCGCGCAGCTGCCGTTCGAGGAGTTCGGCCGAGGCGCGCAGGTCGTCGTACTCGGCGGCGAGGATCAGGGTGCGGGGCAGTCCGTCGAGGCGCGCCGCACCCGGCAGGGCGTCGGCGGGGACGTCGCTGATGCGGCCGACGTAGTTGCGGACCATCTCCTCGACGCCCTCGGGCTCGAAGCGGAACGGCAGGGGCGCCATCTCGACGCTGAGCGCCGGGCTCAGGGCCGGGTTCGGGTAGTGCGCGAACGGGTAGGCGAGCAGGAGCGCGTCGGGTAGACGGGGCCCGGAGTCCCTGGCGCGCAAGGAGGCCGAGAGTGCGAGGGCGGCTCCGGCGCTGGCGCCGCCGATGGCGACCGGGCCGCCTTCGGGCAGGTCCTGCGAGCAGAGCCAGGTCCAGGCGGCGTGGACGTCGTCGATCGGGACGGGGTAGCGGACCTCCCCGTCGGCGAGGCGGTAGTCGACCGAGGCGACGGTGACGGCGGCGCGGCGGGCGAGTTCGATGCTGACGATGTGGCCCTCGGGCATGTCGATGTCGCCGTGGCGGAAGCCGCCGCCGTGGGCCCACAGGAGGGCGCCGGTCGGCGACTCGGGGCGGTAGACGCGGATCGGGACGGGGCCGTGCGGGCCTTCGATCAGCGTGTCCTCGACGGCGACGCCGGTGGTGTCCCAGCGCTCGGTGTCGGCGCGGTAGTCCTGGAGGTAGGCCTCGACCAGGGCCTCGGGGTCCTCGTCGGGGCGTGCCGCGGCGCGGGCGGCCGCCATGCCGCGGAACATCTCGGTGAAGTACTCGTCGACCGGCACCTGCCGCCTCCTTCTCGCGTGCGGGCCCGGATCGGGCCTCACGATGCAATGATGCCGCTTGCCGATCCTGGGATCAACGGCGCACCTGGATCATCGCGTGCGTGCCGCTGGTGCGCCAGTCCGGAGTGTCCTGGTCGAGTTCGGCGAGGCGGGCCGGGTCGATGCCGACGGCGAGGTCGGACTTGGCGGTGCGCAGCGCGGCCACCGGGCCGGGGAAATAGGACGCGACGGTGTCGAAGGGCGTGGCGGGGTCCCATTCGCGGTCGCCGGTGAGGCGCCGGTAGTTCAGGTCGCCCTTGAGGATCACGAGTTTGGCCGCAGCGAATTCGGTCGCGAGGTCGGCCGGGAGTTCGCGGTACGTCGAAGGAAGCGTGTAGAAGCCGTGGGTGCGCAGTTCGAGGCGTCCGGTGCCGATCGCCTCCCGCAGGCGGGTCGCGAGCGTGCCGGCGGGCTCGTTGGGGATGGAGTCGAGCGCGTCGAGGGTCGCGAGCACGTCCTGGCCGGTCGCGTCCGAGACGAAGAACGGGTCGGCCTTGAGGTGCAGTTCGACCGCGGTCGTCCCGGTCTCCAGGAGGCTGTCGATGAGGGCGAGATCGGCGGTGATCTCGCGTCCGGCGTTGTCGGCCACCACGATCACGGGCGCGTGTCCGGGCGCGTCGAGGAGTTCGGCGACGGCGTCGCTGTCGTCGACCACGACGTCTCCGGCGCTCTCGCCTTGGCCCGCTTGGAGATTGTTGGTGCGGAAGCCCAGGTCGGCCTGGTTGCCCCAGAGCGCGGCGTGCAGGAGCGATCGGCGTCGCTCGGCGGGGTCGGTCTCGGCCAGCGCGGCGTAGGCGTCGAGGTCGCGCAGCATCTCGGGGCCGTCGTGCTGGCGGCCCTTCTGCGGGGCGAAGGGGTCGACGCCGCGCCAGGGACTGGACAGGTCGAAGTACTGGACGGCGTCGAGGAGGCGGCGGTAGAAGTAGGCCTCGGCCCACAGGAACGGCAGGTCGTTCCAAGGCTTGCCCGCGTACGGCGCGAGCTGGGCCGCCCAGGCGGCGGTGTCCGGGCCGGGCGGCGGCTCGGCGGGCACGGTGCCGTCGAGGGATTCGGCGAGCAGTTCCTCGAGTTCGGCGCGGATGCGGGGCGGGTAGGGGAAGTCCTCGAGGAGGTTCGCGATGAGGACCGGGTGGCGCTCATGGAAGACCGATCGGCTGAAGGAGCCGGGGCGGTCGATCCCGATCCGCGGGGGCAGGCCGTTCGCGTCGTCCACCGTCGCCACTCCGTTCACTCGGGTACGACAGCATGATCGCATTGCCGTGGGTTCAGCCGGTGAGCGCCTGGGAGATCATGCCGAGGCTGGCCCAGTCGGCCAGGGGGTTCTTGCGGATCTGGCCGAACGTCGTGATCTCGATCCAGGTCACCTCTCCCCCGCCCACGCCGTGCGGCCCGGGTGCGGCGGCGAGCGCGGCGAGTTCGGCTTCGGTGATCTCGGCGGCGAACAGGTGCGCGTGGTGGGCGGAGATCGTGCCGGCGACTTGGCGGCTGCCGAGGGGGCGGAGCCGGTCGGCGGTGAGCACGAGGCCGGTCTCCTCCTCGACTTCGGCGAGTGCCTGTGCGGCGTCGACGGGCCCGGGGCCGCTGCCGCCGGGCGGTTCGTGCACGAAGCCGTCGGGTGTCGATGCGGGGCTGCGGAACTCGCGCACCAGGACCACGGCGGTGTCGTCCGGGTCGGGCGCGGGCCGGTAGAGGACGACCACGGCCGTGTCGGGGCGCGAGATGACGACCTCGTTGTCCTTGACGCGGTCTTCGGCGCCGACGTGGACGCTGACGTGCAGCGCCCAGTAGTGGACGGCCCTGGCGGGGCCGACCCGGAAGGCCCAGACGACGCGCGCGGCCAGGAGGGTGTTCCCGGCGCGCTGCTGCGCGGCGAGCCAGGTCTGGAGGCTGTCGCTGCGCCACAGGAAGATCGGGATCTCCCGTTCGCCGCCGGTGCGGACCGCGCCGGTGCCGATCCGGTCGAGCGCGTGGGCGACCGCGCCGTCGAGCGTGAAGGCGCTGGGGACGCCGCGGGTCTCGGCCTGGCGGAAGAGGTAGGCGTTGCCGGGCGCGTCCTCGGGCGCGCCGAGCACGGCCTTGCCGGTGGCGTGCCAGATGCCCCATTCGATGTTGGTGGTGAACGCGGGCATCGTCGCCAGGTCGCGCGGCACCCAGAAGAGGATCACGTCCGCGAGGTGGAGGCTGCGCTCCTCCCAGGCGATCTGGCCGTCGTAGTCGGCTTCGAGGCCGCCGCGCGGCTCGGGCGAGAACACCACGAGGGTGCCGTCGCCGCGCCACTGCTCGCGCAGGAGCCGGATCGCCTCGGGGTGCCAGGAGACGGCGTTGTCCGCGCGCGGCAGGGGTCCGGCGAGGAAGACCGCTCCCGACCAGGTCTCGGGCGGGGTCTCGTTCGCGTGCACGACGACGACGTCCTGTGGCATGGGGCGGCTCCGATCGGTTTGCGGCACTCTCAGCAGTGTAGGGGTCCGCAGTGGAGCGGCGAGGGCCCGAACACCGGTCAGATCGGCAGGAGCGGGCGCACCGAGCCGCGAATGACCAGGTGGGTGCCGAGGACGGTGTGCGGCGGCGCGCCGCCCATCCGCGCGTGCTGCAGGGCGAGGCGCACGGCGATGCGCCCCAGCTCCTCGTGCGGGAGGGAGACCGTGGTGAGGTCGATGTCCATCGCGGGCGGCAGGTCGTCGAAGCCGACCATGGAGACGTCCTCGGGGATGCGCAGGCCGGTCTCGACCAGCGCCTGCCTGGCGCCGGCGGCGATCTGGTCGTTGGCGGCGAACACGGCGGTGAAGTCCGGGGCCCCGGAGGCCAGGCGCTCCTTCATCATCCGGTAGCCCTCGAACCGCTCGAAGGTGCCGTCGACCTCCAGGTGCGGGTCGTGTTCGACGCCGTGTGCGGCGAGGGCCTTGCGGTAGCCGTCGATGCGGGCGTCGGCGGTCGTGTAGCCGGTGCGCCGGCCCAGGAACAGGATGCGCTTGTGGCCGCCCGAGAGCAGGTGGCTGGTGGCGGCGAACGCGCCGCCGGTGTTGTCGTACTCGACGACGATGGCGGGCACGTCGGGGCCCAGGGGCGGGCGGCCGCAGAGCACGAGCCGGGAGCCGATCGCGGCGAGCGCGTGCGCGTAGCGGCTCATGCGGGCCCGGTACTCCTCGTCGGCGGCCACGTTGCCGACCAGGATCACCGCCTCGGGGTGCTGCTCGCGCATGAACTGGACCATGGCCAGTTCGCGTTCGGCCTCGCCGCCGGTGGTGCCGATCTGGCAGAGGCGGTTGTCCTCGGCGGCCTGGGTCTGGACGCCTTGGGCCACATGGGCGTAGTGCGGGGAGATCACCGAGTTGACGATGATGGCGATGCTCCCCCGGGTGGTGCCCTGGAGCGCGCGGGCGTGGTGGTTGGCGACGTAGTCGAGTTCCTCGACCGCGCGCATGACCTTGGCGCGGGTCGCGGGCGCGGCCGGGTAGGTCCCCGAGAGGATGCGCGAGACGGTGGCGACGGAGACGCCCGCCAGCTCGGCCACCTCGCGGATCGTGGTGTGGCGCGGGCCGTCCCCGATCTTGGCTGCCTTTCGGGCCACCGCATCCACCTCTGTTGAAATTCGTCGTACAAACGGTTACTGAAACAATGATTCACGGCCGCGGCGGGGGTGTCAAGTCCGGGGCGGGTCGCGGGTCGGTCGGCCCGAAACACTTGGGGGCCAACGGGAGTGAACGGCCGAGGGGCGACGGGGGGTCGCCCCTCGGACGTTCGGTCACTGCTCGGAGGCGAAGAGGGTCTCGGCCTCGGTGAAGAACAGGTCCGCGGCGTCGGCGGGCGTCATGGCGGCGTACTGGACCTGCTCGTAGATCTCCATGTACTTCGCCTCGATGGCCCCGGCGGCGGACGGCGGGACGGGCGGGGCCGGCTGGATGAAGTCGGCGACGCTCGCCTCGTAGTCGAGCACGGCCTGGGAGGCCTCGTCGAGCTCGATGGCGTCGATGCTCGCGGTCTTGGCGGGGATGCCGCGGTTGGTGCCGAGGATCGCGACGGCCTCGGGGTCGCCGAGGAAGAAGTCGATGAACTTCGCGCAGGCCTCGGGGTACTCCGTGGTCCCGGAGACCACCAGCTGCATCGAGGGTTTGAGGTAGATGCCGAGGTTGGCGGGGTCGGTGGTCGGCGGGGCGGTGAGGGCGAGCTGCCCGCCCTGCTCCTGGACGGTGGGCAGGAACCCGGTGATGGCGCTGTCCCAGCGGATCTCGGAGGCGATCACGCCTTCGGCCATGCCGTCGGTGGCGAAGGCGGCCATCTCCTCGCCGTCGGGGACGAGGTCCTGCTCGATGAGCGGGGCGCACGTGTTCCAGTACGCGACGAGCTGGTCCTTGGTGAAGCCGAGGGCGTCGGCGCCCTCGGAGTAGAAGACGCCGCCCTGCTGGCGGATCCACATCTCCATGAACAGGTAGGAGCGGGCCCAGTCCTCGCCGCCCCAGGAGCCCTCGTCGAGTTTGCCGCGCAGGTCGGTGAGGAGGGCGACGTAGTCGTCCCAGGTGTAGCCGGCCTCGGGCACGGCGACGCCGTTGGCCTCGAAGATGTCGGCGCGGTAGATCAGGCCG
Source organism: Glycomyces harbinensis (assembly GCF_900101745.1). Classification (GTDB taxonomy): domain Bacteria; phylum Actinomycetota; class Actinomycetes; order Mycobacteriales; family Micromonosporaceae; genus Glycomyces; species Glycomyces harbinensis. The sequence continues at coordinate 217,874 of NZ_FNAD01000001.1, read as the reverse complement.
AGGGTGTTGCCGGCGACGGGGACGGCCACGAGCTGGTCGTCGACGCGGCCGCAGTCGAGGAGGCCGCCGCGGAAGTCGTCGGTGTCCACGACGCCCTCGAGGGGCAGGAGCATCCCGCTGGCGGCGAACTGGCGCAGGCGCGGGTAGTCCATCTGGAAGACGTCGGGCAGGTCGCGGGAGGCCATGCGGCCGGTCAGGCCCTCCCAGTGGGCGGCGTAGTCGGCGAAGTTCGCCTGGACCTTGATGCCCTCGTTCTTGGACTCGAAGAGGGCGATGGCCTCTTTGGTGAGTTCGGCGCGCGCGTCGTCGCCCCACCATTCGAAGCTGATCTCGATCGGGTCGTCGGCGGTGCCTGCCGCGCCGCCGTCGTCGCCGCACGCGGCGGTCGCTCCGAGGGCGGCGGCGGCCGCGGCACCGGTCAAAACGCTCCGGCGGCGGATCGGGAAGGGGGTCATGGCTTGTGCGCTCCTTTGCGGCGAGGGGTCCCGGGCCGTCGGGTCGGGGTGCCGACCGGCTCGGAATCGAGAAACTTAAATCGTTTTAACATCCGTGCCGACACCTTAGAACGCGCTTTCCAAACCTGTCAAGCGCCGTGCCGTGATCGTTCGGATCGGGCTGCGGGGGCCGTCCCGCCCGGGGTGCCGGGCGGGACGGCGGGGTTCAGTAGGTGATGGCGGGCCGGGGCGGGGTGCTCATGCCCGCGCCGAGGAAGTAGTCGACGTGGTGGGACTGCATGTAGCCGTGCAGGGTCATGGCGTTGCGGTAGGCCGGGTTGTGGGCGAGGGTGTACAGCCGGGTGCTCGAGGGCCGGTCGGTGGTGAAGACGACCAGCTCGTCGTAGGCGGCGTTGGTGTAGACGACCTCTTCGCGCCAGTCGCCGAACAGGTCGCCGACGAGCGTGGGGCCGCTCTGCGCGGCGGTGACCGCGCCGTAGTTCCAGGTGGACTCCAGGCGGGGCAGGCTCCCGGTCGGGCGCGGGTTCGCCGGGTCCCACTCCTCGATCTTGCCGGCGTTGAGCAGCTCCATCGTGACGTCGCCGTCCCACCACAGGCCCAGCTGCGGCCAGGGCCGCAGGCTGGTGTCCGGTTCGGTGAGCCGGTTGCCCGCGGCGTTGTAGAGCCCGTCGAAGGACCAGACCTCCATGCCCGGGTGGTTCGGGTCGACGTCCCCGGCCATGCCGCGGCCGACGTCGGCGGTGCCGGAGAGGGTGTGCTTCCAGATCATCTGCCCGGTCGAGGCGTCGTAGTAGTACTCGCGCAGGCCGGAGGGGTTGTTCTGCTGCACGCCATAGCCTTCGAGGCCCGGCCGGGACGGGTCGATGTCGGCGATGTGGAACCGGTCGCCGTGGATGATCCCCTGGCTCGCGAGGGAGTAGCGGAGGGTGCCGTCGCCGTTGAGGACGAAGCCGATCTCGGCGACCTCGTCCCTGCCGTCGCCGTTCACGTCGATGATGCGGGTGTTGTGGCCGTCGGGCGCGTTGGTGTTGCCGCGCAGCCACTTCCATTTCTGGGTCAGATTGGTGCCGCTCCAGTTCCAGGCGGCGATCACGAGGTTGAAGGACCCGTCGTCCTTGCGGTTCTTCATGAACGCCACCAGGCTCGGCGTGACGCCGTCGAGGTACCCGACGCCGAAGCGCGCGGCCAGCGGGCCGTCCGCGAGGTAGTCGGTCGGAATGGCCGAGTAGTTGCGCAGGGCGCCGGTCCGGCCGTCGAGGATGGCGAGCCACTGCCTGTCGTCGTCCGAGTGCGTCCAGGTCTGCCCGTCGCCGAAGGTGACGCCGTCGGCGATCTTGAGGGCGACCTCGGCGAAGCCGTCGCCGTTGAAGTCGTACACGGTCACGCCGTCGTTGTGGCCGACGTCGACGGTGGCCGAACCGGGCTCGATGTTGTCCTGGTTGGTGCTGTTGGGGCCCAGGTCGACCTCCCACAGGAACTCGCCGTCGCCGGTGTAGGCCTCGATGGACTGGGGCGAGGTCTGGCGGTCGACGACGTAGTCGTACTCGCCGTCGCCGTTCAGATCGCCGGTCCAGGTGAACTTGACGGCGCCGCCGTCGCGCAGCGGGATGCGGACGACCGGCTCCTCGGCGTGGTTGGCGCTCAGGGTGAAAGCGTCGCTCGGGGCCTGCTCGGAGCCGTTGACGACGGGGGCGACCCGGTAGGCGTTGGCCTGGGAGAGGTTCGCGGACGAGTCGGTGTAGTTCGTGCCGCCGGTGAGGACCGAGCCGTTGAGCTTGGTCCAGGTGCCGCCGTTCGCGGACCGGTACACGTTGAACCCGACGCCCGAGGGGTCGAGGCCGAGGAGGCGCCAGCTGACGAGCACGCTCGAGGAGCTCGCCCGCACGGCGACGACGCCGCGGCCGAGGTCCTCCATCGGCCGGGCGGTCTGCTGCGCCTCGACCTCCTGGTTCGCGACGGCCGGATCGTCGGGCTCCGCGTGCGCGGACGAGGTGCTGACGGCGAACGCGGCGACGCCGGCCAGGAGGCCGACGACGGCCGCGAAGACCGGCGGTTTCGTAAACGTTTTCACTGATGCTCCAGATATGCCGTTGAACTGAAGGTTGAATCGTTCTAACCGCGGTACGGCCCGCAAGCGCTTAACTCTGCGAAACCCCAGCGGCCGGCGCCGCCGTCCCGAATGCGGCGACGCGCCGTATCACGCATCTAAACATAGATGGTTGTGGATGGCAAGGATGGGCTCCATGATGTCTACCTGGGGATTGTCGTCCGTGACCTCAATTTTCACAGGAAGATGTTGACCCTCGATCGACACATGACTATATTGAAGCCCCTAGAAGTTAAAACGATTTAATCCGGAACCATTCCCGGACCCCTTGGAGGACCCGTGTCCGACCCTTCGGCGGAACTCGAAACCGCTCCGTCCCTTCAGCATTCATCCCTCGAAGCACCCCCTGCGACGCCCGGCGGCGGCATCCGTCGCCGGAGCGTCCTGGCCACCGGTGCGGGCGTCGCCGCCGCGGCCGCGCTCCTCGACGGCTCCCCCGCCGGGGCCCAGGCCGAGACGGCCGCCGATCCCGGACCCGAGTCGGTCCGGCTGTCCTGGCTCGAAGGCGCCCCCGCCGAGTCCCCCGGCTCGACCTGGGGCGTCCCCTGGGGTCAGGGCCGCTTTCCGGAAGACCAGCAGTTCAAGCTCACCGCCGAGGACGGCGCCGCCGTGCCGGTCCAGACGTGGCCCCTCGCGTACTGGCCGGACGGGTCCCTGAAGTGGACCGGGCACGCCGTCGGACCCGCGGCCAGGGCCGAGGCGTTCACGCTCGAGGCGGGAGCGCCGGCGGCACCGGCGTTCGCCGTCTCGGTCTCGGAGTCGCGCAAGCACTTCGACGTCTCGACGGGCGTCATCACCGCCCGGATCGCCAAGTCCGGCACCGATCTCGTCAAGCACGTCAAGCGCGGCGACCGCACCCTCGTCAAGGCGGGCCACCTGGTCAACATCACCCAGGACGAGGCCCCCGACCCCGAGACCGGGTCGGTCTCGCGCGACCGGTACGTCTCCGAGGTCGAGGAGGTCGTCGTCGAGCAGGACGGGCCCGTCCGGGCCGTGCTGAAGGTGACCGGCAATCACCGCAAGACCCAGGGCCGCAACAAGTCCTGGCTGCCGTTCACCGTCCGCCTGTACTTCTACGCCGGCGGCGAGTCGTTCCGGATGGTGCACACCTTCGTCTACGACTCCGACGGCGAGGACGCCTTCATCGCCGGGCTCGGCGTGCGCTTCAAGGTCGCTTTGACCGACGAGCTGTACGACCGGCACGTGCGGTTCGTCGGCGAAGGGCACGGGCAGCTCACCGAGGCGGTCAAGGGCATCACCGGCCTGCGCCGCGATCCCGGTGCGGCCGTTCGGGACGCGCAGATCGCCGGGCAGGCGCTCCCCGATCCGGCCACATGGGACCAGCGCGTCACCACGCGCCTGCACTGGATCCCGGCCTGGGGCGACTACTCCCTCGCGCAGCTCAACTCCGAGGGCTTCGCGATCAAGAAGCGCACCAAGGAGGGCCACGGCTGGGTGCCGGTCGACCAGGGCCGCCGCGCCTCCGGCTTCGCCTACGTCGGCGGGCCCTCGGGCGGGTTCGGCTTCGGCATGAAGGACTTCTGGCAGCGCCACCCCACCGGCCTCGACATCCGCGGCGCCCACACCGACGAGGCGACGGTGACCGTGTGGCTGTGGTCGCCCGAGGCGCAGCCGATGGACACCCGGTTCTACCACGACGGCCTCGGCCAGGACACCTATCCCGAGCAGCTCGACGCCCTCGAGATCACCTACGAGGACTACGAACCGGGCTTCGGGACGCCCTACGGCGTCGCCCGCACCTCCGAACTCCAGTTCTGGGTCACCGAGGCGACGCCGAACGCGGAGCGCCTGGGCGCCATGGCCGACGTGGTCCGCGCGCAGCCGCAGGTCATCGCGCCCGCCGAGCACATGAGCGCGGCCGGCGCCTTCGGCGGGCTCTTCGGACCGGTCGACCGGTCGCACCCGGTCAAGGCCGATGTCGAGGACACGTTGGACTTCCTGTTCGAGCACTACCGGACCGAGCAGGACCAGCGGCACTGGTACGGCTTCTGGGACTTCGGCGACTTCATGCACTCCAAGGACGTCGACCGCAAGGTCTGGCGCTACGACGTCGGCGGCTACGCCTGGGACAACTCCGAGATCTCGCCCGACCAGTGGTTCTGGATGCAGTACCTGCACACCAACAGGTCCGATGTCTTCCGCTTCGCCGAGGCGATGACCCGCAAGACCAGCGAGGTCAACGTCTACCACATCGGCGACTGGGCGGGGCTCGGCACGCGGCACGGCGTCCAGCACTGGGGCGACTCGTCCAAGCAGGTGCGCGTCTCGAACGCGAACTACCGCAGGTACTTCTACTACCTCACCGCCGACGAGCGCACCGGCGACCTGCTCCACGCTCTGGCGAACAGCGAGGAGACCGCGCTCGTGCTCGACACGGGCCGCAAGATCCGCAGCCCCGAGGACCCGTGGAACCCCGACCGGAACTCGGTGGACATCGGCTTCGGGACCAGTTGGGCCGCACTGGCGGCGGCCTGGCTGACCGAGTGGGAGCGGCGCGGCCCGGACTGGGAGTTCTGCCGCGACAAGGTGCTCGGCACGATGGAGACCATCGCCGCCCAGCCGCACGGGTTCGCGCAGGGCTCGGCGGACTACGACATCGACACGGGCCGGTACGCGATCGAGGCCGAGCCGTTCACCGAGCGAAGCAACCTCTCGAACTCCTTCGGCCGCATCGAGATCTGCGCCGAGTTGATCCAGCAGATCGACATGCCGGCGTTCGAGGCGGACTGGCTCAAGTACTCCCGCTTCTACACCGCCACCAGGGCGGAGCAGGAGGCCGAGTACGGCGGCAGGTTCGGCGACCTGTTCCTGTACTCCTACACGCGCGCGAACGCGTTCGTGTACCAGCGCACCGGGGACGAGTCGCAGGCCGCGCTCGCGTGGGCGAAGTTCCGCGGTGCCTCGGACGCGCCGGACTACTCGCCCAGGGAGACCGAGACCGTCGAGGGCACCCTCAACACCATCGAGTGGTGGCCCAACGGCGGCACCAACGACATGGCCCAGTGGGGTCTGGCCGCGATCGAGATCCTGCACCTCGTCGGGGACTTCGCGCCGGACGAGTGAGGCGGGGCGCGCTCGGGCACCGCGGCATCCGCGGTGCCCGGGCACGCCCTGGGCCCGTTGCGGACCGGAGAGGGGTTTCGCAACGGGCCCTTGTAGACCCGCGAGAAGGGAGGGACGGGACCGCTCGAAGCGAGCGGTCCCGTCCTCATGCGTCGTCGATCAGCTCGGGATCAGTCGCCCCAGTTCGCGGCGGCGCGGCGGCGGCGCATCACCATGAGGGTCGTGATGCCGGCGGCGGCCAGGAGCACGGCCCCGCTGATCGCGGCGGTGAGGGCGGCGCCGGTGGTCGGCAGCTGCCCGCCGCCGCCTCCGCCGTCGACCTCTTCGACCAGTTCGGCGATGCCCCAGTTGGCGTTGGTGTTCCAGGACAGGCCGGTCGGGTCGTACCAGGTGTGGACCGCGGTGCGGACGCCGTCGGTGCCGTCGTTGACCTGGAGCTCCAGGCCGTGCTCGGCGCCGACCTCCCCTCGGCCCTCGGCCAGCGCGATCGCGATCTCGACCCGGTAGCCGGTGTCGGTGGCCGCGGCGGCGCTGGTGATCTCGCCGGCCTCGGGTCCGTTGCCGCCCACGGAGACCGCGTTGGTGAAGCTGACGCGGTACTGGCCGTCGGCGTCGTCGTAGCCGCCGGACTTGGTGTTGCCGGGGTTGAGGAAGACCTCGACGGAGTCCTGCTCCCAGGGGTTGGCGCTGCTCTCGTCGAGCTGGGGGTCGGTGACCTCGAAGAGGGCGTAGACCGCGCCCTCGTCCCACAGGAGGGAGACGTCGGCCTTGGCGCCGTCGGCGCCTTCGACGTTGACGTCGGTCGCGACGGTGGCGGCCCCGTCCCAGGCGTCGTCCTTCTGGCCGTCGATCTCGGGTGCGGTGTCGGCGAGGGGCACTTGGACGCGGGCGTAGTCGGGTTCCTCCTCGTCGGGGATGTCGGGCAGTCGGGTCGGGTCGACGATGCCCCAGTAGGCCCATTTGGACTGGAGGGCGTCGCTGAACGCGAGGGGGCTCTCCAGTGGACGGTCCTCGCTGCGGAGCCAGGAGCGGCCGTCGTGCAGGCCCCAGAGGGTCACGGACTCGAGGTCGTCGGCGTGCTCGCGGAACATGGCGAACAGGTCGCGGAAGTAGTGCCCCTGCTCGATGAGCCGGGCTTCGAGCTGGGGGAACTCCTCCCCTGCTCCGGGGGCGCCGATGGCGACGTCGAGTTCGGTGACGCTCTGGAGCACGCCGAGGCCGGCGAACTTGTCGATGCTCTCCTCGATCTGGTCGATGGAGGTGTTGAGGTTGATGTGGGTCTGGTGGCCGACGCCGTCGACGGGGACGCCGTCGGCGATCATGTCGGCGACGAGGTTGTAGAGGTTGTCGCGCTTGCCGGGGTTGTCGGTGCCGTAGTCGTTGATGAAGAGCTTCACGTCGGTGGCGCCGACGGCGTCGAACTGCTCGCGGGCGATGGTGAAGGCGTGCGAGACGTATTCGGGGCCTTCGAAGATCTCGTACCAGCGGCTGTGGCGGTAGACCTCGGCGTTGTTGTCGCTGATGACCTCGTTGACGACGTCCCAGGCCCACATGTCGTCGCCGTAGTGCTCGGCGATGGCGCCGATGTGCGCTTCGAGGCGGTCGATCATGATCTGGCGGTCCTCGTCGGAGCTGCCGAGGGGCTGGCCGGCGTTCGGGTGGCCCGCGGGGTACTGGAACCACCATTCGGGGACCTGGCTCGTGTGCCACAGGAAGGTGTGGCCCCAGATCGCCATGTCGTTGGCCTGGGCGTGGTCGACGAGTTCGTCGGCGGCGTCGAAGGTGAACTCGCCTTCGGTCGGCTGGATCGCGTCGGGCTTCATGTGGTTCTCGGCGGTGATGGAGCTGAAGTGCTTGTTCAGCAGCTGCGCGGAGGGGTCGACGAGGTCGCTGGCGTCGACGGCGGCGCCGATGAGGAAGTCGTCGGCGAGGACGTCCTTGAGCGAGGGGATGTCCGGTTCGATGCCGGGCGGGGTGAGTTCGGTGATGGTGAAGTCGTCGATCCAGTAGGACGCGTCCACTGTGGGTGATTCGACGTAGAAGGTGAGGCTGTCGGCGGGCGAGGTGATGCTGTACTGCCCGGTGAGCTCGACCCAGTCGGCGCCGACGGCGGACTGGTAGACGATGCTGTCGTAGGAGGTGCCCGCGGCGGATTCGCGCTGGACGGTGGAAGTGAGGACCTCGCCGCCGCTGCCTTCGGCGAAGCGGACGCTGACGCTGACGGCGTAGGTGCCGCCGGGGGCGATGTGGTCGGTGATGTCGACCGAGGGGCCGTGCCAGTCGGCGGCGCGGCCGGCGGTGAGGAGGGCGCCGTCTTCGACGGTGAGGGTGACGGGGCCGCGGGGGGCCCAGTCGCCGACGTCGCCGTCCTCGAAGTCGGAGGTGTAGACGACGGTGCCCTCGTCCTGGGCTGCGGCGGGTTGGGCGAATCCGATCGCGGCGGGCAGGAGGAGGGCTCCGGTTGCGGCGGCGAGCGCGCGCAGGCGCCGGTGCCGTTCGCGGGGTTGACGTTTCATGGTTCTGCGGCTCCGTTGCGGAGGAGGGATAACAGGCTTCCGGAAGTTTCAGGGATTCTTTGAAACTTCCGGTGAGGGTGGTGCCATGGTATGGGGGATATCAACGCCTGTCAATCACTGAGGCGAACCGATGTTCCGCGGGGCCCGGCGGCCCGGCCGAGGCGCGCTCGGCCGGGCGCTCGGATCAGGCGGGGAGGACGTCCAGGACCCAGGTGACGCCGAAGCGGTCCTTGAGCATCCCGTAGAGCGCCGCCCACGGCGACGGCTCCAGCGGCTGGAGGATCACGGCGCCGTCGGCCAGGCCCTTCCAGGCCGCGGCGATCTCCTCGGCGTCGTCGCCGCGGACCGAGACGAAGAACGGGTCCTCGCCCGGGCTCCAGGGCCGCGAGGCCGGCACGTCGTAGGCCATCACCCGGAAGCCGTTCGGCGCCGAGACCTGGCCCCAGACCACGTTCGCGGCCTCGGCCGGATCCTCGGGGGCCCCCATGTCGCCGTAGGTGATGACGGTCAGGTCGCCGCCGAACGCGGCCTGGTAGAACTCCAGCGCCGCGCGGGCGTCGCCGCGGAAGTTCAGGTGCGGGGTCGTGTTCACGCTCATGTCTGCTCCTCAGGTCGCCCGGCGGCCTTCGCCGGGCTTGGGACGACTCTCGCAGCGGTAGCGGACAGTTGGTGTCCGCTACCGCTGGCAGTATGGGGACTATGACGGGAACCTCATCGCGCGTGCTCACGCTCTTGTCGCTGCTCCAGACGCGCCGGGACTGGCCGGGCGGGCTGCTGGCCGAGCGCCTGGCGGTCTCGGAGCGGACCGTGCGGCGCGACGTGGACCGCCTGCGCGGACTCGGGTACCGCGTGAGCGCGGTCAAGGGGCCGTACGGCGGCTACCGGCTCGAGGCGGGCTCGGACCTGCCGCCGCTGCTGTTCGACGACGAGCAGGCGGTGGCGCTGGCGATCGCGCTGCGGACGGCGGCAGGGGCCGGGATCGAGGAGTCCGCCGCGCGGGCGCTGGCGACGGTCCGCCAGGTGCTGCCGGCCCGGCTGCGCCGCCGCGTCGACGCCGTGCAGGTCGGCGCCGTACCGCAGGGCGATCCGGTGGACGCGGCGGTGATCGCGGAGCTCGGCGCGGCCGTCCAGGCCCGCGAGGAGGTCGGTTTCCGCTACGGCGTCAAGGAGGAGCGGCGCCGGGCGCAGCCGCATCACGTGCTGGTGCGCCAGGGGCGCTGGTACCTCGTGGCATGGGACCTCGACCGGGAGGACTGGCGCGTGTTCCGGGTCGACCGGATGGCGCTGCGCACTCCGAACGGGCCGCGCTTCACGCCCAGGGAGGTGCCCGGCGGCGACGTGCACGCGTTCGTGCGCGCCAGGTTCAAGGGGTCGGACGGGCCCGACGCCTGGCCCTGCACCGGGTCGGTGGTCCTCGCGGCGCCCGCCGGGGCGGTGGCGCCGTTCGCGGGCGAGGGGACGGTCGAGGACCTGGGGCCGGGCCGGTGCCGGCTCACGACCGGGGCGTGGTCGTGGCCGGCGGTGGCCGCCTCGGTCGCCAGGTTCGACGCCGACATCGAGGCGGCGCGGCCGGTCGAACTCGTCGCGGCGTTCGCGAGGCTCGCCGGGCGGTTCGCCGCGGTGGGCGACTCACAGCGGTCGGCCGAAGGGCCCGAACGGTTCAGGGCGTGACGAGCGACTTCGCGATCATGCTCTCGGCCGCGGCGACCACGGCGTCCTCGGACGGGCGCGGCTCCCAGTCGAGCACGCGGCGGGCCTTGCCGTTGTCGATCTTCCTGGCGTAGTCGAGGTCGGGCACGACGGTCCGGAACCGCGGCGAGAACCTGGCGGCGATGCGGACCGCGGCGCTGGGGATGCTCCGGCTGGGCACCCGCTTCGCGGCGTCTCCGAGGTGCGTTTTCAGGAGCGCCCCGATCTGGCGCATCGGGATCGCGGGCCCGCTGGAGACGAGGAACCGCTGGCCCGCGGCCGCCGGGGCGGTCATCGCCGCCAGGTGCGCGCCCGCCACGTCCCGCACGTCGACGATCGGGAACCACAGGTTCGGATAGGCCGGGACCTGACCGGCGAGCAGGCGCTGGACGACGTGGTTCGCGCCGGAGACCGCCGTGCCCAGCACCGGCCCCATCACCGCGACCGGCAGGATCGCGGCCAGTTCCGTCGAACCGCCTTCGGCCGCGATGACATCCCATGCGGCACGCTCGGCGAGGGTCTTGCTCCTGCTGTAGGCGTCGACGCCGGGGCCGTCGAGCACGGTCCAGTCGTCCTCGGTGAAGACGCGGTCGGTGCGCGGGTGGCCCCAGCCGGCGGCGTGGAACGCCGAGGTGAGCACGACCCGCCGGACGCCGCCGTCGCGGGCGGCGCGCAGCACGCGCAGCGTGCCCTCACGGGCGGGGACGATGAGGTCGTCCTCGTTCGCGACGCGCCCCGGACGGACCGGGGAGGCCACGTGCAGCACGAAGTCGCATCCGCTCACGGCCTCGGCCCATCCGGCGTCGCGCAGGAGGTCGACGGCGGCGAACTCCAGCGCCTCGCCGTTCACCATGCCGGCGTCGCGCAGGACCGCGCGCACCGCGGGCTCGCGGTCGGGCGAGCGCACGGTGGCCCGGACCCGGTAGCCCCGTTCGAGCAGTTGGAGGATGCAGTGCCCGGCGATGAAGCCGGACCCGCCGGTGACGAGCACGCGCCGCTGGTTCATGGTCGCTGTCTCCCTGTGTGGACGTCGGTGGCCGGTGCGGCCGACGTCCATGTTCGGCGCCCGCGCCGGTCCGCACCAGTCCCCTGGCGGCAGTGGTAGTGAGAGGGACAGTCACCGGCGCGGACCGCTGCATACGATGGGGTCATGACCGACGAGCCGAACCTGCTGGGCGATTTCCTCCGGGCCCGGCGCGACCTCGTCGACCCCGCGCGGGCGGGCGTCCCGGACGTCGGCGTGCGCCGGGTCCCCGGCCTGCGGCGCACCGAGGTCGCGATGCTCGCCGGCATCAGCGTCGAGTACTACCTGCGCCTTGAGCAGGGCCGCGACCGCAACCCCTCGCCGCAGGTCCTCCGGTCCCTGGCCCGCGTGCTGGAGCTCGACGAGGACGCGACCGCGTATCTGCTCGGGCTCGCCGCGGAGCGGCCCCGGCGCCCCCGCCGGCGGCCGGCCGAGACCGTGCCGCAGGGGATGCGGACCCTGCTCGCGACGCTCCCGCTGCCGGCGTTCGTGGAGGGCCGGTACCTGGACGTCCTCGCCGCGACGCCGCTCGCGACGGCCCTCTCCCCGTGCCTGGCGGCGGGACGCAACCGCCTCCGGGACGTGTTCCTCGACCCGGCCGAGCAGGCCCTCTTCACCGATTGGAAGGCGGCCGCGGCCGGGCTCGTGGCGGGCTTTCGCCAGTCGATCGGCACCGACACCGACGATCCCCGGTGCGCGGCGCTCATCGGGGAGCTGTCGCTCGCGAGCCCGCTGTTTCGCCGGCTGTGGGCCCGCCACGACGTGCGCGAGCGCCGCGGCGCCACGGTGCGGTTCGACCATCCGCAGGTCGGCGCGGTGACGCTGCACCGGGAGAAGCTCCTCGTCACCGGGACCGACGGGATGATGCTCGTCCTCTACCACCCCGAACCGGCCACCGACAGCGCCGACAAGCTCGCGATGCTCGGGTCGGCCTCGCAGCCCGCGGTGCGGCGGTCGAGCGGCCCGCGATTACCAGTCGTGGACGGTGCCGTCGGCGAGGCGGTTGAAGGGCAGGTAGGCCTGGACGTACGGGTACTTTCCGGACTCGTCGAGGTCGAGTTCGACGCCGAGGCCCGGATTGTTCCCGGGGTGGAGGAACCCGTTCTCCCAGGTGAAGGACTGCTGGAAGACCTGGTCGGTCTTGGCGCCGTGGCGCATGTACTCCTGGATGCCGAAGTTGTGGATCGCCAGGCCCAGGTGCATCGCGGCGGCCATGCCGACCGGTGAGATGTCGGTGGGCCCGTGCATGCCCGACTTGATCTGGTACTGCGCCGCGTAGTCGAGGACCTTCTTCAGGTGGGAGATGCCGCCGGTGTGGGTGACCGCCGAACGCACGTAGTCGATGAGCTGCTCGCGGATGATCTGCTGGTAGTCCCAGACCGTGTTGAAGATTTCCCCGATCGCCAGGGGCGTGGTGGTGTGCTGGCGGACCAGGCGCAGCGCCTCCTGGTTCTCCGCGGGCGTGACGTCCTCGAGCCAGAACAGGTCGTACGGCTCAAGGGATTTGCCCAGTTGCGCGGCCTGGATCGGGGTGAGGCGGTGGTGGGCGTCGTGCAGCAGCGGCAGCTCGGACCCGAACTCGTTGCGCACGGCTTCGAAGACGGTGGGGACGTGGCGCAGGTAGGCGCGGGTGTCCCAGTCCTCCTCGGCCGGGAGCGCGCCGCGCTGGGCGGGCTCGTGGTCGTACCGGACGCCTTCCATCGCTTCGTAGGTCGCGTTGGAGGCGATCCCGTAGATGGACTTCAATCCCGGGACGCCGGTCTGCACGCGGATGGCCCGGTAGCCCTGCTCCTGGTGGGAGCGAATGGAGTCGAAGAGTTCATCGGTGGTCTTGCCCGAGGCGTGGCCGTAGGCGAGGAGGCCGTTGCGGGAGGCCCCGCCGAGGAGCTGGTACACGGGCATCCCGGCGGCCTTGCCCTTGATGTCCCACAGCGCCATGTCGACCGCCGCGATCGCGGCCATCGTCACGGGCCCTCGGCGCCAGTACGCGGAGCGGTACAGGAACTGCCAGGTGTCCTCGATCCGGTGCGCGTCGCGGCCGATCAGCAAGGGCACCACGTGGTCGGCGAGATACGCGACCACGGCCATCTCGCGGCCGTTGAGCGTCGCGTCGCCCAGGCCGGTCAAGCCGTCGTCGGTGGTCAGCTTCAGCGTCACGAAGTTCCGGTCCGGACTCGTGACGACGACCTCGGCCCTGTCGATGATCATGGTGGGGTCCTCTCCATCGATGGCAACAGTTTCGCAGCCGCGAATCGGTGGGGTCCAAGCGGTTCGGATCGCGGCTCCGGGTTCGAGCACGAGCGCCATTCAAGCATCGAAGATCGCAATTGTCAATCGATTGCCCCTCGATATGCCTGAAATATGGGCCACTACGGTTTCTCGCCGGGGTTCGGTATGATCGGCTGAGTCGGGCGGCAACCCCGGCAACATTCCTCAATCGATTGCCTGGCGACATTCGCGGCGAACTTCGTGAAAGGGGACACGTGGACCAGCCAGATGCAGCTGCCCCGGCCCAGGACCGCAAGGCGCCTGCGACGATCTACGACATCGCGCGGCACACCGGCGTCAGCCCCTCCACGGTCTCGAGGGCGCTCAACAAGCCCGGCCGTCTCAACCCGGACACGGAGCGGCGCATCCGCGAGGCGGCCAAGGAACTCGGCTACCGCATCAACCCGATGGCGCGGGCGCTGCCGACCGGCAAGACCGGCACGCTCGGCCTCATCGTCTCCGACATCACGAACCCCGTGTACTTCGACCTGGTCCGCGGCGCCGAACGGGCCGCCTCGGAGGCCGGGTTCACGCTGATCTTCGCCGACTCGCAGGAGTCGGGCGAACTGGAGCTGACCACCGCCGAACGACTCCAGTCCTATGTCGACGGACTGCTGCTGGTCGCCTCGCGGCTCGACGACCGCCAGATCCAGGGGCTGTCGTCGGTCAAGCCGGTCATGATGGTCAACCGCGAAGTGCCCGGCATCCCCGCCGTCGTCCCCGACGTGCGCCCCGGCATCACCGACGCGCTCGACCAGCTCCGCAGGCTCGGGCACCGGCGCATCGCCTACCTCTCGGGTCCGCCGCTGTCGTGGCTCAACGGCATGCGCTGGAAGACGCTGTTCGACCTCGCCGTCGAATGGGACATGTCCATCGTGGAGGTCAAGTCGACGGCGCCGACCCGCGAGGGCGGGGCCGAGGCGTTCCAGCGGGTCAAGGCCGCCGGCGTCACCGCCGTGTTCGCCTACAACGACCTCGTGGCCCTCGGCCTGCTGCGCGAGTGCCGCGAGCACCGGATCGACGTGCCCGGGCGGCTCAGCATCATCGGCTTCGACGACATCTTCGGGGCCGACCTGCCCACGCCCGCTTTGAGTTCGATCAAGAGCCCCCTGTCCGAGATCGGCGAGAAGGCCGTCAGGCGCCTGCTCTCCGAACTCGACGGCACCCAGGGCGGCACCGAGATCCTCCTCCAGACGCGGTTCGTCAGCCGCGAGTCGGTGGCCGGACCGCACGAGGTTCAGTAGACGTCGCGCACATACCGCTTCTCGGCGGCGAGCTTCTTGACGTACGCGTCGGCGCCGTCCCGGTCCAGATGGCTGTGGGCGGCGACGACCTCGCGCAGCGTCCGGTCGACGTCCTTGGCCATGCGGTTGGCGTCGCCGCAGACGTACACGTGCGCGCCGTCCTCGAGCCAGGACCACAGCCGCGCGCCGTGCTCGCGCATCCGGTCCTGCACGTAGACCTTCGTGCGCTGGTCCCGCGAGAAGGCGAGGTCGAGCCGGGAGAGCACGCCGTCGCGGCGCAGCCCGTCGAGCTCCTCGCGGTAGTAGAAGTCGGTGGCGCGGCGCTGCTCGCCGAAGAACAGCCAGTTCGCGCCGCCGTCGCCGCGGGCGCGCCGCTGGTCGAGGAAGCCCAGGAACGGCGCGACGCCGGTGCCCGGCCCGATCATGACCATCGGTGCGTCGGGGTCGGCGGGCGGGCGGAAGTGCGGCGTGCGCTGCACGTACACCGGGATCTCGGTGCCCGCTCCGGCATCGGCCAGGTACGTCGAGCACACGCCCTTACGGGGGACGCCGTGGGGATTGTCGAAGCGCACCACCGAGACCGTGAGCCGCACTTCGCGCGGGTTCGCCAGGGGGCTCGATGAGATCGAGTACAGGCGGGGCTGGAGCCGCTTGAAGACGCCGGCCCACTGCGCCGCGGTGGCGCGCAGCGGGAACGCGGCGGCGACGTCGACGGCCTGCCGGCCCCAGGACCACTTGGTGAGCTCCTCCTTGTTGTCGGGGCGCAGCAGCGTCTTCAGGTACCAGTCCTCGGTGTGCTCGGCGGCGAACCGCAGCAGGTCGGGGGTGATCTTGGCGATCTCCCAGTGGTGTTGCAGCGCTCCGCCGAAGGAGACGCGCCCGACGCCGGGGACCTCGACTTCGGCGGACGACTCGAGGCCGGTGACGTCGAGCCACTCGGCGACCAGGCCGGGGTCGTTGACCGGCCGCACGCCGAGCGCGTCGCCCGCCTCGTAGGCGAGGTCGGTCCCGGTGAGGTCGAAGGTGAACTCCCGGACCTCCTTCTGGGCGCCGGGAAGGCTGAGGAGGCGATTGCCGACGAGGGCCGCGACCTGGTCCCGGCGTTTGGGTTTGGCGACGGGCGCCGCGGGAGGCGGCGGCGTGTTCTCAGTGGACAGGTTGGCGAGGACGCGGTCGAGCCAGGCCCTCGCGGGGGCGTCGTAGTCGGGTTCGCAGTCGACGCGGGGCGCCAGCGGGGCCGCGCCGAGTTCGCTGAGCCGCTCGTCGATCCGCCTGCCGTGCCCGCAGAAGTCGTCGTAGTTCGAGTCGCCGAACGCCAGCACGGCGTACCGCACCCCGGCCAGCGCCTCGGGCGCGGCGCCGTTGAGGGCGTCCCAGAACGCGGCGCCGTTGTCGGGGGCGTCGCCGTCGCCGAAGGTGCTGGTGATGACGAGCAGGTCCGCGTCGCGGGGCACCGAGTCGAGCGTGAACGCGTCCATGCCGTGGAGCGCCGCGGTGCGGCCGGCGGCCGCGAGTTCGGCCGCCGCGGCGGCGGCGAACTCCTCGGCGTTGCCGGTCTGGGAGGCCCACAGGACGAGGATCCGGCGGCCGGGCGCGGCGCCGTCGGCGACATCGGTGTCGTTCGCGGCGCCGCCGCGCGAGAAGACGCCGGCGAGCATCCCGTTGACCCAGTCGGCGTGCTCGGCGGTGAAGGGGGCGCTCGGCGGGAGGACGGGGACCGCGCGCACCGGGGCCGAGGCCACGCCGGCGAGGAAGCCGGAGAGGAACTGCCGCTCCCCTTCGCGCAGGGCGGGCGGCGTCAGGTGCGACAGGCCGAAGGCGCGGGCCAGGATCGCGACTTCGGTTTCGCCGGAAGGGGTCTCGGGCGGGGTCTCGGGTGCGGCGACTTTCGTCAGGGTCACGGCGCAGACCTTGAACTCGGGCTGGAACGAGACGGGGTCGACCGCGTCGTTGGTGACGGCGTTGATGCTGCGGTATTCGCCGAACAGGTCGTTCCAGTGGAAGGGCGCGAAGGTGCAGCCGGGCCTGACGCGGTCGGTGACCTTGGCGGGCAGGACCGCCCGCCCGCGCCGGGAGGCGACCTCGACCGAGTCGCCCTCGCCGATGCCGAGCCGCTCGGCGTCGGCCGGGTGGACCTCCACGAACGGTCCGGGGTTGAGCTTGTTGAGCTTGTCGATCTTGCCGGTCTTGGTGAGCGTGTGCCACTGGTGCTGGAGGCGGCCGGTGTTGAGGGCGAACGGGTAGTCGTCGTCGGGCATCTCGGCGGCGTCCATGTGGGGGCGCGGGTAGAAGACCGCGCGGCCGCCGGGGGTCGGGAAGGCCAGGCGCGGGCGGGTGCCGTCGGCGCGTTCGGCGAGGTGCTGGTGCACGCCGTCGTTGAGGTATCGGATCGGGTTGCGGGCCTTGCCGTCCGCGCTGGGCCATTGGACCGGCGACTCGCGGAGTCGCTCGTAGGTCACGCCGCGCAGGTCGTATCCGGTGTTGGGGTTCCATGCCTGCTTGAGTTCCTCGAAGACCTCTTCGGCGCTCGCGTAGGTGAAGGCGTCGGCGAAGCCCATCTCGCAGGCGACGCGGGCGATGAGCTGCCAGTCGGGCAGGGCCTCGCCGGGCGGGGTCACCGCCTGGGGCACGAGGGTGACGTTCCGTTCGGAGTTGACCATGAGGCCGTCGCCCTCGACCCACATGGCGGCGGGGAGGATGACGTCGGCGTAGGCGTTGGTCTCGGTCTCGGCGAAGGCGTCCTGGGCGATGACGAGTTCGGCGGCCTCGAGTCCGGCGATCACGGTCCTGCGGTTGGCGACCGAGGCGACGGGGTTCGTGCAGATGATCCAGCACGCCTTGATCGCGCCGTCGGCCATCCGCGAGAAGAGGTCGACGGTGCCGGTGCCGACGTCGGTGCGCAGGGTCCCCTCGGGGAGGCGCCACAGGTCCTCCATGAAGCGGCGGTCCTCCTCGACCAGGACCGAGCGCTGGCCGGGCAGGCCGGGGCCCATGTAGCCCATCTCGCGGCCGCCCATGGCGTTCGGCTGGCCGGTGAGCGAGAACGGGCCGCTGCCGGGGCGGCAGATCGCGCCGGTCGCCAGGTGGAGGTTGACCAGGGCGTTGGTGTTCCAGGTGCCGTGGGTGCTCTGGTTGAGGCCCATGGTCCAGCAGCTCATCCACTCCCCCGCGGCGCCGATCCACTCGGCGGCGGTGCGCAGGTCGGCTTCGGCGAGGCCGGTGGTCGCCGCGACCGCTTCCGGGGTGTAGTCCCGGAGGAAGTCGGGCATGGCGTCCCAGCCCTCGGTGTGCTCGGCGATGAACTCGGCGTCGATGTGCCCGTTCGCGACGAGGAGGTGCAGGAGGCCGTTGAGGAGGGCCAGGTCGGTGCCGGGTTTGATCTGGAGGAACAGGTCGGCCTTGTCGGCGGTCGCGGTGCGGCGGGGGTCGACCACGATGAGCTTCGCTCCGGCTTTGACGCGGTCCATCATGCGCAGGAACAGGATCGGGTGGCAGTCGGCCATGTTGGCGCCGCTGACGAAGAACACGTCGGCGCGATCGAAGTCCTCATAGGACCCGGGCGGGCCGTCGGCGCCGAGGGACTGCTTGTAGCCGGTGCCGGCGCTGGCCATGCACAGCCGGGAGTTGGACTCGATCTGGTTGGTGCCCACGAAGCCCTTGGCGAGCTTGTTCGCGAGGTACTGGGCCTCGAGGGTCATCTGGCCGGAGACGTAGAAGGAGAGCGCGTCGGGACCGTGCTCGTCGAGGATCGCCCGCAGGCCTTCGGCGGTCCGGGTGACGGCCTGGTCGACCGGGAGCGGGTCGGGTTCGGCCCCGCGGTCGGCGCGGACGAGGGCGGTGTCGAGCCTGCCGGGAGCGGCGAGCATCTCGGCGCTGGTGGCGCCCTTGGTGCACAGGCGTCCGGCGTTCGCGGGGTGGGACTTGTCGCCGGAGGCCTTGACGGCCCGGCGGCGGCCGTCGGCGTCCCGTTCGATGTCGAGGACGATCCCGCAGCCCACGCCGCAGTACGAGCACACCGTCTTGACCGTGCCGAGCCGCGTGTCGACCACTCGGGCCCCTCTCTTCACATGGACGTCCGGGGATGTCGGGGCCGGCGGGCCCCTCGCCTCGCGAGGACCTCCAGGGAAGGAAAGGACGGCTCCGGCCTCTCGCTTCACATGGACTTCAAGATAAGGACTGTAGAAACCACGCGTTTCACATGTGTAACGGCGTGCGCGTCCGCCGGTTACATCCGTTGCGCATCGCGGCGCGAGGGCCTGTGCTCCCGCCGTTGATCCCTGCGAAGCAGCTCGTACCGGTGCCGCTTGCGTCCTTCGACGCAAGCGGATTTGCTTCCCGCGCCAGAAGCGGACAGCGGGTGGATCCGGCGAGGATTGGTACATCCGCAGGGGCGCCCCGGACGGATGCACCGAACTCCACCGATCAGAGAGGCATGAGCGATGCGCTTGCCCGCCAATGAGACCGCCGCCAGGCGGCGGAAGTCCGCCGGATTCGCGGCCGTGGCCGCCGCACTGGTGCTCGCGGCTGCCGCGGCCTGCGGCCAGGGCGCCGACCCCGGGGCGATTCCGCCCCCGGTCGACGCCCCCGCGGCCGCCCAGCCCCTGGACCAGGCCGACGTCGACGCCTGGCTCGACGGGCTGCTGCCCGCCTCGCTGGAGCAGACCGGCATCGCCGGCGCGACCGTGTCGGTCGTCCACGACGGCGCCCTCGTCACCGCCCGCGGCTACGGGAACGCCGACACCGGCGAAGGGGACGGGGAGCAGACCCCGGTCGACCCCGAGGAGACCCTGTTCCGCGCCGGGTCGGTGTCCAAGCTGTTCACCGCCACCGCCGCGATGCAGCTCGTCGAGAGCGGCGACATCGACCTCGACGCCGACATCGACGAGTACCTCGATTTCGAGATACCGCGTGAGTACGACGACGACGTGACGATGCGGCACCTGCTCAGCCACACCGCCGGGTTCGAGGAGCGCATCTCCGGGCTCATCGGCGAGGGCGACGAGTCGCCCGACCTGCGCGTGGCGCTCACCACCGACCCGCCCGTGCAGGTCTACCGGCCCGGGACCACCCCCGCGTACTCCAACTACGGCAACGCCCTGGCCGGGTACGTCGTCGAGCTCGTCTCCGGGACGCCCTTCGAGGAGTACGTCCAGGCCAACGTCCTCGACCCGCTCGGCATGGACTCCTCCACGTTCCAGCAGCCGCTGCCCGGGGACCTCGCCGACCGCCTCTCCGGCGGCTACGACGACAGCTCCGGCCCGGCCGGGCCGTTCGAGATCGTCGGCACCCCGCCCGCGGGCTCGCTCACCACGTCGTCGGTCGACATGGCGCGGTTCATGCTCGCCCACCTCGGGGCACTGCCCGAGACGCCGATCCTCGCGCCGGAGACCATGGAGCTCATGCACGCCCCGGCCCTGACCGAGGAGACCCTGGGCGGCTTCGCCGAGGCGCCCCGCATGGCCCTGGGCTTCTTCGACGAGAGCCGCAACGGGCACACCGTGATCGGCCACGGCGGCGACACCCAGTACTTCCACTCGCACATGCAGATCTACCCCGAGGACGGGGCCGGGATCTTCATCTCGCTCAACAGCTCCGGCGTCGAGCCGATCGCCAGCCTCGAAGTGCGCGAGACCGTCCTCAACGGCTTCGCCGACCGGTACTTCCCCGCCGCGGACGACGGCCCGGCCGCAATGGACGACCAGGAGGCCGCCGAGGCGGTCGCCGGGTCCTATGTGACCTCGCGCGGCTTCCACAGCACCTTCATGTCCGCGTTCGCCATCGCCGGCGCCACCACCGTGACCGCCGTCGAGGACGGCCGCCTGCTGTTCGAGCCCGGTCCCGTCAGCGACTCCCCCGCCCTCTACGAGCAGATCGGCCCGAACCTGTGGCAGGAGGTCGGCGGCCAGCGCACGGTCGCGACGCGCACCGTCGACGGCGAGGTCACCGCGTTCATCAGCGACGGCGCGTTCACCATGCTGCGGGCCGAACCGGCCCAGGCGGTGGGTCTGACCGTGCTCCTGGCCTCCACGCTGGTGCTGCTGGCGGGCCTGGTCGGCTGGCTCGTCGCGGTGCTCGTGCGCCGGCTGCGCAAGCGCCCCTACACGCGGGTCCCCGGCCGCAAGTGGCGCGTGATGACGCGCGCCGCCATCGTCGCCGCGCTCATCGCGGTCGGCACCTGGGTGGTGATCATGATGCAGGTCATCGGCATGCAGGAGGTCCCTGACGGGGCGATCCGCAACGCGCAGATGCTGCAACTGGTAGCCATGCTGGGGACGGTCCCGGCGGCGGTCCGCGTGGTGGACGAGGTGCGCCGCAGGGCGGGGTGGCGTCGCATGGCCGCGAGCGCGCTGGTGCTGCTGGCCCTGATCGGTCTGGCCTGGTTCGCGCTCAGCTTCCAGCTGGTCTCCCCCGACATCTCGTACTGACGGGCCGCACGCCGAGGACGCCGAGGACTGAGTAAGGATGATCCGCATGACCGAACGCCGAGACGACACGGAGACGGCCCCCCTGAGCCCGCTGCGATGGATCGACGAACGCCTCGCGCGCCTCGGCGTCACCGGGCGGTTCGGCCAGGACGTGGTCTTCGCGGTCGCGGTCGCGGTGGTCACGTTCGCCTTCGACATCGTGCTGCTGCCGGTGGCCGCGGACGACCTCGCCGTGACGCTGACGGCGGCTCAGGTGTGGACGCTCACCCTGGCCGGGACCCTCCAGGCGCTGCTGCTGTGCCTGCGCCGGGTCCGCCCCCGGCTGTGCCTGGCGGCGGTGATGGCCTGCCAAGTGGTCGTCACCGCCGCCGCGCCGGGCTTGACCGCGAACGGCCTGGCCGTGGTCATCGTGTTCTACACCGTCGGCACCCTCGCGTCCGTCCGGTTCACCGTCGCCGCGGCGGCCGTCTTCACGCTCATCGGCGGCGCCACCGCGGCGGCGTCGCTCTGGGCGATGGGCGACGACCTGGCGATCGTGTTCGGCCACTTGACGTCGAGCGCGCTGTGCTACGCGGCGGCGGGTTTCGTCGGCATCTACATGACCTCCCGGCGCAGCTACCTCGCGCTGGTCAACGAGCGGGCGGACGAGGCGATCCGCCGGCAGCACGAGCGCGCGCAGGCCGCGGTGGTCGCGGAGCGGACGCGGATCGCCCGCGAGCTGCACGACGTCGCGGCGCATCACCTGTCGGGCATGGTCGTGCAGGCCGCGGCGATCGAGCGGCTGATCGACCGGGATCCGGCGGCGGCGAAGTCGGGGGCGGCGTGGATCCGCTCGCAGGGGAAGGCCACCTTGGACAACCTGCGGCAGGTCGTGGGGCTGCTGCGGGACCGGGAGGGCGCCGACGGGGACGGGAACGCCCCGGTGCCGGGGCTCTCGGCGCTGGAGGCGCTCGTGGACGAGGCGCGGAGCCTCGGGGCCGACGTGGCGTTCGAGCGGGAGGGCGAGCCGGTCCGGCTGCCGCCGCTCGCGGACATCTCGGTGTACCGGATCGCCCAGCAGGCCTTGACGAACGCGCGCCAGCACGCGCCCGGGGCGCCGGTGCGGGTGCGGTTGGCGTGCGGGGAGCGGCAGGTCGAGCTCGCGGTGGTGAACGGCCCCTCGGGAAAGGCGGCGTCCGGCGGGCGCGCCGGCACCGGCCTGATCGGGATGCGCGAGCGCGCCGACCTGGTGGGCGGCGACTTCGCGGCCGGGCCGTCGGCCGACGGCGGCTGGACCGTATCGCTGCACCTGCCCGTGCGGGCCGAGGACCTCGCCCGCGACACCGAATTCGAGACTGGAGTCCGCGCATGATCAAGGTGCTGCTCGTCGACGACCAGGCGGTGGTGCGCGCCGGGTTCCGGGTGCTCCTGGAGGACGCCGGCGACATCGAGGTCGTCGGCGAGGCCTCGAACGGTCCGGCCGCGGTGCGCGAGGCGGCGCTGCTGCGACCGGACGTGGTGTGCATGGACGTGCGCATGCCCGGCGGCGACGGGCTCGCGGCGACGAGGCGGATCGCCGAGGGCGGGGCCGAGGCGCCCGCGGTGCTGGTGGTGACCACGTTCGACCTCGACGACTACGTCTTCGGGGCCCTGGAGGCGGGCGCCAGCGGGTTCATCCTGAAGGACTGCGAGCCCGACGAGCTGATCGCGGCCATCCGCCGGCTCGCGGACGGCGAGGGCCTGGTGGACCAGTCGGTGACACGGCGGGTCATCACCGAGTTCGCCCGGCGGCGCCGCAGTCCCGAGCCGGAGGCCGGCGCGCTGGAGGCGTTGACGGCCAGGGAGACCGAGATCGTGCTGCTGCTGGCGCAGGGCATGTCGAACGCGGAGATCGCCGAGCGCCTGTTCGTGGAGACGAGCACCGTCAAGTCGCATCTGCGCCGGGCGATGACGAAGATCGGCGCCCGCGACCGGGTCCAGACCGTGGTGTGGGCCTTCCAGAACGGCCTCGTGCCGCAGTAGATTCCTCGACCGGCCCGAGGCGGCCCGCTCACGCCTGCCAGGGCACGCGCTTCACGTAGTGGGCGCAGGCGACCAGTGCCGCCAGCGCGGCGATGACGCCGCCGAGCGTCATGACCGTCGAGGGCGAGGAGCGGTCGACCACGATGCCGCCCGCGAGCGCCCCCATGGCGATGGTGGCCTGGAACGAGGCGGTGAACAGCACCGAGGCGGCCTCGGCCGAGTGGGACGCCTTGGCGAACCAGGTCTGCGAGCAGACCGGGACGCCGCCGTAGGCGAGGCCCCAGAGGGCGAGCAGTGCGACCGCTCCGCCGATGCCTTGACCGAGTACGGGCAGCAGCAGGGTTCCCGCCGCGACGGCCGCCGCCACCGCGGCGAACGTGGCCCGCGGGTGTCGGGACACGGTGGATCCGCAGACGAGGTTGCCGACGACCCCGGCCGCCCCGTAGACGAGCAGCACGACCGTAATGGTCCCCGAGCCCGCCTTCGTGACGTCCTCCAGGAACGGGGTGACATAGGTGTAGGCGCCGAAGTGGGCGGCCACGATGAGGACCGTGATCGCCAGCGCGAATCGCGTGCTGGTGCCGCGCAGCAGGGCGCGGAGTTCGGCCGTTCGGGTCGGGCGTTCGGGCGGCAGTGCGGGGACGGTGAGGAGCAGCGCCGCGAGCACCGCGATGCTCAGGACGCCCAAGGCGACGAACGCGGTGCGCCAGCCCGCGGTCTCGCCGATGAAGGTGCCGGCCGGGACGCCGAGCACCGAGCCCAGGGGCACCGCGGAGAAGATCACCGCCGTCGCCCGGCCCGCGGAGGCGGCGGGCACCAGGCGGCTCGCGAGGCCGGCGCCGATCGACCAGAACCCGCCGATGGTGACGCCGACGAGCACCCGGGAGACGAGCAGCAGCCAGTAGTCCGAGGCCGCCGCGGCGAGGAGGTTGGCGACGGCCAGCAGGAGGATGCAGGTGCACAGCATCGCCCGGCGGTCCAGGCGCGCCGTCGTGACCGTCACCAGCGGCGCGGCGATCGCGGCGACGAATCCGGGCATGGTCATCATCAGTCCGGCCATACCGTCCGAGACGGCGAAACCGGAGCCGATCGAGGTCAGCAGGCCGATCGGGAGGATCTCGGTGGTGACGATGGCGAAGATGCCGGCCGTCACGGCGGCCACCGCGAACCATGACGTGCGGCTCGCCGGCGGATTGCCGGTCACGCGAGGCGGGGCGGCAGTGTGCATGAGGTGTCCTGTCCTGGGGCGCTGGGGCGTTGCGGAGGTTCCAGCTCACCAGGCGACGCCGTGCGTTGCTGGCAGGATTGCGACATCAACGATCACGCGCGCGGGCAGGGGTGTCAGGGAGTCGGGGCCTTGCTCCCGGCGGCGCTCTGGTCGAAGCCGGTGGCGGCGTTGACGATGAGGATCGCCGCGGCGCAGGCCGCGGGTGTGAACAGGGTCAGGTTCGCCCCGATGACGGGCAGTTGGGCCGCTCCGTACGCGAGGGCCACGAGCGCGAGCCAGGCGGCCGGCGCGTGGGGTCGGCGCACCGCCGCACGCAGGCCCGCGGTGAGCACCGCCAAGGCGGGGCCGTCACCGTCGAGTGCGAGCGCGGCGCTGCTCGCGGCGATGAGCGCAACGGCCATGAGCGCGGCGACCGCGGCGATCGCGATGAAAGCCGCGTCGCCGCCGCCGTACAGGACCGCGTTGTACGCCAGCAGGAGTCCGATCGCCGCGGCTCCGGTCCACAGGCGCCACAGGCGCTTCCAGCCTTCGGCCCAGGCCGTCCAGAATCGGCGGAAGGGCCTGCCGGGGTAGCCGGGCCCGGCCAGGCTCAGGCGCATGCACCGCAGGGCCGCGTACCCGCCCGGGCCGATCGGTATCGCGGCGAGGGCGCCGATCCATATGGCGGCGTGCGTGAGTCGGCCGCCGGAGGCGTGGTCGGCGGCCGCGAACGGCAGCGCCGTCGCCAGGAACTGGACCGAGACGGTGAAGTACCAGAACACGGCCAGGAGCACGCGGGAGAGGCGGCCGTCGTACGCGAGCCACGCCCGGGTCGCGGTGGTCATCCCTTCACCGCCCCGATCGACATGCCCTTGATGAAGTAGCGCTGGAACGCCGCGAAGAGCGCCACCGACGGGATGATCGCGAGGATCGCGCCGGTGTAGATGAGCTCCCACTGCGAGGTCAGGAGGCCGACCATGCGGCTGAGCGCGACGTTGACGGTGCCGGCCGAGGAGGAGTCGAGGAACACCAGCGGGATGAAGAAGTCGTTCCACAGGCTCAGCGCCTGGATGATGACGAACGCCGACGTCACGGGCAGGAGCATCGGGAAGACGATGGACCAGAAGGTCCGGAGCTTCCCGGCGCCGTCCATCTCGGCCGCCTCCTCGACCTCCCGGGGCACCCCTTTGATGAAGGAGCAGTACAGGAGGATGCCGAAGGAGGCCGCGCCGCCGAGGTGGACGAGGATGACGCTCGTCAGCGTGGAGTAGAGCCCGATCTGGTTCATCGAGGACACGAGCGGGATCATGCGGACCTGGAAGGGGATCATGAGCCCGGCGATGAACAGCAGGTAGATCCACCGCGAGGACCGGCCGCCGAGCCGCTCGATCCCGTAGGCGGCCATGGGGACCAGGGCCATCAGGAGCACGAGGGTGCCGCCGGTGATGATGACGGTGTTGAGCAGCGCCTCGCCGTAGTCGGTGGTCTGGAACAGCCGCGCGTAGTTGTCGAGGCTCAACCCGGTGGGCAGGCCCATGGGGTCCTTGGTGATCTCGGCGTAGGAGCGGAAGGAGTTCAGCAGCGCGTAGACCACCGGGAACGACACCGCGAGCACGAGCACGGCGAGCACCGCCATGACGACGGCCTCTCCGGCGGTGAGCCGCCGGCGCTCCTTGCGGCGCTTGGGTTTCGCGCTCATCCCTGGACCTCCCTCGATCGCATGTACCGGTTGGCGAGCACGGTGGTCGCCATGACCACGGCGAAGAGCACGATGGCCGCGGCGGAGCCGTAGCCGGCGCGGTACTCGCCGAAGCCGACCTTGTAGATGAAGAACGCCATGGTCTCCGAGATGAAGCCCGGACCGCCCGCGGTGAGGACCATGACCTGGTCGAAGATCGTCCATCCGGCGATCATCGCGAGCGTCATGTTCACGGTGACGGCCCCGGCGAGCATCGGCCAGGTGACGTAGCGGAACACCTGGCGGCCCGAGGCGCCGTCGATCTTCGCGGCCTCGACCAGTTCCTGAGGCACCGACTGGAGGTTCGCCAGGTAGATGAGGGTGGTGTTGCCACCGAGGGTGAAGCAGATTATGAACAGCAGGACGCCCACGACGATGTCGTTGTCCCCCAGCCAGTCCATGGCCGCTCCCTCGAAGCCGAGGTCGCGCAGGACCGTGTTGACGGCGCCGAAGTTGAAGTTGAGCATGTACTTCCAGATGGTCGCGGCGATGAAGCCCGAGACCAGGGCCGGGAGGTACACGATGGTGCGGAAGAAGCCCTGGGCGCGGTGCAGCCGGTCGAGCATGAGCGCGACGGCGAGGGCGATGACGTTGATGATCGCCGCGGAGCCGAGTCCGAGGATCAGGGTGTTGGTGGTGGCGTTCCAGAAGCGGTCGCTGGTGAGGATGTCCTGGTAGTTGCGCAGTCCCACGTAGTCGTACGCGGGGTTGATCCCGTCCCAGTTCGTGAGGCTCAACTGGACCGACTGGAGGGACGGCGCGATCACCATGAGCACGTAGACGACGAGGGCGGGCGCGATGAACAGGAGCATCACCGCGCGCTGGCGTCGCGACCGCGCCCGGCCGCGCGGGGCGGCCGGGCGGAGCGGTGTTCGGGTCTCGGGGACGGCGGTCTCGGTGGTCACCCTTCGGCCGCCAGGTTCTCGAACTCCTCCTGGCACTTGGCGATGCACTCGTCGATGGTCGTCTGCCCGTCCTGCATCTCGATGCGGGACTGGCGGAAGAACGTGTTGAAGGTGCTGATGGCCGACATCGCGGTGTCGTTCTGGAACCACGCGAGGTTCGGGTTCTCCAGCAGCGCGAAGTAGTCGGCGGCGCCGGGGATCGACTCGTTGCGCGTCACCTGGTCGGCGTCCTTGATGTTCGGGGCGATCATGCCCGTCTCCTCCATCAGGTCGCAGGTGTCGACCGCGAAGTAGAACTCCAGGAACTCGACGGCGGCGTCGTACTGCTTCCCGTCCTGTTGCGCCTGGGCGCTGATCGCGAAGCCCGAGGCGGTGTCGCCGTTGACGGAGTTCTTGAGCACGTGGATCTTGCCGTCGTCGGCGGGGACGGCGAACAGCCCGGCGTTGAAGTCGGGGTCGACCTTGGCGATGTCGTTGAGGCGCCCGATGCCGGCCGAGGACGTGGCCATGACGGCCTGGCCGTTGATGAGCAGCGTCGAAGTCTGGGCATCCTGAGTGGACTGCCATCCTTCGATCACGTACTCGTCGGTGATGGTCTTCAAGCGCTCCAGGGGTTCGCGGAGGTCCTCCATGGAGGCCTCCCCCGCCGCGACGGCGGTCCAGAACCCGCCCGCGTCGCTGTACCGGGCGAACCAGGGCGCGGCCAGGGGCTTCCACAGCTGGTCGGAGGGCCAGACCTCCCCGGCGGCCGTGGCGAGGGCGCCGTCGCCGTTGGACTTGACCGCGTCCAGCAGGGCCACGAACTCGGCGTAGGTCGTCGGGGCGGCCAGGCCGTGCTCCTCGAAGTAGTCGCGGTCGTAGACGATGTTGAAGCCCAGCTCGCCGTTGAGGGCGGTGGTGGGGACGATGTAGACCTCGCCGTCCTCGGAGGGGGCGTAGACCTCCTCGTTGAGCAGGCTCGTGACCGCCTCGGGGATCGGGGCGAGCTTCCCGGCGTCGAGGTAGGTCGAGGTGTCGCGCATGTCGACCAGGGCGGGCCAGTTGCCGGTGGCGTCCATGGTCTTCATGGCGGTGGCGTAGTCGCTGCCGGCGGGGAGCGGGTCGAGTTCCACGGTGGCCGTGGCGCTCTGGGCGTTGAAGGCGTCGGCGACGGCCTTGGCCACGGCGTTCCAGGTGTCGTCGCCGGTGGCGTAGAGGAAGCGGATCGCGGTCTTGCCGCCGGTCGTGCCGCCCGAGGTGCCGCAGGCGGCGAGGGGCAGCGCGGTCGCGAGCGAGAGGCCGCCGGCGCCCTTCACGAGCGACCGGCGCGAGAGGCCCCGCGGCATGGCGGCACCGGCCGTCGAACGCGCCCTTGCGTTTCGCATGTCATCTCCTTGAACGTCGAGAGGTTCACGGTCTTCTATAGATACCGCTATCTGTGATGCTAGGCGGGACCGGCCCCGGACACAAGCCGACGTTGCCGAATCGTTACTGGCGTTGATCATTTTCATTGCCGCGCAGCATGTATTCGCAGTTCAGTGGACACATGTACCGCAGCGAAGCGAGGCGGGACCCGGTGGTCGGGTTCCCAATGGCGGCTGCCTATGGTAGAAACCGATAACTGTCCTATCACTCGAAAGCAGGTGCCGGGTGCCCAGGAGACCGGAGCGGGGAAAGCGGCCGACGCTCGCGGACGTGGCCGAGCGCGCCGGGGTCTCGGCCATGACCGTCTCGCGGGTCGTCTCCGGGAACTACCCGGTCGCGCCGCCGACCCGGGCGAAGGTGCTGCGCGCCATGAAGGACCTCGACTACGTGGTCAACGCGCACGCCCGGTCGCTCGCGGCCACCACGACCAAGACCGTCGCGTTCGTGGTCGACGACGTGACCGGCCCGTTCTTCGCGCTCATCGCGCGCGGCGTCGAGCACCAGGCCTCCTCCGAAGGGCGCTTGTGCCTGTTGTGCACCACCCACGGCGACCCCGAGCGGGAGCTGGCGGTCGTGGAGCTCATGCGCGAGCAGCGCGCCGAGGCGGTGATCCTCGTCGGCGGCGCCTGGGACACCGCGACCTACGCCGAGCGCACGGCCGCTTTCGCACGGGCCCTGGAGAAGTCGGGCTCGCGCCTGGTGCTGTGCGGGCGGCCCGCGCCCGAGGAGGGCCTGCCGGTCAGCACCGTCGAGTACGACAACGAGGGCGCGGCCTACGCGATGACCTCGCACCTGCTCGCGAACGGGCACCGCCGGATCGCCTACGTGGGCAGGGCGGTCGGCCTGTCGACCACGGACGAGCGGGTGGCCGGGTACCGCCGGGCGCACGCCGACCACGCGGTGGGCTTCGACCCCTCGCTCGTGCGGGCCGGGGAGTTCACGCGCGAGAGCGGCACCGCGCTCACCGAGGCGCTGGTGGAGGAGCGCCCCGACGTGACGGCGGTCTTCGCGGCCACGGACATGGTGGCGGCCGGGGTCCTGGCCGCGCTACGGCGGCGCGGCGTGCGCGTGCCCGAGGACGTGTCGGTGGCCGGCTTCGACGACATCCCGCTGGCCTCGGACCTGACCCCGGCGCTGACGACGGTGCACGTACCGCACGAGCAGCTGGGACGCGAGGCGGTCCGCCTGGCGCTCCACCGGGGCCCGGGCGCGGAGGACCGGGTCATGCTCGGCACCCACATCGTCATCCGCGACTCGGTGGCCCCGCCGCGTGCCGCCGTCGTCCCGTGAAGGACCGCGCCGGTCTCAGCGGTCGTAGGCGAGCCGGGCCTGTCGGGGCACCGGACCGAACGCGCCGGACTGGAAGTCGCTGAAGGCCTCTGCGATCTCGGCCCTGCTGTTCATCACGAAGGGCCCGCCGAAGGCGACCGGTTCGCGCAGCGGGGTGCCGCTGTAGACCATGGCCTTGGCGGGCTCGTCGCCGTCGGGCACGGTCAGGTGCAGCATCGTGGAGTCCACGCCGCCGACCGGGTCGGACCAGCCCGTCTGCCCGGAGGCCAGCTCGCGTCCGCCGACGAGCAGTCGACCGCTGACGACGTGCACGAACAGTCGGTGCTCGGCGGGGACGGCGAGCCCGAAGGACGCCGTCGGGTCGATCGCGGCCATCAGGCCCTGCACCGACTGGTGCGTCTCGGCGGTGCCGGTCACGCCCGCCACCGTGCCCGCGTGCACGTCGATCACCACGCCCGGTGCGCGGACCCGCCGCATCCCGGCGCGGGTGAGGTCCTGGTAGCGCGAGTCGGTCATCTTCTTCGTTCGCGGCAGGTTGAGCCACAGCTGGAAGGTGTGGGCGTGTTCGTTCCGGTACGCGAGTTCACGGTGGACGATGCCCTTCCCGGCGGTCATCCACTGCACCTCACCGGGTTCGAGGGCGCCCGCGTTGCCGAGGTTGTCGCCGTGTTCGAGCACGCCCTCGACCACGAACGTCACGGTCTCCAGCCCGCGGTGCGGGTGCCACTCGAAGCCCGGGCTGGAGAACCAGTCCTCGGCCATGATCAGGAAGGGGTCGGTCAGCGCCGGATCGTTCGGCGCGAAGGCCAGCGCCTTGTCGTCGACCTGGGCGTCCGCACCCAGACGGCGTGCGTTCTCGACCCGGTCGAGGGTCCGCTGGAAGACGGCTGCGGCGGTCATGTGCTCGTTCTCCGCTCGTTCGAGGTCGATGATGCGGTCATATACATGATAGGTCAACTATTGAGCCGCCGCACACTGCGGCGTCGTCGGCCCCGTATCGCGGGTGGCGACGCCTCCGTGGCGGGCGGTCGCGCCTCCGCAGGCGAACCGGGTCCGGCGTTCAGGCAAGGCGCTCGGTGAGGAACGCGGTGATCCGGGCGCGGGCGTCCCGGGCCTGGCGGACCAGGCCCGACATGTTGAGGAACGCGTGGCCCGCGCCCTGGTGCTCGCTCAGCTCCGCGGCGGTGCCGGCGGCGCGGAGCCGTTCGGCGTAGGCCCGGCCGTGGTCGGCGACCGGGTCCAGGACGGGGACGACGACGAGCGCCGGGGCCAGGCCGGCGAGGTCGTCGGCGTGCAGCGGCGAGACCGCGCGGGCGTCGGCGCCTTCGGGAACCGCGAAGCGGCGGAGCAGTTCCAGGCGCGGCATGTTGAGGGTCGGGCTGTCGCCGTGTTCGATCATCGACGCGTAGTCGAAGGCGGTCGCGGTCAGGTCGGTGCAGGGGTTGACGAGGACCTGGGCGCGCAGCGACAGCCGGGCGTCACGGGCGCGGATCGCGGCCATGGCGGCGATCAGTCCTCCGGCGCTCTCGCCGAAGACGGCGACCCGCTCGGGGTCGACGCCCCGGTCGGAGGCGTGCTGGACGACGTGTCGCAGTGCGTCCCAACCGTCGTCGACGGCCGCGGACATCGGCAGGTCGGGGGTGAGGAGGCGGTGGTCGACCGAGACGACGACCGCGGGCACCCGCGCGGCGACGTGGCTGCTGACCCAGTCGCACTGCGCGGCGGTGCCGATGAAGCCGCCGCCGTGGACGTGGAGGACGAGCGGCAGGCGGCCCTTCGGCGCGGTGCGCGGACGGTAGACCCTGACGGGGAGCTCGCGTCCGGGCAGCACCAGGCGGTCGTCGGCGATGTCGGCGCCGCGGTCGGGGAAGCCGGTGACGGCCCGCAGTCTTCCCGCGGCGGCGGCGCGGTTCTGGGCGTCGCGGAGGGCGTACAGCTCATCGAGGGGCAGTGTCCCCCAGTCGGGTTCCTTCCGCAGGCCGAAGACGAGGCGGATGCCGAGCGGCGGTTTCGTGCGAGTGGCGGTCATGGTTCCTCCTGGATCAATATTACGCTACTAGCAGTATCGATACCGAAGGTAGCATAATTGGGTATGCTGGTGCCATGGCCCGAACCACCACCGCCGCCGGAGCGCCCGGCAGGCCCCGCTCGAGCGTCGACGCCGCGGTCTTCGCCGCGACGCGCACCACGATGGACGAGCTCGGCTACGCGCGCGCCACCGTCGACCGCATCGCCGCCGCCGCGGGGATCGCCAAGACCACGATCTACCGGCGCTGGCCTTCCAAGGGCGCCTTGATCACCGCTTTTCTGGTGGACGCGTTCGACGCGCCGCCGCTGGAGGACGCCGACCCCAAAGACGGCCTGGGGCCGCTCGTCCGCTGGGTCGCGGCGAAGATCGCCGAGCCGGGGGTCGGCACGGCCTTCGCGGGGGTGTTCACCGACGCGGTCAACGACCCCGCGCTGCGCGAGATCCTGTCCACGCGGCTGCAGGAGCCCCATGTCCTCACGCTCCAGGAGATCCTGGGCGAGTCGCGGCAGCGCGTCCTGTTCGTCGTCGACGTCGTCGTCGGTACCCTGCTGCACCGCATGGGCATGACCGGGGAGCCGATGGCCGACGACGACGTGGCGGCGCTGGCCGCGATGATCCAGCGCGTCCTGGACTGAGGTTCAGGCCGGGCGGCGCTGCGCCCGGCCGAGCGGGAGCACCAGCGGCGTGCCCGAGACCGGGTCCGGGACCACCTTGCACGGCAGGTCGAACACGTGCGCGACGGTCTCGGCGGTGATGACGTCCTCGGGCGGGCCCTCGGCGTAGATCGCGCCCTCGCGCATCGCGACGATGTGCGAGGCGTACCGCGCGGCCTGGTTGAGGTCGTGCAGGACCGCGATCACGGTGCGGCCCTGGTCGTTGAGCCCGGCGAAGATGTCGAGCAGCTCGATCTGGTGGGCGATGTCGAGGAAGGTCGTCGGCTCGTCGAGCAGGAGCAGCTCGGTCTGCTGCGCCAGGACCATCGCGACCCAGACCCGTTGGCGCTGGCCGCCGGAGAGCTCGTCCACAAGGCGGTCGGCGAGGTCGGTCGTGCCGGTCGCGGCCATGGCCTCCTTCACGGCGGCCTCGTCGGCCCGGCTCCACTGGCGCAGCGCCGACTGGTGCGGGTAGCGTCCGCGCGCGACCAGGTCGACGGCGGTGATCCCGTCGGGGGCGATGGAGGTCTGCGGCAGCAGGCCCAGGCGCTTGGCGACCTGTTTGGACGGCATCGAGGCGATGAGCTTGCCGTCCAGGAGGACCGAGCCCTCGGTGGGCTTGAGGAGGCGCGAGAGCACGCGCAGGAGCGTGGACTTGCCGCACGCGTTGGGGCCGACGATCGCGGTGAACGAGCCCGGTGCGATGCGCAGGTCCAGGTCGGTCCCGACCGGCCGGTCGCGGTAGCCGAAGGTCACTCCGGAGGCTTCGAGGGTCATCGCATCTCCTTCCGCGACTGCACGATGAGCAGCCAGACGAGGTAGGCGCCGCCGAGGACGACCGTGATCAGGCCGACCGGGAGCGCCTGCGGCGGGACGTTGAGCGCGAACGCGTCGCAGGTGACGAGCAGGAGCGCGCCCGTCGCCGCCGAGGGCACGAGCTGGACGCCCGGCGCCCGGGTGATCCGCCGCGCCAGCTGCGGCGCGACGAGCGCCACGAACGTGATCGGCCCGGCCAGGGCCGTCACGACCGCGCTCAGCGCGACGCCGACCACGACCAGCGCGAGCCGGACGGGCTCGACCCTGACGCCGAGGGCCGCGGCCGCGTCGTCGCCCAACTCCAGCATCCGCAGGCGCCGCCCGAGCCACAGGAGCGGCACGAGCAGGACCCCGACCACGGCGACGCCGTTGCGCGCGTCGCTCCAGTCAAGGCCGTTGAGGCTGCCCGCGCCCCAGATCGCGGCCATCTGCGCCTGCCACAGTTCGGCTTTGAGCAGCAGGTAGGTGTTGACCGACCCGAGCAGGGCGGTGATCGCGATGCCGACGACGATGAGCCGGAACCCGTGCACGCCGCGGCGGTAGGCGAGCAGGTAGACCGCCAGCGCGGTGGCGATGCCGCCGGCGAGGGCCGAGGGGATGACGAGCGCGGTGCCGCCGACGGCGATGATCGACAGGACCGCGCCGGTGTAGGCGCCGGAGTCGAAGCCGATCACGTCGGGGCTGCCGAGCGGGTTGCGCGTCAGGGACTGGAAGATCGCGCCGCTGAGGCCGAGCGCGAGGCCGAACACGAGGCCGAGGAGGACTCTGGGGAGTCGCCATTGGACGACGACGGTCTCGACGGCGGCACCGGCGTCGCTGATGAGGGCGCGCACGACGTCGACGGCGGACACGCGCATCTCGCCGAGGCCGAGGGCGACGACGGCGGCGAGGATCGCGGCGGCGGCCACGATCGCGGTGACGACGGCGACGCGCAGCAGGGTCCGGGTCGAGGCGCGGTCGCCCGCGCGGAGCACGAGGTAGCGCCTCACAGGCCGCTCGCCTTCGTGCGGCGCACCAGCATGATGAGCACGGGCGCGCCGATGACGGCGGTGACGATCCCGGCGGGGATCTCGTCGGGGATGACGACGACGCGGCCGAGGACGTCGGCGGCGACCATGAGGGCCGGGCCGAGCAGGCAGCTGTAGGCGAGGATCCACCGCTGGTCGGGGCCGGTGATCCAGCGGGCCGCGTGGGGCACCATCATGCCGAGGAACCAGACGACGCCGACGGCGGCGGTGGCCGAGCCGCACAGGAGCGTGACGGCGCCGACGACGGCGATGCGGGTGAGCCATTGATTGCCGCCCAGGGCGGTCGCGAGGTCGTCGCCGAGGGCGACGGCGTTGAGGCCGCGTGCGGCGACGGCGGCGAGGACCAGGCCCGCGCCGATGAACGGGGCGATGGTGGCGAGGGTGGACCAGCCGAGGTCGGCCACCGATCCGGCCTGCCAGCTGCGCATGGTGAGGAACGCGTCGGCGTTGAGCAGGACGATGGTGGAGGCGATGCCTTGGAGGACGGCGCCGAGCGCGACGCCGGCGAGCACGAGTGTCACCGGGGAGCGGCCGCGGCCTCCGGCGCTGCCGATGAGGAAGACGGCGCACGCGGTGATCACGGCGCCGGCGAAGGCGGCCCAGACCTGGAGGAGGTCGCCCGCGGCGGGGGCGAGGCGGACGACGGCGACCATGCCGAGGGCGGCGCCGGCGGAGACGCCGAGGAGGCCGGGGTCGGCGAGCGGGTTGCGGGTGAGGCCCTGCATGAGGGCCCCGGCGACGGCGAGGGCGATCCCGACGACGACGGCGAGCGCGGTGCGCGGGAGGCGCTGGCCGACGACGATGGTGTGCGGGTCGCCGTTGTCGGTCCTGAGGGCTTCGAGGACGTCGCCGATGGGGAGCGGCCTGGAGCCGAACACGAGGCTGAGCGCGACCAGGACGAGGAGGGCCGCCGCGGCGGCGACGAGTCCGAGGAGTCGGCGCCGCCGCCGGTCGGGTGCGGCGATGTCGTCGGCCGCTGTTGCGGCCGTTGGGCTTTGCGTTGTCATAGTCCCAGTGAGTCGAGCCGGTCTTCGTAGGCGTCGGCGATGTCCTCGGGGTCGTCGCCGGAGTCCCACATCGCGTCGAGTTCGGCGCGGGTGGCCTCGTCGAGGGCGGCGAAGCGCTCGCGCCAGCGTTCGGCGTCGGCGGTCCAGTAGCCGAGGGCCTTGTAGGCGCTCGCGGGGAGTCCGAGGTCGCGGCGCAGGTGCTTGCGGGCGCCGCGGAGGGTCTTGGTCTCCCCGGCGATCCACACGTAGCCGATGCCGTCGGGGAGCTGGAGGCCGCGGGCGGCTTCGTCCAGGCAGCTGGGGCCGTGGCCGTTGCCGCCGACGATCCAGGTGGTCTCCAGGAGCGGGTGCGCCGGGAGGTCGGTCTTGTGGGACTCCTCGGCGACTTCGAGGACGAGCCGGGTGCGGACGTGCGCGGGGGTGAGTTCGACCAGGCGCAGCGCGGCGGGAAGTCCGGCGTTGTCGGCGAGGAGGACCTGCCACTGGAGGCCTTCGGGCGGGTCGTACAGCGGCTTGGGCGTGTTGATGCCGATGACGTCGCCGACCTGGGCGGTCTTGGCCCAGGAGGCGGCGAGGCCGCCGTCGTGGACGACGAAGTCGACGGTGACGAGGCCGCGCTCGGGGTCGGCGTCGCGGATCGTGTAGGTCCGCAGCCGGTCGCCCTGGACGGTGCTGTAGTCGAGGTCGTCGCCGGCCACGTCGGGCAGCGGCGGCCGCTCCTCCCCCGCGAGCGGGAAGAGGATGCGGACGTACTCGTCGCCGACCCCGGTGGTGGGGTAGCCGACCAGGTTCGGGCCGCCGAAGACGATGCGGCGCATGGCGGGCGTGAGGTCGACGACCTGTACGACCGGGGCGTGCATGACCCGCATGGGCTGGCCGGTCATCCGACGAGCGCCTGCTCGACGACGTCGAGGAACGCGAGCTGGCCGCTGGGCGAGCCGAAGGTCATCTCCATCTCGTAGCCGACGACGCCGTCCTGCGCCACGAAGTCGAGGTCGGCCCACAGGGGGTTCTCGGCGGCGTCGTCCAGGAGCTGCTGGAACTGGGCGTCGCCCTCGTCGCCGATGCCGCGGATCATGAACGCGTAGTCGATCCCGTCCATCTTGCCGATCGTCTCGCCGCTGAGGGCTTCGCCTTCGCGGTCGTTCGCCAGCGAGGTGGGGGCGACGGTGAGGCCGAGGTCTTCGAAGACCTGGCATTCGACGCCGGAGTAGCAGCCGGTCTGGAACTGGTCCTCCCAGTAGCCGACCGGGGCGACGGTGATCGCCGCGGGGTCCTCGATGAGGGCGCGGACCTCGGCGACGCGCTCGTCGTAGATCGCCTTCCACTCCTCGTAGTACTGGGAGCGGCCGAGGGCGGCGGCGGTCTGCTCGAAGTGGAGCATCCAGGACTCGCCGTCGAACGCGTCGACGCTGTAGGTCGGGGCGATCTCGGGCAGGCGCGAGACCACGTCGGGGTCGTAGCCGAGGCCGTTGAGGATGAAGTCGGGTTCGGCGAGCAGGAGCGACTCGTAGTCGTACTCGGGGTAGTTGGTGAAGGTCGAGACGTCGGCGAGCGCCTCCTGCGGGAAGAAGCAGGGGAAGGTCGTGTACCCGGAGTCGGAGCGGATCGGCTGGCTGGCGGCGAGGGGGTAGCGCAGCCAGATGAGCATGTCGACGTCGGTGGTGTACATGCCGAGTGCGGCCTCGGGGGCGGCGGGCAGGTCGACGTCGCCGAAGTCGGTCGCGACGGTCCGGGTGCCGGTGCCCTCGGCGACGGGTTCGAGCTCGGGCAGCTCGGGGATCACCGCGTCCCGGCACTGCTCGCCGAGTTCGGACTCGCGCTCGGCGGCCTCGGGCTCTTCGGCGGTGTCGGTGGTGCACGAGGCGGCGAGCAGGAGTCCGGTCACGCCTGCCAGGGCCGCGGCGGCGGAGCGTCGCATGGTTCTACGGGGGGTCACCGTTCGTCCTCCTCATTTAGGTAAGGCTTACCTTAAAGGATGGCGAGGGCCACTCATGATCGCGGCCCGGTCCAGTGGCGGCGGCTACGGCGGAAGCGGGGCGAAGGCGGCGGAAGCGGCCGCGTGCAACCGGTTGCATTGTCTGCGGCGCGCCGATATTATATCGATATCTACCAATATCTTGAGAGAGGAATCGGCATGCGAAGACGCGGAGACGCACGCAAGGCCGTGGTCGCCGGACTGGCCGCCGCGGCCTGCGCCCTGGGGACGTGGGGCGCACTGGGACCGGCGCAGGCGGACGAGGCGACCGATGGCACCCGGAACGCCATCGGTGACGCCTCGTTCGAGGCCGCGCAGACGGGCACCGCCGACGGGTTCGCCTCGGTGAACGCGCTCGGCCAGAACGGGACCACCGGCGGCGTCGGCGGCCCCACGGTCACCGTGGACACCACCGACGAGCTGCTGGAGGCCATCGACACCGTCGGCGCCGTGGTCATCCAGGTCTCGGGCACGATCGACATCACCAGCAAGCAGGGCGTGCGCCCGAACAAGACCATCATCGGGCTCGGCGACGACGCGGTGATCGACGGCGGCGGGTTCGACTTCTACCGGTCCTACAACGTGATCGTGCAGAACCTCACCTTCGCCAACGCCGAGGACGACGCGGTCAACGTCGGGCAGGAGTCCCACCACATCTGGATCGACCACAACACCTTCGTGAACCCGACCGACGGCTCGATCGACATCGTGCGCCAGGCCGACTATGTGACCGTGTCCTGGAACCACTTCGACGGGACCGACAAGAGCATGCTCCTGGGCCACTCCGACAGCGCCTCCACGGACGCCGGCCACCTCAAGGTGAGCATCCACCACAACTACTTCGACGGCTCGAACCAGCGCCACCCGCGCGTGCGGTTCGGCGAGCCGGTGCACGTGTACAGCAACTACTTCCGCGGCAACGAGTCCTACGCCGTGGCCTCCACGATGGACGGCGGGGTCTTGGTGGAGGGCAACTACTTCGCGAACGTGCCCTTCCCGTGCTTCTCGGCGAGCGGCTACGCCGAGAGCGGTCCGGGCCGGCTCGTCGAGCGCGGCAACCGGTTCACCGAATCCGGCGAATGCGAGACCGCCGGCTCGGTCGAGGAGCCGGGCGACTACTACGACTACACCCTCGACGACCCGGCGACGCTGCCGTCGACGGTCCCGGCGGGAGCGGGGGCCGGAGTGCTTTAGCCGGCAGGGACACACGGGCCCCGGCGCGAACACCGCGCCGGGGCCCGTGTCGTCCGGGTCAGCCGGCGTCGCCGGTGACGGTGTCTCCGGATTCGGTGATCGTGTAGGCGACCCGGGCCCCGCTGTGGAAGTGGAAGGTCAGGGTCACCGGCTGCCCGTCGGTGACGGCGGCCAGGAACTCGGGCGTGAGGATCAGCGTGCCCGCGTCGTAGTCGGGCCGGAAGTTCGACCAGAACTCCTGGTAGGACGTCCAGTTCGCGGGCCCGGCGTTCGAACCGTCGGCGTACTTGGCCTCCATGGTGGCCAGGGTGTCGCCGCGGAACTGCGTCGGGATCGCGAAGGAGGCGGTGGGCCCGGTCGCGTCGGACAGGACCGGCGCGTCCGCGGTGATGACGTTGACGCGCCACGGCACGCCCGCCGAGAAGCGCGCCTCGATCCGGGCGTTCACCCCGTACGCGCGGTCGCCCGCGAGGCGGGTGAGGGCCGCGGCGGTCAGCGTGAGCGTGTCGCCCGAGACCGTGTAGTCCGCACCTTCGGCCAGTTCGGCGCCGCCCTGCCAGAGTCCTTCGAAGTCGAGGCCGTTGCGGTTGAGCGTCAAGGACTCCGACGTGATCGCGCCGGACTTCGGCAGGTACACCGAGTCGAACGAGGCCGTGCCCGAACGGGTCGTCCAGCCCGACGCGAAGTAGTCGTAGAGGTGCTCGTCGCGCCATTGCAGCGTGTTCCGGTTGAGGAACTGGCCCGCGTCCCACAGCATCGTGGTGACGCCCTTGTCGCGGGCGTGGAACTCGGCCGCCTCGAAGAACTTCGTCAGCTCGCCGTACTGGTGGATGCCGGGCCGGGTGTGGTCGTAGCTGAGGACGGCCCACTCCCCGACGATGACCGGGACGCCCGCGTCCACGAAGGTGTCGTTGACGCGCTGGAACGTGTTCACCATGTCGGCCTCCACCTCGGCGTTGAAGGTGGTGACCCCGGCGATGTTGACGCTGAAGGGCCAGAAGCCGTAGAAGTGGACCGTCGCGGCGATCATCGGGTCGTCGAGGTCGTCGAAGGTGGCCTTGAGCGCGTCCAGGCGCACCTGCTCGGAACTGGTGTGCAGTGTGGGCAGCACCAGGAGCCGGTCCTCATTGCCGCCGCCCGAGCCGCGCACGACGTCGTGGAAGGAGCGGTTCAACTCGTCCACGAGCACGTCGCCCTCCGCGTCCTCGACGCCGGCGAGCTGCGGTTCGTTGATGCTCTCCAGGGCCAGCTCGGCGGGGTGGTCCTTGAAGCGGTCCGCGATCTGGGTCCAGATCGCCTCGTACTTCGCCAGGACCGCGTCATGGTCGTTCGGCAGTTCGCTGAGCCACATCCACGAGTCGTGGTGGAGGTTGAGCAGGACCTGGAGGTCCTGTGCGAGGGCCCAGTCGACGACCTGGGCGACGCGCTCCATGCGGGCCGGGTCGATCGCGTAGTCAGGGCCCTCGCCGACGAACTCGTCCCACGTGACGGGGAGGCGGATCGAGTTGAAGCCCTGGCCCTTCACCGTGGCGAGCAGTTCCTCGGTGATCATCGGGTTGCCCCAGGCGGTCTCGCCGCCGAGCGCGTCGAGCGTG
Source organism: Glycomyces harbinensis (assembly GCF_900101745.1). GTDB lineage: Bacteria > Actinomycetota > Actinomycetes > Mycobacteriales > Micromonosporaceae > Glycomyces > Glycomyces harbinensis. The sequence continues at coordinate 178,217 of NZ_FNAD01000001.1, read as the reverse complement.
TTGCCGACGTTCCAGCCCGGCTCCATCGCCGCGACCTGCTCCATCGCCGTCACCGAGCCGGCGGGCGGGTCGGTCGTGGGGGCGGTGGTCGGTTCGCCGACGGTGCCGTCGCAGACGCGGCCGTTGAGCCGGAACGCGAACGGGTCGCGGTTGACGCCCGCCCAGAACCCGTTGAACCCGAACGAGATCGAGCCGCCGGTCGCCACCTCGGCGTTGTAGCTCAGGCTCGTCGCGTTGACCTGCTCGGCGGTGGTGGTGAAGTGGGCGTTCCACCCGTGGGTCACGCTCTGGCCCTCGGGCCAGACCCACTCCACGTCCCAGCCGTCGACCGGTTCTCCGAGGTTGACGATCTTGACGTCGGCGGTGAACCCGCCCGGCCACTGGCTCTGGACGTTGTACTCGACCTCGCAGCCTTGGGCCGCTTGGGCGCTGACGGCGCCCAGCAGCCCGGTCGCCAGCAGCGCGAGCACCGCGGCCGCGACGGCGAGCAGCCGTATGCGGGTTCTTCGAAGGGATGGCAGGTTCACTTTGCACTCCTTGCCGGACGGATTGCGGAGGGACGCGGCAGGGATCGCAGAGCCGCATATGAATCGACGATACTCAATGTGTCAGTTGAATGTCAATTATCCTCGGACCGTCCCTCGCGACGGATTCGACCGGTCCGAAGGCCTCGCGGCGCTGGCTAGAATGCGCAGGTGCCCCACGAAGAACGCGCGCTGCGCGCCGACGCCGCGCGGAACGTCCAGCGGCTCCTGGACGCCGCCCGCGCCGTCTTCGCCGAGACGGGGCCCGACGCGCCCCTGGAACTGATCGCCGAACGGGCGGGCGTCGGCATCCGGACCCTGTTCCGCCACTTCCCGCACAAGGAGGCGCTGGTGCGCACGGCGATGAAGCAGGCGGTCACCGAGCGCCTGCCGCCGATCCTCTACCGGACGCCCGACTTCCCGCCGCGCGCGGCCATCATGGTCGTCATGGAGGCCGCGCTCGCGATCATCGACCGGGAGCGGAACACCCTCGCGGCCGCCGCCAACCCCGCAGCGCTGGCCGCGGAGGTCGTCGCGCCCGTGCTCGAACCGCTCGCGGCCCTCACCGAGCAGGCCAAACAGGACGGCACGATGCGGTCCGACGTGACCGGCGACGACGTCGCCCGCGTCCTGGGGATGCTCACGAACTTCCTGTGGGTCGTGCCCGAGGGGCACGAGGGGTGGCGGCGCTACCTCGTGCTCGTCCTCGACGCCTTCGAGCCCGGCGCGGCCACGCCGCTGCCGCCCGCGGCACCGGTCGTCGACGGCGACGCGATCTGACAAGCGAAGCGACCGCGGACCGGTCCCCCGGTCCGCGGTCCCGTCGAAGTCCTACCAGGAGTACGCCTCGGGCGCCGCTCCCCCGGGGCCGGGGAAGATCTCGTCGAGGGTCTTCAGGTCGGCCTCGTCGAGTTCGACGTCGAGCGCGGCCACGGCGTCCTCGAGCTGGGACATGGTGCGCGGGCCGATGATCGGGCCCGTGACGCCGGGCTGGTGGAGCACCCACGCCAGGCCGAGGACCGCCGGGGCGACGCCCTTCTTCGCGGCGAAGGCCTCGTACTGCTCCAGCTGCGGCCGGTGCTCCTCGACGCGCGCGGCGAAGTGCTCGCCCGAGCGGCGGCCGGTCGCGGCCTGCTCGCCGAGGACGCCGCCGAGGAGCCCGCCCGCCAGCGGCGACCACGGGATGACGCCGAGGCCGTACTGCTGCGCCGCCGGGATCACCTCGAGTTCGATGTTGCGGTTGAGGAGGCTGTAGATCGACTGCTCCGACACCAGGCCGAAGCTCCCGCGCCGCTCGGCGCGCTCGTTGGCCCGGGCGATGCCCCAGCCGGGGAAGTTCGACGAGCCCGAGTAGACCACTTTGCCCTGCGCCACGAGGACGTCGATCGCCTGCCAGATCTCCTCCCACGGGACCGTGCGGTCGATGTGGTGGAACTGGTAGAGGTCGATCCGGTCGGTCTGGAGGCGCCGCAGCGACGCCTCGATCTGGGCCCTGATGTGGTACGCCGACAGGCCGCGGTCGTTGGGGCCGTCCGCGACGTTCCCGTAGACCTTGGTGGCAAGGACGACCTGGTCGCGGGCCTCGGGGCGGGAGGCGAACCAGCGCCCGATGATCTCCTCGGTCCAGCCCTTGCGGGTGCGGCCGTAGACGTCGGCGGTGTCGAAGAAGTTGACGCCGAGTTCGAGCGCGCGGTCCATGATCTCGTGCGCGTCGCCCTCCTCGGTCTCGGGTCCGAAGTTCATGGTGCCGAGGACGATGCGCGAGACCTTGACGCCGGCGCGGCCCAACTGGGTGTACTCCATGAGTCCTCCTGATAGGTGAGGCCCTCATTCTAACGCCGCCGAGAAAGCCCTTTCCTCGCGCTGTCCGGGCGGCCGGTCAGGCCAGGACCTCGTCGAGAAGGTCGGCGCGGCCCTCGATGTCCCCCACCGCGAGCGGTTCGGCCAGGTCCGGGGCGACGCCCGCGACGGCCTCGCGGGCGGCCTCGGTGAAGTGGACGGTGCCGTCCGGGTCGATGCGCTCGATCCCGTCGGCGCGGGCCATCCGCTCGTTGAACGCGATCGCGTCCTCCAGGGACTCGCCCGGCGGCAGGTCGAGCGCGATCGACCCGCCGGAGATCCGCACCGGGTACCCGCCCGGCAGGCCGCCGGGCGCCGGGACGGACCAGCGCAGGTCCGGCCCTTCCGGCAGCAGCGCCTCCAGGACGGGGACGGTGGCCGCGGCCGTGACGAAGTTGTTCTGCATCCCCGGTTCGATCGCGGGCGCGCGGTAGGCGGCGCCGTCGTCGCGCCGGCCCTCCTCCCCCAGGTAGACGCGGCAGCGCTCGGCCGGGTCGGCGGGCGGGTCGGAGGTCATCACGGCGTCCAGCTGCGAGTGGTGGCCGACGACGCGGACCAGGGGCGGTTCGGTGTCGGGCGACTCCCGGCGCAGGGCGGCCCTGGCGCGGCGCAGCATCATGCCCGCGTTGCCCAGGCCGAGCATCGGCGCGAGCCCCATGCGCTCGAGGACCGGGCCGGTCACGTCCGGATGGGACAGGTTCGCCACCGGTCCCGCGAAGCCGGTCTCGCGGGCCGCCCGCATCACGTTGACGATGATCGGGAGCTGGTAGGGCAGCCGGATGCCGAGCCCCGCGGCCTCGACGGCCTCGGCCGCCGGGTCCTTCCTGCCGTCCAGGGCCCAGGGGCTGCGCAGCGAACCGCACTGAACGACCAGGTCGGGCTTGACGCGCTCCAGGAGTGCGGCGACGTCCTCGACGCGGGTGGCGTCGAGCTGCGTCGGTTCGACCAGGCAGTCCGTGGCGCTGGCGACGATGCCGGCGACGGCCCTGACGTTCGCGGCCGACCGGCTCGCGACCACCAGGCGCCGGACGGCCCCGCTCGCGGCGAGCCCGGCGGCGATCCGCTCGCCCATGTCGCCCATGCCGATGATCAGTGCGGTGCTCATCGGACGATCGTATGGGAATCGAGGACGGTCCGACAGGCCAAGTGCTTCTTGCGTACTAGCCGATGTCGATGACGACCTTGACCTCTGCGGAGCCGGCGTGGAAGGCGTCGGTGAAGTCGTCCAGGGAGACCCGGCGGGTGATGAGGCCCCGCAGCCATTCCCGGTCGGAGTCGGCGAGGACTTCGGCGGCCTTCCGGCAGTGGTCGAGGTTGGCGTTGACCGAGCCGACGACCACGTCGTTCTCCAGGACGATGTCCCGGTTGAGGCTCCCGGCGTCGACGTTCATGCGCCGCCCCGCGGGCGAGACGCCGGTGAGGCAGGTGACGCCGAAGGCGCCGGTCGCGGCCATCGCGTCGAAGACGAGCGCTTCGGAGCCGGTGGCCTCGATGACGACGTCGGGCACGACCTGCTTCATCACCGCCGGGAAGCCCTCGTGGTGGTAGGTCGCCCCGAGCGCCTCGACGAGCTTGGGCTTGTGGCCGTCCGCGGCGCGGTCGAGCACGTGCACGTCGAGCCCGCGCTGCGCCCCGATGAGCGCGGCCAGGAGGCCGATGGGTCCCGCGCCGGTGACGAGCACCGACTTCGGGTCGAACCAGGAGCGGGAGCCGACCTTGTCGATCTGCTCCCACGCCTTGACGAGCACGCTCATCGGTTCGAGGAGCACGCCGACGTCGGCGAGCGAGGGGTCGAGCTTGACCGCGTAGTCGGCCTCCACGGTCCACACTTCGCTGCCGTAGCCGTGGATCTCCTTGATGCCGCGTTCGGTGTACTCGCCGTTGCGGCAGTTGTCGAACAGGCCGCGCGCGCAGGCGCAGCACGGTTCGGGGTCGGGGCGGCGGACGACGCCGACGACGAGGTCGCCCGGCGCGAATCCGCCGCCCTCGGGGGCTTCGCGGACCCGGCCGAGCGATTCGTGCCCGATGATGAGCCGGTCGGCGCCGGGCGGGGCCCAGCCGTACTCGCCGTCCGACAGTTCCCGGTCGGTGCCGCAGACGCCGAGCGCCATGGCGTCCACCAGGAGTTCGCCGTCGCCGGGGGTCGGCTCGTCGACCTCCTCCAGTTTCAGCGAGCCCTGCTCACCGGGCACGATCGTCAATGCGCGCATGTCGACACCTCTCCGCTTCAGCCCCGGGACCCGTCCATTATGCAACGATTGCGGGTTGTGCTCCGGTGCTTCGCGAGTACGGGCGCGCGTGCGGGTCAGGCGGACTTGAAGTAGTGGCCCTGCTCCAGGTCCTCGATCAGGCCCGGGTGGACCGGCTCCCAGCCGAGGAGTTCGCGGGTCCGGACGCTGGAGGCGGCCCGGTCGGCGCCGGCGAAGTCGGCGAGCCAGCCGAAGTGCCCGGGCGCCTCCTCGGCCGTGATCGAGGCGACCGGGACGCCGAGGTGGCGGCCGGCGACGGCGGCGATGTCGCGGAGCGGGACGCCTTCGTCGGCGACGACGTGGAGCGTCGAGCCGGCCGGGGCCTTGTCGAGCGCGAGGCGGACGAGGGTCGCGGCGTCGGCGCGGTGGACCGAGCACCAGCGGTTGGCGCCGTCGCCGACGTAGGCGGAGACGCCGCGTTCGCGGGCGGCCTGGAACAGCGTGGTCAGGAAGCCGGCGTCGCCCTCGCCGTGCACGATCGGGTAGCGCAGGACCTGCGAGCGGACGCCGCGCGCGGCGAGGCCGAGCACGTACTCGGCGGTGGCGAAGCGGCCGGCCGGTCCGGAGACCTCCGGGCCGACGTCGTGGCCGTCCTGCTCGCCGACGGGGTCGCCGCCGCCGGACATGGGCGTGCCGGAGGCGATGGCGAAGAACTTGTCGGTTCCGGCCAGCGCCTCGCCGATGGCCTCGACGGCGCGGCGGTCGTCGGCCACGGCGTCGTCGAACCGGCCCGAGAAGGCGATGTCGTGCTTGAAGGCGAGGTGGACCACGGCGTCCGAGGCGGCGGCCTCGTCGCGCAGGACGTCGAGGTCGTCGACGGTGCCGCGCCGCACGTCGGCTCCGGCGGCGGTGAGCGCCGCGGCGGAGGCGTCGGAGCGGGCGAGGCCCACGACGCGGTGGCCCGCGCCGAGGAGTTCGGAGACGACGGCGGAGCCGATGAAGCCGGAAGCGCCGGTGATGAAGACGCGCATGTGAGTCCTCCTGGTTCGGTGGCCGGTGCTGGGAGCCCGACCTGATGTCAGTGTCTGACATCAAACCTAGCACGTGATGTCAGTGGCTGTCATCAAGGTAGGATCGGGCCATGAGCCGATGGGAGCCGAACGCGCGGGGACGCCTGGAGACGGCGGCGTTGGCCCTGTTCACCGAGCACGGCTTCGAGCAGACCACCGTGGCGGAGATCGCCGGTCGCGCCGGACTCACCGAGCGGACGTTCTACCGGCACTTCGCCGACAAGCGCGACGTCCTGTTCCCGGACACGAACCCGCTGGGCACCTTCCTCGTCGAGGCCCTGGAGGGCGTTCCGGCCCCGGCCGCCCCGATGGACACGGTCGCGGCCGTCCTCGACGGCGTCGGCCTCTTCTTCAAGGACCGCTGGGAGTTCGCGCGCCGGCGCCAGGCGGTCATCGCCGCCAATCCCGAGCTCCATGAGCGCGAGCTCGTGAAGTTCGCCTTCCTGACCGCGACGCTGTCCGAGGGGCTGCGCCGCCGCGGGGTCGGCGAACCGGCCGCGAGCCTCGCCGCCGAGGCGGGGGTCGCGGTCTTCAAGATCGCCTTCGGCCAGTGGGTGGCCGAGTCCGAGCAGCGGGACCTGCGCGAGCTCATGCGCGCGGCGGTCGCCGAGCTCAAGGCCGTGACGAGTGCGGGCGAAGCGCCCGGGTAACGACCGGCCGGGGCCGCTCAGAGGGAGCCGTCGAACTTGAGGCGGAGTCGCTTGGGCAGTGCGTCGCGCACGATGCCGTGGGCGTCGCGTACCAGGTCCGCGACCAGTTCGCGGGTGATCTCCCCGCCCGCGGTGACCGAGATCCAGAGGCGCTTGTTCACGTGGTACCCAGGGGTGATCTGGGCGTACTGCTCGCGCAGCGCGATCGCCTCGGTGGGGTCGGCCTTCAAGGTCGCCATCGCAACGCCCTTGACGTCGGCCAGGAGCAGGAAGATCTTCCCGCCCACCTTGTAGACGTCGGTGTCCGGGCCGAAGGGGTGTTCGAGCACCGCCCCGGACTGCTCTTCGGCGGCCTCGGCCGCCACCTTCAACAGCGTCTCGCCGTCCATGCGCGCTCCTCTTCCGGTCGCCGGTCACGGTACACCTCGGCACCGACATGCGGCCGGGCCTCGCGTTTCGGCTCGGGGCCTTCAGGGTCGGAGGCGGAAGCCCTGGGGGGTGACGCGGAAGCCGGACCGTTCCAGGAGCGGAGCGAGCGGTGAGGACTGCGCGGCGTGCTCGTTGACGCGTTCGATGTGGAGGGTCCCGGCGGCGCCCGCGCGGGTCGCGTCGGCGAGGGCCGCGGTGGCGGCGGACAGGCGGCGGTCGCCGGTCCACGCCGCGGCCGGGTCGGCGGGCCAGGCGAGGAGGGTCTTGCCGCCGCGTTCGAGGTAGAGGGCGAGGTCGCCGTTCACGAGGACGACGAGGGCGCCGGCCTTGCGGCCGGGGCCGTGGCCGGAGCCGCCCGGGGGTTCGGGCCAGGGCAGTGCGGCGCCGTAGGCGTTGGCGGGGTCGGCGGCGGCCAGGACCGCGACGGACGGTTCGGCGGCGGCCGATTCGCGACGGGTCGCCGTGGCGCGCAGGCGGTCGACGGCGCCGTCCACGGCGAACTGGGCCGCGCCGAGGCCTTCGACGACGTAGCCGCGGCGGGCCTTGCCGGTCTCCTCGAAGGCCGACAGGACCCGGTAGACCTTGGCGAAGCCCCCTTCGACGCCTTCGGCGGCGACCGCGCCGCGGGTGACGACGCCGTGCCGGTCGAGCAGGGCGTGCGCGAGGGCGTGGGCGCGGACGGTGGGGTCGGGTTCGGGCCGGGGCAGGAGGGACCAGCGTCCGGCCACGGTGGGCGCGCCGGTGAATCCGCCGTCCTCGGTGCGCAGGTCGCGCCAGCCGGGAGGGCTGAAGCGGGCGCGGGGGGCGGCGCGCCTGGCGCGGTGGGCGGTCGCACCGGCGGTGCGGCCGGAACCGAGGCGGGCCCGCAGCGGCGCGAGGGTGTCGTTGGTGACGCGGCCGGACCAGGCCAGGTCCCACAGCAGGTCGGCGAGCGGGCCGTCGGTCACTTCGGTGAAGACGGCGGCGCGGACGCGTTCGGCGAGTTGGCGGAAGAACAGGCCGTAGCCGCCGGCGAGGGCGTCGAGGAGGGCGCGGTGCTCGTCGGTGAGTTCGAGCGGGCCGGGCTCGGGCAGCAGGAGCGGGGCGGTCTCGGCGGGGTGGAGGGCGATCCAGCCGTCCTTGCCCGCGAGCGCGCCCGCCCCGGACCAGAGGACTTCGCCGGAGGCGGTGAGCTCGTCGAGCATCGCCGGGGTGTAGTCGGCGACGCGGGACGGGAGGATCAGCTTCTCCAGGGCGGAGGCGGGGACGGCGGCGCCTTGGAGCTGTTCGATCGCGCGGGCGAGGCCGTCGAGGCCGCGCAGTTCGCCGCGCGCGGCACTACGGGCCGCTGCGGCGGGTGCGGACTCGCCGCCGGGTTCGGCGCGGTCGCCTGTCGGCGTCCAGGTGCCGAGGTGCTGCCAGTGGGGCAGGAACTCGGCGAGCGAGGCCGCCGGGACGGGTTCGAGTTCCTTGCGGAGCAAGGCGAGTGAGCGCCGGCGCAGGCGGCGCAGGACCTGGGCGTCGCACCATTCGAGATGCTCGCCGCCGGGCCGGAACTCGCCTTCGACGAGGCGCCCGTCGGCGGCGAGGCGGCGCAGGGCGGCTTCGGCGACGGCGGTGCCGAGGCCGAAGCGGGCGGCGGCGTCGGCGGTGGTGAAGGGCCCGCGGGTGCGGGCGTGGCGGGCGAGGAGGTCGCCGAGGGGATCGGGGACCGGTTCGGTGAAGGCGTCCGGCACGCCGGCGGGCAGCGGCGTGCCGAGGGCGTCCCGCAGTCGCCCGGCGTCCTCGATCGCGGCCCAGCGGTCGCGTCCGGCGATCGGGACGCGGACGGCGCGTCCGGCCTTCGACAGCGCTGCGGCCCATCCGGGTGCGGCGCCGCGTTCGGCGAGTTCGGCGTCGGTGAGCGGGCCGAGGACGCGCAGGAGGTCGGCGACGCTCTCGGCGTCGCGGGCCGCGCGGTCCTCGGTGAGCCACTGGAGTTCGCGTTCGACCTCGGCCAGCGCGTCGGGGTCGAGCAGTTCGCGCAGGTCGACGTCGCCGAGGAGGTCGGCGAGGAGGCGGGAGTCGAGGGAGAGGGCGGCGGCGCGGCGCTCGGCGACCGGGGAGTCGCCCGCGTACATGAACTGGGCGACGTAGCCGAACAGGAGGGTGCGGGCGAAGGGCGAGGCCTCGGTGGTGGTGACCTCGACGAGTCGGACCTCGCGGGAGTCGATGTCGCCCATGAGTTCGGTGAGGCCGGGGACGTCGTAGACGTCCTGGAGCACTTCGCGGACGGCTTCGAGGATGATCGGGAACGAGGGGAACCGGCCGGCGACCTCCAGGAGCTGGGAGGAGCGCAGGCGCTGCTGCCACAGGGGCTGGCGCTTGCCGGGCTGGCGGTGCGGCAGGAGCAGGGCGCGGGAGGCCGCTTCGCGGAAGCGCGAGGCGAACAGGGAGGAGCCGGTGACCGCCTCGGTGACGCGGTCGGCGATCTCGCCCTTGTCGAAGGCGAGGTCGTCGGCGTGGAGCGGGACCCGGCCGAAGCCCGGTTGCGTGTCCTCGACGGATTCGAAGGCGCCGGTGTCCGGTGCGGCGCTGTCAGGGAGGCGGACGACGATGCCGTCGTCGTGGTGCATCAGCTGCGGGTCGACGCCGTAGCGTTCGCGCAGGCGCGTGCCGAGGGCGAGGGCCCAGGGGGCGTTGACCTGGGAGCCGAACGGGGAGTGGACGACGATGCGCCAGTCGCCGAGTTCGTCGGGGAAGCGCTCGATGACGATGGTGCGGTCGTCGGGGACCTGCCCGGTGGCCTCGCGCTGCTCCTTGAGGTAGGCGATGGCGTTGGCGGCGGCGTTGGCGTCGAGGCCCGCGGCGGCGAGGCGGGTGTGGGCGGCGTCGTCGTCGAGGGCGCCGAGTTCGCGGACGAACGCGCCGATCGCGCGGCCGAGTTCGAGGGGCCGGCCGAGGCCGTCGCCCTTCCAGAACGGGAGGCGGCCGGGGGTGCCGGGGGCGGGGGTGACGGTGACGCGGTCGCGGGAGATCTCCTCGATGCGCCAGGAGGAGGTGCCGAGGGTGAACACGTCGCCGACGCGGGACTCGTAGACCATCTCCTCGTCGAGTTCGCCGACGCGGCCGCCGCCGCGCTTGGGGTCGGTGCCGGCCAGGAACACGCCGAACAGGCCGCGGTCGGGGATGGTGCCGCCGGAGGTGACGGCGAGGCGCTGGGCTCCGGGGCGGGCGCTGAGGGTGCCGGCGGTGCGGTCCCAGACCAGTCGCGGCCGCAGTTCGGCGAAGGCGTCGGAGGGGTAGCGTCCGGCGAGCATGTCCAGGGTGGCCCGGTACGCGGAGTCCGGGAGCGTCGCGAAGGGGGCGGCGCGGCGGACGAGGGCGAGGAGGTCGTCCGCGTTCCAGTCGTCCATCGCGGTCATGGCGACGATCTGCTGGGCGAGGACGTCGAGGGGGTTGGCGGGGACGGTGAGCGATTCGATCCGCCCGGTGCGCATCCGCTCGGCGACGACGGCCGACTGGATGAGGTCGCCGCGGACCTTCGGGAAGAACACGCCGCGGGAGACGGCCCCGACCTGGTGGCCGGCGCGGCCGACGCGCTGGAGCCCGGAGGCGACCGAGGGCGGGGCCTCGACCTGGACGACGAGGTCGACCGCGCCCATGTCGATGCCCAGTTCGAGGCTGGAGGTGGCGACGACGGCGGGCAGGCGCCCGGCCTTGAGGTCGCCTTCGACTTCGGCGCGCTGCTCTTTGGAGATCGAGCCGTGGTGGGTGCGGGCGAGGATCGGGGGCGGGCCGGGGGCGGCCGAACTGCCGCCCATGGCGGCGGCGGGGCCGTGGTCTTCGGCGAGCCTGGCGCCGGTGCGGCGTTCGTATTCGATCTCGTTGAGCCGGTTGGAGAGGCGTTCGGCGACGCGGCGGGCGTTGGTGAAGACGATGGTCGACCGGTGCCGTTCGATGAGGTCGACGATGCGCTCTTCGACGTGCGGCCAGATGGAGGTGGCGGCGCGGGCGTCGGTGGCGGACGGGGAGGCGACGGCGGGGGCTTCGCCGAGGGCGCCCATGTCCTCGACGGGGACGACGACCGACAGGTCCCAGCGCTTCTCCGAGGGCGGTTGGACGATCGCGGTGTCGCGCTGCGGGGAGAGGAACCGGGCGACCTCGTCCACGGGTCTGACGGTGGCGGACAGGCCGATGCGGCGGGCGGGCCGCGGCAGCAGCTCGTCGAGCCGTTCCAGGGAGAGCGCGAGGTGCGCGCCGCGCTTGGTGCCCGCGACGGCGTGGACCTCGTCGAGGATGACGGTCTCGATGCCGGCGAGGGCGTCGCGGGCACGGGAGGTGAGCATGAGGAACAGCGATTCGGGCGTGGTGATGAGGATGTCGGGCGGCCGGAGGGCGATGGAGCGGCGCTCGGATTGGGGCGTGTCGCCGGAGCGGACCGCGACGGTGATGTCGGGTTCGGGGTCGCCCAGGCGCCGGGCTTCGGCGCGGATGCCCTTGAGCGGGGCGCGGAGGTTGCGCTGCACGTCGACGCCGAGGGCCTTGAGGGGCGAGAGGTAGAGGACGCGGCAGCGGAGCTTGGGGTCGTCGGGCGGCGGGGTCGAGGCGAGGGCGTCGAGGGCGGACATGAACGCGGCGAGGGTCTTGCCCGAGCCGGTCGGGGCCACGACGAGGACGTTCCGGTCCTCGCCGATGGCCTGCCAGGCGCCCTGCTGGGCGGTGGTGGGGGCGCCGAAGGCGGCGGCGAACCAGGAGGCGGCGGCCGGGGAGAAGCGGGCGAGGGCCGGGTGCGGTGCGGCGTCGTCCGCGTCGGCGGATGCGCGACGGTCCATGCCGTCCATGGTGCCCCACGGGTGTGACAGGGTCACGGCTTTGGCCCGTGCGGGTGGCTCAGAGGCCGGTCTTGCCTTCGGGGCCGGGGCCCGAGAGGGGGCCCGGCACGCGGGCGGCGTCGGTGCCGCGCATCTGGCGGATCCTGCGGAGGGTCCATCCGATGTGCTTCTCGATCGCGGCGGCCGCGGCGGCGGGGTCGCCCTTGGCGAGGACGTCGCGCAGTTCGGCGTGCTCGCTCCAGGCCGAGGACCGGAAGTCCTCGCGGTCGGTGCGGGCGTTGAGGAACATCGAGACCTGGCTGCGCAGCAGCGCCCAGGTGCGCCGCAGCCGCGCATGGTCGGCGGCCTCGTAGACGAGGTCGTGGAATTCGAGGTCGAGGGAGACGTGGTCGAGCGCGACGTGGTCGCCGTTCTCGTTCGGGCCCGTCAGGGCCTTCATGCGGGCGATGACGTCGTCCATCGCGGCGAGCGTCTCGTCGGTGATGCGCGCGGCGCACCGCTCCATGGCGAGGCGCTCGATGGCCAGGCGCAGCGAGTAGACCTCTTCGATGTCGTCGTAGGTGAGGGTGATGACGCGCGCGCCGCGGTGGCGCTGGAGTTCGATCAGCCCGTCGCGCTCGAGGATCGAGATGGCCTCGCGCACCGGGCCGCGGCTCACCTGCATCGAGTCGGCGAGCTCGGTCTCCTTGAGCCGCTCCCCCGGGGCGAGGACGCCCCGGGTGATCATCTCCCGCAGCCGGTCGGCGACCAGCGTGGACATGGCCGGCGGCATCGCCGGCCCGCTCAGGAAGTCTGACGTCGCCACGCTCACCTCTTTCGCATCGTCTCGGATCAGGTCCGGGAATCCAGTGTATTCGGCGCGGCCGCAGGCATATCAGGCACCGAGGACGCGGTCGAGGAAGGCGTTGCGGAACTTGCCCTTCGGGTCGGCGTACTCGGCGAGTTCGCGGAACGCGCGCCCGCGCGGGAAGCGGGGCAGGCGGTCTGCGAACGCGGGGCCGACGAGCTTGCCCCAGTGGGGTCGGGCGTCGGCGTCGGCGAGCACCCGCTCGACGGCGGCCAGCGCGCCCTCGACGGCGGTCGTGTCGGGCTTCCACGTGAAGTGGACGCCGACCGTGTCGCGGCGGTAGGCGCCGCTGAGCCACAGGTCGTCCGCGGCCATGGTCCTGATCTCGGAGACGAGGAGGGCCGGGTCGATCCGGTCGGCCTCGCGGCGCAGGGCTTCGAGCACGCGGGGCGCGAGCGACCGGTCGATGAAGTACTCGCTCTGGAGTTCGTCTCCGGCGTTGCTGGGTGCGGCGTCGTGGCGGAAGTGCGGCAGGCGTTCGAGCCACGGCCCGGGGACGCCGGCCTGGAGGGTCACGGTGTCGTCGGAGGCGGCGGCGACGGGCGAGACGGCGCGGGCGAGGGACCGCCGGGCGCGCACGCCGGCGGGCAGCGCGGGCTCGCCTGAGTCCACGGTGGACTTCCAGAGGACCTGGTCGATCGCGGCAGACGCCCAGCCCTGGATGAACAGGCTGGTGCTGTAGGTGCCGGAGGTGATCGCGTCGAAGTCGGCGAGCACGGGTTCCCAGTCGGCGTCGAGGAAGAGGTCCTGGCGCAGGTCGAAGGTCTCGCGGACGTCGAGTTCGAGGCGGGTGGCGATGCCGAGGGCCCCCAGTGCGACGACGGAGCCGTTGAACGCGTCCTCGCCGCGGCGGACCGTCGCGAGTTCGCCGTCGGCGCGGACGTATTCGACGGCCGAGACCTGGGCCGAGAGGATCGGGTTGCGGTCGCCGGAGCCGTGGGTGCCGGTCGCGACCGCGCCCGCGACCGAGATGTGCGGCAGCGAGCCCAGGTTCGACAGCGCGAGGCCCTGGGCCTGGAGGGCGGCGGCGACGCGGGCGAAGGGCACGCCGGCGGGGACGGTCGCGGTGCGGCGGTCCGGGTGGACGTCCACTTCGGAGGGGAGGTCGGCGACGGTGACCATGACGCCGGTGGTGTCGGCGATGTCGTTGAAGGAGTGCGTCGTGCCGAAGGCGCGGACGCGGTCGTTCGCGGCCACGGTCTCCTGGAGTTCGGCGACGGAGGCGGGGCGCGCGATGCGGGTCGCGGAGAAGTCCACGTTTCCCGCCCAGTTGGTCGTCATGGTTCAGGTGGTCCTCTCTGGGGTCCGGGCCTCGGGTTCGGCGCCGGTCTCGTTGACGTGGGAGGGGGCGAGGCGGTGCAGCGCCCAGCCGATGTGGCGCTCGACGGCGGCCACGGCCGCTTCGGGGCCGCCGGCGACGAGGACGTCGCGCAGCGCCCGGTGCTTCTCCCAGCTGGTGCGCCGGAAGTAGTCCTTGTCGGTGCGCGCGTTGAGGAACACCGAGACCTGGCTGCGGATGGGGGCCCAGGTGCGGTCGAGGCGCCGGTGGTCGGCGGCCTCGTAGACGAGGTCGTGGAACTCCAGGTCCAGCGCCACCACGTCGGCGACGGCGGCCCCGGGCGGGAGGTCCTTCATGCGGGCGAGCACGTCGTCCATGGCGCCGCGGATCTCGGCGGTCATCCGCTCGGCGGCCCGCGCCATGGCGAGGCGCTCGATCGCGAGGCGCAGCGAGTAGACCTCGTCGATGTCGCGCGCGGACATCTCGATGACGCGGGCGCCGCGGTAGCGCTGCGTCTCGATGAGGCCCTCGGCGGCCAGGAGCGCGATCGCCTCGCGGACGGGTCCGCGGCTGACCTGCATCGCGGCGGCGAGTTCGGCCTCCTTGACGCGTTCGCCGGGGGCGAGGCCGCCGTGCACGATCAGGTCCCGCACGCGGTCGGCGACGAGCGCGGCCAGGGCGGGGAGGTTCGCGCCGACGGCGAACGGGGTGGTGTCCACGAGGCCTCCTGGGAATGTCGTCGCAACTGAGGATAGCAGGCAATTGCAGATTATTTATTGTTGACAATGTGCAATCACTGGGATAGCGTCGCAGCGTCGGCGTGAGAACGCCGACCCGAACCCCCCATGACCACCGCCCCGACTCCGGTCGGGTCGCGCAAGGAGGCGCGCTGAATGGTCCAGATCACTCGAAGACGACTCCTCGAAGCCGGAACGGCCCTCTCGGCGGGCGCACTCCTCACCGGGTGCGGCTCCCCGTTCGACGACACCACCGCGGCCGGCGGCAACGTGCTCGAGTTCGTCACCTTCTACACGGGGCCCGACGGCGTCGTGATGCAGCAGATCGTCGACCGCTACAACGAGCAGTCGACGGGAGCGCAGGTCCGCATGTCGGCGCCGGCCTACGGCGGCGACTACCTCACCAAGCTCGTCACCTCGACCATCGCCGGGAACCCGCCGGCGATCATGGCCCTGCACAACAACGAGGTCCCGCCCCTGCGGCGGTTCCTCCACGAGATCGACCTCGCTTCCATGAGCTTCGCCGAGTCCGACTTCGGCGAAGGCACCCAGGACCTGGCCGTCGTCGAGGGCAGGCGCCTGGGCGTCACCATGAGCACCGGGCCGCAGGCCATGGTCTACAACCGGCGGCTCTTCGAGGCCGCCGGGCTCGATCCGGACGCGCCGCCCCAGGACGCCGCGAGCTTCGTCGAGGCCGGCAAGGCCCTGCGGGACATCGACGTGTGGGGGTTCATCCGCGAACCCGCCACATGGATGCCGTGGCTGACCATGAACTGGCAGAACGGCGGCGAACTCGTCGACGGCGACCGGGCCCTGTTCGGCTCCGACGCCGCCATCGAGGCGATCGACATGGAGCGGCGCTGGGTCCACGAGGACGGCATCTCCCCCAGCCAGCTGCTCGACGGCGTCCAGATGGGACAGCAGTTCCAGGACGAGCAGGTCGGCATGATCTTCATCGGCCCCTGGGGCCTCGCCGACATGGTGAAGGCCAACGAAGAGGGCGGCAAGGACTTCGGGGTCGCCCCCGTCCCGACGTTCTTCGACGCGGCCCCGGCCGTCGCGGCCACCTCGCACATCTACTGCATCCCCAAGCAGCGCAGCAATGACGATTGGGTGCACGCCGAGGCGGCCAAGTTCATCGAATGGGTCGTCCGCGAAGGCAGCGTCACCTGGGCGGGCTCGCAGGCGCCGTCGTTCAACGGCGTCGACGCCGAGGTGGCCGCGAGCGACGATCCCGTGATCGCCGCGATGACCACGTTCGTCCAGGAGCAGCCCCGCGCGCGGTTCGTCCCCTACGCCCCGCGCTGGAACCAGGCCTTCACGTACCTCATCAACGCGACGCAGTCCATCGTGTACCGCAACGAGGACCCCGTGGCGCTCATGACCGACGCCGCCGAGCAGGCGACCGCCGCGATCGAGGGGGCGGGCCGATGAGCACCGACGTGATCGAACGCGAGGCGCGGACCGACCGGCCGAGGCGCCGCAAGCGGCTCACCCGCGTGGGCTTCCTCTTCGCCGCACCGTTCCTGCTGCTCATGCTGTTCCTGTGGGGCGTCCCGATCGTCTCGGGCTTCTGGACCAGCCTCACCGACACCAACATGGCCGAGGGCACCGGCGGATTCGTCGGCCTCGACAACTACGCCCACCTCGCCACCGACCCCGACTTCCGTGCGGCCCTGGGGAACACGGCGCTGTTCGTGGTCCTCAACGTGCCCATCCTCGTCGCGGTCGGCCTGCTGCTCGCGATGCTGCTCAACCAGCCGCTGGGCGGGCGCGGAGCGATCCGCGCGGCGTTCATCTCGCCCTACCTGCTCACGGGCGCGGCCGTCGCCATCATCTGGCAGACCGCGCTCAACCCGCTGGGCGGCAACCTGAACCAGGTCCTGTCGGCGGTCGGACTGCCCGAGCAGGCGTGGCTGTCGACGCCGGGCCAGGCCATGGGCGGCGTCGTGCTCATCACCCTGTGGTGGCGCGTCGGCTTCCCGCTCCTGGTGCTGCTCGCCGCGCTCCAGGACATCCCGGCCCAGCTCTACGAGGCCGCGAAGATCGACGGCGCGAACGTCTGGCAGCGCTTCCGATACGTCACGCTCCCGGCCATCGCGCCGGTGCTCATGCTCGTGGTGCTCCTGCGGCTCATCGACTCGTTCAAGGTCTTCGAGCAGGTGTACCTGGTGACCCAGGGCGGGCCCGCGGGCTCCACCCGCGTGGTCCTCCAGATGCTCTACGAGTCGGGCTTCCGCGACTTCCAGACCGGCTACGCGTCCGCGATCGGCTGGACCCTGGCCTTCATCATCCTCGTCGTCACCGTCCTCCAGCTCGCCCTGACCCGAAGGAGGGAGTCGCGATGAGCACTGCGACCCTTACCGCCACAACGGAGACCACTCCGCGGCGAAAGCGGGCCCACAGGCCCGAGGCCCGGCGCGCCAAGCGCCTCGCCACCGCGATCGCGACCGTCTTCGCCCTCGGGTGGACGCTCCCGCTCCTGTGGACGCTCATCGGCTCCTTCAACGCCGAGCGCGCGACCGAAGGGGCCGGGTTCATCCCGTCGATGCTCACCTCGGCCAACTGGTCGAAGCTCGTCCAGCCGGACGGGCGCGCCGTCAACGTCTTCGTCGCGTTCTTCAACAGCACCGTCGTCGCCGTGTGCGCCACGCTGCTCGCGCTCGTGGTCTGCTCGATGATGGCGTACGCGCTGGCGAAGCTCCCGTTCCGCGGCAGCGCGGTCGTCCTGAGCGTCATCGTCCTGGCGATGCTCATCCCCACCGAGGTCATCCTGGTGCCGCTGTTCCAGCAGTTCGCGGCGCTGGGGCTCCTGAACACGTACGGGGCGCTCATCATCCCGCACGTCGTGTCGCTGTTCGGGGTGGTCCTGTTGCGGCAGTTCATCGCGAACCTGCCCGTGGAGCTCACCGAGGCCGCCAAGATCGACGGCGCGAACGCCTGGCAGAACTACCGGTACATCGTGCTGCCGCTCATCAGGCCCGGCCTGGCGACCCTCGGCATCCTCGTGTTCCTCGCGGCGTGGAACGACTTCCTGTGGCCGCTCATCGCCACGAGCACGCCGTCGATGCAGACCCTCCCGCTCGCGCTGATCACCTTCCGATCGGCGTACGGCGACTCGGAGTACGGCGTGGTCATGGCCTCGACCATCCTCGCCATCGCTCCCCCGCTCCTCGTTTTCCTCTTCGCCCAGCGGTTCATCGTCGCTGGCATCAGCAACACCGGTTTGAAAGGCTGACCATGGCTACCAGCAAGCGATCCACCGAACACGCCGGACACAACGACGCGCACCCGAGGGCGGCCCTGTCCGACCCGGACGCGCCGCACGTGGGCGCCGCCGAGGTGCGCATCGACGCCTCGACGCCGCTCGGGGACCTGACGCCCATCTGGGCGAGCATGGGCTACGACGAGATCAACTACACCTACCGCCCCGACGGCAAGCGGCTGCTCAGGGAGATCGGCGAGTTCTCGCCGCGGTCCTTCCACGTGCGGCCCCACTACATGTTCTGCTCCGGCAGCGGCTGGGGGCAGCCGCACTGGGGCAACGGGAACGTCTACCACGAGGACGCCGACGGCAACCCGTTCTACGACTTCACGCTCCTGGACGAGACCTACGACGCGATCGTCGGCGCCGGCCACCACGTGCTCGTCGAACTCGGGTTCACGCCCAAGGACCTCGTGCCGGAGACGGCCTACGACGTGTTCACCACGATCCCCAGCCCGACCGTGTACAGCGCCTACGAGAACGGCCTGTGGTCGTTCCCGCCCAAGGACTACGGCAAGTGGGCCGGGCTGTGCGCCGCGACCGCCGAGCACGTGCTCGAACGCTACGGGGCCGACGAGGTCGCGACCTGGGTGTGGGAGCTGTGGAACGAGCCCGACATCTTCTACTGGCGCGGCACCCCCCAGCAGTACTACGACCTCTACACCGTCACCGTCGAGGCGATCCGCGGCGTGCTCCCCGAGGCCCGGATCGGCGGCCCGTCCGTCACCGGCGGCGACAAGGGCGTCGAGTTCCTGCGCGGCTTCCTCGCCCACTGCGCGAAGACCGCGACACCGCTGGACTACGTCTCGTTCCACACCAAGGGATCGGCGTTCACGCCGTGGCGCACCTACGGGCCCGTCGGCGCCCCGGCGCCCGTCAAGGAGTCGCCCTCCTCGGTGAAGATGCTCTTCGAGGTCGACCGGCTGCTCGCCGTCATGGGCGAGTTCCCCGAGTACGCGGCGCTCCCCGCGATCGTGGACGAGTGCGACGCGGGCGTGCCCGCCCACCACAGCGCCTACGACAACCCGAACTTCCAGTTTCAGAACAACGAGTACTACCCGGTGTTCCAGGCGAAGCTCATGAAGAAGCTCCTCGACCTCAGCGCGAGTCACTCCGGCAACATCGAGCAGGCGACCACCTGGTCGTTCTACTTCGAGGGCGAACGCTACTTCGAGGGCACGCGCTCGTGGATCACCCAGGGCGGCATCGAGAAGCCGTTCATGAACGCCTACCGGCTCTTCGCGAAGCTCGGCGAGCGGCGCCTCGGCGCCGAGTCCGACGCGGCCTGGCCGATCGACGACCTGTCCGGGCGCGAGCACGGGATGCCCGAGGAGATCGACGCGCTCGCGTCCATCGGCGCCGACGGCACCGTGACCGCCCTGGTCTGGCGCCACAGCGACGACCAGTACGCCGAGGACGGCGCGGCGACCGCGACGCTCGGGTTCACCGGCCTCGCGGCGTCCTCGTACGCCGTGACCGAGTACCGCATCGACGCCGAGCACTCCAATTCGCACACCGTCTGGCGGGAGCTCGGGTCGCCGCAGGAGCCGGACGCCGAGGCGCTCGAGCGCATCCACGCCCGGCAGGGCCTGGAGACCGTCGGCGGGCAGCGTCTCCTCGACGCGACCGAGGGGAGCCTGCGATACGAGACGAGCCTGCCGCTGCCGTCGGTGTCGCTCGTCGTCCTGGAGCCCCGATGACCGAGGCGGACAAGCAGTCGCTGCTGTTCATCGACGGACGGTGGCGCCCGGCGGCGGACGGCGCGGCGGACCCGATCCGCGACCCCGCCACCGGCGAGGTGATCGGCACGGTGGCGCGCGCGGGCGAGTCCGATGTGGAGGAGGCCCTCGCCGCCGTCGACCGGGGCTTCGCGGCCTGGCGGCAGTTCGCGCCGGAGCAGCGCGCCGGCGTGCTCGACGCCGCGGCGTCGATCCTGCGGTCGCGCGCCGAGGACATCGCCCGGACCATCACCGCCGAACAGGGCAAGCCCCTGGCCGAGGCGAGGTCCGAAGTGGAGCAGTCGGCGGGCTACTTCGACTGGTACGCCGAGGAGGCCGTGCGCGACCTCGGCCGGACCTGGACGGAGGGCGACCGCGAGTTCACCGTCGAGCGCCGCCCGGTCGGGCCGGTGGCCGCGTTCTCGGCGTGGAACTTCCCCGCCTCGCTCCCGGCCCGCAAGATCGCCCCGGCGATCGCGGCCGGATGCAGCATCCTGGTGAAACCGGCGGAGGAGGCGCCCGGCGCCGCGGCCGCACTGGTCGACGCGCTGCTGGACGCGGGGCTGCCGGGGACGGCGATCGCGCTCGTCACCGGCGACGCGCCCCAGATCGCCCGGCAGGTCATCGGCTCGCCCGTGATCAGGAAGATCACGCTGACCGGATCGATCCCGGTCGGCCGGGAACTGGTGCGGCTCTCCGCCGAGCACCTGCAGCCGCTGAGCCTCGAACTCGGCGGCCACGCGCCGGTGATCGTGCTGCCGGGCGCGGACGTCGAAGCCGCCGCGAACGCCTTGGCCGGTGCGAAGTTCCGCAACGCGGGGCAGGTGTGCATCTCCCCCACCAGGTTCTTCGTCCCGCACGAGGACGCGGACTCGTTCGCGGCCCACTTCGCCGCGGCGGCAGGGCGGCTCAAGGTGGGCCCGGGCGACCGGGACGGGACCGACGTCGGGCCGCTGGCGAACGAACGCCGGCTCGCCGCGGTCGAGTCCCTCATGGAGGATCTGCGGGAGACCGGCGCGCGCGTGCTCACCGGCGGGCGCCGCGTCGCGTCGCTGCCGGGATGGTTCTACGAGCCGACCGTGGTGGTCGACGTCCACGAGGACGCGCGGATCCTCACCGAGGAGCCGTTCGGCCCCATCGCGCCGGTGCTGCCGTACCGGTCGCTCGACGAGGCGGTGCGCCGCGCGAACGCCGTGGAGCAGGGACTGGCCGCGTACGTCTTCGGGCCGGAGGCGCAGGCGCGGCAGGTGGCCGCGCGACTGGACGCCGGCATGATCGGCGTCAACGGCACCGCGCTCGCGGTGGCGCAGGCGCCGTTCGGCGGCGTCAAGTCCTCCGGCTACGGCCGCGAGGGCGGCACCGAGGGCATCGGCGAGTACACCGTCGCCGTGTACACGCAGGTGGCCGGATGATCCGGGAAGGAGCCGCATGACGATTCGACTCTTCAGCACCCTGGCGGTCCGGCTCGCGCTGGACGAGGGCGTGACCGACGGCTTCGTCCGGGCGACCGGGCACGGGGTCGAGACGGTGTACGACCCCACCAACGTGCTGCTGCGACGCATTGCGGGAGGCGACCTCCCCGACGTGATGATCGGCGTGCGGTCGCAGCTCGACGGCCTGGCCGAGGACGGCCTCCTGGACGGGTCGACGCTCACCGAAATCGCCCGGGTGGGCGTGGGGATCGCCGCGGCTCCGGATACCGGGGCACTTCCGAACATATCCACTGTGGATGATCTCAAGGAGACGCTGCTCGGCGCGCGCTCGGTCGCCTACTCGCGCACCGGGGCGAGCGGCGTGTACTTCGCGTCGCTGCTGGAGCGGCTCGGGATCGACGAGGCGGTGAACGCCCGGGCCACGGTCGTCGAGAAGGGCTTCACCGCCGAGGCCGTGCTCGACGGGCGGGCGGATCTGGCGGTCCAGCAGCTGAGCGAGCTGCGGTTCGTGCCGCGGGCGCGGCTCGTCGGGCCGCTTCCGGAAGGGGCGCAGCACTATACGGTCTTCGCCGCGGCCGTCGGCGCCGAGGCGGAGGACCGCGATGCGGCGCGAGGGCTCGTGGCGCACCTGGCCGCCGAGGACGCCGTCGGACGCTACCGGGCGGCGGGCCTCGAAGCGGCCTGAACGGAACGGCGGGCGCCGGGCCTTCGGGCCCGGCGCTTCGCCGCGGTCAGCCGCCGCCGCCCGAGGGCTGCGTGTACTGGTCGGTGTCGGGATCGAACGCCGCCGGGCGGTCCAGGTCGGGTTCGACCAGTGCGGCGCCGTCGCCGACCATGACGCGGACGGGGAAGCCGGGCAGCGGCACGCGATCGGAGACGGTGGCCATCGCGGCCCGGATGGTCCGGGTCTCGGCGTCGAGGGCGTACCGGATCGTCGCGTCGAACTGCGGGCGCCCCGAGATCCACTGGTTCTTGAACTCGAGCGAGTCGACCTCCCCCGCGAAGCGCGTGCCGGTCTCGCGAAGCCCGATGATCCGGCGCTGCCGGCGCCGGGCCCGGAAGAAGGCGAACGGCAGCCACACCAGGCCGGTGGCGAGGATCGCGCACGCCACCGCGGTGACGATCAGGACGATCGTGTCGTCGGGCCCTGCCGCGGACGGCGTCGACGCCCGGTAGACGGCGATCATCCGCAGGTGGACGAGCCCTGCCGCGAGGAAGCCCGCGGCGGCGATCGCGACCGAGCATCCGAAGCCGAACGTCTGCTGCCCGAAGCGCCGCACCAGGGTGCCGTAGAACGACGGTGCGGCGGACACGAGGCCGATGATCCCCACGACCGAGAGCGCGATCCACCACCAGGAGTGCGCCGCCTCGTCGACCCAGGGGACCACGTTGCCGCTGCCCATGGTCCGCGGAATGACCGCGAACGCCAGGCCCGCCCACGTGGCGCAGGTCAGCGCCGCGCCGGCGGCGAGCTTCGGGGTGAGCGTCCCGAGCGGCGCGCCCGGTGCGATCGTCGTGATCTTCGACCCCTGGTCGGTCGTGGAGAACACCGGACCCGAGGTCCACCATTCGTCGTGCGGCTGCTGTTCACCCATGGGCGCCAAGGTAGGGCAGGGGTGCAAAAGTGCGCGCGTCCGGAGGCGCGGCCATTCGTGATACGGTTCTGCATCTGAATGCAGAACTGTATCTGAATGGAGGCGTGCGTGGTGAGACGGCTGACGCGCGAGGAGAGTCGCGCGCAGACCAGGGAGCGCCTGCTCGCCGCCGCGGAGGAGCTCTTCGTGGAGCGCGGGGTCAACGGCGCTTCCGTGGAGCAGATCGCCGAGCGGGCGGGCTTCAGCCGCGGTGCGTTCTACGGCAACTTCGACGGCAGGCACGACCTGGTGCTGGCCCTCCTGGAGCGCCGCACCGAGCGCGAACTAGAGGAGGTCGCCGCGCTGGGCGAGGGCGCCGCGTCGTTCGCCGAGGTGCTGGAGCGGTTGCGCGCGTTCAACCGCCGCCGCGCCGAGCACCTCGAGCACTGGTACGCGATGCGCACCGAGCTGCTGCTCTACGCCCTGCGCAACCCGGAGGTGCGGCCGCAACTGGCGCGGCGGGAGTACTTGGCGCGCAAGGCGTTGGCGGAGGGCATCGCCGCGGCGCTGTCGCGGCACGGCGCCGCTCCCGCGGCCGACCCCGCCTTCCTCGGGCTCATCGTCCACGCCCTCGAGGACGGCCTGCTCATCCAGCGGCTCATCGCCCCCGACGGCGTCGGCGACGAAGTCGTGGTCGACGCGTTCGCGCTGCTCCTGGACACCTGGACTTCCCGTACTGGAATGGAGACGTCATGACGACCCCGGTCAACCGGCAGTGGGTCCTGGCCTCCCGACCGGAGGGCCTGGTCGACGAGGCGAACTTCGCACTGCGCACCGGCCCCGTTCCCGAACCGGGAGAAGGAGAGGCGCTGGTCCGGGTGGTGTGGCTCAACGTCGAGCCGACGCAGCGCGGCTGGCTCAACGAGGGCGCCAACTACATCGACCCCGTGCCCCTCGGCGAGGTCATGCGCTCGAGCGGCGTCGGCCGGGTCGTCGCCTCCCGCAATCCGCGTCTCGCCGTGGGCGACTGGGTCGCGGGCATGGTCGGCTGGCAGGACTACGCCATCGCCGCCGACGACGGCCTCTTCGGACTCAACCGCGTCCCCGACGGCATCGATCCCAAGGCGATGCTCGGCGTCTTCGGATCCACGGGACTGACCGCCTACTTCGGCATGGTCGACGTCGGACGGGCGGGCGAGGGCGACACGGTGTTCGTCACCGGCGCGGCCGGGGCGACCGGCTCCATCGCGGGCCAGATCGCACGCCTGCAGGGCTGCAAGGTGATCGGTTCGGCCGGCGGGCCGGAGAAGTGCGCATGGGTCGTCGAGACCGCCGGATTCGACGCCTGCGTCGACTACCGTGCGGACGACGTCGAGGCGCGCCTGCGCGACCTCGCACCCGAAGGGCTCGACGTGGTCTTCGACGGCGTCGGCGGCGCCGTCCTCGATGCGGCGCTGGCGAACCTGGCCCTGCGGGCGCGCGTCGTCGTGGTCGGCGGCATATCCTCGGGTTACGGCGCGGGCGAGCCCCCGCCGGGACCGCGGAACTACCTGCAGCTCGGTATCAAGCGCGCCCGCATGGAGGGCTTCATCTTCCTCGACTACCTCGAACGCTTCCCCGAGGCATTCGGCCGGCTCGGCGAATGGGTCGGCGGCGGCCGGCTCGTCTACGCCGAGGACGTCCGCCAAGGCCTCGAACGGGCCCCGGCGGTATTGCGCGGCCTCTTCGAGGGCCGCAACCTCGGCAAGCAGCTGCTCCGCATCGCCGACCCGGACGGGACCGGCTGAGGACCAGCCCGAGCCCGTGCGACTCGATGGCAACGGAAGGACGGCGGCGATGATCCTGCGAACCTGGACGGCCCGCGCCACACCCGAGGGCGTCGACGCCTACCGGAACTACTTCGAGGTCGTCCTGCTCCCGGAGCTGCGGCGCCGGCCCGGCTTCCGGGGCGCCTACCTCGTGGCGGAGGGCGACGAGCCGGTCCGCACGTTGAGCACGCTGACGTTCTGGGAGTCGATGGCCTCGATCCGGGGCTTCGCCGGAGAGGACGTCGACGCCTCGGTGGTCGAACCCGAGGCGCAGGCGGTGCTCGTCGCATTCGACCGCACCGTCACGCACCGCGAGGTCCTGACCGAAGCCGGTCCCTGACCGCGAACCGGTCCGCGGCGGACCCCGTTCCCCATTATTTCGGTCTAATCTGGAGTTTCCCGGCTGCTTCGAGACTGGAGTCCCCCATGAGAGCCGTGATCCAAGACCGATACGGCACCGCCGAGGCCATCGGCGTGGACGACCTGCCCGAGCCGGTGCCCGCGGACGACGAGATCCTCATCGAGGTCAAGGCCGTGTCCCTCAACGGCTCCGACCGCGAGAACCTCGCCGGCAGCCCCTTCTACTCGCGCCTGGGCGGCCTGCGCCGGCCGCGCAATCCGGTGCCGGGCTCCGACGTCGCCGGGATCGTCGTCTCGGCGGGGCGCTCGGTCACCGAGTACGCCAAGGGCGACGAGGTCTACGGCGAGCTGGCCGGGTACCGCGGCGGGCTCGCCGAATACGTCGCGACCTCGCCGCGGCTCCTGGCCCGCAAGCCGACTGGTATGTCCTTCATGGACGCCGCGGCGATCCCGCAGGCGGGATGCATCGCCTACCGGGCCACTCGCGGGATCGGTCCGGGCGACCGGGTGCTGGTGAACGGCGCGGGCGGTGCGGGCGGCTCCCTCGTCATCGGCCTCGCCAAGCACTACGGCGCCACGGTGACCGGCGTGGACCGCGCGGCCAAGGCGGACCACATGCGGCACATCGGCGCCGACGACACGATCGACTTCGAGACCGAGGACTGGGCCGACCACCGCGACCGCTACGACCGGATCGTGGACCTCATGGGGCACCGCTCGCCGTACCGCGTGCACCGGGCGCTGCGCCCCGGCGGGCAGTACCTCATGGTCGGCGGGCGGACCCGCATCCTCCTGGCGCTGGCCGCCGCGGGGTGGTCGGCCGGGCGCGGCAAGACCGTCAAGGTCCTGGTCGTGCCGCAGTCGCGCGCCGATCTGGAGGCGGTCACCGCCCTGGTGACCGAGGGCGTCGTCACGCTCGCCCTCGACCGGACCTACTCCCTGGAGCACGCCCCGGCGGCCTTCGCGCGGCTCGCCGCCGAAGACCACCAGGGCAAGATCGTCGTCCGGGTGCCGTGACCAGCCGGGTTCGTTCCGGCGGTGGAGCAGCGGCTCGCCCGCCCGGCGGCGACGGGTACGGCCCTTCCTAGTTGGTCACGAACGTGGTGATGCTCCTCGCCGGGAGCTGCGCGGTGTACGCGCCGCCCGAGAGGCCGATGTTCGACTGCTGCGCGAGGGTCCGGCTCGCGTCCGTCAGCCACCAGGACACGCTGGGAGCCGCGCTGCCGGTGATCGCGAAGCGCTGGCTCACCGAGGAAGTGCCCTTGTTGACGGCCACGACGACGACCTTGGAACCGGACTTGAACCCCGTGATGTAGAGGTTGGACTGCGGGTTCGCGGTCGCGGTGATCCGCTGGTAGCCGGGGCGCACGAACTTGGAGAAGTGCGCCATGTTCGCGCCGCGCTTGCTGATCTGGCCGTCCTCGCGCATCGGGCCGTAGCCGCGGCGGATGTACCACCAGATGTACGCCTGGAACCGGCCGTACACCAGGGCGCGGTGGAGGTGCTCGCCGACGTCGAGCGCGTTCGGCCACAGGTCGGCCGAGTCGGAGCTGTTGGGGTGGTAGACCTCCGTCATCCACAGCTCCTTGCCGCCGCCCTTCTGCTGGAACAGCGGGTAGGGGAAGTCCGCGTTCTGGGTCCCGTAGAGGTGGGCGCCGAGGATGTCCATGTTGGCCAGCGCCTGCGGGTCGTTGAGGATCGGGTCGGAGAGCGCCTTGCGGTACTGGAAGGACTCGGGCGCGATGATCTTCGTGCCGATCGCGCCGGAGTTCTCCTTGAGGAAGCGGACGATCTCGGCCGCGGTCCACGCCGTCCACTCGTGGGCGTAGTCGGGTTCGTTCTGCACCGAGATCGCGTAGAGGTTGACGCCGTTGTTGCGCATGAAGGTGTTGAAGTCGTTGAGGTGGGTCGCGTAGGCGCCGTACTGGTCGTAGCGGAGGCGCTTGCCGCCCGAGAAGGACTCGGTCATGGAGGTCGGCGGGTTCCACGGGGAGGCGATGACCTTGGCGCCGAGGGCGACCGCGCGCTGGGCGGTGGCGACCTCGCGGCTCCAGTTGGCGCGGTCCTCGTGGACGGGGATGCGCAGGATGGTGAAGCCCAGCTGGCCGGCGCCGTTGCCGAAGGCCGTGTCCCTCTGGGCGGCGGTGAGGTCCGAGATCCAGACCGTGTGGTTCATGCCGCCGAAGCCCTGGATGGTCTGCTGCACCACGTTGGGTTCGACGGTGACGGTGGTCTGGGCGGCGGCCGGGCTCGCGACGGCGAGGACCGGGAGGGCCCCGCCGAGTGCCAGGAGCGACCGCCGGCTCACGTGCGCCGGCCGCTGGTCTCGGGGTTCGTTGCGTTGCGGTGTCATGGTCCGTCCTCGGTTTGCAGCCGTTGGAGGTGCGGGAGCACGGTGCGGACCGCGGCGGCGGGTGGGGGCGCGTCGGGACTCCCTGGCAGGGCCGCCCGGTGCTGGGGCGGGCGGCACTCCATTGCATCGACATAGATCGATGCAAGCAGTGTCGCAGAAACGATCGGTGAAGGCAAGGACCGTTTCGTGGAGTCAGTGTCGCGTCGGCGGGGCGGTGCTGTCGCGGACCACGAGGGTCGTCATCAGCTCGATGCGGGACTGGGCGACGGTCTCGCCTTCGGCGAGGGCCAGGACGAGGTTCGCGGCGGTCGCCCCGAGGTCCCTGAACGGCTGCCGGACGCTGGTGAGGGCCGGGCCCGTCCACCGCGCGTGCGAGATGTCGTCGAAGCCGACCACCGAGAGGTCGTCGGGGATGCGCACGCCCGCGCGCCGGGCCGCCTCGAAGACGCCGAAGGCCTGGAGGTCGTTGCCGCACAGCACGGCGGTGGGCGGGTCGGACATGCGCAGGAGCGCGGTCCCGTGCTCGAGTCCGTCCTCGAAGGCGAAGCCGCGTCCCTTGCGGACCAGCGCCTTGTCGAGCGGTACTCCGGCCGAGGCCGCGGCGGCGCGGGCGCCGTCGAGGCGCTGGGCGGCGCTGAGCCGTTCCAGGGGTCCGGTGACGACCGCGATCCGCCGGTGGCCGAGGTCGAGCAGGTGCCGTGCGGCGGCGATGCCGCCGTGGCGGTTGGCGGAGGCGACCGAGGGGACCGGGAGCAGGGACTCGCCGACCGGGTCGAGGACGACCATCGGCATGCCGCTGGCGCTGAGCAGTCCGTGCTGCTCGGGGGTGAACCCCATGTGGGCGATGATGACGCCGGTGGGGCGCCCGGCCAGCAGGTGCTCGGCCCAGCCGAGGCCGGCGGACTCCTCCTGCTCGACGTCGGTGAAGCCGACCGAGAGCCCGTGCTCGACGGCGACGCCCTTGGCGCCCCGCATGATCTCGACCGCCGGGTACCCCTGCATGCCGTAGAAGACCAGTTCGACGCAGGCGGCGCGCGCGATCTTGTCGGGGCGCTGGTAGCCCTCCTCGTGGAGGAGGCGCTGCACGCGGCGCCGGGTCTCGGGGGCGACGCCGGCGCGGCCGTTGAGCACTTTGGACACGGTGGGGGCCGAGACGCCGGCGAGGCGGGCGATGGCGGCCATCGTCAGCCGGCCCGGGGCGGCGGCCGGCGCGGCGCCCGCCGCTGCGGAGCCGGCGGTCGGGCGACGGTCGGCCTTCTCGGTCCTGCGGTGCGCTTCGGCGCGGGCGAGGAGCCGGTCGCGCACGCCCTCGGCCTCGCGTGCGGCCTCGGGCCCGGCGGGGACGGTCTCGACGAGGTATCGGCGTTTCCTGGTCGCGGGATCGATTCCGAGGTAGACGCGCACCCGCAGCGACCCGCTCGGGAGCCGCTCGATCTCTCCGCGGGCCCGTCTCGGGCCGGTGCCGCTCGCCATGGAGCCACGATAGCAGCTCCGGATGCTCCAATCGAACGCAGTTCGGCTCCACGTTCGGCTCCACGAGCCGATCGCATGGGTGCCAGCGGTAGCGGTGATCGGGGGGACAGCATGACTGTTTTCGCACCGCGATCGTCCTATCGTCCGGAGCAACACCCTTTCGCGGCGCTGCCGCATGAACTCGGAGGACGCATGTCCGACAACAGGAACCAGACGCCCGAACTGTCCCGGCGCATCGCGCTCGGCGCGGCGGCGGCCGCCGCCGCGGTCGTCGCGTCGCCCGCGCACGCCGCCGCGGCCTCGGGAGGCGGGCCGGACCAGGACGCGATCGACGCCGCCGTGGCGCGCATCGAGGCCGACCTCTTCGCCTTCCGCGCCGACCTCCACGCCCATCCCGAAGACTCCGGCGAGGAGGGACGCACCGCCCGCAAGGTGGCCGAACAGCTCAGGGCCGCGGGCCTGACCGTCACCACCGGCGTCGGCGGCCACGGCGTCGTGGGCGTCCTCAAAGGAGCGAAGCGGGGCCGCACCGTCGCCTACCGGGCCGACATGGACGCCGTCCCCACCGACGCGGGTCCGTCGCACCTGTGCGGGCACGACATCCACACCGCGGTCGGCGTCGGCATCGCCGTGGTCCTCGCCCGGTTGCGCCGCAACCTGAGCGGCACCGTGGTCTTCTTCTTCCAGCCCGCCGAGGAGTCCCTCGAAGGGGCGCAGGCGATGCTCGACGACGGCGTCCTGGACTGGACCGACCCCGTCGAGATCCACGCCCTGCACTGCGGGGCGCTCCCGGTCGGCGAGTTCGGCGTCAACCCGGGCATCGGCATGCCCGGGCTGGACCGCGGGACGACCACGCTGTCGGGCCCGGACGCGGCCGAGCGGGCCGCGGCCTTCGCGGAGGCCGTCCACGGACTCGCCACCGTGTCCTATCCCCAGTCCCCCGCCGAATTCGAGGTCCTGGTCCAGGCCCTGGAGACCCCCGACGGGCTGCTGGCCGAGTTCGTCTTCTCCTGGGCCGACGTCGGCGAGCCCGACGCCGGCGGCGACGTCACGGTGGACTTCGGCTACCGGTGCTGGCCCGAGGAGCGGTACCTCGAGGTGCGCGAGGAGATCGACCGGATCGGCGGCGGGCACGGCGCCGACGTGTCCTTCCCCGAGGACCCGTTCCCCGCGCTGGTCTGCCCGGTGCGCGAGGGCCACGAGCTGAAGCGCCACCTGCGCCGCGACCTGGGCGAGGCGGCGGTGCACGTGCTGCACGCGGTGGTGCCGTTCAACGGCGAGGACTACTCGCTGTTCGTCGACCGGCTCCCGGGCACCTACACCTACCTCGGCGTCGGCAGGCCGGGCGCGGGCATCCTCACCTACGCGCCGCACTCGCCGCTCTTCGACCCCGACGAGCGGTCCATCGGCCACGGCGTCCGCGCCATGGCCGGCTGGCTCGCGGCGAGGACCTGCGGCTAGCGGCATCGAGAGTGAGGCGCGGGCGGGAGCCGCCGCGGCGGCTCCCGCCCGCGCCGCGCCACCGGGTTGACTACGGCGGGACGCTGACTTAGGGTTCTACTCGTCCGCCGGATTGAAACGTTTTAATCGATCGCGCGGGGTGTACCCTCCGCATCGCCCCGACGCCGTCCCCATAAGGTGCACTCAACCGACCCGTTCGATAGGCCCTCATATGACCAAGCGACAGCTCCCCCGCCCCAAGGACATCCTGCCCCTGGTGCGGTTCAAGAAGCCCGACTTCAACGGCAGGCGCCGGCGCCTGCGCGCCGCGCTGACGATCGGCGACCTGCGGCTCATCGCCAAGCGCCGCACGCCCCGGGCCGCGTTCGACTACACCGAGGGCGCCGCCGAGGGCGAGCTGTCCCTCGCGCGGGCCCGCCAGGCCTTCCAGGACGTCGAATTCCACCCCGCGATCCTCCGCGACGTCTCGACCGTGGACACCGGCTGGGACGTCCTGGGGCGGCGCGTCGAGCTGCCGTTCGGCATCGCGCCCACCGGGTTCACGCGCATGATGCACACCGAAGGCGAGACCGCCGGAGCCGGGGCCGCCGCGGCCGCGGGCATCCCGTTCGCCCTCTCGACCATGGGCACCACCCCGATCGAAGAGGTCGCCCAGGTCGGCGGACCCGAAGGGCGCCACTGGTTCCAGCTGTACATGTGGAAGGACCGCGACCGGTCCATGGCCCTGGTCGAACGGGCCGCCGCGGCCGGGTTCGACACGCTCCTGGTCACCGTGGACGTGCCGGTCGCCGGAGCCCGGCTGCGCGACAAGCGCAACGGCTTCGCGATCCCGCCGGAGCTGACGGCCAAGACGTTCTTCGACATGGCGAGGCACCCCAACTGGTGGTTCGACATGCTCACGACCGAACCGCTCGCGTTCGCCTCGCTGAGCCGCTGGTCCGGCACGGTGGCCGAACTGCTCGACGTCATGTTCGACCCCACCGTGGACTACGAGGACCTGGCCTGGATCAAGGAGCAGTGGCCCGGGAAGCTCGTCGTCAAGGGCGTCCAGACCGTCGCCGACGCCAAGCGCCTGGCGGACATGGGCGTCGACGGGATCACGCTCTCGAACCACGGCGGGCGCCAGCTCGACCGCGCGCCCATCCCGTTCCACCTCCTCCCCCAGGTGGTGAAGGAGGTCGGCAAGGACACCGAGGTGCACCTCGACACCGGGATCATGTCCGGCGCCGACATCGTCGCCGCCGTCGCGCTCGGCGCGCGGTTCACCATGATCGGCAGGGCGTACCTGTACGGGCTCATGGCCGGAGGCCGCGACGGCGTCGACCGCACCGTCGCGATCCTCCGGGAGGAGGTCGTCAGGACCATGAAGCTGCTCGGCGTCGCGAGCCTCGACGAACTCGAGCCGGGCCACGTCACCCAGCTGCAGCGACTGGTGCCGCGCGGCGACCGACCATGAGGGACATCACCGCGGCGAGCGCGCACAGCGCTCCCGCGGTGAACCACGCCGGGTCGTAGTTCCCCGTCGCGTCCCTGACGAAGCCGGCGCCCCAGGCGATGAGCGCCGCCCCGACCTGGTGCGAGGCCAGGACCCAGCCGAAGACGACCGCGCCGTCCTCGCCGAAGTGCTCGCGGCACAGCGCGATCGTCGGCGGCACGGTCGCCACCCAGTCGAGCCCGTAGAACACGATGAAGAACAGCATCGGGGGCTTGACGTCCCCGGCGAACAGCGACGGCAGGGCCAGCAGCGAGAGCCCGCGCAGCGCGTAGTAGACCGCCAGGAGGACCCGCGGGTCGAACCGGTCGGTGAGCCAGCCCGAGAAGATCGTCCCGACCAGGTCCACGAACCCGATGACGGCCAGGAGCGACGCGGCCGCCGTCAACGGCATCCCGTGGTCGTGGGCGGCCGGCACGAAGTGCGCGCCGACCAGGCCGTTCGTGGAGGCGCCGCAGATCGCGAACGTCCCGGCGAGGAGCCAGAACACGCGGGTCCCGCTCGCCTCCCACAGGACGCGGAGGGTGCGGCGCGCGGCGCCCGACTGCGGCGGCGCCGGCGTCACGTAGTCGGGTCCGGCGCCGAACGGGCGCAGGCCCGCGTCCTCGGGCCGGTCGCGGACCACCAGCAGCACCAGAGGGACCATCGCGAGCGCGCTGAGCGAGACCAGGATCGCGGCGGCGCGCCAGCCGGGCCCTTCGACCAGGAGGCCCACGAGCGGGAGGAAGACCAGCTGGCCGGCGGCCGAGCCCGCCGTGAGGATGCCGCTGACGAGCCCGCGGCGCGCGATGAACCACCGGTTGGTGATCGTGGCGACGAACGCCATGGCCATCGAACCGGTGCCGATGCCGACGATGAAGCCCCAGCACAGGACCAGCTGCCAGGAGGCGGTCATGAAGATGGTGACGCCGCTGCCGACGGCGATGAGGGTGAGGGCGCAGGCGACGACGCGGCGGATGCCGTAGCGCTCCTGGAGTGCGGAGGCGAAGGGCGAGAAGAGGCCGTAGAGCAGGATGTTCACGGCGATCGCCATGGAGATCGTGCCGTGCGACCAGCCGAACTCCCGGTGGAGGGGGTCGATGAAGACGCTCGGGGTGGCGCGGAAGGCGGCGGCGCCGACGAGCGCGACGAAGCTGACGGCGGCGACCCACCAGGCGAGGTGGATGCGGCCCGCGGGCCGATGCCGCTGCTGCTGGGGGGCGTCTGGGGTGGCGATGGACATGAGGTCAAGCTTCGCCGGTGCGGCGGGAGGCGGCCAGTGGCCCGACGGCCAATATGTGCGAGGATCGGGCCATGACGGTTTTTCAGCATCCGGGCAGGCACCGCGTGGCGGTCCTGGTGCGCCACGGCCTCCTGCCGGTCGAGCTGGGCATCCCGCACCGGGTGTTCGGGACCGCGAAGTCGGCGGGCGAGCCGCTGT
The DNA here is from genome assembly GCF_900101745.1 of Glycomyces harbinensis. GTDB lineage: Bacteria > Actinomycetota > Actinomycetes > Mycobacteriales > Micromonosporaceae > Glycomyces > Glycomyces harbinensis. The sequence continues at coordinate 145,503 of NZ_FNAD01000001.1, read as the reverse complement.
ACGAGGTGGCGACGTGCGCGGTCGAGGCGGGCGAGGTCCGGACGGACACCGATGTCACGGTCAACGTCCCGCACGGGCCCGAGGCGCTCGCGGAGGCCGACACGGTCGTGGTCCCCTCGGCGCACGAGTCGGACGAGTCGTGGACGGACGGACGGCTGCCGGGTGCGCTCGCGGAGGCGCTGGCGCTCGTGCGCCCGGGGGCGCGGATCGCCTCGATCTGCACGGGCTCGTTCGTGCTGGCGGCGGCCGGACTGCTCGACGGGCGGCGCGCGACGACCCACTGGGACGCGGCCGAGCGGTTCCGGCGGCTCTATCCGCGGGTGCGGCTGGAACCCGAGGTGCTGTACACCGAGGACGGCGGGGTGCTGACGTCGGCGGGGGTCGCTTCGGGCTTCGACCTGTGCCTGCACATGACGAGGCTGGACTTCGGGGTCGCGGTCGCGAACCGCGTGGCGCGCCGGGCCGTGGTGCCGCCGTACCGCGACGGCGGGCAGGCGCAGTACATCGAGCGGCCGATCCCCGAGCCGGGCGCGACCTCGACGGGGAAGGCGCGGGCGTGGGCGCTCGACCGGCTCCATGAGCCGTTGACGCTGCGGCAGCTGGCCGAGTGCGAGGCGATGAGCGTGCGGACGTTCACGCGCCGGTTCCGGGAGGAGGTCGGCACGTCGCCGCAGCGGTGGCTGCTGCACCAGCGCCTGGAGCGGGCCCGGCACCTGCTGGAGCGCAGCGGCGAGTCGGTCGACCGGGTGGCGGCCGAGGCCGGGTTCGGGTCGGCGGCGTCGCTGCGGTTGCATTTCCAAGCGGCCCTGGGGGTCTCGCCGAGCGCGTATCGGCGGACGTTCGCGGGGATTGCGGTCGCGGAGCACGGCTGAGGTGACGCGGAGGCCACGGCCTCCGAGGGAGCGCGGAGGCCCCGGTCGCCGTCGGCGGCCGGGGCCTCGGTCCTCAGTCTCAGATGCGGTCAGGCTCGGCCGGCGGCGTCCTGGACTTCGCCGATGAGCTCTTCCACGATGTCCTCCAGGAAGAGCACGCCGGTGGTGGCGCCGTCGGCGCCGGTCACGCGGGCGACGTGGGCGCCCTGGGCGCGGATCTGCGCCAGGCCGTCCTCGAGCTCGTCGGGGCCGGACACGACCGGGAGGTCGCGGAGGCGGTCGGCGGGGATCGGCTGATCGAGCGCATCGGCGTCGGTCAGGTCGAGCACGTCCTTCAGGTGCAGGTACGAGCGCGGCGGCCCCTCCGGATCGTCGATGACGTAGCGGGAGAAGCCGCTTCGCGAGACGGCCTCCTGCACGTCGCGGGGCGTGGCGTTGGCGGGCAGGGAGACCAGTTCGCCGATCGGGACCTCGACGTCGGCGACGGTCTTCTCGGTGAACTCGAACGCGGCCGTCAGCGTGCCGGAGTCGTCCACGAGGGTGCCCTCGCGCTGGGACTCCTCGACGATGGTCGCGACCTCGTCGATCGTGTAGGCGCTCTGCGCCTCGTCCTTGGGTTCGACGCGGAAGAGCCGCAGTACGCCGTTGGCGATCGCGTTGAGCGACCAGATGAGCGGGCGCACCACGCGCGAGACGAACACCAGCGGCGGCGCGAGGATGAGCGCCGCCCGGTCGGGGACCGAGAACGCGGTGTTCTTCGGGATCATCTCGCCGAACACGACGTGCAGGAACGTGACCAGCAGCAGCGCGACGACGAACGCGATGCCGGTGACCATCCCCGGCGTGAGGCCGGTCCACCCCAGCGGGTATTCGAGGAGGTGGTGGATGGCCGGTTCGGACACGTTCAGGATCACCAGCGAGCACACGGTGATGCCGAGTTGGCTGGTCGCGAGCATGAGCGTCGCGTGCTCCATGGCCCACAGGGTGGTCTTGGCGGCACGGCTGCCCTCGGCGGCGCGCGGCTCGATCTGCGAGCGGCGCGCGGAGATGACGGCGAACTCGGCGCCGACGAAGAAGGCGTTGGCGACCAGGAGGACCACCAGCCAGATCAGTCCGGGGAGGTACTCGCTCATCGGTTCGCCTCCTGCTCGAAGGATTCGAGGATGCGCTCGCGGGTCCCGCCGAAGGCGGGGTCGGTCGCCTTGTCGTCGGGCAGGTAGCGGAGGCGGTCGATGCGCGAGCCGGTCAGGCGGTCCACGCGGAGCCGGCCGCGTTCGATCCGGACCTCCTCGCCGGGGGCGGGGATGCGTTCGAGCACGTCGAGGACGTAGCCGGCGACGGTCTCGTAGTCCTCGCCCTCGGGGATGCGCACGCCCGCGCGCTCCCACAGCTCGTCGGGCCGCAGCGAGCCGACCAGCAGGATCGAGTCGGCCTGTCTGAGGATGTGGCGCTGCAGCTGGTCGTGCTCGTCCTGAACCTCGCCGAGCAGTTCCTCGACGAGGTCTTCGAGGGTGACGATGCCGGCGGTGCCGCCGTGCTCGTCGATGACGACCGCGATCTGGAAGCCGCGGCCGCGGAGCGTGCCCAGCAGCGATCCGACGCCGGCGGTCTCGGGGACCTTCAGCGGTTCGGACATCAGGTCGCCCACCGGAACCGATTCGCGCCGGTCGAACTCGACGCCGTACGCGGTCTTGACGTGGACGACGCCGATGACGTCGTCGACGTCCTCGCCGAGGATCGGGAACCGGGAGTGGCCGGTCCGGGCCGACTCGGCGATGACGTCGGCCGCGCTGGCGTCGCGTTCGAGCGTCACGGCCCGCACTCGCGGGGTCATGACCTCGGCGGCGGTGTGGGTGGAGAACGTCAGGGTCCGGTGCAGCATCGCCGCCTCGTCCCGGTCCAGCGAGCCTTCGGTGGCCGAGCGCCGGATCAGGAAGCTGAGCTCCTCGGCGCTGCGCGCGCCGGAGAGCTCTTCCTTCGGTTCGATGCCCATCGACCGGATCACCCGGTTCGCCGTGCCGTTGAAGAGCGCGATGATCGGTTTGAACACGAAGGTGAAGCCGATCTGGAACGGGACCACGAGCTTCGCCGTCGCCAGCGGCACCGCGAGCGCGAAGTTCTTCGGCACGAGTTCGCCGAGGATCATCGAGAACAGCGTCGCGAGGGTCACGCCGATGACGGCGCCGATCGCGCCGACCGCGGACTCGGCGGCGCCGAGCCCGAGGAGCGGTTCGCGCAGCAGCGAGGAGATGGCCGGCTCGAAGGTGTAGCCGGCGAGGAGTGTGGTGAGGGTGATGCCCAGCTGCGCGCTGGACAGGTGCGTAGAGGTCACTTTCAGCGCCTTGATGGTCGGGCTCAGGCCCTTCTCACCGCGCGATCGGCGACGTTCCAGTTCGGCGCGGTCGAGGTTGACCAGCGCGAACTCGGAGGCGACGAACAGTCCGGTGCCGACGGTCAGAACGACCCCGGCGAGGATGCCCCAGACTTCCGTACTCAACGCTCACCTCGCTGCGGCGTGGCGGGAACCGGCATTGGCCGCCCCGAGGTGAGCCAGGGTTTATGACTAGGAGAATCGTCCATGCCGACGAGCATAGCGGCGGAGCGCCGGAACGGCTCGGGGACCGTGGCCGTGTCACATTCGACCGTCCGGTGAGGGGCGCGGGCCCCCGGGGTCGCCCGGGGAGGCTTCGGGGGCCCGCGCGTCGGCGCCGCCGCGGGGGCGGCGCGACCTCGGCGGCGCTACCGGGCGGCGCGCTCGGCGATCTCGGCGAAGATCTCGATGATGTCGGGGCGGTAGAAGGGCCCGACGTGCGGCGCGGGGACGGAGTGGACCTCGGTCGGGTTGTGCGGGGTGAGGCGGTCGGCCTCGGCGATGAACCGGTCCTGGAGGGCCGGCGGGATCAGGCGGTCCTCGGTGAGGCGCACGTAGGTCCGCGGGATGCGGCCCCACCGGTCGGCTTCGACCCGGACCTCGCCGTAGGGGATGGCCACGGGCTCGTCGGGCTGGAAGAGGTTGAGGAGGCGGGTCAGCTCCTCATCGGACAGGCCGCCGGCGAGGCAGTCGCGGATGCCGTCGAGCAGCGCGGCGTCGGCGGTGCGCCAGTTGATGCGGGCCACGCCGAGTTCGGCGGGGTCGCCGGCGAGCGCCGCGGTGACCTTGTCGATGAGGCTGTCGGCGTTCTCGGGTTCGGCGAGGTAGGCGGCCATGGTCGGCAGGTCGACGCAGCAGTAGGCCCCGATGTAGACGATGCGGTCGATGAGTTCGGGGACGGCGCTGCCGACGCGACTGAGGGTGACGCCGCCCTGGCTGGAGCCGACGAGGACCACGGGCCCGTTGCGGCGGGCGCGGCGCACGACTTCGACGACGTGCTCGGCGTAGTCCTCGGCGGTGTAGGCCGCGAGCGGGGAGGGTTCCTTCGCGAGCGCGGCGAGGTCTTGCGGCGCTTGGTAGGAGCGCGGGAAGAACCCGTCGATGCCGTGGCCGGGGAGGTCGACGGCGACGGTGCGGAACCCGCGGAGGGTCAGTTCGCTCGTGAGTCCGACCCAGCTGAAGGAGGAGACGTGGGTGCCGTGGACGAACACGAGTGTGGGCGTGGACTTGCGGTCGGTGGTGGTCATGGTGTCGGTTTCCTTCTATCGGCGGTGGACGGGACGGGTATCGGCGGCGGGGTGCCGCCACATGGGGAAGAGCGGTGGCGCGTCGGCGAGGCGCACGGGTTCGCCGAGGTCGGCGAAGCCGTGGCGGAGGTAGAAGGCGCGGCTGCGCGGCGAGCTCGCTTCGAGGTAGGTGCCGACGCCGTCGCGGTCGGCCTGGTCGAGCCGGTGGCGCATCAGGGACGTGCCGAGGCCGGAGCCCTGCCGGGAGGCGGCGACGCCCATGACGGCGAGGTACAGGTGCGGTCCGGCGGGGTGGCGGGGCGCGAGGGCCGCGCCGAGGGCGTGCAGGCGCGCGAGGGCCGGGTCTTCGGGTGCGGCCTCCTGGGCGGGGTCGCCGAGGTGCCGTCCGGGGGCGAGGTCGAGCCAGATCGCGGCGGCGTCGCCGGCGAGGTGGGTCTCGGCGGCGGGGTGGTCGAGGAGCGACCCGTAGAACCCGGCCTGGTAGTGGGTGCGGCTGATGCGGTCGGGGAAGAGCCATGCGGCGAGCGGGTCGGCGCGGAAGGCGTCGGCGAGGACGTCGACGACCGCGTCGCGGCTCGCGGGCCCGATCCTCCAGACCGGCGCGTACGGTGTATCAGGTGCCATGCGTACATCGTATCCACGCGAACCTCGCTGAAAGCAAACGTAAACAGTAAGAAGTGTACTAGTGCATGGCCGAGTGATCTAGTACGATTGCGGCGAGCGGTGCGCGCGTGGGCGCCCGAGATCGGAGGAACCCGTGTCGTCACCGGTGCCAGAACCGCCGTACCGGCAGATCGCCGCCGAGATCCGGTCCGGGATCGCCGCGGGCGATCTGCGTCCGGGCGACCGTGTGCCTTCGGTGCGCCGGATCGCCCAGCGGTGGGGCGTCGCGCTCGCGACCGCGAACCGGGTCATGGCGGTGCTGCGCGACGAAGGGCTCGTGGAGACGCGCGTCGGCGCCGGAACCGTGGTCAGCGGGCCTGTCGCGGGCGACGCTGCCGAGCGCGAGGTCGCGGCCGCGATGCCCGCCCGGCGACCGGCCGCGCGGCCGGGGAGGCTCCCGCCGCCGTTGACGGCGGCGCTGATCCGGCGGACCGCGGTCGCCGTCGCCGACCGCGAGGGCCTGGAGTCGGTCACCATGCGCCGCCTCGCCGCCGAGCTGGGCGTGGGCCCGATGTCGCTGTACCGGCACGTGGCGACCAAGGAGGAGCTGGTGGCGCAGATGGTCGACGAGGTCGTCGGGGACGACCTGCCCGAGCCGGGCCCCGACGGGTGGCGGGCCAAGCTCGAACTCATGGCGCGCCTGCAATGGCGGCTGGCGCGCAAGCACCTGTGGCTCGCGCGCGCCGTCTCGTTCACGCGGCCGCTGCTGGTCCCGGGACTGGCCGCCCACACCGAGTGGACGCTGCGGGCGCTCGACGGGCTGGGCCTGTCGCCGCGCACCCGTTTTCAGGAGGCGATGACGCTGCACGCGATCGTCATCAGCGCCGCGCTGTCGATGGCCGACGAGATCGAGGCCGAGCAGGAGAGCGGCGTGAGCCTCGACCGCTGGCGCCGGGCCCGGCGCGAGCAGACGGACGCTCTGATGGAGGGCGGCCGCTTCCCGCTCCTGGCCGCGGTCCCCGAGGACGCCGTCACCGACCTCGACGGGCGGTTCGAGTACGCGCTCGCGAGACACCTCGACGGCTTCGCGGCCATGCTCATCGACCAACCGGAGCACGAACCCGCTAGATCCACGACATGTAAGCGCGACACCGATCAGTGATCGGCAACGCCACCCTCTCAAGGCGGAAACGGCGGGTGGATCCTTTCCCAAGCTCAGCTGTCCCAGGGCGTTGCCGCCCTTCCCTCGCTATGCCCAGCGAAAGCTCCCGTGTTCGTGAAGAGCAGTTCCGGCCGATCGAACCTCGAACCCACATTGCCGCAAGACCTCCACGTGTGTGAAGAGCAGATACGCGCGTACCCCAGGGCACCTCGAGTAGGAACCTGGCCATGCTCCCGCCTCACCCGGGAACGGGCGGATCGCCGCGGCGAATGCGGCGATGTACGGCCCGGCCTCCTCGGTCAGCTCGCGCCGCGCCGCTTGACCGACTTCCTCACCGGGCTGACCGGCAGCCCGTCGTGAGTGGTCTGCGGTTCCACCGCTGATCCCGTGATGTCGTTGGCAACCGTGGCAAGCATCCTCAGTTGTGATTACTCGAAATGTCGTTCATCGACTGGACGACGGTGTTGACGTCATTACCACCCTCGACATCCTTGAGGAACTCGGAACCGAGAGCCCCGAAGGCGAACACGGAACCGAAGATGGCGACTCCCACGGCAACAGGCACCATATCGCCCGAACCGAGGAACGACACGAATGCGGCGATCAGCGAGATTCCGGACAGGACTGCGAGGCCCAGTCCGATCCAGCCGGCGACACCCATCCGGTCCTTCACTCGCGTCTTCATACGCTCGATCACGACGAGGATCGCCACCAAGGCCAAGACCGCGATGCCGGCGGGCCCGGTGATCCACAGCGCCGCATCGCCGAACTCCATCAGACCCAGACCCGCCGCGACCGCGAGTCCTGCGACGGCCACGGAGCCGCAGACTGCGGCCGCCCGAACGAGCGGCCTGCGCTGTTCGCGTTCGCGCTGCCGGGCCTCTTCCTTCCTGCGCCGCTTCTCGCCTTGCTTGGAGTTCGGCCGTTCGTCGCCTTCTGGTAGGGGATCTTCGTTCGGGGCTTTAGACATATCGGCAGGTTAGCAAAGACAGGTATCGCCACAGCCCCGCAATCGGTCTCAGCGGTGATGGGCGATCAGGTCGTGGGCGTCCCGGCTACCGTGCGGGTCAGTGTGGACGGTGGCGCGGGCCAGGCTCGAGACCTCGCTGATCAGCCGGTACTCGACCTGGGCGACGATCGCGTGCGCCTCGCTCACCGACGGCGTCGCGTCGACGGTCACGCCGGTCTCGGCATGCAGCCATGCCCGATCCACCTGAGCCGCAGCCAGATCGCATAAACCTCACTCAGCGCACCGATCACCTTGCAGAGAAAGCCTCAGTGCTTATATCTGCCCCAACATTGGGTTTCTCGGAAGACCTCCACGTGCGTGGAGAGCAGACTTGCTGAGCTGGGGCTTTAGGCAGGCTCTTCTCCCCGCTTGGCGTGAAGGTTGCGGTAGATCGATGCGGAACGGATTTTCTGAGCGTTCAGGAGATCGATTGCGTTCTGAGCGGTGACCCTGATCCATTCGGTGTCGTCGTTGATCCACCAATAGCCCAGGTATTGGACGCAGTTGTCGATCTGGGGTGAGAGCGGGCGGACTTCGCCTCGGAGCCAGGCGATTCGCATGGTCTTGGCTGTGATGACGTGTGGCAGGGGTTTGGGGGCTTGGCTGCGGGCGGTTGAGCGGTGCGGCTGGGTCATCGGAGACCTCCGAGGCCAGGTTGCGGTTCGTTGGGTGACTGCTGACCTGGAGTGGCTGGGCTCTGGCTGGTGGTCGGGTTGGGGGTGAGTTCCCGGATGGCGCTGCGGAGTCAGCGTCGAAAGTCCTCGACCCCAATCAGATCGTCGTACTGAGGATGAGCGAAGTTCGAAAAGCTCAAGGTCTGACGGTCGACGATCTGGTCGAGCGGCTCGCAGACATCGGCCGCTCCGACATCACGAACAACAAAATCTGGAACATGCAGGCCGGCCACGTCAAGCCGACCTTCGATGCAGTTCTGGCCATCGCGAACGCCCTCGGCGTCTCACCGCTGACTTTCATGACCATGCCGGACGGCGCCGAGGTCGCCATTGAGATCGCCCCAAGTGTCGAGATCTCCCCCGCACGCTTCAACGCCTGGACCACCGCTGCCCGCCCGCTTCCCGGCGGCGACGAAGACCTGTTCGTCGAACATCACCCCTTCGGCACCGGTCTCCCACGGCGCCAAGGAAGCCCTGAAGAGAAAGCACAGGCGCTCGTCAGTCGCCTGACCGCCCGACTTGCCGCAGTGGACGAAGTGATAGCCGCCCTCGATGCCGAAGCCATCGAGTTCGCCAACGGGGTTCGGGAACTCACTGATGTAGATCTTCCCGAGGAGCAACGACGAGCTATCAACGCCCTCATGCGCACGCTCAGAATCGACTCGGACCCAGAACTGACAAGCTGACGCAACAGCGAGCGCCAGACCGATGCGGACCTTTGCGGAAACCGATCACGACTGGATGCACGCCAGGCGGATAGAACCGGACATCCCACACCAGGACCTCATACAGATCAACCACTCAGGGCAAGATCCGGTAGGCCCGTCGAACCAAGCCCTCGCCGCATATTGCCAGCTCAAGCGCCCTAGCGGACAGAACCGCATGTTGAAATCCGTACAGCGTGGGTTCGAATCCCACCCGGGCTGGGGCTCGAGGAATCTGCGCCCCGCTCTCGGGGCTAATCACCCGCGACCGCGGCCACCGGTCGGGCATGGCTGCCGGCACCCCTCCCCTCCTCAGTCCGAGTCCGGCCATGGGTCAGCTCGCTTTGCAGCACGAGGGCCGCTGCGCCGATCGCTGCTGCGTCGGGGCCGTTGACCGACGGCATCACCCGCACCGGGTGCGTCCGCCAGGTGACGGTGCGACGGTCCACTTCCTCCTGGATCACGGTCTGGTAGATAGAGCCCGCTACCGCGAAGCTTGGACCGGCCAGGACGATCGCGTCCACATCGAAGAGGATGGTCATGGTGACGGCGGCGGCTCCGATGTAGCGGGCCGACCGCTCGATGAGGTCACGGGCGGCCGGATCGCCGGCGTTGGCGGCAGCCGCGATCCGCGCGAACTCGGTGAGGAAGTCGGCGGTGTCAGGGTCGGGCACCAGTCGCTCGGCCAGCGCGGGCGTGGCCGCGGCCTGCCGGACCAGGGCTGACGGGCCGGCGAAGTTCTCCAGGCAGCCGACGTTGCCGCACGGGCACTGGTCGCCGTTGATGTCGATCGACATATGGCCGAGTTCTACGCTGTTGGAGGAGCTGCCTCGGTATACCTCGCCGGCGACCACGATTCCGCCGCCGATCCCGCTGGCCATGTAGATGCAGCCGTAGGTGCTTCGTCGGTCGACCGCGCCCATCCAGTATTCGCCGATCGCGGCGGCCGCGGCGTCGTTGTCGAGCAGCACGGGCAGGCCGAGGCTCTGCGCGAGTCGCTCCGCGACCGGGTATTCGAGCCATGGCTCGGAGGGCTGCGGGCTCAACAGGACCCCCGCGCGGCGGTCCTGCGGGCCGTAGCTGACCAGCCCGACCCCCAGCACCCGGTCGCGGTCGACGGCAGCCGTGGCCAGCAGGGCGTCCACCTGCGAGGCGATCATCGGCAGTGCCTGGTCCGGCGGCATCGACGCCACACCCTGGAACGAAGTTCGGGCCACCGGTCGGCCGGCCAAGTCGACGATGACGATGACGCAGGTGTTGCGCTCCATCTGGACTCCGACGCTGTAGCGGGCCCGGGGGTCGAGCTGCACCAGCGTGCGCGGCTTGCCGCCGGTCGGCGCACCTCGGCCGGCCTCGACGACCAATCCGTCGTCGATGAGCTCCCGCACGAGATCGGAGATCGTGGCGCCGGTAAGACCCGTCGCTGCCGCGAGCTCCACCCGGCTGATCGTGCGGGCCGCACGGATGGCGTCCAGGATCAGACCCCTGGTCCTCGATTTGTTTGTCCACGTCGGGCTGAGCGCCACGTGTGCCTCCTTCGCTGTACTTTGTCAGGCTGCCTTACTTACTCGCCTGCTTGCCCTTTCGCCCGATCGGCTGCACGGTGATCACTAAGCATAGATCTATATGAATGCTTGACTTTATTCGGCTGCCTAACTAAGATGATAACGGAAGCGCTCCCATCCCTCACGAGAATCAAGGAGCTGACATGCGACATCGTCAGACACTGTTGGTCGTCGGCGCCGTCGGCGCACTGGTACTGGGTGGCTTGGCAACGGCGACCCTTCCCGCATCGGCGGCTACCTCGGGCTGCGCGGTCACCTATACCGTGCAGAGCGAGTGGTCGGGCGGGTTCCGCGCCGACTTGGACGTCACCAACCTCGGCGACCCGATGTCCGACTGGACATTGACCTTCGACTTCCCGAACGCCGGCCAGCAGGTCACCCAGGGCTGGAGCGCCGCCTGGACCCAATCCGGCGCCAGCGTCTCCGCCGCCAGCATGAGCTGGAACGGGTCACTGGACACCGACGCCTCCACCTCGATCGGGTTCGTCGGGACATGGCGCGACGCCAACCCCGAACCGGCGTCCTTCGCGCTCAACGGCACGCCCTGCACCGGCTCGACGACACCTACCGGGGGCCCGACCACCACCCCCAGCGAGGACCCGACCACCTCCCCGCCGGACGGTCCGGCGCCGCAGCTCAGCGTCTCCGGCAACCAGATCCTCACCGAGGACGGCGAGCCGTACCGGTTGCTGGGTGTGGACCGGTCCTCCGCTGAGTTCGCGTGCGTGCAGGGCAAGGGCCTGTTCGACTCCGGCCCGGTCGACCAGGCGTCCGTCGACGCCATGAAGGCTTGGAACATCCACGCCGTTCGCCTCCCGCTCAACGAGGAGTGCTGGCTCGGCCTCAACGGCTCACCCAGCGGCACCGCCTACCAGGAAGGCATCAAGGACTACGTCGATCTCCTGGTCGCCAACGGCCTCAACGTCATCCTCGACCTACACTGGACCTGGGGCGCCTACACCACAGGACCGGACTGGCATTGCACCGATGTGCACGCCACCTGCCAGAAGCCGATGCCCGACGCGCAGTACGCCCCGCAGTTCTGGGCCGGCGTCGCCGACACCTTCAAGGGCAACGACGCCGTCGTCTTCGACCTGTTCAACGAACCGTACCCGGATATGGCCAGCAACTGGGACAAGACGTTGGGCTGGCAGTGCCTGCGCGACGGCGGCACCTGCGCCGGCATCGGGTACGAGGTGGCCGGTATGCAGGACCTCGTCGACGCGGTCCGCGACACCGGCGCCACGAACATACTAATGGTCAGCGGGCTTGAGTGGACTAACGACATGCGGGAATGGCTGGCCTACATGCCGAACGACCCGCTGAACAACATCGCCGCGTCCTGGCATTCGTACAGCTTCAACAGGTGCGTGACCGAGTCCTGTTGGGACAGTGAGATTGCCCCGCTGATGCAGGAGGTGCCAGTCGTGCTCGGCGAGTTCGGCCAGGACGACTGCGGGTTCGACTACATGCAGGGACTGGTGGACTGGGCCGACGCGAATGGCATGGGCTACCTGGCGTGGACCTGGAACCCCTGGGGCTGCACCGGCGGCGCGGTCCTCATCAAGGACTGGTCCGGCACTCCGGAGCCCGGTGTCGGCGAAGGCTACCGGACCCACCTGCTCACCCAGAGCCCCTACCTGTGACCCGACGAGACGCTTAGGCCGTGTTTACGGACTGAGAAAGACTCCTGTTGAGTTCCGTTGTGCCACAACGGAACTCAACAGGAGTCTTCCATATCGAACCAATTGCGGCGCGGGGATCTGACCGAGCATCCAGTAGGCGCGAGGTCAGGGAAGCCTTCAAAGATCGGGGCCGGCGTGGACGCCGCTGAGTCGCCATGTTCGCGGGCATGACGGCCAGCAACGACCACAGGGTTAGGGTTATAGCGGACATGCCGGAGTGAACAGAGGATCTGGGTGTGCATCAATGGAGGCCGGTCATTGAACGCGGTGACGGAGCGTGGATCGGTCGGATGGTCGACGGCCGCCTTGGTGTAGGTGTTATCGGCGAGGAGCGGGTGAGCCTGGGGCAGGCGAACATGGTCCCTATGTGGCCGTTCATGGAACGCCCGCTGGCCGATTGCCTCGGCGAGTTCTCCCGGCACTGGGCTGACTTGAGCCCGGAGGAGTTTCGTTCCCCGTCGCATTTGCTGTCAACGGTCATCGGTTCGGCGCGGCGATCCTGGTCGCCGTACTGGAGGGAGCTTGCTGCGCAATGGCTCCAGCAGGCCGCCGAGATGCAGGGATTCGATTCCAGTGAACTCGAATCCGTTCGCAGCGAGGTCGACTAAAGCCTCCAGGTTCCTGCCCGGTGGGCACTGACCACTCGCTCATCTCGGACCCGCCGGACCAGATGCCGTTGAAGCGCAACGGATCATGGTGTGGTGGCAGGAGTGATCACGGCGAAGGACGAATCTTTGGTGCTGTTGTTCAGCGGGCTGAGTCCTAGTCGGTTCGCAAGGTTGGTCCGCCAGCTTCGCCGAGAAGGCGCCGATCCTGTGCTGCGAGGTCGTCCTTGGAAACTCGCTTTTGAAGACCGGGTGCTGCTGGTCGCGGCATACTGGCGTACCAACCTCACGATGCGCCAGATCGCGGCACTGTTCGGCACCTCGAAGTCGGCCGCCGACCGGATCATTGACGACCTCGCACCCAAACTCGCGCTTCGTCCCCGGCAGCGGTATGCGCCCGAGACGGTGCTCATCGTCGACGGCACTCTGGTCCCAACCAGGGACCACGCCGTGGCTGCGAAATCGAAGAACTACCGGTACTCGACCAACCATCAGGTGGTCATCCACGCCGACACCCGACGGGCGGTCGTCGTCGGGGAGCCCTTGCCGGGCAACCGTAACGACTCGGTGGCCTTCGCCGCCTCTGGCGTTGATCACGCTACCCACACCGCGACAATCATCGCCGATGGCGGCTACCAGGGCACTAGGGCGGTGATCCCTCACCGGCGCAGGGCCAAGGACGAGCCGCTCACTGACTGGAAGGAGGCGCACAATGCCTCGCACCGGAAGGTCCGCGCCCGCATCGAGCACACGTTCGCGAAGATGAAGGTCTGGAAAGTGCTGCGCGACTGCCGTCTGCGCGGCAATGGATCAGCCGAAGCGATGGCCGGCATCGCCCGGCTCTACAACCTCACCCTCGAAGACTGAAGCCCCGCGGCACCAAACTGGAACACACCGGTAGTCAACTTACGGGACAATACTTAGGAGGTCGTGGATCTGCTCGCCGAGGTCCCGGTGGGCAGCCAGGTATGTGCGCACTTCAGCGTCCCCCAGGCGCCGCTTGGTCTTTTCTCCTCGTGCGTAATAGATGTTGTCGACCATGTGCGGGGCCTGCGGCGAGGCCGGGACCTCGACGGCCACGTACCCGAGTGTCGGGTCGCCGGCTGCGGGGAAGGTTCGGGCGCGGACGGGCAGTGGCGAGTGGATCAGCTGCTGGACGACCTGCTCGATTCGCTCGCCGAGTCCTTGGAGCGGTAGTGGTTCGCACCGCCACGACTGGATGTCCTTGAGTTCGGCAACGCCGATGATGAGCACGCCGCCGTCGATGGCAAGGCCGGCGAGGTCGCGTGCCATCTCCTTGTTCTTTGCAGACCCGGTCGCGAACTCGCGCTTCGCCTCGACGTGGTGGTTCTCCTCGAACGTGCCGTTCGCGATCGCTTGCTGCAGGGCGGCTTCGGAAGTCGGGATCCAGTGATCAGCCATGGAGTCGACGTTACCGATCGCCTCCGACACGCGACATTGCGTTTACGCCGCTGCGGCGGCCTGCTACCGCTTCACTCAGTGCGTAATCGCCCCCGCTTACGGAGCTCCGGGCCCGGTCATAGGCTCTCAGTCTGATCGGACAGGAACGCAAGGAAGCGTTCGGCGAGTGGGGTCGTGATCGCTCCCCAGGCGCCGTTGGCGGTCATGTTCCCGCCGAGCTGTCCGCTGAGCAGGCCGTCGTTGACGAGCTGGTTGAAGAACCGGTCCGTGATGTCCTTGCCCTCGGCTGCCAGGTCGGGCAAGGCCCACTCAGGTTCGACGACATGGAGAAATCCGGCCTTTCCAATTCGGGGCGGGCATCGAACCATCCCGGAGGGTCTCCGAAGAGCATGAGCAGGTTGAGATGGGTAACGGTGAGGTCGTCGACCATCCGGAAGAAGAGCTGCTGGACATCGGATTGCGGTGCGCCTGTACGGGCGGAGTTCATGACCGCATTTTTGAGCAGACGGATCTTCTCTTGCTGGGACGTCCGGTCGATGATGCGTGTAGCGGTGACCACCGCGTCGATGAAGTCGTCGTTCTCTGCCAGGTTCTCCGGGCTCAGCCCGTCGACCGTCTCGCTGAGTCGCGCGATCTCGTCTGCGAGCGCCTGGAGCCATGCGGCGCGCCGCTGCTCCAGCTTGTGGTTCAACGCTTTCGACAGCGCCAGCGCGACGATGCCTCCCACCAACGGGATCACGTTCGCGCCGGCTTCGAGCCCGGTCTTGGTGTGCTCGACCCAAGGCTGGTCCTGCGGATACTCATCTGCCATACCCGCATCATCCCACGTTGGCGCACGTCGGGGCACTTTCGCGGGGTGGTCCGAGCCAGGCAGCCCGGAGATTTCATCAACGACTACGAACACCGGTCAAATTGAAACAGGATCAATCTCCCACGGCATCGCTATGCCCGATCAGCGACCGAATCTGAAACCCCAGACCGGACACAGCCAGTCTGATCACCCGCGAACTTGAAATCAGTTCTTAGTTGGCGAATCTTGCTGAAGCGTCATCAACTTCAAGCCCAGGGTGGCGCTTGATCCGGCGTAGGTTTTTCTCCGTCAGCACGAACCTCAAATCCGCTCATATATATAGGCGATCCTCCCAATCCGCCACTCAGAGGAGTTCCTCCGAACGATGGATATTGGCGCCACGTAACTGCATTGCCGTCGAACGATGACAGCGGAGTTGCGGTCTGCACATACCCACCGCCAAAGTTTCCAGTTCCGAAAGGGGGAGCAATTGGTATGGCGGATGTGGGCGCTATTTCTCTGGCCTCACTCGGTTGCTCAGTAAGCGCAGAAATACATGATCGGAGAAGGGCGGTCATTGAGAAGCCCTTTTCGCTATATTTTTCGGCTTGCAGGAGGGCCAGGACGTGCGTATCAAGATTATCCGCGATTGCCCCTATCTGCTTGCTTTTATCGGGATCTGAGTATTTAACGATAACTCGAAGCCATGCCTGCGCTTCGGCAAGATCATCGAACCATTCCCGCTGGTGCTCAAGAGAGATCACCGCACGACCATTCCCATCGATGAAACCGGTCCGCCTGAACGTGGCGCGAGTGAGATACCGCAACGCTTGTTCATGCCCTTCTGCAAGCTGCCCGCGGCGCCACTGTTGTTCCTCGATTCGAGCACGGCGAGATTCAACGAGTAGGCCTCCAAGAATCACGGCTAGCGCACCGGCCAGCGCACCACCAAAACCCATAAGCGCTGCCAACATCTGAAGCTCTTTCAGTCGTTAACTCATACGGATACGATTATCGCGCTCGGGCCGTATTCCAACATCAGCTATTCGGTCAGTTCAAAGAGCATTGATCTCGGCAAACGCTTCTCCACTTGACGATCTTCGTGAAAGCAGGAGGCACAAGAACTCACATTTCCGGCATGAGGACTATGCTGCGACCTCCTATCACTATTACAACTCGCTTCTGCTTTGCGACAGGCGGTCACAGATGCTTTTATTGACCGGAAACTTAGAGCGTGTCTCAGTTGGCGAGTTTCTTGTAGCAGGTGATGGCCGCTGCGAGGGCGAGGAATGCGGCGAAGAGGTGGCCGCGGCGTTCATATCGGATGGTGAGGCGGCGGTAGCCGCCGAGCCAGGCGATGGTGCGCTCGACGGCCCACCGGTGGCGGCCGAGCCGCTTCGAGGATTCGATGCCGATGCGAGCGATCCGGTCGCCGATGTGCCGCTCACGCAGCAGATGGTGGTTGGCGGGGATGTCGTAGGCCTTGTCCGCGTGGACCTTCGCGGGTTTGCGCCGCCGAGGTCCGCGCCAGGACCGGACCCCTGGGAGGCCCTGGATGAGAGACTCGAACGCCTGGGAGTCGTGGAGGTTCGCCGCCGAGACCGCCAGAGAGAGGGGCAGGCCGACTCGATCGGTCAGGACGTGGATCTTCGAGCCCGGCTTGCCACGATCGACCGGGTTTGGACCGGTCAGCGATCCCCCTTTTAGCACGCATGCTCGCAGCGTCCACGATCGCGCGTGACCAGTCGACCTCACCTTGCGCGCCAAGTCGGTCAAGGATGACACGATGCAGCTTCGCCCACAGCGCGGCCTCGGACCACTCGGTGAAGCGCCGGTGCGCGGTCTGGTGCGAGACACCGAAGACCGGCGGCAGATGCCGCCACGCGCACCCGGTGGTCAGCACGAACACGATCGCGGCGAAGACCTGACGGTCATCGACCCGTTGGATGCCGCCGCCCTGCGCGCGCTTCGGTGATCTCCTACAGTCCATCGGGTACCAGGCGTCTGGTGAACTCATCCACGCATGATCTATACCGGACCCGTTGCATGCCAAGGGAGACACGCTTTAGGGCGCTCGGTGCGGATCGCATCGTCAGCCTCGCAGCGTTTCGCAGCCTCTGCCCGGCTGCAAATCAGTTGGCTTTCGTATAGAACTGGTCGTCCTCTGGTGCCGCGTCAATGTTCCATGGGTACAGGCGCACGTCGTCACCGGAGCCGGTGAAGATGAGCTCTTCAGTGAACGGGTCGTCGGCTTCCATGTCGATCCATTCGCCGACACCGGTGATGCCGCAAGGCTGCCCGAGATCGCCGCCCTCGTCGTACGCCTCAAACCGGTAGTCATCGCACAGCGTCCACGTGCCGGTGAACTCGTTCCCCGCGATGTTCCGGCCGGACCCGGGCCCGTACGTGGCGCCGGTCGCGGTGAAGGTGCCGTTGTCGCGGAAGTCGACGGTGCGGCCGGTTTCGTCCTGCCAGAGCCCGAGGACTGCTTCGCGGGCGATCCTCTCGCCGGGCGGGTCTTCGTGAGGTGCGGCACCGTATCCCCCAACGCACGCGAGCGTGAGGGTGGCGAGGGCGAGCGTGAGCGCGATGATGTGGGGTGTGCGCAGGCGACCGGTTGCGGGCATGGGGTTCTCCGAGGCAAACAGAGCAACATGTCTTGAACGTGTTCAAATTTCTACGAAGACTGTACTGCTGTCGTGAACGCTCCTCGCCAGCCCTGCGGCCACCGTGACAGCCGCCCTGGTCAAAATCCTGATTGGGCTGGATTAGCCGACCTCGGGCCCGACGATCCCGGTGCCGTCTCAACGTTCATGCGTGACCGCCGTGCCGCGCTCGTGGCCGCCATCGAAAGACTCTTCCGCGCGCCAAGTCAAGGTTGTAAGAAGCGCCGACCCCAGACAATCCCGCAGGTACACAGACCAACTGAGACACGCTCTTAGGAGATGGAAGAACCAGTTTCTTTTTCACAGCCTGAACCTGAGAGCGGCCCGCCAGCGACTCACGAGCTTACTGACCTGTTTGCTGGCGATCAGTAGAGGTCAAAGGCGTGCAGGCATCGGTCGATGCGCTCTGTCCAGTCGAGTTCGCGATAGTGTTTTAGGGCGATATCCAGTGCGGCTCGGGCTTCATCGTTGCGCTCTGCTGCCGTGTGCATCCGGGCGAGGCCTTCGAATGCCATGGCTCGGCCGACCTGGTCGCCCGTGGCGTCGGCGAAGTCGATCGCCGCCTGGTAGTGGGCCTGCGCTTCTTCCCAGTTGTGCTGCGCGCGGGCGGTGGCGCCGATTCCGCGCATGGCGATGGACTGGGCGATGCGATCGTTGATGGCCTGGGCGATGCGGAGCGCTTCCTTGTAGAAGTCTTCCGCCTCGATCCAGCGGTGTTGCTCACGAGCGACGGCGCCGCGACCACTGAGGGCGATGGCCTGGACCGGCTGGTCGTTGGTGTTCTGAAAGATGTCGAGCGCTTGCTGGAAGAGTCGGTCGGCTTCATCCAGCTGGCCTTGGAGGCGTGCGAGGTCGGCGAGGCCGATGAGGGCGCGCGATTCAGCGAAGGCGTGCTCGGTGGCTTCTGCGAGGCGCAGTGCGGTTTGGAAGTGCTCTTCTGCTTCGGGCCAGCGGTCTTGAAGCCGAGCGATTCTGCCGAGCCCGATATGGTTCCCGGCCCGGTCGCGGAGGTACTCGGGGTTGTCGGTGCCGTCGGTGAGGCGGAGCAGGGTCTGGTAGTGGACTGCGGCTTGCTGCCAGCGTCCACGAAACTGCGCGATCCGTCCGAGGCCCGCGGCGGCTTTGATTTGCCCGTCCAGGTTGGGGTTCTCGCTCAAGTCGGCGAGTACGACGGTGGCGAGGTCGTAGCGGTTGGTCAGGCGCAGCCAGCGAGCGAACTCGTCGGCCAGTGTCACCGCGTCGACGTGCTGGGCGTCGATCGCGGCGAGGGTGGTCGCGAGGATTTCGGCGGTCGCGGCGTTGAGCCACGCTTCGGCCGGACCAGGGCCTGTGAAGGCGTGCTCGTCGGTCAACGCGGCGGGCTCGGTGGTGGTATTAGTGCCCCAAATCTGGCTTACTGCGGCGCTGACACGCTGGCGCATCCACGCGACAAGACGGTCCCGTGCTTCCTCGGGGCCTTGGAGATCGGCTTCTGCGGCGATGGTGGGCACGAACTTGGCGTCCTGATCGTGGAGTTGGAAACGGTAGTGCGGCAGCGTCTTGACCAGGTGGTGGCTGGCAAGCATCCGCAGATGCTCGGCGGTGGTGTACTCGCTGGCCCCGGTAATGGCGCCGATGGAGGCGGCTTCGAAGTCAGGTCCCGGGTGGAAGCCGCATGCATATGCGGTGCGCCGGAAGACATCGGAGGCGAGCTGCTGCAATGCCTCGCGATACATCACCTCAAGCACATCGCTTCCTGCATCCTTAACACGCTGCAGCAGCAGACTGGGCTGCACGCTCCGCAGTTGCTGCCCAAGCGCATCCAAGGCCTTGGGGTTGTGATTGACCGCTGCGGCGAGTGCGTCGAGATCGCCCTGGTCAAGGTCGGCATCGTTGCCGTGGCGCAGCAGGGCCACCGCATCGGAGGGCTTGAGTGGTCGAGCCTCGATCGACTGGTCACCTGGCAGCCGCAAGCCCGTGAGTGTGTTGCGGCTGGTCATCATAAGGGCGCAGCGTGATCCGGCCGGCGGCATCAACTCGCTCACCTGCGCCGCGTCAAGAACATCGTCGAGGATGACTAGTGCCTGGTGCTCGGCCATCCAATTGCGCCACCGATCGACACGGGTGGCCAGGTCAGGCGGAATGGTGAGGTGCCTGGCTTGGTGCAGCAGTTCTTCGAGCAGGTTCGCAGGGGTGCGCCGCGGTTGGCCGGGGGTCCAGGAGTGGAGGCTGACGTACAACTGCCATTCAGGGAAGTCTTCGCTGGCATCGGCAGCGGCCTGGTGGACCAATACTGATTTGCCGGCGCCGCCGCGGCCGTGTACGAGGGCGACGAACGGTCCATCCCCAGCGGCAGCACGCCGTGCGCCAGCCGCGAGAGCGTTCACCTCGCTTGCTCTGCCCACCAGGTACCGGAGTGGCGTGGGAATCGTCGACTTCCTGGAGGCCGAGGCGAGCGTTTCCTGGATAGCGCCGTCCTGCGGCCCTTCCATCGCCGGAACCGAACTTGTCAGCGCTGCGAGGTCGTGGCGGTAGTTCGACCACATCTCTGCCAGCGGGCTGTCGTCGCCGCGGCGTTGCGCCCAGTGTTTGAACTGCGCCAGGATAGCCAGGAGCAACGGCGCTACGAACTCATGGTCCGGGTCGATTGGCGGAATCTGCCCGGTCTCATCTGGCGGCGCTTTAATGGTGGCCACCCAAATGCAGATCTCTTCAGCGAGATCGATCGGGTAGGAGCCGTTGACCAGGGGCCAGTCGTCCCGGTCTCGCTCGAGCAAGGCCCGTTCAAAGCTTGCCTGGTCCTCGGCATCGGTGAACAGGGCCCTCGCCGCCTCTTTCACGCCGTCCTCAACAACGAACCCGAGTGCAGAGCGCACCTCGGGCGTGTCCTGACCACGTCGCATCAGCTGTGTTCTGCGACGGCTTTTCACTTGGCTCAGCAGCAGCTTCAACAACATCCCCGACAGACCGAACTGTCCCGGCTCGATCATCACATCACCGCTGCCCCAGCGCCGACAGCGCGCACCAGCGGCGCACAACCACAGCCCGCCGGTACCGCTCGGGATAGCGGGTGCGATGAGGACGCTGCAGCTCGCGTAAAAGGAAGTGGACGGCTGTCACCATGCTTCGACGATACCGGCTCGTGGCCTATGGCGCTCTCCCTCGATCGGCCAGGCGCACAGTCAGCATCGGTGATGGGCAGTAGCACGGCGAGCGCCGATGAATTATTGCTTGAATATGGCACCAATTGCCCACCGATCTGACAGGGCTTGCGGATCATGTCGTTACTCGTGGGTTAATATGCTGCGAATAATCGAATGCGCTACTCGAATCGCTGGTCGCATACAGTCGCGATCAAGGCTTGTGGCGTTCATATCTAAGGGGCACATATGGCTAGGAAAACCCAGGTCATTCTGATCGACGACATCGATGGTGGGAAGGCCGAGGAGACGGTCAAGTTCGCGCTTGATGGCCAGGCGTACGAGATCGATCTCTCGGCCGGGCACGCCAAGGAACTGCGAAGCGTCTTGGAGAAGTTCCAGGAGGCCGGCACTCGCCTGGGCCGCTACAGCCTCGGCACCACACGCGGTCCGGTCCGCTCGGCTTCGGGTGCACCGCGCAGTCGTCCGAGTGTTGACCGGGAGCAGAACAAGGCGATTCGGGAGTGGGCCGGGCGCAACGGCAAGCAGGTCTCGCCTCGCGGGCGTATCCCCCAGGCCATCATCGAGGAATACCACGCCGCCAACAACTGACCTCGCCACAACGGGCTGTCTGGTGCTTGAGACCAGTAACGATGGTTACCAGCGCGATCAAGCTCGGCCTATGTCAATCTAGAGGCTGGGCGTCACCGAGCGCCAAGTGAATCGTCTCCGGCCCCAGGCTGGCCGGTAGCGAGGAGGGCTTCGATGACGGCGGCGACGCCGTCTTCGCCGCTGGCGCCGCACCGGTCGGTAGCGGCCCGGGCCGCTGCTGGGTGGGCGTCGGCGACGGCGAAGGAGCGGCCGGCCCACGCCAGCATCGCACCATCGGTCGGGGCGTCGCCGAACGCGACGACCTGCTCGGGGCCGATGCCGGCCTCGGTGCACCAAGCGGCGAGAGTCCGGGCTTTAGAGACGCCGGCAGGGCCGAGCTCGAGCAGGTCGACGCTGCCGGTCTCCCACACCTCAACACCTTCGAGCTCAAGCTTGCGGGCAATGTAGAGGAGGTCGGTGGCGCTGCCTCCGGCGATGTGGGCGTGGAGCTTCACGAACGGCGGCGCCGATCCAAGAACCGCACCGAGCGAGGTGGCGAATGTGGTCCGGTCGAGCACGGAGTCGACCTTCGCGTATCCGGGCTCGGCGAAGACCTCCAGGCCGGTCTCGACCGCGAACCGCACCCCGGGCAAAGCGGCGCGCAAGGCCTTCGCCGCCGCTTCGGCAATCTCGGGCGCCATGGTGTGCAACATGATCGAGCTGCGGTCAGTCGGGTTGTAGACCATGGTCCCGTTCGCGCAGATCGCAAGATCGATGCTGGCGGCGAGACCAGTCCAGACCTCGAAGACTCGCGGCGGCCTCGCAGTTACCGCCACCACCGTGATGCCGCAGTCGCGCGCGGCACCGAGAGCGGCTCGGCTGCGGTCGCTGAAGCAGCCGCCGGCCCCCAGCAGGGTCTTGTCGAGGTCGGTCGCAATGACACGCACGGCAGTCACGAGATCTCCCGTCTGGCAGTCGATCGTTGCCCTGGCATGAGTCTGCGGTTCACTGGTAGTGGGAGGGAGCTACGTCGAGATGGCTGAGGTCAGGCCATCGGCGTATGGGCTCCTCGAGCCAGGAATGGATTTCGAGTGAGCGCAGGTACCCGTCGCTAGTGAAAAGGATGACGCCGGCGTAGACGTCGGTGTCGACGTAGTTGCCGTCGGCCAGTGGCCGGCCCTCGTGCGCAGGCGCGGGATCACACTTGGTCTTGTCGACCCAGAGGTCGACCGAGGTGCACCCGCACGGGCACCCCTCTTCCATGGTCGTGAAAGGAATCTGGCGCCGCAGCGCACAGTGCACCGGGTTGTCGCCTGGCAGGAGGGCCTCCAGCGTGTCCACGACGATGGGCGACAGCGGCACCGGGCTGTCAACCGGAACTGTCTCCTGCGGTCTGCTCACCAGACGATTCTCGCAGAACCCCACGCGACCGCCCGTCTCTGATTGCGTGCTGCATCAAGCAGCTCGGGTGCAGCCAATCGGCACGGGGGCAGGTGTCTTTCTTCGGATCGGTACTGTGGCCTGGTGGACGAACTCAGCACGTTCGCAACACCCCCGGTCCCCCTCGAGTCGGCAGTCCCGGTGCTGCCATCGACTGCGGGCCTGTACGCATGGTGGGCCCCGATGGAGGTCTTTGAGACGCTCCCGGGGCCGTTCCACCTCGCCAGGCCCGATCTGCGGCTGCTGTACATCGGGACTGCTTCGAACCTGCGCCGCAGGATCCGAGGCGACCATATCCGGCGATCGGGAACCTCGACGCTTCGACGCACACTTGCCGGTCTCCTCCTCGAAACCGAGCGCTACCAGACCACTTGGACCGACCGGGTCGTGCTCGTACCAAGCGATGAGGTGCGCTTGACCGAATGGATGCAGCGCCACTTGCAGTTGAACTGGGTCATCGAAGCCGAATCGGCACCGGTCGAGACACGGCTGATCGCCGCCTTGCAGCCACCGCTCAACGCTCGCGGAATCGCAGCCGGCGCCACGGCCGACACCATCAGACAAGCGCGATCGTCCTACCGACGCAGCACAGTCGCCGAGGACAGTGAGTCCCCACAATTCTGATTTGACCCCATCCACAGTCTGAACCCCCGGGGCAAGAGCTTCCCCTGGTTTGAGTTACGGGGTGAGCCGCTTGCTGAAGCGCCGGCAGACATGGACGCGCGCGAACTGTTCGCGGAGCGAGCTCTCTTCCTTGATGGTGGCATGGAGGAAGACCTTTACCGGCTTGAGTCCGGGCCGGCGCTCCCCGATCGCTCGGTCAGGCTCTTGGACGTCGACGTAGAGATCGGCGTACACGTGAAGGTAGTGGTCGCTCTCGGAGAAGCCGTTGTCGCGGTACCACTTCAGAGCGCCGGGGTCGTCTCGGGTCCATGCCTCGATGGTCTCCGCACCGAGGCGGAGTGCACGATCGCCTGCTTCTTCGAGCAACTTCCTGGCGATGCCTTGGGAGCGGTGGTCGGGGTGGACGGCGAGAGTCTCGATAGTGGCCGTGGCGTCCTTGACAGCGAGGTCGAGCATGCCCACCACGCCGTCCGCCCTCGCAATCGCCACCAGCTCGAAGCCGGGCGCAGTGATGCGCGGTTTGGTTCTTTCGACCGCGTCAAAGTAGGCCGTGTCCAGGAACGACAGGACATGACAGCGAAGCCAGGCCGACTCGTCCCCAGGCTCGTAGTCGCGAACCGAGACCGTCGCGGACAGTTCCCTCCAGATGTCGAGATCGAAGCTCGGGACATACGGCACGGGACTCGAGGGAGGGCCGATCTCCCTGTGCTCGTTCTCAATACCTTCCATCACTCCATCTTGCATCGACATGCCATAGATCACCACCTCCTTTTCCCAGGCTAGCGTCGCTGGCGATCAGCGGAGAGTATCGAGCAGGAGGTTGAGGGCCTCTCCCTGCGTCGCGCCAACCTTTCACCGATCCTCACCGGCAGTAAAGTCTCCGCATCGACTAGTGATCAAGCGCAAGCGATCAGCTCATCCCGGCTTCAAGTCCGGAGCGGTGCAGGTTACGCTGAGTCGCCCTTGACCCACACGGGCGAGGTGAGAATGTCCGCGTCGGGAATTCGCTGCTGTCGTCAAGTTCCGCGCAGCCCTGCGCGAGAACTGCCCTGGCTGCGCCAGCCTGCCGCGATCTGCCCCAGCTTTTCGCAACGCGGCAGTTTTCGAGTGACGCGACGACCTCGGCAACATTGCCGGTCACACGGCGGGGCGCTTGCGTCCATGTCTGGCGCCCCCGTGCCGATCAGTCTTCATTCGCGGCCAGTCGCACCGTCTGGCCCAGCGGCCCAAGTTGCGCGGTCACGTTGCGTGACGGTTGGGGCCTACCGCAGAGCGGTGGTTCAACCGGCAGGCCAACCGCCGCCGGTGGGTGGTCGAGCAGGGCATCGCGCATTTGCGATCGTGGAAGGTCCTCGCTACCGGCTACTGCCGGCCCCTGCCGAAAGCCGACCCGTCCCTACAGACCGTGATCAAACTCCAGATGTACCGCCATCACTCAGAAGCAGCTTTTGAATGAGCTTCAGGGTCTCGCCGATAAGGCGAGCGATGCCATGCTGCGAACGTCCGCGCCGCGGTCTCATCGTCGAGTCCGTCGTCGAGCGCCGCCATCACTCGCATCCGCAGTAGTTCCTGCTACTTGGGCGAGAGCGTGCGCGTGTCTACTCGGAGTCCGTCAGCCACAACAAGGCAACGACGAGAGCATCTACGAGGTACTCACTGAGCCGTGTATCGGCTTGAGTGATGGTCGCGCCCCTGAGCATCACAGCGACGTGGCGTGGATGCGAACTGGCTTCTCGGAGCGTGAAGTGGCGTTGCGCTCGAAGGGGAGGCCGATCTTCTCGGCGACACGCTGCGATGGCTGGTTGTCCGGGTCATTATCGCGATCAGGCGCTTCGCTTCGATGACGTCGCGGGCGTGGTCGCGGCAGGCTGCCGCTGCTTCGGTGGCGTAGCCGGGCGCCGGAATCCCGCGCCTCGGCGAGCGGAACGAGGTGGTCGATGTCCAACCCCCGAGGTCCCTCGACGGTCACCTCATCGTAGTAGGAGTACCAGCTACCACCGGAGACCTTGCAATCCTCATCAACCGTCGGCGCGACCACGGCTTCGGCGATCAAGACCTCCTGACGGGTCGCACACCCATCGTGGTCCGCATCGATCCAGTGGTGAAACAGGTCCCGGTCGTAACCGGTACGGTCCTCGCTCGCGACCGGCAGCCCCGCCAGCGCGTCGGCCAGCGTGGGGCCTTCAGCAGGGGCTTGTGCGATCGCCGGAGCGGTGAGGCCGCAGCCGAGGACAGCAGCCATGGCAGCGGACATGACTAGCGAGCGCGTGCGCATGGGGGTTCCTTCACAGTGGTAGCAGTACAGGGCAAACCGCACCGACCCTAACCACCAATCGTCTACTATGCACTGATCTTAGTAAGTCCATCCCGGCCGCGCCTCGCGCACGCCAGGACCCCTTGCCCAGATGAGGCAACACCTCGCCCCGCATGACGGACCAACTCCGTTGCCTGACCCGCGCGTACGAAGGCCCTCCCACCGATCCCGGCCTCCGGCCCGGGCGTTCCGTAGAATGGCCACGATGATCGACGAACTGTGCGAGCGGATCACCGCCAGGTCACCCAAGAACGGCGAGTTCCTGATGGTGGCCGTCGACGGACGCGGCGGATCGGGCAAGTCGACCTTGACCGACGAACTCGCGCGCCACCTTCCAGGCTTCACCATCATGCACGGTGACGATTACTGGGAGCCGAGCCAAGACAGCGAATTCGGTTGGTTCAACGAGGATCGGTTCCACCACGATGTCGTCGAACCGCTGAGCAAGGGTCAGCGTCGCCTGGCATATCGCCCCTACATCTGGGAATCCGAGCCGCACCTGCGGTCCCAGGAGCTGGTCGTGGACGCCGGGATCGCCATCGAGCGCTGCTACTCGATCGGCCTGCCACTCGATTGGGACTACACCATCTGGGTCGATGCCACCCCCGAACTGGCCCTCGAACGCGGCATCGCCCGCGACCCGCACCAGGCCGAGGTCTGGGCGAACCTCTGGCTCCCCAGAGAAGACGCCTACATCGAACGCGAACAACCGAAAACCCGCGCCGACACCGTCATCGACGCAACCCTGCCCTTCACACAAACCAGCCCCCGCCCTGAACATCACATCTAGTACTGCTGCGGCACTTGGCGATCATGAGGCGGAGCGCTTGAGGTTGTGGGTGTGACGGGAGGGGTTGCCGCAGGCATCGCGTCTTGTAGGTTCGTACTGAGGTGTAGCGAGGATTTTGGACGTGGATCTCGTAACGGTTGGGTTTCAGGCGGCGCGAGTGAAGTACTCGGCCAGGGCCTCGGCGGGTGTCTTGTAGCCGAGGGTCGAATGTAGGCGTTGGCGGTTGTAGAACACCTCGATGTAGTCCGCGACCGCCAACCTGGCTTCGGCGCGGGTAGCGAAAGACCGCTGGTGGTAGCACTCGTTCTTCAAGCTCGCGAAGAACGACTCGGCGGCGGCGTTGTCCCAGCACACGCCGGTGCGGCCCATGGACCGGTCGATGCCGTTGGTGGTGCACCAGGCCGCGAACGCCGCCGAGGTGTACTGGGTGCCCCTGTCGGAGTGGAACACTGCGCTCTCCTCGAGGTAGCCGGCGTCCTTCGCGGCAGCCAGGGCATCGATGATCAGGCTCGTGCGCATGTGATCGGCACTCTGCCAGCCGATGACCATGCGCGTGTGCAGGTCGATGACGGTAGCCAAATACAGCCAGCCTTCCCCGGTCTTGAGATAGGTGATGTCACCGACCGCTGCGCGCCCGGGAACTTCGGCGGTGAAGTCCCGCTCGATCCGATCGGGCACCTCCTCAGCGACCTCACCGGGCACGGTGGTCTTCTTCCACGCTCTTGGCTGGACCGCTTCGAGGCCGAGCTCGCGCATCAGGTCAGCGACCAGCCCCACCGAGCAGGCAACACCTTCCCGGTTGAGCTGCGCGCAGACCCTGCGACACCCGTAGGTCTTCCTGGAATCGGCGAACACCCGCCCGATCTGACCGGCCAGGTCGCGGCGCCGCACTTCGGTAGCCGTCTCGGCTCGGTTCTTCCAGTAGTAGAAGGTCGACCGGGCGACCCCGAGCAGCCGGCACATCCAGGTGATCTCGTAGTGGGCCTTCTCCGCCTCGATCAGGGCGCAGCGCTCGGCTACTCCTGCATCCTCGCGAAGAAGGCCGCGGCTTTTTTCAGGAACTCGTTCTCCATGCGCAGCCGCGCGACCTCGGCCTCCAGCTCGGAGATGCGGGCTCGATCCACGGGTGATTCCTCAGGTGATGTCTCGGGGTGTTCGTCTTTCCAGGCATTCACCCAGTTGCCCAGGGTGGTCGGGTTAATCCCGAGGTCGCGGGCGACCTCGGCGAACGTCCGACCGGTCTGGACGACCATCTGCACAGCCTCGGCCTTGTACTGCGGGCTGAACTTCCGGCGTTTCGCGGGCATGGACACGATCCTCTCAAATCAGGATCCGTGTCCAACATCCTTGTTACACCTCAGTACCGTGTTCACCCCTCTCATGTGTCCGCTGGCAATGGCCGTCCTGGTTACCCTCATTGTCCTCAAGATCCGCAATCGTTCGAAGGGCGTGCAGCAGACCCGCAGCCTGGGTTTCGCGGCGGTCGCGGTGGCTGGGCTTTTCGGGATCGTGATCGTCTATGGGCAAGGCGAGTTTGACGCGGCGCTTTACCAGGACGTGGAGATGCTGTGCCCCGCGAACGGAGCCGGGACGCATATCGGATGGGAGTACTCGGATCTCCCTCTCCGTCGAACGCTCCTTTGCTCAGAGGGCAACGTCGAGCTGGTGCCAGCCTGGGTCAACCCAGCATTGTTTGCCCTCTTCGCAGCGGTGCTGGGATTCTTCGCGGTCTCGCTCGTAACTTGGAGGCGAGGCCGTTGATCCTTCAGCGTGAGTGAAGGAGTCGCCCTCGCGAAGTACCACGGCGTTGTTCTCCCGAGGCTGGCAATTAACCCGCGTACCGTCGCTCGTAGTGGCTTTGCCTGGTCTGGTGCTGTTTTCGTCGTCTCCAGCGTGACCAGGCAAGCAGTCGATCGTTATCCCGTTGGGGTGCAAGGAGAAGAGCATAGACCAGTCGCCGCAGTTCGGGGACGGTCAGCGGGATGCGCTGCTCCGGTCTAGCCAGTCCACCCCTTTTTCGCGTCCGGCGGCGCGGGTCACCGCAAGCAGGGCGTGGGCGATCATCGCTAGCGTGGTGTGGGCGTGCCAGGCCCGCCAGGTCCGGGCCTGGTACTGGTCGAGCCCGCAGACGTCTTTGGCCTGCTGGAAGCACTCCTCGACCTTCCACCTTGTTCCAGCGATTTAAGCCAGGTCGGTCAGACTGGAGCGCCTTGGCCCGTAGCAGATGTAGTAGGCGATCTTGGTCGGGTCCGTGATGGACCGCCGTGCCAGAAGCCAGTGACCCCGGCCCGGTCGCCAAGCCCAGCGGACCGGCACCCGCGCCCAGTCATAGCGCCTGGGTCCATGGGAGCCGGCCCCGACGCTGAGCCGCTGCCAGGCGCGTTCGGGCAGGTCGTCGATCACGGCCTGGGCGCGCGGTTGTGAGAAGCCGATGACCACATCGTCCTTGCCGCGCAAGGCAAGGACATGGAACTGGTCGCGTTGCTCGAGCCAGAACCGGAGGTACTTCGCCGACCCGTACGCGGCATCGGCCGTCACCCACTGGAACGGCAGCCCGGCATCGTCGGCGCGCTCGATGATCACCTGGGCAAGACGGGGCTTGGTGACCGTCCCGGCCGCGATGCGCTCGGCTGGGACCCCGGCCGCTGCGCAGCGGTCCGGGTCCTCGGTCCAGTCCTTGAGCAGGTAGAGCTCGCGGTCGACCAGGGCATGCCCTTTCGCGGAGGCATAGGCGGCGAACACGGTGATCTGGGAGTTCTCGATCCGGCCCGCGGTTCCCGAGTACTGCCGCGCGACCCCGACCGAGGCCCGGCCCTTCTTCACGAACCCGGTCTCGTCCAGGATGAGCACCCCGTCGGCCTCGCCGAGCCGCTCGGACACATAGCCGGTCAGGTCGTCGCGGATCGCCTCGACATCGAAGCGCGCCTTGCGCAGCAGCCGCTGCATCCCGTCCGGGCTGCTCTCGCCGGCGTGTTCGGCGATCCACCACGAGTTCTTGCGCTGCAAGCCCGACAACAATCCGGCGACATAGTCGCGCACCCGCTCACGCGGCTCCGACCTGGAGAACCGTGGGCCGATCCGGGCCATCAGATCCTCGAACTCCGCACTCCAGAGAGCAAGGTTCACATCCTCCATGACCAGAGAACGAGTCAGCTTCACAACCGGTAACGCCAAGTGCCGCAGCAGTACTAGGGCTTGTCCTGTGAATCGTGGAGCCAGACCATGGTCCGGTTATGACCAGGACCGCGCGGTAGATGGACCCCCGTTTCGCGTAGCGGGGCTCCTCGCCCCGGATACCCAGACCATCATTCGGAACATCGCCTTCATCAAGACCTGGGGGACAGACGACCTTCCCCGGAGGTATCTCAAATCTGACCAGACCTGGAGGCACCGGCAATTCCCCTACTGCAAGGTGCCCCACATCAACGATGCGATGCTGACGGGTCACCCGTCATGCTGCACCTTGAACGCCTCTCACCTGGCGCCCTCGAACTTTCCAATGTTTGCTGGTGATATCCCAAGGCACGCAACCAGACTCGATTTCACGGAGGACTGTGACTTAGTTAACTCAAGAGAAGACTGTCGCCCCTGAACGTCCCAGGGCATCCTGGAAGGTCTAGACCAGCGAGAGACTAGCGAGAGCAAAAAAGGAAAGCTCCCAAGCCAGGGAGCAAGTCCCTGACCTAGGAGTTCTGGTCGGGTTGACAGGATTTGAACCTGCGACCCCCTCGTCCCGAACTATTGGCATCGGGGTCAATGAGGGTCCTCCGCGATGCATTGAGGCTGCTCAGGGCCGTTCTGCTACGTCCTCGGGTTCAGGGGTTGCTGCACTTTGCTGCGGTACAGCAACCGCCCTCGTTCCGCCAAAGCGGTCTCCATCGGCGCGTTCACGATCCTCCCGCCGAGACTCGGCACTCCGCGTGATCCATTCCAAGACCAAGAGCACAGCCAGCCATGGGCCGCCAACCATGGCCGTGCCGAGAAACCCCCTGAAGATCGCCTCAACTTCACGATCACCGGCAAGGTAGTAGCCGTACATCATCATGGCGCACAACGCTGCCATTGCCACCCAAGTGCGCAGCCGACGCCAGACCGCAATCCAAAAACCCATCCACACCACTCCTCGCCGGAAGACCTCAGCCACATGAGAATCCCACATCATCGGAACCATGAAGCGCTGCCGCCCGTGGAGCGGTCCCGTCCGGCGCGCCACTAACCCGAAACCTACGGATTTAGCGTCAACCGGCTATGACGTCTAATCCGGCAGGTAGAACGTCACGTGAGACTCATTCGGGTGAACCTCAGCCGGTGCGGTTGCTGTACTTTCGTGCCGTACTCCCGCTGCTCCAGCACGCACCAGGGCCACCGCATGCCGGTCATCCCGTGGCTTTGCACCCAGTCAGCCTTAATGCCTCGTCGGAGGGGTACTGACCTTGACCACTCGGCCACGCTCGAACGAGACCTGAGTGTCGTATCCAGCAGGAACATTGATGTAGAGCCAGCTCTCGTGGCTTGACGTCCCGCCAAGATTGAAGACATGCGCTCCGGCCTGCCGCGCATACTGCCTATCAGATATCCGCCCGGTCGGCTTGCCGAGCAGACGCTTGACTTCTCGCTTGGTCATACCGACCATCACATCGCTCATGGGTCGAACCCTAGAACTCCCAACCAGGACCGGTCCCGCAGCTGTTCTGGTACGACGCACTGCACCAACTAATTCACTAGAGCGAAAGCCAGTAAAAGAAGAGTGAGGTTGCAAGCGAGGTAAGCGCCCCCAGCCCAAAGAAAATCCACTCTCGGCGTTGGGATTTCTTCTGCTGCTCTCGCTCTCTTCTCTCTGCATTCTCCGCAGCCTCTGTCGCAACTTTAGATGCACGATCATGAAGTATCTTGCCGATATTCTCAGCATCCTCAGCCGTAACTTGGAGATACTGGCGTCGCTCCTCTACTTCATCCTGAAGTGAAACTAGAGCATCGCGTTCAGATTCAAGGTGATCTCTCAGTTCAGTAAGGATTCGGACCGTTTGGTCTAGATTCTGCTTGGAACCTTCAACCTTCTCTTCGATTGTCGGTTCTTCGCTAGGCACCTCGCTGATGCTATGAAGCTTCTCAAGGCGTCTATTTGATTCCTCTGATTCCCTGCGCTACAACACGAGGGAGGAGGATGCGCCAAAGATTGCGGCAAGAGCCGCCATCACAAGTTCAATGCCCATCGGAGTATTTAACACCAAGGCTAAAGGCTGTCCCGCAATGCTGGGTGGGGCTGGGGTGGCTGATCGTTCCCGGCCTATCCTCCTGTCATGCAGTCGCCTCGGGATCACCCAAGCACCGTTTGCGCCCTGCTCGCAGCGTTCCCGGCCAGGATGAGCTGCGACGTGCGACGGGTCGTCGAGATCGTCCCTGATGCTCGGTACCCGCCGACGGAGCCTTTCGAGGTGGCGGTACAGGGCGAGAACGTCTCCATCCCCCGCCGGATCTACAGCGAGGAACTAGACCCCGCCTTGGAGCGATCCCTGACAGGGACGCAGCGTGTCATAGCGCATTGCCTGTACTCCCGGCACCACGATGGCTATGTCCGCCAACGAAGTCTCGAGCTGCTCATGGATTCGGCGGAGCCGTGGGTTGCCCCGTTCGTGGTGCATCTGGCCGGCGAGTACGTGTTGGAGATCCTTGAGGACATCCGCCGAGGTCTCGGCGGGCTCACCGTCCCAGGTTCGGTAGAGCGCCAGCTCTACGGGGAGTTCATCGTGCGGAATCCGGCGTTCTTCGTGCGCACGGAACGACGAGTGGTGAGCTACTGGACGTGCTATTACCGCAGGAAGTACCCGACATTCGGAAGGTACCCGGGTTCTGAGCTGATGGAAGCGTTCCGAGCCGCTGCTTCAGAACACCACGGCGCGCGGTGGCCGCGGAACACGCCACCTCCATTCGCGGGGACGGTCGAAAGCACCGTTTGAAAGCCGCTTTCCCCAGGAGACCTGGTCGGCGTGTTACCCATTGCTCACCAAGGCTTTAGGATGCACGGGTAGGTGTGGTGACTGCGGCCGAGGCGTCTTGGATCGAACCGTTCTCGGGACTGCAACCTCGACTGTTCACCCGCCTGGTGCGCCAGTTGGAGCGTGATGGCGCCGAAGCGCTCCGCCGGGGCCGGCCATGGAGTCTGCCGCTGGCCGACCGGGTTTTGCTGGTGGCCGCCTACTGGCGGACGAACCTGACCCTGCGACAGCTCGCGCCCCTGTTCGGCGTCTCGAAGTCCGCCGCCGACCGCATCATGGGCGATCTGGGACCGAAGGTGGCGCTTCGCCCGCGCAAGCGGTTCGCCAGGGGCACCGTCTTGATCGTCAATGGCACGCTGGTTCCGACCCGCGACCGGACCATCGCCGCTCCGAGCAAGAACTTTCGGTACTCAACCAACCACCAGGTCGTCATCGATGCCGACTCGCAGTTGGTGGTCGCGGTCGGCACACCACTGCCGGGCAACCGCAACGACTGCAAGGCCTTCGGTGAGTCCGGTGCCGAGCACGCCTGCCGCAATCATGACTTGATCGGCGACGGCGGCTACATCGCCACCAGCGCGATCATCCCGCACCGCCGCCGCCCCGGCGAGGACCTGCCCGACTGGAAAGCCGAGCACAACGCCTCGCATCGGCAGGTCAGAGCCCGCGTCGAGCACACGTTCGCGCGGATGAAGACCTGGAAAGTGCTGCGAGACTGCCGCCTCCGCGGCGACGGCGTCGCGGTGGCGATGCTCGGAATCGCCCGGCTTCACAACCTCGCACGCACCGCCTGAACGACACCGAGTTCGCCAGAACACCACTGTTATTGGCAACGCTCGGAGCAATAACGGGACAGCCTTTAGGGACCGTCTTCAGATGGAAGACCGTTTCACGTCAGGTTCATCGGAAGGTTCCCGAACCACGGGATCAGATGTCTCTTGAGGCGGTAGTCGTAGTCGTCGGCCGAGCTCTGCTCGATGACGTGGTTGGGAAACCAGGTCTCCAGGACGTACTTCTCGAACTTGACCCGACCGCCCTTGGCGTCGATGATGCGGCCATCAGTCATCCAGGCTTCAGCCCGCTGCCACGCCTTGTCGGCTTCCTCAGGCGTGTTGTAGGTGCCTTCGTACTGCTTCTCGCCCCGGAGGTCGCGGTAGTACGACTTGAACCGCTCGAAGCCCTTCTTCGTAACGGTACGTTCATGCCAGCCCATCGGAGTGACCATCCACAGTAGATCCTGTGGGGGCTGTGAGGGGGCAGGAACTTCTGCCAGGCCTCGTCAGACCCCAGATAGATCCGACAGGTCTCGACAGACGAAACTGTGGGATCTACCTGGAGTTTCGCGCCCTGGGGACGCGGTAACCAGCCATCTGCACATATGGCGAATTGGCCCTCTCAAGGCGGAAACGGCGGTTCGAATCCGCTCGGGGTCGTGGAGCTGGCGCATGAAGGAGGCTTCGCTGATCATGGCGGCGTAGGTGTCGACGTGATCGGGGTCGGCGAGGGCCTCGGCGCGTGTGAGTTCGGGGACGGACTGGTCGATGCCCGGGGCGTTGGCGCACTTCGCCACCTGGGCGGGAGAGTTCAGCGCCCTGGATGTAGGTGTTAGCGCTGACGTAGTCGAGCGCGGAATACACCGCGGCGTAGGCGGGGTTGCCGAAGTCGGACGGCCTTCGCCCGGGCCCGCGAAGCGATCCTGGAACTGATCGGACGCACCCAGGTCGGCGAGGTCTGGCCGCCTGCGAACCACCCGACTTCGTCAATCGGACTCGAGGTAGCCCGAAGTCGGGACCATACCGTCGTCGTACCAGCCCCGCTCCCATGCGGGCGGATCCTGGACCGGGATCTCAGGTGCGACCGGGACCGGTTGGAGCGCATGGTCGATGACCATCGGTGCATCCCCGACATCGTCGTCGCGCAGCACTACTCGTCCGTGCCAACCATCTTCGGTGACGAGCATCCATGTCAACCCCGAACGCCCCCCGTCGGGAATGAGCGCACGGGCCTCCAACGCCTTGCACAGCAACGTAGTCAGCTGCAGCTCATCGAGACCGCCTACCACGTCGGCGAACTCCTGGCCGGCGCTGAGCTCAGTGTCGAAGTCCGACCCCGGGTGCAGACCTGACTGGATCAATACGATAAGTTTTGGTCCTTCATATTCCTCGAAGACCTCGGCCGTATCGGCGAACACCATGTCGGATGCCAGGGGCCATTGCGCAAGGACCACCGCTTTGAGCCGTGCTGGGGGCACGGTTGCGGCGAAGTTGATCGAGTAGTCCATGGCTCACGTCGCTCCTTGGCTATGGCGTGGATGATATCGGTAAATCTCGGCTGCGCGGTCCCAATCGGATGATGAAATGCTCGGGTCTTTCAGATAGTTTTTCGGCCAGATGCCGACGGGCTGCCCGTCTGTGTTGAGGGTCTTGAGCGCCTTGAACTGGCTGCGAGACAGCTCCACCAGGCCAGGTCCAGACGCGGGGAACACGGTCCCGTTCGGCTCCACACCCCAACTGCGGCCATTGATCTCGTAGCGATTGGTGTCGGCGTTCCAATGGGCCCTGCCGGTACGGATCGCCGCAAGGTCGCCTTCGACATCAACGCTGGGCAGGATGACGGTGTTCTTCTCCGCCGGCTGCGAAGATCGGCCAATCCGAGTGAGCCGATGCCGCCCCGGGGTCGGTGAGCGAATACCATGACGGGCTGGACCGCGGATCGGTTGCGCCGCTTCCGACCTCGCCGCCGATAACGGCGGCCGCGCTTGAGGAACCGTGCCGGCGCTCACCCCCGCTCCGGCGGCCAGCAACGCGATGTAGGCCTGCCAGCGCTCATCACCGGCGCTGAGCAGGCGCTGTGCCTCCTCAAGTTTTCCGATGGCGCTGCGAAGCTGCACCAACGCATCAGTCACCAGCGCGCTGGACGAGTCGACCGTCGTATTCTGAGCCGATTCGAGCACCCGCTCCAGTCGGTCTCCGGCACCGCTCAAGTGCGTTCGTGACTCGCGACTGCGTTCGACGAGGGCGGACAACTCGGCGATCAGACTGCTCAGCAACGACACGGCGGCTCCAACGGGCGGAAGGGGAAGCTGCACTCCAATCGTACCGAAACGTCCCCAGATGTGAGGCCCTTCAGCTGCTGGTAGAACCAGCCCTTGTCGTCAACGGCTTGGACTCGGTCGGCCGGTTGTGCGTGGTCGCGATTCGTAGGGTGGTACAGCTGTCGGACATGCGACAGAACTCTGCATTGTGCGGCGCCTGGATCCTTCTTGACGTTGCATCAGGCATGGCACGCTGTACCGGTTGTCTAGCCAGGAGGCGGCTTGAGCTGCTGTTATGTCTGAAGCCTGCGACTTGCCCAAGTGCGATGTGCGCCAGCAGTTCTATACGCCGCGGGTCTCTAGAGTGATTCGGATATGGCCTCAACCTGTGGAGCCGCTTGATGAAGACTCGCGATGTCGTGGTGTGCGTGTTTGCTTTGATGGCGGTCGGTGCGATTGCCTACCGTCTGCCGCCCAACAGTCAGTTGTTCAACGCGTTGGCGGTGGTCTCTTCGGTCGCAACGGTGTGGGCGTTGGTGTGGGCGTTGTGGCCTCAGCGATCACGCGCGAATTCCCCTGAGGATCGTATGGTTCGCGCATTGCAGAGCCTGGAATTCCAGGTCAGGGATGACTGGCGCAAGGAGGCTCGCGATCGTGGCCTGGCCCCTGCCCCGATCAGGGTGAGGCTCACTCCCAGCGCTGTGACCGTCGACGATCGCAGGGAGCAGTCGACAGGTCAGCCCGATGTTCCCGGTGTCAGCTGGCTCCGAACCTTCAATCGACTCAACCCCTTCGATAAGGGCGCGACCGGCTCTCGCGGTCAGCGGGACCTGCACAGTCTCGCCGCGCCGATCATCGATGCTCGTACCGGCGGCACGGTCACCATTGACGAGATCGGCGAGGAATGGCGTCGAGATTGCCGCAAGAGGTTCGTCATTCTCGGTGCGCCGGGGTCGGGAAAGACCTCGGTCCTGGTCAATCTGCTGTGCGACATCTTGAGTGAACCCGACCGCACAGCGGGAGATCCAGTTCCCGTGCTGGTCACCGTGACCGGCTGGGATCCGAACACACCGTTTCCGGACTGGTTGGAAGCCCGTCTCAAGCAGGATTACCCGCACCTCGCCCAACGATCGCATCAGGAGCGCGGACGCCGCAACGACCCGAGCTTGGCGGCGGTGCTGATCGCAACCGGAAAGATCATCCCGTTGCTCGACGGCCTCGACGAGATCGCCGACCAGGATCGGCAGAGCCGCGTGATCGCTGAACTCAATAAGGCCGCCTACGATGTGCCGCTCGCGCTGACCTGCAGGACCACCGAATACCGGGTGGCCGTCAACCGAGGCGAGTTCACCCACGATGCAAAGGAATACGAGCTCCAGCCTCTCGATGTGCGGCAGGCGGCCGCGTACCTCCGTGGGGGCGAGCGCACTCCCGCTTCGGCCGACGTTGCTGCTGGGCGATGGGAGTCGGTGATCAGCGAACTCGGCCGGGGCGGGCCGCTCGCCGAGGCGCTGTCGACACCGCTGATGGTCTACCTCGCCCGCACCGCCTACGAAGGAACCCATGCCCGTCCAAGTGAACTGATCGAACTCCCTACCAGGAAAGCGATCGAGCAGCGTCTCGCCGCGGCCTACCTTCCGGCGGTCTACCAGCGCACGACCCGCCACCGGCAACTGCATGGGCGCCGCCTCGACGACGCCATGGCCGCCATGCAGTTCTTCGCCCGTCATCTGCGCGACCAGGGCACCACCGACCTCGCCTGGTGGGAGCTGCACCGCGCGATCCACCCGGCAAGACTCAAGATCATTCAAAATCTCTGGTTCGTACTGATAGGCGGGCTCATGTGCGGGTTGGTCTACGTGTTCTGGGGCGAGCCCGTGACAGGGTTCGCGGGCGTACTGGCGGGAATCTACACCGGTGTGCTCGCGGCGGCCCTCGTATTCAGAGGCACATCGAGGACGGTTGAAACTCCACGGAGCTTCCAGTTCTCACAGCGAGGTCTCATCGTGGCGCTCACCCTGGGACTCGCGTTCGGTCTCGCAGTGGGGTTCGCAGTCGGACCCGCGACCGGCATCATCGTGGGATCCGTCGTCGGGCTGGGGTTCGGTGCCACAGGCTCGCTCAGAACACGATCTGATCTTCGAAACTCAACAGTCGGCCCTCGTAGAACGCTCCGCTCAGATCAAATCGGGGTGCTCATCCCCGACTGGCTCCTGATCGGGATCCTCAGCGGACTCGCCGGCGGCCACGCTCTCGGGTTCGCAGTCAGTTTCGCATTCGGATTCCCAGGAGGATTCGCGTACCGGCTCCGCGGCAGATTCGGAACAGCATCAGGAACCTTGATGCATGTGTCGCTGTGGTTGCGGCTCACCGGAAGTCTCCCTTGGGGCGTTCGCATCCTCCCCGCGCTCGAAGACGCCAAGCGGCGACACGTCCTGCGACAAGTCGGTGCGGTCTACCAGTTCCGGCACCTCACCATCCAAGAACACCTCGCCCAGCAACCCGATCACCCATGATCGCAGTCCCGACGCGACCACCGGGTTCGATCCTTGGTGAGTGAGTGCCGGTGGAGCGTCAGGAGATCGAGACGTTTCTTGCCCTGTGTGAGGAGCTGCACCTCAGCGCTGACGTCGTGCGTTCAGGTCGTCCAGTGCCGTTTCGACTGCGGTCAAGACCTGCTTCGGGACGCCGCCCAATTCACCTGCCAGCGTGCGGTGCTCGGTCCAGGCCGTTTCCCTTCGGAACTGCCGCGCCCGTTCGGGATCGGCGCTCGCCATGGCCCGCAGCACCGTCCCGTGCGCCTCGGCGTCCTCGATCAGATCAGCCAGTGTGGACTCCAACGTCAGCGCCCGTGGTGTTGCGACTCGGGGGTCCTCGATCGTCCACCGGTGCTCGCCGCTGCCGACCTCGCGCGCCTCGGCCCCCGGAAGCGTCACGAGCGCGGTCGTGTTGGCCGGGACGGTCGCGTGGACGACGATGCGCCCCTCGTGTTCCTCCCAGCCCGCTTCGGCTCGGCCGTAAGGGGTCTCGAACGCGGCCTCCGCCCGTTCGAGGCCCGCCAGCGGGACCGGCGCGATCGCGAGGCGCCGGTACCCCGGCTCCAGCGGCGCCAGCCCGGCCACCGTGCGGTGGAGCCAGTCGGCGATGGCCCCGAACGCGTAGTGGTTGAAGGAGGTCATCTCGCCGGGGTTGATGGTGCCGTCCTCCAGCATGGAGTCCCACCGCTCCCAGATCGTGGTGGCGCCCATGGTGACCGGGTACAGCCATGACGGGTTGTCGGTCTGGAGCAGGAGCCGCCGCGCGGTCTCGGCGTGGCCGGTGCGCACCAGCGCGTCCTGGATGAGCGGGGTGCCCACGAACCCGGTGCCGATGCGGAATCCGCTGCGGCGCACCAGCCATGCCAGCCGCTCCCCCATCGCCTCCAGCGTCGCCGGTTCGGTGACCAGCTCGAACATGATCGCCAGCGCGTACGCGGTGGGCGCGTCCGAGACGGTGCGCCCGGCCGCGGTGACGTACTCGCGCACCCAGGCCTCGCGGACCTCCTCGGCGAGGGCGCGGTAGCGCGCAGCGTCGTCGGCGAGGTCGAGTTCGGCTGCGGCCCTGCGCACCAGCGTGGCGGAGCGGAACAGGTAGGCGCTGGCGACGATGTCGCCGTCGGTCTTGGCGTCGCCGGGCCGGTCGGCGGGGGCGTCGGGGTCGAGCCAGTCGCCGAACTGGAACCGGCCCTCCCACAGGCGGCGCGGTCCGGCGATGGCGGCGATGTGGTCGGTCCAGGCGCGCATGCTGGGGTACTGGCGTTCGAGCACGTCGCGGTCGGCGAAGCGCTCGAACAGGACGGTGGGCACGACGGTGGCGGCGTCGCCCCAGGCGGCGGCCGGTGTGCGGGCCCATTCGAGCACGTTGGGCACGATGAACGGGACGGCGCCGTCCTCGGTCTGCTCCAGCGCGAGGTCTTCGAGCCAGGAGGCGAGGAAGCCGTCGCAGTCGAACAGGTAGCTCGCAGTGGGCGCGAAGACCTGGATGTCGCCGGTCCAGCCGAGGCGCTCGTCGCGCTGCGGGCAGTCGGTGGGGACGCTGAGGAAGTTGCCCCTCATGCCCCAGACGACGTTCTCGTGGAGGCGGTCGAGTTCGTCGTGCGAGGAGCTGAACCAGCCGGTGCGGTCGAGGTCGGAGTGGACGACGACCGCGGTGACGTCGCCGGGGTCGAACGCGCCGGGCCAGCCCTGGATCTCGGCGTATCTGAAGCCGTGGAAGGTGAACGCGGGTTCCCAGGTCTCGACGCCGGTGCCGGCGAGGGTGTACGCGTCGGTGGCCTTGGCGTGGCGCAGGGGCCGGGTGCCGAGTTCGCCGTGCTCGAGGACTTCGGCGTGCCGGAGCACGACGGTGTCCCCTTCGCGGCCTTGGACGCGGATGCGCAGGTGGCCC
This sequence comes from Glycomyces harbinensis, assembly GCF_900101745.1. Classification (GTDB taxonomy): domain Bacteria; phylum Actinomycetota; class Actinomycetes; order Mycobacteriales; family Micromonosporaceae; genus Glycomyces; species Glycomyces harbinensis. The sequence goes on along the minus strand of NZ_FNAD01000001.1, from coordinate 105,795 downwards.
ACCAGGTTCTGGCCGAAGTCGAGCACGGTGCGGCCGCTGGGGGTGGTGATGACCTCCTTGACGGCGAGTTCCTCGGTGGCGCGGACGGGCGGTGCGGTGCGGGCGACCGGGGTCATGGCGCGGGCGAGGTCGGGCCTGGCGTCGAGCCAGGTCGAGTCGTCGAATCCCGGTGAGGACCAGCCGGTGCGGGCGCGGCGCGCGTCGTAGGTCTCGCCGGCGTAGATGCCGCTGGCGGTGACGGGGCCGTCGGCGGTGGCGCGCCAGGCGCCGTCGCCGGTGGCGACGAGTTCGGTGGTGCCGTCGTCGTATTCGAGGACGATCTGGGCGGCGAGGCTGGGGTACTTGCCGTAGAAGGGCCGGGCCTGGCCGTGGAAGCCGAACCCCTCGGTGTACCAGCCGCCGGCGAGTGTCGCGCCGACGGCGGCCGGGCCGGGGCGCAGGAGTCCGGTGACGTCGGTGGTCTCGTGGACGAGCCGGTCGCGGTAGGCGGTCCACCCGGGTTTGAGGTGCTCGTCGTCGACGGGGACGCCGCCGATCTCGACCTGGTAGACGCCGCGCGCGGTCGCGTACAGGGTCGCCGAGCGGAGTCCTTCGCGGACGGTGAACTCGCGGCGCAGCAGGGTCGGCTGGCCGATGTCGGCGGGTTCGGGAACGGTGATGAAGCGGGCGTGCCAGTCGCCTTCGTTGAGGAATCCGGCCCTGACGTGGAGCGGTTCGCTCCAGTCCGAGGCGGTGCCGTCGGAGCCGTGGACGCGCACGCGCACGCTGCCGCTCTCGCGGGGCAGCAGCGATTCGAACGGCCAGGGGACGAACAGCGAGTCGCGGCCCTCGACGTGGGCGACGGCCGCCGCTTCGCCGCGGCGCCATTCGATCTCGGCGCCGCGCTGGGTCCAGTCGGGCGCGGTCGTCTCGGTCTTCCAGGACAGGCGCGGGCGGGCGGCGGCGATCCACGGCGAGTCGGTGCGGTACTCGGCGCGCACACTGTGGACGGTGGTTGGCATGGTGGCTCCCTGGTCGGTTCAGCCCTTGACGGCGCCGGAGGTCAGTCCGGCGACGATCTGGCGGTTGAAGAAGGCGTACATGATCAGCGGCGGGATGGTGATGAGCAGGATGTCCATGAACAGCAGGTTCCACTGGGTCGTGTACTGGCTGCGGAAGTTGTAGAGGGTCAGCTGGACGGTGGCGTTCGAGTCGCCGGGCAGGAAGTACAGCGGGTTCTGGAAGTCGTTGAAGACCGCGACCGACTGGACGATCACGGCCGTGACGATCACCGACCGCAGGAGCGGGAGGACGACCTGGAAGAACAGGCGCACCGGTCCGGCGCCGTCGATCATCGCGGCCTCGTCGAGCTCGCGCGGGATGGTCGCCGTGAACGCGCGGAACAGCAGGACGCAGAACGAGAGTCCGAACGCGACCTCGATGAGGATCAGCCCATGCAGGGTCCGGAACAGGCCGAGCCCCTGGAGGACCCAGATGGTCGGCACGACCGCGGGCGGGATGATGAGTCCGGCGAGGACGAGCGCGTTGAGCAGGGGCGTCCACCGGTTCGGGCGCCGCTGCATCACGTATCCGACCATCGCGGCGAGGACGACCATGATCGCGACGCTCGCGACCGTGAGGATCGTGGAGTTCACGAACGCGGCCAGGAGCATGTAGTCGCGCGCCTGGACGACGGCGAGGAAGTTCTCCCAGATCGCCCATTCGGTGGGCAGCGAGAAGTCCCGCAGCGCCGACTCGGACCGGTTCTTCGACGCGGTCAGGACGATGAACGCGAAGGGGACGAGGAAGACCACCGCGGAGACGGCGATCGCGATGAGGCCGGAGACCGTTCCGGCGGCGCGGGGGCGGCTCACTGCTCCACCTCCTTGCGGTTGAGCTTCCAGTAGAGCGGGACCATGAGCGCGGCCACGAGGAGGAACAGCACGACGTTTCCGGCGCTGGACAGGCCCCAGAACCCCGCTTGGTACTGCTTGAAGATCACCGAGGCCACCACGTCGGACGTGAACCCGGGCCCGCCCTGGGTCATGGCCCAGATGAGGTCGAAGGACCGCAGCCCGCCGATGAGCGAGAGGACGATGACCGTCGCGGTGGCCGGGCGCAGGAGCGGGAGCGTGATGTACCGGAGGTTCTGGAACGCGGTGGCGCCGTCGACCCGGGCGGCCTCGAAGTACTCCTGCGGGATCGCCACGACCCCGGCGATGTAGATGAGGGTGGCGAGGCCGACGCCCTTCCACACGTCGACGAGGGCCACCGAGAACAGGGCGAGGTCCGGGTCGGTGAGCCAGCCCGGCCCGGCGATGCCGACCGCGGCGAGGGCCCGGTTGATGAGGCCCTCTTCGGGGTCCATGAGGACCGTGAAGGTGATGCCGACGCCGACGACGCTCACCAGGGTCGGAAAGAACACCACCGAGCGCAGGTATCCGCGGGCGATGATCTGTGAGGTCAGGAAGACCGCGAGCAGCAGCCCGAGCACGACTTTGAGCCCTGAGGTGAGCACACCGTAGACGAAGGTGTTGACCAGGCCCTGGAACAGGTACGGCTCGCTGAAGAACAGGGCGAAGTTCTCGAGGCCGATGAACTCGGCCCCGGTCATGTTCCAGCGGGTGAAGGCGAAGTAGAACGAGGCGATCGTGGGGACGATGAACAGCGTCCCGTAGACGACGCCGGCGGGCAGGTAGAACCACATCGGATAGTGGCGGCGGGGATCGCGCCGCCGCTGTCGCGGCGCGGGTGGGGCGGTGGTCGTCATGAGGCGTCTCCTGGGAGGCGCCGCGCCCGGGTTCCGGCCGGGCGCGGCGATCTTTGGATGTGCTGCGTTCACTCCGGTTCGGGGAGGCGAGCGCAGCGAGTGGCTGGGTGGGGCGACGGGCGCGGGTCTACCAGCCTTCGAGGCCGAGCTGCTGGGCCTGCTTCTTGACGTCCTCGTCGTAGAGGGACGCGGCGTCGTCCGCGGTGCGGATGCCCGAGCCGACCTCGACGGTGATCTGTTCCAGGGCCGGGCCCTTGACCGGGGACAGGAACTCCAGGGCCGGCGCGGTGAGTCCCGCGTCGAAGTAGGACTGGAGCTGGGCCACGGCCGGGGGCACGTCCTCGGGGACGGCGCAGCCCTCGATGAAGTACGGGCCGATGACGCTGACGTCCGCGGTCTGGGCGTCGCAGCCCTCGGTGCTGGCGACGAACGCCAGGAAGTCCTTGGCCGAGTCCTGGTCCTCAGTGGACTGCGGCAGGTAGAGCGCGCCGGGCAGCCAGGTCGTCATGCCGTGGTTCGCCGCGTCGGTCCCGGGCAGGGCGAAGAAGCCGAGGTCGTCGACCGCCTCGGGGTCGGTCGCCTCGATCTCGGTGAGGGCGTTGGTGAGCATCGGATAGTGGACGCCCTCGCCCGCGACGAGGGCCGCGAGCCCTTCGTTGTAGGTCAGGGACGCGAAGTCCTCGTTGAGGAACCCGGCCTCGCCGACCTCCTGGAGGTGCTCGAACCCGGCGGCGGCCGCCGGGGTGTCGGCGAAGTGGGCCTCGTTCGCGGTGAACTCCTCGGCCCAGTCGGGTTCGGCGGCGAGCACGTTGTAGTTGTCGGCGAGGACGAACAGCTGCGAGGTCCACGCGGACTCGGTGCCGTAGGTCTGGATCACGGGCGCGGCCCCGCCGGCGTCGAGGATCGCCCGGTTGTTCGCCATGAAGGCGTCCCAGGTGGTCGGGACCTCCAGGCCCAGCTCCTCGTAGGCCGCGAGGTTGTAGAGGACGCCGCCGCCGATGGCGTGGCCCACGGGGACGCCGTAGACCGCGTCGCCCGCGCTGACCCCTTCCTTGAACGTGTCGGTGACGACGTCCATGTAGGGCTCGCCGGCGAGGTCGACGAGGGTCTGGCCCGGCGCGAGGGCCTGGAGGAGCGAACCGGAGTTGTAGAAGAACAGGTCGGGCATGTCGCCGGTCTGGAGGCGGGTCTTGACGATGTTGTCGCCCTCGCTGCCGCCGGGGCGGATCTCCAGTTCGACCTTGACGTCGGGGTTGGCCTCCATGTACGCGTCGGCGAGGGCCTGCATGAGCCGGCCGGTGGCCTCGGAGTTGTCCATGAGGATGTTGAGGGTGCCGTCGCCGTCGTCGCCGCCGGTGGAGCACCCGGTGAGAGCGAGCCCGGCCGTGAGCACGGCGGTCGCGGTCGCCGCGGCGCGGCGGGGGGTCGAGGGTTTCGAGAACATGGTCGTGACCTCCATTGGTGACGCCCGATCGTCCCGATTGGAACGATTCATTCGTGAGGGATGGCGCTATGCGGTTGTGCTGGTCGGGACTGGTTACCGGTCGCCGAGCGCGCCCAGGCGCGTGGCGCCGCCGCGGGGGCGCGGCGGGCGGGTGCTGGAGCGGACGATGAGCTCGGGCCGGATCACTTCGTGGCGCGGCTCGGCCCTCCCCGCGATGCGTTCGAGCAGCAGCTCGACCGCGAGGGCCCCCATGCGCTCGCCGTCCTGGTCCACGGTGGTGAGCGAGAGGTTCGGGTGCGCGGCGATCTCGATGTCGTCGTAGCCGACCACGGCCACGTCGCCGGTGGTCAGGCCGGCGTCGGCGATCGCGTGGAGCACGCCGAGGGCGGGCTCGTCGTGGCAGGCGAAGACGGCGGTCGGACGGTCGGGGCCGGTGAGCAGCCGCATGGCGGCGCGGTGGCACTCGGCCTCGCCGTTGAGCGAGCGCACCACGCTGATGCGGTCGCCGAACCCGGCCTCCTGCATCGCGGCGCGATACGTGTCGAGCCGGATCGCCTGCGGCACACCGGATCCCGATGCGGTCCGCTCCGTCTCGCAAGTGAGGTGGGCGATGTCGCGGTGCCCGAGCTCGAAGAGGTGGCGCATCACCTGGCGGGTGCCGCCCTCGTCGTCGCTCACGACGGTGTCGTAGGCGCTCGACCGGTCGTGGCGCCCGAGCATCACCACCGGGACGTCGGCGGCGAGTGCTTCGAGCCAGTCCGGCTCCACCAGCGGCGACACCGCGATGACCCCGTCGACCTGGCGGTCGACGAGCGCCTGGAGGGCGCGGTAGCCCTCGCTGTGGGCGGGGTCGGCCGGGGCGATGATGAGCTGGTACGGCGAGTCGGACAGGGCGGCCGTGGCTCCGGTGAGGAGCCGCGGGAAGAACGGGTTCGACAGCTCGGGGATCTCTATCCCGAGCGTGAACGTGGCGCCGCGCAGGCCCCGGGCGGAGATGTTGGGGCGGTAGCCGAGCTTCTCGATCGCGGCCGTGACCCGCTCGCGCATCGCGGGGCTGACCCCGTACGCGTTGCGGATGACCTTGGAGACCGCCGCCCGCGACACGCCCGCCTCGCGCGCTACGTCCTCGATGGTGACCGATCCGGCCGACGCTCGCGATACCGCCACGGGAACCTCCTCGTTCATTGCTGTAGATCAATCTACACATGTTGTAGACCGATCTACAAGAGGCGGGTTCCGAACTTTTCGATCCGATCGCGTACAGTTTTGACCATGCGGTCAAATCCTCGTACGACTGGTCAGTCCGATGCCGAGCCGACCTTCACCGAAGCGGCCCGCCGGGCGCAGATCCTGCGGCACGCGATCGACGTGGTCGCCGACCACGGCTACGCGGGCGCCTCCCTCAACCGCATCGCCGAGCACGCGGGCATCAGCAAGGGGCTCATCTCCTACCACTTCGCGGGCAAGGACGACCTGCTCAAGGCGATCGTGCTGGACGTGTTCACACGCGGCGGCGGGTTCCTGTACGAACGCGAAACGAGGAAACCCGCGACGGCGGGCGGCGCGCTGCGGTCCTATCTGGAAGGGCACCTCGCCTTCATCGGCTCCCACTCCCGCGAGGTCGGCGCGGTCGTGGAGGTCGTCAGGAACCTCCGGAACGACGAAGGGCGCCTCGTCTACGACAACGCCTGGGACGCGGAGACCTACGGCGAGCTGATGGGGATCTTCGAGGCCGGACAGGCCTCCGGCGAATTCCGCGAGTTCGACCCGCGGGTCATGGCGATCGCCGTCCGCCGCGTCATCGACGGCTTCACCTTCCAGGTCATGGGTTCCCCCGATGTCGACGTCGCGGCGTTCACCGCCGAAGTCGTCGCCCTGTTCGATCACGCCACCACACCCAGGGAGCGATCATGAACACCACCACCCCGACACCACTGGCGACCGCGCCACCCGCGACGCGGCTGCACTACCTCGACAACCTGCGGGTCTACCTGACGTTCCTCGTCGTCGCGCACCACGTGGCGATCGTCTACGGCAACATCCCGGCCTGGCCCAACTGGGAGGGGCCGGCGGACCCCGTCGCGGGACTCCCGCTCGACGTGTTCGTCGTGCTCAACCAGGTCTACTTCATGGGCTTCTTCTTCCTGCTGTCCGGGCACTTCACACCCGGGTCGGTCAACCGCCGGGGAAGCCGGACCTTCGCCCTGGAGCGGCTGCGGCGGCTCGGGATCCCGTTCCTGGCGTTCGTGATCGTGCTCCGCCCGCTCTACACGCTGCCGACCTATCTGGGCCTGGAGGACCGGCCGCCCTACTGGCGCTTCTACCTCACCGAATCGAACAACGGCCCGATGTGGTTCCTCGAGGTGCTGCTGGCGTTCTCGCTGCTGTACGCGTGGTTCCGGTCGCGCCGGCCCGAGGCGCCGGAGCCGGTGGAGCCGGCGCCGCTGCGGGCCCGCCAGATCCTGGCCTTCGCGCTGGCCCTCGCGGTCGTGTCGTACGTGTGGCGGATGGCCGTGCCGCTCGTGTCGTACGTGCCGATCCTGGGACTGCCGAGCGCGGCCTACATGCCGCAGTACGCGGCGCTGTTCCTCATCGGGATCGTTGCCTACCGGCGCGGCTGGCTGCGGACGCTGCCGAAGCGCGCGGGCCTGCTCGGCGCCGCGCTCATCGCCGGATCGCTCGTGCCGATGGCGCTGGGCGGGTACGCGGTGCTCGACCTCGAGGACCCGCCGCCCGGCACCGACCCGGCCCACCTGGGCTTCGCGCTGTGCGACTCCATGCTCGCCGTCGGCGCGATCCTGCTGCTGCTGAGCGTGTTCCAGCGGTGCTTCACCGGGGCGGGGCCGGTCAGCCGGTTCCTCTCGGCGAACGCCTTCGCGGTGTTCCTGCTGCACGCCCCGATCATCGTGGGCGTCGTGGCGGTGCTGGCCCCGGTCGAACTGGCGCCGGTCCTGAAGTTCGCGCTCGGATTCGCGATCGCGGCCCCGCTCAGCTGGGGCGCCGCCGCCGCGCTCCGCACGATCAAGGCCGTGCGCGCGGTGCTGTGACCCGGAGTCGGCGGCGGACCGCCTTCGAAACTGTTTCATAGGCGGTCCGCCGCGAATCCGTCTACCCTTCCCGGTACCACCGCGACCGGCGAAGGAGCCAATGTGACACCGATCGACATGCCCGCCAACGGCATCCGCGCAAACGAGACGACCGTTCCCCTGCTGCCGTGCTTCTCGGCCGAGGAGACGCTCGCGTTCTACAAGTCGCTGGGCTTCGCGGTCACCTACGAGCAGCGGCGGCCGTATCTGTACCTGGCGTTCACCCTCAGCGGCTTCGATCTGCATTTCGGCAAGGCCCCCGCGGGCATCGACCCGTCGACCGAGGACGCGGGCGGCTGCCTGGTCATGGTCGACGACGTCGCGGCGTACCACGCCGCGTTCACCGCGGCCATGCGCGCGGCCCACGGGAAGGTCCTCGCGAAGGGGCTGCCGCGCATCACCAGGTACCGGCCCGGCGCGTCCCGCTTCACGCTCATGGACCCCAACGGGAACAGCATCGTCTTCATCCGGCGCGACGAGCCGATGGAGCTGGAGTACGGCGGCGACAAAGACCTGCCGCCGCTGCGGCGGGCGCTTGACAACGCCCGGATCTACCGGGAGTTCAAGAACGACGACAAGGCCGCGTTCCGGGTCGTGACCTCCGCGCTGCGCCGCCACGGCGAGGAGTCCCCGGCCGCGGACCGGGCGGTCGCGTACGCCACCCTCATCGAACTGGCGGTCGCCCTCGGCGAGCACGAGCGCGTCGAGCCGCTGCGGTCGGACCTGGAGGGCGTCGCGGCGCAGTTGGACGAGGGCGAACGGCGGCTGGTGGCCGATGAACTGCATCTCGCCGACGACCTGGAGACCTGGATCGCCGGGACCGCTCAAGACTGACGGCGGCGCGGCGCCGGTCGGCGGGCCGGCGCCGCGGTCGCGTCAGGGCTCACGGCAGCGTCCTGGTGAGCCACACCAGGTCGCCGCGGTCGTCGGTGGTGACGTGGTGGCGCTCGAAGCCCAGTTTCTCCAGGACGCGGAACGACGGCGCGTTCCAGTCGCGGACCGTCGACCAGAGCCGCCCCCGGCCGGTCGCGACCGCGGCGTCGAGGACCGCGCGGGCCGCCTCGGTCGCGTACCCGTTGCCGTGCACGCGCTGGAAGAGCTCGTACGCGATCTCGGGCTCCTCGACGGTGGCGCGGCCGACGATCAGCCCGCAGTAGCCGATGAAGTCGCCTTCGGCCCGGCGCCGGATCGGCAGCAGGGCGATGCCGGTCTCGGCCGAGGCGGCGAGCCCGTTCGCGATGATCTCCCTCGTCCGCTCGACCGTCGGGGTCCCGTCGCCGCGTTCGGCGTGCAGATGGCGCAGCTCCTCGGCGTACGAGGCGTCCCAGGGCCCCATGGTCAGTCGCTCGGTCGTCAGGTCGCGGCGCATCGGCGTGTAAGGCATGGCCCTTACTGTGCCTCATGCGCACCCGTGGGTCCGAGGGCGCCGCTCAGCGTTCGGCGCGGGGCGGGGCGGTGCTCTGGCGGACCACGAGTTCGGTGGCGAGCTGGACGCGCGGCTGCGGCAGCGGTTCGCCCGCGGCCAGCGCGACGACCATGCGCGCGGCGGCGGCGGCCATCTCCTTGAGCGGCTGGTGGATCGTGGTGAGCGGCGGGATCGTCCACTTGGCCTTGGGCAGGTCGTCGAAGCCGACGACGCTCAGGTCCTGGGGGATGCGCAGGCCCGCCTCGGCCGCGGCGTGGTAGACCCCGATGGCCGAGCCGTCGTTGCAGGCGAAGACGGCGGTGGGCGGATCGTCCAGGCCCAGCATTGCCCGGGCGTGTTCGAGCCCGCCTTCGATCATGAAGTCGCCGTGGCGTTCGAGCGCCGGGTCCAGGGGGACGCCCGCGAGGTCGAGGCCGGCGCGGAAGCCGTCGAGGCGGGCCCGGCTGGACTCCATGTGGTCGGGGCCGGTGACGACGGCGATGCGGCGGTGGCCGAGGCCGACGAGGTGGCGGGCGGCGGCGAGGCCGCCGTTCCAGTTGCCGGCGCCGACCGCGGGCGCGTCGTGGTCGGGGTCGCCGGTGGGGTCGACCAGGACGAGGGGGATGTCGCGGCTGTAGAGGCGCTCGCTCTGCTCGGCGGCGAGGCCGGAGAACACGGAGAGGACGCCGAGGGGGCGGCGGGCGAGGACGTCCTCGAGCCAGCCCTGGCCGGGGGTGTGGCGTCCGCCCATCTCGGAGACGACCACGCCGAGGCGGTGCTCGCGGGCGACCTCGTCGACGCCGTTGAGGATCTCGACGGGGTACAGGCCCCGCAGTTCGTGGAAGACCACGTCGATGAGGGCCGCGGACTTCGCGGGGCGCCGCTGGCGCCGGTAGCCGCGGGAGCGGATGAGGCCCTCGATCTGCTCGCGGGTCGCGGCCGCCACGTCGGACCGCCCGTTGACGACCTTCGAGACGGTGGCGGTGGAGACGCCCGCGAGGGCGGCGAGCTGCGCGATCGTCAGGGGGCCTTCGGGCTCGGACTCGGGGGTGGGGGTCATCGCGGCAGTTTAGCGCCATGGGTCACATCCGTTTCATCTTCGGTGGACCGTTGACGAGATATCGATACTTCTCTATAGTTCGACTCATCTAAGTTTCGGGACATTCTTCGAACGTTTCGGAGCGGCTCGAGTTTGTGAGCGATAACAACCATCTCGACGGAAAGGCACTCCATGCGCCGGACACTTCGAACCAAGACCTTGGGGGCACTCGCCGCGCTCGCGGCGGCCGCGGCGCTCGCCGCGAGCATGCTCACCGCCGGAGCCCAGACCACCGCCGACGACGACGCCGGGGCGGAGGCCCAGGCGCTGCCGACGACCTACAGCTGGGAGTCGACCGGGGCGATCATCGGACCCAAGCCGAACTCGGGCCACAACGTCGTCTCCGCCAAGGACCCCACCGTGGTCCAGGACGCGAGCGGCAAGTGGCACGTCTTCTTCACGGTCGCCAACACCGCCGGCGCCTGGAGCCTGGCCTACACCGGCTTCAACGACTGGAGCCAGGCCTCCTCGGCGCCCCACACGTTCCTCGACACCAACCCGAACATCGGCTCCCGGTACGCCGCTGCACCGCACGTGTTCTTCTACGAGCCCTCCGGACTCTGGTACCTCGTCTACCAGACCGGTCTGCCCTCGTACTCGACCACGTCGAACATCAACGACCCGGGCAGCTGGTCCGCGCCGCGGAACTTCCAGAACGAGATGCCGCAGATCGTCAAGGACAACATCGGCAACGGGCACTGGCTCGACTACTGGGTCATCTGCGACAGCTCGATGTGCTACCTGTTCTCGGCCGACGACAACGGGCACGTCTACCGCGCCGAGACCACGGTCGCGAACTTCCCCAACGGGTTCACGAACACGAAGATCGTCCTGCAGGACACCAAGAACAACCTGTTCGAGGGCGGCGCGGTCTACAAGGTCGACAACACGAACACGTACCTGCTGATATGGGAGTCGATCGGCTCTGACGGCGCGCGCTACTACCGCTCCTACACCGCCAACGGCCTCAACGGCCAGTGGCAGCCGCAGGCCACCGGCCAGAACGCGCCGTTCGCGGGCGCCGCGAACGTCTCGTTCCCGGGCGGCGCCTGGACGAAGGACATCAGCCACGGCGAGCTCCTCCGCTCCGGCCGCAACCAGACGATGCCCATCGACACCGGCAACCTCCAGATGCTCTACCAGGGCCGCAACCCGAACTCCGGCGGCGACTACTCGCAGCTGCCCTACCGGCTCGGCCTCCTGACCCTTGAAGGAGGCGCCTCGTGCTGACCCCTCCGAATCCCTCGTTCCCCGTTCCCGCATCCGCAAAGGAGCACCCGATGGCCTCGGCCGCACCCGACCTCTCGATCCTGACCCGCTGGGCCCGGGCGATGGGCGCGCTCGCGGCCGCCGTCGTGCTCGCCACCGCCGGGCTCGTCGCCTTCGGCGCCAACCGCGCCGACGCGCAGCCGCCGAACACCAGCGACTGGTACACGATCGTCTCCCGCCACTCCGGCCTCGCCCTCGACATCCAGGGCGCCTCGACCGCGACCGGGGCGGCCCTGACCCAGTACACCAATGTGGAGGGCACGAACCAGCAGTTCCGGTTCATCGACTCCGGCGGCGGCTACTACCGGATCCAGGTCCGCCACTCCAGCCAGGTGCTCGACGTCTACAACTTCAGCACCGCCGACGGCGGCAACATCGTCCAGTGGACGAACCTCAACGGCACCAACCAGCAGTGGCAGATCAACAAGAACTCGGCAGGCTACTACTCCTTCGTCAACCGCAACTCGGGCAAGGCACTCGACGTCTACAACTGGTCGACCGCCGCGGGCGACCCGATCCGGCAGTGGACCTCGACGGGCGCGACGAACCAGCAGTTCTCGCTCGTCCCCGTGGGCGCCACCTGCGGCGCCGACGAGGTCCTCGCCGACGTTCAGGCCGCCTCCGTCGACTGACCGACCCGGGACCGGACCGGCGCCCGGCGCCATCCTCCCCACCGGCCGCCCCGTGCGCCCGGTCCGGTCCCGCCTTCCCGAAAGGAGACCACCATGTCCTGGCTTGACATCCCGAAGAGCCGCAGGAGGCTGTTCATCGGCGGGGCCGGCCTCGTCGCCGGAGCCGCCGCGGCGAGCGCCCTCAACCCGTTCGGAGCCGAAGCCCAGCAGTCGACCTACGCGAACCCCGTGGTCTGGCAGGACTTCGCCGACGTCGAGGTCATCCGCGTCGGCGACGTCTTCTACATGACCGCCTCGACCATGCACTACTCCCCCGGCGCGCCCGTGCTCCGATCCTGGGACCTGGTGAACTGGGAGTTCATCGGACACTCCGTGCCGACACTGGACTTCGGGGCCAAATACGACCTCAACGGGGCGCGCGGCTACGTCCGCGGCATCTGGGCCTCCTCGATCGCGCACCGCGCCGGTGAGAACCGCTTCTACTGGCTCGGCCAGATCGACTTCGCACGGTCCTACATGTACACCGCCGCGAACGCCGCCGGACCCTGGACCCGCCACGCCGAACTCCCCCGCGCCTACTACGACGCCGGGATGCTCGTCGACTCCGACAACACGATCTACGTCGCCTACGGCAACACCCAGATCTCGGTCGCGCAGCTCTCGGCAGACGGCAGGACCGAGGTCCGCAACCAGCAGGTCTTCAGCACCCCGGCGAACATCGGCACCCTGGAGGGCGCCCGCTTCTACAAGATCAACGGGAACTACTACATCTTCCTGACCCGCCCGGCCAACGGCCAGTACATCCTCAAGTCCTCGTCGCCTTGGGGCCCTTACACGCTCAGGCAGGTCCTGCTCGACATGCGCGGTCCGATCTCCGGCGGCGGCGTCCCCCACCAGGGCGGCCTGGTCAGCACGCCCGGCGGCGCCTGGTACTACATGGCCTTCGTCGACGCCTACCCCGGCGGGCGGATGCCCGCGCTCGCGCCGATCACCTGGACCTCGGACGGCTGGCCGCAGGTCACCACGGTGAACGGCGCCTGGGGGCAGACCTATCCGTTCCCGAACCTCACCCCGCACCCGGTCGCGCCGCTCATCGGCACCGAGACGTTCACCGCCGCGGCCCTCGCCCCGAAATGGGAGTGGAACCACGACCCCGACAACACGAAGTGGTCCACCGGCAACGGGCTCAGGCTCCAGACCGCCACGGTCACACCGGACCTGTACTGGGCCCGCAACACGCTCACCCACCGCATCCAGGGCCCGACCTCGACGGCCACCGTCGAGATCGACCCGTCCTCGATGGCGAACGGCGACCGCGCGGGCCTGGCGATGCTGCGCGACGCCTCGGCCTGGATCGGCCTGCGCCGCGACAACGGCGTCACGCGGATCTCCATGACCGACGGCCTGACGATGGACTCCAGCTGGAACACCACCGGCACCGGGACCGAGCGCGCCACCGCGGAACTGTGCGGCGCCACCGTCTGGCTGCGGGTCGCCGCCGACATCAGGCCCGGCTCGGGACGCCAGGCCGTCTTCTCCTACAGCACCGACGGATCGAGCTTCACCCAATTGGGCCCCGCGTTCACGCTCAACAACAACTGGACGTTCTTCATGGGCTACCGGTTCGCCGTCTTCAACCACGCCACGACGGCGCTCGGCGGTGCCGTGACCGTGAAGCGGTTCACGGTCGGCACGCCATGAGACTCCTCAACGCGCTCACCGAAGGCGGGGCGCCCTAGACCACTGCGGGGAGGATTCGGGCGCGAGTCCTCCCCGCAGTCCTCGTCAGGGCGCTTCGGCGCCGGGCCAGGGGCCCGGGGGCGGGCCCGGCGGCTCGGTCTCGGTGGTCCCGGTCCGGTAGACCGTGAAGCCGCGGGAGCGGTAGTTGCCGAGCGCGACCGGGGAGTCCTTGTCGCAGGTGTGGCCCCACACCCGTTGCGGCGCTTCGATCACCGGCCACCGGTCGTGGATCGCCCAGGCCCGTTCGATCGCCGCCGCGAGCAGGTGGCCGCCGAAGCCGCCGCCGATGAACGCCGGGAGGAGCCCGAAGTAGGCGAGCTCCACCTCCCCGGGGACGCCGCCGTCGAGCTCGGCGTAGCCGACCGGCGTGCCCCGCACGTACCCGACCCAGGTCTCGACCCCGTCCCGGCTCAGGTACTCGTGCCACTGCGCCCAGGTCCAGCCGAGCCGGTCGATCCACTGCCACCGGCCGCCCACGGCCGTGTACAGGAACCGGCTGAACTCGGGACTCGGGGTCTGCGCGCGCACGAACTCGACCGGGTCGGCCGGAGGCCGGGCGGGCGCGAGTTCGGCCGGGTCGCGCATCTCGAAGTACCAGGTGGTCAGGTGCGTGCGGGAGGCTTCTGCGGTCACCGCTGGATGATCGCACACCGGGACCGGCGCGAACGCCGGTCAGTCCGGTCGGCCCTTCTTGGTGAAGATGTCGGCCAGCACCCGCAGGGCCATCACCGAGGCGATGAGCAGCAGCGACAGGCCGAAGAACTCGTAGAGGGTGAGGGATTCGGTGAGCGCGGGCCCGTTCTGGTTGCCCAGCAGCATCACCGCCATGATCCCCGAGGCCGCCGCCAGGACCGTGAGGAGGGTCTGGTGCAGCCAGGCGGTGACCGTGCGGCGGTCCTCGGCCTTGCCGAACAGGCGGAAGTTGACGCTGAGCTGCCCCGACTCGGCCGCGGTGAGGAGGCGGTCGAAGCGGCGCGGGAGCTTGCGCAGCACCGGCAGCAGGTCGGCGACCTCCTCCAGTACGAGGTCCTGGACGGCGGCCGGGCGCAGGCGCCGCTCGGCGTAGCGCTGGCCGATGTCGCGGGCCTCGGCGATGAGGTCGAAGCGCGGGTCGATCGCGGTCAGGCAGCCTTCGAGGGTCGCCAGCGCCCTGAACACGGCGGCCAGCTCGGGCGGGATCACGATGCGGTGCCGGGCGATGATGCGGAACAGCTCGGTGAACATCCGGATGCCCGGAGCCGCGCCGGGGACGAGGTGGCGGGCCATGAACGAGCCGAGCGCCCGCTCGAAGCCGACCTGGTCGAGCTCGTCGGGCCGGGTCGAGACGCCCACCAGCGCGTCGGCCAGCGCCGGGCCGTCCTGGCGGTCGACGGCCTGGAGGATGGCCTCGAAGGAGGCGCGGAGTTCGCGGTCGAGCCGGCCCACCGAGCCGTAGTCGATGAGGCCGATCCGGTCGTCGTCGAGCAGCATCAGGTTGCCCGGGTGGGGATCGGCGTGGAAGATGCCGTCGGCCATGATCTCGTCGAACATCTCCCGCAGCAGCGCGGCGGCGACGTCCCGGCCTTCGAGGCCGCGCTCGCGCAGGGGCGCCGAGGCGAGCGGGACGCCGGGCAGGCGCTCCATGACCAGGACCTGCTCGTCGGAGAGGTCGGTGTGGGGTCTGGGGACGCGGACTTCGGAGCGGCGGCGGTCGTGGGCGGCGGCGACCTGGGCGAGGTTGCGGGCCTCGACGGTGAAGTCGACCTCCTCGCGCAGGGCCTCGGCGAAGCCGTCGGCGAGGCCGAGGACGTCCATCGAACGGCCCCAGGAGGTGTGCCGGTCGAGGCTGCGGGCCAGGCGGCGGATGATGTCGAGGTCGCGTTCGACGGTGGCCTTCGCGCCGGGCCGCCGGACCTTGACGACGACCGCCTCGCCGCCGTGGAGGACGGCGGTGTGGACCTGCGCGATCGAGGCCGCGGCCAGGGGTTCGGCGTCGAAGTGGGCGAAGACCTCGTCGATCGGTGCGCCGGCGGCCGCTTCGACCACGCGCATCGCGCTCGATCCGGGGACCGGCGCGGCCTGGTCCTGGAGTTTGGAGAGCTCGGCGATGTAGGCGGCGGGGAGGAGGTCGCGGCGGGTGGAGAGGATCTGGCCGAGTTTCACGAACGTGACGCCGGCGTCGTCGAGGGCCCGGCGCAGCGCCCGGGCCATCTCGGCGTCCTGCGCCGCCTGGCTGCGGCCGCGGAGCAGGCCCGTGAGGCCGTGCCGGGCCGCGATCGCCAGGATCTGGAGGTACCGGCGGGTGCGCCGCACCCGGGTCCTGAGGCCTTTGAACCAGGTCCGGACGGGCGGGACGGCGCCGGTGGGGACGACGGCCTCCCAGATGACCAGGAGGATCATGGCGATGACCGGGGCGCACACGAGGACGAGGCACCAGAGCGCGAGCACCGGGGCCACCTCGTCGGAGGTCGGCTCGCGGTGCTCGAACGGTCGGAGCAGGGCCGGGAGCAGTCCGTACTGGACGGCGGTGTAGCCGCACACGCTGACGACGAACAGGCGCCACAGCGTGTATCTGACGTCGAGCAGGCGGGTCGCCACGTAGGCGACGGCCGCGGTGTTCACGGCGATCCCGAACACCGTGAGGAACAGCTCGGTCATGCGGCGGGCCTTTCAGCGAGGCGACGATCGACAGCACAGGCTACGCCGTGCGGGCCATCCGCATCGAAGGTTGGCACCGACCGGTCATGCTGGTGCGGAGCCGTATCGAATCGTGGAGCCGCACATGGGCGCTGTCGAGCGCGACAAGGGATCGGGGAAGCCGCACCCGGCGGTCGCCGCGGTGCTGGTCGCGGTGGTGCTCGCGATCCTACTGGCGTTCCCGGTGGCGCTGTACGCGAACGCGATGGCGCTCGCCGACGGGTACCGGGCCTCGCGCGGGGAGGCGGGGACGCCGGGCACGGTCACGGTGGTCGGCGAGTACGACGCGAAGCGGGAGCAGGTCTGCACGGGCGCGTTCGTCCCCGACGGCGGCGGCCCGGAGGTGGAGGTCCGGGTCGAGGTCCCGGGCCGGTGCGCGGTGGGCCAGGTGGTCGAGGCGCATCTGATGGAGGGCCGGGCGTCGGTCTTCATCGGGTACGACGAGCCGCGGGCGTGGGCGGCGGGGTCGAACGACTGGACGCAGTACATCGTCCTGGTCGTCCTCTTCGGACTGCTGAGCCTGCCGGCGGCGCTCGTGGCGGTGATGGCGGTCAAGGCGCTGGTCAAGGGCGTCGGAAAGCTCGTCAAGCGGCCGGCGGGGCCGCCGACTTACTGACCGGTGAAGTCCGCAAGCGTGGACTCGCCGCTTACCGGGTACCCCGTCGGCATGACGACGCACATGGGTTTGCCTCAGTCCTATTGGATCGCCTCGACCGCCGAGACCGACTATCCGCCGGTGGACGACCTGGTCACGACCGACGTCGCCGTGGTCGGCGGCGGCATCGCCGGGCTGTGCGCGGCGTGGGAGCTGACGCGGGCGGGCCGCTCGGTGGTGGTGGTCGAGGCCGACCGCATCGCCGGGGGCGTCACGGGCAACACCTCGGCGAAGCTCACCGCGCAGCACGGGTCGATCTACACCCACCTCAGGGACGGGTTCGGCGCGGACGCGGCCCGGCAGTACGCGGACGCGCAGTCCGAGGCCGTCGAGCACGTCGCCTACCTCGCGTCGCAGCTGGGCGTCGACTGCAGCTTCGAGCGCGTCCCGTCCTTCGTGTACACCGAGTCGGAGGAGGGCGTCGAGGCGCTGCGAACCGAGGCCGAGGCCGCTCGTGAAGCGGGCCTGGACGCCTCGTTCACCACCGAGACGGGCCTGCCGTTCGCGGTCGCGGGCGCCGTCCGCGTCGAGCACCAGGCCCAGTTCCATCCGCGGCGCTTCCTGCTCGCCCTCGCCGAGGCGCTGGTCGCCAAGGGCGGCAGGATCTTCGAGCGCTCCCGCATGGTCGACCTCGAGTCCGGCGACGACGGGCACCTGCTCACGATCGAGAGCGGCGCGCAGGTCCGTTGCCGCGAGGTCGTGATCGCGACCCACTTCCCGGTCATCGACCGGCTCAAGCTGTTCCCGCGCCTGACCCCGCGCCGCGAACTGGTGGTCGCCGCGTCGATCCCGACGTCGGCCGACCCCGACGGCGTGTACCTCACCGAGGAGGACGGCACCCGCTCGGTGCGGAGCGCGCCGCTGGACGAGGGGCGCAGGCTCCTGATCGTGACCGGCGGGCAGTTCACGCCGGGCGACCCGGACACGGTCGGGCGGCTGGAGGCGCTGGCGCAGTGGACCTCCGAGCGTTTCGGCACGGTGGGCTTCGACTACTACTGGGCCGCGCAGGACAACGCGACGGCCGACCGGGTCCCGTTCGTCGGCGCGTTGAAGGACAACGCGGGCGTCTACGTGGCCTGCGGGTTCGGCGGCTGGGGCATGAGCAACGGGGTCGCGGCCGGGCGGATCATCGCGGGCGTCAGCGAGGGCGAGCCGCCGCCGTGGGCCGAGCTGTTCAGCCCCGGGCGCTTCCACCTGCTCAAGGAGGCGCCCGCGATCGCCGCGAACCAGGGCAAGGTCGCCAAGCACTTCATCGGCGACCGCGTCCCGAGGGCTCCGGCGTCCTCACCCGAGGACCTCGCGCCCGGCGAGGGCGCGGTGATGCGCCTGGACGGCGCGCTCCGGGCGGTCTACCGCGACGAGGACGGCGGCCTGCACACCTTGAACGCCGCGTGCACGCACCTGGGCTGCGTGGTCGGCTTCAACGACGCCGAGCGCACGTGGGAGTGCCCGTGCCACGGCTCGCGGTTCTCGACCCGCGGGGCGGTGCTCCAGGGCCCGGCGACCAAGCCGCTCCCCCGGCACCCGGCCGACGGCTGAGAGCGGGGCTCACAGGACCCCGGACACCATGAAAGCCGCTGTCCTTCAATGAAGGGCAGCGGCTTCGTGTTCGAAAGTTTAAAGACTAGATGGTGCGCAGGTTAGCGGCCTGCGGACCCTTCTGTCCCTGCTCGATGTCGAATTCGACACGCTGGTTCTCTTCGAGCGACTTGAAACCGTTACCGGTGATCGCGGAGAAGTGAACGAAGACGTCGGGGCCGTCCCCCTCCGGGGCGATGAAGCCGAAGCCCTTTTCGGAGTTGAACCACTTCACAGTGCCTTGCGCCATTTAATACATATCCTTGGTGTTGATGCTCAGACCGACGACCTCGCCTGCCGAGATCGCTCTCGGTCGGGGTCCGTCGCCACGCGGCCTGATATTGCCGCCGTTGCCGGCGCTTCTGCACCATCCCGGTTCCCGGAGGAATCGGACTGGCTCTTGCACCTTACAGCACAACTGCCCCCCGAACCCAACAAGCGCGGAGACAGTTCTCATATTTCTTCGTCGGATACGCGCTCACAGGCCCGGGACTGGGACGCATCTCACTACCGGGACCCCCCTGAACTGGGAGTCTCGACGGCGCGGGCGCCGCGCCGCCGACACGGCGGGGCGCAGAGCCGGGAGCCGGGCCCGGCGTGTCGGCGCCGATGGGAGGATGTCGCCATGTCGACCACGGCCCCAGAAACCCGCGACCACCGCTTCCGCCGCATGACCGGGCGCGACCCCGAGGAGTCGCACCGCGCGGCCACACCCCTCGAACTGCTCTTCGACCTCACCTTGGTCGTCGCGTTCAGCCAGGCGGGCACGCAGACGGCCCACCTGCTCGAACTGGGCCACTACCTCCCCGCGATCGGCGCGTTCTCGTTCTCGGTGTTCGCCATCTGCTGGGCGTGGATCAACTACTCGTGGCAGGCGTCGGCGTTCGACAACGACGACGTGTTCTTCCGGGTCGCGACCATGGTCCAGATGATGGGCGTGCTCGTGATCGCGCTCGGACTGCCGCCGATGTTCCACTCCATCGACGAGGGCGTCCACGTCGACAACAGCGTGGTCGTCGCCGGGTACGTGATCATGCGGATCGCGACGATCGCGCTGTGGCTGCGCATCGCCCGCCACGACCCGCCGCGCAGGCGCTGCGCGCTGGCGTACGCGGGCCTCATCGCGGTCGCACAGATCGGCTGGATCATCCAGATCTTCGCCGACCCGCCGCTCGCTGTCACCGCGGTCGTCGTGGTCGTGCTCGGCGTGTTCGAGATGCTGGTCCCGGTGATCGCCGAGCGCCTCGGCGGCCGCACGCCCTGGCACCCGCACCACATCGCCGAGCGCTACGGCCTGCTGGTGATCATCACGCTCGGCGAAGTGGTCCTGGGGACCATCCTCGCCGTCTCGGCCGTCGTCGAGGAGCAGGGCTGGTCGACGGAGGCCGTCCTGGTCGCCTTCGGCGGCACCGCGCTCGCGTTCGGGCTGTGGTGGGTGTACTTCATGATGCCGTCCGCCGAGGTCCTCGCCCGCCACCGCGAACGCGGATTCGTCTGGGGCTACGGGCATCTCATCGTGTTCGGGTCGCTCGCCGCCACCGGCGCGGGACTGCACGTGGCCGCGTACGTCATCGCGCACACCGCCCACATCGGCGCCACCGCGGCGATCCTCACCGTCGTCATCCCCGTCGCGGTCTTCACGACGGCGCTGTTCACGCTGTACTCGCTGCTGCTGCGCCAGTGGGACCCGCTCCACCTGCTGCTCTTCGCGGGCGCGATGGCCGCGCTCGCCGCCTCGGCGCTCGCGGTCGCGGCGGGTGCGACCGTCGGCGTCGGCATCGCGATCGCCGCGTGCTCGCCGCTGATCGTCATCGTCGGCTACGAGACGGTCGGACACCGCCACCAGAGCGCCGCGCTCGAACGCGCTCTCGCCTGACCTCGGACCGGCACCGGTCCGCCACCACGAGAACGAAAGCAGGTCCATGACGCGTCACCGCGCCCACATCGCCATGATCGGCATCCCCGCCGTCAGCCACATGCTGCCGAGCCTGGAGGTCGTCCGCGAGCTGGTCGCCCGCGGGCACCGGGTCACCTACGCCAACGATCCGGCCGTGGCCGACCTCATCGCGCCCACCGGCGCCGAGCTCGTGCCGTGCACCTCGGTGCTCCCGGTCGCCGACAACGACTGGCCCGAGGACCCCATCGCCGCCATGGGCTGCTTCCTCGACGACGGGATCCAGGCGCTCCCGCAGCTGCGCGAGGCCTACGACCGCGATCCGGCCGACCTGTACCTGTACGACATCGGCGCGTACGGCGCCCGCGTCGTCGCCGAATCGCAGGGCAGACCGCTCATGCAGCTGTCGCCCACGTTCGTGGCCTGGGAGGGGTACGGCGAGGAGGTCGCCGCGAACCTGTGGAAGCTGCCGGGAGCCGAGGAGTACCGCCGGAAGTTCACCGCATGGCTGGCCGGGAACGGGGCGGCCACGACCGACATGGACGCCTTCGTCGGGCGCCCGGACGACACGATCGCGACGATCCCGCGGGCGATGCAGCCGCAGGCCGACCGGGTCGACACCAAGACCGTGACGTTCGTCGGGCCCTGCTTCGACCTGCGCGCGGACGCACAGGGGTGGGCCGGGCCCGCGAACGCCGAACGGGTGCTGCTGGTCTCGCTCGGCTCGGCGTTCACCCGGCAGCCCGAGTTCTACCGCCGGTGCCTCGCGGCGTTCGGCGACCTGCCCGGGTGGCACGTCGTGCTCCAGATCGGCAGGCACACCGACCCGGCGGAACTCGGCGAGATCCCCGCCAACGTGGAGGTCCATCCGTGGGTGGCGCAGCGGGCGATCCTGGACCGGGCCGACGCGTTCGTCACCCACGCGGGCATGGGCGGCTCCAGCGAGGGGCTGCTCGCGGGCGTCCCGATGATCGCCGTGCCGCAGGGCGTCGACCAGTTCATGAACGCCGACCGCCTCGTCGAGCTGGGCGTGGCGCGCCGCATAGACACCGCCGACGCGACCGCCGAGGCGCTGCGGACGGCCTTGGAGGAGCTGGTCGGCGACGAGGAGGTGGCCCGGCGCTCGGAGCGGCTGCGGGCCGAATCGCTGGCCGAGGGCGGCACGAAGCGCGCCGCCGACCTCATCGAGGAGCTGCTGCCCGGATAGGGCTTTCCTCTACAGGCTCAAGCGGTCAGGCGTCGCCGAGGGCCAGGGCCGCGAGTTTCACGGCGCCCAGTTCGGCCGGGCCCGCGTCGGTGACGGCGGCGCCGGGCCAGGTCTCGGCCAGGCGGGCCCGGACGCCCTCGCGGACCGGGCCGCAATGGCGCAGGACGCTGCCGGAGAGCACGATCGGGTCGGTCTCGCCGGTTTCGCGGACCGCGGCGACCGCGGTCGCGAGGTGGCCAGCGGCCTCGTCGAGGATCGCGGCGGCATGGTCGTCACCGGCGAGCGCGGCCTCGGTGACCAAGGGCGCGAGCCGGTCGAGCGTGCGGGGCGGGCGCCGGTGGACGGCCGTGACGAAACCGTCGGCGGTGGCGTCCGGGCCGCCGGTCACCGCGCGCACGACGAGTTCGGTGAGCAATGTGGACGGGCCGTCGGACTGGAGCCGCAGGGCGGTGTCGGCGGCGGCGCGGCGCCCGATCCAGAAGCCCGAGCCGCGGTCGCCCAGGAGCCAGCCGAGGCCGTCCCCGACGAGCGCGATGCGGTCCCCGTCGATGCGGGCCGCCGCCGCGCCGGTCCCGGCGATGAGGACGGTGCCGCGCGGGGCGTCGGTGCCCGAGGCGTAGGCGACCTGGGCGTCCCCGACCGCGCGGACCTCGCAGCGGAGTCCGGCCGCGTCCCAGACCCGCTGGAACGCCAGCGCGGTGTCGCGGTCGCCGAAGCCGCCGACCCCGGCGAGACTGAGGACGGCGGCGCCGACGAGCGCGGGGTCGGTGCCGGCCAGGGCGTCGCGCAGGGCGGCGGCGACCTCGGCGGCGGCGAGGTCGGGCGGGGCGGCGAGCGGGTTGCCCCCGCCGGCCTCGCCCCGGCCGATGACCTCGCCGTCCGTCGTGGCCACGACCGCGCGGGAGGAGGTCCCGCCGACGTCCAGGCCGAGCACCAGGGTTCTCATGGGATCAGCATGGCCCCAGGTCGGTCCACTGCTGCGTCCAGCCCGGCTCGGAGCCCTGGGTCCACCAGGCGGCGCGCCACAGGTGCTCGCCGTCCCCGGACTTGGGGCCGCTGGGGTCGCCGGCGGCAGAGCGTTCGTGGACGACGGTGGCGCCGCCGTTGTAGGCCGTGGCGAAGGACCAGTCCGCGGCGGTGGCGCAGTCGGCGCCGCCGGTCGGCGGGTCGGTCGGGTCGTCGGTGGTGGGCGGGTCGGTGGGCGTGGGGCATTCGCCGCCGCCGGTGCCCACGGTGTCGGTGTGGTCGACGCCGTCGGCGCGGTAGCCGGCGACACGGGCGTTCACGTCGGCGGGGCTGAGGACCTCGCCGGCGCTGTGCATGACGTAGTCGACCTGCTGGGTGTAGACGGAGGTGCCTCCGGTGTGGGCGGCGGTGTCGATGAACCAGAGGTTGAAGTTGATGGACATGGGGGTCTCCGGGTAGTACTTCCCGGAGTGGTCGGCCACGAGTTGTCCGTCCACGTAGTACTTGACGTGGCCGCCTGAGACGGTGAAGACGAGGTCGTGCCAGCCGTCGAAGCTCTGGCGCTGGGAGGTGTGGGTGTTGTCGGCGATCCAGGGTTCGGCCTGGTAGGTCTCCCAGGTGGTCTGGTAGAAGATCGGGCCGGTCTCGCCCCAGCCGCCGTTGGGGAGGTACTCGAAGTCGATCTCGCCGTAGTCGGGGTCGAGGGGCGCGTCGAGCGGGGTGATGGTGAAGAAGGTCTCGACGAGGTGGTCGCCGTCGGCGCCGCTGTCGGGGGTGTCGGTGAAGTTGACGCGGGCGGCGTAGGTGCCCTCGAAGAACTTCTGCTCGTGGAGGAATTCGGACTGGCTGGTGCCGCCGCCGGTGCCGTCGGTGGCGGCCCGCAGCTGGAGCGTGTCGGCGCCGTCGACGGTGGGGAACGAGACGTTGCTCGCGGGCCAGGAGGCGCCGGGGACGCCGGGTCCGCCGGCGTTGGTGCGCACGGTCCAGCCGCGCACGTCGATGTCGGGGTCCGCGGCGTTGTCGTAGGCGAAGTCGTCGAAGAGGACGCCGTCGCAGGCGGCGGGTTCGGCGGCGTCGGCGGTGCGGTCGACGGCGGTCGCGGTGACCGTTCCGGCCGCGGCGACGGCGAAGACCGCCGCTGCGACGCCGGCGATGCGGCGGCGCGGTGTGCGGGTGGTCGGCATGATGAGCTCCCTTTGCTGTTGAACTCGGATGGGACGGACGGGGATCGGTCAGCGGACCGCTCCGGCGGTGAGGCCGGCGCGGATCTGTCGTTGGAACAGGATGTAGGCCAAGAGGACCGGGAGGATCGCGATGATCAATCCGGCGAAGAGTCCGGAGAAGTCGCTGCGGTAGCCCTGGCTGACGGCGAGGGCCGCGAGGCCCTGGGCGAGGACGTACCGGTCGGGGTCGGGGTTGAGGACGAGGGGCAGCAGGTACTGGTTCCAGAGGCCGAGGAAGTTGAAGATGGCGACGCTGACCATGCCGGGGCGGGCCATGGGGAGCATGACGCGGAAGAACACGCCGGTGTGGGAGCAGCCGTCGAGGAAGGCGGCTTCGGCGGTGGCGGAGGGGAGGCCGCGGAAGAAGGCGTGGAGGAAGAAGACGGTGAACGGCAGGGCGTAGGCGGCGTAGACGAGGATCAGGCCGTGGTAGGTCCCGAGCATCCCGAGCTGGTCGACGACGAAGAACAGCGGGACGAGGGCGAGGAAGACCGGGAAGAGCATCCCGGCGACGATGAGGCAGTATGCGGCGGCGGCATCAGACGTTTGAAAACCGATCTGTTCAAGTCTGGCCCGCGCGGCGCGGACTACAAAGGCGGCGTTGGCCACAATCTTGTCCAGATTGGAGTACCAGGTGCGGTACTTTTGGCCTCCACTCCTCCTTGAGGGAAGAGATTCCGGCTCACGGTCCGCTGACGCGGCCCGGCTACGGACGGGTTCCTGTTTCAGCGGGCCACGCCGGGTCCCCCCGGTCTTATCAACCCTCCGCAGGCGTTTTATCTCTCCGCGAGCCCCGCGGCGAGAGTCGCGAGGCGCTTGCCCTCGCGGCGGATGTTCAGCTCGGCGTTTCGATCGCGATCGTGAGTCGCGCCACACCCACACGCCCAGATGCGAACCTTGAGCCCTTCCAGGCCCCGCGGACCCGTAAGCGCCCCGCAATCCGAGCACAGCCGCGTGGAAGGAAAATACCGGTCCACGCGCACGAACGTACGCCCAGCGCGTGCGGCTTTGGATTCGAGCCGGGACAGGAAGATTCCGAACGCGGCATCGTGCACGCTCTTGGCGGCACGGCCCTGGCTGAGTCCTGTGACGCTCAGCCCCTCCACATAGATGCCTTGGTTCTCGGCAACTATGCGGTGGATCTGCTTGTCGACCCAGTCGGATCGGGTGTCCTTGATTCTCTCGTGGACCTTCGCCACCTTGGCTCGGGCTTTCGCCTTGTTCGCCGAGCCCGTAACCTTGCGCGAAAACTCCCGCTGCGCCTTCCGCAGCTTCCGCTCCGAACGCCGGAAGAATCGCGGGTTGTCGATGGTCCGGCCACCACGCAGGACCGCGAAATCCTTGAGCCCCAGATCGATTCCGGTCTCCGCGTCGGCATCGCTGAGCGGCTCCAGCATGTCGGCGCCATCCTCGACCGCGACAACGAAACTCGCATAGTACTTGTTCGTTGCTGTCCTGCTCACCGTCACGCTCGACGGCGTGGCAGGCAGCTCCCGCGACCACGCGACCTTGAGCTCGCCGATCTTCGGGAGTCGCAACCGGCCACTGTCCAGAACAGCGAACTTGGCGTTGCGGGTGAACCGGATCGACTGCGCACCAGTCCGCCGCTTGAACCGGGGCGACCCCATGCGCGGACCTCGCCGCGTCCCATTCAGCGAGGCAAAGAAGTTCTTGTAGGCGCGGTCGGCGTCTGCGAGGGCCTGCTGGAGCACCGCTGCCGACACCTCGCTCAACCAGGAGCGCTCCGGCGTGCGTTTGGCCTCGGTGATCAACACCTTCGACAAGTCCGACGCAGTTGGATACGGCAAGCCCTCGGCATGCGCGTGCTTGCGTGCAGCCACCGCATCGTTGTAGACCACCCGCGCACACCCGAATGTCCGCGCCAGCGCGACGCGCTGTGGGGCAGTTGGGTAGACGCGGAATCGATACCGGAGGAGCACATCGCAAGGTTAGAGGAGGGGTATGACAATGCCGCCGATTCCAGCCCGCAGCTCCGGCGGCGTTGAGGGCTGAAGCGACGGACGCGAGGCCGGGGGCGAGGTCGAGGCCGTCGGTGGCGCCGCGGACGACGGGCATGGCCTTGGCGGACTCGGCGAAGCCGCGGGCGACCTCGCCGGAGAACAGGCAGCGGAGGTATTCGAGGCCGCCGCGGGGGTTGAGGGCCTGGGTGGGGACGAGGAACGATTCGGAGCTGGCGCCTTGGACGGCGCCGGCGGGGAGGGCGTCGGCGGCGGTGAGGGCTGGGAGCGCGGCGAAGGTCATGTCGAAGCCTTCGGGGGTGACGGCCTGCTGCTCGCCTTCGAGCCAGGAGCCGCACGGGATGAGCGCGGCCTCGCCGTTGGACCAGGCGTTCTGGGCCTCGGTGTGCGAGAGCCCTTCGGAGCCTTCGAGGATGAGGCCGCCGGAGACGAGGCGGCTGATGGCGTCGGCGGCGGCGATCATGCCGTCCTGGCTCCAGGCGCCGGGTTCGAGGTTGTCGACGGCGTAGACGAGTTCGAGTCCTCCGGCCTTGGCGGCGAGGGACTGGAGCGGGTCCATCATGTACTCGGGGAACTTGCCCTGCCAGGTCCAGGGGGCGATGCCGGCGCTCTTGATCTCCCCGCACAGGGCGATCATGTCGTCCCAGGTCGCGGGGTAGGCCCAGCCGTGCCGGTCGAAGAGGCTCCGGGAGTACCAGACGCCCCAGACCACATAGGAGTAGTTGAGGAACCGGACGGACCCGTCGAGGGTCCCGTCCTCGACCACGCCGGGCAGGAGCGTGTCCCTCAGCGGCACGGACGGGTCCTCGATGCTGGGGGCGTCGAGGAGTTCGGCGAGGTCGAGGACCTGGTCGGAGGCGGCGAGCGCGGCGATGTCGAGCCGCCCGGCGCCGGTGTTGTCCACGACGTCGGGCGGCTCGCCGGCCACGAAGCGGGGCTGGAGGACCTCGCCGACCTTCTGGAGGCCTTCGTGGGTGACCGTGGCGTCCGGGTGGCGCTCCTCGTAGAGCGTGACGGCGTGCCGCGTGTACTCCTCGCCGTAGCCGCCGTTGAACATGACGACTTCCAGGTCGGTGTCGGCGGGGACGCCGAGCGGGTTCTCGTCGGTGACGGCGCCGGTCGCCTGCTCGGCGGGGTCGTCGCCGCCGGCGGTGACGCAGCCGGAGAGGACGGCGGCGGCGCCGGCCGCGCCGGAGGCGCGCAGGACGGTGCGTCGGGTGGGGTTCATGAGGGGCCTCGACTTTCGGTGGTTCAGGCGGTGCGCCGGATGCGACCGGCGTAGCGGGATTCGAGTCGGGTGTTGTGCTCGTCGCCGCCGGGGATGTTGGCGGACAGGTAGATCGGGGGCGTGTGGCCGTCGTCGACGAGGAGCTGCACGGCCTCGGCGACGATCATCTGGGCGAGGACGGCCGCGGTGACCGAGGAGACGGCGCCGACGGCCCCGCCGCCGGGGACCGGGAGCGCGGCGTCGCCGTAGGGCGCGCCGTTGTCGAGGACGACGTCGGCGATGTCGCTGAGGCGCTTGCCCGAGGGGTGGCGCGAGGGGGTCTTGGCGCTGTGCTCGGCGGAGGTGAAGGCGATGAGGCCGTGGCCGCGCTCCTTCACGAGGAGGGCGAATTCGACGACCACGCCGTTGATCCCGGAGTTGGAGGCGATGGCGAACACGTCGGCGGGCTCGACGGGCGCGGCGTCGAGGAGTTGGCGGGCGACGTCGGGGTTGCGTTCCAGGAAGGGGTCTTCGAGGGTCTCGCGCGGGAGTCCGGCCTGGAGGACGAGGTCGCGCAGGGCGATCCGGTTGGAGGGCACGAAGCCCCCGGCGCGTCCGGCGAGCTCCATGGCGAGGGCTTCGGAGTGGCCCGAGCCGAACGCCTGGATGACGCCGCCGGCCGCGATGGACCCGGCGATGAGGCGGGCGGCCTCGCTCACCGGTCCGGCCTGGTCCTCGCCGACGCGGCGGACCGCCGCGGTGATGAGGTCGAGGTAGGCGCGTCCGGTGAGGCGGTCGGGTGCGTCGGTCATGAGTCCTCCTGGGATCGGCTGCGGCGGTTGCGGTTCGGCTCTGCGGCGAACCGGTGGGCCTGGACGGCGCGGGCGGTGACCTCGAACGCCTCGGTGGTGCGCTCGTAGGTGCGCTGCGCGACCGCGACGTAGATGAGGTCGAGGACGAGCAGCTGCGAGTGGAGCGCCGAGAGGGCGGCGAGGCGGAACGTGGTCTCGTGGACGGCGGTCGTGAGGACCACGTCGGCGGCCTGCGCCAGGGGCGAGCGGTCGAAGGAGGTGACGGCGACGGTGAGCGCGCCCTGCTCCCGCGCCTCGGCGAGGACTTCCACGACCTCGCGGGTGCGTCCCGAGTGGGAGAGGCCGACGGCGACGTCCCCGGGCCGCAGGAGCGCGGCGTTGGTGAGGGCGGTGTGGGCGTCGGGGCGGAACCAGCAGGGGACGCGGATGCGCTCGAGGCGGAACGCGAGCTCGCGGGCGGCGGTGCCGCTGCTGCCGAGGCCGACGAGTTCGACCCGGCCCGCTTCGGCGACGGCGCCGGCGACGCGTTCGATCCGGTCGAGGTCGAGCCGGGCCGCGGTCTCCTGGATGGCGCGGGAGTCGGCGCTGGCGACGATGCCGAGCACGCGGTCGAGCGGGTCGCCCGGTTCGATCTCGCGGTCGATGTCGGTCTCCCACCGCGCCTGCTCGGCGCGGCCGCCTTCGGCGGCGAGGGCGACGCGGAGCGCGGCGTAGCCGGAGAAGCCGAGCACGCGGCAGAACCGGGTGACGGTGGCCGTGGAGGTCCCGGCCCGGTCGGCGAGGTCGGCGATGGACGCCCGGGTGGCGGCGTCCGGGTCTTCGAGGATCTGGGCGGCGACCCGTTGCAGGGCATCGGGAAGCGATGGCAGCTCCATGCGGAGCCGTCCAACGACGCCCTGGTTGTGCAGCGTGGCTGTCACCGAAATTCCTTTCATTGAAGTTTCCTTATGAAGAAAATTACGATGATCCGACCGCGAAGTCAATCGTTCAGGAGAATTATTTTCATCGATGATGGTCGATGATGAGCAAGGGGCCCAGCCGTTCGGCTGGGCCCCTTGGGTTCTCGATCGGTTTCCGGTCAGCCCTTCAGGCCCGAGTGCGCGAGGCTCTCGACGAAGTGGCGCTGGGCGATCAGGAAGACCACCAGGACCGGGACGACGGTCATCGTCGCGGCCGCGAGCTGGGTGTTCCACATCTCGCCGCCGTACGGGTCGGTGAACCGGGTCAGTGCCTGCGGCAGCGTGAACAGCTCGGGCGAGGTCAGGTAGACCGTCGGTTCGAGGTAGAGGTTCCAGGACGCCAGGAACGTCAGGATCGCCACCGCCGACAGCGCCGGCTTCGCCAGCGGCACGCAGATCCGCCACCAGATCCCGAAGCGGCCCAGGCCGTCCAGGCGCGCGGCCTCCTCCAGTTCGACCGGCAGGGCGATGAAGAACTGCCGCATGATGAACGTGGCGAGCACGCACGGGGCGGCGAGCGCGGTCACCAGGATGAGCGGCCAGTGCGTGTTGACGAGCCCGGCCTGCTTGAACATCTGGAACAGCGGCACGATCGTCACCTCGCTGGGGACCAGCAGTCCGACCAGCACGACGATGAACAGGAGGTTCCGGCCGGGGAAGCGGATGCGCGCGAACGCGTATCCGGCGAGGGCGGAGACGAGCAGCGTGATCGCGGTGACGACCAGTGCGATGTAGACGCTGTTGAAGTACTGCCTGGCGAACGGCTGGAACGAGAACGCCTCGGCGTAGGCCGCGGTGGTGGGCGCGTCGCTGAAGAAGGACGGCGGCGACGCGAAGATCTCGTTGAGCGGCTTGAACGACGAGGTGATCATCCACAGTGTCGGGATGACGAACGGCGCGGCCAGGACGATCAGCGCGGTGTACAGGGCGACGCGGCGGGCGACGGGCCCGAAGCGGCCCGGCGCGGCCGGTGCGGGCCTCGCGGCGAGGTCAGTCCTCATAGAACACCCACTTCCGGCGGAGCTGCCACTGGATCACCGTCAGCACCATCACGAAGGTGAGGAGCATCAGCGCGAGCGTCGAGCCGTAGCCGATGTCGTTGAAGCTGAACGCCTGCTGGAACACGTAGTAGACGAGGACCGTCGTCGACAGGCCCGGCCCGCCCTCGGTGAGGACGGCGATCTGCGCGAACGACTGGAGCGCGCCGACGATCGTGATGATCGCGGTCAGCAGCAGCGTCGGCGAGATGAGCGGCAGGGTGATCCTGAAGAAGACGCTGCGGCTGCTCGCGCCGTCGAGCCGGGCGGCCTCGTACAGCTCCCCCGGGACCCCTTGCAGCGCGGCCAGGAAGAGCACCATGTTGATGCCGACGCTGCGCACGACCTGCGTGAAGGTCACGGCGATCATCGCGGTCGGGCCGCTCTGGAGCCAGTTGGGCCCGTCGACGCCGAGCTGCTCGAGGACGCCGTTGATGCCGCCGTTGTCCTGGAGCAGGAAGCCCCACACGAGGGTCCAGGCGACCACCGAGACCACGACGGGCGAGAAGAACAGCGTCCGGAAGAGCACCGCGCCCTTGAAGCGGCGGTTGAGCATGACCGCCAGCGCGAGGCCGAGCACCAGGTTGAGGACCACGACGCCGCCGGAGAAGACCGCTGTCGCGCCGAGCACGCTCGGCAGCTGCGGGTCGTCCAGTGCGGCCTGGTAGTTGCCGCCGCCGACGTACTCCAGCTCCCCGGTGAAGATGTTCCACTCGTTGAGGCTGTACCAGATGGCGAGGCCGACGGGGACGACCACGAAGACCAGCACGCCGATGAGCTGCGGCGCGATGAACAGGTAGCCGGTGGCCGCGTCGGTGCGCCGCAGCGTCCAGAACCGGGCGCGGCGCGCGGGCGCCCGGCCGCGGGGGGCCTCGTCCGAGGCCTCCCGCGGTTCGAGTCGGGTGTCGGTCATGCGCTACTTCGCCAGCAGCGGGTCGATGGCGTCGCACACCGAGGCGAGCACGGCGGGGACGTCGGCGTCGGCGGCCCACATGGCGTCCAGCGCGGTCTTGCCCGTCTGGGCGACCTCGGCCGGGTTGGTGTGGTTGGGCAGGGTCACGGCGC
This sequence comes from Glycomyces harbinensis, assembly GCF_900101745.1. Lineage (GTDB taxonomy): Bacteria > Actinomycetota > Actinomycetes > Mycobacteriales > Micromonosporaceae > Glycomyces > Glycomyces harbinensis. Next base: position 75,113 of record NZ_FNAD01000001.1, on the reverse strand, counting down.
CGGGGAGCTGGTCGACCACGACGGTCTGGAGCTGCTCGGCGGTGAACTTGTCGTTGTTGGCCGCGAGCGCCTCGCCGGTCTGGAGCGACGCGCGCGGCGGCGGGAAGTACTGGGCGAGCTTCTCGGCGTTCTCGGGGTTGGTCAGGAACGCGAGGAACTCGGTGGCGGCCTCGACGTTGGCGCTGGACTGGAGCACGCCCATGCCGGCCTGTCCGATGACGGAGTAGTCGCCGGCCGGGCCCGCCGGGAGCGGCTGGATGTCGTAGGCGAAGGAGCCGTCGAGGTTGCCGGCGCGCGAGACCTGGGCGATGGCGAAGGCCGAGTCGCCGGCGAAGAAGTCGGCGGTGGTGCCGGGGCCGGGCATGGACTCGTCGACGTAGATCGCGTCGTGGAGGAAGGTGAACGCCTCGGTCATCTCAGGGCTGTCGAAGCCGCATTCGGTGCCGTCCTCGTTCCAGGCGGAGGCGCCGAAGGCGGTCCACACGGTCGCGAGGGTGTTCCACGAGGAGTAGTTGAAGTCGTTGACCACGAAGCCGCCCTTGCCGGTGGCGGTGTGCACGGCCGAGCCGATGGCCGAGACCTGGTCCCAGGTGAGGTTCGCCGGGTCGAGGGTCTGGTCGGCCTCGGCGAGGAGGTCGGTGTTGACGTAGAGGGCGAAGGGCGAGTTGGAGAACGGGTAGGCGTACAGCTCGTCGTCGCGGCTGAACTCGCCGGTGACGCTGGGCAGGAGGTCGTCGTAGCCCCAGCCTTCGGTGCCTTCGAACGCCTCGGTGAGCGGGACGAGGGCGCCGGAGTCGATGAGGTCGGCCGAGAGGTCGCCCATCCAGGCCAGGTCGGGGGCGTTGCCGCCGGCGATCTGGGTGGTCAGGGTGGTGTTGTACTCCTCGAAGGGGAGGCTCTCGAAGGTGATCGACTCGACCTCGGGGTGGTCGGCGATGTAGGCGTCCGCGATCGAGTCGAAGAGCGCGAGCTGGTCTTCGTTGGAGGTCCAGACGGTCATGCGCAGGTCGACGTTTTCAGAGGAGGCGGGAGCGGTGCCCCCGCAGCCGGCCGCCACGGCGACCGTTCCCAGTGCGAGGGCACTGACCAGCTTCTTTGCTGTGTTGGGCATGATGGTTCCTTTAATATCCGATGATCTCGGGCCAATGGATTTCGATGCCGGCCTCGACGAGGACGGCCTGGAACCGGCGGACCAGCTCGGGTTTCGAGTGGACGTCCGCCGGTGTCAGGGAGCGGTCGAGGCAGAACGCCGCGAGCTCTCCGGCGGATTCGCCGATGTTCCATTCCACGGGGTGCAGCCGGTACGCCCCGTTGGTGATGTGCGTGGTGCCGATGTTCTTCGCGGCGGGCAGGAAGTTCTGCGTCGCCACCGGCACGAGGGCGCCCAGGGGAATCTCGAAGGGCGCGCATTCGACGTCGATGTAGTTGTCGCCGCCGGTGGAGGGGTGCAGGTCGATGCGGTACATGCCGACGCCCACGGAGTCCTCGAAGGCGGCGGGTCCGCCGTGTCCGCGGACGGCGACCGCGACGTCCTGCTCGACGACGGTGCGCCGGGCGCGGATGCGGCGGGACTCGCGGATGTACGGGGCCTGCGCGAAGCCGTCGTCGGTGCCGACGACGTCGCCGCGCAGGCGCAGTCCGGGCCACCCGGTGCCCCCGTCGGGCCGGGGCGCCTCGGTCTGGAGCCAGTACACGAAGGACCGGGACTGGGCTTTGGCCGCGCGCAGGTGCGCGTCGCGGTCGGGGGTGTCGATGACGGAGCCGCCGAGGTAGTCCAGCTGCGGCCAGTTGGCGAGGACGATGTCGCTGTCGAGGCTGCCGGGCAGGAAGGTCTCGCGCGCGGCGATGCGGCGGAAGACCCACAGGTCCAGGTCGCCGGGGTCGTCGCCGTGCGCTTCGGCGGTGCCGACGGTCTCGTACGGCGGGTTGACGTTGAAGGTGCGGGTCTCGGGCTTCAGCGTGCGCGGGCTCGGCGCGGTGAACGAGAGCATGGCGTCGCCCCAGAAGTCGGGGGCGAGGGACCGCCAGTGCTCGTAGTCCTCGGGGCGCTCGATGGTGTGGTCGCCTTCGACGTGGTCGAAGACGAAGCACCAGGCGATCGACTGGACGTTGGCGGGGTCGCCGTGCTCGGGGGCGCTGGGTTCCCCGGTCTCGTCGCGCCCTTCGGCGCCGGTGACGTACGCGGTCCCGGTGAGGGGCAGCAGGTCGCCGGTCTCGGTGGCGTCGAGGACGAACGCGGCCTCGACCACGGTCTCTCGGCCGGTCTCCTTGTGGCGCAGCGTGACCGATCGGACGACGTCTTCCACCGTGGTGGCCGCGACGGGCACGTGGGGCTGGAGGAGGACGAGCCGGCCGCTGGAGAGGTGCGGGGCGAGCATCTTGGTGATGACCGCGAGCGCGACGCGCGGTTCGTGGCAGAGGCGGCTGACGCGCCCGCGCCCGGGGTTGAGCTGCGGGTCGCGGCGGGCCGCGTCGGTCAGCGGGTAGGCGTCGCGGTAGTACTGGCGGATGCCCTCGCGCAGGGAGCGGTAGGAGGCGGTGACGCCGAACTGCTCGACCCAGATGTGCTCGTCGGGCGGGACGGCCTGCGAGGTGAGTTGGCCGCCGAGCCAGGGGTACTCCTCGCTGAGGACGACGCGGCGTCCGCGGCGCAGGGCCGCGAGGGCGGCGGCGACGCCGCCGAGGCCGCCGCCGACGACGGCGATGTCCGTCTGCAGGCGGTGCGCGGGCTTTGCGCTCATCGGGCACCGCCTCGGGCGACGAGGGTGTCGCCGAAGGCGACCTCGCCTTGGAGGAGGCGCTGGGTCGCGACGGTCCCGTGCTCCTCGGGCGGCGTCGAGATGAGCTGCTGGAGCAGTGCCAGCGCTTCGGCCGCGATCTGCTGGCGCGGGAGGTGGAAGCCGGAGAGGGGGCGCTCGTTGAGGCGGTGGCCGCGCACTTCGGCGAGGGCCGCGAGGGACACCGCGCCGGGCAGGTCGAGGCCCGCTTCGCCCAGGACGAGGGCGACGTCCTCGAGGAGGAACGCGTCCTCGGCGAACACGACGGTGGCCGCGGCGCCGGCGATGAGGCCGGGCAGACCGGAGAGGTCGTCGCCGACGGCGGCGGGGGTCACGTGCAGCGGGCCGCCTTCGGCGCGGGCGACGGCGGCGAGGCGGTCGCGGGCGGTGGGGCTGTCGCGGTCGCGGTGGACGTAGACCGCGCGTTCGTGCCCGAGCTCGGCGGCGCGGGCCACGAGGACGTCGGTCAGGGCGCCGTAGTCGATCCCGACGTACGGCACGTGGGCGTCGGTCTCGTCGCGGCGGCCGACCGCGACGAACGGGAACTGCTCGGTCACGAGGCGTTCGAGGTCGTCGCCGTCCATCTGCTGGCCGAGCAGGACGCAGCCGTCGGCCAGGCGCAGGCGGGTGTTGCGGTGGAACAGGCGGCGCCGGCCCTCTTCGACGGGCGAGCTGGTGAAGAACAGCAGGTCGCAGCCGAGGCCTTCGGCGGCGCGCTCGATCCCGTTGAGCAGCGGACCGTAGAAGTCCATGCTCTCGGGGGTCAGGGCCGACTCGTAGGTGAAGACGCCGAGGATCTTGTTGTCGAGCCCTGCGAGGCGGCGCGCGGCGGGGTCGGCGACGTAGGTGGACTGCTCGATCGCGCGGCGGACCCGCTCGCGGGTGGCGTCGGGGATGCGGATGTTCGAGCCGTCGCGGTCGTTGAGCACCATGGAGACCGTCGTCTGGCTGACTCCGGCGATGCGGGCGATCTCGCGCTGCGTCACCTTGCCGGGCTTCCCTGTCATCTGTGTTCCCATCAAACTCGATAATGCGCATTAGCAGCGGGTCCTCGGAACGATAATACGTAACATCAAATTCCGCAAGCCCCTTGACACGAACGTTCCGCGCCCTGCACGATGTTCGACGAACCGTTGATAATGCGAATTATCACTCCGGCGGTCTCAAAGACGGCTCCGAACCGGCCCTCCTCCGGCCGCCGCGGGGCCGCGCGAACAGCATGGGAGACAGACGATGACGTCTGACCACAGCACACATGAAATGACGCGCCGCGGACTCCTCGGCGCCACCTTCGCCGCGGGGGTCTTCCTCGCCGCCGAAGCCAGCCCGATCGAAGCCTGGGCCGCCGAGGGCGACGTCCAGATCTCCGCGAGCGGGGTGAGCGTCCTCGCGAGCGTCGGAGGACGCGTCGCCATCCGCGACGGCCAGGGGACGGTCCGCTCGGCGGGCTCGAAGTTCCAGGTCAAGGACTCCGCCGCGGGCGTCCAGATCTCCACCGGCGGGACCCCGACCCTCACCTCGCTCGCGGACGGCACGCCCGCGATCCGGATGGACTACACGATGCCCGCCGCGGCCGGCGCCGTGACCGTGTACGGGCTCTTCACCGTGTCCACCAACCACGTGCACCTCGAATGGCACGTCACGGGCCCGAGCACGCTGGTGGCCGACGGCTTCATGTTCAGCCGCGCGATCCAGAACCCCACCGAGGCGGACGAGTACGTCGCCGTCACCGAGTGGGTCCGCGACGCGGGCGGCGGCATCCCCTACGAGGCCAAGGTGGGCGTCGCCCACGCCTCCACCTGGGGCGAGCTCCACGGGCTGCTGCTCCTGCAGCGGTCCAAACAGGACTGGACCAACGCCACCTGGGTCCACTCCCCCGGCGTCCCGCAGGCCGACGGGAGCCTCATCAGCCGGGCGGAGTTCTTCTTCACCACCGAGCGCCCCTCGGCGGCGGTCTCGATCGGGACCAGCCGCGAACTGGGCGTCGAGGTCTGGACCGACCAGCCCTTCAACCTCTGGGAGGCGGCCGGGGCGACCGCCACGGTCAAGGTGCAGGTCGCCAACGGCACGCAGAGCGCCCGCGACGTGGACCTCTCCTGGTGGGTCAGGGACTTCAACGGCAAGCGGCTCGTGAACGCCACGGCGACGGGCACCGTCCCGGCGGCGTCCACTTGGGAGCACTCGTTCACCGTGGGCGCGCCCGCCGCCGGCGTCGCGCTGGTCGAGGTCGTCGCGGCCTCGGGCGAGGACGAGGCCTTCGCCCGCACCAACCTCGGCGTGCTCGGGCCCTACTCGTACCAGGCCGGGGCCGAGAGCATGTTCGGCATCGCGAACTACCCCTGGCTCCAGGTACCGTCGGCCGACGCGGTCCTGGACCTGTGGCAGAAGGCGGGCGCCAACCGGGTGCGGATCTCCTACGAGGGCGGGCCGGGCCTGCCGCCGTCCGAGTTCGACGCGCGCGGCATGATGCACAACATCGAGCTCCAGCCCTCGCTCGACGTCACGGACGCGGAGGCGGCGCAGTGGGCCGCCACGTACACCGACAAGGCGATCGCCGCGGGGGCCGACTACTTCGAGGTCGGCAACGAGCTCAACCGGCCCTTCAACACCGGGGACGCGGCGCAGGCGTACATCGACAAGGTGATGCGCCCGGTGCGCGACTACCTCGACGCCTCCGGCAAGGACGTCAAGCTGCTCAACAACGGCCTCGCGGGCATGGACGAGCCGTGGGTGGAGAACTTCATCGCGGGCGGCGGCTGGGACATGATCGACGCCTTCGCCTACCACCCCGGCCGCGGCAACTTCACGCCCGACTACATCCCCAGCGGCGAGGACTGGGACGCCGGGACCAACGGCATCTACTGGAACTTCCTCGGCGGGCTGCGCAAGCTCCAGGCCCTGATGGACCAGCACGGGCACAAGGACATCTGGCTCACCGAAGCCTACGCGTGCACCCGCCCGAACGGGTGGTGGAACGACACCTACCGGCAGGCCGCCGAGAACATCTTCCTCACGCTCGCGATCGCCAAGGCCGAGGGGATCAAGGGGGTGCTCTGGTACCAGTTCCACGACAGCGTGCTCGGCATGCCGCAGGTCGCCGACCCGGAGAACGTGGAGTACCACTTCGGACTCATGAACCGGGACGTCAGCCCGAAGCCGTCCCTGCTGGCGTACGCCAACGCGGCGCGCACCCTCGACGAGGCCACGCCCCTGGGCTGGCTCCAGTTCGCGAACCCGAAGACCAAGGGCCTCCTGTTCGACACGCCCGCAGGTGAAGCGGCCGTGCTCTGGAACCGCGCCGACGGCTACCTCCTCAACGCCGACCACGACCCGGGCGGGCGGCACTTCCCGGCCCCCGAGGTCTGGGTCGACCACTGGCCGACCAAGACCACGCTGAACGTCAAGTCCGCCGGATCGACGCTGACGCAGGTGGACTGCATCGGCCAGCGCAAGACCGTCAGGGCGTCGGGAAGGCGGGCGGCGGTGGTGCTCGACGGCGCGCCGCGCCTGTTCATCGGCACGAACCTGTCGGCGTCGCTCGCCGCCTAGCGGCGTTCCCGGGCTTCTCTGGTGAGAGAGGGCGAAGGGCCCGGCGGACTTCGGTCCGCCGGGCCCTTCGGCTCGGGTCCGCCTGCCGCGCAAGGCGAAGCGGTCCGTCGCTAGTAGACGCTCGATCCGATCCAGTCGTCGTAGCCGTAGCCTGCGGGGTCGGCGTAGTCGCGGTCGGCGAGCGTGAAACCGCTCGCGGCGGTGCCGCAGGCGGTCAGCTCGAGCGGCTTTCCGGTTCCGGTGCCGTCGAAGCCGAGGCACAGGTCCGCGTGGCCGACCGGGTGGACGCCGTCGCCGCTCACCTGGAACTGCTGGTTGAGGCCGCCGTTGCAGTCCCAGAGCACCACGGGGGTCCCGGCCTGCATCCGGCCGCCTTCGACGTCGACGCAGCGGTCGTGGCTCAGTTCCACGTGCAGCGACCGCTCCTCCTCGTCGTACCAGAAGCCCTGGTTGCGGCCGCCATGGCAGTTCCATGAGACCAGGTCGGTGCCGTTCCTGGAGTCGTAGCCCTCGGCGTCGGCGCACAGTCCGCTGGAGCCGTTCTTGAGGTCCTTGAACTCGAACAGTCCTTCGTAGAGTGTGGCGCCGTTGGTGCTGGCGGGGTCGACGCAGGTCGAGGTGTCCCAGTCGGGGTGCTCGTAGAACTCGGTGATGCACTGGGCGAAGGCCCCGTGGCCGAGGTAGTTGGGGTGCAACGACTGCCGGAAGGCGTGTTCGGAGGGCAGGACGCCGACCTCGACGTACACGCCGCGGGCCCAGGGCTGGGCCTCGCAGACGCCGTGGCCGTCGAAGAGGCGCTGCGCGTTGAGGTAGCGGACGCCCTTGCCGAGCGCGGCGTCGCGGATGCCGTCCTCGAAGAGCGGGACGGCCTTGTTGCGGGCGAAGGCCGCGTCGGCGAGGTAGAGCAGGCACCCGCCCGAGTACCAGCCGGGGAAGTCGGGGTTGTCCTCGACGTCGGGGCCGCCGGGGCTGGGGTAGGACATGACGACCATGTCGTAGTCGGTGCCGAGGTAGCCGGCGTCGGTCATGGTCTGGCGGACCGCGTCGATCGCGGTCTCCACGCCGTCCTGGGTGACCTCGACGCGGGCTTCCCAGTCCTCGGTGTGGTCGGGCCAGCAGGGGCCGAGGAACAGGATGCGGTTCGTGACGCACTCGGTGGCGGTGGGTCCGAACTGGATGCCGCCCTCATCGTTGGCGCCCACGACGATCCACACGAGTTTGACGTGGGTGTTGCGGGCCTTGACGGCGAGGTTGTCGCCTTGGTTGAGCTCGTTCCACTGCTGCTGGCCGGAGCCTTCGACCAGGTGCGGGGAGGCGCCGCCGGAGCAGGCGACGTTGTACTGGACGTCGCTCTCGATGCCGGTGCGGAAGAGGGCCTGGTCGTACGAGCGGTCGCACCAGTTGCCGTCTTCGTGGGTGCCGTCCTCGTAGTTGCCGACGCCTTCGCCGGAGATCTCGCTGTCGCCCATGGAGACCAGGGAGGTCTTGCGGTCCTCTAGCGGGAGGATGTCGGTGCCGCCGTAGAGTTCGGCGGCTTCGGCGGCCCGGATGGTCTCCAGGTGGTCGGGCAGGGGGACGATGTCGGGGCGTTCCTGGGCCTGGGCCGGGACGGCCGCTGTAGACAGTGCGAGGGCGGTCAGCGCAGCGGCGGTGAGGATCGCCGTCGAGCGTCTCGGGGGTGTGGACATGGCAGTCTCCTGTTCGGAAACATCGCTGTCGATGAGTTGTAGCCAAGAGGTTACCGATACCCGTCAGTAATGTGAAGGTTGCGAGGGATGCCAGTTTTCGTCGTATGCACGGCTAAAGGGCCGGGCGCGCACGCCCGGCCCCTCCGTTCACTCGTGACTCAGGATTCGTTGCCGCCCTTGCGGGGCCGCTCGAGGATCGCGGTCCCGTGCGGGCCCAGTTCCAGGGCCTCGCCGTCGAGGTCGACGGCCGCGGCGGTCGGGTTGAAGTTGAGCACGAACACGTGGTCGCGGACGCCGTCGCTGCGGACCTGCGCGGTCACGCCCGCGGGGAGGTCCGCGTCGAGCGCGCGCTCGACGCCGGTCTCCGCGACCACCTTGCGGTAGAAGTCGTCGAGGAAGTCGGCGCCGGTGCGGGCGGCGATGAAGTAGGCCTTGCCGTCGCCGCGGCGGTTGACGGTGACCGCGGGGCGGCCCGCGTAGAAGTCCTCGCCGTAGGTGCCGAGGACTTCGGCGCCTTCGGCGTGGATGAGCTCGCACAGCTCGAAGGCCTCGTATTCCCTGCCGTCCCAGCTGATCGCGTTGCGGTCGTCGGGGTAGAGGGCGTCGATCTCCTCGGCCCAGACGCCGAGCGTCGCGCGCAGGGGGCCGGGGAAGCCGCCGAGGAACGTGCGGTCGTTCTCGTCCACATAGCCGGAGGCGTAGGTGGCGACGAAGGTGCCGCCGCGCTCCACGAACGCGTTCACGGCCTCGGCCACGCCGGGCCGCAGCATGTAGGCCATGGGGGCGACCAGGACCTTGTACTCGTCGAGTCCGCCCGGCTCGGCGATGAGCGAGCCGTCGAGGACGTCGACCGGGACGCCCTGCTCCCAGAACGCCTGGTAGTGGTCGATCACGGTGCGCGCGTAGGCGGTCTGGCCCTGGAGCAGGCCCTTCATGTCGTCCAGGGCCCAGCGGGTGTGCCAGTCGTAGACGAGGGCGACGTCGGCGGGGGTCGCGGTGCCCACGACGGCGTCGAGCCCGGCGAGGCGCTCGCCGACCGCGGCCACGTCGCGGAAGACGCGGGTGTTCTCCGAGCCCTCGTGGTCGACGATCGCGCCGTGGAACTTCTCGGAGCCGCCGCGGCCCTTGCGGAACTGGAAGTACTGCACGGTGTCGGCGCCGTGGGCGACGGCCTGGGTCGACTGGAGCATGTGGACGCCGGGGCGGTGGAGCTTGGCGACCGGGCGCCAGTTGGTGGCCGACGGGGAGGACTCCATGAGCATGAACGGCTTGCCCTTGAGGCTGCGCGTCAGGTCGTGGTGGAAGGAGGCCTCGGCGCCGGTGCGCACGTCGCTCCCGGTGCCGCTCCACTGCGGGTAGGAGTCCCAGGAGACGACGTCGAGGACCTGGGCGAGCCGGTAGTAGTCGATGCCCGGGTAGGTGCCCATGAGGTTGGTCGTGCGCGGGACCTCTGGCGTGATCGCCTCCAGCGGCGCGGCCTCGTGGCGGTAGAAGTCGACGAACTGCTCGGTGGTGAACCGCATCCAGTCCAGGTGGAGGCCGTGGATGTCCTGCTCGCCGCGCCCGTTCGGGCTCGGGGACTCGATGTGCGACCAGTCCGAATACGTCTTGGCCCAGAAGGCGGACCACCAGGCCTGGTTGAGGGCGTCGAGCGAGCCGTACTTGTCCTGGAGGAACGCGCGGAAGCGCTCCTGGCACAGGTCGCAGTGGCACTCGCCGCCGTACTCGTTGGAGAGGTGCCAGACGCCGAGCGCGGGGTGCGTCCGATACCGCTCGGCCAGCGCGGTGTTGATCGCGGTGGTCTTCTCGCGGTACACCGGCGAGGTGAGGCAGTGGTTGTGGCGCCCGCCGTGGCGGTTGCGGGTGCGGTCGCCGTTCACGCGCAGGACCTCGGGGTACCGGTGGCTCATCCAGCCGGGGCGGGCGCCGGTGGGGGTGGCGAGGACGGCGGTGATGTCGTTCTCGGCCATGAGGTCCATGACCTCGTCGAGCCAGCCGAACTCGTAGCGCCCCTCTTCGGGCTCGAGTGCGGCCCAGGCGAAGATGCCGACCGACAGGGTGTTGACCCCGGCGAGCCGGGCGAGGCGCATGTCCTCCTTCCAGACGGCGTCCTTCCAGGGGATCCACTGGTCGGGGTTGTAGTCCCCGCCGTGGAGGAGGTGGGGGACGCCCTTGACGATGGGGGCGTGTCTCCAGGTCTTTCGGCTCACGAGGTGTACTTCCTTGGGTCGGCGCGGTGGTCTCTGCGGTGACTTTACCGGTACACATCGTAGGTGGGCGCAGCCGTTTGTCAACCCCGAATCCATGTGGTGAACCGCCGGGCGCGGACGACCGCCGGACGGCGCGGCGCGCCCGGCGGTCGTCCCCGGTCCCCAGGGTCCGGGGGTCAGCGGATGAGTTCGTAGTCCTCGTCGAGGACCTGGCCGCGGTCGGGCTTGTAGAGGTCGTAGCCGCGGGAGTCGCACTGCAGGCCGCCGTTGATGCAGTGGTCGACCATGGCGGCGAGGGTCTCCGGCTCCCAGGCGTTGAAGAAGTCGTAATGCCACGATTCGCCGCCGCCGCTGGCGAGACGGACGTCGGTCATGTCCCCCTGGACCGGCCAGTGGATCTTGAACTCGATCATCGGCACCGCCACCGGGTGCGAGGGCGGGCACGACCCGCCGACCGGATAGGCCATGTGGCTCTTGTGGTTCGCGGAGTCGAGGTTCACCCCGTCCCAGCAGCTCGGCGACTGGTAGCGGATGTTGAGCCACGAGCTGCAGTTCGCGGGGATGTCCCAGTTGTGGAAGCTCTCGCCGCACTCGTAGCCCTCGACCTGGCCGGGGGCGTTCGCGAACTCCTCCTCGGTGGCCATCATGTCGCCCGCGACGAAGCGCAGGCCGGGCGGGAACGGCTCGACCGTCGTGTAGTCCTCCACGCCCGACTTGTAGTAGACGACGAGGTGCCAGTCGGTGAGGATCGGCTGGTCGCCGCGCAGGAGCGTGGGGAACCAGTACGCGGAGCGGTCGGCGGGGACGAGGCAGGTCGTCTCGCCCTGTTGGAGGGAGTCGAGCGTGGTGTGCGCGTCGACGTCGGTGTTGCCGATGAAGGTGTGGTTGTGGGAGGCCCCGGGCTGCCCGGGGTAGACGATCGGGTCGTCGTTCGCGGTGTGGTTGATGGTGCAGTTGGCCTGGAACTCGTGATGGGTCACCAGGTCGTCGGCCGTGGCGTTGGGGGCCACGATGAGTGCCGTGACGGCCGCCGCGAGCGCCGCCCCGGCGATCGCGACGAGACGCAGTCGCATCTCGGTCTCCTTTCGTTGGGGCGGGCCGCTTTCACGGCCCGCCCGGGGTGGGTTCGTCAGGTGTAGACGCCGAATTCGTAGAGCGAGACGCCCCACTCGGTGGCGCGCTCGTCGCACAGGACGCGCACGTAGCGGCCCGAGGCGGTGAGCTGTATGGTGTCGGCGCCGCCGTTGGCGCCGGTCGCGGTGTGGACGGTGGTCCAGTCGGATCCGTTGTCGGAGACCTGGATCCGGTAGCCGGTGGCGAAGGCGGTCTCCCAGACCAGCTGCACCGCGTCGAAGTCGCGGCGCGCGCCGAGGTCGACGCGGAGCCACTGGCCGTCGGCCCATTCGCTGGCCCAGCGGGTGGCGAGGTCGCCGTCGACCGCCGCGGCCGGCGTGTGGCCGCCCCACTCCTGGAAGGTGGACGCCTCGGCGGGCTTGCCGAGGGCGAGGTTCTCGCCCTCGACGTCGGGGAGCGTGACCGCGAAGGAGCGGCTCTCGACGCCGACGTTGCCGTGGCCGTCCTCGACCCAGACGTAGAGCTTCCACACGCCGAGGATCTCGGGCGCCCGGATCGTGACGGTCCCGTCGCCGTTCACCGTGTAGTCGGCGAGCAGCATGTCCCAGGAGCCGTTGATGTAGGCGCTGTTGACCATCGGGATGTACTCGAGGGCGTCGCCGTCGGGGTCGGCGACGTCGAGGTCCACGGTGAACGCCTCACCGCCGACGACCGGGCCGTCGAGCCCGAGGTCCATGCCGGTGATGACCGGCGGCGTGTTCGCCTGCGGGGTGCCGCCGTAGGCCTCGGCGACCGCGTAGTAGGACAGGCGGCGGTTGCCGCCGGGGATGAGGTTGAACCAGACGCCGCCGAAGTCGCCTTCGGTGCCGAAGTGGAACATCGTCGCGCCCAGGGCCACGCCCTCGTGGCCGGTGACGCAGTCCCAGGCCTGGCCGTAGGCGGCGGCCTTGTCGACGTCGCTCGGCTCTGCAGGCACCCCGTTGGCGTCGTCGGGGACCTCCCATTCGCCGGCCGGGCCGGCCTCGGTGATGACGTACGGCCGGTCGTAGCCGCCCGCCTCCCAGGCCTCCTGGACGCCGCAGACGTCGCCGTAGGAGTTGACGGCGAGCAGATCGAGGTCCGGCGAGTTCGCCTCGTAGTACGGCCAGGCGCCGGTCCAGGCGTCGGTGGAGGTCACCGGGTGGTCGGCGTCGATGCCGTGGATCGCCACGGCGACCTCGTTGACGAAGGCGGTGTAGGCGTTGCGCTGGGCTTCGAGCACGTCGCCGCTGTAGCAGTTCTGGAGGCCGAGCACGGACTCGTTGCCGACGTTCCACATCAGGACCGCCGGGTGGTCGCGGTAGGTCTCGACCCAGCCGGTGATGTCGCCGAGCGCCTGGGACTTGTAGGCGGTGTCGGTGGTGTAGTCGATGCAGCCGCCCGAGCCCGGTCCGCCGCCGGGCAGGAGCCAGAACCCGAGCATGACCTTGACGTCGTGGGCCGCGGCGGCGTCGAGCAGCGGCAGCGAGGAGCCGTCGGTCCCCCACGTGCGCAGCGTGTTCACGCCCATCGAGGCGAGCTCGGGCATGTGGGTCGCGGCCTCGGCGGTCGAGGGCCCCCACGTGAGGCCCTTGACGGTGAACGGCTCGCCGTCCACGGTGAGCTGCCAGTTCCCTTGGCCGCCTACGACTTCGACGGCGGCGGGGCCGTCGGGGACCTCGTTGTCCCCGCCCGCGGCGCAGCCGTGGACCTCGAAGGTCCACAGTGAATAGCCGTAGCCGCCCGCGCGCTCGAGGCCCTGCATCCGCACGTAGCGGCCGGTGGCGTCGAGGCTGATCGTCTCACTGCCGCCCCGGCCGGCGTCCTCGGTGTGCGCGGTGGTCCACGAGGAGCCGTCGGCCGACACCTGGATCTCGTAGGCGGTCGCGTAGGCGGCCTCCCAGACCAGTTCGACGCGGGTCAGGTCGAACACGTCGCCGAGGTCGACCTGGATCCACTCGTCGTCGTTGAACTGCGAGGACCAGCGGGTGCCCGGGTCGCCGTCGAACGCGGCCGACGCGGGCGTGTAGTCGGCGCTCTCCTCGGACGAGGCCGAGGCGGGCCGCTGCTGGGACAGGAGGGCCTCGTCGTCCTGGGCCTGCGCGGGGCTCAGGGCCACCGCCCAGGCGGCCGCCGCGCAGAACAGGGCGGTCAGCATCGCGATGGTCCGCCGGGACCGCCGCGTCACTGCTCTTCGTGTCGGTGCTCGTCGCATCGTCGCTCCTTCAGGGGAAAGGAATGGGATCACGGGTGGGACACCACGTAACTGGTGAATGTGGACTCGTCTACCTGCGCGCCGGTCTCGTTGACGACGCGGCGGATCGTGCCGACGCCGCCGAGGGACACGCTGACCAGGCTGGTGAGCCGGATGCCGTTGTGCTCGGGCACTTCGAAGACCCTGTCGCACACGACATCGGGGTTGACGTTGAAGAAGCAGTAGCCTCCGCCGCCCCACAGGGCGTGCTCGGCCACGGCGTCGTCGACCTTGTAGGAGGCCCAGCCGAGGCCGCCGTCGCGCCAGGCCGCCTGGTCCGGCGGGTCGTAGGGCATCTCGTTCTGGAAGAAGTAGGTGCGGCCGCGCTCGCCGGCCCAGACCACCTGGTACTCCTGGTAGTGCTCGGCGAAGAGGCCGTAGGCGGTGACGTCGTCGCCGTGCACGGTCATGCCGGTGGCGGCGGGGTTGACGTCCCAGCCGATGCCCTCGCCGTGGTCGCCGCGCCACAGCCACAGGTGGTCGGCGATCACGTGGCGGCTGTTGATCTCCAGGCTCACCTTCGCGGCGCCGGGGTGGGCACCGCCGATGCGCGCGAACAGGTCGTGCAGCGAGGTCGGGTCGGCGCTGTGGTCGGCCGAGGAGCCGGGGGTCCCGACCTGCACCAGCACGTCCGATTCCGTGTCGCCGGCGTCGATGAGGAGCCCGGCGAGGACGACGCCGTCCACATCGGCCACGGCGATGGCGGTCTGGCCCGCGGTCGGGATGATGGTGGCGAGTCCGAGCCCGAGGACCACGGTGCCGGGCGCCGACACCTGGAGGGTCTGGTCGAACTCGTGCACGCCTGGGGTGAAGAGCAGGTGGCGGCCCTCCGACAGCGCCTGGTTCACGACGGCGACCTCCTCGCCGGGGTTCACCACGTAGAACTCGGCGAGCGAGATCGACGTGCCCTCAGGGGAACCGCCCTCCCAGGTGGTGCCCGAGACGTTGCGCCGGATCGCGGGCTTGAACACCCGGAACTCGCCGTCGGAGGCGGTGTAGAGGAACGGCTTCTCGCGGATCACCGGCGTCTGGGCGACGACGGTGTGCGCGGGGTCGGGGAAGTGGTGCGCGGGAGCGCCTTCGACGCCGACGAACACCATGTTCCAGTTCGATCCGTTCCAGCCGCCCTGGAGGTTCGAGTTGCGGGTGAAGAACTGCTGCTGCGAGCCGGAGACGACCGCGCCGGAGAAGCGGGAGTCGGCGAAGTACCCGCCGGAGGACCAGCCGATGTAGCCGTCCCACAGCTGCATCTCCACGGTCTGGAGGTCGATGCGGCGGAACGGGGCGGCCTGCGAGACGGCCCAGCGCGCGATCTGGCCCTCGGGGCTGCGGACGGTGAGGTTCTCCGCCGAGCGCCAGAAGTTCTGCGTCGCATTGCCTTTGTAGTTCGGGTCGTCGCCCTGGCCGAGCCAGTCGGCCTCGACCCTGATGTGGCCGTTGATGACCACGTCCCCGGGGAGCAGCCCGAGACCGGCGACCTGCGTGTAGAACCGCAGGTCGATGTCGGCGGCGTAGGTGCCGGGGCGGAACAGGACCGCGTGGCGCTCGCGGCCGAACTGGTTGGTGCGCATCTGGTCGGTGATGGCGTCGACCGCGCTCTGGATCTCCGCGGCCGGGGTCGATTCGTCGAAGACGCGGGTGTTGGGGCCGAGGTCGGGGTCGTAGGCGTCGGTGGGAGGGAGGAGGTCGGTGGCCTCACCGCATTCCGACGGGGGTTGGGCCTGCGCTCGGGCCAGCGAACTGCCGGCGCCGATGCCCGCGGCGACGGCCACCGCGGCGGCGCCGCCGATGGCCGAGCGGCGCCGCAGACGGCGGCCGGTGGTCGGGAGTTGTTCCTGCATATGGGCCTCCAGGGAGGTTGGATGAGGAGAGGAACGGGCGGAAAATGGGAGAGCGCTCTCCCATGATGCTCATGCTAAACCCGGCATTTCGAGATTGTCAAGTTCTTCGATATCTTGGAATCGGCCGGAATCGTCGTCGTTTTCGGCTGGTATAAGACCGACTGCGGTCTTCTTGACGGGAGAGCGATTTCCAAGAGTGTGCTATAACTGGGCGATGAGCGCTGATCCCTCACCGACCCTTGAGGACGTGGCGCGCGTCGCCGGCGTCTCCCGTGCGACGGTCTCGCGGGTCATCAACGAGACGCGCAACGTCGCCCCCGACATCCAGGAGGTCGTGCGCCGCGCCGTCGCGGAGACCGGCTACGTGCCGAACCGGGCCGCGCGGTCGCTGGTCACCCGCCGCAGCGAGGCGGTCGGCGTGGTCGTCGCCGGCACGGACCTGAGCGACAGCCTCAACGCGGGCCAGTTCCTCACCGACCCGTTCTTCGGGCGGCTCCTGACGGGCATCATCGGCGCGCTGAAGCCGCGCGGGATCTTCCCGGCGCTCATGCTCGCCGAGGACGAGGCCGACGACGCCGCGATCACCGCGTACTTCAAGCAGGGCAACGCCGACGGCGCGCTGCTGGTCTCGACCTTCCCCGACGAGCGGCTGCCCGAGATGCTCGACGCCGTGGGCCGGCCCGTGGTGCGGTTCGCGCGGCCAGCGCGGACCGGGCCGGTGAGCTATGTGGACCTCGCGCACCGGGAGGGCGGCCGGATGGCCGCCGACCACCTGGCCTCGCGCGGATGCCGGCGGCCGGTCGCGATCACCGGCCCCCTGCGCATCCCGGCCGCGCAGGAGCGCCAGGCCGGGTACGAGGAGGGCTGGGCCCGTCACGGGTGCGCCTTCGTGCCGTCCTCGGAGGGCGGCTTCACCTACGACAGCGGCGAACTCGCCATGAAGGAGCTGCTCGACCGGGTCCCCGAACTCGACGCGGTGTTCGCCGCGAGCGACCTGATGGCCCAGGGCGCCATCCATGTCCTGCACGACCGGGGGCGGCGGGTCCCCGAGGACGTGGCCGTCGTCGGCTTCGACGACAGCGCCCCGGCCCGCCTCAGCCGGCCCGGCATCACCACGATCCGCCAGCCGCTGGAGGAGATGGCCGCCGAGATGGTGCGGCTCCTGCTCGGACGCATCGAGCACCCGTCGCCGGACCCGACCTCGGTCATCTTCGACCCGGTCCTGGTCGTCCGCGAGTCCGCCTGAGCCGCAGGCGTTCCGCCGACCGGACGCCCGCCCCGGTCAGATCTCCAGCGTGAGCCGCTGCTCCCCCACCTCGTCCAGTGCGAAGTCGATCTCCTCGCCCCGCCAGGTGATGCGGTAGTCGCCCAGGAAGCCGCTGACGCGCAGGCGCCCTTCGGCGTCGGTGGCGACCGTGGTCGGGCGCTGTCCCCACTCGTCGTTGACGAGGTGGTGGAGGCGGTCGTAGGAGGGCTTGGCGGTGCCGTCGGCCCGCACGAAGCCGCCCGGTGCGCCGAGCCAGCCGCCGTCGCTCATCCCCCAGTAGGTGATCGCCTCGACCGCGGGGTGGGAGACCAGGGTCCGGTAGTGGCGCTCGATCTCGTCGGCCTGCCGCGCTTCGCCTTCGGGGGTGCTCGGCCACGAGTCGATCTGGTAGTCGTTGAGGTCCTCGATCTCGGGCGGCATGACGTGCCCGGAGAGCAGGGTGGTCTCGGTGAAGTGGATCGGGAGCCCGTACCGGGAGAACCGGTCGAGGATCGACAGGGTCTTCTCCTCGCCCCAGTAGCCCTGGTGCATATGGCTCTGGAGGCCGAGGGCGTCGATCTTGATCCCGGCTTCGAGCACGCCCTCGATGAGGCATTCGAAGGCCGCGGACATGTCGAAGTCGTTCAGGAGCAGGACCGCGTCCGGGTTGGACTCTCGGGCGGCGTCGAAGACCATGCGCACCATGGGAATGCGTCCGATGTCGCGGCACAGCCTGGTGATGCCGTTGTCGTACTTGTCGAAGATCGGCATGATGACGACCTCGTTGATGACGTCCCAGGTGTCGATCACCCCGGCGAAGCGGGTCGTCTCGCGGCGGATGCGGTCGGTCTGGGCCGCCGCGATGGCGGCGTTGTCGAGGTCGAGGAGCCAATCCGCGGTGACCGTGTGCCAGGCGAGCGGGTGGCCCTTGACGGTGTGCCCGCGCCCGGCCAGCCACTCGGCGCCCTTCACGAGGCGATCCGTGTCCGGCTTGCCGCGCTCGGGTTCGAAGCGGCCCCAGTAGAACGGCAGGGTCGCGAAGTTGAACAGGCCTTCCCACTGCTCGAGCAGGCGTTCGTCGCGCTCCGGGTCCTCGGAGGTCCCGCTCGCGTAGTCGAGGAATTCGAAGCCGGTGCAGCCGAACAGGAACCGGTGCCGGACCTGGCGCAGTTCGACCTCGTGCCCGGCCAGCGGCTCCCCGTCGCGCACCAGCGTGACCTCGGCGTCGGCGACTCGGTGGCGGCGGATCTCGCGATTGTCGGAAATTCCGGTCATGTTTTCAACACTTTCCATGGAAGTTTCGAACGATGCGGATATTCCAACAGGTGCGCGGCCCCGCGTCAAGTGCGAACTCCGCGAACGGTGAACGCCCTCGTCGGCGGGCCGCGCCGGACCCGGGTTGCGGTCGGCAGTGGTCGGCGTTACGATGGAAACGTTTCCGCCATGGAATCGTTTCCACGACGAGGTGAGGCATCTTGGCCACGATCAAAGACGTCGCGGCGCGCGCCGGCGTAGCCGTCGGCACGGCGTCCCGCGTCCTCAGCGGCAGTCCGCAGACGTCCCCCGACTCCCGCAGCCGCGTCCTCGCCGCCGCCCGCGAACTCGGCTACATCGCGAACGGCCCGGCCCGCTCGCTGCGCCGCGCCCGCACCGACGTGCTCGGGCTGCTCGTCTCGGACATCCGCAACACGTTCTTCTCCGAACTCGCCCACGCGGCCGAGCAGGAGGCGCGCGCCCACGGGTACACCCTGCTGCTCGCCAACGCCAACGAGGACGCCGAACAGGCGGACGCCGTGATCGACGCCTTCGCGTCCCAGCGCATCGACGGCCTGCTGCTGTCGCCGCAGGGCCCGAAGAACCCCCGCCTGGAGGCCCTGATCGCCTCGAAGCTCCCGGTCGTGCTGCTCAACCGGTCGATCGACGGCGTCGACCTCCCGCTGTACGGCACCGACAACGCCGGGGGCGTCGCCCAGGCGCTCGCCTGGCTCCAGCGCCGCGGGCACCGCGACGTCGCCTTCGTCGGCGGCCCCGAGAGCTTCTCGACCGGTGCCGAGCGGCACGACGCCTACCTGGCCGGGCGCGAAGCCCACGGCATCAGCACCGACGACGCGCTCATCGACGCCGGGGACTTCCTCGCGGACGGCGCCGCCGAGGCCATGCTGCGCATCCTCGACCGCGGCACCCGGCCCACCGCCGTGTTCGGCGCCAACGGGCAGACCACGCTCGGCGCCATGCGCGCCCTGCGCGAACGGCTCGGGGCCGAAGCGGCCTCGCGCATCGAGATCGTCTCCTTCGACGACGTCGAGTGGTTCGCGTTCACCTCGCCGCCCGTCAGCGCCGTCTGCAACGACGCCCCCGAGATCGGCCGCGCCGGCGTGCGGGGCCTGCTCGACCTCATCGGCGGCGGCACCGCAACCTCGCAGCGCATCGCGACCTCGTTCATCGACCGCTCGGAAGGAGACCGCGCATGAGCGCCCCGGATGCCCTCCGACGAGCGAACACGAACGCTCCGACCGAATTCGCACGGCTCGGCGAACCGGAGCGAGCATCCGCAAGCGGGCCGACACCCGAGGCCGGAGCGGTGCTCCGTGGACTCCCCAGCGCGCCAACGGATCCCGCACCGGCGATCGGCAGCGCCGGGCGACTGCGATGGGGCGCTTCGACCAAACCCGCGCTGTCGGCCGAGGCGGGCTCCGCGGGCCACCCGTCGGTCAGCGCCGCTACGGTACCCGCGCCCTCGGCTGAAGCGAACCCCGCGGGCCGCCCGCTGGTCAACGCCACTCCGGTACCCGCACCATCGGCCGAAGTGGACTCCGCGGGCCGCCCGCTCGCTCGTAACCGCGTGCTGGTGGTCGGCAGTATCAATATCGATGACGCCGTGCGCGTGCCGCGCTTCCCTGCACCCGGCGAAACGCTCAGTGCGCGGTCCGCCGACACCGCGCTCGGCGGCAAGGGCGCCAACCAGGCCGTGGCCGCCGCCCGGGCGGGGGCCGACGTGCGGATGGTCGGCGCGGTCGGCGCTCAGGACGGCACCGCGGTGCTCGCCGCACTCGAAGCCGACGGTGTCGACGTCGAAGGCGTCACCCGCCTCGACGGCGTCCCGTCAGGCCGCGCCTTCGTGTTCATCGACGACGCCGCCGAGAACTCGATCGTCGTCGTCGCCGGCGCCAATCACGCGATTCCCGAAGCGGCCGTGCGGGAAGCGTGTACCGCGCTGCGACCGGGCGACGTGCTGCTGCTCCAGAACGAGGTCCCGGCCGAGACTTCGCGCCTCGCCGCCGGTCTCGCCCGCGAAGGCGGCGCTTCGGTCGTCTGGAACGCGGCCCCCGCACCGGAGTCCTCAGAGGAACTGGTTGATCGGCATGACCTCCTCCTGGTGAACGAACATGAGCTCGGCCGGATCGCAACCCTACTCGGGGTCACCGACACTTCACTCGAACCGCTGCTCGGCAAGGTCGCCGCGGCGATCGGCGCCGACGTCATCTGCACTCTCGGCGACGAGGGCGCGGTCTACCGCGTCGGCGGCGAGACGGGCCGCGCGGCGGCGCGGCAGGTCGCGGCCGTCGACACCACCGCCGCCGGCGACACGTTCGCCGGCTACTTCGCGGCGCTCGCCGACCTGCCGCTCCCCCAGCGGCTCCGACGCGCCCTCGACGCCGCGTCCCTCGCGGTCACCAGGCCGGGAGCCTCCACGTCGATTCCCATGAGGGCCGACGTCGAGGCGCTCGACCGGTACCCCGGACCTCCGGAGCAGATCTCTGCAGAGGCCGGATCCGAAGCGCCCGAAGAGAACACCGTCGAAAGGACCACCCGATGAAGATCGCGCTCGGCGCCGACCACGCAGGCTTCCCCATGAAGGACACCGTCAGGGCCCTCATCGAAGGCCTCGGCCACGAGGTCGTCGACTGCGGCACCGACAGCACCGACCCGGTGGACTTCCCGGACATCACGGAGGCCACCTGCCGACCGGTGATCGAAGGGCGGGCCGACCGCGCCGTCCTCGTCTGCGGCACCGGGCAGGGGGCCGTCATGGCCGCCAACAAGCTCCCGGGCATCCGGTGCGGGCTCGCCCACGAGCCGTACTCGGCGCACCAGGCCGTCGAGCACGACGACGCCAACGCCATCGCCATGGGCGCCTGGCTCGTCCCCCACGCGCTGATCCCCGACATCGTGCGCGAGTTCCTCGACGCCGTCTTCGACGACGACGAGGACACCCGCCGCCGCGTCGCCAAGCTCAACGCCCTCGATTAGCCGGCTCCGGCCGGCCGTCCACCCGTCCACCCCGATCAAAGGAGATCCCCATGTCGCAGGCAGGAACCGCGACCAAGAGCAGCCCGCTCGGCTCGAAGGACCGCGTCAAGACCGCCTTCGCCGCCGCCCTCGGCACCAGCGTCGAGAACTACGACTTCATCGCCTACGGCACGGCGGCCGCGCTCTACTTCGGCCCCGTGTTCTTCCCCTCCGAGGACCCGCTGGTGAGCACCCTGCTCGCCTTCGCCACGCTGGCGGTCGGCTTCGTGATGCGCCCGCTCGGCGGCGCGGTCGGCGGCTACCTCGGCGACCGGTTCGGCCGCAAGCCGGTGCTCGTCGGCGCCATGATCGTCATGGGCGCCGCGACCTTCGCCATCGGCCTGATGCCGACCTACGCGCAGATCGGCGTGGCCGCGCCGATCATCCTCACGGCGATCCGCATGGTCCAGGGCCTCGCGTTCGGCGCCGAGTGGGGCGGGGCGATCACGATGGCCTACGAGCACGCGCCGTGGCACCGGCGCGGCATGTTCGCCGCCATCCCCCAGTCGGGCAACCCGCTGGGCATCGCCCTCGCCAGCGGCATGTTCGCCTGGAGCTCGACCTTCGAAGGCGACTGGCAGTGGCGCACGCCGTTCCTGTTCAGCGCCGTGCTCGTCATCGTCGCGCTGTTCGTGCGCTCGCGCCTGTCCGAATCGCCGGAGTTCCAGGAGGCGCAGGCGGCCGGGAAGACCGAGAAGAACCCGTTCCTCGCGACCCTGCGCAACGACTGGCGGGGCATCCTCCGCGTGATCGCCCTGCGCGTCGTGGAGTCCTTCGCGTACTACTCGACGGCGACCTACCTGCTCAACTACATCACCGAGCGCGAACCCGAACTGCGCTCGGTGGCCCTGGGCGCCATCACGGCCGCGAGCATCACGGCGATCGCCGTGACGTTCCTGGCGGGCAGCCTCACCGACCGCATTGGCAGGCGGCCCATCTACATCGCCGGCTGCATCGCGGCGGCGCTGTTCGCCTTCCCCATGTACCTCTTGACGAACCAGGGTGAACCGGTGCTGGTCGTGACGGTGTTCATCATCGGCATCGGCCTCATCCACGCCGCCCTCACGGGCACGCAGGGCGCGCTGCTCACCGAGCAGTTCCGCACGGCGACGAGGACTTCGGGCGCCTCGCTCGGATACCAGATCGCCGCCGCGATCGGCGGTTTCGCGCCGCTCCTGGCGGCCGCGCTCGTCGGCGCGTTCGGCTGGCCGGGTGCGTCGCTGCTGTACCTGGGCGCCGCGCTCGTCGGCCTCGTCGGCATCCTCGTCACCAAGGAGACCTGGGGTCGCGCCGAACGCGAGCGGGTGAACGCGCTCGTCGCGGAGGCGCGCCGGGCCTGACCGGCAGGAACGCGTGGAGGCGGGCCCGTTCGGGCCCGCCTCCACGCGTTCGTCGCAGGTTCAGTCGCGGTCGAAGGAGGCCAGGAGGTCGTCGAGGGACTCGGCCAGCGCGTCGGCGTTGGGGTCGAACCAGGCGGTGCGGATCCGCTCGTTCAAGCCGCCGGGCGTCTCGTGGTTGGTCGCGAGCTCCTGCAGCGAGCGGTCGTGGTCGCCGAGGCTGCGGCCGAGGTTCTGGAAGAGGCCGCGCAGGAAGCGGTCCGCGTCCTCCGGCGCGATGCCCTGCTTGACCGCCCAGGAGGAGAGCGCGGTCAGGTAGTGGTAGTGGGTGGAGAGCGTCGCGGTGAGCGCCTGGAGGATGTCGAGCTCCGACTCGTCCCGCAGGGGCTGCGCGCCGCCGAGGGCGTCGAAGAGCCGGTTCACCACCGGGTGGGACGGGTAGGTGACGGTGATCGAGCGCCGTTCGCTCACGGCGGGAAGCGGTATCGCCTTCACGATCTCGGCGTCGGTGCCGAGCGTCCGCCGCAGGTCGTCGTTGGAGATCCCGCCCATCACGTTGAGCACCAGCTTCTCCGGTCCGACTCGCAGTCCTTCGAGCGCGGTCAAGTCCTGCGGCCGGACCGCGATGACCACGAGGTCGGACCGCTCGATCACGTCCTGGTTGTCCGCGCACACGGTCGCGCCCGCGTACCGTTCGGCCAGTTCGGCGGAGGTCCGTGCGCCTCGGGGGGACAGGAGCACCTGCGGGGGATCCGCGACGCCTTCGCACATCCCGGTGACCAGCGCCTTGCCGATCTCGCCCACGCCGATGATCCCGATTCGCTCCATACCCGCCGACTCCTTCGCCGTTCGTGCTTCCAGTGCCAGCGAAATGTACCCGGGTGGACCGGGCACGGCCATGGGCCGGGTTTCCCGCATGCCCTCGACAGGTTCGCGGACTTGAGGCAGACTCCTGGCATGGAATCGCCGACCGACGGAACGTCGACGCTCATCGTCGAAGACCTGCTCCTGCTCCTCCTCGACGACGAGAAGGGGTACATCGCCGGGGAGGGGACGCTGTACTACCCGCTGGGCGGCGCGGTCCTGATCGAGCTCGCGCTCGACGGGCACGTGCGGTTCGAGCCGGCGCAGCGCAAGTTCGCCGCGGCGAAGGTCCATGCCGTGGAAGGGCGGCCGCCGTCCGATCCGATGCTCGCCGAGGCGTATGAGGTCGTCGCGAAGAAGCCGCGTACGGCCCAGGAGCTGCTGATCCTGATCGGCACGAAGCTGCGCGTGCCCGTCGCGGACCGGCTGGTCGAGCGCGGCCTGGTGCGGCGGAACACGAAGAAGGTGCTGGGGCTCTTCCGTTCCACCTCCTGGCCCGCGGCCGACGTGCGCCACGAGGCGGAGCTGCGCGAGCAGATCGAGGCGGTGCTCGTGGAGGGCCGGGACCCCGATCCGCGGACCGGGGCGGTCATCGCGCTGCTGGCCGCGAGCGGGCAGATGCAGCAGGTCCTCGAGTACCCCGAGCTCTCATGGACGGCGCTGGGGAAGCGGGCCGACGCCATCATCGAGGGGAACTGGGCGGCCGAGGCGGTCAAGGACGCGATCGTGGCGACGAACGCCGCGATCGTCGCGGTGACCACCGGGACCGTGGTCTCCATCGTGACCCAGTAGGCCGGTCGCCTACTGCGGCAAGGGCCTCGGGTCGTTTCGCAGTGGTCGGCTCAGTCGGGGATCGGCGTCTGCTGGTACAGGGCCAGCCGCCACCCGTCGGCGGTGCGCACGTACGCCGAGGACATCAGGGCCTCGAACCGCGTCTCGGAGCCTTCGCGCCAGGCCCGGCCGGTGTAGACGAGGGCGGCGGCCCCCTCGCCGAGCGGGACGAGGGTCGCGTCGGTGAGTTCGTAGCCCGCCCAGGGCGGGGCGTCCCGGAGGGATGCGGCCGCCTGCGCCCGGTCCATCGCGACGCCGTGGGCCAGGACCATGCGGCCGTCCTCGGTCATGCGGGAGCCGTAGAACGCCGCTCCGGTGCCCTCGCACAGCGCGTCCCAGCCGGAGCGTTCGAGCGCGAGCAGTTCGTCGAAATCGGTCATGGCCTCACCGTAACCGCGGTTCGGGAAATCCGTGCGGCGATGAATCCGTTGGTCCAGGCTCGTCTTACCCGAGGAACCCGTTTCGAGTGAGGAGTCACCATGACCGAGCCCCGATCGCACACCCTGGAAGCGCCCGGAGCCGTGCTGCACTACGACGTCCGCGAAGGCGCCGGCGACGGCTCGCCGACGCTGCTGGCGGTCGGCTCGCCGATGGCCGCGGCCGGCTTCGCGACGCTCGCCTCGCACTTCGCCGACCGCCGCGTGGTCACCTACGACCCGCGCGGGGCCGAGCGGAGCGCCCGCACCGACGGCGCCGCCGAGTCCACGCCCGAGGAGCACGCGGACGACCTCCGCCGGCTCATCGACGCGGTCGGCGGCGGTCCGGTGGACCTGTTCGCGACCAGCGGCGGCGCGGTGAACGCGCTCGCGCTCGTGACCGCGCATCCGGAGCTGGTGCGCACGGTCGTGGCGCACGAGCCGCCCTCGCCGAGCGAACTGCCCGACCGCAAGGAGGCCATGGCCGCCTGCAAGGACATCCAGGACACGTACCTGGCCTCCGGTTTCGGTCCGGCCATGGCGAAGTTCATCGCGCTGGTCTCGTACGACGGGCCGATCACCGCCGAGTACCTGGCGCAGCCCGCGCCCGACCCGGCGGCGTTCGGCCTCCCGACCGAGGACGACGGCAGCCGCGACGACCCGCTCGTGGGTCAGAACATCGTCACGTGCAACGCCTACGAGTACGACGTGGACGCGCTGCGTGCGGCCTCGACGCGCATCGTGCTCGGGGTCGGCGCCGATTCGGGCGAGACCCTGGCCGCCCGCGCCCCGCGCGCCCTGGCCGAGCGCCTCGGCATCGAGCCGACCGTGCTCCCGGGCGACCACGCCGCGTACCTCGGCGGCGAGTACGGCCAGACCGGGAAGCCGGACGAGTTCGCCGCGGCCCTGCGCGAGGTCCTCTCGGCGTAGTGGCCGCGAGGTCTTGTCGTAGCGATTCGGGCCCGTTCCGTGGATTCACGGGACGGGCCCGTCGTCGCTGCGGGCGCGTCACCGCTCGTCGAGGGCGATGGCCTCGGACGCCTTGGAGAGCTTGGTGTCGAACCGGCTGAGGAACGACAGGAGCGGCCCGGATTTGAGCAGGGCGTCGCGGGCCGCGATGCCCAAGCGCGTGCGCGGGGCGATGAACGCGAGTCCGGGGTCGGCGATCGCCTGGTTGGCGCTCACGTACGGGCGCATGCGCCGTTCGTAGGCGGTGAGCGCGGCCTCGGGCGTCGCCTGCCGCGCGAGTTCTTCGGCGAGCACGTACGCGCCGACCAGGGCGAGGCTCGTGCCCTGCCCGGACATCGGCGAGGGGCAGTGGCCGGCGTCGCCGAGGAGGGCGACGCGGCCCTTCGACCAGCCGCCCATGTGGATCTGGGTGACCGAGTCGAAGTAGAAGTCCGCCGCGTCGTCCATGTCGGACAGGATCTGGTCGGTCTCCCAGCCCGCCCCGGCGAACACCGCGCGCAGGTGCGCGCGCTGCTCCTCGGGGGTGCGGCGGTCGATGTCGGTCTCTGCTTCGGTGCGGTGCAGCAGCAGTGCCTTCGCGCCCTCGGACCGGTGGGTCTGGTACAGGCCGGCGACGCGGCCGGGGGTGTTGAACAGCCGCGCCTCGCCGCTGAGGTCGAGCCGGTTCGGGATCGTGGCGATGCTGACGTAGCTGCCGAGGAAGCGCCGGTACGGCCGTTCGGGGCCGAACGCGAGGGACCGGACGTTCGAGTGGAGTCCGTCGGCGCCCACGACGAGGTCGAAGGGCTCTGCCGGGGCGCCTTCGAAGGAGGCGGTCACGTGGTCGCCGCCCTGGTCCAGGGCCGTGATGGAGTCGCCGTAGCGGAACTCGGCGTCGGAGGCGGCGTCGCACAGCAGGTGCACGAGGTCGCCGCGGAGGATCTCCGCGGACCGCTCGCCGGGCGCGACCAGTCCGGTGCCGAAGCCGGTGCGGGCCTTGCCTTCCGCGTCGACGACCGAGACGTGCGCGATGCCGGTCGTGGCCGCGCGGATGTCGTCGAGGACGCCGGTCCGCTCGGCCACGTCGACGGCCGCGCCCCGCACATCGACGGCGTAGCCGCCGGTCCGGCGCTCGGGCGCCTTCTCGACGACGGTGCTGCGGATGCCGCGGCGGTGCAGCCAGTGGGCGAGCGCGGGTCCCGCGATGCTCGCTCCGGAGATGAGGACGTTGCGTACGGCGGTCATGGCGGGGTCGCTCGCTTTCGGGGGTCGGTGAAGCCGTGTTCGAGGAGGGTGAGGGCCCGGTCGATGCACTCGTACGGGTGCTCGGCGAACCCGTTGAGGCACCAGTGCCGGATCGCTCCGAGAGCGCCGCCTATGAAGGCGTGCACGAAGACCTGGGTCTCGAGCCGGTCGCCGCGCTCCGGCACGGCGGCCACGATCGCCCGGGACTTCTCGTAGGCGTGGAGGATGAGCGCGGCCTCGATCGCAGGGTGGCGGTAGATGAGTGCGACGCGCCGCCGGATCAGCCGCAGGTCGGCGTCGCTCATGGCCGCGAAGCCGGCGCGCAGGGCCTCGCGCAGCGCGCCGATCGGGTCGGCGCCGGCGAACTGGTCGGTCAGGGGGCTGAGGGTGAACTCGTCCTCCTCGTCCCAGATGACGAGCATCTCCTTGGAGCCGAAGTAGCGGTAGACGGTCCGCGGCGAGACCTCGGCCGCGGCGGCGACCGTCTCGATGGCGACGTCGTCGAAGCCGCGCTCCTCGAACAGGTCGAGGGCGGCGTCCTGGATGCGGTGCATGGCGGCGAGCTTCTTGCGCGCCTGCAGGCCCGGCGGTTCGGCGGCATCGGAATCCATGATTTCAGTATAGGCAGTCACTGCCAGAGGGCAGTGACTGCCTATCGGGTCCGACACGGTCGGTCCCGTCGCGATCACCTGTCCCCCATGGGAGCTACGCGCAGGTGTCAACTTCGCAGGGACGACGCGGGGCCGGCCGATCCGTAGCGTTCAGTGCAGGCGCGGCACCCCTGCCGCGGAACTGTGGAGGGAATATTCATGAGACTGGTGTGGCAACTCCTGGCGATCGCGGTGGTCGCCTTCGGCGGCAACATGGCCATGGTGGCGTTCGAGGAGAACCAGTGGCCGGCCCTGGTGATCGGACTCGCCACGGCCGTGCTCTCGGTGGTCGTCTACCGGTGGATCGTCCGCCTGACGGAGCGCCGCGCGGCCGTCGAGCTCGGCCGGAAGGGCGCGGTCACCGGCACCGGCTGGGGGACGCTGCTCGGCATCGGGCTGTTCGGCCTCGTCATCGTGAACATCGCCTTCCTCGGACACTACGAAGTGGACGGCATCGGCGAGCCCGAGGCCATGATCGGCCTGTTCGGATTCATGGCGGCGGCCTCCGTGACCGAGGAGCTCCTGTTCCGCGGCGTGCTGTACCGCGTCCTCGAGCAGTGGTGGGGGACCGTGATCACGTTGGCCTTCACCGGCTTCGTGTTCGGCATGGTCCACCTCGCCAACCCCAACGCGACCCTGTGGGGCGCCGTCGCCATCGCGATCGAGGCCGGCCTGATGCTCGGCTCCGCATACATCGCCACCCGGAGCCTGTGGGTGCCCATCGGCATCCACTTCGGCTGGAACTTCGCCGCCTCCGCGATCTTCAGCACCGAGGTCTCCGGCAACGGCACCCCGCAGGGCCTCCTCGACGCCGCCACCTCCGGCCCGACGCTGATCACCGGCGGCGACTTCGGCCCCGAAGGCAGCCTCTACGCGGTCGTGTTCGGCGTCCTGGCGACCATCGTGTTCCTCTGGCTGGCAAAGCGTCGCGGTTACCTCGTGCCCCTCCGACGCGCCGCCCGCGCCGAAGCCGTCGCTAGACTGCCCCGGTGAACCAGCTTCGGCGCCTCCCGGAACTGTGGCGTCGACTCGACGTCACGGTCCGGGACCTCCCGCTCGGTCTGCTGCTCGCCGGATTCTCGCTCGTGCCCACCTTCCAGGACCAGGCGACACAGGTCGGCGATCTGCCTTCGAAACCGTTCGGCCCCATGACGGTCGTGGTGCTCGTCCTCCTGTGCCTCCCGCTGGCCGGCCGGCGGCGGTGGCCGGCGGCCAGCCTGGCCCTGGTGGCGCTCGGCTTCATCGTCTCCATGCTCGGCAGCTACCACATCGTCGCCGGCACCGCCCTCCCGATCGCCCTCGTCAGCTCGGGCGCCCACCTGGAGCGGTACCGCCGGACGGCCGGGGCGGTCCTCACGGCGGCCTACATCGCCCTCGCGTTCGCGCTCGTCGAACTCGGCTCCACCGAGGGCCTCGAGGACTTCGTCATGTTCTACCTCCTGGCGGCCGCCGGGTGGGGCGTCGGGGCCTGGCTGCGCGCCACTCGGGCGGCCGAGGTCGAACGCCGCCGGCACATCGCCGAGGCCACGCGCACCGCCGAGCGCACCCGCATCGCCCGCGAACTCCACGACGTCGTGACCCACCATGTGACGGCGATGATCGTGCAGGCCGAGGCGGCCCGGTACCTCACCGGCACGCCCGACCGCCTCGACCAGACCCTGAAGGCCGTCGGCGACACCGGACGGCAGGCCACCACCGACCTGCGGCACCTGCTCGACCTGCTCAACCCCGACCACGGCGAACCCAGGACACCGCCGGTCGGCCGACTGCTCACGCTCGTGGAGCAGACGCGCCGGGCCGGGCAGCCGGTCGAGTTCACCGAGGAGGGCACGCCCGCGGAGTCGACCGGCAGCGCCGACCTCGTCGCGTACCGCATCGTGCAGGAGTCCTTGACCAACGCCCTCAAGTACGCCCACGGCAGCCGCACCTCGGTGCAGGTGAGCCACCGGGGAAGGGAGATCACCGTGGAGGTGAGCACGGACGGCTCCGGCCGCCGGTCCGAGGTCCGCGGCGGCGGGCGGGGACTGGAGGGCCTGCGCGAACGCGTCGACGTCCTCGGCGGCGAATTCAGCGCGGGCGACCTGACCGGCGGCGGATTCGTCGTGCGGGCGCGCATCCCCGCGGGAAGCCCGTCGTGACCGCGCCGATCAGGGTCCTGGTCTGCGACGACCAGATGCTCATCCGCACCGGGCTGGTGACGATCATCGACGCGCAGCCGGACCTGGAGGTCGCGGGCGAGTGCGGCGACGGGCGGACCGCGGTCGACCTGGCCCGGCGCCTGCGGCCCGACGTGGTGCTCATGGACGTGCGCATGCCGGTGCTCGACGGCATCGAGGCCACCCGACTGCTCGCCGGCACCGCGGTCGCCGATCCGGTGAAGGTCCTGGTGGTGACCACGTTCAACCTCGACGAGTACGTCTACGAGGCGCTGCGCGCCGGGGCGAGCGGATTCCTGCTCAAGGACGCGCCGCCTTCCCAACTGCTGCAAGGAATCCGAACCGTCGCGACGGGTGCGGCGCTGCTCGACCCTGACGTGACGCGCGCGCTCGTGGGCAGGTACGCCGCCCGCATCCGCCCCACCGGCGAGGACCCCGCGCACCTGCCCCTGACCCCGCGCGAACTGGAGGTCCTGCGCCTCATCGCCGACGGCCGCTCCAACGGCGAGATCGCCGCGGTCCTGGTCATCAGCCCCGAGACCGTGAAGACCTTCGTGTCGCGCATCCTGGCCAAGCTCGGCCTCCGCGACCGCGTCCAGGCGGTCGTCTACGCCTACCGGCACGGCCTGGCGACCTGACCCCGCATCCGATGCGGATGTCGGCCCCGAGTCGTAGACTGCCCCTCACACGAGAGGGACGGAGACCGAGGTGACGACACAGAAGGACGAGGTCTTGGCCGAACTGGCCGCGCTCGAGGACCCCAAGATCCGCGAGGTCAACGAGCGGCACGGCGACGACCACGGCGTGAACCTCACCAAGCTGCGGGCCATCGCGAAGCGGCTCAAGACCCAGCAGGACCTCGCACGGGAGCTGTGGGAGACCGGCGACGGCGCCGCGAGGCTGCTCGCGCTCCTGATCTGCCGCCCCAAGGCGTTCGAGCGCGACGAGCTCGACGTCATGCTCCGCGAGGCCCGCACTCCGAAGGTCCACGACTGGCTCGTGAACTACGTGGTGAAGAAGCACCCCGGCGCCGAGGCGCTGCGCCTGTCGTGGACGGCCGACCCTGACCCGGTGGTCGCCAGCGCCGGATGGGCGCTGACGACCGAGCGCGTGGCGAAGCGGCCCGAGGGGCTCGACCTCGCCGCGATCCTCGACGTCATCGAGGCGCAGATGCGGGACGCGCCCGACCGCCTGCAGTGGGCGATGAACCACTGCCTGGCCCAGATCGGGATCGACCACCCCGAGTACCGCGCCCGCGCCATGGACATCGGCGAGCGCCTGGAAGTCCTCAAGGACTACCCGACGCCGCCGAACTGCACGTCCCCTTACGCGCCCGCCTGGATCACCGAGATCGTGCGGCGCCGCCAGACCGTGTAGGCGGCGCCCGCACTGGAACTAGTTCGGAGTGTCGGCCAGCTCGGCGGTGAAGTAGAACTGGTTGCCCACGACGCTGTCGATGGTGATGGTGATGGTGTATCGGTCCGCGCCGTCGACCAGCTCGCAGTAGTGAATCGCACCCGCGTACATGCTCACATCGGTACGGCAGTCGATCTCGGGGAGCGAACCCCACTGCTCGACCAGGGCGTCCGCGACGGCCTTGGAGAACTCCTCGGCGGTGACCTGAATGGTGCCGCCGTCGTCGGCCGGCGCCGAGGACTGGGCATCGGCGGGGTCGGTCGACGGGGCTTCGCTCGGCGCGTTGTTGGGCTCGGAGGCCACCTGCACGTCGAAGTCCCACTCGTCGCCGTTGACGCCGTTGAACGTGACGGTCGCGTCGAACTCCGAACCGGTCGAGGCGACGGTCACGAGGCACTCGACCTCCTTGCCCTCGGCGACTTCGATCGCCTCGTCGCCGCAGTCGACCTCGGGGCGCTCGCCGATCTCGCCTTCCAACGCGTCCGCGGCCGCCTCGGAGAGGTCCGCACCGGAGACGGTGGGCTCGGATCCGAAGCTGCACGCGGAGAGCCCGATGACGGCGAAGGCGAGCGGCAGGACGGCTGCATTTCTGATGGGCACTGTGAAGCCTTTCAATCGGAGTGAAGCTCTGCCCATTCTGTCCCCTGTCAGCGGGTTCTGCGAGGCGGAGCACCGGCGGGATACCGGCGGGAATTCCCGGCCGACGCGTAAAACCCGGGCGGGGCGGCCCGTCGATCGGCTCCGGTACGGGCCGAGTACGGGTTTCGGTGTCGGATCGCGTCCACCGGCCCGTCCTAGCCTCTGGGAACGGGTCGAAGTCCCGTCGCCCAACCGGCGTCGAGGCGTCGGCCGGACCTCCCGTTCTCGAATCCCCTCAAGGAGACGCACATGACCGACCAACAGGAACGACCGAACATCTCGCGGCGCCGCCTGATCCAGGTGGCGACCGTCCTCCCCGCCGCGGCGATCCCCGCGCTCGTCGTCGCCAGTCCCGCCGAAGCCGCCTACAACGGCAACATCCGGCGCTCCGAAGTGCTCCTGCGGGCACGGAACTGGTACAACCGGGACATCTCATACAATCAAGGCAGGCGTGCCTCGGACCGCGAGGGCAACCACACCTACCGTCAGGACTGCTCGGGCTTCGCCTCGATGAGCTGGCACAGCCCCACCCCCGGGCACAGCACGCGCAGCATCCCGAACATCTCCTCGGTGATCGACTGGGCGGACCTCAAGCCCGGCGACGTCATCAACAAGTACGACTACCACTGCATGATCTTCGAGAAGTGGACCACGCCGTCCGGGTCGATGCGGCTCTACGAGCTGACGACCGCCGTCATGGGCATGCGCTGCAAGACGTACACCATCTCCAACCTGAGGGCGGCCGGATACCTGCCGCGCAAGTACCACAAGATCGTCTCCGGCTGATCGACCTGCCGCGAAGCGCCGGTGCACCGGGTTCGGTGCGCCGGCGCATCTGCGCACGGGTTCAGCGGGGCGGCAGCGAATAGCCCTGGACGTGCAGTTGGCGGGTCCGCGCCATGTCGATGCTGGTCCGCTGCAGGCTGCCGCCCGCGAGACCGCCGCCGGTGAGCGCCCCGAGGATCGCGGCGGGCAGCAGGATCAATCGCACGAACATGGCCCAGGGGCCCTTCGCGCCGATGCGGCCGCCGTCGCTCACCCGCACCAGGCGGGTGCCGGTCCACATCGCGCCGAGCGCGCGGCCGTTCCGGAGGCACAGGCCGTACAGCAGCGGCAAGACCAGCCACCAGGCGATCATGACCAGCGCGATCACGGCGTCGTCGAGGCCCCGGGACATGTCGACCGCCACCAGCGCCACGACGCCGGCGACAAGCCCCAGCACGAACACCGCGAAGTCGATCAGCCAGGCGAAGCACTTCGTCCAATTCCCGGCGGGGACATAGGGGGTGCCGTTGCCGAACCTCTCGACCTTCTTCGCTGCCATGGCGGCGACTGTAACGCGTGAGCACGGTCCGCCGCACTCGCGATCCCCGCGCCGACCTGCGCACAGGCGCACTTCACGAGGCCGCCGGGCGCGATTCCTGCCGCTTTCCCGCCGGTTCTCCGCCTCGATTCCGCAGCCGCCTGCTGATGTACTCGGCGTACGGATTTCGCAGCGGCTTCTGGTCGCCCGGATGAATGGAGGACACATCGCGGTGCCCTACGGTGCAAGGCCGCGCATCCGCACCGGTGTCCACGTCTCGAACGCGCCGCTGGAGACCGCCGCCGGACTGCTCGCGGACCGGACGGCCACGACGCGGCCGGGCCCGCCCCGACGGCGGTGGGGCGTGATCACCGGGCCCAAGCGGTTCCGGGCCGTGGTCGGTCGCCGTGCCTAGGGGCGTTTCCGGCGGCGGCGTTTCACGTCGAGAGTGCTCGCAGCTGTTCGGCCACCGCGGCCGCCTCGGGCACTTCGCAGGACGCGTAGCCGCCGGCGGCGCGCCGCAGGTGCTCCAGCGCGGTCGGCATGTCGCCCTTCTCGCGGTAGGCCTCGGCCAGGCCGTGGTGGGCCCGCGCCAGCTCATAGGCGTCCTCTGTGGAGGATGCCAGGGCCGCGGCCCGCTCGTGCTGGTCGATCGCCTCCTCGATGCTCCCCGCGGCGGTGAGGGCGCGGCCGAGGTCGTTGCGGGCGGAGCGCTCCAGGGACGGGTCGACGAGCTTCACCGCGTGCTCCACGGCCCGGTCGAGATGGCCGGCCGCCTCGTCGTAGCGGCCCAGCCGCAGCAGGTCCTCCCCGAGCTCGATGAGCGTCGCGGTCACATCGGCCTTGACGCCCTCGCCCCGGTACGCCTTGAGGCTGGCCACGTGCATGTCCACGGCCCGCGCCGGGTCGCCCCCTTCGCGGACCAGGACGCCGCGGAAGACCTCGATGCGGATGCGGTTGTGCTCGTCGCCGGCGTCGAGCCGCCGCTCCGCCGCCGAGAGCAGGCGCTCGGCCTCGTCGAAACGGCCGAGGCGCAGCAGCGGCACGACCGTGTTCGTGCGGATGAGCGCCGCCGCGGCCTCGTCCGCGGCCTCCTCCGCCTGCGCCAGCGCCGCCTCGTGCATCGCGACGGATTCGGCGAACCGCCCGGACCGCCGGTGGAGGACGCCGATGTTGGCCAGCGTCAGCGCCGCGTCGCTGAACTCGCCCAGGTCCCGTTTGAGCGCGACGGACCGCTCGAGCAGGTCGATCGCCTCGCGGTGCCTGCCCGCGGCCAGGAGCTGGCGGCCCGCATCGCCGAGGGTGAAGGCCTCCTTGCGGGCGTCGCCGGTGCGGCGGGCGATGTCCAGCGCGATCCGGTTGACCGTGGCGTGGGGGCCGACGTCCGGATCGTGGACGAAGAACGCGTTGAACGCGGCGGCGAGGTGCCAGGCCTGCTCGAGGCGGCCGTCGTGGGCCGCCGCGACCACGGCGGCCTCCAGGTTGCTGCGTTCGGTCTGGAACCACGCCAGGGCGTCGGGCTGGTCGGCGAAGCCGGGGAGGTCGGTGCCGTGTGCGGCCGCGCCCTCGGTGAACCGGCGCTTGTTGGGGTGCAGTCGGGCGGCCGCCTGATAGGCGAAGTGGAGGTAGGCGCCGACGAGCCGGCCGGTCGCCGCCTCGAGTTCGGCCGCGGTGTCCTCTTTCGCCGCGAGCCGGGAGGCGAACAGCCGCACCAGGTCGTGGAGGCGGTACCTGCCGGGGCTGCGGGTCTCGGCGAGGTGGACGTCCACGAGGGATTCCAGCATCGCGGACGCCTGCTCCTCCCCCGTCTCGCACAGCGCGGCCGCGGCCTGGACGTCGGCCTCGTCGCCGGGGATGAGGCTGAGCCGGCGCAGCAGGCGCTGGTGGTCGGCGTCGAGTTCGAGGTAGGAGGCGCGCAGCGCGGCGGCCACGCCGCGGTGGCCCATGTCGAGTTCGTCGAGGAGGCGGTCCTCGTCGGCGAGGCGCTCCAGGAGGTCCGCGGCGCCCCAGAGGGGGCGGCTGCGCAGGCGGGCCGCCGCCAGGCCCATCGCCAGGGGCAGGCGCCCGCAGCGCTCGGCGATCGCGACGGCCTCGGTCACGGTGGTGCGGCCCGCGGCGGCGGCGCCGATCATGGCGACGGCTTCGCGGATCGGCGGCGGCTCCAGCGGCACCGAGTACGATCCGGCCAGCGAGGACAGGTCCCTGCGGCTGGTCGCCAGGACGAGGCCGTCGGGCGTGCCCGGGAGCAGGGCCTCGACCTGTTCGGCGCTCGCCGCGTTGTCGAGGACCACGAGCACGCGGCGGTCGGCGAGGATGCTGCGGTAGCGGGCGGTGAGTTCGTCGATGTCCGCGGGCAGGGTGCGGTCGGCCAGGTCGAGGCCGCGCAGCACGCGTGTCAGCACCGATTCGAGGTCCTGGCGGGGTCCGACGGTGTGGGTGAACCCGTGGAGGTCCACGAAGAGCTGCCCGTCGGGGTACCGGGGGGCGAGGACGTGGGCGACCCGCACGGCCAGGGAGGTCTTCCCGACGCCGGCCATGCCGTGGACGGCGACGACGGTCGCGCCGTCGTCGACCGCGGCGACGAGCGCGTCCAGGTGGCCTTCGCGCCCGGCGAAGGCCGCGAGCGCCCGGGGCAGCTCGCGGGGCACCGTCTCGATGTGATCCGGTGCCCCGGTGAGCAGCGCCTGCTCCCCCGATTCCAGGCCCAGCGCCGCGGCGATGAGCCGCAGCGTCTTCGGTTGCGGTCGCACCTTGCCCGACTCGATGTCCCGGATGGTGCGCGTCCCGATGCCCGCCTTGAAGGCGAGCTCTTCCTGAGTCATCATCGCTTGGAGCCGGAGCGGCCTGAGGTTGCTGCGGACGTCGGGCGCTAGGTCGGGCATTCCACCATGATAAGTCGGCCCGGCGAGCAATAGGACGAACCGACGCGGGCGCGGCCCAGCCCGAGGGCCAGCGTCCGATCCGGTCGACCATCGCCATCAGGGCCGGCAGGAGCATGACCCGGACGATCACGGCGTCCAGCAGGACGCCCAGTGCCAGGGCGAATCCGAGCTGCTTCATCTCGATGCGGTCGATGAAGATGAAGGCCACGAACACCGACATCATGATGACCGCCGCGCTGGTGACCACGCTGGCCGAGGAGAGGATGCCCTGGTGGATCGCTTCCCTGGGGGTGAGGCCGCGTTTCGCCGCCTCTCTGATCCGGCTCATCACGAACAGCTGGTAGTCGAGCGAGAGGCCGAAGAGGATCGCGAAGACCATGAGCGGGGTGCGGGAGCCGATGAAGCCCGGGGAGTCGAAGTCGAGGAGGCCTTCGGCCCACGTGTGCTGGAACACGAGCACCAGTGCGCCCCAGGCGGCCAGCGTCGACAGGAGGTTCAAGACCATGCTCAGGAGCGCGAACACCGGTGAGCGGAAGGCGATGAGCATGATGATGAACGTCGCCAGCAGCACGAACCCGACGACGAGGAACAGGCGCGCGGACTGGTGGCCCGCGTAGTCCGCGGCGTAGGCGGGCTCGCCGGAGACGGCGAAGACGGCGCCGTCGATCTGTCCGATGGTCGCCGGGACCAGGTCGCCGCGCAGCAGTTCCAGTGACTCGGCGGCCCGGGGGTCGCTGGTGGCGTAGGGGATCGGCAGGTCCAGCCGGACCGCGGTGCCGTCCTGGGAGGTCATGAGGCGGGGCCGGTCGGTCTCGGCGAACAGCGCGTTCCCTTCGGTGCGCGCTTCGAGTTCGGCGACGGCCGCGGCGAGTTCGTCGGCGTCGGCGGGGTCGACCTGGGCGATCACCGAGTGGGTGAGTCCGGCCGCGGGGAAGGCGGCGACGAGCGCGTCGTAGGTCGCGATGGTCTCCAGCGACTTGGGGAAGGACTCCTTGCCTTCGACGCTGGTGGTCATGCCCAGGGCCGGGACGGCGAGGCCGCCGATGATGAGCAGGCCGATGGCGGCGGTCGCGGCCGGGTGTCGCAGGGACGGGCGCAGCAGCGCCGTCCAGACCCGGTTGCGGTCGGGTGTCGCCTTGCGCCGCAGGAGCCTGCCGCCGTCGATGCGGCGGCCGGTCTTGACCAGGAGCGCCGGGAGCACGGTCAGGGAGCTGATCACGGCGATGGCGACGACGATGATGCAGGCGGTGGCGATCGAGGAGAAGATGACGTCGTCGACCAGGTAGAGGCCGGCCAGCGACACGATCACCGCGATCCCGGAGGTCACGATGGTGCGCCCGGCGGTCTCGGCGGCCGCCTCGACCGCGGCGGCGAGGCTGAGGGTGCCGCCGGAGCGGGCCCGTTCCTCGCGGACGCGCTTGAGGTAGAAGAGGGAGTAGTCGACGCCGACGGCCATGCCGATCATCGCGAGCACGCTGGTGACCGCGCCGCCGGCGTCGGGGAAGAAGTGCGAGCTGAGGGCGTACACGCCGAGCGCGGCGATGATCGAGCTGATCGCCAGGACCAGCGGCACCCCCGCCAGCAGGAGCGATCCGAACACGACGAACAGGATGCCCAGCGTGATGGGGAGCGTGAACCGCTCGACCTGTCCCAGCTGGACGCCCAGTTGCGTGTTGAGCTCGTCGGAGAGCGACTTGCTCCCGGTCTGGGCGATGTCGAGCCCGGGGTGGTCGCCCTGCACCGCGGCGGTGGTCTCCAGCAGCGGGTCGATGTGGTCGGCGGCCTCGTGGGCGGGCATGGACATGGTCACGGCGAGCATGACCGCGTCGCCGCCGTCAGAGGTGACCGGTTCGGTGACCTCGGCGACCTCGTCCAGGGCGCTCATGCGCGCGCTCAGGTCGGCGGCGGCCGCGGCGGCGGCCTCGGGTTCCAGGGCGCCGTCGGGCGAGGTGATGAGGATCTGCTCGACGGCAGGCGAGGAGAGGCCGTTCTCCAGTGCCAGCGCCTCGCCGTCGCCGGCTTCGCCGATCCAGTAGTCGGAGAACGCGACCTGGTTGGTGCCGGCGGCGGTGCCGGCGCCGAAGCAGACGATGACGAACAGGGTCCAGGCGACGATCGCCTTCCAGGGGTGGGCGGCGCTCCAGGAGGCGACGCGGACGGTGAACGACCGGCGCTTCGCGGCGGTCGGGGGCGGGGTGGTCGTCGAGGCCGTCGGCGCTCGATCGGTATGGGCTTCCATATGGACCGACGCTAATGAGAATGTCCGCCCGGGTCACTCCTGCTGGCCCTACCCCGCCCGGTGGGGTCCACCCGAGCAGCGTTGGGGCGGACGGCGAGAGGCGCGCCGGATGCGGTTCCGGCGCGCCTCTGGCGATCGGGTCAGATGACCTGTCCGGTCTGGGACTGGAAGGAGTCGCCTTCCGGGGCGGCGTCGGAGCGGACGGTGTCGAGGAAGCCGTCGCCGTCGGTGTCGGTCAGGACCGTGTCGGCGACGCCGTCGCCGTCCGAGTCGATCTCGATCTCGTCGACCAGGCCGTCGCCGTCGTAGTCGGTGGCCGCGACGTCGGCGTACCCGTCGCCGTCGGTGTCGGTGACGACCTGGTTGATCACGCCGTCGCCGTCGGTGTCGTAGGAGACCTGGTCCACGATGCCGTCGCCGTCGGTGTCCGACTCGTACGTGTCGACCTTGCCGTCGCCGTCGGTGTCGGAGATCGCGGTCTCGAAGACGCCGTCCCCGTCGGCGTCGATGAGGACCTCGTCGGAGATGCCGTCGCCGTCGTGGTCGGTGGCGATCGCGTCGGCCTCGCCGTCGCCGTCGGCGTCGATGAAGGTCACGCCGTCGGCGGTGACGGTCTCGTCGGCGTAGCCGTCGGCGTTGAGGTCGAAGACCTCTTCGACGTGCGAGAGGCCGTGCGAGTCGTCCTCGACCGGGGTCTCCTCGGCGGCGTCGGCGTCGTAAGGGGTCTCGTCGTACTCGCTCATGGCTGCCATCCTCGACTCGTGTTCCGTACTGGGTCAGTGGGTGAAGCGTATGGCCTGCGGGGCGGGTGCTGAATCCCCCGAAAGTGCCAACGGGTCTCGGCGTCAGGCGGCCTCGCCGTGGGCGGCCTCGTACTCGGCGATGACGGTGTCGGAGATCTTGCCGCGGGCCTTGACCGGCAGTCCCTGGGCCTCCGCCCAGCGGCGGATGTCGAGGTTGCGGTCGCGGTCGCCGCGGCGCACCGCGCGCTTGGGCGCCACCGCCGCCGCGCTGCGCGTGGAGTAGCCGCCGAGGCGGGTCCCGAACTCCTGATAGGCCGTCAGCCGGTCGCGCAGCTCGTCGGCGTGCGCGGTGGAGAGGTCGATGCTGTAGAGGTAGCCGTCGATGCCGAACTCGACCGACTCCGCGGCCTCGCTCCCGTCGATGTCGTCGGTCAAGGTGACCACAGTCTGCTTCGCCACGGTATGTCTTCCTAACAGGATTATCAAGGGCCGCCGGAGCGACGCAATGCAGTCGATTGAACACGAGCCTGCATCGGTTGTCAGTGGCCGCATGTTCCGAATTCGACAGTAATCTTCGCGCACATCGTAGCGAAGCCGAACACCTATCCGACAGGGTCGTCGTCCCCCGTCGCGCATGGCGACCGAACGGCCGGAAATCGCCACTCGGATAGGATTCCGCCCATGAACCCATCCGCCGACGGGCCCGCGCTGCACGGCCTCCTGCACCATGTCGAATTGTGGGTGCCCGACCTCGATCGGGCCGCCGCCTCATTGGGGTGGCTGCTGGAATCGCTGGGCTACGAGCCCTTCCAGGACTGGGACGCGGGCCGCAGCTGGAGGCTCGGACCGTCCTATGTGGTCGTGGAGCGGTCGCCCGCGCTCACCGGCGAGCGCCATGACCGGTGCGCCCCCGGCCTGAACCACCTCGCGTTCCACGTGCGCGACGACGTCGAGGTCGAGCGCCTCGCGGCCGAGGGCGCCGACCACGGATGGACCCTGCTGTTCGCCGACAGGCATCCGTTCGCGGGCGGCGCCCACCATTTCGCGGCCTACCTGGAGAACCAGGACGGATTCGAGGTCGAGCTCGTGGCCGGGAGCGTCACGGCCGGCGCCTGAGCGCCGGCGGCCGGGATCAGGCGCCCTCCCGTGCGATGCGCAGGGTGACGATCTGGAAGGGCCGCAGCGCGAGGGCCACCGACTCGGCGTCGCCCGAGCGCACGGCACCGGCCTCGACGGCGCGCTCGAGCAGGTCGGTCTCGACGGTCCCGCTCGATCGGAAGCCCAAGTGCAGCAAGGCGTCCGTGCGCGTCCCGTGCGCCTCGTAGAGCCGCACGACCACGTCGCCGGAGCCGTCGTCGGCCAGCTTGACCGTCTCGACGACCACGGCCGGGTTCTCGACGCTCACCAGCGGTTCGACCGCGGCGGCCTCCGTGCGCCGCAGCGGCAGGTTGAGCCGGTACCCCGCGCGCACGGCCTCGGCGACCCCGCCCGGGACCAGCGCGGTGCGGAAGACGTGCTCGCCCTGGTCGGCGATCGGGTCCGGGAACAGCGGCGACTTCAGGAGCGTCTGGCGCACCACCGAGAAGGTGCCGCCGCCGCGGCGCGGATGGCGCGTCACGTCGTGCCCGTAGGTCGCGTCGTTCGCCACGCCCAGGCCCCAGCCGGACTCGGCCACGTGCACCCAGCGGTGCGCGCAGGTCTCGAACCGCGCCTCGTCCCAGCTCGTGTTCGTGTGCGTGGGCCGCTCGATGTGCCCGAACTGGATCTCCGAACGCGCCGAGGCGGTGTGCACGTCCACGGGGAACGCGAACTTGAGCATCCGCTGCTGCTCGTGCCAGTCGACGGCGGTCTCGACGTCGACCGCGCGGCGCCCGGCCTCGACGGTGAACGTCTGCGTCACCGCGGAGGCGCCGAAGGTCCGCACGGTGCGGATCACGGCGCGCTCGCCGCCCTCCTCGACCACCGACACGCTGTCGGCGGCGGCGAGGTCGCGGGCCGAACGCCGGTACTCGATGTCGACGTCCCAGGCGTCGTAGTGCCTCGGCGTGTCCGTGAACAGCTGAAGCAGGCCGCCGCGCTCGCCGGGCGGGACGGTCTCGCGCCCCGTGGCCCGGTCGACGAGCGAGGTGATGAGCCCGTCCCCGTCGAGCACCAGGACGACCTGGTCGCTGGTGACCGT
The DNA here is from genome assembly GCF_900101745.1 of Glycomyces harbinensis. Taxonomy (GTDB): domain Bacteria; phylum Actinomycetota; class Actinomycetes; order Mycobacteriales; family Micromonosporaceae; genus Glycomyces; species Glycomyces harbinensis. Next base: position 34,318 of record NZ_FNAD01000001.1, on the reverse strand, counting down.
GATCGCCTCCGGGGTCTGCTCGACCGCGACCGAGCCGGAGACCAGGCGCGGTCCGACGCCGAACGCGGGCACGCCGTCGAGCGCGTACGGACCCGAGTTCACGAAGCGGTCGCCCGGCTCGCGGGCGCCGAGGGCGGCGACGGCGTCGGCGATCACCGGTTCGAGGTCGGCCTCGACCTGGCCGTACTCCTTCTCGGCCTGGTCGTAGACCCAGCCGATCGAGGAGCCCGGCAGGATGTCGTGGAACTGGTTGAGCAGCACGGTCTGCCAGGTGCGGCGCAGCAGCTCGGCCGGATAGGCCGCGCCGGTGCGCACGGCCGCGGTCGCCGCCCACAGCTCGGCCTCGTGCAGCAGCGCTTCACTGCGGCGGTTGCCGCGCTTGGTGCGGGCCTGCGAGGCGTACGTGCCGCGGTGGTTCTCGAGATAGAGCTCGCCGTGCCAGACGGGGCGGGACGCGTCCTCGGCCGCCGCCTCCTCGAAGAAGTCGATCGGCTTCGCCACGCGCACGGTCGGCGACCCTTCGAGGTCCGCGGCGCGGCGCGCGGCGGCCATCATCTCGCGGGTGGGACCGCCGCCGCCGTCGCCGAAGCCGAACGGCACCAGCGACATGTCGGCCCGGCCCTTGTCCGCGAAGTTGCGCTCGGTGTGCGCCAGCTCGGCGGGCGTCAGTTTCGAGTTGTAGGTGTCGACCGGCGGGAAGTGCGCGAAGATCCGCGTCCCGTCGATGCCCTCCCAGTCGAACGTGTGGTGCGGGTACGCGTTGACCTCGTTCCACGACAGCTTCTGCGTCAGGAAGAACCCGGCCCCGGCCGCCCGCGCGATCTGCGGCAGCGCACCGGTGTACCCGAACGAGTCGGGCAGCCACACCTCGCGGGTGTCGACGCCGAACTCCTCCAGGAAGAACCGCTTGCCCTCGACGAACTGGCGGGCCATCGCCTCGGCGCCGGGCATGTTCGTGTCCGACTCGACCCACATCCCGCCGACGGGCACGAAGCGGCCCTCGGCCACCCGGGTCCGGATGCGCTCGAACAGCTCCGGGTAGTACTCCTTGATCCACGCGAACTGCTGCGCCGAGGAGCACGCGAAGATCAGGTCCGGGTCGGCGTCCATGAGGTCGAGCACGTTGGAAAACGTGCGCGCGCACTTGCGGACCGTCTCGCGCACCGGCCACAGCCACGCGGAGTCGATGTGCGCGTGGCCCACCGCGTACACGCGGTGGGCGCTGCGGGCCGCCGGAGCGGCCAGCGCCTCGCGCAGTGCCGCCCGGCCGGCCTCGGCGGTGGCGCTCACGTCGCGCGGGTCCACGGCGTCGACCATCGCGTCCAGGGCCGCGAACAGCTCGGCGCGGCGGGGCGAGGACTCGGGCGACTCCAGCGCCAGGCCGCGCGCGGTGGCGACGTCCTGGAGCAGCTCCCACACCGGCAGGTCGCGGTGGACGACGGCGATGCGCCCGAGCCGGTAGATCGGGTCGTCGGACGCGGTCTCCCAGCGGCCCAAGGGGGTCGGTGCGTACCGCTCGCCTGAGGTGAACACGTCCGGGTTCGCGGCGGCCTCGATGTAGAGCGCGAAAGTCCCGCCGGGCGCGAGGTCGAGGCGCACGTAGTCGTTCTTCGGCTCGATCGCCTTGAGGGTGCGCCCGGCGGTGTCGAAGACGAGGGCCTCCACTTGGAAGCCCGCCCCGTCCCCGATGAAGCCGGGGTCGACGACGAGCTCGACGTCGGCGGCGTCGGCAGCCCAGTCGGCGGGCACGGTCCCGGTGACGCGGAACCAGACGGTGCCCCAGGCCCGTCCCCACGCGTGCCCCTGCTCGACGGGGGTGTACGTCTGCGCGGCGGCCTCGCTGAAGGGCACCGGTTCCCCGGGGGCCGTCCAGGCCTCGATCCGGACCGGCGCGCTCGCCTTCTCCTGCGCGGGCTCGAGCCGTTCGCGCACGAAGCGGTCGAGGCGGGTCCGGATGGCGCTTTGCTGCTGATGCATGGGAACTCCTCGGTGGGGACGTGTCCTGAGCGTTCGAGTGCCGGTGCCGCGTGCGAGTCTAGGCCAACGCTTGCCGGATCGACACCCCCGAATTCCCGCCGGAATCTCGGCGGCGGTTTGGCGCACTGCCGTGCGGGCATGCCTCAGGTGAGAGCGCGGTCGGCCCCGGCATCGGACCGCCCGCGCGCGAAGGGAGTCGACATGGGCATGCTGCTCAAGAGTCTGGCCTGGACGGTGGCGCTGGCGGTCGTGAAGGGCGTGGTGGAGTACGCGCTGGACCGGCGCGCCGACGCGCGGGCCGCCGAGAGGCGCGCATCGGAGCCGGTCTCCGGCGGGAAGCGGACGCCCCGCAAGGGCTGAGGCGGCGCGTCGTCGCACGTGAACTCGACTCCGGTCCAGGTCGCGGCCGTCGGCCTTCGGACGCGCCTATAGTGGTATCCCGTGTCGCGATGTCCGCGACGCGGCAGGCGACGACCGCCTCTCGAGCGCACCGCGGCCCTGGGTGCGAGCGGGGCCCGAGCGCCGCACGGAGGTGGAGCGATGGCTGCGATCGACGAGGGTCGGCGCCCCAGCGGCGCCGAGGCGCCCCCGGGACTGCGGGACGGACCGCTGCGCGTGTCCCAGACCGCGGGCGCGCTGCCGGTCCTGCGCGCCTCCGGAGCGGTCGACCTCAACGGCCACGACGACTGGGGCCGCGCGCTGCGCACGGCGCCGCTCCACGACGGCGAGCTGCACCTGGACCTCACCGACCTGGCGTTCATCGACATGCGCGGGATCACCGTGCTCGTCGACGTCGCGCAGCGGCTCCCCGAGGGGGCGCGGATCGTGGTCCACCGGCCCCCGCCCTGCTTCGGCAGGATGATGGAGGTCCTGTGGCCCGGCGGCGTCGAGGCGATCACCGTCAAGGGGGACGCGCCATGACCGCCGCTTCCGGCGGCGCGGCCGCCGATCCGTTCGACCATCCCGCCCTGTACTACTCCGGCGGCCAGGAGTACCTGGACGGCACGGTCCCGTTCATCGAAGGGGGCCTGAGCGCCGGGGAGCCGGTCGCCGTCTCGGTGCCCGGGGCGAACCTGCGGCTGCTGCGGGAGGCCCTGGGCGACTCGGCCGAGCGCGTGCTCATGCTCGACATGACCGAGGAGGGCGCCAATCCCGGGCGCATCATCCCCGGCGTGCTGCGGGCGTTCGCCGACCGGCATCCGGATCGGCGCGTCCGGATCATCGGCGAGCCGATCTGGCCGGGCCGCAGCGAGGCCGAGTATCCGGCCTGCGCGCAGCACGAGGCGCTCATCAACCTCGCGTTCGCCGGCCGCGACGCCGCCATCCTGTGCCCGTACGACGTCGACGGGCTCGACGAGCGGGCCCTGGCCGACTCCCTTGCGACCCATCCGGCCCTGGTGGACCGCGACGGCCGCCGCCCCAGCGGCGAGTACGACCCCGAGCGCATCGTCGGCGAGTACAACCGGCCGCTCGAGGACCGGCCGCGGACGGCCCTCAGGCGGGCCGTCGACCGCTTCACGATCGACAACGCGCGCTGGTTCGTGACCTCCTACGGGCGCCGGGCGGGGCTCACGGCGACCCAGCTCATCGACCTGGAGATCGCCGTGACCGAGCTGCTGACCAACAGCATCTGGCACGGCGGGAGCACCGGGATGCTCCAGATCTGGACCGAGAAGGACCAGCTCGTGTGCGACATCTCCGACGCCGGGCACATCACCGACCCGCTCGCGGGGCGCCGCCCGGTGGACGAGGACCGGGCCTACGGGCGGGGCCTGCTGCTGGTCAACCACGTGGTCGACCTCCTGCGCACGTACACCGGCAAGCACGGGACCACGATGCGCATCCACATGCGCCTGCCCGCGAACGGATGACGGCGCGGACGATGCCCCGGCGGTGACCGCCGGGGCATCGGGTCGGCCTTCAGGGGAGCGGCCCCGGGCGGCTCAGCGGGCCGCTACCAGGCGCAGACTCCCGGAGCGGCCGTTGACCGGGCCGGATCCGCTCGTGGGCGTGTCGTCGCCGAACGCCGAGGTGCCGATCAGGGAGACCGTCGCCGCGGCGTCGAGGGTCCGTCGCACTTTCGGAATGCGCATGGGCGCTCCAATCTGAGGAATTCGATTGCTCGCCCATGACCCTGCTGTTCGGCCGCATGGAAACTGCACGGAATCTGCACGGACGGCTCGTGAAGGCCCCGGCGGAGCACGGCGAGACCGCCGGTCCGCATGTGCGGCGGACCGGCGGTCTCCGGGGGCCGGGTCGGGCCGCGACGGTCGGTCGGGCCCTGCCGGTGTCTAACGGCGGCGGTTCGGGAACTGCACGTCGACGTCGATGTAGCGGGGGCGGTAGAGGCGGGCGTCGGCGTACAGGTCGTCGCCCACGAAGCTGTTCACGTTGTAGGTGACCAGGAGTCGCCCGTCGCCGCCCAGCTGCGGGTGGGCCTTGGCGTTGTAGGTGAAGACGTTCCCGCCGGTCTCGGGGGTGGTGTACAGGACGGTCTTGTCCGTGTAGGGCCCTTCGAGGTCGTCGCTGCGGTAGGCCACGATCTTCGCGCTCAGCGCCTCGGTGGCGTCGCCGGTGACGAGCGTGAACTTCCCCTGGTAGCGCGAGACGCTGAACTCGTTCGAGACGCCTTCGAGGATGCGGCTGGTCCCGGTCGGGTCGTCCTGCCACTCCCCCGCGTTGAAGTACTCCCAGTCGGCGGTCGTCAGCGAGCCGGTCTCGACGCGGGCGAGGTGGGCGTACTTCTGGGCCTGGTCGTCCTCGACGCCGAAGACGTAGGTGTAGCCGTCCCGCGGGTCTTCGTAGATCGCCGAGCCCCAGTTCACGTCCGACTCGGGGAGTTCGGTGACCGAGGTGAGGCTCATGTCGTCGGTGTCGAAGGACGCGACGGCGTTGCCGGTGAACGCGAAGTCGAAGACGCCGGTCCCGGTCTTCACGAACTCCAGGAGCATGACCTGGAGCGTGTCGCCCTCGACCGTGCCGTCGCCGAACCAGTACCAGTTCTGCGACTCGTCGGCCCCGGCCACCTTCACCAGGGATGCGGGGGCGGCCTCGGTGCCGCCGGTGACGGTGGTGAGGTCGCCGCCGTCGTCCACGATGATCGAGTTGTGGAGGAACGGCGAGTCCAGGGGCCTGCCGCCGTTCTCGTCGACCTCGCCCATGAACGTGTCCGAGTAGAGCCACGCGGTCGAGCCGTCGGGCAGCGGGACGCTGTAGGCGGAGTCGGCGCCGGTCCAGCGGCCCGCGGTGTCGCCGTAGGTGCCGAAGCGCTCGGTCAGTTCCTCATTGACCGAGGCCGAAACGGTTGGGACGCAGGCGTTCGCGTCGGGCGCGGCGTGCGCGGCGGCCATGGGGACGGTCGCGGTCGCGAGCCCTGTCAACAGGGCCGCGGCCACTGATTGCGGTCGGAGGGTCATGATCTGCTCCTTTGCAGGTTCCGGGGCGCACCGGAGGGGCCGCCCCTAAGGTCTAGCCGGTCGTGAACACGGCGAGGACGCGTGCGAAGCGTTCGCCGATGAGTCGCTGCACGTCGGGGCCGGGGTGCAGGTTGTCGGGCAGCGGCATCGAGGCGGCGTCGCCGGCGCCGTACAGCGACAGGCCGTCGAGGTACTGGAGGCGGTGGTCGCCGTCGGCGCGGCGTCGATCCACTACGGATTCGAGTTCGGCGCGGACGACCCGCAGCGAGAGCTTGCCGGCCTTCACGTCCGCTTCGGTGCCGCCGGCGACGGACCACTCCTCATCGCGCTCCGGGTCCTGCACGGTGGGCCCGGCCGAGGACTCCACGGGCGCGCACCAGATCGGCGAGACGAGCACGATCGGCGTGTCCGGGTGCCCCTCGCGGATCGTGTCGAGAAAGCCGTCGACGGCGGGGCGGAAGGCGCGCAGGCGCATCACGTCGCCGTTGACGAGGTTGATGCCGATCTTGAGGCTGATGAGGTCGGCCGGGGTGTCGCGGATCGTCCTGGCGGTGAACGGATCGAGCATCGCGTTGCCGCTGAACGCGAGGTTCGTCAGCTCGGCTCCGGCCCGCAGCGCCGCGACCACCGGCCAGGTGCCCGTGGTCGTGTCGGCCCGGTAGCCGTGGCTGATCGAGCTGCCGTGGTGGACCCAGCGGAGGGCACCGGCACCGGGGACGGGAGCGACCGGGGCGTCGGCGCGCAGCGCCAGCAGCTCCACGGCGTCGTAGTACGGCAGCCACAGTTCGAGGTCGCACTCGCGGCCCTGGGCGAGCCCGGTGAACCGGGCCGTCCCGTCGGGCCCGGGCGCGATCTCGCCGGTCGGCCGCTCGAAGGAGAACACGTAGCGGGAGCCGATCGGGACCGCCGCGGACGCGACGACCGCGCCGCCTTCGGTCAGCTCGTAGACGCTCGGCGGCATGGGCGCCGAGGCGTCGGCCGCGATCCGCCGGCCCTGCACGTCCAGCTCGACGACGTCGGCGACCGTGCGGAGCGCGAGCCGCACGCCCGCGCCCTCCGCACTGGTCTGCACCATGAAGACGTCCGGGATCTGGCGCCTCGCCCACTGCGGCAGGCGGTGCGAGACCAGGCCGCGGCCGGTCGACTCGACCTCGACCGCGCCGCGGATCATCGCTTCCTCGATGGCGAAGGGCCGCAGCGGATTCGTCATGAAGCGTCGACCGCGCTGTCGACCACCGTGCCGTCCGCGTGGACGTCCACGAGGCGGTCCCCCAGGCGCAGGCCGCGCAGGACCGCGCCGGGGTCGAGGTCGGCGATGCACGCCTTCGACGTGTCGAGCCGATCGGAGCCGACCTGGGGATCGACGCCGAAGAACGACTCGATCACCAGGGCCACGTACGCACCGGCCGAGGAGCAGGCCCAGTCGTTGATGTACGGCATCTGCGGGGGCGCCTTGCGCGCGCCGCCGTTGACGGTGGGCATGGCCTCCTCGGTGAAGTGCGCCTGCCCGGGAGGGCCCTGGTTGGCCGAGCGGGCGAGCCCGGGGAGCCAGTCGATGGCGACCGAGGGCGCCCCGAGCGCGACGAGCGAGCGCGCCGCATCCGCCGGCCACGCCGGATAGGCGCCGTTCCACTGGTGGTCCGGTCGGACGCTGAAGCTCGCGTCGGGGTCCCATGGGGACAGTGAGCGCATCCACACCTCGGTCTGGAGCTCGCGCCGGTAGAACTCGACCATCTCGCCGCGCACGTGCTCGGGGAGGTCCGCGGCGATCGTGGTGCCGACGACGGCGAAGTCGTAGGTGTGGCGCACCGGGACGCGGGTGCCGTCCGGCTGCCGGGCCGCGAAGTGGCCGCTGCCGGGCACGTAGAGGTCGGTCACGGCCCCCACGAGTTCGTCGGCCTCGGCGGTGAGGGCCGCGGCCCCGTCCTCGTCCCCGCGGGAGGCGAGGATCGCCGCGACGGTGCGCAGGTTCCACACGTTCGCCGCGTTGAGGCTCGCGACCTCGTGGGTGTAGGAGCTCACGCATTCGAGGAGGTTGTCGATCTCGCCGTAGTCGGCCAGCGGGGAGGCGCCGCGCAGCTTGTGCCAGGCGTGGGCCCACTCGCGCAGGTGCTCGTGGACCGGCCGGCCGCCGGGCGTCTCCTCGATCAGCCCGGTGTCGCCGGTGAAGCGGAGGTAGTCGTTGACCAGGCGCGTCATCGCGTAGTCGTTGACCGAGTACCAGCGCCCGACCGGCCCGCCCGTGACCGAGGAGGTGCCGAAGTGCGTGTGGATGTCGGAGGCGATCCAGTGGCGCAGCTGGGTCTTCATCTCGTCAGGGTCCAGCAGCGCGTGCGTGATGGAGCTGAGGCTGTAGTCCCAGATGAACGTGGTGGTGGCCCAGTAATTGGGCATGAGGGTGTCGTAGCTGCGGCCCAGCACGTTGCCCGCGAAGTCGCGCCGGAACCAGATGGTCCCGAGCACCCCCCACCAGTAGAGGCGCCGCAGCGGCTCCGAAGTGGTCTCCAATGTGGGCAGGTGCCCGGAGAACTCGCCGTTGCCGGGCCGGAACGCCGCGTCGAGCTGCCGGTCCCAGAACGACTCGGCGGCTTCCACAGTGCCGGGGACGTCGGCGGCGATGCGGTCGAAGACCGCGGCGGCCGCATCCTGCGTTGCACCGACGGCGTGGACGTAGCCGAACCTGGCGGTCCCGCCGGGGGCGACGTCGAGCCGCACGGTGACCTCGCCGCCGCGCTCGATGCCGCCGATGCCGACCTCGTGTTCCGAAGCGGCGGGCGCGATCCCGGACAGGCGCACGACGGCGTCGGCGTCGACGCCCTGGACGCTCCAGGCCGTTCCCGACGCGTTCGCGAAGACCAGGCGCGAGGGGCCGATCGCGGCGGTGTTGGTCTCGCTCGGCGACTCGGCGTCCAGCCAGGCCTCCGCCGAGCGGGTCGCGCTGGCGGTGAGCGAGAGCGTGACCGGCACCGTCCGGGCGGTGTCGCCCGTGTTGGTGACGCTCACGTCGATGGCGACGCCGGTCTCGCCGGGGGCGCAGACCGTGTCGGTGACCAGGTCGAGGCCGGGCAGGGACACGCTGCGGCGCACGCGGTCGGGGCGCCACTCGTGGGTGATCGGGGCGCCGTAGGACTCGACCAGGCGTCCGTCCACGAAGCACGCCGCGGTGCGGGCGAGGCCCTGGGACACCGGCGGGAACGTGACGGCGCTGATCGCGGTCAGGTCGTGGTCGACCCTGGCGGTGCCGAGGAAGTTGGTGAGACCGCTCGGCGCGATCATGTCGTCGTAGTGGTGCGTGACCGGGTCGGCGGCGAGGTCGCCGACCGTGGGCACCGCGCTCAGCGGAACAGTGCGCATGGGGACCTTCCTAGTACTGCCCGAGGGCGAGGCCGCGGGCGAAGAACTTCTGCGTGAAGAGGAAGAGGATCACCGTGGGCAGCGAGACGAGCAGGCCGCCGGCGAGGACGACGGACATCTGCGCGCCGCCGTAGGTGCTCTGCATGCCCGCGAGCGTGGTCACGATCGGCCTGACGGTGTCGGACTGGCTCAGGACCAGGCCGAGCAGGAAGTCGTTCCAGATGAACGTCGCCTGGAGGATGAACACGGCCACCAGGGCGCTGGAGGCCATCGGCAGGTAGACGCGGTAGAAGATCCGCCACGTCGACGCGCCGTCGAGCACGGACGCCTCGAAGACGTTGTGCGCGATGCCGGTGAAGAAGTTGCGCATCACGAACGCCGAGAACGGGATCGAGATCGCCGTGTACACGATGACCATGCCGAGCTTCGAGTCGAAGATCCCGACGCGCGAGTACGCGTCGAACATCGGCAGCAGGATCATCTGGATCGGGAAGACCGTGCCGCCGAAGATCGCGACGAACCACGCGAAGCCGTGCCGCAGCTTGAGCGCGACGATCGCGAAGCCCGCGGCGGCGCCCACCGCGACGGCGATCGCCGGAGAGACGATCGCGTAGATCAGGGTGCTCACCACGCTGTCCGCGAGCCCCGACAGCCGCATCGCCTCGCCGATGTTGGCGAACAGCGAGAAGTCGGTGGGACGCCACGATTCGGCGGTGGTGAACGTCAGCGGCGACTTCGCCGCGTTGATGACCAAGAGGTACACCGGGAGCAGCCAGATCAGGCCGAGGACGATCAGGACGGTCGTGCGGATGGCTCGCGACATGTCAGACCCCGTTCTTGCTGGACAGCTGCTGGCGCAGGTAGAGGATGGAGGCCACCAGCGTCACGACCGTGAGGAACACGGCGATCGCCGAGCCCAGGCCGTAGTCGCTGTTCACGAAGGTCTCCTTGTACATCGTCAGCGCGAGCGTCTCCGAAGCGCCGCCCGGACCGCCCTTCGTCATGCCCTGCACGATGTCGAAGGTCTTCAGGGAGGCCACGATCGAGAGGCCGACCACGACCGCGGTGAGCGGGCGCAGCATGGGCCACAGGATGCTGCGGAAGAGGCGGAACCCGTTGGCGCCGTCCATCTTCGCCGCTTCGAGGGGTTCCCTCGGGATCGACTGGAGGCCGATCGTGAACAGGAGGGCGTTCACGCCGACGCCCTGCCACGCGGTCGCGAGGATCATCACGACCGTGTTGAGCGGGGCGTCGACGAGCCAGCGCGGCGTGTCCGCGACCCCGAAGGCGCCGAGCGCCTGGTCGAGGGCGCCGCCGCTGCCGAGGATGAACGACCAGATCACGCCGACGCCGATCCCCGAGACCGCGTACGGGATGAGGAACGGGAGCCGCAGCCAGATGCCGCCCTTGAGGTTCCAGGTGAGCAGGGCGACGCCGAGGCCGATCCCGACGGGGACGAGGAGCGTGCCGCCGACCCACAGCAGCGTGTTGAGCACGGAGCTGAGGAACTGGGGGTCGTCGAGCATCTCGGCGTAGTTGTCGAAGCCGATGAACTCGGGGTCGCCCAGTCCGTTGTAGTCGGTGAGGCTGATGAACGTCGTCCACAGCAGGGGCAGGTAGAGCAGCACCGCCACCAGGAGCACGCCAGGAGCGATGAACCCCAGGGCGGACCAGCGGTACTGGTCCTTCTCCCTGCGGTACGGCACCGTCGGGGTCTTGTCGGACGTCATTGCCTGCTACTCCTGATCGGCCCAGTACTTGTCCGCCTCGGCCTGGATGGTCTCCAGGTACGGCAGCGGGTCGCCCGGGTTGGCGATGAAGGCGCCGAACTGCTCGAGCGCGACGGTGAGGATCGGCGTGGGCGTGGCCTCGTAGTAGCGGTCGTAGCGCTCGAAGCCGTCGCCGGTGACGGTGGTGCCGAGCTCTTCGAGCATCGGGTCGGCCACGGTGGCCTGCGGGTTGAACGCCACGTCGCCGCGGGCCTCGCTCCAGGCGGTCTGGGCGTCGGGCGACATCCACCACTCCGAGTAGGACAGTCCGAGCGTCTTCTGCGAGGAGTTCTCGGCGACGCAGAGCGGTCCCGACTCGACGGCCACGGGGGTCGTCTCCAGGGCCGGGTTCACCGCGGGGATCACGAACATGTCGTAGTCCTCGCCGGAGACCATGCCGGCGCCGTCGAGCGAGCCGTTGAAGAACGAACCGAAGTTGATCATCGCGTAGTCGCCCTGCTTGAGGCCGACGGCCGGGTCGACGGTGCTGCCGGCGTCGCTGAACCAGCCGGCCTCCTGCTGGTCGCGCCAGGTCTCCATGATCGCGACGATCCGGGGGTCGGTGTACTCGACCTCGCCGGTCGCGAGCCCGTTGTAGAGCTCGGGGTCGGTGCCGGCGACCAGCTGCTGGAACCACGGGAACGTGAACAGCGTGCTGGTCTGGTAGTAGGGGGTGATCCCCTCGCCGGACAGCTGCTCGGCGATCGCGTCGAGCTCGGCCCAGGTGGTGGGCTCTTCGAGGCCCTGCTCTTCGAAGATGTTCTTGTTGTAGTACATGACCCAGTAGGCGACGTTCATCGGCACGCAGTACTGCTTGCCGTCGAAGGTGTAGGCGTCGCGCATGTCCTCGGTGATCCAGCCCTCGTCGACGGCCTTGTCCCAGATGTCGCTGGTCTCGGCGATCAGGCCCTCGTCGACCAGCTCGGCGAGCGAGGGGCCGGTCTGCCAGGTGAACAGGCCCGGGCTCTTGTCGGTGCGGAAGGACTGGCGGATGAACGCGTCGTACTGGTCGGCGTCGGAGTACCCGGTGGTGTCCAGGGTGATGTCGGCGCCGGACTCGCTGGTCGCGTTCAGCTCTTCGAAGTCGGGTTCCCAGGCGGCCTTGTTCGTGTAGAAGTCCAGCGTGCCCGTGGTCGCGCCGTCGTCCTCGGCGCCGCCGCCGCACGCGGCGAGCAGCAGGCTGACGGCTGTCGCGGCCGAGAGGCCGGCGGCGATTCTCCGTGTTCTCATGGTTCGAACTCCTTTGTTCTTCTCAGGGGGTGGGGTCGGTCCGGCGTCAGGCTTCGCCGGTGCGGGTGCCGCGGACGGAGGCCTTGACGGTGCCGAACCGCTCGCTGCGGGAACGGGCCGTGCGCCGGATGACGTACGGTCCGACGGACGCCGGCACGATGAACGTCTCGGCGTAGTGGATCGTGTAGGGCTCGAAAGCGCCTGTGGGACTGATGATCTCGACTTCGTCGCCTTCCACGAGGTTGAGCACGTTGACGGTGCCCCCGGTGTCGTGGGCGACCTGTTCGGCGAACCAGTGGCGGCGCACCTCGATGAACTCGAGCTCGTGCAGGCCGGTGCGCTCCTCGACCACGCCGTCCTCGTCGGACAGGGTCTCGACCCGGCTGACGAGGTTCGACTCGGTCCAGGCCGTGTCGCGGTACCACTCGAGGTTCCGCTCGCCGTGGTCGAGGTGCACGGGGCGGGGGATGCCGTCGAGGCCGAGGCGCCCCCAGTCCCAGAGCTTGAACGTGAAGAGGTACGGCGTCGCGGAGATCTCCAGGACCATCGAGTTCGCGCCGGAGCTGTGGATGGTCCCGGCCGGGATCAGGAAGTGGTCGTGCTTCTTGGCGGGGAACGCGTTCACGTACTTCTCGGCCTCGAAGGGGCGCTCGCCGTCCTGGGCGGCGCGCAGGTCCGCGAGCATCGCCTCCCGGTCCACGCCGTCCTTCACGCCGAGGTACACGACGGCGTCGTCCCCGGCGTCGAGCAGGTAGTACGACTCGTCCTGCGTGTAGTGCATCCCGAAGGTGCGCTGGATGTAGTCGGTGAGGGGGTGGACCTGGAGGGAGAGGTTGCCGCCGCCCATGGTGTCGAGGAAGTCGAACCGGATCGGGAACTCGGCGCCGAAGCGCGCGAAGGTCCGCTCCCCCAGGAGCGCCTTGGGCTGGGAGAGCACCAGGTCCAGGGACGGGATCTCGACGATCGCGCCCTCGGCGTCCTCCAGCAGCAGCGAGTTCTCCTCGGGCACGCAGTCGAAGCACCACGCGTAGTTGGGCTTGGACGGGTCGAGGTCGAGCTTCTCCTTCATCCACTGGCCGCCCCAGACGCCGGGGTCGAAGAACGGGACGACGCGCAGCGGGGCCTGCGCGGCGTTCGCCAGGCCGGTGCGGAAGGCGTCGCCGGTGATCATCCCGGGCGTGCGCGGGGCCGGTTCCGAGGAGCCGATCGCGCTGGCGTCGAGCACGAAGTCGAGCCGGTCGAACATGGCCCTCTTGTGGCGGTCGGCCACGCGCCATTCGACGAAGAACCCGCGCTTGACCTTGCGCAGCTGGTCCTCGTCGGGGTTCTGGGCCCGCCAGTTCGTGGCCCCGGCCCGCTGGCGCATCTGGATCTCCCAGCGGGCCATGTCGGCGAGGACGAGCGCGTACGGGGCGCCGGTGCGGCGCGCGACCAGGTCGGCGCCCCAGCCGAGGAGCACCGTGGGGCGGCCCGCGCCGTCGACCTCGACGGCGAGCTTGTCGAGGCGCTCGGTGTCGTAGAACGAGTCGAGGTGCGCGTGCGAGAGGACGCCGAAGACCCGGTCGTCGGTGAGGTTGTCGGCGATGCGCGCGTCGATCACGTCGGCGGGGAGCGCGGCGGCGTCCTCGACGTCCACGAGGTGCCACTGCGGGAGGGCGTCGGCGATGATCTCGGCGATCCGCGGGAGGTCGGCCCCCGGGTAGGCGTCGACGACGAGCAGCGGTGCGCGGCCGTCCGCACGGTCGGTCGCCACCTCGGCGGCCTCGGCCCATGCCTCGGCGCCGGTGCGCACGCGGGCGCCCGCCGGCAGCGGCACGGTCGGCTGCTTGACGTAGCGACCGGGTTCGGTGTGGGACGGACTAGCGGTTGGCACGAGCGCTCCTTCGGGATTGCGGATCGGCGGCGAGGACGGAGAGCCCGCGCAGCACCGAGAGGTCGGGTCGATCGGGGATGACGAAGTCCGGCCGGTGCGAGGAGGTCCAGAGGTGCGCTCGGACGTACGCCTCGACCGGCGCGGCGACGGCGGCGCCGGCGCGCAGGATGCCGCCGGACAGGATGACGACCTCGGGGTCGTAGGCGTGGCAGAGGGAGACGGCGGTGGCGCCCCAGGCGCGGATCGCGCGGTCGCGCAGGGCGGCGGCCGCGGCGTCGCCGGCTTCGGCGGCCGCGAACATGTCCTTGACGTCGGCGACCGCGTCGGCGCGGGCGGCGAGGTCGCGGCGCAGGGCCCAGGCCCCGGCGATGGACTCGGCGCAGCCGACGTTGCCGCAGTTGCACAGCGGGGCGTCGAGGTCGACGGTGAGGTGGCCGCCGAGGATGCCCGCGTGGTCGTGGGCGCCGCGCAGGACGGTCCCGTCCATGACGGCGGCGGTCCCGATGCCGGTGCCGAGGGTCATGAGCACGGCGTCGCGGGCGCCGGCGGCGGAGCCGGTGCTGATCTCGCCGACGAGCGCGGCCCTGGCGTCGTTCTCGACCACCGCGGGGAGTCCGAACGAGGTCCGCGCCCAGGCGATGAGGTCGAGGTCGTCCAGGCGCGACTGCTTGTCGTGGGCCTTCACGAGCCGGCCGGCGGCGCGGTCGACGACGCCGGGGACGGCGATGCCGGCCGCGGTCGGCGCCGCGGGTGCGGCGGCGATCAGCTCGGCGGCCTCGGCGGCGGCCCGCTCGAGGTCGCCGTCGCCGACGGGGACCGCGGCGGTGCGGACGGGGTCGCCCGCGTCGAGGACGCCGAGCTTGATCTCGGATCCCCCGAAGTCGATGCAGAGCTCCATCGCTCGCCCACCTCCCCGTACATGGTCTGCGCACCGCCGCGTCCGGTGACGGTGATCTTGAGATTGGTAACGTTACCAATCCTGATGTCGATCCCGCAACCTCTCCCGGCTTCAGATTGGTAACGTTACCAACGACGAGGCCGGGCCTGCAAATTGCCTGATGAGAGGGGTTCGCGGTCAGGGATGTTCGACGGTGACGGGCAGTTCGACCGTGCGGGCGGCAGGGTCGAGCGAGTCGTCGTCGAGCCTGGAGAACAGCAGGATCGCCGCCTCCCGGCCGAGGAGGCGCGCGTCGTGGTCGATCACGGTGACCGGCACCGGCATGAGCTCCGAGAGCTCGAAGTCGTCGAAGCTCACGATGGCCGGGCGGGGCCCGGGGAGGCCGTCTCGGATGCGGCGCCCGATCTCGCGCAGCGCGCCGATGGTGTTCCGGTTGTTCGCGCTGAAGATCGCCGTCGGGGCGTCCTCGCGGTCGAGCATCGCGCGGGCGGCGCGGCTCGCCGCCTCCACGTCCTGCTGGTCGCGGGCCACGATCGTCGGGTCGATCGGTACTCCGCGCTCGGTCATCGCCTGCTCGTAGCCCCGGTAGCGGCGCTCCCCGGTGAACACCGAGCTGCGGTTCCCGAGGAACCCGATGCGGGTGTGCCCGGCGTCCAGCAGGGAGATCGTGCCGCGATAAGAGCCGCCGACGTCGTCGAGCAGCACGGTGTCCACGTCCAGGCCCGGCACGCGGCGCGAGGCGAGCACGAGCGGGACGTCGCCGAGGCGCTCGGGCCGCAGGTGCGCCGCGTCGCCGCTGGTCGGCACCAGGATGAGTCCGTCGACCTGGCGGCCGATGAAGTCGCTCACGAGCTGGCGCTCGCGCGCGTCGTCCTCGCCGGTGTTGCCGAGCAGGATGCGGCGGCCGTGCTCGGCGGCGACCTCCTCGACGCCGAGCGCGAAGTTGCCGTAGTACGGGTTCGCGAGGTTCGTGATGGCGACGCCGACGAGGCCGCTGGGCTGGCCGGGGCGCAGGCTCCGCGCGTTCTCGTTGCGGTAGTAGCCGAGTTCGCGGACGGCCGCCATCACGCGCTCCTGGAGGTCCGGCCGCACGTTCCGGCCCCCGGCGAGGGTGCGCGAGACGGTCATCGGGCTCACGCCCGCGTGGCTCGCGACCTCCTTGATGGTCAGCTGGCGTGCCCCTCGCGTCGTCGACATGCCCGCCCCCCTACGCGTCGTGCGCCAATCCTATGCGAAGGAAAAGATAGCCGAATGCGACCGGCGCCGGTGGCCCCGCGGTTCAGCTCCTCCAGACGGTCTTGAGGTTGGTGAACTCGCGGATGCCCGCGGCGGCGAGCTCGCGGCCGTAGCCGGAGGCCTTGACGCCGCCGAACGGCAGCTCGGGGAACGACACGGTCATGCCGTTGACGAACACCGCGCCGGCGTCGAGGCGGCGGATGAACCACTCCTGCTCCTCGGGGTCGTTCGTCCACACCGAACTCGAGAGCCCGAACGTCGTCTGGTTCGCGATGCGCGCCGCGTCCTCCGCGTCCTCGGCCCGGTACAGGGTCGCGACCGGCCCGAACGCCTCCTCCTGGACGATCCTGGCGTCCTCGCTGAGGTCGGCCAGGACCGTGGGGGTGTAGAACCAGCCGGGCCGCTCGGGCGCGCCGGAGCCTGCGAGGACCTTGGCGCCCTTGGCGATCGCGTCGTCCACCAGCTCGGCCAGGTCGTCGCGGCCCGATTCGGTGGCGAGCGGGCCCACCTCGGTCTCGGGGTCGAGCGGGTCGCCGACGACGAGCGCCGCGGTGGCCTCGGCGAAGCGGCGGCTGAACTCGTCGTACACGTCGGCGTGGACGATGAACCGCTTCGAGGCGATACAGGACTGTCCGTTGTTGATGGTCCGGGCCTTGACCGCCGTCTCGACGGCCGCGTCCAGGTCGGCGGAGGGCAGCACGATGAACGGGTCCGAACCGCCCAGCTCCAGCACCGACTTCTTGATCGCCGCGCCCGCCGCCGCCGCGACCGCGCGCCCCGCCGGCTCGGAGCCGGTGAGCGTCACGGCCTTCACCCGCGGGTCCTCGACCACGGCCTTGACCTCGCCCGATCCGATCAAGAGCGCCTGGAACGCCCCTTCGGGGAAGCCCGCGCGCGCGAACAGCCCGTCGAGGTACAGGGCCGTCTGCGGCACGTTCGAGGCGTGCTTGAGCAGGCCGGTGTTGCCCGCCGCCAGCGCGGGCGCCGCGAAGCGCAGGGCCTGCCAGACCGGGAAGTTCCAGGGCATGACGGCGAGCACGGCGCCGAGGGGTTCGTACCGGGTCCAGGCCTTGGAGGCGCCGACGGCGGAGGGGTCGGACAGGGGCTCGTCGGCGAGGAAGGCCTCGGCGTGCTCGGCGTAGTAGCGCAGTCCCTTGGCGCTCTTGCGGATCTCGGCTTCGGCCTGGGCGATCGGCTTGCCCATCTCGACCACGAGGAGGCGGGCGGTGTCGTCCACTTCGGCTTCGAGGAGGTCGGCGGCGGCGCGGAGCCACCGGGCGCGCTCGGCGAACGTGGTGTCCTTCAAGGCGGCGAACGCGTCGTGGGCCAGTGCGATGCGCCGCTGCACTTCTGCTGCGGTGTGCGGCGTGAATGCACGCTCGGTCTCGCCGGTCGTCGGGTTGATGGTCGCGATCGCCATTGAACGTCCAATCCCTCGCGCCGCTCCGCCGGAGGCGACGAGCGGATACTGGTCAGTAACAAACACTGTAGGCGATGTCCGCGGCTGCGGACAGTCGCTACAGGTCGGTCATCTTCTCGAGCGCTTCGGGGTAGCGGGCGCCCTGGATCCGGACCCGCGAGGCGGCCTGCTCGATGTCGAGGAGGTCGCCGGCGGTGAGTTCGACGCGGGCGGCGCCGAGGTTCTCGGCGAGGCGTTCGGGCCTGCGGGTGCCGGGGATGGGGACGATCCAGGGCCGCTGGGCGAGGAGCCAGGCGAGGGCGATCTGGGCGGTGGTCGCGCCCTTGCCTTCGGCGATGCCGGCGAGGAGGTCGACCAGGGCCTGGTTCGCTTCGCGCGCTTCGGCTTCGAACCGGGGGATGGTGCCGCGGATGTCGCCTTCGGTGAAGATGGTGTCGGCGGTGATGGCGCCGGTCAGGAAGCCCTTGCCGAGCGGGCTGAAGGGCACCAGGCCGATGCCGAGTGCTTCCAGGAGCGGGATGATCTCGTCCTCGGGGCGGCGCCACCACAGCGAGTACTCGCTCTGGAGGGCGGCGACGGGCTGCACGGCGTGGGCGCGGCGGATCGTGGCGGCCGAGGCCTCGGAGAGGCCGAAGTGCAGCACTTTGCCCTGGGCGATGAGGTCTTTGACCGCTCCGGCGACGTCCTCGATGGGGACGTCGGGGTCGACGCGGTGCTGGTAGTAGAGGTCGATGCGGTCGGTGCCGAGGCGGCGCAGGGAGCCTTCGACGGCCTCGCGGAGGTGCTCGGGGCGGCTGTCGGTGCCCCTCCAGCCGCCTTCGGGTTTGATGTCGAAGCCGAACTTGGTGGCGATGACGACCCGGTCGCGCACGGGTCGGAGGGCTTCGCCGACGAGTTCCTCGTTGACGTAGGGGCCGTAGACCTCGGCGGTGTCGAAGAAGGTGACGCCTTGGTCGACGGCGGAGCGGATGAGGTCGACGTGGTCGGCCCTGGTGCCGGTGGAGGGGCCGTAGCTCTGGCTCATGCCCATGCAGCCGAAGCCGATCGGGGAGACGTGGAGGCCGTCGCCGAGTTCGCGCGATGCCATGATGGCGGTTCCTTTCAGGTGGTGGCGGGGTCAGTTCTGGCGGGCGCGGGGGCGGTCGTAGGCCTCGTCGGCGACCGGGTCGAGCCAGTCGGCGTCGGGGCGGCCGTCGCCGGCGGTCTCCCACATGGCGAGGTGGACCATGAACCGGTCGGAGGCGGCGCCGTGCCAGTGCTCCTCGCCCGGGGGCGTCCACACGGTCTCGCCGGGGTGCGCCTCCAGGACGGTGCCGTCGCGGGTGCCGACGAGGGCGACGCCGGAGACGATGTGGAGGGTCTGGCCGACGGCGTGGGAGTGCCAGTTCGTGCGCGCGCCGGGCGAGAACCGGACCCAGTTGGCCCTCATGCGGGACGGTTCGGTCCCGGCGTGGATGACGTCCCACCAGACGTCGCCGGTGAACCACTCGGCCGGGGCCTTGCCGGTCGGCTGGGATTCGATGAACTCCATGCTCGCGCCCTTCTCCTCGCGCCGGTCCGCGCGGCCGACCCGCCCATGATGGGCCAGGGCGGGCGCCGGCGCCAAGCGAATCGCGCAATCGAGGGAGGTACTGGTGTTACCTCCCGCCTCGGCCCCCGGGTCTCAGTCGAGGTTGCCGCAGGCGGCGTCGAGCATCGCCCACAGGTCGTCGCGCTGCTCGTCGGGCACCGGGATCGGCGTCGCCACCGGCTCGGCGCCGTCGATCGCGATCCATGCGGTGAAGCCGAACGGCTGCTTCACGTCCCCGATGGCGTGGCCGTCGCAGCGGACGGCTTCGAAGCCGATCGCGACCACCGCTCCCCCGTCCGGGGCGGGCTCCCGCCCGCCGGCGGTCAGCGCGAAGAGCACGCTGCCGCGCACGTCGGTCACGGCCAGTTCGGCGCCGGTCAGGGACCGCAGGGTCAGGTCCGCGGTGAGGGTGCCGTTCTCGGCCTGGGCCATCGGCCCCAGCTCGATCGCGGCGGCGGCCGCGATCACCTGCGCCGCGCAGGCCTCCTTCACGAGCCGGTCGAGGGTCCCGTTCGGGTGGGGCAGCGCCGCCGTGACGACGTGTGCGGCGCCGTCTTCGGTCTCGACCCGGAGCACGGCGGTCGCGGGGGCCGCGGTCGACGCGGCCCCGTCGGGGCACTGGGCCGACCCGTACGCGGTCATGAGGTCCCGGGGGTTCACGCTCGGGGGCACCTCGGCGTCGAACTCCTGCTCCCCCAAGGGCGCGAACGAGTCCGTGACCAGTTCGACCCCGAGGACGCGCACCGGCGCGTCGCCGTGGTTGGTCACCGCGATCGCCACGATGCCCGGCTCCATGAACGAGCGCCTGATCTCGGCGGTGGCGCTCAGGTCCGGCGGCGCCGAGGCCGGCGCGCCGGGATCGGGGTCGGGGGAGGCCAGAAACCCGGCCAGGCCGGCGGACCCTGCGGCGAGCAGGAACGCTCCGACGATGCCGATCCGGACCCAGCGCACGGCGCCTCCTCATCGAACCGTCGACCGCGAACCGGTCCAGTCTCGCACCGCCGCCGGTCCCTGTGAAGCCCCGGCGGGCACCGCGTCACTGGTTGGGCGCCAACCGTTCCGCGGCCGAGTGGGAGACTGGCCGATCCGCGCCGCCGTTTCGCCCGCTTCGTCCGTGCGGCATCGCTCGCGGGTCGGGAGGAGCAGAAGGCCGGGATGCGCGCGTCGGCGTGCCCGGTAATGCCAGTACCTCCTTCGCGGGCGTCGGCGGACGTACGGTGGACGCATGGATCGACGGCAGGACGCGGCGGATTTTCTCAAGTCCCGGCGGGACCGCATGACCCCGGACAAGGCGGGGGTCTTCGGATCGCCGCGGCGGCGCGTGCCCGGGCTGCGCCGCGAGGAGGTCGCGTTCCTCGCCGGTGTGAGCGTCGACTACTACGTGCGGATGGAGCGCGGCGACCTGCGCGGGGTCTCTCCCGAGGTCCTCGACGCCCTCGCTCGGGCATTGCAGTTGGACGAGGCCGAGACCGCCTACCTGCACGATCTCGCCGCCGCTGCCGGGCCCGGTTCGCGCCGGCGCCGCGAGAAGCCCGCGGACGCCTCGATCCGGCCGGGTCTGCAGCGGTTCATCGACGCCGTCACCGGTGCGGCGGTGACGGTGCAGAACCGCCGCGGGGACATCGTCGCCGCCAACGCGCTCGGACGGGCGCTGTACGCCCCCGTCCTGGGCAGTCCCGCGGGCCGGGGCAACACCGCCCGGTTCCTGTACCTCGACCCGACCGCCCGGAGCTTTTGGCCCGACTGGGAGTCGATCGCGGACCAGAACGTGGCCTCCCTGCGCTCGATCGCGGGCCAGCACCCCCACGACAAGGGCCTCCACGACCTCATCGGGGAGCTCGTCACCCGTTCCGACGCGTTCCGCGTCCGCTGGGCCTCGCACGACGTCCGGTTCCACCGCACCGGCGTCAAGCGCCTCCACCACCCCGAGGTCGGCGAGCTCGAACTGGCCTACGAGACGATGGACCTGCCCGCCAGCCCCGAGCTGCGGATGACCGCCTACACGGCCGCGCCGGACACGCCCGGCGCCGAGCGCCTCGCGCTGCTGGGCAGCCTCGCGGCGAGCGGCGCCGAGCCCGAGGACGCGGAGGCCTCGCGGCGGCCGACGTGAAGGTCTCGGGAGTAGCGCCGGTCCCTCCCGGGCTCGCCGAATCGTCCGGTAAGGACGCGTCGGCCGCGACGCGGAAGCCGATGCTGCCGCTCGAACTGTCCGGCGCGCTCGCGGAGCGGGCCGCGACGCGGTAGCGGTTGCAGTACGAGTCGTGGCTCATGTGCGAGCCGCCGCGCATGACCTTGGCATGGCCCTCCTCGGGCCCGGTCGGGTCGGCGGCGGCGGGGCCGTGGTCGCGGCCGAACCAGTCGGCGGTCCACTCCCAGACGTTGCCGACCGTGTTGTACAGGCCGAAGCCGTTGGGGGCGAACGACTGCACGGGGGCGGTCGACCGGTGGCCGTCCGATGCGGTGTTGCCCCAGGGGAAGTCGCCGCGCCAGATGTTGGCGCGGAACTCGCCGTCGGGCTCGAACTCGTCGCCCCAGGGGTAGACCGCCTGCTCGACGCCGCCGCGGGCGGCGTACTCCCATTCGGCCTCGGTGGGCAGGCGGGTGCCCGACCAGGCGCAGTAGGCCAGCGCGTCGTTCCAGGAGACGTGGGTGACGGGATGCTCGGCGAGGCCGTCCACATCGGATCCGGGACCTTCGGGGGCCCGCCAGGTGGCGCCCTCGACCGCGCGCCACCACGGCGCGGTGGGCACGCGCGGCGAGTACTCGGCGAGGGCGGGGTTGAGAAAGCCGTCGAACACGAAGGAGAAGCCGAAGGCCTCGGCCTCGGTCTCGTGGCCGGTGGCCCCGATGAAGGCGGCGAACTGCGCGACGGTGACGGTCGTGGCCGCGATCCTGAACGGCGACAGCTCGATGCGTCGGACCGGCCCTTCGGCGTCCTTCGGTCTGCCGAGGCCGTCGTCGGCGCCCATGAGGAAGGGGCCGCCGGGGAGGTCGAGGAGTCCGGGATCGGGGACCGCGCGGGCGGGCGCCGCGGCGGGGCGTCCGAGGCTCAGGACCTCGCGGCCCGGGGAGCGGTACGAGTCCATGGCGTCTCGCTCTCTGCGTAGGTGCGGAGGCGCCGCGGCGTGAGCGGCGGCCCGGCACCAGCGTAGGACCGGCGGGCCTTCAAGTCAATTGATCCGATAGGAATCATCGGATTTCGAGCGGCGGTCCGGGCCGCCGGCCGGGCCCCGGAGTCCGCAAGGGATGCCCAGACTCGGCCGCCCCTGCCGTCGCGCGGGCCACTTGCGATTGCTCCATATCCACTGAGCTGCGGATTAAACCAAGAGACATGGATGGTTTTCGATCCATTTTGGTCCTATCATCAAGGGAGGCCGGCGTTTCGCGCCGCATCTGCGGGAGCGGACTGTCCACCGGCTCACCGCCCACATTTGGAGTCCATCATGGCCACTTTCCAAGCCGTGTTCTACCTGATCGCGATCATCCTGCTGGTCGTCGCGGCACTGCCCGTCGCGAGCCGCCGCACCCGCGGCGTGGGGCTCGCGCTCCTCGCCGCCGCCTTCGCGCTCACGGCGTTCGCCGCGCCGACGATCGACGCGGCGTTCTGACGCACGCTTCTACCTGCCGAGCCTCGCCCCATTCGAGTTCGGCGGCTTAGCGCGCGATCGGAGGCGCCTCCCGGAACCGAACGGCGGAGGCGCTTGCGATCACCGCAGACCGATGGCGGTCCGCCCTTTCGAGGGCGGACCGCCATCGGCGTGCGAGGGGGCCGCCCCGGAGCGGGCCGCCACTGATCGAGATCTTTCTCCGCCGGAACCGCAAATTCCACGCACCGGTCTCGTCTCAAGGGCGACGGCGCCGCCCGAGGCGCCCCCGAACCAGGAGACGCTCCGATGACCACCACCGAGACCGGCGCCGTTCGCGCCCCGAATCCGCGCCTGGCGCTGGCACTGCTGGCCCTGCCGGCGATGCTCATCGCGATCGACATCAGCGTGCTCAGCGTCGCCCTGCCCGAGATGGCCGCCGACCTGCACCCCTCGACGGCCGAACTGCTGTGGATGAACGACATCTACGGGTTCATGGTCGGCGGCACGATGATCACGATGGGCGCGGTCGGCGACCGGATCGGGCGCCGCAGGCTCATCGTCATCTGCTCGGCGGTGTTCGCGGTCGCCTCGGCCCTCGCCGCGTTCGCCGTCGAACCGTGGATGGTCATCGCGACCCGCGCGGTCATGGGCGTCGCCGGCGCCGCCATCATGCCCGCCTCGATGGCCCTCATCGGCCGCATCTTCCTCGATCCGAAGCGGAGCATCGCCGCGATGGGCGCGTACATGACCTGCTTCCTCACCGGCATGGCCGCCGCCCCGCTGGTCGGCGGCCTCATGATGGCGCACTGGTGGTGGGGTTCGGTCTTCCTGCTCGGCGTGCCGATCATGGTGCTGGTCCTCTTCACGGCCCCTCGCCTGCTGCCGGAGTTCCGGGCCCCGCACGCCGGTCGCCTGGACCTGGCGAGCGCCGCGCTCTGCCTGGTAGCGATCCTGCTGCTCGTCGCCGCGCTCAAGCTGGCCGTCGGCGGCGGCTGGTCGTGGCAGGTCCCGGCCGCGGCCGTCGCGGGGGTCGCGCTCGGCGCGGTGTTCGTCCGCCGCCAGCGGACCCTGGACGACCCGCTCGTGGACCTGTCGCTGCTGCGGCGGCCGGGCGTGGCGCGGGTGATGTGGGTGCTGTTCCTGACCGCGCTGCTCATGGGCGGCACCTCGATTTTCTGGGCCTTCTACCTCCAGAACGCCCAGGGCCTGTCGCCGCTGCAGGCGGCGCTGTGGCTGCTGCCGTCGACCGCGGCGATGATGGTCGCCTCCAATCTCGGCCCGTGGCTGGGCCGGCGCGTGGCGCCGTCGCGCGTCGTCGTCGGCGGCCTGGCGGTCATGGCGGCGGGCTTCGCGTCGTACGCGCTGGTCTCGCCGGGACGGGCCGGGATCGTCGCGATGGTCTGCGGGAGCGTCCTCGCCACCGCCGGGATCGGGGCGGTGTTCCCGTTCCTGATGAACGACGTCATCTCGCGCGCCCCGCAGGAGCGGGCCGGTTCGGCGGCGGCGTTCGTCCAGACCGCCAACGAGATCGGGATCGCGACCGGGCTGGTCGTGCTCGGCAGCATCGGCACCGTGGTCTACCGGTCGTCGCTCGGCGCCGACGGCGGGTCCTGGGTCGACGGCTTCCGGGAGGCGGCCGAGCGCAGCGACCCGGTTCTGCTGGGCCAGGTCCAGGACGCGTTCGTCTCGGGCTTCCGGGCGGTCGGCCTCTTCGGCGTGGCCGTGATGTCGGTCGTCCTGGTCCTGCAGGCCTCCCGCCGCAAGACGGGCGAGGCGTCGCAGCCGGAGGCGGCGCGGGAGGAGGCGTTGGTCTGAGGGCCGGAGACGGCCGAAAACGGCGGTCGGCCCGGGAGGTCGGAATGTGAGAGCATGGCATCCTTTGGTGCGCGGTCTTGGTCCGCGGTCACAGATGGAGGGCACATGTTCAAGGCTTCCCTGGGCGAGGGCGCGGAGCTGCGGCCCCTCGTGCCGTCGATGGCCGAGGAGTTCGCGGCCCACATGGACCGCGGGCGGGAGTTCATCGGGCGGTACGTCTCCATCGCCGACGTGGTCGCCGATGCGGAGGCGGCCCGAAAGCTCTTGGAGACGTACGCCGAGAAGGCCGCCTCGGACACCGGGCGGATCTGGGGCATCTGGCTCGACGAGGTGCTGGTCGGCGGGGTCCTCTTCCGCACCATGGACTTCCGGATGGAGACGGCCGAGGCCGGGTGCTGGCTGGAGCCCGCGGCGGTCGGCAAGGGGCTGGTGACCCGGGGGGTCGCGGCCATCATCGACTGGGCCGTCGAGGTGCGCGGCATCCACCGCGTCGACTGGTGGGCCGCCACCGGCAACACCGCCAGCATCGCCGTGGCGAAGCGGCTCGGGATGACCAGGGAGGGCGTCATCAGGGAGGCCTACCTCCATCGGGGCGTGCGGTACGACATGGAGGGCTGGTCGGTGCTGGCTCCGGAGTGGCGCGCCGCCAAGGGGGCCTGAGGCGTCGGGGGACGCCCGCGGGCGTGGGACATTGACATTTATTAATAGGAAGATTTACTGTCAGTTGTAGGCCTTCGCGGCCGTCGGTCCCCGCGTCCCGTCCCACGCTTCCCCCCGGGAGAACCCCATGAGAAGACCCCGTCTGATCATCGCCCTCGTCGCCGCCGCGACGGCCGTGCTCGCCGGACTGCTCGTCGCCGCTCCGGCCCAGGCCGCGAACGTGCTCGCGAACCCCGGATTCGAATCCGGGACGGCCGCGCCGTGGACCTGCGAGTCCGCGCAGGTCGTCGCCTCCCCCGTCCACTCCGGGTCGAGCGCGATCCGGTCCACCGGCGGCGCCTCCACGACCGGGCGCTGCGCCCTGACCGTATCGGTGCAGCCCTCCAGCACCTACACGCTGAGCGCCTGGGTGCGCGGCTCGCACGTCTACATCGGCGCGACCGGCCACGGCCAGACCTGGACCGGCTCCCCCGGCGCCTATACGCGGCTGACCACCTCGTTCACGACCGGCGCGAACCAGACCACCGCGGAGGTCTACTTCCACAGCTGGTACGGCCAGGGCGACTACTGGGTCGACGACCTCGAGCTCGACGGCCCGCCCGGCGGCGGCGAGGGCGGCGTCCCCGGCGCTCCCGGCTCGCCCCGGGTCGACCAGGCCACCGACGGCGGCGTCACGCTCTCGTGGAACGCCGCGTCGGGCGACGTGGACGGCTACACGGTCCGCCGCCCGGGCGCGGCCGACGTCGAGACCACCGCGACCTCGGTGACCGTCGGCGGCCTCGCCGCCTGCACGACCTACGCGTTCACCGTGGCCGCCTTCAACGGCGAGGGCGAGAGTCCCGCCTCCGCCGTGAGCGCCCGGACCTCCGGGTGCCCCGAGAGCGGGCTCGCCGACCGCGCCCTCATCGGCTACCTCCACAGCAGCTTCGCCAATGGGTCCGGCTACATCCGCATGGCCGACGTGCCGTCCGAATGGGACGTCGTGAACCTCGCGTTCGGGGAGCCGACCTCGCCGACGTCGGGCGACATCCGCTTCTCGCTGTGCCCGGCCGCGGAGTGCCCGAACGTGGAGACCAAGGCCGAGTTCATCGCCGCGATCGACCGGAAGCAGGCCGAGGGGAAGAAGGTCCTGCTGTCCATCGGCGGGCAGAACGGCCAGGTCCAGCTGACCACGACCGCCGCGCGCGACGCCTTCGTCTCCTCGGTGGGCGCCATCATCGACGAGTACGGGCTCGACGGCCTCGACGTCGACCTCGAGGGCCACTCCCTGTACTTCAACGCCGGGGACACGAACTTCCGCAACCCGACGACGCCGGTCATCGTCAACCTCATCGCCGCCCTCCGGTCGCTCACGGCCGAGTACGGCGACGACTTCGTGCTCTCCATGGCCCCCGAGACGTTCTTCGTGCAGGTCGGCCATCAGTTCTACGGCGGCGCCGGCGGCGGCGACAACCGCACCGGCTCCTACCTGCCGGTGATCCACGCGCTGCGCGACCAGCTCGACGTCCTCCATGTGCAGGACTACAACTCGGGGCCCGTGATGGGCCTGGACGGCCAGTACCACAACATGGGCGGCGCCGACTTCCACATCGCCATGACCGACATGATCAAGGCGGGATTCCAGGTCGCGAACACCGGGCAGTTCTTCCCGGGCCTGCGCGAGGACCAGATCGCGTTCGGCCTGCCGGCCGCGGTGAGCGCCGGCAACGGCCACACCGCGCCCGCCCAGGTCCACCAGGCGCTCGACTGCCTGACGTCGGGCGCGAACTGCGGCGGGTACACGCTGCGCGGCGGGGTCTCGCCCGACCTGCGCGGGCTCATGACCTGGTCGATCAACTGGGACCGGTACTACGGCTGGGAGTTCATGAACAGCCACCGTCCCTACCTCGACGGGTTGTAGGAGCCGCGAGGGCCGGGCTTCGGGGGTGCCCGGCCCTTCGCGGGGCTCAGTCCGGCAGCACGCCGCGGCCCTCGCGGACCTCGAACACCAGCTGGGTCTCCGTCCGGCGCACCATCGGATGGACCGTGACGTGCTCCAGGATGAAGTCCCGCAGCGCCTCCGGGCCCGAGACGGCCACGTGCACGAGGAAGTCGTCGTCACCGCCGACGTGGAAGACCGACATGGCCCCCGGCAGGTTCACCAGCCGGTCGTAGAGGTGGTGGACGTGCTCGCGGCTGTGGCTCCCCAAGCGGACCTTGACGATCGCGTGCAGAGGCCGGCCGAGGGCCTCCGGATCGAGCCGGGCGCGGATGCCGGTGAGCACACCGGACTCGCGCAGGGCGCGCACGCGATACGCGCACGTCGACTCGGCGACCCCGGCGCGGGCCGCCAGCGCGGCATTGGTCATCCGGCCGTCCTCGACGAGCGCGGCGAGGATCGCCAGGTCGGTGCCGTCCAACGCCACTGGAGAGGGTTGCGTTTTCTTCGACTGCCCGTCCGCCACGACCACTCCCATCGATGAATCCCCATTGATATCGGCGAATAGCAATGGGTTCTTCAGCGAGTATTGCAGATCATTGCGGTTCTCCCTACAGTCTGGGCATGACTTCGCCATGGCTGCAACTCGACACCGTCGCCGTCCACGCGGGCCGCGACGACCTGGCGGAGCTCGGCGTGCACGCGCTCCCCATCGACCTGTCCTCGACCAATCCCCTGCCGGGCATCGAGTCCGGCGGCCTCTCCTACGAGGCGATGGCCTCCGGAGGCGTCCCGACCGAGGGCGGGTCGGTCTACGCGCGGCTGTGGAACCCGACCGTGGCGCGGTTCGAGTCGGCGCTGGCCGAGCTGGAGCACGCGGAGGCGGCGGTGGCGTTCGCCTCGGGGATGGCGGCCATGACCGCCGCGATCCTGGCGACCACGGGCGGGACCGGCCGCCGCCACCTCCTCGCCGTCCGTCCGCTCTACGGCGGGACCGACCACCTCCTGTCCACGGGGCTGCTCGGGACCGAGACCACGTTCTGCGCCGCGTCGGAGGTCGCCGCCGCGGTCAGGCCGGACACGGCGATGGTGGTGCTGGAGACGCCCGCGAACCCGACGCTCGAGCTGGTCGACGTCCGGGCGGTCGTCGAGGCGGCGCAGGGCGTCCCCGTGCTGGTGGACAACACCTTCGCGACGCCGGTGCTGCAGAACCCGATCGACCTGGGCGCCTCGATGGCGCTCCACAGCGCGACGAAGTACCTCGGCGGGCACGGCGACGTCGTCGGGGGCGTCGTCGCCTGCGGCGACGAGCTCGCGGCCGCGCTGCGCCGGGTCCGGGCCGTCACCGGCGGCCTGCTCCACCCGCTCGGCGCGTACCTGCTCCACAGGGGACTGACGACGCTGCCGATCCGGGTGCGGGCGCAGCAGGCGAGCGCGCAGCGCCTCGCCTCGTGGCTGCAGGCCCATCCGAGCGTCGCCCGCGTGTACTACCCGGGGATCTCGGGCGATCCGCAGGGGCTCGTCGGCAGGCAGATGAAGGGCACCGGCGCGATGATCTCGATCGACCTCCGCGGCGGCTTCGAGCAGGCCGCGCGGGTCACGTCGGCGGTGCGCCTGTTCACGCACGCGGTGTCCCTGGGCGGGGTGGACTCGCTGATCCAGCACCCGGCGGCGCTGACGCACCGGCCGGTCGCCGCCGAGGCCCGCCCCGCCGAGAGCCTGGTCAGGCTCTCCATCGGCCTCGAAGCGCTCGAAGACCTGACCGCGGACCTGGACCGGGCGCTCACCGCTCGGGGCTAGAGGCTGGGGGCTAGGGGCCCGGTATCGGAGGCGCCCTCGACTTCGCGTCGGGGGCGTCTTCGCTCTGCTGTACGATTTCCGACGGTCCTCGCCGTCGCCTCACGGTCGGGCCCCGGTTCTCCCCTGCCCGCCTGCGCTGCTCGCGCAGCCCCCCGCGAACGAGGTATCGCCCCATGTCCGGACCGACCGCGACGACACCGTCCGATCTCGACCGCCGCTCGCTGGCGGCGCTCGTCGCGCTCGCCGTGGCGGCCTTCTGCTACGTGACCGTGGAGACCGCCCCGGTCGGGCTCCTCGGCGAGATCGCCGACGACCTGGACGTCTCGCAGGCGCAGGTGGGCCTGCTGGTCACCGCGTACAGCGTCACCGTCGCGGTGACGACGCTGCCGCTGGTGAAACTGGCCGGACGCGTCCCGCGGCGCCCGCTCCTGCTGGCGCTCATGGCCGTCATGGTGGTCGCGACCGCGAGCTCGGCCGCCGCGTCCGCGTACGAGATGCTGTTCGCGGCCCGCATCGCGACCGCGCTGAGCCAGGCCGTGTTCTGGGGCGTCGTCGGGCCGGTCGCGGCCGGGATGTTCCCGGTGCGCATCCGCGGCCGGGTCATGGCCGTGGTCTACACGGGCGGTTCGATCGGCCCCATGCTCGGCGTCCCCGGCGTGACCTGGCTGGGGCAGCGGGTCGGCTGGCAGGCGGCGCTCCTGGCGATCGCGGCCATGGGCCTGGTCGCGCTCGGGACCCTGTTCGCGGCGCTGCCGTCCAAGCCGACGCGCAACGAGCACGCCGGGCGCGGTACGACGCCGGACGCGCGCCGGTTCGCGCTGGTGCTGCTCACGACCGTGCTCGCGGTCGCCGGGTTCTTCGCGGTGTACACGTACACGTCGGCGTTCATCACCACGGTCGCCGGGATGTCGGCCGCGATGCTCGGGCCGCTGCTGCTGATGCGGGGCGTGGCCGACTTCGGCGGCATCGCCGCGGGCGGCATTCTCTCCGACCGCGATCAGCGCCTCGCCGTCACGCTCCCGCTGGTACTGCTCACGGCCGTCCTGGCCGTCATGTGGGCCTTGGGGACCAGCCCCTGGGTCGCGGGCGGCGCCATCGTCCTCACCGGACTCGCGATGGGCGGGTTCAGCCCCTCGCTCCAGAACCGCATCATGGAGTTCGCGCCGGGCAGCACCGACACCGCGTCGGCGGCCGGCTCGGTGGCGTTCAACATCGGCATCGCCCTCGGCTCCTCCCTCGGCGGGCTCACCCTCGCGCACGGCGGCGCTCAGGGCATCGCGCTCACGGGCGCCGCCTTCACGGCGGCGGCCGCCGTGACGAGCCTGCTCACGGCCAATCCGGCCCGGAGCAGGCCCGCCGGCTGACGGGCGCTACTCCTCGGTCCAGCCGTTCTCGACGGCCCACTCGCGCGTGAGGTCGTCCATCGCGGGCAGGGTGAGGAACGAGACGGCGTACAGGGCGGCGAGGATCCCGATCGGGACGGCCCAGGCCCGGGGCCGGGCCTCCCAATCGCCGGTTCGGGTCTCGCGGTGGCGCAGCCGGGTCTCGGGGAGCCTGCGGTCGGCGGGCCTGAGCGCCCAGGACGCGACGCCGACGAGAACGAAGACCAGGGGCACGCCCCACGACCTGACGCCGTCGCCGGCGACCAGGTGCGCGACCACGGCGCCCGACCACAGGAAGAAGCAGCCCGCGTACGCCCACTCCTTGACGAGCGCGAGCCGGGGCGCGACGACGACGGCGACCGCGCCGACCTGCCACACGCCGATGAGGTAGGCGAAGTGGTGCGGGTATCCGAGGTGCCGCAGCTGGGCCTCGATCCATTCGATCGGGATCAGGTTCCACACCGATCCGGAGGCCAGTTCGTAGGCCATGACGAGCGTCACGGCCCAGTAGGCGACGGTGCGCGGTCGGCCGCTGCGCGGTGCCGCCCCGGTCGCTGGGCCTGTCGTCTCGGTCGTCGGGGTCTGCATCGCGGTCTCCTCGTGAAGTCGTCGAGGCGGGTTCGCCTCGGCGGTACGACAACGCGGCCCCGCCGAATGTCAGGCCGGCCTCACAATTCGGTGCGCTGCGGCGTCGGAGGGGTATGGACCGAAGCGAAGAGAGCGGGGCCGGGTCGGAGCCGGATGCGGGCCTGAGCGCGATCATGGGCGAGCGGGGGCAGCTGATCAACGTCGCGTACCGGCTCCTGGGGTCCCTGGCCGACGCCGAGGACGTCGTCCAGGAGGCGTACGCCCGCTGGTACGCCATGACGCCGCCGGAGCGGGAGGCCATCAGGTCCCCCGGCGCCTGGCTGACCACGGTCGCCGGCCGCATCTGCCTGAACCAGCTCACCTCGGCGCGCGCCAGGCGGGAGACCTATGTGGGCGAATGGCTTCCCGAGCCGCTGCCCGACCGGGCGGCGGGCCGGCCGGAGGTCGACCCGGCCGACCGGGTCACGCTCGACGAGTCGGTCCACATGGCGTTCCTCGTCGTGCTCGAGTCGATGACCCCGGCCGAACGCGTCGCGTTCGTCCTGCACGACGTCTTCCGGTACCCGTTCAACGACGTGGCCGCGATCGTCGGCCGCACGCCCGCGGCCTGCCGCCAGCTCGCGTCCTCGGCCCGCCGCCGCGTGCGCGACTCCCGGGCGCCCGCGACCTCCGCCGCGCGGCGCGCCGGGATCGTCCGGGACTTCAAGCGGGCCTGGGAGCGCAACGACATCGACGCCCTCATCGGACTGCTCGACCCGGAGGCGTCGGCGATCGCCGACGGGGGCGGCGCCGGCGCCCTGCTCCGCCCGGTCGAGGGCGCCGAGCGGATCGTGGCCTCCATGGTCCGTCTCGAGGACCGGCTCCGGCGCCTGCGGATCCTGGAGCGCACGGTCAACGGCCAGCCCGGACTGATCGCCCAGCTGGACGGCGCCACCGTGTCGGTGTACGCGTTCGCGTTCGCGGGCGACCGGATCACGCGGATCTGGGCGGTGCGCAACCCGGACAAGCTCCGGAGTTGGACGGAGGAGGCCTGACCCGTCAGCCGACTTCTTCGGCGCGGCGGCGCAGGAAGCGCTGCTCGGGAAGGCTCGCGGTGGTCCGCGCGGCCAGGAGGTAGGCCTCGCGCGCGGCCTCGCGGTCGCCGGCGCGGTCGAGCAGGAATCCGCGCACCGCGTGGAAGCGGTGGTGGCGGTTTAGGGTGGTCTCCAACTCCCGCAACAGGTCCAGGCCCGCGCGCGGGCCTTCGCTCATGCCGACGGCGACGGCGCGGTTCAGCGTGACCATCGGGGCGGGATCGAGGCGGTTGAGGATGCGGTACAGCACCGCGATCTGCGCCCAGTCGGTGTCGGCGGCGTCGTCCCGCTCCACGTGCAGGGCCGCGATCGCGGCCTGGAGCTGGTAGGGGCCGAGCTCGGAGGACAGCATCGCGTCCTCCACGAGCCGGGTGCCCTCGGCGATCAGTCCGCGGTCCCAGAGCCTCCGGTCCTGCTCGTCCAGCGGGATGAGCGCTCCGTCGGAGGATTCCCTTGCGGCCGTGCGGGACTCGGTGAGCAGCATCAGCGCCAGCAGGCCGGCCGCCTCGCCGTCGCCGGGGACGTCCTCGCGCAGCATCCGGGTCAGCCGGATCGCCTCGGAGGCCAGGTCGCGGCGTTGCAGCCGCTCCCCCGCGCTCGCGGTGTAGCCCTCGTTGAAGATCAGGTACAGCACGCGCAGCACGGTCCGCATCCGCTGCGGCCGTTCGTGTTCCGGTGGAGGGGTGAAGCGCGCCCCGACGAGTTTCCCCTTCGCGCGGCTGATGCGCGGGCCCATCGTCGCCTCCGGCACCAGGAACGCGCGCGCGATCTCGCCGGTGGTGAGGCCGCCGACCGCGCGCAGCGTCAGCGCGACCTGCGACGCCGGAGTCAGTGCCGGGTGGCAGCACAGGAGCAGGAGTGTCAGGGTGTCGTCGTGCCCGGCCGCCTCGGCGGGCACCTCCTGTGCCGCGGCGACCGATTCGCGGCGGCGCCGCGCCTCGTCGCCGCGGATGCGGTCGATCATGCGGCGCGAGGCGACCCGGTAGAGCCAGCCGTTCGGGTTGTCGGGCAGCCCTTCCTCGGGCCAGATCCGGGTGGCCTCCACCAGCGCGTCCTGCACGGCGTCCTCGCAGGCCGCGAAGTCGCCGTACCGGCGGGTCAGCGCGCCGAGGACGCGCGGCACGGCTGCGCGCAGCGCGTCCTCCACGCCCCTCACATCTCCGACCCGGCCTCGAACATGATCTGGCGGACCTCGATCCCGAGCCCGGGGATCGTCGCGTCGGGGATCTTCTTCGCCAGTTCGACGGCGCGCTCCTTGCTCTCGACGTCGACGAGGTAGTAGCCGCCGATGAACTCCTTGGCCTCCACGAACGGGCCGTCGGTCGCGGTCGGGACGCCGTCGGCGGCCTTGACCGTGACGCTCGCGGACGGGTCGGAGAGCGCCTGCGTGCTGATCATCTCGCCGGAGGCGGTGATCTCGTTCATGAAGTCGCCGTGGCCGGAGCCGATCATGGCCTGCTCCTCTTCGGTCAGGGCGTCGAGCACCTTCGGGTTGACGTTCATGATGAGTAGGAATTTCATGATGTTCTCCTTGTCGGTTCGCACCCCCGAGTCGGAGCCGCCAACGCGATTTTGACATCCGGCGGAGGATTATTTCCGGCTTCGGTCCCGGCCACCGGTCTTTGCGGGATACGGCCTTGCCCGACAGGGCGATACGGTGTGCCGATGAACCGATTCGAAGGCAGGGTCGCCGTCGTCACGGGCGGGGCCAAGGGTATCGGGGCGGCCTGCGCGGTCCGCCTCGCGAGCGAGGGGGCGGTCGTCCACATCGCCGACGTGGACGAGGAGGCGGGGCGCCGACTCGCCGAGCGGACCGGAGGCGTCGTCTTCAACCGGTGCGACGCCTCCAGCGCGGCCGACTGGAAGTCGCTGTCGGCGGCGGTGCTCGACGCGCACGGCCGCGTCGACGTGCTGGTCTCCAACGCCTTCGCGAGCGTCAACGGCGCGCCCCACGAGTTGACCGAGGCGGACTGGGACCTGACGCAGGACGTCACGCTGAAGGCGACGTACCTGGGGGTCAAGGCGTTCATCGGGCCGCTGCGGGCGGCGCGCGGCTCGGTCGTGGCGGTCACCTCGGTCCACGCCCACCGCTCCCTGCACGGCTACACGGCCTACGCCGCCGCCAAGGGCGGGCTCAGCGCGCTCATCCGGCAGCTGGCGGTCGAGTACTCGCCGGACGTGCGGTTCAACGCGGTCGCGCCCGGCCCGATCCTGACCACGCACTGGGCGGGCACCTCGGAGGAGGAGATCGTCTTCGCGGGCGAGCAGACGCTGGCCGGCCGGGTCGGGCGGCCCGACGAGGTCGCCGCCGCCGTCGCGTTCCTCGCCTCCGGGGAGGCGAGCTACGTGACCGGCGCCGAGCTGCCCGTGGACGGCGGCTGGCTCGCGTTCAAGCACTAGGGGGGTTCGTGAACACCCCCTAGGCTTGATTTTTAACCTTTGGTGCTGGTCAGGCACTCCCGCTTGAATACGAGCGAAGCCCTTGCTTGATGATTCTTGTTGCGACACAAAGAATCTCAACAGCAAGGGCTTCGTTTGTCTATTCTCCCTGAACCCGGCACCGGCGCGGGAGCCGGGGCGCTGCGGGACTTCCGGGCCGGATTCCATCAGTGCCTGACCGCCCGCTCGGATGCGCTGTTCGAGCTGACCGACGCGGTGCTGTGTAGCTCCGGGCCAGTGGTTTCGCTGCCGGGCTTGTCACTGACCGGGGTGTTCACCCGAGGGCACGGTGCACTCTACGACGCTCTGTCCG
>NZ_FNAD01000010.1 GCF_900101745.1 Glycomyces harbinensis | reverse complement strand
CCGGTACGCTTGACACCAGGAGCCTCCAGTATTGAGTTTCGTTGCGACACAACAAAACTAACTGGAGGCTCCCACTGTTCTCAAACGCTGCCTAGCCCCGCAGGACGGAAGCGAGGTTGTCGAGGCCGACGGGCCCGAGGTTCAGGGCCCGGGTGTGCCAGGCCTTCAGGTCGAAGGCGGACCCGGCGGCGGCCTGCGCCTCCGCGCGGGCCGCGGTCCAGGCGCGCTCGCCGAGCTTGTAGCAGATGGCCTGGCCCGGCCAGCCCGCGTAGCGGACGATCTCGGGATAGGCGCGGTGCGAGGCGATGCGGCCGCGGTTCTGGAGCACGTCGAGGGCCACGTCGAAGTTCCACCGGTCGCCGTGGATCTTCGCTTCGGCGGCCGGCAGCGGCAGGTCCAGGTGCCAGCCGATGTCGATGACGACGCGGGCGGCCCGCAGCGCCGAGCCCTTGAGCATGCCCAGGCGCGTTCCCGGCTCGGTGAACCAGCCGAGCTCGTCGGAGAGCCGCTCGGCGTACAGCGCCCAGCCCTCGGCGTGGCCCGAGACCGAGCCGAAGACCTTCGCAAAGCGCGACAGGCCCTCGCCGGCGACCTTCGTCTGGCCGATCTGGAGGTGGTGGCCGGGGACGCCCTCGTGGAACACGGTGGTCAGCTCGGCCCAGGTGCGGAAGCGCTCGCGGTCGGCGACGGGCCACCAGGTGCGGCCCGGGCGGGAAAGGTCCTCGCTGGGACCGGAGTAGTACGCCGAGCCGGCCGAGGAGCCGTGCACGAGCTGCACGTCGAGGTTCATCAGGCGCGGGTCGATGTCGAAGTGGACCCCGTTGAGGGCCGCCAGGGCGCCCTGGTGCTTCTCGGTGAGCCATGAGAGGTATTCGCCGGAGGTGTCGACGGCCTCGGTCGCGTCGAGGTGCGCGATGACCTCGGCGAGTCCGGCGTCGGGGAGGACCTTGGCGGCCTCGGCGGCCATCTCGTCCTCGATGCGGTGCAGTTCGTCCCACGCCCACGCGTAGGCCTCGTGCGGGTCCAGGGCTGCGCCGAGCGTGGACCGGGCGTTGAGGAGGTACCGCTCCTCGCCGACGCCGTCGCTCTCGCGCGCGTGCGGGGCGTAGGTCTGCTCGAGGTACTTCGCGGCGGATTCGAACGCGGCGTACGCGACCTCGGCGGCCTCGCGCAGGTCGGCGGCCTGCGGGCCGTCGCCGTAGGCCTTGAGGTGCTTGTCGAACACGCGGGCCTCGGCGCTGCGCCGGGCCTGCTTGACGCCCTCGGTGACCTGGAGGAGCGCGACGGTCTCCCCCGCTTCGATGCCGGCGTTCATGGTCTGGCGCCAGGTCGCGAGCATCTCGGGGATCGCCCGCATCCGCGAGGCGTTGAGGCGCCAGTCGCCCTCGGTCGACCGCGGCGCGAGCTCGACGTAGCTGACCAGGTTCTGGAGGAGCCCGTAGGGCACGCGCAGGGCACGGCGCCACTCGCCTGCCGCGTGCATGTCGGCTTCGACGCGGAGCCGCTCGGCCATGTGCAGGCGGGCCAGGTCGTCGGCCGGGCCGGTCGACTCCAGGGCCTCGAGGCGGGCGAGGGTGGCGCTGACGAGCGCGGCCCGCTCGGCGACGGCCTCGGGCCCGAAGTCGGTGGCGACGCCGAAGTCGCCCTTGATGCCGGCGGAGCCGGCGAACATGGGGTGGAGCCGGGCGTACGCGGTGATGTACTCGTCGGCCAATGCGAAGATCGGTGAGGTCATGACCGCCAGCTTACCGCGCGGCTAGTAAGCCTTCGTTACAAGACCGTTGCTCACTTCGCGCGGGTGGAGACCACGACCGCGCCGACGAGCGCGGCCAGCAGGAGCAGGGACAACACCTCGAACGGGAGCACCCAGTCGGCGAAGACGGCCTCCCCCATCGCGGCCGCGCCGCCGTCCCGGCCCGCCGGATCGACCCGGATCCAGCCGAACGCGGCCGTCACGACCACCCCCAGGCCGAGCCCGATCCCGCCCGCGGCGACCATCCCGGGCCAGCGCGCGCGGTCGAGGTCGTCCGAGGCGTCGGTGGGCGCCTTCGTGAGCATGGTCGCGAACAGCAGCAGCACCACGATCGCGCCGACGTAGACGAGCACGAGCACCCACGCGAGGAATTCGGCGGTGAGCACGAGCGCGGCCCCGGCGATCCCGGCGAACGCGACGGCCAGCCACAGTCCGGCCCGCACGATCCGCCGCGTCGTCACGACCGCGAGCGCGGCCCCGAGCGCGAGCAGCCCGAACGCCAGCAGCAGCACGTCGGCGAGCGTCACTCCTTCGCCTCCGGCAGGGCCGAGGGCGGGACGTTGTCCAGCCACTCCCCCAGGTGCTCCTTGTCGTGGAGGAGGTTGCGGATGTCGCCTTCGGCGTAGGCGAAGTCGGGGGCCCAGAAGAGCGCGTCGAAGGGGCACACGTCGACGCAGATCCCGCAGTACATGCACAGCGAGAAGTCGATGTCGAACCGGTCGAGCCGGTTGACCTGCCGCGGCCTGGCCGCGCCCTCGACCTCGACGGTCTCCTTGTGGGAGTCGATGTAGATGCACCAGTCGGGGCATTCGCGGGCGCACAGCATGCAGGAGGTGCAGTTGCCCTCGTGGAGGGCGATCACGCCCCGGGTGCGTTCAGGCAGTTCGGGTTCGCGCTCGGGGTACTGGCTGGTGACGGCGCGGCGCGCGGCGGTGCGCGCGGTCGCGGCGAGACCGCTGACCAGACCGCTTCCGGGAAGCCTCATCCCCTCATCGTGGCAGAGAGCGGCCGCGAATTCCAGACCCTCAAGGGCGCGTTCGCGGAACGCCTCGGTGCGGGTTGTCCGATTCCCGACTCCCCACAAGCGACCGGGGCCGCCCGTTTTCCCTCGAAACCCCGTGTCGCGCCCGAGGAAACGATTACCGTGAGCAGTTGACACGTCACGTCGAGCCGGGACCGTCCGGTGACGAACGGGGAGGAACCGTGCCCATGCGAATGCCCATCCGAGGGATGCTCGCCGCGATCGCGCTCAGCGCCGCGGTCGTGCTGTCCACCGCCGCTCCGGCGAACGCGGCCATCACCGTCACGCTCACGCCGACGGCCGGCGCCGTGGGCACCCGCGTCGACGCGCTCGCCGGGAACTGCAACACCGACGCCACCGGCGACCTGGAGAACACCGATGTGAGCTTCAAGCTGCCGAAGAACAACAACAACGCCCAGGGGAACTTCACCGTCACCGACGGGATCAAGCCCGGCACGTACACGGTGAAGGTGACCTGCGGCTCCGACACCGCCTCGGCGAACTTCACGGTGACCTCGGGGACGGGCGCGGCGACCGGCGGCGGCTCGACCGCCTCGGACGCGGCCACCGCGGTCCTGTGGACGGGCGCGGCGGTCGTGCTCATCGCGGCCGCGGGCCTGTGGCTCCTCAAGCGCCGCAGCAGGATCACCACCGCCTGATGGAGCCGGGCACCGACGTCGACGACACCGGCGAGACCCTCCACCGGCCGGAACCCGCGTTCCGGCCGGTGGCCGCCGTCGTGCTCTCGATCCTGCTCGCCGGGGGCCTGGGCCTCATGGTCGGCGGCGTGGCCCCGCTGCCGACCCTGTCGATGCCCGAGTTCGCCAACCCCTTCGACGACGACCCGTTCGCGCTCGCCGACCCCGCCGGCGGCGACTGGCTCGACCGGTCCGACCCGACCCGCGTCGACATCCCGTCGGTCGACGTCCACGCCCCGCTCACCGCGCTCGGCCTCGACTACCGGGGGAACTTCGAGGTCCCCGCGAGCTGGCGCCCGCACGAGGCCGGATGGTTCGAACCGGGCCCCACGCCCGGCGAGTTCGGCCCCACCGTGCTCATGGGCCACGTCGACACCGAACGCAGCGGCCCCGCGGTCTTCTACCCCGTCGGGCGGCTCGAGGCCGGGGACGCGATCGAGGTGACCCGCGAGGACGGCATCGTCGTCTCCTACGAGGTCACGGAGGTCGAGTCGTACGCCAAGAAGCGCCTGCCGTACGAGGACGTGTTCGGCATCGAGGCGGCGCCGGCCCTGCGCCTGATCACCTGCGGCGGCGAGTTCGACCGCGAGAGCGGCGACTACACCGAGAACGTGGTGGTCTTCGCCGAGTACACCGGCCACCGGCGGGCCACCGAGCAGGACCTCGACCGGCCCCTGAACGGGCGCGAGCACTTCAAGGACTGAATTGTCGGACCCCGCCGGTAGCCTGCCCGGCATGACCTTGAAGATCGCCAACATCACCGTCGACACCGACCGGCCCGGGGAACTCGCGCAGTGGTGGCTCGCCGCGCTGGGCGGCGAGATCACCGCCGACTGGGGCGAGTACGTCATGGTCGGCTTCGGCGACGGCTCCAGCCTGTCCTTCCAGTACGTCGAGGGCACCGCGCCCGGCCGCACCCACATCGACTTCGTCGCCGAAGACGCCGCAAAGGAGGTCGCGCGCCTGGTCGAGGCCGGCGCGACGCACGTCGCCGACCACGAGGCCCCCGGCGGCGCGTTCACCTGGACCGTCCTGGCCGACCCCGACGGCAACCAGTTCTGCGTCTCCCAGGGGCACTGACGGTTCACCGGTCGCCCGGGGCTCAGCCTCGGGCGATCGCCCGGGCCAGCTTCTCGACCTCGGGCCGCAGTTCGTCGCGCTCCCAGACCGGATGCCACGCGGCCGGGGCGGTCGGAGGATCGGAGAACACGGCGATGAGCCGGGCGCCGTAGCTCTTCTGCTCGTCGGAGGTCAGGCGGTGCATCGCCGGTTCGGCGGTGCTGCGGTAGACGGCGAAGCGGACGCGGTCGCCCAGGCCGATGTCCTGGAAGAACTCGCCGAGGTAGTGCCAGTCGGGCGACTGGTCGGTGGTGTCGCGCTCGCCGATGTTCATGGGCAGGAACCAGATCGGCGCTTCCGGTTGCGGCGCGGCGGTCACGTTGCGCTCCAGGTATCGGTCGGCGAGGAACTCGGCGGGGCGGTGCCGGTCGGTCCGTTCGCGGCGGTATGCGGGGTAGGTCGTGACGGAGCCGGAGTTGACCCGGACGCACTGCGGTGCCGATCTTGAAGCGGCCCGGCGCGAGGGTGTTCACCGGATCACTGTCAGTACGCTGAGGCCAAGGGCCACAAGCGGATCGACCGTTCGTAGATGGCGATTATATGGGCTGGGCGCGCGGCGCTGGCGGGCCGGGGAGGCGAGTCGCGCCCTTGCGGGTTCGCGGGGTGCGGGTTCCAGATCGGCGACGACGGGGACGGATGGTTGCGAGGCCGCATTCCGGCTTGAAGGTGGGCGGTGTGTGGAGTTCAGGCGGACGGCGACAAGAGGTCGAGCCAGACACCGGTCTGATGTCGACTGGCTGGTTCGCTTGAGGGCCGATCCTCTGGCGTGGCAGCCCGCCTCGGTGCCGCTGACCAGGCAATACGAGCCATCTTCAACCGTTTGAGTGATGACACTCCCCCACAACCCATCTATGCTTGACATAGCACAAAGGAACTAAATCAGCCGGACAGTTCGAGGAGGTGAGTCAGATGGCCATTGCATTCCCCCATGGCGGGCGAACCGAGAAGTCCCAGGCCATCCGTTCAGCCCTCGACCAGGCCGCATCCGCCATCAATGCCTTCCACTCCCAGGTGCTCTCCTCCGTGATCGAAGCCCAGGCCTGGAAGATCCACCGCGACGTCGACGGCTACTCCGGACTGCGCGACTGGCTCTGCGCCAAGTTCGACTTCCACACCCGCACCGCCGCAGACCTGGCCGCGATCGCCAGGTGCGCAAGGAAGTTCACCGTCCTCACCGAGACCGCCACCTCAGGCTCGGCTCGGATCGACCTCGTCGCCGCCGCAGTGCGACGCCTGGAGTCGACCAAGGCCCTGCGCCTGTACGCCAAGACCGATTACCGCGAACCGGTGACCTCTCCCTTCGATCCTGAGGTCCGGTGCGCCACCCCTGAGCACTTGATCAGCGAATGGTGCCGACACTCCACGGTCAAGGAAGTCCACGCCCGCCTCGACGAGATCGAAGCCGCCCTGGACTCCGGCGAAGAGATCCTGGAGGGCCTGGGTCAGGACTCCTTGCAGCGCCTGGAACTCGTGGAGCTGGACAACGGCATGTGGGCCCTGGACGCCACGCTCTCGTCCGACACCGGGCAGCTGTTCGCCAAGTACCTCATCACCGCCGTGCCGCCGCCTCGCCAGGAGGAGACCGACACTGACGGGCTCCTGCCCGCGAAGGCCAACCGCGACGCCGAGGCGCTGCACCAGCTGCTCGCCGGGTACGGCACCAGCCCCCAGGCCGCCACGAGGCACGGCCACACCGCGACCCTCGACCTGATGGTGGACATCGAGACCTTGCAGGGCAAGGACACCGGTCGACTGCCGCTCCTCGAAGGCAAGCCGATCTCAGTAGGCCGTGCACGACTGCTGGCCTGCGAGGCCGGGGTCATTCCCTCGGTCTTCGACTACGAGCAGGGCGAGGCCGTCGAACTCGGTCGGGCTCTCCGACTGCCGAACACGTCGCTGCGCAGGAAGCTCGAACTCGAACAGCCTGAAGGCTGCGTCTGGACCGGCTGCTCGCGCCCTGTCGCCTGGACCGAGGCGCACCACATCGTCCACTGGGCCAACGGCGGCGCGACCAGCGCCGAGAACCTGATCCTGCTGTGCCGCTTCCACCACGGCCGGGTGCACACCCCCGGCTGGTCGGTGGAGAAGACCAGCCCGGGGCAGGCGATCATCACGCACCACGAAGGCCACGAACCCGCCCCGACCGACATGGCGGGTGCCGGGTGCGGCTGCTCCGACTGGCGCACCGACGCCGACATGGACGCCGAGAACCGAAGCGGCGACTGGGATGCGTTCCCCACCGGGCTCTACAGGTCGGAATGGTCCGACTCTTTGAAGCCCGAGCTGGACGCGCTGGCCCAAGAGGCCGACCGGCAACGATGCATGGCTGCCATGAAAGCAGCAAGGGCCAAAGCCCGAGAACGATTCGCGATCAAGGTGCCAGCACCCGAACCCGAAGCCGCGCAAGGCGATCCATCCGGGGCGGAGCCTGCTCTCGCAGCGGCCGCACGACAGCCCGGCCCCTCCCGGCCGGTCGACTATGGGGAACCGCCCTTCTTAGGCTGCCCCAGCGGGCGGCCGCTGGGGGAAGCGCCACCACCTAACAGGCGCAGCCCGAATCCCACAGGGGATCGGGCCCCTCAGCATGTCCGCCGCCGAAACCCGCCCGCCAAGCCCAGCCCCAGCCCACTTCTTCGTCGCCGCCTGCTCTGACCCGAGCACCCGCTACCTCGACAGCGCAGATCCGGCCCAAGAGAGCCACCTCTTCCGTCGCCGCCTGCTCTGACCCCGAGCACCGGCCGCACCGAAGCCGCAGACCGGGCCCAGGGGAACACCATCCCTTTGTCGCCGCCCGCTCTGACCGCAAGGGGAACACCACCAGCAAGTCGAGGTGCCCGGGCAAGCCCCCAGCCACCCTTTTGTCGCCGCCCGTTCTAACCCCGAACACTGGCCACCGGAACCTGTAGACCGGGAGACCGAGCAAGTGCCGCAGGCGGGCCAGCCAGACGACCCTCGCATCGGACGGTCGACTTCCCGACCCCTGCTCAGCCCATGGTCAGGCGGATGACCGCAGTGCCTTCCAGGAAGTCGAGCATTTCGAGGACGAGCACACCGGACTCCGATTCCACCGCCGGGGCCTCCCCGGGTTCGGTATCCGGGTAGCACTGCATGGTGTTGCTGCCTGCGGTCAAGTAGGCGACGCAGTAGGCGTCGGATATCCCGGCGCCGCTCATATTGCTGCTGCCGGAACGCGTGTTGTCGCTGTTGGCCGTGTGGGTCTCGATGCCGTCGTCGGTGATGGTCACCGTGAGCGTGAAATCGTCGAACGAGAACTGGACCTCACCGGTGACGAGGACTTCGCAGGAGCCGTCATCGCAAGCAGCGTAATCGGTCCCGTCGACCGCGGTCGGCGACTCCGGTTCAGGAGACGTGGACTCGACATCGCTCGAAGACGCTGAGGGATCGGACGCGTCCCCGGCCTCGTCGGAACGGGGTTCGGTGCCGCAGCCCGCAATCGCGATCGAAGCGAGCAGGGCCACTGCGGACAGGCGGCGTCGGTGTAGAGCGATCATGCGCCGATGCTAGGCGGAAGGTCCCGGGACCGGTCCCCGCCCGGGCGACAGGGCGCCGGACCGGGTCGCGTTCGGCGGCGCGAGAGCCGGAGAGAAATGGGTGGACGCGGAGCCGGGTCGTCTTGTCCCCGTTTTGGCTCCGCGCCCA
Source organism: Glycomyces harbinensis (assembly GCF_900101745.1). Classification (GTDB taxonomy): domain Bacteria; phylum Actinomycetota; class Actinomycetes; order Mycobacteriales; family Micromonosporaceae; genus Glycomyces; species Glycomyces harbinensis. The sequence continues at coordinate 195,102 of NZ_FNAD01000010.1, read as the reverse complement.
CCCGCACTAGGCGAGGACCCGCCGGAAGGCGGCCCTCGTCTCCTCGAAGACCTCGGCGCCCGGTCGTGCCCAGAGCGCGTCGTTGAACAGTTCGACCTCGATGGGCCCGTCGAAACCGGTGGCGTCCACCGTCTCCTGGTAGCGCTTCAGGTCGATGCAGCCGTCGCCCAGCTGCCCGCGGCCGGTCAGCACGCCTGCCGGGAGCGGGGTGATCCAGTCCGCGAGTTGGAAGGACGCGATGCGGCCCTCGGCCGCGGCGCGCGCGATGCCCTGCCACACCTGCGGATCCCACCAGATGTGGTAGGTGTCCACCACGACGCCGACCTGTTCGGCCGGGTGCGGCGCGGCCAGGTCCAGCGCCTCGCCGATCGTGGCGACCACGCACCGGTCGCTGGCGAACATCGGGTGCAGCGGCTCGATCGCGAGCGTCACGCCCCGCTCGCCCGCGTACGGGGCCAGCTCGGCCAGCGCCTCTTCGACGCCCTCGCGGGCGGTGTCGATCGTGCCGTCCTCGGGGATGCCGCCGGAGACGAGCACGAGCGTCGGGGCGCCCAGTACCGCCGCCTCGTCGATCGCCTTCTTGTTCTCCTCGATCGCCGCGCGGGTCGGGTCGGTGAAGAACCCGCCCCGGCACAGGCTCGTGACCGTCACGCCGGCGTCCTTGACGAGCTTGGCGCTCGCTTCGAGGCCCATCTCCTGGACGGGTTCGCGCCACAGTCCGATGCCGGAGCCGGTCCGGGCGCACGCTTCGACGGCTTCGCGCTGGTCCCAGAACTTCGCCGTCGCGTGGTTGAAGGAGAACCGGTCGAGGGGGGACCGTTCGGGCGCGCTCATGCGAGGGTCCGCTTCGGCTGGCCCGCGACCTTGAGCAGGGCGTTGAACCGGTCGATCGCCCGGTGCTCGTCGGGGAACAGCCCGACTTCGAGGGCGAGGTCGACGATCTCGCCGAAGTGCTCGATGGAGCGGGCCGATTCGAGGCCGCCGACCATCTTGAAGTGATCCTGGTGTCCCGAGAGCCACGCCAGGAAGACCACGCCTGTCTTGTAGTTGAACGTGGGCGCCTCGAAGACCTTGCGCGCCAGCGGGATCGTCGGGTCCAGGATCGCGTGGAACCCGGCGATGTCGCCCTCGTCCAAGCGCTGCACGGCCTTCGACGCGAGGGGCGCGAGCGGGTCGAAGATCCCCAGGAGCGCGTCGGAGTGCCCGAACTCGTCCCCGGCGATCAGGCGCGGGTAGTTGAAGTCGTCGCCGGTGTAGCAGCGGACGCCTTCGGGGAGCCTGCGGCGCAGGGCGATCTCGGCGTCGGCGTCGAGCAGGCTCATCTTGATGCCGTCGATCTTCGCGGCGTTCTCGGTGATGATCTCGACGAACGTGTCCGCCGCTTCGTCGAGGTCACCCGAACCCCAGTAGCCCTCCAGGGCCGGGTCGAACATCGGGCCGAGCCAGTGCAGGATCGCCTTGCCGCTCACCTCGGCGAGCAGTTCGGCGTACAGGGCCTTGTAGTCGTCGGCGCTCTTGGCGCTGGCGGCGAGGGCGCGCGAGCACATGAGGATCGTGCCCGCCCCCGCGTCCTCGACGACCGCGAGCTGCTCCAGGTAGGTGGAGCGGATCTCCTCGATCGTGGTGGGCCGGGCGCCGAGCTGGTCGGTGCCGACGCCGCACGCGAGGAGGTCGTCGGGGCCCGCGGCCTCGGCGGAGCGGCGGATGAGCCGCTTGGTCGCGTCCCAGTCCAGGCCCATGCCGCGCTGGGCGGTGTCCATCGCGTCGGCGACGCCGAGCCCGAGGTCCCACAGGTGCCTGCGGTAGGCGATCGTCGCGTCCCAGTCGACGGTCGCCGGTCGCCCGGGGCCGTTGTCGGCCAGGGGATCGGCGACGACGTGGGCCGCGGAGTAGATGACGCGGGAGGTGAACTTGCGGGTCACAGGACCAGCTCCTCGAGTTCGATGCGGCGGCCCTCGCGGGCCGAGCGGTAGCCGGCCTCGGCCAGTTGGACGCCGCGGGCGGCGGCCAGGAAGTCGTGGTGCCAGGGGGCGTCGTCGACGACGTGGAGCAGGAACTCCTCCCACTGGAGCTTGAAGCCGTTGTCGAACTCCTCGTTGTCGGGGACTTCGTGCCACTGCTGCCGGAAGGGGATCGGCTGGTCGATGTCGGGGTTCCACACGGGCTTGGGGGTGTGGACGCGGTGCTGGGCGCGGACTTTGCGGAGCCCGGCGATGGCCGAGCCCTCGGTGCCGTCGACGTGGAACTCGACGAGCTCCTCGCGGTCGACGCGGGTGGCCCAGGAGGAGTTCATCTGGACGACGGTGCCGTCCTGGAGCTCGAAGATCGCGTAGGCGGCGTCGTCGGCGGTCGCGGCGTAGGCCTGTCCCTGCTCGTCGAAGCGCTCGGGCAGGTGGGTGGTGACGTGCGCGGTCACGGACTTGACCGGCGAGAGCGTCCCCTCGAACACGTAGGACCAGTGGGGGAACATGTCCAGGACCATGCCGCCGCCGTCTTCGGCGCGGTAGTTCCACGAGGGCCGCTGGGACTCCTGCCAGTCGCCTTCGAAGACCCAGTAGCCGAATTCGCCGCGCACCGACAGGACGCGGCCGAAGAAGCCGGAGTCGACCAGGCGCTTGAGCTTGCGCAGGCCGGGGAGGTAGAGCTTGTCGGCGACCGCGCCGTTCTTGACGCCGGCGTCGCGGGCGGCGCGGGCCAGGCCGAGGGCGTCGTCGAGGCTCGTGGCGATGGGCTTCTCGGTGTACACGTGCTTGCCGGCCTTGATGGCGGCGCCCACGGCGTTGAGGCGGTGCTGGGTGGTGAGGGCGTCGAAGTAGACGTCGACGGCGTCGTCGCTCAGGGCCTCGTCGAGGCTGGTGGTCCACTTGTCGAGCCCGTGGCGCTCGGCGACGGCGGCGAGCTTGTCGGCGCTGCGGCCGACGAGGGTGAGCTCGGGCCAGATGACGCTGCCGTCCGCGCGCTGGACGCCGCCCTGCTCGCGGATGGCCAGGAGCGAGCGCACGAGGTGCTGGCGGTAGCCCATGCGTCCGGTCACCCCGTTGAGGGCGATGCCGACGGTGATTCTCTCTGCCATAGGGATCTGCTCCATACGATTACTAGGCCAATGTACGGGCGCGCGGTCGCCCATGTGGGTCGACTGCCGGTCGGCGCACGACTCCGCGAGCGTTCGCCCCCGGTGTGTGGACAGGTGCGCAGGCAAACGCTTTCAATTCGTTTCCCGAAGCATACAGCAAAACCGCTCCGTTGCGAAAGCGGTCTCCAGACAGATTTACGTCAATGAATACGTATGGAAGAGGGCCTTGCGCCGCAGTACAACCCGGAGACGGCCGGGCCGCGCGCCGCGCCCGGACACGGCTCGAGCCCCGGTCGCGGGCGGCCGGGGCTCGGAAGCGTGAGGGCGGAGCTCGGCGGAGCGGCTCGCTTCAGCGGTCCTGAATAGAGGTCAGGCCCTAGAGATACTGCTCGGCGATCTCGCCGACCTCTTCGGCCGGGGCCCAGATCTGGTACACGCCGTTGTCGTACGGTTCGAGGCCGAGCGAGCGGGCCACGTCGGCGCGCCCGCCGCGGTACTCCAGGCGCAGCCAGTCGCCCGAGGCGCCGAGCACGAAGAACGGCTCGCCCCTCCAGACGCATCCGGTGCGCACGTAGAAGAAGTCCTCGAGCTCGCCGATCGGCACGCCGCGGCGGAAGCGCCCGTCGGCGACCTTCACGAAGCCGTCGCCGCCGTTGGGCGAGTACAGGCGCACGTGGGCCCCGTCGGGGCTGGAGTCGTACTCGGCGCCCTTCCAGCGGGCGATGTAGCCGTCCCTCATGGCTAGGCGTCCTTCCAGTCGCGGTGGTCCAGGACGGACGCCGCCCGGTCCTCGGGGGCGGGCCGCACCAGGTCGTAGTGCCCGGCGTCGCCCCAGGCCTCGCCGAGCGCGCTGTCGTAGCCGGCCGAGCCGTTGCCGTACCCGTAGGCCTCGCCCATCGGACCGGCAGGCGGCGGGGCGCTGTCGGCCGAAGGCGCGGGGGCGGGCGGAGCCGGAGCCGGCGGGAGCGCCGGGACCGAGGGCGCCTCGATGGCCGCCGGTCCGCCGTAGGCCCCGTCGATCGGGGCCCATTCGCGGGTGTCGGCGTCGTAGAGGGCGATCTCGGCGACCTCGCCGCGCGAGTCGATCCGCAGGATCTTGGCGCCGTGCGGCAGCCGCACGGAGTCGACCTTGTGCTCGGGGATGCGGTCGTCGGGCGACTCGGAGGGCGCGAAGCCGTCGCCGCGGAACGGGCCGGGCTCGACCACGGTCCCGCCGCGGGCCTGTGCGGCGCTGAAGTCGTTGCCGCCCAGGGCGGTCGGGTACAGGTCCGTGCGGTAGCCGGTCCAGCGCAGCACGTGCACCGAGTCGTCGGTGGGGCTGAAGTCCTCGCTGGAGCGGATGAGACCGAGCGCGAGGTACAGCTGCGCGGGCGTGCGCAGGTGGTCCACCGCATCGGCCGGGTGCACGAAGCCGCCGACGCGGTCGTAGCCGCGGTCGAGGTAGAACGGCACCTGGTGGTGCGGGATGGTCTTCTGCCACAGGATCGGCTGGACGCGGTGGGCGGGCGAGAGCCGCGCGGCGGCGGCCTGGCGGCGCTCCATCTCGCTGGCGAACGTGAGCAGGTCCTTGGCCTCGGCCCACTTCAGCAGAGACTCGACCTCGGAGCCGGACATGTTCGCGCCGACCTCGGTGCCGGGGTTGACGTAGAGCGCGTACTCCTGGCCGGGCCAGTGCTGGATGAGCCAGCCGAACGGGACGGTCGTGTGCGGGGTGTCCTCGCCGACGCGCTCGGTCATCCGCTCCACCGTCGTGTACACGGTGATGCCGATGATGCCGTCGACGATGTCGCTCGACCAGCGGAAGGACTTGTCGCCGACGCGGATGTGCGCGGCGGCCGGGTCGCCGACGGGCAGGATCACGCTGGCGCACAGCAGGGTCTGGAGGAACGAGGCGGTGTCGCCCGAGGAGGCGGCCTCGGCCAGGAGCGGTTCGGCGTCCTCGCCGGACAGCTCGACGGGCCGGTTCGCGGCGGCCGCGGGGGTCGGGGCGGGCTCCGGTTCGGGCGCGCGGCGCCCGAAGGCGCTCGACATGGACGCGAACGCCTCGGCCGAGCGCGGCTCGTCGCCGAACGCGTCGGCGTTCCCGAAGGAGGCGTTGGTGCCGAAGGAGTCGCCGGCGGCGTAGGGCTCCGGGGCCGCGGCGGGCGGGGCGGGGGCCCGCGTCGGCAGCGTCAGCGGGTCGGGCTCCTGGTCGCGCAGCCAGTCGGGGGCGTCGGGCCACTGGTCCTGCTCGGACGGCCAGTGCGGGTCGGCCGGGTACGACTGCTCCTGCGGCTGGGAGCCGGGGTTCTGCTGTTGCGAGCCGAACCCCTGCGGCTGCGATCCATAGCCTTGAGGCTGCGAGCCGAACCCCTGGGGCTGGGACGTGTAGCCCTGCGGCGGCGGCTGGTAGCCCTGGGGCTGGGACGTCTGGTAGCCCTGGGGCTGGGAGGTATAGCCCTGCGGCGCGGGCGGCGCGTAGTGCTGCTCCGGCGGCGGGGGCGGCTGGGACGCGAACGCGTGGCCGTTGAAGGCCTCGTGCTCGCCCGATTCCTGCGGGGGCTGGCGCAACGGCAGGCCCGCGGGCGTGGTCCCCGCGACGGTGGAGGCGTTGCTCTTCTGACCTGGGGAGCCGCTGAGGTCGGAGGAGCGCCGCGGCGCCGGCGGGACGTCCGGCACCGGCGGGGCCGGGGGCATGAAGCTGCCCTCGCGGGACGCCGGCGCGGGAGCCATGGGGTTGGCGAACGGGTCCGACTGGCCCGCCGCGAACGGGTCGTTGCGCTCGGGGCGCCGCTGCGGTTCGGAGCGGGCCGGCGGCGCGTCGTAAGCCTGGTCGGCCGCGGCAGGATCGACGGGAACGGTCGTCATGCCTTGGGCCACTTGAGAGACGAACCATGCCGGGAGGTATCCCTCGATCGGCAGCCCGGGGTTGACCGCGAGCCACCAGTCCTCGTCGGGCCAGGACTCGGCCAGCGCCGTGAAGGAGACGCGCCGCGAGGCGCCGGCGTTGTCGCGCAGGCACACCTGGAGGGCGGTCTCGGAAGTGAACGCGAGAATATGGGTGCGGTCGTCGGTGGTCCACGTGGCCCAGGTGTCCGAGCCGCCGCCGTTGTTGTCCTCATACGACAATGGGAGGACGAGTTCGATCTGCGCCAGGATTCGGAAGTATCCGTCCTGGTCCTCGGCTCGCAGCGCCTCCCTGAGGTGGCGCTCGATCTCGTTACTCGGTTCCCACATCGATCCCACTCAGCCCTTCCCCCCTACCGGTCTTGGATGGGGCGGTGTCGAGCGAACGCGGCGTCCCCTCGCGATGGTCACCGTAACGCGAGGGCGTTGTCAAGTTTCCGTCAGTAGGCCGAGAATAACGAATTCATAAAGGCGAACGCGTGTCATTCCCACGCTGTGGGCCTGTCGCTGTGTAACGATCCGGTTCTCATGTGGGATCGTTCCGTTCGCTGCGCTCTGGCCTGCGTCTGCTCGACGCTGTTGGCGCTCTTGCTCTCCGCGCCGGCGGGCCACGCCTCCGCGCCCGTCGCCTGGCATCTGTCGGCGATCGGCGCGCCCGAGGTCTGGCCGGAGGCCACCGGCGAGGGCGTCGTCGTGGCCGTCATCGACTCGGGTGTGGACGCCGACCACCCCGACCTCGAAGGGGCGGTCCTGCCGGGCCGCAGCTACGTCGACGTCGACACCGGCGCCGAGCCCCGGCTCCTGGCGCTCGGCTCCGAGTCGGGCCCGGTCTACGAGCGGGCCTTCGGCCAGGCCGACCCGGTCGGGCACGGCACCGCCGTCGCCGGGCTCATCGCGGCCGGGGCCGGTTCCGGCGAGCCGGGGATCGCGCCGGGGGCCTCGATCCTGCCGATCCGGGTCCTCGACGACGAGAACCGCTACCACGATTCGGCAATGGTCGGCGCGGCCGTCGAGTGGGCCGTCGACAACGGCGCGGACATCGTGAACCTCTCCCTCGGCGGCCACTACGACTCGGCGCCGTTCTCCGAGGCGATCGCGTACGCCGAGCGCCACGACGTGCTCGTGGTCGCGTGCACCGGCAACCAGCACCAGGACGGCCCGGACGAGACCGTGTGGTTCCCCGCGCGGATGCCGGACGTCCTCGCCGTCACCGGCACCGACCAGGCGGGCGACCGCTGGCTTACGGCGGTCACCGGCGACGAGACCGACCTGGCCGCGCCGGGCGCGGACCTGCGCGCCCCGCAGGCCGACGGCGGGCACAAGAACGTGACGGGGACGTCGTTCGCGGCGGCGGTCGTGTCGGGTGCGGCGGCGCTGGTCCGCTCGGCCCATCCGGACTGGACCGCCGAGGAAGTGCGGCGGGCGCTGACCGCGACCGCGCGCCCGGGCGGCGAGGGCCTCGGCGCGGGCGTGGTCGACGCGGCCGCGGCCGTGGACGCCGACGTCGACGTCCTCCCGCGGGTCGAGCAGGCCCCCGCGGTCTCCGAGGCCTGGAGCATGGCCGCGACGGCCGCCGGGGGCGGCCTGCTGGGGCTGTCGGCGCTGCTGCTGCGCGGCGGTCTGCGGCTGCGCGGAGGCAAGGGAGCGCAGGGGGGACCGCGCGCCGCGGCGCGTTGATCCGCGGTCCGCGGCGGCCAGGGATCGTCGGGGCGTCCGCGTACCATGGCGGGGTGACCGCAGCCGACGCCAGCTCAAGCAGAATTCCGGCTCGCAAGCTCCGCCGAGAGGGCGCCGAGAGCGAACTGGCCAAGAAGCGCCGGGCCCGCAAGATCAACCGCCTCCTCGCCGCGGCCCACCCCGACGCCCACTGCGAGCTGGACTACTCCAATCCGCTCGAGCTGGCCGTCGCCACGATCCTCTCGGCCCAGTGCACGGACGTGCGGGTCAACCTGACGACGCCGGCGCTGTTCGCGAAGTACCGCGACGCCGCCGACTACGCCGAGGCGAATCCCGAGGACGTCGAGGCGATCATCAGGCCCACCGGCTTCTACCGCAACAAGACCAGGTCGATCATCGGGCTCGGGAAGGCGCTCGTGGAGCACCACGGCGGCACGCTCCCCAACGACATGGACGCCCTGGTGAAGCTCCCGGGCATCGGCCGCAAGACCGCGAACGTCATCCGCGGCAACGCGTTCGGCGTCCCCGGCATCACCGTCGACACCCACATGATCCGGATCACGACCCGCCTCGGCCTGGTCGGCGGGAAGGCCGCGCTCAACAAGGACGCGGTGAAGCTCGAGTTCCAGCTCCAGAAGCTCATCGAGCCCCGGGAGTGGACCATGTTCTCCCACCGCATCATCTTCCACGGCCGCCGCGTCTGCATCGCCCGCAAGCCCGCGTGCGGGGCGTGCACCCTCGCGGCGCTGTGCCCGTCCTTCGGCGAGGGGCCCACGGACCCGGCCGAGGCCGCGAAGCTCCTCAAGGGCGACAACGTCGCCGACCTGATCCGGCTCGCGGGCGCCGCCGGAGGCGACCCGCGCACCGAGCACTCGGTGGACGCGTGAGGCGGGCCGCGGCGGCGTCGATCGCCGCACTGTCCCTCGCGGCCCTGACCGCCTGCGCCGAGGACGCCCCGGAAGCCGGCGACGGCGCGGGCGACCCGACCTGGTCGGTCGCGTGCGCCGCCGGCGGCACGCCCATCGACGGCGTCGGCGAACTCGAACTCGACTGCCTCGGCGACGGGGCGCCGGCCGCGGTCGGCACGGACGGCAAGCCGCTCCTGGTGGTCCTGTGGGCGACCTGGTGCGGGCCCTGCCAGGAGGAGGCCCCCGAGATCCAGGCGTTCTACGAGGCGCACGGCGACCAGGTCGGCGTCCTGGGCGTCGACACCGCCGACTCGAGGGAGGCGGCCCGCTGGTTCGCCGAGGACTTCGCACTGACCTACCCCTCGGTCTCCGACCCCGACGAGGCGATCCGCATCGGCCTGGGCATCCCGGCCCTGCCGGGCATCGCGTTCGTGGACGCCGACGGGACCGTCGCCGAACTCGTCGTCGAGCCGGGCGCCACGACCGAGAGCCTGACCGCGACCGCGGAGTCCGCGTTCGGTCTGGAGCTGCCGTGACCGCCCTCGAGACCGCAGTCGCCCCCGGGCGCCCCGACTGGTGGGCGCCGCTGCTCAAGGCCGCCGAGGCCGCCAAGGGCCCCGCCGCCGAACGCGTCATCGCCGACCATCTTCTTCCCTACACGCGCGAGGACGCGCGCACCGCCTCGGTGCTCGTCCTCCTCAAAGAGGACGCCGCGCTCGGCGAGCCGGGCCCCTCGGTCCTGCTCCAGCAGCGCGCCGCCACGCTGCGCCACCACCCGGGCGAGGTCGCCTTCCCCGGCGGCGCGGCCGACCCCGGCGACGCCGACGCCGCCGCGACGGCGCTGCGCGAGGCCGCCGAGGAGCTCGCCGTCGACCCCGGCTCGGTCGCGGTCGGCGCGACCCTCCCGCCGCTGTGGATCCCCGTCTCCGGCTTCGCGGTCACGCCGGTCCTCGCGTTCTGGTCCCGGCCGCACACGGTCGCGCCCCAGGCCGCGTCCGAAGTGGCCGCCGCGCACCAGGTTCCGCTGCCGCTCCTGGCCGATCCGCGCTCGCGCGGCACGGTCCGGTACCCGTCGGGCCGCAGCGGCCCCGGGTTCGAGATCGCGGGCGTACCCCTGATTTGGGGGTTCACCGCCGGGGTACTGTCATGGCTGCTGGACCTGGGCGGCTGGTCCCGTCCCTGGAACGCCGACCGGACCATGACACTCGAAGGGCTGTAAGCCCTCTGAGACGAAGGCGAGGTGGGCGATGAGCGCCGGCGGCTCCGGAATCCTGGTCGACGTCGTCATCGTGCTCCTGGCGCTCCTGTTCGCCGTCAACGGCTACCGCGAGGGCTTCATCACCTCGGCGACCGCCTTCTTCGGCTTCCTCGGCGGCGCCCTCCTGGGCATCCAGATCGCGCCCTTCGCCGGCGACTTCTACCAGGACGCGCTCGCCAAGCTCATCGTCTCGCTCGTCGTGGTCTTCGCGCTCGCGGTGGGCGGCATGGCCCTCATGACCGCGCTCGGCTACCGCCTGCGCCGGCGCCTGAAGTCCAACGGGTCCCGGCGCCTCGACCACCTCGCGGGCCCGATCGTCTCGGTCGCCGCGGTCCTCCTGGTGACCTGGGTGGCCGCCGCGCCGCTCGCGAACTCGTCCATGCCCGCCGTCGCGGGCGCGGTCCGCAACTCGAGCCTGGTCTCCGGGATCGACGAGTACATGCCCGACACGGTCAAGGGCGTCTACGAGTCGCTGCAGGAGTCGCTGAACACCTCGGGGATGCCGAACGTGTTCTTCGGGCTCGACCCGACCGACGCCCGATCGGTCGCGCCCCCCGACCCCGAGCTCGCGGCCTCCGGCCTCGTGGTCAACAGCGAGGAGTCCGTCCTCAAGGTCCACGGCTCGGCCCCGTCCTGCGACCGGCAGATCGAGGGCTCCAGCTTCGTCTACGACGACGAGCTCGTCGCCACCAACGCGCACGTGGTCGCCGGCACCGAATCGGTCCAGGTCGAGTCCGACGGCGAGCTCTTCGACGCCGACGTCATCGTCTTCGAGCCCGACAAGGACCTCGCGATCCTCCACGTCCCGGGCCTGGACGCCCCGGCGCTGCCGATCCAGCCGGAGACCGCCGGGTCCGGCGAGGACGCGGTCGTGCTCGGCTACCCCGGCGGCGGCCCGTACACCGCGACGGCCGCGCGCATCCGCGAGGCGCGGATCGTCACCGGCCCCGACATCTACGACGACGGCACGGTCACCCGCGAGGTCTACCAGCTCTACGCGACCATCATCGGCGGCAACTCGGGCGGTCCGCTGCTCAACCCCGCCGGCGAGGTGATCGGTGTCATCTTCGCCGCCGCGGTCGACGATCCCGAGACCGGATACGCGCTGACGATGGACGAGTCCTCGCCGGTGCTGGAGGCGGGCCGCACCGCCTCCGGCTCGGTCGCGACCGGTTCGTGCACCTGAGTGGGAGGCCGCCCTTCGCGCGAGTGCGCGCTCCGGTCGCGGCGCCCGCTCTCGTGGATGTTCGGTTTTGGGGGAAGTGCCGGTTGCCTGATGGTGGGCGTGGCGTCACATTGCGGGTAGGCTGTACCGGTCGCTGTCGACGCATTCCGTTCACCGGAAAGAAACTCCTGCTGAGACCGCGTGGTGAGCCTCTCGGGGTGACGCTCGGAACCGACCGACGCATGCCAATCGGACTCGAATGCCGATTCCGGTCCCTGCGGTGCTCATAAGGCAATGCTCAAACGGACACGGTGCGCATGTGGATTTACGGGGGTCTCGCTCCCGCAATGCGGACAAGAGGCATAGACTCAGTACTTGCACTAGCGGTGCGTTGAAGAAAGGTGCGAACGGACATGGAAGATGTATTGGCCAGGGCCGCCCTGTTCAAGGGTGTCGATCCCGAAGCTGTCGAATCGCTCATCAAAGAGATGGAGTACGTCGACGTCAACAAGGGCCAGACCGTCTTCACCGAGAACGAGCCGGGCGACAGTCTCTACATCGTCATGTCCGGGAAGGTGAAGCTCGGACGCCGTTCCGCCGACGGGCGCCAGAACCTCATCGCGGTGATGGGCCCGTCCGACATGGTCGGCGAGCTCGCACTGTTCGACCCCGGCCCGCGCACCGCCACCGCCACCGCTCTCACCGACACCCGCATGGCCCGCCTGTCCAAGACCGCTCTGCGGCCGTGGCTGGCGAACCGGCCCGAGATCGCCGAGCAGCTCCTCCGAGTGATAGCGCGACGGCTCCGTCGCACCAATGACTCGATGGCGGACCTCATCTTCACGGACGTGCCCGGCCGCGTCGCGAAGGCGCTGCTGCACATGGCGAGCCGTTTCGGCACCCGTGACGGCGGCGTCCTGCGCGTGACCCACGACCTCACGCAGGAGGAGCTCGCCCAGCTGGTCGGCGCCTCCCGCGAGACCGTGAACAAGGCCCTGGCCGACTTCGCCGGGCGCGGTTGGCTGCGCCTGGACGGCAAGAGCGTCATCATCATGGACCCGGAGCGCCTCGCGCGCCGCGCCCGCGTGTAACGCATCGGACTTCGAGGCCCCCGGCGTCGCCGGGGGCCTTCGTCGTCCCCCTTCCGGGTGCGGACCCCGGCACGGGCGATCATCGTTCGAGGCCCGGGCGCCATACCCCCTGGGGGCTCGGGTGATCTTCGAGTCCCCCGCCTTGGGCGATTCGACGTTCGCGCCCGTCGCCGTCTAGACTTCCGGTAACCATCCCGCAGTCTGGTGAAGGAGCGTCGTGGCAGGGCAACTGAACGTCGAAGTAGTGGCAGTCGACTCGAAGGTGTGGTCCGGCGAGGCCAAGGCCGTCTACGCCCGCACCACCGAAGGCGAACTGGGCGTGCTGCCCGGCCACCAGCCGCTCCTCGGCGAGCTGCGCGTCGACAGCACCGTACGCGTGCAGCCGGTCGACGGCGGCGAACTGGCCTGGCAGATCGAAGGCGGATTCCTGTCGGTCACGACCGACGGCGTCACCATCCTCGCAGAGACCGCCGAGGCGGTCGCCCCCGCTTCGGCGTAGGCCATGCTGAAGGCACTGCTCGTCGTCGCCGCACTGGCGGCGGCCGTCGCGGTGTTCCTGGTGCTGACCTACGTCCGGCGCTCGATCCTGTCCCGCTCGGGCTCGGTGGCCATGGCCGCCAGGCTCTCCCGGCACATGGAAGGGCGCGGCTGGGCCCCCGGCTTCGCGGTCTACGAGAGCGGCACGCTCCGCTGGTTCCGCATGTTCTCCCTGGCGTTCGGCCCGCGCTACCTGCTCTCGCGCGACGACCTCCAGATCTCCGAGCGGCGCACGCCGGTCGGCCCCGAAGCCCAGATCTTCCCCCCCGAAGTGGCGATCCTGCGGTGCAAGAACGCCGGCGGCGAAGTCGAACTGGCGATGACCACCTCGGCCGTCACCGGATTCCTGTCGTGGATGGAGGCGGCCCCGCCGGGGGCCGCGTTCTACTCCGACCGCGCGAGCGACTGACGTCCCACGCCTCCTCCGTTCGGAGGAGGCGTCGTCGCGTCCGGTTCCTCCTTGCGCCGCAAGTGAAGTTCAGTCTCATTGCGGTGGTCTCGTCCCGCTTCGACCCATAACGTTGCGGCATGGGCAAACACCTACCCGCCGTAGGAGCAGTGGCGCTCGCGCTCATCGCGATCCCCTCCACGGCACACGCGCGATACGCCGCCGAACCCGACGAGCGACTGCTCGACCGCGCGACCGCACCTCGGGCATCCGCGGCCCGAACGCGGTGCCGTACATCACCACCGGCGACGCGGCCGAACCGTACTTCGACACCACGGCGCTCTCGAACGACCAGCTCTGGGCGGCGGGCGGCGTCGTCGCCACCACGGGCGACGCCAACGACTTCTACCGGGCGCTGACCGACGGCACGCTCCTCGACGCGGCGCAGCTGGCCGAGATGAGCGACCACGTCGACACCGGCGCCGGCCTGCTGTACGGGCTCGGACTCGCCGGGCTGACCATGGGCTGCCCCGACGACCCGGACGAGATCTTCTGGGGCCACACCGGCGGCGGCCTCGGCCACCAGACCTACTCGTTCCACTCGCTCGACGGGGAGCGGCAGGTCACGGTCACCTGGAACATCGACGACCGGCACGGCGCGGCCGACCCCCAAGCGCTGAGCTGGGCCGTCAGCGGCCTCCTGTTCGCGGGGCTCTGCGGCGCCGACCTCGGCGACCGGCCCGAGGACGCGGACCCGCGGACCCGGGGCGTCCCGTCCGTCGAGGCGCTGCGGGAACTGTCGCTCATCGGCTGACGCGCCGAAGGCCCGCGGGAGGATGCTCCCGCGGGCCCTCGGCGACTCAGGCGACCGGCTCGACGGCCTGCGTGAACAGCGCCGTCCCGTCGATGTCCTTGAGCTGCACCGTCAGCACCTCGGTCTCGGCGTCGATCGACACCTCGCCGAAGAACTGGTAGCCCATCGCCGGCGACGTGTTCGCCGCCGGAGGCGCCTGCACGAACACCGCCTCGGGACCGAAGGTCGCGTCCAGCTGGTTCGGCCCGAACGCCCCCGCGTTGAGCGGGCCGGAGACGAACTCCCAGAACGGGTCGAAGTCCTGGAAGGCCGCCCGGTCCGGGCTGTAGTGGTGCGCCGCGGTGTAGTGGACGTCGGCCGTCAGCCACACCGTGTTCCGCACCTCCTCGCGCTTGAGGTACGACAGGAGCCCGGCGATCTCGGTCTCGCGGCCGCCCGGCGCGCCGCCCGCGCCGTTCGAGACGCCTTCCTGCGCACCGGCGCCGTCGCCCACGATGAGCCCGATCGGCAGGTCCGCGGCGATGGCCTTCCACGTGGCCTTGGACCGGCGCAGCTCCCACTTGAGCCACGACAGCTGCCGCTCGCCGAGGATCTGGCCCGTCGCGCCGTCGGCGTCCGGGTTGGGGCTCTTGAAGGTCCGCATGTCGAGCACGAACAGGTCCAGCAGCGGCCCGTACTCGATCTTGCGGTAGATCCGCCCGTCGGGCTCGGGCCCGAAGCCGCCCGGCGTGTACTCGGCGAAGGCCTGCCGGGCCCGCCCGGCGAGGACGTCCACGTTCTTCTCGGTGTACTGCGGCAGGTCCAGGATCTCCCCGGGGTACCAGTTGTTGGTGACCTCGTGGTCGTCCCACTGGTTCACCATCGGCACCCGCGCGAGGTACGCCCGCAGGTTGTCGTCGAGCAGGTTGTACTTGAACTGGCCCCGGTACTCGTCGAGGGTCTCGGCGACCTTCGACTTCTCCTCGGTCACGGTGTTGCGCCACGTGGTGCCGTCCGGCAGCGCGACGGTCTCCACGATCGGCCCGTCGGCGTACACGAAGTCGCCCGAGCACAGGAAGAAGTCCGGTTCCGACTCGGCCATGGCCTCGAAGATGCGGTAGCCGCCGAACTCGGGGTTGATGCCCCAGCCCTGCCCGGCGAGGTCACCCGACCACTGGAACCTGATGTCCTGCGGGTCGCGCGCGGCGGTCGTGAACGATCCCTCGAGCGCCTCGGAGCGGCGCTCGCCCTCGGCCCGGACCCGGTAGTGGTAGGTCTTGCCGGGGGTGAGCCCCTTGAGCCGGAGCTTGCCGGTGTAGTCGGTCCTCGCGGTCAGCGCCGGGCCCTCGATCGTCCTGGCGTGCTTGAAGTCCGGCCGGGTCGCGAGTTCGACGACCATGTCGGAGCCGCGGTCGGCGCGGGTCCACAGGATCGCGCCGCGTTCGGTGACGTCACCGGACTGGACGCCGTGGGTGAGCTGCGGGCGTGAGGCCGCGTACGAGATCCCGGGGGTGCCGAGCAGGATCGCGCCGCCGGCCCCGGCGGCCAGCAGCCGCCGTCGGTCGATGTGCACTCTGTGTCTCCAAAACCGTGGGGTCGATGGACTGGCCGAACCGTCAGTGTCTCCCGAACAGTGGTGTTCCACTGACTGACCAAACGGTCCCAGGCGCGGTCGACACGGGGATGGCGCAGAAGTGAACAAAAGGGCCCCGCGCTCCGGCCGGCCGGAGCCGTGGTGTTGCCGGAACGCGGGGCGAGGGGGTTCACCCCCGGCCCTCCCTCAGGCGCCGATGCGCGGGAAGGGCTTGGTGGAGAACACGACTTCCACGGACACCTCGAAGTACTCGGCGAGTTTCAGCGCCAGGTACAGGCTCGGCGAGTACTCGCCGCGTTCGAGGTAGCCGACGGTCTGGTAGTGGACGCCGAGGGCGTCGGCCAGCTGCCGCCGTGAGACGCCCCGCTCGGCGCGCAGCATCGCGATGCGGTTGTACACCTCGTCTCCGGCCACGGCCCTAACCCCACTGCTGCTGCATCTCGGCGCGGCGCGCGGCCACCGCCGAACCGGACTCGCGGCTGGCCATGCGCCGCAGCAGGCGCGGCGCCAGGGCCAGCGCCAGGATCGCCCAGGCGGCGAGGACCCCGAACATCAGGAGGGTCCGCCAGGACTCCCCGATCTCCACGGCCGACATCGCGTCGGGCAGCAGCGCGTGCCGCATTCCCAATCCCATCCAGTACATCGGCAGGGCCTGCCCGATCCCCTGGAGCCAGCCCGGGAGCGCGGTGATCGGGTAGAAGATCCCCGAGATCGCGATCATGCCCATGAACGGGAGCATGATGAGCGCCATGTTCTTGGGGTTGTTGATGAGCGCGCCGAGGACCGCTCCGATCGGGAGGGTCGTCACGATGCCCATGAGGACGACCGCGAGGAACATGAGCCACCGGTCGGGGGTCCCGAAGGAGAGGTCCTCGAACAGGACCAGGCCCGCGGTGAGCATGACCACGACGGTGGCGAGGACGAACAGCGCGGTGGAGACCATGTGTCCGACGAGGTAGCCGGTCATGCCGCCGGGCATGGACTTGGCGCGCAGCAGGGTCCCGTTGGTGCGGTCCATCGACAGGGTCCCCACGATGCCCATGACGCCGCCGAAGACGACGTTCATGCCGATGAGGCTGGGCATGTTCATCGAGCCCAGGGACACCGGGGAGCCTTCGAACTGGGCGCCGCGCATGAAGAAGAGGACGGCGATGGCGATGCCGGTGGGCATGATGAAGCCCAGCAGGTCGCTGACGGTCGTCAGCGTGATGCGGGTCTCGATGAGGCCGCGCTTCACGCCGGTCTTGTAGGCGTGCAGGGTGGTGTTCACGATCGTGCTGTTCATGTTCGCGGTGCTCATGCCGTGGCCTCCTTGAAGGTGTCGACGGCGGCTTCTGCCTGGCCGGCCTCGAACCTGGCGACGAGCGACAGGTACGCGTCCTCCAGGCTGGCGCGGTGGACTTCGAGGTCGGTGACCGTGCCGCCGTCGGTGGCCAGGAGGCCCCGGACGAAGTCGGTCGCGTCGTCGGTGGCGTGGATCTGGAGCCGTCCGTCCTGGAGCCACTTGACCTCGGCGGTGGTGGCGGCGGCGCGGGCGAGCTTGTCGGGCGAGCCGTCGGCGATGATCCGGCCCCCGGCGAGGATGAGGATGCGCTCGGCGAGCTTCTCGGCCTCGTCGAGGTCGTGGGTGGTGAGGAGGATCGTGGTGCCGTCGAGGTCGGTGAGCCGGTGGATGAGCTCGTGGAACTCGCGGCGGGCGTGGGGGTCGAAGCCGGTGGTCGGCTCGTCGAGGAACAGCAGGCCGGGGCGGCCGATGATGCCGAGGGCGACGTCGAGGCGCCGGCGCTGGCCGCCGGAGAGGGTCTGCACGCGCTGGCCGGCCTGGGGTGCGAGGCCGACGAGGTCGAGCAGTTCGTCGGCGCCCCAGGGTTCGGAGTACGGCTTGTAGTACTCGCCGAAGTGCTGGAGGAGGTCGCGGGCGCGCCATTTGCCGTTGTCGCGCCATTCCTGGAGGACGACGCCGAGGCCGGCCCGCCAGCGCTCGTCGCCGTGCGCGGGGTCGGTGCCGAGGACCTTGACGCTGCCGCCGCTGCGGGCGCGGAAGCCTTCGAGGATCTCGATCGTGGTGGTCTTGCCGGCGCCGTTGGGGCCGAGGAGGGCCGTGACGCCGCCGGATTCGATCTCGAGGTCGAGTCCGGTCAGCACGTCTTTGTCGCCGTAGCGCATCCGCAGGTCGGACACGGCGATCACGGGCCCGTCGAATGCCGGGGGGTGTCCCATCTGAGTCTCCGTTGCAATCATCCGTTAGTTGATAGCACTCATGCTACATCTTGTCGGACGACTCTGCCAACCCGTATATGAAGTAGGGCCGCCGACCATGCGGTCGGCGGCCCTGGTGCGAAGAGGAAGGTCTAGGTGCGCCGCTTCTCCCCCGAGCGGGCGAGGACCCGCTGGAGCAGGATGAACGCGAGCAGGAGCACGCCCATGACGATGCGCGCCCACCACGAGGAGAGGTTCCCCTGGAAGGCGATCAGGGTGTTGAGCATCCCCCAGACCATGACGCCCGCGACGGTGCCGAGGACGAATCCGGCCCCGCCGGTCAGCAGCGTCCCGCCGATGACGACCGCGGCGATCGCGTCGAGTTCGGCGCCGACGTTGGCGAGCGGGTTGGCGCTCTTGGTCGCGAACGCCGCGAGGACCCCGGCGAGGGCCGCGCAGAACCCGCTGATGGCGTAGACGCCGATCTTGGTGCGCGCCACCGGGAGTCCCATGAGCAGCGCGGAGGACTCCGAGCCGCCGACGGCGTAGACGCCGCGTCCGAACCGCGTGTAGTGCAAGACGACGAACGAGATGATGACGACCGCGAAGGCCAGGAACGACAGGTACGGCAGCCAGAAGCCGCCGTCGCGGACCTCGCCGAAGTCGACGTGGGTCATGCCCCAGTGGAAGAACTCGACG
This sequence comes from Glycomyces harbinensis, assembly GCF_900101745.1. GTDB lineage: Bacteria > Actinomycetota > Actinomycetes > Mycobacteriales > Micromonosporaceae > Glycomyces > Glycomyces harbinensis. Next base: position 176,834 of record NZ_FNAD01000010.1, on the reverse strand, counting down.
TCCCGCATGGAGACGTCGGTGTCGGAGATCTGGAGGGTCAGGCCCCGGAAGAGGAACAGGCCCACCAGGGTCGCGATGAACGGCTGCACGTGGAAGTAGTGGATCACCGAGCCGATGAGCAGGCCCCAGGCCGTCCCGAACGCCAGCACCAGCGCGACCGCGAGCGGCGCGGAGATGCCGGCCTCGACGGTGAGCCAGGCGCAGGCCATGGTCGCGAACGCCATCACCGAGCCGACCGACAGGTCGATGCCGCCGGAGAGGATCACGAAGGTCATGCCGACGGCGATGACCAGCAGCGAGGCGTTGTCGATGAACAGCTTCGCGATGACCTGCGGGTTGTCGAAGTTCCGGTAGTTGGCGACCCCGCCGAGGTACAGCGCGACCAGCAGCGCCACGGTGGCGCCGATGGGCACGTAGCGGGTGAGGCCGTCGAACAGCGTCGAGCGCGACGGGCGCTCGGTCAGTGTCTGCGTGCTCATTTGGCCAGGACCTCCTCGGCGGGCGCGGGCGCCGGGGTTTCCGGCTTCCGCTTGAACGGCTTCAGGATCCAGGCGCGGAACTCGGGGCTCTGGAGCAGTGCGACGACGAAGACCACGATGGCCTTGGCGGTGAACTGCCACTGGCTGGAGAGGCCGACGTTGATGATGGTGTCCTCCAGCGTCCCGATGATGACCACGCCGATCGTGGTGCCCAGCAGGAAGAACCGGCCGCCGAGCAGGGCGGTGCCGCCGATGACGACGGCGAGGATGGCGTCGAGTTCGATCCACAGGCCGCCGTTGTTGGCGTCGGCGCTGCCGAGGTTGGCGGCGCCGATGAGCCCGGCCAGGCCCGCGCACAGCCCGCACACCAGGTACACCAGGACGGTGATGCCCTTGGAGCGGATGCCCGCGAGGCGGCTGGCCTCGGGGTTGCCGCCGACGGATTCGAGCAGCATCCCCAGGGCGGTCCTCCGGGTGAGCAGGGCGAGCAGGAGGAGCACGAGCGCGGCGATGACGATCGGCACCGGGACGGTGAGGATCGCGCCGCGGCCGAGTTCGGTGAAGGGGCTGGAGTCCTGGACCTTGGGGATCTGGCCGCCGGTGACGAGCTGGGCGATGCCGCGGCCGGCGATCATGAGGATGAGCGTGGCCACGATCGGCTGGATGCCGAAGTAGGCCACCATGGTCCCGTTCCAGGCGCCGATGACGCCGGTGACGACCAGGGCGAGGGCCACGGCCGCGAAGATGAGGCCGGGGGCGGACTGGTTCTCGGCGTCGATGATCATCTGGCAGGCGATGGCCGCGCCGATGGCGTAGACGGCGCCGACGGACAGGTCGATGCCCTTGGTGGCGATGACGAGCGTCATGCCGAGGCTGACGAGCAGCAGCGGCGCCGAGCGGCGCAGGATGTTGACGAACGCGCCGCCGAGGCGGTCGTCGTTGACGCTGGGGACGATGAAGTCGAAGCCGGTGACGGCGATGTTGACGACGATGAGGGCCACCAGGACCGCGAGCGGCCACATCAGGCGCTTGAGGTACGGGTTGGCCCCGCCGCGCGCCTTGGCCGGCGTGGACGCGCTAGTCATTCTTGCCTCCCGCCACGATGGTGTCGACGATGCGTTCGGTGGTCATGTCGGCCTCGGATTCGAGCACGGCGATGAGTTCGCGGTCGCGCAGGACCGCGATCCGGTCGGACAGCCGGGTGACCTCGTCGAGTTCGGCGGAGACGAACAGGACGGCCATGCCCTCGCCGGAGAGCTCGGCGACGAGGCGCTGGATGTCGGCCTTCGCGCCGACGTCGATGCCCCTGGTCGGCTCGTCGAGGATGAGGAGCTTCGGTTCGATGATCATCCAGCGGGCGAGGAGCACCTTCTGCTGGTTGCCGCCGGAGAGGTTCTTGACGGGCATGTCGGGGTCGGCCGGGCGGATGCCGAGCTTCTCGATGAACTCGGCGACGATCCTGTCGCGGCGGGCGACGGGGATCGACCGGGCCCAGCCGCGGGCGGCCTGCATCGCGAGGATCATGTTCTCCCCCACGGTCAGGTCCCCTACGAGCCCTTCGGTCTTGCGGTTCTCGGGGCAGAACGCGATGCCGCGCGCGGCGGCGGTGCGCGGGTTGTGCCCGCCGACCTTGCCGCCCTCGAAGCGCAGCTCGCCGGAGTCGGCGCGGTCGGCCCCGGCGATGAGCCGGACGGTCTCGGTGCGTCCCGAGCCGAGCAGCCCGGCCAGGCCGACGACCTCGCCGCGGTGCACGTCCAGGTCGTACGGCGCGATGGAGCCCTTGCGGCCCAGGCCCGTCGCGGTCACGAGCGGGGCCTCGTCGGCCACGCGGTGGGCGGCGACGGCCCGCTCGATCTGCTCCAGGGTCGCGGCCTCGCGGCCGAGCATGTGCCCGATGAGCGCGCTCTCGGGCAGGTTCGCGGTGGCCCATTCGCCGACGAGCTTCCCGTTGCGCAGCACCGTCATCCGGTCGGAGATCTCGTAGACCTGCTCGAGGAAGTGGGAGATGAACACCATCGCGGTGCCCTGCGCCGCGAGGCGGCGCATGACGCCGAGCAGCACGGCGACCTCGTCGCGGTCGAGCGAGGAGGTCGGCTCGTCGAGGATGAGCACCTTCGCCTCGATGTCGACGGCGCGGCTGATCGCGACGAGCTGCTGCATGGCGATGGAGTAGGACGACAGCGGCGCGGCGACGTTGAGGTCGATCCCGATGTCGTCCAGGAGCGCTCTCGCCTTGCGGCGCATGGCGCGGAAGTTGATGAACGGCCCGAGGCGCGGTTCGCGCCCGGCGAAGAGGTTCTCGGCCACCGACAGGTTGTCGGTGAGGTTGACCTCCTGGTACACGGTGGAGATGCCGGCGGCCTGGGCCGCGCCCGGGCTGTGGAAGCGGACCGGTCTCCCGTCGAGGCGGATCTGGCCGGCGTCCGGGGTGTGGACGCCCGTGAGGACTTTGATCAGCGTGGACTTGCCGGCGCCGTTCTCCCCCATGACGGCGTGGATCTCTCCAGGCCTCAGGGTGAAGTCCACGCCGTCGAGGGCGCGGACACCGGTGAAGTCCTTCCTGATCCCGGTCATCTGGACGATCGGCTCGTCAGACATGGGATTAGACCTTCGTTGTGGCGCACCGGAAGCGGTGCGGCGATCGGGAGCGGGAGGCGTCCGGGCCGGCCCTGAGGCCCGCCCGGACGCTTGGATCTGTGACTGCGGGGTCTGGCACCCGTGGTCGAGAAGCACTCTTTTGACGGTGCGGGTTGAACACTCGCGGTCGAGAGAAGCGCTTTCGACCAGCGCGGGTCTAGAACTCGCGGTTGGGCAGCTCGGCCTCGAACTGGGAGGCGTCGAAGGCGCCCTCCTCGACCGGGGTGAACTTCTCGACCTCGTCGCCGTTCACGACCGACTCGACGACGTCCATCAGCTGGTCGCCGAACGCGGGGTTGCACTCGACGATGTAGTTGAGCTTGCCGTCGACACCGGCCTGGAAGCCGGCCTTCGAGCCGTCCACGATGATGATCTGGATGTCGACGCCGGGGACCTTGCCGGCCTCCTCGATGGCCTGGATCGCGCCCAGGCCCATCTCGTCGTTGTGGGCGTAGAGCAGGTCGATGCCGTCGAGGGTGTGGGTGGTGATGAAGGTTTCCATGACCGCCTTGCCCTCTTCGGCGGTGAAGTTGCCCGACTGGGAGTCGACGATCTCGTAGTCGAGGCCTTCGGCGTCGAGGACCTCGAAGAAGCCGGCCTTGCGGTCGTTCGCGGGGGCCGAACCGGTGGTGCCCTGGAGTTCCAGGATGCGGGTGCCGTCGGCGTCGTCGGCGAACGTCTCGGCCGCCCAGGCGCCGGCCTTGCGGCCCTCTTCGGCGAAGTCCGAGCCCAGACGGGTCACGTAGAGGTCCTCGTCGGCGGCCTCGACGCCGCGGTCGGCCAGGATCACCGGGATGCCGGCGTCCTCGGCCTCTTGGAGCACGTCGGTCCAGCCGGTCTCGACCACAGGTGCCAGGACGATGGCGTCGACCTGCTGGGTGATGAAGTCGCGGACCGCCGAGATCTGCTTCTCCTGCTCCTGCTGGGCGTCGACGAACTTGAGTTCGTGTCCGGCGGCCTCGGCGGCGGCCTGGACGGAGGCGGAGTTGGCGGTGCGCCATGCGGACTCGGCGCCGACCTGGGCGAAGCCGATGACGAGGCCCTCGTCGGAGCCGCCACCGCCGTCGCCGTCGTCGCCACCGCCGCAGGCGGTGAGACCGAAGAGGAGTGCACCGGCGCCGATGCCGGCGAGAACTTGCTTAAGCACGTGGGGTTCGCCTTTCGAAATCAGGGGTAATGTCAGGGTTTTCGATATTTGCGAGAATGCATGTTACCGTTCATATCCTTACCCGTGTTACCGATCCCGTCAAGCGAGAAGGCCCTTCCAAGGGCGTAACGATTTCACAACGCGACGAAACGGTCCCCGGCTACGCGGTCGAACCCCGCGGCGTCCACAGGACGTCTCCGCCCGGGTTGGCCTTGCGGGCCAGCACGAACAGCAGGTCGGAGAGCCGGTTGAGGTAGGTGACCGGCGCCGCGTGCGTCGTGTCGGGCTCGGCCTCCAGCAGCGCCCACACCGAGCGCTCGGCCCGCCGCGCCACCGTGCACGCCTGGTGGAGCAGCGCCGCACCGGGAGTGCCGCCCCGCAGAATGAACGAGCGCAACGACTCCAGGTCCGCGTTGGACTCGTCGATCCAGCCCTCGAGCCGGACCACATAGGACTCGTCGATGCGCAGCGGCGGGTACTTCGGGTCCTCGGCCACCGGCGTCGAGAGGTCCGCGCCGACGTCGAACAGGTCGTTCTGGACGGCCAGCAGGACCTCCCGCATCGCCTCCCCGATCTCCCCGGTGTGGAGCGCGAGCGCCGTGCCGATGACCGCATTCGTCTCGTCCACGTCGCCGTACGCGGCGAGCCGCAGATGGGTCTTGGGCACGCGGGTGAAATCGGCGAGGCCGGTCGTGCCGTCGTCGCCGGTTTTGGTGTAGATCCTGGTGAGATTGACCGCCATACCCCCGACCATATAGCCTCCCTCCATGGCACATGTCGCGGTAATCGGTTCGGGACTCATGGGTTCGGGCATTGCGCAGGTCGCAGCCGTCGGCGGCTGGGACGTGCTCCTGGTCGACGCGGACAAGGGGGCGCTGGAGCGGGCCGACGCGGCCGTTCGGAAGTCCCTGGACCGCTTCGCCGCCAAGGGAAGGATCACCGCCGAGGACGCCGAGGCGGCCCGCGCTCGCATCTGGAGGACCACCGACGTCGAGCAGGCCGCGAAGGCCGAGATCGTCGTGGAGGCCGTCTTCGAGCGCGTCGACGTCAAGCAGGAGGTCTTCCGGAAGCTCTCGGCGATCTGCGCCCCCGAGACCGTGCTCGCCACGAACACCTCGGCCATCCCGATCACGGAGATCGCCTCGGCCGCCTCGCACCCCGAGCGCGTGGTCGGCACCCACTTCTTCTCGCCGGTGCCCATGATGCAGCTGTGCGAACTCGTGCGCGGCCTGCACACGAGCGACGCGGCCCTCGACGCCGCGCGCGCCTTCGCCGAGTCCGCCGGGAAGACCTGCGTGGTCGTCAACCGTGACGTCGCGGGCTTCGCGACGACCAGGCTCATCTGCGCGTTCATCAACGAGGCCGCGAGCCTCGTGGAGGACGGCGTGATCTCGGCCGAGGACCTCGACACGGCGTGCCGGCTCGGCTTCGGGCACCCGATGGGCCCGCTCGCGACCGCCGACCTCACCGGCATCGACGTGATCACCCACGCGACCGAGAACATCTACGAGGACACCGCCGACCCCAAGTTCTTCCCGCCCGCGCTGCTGCGCCGCATGGTCGCCTCGGGCGCGATCGGCCGCAAGAGCGGCAAGGGGTTCTTCGACTACGCCGAGTTATCCACAGGCCTGTGGACGACGAGAACGGCGCGGGCCGAAGCCCGCGCCGTTCGCCGTACGTCCGGTGTCAGTTGCAGATCTGCCGAGGCCCGCGCTAGTTCGCGGTGAGGGTCGCCCTCGACGGCGCGAGGACCCGCTCGCCGCCGCTGGTGACGGTGATCGCGAGTTCGACCGAGTCGCCCTCGGCCTTGCGGACCTTGGCCTCGACCTCGACCTGCGCCCCGCCGTCGGCGGGCACCACCACGGGCTTGGCGAAGCGGGCGGAGAACTCGGTGAGCCGGGCCTCGGGCGCCGCTTCGGCGGCCCATTCGAGCACGGCTCGGGAGACCAGGCCCATCGTGTACATGCCGTGGGCGATCACGTCGGGGAGCCCGGCGGCCTTCGCGGCCGCCTCGTCCAGGTGGATCGGGTTGCGGTCCCCGGAGGCCTCGGCGTACGCGGCGAGGTCGGAGCGCTCGACGGTGAAGGAGGCGCTGAACACGGCCGCGCCGGCTTCGAGCTCGTGCAGGCTCATGAGGGTTCTCCAGCCGCGACGAACAGGGTCGTCCACACCTCGGCGGCCAGCCCTTCGGCGTCCGTCACGCCGGTGCGCAGCGACAGGAGGTCGTTGCCGGCGACGGTCTTGATCGACTCGATCGTCACCTCGCACGACACGACGGCGCCCGCGCGGAGCTCCCGGTGGTACGCGAAACGCTGCTCGCGGTGCAGGACGCGGCTCCAGTCGAGCCCGAAATCGGGGTCGTCGATGAGCCGCTCCGCCGCGGGCAGCGTGAGCGAGATCAAGTAGGTGGGGGGTACCGGTCTCGGCGGCGCCTGCGAGCCGTCAGTCGGCTCGGCGGGGTCGCGCAGGCCCAGGGCCCGGGCGAAACGCGTCACCGAATCGGCCGTGATCGACACCGGTTCGGTGGTCGGCAAGGACCGGCCCACATACGAAGGATTGAGCATGTCGCCGGGCGGTAAGACTAGCGGGTCTCTTTGTGGACCTGCGAGGTCTTGCAGCGCGGGCAGTACTTCTTGAGCTCGAGCCGGTCGGGGTCGTTCCGCCGGTTCTTCTTCGTGATGTAGTTGCGCTCCTTGCACTCCACGCACGCCATGGTGATCTTGGGGCGGACGTCAGTAGCCTTGGCCACGATGAGTGCCTTCCTCTAACTCGAACGCGCCGGATGCGGCGCGGTCTACGAACAAAAACAAAAGCGTCGACCAGCCTAGCTCGGTAGTCGACGCTGAGCAAAAGTAGCGATGGGCAGGATCGAACTGCCGACACAACGATTATGAGTCGTTTGCTCTACCACTGAGCTACACCGCCGTGCGCTCACTGCCACCAGATGGCCTGCGTGAGCAGAAGAACTGTGTGAGCAGTACAGCACCGCCTTGGATGGTACCTCGCAGTGCTTCCGAGCCCCCATGCGGAATCGAACCGCAGACCTTCTCCTTACCATGGAGACGCTCTACCGACTGAGCTATAGGGGCGATCGCGAGGCTTCCCTCGCGGCCTTGACAAGAGTACATGACGAGCGCCTACGCGCTGACGCGGGCCCCGCGTTGCGGTGCGGGCCACAGCGTGCCGTTCAGACCACCCGAAGGCGGGTCTGACCCCGGCCTCCGCCCTGGGTGTCGAGCCACGCGGCGAAGCGGTCGGGCGGCAGCGGACGCGAGAAGTAGTACCCCTGGCCGACCTCGCAGTCGAGCTCGCGCAGCTGCTCGACTGTCTGGTGGGCCTCGATGCCCTCGGCGACGACCCCGATCGCGAAGTGCCGGGCGAGGCCCAGCACCGCCTCCACGATCGCCCTGTCGTCGGCGTCGGTCGCCATGCCCTGGACGAAGCGGATGTCGATCTTGATCTCCTGGACCGGGAGCCGGCGCAGGTACGCCAGCGAGGAGTACCCGGTGCCGAAGTCGTCCACCGACAAGCGCACGCCCATCTCGTGGAGCCGGTCGAGCGCGGGCGCGAGACGCGGCTCACCCGAGACGACGTCGTCCTCGGTGATCTCGAACGTGAGCCGGTCGGCCGGCACGCCGTGGCGCTCCAGCATCGCGGCGACCTTGTCGGGGAAGCCCTCGTCGGTGAGCGTGCGCGGCGACAGGTTCACGGCCATCGGCAGCGGCCCGTCCTCGCCGGCCCACTCGGCCGAGCGGCGCAGCGCCTCGTCGAGCACGGTCTCGGTGAGCTGCCCCAGCTGACCGGTCGACCCGGCGATGGGGATGAACTCCTCGGGGGCGACGAGGCCGAACTCGGGGTGCGGCCAGCGCACCAGCGCCTCGGCGCCGACGACCGCGCCGCCGTCGCTGAGCGCGCGGTCGAGCCGGACCTTCGGCTGGAAGTGCACCTCGAGCTCGCCGCGGTCGAGGGCGCGGCGCAGGTCGGCGGCGAGGCCGATGCGGCGCAGGCTCTCGGACTCGAGCCCGGAGTGGTAGAGGCGGACGCCGTCGGCGGCGTCCTTGGCCTGCCTGGTGGCGCCGTCGGCGCGCTTGAGCAGCTCGTCGGCGTCCGCGGCGAAGTCGGGGTGCGTGACCACGCCCACGGCGGCCGAGAGGGTCACGGCGACCCCGCCGACCTCGAAAGGCCCGGAGAGGTCGGCCCGCAGCCGGCGGGCGCACTCGACGGCCTCCTCGGTGGAGGACAGGCGGGTCTGGAGGATGAACTCGTCGGAGTCGATGCGGCCGATGAAGGAGCCGGCGGGCGCGTGCGCCTTGAGGCGGCGCGCGAACTCGACGAGCGTCGTGTCGCCGGCCTCGTGGCCGAGCGCGTCGTTGATCTCGTGCAGGCCGTCCACATCGAACATGAGCACGGCCACGACCTCGCCGGGCACGGTGATCGAGAGCGCCTCCTGGAGGGCGGCCAGTGACCGGCGCCGGCTCGGGAGCCGGGTGAGCGGGTCGTGGTAGGCGTCGTAGCGGAGCTGGTCGAGCAGCCGCTCGTTCTGGACGGCGATGCCGACGTTCGCGGCGATGGTCTCCATCAGCTGGAGGTCGACGGAGACGAAGTGCGAGATCTCGCCGCCGATGCGGTCGGCGACCGAGAGGCAGCCGTAGACCTCGTCGCCCGAGCGCAGCGGCACGAGCATCGCGCCGCGCAGTCCGGCGGCCTCGAGTTCCTCGCGCTGCGCCTTGGTCCCGTTCTTGGGGCTCAGGAGGACGCCTTCGCCGGAGTCCATGACGGCGCGCTGGAGGCTGTCGGGCACCGGGTCGAGGTCGGTGAGCCCGGAGTCGTCGAGTGAGGACGTGAGCCGGATGGGCGGGTACCGGCCGACGGCCGGGACCCACACGGTCGCGGACTCGGCCGACAGGATGTCCCGCAGGCGCCCGAGCATCGCGTCGATGAGGCGCTTGGTGTGCACGGAGTCGACCACGAGCTGCGTGAACTCGTTGAGTTCGCGCAGTACTTGACGCTGTCGGCGCAGCGCGGCGTAGCTGCGGGCGAGGTAGATGAACGCCACGACGACCGCGCCGATGAGCACGCCCGTCCACAGGCTCGCGTCGAGCAGGACGAGGAACATCACGCCGACGCACGCGCCGAGCACCGGGCCGACGAGGGTGAGCGCGAAGCCGACCCATGCCTTCACGACGCTGGCCCAGCCGGAGAGGAAGTACAGGAGCAGTGAGATGAAGACCGTGACGACGACGCCGGTGAGCACGACCGCCAGGACCAGGACCAGCCAGGTCTCGGGATCGGTGGCCGCCCCGAGCTGCAGGTACTGCACCAAGAGCACGGCGACGGCGGTGCCGACGCCGGTGAGCCCGATGTTGTAGAGCGGCTTGAGCAGTCCCACGTCGGTGCGCAGGTACCGCCACCCGTAGAACAGGATCGCCACGAAGCACTTGGTGGCGAGCACCCAGAACGGGGGCAGGTAGAACAGCGCGATCACCAGCGGGATGTCGGTGAGGTTGAACGCGATGCCCATCCCGCGGGCGTGGTACTGGATCGTCAGGCGCTGCCCGACGAGGAACGCGACGAGGAAGAACGCGACCTGGAAGGCCGGGAAGTCCTCGGGCGGGCCGAGGTAGACGAGCGCGACGGCGCCGAGGACGAGCACGAGGCCGGTGGCGATCCTCGGCATGACCCGGAAGAGCTTGGGATGCGAGTCCCTCGTCACCGGCATCGAGTCACGACCATGTCCGCGCCCCGGTGCTAGTTGACTTCGCCCGAGGTGGCAGTGGTCGCGATGATCTCGGTGCTGGGTGTGCCGGAGTTCACCTCGCCCGAGGTGCCGTCGGCGTTGGCGGCCGAGGCGGTTCCCGCGATGATGCCGAGCATGACGAGGCCAACGGCGACCGCGGCGCCGAGCTTCTTGAATAGTCTGGCCGGTTTCACGAGGCCTCCCGTGAGGTGTGGGAACGTTCTGTCAAGGGGACCAGTTGAGCCCATGGTGCCACAGTCGGCTCGCACTAGGGAAGGCTTGCGACCGTGATTCTCATGGTCTTTCTGGTTCGATCGCACGGGCGGGTGCGACTTCACCATTCTCGCCGATGCGCCGACGGCGTTCGCTGACGGGTCGGCAGTTCGCTCGACGGACCACATCGGCCTCCTGTAGGTTAGGCTTGCCTTACTCAATAATACGTCCCCGGCTCGATAAGGAATCCGCACATGCCAGCAGACAGCGCCGCCGCGGGCGACCCGGCCGGCACCGGGACGCTCCCCTTCTCGGCCCGGATCCGCGAGGCCTCCTGGTCGCGCCACCAGGGACTCGACCCCTCCTCCGAGGACGCCGCCGACCGCTCCCCCGGCGTGTTCGACCGGCTCTTCGACGGTTCGCTCAGTGTGGACGACTACACGCGCTGGCACGCCCAGCAGTTCTTCGTCTACGAGGCGATCGAGGCGGCGGCCGAGCGCTACGCGCAGGACCCGGTCGCCGGACCGTTCGTGTTCGGCGAGTTGGCCCGACGGGGCGCGATCGAGGCGGACCTGGCGTTCCTGATGGGCCCGAAATGGCGATCCGGCATCGAGCCCCTTTCCGCGACGCGCGCCTATGTGGACCGGATCGACGCCGCGTGCGCCGAGGGGCCCGGCGGCTACATCGCCCACGCCTACACCCGCTACCTGGGCGACCTCTCCGGCGGCCAGGCCTTCGGCAAGGCCGCGCGGCGCAACTACGGCTTCGACGGCGAGGGCGCGTCCTTCTACTCGTTCGACGGCATCGCCAGCCCCAAGTCCTTCAAGGACGAATACCGGTCCCGCCTCGACCGGATCGACCTGCCGCGGGAGGACCAGGACCGCCTCGTCGAGGAGATCCTGCTGGCCTACGACCACAACGGCGCGGTGCTCGCCGAACTCGGCGAGGGCCTCGGCAAGAACCCGTTCGCGCCCAAGGTGATCGCCGCGATCTGCCACCACATGAACGTCGACCACGCCGCCGACACCCTCGTCATCTGCCGAGGCGTCGGCGATCGGCCGGGCGCCGAGTCGGCCCGCATGACCGGCTTCGACGGCGAAGGGGCCGATTTCGCGGTCCTGGCCGGCGGCGCCGAGACCGCGATCCGGGTGCCGTGGGCCGCACCGCTGTCCGAGCGCGCCGAGGTCCGCCCCGAGATCGTCCGGTTGTTCACCGAATCGAGGGAGCGGCTCGCCCCCGACACCCCCGAGTCGTAGATCCGACTGCCGGAAGGCGGTCACTACCTTTCCTTATTGTCCGCATTGTCGCGACACGCCGGGCGGTGACGAATCTCCCCCGCCCGGCGTGCGCGGCGTTACGGTGTCCCGGTTGCCAAGCTCACGGACGCCCCCCGGAGCCCCGCCGCCCCAGCGGCCCGGTTCCAAAGCGCCTCCGATGGGCAACGCCACGGACCCGGAGGAAAGATTGTCCGACACCGGACCGGTAGCCGCCGGTGCGATCAGGCGTCACGCCGCCCGGCCGCACCGCACGAGGGGCCAGCACCGCGCCTCGTGGGCCGCAGAACTCTCACCGCTCCTGGCGGGGACCCAGCGCCGCTACACCGCGGTGGTCGGATCGGCCGTCGCCGGAGCGTCCGTCGTCGCCATGGCCACCGCCGCGGGGCTCCCCGCGGAGGAGGAGCGCCGCCACGAGGACGCCTCGCAGGCGGTGAGCGACATCGCCGCGCTCGCGGCCGAGGCGAGCGTCCCGGAAGACGCCGCGCCCGGCCCGGTGGACGCGGCCGAGACGGCCGCGCCCGGCACCGCCGGCGTCGCGGCCACGGCCGAGCCCGCGCGGACGTCGCCGGTGGCCGCGCAGGACGCCCAGATCAAGTGGACGCCGATGCTCGACCAGATCACCATCACGTCCCTGTTCGGCCAGCGCTGGGGCCGCAACCACAACGGGGTCGACTTCGACGCCGCGACCGGCGACGCGGTCTACGCCGCCTACCCGGGCACGATCGTCCACGCCGGGTGGGAGTCCGGGTTCGGGAACCTCGTGGTCATCGACCACGGCGACGGCGTCGAGACCTATTACGCGCACAACTCCGAGGTGCTCGTCGGCGAAGGCGACCACGTGGAGGCGGGCGGCCAGATCGCGAACGCCGGGAACACCGGCCACTCGTTCGGGTCCCACGTGCACTTCGAGGTGCACGTGGACGGCCGGCCCGTGGAGCCCTTGAACTACCTCGCCGAGTCCGGACTGGAGCTGCGGTGAGCCGCCTCAGATCTTGCTGATCGGCGCCAGGCGGAGGATGACCCACTTGGGTTCGCCGTCGCCGAAGTCGATGCGCGCCTGGGCCCTCGGGCCCGAGCCCTTGAGTTCGACCACGCGTCCGAGCCCCCACTTGTCGTGGGTGACCCGGTCCCCCACGTCGAGGACGGGGATGTCGGCGGCGTTGCGCATGACGATCGGCTGCCCGAACGAGGCGGTCGACTTCGACTTGACCACGCGCGCAGGCGGGGCCGACTCGGACCACTCGACGAGGTCCCCGGGGATCTCGGCGAGGAACCGGCTGGCGGCGTAGTACTGCGGCTGCCCGAAGATGTTCCGGGTCCCGGCGCGCGTCAGGTGCAGGTACTTGCGGGCCCGGGTGAGGCCCACGTACGCGAGGCGGCGCTCCTCCTCCATGTCGCCGGGCTTGCTCATGGACCGCTCGTGCGGGAACAGGCCGTCGTCCAGGCCGGTCAGGAAGACCGTGTCGAACTCCAGGCCCTTCGCGGTGTGGAGGGTCATGAGGGTGACGACCCCGCCCTCCTGGGACTCGGGGTCGGGGATCGAGTCGGCGTCGGAGACGAGCGCGACGTGCTCCAGGAACGAGGGCACGTCGGCGTTCAGGTCGGCCTCGTCGTCGTCGGTGGTGCCGCGCACGACCTGCTCGGTGAACTCGTGGGCGACGGCCACGAGCTCCTGGAGGTTCTCGATGCGGCCCTCGTCCTGCGGGTCCTTGGACTGCTCGAGCCCTTCGAGGTACCCGGTGTCGGCGATGAGCTTGTCGAGCACTTCCTCGGGCGGCGCGGCGGCGGCGAGTTCGGTCGCGGCGTCGATGATCTCGCAGAACCGCTTGATGCCGGTGCGCGCGCGCCCGGAGACGCCGGGCGCCTCGTCGACGCGGTGCAGGGCCGCGGGGAAGGAGATCCGCAGCCGCGCCGCGAGGGCCTCCACTTCGGCCACGGCCCGGTCGCCGACGCCCCGCTTGGGGACGTTGACCGCGCGCATCGCCGAGACGGTGTCGTCGGGGTTCGCGGTGAGCTTGAGGTAGGCGAGCATGTCGCGGACCTCTTTGCGCTCGTAGAAGCGGACGCCGCCGACGACCTTGTACGGGATGCCGCGGCGCACGAAGACCTCTTCGAACGCGCGGGACTGGGCGTTGGTGCGGTAGAAGATCGCGGTGTCGCCGAAGCTCGTCTCGCCCGCGTCGACCAGCTCGTCGATGCGGTTGGCCACCCAGGCGGACTCGTCGTGCTCGTTGTCGCCGGTGTGCCCGAGGATCGCCGTGCCGGGGCCCTCGTCGCTCCACAGCCGCTTCTCGCGCCCGCGCTCGGTGTTGTTGCGGATCACGCCGTTGGCGGCGTCGAGGATCGTCTGCGTGGAGCGGTAGTTCTGCTCCAGCAGGATCGTCTTCGCGTCGGGGAAGTCCCGCTCGAACTCGATGATGTTGCGGATGGTCGCGCCGCGGAAGGCGTAGATCGACTGGTCGGCGTCGCCGACCACGCACAGCTCGGCCTTGTCGTCGCCGGTGCCGACCAGCTCGCGCACCAGCGTGTACTGGGCGTGGTTGGTGTCCTGGTACTCGTCGACCATGACGTGGCGAAAGCGCATCCGGTAGGACTTGGCGACCTCGGGGAAGGACCGGAACAGGTGCACGACGGTCCCGATGATGTCGTCGAAGTCGACGGCCTGGGCCAGGCGCAGCCGCTCGTCGTACTGGGAGTAGACGTCGGCGACGAGCTTGGTGCGGGCGTCGTCGGCGGCGGAGGCGGCCTGGTCGGGGCCGATGAGCTCGTTCTTGAGCCGGGAGATCTCGGCGGCGAGCCAGCGCGGGGAGTGCTTCTTGGAGTCGAGGCCGAGGTCCTTGACGATCTGGGTGAGGAGCCTGCGGGCGTCGTCGGTGTCGTAGATCGTGAAGCTGGGCTTCCAGCCGAGGCGGTGGGCCTCGCGGCGCAGGATGCGCAGGCACGCGGAGTGGAAGGTCAGGACCCACATGGCGCGCGAGCGCGGCCCGATGAGTTCGTCGACGCGCTCGCGCATCTCGGCGGCGGCCTTGTTCGTGAAGGTGATCGCGAGGATCTCGCCGGGGTGGGCGCCGCGCTCGGCGAGGAGGTAGGCGATGCGGTGGGTGAGGACGCGGGTCTTGCCCGAGCCCGCGCCCGCGACGATGAGCAGCGGCGACCCGGCGTGCTCGACGGCTTGGCGTTGCGGTTCGTTGAGCCCGGACAGCAGGGCGGAGGTAGCGTCCATAGAGCAACAATTATGCCGCAGCTTGCAAGGCGTAACGGAAGCGCAGTGCCGCGCCGGGTACGACACTCCGCGGCGCGGCACGGCTCGATCGGGCGTCGCCCGTACGTGTGCTTAGAGCGGGCCCCTGCCGGCTCGCAGGACCAGCATGGCGATTTGGATGCCGTCGTCGCCGAGGGCCTGGCGGTACTTCTCGAGGATGGCGCGCTCGCGGTCGAGGACCAGGCGGGTGCCGCCGTTGGCCATGCGGATCTGGCCGACGCGTTTGGAGACTTCGGCGCGGCGCTGCCACAGGCGGATGATCTCGGTGTCGAGCTGGTCGATCTCGACGCGCAGGTCTTTGAGCTCGTCGGGAGCGACTTCGGCGTTGGCGGCGGTCATCAGGGCTTCTCCTAAGTGCGATGCGGATCGAACTCCGGGCGGTGGTGTTGCCCTGGGCGTCAAAAAACCCCGGGCGGTTCGCCCGGGGCTGTAGGTCTGTGTTCAGCGCGAAGACCTACGGCTCGGACGATCCGTGCCGTAGTAAAAGTAAAATCGAGCGCTGCAAGTCACGGCGCAATTATGCCACACGCCCGCCGGTCTGACCAGCGGGCGTGTGGCGTTCATCGCAGTGTTCGGCTGCCGTTAGGCTTCCGAGCCCCAGTTGGAGGCGGCGCGGCGGCGGCGCATGAGCACCAGCGCGACGACGCCGGCGAGCAGGACTCCGCCGCCGATGGAGGCGACGGTGGTCAGGCTCGAACCGGTGACGGGGAGTTCCGGCTTGGGCGACTCGGAGGGCGCCTCTTCGACGACGAACTCGAATTCGACCTCGGCGGCGTACTCCTCGGTGTGGCTCTCGGCGAGGATGAGGCGCTGGCCCTCGACGTCGGCGCCGTCGGCGTCGACGGGGACGAAGGTGCGCCCGGCCGGGGTGGTCCAGGTGACCGAGTCGGTCACCAGGGAGACCGTGCCGGACTGCTCTTCGGCGAATTCGACGTAGAAGGACTGGCCGTCCTCGAACGAGGTGACCTCGTCGCCGTTCTCGTCGACGATGGTCGCGCCTTCGGGCTGGCCGAAGGTGAGCGCGTCGAGGTTGGTGGAGACGGTGAACGGGCCGACCGTGGTGCCTTCGGTGGTGGCCTCGGAGTCGTCGACCTCGAAGTAGGGCTCGAAGTCGGGCTCGTCGACGGGCTCGGAGCTGTCGATCAGGTACTGCTGGATCGTGGAGACGGCGGTGTCGACGCCGGCGCCGCCTTCGGTGGAGTCGGCTTCGATGACCCAGCCGTCGGTCAGCGACCAGATGGCGGCCTGGGTGCCGGCGTAGGCGACCTGGTCGGCGCTGAAGCCCTCGAGGTCTTCGCCGGACACGCCGGCGGCCTCGATCAGGTCGGCGGCGTTGGTGCCGTTGTAGCCGTTGACGAGGACGCCGAGCACGAGCGGCAGCTGCTCGACGGGGATGTCCTCCCACGGGCGTTCTTCGTGGTGGTTGTCCTCGAGGAGGCCGACCTCGATCTGGATGCAGTAGACCGTGCGGAAGTCGCCCTCGCCCAGGTCGAGGCTGATCATCGTGGCCTCGGGGCTCTGGCTCTGGCCGTTGAGCCGGATGCCTTCCTCGAGGGAGACGTCGCCCGCGGCGAGCGTCCCGACGTCCCCGCCTTCGTCCTGCGCTTGGGCCGCGGCGACGCCGCTCAGGCTTACCGCGATCCCCGCGGCAGCGGCGAGCGTCCCTTTCAGGGCTTTGGTCATCATTGAATAGAGTCCCTTTGCTTTTCCGAGGGATTGACGCGTTGAATCTTCATTCGACACGTTAGCGGTAGCCCGCAGGTTGCACTAGGGCCCGGTATTTCATTGAGCTGGGTTTTGACTGGGGCGCAACACGAAAGGCGCGACCTGCGAGAGGCGCGCCACTATAACGATTCGGCATCGGACCGGGCCGCTCCGGAAGCGGTGTGGCGCCCGGGTACGGCTGGTGCGCGAGTGGCCGGGACCGAAGCGGATCGCTTGCCTCGGTCCCGGCCGCACCATGCGCCGGGCCTTATGTTCGAACCGCTGGAGCGCGCCCGGGTCCGGACCGTTGGATGAGGTCCGGAACGCTCCTGCGGCAGCGGGCGGCGCCATCGACCGAACGCACGCCCGCGTCCTTCAGGTACTAGTGGGTCGCCCTGCGGCGCTTGCCGAGTGCGATCACCGTGAGGCCGCCGACGAGCAGGGCGAGCCCGGCCGCGAAGGCGACGGTGAGGCTGGTGCCGGTGGTCGGCAGCTGCGCCCCGCCCGATTCGGAGGGCCGGTCGGTCGGCGGCGCCTGGAGCGCGAACCGCCATTCGGCCGGGACCTCGCCTTCGCGCGGCTGCGCGAGGATGAGCTTCTGGGAGTCGCCGGAGGTCATCGGGTTGACCGCGTCGCCCGAGAGCGCCTCGTCGTCGGTGGCGAGGAAGACCCGGCCGACCGGGAGGTCGTAGGCCGCGATGCCCTTGACGGTGATCTCCTCGGCGCCTTCGTCGAGGACGATCCAGAACGACTCGCCGTCGTCGAGCGACGTCGCCTCGTCGCCGTCCTCGGTCTCGAGCCTCGCGCCCTCGGCGGTCAGCTCGACGGGTCCGGCGTTGGAGCGGACGGTGTAGGGGCCGAAGCGGCCGTCCTCGTACGTCGCCTCGCCGGCGCCCTCGAGGTCCACAGTGAACTCCGAGGGGTCGGGCACGCGCCCGGTGTCCTCGGTGAGGTGCCCGTAGATCGCGAGCACGGCCTCGTCCTCGCCGTTGTTGCCGCCCTTGACCGGGTTGTCGGACAACAGGTCCCAGTCGTCGGTGAAGTGCCAGACGGCGGCCTGGGTGCCCGCGTAGGCGACCTCGGCGACCTCCTCGTCGCTCCAGTCCGGGTTGACCTCGGCGCCGGAGTCCTCGATGAGGTCCTCGGGCGCGACGTTCGGGTGGCCGTTGAACAGGACCCAGCGGACCGCCTCGAGGTTCGCGACCTCCGACTCCTCCCAGTCCCCTTCGGTGTAGGGGCTCTCGGTGTCGAGCGGGGTGCGGATGTCGATGCAGTAGACCACCAGGGTCTCCTCGGAGCCGTGCGGCGTGAGGCCGAGGACGTTGGCCCACACGTCGTACCGCTCGCCGTCGAGGCGGCCGCGCAGTTCCAGGCCCGGTGCGGTGACGACGTCGCCGCTGACGGGCTCGGCCTCCTCCTGGGCGAAGACCGGGCCTCCTGCCAGGACGGCGGCGAGCGCCGCGGTCGCGGCGGCGAGCGGAGTGCGGATCGTCTTGAGTCTCATCGTGATGCGGTCCTCCTGGGAGCGGACGTGAGGTGTGTGAGGTAGTCGGGCTGCCTCGGCGATGCTTGCGAGCCGTGCCTTGTGCGCAGCTGAGAGGCGCCTGACATGAGGGGAAACGAGAGGGCCCCGCGCGACGGCGCGGCCACTCGACCGAACGATGTGCAGAACCCACCGAAAGTACGAGGATCAAAACGGGCAGGAGCAGTCATCGAGCCCTGTCGCAACACGCGAGCGCGACCCGGGCCGCGTCGCGGGGCGCTCTATAGTCGGGGTTATGCCGATCTCGAAAGCCGCCGCTCGCGGCATCACCGACGAATTCGCTCGCCGGAGGGGTCCCAAGTCCGGGCTGGTCGTGGGCGCGACCTGGGGCCACCCGGTGCTCACCGCCGCGCTCGAGGCCCTCATGCCCTCCGACCGGCTCACCGTCGTCGCCGACCCCGCCTCCATCGGGGACCTGCGCACCTCCCTTGAGGCCGAGGGCTCCTGGACCGCCGGGATCGTCACCACGGTCCCGTCGCTGGCCGAGGCCGAGCCGGCCGAAGAGGTCATGCTCGCCGCACCGGTCACTGTGGAGGCCGAGGCGTTCATCGCCGACATCGAGCTGCTGCGCGAGAAGGTCGAACCGGGCGGGGTGCTGTCCTTCGCCGCGACCCTGACCGCCCCGGCGCGCGAGGAGATCGCCGAACTCGTCGCCGAGTACGGCATCGGCACCGACCTCATCGTCCGGTCGCTCCCGCCCGTGCGCATCCACAAGCTCCGCATCGGCTCCGCGTCCAAGCGCGAGGGCGAGCCGCGCGCGATCGCCCCCGCCGAGGACCTGGCCCCCGCCTGGCGGGCCTCCTCGGTCGCGGTCACGCCCAACATGCACCTGGACTCCAACGGCATCATCGCCGCCGGGCTCCTCTTCGGCACCGCCTGGGCCGCCAAGAAGATCCGGCCCTCCTCGAAGGCGTGGGTCCTGCCCGCGCTCGCGGCCGTGCCCGTCGCGGCGTTCTTCCGCGACCCGCAGCGCGAGGCGGACCTGCGCGGCGAGGACGACGAGCCCGAAGCGGTGCTCGCCGCCTCCGACGGGCGCGTCATGGCGATCGAGACGGTCGTGGACGAGCGCTTCGGCGCGGCCACCGGGTCCGCCGGCGCCGAATGGCTGCGGATCGCGGTCTACCTCTCGCTGACCGACGTGCACATCAACCGCTCGCCCGTGGCGGGCGAAGTGGTCGACGTGTTCACCGAGAAGGGCGGCTACGCGAAGGTGAGCCTGGCCGAGGCCGAGCACAACGCCGCCTGCTACACCGTGCTGTCGACCCCGCGCGGACGCGTCGTCACCGCCCAGCGCACCGGCGCGGTGCTGCGGCGCATCGTCAACCGCTCCAAGCCCGGGGCCTCGGTCGCCAAGGGCGAGCGCTACGGCCTCATCAGGTTCGGCTCGCGCACCGACGTGTACCTGCCGGCCGGAGCGGCCGAAGCGGTCGTGGACCCGGGCGACCCGGTGCGCGGCGGCGAGACGGTCATCGCCCGCTGGCGCTAGGGAAGGTCAGGCCTGGGCGGCGAGGTTCTTCAGGTCCACGACCTGGAGCGCGTCCTCGACCGCGGCCGACAGCGGCAGGTCGTCGAGCGCGTCGGCGTTCCACCAGCGCGACTCGCTGGTGGAGCCGCCCGCGGCCTCGACCACCTGCGCGGCCGACGGGTCGGGCACCGTGGCCGAGTAGATCGCGCGCACGCCGTGCCAGTCCAGCGGGTAGCCCTCGGGGCCGATCGCGCGGCGGTGCCGGAACGACGTCACGTTGAGCAGTTCGCCGACCAGGGCCTCCTGGCCGGTCTCCTCGTAGATCTCGCGGGAGACGGCCGCGCGCGGCGACTCCCCGAAGTCGACCCCGCCGCCGGGCAGGTGCCAGGTGCCGCCGCCGGGGTAGCCCTCGGCGATGCGGGCGAGCAGGATGCGGCCGCCGACGTCGGCGACGACCCCGTACGCGCCGAAGCGCTGGCCGCGGCGCCGCCGCCCCTTCTTCGCCTTCGAGGGCGGGACGGGGCGGGTCTCCTGGGGCTCCTTGTCGACGCGTCCGGCGAGCCGGTCGTCGGCGAGGTGCAGGGCCGCGGAGACGAACGGCGAATGCGGTTCGGCGGCGGCTCGGGCCGGGTCGACCCATTCGGCGTCGTCGCCCGCGAAGCCGGGGTCGGGGCCGCCGGTGACCCGGGCGGTGTAGATGATCGCGTTGGTGTGGACGCCGCGCCTGGCGACGGCCACCGCCTCGCGGGCGGCGCCGACGGCGACCTGGTATCCGGTGTGCTCGCCGACCAGGCGCTCGGCGGCCCGCTTCGGCGGCTCGCCGTGGTCGATGACCCCGCCTGGAAGATGCCAGGGGCCCGCTTCTCGACCCGTCCGCTTCCTGCGGGTCAGCAGCACCCGGCCGTTCTCGTCACGGACCTCCCCGTACGCAGCTATCCGGAATTGCATCCCTCAACTGTACGGCGTGATCCGCGTACCGCGGCGAAGCTCGCGAGCCGGGCCTACGGGCGCCGATCTGGTGCTACTCCCATTCGATGGTGCCCGGGGGCTTGCTGGTGACGTCGAGCACGACCCGGTTGACGTCGGCGACCTCGTTGGTGATGCGCGTGGAGATCTTCGCCAGCAGCTCGTACGGCAGGCGGGACCAGTCGGCGGTCATCGCGTCCTCGGAGGAGACCGGGCGCAGCACGATCGGGTGACCGTAGGTGCGGCCGTCGCCCTGGACGCCCACGGACCGGACGTCGGCGAGCAGCACCACGGGGAACTGCCACACCGAGCGGTCGAGCCCGGCGGCGGTCAGCTCGGCGCGGGCGATCGCGTCGGCGGCCTTGAGCAGGTCGAGCCGCTCGCGCGTGACCTCGCCCACGATGCGGATGCCCAGGCCGGGGCCCGGGAAGGGGTGGCGCCACACCATCGACTCGGGCAGCCCCAGTTCGAGGCCGATCGCGCGGACCTCGTCCTTGAAGAGGGTCCGCAGCGGCTCCACCAGGTCGAACTGGAGGTCGTCGGGGAGCCCGCCCACGTTGTGGTGGCTCTTGATGTTCGCGGTGCCGGTGCCGCCGCCGGACTCGACCACGTCCGGGTACAGCGTCCCCTGGACGAGGAAGTCGATGGTCTGCTCCTCGGCGATGCCGCGCGCGGCCGCCTCGAACGTCCGGATGAACTCCCGGCCGATGATCTTGCGCTTCTCCTCGGGGTCCGTCACGCCCTTGAGGGCCGTGATGAACTGCTCCGAGACGTCCACGGTCCGCACGTCGATGCCGGTGAGCTGCGCGTAGTCCTTCTCGACCTGCTCGGCCTCGCCCGCGCGCAGGAGCCCGTGGTCGACGAACACGCACGTGAGCTGGTCCCCCACCGCGCGGTGCACGAGCGCCGCCGCGACCGAGGAGTCCACGCCGCCCGACAGCGCGCACAGGACGCGCTTGTCGCCGACCTGCTCGCGGATGGCCGCGACCTGCTCGTCGATGATCGCCGAGTTCGTCCAGTTCGGCTTGATCCCGGCGATGTCGTGCAGGAAGTGGCGGATGACCGCCTGCCCGTGGGGCGTGTGCGCCACCTCCGGGTGGTACTGGACGCCGGCCAGGCGCGACTCGAGGTTCTCGAACGCCGCCACCGGCGCGCCCGCCGTGGTCGCGACGACCGCGAACCCGGCCGGGGCCTCGGTGACCGAGTCGCCGTGGCTCATCCACACCGACTGGTGCTCGGGGAGCCCGTCGAGGAGCTTGGAGGCGCACAGGACGTCGAGTTCGGTCCCGCCGTACTCGGACACCCCGGTCCGGGCGACCGTGCCGCCCAGGGCCCGGGCCATCGCCTGGAAGCCGTAGCAGATGCCGAGCACCGGCACCCCGGCCTCGAACAGGGCCGCGTCCACCTGAGGGGCGCCTTCGGCGTACACGCTCGAAGGACCGCCCGAGAGGATGATCGCGGCCGGCTCCTTGGCGAGCATCTCGCTCGCGGGCATCGAGGAGGGCACGATCTCCGAATACACGTGGGCCTCGCGCACGCGCCGCGCGATGAGCTGCGCGTATTGGGCCCCGAAGTCGACCACCAGCACCGTTTGTCGCATGCCACCAGCGTAACCGGTAGTCGGCCTCACACCGGAAGGCGCGGCTACCCTGATGACGTGCTCAACCCAGGCGTGGCCGAATCCTTCCGCCGGGTCGGCCAGGACCTGCGGTCGTGGACCCCCGGCGAGGCCGCGCCCGTGCTCGCCGTCCGCGCCGCCTTCGGCATCAGTGTGGCGATGAGCGCGGTCGCCCTCCTGGGTCACCCGGGCTGGGGACCGGCCGCGATCATGGGCGCCTGGCTCGGCGGCGTCGCGCTCCTGACCCCGGGCACGCGCACGGGCCCGTCGCTGCCGATCGTGATCGGCGCCGCCGGGGCGCTCGGCCTCGTCCTCGGCGCGATCGACCAGCCGATCGTCCTCGTCGCCGCCGCGGCCGCCTACGCGTTCATCCTCACGTTCATCGGCTCGGTCAGCCACGTCGCGGGCGTGACCTTCACGGTCTCGGGCATCATCTTCTTCCTCGCCGACCATCTCACGATCGACACCACGATCGGGTTCGCGGCGCTCGCGGTCTGCGCGGGCGGCGCGGTCCAGTCGGTGATGGCGCTCCTGCCGCCGTACTACCGGTGGGCCGAGGACCGGCGGACCCTCGCCGACGCCTGGCGCGCCCTCGCCGACGAGGCCGCGGCCCTGGCCGCCGACCCCAACGCGCCCTTCCAGACCGAGACGCTCGTCGAGGCCGCCCGCGAACTCGACCGCCGCCGCGTCCTGCCGGCCGCGATCCTCGAGGCGCGCCGCCAGATCTACGCCGTCTCGATCGCGATCGGCCGCACCGCCTCGGCCCGCGCCCGCGCCGACGCCCAGGACCGCGACACCGTCGCGTTCTACTCCGAGGCCCTCGAACTCGCCGCGCGGCTGCTGGGCCACTTCTCGATGCGCATCACCGCGCGCAAACCCGCCGAACTCGACTGGGACGCCCTCCTCGACGGCCTCTCCCAGAACCCCATGGCCACCGCCACCGGCACCATGCCCACCGAGATCGGCGGCCTCCTGCGCACCCTCCACGAGACCGGCGGCTTCGCCGAGCGCATCACCGCGGGCGGCGACGAGGTCGTGGCCGACCCGGCCCTCGCGCACGCCACCAGCACCGCGCGTCAGGCCGTCGGCCAGCTCCGGGCCCGCCTGCACCGCCGCGACCCCGTCATCCACCACGCCCTGCGCCGCGCCGGGGTCATCGCCCTCGCCATGACGATCGGCCTGCTGTGGCCCAGCGAGCACGGCTACTGGATCCCGCTCACCGCGTGGCTGGTGCTCCAGGCCGACTTCGCCGGGACGCTCACCCGCGGCGTCACCCGGGCGGTCGGCACCACCACCGGCGTGGTCCTGGCCTCGCTCCTGGGGCTCCTGCTGCCCGCCGACCAGCTGTGGCTGAGCCTCGTCGTGCTCGCGTACGCGCTCGTCGCCTACCTGCTGCGGCCGGTGTCGATGCTCGTGTTCGCCGCGGCCGTCTCGGGCTTCACCGTGTTCCAGATCGACCTCTCGGGCGAGAGCCCCGTGCTCGCCGCGTTCGACCGGGGCGTGTGCACGCTCGTCGGCGCGGGGCTGGCGATCGGCTTCTACGTGCTCGTGCCGACCTGGCAGACCCGCCGCCTGGGAGACCTCCTCGGGGACCTGATCGACTCCTACCGCGACTACGCGCGGCTCTCGCTGGACCGCCAGGCGCACCCGGCCGACTACGACCGGAAGGTCATGCACGCCGCGATCGACCGGATCCGGTCCCGGCGGGCCGCGCTGGGCACCGCCGCGGACCAGGCGAAGGCCGAACCGATCGCCGGACCGGGCCCGCTGTCGGGCGACGTGCTGGGCGCCGAGGCCGCGTTGTCAAGGGCGGGAAGGGCACTGGTCGCGGTGAACGCGACGCTCGGGCGCGACGAGAAGGCCGTGGGGCTGGCGGGAGTGGACACGTTCGCGGACGCGGTGGACGCCGCCTATCTGCGGCTGGCGGCGCTGGCGAGGGGCGCGGACGCGCCGGGCGGCGTGGACTTGAGCCAGGCGGTGCACCGCCTGGACCTGCGCCTCGCGGCGATCGAGGACCGGAGCACGAGGACCAGGCGCAACGTCCTGCGCTGGGAGTCGGACAACCTGGTCGAGGCCCTCGACGACGTCGCCCTCCTCATGGCCGATTGGAACGGCTAGCGAAGGGCGGATCTGGCTGCGGATCGACCAGGGCTAGAAGAGGGCGGTCCTCGCCCTCGCTATCGCCTCGTCGGCGCGTCGCTTCTGCTCCTCGGTGAGCTTCGACTCGAACTCGAGGAGGTCCACGCCGATCACCTGGAGCTGGTCGGGCAGGTGCATGTCGTTCGGCAGCCGGGAGACCGGGCGCTGGGGCTGGCCTTCGGCTTCGGCGCTCACGTCGGCGAGGGCCTGGACGAGCGCGCGCATCGCATCGGCCTTGGAAGACCAGCGAGCGGGCGACCAGTGGCGCGTGCCTTCGACGACACGCCCGATCGCCCGCTCGAGTTCGGTGCTCAACCGATTAGTTGCTCTGGAAGTAGGACAGCAGGCGCAGCAGGTTCCAGTACAGGAAGATGAGGCCCGCGGTGAGGCCGAAGGCGCCGGCCCACGCGTACTTCTTCGGGGCGCCGTTGTTCGCGGAGTACTCGATCATGTCGAAGTCGAGGATGAACGAGAACGCGGCCCAGAGCGTGATGCCGATGGCGATGATCCACTGGAGCGCCGAGGCCGACTCGCCGGGAGCGGCGAACAGGCCCAGGTCCATGCCGAACATGCCGACCACGAGGTTGATCATGGTCAGGGCGAAGATGCCGATGCCGGCGCCGACGATGACCTTCGTGAACATCGGGGAGTTCTTCAGGATGCGGAACTTGTAGAGCGCCAGCATCGCGCCGAACACGAGGATCGTGGCGAGGAGCGCGTTGACCACGATGCCGGGCCACAGGGTCTCGAAGAAGGCGGAGACGCCGCCGAGGAGCAGGCCCTGGCCGATCGCGTACGCGAAGGCCACGAACGGGTTCGTCACCGGCTTGAACATCGAGAAGATCATGATGCCCAGGCCGACGACCATGCCGATCGTGCCGAGGGTCATCGCGGTGTTGAACGCCGACTGGTCGGTGATGACGGTTTCGCCGAGTGCGGTGGTCGTGAACGCGTCGGCGACCATCGAGTACGTGAGGATCGCGGCCACGAAAGTGGCGGCCACGAGTGCGACGGTACGGACGATGACGTCGTCGATCCGCATGGTCTCGGCCTGCGGCGCCTGGGTCATCTGTCCGTAAGGCCCGTACGCGGCACCCATGTGCTGCTGGTTGTACTGGGTCTTCACCATATTTCGAAGGGATGAGTTCCTGCTCTGCATTGCCATGACCTGCGGTCCTCCATTGGAAGTTCAAGGGTCGTTTCAGCCTATCCGGTCATTGCCGCAAACACGACACAGCGGCGGAGCATTCCCTGCTCCGCCGCTGTGAATGTGCTCAGGTTCTAGGAGACGACCGTGACCCGGCCCAGTTCCGGCGCTTCGAGCGGCGCGGCGCTGGTGCCGAACTCGGCGAGGTAGTCCTCGAACGCGTCCACGTCGAGCTCGCCGAAGAGCCGGTTCTCGCCCTCGGCGAAGGCGTGGAACGAGTCGCCCCCGTCGGCCAGGAACGAGTTCACCGCGACCCGGTAGGTCTGGTCGGCCGCGATCGGCTCGCCGTCGAGCCGGAGCGAGTCGGCCACGATCTGGTCGGTGCCCGCGGCGGTCTTGTCCCACGTGTACGTGAAGCCCTCGGAGACCTGGAGCGCCAGCGTGGTCGCGCGGTCGTCGCTCGGCAGCTGCTGCTGGAGCGCGGCGAGGAGCTGGGCCCCGGTGAGGTCCAGCGTCACCACGTAGTTCGCGAACGGCTGCACCGTGAAGACCTCGCCGTACGTGGCCTCGCCCGGCGTGCCCTGGTCGTAGAGCAGGTCGGCTCTGACGCCGCCGGGGTTCATCAGGGCGATCTCGGCCCCGCCCTCGTCGGCGCCGGCGGTGTTCCACAGCTGCGCGTCGGCGATGAGCGATCCGAGCGCGAACTCCTCGGCGCGGGTCGCGCCGCGCTTGATGTCCTCGGCGATGTAGCCGACCACGCGGTTCCCGGCCTCGGCCGCGAGCGGGCCGTACTCGTCCAGGATCGCCGTCTGGTCCTCGTCGGCCTCGACGTCGCGGGTGACGACGGTGTTCGAGCCGTTCACCGAGGAGCGGACGATGTCCTTGGTGCGCTTGTCGTACGTCGCGTCGATCTGGGTGAAGACCTTGCCGTAGGAGGACGCGGAGGTGATCATGCGCGGGTTGCCGGCCGGGTCGGGCACCGAGCACACGTACTCGTTGTGGGTGTGGCCGGTGACCATGACGTCGACCAGCGGCGTCATGTTCTCGGCGATGTCGACGATCGGGCCGGACATGCCGGTGCCGGTCCCGTCGAGGGACTCGCAGTCGTGGCCGGTGTCCTCGGCGACGGGCACGCCGCCCTCGTGCATGAGGACCACGATCGCGTTGACGCCCTTGCGCTTGAGCACCTTGGCGTACTCGTTGGCGGTCTCGACCTCGTCGTGGAACTCCAGGCCCTCGATGCCGGCCTTGGAGACGATGTCGCCGGTGCCCTCGAGGGTCATGCCGATGAAGCCGACCTTGACGCCGCCGCCGAAGTTCTTGATCCAGTACGGGTCCAGGACCGGGTCGCCGGTCTCCTCGTCGACGACGTTCGCGCCGAGGTAGGGGAAGTCGGCGCCCTCGAAGTCGTCGTCGCCCTCGATGATGCGGTTGAGCTCCTCGAAGCCGGCGTCGAACTCGTGGTTGCCCACCGAGGACACTTCGACGCCCATCGCGTTGAGCGACTCGATGGTCGGCTCGTCGTCGAAGACCGCCGACAGGAACGGGCTGGCGCCGATGAGGTCGCCGGCGGCCACCGTCGTCGAGTAGCGCTCGCCTTCGCGGGCCTCTTCGAGGTGCGTCGCGAGGTATTCGGCGCCGCCGACCGGATCGGCGTGGCCGGGCAGGGTGAGGCTGGAGGCGGCCTCGATGTTGCCGTGGAAGTCGTTGATGGCCAGCAGCTGGAGGTCGACCTCGCGGCCGTGGCCGTGGCCGTTGCCCGGGCCGCCTTGCGAGGACCAGGCGCCCACTGCGAGCGTGGTGGCCGCGAGAGCGGCGACGCCGAGGACGGCGACCGCGCGGCGCCGGTGTCTGAAGATGAACATGGCTCTCCGTTGGGGGTCGATGGGTCGGGCGCGGGGGGCCGCCCGGATCGAGGTGTCCGGCCTGATCCAATCATGGGACGATTGCCCTCGCGTCAACGCAGCATAACGCTCGTACAAAGGCCCGATAACGGACTGGGGCACCGCACCGTCCGTAGCACAGAGCGATCGTGAGCACACCCTCACTCCCGGGATATGAGATGTGTGAAACCGCACGTAATCCCTTGCGTCGCAACCGCTTGTTACTGCCACGTAACAACCGAATGTCCACATTGCCGTCTCTTGCCCCATGCGATAACGGTTGCTACAGTCACTGCGAGAACAACTCGCATATACAGCTCGTCACTTGGTGGGGACTGCTGCGGAGCGGTCATAGGCGAGCACCCACGCCCACAGGGGGTTACCCGTTGACCGGTTATTTCACGAGTGAGCAGCATGACGTCCTCAGATCCGAGGTCCGGGCCTTCGCCGAACGTGAGGTCCGCCCGCACGTCGCGGAGATGGAAACCCAGAAGACCGTCCACCACGAGCTGTCCCGCCACATCGCCGCCCAGGGCTGGCTCGGCGTCACCATACCCGCCGAATACGGCGGCATGGGTATGGGGCACTTGGCGAAGACCATCATCATCGAGGAGCTCGCGCGGGTCTCCGGGGCCATGGGAGCCATGGTCCAGGCCTCCCAGCTCGGCGTCGCCAAGATCCTCCACTTCGGCTCCGACGAGCAGAAGAAGACCTGGCTGCCCAAGGTCGCCGACGGCACCTGCCTGCCCACCATCGCCGTGACCGAGTCCGCCTCCGGCGGACACGTGCTCGGTATGCGGGCCAGGGCCGTACGCGACGGCGACGACTACATCATCAACGGCCACAAGGTCTTCGTCGGCAACAGCCATGTCGGCGACGTCCACGGGGTCGTCGTCCGGACCGGCCTGGGCCCCAAGGGCCTGACCGCGTTCCTGGTCGAATCGGACCGGCCCGGGTTCGCGCTGGCGCCGCAGCAGTCCACCATGGGCCTGCACGGCTTCAGCTTCGGCGAGCTGCTGTTCGAGAACTGCCGGGTGCCGGCGTCCAACCGGCTCGGGGACGAGGGAGACGGCCTCGCCGTCGCCTACTCGTCCTCGATCCTGTACGGGCGCAGCAACCTCACGGCGGTGTCGCTCGGCATCCACCAGGCGATCCTGGACGCCACGGTCGAGTACGCCTCCGAGAGGGAGCTGTACGGCAAGCCGATCGCGGAGCTGGACAACATCAAGCAGAAGATCGGCCACATGGCCTCGCGGCTCATGACCGCCAGGATCACCGCCTACCACGCGGTGCACCTGCTCGACCAGGGCGAGGCCTGCGACATCGAGCTGATGAACGCGAAGCTCGTGAACGTCGAGTCGGCCATGGACTCCGCGAGGGACGCCATGGAGATCCACGCGGCCATCGGACTCACCACCGAGCGGCCGATCGAGCGCTTCCTGCGCGACGCCTACCACATCTTCGCGCCCGCGGGCACGTCCGATGTGCAGCGCCTGCGCCTCGCGGAGGCGGTGCTGGGGCGGGCCAAGGGCCAGTGGTCCGAACGCATCGTCCACGGCGAGGCCGTCGGCGTCCACTAGAGCGCGATATCCGGAGGATCGGCCGGAGCATCGCCGAAGGAAGTACCGCCGCACCACCGCACAGGGCGGCAACGAAAACGAGGAGGCAGCGAAAGCCGCCTCCTCCTTTTCGTCAGCCCTGCAACGCAGGTCCGAAATGCCGGTCCTGCGACCTCAGCCCTGCAACGGGTCGTCGCCCCGCTTCAGCGCGTCGCGCTCCCTGATCCGGTCCATCACCTTGGCCGCCATGCCCTTGATGATGTCCAGGCCCGGGCGGCCCCAGTCGTGCGTCTCGGTGTCGACCACGCACACCGTGCCCAGCGTGTTCCCGTCGTCGTCGATCAAGGGCGCCCCCAGATAGGAGCGGATGCCGATCTTGTCGACCACCGGGTTGCCCGCGAAGCGCGGGTAGTCGCACACGTCGCCGAGCACGAGCGCCTTGCCGCGCACCACGACGTGCGGGCAGTACCCGTGGTCGCGATCCATCTCGCGGCCGACCTCGGGGGCCTCCTCGACCCCCATGGCCTGGTTGGCGCCGCCCGGGGCCGGGGCCGCGAGTCCGGCGAAGTACTGGTGCTCCTCGTCGATGAAGTTGACCATCGCGTACGGCGCGCCCGTCAGGACGGTCAACTCGTGCGCCAGCTCGTCGAACTCGGGGTCGGGCAGATCGCCGATCCCGAGGTCGCGCAGGCGCTTGACCCGTTCTGAGGCACCCGGATCGTCGGGCGTGATGGTGAGACGGAACTCGTTCTCGGGAATGGACATTCAGGGCTCCTTAGCGGACGCTCGAAGCAGCGGCCGACATCAAGTGCTTCGTCAACGTGACCAGCACCAACGTTGCGGAACGTGGATCGCGTGCATCGCAGCAGACGATCGGGATATTCGGTTTGAGATCCAGAGCGGCCCGGACTTCGTCCGGCTCGTAGTGAAAGCCGGTCTCGAACTCGTTGACCGCCACGATGAACTGCGTGCCGCGCCGCTCGAAGAAGTCCAGCGCCGGGAAGCAGTCCTCCAGACGCCGCGTGTCCGCGAGCACCACCGCTCCGAACGCCCCGTCCGACAACTCGTTCCACATGAACCAGAACCGGTCCTGCCCGGGGGTGCCGAACAGGTACAGGATGTGCTCCGGGTCGAGCGTGATCCGGCCGAAGTCCAGGGCGACCGTCGTGGTCACCTTGTCCCCCACGCCGGTCAGGTCGTCGACACCGATCGAGGCGGTGGTGATCGTCTCCTCGGTGCTCAGCGGCTCGATCTCCGAGACCGCTGCGACGAAAGTCGTCTTGCCGACCCCGAAACCGCCGGCGACCAGCAGCTTGATGGCGGTGGGCAGGGCTGATTGTTGTGCGGGCGATCGGTCAGAGTCGCCGTTGTAGGCCATTGAGGAGTGCCTCCAATACGGATTTGTCGGTGGGGTCGACGGCGGGGTCGGGTGCGTGGGCGATGACGGCCCCGCAGTCCACGAGATCGGACAGCAGGACCTTGATGACCATTGCGGGAAGCCGCAGGTGCGCCGACACCTCCGCCACCGAGATCGGCTCGTGGCAGAGGAGCAGCGCCTCGGCGTGCTCGTTCTCCAACTGCGAGGGACGCAGCTGCCCGGTCGACCGGACCAGCGACAACAGGTCCAGTTTCGCGGTGGGTGCGGTGCGTCCATTGCTGACGGTGTACGGCCGGACCAGGGGACCCGCGTCCTCGTCGAGCAGCGGCCGGTGCTCGAAGTCGGACATCAGCCGACCTTTTCTCCGCTCGCCGCAGCGGGCCGGCGAACGGGCGTCTCCAAGTACGGCCGCACGCTCTTGACCAGGATGGACATCTCGTAACCGAGCACGCCGGCGTCCGCCTCGCGCCCCGCCGTCACGGCCAGGACCGCGCCCTGGCCCGCCGTCGAGACGAACAGCAGCGTGTCGTCCAGCTCCGCCACGACCTGCCGGACACTGCCGGTCGAACCGAACTGGGCGCCCGCCGACCGCGCCAGCGAGAACATGCCCGACGCGATCGCGGAGAGCTGGTCGGCCTGGTCGACCCCCAACCCGTGGAAGGCCTTCTTCATGCCGTCCGAAGACAGCAGGAGGGCGCTGCGGGTGTGCGGGACCTTCCGCACCAGCCCCGCGAGCAGCCAGCTGAGATCCGTTTGCGCGCCTGCCTCGTCGCCTGCCATTAGAACTCCTCATTCCTGTACGGAGAAACGGAACCATCGGATGTGGGGATCTGCGGACCGCCGTCCGCGCGCTGCCGGCCCTGCTGGAACGCCCGCATCAGGCCCGGGTCGTGACCCGGCTCCGCTCCGCGGGCGCCCTGCTGCGGGGCGTCCCGCAGCTGCGGCGCCAGGTGCGTCTGCTTGTTGCGCTTCGGCAGGGCGGGACGACCGTCGGGGTCGTACGCGTGCGCGCCACCGGAACCGTTCATGCGGTCCTCCGGGTAGTCCGTCACGACCTGGAGCTCGGCCGTCACCGGCAGGGCACCGGTGTCGACGCTCGGAGCACCGTTGGCAGGTGCGGCGTACGAGGGCGTGTACGCCGCGGAGTCCATGCGGGGCTGGGGGGCCGGGGCGTTGTAGTGGCCCGTCCCCGCCGTCGGGAGGGGCCGCAGCTGCATCGACGGCAGCTGCGGGGGCGTCAAAGCGCCCGGCTGGCGGACCGGCATCTGCTGCGGGGCCGCCGGGATCTCGCGCTGCACCGGGGGCTTCGGCGCGGGCGTGTCGTCGCCCAGGAGGTCCTCGGGCACCACCAGGATCGCCTGCGTGCCGCCGAAGATGTTGGACTGCAACTGGACCGTCAACTCGTGGCGGTGCGCCAGCGACGAGACCACGTACAGGCCGATGCGGCCGTCGGCCAGGAGCTCGTCCAGGTCGACCTGGTCGGGCGTCATCAGCATCTTGTTGAAGCGCGCCCGCTCGTGCGGCTCCATGCCCAGGCCGCGGTCCTCGACCTCGACCGCCAGGCCCGTGCGGACCCGGGCGACCCGGATGAGCACCTGCGTGTTCGGCGCCGAGAACGTCGTCGCGTTCTCCACCAGCTCCGCCACCAGGTGGATGATGTCCGCGACCGCATGGCCCTTGAGCGTGCCGTCGATGGGGCGCACCAGCTTGACGCGGGCGTACTGCTCCACCTCGGCGACGGCGCTTCGCAGCGCCTCGTAGACGTTGACCGGACGCGACCACTGCCGGTGCGAGGTCGCCCCGCCGAGGACCGCGAGGTTCTCCGCGTGGCGGCGGATCCGCGTGGCCAGGTGGTCGACCGAGAACAGGCCCTTGAGCAGATCGGGGTCCTCGACCTGGTTCTCCAGCTCGTCGAGCTGCTCGATCTCCCTGTGCACCAGCGATTGCAGGCGCCGGGCCAGGTTCACGAAGATGCCGACGCGCGAGTTCACGTTGACCGCGTCGATCGGACCCGACGTGATCATCGGGGCCACCGGCGCGGCGGGAGCCGCCTTCGGGGCGGCCGGGCGCACGCCGCGTGCCGCGACCGCCTCGGCGGCCGCCCGCAGATGCCGGGCCTCCGCCGCGAGCAGGCGAAGGGCCTCGTCGGTGGTCGGGGCGCTGGCCCCGGGGTTCGGAAGCGGAACGGACCAGCGCTGTTCGGCGGGCAGGTTCCGCTGGAGGTCGTCGAGGACCTGCCAGACCTTGTAGTGGGTCTCGACCGTGGAGCGGCGGACCGCGAGGATCCGCCGGTTGAGCTGCGCATCGGTCTTCGACGCCGAGCCGGCCGCGAGGTAGGCCGCCAGGGCCATCAGGACCGCCGCGGAGCCGAGCACGACGGGGGCCATCCACGAGGGGCTGGAGTCGGGGGCTTGGGTCAGGAACACCGCCACGCCCGCGCCGATGACGACGGCTGCACCGAGGGGCAGCAGCGCCAGGCGCAGGAGGCGGGACTTGAGATCGTCCGGGGCGCTCGATTCCTCGGCGGCACTGGGGCCGGGAGGGAGGGGCGCTGGCCCGGAGGGTTGGTAAGCAGGGGTTGTGGACCGAAGTGTTTCGGGCATCGCCATCCTCACGACACTGGCCTATCGGCTTCCGCGATACCGGGAAGTGACAAAGTCGTTGCAGCAGAAGGGAATGCCATGTCCCCACCGGCTGTTTCGACAGAATGGTATCAGCGCTCAGTTCCCTGGATAGCATGGCTGCCCTGTCCAGTCAACCTGGCGATGCAATCGCACGGTGACCCGAATTCGTCCGTTCACGGCCCTGTCACGGCTGCTCAGGGCACTTGTGGACTCGCAGGGCGGGGGCTTCCGCAAGAGGGCGGATTCATCACCCGATCGGGAGTAGCGTCGGGAATGCGAGGAACGACACTGTAGGACCGGACGATTCCGGGGCGTCCGATCCCGTTGTCCGGCAACTCGTTCAAGCGCTGGTGCCCGAGACGGGATTTGAACCCGCAAGTCTCCCGACGGCCGGTTTTAAGCCGACTGTGTCTACCAGATTCCACCACTCGGGCCCGTATGCTGCCACGCTAGCGAAATTTCCCCCGGCGCGGTCCCCCCGGATTCCCCGCAACAGGCCCGACACCTCCCCAGACTCCGAAGTGTCAGCTTCCCGACACAGGGCAGATTCCCTAATGGATCTTGAGCCCGAGGATCGTCTCCATCGAGGACGGCGGGGTGCAGATGTCGCACCTGTGGGAGATGGTTGCCCCTGGGGCACTTGTGGATGTCTGTTTTGAAGGCTGATGCCGGGATTGGGATGTCTTGTGCGGGCCTGTTTTTGGCCAGGTTCAGGCGGCGGCGACAAAGAGCTGAGTGATTCCTTTGTCTCCCTTCGACTTTGCGGGAGCAGTTGGGGCGAGGTCACTGAGGCACCGACAGAAGGTGGATCTCTTCTTCGTCTTGTTGCGTCTTTGAGGCGCGTTTACCGAGGCAAGACGGCTCTCCTCGGGTCTATTATGGACTCACATTCACTCCTTTGGGTGATGCCGATACCACTCAACAGGTGTCATCATTGTCTTATAGCACCAGCGATCACAATCAGCACCAGAAACGGATAACTCCCCAGGGGGTGAGCAGAATGAACGGCCTCAACGGATCAGACCGAGACGCACAAGCCGCCCTTCTCCGCTCCCGACTCGAATCCCTTGCAGCGCAATCCCGCACTCGTGACGCCGCCACTCTCCAGGCCGTCATCGCCTATACCTCCGCGGGGCATCACAAGGCCTGCGACGGCTTCTCCGGCATCCGCGACTGGATCATGGAGTGCTTCGACTTCAACGCGGCCTGCGCCGGGCAGATGGCCTCCATCGCCCGACTCGCCCCCAAGTTCAAGCACCTCACCGAAGCCGCTCTCAGTGGTGCCGCCCGTATCGACGCGATCGCCTATGCGGTCCGTCGCCTGGAGCGCGAAGGCCTGGGCGTGTACTCCCGTGTTCCGTACGGGACACCGGTCGAGTCCCCCTTCGACGCCTCGGTGCTGTGCGGGACTCCCGAGGAGTTGATCCGGGAGTACTGCATCCACTCCGCCCGTGCCGAACTCGCCGAGCACTTCGACCGGATCTGTGCCGAGCTGTTCGACGAGCAGGCGCTCCTGGACGACATGAGCCAGCAGACCCTTGCCTGGCTGGAGGTCAACGAGCGCCCCGACGGCATGTGGGACTTGGACGGCCGCCTGACCGCCGACACGGGCAAGCTCCTGAGCAACGCCCTCCGCACCGCAGTGCCGCCGCCTCGCCAAGAGGACGCCGACGCCGACGGTGTGCTGCCCCCCGCCTCGAACAGGAACGTCGAGGCCTTGCACCAGATGGTCGCCGCCTACGGCACCGACCCTGAGGCTCCCAAGCGGCACGGCCACACGGCGACACTGAACCTGACCTGCGACCTTGCGACCCTGCGGGGCGAGAAGACCGGGCGGCTGCCGATGCTGGACGGCCGCCCTGCTTCCGTGTCCAAGGCCCGCCTGCTGGCCTGCGAAGCCGGGATCATCCCCTCGGTCTTCGACTACGGCAAGGGCGAAGCGATCGAACTGGGGCGGGCGAAGCGCCTCCCCAACGTGGCCCTGCGGCACAAGCTGGAACTCGAGCAACCCAACGGGTGCGCTTGGTCCGGTTGCCGGGCTCCTGTCTCGTGGACCGAGGCGCATCACCTGGTGCACTGGGCGAATGGGGGCGAAACGGTCGCCGAGAACCTGATCCTGCTCTGCCGGTTCCATCACTCCCGGATACATCTGGGCACATGGAGCATTTCGAAGACCGGGCCGGGCAAGGCGACGATCGTGCACCTTGCGAGCGGCACCAGCGACGCCGAGTGGGAAGCCGATCCGAAGGATCTTCCCAACGGGCACGCCCTCGAGGAATGGTCACCGAAGCTCAAGCCGGAGCTCACCGACTATGCGAGCTGGTACGCCCTGAAGAGCATGGAAGCCTCGGTGAAGCGAACCCGAGAGAAGTTCCGAGCCAAAGACCTGGCCGCAGTGTCGGCAGTGCGGGAAGACCCCGGCGAACCGCCCTTCTTACGGTGCCCTCAGCGGGCGGCTGCTGAGGGGAGCGCTGGCAGATGCGCGCAGCTCGGTTCCCAAAGGGGGTCGGGCCCCTCACCGTGTTCGGGGTTGGAAAGGCCCCCAATCGATCGGCTCCCGGACAGCCGCCGTACGAGCCCGCCCCGCCGCACACCTCTTCGTCGCCGCCCGCCTGAGCAGCGGGCCAGCAGGACCCGCGGCCGCGGTCCAGCCCAGATGAAGTCCTGCCTCATCGTCGCCGCCCGCTCGAACAGCAACCCAAGTCGCAGCGAAAGCAGAAGCTCGGTAACTATCCGATTTCCGACATCGGTGACATTGGGCCACAGTGGCCTCGTCGTGCTGCCACCATCAGACCGCATTGTCCTTTCACAGATAGGTGGTCAGATGCGACGCATCCTTTCGAACGGTCTCGCCGCGGCAGGTCTGGCGCTGGCGCTCGGGGCCGGTTGGGCCGCGCCCGCCGTGGCGGGACCCGCCGATGCAGCCCCCTCGGACCAGGCGCAGCCGAGCGCCGAGAGCGTGCTGTGCCCGTCCAAGTTCCGCCAGGACACGGTCGTGCGGGAGATCCCGTTCGCGAACTCGACCGTCATCGCCGAGATCCCCAAGGGCACCTGGGCCGACGGGGCCTGGTGCGTGCCGTTCACCGCGGGCGGCAACCACAAGACCTGCGGGTTCTACACCGACATCTGGGTCGCGGTGAAGGCCGACGACACCTGGGGCTTCGCGCACACCGGATGCATGGACGACTACTACCTCCACTGATCCGCCTGGATGAAAGGCGCAGGGCCGGACCGCGGAAGCGGTACGGCCCCTTTTTCACGGCCTCACTGGGACTGAAGGGCGATGTCCTGCAAGGCGACGACCGCCGGATCCTCGCCCTGGTAGTCCAGGTCGTGGAGGAACACGGCGACCGCCGCTCCCCCGTCCTCGACCGTCTTGTGGACCTCGCGCCACGTCGCCAGGTTCGGGTGCTCGTACGCGGTGCAGGCCTCGGCCGGGGCCAGCAGGCGGATCGCGCGGGACAGGGTTCTGGCGTCCAGGAAGTACGAGCCCGAACCGGAGCGGTGGCCCAGCGTCGTCGCCATCACGACGGCCGGGAGCGGGTGGACGCCGACATTGGCGCGGGCGAAGACGATCCCGCTGCCGCCGTCGACCGTCGCGACGCCGTACGCGGCCGGAAGCCGCCAGTCGGGGATGCCGTCGATGAACCGCTCTCGGGCGGCGGTGATCTTCTCGACGGTCTCCCAGGAGTCGCCGAGTTCGGAGAGGAGCGCGGTCACGGTCGCGTCAGTCGCAGTCATCCCGGCAGTCTCGCACCGGGACCGCGGCGAGGCAAGCTCCTTCCAGGCAGGCGGGACCGTCCCGGAAAGCCGGAAGCCCCCGGTCGGCTGCCGCGGCAACACGACCGGAGGCTCCCTCAAGTCTCGCGAAACGCTAGACCAGCTGCTTCTTCTTCGCGTAGTGGCACGCCGCGCGGGTCAAGCCGTCGTGGTCGGACCGCAGGAGCGGCTCGATCTCGATGCACTTGGCCTGCTCGTTCGGACCCAGCTCCTGGAACAGCGGGCAGCGGGTCCGGAAGCGGCAGCCCGAAGGCGGGTTCGACGGGCTCGGCACGTCGCCCTGGAGGACGATCCGCTCGCGGGTCCGCTCCTTGCGCGGGTCCGGCAGCGGGATCGCCGACATGAGCGCCTGCGTGTAGGGGTGGGCGGGACCGGCGAACAGCTGGTCCGTGGTGCCCTCCTCCACGATCTTGCCCAGGTACATGACCGAGACCTTGTCCGCGATGTGGCGCACGACCGAGAGGTCGTGCGACACGAACAGGTAGGACAGCCCCAGCTCGTCCTGCAGGTCCTCCAGCAGGTTGATGACGCCGGCCTGGATGGAGACGTCGAGTGCCGAGACCGGCTCGTCCAGCATGAGGACGCGGGGCTGGAGCGCGAGCGCGCGGGCGATGCCGATGCGCTGGCGCTGACCGCCCGAGAACTCGTGCGGGTACCGGTTGCGGTGCTCGGGGTTCAGACCGACGATCTCGATCAGGCTGTTGACCCGGGCGCGGCCGCCGTTCTTGAACGAGCCGTGGACGCGCAGGGGCTCCGCGATGATCTCGAAGACCGTCATGCGCGGGTCCAGCGAGGCCATCGGGTCCTGGAACACCAGCTGGATGTCGCGGCGGACCGGACGCATCTGGTTGCGCGACAGCTTGGTCAGGTCCCTGCCGTCGTACAGGACCTCACCCGAGGTCGGCGGGATGAGGTTCATCATCAGCCGCGCGGTCGTGGACTTCCCGCAACCGGACTCGCCCACGAGCGCGAGCGTCTCGTTCGCGCCGATGTCCAGGCTCACCCCGGACACCGCGTGGACCGCGCCCACCTTGCGGCGCAGGATGCCCTTCGAGCGGACCGGGAACTCCTTGACCAGGTTCCGGCCGGCGATGACCGGCTCGGCCGCGTTCTGCGGAGTGTCGAGCATGGCGTTCACTTGTCGTCCTCCTCGGCGGCGTGCGCGGCGGCTTCGGCCTCGAGGGCTTCGACTTCCGCCTCGACGGACAGGTCGGTGGCGACCGCGGCGAACACGTCGTCGGGCGCCTTGCCTTCGAGCTGCTCCTGGAAGTGGCAGGCCGCCACGTGGCCCGAGCCGTTGATCGGCAGCAGGGCCGGCTCGACTTCGGCGCAGATGTCCTGGTGCATCGGGCAGCGCGGCCGGAACGGGCAGCCCGGCGGCATGTTCAGCATCGACGGCGGCGTCCCGTGGACGGGCGTGAGCCGGTGGGTCCGGTCCTCGTCCATGCGCGGGAGCGAACCGATCAGGCCCAGCGTGTAGGGCATGCGCGGCTCGTAGAAGATCTCGTCCACACTGCCCTGCTCGACGGGGCGCCCGGCGTACATGACCAGGACCTCGTCGGTGTGACCGGCGATGACGCCCAGGTCGTGGGTGATGAGGATGAGCGCCGCGTTGACCTCTTCGCGGGCCTTCTCCAGGGCCTCCAGAACCTGCGCCTGGACGGTCACGTCGAGGGCCGTGGTCGGCTCGTCGGCGATGATCACGTCCGGGTTGTTGGCCATGGCGATCGCGATGACCACGCGCTGGCGCATACCGCCCGAGAGCTCGTGCGGGTAGGCGTCCACCCGCTGCTGCGGGTTGGGGATGCCGACCGAGTCGAGCAGGTCGATGCAGCGCTGGCGGGCCTCGGCCTTCTTCACGTCCGGGAAGTGGACGCGGATGGCCTCGGCCAGTTGGAAGCCGACCGTGTAGACCGGGTTGAGGCTGGTCAGCGGGTCCTGGAAGATCATCGAGATCTTCTTGCCGCGGACCTTGGAGAGATCGGCGTCGCCGAGGCCGAGGAGTTCCTCGCCCTCGAGTTTCGCCGACCCGGTGATCTGGGCGGTCTTGGGCAGGAGGCCCATGATCGCCATGGAGGTGACCGACTTGCCCGAGCCCGACTCGCCGACGATGCCGAGGCTCTGGCCCCGGCGCAGCTCGTAGGACACGCCGCGGACGGCGTGGACGAGCCCGTCCTCGGTCGGGAAGGTCACGTTCAGGTCGTCGACCTTCAGGACGGAGTCGCCCTTGGCGCCGACGGAGCGGCCGTTGCCGGCCCCGGTGCTGACGGAGATGTTCGACATCGTTAACGCCTCACCATCGCTTGTCGCGGGTCCATCGCGTCGCGCAGGCCGTCACCGATGAAGTTGATGGTCAGCGCGATCAGGATGATCATGACACCCGGGATGTAGAACAGGTACCAGTGCTCGTTGAACGCCGAGGCGCCCGCGGCGTCGATGAGCAGGCCCAGCGACGTGTCGGGGCTCTG
Source organism: Glycomyces harbinensis (assembly GCF_900101745.1). Lineage (GTDB taxonomy): Bacteria > Actinomycetota > Actinomycetes > Mycobacteriales > Micromonosporaceae > Glycomyces > Glycomyces harbinensis. The sequence goes on along the minus strand of NZ_FNAD01000010.1, from coordinate 137,808 downwards.
GATGCCGAGCCCGAGGAACGACAGGGTCGTCTCGGACAGGATCGCGAAGGCGATCTGAAGCGTCGCCGAGACGATGATGACGCTCATCGTGTTCGGGATGAGGTGCTTGACGATGATGTGCCAGTCGGAGCCCCCCGCCGAGCGGGCGGCCTCGATGAACTCCTTCTCGCGCAGGGACAGCACCTCGGCGCGGACGGCGCGGGCGATCGAGGTCCATCCGAAGATGGCCAGGATGATCGCCATGTGGTACCAGCGGACGCTGGTGTCGATCGCGCCGGCGAGCGCGCCGGTGATGACCAGGAACGGGATCACGAACATGATGTCGAGGAACCGCATGAGGATCGAGTCGACCCAGCCGCGGTAGAACCCGGCGATGGCGCCGTAGAGCGCGCCGATCACGGTCGACCCGACGGCCACGACGAGCGCGACGTTCAGCGACTGCTTGGTCGCCTGCATCATCGCGCCGAGCATGTCGCGCCCGGCCTTGTCGGTGCCGAAGGGGTGGTCCATGCTCGGTGAGGCCCACGAGGGGATCTCCGAGTGGATCTTGTAGTCCCAGGTCCACAGGAAGGGCCCGACGTAGGCGAACAGCACGACGATCACGAAGACGACCATGCTGACCACGGCGGCGCGGTGGCGGAAGAAGCGCCGGAGCACCATCTCCCACTGTCCGCGCTCTTTGCTGGTGAGGGCCTCGGATTCGAGGCGGTTGGAGGCAGCTGTGTTACTCAAAGCGGATCCTCGGGTCGAGCACGCCGTACAGGATGTCGGAGATCAGGACGCCGATGAGCACCACGATGCCCGAGATGAGCACGTAGGCCATGACGGCGAAGGTGTCGCCGGCGTTGATGGCGTCGAGCGAGTAGACGCCCAGGCCGCGCCAGCCGAAGATGCTCTCGGTGACCATCGCGCCGCCCATGGCCCCGGACAGGGCGAGCGGTGCGAAGGTCGCGACCGGGACGAGCGCGGTGCGCAGTGCGTGCCGGCGCATGACGGTCGCGTTCCGGACGCCCTTGGCGCGGGCGAGCCGGACGTAGTCGGAGTTCATGACCTCCAGCATGCTGGCGCGCTGGTAGCGGGAGATCGCCGCGTAGCCGCCGAGCATGAGCACCAGGGTGGGCACGATCAGGAAGGGCAGCGAGTCGGTGAAGACCTGCCACCCGTTCCCTTGGAACCCTGTGGTGCCCGACCCGTACGTCTGGAAGATGGTGGAGCCCAGGATCTTGTTCAGCTGGACCGCGCCCTCCTTGAAGAGCGAGCCGAGCCAGAAGATGGGCATGGCCAGGAAGAGGAAGCCGAGGAACGTCAGCGTGTAGTCGGTCCTCGAATACTGCTTGACCGCGCTGACGACACCGGCGAGAATGGCGATGCCGATGGACGCGATGGTCGCGAACAGCACGAGTCGGAGCGTGATCCAGAATCTCGAGGAGATCTCGTCGCCGATGGGCATGGCGGTGCCCTCGATCGACGGGCCCCACAGGCCCTGGATGAGGCCGATGTCGTCGTTGGTGTCACCGAAGCCGGTGAGCCAGATCCAATATCGCTCGGGGACGGACCGGTCGTAGTACCAGGACGCCTCCAGGGCGTCGATGGTCGTCTGGGGGACCGGCTCGCCGGTGGACTGCTCGATCTCGAAGACCCGGTCCTGGACGGGGTCGTTCGAGACGTCCACCAGGACAAAGCACAAGATAGTGGCCCCCAGCAGCACCGGGATCATCATCAGGGTGCGCCGGATTATGAATACAACCATAATGCCTCGTTAACGGTTTCTCTGCTGTGGACCGGTTCGCCTGCCGACCGGTCCGGCCGCGCTGCTGCGCTGCCTCTCCTACGGCTCACTGACTCCCCATTCTGGACTGGTCAGCGAGCGCCTGGCACTCTTCTGCAATCACTGTTCTCCCCACCCGCGTCTTCGCGGCGGCGCCGCAGGACGGGAGCCGGCGTGGTCGTTCGTCGCCGGTGGCCTTCCGTGCTGCGATGCCTCGTTGCCGCGGCCGCGCCGCGAATCGGGGCCAGAGGTTCGGTCATGCCTCACCGGTGACCCCCCATTCTGCGATGTTGTACGCGGCGCGCTGCTGCGAAGCCCAATTGTCGCGGACGTTGACCAACCTATCGGAGACCATCACCACGACCGGTGTGTCCACGATCGGCAGTACGTAGGCGTCGTTGATGACCTGCTGTACCGCCGCGTTCGCCCGCTCGGCGGCGTCCTCGTAGTCGAGGGTGCCGTTGATGTCCGCGATGAGCGAGTCCAGCTCCGGGTCCTCGAGTCCGCCGAAGTTCGAGCCGGAGCCGGTGCCCCAGTACTGGGAGGCGGAGCCGACGAAGAGCGGGTCCGAGCTCCAGCCGAAGTTGATCATGTCGAAGTCGGCCTCGCCGAGGACCTGCCCGAGGTCGGCGTCCGGGATGGCGCGGAGGGTGACCTCGATGCCGAGGTCGGCGAGGGTCGCCTGCGTCAGCTCGCCGGTGATCTTGCGGTTGTCCTTGGACTCCGAGTAGCGGAAGTCGAGGGTGACCGGGTCGCCGTCGGGGGTGAGCAGGGTGCCGTCGGAGTCCCAGGTGTAGTCGGCGGCCTCGAGGTCGGCGCGGGCCATCTCGATGTCGCCCGAGCCCTGGCCGGTGGCCGAGAGGTAGTCCGCGTAGTACTCCGAGTTGTTGCGGAACAGGTGGTTGTTCTTGCGCTCGATGTCGGACTGCACGAACGCGTAGGTGCGCTCGATGATGTTCTCGAGGTCGATGGCCGTCAGCACGGCCTTGCGCAGGACCTGGTCCGAGAGGAACTCGTTCTGGGTGTTGAGGTCGATGTGCTCCCAGGAGGGCCCGCCCGCGACGGCGTAGGAGGTGCCTTCGGCGCCTTCGAGCTGGGTGATCGCCTCGGAGGTGACCGAGAAGGGCGAGGCGCCTTCGATCTCGCCGTTGCGCAGGGAGGTGACGATGCTGTCGAGCCCGTCGAAGACCTTGAAGGTGATCTTGTCGAGGGTGACCTCGGTGTCGCCGGCCCAGTCGTCGTTGCGCGTGTAGATCACGAAGTCGCCCGCGGTGGCCTGCTCGATCTTGAACGGGCCGGTGGTCCAGGACGGGACGGTCTCGGAGAAGTAGGCCTCGGCCCCGGCCATCGCCTTGGGGTCGTTCTTCCAGTCGAAGCCCTGGTCTTCGGCGACGTGGGCGGGCTGGGAGAGCACTTCCTCGTACTGCCACTCGGCGGAGTGGTAGTCCGCCTTGTAGGTCACGGTGACCGTGGAGCCGTCGCCGTCGATCGAGGCGACCTGGGAGCCGCGGGTGGTGTTGGCGGGCTCGCAGCCGTCGCACAGCGCGGCATCGCCGGAGGTGGCGTACCAGTGGTAGATGAAGTCGTCGACCGAGATGTCGGTGCCGTCGCCCCAGTTCGCGCCCGCCTTGAGGGTGTACTCGACGGTGACGGGGTCTTCGCTGACGAGTTCGGGTTCGGTCTCGAAGAGGCCCTCGTTCACGATGAAGTCGCCAGCCGGGTCGAACTGGCCGGTGTAGGGCCACATGCCCACGAGGGCCATGCTCACGTACGCGTTGTTGCCCTCGGCGGTGTTCTGGTTCCAGGAGCCCCACGAGCCGTCGAGGGCCCAGGTGATCTCGCCGCCGTCGACCCGCTCGCCCTCGTTGCAGCCGGTGGCGTCGGTGAGGCAGTCGTCCAGGCTGGACGTCGAGGCGTCGCCTTGTCCGCAACCGGCGAGCACCAGGCTGGTGCAGGCGAAGGCGGCGACGGCCGCCATGTGGTGTCGCTTCATGGTTCCTCTCGTGGGTGTGCGTCGCGGGACCGGGCGGGCGGGGCACCGAGGTGGGGTCGGTGCGCCTCCGCGGGGCCGGTCGAGGTCGGGGGCCGCGACTGGTCGGGTCAGCGGCTGGGCCTCGCCCCGGCCTGCGGGTCGGGTGACGCGAGGTACAGCCTTCCACGGGAATCCCGGGTTTCGGACGAACGAACCAGAGATGAGTTTCGTTCGTTATGTTCCCGTGATGTTCATTCCCTGAATGGCGGCGAATGGTGGAATTTTCACTGTCTGCCAGGGAAAACCCGGTCGCCGCCGAATTCGGGTCACGGTCGCGACACTGCGGCCGAACGCATCGGGGTGGGTCGAGCGGTGTGGTGAAGCGTTCCATGTCGCCGCCGCCGCGCGGGCGTCGCTCCTCGCGGCGGCGGGGCCTTCGGCTTCGGAGCGCGGCGGCTCCTCGCAACCGGGGGCCTCGGCCTTGGAAGAGCGGTCACTCCTCGTAACAGCGGAGCCATGGGACTGCAATCGGGCCTATGGAAGCGTTGAGCGGCGGGACCCTCGAGGGGCCCCGCCGCTGCGCTCGTCGAGCGGTCGCTCAGTGAGCCCTTAGACGATCTTCCACTCGCGGAAGTTCCACAGCGGTCCGGCCTGGCTGGCGGGGTTCTTGGTCGGGCCCTCGAGGACGGCCTTGTTGGAGTAGAACACCTGCGGCTCGTCGAACAGGGGCAGCGTGTACGCGTCGGGGGCGACGATGGCGTCGACCTCGTTCGCGAACTGGGCGGCCTCGGCGAGGTCGAACGTCGAGCGGACCTTGTCGATGGCCTCGTCGGCGACGGGGTTCTCGTACTTGCCGTAGTTCGAGCCCGAGTCGGACCGGAAGTACTGCGACGGCTGCACGGTGAACGCGGCGGAGCCGATCCAGCCGAAGATGATCAGGTCGAAGTCGGCCTGGGCGAGCACGTTGCCGAGCTCGCCGTCCGGGATGGCGACCAGTTCGAGCGCGATGCCGATCTCGGCCAGGCTGGCCTGGGCCAGCTCGGCGGCGAGCTTGCGGACCGGGTTGGTGTCCGCGTAGCGCATGTTGAACTTGACTTCTTCGCCGTCCGGGGTCGTGAGGACCTCGCCGACGCCGTAGCCCGCGGCGGTGAGGATGGCCTTGGCCGCCTCGATGTCGCCCGAGCCCTGGCCGGTCGGGCCGATGTGGTCGACCCAGTACTCGCTGTCGGGCAGGAAGAAGTGGCTGAGCTTCTGCTCGACACCGGTCTCCGGGTAGTTCTTGTCGCAGATGTCCTGCACGTTGATGGCGGTGAAGACCGCCTTGCGCAGCTCGACGTCCGACAGGAACGCGTTCTGGCAGTTGGCGTCGAAGTGCTGCCACACCGCGCCCGCGTACGTCTCCATCAGGAAGTCGGGGTTCTCGGCGATCTTGGCGTTCTCCTCCTCGGAGAACTCGCTCGGCCAGGCGCCGTCGATGGTGCCCTGGCGCATCTCGGTGGTGATGGCCTCCGAGCCCTCGATGACCCTGAGGGTGAGCTTCTCGATGGTGGGCTTGACCGAGCCCTGGTAGTTCTCGTTGAGTTCGTAGACGATGTACTCGCCGAGCTTGGCGTCGACGACCTTGTACGGGCCGGTGCCGATGATGCCGGCGCCGTCGGCGGTCGGCGCGGTGGTCTCGAAGTACTGGATCGCGTCGCCCATGACCTCGGGGTCGGTGGCCCAGTCGGCGAAGCCGTTGGCCTCGGCGACGTGGCTGGGCAGGTAGATCGTGGACGAGAACAGCCACTCGGGGTCGGAGTAGCCCTCGATGTAGGTCACGAGGATGGAGCCGTCTTCGGCCTGCTCGATCGAAGCGACGGCCGAACCCCAGTCGATGGAGGCCGGGAGGGCCTTCTCCTGGTTGGCGTGCTCGGGCTTGCCCGACATCGAGTACCACTGGAAGATGAAGTCCTCCAGGCGCACCGGCGCGCCGTCGGACCACTGGGCGTTCTCATTGAGGACGTACTTGATCTGCATCGGGGCTTCCGAGACCAGCTCGGGCTCGGAGGCGAGGATCGCGTCGTCGTACATGAAGTTCGCGTCGGGGTCGAAGTCGCCGGCCCCGGCGGCCATCGGGTACATCGCCTGGTGGCCGTAGGAGTTGTTGCCGGCCTGCGTGTTCTCGTTCCAGGAGGCCCACGACGAGGAGATCGCCCAGACGATCTCCTTCTTGCCGGAGCCGCCGCCGCCGTCTTCGTTGCCACCGCACGCGGCGAGTGTCAAAGCGGCGGAACCGCCGATGGTCAGGCCGCCGAGAGCTCTACGAGTCAGAGCCATGAGTCGTTCTCCTCCAGATATCGATGCCGAGGGGCCTCCGCGCGGGCGCGATGGCGCCGATGCCTCGCGACCCGGCGAGCGGGTGTGGGGGAAGGCGTTATCGCCCTCGGCGGTGTTGTGTCAAACACTGGCACAGACGTGAGGCGATTGACATGACCGCGGCACCAACTGGAGTTTATTCGTGATGTATTCGTGACTTTGTGCCTTGGATGCAGTGCGCTGAATGGACCGTGGGGCCGATGCGGCATCGGCCCCACGGGGGAATTCAGTGAATTATCGGGATGGAACGTGCCGAACCGATGACGGCGATGCCGCCGAGATTCGCCTCACGGTGAACCCCGGCGGAGCCGCCGATCGCCGGCGTCTACTCCGGCGCCTGCCATTCGCGGACGTTCCAGACCGGGCCGGCCTGGCTGGCCGGGTTCACCGGGTCGGTGAGCTCGACGAGCTTGGTGTTCCAGATGACCGACAGCGGGCTGGAGTACAGGGGCAGCGTGAGCGCCTGCGCCACGGCCTGCGCGCTGATCTGGTTGGCGTAGTCGGCCGACTCGTCCATGTCGAAGGTCCCGCGGACCTTCGGCAGCAGCTCGTTGATCGTGGCGTCGTCGTAGCCGCCGTAGTTCGAGGCGGACTCGGTGGAGAAGTACTGGCTCGGAGCGGTGGTGAACGCCGGGCTGCCGACCCACGAGAAGACGATGAGGTCGAAGTCGTGGCTCGAGAGCGTGCCCGCGAAGTCCTCGTCGCCGAAGCCCTTGAGCTCCAGGTCGATGCCGAGGGGCGCGAGCTGGGCCTGGATGACCTCGCCGGTGAGCTTGCGGATCTCGTTCGAGGTCGCGAACCGGAAGTTGAACACGACCGTCTCGCCGTCGGGGGCGATGAGCTTCTCATCGCCGTCCCAGGTGTAGCCGGCCGTCGTCAGAGCCGCCTTGGCCCCTTCGATGTCGCCGGTCCCCTGCTTGGCCGGGGTGAGGTAGTCCTCGTAGTACGGGCTCTCCTCGGTGAAGAAGTGGTTGCCCAGCCACGGCACCTCGGTGCCGGGGAAGGCCCGCTCCTTGATCTCGGCGGTGTTGATGGTCTGGAAGACCGCCTGGCGCAGGACCACGTCCTTGAGGAACTTGTTGCGGACGTTGAAGTCCAGGTGCGACCAGGTCGCGCCCGCGTACGTCTCGTAGCTCCACTCCTCGGGGTTCTCGTCGAGCTGCTCGAGGATCTCCAGGCTGAAGTCGTTGGGCCAGCAGCCGGCGATGGTGCCCTGCCGCAGCTCGGTGACCTCGGCCTCGATGCCCGTGACGGGGCGCATCGTGAGCTTGGTGAACTTCGCCTTCTTGGAGCCCTGGTACTTCTCGTTGGGCTCGAAGACGATGTACTCGCCGAGCTTGTTGTCGACCGGCTTGTACGGGCCGGTGACGACCGTCCACAGGTTCTCGTTGAACCAGGTGATCGCGTCGCCCATGACCTCGGGGTCGGTCGCCCAGGTCGCGAAGCCGCCCTCTTCCTCGGCGTAGTGGCTGGGCAGGTAGACGCCGCCGGTGAACTTCCACTCGGGGTCGATGTTCCCCGCCACGAACGTGAAGACGATGACGCCCGGCTCGGTCTCCTCGATCGACTCGATGCCCGCGCCCCAGGCGGTGTCGGCCGGGAGGGCCTTCTCCTGGTTGGCGTGCTCGGGGTTGCCCGACAGCGAGTGCCACTGGAAGATGAAGTCCTCCAGGCGCACCGGCTTGCCGTCCGACCACTGGGCGCCCTCCTTGAGGGTCACCTGCACCTGCATCGGCTCTTCGCTGATGAGCTGCGGTTCGCCCTCGAAGATCGCGTCGTCGTAGAAGACGTTGCCTTCGGGGTCGAAGTCGTAGCCGACCGATCCGACCGGGATCATCGGGGTCATGGCCAGGTGGCCGGCGGAGTTGTTGCCGGTGCTGGTGTTCTCGTTCCAGGCCTCCCACGGGTAGGCGATCGCCCACTCGAGTTCGCCGCTGGCCTCGCCGCCGCCGTTCTCGTCGTCGCCGCCGCAGGCGGCGAGCATGAGTGCGGAAGACCCGCCGATGGTCAGTCCGCCGAATGCTCTACGAGTCAGAGCCATAGCTTTGTCTCCTCCATAGGGTCCGGCCGAGGGCGGTGCGCCCGTTTCGCGGGCCGCCGGGAGGCATCGTCGCCGCGCCGGGGATCGCTGAGGGGCCGGGTGGCCGCCTCGGCAGTGCTCGGTCAAACGCTTCCACGTCCCGCTGGATTGCGGAACGCCTCGGTACGAAACTGGCGAATCATTGTTACCCGTCCGATACGCATCGGGGGGCGGCCCGCGCGGGCCGCCCCCTGTTTCTTCAACCGCGTCTCGCCGCCTGACGCTACGCGGGTTTCCACTCCCGCACGTTCCACAGCGGGCCGGCCTGGCTGTTGCCGTTGATCGTGATCCCGTCGAGGGTGCCGTTGTTGTAAAGGGTCGACTGCGGCTCGTCGAAGATCGGCAGCGTGAACGCCGCCGGCACGACCATCGCGCCGACGTCGTTGGCGAACTGCGCCGACTCGGCGATGTCGGTGGTGGAGCGGACCTTCGCGATGGCCTCGTCGAGTCCCTCGAGCGTGTACCCGCCGAAGTTCGACGACGAGTCCGAGCCGAAGTACTGCTGCGGCGCGGTGGTGAACGCGGGCGTGCCCGACCAGCCGTAGATGATCAGGTCGAAGTCCGATTCGGCGAGCACGGTGCCCAGCTCGCCGTCGGGGATCGCCGTGAGCTTCACGTCGATGCCGATCTCGGCCAGGTAGGCCTGGACGAGTTCGCCCGCGAGCGTGCGGGTCGCGTCGCCCTCGCCGTAGCGGAACGTCAGCGTGACCGGGTCCCCGTCGGGCGTGGTGAGCGTGTCGCCGGTCGTGTAGCCGGCGGCCTCGAGCGCCGCGTTGGCGGCGTCGGCGTCGCCGGTGCCCTGCGGCGGGTCGGTCTGCCCGAGCGTGTCCACGAAGAACTCGGAGGCGGCGTTGAAGAAGTGGTTCTGCCGCGGCGTGACCTCGGTGTCCGGGTAGGCCTTGGCGATGATGTCCGCGTTGTCGATCGCGGTGAACACGGCCTGGCGCAGGACCTGGTCGGCGAGGAACTGGTTCTTCATGTTGGTGTCGATGTGGAGCCAGATCGAGCCCTCGTACACCTCGGAGGTGATGGCGTCGTCGCCCTCGACCTTGTCGAGCTCCTCCTGGCTGAACTCGGAGGGCCAGGCGCCGTCGATGGAGCCCTGGCGCATCTCGGTGACGATCGCGTCGGTGCCCTCGACGACCTTGAGCGTGAGCTTGTCGAGACCGGGGTCGACCGAGCCCTGGTAGTTCTCGTTGGGCTCGTAGACGATGTAGTCGCCGAGCACCGCGTCGGTGGGCGTGTACGGCCCGGTCGACCAGGTCGGCACGTTCTGGGCGAACCAGGTGGCGCTCTCGCCCATGACGGCCGGGTCGGTCTTCCAGTCCGCGAAGCCGTTGTCCTCGGCGATGTGGGCCGGGTACATCGGCAGTTGGAAGAACTCCCATTCGGGGTCGAGGTAGCCGTCGACGTAGGTCATCGTGATGACGTTGTCGGCGGTCTCCTCGATGGAGGCGACGTTCGCGCCCCAGTCGGTGGAGGCGGGGGTGCACGCGTCCTGGTCGCACAGCTCGGCCTTGCCCGACATCTGGTACCAGATGTAGGTGAAGTCGTCGACGCCGAAGGCCTCGCCGTCGGACCACTGGGCGTTCTCGTTGAGCGTGTACTCCACGGTCATCGGCGACTCGCCGGTGAGTTCGGGGGCCTTGGACAGGAGGGCGTCGTTGTAGACCCAGTTCACGTCCTGGTCGAAGTCGCCGAGGGCGGTCGCCCCCGGGGTGAGCGCCTGGTGCAGGTACGAGTTGTTGCCGTCGGCGGTGTTCTCGTTCCACGACTCCCAGCCCGAGCTGATCGCCCAGGTGACGTCGCTGTCGCCGCCCGAGTCGCCGCCCCCGCCGCAGGCGCCGAGCGCCGCCGCGGCCAGCGCGGCCGAGCCGGCGAGGGCGTACGCCCTCGCTTGTGCAGGTCGCATAAGACCACTCCCCCGTGTAAGCATCCTTTGTGGGCCTCGACGCGTCGGACCCACGACGGGATCATCGTTACACCTGGAACGGTCGGTTTCGGGCATATTCAGGCAAACGGCGGGACGGACCGGGTCCGTCCCGCCGTGCTGAGGCTGTGCGGTTCTCGGTGGTCGTCCGGCGGGAGGACCCCCGGCTCCCTCAGTCGGCCCGCAGGCCCCATTCGGCGATGTTGTACAGGGCCCGCTGCTGGGAGGCCCAGTTGTCGCGGACGTTGACGAGGTCCTCGCTGACCATGATGGCCACGGGCGTGTCCACGGTGGGCAGGACGTAGGCGTCGGCGATGACGCGGGCGACGGCCTCGTTGGCGATGTCGGCGGCCTTGTCGGGGTCGCGTTCGGAGCCGAGGGAGGCGAGCAGGGCGTCGAGTTCGGGGTCCTCGTTCTGGCCGAAGTTGGTGGACGAGTCCGAGCCCCACCACTGGTTGGCGCTGGAGACGATCACCGGCTGGGAGGTCCAGCCGTAGTTGATGATGTCGAAGTCGGAGGCGGCGAGCGTGGGCCCGAGTTCGGTGACGGGGAACGGCTTGAGTTCGACGTCGATGCCGATGTCGGCGAGGTTGAACGCGATGAGGTCGGCCATGGTCTGGCGGTCGTCGCTGCCCTCGGCGTAGCGGTAGTTGAGCGTGACCTTCTCGCCCTCGGGGTCGAGGAGCATCCCTTCGCCGTCCCAGCTGTAGTCGGCCTCTTCGAGGGTGCTCATGGCCAGTCCGGTGTCGCCGGCGCCCTGGCCGGTGGCGGTGAGGTGGTCTTCGAAGTCGGGGTCGTCGTTGCGGAAGAGGTGGTTGAGTTTGCGCGAGGCGTCGGACTGGACGTTGGCGTAGGTGCGCGCGATGAGCTCTTCGACGTCGATGGACTGGAAGACGGCGGTGCGCAGGGCGCGGTCGGAGAGGAATTCGTTCTTGGTGTTGAGGTCGATGTGGCCCCAGCCGGGTCCGGGTGCGATGTTGAAGGCGATCTCCTGCTCGGCGGCGAGCTGGGCGACGTTCTCGGCGCTGATGCTGGTGGGGTTGGCGCCGTCGATGGTGCCCTGGCGCAGTTCGGTGATGATCGAGTCGACCGAGTCGAAGGAGCGGAGGGTGACCTTGTCGAGGGTGACCTCGGTGGTGCCGGTCCAGTCGCCGTTGGGTTCGTAGACGGCGTAGTCGCCGGTCTCGGCGTCGGTGACCTCGAAGGGTCCGGCGGACCAGGTGGGGACGGTCTTGGAGAAGTGGGCTTCGGCCTCGCCCATGGCGGCGGGGTCGTCCTTCCAGTCGTAGCCGGCCGCTTCGGCGATGTGGGCCGGGTTGGAGAGGATCGGCTCGTACTTCCATTCGGAGGAGGAGTAGTCGTCGTCGTAGGTGACGATGATCTTGTCGGCGGCGGAGCCCTCTTCGATGGAGGCGATCTGGGCGGCGGTGGCGGCCGCGGGGGTGCAGGCCTGGCAGAGCGCTTCGCTGCCGGAGCGGGCGTACCAGTTGTAGATGAAGTCGTCGACGCCGATGGCGGTGCCGTCGCCCCAGTTGGCGCCGGGTTCGAGGGCGTATTCGACCTGCATGGGGTTCTCGTTGACGAGTCGGGGCTCTTCGGCGAAGAGGCCCCGGTTGAGGGCGAACTCGCCGTTCTGGTCGAAGTGGCCGACGGTGGGCCAGTAGGGGGCGGTGATCTGGAGGGTGTACGAGGTGTACTCGGCACTCGTGTTGGGGTTCCATCCGGTCCAGGACCCGTCGAGGCCCCAGGTGATCTCGCCGCCGTCGGCACGTTCGCCGGAGTTGCACGTGACCGGGTCGGCCTGGCACCCCTGGAAGCCGGGGTTCGCCGACTCGTCGCCCGTTCCGCAGGCGGTGGTCCCGCCGGCGACCATGACCAGGGCCGCGCCCACGCCGATTGCGGCGGCCGCCGGTCGCTTACCTTGCAACATCGTTCTCCTCATGTTTCGCGCTGCGCTGTGCGAAATGATTCGCGTGGCTCTGAGCGAATATGAGCAGGGGATGCCACTGCGACCGATGTGTCCCTTTGACCGTCCACAGGGGTGTCGTGCGGCTTATGAGGAGGGCGTACTCGCTGGTAACAGGCGGTTTATAAGCTTTTCGTAAAGGAACCGTACGAATTTGGGCGTTCGCCGACAATCTCGGCGTTCACATCGGTGTTCGATATTCGTGACCGAATCGGTATGCAAGCGGAGGCGGGGGCCACAGCGCGCCCGGCGGCCCGCGGGTTCAGGCCGCCATCTCGGGCGGGAGCGGCCGGGCGTGGACGACGGTGAGGCGCGAGACGGCGCGGGTGAGCGCGACGTACAGGTGGCGCAGGCCGACCCGGTCGGAGGAGGAGGGGCCTGCGGACGCGGGGGCCTCGACGATCTCGGCGGGTTCGACGACCACCACGTGGTCGAACTCGAGGCCCTTGGCGAGGCTCGCGGCGACCACTTCGACGCGGTCGGTCCCCGCGAGCAGGGTGCGCAGGGCCTCGGCCCGCTCGTCGGCGGCGATGACGCCGACGAGGCCTTCCTCGGCGAGGGCCTTGCCGACCGCTTCCCTGGCGGCCGCGGGGAGGTCGGGGTCCTCGACCCGGTCGAGCGAGCCGTCGGAGCGGATCGAGCGGGCGGGGGCGACGTCGACGCCGAGGTGGGGCAGGACCCGGTTGGCGAGTTCGATGATGACCGCGGGGACGCGGAAGCCGGTGGTCAGCTCGGTGTGCTCGACCCGGTCCTTGCCGAGGTGGCGCATCTGGTCGGTCCAGGAGGAGGCGGCCCAGGGGGTGGTGCCCTGGGCGAGGTCGCCGAGGACGGTCACCGAGCCCTTGCCGGAGCGGCGGGCGATGACGCGGCACTGCATCGGGGAGAGGTCCTGCGCTTCGTCGATGACGATGTGGCCGAAGGACTCCGAGGGTTCACGGAGTTTGAGGTACGACTCGATCTCGTCGGTGATGAGGAGGTCCGCCGCGGTCGGCTTGGCGGGCTTCCCGCTCAGGAGCGCGGCCTCGTCCTCGGTGAGGATGCCGCGGGTGGCGTCGGCGCGGAAGTCGGCGTCGCCGTAGAGCTTCTTCATCACGGTCTTGGTGTTGAGCTTGGGCCACACCGCGTCGAGGAACGCCTGGACGGCGGGGACGCGCTTGATCCTGGTGGCCCACTTCGAGTCGGGCGAGTGGCCGGAGCGGATCTCGGCCTGGCGGCGCGCGCCTTGGACGATGGCGTCCTCCACGGCCTTGCGCCCGGCCGTGTAGGTGCGGGTGTGCTTGCGGGCGTTGGCGACCGCCGTCTCGAGATAGTTGAGGCCGAGGCGCCAGCGCCAGCCGCCGTCGGCGATGAGGAGGCCTTCGTCGGGGGTGATGCCTGCTGCGGCGACGGTGCCGACGTGGCCCCAGACGGCCCGTTCGCACACGAGGGCCATGCGGGCGTCGTGCTTGACGAGGGCCGCTTCGCGGGAGTCGACGGCGGTGGCGGTGTGGGCGCCGGTGAGCTGGTGGACGGTGACCTGCCAGACGGAGGACTCGCCGAGGGTGGGGAGGACGCCCGAGATGTAGGAGAGGAAGCCCTCGTTGGGGCCGACGACGAGGACGCCGGCCTTGTCGAGCTTCTCGGTGTAGTTGTAGAGGAGCCAGGCGGCGCGGTGGAGGCCGACGGCGGTCTTGCCGGTGCCGGGGGCGCCCTGGACGCACAGGTTCGTTGCGGCCTCGCGGCGGATGAGCTCGTCCTGCTCGGGCTGGATGGTCGCGGCGATGTCGCGCATCGGGCCGGTGCGGGGGCGCTCGATCTCCTCGGTGAGGATGTCGGAGGCGAACGCCTCTCCGAGCAGCAGGTTCTCGTCCTCGAAGCCGGTGATGCGGGCGCCCTGGAAGCCGAAGCGGCGGCGTCGGGCGACGTCCTTGCGGTCGTGGGCCGAGGCGCGGTAGAAGCTCTCGGAGAGCGGTGCGCGCCAGTCGAGGACGAGCGGGTCGCCGTGCTCGTCGCGGATGTGGCGGCGGCCGATGTGGAAGTCCTCGCCGTCGTCCATCCAGATGCGGCCGAAGAACAGGGCGATGTCGCGGTCGGTCAGGTCGGCCATGCGCGGGACGGTGTAGTTGGCCATGGCCCAGCCGAAGAGCTTGTCGGGCCCCACGTCGCCGTAGGCGCGGCTCTTGCCGCCTTCGTCGACCTCGCCGGCGTAGGCCGCGTGGATCTCGGTGGTGGCCGCGCGCATGGCGGCCGTGTAGCGGCGGGCGCGCTCGTGGTTGTCGAGTTCGGCCTGGAGTTCGGCTTCGGCGGTGCTGTCAGAAGGCACGGTGCTCCCCCGGTGGATCGGTACAGGATTGCGCAGACGAACGGTCGAGCTTACGCGCACCTGACCTGCGGGGGCAATCGAATAACCGCGGGGCCTGCGGCTTCACCCGCGCGGCCGCCGGGCGGGTCACCGCACGGCGAGCGGCTTGACGTCCACGAGGAGGCCGTCGTCGCGGTGGAGGACCCATCCGGCGCCGGCCGGGAGGACCCCGGTGTCGTCGCCGAGCGGGATGGGCTGCTCGTAGCGGGAGAGGTCGTGGCCGTCGCGGGCGGCGACGGCGACCAGGAGGGCGGCGAGCACGGCGCTCTCGGCGCAGACGATGGTGGTGCGGCGCGCGTCGGGGAGGGTGCGCAGGGCGCGGGCGGCGGTCCAGACGGCCGTGTGGGCGGCGCTGGGGAGTTTCGGGGCGGCGGGGGCGAGGTCGTCGGTGACGGTGATGCGCAGGTCGAGGCGCCCGGCGAGCGGTGCGAGGGTGTCGGTGCAGCCGGTGCCGGGGCCGGCCAGGAGTTCGGTGGGGTTGTACAGCTGGAGGAAGTCGGCCAGGGCCCGCGCGCGGCGGAACTGCGCCTCGGAGAGGCGTGCCTCGGCCGGGCCCGCGGAGGGCATGGTTTCGGCGACGTGCCGCAGGAGGATGAGCGCGGACAGCATCAGCGCCCCCCGTTCGCAAAGGGACGGTGACAGGGCCGGGTTCGGGCAGCCGGGAGACGCATATTGAAGATGCTTCATCCACAGGTGAACGACAAGTGAACCCGCAGTTTGCGCGGAGGTGAACAGTCCGCAGCAGACGTGACCGGCGGCTCCGGGACGCGCGGAAGCGGGGGCCTAGGGCTGGTAGCGGAGGTCCTCGTACTCTTCGTGGCGCTGGATCCAGCGGTCCACGAACGGGCAGGTCGGGTAGGCCTTGGCGCCCTTGGCGCGCAGGTCGTCCAGGGCGTGGCGCACCAGGCGGTCGCCCCAGCCCTTCCCGCGCAGGGACCGGTCGACCTCGGTGTGGGGCAGGACGGTGAAGTCCTCGCGGGTCAGGTACTCCAGGTAGCCGAGCACGGTCCCGGCCGCGTCGCGCAGCTCGTACCGGTGCTCTTCGACATTCTCGACCACAGAAAGATCCGCCATGGCGCAACCTTATCCACTCGCGGGCGCCTCAAGCGAGGTTCTGAGTGCGCTCTCGCACACGTCCGGGCAGGGCCGCCGAGACGAGAGCGGCGGCGAGGCAGATGAACGCGGCGGCGGTGAACACGTCGGCGTACTGCGCGGCGAGCGCGGCGCTCAGCGCCTCCTGGTAGATCTCCATCCGCTCGGCGAACACGGTCTCGGAGACGCCGAACGGAAGCGGCGTGTCGAGGTCGGCGGTCGACTCCTGGAAGCGGTGGAGGCTCCAGGAGGTGAGGGCCGCGACGCCGACGAGCATCCCCATCATGCGGGCGACGACCACCGCGGCCGACGCGGTGCCATGGCTCCCTTCGGGAGTGGCGCGCAGCGCGGCCGAGGACAGCGGCGCGATCGTGGCGCCGAGCGCGGCCCCGGCCAGCGCGAGGCCGCCGGGGGTGATGTCGGGCAGGGACCGGGCGACCCACACGTAGGCGGCGGCCGCGGCCGCGAAGCCGACGACGGCCGGGACGCGCTCGCCCGTGCGCGAGGCGATCGCCCCGCCCGCGAGGGCCCCTGCGGGGAGGCCGACCAGGAACCACATCAGCAGCAGCGCGCCGCCGGCCGAGTCGCGGCCCAGGAGGGTCTGGGCGAGCAGCTGCACGTCGACGAGGGTGACCATGAGGACGGCCCCTGCGGCGAGGCTCGCGGCGAGCCCGGCCGCGAAGGGCCGCCACCGGACTCCGGTCGGGTCGAGCAGGTGCACGCGGGAGCGGCGCTGCTGGAGGGCGAAGACGACGAGCGCGGCGACGCCCGCGCCGATCGCGACCGGCCCCCACGAGGGCAGGACCGCGCGTTCGGGGTCGGGGTTGTAGAGCCCGACGGTGAACAGCCCCAAGGCGAGTGCCAGGAGGAGGCCGCCGATCACGTCGACGCGTCCGGCGTCGCGCCCGGCCTTCGCCGAAGGCAGCGCGTAGTGGACGGCGAGCGCCGCCAGGAGCGCCAGCGGCAGGTTGATCCAGAAGATGCCCCGCCAGCCGACCAGGGCCGCGACGCCCGCGCCGAACAGGGGGCCGAGGACCGCGCCGAGCTCCTGGGCCGCGCCGACCCAGCCGAGCACGACCGGGCGGCGGGCGGAGGAGAACAGGTCGGACGCGAGCGCCATCGTCACCGGCAGGAGCGCGCCGCCCGCGAGGCCCTGGAGTGCGCGTCCGGCCACGAGCGGGGCCAGTTCGGTCGCGGTGGCGCTGACGATCGAGCCGATCGCGAAGGCCGCCAGGCAGATCTGGATGACCGGTTTGCGCCCGAAGCGGTCCGAGAGGCGCCCCAGCAGCGGCATGCCCGCGGTGTAGCCGAGGAGGTAGCCGGTGACCAGGGGCGTCGCGCGTTCCAGGTGGTTGGCGGGGATCTCCAGGTCGCCGATCATGTCGACCAGGACCGACACGAGCACGTACGCGTCGATCGATCCGAGCAGGACGGCGGCGCCCGCCGCGCCGATCGCGAGCCGACGCTTCGCGATGGGTTCAGGGGGCTTCAATCGTCACCGGGTCGTCGTAGTCGGACAGCAGCAGGGTGATCACGGCGTCCCCTTGGGCGAACTCGGCCTTGACCACGCGCGCGGTCTCCTGGTCGAACCACACGGTCGCCTCGTTCCAGTCGCCTTCGGCCGGAATGAAATCGGCGAACACCTGCGGGTCGAACACGACCTCGTACCGGTAGGCGTCGAAGCCGGAGACCTCCTCGGAGTCCTGCGGTTCGGCGGAGTCGACCGCTTCGAGCAGGGCCGCGATCCCGCGGTCGGGCGCGAGCAGGATCGTCGGGTCGTACGGCAGCATCTCGTCGCCGACGGGGATCTGCTGGAAGCCGCCGGTGAGGCCCTTGACCCAGGCGTCCTCGCCGATGATCACGTACTCGACCTCGAGGTCCATGCCCATGGCGGTGATCGTGCCGGTGCCCTCGGCGGAGCCGTCGGCCGTGACGACCCCGTCGGCGGACTTGACCGACAGGCCGTCGACCTTCCCCTCGACCGCGAGCTCGAAGCGGACCGACTCGACCTCGGCCATGGCTTCGGCCGCGTCGGGGATGACGTCCTCGGCGGGCGGGGTCTCCTCGCCGGAGCAGGCTCCGGCGGCGACGAGGACGAGTGCACTGAGCACGAGGGATGGCGATCGCATGGTGCGATCCTATGCCCGGCCCGCGAACGGCCGGGAGACCGAGGACGGCGAGGACCGGTCGCGTCGCGACCGGTCCGTTGCCGTTGGCGCCGAGTTCATCCCGGCGCCACCTCGTGGTGGTTGCGGGTCTCCCGTCCGCGGTCCCCGCTAACCGCAGGAGACCGTGGGCCAGTTCCAGTTGCCGTTGGCCTGGATCGTGACGCCGAAGTTGTTGCCGCTGCCGTTGGAGGTGGCGACCAGCTGCTGCGCCGACGGGTAGGAGGCGCTGCAGTTCCACGTCGCGATGACCTTCGCGGGCGAGGGGATGTTCAGCGTCGTCCTCCAGTCGCTCGAACCCGAGACGGCCACGTTGAGGTTGTACCGGTCGCCCCACCGCTGGCCGGCCGACAGGACGGCCGTGCAGGGGCCGCCCGGGTCGGGATCGGGGTCCGGGTTCCCGCCGCCGGTGCTGTCGACGGTGATGTTGGAGTTGCCGCTGGACTGGTAGCCCTCGGTCGCCATGACCATGTAGTAGTTGAAGCTGCCCAGGTTCATCCCCGCCCGGGCCCACGCGTCGAAGTGGGCGCCGGTGTCGATGGTGCCGGAGCTGCGGTTGCCCTGGCGGACGCTCCAGTACTGCGCGAAGGTCCTGGTGCCCTCCACCGACGGCTTGTCGTAGCGCATGGAGTGCAGGAGGGTGTAGTTGCCGCCGTTGATGTTGGCCGTGCCGCGGTTGGTGGCGCCGCTGCTGGGGTTGTACGGACCGTGGGACTCGACGATGTAGTACTCCACCAGCGGGTTGGCGGTCCACCCGTACATGGCCAGGTAGCCGTTGCTGCCGTGGTTGACCGAGCCGCTGTAGTTCACGGTCCGGCGGCTGCCGTTGCGCCAGCCCTTGCCGCCGACCCAGTTGTTGGCGCCGTTCCAGGTGCTGCTGTAGTTCCCGCCCGCGCCGAGGGTCATCGAGGCCCGGCCCTGGGTGTCGGTCCAGAAGGAGTAGTAGTACCCGTTGTGGGTGCCCTCCTGGTTGGTGTTGATGACCTGCTGGGCGCTGGCGGTGCCGGGCGTCAGCAGCCCCGCGCCGCTGAAGATCAGCGCGGCGCCGCCGCCGAGCAGCATGCTCCGGCGACTGAACGGTCCGATGGACGCGTTGTCCTTGGACATCCTTCCTCCTTCTGAGGGGGGTGAGGAACGGTCCGCACGATGGCGGACCGCATCGAAAGATGTCTATTTCTTTCGATGTGAACATCCTGGACCGGGAGTGTCAATGGTGTCAATGAGTTCCGGAAAATTATCGGAACTTTTTTGCTCCACATCGGTGCGACATTTTGGACAAATCCACTGCTGACAGCTTTGCTGAGACGAGATCCCGCGAAATCCATCAGCATCGATCGTCTGTCGCGACCGGGAAGCGCTGTCTTTGTTCCGGAAGTTCCGGAAACTATCAGCTCAGTCCCGAGTGATCGGATCGCCCGTCGTCAGGCGGGCGGCGTCGGCGGCGGCCCTCCCCGCGACGTGGCCCTCGTAGTTGGTGACCCGGATGGCGCGCCCGCGGACCAGGTTGGGGAACAGCGCGTCGGTCTTGGCGTCCACGCGGTCGTCGCGCTCGCGCATCACCGGCACCAGGTCGGTGCCGGTCTCCTCGGCGACCTCGCGCTCGGTGTCGGCCGCGGACTCGTGCAGCCGCTCCCCGATCCGCCACGCGAACGAGGCCAGGAACGACTGCCGGAACGAGCGCGTCGCCGACTTCCCCGACCGGTCGACCAGCGAGCCCGCGCGGGTCATGGCCGAGGTGGCCTGCACCAGCAGCGAGCTGTAGAGCAGCTCGACCGACCGCAGGTCGCCCCGGTCGCCGACCAGCGTGGTGAAGCCCCCGGCCGCCCAGTACACGGGCCGGCAGTGGTTCGCGTGGGCGATCTGCGCCAGCAGCTCCGACTTGGGCTGCTCGTAGGGCCGCTCGATGATGATGCGCAGCGTCTCCGGCTCGCGGTGGCCCTGGCCCGCCTCGTCGAGCAGGGCCTCGTTGATGCTGTGGCGCGCGATGAGCTGCTGCGCCTTGGCGGTGAACGCCTCGGCCTCGGCGTCCGAGTCGGTCGACTCGGCCTTCGCCAGCAGCGCCCGGATCCGCTCGTAGGTCCTGGAGGACTCGGCCACGCCGAGGCGGTGCGCGATCATGGGACTGCCCGGAAGCGGCTCCACGCGGGGGATCTCGGGGACGGAGTCGATCAGGTCGAGCGCTTCGAGCACCGCGGCCCACAGCTCGATCCGCTCCCAGCGGCCCAGGCCCTTGCACGCCTCCGCGACGCCCTTGGACGCAACCTGCTCGGCGAGTTCCTCGCGCTGGACGATCCAGCGGTCGCTCAGCTGCGACTCGGGGTAGCGCGACAGCTGGCCGAGCATCATGACCGCCCCGGCCCGGGCGACCTCGGCGTTGAGCTTCTTCCGTATGGCGCTCAAGACCTCCCGCGGCATCCAGCCCCGCCGCCAGGAGTGCTCGATGAGGTCGTCGCCGAGCTCCTCGAAGACGCCCGCCAGCACGGCGGGCCAGTCGGGGTCGCTCGACTCGCCTTCGAGGTTCGACGCGGCGTCCACCCAGTCGAGCCGGTCGGCGGGCGAGGCGTTGAGGACACCGAGCACCGCATAACGGGCGCGGCCGACGGGAGGCAGGGCCTCGCCGTCGAGGTCGGCAGGGGTGAACGCGCCCGACGCGGCACCGCGACGGGCGTTCGACTTGCGGTTGTTCTTCCCCACCGGTTCGCTCCAGATCACTGGGAGGCAAAAAATATGCGCGAGTCGCATCGACTCGCGCAGGGTCGCGTTCTCGGCTGCATCGCCGTGCTGAACGAGGCTCTCGGATCGCTGAGATCCTGGTAGTTACGGTGCCCCCGGCAGGATTCGAACCTGCGACACCTGGTCCCGGAAACCAGTGCTCTATCCACTGAGCTACGGAGGCATGCCTGACTGAACAGGCCGCCACGATGCTATCAGCCGCCGACCCGGTTCCCGCAGGCGGTTTCCCCGGCGAGGATCACACCGCCGCGGCCGCGGCGGTTTCGCGGGAGAAGTGTCGGATCCGCGGCATAGGCTGACCCCGCGGAAACCCTCGAGCCTAGCGGACACGCTGGGGGTTCAGTGACCGAAACCCTCGAAAAACTCAACATCTTGGGGCGACCCCAGGAGCGAACCACTACATGTATGATTCTGCTCTGTCAGGTCGGTGCCGTCGACCCCGCGTGGGGTCGACGGCGCCGCCGCGCCGCAGGAGTGCGATCCGCAGCGGATCGCACGAGCACAGCACGAGGGGACGCAGAGATGACCGGGCTCGCCACCACGCCATCCGCCACCACCACCGCACCGCAGCAGCGGGAGCCCGAACAGGGCCCCGCCGCCCGGATCGCCGAGCGCCTCCGCGTCCACGCGGCCGGACTGCCCGACGTGGACGCCGAGAAGGTCATCGCGCAGATCGAGGCGGGCCTGTGGCCCGGCGCGACCGAGGCGGGCCTGCGCGAGCGGGCCATCGAGATCACCTCGTCGACCGTCGCCTCCGAGCCGACCTACTCCAAGCTCGCCGCCCGGCTCCTCGCCGAGCACATCGCCGACGAGACCGCGGGCGAGGGCGTCACCAGCTTCACGTCCTCGATCGGCGCGAGCGACGCCAACGGGCTGCTCTCGACCGACCTGGTCGCGTTCGTGCGGGCCAACGGCCCCGCGCTCGACGCCGTCATCGACGAGGCCGCCGACGACCGCTTCGAGTACTTCGGACTGCGCACCGTCTACGACCGCTACCTGCTGCGCCACCCCGAGAACCGGTCCGTGCTGGAACGGCCCCAGCACTTCATGCTGCGCGTCGCCTGCGGCCTGAGCCAGTCCGTGGAGGAGGCCGCCGAACTGTACCGGCTCATGTCGGCCCTCGCCTACCTGCCGTCCTCGCCGACCCTGTTCAACTCCGGGACCCGCCGCCCGCAGCTGTCCTCGTGCTTCCTGCTCGACTCCCCCAAGGACGAGCTCGACTCGATCTACGAGCGCTACAGCCAGGTCGCGCGACTCTCCAAGTACGCCGGCGGCATCGGCATCGCGTGGTCGCGGGTGCGGTCGCGCGGTTCACTCATCCGCGGCACCAACGGGCACTCCAACGGGATCGTGCCGTGGCTGCGGACCCTCGACTCGTCCGTCGCGGCGGTGAACCAGGGCGGGCGACGCAAGGGCGCCGCCTGCGTCTACCTCGCGTCCTGGCACGCCGACGTCGAGGAGTTCCTGGAGCTGCGCGACAACACCGGCGACACCGAGCGCCGCACCCACAACCTGAACCTCGCCAACTGGATCCCCGACGAGTTCATGCGCCGGGTCGAGTCCGACTCGCAGTGGTCCCTGTTCGACCCCAAGGAGACCCCCGAGCTGGTCGACCTGTGGGGCGACGACTTCGACCAGGCCTACCGGGCCGCCGAAGCCGCCGGGAAGGCCCGCAAGACCGTGGCCGCCCGCGAACTCTACGGGCGCATGATGCGGACCCTGGCCCAGACCGGCAACGGCTGGATCACCTTCTCCGACACCGCGAACCGGACCTCGAACCAGACCGCCCGCAAAGAGAACGTCATCCACCTCTCGAACCTGTGCACCGAGATCCTGGAGGTCACCAACGACTCCGAGACCGCCGTGTGCAACCTCGGATCGGTGAACCTCGCCGAGCACTGCTCCACCGAGGGCTTCGACTTCGAGCGGCTGGAGCAGACGGTGCGCAGCGCCGTCAAGTTCCTCGACCGCACCATCGACCTCGGCTTCTACCCGACCGCCGAGGCCGAGAAGGCCAACCGCAAGTGGCGCCCGATCGGCCTGGGCTGCATGGGCCTCGCCGACGTGTTCTTCAAGCTGAAGCTCACCTTCGACTCCGAGGAGGCGCTCGCGCTCTCGACCGCGATCAGCGAGCGCATCGCCCTCGTCGCGTACGAGACCTCCGCGAGGCTCGCCGCCGAGCTCGGGGCCCACCCGAACTTCGCCGACACCCGCGCCGCCGACGGCGTGCTCCACGCCGACCACTACCCGAACGCGCGCGTCACGCTGAACGAGCGCTGGGACGCCGTCCGCGGCGAGATCGCCGAGCACGGCCTGCGCAACTCGCTCATGATCGCGATCGCGCCGACCGCGACCATCGCCTCGATCGCCGGCTGCGCCGAGTGCATCGAGCCGGTCGTGTCGAACGTCTTCAAGCGCGAGACCCTGTCGGGCGAGTTCCTCCAGGTCAACCGCCACCTGATCGCCGAGCTCAAGGAGCGCGGCATCTGGAACGAGCGCGTGCGCCAGGCCATCGTGGTCGCCGAGGGCTCCGTCCAGGGCATCGACGTGATCCCGGCCGACCTCCAGGAGCGCTACCGCACCGCCTGGGAGCTGCCGCAGCGCGCCCTGATCGACCTGGCCGCCGCCCGCACGCCGTTCATCGACCAGGCCCAGTCGCTCAACCTGTTCCAGGCCAGCCCGACCATCGGCAAGCTCTCGTCGATGTACCGCTACGCGTGGCAGCAGGGCCTCAAGACCACGTACTACCTGCGCAGCCGCCCGGCCACGCGCATCAACCAGACCACCGTGAGCGCCGAGCCGGCCGAGCAGAAGCCCACCGAGCTCGAGGTCGTCCCGGCCGACATCGCGTGCTCCCTGGAGAACCCGGAGAGCTGCGAGGCCTGCCAGTAGGACCCGCCGAGCGGCGGGACCGCAAGGCCCCGCCGCTCCGAACCCCTTGCCCCGCAACGGCGCCGCCTCTCACTCGACGCGCCGCGCCAACCGACAAGAAACCGAGAGAGGACGCCCATGCTGCTCGACCCAGGTATGGACCTGACACTGCGACCGATGAAGTACCCGGACTTCTACGAGCAGTACAAGGACGCCATCAAGAACACTTGGCACGTCGAAGAGGTCGACCTCGCCTCCGACCTGACCGACCTGGCCGCCTTCACGCCCCAGGAGCAGCACCTCATCCACCGCCTCGTGGCGTTCTTCGCCACCGGCGACACGATCGTGGCGAACAACCTGGTGCTCAACCTGTACCAGCACGTCAACTCCCCCGAGGGCCGCCTGTACCTGTCGCGCCAGCTGTTCGAGGAGGCCGTGCACGTCCAGTTCTACCTGACGCTGCTCGACACCTACCTGCCCGACCCGGAGGAGCGCACGAAGGCGTTCGACGCGGTCAACAACATCCCCTCGATCAAGCGCAAGGCCGACTTCTGCTTCAAGTGGATCGACTCGGTCTTCGACATGCAGGAGCTGAAGACCGGCGAGGACCGCCGGACGTTCCTGCTCAACCTCATCTGCTTCGCCGCGTGCATCGAGGGCCTGTTCTTCTACGGCGCCTTCGCCTACGTGTACTGGCTGCGCAGCCGCGGCCTGCTCGACGGCCTCGCCACCGGCACCAACTGGGTCTTCCGCGACGAGTCCTGCCACATGAACTTCGCGTTCAGCGTGGTCGACATCGTGCGCCAGGAGGAGCCCGAGCTGTTCGACGACCGGATGCGGCAGCAGGTCACCGACATGCTGGAGGAGGCCGTGGAGGCCGAACTCCAGTTCGCCGAGGACCTCATCGGCGACGGCATGCCCGGCATGACCGTCAAGGACATGAAGTCGTACCTGGAGTACGCCGCCGACCAGCGCCTCGCGCGCCTCGGCATGCCGAAGAAATGGGGCTCGGAGAACCCGTTCCCGTTCATGGCGCTCCAGGACGTGCAGGAGCTGACGAACTTCTTCGAACGCAGGCCGACCGCCTACCAAGTGGCCGTGGAAGGCAAGGTCGACCTCGACGAGGAGTTCTGATCGGAAGCCGTACCCCTTCTCCCGGTACGGCGACGACGAAGCGCCCCGGCACCAGGTGTGGTGCCGGGGCGCTTTCGTTCCCGGTCGTCTTGCGGCGCCCTCACCCCTCGCGGAAGAAGGTCGGTCCGGTCGCCTCGGTGCCGTCCTTGAGCTGGGCGACGCACATGAACGTGCCGTCGCCGGGCAGGTGGACGTCGGTGAGCCAGTAGATCGAGTCGCTGCCGACGAGCTGCGCGAGCGGCCCGTCCTCGCGTTCGCCGGAGACGCACGCCGCGGCGACGGTCTCGTCGGCCCGCGCGGCCTCGGCGTCCTCGACGCCCTCCGGCAGCCGTCCGGTCGCGTAGCCCTCCCACATGTGGGCGCCTTCGCAACTGGCCGAAGCGAACTCGGCGTCGAAGCAGGTCGGTTCGGTGACGCAGCCCGCGCCGTCCGCGCTGAGCGGGCACTCGCTGACGTAGTCGTCGGCGATGGACTGCTCGGCGAGGTCGGTCGGCTCGTCGCCGCCGAACAGCCACACGCCGCCGGCGATGAGCAGGCCCAGGATCACCAGGCCCGCGGCGCCCATGCCGATGAGGCGGCCGACGCCGGAGCCGCCGCCGTCGCCGTCCTTGAGGCGGCGTTCGCGGCGGGTCAGGCCGGTCTCGTTGCGCGCCACCGGGACGGGAAGGCGCGCGTCGTAGTCCTCGCGGGCCCCGCCCGAAGAGAAGGACTGCCACTTGGCGGTCTCGTTCGCCGCGGGAGGCGGGCTGACCGGCGCGCTCGCCTGGCGGGGCGGGCTCGCCGGAGGCGTCACCGGGGCGCTGGCGACGCGGGCGGTGCCGGTGCGCTCGGGGCTGATCGGCGACACGTACGGGGGCGCGGCCTGCGCTTCGGCGGGGTGGGTCGGGATGCGGCCGCGGCGCTTGCCGGGGGCCAGGCGCAGCGTCGAGGGCGCGTCGGGGAAGGTCGAGGGGTCGAGCTCGACGTACCCGGAGCGGGGCGCGTCGTCGCGGACCTCGGGCCGCGGCGGCGAGGAGTAGGCGCCGTAGACGCCGACGCCTTGGGGCGCGGGGGAGACCGGTCCGCGCAGGGAGCCGTCGTCGGTGAGGCGCGGGATGATCCCGGTGGAGGCCTCGGGGATGCTCGCGAGGAACTCCCGGAACTCGACCGCGGTGGGGCGGCCGTCGGGGTTGTTGATGAGCGCGGTGCGCAGCATCTCCAGGAGCAGGGGCGATATGCCGGGGATCGCCGGGATCGGCTGGTCGAACAGGGCCGCGACCTGGTTGATGTCGGGGACGCCGTCCGAGGGGAAGCGCGGCGGGCTGCCGCTGAGCATCGTGTAGAGCGTGGCCGCGAGCGAGTAGACGTCGGCGCTGGGGCCCGCCTCGCGCATCTGGAAGACCTCCAGCGGCGCGTACGCCGGGGTGGCCATGGTCGACACGGGCTCGCCGGGGCGCGGCACGGGGATGAGGCTGGAGAGGCCGAAGTCGGCGAGGACCGCGTGGCCGGTGTGGTTGACAAGGATGTTCGCGGGCTTGACGTCGCGGTGGACGATCCCGGCCTCGTGCGCCGCGGAGAGGGCGTCGGCGATGCGGATGCCGATCTCGATGGTGCGGTGCGGCGGGATCGTGGTGTGGCGGTCGAGCAGGTCGGCGACCGACCCCCGGCAGCGCTCCATGACCACGTACGGGTTGGCCTGGTGGGTGAGGCCGGCGGACAGCATCTTGACCACGCAGGGGTGGTCGGAGAGGCGCCCGGCGGTCTGGACCTCGTGGCGGAAGCGCTCGAGCCCCGCGTCGTCGGTGAGCGGCCTGGCCTCGATCTTGACGGCGACTTCGGAGCCGTCGTCGAACCGGGTGGCGCTGAAGACGGTGGAGAAGGCGCCGCGGTCGATCTCGGTGAAGCCGGTCAGGCGTTCTATCCCCTGGAGGAGCGCCTCCGGATCGGCTTCGACGTGCAGTCCCGGGGGCGCGAGAGGGGCGTTCGCGGAGAGGTGGGGACCGGTTGGAGCACCGTAGGACGAGATGGTGTCCACTGGATACAGCCTCCGTTCTCGGCGACGCGCGGCCGTGAGCCTGGCGTCGGGCCTTGGTGCAGGTCGGTGCGCACATGCGTGCACGGGTCATTGCGGGGGGACGTTCCGAACCTCAGGTCAGAGCGACCGGATCTGGGGGTTCCGAGTCATGGGACCTTTTGGGAATAACGGTACGGCAACGCGTCCATGATTCTGTATACCCCTGGACGAAAAGCCAGCGATAACTGGCCGAACGGATGATGTGTCGCTCGCCGAGGGCGAAGTACCGGTGGCGCATAGTGAATGCATCCCCCGTGTGACGCGCGGGAGGACGGGCGGTCCGACTGGAACGGGCCCCGGCCGTAGCGGCAGGAGTCCGAAAGGACCGCCCGTCCACCCGTTGCGTCTGCTTCATCCTCTCAGCATCCCAGCACCGGCCCGGCGGGTCGGCAGACAGGGAGTGCGTCGGTCCGCGCGATCGCGCGCGGGAGCCGGGACGGTTCACACTCCGGTGCGCCGCAGGCGGTCAGACCCGGAGTGATCCCCATGGGGCTCAGACGACCGCGGTGCGCTCGAGGTAGCCCTCGGCCCAGGCGGTGGACGCGGGGTCCTCGCCGAAGGACTTGAGCGCGGTCTCGGCCCACTTGGCGGCCGCGTCGATCTGCCCGTCCTCGTCGAGGAGGCGGGCGTAGCGGGCCACGATGGCGCGGCGGGGCCAGCCCAGGGACGGCTCGTCGTAATGGGCCGCAAGGGGTTCGAGCATCCGCAGGGCTTCGGCGCGGTCGCCCTTGGCGGCGCGCACGTCGGCCAGGAGCGCGGTGTTGGCCGCGCGGCCCGGTTCGAGCACGTCGTCGGTCACCAGCGCGAGCGCCTCCTCGGCGGCGGCCTCGGCCATGGCCGGGTCCCCCGCTTCGAGGGCGCAGCGGCCCCTGAGGTTGTGGGTCAGGCTGATCAGGAGCGGGTGGCCGGTCTTGGCCCCGTACTCCTCGGCGCCGGCGGCGAGGTCGAGGGCGTGGTCGAGCGCGCCGATCGAGCGGGCCGCGAGGGCCCGCACGTACTTGGCGAAGCCGCGGCCCCAGTCGTCGTCGATGCGCTCGAAGTCGCGGAAGGAGTTGCGGGCGGCCGCGTCGGCGCCGGCCGGGATGCCCAGGCTGATCTGGGCGGCGGCGCCGATCGCGCGCAGGAGCCCGACGGCGAACACGTCGCCCGAGCGCTCGCCGATCGGCATGAACACGTCGGAGAGCCGCTTGGCCTCGGTGAAGCGCCCGGCCATGAGGAGGGCGAACGCGGAGACGCCGCGGACCCAGGCGCGGCCGACGAGGTCCATCTGGCGCGCGAAGGCCTTGGCGGCCTCGCGCAGGACGTCGTCGGCGCCGTCGAAGTCGCCGCGGGCGACCAGGACCCAGGCGCGGTGCTGGAGGGCCCAGGCGAGCCGCCGGTCGTCGCCGACGCCGAAGGCGGTGTCGTAGGCGTCGAGGAAGCGGGCCTCGGCCTCGGACAGGTGCCCGGCGAGGAAGTCGAGGAGGCCGATGCGGCACTGCGCGTCGCAGCGGGGCCCGGCGAGGCCTTCGCGCCGCGAGAGCGCCAGCGCGGCCGTCCAGGCGGTGCGGGCGTCCTGGAGCTCGCCCTTGTAGCGGTGGAGGCGCCCGCGCAGCAGGAGCAGCTGGGCGACCAGTTCGGCCTCGTCCTCGGGGAAGTCGTCGCCGAAGAGGCGCCCGGACGGGTGCTCGTCGTGGTCGTCGGTGGGGACGATGAGGCCGATGTCGACGGCGAGGCCCTCGATCTCGGCCTCGGCTTCCACGGTGCGGCCCAGGCGGGTCAGGGCCCGGCCGCGCAGGAGGCGGTCGTCGGAGGAGAGCGTCGCGAGGCGTTCGACGCCGTTGAGCAGGGCGACGGCGCGCTCGGGCTCCGAGGCGTCCATGGCGCGGGCGGCCTGCTTGCGGACGGCCTCGACGGCGAGCGGGAGGACGTTCCAGACCTCGTCGAGCGCTTCGATCTCGACCTCTTTGGCGAGGGTGACGGCCTGCTCGGCGTGGAAGACGACGAGGTCGTCGGCGCTCTGGCCCTCGAGTTCGGTGTCGGCGGCCCAGCGGGCGATCTCGGCGTGCGCGTGCGCGGCGTCGGCCTTCCCGATGGGCGCGTAGGCGGCCTGGCGCAGCAGGGGGGTCACGAAGCGGTAGCCGCCGTAGGAGCGGCGGCGCAGCATGCGGCGGTCGAGCAGTTCCTGGAGGGCGCGCTCGAACTCGCCGGGGACCTCCTTCTCCAGCAGCTGCGTGGCCTCGGGGGGCACGGCGTCGCCGAAGATCGAGGCGGCGCGCAGGAGCGAGCGGGCCGCGGGGCTGAGCGCGTCGATGCGGGCGCCGAGGACCTGCGCGAGGTCGCGGGAGAGGACGCGTCCGGTGAGGGACCCGGCGGCGAGGCGCCAGTGGTCGCCGGCGTCGGCGAGGAGGCCCTGCTCGGTGAGGAGGGTGACGAGTTCGGCGAGGTAGTACGGGTTGCCCTGGGCGAAGCCGAGGAGGCGGTCCTCGTCGGGCTTGGGCATGCGGCCGCCGCCGAGGAACTCGCGCAGGAGGCGCGCGGCGTCGGCGCCGGCGAGGGGCGGCAGCGGGTGGACCTCGGCCTCGGAGATGCGGGTGAGGACGCCGGAGGAGCGGGTGAGCTCGGGGCGCCCGTAGAGGAGCACGAGGACGGGGCCGTGGATCTTCGACAGCGCGACGCCGAGGGCGTCGATGCCGTCGGCCGAGGCGGTGTGGAGGTCGTCGATGTTGAGCACGAGCGGGGCCTGCGTCGCCATGTGGGTGATGAGCTCGGCGACGGCCTCGGGGATCGTGTGCGCGTCGGACTGCTGGCCGGTGAAGCCGCCGACGCGGTCGGCGGAGCCGGGGCGGACGTGGCCGAGGAGGCCGAGCAGGAGCGTGATGTTGAGGCGGCATTCGCCGTGGTCGGCGTGGCCGTCGGCGATGCGGCGGATCTTGGCCTCGGCGGTGGCGCGGTCGTCGTCGAAGCGCAGGCCCGCGGCCTTCCTGACCAGGTCGGCGAGGGGCCCGAAGCGGCGGCCTTCGCCGTAGGGAGCAACCCGGACCGTCAAGACTCGAGCGCCGCGCTCGGTGGCGACGGTCCGCACCTCGCGGGCAAAACGCGTTTTGCCCATGCCGGCTTCGGCGGTGTGGATGAGCACCAGGGGTTCGCTGCGGTCGATGACGGCTTCGAGGCGGCCGGTGACGCGGCCGATCTCGGCGTCGCGTCCGATGAAGGACGCGGTGTCGCCGAGGCTGGCGCGGGTGCCGGGCTCGTCCTCGAGGCCGAGGAGCTGGAACACCTCGACGGGCTCGCGCTTGCCCTTGAGGCGCACGGGGCTGAGGCGGCGCCAGGCGGCGGCGTGCTTGGTCGCGCGCATGGTCTCCTCGCCGGCCCAGATGGTGCCGACGGCGGCGGCGGCGCACAGGCGCGACGCGGTGTTCACGGTGTCGCCGATGACGGTGTACTCGAGGTTCGCCTGCATGCCGGCCACGACGAGCCCGGACCTGAGGCCAATGCGAAGCCCGATGGGAAGACCCCCACCGGACTCGGCCTTGAGGAGCCTGCGCACCCGTTTCTGCATGGCCTGGGCGGCGCGCACGGCGCGCTCGGCGTCGTCCTCGTGCGAGAGCGGGGCGCCGAACACGGCCATGAGGCCGTCGCCCATGAGCTTGTCGACGTGGCCGCCGAACTCGTTGACGGCGGAGACGCATTCGGCCAGCAGACGGTCCGTGACGGAGGAAACGCGTTCGGGGTCGAGGCTCTCGGACCAGGTGGTGAAGTCGGAGAGGTCGCCGAAGAGCACCGTGACGTAGCGGCGCTCCGTTTGCGGAGCGGTCGCCTCGGGGGACAGCGGCGCGCCGCAGTTGTGGCAGTAGCGCGCGCCGGGCACGGTGGGCACGGAGCAGAACGGGCAGGTCACAGCAGCACCAACGCCGAAAGCCGGGTGTGTTGTTCCCCACTCCTTGTGGGAACGGGGTGCTTCTTGCGCTTCACGCTCGCAAGGATACGTGGCCTAGCTGACAGATACCTGTGTGCGGACGCACAAATCGCCGGTAAGCGGACAGCCCCTCCCCCGAACAGAGGACCCCGAACCGGACGCTAGGACCGTACCCACGCGTCCCGCCCACCCCACTAAAATCAAGGCGGTAGAGCCGAAACCCCTCACGGCTCCGAACGCGAAGGAGGCGACGTCGTGGACACTCGCCGACATCGGCCACCGCGGTTCGGCTGCAGCCCGGTCGGACGCACCGTGACCGCTCATGGTTTCCAGACGCGCCGAGGCCCGGTCCGCTTTTGCGGGCCGGGCCTCGATTGGCTCTTGTTATGCGGTGACCAGGCTGGCCTTCTGGAATTCCTTGACCGTGGTGTAGCCGGTCTTGGCCATGGCCCGGCGGAGGCCTCCGAAGAGGTTCTGGCTGCCGTCCGAGCTGTTGCTCGGGCCGTACAGGATCGCCTCCATGTCGGGGACCTCCACGTCGCCCGAGTCGCCCTGGCGGAAGCGTCCGCGCGGGAGCTTCGGGTGCGAGGCCGCCGAGTGCCACCACGCGCCCGCCGCCGGGGACTCGGCCGCGTCCGCGAGGATCGAGCCGAGCATGACCGAGTCGGCGCCGCAGGCGATGGCCTTGGCGATCGCGCCCGAGTGGGTGATCTCGCCGTCGGCGATGAGGTGCACGTAGCGCCCGCCGGTCTCGTCCAGGTAGTCGCGGCGGGCCGCGGCGGCCTCGACGATGGCGGAGGCCATCGGCACGTCGATGCCGAGCACGGTGTCGGTGGTCGACCAGTCGTCGGAGCCGACCCCGACGATGACGCCCGCCGCGCCGGTGCGCATCAGGTGCATGGCGGTCTTGTAGTTGGTGGCCCCGCCGACGACGACGGGGACGTCCAGGTCCGCGATGAACTGCTTGAGGTTGAGCACGTCGCCGCCGGAGGAGACGTGCTCCGCGGAGACGATGGTGCCCTGGATGACCAGCAGGTCCACCCCGGCCTCGACCGCGAGCGGCGCGAGTTCGGCGGTGTGCTGGGGGCTGAAGCGGATCGCCGTGGTGATCCCGCCCGCGCGGATCTCGGCGATCCGCTCGGCGACGAGCTCGGGCTTGACCGGCTCGGCGTAGATCTCCTGGAGCCGCTCGATCGCGCTCTCCGCCGGGGTGTCCGCGAGCTCCTTGAGCAGCGAGGTCGGGTCGACGTAGCGGCACCAGAGCCCTTCGCCGTTCAGGACGCCCAGGCCGCCGAGGCGGCCCATCTCGATCACCGAGGCCGGGCTCATCGTCGCGTCGGACGGATGCGCCACGGCCGGGATCTCGAACCGGTAGGCGTCGAGCTGCCATTCGGTGGAGACATCGTCGATGTCCCGGGTCCGCCGGGTCGGTACGAGCGCCACTTCGGACAGACGCCAGCCCCGCGCCACGATCTTGCCGGGGCCGATCTCGACCAATTCCCGCACAGTCTCTCCTCCTACAGGGCCCGACTACCGGGTGTGGTAGTTGGGCGCTTCCACGGTCATCTGGATGTCGTGCGGGTGGCTCTCCTTGAGGCCCGCAGCGGTGATCCGGACCAGACGCCCGCGCTCATGCATCGCTTCGATGGTACCGGCCCCGGTGTAGCCCATCGCGATGCGCAGCCCGCCGACCAGCTGGTAGACCACCTGTGCGAGGGTCCCGCGGTAGGGCACCTGGCCCTCGACGCCCTCGGGGACGAGCTTGTCGTTGGAGGCGACCGCGTCCTGGAAGTACCGGTCCTTGGAGTAGGACTTCGCCTGGCCACGGGTCTGCATGGCGCCCAGGGAGCCCATGCCGCGGTAGGACTTGAACTGCTTGCCGTTCATGTAGATCAGCTCGCCGGGGCTCTCGGCGCACCCTGCGAACAGCTGTCCCATCATGACGGTGGACGCGCCGGCGACGATGGCCTTGGCGATGTCGCCGGAGTACTGGATGCCGCCGTCGGCGATGACCGGGACGCCGCGTTCGCGCGCGACCTTGACGGTGTCCATGATCGCGGAGACCTGGGGGGCTCCGACGCCCGAGACCACGCGGGTGGTGCAGATGGCGCCGGGGCCGACGCCGACCTTGATGCCGTCGACGCCCGCGTCGATCAGGGCGGCCGCGGCGGCGGCGGTGGCGATGTTGCCGCCGATGATGTCGACCTTGTCGCCGAAGTCCTTGGAGATCAGGGAGATCATGTCGAGCACGCCGCGGGAGTGGCCGTGCGAGGAGTCGACGACGAGGAGGTCGACGCCGGCTTCGACGAGCTGTCCGGCGCGGGCGTACTGGTCCTCGCCGACGCCGATGGCGCCGCCGACGCGCAGGCGCCCGGAGTCGTCCTTGGAGGCGTTGGGGAACTCCTCGCGCTTGGCGAAGTCCTTGACGGTGATGAGGCCCCGCAGGAAGCCGTCGGCGTCGACGATCGGGAGCTTCTCGATCTTGTGCTTCTTGAGCAGTTCGAGGGCTTCGTCCTGGGAGACGCCCTCGGGGGCGGTGACGAGGTTGCGCGAGGTCATGACGTTCGCGACCTTGACGGAGTGGTCGGCCTCGAAGCGCATGTCGCGGTTGGTGATGATGCCGACGAGCTTGCCGGCCTCGTCGGTGACCGGGAGCCCGGAGATGCGGTACTTGCCGCAGAGCTTGTCGACCTGCTCGAGGGTGTCCTCGGGTGAGCACGTGACCGGGTCGGCGACCATGCCCGACTCGGAGCGCTTGACGATGTCGACCTGCTGGGCCTGCTCCTCCGCGGGGAGGTTGCGGTGCAGGATGCCGAGGCCGCCGAGGCGGGCCATGGCGATCGCCATGCGGGATTCGGTGACGGTGTCCATCGCCGCGGTCAGGACCGGCACCGAGATGCGAATGTTGCGGGTGAGCTGGGAGGCCGTATCGACCTCGGAGGGCACTACGTCCGACTCGCCGGGCAGCAGCAGCACGTCGTCGAAGGTGAGGCCGAGCGGGATGGCGCCGATCGACCCCATCGGCACCGTGGTGCCTCCGACACGCTCACCGGTGGCACCTTCGTGCCCCTGAATTCCGAAATCCCCTGAGAACGCCATGGGCCAATGGTAGTGCCGTAACCTGCGTCGCTCCGAGGTGCACACGGCCCCTGAGGTGTGATTCGCAGCTGTGACGAGGGGCCCGGTGAGGGGGTCATGGGATGTGCCCGACCCCGCTGGGCGGAACCGGGCACTATGAGTGAACTGAAGTCTGCTGGGGGTTACTCCAGGAGTTCGCCGGCCTCGTCGGAGACGACGTCCCAGGCCTCGGCGGCGCCGTCGCTGACGTCTTCCCACACCTCGCCCGCGTCGATGTCGCCGATCGCGTCGCTCACATCGTCGACGACGTCGTCGAAGATCTCCTCGGCGCCTTCGGTGAAGTCATCCATTGCCGTCTCCTCGTGTCGGTCGGTTGGCTTGCGGCCCATGTTAATGAGCAGGCCCCTGCTTGTCAGCACCCGATCGCGACACTGGCACGCATCCGGGAGAGAGCGCGGGTCGGCGGGGCGCCGTTCTCGGCGGCCGCCGGGCCCGCCTGCTCGTGCGTTCGTGCGCCGTCCGGGGGATCCGCCGTGCGGGAGCCCTGGCAGCGTCGCTTCCGGGCGTTAGGCTGGAACCGTGTATGAGGAGCCTCGCGACCCGTTCGCCGACGATCCCGATCACGCGGAGGCGCTCGCCCCGTTCGAACCCGAGCTGGACGACGACGACCGCGCCGACCTCCTCGAGGACCTCCACGAACTGGAGATGTTCGAGAAGGTGCTGCAGCCGCAGGGATTCCGGGGCGTCGTCGTCGACTGCGCCGACTGCGACGAGCCGCACTACTTCACGTGGGGCCTGCTCATGGCGAACCTGCGCGGCCTCCTGGAGGCCAATTGCGCGCAGGTCCACGAGCCGGCCTTCGATCCCGATCCCGCGCACTATGTGACCTGGGACTACGCCCGCGGATTCTGCGACTGCTGGCTCAAGCAGCACGGCGAGGCGAACTGAGGCCGCGCCGAAGGCGGAGCCGGGCCGGGACTCGAGACGAGGCCGGACGGCCCGGGGCCGCGCCGCGCCTGATGCGGCGCTTCAGGCGCCGTGGACGAGCGCGCCGTCCTTGACGACGGCGGCGACCGGCGCCGACTGGACGATCACGTCCTCCACCCGGTCCGCCTCGATCACCACCAGATCCGCCCGGGCCCCGGCGGCGGGCCCGTGTCCGGGCAGGCCGAGGACCGCGGCGGGGTTCGCGGTGATCGCGTCCAGCAGCACCCGCCGCTCGGCGCGGCCGACGGCCCTGAACAAGATCCCCGCGAGCCAGGCCGCCTGGATCTGGCTGCCGTTCCCATAGGGCGCGAACGGGTTGCAGAGGTTGTTGTTGGTGATCGAGACGCGCACGCCGAGTTCGGCGGCGCGCAGTAGCGGTGCCACCGAACGGGTCGCGAAGCCGGCGCTCGACGGCCGCGGATGCCCGGCGAGGTAGAGGTCGGTGGCGGGCATGACCGCCAGCGCGATCCCGGCGCCGGCGAGGGCCGCGAAGGCCTTGTCCGCGACGGCCGGTTCCATGGCGGCGAGCGTGGTGGCGTGCCCGATCGCGACGCGTCCGGCGAAGCCGAGGGCGCGGGTGCGTTCGGCGACGAGGTCGATCTGGGAGGCGGACGGGTCGTCGGAGAAGTCCAGGTGCAGGTCGACGGGTGCGCCGGTGCGTTCGGCGAGGTCGAAGACGAAGTCGAGGTGGGCCGCGGGGTCGGTGTCGACGTAGGGGCAGCCGCCGACGACCGCGGCGCCTTCGACCATGGCGGCGGCCATGAGGCCGGTCTGGCCGGGCGGTTCGAGTCCGCGCTGGGGGAAGGCGACGAGCTGGAGGCCGATGCGGTCGGCGTTGCGGTCGGCGAGGTCGCGGTGGAGGTCGAGGAGGCCGAGGCCCGTGGCGGGGTCGATCTCGACCATGGCTCGGGCGGCCACGGTGCCGTTGCGGGACAAGGTGTCCACGGCTCGCTGGGCGCCTGCGGCGACGAGCCCGGCGGGCAGGTGCGGCCGCAGGCGGGCGACGGTGGCGATGGCGTCGGAGAGGTCGGCGGTGAGCTCGGCGCCTTCGGCGGCGAGGGCGTCCTCGACGGCGGGCAGCAGGTAGGCCTTGTCGAGGTGGACGTGCGCGTCGACGAACGCGGGGAGGACGACGCGGCCGGCGGCCGCAAGCGCGACCGATTCGGGGGTTTCGCGCAATCCCGGGGTCGGGTGAGTCGCGGCTCGGGGCCCCCCGTTCTCAACAGTGCCCGGCGGGTCCGACGCCGGGCGGTCGACGCGGGTGACGCGCCCGTCGCCGATGCGGAGGTCCGCTGGACCGTCGGGGGTCGTCGCGCCGGTGACGGCGGTGAGCGGGACTGGTGCGGTCACGGCCGCTCCTTCCACGGGTCGCGCGCGGACGGCGCGATCCACGGGTTCGGGATCGCGGCCGGGTCGCGGGAGCGAAGGCCGCCCGGCCGCGTCGGTGCGGCCGGGCGCCGGGTGCGGCTACCGCAGGCCGATGGCCGGGTCGATGAACTCGTTGGTGACGATGTCCTCGGCGCTCAGGCCTTCGGACACGGTCTCGCCGTAGCCTTCGAAGATCGGGATCACCGAGGCGATGACCCGGTCGACGCGTTCGGTGTCGAAGTCCCCGAGCGCGTCGTCGGGGCCGTTGCCGACGATGCCCTCGGCGAGCTGCACGTCGACCGAGTCCGCGTTGCCCTCCAAGGTGATCGGGGGTCCGTCGGGGATGGTCTCGGCGATGCGCAGGATCGCCTCGTTGACCGGTGCGGGGTCGTTCACGTAGTCGACCTGGGCCTGCTGGAGCATCGGGACGAGGGCTTCGAGGCAGGGGCTGAGCTCCTCGAGCTCGCCCGAGCGCACCGACCAGGCGTGCGGGTAGATCTCGTAGCCCGCCTCGTGGATCAGCAGGTAGTCGGTGGGCTTGAGCCAGCCCTCGACGTCGTGCTCCCAGCGGTAGGGCTCGTTGGAGACGTAGCCCTGCTGCATGACCGCGCCGCCCTCCGCGACGAAGCGGCTCGGGGTGCCGTCGAAGGACGCGTCCGCCTGGGACTGGTCGACGTAGCCGTTCGCGACGAGGTAGTCCATGAAGACCTTGCCTTCGCTGTAGACGATCGGCGCTTCGGTCGCGGCCACGTCGTCCCAGGACTCGACGTCGTAGGTCGCCGGGTCGAACATGACGATCTGCGGGTTGATGTCGAGCGAGGCGAACACGCCCGTGACCGGGAACTCGGCGTTGGCGCGCACCGCGTCGTCGGTGGGCACGAACCCGAGGGTGATCGAGGTGTCCTGGTACATCTGCGCCGGGATCGGCTGGCCGCCGAGGAAGGGGCCGCCGAGGCGGACCTCGACGTTGACGCCGGTGTCGCCGAGCGGGCCGGTGTAGGCGCCCTTGTCGACGTCCACGGTCCCGTCGGGGCCGACGAGCTGGAACGCGGCGGCGCGCTCGGGGGTCGCGAACCAGTCGGTCTGGATCACGATCGTGGCGGGGCAGATGTCGGCGAGGACGCCTTCGCCGGTGGGGGCGGGGACGTCGGTGGCGGTCGCGGTGCAGGCGGCGAGCAGGCTCGCGCCGGTCGCGATCGCCGCCGCGGCGGTGAGTCGGCGTTGCATGGGTCGCTCCTAAGGGTTCGGGGGTCGGTGAGGGGCGCGCCCGCGGCGATGGGGGCGGTGTCGGGTCGGGGTTCGGCGGGGGCTCAGCGTTTGCCGTGCATCCGGTCGATGCGCCCGGCGAGGAGGTCGAAGGCCCAGAACAGGCACAGGCCGACCAGGGAGGACAGGAGCAGCGCGGTGAGGAGTTCTTCGGTGGCGAGGCGCTGGCGGTAGACGTCGATCATGCGGCCGATGCCCGGTTCGCCTTGGCGGAAGAAGAAGTCGGCGACGATCGAGCCGATGACGGCCTGGCCGCCGGAGATCTTGAACCCCGAGATCATGGCCGGGAGCGCGGCGGGCAGCTGGAGCTTCCACAGGCGCTGGAAGCGGTTCGCGCCGTGCAGGGTGAACAGGTCGTGCTCGGCCGGGGCCACGGATTTCAGCCCGAAGAGGGTGTTGGTGATGACCGGGAACAGCGAGACCATCACGCAGACGATGACGCGGGAGCCGAACTCGTAGCCAAACCAGAACCCGAAGAGGGGCACGACCGCGAGGATCGGGATGGTCTGGAGCACGACGGCGTACGGGTAGAGGGAGTACTCGGCCCAGCGGGTCTGGCTCATGACGACCGCGAAGAGCACGCCGAGGACGATCGCGAGCACGAGCCCGACGAGGGCGACCTGGACGGTGGACCACAGGGCCGTGAGGATCTCGGTGCGCGCCGTCGGGTCGAGCAGGCCCTGGGCGACGACCTCCTCGGGCGAGGGCAGCAGGAACCGGGAGGCCTCGGGGACGAGGAGGTGGCTGGAGGCGGCCCACGCGGCGATGACGAGGACGAACACGGCGACCGGCGCGAAGACGCGCACCGGGGCGGTCTTGAACGGCCAGAGCGAGCGCTTCGGCTGGGGCGCTTCGTCTTCGGTGACGGGGGCGGCGGCTTCGAGGGTGGCGGTCATGCGTGGGCCTCCAGCTTCGCGCCGCGCAGGGCCGCCGAGACCTCGGAGGCGATGGCGGCGAACTCGGCGGTGTAGCGCAGTTCCGGGTCGCGCGGGAACGCGAAGGGGACGGGGATGTCGGCGGCGACCCGGCCCGGTTGTCCGTTGAGGATGACGACCCGGGTGGACATGAACACCGACTCGGGGACGGAGTGGGTGACGAACACGCCCGCGAAGCCGTCGCGCACGAAGAGGTTCCCGACCTCGGAGTTGAGGCGCTGGCGGGTGATCTCGTCGAGCGCGCCGAAGGGCTCGTCGAAGAGGAAGAGCTCGGGCTTCATGGTGAGTGCGCGGGCGATGGAGGCGCGCATGCGCATCCCGCCGGAGAGCTGGGCGGGGCGGTGGTCCTCGAATCCGGCGAGGCCGACGCGTTCGACGGCGTCCCGGGCGGCTTCGCGGCGTTCGCGCTTGGGGACGCCGTCGAGTTCGGCGGGGAGCTCGACGTTGCGTGCGACGGTGCGCCAGGGCAGGAGCGTGGCCTCTTGGAAGACGTAGCCGAGGTGGCCGGTGGCGACGTCGACGGTTCCGGCCGTGGCCGTTTCGAATCCGGCGGCGAGGCGCAGCATCGTGGACTTGCCGCAGCCGGAGGGTCCGACGAGGGAGACGAACTCGCCGGGGCGGACCTGGAGGTCCACGTCGGCCAGTGCGCGGGTGCCGTTGTCGAAGGTGAGGGACACGCCGCTGAAGGCGAGGGCCGGGTCGATGCTCATCGCGACCGCCCGTGGGAGTCGTATACATGACCCGGCCGGAGCCCGTGATCGGTGTTGAGCCGTGCGTTCATGGCTCAGTTTTATAGGTATACCATTGCGGTCCGCGTACCGAACGATTACGGGATTATTTCGTATACAATCAGTCTCGGCGAAGCTCGCGAGCCGTAGATCAGCGCGGCATGATGGTGCCGCTCGCCGCGACGACGGCGCCGCCCTTGACGACGAGACGGCGTTGCGGGACGCTGACCACGGCTTCCGCTGGGGCGGAGGCGTTCACGGCGACGAGATCGGCTTTGCATCCGATCGCGAGGCCGTAGTCGCCGAGGCCGAGGACGGCCGCGCCGCCGTGCGTTCCGGCCGCGAGCGCGAGTTCGATCTCGGGGTCGGACACGAGGCGGTCGCGGAAGCCGACCTGGTTGATCTTGCGGAGCATGTCGCCGTCGCCGTAGGGGGTCCAGAGGTCGCGGATGCCGTCGTTGCCGATGGCGAGGCGGGCGCCGGCCTCGGCCATGAGCCGCACCGGGACGACGGGGGCGCCGCCGACGGCGCAGGTGATCATGGCGACCCCGGCCTCGGCGAGCGCATCGGCGATGCGCCGCTGGTGGTCGGCCTCCAAGCCGCCCATGGCGTAGGCGTGGCTGATGGCGACGCGGCCCGCGAGCCCGGCGGCCTTGGTGCGCTCGATGATCAGCTCGTACTCCCAGGCGCCGAGGAGGCCCTGGTCGTGCAGGTGGAGGTCGATCTTGGCGCCGTAGCGCTCGGCGAGGCCGAAGACGAGGTCGAGCTGGCC
Organism: Glycomyces harbinensis; assembly: GCF_900101745.1. Taxonomy (GTDB): domain Bacteria; phylum Actinomycetota; class Actinomycetes; order Mycobacteriales; family Micromonosporaceae; genus Glycomyces; species Glycomyces harbinensis. The sequence continues at coordinate 98,316 of NZ_FNAD01000010.1, read as the reverse complement.
GGCGGGGTCGCGGTCGTAGCCGGCGGGGTCGAGCCCGCCGATGACCTCGACGCCGTCTTGCAGCGCCGCTTCGAGGAGTGCGGCGACGCCGGGGCGGGTGAGGAGGCCGCCTTGGGGGAAGGCGACGAGTTCGACGTCGACTCTGCCGGCGTGGCGGGAGGCGGCTTCGCGGACCGATTCGACGCCGCGCAGGCCCACTTCGGGGTCGATGTCGATGTGGCTGCGCACGTGGGTGGTGCCGCCGGTGATCATGGCGCCCAGGAGGTTCGCGGCGTAGTCGGGGCTGGGGAGGCCGAGTTCGCCGCGGCGGCCCTCGCCGTTGGCGATGCGGCCGGGGAGGGTGCGGCCGCCGGTGTTGGGGGTCCAGGGGCCGCCGAACATGGTCTTGTCGAGGTGGCAGTGGGCGTCGACGAAGCCGGGGAGGACGATCGCGCCTTCGAGGTCGATGACTTGGGCCGCAACGGGCGCGGACGCGGCGATGCGGCCGTCGGCGATGGCGATGTCGGTGGTGTCGAGGGGTTCGCCGGGGGTCCAGGGGCGGGCGTTCTTCAGGAGGAGGTCGGTCACGGCGGTGCCTTTCTCGTGGGTGGGCGTCGTTCCCGGGTGCGCCCGGGGTCCGAGGCCTGTCGGGGGTCGGGATCAGGTCAGGAGCATCACGCCGCCGGCGGCGGTGCCGAAGGCGATGACGACGATGCGGAAGGCGATCGGCTTGAGCCGGGAGCTGAGCTTGGCGCCGGCGACGCCGCCGAGGAGGGTGGCGGGCGCGAGGACGAGGACGATGAGCCAGTCGATGGGGCCGAAGATCGCGACGGCGACCATCGAGGTGGTGGCGACGGTGAGCGTGAGCAGGGTGCGCAGGGCGTTGAGGCGGCCGATCGCGGCGTCGATGCCGAGGGCCAGCGCGGTGAGGAGCACGATGCCCATGCCGCCGTTGAAGTACGCGCCGTAGACGCCGCCGAAGAAGACGCCGCCGTAGAGGAGGGCCTTCGAGCCGCCGCCGCGCGCGGCGAGGCGTTTGGTGAGGAGCGGCTGGAACGCGAAGAGGGCGGTCGCGGCGAGGATCAGCCAGGGCACGAGCGCGGCGAAGACGTCGGGGGACGCGAGGAGCAGCGCGGCGACGCCGACGGTGGCGCCGAGCGCGCCGAGGGCGACCAGGCGCGGGATGAGCGGGCGGAACTCGGTGCGCTGCGAGCGCAGTGCGACGGCGCCGCCGAGGTAGCCGGGCCAGACGGCGACGGCGTTGGTGACGGTGGCGGTCACCGGCGGCAGGCCGAAGGCGAGGAGCGCGGGGAAGGACAGGAGGCTCCCGCCGCCCGCCACGGCGTTGCAGACGCCCGCGCCGAAGCCGGCGGCGACGAGCAGGGCGAGGTGCAGAGGGTCCATGGGGTCCTTCCGGTCGCAGTGCGACGAGCGGCCAGGGGGCGGCGGCGCGCCACTGCGCGTCCGCAGGCCGCGCGGGCGCGACCCGGACCCGATCGTATACGACTATTCGCGAGGACGATTCCAGGGCACTGGGGGGCTTGTAGTGGAGCACTCTGGGGCTTGCGCTAGGGCGCCTTGGGGGCTTGCGGTAGGAGTTGCCATCCCTAACCCCCACCCACCCGGGGGCCGTGGCCGTAACCTTCCCGCGCGGGTGTGACAGAAGCCGGCCGATCGGGCGGTCTTGTCACCCGGAAGTGTGCACCCACCGGCCGTGGCCTGCGGCCCGGTCGGTCGGCGGTCGGCGGTCGGCGGTCGGCGGTCGGCGGTCGGCCATGCTGCCGCCGGTCGGTCCCCCCGCCGGCGGCGCCCTGCCCGTTCAGGCCGCCGCCGGTCAGTCCCCGCCCGTTCGGGCCGCGGTCGGGGCCGGGTCCTCCGGGGCCTGCGCGGCCTCGCGCACCCGGCGCCGATAAGCGTTGGTGGCCTTGGCGATGTGCTCCGCGAGCAGGGCCGAGGCCCGGTCGGCGTCGCCGGCCGCGAGGGCCTCCAGGATCTCCTCGTGCTCGCGCCAGGAGTCCTCGGCCCGGCGCGGCAGCTCCACCGCATAGACCCAGGCGATCTTCTGGCTGAGCTGGCGGATCATCTGCCCGAGCACCTCCGACCCGGAAGCCTCGGCGATGACCTCGTGGAACCGCGAGTTCAACCGCGGCACCTCGGTCAGCCGCCCGTCGTGCACCGCGTCCCAACCGAGGTTGAGCAGCTCCTTCAAGCGGCCCAGCTGCTCCGGGGTCCGGTTGCGCGCGGCCCGCGCGGCGCACATCGGCTCGACGACCGACCGCAGCTCGAGCAGGTCCTCGGCCTCGGCCTCGCTCAGCTCCCGCACGAACACCCCGATATAGGGCTTGGCCTCGACGAACCCCTCAGCCTCGAGCACCCGCAGCGCCTCGCGCACGGGCACCCGCGAGACCCCGTACCTCGTCGCCAGCGCGTCCTCGGTGAGCCGCTCTCCGGGGGCGAAGACGCCCCTGATGATGTCCTCGCGGACGGCTCGGACCGCCTCCTGCGGGGATCTGCGCGGCCCCTTGTCGCCTGCCATGAATGCCTCCACTACGATCAGGCCACCATTGTCGTATACAGTCCCTCGCCCCTGGAACGCGGTGCCTCTCCCATGAAGCTGCTTCAGCCGTTCGACGCCTGCGACGCCGCGGATGCGTACCTCCCTTCCCGCCCCGAGACGATCTCGTGGGGCCTGCTGCCGAACGCGGTCAGCGAGCCGGTGCTGCGGGTCCGCTCCGGGCAGACCGTGTGCGTGGACACCGTGAGCCACGAAGGGCTGCTGGAGGACCAGGGCGGCGACCCGGCGGCGTTCTTCGCGGCGGCGGGCGTCGGCGCGGTCCTGGAGGACGCGGCCGCGATCGCCCGCGACTGCGAGCGGGGTCCGGATGCGGGTCCGCACGTGGTGACCGGGCCGGTCCGGGTGGAGGGCGCCGAGCCGGGCGACGTGCTCGAAGTCGAAGTGCTGCAACTGGAGCGGCGCGCCTCGTACGGGGTGGTGAGCAACCGGCACGGGCGCGGTGCGCTCGCCGGGGAGTACCCGCTCGGCGAGGGCGACGTCAGCATCGTAGCCACAGTGGACGATGCCGGGCGGGGCGTGATCCCGGTCGGGGACGGCCGGTCGCTGCGGTTCGGCCTCGCGCCGTTCCTGGGGATCATGGGCACGGCCCCGGCGACCGAGGGCCCGGTGCACTCCGTGCCGCCGGGCGCGCACGGCGGGAACCTCGACATCCGGCTGCTCGGCGAGGGCGCGAAACTGTATCTGCCCGTTGCGGTCCCGGGCGCGTCGTTCTACACCGGCGACCCGCATTTCTCGCAGGGGGACGGCGAGGTCGCGCTGACGGCGTTCGAGGCGCCGCTGCGGGCGACCCTGCGGTTGACGGTGCACGCCGATCCGGCCTCGCGCAAGCTCGCCGCGGCCCTGGGCGGCCCGTTCGCCGAGACCGCCGAGCACTGGATCACGACCGGGCTCGACGAGGACTTGGACGAGGCGGCGCGCAAGGCGACCCGCAGCGCCCTGGCGTTCCTGCGCGAGCGCCACGGCCTGCCGGGGCCGGTCGCCCTGGCGTATCTCAGCGCGGCGGTGGACCTGCGCATCTCGCAGGTGGTGGACTTGGTCAAGGGCGTGCACTGCACGCTGCCGAAGCATCTGGACCTGATCGACGAGGAGACCGCCGATGTCTGACCCGTTCATCGCCGCCTACGAGGACCATGCGGGCTGCGGCGGGCCTCTGACCGGGCTGCGGCTCGCCGTCAAGGACCTGTTCGACCTGGCCGGTACGCCCACGGGCGCGGGGAATCCGCGCTGGCTGGAGACGCACGCGGTCCCGACGGAGGACGCGGCGGCGGTGGCGCTGCTGCGGTCCGCCGGGGCGAAGGTGGTCGGGAAGACGGTCACGGACGAGCTCGCGTGGAGCCTCAACGGCACCAACGCGCACTACGGGACGCCGGACAATCCGGCCGCGCCCGGGCGGGTGCCCGGCGGGTCCTCCTCGGGGTCGGCCTCGGCGGTCGCGCTGGGGCTGGCCGACATCGGGCTCGGGACCGACACCGGCGGCTCGATCCGCGTCCCGGCCTCCTACTGCGGCCTGTACGGGCTGCGGCCCACCCACGGACGGGTGAGTCTCGAAGGCGCGGTGCCGCTCGCGCCGACGTTCGACACGGCCGGCGTCCTCACGCGGGACGCGGCCACGCTGCGGGCGGCCATGGGCGTGCTCCTGGGCGAGCCGCGGTCGAGCGCGCCGATCACGAGACTGCTCGTCCCCGAAGACGTCTGGGGCGAGATCTCGGACGCGGTGAAGGCCGCGGTCATGCCCGCGGTCGAAGCGCTCGGGATCGACATCGACCCGTCGCCGCTGTTCGCGGGCGCGCTCGAGGGCGCATTGGGCACGGCCCCGAATCCCGTTGCGCCGCTGGAGCACGCCAGGGTCGCCTACGCGACCTTGCAGGCCTGGGAGGCCTGGCAGGCGCACGGCGCGTGGATCGAGGCCGAGGGCCCCGAGTTCGGACCGGGCGTCAAGGCCCGGTTCGCGAACGCGTCGATGATCGGCAGCGCGGAGGTCGCCGCGGCCGGGAGGGTCCGCAGCGGCGTCGTGGCACTGGTCAGGGACCGGATCCCCGCGGGGACGGCCCTGGCGGTCCCCGCCGCGCCCGGACCGGCCCCCCGTATCGGGCAGGAGCCCGACCGGGAGGCGATCGTGCGGTTGACGTGCATCGCAGGGCTGTCGGGGGCGCCGGCCCTCGCCCTGCCCGCCGGCGCGGTCGAGGATGCGCCGGTCGGGCTTCAGCTCGTCGCCACTCCGGGAGGCGACGAGGTACTGCTCGCGCTGGCCGATCGCCGCTGAACCACCGTGGAGCGGCGGCGGCGGCCCTGTTCGCAGGTCGTCCTGCGCGCGTGGTTCGCCTCGCCCACTTCAGTCTCGGCGAGTCGTTCCGCGAGCGTGGACGGCCGCGCTCATCTCACCGTCGGCGAGTCGTTCCGCGAGCGTGGACGGCCGCGCTCATCTCACCGTCGGCGAGTCGTTCCGCGAGCGTGGACGGCCGCGCTCATCTCACCGTCGGCGAGTCGTGCGGCGGGCGTGGATGGGCCACACCCGCTTCACATCGAGCGAGTCGTTCTGCGCGCGTGAAAGATAGAGAGGACCGGCCGTGCGGGGCCCTGCCAGACGCCCGCGGCCCGAATCGCTCGTCCTGCCAGTCGGAGCATTCGAGTCCTCAGTGGACGGCAACTAGCAGACCAGTCCCGAGCGGAAGGCCTCGGCCACCGCGTGTGCGCGGTCGCGCGCCCCGAGCTTGCGGAACATGCGCCGCGCGTGGGTCTTGACGGTGTCCTCGGACACGAACAGGTCGCGTCCGATCTCGGCGTTGGACTTGCCTTCGCTCATGCCGCGCAGGACCTGGAGCTCGCGTTCGGTGAGCTTCATGCCCTGGAGGGTCGAGCGCTGGCGGGGGACGGTCTCCGTGACGCGCTGGAGGCTCGGCGAGGCGAACATGATCGCCTGCGCCAGGGCGACCAGCAGGTCGTCGGAGTTGTTGGACGGCGTGCGGATGACGCCGCGGGCGCCCGCGGCGACCACCATGGCGGCCGTGCGGGGATCGGCGGCCCCGGACAGGAGGACTCCGGTCCGGGGTGAGCGGGTGCGGACGGTCTTGACGAACTTGACCGGGTCGGGGGCGGCGAGCGCCACGTCGACCAGCACCACGTCCACTTGGCGGCGGCCGAGTTCGATGAACAGCTCGGGGGATCCCTCGACCGACTTGACCGCCTGCGCCAGACCCATGCGGGTCGCGCAGGCCGAGATCTTCTGTCCGGCTTGAGGGGTCTTAACACAGACCAGTACGGTTCTCACTTTGTTCTACCTTTCGCTGCGGTAGGCCGTGCGTGTCTCTATATCCAGCACGCAGGCGGTCCGCCGCCATGACGCGAGTTCGCGCGAATTTTTCGAGTGACTTTTCGAGGTATCCGGGATGAGGCGTGGACGCATGGTGTTCGGGCTCGCTGACGCGAAGACCTCGTCCCCGATGGGAAACTGGGGGCATGACACAGCGAAGAGGCGGACGACTCCACCAGAGTGAGTCCCGCGATTTTGGTGACCATCGTTCACATCCACCTCGCCATGACCTGTCTAACGAACTAACGGCCCTGGAAGGTACGAGTTACGGCCGATATAAATCCCTGCGTGGCAAATGGTGGTCAGGTCCGGCGATTCTGGACATTCTCAAAGTCCAGGCCGATCCGTACGCGCCGCCCAGCCGTATCGAACTCCATTTCGACGCCGAGTCGGCGGACCTCGTGTCCGACTGGCACGCCACGGCCGTGCGCCGCCGGGCCCTCGCGGTGCTGCTCGCCAAGCGGCTGCGCAGCGCCTGCCGGACAAGGGATCTGAGGATCGACGCGGGCGGCCAGGAGATCCTGCGGCGGGCCTCGTGCGACGTCGGCGAGGACGGATCGGTGGTGTTCCGCCTGGGCGCGCAGCTGCCCGGGCACGGCCGGCGCATCGCCGGGCGGGAGGCCGCGCGGCTCTTGTGCGAGCTGCTGCCGGACGCCGCCGACGACGCGCTCGCGGTCGACGCCGCCGAGGCCGAGCGGTGGGTGCGCCACGCCGACGACGTTGCGGCCCTGCGCGAGCAGGTCGCCGAGCGGGGCCTGGTCGCGTTCGTCGCCGACGGGTCGATGCTCGCGCGCCGCTCGGGCGTGGACGATCGGCCGATGGAGTCGGGCGTGCCGTTCGCGGCCCCAGCGTCGATGGCGGTCGAGTTCACGCTCCCGCACGCGGGGACGGTGCGCGGCATGGGCATCGAGCCGGGCGTGACGCTCATCGTCGGCGGCGGCTTCCACGGCAAGTCGACCCTGCTGCGGGCCTTGGAGTCCGGCGTGTGGGACCACGTGCCGGGCGACGGCCGGGACTTCGTGGTGGCCGACCCGTCGGCGGTCAAGATCCGCGCCGAGGACGGCCGGTCCGTCACCGGCGTCGACGTCCACGCGTTCGTCGACCATCTGCCCTCGGGCGACGACACGCGGCACTTCACGACCGAGAACGCGTCGGGCTCGACCTCGCAGGCCGCGGCCGTCGTGGAGTCGCTCGAGGCCGGATCGCGGGTGCTGCTCATCGACGAGGACACGGCCGCGACGAACCTGATGATCCGCGACGCGCGGATGCAGGAGCTGGTCGCCAAGGACCGCGAACCGCTGACCCCGCTGGTGGACCTGGTGCGGTCGATGGCCGACGACCACGGCGTCGCCGTGGTCCTGGTGATGGGCGGCTCGGGCGACTACATGGACGTGGCCGACCGGGTGGTGCTCATGGACGCCTACCGGCCCGAGGACGTGACCGAGCGTGCGAAGGCCCTGGCGGCCAAGCCGACCGGACGGAGCGTGGAGGCCGAGGGCTTCCGGATGCCGCGCGCCAGGGTGATCGACCCGCGGTCGGTGTCCTCCGAGGCGAGGGGCAAGCAGAAGATCCGCGCCGAGGGCACGGACGGACTGCGCTTCGGCGAGTCCGAAGTGGACGTCAGATCGGTGGAGCAGATCACCGACCCGGCGATGACCACCGGGATCGGCCTGGCGATCGAGGCGGCCGTGCGCCAGGGCTGGATCGACGGCGAGGCGACCGTGTCGGAGGCGCTGGACCGCTTGGAGGAAGCCCTCGAGGCGGGCGGGACCGCGGCGCTGCTGAAGATCCGGGACGTGGACCTGGCGGTGCCGCGGCGCTACGAGGTGGCGGCGACGCTCAACCGGATGCGGGAGCTGCGGGTGCGCCGGAGCGGGGAGTGAGACCCGAAGGTCCGCTACCCGAACGGGAGGGCGGGGCGGGCGGTCCGGAACGCCTCCGGGAGTTCGGGCTTCGATACCCGGGCAACGCCTTCGAAAGCGGGCGTAAAAGTGCCTTCGCGGCTCCGATCCCCAAAGGCCGCGAAGGCTCTTGAACTCTATCGGTTTCCCGACAGTTACGCGACAAACTGTCGGGATGTTGACACTTGCAGTTCCGTCCGGGGCCGCGGCCAGGGATTGGAGTCGCGGGCGAAGGCCGGAACGGGTTCGCCGGACCCGCTGAACGCGAAGCAGGGCCGCCGACGCGAGTCGGCGGCCCTGCTTTCCGGCTGCGGCCCGGGACTCGCGCCCCGGGCTTTCAGTCCCTAGTGCGAGTGGCTGTGCCCGCCGTGGGAGTGCGAGTGGCCGTGTCCGGTCTCCTCGTCCTCGTCCTCGGGCTTGTCCACGATCGTCACCTCGGTCGTGAGCAGCATGCCCACGATCGAGCCGGCGTTCAGCAGCGCGTTGCGGGTGACCTTCACCGGGTCGATGATCCCGGCCGCGACCAGGTCCTCGTACTCGCCGGTGGCGGCGTTCCAGCCCTCGCGCCAGCCCTTGCCCGTGACCGCGTTGACGATCACGTCGCCCGACTCGCCCGCGTTGATGGCGATGCGGCGCAGCGGCTCCGACAGCGACTCGGCGACGATCTTGAGGCCCACGCGGGCCTCCGGGTCGTCCAGCTCCACCTTGTCGAGACCGGCGATCGCGTGGATCAGGGCCGCGCCGCCGCCGGCGACGATGCCCTCTTCCACCGCGGCCTTGGTCGCGTTGACCGCGTCCTCGATGCGGTGCTTGCGCTCCTTGAGCTCGACCTCGGTGGCCGCGCCGACCTGGATGACGGCGACGCCGCCCGAGAGCTTCGCGAGGCGCTCCTCGAGCTTCTCGCGGTCCCAGGAGGACTCGGTCTGCGAGGCCTGCTGCTTGATCTGGGCGATGCGGGAGTTGACCTCGTCCTTGGTCCCCCCGCCGTCCACGATCGTGGTGGCGTCCTTGGAGACCGTGACGCGGCGGGCCCGGCCCAGGTGCGACAGGTCGGCCTGCTTGAGCTCCAGGCCGATCTCCGAGGAGATGACCTCGGCGCCCGTGAGGGTCGCGATGTCGCCCAGGATGGCCTTGCGGCGGTCGCCGAAGGCCGGGGCCTTGACGGCGCACACGCGCAGGGTGCCGCGCAGCGCGTTCACCGACAGGGTCGCGAGGGCCTGGCCCTCGACGTCCTCGGCGATGATGAGCAGCGGCTTCGAGGTCTCCACGACCCGCTCCAGCACCGGCAGGAGCTCCTCGATGGAGCCGACCTTGGAGTTGCTGATGAGGATGTAGGGGTCCTCGAACACCGTCTGGCGCGAGTCCTGGTCGGTGATGAAGTTCGGCGAGATGAAGCCCTTGTCGAACTGCATGCCCTCGGTCACCTCGAGCAGCGTCTCCAGGCTGGAGCCGTCCTCGACGGAGATGACGCCCTCGGCGCCGACCGCGTCCATGGCCTTGGCGATGAGCTCGCCGATCTCCGGGTCCTGCGCCGAGACGCCCGCGACCTGCGCGATGTTCTCGTGGCTGGAGATCACGATGGCCTGGCTCAGCAGCTCGGCCGAGACGGCGTTCGCCGCGGCCTCGATGCCCTTGCGGATCGCGATCGGGTTGGCCCCGGCCGTGATCGCCTTGATGCCCGCGTGGCTCATCTTCTGGGCCAGCACGGTCGCGGTGGTGGTGCCGTCACCGGCGACGTCGTTCGTCTTGGTGGCGACCTCCTTGACCAGCTGCGCGCCCAGGTTGGCGTACGGGTCGGCGAGCTCGATCTCCTTGGCGATGGTCACGCCGTCGTTGGTGATCAGCGGCGCGCCGAAGGAGCGCTGGAGGACCACGTTGCGGCCCTTCGGGCCCAGCGTGACCTTGACGGTGTCGGCCAGCTGGTCGATCCCGCCCAGCAGGTTGTGCCGCGCGTCCTCGGCGAAGTTGAGAATCTTCGGCATGGTGTGTCCCTTTCCTAAGACACGAACGGGCCCCCTCAGCGCAGCAAGCGGAACGTTGCGCTGCCGAGGGCCCGAAACGTGCTAGTTCTCGACGACCGCGAGGACGTCGCGCGAGGACAGGACGAGGTATTCCTCGCCGTTGTACTTGACCTCGGTGCCGCCGTACTTGGAGTAGATGACCACGTCGCCGACCTTGACGTCGATCGGGAGGCGGTTGCCCTTGTCGTCGAAGGCGCCCGGGCCAACGGCCAGAACGGTGCCCTCCTGGGGCTTCTCCTTGGCGGTGTCGGGAATGACGATGCCGGAGGCGGTGGTGGTCTCGGCCTCGTTCGCCTGGACCACGATGCGGTCGCCCAGCGGCTTGATGGCAGCCTTGCTCACTTGGTTTCTCCAAACCTGACGTGTTCGATACGTTGTCCGCCACGACAGCACGGCTCTCGTCGTCGCGGGTGCCGAGGCACCGGCCGGGTGGCTGTTGGCACTCTCCAGGTGAGAGTGCCAATCCGATCATAGCGCTTAGCAATCTCGGTCTGCGAGTGCTAAGGCGTAAGTTAATTCGCCCAGGTGGGGGCCGTCAAGGCCGGGTCTCCAAAGTCATACCATGAGACGCGTGGACACCAGCCTGCTCGAAGCCCTGAGAGCCGATGACGACCTCCAGCGGAGGGCCGAGAAGGCATTGCGGGAGGACGGCGGCCGGGCTCCGCTGACGCTGCGGAAGGCGGGCGTGGACCCGGCGATGGCGGCGGCGGCCCTGACGCTGGCGGACCTTCGGGTCCACGCGAGGGGCAAGTTCGGCGAGCGCGCGGAGCGGCTCTACTTCACGAGGGCGGGCCTGGAGCAGGCCACGCGGTGGGTGGTGGCCCGGCGGCGGGCGGCGAGGTTCGCGCGGAGCGCGGGCGAGGTGACGGACCTGTGCTGCGGGCTCGGCACGGAGGCGCTGGCGTTCGCGGAGGCGGGGCTGCGGGTCGAGGCCGTGGACATGAGCGAGGAGACGGCCGCGTACGCGAGGGCGAACGCCGAGGCGGCAGGGGTGTCGGTCGAAGTCAGGGTGGGAGACGCGTTGCAGGCGCCCCTGCTGGAGGCGGCCTTCGCGGATCCGGCGAGGCGTTCGGGCGCGGGGCGGAACTTCAACCCGGCCGCGTATTCGCCGCCGTTGGACCGGTTGCTGGAGCACCTGGCGGGCGCGAGGTTCGCGGCGGTGAAACTGGGCCCTGGGGTGGGGCATGAGTGGATTCCGGAAGGGGCCGAGGCGGAATGGGTCTCGGTGGACCGGGACGTGGTCGAGGCGTGCCTGTGGCTGGGCGAGGCCGCGGAGGTCAGACGGAGGGCGAGCGTCTGCAAGGCGGGCGAGTGGCACGAGCTGACCGGAGAAGGCGAGGAGAAGGCCGTGGTCGGCGAGGTCGCGGCGTACCTCTACGAGCCGGACGGAGCGGTGATCCGGGCGGGTTTGGTGGCCGAGTTGGCGGAGCGGTTGGAAGCCCACACGGCGAACGAGACCATCGCCTACCTGTACGGCGACGAGCTGAAGGAGAGCCCGTTCGCGAGGGCGTGGAAGGTCGAGGAGGTCTGGCCGCTGCACCCGAAGAAGCTGAGGTCGCTACTTGCAGAACGCGGGATCGGCCGCTTGACGATCAAACAACGGGGCACCGGGATCGACCCGGCCGAGCTGCGAAAACAACTGAAGCTCAAGGGCCCGAACGAGGCAACGCTAGTGGCGACCCGAGTGGGCGAAGCCCATGTGGCAATCTACTGCCACGCTACAAGTCGTCGGGAAGCAAGCGGAACGCCTTGAACTGCGCCAGCGGTCGGAGCGCTCGGAAATCCCTTCGATCGAGCGTCAAGATCGCGTCAGTCTCGTACTCGGCGGCGATGACGACATTGATTGCATCCGCCAGGTCGAGATCGAGATCAAGATACTGCCGTCGGATGTCCTGGGCGAGGCCAAGCATCCGGGAGGTGATGTGGGGGATTTCGGCACGCTCATTGTCCACCCGCGCCCGCAGGTCGTCGACCGCATGCATCGCCTCAGGCCGACCAAACTCGCGCGTAGCGAGGTTATCGAACTCTGCCAGCAACAGCGGCGAGATCACCAGGTGGCCAGCTTGTCGAAGGACCTCCCTGGCGCCAGGGCCGTCCGGATCCTCAGCGCTTCGCGCGGCGATCAACCCAGAGGTGTCCGCGACTACAACGATCAACGCTCATCCCGCATTCGCCGGTAACGCTCGTACTGGTCATCCCAGACCTGCTCCTTGGCCTCACGATGAGACTCGCTACGCAAGGGCTTCGAAGTTCTACTGAAAAACGGCTCCTCCCAGATCCGACTCGACATCGCGGCACGGTGGATCGCGTTGCGGATGATCTCCGCCTCGGACACGCCGTACCGCTTCGCGGCTTCCTTGATGATCGCGAGGTCTTCCTCGTCCGCGTAGACCATGGTGCGCTTCTTAGCCATATGCATATGGTACCACCGGCATATATACGAGAAATGTTCAATTGGGGAGGCGGGCGGTGAGGTCGACCTCCACCAGTTGGCCGGCGTAGCCCAGGGTGGTCACTCCTACGACGGTGCTCGCGGCGTTGAAGGCCGGGCCGAGTTCTCGGTGCTCGAAGAAGCGGTGCCAGGCGCCGCCTACCACCTTGCTGTCACTGCTCACCACGTAGACGATCGAGCGGACCACGTCTTCGGGCCTCGCCCCGGCGGCCTTGAGCGCGGCCAGGCAGTTCGCGGCGGTCTGCTCGATCTGCGCTTCCAGGTCCCCGACGCCGACCACGTTCTCGTCGGCGTCGACCGGGCACTGGCCCGCGAGGTAGGCCGTGCGGCCCGCCTCGACGATCGTCACGTGCTCGTAGCCGCCGGTGGGGTGCAGAGTTTCGGACATGGGGCGAGGCTATGGGCGGCGGTCCCGCGCCGCAAGCGCTATTCGGGGTGCGCGATGCGGTAGCGGAGGTTCGCGTCCTTCTCGGTGACCATGCGCTCGAGGTCGACCTGGTAGTCCGACATCTTGGAGCGCAGCGCCTCGTCGGTGGCGCCGAGGATGCGCACGGCCAGCAGGCCGGCGTTGCGGGCCCCGGCCACCGAGACCGTCGCGACCGGGACGCCCGCGGGCATCTGCACGATCGACAGGAGCGAGTCCATGCCGTCGAGGTGCGCCAGCGGCACGGGGACGCCGATGACCGGCAGCGGCGTCGCCGAGGCGACCATGCCCGGCAGGTGGGCGGCGCCGCCCGCTCCGGCGATGATCACCTGGAGGCCGCGGGAGGCCGCGGAGTCGGCGTAGGAGAGCATCCCGTGCGGGGTGCGGTGGGCCGAGACGACGCGGACCTCGTGGGGGACGTCGAATTCCTTGAGCGCTTCGACGGCCGCTCCCATGACGGGCCAGTCGGAGTCCGATCCCATGATCACGCCGACGCGGGGTTGCTGCTGTGCCATGCTTATTCGCCTTCCTGGAGCCATTCGGCGGCGCGCAGTGCGCGGCGCCGCAGGGTCTCGGGGTCGTCGCCGCAGACGGTGACGTGGCCGATCTTGCGGCCGGGCCGGACGGCCTTGCCGTAGAGGTGGACGTGCGCGGCCGGGTCCTCGGCGAGGAGGTGCTGGAGCCGTTCGTCCAGGCGCCGGCCGCCGGGCTTCCCGCCGAGGACGTTCGCCATCACGGTGTACGGCGCGGCGGTCTCGGGCGAGCCGAGCGGGTAGTCGAGGACAGCGCGCAGGTGCTGCTCGAACTGGCTGGTCCGGGCGCCTTCGATGGTCCAGTGCCCGGAGTTGTGGGCGCGCATCGCGAGCTCGTTCACGAAGAGGCCGTGCGAGGTCTGGAAGAGCTCGACGGCGAGCATCCCGCAGACGCCGAGCTCGGTCGCGACGGTCTCGGCGATGCGCTTCGCCTCGGCGGCGGTCGCCGGGTCGAGGTGCGGTGCGGGGGCGATGACCTCGGTGCAGATCCCGTCGGTCTGGACGGTCTCGACCACGGGGTAGACGGCGGTCTCGCCGCGCGGGGACCGGGCGATCTGGACCGCGAGCTCGCGCTGGAGGGCCATGCGCTCCTCGGCGATGAGGCGGATGCCCGAGGCGAGCACGGCCTGGGCGTCGGCGGGGGTGTCGATCATCCACACCCCCTTGCCGTCGTAGCCGCCGGTGGCGGCCTTGAGGACGCACGGGAGGCCGAACGCCTCGACGTCCGAGATGGAGTCGACGGGGGCCCAGCGCGGCTGCGGCATGCCGAGGCCGGCGAGGCGGGTGCGCATGGCCTGCTTGTCCTGGGCGTACAGGAGGGCCTCGGGCCGGGGCTGGACGTCGATCCCCTCGGCGACGAGCGCCTTCAGGGCCTCTTGGGGGACGTGCTCGTGGTCGAAGGTGACCACGGTGCAGCCCTTGGCGAAGCCGCGGAGGTCCTCGACGCTGCGGTAGTCGCCGAGGGTCGTCGCGGGGGTGACGACCGCGGCGCTCTCGGCGGGGTCGCCCGCGAGCACCTTGAGGCTCTGGCCGAGGGCGATGGCGGCCTGATGGGTCATGCGGGCGAGCTGACCGGCGCCGATCATGCCCACCGTCGGAAGTTGCGTCACGGCGTCCACGCGCTGAGCCTATCCCGGGGCGGGCGCGTTTCCGGACCCATCGGGACCGGGCGTGACCTGCGCCCTTGGCGCCGTTGACAGGCCATGGAAGGGTCGAGTCAGCCGGTCATCGGATGTTCGGGGCGGGAATGCCCGGCGAGTTCACCGGGGGCGATGTCGAGGGCGTCGCAGAGGGCCATGATGGTGAAGAACGCCGGCGTGGCGATGCGGCCGGTCTCGATCTTGCGCAGCGTCTCCGGGGAGATGCCGGCCTCGGCGGCGACGTCCAGGATGCTGCGCGGGCCGCGGGCCGAGCGCAGCGCCCGCCCGAGCGCGCGACCGCGGTCGTGCTCTTCGGGCCTCAGCGGCGGTCGAATCATATCGGTATTATAGTACCGGTATACAAATACCGACAGCCCTTGAAGGGCCGTCCGTGAAGTGCTTTCCCAATGAGAACGTCTGAGAGGCCGTCCATGATCGAGCTGTACTCCCCCGCCGAGATCGAGGCGATGCGCCCCGCCGGGCGGTTCGTCGCCGACACGCTCACCGAGCTGTCGCGCGTCGCCGACGTCGGCATGAACCTGCTCGAACTCGACGAACTGGTGGCCCGCCGCATCAAGGAGGCCGGCGCGGTCTCCTGCTACGTGGACTACGCCCCGTCCTTCGGCGCCGGCCCGTTCGGGAAGGTCCTGTGCACCTCGGTGAACGACGCGGTCCTGCACGGCCTCCCGCACGACTACAAGCTCAAGGACGGCGACCTGGTGAGCTTCGACTTCGCGGCCGAGGTCGACGGCTGGGTCGCGGACTCGGCCCTGTCGGTCGTGGTCGGCGCGCCCGCGGACAAGGACCTGCGCCTCATCGACACCACGACGCGGGCGCTCGAGGCGGGGATCGGGGCCGCGACCGTGGGCAACAAGATCGGCGACATCGGCCACGCGATCGCCACCGTCGCGCGCGGCGACGGCTACGGGGTGAACACCCAGTTCGGCGGGCACGGGGTCGGGCGCACCATGCACGGCGACCCGCACATCCCCAACGACGGGCGGCCGGGCCGGGGCATGAAGCTCAAGCCGGGCCTGGTCATCGCGATCGAGCCGTGGTTCCTCCAGACCACCGACGAGATCCGCTACGACCCCGACGGCTGGACGCTGCGCAGCGCCGACGGCTCGCGGGGCGCCCACATGGAGCACACGGTCGCGATCACCGAGGACGGGCCGATCATCCTGACGGCCAGGAACTAGCGGGCCTCACTGCGAGGTCTGGCGGGGGTCCTTCGAGGCGCCGCGCTCGGATTCGGCGCGGGCGAGGCGGGCCATCCGGTCGATCATCCGCTCGGTGGCGATCTCCTCGGCGGTGACGGCGTACCCGTAGTGGTCGCGCCAGTCGCCGTCGATGTAGAGGTAGCGCTTGTGCAGGCCCTCCTGGCGCAGGCCCAGCTTCTCGGCGACCCGGTTCGACGGGCCGTTCTCGGGCCGGATGTTCACCTCGATGCGGTGCAGGCGCCCGACGGTGAGGGCGTGGTCGACGACCATGGCCAGCGCCGTGGCGGTGATGCCCTTCCCGGCGTGGCCGCGGTCGATCCAGTAGCCGGCGTAGGCCGAGCCGAAGGCGCGGCGCACGATGTTGCCGACGGTGAGGCCGCCGGCGAGCTGTCCCTGCCAGCAGACGGCGAGCGGCCAGCTGGTGCCGTCCTTGACGGAGCGTTTGAGGCCGCGGAGCATCGCGCGGAACGCGGCCGGGGAGTGGGCTTCGTGCCAGGTGGTGCCGGTGCCGGGTTCCCAGGGGGCGAGCCAGGCTTCGTTGGCGCGGCGCAGCTGGGACCAGCGGGCGGCGTCGGATCGGCGGAAGGGCCGCACGCTGACGTCGCCGTGTTCGAGGTGCACGGGCCAGCCGGGGTTGGAAAGGGTCATCGGTCTCGGTCCAGATCGCGGCGGGCGGTCATCGGCGGCCGTCCGGCCTCAGGTGGGAGGGCGGGTCGTGGGGGGCGGTCATCGGTCACCGCCCGGGGACGGTTCGGATGGCGAGTGGTGCGGGACGGCCACAGGTCGCCGTCCGTGTGCAATTGGGTTCGGCGGGCTCATCGGTTCCGGTCCAGCAGGAGCACGTCTACGGTCGATCCGGCGGGCACCCGGGTCGCGTTCTCGCCGATCGTCATGAGGCCGGTGGCCTCGGCGAGCCCGGAGAGGGTGTAGGACGCCGATCCCAGCGGGGCGACCGTGTAGCCGCCGCCGCGCCTCTCGGCGACGCGGACGGGGCGGAATTCCCTGAGCCCGCTCGGTGAGGATACGGGCTCGGTCAGGTTGGCGCGCACGCTGGGCCGGAAAACCGGTTCGGCGCCGGCGAGCCGCTGGATGAGCGGGCGGGCGATGACTTCGAACGCGATGGTCGCGGCGACGGGGTCGCCGGGGAGGCATACGACGGGGACCTCTTCGGGGCCGATGGTGCCGAAGCCCATGGTCTCGCAGAGGTACACGGCGATGGGCGCGAAGTCGACGGCGCCGTCGCGGGAGAAGGTGCGCCGGACCATGTCGCCGGGGCCGGTGCCGGTGCCGCCGGTGGTGATGACGAGGTCGGCGCGGAGGATCTGGTCGTCGAGGACGGAGCGGAGCGCGTCGGGCTCGTCGTCGCAGATGCCGACGCGGTAGGCGTGGGCGCCGGCTTCGGAGGCGGCGGCGGTGACGAGGTGGGAGTTGACGTCGATGAGCTGGCCGGGCTGGGAGGGCCGGCCGGTGTCGACGAGTTCGTCGCCGGTGGCGATGACGACGACGCGGGGGGTGGGCCGCACGACGACGTCGGCGATGCCGGCGCCGGCGAGGAGGCCGACGAGCTGGGGGGTGATGCGGCGGCCCTCGTGGGCGAGGATCTCCCCCGCGGGCCGTTCGGAGCCCATGCGGCGCACGCCGTGCCCGCGGCGGGGCGCCTGGCGGACGTCGACGGTCGCCATGCCCTCGTCGGTCCAGGCGAGGGGCACGACGATGTCGGCGCCGACGGGGAGGGCGGCCCCGGCGGCGACGGAGAAGCAGGTGCCGGCGACGAGGCGGACGGGCCGCCACGAGGAGGCGGCGAGGTCGCCGAGGACCTTCAGGCCGACGCCGCGTTCGGGGCTGGCGCCGGCGATGTCGTCGGCGGCGCACGCGTAGCCGTCGATCGCGGCGTAGTCGAAGGCGGGCAGCGGCCCGGGGTTGACCGCGTTCTCGGCCAGGACGGCGCCGGTGGACTGGGTCATGTCGATGTCGACCGGGGGCAGGGGTCGGACCAGGGCCAGCGCCTTCGACAGGAAGTCGGCCAATGGCGTCGCGTCGCCGGTCCCCTTCACTGTTCTTCCCCCCGTCGGTCAAATGCCTCTCAGCGCCGCAGCGCGGTCGCCAGGTCAGTCAAGTGTCGCACTGAATTCCCGCAGCCAGGCGTTGAAGCCGGGCAAGTCGTCGCGCTCGCTGGCGAGCTCGACGAGGGTCTGAAGGTACGCGACGGGTTCTCCGGTGTCGTGGCGGCGACCTCGGAAGATGACCGCGTGGACTGGGGTTCCCTTGGCGCGCATGGTGTCCATGGCGTCGGTGAGTTGGATCTCGCCGCCCGAGCCGGGGCCGGTGGCGTCGAGTACGGGGAAGATCGAGCCGGGGAGGACGTAGCGTCCGATGAGGATGAGATTCGACGGCGCGTCTTCGCGGGCGGGCTTCTCGACCAGTCCGGTGACTTCGACGACGTCGGGGTCGTCGGTGGCCTGGACGGCGGCGACGCCGTAGCGGGAGACCTGGTCGTCGGGGACCTCGATGAGGGCGAGGACGATGCCGCCGGTCTCGGCCTGGAGGTCGATCATGCGCGGCAGGAGGCGGTCGCCGAGGGGGTAGAACTCGTCGCCGAGGAGGACGGCGAAGGGCTCGTCGCCGACGTGGGAGGCGGCGCGGCCGACGGCGTGTCCGAGGCCTTTGGCGCCGCCTTGGCGGATCGAGGTGATCTCGGCGATGGACTCGGGGGCCTTGACCTTCGCCAGCATCGCGTCCTTCTTCTTGGCGCGGAGGGCGTTGTCGAGGTCGGCGCGGGCGTCGAAGTAGTCGACCATGGCGTCCTTGCCGGGGGCGGTGACGAGGGTGATGTCGTCGGCTCCGGCGGCGGCGGCCTCTTCGACGATGTACTGGAGCACCGGCTTGTCCACGATGGGGAGGAGTTCCTTCGGGACGGCCTTGGTGACCGGGAGGAATCGGGTCGCGAAGCCTGCGGCGGGAATGACGGCTTTCGTGGCGCGGGGCGAGGTATCAGACATACCGCGAGGGTAGCGTGCACACGCTGCGTCAGATGTCAGCCACCCTGTCGAACATCGGGTGAAGGTTCGTGACTCGCGGTGCCGGTCGGGACCGGTGCGTCCGGTGTGGCGGGCGGTGCGTCCGCGCAGGCGGCGGGGCCGTTCGGAGGGGTCAGACGGGGGCGGTGCGCCAGGTGCCGCGTCCGGCGGCCTTGGCGGCGTAGAGCGCTTCGTCGGCGGCGGCGAGGACGGCGGTGGCGCTGTCGGCGTGGACGCCGAGGACGGCGACGCCGATGGAGACGCTGACGCGCAGTTCGCGGCCGCCGGAGGACTCGTTGACCTTGAAGGGGCGGCAGGCGACGGCGCGGCCGAGGCGCTCGGCGACCACTTCGGCCCCGGCGGCGTCGGTCTCGGGCAGCAGGACCATGAACTCCTCGCCGCCGTGGCGGAAGGCGAGGTCGACCTCGCGGATCTGCGCGGTGATGCGCCGGGCGAGCTCGATGAGGACCTGGTCGCCGACGGGGTGGCCGTAGGCGTCGTTGACGGCCTTGAAGCGGTCGAGGTCGATGGCCAGGAGCGCGGAGGGGCGCTGGTAGCGGCGGGTGCGCTCGGCCTCGCGGCGCAGCGAGGTCTGCATGAACCGGTAGTTCCACAGGCCCGTGAGCGGGTCGGTGAGGCTCAGGCGCTGGGCCTGGCGGTGCAGGAGCACGTTCTCGACGGCGACGGAGGCCTGCCCGGCGAAGGTGCGGAGCGTGTCGACGTCGCCGGACTCGAACGCCTCGCCGGCGACGCGGTTGTAGAGGACGAGGACGCCGAGGACCCCGCCGGGCTGCGGGGCTGCGCCGAGGTCGGGTTCGGAGGGCTGGCGTCCGGCGATGAAGTCCTGGTCGACGGGCTGGCGGCCGCTGAAGGGGACCGCGACGATGGTGCGGGCGTCGGGTTCGGTGTCGGCGCGGTGCCAGTCGCCGAGGGCGCCGCCCGTGATGCGGCCGTGGGCGGGGGCGCCGCTGGCGGCGATCGCGCCGATGATGCCCTGGCCGATGCGGATGGACGCGGGCTGGTCGATGCCGAGGTCGCCTTCGCCGGCCCGCTGGCGCAGTTGGTCGGCGTCGTCGACGTCGACGAGCATGACGACGCCGGCCTCGGCCCCGGCGGTGACCATCGCGGTGTCGAGGATGACCTCCAGGATGCGGTCGAGGTCGAGGGTGGCGGTCAGGGTCTGGCCGAGGCGCCCGAGCTGGCCGCGCATCTGGTCGCGGGAGGCGGTGAGCGCCTGCACGTACGCCTGGGTCTGGGCGGTCATGCGGTTGAACGCGAACGCCAGGTGCGCGACCTCGTCGCGGCCGTGGGCGGGCACGCGCACGTCGAGGTCGCCTTCGGAGACGCGCTCGGCGGCGGCCGAGAGCTCCGCGAGCGGGCGGGTGGTGGAGCGGGCGAGCCAGGCGGCCAGGCCCATGGCGCAGACCGCCGAGGCGGTGACCATGGCCGCGAGGGTCCAGTACATGGGGGTCACGTCGGTGGCGGTGGTGCCGATGCTCAGCGGCAGGAACGCGTCGGTGAAGTCCCAGCGGCCCGCGTCGACCGCGCCGGCCTCGAGCGGGTCGGTGCGGCTGTCCTGGAGGACCAGCTCCGCGTCGGCGACGCGGGCGATGCGGCCGAGGAACTCGACGTCGACCACGCGGAAGGCGCTGAAGACGGCCGTGGAGCCGTCGGCGGCCTGGACCTCGGCCTGGGCGCCGAGGGCTTCGATGGGTCCGGCTCCGGCGTAGGCGGCGGTCTCGCCGCAGTCGACCCACGCGCCGTCGGGGGCCTCGACGCCGACGTCGGCCCGGGGGGCGGCCTCGGCCCCGGCGGTGTCGATGCTGGAGAAGACGACGCCGTCGATGACGGACCGGTCGACCAGGAGGGCGGCCATCTCGACCGCGTCCGCCTCGCTGCCGCTGCTGTTGCTGTAATTGAGGGCGACGGCCGCCGCGGAGGCCTGGATGCGCTCGCAGATCGTGCCGAGGGTGGAGTCGACCATCGTCACGGCCGAATTCGCCAGCGCTTCGCCGCGGGAGTCCGATAGCTGGGACATCACGGCAGCGACGAAGACGGCCCCCACCAGGACCGGCCCGAGCACGACGACGAGGAACGCCGTGGTGAGCCGTGAGCGCAGCGACACCGAAGCCCCCTCAAGTTCACTCCCTAGAACACTACCTAGCGCTACTGAGTGAACACGACGCGGCACGGGGTTTTCTGGCAGTCTGGCCGAAAGGATGAATGCGCCCGGCCATTCGGGGGAAACCCTCGAGGTGCAGGTAGAGACGAAGGGGAAGCCGATGCACGAGACGAAGAGGGCGGCGCGCCGGGAACTGCTCGCGCGGCGCACGGCGATGCCGGGCGAAGCACGCGGACAGGCCGATCTGGCCACATGGAAGGCGTTGCGGGACTTCCTGATCGAAGCGGTCGAGGAGGGCGCGACGGTCGCCGCGTACCGCCCGTTCGGGGCGGAGCCGGGCTCGGCGCTGGAACCCGAACTGCCCGAACGGCTCAGCGTGGTCTACAAGGTGCTCTTGCCGGTGCTGTTGCCCGACAACGATCTCGCCTGGCGCGAGTCGGTACCCGTTGGGCCCCTGGAGGAGACGGGCGACGACGTGGGCGGGGCGGGCTCGTCGGAGCCGGCGACGGGCGAGGCCGGCGAGGTGCCGGGGGCGGACGCGGTGCTGCCCCCGGAGGCGGTCGCGGATGTCGCGGTGGTGATCGTCCCAGGGCTGGCCGTCTCACATGACGGGATTCGACTGGGTCGCGGCGGCGGCTCGTACGACCGGGCGCTGGCGCGGGTGGGACCGGACGTGCCGGTGGTGGCGCTGCTGCGCGAAGGCGAGTTCGGGCTGCCGGTCCCGGCCGAACCGCACGACCGGCCGGTGACGGGCGTCATCACGCCGTCGAAGGGATTCACGTCGCTGCGCTGAGATCACACTCCCCGGGCGGATGGGATTAGCACTCTTCTGCGTTGACTGCTAATGTCGATCGGGATCTGAGTTGACTGCTGGAGGTAGGACGTGCCCGTCTACGAATACCGCTGCAAGGAGTGCGGTTACGAGTTCGACAAGCACCAGTCGTTCTCTGAAGCCCGCTTGACCGACTGCCCGAGCTGCGCCGCCAAGGGCGCGCTGCGCAAGGTCTTCGGGAACGTGGGCGTCACGTTCAAGGGCAGCGGCTTCTACCGCACCGACTCGCGGTCCACCGACTCCTCCTCGCTCAGCTCGAACGGGTCGAAGAACGGTCCGGCGAAGGACGGCGCGAAGAAGGCCGAGACCAAGTCCGAGGGCGGCGGCGACAAGAAGTCGGCCGCGAAGTCGGACTCCGGCAGCGCCGCCAAGGCCGCCTGAGCCTCACGAGAACCTCCACCGGTGCCCGGTCGCTGTCGCGGCCGGGCACCGGTGTTCGTGTATCAAGCGGGGTCTTCGGTCGGCGGCTCGGCGACGGGGTCCTCGGCGCCGGGCTTCGCGGACTCCTCGTACGCGAGCTCGTCTTCCCACACCTCGGCCTGCAGGGCCTCGTAGTCCTCCCGGTCGGCGATGAAGCGGTCGGGCCTGGACTTCATCAACGTCCACCAGATCCCCTCGGCGACCGTGTTGTACGGGGAGGCGCCGTC
Organism: Glycomyces harbinensis; assembly: GCF_900101745.1. Classification (GTDB taxonomy): domain Bacteria; phylum Actinomycetota; class Actinomycetes; order Mycobacteriales; family Micromonosporaceae; genus Glycomyces; species Glycomyces harbinensis. The sequence continues at coordinate 76,144 of NZ_FNAD01000010.1, read as the reverse complement.
GCCTTCCCGGCGCTCGTCCCCGGCCCAGACCGCGAGCGCCAGGTTCGGGTCGGACCCGAGGTGCCAGGTCGCCGAGGCGTTGACGGCGAGGGGGAGCTCGTCCCGGTCGTTCGCGGGCGTCAGAAGGTACGCCTGGGCCCTGTTGACCGCCCACGAGGGGATCGTCTCCTCGGCGATCTCGGGTTCGGCCTCGTAGAGGAGGCCGTCGGGGCCGCTCACGCGCTCCACGAAATAGGGTTCGGCGACGGTGCCTCCGGCCGCGAGGGCCGCGTACACGGACGCGGCGTCGAGGACCGTCATCGGGTAGGCGCCGATGCCGAGGTCGGGGTGGAACCGGGCCGCGGCGTCGCCGGTCGCGATCTCGGCGGCCACGCCGTTCTCGTCCAGGTCGTGCGGGTCCCACAGGCGCTCGACCCCGAGTCCGGCGGCGGCCGCGGCGATCGCCTCCCCACCGATCTGCTCGGCGACCGAGTAGACGGGCGTGTCGAGCTTCTCGACGACGGCCCGCTCGAAGCTGATCGACTCGACCGAAGCGCCGCCGGTGTTCACCAGCGGCTTCGGTTCGCCGTCCTCGTCGAGGTAGGTGTCGAAGTACTGCGGCGAGGAGCCGTCCAGGACCGGGCTCATCAGGTCGAGGCCCGCCAGGTTGGCGGCCACCGCGGTGACGACGTTGAACGCGGTGCCGGGGCGGTGCCCGACGTCGTCGGCCTGGTCGAGTCCGGCCCCGTCCTCGCCGCCGTAGTAGGCGAGGACCCGCCCGGTGCCCGGTTCGACGGCTGCCAGAGCGGCCGACATGTCCTCGTCGTCCGCGGTGACCTCGCGCAGGCCCGTGCGGTCGAGCGCGGTCTCCTGGAGTTCGGCGTCGAGCGTGGTGGTGATGGCGAAGCCCCCGCGCAGCACCTCGTCGGTGGTGAGCCCCGCGTCGGCCAGCTCGGCGAGCACGAACCCGTTGGTGACGAAGCCCTCGGGGCCGAGCCCTTCGGCGTCGTCGGTCGGGTCGAGGGTCTCGGGGAGCTCGGTCAGCGCTCCGCGTTTGACCGGGTCGAGTTCGCCGGTGGCGACCATCTGGTCGAGCACGTACGCCCAGCGTTCGGTGGCCTCTTCGACGGTGCCGCCCTGGTCGTAGGGGTCGCGCGGGTCGTAGGGCCCGTCCGGGGACTTGATCTGGGCGACCAGGAGCGCCGACTGGGACGTGGAGAGGTCGGCGGCCGGGCGGCCGAAGAATGCCTGCGCGGCGGCCTCGACCCCGTACGCGCCGCGTCCGAAGTAGACGATGTTGAGGTAGTGGTTGAGGATCTCGTCCTTGGTGAACTCCTCCTCCAGCTTCATCGCCATCGCGGCCTCGCGGGCCTTGCGGAGGTAGGAGCCGTCGCCGCGGATGTCGGCGACGAGGCCGACGTACTGCTGGGTCAGGGTCGAGGCGCCCTGCTGGGAGCCGCCGGTGAGGTTGTTGACGAGGGCGCGCAGCACGCCTTTCGCGTCGATGCCGGGGTGGGAGTAGAAGTTGGCGTCCTCGGCGGCCACGAGCGCGTGTTCGAGGTCGTCGGCGATCTCGTCGAGGCCCACGGAGGTGCGCTGCTCGGCGGCGAGTTCGCCCATGACGGTGGTGCCGTCGCTGTAGTAGACGGTGGAGCCCTGGGAGAGGGCGGCGTCGAGCTCGTCGGGGAGGTCGACGCCGGCGTAGAAGACCGAGCCGACGACGACGGCGGTCCCGGCCAGGAGCGCGAGCACGGCGGTGAGGGCGGCCATGCGGCGCCGGCGGCCCCGGCGTCGCCTGCCTCTGCGGCGGTGTCCCTTGCGGCCCGGCTGCTCGGAGGGGACTTCGGCGGCGCCGACGGCGGCGTTGCGGCGAATCCGCCGCAGCCGCAGCGTGCGTCCCGTCCGGGTGGAGGTTTCTCTGCCTTCCATGCGGTGTAGACGCGGGTTGCGGTCGATTCAGTTGCGTTGGGGCGCAATCAAACCAAATGGTACAGAGGCGTATCAGAGGGCCAGGGCGACGGTCGTGGTGAGCACGAGCTGGGCGAGCGCGACGGGCACGAGGCCCTTCCAGCACAGGGCCTGGATCTGGTCGACGCGGAGCCGGGGCCAGGCCACGCGCAGCCAGATGACGACGGCCGCGAGGGCGCCGGTCTTGAGGAGCGTCCACAGCCAGCCGAGGGATTCGGGGCCGGGGCCGCGCCAGCCGCCGAGGAAGAGCACGGTGGTGAGCGCGGCGATGACGACGATGCCGACGTACTCGGCGAGGAGCAGCAGCGCGAAGCGCAGCCCGGCGTACTCGGTGAGGTAGCCGAAGACGAGTTCGGAGTCGGCGATGGGCGCGTCGAACGGGGGCCGGCGGATCTCGGCGAGCCCGGCGGTGAAGAACACGACCATGGCCGGGAACTGCCACAGCAGCCACCAGGGGTTCCAGGCCTCGACGATCGCGGGGAGGCTCAGGGTCCCGGCCGCGACGGCGACGGACGCGGCGGCGAGCACGAGCGGCAGTTCGTAGGCCATGAGCTGGGCGGCGCCGCGCAGGGCTCCGACGAGGGTGTACTTGTTCGCCGAGGACCAGCCGGCCATGAGGACGGCGAGGACGCCGATGCCGACGAGCGCGACGACGACGAACAGGCCCATGTCGAGGTTCGAGCCGACGAGGTCGCCGGGGCCGAGCGGGATGAAGAGGATGACCAGGAGGTAGGGCAGGAGGGCGACGGCGGGCGCGAGCTTGAAGACGGGCTTGTCGGCGGCGTCGGGGACGAGGTCCTCCTTCTGGGCGAACTTGACGCCGTCGGCGATGAGCTGGGCCCAGCCGTGGAAGCCGCCGGCGTGCATGGGTCCCAGGCGGCCCTGCATGTGCGCCATGAGCTTGTGCTCGGTCTGGCCGACGACCAGGGGCAGCACCAGGAACGCGGCGAGGACGGCGGCGATCTTGACGACGAGCTCAAGCAGCACCGGGGGCCTCCGGCGGGTCCGGGCGCCGGGTCGAGGGCGCGGGCCGGGTCTCGGGTTCGATCCAGTCGTCGGGGACGCCGGGCGGGCGCTTGGGGGCGCGCTTGGTCGGGCGGTCGCCGCCGGGTTCCTTGGCTCCGGGCCAGGCCTTGACGACGCGGGAGGCGAGCACGAAGTCCTTGCGGAGGGGGTGGCCCTCGAATTCGGGGGCGAGCAGGAGCGGCTTGAGGTCGGGGTGGCCGGGGAAGTCGACGCCGAACATCTCGTGGGTCTCGCGCTCGTGCCAGTCCGCGCCGGGGTAGAGGTCGGTGACGGAGTCGACGGCGCCTTCGGCGAGGAGTGCGCGCAGCAGCACGCCGCGGCGCTCGGCGACCGACCAGAGGTGGGCGACGACGCGGAAGCCGCCGGGGCGCCCGCCTTCGGGGTCCGCCGGTCCCTCGTCCACGGCGGAGAGCCAGTCGAAGAAGTCGCAGCCGAGGTCGTCGCGGCAGATGCGGACGGCTTCGCGCCAGTCCTTGGCGTCGACGTCCGCGACGGCGCGGGGGCCGTCGGTACCGGTGTCGTCGAGGCCGAGGGCGGCGCCGACGCGGCCGTGCCAGGGGTCGGGTGCGGGGGCCTGGGTCTGCGGGTCGGTCATCGGGGCCTCCTCAGCAGCGGGCGCAGGCCGGGCTTGCGCGGCGCCGATTCACCGGCTCGCGCGCTTCGCCGAAGCGGTTCGGCGCCGATCTGCTTCTGGAGCTGCCCGATGCCGTACAGCAGGGCCTCGGGGCGCGGCGGGCATCCGGGGACGTACACGTCGACGGGGATGATCTGGTCGACGCCCTTGGTCACGCAGTACGAGTCCCAGTAGGGGCCGCCGGAGTTGGAGCAGGCGCCGAAGGAGATCACGTACTTGGGCTCGGGCATCTGGTCGTAGAGGCGCTTGATCGCCGGGGCCATCTTGTCGGTGACCGTGCCGGAGACGACCATGAGGTCGGCCTGGCGCGGCGAGTGCGCGAACGGGATCACGCCCAGGCGCATGAAGTCGTGGCGGCTCATCGAGGCGGCGATGAACTCGATCGCGCAGCAGGCCAGCCCGAAGTTGAAGACCCACAGCGAATAGCGCCGGCCCCAGTTGAGCACGAAGCGGATCGGCTCCCCGAGGACGTTCGGGTTCTCGCCGGCGCGGGCGGGATTCGGCAGGTTCACCGCCATCGCAGGACCCCTTTCCTCCAGGCGTAGGCGAGTCCGAGGGCGAGGACGCCGACGAACAGGCCCATCTCGACCGCCGCGGCCGTCCCGAACTCGCGGAAGACCGCGGCCCACGGGAACAGGAACACGGCCTCGACCGCGAAGAGCACGAACAGGAACGCGTAGACGTAGTAGCGGATCTGCACCTGGGCCCAGTCCTTGCCGACCGGGTCGACGCCGCACTCGTACGTCGCGCCCTTCGCCGGCGAGGGCGCGGAGGGCCGCAGCAGGCGGTTCGCCGCCATGGCGGCGGCCACGAACGCGAAGCCGGCCAGCAGCAGCACCCCGAATACCGCGTAATTCCCGAGTCCGGAGGTGTCCATACCGACACCCTAATGCCGCAAGGGGGTTGGCGGGAACCTCTGAACGCCGGGTTTCGCGGTCCTGCGGAGAAGGTTCTGGTTTGAACAATTTTCGTAGAACTCCAGCGCACTGTGCGCAACCGCTCGGCACCCGTGGACGTGTTGTTGTACGAAGAGGATTCACGCCGGACGGCTCCCAGGGCCGCCGCCCGCGCGCCGCAAGACGCACGAGAACCGTTCGGCGCCAGTCGGGCGGCCGTACCGCCCGCTGAGCACAGACATAAGGAATGGGATCACCGCATGACCGCCGCCAGCGCTCCGCTGCACCGGGCCGACCGCCGGCCCGCCGCAGCCTCGGCGAAGTGGACCCGGATCGCGTCGGGCACCTGGCCGGTGGGCGTCGAGTTCGACGCGCTCGTGCGCGGCCCGGCCGGTCGCGGAAGCGCCGTCGCGGTCGCCGACCGCGTTGTCGACATGGCGACCCCGCCTCGTGTCTCCGCCTTTGCGAAAGCGACAATGGGTGCCGCCGGGCACGACGGACAGGGCCCGATGGATGCCCTTGATTCCCCTACTTGCGCTGGAGCGGATGTGCGAACGGAGGCGGAGTTCACCGACCTCTACGAGAATCACTTCTCGGAGCTCGCTGCCCAGGTATGCGCGTACCTCGGGGACGCCACCGAAGCGCAGGACCTGGTCCAGGAGGCCTTCCTGCGGGCGTGGCAGCGGTGGGACAAGGTCGGCGGTTACGAGGAGCCGGTCGCGTGGGTGCGCCGCGTGGCGTGGAACCTCGCGACGAGCCGGCACCGCCGGAACCAGGTGGCGCGCAAGTTCCTCCAGAAGTCCTCGGCCCCCGAGCCCGCCCCGGCCGCGAGCGCCGACCACGTCGCGCTGGTCGCCGCGCTCAGGAAGATCCCGACCAAGCGGCGCCAGGCCCTGGTCATGCACTACATGGCCGACATGACGATCAGCGCGATCGCGGCCCAGACGGGCGCGCGCGAGGGGACCGTCAAGTCCTGGCTGCACCGCGGCCGCAAGGAGCTCGCGGTGCTGCTCACCGACGGCGGGGCCCCGTCCGCGAAGACCGCGGCCTCCGACGACCCCGACACCATGCCGATCCGCATCAGGCGCGCGATCCCGGGCGCGCAGCGCCTGCCGCGGCCCGCGGGCCGCCGAGCTTCCGTGAAGGAGGACCGCTCATGACCATCGACCCCCACGATGACGACCGCGCGGTCGCGGAGGCCTTCGCGAGCCTGAAGGCCGAATCGGCGGCGCACTTCCCGCCCCCGCCGGTCAACGACCTCATCATGCGCGGCCCGGCCGCGCTGCGCCGGCGCCGCCTCGTCTCGCTCGCCGCGGTCGTGGGCGCCTGCACCGCGGTCACCGCGGGCGGCTTCGCGGTCGCGCAGACCCTCGGCCCGCTCTCGGGCGGGCCCGAGTCCCCCGACGCCGGCAGTGCCGCCGTGGGCGACGCGACCTCGGAGGAGTCGCCGAGCGCGTGGCCCGGCGACCCGGCCTCGCCGGGCATGTCCGGCGGCGAGTCGACCGTCTCCACGCCCCCGCCGCCCGCCGACGACCTCGAGGCGCTGATCGTCAGCGGCCCGTTCGAAGGCGACTGGGCCGACTCCTGCGAGGAGGGCGCGCAGGCCGCGGACTTCGAGTCGTGGGAGATCACGGCCGAGACCGGCTGGAGCATCGTCGGCGTCACCGAGGGCGACGCCGACGGCGACGGCGAGAACGACACGATCCTGGCGCTGCGGTGCGACGAGCTGATCGGCGTCGCCGCGTTCACGATGGAGGAGGACGCGGACGAGGGTCCGGTGCTGGCCTCCTTCGGGTGGGTGTGGCAGCCGGACGGCGAGCACGAGCTGACCGCCGTCACCTCGGTCGAGGACGGGATCGTCGCGGTCGAAGGCCTCGACGGGGCCGAGGCGGCCTGGACGGCCGACTACGAGTGGGACGCCGAAGAGGAGCTGTTCGTGCTCGTCGACGACGGCGCGACCGCCGAGCCGACCGCCGACGAGAGCTCCAGCAGCTCCACGCCGTCGGAGACCCCGACCACCGACGCCGGCACGAGCGCCGGCACCTCCTCCAGCGGGTCCTGACCGCGCCGCTCCTGGCAGCGCCGCTCCAGAAAGTACGGTCGACTCGGCCGGGACGCGAGTCCGATCCGCGGCCGCGAGCGGTCCGCGGCGTGTCGCCGGACCCCATGAGAGCCCACGATCCGGGACGATGGAAGGACGCGCCGCCGGTTCGGATCCGGCGTCGGCACAGCCGGATCGAGAGGTCCACGTCACTTGTTAGGCTGTCCTATCCCAGCAGGTGAGAGGTATGTCGTCAAGTGGTGTCGCCTACATCGCGCACGCCGCGCTGCATTGGCATCGCGCCGCGGGCGCCGCGTAGCATCGCAAGTAAGACCTGGCGGAGCCCCCCGCTCCCCAGCCCGAAACGCCGCAGTCCTGCGTGCACCAGAACCCGCATGAGGAGAACTAGGTGAACACCGTCCGGCAGCTTGACCGGGTCGTCATCCGCTTCGCAGGGGACTCCGGCGACGGAATGCAGCTCACGGGAGACCGCTTCACCGCCGAGACCGCAAAGCTCGGCAACGATCTGTCGACCCTCCCGAACTACCCCGCCGAGATCCGGGCCCCCGCCGGGACCCTCCCGGGGGTGTCGAGCTTCCAGATCCACTTCGCCGACACCGACATCCTCACCCCGGGCGACCACCCCGAGGTCCTCATCGCGATGAACCCCGCGGCGCTCAAGGCGAACCTGCGCGACCTCAAGTCCGGCGGCACCATCGTCGTCAACACCGACGAGTTCACCAAGCGGAACCTCACCAAGGTCGGCTACGAGGCGAACCCGCTCGAAGACGGCTCGCTGGACGACTTCCAGGTGCACCAGGTGGCGCTCGCGAGCCTCACCATCGGGGCCCTGGCCGAGTTCGAGGTCAGCAAGAAGGACGCCGAGCGGTCCAAGAACATGTTCGCCCTCGGACTCGTGTCGTGGATGTACTCGCGCCCGATCGAGGCGACCGAGGAGTTCCTGCGCGGCAAGTTCAAGGCCAAGCCGCTCATCGCCGAGGCGAACATCGCCGCGCTCAAGGCCGGGTGGAACTACGGCGACACCACCGAGGCCTTCGCGGTCCGGTTCGAGATCCCGCCGGCGAAGCTCAGCGCGGGCACCTACCGCAACATCACCGGGAACACGGCGCTCGCGTGGGGCATCACCGCCGCGGGCGTCGCCTCCGGGCTGCCGGTGTTCCTGGGCGCGTACCCGATCACCCCGGCCAGCGACATTCTCCACGAGCTGTCCAAGCACAAGCGCTTCGGCGTCACCACCGTGCAGGCCGAGGACGAGATCGCCGCGGTCGGCGCGGCCCTGGGCGCCTCGTGGGGCGGGGCGCTCGGCGTCACCACCTCCTCGGGCCCGGGCATCGCGCTCAAGTCCGAGACGATCTCGCTCGCCGTCTCCCTGGAGCTGCCGCTCCTGGTCGTGGACGTGCAGCGCGCCGGCCCCTCGACGGGCCTGCCGACCAAGACCGAGCAGGCCGACCTCGTGATGGCCATGTTCGGCCGCCACGGCGAGGCACCGATCGCGATCCTCGCGCCGCAGTCCCCTTCGGACTGCTTCGGCATCATGCTCGAGGCCGCGCGCATCGCGCTGGCCTACCGGACGCCGGTCATGGTCCTGTCCGACGGGTACATCGCCAACGGCGCCGAGCCGTGGAAGCTGCCCGAGCTCGCCGACCTGCCCGACATCTCGGTCCCGTTCGCGACCGAGACGAACGGCGTCGACGCCAAGGGCGAGCCGGTGTTCCTGCCGTACCTGCGCGACCCCGAGACCCTGGCGCGGCCGTGGGCCGTCCCCGGCACTCCCGGCCTCCAGCACCGCATCGGCGGCATCGAGAAGGCCGACAAGACCGGCGACATCTCCTACGACCCGGCCAACCACGACTTCATGGTGCGCACGCGCGCGGCGAAGATCGCCGGAGTCGACGTGCCCGACCTCGAAGTGGACGACCCGGTCGGCGACGCCGACGTGCTGGTCCTCGGCTGGGGCTCGACGTGGGGCCCGATCGGCGCGGCCGTGCGCGGCCTGCGCGACAAGGGCGTCCCGATCGCCCGCGCGCACCTGCGCTACCTCAACCCGATGCCGAAGAACACCGCCGAGGTCCTCGCCCGCTACGACCGCGTCGTAGTCCCCGAGATGAACCTGGGGCAGCTCGCGCTCCTGCTGCGCGGCAACTTCCCCGGCACGAACGTGGTCGGCTACAACCAGGTGCGCGGACTGCCGTTCACCTCCAACGAACTGCAGGACGCCCTCGAGGAGGTCATCAAGAATGGCTGACGTCAAGCTCGACGCCCCGAAGTTGAAGGCCAAGGACTTCAAGTCGACCCAGGAGGTGCGCTGGTGCCCCGGCTGCGGCGACTACGCCATCCTGGCCGCGGTCCAGTCGTTCCTGCCCGAGCTGGGCCTGGAGCGCGAGAAGATCGCGTTCGTCTCCGGCATCGGCTGCTCCTCGCGGTTCCCGTACTACCTGAACACGTACGGCATCCACTCGATCCACGGCCGCGCCCCGGCCATCGCCACCGGCCTCGCGGTCTCGCGCCCGGACCTGTCGGTGTGGGTCGTCACCGGCGACGGCGACGCGCTGTCGATCGGCGGCAACCACCTCATCCACGCTTTGCGCCGCAACGTGAACCTGAAGATCCTGCTGTTCAACAACCGGATCTACGGGCTCACCAAGGGCCAGTACTCCCCCACGTCGGGGGCGGGCACGCTCACGAAGTCGAGCCCGATGGGCTCGGTCGACTCGCCGTTCAACCCGCTGTCGCTGGCGCTGGGCTCCGAGGCCACGTTCGTGGCCCGCACGCTCGACTCCGACCGGGCGCACCTCCAGGAGGTGCTGCGGGCCGCGGCCGAGCACGAGGGCTCGGCGTTCGTCGAGATCTACCAGAACTGCCCGATCTTCAACGACGGCGCGTTCGAGGTCCTCAAGAACCCCGAGACCCGCGACGAGTCGATCATCCGCCTCCAGGACGGCGAGCCGATCCGCTTCGGCGGGGCCGACGGCGACAAGGTCGTCGTGCAGTCCGGCTACGGGCTCCAGGTCAGGGACGCCGCCGAGGTCGACGAGGCCGACGTGGTGGTCCACAAGGCCGACGTCGACGACCCGGCCTACGCGTTCGCGCTCTCGCGCCTGTCGGGCGTCGCGCTCGACCACACCCCGATCGGCGTGTTCCGCAACGTCAAGCGGCCCACGTACGACAAGGGCGTGCGCAGCCAGGTCGACGAGGCCGCCGCGGGCGTCGACCGCACCGAGGCCCTCGACCGCCTCCTGCACTCCGGCGACACCTGGACCGTGCTCTAAGGGACACAAGGGGAAGGGCCGACCCCCGCGGGGGTCGGCCCTTCCGCTTCGCTAGACGGCATGGACCTGCACCAGCGAGCTCAGCGGCTCGAACAGTCATCGCTACGCTCGTAGGGGTCGCTCAGTTCGGTGTCGAAGGCTTCGTCCAGGTCGGCGCGCAACCGGCGGTAGTCCAGAGGGGGCGTGCCCGCCATTCCCCGTTTCACCTTCTCCTTGATGATCGTCTCGCCCATAGACCGACGATACAGGCGATGTGGCACATCGCCACGAACCACTACGTCAGTGCGGCGGCCCGTGGACACGATCCGCGGGCGGCAATGCTTTCCGGGAACGGTGCGGGAGGACACCTGTCCATTGAGGCAACCGGTGTGACGCAGGGAACGTCCTCCCACCGCGAAGTCATCTCGACACCATCGAGGTGATCGCTTGCGGTACAAGGAGGAACACGCATGATCAAGCGTTGGACAATGCGCCTGGGGCTCACGCTCGCCCTCGGCGTCACGGTGCTGCTGAGCACCACCAGCCCGGCCTTCGCGGGCAACACGCTGCTGCTGCTCTCGGACATCGACGGCCGGCAGGTCGCGCACATGGTCCACGTGGACGACGGCGACGTCTTCAAGATCTACGACGACCAAGCCGACGGCTACGGGCCCGAGGGGTGCCTCCAGGTGTACACGCCGACACACGGCTGGGCCACGCTGCGGTGCGAGCACAACGGGGCCGGCGACGGCAACCCGGTGAGCTTCAACTACAACGTGCTCGAACTCGTCGCCTACCGGATGCGCCTGTGCCACGCCATCGCCGGGTGCTCCTACCAGGGGTTCACCGAGTAGCGGTCCCGGTGGCCTGCGAACGTCGGTCCGCAGGCCACCGCTGAGCACTCGGTTGCGGTGGCTCAGCCCCCGATGACCTCTTGGGCCGTCTCGAGGATGCCGCGGATCTGGTCCTGCCAGGCGTACACCGACGTCTCGATCGACAGGTAGTACTCGTTCTGCGTGTCGGCCCACGCCTGCGCCGCCGTCTCGCGGTAGCCCGTCTCGTCGCCGCACTCGGCGAGCTCGACGGCGAACGCGATCTCGAAGGCCTTCTTGCCCTCGTAGTCGGACGGGGCGTCGCCGGGCAGGTCCGGGTGCTCGTGGACGTCCACCTCGCCGTCGTACAGCTCGTAGAGGTAGTCGGAGATCGGCAGGGAGCCCTCCTCGTCGAACTCCCAGCCGGGGCGGCCGTGCTCGGCGAGGCAGTCGACCAGCTCGCCCTGGACCGCGGCAAGCCGCTCGCCGTAGAGGACGTCGAACTCCTCGTAGACCGCGAAGTCGTCCACGGGGTTCACCGGGACCCAGGTCCAGACCGCCGTGCGGTCCGCGTCGCCCTCGCCCTCGGAGTCCACGACCAGCTGCAGGTCGTCGTAGAGGGCGTCGATCATCTCGCGCTGGCAGCCGCCCGGTTCGGCCTGCACGTAGTCGAAGTCGCCGCCGAGCTCGATCTCGCCGTCGGTGGCCTCGCCGCCGGAATCCGGCCGGTCCTCGCCGATCAGGTAGCCGTTCTCCTGCGCGGCGGCCTCCTCGCCCCAGTAGGCGACGTACCAGTCGTACTGCTCCTGGGGACTGAGCGCCTCGAACGCGCTGTTGTCGGGCATCGCGCCCCCACCCCCGTCGCCCGAGGCCATGGCCTCCTCCGCCGAGGGGTCGATGCCCTGGTGCTCGTAGTAGGCCTCGAGGGCGTCGTCGGACTGGCCCTCGTCGCTGTACGCCCAGTGGCCGAGGCCGAACTCGGCGGCCTCCTCGACCTCGGGAATCCAGTCGCCCCAGTCGTCGGCGCCGAACAGCGCGTCCTGCTCCGCGGGCTCGCCGGCCGTGAACCAGAACTGGTCGTGGACGGTGAAGCCCTGGAGCTCCATGCAGTTCTTGATGATCCGGATCTCGGCGCTCTCCAGTTCGTACTGGAGCCGGGCGCTCTCGTTGACCATGTCGACCAGGCGCGGCCCGTCGAACTCCTCCCCCGCGCCGGCGGGCTCGCCGTCACCGCCGGCCGCGTCGGCTCCGGAGTCGTCGGAGCAGGCGGCCGTGGCCGCCAGGATGACCGCGAGGCCGATCAGGCCCGCGGTGGTGGTCCGCTGCATCGGAAGGCTGTCCTCTCAGAAGGGGTCGGTACTTCGACCCCCTCAGTACGCGCGCCCGATGCGGCGGGGTTGCCCGGCTAGAGCAGCGGTTGGAGTTCGGCGGCGGCCTCGCGCAGGCGCTGGGTGAGGATCGGCCAGGTGTTGCGGAGGTCCTCCAGGGGCAGCGCGACGGCGAAGACGATCCGCTCGGCCGGGGCCTCCCCTTCGCGGATCACGACCCCGGCGCAGGCCACGTCCTCTTTGAACTGGCCGATCTCGGCGTACACGCCGGACTCGCCGTAGACGGCGAGGTCGTACTCGAACGCGTCGGGCTCGGTGAGGGTGTGGCCGGTGAACTTGCGCATCCCGGCGGACCGCAGGAAGCGGGCCCGGTCCATCGGCTGGAGCGTCGCCAGGAGGGCCTTGCCGAGCGCGGTGGCGTGGGCGCCGTCGTCGAAGCCGACGATGAGGTCCTCCACGTGCGGGCTCTTGTTGCCCTCGATGACGTCGGTGACCGCGGGGCGGCCCTCGACGAAGCGCGCCACGAAGGTCGAGTAGCCCGTCTCGGTCGACATGCGGCGCATGTACTGCCCGCAGGTGCTCGGGCCCGCCATCGCGCGCGTCAGCTCGGAGTACCGGTCGGAGACCTCCAGGCCCAGGGAGTAGCGGCCCTCGTCGTCGCGGCGCAGGTAGCGCTCGTAGACGAGGGTCCGCAGCAGGTTGTAGGCGGTGGCCCGGTTGAGGCCGCACTCGAACGCGATGCGCGGCGCGGAGACGCCGTCCGCGTGGCGGCCGACGAGCTCCATGATGCGCAGCGCCCGCTGGACGCTCTGGATCATCTTGGTCGGTTCGGCCTGCGCCGGATGTATTCCGGCCATTTTGGGGGCCTTGATATTCGGTCGATCGGGCCTGGAGCGCCCCACGCGCGAGCGCGCGCCGGACTCGCCCGGGTCGCCCCTGCGCGACTCGTCTCCTGGTCGCCGCTGCTCCACCATGCCGCCGCTCCAATTGCCGCCGTTGACCCGAAGGCTCGGCGCCGGGTCCGGCACCGGCCAGGTCGGCCGTGATCTAACTATATAAACAACAGCCGGTTGCGTCACCGTCGCATTCAAGGCAGTATCTATGTGTCAGCACCGTTCGCGCACCGGCTTGCCGGTCGCGGACAACCCGCGGCGGCGGCGTCGAGTCCCCACCAAACTTCCTCGTCGCCTCCGCGGACATTCGAATAACCGAAACGCGGCGGCTCCCTCCCACCAGGGCCGCCGCGTTTCGTCTCCCCCGCAAGGGGAAGGGCTGATCGCGGACGGAACCGGGGCGGGGAACGACTGGGTGACGCGGTCTTCTGAAGCCCGAAATGCGAGGCCGAGTCCACCGTCGCACACGCTGTGTGGTCGCGTCAAGACGGTTCACCCGTACTGGCTACGCATAGCGCTAAATCCCTGTATGTGAACAGGATCTGGGACGATTCGGCCGCTTGGAGTACGGTTGCCGACGTGCCCACCGCCACCGCAGCCCCCACGGCCCCCAGGACTTCCACGACCGTCGTGACCGCCATGAGCGTCCAGGTCGCCGCCGTCCTCCCGCTGTTCCTCTTCGGCGGGCTCGCCGTCCAGGTCTCGGGCGAACTGGGCATGAGCGTCAGCGCGATCGGCCTGGTCTCGGGGCTCTACTTCGCGGTCTCCGCACTCACCACAGTGCCCTCGGGGCGCCTCGTCGACCGGTTCGGCGCGCTCATCACGGCGAGGATCGCCGTCGCGCTCTCGGCCGCGGCGATGCTCGGGATCGCGGCCTTCGCGCACCACCCGGCGGTCTTGACGGCGTTCATGATCCTGTGCGCGCCCGCGAACGGGCTCGGCCAGCTCGCGTCCAACACGGTGCTCACCGAGTGGGCGCCCATGGGCCGCAGGGGACTCCTGTTCGGCGCCAAGCAGGCGTCGGTGCCGCTGTGCATCATGCTCGGCGGGCTCAGCGTCCCGGCCGTGGCGCTGACCCTCGGATGGCGGTGGGCGTTCGTGCTCGGCGCCGCCCTGGTCCTGCTCGCGCTCATCCCGCTCGCCGGGCTCGGCAAGCCCGCGGTGCGGCCCAAGAAGGCCGACGCCAGGGGCTTCGACCTGCGGCTGCTGCTGTTCGCCGCCGCCACCTGCCTCGGCGCCTCGGCGGCCACGCCGATCGGCTCGTTCCTGACCACGTACACCGTGGACATCGGCGGGTCCGAGCGCTACGCGGGGCTCGTGCTGACGATCGGCGGCATCGCGGGCATCATCGGCCGCACCGGCTTCGGCGCGATCGCGGACTTCCGCAAGGGCGGCGAGTTCGGCATCATCGCGCTCATGCTCGTCGGCGGCGCGGCCGGCCTCGCGACGTACCTGTTCGAACTGCCGTGGCTGCTGCCGCTGGGCACCGTCGCGGCCTACGCGCTCGGCTGGGCCTGGCCGGGGCTGATGAACCACGCCGTGACCCAGCGGTACCCCGACGCTCCGGCGCTGGCGACCTCGGTGACGCAGACCGGGATCTTCCTCGGCGGCGCCGTCGGGCCGATCGGCTTCGGACTCCTCGTGGACCACCACGGGTGGGCCGCGGGCTGGATCGCGACGATCGTCGCGATGGGCCTGTCGGCCCTGTTCATCGTCGCGGGAAGCCTCGCCTACAAGCGGGCCCGGCATTGACGATCCTCATTGCGGCGCGGACGACTCCCAGTTCCCGTGCCGTCTCAGCCGCAGCGGCCACACGATAAGGTGAGGCCGTGGTGACCACCCGACGCTCCCAGACAGCGCTGACCTTTACCGACGAGGCCTTCGCCGAGTCGATGCAGGCCTCCCTCGACCTCGTCGAGGAGCGCCTGCTCAAAGCGGTCGACACCGACCAGCCGCTGCTGCGGCAGTCCGGGTCCCACCTCATCCGCGCCGGCGGGAAGCGGTTCAGGCCGATGCTGACGCTCGCGTGCGCTCACCTGGGAGACCCCAACCGCCCCAACATCCTCGAGGCCTCGGTCGGGCTGGAGCTGACGCACCTGGCGACGCTCTACCACGACGACGTCATGGACGAGGCGCTCATGCGCCGCGGCGCCCCGAGCGCGAACGCCCGCTGGGACAACTCGGTCGCGATCCTCACCGGCGACTACCTGTTCAGCCAGGCCGCGCAGATCATGTCCGAACTGGGCACCGAGGCCGTGCGCCTCCAGGCCGCGACGTTCGCGCGGCTCGTGCGCGGGCAGATCAACGAGACCATGCCCAGGCCCGACGGGATCGACGCCGTCGAATGGCACCTGGAGATCCTCTCGGAGAAGACCGGGTCGCTCATCGCCACGTGCGCCAAGTTCGGCGCGTGGCTCTCGGGCGCCGACGAGCGGACCATCGCGACGGCCGAGGAGTTCGGCGAGGTCATCGGGGTCGCGTTCCAGATCGCCGACGACATCATCGACATCACCTCCGACTCGTCGGGGAAGACGCCGGGCACGGACCTGCTCGAGGGCATCCCGACGCTGGCGGTGCTGTACGCGCTCGCGGGCGGCGAGGAGCAGGACGCGCGGCTGAGGGAACTCGTCGCGGGCCCCGTGGCGGAGGAGGACCTGCCCGAAGCGCTGGCGCTGCTGCGCGGTTCGAAGGCGATCGGGCAGGCGAAGGCCACGCTGCACCAGTACCAGGAGCGGGCCAGGACCCTCGCCGAGTCGCTGCCCGAAGGCCACGCCCAGAAGGCCCTGGTCGACATCTGCGACTACATGATCGAACGCGACGCCTAGACCGCGATGACCCGCAGAACCGACTCCAATCCCTTGAAGTCGGCGGGATTGCGGGTGTACAGCGGCAGCTCATGAACCGAGGCGACGGCTGCGATCATCAGATCCATTTGTCGCGGTTTCGGTGAGCGCCCTTGGTCAACCGTCATTGCCGCGAGCGTCCCGAACCTGCTGGCCGCTTCGGCATCGTAAGGGAGCGGGTCGAACTGGTCGATCGCGGTATTGAGAACCTCCAACCGGAGAGCGCGCTTAGTAGCGGTGGTGGCCATCGCGACACCCTGGTGGAGCTCGGTCATGCTGATCGCGGTCAGCTCAGAGATCGCGGGGAGCAGCCCGAGATCGATTTCGGTCAGATCGATGAACGTACAGGTGTCGAGCACACCACGAGGCTCGGTCACCGTCGCTCCCACGGATCGTTGTCACCAAGGCGGTTCTCGCCGAAGAACTCGTCCGCTTCGGTGCGCATCTCCGCGTAGTCGAGTTTCGGCACCCGCCGAAGCTTCTCAACCAACTCGGCAGTGGTGAGCTTGCGGCGGCGGTTGCGTGGGCGGACCTCCGCGACCTCGACACCGTTGCGGGTGATCACGAAGGTCTGGCCGTGCTCGACCGCGTCCATGATCGCGGCGGAGTTGTTCCGCAGTTCGCGTTGAGTAATGGTCTCCATACTAAAATCGTAGCACCGCGTGTCACGGCGCGCTACAGGTTAGAGCGGGACTCCCGCTTCGAGGTGGACGAGGCAGCGGTCCATGACCGCGACCAGGTCCTCGTCGCCCGCGTGGGCCCAGGTGTCGATCGCGACGATCCAGGAGGCGACGACCATCGCCGTGAAGTGGCGGACCTCCAGGTCCTCCGGCGAGCGGCCCGACCGCTCGGCGACCATCGCTGCGAGCAGGCGCTCGGTGGCGGTGGTCTGCTGGAGCTGCCGGGCGCGCAGGGCCGGAACGGCGAAGATCAGTCTGACCCTGCGGCGGATGCGTTCGAAGTCCTCGGCGGTGAACTGCGCGAACAGGTCGGCGAGCACCGCGCGCAGCGCTTCGAGCGGCGGCGCGTCGGCGGGCTGG
This sequence comes from Glycomyces harbinensis, assembly GCF_900101745.1. GTDB lineage: Bacteria > Actinomycetota > Actinomycetes > Mycobacteriales > Micromonosporaceae > Glycomyces > Glycomyces harbinensis. The sequence goes on along the minus strand of NZ_FNAD01000010.1, from coordinate 59,415 downwards.
GATTCGAAGACCCGCACGATCATCGGGTCGTACTCGTCCTGCACCACCACGTCCTCCTTGACCGGGAAGTAGCGGTAGAAGGTCGAAGGGGAGACCCCGGCGGCCTCGGCGATCTGCTCGATCGTGGTCGCGTCGTAGCCCTGCTCGTCGAACAGGCGCAGGGCCTCCCCCTGGATTCGGTGCAGGGTCTCGATCTTCTTGCGCTCACGCAGCCCGGGACGGTTCATGCTGCGATTGTCCCTCGTCCGCGGACGGGGCCACCCGCTTGGGGAACTTCAGCCCCGCCGCGACCTTGACGGCCCCGGCGAGCACCGCGCAGACCAGGAACACCGCGAACATCGCATCGGTGAACGCGCCGTTCGCGGCCTCGGCGATCCCCGGTGCGCCGAGCGCCTCGGCGACGGCGGCCGCTCCCGCGACCGAGTCCTCGGCGGCCCGCTCGGCATCGGCCGGGAGCGGCGGCAGGTCGAGTTCGGCGCGGTAGACGCTGGAGGCGATCGAACCGAGGACGGCGACGCCGACCGCGCCGCCGGTCTGGCGCATCGTCTGCATCAGCGCCGAGCCGACGGCCGCGCGCTCGGGGGGCAGCGCGGCGAGGACCGCGTCCGTCGCGGGGACGAGCGACATGCCGAAGCCCGCGCCGAGGACGGCGAGCCAGGTCGCGGCCAGCCCGTAGCTCGAGCCGGGGTCGGTGAGCAGCGCGATCAGGCAGCCGGCGGCGGTGAGCCCCAGTCCGCACACGATGGCGGCCCGGTGCCCGAAGCGCTCGGCCACGCGTTCGGAGGCCAGGCCGCCGACCATGAGGCCGCCGATCATCGGCAGCAGCCGCAGCCCGGTACCGAAGGCGCTGTGGCCCTCCACGATCTGGAGGTACTGCGGCACGAGGAACAGCGCGCCCATCATGAGCATCGAGGCCGCGGTGGCGACGATCGAGCCCCACAGGAACGCCCGGTCGCGGAAGAGGCCGAGGTCGACCATCGGGGCGCCGGACCGCAGCTGCGAGACGGCGAACGCCGCGATCAGGAGGAGGCCGCCGATGCCGCCGACGAGCGTGGGCGCGGAGGTCCAGCCTTCGACGGGCGCCTCGATGATCCCGTACACGAACGCGCCGAGACCGAGCACGGCCGCGAGGGTCGCGAGCGGCTGGAGGCGGGGCGCGCTGCGGTCGGTGGACTCGGGCAGGAGCACCGCGATCGCGATGAAGCCGAGGACGAGCAGCGGGACGTTGATGAGGAACACGGAGTTCCACTCGTAGTGCTCCAGGAGCCAGCCGCCCAGGAGCGGCCCGAGCGGCAGGCCGATCGCCATGCCGGCGGTCAGGAACGCGATGGCGCGGGTGCGCTCGGCGCCGCTGAACATCGAGGGCACGACGGCCATCGAGACGGGCATGACCACGGCGGCGCCGACACCCATGAGGGCGCGGGCGGCGATGAGCATGCCGACGGAGTCGGCGAACGAGGCGAGCGCGCAGGCGGCGGCGAAGATCGCGAGTCCGGCGAGGAGGACCTTCCTGCGGCCGAGCCGGTCGCCGAGCAGGCCCGCGGGCAGGAGCAGGGCCGCCAGCGCCACGAGGAACGAGTCGACGATCCACTGGAGGTCGGCGGTGGAGGCGTCGAGATCGACGGCGAGGGTCGGCAGGGCGACGTTGAGGATCGTGACGTCCAGGCCGACGACGAGGAGGCCGAAGAAGAGCGCGAAGAGGGCCCACCAGCGGCGGCGGGCGGATACGGGTGTCATGGTCTCTCATTTCTGGAAGTAGCTATCATTTGACAGTAACTTTCAGAATTATGGCTGTCAAGGGCCCGGGAACCGGGCGCGGCGACCGGCTCCGAGGGGGCGGTCGGGCCGTCCGGGACCGGTTCCGGGCATGCGGCTGTGTTCCCGGCCGCACCGCCTGCCTGGAGGTGGACGAGATTCGCTATCGTTCAAAGCGCCGTCGCTCCCCAGGGCGCGGCAGTTGTTCGTCCCCCCGGCCGCCGGGCGCTCCGCCGCCCCACCTCGCCGGGCGACACTCTCCGGCGCGCGGCACCGCCGCCGAGAAGGGAGCGCAGTGCGACCCAAGCTCACCGGGCCCTCTGCCAAGCCGAAGACCGTCCTCGCCGCCCAAGGCGTGATCTGGCTCCAGTTCGCCGCGATCGTGCTCGTCTACTCGATCGGCGTGCGGTTCCTGTTCGACGCGACCAGATCCGAGTCCAGCCACGAGACGATGCTCGACATCGTCAGCGGCATCGGGCTGGAGAACGCGGTGACGATCCTCCTCAGCGTCGCCATCACCGTCTCGATGCCGTTCATCGCGATCCGCCTGGGGCAGCGCCGCGCGCACGCGGTCAGGGCCGCGTGGTGGGCGCTGGCGATCGTGCCGTTCGCGATGTACCTGTGGATCCTCGGCCGGGCGTACTTCGCGACGTTCCCCGACGAGGCCCCGTTCTTCCTGAGCGCCGCCGCGATGCTGGTGGTGTGCGGCTCGTTCCCGACCGCGACGCTCCTGCTGCTGCGAGCGCGGGGCGCGAGGGCCTGGTTCGCCGCCGAGGTCCTGTTCGAGGAGATCGACCGCGAGCTGTCGGACACGGCGGAACTCGAATCGGTCGAAGCCGCCTAGAGCGCTGCCGAGGGGCCGCGAGGAGCGAATGCTCCTCGCGGCCCCTCGCCGTCTTCAGCTCCAGAACGCGCGCGGCCCCAAGGCGCCCCAGATGCCCAGCACGCGAATCACCAGGTAGCACACCACCATCGCGGACACTCCCTTGACGAACCCCTTCAGTTGGAGACGATCGGTCTCCTCCTTCACCTCGTGAAGCCGCTCGTCGGTGAGCGCCGAGATGCGCCACTCCAGCTGCTCACGGGCCTGCTCGTGCTCGAAGCACACACGGTTGAGGCGCCGGATCTCGGCAACGAGATCGTCAGTCGAGTGCTCCTCGAGCGGCGCATAGGGATCGATCACCACTAGGCGGTCCCGTCGACGGCCGTTTCAAGGCCGGCGTGCAGCTCTTCGAGATGCCCGCTCGTCGCAAGGAACTCGGCCATGGAGGTCGCGGTCATGACGCAGTCCTCCCCGGCGATCGGCCCGCAATCTGCACGCTGCACCGTTCCAGGTTCGAACCGCACCAGAATCTCGAGAACATAGAAGTCGCCGAGCAGCACCGCGGTCGCCATCACCCGCTGCTCCGACTTCACCGTGGGAGTCTCCTGGGCGGTGATGCGCGAAGCCTGCCAGGCCGAGTCGGCACCGAGTTCGGTCGAGTAGTCGATCTCGGCGTCGCTGAACCGCTCGGGAGTGTAGAAGGCGAAGTCGTGGTAGCGCTCGAAGGAGGTCTCGGTCGTCGCATTGCGAAGCAGCAGATGGTAGTCGGTGAAGTAGGCGTTCATCTCCTCTGAGACACCGCCGTTCTCCATGTTCTCACCGGCGTCGACCACCTTCTCGCTGAGTTCGGCGTAGGCAGTGGCGATGGTCGGCACGGCGTTCTGTGCGACTTCTCTGGTGGCTTCAGGGTCGAAGTTTCTGTCGCCCAAGGCGGGATCTCCTCTGCGTCAGGGGTTGGCGCATTGGCGACTTCAGGGGCGAATCGGGCCAATGCGGAGCAGTACTCATAGTAGCGGAGCGCTCCCGTTGCCGCGGTACGCGAAAAGCCGCCGGAGAGCCCTGCTCTCCGGCGGCTTTCCTGTTGGCGTGCTAGGTGTTCAGGAAGGTGCTCGCCTGGTCGACGATGTCGAGTAGGAAGCCGGGGGCCACGCCGAGGACCAGGGTGGCCGCCACGCCCACGGCGACCACGCTTCCGGCCATCGGGCTCGGCAGGTTGACCGTCGGGGCGTCCGGTGCGGGCTCGTTGAGCCACAGCAGGACCACCACGCGCAGGTACGGGAACGCCAGGATCGCCGAGGACACCACGCCCACGATCACGAGGCCGACCTCGCCGGCGCCGAGGGCGTCGGCGAACAGGCCGAACTTCGCGGTGAACCCGCTCGTGAACGGCAGGCCCGCGAGCGCCAGCATGAGGACCGTGAAGACCGCGGCGGTGCCCGGGGACTTCTTGCCGAGCCCGGCCCAGCGCGACAGGTGCGTCGCCTCCTCGTCGCCGTCGCGCACGAGCGAGACGACGGCGAACGCGGCGATCGCGGTGAAGCCGTAGGCGGCCAGGTAGAACATCGTCGAGCCGACCGCGTCGCCGAGGGTGATGATCCCGATGAGCAGGTAGCCCGCGTTCGCGATGGAGCTGTAGGCGAGCAGGCGCTTGATGTTGCGCTGCGTGACGGCGAAGATCGCGCCGCCGAGCATCGTCGCGATCGCGATGATCGTGAGGATCATGTGCCAGTCCCAGGCCGAGGACTCCAAGCCCACGTTGAAGACCCGCAGCAGCCCGCCGAAGGCCGCGACCTTGACGCACGCGGCCATCAGGGCGGTCACCGGCGTCGGCGCGCCGGTGTAGACGTCCGGGGTCCACATGTGGAACGGGACGGCGGCGGCCTTGAACAGCATGGCGACCGCGAGCATGGCGACGCCGATGTACAGCAGCAGCCGCGGCTGGCCCGAGGAGACGCCCGCCTGGTTGATCCCGGCGAGGTCCACGGTGCCGGCGAAGCCGTAGAGCATCGCCATGCCGTAGACGTAGAACGCCGAGGCGAACGCGCCCAGGAGGAAGTACTTCAGGGCCGCTTCCTGGCTGATGAGGCGGCGGCGCTTGGCGAGGCCGCACAGCAGGTACAGCGGGAGGCTGAACATCTCGAGGGCGACGAACATGGTGAGCAGGTCGCCGGCGACGACGAACATCATCATGCCGACGACCGCGAACAGCGTCAGCGGGAAGATCTCCGTCGCGCCGTCCTCGCGCTGCTGGGACCTGTCGGCCGCCGAGTCGGCGACCACCGCGGCCTCGGCGACGAAGTCGCCGCCCCTGGTGGTGCGGCGCTCCGCGAGCAGGAGCACCGCGATGACCGACAGGACCGCGATCGTGCCCTGGAGGAACAGTCCGGGACCGTCGAGGACGACGGAGCCGAGGTCGGTGCCCTCGATGGAGAACGCCGCACTGGCCTTGCCGCGGTTGAGGATCACGGCCACCAGGGCCGCGAGGAGCGCCGCGACCGCGAGGGCGGTCTGGACGACGAGCCGCCGGGCCCTGGGCACGGCGGCCTCGACCAGGAGTCCGCCGAAGGCCGCCGCGAACACGATGATCATGGGGGCCAGGCCGGCCCAGTCGATCTGGAGCCCGGCTTGCTGGGCCTCATTCATTGCTGACTCCTTCAGCGGCGGGCAGTTCTGCCTGTTCACCGGAGATGAACAGGAGCGTGTTGTCGACGGCGGGCTCGACGGCGTCGATGAGCGGCTGCGGGTAGAAGCCGAAGCCGAGGATCGCGATCACCAGCGGCGCGACGAGGACCTTCTCGCGCAGCGTCAGGTCGCGCTTCATCGCGGGCACCTCGTCGAGCGCCGGGTTGCGGTCGCCCTGCATGGTGCGCTGGTACATCCACAGGACGTACGCGGCGGCGAGGATGATCCCGAGGGCCGCCAGGACCGCGACGGGCTCGTTCTCGCTGAAGGCGCCGAACAGGACCAGGAACTCGGAGATGAACGGCGCGGTGCCCGGCAGCGAGAGCGAGGCGAGCCCGGCGAACAGGAAGATCCCGGCCAGGAGCGGCAGGGTCTTGGCGGCCCCGCCGTAGTCGGCGATCTGCGCCGAGCCGCGGCGGATCGCGAGGAACCCGACGACGATGAACAGCAGGCCCGTGGCGAGGCCGTGGTTGAACATGTAGAGGACCGCGCCGGTGGCCGAGGCCTGCGTGAACGCGAAGATCCCGATGCCGATGAACCCGAAGTGCGCGATCGACGTGTAGGCGACCAGGCGCTTGAGGTCGGTCTGCCCGATGGCGACGAACGCCGCGTAGAGCACGCCGATGACGCTCATGCCGATCACCCACGGCGCGAACGTCTGCGTCGCGTCCGGGAACAGCGGGATGCAGTAGCGCAGGATCGCGAACGTGCCGATCTTGTCCATCACGCCGACCAGGAGCGCCGCGACCGCGGCCGGGGCCGCCCCGCCCGCGTCCGGGAGCCAGGTGTGGAACGGGAAGAACGGGGCCTTGATCGCGAAGGCGATGAAGAAGCCGAGGAACAGCCAGTTCTGGAGCGACCCGGCCTCCATCGGCTCGGCCGCGACCAGCGTCTGCCAGTCGAAGACGCCGCCCGAGTGGACCCACAGGCCGATGACGGCCACGAGCATGAACAGGCCGCCGACGAGCGAGTACAGGAAGAACTTGACCGCCGCGTACTGCTTCTTCGGGCCGGTGCCGTAGGAGCCGATGAGGAAGTACATCGGCACGAGCATCGCTTCGAAGAAGAAGTAGAACAGGAGCACGTTGGAGGCCAGGAAGGTCGCCAGCATGGCCGCTTGGAGCGCGAGGATCAGCGCGAAGAACGCCGGGACCGAGCGCTTGACGGCGTCCAGGTCCCTCCAGGCGGCGAGCATCGCGATGGGCGTGAGCCCGGCGGTCAGGGCGACCAGGAGCAGCGCGATGCCGTCGACCCCCCACGACAGGCTCAGGTCCCAGGCCTCGATCCACGTGTAGGACTCGGTGAACTGGAGCCAGGGGGCGCCTGCCGAGTAGTCGAAGCCGAAGGCCACCAAGGCGGTGAGGACGGCGACGAGGCCGGAGACCGCGAGCGCGGTCCATTTGGCCGCGCCCGCGTTCTCGCGCTTGATCGACGCGACGACCACGGCCCCGATCAGGGGCACGGCGACCAGCGCCGACAGCAACGGGAGTTCGTTCATTGGACGACCACCACCATGAGCGCGGCCACCACGATGACGGCGCCGGACAGAATGGACAGGGCATAGGAGCGGACGAATCCGGTTTGGAGCTGGAGGAGCCTCCGAGAAGTGCCGCCGATCGCGGCCGAGAGGCCGTTGACGGCGCCGTCGACGACGCGTCCGTCCATGGAGACGGTCGCGCCGGCGACCAGTCGGCTCGGGCGCTCGAAGACGCCGCGGTTGACGACCTCGCCGCCGAGGTCGGCGCGCGCGAAGCGGACCGGCCAGGAGGCGGCCCGCGGCACTTCCTCGGTGCCGCCGCGGAACAGGAACCAGCCCAGTGCCGCACCGAGGACCACCACGGCGGTGGTGGCGATGGTGACCTGCATGTGGGTCAGGTGCCCGTGGGCCTCATGGTGCTCCCCGAAGACCGGGGTGAGCCAGGTGGTCACGGGGCTGGCCATCAGGCCGCCGGCCGCGAGCGAGCCGAGGCCGAGGAGGACGAGCGGGCCGGTCATGATCGCCGGGGACTCGTGCGGGTGCACGTCCTCGGTCCATCGCCTGGGCCCGTGGAAGGTGAGCACGAACAGGCGCGTCATGTAGAACGCGGTGAGCGCGGCGCCCAGGAGCGCGGCGCCGCCGACGACCCAGCCCTGCCAGCCTTCGCGGGCGAACGCCGAGGCGATGATCGGGTCCTTGGTGAAGTAGCCCGAGAACGGGAACAGGCCGATGATCGCGAGCCACCCGGCGGCGAACGTGGCGTAGGTCCACGGCATGACCCGCCACAGGCCGCCGAAGCGGCGGATGTCGGTCTGGTCGTTCATGGCGTGCATGACCGAGCCGGAGCCGAGGAACAGGCCGGCCTTGAAGAAGCCGTGCGCGAGCAGGTGGATGATGCCGAGCGCGAACGCCCCGCCGCCGAGGCCGACCGCGAGGAACATGTAGCCGATCTGGGAGACCGTGGACCAGGCGAGGACGCGTTTGATGTCGTCCTTGGCGCAGCCGACGATCGCCCCGAAGAGCAGGGTCAGCGCCCCGACCACGACGACGACGGTCTGCACGTCCGCGTTGAGGCTGAAGATGACGTTCGAGCGGGCGATCAGGTAGACGCCCGCGGTGACCATGGTGGCCGCGTGGATGAGGGCCGAGACCGGGGTCGGGCCCTCCATGGCGTCGGGGAGCCAGGTCTGGAACGGGAACTGGCCGGACTTGCCGCAGGCCGCGGCGAGCAGCAGCAGCCCGAGCGCGAGGCTCGTTCCCGTGGACAGGGACTCGGCGCCGTTGAACACGGTCGCGAAGTCCACGCTGCCGAGCGCGCCGATCATGACGAACATCGCCAGGAGGAAGCCGACGTCGGCGACCCGGTTGGTGAGGAAGGCCTTCTTGCCGGCGGTCGCGGCGGACGGCTTGAGCTGCCAGAACGCGATGAGGAGGTAGGAGGCGAGGCCCACGCCCTCCCAGCCGATGAAGGTCATGAAGTAGTTGCCGCCCAGCACGAGCACGAGCATCGCGGCGGCGAACAGGTTGAAGTAGGCGAAGAACTTCCGGCGTCCCGCGTCGTGCGCCATGTAGCCGATGGCGTAGACGTGGATGAGGAAGCCGACGCCGGTGATGAGCAGGCAGAAGACCGCGCTCAGCGGGTCGAAGAGCAGGCTCGCGTCGATCTGGAGGTCCCCGACCGAGATGATCGTGAACAGGTCCAGGTGGGCGCTCTTGTCGTCGAGTCCCGCAAGGGAGGCGAAGAGCGCCAGGGCCAGGGCGAAGGCGGCGCCGATGGTGGCGGTGCCGAGCCAGTGGCCCCACTTGTCGGCGCGGCGGCCCGCCAGGAGCAGGACCGCGGCGCCGAGCGCCGGGAGCGCGATGAGCGCCCACGTCCAGGCGAGCGCGCCGGTCGCGGGCGCGTACGAGATGTCGTGCACGGTGTCCCCTCTAGGCCTTCAGGAGGTTGGCGTCGTCGACGGAGGCGGAGCGCCTCGACCGGTAGATGGCCATGATGATCGCCAGGCCGACGACGACCTCGGCGGCGGCGACGGCCATGACGAAGAACGCCATGACCTGGCCGTCGATGGTGCCGCTGGTGCGCGCGAAGGTGACCAGGGTCAGGTTCCCGGCGTTGAGCATGAGCTCGACGCACATGAACACGACGATCGAGTTGCGCCGCACCAGGACGCCGACGGCGCCGATGCAGAACAGGGCGGCGGCGAGGATGAGGTAGTACTCGGGGTTCATCGTCCGCGCCTTTCAGCGGGGGCGCAGTGGTGCTGCGGGCTCATGCGTCCTTCCCTTCCGTGTGCTTCGGCGCGGTCTCGGCGGCGGTGAGCTGGCGCGGCGGGACGTACGGCGAGAGGCTCGCCGGTTCCACGGTCCCGTCGGGTCGCAGCGCGGGCGTCGCGGTCGAGTCGGAGGTGGCGAACACGCCGGGGCCGGGCCGGGGCCCGGGGTAGACGCCGGGAGCGAACCGCTCGCGGCTGTGCTCCTTCTGCCCCTTGTGGCCGCCCTTCTTCGCGACGTGCGCGAACATGAGGGCGCCGACCGCGGCGACGGTGAGGACGCCGGAGACGACCTCGAAGGGGAACAGGTAGGTCGAGAACAGCGCGTCGGCGATCGCCTCGACGTTGGACTGGGCGCCGGTGGCCCAGGCGGCCTGCTCGGCCGGGACGACCAGGCCGGAGACGGCCCGGGCGAGGCCGGAGGTCAGGAGCGCGGCGAGGCCGATGCCCAGGCAGATCGCGAGGAGCCGCTGGCCCCTGAGCGTCTCGAACATGGAGTCCTTCGAGTCGCGCCCGAAGAGCATGAGCACGAACAGGAACAGCATCATGATCGCGCCGGTGTAGACCATGATCTGCACGAAGCCGAGGAACGGCGCCGACAGCATGATGTAGAAGACCGCCAGGCACATCATGGTGACGGCGAGCATGAGCGCCGCGTGGATCGCCGAGCGGGCCAGGACGAGGCCGATGGCCCCGCCGAGCGCGATCGGCGCGAGGATCCAGAAGAAGACCGCCTCGCCCATCGAGGCGTTCTGCGCGACGGTCTGGGCCAGGTCGATCACTCGTGCCCCCTCTTGGCTGCGCCCTCTTTGGTCTGCGCGAGCATCTCGGACAGCGAGAACTCCGCGCCCTCGCTCGCGCCCGGGTTGACCGGGCCCGAGTCGTAGTAGGCCTTCTCGCTGTCGCCCAGGCGCATCGGGTGCGGCGGCTGCTCCATGCCCTCCAGGAGCGGCGCGAGCAGCTCCTCCTTGGTGAAGATGAGGTCGCGGCGGTCGTCGCGGGCCAGCTCGTACTCGTTGCTCATGGTGAGCGAGCGGGTCGGGCAGGCCTCGATGCACAGGCCGCAGAAGATGCAGCGCGCGTAGTTGATCTGGTAGGTCTTGGCGTACCGCTCGCCGGGCGAGAACCGCTCGGCCTCGGTGTTCTCCGCGCCCTCGACGTAGATCGCGTCGGCCGGGCAGGCCCACGCGCACAGCTCGCAGCCGATGCACTTCTCGAGGCCGTCGGGGTGGCGGTTGAGCACGTGGCGGCCGTGGAAGCGAGGCTGGAGCTTCGAGGGCTCCTCGGGGTAGTCGACCGTCACCTTCGGCTTGAACATGTGCGAGAAGGTGACACCGAAGCCCTTGGCGAAACCGGACATCTACTCATCCCCCTTTTCACTGGATGCGGTGCCCGAACCGTTGATCGGTGCTGGAGCGGTGGCCGGCTCGAGTTCCTTGAGGGCCCGCGGGTTCGGCGGGACGGCGAGGTCGAGCGGCGGCACGGGGAAGCCGCCGACGCCCGCGTCGGGCTCCGCCGGGACCTCGTACTGCTTCCGGCTGGGCCAGAAGAAGATCAGGGCCATCACGGCGATGGCCGCGCCCCCGGCGAACGCGATCCGGGTCGGCAGGTCGTTCGCGGTGTCGAGCCCGATGTTCATGGCCGCCAGGACCATGAGCCACACCAGGGAGACCGGGACGAGGACCTTCCAGCCCAGGCGCATGAACTGGTCGTAGCGCAGCCGCGGAAGCGTGCCGCGCAGCCACACGTAGAAGAACAGGAACGCCAGGACCTTCCCGAAGAACCACACCAGCGGCAGGTAGCCCTCGTTCGCGCCGGGCCACCACGAGTTCGGGAACGGCGCGGCCCACCCGCCCAGGAAGAGCGTCACGGCCAGGGCCGACATCGTGATCATGTTGACGTACTCGGCCAGGAAGAACGAGGCGTACTTGAGGCTGGAGTACTCGGTCGCGAACCCGGCCACCAGCTCCGACTCGGCCTCGGGGAGGTCGAACGGGGCGCGGTTGGTCTCGCCGACCATCGCGATCACGAAGATCACGAAGCTCGGCGCCAGGACGATGAAGTACCAGCCCGGCAGCGTGATGTCGAGGCCGCCGATGGACATCGGCAGCCCTTCGGCCTGCGCCTCGACGATCGCGCCGGTCGACATCAGCTTCGACTGGAAGAACACGGTGAGCACGGCCAGGCCCAGCGCGATCTCGTACGAGATCACCTGCGCCGCGGCCCGCAGCGAGCCCAGGAGCGAGTAGGCCGAGCCGGAGGCCCAGCCCGCGAGCACGATCCCGTAGACGCCCAGGGCCGAGCAGGCCAGGATGACCAGCACGCTCACCTCGAAGTCGGTGAGCTGCAACGCGGTCTCGACCCCGAACATGTTGACCTCGGGGCCCATCGGGATCACCGAGAACGCGGTGAACGCGCAGGTGACCGCGATCATCGGGGCCGCGATGAAGATGACCTTGTCGGCCGTCCGCGGCATGATGTCCTCTTTGAACGCGAGCTTGAGCGCGTCCGCGAGCGACTGGAGCAGGCCGAAGGGCCCGTTCCGGTTCGGCCCCGGCCGCACCTGCATGATCGCGACGACGCGGCGCTCGAACCAGATGGTGAAGATCACCAGCAGGACCAGCATCACGAAGACGAGGACGCCCTTGACGAGCATCAGCCAGATCGGATCGTTCATGAGTTGACCGCCTCCACAGATTCCCCGGCGGACTCGGCCGGGCGCGGCACGTTCGGGTAGGCGCGGATCGTGACCACATCGCCCGAGCCCGCGCCCAGGTGGCGGTAGATCCCGCGACCGGGTGCGTTCTGCGGCAGCCAGACCACGCCCTCGGGCATGGCCGTCACCGCCAGGGGCAGCGTGATCCCGCCGATCGCCGTGGCGACCGTGACGCCCGAGCCCTCGGTCGCGCCGATCGCCTTCGCGGTGGCCGCGCTCAAGCGCACCACCGGGTCGGGAGCGCAGCCCGCCAGGTGCGGGTTGTTCTCCTGCATCGAGCCGCCGTCCAGCAGCTGGCGCCACGTGGCGAGGACCGCCTTGCCGTCTTCAGTGGCGTGGGCCGGACGGTCGGAGCTCCACTCGGGGGCCTCCTGGCGCGTGATCGGGTCGGGCAGGCCGGCCAGTTCGGCGCGGACCGTGCGCGTGTCGGACAGGCCCAGTTCGACGCCCATCGCCGAGGCGAGGGTGTCGAGGACCGCGTGGTCGCTCATCAGGTCCGAGTCGATCACGGTGTCGAAGGTGCGCAGGCGCCCTTCCCAGTCGAAGTAGGCCCCGGCCTTGCCGGTGACCGGCGCGACCGGCAGGATCACGTCCGCGACGCGGGTGACCGCCGAGTGCCGGATCTCCAGGGAGACCACGAAGCGGGCCGCGTACAGCGCCGCCTCGACCGCGGGGGCGTCGGCGAAGTCGTACGGGTCGACGCCGCCCACCAGGAGCGCGTCGATCTCGCCGTCGGCGGCGGCCTGGAGGATGTCCCAGGCGCCGCGCCCGTCGCCGCCAGGAAGCGCCTCGACGCCCCAGTACTCGGCGAGCTGCTCGCGGTCGGCCGCGTAGGAGGCGAGCCCGCCGCCGGGCAGGAGCCCGGGCAGGCAGCCCGCTTCGACCGCGCCGCGGTCCCCGGCGCGCCGGGGGATCCAGGCCAGGCGCGCGCCGGTGGCGCGGGCGAGGCGCACGGCCGCGGAGAACGCGCCCTCGACGGTGGCCAGGCGCTCCCCGAGGAGGATCACCGCGCCGTCCTCCGAGAGCGCGTCGCGGACGTAGCCGCCGTTCTTCCAGCCGTCGAGGAGTTCGGCCTCCTCGCCGGGCAGGGCCTCGATGAGGTTCGCGTCGAGCTTGCGGGTGCCGCGGGTCGCGAACGGCGCGACCACGTGGACCCGCTGGCCGTTGGAGCGCACCGCTTTGCGCATGCGCAGGAACGCGATCGGGCACTCCTCCTCGACCTCGAGGCCGACGGTGAGGACCACGGGGGCCTGCTCGAGGCCCTCGTAGGTGACCGCGCCGCTGGAGGGGTAGACCCCGGCGACGGCGTGGGCGAGGAACTCGGACTCCTCGGTCGAGTGCGGGCGCGAGCGGAAGTCGACGTCGTTGGTGCCCAGGGCGACCCGCGCGAACTTCGCGTACGCGTAGGCGTCCTCGACGGTGAGGCGCCCGCCGGGGAGGACCCCGACGCTCGCCCGGTTCTCCGAGGCGCTGGCGAGGCCGGCGGCGGCCCGGCGCAGGGCCTCGGGCCAGGAGGCTTCACGCAGGGAGCCGTCGGGTTCGCGGACCAGCGGCTTGGTGATGCGGTCGGCGGCGTCGGCGTAGGAGTGGGCCCAGCGGCCCTTGTCGCAGTTCCACTCCTCGTTGACCGCGGCGTCCTCGCCCGCGAGGCGCCGGAGCACCTTGCCGCGGCGGTGGTCGGTGCGCTGGGCGCAACCGGCCGAGCAGTGCTCGCACACGCTGGGGCTGGAGACGAGGTCGAACGGCCTGGAGCGGAACCGGTACTGGGAGCCGGTGAGGGCGCCGACCGGGCAGATCTGGACGGTGTTGCCCGAGAAGTAGGACTCGAACGGCTCGTCCTCGTAGACGCCGACCTGCTCGAGCGCGGAGCGCTCCATGAGCTCGATGAACGGGTCGCCGGCGACCTGGTCGGAGAAGCGGGTGCAGCGCGCGCACAGGACGCAGCGCTCGCGGTCCAGGAGCACCTGGGAGGAGATCGGCAGCGCCTTCTTGTAGTGGCGCTTGTCCTTGGCCTCCATGCGGGTCTCGGTGCGGCCGGTGCTCATCGCCTGGTTCTGGAGCGGGCATTCGCCGCCCTTGTCGCAGACGGGGCAGTCCAGGGGGTGGTTGATCAGGAGGAACTCCATGATCCCCTCCTGGGCGTCCTTGGCGACCTCGCTGGTGTGCTGGGTCTTGACGACCATGCCCTCCATGGCGGTGGTCGTGCAGGACGCGGCGGGCTTGGGCATCCCGCGCCCGTTGCCCATGTCGGGGACGTCGACCAGGCACTGGCGGCAGGCCCCGGCGGGCTCCAGCAGCGGGTGGTCGCAGAACCGGGGGATCTCGATGCCGAGCTGTTCGGCGGCCCGGATGATCAAGGTGCCCTTGGGGACCGTGATCTCGACGCCGTCGATGGTGAACGTGACTTGATCGGTCATGTCAGTGCGCTCCGATCTTCTCAGCGTCGAAGAGGGCGGGTTTGTGCCCCTCGATGTAGTCGAGGTAGTCCTGCCGGAAGAACTTCAGGGAGGAGGTGACGCAGGAGGTCGCGCCGTCGCCGAGGCCGCAGAAGGAGCGGCCCAGGAGGTTCTTGCAGGCGCTCTCCAGGAGCTTGAGGTCGCCGATCGACCCCTGGCCCGAGAGGATGCGCTCGTAGACGCGGACCATCCAGTAGTTGCCCTCGCGGCACGGGGTGCACTTGCCGCAGGACTCGTGGGCGTAGAACTTGATCCATCGCCAGCAGGAGACCACCGGGCAGTCCTGGTCGGAGAAGATCATGACCGCGGTGGTGCCGAGGATGGACCCGGCCTTGGCGACGTTGTCGAAGTCCAGCGGGACGTCGATCGAGTCGGCCGAGAGCATCGGGGTCGAGGATCCGCCGGGGGTGAAGAACTTGAGCTCGTGGCCGTCCTCCATGCCGCCGGCGAGTTCGATGAGCTCGCGCAGCGTGGTGCCCATGGAGCACTCGTACTGGCCGGGGCGCTTGACGCGGCCCGAGAGCGAGTAGATCATCGTGCCCGCGGCGTTCTCGGAGCCGAGGTCCTTCCACCACTGGGCGCCGCCGAGCACGATGTGCGGGACGGCGGCGATGGAGCCGACGTTGTTGATGCAGGTCGGCTTGTTGTAGAGCCCGTGGGTGGCCGGGAAGGGCGGGCGCAGCCTCGGCTGGCCCCGCTTGCCTTCCAGGGAGTCGAGGAGGGCGGTCTCCTCGCCGCAGATGTAAGCGCCTGCGCCGGAGTGGATCACGACCTCGAGGTCGAAGCCGGAGCCGAGGATGTCCTTGCCGAGGTATCCGGCCTCCTTGGCCTCGCGGACGGCGTTGCGCAGGCGCCGGGCGGCGTGGATCGCTTCGCCGCGGACGTAGACGAACGCGCGGGAGGCCTTGATGGCGTAGGAGGCGATGGCGATGCCCTCGATGAGCGAGTGCGGGTCGTTCATCATGAGCGGCAGGTCCTTGCAGGTGCCCGGCTCGCCTTCGTCGGCGTTGACGACGAGGTAGTGCTCCTGGCCGTCGTCGGGCACGAACTGCCACTTCATGCCGACGGGGAACCCGGCGCCGCCGCGGCCGCGGTGGCCGGACTCCTTCATGAAGGCGATGAGGTCGGCCTCGGCGTAGCCGAGGGCCTTGCGCAGGGCCTTGTAGCCGTCGAGCTGCTCGTAGACGTCGAGTTTCCATGCGCCCGGGGACATCCAGCGCTTGGTGACCACGGGCTTGAGCTTGTTGAGGACGTCCTCGCGGGGCCGCCTTGGACCGGGCACGGTTACGCTCACTTCGCTTCCTCGGGTTCTTTGGCGAGCAGGGGCGCGTCGGGTTCGCCTGCGGGCGCGGTGATGCCGGCTTCGGCGGCGAGGCGGGCCCCGGCGAGCGTCGCGTCGCCTTGGGCGTTGCCTTCGAGCCCGGCGGTGCGCTCCTCGTCGAACCCGGCCAGCTGGACCGAGAGTTCGCGCAGGGTGCACAGGGGCGCGCCGCGGGTGGGGATCGGGCGGCGCCCGTCCTTGAGTTCGCGGACCAGTTCGACGGCCTTGTCCTCGCCGTACTCGTCGAAGAACTCGTAGTTGACGGTGACGACGGGCGCGTAGTCGCACGCGGCCAGGCATTCGGCGTGCTCGAGCGTGATCTTGCCGTCGGGCGTGGTCTCGTTGTGCGCCACGTCGAGTTCGTCGCTGAGCGCGTCGAAGACCTTCTGCCCGCCCTTGGCCTGGCAGAGGGTGTTGGTGCACACCGAGACCAGCCAGTCGCCGGCCGGTTCGCGCTTGTACATCGTGTAGAAGGTCGAGACCGCCTGCACCTGGGCCTTGGTGATGTCGAGGACTTCGGCGCAGAAGGCGATGCCGGCGTCCGAGACGTAGCCGTCGTGGGACTGCACGAGGTGCAGCAGCGGCAGCAGCGCGGAGCGCTCGCGGCCTTCGGGGTAGCGCACGAGGATGGCCTCGGCCTGCTCGCGGATCTTCTCCGGGTAGTTCACCGGTCGCAACCTCCCATGACGGGGTCGAGCGAGGCGCCGCCGGCGATGACGTCGGCCAGGAGGCCGCCTTCGGCGAGCGCGGGGATCGACTGCAAGTTGATGAACGAGGGTTCGCGCATGTGGATGCGGAAGGGCCTCGTGCCGCCGTCGGAGACGGCGTGGATGCCGAGTTCGCCTCGGGGGGCCTCGATCGAGGTGTACACCTGCCCGGCCGGGACGCGGAAGCCCTCGGTGACGAGCTTGAAGTGGTGGATCAGGGCCTCCATCGACTGGCTCATGATGTGCCGGATGTGGTTGAGGCTGTTGCCCATGCCGTCGCCGCCGAGGGCGAGCTGCGCGGGCCAGGCGATCTTCTTGTCCTCGACCATGACCGGTCCGGGCTCGAGCTTGTCGAGGCCCTGGCTGATGATCTTGAGGCTCTCGCGGATCTCGGCGAGGCGGATGACGTACCGGGCCCAGGCGTCGGCGCCGTTGTGGGTCGGGACCTCGAAGTCGTACTCCTCGTAGCCGCAGTAGGGCATGGTCTTGCGCAGGTCCCAGGCGAGTCCGGCGGAGCGGAGCACGGGGCCGGTGACGCCGAGGGCGAGGCAGCCGGAGACGTCGAGGTAGCCGACGCCCTGGGTGCGCTCCTGCCAGATGGCGTTGCCGGTGAGCAGGCCCTCGTAGTCGTCGAGGCCCTTGGGCATGTAGTCGACGAAGTCGCGGATCATCTTGACGCCGTTGGCCGGGAGGTCCTGGGCGACGCCGCCGGGGCGGACGTAGGCCATGTTCATGCGCAGGCCGCAGACGGCCTCGAAGATGTCGAGGATGTACTCGCGGTCGCGGAAGCCGTAGATCATCATCGAGAGCGCGCCGAGCTCCATGCCGGTGGTCGCGAGGGCCACGAGGTGGGAGCTGATGCGGTTGAGCTCCATCATGATCACGCGGATCGTGTTGGCGCGCTTGGGCGCCTCGATGCCGAGGAGCTTCTCGACGGCGAGGCAGTAGGCGGTCTCGTTGAAGATCGGGGCGAGGTAGTCGGCGCGGGTGACGAACGTGGTGCCCTGCGTCCAGTTGCGGTATTCGAGGTTCTTCTCGATGCCGGTGTGCAGGTAGCCGACGATGGGCCGGACCGAGCGGACGGTCTCGCCCTCGAGTTCGCAGACCAGGCGCAGCACGCCGTGCGTGGACGGGTGCTGCGGGCCGAGGTTGACGATGAGGCGCTCTTCGGAGACCGGGTCGACCGAGGCGACGAGTTCGTCCCAGTCGCCGCCGGTGACGGTGTAGACGCGGCCTTCGGTGGTGTCGCGTTCTGCGGCGTACGCATCGGCGGCGTTCTCAGTGGCGGTCACTTGTAGGCCCTCCTCTCATCGGGAGGCGGGATGTGCGCCCCCTTGTATTCGACTGCGATGCCGCCGAGCGGGTAGTCCTTCCGCTGCGGGTGGCCCTCCCAGTCGTCGGGCATGAGGATGCGGGTCAGGTGCGGGTGGCCCTCGAAGACGACGCCGAACATGTCGTAGGCCTCCCGCTCCTGCCAGTCGGCGGTCGGGTACACGGCCGTGACCGACTGGACCGTCGGGTTGTCGAGGCCGACGGCGGTCTCGAGGCGGACGTTGCGCCGGTAGGTCATCGACGTCAGGTGGTAGACCACGTGGAGGCGGTTGCGCCGGTCCGGGTAGTCGACGCCGGAGACCGAGGCGCAGAACTCGAAGCGCAGGCTCTCGTCGTCGCGCATGGCCCGGCAGACCTCGGCGGTCCGGTCGGGCGCGATGTGGATGGTGAGTTCGCCGCGGTCGACGACCACCGCGCGGGTGACGTCGTCGCCGAGCAGTTCCCTGAGGGCGCCGACGATCTCGTCGAAGTAGCCGCCGAGCGGTTCGGGCGAGGACGGGATCTCCGCGGGGGTCGGCTCGGCGCGCACGAGGCCGCCGAAGCCGGAGGTGTCGCCGGTGTCGGCGACGCCGAAGAGCCCCTTGGGGCGCTGGACGCCGACGGGCTGGACCCCGTCGGGGGCCGAGCCGCCGGTTCCGGTCGCGTCGGCGCTCATCGCTTGGCCACCGCCTTCCGGATGCGCAGCTGCTCCTCGTCGCCGGCCTTGACCGCCTC
Organism: Glycomyces harbinensis; assembly: GCF_900101745.1. Classification (GTDB taxonomy): domain Bacteria; phylum Actinomycetota; class Actinomycetes; order Mycobacteriales; family Micromonosporaceae; genus Glycomyces; species Glycomyces harbinensis. Next base: position 41,162 of record NZ_FNAD01000010.1, on the reverse strand, counting down.
GATCCACTCCTTCTTGCGCCGCTTGTCGAAGCGGTAGGAGGAGGGCATCGCGCCGGGCTTGACGAGCGGCTCGGGGAGGTCGGCGAGGGCCTGCTTGCGCTTGTCGCCCAAGGGCTCGTGCATGACCTTCTCGTGGAGCTTGAGGATCGCGTCGAGGAGCATCTCGGGCCGGGGCGGGCACCCGGGGAGGTACATGTCGACGGGGACGACGTGGTCGACGCCCTGGACGATCGCGTAGTTGTTGAACATGCCGCCGGAGGTGGCGCACACGCCCATCGACAGGACCCACTTCGGTTCGGGCATCTGGTCGTAGATCTGGCGCAGGACCGGCGCCATCTTCTGGCTCACGCGCCCGGCCACGATCATGAGGTCGGCCTGGCGCGGGGAGGCCCGGAAGACCTCCATGCCGAAGCGGCCGGTGTCGTAGCGCGCGGCGCCGGTGGCCATCATCTCGATGGCGCAGCAGGCGAGTCCGAACGTGGCGGGCCACATCGAGGACTTGCGCGTCCAGTTGATCAGGGCCTCGACGGTGGTGAGGATGATGCCTTGCGGGAGTTTCTCTTCTACACCCATGGTCGGTGCCTCTAATCCCAGTCCAGTCCGCCGCGGCGCCATTCGTAGGCGTAGGCGACGAACAGCGCGGCGATGAACATCAGTACGGCCCAGAACCCGAAGATCCCGAGCGCGTCGTGGTGGACCGCCCACGGCACGAGGAAGATGATCTCGATGTCGAAGACGATGAACAGCATGGCGGTGAGGTAGAACTTCACCGGGAACTTCGTGGGGCCCGCGGTCGTGGGCGCGGGCTCGATGCCGCACTCGTAGGGGTCGTATTTGGCGCGGTTCTTGCGGTGGGGCCCGGCGACGCGCGAGCCGACCACCGAGACGACGCCGAACCCGATTCCGATCGCGAACATGATGACGACCGGTACGTAGACTTCCATCGGCTCAGACCCTCCTTTCAGAAGCACTTGCGAGCCGGACGCTGGGCCGGCCCAATCCGGGCGTGACGATCCGCATGCCGTTGACGATCCGGTCGGCGGCGTCCCGCCCGGGTCGGTCGGTGAGGTTCGCCAGCAGTTTCAGCACGACGCGCATGAGCGCGGGACGCTTCAGGCCGTGCTCGGTGCACAGCTTCATGACGGCGGGCCGGCCGATGAGGTGCACGAAGATCCCGCCCATGCGGTAGTAGGAGCCCCACAGCTCGTCCATGCGCTCCGCGTAGGAGCGCAGGAGCGCTTCCCGCCGGGGGACGCTCCCGGCTCTGAGTGCGGCGGCGGCGACCTGGGCGGCGATCTCGCCCGCTTCGACGGCGTAGGCGATGCCCTCGCCGTTGAAGGGGTTGACCATGCCGCCGGAGTCGCCCACGAGCATCAGGCCCCGGCTGTAGTGCGGGGTCCGGTTGAAGCCCATGGGGAGTGCGGCGCCGCGGACGGGGCCGTCGGCGTTGGCCTCGTCGGCCAGGCCCCATTCCTCGGGGGTGTTGGCGAGCCAGTCGCGCAGGAGCGCGCGGTAGTCGGTCTTGCCGTAGCCCTCGGAGGAGTTGAGGACGCCGAGGCCGACGTTGACGCGGCCGTCGCCGAGGCCGAAGATCCAGCCGTAGCCCGGTTGCAGGACATCGGGTTCGGCGGCGGTGCGCAGGGCGAGCCAGGACTCGAGGTAGTCGTCGTCGTGCTTGGCCTCGGACCGGTAGTACTGGCGGACCGCCACGCCCATGGGGCGCGACTCGTTCCGCTTCAGGCCCAGGGCGAGGGCGAGGCGCCCGGAGACGCCGTCGGCGGCGATCACCAAGGGGGCCTTGAAGGTCACGTGCTCGCCGTCCTGGACGGCGGTGACGCCGGCGACGCGGCCGGCGAGGTCGAAGACGGGCGCGGTGACCTTGACGCCGGTGAGCATCTTCGCGCCGGCGTCGACGGCGCGGTCGGCGAGGATCTGGTCGAAGTCGAGGCGGGTGCGGGTGAGCCCGTAGTCGGGGAAGTGCTCGAGGGCGGGCCAGTCGAGTTCGATGACGGCGTCGTCGGCGACGACGCGCAGGCCGCGGTTGCGGACCCAGCCGGCGGACTCGGAGGTGTCCACGCCCATCTTGAGCAGCTGCGCGACGGCGCGCGGGGTGAGGCCGTCGCCGCACACCTTCTCGCGCGGGAAACGGGTCTTCTCCAGCAGCAGTACGTCGAGGCCCCGGGCGGCCAGATGGTAGGCCGAGGCCGCACCACCAGGCCCGGCGCCGACCACGATGACGTCGGCGTCCGGGGTTGCGTGAGTGGTCACGGGCGTCCTCTCAGGCGTTTCGGGGTGGTGATCCTCATAACGATCAGCCTGCTTGTGAAGCTCTTCACAAGCGTTTGCCGCAAGTCTAGAACTCCGCTATCTACGGCCTGTCACTTAGGTCCGCCTTAGTTGTCATTATTCGAGGTCACGAGCCGAACGGGCGTGCCTGAACCAGAGTTGCGGGAGCGAAGGGAGCGCCTGAGGAGGCGAGGCCGAAGCGCGTGATAAAGGCGACAGTTCACACGCCTGGCAACTTTCGATATCTAGAAACACTCTCGTAACACGAGAAGTGAGGCCCCTGTCAACCTGAGGCGGAAAAGGGCCGGTACGCGATGAAGCGTGGCCAGCGCCACATCGTTCAAATTTGAAACTTCAATCGGGGAGTCGTATGGTCGTTGGGTAATTCAAATCTGAACTATCACGCTTTCCCGGAGGAACGCACATGTCAGTCGAGCCCGTCAAGGTCACCGTGGTCTTCTACTCGGCCACCGGCAACGTCACCGCCCTGGCCCGCCAGATCGCCGAGTCGGCCGAGAAGCTGGGCGCCGAGGTGCGTCTGCGCCGCGCGGCCGAGCTGGCCCCCCAGGCCGCGATCGACTCGAACCCGGCGTGGGCCGCGAACGTCGCGGCCATCAGCGACATCCCCGAGGCCACCGCCGACGACGTGGTGTGGGCCGACGCGGTCCTCATGGGCTCGCCGACCCGCTACGGGAACATCGCGTCGCAGCTCAAGCAGTTCATCGACACGCTGGGCCCGCAGTGGTTCCAGGGCCTGCTCGCCCGCAAGGTCTACTCCGGCTTCGCCGCGGCCTCCGGCAAGCACGGCGGCAACGAGTCCACGATCCTGGCCCTGTACAACACCTTCCACCACTTCGGCGGCATCGTCGTGTCCGCCGGCTACGACGGTGAGGCGCTGGCCGCCAACGCCAGCCCGTACGGCGTCTCGCACTGGAACGGCTACGACATCGACGAGACGACCCTCGCCGCCGCCGCCGCGCAGACCCAGCGCGTGGTCGAGACCGCCGCGGCCCTCAAGGCCGGCCGCGCCGCACTCGCCGCGTAAGCAAGCGCCAACACGGCTAGAGAAGCGCCCGCTTCGATCCCCGGCACCGGGATCGGGGCGGGCGCTTTCGCGTGCTCCGTTCACCGACTCGGCGGGAGTCCGCGGACTACAACTGGTCGTCGTAGGTGTCGGGGGCGTCGAACGGGTTCGCCGGCCGCGCGGCGGGGATGCCCTCGGGGAAGTACTCGCCGACGCCGTCGCCCTTGCCGCCGGGCCGGATGCCGCCGCTGGGCGGCACGTACGGGATCTCGGAGGGGTCGCTGCGGGGGACGCAGCCGGACTGGACCATGAGCGTGGCGAGGTGGGCCGCGGAGTACCAGAGGGTGATGCCGTCCTCCCGGACGGCGGTCAGGTCGCGGTACGTCGCGTCGTCGAGTTCGGTCGTGTCGTCGCGGATGATCTCGTGGCCCAGGCCCCTCCAGTGCTCGCGCAGGAGGTCGACGTACCGCTCGTTGACGAGCGGCGTCGCCGAGTCCTCGGCAGAGAACTGGTAGCGCAGTTCGACATTGGTGTAGTCGGGGTCCTCGACGCCGGCGCGGGTGCAGGGCAGTTCGGCCCAGGACCGCTTCGCGAAGCCGGGGAAGTCGGGCAGGGCCGCGACGAGGTCGGCGACCGCGCCCTCGGCGGGCGCGTAGGACTCGGCCTGGGTGTACACGCTCTCGGGCGGGCTCTCCATGTCTTCCTTCCGTGTCGAGCAGGCGGCTGCGAGGGCGAGCGCCGCGGGCGGCGCCCGCCGGTTCACCGCACGCCGGCTTCGTTGCCGGTGACGATGTACGCCTGGTTGTCGCGGCTGATGCCGTTGTTCTCGTCCCAGTAGGAGCTGTGGTCGGCGATCGGGCCCTCCCAGAACTTCCACCACTCGCTCGACTCGGCGGGGGCGTCGCTGGTGAACGTGTTGGCGCCGAACCCGTCCTCGGTCGGGTCCATGCCGTGGACGGGCGCGTACCGGATCGGGTCGTCCCGGTTCACGGTGGCCCACACGCGGTCCTCGTCGGCGCCGAGCGCGGACGCGGTGTCGACGCCGGTGCCCGGCGAGGCGATCATCACGAGGTTGTCGGCGGGCAGTCCCTCGGAGGCGGCGGCGGTGCCGACCATGGTGGTGCCGTAGGAGTGTCCGGTCACGGTGAGGTTCGCCGGGTCGCCGTCGGCGGTGGCCCGCAGGCCCTTGGTGAAGGACTCCAGGTCGCGGGCGCCCTCCCGGGCGAACGCGGCGTCGGTGGCCTGGACGAGGTCGTCGGGGGTGTCGTAGCCGAGCCACATGACGGTGGCGGTGTCGTCGCCGCCGCCGAGGCGCTGGGCGTCGAAGGCCATGGTCTCGGCGCGGCTGAGGAGGCCGCCGGCGGTGCCGAGGCTGTTGCCGGTGCCGGGCACGTAGGTGTTGACGTTGTCGGCCCCGTCGGGGTCGCCGATGGCGATGACCGCCCGGCCGCCGCCTTCGGTGTCGAAGCCGAGGAGGTTGAACGGCTGGCCGGTCTGGCTGGAGGCGGCCGGGCCGCCGTCGTCGTCGGTGATCCTGTCGTGGAGGCGGCCGAGGTCGGCGCGGTCGTCCTTGAGGCCGTCCACTGCTTCTGTGAGGGTCTCGTACTCGTCGGATTCGGGGTCCGTGCCGGCCAGGAGCCGCTCCTTGTCGGCGATCTGCGCGTCGAGGCCGTCGATCTCGCGGTCGAGGAGCGAGCGGTTGGCGGTGTCGCGGGGGCCGGTGGGGATGCCGTCGACCGGGCCGACCCATCCGGGGTGGTCCTCGACGAGGGCGTCCCTTTCGCTGTCGGACAGGTGGTCCCACCACTGGTTGACCTGTTCGGGCGACATGCCGGAGGTGCCTTCGGCGATGGCCTTCGCCTCGGCCGCGACCTCCTCGGAGACCGCTTCCCTGTAGTCGCCGACGAGTTCGTCGTAGGCGGCGCCGAGGCGCGGCGGGAGTTCGGTCGGGTGCTCGCGCATCTCGGTGAGCGCCGCGGCGGCCTCGTCGTCGGCGTCGCGGGTCCGGGACATGACCGCGCGCAGCCAGTCCTGGTACTGGCCCGCGAGCCCGATGGCGGTGCCGTAGAGGTCGACGCCGTTGAAGAGGACCTTGAGGCGGTCGAGGTCGAAGGCGCCGGCGGGCTTGGCGATGCCGACCATGTCGCACAGCCACTGCGGCGGGTCGGTGGTCAGGATCGCCCGGTGCAGTTCGCCGGAGAGGTTCACGTCGTACTCGGCCGGGTCGCCCTCGATTTCGAAGTCGTGCGCCGCGATGAGCGGCACGAGCTCCTTGATCTCGCCCTGCTCGGCCTCGAAGGCGTCGGCGGCCTCGTGGAGGGTGGTCGCGATGCGGGTGGAGGCGTAGTCGGACAGGTCGTCCTCGTAGCGGTCCGCGGTGAGGCCGATCTGCTCGCGCACCCTCGCGGCGGTGTCGGACTCGTAGTGCTCGACGGCGAGGTGGCCGTCGACGACGTCGGTGCGCAGCCGCTCGGTCTGGTCGAGCATGGCGTCGACGTAGGACTTCCAGCCGTCGCCGAGGGCGCGGATCGCGCCGCAGTCGAGGTCGCGCAGCTGCTGCCAGGTCATGGCGCCCACGGATTCAGCCTCCGGTCCCGGAGGCGCGCCCGGGGTAGCGGCCCGAGTCGGCGAGGGAGGCGAAGTCGGCGGCGGAGTAGTCGTCGATCTCGACGGCCTGCTCGGCGCAGACGGCGAGGTATTCGCCGGTGTCGCCGACGAGCCCGGTGAAGCCGCCGGCCCGGTCGGTCCCCCACCACCGGCCCGCGGCCTCCAGGGCCGGTCCGAGTGCGGTGCCCGCGTCCTTGAGGGGCCCGGCCGCTTCGGCGTTGGCGGCGGTCATCTCGCCGGTGCGGCGGCCGACCTCCTCCTCGATCTCGAAGAGGACCTCGACGGACTTGTGGACCTCGTCGGGGTCCATCGCGAAGACGTCAGCGCCGGGCATCGCGCACCGCCGGCGGGGACGGAGTCGGGTTATGCAATTGCGGGCTCCTCGGGGGTACGAGCGAAAGGAGATCTAGCCCACTATATCGAGCACCCGCAAACCGGGGTGATCACGCGCATACGCGGCGTCCGAGCGGTTGCGCCTCAGGGGTTGATGCGGTCGAGCATGCGCTTGGAGAGCTCGCCGAGCTGGCGCATCTCGTCGCGGGTGAGTTCGTCGAAGACCAAGGCGCGCACCAGTTTCACGTGGCCGGGGGCGGCCTCGGCGAGCTTCTGGAGGCCGTCCTCGGTCAGGGCGGCGAGGGTGGAGCGGCCGTCGGTGGGGCAGGCGAAGCGCCTGATGAAGCCCTCCTTCTCCAGGCGGCGGGCCACGTGCGAGAGCCGCGAGAGCGAGCCGTTCGCGAGGTAGGCGAGGTCGCTCATCCGCATGGTCCGGTCCTCGGCGTGTTCGAGGACCACGAGCACGGTGTACTCGAAGTAGCTGAGGCCGGCGTCGGTCCTGACCTGGCCGTCGAGGGCGTTGGGGAGCCGCGAGACCAGGCTGACGAAGGCCAGCCACGTCGCCATCTCCTCGTCGTCCAACCAGGGCGCCGCATCACTCATGCAACAAGCTTAACTTCACTAGTTGATGCCTCAACGAACACGAGTAGTATTTATTGAAGATTCAACGACTTGGAGCCGCCATGCCAGCCCGCCCCGGCGCCGCCTTCGACGCCTTCCTCGAGACCGACGCGCCGCGTGCCGCCGAGCGCCGCGACTGGACGCCGGCCGACGGGGCGCTTCCGGCGCTGTACCTCAGCCACGGCGCGCCGCCGCTGTTCGACGAGGCCGAGTGGATGGGCCGGCTCTTCGAGTGGGCGCAGGGCCTGCCGCGGCCCAAGGGCATCCTCATCGTCTCGGCCCACTGGGAGGCCGCGCCGCTCATGATCTCCAGCCCCGCGGCGGCGACGCCGCTGGTCTACGACTTCGGCGGCTTCCCCGAGCGCTACTTCAAGATGCGGTACGAGACGCCGGACGCGACCGCGATGGCCCGGCGCGTGGCCTCGGCGATGCCCGATTCCGAACCGCTGCACCAGCACGCGAGCCGCGGGCTCGACCACGGGGCGTGGGTGCCGCTCAAGGTCATGTACCCGCAGGGCGACCTGCCGGTGCTGCAGCTGTCGATCCCGACGCACGACCCGGACCGGCTCATGGCGATCGGCCGGCGGCTGCGGCCGCTGCGCGAGGAGGGCTACCTGGTGGTGGGCTCGGGCTTCATGACGCACGGGCTGCCGTTCGTGGACTTCCACCACCCCGAGAAGGTGCCGGGCTGGTCGGCGGACTTCGACGTGTGGGCCTCGGAGGCCTTGGCGCGCGGGGACATCGAGGAGCTGGCGCGCTACCGGTCCCAGGCCCCGGGGATGCCGTACGCGCACCCGACAGTGGACCACTACGTGCCGCTGTTCGTGACGTACGGCGCGGCGAGCGAGCAGGAGCAGGCCGCGCAGACGGTGATCGACGGCTACTGGTTCGGCCTCTCGAAGCGCTCGTTCCAGCTCAACTGAATCGCAGGGACCGCGGGCCGGTGATCGTCATAATCTCCGCCCGCTGCGCCGTCCGCGCCGCCGCCCACCATGGCGGCGCGGGCGGCGCGTCAGTTCACGGGTCGCCGTTCGAACAACGGCTTGTCGCACCCCTCGGGCACATTTGAAATCGGGGGCCCACCCCTTCCGGGCCCCGGGGGGCCGGAGGCTGCGCCTCGGGCTACTTGAAGCCGCGGTGCATGGCGACGGCGCCGCCGGCGAGGTTGCGCCAGGCGACCTTGCGGTAGCCGGCCTTCACGATGCGGTCGGCCAGGGCCGCCTGGTCGGGCCAGGCCATGGTCGAGTCGGCGAGGTAGCGGTAGGCCTCGGGGTCGGAGGCGACGCGGGAGGCGACCTTCGGCAGCACGTGCTTGACGAACACGCCGTGGGCCTTGCGGTAGGGCTTCCAGACCGGCTGGGAGACCTCGCACAGCACCATGCGGCCGCCGGGGGCGAGGACGCGCAGGATCTCGGCGAGGCACGCGTCGAGGTCGACCACGTTGCGGATGAAGAAGGAGCCGGTGACCGCGTTGAAGGTGCCGTCGCCGAACGGCAGGTTCAGCGCGTCGGCGTTCACCAGCGGGACCTGGCGGTCCTGGTGGGCCTGGAGCATTCCGAGGGAGAAGTCGACGCCGATGACGTCGGCGCCGGACTTGGCGAGCTCGGCGGTCGAGACGCCGGTGCCCGCGCCCAGGTCGAGGCAGCGCTCCCCGGGCTGGAGGCTCAGGGCCTCGCGGGTCGCCTTGCGCCAGCGCTTGTCCTGCCCGGCGACCATGACGGTGTTGGTGCGGTCGTAGCCCGGCGCGACGCGGTCGAACATCGCCGCGATGCGGCCGGGTTCCTTACGCGGGGTATTCGCTTCGTTCGCTTCGATCACTCCGACAGCCTTGCACACGCCGGAGATAAAATCCGCCGGAGCCCTGTCGGTGTGGGCCCCGGCGGATCAAGGGGTTAAAACGGGCGCGCGCGGGGTCAGCGCGGCGCGTGCGGCCCTGAGGGAGCAGGGAATGGCCGCACGCTCGCCCAGTGGGGAGCCTTTGGAGAGGTCGAAGACGAGATCGCCTGGGGCGCAGCGAGAGGCGCGGCATCGGACCGGGGTGAACTGGTCACCTGCGCCTCCTCGTCGTCGGGTCGGAACTCGCGCGGGCGGATCGCTGCCTCGGTTGGGATGACGCTGAGAGATCCCTCGAGTGCGGCCTGCGCTACAGGACCACACTGACGCATCAAGGCTGTGATGTCGATCTATGAAACCGAACCGTTATCGCGTGTAACCCATCCGATAACTAGGGCGTGCCGGTGATCACAGTGAGCGGCCGCATCGTCACGAAGGCCGGATAGTCGCTGGTTCAGCCCTTTTCGGGTGTGACGTCCGATGCGTCGGGCGGGCCGTTCTCGCGGGCCGTTCCCTCGGGGAAACGGGGCGGCGGGGCGCGCGGTGTCCGCACGCCCCGCCTTCTCCAGGGGATACACAGAGAGGCTGGGCCTCTCCGGTGAATCAAGACTCTGGGCCGGTGCTGTCACATCCGCCCCATTCAGCATCGCGGACGAAAGGTGGATCGGCAAGCGCCGACGCCGAAGCGTTACCTGCCGCGGGTCCTGCGGCGCATCCCGTCGCACTTCCTGCCGTGCTTCCTGCTGAGCTTCCTGCTGTGCTTCCTGAAGCGGGCTTCAGGCGGCTTCAGCGCCCCTTCAGGTTCGCGGGCGCAGACTCGACGGACCATCACCGCCGGGAAACGAACAGCACAGCGCGAAACGAGCAGCGCAGCGAGACGGGAAACGGAAGGAGGTCGGGCCTATCGATCGACGAGTTCGCCCTTGAGCACGGCCGCGGTGCACTTGCCCGCCGCGCCGGTCACGAGGGCCGCGTACGGGTCGCCGTCGGTGTCGACGTCGAAGACCGCGAGGTCGGCTCGGGCGCCGGTCTTGAGGACGCCGATGTCGTCGCGGCCGAGGGCCTTGGCGCCGCCTTCGGTGGCCGCCCGCACGAGCCATTCGTTGAGGCCTTCGCCGCCGTCGCCCTGGGCGAGCGCGAGCTTGCGGAGCACGGGCCACTCGGCGGCCACGTCGAGGTCGGGGCTGGAGGCGCGGGAGTCGGTGCCGATCGCGACGGGGTTGCCTTCGGAGCGGAGGTCGGCCACGGGAGGCTCGCCGGCTTCGAGGCGGGCGTTGGAGCGGGCGCAGAGGGCGACCGCGGTGCCGCGGGAGCGCAGGAGTTCGCGGTCGGCCTTGTCGAGGTGGACGCCGTGGGCGACATGGGAGTCGGAGCCGAGCCAGCCGACCTTGTCCATCTGCGTGGCCGGGGAGTGCCCGGCGCCGCCGTCGGCGATCTCGAGTTCGAGTCCGGCGCGGCGGTTCATGAACGCGAACGGTCCGGAGCCGCGGCGCACGAACATGTCCTCGTGCTGGGTCTCGGCGAGATGGGGGTGGAGGCGGATGTCGAGGGTGTGGGCGAGTTCGGCGAGGCTCTTGCCGACTTCGGTGCCGAGTGTGTAGAGGGTGTGGGGGCTGATGCCGACGGCGATGTCGGAGTTGTTGACGGCGCGGCTCTCGGTGACGACCTCGCGCCAGGCGCTGCGGCGCACGGCCCAGGCGGCGTCGTCGATGAAGCAGGCCTCCCAGTAGGCGACCCCGGCGAGCTTGGACTCGAAGAGGGCCTCGAAGGCGACGGCGGGGGTGACGATGTCGGCGACCGCGGTGACGCCGTGGGAGAGGGATTCGGCGATGCCCTGGCGGACCGAGTCCTTCCAGGCCTCGTCAGCGGTGGTGGGGTTGCGGCGCGCGAAGTCCTGGATCCACTCGAAGAACTCCTTCTCGTTGCCGTACATGTCGGCGAAGGCGGTGTAGCACAAGTGGGTGTGGGCGTTGACGAGTCCGGGGGTGACGATGCCGTCGAAGGCGGTGGCGCCCTCGGCTTCGGGGGCGTCGGCGGCGGGGCCGACGTAGGCGATCCGCCCGCCGTCGACCCCGATCGCACCGTCGCGGATCGGCTCGCCCGCGATGGGGACGACGACGGGAGCGGTGTAAACGTGCATGCAGCCGAGGTTACTCGGCGTCTGATTCGGATGCTTCGAGCGCCGCGTACGCGGGACGGACGACCTCTTCGAGGAGGCGCCGGCGCTCGGGGTGGTGGAGGAAGGAGGCCTTGACCGCGTTCTCGGTGCAGCGGCGGACCTCGGCCCAGCCCCAGCCGAAGGTCTCGGAGAGCAGGTGGAACTCCCGCGAGGTGCTGGTGCGGCTCATCAGGCGGTTGTCGTTGTTGACGGTGACGCGGAACCCGAGGTCGTAGAGCGCCTTGATCGGATGCGTCTCAATGGACTCGGCGCCCTCGGTCTGGAGGTTGGAGGAGGGGGCGACTTCGAGGGCGATGCGCCGGTCGCGGATGTAGTGGGCGAGGTCGGAGAGCTTGGCCTCGTCGCCGGTGAGGTCGATGTCCTTGATGAGCTGCACGCCGTGGCCGATCCGGTCGGCGCCGCAGACGGCGACCGCGCCCCAGATGGACTCGGGGCCGCATGACTCGCCCGCGTGGATGGTGAAGGGCATGGACTCGCGGCGCAGGTAGTCGAAGGCCTCGACGTGGCGCTCGGCGGGGTTGCCGATCTCGCCGCCGGCGATGTCGAAGCCCACGACGCCCTTGTCGCGGTAGGCGACGGCGAGCCGGGCGATCTCCAGCGTCCGGTCGGCGTGGCGCATCCCGCACAGGATCGTGCGGGCGGTGATCTTGTTGCCGGCCTTCTCGGCGAGGCGCTGGCCCTCCTCGAATCCGGCGAGGGTCGCTTCGACGACCTCCTCGAGGCTGAGGCCGCCGAGGAGCTGCTGCTCGGGTGCGTAGCGCAGTTCGGCGTAGACGACGCCGTCGGCGGCGAGGTCCTGGGCGGCCTCGGACGCGATGCGGAAGCAGTGGTCGGCCTTCTGGGACACGGCGATGGTGTGCGCGAAGGTCTCCAGGTACCGCTCCAGGGTCCCGGAGTCGGCGGCCTCGAAGAACCAGTCGCCGAGCGCGCCGGCCTCGGTCGCGGGCAGGGTGTGGCCGATCTCGTCGGCGATCTCGATGAGGGTCTGCGGGCGCACGCCGCCGTCGAGGTGCTCGTGGAGCACGGCCTTGGGCGCGGAGCGGATCTGGTCGATGGACAGTGCGTCGGAAGGCGCGGTCGAATTCATCCCATGAATATAGTCAGCGCGCTATGCGTGCCTGGCTCACAGGCGGACTTCGTCCCAGTGGACGGGTCGCTCGTCGGCGAAGACCACGGCCCACTCCAGGGCCCAGCGCCGGTGCCAGACGAGGTTGTCGTCGACGCCGCGCGGCGGGGCCTGCCCGGCGCGGCGGGCCTGGTCGCAGAGCCAGTCGAGGCAGTAGTAGAGGTCGAGCATCTCGGCGACGACCCCGGCGTCCCGCGTGGGGGTGAGCTGGCGGTCGCGCCAGGAGCCGAAGGACTCGGGGCGGCGCAGGTCCGGCAGCATCTCGGGGAGGTCCTCGGCGCAGGGCACGGCCGGGTCGAGGTGGTCGACGAGGCCGAGCAGCCAGGAGACGGTGTAGAGGCTTTCGAGCTGGTCGGCGTACCGGCCCCGTTCGCCTCTGCCGCAGGCGATGAAGCCCCACTCGTCGGGCGCGAGGTGGTCGAGGACGTGGGCGTCGAGGAGCCAGCGCATGGCGAGTTCCTCGGGCATGTCGAACACGCGGGCCTGGACGATGTTGAGGATCGCGGCGCGGGCCTCGATGTGGCCGCGGGGGCGCAGGCGCGGGAGCTTGCCCGAGGGGAACGGGACGGGGAACTGCGCGGGGGGCGCGGGGATGCCGAGGGCACTGAGTCCGTCCACTGTGCGCAGTCGGACGCTCCGGGGGTCTGAGATCACCGTCGGCATATGGCTCCCTACCACTTGGGGTTCACCTGTGGGGGTGAGTGCGCATTCACTCGTGGGGGTGTTTGTGAAGAACTGTAGCGTCCGACACAGGCCCCAGTCAACGCGGGCCGTGGAAATCCTTGGAGCCGAACATACGTGTTACGCAGGCGTTTCGCCGCGGCCTGAGTGAGTCGCAAGTGTCCGGAGGGGCGAAATGCCCCGGGTTGTTGCCTGTTTCCGCGGGTCGGGACGCGGGGGCGCAGGCGCACCCGTGGTCGACAAGCCGCCCGAAGCCGATGAATCCGACGCGCCGGGGCAACCCGCCGGAGTGTGAGCAGCGTCGTACGAATGTCGAAATCACCAGATTCCGACGCTCCGCTCACCGAAGGGACGACGCTGCGATGTCAACCACGGCGAAACGAATGGTCAAGGGCCGCAAAGCCTTCATGGCGGCGACCGCGGTTGCGGCGGCGGCCGGGGCGATCGTGCTGCCGGTCCAGGGTGCCGCGGCGGCCGAGACCGGGACCGGGCAGGCCTGCACGGTCGAGAAGCTCCCGATCCCCGACGGCCTGCTCTTCACGTTCACCACCGGCATGAGCGACGACGGATCGGTCGTCGCCTACCGCGCCTACCCGGCCGGCAACGGGGACGAGCGCTTCCCGCTCCTGTACTCGGACGGCGAGGTCACCGAGGTCCCGATCCCCGGCCTGGACCAGCAGATCGCCGACGTCAACTCCTCCGGTGACGGCGCCGGATACGGCTTCCTCGGCGAAGGAGGGGCGGTGCCGTACGCATGGCGCGACGGCGCCCTCGTCGAACTGGCGAACGCAGACTCCGGCCAGGCCAACGGCATCAACGAGCACGGCGACATCGTCGGGACCGTCGCGAAGTGGGACGGGGAGGCCGAGTCGGAGCTGCCGGTGATCTGGCCCGCGGGCGAGACCGAGCCGGTCGCACTGCCGCTGCCCGAGGGGGCCGGCCGGGCCGGCGCCTCCGAGATCGGCGACGACGGCGTCGTCGTCGGCGACTACGAGAACGCCGAAGGCGTCCCCGTGCCTTATATGTGGGACGCGGACGGCAAGGGCTCCCACCTGCCGATGCCCGAGGGCGTCGACCCCGAGACCGCGTGGTCCTACGCCTCGGACCTCCAGGGCGACTGGGCCTCGGGTTACCTGGAGACGCCCGAACTGGGCGCGGTCGGCGTCGTCTGGAACCTGGCCGAGGGCACCGCGCACGTCACCGGTCTCGAAGGGCGGGCGACGGTCAACGCCGAGGGCACCGCCGCGGGCGAGACCTTCCCGAACGCGGCGTTCCAGCCCCGGGACGGAAAGGTCGTCGAGCTGCCGGGCGCCTGGGACCCGGCCGACAACTACTTCGGCGACACGGCCGACCAGATCAGCGCCGACGGCTCCACGATCGCCGGGAGCGTCTACGTGGGCGAGGACGCCGACGGCTGGCACGTGCTCAACGCGGTCGTCTGGACCTGCGCGTAGGCGCGGGAAGGGCGGCGCCGGCCGGACCGCGGAAGGGCGAGCGCGACTGAGGAGCGGCCCCGGGGCGGTGCGCCCCGGGGCCGCTTCGACCGCGCGGCGGTGACGCCGGTCGCCGCCGCCGGGGGTACGGCCTCGGGCCCCGCGAACGCGCCGGGCATGCTTGTAGACGTGAGTAGTCTCCAGGTCGTCGGCGGCCGCTATGAGCTGGTGCGGCCGGTCGGCGCGGGCGGCATGGGCCGGGTCTGGCAGGGCGTCGACGTCCACTTGGAACGCGAGGTCGCGGTCAAGGTCGTCAAGCCCGACCTCCTTGAAGGACCGGGCCGGCACGAGGCGGCGGCGCGGTTCCGCCGCGAGGCGCGCGTGACCGCCCAGATCGACCACCCCGGCGTGCCCGCGATCTTCGACGCGGGATTCGACGAGGCCACCGGCGAGCTGTTCCTCGTCATGGCCTACCTGCCCGGACTCAACCTGCGCGACCTGCTCGACGAGAACGGCGCCCTGCCCGCGGACTGGACCCTCGCGATCGGCGCGCAGCTCGCCTCGGTGCTCGCCGCCGCCCACTCGCGCCAGGTCGTCCACCGGGACCTCAAGCCCGCCAACATCATCGTCGGCCCCAGCGGCCTGGTCCACGTGGTGGACTTCGGCATCGCCGCCGTGCTGGAACCGGACGCCGCCCGGCTGACCGCCACCGGCGACAAGCCCGGGACGCTCAACTACATGGCGCCCGAGCAGATCCGCGCCCAGCCGGCCGGGCCCGCCGCCGACCTGTACGCGCTCGGCGCGCTCCTGTACGAGATGGCCACCGGCGAGCGCCTGTTCGCCGACCGCGGCTCGGCCTACGAGGTCCAGACCGCGCACCTGAAGGAACTGCCCGACCCGGTGCGCCGCGCCCGCCCCGACCTGCCGTCCGAACTGGACGGACTGGTCTCGCGGCTGCTGTCGAAGGAACCCGCCGAACGCGGCTCCGACGCCGCCGCGGTCCACCTCGACCTGGCCGCGATGCTCACGGCCGCACCGGCTTCCGGCGCGCCCGCACGCGACTTCGGCGACCCGACCTGGCCGTTCCGGGCCCCGCTCGCGCCGCGGTGGGTCGCGCGCGAGGCCGTCCAGACCGCCGGCCGCGCCGCCGCGGGGACCGACCGGGCCGAACTCCTCGCCGAAGCCGACCGGTCCTACGCGGCCGGGGACTTCAACGGGGCGCTCTCGGCGTTCCGCTCGCTCGCCAAGACCTTCGAGACACCGGACCCGGCGCTGGCGCTGCACTGCCAGGTGCGGGCCGCGCAATGCCTTGCGTCCCTGGGTAACGCGGCCAGCGCGTTGGCGGGCCTGTCGAGCGTCATCGAACGCCAGCGGCGCCTGGAGGGCGAGCGGGCGCGCTCGACCCTGCGGTCGCGGCGCATCGCGGTGGACATGCTCGCGGCCCTGGCCCGGGGACCCGAGGCGCACCACCGGTTGTCGGAGCTGGTTCGCGACATGGCCGCCGCGCTGGGCCCGGCCGATGCCGATACCATCGAAGCCGAACGGCTGCTGCGGGCCTGGTCCGCGCCCCCGCAGGGACCGGTCCGGTGAATCCCGCCCTGGTCCACGGCGGGCCCTGAAACGGGGCCGCCGGAATCGCCCTCCACCCCGCCTGGGAGTCCTCCTCGATGACCGCCCCCGGTCCTTACGCCCCTTCGGTGAACGAAGCGAAGCTCCGCACGCGCAGGTTCTGGCGGGGCGTCGGCACGTACCTGTGGGCGTTCTTGCCGCTCTTGACATGCGGGTTCGGCGCGCCGATCGCGTTCGCCACGGCGCTCGCCCGGCGGCGCGACAATCTGACGATCATGGCCCTGTTGTTCCATTCGGTGCTGATCCTCTCCGGCTGCGGCGTCATCGGCGCGACCGAGTACCCGGCGCCGGACTGGGCCACCACGGTCCTCACGTTCACCATGGCCATCACCTCGCTCGCGGGGACCGCGCAGCTGCTGATGATCCGGTCGGCGGTGTGGGCGGCGCCGGCGCCGGCCCCACCGCAGGTGCCGGTGGCGCGGCTGGCGAGCATGGAGGTCGTGGACCGGGCTCGGAAGCTGCGCGAGCAGGCGCGGCGGACGGCCGAGGCGGATCCGATGCTGGCCAAGCGGCTCGGCATCGGGCGCCCGGACCTGCCGCGGCAGTTCGACGACGGCGGCCTGGTCGACCTCAATCATGCTCCATTGTGGGTGCTGGTGACGCTGCCGGGGGTGACCGAGCGCAGCGCCAGGCAGATCCAGGACTGGGTGGAGCGGTCCGGGCCGTTCGCGAGCCTCGGCGAGGTGCTGCTCGTGATCGAGATCAGCCCGACGTTCGAGCATCATCTGCGCGAGTACTGCGTGTTCATTCCCTGAGGGGTGCAAGGTTTCCCGGGTGGACCGGTTGCGGCGCAGGGAGAAGGCCCCGAGGCGAATGCCTCGGGGCCTCACACCGTGTCGCGTTCGGATCCGCCGTGGGCGTCGCGTCTAGTTGGTGCAGTAGATGGTCGCGGTGCGGCCGAACTGGTCGATGGCCGGGAGGTAGTAGGACCAGTCGCCGGAGCACTCGCTCATGGCGATGGACTCGGCGTCGGCGTCCGCGCCGAGCCAGCTGGCCGGGTCGACCTCGACGGTGTCGATGAGCTCGGAGTCGACCGTGGCCGAGTCGCAGGGGTAGGTGCCGATCATGTAATCGGTGCTGGCGAAGCACTCGCCCTCGGCCGAGGGGTAGACCGGGGTGGCGCCGTCGACGGTCGGGTTGCCGAGGGCCTCCAGGCAGAACAGGTAGTCCACGTTGCCCGAGGTCTGGTCGTAGACCATGTTCCAGTCGGTCCAGGACGCGCCCGGGATGTTGGCGCCGACCTCGTCGCCGCACAGCTCGTAGATGGGCGTCGGGTCCGCGATGGTTCCGTCGGCCTCGGCGGTGATGCCCGGGTCGGCCTCGATGGCGGTGAGGGTCCAGAACGCCTCGGCGCTGTCGCACTCGATGGCGAAGGTGTCGGTGGCGCCGCCGACGGGGGGCTCGGGCAGGCAGTCGCCGGCGGCCGCGTCGGCCACCGCGTCGAACTGCTCGCTGTTGACCTCGTCGGTGGCGGTGTCGTCGGACGCGGCCTCTTCGAGGATGCCGCAGCCGGTGAGGGCGACGGCGCCGGCGACGGCGAGGCCGCCCACGGCGAGGAGGCGGCGGATGGAGCCGAGGGTCTCGGTGTTCGAGTTCATGAGCTGCTTTCTGTGCGGCGCCGCCGATCGGGTGAAGCGACGCTTCTGAGTTCAGTCGAGACCCTATGCAGGAGTCTCAACTACCGGTACGGCGGAACTCGTCACCCGATGCGAAGCCGGGCCTTTGACCTGGGATTCCTCGTCCGTTATGCGACCGTTGCCCTGGCTTCATGACGAGGATCACGATGGTTGCAATTCGGTCAAGAAGGAAGGAATCTTCATTGTTTACGGCGATCGCCTTGGAGTGCAGAGGAGGACGCGGGTTCCGCCCATGGTCGCCGCGTCCTCCCGTCTACGGGTGCCGGTGCGCGCACCGGTGCATCAGGCGATCTCGATGAAGTACTGGGTGCCCTCGAAGGACCAGAGGTCCTCGATGTAGAGCAGGTAGGTCTCGGCGTCGGCGGGGACCTCGACGCAGGCGCCGCCCGAGGTGGAGGAGCCGCCGGAGACCTCCCCGGCGTCCATGAGGTCGTTCTCGACCATGTTCAGGCAGTCGATGCTGTCGTAGAAGGTGCCGTCGGCCCAGATCCCGAACGTGGTGTCGATCCACAGCGAGCTGCTCTCGGTGCCGCTGTAGGTGCCCTCCAGGGTGACCAGGCTCTGCTGGAAGCCCTCCGCGGGCGCCTCGTTGTACTCGTTGGCGGCGAGGACCTCTTCGGTCGCGTCGAGGACGACGGAGCCGCCGACGGTCCAGTCGGTGATCTCGACGGTGGAGCCGGCGGGGAGCGGGGACTCGGGGCTGGTGCCGTCGCCGGTCGCGGCGGCCTCCTCGGCGCCGTCGTCGGCGGCCTCTTCGGTGGAGCCGGTGTCGCCGTCGGAGTCGGCTTCCCCGCCACCGCAAGCGGTCAGGGCGGCCAGGCCGATGAGGGCGGCACCGCTGACGGCGAGGAGGCGCTTGGAGATCTCGGGGAATTCGATGTTCATGGTCAACCTTCCGTGGGGTGTGGTTCGCGATTCGAAGCTTGTGAAGTTACTTCACGAGACTAGTAGACTGTGTCGAGCCTCAGCAACGCGGGGTGGGTTACGATTCGATAAATCCGACAGGAGTGCCGCATGACCACCCGTGACGCCGGTTCCGGCGAGACCATCACGCTGACCGACCTCGCCCGCCTCGCCGGGGTCGGCCGCAACGCCGTCAGCAACTGGCGCCGCCGCGAGCCCGACTTCCCCGCACCCGTGGACGAGTCGGCCCGCAGGTCCCGCTTCTCACTTGCGGCCCTTGAGGAGTGGGCCGAAGCCCACGGCCGCGCGCTGCACGTCACGGACGCCGACCGGCTCTGGTTCGCCCTCGCGGTCACGCACCCGACCGCCGAGGCGGCCCTGGGCGCGGTGGCGGCGGCGTTCGCCGACCTCGGCCCGCGGCCGAGGACCGGGCCCGCCGCGTTCGCGCCCGAGGCCGACCCGGCGCTGGTCGAGCAGCTGCGGAAACTACAGGACACGGAAGCGGGCGCGGACCTGTTCGAGTTCTTCATCGAGCGGGCCCGCGAGGCGGCGGGGACCGGGGTGCCGCCGGGCATCGGACCCCTCGCCGACATCGCCGCGATCGTGGCGGAGGCGGTCGCGGCGCCCTCGGTCCACGACCCGGCCTGCGACGAGGGGGACCTCCTCGCGGCCCTCGCCGACCGGATCGGGCACTGCGCGGCGCTCACCGGGAAGGACCTCTCCCCCGCCCGCGCCGCGATCGCCGAGCAGCGCCTCAGACTCCTGGACGACGAGGCCGACGTGCAGGCGCGCGTGGGCGACTCGCTGCTGAGTTCGCTCCCGGACGAGCGGTACGACCTGGTGGTGTGCGACCCGCCGTTCAACGTCAAGGACTGGGGCTACGACCGCCTCCCCGACGGGGACGACCCGCGCCTGGCCTACGGCACGCCCCCGCGCACCGAGCCCGAACTGGCGTGGGCACTGCACTGCGTCGCGCTCCTGGCCCCGGGCGGGCACGCCGTCGTGCGCATGCCGGCCCAGGTCGCGCACCGCCGCACCGGCAGGCGCATCCGCTCCGAGCTCCTGCGCTGGGGCGCGCTCAGGGCCGTGGTGGACCACCCGGAGGCCAAGGCGCACCTGTGGATCCTGGCCCCGAGGGGCGAGACGACCCAGGTCCTGGTCTCCAACGGCGGCGACTTCGCCGAAGCGTGGCGGAACTTCACCGCCGCGCCGAACGCGCCCGTCGCGACGGCGGACTCGGCCACGGTGCCGCTCATGCGGCTGTGGGACGAGGACGTCGACATCTCCCCCGCCGTCTACCTCGCCAGCGCGGCGGGGGACGCCGCGGACCTGCCCGAGGCGGTCGGCCGCCTCGGGGAGCGGCTCGGCGAGATCGCCGGACGGCCCCTGCCGCGCTTCGGCACCGGGGCCGAGGAGTCGGCGCCCGAGACGAGCCTGGGCGACCTCGAACGCGACGGGCACCTCATGGTCGTGCCGGGGGGCGGAGGCGGGGAGTCCCGCTGCGTGATCGTCGACCCGGTGGGCGAGCCGCCGGTGCGCCTGGGCCGGCGCGGGGACGCCGCGGAGACGCAGTGGACGATCACCGTCGAGCCGACGATGGACCTGGGCTGGATCGCGGCCGCGCTCGCGGCGCGGCTGCCGAGCGCGACCAAGCGGACGGCGACCGGCGCCAAGCGCCGCATCCTGTCGGTGAAGATCCCGCGGCTCCCGTTGGCCGAGCAGCGCAGGCGGGGGTCGGCCTACGCGAAGCTGGAGGAGCTGCGGGCGGCCCTGAAGACCTCGGAGGCGGCCGCGGCGGCGCTGGCGGCGGAAGCGGCGGCCGGGCTGGTGACGGGCGCGGTGACGGTGGAGGACTGACGGGTCCGCAGACGGCGAGCGCCCGGTCCGGAGACCGGGCGCTGGAGCCGCTGACAGGAGTCGAACCCGCGACCTGCTGTTTACAAGACAGCTGCTCTACCAACTGAGCTACAGCGGCTGGTCGGCGCCGTTTTCGCGGCGCGACGCCACGATTCTACTGGACCGGTCCGCGAACGTCGCCGTGACCGAGCCCCGGTCCGCGGGCCCGGGTCCGGGCCTTGAACGCCCGATTGCGGGTCGTGGCGGGCGCGGCCCGTTTGGCGGAAACCGAGAAACATAGGGGTCGAAACCGGCAGAGGTGTCGCCGGTGTTGTGGGAAGGCCACAACTATGGCGCCGTTCAGGTAGTCGATCCGTTGCGCTGGGTGCGGATACTGGTTCCATGACCCCTCGGTCGACCCCGCGGCCCGCTCCTTCGCCGCCGGCCCGCTGGTGATCCTCCTGAGGCCGCCTTGTGGTTCCGGGCCCGAGCGGCCCGAACCCCCCGACCCGGTCCGCGAAGCCTCGCGGGCCGCGCACCCCTGATCGAAAAGAGGCATGCCCGCCATGGAGACCACCCCTCGAAGCCGGGGCAACCCGGTGCTGCGCCCCGAAACGCTGGGAGGCGCGTTGGCGATCAGTCTGTTCGCCACCGCGGTCGCGATGCTCGTCTCCGGACCGCTCCTCCCCGCCGCCGGAGCGTTCGCGCTCTCGGCCCTCCTCGCGCTCACGGTCGCCGTGTCCGCGGCGAGCACCGCCGTGCGCGTGTGCGGCTGGGTCGGCGTCGCCGCCGCCTGGTTCCCGCTCGCGTTCCTCGTCCCGATGTCCGCCGTCGAAGCGTTCGACACGGAGTACACGGGGTTCGGGGAGAGCGTCCTGATCACCGTGCTGGTGTACGCCCAGTACGCCGCGCTCGTCGTCCTGTTCCTTTGGGCGGCATGGCGGCGGCCCCGGGCCGCCGCCGACGGGATCGCGGGCGAGGCGGCGCTGATCCTGCTCATGGCGTGGTCGCTGTTCCTCCTGTGGACCGATTCCATGCTCGACTTCGAGGCCTCCGATCACCCGCTGGTGCTCGGCCTCATCGCGGCCGCGCTGCTGCTCGTCGTCGCCGAGTACCGGGCGCAGGGCCGCGAGATCGCCTACGGGGCGCCGGCGTGGGTCTGCCTGGGCTCGGCCGCGTGGATCCTCGCGGAGGGCGGGGTCGAGGGCGGTCTCGACGGCGACTGGCGCACGGCGCTGTGGTGGCTGCTGGCCGTCCCGGTCCTGGCGATGGTCGCGCGGCTCGCGTGGTGGCGGGTCCGGTACCGGCCGCGGAGCGAATAGCCTTGCGGCCGAACGGGATGCGAAACAGGCCGTCCGGTCCGCGTCGCGGACCGGACGGCCTGTCGCAGTCCTTAACGAAGCCCGTAGGAGCGGATGGTGGTGTGCTCGACCTCGGTGCCGTGGTCGTCGAGTGCGGTCATGCGCACCGAGACCCACCGGGCCTTCCCGGGGTGGTCGAGTTCGGCGGTGGCGGTGTTCCCGTCGCGGTCGAGTTCGACCTCCTTCCAGGTCGCGCCGTCGTCGTAGGACACCTCGAAGGTCATGTCCTCGGCGTGCACGACCTGCTCGGAGTCGCGCCAGCGCAGGTCGAGCGTGATCTGTTGGCAGAGGTCGCGTTCGGCGTAGCCGCCCTCGACGCCTCCGGAGGTGAGCTGCACGACCGGCAGCGGAAGGGACGCGAAGTCGTCGCCGTCGGCGAGCTGGGCCGAATCGAAGCTCCATCGGACGCTGGCATCCGTGCCGAAGACGGAGGCGGTCGAGGCCCGGGTGACGTCGGCGCTCAGCGTGTAGCGTCCGGCGTCGCCTTCGGGGAGTTCGACCCACACCGGATCCCAGTAGAAGTCCATGTCCGTGGCGGTGGCGATGACCTCGCCGTCGCGGCTCAGCACCGCGTCGCCCCTGGCGCCGATGACGATCAGTTCCTCGTCGTTGCCGCCGCCGACCGGAGTGGGCTCGCCCCCGATGTAGTTCGCGCCTTCCCAGACCTCGCGGTAGAACTCTCCGACGCCGCTGGAGAGGCCGCCGTTGGGCAGCACCTGCGCGGTCTCGCCCGCCTTGAAGATCTGGTATCTGGAGACGAAGACGCCGTTCACGATGTCGCCGTTCACGTCGTACTCGCCGGCTTTGAGCACGTTCCTCCAGATGATCTCGGGGTCCGCGGTGTAGTACACGGTCCGCTCGGAGGGCACTGCGGTGGGGATGAGCCGGCACAGGCCGCTGCCGAGTTGGCGGCCGGTGTAGTCGCCGTAGTCGCAGGTGTCGGACGTGTCGGCGCCGTAGGGGGTGCCGAGGTCGCGGTAGGAGGTCGCGACGGCGGCCAGGTCCTCGTCGGCGACGACGAACGCGGTGTCGTCGGGGAAGCCGATCACGTCGTGGAAGGCGAGGTTGTAGGCGTACGGGTCGCCTGATCCCTCCGGACTGGCGAGGACCGGCTGGTAGAGGAATTCGAAGTCGAATTCCGGGAGGACGGGTTCGGGCAGCAGGAACAGGTCGTGCAGCGGCCCGAGGTGGGAGCCGAGGCCCATGTACGTGTGCTCGCTGCGGGCCCGGAGGTGGACGATGGCGCCGAGGTATTGCGCGTCGTCCCGCTCGACGTCGACGGTGACCGGGTCGGCGGCGGCGCCGTCGAGGGCGACCTTCACGGGTCCGTCGCCGATGGTGACGGTGGTCAGGCCGAAGACGAACTGGCCGCGTTCGGTGTCGGTGGCGTCGGACCAGTAGTCGCCGTAGATCACGTAGTCGCCGGGCGGGAGCTCGGTGCCGCCGATGCCGTCCTCGCCGATCGGGATGCGGCCGGAGCCCTCGCCGTCGCGTTCCTGCCAGGTGATGTAGGCGCCGTCGGGCGCTTCGCCGGCAGGGTCGAAGAGGGAGACGTTGAGCAGCTGGAGGTCCGCCGCGGCGAAGGTCTCCGCGGTGCCGGGGACGAGCCCCGCATAGGGGCGGTCGTCCAGTTCGGACTCCGAGGCGGCGGCGGCGTCGGTCTCGCCGGTGCGCAGGAGCTCGGAGACGTTGTAGCGCCTGGGGTCCTCGTCGCCGTTCTCGATCGCCTCGACTTGGTCGGTCGGGACGACGACGAGATCGCCGCTCGGCGACGGCGGCGTGATGAAGGAGGCGTCCTCGCGGCCCGGTGCGGGCTCGATCGCCTTGGAGCCGTTGGGAAGCAGGGTGACCCGGTCCCCGGTGGGAAGGACGACCGAGGTCGGCGCGGCCTCCTGGACGACCAGTGCGGCGTCGAGTGTCTCGGCGGTGGCGGCGGTGCCGCTCGCGAACACGGAGCCGGCGAGCACCGCGGCGGCCGCGACCGCCGATCCGATGCGTTTGCGTTGTCGCATGAGGTGATCCTTGGTGGGAGGCGCGGGCGGACCGGACGGCCCGTCCGCTTCGAGAGCGCTGCCCTGGAGCCGGAATGGTCGCAGGCCGAGTCGGCCTGCGCCGCTTGACGAACCGAAGCGAAAGTCCTCGGAGGGTCGGGCTCGCGGAAGCGCACCCCTCACACGAACGGGGGCCCCGGTGCGACGCACCCGGATCGGGGGTTCTTCAGATGAGCGGTCGCTCGCCTCAGGGGCGGCGCTACTTGTCGCGGAACGAGTAGACCTGCATCCCTTCGAGCGTGAGGCACGACAGGTGCGTGTCCGAGGCGTCGCAGGCGTACGCCTCCAGGCCGGTGCGCAGCTCGCTGCGGGACCCGTCGCGGCCCAGGCCGATCACGTTCCCGGTGCTGGTGGCGAATCCCGAACTGGAGGGCCAGGTCAGAGCACTGCCGCCGTCGATCGCGTCGTAGGTCTCCTCAAGGCTGTTGTTCTCCTTGTCGAAGCCCTTGTCGAAGATCTGGGTGCGCAGGTCGTCGCCCGCGTAGTACTCGACCATGAGGCGGTCGCCGAGCGGCTCGATGTCGCCGTAGCCGCCGTCCTCGTCCTCGAATTCGTGGACGAACTTCTCGCCGTCGGCGTCGTAGACCCTCCAGGTGTAGACGTCGGTGAGGTCCTCGATCGGCTCCCGGACGCACACCAGGGCCGCGCCGCAGGCCTTGATCGGGTAGTCGGCGAGCGTGCCCGACTCGACCTCTTCGCTGTCCACTTCGTCCAGATCGTTCTCGATGTCGTAGACGTTGAGGTCGTAGCCGGTCGTCTTGACGACGCCCACGTAGACCTTCCCGTCCCAGGCGAAGTAGTGGTCCTCGACGGTCTCGACCTCGCGTTCGGCGAGCAGATCGCCGGATTCGATCTCGTAGACGTGCAGCACGTTGTCGCTGGTGAGGGCCCAGACCCGGCCGTCGCCGTTCACCGTCTGCGCGGGCTCGGCGATGTCGTCGGGACTGCCGACGAGGTCCCAGGAAGCGGTCGTGACGCTCTCCTCGGCGTCGCCGAGCTCCCACTCCGCGACGTCCTCGCCGTC
Source organism: Glycomyces harbinensis (assembly GCF_900101745.1). Lineage (GTDB taxonomy): Bacteria > Actinomycetota > Actinomycetes > Mycobacteriales > Micromonosporaceae > Glycomyces > Glycomyces harbinensis. Next base: position 16,598 of record NZ_FNAD01000010.1, on the reverse strand, counting down.
GGCGTCGTACACATTGAACGTGTTGCCGCTCAAGGGGGCGATGACGAGGAGGTCGCCCGAGCGGGCCGCGTCGCGCGCGGGGCTGGTGACGGTGTTGCGCGTCTCGCCGGAGTCCCAGTCGAGGAAGTAGTGCTGGAACGCGGTGCCGCCGTCGGCCTCGACCTCCTGCGAGAAGGAGATCAGCTCCTCGGAGACGAAGTAGGTGTTGTCCCAGCCGCCGCCGGGGAAGACCTTGTCCTCGCTCCAGAGCGGCTCGCCCGTGGCGGTGTCGACCGCCCGCACGTGCAGCTCCTCGCCGCTGGCGTCACTGGAGGAGGTCGTGTACGCGAACAGGGTCTTGTCGTCCCACACGCGGACCTCGTAGATCCCGTCGTTGACCTCGCCGGAGAACGCGGTCGCCGATCCGACCTCCGTCAGCTCCTCGGCGAACGGGCGCTGCTTGTACGGGTTCAGCATCCACCACAGGCCCAAGGGGATCGCGATCCCCAGGAGCACGACGACGACGCCGATCGCGATCCACTTCCGGGGGATGCGGCGCTTGGGCGCCTCGGGGGCGCTGCGCCGCAGCGCGATCGTCTCGTCCGAAGCGGGCGGGAGCGGCGGCAGGCTCCCCGCGGCCTGCGTGACCGGCGAGTACTGCGGCGGCGACGCCGGGGCCGCCGCGGGCGGGGTCACCGTCACCGGCGGCGTCACCGTGGCGACGGTCGTCATCGCCAGCGCCGCGCCCTCGCTGACGGGCAGTTCCGGCTGCTCCAGGACCGTCGGCGCGATGCCGAGCCCTTCGTGGAGCATCTTGGAGACCATGGGCATCCGCGACGAGCCGCCGACGAGGAACAGCCCCGCGAGCTGCTCGGGGCGCCGCCCGGTCAGGCCGAGGACCCGCTGGGTCTCCCCGACCGCGCGCGACAGGAGCGGGCGCGAGATCTGGTCGAGCTCGCCGCGCGTCAGGTGCAGCGACTGGGCCATGTCCGGGACCGTCACCGGCGCCACCGAGGAGCGCGACAGCATCTCCTTGGCCGCCCGCACCTCCTCCCACAGCTCGCGGCGGTTGCGCATCTCCGAAGCGCCGCTGGGCTGCTCCAGGCGCTGCCAGATCTCCGGCTCCTTCTGCCGGACGGTGATCCCGATGTGCGCGACGAGCGCCGCGTCGAAGTCCAGGCCGCCCAGGTCGTGCAGGCCGCCGTCGGCGAGCACCCCGAACGAGCCGTCCTGTCGCCGCTCCAGCACGGCGATGTCGAGCGTGCCCCCGCCGAAGTCGAACACCGCGAGGGCCTGGCCCGGCGCGAGCGGATGCGACAGGCGCGACGTGTAGTAGTGGGCGGCCGCGACCGGCTCGGTGAGGATCTTGACCGGCCGGTAGCCGGCCTGCGCGGCCGCGTCGTGCAGGGCGCCGCGGCGCTGCTCCGACCACGCCGCCGGGCACGTCAGCACCGCGTTCGGCAGGTGCCCGACCGATTCGATCGCCGTGCGCGCCACCCGCGAGAGGATCGCCGCGAACGCCGCCGTCACCGGGATCTCCCGGTCCCCCAGCAGCATCGTGCCGTCCGAGACGCGGTGCTTCGGGTTCGGCTCGAACCGCTCGGGGGCCGTCAGGCCCAGCCGTTCGGCGTCCCTGCCCGTGTGGATCGCGCCCGAGGGGTCCAGGAACACCGCGGAGGACATGACCGGGGACCCGTCGAACAGCAGCGGGCGGGTCCGGCCGTCGGGCCAGACCACGACCGCGACCGTGTGCGAGGTACCGAGGTCGACGCTGAGCAGGTAATCGGCCGGCATGCGGGGCAGCTCCGGGGGGCTAGGCAGTGCGGGATCGCTTCAGGTTAATCCGGTGCGGCGACAAGTGCGGGCACGGGACCACCCATTGTGGGAGACGGCTTGGCGACAGCACCGGACCCGGCCGGGTCCGGGCGAGGGGTCGCGACCGGAGCACCGGCCCCGCGGAGCGCGTTCCAGGGGCCGGCGGGCGCTAACGGCGCTGGCGCTGCACCTCGGCGAGGGCGATCGAAGCCGCGACTGAGGCGTTGAGCGACTCGACGGCGCTGGCGATCGGGATGCCCACGCGGTGGTCGCAGGTCTCGGCCACGAGGCGCGAGACGCCCTTGCCCTCGTCGCCGACGACGATCAGGAGCGGGTCGCCGGCCACGGGCAGGTCGAACACGTCGACGTCGCCGCCGCCGTCGAGCGCGACGGTCATGAACCCGGCCTGCTGGCAGGCCTGGATGGTGCGCGTCAGGTTGACGACCTTGGCGACGGGCAGTCGCGCGGCCGCACCGGCGGAGGTCCGCCAGGCGACGGCCGTGACGGACGCGGCGCGCTTGGACGGGATGATGAGGCCGTGACCGCCGAACGCGGCGGCGGAGCGGATGATCGCGCCGAGGTTGCGCGGGTCGGTGACCCCGTCGAGGGCGACCAGCAGCGGGGCGGTGCCCGAGGTCTGGCTGATCTCCAGGAGGTCTTCGAACTCGGCGTACTCGTACGGCTCGATCTGGAGGCCGATGCCCTGGTGGAGGGCGTTGTTCGTGCGCCGGTCGAGGTCGCGGCGGGCCAGTTCCTTGATCGGCAGGTCGCGGTTGCCGGCCAGGCGCACCGACTCGGCGACCCGGTCGTCGAGCTCGGTGCCGAACGCGACGTACAGGGCCGTGGCCGGGACCTTCGCGCGCAGGGCCTCCAGGACCGGGTTGCGCCCGAGGATCATCTCGGCCTCGTCGGAGCGGCGCGTCGTCGGGCGGGTCGGCTTGACCCTGCCGATGTTGGTGGTGCGGCCCTCCGAGGCGGCCTTGGCGCGCTCGGTGGCCTGCTTGCGCTGCGTCTTCTGGGGCTTGTCGTCGCCGGTGTAGGACTTGTGCCAGGGGCGGTCGGTCGCCTTCAGGGTGCGGCCCTTGCCCGCCAGGCCCTTCTTGCCACCGCCCGAGCCGATCTTGGGGCCGGCCTTGCTGGTCTTGCGGCGGTTCGGGTTGCCACCCTTGGTGCTCATCGGTTCAGATTCCCCAGGTAATTCGGTCGTCGGAGGCAGGCGGCTTCGCCTAGTCCACAGTCCACACGGGACCGCGAGGGGTGTCTTTGACGGTGATGCCGGCGTGCGCGAGCTCGTCGCGGATGCGGTCGGCAGCCGCGTAGTCCTTGCGGGCCCTGGCGTCGGCGCGCTGTTCGAGCGCGATCCGCACCAGCGCGTCCACGGCGCCGGTGAGCTTCGCGTCCCCCGGGTCGTCCCAGTGCGGGTCGAGCGGGTCGAGGCCGAGCTGGTCGAGCATAGCTCGGACGCCCGCGCCGATGCGGCCCGCGGCCGCGTCGTCACCCGAGTCGAGTGCGGCGTTGCCCTCGCGGGCCGCGTCGTGGACGACCGCGACGGCCGCGGGTGTGTTGAGGTCGTCATCCATGGCGGCGGTGAACGCGGGCGGGAGGGGCCCGCCGATGGTCGACTCGACCCCGAGCGCCTCGGTCGTACGGTGTACGAAGTTCGAGAGGCGGTCCCACGCGGACTGGGCCTCGCCCAGGGCGGTCTCGGAGAAGTCCAGCGGCGACCGGTACTGGGCGCTGGTCAGGTAGTAGCGGATGTCGGCGGGCCGGAAGCCCTTCTCGCCGAGCGCCGGGACGCTGAGGGTGTTCCCGAGGGACTTCGACATCTTCGTGCCCGCGAGGTTGAGCATCCCGTTGTGCACCCAGTAGTCCGCGAACCCGAGCCCGGCCGCCCGCGACTGGGCGAGTTCGTTCTCGTGGTGGGGGAACATGATGTCGGTGCCGCCGCCGTGGATGTCGAAGGCGTCGCCGAGGTAGCGGCGGGCCATCGCGGAGCACTCGATGTGCCAGCCGGGACGGCCCGGGCCCCACGGGGAGGTCCAGGAGGCGTCGGCGGGCTCGCCGCTCTTGTGGGCCTTCCACAGGCCGAAGTCGCGCGAGTCGCGCTTGGCGCCGGGCTCGGCGGTGGAGAGCATGTCCTCGGGGCGGCGGTGCGACAGCTCGCCGTAGTCGGCCCAGGAGGCCACCGAGAACCAGACGTCGCCGGCGGGGGTGGCGTAGGCGTGGCCGCGTTCGACGAGCATGGCGATGAGGTCGATCATCTGCGTGATGTGCCCGGTCGCGCGCGGCTCGTACGTGGGGGCGAGGACCCCGAGGGCGGCGTAGTCGCGGGCGAGGACGCGCTCGTTCTCGTAGGCGATGGCCCACCAGGGGCGGCCCTGCTCCTCGCCGCGGACGAGGATCTTGTCGTCGATGTCGGTGACGTTGCGCACGTAGGTGACGTCGTAGCCGGTGCGGCGCAGCCACCGGATGAGCACGTCGTAGGTGACGCCCGAGCGCAGGTGGCCGATGTGGGGCGGGCCCTGGACGGTGAGCCCGCACAGGTACACGCCGACATGGCCGGGCTTCCGGGGCTGGAAGTCGCGAACGGATCGGGTGCCGGTGTCGTACAGTCGCAGGCTCACTCGTCAAGTCTAGACAACCGGCACGCGCCCATACGACGCCGAGCCCCGCGTGTCAAGCCCTGTGACCGAAGCCCCATCGGGGCAAGCGAAAACGCGCGGCGGCGATGTGGGTCGCCGCCGCGCGACCGACCGGTCGGACTCCGGTCGGGGGTGGCGCTAAGCCGTGCGGCGGCGGGCCAGGACGATGGCGCCGCCCGCGAGGGCCAGCACCGCGGCGAGGCCGACGAGCAGGCCCGTGGCGCCCGTGCCGGTCACCGGCAGCTGCGGCGAACCGGTAGCGCCCTCGCTCGGGTCGCCGTCGCCGCCGTCGCCCCCGAGGTTGTCGGCCACGTCGTACAGGGTCGTGGTCCCCGAGACCTCGTTGCCGACCACGATCATGGCCCGCCCGGTCGGCGAGTCCGCGGCGGCGACGAACTTGATCGACTCCGGGCCGAGGTCGCCCGCGTCGCCCTCACCGGGCTCGACCGCGAAGTCGCGCTCGGACACGTAGTCGACGAACGAGGCCGAAGCCGGGTCCGTCACGTCGTAGACCATGACGCCGCCCTGGCGCTCCAGCCCGACGAACGCGTACGTGCGGTCGCCGACCTTCCCGACCGCGACCGCCTCGGGCTCGGGGCCCTTGTCGTCGGAGCGGTCGTCGAAGTCGTTGGACTCGTTGTCCGCGTTGAAGTGGTCGGCGTAGTCGGCGGCGATCAGGGCCTCGAAGTCGTCGCCGGAGTCGAAGACCAGCTCACCGCCGGTCGTCCAGATCGAGAACGAGCGCGAACCGAACGAGTACAGCTCGTCGTAGCAGCCCTCCTCGGTCTCGCCGAGGCTCGCGGTGACCTTCAGGCGGCCCAGCTCCTCCTCGGACTGGAGCTCGGCCAGGTCGACGCCCGCGAACGCGTCCGCGCACAGCTCCAGGTCCTCGACGCGGGCCTCCTCGGAGTATTCGCCCCACTCGCGCACATCGCCCTCGTTGGCGGTGACCAAGTACGTCTCGCCGCCCGTGGCGTAGGCCGCGATCGTGTCCGGCAGGTACAGGCCCTGCACCGGCCAGTTCCGGATGCTGACCGCGTCGTCCTTGTCGGACGCGTCCAGCCCGTTCCCGGGGGCCGAGTGGTCCTTCGTGCCCAGCGCGTGGACCGCGGTGACCTCGCCGGCGGCCAGGTCCACGGTGGCGATCGCGTTGTTCTCCTGGAGCGTCACGTAAGCGGTCGCGTCGTCGATCGCCGTCACGTACTCCGGCTCGATCCCAGCGGCGACGTCCGACGGGTCCGGGCCGAAGACCCGGAAGCCCTCGGGCAGGTCCTCGTCGCCCGAGGCGTACGCCGCGAAGTCCGCGGTCCGCACCTCCCGGGCCTCGACGTCGATGATCGAGACGGTCCCGTCGGGGTCCGCCGCGTAGTCGTCGGAGGGCTCGCCCTCGTTCGCGACCACGATGTACTTCCCGCCGGGCGTGAACGTGAGGCTGTCGGGGAGCGCGCCGGCGGCGAACTCCGCGATGAACTCGCCCTCGGTGCTGAACAGGGCGACCCAGCCGGCGTCGGTCTTCACCGGCGCCTCCACGGCGACCGCGACGAGGCCGCCGGAGACCGCGACCGAGTTGGCCACCGCCCCGTCGACGCCGATCGCCGCGGCGACGTCCAGCGAGGACTCCTTCACCGGGGCGGCCGGGTCGGCGACGTCCAGGACGTCGACCACCGCCGCCTGCGCGTTCACGGTGAACACCCGGTGCGACTCCGGGTCGTACGCGACGATCTCGGCGGCGCCCTCGGCGAACACACCGGAGTCGTACGTGCCCAAGGGGCTGATCGAAAGAGCGGGTTCGTCCTGCGCGGCGGCGGGGGCGGCCGGAACGGCGAGGACCGCGAGGCCGATGGCCAGCGGGGGAACGAGCAGGCGCTTGAGCACAGTGCGGCTCCTGTTCTTCAGTTGGGACGGGAGGGACGGACCCAGTCCACCGACCATAGGGAACCCGCACCGGAGCGAGGCGTGAACCGAACATGAACAGCCGAGCGCGAAACGACGCGAGTAGTACCCCAGTACTGCGCAAACCGCCCGCTCCTCCCTGAGGAGGACACCGAAACCGGTCCGAGCGCCGATGCACGGGCGCGCGCGTCCTCCATAGACTGGCAACGTCCAAGACCCGCGAAACCAGACCGCTGAGAACTGGAGCCCCCTTGATCACCGCGAAGGGTCTATACAAGCGCTACCGCAAGACGGTGGCCGTAGACCAACTCTCATTCGACGTCAGGCCCGGCGTCGTCACCGGATTCCTCGGGCCCAACGGCTCGGGCAAGTCCACGACCATGCGACTCATGCTCGGCCTCGACCACGGCGGGGGTGAGACCCTCTTCGACGGCGAGAAGTTCACCGACATCCGCCGCCCCATGAACAAGGTCGGCGCCCTCCTCGAGGCCAAGCCCTTCCACCCCACCCGCTCCGCCCGCAACCACCTCCGGATGCTCGCCAGCGCCAACGGCGTCGGCGAGAAGCGCATCGACGAGGTCATGGAACTGGTCGGCCTCGGCACGGTCAAGCGCAAGAAGCCCAAGGGCTACTCGCTCGGCATGGCCCAGCGCCTCGGCCTCGCCCAGGCGCTCCTGGGCGACCCCAAGATCCTCCTGCTCGACGAGCCCACCAACGGGCTCGACCCGCACGGCATCCACTGGATGCGCGACATGCTCAAGCACCTCGCCTCCGAGGGCCGCACCATCTTCGTCTCCAGCCACCTGCTGTCGGAGATGCAGCTCATGGCCGACGAACTGGTCGTCATCGGCCGCGGCAACATGATCTTCAACGGCGACGTGGACCAGTTCGTCCGCGACTTCACCCAGTCCACCGTCATCGTCCGCAGCCCCGGCGCGGACGGTTTCGTCCCCGCGCTCGAAGGCGCGGGAGCCGAAGTCGCGAAGGGCAAGGACGGCGAACTCGTCATCTCCGGCATGGAGATCGGCGCGGTCGGGCACCTCGCGTTCACCGAGAACGTCGAGCTGTCCGAGCTGTCCACCCGCAGCGCCTCGCTCGAAGAGGCGTTCATGTCCGCGACCGGCTCCTCGGAGGAGTTCATCGCGGCCGAACCGGTCGCCGCCGGTGCGCCGGCGGCTCCCGCCGCGCCCTCCGCTCCTGCTACTCCGTCAGGTGGTACCGAGAATGCTTGACGCTCTGCGTTACGAGTGGACGCGGCTGACGACGCTGCGGTCCACGTACTGGCTCACCGGCATCGGCGTGCTCTGCGCCCTGGCGATCCCCGTGATCGCCGGCATCGCGGTCTCCGACATGCCGCTCGACCCGGAGTCGCTCGCGACCGGCCTCAACGGCGGCGCCGCGTTCGGCATCCCGTTCCTGGCCGTGTTCATGGCGATCATCGGGATCTTCGCGACCGGGCACGAGTACCGGCACGGCACGATCCAGCCGACGCTGACGGCGCTGCCGCAGCGCTCGCGGCTGATCCTCGCGAAGATCCTCGTGGTCTCGGGCGTCACCGTGGTGGTGACGGTGCTGTCGGTGGCGCTCAACGCGCTGGCGATGCAGCTGCTGTGGGGCGACGTGCCGGGCCTGTTCGAGGACCCGCTGCGCTCGGCCCTGGTCGGGTACCTGGCGTACACGCTGATCTACACGCTGGCGGGGCTCGGCCTGGGCCTGCTGTTCCGGGGCGTGCCCTCGGCGCTGGTCGTGATCTTCCTGGTGCCGCTGATCGTCGAGAACCTGATCTTCGGGCTGTCGTTCCTGCCGTCGGTGGACTGGCTGGTGCCGGTCGTGAAGTTCCTGCCGTTCTCGTCGGGGGCGCGCCTGATGGCGGTCGACCTGTCGGCGATGGACATGGGTCCGGGGATGCCGGACTTCGACTACTTCGGCCGCTGGGGCTCGGGCGGGGTGTTCGCGGTCTTCGCGGCCCTCATCATCGCCGCGGCCTGGACGCTCTTCAAGAAGCGCGACGCTTAGAACAGCGGATTGTCGGACCCGCCGGGCACCCTCGTATCGGGGGCCCGGCGGTCGGCTTCTGCGGACACTGGCGGTGCCCGCGGATCGCGTGTCGTTCGAACACCGTTTCGTCGGACCCCCGTGGCAGGGTTCTTGCCAAGGGACGCCCGATTCGCGAAACGACCGGTGTCCGTGGTGCCCGCCGAACGCACGGCGGCCCGGGGCTCCCACCCCGGGCCGCCGTTTCGCCGTCTTGCGGTTACGCCTGCGCCGCTTCGAGTTCGCGGCGCACGAGGTCGGCGGTCTCGATGGAGTTGAGGGCCGCGCCCTTCATGAGGTTGTCGGCGACCACGAAGAACTCGAGCGAGTTCGGGAAGTCGATCGACTGGCGGATGCGCCCGACCTGGGTGCCGCCCTTGCCGACCGAGTCGATCGGCATCGGGAAGACCATGTTCGCCGGGTCGTCCACGACGTCGACGCCCTCGGCCGCGTTCAGCACCCGGCGGGCCTCGTCGACGGTCACCTCGCGGTCGAACGTCGCGTGCACGACCTGCGAGTGGCCCACGGCCACCGGCACGCGCACGCACGTCGAGGCGACCTTGAGGTCGGGCAGGCCGAGGATCTTGCGGGACTCGTTGCGGACCTTCAGCTCCTCGGAGGTCCAGCCGTCGTCCTTCCAGCCGCCGACCTTCGGCACCACGTTGAGCGCCAGCGGCGCCCCGAACGGGGCGTTGAAGTCCTCGCCGAGGATCGCGCGCACGTCGCCGGTCTCGGTGCCGACCCTGTCGGCGCCGATGAGCTTCTGGACCTGCGCGTACAGCGCCTCCAGCCCTTCCTTGCCCGAACCGGAGGCGGCCTGGTAGGAGGCCACGGACATCGACACGAGCCCGAAGTGCTCGTCGAGCGCCGCGAGCGTCGGGATGAGCGCGAGGGTCGTGCAGTTCGCGTTCGCGATGATGCCCTTGGGGCGGTGCAGCGCCGCCTCGGCGTTGGCCTCGCGGCACACCAGCGGCACGTCCGGGTCCATGCGGAAGTACCCGGATTTGTCGATCACGACGACGCCCTTGGCGGCGGCGACGGGCACCCATTCGGCGCTGACGTCGTCGGGCAGGTCGAAGTGGGCGATGTCGATGCCGTCGAAGACGTCGGCGCCGATCGCCTGGACCTCGATGGTCTCGTCGCCGACCTGCAGGAGCTTCCCGGCCGAGCGGGCCGAGGCGATGAGGCGGACCTCGCCCCAGTTGCCGCGCTCGGCGGCGATGAGGCGGCGCATGATCGAGCCGACGACGCCGGTGGCGCCGACGATCGCGACGTTCAGCTTGCGTCCCATGCCTATCGCCCCGTCCCCGCGTAGACGACGGCCGCTTCCTGGCCGCCGAGTTCGAACTTGTCGTGGACCGCGCGCACCGCCGCGTCGAGGTCGGTGTCGCGGCAGACCACGGAGATGCGGATCTCCGAGGTCGAGATGATCTCGATGTTCACGCCCGCGTCGGCCAGCGCCTGGCAGAAGTTCGCGGTCACGCCCGGGTGCGAGCGCATCCCGGCGCCGATGAGGGACACCTTGCCGATGTTCTCGTCGTAGATGAGCTTCTCGAACCCGATCGGGCCCTGGTGCTTCTTCAGCGCCCCGGTCGCCTTCGGGCCCGACTCCTTGGGGAGGGTGAAGGAGATGTCGGTGTGGCCGTTGCCGGAGGTCGACACGTTCTGCACGATCATGTCGATGTCGATCTCGGCGTCGGCGATGACCTGGAAGATCGCGGCCGCGGCGCCGGGCTTGTCCGGGACGCGCGTGACGGTGATCTTGGCTTCGGAGCGGTCGTGCGCGACGCCGCTGATGAGTGCTTGCTCCACGGGCAGCTCCTCCATGTAACCCGACACGAGCGTGCCGGTCTTGGTCGAGTACGACGATCGGACGTGCAGCGGCATCCCGTAGCGGCGGGCGTATTCGACGCTGCGCAGGTGCAGGATCTTGGCGCCCGAGGCGGCCATCTCCAGCATCTCCTCGAACGTGATCGTGTCCAGCTTCTTCGCGTTGGGGACGATGCGCGGGTCGGCGGTGAAGACCCCGTCGACGTCGGAGTAGATCTCGCACACGTCCGCTTCGAGCGCGGCGGCCAGGGCGACGGCGGTCGTGTCCGACCCGCCGCGCCCGAGCGTGGTGATGTCCTTGGTGTCCTGGCTGACGCCCTGGAACCCGGCGACGATCGTGATGAACCCCTCGTCGAGCGAGGAGCGGATCCGCCCGGGCGTGACGTCGATGATGCGCGCGACGCCGTGCGCCGCGGTCGTGATCATGCCCGCCTGCGAGCCGGTGAACGACCGGGCCTGGAAGCCCAGGTTGTTGATGGCCATCGCCAGCAGCGCCATCGAGATGCGCTCGCCGGCGGTCAGCAGCATGTCCAGTTCGCGCGGTTCGGGGACCGGCGAGACCTGCGCGGCGAGGTCGAGCAGTTCATCGGTGGTGTCACCCATGGCCGAGACGACGACGACGACGTCGTCGCCGCGCTTTCGCGTCGCGACCACCCGCTCGGCGACGCGCTTGACGCGCTCGGCGTTCTCGACCGATGATCCGCCGTACTTCTGCACGACTAGCGCCACAGGTGTCACCTCACTCAGCTGTTGTCTCCGGCGGCTCACGGCCGCCCGGCCGAGCCGTCGTCACAGCGACGGCCATGTCACCTTAACCGCGACCACCGGTGTGTCGCCAGGTCGTTCTGGGTGATGGGACAGAGAATCGGCGGGTGGCACACATCAGGACCGGGACGGCAGTGGCGGCGCTCACGGTGTCCCTCGCGCTCGTACTCGCGGGCTGCGGCACCGCGACCGCCGTCGACCAGCCCGAGCCGGCCCCGCGGCGCACCAGCGCCCAGTCGGCCCTCATCGGCCGCGTCACCAAGGCCCTCGACGCGACCTTCACCGCCGAGTACACGTGGTCGGAGGGCGGCACGGTCACCGTGTGGGCCGCCGACGACGGCACCTGGCGGGTCGACGTCCCCGACTGGGCGCTCGGCGGCACCGTCGACGTCACGGTCGCGTGGACCACCGGCGGGTTCTTCCAGTGCGCGGCGAACCGGTGCGTGAAGCTCGCGGGGATCACCGGGGAGATCCCCCGCGCCTTCGACCCGCACGTCCAGCAGCCGTTCGTGGCCTGGCTGCCGCAGCTGCTCGACCGGCACCTGCCGTTCGCGGTCTCCCAGGAGGGCGACTGCTTCACGCTCACTCCGAACACCGTGGTCGTCGACACGCCCATCCCCGCCGGCGAGTGGTGCCTCGACCAGTCGGGGACGATCCTGTCGGTCGCCAGCGGCGCCTTCGGCACGCTCGAACTGGCCGCGCCGCCGACCGCCGCCGCCGGCACGGTCGAGCTGCCGGGCGAGATCACCGACGAAGAGCCGTTGGGGCGCAAGGCACCCGAGGAGCCGAGCCCGTCAGTGGACCCGTCGGCGACGCCCTCCCCCGGGGCGTCGGGGACGCCGAGTCCGGATCCGTCGGGGACGCCGTCGCCGAGTCCGACGCCCTCCCCCAGCGCGACCGCCGGAGAGTAAGGAAGGCGACACGAGCAGCGGTTCGACCGGCCCGGCGTGGCACTATGAACGGTGGCGACGACGCTGACCGGCCCCCGCCGGGCGACCCGACCGGAGCCCCGGCAGGAGCCCCCTGCTACCGAAGGACCGCGCATGAACGCACCGACCGACCGCCACGCACAGACCGCGGTCCCCATCCACCCCTTGCTGGCCGCACGCGCCTCGACGCGCGCGTTCGCCCCCGACGTGGACCTCACCGACGCCCAGGTCACCGCCCTGCTCGAGGCCGCCCGCTGGTCCCCGAGCGCGGGCAACACGCAGCCGTGGCGGTTCCTGCTCGCGAAGCGCGAGACCGGCGAGTTCAAGCGCGTCCTCGACTGCCTCGACCCCGGCAACCGCGACTGGGCCTCGCACGCCTCGGCGCTGCTGGTCGGCGTCCGCACCGACGCCAACGCGAAGGGCCCGCTCCCGCACGCCGCCTACGACCTCGGGCAGGCCATGGCGCACCTGACGTTCCAGGCCGCGGCCGAGGGGCTGACGGTACGCCAGATGGGTGGTTTCGACGCGGCGGCCCTGGCCGCCGAGTTCGAGCTCGCCGCGCCGCTCGTGCCCACGACCGTGATGGCGATCGGCGTCGCCGGCGACCCGTCCTACCTGCACGAATCGGTGGCCGGACCCGACCGCAACCCTCGCGTGCGCCTCCCGATCGACGAGCTGCTCATCCAGCCGTGACGGCCGCCGGCGCCTGATAGGACGGCGCCGCGCCGTCCCAGTATCCGGGCGTTCGAGTCGACCGGGGTATACGCCGCGGTGTACGCTCTCGGGGTCATGCGGTTTTCCATGCTCCTTAGTCGCCGCGGCGGGGCCAACTAGGTCGGCTCCTCGTCGCGGGTTCTCGCATGCCGGCTGGATCAAGCAACTACGGCTCAGACCACCAGCGACACTTCACAGGAGCATCCGTGACTTCCACGTCGACCAGCGGCGCATCGTTCGCCGAGCGCGCGAAGCGATACCAGCCCTACCATTCCCAGTTCAGCGTCCCCATGCCCGACCGCACCTGGCCGGACAGGATCACCGAGACGGCGCCCGTATGGTGCGCGGTGGACCTGCGCGACGGCAACCAGGCCCTCATCGACCCGATGACCCCCGACCGCAAGCGGAAGATGTTCCAGCTGCTGGTCGACATGGGCTACAAGGAGATCGAGGTGGGGTTCCCCTCGGCTTCGCAGACCGACTTCGACTTCGTGCGGATGCTGATCGAGCAGGACCTCATCCCCGACGACGTCACCATCCAGGTCCTGACCCAGTGCCGCGAGCACCTGATCGAGCGGACCTTCGAGAGCATCCGCGGCGCCAAGCAGGCCATCGTGCACTTCTACAACTCGACGTCGACGCTGCAGCGCCGCGTCGTGTTCGGCCTGGACAAGGACGGCATCACCGACATCGCGACCCAGGGCGCGCGGCTGTGCCTGAAGTACGCCGAGATGCACACGCCCGACACGGCCGTCCGCTACGAGTACTCGCCGGAGTCCTACACGGGCACCGAGCTGGAGTACGCCGTCGAGGTGTGCGCGAAGGTCGCCGAGGTCATCCAGCCCACCCCCGAGTGGCCGCTGATCCTGAACCTGCCGGCCACCGTCGAGATGGCCACCCCCAACGTCTACGCCGACTCGATCGAGTGGATGCACCGCAACCTCCCCGACCGCGAGTCCATCATCCTGTCGGTCCACCCCCACAACGACCGCGGCACCGGCGTCGCGGCGGCCGAGCTGGCCGTCCAGGCCGGGGCCGACCGCGTCGAGGGCTGCCTGTTCGGCAACGGCGAGCGCACCGGCAACGTGTGCCTGGTGACCCTGGGCATGAACCTGTTCAGCCAGGGTGTGGACCCGAAGATCGACTTCTCCAACATCGACGAGATCAAGCGCGCCGTCGAGTACTGCAACCAGCTGCCGGTGCCCGAGCGGCACCCGTACGCCGGGGACCTGGTGTACACGGCGTTCTCCGGCTCGCACCAGGACGCGATCAAGAAGGGCTTCGCGCACCTGGAGGCCGACGCCGCCGCGGCGGGCGTCCCGGTGGACGAGTTCACTTGGGGCGTACCGTACCTGCCGATCGACCCGAAGGACGTCGGACGCAACTACGAGGCGGTCATCCGCGTCAACTCGCAGTCGGGCAAGGGCGGCGTCGCGTACGTCATGCAGAGCGAGTACGGCTTCGACCTGCCGCGGCGCATGCAGATCGAGTTCAGCGGCGCGATCCAGCGGCACACCGACGCCTCCGGCAAGGAGGTCTCGACCACCGAGATCCACGACATCTTCCGCCGCGAGTACCACCCGGAGTACCAGCCGACGCCGCGCCTGGTCGTGGAGGACCACAACACGGCGTACGCCGACGAGAAGCTGACGCTGGACGCGACGATCGTGCTCGACGGCCTGGAGCAGAAGGTCTCCGGGACCGGCAACGGCCCGCTGTCGGCCTTCACCGATGCGCTGAGCACCGTCGGCGTGCACGTCGAGGTCCTGGACTACGCCGAGCACGCGCTGTCGGCCGGCCAGCACGCGCAGGCTGCATCCTATGTGGAGTGCGCTATCGAGGGCAGGACCGTGTGGGGCGCCGGCGTGCACCCGAACATCGTCCTGGCGACGATGCGCGCGGTGGCGAGCGCCTACAACCGGGCGTAAGAGCTCGTTGACGGGGGCGGGCCGCGAAAGCGGCCCGCCCCCGTCGGCGTGTCAGAGGTCGAGCGCCAACCGGACGGTGACCTCGTCGCCCTCCTCGACGCCGGTCGCCTTGCGGACCGCGGCCTTGACCGGGACGATGTAGCGGCCGTCCTTGGGCCACAAGGAGGTCGTCCAGGAGACCTGCCCGATCCAGGCGGTCACCGGAATCATGCCCCAGCCATAGCTGACCGCCCCGGAGGCGGCCGCGAGCTCACGGCACCCGGCTTCGGGAACGGTCACGAAGTACCAGGGCGCGGGCCCGCGCCAAAACCAGACCTCACCGGAGAACTCGAGTTCCATGCCGCCGAGCATAGGAACCGGCACCGACACTCACGGTCCAGGGCGCGACGCTCACGCCGATCACGCGGGATGCCGTGCAGTTAAGGCTCTGCGCAGCCTGCGACATCGGACGGTCGGCAGCGCATCGCCGTGAAGCGGCACTTTGCTTGCGGCCCAAGCGGGATCGGCAAAGCAGAGAGTGGCCACGCGGCCGTGCATCGCTGGGCCCGAGCTGCATCTCGTTCGCGGCTCGAACGGAAGGCGAGTGGTACACAGAAGTTCAAGCGGGAAGCGACGGAGTGGTGGGTGGTAGGCCGAGGGCGCGTCGCTGATCCGGGCGGCGGTTCGCTAAAGCTTCGAGCGGGCGGCGACGAAGCGGTCGGTGGTGGGTCGGGGTGTGTTGCCGGGTGTTTTGCTCGGTGGTCGTGGTTCGAAGCGGTGCGAGGCGAATGCGGGGCCGGGCGCGACGTCCGTGGCCTCCGGTGCCGGTGGATGGTGCGGGGTACTTCGCCGATCCCGAAGCATCGCTTCGGGTTGCGGTTCGGGCGGGCGCCGACGGTGCGTTGTGCGGTGGGCCGGGGGTGGGTTGCCGACCTGGGGCGCCGTCTCGGTTGTGGCTCAAACGGGCGGCGATGATGAGGTGGGGCGGGGTCGATGGCGGCCTTGAGTGCCGTCTCGGGCGGGGTCAGAGCGGGCAGCGACGAAGCGGTTGGTGGCGGGCCGGGCCTGTGTTGCGGCCCCTGGGCGCCGTCTCGGCTGTGGTTCGAGCGCGCCAATGCGGAGGTGCGTGGCGGGGCGGGGTACTTCGCTGATCTCGAAGCGACGCTGCGGCTTACGGTTCGAGCGGGCACCAACGGACCAGCGGGCCGGGCCTGCCGTGCCGACTCTAGGCACCGTCTCGTTCGCGGTTCGAACAGGCAGCGACGAAGCGGTGAGTGGTGGGCCGGGCCTGTGTTGCGGCCCCGGGGCGCCGTCTCGGCTGCGGTTCGAGCAGGCGGCGACGATGAGGTGCGTAGCGGGCGGGGCGTGTGTTGCCAGGGCCTGCCCGGTGATGGCGCGGCAGTGGCAGTGGTGGTGGGTGTGGTTGCGGTGCACGGTCGCGCCCGCGAGGCGCACCATGGTGTCGGTGTCGGTGGGTGTGCTGGTGTTGGTGTCGGCGTTGGTGGTGTTGGTGGGTGTGCCGGTAGTGGTCATGTCGGGGTCTCCTCCTTCCTGCTCCAGTCGTCGGCGTCCTGCGGTAGGCCCCCTTGCGATGGGCCTCTTGCACTGAGCACCACCGCACCGGCCTCGCCTTTGGCTTCGGCTCCTCGGCGCCCGTTCCCACTCCCGCCCCTGCTCCCGCTTCTGTTCCTGCTCCTGTGCCGGTTCCCCGCTCCTGCCCTGGTGGTGCTGGCAGGCTGGGCGGGTACCGGTCGGCGTGCAGGGCACCGGCGTGGGTGCTGGTCCCTTGGGGTTGGTGCTGGCAGTGTGCGCGGTGGCATCAGACTGCCAGCCCCCAGGGCGCGGGCGTAGTACCGGGGTAGTGATGCCCGGCGCCCGTGCTCGAGCGTGCGGGTACCGCACCCGGGGTGCGGGTGGTGTTGGGTGGTGGTGGTGGTGGTGGTGAATGGTGGTGCCGGGTGGTGCTGCTTGCGGTGGTGGGTGTTGGTCGGGACTGTCGGGGTGCGCGTGGATCGGGCGCAGATGCCAACCGGTCGTGATCATCGCAGGTGGCGCTTCAGAGGGCCTTTGCCTACGGTATGTGCCTCGTT
>NZ_FNAD01000033.1 GCF_900101745.1 Glycomyces harbinensis | reverse complement strand
GCACAACCCCGACTGCGCGTTCGTGATCGAACCGTTCGCATTCACGTTCCACCGCTGATTCGCACCACCGTGACACGACCAGATGATCGCCGCCGTCCCGTTCGCACTACTCCCGCCCGAAGCGTCCAGACACTTCCGAGACCCACCCGAATAGACCGACAACTCACCGGCCGCCGTATGCGTCCACTGCTGATTCGCCCCCGTCCAACAGTCATAGATCTGCACCTGCGTACCGTTCACCGTCGACTGATTCGGCACATCCAAACACCGACTCGAAGCCGTGCCGCGCACCTGGCCGCCCTCACCGCCACCGGGGTCGCCGGCGTTGAGCGCGTTGAGGACTGAGGTGTACGCCTGCTTCTTCTGGTAGTTGTCGTCGAAGAGGAGCGGGTTGTCGTCGCGCCAGGAGTACTTGTCGGTCACGCCCCAGACGGTGATGCCGGTGCACCGGGAGACCGCCATGCACGCGTCGGTGACCGTCTGGAACGTCGCGGCCTGCGAGGAGCCCGAGCCGCCGACGTCGAGCTCGGTGATCTCGACGTCGATCCCCAGGTTCGCGAAGCGCTGGAGGTTGGCCTGGTAGGTGCTGAGGTTGTCGCCGGCGCTGAGGTGGCTCTGGAAGCCGACGCAGTCGATGGGGACGCCGCGGTTCCTGAAGTCGACGACCATGTTGTAGATCGCGGTGCTCTTGGCGTTGATCGCGTCGGTGCCGTAGTCGTTGTAGCACAGGCGGGCGTTCGGGTCGGCCGCGTCGGCGGCGCGGAAGGCCTCTTCGATCCAGCCGTTGCCGAGCTGCTGCTGCAGGTTCGACTGCCGGCGCGAGCCGTCCCACTCGAAGGCCTCGTTGACCACGTCCCAGGCGAAGACGTCGCCTTCGTAGTGGTTCGCGACGCCCGTGATGTGATTGAGCATCGCGTTGCGCAGGTTCTGGCCGGTCAGGCCTTGGGCCCAGCCGGGTTGCTGGGCGTGCCAGACGAGGGTGTGTCCGCGGACCTTGAGGCCGCGGGCCTGCGCCCAGTTGACGATCTGGTCGCCTCCGGAGAAGTTGAACTGGCCCGGGTTGGGTTCGGTGGCGTCCCATTTCATGGCGTTCTCGGCGACGACCGAGTTGAACTCGGTGGCGAGGGTGTTGGCGTAGTCGGTCTCGCTGAGGCGGTTGCCGGCGACGGCGGCGCCGAAGTAGCGGCCGCTCTCGGCTGCCGAGGCGCCGAGCGTGCTCGCGGCCTGAGCGCCGCCCGCGAAGACGAGCGCGCCCGCCGCAGCGGCCAGACTCGCGGTCGCGACCGCCGCGATCGACGACCAGACGCGATGCCGTCGCCTGGGTGAACTGTTGATCATGGTGCTCCCTTTGTTCTCGGAGGAATGGGTCATTGGAGGGTCCAGCGCTGGTTGCTTCCGCCGTTGCAGCTCCAGAGGATCACCGGCGTGCCGTTGGCGGCGGCGGCGCCGGAGACGTCGAGGCACAGCCCTGATGCGGCGTTGGTGATGGTGCCGTTGGCATTGCGGTTCCACCGCTGGTTGGCGCCCCCGTGGCAGGACCAGATGATGGCCTGGGTGCCGTTGGCGGTGCCGCCGTTCGAGGCGTCCAGGCACTTCCGGTTCGCACCGGAGTAGACCGAGAGCTCGCCGTTGGCGGTGGCGGTCCACTGCTGGTTCGCGCCGGTCCAGCAGTCGTAGATCTGGAGTCGGGTCCCGTTCGTCGTGGACTGGTTGGGCACGTCCAGGCACCGGTTCGACGCCGCCGAGCGCAGTGCGCCCGAGTCGTCGCCGCCTCCCTGGCCGCCGGGGGTCAGGTAGACCGTGTAGGCGTCGTGGGCCTGCTGAATGTTCAGGGGCACCGTGATGGAGCCGCCGGCGGCGCTCATGTCCTGTTCGAAGACGACCTGCGGCGCGGACAGCGGCGCCTGCTCGGGGATCCGCTCGACCCTGACGTGGACGTTCCCGTTGCTGACGAGCCACGGCGTCGCCGACAGGCCGTCATACCTGACCGAGGTCGAGCCCGTGCGCCCGTTGATGTCGCCGATGACGGTCACGACGCGCTCCTCGGCGCTGTCCTTGGCCGCGGAGATCGCCGTGCCGCCCACCTGCCCGGACGTGTCGACCAGCGTCCCGGTCATGTCCGCGTAGGCGCGCATGGTCCACCACAGGCCGGTCGGCTGCCAGCCGTTCGCGGTCTGTGTCAGGAGTCCGGTCAGGTTGGGGGTCAGGCAGCAGAACCAGTTGCCGCGCAGCGCGTTCGTGTAGTCGGACTGGGCGAAGCGGGCGAGGTACCAGGCGAGAACGTTGGCCTGCTGCATGTTGGAGGGCTGGTACTCGTTGGCCGACATCGGCAGCTCGGGAATGCCGTTGGCGGCCAGCATCTCGAGCGTGTCCTCCCCGACCGTCACGGGGTCGTCGATCACGCCGAGGGTGTGGTTGGCGATCCAGTCGGGCAGGGTGTTCGCGGTCTTGGTGTGCGCCAGCCAGGTCTGCCACTGCTCGGGGCGGCGATCCGGGGTGTAGGCGAACGACGGGCCGAGGATGACCGCGTCCGGGTCGACGGCGCGGATCTCGCGGACCGCGGTGTCCCACATCTGGAAGTACTGCGGGCTGTTGATCCCCCGCGTCCAGAAGATGTCGATGTCGGGCTCGTTCCAGATGTCGTACGACATCGGCATCCCGGTGTCCCTGAGCGTGCCGGCGATCGTGCGGACGAAGGTGGCCCAGTTCGAGCAGTCGCCGTTGTCGCACGGGTACATCGTGTTGGCCCCCTGCCCCCCGTAGGCGCCGTACACGTCGCTCAGGATGACCTGGTACTGGGCCTCATAGGGCTCCGCGGTGAAGCGTTCGGCCTGGGAGACGAGCGAATCGACGATCGTCTGCGTGGCGGGTCCGTACCGGTAGCCGTCCTCGATCCAGCCCCGCGTCATGTGTCCGCCGGCCCGGAACGCGTTCATGCGGAGCGGTTCGAGCAGCGCGTTCGAGGGCTGCGTCCCGTCACCGGTGACGCCGTAGAGGAATCCCAGGCCGACGCCGGTCGACGGCCCTGCGTCCGAGGCCAGGTCCACGTTCAGCGAGACCTGCGCCCGGCTCTCGCCGGGGGTGGCGACGAGGACCGCCACCACCAGTGCGAGGGCGACGCCGATCGCCGTCGCGGCGCGGTTGCGCCATGTTATCGCTCCCATATTCATGCTGCTCCCAGTGGATTCAGTTTCTCGACGGACGGGGCGGCCGACGAAACCGGGATGCGGTTCGCACATGGCCTCGGGATCAGTGAAAGTTTCTGCGTTGGCTCCGAAACTTAAGCACTTCGAACTATAGATACAGTTCGATATCTCGTCAAGTAGGACGTTGGGCGGCCCACCGCTGGGCGACGGGATCGGACATTCAAACGTTACGATCGCTCAATGACATCGGCCGATGAAAGCGCTGCTCCCGACACCGACCAGGAGCGCATCCCGCTGACCATCGCGCAGCTCGCCGATCATGCGGGCGTCTCGATCGCGACGGTCTCCAAGGTCGTCAACGGGCGGGACAACGTCGCCCCGGAGACCCGGAACCTGGTCGAGGACCTCATCCGGCGCTACGGCTACCGGCGCCAGAAACGCCCAGTGAAGGCGGCCCCGCTGGTGGACGTCGTCTTCCATGAGCTGCGGGGCCTGTACGGGATCGAGATCATCAACGGCGTCGAAGCGGTGGCGCGGCGCCACCATCTCAGAGTCGTCGTCTCCGAGCTCGGCGGCCGCCGCACCCCCGGGCGCGGCTGGGTGGAGGACGTGCTCACCACCCGGCCCACCGGTGTCATCTCGGTGTTCGCCGAACTCACCGCCGACCAGCACCAGCAGTTCCGCAGCCGCGACATCCCGCTCGTGTTCGTCGATCCGGCCGACGATCCCCGGCCCGATTCGGCGTCGGTGGGCTCCAACAACTGGAGCGGCGGGCTCGCGGCCGCGCGCCACCTGCTGGGGCTCGGGCACCGCCGCATCGCGGTGATCACCGGGCCCGAGCACGTCCTCTCCGCCCGGGCGCGGCTCGACGGCTACCGGACCGCGCTGGACCTGGCCGGAGTGCCCGTCGACCCGGCACTGGTGCGCATCGGCGACTACCAGATCGCCGACGGCCGGCACCACACCCGCGAGCTGCTGCGACTGAGCGATCCGCCGACCGCGATCGTCGCCGGCAACGACGGCGAGGCGCTGGGCGTGTACCAGGCGGTTGCCGAAGCCGGCCTGCGCGTTCCGGACGACCTGAGCGTGGTCGGCTACGACGACCTGCCCATGGCCGAGTGGTGCATCCCCCCGCTGACCACCGTCCGCCAGCCGCTTCGCGAGATGGCGTCGTCCGCCACCGAGATGCTGCTCGCCCTCGCTCGCGGCGAGTCACTCCCCCAGCGGCGCATCGAACTCGCCACCGAACTCATCGTGCGCGGCAGCACCGCCCCGCCGTACCGCGCTTAGGCGCGCCGGAGACCCGAGCCTGCCAAATCACATCGATCTATTTACATGTGACGAACCGCGTGGCTATCCTGTGTGCACCTATAACTTTCGGCATGACGGCCGAAAATTTCGAACGGACCCCCGTGTTTGTTAGCGATAACCACACGGTGGTCGTGATCAGAGAGGCATCCCATGAGGCAACCATCTCGATGGCGATCGCGGATCGTGCTGCTGGCGGCCATGCTGGCGGCGGCCCTCGCGGCGGCCACGTTGAGCGCCGCCCCGGCACAGGCCGCCCCACTGCCCTCGCCCTTCCGATGGAGTTCGACGGGCGCGCTGGTCGCCCCGCAGCAGACCGCTCCGGGTCGGACGCTGGTGTCCATCAAGGACCCGTCGGTGGTCCAGGTCGACGGCAAGTACTACGTGTACGCCACCACCGCCGACACGAACGGCGGCTGGTCCCTGACCTCCTTCGGAGGGTTCACCGACTGGTCCCAGGCCGGACAGGCGCAGCAGTACCACCTCAGTCAGACCCCGATCGGCGGCGGCTACCGCGCCGCCCCGCAGGTGTTCTACTTCGAACCCGACAACCAGTGGTACCTGCTCTACCAGACCGGCCTGCCCTCCTTCTCCACCCTGACCCACCCGTCGCAGCCCCAGAGCGCCTCGGCGCCGAGGAACTTCATGAACAACCACGGGATCGCGGACGCCGGCTCGTCCTACATCCTCGACTACTGGGTCGCCTGCGACGACGTGAACTGCTACCTCTACTTCAACAACGACAAGCAGAAGTTCTACCGGGCCCAGACGACCGTGGCGGAGTTCCCGAACGGCTTCGGCGACGTCGAGCTGTTCATGGAGGCCCCGAACCAGAGCCTGTTCGAGGCCACCAACGTCTACAAGGTCGGCGACACCGACCAGTACCTGCTCATCATCGAGGGCATCGGCTCGAACGGCGTCCGCTACTTCCGGTCCTGGACCTCCGACCGGCTCGACGCGAACTTCAGCGAGTGGACACCGCTGGCCGACACCCAGTCCAATCCCTTCGCCGGCAGCGCCAACGTCACGTTCCCCGGCGGGACCTGGACGAACGACATCAGCCACGGGGAGATGGTCCGGGTCGACAGCAACCAGACCATGGAGATCAACCCCTGCAACATGCAGTACCTCTACCAGGGAAGGAACCCCAACTCCGGGGGCGAGTACTCGCAGCTGCCCTACCGGCTCGGACTCCTGACCAACACCAACCCGACGCCCGACTGCGGCAGCAGCGGCGGCGGAGACGACTCGGGCCAGGTGCGCGGCACTGCTTCGAGTCGGTGTTTGGATGTGCCGAATCAGTCGACGGTGAACGGTACGCAGGTGCAGATCTATGACTGTTGGACGGGGGCGAATCAGCAGTGGACGCATACGGCGGCCGGTGAGTTGTCGGTCTATTCGGGTGGGTCTCGGAAGTGTCTGGACGCTTCGGGCGGGAGCAGTGCGAACGGGACGGCGGCGATCATCTGGTCGTGTCACGGTGGTGCGAATCAGCGGTGGAACGTGAATGCGAACGGTTCGATCACGAACGCGCAGTCGGGGTTGTGC
>NZ_FNAD01000005.1 GCF_900101745.1 Glycomyces harbinensis | reverse complement strand
GCGGGGAGCGGGGAGCGGGGAGCGGGGAGCGGGGAGCGGGGAGCGGGGAGCGGGGAGCGGGGAGCGGGGAGCGGCGGAACGCTACGCGCCGCCCTTGGGCTGCACCAGGCCCGACTCGTAGGCGAAGACGACCAGGCCCGCGCGGTCGCGCACGGCGAGCTTCATCATCGCCCGGTGCACATGGGTCTTCGCGGTCGCCGGGCTGATGAACAGGCGCTCGGCGATCTCCCCGTTCGTCAGGCCCCGCGCCACCAGCGCCACGATCTCGGTCTCGCGCGAGGTCAGGCCCTCGATGCGTCCGGCCAGGCGCGAGGGCGGGTGGGCGACGTACTCGGCGACGAGCTTCGCGGCGATCTGCGGCGACAGGAGCGTCTCCCCGGCCGCGGCGGCCCGCACGCACCGCAGCAGCTCCTCGGGCTCGGTGTCCTTGACGAGGTACCCCGCGGCGCCCGCCCGGAGCGCGTCGAAGACGTACGCGTCGAAGGAGTAGTTGGTGAGCATGACGACGCGCATCTCGTCGAGCGCGGGATCGGCGGCGATGGTGCGGACGGCGCTGATGCCGTCGCCGCCGGGCATCTCCACGTCGAGCAGGGCCACGTCGGGCCGGAACCGGGCGGCGAGGCGGGCGGCGGCGGGGCCGTCGGCGGCCTCGGCCACGACGGTCATGTCGTCCTCGGCGTCGATGAGGGCGCGGAAGCCGCCGCGCATGAGCGGCTGGTCGTCGGCGAGCAGGACCCGGATCATCGCGCGGCCTCCGCGGTGGCGGTCTGGGCCGCCTGCGCGGGCACGGGCGGGGCGCTGTCGGAAGGGGCGCTGTTGGAAAGGGCACTGTCGGAAAGGGTGCTGTCGGGGATCTCGGCGCGGACGGTGAAACCGTACTCGCCGGGTCCGACATGGAGGGCGCCGCCGAGGGCGTCGACGCGCTCCCTCATGCCGGTGAGGCCCCGGCCGGGCACGACGCCGGCGGGGTCGCCGTTGTCGGCGACCTCGACGATGAGGACCTCTTCGGTGCGGGCGACGTGGACGCGGACGCGGTCGCCGCCGGAGTGGCGGACGGCGTTCGTCAAGGCCTCCTGGACGATCCGGTAGGCGGCGTGGTCGGCCTCCTGGCCGACCTCGGCGTGGTCGTCGATGACGCACGCGATCTCGATGTCGAAGCCCAGGCCCCGGTAGCGGTCGATGAGGTCGGTGACCCGGGAGAGGCGGTGGCCGTCGTCGTCGCGCAGCATCGTGAGGGTCTCGCGCAGTTCGCGGGTGGCGTCCTTGGCGGCCTCCTCGACGGCGACGAGCGCGGGCGCGGGCTCCTCGCCGCGCTTGCGGGCCAGGTGGAGGGCGACCCCGGCCTGGACGCGGATCACCGAGATCGAGTGGGTCAGGGAGTCGTGCAGTTCGCGGGCGATGCGGACGCGCTCGTCGGCGGCCTTGCGCTTGACGGCCTCCTCGCGGGTGTGCTCGGCCTCGGCCATGTACGCGTCCCTCTGGCGGCGCGACTCGCCCGAGATGAGGGCGACGTGGAGCCAGCCGATGACGAGCATGGACTGCTCCATGACGTTGCCGGTGAGCTGGAATCCGGCGGTCTGCCAGTTGCCGAGGAACGTGAACGTCGACAGGAACAGCACGGTCGCGATGGTGAGCCTGCGGTGCCCCGCGTACATGCACACGGCCACGGCGACCAGGGCCGGGATGGCGCTGAGCGGGCCCAGGTGCAGGTGGCCGATGGCGACGAGGGCCGCCACGTTGACGAGCATGACCGCGCGCGGGTGGCGCCGCCACAGCGGGAACACGGCCGGTCCGGCCGCCAGGAGCGGCCAGGCGTAGAGGGGCACGCCGCTCCCGGCCGCCGCGAACGCGCCCGAGAGCAGGGTGTCGGCCAGCATGACGGCGGCGACGACCAGGTCGAGGCGCCGGCCGGTGAGACGGGTTCCGGGGGGAGTCGTCATGGGCCAATCCTATGGCGGTCCGGGTGCCGCGGCGTCGGCCCGCGGTGCAGGCCCGGCGTACCGCCCAGGGTGTACGCGGGCGCGCCGGATGCCGCGCTCGGCGCGGTCGCGAATGTCGGCGCCGGGACGACGACGCGGGACGCTTCGGCGGGGAGCCTGGAGTCATGCGGCGGCCGTTGCCGCCGAAGCGAGTCGAGGAGAGGCGACCCCCATGGCCTTGAAGGGCACAGTCACTGGAGTCAGGCACGTTGTCCCTGTCGATCCGAAGCGCGCCGAGGGCCTGGTGGCCGACGTGTACCGGCAGGTGGAGTCGGAGTTGGGCGTGATCGGCCCGGCGATCACCTTGCTGTCGCCCGCGCCGGAGCTGCTGGCGCCGGTGTGGGCGCTGCTGCGTGAGTCGCTGCTGGTCGGCGGGCCTCAGGAGCGGAAGGCGAAGGAGGTGGTGGCGACGGTGATCGCGGTGCGCAACGAGTGCCGGTTCTGCACGGACGCGCACACGATGATGCTGCACGCGGCGGGCGAGTCGGAGCTGGCGGAGGCGGTGCGGTCGGGCCGGACGCCGCCTGAGTGGTCGGCGCTGGCCGAGTGGGCGCTGAAGCCGGGCCCGGAGGGGCCGTTCCCGGCGGAGGCGGCGGCGCGGTTCATCGGGACGGCGCTGGCGTTCGAGTTGATCACGCGTCTGGTGAAGGCGTTGGCGGACGACGAGTCGCCGAGCGCGGTGGCGAGCTCGCGGCTGGGGCGCCAGGTCGCCTCGCGTCTGGTGCGGGAGGCGGTGTCCGCCGATCTGGCGCCGGGGGCGAGTCTGCCGCTGCTGGAGGATCTGCCGGGCTGGGTGCGCGATGTGGAGGTGCGGGAGCCGGCGTGGGCGGCGGGTTCGCCGGTGGGCCGGGCGTACGGGGCGGTGCGGGCGATGGCCGGGTACGGGTCGATGCTGCTGAGCGACCAGGCCGCGGATGCGGTGGCGCGCACGGTGGGCGGCGGCGGGACGGGCCTCGCCGGGTCGGCGCCGGAGTTGGCGGGTGCGCAGGGGCTGCCGTCGCAGGCGGCGCTGGGGGCGCGGCTGGCGGTGTCGGCGGCGCTCGCGCCGGGCGCGGTCGCGGAGTCCGATGTGGAGGAGTGGCGCGGTGACGTGTTCAGCGACCACTGCGTGGTCTACCTGCTGACGTACGGGGCGATGACGGCCGTCGACGCCGTCCAGGACGAGATCGAGTTGGAGTGCGCCGCGATGGAGCGCACGGAGCAGAAGGGGAGCGTCGATGCTTAGGGTCTACCGGGTCTGGATCATGCTGCTGCACGCGCTGATCGGGGTGCAGTTCTTCCTGGCGGGGTACGGGGCGCTCGGCACGGGTTCGACGGACGAGTCGTTCTCGCTGCACATCATGAACGGGCGATTGATCGCGGTGGTGGCGCTGGCCGGCATCCTGTTCGCGGCGCTGGCGCGGTCGGGCGGGAAGCTCGTCGGGTTGGCGGCGGGGACGTTCGGCCTGGTGGTGCTGCAGTCGCTGATCGCGCTGGTGAGCGTGGCGGGGACGGTGCCGGGTCAGATCATCTTCGGCTTCCATGCGATCAACGCGTTGATGATCATGGGTGTGGCGGAGGCGTCGGGGCGGCTGGCGAAGCGGTTGATCGCCGGGCGCGGGCCGGCCGAGGCGCCGGTGGAGCCGGCCGCGGCCTGAACCGGGGCGCGGGCCCGCGGCGGTGGAGGCCGCTGCGGGCCTTCACTTTCGGCGGTGTCGGCGGGTCGGTCGGACGGCGGTTCAGCGGGTCTCCGGGCGGTCGATGATGCGCTTCCAGGTGCCGTCGTCTTGGCGGCGCAGGACCTGGGTGCGGGTGCCGGTGCCGTCGGCCGCGACGGTGGAGGCGAGTGCGAGGTCGCCGAAGCGGACGGTGGGCAGCTGCTCCTCGTCGGTGGCGAACTTCGCGCCCTGGTCGGCGATCGCGCGGTACATGGCCTTGATCGCCGCGGCGCCGGTGGTGGACCGGCCGGGCGGGAAGGCCACGACGGCGTCGTCTTCGTAGAGTTCGCCGATGCCGTCGATGTCGCCGGCGTTGAGCCGCTCGGCGACGAGGCGGGTGACGTGCTCGGGTTCGGTGGCGCTCTTGCCGTCGGTTGCCATGGGATGCCCCTCTCGGTTCGTGCGGTCGTCCCCGCCAACGTCCCACCGGCCTCCGACGATTCGGGGCCCTTCAGGCGCATCAGTGACCGGTTTCACCCCCTTTCCCGGTCGTCGGGCCGATCTATGCTGGCGGGCATGGCGACCACCCCTGAGGGCCTGATCTTCCGGCGCGCGGCCCGCGTCCTCATCGTCGACGAGCGGGACCGGGTCCTGCTGTTCTTCGGCGGCGGCCTGATCCGCCAGGACGCCGACTACTACTTCACCGTCGGCGGGGGCGTGGAGGAGGGCGAGTCGCTCGCCGAGGCGGCGGCGCGCGAGGTGGCCGAGGAGACCGGGCTGCGCGTGGCCCCGGCGGACCTCGGCGCCGTGGTGGCGCACACCGCGGGGCCGTGGTCGACGCACGACGGGGTCCGGTTCCATTCGGACGACCATTTCTTCTTCCTCCGCACGGCGCATTTCGAACCCGATCTGAGCGGCCTCGAGGAGGGCGAGGAAAAGGAGATCAGCCGCCACGCGTGGCTCTCGCTCGCCGATCTGGCGGCGACGGACGCGATCGTCTTCCCGGTCGGCCTGGCCGGCGTCCTCGAGCGGCTCCTGTCGGGAGAGCGCCTGGACGCCCCGGTCGAGATGCCCTGGGTCGACCGGAGCGCCGCCGCCTGAGCCGGTACCGGATCGCGGGAGGTGCGGGCGGCTCGCATACTCGTGGGATGGACGCTGGCGAGGTGAAGGCGGTCCGGCGGCGGTGCGCGCGGGTGCTGCTGGTGGACGAGGACGACCGGGTGCTGCTGTTCCACTCCAGGGACTACATGGGGCCCGGCGTCGAGTACTACGTGACCCCCGGCGGCGGGCTCGACGCGGGCGAGACCCTCGAAGCGGGCGCGGTCCGCGAGGTGTTCGAGGAGACGGGCCTGCGCGTCGCGCCCGACACGCTCGGACCGGTCGTCGCCGAGACCGAGGGCGTCTGGTCCGACGGCCCCGACCTGGTCATCCATTCCCGCGACGCGTACTTCTTCCTGCGGGTCGCGCACTTCGAGCCGGTCCGGGACGGGCTCGAGGCGGTCGAGCGGGAGGAGTTCACCGCGGCCCGCTGGCTCGCCCCCGCCGAACTCGCGGCGGTCGACGCCCTGGTCTTCCCCGCACCGGTCGCCTGCCTGCTCAAAGGACTCAGGGCGGGCGCCGAACCCGCTCCGCCCGTTCGGCTTCCGTGGGGCGCATGGACGTGGAACGCGGATCGAGACTGGACGCCTACGGAGCGTGCCGCCATACTTGACCGGTGAACCCGGAGAACGAACCCACCCGAATCGACCGGCACGGCGCGCGCTGCATCGTCATCGACGAGCAGGACTGCGTCCTGTTCATCGGCCGGTCCGCCACCGCCGATCGCCCCGCCCGCTGGTTCCTGCCCGGCGGCGGCATCGACCCCGGCGAGACCATGCGGGACGCCGCCGCGCGCGAGCTGTTCGAGGAGACGGGCCTGCGCGTCGACCAGGGCGACCTCGTCGGGCCGGTGGCCCGCCAGTTCTACCACGCGAACCGCCCGCAGGGCCCGTTCACGCAGGAGAACCACCTCTTCCTCGTCCGCGTCGAACGGTTCGCCCCGCACGTCGCCGGCGGCGACGCCTACGAGATGGACTTCGAGTTCAACTGGATCTCCGCGAGCGGATTCGCCTCCACCGAGGGCTTCGACAACCGGATCGAATCGCTCCTGGACCTGGTGAAACGACTCATCAACGGCGACATCCCCACCGCGCCGGTGGAGCTGGACCCCGCGGGGCCGCCCGCCGAGGCGGCCACGGGCCGATGACCGACATCGAAGCCGAGACGGGCGCCGTGCTGCGCATCGCCGCGCGAATCCTCCTCCTCGACCAGCACGACACCGTCCTGCACATCGGCGGGAACCCCTGCATGGACGGCGTCGTCCGCTGGTTCACCCCCGGCGGCGGCGTCGACCCCGGCGAGACGATCGCGGACGCCGCCTCCCGGGAGCTGCTCGAGGAGACCGGCCTGCGCGTCGGGCCGGAGGCGCTCGGACGGCCGGTCGGCTACGGCGTGTTCACCGGCTTCCCCGAAGGCCGCCTGTTCGTCCAGAAGAACTGGTACTTCTTCCACCGCACCGAGCGCTTCACACCCCGCCTGCACAGCGACATCGCCTACGAGCAGAAGTTCGGCTTCGACTGGCTCCCCGTCGACCGGTGCGGCAGCTCCGACGGCATGGTCCGCCCCGGACTCCTCGTCGACCTCGTCAAGCGCCTGCGCGACGGCGACATCCCCCCGGAGCCGGTCAGCATCGGCGGTTCCTTCTCGCCCCGCTTCGTCGACTGAACCCGAACGCGCAACGGCGCCGCCCCCGCTCAACGAAGCGGAGACGGCGCCGTGAAGCCTTGCGGCCCTTACACTTCGTGCTCGGCGCGGTCGCCCGACCAGTCGGTGTGGAAGGTCCCCTCGCGGTCGACGCGCCGGTACGTGTGCGCCCCGAAGAAGTCCCGCTGCCCCTGGATCAGGGCCGCCGGGAGCCGCCGCGAACGCAGCCCGTCGTAGTAGGCCAGCGCCGAGGAGAAGCCCGGCGTCGGGATGCCCGCGAGCGCGGCCGTCGCCACGACCCGCCGCCACGCGTCCTGCGCGTCGGTCACGATCTTGGTGAACTCGGGCGCGGCCAGGAGCGTCGGCAGGTCCGGGTCGGAGCGCCAGGCCTCGGTGATGCGGTCGAGGAAGCGCGCCCGGATGATGCAGCCCGCGCGCCACAGGGCCGAGCACGAGCCGAGGTCGATGCCCCAGTCGTATTCGGCGCTGGCGGCGGCGATCTGGTCGAAGCCCTGCGCGTAGGCGACGATCTTGGAGGCGTAGAGGGCCTGGCGGACGTCCTCGACGAAGCCGTCGGGGATCGCGGCCTTCTCGGTGGGGCCGGTGAGCAGGTCGACGGCGCCTTCGCGCTGCTTGACGCCCGAGGAGAGGGCCCGCGCGAACGTGGCCTCGGCGATGCCGGTGACCGGGACGCCCAGGTCGAGGGCGTTCTGGACGGTCCAGCGTCCGGTGCCCTTCTGGCCGGCCTGGTCGACGATGACGTCGACGAGGGGTTTGCCGGTGGCGGCGTCGGTGTGGCCGAGGACTTCGGCGGTCACCTCGATGAGGTAGGAGTCGAGGTCGCCGGAGTTCCATTCGGAGAAGATCCGCGCGAGGTCGGCCGGTTCGATGCCGACGCCGCGGCGCAGGAGGTCGTAGGCCTCGCCGATGAGCTGCATGTCGGAGTACTCGATGCCGTTGTGCACCATTTTGACGAAGTGCCCGGCGCCGTCGGGGCCCAACCGGGTGCAGCACGGGGTGCCGTCGGGGGCCTTGGCGCTGATGGCCTCCAGGATCGGGCCGAGGCTCTCGTAGGACTCCTCGGAGCCGCCGGGCATGATCGCGGGGCCCAGGAGGGCGCCCTCCTCGCCGCCGGAGACGCCGGTGCCCACGAAGTGCAGGCCCTGCTCGCGCAGGGCGGCTTCGCGGCGGCGGGTGTTCTCGAAGTGGGCGTTGCCGCCGTCGATGATCATGTCGCCCTCTTCCATGAGGGCGGCGAGCTGGTCGATGACGGCGTCGGTGGCGGGCCCGGCCTGGACCATGATCATGGCCTTGCGGGGCCGCTTGAGGGAGGCGACGAAGTCCTTGAGCTCTTCGGAGGGGACGAAGTCGCCTTCGTCGCCGTGCGCGTCGATCAGGTCCGTGGTCTTGGCGTACGTGCGGTTGTAGACCGCGACGGTGAAGCCGTGGCGGGCGAAGTTCCTGGCGAGGTTGGAGCCCATGACGGCCAGCCCGACCACGCCGATGTCGGCGGTGCTCATGCCTGTCTCCCTAGCGTTGCGTAAGAGGTTCTGTGCGCCGATTGTCGCCGAGCGTCCCGGCGGCGGTGGCACCACCGCCGATCGTATCCACGCTGCGGGATCGGTGCGCGCCGACGGCGCAGGACACGGCGGCGCACTGTCCCGTGCGCGGGACGGTCGGGCCTAGTCTGGGTGCATGCAGTACTACGATTCGGTCCTCGACCTCATCGGCAACACTCCGCTGGTGAAGCTGAACTCGGTCACCGACGGCGCTTCGGCGACCGTGCTCGCGAAGGTCGAGTACCTCAATCCCGGCGGGTCCATCAAGGACCGCATCGCCCAGCGCATGATCGACGAGGCCGAGGCCGCGGGCTTGCTCGTCCCCGGCGGCACGATCGTGGAGCCCACCAGCGGCAACACGGGCGTGGGGCTGGCGATGGTGGCGCAGCAGCGCGGCTACCAGTGCGTGTTCGTGTGTCCGGACAAGGTCTCCGAGGACAAGCGGAACGTGCTCAAGGCGTACGGCGCCGAGGTCGTGGTGTGCCCCACGGCGGTCGACCCGGAGGACCCGCGCTCCTACTACAAGGTCTCCGACCGCCTCATCAGCGAGATCGACAAGGCGTGGAAGCCCGACCAGTACTCGAATCCGGCGAACCCGGCCTCGCACTACCACCAGACGGGCCCCGAGCTGTGGAAGCAGACCGAGGGGCGCATCACGCACCTGGTCGCGGGCGTGGGCACCGGGGGGACGATCACCGGGATCGGCAAGTACCTCAAGGAGGTCTCGGGCGGGAGGGTCCAGGTCGTCGGGGCCGACCCGGAGGGTTCGGTGTACTCGGGCGGGACGGGCCGCCCGTACCTGGTCGAGGGCGTGGGCGAGGACTTCTGGCCCGCGAACTACGACCGGGACCTGGCCGACCGGATCGTGGAGGTCACCGACGCGGAGTCGTTCGCGATGACGCGGCGGCTGGCGCGCGAGGAGGGGCTCCTGGTCGGCGGTTCGGCCGGGATGGCCGTGGTCGGGGCGCTCGCGGTGGCCCGCGACGCCGGCCCCGAGGCCGTCATCGTGGTGGTCCTGCCCGACGGCGGGCGCGGCTACCTGTCGAAGATCTTCAACGACTCCTGGATGACCGAGTTCGGCTTCATGGGCGGCTCGGGCCAGACCACGGTCGGCGAGGTCCTGTCGAGCAAGGGCGGCGACATCCCCGAGCTGGTCCACGTGCACCCGCAGGACACGGTGCGCGAGGCGATCGACATCATGCGCCAGTTCGGGGTGAGCCAGATGCCGGTGCTCAAGGCCGAGCCGCCGGTGACCAGCGGCGAGGTCGCCGGGGCGGTGGCCGAGCGGGACCTCATGGACGCCCTGTTCTCGGGGAAGGCGACGCTGCACGACCCGATCGAGCGGCATGTCGGGGAGGCGCTGCCGACGATCGGCTCGGGCGAGCAGGTCGAGCGGGCCGTCGCGGCGCTGCAGGACCGGGACGCGCTCATGGTCTTCGCCGAGGGCAAGCCCGTCGGCGTGCTCACGCGGCAGGACCTGCTCTCCTACGTCGAGCGCTGACCAGAAAACCGTCGACGGCGCCGCCTTCGGGCGGCGCCGTTTCGCGTGCGCGGCGCGGGAGCGGATCCTAGGATCGTTTGACAGGGCCGACCCCGGCCCCATAATATAAGCTGTAACTTATATAAGGAGGCAGCATGACCGATCCCAACGATCCGATCGCGTCCGCCCGCATGGTGGTGCGCGAGATCCGCACCGGCGAGAGGGACGGCGCCGCGACGAAGGTCCTCGTCGCCAGGCGCACCTACCGCGCCGAGCAGGCCGACGTGTGGGACGCGCTCACCAGCGCCGAGCGGCTCCCCCGCTGGTTCCAGCCGGTGAGCGGCGACCTGAAAGTCGGCGGGCGCTACCAGTTCGAAGCCCAGGCCGGCGGCACGATCGAACGCTGCGACGCCCCCGACGACCTGGCCGTGACCTGGGAGTTCGGCGGCGGCATGTCCTGGCTCCGGGTGCACTTGAGCGCGGGGGACGACGGGACCGTGCTCGAGCTCGTGCACGAGGCCCCGGTCGAACCCGACCTGTGGCGCCAGTACGGGCCCGGCGCGGTCGGCATCGGCTGGGACGGGCTCCTGCACAGCCTCGGCTACCACCTGGGGACGGCCGCGTCGCTGGACACCGACGAGTGGGAGCAGTGGATGACCGGCCCCGAGGGCGCCGCGTACGCCCGCCTCCTGGGCGACGCCTGGGGCGCGGCGGCGATCGCGGACGGCGACGACCCCGAGGAGGCCAAGGCCGCCGTCGACGCGGTCGTGGCCTTCTACACCGTGCCGCCGGAGCAACCGGAAGCGTGAGCGGGGACGGCGCCGGCGCGTCGCCGGCCGGTCCGGCGTTCGACGCGCTCGGCGACCCGGTGCGCCGCCGGATCATGGAGCTGCTGGGCGAGGGCGAGCGGCCCGCGGGGGCCGTGGCCGAGGCGCTCGGCGCCCCGACCGCCTCCAGCGGCCGCGCGGGCGGCCCGATCTCGCAGCCCGCGGTCTCCCAGCACCTCAAGGTGCTGCGCGAGGCCGGGCTCGTCACCGTCCGCGCCGAGGGGACCCGGCGCATCTACGGCGTCGACGAGGCGGGGCTGGCGGCCGTCCGCGCCTGGCTCGAGCGCTTCGCCGACGCCTTCGCCGGCCCGCTCGACGCCCTGGAGACCGAGCTGGCCCGCGGCAAGCGGGAGCGGCGCCTCGCGGAGCGGCCCGGCCGCTCCCGGTCCGACCGCCGCGGGGTCGCCTGAGCGCGCCTGCGTCCCAATAGGAAAGTTTCCGGCTCGTCCGGTTGCGGGGCCTGCGAAAGCGGGTCGCAAACCGGGCGAGTCGGATTTTTTCACGCCTCGCGGCCTTGACAAGCCGACGTGTCCGCCGACACTATAGGGGAGCTACATTTAGGAATCTTTAAATATCTTGGAGGTCCCGTGCGTCCCATCCGCAGAGCAGCGATCATCGCCGCCACCCTAGCGACGGCCGGCGCCGCCGTGGCGGTGCCGATGGCGCTCGCCCACAACGCCTCCGCCGCCGCGGTCTGCGACGGCACCCCCTGGCAGTCCGGCGCGGTCTACACGGGCGGCGACCTCGTCAGCCACCAGGACCGCGAATACCGCGCCAAGTGGTGGACCACCGGCGAGACCCCCGGCACCACCGGCCAGTGGGGCGTCTGGGAGGACCTCGGGGCCTGTGACGGCGCCGAGCCGCCCACCACCGGGGAGCCCACCGACCCGCCCACGGGCGGGCCGGGCCAGGAGGACGTGCTCCTGACCGGCTACTGGCACAACTTCGACAACGGCTCCGGCGTCATGGAGCTCAACGAGGTCCCCGCCGCGTACGACATCATCGCGGTGGCCTTCGCCGAGGCCACGGGCACGCCCGGCCAGGTCGACTTCGCGCTCGACGCGAGCCTGACCGGTGCCGGCTACACCGAGGCCGAGTTCAAGGCCGACATCGACGCGATCCAGGCCCAGGGCCGGGACGTGATCATCTCGGTCGGCGGCGAGCGGGGCACGGTCACCGTCAACGACGGCGCCACCGCGTCGGCCTTCTCGAGCTCGATCGTCGGCCTCATGGACGAGTACGGCTTCGACGGGGTCGACATCGACCTCGAGCACGGCATCAACCCCGGGCCCATGGAGACCGCGCTGCGCTCGGTCAGCAGCGCGAAGCCCGGCTTCACGTACACCATGGCGCCGCAGACGATCGACTTCCAGTCCGCGCAGGGCAGCTACGCGCAGCTCGCGGTGAACACCAAGGACATCCTGACGATCGTCAACATGCAGTACTACAACTCGGGCTCCATGCTCGGGTGCGACGGCCAGGTGTACGCCCAGGGCGACATCGACTTCCTGACCGGCCTGGCGTGCATCCAGCTGGAGGCCGGGCTCGACCCGAGCCAGGTGGGCCTGGGCCTGCCCGCGGTCCAGAGCGCGGCCGGCTCCGGCTACGTGAACCCGACGATGGTCAACGACGCGATCCGCTGCCTCGAGACGCTCCAGGGCTGCGGGAACTTCGTCCCCGACCAGGCCTACCCGGGCATCGGCGGGGCCATGACGTGGTCGATCAACTGGGACGCCACGAACGGCTACAACTTCGCCGACACGGTCGGCTGAGACCGGCCGGCGGCCGAGGCCGCCACCGACCTGTTCCCTCCCCCGCAGGTGGACCGGCCCCGCTCGTTGCGAGCGGGGCCGGTCCCGCGTTCAGCGCCCGACGGCGACCGCGACGCCGTCGAGGATGAGCTCCAGACCGAAGGCGAAGTCGTGCTCGCCGGTGTCGGGCCGGGCCTCTTCGAAGGTGGCGGAGGCGAACAGGGCCGCGACGTCGGGGAACCGGCCGGGGTCGACCAGGGCCGCCATCGCGCGCCCGTAGGCCTGCTCGGCCGCCGCCTGGTCCATGCCGGTGCCGCTGCGGCCCTGCTCCAGGCCCCGCGCGAGTTCGGCGGCGCCGGAGACGTACTGGCTGACCAGCATCACCACCCCCACCTTCGCGCCCCATTCGAGGGCGGTCCCGCGCATGGTCCGCAGTCCCGCGTCGAACCAGGCGATCCCGCAGGGGCCGCTGGGCGGGCCGGTGACCGGCACCTGGACGAGCCACGGGTGGCGCCCCAGGACCTCGGCCTGGGCCAGGGCCCAGGCGCGCAAGCGCTCGCGCCACGGCCCGGTCCCGTCCAACGCGGCGGGCGGCGCGCCCTGCGCGGCGTCGCTCATGAGGACCAGCAGCTCGTCCTTGGAGCCGACGTGGCGGTACAGGGACATCTTGGTGGCGCCGAGGGCCTCGGCCACCGCGGGAAGGGTCACGGCCGCGAGCCCTTCGCGGTCGGCGAGGGCGACCGCGGCGTCGACGACGGCGCCGACGTCGAGCCGGGCCGGGCGCCCGAGCCGCGACTGCGATGAGATGCGCCACAACCGCGCCAGCTCAACGGGCACTTCAGCCTCGTCCATCTCGCACCGCCACCTCCGCACCAGGATCGGTCCTCTGGTGGCACATCATCGCACACCTTATTAGTATCTCTAGGATACTATCCTCTAGACACTAATTATTCCCCCACGTGACCGACTGGAGGCGTCGACATGACCGCCGACCTGCAAGAGGGGCCCCGCATCGCACGGGGCCCCGTCGACAGCGCCGAACGGGCCCTCGCGCCCGACCTCGCCCGCGGCGCGATGCTCCTGTTCATCGCCCTCGCCAACGCCGCCGGCTACTTCCTCGCCAGCGCCCCCGGCGTCGAGACGGACCCGCAGGGCCTGGAGCGCCACTACAACGTGTTCATGGTCGAGTTCGTGCACGCCAGGGCGTTCCCGCTGTTCGCGATCATGTTCGGCTACGGCCTCGTCCAGCTCGCCCGCCGCCAGGAGCGCGCCGGGGCGGACCCGGGGCAGGTCCGCTCGGTGCTGCTGCGGCGGGGCGTCTGGCTGACCGTCTTCGGCGCCGTCCACGGCGTCCTGCTGTACTCGGGCGACTTCCTGGGCGCCTACGGCCTCATCGGGATCGCGTTCACGCTGATCCTGCTCCAGCGCTCCGACAAGGTCCACCGCTTCGCGCCCTGGTACCTCGCGGTCGGCCTCGTCTACGTGCTGGTGCTCGCCGCGATGGCCCTCGCCTCGCTCGGGTCGGGCGCGACATCGGCGGTGTCGGTGACGGCGTTCCCGTCGGTCCGGGCCGCAACCTACCTCGACTCGGTGGCCGAGCGGGCCGCCGAGTGGCCGGTCCACACGCTGACGCTCCTGCCGATGATCCTCATGGTGTGGGTCGGCTCGTGGGCCGCGCGCCGCCGCGTCCTCGAGGAGCCGGCGCGCCACCTGCGGCTGCTGGGCTTCGCCGCAGTCGGCGGACTCGCGATCGCGCTGTCGGCCGGACTGCCGATGGCGCTGCACTCGGGCGGTTTCATCGAGGTGGGCGCCGACGCGACCGCCCCGGTCCGGATGCTCTACGAGACCTCCGGGTTCTTCGGCGGGGTCGGCTATGTGGCGCTGTTCGGGCTGCTCGCGCACGCCCTGACCCGCGGCCGCAAGGCGCCGGGCGCGGTCGTGACGGCCGTGTCGGCGCTCGGGCAGCGCTCGCTGACGGGCTACCTGTTCCAGTCGGTCGCCTGGCTGGTCCTGGCGATGCCGTTCACGTTCGCGCTGGGTGACCGCGTCGGCTCGCCCCTGCTGGTCTCGGGCGCGTGCGCGGTCCTGGTGTGGCTGGCGAGCGTGGTCGGCGCGGAGCTGATGCGCCGCGGCGGGTACCGGGGTCCGGCCGAGACCCTGCTGCGGCGCCTGGTCTACGGGCGCCGCTAGGGCCCCGGTTCAGGCCGAATCAGCGGGAGCTGCGGTCCGCGCCGGGGCGCAGTTCCCGCTCGATCGTGCTCATGCGCGCCTCGGTCTGCATCTCCTCGTCGGTGGGCACGGTGACCACGGCGAAGATGAGGACCAGGAGCACGATCGCGGTGAGCGTGGCCATCGGGAAGATGAGGTCCATGGAGTGGGCGCCGTGCGGCTGCTCGACGGTCTCGCCGCCGATCTGGACGCCGAGCATGGCCGTGTAGTGCATGAGGTTGACGGCCAGGGCCATCACGATCGCCGCGAGCCAGATCGCGGCGGTCTTCTCGAGCCGCCACGAGAGCCACAGCGCGGTGGTGGCGGCGCCGACGGCGATCGCGACGGCAGCGATCACGTAGCCGGTGCGGTGGGTGAGTTCGACGTCGGCGCTGACGGCGGCCATGCCCGTGTAGTGCATGGCGGCGACGCCCGCGCCGGTGAACAGGCCCGCGAGCGCGAGCTTCAGCAGCGTGTAGCGGCCCAGGCCGATCACGAACAGGCCGCAGGCGACCACCGCGACGGCGATGAGGGCGCTGAGCGCGGTCAGGCCCGGGTCGTACAGGAGCTCCGCGTCGGTGACGGTGAAGCCGAGCATGGCGACGAAGTGCATGACCCAGATGCCGGTGCCGCCGATGGCGAACGCGGCGACGGACAGCCACAGGAGGCGCCGTCCCGGTTCCTGGTGGCGGCGGGCGTGGCGCGCCATCAGGAGCCCGAGGGCCGATCCGGTCATGGAGACGAGGAAGGCGACCGGGAGGGTCACGTAGCCGTGGGAGAAGTGCTCGATCATGGGGGCTCCGGTGAGGAGGAAGGCAGGAGCGGGCGCACCCATGGGTGCGGTTTCGGGTAGCGTAGCCTCGCCGGGGCCGCCGAGGGGGTCTCGCGATATTCCCGTATTGCCGTTTACCTGCACTGATGCGGCTTCACGTCAGTCCTTCGAGGACCCCGATCGCACCGTCAAACGCTGACGAATGCCCGCATTTGCGGCCACACTGCCGCGCCATGTTGCACCGTGCGTCGAGGGAAAAATGGCCGCGCGCACCGATCCGGACAATCGACTCGTCCCAGTCCTGAGAAAACTTGCGGCCCAATGGATAACGCAGGTTCGAGCGTCCGCGCCGCTCAATGCGGGTCGAGCACCGGCACGGCCGCTCGGAGGCGTTCCCAGTCGCGCCGGTCGACCATCCGCCTGGCGATGCGGGTCCGCTCCAGGGAGCCGTCGCCGCGCTGGAGGCAGAGCCGGTCGCCCGCGACGACCCAGCGCTCGCCCTCCGCCAGCACCGTTCGCGGCGACCAGCCGTACGCGCCGCGCACGAGCAGCCGGTCCCCCTCGATCACCATGGAGGGGCGGCGCACCACGACGAGGCCGACGAGCAGGACGGCGCCGGACAGGGCCGCCGCCGCGTACCAGAACACGGGATCGGCGTAGCTCGCACCGGGTTCGACCAGCGGCAGCGGGAGCAGCGCGAGGACGCCGACGGGAGCGGCGAACGCGGCCGTCCACAGCGGTGACCGGAGCTTCATGCGGACCCTTTCCGGAGACGGCCCGGCCCGGCCGCCGGGCCGGGTCGGGCGGCGCCCGCTAGGAGATGCTGATCCGCGGCTTGCGGCCGACGGTGAGCACGGGCTTGCGGGTCTCGGCGTAGAAGTCGTTGCCCTTGTCGTCCACGACGATGAACGCCGGGAAGTCCTCGACCTCGATCTTCCAGACCGCCTCCATGCCCAGCTCGGGGTACTCCAGGACCTCCATCGACTTGATGTTGTCCTGGGCGAGCTTGGCGGCCGGGCCGCCGATCGAGCCGAGGTAGAACCCGCCGTGCGACTTGCAGGCGTTCGTGACCTGGTCGGAGCGGTTCCCCTTGGCGAGCATGACGAACGAGCCGCCCGCGGCCTGGAACCGCTCGACGTAGGTGTCCATGCGCCCGGCCGTGGTCGGCCCGAACGATCCGGACGCGTAGCCCTCGGGGGTCTTGGCCGGGCCCGCGTAGTAGACCGCGTGGTCCTTGAGGTACTGCGGCATGGGCTCGCCGGCGTCGAGGCGCTCCTTGATCTTGGCGTGCGCGATGTCGCGGGCGACCACGAGCGTGCCGGTGAGGGACACGCGGGTCTTGACCGGGTGTTTCGAGAGCTCGGCGCGGATCTCGGCCATGGGCCGGTCGAGGTTCACGCGGACCACGTCGGCGTCGAGGTCGTCCTCCTGGACGTCCGGCACGTAGCGGCTCGGGTCGGTCTCCAGCTGCTCCAGGAACACGCCCTCGGCGGTGATCTTGGCCTTCGCCTGGCGGTCGGCCGAGCAGGAGACCGCGATCGCCACGGGCAGGGAGGCGCCGTGGCGCGGGAGGCGGATGACGCGCACGTCGTGGCAGAAGTACTTGCCGCCGAACTGGGCGCCGATCCCGAACTGGCGGGTCAGCTCCAGCACGTGCCGCTCCAGTTCGACGTCGCGGAAGCCGTGCCCGAGCGCCGAGCCTTCGGTGGGCATGTCGTCGAGGTACTTCGTGGACGCGTACTTCGCGGTCTTGAGCGCGAACTCGGCGCTGGTGCCGCCGATGACGACCGCCAGGTGGTAGGGCGGGCAGGCGGCGGTGCCGATCTGGCGGAGCTTCTCCTCCAGGAACCGCATCATCGCGTCGGGGTTGAGGATCGCCTTGGTCTCCTGGAACAGGAAGGACTTGTTGGCGCTGCCGCCGCCCTTGGCGATGAACTGGAACTTGTAGGCGTCGTCGCCGTCGGCGTACAGCTCGATCTGCGCGGGCAGGTTGGAGCCGGTGTTCTTCTCGTCCCACATGGTCACCGGCGCCATCTGGGAGTAGCGCAGGTTGAGGTCGTGGTAGGCCTGCCAGATGCCGCGGGAGAGGTGCTCCTCGTCGCGGCCGTCGGTCAGGACGTGCCTCCCGCGCTTGCCCATGACGATCGCGGTGCCGGTGTCCTGGCACATCGGCAGGACCATCCCTGAGGCGATGTTCGCGTTCTTGAGCAGGTCCATCGCCACGAAGCGGTCGTTGCCGCTGGCCTCGGGGTCGTCGAGGATCGAGCGCAGCTGGGCGAGGTGCGCGGGGCGCAGGTAGTGGGAGATGTCCTTGACGGCCTCCGCCGCGAGGCCGGTGAGGACCTCGGGCTCCACGGTGAGGAAGCGCCTCCCGGCGGCTTCGACCGTGCTCACCCCGTCTTTGGAGAGCAGGCGGTACTCGGTGGTGTCCGGTCCGGTGGGAAGCAGGTCGGTGTACTGGAACTCCGATGTCACGCGTTCCAACTTAGCGCGGGGCGCGGCCGGCCCCGAGGTGAGGCGAAGCTCAGGCGGTGTCGGGCCCTGGAGTGTCGGACCCGGAAGGTAGCGTCACACACAGGCGGCGCGATGCAGACGCACCGCCTGTAAGCAGGTACGATTGCGCGGTTGTCCGCCACCGGACCCGACTCGGGCCCGGCGCGGCACGCGCAAGTGATTCCTCCTGCTGCGGAGAGACCGCAGCCGTTGAGACCAAAGGGGGTGGAGCGATCTTGCGGCATTACGAAGTCATGGTGATCCTCGAACCGAATCTCGAGGAAAGCCAGGTCAGCCCGACTCTGGACAAGTTCCTGAAGGGCGTCAAGGACGCCGGGGGAGCCGTCGACAAGATCGACGTCTGGGGCCGGCGCCGTCTCGCCTATGAGATCAACAAGAGCAACGAGGGCGTCTACGCCGTCGTCGACCTGCAGTCCGAACCCGGTCCCGTCGCTGAGATGGACCGTCAGATGCGACTCAGCGAGTCGGTCCTGCGGGCCAAGGTGCTGCGACCGGAGCTTCGGTAACCCGACCTAGCAACTGCGAGACCTGAGGAGAATAGGTCATGGCAGGAGAGACAGTCATCACGGTTATCGGCAACCTCGTCGACGACCCCGAACTGCGTTACACGCCGTCCGGTGCCGCCGTCGCGAAGTTCCGTATCGCATCGACGCCGCGTGCGTTCGACAGAGAGACGAACGCGTGGAAAGACGGTGAGGCCCTGTTCCTCACCTGCAGCGTCTGGCGCCAGTACGCCGAGAACGTCGCCGAGTCGCTGTCGCGCGGTACCCGCGTGATCGTGCAGGGCAGGCTCAAGCAGCGCAGCTACGAGACCCGCGAGGGCGAGAAGCGCACTGTGTACGAGCTCGACGTCGAGGAAGTCGGCCCCGCGCTGCGTTTTTCCACCGCGAAGCTCAACAAGTCCGGCAGCGGTTCCGGCGGCGGAGGCGGTCGTTCCTTCGGGGGCGGCGGCAACTCCTCCGGCGGCGGATCGGCACCTGACGACCCTTGGGCCTCGGCCGCCCCTGCCGGCGCTCCCGCCGGCAACGCGGGCTTCGACGAGGACCCGCCGTTCTAACCGGGCCAGCCCCGGAACGATCTCGATTAAGAGGCAAGACAACACATGGCCAACCCGAAATCGGCTCCCCTGCGGAAGCCGAAGAAGAAGCCGAACCCGCTTGAAAAAGAGGGTATCGAGTACGTCGACTACAAGGACACGGCGCTGCTGC
Source organism: Glycomyces harbinensis (assembly GCF_900101745.1). GTDB lineage: Bacteria > Actinomycetota > Actinomycetes > Mycobacteriales > Micromonosporaceae > Glycomyces > Glycomyces harbinensis. The sequence continues at coordinate 325,345 of NZ_FNAD01000005.1, read as the reverse complement.
GGAAGTTCATCTCCGACCGCGGCAAGATCCGTGCCCGCCGAGTGACCGGCGTGACCACCCAGCAGCAGCGCCAGATCGCCGCGGCCGTCAAGAACGCCCGCGAGATGGCCCTGCTCCCGTACACCAGCCAGACCCGATAAGGAAGGAGCGCGCTTATGAAGATCATCCTGACTCATGAGGTGCCCAACCTCGGCTCGGCCGGTGACGTGGTCGAGGTCAAGCCCGGTTACGGGCGCAACTACCTGCTGCCGCAGGGCCTGGCGATCGCCTGGACCAAGGGCGGTCAGAAGGAAGTCGACTCGATCCAGCGCGCCCGTGCGGCCCGCCAGATCAACGACCTGGACCAGGCCCGCTCGGTGGCCGACAAGCTGAAGCAGACGGACGCCCACATCGTCGCCCGCACGGGCAACGGGGACCGCCTCTTCGGCTCGATCACCGCCGCCGACGTGGTGAAGGCCGTCGACGAGGCCGGGGGTCCGAAGATCGACCGCCGCCGCGTCGAGCTGGCCTCGGCCATCAAGTCGATCGGCACCTACGACATCGCCGTGAAGCTGCACCCGGAGGTGACCGCGAAGTTCAAGCTTCAGGTCACGCCGGCCAAGCGCCGCAAGAAGTAGTGGGACCCGACGGGGCCCGCGACCGGCGACGGTCGCGGGCCCTGTTCATGTCCGTTCCCTCTTCGGGGTGAATCCTCGCGGGGCCTCAGATGACCCAGCCGGCCGTCCGCAGCACCACCGTCACCAGGCCCGCGCCGAGGATCGCCGCGGCCGATCCGGCCACGCCCGCGCGCCACCCGGCCCGCGGCAGCCGCAGCAGCACCGCCACCAGCAGGCTCGCCGTCAGCGACGACAGCGTCCAGGCCCAGCCGCCGGCGACCGCCGCGCCGATCCGGCCCGCCGCCGTGCAGCCCGTCTCGGCGCACTTCGCGTCGACCGGCGCCTGCGACAGCACCCACGTCAGGTAGACCACCGCGGGCACGGCGTACCAGGCGAGGGTCACCAGCAACGTCGGGGTGAACGCGCGCTCGCCGGGCCGGTCGTCGCCGTCGGGGTCGAGACGGGGCCTGCGCTCGGGGCGCTGGGGAGCGGTCATGCGCCGCACTCTCCTCTGATCCGTGCCGGGGGTCGTCCACCACTGTAGTGGCAAGTTGGCACGAACGAATTTCCGTCCACAGGCGGTGGACGGCGCCGCCCCTGCTGACGCCCCTGATCCGAGCCCGGATCACCTTCTTGTCCACAGGTTGTCCACAGGCCCGGGCCTAGTTATCCACAGGTTATCCACAGCTTTGTCCACAGGTTGTCCACAGACCCGTTTGCAACCGTGCCCGGGGCGACATAGCGTCATTGACGCCGCCGTTCTGTCGGATGCAGGCGGTACATTCACAGTGAACGCACGGTGACCGAGGGGGTGACGGCATGACCGACGTGTCGACGGAAGGTGCCTTCTCGCGACGTGCGAACGGCGCGAACGGATCCGGCGGTTCCTATTTCGACTCCCCGCCCGAGGACCCCTTCAGCGGCGGCGGTGGAGGAGGTGGGGGCGGCGGCGCCCGCACCTATGAGCGCACCCCGCCCCAGGACCTCCAGGCCGAGATGTCGGTCCTCGGCGGCATGCTCATGAGCAAGGACGCGATCGCCGACGTCATCGAGGTCCTCGGCCAGGGCGACTTCTACAAGCCCGCCCACGGCATGATCTTCGACGCGGTCATCGACAAGTTCGGCAACGGCGAGCCGGCCGACGCGGTGACGATCGCCGCGGCCCTCGCCGACTCCGGCGACCTCGCCAAGATCGGCGGCGGCCCGTACCTGCACGACCTGCTCAACGCGGTGCCCACGGCCGCGAACGCCGGGTACTACGCGAAGATCGTCAAGGAGAAGGCGATCCTGCGCCGCCTCATCGAGGCCGGGACCAAAGTGGTCCAGTACGGCTACGGCGGCGGCCAGGGCGGGCGCGACATCGACGACCTGGTCGACCTCGCCCAGCAGGCGGTGTACGAGGTCACGGACAACCGCCAGAGCGAGGACTTCGCGGTGCTGTCGGACCTCCTGCAGCCCGCGATGGACGAGATCGAGGCGATCGGCGCCAGCCAGGGCCTCATGACCGGCATCCCGACCGGCTTCGCCGACCTCGACCGGCTGCTCTCGGGCCTCCAGGCCGGGCAGCTCATCATCGTCGCCGGCCGCCCCGGCGCCGGCAAGTCGACCGCCGCCATGGACTTCATGCGGCACGCCTCGCTCCACCACCGCCACGCCGCGGCCTTGTTCAGCCTCGAGATGAGCAAGCTCGAGATCGTCATGCGGCTCTTGAGCGCCGAGACGCGGGTGCCGATGCACGTCCTGCGGTCGGGCGACCTGTCCGACGACGACTGGACGCGCCTGGCCAAGCGCATGGGCGACATCTCCGAGGCGCCGCTGTTCGTCGACGACACCGCGTCGATGACCATGATGGAGATCCGGGCCAAGGCCCGGCGCCTCAAGCAGCGCCACGACCTCAAGCTCATCGTGGTCGACTACCTGCAGCTGATGACCTCGCCGAAGAAGACCGAGTCGCGCCAGCAGGAGGTCTCGGAGATCAGCCGCGGGCTCAAGCTGCTGGCCAAGGAAGTGCAGTGCCCGGTGATCGCGGTCGCCCAGCTCAACCGCGGGCCCGAGCAGCGCACCGACAAGCGCCCGCAGCTGTCGGACCTGCGCGAGTCCGGTTCGCTGGAGCAGGACGCCGACGTGGTCATCCTCCTGCACCGCGAGGACTACTACGACAAGGAGTCCCCGCGCGCGGGCGAGGCCGACTTCATCGTCGCCAAGCACCGCAACGGCGCGACGGACACGATCACCGTCGCGGCCCAGCTGCACCTCTCGCGCTTCGTCGACATGGCCGTGTAGGAGCCCGAACCGCCCGCCCCGGCCGCTCTCCCGCCTGCGGTTCCCCTACTAACGGTTAGAGCAACGGCCGTCCCCAGCCCCCACCCTCCCAGAGGGGACCGTGGCGTCCACAATGCCGCGGGGGTGCGACAAGAACCGGCCCGCCGGGCCGATATGTCACCCGAACGGGTGCGGCGCCGCCCTCCGTCAGCGCCACCACTCGACCGCGAGCGAGGGGCCGGGGCCGGTCTCGTGCTCGAGGTCGTCGACCACCTCGTCGTCCACGGGGAGCCCCGTGAACAGCGTGCCGACGGCCGAGCCCGCGATCGCGTCGCGCAGCGGCAGCCACCAGCCCAGCAGCACCACCGGGTACAGCAGGTACCCGAAGCGCGTCGAGGGCATGAGCAGGAACGCCGCCGAGAGCCCCGCGACGCACCACATCGCCGCGGACGCCGCCGACGCCGGCGGGCGCGTCCACAGCAGCCACGCGATCACGACGGCCGCCAGGCCCAGCAGCGCCGGGGCGATCAGGTCGCCGCCCGGAACGTGCTCGGCGATGAGGAATCCGGGCAGCGGCGACTGCGCCGGCGAGGTGACGACGCCGTGGCCGAGCCCGAACGCGATCACGTTGTCGAAGAACCCTCGCGCATCGGTCGCCAGGACCGGCAGCATCGTCACCGCCACCGGCAGGGCGAACCCGCCGAGGTAGCGGCGCAGGTTCCCGTTGCGCCACAAGAGGAACGCCAGGACCACGGCGACCGGCCAGGCGAACAGCTTGAGCGAGGCCGCCGCGCCGACCGCCAGGCCCGCCCCGAAGGACCGCTCGCGGTGGGCCAGGGCGAGCGCGAGGACCATGAGCGCGACCACCGGCATGTCGTCGCCGCCGGTCGCGAACGTCAACGCGCACACCGGGAAGACGAACGTGGCCTGCACGGCGCGCAGCAGCGGGCCCTTGCCCGCGCCGGCGGCTTCGAGTGCGCCGCCCTCGACGGCAGCGCCCTGGAGCGCACCGCCGCCGCGCAGGAGCCGGACGGCCGCGTACGCGCACGCGGCCGCGGCGAGGAGGAAGTAGACGCGGGCGTCGGTCCACCAGTGCTCGCCGAGGAGCGCGGCCGGGATGCCGAAGACGGCCATGCCCGGCTGGTAGGGGTTGTAGCCGAGCAGGGGTTCGGGGAGCGCGGCGATCGAGTCGGCGCGGAGGTAGGGGCTGCCGGTCTCCAGCAGCCGCGTGCCGGAGGCCTCGACCACGAGGACTTCCTCCTGGGCCCGTCCGCTGACGCCCGCGGCGCGGTCGATCGCCATGAACACCAAGGGGATCGCGGCGACGGCGACCGCGGTGGCCCCGGCGACGATGGCCCTGCGGCGCCAGACCGCGCCCGGCTGGGTCAGGAGGATCGCGGCGCAGACGGCCGCCGGGAGGTAGCCGCCGAACGCGATCGCGCCCCACTGGGCGTGCGAGTCGAGGGTCGTCCACAGCGCGGTCGCGCCCGCGAAGAGCGCGGCCAGGGAGTAGAAGGCGAGGTCGATGATGAGCGGGCGGTTGGACACCCGGACAGCGTACGGCGGCCGGTCGAATCCGGATTGAGGGCAGGGCCGGGCGCCATGCGGGCGCGGATCGCAGCGCCCCCGATTCGAGGGTGCCACGGGGGTCCGACGATCCCGGACGGCGGCGGCGCGTCTTCGGACCGACGGTCCGATCGCGGGCAGCCCCATGCGGTGCGGGCGGCCGTGCTCCGGGCCCCCGGCACAAGGGTGGCGCGGGGGTATCACATTCCGGGGGTTGCGGCGAGCCGGTGAGGTGCGGATCGCAGCCCGGTCAGCGGAGCGGGATGCGGGCCCAGACTTCCTGGGTGCCGTCGCCGAGGGTTCGCGCGCCCCAGTCGGTGGACAGTTTGGACACTATGAACATGCCCCGCCCGTGCGCCGAGTCCAGGTTCACCGCGCAGACGTGCGGGTGCGTGCGCGAGCCGCCGTCGACCACGCGGACCTCCACGTCCGCCGAACCCAGCGTGTAGACCACGCACAGGTCCCCGCCCGGCAGCGGCCGGGCGTGGCGCACCGCGTTGGAGACCAGCTCGGTCGCGCACACCAGCAGGTCGTCGCGGACTTCTTCGGGGAGGTCGGGGAGCGCGTCCCGCAGCCACCGGCGGACCTGACCGGGCGCCCCGGACTGGTGGGGAACGCGCAGCCGCTCCGGTGCCTGTTTCGCAGCGGGCATGACGTCCCCCTTCCTTCTGACGTGCCGTGGGGAGGCTATACAGCAACCTACCTTTTACCAACGCATGACGCCAGCATTACCGACGCACGCGGAGTCCGTCGGCGGAGTGGGGAGTTTCACCCCGCCAAGGTCTGCCGGATCGCGGCGGGCCGGTCGGTGAAGATGAGGTCGACCTCGAGCCCGGCCATCCGGTGCGCGGTGTCGGCGTCGTTGACCGTCCAGGCGTACACCTCATAGCCCGCCTCGTGGCTGCGTTCCACGAACTCCGGGGTCGAATCGACGTAGTCGACGCGCGAGCTGAGCACCTGCACGCCCTCGGGCGGGCGCCGGAACGGGTACTCGAAGATCCACACCAGGGGCGTGTCGACGTCCAGGCCCCGCCAGGTCTTCAGCGCGGCGCGCGAGAACGACATGACCGTCACGTCCAGTCCCGGCCAGCGCTTGAGCGTCTCCCACAGCCGCAGTTCGAGCCGCGGCCCGAACTTCGAGGGGTGCTTGGCCTCGACGAGGAGCTTGATGTCCTTGCCGGAGTCGATGACGAGGCCGAAGAGGTCTTCGAGGGTGGGGATGCGCTCGGCCTCGGGGTTGCCGGCGCAGTCGGGGTGGAGGTGGGCGAAGTTGAGCCCGCGGAGCTGTTCGAGGGTGAGGTCCGCCACGGCGCCCTTGGCGCCGGCGGTGCGTTTGACGGTGCGGTCGTGGTGGAGGACCAGGTGCCCGTCGGCGGTCAGGCGGATGTCGAACTCGAACGCGTCCGCGCCCTCGACGATGGCCTGCCGGAACGCGGCGATGGAGTGTTCGGGGAGGAACTCGTTGGCACCACGGTGGGCGGCGATCAGCGGCTGGGACACCCCTTGACCTTAGACGGTGGGGCCGACGACACGGCCGCACCGCGGTGTCCGGTTCGGGAGGCGGCCGTGAACGTGCGGGGAATGGGCGTTCGCGGGGCGCTTCGGGTGGGACGGGACGGATTCGAGTGGTCGCAGGGCCACCGCGGGTGAAAGGATCGGTTGGTGGAACAGCAGGACAGGTTTACGGGCCCGGAGGCGTTCGGCGAGGGCGGCGGGCTCACGCCTCCGCAGGCGTTCGCGGAGGGCCGCGAGTTCACGCCCCCGCAGGCGTTCGCCGGGGAGGGCCAGGCCTACCGGGATCTGGGCTGGGCCAAGATCGACACCGGCCGCCCGGCCCGGACCGGTTCGGCCGAGGCCGTGTACGCGGCGGGCAAGACCCCTGCGCAGGTCGTCGGGGCGCTGCGGGCGCTGCGAGAGGCCCACCCGGCGCGGGTCGCGGTCGCGACGCGGTGCGACGAGGCGTGCGCGGCGGCGGTGCTGGAGGCGTTCGGCGACGCGGACCCGGTGCTGGTCGAGGCGGGCGTGTGCGCGGTCGGCGCGTTCCCGGAGGCGGAGGTCGGGCCGCTCGCGGTGGTGTGCGCGGGGACGTCGGATCTGCCGGTGGCGCGCGAGGCGCAGCTGATCGCGCAGGCGAACGGGATCGACGCGCGCCTGGTCGCGGACGTCGGCGTGGCGGGGCTGCACCGGCTGCTCGACAAGGTCGCCGACCTGCGGGAGGCGGCGTGCGTGATCGTGGTGGCGGGCATGGACGGGGCGCTGCCGAGCGTGGTGGCCGGCCTGGTGTCGGCGCCGGTCGTGGCGGTGCCGACGTCGGTGGGATACGGGGCGGCGTTCGGCGGGCTCGCGCCGCTGCTGACGATGCTGAACTCCTGCTCGCCGGGGGTGTGCGTGGTGAACATCGACAACGGGTTCGGGGCGGCGATGGCCGCGGCCCGGATCCTCGGCGTGAAGGCGGCGCTGTGACGGCGGGGCCGGTCGGGTGGCTGGACTGCTCGGCGGGCGCGAGCGGCGACATGTTCCTGGGCGCCCTGGTGGACGCGGGGGTCGGGCTCGACGTGATGCAGGCGGCGGTGGACGCGCTCGGGACCGAGCCGATCCGCTTGAGCGCCGAGAGGGTCACGCGCCACGGCCTGGTCGCGACGCTGGTCGGCGTGGAGGTGCCGGAGGTCGAGACGGACCGGCGCTGGCGTGCGATCCGGGACTTGATCGAGGGTGCGGATCTGGACGAGCGGGTCCGGGAGCTGGCGCTGGGGGCGTTCGCCCGTTTGGCGGCGGCCGAGGCCGCGGCGCACGGGATCGACGTCGAGGACGTGCACTTCCACGAGGTGGGCGCGCTGGATTCGATCGCGGACATCGTGGGGGCGGCGGCCGGCCTGGCGTCCCTGGGGGTCGAGCGGTGGACGGCGTCGACGGTGACCGTGGGCGGCGGCACGACGCGGGGTTCGCACGGGTCGATCCCGCTGCCGGCGCCGGCGGTGCTGCGGGTGCTCGCGGACGCGGGCGCTCCGGCGGTGGGCGCGGTGCCGTATGAGGCGTGCACGCCGACGGGCGCGGCGATCGTCGCGGCGGCCGCGGGGGACTTCGGTCCGCTGCCGGAGATGGTGGTCGAGCGGATCGGCGCGGGCGCGGGCGGGCGCGACCCGCGGGAGCGGGCGAACCTGCTGCGGATCGTCGTCGGCCGCACGGTCGAACCGGCGAGGGCCTCGGGCCGCGCGCATCACGGCGAATCCGCTGCGCACCATCACGATCCGGCATCGCACGGACACCGGCACGATGCGGCCGGGGCGCACGGACACGCGCCGGCCACCGCAGACCACGGGCGCGCACCGGCTTCCGCCGGGCACGGCGCAGCGGCCTCCGGGGGCCACGGGCACCACTCGGGCTCCGAAACCCATGGGCACCAGCATGATGCGAGCCGGGAGCACGCGTCCGCGCCTGGCGGCGACGAGGGCCGCGCGCCTTCGGGGCGGCCGGTCGTCATCGAGACGAACGTGGACGACCTCGACCCGCGCTTGTGGCCCGCGGCGCTGGCGGCGCTCCTCGACGCGGGGGCCTCGGACGCGTGGCTGACGCCGATCCTCATGAAGAAGGGCCGCCCGGCCCATACGGTGCACGTGCTGTGCCGCGCCGAGGCGGTCGCGGCGGTTCGGTCGGCGCTGGTGCGGCATACGACGACGATCGGCATGCGCTCCTACGAGATCGACAAGTACGCGCTGGAGCGCCGCTACACGCATGTCACTGTGGACGGTTGCGAGATCGGGGTGAAGATCGCCCTGGAGGACGGCGAGGTCGTGAACGCCTCGGTCGAGTACGAGGACGCGGCCGCGGCGGCCGTGAAGTTGGCACGTCCGGTCAAAGTGGTGATCGCGCAGGCCACTGCGCTTGCGGCCGAACGGTATTAGCCGGACCGCGGCGGTGGGGCGGGACCGATATCCTGCCCGCATGATCGATTTCGAGAACGGCTCAATTTTCAAGCTCAAGCTGACCGACGACCCCGCGTTCCGCGACGAGGTGCAGCCGCTGCTGGCCGACGGCGAAGCGGTCGCGCTGGCCTTCGAAGGCGTGCGGGACTTCGTGGTCTTCACGAACAAGCGGGTCATCGCCGTGAACGTCCAGGGCGTCACCGGTCGCAAGAAGGACTACGCCTCGCTGCCCTACAACAGGATCCAGGCCTACTCGGTGGAGACCGACGGCCTCATGGACAACGACGGCGAACTGGACATGTGGTTCTCCGGGCTCGGCAAGGTGCGCTTCGAGTTCAAGGAGAACGTCGACCTCCCCGCGATCGCCAAGCACATCGCCAACGCCACCCTCTGATCCTGGATCCAACTGCCCCGCAACGTGATCGCTCGGGACGGGAGGATCGGCCAGGGGACACTGCTCCCCGGTCCCTCCCGCCCCCGGCGCCCGCCGGCCGTCCTCAGTGCCCATGGAATCCATTGAGGTCATTACGATGAGCGCATGATCGACTTCTCGAACGGCTCACTCTTCAAGCTCCAGCAGATCGACCCCGGGAGCATCGCCTCCGAGCTGCAGCCGCTGCTCGTGCAGGGCGAGCAGCTGGTGTCGGCCTTCAAAGGGGTGCGGGACTATGTGGCCTTCACCGACAAACGCGTGATCGCCGTCAACGCCCAGGGCATCACCGGAAAGAAGCGCGACTACACCTCGCTGCCCTACAGCAAGATCCAGGCATTCTCGGTCGAGACCTCCGGGCACTTCGACCTCGACGCGGAGCTGGACCTCTGGTACAGCGGGCTCGGCAAGGTGCGCTTCGAATTCAAGGGCAAAGTGGACATCCGCACGCTCGCCAACCTCATCGGCGTGTACGTGCTCTAGCGGCGATCCGGGCGGGCCTTCACGTGGTGCCTACGGACGGCCCGCCCGGTGCCACCGTTCCCGGACGCCTGGTCCGGGAACGGCGCTCCTCGCGGCGTCAGCCGTGGGAGTGCGCCGAGTCGACGGCCGGGACCTGCCCGATCGACTCGCCTTCGCCGAGGACCACGAACTGGCCCATCATCCCCGCGTCCTCGTGGGCGAGGATGTGGCAGTGGTACATGTACGGCAGGTTGGGGTCGGTGTAGTCGGTGAACCGCATCGCCAGCCGGTACTTGCGCTGCGGGACGAGCTGCACGGTGTCCTTCCAGCCCCGCAGGCGCGCGGGCGGCTCCTCGCCGTCCACGTCCAGGACCTGGAACTGGACGTCGTGGACGTGGAAGTTGTGCAGGAACCCGTCCGCGTTCGCGACCTCCCAGACCTCGACAGAGCCCTCGCGGACGCCGAAGTCGATGCGCTGCAAGTCCATCGACTCGCCGTTGATCTGGTTGAAGCCCGACAGCGAGAACGAGCGCTCCTCGGCCGGCTCGGTGTCGGCCAGATCCGGTGCGGCGCCCATGGTCTCGGGGATCGCGGTCGTGTCGGTCAGGCTCTCGGCGGCCCGGAACTCGCAGATGTCGAGCGTGTCGTCGGCGCCGTTGACGCGGCCGAGCGGGCCCGAGTAGCCCTCGTCGGCCGGGTAGGAGCGCAGGACGGCGGTCTCGCCGGGCTCGAAGCCGACCACGATCTCGGCGCGCTCGCCCGGTGAGAGCTGGAGCCGGTCGGTCTCCGAGGCGCTCGGGAGCAGACCGCCGTCGGTGGCGATGAGCGAGAACGGGCGGTCGTCGTCGAACCCGAAGTTGTACAGGCGCGAGACCGAGCCGTTGAGCAGGCGCAGGCGCACCAGGCGGGTCGACACGTCGAGGTAGGGGCCGAGGGTCCCGTTGACGAAGACCTGGTCGCCGAGGAGGCCCTGCATGCTCATGAACGAGCCGTTGTCGTCGAACTGGTTGTCGCCGTCGAGCTTCCGGTCCTGGACGATCATCGGCACGTCGTCCACGCCGTAGGTCTTGGGGAGGTTCAGGCCGTCGGATTCGTCGTCGTCGACGATGAACATCCCGGCCAGGCCGCGGTAGACGTGGTTGCCGGTGCGCCCGTGGGGGTGCGGGTGGTACCAGAGGGTCGCGGCGGGCTGGTTGATCATCCACTGGGGAGCCCAGTCGCCGCCGGGGGCGACCTCCTGGTGGGGTCCGCCGTCCATGACCGCGGGCAGGTGCATGCCGTGCCAGTGGATCGAGGTGCCCTCGTCGAGGCTGTTGCGGACGGCGAACGCGACCTCTTCGCCGCGCTTGGCGCGCAGCGTCGGCCCGAGGAAGGCGCCGTTGACGCCCCACGTCTCGGTCTCACGGCCGTCTTTGAACGCGACCGCGCCCGACTGGATCTCCAGGTCGAACCGCCGCGCGCCCGAGGGGTCCTGGGTCGACTCGGCGAGCGGGGGCACGGCGAGGGGGTTGGTGAAGTCGACCTTGCCGGCGGTGTCGAGCTTCGAGGTGGTCCAGAAGTACCCGATGGCGCCGGCGCTGCCGAGCGCGAGCGCCCCGACGCCGCTGCCGACGCCGATGAGTGTCCACTTGAGTGCTTTTCGCCGCTTCATGAGGGCAATGTTCGTGCGAAGGCTCGGCGCGTACATCGGGCACAGGAAGGCAATCGGCGTACCACTGAAGGGTTACGCGGAGCGGGGCGCGTCAACCCCCGGTAGCGGTATACACGAACCCGGCCGGGCCGCACCGCAGGTCAAGCCGAGTCCAGTACGCGCAGGCGCACGGCCGCCAGAGCGCAGCAGCGGTCGCACCGCCGCAGGACAGGGTTGCGGCGCCGGTCACGGCCGTCCCCGAAGCGGCGCGGGACTGACGGGCCGTCGACCGGTCGCAGTCCGCCCGACAGCGGCGGCCTTCCGCTCGATCGCCGGAGCCTACTGACTCCAGCCGAACGGACCTCGGAGCTCGATGCGGTGTCTCGGCGCGGGCCGGCGCCGATCGGGCCATGGCCCGCCCCGCCTCCGCGTCGCGCGCACTCGCTGCCGGCGGGTCCCGTCAGTCGTCAGTGAGAAAGCCGCGCAGGTGCGCGGCGTTGACCGCTGCGGCTCTGCCTGCCACTTCGAGTTTCGCCATCGCCCGCGAGAGGTGCACGCTCACCGTCTTCTCGGAGATGTACAGCTCGGCCCCGATCTGCCGGTTGGTCATCCCCCGCGCCACCAGCCGCAGGACCGCCAGCTCCCGGGGGGTCAGCGGCGTGGAGGTCGGCACCGCCGCGTCGAGCCGGGCCCGTTCGGCCAGCTCGCACAGCGCTTCGGCGAGCGGGGTCGCGCCCAGGCGGATCGCCGTGGCCTTCGCGTCCGTCAGCACCGCGGCCGCCTCGGCCCGGGACTCCCCTCCCTGCCCGGCCAGCAGCGCCTCGGCCAGGCGCCAGCGCGCGTACGCCTGCCGGTACGGCTCGGCCCACTCCCATGCCGAGCCGATCGGGATCGCACCGGTGTCGCCCGCGCCCTTGCCCGCTCCGGCGCGTTCGAGGAGCGCCAGCGCCTCGGAGGCGACCGGGTCGTTCAGGGCGAGTTCGAGCCGGTCCTGCTCGGCGAGCGGCGCGGCTTCGCTTGCGGCCGTGTCGTTCTCGATGCCGTGTTCGCCGGTGGCGTTGCGGTAGTCGAAGGCCGCGGCGGCGGCGCGCCACAGTTCGGGGTCGCCTTCGCCGTAGAGGCGGGACTCCTCGGCGTCGAGCTGGGCGACCCAGGCGTGGCCCTCGGGGCCGAGCGTGCCCGACAGGGGCTGGCCGTGCTCGAGGAAGAACCGGGCCCGTTCGGCCAGGCGCTCGCCCGCGGCCACCGCGTCTTTCGCGGCGTTCGCGTCGCCGCTGTGGCGGTGCTGCTGGGCGATGTCGGCGGCGGCCCCGATCCCGGCGGCGCACACGGAGATGCCGGCGAGGTAGTAGCCGCGCATGCGGGTCATCTTCTCGGTGGCGCGCTCGACGCGGCGCAGCGCGTCGGCCGGGCGGCCCCGCCAGCGGTCGAGTTCGGCCCCGCACACCGAGGCCAGCGCGAGGACCTGGCCGTCGATCTGCCAGCGGTCGGCGAGGTAGCCCAGGCGCCGGTCGGCGGTCTCGAAGCGGCCGCGCGCGACGTCGACGAGGAGCACGGCGGCGGCGACGCGGGTGAGCACGACGCCGGGCATGACGCTGGAGGCCATCTCGCCGTTGGCGTCGACGGCGTCCCAGCGGCCGACCATGTAGTTGCAGATGACCTGCCGGACGGCGATCTCGATGCCGAAGGCGCTCCACTTGTCGCCGGTGCACCGGGCCCGTTCGGCGCCGCGGTCGAAGTGCGCGAGCGCTTCGGGGATCCGGGAGAACTCGGTGAGGACGAGGCCGTTGTTGAAGTGCACGCGCAGTTCGACCTCGTGCCAGCCCTTGCCGCGGACCAGGTCGAGGGCTTCGTTGTTGCGCTCGATGGTCTCCTCAAGGGACAGGGTGCCGCCGCGGAACGCGGCGATGCTGTCGGTGAGCATCGCGTCGGCCTTGGCCGCGAGGTGGCCGTCGTGCTCGTCGGTGGCGCCGGAGGCGGTGACCGCGTCCGCGGTGGCGACGGCCCGGGCGCACCACAGGGCGGCCTCCTCGTACCGGCGCAGGGAGTAGGTGGTGCGGGCGACCACGGCCTGGGCCCAGGCCTTCACGGCGCGGGGCTCCTCGTCCTTGACCAGTTCCCAAGCCTCCCAGGCGATCCGGTGGGCCTCCTGCTCGTCTCCCTCGATGGTCAGCAGCAGCTTGGCGTACTTGCGGCGGGAGGAGGCGCCCATGATGGGGTCGCCGGAGGCGTCGGCGAGGCGCACCGCGGCCGCGGAGAACGACTGGGCGCGTTTGATCTCGCCGGAGGCCCCGGCGTTGGCGGCGGCCCGGAGCGTCAGGCGCAGTTCGGTCAGCCCCTCGGGCCGCTTCTCGGCCGGGACGCGGCCGAAGAGGGTCAGGGCCCGCTCGAGGTGGAGCAGGGCCTCGGCGGGGGCGGCGAGCTCCACGGCCTCGTCGGCCGCGCGCACTGAGGCGGAAAGGGCGCAGGGGAGGTCGCCGGACTCGTGTGCGTGGTGGGCGAGTTCGGCCTCGGCGCCCTTGCCGTGGTCGTCGGCGAGGGACTCGGCGATCCGCTGGTGGTACCGGATGCGTTCGCCCGGAAGGAGGTCGCTGTAGACGGCCTCGCCGAGCAGGGCGTGGCGGAAGGCGTACGTGTCGGGGCTCTTCTGGACGATGATCCCGTGGGAGATCGCGGCCCGCAGGGCCTGGTCGAGTTCGCGCTCGTGCCGCAGTCCGGTGTCGTCGAGGAGGGACCAGGCGGCGGCGTTGAGGCGCCGGTAGGTGAAGCGCCGGCCCATGACGGAGGCGAGCTGCACGACCTGCTTGGCGGCGTCGGGGAGGCGTTCGAGCCGGGCGAGGAGCACTTCGGCGAGTTCGAAGGTGACCGTGTGGGTCTCGGCGGCGGCGAGCTCTTCGGCGAGGAACGCGTTCCCCTCGGAGGCGGCGGCGATCTTGGAGACCGTCTCCTCGTCGAGCCCGGTGTTGAGTTCGCGCACGAAGTCGGCGGCGTGCTGGGCGTCGAAGGGGTCGAGGTGCAGGCGCTGCACGGCGGGCAGGCGCACGAGCTCGGCCAGGAGGGGGCGCAGGGGGTGGCCGCGGTGGAGGGCGTCGGACCGGTAGGTGCCGAGGATGAGCACGCGCTGGCCGGTGAGGCGGGAGGTGAGGAAGGCGAGGAGGTCCCGGCTGGAGCGGTCGGCCCAGTGGAGGTCTTCGAGGGTGAGCACGACGGGCCCGGCGGAGGCGAGGTCGGCGAGCGCGGCGTGGAGGGCTTCGAAGAGCCCGAGGCGGCCGAGGTCGCCCTCGGCGGCGGTGGGGTGGCCGGGCAGGAGGGGGCGCAGGCCGGGGTGCGCGGCGACGAGTTCGGGGTTGTCGCGGGCGAGGGTGCCGATGATCTCGGCGAAGGGCAGGTAGGGGAGGGCGGAGTCGGCGGTGTCGAGGCAGTGGCCGGTGACGGTGAGGACACCGTCACCGGCGCTGTCGTTGAACTCGTGGAGGAGCCGGGTCTTCCCGACCCCCGCGTCACCGGAGACGAGCACCGTGGCCGGTCGCCCCTGCCTCGCGGCGGCGAGCGCGTCGCGGAGCGCGGCGAGCTCGCCGTCTCGGGCGAAGAGGGGGAGATCGGAACCAAGGCGCGGCATGTCAGCAATCATGACATGCCCCTATGACGCAGCGGCGTGTTCATTTCGCGGGCTGGACCCGGCCGGACCCGCCTCGGGGCGGTCCTTGCGGCCGAGCGCACGGGCGACGCGCTGGGCGACGCTGCCGTTGGAGGTGCCGTCGTGCCGGACACGGGTGCCGGCCCGGCGGGTCTCCTTCGCGGCCTTGATGAGGCTGCGGGCGAGCCGCTCGTTCTCGGCGTCCTTGATGAGCTCCTCGGAGCGGGTGTAGTGCATGTAGTGGAAGTCGAAGTCGTTCATCGCGTTCCTTCGGTATCTGACCGGAGCGGTTCCGGCCTGATACCAATGCTCCGGCTGAGGCCCGGCACGGGGCATCAGCATTCCGCGTCGAGACTGCCCTTACACGCCTTAGTTCTCGGCCCCTTACCCCGAAAACCCCTTACTCGCGGCTGAGGGGCCTTACCCTCGACAGGCGCGAGGGCCACCAGACGGCCTTCCCGATGTCGAACGTGAGCGCCGGGACCAGCAGGGACCGGACGATGACCGTGTCGAGCAGCACCCCGAAGGCCACCACGAACGCGATCTGCGCCAAAAACAGGATCGGCAGCACCGCGAGCGCCGAGAACGTGGCCGCCAGGACCACTCCGGCCGAGGTGATGACCCCGCCCGTGGCGACCAGCCCCCGCAGCGTCCCCGCCCGGGTGCCCAGGCGCGCCGACTCCTCGCGGACCCGCGTCATCAGGAAGATGTTGTAGTCGATCCCCAAGGCCACCAGGAAGACGAAGCCGAACAGGACCACTGTGGGGTCGGCACCGGGGAATCCGAAGAGGTGGTTGAACACCAGGGCCGAGACGCCCATGGTCGCCCCGAACGACAGCACCACCGTCGCGGTCAGCAGCAGCGGCGCCAGGATCGACCGCAGCAGCAGCATGAGCACGAGGAGGATCACGGCGAGCACGATCGGGATGATGACCGTCCGGTCGCGCTCGGAGACCGTGAGCGTGTCGAGCTGAATCGCGGTCGGCCCGCCCACCAGGGCGTTCGCGCCGTCGACGGCGTGCACGGCCTCGCGCAGGCGCTCCACCGTGGCCATCGCGGCGTCGCTGTCGGGGGCGTCCTCCAGGACCGCTTCGACCTCGACCAGGCCGTCCGCCTCCACGACCCGCCCCGAGGCGTCGGTCTTCGCCGACGCTTCCGCGACCCCGTCGACCTCGGCCGCCGCGAGCACCGCGTCGAGCGATCCGGCGTCGGCGACGATCACCGCGGGGGCGCCCGACCCGGCGTCGAAGTGCTCGGCCAGGACCTCTTGTCCCGCAACGGAGTCCACGTCGGTGAGGAACACCTCCGTCTGCGTCGTGCCGTCGGCCTTCAGCTGCGTCATGAACGCCGCCGCGATCACCAGGCCCGCGGCCGTGGTCAGCCACACGGCCCGCGGCCGGCGGCGGACGAGCGCGGCCACGCCCGACCACAGGCGCGAGCCCGCGCGTTCGGCGCCGGTGCGCCGCGGCCAGAACGCGGCCCGCCCGAACAGCGCCAGCACCGCGGGCAGGAACGTCGTGGCGGCCAGGAACGACGCCCCGATGCCGATCGCCGCGACCGGGCCCAGGCCCCGGTTCGACTCCAACTGGCTGAACAGCAGGCACAGGACGCCGAGGACCACGGTCCCGGCCGAGGCCGCGATCGGCTCGATCGTCGCGCGCAGGGCCCTGCGGACCGCGCCGAAGCGGTCCGCGCCGGCCCCGAGCTCCTCCCGGAACCGCGCCACCAGCAGCAGCGCGTAGTCCGTGGCGGCGCCGAACACGAGGATGGACAGGATGCCCTGGCTCTGACCGTTGAGGTCGATCACGCCCGCGTCGGCCAGGACGTACACGGCCGCGCTGGCGGCGGCAAGGGCGAAACCGCACGACAGCAGCACCAGGACCGGCAGCAGCGGGGAGCGGTAGACGAGCGCGAGGATCACCGCGACGACCGCGGCGGCCACGAGCAGCAGCAGGCCGTCGACGCCGCCGAAGGCCGCCCCGAGGTCGGCGCCGAACGCGGCCTGTCCGGTGACGAGCACGTCGAGCCCGTCGGGTCGCCCGTCCTCCAGGACGGAGCGGATCTCCTCGACCGCGTCCGAGGCCTCCGCGCCGGCGCCGATGAGGACGATCATTTGCGCGGCCTCGGGGTCGGCCCCGTCGGAGAGCTGCGGCGGGATCGGCGGGCCGGCGTTGAACGGCAGCGCGGCCAGGGCCGCGCTCGCCGATTCGAGGTAGTCGAGGTCGGCGGCGTCGAGGCCGCCGTCGCGCTCGGCGACGATGATCGCCGGGACCGCGTCGGTCTCGTCGAAGGCGGCCCGCAGCTCGTTCACCTCGGTGGACTCGGCCGAGGACGGCAGGAACGCCGAACCGTCGTTGGAGGCGACCTCGCTGAGCTTCCCGGCGTACGGTCCCGCGAAGGCGCCCAAGGCGAGCCATGCGAGCGCCAGCAGCGCCGGGATGAGCCGACGCAGCCGTGTGACGGGGCGGGGCGGTCGTTCGGGGGCCATGGGGTCTCCTCGCGTCACTGCGACCGATGCTTCCATCGGCGGATAGTTCGATGATCGAAATAGTAAACTACTGAACGACACTGGACACGGATTGGACGGCGTGCATGACCCGCGACACGCAAGGCGAGAACGCGCCCTCTGACCTCGACCTTACGAGGCTGCTCCAGACGCTGACGGTCGAGTCGGACCGGTACGCCGAGCGCTTCGGCTCCCGCCACGGGCTCCACCGCACCGACGTCAACGCGCTCGCGCTCATCCTCGCCGCGGCCCGCCGCGGCGAGCCCATGTCGCCGTCCGCCCTCGCGAGGGAGCTGGGGCTGAGCCCGTCGGCGACGACCGCGCTCATCGACCGCCTCGAAGCGGTCGGGCACGTCGAGCGCGAGCGCCCCTCGGGCGACCGGCGCCGCGTCGCCCTCCACGTTCCCGAAGCGGGCCTTGAGGAAGGGCGCAAGATGTTCGTGCCGCTCGCCGAGGCCTTCGCCGACTCCTGGGCGGGCTTCGGCCCCGCCGAGCGGGAGGTCGTCGCCCGGTTCCTGGACGTCAGCACCGAGGCGATGAAGGCCGTCAGCGCCGAGTGGGCGCCGCCTCACGAGAGCCAGCGCCGCCGGTAGGCCCCGTCGGGGTCGAACCGGGCGGCCTGGCGCTCGTGGCTGAAGCGCCGGTACGGCTTGGTGTCGTTGCCGGTCCCGGCCGTCCACTGCCAGTTCCCGGCGTTGTTCGCCTCGTCGTAGTCCACGAGGTGCTCGGCGAACCAGGCCTCGCCGCGGCGCCAGTCGAGGCCGAGGGTCTTGGTGAGGTGGGCGGCGCAGATGAGCCGGGCCCGCCCGGGCATCCAGCCCTCGGCCAGGAGCTGGCGCATCCCCGCGTCCACGATGTCGATCCCGGTCTCGCCGCGGCGCCAGGCGTCGAGGGCCCCGGGGTCCTCGGCCCAGTCCTCGTCGCCGCGGTAGGCGGTGTCGGCGAGGCCGGGGAACGCGGCCAGGACCTGGTAGTGGAAGTCGCGCCAGCACAGCTGCCGCACGAACGCGTCGGGCAGGCGCCCGTCGGCGGCGAGCGCGCGCGGCGAGAGGCACCCGAAGGCCAGGTACGGGCTCAGCCGGGAGGTGGCGTCGGCGGCGAGGTCGTCGCTGCGCTCGGTGTAGTCCTCGGCGCGGGGCGCCCACGCGTCGAGCCGGTCCGCCGCGGCGCCCTCCCCTCCGGGGAAGCGCGCGTTCGCCTCGGGCGGGACGTCGAGGACCGCGAAGGGGTCGTCGCCGTTCACGCCGTCGGGCGTCGGAATGCGCTCGGGGGCGGGTTCGACCGGGCGCCGCCGGGTCCGCGACCAGGCGCGCCAGTACGGGGTGAAGACCTTGTAGTGGTCGCCGCCGCCGCTGGGGAGCACGGCGCCGGGCGGGACGGCCGTGACGCCGGCGGTGCGCAGCAGCAGGACGCCGGCCGCGTCGCAGGCCTGTCGAAGGCGCTCGCGCAGACCGGACTCGAAGCGGCCGAAGTCGTCGGCGCAGCTCACGCCGGCGGCGCCGTGGGCCTCGCACACCCGCATCACCTCGGCGACGGTGTCGCCGCGGCGCACCAGCAGGTCGGCGCCGAGGCCGCGCAGCGCACCGCGCAGGTCGGCGAGGGACTCGGCCAGGAAGCGCCGCCGCGCCGGGGACGTCGCGCGTCCCGGGTCGTCCACGTAGAGCGGTACGACCAGGTCGGCCGCGCAGGCGGCGGCGAGCGCCGGATTGTCGTGGACGCGCAGGTCGCGCGTGAACAGCATGACGGCGGTTCGCACCGGTGGTCTCCTCGCAGGGCTGCGGCCGGGGCCGCCCGCGTCGCGGACGGTCCCGGCCGGACGGCGCGCAGGCCTTAGGCGGGCATGAGCACCGAGTCGATGATGTAGACGGTCGCGTTGGCCGTCTGGACGTTCCCGCAGACTACGTTCGCGGAGCCGTTGACGGTCCACTCCTCGCCGGAGCCGGCGACCTCGAGCGTGTCGCCCTGGAGCGTGGTGAAGGTGCCGCCCAGGTCCTCGGGCGCGATCTGCTCGCCCACCACGTGGTAGGTGAGGATGCTCGTGAGCATGTCCTGGTCGGCCAGGACGGCCTGCAGGTCGGCCTCGGGAATCGCGGCGAACGCGTCGTTCGTGGGCGCGAACACGGTGATGTTCTCGGCCGAGTTCAGCGTGTCCACCAGGTCGGCCTCCGTCACGGCGGTGACCAGTGTGGACAGCACCGGGTTGTTGCTGGCGGCGGTCGCGACCGGGTCGTCGGCCATGCCGGCGAAGCTGCCCTCGCCGTCGGCCGGGACGGCCGAGCAGGCGTCGCCGAACTCGCCCGAGGCCATCTCCTCTTCGGTGGTCTCCTCGGGTGCGGCCTCTTCGGTGGCGGCCGTGTCCTCGGACGAGGCGTCCCCGTCGTCGGAGCACGCGGTCATGGCGAGTGCGAATCCGGCGGCGGCGAGGAGCGCTCCGGTGCGGGTCAGAAGTCGATTGCTCATTGGTCTTGCCTCTCTTCATCGGTTCCGGGGCGCGAACCCCGGGTTTCACTTGCGGTCTATTCGGCGGTGACGACGACCGAGTGCCATCCGGTGGCGCCGTCGGGGAACGGCGTGCGCCGCTCCCGGGTCTGGGTGTCGCCCTCGGCGTCGGTGGCGCGGACCTCGAGCTTGTGGCGGCCGGGGTCGGCCTCCCAGGTCCACGACCACTGCCGCCACGTGTCGGTGCCGATCACGGGC
Source organism: Glycomyces harbinensis (assembly GCF_900101745.1). GTDB lineage: Bacteria > Actinomycetota > Actinomycetes > Mycobacteriales > Micromonosporaceae > Glycomyces > Glycomyces harbinensis. The sequence goes on along the minus strand of NZ_FNAD01000005.1, from coordinate 305,636 downwards.
GCGAGGTCGGCCTCGTTCCATTCGCCTTCGTCGACGCGGACCTCGACGAGCTCGACGCCGCGGTGCTGCGCCCAGGCGACGCCGGCCACGGTGGTCGCTCCGCCGGCGACGGTCTTGAGCGGCTTGGGCGTGTCGATGCGCGAGAACGTCTTGATCGGGGCCTCGGCGGCCCAGTCGCGGCGGACCCAGTACGGGTCGAAGTCGGCGAAGGAGGACAGCTCGATCTCGACCAGCCACTTGGTGGCCGAGACGTAGCCGTACAGGCCGGGGACGACCATGCGCACCGGGAAGCCGTGCTCGAGCGGCAGCGGCTCGCCGTTCATGCCGACCGCGACGAGGGCGTCGCGCCCGTCCGTGCAGACGGCGGTCGGGGTCCCGGCGGTCCAGCCGTCCTCGGAGCGCGAGACGACCTGGTCGGCGCCCGGTTCGGGTTCGGCCTCGGCGAGCAGGTCGGCGAGGGGCAGGCCGAGCCAGCGGGCGTTGCCGGCGAGGGTGCCGCCGACCTCGTTGGAGACGCAGGAGATCGTGATCTCGCGCTCGACCAGGTCGCGTTCGAGGAGGTCCCGGTAGCTGAGCTCGATCGGATGCTTGACGCGGCCGGTGATCTTCAGCCGGTAGTCGTCGGGGAGCACGCGCGGGATCACCAGCGCGGTGTCGACGCGGTAGAAGTCGGCGTTCGGCGTCACGTACGGGGTGAGGCCCTCGATGTCGAGGCCTTCGCCGGCCGGGCCGACGTCGACCGCGGCGGGGAGCCGGACGGCGTCGCGGGCGGCGTCGACTTCCCCCGTGCCGCCCAGGCGCCATCCGGCGGCCCCCGCCACGCCTGCCCCGGCCAGGGCGATGAGGACGCCCCGGCGGTCGACGGCCCTGCCGGGCACGGGCGGCTCGGTGGCGGCCGTCCGTCGGTACAGCAGCCACAGCACGAGCGCGCCGCAGGCGGCGCCGGCGATCGAGGGCAGGGCCCAGGCCGCGTTCGCGGCCGGGCGGGTCAGTGCGGCGGCGGCCCCGGCCGCGCCCAGCAGGGCGAGGGCGGTGTGGCCGACCGCGATCCGGCGGACCGCGAGGATGCCGACGACGGCGGCGGCGACCAGGAGCACGGCGCCGATGGTGAGGAGGAGGACGAGTTTGTCGTTCGCCCCGAAGGTCCGGATGGCGAACTCCTTGACCGGCTCGGGGACGGCGTCCACGACCGCGGCCCCGACGGCCGCGACGGGGGCGCTGCCGGGGGCCACCGCCGCGGCCACCAGCTGGGCCGCCGCGAGGGCGGACCCGGCGCAGGCGATGCCGGCGAGGGCTGCGATCGGTTTGCCGTTCATGCCGGGGATTCGGTGCCGGTCGGCTCCCGGATGGGTCCGATCGCGAAATAAATCAGGAGGAATTCCGTGGACGGCATGAAAAGCGGCGCGGACCTGGACGTTCATCCCGGTCCGCGCCGCTTCCTGGGGCCTACGCGTCGAGCGCCACGTCGGCGACCATGGGCAGGGTCGGCTCGTCCGAGCCGCCCGCCGGTTCGTTGGTGACGCCCACGACCCGGGTGTCGCCGAGTCCTTCGACGAGCATGGTCGCGGAGGCGTCGCCGGCGTCCATGACCCCGGCCGACACCTGCCCGGCCTCATTGACCTTCCACACCTGGTAGGAGCGGTCGTCGCCGGGCGCGGCCAGGTCGGAGACGACCACGACGGCCTGGTCGAGCGCCTCCGAGGCGATCACGGTGACCCGGCCCCCGCCGTCGGGCTCCTGATAGGAGACCTCGGCGTCGGCCGCTTCGAGCACGGCCGCGATCTGGTCGCCCCGGCTCTCCCCGCCCGGCTGCTGCATGACCGCCCAGGTCCCGAAGATCCCCGCGAACGCGGCGACCACCGCGAGCGCGGCCGCCCCCAGGGCCAGGCGCAGGCGCGACTGGTGCCGGGCGCGGGACCGGTGGGCGCGGCCGCGGCGGCGCGGTTCCGGTTCGTGCGCGACCGGGGCCTCCTGGCGGGTGCGGCGCACCTCGGCCAGGACGCTGTCGCGCAGGCGCGGCGGCGGTTCGGTGATCGTGACGTCGGCGAGGCGCGCGACGGTCTCGCGCAGTTCGGCGGCCTCCTGGGCGCAGGAGGCGCACGCGGCGAGGTGGCGTTCGACCCGGGCGCGCTCGTCGGCGTCGACCGCGTCGAGGGCCCAGGCGCCGATCATGGTGTGCTCGTCCGTGCTCATCGGGCCACCTCCAGGCAGTCGCGCAGTTTGACGAGCCCGTCGCGGATGCGGGACTTGACGGTGGGCACGGCCGCGTCCAGCAGGGTCGCGACCTGCCGGTAGGTGTGCCCGCCGTAGTACGCGAGGGTGACGGCCTGGCGCTGGAGCTCGGTCAGGGTCTTGAGGCAGCGGCGGACCTGGCGGTGCTCCAGGCGCCCGGCGGCGGCCTCGGCGACCTGGTCGTACTCGGGTTCGACGGACTCGGCGGCGGCGCGCCGCTCCCGGTCCCCGGCGGCCTGCGCGGAGCGGACCCGGTCGACGGCGCGGCGGTGGGCGATCGTCGTGATCCACGCCGAGGCCGAGCCGCGGTGCTCGTCGAAGCGGGTCGCGGTGCGCCACACCTCGACGAGGACTTCCTGGGCGACCTCTTCGGCCTGGGCCGGGTCGCGGACGATGCGCAGGCACAGGCCGTAGACGCGCCCGGACATGAGGTCGTAGAGCGCGGCGAAGGCGTCGTCCTCGCCCAGCGCGGTGCGGTGCAGCAGCGCTTCGGCCGTGGCGGGCTCGGCGCCCGCCACGACGGACAGGCGCGGCTGGTCCTGTCGGCGTCGGGCTTCAGGCCCTTGGTCAAACATCATCGCGCTCCCCGCGCTAGGTCGGCGTTCTCGATGGTGGTTCGGAGCCGCACGGGGAGCGGATGGGTCGCCTCGGCGCTTTTCTGCGCCGCCCGGCTCAGGCCTTCGGCGGCGCGACCTCGACCTGCGCCTTGACGACGCCGATCGGGCAGGTCAGGCCGTTGGGGCCGTGGTTGCAGTAGCCGTTCGGATTGTGGTGCAGGTACTGCTGGTGGTAGTCCTCGGCGAGCCAGTAGGCGCCGGCGGGGACGATCGCGGTGGTGATCGGGCCGAGCCCGGCCGCGCGCACCAGCGGTTCGAACGCGGTCTTGCCCTCCTCGGCGGTCGCCTGCTGCTCGGGGGTGGAGGTGAAGACGACGGACCGGTACTGGCTGCCGATGTCGTTGCCCTGGCGCATGCCCTGCGTCGGGTCGTGGTTCTCCCAGAACACCTTGAGCAGGTCCTCGTAGTCGACCTTCTCGGGTTCGAAGACGACCCGGACGACTTCGGCGTGGCCGGTCAGGCCCGTGCAGACCTCCTCGTAGGAGGGCTTCTCGGTGTTGCCGCCCATGTAGCCCACGGAGGTGGTCCAGACGCCGGGGACGCGCCAGAACAGCCGCTCGGCGCCCCAGAAGCAGCCCATGCCGAAGTAGGCGATGTCGGCGCCGGGCCCGGGGGAGCCTTCGACGGGGTGCTTCAGGATCGGGTGCGTGACGCTCATCGGGCAAGTCTGTCACGCAGGAACTACACCGTCCACGACGACGGCGAAGCGGCGTATTTCCCTCGCCGCCGCCCACCCGGGCGCATTAACGTCGGTGCATGGTTTCGAGAATCAATCAAGTCACGTTCGACTGCCGCGACGGCTACGCGCAGAGCCTGTTCTGGGCCGAGGTCACCGGCTACATCGAGCACCCGGACGAACCGAACGCCCCGGAGCACGAGGAGAACTACATCAGCGCCGACGGCCGCCGGCCCGGGCTGCTGTTCATCAACGTGCCGGAGGGCAAGGAGGTCAAGAACCGCCTCCACCTCGACCTCTCGCCCGAGGACCGCACCCGCGACGAGGAGGTCGAGCGGCTCATCGCCCTCGGCGCGACGCTCGTGGACGACCACCGCAAACCCGACGGCACCGGCTGGGCCACCATGGCCGACCCCGAGGGCAACGAGTTCTGCGTCGAGCGCTCCGACAAGGAGCGGGAGACCACTCCCTGAATCCGGGCAAGTCCGGCGCCAGCCTTCAAAACGGACTTCCGTGGGCCCCCGAATACAAGGGTGACACGGGGGTCCGACAAGACAGTCCGACCGCACGGTCGGGCGGGGCGACCCGAAAGCGCCGTCCGGCGTCGCAGCCGCGGTGCGGCCCTGCGGCACACGACCGCGGGCGCCCCGATCCGGGGCGCCCGCGGTGCGAAATCTGTGTGGCGTCGCCGCCGAGGGGGGCTTTACTTCTCGGCCACCGCGTCGGCTTCGCCGTCGCCGTTGAGGTCCACGGCCGCGGCGTCGTACTTGCCGTCGCCGTCGTTGTCGAGCAGCACGGTGTCGATGACGCCGTCGCCGTCGGTGTCGACGGCCTTCATGTCGGCGACGCCGTCGCCGTCCACGTCCACGTGGTACTCCACCGAGCCGTCCTCGTTGCGTCGCACGCCGACCGTGTCATCGCTGCCGTCGCCGGTGATGTCCATCTTGTGTACTTCGTCGAAGCCCATGAGGCAAGCCCTCCGTGTCGTTGCTGAAGATCTGTGAAGATGCCGAGTGTTGTCTGCACGATAGCGTGCCTATCCATGGGCAGTGGTAGTCGCGTCGGTTAGCGTAGGGACATGCATGAGGGTCACGGGTTTTCCACACGCGCCATCCACGCCGGGCAGGAGCCCGATCCGCTGACGGGCGCCGTCGTCCCGCCGATCTACGCGACCTCCACCTACAAGCAGGACGGGGTCGGGGGCCTGCGCGGCGGGTACGAGTACTCGCGGTCGGGCAACCCCACGCGCACCGCCCTGGAAGCCTGCCTGGCCTCGCTCGAAGGCGGCACCAGGGGCTTCGCGTTCGCCTCGGGCCTGGCCGCCGAGGACGCGATCCTGCGGGGGCTGCTGGGGCCCGGCGACCACGTGGTCATCCCGAACGACGCCTACGGCGGCACGTTCCGCCTGTTCGACAAGGTCGCGACCCGCTGGGGCCTCAAGTACTCCGCGGCCCCGATCACCGACGTCGCCGCCGTCGAGGCGGCCATGAACGCCGACACGAAGATGGTGTGGATCGAGACGCCCACCAACCCGCTGCTCAACATCGCCGACATCGAGCACCTCGCCGACCTGGCCCACCGCCGCGGCGCGATCGTCGTCGTCGACAACACCTTCGCGAGTCCCTATCTCCAGCAGCCGCTCGCGCTGGGCGCCGACGTCGTGGTCCACTCGACCACCAAGTACGTGGGCGGCCACTCCGACGTCGTCGGCGGCGCGGCCGTCGTGGGCGATGACGAACTCGCGGAGAAGATCGCGTTCCACCACAACGCGCTGGGCGCCGTCGCCGGCCCCTTCGACGCGTTCCTCACCCTGCGCGGCGTCAAGACCCTCGGTGTCCGCATGGACCGCCACTGCGACAACGCCGAGCGCGTCGCGGAGTTCCTGGCCGGCCACCCGAAGATCGCCGAGGTCCGCTACCCCGGGCTCGCCGAGCACCCCGGGCACGACGTGGCGGGCAAGCAGATGAAGCGCTACGGCGGCATGGTCTCCTTCCGCCACAAGGACGGCGAGCAGGCGGCGGTCGACGTGTGCGCCCGCACCGAGGTGTTCACGCTCGGCGAGTCCCTCGGCGGCGTCGAGTCGCTCATCGAGCACCCCGGGCGCATGACCCACGCCTCGGTCGCCGGCAGCGCCCTCGAAGTCCCCGGCGACCTGGTTCGCCTCTCCGTCGGCATCGAAGACGTCGACGACCTCCTGTCCGACCTGCGCCGAGCCCTCGGCTAGCGCCGCACCGGCACCCCTGTCCCCCGCGAGAAAGGACGAGCAGTGAGCTGGTCGGGAACTACCGCGCAGCAGATATCGAAGGCGGTTCGGCGCGGCGACGCCGACGCCTCGATCGTCGTCGACCACCACCTCCGCCGCATCGAGGACCACCGCGAGTCCGAGGGCGCCCTCACGAGCGTCCGCAAGATCGAATCGCTCGCCGAGGCCGCGGCCGTGGACGAGATCGAGAACCGCGACGCCCTGCCCGCCGCGGGGGTCCCGGTCGCCGTGTGCGAGCAGCTCCCGGTCACCGGGCACGCCCCGCGACTGGGCTCGAACGCCGCGGTCCTGCCGATCGCGGACACCGATCACCAGGCGGTGCAGCGCATCCGCGGCGCCGGCGCGGTGATCGTCGCTTTCGGACGGTCGTCGGAACTGGGCCTGTGGCCCGCGACCGACGACGACGGGAACGTCCCGGCCAATCCCTGGCGGCCCGACCGCGGCATCGGCGGGCCCTCGGGCGGCACGGCCCTGGCCGTGGCCACCGGCGCGGCCCCCATCGGCATCGGCCTCGACGGGCCCGGTTCGGCCGGCGGTGTGCGCACCGCCGCGGCCGCGTGCGGGATCGTGGCGTTCAGCCCCGAGCACGTCCCGGCCGACATCAACGCCGACCCGGACCACTGGCTCGGCGGCCACGTCGGCGTCATGGCGACCACGGTGGAGGACACCGCGCTCGCCTATGCCGCGCTGACGCACCGGCATCCGCGCTCCACCGGCGACCCGGGACGGCTGCGGATCGCGGCCTCCAACATCGCGCCGCTGCCCGCCCGCGTCGACGACGACGCCACGAAGTGGCTGCTCAAGGCCGTCAGGTCGCTGACGGACCTGGGACACGACACGTTCCGGGCCAAGCCGCGCTTCGGCGCGCGGCTGACTCCGGCGTCCTCGGGCGCGTGGACGTGCGCCGCGTACCTGCGCAGCCTCAAGTGCGGGCCGGACGGGCTCCAGCGGCGCACGAGGCGCCTGGTGTCGGTCGGCGAGCGGACGTATCTGCGCGGCCTGTTCGGCGGGGTGCTCGGCGACGGCAACCGCGTGCGCCGGCACCTGGAGGACTGGTTCGACCTGGAGGACTACGACCTGCTGGTGACGCCGGGGATGCCCGCGGCGCCGCCGGAGGCGAAGGAGTGGTCGCTGGAGACGCTGCGCTCCAACGTGGGCCACCTGGCCGGGGCGGCGGCGTTCACCGCGCCGTTCGGGCTGGCGGGGCTTCCGGCGCTGGTGGTCCCGGTGGGGATGCGCTCGGACGGCGCGCCCGCGACGGTCCAGCTCGTCGGCCCGCCCGGATCCCAGGGGCGCCTCTTCGACGTGGCGGCCCAGCTCATCGCGAAACTCCGCCCGAGGCGCTACGCCCCCGGGCTGAGCTGGGACTGATCGATCCGCGGGTGCCGTGGCGATCGCCACGGCACCCGATCGGGTGACAGGCGCGGCCCGCGCTTCTCGTCGGACCCCCGCGGGAAGGTGGGAGCTACCTTTCCCCGTGGTGGGTGGGGGCTCGGGATGGTATTGCCGCCTCGGCACAACAGCGGAGTCTTGCGCACCCCTCCCTCGTCCATTATTGTTCGCACAGAGCACGTTCATCCGCGATGCGAACACTTGGAACCCGCCATGTCCGAGACGCACCCGGCGGCGCCGTGAGCGCCGCCTTCATCCTCGACGCCGTCCGCACCCCCGTCGGGCGCTTCGGCGGCGCCCTCGCGAAGGTCCGCCCCGATGATCTGGCCGCCAAGGCGATCGGCGCGCTCGTCGCCCGCGACCCCGGGCTCGACCCGGCCGCGATCGACGACGTCGTGCTCGGCAACGCCAACGGCGCGGGCGAGGAGAACCGGAACGTCGCCCGCATGGCCGCGCTCCTCGCCGGACTGCCCACCTCGGTCCCCGGCACCACCGTCAACCGCCTCTGCGGTTCCGGCGCCGAGGCCGTGGTCGCGGCCGCCCGCGCCGTCGAATGCGGGGACGCCCGGCTCGCGATCGCCGGCGGCGTCGAGTCGATGACGCGCGCCCCCTGGGTGCTTCCCAAGACCGACAAGGCCTTCCAGCGCGGCGGCCTCGAACTCGCCGACACCGCCCTGGGCTGGCGGCTCGTCAACCCCGTCATGAATCCTGAATGGACGGTGAGTCTGGGCGAGGGCGCCGAGATCCTCGCCGAGGAGTTCGGCGTCACCCGCGAAGCCCAGGACGCCTTCGCCGCCCGCAGCCACCGGCTCGCCCACGCCGCCTGGGAGTCGGGCCGCTTCGACGGCGAGATCGCACCGCTCGCCGAGCTCCCCCGCGACGAGGCGATCCGCCCGGACACCACGCCCGAGATCCTCGCGGGGCTGCGCACCGTCTTCCGCGACAGCGCTTCCGACCGGCCCGGCACCGTCACCGCCGGGAACGCCAGCCCCCTCAGCGACGGCGCGGCCGCGCTCCTCCTCGGCGACGAGAGGGCCGCCGAGGCGCACGGCAGGCCGCTGGCCCGGATCGTCTCCCGGGCCGTCGTCGGCGTCGACCCGCACCGCTACGGCATCGGACCGGTCGGGGCCGCCGAGCGGGCGCTCGCACGCGCCGGGATCGGCTGGGACGCCGTCGACTCGGTCGAACTCAACGAGGCCTATGCGGCCCAAGCGCTCGCGTGCCTGGCGTCCTGGCCCGGACTCGATCCCGAACGCGTCAACCCGCAGGGCGGGGCGATCGCGCTCGGCCACCCGCTCGGCTGCTCGGGGGCGCGGCTCCTGACGACCCTCGCGTGGCGGCTGCGCCGCGAAGGCGGACGCTACGGCCTCGCCGCGCTCTGCATCGGCGTCGGCCAGGGCATCGCCGTGGTCATCGAATCCGTCTGAGCCGCAAGGGCATTCGACTCGACCGCAGCTCAGGATCACCCACCCTGCAAGGGCCGGTCACGGTCCGCCGACCGCGAATCCCCGTTTCGGCCTGGGCGGTCCCGTAGGTGATCGCCATGTCCGCCGCGACCCGCGCGGCGCCCGCCAGCAAGGGCGGCAGCAGGTCGCGGCGCACCGAGTCGAGGTCGTTGCGGCTCGTGTGCGAGGAGACGTTCATGGCCGCCACGGCCTTCCCCCACTGGTCCCGGATCGGCACCGCGATCGACCGCAGCCCCTCCTCCAGCTCCTGGTCCACGAACGCCCACCCCTGGCTGCGGACCAGGTCGATCTCGGCCCGCAGGCGGGCCTCGTCGGTGATCGTGAACGGCGTGAACGCGACCGGCCGGGCCTCCTCCAGCGCCGCGTCGAGCCGCTCAGTGTCCAAGTCCGCCAGAAGGACCCGCCCCATCGACGTGCTGACGGCGGGGAACCGGGTCCCGATGTTGATGGCGACGCGCATGATCCGCCGGGTGGCGACCCGGGAGACGTACACGATGTCGGTGCCGTCCAGGACCGCGACCGACGCCGACTCCTGCACCTCGGCGACCAGTCGTTCCAGGTGCGGCTGCGCGAGTTCGGGCAGGCTCAGGCTCGACAGGTAGGCGAAGCCGAGCTCGAGCACCCTCGGCGTGAGCCGGAAGTGGCGCCCGCCGGCGCGCACGTACCCCAGTTCGGTGAGGGTGAGGAGGAACCGGCGCGCGGTGGCGCGGGTCAGGCCCGTCTCCTTGGCGACCTCGCTGAGGGTCAGTTCGGGCCGCTCGGCCGAGAACGCGCGGATGACCGCGAGACCGCGCGCGAGGGTCTGCACGTAGTCGGAGTTGCGCGGTGCGGCGGTTTCGGGTCCGCGTTCCTCAGTGGGCTCGGGCTGCATGGGCTCACCATATCCGTGTTCGGGCCTCAGCCGCGCTCGGCGACGACCCGCCCGGCGAGGGCGAAGGCCCGGTTGGCGCGGGGGAGGCCGGCGTAGACGGCGGTGTGGAGGAGGACTTCCTTGATCTCCTCGGGCGGGACGTCGTCGTCGAGGGCGGCTCTGACGTGCATGACGAGTTCGTCCTCGGAGCCCAGGGAGCACAGGACGGCGATGGTGAGCAGGCGCCTGGTGCGGCGCGGGAGTCCGGGCCTGGACCAGACGCCGCCCCAGGCGTATTCGGTGATGAACGTGCCGAAGTCGCGGTCGAAGTCGGTGCGGGCGGCGTCGGAGCGGTCGACGTGATCATCGCCGAGGACGGCCCGCCTCACGGTCTCGCCGGGGCTCGGTTCGGGTCGGTGCGCTGCGCTGTCGGGGTCCGTCATGTTCCGCTCCTCCATGTCGCCTTCCGTGGGCGTCGGCGGCCGCTCACGCGCGGGCCTGCGAGTCGTCGGTTGTGAAGAAGTCGAGGAGGATGCGGTTGGCCCAGTCGGCGCGCTCGACCGTGAGGAGGTGCTTGGCGCCTTCGGCGAGGACCATGCGCGCGTTGGGGATGCGTTCGTCCAAATACGCGGCGTCGGCCACGGTGGTGACCTCGTCCCCGGTGCCCGCGATGACGACGGCGGGGCAGTGGATCTCGGTGAGTTCGCCGCGCATGTCGAAGCGGGAGAGGGCTTCGCAGCAGGCGGCGTAGCCTTCGGCGTCGGTCGCGTCGAAGCGCTCGCGGAAGGCCGCGACGGTGCCGGGCTGGTCGGCGTGGAACGCCGGGGAGAACCAGCGGCCCATGGCCGCTTCGCTGATGCCCGCGCCGCCGTCGGCGCGGACGGTCTCGGCGCGTTCGCGCCAGCTCTCGGGCGTGCCGATCCGCGCGGCGGTCGACACGAGCGCCAGGCGCTCGACGCGGCCGGGATGGTCGTGGGCGATGCGCATCGCGACGGCGCCGCCGAGGGAGGCCCCGGCGATGTGGGCGCTGGGGACGGCCAGGTGGTCGAGCAGTTCGACCACGTCCCGTGCGAGGTCGCCGACCGTGAGCGCCCCGGCGGCGGCGGGGGTGCCGCCGTGGCCGCGGAAGTCCAGGCGCACCAGGAGGAACGCGGCGCTCAGCGCCGTCACCTGCGGCCGCCACATGTCGAGGGTGGTGCCGAGGGAGTTGAGGAGGACGACCGGCGGACCGTCGCCGTCGATGACGTGATGGGGGATCATGCGGTGCCCTCCTCGAGGTTCCGTGCCATGGCCTCGGGGTGGGTTTGCAGGCCCTCCAGGCACTCTCGCAGCCACGCGGCGGCCGATCCGGTGAGCCGCAGCAGGTCCGAGAGGGTCTCCCACTCGCTGTGCCACAGGCCAGGGGAGCGCTGGAGCTCCTGCGGCATCGCGGCGTACAGGGTGGCGAGGAGGCCGGGGGTGCGGGCGGCGCAGGCGCGGGCGCACGTGGCGGCGACGGGGTTGCGCTTGTGCGGCATCGAGGTCGATCCACCCGGCCGCGCCTCGCTGACCTCGCCGATCTCGTTCTGGCTCAGGAGGATCACGTCGACGGCGATCTTCGCGCAGGCCCCGGCCGCCTCGGCCGCCGCCGCACCGATGCGCACGACCGGGCTGCGCATGGTGTGCCAGTCCAGTCGCGGTTCCAGGCCCAGTTCCTCGGACATCAGCTGCTGGATGTCGGCGAAGTCGGTGTCGCCGTCGAGTGCCCAGTTCGCGCCGACCGGGCCGCCGTAGGAGCTGTAGAACTCCAGCCGGCCGAGCAGGTTGATCGGGTCCCACAGTCCGGCCCGCCAGGCGATGGCCCGGTCGCGGGCCGGGAGCGGCACGGCCCGCTGGAGGAGCGTGCGGCCGATGAGGTCGCCCGGCACGGCCTCCAGGCGTTCGAGCGCCCGGTCGCAGCCGTGCAGGTCGTCCGCGATCGCCGCGACGGCCGCCTTCGCGACGATCATCATGGCGGTGTCGAGCAGGTCCTGGCTGGTCGCCTGGTAGTGCACGGCGTCCCGGTGGTCCGCGGGTACCAGTTCACGCAGCCGGTCGACGACCCCGGCGACGGGGTTGCCGATCGCGGCGGCCGACGCGGCGACCGCCTCAGGGTCGAAGTTCGCGGGGACGGCGGCGGCTGCGATCGTCTCGGCCGCACCGGTTTCGATGACGCCGACCTCGGCCGCGGCGCGTGCGAGCGCCGCCTCTGCCGAAAGCAGGGCCTCCAGCCAGGCGCGGCCGGAGACGGCCTCGGCCGCCGCGCCGCGCGCGAAGACCGCGCCGAACAGTTCAGGCATCCGCCGGTTCACCTCGTTCAGCCACTCGGAGGCTCCCCCGCCGCTCGTCGCCGCTCCGACCGCTCACACATCGAAGAACACCGTCTCATCCTCGCCCTGCAGGCGGATGTCGAACCGGAATCCCCGCTCCTCCTCGACCGCGATAAGCGTGTGCCGCCGGTCCTCGGGGACGACCGCGAGCACCGGGTCGGCGGCGTTCAGCGCCTCGCCCGGGAAGTAGACGCGGGTGTGCAGGTGCAGCAGCAGGCCGCGGGCGTGGACGATGACCGCGAGGTGCGGCGCGCACCCGTCCGCGGTCGGACCGGGGCGCACGGTCGTGAACGCGAACCGGCCCTCGGGCGCGGTCGAGCAGCGCCCGAACAGTCCGCCGTCGAGGCGCCCGTCCACGTCGGCCTGCAGCACTTCGACCAGGGCGTCCGGGACCGGCTCCCCGGCGCCGTCGAAGACCGTCCCCCGCAGGCGCAGGCTCCCGCCCTCGGCGACGACGGGCCCGGCCGGGTACGGCAGGGCGAAGCCGTAGAACGGCCCGACGGTCTGGGCCGGGGTGAGCTCCTGGACCGCCATCAGCCCTCCACGTCTTCGAACACGGTCGCGGCGGGTCCGCGCAGGACGATGTCCCAGCGGTACCCGGTCGCCCATTGGTCCACCGTCGCATCGAGGTCGAAGGCCGCGACCATCCGCTCGCGCGCGGCCTCGTCCGTCACCGACTGCATGACCGGATCGTAGGGGAAGAGCGGGTCCCCCGGGAAGTACATCTGCGTGATGAGCCGGGAGGCGAATGCGGTCCCGAACAGCGAGAAGTGGATATGCGAAGGGCGCCAGGCCTTGTCGTGGTTGCGCCACGGGTAGGGGCCGGGCTTGACCGTGACGAAGCGGTACGTGCCGGCCGCGTCGGTGAGGCAGCGGCCGACGCCGGCGAAGTTCGGGTCCAGGGGCGCGTCGTGGCGGTCCTCGGCCTGCGCGTACCGGCCGGAGGCGTTGGCCTGCCAGACCTCGACGAGCTGGCCGGCGAGCGGGGCGCCGTTGCCGTCGCGGACCCGGCCGGTGACGACGATGCGCTCGCCGAGCGGCTGCCCGCCGCGCTGGGCGGTGAGGTCGTGGTCGAGGGGCGCGATGGGCCCGGCGCCGAGGAACGGCCGGGCGAGTTCGGTTTCGGGGTCGTGGAGCGGGACGAGCGGCTGCCGGGGGTGCCGCAGCGCGGTGGACCGGTAGGCGGGGTGGTCGCGGTCGGGGTGCGCGTCGCGGCCGTCGCGGCGAAGGGGGGTCGCCATGTCGCTCCTCAACTGTTCAGGGCGCGCAGGGCGCCGAGTTCTCCGGGGGTGGGCGGGTCGGTGGTCGCCAGGTCGGGGGCGATGCGCAGCGGCCAGCCGGTCTCGGCGGCGGCGTCGGCCGGGTCGGTGCCGGGGTGGGCGCTGACGAGGACGAGCTCGCGGGTCTCGGGGTCGGGTTCGAGGACGCCGAGGTCGGTGATGACCTTGACCGGTCCGGCGCCGCGCAGGCCGAGCCGTTCGCGGGCGCCGGGGCCGTCGCCGTGGCCGACGGAGGTGGTGAAGTCGATGCGGTCCACGAAGATCCGCTTCGTGTGCCGGACGATGACGATGGTCTCTTGGCACGAGGCGGCGATCTCGGGGGCCCCGCCCGCGCCGGGCAGGCGAACCTTGGGCCGGCGGTAGTCGCCGATGACGGTGGTGTTGAGGTTCGCGTACCGGTCGAGTTGGGCCGCACCGAGGAACCCGGTGTCGATGCGTCCAGGCTGGAGCCAGTAGTTGAAGATCTCCGCACTGGAGACGACGGTGTCGGCGGTCTCCGCGAGGGAACCGTCCCCGATGGACAGCGGGGGCCGGTCGGGTTTGGAGCCGATGGTCCCGGACTCGTAGATGAGGACGATGCCCGGGGCGCAGGTGGCGCGGGCGAGGTTGGCGGCCAGGGAGGGCAGGCCGATGCCGACGAAGCAGGTGCGGCGCCCGGCGAGCGCCCGGGACGCGGCGACGGTCATCATCTCTTCGGCACTGTGGACGGTGCTCACTCGGCCTCCGTGATGTTGGCGGCGATCCAGGCCCCGAAGGCCTCCCGGTCGCGGCTGACGGCGTCCCACCGCACGTAGAAGTCGTTGTCGCGCTCGGTGTATCCGGCGGCGTAGGAGGGCGCGGCCCCGCCGGGGACCTCGCAGACCCAGTCGACCACCCAGTGGGGCAGGAGGATCGCGCCGGGGACGGGGGTCAGCTCGTCGACGACCTCCTCCACGGTGACGACGGCGCACTTCGCGGCGAGCACGGCCTCCTTCTGGGCGCCGACGATGCCCCACAGCTGCACGTTCCCCTCGCGGTCCGCCTTCTGCGCGTGGATGATCGCCACGTCCGGGTTGAGCGCGCTGACGGCGGTGAGCCGCTCCCCGGTGAAAGGGCAGGTGATGGGCGCGATCGAGGAGGTCACCTCGGGAAGATCGGTCCCGGCGTACCCCCGCAGGACGGCGAACGGCAGCCCGGAGGCCCCTGCGACGTAGCGGTTCACCATCCCCGCATGGGAGTGCTCCTCAATGGAGAGTTCACGCGGCCATCCGTGCTCGACGGCGTCCCGGAACCGGTGCAGCGAGCCGACCCCGGGATTCCCGCCCCACGAGAAGACCAGCTTCGAAGCGCAACCAGCCCCGATCAACTGGTCGTAGATGACGTCGGGAGTCATCCGAATAAGGGTGAGTTCCTTGCGGCCCTGGCGGATCAGCTCGTGGGCGGCGGCGTGCGGGATGAGATGGGTGAAGCCCTCCAGCGCCACGGAGTCGCCGTCGTGGACGGCCGACGCGAGCGCTTCGGGGAGGGCGGCCAGGACGGCCATGGACCACCTCCGGGGAGTTCGGTATGCGAACGAACAGAGTATACACGAACATCTATCGATTTCCAGAGCGCGACGAGCGACCCCTTGCCCCGGACTCGCACGCTCGATACGATGCAGGAGTTCACATGACGAACAAACCTCCGCGAGACGAACACTCGGCCCGTTCTCCCCCAAGCCGACTGGAGTGACGACGATGTCAGCGCTCAACCGACTCCTCGACCCCACGACCTGGGACTCGCGCCGCTTCGACGGCGCCTGGCGCCCGTCCGCGAACACCGTCCCGGTAGTCGAACCGGCCACCGGCGACCACCTGGCGAGGGTCGCCCTGGCGTCCCCGGAAGACATCGCCGAAGCGGCTGAGGCCGCGACCAGAGCCCAGACAGCCTGGGCCGCAAAGCCCTTCAACGAACGCGCCGCCGTCCTACGCCACGCAGGCGACCTGTTCGAGCAGTACGCCGAGGAGATCCACGAGTGGCTGATCCGCGAATCGGGCGCCGTCCCGATGAAGGCGGGCTTCGAGACCCACGTGGCGGCCGCCGAATGCCACGAGGCCGCGGCCCTGGCCTCCGGCCCGATCGGCGAGCTCCTGCCGTCGGAGCAGCCCCGCCTGTCGGCGGTGCGCCGCGTCCCGGCCGGCGTCGTGGGCGTGATCGCGCCGTTCAACGCCCCGCTGATCCTCGCCATCCGCTCGGTGGCCCCGGCGCTGGCGGTGGGCAACGCGGTGGTCCTCAAGCCCGACCCGAGGACCGCGGTGTCCGGGGGCGTGGTGATCGCCCGAATCCTCGAAGAGGCAGGCCTCCCACCAGGAGTGCTCCAGCTGACCCCGGGGGGCCCGGAGACGGGCCGGGCGATGGTCGGGGACCCGAACATCAGGGTCATCTCGTTCACCGGCTCGACGAGGGCGGGCCGGGAGGTGGCACAGCAAGCCGGCCGAGGCCTGAAACGAGTGCACCTGGAACTAGGAGGCAACTCGGCCCTCATAGTCCTAGAGGATGCGGATATCGATCAAGCCGCAAGCGCAGCGGCGTTCGGCTCGTTCTTCCACCAGGGCCAGATCTGCATGACGACAGGAAGGCACCTGGTCCACGAGAGGCTCCACGACGACTTCGTGGAAGCCCTGCGCGCCAAGGCCGCAGCAATGAAGGTGGGCGACCCGCACGTCGACCAGGTGGACCTGGGCCCGGTGATCGACGAGGGCCAACGGGACAAGATCCACGCCCTGGTCCGAGTGGGCGGCACGGTGGCGACCGGCGGCGAGTACGAGGGCCTCTTCTACCGGCCCACGGTCCTGACGAACCTCGACGACGGGACCCCGGCCTGGCGGGAAGAGATCTTCGGCCCGGTGGCCCCGGTCCGACCCTTCAAGAATCCAGAGGAGGCCGTCAGACTCGCGGCGAACTCCGAATACGGCCTGTCGCTGGGCATCATCACCGGCGACGTCATGAGAGCCTGGGACCTGGCCGAGCGCATCCCCACGGGAATCGTGCACATCAACGACCAGACCGTGGGCGACGAGGCCCACGCCCCGTTCGGCGGCGTCCGGGCATCCGGCACCGGCGCCCGCTTCGGGGGCCGAGCCGCCAACCTGGAGGCGTTCACCGAAACCCGCTGGACGACGATCCAGGCCGGCCCGGGCCCGTACCCCTGGTAAGAACCCCAGCTCAACAACCGTGACCGCCGTCTCCAGCCCCTCCATTTGCCCGCATCCCGACCCTGTGTAAACTAGTGCCGGTTCCAAGGTCTCAGACCTCTGGAACGCCAATCAAGGGGCTTTGGCGCAGTTGGTAGCGCGTTTCCATGGCATGGAAAAGGTCAGGGGTTCGAATCCCCTAAGCTCCACTGAATCGGATATGTAGTGCATGAGCGGTCATCAGGTTGATGACCGCTCTTTTGGCGCCATCGCGCCGCTCGGACAGGTCTCGTCGGGAGTAACCGTCTACACATATCGATGATGTGTGTACACTTCTTCCCATGGGTGGAGATCGCGGACAAGCGCGGGAGCGGCTGCGCGAGCTGCCGCCCGTCTTCTCCTACCGCATGGCCATCGACGCCGGTATCGCGAAGTCCAAGCTGTATCGCTTGCGGGACGAGGGGTTCATCGAGACGGTCGGGCGGGGCCGGTTCCGGGTCACCGACGCCGAGCTGCCGCCCGACCTCGAGCTTCATGAGATCGCTCAGCGGGCACCGGAGGCGACGATCTGCTTGGTCTCGGCCCTGAGCCGCCACGACCTGACCGACCAGATTCCGGCTGCCATCGATATCGCAATCCCGCGTGGCCGGCGCAGACCAGTCATTGAAGCACCGGTAGCCTGGCACTCATTCGACCCCGAGACCTTCGACATCGGCCACACCGAGCTTGAGCTCGACGAGGAGACCGTGATCGGACTGTATGGGCCCGAGCGGAGCATCATCGACGCGTTCCGCCTGCGGCACCTCGAAGGCCACGAACTCGCCGTCGAAGCCCTCAAACGCTGGCTGCGCCGCCCCGGATCCTCCCCTGCCGCCCTGCTCGCCATGGCCCGTGACTTCCCGAAAGCGCGGCCCGCGCTGCAGACCGCATTGGAGATCCTGCTGTGACCGAGCGACCGACCCGAGCGACCGTGGCCGGCCGTGTCTACCTCGATCTGCAGAACCTCGCCCGCCGCGACCATCGGCCGACCGACGAACTGCTGCAGATCTACGCGCTCGAAGGGTTCCTCGCCCGGCTCGCCGTCTCCGAGCACGCCGATCGACTGGTTCTCAAAGGCGGTGTGCTCCTGGCCGCGTTCGACACGCGCCGCCCCACCCGCGACATCGACTTCCAGGGCCAGCAGATCCCCAATGACGAAACCCACCTCCGCGACCTGGTCCTCGGTATCGCCGCCATCGGTATCAACGACGGACTGGAGTTCGACCTCGACCATGTTGCGGTCGAGACGATCCGCGACGAGGAGGCCTACAACGGCGTCCGGATCGTCTTCGGCGCGCGCCTATCGGTCGCCAAGCTCCGACTGCATGTCGACATTAACGTCGGCGACCCGATCTGGCCCGGCCCACAGACAGTGCCGCTCCCGCGGCTGCTCGGCGGACACATCGAGCTCGTCGGCTACCCGCTCACGATGGTGCTCGCCGAGAAGCTGGTCACCGCCATCCAACGCGGCACTGCCAACACCCGCTGGCGCGACTTCACCGACGTGTACCTGCTTTGCCGCCGGCACGATGTCGCCGGTGCCGAGATGACCGAAGCCATCACCCATGTCGCCGCCCACCGCCAGACACCGCTCGCACCGCTGAGCGAAGTCCTCGACGGCTACGCCGAACTCGCGCAGGCGAGGTGGCGAGCATGGCGGCGGAAGCAGCGGCTCGACGACCGCTTGCCGGAACGATTCGATGAGCTGCTGGATGCGGTGATCGGCTTCGCCGACCTCGCCGTCAACGACAAAGTCAGCGACTGGACCTGGAATGCCGCCCGGCAGCAGTGGCAACCGCACTGAGACCGAGCATCAGGCACCTCGCGCGGTGCGGAGCAGACGCTTGATGCTGGAGAGACTGACCTCGTAGCGGTCCGCAAGGACCTGTTGTCGGACACCCTCAAGGTGAGCGGTCACGATGGCGCTTCTGACGTCACCGGACAGGCGACGGTTCAGCGCCCAGGCGGTGACGGCTGTTTGGGGTGCTGGCGCGGGGTCAGGATTGTGGGCGGGACGGTTGAACAGGTCAGGGAGCTGGTTTGCGTGTCCGCTGATCTGGGGTGATGGGTTCAAGTAGGCCGTTGCCAGCTCCACCATTTTGAGTCACATCGCCTCTGACCAGGTGAAGCAAGTTCGGGTTCGAATACCTAAGGGGTCGGTTCCGAACACGGACAGTCCTGCAACCGCGAACTCACGGTATCTGCCGGTGTCAATCTGAGGCAGGGTCTCGGAATCCGCGCTCTTCTGTGAAGCGGTGTGGACTCTGATCGAGGCCATCGACGGTGGATCGCCCGGGGCGTGGGCGAGTTCCAGGCATGACGAAATTGCGCTTTGACGGATTGGGGCTTGAGTCAAGCTCAACTTCGCTCTGACGCTTTGGTGAAACCCTTTCTCACCGGTCTCTCCCAGCCTCTCGGCCTGGAACCCGTGGGCCGCAAGGTTCTTCCCTGGGGCGCGGTGGCGCTCCGGTTCGAGTCGCAACGCTGATTCCCCCTGGCGGGGGAGTCGGATAGCTCCGCAAGGGGAGGCGCCGCCACTGGGGCCCCCATACGCTCGGGGTCATGATCGACACCGAACCACAGCGCACTCGAACCTCGTCCGCGGCCGCGGGGCGGCTGACCTCTCTCGCAGGGTGGTCGCTTATCGTCATCGCCGTGCTCCACACCCTGGTCTTCGTTCCTCAAGCGCCCTGGGGCGACTGGATCGGCGGGTCGCTGCGCACCGCGGAGCCCGACATGGAGTCGGTCGCGATCTTCTGGGCCCTGCCGGGCGGGATCGTGGTTCCCGGGCTGTTGGCGGGCCTGCTCATCATCAAGGCGGGGCGGCGGCGCGAGCCGCTGCACGTCGGCATCGCGGCGGTGCTGTTCCTTTGGTGCTCGGGCTGCATCTGGCTGGCAGGGCCCAGCGGCTTCATGTTCTTCTATGTCACGGTCGGCTTCCTCGCGGCCGCGTCCATCGCCGCACGGCGAGCCTCGAAGCGAGCGGGACAGTCGTGAGCGCTCGCCGCCAGGTGTTCAGAGGCGGGCCGTGTGCTTCTTCGCATCAGCTTCTCGAAGCACGGTCTTCACGCTCGAGAGACCAATGCCGTATCGCGTGGCAAGTTCCTTCTGCAGAGCCCCGGCGAGGTACTCTGCGATGAGTCGTTGGCGGTCCCTGGGGTCCAGTCGTTTGCGGAGCGGACGCGGTTCCGTCCGAACAGAAGATTTGCGACCTGGACTGCGTTCCTGGCTTTTCGTGTCGGGTTTCGCATGGTTCGACAGGTCGGATCGCAACGCTTTGACCAGCGGAAACGTGTTCGGATACGCGTTCAGTACCTCCACTGAATCGGACATTGTGTACATGAGCGGTCATCAGGTTGATGACCGCTCATGTTTGCTGTTGTGGCGCTTGTGGTTTGCGGACGCGAGGAGCCGGGTCGGGCATTCCCGTATTGTTCTGTTGTGGACTGTGTTGCAGGATGGACTTTGCTGTCCGATTGTGTCGCCACGTGTCTCGTGGGGTTGTGGGTTCCGTGCTCCTGGTCTGCTCGTTCGGGTGGTGTGGCCTGTTCGGGGGTCGTGGAATCGGGTGGGTGTCGGTAGCGTGGATGCACGGCGAATCTCCCCCTCTCCCAAGCGCTGTCGGATCTTCGTGACGAGCTGCGGGACGCGAAGCTCTCAGCCGACCCGAAGCTGAAGTTGAAGAGGTTCATTGGCCGGGGCCGGGCGCGCGCTACACGCGACCCGCGACAGGGCGGCCCGCAGGGACTGACCGCAACCTCCCTGGACCGCGGGCCCGGTGGGGTTCCCGGCCAAGGGTTCCGGCCAGAACTCTCATCGCGAAGCCTATTTATGCGCATTTGCCGCTGCATCCCATTGGCGGCGGAACGCCTCCTCGAACCGAGCTGCTGCCAGCAGGGTTGTCCCGGGCCAACCAGGGTGTATCGAGCCTGGTCACGGTTGGCTTGAGACATCCCCAGTCATGCCGGTTGTTGCGGAAAGCTGCTGTACCGCAAGCCTGTCAGGGTGATTATCTACAATGCGTGCATGACCGATGAGACAGCCAGGATGCTAGAAGAAGCCCTGGACGACGAAGTCGCCGCTCAAGCGAACGCAGATGAGTTCAAGAGGGCGTGCCTCGCCTACGTTGCGGAGGAGCTACCCGGCAGACTTGATGCTTTCGCGAAGACAGTGGCTCAGGGTCAACCGGACGTCACGAGGTCCTTGGGGGCAGAGGGTGTCCGACAACTGCGATCCGAACTCGAAACTGAGGCCACTTCGCTTGCTGGCGAGCTAAAGGATTCCGTGGGCCAGATTAGCTGGCCAAGTTCCCAAAGCCGATACAGCCAGGTCGACAACGACAGCATCAGGACAGCATTGTTCGAGTACCTGAGCGGAGCGCGTGTCGGCAAGATAGCGGCGATCTTTAAACACCATGGGTACGACATTCAGGACGACAATGCGCAAAGAGAGCAAGGACTAGTCAATCCTCTTAGTCTCTTTGATGAAAGTCAATTCGGCCTGCTGGCTCGGGCTCTCAATGACTTGGATGGTGCCAAACGGCACGTAGCAAGCGCACGGACTGCTTACGACAACGCCACCGTTAACGAACTCTGGGGAGACTGACACCTCCATTTCTAACGACCTCGTGCATGTTTGTGGTTGGCGCGCAACGATTCCTGTGGACGTCTGAGTTCAGCTCGAGGGGCCAGTGAGGTATTCCCGGCAACGTGTCATGCGCGATGAGTGAGTTTGCGGGGGTGGGGGCGATTGAGAACGTCGCTACCCGGGTGCACTGCGTTGCTTGGAATGCGTGCGCTTGCCGTACCGCATTGAGGCACGATGGCTCAAGGCCAGGGCGTTGCTCGTCCGTAATGCGACGTCTGGCCAATCGGACAAGATGATCAGCGGGACAGATACCGGCGAACGATACTCGTCGTCCGGTGGCAGGTACTCGATGTGCTGATGCCGACTAACTCCACGATCCTCAGCGCCTTCTGCCTGCTCGGCCACACCGACGAGAGCGTCCCAAACGATGTCGAGATACTGATGACCGCCGGCAAGATGCAGCGTGTCCTCACCTCGATGGCTGACAGTCAGCGGTCCTTCTGTCCGTTCCTGAACGACAACGCCGCCCGAAACTTGCGCTTCTACCCGCCCCTGAGTCTCACGGAGCAGCAGGGCAAGGGCACGAAGAGCAGCCGGAGGTCCGGCAAGCTCCAGTTCGCCGTCAGAAGTCGAAAGACGACAAAGCCGATAGAGGATCACCGGTGCATCCTTCCTCATGCTCGGGAGCGCGCCTTCGCCTGCGAGCGACTGAGCCATTCCGAGCAAGCTGTTGCGCAAGGCCGTGGCTGGAAGACGTTGGGATACAGGGAAATCCCCTGGTAGATATTAGAGCTGCTTACGACTTCAGTGTTCTCCCAAGGGGTTTCGGGTCTGCCATTGTCACCTACGCCGCAGTCCTGCCCGTCGACAGGGCCGCCGCTGAGTGGCTATCGCCGAAACTCGCAGCCCACCGCCGCGCCATCGGCACCCGCAAGGGCACTCGCCACCTCACACCCTGGAATCACGCGGTCTACACCCTGCGCTTCCTCATCGACGGCATCAGGATCAAGCAGCTCGGACGCGACTACGCCCTGCCCAAGACCACCGCCTACACCTACTTGTGGGAGGGCCTGGAAGTGCTCGCCGCGTGCGCGCCGACCCTGCACGACGCGATCGACGCCGCTCGATCCGTCGGGGACGCTCACATCGGCTTGGACGGCACCCTCATCCCCACCAACCGGGTCAAGGTCGAAGGCCCCAGCGAGGGCTGCGATCGGTTCTACTCGGGAAAGCATCACCGTCACGGCGCCAACCTGCAGGTCCTGTCCACCCCAGACGGGTTCCCACTGTGGATCGGCGACGCGCGGCCCGGTCGCGAACACGATTCGACCGCCGCCCACCGCACTGGTGTCGAGGACGAGATCGCCTTGCTCAACATCGGCGTGCCCCAAGAGCAACACCTGCTGGTCCTGGTCTACCTCGGGTACGAGAAGCTCCGCGACTTCCCCGCGGTCCGAGCTCCGCACAAGAAACCCAAGGGTGGCAGTCTCACCGAAGTACAGCGCTCCTACAACCGGCTACACGGGGCGCTTCGCGCCCTGGCCGAGAAGGCCAACGCCGACCTCAAAGTCCGCTTCGCATGCCTCGACAAGGTCAGTCTCGACCCCTGGCGGATCTCATACCAGGCTGGCGGGTGCTTCTTGAACTTCCGGTGCGGCGGTGTCACGACCCGTCTTCCGGACTAGGGCCTGTCCTGTGAATGGTTGTGGTTGGGGGACCATCGCCTTGTGCCTGGTCGTGGTGAGTTGGCTGAGGCCGCTTGGCGGCAGATCGAGCCGCTGCTGCCCGCCAATGGCGGGCGTGGCGGGCAGTGGAGTGACCACCGCACGGTGATCAACGCGATCTTGTGGAAGCTGCGGACCGGTGCGCCCTGGCGTGACCTGCCCGAGCGGTACGGGTCGCTGAATCCCTGCTAAGTCATCCCGTTCAAGCGGGCCCGCGCGATCGCCGGTCCGCCTCGCTCAATCGGACGACGTGAGCGGGGTCCAGACGCCGAACCACTGTTCGGCGTCCCATTCCTCGAACCGCTTCACTACGGTGAACCCCAGCTTCGCCGCCAGGCGCAACGAGGGCTCGTTGGCGGTCTGCGTCGTGAGCACTACCGGCTCGCCGGGCAGCGCTCGGGCGCACCACTCCAGTGCGGCCACGCACGCCTCGGCAGCGTACCCGCGTCCCCACGCCTGCGGCAGAAACATGTACCCCAGCTCAACCTCCGAGGCCCCCGGGCGGACGTGGACCTGATGTTCGGGATCGCGACGGTCGAGCGTGACGATCCCGATCATCGCCCCGTCGAGATCGACCACGAACAGGCCAGGGCGCCGCTTTGGGACCTGGGGCATCGCACGCTCGAACTCCTCACGCGGTCGAGGGCCGCCGATGTAAACGCCCACCTCTGGGGAGGTGAACAGCTCGATGATCGCCGCCCTGTCTCCCACCTCGGGCTCGCGAAGCACGAGCCGCTCGGTCTTGATCGGGTCGGGCGGCCAGGCAACAGGTCCGAGTTCAGGCATGGCAGACAACCTACCGCCACCGTGAAAGCGATCCGAACGGCCTAGTACGGCGGCGGAAGTTCGTTGTGTGACGGGCTGGCGGGTCGGGCTGGGGCTCACTGTGGGCAAATGTGCTGCTCTTGCAGGACCGCCGCCAGGCGGGTGATGTCATCGGCGTCCTTCTTGCGACGAGGCCGGCCCAGTGCCCAGACCGGCATCATCTGCTTGATCTCGATCTGGCTGCGGGGACTGATGATCCCGCATCGCAGCGCACCGATACGGCCGGACGAACCCTCAAGCATGTCTTCGGGCCACCGTTCCCCGGCCCAGGGGCCGCCGGCGACCACCACGCGATCGAGCCGGTCCTTGTCCAAGAGCGCGAAACTGCTCTCCTCACCCTGCTTGCCGAAATCGAGCTGCTGGCCAGCAGCTGGACCGGACAGGGGTTCATAGCCGGAACGCAACAGCCCGCGGGTCAGCGTCGCGGCATCCGCCGACCAGGCGAACCAGTCGATGTCTTCATGGTCTCGCGTGGGCTCGCCGATTAAGAGGTCCATGGCCCAGCCCCCGCGGAGCCAGATCTCCACCCCGAGGGTCTTCGCGATCGCCACCGTTTCACCGATCAGCCGAAGCTGCCGAGCACTGCGTTCACTGCGACGGCCCTCGCCGTTGACGCCGTCTACGGCAGGTCGGAGCCGCTGCGGGCCACCGCCGAATCTGAGGGCATCGCCTACGTGCGCGAAGTCGGCAAAGACCACCAGGCTCGGACCGATCCCGCGATCGAGGCCGAGCGGGTCGAACACCTCGCCGAGGCCATTCCGACCCGGAACTGGTCCGACCGCTCTGCCGGGGCCGGTTCCCGCGGGCAGCGGGTCTACGCCTGGGGCTACCTCGCCCTCGACTCGGCCGGGGCCGCAGGCGAACGAGGGCTCCTGGTCAGATGGAACCGCCGCAAGGACGAGTACGCCTACTACCTGACCTTCCTGCCCGAGGCCGCCACCGGCGCCGGGCTCGCTCGGCTGATCCGCATCGCCGGGCTCCGCGGGCCGATCGAGACCACCTTTCAAGACGCCAAGGGCTGCTTCGGACTCGACGAGCACCAAATGCGCACTTGGATCTCGGTCCGCCGCTGGATCACCCTCGCCCTCGTCGCGGCCTGCGCGACCGCGATCGCCCACCAACGGGCCCAGGCCGCCGGCAGCCGCTTGACACTGACCGGCCTCGCCTGCCTCTACGGCGAGATCACCCGCGCCGTCCACCACGACGACTTTCACAATCACTGGTCCGAGTGGATATGCGACCACAACGAGCAAGCCCGCCGATCCCACTACCAGCGACGCGGCGACCACCAGCCGTCATGACATCACGAACTTCCGCCGCCGTACCAGCACCGATATGACGGGTCTCGCGAGGCCCGGCGCTGCCGGCGCAGGCTCTCGCCACCCGGTCGGCCGGGACCGGGCGGCGATAACGCTCGGTCATGTCCGCAGCGTGTACTTCCGAGCCCCAGCCTCGCGGAGGATGGTCTTCACACTCGAAAGGCCGAGCTCATACCGCGTGGCGAGGTCCTTCTGGAGTGCCTCGGCGAAGTAGTTTCGATGGCTCGTTGCCGGTCCTGCGGGGCCAGGCGTTTGCGGAGCGGACGCGGTGCCGGCCGCACCGGAGTTACGGCACCCGAACTGCATCTCTGGCTTTTCGTGTTGGGTTTCGCATGGTTCGCCAGGTCGGATCGCAGGGCCCTGAACTGCGGAAACGTGTGCGAATAAGCGTTAAGTACCTCCACCACAGGGTTCAGACTTGAACGCTGACCCTTAGAGAAAGCGGCACCAGCCTCCGGGCAGGTGCCGTTTCGGCGTTCCCGGTCCCTGAACGCGATGAGCGGCGCGATGGACTCCGAAACCCCACCCCTGATCACCCTGGCCCGTCGGTCAGCGTCGGTGTCCAGGTGGAGGCAGGTAAAGCAGATCGTGTTGAGGTTTTCCGCTCGTCCTCGGAGAACGACTCGTAGAGTGCACGGGGCCGTGCGAGCAGTTCCAGGAACGGTGCCACCGTCGCGACCGCTTCATCGAGCCGGGGCCGGTCCGAGGTCGAGGCCCTGCCTCTCTGCAACGGCCTCTCGCATGCGCTTGTCTGGTGCGCCTCACAGTGACGGCGTGGGTGGACGGCGGTCCAGCGGCCAAGGTCTGGAGCGACCGACCTCGCTGAGTAAATCTTTCATCCCTGGCCAGTGAATCCTCCTGCTGGTGCTGTAAACATTGCATATGGGAAAGCATGAGCCGAATTCACTCCTCAAGTGGGCGAGGGCTTCCTTGCGATGGATCAACGCTCAGTGGACCCAACGCCCCTTGCTGGCCCACGTGCTGCTCGTATTGGCCCTCGCTGCTGGGAGTGCAGTAGTTGCCGGAGGAATCTTGTGGTCTGTGGCGGGCGGACCTTCGCTACCTCCGATCTCAGGTGAGTCTGCTCGCTTGGAATTGATCAAGGTCTCCCTTCTCGTTACCGGTGGGATCGGTGGAGTAGTTGCGCTTGTTGTGACGTACCGTCGCCAGCAGCTTGGTGAGCGAGAAGAGCGGCGCGAAGACGTAAGACTGATGCACGACCGGTTTAGGGAAGCAAGCGCGCAGCTGGGGGAAGAAGCCGAGATGTCGCAGACCGCGGGCATCATCGCACTCGCGGCTTTGGCAGATGATTGGCCGGAGCAGCGACAGATGTGCGTCGACCTGTTGTGCGCATTCATTCAGAAGCCCTTGCGCACCAGCGCCGCTCCCTCGGAAGGCGATATAAATCCGACCAGTACGGATACTGATTTGGAATCCAACTCCTCCTATCGACTTCAAAAGTTCGCAATTGCGGAAATTCGAAAAAGACTAGATCCCCTCGCCGGCGCCACCGAAAACTGGACGGGCCTCAGATACGAGTTCTCTATTTCACATATCGACAAGCTAAATCTCTCTCATGCAAACTTGATCGACTCGCAATTGATATTCAGAAATAGTCCCGCCCGTGAATCCGTGATTGATTTTTCACATTGCAAACTTTCGAGGACGGTAATTGAATTTGATGAGACCTTTGGCTTGCCTGGCGGAAAAATCTCGTTCTCGGGCGCGAAGATACATAGCTCTGAGATCAGATTCAAATCCGTGAGAACCAGAGGTGTCACGTTCGCGTTTGATGCGCTCGAGCTTTACGGTGGCCTAGTCGATTTTGATCAGGGCAGTATTGAGAGCGGGCACTTCTCCGCATGGGGAGCAGAGTTCCACGGCGGGACATTCAGGGTGAATTCACTCTGCAAGAAGGTCGACTTCCATTTCAGGGGCTCGGAATTCAGCGGAGGAGTACTTAAGTTTGAGCTTTCCGGAGGAAACAAGGGCTGGGTAGAGTTCCATGGCATCGACCTCGAGAAACCCCCTCGGGGAGTCGATCTGCCCTGGTGGATAGACGAGTACTCTGGATTCGATTCAGCGATGCTCATGCAGCTGCGAGAATTATCGGTCGCGTGCCGAATCCGCCTGCAGCCGTGCGGCACGAACTATCGTCGGCCGAGGGCGAGGCAGCGGCGGACTTCGGCCATGCGGTAGGTGATGTGGGCGGTGGTGTCGAGTTCCTGGACTCCGGGGCGGCGAGCTAGCCCGGCGGCCCACAGGCATTGGCTCGCATGGCGTGCGGCCATGAGGACCGGCAGATGGGTCTCGAGGTCTTCGGGCAGGGGTCGGACAATGCGGTACCCGGTGAGGAAGGCCCGCTTGAGCTCTTCGAAATGGGCGTAGTCGCTCAGGTTGCCCATGACGGGCGCGAGGTCGTAGAGGTAGTGGCCCCAGCCGCAGTCGTCGAAGTCCAGGACTCCCACGTCCCAGCTGTAAGGGCGGCGGCGAACAGTGTGGCAGTTGCCGAGGATGAAGTCGTTGTGGATCAGGCCGAATGACTCGCCGCCGTTGCCGAGTGCAGAGAAGACGGCGGCTGTCTGTTCGGCGACCTCTTGGAACAGGGCCAGGTCCTCGCCGCGCAGGAACTCGCCGATCGGCCCGGAGTTGTAGGGCGAGCGCTCAGCAGTGAACATGCCTGCGGCATCCCAGGTCGGCAAGGTGAACCCCATTGCGGGCGCATAGTTTTCGGCAACGTGGTGGAGCTGGGCGAGAGCCCGGCCAAGCTGATAGACACCGCGAGCGCCGAGTCCGCTGCCCGGTCGGCGCACTTTGCCGTCGACCCAGGTGAGGAGATCGCAGTGTGCTTCAACGTGTGCGTCACTGGTCGTTTCCTGCGGCAACGTGAGGGATACGAGGAGCCTGCCGTCGGCGGCGGGTACTGGTGTGGGGACCGTGATGCGCTCGGACGCCAATCGCGCGTGGACATCGGCAAGGAAGGTCAGTTCGGCGAGTGTGTGGTCACTGCACCGGGCCCCGGGCCGGTGGACGCGCAGTGCGTATCGACTTCCGTCGCCTGCGATCACCTCGTGGACGCTGTTGTTCAGGACGCGGATCGGCGCCACGTAAAGCGGCCCGGGGAGGTCGTATTCGGCCAGCGCCGTCGTTGCGGTGGATTCGAGTATGGTCTGGGCGGGGTTGTTCTCCGACATGGCGACTCCGTCTCGGGCTCGCGCTGGTAGCGGCGCCGTGCGTGCCATCCCATCAGAGGCATGCCTGTGCGGCAAGCGGATTTGGGGCGTTTCGTCGTTCAGGGAGTTGCCATCACCCGAGCAAGGTGATGAGTCTTCGGAGGAGCGACCTTGAGGCTGCGTACCCCTCGATCGCATCAGGCGAAATCGCGTCGGCTGCTCCGGGTCCAGTTCAGCATGATTGAGCGATGCAGAGGTTGGTGCGAGTTTTCGAGGACTTCGTCTATGACTTCGACGGTGGTGTTCGAGGGCACCGTGCTTTATCGCCGAGCGCGTGAACCGGTCGAGCGGCGCACGTCGGTTTCCGATTCCATACGGGAGAGCTTCTCGGGATTGCGGACGTGGTAGGCACCGGTGACGAGGCCGTGCTCGATCCGAACCGCGACTACGCCATCGATCTTCCCGTCGATTCGGACGAGGAGTCCCGGGGCGCCGTTCACCTGCACCTGCTCGACCGTACGTTCCGCATCGCGGCGCCACCAGCCGACCGCCAGGAGACCGGCCACTTCGTCCGCGCCTACCACGGGGTGTGGTAGCGCGTGCCGGAGACCGCCGCCGTCGCTCAGGGCGACGACGTCGGGAGCGAGGATGTCGAGGAGCTGCTGGAGCTCGCCGGTCTCGACCGCGCGCTGGAAGGCCTGGAGCGCGATCCGGGTGTCGGCCGGAGAGGCAGTGCCGCGCGGTCGGCGATCGGCGACGTGCGCCCGCGCCCGGTGGGCGATCTGGCGGACCGCGGCGGGGGTCTTGTCGACGGCCTCGGCGATCTCGCCATAGCCCAGGCCGAACACCTCGCGCAGCACGAACACCGCCCGTTCGATCGGCCCGAGGGTCTCCAGGACCAGCAGCATCGCCATCGAGACGCTCTCAGCGAGCTCGACGTCCTCGGCGACGTCAGGTGCGGTCAGCAAAGGCTCGGGCAGCCACGGCCCGATGTACGTCTCCCGGCGGCGGCTGAGCTGCCGCAGCCGGTCGAGCGCCAGCCGGGTGGCGATCCGCACCAGGTAGGCGCGCTGCTCGCCGACGGCCGCGTGGTCGATTCCCACCCACCGCAGCCAGGTCTCCTGCAGGACGTCTTCGGCGTCGGCGGCCGAACCGAGCATTTCGTAAGCGACGGTGAACAGCAGGTTCCGATGGTCCACGAACACCTCGGTCGCGGCATCACGCGCGTCCCCAGCCCGTTCGCCGCCCAGGTTCATTCCGGACTCCCGCCTCGTCCTCTGCACTGTCACACGCACGTGACGCCGACCGCCATCGCTTTGTGACAGCCCCGGGCGGCGGTCCTCGTCACAGTGCCGCCGCTGTCACAGCAGCCGGGCTGCCGGCGTCTCGTGGCCAGAAGGACGCCACCGGCACCGGCCGGAAACCAGAACAGGAGACCACCCATGGACACACCCGCCACGCCAGCACGCTCGCGCATGCCCAATCCCCTCCCGCTCCTCCCCGGCATGGCCGACCTCGCCGGGGGGCTGCACGCGATGGTCGAGGAGAGCAGTGTCCCGCGGTCCACCGTCCGACTGATGGAGCTGCGCGCGGGCCAGATCCTCGGCAGCACGTACTTCGCCGTCCGCGACTCGGCGAACCTCCGAGCGGCCGGCGAACGAGCAGAGCGGATCGCCGCCGTCGCGACCTGGCGGACCGCTTCGTGCTTCACCGACGCCGAGCGGGTCGCGCTCGAGCTCGTGGAAGCCGTGCTGTCCCCGAACCCGATCGGCGAACGGGTCCCCGACGAGATGCACGCCAGAGCCGCCGCGCACTACGACGACAAGGGGCTTTGGGACCTGGTCATGGCGCTCGCCCACATCGGCTTCTTCACTCCCGTCGCGCTCATCGCAAAACCGATCCCCGGCATGCCTCCCGGTCAGAACTACAGCGAATAGAAAGGCAGCGGCCATGAGCACCAACAAGATCGCCGTCGCAGGGGCGACGGGGCGCCTGGGACGCCACGTCGTCGACGTCCTCACCGAGCAAGGGCACCAGGTCGTTCCGATGTCCCGGGCCACCGGCGTGGACGTCATCACCGGCGCAGGCCTCGACGAGGCCCTGACCGGGGTCGACGCCATCGTCGATGTCGCGTCGTGGCACGCCTCCGACCAGGAGGCTGCCGCCGAGTTCTTCCGCACCGCGACCCGAAACCTCCACGAGGCCGGGCGGCGGGCCGGAGTCGGCCGGATCGTGGCCGCCTCCATCATCGGTGCCGACAAGGCCACCGGTGGCTTCATCGCCGCGCAGCAAGTTCACGAGGAGACCCACTTGTCTGGGCCGCTGCCCGCCCGCTTGCTGCGGGCCGCGCAGTTCCACGAGTTCGTCGAGCAGCTCTTGGACTGGCGGCAAGGCGATTGCGCCTACGTCCCGAACTTGCCGACCCAACTGGTGGCCGCCCGCACCGTGGCCGAGGAACTGATCGCCCTCGCCGCCGACGCGCTGACCCGGCACCCCTCCGGGACACCGATCCCCGAGATCGCCGGTCCGCGCAGGGAGACCATGCCCGAGGCGGCCGCGCTCCTCGGCGCCCGCCGGGGCGTCAAGGTCGTCGGTGTCGACGACCCCGACATGCCGGACGCCGCCCTCGCCGCCGCGGGCGCCTTCCTGCCCAGTCCGCACGCAAAACTCGCCGGCCCCGAATTCCACGAATGGCTCGACGGCCAAGGCTGACGGCATCGTGCCCGGGAACGCGGCCGCGTTCCCGGGCCGAGAACGGCTCGACGCCCGCGGTACGCCGGCCACGATCAGGGCCGAGTGCAACGGCCCGACAACCGTGCCGCGTACTTCCGGGCTCCGGCCTCGCGGAGGCGTGCCGCTCGTTTACATCCGGTTCACGGCCCCGCCCCTACCGTTCGGCCCATGAAGCGCATCTCTCCCATCCTGGCGGTCGCGATGCTCGCGGCCGCCTGCACCGCGAATTCGGATACCAATCCGGCGGCGGAGGCCGCGTGCGACCCCGACCTGGCCGCCGCGCTGAGCGCCTGGGCCGACGCCGGTTTCAGCGGGACCGTGGCGATCGACGGCGGCGGCCTCGACTGCCGGGCCGCGTTCGGCCTGGCCGACGTCGCGGCCGGGACCGCGAACACCGACGCGACCGTGTACGGGATCGGGTCGGTCAGCAAGGCGTTCACCGCCGCGGCGGTCCTGGACCTCGTGGACCGGGGCGTGTTCGCGCTCGGCGACCGGGCGGGCGCGCTCCTACCCGGCCTGGGCGGACCGGCCGCCGACGTCACCGTGGAGCAGCTGCTGCTGCACACGGGCGGCCTCGAAGGCGGTCACGGCGCCGACCACCGGCCGCTGGACCGCGAGGAGGCGATAGCGGCCATCAGAGGCCTGGAGTCGGCGTTCCCGCCCGGCGGCGAGTACCTCTACTCGAACGCCGGCTACTCGCTCCTGGCGCTCATTGTGGACGAGCAGTCCGGATCGTCCTATAGGGAGTACATGACCGAGGAGGTCCTCACCCTCCCCGGCGGGCGCATCGGCGGGTTCTGGGACGGCGAACCGGTCCCGTCCGGGCCGCGCGCCGTCGGCTACACGGACGGCGAGCCCGCGTCCGAGTCGGGCGGCTTCGCCGGACCGCACTGGGCCATGGCGGGCAACGGCGACCTGGCGATGACCGCCGGCGAACTGGCCGACTGGACCACGGCCCTGTTCGCGGGCGAGATCATCTCCCCTGAGGCGGTGGACCTGCTGCTGGGCACCGGTTTCGACCACGGCGAGGGCTCCTCCGAGATCCCCGGCTGAGTCTGGATCGGCCCGGAGATGCTCGGCGTCCCGGTCGTGGGCGCCTCCGGAAGCGGCGGCGACACCGGGCACAGCGCGGTCACGACCTGGCTGCCCGAGACCGGCACGACGATCACGATCGCGAGCAACACCGACGACGTCCTGCCGGAGGAGCTGCTGGAAGTGGTCCTTCCGGCTCTCGCCGCGGGCGAGCCGATCCAGGTCCCGGACGAGCGGGCCGACGTCGACCCGGCCGAACTCCAGGCGCGCGAAGGCGTCTACACGCTCGACTCGGGCTCGACCCTCACCGTCGCCGCCGACGACGACGGCCTCGTCGTCACCGCCGACGGCGCCGACGCCGTGGCCGCCATGTTCGGCTCCGACGACTTCGCAGCCGAGGACGTCGCCGCCCACGAGGACGCCGTCCTCACACTCCTGGACAGCGACTCCGCCGTCGGCCGCGCCGAACGCGCCGCGATCGAGACCGACCTCGGCCCCCTCACCGACATCGAGCTCGCCGGAACCGCCGACGAGGACGGCGAACTGCACACCTACGTGCGCGTCAGCGGCCAAGACGGCGACATGCTGGTCTGGTACGCCCTCGATGAGCAGGGCCAGATCGGCGCCGTCGAGTACGGCGCCGACCCTCCCGCGTTCACGCTGGTTCCCACTAGCCAAGGCGAATACCGCCCGGCCGACCCCATCATCGGTGACGCGGCAATCTCGGTGACCTTCCAGGACGACCTGATGACCGTCACCGGCTCCGAGACCGCGATCGACGCCCAACGCACCACCTGACAGGAAAATACCGTGCGCATCCGGCCGTGTTCGATGGTTCAGATCGGTTTCGGGGCGTCGCCTATGAAGGCGAGTACCGATTCGAAGCGGTCTCTCGTGGCGGCTATGGCGCGGTATTCGGCTTCGATGCGGGCGTGCTCCTCGTAGATGACGGCCCGCTGCTCGGGGGTGATCTCCTCGGCGCTCGTGCACCTGCGGAGCTTCGCGATCGCCCTGCTGGGGAAGCCGTTGCGCAGCAGGGTCCGCACCCAGAGGACCTGGTCGACGGCGTCCTCGGTGTAGATCCGCTGGCCGCTCGCGGTCCGCTCGGGCCGCAGGAGGCCCTGCTCCTCGTAGTACCTGATGGCGCGCACGGTCGCCCCCGTCGCCCCGGCCAGTTCCCCGATCCGCATCCGCGGCCTCCTCGATCTTGTGGCGTCCGCCACCGTTGCTTGCCCCTGACGCCGACGTGAGGTCTTAGCTTCGACCACATGGACATCCAAGGATCGATCGCAATCGTCACCGGCGCCAACCGCGGCATGGGCCGCCATTTCGCGCATCAACTCCTAGAACGCGGCGCCGCCAAGGTCTATGCCGCCTCCCGCCGGGTCGAATCCATCGATTTCCCCGGTGTCGAGGCGGTGCAGCTCGACATCACCGACCCGGCGTCGGTCGCGGCGGCCGCGAAGACCGCCTCCGATGCGACCCTCCTCATCAACAACGCGGGGATCACGACGTTCGCGAACCTCCTCGACGGCTCCGAGGACGCGACCCGGCGGGAGATGGAGACCAACTTCTTCGGCACGTTGAACATGGTCCGGGCCTTCGCGCCGGTGCTCGGGGCGAACGGCGGCGGGGCGATCCTCAACATGCTGTCGGCGCTCTCGTGGCGCTCGGCCGGCATGGGGCACGCCTACTCCGCGGCCAAGGCCGCCTCGTGGAGCCTCACCAACGGGGCCCGGCTCGAACTCGCCGCGCAGGGGACGCAGGTGGTCGGACTGCACGTCGCCGGGGTCGACACCGACATGCTCGCCGGCGTCGAGGCGGAGAAGAGCGACCCCGCGGACATCGCGCGGATCGGACTCGACGGCATCGAGGCGGGCGCCCTGGAGATCCTGGCCGACCAGGTCACGGCGGATCTCAAGGCGATCCTGAACGCCGACCCGAGCGTCCTCTACCCGGAGCTGGCCGCGACCCGGTCCTAGGGTTCGCACCCGCGGCGCACCGTATCGAGGGGTGGTGCGAAGCCGTTCGGCGGCGACGACCCCCGCCCCCGTGGCGACTCCGGTCGCCGCGGGGGCGCTGTCAGTCCCCGGGGATACGGTCGGAGCCCGTACTCCCCGTCCGAAGGAGCTCCCGCATGCGACACGGTGAACCGGCCACGTTCGTCCTCATCCACGGCGGCGGTTCGAGCTCATGGGACTGGCACCTGGTCGCCCCGCTGCTGCGCGAGCGCGGACACGAGGCGATCGCGGTGGACCTGCCCATCGAGGACGACGCGAACGGCCTCAGCGAGTACGCCGACGCCGTGGTCGAGGCCGCGGCGGGGCGACCGAACGTCGTGGTCGTGGCGCACTCGCTCGGCGGCCTGACCGCGCCGATCGCGTGCTCGCGCACGCCCGTCGAACTCATGGTGCTGGTGACCGCCATGGTCCCGCTGCCCGGTGAGTCCATGGGCGCGTGGTGGTCCGCCACCGGCCACAGTGAACTCGGCCTCGCGATGGACACCAAGAAGCAGGTCATCGACCTGTTCATGCACGATCTGCCGGTCGAGCTCGCGCAGGAGGCGCTGCGGCACGGACGCGACCAGGGGGGCGGGAAGTGGGACGAGCCGTCCCCGCTCGAGGCCTGGCCCGACGTGCCGACCCGGTTCCTGCTGTGCCGCGACGACCGCTTCTTCCCGCCGGAGTTCATGCGGCCCGTCGTCGCCGACCGCCTCGGCATCGTCCCCGACGAGATCGACGGCGCCCACAGCGTGATGCTCAGCCGCCCTGCGGAACTGGCCGACCGGCTCCACCGGTACTGGACGGAGCGGGCCTGACGTCAGCCCTTGACGGCGCCGGTGATGACCGCCTTGGTGAAGTGCTTCTGGATGAACGGGTACATGACGACGATCGGGATGATCGTGCACACGACCGCGGCCATCTTGAGCGAAGCGGCCGGGGCGTTGTCCATGCCGGAGGAGATCGCGGCCGCCGCGGCCGCGTCCTGGCCCGCCGGCCCGGTGGACGCGATGAGCCACTGCTGGATCAGCACCTGGATCGGCTTGGTCTCCAGTCCGGGCGTGTAGAGCACGGAGAGGAAGTAGGTGTTCCAGTACCCCACGGCGTAGAACAGGCCGATGACCGCCAGGATCGCCTTCGACATCGGCAGCACGACCTTGAACATGGTCCGGAACTCCCCGGCGCCGTCGATCTTCGCGGCGTCGATCAGCTCGCCGGGGACGCTCGTCATGAAGAAGGTGCGCAGGACGATGAGGTTCCAGGCGCTGAAGCACACCGGCAGGATCAGCGACCACATGTTGTTCAGCAGGCCCAGGTCCTGGACCACCAGGTACGACGGGTACATGCCGGGGGCGAACAGGAGCGTGATGAGGATGGCCGTGAGGAACTTGCGGTGCCACGTCGACCCCGGCCGCGACAGCCCGTAGGCCGCGCCGACCGTGAGCACCAGGCTGATGGCGGTGCCCACGGCCGTGAGCATGAGCGTGAACAGCAGCGACCTGGTGACCGCGCCGCCGGACAGGATCTCGCGGTAGGCCTGGAAGCTCACGTCGGTCGGGAAGAAGATCATGTCGCCGCCCGAGCCGGCGAGCGCCTCCTCGGTGGCGAGGCTGGTGGCGAGCACGGCCCACAGCGGGACGATGATCGCGGCGCCGTAGCAGACCAGGAACAGCGCCTTGGCGGACTTGCCGAGGAACGACGGCTCCTCGTCCCAGACGGGGCGCCTGTCGCGGCGGCGGGTGCGGGTGGCGGCGGTGGCACTCATGACTTCTGGTAGATCCCTTGCTCTCCGAAGCGGTGGGCGATGTTGTTGGCGGCGAGGATGAGCAGGAGCCCGATGAGGCCCTTGAACAGTCCCGCCGCGGTGCCGAGCGATTCGCCGTTGGACGACAGGATCGTCCGGTAGTAGACGAACGTGTCGAGTACTTCGGAAGCGCCCCATCCGACCGCGGCCCGCTGGAGCTGGTACTGCTCGAAGCCGACCGAGAGGATGCCGCCGAGCTGGAGGATGAGCAGGAGGACGATCACCGGGCGGATGCTCGGCAGCGTGATGTGCCACAGCCGCCGCCAGCGGTTCGCGCCGTCGACCGCCGCCGCCTCGTACAGCGCGGGGTTGATCGCCGCCAGGGCGGCCAGGAAGATGATCATGCCCCAGCCGGCGTCCTTCCAGGTCCACTGCATCCAGGCCAGGAACATGAACGTGTCGGGGTCGCGGGTGATGTCGAGCCGTTCGCCGCCCATGCCCACCAGCCACCGGCTGAACAGGCCGTCCTGGCCGAGCACCTGGGTGAAGACCGAGACGACCAGGACCCAGGAGAAGAAGTAGGGGAGGTAGACGATCGACTGGAAGGTGCTGCGGAGCTTCGTCGAGACGACCGAGTGCATGACGAGCGCGAGCACGATCGAGAACGGGAAGACGAACAGCAGCTGCGCGAACGCGAACTTCAGCGTGTTGAGCAGCGCGTCGACGAAGTACGGGTCCTGGAACAGGATCTGGAAGTGCGTGAACCCGATGATCGGGTTCTCCCACAGCGACCGGTACGGGCTGTAGTCCATGAACGCGATGACGCTGTACGCGGAAGGCGCGTAGAAGAAGACCGCGAGCTGGACCATCGCGGGCGCCGTGAGCACGATGAGCGCCCAGTCCCGCCGCAGGCGGTGGCGCAGCGGCCGGCGCCTCGCCTTGGGCGCCTTGGCTTTCCGGGTCTTCGGCGGGGTCTCGGCGGCGCGCCCGGCCGGTTCCGTTGTCACTGCCATGTCGCTCTCGTCATCTCCGATGGGGATCGCCGGACCGGGGAGCGCGGGCGGGACCGGGGCCCCGCCCGTGCCCGTCACTCGCCGTGCAGCTGCTTGTAGGCCTTCTCGTAGAACTCCCGGGCCTCGTCGCCGCCGTCGGCCCTCCAGGTCTCGACCGCCGCGTCCAGTTCGCTCAGTTCGGCGCGGCCGTAGACGATGTCGTTGACCTTCTCGTCGAAGACCGCTCCGGCGTTGTTCCCGGCCTCGGGGCCGGTCAGGCGCAGTCCTTGGAAGGGGTTCTCGTCCAGGTACGGCTGGATGGCCTCGTCGAACGCGAAGCGGGCCTCGACGATGTCGGCGGGCCCTTCGAGCAGGTACTCGGTGGCGCCGCTCATCGCGGTGTACGCCAGGGAGTCCTGGAACCCCTTGACGCCCGCCTCGGTGAACGCGGGCCTGCCGTCGGCGTCGTAGGTGAACTGCTGCCCTTCGAAGCCGAAGAAGGTCGTCTCGTACTCCTTGGTCCCGTAGGGGGCGGCCGCGTAGTTGGACACGTCGAGCAGTTCGGCGATCGCGTCCTCGCCGAGGTCCTTGCGGAAGAACAGCCATCCGCCGACGCCGCGCGCGGCGTGGTACATCGGCTCGCGGCCCTCGTAGGTGAGCGCGCCGACCGGGCCGAGTGCGAACGCGGGGTTCTCGCCGGTCGCCCGGACCTCCTGCGTCATCTGCCACCAGCGGCTCCAGCCGTCCTGGTCGAACAGGATCTCGCCGGTCCGGTGCAGGGTCTTGCCGTCGAAGTCGGCGCTGCCGACGCTGGGGTGGCGCAGCTTCTCGTCGGTCAGCGTGCGCTGGAACCGGACCCACTCCTTGAACTCGGAGCGCTCGTTGTTGTGGACCAGGCCCGAGCCGTCCCACAGCCAGCCGGTGGCTTCGAGGCGGAACCACGCCTTGGACATGTAGTCGGACCCGCCGATCGCCCACCTGCCGGCCGAGTCGTCCGACCAGGCGCGGGCGGTCTCCAGCAGCTCCTCGACGGTGGTCGGCACGGCGAAGCCGCCCTCCGCCAGCAGGTCGGCGCGGTGGAAGAAGGCGTTGCCGGGTCCGCCCAGCAGGGTCCAGGGGACGCCGTAGATCCCGGCGGTCCCGGCGGGGTCCTCGGGGTCGGCCGACCAGACCGAGTCGGCCCAGGCGGCGTCGCCGCGACCGGCCAGCAGCGGCCACCGCTCGGCGATGTCGCCCGATACGATGTCGGTGATGTCGGCGAACCGGTTGACGACGGTCTCGTTGAAGTTCGCGTGGGAGTTGGTCATCCACCCGAACATGAAGATCGCGTCGCCGAACTCCTCGGCCTGGATCCACTGCGTCGACGCCTCGGCGAACGCCTCGCCGTCGCTCTGGACGAACTCGATCTTCGTGCCGCCGGTGGCCTCCTGCATGGCGAGGAGGTACGGGTCGTCCGCGGTCAGAGCGGGGCCCCAGTTGGGGACGTACACCTGGTAGGAGCCGGAGTTGCCCGGCGGGGTGGTGATCGCCCGGGCGGGCGGGTTCGGGTACGCGAGGTATCCGCTGGGGTGGTCGGGCGGGTCGCCGAGCAGGTCCGGCTCGATCGGCAGCGGCCACTCCTTGTACTCGGGCAGGATGCCGAGCGTCGGGTCGACCTCCTGTACATTGCCCTCGCCGCCGCTGACCTCGCCGCAGGCGGACGCCAGCGGGACGCCGGCGGCGCCGGCCGTGCCGACGCCGGCCGCCTTGAACAGGGAGCGGCGCCGGACCGGCGAGCCGCCAGAGGGAGTAGCCATGTTGTCGTCCTCGTCCTTGAGAAGGGGATGGGAGCTGCCGGCCCGACCACGCCAAGATCGATGTATTTGCATGGCACGCCCGGTGCGCAGTACGGTACACAGCCACCGCTTACTTTGTCAATGTATGAAATCAAGTCGGTGTACGAACCGAGTTCCAGTCGTATAAATTTCGGATATATCGCCTAATATGCCTTCACAGGCACAGTGGACGAGTTCGTCAGGCAACAAAGCAAGGAGCTTCGAATGACGAGTTTCACGGCCCTCCCCGGCGAGGAGTCCGAACCGTGGCCGGCACTCGGCGGCGTCGAGCGCCAGGCCCTGCGCGAACTGCTGATCCACGGCCCGAAGTCGCGGGCCGAGATCGCCCGGGAGCTCGGCATGTCCCGCGCGAGCCTCACCCGCGTCACCCGCACGCTGGTCGACCACGGCTTCGTCGCCGAAGGCGCCTCGCAGCTGCGCGGCACCACCGGCCGGCCCAGCGAACTGCTCCACGTCCGCCCCGGCGCGCGGAGCTTCCTCGGCGTCAAGCTCACCGGCGAGGACCTGTTCGCCGTGGTCACCGACCTCACCGCGAAGGTCCTCGCCTCCCATGACGAACCGCTGCGCTCCAAGGCCGTCGACGACGTCGTCGCGCAGATCGGCGAGGTCCACGACCGCCTCAGGGCCGCCCATCCGGACATCGCGGCGGCGGGGATCTGCCTCGCCGGGGACGTCACCGACGCCGACGGGCACCAGATCATCGTGGAGTCGCTGTTCCTGGGCTGGTACCGGGTCCACCTCGCCGACCTCGTCCGCGAGCGCATCGGCGTACCGGTCGCCACCGAGAACGACGTGCGGTCCCTGACGGCCGCCGAGCACTGGTTCGGCGTGGGCGCCGGCTTCGACTCGATGGCGCTGCTCACCGTCGGCGCCGGCGTCGGCCTCGGCCTGGTCGCGGACGGGAAGGTCGTCACCGGCGCCCACGGCAAGAGCGCCCGCGTCGACCACCAGCTGGTCGACTCGAACGGGCCCATGTGCGGGCACGGGCACCGCGGGTGCGTCAGCGTCTACCTCCCCAACGGGTCCATCGTCGCCTCGCTGCGCACGCCCGGCCTCGACTACCCGGGGGCGGTGGCGCTCGCCCGCGGCCGCGACCACGCCGCCATGGCCGCCTTCGGCGACGCCGGGCGCGCGCTCGGGACGCTGGTGGCGATGGTCGCGAACACCATGGACCCCGAGAAGATCGTGATCACCGGCGACGGCATCGCGGTCACCGAGATCGCGCGCACCGAGATGGAGTCCGCGATCGAGGCGCACCGCCACCCCACCGGCGGCCCCGTCACCCTCGACATCCAGCCGTTCGAGTTCGTGGAGTGGGCCCGGGCCGGGGCCGTGCTGGCGATCCGCTCCTGCCTCCAGTTCTGAGGACCGATTAGTTTCATTCATTGACAAAGCAGAGGCGCGAACGGGCCCTGCCGGGCCTCCCTCACGGGAAGCCGGCAGGGCCCTTGTCGGCCTCGAGTGCCGGGTCAGGCCTCGTCGGTGTCGATGTCGTCGCGGGCGACGTCGGCCCTGCCGTCCCTCGTGTACATCCGCAGGAAGGCGAAGACCCCCGCGAGGCCGGCGACGACGCACACCGGCTGGAAGAGGGTCGTGCCCCCGAAGACCACCATGTCGGCGTTGCCGAGGAGGATGCCGACCACCTGCGTGAAGGTGACGACGAAGCCTCCGATGACGAGGATGACGATGCAGATCCGCGACGCGGCGGACAGTAGGCTGCTCATCGTTCCGTTCTCCTGTCTGTCGAGCTCACGGGACCCACGCGATACCGACGGCCATGAGCACGCCGAGTACGAACGTCGGGATGAGGTAGTACAAGATCACCGGCTTGAACGTCTTGACCGGGTTCACGTCGGCGATGCCGGCCGCGACGTACAGCGGCGCGGCGCCCGGCGGCGAGGCGCTCTCCGAAGCGGCCCAGACCAGCACGGACGCGTAGGCCGCGGCGGGCGCGACCCCGACGGCCGTCAGCGCGGCGTAGCCGACGCCGCCGACGGCCGCGATGGTCCCGGTGGTGCTCAGCGGGCCCGCGATGACGATGATGAGGGCCCCGACGACGATCGCCGCGAGCACGGCCGGGACGGCGCCGAGCTGCTCGAGGATCGGCGCGAGCTGCTCGCCCAGGCCGAGGTTCGAGATGACCTCGGAGGCGGAGAACGCCGCGATCATGGTGACCGCGACCAGTCCGAGTTTGGGGCTGACGTCGCCGAGGAAGCCCCACCACGCCCTGCCGGTCTTCGGCAGGAGCCTGCGCCCGACGATGAGCCCGGGGATGAGCATCGCGACGGGCAGCCAGAACAGCACCGGGATCGTGTCGGCGGCCTCGGCGCCGATGTGCTCGGTGACGGCCTCGCCGGAGGCGCCGTTGGTGGCGAGGATCGGGACGGCGATCGCGGCGAGCACGATGAACGAGGACCAGCCGGCCCTGACGGTGCGCCGCAGCGGCTGGAGGTCCTCGGGGTTCATGGCGCCGACGCCTCGGGCGCGGATCATGACGTACGCGGCGATCACGCGGGAGGCGAGGAACCACAGGGCCGCGACGAACGCGGTCAGGATGACGTCGTTCGAGGACAGGTCCCCGACGACGGTGGGGAAGGCCAGCAGCAGGAAGAACGCGCCGCTGAACGGGAACACCGCGCCGATGCCGGCGTTGCCGCCCAGGACCGTCGCGGCGGTCTCGCCGCTGGCGTTGGACCGCTTGATCCACGGGATCGTGATCGATCCGACGGTGGCCGCGGTGGCCGCGCCGTTGTGGGCGACCGCGCCGAACAGCGCCGATCCGAGCGTCGCGGCGTAGATCGAGCCGCCGCGGAAGCGCCCGATCATCGAGCTGAGGACGTCGACGATGCGCTGCACGATGCCGACGCGCACCAGGAGTTCGCCGACGATCACGAAGGCGAGGGCCGCGTAGGTCACCTCGTTCATGAACCCCTCCGTCAGCCCGGTCCACAGGGCCGAGGGGAAGTCCGTTCCCGCGAAGAGGGCGCTGACGATGAAGCCGACGAACATGGACTCGCCGATGTTGCGCTTGAACAGCACGTTCCAGACGACGATCGTGCCGATGAAGGCGGCCAGGGCGATGACCGATATGTAGTCGCTCATGGGGTGCCCTCCGCCGCGGACTTGCGCGGGGCGGGCCGAGGGGTAAGGGGATACGACATGGTCTGGCCTCCTCTTTGAAACCGTGTGGGCTACTGCCCGGATGACAA
Organism: Glycomyces harbinensis; assembly: GCF_900101745.1. Taxonomy (GTDB): domain Bacteria; phylum Actinomycetota; class Actinomycetes; order Mycobacteriales; family Micromonosporaceae; genus Glycomyces; species Glycomyces harbinensis. The sequence continues at coordinate 264,148 of NZ_FNAD01000005.1, read as the reverse complement.
TACTATAGTTTAACTCAAGATCCAACAGTATAGAGCGCGCGATTCCAGCGCCCGTCCCTGCGCTGCGCACGCCGAGCACCGGCCCGGTGCGGAGCAAGGGCCGGTGAGCGGTGTGCGGAACGGACGGGCCGGAGCGGACCCGGTCGGGCTACTTCAGGACGCGGGCCTTCGCGCCCTCGATGTGGCCGCGCATGAGGGAGGCCGCGAGGTCGGCGTCGCGCGCCTGGAGGGCGTCGAGGATGAGGCGGTGCTCGCGGGCGGCGTTGCCGGCGCCGGTGCGCCCGCGCTTGGTGAACAGGCGGAACCGCTGCATCTGGCCGTCGAGGGAGTGCAGGGCGTGCTCGAGGAAGGGGTTGTCGCTCTGCGCGGCGATCAGCTGGTGGAAGGCGTCGTCGGAGGTCCAGTAGTGCCGGAAGCCCTCGGGGTCGTCGTCGGCGTGCGGGACGGTCGCGTCGAGGTCCTCGACGGTGGCGCGCAGCTCGTCGAGGAACTCGGGGGTGGTGCGCAGGCCCGCCTGGAGCGCCAGTTCGGGTTCGATGACCATGCGCGCGTCCATGAGCTTGGCGACCTCGCGGTCGCTCAGGGCGTCGGCGACCTGGTACCCCTTGAGGGCCTCGCGGCGGACGAGGCCGGTGTGCTCGAGGCGCGCGAGCGCTTCGCGCAGCGGCGTCTGGCTCACTTCGAGTTCGCGGGCGAGGGCGCCGATGTTGAGCGGCTCGCCGGCGGTGCGGCGGCCGTCGAGGAGCTGGCGAAGGAGGACGCTGTACATCCGGTCCGCGACCGGTTCGCGAGTCGACCGCCTGCTCGTGATCACTGGAACGCTCCTTCTCGTACGGACCTTGATTCTGCCATACAGGATCGGGTCCGATTCGATACCAGTGGCGCGGATCCCCGAGCGCCGCGGAGGCCGCCGGGCGGCCTCCGCAACGGGTCACGCCGTTTCGAGGTTGGTCCGCCGGTAGGCCGCGGCGGCGCCCGGACCGGTCAGGTAGTCCACGAACGCCCGCGCCTCCTCGGACGCGGCGCCGGCGGCGAGGGTCGCGGAGAACTCGGTGTAGTGCTGGACCTCCGCGGGGAACGGGCCGACGATCCGCGCCTCGGGGACGAAGAGGAGTTCGCTCAGCTGCTGGATCGCGACGTCGGCGCGCCCGTCCACGACGGCCTCGGCGATGAAGCCCTTCTCGATGATCGTGGCCCGCTCGTTGAGGCGGTCGGCGATGCCCAGGTCCTGAATGAGCCGTGCGAAGTAGATGCCGCTGGCGCCGGTGACGGAGTAGGCCACGCTGCGGGCGCCCAGGAGGGTCCGCACGAAGGCGTCCTTGTCGGCGATGTCCGGCAGGGGCGCGCCGGGCGGCACGGCCAGGCCGATGCCGCTGCGGGCGATGGGGGTGCGGGTGGCGAGGTCGACGATGCCGCGTTCGGCGAGCGGGTCGAAGGAGCCGGTCACCCCGATCATCACGTCGAACGCCTCGCCCGCGTCGATGCGGCGGACGAGCTGGACCGTCGGGTCGAACACCGTGTGAACGGCGATGCCGGTGTCGGCGGTGAACGCCGCGAGGACGACGTCGTCGAGGGCCTTGCGGACGGCGAGGGTGGAGAACAGCGTGATGGAGCCGGTCATGGCGGTTTCCTTCTGGCGGTTGGCGGTCGGGGCGGTGCGGGGCGCGGCGCGGGGCGCGCCGCCGGTGGTCAGGACGGCTCCGGTGCGATCGATCGCCGCAGGGCCGCAGCGGAACTCGCCGGTCCGGAGACGACCGGGACGCCGAGGGCCTCCTGGAGCCGGTCGCCGGCCGGGGCCAGCGAGTACTGCGCGAGGAAGACGGCGTCCACTTCGGCGGCGAGCGGGCGGCACGCGCCGATGAGCGCGGTGACCAGGCCCTCGGCGTCCCCGGCCTTCGTCGCCGCCATGGCCTCCGGCACCGCGATCCCGGTGACCTCGGCGCCGTCCGCGCCGAGCGCGTCCCGCAGGCGGGCGGCCGAGTCGTCCTTCGCGGCCGCGAACGAGGCCACCACGAGGATCCGCCGGTGGCCGGCCTCCGCGAGGTCGGCGAACGCGGCCTCGTCCGGGGCCAGGACCGGCAGGTCCGCCGCGAACGCCTGCGCCACGGGGCCGTAGAGCGAGCAGGTGAGCAGCACGCCGTCGGCGCCCCCGGCGAGCGCGTACCCGATCAGGCCGTTCATGCGCGAGCGCAGGTCCGCGTCGAGGCCGCCGCGGGCGTCCGCGTCGGACAGGAGGCGGTCGTCGAGCAGGTTCCACACCTGCGCCTGCGGGAACGCCGCGGCGAGCGCGTCCTGCGCCGGGCCGATCGCGGCGGTGACGGCGCTGATCAGCGCGATCTTCGGTGCCGAGCTCATGCGGTGTACCCCTTCATCCAGGCGAGGCCCGCGACCGTATCGGTCCGCGGCGCGTACTCGCAGCCGATCCAGCCGGTGTAGCCGGATGCGGCGACGGCCGCGAACAGGGCGGGCCATCCGATCTCGCCGGTGCCCGGCTCGTGCCGCGAGGGCGGGTCGGCGATCTGGAGGTGGAGGACCAGGTCCTGGAAGCGCTGGTAGGTGCGGATGAGGTCGCCTTCGTCGATCTGCGCGTGGTAGAAGTCCAGGAGGAGTCCGACCCGGTCGGGTCCGACGGCCTCCACGACGGCGGCGGCCTGCTCCTGGGTCTCGAGGATGAACCCGGGCGCGTCCCGCTTGTTCTGGGCTTCGAGCAGCAGGCGGACGCCGGTGCCCTCGGTCTGCTCCGCGGCCCAGGCGATGTTGGCGACGTACCGGGCGAAGGCCCGGTCGCGGGAGACGCCTTCGGGCACGAGCCCGCCGACGACGTGCAGGAACGGGGCCCCGAGCGCGGTGGCGTACTCGAGGCCGCGCAGGACGCCGTCGCGGTACTCCCCGACCAGGCCCGGGATGCAGGCGAGGCCCTGCCGGGTGGGCGAGCCGGCGGGGCCCATGGGCGTGTTGACGAGGATCTGCTCGAGGCCGTTGTCGGCGAGGAGCCGCCGCAGGTGCGCGGCGTCGTGCCCGTAGGGCGAGGGGTACTCGACGGCGGTGAACCCCGCGTTGGCGGCGGCCGCGAAGCGGGCTTCGAACTCGTGCTCGGTGAACAGCCATTTGAGGTTGGCGTCGAAGCGGAGTGTCGTCATGGCTCGGCCTCCTTCTCAGGCCGCGGTGCGCGCGGCGGCGCATTCGGGGTTGACGGTCTGCGGCGGGATGCGGCCCTGGAGTCCGTCGACCACGGACCGGGCGGCCATCTTGCCCGATCGGGCGCGCGATTCGACGGTGGCGGCGCCGATGTGGGCGGTGATGAGGAGGTTGTCGATGCCGCGGAGGCGGCTGTCGGCCGGCAGCGGTTCGACTTCGACGGTGTCGAGGGCGGCGCCGGCGAGTTTGCCCGAGGTCAGGGCGTCGGCGAGGGCGTCCTCGTCCACGACGCCGCCGCGGGCGGCGTTGACGAGGAACGCGCCGTCCTTCATCCCGTCGATCGCCGCGGCGTCGATGAGGCGGTGCGTCTCGGGGGTGAGGAACAGGTGCAGGCTGACGAAGTCGGCTTCGGCGAGCAGTTCGTCCAGGCCCGCCTCGCGGATGCCGTGCTCCTCGGCGAAGGCGTGGTCGAAGTAGGGGTCGTAGGCGACGACGCTCATGCCCAGGCCCTGGGCCATGGTCGCGACGAGTCGGCCGATCGCGCCCAGGCCGACGACGCCGAGGACGGCCCCGCCGAGTTCGCGGCCGGAGACCTGGTCCCAGGCGCCGGCGCGCACGCCGGCGACGTTCTGGGGGATCGTCCGCGCGGCGGACAGGAGCAGGCCGATGGTGTGCTCGGCGACGGACTGGCGGTTGACGCCCGGGGTGGGGCAGACGGCGACGCCCCGCTCGGTCGCGGCGGCGACGTCGATGTTGTCGTAGCCGACGCCGGTCCTGCCGATGACGCGCAGGCGGGGGGCGGCGGCGAGGACTTCGCGGTCGAAGGGGTCGGTGCCCGCGACGATCGCGTCGAACGGGCCGACGAGGTCGGCCAGGCGCTCGCCGGTCTCGGCCCGGTCCTTGAAGGAGCTGTGCGACACCTCCAGTCCGGCCTCGCGCAGGTACCGGTCCACCGCGTCTCCCGGTCGGAGCCACGCCGTGGTGACGAGCACGCGTCCACTGGTCATCCTCATTGATCCTCTCTGCGGAGCCGATTCGCTGCGCGTCCCGGCACGCGCCCCATAGTGCGCGCACCGGTGAACGCCCTGAGCAGACCCAGGCAAATAAAATACTATAGTACTCGCAGAAATCGTACACGAATACGAGGCGATCGTGTGATCCCCTCGATTCCGTACGTTCACGCTCAGCGGGTCGGCGGCCCCGGCCGAGGTCAGGGGTTGGTGATGACGGCCTTGCCCCGGATGCCGCCCTTCTCGAGTGCGCCCAGGGCTTCCGGGGTCTGGTCGAACGGGGCGGTCTTGCCGACGACGGGGCGCAGCGCGCCCGAGTCGACGAGGGTCGCGATCCGCTGGAGCTGCGCGCCGCTGGAGCGCATGAACAGGAACTCGTACCGCACGCCGAGCCTGCGGGCCCGGCGCCGGACCCCGCTGCTCAAAGCGGCCACCGCGAGGCGCAGCACCGGACCGGCGCCGATCTCGCGCGCGAACGCGGGGTCCGGGGGCCCGGTGATGCCGATCGCCTTGCCGCCGGGGCGCAGGACGCGCAGGGACTTCTCGAGGTTCTCGCCGCCGAGGCTGTCGAGCACCAGGTCGTATCCGGACAGCAGCTTCTCGAAGTCCTGGCTGCGGTAGTCGATGACGACGTCGGCGCCGAGGCCGCGCACGAAGTCCGCGTTCGCGGCGCTCGCCGTGGTGGCGACGGCGGCGCCGAGGTGCTTGGCGAGCTGGATCGCGATCGATCCGACGCCGCCGGCCCCGGCGTGGACGAGGACCTGCTGTCCGGCCTCGACGTTCCCCTTCTCGACCAGGGCCTGCCAGGCGGTCAGGGCGACCAGCGGCAGCGATCCCGCCGCCGTCATGCCGATCGACGCGGGCTTGAGCGCCAGGTCGTCCTCGTCGACGGCGATGCGCTCGGCGAACGTGCCGATGCGGCGGTCGCGGGGCCGGGCGTACACCTCGTCCCCGGGCTTGAACCCGCGGACGCCGGTGCCGACCTCGACGACGGTGCCGGCGACGTCGTGGCCGAGGGTGAACGGCGGCCGGTACGGCAGGATCTGCTTGAACTCGCCCGCCCGGATCTTCTCGTCCAGCTGATTGAGGCCGGCGGCCTGCACCCGCACGAGCACGTCCCGCTCGCCCACCCGCGGTTCGGCCACCTCCGCGAGCTCCACGGGCGCCTTGTACCTGCTGACGACGAATGCCTTCATGGCCCTGCGCTCCTTCTCCGACGCGTCCGCTCATTTTGAGTCGACTCTATTATGAGTGTACTCAATAAACTGGCACGGCGCACGGTTCCGTACCGACCCGGGCTCATGCCGCGTTCGCAGGCGGTGCCGAGGGCGAGCGCGGACCGCGGTCAGTCCCCGGTCGGCGAGAGCACGATCCTGCCGAACACCTCGCCGGCCTCCATCTTCCGGTGGGCCAGCGCGGCCTCGCGCAGCGGAAGGACCTCGTGCACGACCGCCCGCAGCCCGCCGTCAGCCGCCTCGGTGAACAGGTCGGCGGTAGCGGCGCGCCGCTCGGACTCGGGCACCGTGTCGGCGCTGAACGTGGCGAACGACAGGGACTTCTGGAACGCCGGGATCATCGCCGCGGCGAAGTCCGGCGGCGGGAAGCCCGCGACCGCGCCGACGGCCACCATGCGGCCGTTCGGCTCGAGCCTGGAGAAGAACGACGGCAGGTCCGCGCCCGCGACGACGTCGATGATGACGTCGTAGCCCGCCGGGGCGTCACCCGCGGCCTCGCCCGCGCGGTCGAGCACGTGGGTCGCGCCGAGTTCGCGCAGGCGGCGCCCGCGCTCGTCCGACGAGGTCGTGACCGCCACCGCGCCGGCGCCGCCGCGCGCGGCGAGCTGCACCGCCATGGCGCCGATGCCGCCGGCCGCGCCGCGCACCAGCACCGACTCGCCGGGGGCGAACCGGGCGTGGCGCAGGCCGAACCGGGCCACCATCCCCGAGCTCCCGAGCGTGACCGCGTCGGCGCCCGGCAGGTCCGCCGGGAGGGCGACGAGCGCCGCGGCGTCCACGACCACGCGCTCGGCGTAGCCGCCGCCGGTGCCCGTGAACGCCCAGACCCGCCGGCCGGTCCACGACGCGTCGACGCCGCCGCCGACCGCGGCCACCGTGCCCGCGACCTCGCTGCCGAGGACGTGGCCCTCCCGGAAGCCCCAGTCCCCCAGCAGGCCGCTGCGGATCACGGCGTCGACGCCGCCCACGCCGATCGCCTCGACGTTGACCAGCACCTGCCCCTCGCCGGGCTCCGGGTCGGGAAGGTCGATGACCGCGAGCCCCTCAGGGCCTCCGAACGCTTGAATCGCAACTGCTCTCATGTCGGCAACGCTAACGGACGCCACCGTCCGTTTGACTAGAATGAGAGCGGTGACCGACCGTTTGACTCATCTCCGCTCCGACGCCAGGGACAACCGCGAACGCATCCTCGAGGCGGCCCGCGCGGTGTTCGCCGCCGACGGGCTGGACGCGCCCATGCGCAAGATCGCCCGCACCGCGGCGGTCGGCCCCGCGACCCTGTACCGCCACTTCCCGACCAAGCAGGAGCTCGTCACCGAGGCGTTCTCCGAACGCATGCGCGCCTGCTACGTGGTCGTCGACGAGGGGCTCGCCGACCCTGATCCGTGGCGCGGCTTCTCCACGGTGATCGAGCGGCTCTGCGAGCTGCAGTCGCGCGACCGGGGCTTCACCGCGGCGTTCATGTCGTCCTATCCCGGCGCGATGGACTTCGCGGCGGACCGCGGGCACGCGCTGGGCTCGTTCGCCGCGCTGGCGCGCCGGGCCAAGGAGGCCGGCCGCCTGCGCGCCGACTTCACCCTGGACGACCTGATCCTCGTGCTGATGGCGAACGGCGGCATCCAGGCGCCCTCGCCCGCGGCACGGGTCGCGGCCTCGCGCCGCTTCGCCGCGCTCGCGGTCCAGGCGTTCCGGGCCTCCCCGGACGCCGCGCCGCTGCCGCCCGCGGCGCGCCTGGCGTTCGTCGCGGCATAGCCCGATCCGGTCGCCGGCCCCGCGTACGGGGCCGGCGACCGGATCGGCGTCACGGTCCCGCGCCGCTCAGGCGGCGGCCTTCATCTGCGCGAAGATCCACTGGAGCCAGGCCAGGGACGGCCAGGTCGGCTCCCCGTCGGTGCCCATGCCGTGCGCGAGCAGGTTCCAGGCGAGGAACAGGACGCCGAACAGCGCCCAGGCCCATCGGCGGGGCTCGCCCCGCATCGACTCGCCCGCCCACGCGGTGAACGAACCGGTCCGCTCGCATACGGCCGTTCCGGCGGCGGCGATCCCGTCGCCGTAGACGTAGACGTGGTTCACCAGGACCGGCGTGATCGACCGGTACACCCGCGCGGCGCCCCAGTCGAGCATCAGCAGCAGCCACGACGCGGCGATGACCGCGCCCTGCACGAGGAGTCCGATGCCCTTGAGCAGCAGCGGGAACCCGAAGCCGACGCCGAGGAACCTCACGAGCAGGTAGGCGATCAGGAAGGCCGCCGGGAACCAGAGCCATTCGGCGGCGCCCGGCGTGAGCAGTTGGGCGATCTCGCCCCGGAACGCGGTGGTGACCGGGTCCAGTCGGGATTCATTCATGGCCCGCCCTCACTCGGTCGCCCGCTCCGGCGCGGACTCCTCGTCGGAGGTGATCTGCCGGAGGTAGTCGGTCAGGTTCATCGCCTCGGCGCCCTCGGTCAGGCCGATCTTGGTTCCGATGCGCTTGATCAGGGCGTCGGCGAGACCGTCGGCCTGGTCGGGGGAGATGTGCTCGCTCTCGAGGGTGTACTTGATCGTCTCGAGGACGACCCGGTTGTCCTCGTTGGCCTGGTTGGCGAGCACGTCCACCACTTGCGCGGCGTCGGTGGGGTTCTCGGCGAGCCAGAACGCGAGCACCGAGGCCCGCCCGCCGTCGACGAGGGTGCGGAACTCCTTGAACCGCTGCGCCTGGCGCCCCAGTTCGCCCTGCTGGGTGAGGGTCTCGATCTCGTTCTCGAGTTTCTTGCGCTGCCGCTGGATCTCGGCCTCGGTGTCGATGGACGCGAGGTCGTGGAGCGGGTCCTTGAGCCTCGCGGGCGCCTCCAGTTCCGCGCGGAAACGGGAGATCCTGATGCCCTTGGCGAACACGTCGAAGTCGCGCCCCCCGAGGACCTGGACGAGGGCGCGCTCGGCCGCGGCCGGCTCGTTCGGCGGGTACTGGCGGGTGACCTCGTGCATCAGGCCGAGCAGGTGGTCCTCGCAGCGGGCCGGCACGTCGGTGACGGTGTGCTCGACGATCGCCAGCGGGTCGAGGACCTGCCAGTCGTACCGGGCGGTGAAGTCGAACTTGAGGACCTCGGAGTCGGTCCGGACCTGGCCGGTGAACACCGCGCCGTGCGGCGAGACGTCGACGACGTAGTAGCGCTTGACGCGCTGGTGCAGCAGCTCGCCGGCGGTCAGGGGCGAGTCGGGGGCGACGTACTGCCCGTTGGTCTTGCGGTAGACGGGTCGGCCGGACTCGATGTCGGGCCGTTTCGGCAGGGGGAAGCCGGATATGTGGCCCTGGTCGATGATCGGGTTGCTCATGCGGGATCGTCCTTCGGGGGGTCGAAGCGGTCGGTGTTCGGGCACGGCGTCATCGCCGCGCCAGGCGGTTGAGGTGGTGTTTCATGAGGTTCTCGTGCCGGTGCGTGGGCGCGGCGCGTTCGAGCAGGGCGAACAGCTCGCCGCCGAGCGCGGGGAAGCGCCGCGCGGTCGCCACCCAGGACCGGAGCATCGCGCCGGTCTCGGCGCTCAGCTGCGGGGTGACGAGGGACGCGGCCAGCAGCGCGGCGGTGGACTTGGCGATCCGTTCGGCCGTTTCGGGGTCGGCGTCCTCGGCGTTCGCGAAGCCGCCGCTGGTGCTGGCGAGCCAGAGCAGGGCCGGGCAGACGGTCCGCTCGCCGCGGTACTCGGTGCGCACGCGCAGGTCGGCGCATTCGAGGAATCCCGCGACGGCGGCGATGCGCCGGCCCTTGCGGGTCTCGCCCGCCCACCGCTCCATGACCGACAGCAGTGCCGCGCCGCGCTCGGGGTCGGCGACGGCGAACAGCTCCCGCATGCTCCGGGCCACCGACAGCGCCAGGGCGTCGTCGGCTCCCTCGGCGAGCGCGGCGAGGTCGCGGTCGGGCCCGCCGGGCAGGACGGTGCCGACGCCGGACCCGAGCGCCCGCGCGGCGGTGAGGCGCTGCATCCCGCCGTTCGCGGCGGCCCACTCGGACACCAGGTTGAGCGCCTGCGGCACCCGCGCGGGGTCCTGCGCGAGCATTTCGAGGGCCACGACGGCGAACTCGCGTTCGTTGGCCCGCCTGCTGCGCGCCCACGGGGCGATGACCTCCCTGCGCACCAGCGGGAACGAGAACCTCGCGAAGTAGCCGACGGCGGAGGCGGCGCGCACGGCGACGGACAGCTCGAGGTCCTCGGACATCTGCGTGAGCCATTGGAGCAGCGGCTGCTTCAGGTTGTACTGCTTCCAGACGTGCTCCAGGACCTGGGGCGGGTAGCGCTCGTTGACGAACCCGGCGAGTTCGACGTCCATCTCCCCGTAGCGGCCGGTGCGGGTCTCGGCGACGGTGCGCGCCCGGATCTTCCCGAAGAGGTCGTCCCGCTTCACGATGCCGGGGGCCTCGGTCCCGGTCTCGGTCCGCCTGGGCGCCCTGATCTTCTCGAGGGCCTCGGCGCCGCGCTGGACCGCTTCGCAGTTGAGGCCGTCGAACACGGCCATGGAGCAGGCCAGGGCCAGGAGTCCGCCGTCCTCGGCGACCTTGTCGAGCCAGTCGCCGACATCGGTCTTCATGCGCTCGTGGTAGTCGTCGCGGGCGTCGGCGGCGGTGCGCGGGCCGTGCTCGGCGTCGGCGAGGTCCTGTGCGAACTCGGCCAGGATCTGGGCCTCGAACGTGTCGGGGGTGACCGCGCGCAGCAGTTCGGCGGATTCGGGGTCGAGGGCGGCGCGGGCGGCGGCGAGGGTTCCGAGCCGCTCGGTCAGGTGGGCTTCGACGAGTTCGCCCGGGTCGGGCGGGCCGGTCATCTCCACGGTGAACCGGCCGGTGCCCTTTCCCGAAGGGCGGGAGCGGGAGTCGACCACGATCACGGCCTTCGAGCCGCGCTTCTTCAGCCGGTCGGCGAACATCTCGGCGTCGAGCGCTTCGAGCCCGGCGAGGCGGCCGCCGGGGTCGTCGATGACGAATCCGGACCGCTCGGGCAGCGATCCGACGGGCAGCTCGGCGAGGTCGCCGCGGACGGTGGCCTTGTGGACGGCGTCGAGGCCGGAGAGCAGGGCGATCGCGGTGGCGGTGCGCCCCCAGCCGCGCCGCCCGCGCAGGACCAGCAGGTGGCGCTCGTCCAGGGCGGTCCGCATCTGCTCCCAGTCGGGGGGTCTGACGAGGACGCGGGCGAGTTCGTCGAGGCCCGTGCGCGGGACGCGCTCGGCGTACAGCCCGGTGGCGGATTCGCCTTCGCGGTTGCGCTGGTCGCCGCCGACGATGTTGCCCTGGATGCTGTCGGCGAAGACGACCTGGAGCGAGCTGCGCCCGTCGAAGATGCGGTGGCCGAGGCCGCGCGCCCGGGCGTACTCCTCGACCTGCTCGAAGTGCCGCTCGTCGCCGAGGCCGCCGACGGGGTCCGAGTCGTCCGGCTCCTCGGCCTCCTTCGCGTCCTCTTCGGAAGGCTTGGGCGGCTCCTCCTTCTTCGGCGGTTCGCCTTCGGGCGCTTCGGGTTCGTCCTTCTCATCGGCCATATTGGTCGCCTCCGACGATGTTGGCCCCGTTGAAGTCCCGGCCCTCGACCCGGATGCTGGACCGGCGCCGGTCGGCGACGGGGTCGGCGGCGGAGTGCCGCGGCTGCCGGGGCGGCTCCCAGGCGGTGCCGCGGCCGGTGCGGGGCTCGAGCTGCTCCAGCAGCGCCAGGGCGAAGGCGCCGGCGTTGCGGGCCGCGACCGGCTGGTTGGCGGCGTCGGACGCGTCGTCCTTGCCGCCGACGAGGTCCGAGACGCCGCGGACGACCATGACGTCGACGTCGCTGTTGCGCCACGCGGCGGCGAGGGCGCCGTAGCCCTCCATCTCGATGCCTTGGGCGTCACCGCATTCGCGGTGGAGCAGGGCCGCGGTGAGGGAGGCGTTCCCGGCGATGACGCGGTTCCCGGCCGCCAGGGGCCGGTGGTGGACGCGCGGCGGCGCGGAGCGGGCGGGGAGGGCGAGGCGGTCGAGCCACGCGCCTTCGCGGTCGACCTCGCGGGCCTCCTGGGTGAGCCGGTAGGAGGACGGGAGGGTCTTGATCCGCGTGAGGACCTCTTCGTCGGTCTCCTTGCCGGACTCGTAGCCGTAGACCTCGGTGGCGGCGATGACGTCCCCGATCGCCGAGTCGCGCCGGCCTCCGGCGATCCCGACCATGAACAGGACCTGGGGGGAGAAGGCGGCGACGGCCCGCTCGACGGCGACGGCCGCGGCCTCGTTCTGGTGGTCGGAGACCGTCAGGGCCACGTTCCAACCGGTATGGCGGCCTTGGAGGGCGGTGGTCGCGTAGTGCGTGTCGCGCTCCTTGCGGGTGCCGAAGTCGCCGCCGCGCAGGAGGTTGCGCACCTCGTCGTACTCGAGTTGGAGGGGCATACAGAAGACCGCCCAGGGGGCGTCGGTCGTGTTCACGTGGGGACTCCAGGGGTCCGTCGGTCCGTTGGGGGCGCCGGTGCGGGACCGCGGCGACGTTGCCAGGCGGTGCCGTCCGATGTTTATTGTCATAATGACTAATATTACAGCGCAAGCCTAGTCAGGCCCTCATTTATTGTCAAGCCGCCAATAAGCGGCGGCTGCGGCCGCCCCTGCGCCCCCACCAGGCGCGACGCCCGGTGGAATCGCGTTCCCATGATGGGCGCCATCACCCGATCGAGCACCGCGGAGAAGACCTGGCGCCGAGGGCGGTCGACGCCCGGCAGACTGCTACAGGCGACGGCCGGGAACCGAGGTAGGTCGATCCCGGCTTCCGCCCGGTCGACCCCGACACGGACAACCTCGAATCGCCCGACGACCCCGGCCCGTGGCCCGCCAGCCGGACCGCGCTCTACTGGTGGCGGACCGGCTACTGGCGCAGGTGATCCGCTCGCCGCACGCTCGCGGCTCGGACCCGATTCCCGTGTCAGGGGCGGCGTCAGGCTCGTGACAGGGCGGTGTCAGTCGAGGCCCCCATAGTTGCCTCATCGAGCAAGAACGACTGACACCGAAGAGGAACACATCATGAGCATCACCATCGCCGCCGCCGACCAGACCACCATCCGCACCGCCGCGTTCGGCGCCGTGACCCTCCTGTCCTTCGCCGGCATCGCCGGCTCGGCCCACAAGGTCGCCACCGAGGGCACCCTGGCTTTCGCCGCGGCCACCGGGCAGGTCGGACACGTCCTGGCCTCCAAGAAGAACGACTTCAAACTCAAGGGCAAGTCCGCGGCCGACTACGCCGACTACGTCCTGCCCGCCCTGACCGACTCGGTCAAGCTCCTGGCGGCCCAGGACGAGGCCGAGGCGCAGAACTTCAAGACCACCGTCACCATCGCCGTCGAGGCCGCCAACCGCGCCCACAAGGGCGCGCCCAGCCCCGTCATGGCCGAGATGACCCGCAAGATCCTCGAAGCCCTCGACGCCGCATAGCGGGGACGCCCGCGTGCGCGCCCGCGACGCCGGGTCCCCGGCATCCGACCGGATGCCGAGGGCCCGGTCCGGTCGCGGCCCCCGCCTCCCGTCGAGAACGCCGGGCGCCGCTCCCGCCGTTGGACGGGCGTTCGACACCCGTGGCAAGATCTGCAACGTGCACATCGGGTTGCTTGGCTCATTCGAGGTTCGTACGGACGACGGCGTCTTGGCCGATGTGCCGGGCGCGCGGCTGCGCGCGCTGCTGATCGCGCTCGCCCTGGAACCGCGGCGGGTGGTCCAGAAGTCGACGCTCGTCGACTGGATCTGGGGCGAGTACCCGCCCGCCGACGCCGCGAACGCGCTGCAGCGCCTGGTCTCACGCCTGCGCAAGACGCTGCCCGACGGCTCGATCGAGGGCCAGACCGGCGGCTACCGGCTCGAGGTGTCGCCCGACGACGTCGACGCCCTGCGGTTCGAGCGCCTCGTCGCCCAGGCCCGCAACGAGGACGAGGCCGGGCGGGTGCGGCTGCTGCGCGAAGCCCTCGGCCTGTGGCGCGGCCCCGCCATGCAGGACGTCGGCCTCCAGGACGGCGCCGCGTTCGACGCGGCCGTCACGCGCCTCGAATCGCTGCGCCTCAGCGCGATGGAGGACCGCTTCGACGCCGAGATCGCCACCGGCCACGGCGCCGACCTCGTCCCCCAGCTGACCGACCTGGTGGCGGCGCAACCGATGCGCGAACGCCTCGTCGGCGCGCTCATGCGCGCGCTCGCCGCCGCCGGGCGCGGCAGCGAGGCGCTGGTCGTCTACGAGAACACGCGCGAGGCCCTGGCCGACGCGCTCGGCGTCGACCCCTCGCCCGAGCTGTCCGCGCTGCACGTGGCGCTGCTGCGCGGCGAGCTGGGACGGCCGGCGCCCGAGCGCCGCGACACCAACCTGCGCGCCGAACTGACCAGCTTCGTCGGCCGCGGCGACGACCTCGCCGTCGTCCGCGAACTCGTCGCCGAGCACCGGCTCACCACCCTGATCGGCCCCGGCGGCGCGGGCAAGACCCGCCTGTCCACCGAGGCCGCGCGCTCGCTCCTGGACGGCTTCCCCGACGGCGCCTGGCTGGTCGAACTCGCCCCCCTCACCGCCGACGGCGATCCCGCACAGGCGACCCTCACCGCCCTCGGCCTGCGCGACACGCTCCTGGGCGACGCCCCCGACCTCGAGCCGACCGCCCGCCTCGTCGCCGCGATCCGCGACCGCGAAGCCCTGCTGGTCCTCGACAACTGCGAGCACGTCATCGAAGCGGTCGCTGTCTTCGCCGACCGCGTCCTGGGCGAATGCCGCCGGCTGCGCATCCTCGCCACCAGCAGGGAACCGCTCGGCATCACCGGTGAAGCCCTCTGGCTGGTCGACCCGCTCGCCCTGCCCGAGAGCGACGCCGACCCCGGCGACGCCGAGGACTCCCCGGCCTTCCGACTGCTGCGCGACCGCGCGAGCGCCGTCCGCAAGGACCTCGCCGACGACGCGCACGCCGTCGCCGCCATGGTCCGCATCTGCCGGGCCCTGGACGGCATGCCGCTCGCCATCGAACTCGCCGCGGCCCGCCTGCGCACCATGACCCTCGACCAGCTCGCCAACGGCCTCCACGACCGGTTCCGGCTGCTCACCGGCGGCAGCCGCACCGCGCTGCCCCGCCACAAGACCCTGCGCGCCGTGGTCGACTGGAGCTGGGAGCTGCTCACCGAACCCGAGCGGACCGTGCTGCAGCGGCTCTCCGTGTTCGCCGGCGGGGCGAGCCTCGAAGCGGCCGAGGAGGTCTGCGCCACCGGCACCGTCGACCGGGCCGACGTCCTCGAACTGCTCACCCTCCTGTCGGAGAAGTCGCTGCTTCTCGCCGAAGGCGAAGGCGCACCGCGATACCGGATGCTCGGCATCATCAAGGAGTACGCCGCCCGGCGGCTCGCGGACGCGGGCGACGCGGACTCGGCGCGCCGCGCCCACCTCGCCCACTTCACCGGACTCGTCGAATCCGCGGAGCCGCAGCTGCGCCGCGCCGATCAACTCCGATGGCTCGCCGCGCTCAAGGCCGACCACGACAACGTCAGCGCGGCCGTGCGCGGCGCCCTCGCGGACGGCGACGCCCAGTCGGCCATGCGGATCGCCGCGAGCGCCGGCTTCTACTGGTGGCTCAGCGGCAACAAGGCCGAAGGCGTCGAGCTGACCGCCGCCGCGACGAAACTGCCCGGCGACGTCGACGCCGACGTCCAGGCCATGGTGTACGCCATGATGACGACGTTCCTGACCTCCGGGCGCGGCGACGAGCGCGAAGCCGAGGAGTGGATCCACAAGGCCCACGAGGCCGCCCGGCACGGCCGGGGCCGCTACCCGCTGCTGTCGCTCGTCGCCCCGATGGAGCGGATGCTGCGCGAGCCGGACGCGATCCTGCCCGCCTGGGAGTCCCTGCTGGACGACGCCGACCCGTGGGTCCGCGCGATGGCGCGCCTGCAACTGGGCAAGATGCGGATCATGCTCGGCATGGACGGGGAGCACGCGGACGCGCACCTCGAAGCGGCGCTCACCGAGTTCCGGACGATCGGCGAGCGGTTCGGCATCGCCTTCGCCCAGTCCGAACTGGCCGACCGGATCGCCGCGCGCGGCGGGTTCGCCGACGCGTGCGAGCACTTCGACCAGGCAATCGCGACCGTCTCCGAGATCGGCGCCGTCGACGACGTCATCCGGATGCGGGCGCGCCAGGCCCAGCTGTACTGGCTGCTGGGCGATCCCGACGCCGCCGCCGCCGCGATGGGCAGGGCCGAGCGGAGCGCCGAACGGGTCGTCTGGCCGGACGCGCTGGTCGAACTGGCCCTGTCGAAGGCGGAGCTCGCCCGCTGGGCCGGCGACGCCGAGGAGGCGGCCCGGCAGATCGACGTCGTGTCCGCGGTGCTCGGCGACGGGGCCGACCTGTCGTACATCCGCGCGGTCACCCACAGCCTGCACGGCTGTCTCGCCGACGACCTGGACGAGGCGCGTGCGCAGCACGCGGCCGCCTGCGAGGCCGCGGTCGAGGCGGGCATCGCGCCCGTGGTCGCGCTGGCGCTCGTCGGGGTCGCGGACCTGGCGCTGCGCCGCGAGCAGTACGGGCAGGCCGCGCGCCTGACCGCGGCGAGCACCGCCGCTCGCGGCCTGGTCGACCGCACCCAGCCGGACCTGGACCGGATCGAGCGGGAGGCGCGGGACCGCCTCGGCGACGCGGCGTTCGCCGAGGCGAGTCGTGAAGGCGCGGAAGCGGACTGGACCGAGCTGGTCAGAGCGACGCTCGACGCCTGATCACGACGCGCCCGGCCGATCACCGGGCGCGGCGTCCACCTCGCGGTCGCGAATCCGGGTGTCTGTCGGTCCGCTTGTGTTGCGGTGAACACCGAACGGGTTCCATCGTCCCTGACAGCCGTTGCGGTGCAGCAAATCTCGTGCCAGTGCTCGTTGCGGACCGGGCCCCCGCCGGTCAGTTCGCCGTGCGGCGGATCACGATGTCGCCGAACCGGGTGCGGGCGTCTACTGTGACCTGTTCGCCGACACGCTCCGAATCGTCTTGCGCCGCAATGTCGTTGCGCACCGAACCCTTCTTGCTCTCCGCGTGCACCTGCGCACCGCTTCCCTCGCCGATGCCTATCTCGATGTCCCCCGAGCCGTTCCACAGCTTCGCGCGGCCCCGCGTGATCCGGCCGACCCGGATCGCGCCGTCGCCGGTCTGCACGCTGACGCCGGCATCGGCGCGGTCGACGTCGAAGGCGCCGTGGCCGCTGGTGAGGTCCAGGTCCGCCGCGGCGCGGCCGATCCAGACCCGCCCGCCCGAGTTCGCCAGCCGCACAGGTCCCCCTGCCTCCCCTATCCGCACGGCGACCCGGCCCCCGTCGATGCTCGTGCGCCCGGCGACGCGGCCGACCGCCAGCTCGCCCGAGCCGAAGTTCGCCTGCAGCGCGGCGACCTCCTCCAACGTGACCGTGCTCGACGCGGTGTGCAGCTCGCACTCGCCGAACGAGCCCTCGGCGTCCACCGTCGAGTGCCCCAGGTACGCGACCAGGCTCGAGTGGGCGGGCAGGTCGATCGTGATGGCGACCGAGGCGCCCTTCCGGCCCGAGGCGGTGGTCTTGACCGACAGCCGCCCGCCCGCGAAGGCGACCTTGGTCTTCTCGGCGACCTTGACGTCGAACCGGCTCGCGGGGTCGACGGGCTCGACCGTGACCACCGTGTCGTCCCGATCGGTCGCGTTGACCCGCACCCGCGCGCCGGCGACCTGCACGGTGGCGGCGATGGGACCGGGCGTGGCGAAGGTGGTCATGGCGGCGCTCCTCTGGTGTGCCGCGGCAGCGGGGCCGCGCTGGCTTGTCATGCGACTACGGTCCACCCTCGCCCTGTCACACCCCTGACGCAGCCCTGACACGGAAACCGGTGCGGCGTTCTCCGCGCCGGCCCGCCGCGGCCGGACCCTGGGTGCCGATAGCCTGCGGGTATGCGGCGAGTGCTCATCACGGGTGTGTCAGGGGTCGGGAAGTCGACCGTCCTCGGCGAGCTGACCGCCCGCGGCTACGAGGCGGTCGACACCGACTACGGCTACTGCTCGCCGACGCCGGACGCCGAGCCGCCGGGCCCGGTCGCCCGGCCCGACTGGGTGTGGAACGAGCGGCGGATGCGGGCGCTGCTGGAGGCCGACCGCGACGGCGCGCTGTTCGTGGCCGGCTGCGTCCCCAACCAGGGCGCCTTTTACCCGGACTTCGACCGTGTCGTGCTGCTCAGCGCCGCACCGGAGACGGTGCGCCGCAGGCTCCTGGACCGCACCGGCAACGACTACGGCAAGGCGCCCGGCGAACTGGAGCGGGCGCTGCGGGACCAGGCCGAGGTCGAGCCGCTGCTGCGCGCGGGCGCGGACCTGGAGATCGACACGGACGCGCCGCTCTCGGCCGTCGTGGCGCGCCTGCTCGCCGAGACGCTCGGCTGAGCGCCGCGGCCGGTGCGAGGATGGACCCGTCCGGGCGCCGTCCGGACCGGCGCAGGACCGGCAGAGAGGTGTTTCCATGGACGTCAGCGGAGTCTTCGCGGACGCGTTCGGACGCGTGCGGGAGGAGGTCCACGCCGTGCTGGACGGCCTCTCGCAGGAGCGCCTCGACGCGCGGCCGGGACCGGCGGCGAATTCGATCGGGTGGCTCGTGTGGCACATCGCGCGGGTCCAGGACGACCACGTCGCGGGCGTCGCCGGGCGCGAGCAGACCTGGACCGCGGGCGGCTGGCAGGAGCGGTTCGGACTGCCGCTCGCGACCGGCGACATCGGATACGGGCACACCGGCGAGCAGGTCTCGCAGGTCAGCGGCGTCAGCGCGGCCGACCTGGGCGCCTACTACGACGCGGTCCACGCCGCCACGCTCGACTACGTCGGCGCCCTCTCGGCCGACGACCTCGACCGGGTCGTGGACGAGCACTGGGACCCGCCGGTGACCCTCGGCGTGCGCCTGGTGAGCGTCGTCAACGACAACCAGCAGCACACCGGCCAGGCCGCCTACGCGCGCGGCCTCCTCGAATCGCGCTGAGGCCTTCGACGCGAAAGGCCGAGGCCCCAAGGGGCCTCGGCCTTTCGCGCGGTCCGGTCCGGATCAGGCCTTGGGGCGCCCGTACGCCTCCAGGAGGCGCAGCCAGATCTCGCTCACCGTCGGGTAGGCGGGGACCGCGTGCCAGAGGCGGTCGATCGGGACCTCGCCGACGATCGCGGTCGTGGCGGTCTGCACGAGCTCGGCGACGTCGGGGCCGACGAAGGTCGCCCCGATCATCACGCCGCGGTCCTCGTCCACGATCATGCGCGCGGCGCCCGCGTAGCCGTCGCGCGAGAGGCTCGCCCCGGCGACGGAGCCGAGGTCGTAGTCCACGACGCGGATGTTCTTGCCCTGGTCGCGCGCCTGGTCGGCGGTGGGTCCGACCGCGGCGATCTCGGGGTCGGTGAACACGACCTGCGGCACGGCGGCGTGGTCGGCGGTCGCCACGTGCGCGCCCCACGGCGCGTCGTCCACCGCCTCGCCCGCGGCGCGGGCGGCGATCACGTCGCCCGCCGCGCGCGCCTGGTACTTGCCCTGGTGGGTCAGCAGCGCCCGGCCGTTGACGTCGCCCACGGCGTAGAGCCATGAGAAGCCCTCGACGCGCAGCGTGTCGTCGACCTCGAGGTTCGCGCCGGGTTCGAGCCCGATCGTCTCGAGCCCGAGGTCGGCGGTCGCGGGCGAGCGCCCGGCGGCCACCAGCACCTCGGCGGCGTCCACGGTGGGGCCGCTCGTCTCGACGGTGACGCCCTCGCCCGTGCGTTCGACGCGCAGGGTCTCGGTCTCGGTGAGGATCGTGACGCCTTGCGCCCGAAGGGAGGTCGCGACCCGTTCGGCGGCGAACGGTTCGACGCCGCCGAGGAGCCCGCCCCTGACGATCATGGTCACCTGGGCGCCGAAGGCCCGGTAGGCGGTCGCCATCTCGGTGGCGACGACGCCGCCGCCGATGATCGCGAGGCTCTCGGGGATCGTCTTCGCGCTGGTGGCCTCGCGGCTCGTCCACGGCTTCGCGTCCCGCAGCCCGGGGATGTCGGGGGTGTTCGCGACCGAGCCGGTCGCGGCCACGACCGCGTGCCGGGCGCGGACCACGGTGGTGGTCCCGTCCTCGGCGGTCACGGTGACCTCGCGCTCGCCGCTGATGCGGCCGTGCCCGCGGATGAGGTCGATGCCCGCGCTCTCGAGCCAGCCCACCTGGCCCGCGTCGGACCATTCGCTGGTGAACGAGTCGCGCCGCTTCAGGACCGCGCCGACGTCGAGCTCGCCCTTCACGGCCTCGGCCGCGCCGGCCACCGCCTTTGCGGCGCTGAGGATCTGCGGTGACCGCAGCAGCGCCTTCGAGGGCATGCACGCCCAGTACGAGCATTCGCCGCCGACGAGTTCGCTTTCGACGATCACGGTCTCCAGTCCGGCTTGGACGGCCCGGTCGGCGGCGTTCTCGCCCACCGGTCCGGCGCCGATCACGACCAGGTCCACTTCGCGCTCAGTCATACGGCCATGATCGCAGAGCCCGGCGGGTGCGGCAACGCGAACGGGGCTTTGCGCCCTCACGTCGCCTCGAGGCGCTCCAGGACCTTCTCGGCGATGTCGCCCAGCACGCGGATCTCTTGGGGCGTCAAGAGATCGATGAGGTGTTCGCGCACCGAGGCGACGTGCCCCGGTGCGGCGGCGCGGATGGCCTCGCCGCCCGCGTCGGTGAGCGCCGCGACGGCGCCGCGCGCGTCGCCGGGGACCTCGTCGCGCCCCACGAGCCCGCGCTGCACCATGCGGGTGAGGTGGTGGGACAGCCTGCTGCGCGACCAGCGCAGCCGCGTCCCGAGCTCCGAGACGCGCATCCGCCCGTCCGGGAGGTCGGCGAGCTGTGACAGCACGTCGTAGTCCTGCTCGGAGAGGCCGTCGGCGGCCAGGTCGCGGTTGATCTGGAGGTCCATGAGGTTGCGCATCCGCCGGTAGCCCAGCCAGGCGCGCATCTCCTCCTCGGTGAGCCATCGCGGTTCGGGCATGGGCCCAGCCTAACCGGTAGTTGACATGTCAGCAAACCCGCGCTACCTTCGGTGTTGACACGTCAACTACCTTTGGAGCGCCGACATGACCGCGACCCGACCCCTGCGCCTCCTCGTGCTGTGCGCCTCCGCCCGGACCGGATCGGTCAACCGCGCGCTCGCCGAGGCGGTCGTGCGGCGCCTCGCCGCGGCCGGCGCCGAGGCCGACCTGACCGGGCTCGGCGATTTCCCGGTCCCGCTCTACGACGCCGACCTGCAAGGGCGCGAAGGCGTCCCGGAGGGCGCGGTGCGGCTCGCCGAGCGGCTGCGCGACCACGACGGCCTCGTGATCGTCTCCCCGGAGTACAACTACTCGATGCCCGGCTCCCTCAAGAACCTCTTCGACTGGGTCTCGCGGATCAAGCCCTGGCCCACCGCCGGGGTCGACGGCCTGCTCATGTCCGCCTCCCCCGGACCGGTCGGCGGGCACCGCGGCCTGCTCGCCCTGCGCGTCCCCCTCGAGGGGATCGGCATGCGCCTGCACCCTACGATGTTCAGCCTCGCCAAGGCGGACAAGGCGTTCGACGCGTCCGGCGGCCTCGCCGACCCGGGCGACGGCGCCCGCCTCGACGCGGTGCTCGACGGCTACCTCACCGTGGTCGAGGCCGTCACCCGCTACCCGGCCGCGCGGGCGGCCCTGGCGGCCCGGGCGTGAGCGGCCGCCGGGAAGGCGGCCGCCCGCGTCCGGTCAGCCGCCGGTGAGGACGACCAGCCGCTGGGTCGCCCGGGTCATCGCCACGTACCGGTCGACCGCGCCCTCGACGCCGTCGCCGAACCCGTCGGGGTCGATGAGGACGACCAGGTCGAACTCGAGCCCCTTCGACAGCTCCGGTGTGAGCCTTCTGATCCGGGACGCGGCGTCGAACGCGGCCTCGAACGCTCCGGCGGCGGGCTCGGTGCCGATGACGCAGGCCGTCCCCTCGGCGTGCTCGGCCAGCCAGGCGTCGAGGATCGCGTCCAGGTCCGCGGTCGACCCGTGCTCGACGGGCACGCCGCTGCTGCGGATCGAGGTCGGCACGTTGGCGTCCGGGAGCGCGGCCCGGATGACCTGCTCGGCCTCGGCCATGACCTCCTCGGGCGTCCGGTAGTTGATGGTCAGCGAGGCCAGCTCGATCCGTTCGAGGCCGATGCGCTTCAGGCGCTCGCGCCAGGACTCGGTGAAGCCGTGCCGGGCCTGGGCGCGGTCGCCGACGACGGTGAAGCTGCGGGACGGGCACCGGCGCAGCAGCATCTGCCACTCGGCGTCGGTCAGCTCCTGCGCCTCGTCCACGACGACGTGCGCGAACGGGCCCGCGAGGAGGTCGGGGTCAATGGCGGGCATCGCGTCCTCGTTGATCAGGGCCGCCTGGAGGTCGTTGCCGTGCAACATGATCATCGCGCCCTCGTTGTCGTACTCGGCTTCGAGGAGGTCTTCGACGACGCGGTCGATGACCTCCCGCTGGGAGGCCTCCTCGGCGGCCTCCCGCCGCATCCGCCGCCCGGTCTCGGGGTCGCCGAGCCGCTGCCCGGCGGCGTCCAGGAGCGGCAGGTCGGCGGTGGTCCAGGCCTGCGCCTCGGCGCGCTGGAGCTTGGCGACCTCCGCCTCGGTGAGCCAGGGCGCGCACATCCGCAGGTAGTCGGGGACGGTCCACAGGTCGCCGACGAGGTCGTTCGGCTCGATGAGCGGCCACGACCGGTTGAGGGTCGCGGTGAACTCCCGGTTCGCCCGCAGCGAGCGGCGCAGCAGGTCTTCGGAGACCTCGTCCTCGTCGAGCTTGTCGAGGATGATCGCGGCCAGCTCCTCCCAGATCTGCTCGCGCGCCTCGTTGTGGGGCGTGCCGTGGGCGACCGCCGCGAACGCGTCGGCCCACTCGCGGGCGGTGACCTTCACTTCGCCCCAGTGCGTCTCGACGTCCGTGCCCTGCTTGGGCGGGCGCTCGTAGAGCCCGATCGCGGGTTCGATGGCCGTCGCCATCCGGGCGGTCGACTTGAGGCGCGCGACCTCGGGGTCCGGCTCTTCGACCGCCGCGGCGCCTTCGGGGAGGAGGTCGCGGACGGTGCAGGTCTGCACGCCCTCCTCGCCCAGGCTGGGGAGGACGTCGGCGACGTACGCCAGGTAGGGCTGGTGGGGGCCGACGACGAGGACGCCGCCGCGGTGGTGGCCGACGCGCGGGTCGGAGTAGAGCAGGTAGGCGGCGCGGTGGAGGGCGACGACGGTCTTGCCGGTGCCCGGTCCGCCGTCCACGACGAGCGCGCCGCGCGATCCGGCGCGGATGACGGCGTCCTGGTCGGCCTGGATGGTGCCGAGGACGTCGCGCATCCGCTCGGACCGGTCGGCGCCGAGGCTGGCGATGAACGCGGACTGGTCGTCCAGGGCCGCGTTGCCTTGCAGCCCTTCGGCGGTGAACACCTCTTCCCAGTAGTCGGCGATCCGGCCCCGGGTCCAGCGGTAGCGGCGGCGGCTGGCCAGGCCCATCGGGTCGGCGTGGGTCGCCCCGAAGAACGGCTCGGCCGCGGGGGAGCGCCAGTCCAGCAGCAGCCGGCGGCCGTCGCCGTCGGTGAGGCCGAGTCGTCCGATGTAGACGGTTTCGGTGCCGTCGGCGCTGACGGTGCGGCCGAGGCACAGGTCCAGGCCGAAGCGGCGCAGCGCGCGCAGGCGGGCGGTCAGGCGGTGGATCTCCTGGTCCCGGTCCATGGCGGCCTGGCCCTGGCCGCCGGGCGCCTTGCGGGCGGCCTCGAGCCGCCCGGTGAGGTCGCCGATCGACTGCTCCAGGCTCGCGCCGATGGCGGCGAAGTGGCGCTCGTCGTCGGCGATGAGTTTCGGGTCGGCTTTGGCGGAGAGATTCGCGGGCAGTTGGAACGCACTGGAAGTGGCGGGTTGCACGGCATCGCTCCGATCGAGCAGCGGCCCGGGGGCCACTGTTTCCGCAGGTGGTGAGGTCTCGATCGGCTATTGTGCACCACGTTGCGGGCCATAGGGGCGACCCGGTCCGAACTGCTTCGCGCACGCTGTGCTAGATACTGGAGACAAAGGGGCGGATCGCGCCGTGAGCACCGCGATGGATCACCGGCCCCGAGTCCCCCTCCTTCGGCCCGGGTCCGGGTCAGACGAAGTCGCCGACGCCCTGATAGGTCGCGACCGGCGCCGCTCCGGTGCGTTCGAACTCCAGGAGCAGCAGGCCCTTCGGCGTCGCCTCGTGACCGGTCAGGCGCAGACCCACGGGGCTCCCGGGGTGTTCGAGCAGGCGCCTTCCCGTGCCGACCACGGTCGGCGCGACCACGAGGCGGAGCGCGTCGACCAGGCCCGCGGCTAGCAGCGCGTTCCCCAGCCGGGCGCTGCCGTGGATCTGCAGTTCGCGGCCCGGCCGCGCCTTGAGCTCCCCCACGGTCCGGACCGGGTCGCCGCGCAGGACGGTGGTCGGATGCCAGTCGCCCTGCTCGAGCGTGCCGGTGACGACGTACTTCGGCAGCGCGTTCATCCGCTCGGTGAACGGGTCGTCCGGGTCGGTGATCTGCGGCCAGTCGCGGGCGAACGCCTCGTAGGTGCGCCTGCCGAGCAGCAGGCCGTCGGCCAGGCCGAGCCACTCGGAGGCGCGGCGGATGAAGTGCTCGTCCATGTACGGCACGAGCCAGCCGCCGCGGGTGAAGCCGTCGCTGGTGTCCTCCTCCGGCGAACCGGGGCCCTGGCTGACGCCGTCGAGGCTGACGAACTCGGTGAGCGAGAGCCTCATCCCTCGGCCGCCTTCGCGAGCTGCGCGGTGACCGTGCCCCAGCCTTCGAAGAAGCCGAGCTCCTCGTGGCGCGTGCGGGATTCGGGGGTGCCGTGGCGCACGACGACCCGGTAGTCGGTGCCGTCGGGGTGGTCGGCGAGGGTGATCTCGGCGGTCATGGCGACCGGCGCCGGATCGACCGGGCGCCAGGCGCTGTCGATCGCGTTGGTGAAGACGATCCGCTCGAGGTCGTCGACGACGAGGAAGCTCGCGTCCAGGTGCGGGAGGAACGTCTCGCCGTCCTCGCTCATGCGCGTGACCATCGCGCCTCCGGGCCGGACCTCCAGGCGGTCGACCTTGCAGCGCATGGGGGCCGGCAGCCACCACTGCTCGAAGCGGGACGGGTCGGTCCACGCGTCCCACACGGCGGCGCGCGGCGCGCGGATGACGCGTTCGAGGGTCAGGTCGAGGTCGGGATTCATGACGGCTCCTTCGGGTCGGTGACGTGCTGTTCGAGGCGGTCGGTGCGCTCTTCCCAGATCCGGCGCTGCTCCCCGAGCCAGTCGTCGAGGACGGCGAGGCGCTCGCGCCTGAGTTCGCAGGTGCGCACCCGGCCGGACTTGACGGTGCGGATCATGCCGCACGATTCGAGGGTCCGCACGTGTTTCATGAACGACGGGAGGGTCATCGGGAACTCGCGGGCGAGGTCGCCCACGCTCCTGGGGCCGCGGCCGAGGCGGCGGACCACGTCGCGCCGGGTCGGGTCGGCCAGGGCGGTGAACACGCCGTCCAGCGCCGCCGAATAGTTTGCCATGAGGCTAAGTATTGCACCGGAGGACGGTGAGCGCAAGGGCTCGCCGTTCTCGTTCCTAGACCTCGATCTGGGAGCCCATGATGACGGTGCGGTCGCGCGGGAGCCGGAAGTGCTCGGCCGCGTCGGCGGTGATGTGGGAGGTCGCGATGAACAGCTTCTTGCGCCAGGCCGCCATGGTCGGTTCGCCGCCGCACCGCAGCTGGATCGTCGACAGGAAGTACGAGGCCTGGTCGAGGTGCAGGTGCTCCTGCTCCTCCAGCAGGCTCAGCGCGTGCGGCACGTCCTGGGTCTCCATGTAGCCGAAGCGGGCGGTGACGTGGATGATCCCGTCGTCGGCGTACCCGAGGTAGCTGACCTGCACGCGATCAGTGTCCGCGATGCGCGGCACCGGCTCGGTCTCGATCGAGACGATCACGATGTGCTTGTGGCGCACGTGGTTGTGCTCGAGGTTCGCCCGCAGCGCCAGCGGCGCGGTGAGCTTGCCGCGGTTGAGGAACACGGCCGTGCCGCTCACGCACTGGGACTTCGGCAGCTCCGCGCGCATCCGCTTGACGAACCCGCGCATCGGCCCTTCGAGGCGGTCGCGTTCGGCGGTCACGATGACCCGGCCGTGCTGCCAGGTGACCATGACGGTGAACGCGGTGACGCCGATGAGCAGCGGCAGCCACGCGCCGTGGACGAGCTTGGTGAAGTTCGCGGCCACGAACAGGAGCTCGAACGCGAGCAGCGGGCCGCCGAAGCCCAGGACCGCCCACAGCGGCAGGTTCCAGCGCGGCTTGATGATGTACAGGAACAGGAGGGTCATGATCGCGATCGTGCCCATGACGGCCATGCCGTAGGCGTACGCGAGCGAGGCCGAGCTGCGGAACGCGAACACCAGGGTCAGCACCGAGACCATGAGCAGCCAGTTGATCCACGGCACGTAGATCTGCCCGTACTGCTGCGCGGAGGTGTGGTCGATGCGCAGCCGCGGCAGGTAGCCCAGCCGCGAGGCCTGCGAGGCGACCGAGTACGCGCCGGTGATGACCGCCTGCGCGGCGATCACGGTCGCGGCGGTCGCGAGGATCGACAGCGGCAGGCGCGCCCATTCGGGCGCGAGCAGGAAGAACGGGCCCGAGACGTTCGCGGGGTCCTCCAGGATCAAAGCGCCCTGGCCCATGTAGCTGAGCAGGCACGCGGGGAAGACGACGAGCAGCCACGCCTTGCTGATGGCCTTGCGGCCGAAGTGCCCCATGTCGGCGTACAGGGCCTCGGCGCCGGTGATGCACAGGACGATCGCGGCGAGGGCGAAGAACGCGATGTGGAAGTGGCCGAACAGGAACGCGGCCGCGTACGTCGGCGACAGGGCCTTGAGAATGTCGGGGTGGTGGCCGATGCCGCCGATGCCGAGGGCCGCGATGGTGGTGAACCAGACGATCATGACCGGTCCGAACAGGCGCCCGACCGCGGCGGTGCCCTTGCGCTGGACGGCGAACAGCGCCACGATGATGACCGCCGTGATCGGGACGACCGCGGTCTCCAGGGACGGTTCGACGACCTTGAGGCCCTCGACGGCCGACAGGACCGAGATCGCCGGGGTGATCATGCTGTCGCCCAGGAACAGGGAGGCGCCGAAGATGCCCAGGGCCGCGAGGGTCAGCGCGGCCTTGCGCCCGCGCCCGGCCTTCCACCGGCGCAGGAGCGTGATGAGGGCCATGATGCCGCCCTCGCCGTCGTTGTCGACGCGCATCGCCAGGAGCACGTAGGTGACCGTGACGATGATGGTCATCGACCAGAACATGAGCGAGATGACGCCGTAGATGCTCGCCTGGTCCACGGGCACGGGGTGCGGGTCGGCCGGGTTGAACACGGTCTGGAGGGCGTAGATCGGGCTGGTGCCGATGTCGCCGAAGACCACGCCGAGCGCGCCGACGGCCACGGCGAGGCCGGCGGTCCGGCGCGCGCCGGGGCCGCGGGGGGACGAGTGGGCGAGTGCGGGCTCACTCGCGCTGCTCGCAGCGGTCACTGCAGTACTCCTTCTCAGGGCTGTCCGGGCGCCGGAGGTCCGTCCGACCGATGGACCATAGCTCGCGAATTACGCCCGCTGACCTGGAAGCCTTCCAGGTGGGCGCCGTCGGATTCCCCGATTGGGCCATTTCACACCCGGGCCGGGCGCGGCGGCCCGCCCCGATCGGCGCTCCCGCCCGTCGGCGGCGACGGCTCGTGTCCGTTCTGTTCAAGACGGGGGCGCCGGTGCGGCCATAGCGTGGAGCCATGACACGCATCACCGACACCATGACCGAACGGTCCGCCGAGTTCGTCTGGCTGACCGGCAGTGTTCTCGACCAGCACCGGTACGCGCTCTGGAGCGGCGGCGGGAGTCGGGAGGCGGCGCTGGCCGCCCTCGACGCCCACCGCACGACCGACGGCGGCTTCGCGTTCGCGCTCGAAGCCGACGTGAAGGGGCCCGATCCGCAGCCGCTGACGGCGATGACCGCGCTGGAGATCCTCGACGAGATCGGCGCGCTCGACCAGACCGCGGGCGCGGGCGTCTGCGACTGGCTGGCCCGGTACACCGCTGCCGACGGCGGCGTGCCCGACCTGCTGACCACGATCACCGCGTACCCGCGCCCGCCGTGGGTCGAGGCGCCCCCGCAGGACGAGGGAGGGCTGCTGACGACCGCGCGGGCGGTCGGAATGCTGCTGAAGCACCGGATCGACCACCCGTGGGTCGAGGGGGCGACCGCGTTCTGCCGCAGCAGGATCGACGCGATCGAGACCTCGCACCCGTACGAGGTGTTCAGCGTGCTCGCGTTCCTGGAGCACTGCCCGGACCGGGCCTGGGCCGAGGCCGCGGCGAAGCGCGTGGGGGCGATCGTGCGCGAGGCCCCGCTCGTACTGCTCGACCCGGCGAACCCGGACGGGATCGCGACGCCGCCCGGGTACGCCGAGCACGAGTTCACCTTCGCGTGCGATTTCGCGGGGACGCCGGACGGCGTCGCGGCGGCGTGGTTCACCAGGGACGAGATGCGGGCCGCGCTCGACCATCTCGTCTCCGAGCAGCGGGAGGACGGCGGCTGGCCGATCCACTACAAGCTGTGGAACCCGGCGATCGAACAGCAGGCGAGGCCGCGGGCGACCATCGCGGCGCTGAAGATCCTGAAGGCCTGGGAGGGCGTTGTCTGAGGGCAACGCCGCTCGGCCGGCGCACCGGTACCCGCTGCGGCCCCGGCGCGACACGTTCGGGTGAAAGCGAGCGATCCGGGCCCGAAAGGGCCCGGATCCTGTCGGACCCCCGCGGAAGGATCGAGCGGCGCGACAGTCGTTTCGTTTCCCCTCTCGTGGTGGGTGGGGGTTTGTGGACGGGCGATCGCAGCGCGGACCCTGCACGCGCACCGCGGCCCGGGCGGCCTTCGGCCCGCCTGCCGGCCGGGCGCGCTCAGGCGGGTGCGCCGACCACCAGTTCCCTTGGGGGCCGGCCCGACCAGCGCCGCATCTGGCGGCTGAGGTGCGCCTGATCGGCGTAGCCCTGCTCGGCGGCGAGGCGGGCCCAGTCCGGGCCGTCCTCCGCGAGCGCGGCGGTGCGGCGGAAGCGCAGGATCTGCTCGAGGGTCTTGGGGCCGTAGCCGACCGCCGCGATCACACGACGCCGCAGCTGGCGTTCCGAGTAGCCGAACTCCCAGGCCATGTCGCCGATCGCGGGCGGCCTGGGCCGGTCGAGCGCTTCGGCGACGGCGACCGCCACCGGGTCGGGCGCGAACCGCGCCGCCCTGGCGTGCAGCGCCTGCGCGAGATGACCGGCGACCCGCCACGGGTCGGGCTCGCCGCCGACCCGGTCCTCGAGGCGGCTCGCGGCGGTCCCCCACACCTCGGTCAGCGCCGGCTGCGCGTCGCGGACCTCGCTCGCCGGGGTCTCGCCCAGCAGGACCCGCGCGGCGCCCGGCCGCAGCCGCACGCCGGTGATCGGCTCGCCCGGCCCGAGCGCGACCTCGCGGTGGGCCGAGTCGGGTCCGGCGATCTCCAGGCGCCCGCGCATCCAGATCAGGTCGACGCACCCGTCGGGGACGATGCGGGCCGCCTCGTCCCCGGCCCGGCGCGTCCACACGCACGGGGACCAGGCGCCCATGTCCCCCCGGACGGCGCGCTCCTCGTAGCTCGAACCGGTCGCCACACCTCCAACGTAGCGCCGCGGTGTGACAGGAGCGCCCGCCTCCGCGAACCGGGAAGCGCCGGGAGCGCACCGCGCGCTCGGGGCGCTCGCGGCGCCCGGGCCGTTCGCGGTGCGCGCCGAGCTCTGGCGGCCGCCGGTGAAAACAGCGCGAGACGAGGGCGGCGGTTCCCTCGTCTCGCGCCTTCACAGCACGGACCGGCGTCTGGAGGAGCGCCGACCCGCCGTTCTAGCAGCCGATGCGGCCGAAATCCTCACGGGTCACGTTGATCACCGCGGGCCGCGGGATGCGCCCGGGTCCGTCGGGCCACTCCGAGAGCGGGTTCTCGTAGCTCGCGCCGTCGATCTCGCCCGGGTGCTGGGCCGCGACGAGCACGTGCTTCTCCTGGACGACCGGCCCGCAGGTCTCCGCGCCGCGCGGCACGGTGAGGAACTGCTTGACCTGGCCGCGGTGGGAGCCCTCGAGCGGGACGGCGAACAGGCCGTCGTTGGTGCCCAGGGCGTTGCCGTCGGTGGAGATCCACAGGTTCCCGTACGGGTCGAAGGCGACGTTGTCCGGGCAGGAGATCGGGGAGACCTGGTCCTTGGGGAACCCGCCGAAGTAGGTCGACGGGTCCTCGGGGTCGCCGCAGACCAGCAGCAGGTTCCAGCTGAACTTGAGCGCGGTCGGGTCGTCGTGGCGCTCGGTGAGCTCCAGGACCTGGCCGTGCTTGTTCGAGCTGCGCGGGTTGGCCTCGTCGGCCTTCGCGTTCGTGCCGGTGCCGCGCGCAGTGTTGTTGGTGAGCGCGACGTAGACCTTGCCGGTCTTGGGGTTCGGCTGGACGTCCTCGGGGCGGTCCATCTTCGTCGCCCCGACCATGTCGCCGGCCTGGCGGGTGAAGACGTACACCTCTTCGGCGGTCATGCCGTCCACGAAAGACTTGTCGCCGGAGGCGAGCTTGATCCACTCGCCCGAGCCGTCGAACTTCCCGTCGGAGGGGAGCGCGCCGGTGCCGTCGATCTCCGACGCCGGGCTGTCGCCGGTGAACTTGGCGACGTAGAGCGTGCCCTCGTCCAGGAGCGTGCGGTTGTGCTCGCGGGCGCGGCGGCTGTTGCCGGTCTTCATCTTCTTGTCGGAGACGAACTTGTACATGTAGTCGAAGCGCTCGTCGTCGCCCATGTAGGCGACGACGCGGCCGTCGCGGGTCAGGCGCGTGTCGGCGCCCTCGTGCTTGAAGCGGCCCAGGGCGGTGCGCTTGCGCGGCGCCCAGTCGGGGTCGTACGGGTCGATCTCGACGATCCAGCCGAACCGGTTGGGCTCGTTGGGCTCCTGCGCGATGTCGAAGCGCGGGTCGAACTGCTCCCACTTGCGGGCGCTGGCGGCGCCGGAGAGGCCGTAGCGCGCGAGGCGGGCCTTGGCGTCCGGGTCGGTCACGGTGCCGGCGTTGGCGAAGTACTGGTTGAAGTTCTCCTCGCCGGAGAGGATCGTGCCCCACGGGGTGGTGCCGCCCGCGCAGTTGTTGAGGGTGCCCAGGACGGTCTCGCCGTCGGGGTCGGCGGTGGTCTTGAGCAGGTCCGATCCGGCGGCGGGGCCGGTGACCGTGAACGGCGTGGTGACGGTGACGCGGCGGTTGAGGTCGTCGCCGAGGCGAACCGTGAGCTCGCCGGAGCGGCGGTCCTCGTCGAGGGCGACCACGGTCATGCCGTGTGCGGCCCAAGCGGTCTCGACCTGGTCGCGGGTCGGGGCGACCTCGTCGTAGGCCGGGAACATCATCGACTCGCTGGTGTACTCGTGGTTGGCCACGAGGACCTTCCGGCGGCGGCTGTCGGGGTGCTCCAGGAGCGCGGCGTAGTCGTTGTTGTAGCCGAACTGGCCGGCCTGCGACTCGGGGGTCTGGTGCTCGGGGTCGAACTCCGGGACGTCCTCGAAGATCGGGTCGCCCCAGGCGATCACGACGTGCTGCTCGTAGCCGTCCGGGATGGAGACCTGGTCGGCCTGGTTGGGCTCGACCGGCTCGAAGTCCAGGCCGCGCGGGCCCCGGCCCCAGTTCGCCGAGGCGGTGTCCGCCCCGTTCTCGCCGGCGGCGGCGGGGGCCGCGAAGACCCCGGCGGCACCGGCGGCCACGGAGGCGACGACGCCGCTGCGCAGGAGCGAGCGCCGCGAGACGGCCTGGGCGATGAGGTCGCCGAGGTACGGGTTCTGCGAGGTGTTGGGCACCGGGTGGCTGCAGGCGTTGCCGCAGCGGTAGGCGCAGGTCATCGCCGAGCGTCCGCCCTCATGGGGGGCGAACAGCGGCAGTCGACGGCGATCGGATGGGGATTGCATCGCGACTCCAAATCAGTCCGGTGTGAACGAGCGGGGGCGGCTCGTGTTGTGGTTGTCTCTCACCTGTGTGGAAGCTATGCGCCGCAGGTGCGCGGTTCCACCAACCTCGAGTGAACTCCGGGCAAACGGCCGCGGGCGGGCGAATCCCCGAATCGGGCAGGCGGCGTGCGCGGGGGTGTTACCGGTTGACAATGTTTACCGACGCAACTTAGCGTTGGTCAGCCGCCGGACCCCGGCGGCGAAAAACCGCCGCTCCGAGGAAAGGCCAGCGCATTGCAGCGTCAGACCGTGTCCGCAGCCGAGTACCCGATCATGCCGGGCTTCTACCCCGACCCGACGATCTGCCGCGTCGGCGAGGACTACTACCTCGCCCATTCCAGCTTCGAGTACTTCCCCGGCGCCCCGATCTTCCACAGCCGCGACCTGGTGTCGTGGAAGCAGATCGGGAACATCCTGACCCGGCGCGGGCAGTTCCTGCCCGGCGACCGGCGGGCCTCGGGAGGGATCTACGGGCCGACGCTGCGCCACCACGACGGGCGCTTCCACTACGTCACGACCAACGGCAGCGACGCCGGCTCGGGCCAGACGATCGTGACCGCTGAGGACCCCGCAGGGCCTTGGAGCGACCCGGTGTTCGTGCCGCAGGCGGTCGGCGTCGACCCCGACCTGGCCTGGGACGAGGACGGCGAGTGCTACCTGACGTGGGCGGGCACGGTCGCCGGCGAGGAGGTCAACGGAATCCACCAGGGCCGCCTGGACCTCAAGACCGGCGAGTTCGTCGGCGACCCGTACCCGGTGTGGCAGGGCACCGGGCTGGCCGCTCCCGAAGCGCCGCACCTGTACCGCATCGGCGGCCACTGGTATCTCATGCTCGCCGAGGGCGGGACCGAGCGCGGCCACACGGTCACGATCGCGCGCGCCGAACGCCCCGAGGGCCCGTACGAGGCCTGCCCGGCCAACCCGGTCTTCACCCACCGCTCGACCGCGCTGCCGGTCCAGAACACCGGGCACGCCGACCTGGTCGAGACGGCCGCGGGCGATTGGGCCGCGGTCTACCTGGGCGTGCGGCCGGGCGGGTTCACGCCGCAGTTCCACGTGATCGGCCGCGAGACGTTCCTGGCGGGCGTCGACTGGGTCGACGGCTGGCCGGTCTTCGACGCGGGACGCTACGAGCTGACCCCGGCGGACACGGCGTTCGCCGACGACTTCTCGGGCGGGCTGGATCAGCGCTGGGTCTCCCCCGGGGGCGAGCCGGCGGCCGTCGCGGCGCCGCACCCGGAGGGCGGCCTGGAGCTGCGCGAGCCGGGGGACCCGTCGCCGGGGCTGCTGTGCGCGCGGGTGCGCGATCTCCGCTGGACGGCGACGGCGCAGTTCACCGGGTCGGGCCGGTTCGAGGTCCGCATCGACGACCGGCACAAGTACGGCCTGCTCTTCGCGGACGGGCGGGTCACGGCGTACGCGCGCATCGGCGGCGTGAGCGCCGACCTCGGTTCGGCGCCGGCGCCCGAGGGCCCGGCGACGCTGCGCATCGACGCGGTCGAGTGCGACGCGGCGACGTTGACCGCTTACGGCCCCGACGACATCGTGCTCTCGGTGCAGGAGGCCGGGGGCGCGGTGGAGTTGGCGCGCCTGGACGGGCGCTATCTCTCCACGGAGGTCGCGACCGGTTTCACCGGCCGGGTGATCGGCGCGGGCGCGGTCGGCGGCTCCTCGCGGCTGCACCGGATCGCGTACACGCCCGGAACGTAAGGCCCCCATGCCGAAGCGGCCCCGGGGGTGACCCCGGGGCCGCTTCGCTTCGGTGCACGCCGACCGCTGTGTTCGTGCCTGGTCTTCCTAGTCCTGGTCGCGGACCACGACCACGGGGCAGGTCGCGTGGGCGACGCAGTACTGGCTCACCGAGCCGACGAGCGTCCCGACAAACCCGCCGTGCCCGCGGCTGCCGACGACGAGGAGGTCGGCGCCTTCGGCCAGGTCGATGACGGTCTTGGCCGGGTGGCCCGCGACGGTGGTCGCCTCGACCTGGACGTTCGGCCGGCCTTCGGCGGCCTGGGCGATGGACGCCTCCAGCGACCGCTTCGCGGCCGCGTCGAACTCCTCGCCGCCGGGGAGCACCATCATCCCGGTGCCGTACATGACGGGCACTTCCCAGGCCTGGACGGCCTCGACCTTCGCGCCGGTCAACTCGGCCTGCCCCAGGGCCCATCCGAGCGCCTTGACCGATGCCGGGGAGCCGTCGACGCCCACGACGATCCGCTGTTGCGCCTGTGCTGACTGGTCCATGTCGTCCCCCTTGTCTCGCTGGTCCGTCGGGTACCCGGGAGGGGGCGGTTCAACCGTTTCCGGACGCCGCGGACGGCGGGCCGCCGGGCGCCCGGCCGTCCGGACCGGCGGTCAGCCGGCGGGCTGGGTGATGCGCAGGTGGTTGCCGAACGGGTCCCGCAGCGCGCAGTCGATGCCGTAGGGCTGCTCGACGGGCTCCTCGGTGAACTCGACGCCGAGGTCGGAGAGGCGCTTGAAGGTGCCGCGGCAGTCGTCGGTGGTGAGGATGGTCGCGCCCAGGGCGCCCTTGGTGAGCAGGTCGCGGACCGCGGCGGCGACCTCCTCGCCGTGCGAGGGCGGGCCGGGCACCTCGAGGAGGATGCGCTGCTCGGGCTTCCCGGGCACCGAGACGGTGAGCCAGCGCATGAAGCCGAGGTCGACGTCCTCGACGACCGCGAAGCCGAGCTTGCCGACGTAGAAGTCGATCGCCTCCTCCTGGTCGAGGACGAACACGGTGTGAATGCTGATTCCTGTGAACATGCGCCCAGCCTATGGCCGCTGCGGGGGCCCGGGCTTATCCGAAACTGCTCGGTCGGCACCCGCCGGCCGGGTCCAGGACTTGACGAAGCAGACCGGGGCGTGGAACGGGGCGGTGTCGGCCCGGTACCGCGTGGGGGAGCGGCCGATGATCGCGGTGAACGTGCGGCTGAACGTCCCGAAGCTGTCGAAGCCGACCGCGAGGGCGATCGCGGTGACGGTGGCGCCGGTGTCGCGGAGCATCGCGCAGGCGCGCTCGATGCGGCGGCGCTGGAGGTAGCGGTGCGGGGTCTCGCCGAACGCGAGGCGGAACCGGCGGCTGAAGTGCGCGGGGGACATGAGGGCGACGCGCGCGAGCGCGGGCACGTCGAGCGGTTTCGCGAAGTCGCGGTCCACGGCGTCGCGGGCGCGCAGCAGGCGGCGGTTCTCGTCCTCTGTCGGGCTCTTCGCCACGGACTCCTCCAAGGGTTCCCGCCGATGATCGCACGGGTGTCCGAGCGCGGCCCGCGCCCCGCGGGCTTCGCGGCGAAACCACCTGAAAACGGTACGGGCGGCGTTATATTCAGGCCAGCGATGCCCGAGGCCGCCCGGCCACGGGCGCTCGACCTGCGAGGACGCCATGGCGCACTCCGACACCGAGATCACGAACCCGCCCGCCGCGAAACTCGGCTACTGGACGCTCACCGCGATGGTGGTCGGCTCGATGGTCGGCGCGGGCGTGTTCTCGCTCCCGGGCCGGTTCGCGCAGGAGACCGGCGTCGCGGGCGCGCTCATCTCGTGGGCGATCGCGGGCACCGGCATGCTCATGCTCGCGTTCGTGTTCCAGCGCCTGGCGATGCGCCGCCCCGACCTCGACGCCGGGGTGTACGCGTACGCGAAGGCCGGGTTCGGCGAATACCCCGGGTTCTTCTCCGCGATCGGCTACTGGGCGTCGGCGTGCGTGGGCAACGTGACCTACTGGGTCCTCATCATGTCGACCGCGGGCGCGCTCGTCCCCGCGCTCGGCAAGGGCGACACGATCCTCGCGATCGCACTCTCCACGGTGGGCCTGTGGGGGTTCTTCCTGCTCATCAAGCAGGGCGTGAAGGAGGCCGCGGCGATCAACCGGGTCGTCACGGTCGCCAAGCTCGTCCCCATCTGCGTGTTCATCCTCCTGGTGCTGTTCCTGTTCGACCCCGGCGTGTTCGCCGACAACTGGGGCGGCGCCGACTACGCGGGCTCCCTGTTCGGCCAGGTGAAGGGCACGATGCTCGTCACCGTGTTCGTGTTCCTGGGCATCGAGGGCGCCTCGGTGTACTCGCGGCACGCCAAGCGCCGCGAGGACGTCGGCCGGGCCACGGTCACCGGGTTCCTCTCGGTGTTCGCGATCTTCGCGTCGGTCACGATCGTGTCCTACGGCGTCATGCCGATGGAGCAGATCGCCGAGCTGCGCCAGCCGTCGATGGCCGGGGTCCTGGAGCACGCGGTCGGCACCTGGGGCATGGTGTTCGTCTCGATCGGCCTGATCGTCTCGGTGCTCGGCGCCTACCTGGCGTGGACGCTCATGGCCGCCGAGGTCCTGTTCGTGGCCGCCAAGGACAAGGACATGCCGCGGTTCCTGGCCCGCGCCACGAAGGACGACGTCCCGGTCCCGGCGCTGGTCATGTCCACCGCGCTCAGCCAGCTGTTCCTGGTCGTCACCTACTTCTCCGAGGACGCGTTCAACTTCGCGCTCGACATGACCAGCGCCCTGACGCTCATCCCGTTCCTGCTCGCGGCCCTGTTCGCCGTCAAGGTCGCGTTCGGGTACGGCGGCACGGTGAACGGCGCGCTCGAGGGCGCCGCCGCGGACGCCGGCCCGCCAGGGCGCGGAACGGGCGGCGAGATGACGGTCGCGCTCCTGGCCTCCGCCTACACGGCGTTCCTGCTGTTCGCGGCGGGCCTGGAGTTCCTGCTCGTCTCGTTCATCATCTACGCGCC
Organism: Glycomyces harbinensis; assembly: GCF_900101745.1. Classification (GTDB taxonomy): domain Bacteria; phylum Actinomycetota; class Actinomycetes; order Mycobacteriales; family Micromonosporaceae; genus Glycomyces; species Glycomyces harbinensis. The sequence goes on along the minus strand of NZ_FNAD01000005.1, from coordinate 228,066 downwards.
CGCCACGGTCCTGTTCGCCATGGCCCGCCGCGAGCAGGGCCGCCGCGTCTTCACCCCCGGCGAGATGGTCCTGTTCGCCGTCGCCATCGCCGGGGCCGTCCTCGGCGTCGCCGCCCTCGCCGCCGGCTGGCTCACCATCTGAGCCGGGAGATCCGATCCTTGAGAACACCGCGCCGCAACGGAGGAGAACCGACATGACCGATCGGGACCAGGCCGCCCACGGAGTCCACTCCGAGGTCGGGAGACTGCGGAAGGTGCTCGTGTGCAGGCCGGGCCTGGCGCACCGGCGCCTGACCCCGACGAACGCCGACGGGCTCCTCTTCGACGACGTCATGTGGGTCGAGAACGCCCAGCGCGACCACGCCGACTTCGTCGACAAGATGCGCGCCAGGGGCGTCGAGGTCGTCGAGCTGCACGACCTGCTCGCCGCCACCGTGTCCGACCCGGCCGCCCGGTCGTGGCTCCTCGACCGCAAGATCACCGCGAACGAGGTCGGCCTGGGCCTCGTCGAGCCGACCCGCGCCCACCTGGAGTCGCTGGCCCCGGCCGACCTCGCCGAGTTCCTCATCGGCGGCCTGTCCACCGCCGACCTGCCCGAGGACCTGCGCCCGCCCTACATCGCGCTGGCGCGGGAGTCGACCGGCGCGCGCGAGTACCTGATGCCGCCGCTGCCGAACACCCTGTACACCAGGGACACCACGTGCTGGCTCTACGGCGGCCTGACGCTCAACCCGCTGTACTGGCCGGCCCGCCACGACGAGACGCTGCTGATGAAGGCGGTCTACCTGTTCCACCCGGACTTCACGGGGTCCGAGATCTGGTGGGGCGACCCGGACGAGTCCTGGGGCCAGGCCACGTTCGAGGGCGGCGACATCATGCCCGTCGGCAACGGCGTCGTCCTCGCGGGCATGAGCGAGCGCACGTCGCGCCAGGCGATCACGCAGGTCGCGCGGGCCCTGTTCGCGCGCGGCGCGGCCGAGCGCGTCGTCGTCGCGGGGATGCCGAAGCTGCGTTCGGCCATGCACCTGGACACGGTGTTCACGTTCGCCGACCGGGACGTGGTGACCCTGTACCCGCGCATCATGGACGCGGTCCACACGTTCTCGCTCCTGCCCGCCGACCGCGAGCCGGGCGTCGAACTGGTCGACCACGGCACGGCCGCGTTCACCGACGTGGTCGCCGGGGCCCTCGGCCTGCCCCGGCTGCGGGTCATCGAGACCGGCGGCGACGAGTACGCCTCCGAACGCCAGCAGTGGGACTCGGGGAACAACGCGGTCGCGCTCGAACCCGGCGTCGTCATGACGTACGACCGGAACACGCAGACGAACACGCTGCTGCGCGAGGCCGGCATCGAGGTCGTCACCATCGTCGGCGCCGAACTGGGGCGCGGGCGCGGCGGCGGCCACTGCATGACCTGCCCGATCGTCCGCGACCCCGTCGACTTCTAGCAGGCCGGCCGCCGAGCGCACCGGCGGCCGCAAGCGCGGTCCGCAGAGCGGCGGGCGGGGCCGGGGCACGGTCCCGCCTCCCGCGCCTCCCGTCAAGCGCCGTGTCGCATATACGATCTGACCGCTTTCTGCCTGCGCTCGCGCCGCAGGGTCCCTACGATTCGAAGGCACGGGCCGCGCCCGTGCCGGCCCTCCCCCGAAGGACGGCCGCAGTGAGGAGCACCCGTGGAGACGCCCGAACGCCGGTACATGCTCGACAACGACGGCGCCGAGGCGCCCGACCGGTTCGCGGTGCTGGCGCGCCGCTACGACGCCCACACCCGCGACTGCCTCGACCGGCTCGGCCTCGCCCCCGGCGCGCGGTGCCTCGAAGTGGGCGCCGGGGCCGGATCGGTCGCCGCGTGGATGGCCGACCGCGTCGCCCCCGACGGGTCGGTCCTCGCGACCGACCTCAAGCCCGCGCCCTCCACGACGCCCCGGGCGAACCTCGCCGTGCGGCGCCACGACATCGTCCGCGACCCGCTCCCCGAGGGCGAGTTCGACATCGCGCACGCCCGCCTCGTCCTGATGCACCTGCCCGACCGGCTCACCGCGCTCGCGAACATGGTCAGGGCCCTGCGTCCTGGAGGCGGCCTGCTCGTCGAGGACTTCGCGCTCGCGCACGCGCCGGTGCTCGAAACCCCCGACACGGAGTCGACCGCGCTGTTCGCTGAGGTCCACGACGCGTTCGTGCGGGTCATGGCCGGCGCCGGGGCCGACATCCGCTGGGCCGAGCGGTCCTTCGCCGCGGCCCGCGAGGTCGGCCTCACCGACCTGCGGACCTCGGTGTTCACCGAGACCTGGCGCGGCGGCGGCGACGGCATCGCCCTGCACCGGGTCAACACCCGCCAGCTCCGGACCGAACTCGTCCAGGGGGGCGTCGCACCCGAACGCCTGGAACGCTTCTGGGCGCTCCTGGACGACCCGGCGTTCGCCGTCACCTCGTACTCGCTCGTGTCGGTCTGGGGCCGCAAACCCCTGCGGCCGCAACTGATCTGAGGCCGGCGCGGCCGCGCGGCGCTCGCACGCCCCGGGTTCGGGGGACCTGCACGAACTCATCGCGCCCTCCGGGCACCGGCCCGCCGGTCCGGCAGAGGTGCGGCTCCCGGCTCCCAGCTCCCGGCTCCCGGCTCCCGGCTCCCGGCTCCCGGCTCCCGGCTCCCGGCTCCCGGCTCCCGGCTCCCGGCTCCCAGAGACGACTACCCGAACTGGCCGGCCACGTAGCCGCCGGCCGGGGAGCCGGCCATGACGTTGAGGCGGTTGTAGGCGTTGATGATCGCGACCAGGGAGATGATCCCGGCCAGCTCGTCGTCGGAGAACCGCTTGCGGGCGTCCTCCCACACGCCGTCGTCGACGCCGGTCCGCGCGTCGGCGATGCGGGTGCCCTCCTCGGTCAGGGCGAGGGCGGCGCGCTCGGCGCCGGTGAACAGCGTCGCCTCGCGCCAGGCGGCCACGAGGTTGAGGCGGACCGGGTCCTCCCCGGCGGCGACGGCGTCCTTGTAGTGCATGTCGGTGCAGAAGCCGCAGCCGTTGATCTGGCTGGCCCGCAGCAGGAGCAGGTTCGGCAGCTTCGGGTCGAGGCCCGCGTCCTCGACGGCCTTCGAGGCCGAGTTGAGGTACTTCGCGACCTTGGCGGCGGCGGGGCTGGCGTAGAGGTTGAATCGCGGTTCCATGATCGATGCCCTTCGGTGGTGTACGTCCTTGCACCGACATGACGGGCGCCGCCGCACCGGTGTGACCGCCGCCGGACGTGTCCCCGGCCACCATCGCCGGGCAGGTGCGCCGGTGCGGTCACAACCGCGCCCGCCCGTGCGTCATACCCTCGTACCGCCCGAACCGAGGAGGAGCGCGATGAACGACGACCAGTGGCTGGCCCGCCGCTTCGAAGCCGACCGGCCCCGCCTGGAGGCCGTGGCATTCCGGATGCTCGGCTCCTCCGGCGAAGCCGAGGACGCCGTCCAGGAGGCCTGGCTCCGCCTGGCCGCCAGCGACACCGGCGCGATCGCGAACCTCAGCGGCTGGCTCACCACCGTCGTCGGCCGCGTCTGCCTCGACCAGCTGCGCCGCCGCAAGACCCGCGCCGAGCAGCCCATGCCCGCATTCGAGGAGGGCCTGGCCGAGCCCGCCGCGCAGGCGGGCCCCGCGGCCGACCCCGAGACCGCCGCGCTCATGGCCGACTCGGTCAGCCTCGCGCTCCTGGTCGTCCTGGAGGCCCTCGAACCCGCCGAACGGCTCGCGTTCGTCCTCCACGACATGTTCGCCGTGCCCTTCGACGACATCGCCCAGATCATCGACCGCACCCCGGTCGCCGCCCGCAAACTCGCCAGCCGCGCCCGCGCGCGGGTCCGCGGCACCGGCACGCCGCCGACCCGCGACGTGTCGCGCCAGCGCACCGTGGTCGAGGCGTTCATGGGGGCCGCGCGCGACGGCGACTTCGACGCGCTCGTCGCCGTCCTCGACCCGGACGTCACCGCCCGCACGAACGGCGGCTCGGTCGGCCCGGTCATCCGCGGCGCCGCGCAGCTCGCGGGCGGCGCGATCACCTTCTCCTCCATGGCGAAGGACGGGCAGCTCGTCGTCGTGGACGGCAAGATCGGCGTCGTCGCCACCGCCGGCGACCTCGGCACCAGGATCCTCGTGTTCACCATCGAGGACGACAAGATCACCGCCCTGGAAGCCATCACCGACGCCGAACGCCTCCAGGGCATGGAGCTCACCCTGCTCGACGCGTGAGACGAAGCGCCCGGGTTTCGGATCCCATGGGATCCGAAACCCGGGCCCGCGCCGAACCGGCCACGCCGGCGCCGAACTGTCGGACCCCCGACGCACCCTTGTGACCGGGGGCCCCGAGCCGCGCCACACCCGACCCCGGGGGACGGACCCTCCCGCCGACCGTCACACCCCCGCGCCATGCTCGAACCGGGGGACCCTCCGAACCGACACACCCGGCCCCGGGGGACGGACCGCTCGCCTAGTGCCCGAACGCGTCCGAGTCGGCGGCCGAGGCCTCGCCCTGGTCCAGGGCCGACAGCGCCATCACGTCGTCGGGGTCGAGCGAGAAATCGAACACGTCCAGATTCTGCTCCAACCGCTTGAGGTTGCTCGACTTCGGCACCACCGCGAGCCCCAGGTCCAGGTGCCAGCGCAGCACGACCTGCACCGGCGTCTTCCCGTACTTCTCGGCCAGCCCGACCACCACCGGGTCCTCGCGGACCTCGCCGCCCGAACCGCCGATCGGCGACCACGACTGCGTCACGATCCCCCGCTCCTTGTGATACGCGCGCGCGTCGAGCCGAGTCGTCAAGGGGCTCAACTGGATCTGGTTCACGTCGGGAATGACGCCCGTGGCCTCTATGATCCGGTCCAGATGCGCCGGCTTGAAGTTCGACGTCCCGATCGCCTTGACCCGCCCCGCCTCCAGCAGCCGCACCAGCCCCTGGAACGCCTCCTCGTAATGCCCGTGCTGCGGGTTCGGCCAGTGGATGAGCAGCAGGTCGATGTAGTCCAAACCCAGCCTGTCGAGCGAGCGCTGGCAGGCCTCGGCCGCGAGGTCGACGCCGTGCCACTCCCTGTTGAACTTGGTGGTGACGAACAGGTCCTCGCGGGCGGCCCCGGAGGCCTTGAGCCCCAAGCCGACGCCGCGCTCGTTGCGGTAGTTCTCCGCGGTGTCGACGAGCCGGTAGCCGAGCCCGATCGCCTCGGCGATCACCCGCTCCGCCTCGGCGTCGTCCATCGGCCAGGTGCCCAGGCCCAGGCGGGGCATGGCCGCGCCGTGCGCGAGTTCGACCGTCGGTGCTTCAGGTGCCATGGTGGGAAGCCTCTCTGCTCGGGTGCGCCGCCGGGTGGCCGGTGTGCGGCGCGCTCTACGCTACCGCCGCCGGGGTACCCGGGAAACGGCGCGAATCACCCGCCCCCGGCCACAGGCGCCCGGTGATCCCACATGATGACCGAGTCTGTATCAAGCACTCGTATTGTTGTACCGGCACATAGGTTCACGGCATGGGAACGAACGAGAACGCCGTGCTGCGCGTACCCCCGGCCTCCCCGGCCGACGCGCTCGCCTACTTCACCGGCCAGCTGGCCTTCCGCACCGACGTCTCCGACGTGCACTCCGCGCTGGAGGGCGGGGAGCCGGGCTTCACGCTCGTCGACTCGCGCGGCCGGGCCGCCTGGGACCAGGGCCGCGCACCGGGCGCCGTGCACCTGCCGACCGACGAGATCGCCGCGCGCGCCGCCGAACTCGCCGACCCGGCGCTGCCCGTCGTCGTCTACTGCTGGGGCCCGGGCTGCAACGGCGCCTACCGGGCGGCGGTCGAGTTCGCGCGGCTCGGCTACCAGGTCAAGGAGATGATCGGCGGCATGGAGTACTGGATCCGCGAGGGCCTGCCCGTGGCCACCGACGCCGGCATCGAACGCGGCGAGCCCGACCCGCGCACCGTGCCCGTCGGCGCCGAAAGCGGCGTCTCCTGCGCCTGCTGAGTCCGGGGCCGGTCGACGCGGTCCCCTGCGCCGGTTGACCACGGGGCCATAATCAGTGCATGACCGAACTGCTCGCCATGCCCGAGGACTGGTCTCGGGCGCTGGCCATCGTGGCCCATCCCGACGACATGGAGTACGGGGCGGCCGCGGCCGTCGCGCACTGGACCGGCGGCGGCCGCGAGGTCGCGTACCTCATGGTCAGCCGCGGTGAGGCCGGGATCGACACCATGAGCCCCGAGGAGTGCGCGCCGGTGCGCGACGCCGAGCAGCGCGCCTCCGCGGCGGTGGTCGGCGTCTCGTCCGTGGAGTTCCTCGACCACAAGGACGGCGTGATCGAGTCCGGTGTCGCGCTGCGCCGCGACCTGGCGGCCGCGATCCGGCGCCACCGGCCCGAGCTCGTGATCACCCTGAACCGGCGCGAGGCCTTCGTGCCGGGGACGTGGAACAGCGCCGACCACCGGGCGGTGGGCGAGTCGGTGCTGGACGCGGCGAACGACGCGGGGAACCGGTGGATCTTCCCCGAACTGGCCGACGAGGGCCTGGAGCCGTGGGGCGGGGTGCGGTGGGTCGCCCTGGCGGCCTCGCCCGAGGCGCGGCACGCGGTGGACGTGACCGACACGTTCGAGGCCGGGGTGGCCTCGCTCCTGGAGCACCGGGCCTACATCGCGGCGCTGACGGACGAGGACCCCGAGACGTACGTGCGCGGGTTCCTCACGAGCTTCGCGGCGGCCGCCGGCGAGCGCTTCGGCACGACGTACGCGACCACCTTCGAGCTGGTCAATTTCTGACACCGAGCACGATCATCGCTCCGGGGACCGCGGCCGGCGTGGCCGGTCGCGGTCACTCGGGCGTTTCGCGTCGGACCCGGCGAGTATTTTTGCGCCAGGGGTCCCTTAGGCCGGATTTATCCGCATATTGCGGGACACCGCCGGTTTCATGTTCGCTGCGGGTCTGCGGAGCGGGGACCGGTTCGCAGCCCGGCCCCCGCTCCAGCCCTGGGGTTCGCGGCGCCGGGCGCCGCGCGCTCATGCGAAGTCGCCCTCGGTCCGGCCGTCCTCGCCGGACTCGGTCGCGGCCTCGAAGGTGAAGTCGTCGTCCTCGGCGCTGCGCGCCCCCGACCCGTGGTTGAACTGGCCCGCGAGCGTGTACTCGCCGGCGGGCAGCACCTGCCCCTCGCGCAGCGACCACCGGTAGACGAGGAAGCCGTCCTCCTCGGTGACCACCGCGTCGGTGAAGCGGCTGTCGGTCGTCCACGACCCGGTGGACTGGAGGCCCTCGCCGATCGCGACCCGCAGCTCCACGTCCAGTTCGGCGAGGGGCTCGTCGTTCTCCAGCTTCAGGTTCGCCTGGGACCAGTACTCGCCGCTGCCCTGGTCGACCGAGCCGTCCGTCCGCAGCCACGCGGGGGCCTCGGTCTCGCCGCCCTCGTCGCCGGTCGTCTCGACGTCGTCGCTGTCGGGGTCCGAGGCCTCCCCCGTGGAGGTCTCGGCGCCGGTCGTCGCCGGCTCGGAGGTCTCGGGCGCCGACGAAGCGGGTCCGGCCGCGGGCGGCTCGGGGGACGGGCCGACCACGGGGCCGAGGCCGAGCGTCTGCCCGAAGAGGACGACGCCGCCGATGAGGACCACGGCCGCGCCGGTCGCGAGGGCCAGGTGCGAGATCCGCCAGCCGGAGCGCACCGGTTCGGCGGCGACGCCGCGCGGCTCGCGCATCCCCTCCGCGACGCGCGACCACATGCGGTCGCGGTCGGGCTCGTACTCCTCGGCGCTCACGCGGAGCCGGTCGGGCAGTTCGTCGTTCACCGTTCCACCTCGTTCCGCAGCGTCGCCTGCGACCCCTGGGGTCCGAGGAGGCGGCGCAGGTCGGCCAGGCCCTTGGACGTCTGGCTCTTGACCGTGCCGACCGAGACCCCCAGGGCCTCGGCGGTCTCGCGCTCGGACAGTTCGAGGGAGTGGCGCAGGACGACGCAGGCGCGGCGGCGCAGCGGGAGCCGGGCCAGCGCCTGGCGCACGTCGAGCACGGCGGCCGTGTCGGGGCCGTCGTCGGTCTCGCCGGGGCGCTGCCAGAACAGGGTGTTGCGCCGCCGTTCGCGCACGGCGCCGCGGATGCGGGTCTTGGCGAGGTTGGCGACGATGCCGCGCGCGTAGGCGATCTGCGAGCGGGCCCGGCGGGCCTGGTCCCACTGCCGCCACACCGCGAGCATGGCGTCGGCCGCGATGTCCTCCGCCGCACCGCGTTCGCCGATGAGCAGCCACGCGAAGCGGGCCAGCTCGGCGTGGTGCCGCTCGAAGAAGGCGCGGAAGGCGTCTTCCTCCAAGGGGACGTCCAACGGAGGGCCTCCGGTCGAGGGGAGAAGTCGGGGAGGCGGCGAGTCTAGCAGCCGAACCAAGTCGACCCCGCTTCCCGACGAGCGCGCAGGCGCGGGCACCCCCGGTGTCCGCGCCTGCTGCGTCTCTCCATGGCAGGAAAGCCTTTCCGTGTCGTGACCGTCGGCGCTTCGGGCCGATCGCGATCGGCCCGGTGGCCGGAAAGTTGTGCGGTGCGGCGGAGCCGGGTTGCCGCACCGACATCTAGTTGCCGCGGGCGCCCCGAAGGTTGCCGCGGATCCGAAAGTTTTTTCGGTGCGGCCCCGCGGCGGTGTTCGCGCAGTCGGCGGTGTCGGCGGGCGTCAGCCGATGGGGGCGGGGATCCCGGCGCCGAGCAGGCCGGCGAAGAGGTGGTCGAAGACGGCGGTGCGGTCGAAGCGCATCGCCCAGGCGCGGGCGGCCTCGGCGGCGGCCGCGCGTTCGGCCGGGCCCGTCGCCAGGGCCCGGTCGATGGCGGCGGCGAGGGCGGCCGCATCGGCGGGCGGGACTTCGATCGCGTGGTCCCCCACGGCTTCGGGGATGCCGCCGGTGCGGGTGGTGATGACGGGTCCGCCGCCGGCGAGCATCTTCTCGACCAGGGCGATCCCGAACGTCTCGACGAACTCCGGGCGCGGCTTGGACGGCAGCGCGTAGGCGGCGCAGCCGTTCATGAGCAGCGGCTTCTCGTCGTCGGAGACGTCGGTGAGGAACAGGATGCGCTCGTCGCCCGCGGCGAGGGCCTTCGTGTCGGCCAGGGCGGGGCCGTTCCCGGCGATGACGAGCCGGTGCGTGCCGGACGCAGCGGAGGCGCGGTAGGCGTGGATGAGGTCGTCGGCGCCTTTCGCGGCGGCGACGCGGGAGAGGAACAGGACGTAGCCGTCGCGTTCGAGGCCGCGCGCGGCGAGGGCCGCGTCGACCGCCGCCGGGTCCAGGCCGGTGTAGGCGGCGGCGTTCACGGCCGGGTAGGACACCTGGACGCGCGCGGTGACCTCCCCGGCGAAGCGGGTCCCGCAGGCGAGGTCGACCTGTTCGGCCGCTTCGATGATGAGCTCCCGGGTGTAGGCCGAGACGGCGACGCACAGGTCGTTGGCGAGGTAGGTGGTGAACAGGGACGCGGCGGCGCCGATGTCGCCCTTGGCGATGCAGGAGCGGACCACGTTGGTGATGTCGGAGCCGACCGCCTCGGCGACGGTGGTGACGTCGGCGTCGAGCCCCGAGGCGCGGACCGAGCGGAGGGCGTCGACGACCGCGTCGGCGTGCGGGGACAGGTACATCGACATGCACACGGTCGGCACGCCGTCGGTGAACAGTTCGAAGAGGCGCCCCGAGAGCCCCAGGAGGTAGCGGCCGTCGGGGACGCGGTAGTCCCCGACGGGCCCGGGCCGCTCGACGGTGATCCCCGCCGAGTACGGCAGGAGCTCGTCGAGCGGTTTGAGCGGCAGTCCCGCGGCCTCGAGCGCCTCGATCGGCCAGGTCACGATGCGCACGTCGTCGAAGCCGCGCTTCAGCGCGACCTCGGCGAGGCCCCGGGCCTCGGTGGCGTGCCCGCAGATGACCGGGTCGGCGCGGACGACGATGACGAGGCGGCGCTGCGAGGCGCGGGACTGCTCGGTCATGGTGGTAACTCCTGGAAGCGGATGCGGCCGCCCGGGCCGTGCCCGGGGCGGTCGGAAGCGGACGGCGGGCGCGTCTTCGTCGCCCAGTCGGAGGGTTCGGGTCCGAGCTCGATCTCCAGCCTCCCGCCGCCGTGCAGCTGGTTGCCGGTGATGAACCCGTGGTCCAGCGACCTGCCGTTGAAGCGCGCCGACTGGACGTACCGGGGCTTGGACCCGGCCGCGTCGGCCCCGATGCCGGACTCGACGTGGCCGGTGGTGACCAGTTCGAAGTCGTTGCCGCCGAAGCGGAGTCCGGCGGCGGCGAACGCGGGCGCGTTGACCAGGAACAGGTTCTGGCCGGCGACCGGGAACAGTCCCAGGGACGCCCACACGTACCACGAGGACAGGGCCCCGGAGTCGTCGTTGCCGGGGAGGCCGCCGCGCCCGGTCCCGAACTGGTAGGCGAGCGCGGCGTGGACGATCTCGGCGGTGCGGTCGGGCCGCCCGGCGTAGTGGTAGGCCCAGGGGGCCTCCATGTCGGGCTCGTTGTTGAGGCCCTCGAAGCGGTTCAGGTCCAGGCCCATGGCGAACTCGGGCCCGAAGGGCGCCACCCCGAGCTGGGCGACCGGTTCGGCCCCGAACCCGAAGAAGCGGTCGAGGATCGCGGTGAACTCGGCGTCGCCGCCGGCGAGTTCGATGCGCGAGGCCATGTCGTGCAGGAGCCGGAACGAGTAGTTCCAGCGCCCGCCCTCGTAGAAGCTGGAGTCGCGCAGGAGCCCGTCGGGCCCGAACGCGTTGACCCAGGCCCGGGACTTGGCCTCGAGTTCGTCGGCGAGGCGGTGGTCGCCCAGGCCGCGGGCGACGATCGCGGTGCACCAGTACCCGGCCGCGAGGTCGAGCGTGTGGCTGACCGGGTGCACGACGCCGCGCTCGGCGAACTCCTCGCCGTAGCCGCGGCGCAGGTCGTCCTGCATGTGGACGAGGGCCCAGTCCCATTCGAGGCCTTCGAGTCCTAGCTGGAAGCCGTCGGCGAGCACGGTGTGGGCCAGGGCCGAGGCCTGCCGGAAGAACCGGTCGGAGCCGCGGGCCATGCGGTAGCCGATGGGGAGGTTCCCCTCCTCCTCGGCGATGCGCACCAGCGACTCGAGCATGTCGGCGCCCTTGGCCGGGTTCAGGGCCGTCAGCAGCGGGAACTGCGTCTTGTACATGTCCCACATCGTCGCGATGTCGAACACGAAGGGGCCCTTGGAGGGCCAGAAGGGGCTCTCGTCCTCGGCGAAGCAGGGCTTGATGAGCGAGTGGTACAGGCTCGTGGCGAACACGGTCCGCCGCTCGGGCGTGCCGCCCTGGACCTCCACCTGCGAGAAGTAGGAGGACCAGGCGTTCTTGGTCGCGGCGCGCGCGTGCGCGAACCCCGCGTCCCCGGGAAGGGCCTGCTCGAGGTTGCGCCGGGCCTGGTCGGTGCCCCGCATGGAGAAGCCCATGCGGATCTCGACCGTCTGGCCGGCGCGGACCGGACCCATGAACATGAGCCCGAACGGGCGCAGGGTGGTGCGGCGGATGTAGTCGAAGTCCAGGCGCGTGCCGCCGTCCACGCGGCGGCGGTCGTACCAGACGAGCTGGCGCCACGCCTTCGGTGCGTCCGCGTCGATGTAGACCGACAGGGGCATGCCCTCCATGACCACGGTCCCCTGGGCGCAGCCCTGGCCGAGGCTCTCGAGGCCGGCGCGCAGCGGCACGGTGGTGCCGTGCTCGATCGCGAGGCCGCCGTAGGAGAAGTCGATGACCACGCGCGCCGAGGAGGCCTCGGGGAACGTGTAGCGGTGCACCGCGGTCTTCTCGCCCACGGTGAGTTCGCACCGGATGCCGTTCTCGAGGGTGGCCGCGTAGTAGCCGGGCTCGGCGACCTCGTCGCAAAGCCGCCACCGGGTGCCGAGCGCGTCGAGCGGCTCGATCATGGGGGTGACGCGGAAGTAGTTGTAGTACTTGCGGATCGCGCCGGTGCCGGACTGCTGGAAGTGGGTGAAGCCGCTGGCGAGGTAGTCGTCGTAGATCGGCTCGGGGGCGCCTTCGGTGGAGATGCCGTACCGGCCGTAACCGGTGGGGTAGGCGCCCGAGCACGCGCAGGCGGAGACCATGCCGAGGGGGTGGCAGGCGCCCGGGTGGGTGTTCCCGACCTGGGCCTTCGGCCACCACCAGGAGGCGGCCAGCCCCTGTGCCGCGGGCAGATCGGTAGCGGCGGTACCGATGAACGGGTCAACGCTGTCCAAGATGCGACTGAGATTAGAGCTCATTCGTCACATCCTCGTTACAGCGGAGTGAACGCGCAAGGAGAAGCCCGCACTTCGTCTAGGATTCGCCGCTGCGCCACTTCGGACGAACCGGTTTCACCGCATTCGCCCCCTCAGCCCCGCCCCCGCCGCCCCCAGGGCGCCATCGCCGCGGCTCCACAAGGTAAGGCAGGCCCCACCCCGTTTCGGGCGGCTCGCGGCAATGCGCCGGGGCCCCGATCTCCATAGCGTCATAGGCATGAACGAGACCCTCGCGCCCGCGCCGGTCGGCACCGACCCCGCCCGCCGCCGCCGCACCCTCCAGGACAAGGCCGCCGCCTCCGGCCTCGCCCTCACCGACGGCACCCGCCGCTGGCACCGCCCCCTGGTCGTCCTCGGCATCGCCTGCGGCGCCGCCGCCCTCGCCTGCCTCCTCGCCATCCCCTTCGACGACCGCACCCTCCAGGGCGAATCCGTCTGGATCAAGGCCTTCAAGTTCAACTTCGCGTTCTTCACCTACTGCCTCTCGCTCGCCTGGCTCCTGTCCCACATGACGAAGCTGCGCCGCACCGCCTGGGTCTTCGGCACCCTCTTCGCCCTCATCAGCGCCGCCGAGGTCGCCGTCATCGTCGCGGCCGCCGCAGCGGGCACCTACAGCCACTTCAACACCTCCGAGGACCAGCTCAACCAGATCGTCCAGGCCGCCTTCCAGTTCGTGCCGGTCATGTTCATGCTCAACCTGCTCATCGCCGTCATCGTGCTCTTCCAGCGCATCGGCGACCGCACCGTCACCGCCGTCATCCGCTGGGGCCTGGCCCTGTCGACCCTCGGCATGGCCGCCGCGTTCGCGATCGTCTCCACCGGCGGCCAGGGCGAACGCGTCGTCGAAGACGCCGACGGCGACCGGGTGACGCTCAACGCCGGACACGGCGTCGGCGACCTGGACGGCAACGGCATGTTCCTCACCGGCTGGTCCACCACCGGCGGCGACATGCGCGTCCCCCACTTCCTCGGCCTGCACGGCATCCAGGTCCTCATCGCCGCCGCGATGCTCCTGGGCCTCATCGCCGCCCGCCGCGCCTGGCTGCGCGACGACCGCGTCCGCGCCGCCCTCGTGCGCTGGCTCGCCGCCGGCTACCTCGGGGTCTTCGCGACCACCGCATGGCAGGCCGCGCGCGGCCAGTCGCTCACCGCCCCCGACGCCGCCACCGTCACCGCCTTCGCCGCCTCCGTCCTCGTCGCGACCGCCGGCGTCGCACTGACGATCCGCCGGGCCCGCCGCCCGGCCGCACTCGAGGACGCGGCGCCCGCCCCGGCACCCCGATAGCGCTTGCGTCCAGGCATTGATCCGGGGCCCAGGCCGCCGTAGGCTGGTCGCGGCCCCGGACCCGTCCACTGGAAGCAGGCAACATGGAACTCTTGCGGCCCAAGCGACTGCAACCCGGCGACACGATCGCCGTCAGCGCCCCCTCGGGGCCCGCGTTCGCGCACCGGCACGAACACCTCGACGCGGCAACCGCGGTCTTCGAGGGCATGGGGTTCAAAGTCCGGGCCACCGACCTGGTCAACAACGGCGGGCACCACTTCTGGCGATCCGCCCCGCCCGAGGTGCAGGCCGCCGAACTCAACGCGCTGCTCGCCGACCCCGAGATCCGCGCGATCGTCCCGTTCTCCGGCGGCAACGGGACCACCGCCTACCTCGACCGCATCGACTACGACGCGATCCGCCGCGACCCCAAGCCGCTCCTGGGCTTCAGCGACATCACCGCACTCCACCTGGCGTTCCACTCCCAGACCGGCCTGGTCGGCTTCCACTGCGACTTCGCACCGGGCCTGGGCGGCCTGTTCTGGGAGGACGCGACGGCCGAGCGCCACGCCGAGATCGCGGGCCTGGTGCGCGGGCTCCTCACCGGCGAACTCCGCGAGGTCACGCTCCCGGCCGACAACGCCTGGGAGACATGGAAGCCGGGACGGGCGACGGGCCGCCTGGTCGGCGGGCTGCTGGACCGGCTCATCAACGTGCAGGCCTCGCCGTACGCGCTGGCGCCGGAGGCGTGGGACGGGGCGGTGTTCTTCTGGGAGGACGTGGGCCGCAACATCGGGCACGTGTGGAACCAGCTCCACGTGCTGCGGATGCAGGGCGTGTTCGACCGGATCGGCGCGATGGTCGTGGGCATTCCGCTCGACATCCCCGACTACGAGATGCCGGACGGGAGCAGCATCGGCGTCAAGGACATCGTGCTCGACGCCGTCGGCGAATACGACTTCCCCGTGCTTGCGGGAGTCGACTTCGGACATACCGGCCCGAATCTGCCGCTGCCGATCGGGACGCTCGCCTCGGTGGACGCCACGTCGCATCAGCTGCGGCTGCTGGAGTCGCCCGTCGACTAGACGTTTCTTGCACGAACGGGTTGCTGCCGCAATTCCGACCGCCTGAGCGGTTGCTTTCTTGTGGACCTTCGGGCACGGTTGGTAGACATGAGGATCCGAACCGGCGGCCCCGCAGACGCAGACGAGATCGTGCAGGTGCGCACCGCGTCGTGGCGCGCCGCGTACTCCGGCATCGTGGACGAGGACGCCCTCGCCGAGCTTCCCGAAGTGGCCCCCGAACGGTTCGTGCGCAGCCTCGCCAGACGCCGCGAATTCGCGATCACCCTCGTGGCCGAGAAGGGCCCCAACGTGATCGGCTTCGCCTCGGTCGGCTGGGACACTCGCGAGAGCAGCGAGGAGGCGTCCGGTCCCGGCGATCCGGGCGAGGTGTGGGCGATCTACGTCCACCCCGACCACTGGGGCCGGGGGGCGGGTTTCGCGCTGATGCGCGAGGTGCACCGCTGGCTCGCGGAGCGGGACATGCTCCCGGTCCGGGTCTGGGAGCTGGCCGGCAACGACATCGGCCGCCGCTTCTACGAGCGGTACGGCTTCGTCGCCGACGGGGAGACCGGCGCCCTCGACCTGGCGGGCGCGTCCTATCCGCTGGAGCGGTTGACGCTGCCGAAGGACCGGCCCGTGGAGGAGCTGCGCTGAGCCGCGGCGCCGACCGGGCGGGGCAGTTCAGCGGGATTGTCGGTCGGGGCTGACGCCCTGGGCCGGAACGGTTCCGGCCCGGACGGCGGGTGTCAGCGCTTGACGTCGAAGACCTGCTTCTGGATGCCGTTGGCGTAGGCCTCGTGCTCGACGAGTTCGAGGTTGACCGCGTCCTTGTCGGCTTCGGAGAACAGCCGCCTGCCGGCGCCGAGGAGCTTGGGGAAGACCAGCAGGTGGTAGCGGTCGACGAGTCCGGCGTCGGCGAGGCTCTTGCCGAGGGTGGCGCTGCCGTGGACGGAGATCGGTCCGCCTTCGGTCTCCTTGAGGGCGGCGACCTCGTCGATCGAGCGGAGGATCGTGGCGGGCCAGCGCCCGTCCTCCTCTTTCAGGGTGGTGGAGACGACGTAGCGGGGCATCGCGTTGTAGCCGGCGAATTCGTCGACCATGGTGGGCCACACGGGGGCGAACGCCTCGTAGGAGCGCCGGCCGATCAACAGCGCCCCGGCCTCGTCCTGTTCGCGGGCCTTGAGGTCGTAGGCCTCGGGGAGGAATTCGATGTCCTTGAAGGTCCATCCGGTGTTGCGGTACCCGGGTTCGCCGCCGGGGGCTTCCATGACGCCGTCGAGGGAGACGAAGGCGGTGACGATGAGCTGGCGCATGATGCGGTTCCTCCGGTGCGGGTCGTTGGCTTCTCCTCCACTATGACGAGGCGGTCCGACAGGATTCATCGCAAACCTGAAATCCGCTTCAGGAAGGGCGGTCAGGGCAGGCGCAGGCGGGCGAGGACCGGGGCGTGGTCGGAGCCGGACTTGTCGAGGACCTCCCAGTCGAGGATCGCGACGCCGGTCTCGGCGAGGACGTGGTCGAGGGTGACGGCCGGGGGCCGGACGAGGCCGCCGAGGTAGCCGCCTTCGATGGGCCGCCAGGTGGCCTGGAGTCCGCTCCCGGCGGCTTCGGCGGCGTCGGTGTAGCCGTCGCCGAGGAGGTCGCGCATGTTGTCGTGGTCGAGGGTGGCGTTGAAGTCCCCGGCGAGGACCCACGGGGCGCCGCCGTCGGGGCGGGGGAGGTCGGTGAAGTCCTCTTCCCACAGGGGGATCCGCTCGGGGGTGGCGGGTGCGGCGGTGTGGACGGCCATGAAGCGCACCGCGTCGCCGCCGCCGAGGTCGACTTCGGCGCCGATCTGGTAGAAGATGCCGTCGCGTCCGACGGTGTCGATGCGCTCCAGGGGGTACGCGGAGTACAGGCCGGTGCCGACGGCGAGATCGTCGGGTTCGAGCACGGTGTGCGGCAAAAGCGCTTCGAGGCCGAGTTCGGCGAGGCCTTCGGCCGCGCCGGGGGTGAGCTCCTGGACGCTGAGGAGGTCGGGCCGGTGCGTTTCGACGAGGTCGATGACCTTGCCCAGGTCGGTCTGGCCCACGTAGAGGTTCACGGACATGACGGTGAGTTCGCGGCCCGCGGCCCCGTCCTGCGCGTCGGGGATCAGCCGGGGCGCGAGCACGACCGCGAGCGCGGCGACGGCGAGGGCGGTGGCCGCGGCGCCGGCCCAGTGGCGGACGGCCGCTTGGAGTCCGGCGCCGACGAGGGCGGCGGCGGCGACGTAGGGGACGAAGGCGATGGTGGTGACCAGGATCCACCCCGTCTCCAGGCCGAGGAGCCGGACCAGGGTGTAAGCGAGGACGCCGGCGGTGCACAGCCAGGAGAGGAACCGGAGCGGGCGGGCCCGGTGCCAGGGGCGCCGGGGCGTGCCGGTCGCGCCGTCGGGTTCGGCGACCGTGACGGCTGCGCTGTCTTCGCTCATGGGCCGGAAGCCTACCGGCCCATGTCAACGGCCGTACCGGCCGAAAGCGGGCCTTCGGCCGAAGCCGGCCGCCGGACCGCTAGCGGCCGCTGACGGGGTGCCAGCCGGCGGGCGGGTCCTCGCCGACGCGGCCGTCGACGGCCTCGCGGAGGAGGTCGGCGTGGCCGGTGTGGCGGCCGTACTCCTCGACCAGGTCGAACACGAGGCGGCGCAGGTTCAGGTGGCCGCGGTCGGGCCAGGCGAGGTGGACCTCCTGGTCGAGTCCGCCTGCGGCCAGGGCCGCGGCCAGTCGCGTGCGGCTGCGTTCGACCGCGCCGTCCCACAGCGCGTACAGCTGCGCGGGGGCGAGCCCGGTGGTGTCGAAGGTGAACGCCCACCCTTCGTCTTCGAAGGGCTTCCAGCCGAGGGAGTCCCAGGGTTCGCCGGGCAGCTGCCCGGACATCTTCGCGGTGAACATGAAGTCCTCGCAGGCGGCGAGGTGCTTCAGGAGTCCGCCGATGGTGAGGGCCGAGGCGCCGACGCGGACGGCCAGGCCCGCCGCGTCGAGGTCGTCGGCCTTCCAGCGGAACGTGGTGCGGAGCCGGTCGAGGGCCCCGAGCAGGTGTTCGGTCTCGGTGCCGGCGGTGGGGGGCTCCCACCAGTAGTCGTCGTCGCTCATGAGGGCAACGGTAGACCGGGGCACCGACAACCGCGCCCGCATTCGGCGGGTCAGAGGCGGTCGGCGAGGCTGACGATCTCCACGTCCATGGAGGAGTTCGCGGGGAAGTCGAACCGGGACGGGGACACGCCCGCCGCGACGAGGTGCGAGCCGAGGGCCGCGACCATGGCGCCGTTGTCGGTGCACAGCTTCGGGCGCGGGTAGCGCAGCGTGATCCCGGCCTGCTCGGCGCGCTCGGTCGCGAGCGCGCGCAGGCGCGAGTTGGCCGCGACGCCGCCGCCGAGGAGGATCGTGTCGACCCCGTGCTCCTTCGCGGCGAGGATCGCCTTGCGGGTCAGCACGTCGCAGACCGCCTCCTGGAAGGCGGCGGCGACGTCGTTGACCGGGACGTCCTCGCCGTCGAGCCGGCGCGCCTCGATCCACCGGGCCACGGCGGTCTTGAGCCCCGAGAACGAGAAGTCGTACCGGTGGTGCTCCTGGTCCTTCGCGGCGGACAGGCCCCGCGGGAACCGCACGAACGCCCGGTCGCCCTCCTTGGCGGCCCGGTCGATGTAGGGCCCGCCGGGGAAGGGCAGGCCCAAGAGGCGCGCGACCTTGTCGAAGGCCTCGCCCGCGGCGTCGTCGATGCTCGCGCCCAGCTGCGTGACCTTCCCGGCGAGGTCTTCGACCATCATGATCGTGGAGTGCCCGCCCGACACGAGCAGGCCGATCGCCGGTTCGGGGATCGGACCGTTCTCGAGCGTGTCGACGGCGATGTGCGCGCTGAGGTGGTTGACACCGTACAGGGGCACGCCCGTCGCGAGCGAGTAGGCCTTGGCGGCGCCGACGCCGACCATGAGCGCCCCGGCCAGGCCCGGCCCGGCGGTGACGGCGATGCCGTCGAGGTCGGCGAGGGTGAGCCCGGCGTCGTCCAGGGCCCGCTGCACCGTGGGCACCATGGCCTCCAGGTGCGCGCGGCTGGCGACCTCGGGCACGACGCCGCCGAAGCGGGCGTGCTCCTCGACCGACGACGCGACCGCGTCGGCCAGGAGCTCGTGCCCGCGCACGATCCCGACCCCGGTCTCGTCGCACGAGGTCTCGATGCCCATCACCACGGGCTCCGCGGAGCCGCTGCTGTCGTTGTTCACAGGTCCATCCTCATCACCGCGGCGTCGGTGCCGGTGTGCTGGTAGTAGTGCTTGCGCACCCCGATGCCGTAGAAACCGTACAAGTCGTAGAGGCGCTGCGCCGGGACGTTGTCGACCGCGACCTCCAGGAACACCGACTTCGCCCCGCCCGCGCGGGCGCGCGCGACCAGGTCGTCCATGAGCATCCGGGCGACGCCGCGGCGCCGGTGGGCCGCGTCCACGGCGATGTTGTTGAGCCACGCCTCGGCGTCGCCGTACGCGGTCCCCGCGTAGCCGGCGACGGCGTCGCCGTCGAAGACCGCCCGGTAGTCGTGCCCGGCCGACAGCTCGGACCACAGCAGGCCCTCGCTCCAGGCCTCGGGCCCGAAGATCGCGATCTCCATGGCCGCGACCGCAGGGAGGTGCCACCAGCGCAGCCGGTCGATCCGCAAGTCACCGTTCATCACGTCAAGCTGTACCACGCCGCGGCGGCGTCACGACGCGGCGGGCTGGGCGTCCGGGCGGCGCAGGTACATGGGGGTGAGCCGCTCGCCCGCCGCCCCGGCGAGCAGCCGCGGCGCAGCCAATTCGACGAGTTTGACCAGGTCGGGGTAGACCGGTTCGGCCTCGGCCGGGACCGCGAGCTCGCCCGCGTACTTGCTGGCGCCCTCGCCGATCGCGTAGTCCGCACCCGTGTCGGGCAGCTCCGCGGGCCTGCACACCTGCGGTTCGCCTTCGCGCACACCGTCCTCGTAGACGGCCCAATAGATCTCTTTGCGGCGCGCGTCGGTCGCCGCGAGGGCCCGCCCGCGCGTGTTGCCGCCGATGCCGTCGAGCGAGCACACCCCGTAGACGGGGACGCCCGCGCCGTCGGCGAACGCGGCGGCGGTGACCATGCCGACCCGCAGGCCCGTGTACGGGCCCGGGCCGATCCCCGCCACGACCGCGTCCACATCCTTGGGCCGCTTCCCCGCGTCGTCCAGACAGCCCTCGATGAACGGGGCGAGCTTCTCCACATGCCCGCGGGCGTTGATCTCCCGGCGAAACGAGATGAGGAACTGCTCGTCGTCGTCCAGGTCGACCAGCGCCGCCTGAACGGCACTGGTGGAAGTGTCGAGCGCGAGCACCCTCATGCGGACGCGCCGACCGGAGCGCCCGACCCCAGCGAGGCGAGGCGCTCGGCCCAGTCCCCGCCGCGCCCGCGCAGGACCGCGACGCGCGTCTCGTCCGCCCGCCGCTCGATCGCGATCTCCAAGTGGGACTCCGCGAGGCGCTCGGCCAGACCGGCACCCCACTCCACCACGGTGACCGCCGCGTCCACATCCGTGTCCAAGTCGAGGTCGTCCAACTCGTCGAGCGTCTCCAACCGGTAGGCGTCCACATGGACCAGCGGCACGCCCCCCTCGCCCGCCCGGTGCGACCGGGCGATGACGAACGTAGGGCTGGTGATGCGACCCTCGACACCCAGACCGGCACCGACCCCCTGCGTGAGAGCGGTCTTCCCCGCCCCGAGCGGGCCGGTGAGGATCACGAGGTCGCCCGCGCGCAGGACCGCGGCGAGGCGCCGTCCGAAGTCGTGGGTGTCAGCGGCCGAACGAAGCTCGAGCCTCACGTTGCACTCCTCCACATGCGTAGGATCCGACCCACCTGGCCCGGATCCGGGTTCACGGTTCGAGACGATGACCGTGCTGGCGCGAGAACGGCGTCCACCTGCGATGCCGCCGGTCGCCCTCGGGCGCCGCCTGACGGGACGGGACGGACGCACCGGAACCGTTACCGATCTCGGCCGCGACTTTGTCGATCATCTCCAACAACAGTTGTGAGATCTCACCAGGATACTCCAGCTGCGGCGAATGAGCCGCCTCGGCTACGAGCACGAAACGCGAACCCCCCAGCGCCGCCGCGAGCCGCCGCGAATGCTCCGGCGGCGTCAGCAGATCCGCATCCCCCACCGCGACCAGCGCCGGCAGACCCGCGAACCGCGGCAGCGTCGCCGTCTCATCGTGGTCGAGAATAGCGCGCGCATAACCCACGATGCTCTGAATCGACGTCCGCCGGTTCATGCGCTCCACCAGGCTCACCAGCGACGCCGGCGGATCCGCGTGCCCGAACGCGGCCCGCCGCGTCAACAACCACGCCAAGTCGCCCGCGAGCAGCCGCGACCGGTCGATCAGATCCGGCGTCCACCCCGCGACCTGCTGCAGCATCGGCAACACCGTCCGCCGCAACCGCCGCAGCGCCCGCATCGGCTTCGTCTCCACCATGTCCAGCCCCGCCGCGGAACTCGACAGGAACGCCACGCCCTTCACCCGCTCGTGGAAATCCTCCGGATGCAACCGCGCGAACGACTGCATCGTCATCCCGCCCATCGAATGACCCACCAGCACCAGCGGCCCCCGCGGCGCCACCGCCGCCACCACGTCGAACAGCACCTCCGCGAGATCCTCGATGCTGTACTCCGTCCGCGGCAGCGGCCCCGACCGCCCGTGCCCCGGCTGGTCGTAGAACACCGCCCGCAGCGACAACCCCTCACGATCCGCCGCCACGACCGCCTTGCGCTGAAAATAGAACGTCCCCATGTCCTGCATGTACCCGTGCAGGAACACCACCGTCAGATCGGCGTCCTCCGGCCCCGCCGTCTCCACATGCACGGCCACACCGTCCCGCGTCTCCACCGTCCGCACCGAATTCAACGGCGGCAACTCGAACGGCTCATGCGCGTACGGATCCGTCGACGACAACCGCGTCCGCCGCGCCAGATACCGCGGCACACCGAACGCCAGCGCGGCACCCACGGCCACACCACCGGTCACCCCGCCCGCGATCGCCAGACCGCGACGCCGACGGGACTGCTTCTCACTCATGCGCTCTCACAGTGACTAGAGGGACTCCGCCGCACCCGGCCCTATCCGCCCGCCGGCGAATCCCCGACGCCGCGATTCCACAACCGGGGGATGCGCGAACCCAACCCGGTCAGAATGTCGTTCGGGATCGTGCCCGCCCACACCGACCAGTCGTCGGCGTCCGGATGCTGCTCCCCCGCACCGATGAGCACCACCGGCTCACCCGCCTTCACCGGATCGTCACCGCAGTCGACCACGAACTGGTCCATGCAGATCCGCCCCAGCACCCGCCGCCGCTTCCCCGCCACGTACACCTCGGCCTTGTTCGAGGCCGCACGCGGCACCCCGTCCGCATACCCCAAAGGCACCAGCGCCACATTCGCATCCCGCTCCAGGACATGCGTGTGCCCGTACGAGATCCCCGTACCGGCCGGCAGCCGCTTCACACTCATGACCTGGCTGCGCACCTCGATCACCGGCCGCAGATCGACCGCGAACTCCGGCACCGGGTTGTACCCGTACAACGCGATGCCCGGCCGCACCATGTCATAACGCGTCTGGGGATCGGCGATCAAAGCCGCCGAATTCGCCAGATGCCGCACCTCCGGCTCCAGACCCGCCGCGGCCACCACCTCCAGGAACCGCCCGAACGACGCCTTCTGCTCCGCGTTCGCCGGATGCCCGATCTCATCCGCGCACGCCAGATGACTCCACGCCCCGACCACCACGACCGCACCCGCGGCCTGGTGCTTCGCGGCCGCCTCGGCCGCCTGCGCCCACTCGTGCTCGCCGACCCCGCCACGCGACATGCCCGTGTCGCCCTTGAGATGGATGCGCGCCGGACGACCCGCCCGCACCGCGGCCTCCGCGACCGCGTCCAACTGCGCCAGCGACGAGACGCCCAGGTCGATCCCGGCCCCGACCGCCTCCGCCAGGCCCGGCTGACCGGGCGCGAAGAAGAACGCCATCACCCTCGCCTCGGCCAGGTCGGGGAGCCGCTTGAGCTGCCAGGCCTCGCGCAGCGTCACCACGCCCAGGCCCGCCGCGCCGGCCTCGACGATGACGCGCGCCGCCGGGACCATGCCGTGCCCGTACGCGTCGGCCTTGACCATCGCCATCATCGGCACGCCCGCGACCTGCGCCAGCGCCTCGACGTTGTGCGCCAGACGGCGCCAGTCCGCGCTGGCCTTGGCCAGGCCGGACATGCCGCCGTTGACCGGTTCCGACAGAATGCGGTAGTTGTCCATCGCCACAGGACAAGGGTACGTGGCTCTCGCCGGGGCGGCCGGTGGTGCCGGTGCGTCGCGCGGTGGGCGCCCGGACCGCCGGTTCCGTTTCCTGCGGGTCCGGCGGTCCGGGCGGGGGCGCGGCCGGACGGGGGCGCCGTCCGGCCTCATCGCCGCTAGGCGACCTCGGCGCGGACCGCCCGTGCGGCTTCGACGAGGCCCGCGAGCGAGGGGCGGACCTCCTCGTAGCGGCGGGTCTTCAGGCCGCAGTCGGGGTTGGCCCAGACGCGGCCGGGTCCGAGCGCGGCGACGGCCAGGCGCAGGGCCGCGGCCATCTCGTCGGCGGCGGGGACGCGCGGGGAGTGGATGTCCCACACGCCCGGGCCGACGGCGCTGCGGTACCGGGCGCGGTCGAGGTCGGTGAGGACCTCCATCTTCGAACGGGACGCCTCGATCGAGGTGACGTCGGCGTCGAGGGCACTGATCGCGTCGATGACCTCGCCGAACTCCGAGTAGCACAGGTGCGTGTGGATCGCGGTCTCCGGGCGGACGCCGGAGGTGGCGAGGCGGAACGAGCGGGTCGCCCAGTCGCGGTAGGCCGCTCGGGCGGCCGCGCGCACGGGCAGCAGCTCGCGCAGGGCGGGCTCGTCGACCTGGATGATCGCCGTTCCGGCCGCTTCGAGGTCGCGGACCTCGTCGCGCAGGGCGAGGGCGACCTGGTCGGCGGTGTCGGCGAGCGGCTGGTCGTCGCGCACGAACGACCAGGCCAGGATCGTGACGGGTCCGGTCAGCATCCCCTTGACGGGCTTCTCGGTGAGCGACTGGGCGTACGCCGTCCACTCCACGGTCATGGGGGCGGTCCGGGCGACGTCGCCGTAGAGGACCGGGGGGCGGACGCAGCGCGAACCGTAGGACTGGACCCAGCCGGCGGCGGTGGTCGCGAAGCCGGTGAGCTGCTCGGCGAAGTACTGGACCATGTCGTTGCGCTCGGGTTCGCCGTGCACGAGCACGTCGAGGCCGAGGTGCTCCTGTTCGGCGATGACGGCGGCGACCTCGGCCCGCATCCGGGCGCGGTAGTCGGCGTCGATCATCAGGCCCTGGCGGTGGGCCGCGCGGGCCTTGCGCAGCTCGGCGGTCTGCGGGAACGAGCCGATCGTGGTCGTCGGGATCGCCGGGAGCGGGACGCGCGCGGCCTGGGCGGCGGCGCGGTCGGCGTAGGGGACGCGCCGGTCGGCGCCGGGGTCGAGGGCGGCGAGGCGTTCGCGGACGGCCGCGTCACGCCAGGCCTCCGGGCTCTCCGGGCGGGCGTCGCGCGGCCCGTCCGGGTCGGCGAGGGCGACGATCTCCTCGAGCTTCTGCCGGGCGAAGGCCAGGCGCTCGGCCAGGCCTTCGGGAAGGTCGTGCTCGACGGCGAGGTCCACCGGGACGTGCAGGAGCGAGGACGAGGAGCTGACCGCGACGCGGTCGCTGATGCGCTGCAGCCGTTCGATGTCCGCGGCCGCCCGGGCGAGGTCGGTGCGCCAGATGTTGCGGCCGTCGACGACCCCCGCGAGCAAATATGTTTCACGTGAAACATGCGGCGACTGCAACTCCTCGAGCGTCTCGATGTCACTGCGGCCCCGGACCAGGTCGAGCGCGAAGCCCTCGACGCCTGCCGACCGCAGCACCTCGAGGGCGACGCCGAGGGGGCCGTAGCCGCCGCCGACCACGATCTCGACGTCCTCGTTGAACCGCAGGTAGGCCTCGGCGGTCGCCGCGAGCTCCTCCCGGGTGCGGTCGGCGCACAGCGCGGGTTCATCGAGCTGCACGAGTCCGGCACCGGCGCGGCCGAGCGCGTTGATGATCTCGACGTAGACCACCGCGAGATCGACGATCCGGTCGAGCGGACGGAAGTCGGCGGGGGCGTTTGCCGCGGGCTTGGCCAGCAGGAGGAAGGAGACCGGGCCGAGGAGCACGGGCCGGGCGTCGAGGCCGCGTTCGCGGGCCTCGAGGAACTCGGCGACCGCCTTGTCGGGATTGGCCTTGAACTCGGTGTCGGGCCCGATCTCGGGGACGAGGTAGTGATAGTTCGTGTCGAACCACTTGGTCATCTCCAGCGGCGCGGCCGCGTCGTCACCGCGGGCGGCGGCGAAATACGAAGCCAGCGCGGTCTCGCGACGGTGACGAGGCGCGACCGCGTCCACGGCGAACGCCGCGTCGAGCACATGGTCGTAGAGCGAGAAAGTGCCGGTCGGAACGGTGTCGAGCACCGAGAGGTCGTCGAGCATCCCCGCCCGGACGGCGGCCGCGGCGGCCTCCAGCCCGTCGGCGTCGAGCCGCCCGGACCAGTGGGCCTCCAAGGCCCGCTTCAACTCCCGGTTCGGCCCGATGCGCGGATACCCCAGCGCGGTGGACGTGAGGCGCCCTGCGGGCACGGCAGTGGTCGTGTTCATGTGTCAGTTTCCCTCGAACGTGCGACAACGGGGCCGCGCGCGGTCGCGCGCGGGACGCGGGCAGGTATTCGGACTCGAGGGCGCGCCGTCGCCGGCACCTACTTCCCGCCGCTTCCCAGACCCGCGGGCCCAGTGCTCATGGCGGGGTTCGTTCCCTCTCACCGCTGCGGGGCAGTCCTGGATTCACACCAGATTCCCTCTTGGCCGCGGCAGGCGCACTGCCGCGGAACCAGCGTCACCCGCGATGGTACGGCCGCCGCGGCGCGGTGCGGCGAGAGCGGCCAGAGTGTGAGAACCCGAAGCGGGCGCCGAAAGCCCCCGAGTAGGGTCCGATCGGACCGGCGGCGCCTCGAGCGCCGGCGGACCCATCCGACGCACCGAGGAGGAATCCATGAGCAGGAAGACCGCAGTCGTCACGGGAGCGAGCAGCGGCATCGGGGCGGCCACCGCGAAAGCCCTGGCCGAAGCCGGGTTCGACGTCGTGCTGGGGGCCCGCAGAGCCGACCGGCTCGCCGAGGTCGCCGCCGAATGCGGCGGGACCGCGCTGCCGCTGGACGTGACCGACGAGGATTCGGTGGCCGCCTTCGCCGCCGTGGTGAGCCGCTGCGACCTGCTCGTCAACAACGCGGGCGGGGCGTTCGGGCTCGACTCGATCGCGGGTGCGGACCTCGAACTGTGGCAGCGGATGTACGACGTGAACGTGCTGGGGACGGTGCGGGTCACCAAGGCGCTCCTGCCGAAGCTGGTGGCCTCGGGGGACGGGCAGGTCGTGGTGATCGGCTCGATCGCGGCGCACCAGCCGTACCCGGGCGGGGGCGGCTACAACGCGGCGAAGCACGCGGAGGCGGCGCTGACAAGGGTGCTGCGCATGGAGCTGCTGGGGGAGCCGGTGCGGGTGTGCGAGGTCGACCCGGGCATGGTCGAGACCGAGTTCAGCGTGGTGCGGTTCGAGGGGGACCAGAAGCGGGCCGATTCGGTGTACGCGGGGATGACCCCGCTGACGGCGGAGGATGTGGCCGACTCGATCGCGTGGGTGGCGACCAGGCCGGCCCATGTGAACATCGACCAGATCACCATCACGCCGAGGGACCAGGCCGGAGCGCAACTGGTCCACCGCCGCCAATAAACCCTGCCCGACCAGCAGGGGCACCGAGTTATCCACAGGCGACGAACTTCCACTTGCGGCTTTGTGGAGGCATGTGCCACGGTTGATCCATGCGCCAGACGAGCTTCGACCACCGAGCGGACACCGCCTCCGACGAGGCCGTGTCCTGCGCGAAGCGCGGCTCGGCGGCAGTTATCCACAGGCTGGAAAATAGTGCTCGCCAGTTCCCCGCAGGCCATGTCACGGTTGTAACAAAAAACCCATCCGGCACTGCGGGATGGCGACCATACAAGGGGAATCGCGAAAGTCGCCATACCGAGACCGCGCGCGGGAGCCACCCGCGCGCGGTCCCCGCAACACCGGCCCGACCAAAGCGAACGCGGGCGACCGGACCATCCAGTCCGGTCGCCCGCGCTCAACGCTCCCGGGGATCCGCGCCATTCCTGGCGGACCCCGGGGAAACATTCAGTCCGTGAGCGTGAACGCCGGCGAGGTCCACTGCTCCCAGTGATCCGGATTCGCCGGGTCGCCCAAGGCCTTGAGCACCCGCACTTCCAAGGTCCACTGGCCCGGCTCGAACGCGTCGGGCCGCTGGGCCGACAAGTCCTCCAAGTGGATCGCCATCGCATCGCCCGGCCCGGGCGAGCGCGGCAGGTACGCCTCCGGCTCCCACTCGATGATCGCTCCGCTGTCGACGTTGGTCGCGCTGACCTCCATCTCGGCGACCTGGTGTCCCAGGAACACGAGCGCGGCCACGTCGGGGCCCTCGGCGATGCTGAACTTTTCGCCGTCTTCCAGGTCCCGGTACTCGAACTCGCGCGTCTCCGCGTCCTGCCCGACGACCGCGGCCAGGCTCGGGTAGTCCGGGTGCTCCAGCACTGGAATCGCGAGGTAGTCGCCCTGGTAGCCCGAGTAGGCGGCCGTCAGCGACTCGCCGTCGCCCTCGGGCCTCGCCGTGATGCGCCCGCCGAAGACGCTGCCGAGCGGCAGTTCCTCGCTCGGCTCGACCGTGACCTCCACGGTCGCCGACTGGCCCGGATACAGCGTGAGCTCCTGCGGCGCGAACGTCACCTTCGGTTCGGCCGCATGGAAGCCCGGGTCCATGTCGTCGCCGGTGGTCGCGATCGTCGACTGGTGCGTCAATGCGTATGAGCGCGCGGCGCGCTCACGCGAGGTCAGCGTCAGCTCGAACGTGCGCGCCTCGGTGCCGTCGCCGACGTTGACCCCCGTCGGGTACAGGCAGGCTTCGGCGTCGAGGGCGTCGATCACGTCGATGACTCCGGTCCCCTGCCGGTGCGCCGCTTCGAGTTCGCCCAGGTCCGGGTTGTCGCCCCACGCGACCGGCTTGGCCGAGTTCGCGAGGCGGGTTCGCACCTCGCGCGGCTCCAGCCGCGGTTCGGCGTCCAGCAGCAGGGCCGCCGCGCCGGCCACGTGCGGGGACGACATCGACGTGCCCGACAGCGACTCGTACGAGCCGTCGGCGACCGGCACCGTCGACCAGATCCCGCCGCCCGGCGCGGCCAGGTCCGGTTTGAACTGGAGGTCCGGGGCCGGGCCGTACGCGGTGAACGCGGAGGCGAGCCCGGCCCGGGGCAGGTCGACCAGCACCGTCTCGTCCGTGAACTCCAGGACGGGACCCTCGCCGATCTCGGTCAGGTCCCGCAGGTCCGCACCGTCGGTGTCGGTCACGGAGACCATCGGGACGCCGAGGTCCTCGACCCCCGCGCCGCCGAACGGCCCGGACCGATCGTTGTAGACCACGACGCTCGTCGCGCCCTCGGCGACGGCCCGCGCGTACTTCTCCTTGAACGTGCAGGTGCCGCGGATGATCAACGCCGCCTTGCCGTTCACGTCGCCTTCCGAGGCGTCGTCGGCGCAGGCGCGGCCGAGCCACACCAGCTCGTCGGTCGCCGTCCCGGGTTCCGGTGCGGGCGTCGCGTCGAGCACCCGGTAGCCGATGGCGCGGTCGAGTCCGGGCACGAACGCCGCCTCCATGCGCTCGGACGGGTTGTCGGTGGAGGCCACCGCGATGACGTCCTCGCCGACGCCGGGCGCCGAGCCGGAGTAGACCCCGGCCTCGCCGTCGTTGCCCATCGAGGCGACCACGACCACGCCCTCCTCGGTGAGCCGGTCGGCCGCCTCGGCCGTCGGGTAGCCGGGCCACTGGAACGACTGGCCCAGTGAGAGGTTCACGACGTCCATGCCGTCGTCGAGGGCCGCTTCGAGGGCCTGCATGATCACTTCGGAGCTGGTGGAGCCCTCGCAGCCGAAGACCTTGTACGCGCCGAACCGCGCGTCGGGGGCGACGCCGGTGACCTGGCCGTTCGCGCCGACGATGCCGGCGACGTGGGTGCCGTGGCCGCCGCAGTCGGCGGGGTCGTCGTCGGGGACGGGTTCGGCGTTCTCGGGGTCGTCCGAGTCGAACTCGTCGCCCACGAAGTCGGCGCCGGTCACCACGCGGCAGCCGCGGCCGAAGCAGCCGCCGAGGTCGGGGTGGGTGTAGTCGATGCCGGTGTCGATGACGCCGACCTTGACGCCCTCGCCGGTGATGCCCCGCTCGTGTGCGTCGGCGGCGCGCGTGGTCTCGATCGCCTGGGCCAGTTCGGGAATGGCGCCGGATTCGGCGGGCGCGTCGGGGGTGGTGCCGACGCGGGCGGGCCCGGTGAAGACCACGTCCGACCAGACCTCTTCGACCAGGTCGAGGCCTTCGAGGCGGCGGGCGGTGGCCGGGTCGGCTTCGACCGAGACGCCGTTCCACACCCGCTCGAAGTCGTGCCGGAGCGTGTAGTCGAGGTCGTGGGCGGCCGCTTCGAGTGCGTCCGCGCTCGCGCCGGGGACGAGTTCCACCAGCCACACCGGTGCAGGCCCGTCCTCCGTTTTCGCTTCGGCCGCAGGGGCGGACGAGACGAGGAGCGGCAGTGCTAGCGATGCCGCGAGCAGCGGCCGCCAGTGGGCGGCGAGGTGCGGCAAAGCGGTGGAAGCGGATCGGCGGCGCGGGCGGGTGCGGAATCCCGGCATCAGGGGTCCCTTCGACTCGTGTCGGCCGGGGTGCGCGGAGGCGCCCGGGCACCCCGGCCGACAGATCTGGCAGGACCTCGATCGTGGGCCATGCGGCGGCCCGAACCGCGGATTTGCCGCACGCCCGCGCGTGTCGGCATTGGAGGGACGAGCCCGGCATCAGCCTTCAAATCGGACTTCGCAGGGCCCCCGACACAAGGGTGGCCGATGGGTCCGACATTCCGCGTGCCTGAGGTGACTGCGCATATCTGAGGTGGCTCGTTCGGGAGGCCTGGCGCACGGCGCACCTGAGGCGCGGAGGGTTCGCTTGCCCGAGGCTCCTTCGGTGTCGGCCGGTCGTGCGGCCTTCGAGGCGCGCTGGTCCGCGCGAGGCGGGTGTTCCTGGAACGGGCTGGGGCCGTCGTGCCGTTCTCCGCCGAAGCCGGTGGCGCTGCACCGTTCGCCGATGCGGTGCGGTTTCGGGCCCCGCTGTCCCCCGCGGTGGTTCAGCCGGTGACGAGGCGCGCTATCGCGAGGCCGATCAGGCCCGCCGCGAGCCCTCCCGCGAGGTTCAGTCCCACGTTGGCGGCCGCCGCGCGCCAGCGCCCCTCTTCGGCCAGGACGAGCGTCTCGTACGACAGGGTCGAGTAGGTGGTGAGCGCCCCGCAGAAGCCCGTGGCCAGCAGTGCGGTCCAGGCCGGGTCGGCGATGGCGACCGCGAGGAACACCGCGATGCCGGAGCCGGTGGTGTTGACCGCCAGGGTTCCCCAGGGGAGTCGGCGTCCCGCGTAGTGGGCGATCAGGACGTCGGTGAGGAATCGGGCCGGAGCGCCCACGGCGGCTCCGGCGGCGACCAGCAGCAGCGTCACGGCTCCTCCCTCCGCGGTCGGGCGACGGCTCGGCGGGTCGCCCACATGCCGAGGGCCGCTGCGGTGAGTGCGGCGGCCAGGGTCGCGAAGGCGTAGGCGACGGCGAGCAGTTGCGCTTCGGCGTCGATGGCGCGGCCGATGCCGACGATGTAGGTGGAGAAGGTGGTGAAGCCGCCGAGTACGCCGACGCCCAGGAATGGCCGCACGAGCCGTGCTCCGGGTCTGACCTCGGTGAGGATCACCATGAGGATGCCGATGAGGAGGCCGCCGGCGGTGTTGGCGAGGAAGGTGGCGAGGTCGAACGAGCCGGGCGGGGCGGGGAGGGCGACCGTGAGCGCGTGCCGGGCGAGGGCTCCGATGGCGCCGCCGGCGGCGACCGCGGTGAGGGCGGCGGTCGGGACGGCGCGCAGGGTGCTGCGCAGCGGTGGCCGGTCGGGTCGGGGCATCACATGAATCTAGTCCCGGGTCGGTGGGGGTGCTCGCGTCTGTATGCGATCGCTCACCGGCTCTTGCGTCCGATATGCGAGATCGTCTATCGTTGGTGGGCGATGAACTTCTCCGTTACGTACCGGTATCTGACACGCAGGCGTCATATCGACTTCTGCCGCGTGTCGACCGTGCTCTGTCGTTAGTACGTACGGCCTCACCGGCGGGCTCGCCGATGCCTCCCGTTTTCCGTGCCGGACCTGAGTCCGTTCCGGCATTTCCTTAGTAAGCACGCCTGTAGCGGCGGGGCGCCACCGCGCCCTGTGCCCCTGTGTCGTGCTGCCCGCCCTGAATCTGCTCAGAGGATCACCCATGTCCACATCTGCCAGCGCCGCGTCCGAGACCGGCGACACCACTGCGAGCACCTTGAAGCGCCGGCGCTTCAAGGTCCCGTTCGCCGCACAGTTGCTCATCGGCCTCGTGCTGGGCCTCGTCCTGGGGTATGTCGCCCGGGAGTGGTCGGTCGCGTGGCTCGGTACGACTCTGGAAACGATCGGCACGTTGTTCGTGCAGTTGCTGTTCCTGATCGTTCCGTTCCTGGTCTTCACTGCGATCGTCGCTTCGATCGCGAATCTGCGGAATCTCGCGAACGCGGGCCGGCTGGTCGCCAAGACCTTGGGCTGGTTCGCGCTCACGTCGCTCATCGCCGTGGCGATCGGGCTCGGCATCGGGTTGGCGACGAATCCGGGTGAGGGCGTGGAGCTCACCAGTGCGGCGGCCGCGCCGGAGACGTCGGGGTCGTGGACGGACTTCTTGACCGGGATCATTCCGACGAACGTGGTCGACGCGTTCGTGAACGTCAACGTCCTGCAGATCGTGTTCATCGCGATCGTGGTGGGCGCGGCGGCCGCGAGGATCGGCGTCAAGGCGGAGCCGTTCTTGAAGTTCAACGCGTCGGCGCTGTCGCTGGTCCAGAAGGCGCTGTGGTGGGTCATCCGTCTGGCGCCGTTGGGTACTGCGGCGCTGATCGGCAAGTCGGTGTACTCGTACGGGTGGGATCTGCTGGAGCCGCTGGCGGTCTTCAGCATCGACATTTATGCGGGTGCTCTGGCGGTGATGCTCATCGTCTATCCGGTGCTGCTGCGTGTGGTCGCCCGGGTGTCGCCGGTGCAGTTCTTCCGGAAGGCGTGGCCGGCGATCCAGTTCGCGTTCGTGTCGCGTTCGTCGGTGGGGACGCTGCCGTTGGCGCAGAAGATCGTGACGGAGCGGCTCGGGGTGCCGCGCGATTACGCGTCGTTCGCGTCGCCGTTCGGTGCGACGACGAAGATGGACGGTTGCGCCGCGATCTATCCGGCCATTGCCGCGATCTTCGTGGCGCAGGTGTACGGGGTCGATCTGGGTGTGCAGGATTACCTGCTGATCGCGTTCGTGTCGGTCATCGGTTCGGCCGCGACGGCGGGTCTGACGGGTGCGACGGTGATGCTGACGCTGACGCTGTCGACGCTGGGTCTGCCGCTGGAGGGTGTGGGTCTGCTGCTGGCGATCGACCCGATCATGGACATGATCCGTACGGCGACGAACGTGGCCGGGCAAATGGTGGTGCCGGTGATCGTGGCGAAGTCGGAGAAGATCCTCGACCGCGAGGTGTACGACGCGGCGCCGCGGCCGCTTGATGCGGCGTCGGCGTTCGATGGTGCCGAGGACGGTGCCGAGGATGCTGCGGACGGCCGTGGTTCGGCTGGTCCGGCCCGTCAGGGTGGGCCTGCGCTGCAACCCGCTTAGCTTTACTGCTCTCCTGAGATGACGAGGGGCCGGCCCGGACACGGGTCGGCCCCTCGTTTTCATGGCAGGGTTGGCGGCCTTGGGGGCGGTTTCTCGCGCCCCTTGTATTGAGGGTGGCAGAGGGGTCCGACAATCCGGCCCGGTCCGCGTCGGTCGCCGGGGGTGAGGCGGCGCACGGTGCGGTTCAGCGTGCGGATTCGATGTAGCGTTCCAGGCCGTCGACGACGAGTCCGAGGCCGAACTCGAAGTGGTCGTCCAGGGGCGGTTCGGGCTGGGAGCCGGGCGCGGCCATCCGCGCGAGGTGGGGGAAGCGCGAGTTCACCGCCGGGTCGGCGAGGAACCGGAAGAGTTCCTCGGAGGACTCGGAGCCGCCGATCTCGGGTCGCACCGCGCCGAGCGCGAAGTAGTCGACGGTCAGGATCGCGATCATCGCGAGTCTCGGGGGCATGTCGACCGCGTCCAGTCGGGCGAGCGTCGCGTCGAGCCAGGCCGCCTCGTTCGGTCCCATGGAGCGGTGCGAGGTAGCCACTTTGAGCGCCCACGGGTGGGCCGTGAGCATGTCCTTCACCGCGCGCCCCCATGCGAGCAGGAGGTCGCGGAGGGTGTCGGCCTCGGGTTCGGGCAGGGGTTCGGCCATGAGGGAGTCGTACATGAGGATGACCAGTTCGTCCTTGCCCGGCACGTGCCGGTACAGGGACATGACGCCGCTGCCGAGCCGTTCGGCGAGGTGTTTCATTGAGACCTTTTGCAGGCCTTCGGCATCGGCGATTGCGACGGCTTCGGCCACGATGCCTTCGCGGCTGAGCCCGGGGGGCCGTCCCCGCCCGGGCCGCGACCGGTCCCCCCAGAACAGCTCGTACTCGCCTTGTCCCACAGTGTTCCTCCTCCACTTCGCCCGAGAGTCGCAGATTACGACCCGGCCGGGAGCCGCTCGCAGGCATCACTGATGCGTATGATGTACGCTAAATAGCGTATCTCATACGCATTGATCGGCACTCCATGCCGCGATCGGAGACACCCATGGCCCAGCCGACCACCCTCACCCGCCCCGCACCCGAATCCGGGCCCGCCCGAGCGAAACCCAAGTGGTACCGCCGGCCCTGGATCATCCCGCTGTTCACCATCGTCGGGCTCTTCGTGGCCGCGAGGCTGCCCTCCTACCTGACCTTCGACACCGACGACTCGCTCGTCCAGCTCCAGGCCGCCTTCCCCGAGACCCACTACCTGCTGCTCTCGGGACACATCCTGTTCGGCTCCATCGCGATCATCACCTGCTCGATGCAGGTGTGGCCGTGGCTGCGCCGGCACCACCCGAAGGTCCACCGGATCTCCGGGCGCCTCTACGTGTTCGCCGGAGTGCTCCCCTCAGGACTGTTCGCCCTGGTCGTCGGCATCCTCTCGGTCGTCGGAGCGGCCGGCAAGATCGGGCAGGTCTTCCTCGCGGTGCTGTGGCTCGCCACCACCGCCGCCGGGTTCGCCGCCGCCAGGCGCCGCCGCTTCGGGGACCACCGCCGCTGGATGATCCGCAGCTTCGCGCTATGCACCTCGATCGTGGTCAACCGCCTGTGGATGGTCGTGCTGATCCTGATCCTCACGCCGTTCCAAGACGGCTACTACGGCGGCGACACGAACGCCCTCATGGAGGACGTGGCCGTCGCCTCGATCTGGATCAGCGGGATCGTCAACCTGATGATCGCCCAGTGGTGGCTCGACCGCAAACCCAAGCGCCGCAACCGGACGGCGACTGTGCCCGCGTGAGGACCGGGCGGGGGCCTGCCACCAAAGTCGCACCCGCCCCCGCCCGCGTCCCACCTTCGGACCGGCCCGGACTGCACCGCCGGTCGCCCCCGCCGGGCCCGAAAGTCCATGCCGCAGCAGGATTCATCGGGCCCGCGCGGCGGCGATCCTGAAGACATGCACACCTCCGCCGCGGCCCAGGCCGCCGCCCGCGAAGCCGCGCCGCCCGCGCCGAAGGGGCGCCTGCCGCTCCTGGACGTCCTGCGCGGCGTCGCCATCCTCGGCACGCTCGGCACCAACGTCTGGATCTTCGCCGACAAGTACGGCGAGGCCGGCCCCCTGATCGGCTCGGCCGGCACCGACGACACCGCGATCGGCGCGCTCTTCGCACTGCTCGCCAACGGCAAGTTCCTGTCCATGCTGACCGTCCTCTTCGGCGTCGGCCTCGCCATCCAGTACCGCTCGGCCGAAAAGCGCGGGCGCCGCTGGCCCGGCCGCTACCACTGGCGGGCCCTGTTCCTCTTTGTCGAAGGCACGATCCACTTCACGCTCGTGTTCGCCTGGGACGTCCTCATGGGCTACGCCGTCACGGCGGTCGCCGTCGCCTGGCTGCTCACCCGCTCCCAGCGCGCGCAGCACGCGGTCATGTGGACCGCACTCGGCGTGCACCTGACGATCATGGGCCTGGTCACCGCCGCCATGTTCACGGGCCCGGGCATCGCCCCCCAGCACGACCCCGAGATCCAGGCGCTCTACGCCTCCGGATCCTGGTGGGAGCAGGTCCAGTTCCGCCTGGACAACGCCTTGATGTTCCGCATCGAGCCGATCGTGACGTTCCCGCTGCTGGTGTTCCTGTTCATGCTGGGCGTCAGGCTCTTCCGCGCCGGGGCCTTCGGCTCCGATGCGACCGGCGGCCGGATCCGCAACAGGCTCCTGTCGTGGGGCCTGGGCATCGGCCTGCCGGCCAACCTCGCGCTCATGCTCGGCCCCGACGAGCTGTTCTTCCTGGAGCGGTACGCCGCGGCCCCGGTCGTCATGCTCGGGTACGTCGGCCTCGTCGGCCTCCTCATCGAACGCGTCCGCCGCGGACCCGTCACCGCCGCCCTGGAGTCCTTGGGCCGCACCGCACTCAGCGGGTACATCCTCCAGAACCTGCTGGCCTCGGCGATCTGCTACGGGTGGGGCCTGGGCCTGGCCGCGCGCTTCGGCGACGACCCGTGGTTCGTCGCCGCCCTGTGGCTCGCCATCAGCGCCGTCCTCCTCGTCGGATCCCGGTTGTGGCTGCGCCGCTTCGCGACCGGCCCGGCCGAGATGCTCCAGAAGACCCTCCTGCGTTAAACCGCAAAAAGGTGCGGGCCGCAGCCGCGGCCCGCACCCTCCCCCCCCCATTCAGGCCGCGGCTGGCTCGCGCACGCGGGTCGAGCGCCGCCGCACGAGCACCGCCAACGGCCACAAGGCGATCAAAGCGATGATCCCGTACACGGTCCACGAGACCGGCCCACCGATCAGGCCCGACAAGTCCCCGCCCGACAGCTGCAGGGACATCCGCGCCTGGCGCTCCGCCATCGGGCCGAGGATGACCCCGACGATCAACGGCAGCATCGGCACCCCGAAGCGCCGCATCGCAAGACCCACCAGGCCCAGGACCAGCAGCACGAACAGGTCGAACGGCTGCGCGTTCACCGCGTACGCCCCCATCGACGCGAAGAACAGGATCCCCGCGAACAGGTACGGCTTGGGAATGCGCAGCAGCTTCACCCAGATCGGGATCATCGGCATGTTGAGCACCAGCAGCATCGCGTTCCCGATGAACAGGCTCGCGATGAGCGTCCACACCAGCGTCGACTCGTTCTCGAACAGCAGCGGCCCCGGCTGGATGCCGTACGTCTGGAACGCCGCCAGCATGATCGCCGCCGTCGCGTTGCACGGCAGGCCCAGTGCGAGCATCGGCACCAGCGTCCCGGCCGCCGAGGCGTTGTTCGCCGCCTCCGGCCCCGCGACGCCCTCGATGGCCCCGTGACCGAACTCGTCCTTGTGCTTCGACAACCGCCGTTCGGTCACATAGGACAGGAACGTCGGCACTTCCGCGCCCCCGGCGGGCATCGCGCCGAACGGGAACCCGAGCGCGGTCCCCCGCAGCCACGGCCCCCACGACCGCCTCCAGTCCGACCGGCCCATCCACACCCGCCCGACCGGCAGCACCTCGTCCTTCGTCGCGCGCCCCCGCGCCGCGATCCACAGCGCCTCGCCGATGGCGAACACGCCCACCGCGACGATCACCACGTCGATCCCGTCGGCCAGCTGCGGCAGCCCGTACGTCAACCGCTGCTGACCCGTCACCGCGTCGATCCCGATGGTGCCCAAGGCGAGCCCGAACAGGAGCGACGCGAACCCGCGAATGCGCGAGGACCCCAGGACCGAAGCGGTCGCCACCAGCGCGAGCACCATGATCGCGAAGTAGTCGGGCGCGCCGAGCCCGATCGCGAAGTCCACCGTGATCGGCGTGACGAACACGAGCGCGACCGTCGCGATCGTCCCGGCCACGAACGACCCGATCGCCGCCGTCGCCAGCGCCTGGCCCCCGCGGCCCTTGCGGGTCATCTTGAAGCCCTCCATCACCGTCACGACCGACGACGACTGCCCCGGCGTGTTCAGCAGGATCGCGGTGGTCGAGCCGCCGTACATGCCGCCGTAGAAGATCCCGGCGAACATGATGAACGCCTGGGTCGGCTCCAGCCCGTAGGTGATCGGCAGGAGCAGCGCGATCGCCATGGCCGTGCCCATGCCCGGGAGCATCGAGACGGCCGTGCCGATGGTGACGCCGATGAGCGCGATGAGCAGGTTCTGCGGGGTCAGGACCGCGCCGAACCCGTCGATGAGCGCATGCATGTTGTCCATCAGAGGATCCCCTGCAAGATCCCGGCGGGCAGGCCCACGCCCAGTCCGATCGCGAAGCCGTAGAACGTGGCCAGTCCCAGCACCACCGCGGCGCCGAGCGTCAGGAAGTAGCGGCGCGAGCCGAGCACGATCGCCGCGCCCCAGAACAGGAGCGAACCGGAGATGACCCAGCCGAGCCATTCGATGACGAGCGCGTTCGCGACGAACAGCGCGCACAGGAGGCCGACGGTGCGCCAGTCGAAGGCCCCGTCGGTCTCGGCGGCCTCGCCGCGCCCGCCCCGGGCGACGTCGAGCGCGTAGAACGCGGCGACGCCGATGAGCAGCGCGCCCAGGATGATCGGAACAGGTTTGGGCCCGATCGGGTCGTTGGAGGCGGTGAACCCGGCGATGCGGGCGGCGTCGACGATGACGAGGACGCCCAGCAGCGCGAGGCCGCCGCACACCCAATACTGGGCGCGGTCCGGCCCCGCAGGCGCGGTCGCCTCGGCGTCGGCTCCGGTGTCGGGGCCGCCGTCGGCGGCGCTGTCGTCGGCGGCATTGTCGGCGGCCGGGACGGCCGTGTCGTCGGCACCGGTCATGCCAGGCCCAGTTCCTGGAGGATCGCGGCCACTTCGGTGTCCTGCTCCTCGAGGTACTCGCCGAAGGCGCTGCCGGTGACGAACGCGTCGATCCAGCCCTGCTTGGCGAGCTCCTCGGCCCACGCGTCGGACTCGGCCACCGCGGTGATCGCGTCGATCCACTTGTCGCGGTCGGCGTCCTCGATGCCGGGCGGGGCCACCCAGCCGCGCCAGTTGGTGAACACCAGGTCGATGCCCGATTCGGTGAACGTCGGCGTGTCGGGTACGGCGTCGACGCGCTCGGCGGTGGAGACGGCCAGGACCCGCAGCGACCCCGCCTCGATCTGGTCGATGAACTCCCCGACGCCGCTCGCGCCCGCGGCGATCTTCTCGCCCAGGAGCGCCGGAAGCAGTTCGCCGCCCCCGTCGTAGGACACGTAGTTGACGTCGACCGGGGTGATGCCCACGGTGTAGGCCAGGCGCATCGGCAGCAGGTGGTCGGGCCCGCCGGGGGAGGAGCCGCCGCCGATCGCGACGCCCCCCGGGTCACCGTTCCAGGCCTCGACCAGGTCGCCGATCGTCTGGAACGGCGACCCCGAGGGCACGACGATCGCCCCGGCCTCCTCGACGAGCTTCGCGATCGGGGTGGTCCCGGTCAGCTTCGCCTCGGAGTTCTGCGTGTAGGAGGCGCCCACGACGCCCAGGCCCATCTGCATGACCAGGTCGCCGTTGCCCTCCTCGTTCACGGTGCGCTGCAAGCCGACCGTGCCGCCGGCTCCCGAGAGGTTGAAGACCTCGACGCCCTTGGCGATCGACTCGTCCTCCATGATCCGGGCAATGGACCGGGCGGTCGTGTCGTAGCCGCCGCCGGGGCTGTTGGGCACCATGATGCGCAGGCCGGCGAGCGGGCCGCCGTCGGCGCCGTCGTCGGCGGTGAGGCCGCAGGCGGACGCGGCCGCGGCGACGGGGACGGCCGCCGCGGCGGACAGGAGGGCCCTCCGGTGAAATTTCATCGTCGTTGCTCTTTCATTTCGGGGGCGGGGTGAGAGACGATGGTCACCCTGGCGCGGCCCCGGTGTCAGCCTTGTGTCCGAAACGATCATTGAGTTCATTGTGTTCAGGCCCGTGCCCCGCCCCACGCTCGCCGGTCAGCTGCTCGTCTTCCAGCTGACGGTGATCCTTCTCGTCCTCGCCGCCGTCGCCGGGCTCTCCCTGGCGCAGTCCGCGGCCGTGTTCACCGTCGAGCAGGGCCGGCGCGTCACCCAGCTCGCCGAGAGCCTCGCGGCCTCCGACCTGGTGCGCGAGCTGCTGCCCGCGCCCGCGCCGGAGCAGACGCTCGCCCCGCAGATCCAAAGCGACCTCGAACGCTGGCAGGTCTCCTCGGTGACGCTCGCCGACGCCGAAGGCGTCGTGGTCGCCTCCACCAATCCGCTGCTCATCGGCACCGAGCCCGCGCTCGGGTCGGGGGTGCTCGAGGGGCGGGGCTGGCGGGGCGAGACCGACCTGGGCGGGCGCACCGAACTGGTCGCGCAGGTCCCGGTGATCGGCGCCGACGGCGCCGCCCACGGCGTGCAGCTGGGCGTCGCCGTCGTCGGCCACCGGGTGCCCTCCCCGTTCGAGCGGCTCGCGGGCGCGAGCCCGAACCTGCTGCTGTACCTGGGCGTCGCGAGCGTCCTGGGCGTGGCGGGGTCGTGGATGCTGGCGCGGCGCATCAAACGCCAGACGTTCGGCATGGAGCCCAGGGAAATCGCGGGCCTGGCCGAGCACCGGGAGGCGATGCTGTACGGGATCGCCGAGGGCGTCGTCGCGCTCGACCCGCAGCAGCGGGTCACGCTCGTCAACGACGTCGGCCGCCGCCTGCTGGACCTGCCCGGCGATTCCGTCGGGCGGTCGCTGGGGGAGCTCGACCTGACCGGGCGGCTGCGCGACGTCCTGTCCGGTGCGGTGACCGGCTCCGACCAGGTGGTCCTGCAGGGCAACCGGGTCCTGGTGGTGAACCGGATGCCCGTGTCCAAGGACGGGCGGGCCCTCGGCGCGGTCGCCACCCTGCGCGACCGCACCGAGCTCGCCCAGCTCGAGCGCGACCTCGGATCGTTCCGGTCCACCGCCGAAGCGCTGCGGGCGCAGGCGCACGAGTTCGACAACAAGCTGCACACCATCTCCGGGCTCATCCAGATCGGCGAGCACGACGAGGTCGGCTCCTACATCGACGCGCTCAACCGCCACCGCCAGTCGCTCGACCTGTCCATCGGCGGCCCGATCGGCGACAAGGCGATCGCCGCGCTCCTGATGGCCAAGTCCGCGCAGGCCTCCGAACGGCAGGTGCGCCTGCGCATGGTCGAGGGCTCATTGCTCGGGCCGCTGTCGGCCGCCGACTCCGCCGACGTCGGCACCGTCCTGGGCAACCTCGTCGACAACGCCGTGGACGCCGCCGCGGGCCTCGCCGGCGCCGCGCCCCTGCCCCGGCGCAGCGCCGCGGAGGCCTGGGTCGCCGTCGAGATCCGCGAAACCGAAGGGGCCGTGCACCTCACCGTCACCGACTCCGGGCCGGGCGTGCCGCCCGAGACCGCCGGCGAGGTCTTCGCGCACGGGTACACCACGAAGGCCGCTGCGGGCGAGCACGGCATCGGCCTTGCGCTGACCAGGCTCGTGTGCGAGCATCACGGCGGCACGGTGGCCCTCGCGGACACCGCCGGCGGCGCCCGCTTCACCGCGGTCCTGCCGCTGCTCGGCGCGCCCCTTTCCCCGTCCCAGGAGCCGACATGATCGATGTGCTGGTCGTCGACGACGACTTCCGGCTGGTGAACATCCACCGCGGCTTCGTCGAGCGCACCCGGGGCTTCCAGGCCGTCGCGTGCGCCCGCACCGGCGAGGAGACCCTCGCCGCGGTCCGGGAGCACCGGCCCGACCTGGTACTGCTCGACCTGTACCTGCCTGACGTGTTCGGCCTGGACCTGCTGCGGCGCATGCGGTCCGAAGGCCACGACTGCGACGTCTTCGTCATCTCGGCGGCCCGCGAGGCCGAGGCCGTCCGCGCCGCCGTCCGGCTCGGCGTCGTGTCCTACCTGCTCAAGCCCTTCAGCTTCGACGACTTCTCCGAACGCCTGGAGCAGTACGCGAACCGCCGGGCGGGCCTGGCGGAGGCGGCCGTGCACGACCAGTCCGACGTCGACCGCGCCTTCGAGCGCCCCTCCGCGGCGGCGGTGTCGATGCTGCCCAAGGGGTTCAGCAACGAGACGGCGAAACTGGTGGAGACCGCCCTGCGCGAGGCCGAAGGCACCCTGTCGGCCGCCGAATGCGCGATGCGGATCGGCATCTCGCGCGTCAGCGCCCGCCGCTACCTCGAGCAGCTCGCCGAACGCGGCAGCGCCGCCGTGGCCCTGAAGTACGCGGGCCGGGGACGCCCCGAGCGCCGCTACCGGTGGCGGCGCCCGGACTGACTCAGGCCGCGAACGCCGCCTCGACCTCGTCGAGGTGCGCCGTCCACCACCGGACCAGGCGCTCGTCGGAGAAGAACAGATGGTCGCTGGAGTGGTCGCCCAGGTGGTAGTGGTATTTCAGGTGCCAGACGCTGGAGGTCAGGCGCCACCAGCGGCGCCTGGCGGCATCGACCAGAGCGGCCGCGTCGATCGGGGCC
This sequence comes from Glycomyces harbinensis, assembly GCF_900101745.1. Lineage (GTDB taxonomy): Bacteria > Actinomycetota > Actinomycetes > Mycobacteriales > Micromonosporaceae > Glycomyces > Glycomyces harbinensis. The sequence goes on along the minus strand of NZ_FNAD01000005.1, from coordinate 186,798 downwards.
TCGGAGCGGTACCCGGCGACGAGGGCCGCGACGTTGCCGAGGTCGACGCGGCCGTCGGCCAGCACGAACTGGTACATCGCGGCACGCACGATCTCCTCGCCGAAAGGCTTGACGCACAAACGGTCCCAGTCGATGACGGCGGCGATCCGCCCGCCCGACCACAGCAGGTTCCAGTTCTGGCAGTCGCCGTGCATCCACCCGAACGGTCCGGTCGGCGCGGTGTCGGCCGGCCGCAGATGTTCATGTGCGGCAAGGAGTTCCAGGCGGGCGCGGAGCACTTTGGCGCAGGCGGTGTCGAACTCGGACGGCGCCGCGAGGAGACCGATCCGTCCGAGGTAGTCGCCGATGCGTTCGCGAGCCTCATCGGGCGTGGTGGGCGCGCCGCCGGGCGGTTGGGGCGCAGGCAGCCCGATCGCCGGATCGCCGAGCGCGCGGTGGATGCGGCCGATGACCGAACCCATGTGGAAGGCGGCGTCCGCGTCCATCGCCTCGCCGCGCGGATGAGCGCCCTCGATCCAGGGAGCGAGATAATAGTGGTGGCCGCCGAGGGCGATGACGGTCTCGCCGGAGCGGGCGGGCACCGCCTCGACGACGGGAACGCCGAATGTCGAAAGGTCCTGCAGCAGAGCAAGGTTGCGACGAGCGACGTCGGGGTCGAGGCCGACCAGTTCCTTCAGCGCGAAGACGCCTTGCGCGGTGTCGATGCGCCAGTTGCGGTTGAGGAGTCCGTCGGGCAGGTACCGGCAGGACCGGATCGCGCCGAGACCGTAGGCGCGGGAGAGCGCGTCGAGCCCGGCGAGCGGGAGGGGATCGGGGAAGGCCACCGCCGGAGCGTACCGGCCGGGGCCCCGGCGTGGTACCGGTATTTTGTCCTGGGCCGAGACCTGGCCAGGGTCCCCGGAAGCGCGACCTTTCCCCCGGGTGGCCCCTCCGCGACACCTTCTCGGTACTGGCCGCAGTTTCAGAACTCGACCATTCGACTCAGCGCCGAGCCCTGCTCGCTCTCGCGAAACTCGAAGGGAACCCTCGCCCCGACGGGGTCGAGAAGTTCCGAGGCGCCACTGATCGCCGGCGCATCCGTGCGGGGGACTGGCGGATCGTCTACCGAATCGAGGACGGCCGTCTCACCATCCTGGTCGTGGCGATCGGCCACCGCGGCAAGGTCTACCGCGACGAGTAGGTGTTCGACCGGTTCGGGGCCGCGCTGCTGTGAGCGGATCCGCTCAAGGCTGAATCGCTTGCCCCCGGTACCTGCGCGAACGCAAGGTGGTCGGTATGAGCGACAACGAGAAACCGCCGCTGTTCGACGACCGGGCCCGCCGCGAGCTGTACCAGCAGCGGGTCCTGGTCCTCGACGGCGTGCTCGACGACGACAACGGGACCCTCCTGGCCACGCAGCTGATGACGCTCGCGGCGGAGAACGCCGGCGCGGACATCGCACTGTGGATCCACTCGCCCGGCGGGTCGGTCCCCTCGATGCTGGCGATCCGGGACGTCATGCGCCTCATCCCCTGCGACGTGTCCACACTGGCCCTGGGGATCGCGTGCAGCGCGGGCCAGTTCCTGCTCTCCTCCGGCACGCGCGGCAAGCGCCGCGCGATGCCGCACGCCCGCGTCCTGATGCACCAGGGCTCGTCCGGGATCGGCGGCGCCGCCGTCGACATCGAACTGCAGGCCAACGACCTGCGGCACACGCGCGACACCGTGCTCGGCCTCATCGCCGAGGACACCGGCCAGCCGTTCGAGCGGGTCTTCGAGGACTCCCTGCACGACCGGTGGTACACCGCGGGCGAAGCGCTCGAGTACGGGTTCGTCGACGCGATCGTGAGCGAGTTCGCCCAGATCGCGCCCGTCGCCCGCCGCAGCGTCGGCCTCGGCCTCAACCAGGAAGGAGCGGCCTCGTGAGCGGCTACACGATTCCGAACGTGATCACCCGCGACTCGCGCGGGGAGCGGGTCATGGACGTCTACTCGCACCTGTTCTCCGAGCGGATCATCTACCTCGGCACCGGGATCGACGCGGGCGTGGCCAACGCCCTGGTCGCCCAGCTGCTGCACCTGGACGCGACCGGTTCCGACCGCGACATTCAGCTGTACATCAACTGCGAGGGCGGGGACCCGAGCGCGATGCTCGGCGTCTACGACACCATGCGGTACATCAAGTCGCCGGTGGCGACCACGTGCATCGGGCAGGCCGTGGCGGTCGGCGCGGTGCTCCTGGCGGCCGGGGCCGAGGGCAAGCGGTCGGCGCTGCCGCACGCGCGGGTGGTCCTGCACCAGCCGGCGGGCCAGGGCCGCGGGACGATCCCGGACCTCATCCTCGCCGCGGACGAGATCGTCCGCGTCCGCGCCGACATCGAGGCGATCCTGTCGCGCCACACCGGGCGGAGCGTCGAGGCGCTGCGCGCCGACACCGACCGGGACCGCGTGTTCACCGCCGAGACGGCGAAGGACTACGGCCTGATCGACCGCGTCATGGAAGAGCTGTGAACAGGCGGTGTTCAGGCGTGCGCCTGGACACCGCCTCCCTTATGCGGCCAGGGCGTAGGCGCTGCGGCTGCCGTAGCTCACCGAAGCGGTGATCTCGCCCGTGCGCAGGCGCTCGGCGACGGCCACGGTCAGATCGACGAGGCTGAGGTCGAGCGCGCCGGCGACGGCCGCGATCATCTCGCTGGAGGGGTCCTTGACCCCGCGCTCCATCTCGGAGAGGTACTGGGGGGAGATCCCGGCGCGCCCGGCGGTGTCGGAGAGCTTCTCGCCGCGCCCGCGCCGCAGGTCCCGCAGGCAGTCGCCGAGGGCGTCGCGCCACAGCGGCTCCGCGCCGAGGCCGGGGGCGTCGTCGGCGGGGCGGTCGGAGTGCTCGTGCGTCGCGGGCGACGCGTCGGTCGCCGCAAGAGGAGGAGTCTCGGCCATGCCCCATCCTAAGGCGCCCGGCGGGAGGGGCACCGCACGTTACGCCCAGGGCGCAATTCCGGGAACACGGAACGGCCGGGCGAAGGCCCGGCCGTTCCGTGTTCGTGGAGCCAAGGGGAATCGAACCCCTAACCCCCGCCTTGCAAAGGCGGTGCTCTGCCAATTGAGCTATGGCCCCCGGTCAGCGGCACCCGAGTGCGGCTGCGCGACTGAACCTCACGAGTATCCCCGCCGCGCTCACGGCAACAGCGAGGATACCCGGATCGCAGTGAGCTGGCTAACGCATTGCGTCAGCGCACGTCCTCGGCGGAGGTGGTGGCCTCGTGCCACAGGGTGCGGTCGTCGTTGATGGACTTGACCTTCTTGGCCACCACGAACGCGACCGTGGCCACACCGGCGACGATCAAGATCTTCTTCCACATGGACACAGGCCCCCTATATCAGAGATTGCCGCGAACAGCAATGCCGTGATCGGCACTGCACGATGCGCCTCAGCATAGCGAACTGCGGCAGGGCTGGCCGGTGGGGCGCCGTTCCCCGGCGCGCCCGGGTGCGTCCGTATCGCGGCCGGAGAAGGCCCTCGCGGCACCCGGCTCCGCGCGGGACGCCCCGTCCGGCGGTTCCAGGGCATGAAAAAACCCGCCGGTTCGCGGCGGGTGTTGGTGGGGCTAGATGGGCTCGAACCATCGACCTCGGAGTTATCAGCTCCGCACTCTAACCACCTGAGCTATAGCCCCAGAATTGCGACGCGGACCGGAGACCTGCGGACTCGTCGGCGACGCTGAGCAAGATTACCTCACCGCCCGCCCGAAAGCGAACGGGGGGCCTCGCGCAAAGGGACGGCCGTCACTGCCGCGCAAGCGGAGCGGAAAATCGGACGGGTGCCCTCGGCCGCAAGGCCGAAGACACCCGTCCGCTCGTCGCTAGTCGCGCTCGGCGAGCGTCACCTCGACGCCGCCGACGAGGTCGGCGCACACGTTGTAGATGAACGAGCCCAGCGTCGCCAGAGCGGTGAACAGGACCATGTTCACCACGCCCAGCAGGGCCGCGGCCCCGATGACGCCCTTGGCGGTGATCCGGAAGTCCGCCGTCGCCGCCGCGGCGGCCGAATCCGAGTTCGTGCCCATGAGCATCTGGAGCATGTCGTTCACGGTGTCGAACACGCCCATCGCGTCGAGCGCGATGTACAGCACGGTGGTCGCCACGACCATCACGATGAACAGCACGATCGAGACGGCGAACGCGAACTTCATCACCGACCACGGGTCGACCCGCTTGAGCCGCAGGCGGGCCCGGCGCGGACCGCGCGCCGTCGCCTGGCTCACCGCGGCGCGCGCGGCGCGCACCGCATCGGCCACCCTGGCCGACGAGGCGACGCCCGCGGCCTGATTGGCCGCGGTGTTGCCCGTCGACATCTGCCCGATCCCCTCGGGCGTCACCGGCGGCGGTGTCATGCCCGGCGGCCGGCGCAGCGTCAGGGTCTGGTCCTGCGCGGCGGGCGGCGCGGAGACCGACGACACGGCGTCGTCGGCCTTCGGCGACGCGTCCGCATCGGACGCGTCGGAGAACTCCGGAACGTCCTCGTCGCGCTCGGTCGCCGCAGCGGTAGCCTTCGCTTCGGTCATCTACTCGTCCTGCCCCTCATCGGGTTCTTCGGCGCTCTGGGTGATGGCGAGCAGCGAGACTTCCTCGGGCAGGTCGATCAGCTTGACGCCCATGGTGTTGCGGTCCGAAGTCTTGCGGACCGGTTTCACAGGTGTCCTGATGACGCCTCCCTCCGAGGTGATCGCGAACAGCTCGTCGTCCTGCGTCACCGACAGCGCCCCCACCAGGTCGCCGCGTCGTTCCGTGATCTTAGCCGTCAGCACGCCCTTCCCGCCGCGGCCTTGGGGCGGATACGCGTCGACGGGAGTCCGCTTCGCATACCCGCGGCTGGTCGCCACAAGAATGTCCATATTATCGCGCAGCACGATCATGGTGAGCAGTTCGTCGTCTCCGACGAACCGCATCCCGATCACGCCGCTCGTCGCCCGGCCCATCGGCCGCAGCGCCTCGTCCGTGGCCTCGAACCGGATCGACTGGGCCTTGCGGGAGATCAGCAGCAGGTCGTCGCTGGGTTCGACCAGCGCCGCGCCCACCAGCTCGTCGCCGTCGCGCAGGTTGATCGCGACGATGCCGCCGGTGCGCGGGGAGTCGAAGTCGGTGAGCTTGGACTTCTTGACCAGGCCGTTGCGGGTCGCGAGCACCAGGTACGGGGTGACCTCGTAGTGCGCCAGCTGGATGACCTGGGCGATCGATTCGTCCGGCGTGAACGCCAGGATGTTCGCCACATGCTGGCCGCGCGCGGTGCGGCTGGCCTCGGGCAGCTCGTACGCCTTCGCGCGGTAGACGCGGCCCTTGTTGGTGAAGAACAGGATCCAGTCGTGCGTGGTGCACACGAAGAAGTGGCTGACGATGTCGTCCTGCTTGAGCTGCGCGCCCTGGACGCCCTTGCCGCCGCGCTTCTGCGACCGGAAGCTGTCGGTCTTGGTGCGCTTGACGTAGCCGCCGCGGGTGATCGTGACGACGATGTCCTCGCGGGCGATGAGGTCCTCCATGGACACCTCGCCGGCGTCGGGCATGATCTGCGTCCGGCGGTCGTCGCCCCAGCGGGCCACGACCGCGCCGAGCTCGTCGCGCACGATCTGGCGCTGGCGCTCCGGCTTGGCCAGGATGTCGGCCAGGTCGGCGATCTTGGTCTCGATCTCGGTCAGCTCGTCGATGATCCGCTGCCGCTCGAGGGCGGCGAGCCGGCGCAGCTGCATGTCGAGGATCGCGGTCGCCTGGATCTCGTCCACGTCGAGCAGCGACATCAGGCCCTGCTTCGACTCCTCGGCCGAGGGCGAGCGGCGGATGAGCGCGATCGTCTCGTCGAGCAGGTCCAGGGCCTTGGCCAGGCCGCGCAGGATGTGGGCCCGCTCCTCGGCCTTGCGCATCCGGTACTGGGTGCGGCGGACGATCACGCTGATCTGGTGCGCCACGTAGAAGCGGACCATCTGCGCGATGTTGAGCGTCTTGGGGACCCCGTCGACCAGCGCGAGCATGTTCGCGCCGAAGGTGTCCTGGAGCTGCGTGTGCTTGTACAGGTTGTTGAGCACCACCTTCGGGACCGCGTCGCGCTTGAGCACGACCACGATCCGCATGCCGGTGCGCCCGGAGGACTCGTCGCGGATGTCGGCGATGCCGCCGAGCTTGCCCTCCTTGACGAGGTCGGCGATGCGCTCGGCCAGGTTGTCGGGGTTGACCTGGTAGGGCAGCTCGGTGACGACCAGGCAGGCGCGGCCCTTGGCGTCCTCTTCGACCTCGATGACCGCGCGCATCTTGATGGAGCCGCGGCCGGTCCGATACGCGTCCTCGATCGCGGCGCGCCCCAGGATGGTCGCGCCGGTCGGAAAGTCGGGGCCGGTGATGATCTGGAGGATCGCCTCCAGGGCCTCGGCCTCGTCGGAGTCGGGGTTCTCGAGGCACCAGTCGACGGCCTTGGCGACCTCGCGCAGGTTGTGCGGCGGGATCTTGGTGGCCATGCCGACCGCGATGCCCTCGGAGCCGTTCACCAGAAGGTTCGGAATCCGGGAGGGCAGGATCGTGGGCTCGGTGGTCTTGCCGTCGTAGTTCGGCTCGAAGTCGACCGAGTCCTCGTCGATGTCGCGCAGCATCTCCATCGCGAGCGGCTCGAGGCGCGACTCGGTGTAGCGGTGCGCGGCGGCGGGGTCGTTGCCCGGCGAGCCGAAGTTGCCCTGGCCGTCGATGAGCGGGTACCGCAGGCTCCACGGCTGGGCCATGCGCACCAGCGAGTCGTAGATCGCGCCGTCGCCGTGCGGGTGGAACTGGCCCATGACGTCGCCGATGACGCGCGAGCACTTGACGTACCCGCGGTCGGGGCGGTAGCCGCCGTCGTACATCGCGTAGAGGATCTTGCGGTGGACCGGCTTGAGGCCGTCGCGCACGTCGGGCAGCGCGCGCCCGACGATGACGCTCATGGCGTAGTCGAGGTAGGAGCGCGACATCTCCACCTCGATGCCGACCGGTTCGATGCGGCCGTGGCCCTCCGGGATCTCCAGCTGGTCTTGGTTGTTCTCAGGCACCAGTGCTTCCTTGCTGTGTCAGTCGGATCATGGTCGGCGGGCCGCTAGATGTCCAAGAAGCGGACGTCCTTGGCGTTCTCCTGGATGAAGCGGCGGCGGCTCTCCACGTCCTCACCCATCAGGACGCTGAACAGCTCGTCGGCGGTTGCCGCATCGTCGAGCTGAACCTGGAGGAGGTTGCGCTGCGAGGGGTCCATGGTGGTCTCCCACAGCTCGGTGTAGTTCATCTCACCGAGGCCCTTGTAGCGCTGGATGCCCTCGGAGCGGCGCGGGTCGGCCTTGCCGGAGGCGACGCCGGCCTCGACGATGCGGTCGCGCTCGGCGTCGGAGTACGCGTAGTCGACCAGGTCGCCCTTCTTGTTCCACTTGATCTTGTACAGCGGCGGCTGGCTCATGTACACGTGGCCGAGTTCGACCAGCGGGCGCATGAAGCGGAACAGCAGCGTCAAGAGCAGGGTGTTGATGTGGTGGCCGTCGACGTCGGCGTCCGACATCAGGATGACCTTGTGGTAGCGCAGCTTCTCGGCGTCGAACTCCTCGTGGATGCCGGTGCCCAGGGCGGTGATCATGCCCTGGACCTCGTTGTTCTTGAGGATCTTGTCGAGGCGGGCCTTCTCCACGTTGAGGATCTTGCCGCGGATGGGCATGATCGCCTGCGTGCGCGGGTTGCGGCCCTGCTTGGCCGAACCGCCGGCCGAGTCGCCCTCGACCACGAAGATCTCGCACTCCTCCGGGTTGGTCGACTGGCAGTCGGCCAGCTTGCCCGGCATCGACGAGGACTCCAGCAGGCTCTTGCGGCGCGCGAGCTTGCGGGCCTGCGCGGCGGCCTTGCGGGCGTTCGCGGCGCTGGAGGCCTTCTGGACGATGATGCGGGCTTCCTTGGGGTGGCGGTCGAGCCAGTCGGGCAGCCACTCGTTGCACACGCGCTGGACGAAGCCCTTGACCTCGGTGTTGCCGAGCTTGGTCTTCGTCTGGCCCTCGAACTGCGGCTCGCGCAGCTTCACCGAGATGATCGCCGCCAGGCCCTCGCGGATGTCGTCACCGGAGAGGCGGTCCTTCTCGGACTTGATGATCTTCTTCTCCAGGCCGTACTTGTTGACCGCGTTGGTCAAGGCCGACCTGAAGCCCTCCTCGTGGGTGCCGCCCTCGTGGGTGTTGATGGTGTTCGCGAACGTGTAGACCGACTCGCCGTAGGACTCGTTCCACTGCATCGCGACCTCGATCGCCTGGTTGTCCTCCTCGGCGGAGAACGCGACGACCGTGGGGTGGATGGCGATCTTGGAGGCGTTGAGGTGGCGCACGAAGTCGGCGATGCCCTCGTCGTATTTGAAGGCGACCTGGCGGACGTTGCCCTCGTCGTCGAGGTGGTCGGGCCGCTCGTCGCGCAGGGTGATGGACAGGCCCTTGTTGAGGAAGGCCATCTCCTGGAGGCGGCGGTAGATCGTCTTGTAGTCGAACTCGAGGGTCTCGAAGATGGTGCCGTCGGGCCAGAAGGAGACGATCGTGCCGGTCCGGTCGGTCGGCTCGCCCTTCTCGAGGGGGCCGGGCTGGGCGTGCTTGTAGTCCTGGCGCCACACGAACCCGTCGCGGCAGATCTCGACCGAGAGCCGCGTGGACAGGGCGTTGACGACCGAGACGCCGACGCCGTGGAGGCCGCCCGAGACCGCGTAGCTCTCGGAGTCGAACTTGCCGCCCGCGTGGAGGACGGTGAGGGCCACCTCGACACCGGGCTTCTTGAGCTTGGGGTGGAGGTCGACCGGGAAGCCGCGGCCGTCGTCCTCGACGCTCACGCCGCCGTCCTCGGTGAGGATCACCAGGATCTCGGTGGCGTGTCCCGCCATGGCCTCGTCGACGGAGTTGTCGACGACCTCTTGGATGAGGTGGTGCAGGCCGCGCTCGCCGGTCGAGCCGATGTACATGCCCGGGCGCTTCCTGACGGCCTCGAGGCCTTCGAGGACTTGCAGCGAACTGGCGCTGTAATCGTCCTGCTGCTTCGCCGCCACCGGCAACTCCTTCTGTCGTCGTACACGGTCAGTAGTGAGAAAGCTAGTCCATGGTTGTGACACTTTTCAGCCGTCTGGCCTCGGGCCTGCCGGATTGTCTGGTCCGCGCGGTCGGCGCGGGGGGCACCCGGCGCGGCGGACCTGCCATGGAGACGGCCGGACGCTGGAGCGCCGGCCGAACCGCATCGGTCAAGTCTACTGCGACCCGACTTCCGATTCGGCGTCTGTGCGCCTCGTTGTCGTCACAGTCGCACTGGGAGGCTCGGACATGAACCCCCCTACGGGACTAGGGGTGCGTGGCTTCAGAACGTGTCACGGGAGCCATTAAACCGTACGCGCCTGGGACCGAAGGAACGTGTCGGCTGCTGGGGTCCGACGATCTTCAGCCGCTTGACCACGCTCGGGCCGAGCGCGGCCGCGAGTTTGGCGTGGATCTGGCGGGAGAACAGGCGCAGCTGGGTGGCCCAGGCGGTGGACTCGGCGACGACGAGGAGCTCGCCGTGCTCGAGCCGCTCGGGGCGGCAGTGGCCCGCGATGTCGGCGCCGACGATGGCCTCCCAGCGGCCGAACACCGAGGCGTCGGCCACCTTGCGGGTCCAGCCGTTCTTGCGCACGATCTGCGGGAGCAGGCTTCCCAGGAGTTCGGGGTCGCGCTTGTCGGGTCCGGGGCCGGACCACTCCTTGCGGAAGCGCGGGTCGTCGGACTTGCCGCGCCGCCGGGGTCGGGGGCGGTAGTCGTAGCCGCCGGAGCCCGAGCCGTCATAGGACACGCTGGACCTCCCCTTCCCACACGTCGTAGCGGGCGCCGGTGAGCCGTTCGGGGACGTCTCCGGCGACGGCGCACGTGATGAGCGCCTGCGGTGCGGATTCAGCGTACTCGGCGAGGCGCTCGCGCCGCGTGGCGTCCAGCTCGGCGAACACGTCGTCGAGGATGAGGATCGGGGCGGTCCCGTCGGCGCGGAGCAGTTCGAACGCGCCCAGGCGCATCGCGAGCGCGACCGACCAGGTCTCGCCGTGGGAGGCGTAGCCCTTGACCGGGAGCGTGCCGAGCACGAGGTCGAGGTCGTCGCGGTGGGGGCCGACGAGGGTGGTGCCGCGCTCGACCTCCTTGGCGCGGGCGCCGGCGAGCGCGGCGGCCAGGCGCGCGGTGAGCACGTCCCGGTCGGCCGTCAGGTCGGCGCCGAGTTCGGACTCGTACGCGAGCGTGAGCTCGGAGCGGCCGTCGGCGATGCGCGCGTGGGCCTTGGCGACCGGTTCGGTCAGGTCCTCCAGGAGCGCGAGGCGCCCGGACAGGAGCTCGGCGCCGTGCTCGGCGAGGTGGGCGTCCCAGGCGTCGAGGGTCGCCATCTCGGCGCCGCCGGGGCCGCGGCCGCCGGTCTTCTTCGCGAGGTAGGCGGTGCGCAGGAGCGTGTTGCGCTGCTTGAGGACCCGCTCGTAGTCGGCGCGCACCCCCGCGAAGCGCGGGTAGCGGGAGCACAGGAGCTCGTCGAGGTAGCGGCGCCGCGAGGCGGGCTCGCCGCGCACGAGCGACAGGTCCTCGGGGGCGAACGCGATGGCCTTGAGGGCGCCGATGAGTTCGCGGGGCCGGGCGAGCGGGGTCCGGTTGAGGCGGGCCTTGTTCGACTTGCCGGGGACGATCGCCAGTTCGGCGAGGAGGCGGCGGGAGTCGTGGAGGATCTCGGCCCGCACCACGGCCTGCTCGCAGCCCTGGCGGACCAGGGGGGCGTCGGTGGAGACGCGGTGGGAGCGGAGGTTCGCCAGGTAGACCAGGGCCTCGACCAGGTTGGTCTTGCCGTGTCCGTTGGGGCCCACCAGGATCGATGGGCCCTCGTCGAACATGACTTGGGCGTGCGCGTAGGAACGGAAGTCGCTCAGTTGCAGCTGTCGTACACGCACGCCTCTATGATGCCCGGTCGGCTCGGGGCGGCGCTTGCGAGCCCCGCATTGGCGCGGTCTCGGACTTCACCGGCTGACGCGACCGCGTCGCGTCAGCCGCCGTGCTGCGGCGCGCGGCCGCCACTATTCCGATTTCACGAGGTGCCACGACTGCGTCGCGTCACCTGCCGCTTCGCGGCGCGTGACCGCCACTATTCCGACTTCACGGCGTGGCCGCCGAACTGGTTGCGCAGGGCCGCGACGGCCTTCATCGCCGGGGAGTCCTCCTGGCGGGAGGTGAAGCGGGCGAAGAGCGACTCGGTGATGGCCGGGAGCGGGACGCGCAGGCGGATGCCCTCGTCCACGGTCCAGCGGCCCTCGCCGGAGTCCTCGACGTAGCCCTTGATGCTCGACAGGTCCGGGTCGTCGTCCAGGGCCCGGTCCATCAGGTCGAGCAGCCAGGAGCGGATCACGGTGCCCGAGCGCCAGGACTTGAAGATCTCCGGCACGTTGTCGACGTACTCGCTGGCCTCGAGGAGCTCGTAGCCCTCGGCGTAGGCCTGCATCATCGCGTACTCGATGCCGTTGTGGACCATCTTGGCGTAGTGGCCGGCCCCGACGCCGCCGGCGTGCACGAAGCCGTGCTCGCCTTCGGGCTTGAGCGCGTCGAAGACCGGCATGAGCCGCTCGACGTCGGCCTCGGCGCCGCCGACCATGAGCGCGTAGCCCTCGGTCAAGCCCCACACGCCGCCGGAGACGCCCGCGTCGATGTAGCCGATCCCGTTCTGGGCGAGGGCCTGCGCGTTCACGGCGTCGTCGGTGAAGCGGGAGTTGCCGCCGTCGACGACGATGTCGCCCTCGGACAGGAGCCCGGCCAGTTCGGCCACGGTGGACCGGGTGGGTTCCCCGGCCGGGACCATGACCCAGACGGCCCGCGGGCCCTCGAGGGCCGCGACCAGGTCCGCGAGCGAGCCCACGTCGGCGACGTCCGGGTTGCGGTCGTAGCCGACGACCCGGTGTCCAGCCTTTTCGAGCCGCAACTTCATGTTGCCGCCCATCTTGCCGAGCCCGATCATGCCCAGTTGCATGTCGCGCCCCCTCTCACGTTTGCGTCCGGAGACATCGGCGATGTCGCGCGCCAGGGTCACTCACGTCGTTGTGCTGTCAGGCGTCCCAACGCAATGGTTGCAGCATGTACAGGTACACGTCGTGGTTTGTGTCGGAATCCTCATCTTCGGGCGCGGGCTGCCCGGTCATCACGACCGGCCGGCCGAGCTCGTTCATCTTGAACGCCGTGTACGGGGCGTCCATGGCCGACAGGCCGTCGAGCAGGTACGTCGGGTTGAACGCGATCTTGCCCGGCTCCCCTTCGAGGGTGCAGTCCATGCCCTCGGAGGCCTTGGCGTCCTCGGCGCCGCCGGCCTCGACCACGAGGCCGTCCTCGTCGAACGAGAGGCGGATCGGCGAGTTGCGGTCGCCGACGAGCGCGACGCGGCGGGCGACCTCGATGAGGTCGGAGGTCTTGACGCGCAGCGTGGTCGCGTACGAGGTCGCCAGGAGGCTGCGCAGCGGCGGCAGCTGGCCGTCGAGGACGCGCGAGGTGGTCTGGCGCCCGCCCGAGGTGAAGCCGATCATGCCGGGGGCGCCTTCGCCGCCCTGGGGGATCGCGATCGTCACCGGGCCCGACAGCGACCCGAACGTGCGGGCGGTGTCGGCGAGCGCCTTGGCGGGCACCAGGACCGTCACCGAGACGTCGGAGCTGCCCGGCTCCCAGGAGGAGTCGCGGATCGCCATGCGGTAGCGGTCGGTCGCGAGCATGCCGATGCCGCCGCCGGTCATCTCGACCTGGACGCCGGTCATCGTCGGCAGGGTCTCGTCCTTGCCCGCGGCGACGGCGGTCTGGGCGACGGCCCGGGCGAACTCCTCGGCGTCGATGGTGCCGATGGCCTCGGGCATCTGCGGCAGGCTCGGGTAGTCCTCCAGCGGCATGGTCGGCAGGGTGAAGCGCGCCGACCCGCAGGTGAGTTCGGCGTGGGGGCCGTCGACGACGAAGTCCACGGGCTTGTGCGGGAGGGCCTTGACGATCTCGGCCAGGAGCTTGCCCGAGACCAGGGCGGTCCCGGCGGACTCGCCGGTGACGTCGACGGTGACCCGGGTGGAGATCTCGTAGTCGAAGCCGGAGATCGTCAGCTTGCCCTCGTCGACGGACAGGCGGGCGCCCGCGAGGACGGGGACCGAGGGGCGGGCCGGGAGGCTCTTGGCGGTCCATGAGACCGCGTCCGCGAACGTGTCTCGGTCAACTTGGAACTTCATGGGTCGCTCCTTCTGTCTGAAGCTCGGTTGTTCACAGCGCTATTACTAATGAACTCTCTATAGATATAACTGTCGTCGTAGTCGTCGGTGCTGTGGATACTGTGGAAAACCCGCCTTTTCGCAGCTCTTCCGGGGTCTCGGGTTGTGGACGGGCTGTGGAGAACCTGTGGATGAATCAGGAGCTTATCCACAGCCTCCGACACCCGGCGAGTTTTCCACATTTCATCCACAGGCTTGTCCACAGGTTTTCCACAGGTTATGCACAGGGTTGTACACAGCGCCAAGGCGAACGAAGATCGCGTCACCGCGTGTTATCCACACGCCGTCCACAGGCTTTCCACAGAAATGCGGGTTTATCCACAGCTTTTCCACAGAGTTGTCCACAGGCCCGCTCAATCGTCGGTGTGTTTCAAACGGTTCGTCAATTCCGCTATCTGGTTGTAGAGCGCCCGCCGCTCGGACATCTGCTTGCGGATCTTCTTGTTCGCGTGCATGACCGTGGTGTGGTCGCGTCCCCCGAACGCCTGGCCGATGCGCGGCAGCGACAGGTCCGTCAGCTCCCGGCACAGGTACATCGCGACCTGGCGGGCGTTCACGAGCGCCCTCGAGCGCGAGTTCCCCTTGAGGTCGGCCGACTGCACGCCGAAGTAGTCCGCGGTGGCCCCCATGACCTGGTCCACCGTGATCTCGGCGGACTTGCCGTTCTCGGGGATGATGTCGTGCAGGACCTCCTCGGCGAGGCCGAGGTCGACGGGCTTCTTGTTCAGGCTCGCGTACGCGGTGACCCTGATGAGCGCGCCTTCGAGCTCGCGGATCGAGTGGTGGATCTGCGTGGCGATGAACTCGACCGCGTCGGTGGGGACGTTCAGCTGGTCCTGCACGGCCTTCTTGCGCAGGATCGCGATGCGCGTCTCCAGGTCCGGCGGCTGGATGTCGGCCAGCAGGCCCCACTCGAAGCGGGTCCGCAGCCGGTCCTCGAGGGTCTGGAGCTGCTTGGGGGAGCGGTCCGAGGAGATCACGAGCTGCTTGTTGGCGTTGTGGAGCGCGTTGAAGGTGTGGAAGAACTCCTCCTGCGTGCGCTCGCGGTCCATGAGGAACTGGATGTCGTCGATGAGGAGGATGTCGACGTCCCGGTAGCGGCGCTGGAACGCCTGCTGGCGCCGGTCGGAGAGGGAGTTGATGAAGTCGTTGGTGAACTCCTCGGTCGTCACGTACCGCACCGAGTGGGCCGTGCCCAGGTCGTGGGCGTAGTGGCCGACCGCGTGGAGGAGGTGCGTCTTCCCCAGTCCCGAACCGCCGTAGATGAACAGCGGGTTGTAGGCCTTCGCGGGCGCCTCGGCGACGGCGAACGCCGCCGCGTGCGCGAAGCGGTTGGAGGAGCCGATGACGAACGTGTCGAAGTTGTAGCGCGGGTTGAGCCGGCCGACGCCGTCCACGGCCTTGACCGGCGCGGCGCCGCCGCCGGGCTTGGTGATCCCGCCCCGGCGCTCGGGGTCGGGGTCGTCGGAGGGCGGGGGCGCGACCAGCGGCCCGGCACCGTTCTCCTTGGCGCCCTGTCGGGGATGGGCCTCCGAGAGGACGCGCTCGAGCTCGTCGCCGGGGGGTTCGGGCTGGCGCTCCTCCCAGCGGGGCACGGACGGGGGCTCGGGATCGGCGGGCCGCACCGGCTGGTGCGGGATCGCCGCGGAGCGCTCGGGGGCGCTCGGCTCGGGCTCGGGTGCCGCGGGCGGCTCGGCGGAGGCCGCGCCCGCGGCCTCGCCGGCGCGGAACGCGGCGGTGTCGAACAGGCTCGGCGGGTTCTGGGAGGGCACGGACTTGCGGGCCGGGGCGAGCCGCTGGGTCTCCTCCAGCGACAGGTCAGGGTTGAAGGCGTTCTGGTCGACGGTGCTCTGCTCGAAGGAGGGCCGGTCGAACGACCCTGGCCGCTCGAACACGATGGTGGCGTCCGGGTCCTCGGGGGGGCGGTGCGCGGCGCCGTTCACGGGCGCGCCCTCGGCCGGCCCGGCGGGAGGCTGCGGGGCCTGGGGAGGCGAGACCTGCGCGGCGGGGGCCGGCGGGGCCTGGTGGGCGGCCTCGGCCGGAGGCGAGGGCTCGGGCGCCGGCGGGTCGGCCTGCTTCTCCTGCAAGGTGACCGCGATCTGCGTGGGCTGCCCCATCAGCCGGGTCAGCACGTCGCTGATCGGCAGCCGCAGCTTCGACTCGAACGCGGAGCGGGCGAACTTGTCGGGCGCGGCGATGATGAACGTGCCGCCCACCGCCAGGACCGGCTGCGTCAGCCGCATCCACGCCTGCTGCTGACGGGTCAGCGCCGACGTGTCGGCCAGTTCGGCGGTCACCGCCGACCAGACTGCCGACAGATCTTGGTCGGTCACCTTCGCCATCCCTCTGCGTTGTCTTCTGTCCTCGAAGCGGCCGTTTCGCGAAGATCGGAACCGGCAAACGGTAGGCTCCGATGCAGGCGATACGCGCTGCCGCACCCGGTCGCACCCGTTACGTCCAAGCAAGTTTTCCACAGGTTATCCACAGGCCTTCAGCTGGCCTGTGCACATGGGCGCCTTGTGACAATGTTTCCTGAATCACGGTCATGACCTGGACTTTCTTGTGAGCCTCGCGACGATGCCGTTCGGGGGCCGCCGAAGTCGTCCACGATTCGGGCGAAGTTATCCACAGGCTGCCCGCGCCGGGCGCGACGGCCCTGCACAGGCCGCGTGGCGGCCGGGGAGGCCCTTCCGAGAAGGACGGTCTGCGCCGCCCGGGGCGGCGCCCGGGCCCGCACCGCGGTGGCATCGGTCCGGACGCGGCGAGTAACATGAGCAGACTGCCCGCTCGAACCAGAGGGGCATGCCACACCCGCCGTCCGCGGCTGGGCCGGCGCATGAATGCCCTGCTAGGCTGTTCTCCGCGTCTCTGGTGCCCCTCGCGGGCCGGGGCAGGAGCCTCCGCAGACCGGGTGGCGCAGTGGCAATTTGATTCGTAATGGGAGACATCCGTCGTGAGCAAGCGCACCTACCAGCCGAACAACCGCCGTCGTCACCGCACCCACGGCTTCCGGCTTCGCATGCGCACCCGTGCCGGGCGCGCCATCGTCAACGCGCGCCGCAACAAGGGTCGCAAGCAGCTGACCGTCTGAGCGCTTGCTTCTCGTCCCCTGGCAGGCGGCCCGCGGGCCTTCGAGTGCCGTAGCGCTCAGTGCCCGCCGCCCCCAGCTGAGGGCCTCGATGAGGACGTGATCCAGGTGCTTCCAGCCGACGCGCGCATTCGCAGCAGCCGGGACTTCGGTTCGGCGCTCAAGCGAGGCCGCCGCGCCGCTCGCGGCGGCGTCGTCGTGCACTGGGCACCAGCGGTCAAGCGTTCCGTTGACATTCCGGCCCCGAACGGGCCGGCGACACCGTCCGAAGCCGTGAACACCACGGCGCGGGCGGGTTTCGTCGTCTCCAAGGCCGTGGGCAACGCGGTCGTGCGCAACAAGGTCAAGCGCCGCCTGCGCCACGCCGCCGCGGCCGAGCTCCCCGACTGGCCCGCCGGCACCGACGTGGTCGTGCGCGCCACCCCCCGCGCCGCCGAACGCGACTTCGCCGAGCTCCACCGCGATCTCGCCGAAGCCGTGCGGGCCGCACGTGAAGGCAAGGGCGGCAAGGCAGGTCGTGCCCGCGAGGCCCGGAGCGCGCCATGACGCACCCCGCCGCCGAGCAGGCCCCCCGAACGATCCCCCTGCCGACGCCGCAGCAGGTCAAACCCCTTGAGCGAGTGACCGACGGCCTGCTGGTCCGAGTGGTCGGCGCCCCCGTGATCGCGTACCGTCGTTGGATAAGCCCGGCCCTGCCGGCCCGCTGCCGCTTCTACCCCAGTTGCAGCGCATATACCCTTGAGGCGCTGTCCCGGCACGGTGCCGTCCGTGGCATATGGTTGAGCCTGCGACGGCTGGGACGATGCCACCCCTTTCATCCCGGGGGGCATGACCCCGTACCCCCACGGCATGAGCACGTACCGAATTCGAAGACCGAGATGACTGGAGTCCGCAAGTGATGGAGTGGGCCTACAACGGCGTGTCCTGGGTGCTGTTGCGGTGGCACGATCTCTGGTCCAACGTCTTCGACGGCAACCAGTTCCTCCAGACCGACTGGGCCTGGGTGCTCGCCATCGTCGGCGTCGTGCTCACCCTCCGGATCATCCTCTTCCCGCTGTTCGTGAAGCAGATCCAGTCGCAGCGCGCGATGCAGAAGCTCGCCCCGGAGATCAAGGTGCTCCAGGAGCGGTACAAGGGCGACCGCGAGACGCTCCAGAAAGAGATGATGGAGCTGTATCGGAAGGAGAAGGCCAACCCGCTCATGGGCTGCCTTCCCATCCTGATCCAGATGCCGGTCTTCCTGGCGCTGTTCCACGTCCTGCGCCGCCCCGACCCGGAGCAGACGAAGTTCACCGACTCCTACGGCTGGACCGGCATCGACGCGGGGAACACCGGGGACTGGCTCTCCTACGTCCACGCGAAGCTCATGGGCGCGCCGTTCTGGAGCACCTTCCTCACCCCGGCCGACCAGCTCGAATCGGTCGGCTCCTCCTCGGTCAACGTCAAGCTCGTCGCCGGCGTCCTCGGCGCGGCGATGATCCTCACGACCTTCCTGACCACGCGTCAGATGATCCTCAAGACCGGCTGGAACGAGGACCCGAACCAGCGGATGATCCAGAAGGTGATGCTCTACGGCATCCCGGTCATCATGATCTTCTCCGCCGGCGCCTTCCCGATCGGCGTGGTCATCTACTGGACGGTGAACAACCTCTTCTCGCTCGGACAGCAGCAGTACGTGCTGCACAAGTACCCGCCGCCCGCGCAGAGCGCCTCGGCGAAGCCGCCGAAACCGGGCTCCAAGGCCCACGAGAAGATGCTCGAAGAGCAGCGCGAGGCCGAGCAGCGCCGCAAGGACCTGGCGCCCAAGCCGGGCAAGAAGCCGGTCTCGAAGCCGAAGTCGCAGCCGCTCAAGCCCAAGGAGCCGACGGAGCCGGTCAACGGCACCGGGCTGAACGGCTCCGAGGAGCCGACGTCGACGGCCAAGGGCGGACCCGGTTCGGGCAAGAACCTCTCACGGGCGGAGCGCATCGCACGGGCCAAGAAGGTCAGCGGAGCGCAGCAGGCCTCCAAGAAGAAAAAAGGCTAGGGGGACGGTCCGGGGGACTGCGCAGGCGCCGCCGGATCAGCCACAATGGTGCAAACTAGGCTTAAAACAAGCGATAGAGACGAGTTGGCAATTATGGGAGCAACGGTGCGGGAGGACGAGGTGGCCTCCGAAGACGACCTCTTTGAGCAGAGCGAAGTGGCGGCCGACTACTTGGAAGGCCTCCTGGACATCCTCGACCTCGACGGGGACATCGACGAGCTGGTGGTCGGCGACCGTCCTCAGGTCGAGATCGTCGGCGAAGACCTCGGCGGCCTGGTGGGCCCGAAGGGCCAGACCCTCGAAGCGCTTCAGGAACTGGCCCGCCTCGCGGTGTACCGCAAGACCGGCGGCCACTCCCGCCTGATGCTCGACATCGGCGGCTACCGCGCCGGGCGCCGCAAGAAGCTGCAGGAGCTGGCCGAGACGACCGCCAAGCAGGTCATCGAGACCGCCTCTGTGGTCAAGCTCGACCCGATGAGCGCCTTCGAGCGCAAGTGCGTCCACGACGTCATCAACGCCACCGAAGGCGTGCAGAGCGAGTCCGAGGGCGCCGAACCGCGCCGCCGGGTCGTTGTGAAGCCCGAGTAGCGCGAAGCCGGAGTAGGTACAGGTAACCAATGACTGAGGAGCCCACGAGCTCCGAGATCGCCGAGGCCAATGTTTCACGTGAAACATTGGCCTCTGTGTTCGGAGACGACGAGGAGCGCATCGCCCGAGTCGAGGCCTATGTCGGACTGCTGTCCACCATCGGCATCGAGCGCGGCATCATCGGACCGCGGGAGGTGCCGCGCCTGTGGGGACGGCACGTCCTCAGCAGCGCGGTGGTCGAGGAGCTGATCCCCGAGAAGGCCGACGTGATCGACGTCGGCTCGGGCGGCGGCCTCCCCGGCATCCCGCTGGCCATCGCCCGGCCGGATCTGTGGGTGACGCTGGTCGAGCCGATGCAGCGCCGCGTGGACTTCCTCCACGAGGTGATCGAGGCGATCGGCATCCCGAACCTGGAGGTGCTGCGGGCCCGCGCCGACGAGGTCGATCCGCGAGGGCGGGCCGACGTCGTGGTGTCGCGCGCGGTGGCGCCCTTGTCGAAGCTGGTGGGCTGGTGCCTGCCGCTCGCGAAGGTCGGCGGCATGATGGCCGCGATCAAGGGTCAGGGCGCCTCCCTTGAGGTCACGGAGTCCGGCGGCCTCATCAAGCGGGCCGGCGGCGGCAAAGCCGAGATCACCGTCTGCGGGGAGGGCAAACTCGCCGACCCCGTGTTCACCGTTCCGGCAACGGTAGTGACGATCAAGCGGATCCGATAACCAAGCCCCGCAACGAATATTGCAACACCACAACACCGATATCCTTGCCCCGCAAGTCAGTGCCGCAATGAGACCCTCATTGCGGCACTTTTCACTGTGTCTTCAACGCTTTGCGCTCGGCGGGCTGCGCAGGGTTCGGATAGTGTATGGCTCGTAAGCTTCTCCAAGCAGGGCGATGTTTCACGTGAAACATTCGGCCCGTAGTCTGTGGCGGTGAACGTGCGCGACCCCCTTCCCTCCGAAGATCGTGAACACTCGAGCGCCCTCGGCGGCGATACCCCGGCCGAGCGGCGCATCAAGAACCTCCTGGACGCCGCGGTGGCCGAGGAGGCGCCCCCGTCCCGGAGGCACCGCTATCGAGAAACTTCCCCGGCGCCGGGTGGCGCAGCCCCGGGCCCCGGTCAGGTTGGGCCAGAATCGGATGCGAGGGAGTCGGGTGCGGGCGTCGCAGCGCCGGGCCGGCTGCCGGACGGGGTGTCCGACAACGGCGGGGAGCGGGACGGGATGCGCAGATCCACATCGCAGCGAGGCAGGAGCGGGCGGCATCTGGCG
This sequence comes from Glycomyces harbinensis, assembly GCF_900101745.1. Lineage (GTDB taxonomy): Bacteria > Actinomycetota > Actinomycetes > Mycobacteriales > Micromonosporaceae > Glycomyces > Glycomyces harbinensis. The sequence goes on along the minus strand of NZ_FNAD01000005.1, from coordinate 166,565 downwards.
CCCGAAGAAACGCGGTCCGCCAAGCAGGCGAAGGCCGACACGGAGCTGCCGAAGCAGCCCGATCCGCTCGACGATGACCTGCCGCTCGCGCGCGAGGCGCAGCGGGCCGTGCGGGTCCTCAATCCTTCCGGTGCGGTCACCATGCCGCGGCCGCCGCGCCGCCGGGTCATCGCCATCGCCAACCAGAAGGGCGGCGTCGGCAAGACCACCAGCACGGTGAACCTCGCGGTCGCCTTGGCGCTGCACGGGAACCGGGTCATGGTCATCGACCTCGACCCGCAGGGGAACGCCTCGACCGGACTCGGCGTCGAGCACGGCGCCGGCACGCCGAGCGTGTACGAGGCCGTCGTCGAGGGCATGTCCCTCGACGAGATCGCGACGCCCGTCGACGGCATTCCCTCGCTCTACTGCATCCCGGCCACGATCGACCTGGCCGGCGCGGAAGTCGAACTCGTCAACGTGGTCGCCCGTGAGGCGCGGCTCCAGAAGAGCATCGAGACCTTCAGCGGGGAGCTCGACTACATCCTCATCGACTGCCCGCCGTCGCTCGGCCTGCTCACCGTGAACGCGCTCGTGGCCGCCGAGGAAGTCCTCATTCCGATCCAGTGCGAGTACTACGCGCTCGAGGGCCTGGGTCAGCTCCTGCGGAACATCGAGCTCATCAAGGCGCACCTGAACGCGCGCCTGCGCGTCTCGACGATATTGCTCACCATGTACGACAAGCGGACCAAGCTCGCCGATCAGGTCGAGCAGGAGGTGCGCGGGCACTTCAGCGAGATCGTGCTCGACGCGGTGGTGCCGCGTTCCGTCCGCGTCTCCGAGGCGCCCGGGTACGGGCAGTCGATCATGACGTACGACCCCGGCTCGCGGGGCGCGACGAGTTATTTCGAGGCGGCCGAGGAGATCGCGCGCCGAGGCGCGAAGCTCTCCCCGCGGCGCGGTGGCAAGAACCAGAAGGGCGGCAACTAGTCGATGGCGGCGGCGAAGCGCGGAGGGCTCGGTCGAGGACTGGGCGCCCTCATCCCGACCGGACTGTCGGATGTCACGGTCGAGGACGACGAGGAGGAAGCGCCGGCTCCGGTCGCGGCCCCGCGTCAGCCGGCTCCGGCCGAACGCGATGTTTCACGTGAAACATCGCCCGCGACTCCCGATGTTTCACGTGAAACATCGGAGGGACCGGAACTCGTGCCGGTGCCCGGGGCGAGCTTCCAGATGATCCCGATCGGCGACATCGGCACGAACCCGAAGCAGCCGCGGCAGATCTTCGACGACGACCACCTTCTCGAACTCCAGACCTCCCTCACCGAAGTCGGGATGCTCCAGCCGATCGCGGTGCGCGAGCGCACGGCGGAGGAGCCGCGGGAGGACGGTGCGCGCTTCGAACTCGTCATGGGGGAGCGGCGGCTCCGGGCCGCCACGGCGCTCGGTTGGGACGCGGTCCCGGCGATCGTGCGCCGCACCGCCGACGAGGAGCTGCTCCGCGAAGCGCTCCTGGAGAACATCCACCGCGTGCAGCTGAACCCGCTCGAAGAGGGCGCGGCCTATCAGCAGCTCCTCGAAGAGTTCAACGTGACGCAGGAGGAGCTGTCGAAGAAGATCGGCCGCAGCCGCCCGCAGATCTCGAACATGATCCGCCTCCTGGGGCTCCCGCCGACGGTGCAGACGAAGGTCGCCGCGGGCGTCCTGACGGCGGGGCACGCCCGCGCGCTGCTCGGTCTCGACAGCGCGGACACGCAGGAGCACATCGCTGAGCGAATCATCAGCGAGGGCCTGTCGGTGCGCAGCACCGAGGAGCTGGTGACGGCCAACCGCCTGGAGGAGAAGCCGGAACTCGACGAGCCGCGCGGCTCCGCCGCGCGCCCGCAGAAGGACCGCATCAAGGCCCCGGGCCTGGAGGAGCTGAAGGAGCGCCTCTCGGACCACTTCGAGACGCAGGTGGGCATCTCCTGGGGCCGCAAGAAGGGGAAGATCGTCATCGAGTTCGGCTCGCTCGCCGACCTCGACCGGATCGTCGAGCAGATCGGCGTCGACTGAACCCCACCACTGACCGGCGAGGGCCCGAACCCATTGGGCCCCAGCCGATCCGGCCCACGGCCGCGGATCCCCGCGAGAACCCGGCGAGAACATGAAACAGGATTTTCCCGAAATGTCCCCCCGGGGGACCCCTGGCTTAAAAATATCGCCCGGGTGCGACAGGAACGGGGCCTCGCGCCTCACCCGTCCGGGTGAAAGTGCCCGTTGAACGCAAAGAATCGGGGCGATGTTTCACGTGAAACATCGCCCCGATCGCTGGTCCGGAAATCCGTGGTCCGGGTCCTCCGCTAGAAGAGTTCCCGCCACATGATGATGTCGTCCCGGTAGTCGTCATCGGCCATGCGCACGGCGCGCGGCAGACGTCCGACCTCAGTGAATCCGTGCCGGCGATAGAACGCGTCGGCCCCGGTGCCCGAGCGGACCTTGAGGGTCAGCGCGTCGAGCTTCAGTTCTTCGCGAGCGACTTGGTCGACTGCCGCCAGCAGCTTGCCGCCGAGTCCCCCGCCTTGCCGGGCGGGGTCGACCTGGACGTGGCGCATGGTCCGCCAGCCCTGTCGCGGCGGGCTGTCGTTTGATGTGAGAACACACCAAGCGACAATGGCGGCTCCTTCCTTAAGAGCGACCAGCGTGTCAGTCTGGTCGATCACTCGCGCGAGAATGGAAACGGTGTGAGGGCGAACCTCGTCGATGTTGACCGGCGGGACGAACCCGACGGAACCGCCGGCGTTCGTCACTCTCACCCAGAGATGGCTGAGTTCGTCAACGAGCGCTGCGGTGACCGGCGGGTCCACCAGGACGGCGATGTCATCGCCCGAAACGGGCGTCGCCTCCGGCGTGGAACTTGTCGTCACTGTTGCTTGCACGCCTACCAGCTTGCCCTACCGGGAGGGCCTTCCGACAGGGGCTTCCCGCCATATGGGCGCACGTCACCATCGGCCCCGAAAACCCTTGTCTGCTAACGATTCGCCAGGTGTGCGGACTATGGATCGGTCCATTGTCGGGAGTCCGGAGGGGTGCTGAACGCGTGACCCAGGTGAAATCTGTCAAAAGGTGGATTCCGGCTGTTTCCAGTCTCGCATCCATGCGGTATTTTTCGATGGTGGCAGCTGCGAGTACCCCCGGCCCGAATACCGACCCCGACCTGACGAACCCCTCCCGACCACACCCCGATCAGCGTGCGCGCGGCGTCCGGCCGACCCTGCCCGCCTTCGTCGACTGGCCCGCCTTCCCGTTCGAAGGCGACCTTCGCATCAAACCCCTGCAGGAACCGGTGGCCGCCGAGCCGCCGCGCCGCGGCGACCGACAAGAGCAGTGCGCGGCCTGCCACACCCCCGATTCGGCCTACCTGTGGTCCAACGAGCGATGGCGGCTCAAGAGCCCGCCCTCGCCCAGCGGGCTGCCCGTAGTGGTGATCCTGGAGCCCCGGGCGCACCTCGACCTCGGCGACCTGTCGACGATGCACGCCGCCGAACTGGGCGTGCTCACGGTGCGGCTCGAACGGGCGATCCGCTCGCTCGAATCGGTGGCGCAGGTCCACGTGAACCGGTGGGGCGACGGCACCGCGCACCTCCAGCAGTGGTTCCTCGCCCGCCCCGCCGGCTACCTGCAGCTGCGCGGCCCGTTCATGACCATGTGGGACGAGATCCTGCCCCCGGTCGAAGAGCACGAGTGGCAGATGAACCTCGAGTACATCGCCGCCTGGCTCGCCGACGACTGACCGATCAGCCGCCCAGACGCGAAGAGCGCCGATGTTTCACGTGAAACATCGGCGCTCTCTTGTTCGCTGCGGGGTCAGGACCGGGCGAGCGCCCGGCGGACCATCGTCGCCAGGACCTCGCCGAAGTCGAGGCCCGCGGCCTCGATCGCCATGGGCAGCAGGGACGTCTCGGTGGTGCCCGGCGCGACGTTCGCCTCCAGCACCTGGATGGCGCCGGCGTCGTCCACGATAAGGTCGACCCGCGACATGTCGCCCAGGCCGAGCGTCCGGTGGACGTGCACCGCGACCTCGGCCACCCGCGCCGCCACGGCCGCGTCCATGTCCGCGGGAACGGTCCACCGCGTCGCCCCCGGGTTGTACCGGGCCGCGTAGTCGTAGTCGCCGTGCAGCGGCGCGATCTCCACCGGCGGCAGCGCCGTCGGCCCCTCGCCGAGGTCGACCACGCCGACCGCGATGTCGCGGCCCTCGACGAACGACTCGATGAGCGCCTCGTCGCTGTAGGAGAAGCAGCCCATCATCGCGGACGGGAAGTCGTCCTCCTTGTGCACCGCGTGCACGCCCAGGCCCGAGCCGCCGGAGTTGGGCTTGACGACCAGCGGCAGGCCCATCTTCGCGGCGATCCGGTCCAGGAGCTTGCGGGCCCCGAAGTCCGAGAAAGCCTGGCGCGGCATCGACGTCCAGTCCGGCGTGGGGATCCCGGCCGACCGCAGGAGGTCCTTGGCAGTGATCTTGTTCCACGCGCGGCGCGCGCCGATCGAGCCGGTGCCCACGATCGGGATGTCGGAGAGCTCCAGCACCGCCTGGAGCGAGCCGTCCTCGCCGGGGGAGCCGTGCACGAGCGGCAGCACCACGTCGGGCGGGAACTCCCCGAGCGCGGGCAGCAGCTCGCCGTCGAGGTCGCGGACCTCGCAGTTCATCCCCTGCCGCTGCAGGGCGTCCGCGGCCCGGCGGCCCGACTTCAGCGAGACGTCGTGCTCGTAGGACATGCCTCCGGCGAGGATGAGCACGCGGACGTCCGACGCCGCGGCGCCCGCCTTCATGCGGCCCCTCCCGCGAAGGTGTCGCGCAGTTCGATGTCGCCGGCGACCACGCCGGACAGCCGGCGCACGCCCTCGCGGATCATCTCGGAGGTCTGGGTCGAGAAGTTCAAGCGCATCTCCCTGCGGCCGTTGCCGTCGGCGTAGAAACCGGTCCCCGGGACGTACGCGACGCGCTCCTGGAGCGCGCGCGGCAGCATCGCCTTCGAGTCGAGGCCGTCGGGGAGGGTCGCCCAGATGAACAGGCCCCCGCCCGGGACGGTCCACCGCATGCCCTCGGGCATGTAGTCGGCGAGCGCGCCCAGCAGGGCGTCGCGCCGGTCCCGGTAGAGGGTGTTGAACACCTTCACCTGCTGGCGCCACTCCATCTCGGTGAGGAACCGCAGCGTCGCCTCCTGCGTGAGCCCCGAGGGGCACAGGATGGACGCCTCGATCGCCAGGACCAGCTTGTCGCGCACGGCCGGCGGCGCGAGGACCCACCCCAGGCGCAGGCCCGCCGCGAAGATCTTCGAGACCGTGCCCAGGTAGATCACGCCGCGTTCGGCCCGGGCGCGCAGCGGCGCCGGCGGGGCGGTGTCGAAGTTGATCATCGAGTACGGGTCGTCCTCGATCACGAGCAGGCCGTGCCGCTCGGCGATCGCGAGGATCTCGTCGCGGCGCTCCTCGGACAGCGTGACGCCGGCCGGGTTCTGGTAGGTCGGGATCGTGTACAGGAACTTCGCCTGGCGCCCTTCCCGCTGCAGCGCCGCGAGGCCCTCCTCCAGGCCGGCGGGGATGAGCCCGTCGTCGTCCATGGGAAGGTGCCTGACGTCGGCCTGGGAGGCCTGGAAGGCCCCCAGGGCGCCGACGTAGGTCGGGCCCTCGGCCAGGACGATGTCGCCCGGGTCGAGGAAGGTGCGGGCGAGCAGGTCGAGTCCCTGCTGCGCGCCGGTGGTCAGGACGAGGTCGTCGGCGGAGGCGCGGATGCCCGACTCCTCCTCCAGGACGCGGCACAGCACCTCGCGCAGCGCCACGCTGCCCTGCCCGGGGCAGTAGCCGAGGGCTTCGGCGCCGACCTGGGAGAGCAGGCGGGTGAACATCTCGCCGAGCTCGTCCATCGGGAGCGCGGCGGTGTACGGGTTGCCCCCGGCGAGGGAGACGACCTCGGGGCGCGATGCGACCGAGAACAGTGCGCGGATCTCCGACTGTGCCATCCCGTGAACCCGGGATGCGTAGCGACCGGTGTAATCGTCGAGTGTGGTACCGGACACGCGGAGACCTCCTCTGGTGGTCCTCGTCGCCCGCGATCGGAGGTCGCGGGTCGTGCGTAGTGTCGTTGGACGACATGGCGCGGCGGGATCTCGCGACTGCGGCGCCGGGCCGTGTCCCGCGGCTGCCCGCGGGGGGCGCGGCAGGCGCTCTGACCAGCCTACGGGACCCCGGTGGTGATCGACCCACTCTACTAGCACACCCGGTGCGGGCCGCGCGTGTTTTCCGTCATGTGGACTGCTTCGCGACGTAGGGTGGACGGGTGCATCGGCGCATGGTCAACCTCACACTCGACTCCCTGGAAGATGTTCCGGGGCGGTGCCGCGCCTGCGTGTTCTGGGAGCTGTCCCCGCTGCGCGCGGAGGCGGCCCGCGAGGTCGGCGAGCCCGCCCTCGAGAAGGAGGCGTGGCTGTCGCACACCCTCCTGGAGTGGGGCGGGTGCGGGCGCATCGCCTACGAGGGCGAGGCCGTGGCCGGGTACGTCACGTACGCCTCCCCGAAGTTCGTGCCCCGCTCGATGGAGTTCCCGTCCGGTCCGGTCTCGCCCGACGCGGCGCTGCTGATGACCGCGTTCGTCAGCCCCGCCTACGCCGGGACGGGCCTGGGCCGCCAGCTGGTGCAGACCGTCGCGGCCGACGTGGCGCGGCGGGGGATCTACGCGATCGAGACGTTCGGGGACGCGCGCGGGGAGTCGAACGCGTGCCTGGTCCCCGCGGACTTCTACCGCTCGGTGGGCTTCAAGACCGTGCGCAGCGACCCGCGCTACCCGCGGCTGCGCCTGGAGCTGCGCTCGGCGATCGACCGGAGCGTGGAGGCCGAGGAGGCGATGGAGCTCCACGACCCCGTCGAGTGGTTCCGCCTCGACGACACCGAGCTGGAGCAGTTCTTCGGCGAGGCGACCACGGGCCGCTCGCGCCTGGACCGCCCCGGGACGCAGCGCGACGGCGACTTCTTCGACCGCTGATCGAACCCCGCGAACGCGGAAGGGCGCGGCGCCGACGGCGCCGCGCCCTTCCCGATCGGTCGCTTACTGTCCCAGGAACTTGCGGATGGCCGCCTTCGGGTGGGCGCCGATGAGCTGCTGCGCGGGCTGACCGTCCTTGAACAGGATCATGGTCGGCACGCTCATCACCTGGTACTCGCGGGTGATCTCCGGGTTCGCGTCCGTGTCGAGCTTGCGGAACACGATCGCGTCCGACTCGGTCGCGAGCTCCTCGAGCACCGGGGAGACCTTCTTGCAGGGCCCGCACCATTCGGCCCAGAAGTCGACCAGTACCGGCTTGTCGGATTCCAGCACCTCGGCCTGGAACTCGGCCTGGCTGCTGACTGGTTTGATGGCGCCCATGGGCATCCTCCTGTGTGTGTGAACGAGCGGGTGTCAGTCTTCGAGTGCGGTGAGGTAGCGCTCGGCGTCGAGCGCGGCCGCGCAGCCGGTGCCGGCGGCGGTCACCGCCTGCTGGTAGGTGTGGTCGACCAGGTCGCCCGCCGCGAACACGCCGGGGACGTTGGTGTGCGTCGAGGGGGCGGCGACCTTGACGTAGCCGGACTCGTCGAGCTCGACCTGGCCCTTGAACAGCTCCGAGCGCGGGTCGTGGCCGATCGCGATGAACAGGCCCGTCGCGTCCAGGTTGCGCTGCTCGCCGGTGACGGTGTCGACCAGGTCGACGCTGGCGACCTTGCCGCCCTCGCCGTTGACCTTCTCGACCGCGGTGTTCCAGGCGACCTCGATCTTCGGGTTCGCCAGGGCGCGCTCGGCCATGATCTTGGAGGCGCGGAACTCACTGCGGCGGTGCACGATGGTGACCTTCGCGGCGAACTTGGTGAGGAACGTGGCCTCCTCCATCGCCGAGTCGCCGCCGCCGACCACGACGATGTTCTGGTCGCGGAAGAAGAACCCGTCGCAGGTCGCGCACGCGGAGACGCCGCGGCCCATGAGCTCGTTCTCACCGGGGACGTTCAGGGGCCGGAAGGCCGAACCGGTCGCCAGGATCACGGCCTTCGCCTGGAACTCCCGGTCCTCGACCCAGACCTTCTTGATCTCGCCGGAGAGGTCGACGCGGGTGACGTCGTCGGAGACGAGCTCGGCGCCGAAGCGCTCGGCCTGCTTGCGCCAGGAGTCCATGAGCTCGGGGCCCATGATGCCCTCGGGGAAGCCCGGGTAGTTCTCGACCTCGGTGGTCTGCATGAGGGCGCCGCCGAACTGGAAGCCCTCGAACACGAGCGGGCGCAGATCGGCGCGGGCGGTGTACAGCGCGGCGGTGTAGCCGGCCGGGCCCGAGCCGATGATGATGACGTCGCGGATTTCGCTCACCGGGTTCGCTCCTGTGCTGGTTCGGCGCTCCAGGGACGGCTCCCGGGAGTGCAATAGGGTCTGGCTGCTTCAACGCCATCCTATTGACCCGAAATTCCACGTCCCGACGCTGTCGCGGGCTTGTGACAGGCGGGTTACACGATCGTGGGCAAGCTCACCCCGGCCCGGCGGCGGAAGGGGCGGGCGCGGTCAGGGCTGCACGGCCAGCGCTTCGATCACGCCGTCGCCGCACGCGGGGGTCAGGGCCACCGCGGTCTCGCCCGCGTCGGAGGCCAGGAGCACCACCATCGCCGGCCGGGACTCGTAGCGGGCGAAGTCGACGGCCAGGAGCAGGCTCCCGTACTCGGCGTTGATCGCCTCTTCGCAGCGGTGCCAGAAGTCGCCGCCGGCGGCCAGGTCCGCGAGTTCGGCGGGGATCTCCCCGTCGGTGCCGGCGTCGCCGAGCGAGCGCATGGCCTCGAGCAGGTCGGTGTCGGCGTCGTAGTCGCTGCCGGTGGCGAAGGTCTCGACGTCGCTGATGAGGCCGTCGAGTTCGTCCTCGGGCATGCGGGTCTCCCCGCTCATGGCCTCGTCGTCGCCGGTCTCGGCCTCGGGGGCCGCCTCCTCGTCCGCGTGGTCCTCTCCGGCGTCGAGGTCCTGGGCGGCGGAGGAGCCGGCGTCGCCGTCGGGGGCGGCGACGAATTCGAGGGCGATGCCGACCCCGGCGACGGTGACCAGGACGGCCGCGGCGGTGCTGAGGATCGCGTAGCGGACCCGCTTGGGGCGCAGGCGTTCGGCCCACCGTTCGAGGAGGCCTTCGCGGGCGGGCGGTTCGGCGGGGGCGCCGTGGAGGTGGCCCGCGGCGGGCAGGGATTCCAGGACGCGGTCGAGGCGGTGCGCGACCGCGTCGGGGAGGTCGGGGTAGCCGCCGGAGGCCTGGTGCAGGACGCGGCCGACCTCGGCTTCGGCGTCGCCTGGGCGCTGCTGGCTCATCGGTTCCCCTCCTCTCGGCCCGTCGCGGTGGTGGCTCCTGGTTCGACGCCCCGTCGGGGCGGCGGGTTCCTTCGGGGGGCGGGCCCGAATTCGGGCAGGCGGGCGGCGAGGCGCTTGCGGGCGCGGGAGGCGCGCGACTTCACCGTTCCGGGGCGCACGTCGAGGATCGCGGCGACCTCTTCGACGGGGTAGCCGAGCATGTCGATGTAGACGAGGACGGCGCGCTGGTCGAAGGGCAGTTCGGCGAGTGCGCGGTGGACGCTCAGGCGCAGGGCCGAGTGCTGGGGGTCGCCGGCGGGGTCGGCGGCGCGGGGCATGCCCGCGAGGTCGTCCTCGGGCAGGGGGACGGTGGGGCGGCGCCCGGCGGCGCGGAGGCGGTCGAGGCAGGCGTTGACGACGATGCGGTGCAGCCAGGTGGTGACGGCGGCGGTGCCGCGGAAGGATCCGGCGCCCTGGTAGGCCTTGATCATCGCGTCCTGGAGGGCTTCGGAGGCGTCCTCGGGGTCGGCGAGGGTGCGGACCGCGACGGCCCAGAGGCGGCCGCGGTGGCGGCGGAACAGCTCGCCGAAGGCCTCGCGGTCGCCTTCGACGTGGCGGCGCAGCAGCGCGGTGTCGCTGGGTCCCTCGTCCCCTGGGGCCGGGCCGCCGGGGGCGGCGGGTCCGGGCGGGGGCGGGAGGGGGGCGGGCATGGGCGGTCTCGCGCTTACCGGACGAAGACGTTGATGTCGGAGACGGTGATCTTGAAGCCGCCGTTGCTCTCGGGCAGCTCGGTGATCCAGACGACGACGTAGCGGGCGGCCTCGCCGCCGGCCTGGAGCTCGATGTTGGTGTCGGCGTCGGTGACCGGTTCGGCGAGGACGGCGAAGTCGTCGACGATGGCCTGGTCGCCTTCGGAGGAGTCGCCGGGGTCCTCGTCGCCGGAGAGGAGGCCCACGGTGGCGCCGGCGCTGGTCATCTGGACCCGGACGGAGGCGACTTCGCGGGCTTCGCCGAGGTCGATGAGGATGCCCATGCCGGGCTTGAGGTTCCCGAAGCCGGGGTCGTTGTAGTAGGTGTTGGTGGACCAGCCGGTGGAGGCGTTGCCGTCGATGACGGCTTCGACGCCTTCGCCCTGGTCGCGGTCGCCGTCGGGCGGGTCGACGACGCGGATCGCGTCGGCGTCGAGTTCGACTTCGGTGGGGGCGGCGACCTCGGTGTCGTCCTCGGTCGCGTCGGTGCCGGTGTCGGCGCCGGTGACCTGGTCGGCGGCGTCGGCGGGGTCGTCGCCGTCGCCGAAGACGAGCGCGCTGGTGACGACGCCGCCGAAGATGACCGCGGCGATGACGGCCGCGATGACGGCGAGCCGCTTCATGCCGGCGGGCGGGGTGTCGGCCTTGAAGCGGGCGAGGTTGATCGAGCCGAGCATGCTCGTGGCCGCGGGCTGGACCGAGACGGCCTCGGCGCCGCCGGTCTCGGCGAGGCGGCGCAGTTCGACCGCGAGTTCGGCGGCGGACGGCGGGGCCTGGGTGTGGTCGAGGAGGTCGGCGGTGAGCTGGGAGATGCGCGGGGTCAGGCCGGCGACGACGGTGCCGGCGTCGAGGACGCGGCCCCATTCGTCGGTGGCGGCGTCGGGCAGGCCCGTGTTCTCGGCGGCGACGACGCGCGGCCAGGTGCCGGTGAGGCAGGCGTAGAGGGTCGCGCCGAGGGCGCGGACGTCTTCGACGGGGGTGTTGCCGGGCTCGTTGCGGGGCTCGGTGACCATGACCCGGTCGTCCTCGGAGAGGAGGATGGTGCCGGGGTGGAGGTCGGCGTGGGTGACGCCGCCCTCGTGGAGGGCGGCGACGGCGTCGGCGACGGAGGCGACGAGTTCGATCGCGTGGGCGCTGGAGAGGGTCTGGCGCTCCAGGACGCCGCGCAGGGAGGAGCCGTTGACCCATTCCCTGACGACGTAGGCGAAGCGGCCCTCGTCGACGGCGTCGTAGACGTCGACCATGGAGTCGACGTGGGCGCGGGAGGCGGCGACGGCCGCGGTCATGGTGGGGGCGGCGTCCTCGCCGCCGGGGGAGCGCAGGACGACCGCGACGGAGCGGTGCAGGAGGACGTCGACGCCCCGCCACAGCTGGCGGTGCCCGTTCGCGCCTCCGACGTGCTCTTCGAGGCGGTACCGCTCCGCGAGCAGGTCGCCCACGGACGGCACTTCGGCAGAACTCATGATGCGGGGTCCTCCCCTCTCAATGCGACCCCGCTGAGGGGCCTCGCCGGCCGCGGCCGGTTGCGTTCAGGGGCCGGACGGGTCGGTTCGCGATCCGTTCGAGTACGCGCGTCCGGCCAGAGTGCACGTATGGATGGTACTTGCCTCATCGTCGCAGCCTTGCGTGCACCGTTGCCTGGAGCGACGCCATCTCAGTGACGCGGAATACCAGGCAGGCGGCGAGATACACGCCGAGCAGGGCCGTGCCGAGGACGGCCGCGGCGAGCAGCTGCCCGAGCTTCGAGTCGGACACGTCGGGCCACAGGAGCCAGCCGCCGTAGGCCGCCGCGCCCGCGACGGCCGCCGCCGCACCGGATCGCACCAGTCCGGCCGCGGTCCGGCGCATGCCGAGGAGTCCGACCCGCTTGCGCAGCAGGCTCATCGACAGCAGGAGGCTCACCAGGTAGGAGACGCCGTTCGCGGCGAGGAGGCCGACGACGACCCATGCCAGGGGCAGGAACGCGAACGCCAGGAGGTACCCGCCGATGCGGATGGCGATCACCGGGAGGTTGAACAGGCCCACGGTCTTGGTGTCGGTCTGCGCGTAGAACGCGTAGATCTGCAGCTGGCTGATCGAGAACGGCATGAGCACGATCCCGACCATGAGCAGCGCCCGCCCGGTCGCGACCGCCATGGCGTTGTCGTAGGCGCCCCATTGGAAGATCGCGAGGGCGATCGGCTCGTGGAGGGCGATGAACGCGGCGCTGATCGGCACGAGCAGGAAGCTCGCTAGGCGGATGCCCGAGGAGAGGTGCTCGACCAGTTCGGGCCAGCGGCGGTCGTCGGCGGCGCGGGTCATGCGCGGCATGAGCGCGGTGATGACCGAGACGGCGACGATGCCGTGGGCCATCATCATCATGAGGTAGGCGTTGTTGTAGACGGTGGTGCCGGGCACGAACTGGTCGCCGACGGCGTTCCCGGCCGCGGCGTTGGCGACCTTGATCACGGCCATGACCGCGATCTGGTTGGCGGCCACGAACAGCAGCGTCCATCCGGCCATGCGGCGGATGTCGCGCAGCGGCAGCCGCTTGAAGTCGAAGCGCAGCCGCCAGGAGAACCCGGCCCGGCGCAGCGCGGGGGCCAGGCACAGCACCTGGATGACCACGCCGGCCGTGGTGCCCGCGCCGAGCAGGATGATCATGCCGTTCGTCACCTGGTCGGCGGCGGCGAACACCTCGCCGGCCGCGTTGGGGACGGCGTCGCGGGTGTAGACGGCGAAGAAGACGGCGCCGACGGTGATGACCACGAGGTTGTTGATGATCGGCACCCACATGGGGGCGCCGAAGTGCTCGCGGGAGTTGAGCACGCCGGAGAGGATCGCGAACAGCCCGTAGAAGAGCAGTGCGGGGAGCATGAGGTAGGAGAACTCGGTGACCAGCTCGTACTGGACGGGTTCGGCCATGGCGCGGGCGATGAGGGGTGCGCACAGGGTGACGAGGATCGCGGCGGCGCCCAGGACGAGCGCGGCGAGGGTGAGCAGGCGCTGGGCGAAGGCGTCGCCGCCGTCGGGGTCGTTCTTGTGGGCCTTGACGAACAGCGGCATGATGATGCTCGCGAACACGCCGCCGAGGACGAGCTCGTAGATCATCTGGGGGAAGTACTGGGCGGTCGTGTAGGAGTTGCCGAGGAGCCCGGCGCCGATGGCGGCGGAGACGACGACGGTGCGCCCGAAGCCGGTGACGCGGGAGACGAGGGAGCCGGCGCCCATGAGGAGGCTGGAGCGGACGACGTTCTTGCCCTTCGGCGCCGGGGGCGGTGGCGTCGGGGCGGGTCCGGTGGGGGCGTAGCCGTTGCCGGTCTGGGGTCCGGCCGCGTAGTGGGGGTTCGCGTAGGGGCGGGAGCCTGGCGGCTGCTGTGTGAAGCCCGGATCCGGGCCCGGACCCGGTCTCGCGCTAGGTTCGGCCATTCTCGCACTCTCCGCTAAGCTTGCCCGGCGATGTCTGACAACAGTAGCGGTAAGGAAATCACGGTCCCGCCGATAGCCGATGAGCTGGGTCGGGTGTTCGCCGGCGAGGGGTACGAGCTGCACCTGGTCGGCGGCCCGGTCCGCGACGCGGTGTTGCGCCGCACCGTGAGCGACCTCGATTTCACGACGGACGCGCGCCCGGAGGCGACCGAGGCGATCCTGCGCGGCTGCTGCTCCACGGTGTGGACCACGGGCGCCGATTTCGGGACCATCGGGGGGCGTTTCCGGGGCGAGCAGGTCGAGGTGACCACGTTCCGCGCCGACGCCTACGACCGCGTCAGCCGCAACCCGATCGTCCGCTACGGCGACAATCTCGTCGAGGACCTGGAGCGCCGGGACTTCACGGTGAACGCGATGGCGGTCTCGCTGCCCGGGCACGTCTTCTGCGACCCGTTCGGCGGCATCGGCGACATCGCGCGGCGCACGATCCGGACCCCGGCGGCGCCGGAGTCCTCGTTCGCCGACGACCCGCTGCGGATGCTGCGCGCGGCCCGGTTCGCCGCGCAGCTGGGCTTCGAGGTCGACCCGCTCACCCTCGACGCCATGCACCGCATGGCCCCCGAACTGGGGCGGATCACCGCCGAGCGGATCCGGGACGAGTTCGTGAAGCTCATGCTCGCGCCCGACCCGGTGGTGGGCCTGCGCCTCCTCGTCGACACCGGCCTGGCCGAGCAGTTCCTGCCGGAACTGCCGGCGCTGCGCATGGAGATCGACGAGCACGCCCAGCACAAGGACGTCTACGAGCATTCGCTCCAGGTGCTGCGCAACGCGATCGAACTGGAGACCGACGGCCCCGACCTGCTGCTGCGCCTCGCGGCGCTGCTGCACGACATCGGCAAGCCGGAGACGAAGAAGATCGAGCCGAAGGGCGTCGGCGCGGCCGGCGTCACCTTCCACCACCACGACGTCGCGGGCGCCCGCCTGGCCCGGCGGCGCATGCGCGAACTGCGGTTCCCGAAGGCCGACGTGCAGGCCGTGTCGCTCCTCATCGCACTGCACCTGCGCTTCTACGGCTACTCGGACGGCGACGAGACCGGGTGGACCGATTCGGCCGTGCGCCGGTACGTGACCGACGCCGGCGACGAACTCGAGCGGCTGAACGTCCTGGTCCGCTCGGACTGCACGACCCGCAACCGCCGCAAGGCCGAGCGCCTGCGCCGCGACTACGACAGGTTCGAGGACCGCATCGCGCGGCTGCGCGCCGAGGAGGACCTGCGCGCGGTCCGCCCCGACCTCGACGGCAACGCGATCATGGAGCTGCTGGGCCTGGCGCCCGGCCCCGAAGTGGGCCGGGCGTGGGCCCACCTCAAGGAGCTTCGACTGGAGCGGGGGCCGATGCCGCGCGAGGAAGCGGAGGCCGAGCTGCGCGCATGGGCCGCAGCGGAAGGGATCGCACCGCGTCCAGGCGCGGGATGAGGATCTCCTGCACCACCATCGCGCACAGGAGGGCGACGGCGAGCCAGCGCGAGGCGGCGGCGGCGAGGAACAGGCCCTCGGGGATGCCGCGGCCGTCCTCGGCCGAGACCTGCAGCATCTTCCCGTAGAACGCGATGAAGTAGCACAGCTCGGCGGCCTGCCAGATCAGGAAGAGGCCCCACTTGGGCCGGGCCAGGACCACCAGCGGCAGCAGCCACAGCACGTACTGCTGCGACCAGACCTTCCCGAACAGCAGGAACGCGGCGAGCACGAGGAAGCACAGCTGCGCGAGGCGCGGCGCCACGTCGTCCATCGGGTCGCGTCGTTGCGCGAAGTATCCGAGGGCGGCGATCCCCAGGCACGACAGCGCGAACAGCACCAGGTAGAGGTCGTTGACGAACGCGGAGTCCCACAGGGCCTCCCAGCCGGTGAGGCCGCGGACGACGTACCAGCCGGTGCCCCAGTCGACGGGCCGCTCGGAGTTGAGCTCGAAGAACCGCATCCACGAGTCGGGCCACAGGTAGGCGACGGGCGCGTTGATCGCGGCCCACACGACGGCGGCGGTCGCGACCGTTTTGAGCGCGGGCAGGAGCCGCCTGCGGCGCAGCGCGAGGATGAGCAGCGGTCCGATGAACAGGAGCGCGTAGAACTTCGCGGCGACGGCGAGGCCGAGGAACAGTCCGGCCATGACGGGGCGCCCGCGCTGCCAGTACAGGAAGAACGGCATCGCGAGGGCGACGGCGAACAGGTCCCAGTTGACGGTGGCGGTCACGAGGACGACCGGTGCGGCGGCGAGCATCATCGCGTCCCACGGGCGCGAGGGCCTGGCGTGCGCGAGCGCGGGGTCGGTCTTGCGGTGCCGCCCGGCGTCGTCCTCGCCGTGCCCGCCGGCGTCGTGGCGCGAGGCGGGCGGGTTCGGGCCGGGGGCGTCGGTGCGGCGGTTGTCCTCGCGGATCCTGTGGAGCACACTGATGGCCGCGGCGCCGCAGATGAACAGGACGATCGCGTTGAGGTGCCAGAAGATCGGGCCGCCGTCGGTGCCCATGACCGAGCCGATGCGGAAGGCGAGCTGCCCGAGGATCCCCATGAACCATCCGGTCAGTACCGGGTATTCGACCGGGTGGTCACGGTAGGGGACGGCGCCTTCGCTGAGCTTCTCGGCGCCCCAGAGGGCGCGGATGTCGGTGTAGCAGGCGCCGGTGTACTGCTGCCAGTCCACCCATCCGCCCGCTGAGCAGGGGTACTTCTGGAGCCAGTTGAAGGCGAAGGCGATCAGGCCGGTGAGGAGGATGACGCGCAGCGGCGTCCAGTACCGGCGCCGGGGCGGGTCGACGGCGTGGTCGCCGAAGGGGCCGCCGATGAAGCCCGATGCGAAGCGGGCGAAGCGGTCGGTGAGGGTGGGCGCGGCCGGGGGCGGCGCGGGGTTCGGCTGCTCGGCGGAAGGCGGCGGCTCGATGGAAGACGGCGGCATGGGCCCTATTGTGGCCCATGCCGCCGTCGTGGCGATACCCGCCGAGGAGGCGGTGGTCGGTCGGCGTCAGCCGCCGTTGTCCTCGTCGTCTTCGGGCGTCGTACTGCCTTCTTCGGACGGGGTCTCCTCGTCGCACGGCGGCTGCATGAATCCGCCGCACTCCTCGTCGGTGGAGTCGTCGGTCGGCGTGTCGGTCGGATCGGACGTCGGCTGCTCGGTGTCGTCGTCCTCTTCGCCCTCCTGGCACGCCTCACCGTCCCAGGTGCCGCCGTCCGCTTCGCATTCCTGCTGCGCCTGTTCGTCCTGGACGCCCGCGCACAGGGCGTCGTCGGGTTTCGCGGCGCAGAACGCGCCCCCTTCGAGCGGGCCGCCGGCGTTCTCGATGTCCCAACTGGTCACGTTGCCCTGGTCTTCGACCCTGCCGTCCCACTCCTCCTTGTCCCAGTCCTTCTTGTCGAGGACGCGGTCCATGGCGGTGAACCACACCGGATAGGCGGTGTTGGAGCCGAAGACGTTGTTCGGATCGTCGTCGACGTCGGCGATCGGGTCGGATTCGGAGGTCAGGTTGCCGACCCACGCGGCGATGGACAGCTGCGGGATCGCGCCGACGTACCAGGCGTGGGCGTTGTACGAGTCGGGGTAGTCCTCGCCGTCCTTGTCCTTGCCGCCGGCCTCCCAGGTGCCGGTCTTGCCGAAGTAGTCGCGATCGAGCTCTTCGCCGGTGGCGGACTCGCCGGAGATCTCGGAGCCGATCCACTGGAGGTTGCGGGCGGTCTCCTCCGAGATGACCTGGCCGGAGTCGAGCGAGCCCTCGAACGGTTCGACGACCTGGCCGGTGTTGTCCTTGACCTCGGCGACGAAGTGCGACTCGTTGTAGAAGCCGTTGTTGGCGATCGTGGCGTAGATCGAGGCCATGTCGCGCACGCTCGTCGGGTACTGGCCGAACGCGATGTGGTTGTAGAACGGGTCGGTCGGGTTCTTGCCGCCGATGTCGCACGGGACGGCCTCGTCGGCCGCCAGGAACAGGCCGTCGAGGTTGACGATCGGGTTGCAGTTCTCGTCGACCTGGATGTCCGCGTAGATGTCCCAGTTGCCGGAGGCGTCCACGACCGAGTTGCCCTCGGCGTCGACGGCGGTGCCGTGCTGGGTGTAGGTGCCGTCGTCGTTCATCACGTAGTTGATGCTGACGTCGTGCGGCGTGCCCTCGTCGTCCTCGATGGTGCGGGCCTGGTTCATCACCGACAGGCCCATCTGGTCGGCGAGGTCGAGGATGGTGCTGGCGTCGTACTGCTCGGCGATGGAGTACATCGGGGTGTTCTTCGACTTGCGGACCGCGTCGGTCAGGGTCATCTCGACCTGCGAGTTCTGGCTGCCGTTGCGCAGCGTGCAGTCGGGGTAGTCGCCGCCGCCGATGCACTCCTCGACGTCGTCGAGGGTGAGCGAGTCGAACTGGCGGGGCGAGCTGCCGTTGAACCAGGACTCGGTCGAGTCGCCGCTCTCGAGCGCGGTGGCGGCGGTGACCATCTTGAACGTCGAGGACGGCGGGTGGGGCGACTCGGCCCCGGCCTTGTCGACGCCGAAGCCGTTGTCGCCGCCGTAGTAGCCGAGGACGGCGCCGGTCTCCGGGTCGATCGCGACCATCGCCGTCATCATGTACTCGGGGAACTTCTCCAGGGCCGCGTCCTCGTTGCTGTTGACGAACTGGGCGTAGCCCTCGTCGGTGAGGATCCGCTCGGCCTGGGCGGCGTCGACGACGGCGCCGTCGGCGTCGACCGGTTCGCCCGCCTCGTTGGTCTCCACCGCGATGTCGCCGCGGGAGCCGGTGGACTTGAGCGCGGCCTGGATCTCCGGGTCGACGGTGAGGGTGACGGTGTAGCCGCCGCCCTCGGGGTTGTCCTCGCCGCCCTTGAGCATCTCCCTGGTGATGCCGTAGCGGTCGAGGAGCTCGTCGAACACGTAGCCGTCGAGCTCGTTGATGAGGAAGCCGACGTCGGTGTTGCCGCCCCAGGAGCCCGAGGAGTTGAACTCGTCGATCGGCGTGGGGTAGGCGAACTCGTCGCGCTCGGACTGGGAGAGGTCGCCGGTCTCGACCAGCGAGTTCATCGCGAAGTTCCAGCGCCCCTGCGCGGCCCCCTCGTCGTACGCGTCGGTGTAGTACGGGTCGTAGTAGCCGTTGGGGGACTTGACCTGCATGACCATGAACGCGGCCTGGTCGTAGGTGACGTCCTTCAGCTCCACGCCGAAGTAGTTCTTCGCCGCCGCCTCGATGCCGTAGGCGCCCCGGCCGAAGTAGGCCATGTTGAGGTAGGCGGTGATGATCTCATCCTTGGAGTACTCCGACTCCATCTTCATCGCCATGGCCGCTTCGCGGGCCTTGCGGTCGTAGGAGATCTCCTCGCGCGCTTCGAGGACCATGCCCGCGTACTGCTGCGTGATCGTCGAGCCGCCCTGCGTCTCGCCGCCGGTGACGTTGTTGACCAGGGCGCCCATGGTGCGGACGTAGTCGACGCCGCCGTGGTCCCAGAACTTGCGGTCCTCGAGCGAGACGAGCGCGTCGGTGACGGTCTCGGGGATCTCGCCCACCTCGGCCTGGAGGCGGAGGGTGTCGCCGTAGGCGCCGGCCTGGGTGGTGCCGTTGGCGTAGTAGAACGCCGACGACTCGCCCTGGCGGAAGACGTTCTCCAGCTGCGGGGCGCTCTGGATGAAGTAGGCGCCGGTCACGGTCACGGCGCCGACGAGGAGGACGCCGAGGGCGATGAACGTGGCGAACATCTTGCGGCCCAGGCGCTTGCGCTTCTTCTTGCCGGTGTCGGGGTCGAGGTCGGCCTCGCCCAGCGGTCCCTTGCCGGCGCGGCGCCTGCCGCCCGGACCCGATCCGGCGCGGCCGGCGCGGTCCTCGCGCCCGCCCGGGCGCGCGGAGGTGACGCTGGCGGAGCCGACCGAGGCCGAGCCCACCGAGGCCGAGCCGACGGAGGCGGAGCCGACCGACGCGCGGCCGGTGCGTCCCGGGCCGCCGACGGGTGCGGCGCCCGAGGCGCCGCCCACGGACGCGGAGCCGGAGGCGCGGCCGACGGAGGCGGACCCGCGGCCCACGGACGCCGAGCCCGAGGCGCGGCCGACCGAGGCCGAGCCCGAGGCGGGGGTCCCGTACGGCTGCTGCTGCGGACGCGGCCGGGGCGCGCCGCCGCGGCCCTGCGGCGACTGCGGCTGGCCGCCGCCCCACCCGTAGTCGGACTGGCCGGAGCCGGCGTTGCCCGAGGGGTTGCCCTGGGCGCGACCGCCCTGCTGGCCGCCGCCCCGCGGCCGTCCGTCCTCGGGGGGCGGGGCCGGACGATATCCGTAGTCGCTCATTGCTCAACCATCCACGTGCTGTACAACCCAGGCTTGGGCCGGGTCTTGCCGGTCGGCCCGGTGCACCCGGCGCGCGGCATCCCGAGGGGGACGCGCCCGGCGGACCGGCGTTCGCAAAGGTCTACTCCCGGCATGGGGGTGGCCGGTCGTCTCGCAGTTTCGCACACTGAACCTGAGAGGACTCTGCTAGATCGCTTGGTGGGGCCGAGCTTAACGGATGCAGACCCCCCTGAACAGGGCGCGGAGGCGCGCCTTGACGTGATTTCCGACGGCACGCTATGCTCACTCCGATGTATCGCTCCGATACATCGCTTTGTTAGATCGCCGTGTGAGAGGAGGGACGAGATGCTTGAGCTGGCCGTATTGGGGCTCCTGCACGAGACCCCCATGCACGGTTACGAGCTGCGCAAACGCCTCCTGGCCCTGCTCGGGGCCATCAGGGCCGCGTTCAGCTACGGCTCCCTCTACCCCACCCTCAAGCGGATGCGTCAGCGCGGACTCATCGTCGAGGAGACCCCGGTCGAGGGGACCATTGAGAAACCGCTGCTGACCGGCCGGAGGGCCCGCAAGGTCTACCGGCTCACACCCGAGGGCAAAGAGCACTTCTCCCAACTCATGGCCGAGGCCGGACCCGAGTCCGCCGACGAGGCCCTGTTCGGGGTGCACTTCGCGTTCTTCTCCCGCACCGACCCGGCCACCCGCCTGCGCATCCTCGAAGCCCGGCGCCGCCGGGTCGAAGAGCGCCGCGAGCGGATCCGGGAGGCGCTCTCGCGCACCGCCGAGCGGCTCGACGCCTACGGGCTCGAGCTCCAGCGGCACGGCCTGGAGACCGCCGAGCGGGAGGTCCGATGGCTCAACGAGCTCATCGCCACGGAAGAGGGCCGCGGCCCTCGGCAGCGCACCGATTTCGGCGATCCGATCGCCGAACCGGGACGGATCGACTCCGCCCCGGCCCAGGGAACACCCGATCCGGCTGCGAGCGCCGGAGACCCAAATAAACAAGGCAAAGGAGGCATGCGCGATGGGTAAGCTGCGCGTAGCCATTGTCGGCGTGGGCAACTGCGCCTCTTCGTTGGTTCAAGGCGTCGAGTACTACCGCGACGCCAAGCCCGAGGACCGGGTTCCCGGCCTCATGCACGTCCAGTTCGGCGACTACCACATCAACGACATCGAGTTCGTCGCCGCATTCGACGTCGACGCGAAGAAGGTCGGCCAGGATCTCTCCAGCGCCATCAACGCCTCGGAGAACAACACCATCCAGTTCGCCGAGGTGCCCCCGACCGGCATCCCGGTCCTGCGCGGCCCCACCCACGACGGCTTGGGCCAGTTCTACACCGAGATGGTCACCGAGTCCTCCGAGGAGCCCGTCGACGTGGTCGCCGCGCTCAAAGAGGCCCGGGCCGACGTCGTCGTCTGCTACCTGCCCGTGGGTTCGGAGACCGCCGCGAAGTTCTACGCGCAGGCCTCCATCGACGCCGGCGCCGCCTTCGTCAACGCCCTCCCGGTGTTCATCGCCTCCGACCCCGAGTGGGCCGAGAAGTTCACCGCCGCCGGCATCCCGATCGTCGGCGACGACATCAAGTCGCAGGTCGGCGCGACCATCGTGCACCGCGTCCTCGCGAAGCTCTTCGAAGACCGCGGCGTGCGCCTCGACCGCACGTACCAGCTGAACTTCGGCGGCAACATGGACTTCATGAACATGCTGGAGCGCACCCGCCTGAAGTCGAAGAAGATCTCCAAGACCCAGTCGGTCACCTCGCAGATCCCGCACGAGATGCGGGGCGCCGACGTGCACATCGGCCCCTCGGACCACGTCCCGTGGCTGACCGACCGCAAGTGGGCCTACATCCGGCTCGAGGGCACCACCTTCGGCGACGTCCCGCTCAACGCGGAGCTGAAGCTCGAAGTGTGGGACTCGCCGAACTCCGCGGGCGTCATCATCGACGCCGTCCGCGCGGCGAAGATCGCCCTCGACCGCGGCCACGGCGGCCCGGTCGAGAGCGCCTCGAGCTACTTCATGAAGTCCCCGGCCAAGCAGTTCTCCGACGAAGAGGCTCGCGTCTCCGTCGAGAACTTCATCGCCGGGCTGTAGCGCAGCACGCCTCCCGAGGGGGACCCCTTCGCCGGGCCGGACCGCACCGCGGTCCGCGCCTTCGCGAGAAATGGGGTCCCCCTTGGCATACACCGGAGTTATCCTCGGACGATGCGCACCGACGGGCACGTTCGCAGCCTCGCGGGCAACCGCCGCTTCCGGCACCTGCTCGCCGTGCGGCTCACCTCCCAGGCCGCCGACGGCATGTTCCAGGCCTCGCTCGCGCTGTCGGTGTTCTTCAACCCCGCCCTCGGCGAGGCCTCCGACCCGTTCCGGTACGCCGCCGCCGTCGCCCTCCTCCTGGGCCCCTACTCGCTGCTGGGCCCCTACGTCGGCACCGTCCTGGACCGCTTCAGCCGCCGCAACCTCATCGGCGGCGCGAACCTCGCGCGGGCCGCCCTCATGATCGTCATCGCCCTCACCCTCGCCGGCGGCTTCAACTGGACGTGGGTCCTGTGCGCGATGGTGGTCCTGGCCGCCAACCGGTTCGTGCTCGCCGGACTCGGCGCCTGCCACCCCCAGGTCGTGCCCCCCGGCGACCTGGTCACCGCGAACTCCCTCGCCTCCACCCTCGGCGCCCTCGCCTACGGCCTCGGCCTCGCCACCACCGGCGTCGCCAAGCTCGTGGACTCGAACATCTCGTACTCGATGCTCGCGCTCGCGGCCGGATGCGGCTACCTCGCCTCGGCGTTCATCGTCTCGGCGTCGTTTCGCCGCGGCGACCTCGGCCCGGTCGAGGACGCGTCGGGAGGCGGCCTGTGGCAGGGTCTCGCCGCGACCAACAAGGGCATGTGGGAGGGGTTCAAGCACCTCGGCCGCCGCAGGGGCCCGGCCCTGGTGATGGCCGTCCAAGGGCTGCACCGGTTCCTGTACGGCATCGTGTTCATCATCGCGATCGCCCTGTTCATGGGCTTCTTCTGGGACCTCGAATCCGACCCGACCCGCAGGACCACGATCTCCTGGCTCCTGGTGCTCGCCGTCCTCGGCAACATCGGCGTGCTCGCCGCCGCCCTCAGCACGCCCCGCGCCACCCGCGCGTGGGGCCCCAAGAACTGGACCGTCGTCCTCATGGCCCTGTGCGCGGTCGTCGTCGCCGCCCTGGCCGGGACCATGGAACCGGTCATGTTCGCCGTCGCGGTCCTGCTGGTCAACATCGCCTCCCAGGGCGTCAAGATCACCGTCGACACGAGCATCCAGCGCAGCGTCGAGGACGCCTACCGCGGCCGCGTCTTCAGCGTCAACGACACCGTCTACAACGTCGGCTACCTCGCGGGCCTGTTCGCCGCGGCCCTGGTCGTCCCCAGGGACGGCTACGCCCCCGGCACCCTCGTCGGCGTCGCCCTCTCCTACGGCCTGATATGCGTCGGATACGCCTACCTCGCGCGAGACGACGCACCGTACGATTCACATTCATGGAGCCCAGCCGCCCCCGGAGCGAGACCGAGCACGAGCGCCTAGGAAGCGGTGCCGGATACGAGTCCAGCCCCGTCGCCGCCGACCCCTACCGCGGCACCGCCCCCTGGCAGCGCGAGGGCGGCAGCTCTTGGAAGCGCGGCCTCGCCGGACTGGGCGCCGTCCTCCTCACCGCCGGATCGATCAGCGCGGTCGCCTGGCTCGCCTTCCGCGACGACGACCCCGCCCCCGAGGACCTCGGCGAGGTCATCTCCGCGCGGTGCAACATCACCGAGGCCGACGAGGACGCCGGCGGCGTCGACCCGATGGAGCCCGGCGCTCCCGCCGAGCGCTCCATCGCCACCGTCCAGACCAACTACGGCGACATCGCCGTCCTGCTCTGGGGCGACCTCGCCCCCTGCGGCGTCGAGGCCTTCACCCACCTGGCCCAGACCGGCTTCTACGCCTCGCACGCGTGCGACCGGCTCACCACGCAGTCGGTCGACCCGACCGCGATCCTGCGCTGCGGCAGCCCCGGACTCGACCCGGCCGCCGAGGAGGAGACCGACGAGACCTACGGCCCCGGCTGGCGCTTCCAGGCCGAGACCGGCATGGCCGGCAACGACGTCGCCGACGTGCTCGCGCTCGTCACCGACGACCGCGGCCGCGCCGGCAGCGCCTTCGCCCTCATCCGCGGCGCGGCGATACCGACCGCCGGCGTCAGCGTCATCGGCGGCATCGTCGACGGATACGAGGTCCTCGACCAGATCGCGGCACTCTCCACCACCGTCGCCTACGACGACGTCCCGCCCGTGCCCGTCGAGGTCTGGGGCGTCACCGTCACCGACCTCGGCGACCTGCCCACCGGGCCCGACACCGTCGGCGAGAACACCCCCACCGCCGCGGGCACCACCGGCACCGCCGCGCCCACCGCCGACCCGACCGCGATCGGCACGGCGACGAGCACGCCCGGCGAGACCCCCACCCGGTAGGAACGCGAAAAGCCCGGTGCACCGCACCGGGCCGCACACCCGCCGAGCGGGCGGGAGGATCAGTCCTCGCCCTCCTTGGACGAGCCGGCCCGCTTCGCGTACTTGTCGACGTACTCCTGGCCCGTCAGGCGCCGGATCGCGTCCATCACCTCGTCGGTCACCGCCCGGATCACCACCCGGTCGTTCTCCATGCCCTTGTAGCGCGCGAAGTCGAGGGGCTTGCCCACGCGCACGCCCACCGGCGCCACGCGCGGGCGCGACTCGCCGATCGGCAGGACCTTCTCGGTGCCGATCAGCCCGATCGGCACCACCGGCGCACCCGAGGTCAGCGCCAGCCGCGCCACGCCCGGCTTGCCCCGGTACAGGCGCCCGTCGGGCGAACGCGTCCCCTCGGGGAAGATCGCGAACACCCGGCCCTCCTCCAAGACCTCCAGCGACGGCTCCAGCGACGCGGCGGACTTGCGCCCGCCCGAGCGGTCCACGGCCACCTGGCCGAGCGCCTTCACGGTCGAGGAGATGAGCTTGCCCTTGAGCCCCGCGCCCGTGAAGTACTCGATCTTCGCCATCGTCGCGATGTGCCGCTTGGTCGTCAGGCCCAGGAAGTAGTGGTCGGCCACGGAGAGGTGGTTGGACGCCAGGATCACCGGACCGGTCTCGGGGATGTTCTCTTTCCCGTCGATCCACGGCCGGTAGATGAGTTTGATGGTCGGAGCGGCCGTCCATTGCAGCGTCTTGTACAGCACGGTCTTCAGCTCTCCAGTGGTCTCACCCGGCGGCGGGAGGGTCGGGTTGCAGCCAATTATGGCTCGCAAACCGCTCCTGGCGAAACCCGCGAGCCATACGCTGCCGGGAAAAGGCGAGCGGCCCCGCCAGGAAGGCAGGGCCGAGTCTAAGGCATTCGCGACGGCTACAGGTACTGACCGGGACTGTGGTCGGCATCGTCACCGCGCGCGGCGCGCTCGGCCATCACGGCCCGCAGCTGCGGAGGGAGATCCTCCCCACCCGCGGTCAGCGCCTTCAATTCGCCCGAGCGCATCTGGTCGAGCTGCAGCCGCGCGGCCATCTGCTGCGCGACCAGCGCCGCCTGGATGCCGTGGAACAGCCCCTCGAGCCAGCCCACCAGCTGCGCCTGCGCTATCCGCAGCTCGGCCTCGGACGGGATCTCGTCGGCGCTGAACGGGAGCGAGAGCCGCTCCAGCTCGTCGCGCAGCTCCGGCGCGAGCCCGGTCTCGAGCTCGGTGATGGAGCGGGCGTGTATGTCCCGCAGGCGCTGGCGGCCCTTGTCGTCGAGTTCGGCGCCGCGGACCTCCTCGAGGAGCTGCTTGATCATCGAGCCGATGCGCATGACCTTGGCCGGCTCGGGGACCAGCTTGGTCGGGTCGGACTCGTAGCGGTCCTCGTCCCGGTCCTTGGTCGCGGCGGCGGCCGCCTCGGCCAGCGTGACCGGGTTCCCTTCGGCGTCGACGATGAGCAGTTCATCGTCCTCGCCGTCCCGCTCGTCGTAGCCGTCCTGCTCCGGGTCGGTGTTCGCTTTGCTCATGGTCGCTGTGGCCCCACTGTCGTTTCGATGCACCGTCGTGGCGGGACTCCCCTGGCCCCGCGGTGATGCCGGTTCCGGTCCTCTTCCCTGAGCCTAACGCGGGAGACCGGAGGGGTGTTCCCGGTCGCGATTCGGCCGGAGGGAAGGGGCCGGGATAGCACAAGAGCCCGGTGGTCGAAACCATCGGGCCCTGCCTGTGCGCGAGGGGGGACTTGAACCCCCACGTCCTTACGGACACTGGCACCTGAAGCCAGCGCGTCTGCCATTCCGCCACTCGCGCGAGTGTCAGTACTTGCGACGCGACGATATTACCGTGCTTCGGTTCCGCACTACAACGGGGTATTGCCCCGCTTGAGTCCTAGGACACTCACAGGAGCGTGCGCAGGCGCCCGACCGGCTGGTCGCCGCCGTGGACCTCCGGCCACAGGAGCGCGTCGACCTCGGGCTTGGCGCCCTCGGGGACGGCGAGCCCGCCGACGGTGGTGAGCGCGCGCAGTGCGACGGGCGTGGAGGCCCGACCGCCGCCGTCGTCGATCTTCACGGCCGCGGCGCCGACGCCGGGGGCGGCGATCACGTGGACGCCTTCGGCGCCGCCCTTGGCGAGCAGCCCGGGCAGGGCGGCCATCATGCGGTGGTCGGGGCCGCGGGTGCCGTCGACGAGGATCGGGTTGGCGCGCATGGCGTCGGCGACGCGTCGCTCCGGGGTCCCCTCGGGGGCCTCGACCAGGCGCGAGAACGCGCGGGCGAGGCCGGTGAGGGAGACGGCCAGGACGGGCGCGCCGCAGCCGTCGACGCCGACCGCGCCGACGCTCTCGCCGGTGAGCTCCTCGACGGTGGCGGTGATGAGCCGCTGGAGCGGGTGCTCGGGGTCGCGGTAGGCGCCCGGGTCCCAGCCGGCGGCGGCGCAGGCGGCGAGCATCCCCGAGTGCTTGCCCGAGCAGTTCATGTACAGGCGCCGGGGCCCTTCGCCCGCGGCGACGACCGCGTTGCGGGCGTCGGGGTCGCCGGGGAGGTCGGGCGGGCACTGGAGGTGCTCCTCGCCGAGTCCGGCGTGGCCGAGCACGGAGCGGACGCGCTCGAGGTGGACCGGTTCGCCGCGGTGGCTGGCGCCCGCGATGGCCAGGTCGGCCTCGGAGGCGGGCTCCCATCCGGCGCGGAGCATGGCGAGGGCCTGCATGGGCTTGTTGGAGGACCGGGGGAAGACCGGGTGGTCGGCGTCGCCGATCGCGGCGACGCGGTGCCCGGCGGGGTCGGTCACGGCGACGCTGCCCCGGTGGAGGCTCTCGGTGAAGCCGGACCGGCAGATCTCTGCGACGAGTTCGCCGCCGCGGTAGGAAGCTGTCATACCGCGAGGCTAATCCCGTCGTTATTGCCGCGCGGCCTGATCGCCCGCGATGAGATCCGCGTCGGGGTCGGCGGCGACCGAGCGCTTGATCATGGCGAGCGCGATCTGCCCCAGCTCAAAGTGCTGGACGGCGGTGCCGATGAAGCCGATCTCCTTGCCGTCCAAGGTTACCGGGGTGCCGGTGGCGGGCGGCTGCTCGACGGTGCCGTCGAGGTGGAGCATGACGAGGCGCCGGGGCGGCTGGCCGAGGTGGTGGACCTTCGCGACGGTCTCCTGGCCCCGGTAGCAGCCCTTGTCGAGGTGCACGGCGGCGGCGAGCCAGTGGGCGACCTCGTGCGGGACGGTCCGCTCGTCGGTGTCGACGCCGAACGCGGGGAGCTTCGCGGCCACGCGCAGGGCGTTGTAGGCCCAGGTGCCGGCGAAGGGGACCGGTTCGTCCTCGGTGAGCGCGTTGCCGATGCCGTCGCGGGGGACGAGCTGGTCGAAGGTGGGGCGGCGCAGCGCGTCGGTGCGGCGCAGCCACCCCGCGCGGGGCAGGGCGACGCCGGGGTTGACGGTGGTGGGGACGGCGAGGAGGTCCTTGGAGGCGAACTTCGCGATCGGGACGGGCTGGCTCACCGGGCCCTTGGCGAAGTCGTCGGCGCCGGGGTGCTCGCCGGTGTCCTTGCCGACGTAGGTCATCAGGGCCCATTCGCCGGAGGCGTCGCGGATGTCGACCTCGGTGCGGAACTTCATGAGCTCGAGGTATTTGAGGAGGGCCTCGCCGCGGCCGGGCTCGGTGTCGAGCCAGGTGGTCTCGCCGTCGTCGTAGACGTTCGCGTGGTGCTCGATGCGGCCGGTGGGGGAGAGGACGAGCGTCTCGGTGCCCTGGTGGGGCTTGAGGCTCGTGAGGTGCTGGGTGGTGAGCGAGTGGAGCCATTCGAGGCGCTGGGGGCCGGCGACCGAGATGACGTCGCGGTCGGAGCGGTCGAAGAGGGTGCCCGCGGCGGGGTCCATGGCCGTGCGCTGCTCGGTGAGCGGGCCGCCGTAGTGCCAGGCGGTGCGCCCGCTCTCGGTGGCGACGGCGCCGGGGGCGCCCAGCAGCGGGGACGGTGTGTTCTCGGTCATTCGTGCTTCTCCAGGCATTCGGCGCAGGTTCCGAAGACGGCGACGTGGCCGACGTCCATGACGAAACCGGTGGCGTCCGCGACTTCCTCGCGCGCGTTCGCGAACATGGCGGGCTCGACTTCGGTGATCCGGCCGCAGCGGTGGCACACCAGGTGGGCGTGGCCCCTGTCGCCGGACAGGTGGTAGGTGGGGGCGCCGTGGGAGAGGTGGGTGTGGGAGACCAGCTGGAGTTCTTCGAGCAGGTCGAGGGTGCGGTAGACGGTGGTGATGTTCACGCCTTCGACCTGGCCGCGGATGCGCTCGTGGATCTGCTCGGGCGTGGCGTGCCCGAGTTCGCGGACCGCCTCCAGGACGAGTTGGCGCTGCGCCGTCATGCGCAGCCCCTTGGAGCGCAGCACCGCGGCGAGCTCGGTCTCGGCCTCGGCTTCGGTGGGCATGAGTGCATCGTACTGCGCCCGCCCTGGACCGGGCGCATGCTCCGAGGGGCAGAATGAGGCCATGGCACTAGTCACCGCAGTACTGCACCGCGGCGTCGTCGACTCCGACGCGCCGCTCCTGTGCGCCGACGACCTCGGAGTCCTCCGGGGCGACGGCGTCTTCGAGACCATCAACATCCGCGACGGGCAGGCCTTCCTGCTCTCCGAGCACCTCGACCGCATGGCGAACTCCGCGCGGCGCATGGAGTTCGAGCTGCCCGCGAAGGCGGACATGGCCCTCCTGGCCGAGCAGGCCCTGGAGGCCTGGCGCGAGCGGGCCGAGGGCGAGGGCGCTCTGCGCCTGGTCGCCACGCGGGGCCGCGAGCACGGCGGGCCGCTCACCGTCTACGCGACGGTGGACCCGGTGCCGCGCGAGCGGATCCTGCCGCGGCGCGACGGCCTGAAGGTCGCCACGGCGACCCTGGGGGTGAATGCCGACGCGCGGGGTGAAGCCCCGTGGCTTCTAGGCGGCGTGAAGGCGCTGTCGTACGCGTCGATGATGGCCGTGACCCGGTGGGCGAAGACGCAGGGCGCGGACGACGCCCTGTGGGTCTCGGCCGACGGCTTCGCGCTGGAGGGCCCGACGTCCTCGCTCCTGTGGCTTGAGGGGGAGACCCTGTGCACCACGCCGACCTCGTCGGGGATCCTCCCGGGGACCACGAGCGCGTACCTGCTGGAGCAGGCGCCGAAGGCCGGGCTGAAGACGGCCGAGCGCCTGATCTCGGTGGGGGACTTGAAGAACGCGGAGGCCGCGTGGCTCAGCTCCTCGGTCCGTGGTGTGGCCTTCATCACCCAGATCGACGGGGAGCCGGTCGCGCAGCGGCCTGACATCACGGCTGAGCTGGACAAACTCGCGGGCTTCGCGGTGCCTTCGTAACGGTTGAATATCGTTTCCCAGGTTCTTCCCAGGCTCGGCACAGGCCACGTTCAGAGACGGTCCTCATAGTAATGAGTGTTCCGGTCACGCCGACAAGCCAAACGGACGGACATGGGCAGTCTTCCGGGAGGCACGGAACAATCCGGGGGCACAAAACCAGTAAGGGCAATCGGGCACAGCCCTACTGGTGCCAATGAAAAGTGGAGCTCCTCCACTTTATCGGGGCCGCAGCGAATGGGCAAGCGCTGCGGCCCCATTAATGTGTCACAGGACCGACACGAAACCGTATCGGTACCAATGGACCTCGTACTCCGCTCCCACTGCTTCCGCACTCGCCAAGGGCGCCGCGCCCGGTTCAGCCTGCGAGGACCTTGCCGGGGTTGAGGATGCCGAGCGGGTCGAGCGCCTCTTTGATCCGGCGCTGCACCGCGAGATTGACCGGGTCGAGTTCCTTTGCGAGCCAATCGCGTTTGAGCATGCCGACGCCGTGTTCGCCGGTGATGGTGCCGCCCATGGCGAGTGCCATCTCCAGGATCTCGTCGAACGCGGCCTTCCCGGCGGCGAGGGACGCGGGGTCCTCGGGGTGCACGATGATGTTCGGGTGGAGGTTGCCGTCCCCGGCGTGGGCGATCACGCCGATCACGACGCCGTGCCTGGCCGCGGCGGCCTGGACGCCGTCGAGCGCTTCGGCCAGGCGCGAGCGCGGCACGGCCACGTCGTCGACCAGGACCGTCCCGAGCCGCTCCATCGCGTGGTAGGCGCTGCGCCGCGACTCCAGGAGCGCGTCGGCCTCCTCGGCGTCGGTGGCCCGGTAGACCTCCGAGGCGCCGGCGCCGCGGCAGAGCGCCTCGATCGCGGTCAGCTCCTCGTTCGGGTTCGCGTCGGCGCCGACGAGCAGCAGCGCGGCCGCTTCGACGGGCAACCCCATGGGCCGCAGGGCTTCGAGGGCCCGCAGGTGGGTGTTGTCGATGAGTTCGAGCAGGCTCGGCTGCGCGCCGGAGGCCATGATCGCGGTGACGGCGCGCCCGGCGTCCGCGGTGGTGCCGAAGACCGCGGCGAGCGTGAGCCGCTCGGCCGGGACCGGTGAGAGCTTCACGGTCGCTTCGGTGATGATCCCCAGGGTCCCCTCGGAACCGCAGAACAGGCGCACCAGGTCGTACCCGGCGACGCCTTTCGCGGTCCGGCGCCCGCACCGCATGACCTCCCCGGAGGCGAGCACGACTTCGAGGCCGAGCACGTATTCGGGGGTGGTGCCGTACTTGACGCAGCACATGCCGCCGGCGCCGGTGGCGATGTTCCCGCCGATGGTGGAGATCTGCCAGGAGCCGGGGTCGGGGCTGTAGCGCAGCCCGAATTCGGCTGCGGCGGCGGAGATCGCGGCGTTGAGGACGCCCGGCTGGCAGACCGCGAGCCGGTTGACCGGGTCGACCGACACGATCGCGTCCATCCCGGAGAGGTCGAGCAGGACCGCGCCGTCGACGGCCGTGGCCGAACCGGCGAGCCCGGTGCGGGCCCCTTGGGCCACGACGGGGGCGCCGTACTCGGCGGCGATCCGCACGGTCGCGCTGACCGTCTCGGTCGACCTCGCCCGCACCAGGACCGCGGCGCGCCCGGGCGGCACGAGCCCGGCGTGGTCCACCGAGTGCGCGGCCAGGATGTCGGCATCGGTCACGGGTTCGAGACCGGCCTCGCTCAGCGCGGAGATCAGATCGCTCATCCCGCGAGGGTAATCAAGCGTAAGGATCGGTGTCGACCACGGTGCGGATGATCTCCGCGAGCTCCTCGACCCGCTCGATGCCCTCGGCGTCCGAGGCCGAACCGCCGGTCATGATCGCGATCTCGATCGGCTGGTCGGTGTCGCCGGCGATGACGCCGATCGAGTTGACGACCCACTCCCCGCCCATGACGTCCCGGGTGTCCCAGCCGTTCTTCATCCACACGGTCTCGCCGTCGTGCGCCGCCGCCGAGACGCCCCACTCCTGGAAGTCGGCGAGGTCGCCCATGAGCGAGCGCGCGTACTCGACCTGCTCGGCGTCGAGCACCCCGCCCTCCTCGTACAGCGCGAGTTCG
This sequence comes from Glycomyces harbinensis, assembly GCF_900101745.1. GTDB lineage: Bacteria > Actinomycetota > Actinomycetes > Mycobacteriales > Micromonosporaceae > Glycomyces > Glycomyces harbinensis. The sequence continues at coordinate 134,921 of NZ_FNAD01000005.1, read as the reverse complement.
AGCACTCGCAGCTGGTCGATCGCGGTCGTCTGCGTCTTGCCCCACTGCTCGGTCTCGTTCGGGTTCGTGTTCTCCAGCCCGAAGTCGATGTGCGCCTGGGCGATCGCGGCGTGCCCGTCGTCGAACGTCCCGCCGTACAGCACGTCGTTCGTCGCGTCGTTGTCCGAGTTGCGGATCATCAGCTCGGCCGAGTCCATGACCCAGTCCGGCACCTCGCCGAGCGTGCCGTAGTGCTCCAGCATCATCGTGAGGATCTCGACCTTGACGATCGAGGCCGTGTCGTACTGGACGTCGCCCTCGTAGTCGAGCTGGAACTCGCCGTCGTCGACCGCGACGGAGGCGTAGAAGTTCTCGTCGTCCAGACCGGCGATGAACTCGCCCACGGCCTGGTCGAGGTCGGTCTGCAACTGCTCCTGGGCGGCCTGGCGCAGCTGCTCCTCGGAGGGCTGCATGGACGAGTCGGACAGCTCCGAGTCGTCGGCCTGCGAACCGGGCAGGCTCTCCTCGGCGCCGCCGCCCTCCCCGCCGTCGTCCCGGGCGGAATTGGTGAGGAAGATCGTCGCCGCGACGAGCACGGCGAGGGCCGGCACGGCGAGATAAGGCCAGAGCCGTCGCGAGGAGGAGGCGTGCTTGGAGCTCACAGATGGGAACCCGATCTTCAATGCGAGGACGCGGACGAAGTGCTGCGGCCCACGCTAAAGCAGACACCGAAGCGATCACAAGCAGGGTCAATCGAGAGTTCGGTAACGGTTGCGCATCACTGGTGGTCACGCGCCCGCGGACCCTGCTCCCTCCATCATCCCTCGCAGGGCCGGCGCCCGCCAACGCCGAAGCGCCCGTCACAGGGACGGGCGCCGCTCAGCAGTCTTCGATCGGACGGGGCCGTGAGGCACTGGTCCGGGCTCTCGGAGTGGGACCTGGGGAGGAAATGACCATCAACGATTGCCCGAGCCGCAGTGCCTCACGGAGACTCCGCCATGCCGAACCCGAGTGAGGCTCCGGGCACCGCCGCGAAGGGCACCGCTCGCGCGGGCCCCGACGGCGCCTTGGACTCCGGTCGCCGCGACCGCGCAGCGCGCGCGGCGCGGGCCGGCTCCGGACCGGCGAAACACCGGGCCGCCCGCTGCCGGTCGCGCCGGTTGCGCACCCGCCCGCCGGACCAGGCCGGCGTGCCATGCGCGGAACCGGACGCGGCGGCCGCCTGCGGCGCCGGGGACTGCGGGGCGAGGGCCGTCATGCCGTCGCCCGCTGCTTGAGCAGGGTGCGCGCCACCGCGGCGGCCACACCCACCAGGCAGATGATCGCGACCAGGGCCAGCAGGCCGTTCGCGCCGTCGGCCACCGCCTTCGGGTCGACCGCCACGACCTCGCCCTCGACGGCGGGCTCCCCGCCCGCGCCGGGGTCCTCCTCCGTGCCCGGAGGCGGGCCGAACGCGTTCACCTCGTCCTCGGGGGCCTCCTCGGCGTCGGCCCCGGGCTCGTCCTCGGCGGCGTCCGCGTCGGGACCCTGCCGGGCCGTGCCCTCGCCCGTGCCGTGGTCCTGCGGGTCCGAGGCCGGCTCGGCCCCGTCCTCGTCGACCGCCGGAAGCTCGTGCGAATCCGGCTCCTGGGAACCCGACCCGTCCTCCTCCTCCGACTGCGCCTCGACCACCAGCACCTGCGCCGACTCGTACTCGGCGAACAGGCCGTGGCAGGTCGGGACCATCGCGACCTCGGCCGAACGGTTCATCGCGAACACCACCGCGGCGCCCGAGTCGATGTCGTAGACCTCGTCGCCCACGTACAGTTCGGCGGCCGTGCCCAGATCGTTGCGGTAGCTGACCTGCGAGCCCTGCTCCACCGTCACCTCGGACGAGTCCGGGGCCGACGACGCCGACACCAGGCCGAGCGTCCCGCAGTCGCCGCTGAACACGATCTCACCGCCGCTGCCCGCCTCCGGCTCCTCGGCCGTGGCGATGCTCATGCCGGCGGCACCGCCGACCGCGAGCATCGAGGCCGCCGAGATCGCCGCCAGGCGCGAGCGCCGCCGCTTCGACCGGCGGTCCATCGCCTCCTGGATCACCGGCGCCACCCGGCCGTCGTTCACCGGGTACGGCAGCGGAGGACGCGTCTGGGCCCGGGACTGGTGACCGAGCTTCGTTGTGTGTCTTCCCATGCCTGCGTATCTCCAACTGCGTCTTCGTACGGGTGCCGACCCGAGGTGTCGCGCGAATCAGGTCTCAACCCCGTTCAACGAACCGGCGGCGGAAAGGTGACGGCCCCGCCCGCCGGGAATTCGCCCCGACACCCCGCCCGACCGCCCTCATGCGCCCGTATGGAGCGAAGCGACCGTCCGTAGGATGTGGCCCAGACAGCACCGAGGGAGACCGCGAGAACCCCATGGCGATCACCGCAACCGAACCCCAGGACGGGCGCGAGCCCGACGACGGGGCCCCCGCGCCCGGCACCGAGGACGCGGCCGCCCCGGCACCGGCCGAGGACCACGAGCGCTGGCAGCGCTTCGCCGCCGCCTCGGAAGACGACGACGCCGCGCCCGGCCCCGAGACCGCCCCGCCCGGACGCTGGCGCCGCACCGGCCGCGCGCTGCGCCGCGGCGCCCGCTCGGAATGGACCCTCGCCGGACTCTTCAGCGTCCTCCTCGCCGTCGCCATGACCTGGCCCCTCGCCAAAGACCTCGACGACGTCATCCCCCACGACACCGGCGACCCGCTGCTGCTCACCTACATCCTCGGCTGGGTCGGCCACGCCCTGCGCGAGAACCCCGCCGGGATCTGGGACACCAACAGCTTCTGGCCCCTCACCGACGCCTACCTCTTCACCGACACGCTCCTGGGCTACGCGCCCTTCGCGCTGTTCATCACCGGGCCCCAGAGCGCCCTCGTGGTCTACAACCTCCTGTACATCGGGACGTTCGCCCTCGCCTTCCTCGGCGCCTACGCCCTCCTGCGCCAGCTCGGCGCCCGCGTCGCCGGATCGGCCGTCGCCGCCGCCGCGTTCGCCTACGCCCCCTGGAAACTCGGCCAGGCCGGACACCTCCAGGTGCTCTCCATGGGCGGCATCGCCCTCGCGCTGGCCATGCTCGCGCGCGGCCACGGCTGGTCCCTGCGCGGCGGATTCAAGGCCGAACGCCAGCGGCCCGGCTGGATCCTCGCCGGATGGCTCACCGCCCTGTGGCAGTTCTCGATCGGCGCCGGACTCGGCATCCCGTTCGTCTACCTGCTCCTGGGCGTCGGCGTGGTCGTGGGCCTGCACTGGCTCGCCCTGCGCCCGCGCCTGCGCTGGCGGACCCTCGCCGCGGACGGCGTCGGCGGCGTCGTGTTCAGCCTCGGCGTCCTGTGGATCGCCGACAAGCACGCCGTGGTCGCCCGCGCCTACCCCGAGGCGGTCCGCGACGCCGACTACATCAGCTGGTTCAGCCCCACCTGGCAGAGCTTCATCATCGCCCCGGAGGAGTCGCGCGTGTGGGGCGCGGCGCACGAGGCGGCCCGCGCGGACCTGACCTGGGCGCCCGAGCAGGCGCTCCTGGTCGGCTTCACGCTCGTCGCGCTCGCCGTCGCGGGCCTGGTGTGGTCGTGCTGGACCGGCCGGCAGCGCTTCTGGCTCGCCCTCGGCGCCGCCGCCGTCTTCGCCGTCAGCATGGGCCCCAACTTCCTCGACCAGGGCGCGTGGGCGTGGGCGCCCCTGTACGAGTACGCCCCCGGCTGGGACGCGATCCGCACGCCCGGGCGACTGGCGATCTACCTGACGCTGATCCTCGCGGTCCTCGCGGCCGGAACGCTCACCCGGATCGCCGACGAGGCCGACGCGGTCGCGCACGCCGCCCGCATCGACAAGCGCCTGAAAGTGAAGGCGCCCAGGCGCGTCCACGCCCTCCTGTTCCTGCCGATCGGCCTCGTCCTGTGGGAGGGCCTGACCGTCGCCCCCTACGCGCCGGTGCCCGAAGCGCCGGTCGACATGTCCGCACTGGAGGGCCCCGTGCTGTTCCTGCCCTCGGGCGGCGGCGACACGAAAGTGCAGTACTGGAGCACCGACGGATTCGTGGAGGTCGCCAACGGCGTCGCGGCGTTCACGCCCGACGAGCAGGCGGGCCTGCGCTCGATGTCGCAGGGCTTCCCCAGCGACGAGGCGATCGAGTCGCTGCGCGAGGCGGGCATCGAGACCGTGGTGGTCCTCCCGGGCTCACTGCCCGGCAGCGACTGGTCGGACCTCGACACCGAGGCGGAGCCGTTCGGCGTGGAGGTCGAACGCACCGACACCGCGGTCGTCTACGACCTGAACGCCGACTGAGTCACGCCGGGCCCATCGGCGTGAAGAACGCCAGCGACCCCACCGCGTCCAGGCGCGGCGGCGAGTGCAGCGGCGAGGCCGTCACGTCGAACGTCCGGTGCACGCCGCGGTGGTCGATGCGCATCAGGCTGCGCTCCAGCGCGTCGGTCTGGAGCGCCTGCACGGGCGCGAGCCGCGCCAGCTCCGAGTCCACGAGCGGGTGCGCGCCCGCCGAGAAGTCCAGGAAGCGAAGGCCCGCATCGAGAAAGCGCGGCATGACCGCGTCCACGTCGCGCGCGAGGCCGAGGATGTGCCGCGCTTCCAGCGAGATCGCCACGATCCGCGTGTCGGCCGCCAGCAGCAGGCACGCGTCGGCGCTGGCCGTCACCGCGGCGCGCCAGGTGGACAGCGCCGGATCAAGTCCCCTGCCGTTGGGTCCGGGCGCGGTGGCCCGTAGCGGTATGACCAGTTCGAGTTGCGTCAATTGGGCGTTCCCGGGGGTAGTCGTAACGCTCAGTCTGTCCACGTTAACAGAGAAAAGTTGATCTTCGTCCCCCGCGCGTCTACCCTCAGGTCATGAGTGCCAACGACGCGCCCGCCTACGGAGTCGACTCCGAGGTGGGACGCCTTCGCAGCGTCATGCTCCACCGCCCGGGCGGGGAACTGCGCCGCCTGACACCGCGGAACACCGGCGCGCTGCTGTTCGACGGCATCCCCTGGGTCGAGCGGGCGCAGGCCGAGCACGACCGGTTCGCGGGCACGCTGCTCGAGCACGGCGTCGAGGTCCTGTACGTCGCCGCGCTGCTCAGCGAGTGCTTCGAGCTGCCCGAGGCCCGCGAGGCCGTCACCGTCTCGGTCACCGCCGACCCGCGCCTGGGCCAGACCCTCCGCCACGAGCTCGCCGCGTACCTGGCCGACCTGGAGCCCGAGCGCCTCGCGGCGGTCCTCATCGAAGGCCTCACCAAGGAGGAGTTCGGCACCTCGAGCTCCTTGCGGCACAAGATGATGCGGCCCACCGACTTCGTGATCGACCCGCTGCCGAACATGATGTTCACGCGCGACTCCTCGGTGTGGGTCGGCGACGCGGTCGCCGTGACCAGCCTCGCGATGCCCGCGCGCCGCCGCGAGACCACGCTGACGGGCATCATCTACCACCACCACCCGCGCTTCGCCGCCGTGCCGAAGCTCTACGACCCCTCGCTCGAGCACCTCGAAGGCGGCGACGTACTGGCCCTCGCGCCGGGCGTGCTCGCCGTCGGCGTCGGCGAGCGCACCACCCCCGCGGGCGCCGAGCGCTTGGCGCGCAAGGCGTTCGAGCACGGGAAGATCCACACCGTGCTCGTGGTCCCGATCGCGCAGCGCCGGGCCACGATGCACCTGGACACCGTCTGCACCATGGTCGACCGCGACCGCATGGTCATGTACGCCCCTGCCGAGCAGCGCCTGGAGGCGTTCACGCTCTCCAGCCGCGACGGCGGCGCGAGCCTCGACATCAAGGGCCCCAGGCGGTTCCTCGACGCGGCGGCCGAAGCGATCGGGGTCGACCGCATCGAGATCATCCACACCGGCGAGCGCGACGTGGTCACGGCCGAACGCGAGCAGTGGGACGACGGCAACAACACCCTCGCCCTCGCGCCCGGACTGGCGGTCGCCTACGAGCGCAACACGGTCACCAACGCCCGCCTCGAGCGCGCCGGGATCAAGGTCCTCACCATCCCCGGCTCCGAACTCGGCAGCGGCCGGGGAGGCCCCCGGTGCATGTCCTGCCCGTCCATGCGAGACGGCCTCGCGGCGTCTCAGATGTTCGCGGCGATGTCGCGGCGGAAGTAGCCGCCTTCGAGCTTGACGCCCTCGGCGAGCGCGTACGCCTCCTGGCGGGCCTGCGCGACCGACTTGCCGGTGCCGACGCAGCCGAGCACGCGGCCGCCCGTCGCGATGAGCTGGCCCGACGCGTCCAGGGCCGTCCCGGCGTGGAACACCCCGTCCTCGTCGGCGCCGTAGAGCGGCCGGCCGGTCACCGTGGTGCCCGGGTAGCCCTCGTTGGCGACCACGACGCACACGGCGGCGCCCTCGCGCCACCACAGGGAGCCGACGTCGGCGAGCCTGCCGGTCGCGGCCGCGAGGAGCAGCTCGCCCAGCGGGGTCTCCATGAGCGCGAGGACCGCCTGGATCTCCGGGTCGCCGAAGCGCGCGTTGAACTCGACGACCTTGAGGCCCTTGGCGGTCAGGGCCAGCCCGCAGTACAGGGTGCCGACGAACGGGATGCCGCGCCCGGCCAGCTCGGCCAGCGTCGGCTGGGCCACGCGCTCCATGACCTCTGCGACCAGGTCGTCCGGGGCCCACGGCAGCGGGCAGTAGGCGCCCATGCCGCCGGTGTTGGGGCCGGTGCCGTCCTCGCCGATGCGCTTGAAGTCCTGGGCCGGGAGCATCGCCTTCGCGGTCTTGCCGTCGCTGACGACGAACACGGAGACCTCGGGGCCGTCGAGGTACTCCTCGATGACGACGCGCTCGCAGTCGACCGCGTGGGCGAGCGCCTGCTCGCGGTCCTCGGTGACGATGACGCCCTTGCCGGCGGCGAGGCCGTCGTCCTTGACGACGTAGGGCGCGCCGAACTCGTCGAGCGCGGCCTCGGCCTCCTCGCGGGTGCGGCAGACGCGCGCGGCGGCGGTCGGCACGCCCGCGGCGGCCATGATCTCCTTGGCGAACGCCTTGGAGCCCTCGATCCGGGCGGCCTCGCCGCTGGGACCGTAGACGGGGATGCCCTTGGCGCGGACCGCGTCGGCGACGCCCGCCACGAGCGGCGCCTCGGGCCCGACGATCACGAGGTCGGCGGCGGAGGTCACCGCCAGCGAGGCGACGGCGGCCGGGTCGGTCTGGTTCACCGGGACGCACTCGCCGAGCGCGGCCATGCCCGGGTTGCCGGGGGCGCAGATGAGCTTGGTGACGGATTCGTCCGAAGCCAGCGCCGCCGCGAGGGCGTGCTCGCGGCCGCCGGAGCCGATCAGGAGTACTCGCACACCGCTAGTTTACGGGGCCGCTACGTGCTGGTTCACCGCCACGCCGAGTGGTTCCGATTACTGGGCGGTCCGCGAGCCCCGATCGCGTGCCCTCACGCTTTCGGGCGACACGCGGGCCGCGGGCGGCGGATCCTGTCGCACCCGCGCAGGACGCTGGCCCTACCTTTCCCCGTGGTGGGTGGGGGTTTGGGATGGTAGGAGTGGGATGTTGTTCGCCTTGAGCCTTCTCCGACCGGCATTGCTCGCGAGCATGACTTCGGCGGGTCCGGCTGTGAACGAGTCCCTGACCTGGACTACTCGCGTTTCTTGCTGGCAAGCATGGGTGTCATCATTGCCCCGTGACTGCCAATGTGCTCGCCGAGCGTTACGCCTCCGCCCAGATGCGGGGCATCTGGGACCCCGTCGGGAAGATCAAGGCCGAGCGCCGGCTGTGGATCGCCGTGCTCAAGGCCCAGCAGGAGCTGGGCGTCACCGTGCCCGAGGGCGTCGTCGAGGCCTACGAGGCCGTCGTCGACCAGGTCGACCTCGCCTCCATCGCCGAGCGCGAGCGCACCACCCTCCACGACGTCAAGGCCCGCATCGAGGAGTTCTCCGCCCTCGCCGGCCACCAGCACATCCACAAGGGCATGACCAGCCGCGACCTCACCGAGAACGTCGAGCAGATGCAGGTCCGCCAGTCCCTCGAACTGGTCCGCGATCGCACCGTCGCCGCCCTCGTGCGCCTCGCGGCCCGCGCCGCCCAGTACCGCGACCTCGCCATGACCGGCCGCAGCCACAACGTCCCCGCCCAGGCCACCACCCTCGGGAAGCGCTTCGCGACCTGGGCCGAGGAACTCCTCGCCGCCTACGACCGCATCGAGGACCTCCTCGAGCGGTACCCCCTCCGGGGGATCAAGGGCCCGGTCGGCACCGCCCAGGACATGCTCGACCTCTTCGACGGCGACACCGCCCGACTCGCCGAACTCGAGTCGCGCATCGCCGCCCACCTCGGCTTCGAGCGCGTCATGGACTCCGTCGGCCAGGTCTACCCGCGCTCGCTCGACTACGAGGTCGGCACCGCGCTCGTGCAGGCCGTCGCCGCGCCCTCCTCGACCGCGCTCACCATCCGCCTCATGGCTGGCGCCGAGCTCGCCACCGAGGGCTTCGCGCCCGGCCAGGTCGGCTCGTCCGCCATGCCGCACAAGATGAACACCCGCTCCTCCGAGCGCGTCAACGGCCTCGCCGTCGTCGCCCGCGGCTACGCGGCCATGCTCGGGGAACTCGCCGGCGACCAGTGGAACGAGGGCGACGTGTCCTGCTCGGTCGTCCGCCGCGTCGCGCTCCCCGACCTCTGCTACGCCGTCGACGGCCTATATGAGACGTTCCTCACCGTCCTCGACAACTTCGGGGCCTACCCGGCCGTCATCGACGCCGAACTCGACCGCTACCTCCCCTTCCTGACCTCCACAAAGGTCCTCATGGAGGCCGTCAAGCAGGGCGCCGGCCGCGAGGACGCGCACGAGGCCATCAAGGAGCACGCCGTCGCCGTCGCCCGCGCCATGCGCGAGGAGGGCCTGCGCGAGAACGACCTCTTCGACCGCCTCGCCGCCGACCCGCGACTGCCCCTGGACCGGGCCGGCCTGGACGCCCTCGTCGCGAATACGGGTGAATTCACCGGTGCCGCAGGCGATCAGGTCGACCGTGTCACCGAAAGGGTGACGGCGGCGGCGAAAGCGCACCCCGAAGCGGCCGCGTACCGGCCCGGCGGCATCCTCTGACCGCTGTGACTTGGCACTGTTCGCGCCGCGCGGCGCTGGCCCAGGTCACGGCAGATGAATATGCTTGCCCTGTCCCGTCCATGTGACCGACAGGAGTGCGACCGTGGCCCGTGTAGTGGTCGACGTGATGCTGAAGTCCGAAATCCTCGACCCCCAGGGTGAGGCCGTCCTCGGAGCGCTGCCCCGCCTCGGCGTCAACGACGTCGCGTCGGTTCGGATCGGCAAGCGCGTCGAGATCGAGTTCGACCAGAACGCCCAGAACGTCGAGGAGCAGTCGCGAGTGATCGCCGACCAGCTCCTGGCCAACCCCGTCATCGAGAGCTTCACCGTCTCGATCGAGGCGGCATGACCGCACGCATCGGGATCGTGACCTTCCCCGGCTCGCTCGACGACCGGGACGCCGCCCGCGCGGTGCACCTGGCCGGGGCCGAGCCGGTCGCCCTGTGGCACGACGACGCCCAGATCCACGGGGTCGACGGCGTGTGGCTGCCCGGGGGCTTCTCCTACGGCGACGCCCTCCGGTGCGGCGCCATCGCCCGCTTCTCGCAGGTGATGGACACGGTCAAGGCGGCCGCCGGCCAGGGGATGCCCGTGATCGGGGTCTGCAACGGCTTCCAGATGCTGTGCGAATCGCACCTGCTGCCGGGGGCCCTGGTGCGCAACGCCCACCTGCGCTACCGCAACCGCCCCGCGCGCCTGCGCGTGGAGACCGACCGGACCGCCTGGACCCGCCTGTACGAGCCCGGCAACGAGGTCGTCTTCCCCGCCAAGCACGGCGAGGGCCGCTACGTGGCCGACGAGGCGGTCCTCGACCGCCTGGAGGGCGAGGGCCGCGTGGTCTTCCGCTACCTCGACAACCCGAACGGCTCGATGCGCGACATCGCCGGGGTGACCAACGAGGCCGGGAACGTCGTCGGCCTCATGCCCCACCCCGAACACGCCGTCGAGGCGCTCACCGGGCCGTCCACCGACGGCCTCGGCATAGTCGCCTCCGTCCTGGCCCACCTCAGTGAGGGAGTGCGTCGATGACCCGTGACCTGAACGTCGCCGTGGACACCGTCGGCGTCGCCGACGCGACCCCCGACGAGAAGCAGCCCTGGGCCGAACTGGGCCTCAAGGAGGACGAGTACCAGCGCATCCGCGAGGTCCTCGGCCGCCGCCCGACCCAGTCCGAGCTCGCCATGTACTCGATCATGTGGTCCGAGCACTGCTCGTACAAGTCGAGCAAGGTGCACCTGCGCCAGTTCGGCGAGAAGAACCCGCGGACCCCGCGCCTGCTGGCCGGGATCGGCGAGAACGCCGGCGTCGTCGCCATCGACGACCACATCGCCGTCACGTTCAAGGTCGAGTCGCACAACCACCCGTCGTACGTCGAGCCCAAGCAGGGCGCGGCCACGGGCGTGGGCGGCATCATCCGCGACATCATCGCGATGGGCGCCCGCCCGATCGCGGTCATGGACTCGCTGCGGTTCGGCGCCATCGACCACCCCGACACCGCCCGGGTCCTCCCGGGCGTCGTCGACGGCATCGGCCACTACGGCAACTGCGTGGGCCTGCCCAACATCGGCGGCGAAACCTACTTCGACCCGTGCTACCAGGGCAATCCGCTGGTCAACGCGTTGAGCGTCGGCGTCATGCCGCGCTCGCGCCTCCAGTCGATGCAGGCCAGCGGCACGGGCAACATCGTGATCCTCCTCGGCGCCAAGACCGGCCGCGACGGCATCGGCGGCGTCTCCGTCCTCGCCTCCGCGACCTTCTCGGAGTCGGGCGAGGGCGACGCGCGCCCGAGCGTGCAGGTCGGCGACCCGTTCACCGAGAAGCTGCTCATCGAGGTGTGCCTCGAACTGTTCGACGCGGGCCTCGTCGTCGGCGTCCAGGACCTCGGCGGCGCGGGCCTGACCTGCGCCCTGTCCGAGACCGCGGCGGCCGGCGACGGCGGCATGCACGTCGACCTCGAACTCGTGCCCCTGCGCGCCGAGGGCATGGAGCCGCAGGACATCCTCGCCTCCGAGTCGCAGGAGCGGATGCTCCTCATCGTCGACCCGGCCAAGGCCGAAGAGGTCCTCGCCCGATCCCGCCGCTGGGGCCTGCTCGCCACCGCGATCGGCACCGTCACCGGCACCGGCCGCCTCGTCGTCGACTTCCACGGCCAGACCGTCGTCGACGTCCCCCCGAAGTCGCTCGCCGACGAGGGCCCGGTCTACAACCGGCCCTTCACCGAGCCGAACGACCTCGGGCTCATCGCCGTGGACCGCGCCGAGACGCTGCCGCGCCCCGCCACCGACGAGGAGATCCGCCAGACCGTCCTCGACATGGCCGCCAGCCCCAACCTGTGCGACAAGTCCTGGATCACCGAGCAGTACGACTCCTCGGTGTTCGGCAACACCGTCCTGGGCGCCCCGCACGACGCGGGCGTGATCCGCCTGGACGAGCGCACCGGCGTCGGCATCGCGATCTCCCTGGACGGCAACGGCCGCTTCGCGCGGCTCGACCCGTACCACGGGGCGCAGCTCGCGCTCGCCGAGGCGTACCGGAACGTCGCCGTCACCGGCGCGACCCCGATCGCCGTCTCCGACTGCCTCAACTTCGGCTCCCCCGAGGACCCGCACGTCATGTGGCAGTTCGAGCGGGCCGTCACCGGCATCGCCGACGGCTGCCAGAAGCTCGGCATCCCCGTCACCGGCGGCAACGTGTCCTTCTACAACCAGACCGGCCGCGAGGCGATCCACCCGACGCCCGTCATCGGCGTGCTCGGCGTGATCGACGACGTCGCGCGCCGCATCCCGCTGGGACTGGGCCGGACCGGGGACACCATCGCGCTCATCGGCACCACCCTCGAAGAGCTCTCGGGCTCGGAGTGGGCGCAGGTCAAGCACGGCCACCTCGGCGGCGTCCCGCCGAAGGTCGACCTCGACCACGAGATGAAGCTCGCCGAACTCCTCGGGCGCCTCGCCGGGACCGAGCAGCTCGCCGCCGCCCACGACCTCTCCGAAGGCGGGCTCGCCCAGGCCCTCGTGGAGGCCATCTGCCACTCCGGCCTCGGCGCGCAGATCCTCCTGCCCGAGGGCGCCGACCCGTTCACGTACCTGTTCTCGGAGTCCTCCGGGCGGGTGCTCGTGGTCATCCCGCGCGGCCAGGAACTCGCCGTGCGCACCGCGTGCGAGCAGCGCGGCCTGCCGATCACGCCGCTGGGCGTCACCGACGCGAACACCGACGGCCTGCACCTGAGGGACCACTTCGACCTCACCCGCGGCGACCTCGAAGCGGCCTGGAAGGGCCGCATCGGATCCCGCCTGGGCGAGTAGCACCGAGCGAGACGACGAAGCCGCCCCGGCCGAAATGGCCGGGGCGGCTTCGCGCGCATATAAAGAGGTGTGGGAAGCGGGCGGGGACCGGCGGCCCCTACGCGTTCCCGTCCAGATCTTCGCCGTGGGGCCCGGCCAGCGGCAGGTGCTCGGACAGGTCGGCCCGCTGGCCCGAGGCCGCGACCTTCCCGGCGGCGACGGCGGCCGCGAAGCCGAGGCGGCCCGTACCCAGTTCGAGGAACACCAGCGGCGCGCACTCGATGACGTTCGGCGGCGTCCCCCGGCGGTGCCGGGGCCCCTCGACGCACTGCACCGCGCCGTACGGCGGCACCCGCACTTCCACCGAATGACCCGGGGCGTTGTCCGCCAGGGCCTTGAGCAGTTCGCGCACCGCGGCCTTGAGCGTCTCCCGATCGGGAGCCTCGTCATTGTCGATCGCGGCGATGGCGTCGGCCACAGCGTCCACGGGGAAACCTCCGAACCACGTTAGACTGCCCGATACGGCCCGTTGCCGAACGGGCCTGCTCAGGAGCGAGCGAGGGACCGAACGCATGCGCCGCGCCGTACACCGCGCCGCGCGCCCCCCGGTCCCGTAACCGAATTGAGACCAGGCATAGTGGCGACGACGGCCCGCTTCCGTGGGTTCGTCGTGCCCGCCCGTGGCAGACGCCGCGAGTGAGCGCTGGATGGCACATGCCCAGGAGGGGATGTAGATGACCGTAGCTGCCGAACCGGGCGGGACCCAGACTAGCGTCCCGCGGGCCCGGCGGAGGGTCGGGGGTGGGCTGCCGAGGCGCCTCTCCGGCCTCGCGGTCGTGGTCGGCGCTCTGCTCGGCATGCTGACGTTCCCGCAGGCAGCGATGGCGCAGGGCGACTTCACCGCCGCGATAACCCAGGGCCACGACCCGCAGTTGGAGATCGGCGGTGCGACCGCCACGGTCGTCGTCGACGTGACGGCCGTCTTCCCCCCGGGCACGGGCCCCAAGGACGCCGAGATCAAGGCGAGCGTCGCCGGCCTCGACAACCTCGCCTACGTCAGCGTGGGCGGCGGGTGCGAGGCGAGCGGCGACAGCTCCGTCAAGTGCGCGGGCATGACCTCGGGCGAGATGCGCCAGGTCCAGTTCATCGTCTCCCCGATGGGCGAGGCCGACCTCCCCGACGGGCAGTCCCAGACCGGCGCGCTCAACGTCGAGTTCCCCGGCGGCGCGACCCAGACGTCCGTGACCGTCTGGGGCACGGCTTCCGCCTCGATCACCTCGATCAGCGGCACCGTCTCCTCGAACGCCGAGCCGGTCGAGGGCGCGAAGCTCGTCCTCACCGACGGCGAGGGCGGCGAGCACGAGACCGAGACCGGCGGCGACGGCGGCTACGAGTTCACCGGCGACGGCTCGAACCCGATCGCCCCCGGCGACATGACGATGGTCATCACCAAGGACGGGTTCGAGGAGAAGACCGAGGAGTTCTCGGTCAACGAGGGCTCGACCACGTTCAACCGGAACGTGACGCTCACGAAGGTCGAGGCCGAGGAGTCCTCCGCGCCGCCGACCAGCGCCGCGCCCACGCCCGCCGAGGAGACGAGCGCGCCGCCGCCGAAGGACACCGGCATCTCCGGCACGCTCATCTTCCTCATCGTGATCGGCGCCCTGCTGGTCGTCGGCGGCATCATCGGCATCGTGTTCCTGCTGCGCGGCGGCAAGGACGACAAGGACGACGACGGCGAGAGCTTCACCCCCGGCGGCCCGCCCGAGCACCAGCCGACCGCGGCCCAGGTCGGGACGCCCGGCGTCTACCAGGCCGGGCCCGCGCCCGGTTCGGAGGCGCCCACGATGATCCACCCCGGCGGCCTCGTCGACGGCCCCGGCAACCCGGCCGCGCCGACCCAGTTCGGCCCCGCGTACGGCGGCTCGGACTCCACGCAGGTCATGCCCCAGGCCGGTTTCGGCGCCGCACCCGGCGCACCGGGCCTCGGCCCGGACGGGACCACGATCCTCCCGGTCGTCAAGCAGCCCGGCGGACCGGGCGCGTCGGACGCCACGCAGATCATGCCGCAGGCGAACCTCTCGAAGCCGCCCGCGGCGGCCCCGCCGAGCGCGTTCGCCGATCCCGGCGCGACCCGCCCGCACCCGGGCCCGTCGGCCCCGCCGAACCCGTACGCGGACCCGAACGCGACGCGGCCGCACCCCGGCGCGTCCGCGCCGCCGAGCCCTTCGGCGCCGCCCAATCCGTACGCGGACCCGAACGCGACCAGGCCGCACCCGGGGGTGAGCCCGTACGGGGCCGATCCGGGCGCGACCCGCCCGCACCCGTCGCCGACGCCTCCGCCGCCGCCTGCGACCGGTTCGATGTTCGAGCCGCAGAACCCGGCGAACGCGCCCGCCGCGCAGCCCGAGCAGCGTTTCGGCTCGCCGAGCGCGCCGCAGTACGGGCCCGGTTCGCAGGGCTACGGCGCCCAGCCGAACCAGCCCAGCCAGCCGCCGGGCTACGGCAGTCAGCCGAGCCAGCCTGCCGGGTACGGCAGCCAGCCCGGCCAGCCGAGCCAGCCCGCCGGGTACGGTGCCCAGCCGAGCCAGCCGCAGGGCTACGGCTCGCACTCGGCGCCGAACGCGCCGCAGAGCGCGCCGCCCGGGGGCGACCCGTACCCGAGCCAGTCGATGCGCCGGGACCCGTACGCGCCGCAGGAGCAGCCCGCGCCGCCGACCGGCGAGTACGGGGCGACCCGCGCGATGCCGCAGCACGGCGACCCGTCGCAGTCCCAGCCGCCGGCGCCCTACGGGAGCGAGCAGCAGCGCGAGCCCCGCGAGGACGAGGACCCGGACTCGCGGCGCACCGAGCGCCGCAGCTGGGGCGAGTGGGACGACCGCCCCCGCTCCTGGTAGCCGGGACCGACCGCGAACGACCGCGAACGTCGCGGCGGGCTGTGCCCGCCGCGGCGTTCATTTTTTGCGGGCCGCTTGCCGCCGGCGGTGAATCCGGCCCCGCCGGGCCGCTTCGCGGCCGATTTCACCTTGTCGGGGAGGGGTACGGCACACACCCGCCGTCGTTGGCGGGTGGCGACTTCCCGCAGGTCCGATAGACTGAGACTGGCGGTTCGGACTGACCCGGAAACGGGTACGTCAGTGAACTGGATTCCATTCAGCCGCGGCGAAGCTTGCGAGCCGCGGACCTGCCCCAGCCAACTGAGGAGTTGCAGTGGCCCGAGGTGACGGTCGACTCACCACGGAACTCGATCCCGACAATCCCGGCCCACGCGACGCCTGCGGCGTCGTCGGCATCTGGGCCCCCGGGGAAGAGGTCTCGAAACTCACCTACTTCGGGCTATACGCGCTGCAGCACCGCGGCCAGGAGGCCGCGGGCATCGCCGTCTCGGACGGCGCCCGCACCGTCGTCTACAAGGACCTCGGCCTGGTCGCCCAGGTCTTCGACGAGTCCACCCTCGCACCGCTCCAGGGCCACCTGGCCATCGGCCACGCCCGCTACTCCACCACCGGCGCCCCCACCTGGGAGAACTCCCAGCCGACCATCAGGTCCTCCTCCACGGGCACGGCGATCGCCTTGGCCCACAACGGGAACCTGGTGAACACGGCCGACCTCCTCAAGGAGGTCGACCATCTCGGCATCGACATGGGCACCACCACCTCCGACACGCACCTGGTCACCGCGCTCCTCGCGGCCCACCCCGACGAGTCCGTCTCGGCCGCCGCCGAGCGCGTCCTCCCGAAGCTGCGCGGCGCGTTCTGCCTGGTCTTCATGGACGAGAACACGCTCTACGCCGCCCGCGACCCGCAGGGCGTGCACCCGCTCGTGCTCGGGCGCCTCGCCTCCGGCTGGGCCGTCGCCAGCGAGACCGCCGCCCTCGACACCATCGGCGCGACCTTCGTGCGCGAGGTCGAGCCCGGCGAGCTGCTCACCATCGACGAGCACGGCCTGCGCTCCACCCGCTTCGCGAACCCCGAGCCCAAGGGCTGCCTGTTCGAGTACGTCTACCTCGCCCGCCCCGACACGAAACTGGCCGGGCGCAACGTCTACGCCACCCGCGTCGAGGTCGGCCGCACGCTCGCCCGCGAGTACCCGGTCGAGGCCGACCTGGTCATCGGCGTCCCCGAGTCGGGCATCCCGGCCGCGATCGGCTACGCCGAGGAGTCCGGGATCCCCTACGGCCAGGGCTTCACCAAGAACCAGTACGTGGGCCGCACCTTCATCCAGCCCTCGCAGTCGCTGCGCCAGCTGGGCATCCGCCTCAAGCTCAACCCCCTGGTCGACCAGATCAAGGGCAAGCGCCTGGTCATCGTCGACGACACGATCGTCCGCGGCAACACCCAGCGCGCGCTCGTGCGGATGCTGCGCGAGGCCGGGGCGGTCGAGGTCCACATCCGCATCTCCGCCCCCCCGGTCGAATGGCCGTGCTTCTACGGCATCGACTTCGCCACCAGGGCCGAGCTCATCGCCGGCTCGCTCGACGTGGACGGCATCCGCTCCCAGATCGGCGCCGACTCGCTCGGCTTCGTCTCGATGGACGGCCTGGTCCGCGCCACCGAGCAGCCCGCGTCCCGACTGTGCATGGCCTGCTTCGACGGCAACTACCCGATCGAACTGCCGGCCGCCGACCTCATCGGCAAGCACCTCATGGAACCGCACCCCGACACTCCGGGGCGCCAGACCCCGCGAACCACCGAAGTGAGCACGCAAGTGCGGGAAGGGACCACAGCGTGAGCAGCGCCTCCACCACTCGAAGGACCATCTCCTACCAGTCCTCGGGCGTCGACATCGCCGCCGGGGACCGGGCGGTCGAGGCGCTCAAGCCCTTGATCAGGAAGACCGTGCGGCCCGAGGTCGTCGGCGGCATCGGCGGGTTCGCCGGCCTGTTCGCGCTCGACACCGAGAAGTACAAGAAGCCGCTGCTCGCCTCCTCCACCGACGGCGTCGGCACCAAGCTCGTCATCGCCCAGAAGCTCGACATCCACGACACGGTCGGCATCGACCTGGTCGCCATGGTCGTCGACGACCTCGTCGTCTGCGGCGCCGAGCCGCTGTTCCTCCTGGACTACATCGCGACCGGCCAGGTCGTCCCCGAGAGGATCGCCGACATCGGCGCCGGGATCGCCGACGGCTGCCGCTACGCGGGCTGCTCCCTCATCGGCGGCGAGATCGCCGAGCACCCCGGCGTCATGCGCCCCGACGACTACGACATCTCCGCCACCGGCGTCGGCGTCGTGGAGGCCGACCAGCTGCTCGGCCCCGACCGGGTCAAGCCCGGCGACGTCGCGATCGCCATGCGCGCCTCGGGCGTCCACTCCAACGGCTTCTCGCTCGTGCGCGAGGCCCTGTTCGGCGTCGGCGGCATGGACCTGGGCACCGTCGTGCCCGAGTTCGGCAACCAGCGGACCCTCGGCGAGGAGCTGATGACGCCGACGCACATCTACGCCAAGGACTGCCTCGAGCTCGCCAAGGAGTGCGACGTGCACGCCTTCGCGCACATCACCGGCGGCGGCATCGCCGGGAACCTGGTCCGGTCCCTCCCCGAGGGCCTCCAGATCGAGGTCGACCGCGCCACCTGGACCCCGAACCCGGTCTTCGACGTCGTGCAGCGCGTCGGCGGCATCGGCGACGAGGAGATGGAGCGGACGTTCAACATGGGCATCGGCATGGTCGCCATCGTCGCGCCCGACCAGGTCGACCGCTC
This sequence comes from Glycomyces harbinensis, assembly GCF_900101745.1. Taxonomy (GTDB): domain Bacteria; phylum Actinomycetota; class Actinomycetes; order Mycobacteriales; family Micromonosporaceae; genus Glycomyces; species Glycomyces harbinensis. The sequence goes on along the minus strand of NZ_FNAD01000005.1, from coordinate 116,897 downwards.
GCTGGCCGTGCTCACCGCGCGCCACGTCGAGGCCTGGACCATCGGCGAGGTGGCCGCGGGCGACGCGGGCGTCAAGCTGGCGGGCGACTATCTGACGGCTGGGTAGGGATCTCCGGGTCCAGGGCCTGAGGGTCCTTCTCGGGACCCGGGTCCTGCGCCTCTTCCGCACCTTCCGCCTCCGCGGAGGCCGCTTCCAGGGCCTCGCGGTGGCGTTTGGCCTTGATGCTGAGCCACAGCCAGATCAGTCCGAGCACCGGCAGCATCGCGGACGAGATGAGCGCCGGGATCAGGTGCAGCGTCGGCGTCAGCATGACGCCGACGATGAGCAGCGTCGAGATGAGGATCGTCCGCCTCGTGGCCGGGTCGAAGACCGACAGCGGTCCCAGCGGGATCGTGTGCCACGGGACGCGCTTGGCGCTGCGGATGATGATCAGGCCCAGCAGGAACCCGGCCGGCTCGTCCGAGAGCCAGTGCTGGCCCAGGAACACCTGCGAGGAGAACACGATCACCGGCGGCGCGATGAGCAGCGTCCACCGCGCCCACGCGGGCAGGACCCCGCCCACGAGCATCACGATGAGCCCGAACAGCAGGATCGAGTTCACGGCGTGCCCTGAGGGGAACGCCGTCGCGTCGGGGATGGAGCCCCCGCCCTCGGGGTGGTACGTGAACAGCAGCGGCCCGTCCGGGGAGACCTCCTTGAGGGCGAAGGGGTGCTGGGACAGCGGCCGGCCCAGCAGGTGCTTCATGCCCAGGATGCTCGCCAGGGTGATGAACGAGATGACGTACATCAGGAGCGGGCGGATCGACCGCGACCGCAGCGCGCACCAGATCGCGATGAGCAGCGTGACCGTGGCGACCGTGCGGGCCTGGCCGAACTCGGCCCCCGCCTTCGCGATGTCGCGCAGCCACACCACGTCGTTGGCGTCGACGGCCCACAACCGCACTTCCCAGTCGAGGCGCACCAGCCACGACGGGTAGCTCACGAAGAACGCGAGCCCCAGGAAGCCGAGGAACATGAGCAGATCGGGCCACCAGCTCGTCGGCCGCTTCCCGTACGGTTCCCAATCGAACCAGCCGACCGGGATGTAGCGGCGCAGCGGCGTGATGATCTGCCGGACGACCGCGTCGTCACGCACGGTGACGCCGCGGTCCGTGATGGCGTCGCTCCTGCGCGCGGTCGTCGACCGGTTCGATTCAGAAGACATAGATGGATGTTCGCCGGTGAAAGTGAATTTTGATGCCGCCACACCCGAACTGGACCGAATTTGTTATCAGGTCGGTATATATGGTGTGGTTTGGGACGCAAGCAGAATGAGCTGCGCCGATACTCCGCGATACCGGTCACGTTCCGACGCCCGGCACCGGGCCGGAGCGGTCCGGCGGACGAATCCGAGCGCGGCGTCGAATACGATTGAATACCATCCCAAACCCCCACCCACCCGGGGAACGATCCTGCCGCTCCATCGTCACGCGCGGGTGCGACAGAAATCCGCCCGAAAGCCGCGCACCGACGAAGAAGTCACCTGAACGTGTGAACGCGTTCACGGCGGGGTCAGCCGCCGCCGCGAGGCTGAGGCCATGAGACGCATCCTCCCCATCGCCGCGGCCGCCGCCGCGGCGGCCCTCCTCGCCGCCCTTCCCGCGGCACCCGCCGCGGCCCACCCGAGCCGCGACTTCGACCTCCAGGCCCACCGCGGCGGCCTCGGCCTCGTCGTCGAGAACACCCTCCCCGCCTTCGCCAACGCCCTCGAGCTGGGCGTGAGCACCCTGGAGCTCGACGTCCAGATCACCGAGGACGGCCACGCCGTCGTCACCCACGACCGCAGGGTCTCCGGCGCCAAGTGCCTCGACACCGCCCCCGCCTTCCAGGGCGACCCCGAATACCCCTACGTCGGCAAGTACGTCAACACCCTCACCCTCGACCAGGTCCGCACCCTCGACTGCGGCTCCCTCGCGCAGGCCGCCTTCCCCGGCCAGCAGACGCGCCCCGGCGAGCCCATGCCGCTCCTCTCCGAGGTCTTCGACCTGGTGAAGGACTACAAGGCCAAGGGCGTCACGCTCAACATCGAGACGAAGGTCGAGGCCGGGGCACCCACCGAGACCGCGCCGCGCGAGGCCTTCGTCGAGGCCGTCACCGCCGACATCCGCGAAGCCCGCATCAGCCGCCAGGTCACCATCCAGAGCTTCGACTGGGGCACCCTCATGCTCATGGGCGACACCGCCCCCGAGCTGCCGCTCGTGGCCCTCACCAACATCACGTTCCTCCAGACCGGCCGGCCCGGCGCCTCGCCCTGGCTCGGCGGCATCGACATCGACGACTTCGGCGGCGACCCGATCGCCGCGATCGACTCCTTCGGCGCCGACGCGTTCTCGCCCGTCCACGGCTCCCCGCAGAACGGGAAGGTCGGCGACGCGGACTACGTCCCGTACGTCACCGAGGCCATGGTCGACCACGCCCACGACCACGGCATCGAAGTGATCCCGTGGACCGTCGACGACGAGGCCACCATGCGCAAGCTCGTCGACGACGGCGTGGACGGCATCATCACCGACTACCCGGACGTCCTGCGCCAGGTCATGAAGGACTACGGCTTCAAACTCCCCAAGCGCTACACCGACTGCTGACCGTTCGCACCCGCACGGCCCCGGGCGCGGCAGGCGCGCCCGGGGCCGGCGGTCGTCAGCGGCCGGGTCGCTCGGCGGCTCAGGCGCACCGCTTCTCAGCCGCTCATCGGCATCACGCGCGCGATGAGGATCGAGGAGCCGCCCCCGGCGCCCGCGTAGGCCGCGCTGCCGTCGTCGAAGGCCTTGAACGCCTGGTAGTCGTGGTCGGGCACGTCGATCGCGAACGCGTCGCCGACCGCGCCGCCGCCCGAGTCGTACACCCGCGCCTCGATCCCCGAACCGGACTCCCAGGCCAGCAGCATCAGGTCGGGCCCGTACGACACCAGGTGCGGATGCGGGGCATCGACACCGGTGTCGACAGTGGAGTCCGAGGCGCCGCCGTCGAAGTGCTCCAGGCGGACCGCGCCGCCCTGGCTCCACGCCGTCCAGTACCCGCCGTCGCCCGCCGCCACGAGGTCGCCGCCGAACAGCGTCCCGTCGCAGGTCCCGGCCGCCACGGTCCGGTACGCGGGCCGGGCGATGCGGCACTCGTTGTCGGTGGCGCACACCATGCCGAACTCGCCGGCGTCCTCGTTCCACGCGATCCGCGTGGTCCAGCTGTGGCTGCATCCGACCTCGAACGCGTCCGCGTGGTCGACGAGGTTCCCGTCCGCGTCCACGACCTGCATCCGGTCGCCCTGGTGGACGTCCACGCAGCCGCCGTTCGACACCGTGATCGCCACGCCGAAGTACGCCGCCCAGTTCGAGCCGTCCGTGGCCAGGCGCCCGTGGTGCTGGTACCACCACACGAAGCGGGCGCCGTCGTCGTAGCCCGCCAGGCCGTCGCCGAGGTTGGTGACCTGGCGCCCCCACTGCTGCTCGCCCGCATTGTCGAAGCGCACCATGTGCATCGTGTTGCACGGGCTGGACTCCCCGCCGCACAGCGGCCCGTCCCCGCACGAGCCCTCGCGCGTCACGAGCACCACGACGCCGTCCCCGTCGGCCGCGACGTCCTGGAGGTCGATGCCCTCGAGGTCGATCACGTCGCCGTCGATCCGGTCGTCGCAGTCGAGTCTCGCCAGGTGCACCTGGTCGTCGGCGCCCAGCCACGCGAGCCAGGAGCCGCCCGGCCGCGCCGCGATCGCCATCGGCAGGGGCTCGGTGTCGCCCTCGCCGCCGTAGCCGGCCACGTCCGTGCCCGTGTCGACCTCGGTGACCGTGACCTCGGGCGACGGGCCCACGGGCCGCCGGCACTCGCCCGCGGCGAGCGGGCTCGCGGAGGCCTTGTCGCCCGACGGGACCGGGGCCCCGCCGTCCGACGAGGCCGAGGCCGAGTCGGCGCCGCCCGAGGCGGCCGCGGCGGCTTCCCCGTCCGGTGGATCGCCCGGCGAGAACGCCAGGGCCGCGGCGACGGTGGTGCCCGAGACGAGGAGGATCGCGGCGGCGGCCACGACCGCGACGCGCTGCCGAGCGGTCCCCCGCCACGGGTTCAGGCGGTGGGAACGGGGTGCTGAAGGTCTACTCATTGCCGGTTTCGTCCTTCAATATGCCGCCGCGACCCGGAGAGCCGAGGCGGTGATGTGAGTCGTGCCACCCGACCTTACCGATCACATAGGAGCGCGCGGCACGCTCCCTCCCGGACCGGAGCCCGCGCGGCGCTAGGCTCGGGCCATGGAGTTGATCGGCGGGGGCAGGGCCTCACAGGTGTTCGCGCTCGGCGAGCGGAAGGTCCTGCGGCGCAGCGGTTTCGACGTGAGCGGCGAGGCGCGGCTCATGCGGCATCTGCACCAGGCGGGCTTTCCGGTGCCGGAAGTGCTCGCGGTCGACGGCGGTGACCTGACCATGCGGCGCCTCCACGGCCGCACCCTGGGAGCCGAGGTCGTCGGCGGAGGGCTCGGCGCGGATGGCGCCTCAGCCGTGCTCCTCGACCTGCACGACCGGCTCCACGAGATCGACGCCCCGGCATGGCTGCCGACCGAGGCCCGCGGAATCGAGCTGGGCGGCAAGGGAACGCCGAAGGTGCTCCACCTCGACCTGCACCCCGAGAACGTGATCGTCACCGACGAGGGCCCCTACCTCATCGACTGGACCAACGCGGCCGCCGGTGAACCGGAGATCGACCTCGCGGTGTCCTGGGCGGTCCTGGTCGGCATCGACCCCGACGCCCTCGGCGAGGGCGCGGCGGCCCTCGCCGGCCTCCTGAACGCCTTCGCCCGCCGGACCACGGCGGACGCCTTGGCGATCGCGGTCGCCTATCGCAGGGCGGACCCCAACGTCGATGCGGCCGAAGCCGATCGGCTCGGCGAAGCCTCGGACGCCGCGAGGGTCGGGTAGTCGGTGTAGCCGTCGGGGCCGCCGGTGTACTCCAGGCCCTCCTCGCGCACCGGGTTCAGCGGGGCGCCGATCCGCAGGCGCTCCACCAGGTCCGGGTTGGCCAGGAACGCCCGGCCGAGCGACACCAGGTCCGCGCCCGCCTCGATCAGCCTCCGGGCCTTGGACAGTCCCCCGTCCTCGGGGATCGGCAGCGTCCGGCCCAGGACCGGGTTCGCGATGAGCGTCCCCTTCCACTGGCGCCGCAGCGCGGTGAACCACGGCGCGTCCGGCTCGGTGTACACGGTGTGCACGTACGCCATGCCGAGCGGCGCGATGGCGTCGATCAGCGCCGGGTACAGCACGTCGGTGTCGGACTCGCTGATGCCGTTGACCCGGTTCCCGGGCGAGATCCGGATCCCCACCCGCTCGGCGCCGACCGCGTCGGCCACCGCCCGCACCACCTCGACGACGAACCTGATCCGGTTCGCGACGCTCCCGCCGTACCCGTCGGTGCGCCGGTTCGTCCCGTCCGCGAGGAACTGGTGCAGCAGATACCCGTTGGCCGCGTGGACCTCGACGCCCGAGAAGCCGGCGCGGACCCCGTTGCGGGCCGCGGCCGCGAACTGCGCCACCGCCGTCCGGATGTCCTCGGCGGTCATCTCGATCGGCACCGGCGAGTCCTGACGGCCGCTCGGCGTGTGGATGCCCTCGGGCAGCGCGATCGGCGACGGCGCGATCGGGTCCAGGCCGCTGTTGTCGCGGTGGCCGACGCGCCCGCCGTGCTCGATCTGCATGAAGATCCGGCCGCCGGCCGCGTGCACCGCCTCGGCGATCCCGCGCCACCCGGCGACCTGCGACTCGGTGTAGATCCCGGCGACGTTCGGGGTCGTGATCCCGACCTGGGCGGGGATCGCGGCCTCGGTGACGATGAGGCCCGCGCTCGCGCGCTGCGCGTAGTACTCGGCCATGAGCGGCGGCGGCGTGCCGTCGTCCTCGGCGCGGTTGCGGGTCATGGGGGCCATGACCAGGCGGTTCGGAAGCTCCAGGGACCCGACCCGGGCCGGTGCGAAGAGGCTGTCGGCCTCGGCTGAGTGCGTCATGGGCGTACCGTAGAACCTGACACCAATGGCAGGTTCAAGGGAATGTGAGGCAGGCCATGCGAATCGGTGAACTGGCCCGGCGCACGGGCGTCAGCGAGCGGTCCCTGCGCTACTACGGCGAGCAGGGCCTGCTCGACGCCGAGCGTACGCCGGGCGGCCACCGGGAGTACCCCGAGCGGGCGGTCGACCGGGTGGTGCGCATCCAGATCCTGTTCGCGGCCGGGCTCAACTCGGCGACGATCCACAGTGTCCTGCCGTGCATGAGCGACCAGGACGGCGGCCCGAACGAGCGCACGACCGAGTCGCTCGCACAGGAGCTGAAGGTCGAGCGCGAGCGCATCGACCGTCAGATCCAGGACCTGCTGCGCACCAGGGAGATCCTCGGCGAGGTCATCGACGCCGCCGAGGTCCGCGAACCCGCTTGACCGGCGCTCACGCCGCCGCGGTGAGCGGGAAGCGGACGCCCGTCAGGGTCTCGGAGAGCTCCCACAGCCGCTTCGCCGTCCCGGGGTCCTCGGCGGTGGGCGCCGGCTGCACGAGCACCGGCCAGCCCTTGCGCTCCCTGCGCCCGCCGGGCCCGAAGTACTGCCCGCCCTCGGCGCGCGGGTCGGTCGCGGCGTACAGCTGGGGCAGCGCGCCGGCCGCTGCCGACTGTGTCACGAACGGCATCACCACTTTGCCTGCGGCCCTGACCAGTGCGTTCGCGCTCTGCATCAGCTGCGTGTCCGAGAAGCCCGGGTGCGCCGCGAGGCTGCGCACGGGACTGCCCGCCGCGCGCAGGCGCCGGTCGAGTTCCAGCGTGAAGAGCATGTTGGCGAACTTGGACTGCTCGTAGTACCGCACCGGCCCGTAGCTCCGCTCCCCGGTCAGGTCGTCGAAGTGGATCCTGCCGCTGAGGTGCGCCAGGGACGAGACGGTGACCACGCGCGGGTGCTGCCCCTTCCCGAGGCGGTCGAGCAGCAGCCCGGTGAGCGCGAAGTGGCCGAGGTGGTTGGTCCCGAACTGGGACTCGTGGCCCTGCTTGGTGAGGCGGCGCGGCGGGATCATGATGCCGGCGTTGTTGACCAGGACGTCGAGGTGCCCGTCGTAGTCGGCGGCGAAGGCCTTGACGGAGTCGAGGTCGGCCAGGTCGAGGCGGCGGACCTCCAGGTCGGCGTCGGGCGCGGTGCTGATGATGTCGGCCGCGGCCGCGCGGCCCTTCTCCTCGCTGCGCACGGTCATGACGACGCGTGCGCCGCGGGCGGCGACCGCGCGGGCCGTCTCCAGGCCCAGCCCTGAGTTGGCGCCGGTCACCATGAAGGTGCGTCCGGTCTGGTCGGGGATGTCGGCGGTGGTCCATTCGGCGTTCATGGCGGATCCTCACGTAAGATGAACCTGACTTCATCATAATAATGAACCATGATTCATCTTATGGCAAGTCGAGGGCCGGTGCTTATGATGTTCCACGGAGAGAGGGGATCGGATGCCACAGGAGCGGCCGCTGCGGGCCGACGCCGCCCGCAATCGCGCCAAGATCACCGAGGCCGCGACCCGGCAGATCATCATGCACGGGCCCGAGGTCCCGATGGAGGCCATCGCCGCCGACGCGGGCGTGGCCGTGGGCACCCTCTACCGGCACTTCCCGACCAAGGGCGACCTGGTCAAGGCCGTGGTCGACGAGTGCCTGGAGGACATGACGGTCGAGGTCGTCGCGGCGGCCGACCGCATCGCGTCCGGGGCGCGGGCGATCGACGAGTTCATCGCGTTCGCACGCCTCATCATGGAGAACGCCTCCAGCAACAAGGCGGTCAAGGCGGCGGCCCGCGAGCTGGGCGCCGTGTACGACGAGGAGAGCCACCTGCGGCGCGGCACCGAGGCGATCGAGCGGATCATCGCGGCGGGCAAGGCCCAGGGCGACCTGCGCCCGGACCTCACGGCGGAGGACTGCTACATGTTCTTCGTGACGGTGCCGACCGAGCAGCCGTCGGCGCTGCGCGAGCGGTGGTTCACGCTCATGGTCGACGGGTTCCGCGCTGGCGCGGCGGCGCCGACCGACACCCTCACGTCAACGGCCCCTTGAGCACCGAGAGGGCCGTGTTGCGCTCGCCGCTCCAGGCGAACGCCTCGTCGTAGGCGGTCTTGCGCCCGCGCAGCAGGAGCAGCAGGTCGGCGGCGGTGCCGCGGACCTCGGCGACCGGGTCGCCGGGGCCGAAGGTCCACCAGTCCTCGGTGTCGGTGGCGTCGAGCCGTATGCAGGCGTCGGGCGGCCAGGCCTTGCCGCGGCCGATCTGCCTGGGCGCCAGCACGTCGAAGACCTCGGTGATGCCCTCGCCGGACAGTTCGGGGTCGAGCGGACCGGGCTCGCCGAGCGCCTGCTCGGCGTCCCAGCGGTGCAGCATCGTCTCGACGGCGATCGAGCGCTGCCAGTGGCCCGCGTTCGGGGGCGTGTAGAAGCCCCACGCGGGCGTGCCGGGCTCGGTGTCCAGGGCCATGACCAGCACTTCGCCGGTGCCCTCGACCCAGCGCACGAGTTCGGCGCGGTCGTCGGGCGTCTTCGGCGGCGTGCCGTCCGGGGGCGAGTCCGCGCCGCTGAAGTCGGTGACCGTGGCGGCGACGAACAGGTTCGCGGCGCCGACGCGCGCGGCCAGCCCGGCGAGGTCGAGGGGGTAGTCCGGATCCTCGCGGTAGGCGATCGGCACCGTGAGGTCGCCCTTGGTCAGGCATGCCCTGAATCCATCGAGTTCGCGCAGGAAGCATCGCAAATACGAGGCAGTGTCCATAGACCCCAGCCTATCCGCGCCGTGCCTGCGGCGCTCCCCCCAGGGGCTCCGGGAGGGGGTTCGAACGGCGCCGGACGGGGGATCCCGTAGTCGAGGCAACTGAACGCATGGGTCAGGAGGTCTCTATAGGGGAATATCATGATCACGAAAACTGTTGTAGCGCATAGTGATCGATCCATACTCCCGACGCAAGGCCGTTCGACGCCGTCCTCCCGCGGCAGGCCGACACCAGCGTCGGGTTCCGCGCCGGCGGACGGGGACCAGCGCTGTCCGCCGGCGCACACGCCGCAGACGAACACGATCCGGTCGAGGACGGCACGACGGGTGCGTTCCGCCCGAGTGCGCCCTCAGACGAGGACCGCTCCGATGACGCCGTCGACCGCGCTGCGCACGGCCGCCTCGGTCGGCGGGGCGCCGGTGCGGTCGCCGAAGAGCAGGTGCGCGGTGCCGACGAGCATCGGGGCCAGCCCCTCGGGGTCGGCGCCCGGCGCGAGGCGGCCCAGTTCCCGTTCGGCCGCAAGGTAGTCGCGGATCATCACCGCGATCTCGGTGAGCACCGGAACGCCCGCGGGCCAGGTCTCGCGCAGCCGCGCCCGCAGCTCGTCGCGGAAGGTCACCAGCGCGACGACGGCCACGGCGACCGAGCCGAACACCGCGGTCAGGGCCTCGGCGAGGTTCCCGGCGACCGTGCCGGAACCGGCGGCCCGCAGCAGGGCCGCGGCCCGCTCGTCGAGCCGGTCGGCCCGGTCGAGCACGAACGCGGCGAGGAAGCCGTCGAAGTCCGCGAAGTGCTTGTGCAGCACGCCTTTGGCGACGCCGGCCTCGTCGGTGACGGCCCGGCTGGTGAGGGCGCTCGGTCCGTCGCGCAGCAGGATGCGGTCGGCGGCGTCGAACAGCCGCTCCCGGGCGTCTCCCATGGGCACACCGGTGGGCATGGTCTCCTCGTTTCGGTCGTGGGCGTCCCGATGTCCGGGCGTTGACGAGTGGGCAATCGCCCATTTATAGTGGGCGCATGGTCACTATACCGCCGCGAGACGGCGCCGCCCCCTACCCGGACCTGCGCCGGGCCGCCACCTCCTTCGGTGCGGAGGCCGACCGCTACGACCGGGCCCGGCCCACCTACCCGGCGGCGATGGTCGACGCCGTCATCGCCGCGAGTCCCGGCCCCGCCGTCCTCGACGTGGGCGTCGGCACCGGCATCGCCGCCCGGCTCTTCGCCGCGAAGGGCTGCGATGTCCTCGGCGTCGACGTCGACGAGCGCATGGCCGCCCTCGCCCGCGGCCACGGCATCGAGGTCGAGACGGGCCGCTTCGAGGACTGGGACGCGAAGGGGCGGGTCTTCGACACGGTCGTCTCCGCCCAGACCTGGCACTGGATCGACCCGGTCGCCGGAGCGGCGAGGGCCGCCGAGGTGCTGCGAGCGGGAGGACGACTCGCCTTGTGCTGGAACGTGTTCCAGCCGCCGCCCGAGGTCGCGGCCGCGTTCGGCGCGATCCACCGGGACCTGTTCCCCGACTTCCCGGACCTCTGGGCGCGGCCGATGCTGGAGACCTACGAGCCGATGTTCGCCAGGGCCGAGGGCGGCATTCGCGAGACCGGCGCGTTCACCGAACCCGAACGCCGGCAGTACGACTGGGAGCGGCTTTACACGACCGAGGGTTGGCTCGACGGGATCCCGACCTCGGGCGGCTACAGCAGCCTGGAGCCCGACCAGATGGAGCGGCTCCTCGAGTCGACCCGCGAGACGCTCGACGCCCTCGGCGGCTCGTTCACCATGCGCTACAGCACGATCGTGGTCGCTGCGGCAGCCCGCTGAGGGGCGTTGCGGGTCCAGGTGAGAGACGAAGTGCGGCGGCGACGGAGTGGTGGTGGGTGGGTCGGGGTGCATTGCTGATTCGGGCGCCGTCTTGGTGGGTGTTCGGGCGGGCGGCGACGAGGAGGTGGGGCGTGGGCCGGGGTCCGGGGCGGGGCCGGGGGCGGCCGGGGTGCGGCGTCCGGACCGGCGATGCCGGTGAGGTCGAGTTTGTTTGCGGCGCAAGGGGAATAGCGGGGAAACGCGAGTGGTCTCTACCCGTGTGGGTGTTGCGGGTGGTACCGGTGCGAGAGAGAATTGGGGTACGCACAAGGGTAAGGGATTCATACAGGCGGCGGCCGGTGTAAGCAGACTACGCCAAGCCTCTGGCCGAGAGCCGTTCCTCTGTAGGAGCCCCCGACACTGCCACTTTGCTCGGTTGAGCAGGGTTGGGGGGTGTCGCCCTCGGAGTGCTATCGGGACCCCGCAGCTATCCGGTCAAGGCGGCCGGACTGGGTGGGGGAGCCCTTTCGGCCGGGATCACCTCGAGCGCCGGGAGGCTGGTGTTTTCAACGAGGCACATACCGTAGGCAAAGGCCCTCTGAAGCGCCACCTGCGATGATCACGACCGGTTGGCATCTGCGCCCGATCCACGCGCACCCCGACAGTCCCGACCAACACCCACCACCGCAAGCAGCAGCACCACCAACACCCACCACCGCCGCACCCCGGTGCAGCACCCGCACGCCCAAACACGGGCACCGTGTGCTGACGCCAACGACAATGCCAACGCCCGACCGGCGACCGGCCCGATCGCTGCCATCTGCACGCGACAGCGCAAGTGCGGCAACCACAGCGCGCCCGGTGCGACGGGGCCAGCGTAGCGACCGATGCTCGAAAGGAGGTGCGAACACGATGACGACCCTCACCGACGCGACCGCGCCCTGCGCTACAGCGCGCTACGCGAGTGCCTGTGCTGCACGCGCCTTGCTGGAGGGCGGACGGCTGGCGTCTTCGGCGACCGGTCCGATGCTGGGCCGGGATCGGCGGACGAGTGCCACCGGGCACGGGGCAGGGCCGCCGCTCCACCGCGGCCCTACGCCAAATCGACCCAGCCCCGACCCCGGGCTTGGGCTCGGCGCCATGCCACGGATCGGCCACCGGCCGCATGCTCGCTGCGCGCTCGAACCACTACCGAAGACCGGCCCAGTCCGGGCAGCGCACCGGGGGTCGGCGCTCGATGTTGCTTCGCTGCGGGTTGCGCACCGGTCCGCTACCCCCGGCCCCGCTCGATTACGGCCATGCGACAGGGCACCGGCCCCCGCCGCTCTTGCGTTGCTGCGCACCCGAACACCGGGCCGATATGAGTCCGGCCTCGGCAACGCACCCAGGACCGGCCACCAGCCGCTTCCTTGATGCGCGCTTGGACATTGACCGAAGACCGGGCCCGGACACCGCAACACAGCCGGTGCCGGCCACCGGCCGCTTCCTTGATGCGCGAACCGCGACCGGCGACCGGCCCCGCCTCGGCAACGCATCAAGGATCGGCCTTCCGGCCCTTCATCGCTGATCGGTTGCACCCGAGCGAAGACCGCGCCGGTCTCGGCGACACGCCGAGGACCGATCCTCGCCGCTGCTTCGCTGCCGCCCGAACACCGGCCCAAGACCGGCTCAGATTGGGCACCGCATCGGGGGTCGGCGCTCGATGTTGTTTCGCTGCGGGTTGCACTCGAGGCGGAGCGCCGCCGGGCCAAGTAGCGCACCAGAACCGAGTCCGCTGGTCTATCGCTGCGTGCTCGTACACCAGCTGAAGCACGGCCGGGCTTCGGTGATGCACCGCGGATCAATCTGCCAGCGCACCGACCCCACCGCCGCATCGCTGCGTCGCTGCGGTTGAACCTTCCAGCACTGCGCCGCCGGGCTCACCAGCGCACCAGGACCAGCGCCACCCGGCGCTTGGTCGCTGAGCACCGGCCCACGCCCGGCCCAGCTTCGGCAACCCACCGAGGACCGGCCACTCGCCGCTCCTGCATCGCTGCCCGCTTGAACACCAGCCCCAGACCGGCCCGGCCACGGCAACACGGCCAGGACTGGCTACCGGCCGCTTCCCCGCTGCGCGCCCGAACACTGGCCCTGCCTCGGCAACGCACCAAGAACCGGCCTTTCAGCCCTTTATTGCTGATCGCCTGCACCCGAGCAAGACCGAACCGATCCCAGCGACACATCGAGGACCGATCCCCGCCGCCGCTTTGCCGCCACCCGAACACTGGCCCAGTTCCGGCAATGCACCAAGGATCGGCGCCCACCGCTTCATCACTGCCGCTTGCATACTGGCCAGGCCCTGGTGACGAACGCCGGGTCGATCTCCCTGCGTCCCATCGCTGAGCGCCCGGTCGTGCAGCCCGCGGCAGACACGAACCCGACTGCGCGCTGCGCGGGCGCCTATCGGATCAGGCGCAGCCCGGACATGCCGCCGTCCACGGCCAGGGCCGTGCCGGTGAGCGCCTTGTTGGACGGGTCGGCGAGGTACACGATCGCGGCCGCGACCTCTTCGGCGCTGACCAGGCGCCCGGTGGGCTGGCGGGCCTCCAGGCGGGCGCGCTCGGCGGCCGGGTCTTCGGCCTGGTCGAGCAGGCGCTGCACCCAGGGGGTGTCGGCGGTGCCCGGCTCGACGCAGTTGACGCGGATGCCTTCGGCCACATGGTCGGCGGCCATCGCCATGGTCAGCGAGTGGACCGCTCCTTTGGAGGCGGAGTAGAGGGCGCGCTTGACGAGGCCGGCGGTCGCGGCGATCGAAGAGGTGTTCACGATGGCCGGGGCCGAGGACTCGCGCAGGTGCGGGAGGCAGGCGCGGGCGAGGCGGACCATGCCGAGCACGTTCACGTCCAGGACGCGGAACCACTGCTTGTCGGAGTTCTCCTCGACGGTGCCGACCGCGCCGATCCCGGCGTTGTTGACGAGCACGTCGATGCCGCCGAAGTGCGCGGCGACGGCCGCGACCGCTTGGCGCACCTGGTGGTCGTCGGACACGTCGCAGGTCTGGGACCAGTGGTCGGGGTTCGCGTTGAGGTCGAGCACGGCGATGTTCGCGCCGCGCGCGGCGAAGGCGTCCGCGGCGGCGGCGCCGATGCCGGAGGCGCCGCCGGAGATCGCGACGGTGAGGCCGTCGAAGGTGCCGCTCATTGATTGCTCCATTCGGGGCCGTTCGGAAAGGCGAAGCGGTGCAGGCTCTCGCGCTTCATCTCGGCCGAGAACCCCGGTTCGGTGGGCGCGGTGTAGCGCCCGCCCTTGATCACCGTGGGGGCCGTGAAGTGCTCGTGCAGGTGGTCGACGTACTCGATGACCCTGTCGTCCATGGAGGCGCTGACCGACGTGTAGTCGAACATGGACAGATGGCAGACGAGTTCGCACAGGCCCACCCCGCCCGCGTGCGGGCACACGGGGACGCCGAACTTGGCGGCCAGCAGGAGGATCGCGAGGTTCTCGTTCACGCCGGCGACGCGGGCGGCGTCCATCTGGAGGAAGTCGATCGACCCGGCCTGGAGGAGCTGCTTGAACATGACCCGGTTGTGCACGTGCTCGCCGGTGGCGACCCTGACGGGAGCCAGGCGCCTGCGGATCGCGGCGTGGCCGAGCACGTCGTCGGGGCTGGTCGGCTCCTCGATCCACCACGGGTCGAACTCGGCGAGGGATGCCATCCAGGACACGGCCTGGTCGACGTCCCAGCGCTGGTTGGCGTCGACGGCGATGCGGATGTCGGGGCCGACGGCGGCGCGGGCGGCGGCGAAGCGGCGCCGGTCGTCCTCCAGGTCGGCGCCGACCTTGAGCTTGATCTGCTGGTAGCCCTGGGCGACCGCTTCGCGGGCGAGGCGCACGACCTTCGCGTCGTCGTAGCCGAGCCAGCCGGGCGAGGTCGTGTAGGCGGGGTAGCCGTCGCGTTCGATCTCCTCGACGCGCTCGGCCTTGCCGGGCACGGCCGCGCGCAGGATCTCCAGCGCCTCTTCGGGAGTGAGGGCGTCGGAGAGGTAGCGCCAGTCGACGCACTCCACGATCTCCTCGGGGGTCAGGAGGGAGAGGTACTTCCACAGCGGGTACCCGGAGCGGCGGGCGGCGAGGTCCCAGGCGGCGTTCACCAGGGCCGCTGCGGCCAGGTGCATGACGCCCTTCTCGGGGCCGAGCCAGCGGATCTGCGAGTCGTGGGTGAGCCGCCTGTACAGGTCGCCGAGGTCGGCGGTGCTGTGGACGTCGGTGCCGATCACGTACTCGCCGAGGGTCTCGATCGCGGCGCAGCAGAGGTCGTTGCCGCGCCCGATGGTGAAGGTGAACCCGTGGCCCTCGTGCCCGCTGTCGGTGCGGAGCACGACGTAGGCGGCGGAGTAGTCGGGGTCGGGGTTCATCGCGTCGGAGCCGTCGAGGCTGCGCGAGGTCGGGAAGCGGACGTCGACGACGTCGATGCTCGTGATCGTCAAGCCTGCACCGTGGGGTTCGCGGTGGAGCCGAGGCCGTCGATGCCGACTTCGACGACGTCTCCGGCCTTGAGGTACGGGAAGCGGCCGGAGAGCGCGACGCCCTCGGGGGTGCCGGTGAGCAGCAGGTCGCCCGCGTCGAAGGCCATGAACTGGGACATGTGCCAGATGAGGTGCGCGACGCCGAAGATCATGTCCTTCGAGCTGGAGTCCTGGCGGCCTTCGCCGTTCACCTTGGACCACATGCGGAGTCCCTGCACGTCGGCGATCTCGTCGGGGGTGACCAGCCACGGTCCGAGCGGGGTGAACGTCGGGCAGGCCTTGCCCTTGGAGAACTGGCCGCCGGAGCGCTCGATCTGGAACTCGCGCTCGGACAGGTCGTTGGCGACCACGAACCCGGCGATGCAGTCGAGGGCCTCCGCCTCCGACTCCAGATAGGACACGCGCTTGTTGAACACGACGCCGAGCTCGACCTCCCAGTCGGTCCGGGTCGAGCGGCGGGGGATCTCCACATCGTCCTCGGGGCCGACGATCGTGTTGGGGTGCTTGTAGAACACGACCGGCTCGGCGGGCGGCTCGACGCCGGACTCGGCGCAGTGGGCGGCGTAGTTCATGCCGATGCACACGATCGCGTTCGGGCGGCTGATCGGCGGGGCGATGCGCTGCCCGCTGATGTCGATCTCGGGGAACCCCGCCGTGGTGGCGATGCCGCGTTGGAGGAACGTTCCGTCGATGTCGCCGATGGGCCCGGAGAGGTCGTAGTACCTGCCTTCGTGGAGCGCGACAGGGGTCTCGTATCCGGGCTGGCCGATGCGCAGGTACTTCATTGCTCTCCTAGCTGGTAGGTCCGGGCGGCGGTGCCGCCGAAGACGTCGGGGTCGGTGCCGCCGAGGATCTCGGTGAGGGCGTCTTTGACGCGCGTGTAGGTGGCGGCCAGTTCGCAGACGGGCCAGTCGGATCCGAACATGAGGCGGTCGGGTCCGAACAGTTCGAGGGCGGCCTGCACGAACGGGCGCAGGTCGTTCGGGGTCCACCGCCGCCAGTCGGCTTCGGTGACGAGCCCGGAGAGCTTCGCGGTCACGTTGGGCTGCTTGGCGAGCGGGGCGACGGCCTCCCACCAGCGGCGCAGGCCTTCGGCGCCGTCGCGCACCTCGGGCTTGCCGAGGTGGTCGAGCACGAAGGTGAGGCCGGGGACGGCGGCGGCCGCGGTGGCGGCGGCGGGGAGCTGGTCGACGCGCACGACGAGGTCGAACGTCGGCACGGCGTCCGCGACCGCGGTCAGGGCGGCGATGACCTCGGGCCGGGCGAGGAAGTCGGGGTCGGGGCGGTCCTGGATCTGGTCGCGCAGGCCCACGAGGAAGCGGGCCCGGGGGTGGTTCGCGTAGCGGGCCAGGGTGTTCGCCAGGCCCGGTTCGAGGAGGTCGACATGGCCGACGACCCCGGCGATCTCGTCGACGGCCCCGGCCAGGTGCAGGAACTCGACGGTCTCGGAGGGGTGTCCCCAGCCGGCCTCGACCAGGACGGTGCGGTCGACCCCGGCGTCCTTGAGGTTGGCGCGGAGGTCGGCGACGCCGTAGTCGCGCCGGATCGGCGCGAACTCGGGCTTGCTTGCGAGCCAGGGATAGTCGGCGGTCCACACGTGGTGGTGCGCGTCGATGACGGGAGCGGTGCTCATGCGGGTACGGGTGCCTCCTCGGCCAGGAGCCCGGCCCGCTTGAGGTCGTGCCACAGCGCGCCGGGGATCGGGTGGGCGTACATCGCGAGGGCGTCGTCGACCTCTTCGGGGGTGCGCGCGCCGACGAGGATCGACGCGACGGCGGGATGGGCGGCGGTGAACTGGAGCGCGGCGGCGCGCAGCGGCGTGTCGTATCGGTCGCAGACGGTGTCGATCGCCTGCGCCCGCTCCAGAAGTCGTCGGTCCGCGGCGGCATAGTTGAACGTCGCCCCCGGCCGTGGGTCGGCGAGGATGCCGGAGTTGAAGACGCCCGCGGCGATCACCGAGACGCCGCGCGAGAGGCAGAGGGGGTAGAGCTTCGCGAGGGCGGACTGGTCGAGGAGGGTGTAGCGCCCGGCGATGAGGGCGGTGTCGAAGTCGGCGCGGGAGATGAGGCCGGCGGCGGCCTCGGTCGAGTTCATGCCGATGCCGATGGCGCCGATGCGCCCGGCGGCCTTGAGTTCGGTGAGGGCGCGGTAGGTCCCGGCGAGGGCCTCGTCCGCGTGGTCGTCGGCGTCGTGGATGAGGCCGATGTCGATCTGGTCGACGCCGAGGCGTTCGAGGCTCTCGAGGTGGGAGGCGAACGCGGCCCGGTAGGAGAAGTCGAAGACCGCGGCCTTGCCGGTGGGCTCCCCCCAGATCTCCCACGGGCCCTCGTGGTCGACCAGCACGCGGCCCACCTTGGTGGACAGGGCGAACGCGGCCCGGTCGCGGCCGGCGAGCGCGTCGCCGAGGCGCGTCTCTGAGAGCCCGGCGCCGTACTGGGGCGCGGTGTCGAAATGCCGGATGCCGCCGGCCCAGGCCGCGTCGACCGTGGCGGTGGCGGCGGCGGGGTCGACGGGCGTGTAGAGCCCGGCGAGCGGCGCGCACCCGAGCCCGACCGCGGTCACCGAGACCTCGGTGCTTCCGAGCCGGCGGAAGGAGAGCGGTGCGGTGGCGTCGCTCATCGCGCGCCTCCGGAAGGTGCGGCGGCCGGCCGGGGGCGTCCGCCGAGCGGTGCGGCCGGCGCAGTGCCCGTTTGCGGCCCTCGACGCGTCGACGCACCGGGTCGACGCGGACGAGTCCGCGATGCCCGAGACAGACCGTCTCGCGGTCGCTGATCCGGGCCTGGTCGCGTGGCGTCCACGGCAAACTCCAATGCGAACATATGGGGCGATTCAACGTTCTCTCGGCGTACTGCCGGGCTGTCGCGACACTATCCTATAGGATCTTCCGCATGTCAGTGACTTCGACCGGTCCCGAAAAGCGCACCCTCGCGGACGACGCCTACACCGATCTGAAGTCCCGCATCATGCGTTCCGAGCTCGCCCCCGGAGCGAAGCTGAGCATCGACGGCCTGGCCAAACAGCTCGCGTTCTCGCAGACGCCGATCAGGGAGGCATTGGCGCGCTTGGAGTCCGAGGGGCTGCTGGCCCGCCGTCCGCTGAGCGGCTACACCGTCGCGCCGCTGCTGTCGACCGCCGAGTTCGCCGACCTCTTCGATCTCCGGATGATGCTCGAACCTTTGGCAGCCCGCCGCGCCGCCGAGCGCGCGACCGGCGGAGATGTCCGAGGCAGGGCCGGCGCCCGAAGCACGCCGGCGAGCGGCACCGGTGCGGCCGGGCCGCTCGAGACCGACGACCTGCTGGCCGCGGCCCTCACGCCGCCGCCGGACGCCGACAAGCTGCTGTTCACCGAGGCCGACCGGCGCTTCCACAACGAGGTCGCCGCCTTGAGCGGCAGCGTCCAGATCGAGAAGGCGATCCGCCGCCTCGACGCCCACCTGCACCTCCACCGCGCCTACATCAAGCCCGAGTCGATCGAGGAGACCGAAGCCGAGCATCTGGCGGTCGCGGAGGCCATTGTCGTCCGGCAACCGCGCGCCGCCGAGGAGGCGATGCGCCGCCACCTCGAACGCTCCCGGACCCGGCACGCCGCCGCCTTCAGCGCGGTGAACGGCGAGACCGCGGCGAAACCCAAGCGCGCCAAGGCCGTACGATGACGACTGAATGCATCGGACCCTGCGCCGCGAACTGAACCATTAGTGCCGCAAGGGGCATCGGCGACCCGGACCGCATTCCGGTCCCGGGCGTCCGGGACCGGACCGGCCGCTCTGAGCGGCGGCGTTCCGAAACGCGGTCGGAACCGCCCCTCGCCCCGGACACCCGGGACCGTGTCGGCATCGCCGCGCCGAGCGGATTCGGTCCGAAGCGCGACCCGGACCGCAGCCCGGCCCCGAATTCCCGGCCCCGAACTCCCGGGACCGGTCCGAGGGGCCGTTCCGGGACGCGGCAAGCGCCGCACCCCGGGCCTCCGCCCGGACCACCGTCCGACCGCCGGAACCGAGGTGACCGCACCGTGCCGCGCGTAGGACTGCTCATCACCTGCGACGCCCTCTACCCCGAGACGCCCAGAGCGGTCGTCCGATTCCTCGAACGCCTCGGCTGCGAAGTCGGCTTCCCCGCCGCCTGGACGTGTTGATCCTCGAATCCTGAACGCGCGCAGGCGTTCAAGGCCCGACCGGGCGGCCCTGAGGGGCGTCCCGCCCGGCTATGCGGCGGGCTCGAGCAGCGTCGTCGGGCCGATGCGCGGCAGGTAGGCGACCGCGTCGAACCAGGCGGCGAAGTCGTCGGCGACCACGTGGTGCTTCTCGTCCTCGGCCGGATCGTAGACGCCGGGGATCACCCTGACCTTGCGGGAGCCGTGCAGCCACCGCGCCACCGCTTCCGGTGCCGCCGAACGCAGGTCGAGGTAGTAGGCCTCGTCGCGCGCGAGCCGGGCCTCGACGTAGTCGGCGGGCGGGGCGGGGACCCGGACGCCCTCGTGGATCTCCCCCTCCCCGAACCCGATCATCATCGAGAGGTATCCGGCGCCGAGCGCCTCGCGCAGGTGCCCGCCGACGCTCGCGAACGCCTTGCCGGGGTTGATCGCGACCCTCGCCCGTCGGGCGTTCGCGGTGATCGCGACGCCGTCCCAGAGCACGGTCTTGGCGCCGGTGGCGCGGTGGAACCGCAGGATCGCGGCGGCGGCGTCCGCCATGTAGGCGCCGAAGTCCAGTCCCGCGGCGATCGAGTTCGCGTGGTGGTCGACCAGGATCCGGGCATAGCGCAGGATGTGCTCGCGCTCGGCGTCCTCGGGCAGGGACGCGACGAGGTCGTAGGCGTCGCGGGCGGAGTCGGCGAAGGGCCGGCCGGGGTGGATGCCGCGGAAGCGCTGCACGTGCTCGTCGATCCGGTGCGCGCTGCGCGGGGGAGCGAGGTGCGCCTTGAGCGCGTCGAGGCGCTCGGGCGCGGTGCGGCGGACGTAGTCGGTGACGGCGTCGTAGTGGAACGCCTGGGCACCGGCCGGGTCGATCCCGAAGACGCGCACCGGGTCCGCGGGGTGCTCGCGGTTGTAGGAGCGGATCCAATCGAGGCCCTCGACGGTCTCGCGGGTGCGCCACGGCGGCCAGGCCGCGCCGAGGATCGTCTCGGGGTCCTCGCCGGAGCCGCGCACGTAGTCGTCCATGCGCTCGCCGATGATCTCGCCGTCGTGGACGGCGAGGGCCCGGAATCCGAGCTCCTCGACCAGGACCTGGAAGACGCGCAGCCGGTGGCGGTCGATCTCGTGCGCCGCGCGGGTGGTCTCGCCGATGCCGACGATCGCGGCGTCGCCGACGATGCCGGGCAGGGCGCTGAGGTCGTGCAGGGGATGGGCGTTGGCCCCGATCCATTGCCGCACTTGGTCGTTCATGGCGCCTCCTCGGTGAGGGGCCGCCGGGGCTCCGGCGGCCTGTCCTCGCCGAGGCTACGAACGGGGCGACGGTAGCGACATCTGTCGGTCGACCGGTCGCGTTGCGGTACGGCCAGGCGCGCGGAAGCCGGGGAAGGAGTGTCGGTCAGCGCTTGGAGCGGCGCATGCGCTCGCGGCCGAGGAGCCACAGGGCCTGGACGCCGTCGGTCCAGGTGATCTTCTTGCCCTCTTCGCGGCTGCGCGCGGTGTAGGAGATCGGCACCTCGTAGGGCCTGACGCCCTTCTTGAGGAGCTTCGCCGTCAGCTCGGCCTCCATGCCGAAGCCGCCCGAGCGGATGTTCATGTCGAGGTACATCTGGCGCGGCAGCAGCTTGTAGCAGGTCTCCAGGTCGGAGATGTACGAGTTGAACAGGATGTTCGCCGCGAGGGTGATGCCCTTGTTGCCCATGACGTACCAGAACGAGTACGCCGAGTGCGAGCCGAACGAGCGCGACCCGTAGACCACCTCGGCCTTGCCCTCCAGGACCGGCAGGAGCAGGCGGGGCAGGTCGGCGGCGTCGTACTCGCCGTCGGCGTCGAAGACCACGACGTAGTCGCCGTGGGCGGCCTTCGCCGCGGTGCGGATCGCCGCGCCCTTGCCCTTGTTGCGGTCGTGGCGGATCAGCCGCACCCGCTCATTGTCCTCAAAGGATTGGAGAACTTCCCAGGAGCGGTCCCGGGAGCCGTCGTCGACGGCGACGACCTCCGTCTCGCAGGGGAAGTCCACCGCGAGCAGTTCCTTGAGGGTTCCGGCGGCGAGGCGTTCCTCATTGAATACCGGAACGAGTATCGACAACAGCATCTCGCTGCTCCATCCCCGCGCGTCCGAACACGATTGCACAACCATAACGCGCTACCGCCAGAGCGGCACCGGCCGGGACGGTCGTGTTGAATGGAGCGGTGCTGCTCGTCCTGTGGCTCCTCGTGCTGCTTCCCGCCCTGGCCTACGCCGTCCGCCCCCGCGACGGGGCGGTGCTCGCGCCCGCGCGCCTGGCGGTCCTGCGCGCGGCGCTCGTCCTGGGCGCCTTCGCCGTCGCGGTCGTCGAAGCCGCCTCGGCCTTCACCGCGCTCACCGCGACCACTGTCCTCATTGCCTGGATTGCGGCTTCTGTCGCGATCGTTGCGGCCGTTCTCGTCCGCTGTGTCCGAGATGTCGCACCCTCGGGCGGGCAGTCACTCGACGCGATCCGGGAGGAACTGCGCAGCCGGCGCGGCGCCACCCGGCGCACGTGGCGGCGCACCAAGTCCGCCGCCGCGGCCGCCCCCGCGTGGCAGTGGGGCCTCGCGTGCGTCATCGCGATCCTCGCGATCGCCGTCGCGGTGCTCGCGATCGGCTCCTCCCCCAACAACTTCGACTCCCAGACCTACCACCTGCCGCGCATCGAGCACTGGGTGCAGAACGCCTCGGTCGCCGTCTTTCCCACCGAGATCCACCGCCAGGCCGACCTCGGCCCCGGCTCCGAATACCTCCTCACCCACCTGCGGCTGCTCTCCGGCGGCGACGGCGCCTACAACCTGCTCCAGTACCTCGCGGGCGTCGGCGCGATCCTGGCCGCGTCCCGGATCGCCGCGCAGCTGGGCGGCGGTCCCGTCGCGCAGCTGGCGACCGTCTTCGTCATCGCGACCACCCCCGAGGTACTCCTCCAGGCCTCCAGCACCCAGGTCGACCTCGTCGCCGCCGCATGGGTCGCGTGCCTCGCCACGATCGTGCTCGACGAATTCACCCGCCCAGGGGAAGGCGCGGGCTCCGGCCCGCTGCTGCGCGCCGCGGCCCCGCACGCGGACGCGCTCTACCTCGGGCTCGCGCTCGGCCTCATCGCCGTCACCAAGACCACCGGCCTGCTCGCGGCCGGCCCGCTCCTGCTCATCTGGGGCGTCGGACGGCTCGTGCGCGACGGGCACCGCCGCCGCCCGTGCCTGTGCGGGCGCAGCCCCGGCCGCTGCTCGCGCCCCGACGCCTCCCGCGCCCTCGCCTCGCGGGCCGCGACGGTGGCCGCCTCGCTCGCGATCGTCGCGATCGGCCTCATCCTGGTGGGGCCCTTCCTGCTGCGCATGCACGAGGCGTTCGGGCACCCGCTCGGCCCGCCGGTCCTGCGCGAGTCCATCGGCGTCCACACCGCCGACCCGCGCCTGCTGCTGGTCAACGCGCTGCGCATCGCCCAGACCGGCCTCGACACGCCGATCCCGTTCCTCTCCGACGGCGTCGCCGCCGCCATCGGCGGCCTCGCGGGCCTCATGGGCGTCGACGTCAACGACCCCCGGATCACCTTCGGCACCACCGAGTTCCCCGTCCCCGCCTGGTACCCCGACGAGGACCGCGCCGCCTACCCGCTGACCGGCCTCGCCACCCTCGCGGGCCTGATCTGGTTCGCCGCCAAGGGCCCGCGCCTGCGCCGCTGGTACGCCGCGGCCCTCGCCGTCGCATTTCTCGGGTTCGTCTGCACCGTCTCGTGGCAGCCGTGGGTCAACCGCCTCGTCGTGTTCCTGATCGTCCTCGGCGCCCCCGCCGCCGGACTCCTCGCGGCCGGACTCGTCAAGGGCATCGCCACCACGGTCGCCGACCGCAGGCGCCGCCGCGCCGCGTGCGCGCTCATCACCGCAGTCGCCGTCGCCGCGTCCCTCGCCGGGCTCCTCACCGTCGCCTACGGCTACCCGCGGCGCCTCGCCGGAACGTTCTCGGTCTTCAGCCTCACCGACCTCGAAGAGCGCTTCGTGCGCCGCCAGGAATGGCTCCCGCAGTACGAGCAGGCCGCCGCCGCGGTCGCCGCGACCGACCCCGACACGGTCGGCATCGTCCAGGGCAACGACTCCTGGGAGTACCCGTGGTGGATCCTCCTGCCCGACGGCACCGAACTGGTCGCCCTCGACTCGGTCGTGCCCGGCCTCGAGCCGCCCGACCCCGAGGACGTCGACGCGATCGTCTGCGCCGAGGACATCGACCAGTGTGAGCGGTTGACACCGGAGGGCTGGGACTTCCACGACCTCGGCACCGTGGCCTACGCCGTCCCTCCCGGGGGCCCGTGAGCTGGGAGTCGGGCTTCAACTAGCCTGGGCGCATGCTGCTTAGCGATCGCGACATCCTGGATGCCGTCAAGAACGACCGCCTCGGCATTCAGCCGTTCGACGACGAGCTCGTGCAGCCCTCCAGCATCGATGTGCGCCTCGACCGCCGCTTCCGGGTCTTCAACAACCAGAAGTACACCCACATCGACCCGTCCAAGCAGCAGGACGACCTGACCTCCGCGGTCGAGGTCGCCGACGACGAGCCGTTCGTGCTCCACCCCGGCGAGTTCGTCCTCGCCTCCACCCTCGAGGTCATCACGCTCCCGGCCGACCTGGCCGCGCGACTCGAGGGCAAGTCCAGCCTCGGGCGCCTGGGCCTGCTCACCCACTCCACGGCCGGATTCATCGACCCGGGCTTCTCGGGACATGTGACCCTGGAGCTCTCGAACGTCGCGAACCTGCCCATCACGCTGTGGCCGGGCATGAAGATCGGCCAGCTGTGCCTGTTCGGGCTCACCAGCCCCGCCGAGCGCCCCTACGGCGCCGGGGCGCATTTCTCCCGCTACCAGGACCAGCGCGGCCCCACCCCCTCGAAGTCCTGGATGCATTGGCGCACTTGGCCGACGTAGGCCGCCCGCGCCGCACGGCGCGCTCGTGCTTACACCGGTGTCATCGGTTTCTGGCCCGAAACGCCTGAACAACGGTGCTATCGGGCCTACCCTGCGGTAATGGACATCTCGCAGAGCTTCCAGAACATGATGGACAGCGTCGTCGCGTTCCTGCCGCGTGCGCTGGCGTTCCTCGCGATTCTCGTCGTCGGCTGGTTCGTCAGCAAACTGATCGGCAGGCTCGTCGGCAAGCTGCTCAACCGCGTCGGCCTCGACAGGCTCGGCGAGCGGTCGGGCCTGCGGCGCTTCACCGGCAAATTCGAACTGAGCGACCTGCTCGGCAAGCTCGTGTACTTCGCGCTGCTGCTGTTCACGCTCCAGCTCGCGTTCGGGGCGTTCGGGAACAACCCCGTGTCGACCCTGCTCAACCAGCTCGTGGGCTGGCTGCCGCTGCTGTTCGTCGCACTCGTGATCGTCGTGGTCGCCTTCGCGATCGCCAACGCCGTGTACGCACTGGTCGAGGGGATGCTCTCGGACACCAGCTACGGCAAGACCGTCGCGCGCATCAGCCAGGTCGCGATCATCTTCTTCGGCGCGGTCGCCGCGTTCGGCCAGGTCGGCATCGCCACCACCGTGACGACGCCGATCATGTGGACCGTCCTGTCGATCGTCGCGGGCGTGACCATCGTCGGCGTCGGCGGCGGCCTCATCGGGCCGATGCGCCAGCGCTGGGAGCGGATGCTCTCCAGCGCCGAGGACGAGGCGGCCAAGATGAAGGACGCCAACACCTCCGAGGACCCGACCGCCCGGTCGATGTCGCAGACCTACAGCTCGGAGCGTTACGGGGCGGCCGCGGACACGCAGGCTCCCGCGCCGGGCACGATGGGGGAGGCCCCGGCGCCTCCGGCCGCTCCGGCGACCGGTGCGATGGGCGAGGCCGAGCGCCGCATGCGCGGCCCCGACCAGTAGCGAACGCCTCGGGAGGCGATGTGTCTGGCCTCCCGCGGCGGGTACCGCAACGCTCGCACCAGGGCGCTGCTCGACAGTCGGCCGCATCCCGGGATCGGGGTGCGGCCGGTGCGTTTCCGGGGGGCGTGCGCCGGCGAAAGTGGGCTTTTGCTCCCTCCTCCGGCGACTACGCCCGAGTAACCTCATCGGGGTGGAAATGAATGCAGCCGATGGGCGGGGCGGCTCCAAACGCCGCCGCGAGATCCTCGACGTCGCCGTGAAACTGCTCGCCAAGCACGGTTACCACGGGGTGTCGATGGACGACATCGGCGCGGCCGCCTCCATCACCGGGCCGGCGCTGTACCACCATTTCAAGGGCGGCAAGGAGCAGATGCTCGCCGACGCGCTCATCCCCGTCTCGGAGCGGCTCCTGTCGGGCGGGCGGCACTGGGCGTCGCTGCACTCGGACGAGCCGCAGGCGGCGCTGGAGGCCCTCGTCGACTTCCACCTGGAGGTCGTCATCGACTCGCCCGAGATCGTCATCCTGCACCTGCACGAGCTCGACCGGCTCCCCGAGGAGCCGCGGCGGGAGGTGCGCAAGCTGCAGCGCGTGTACGTCGAGGAGTGGGTCGGGGTGCTGTGCCGGCTGCGGCCGGGCCTGAAGCCGGAGCAGGCGAGGGTGCTCGCGCACGGGGCGTTCGGTCTGATGAACTCGACGCCGTACCTGTCGCTGGGCCAAGAGGTCAGCGCCGACGAGACCGCCGCGCTCCTGCGAGCGGCGGCCCTGCGGGCCCTCGACCCGGGCTAGGACGCCGAGGCCGCCGGGCCGTTGATTCCCGCCTGCCCGAGCGGCGGCGGCCGCGTCGTCGGCGCCCGATTTGCCGGGATCCGCCGAGACACTCCCGATCCCCTCGCGCCGATCCCCTCGCGCATCGTCGGACCCCCGAGGGACCGTTGAGTCGGGGGCGCTCCGGATGTCCGATTCGCGTAGACGCTCCGCGACTCGCCCGTCCCGCGATGCGGGACTTCGGGTTAGCATGGGCTCGTAGGCGACGGCCGACGGCGGCCCCAGGAGGCGACCATGCACCAGCCCGACCGGGTCTCACTGCGCGAGGTCGCCCCCCGCGACGGACTCCAGAACGAACCGCCCGTCCCCACCGCCGACAAGATCCGGCTCATCGACGCCCTCTCGCGCACCGGCCTGTCGCGCATCGAGGCCGTCAGCTTCGTGAGCCCCAAGGCCGTGCCGCAGATGGCCGACGCCGCCGAAGTCTGGGCGGCCGTCGAGAAGCACTCCGGCATCCGCTACTCCGCCTTGGCGCCCAACCGCAAAGGCGTCGAGCGCGCCCTCGCCGCGGGATTCACCGCCGTCGAAGTGGTCGTCTCGGCCTCCGAGACCCACAACCGCGCCAACGTCGGCCGCTCCGTCGCCGAGTCCCTCGCCGAACTGCCCGACATCTGCGCGCTGGCCCGCGAGCACCTGGCCTCGGTCGAGGTCATCATCGCCACCAGTTTCGGCTGCCCCTTCGAAGGCGACATCGACCCCGCGCAGGTCGCGCGCATCGTCGAGGCGGCCGAGGCCGCCGGGGCCGGGCGGGTCGCCTTCGGCGACACCACCGGGATGGGCACGCCCCGCCGCGTGACCGACCTGCTCGACGCCGTCGGCACCGGCCTGCCGATGCTCATGCACTTCCACGACACCCGCGGCACCGCGCTCGCGAACCTGCTCACCGCGCTCGACCGCGGCGTCACCGAGTTCGACGCGAGCGTCGGCGGCATCGGCGGGTGCCCGTTCGCGCCGGGCGCCACCGGGAACGTCGCCACCGAGGAGGTCGTGCACATGCTCCACGACATGGGCGTCGCCACGGGCATCGACCTCGACGCGCTCATCCGCACCGCCGGACTCGCGCAGGAGATCGTGAGCCGACCCCTCGAATCCGGCGTGCTGCGCGCCGGACCCAGGACGAGTCTGTCACCGAAACCTTAAGCGGACCTGAAGCGGCCTGAAGCCCCCTTCAGGCCGAGCGGCCCGCAAGCGGCCGTCGAGCGGGGGCATGGCGAGGGCCCCGGGGTCTCGAACCTCCCCAGGGCCCTCGTTCGGACACCGCCACAGGACGGCCGGTGCCCGCGTGCCGGGTAAAACCTCCGAATACCCGGACGACTCATCGTTGCATTCGAACCTCAAAGACCACACGTACTTCTGTCGAAGCTCACGTCACGGTTCGCTAACGCTCACGCTCCGATGGGACATACGCGGCGAACTGCCACGCGGCGAGGGCGGCGAGGACGACCACGAGCCCGAACACGCCGCGCCATCCGTACAGCGGCAGCGCGAACAGCGCCCCCACGCCCGCCGCGATGCCGCCCAGCAGGGCCGCCGCCGACAGCGTCACCGAGGCCGAACCGTCCCCGATCTCGGCCGCCGCCACGACCCGCCCCGCGATCATCACGGTCAGGCCCGCGGCCGCGCCCAGCACTCCGGCCGCGCCCACCGCGAATGCGAAGAACGGGGCGAGCGCCAGCGCCAGGGCGGCGAACACCATGACCGCCAAGGCGATCGAACCGTTCCGCCGCGCACCGGCAAGCCCGCCGGTGTGCCGCACCGCGTTCGAGGCGGCGACGAAACCGACCGCGAACGCCGCCAGGGGCCACCACCGCGTCGCCGCCTCCGCGTCGAAGCCGGCGGCGACGTCGGATGACAGGAACGCGGTCACCGCGGCGGCCGCGAAGGCCACGGCCTGGGCGTACGCGCCCCACAGGGCCGGCGCCCAGCGCGGCGGCGCGGTGTCGCGGGCCCTGCGGCGGTCCATGCGGGTCTCAGTCGTAGCGGTCATGGGAACGACGCTAGGGCGGTTCGCGTCCGGGCGCCCCGGTCGAACGACCGGTCCCGGCGACTGGTGCGCGAACCCGGTAGGCCCGGGCGTTCGACCAGGTGGCGGCGGCCCCGGTCGACCCCAGTCGAATGACAGATGCGACCGGGGCCGGGGCGCGGATACGCTTGCGGCGTCCCCGGTCGTCCTGAGGATGGAGACGCCGTGCAGTTCAGATCCGGCCCCGCCGCGCAGTCCGCCGCGCGCCAGACCCGGGACGACGCTCCCGACTGGGACCCCGCGACGCCGCGCACCGCGCTGGTCGGACGCGACGTCGAACTCGACGCGATCCAGGCGCTTATGGACGGCGCCCGCCTCGGCCACGGCGGCGCGCTCGTCGTCCGGGGCGAGCCGGGCATCGGCAAGTCCGCGATCGTCGACGCCGTCATCCCCCGCGCCGAGGGCTTCACCGTCCTGCGCACCCTCGGCGTCGAGGCGGAGCACACCTGGTCCTATGCGGGCCTGCAGATGCTGCTCCACCCGCTGCTCGACCACATCGACCGCCTCCCCGCCGCGCAGGCCGACGCGCTGCGCACCGCCCTGGGCATGGGCGACGGCACCGGCGGCGCCCACTCGCTGCAGGTCGGCCTCGCGCTCCTGAACCTCCTGGTCGACGCGTCCGCGAAGCAGCCGGTGTACGTGGTCATCGACGACGCCCACTGGCTCGACCGCGACTCGACCAACGCGCTCCTGTTCGCCGCCCGGCGACTGTCGACCGAGTCGATCACGATGGTCCTGGTCGTGCGCGACGGCTTCGCCCCCGACTTCCCGGCCCCCGGCATCCCCGAGCTCACCCTCGGGCCGCTCGACCTGCCCGCGTCCCAGGCGATCATCGACATGCGCGCCGACCAGATCCCGTTCACCGGCCGCGACTGGATCCTGCGCATGGCCGAGGGGAACCCCCTGGCGCTCTTGGAGCTCCCGGCCGCCGACAACGACGAGTCGCTGCTGGGCGCCGACACCTCGAACAGCCGCTACTCCACGACCTCGCGCATCAAGCAGGCGTTCACCGAGCGGATCATCGCCCTCCCCGAGTCGACCCGCACGATCATGCTGCTCGCGGCCGCCGAGGAGACCGGCGAGACCGCCGTCATCGCCGAGGCCGCGCAGTTCCTCGGCGCCAGCCTCACCGACCTCGAACCGGCCGAAGTGGACGATCTGCTGCGGTACCACCGGGGGCGCATCGAGTTCGTCCACCCGCTGATCCGTTCCACCGCCTACCATTCGGCGCCGCGGGCGAGGCGGATCGAGGCCCACCGGGCGCTCTCCGAGGCGTTCGGCGACGACGACATCCGCGCCGCGCGCCACCTCGCCGCCGCCACCACCGGATTCGACGAGAAGGCCGCCGCCGCACTCGAATCCATCGCGTCCTATGAGGCCGAACGCGGCGGCTGCGTCGCCGAGATGGCCGCCCTCGAACGCGCCGCGAGCTTCACCCCCGACCCCTGCCGCCGGGGCCGCCGCCTCGTCGAGGCCGCCCAATGCGCTTACGCCGCAGGGATGACCGGCAAGGCGATCGAACTCGCCGAGGCCGCCGAGCGCCTCACCGACGACCACGTGCTCCTCGCCCGCGCGGCCCTCATCCGGGCCACGATCCTCTCCTGGGCCGGTCACTCCAAGGGCTTCGACGTGTGGATGGAATCGGCCGAGCACTACGCCGCGACCGGGCACGAGAACACCGGCTACCCGCTGCTGCGGGGCGTGTGGAACGCCTGGGAGACCGGCGATTTCGCGAAGGTCAAGTACGCCTCGGGCCTGGCCTCCAAGTACGGCGGCTCCAACAACGCGTGGGTGCGCCGGCTCGCCCGCGCCGCCGCCGGGCTCAACCGCCAGCCCGACGACACCGCCGGGGAGGCGGTCGACGCGCTGCGCTCCCTCTACGACTACTACCAGCCGCTCCACGAGGACTTCCAGGCGTTCGACCAGGTCCTGGCCGCGCGCTGGCGGTTCCTCGCGGGCGACGTGCCGGCGGCGTACCAGGCGGCGGCCGAGCAGGTGCGGGCCTGCCGCGAGCGCGGGGCGCTGAGCCCGCTCGTGCAGGCGCTCCTGGTGCAGGCCCAGACGCAGTTCCACTACGGGCGGTACGCGGACGCGCAGGCGTCGGCCTCCAGCGCGATCGAGCTGGCGCACGAGCAGAACGACCGCCGGGCGCTCATGCAGGGCCGCATCTGGGTGCTGCTGCCGATCGCGGCCATCCGCGGCGAGGAGCGGCGCTGCCGCGAACTCGTGGCCGCCGCGATCGAGGACGCCCCCGAGGACTCGGTGATCCCCGCGGACACCGCCCTGGGCCTGCTGGAGCTGGGGCTCGGGCGCTACGAGGCCGCGTTCGACCGGCTGCTGCGCATCGCCGAAGGGGTCACCCCCATGGAGGTGCTCACGCAGGTGCCCACCCTGGTGGAGGCCGCGTTCCGGTCCGGGCGGCTCGCGGAGGTCAAGGAGGCCTTCGACTGGTTCGCCGACTGGGCCGACGCGACGGGCCGCTCCTACTGGGAGGCCCTCGTCGAGCGGTGCCGGGCGCTCATGGCGACCGAGGCCGAGGCGGGGACGCATTTCGCGCGCGCCGTCGAACTGCACCGCGCCGACGACATCGACCCGTTCGAACGCGCCCGCACCGAACTGGTCTACGGCGAATGGCTGCGCCGCGTGCGCCGCATCAACGAGGCGCGAGCGCACCTGCGCGAGGCCACCGAGGTGTTCGAACGGCTCGGCGCCGTCCCGTGGACCCAACGGGCCCAAGGCGAACTGCGCGCCGCGGGCGACTCGACCGCCATCGAGTCCAAACCCGACCTCGCCGAACTGCTCACCCCGCAGGAGCTCCAGGTCGTGCGCCTGGCCGCGGACGGGTTGACGAACCGCCAGATCGGCGAGCAGCTCTTCGTCAGCCCCCGCACCGTCGGCTACCACCTCTACAACGCCTACCCGAAACTCGGCGTCTCCTCCCGCACCGAACTGGCGAAGCTCGACCTCTAGACCCCGAACACGAGCACTGCACGGGTCCTGCGCCGAAACGCGCGGGACCCGTGCGCCGTTCGACGACTTGTCGTACCCGTGTGGCACGGTCGTTGAACCGGGGGCCCGCGAATAAGTCGGGAGATCCGCTCGAAAAGCCCGCTCCGCGCTGCCCGCGAAACCCCCGCCGAACAGCGCGAAACCGAACTGCGCGAAACCGAACGGTGCGAGGCCGAACCGCGCGAATCCGACCTGGCGAAGTCGCAGAGAACGGAGCGGGGGCGCCCGCCGGCGCCTCCGCCCGCCGCTCGTCTCAGGCCGCGGCCGGCACCGGCGTGCGCCACGGTTTCGTCGTCAGCTGGAGCGCGGCCCCCAGCACCAGGATCCCCGCGATCGCCCAGGCCGACATGCGGTAGCCGTCCAGGGCCGTCGCCCCCAAACCCCACATGAGCGCCGCCACCACCGGGCCCAGCGACGTCCCGACCGTCCGCGTCGTCGCCATGAACGCGCCCGCCGTCCCCGACTGCTCCGCGGGAGCCGACGCGAGCAGATGCGTGTTCATGGGCGTGTTGAAGATCCCGAACGCCAAGCCCAGCAACGCGATCCGCGAACCCAGGTCCACCAGGCCCGTCTCCCCGTCCACGAACAGCAGCGGCACGATCGCCACCACGACCAGGCCCGCCCCGCCCAGCGAGACGCGCCCCGGCCCGAACCTGTCGGCCAGCCACCCGGCCAGCGGCGTCATCGCCCCGACACCGCCGATGAACGTCAGCATCACCATCGACACCAGCTCCGGACGCACCCGGTGCACGTCGGTCATCAGGAACGGGATGCTGAAGTTCAGCAGACCCGTCACCGCCGACAGCAGTGTCAGCGACAAGAGCGCCCCCGCCATCACCGGCGACCGCAGCAGCGCCACCGTCGGCCCCGACGACGGCTGCCGCACCCACACCGTCGCCAGCGCCGCGCTCACCGCGAGCACCCCCAGCGAGACCCACGGCGCCGAGTCCAGGTACTCGAACGCCAGCAGGAACGCCGCGATCGCCCCGCCCGACGTCGCGATGTCGACCAGCAGCGGCCGGTCCGGCCGCGGCAGCCCCGTCCCGTTGCTCGGCACCGCCATCGCCAGCGCGGCCACCGCCACCGCCGACAACGCGGTGAACACCCAGAACAGGCCCCGCCAGTCGAACGCGGCGATGATCAACCCGCCCGCGCCGACCATGCCCATGCCCCCGATCGTCATGAGCAGCGCGATCACCGACATCGCCCGGCCCCGCTGGTGCGCCGCCGCCGAAGTGACGATGATCCGCCCGGTCATGCCGAACAGGAGCCCCCCGAGCAGACCGCCGACCGCCCTGGCGGCCAACAGGAGCGGGAACGTCGGAGCGAGCGCGGCGGCCACCGAGCCGATCATCAGCGCGCTCATCGAGAACACGGCCACCGCCCGCAGGTCGGCGCGGTCGGCGAGCCGCCCCGCCGCGATCGCGACCGCCCCCATCGGGAGGGCGTACGCGAGCAGCACCCACGCGGTGGCCGCCTCCGACACGGCGAACTCGGTGCGGATCGGCGGCAGGCCCACGGCGAGGCTCGACATGCCCCCGGCGACGACCAGCTGGGCGAAGCCGACGGCCAGGATCGTCGCCCATCGGGTGGAGGACGGCGCGGTGGCGGCCTCCGGGGCCGCAGCAGTGGAAGTCATGGACGCCACGCTACGAAGAGGGCGACCGACCCCGCATCCGTCACCCGACCGGCACCGGCGACCGGCCATCCGTCACCCGCCGGTCCAGTCGCCGCCCAGTCGGCCGACAGATGTCCCGCCCGTCGAACCGCCCATACCGTCGAAGGCGTACCAACCAGGCCAAGGATCGGAACACCATGAGCGACAGACTCAACCTCGCCGTCATCATCGGCTCGACCCGCGAGGGCCGCTGGGCCCCCGCCCCCGCCGAATGGATCACCGGCGTCGCCCGCCGCCACGGCGGCTTCGACGTCGACCTCATCGACCTGCTCGACGCCGACCTGCCCCAGCACCTCACCGAGCACGACATGTGGTCCACCGAGAGCGACCCGTCCGCGCCCGTCGCGGCCCTGTCCGAGCGCCTCCACCGCGCCGACGCGTTCGTCGTCGTCGCCGGCGAGTACAACATGTCGATCCCCGCGTCCCTCAAGCACGCCATCGACTACTACATGAACGAGTGGGCCGCCAAGCCCGTCGCGATGATCACCTACGGCGGCAAGATCACCGGAGGCCAGAACGCCGCCCAGCACCTGCGCCAGATCTTCCCCGAGCTGCGCACCATGACCATCCGCAACACCATCGCGTTCCCCCGCTTCTACCAGGACTTCGACGAGCGCGGCCAGTTCACGAAGTTCGCGGAGAACGAGCCCGCCGCCAAGACCCTCCTCGAGGAGCTGCACTGGTGGGGGCGCGCGCTGGCGAACGCGCGGTCCGCGACCCCGATGCCGAACCCGTTCTAGTCCATTCGTCCTAGTACCCGGTCCGGGGACCGGGCGAAACGGACGGGCGGCGGTACCGTTGGACGCGTGCTGTACGGACGCGACACCGAGACCGCCGCCCTCGACGACCGCATCACCGCCGCCCGGGCGGGGCGGGGCTGGTCCCTCGTGGTGCGCGGCGAGGCCGGGATCGGCAAGTCGAGCCTGGCGGCCGCCGCCGCCGAAAGGGCCGGGGACTTCACGGTGCTGCGCTGCACCGGGGTCGAATCCGAGCACGCCTGGTCCTTCGCCGGACTCCAGGCGCTCCTGCTGCCGCTGTCGGGCCACCTGGAGGCGATCCCCGAGCACCACGCGTGCGTCCTCTCGCGGATCCTCGGCCTCGCCGCCGCGCCCGACAAGGCCGCCCCGCCCGCGAACTTCCAGTTCACCGTCGGCCTCGCGGCCCTGAGCCTGCTCGCCGAGGCCGCCTCGCACCGGCCCGTGCTGTGCGTCGTGGACGACGCCCACTGGCTCGACCCCGACTCGGCGGCCGTGCTGCTGTTCCTCGCCAAGCGCCTCACGGCCGAGGCGGTCGGGGTGCTCCTGACCGTGCGGGAGGGCTACGCGCCCGACTTCCCCACGCCCGGCCTCGACGAGATGCGCTTGGGCCCCTTGGACGACGAGTCCGCGGGAGCGCTGCTGGCCGGACGCCTCGGCGCCCTGCCGCCCTCGTCCCGCGGCCGGATCCTGCGCTCCGCCGAGGGCAACCCGCTCGCGCTCCTGGAACTGCCGCCGGTCGAGTCGGACGCGCGCATGGCCGCCGACTGGACGGGCTCGCGCTCGACCACGAGCCGCCTCAAGCAGGTCTTCGGCGACCGCATCGACCGCCTCCCCGAACCGACCCGCACCCTGCTGCTGCTCATCAGCGCCGACGACACCGCCGACACCGGCCTGGTCCTCGACGCCGCCGCGAAGCTCGGCGCCGGGCTGACCGACCTGGCCCCGGCCGAGGCCGACGACCTCGTCCGCTACCAGGCCGGGCACTTCGCGTTCGGCCACCCGCTCATCCGCACCGCCGCCTACCAGGGCGCGCCGGTCTTCCGCCGCATCGAGGCCCACCGGGTCCTCGCCGACGTCATGGACCACGACGACCACCGCCGCCCCTTCCACCTGGCCGCCGCCGCGACCGGACCGGACGAGGAGGTGGCCGCCGCACTCGAGGCCTCCGCCGAGTGCATCTCCTCGTGCGGCGGGCACAACGTCGAGTACGCGGTGTTCGAGCGCGCCGCCGCGTTCACTCCCGAAGGGCCCGAACGCGCCCGCCGGCTCCTGCGCGCCGCCGAGGCCGCCGCGGCGGGCGGCAACGGCCCCAAGGCGTGGGCGCTGTGCGCCGAGATCGGGCGGTCCACCGGCGACCGGTCCGTGCACGCCCGGGCGACGCTCATCGCCGCGATGGTCGCGTCCTGGAACAACGACGTCCGCGAGGCCTACCGCCTCTACATGGAGGCGGCCGACCACTACACGGCCACGCAGCCCGAAGCCGCCGGCTACCCGCTGTTCCGCGCCGTCGAACTCGCCTGGCAGGCAGGGGACTTCTCCCGCGCGGAGGTCGCCGCCGAGCACGCCGAGCGCCTCGCGATCGAGCACTCCCCGTGGGTGCGGGACCTCGCCAAGGCCACCGCCGGGTTCAACCGCTCCTGCGCCGTCACGATCACCGAGGCGGTCGAGGC
This sequence comes from Glycomyces harbinensis, assembly GCF_900101745.1. GTDB lineage: Bacteria > Actinomycetota > Actinomycetes > Mycobacteriales > Micromonosporaceae > Glycomyces > Glycomyces harbinensis. The sequence continues at coordinate 81,855 of NZ_FNAD01000005.1, read as the reverse complement.
CCTGCGCCGGCTCACCGACATCCACGCCGCGTTCGGGGCGGCCGTGAGCCCGGAGAACCGGGGGATGGTCGCCTGGTGGCAGACGCTCACCGGCGACATCGCCGCCGCCGAGCGGACCGCCTCCGCCACGGTGCGCGCCGCGCGCGAGACCGGCGCGGCCGGGGCCCTGCCGCGCGCGCTGGCCCTCAACGGCATGACCGAGTTCCACAGGGGACGGTGGCGCGACGCCGAGGCGATGGCCGCCGACTCCATGGGCCTGTCGGCCGAACTGGGGCAGCCCATCGGCCTGGTGAAGGCCCGCGCCTACATCCTCGCCCCGATCGCGGCGCTGCGCGGCGACGAGGAGCGCGTGCGCGACCTCGTCGAGGCCGCCCGTGCCGCCTCCCCCGCCGACACCGCCGTCACCATCGACATCGCCCAGGCCCTCCTCGACTTCTCACTGGGACGCAACGAGGAAGCGCTCGACCGGCTCATGGGCCACCTCGACTCCGGCGCCCCCGGCGACGCCCTCGTGTTCGTGCCCGTGGCCGTCGAGGCGGCCGTGCGGACGGGCGAGGCCGACCGCGTCGCGGGCGCCTTCGCCTGGTACACCGAATGGGCCGAGGCCTCGGGCCAGACGCACCTGGCGGCCGTGGTCGAACGCACCAGGGGGCTCCTGGCCGCCGACGCCGACGCCGACGCCGGGGCCCACTTCGAGCGCGCCGCCGCACTCCACAAGGAGGACGACGGCTTCCCGTTCGAGACCGCCCGCACCGACCTCGTGCTCGGCGAATGGCTGCGCCGGGCCCGGCGCGTCAACGAGGCGAAGACCCGCCTGCGTTCGGCCGCAGCGGTGTTCGAGCGACTCGGCGCCGAACCGTGGACCGAGCGGGTGCGCCGGGAGCTGCGCGCCGCGGGCGACGCGGGCCCCGTCGAGGCCGCCCCGGCCCTGGCCGACAAGCTCACTCCCCAAGAGCTGCAAGTCGTCCGCCTCGCGGCGGCGGGCCTGAGCAACCGCGAGATCGGCGAGCAGCTGTACCTGAGCCCCCGCACCGCCGGATACCACCTGTACAAGGCCTACCCGAAACTCGGCGTCGCCTCCCGGACCGACCTGGCCAAGCTCGGCCTCTAGCGCCCGGGGAACGGACGCCGGGCGGGGAGGGCACTCGACCACCGGCTCGACGGCCTGGCCGCGGCCCGCGAACGCCCCCTCGGCGACGCCGAAGCGGCCGTCGGGCGCGCGGACCGAGGACGGGTCAGCACCCGCCGCCGTCGCCTCCGCCGCCCCCCGAGTCGCAAGAGGAGTCGCCGCCGTAGCCGCCCCCGCCCCCGTCCCCGCCGGACGAGTGCGACGAGTAACGCCGCCGGTGGACGTTTCGGGCCGAGCCGCGGAACTGCTTGTCGTAGGTCCGGCGGGCGTTGGCGGCCACACGCGAGCGCAGCTCGGTCATCTCCTGCCGGTGCAGCCGGGCCGCGGCCCTGTCCGCGCGCGCTCGCGGCGTCAAGGACAGCCCGATGCTGATGAGCACGCCGAGGGCGACGACGCCGAGCACGAACGTCGAGGCGCTGAAGGGGAATTCCATGAACCGAGTGTAAGAGCCCCGCTCCACTCGAGGGCACCCCGAAAACCGAAGGGACCCGCGGGGACGGGCCCCCGGTCTGCAATGGTGCCCTCGGGGTCCGACGATCCGGCGCCGCACGGGCGCCACGACGGCCGCGAGCCGGGTCACCTTCCGGGCAGCGCGAACGTCCACCGGGACCTCGGGGTTGGCCCCCCGGTTCTCCATGGTGCCCCGGGGGTCCGACAATCCGGGCCCGCCGGCCGCCGACGGTCACCCGTTCGGGGAACCAAGCCGGCCGAAGCCGCCGACCGCACCCGCCTCAGTTGCGGTCCGCGCCCGCGGCACGAGCCGCTCCGCACCCAGATCCGCGACCGCCGCCGCCCGTCAAGGGCTCACCGGAAGCATCGTTCACCCGCGCACCGCAGGCCCGGAACCCCCGACCTTCAACCGATCAGCCGCGCCGCGCCCACGCCCGCGCCGCCGCCTGCTTCGCGTCGATGATCGTCTCGACCTCAACCACCTCGATCCCCCTGTGCCGCTCCGACACCGAACCCTTCGGCACGATCGCCGACTTGAACCCCAGCCGCGCCGCCTCGCTGATCCGCCGGTCCGCGTTCACCGTCCGCCGCACCTGCCCGGTCAGGCTCACCTCCCCGATCGCCACCAGGTCCGCGCTCACCGCGATCTCCTGATCCGCGCTCACCAGCGCCAGCGCCAGCGCCAGATCCGAAGCCGGCTCGCGCACCTTGATCCCGCCGATCGTCGTCGCGTACACCTCCCGGTCCAGAAGGCGCATCCCCCCGCGCCGCGTCAGCACCGCCAGGACCATGTTCAACCGCGCCTGGTCGAGCCCCGACACCGTGTGCCGCGGAATCGCCCCGTCCTTCACCGACTTCCCCAGCAGCGCCTGCACCTCCACCGGAACGGCCCGGCGCCCCTCCATCGTCACCGTCACGCACGTGCCCGGCGTCGGCTCCGTCGGCGCGTCGTCGAGGAACAGCCCCGAGGGGTCCGCGAGCGACACGATCCCGTCCTCGGTCATCTCGAAGCACCCGACCTCGTCGGCCGGCCCGAACCGGTTCTTCACCCCGCGCAGCAGCCGCAGCATCGAGTGCCGGTCGCCCTCGAAGTGCACGACCGTGTCGACCAGGTGCTCCAGCGCCCGCGGCCCGGCGATGCCGCCGTCCTTCGTGACGTGACCGACGAGGATCACGGCCATGTTGCGCGCCTTGGCCTCAGCGGTGATCGCGCTGGCGACGGCCTTGACCTGGGTGACGCCGCCGGGGACGCCGTCGGTGTCGGGGGCGATGACCGTCTGGACCGAGTCGAGGACGAGCAGCCCGGGCTTGACGTCCTCGACGTGGCCGAGGACGGCGCCCAGGTCCGTCTCGGCGGCGAGGTAGAGCTCCTCGGAGAGGCAGCCGGTGCGGTCGGCGCGGCGCCGGACCTGCGAGGCGGACTCCTCGCCGGTGGCGACGAGGGCCTTGCCGTACCCGGCCTCGCCGAACCGGTGGGCGACTTCGAGGAGCAGTGTGGACTTGCCGACGCCGGGCTCGCCGGAGATGAGGGTGACGCCGCCGGGGACGAGGCCGCCGCCCATGACGCGGTCGAACTCGCCGATGCCGGTCGGCAGGCTCGCGGCCTGCGCGGCGGAGACGGTGCCGATGCGCATCGCGGGCTTGGCCGGCCGCCGGGCGGTCGGCGCGGCCGAGGTGCCGCCGCCGACGCCCTGCCGGGGCGGGGCGGCGGTCTCCTCCATCGACCCCCACTCGCCGCAGTCGGGGCACTGCCCGACCCACTTGGGGACGCGGACTCCGCACGCGCCGCAGGCGTAGGCGATTCGCTGGCTCTTCGACATGGCGCCAGCCTACGGCCCGGCACCGACAGCCGCGGTGAACCATTGCGGCCGTACCCGCTGGACGTGGCCTCGGACACGGGCCGGGCCGCGGCGGGCCCGAACTGTCGCACCCCGCGGGCACCCTGGTCTTCGGGGGCCCGCGCTCCGGCCCCCGGGCGCTGCCCGCGCGCCCGCCGAAAGCCCCCCGCGCCTCCCCTCGGGGTCGGCCGCGGGACGGCGGTGCGACACCGCGGGCGCTGCGGGACAAGAGGTCGAAACGGGGTTGCCGCCGTGTCTAGACTTGCGGCATGAACGCAGCGGAGCCGATCAACGGATCGCCGGCACTCTCGCTCGAACCGGTTCTGGCGCCGTCCCGGTCGCGTCCGGGAGCGGCCTTCTTCGACCTCGACAAGACCATCATCGCGAAGGCCAGCAGCCTGGCCTTCTCCCGCCCGCTCTACCAGGGCGGGCTGCTCGCGCGCCGCGACGTCCTCAAGGTCGCCTACTCGCACCTGCTGTTCCGCCTCGGCGGCTCGGCCGACGAGGTGCAGATGGCGCGCACCCGCGACTCCATCGCCGAGCTCTCGCGCGGCTGGCCCGCCGCCGAGGTCCGCGCGATCGTCGAGGAGACCCTCGACCAGCTCATCGCCCCGGCCGTCTACGCCGAGGCCGCCGCCCTCATCGAGGCCCACCGCTCGGCGGGACGCGCGGTCGTCCTCGTCAGCGCCTCCGGGGAGGAGATGGTCGCGCCCATCGGGCGGATGCTCGGCGCCACCGACGTCATCGCCTCCCGCATGGTCATCGGCGACGACGGCCGCTACACCGGCGAGATCGACTTCTACGCGGCCGGCCCGGCCAAGGCCGCGGCCATGCGCGGGTTCGCCCACGAGCGCGGCATCGACCTCGGCGCCTCCTTCGCCTACTCCGACTCGATCACCGACGAGCCGATGCTGCGGGCGGTCGGCTTCGCGCGCGCGGTCAACCCCGACCGCGGACTGCGCCGCCTCGCGCAGGAGGAGGGGTGGCCGCAGCTGACGTTCCGGCGCCCCGTGGCCCTGCGCCAGCCCCTGTCCGGACCCAGTCCGGTCAAGGTCGCCGCCGCCGGCGTCGGCGTTGCTGCCGTGGCGTATGTGGTGTGGCGAGTGTGGAGAGAACGGCGCCTGAGGACCGCTTGAGCAGCGCTTTCCGCAGATGAGTAGCCTCAGCGAGATGGAACGCAAACAACCGGCCCGACTGGCCGATGTCGCCCGAGCCGCCGGCGTCTCGGTGGCCACCGCCTCTCGCGTGCTCAACGGCTCCCCGCACCGGGTGAGCGACCAGCTCAGCGAACGGGTGCGGGAGGCGGCCCGCCGGTTGCGCTACGCCCCCAACGTCGGCGCCCAGGTGCTCGCGCGCGCGACGTCCCAGACCGTGGCCCTGCTCCTGCACGACGTGACCGACCCCTACTTCGGCCAGATCGCCGGCGGGGTCCTCGCCGAGGCGGCCCGCCGCAACGTCCGCGTGCTCATCGCCGACACCGGCATCGACCCCGACTCGGAAGTGCAGCACCTGGACTCGCTGCGCGGCTACCGGCCGCGCGCGGTCATCGTGGCCGGCTCGCGCACCACCGACAAGGCCGCCGAGCAGCGCCTCTCCGAGCACCTGTCGGACCTGCTGGAACTGGGCGCCACCGTCGTCAGCGTGGGCCAGCCGGGACTGCCCGGGCGCGTGGTGCGCCCGGCGAACCGCGAGGGCGCCGCCGCCCTGGCGCGGTTCCTGTCCGAACTGGGCCACCGCCGCTTCGCCGTCGTCGCCGGGCCCGAGCAGCTCCAGGTCGTCCGCGAACGGCGCGAGGGCTTCCTGTCGGCCCTGCCCGACGAGGCCGAGATCGTGCACGTCCCCGCCGAGTTCAGCCGCGACGGCGGCTACCAGGCCGGGCGCAGCCTCCTCGACGGCGACAAGCTCCCCACCGCGGTGTTCGTGACCTCCGACGTGCAGGCCACCGGCCTGTGCACGGCGCTGCGCGAAGGCGGCGTGAGCATCCCCGGGCAGGTCTCGGTCGCGGGCTTCGACGACATCCCGGTCGTGCGCGACCTCACCCCCTCGCTCACCACGGTCGCCCTGCCGCTGCACGACATGGGCGTCAAGGCCCTGGAGGCCGCGCTGGTCGAGGACGAGGACTACCCCGAGGAGCTCATGGTCGAGGCCGAGCTCATCGAGCGCGGATCCACCGCCCGCCCCCGGGACTGAATGGGAATGCGACGCGGACGGGGCCGGCGGCCCCGTCCTTTTTTCATGTCAGACCCTCTCGAATGTGTGGATTCTCAAGCCCATGTAACCGCGCCGAAACATATGCGGGCCGCAATCCGGCGCGCCTCGCGCTAAGCTCCATGATCAGGGATGTTCTATATGTTGGGACTTCGATTCGTGTCGGCACGTGAATCGGCTCTCACCGAACATGCGGCAACCGCTTAAATATAGGGGAATTTAGATATAACTCCTGGTAGCCTGGTATTAACTGAATAAACGATCCTGTGGCCTGCGAACCGATCCCGTGGCGGCGGTAGCCCCCACTGGCGGAGCAGGCGTAATCTCGGCGGTGGATCCGAAGCGGAACTTGGTGCAGTCCCCTCGCGATCCATAGGAACCGAAACCCTTTGCGAGCCGGAAGCGTCGTCGTTACCGCCCGGCCACAACGCGAGGGCATATTCAGGGTTGGAACTGGATTAATGGCAGTGCGGCCGATCCAGTACCGACTGGAACCAATCCGGAAGGAACACGATCATGGTGCGAGTCACCGTCGAGGCTGAGACTCCCGTCTCGCCGGTCAGCGGCGAAACGCTCTCCAAATCCGACGCAGAGCGCATCGCGGGTGTCCTCAAAGCACTCGCCGATCCGAACCGTCTCCAGCTCATCAGCCTCATCCAAGCGGCTCCCGAGCAGGAGGCATGCGTAGCCGAGCTCACCGAACCGCTCGGGCTGTCGCAGCCGACCGTCAGCCACCACCTGCGCATCCTGGCCGAGGCCGGGGTCGTGCAGCGCGACAAGCGCGGTGTGTGGGCCTACTTCCGCCTCGTCCCCGAGACGATGCGGATCGTGGCCGACCTGCTGACGCCGCCGAAGCGGCGCCCCCGGCGCCGTTGAAGCCCCGCGGACGCGAACGGCCGACCGGCGCCGAACCGGTCTCGACCAGCTGGCGAGGCGCCGGGTCGGCCTGAGCCGGACCCCGGCCGAGACCATGGCGGGGGACGCCGTCCCGCAGCCCCGCAAGGGCTGTCGCTCACGGTCCGCATGGGATAACTGAAAAACGCGAACTCGACTGCGCTCCCGCCAAGTCATACACTCGTCACATGGCCGGCATTCACCGCAGACGGGGGCGCCTCTCGAAAGAGGGACGCCGCCTCCTCGGCGGCGTGGCCCTGCTCGCCGTCTTCGCGCCGGTAACGGCCTACACGCTCAACGCGGCCATCGCGCACGTGCAGTCCTGCGGGACCGAGGTCGACCTCACGGTCGCCGCGGCCCCGGAGATGGCCGCCGTCATCGAGGAGTTCGTCGCCGCCGGCGGCGGGGCCCCCTCGCGCGGCTCCGACGTGTGCGCCGACATCACCGTCGAGGCCGTCGCCTCCGGGGACATCGGCGCGTCCGACGCGGACGTGTGGGTCCCCGAGACCGCCCTGTGGCGCAACATGCCCGGCTCCGACCTCCCCGGGCAGTGGGACGTCCTCCAGGAGTCCACCGCCACCGCCGCGGTCGGCATGGCCGTGCCCGCCGGGACCGGCACCGACGACCTCCTCCCCGACGAGGCCGACGTGGCCCTCCAGGACCCCCGCGCCCACGCCGCGAGCCTGATGTGGATCATCCTGTTCGGCGTGGACGGCCACACCGTCGAAGGCGGCGACGGGACCCCCGTCATGTCCGCCCCCGAGGTCGCCGCCGCCAACGCGGCGGGCGGCGCGGAACTCCAGATCCCGACCGGGTCCGCGCAGGTCGCCCAGTTCGAATACCCCATGCTCGTGCGCGCCGGCCTGTCCGAGGACGAGCAGGAGGCCGCGCAGAACCTCCTGCGCTCCTACGCGAGCGAGCGCTACCTCGAGCTGCTTGCACAGCACGGCCTCGGCGGCGCCATCCCGCAGCCGGCGCCCTCGTCCACCGAGATCATCGACGCGGCGCTGACCGCCTGGGACGGACGCGGCGACTGAGGCCCTCGGCGGTCCGGTCGCGGACCGCTAAGACGCCTCGGTGCGCGCCATCGCCTGGTTGAGCACGTCGTTGAAGACCTGCCAGGTCTCCTCGGTGCGGTCGGTCTCGACGTCGGCGCTCGTGAACGCGTGGAAGGCCCCGTCCGAGGAGGTCACGAACACGCTCATCGACCCGCGCCAGCGCCCGTACACCTCGGTGCGCTCGGCGAGCCCGATGTCGCCGTTGCCCAGGTTGCTCAGCGGCTGGTAGGGCAGCGCCTCGCGCATCGCCTCGCGGGCGGCCTCGGGGCATTCGCCCCGGCACTCCTCCCAGCCGACGGTGATCGCCGAGTCGGACTCGCCGGCGGTGCACACCGCGGACTGCCCGTCCTGCACGCACGCGTAGCCCGCGGGGACCTTGAAGGCGAACGGCCAGTTCTCGTAGGCGATGACCTGGGTGTCGGCGTTCTCGTCGAACACGGTGCCGCCGACGCGCTCGGAGGGCGCCTCGGCGTCCCAGTGCGGCGTCCGGTCGCCCTCCTCGGCCTCGGCGCCCTCGGTGGGCTGGCCGGCGTCCTCGTCGAGCGCGGCCGAGCCGGTGTCCTCGGCGACCGAGCCGTCCGGTTCGTCGGCGTCGCCGCCGGAGAGCAGGACCCAGAAGCCGACGACGAGCGCGAGGATGACCACGACCGAGCCGATCCCGATGAGGATCGGCTTGAGCTGCGAGCGCTTCTTGGGCGGGGCGATCATGATGACCGGCGGCGACATGGGCGGCGAGGGCGGGCCCGACGGCGAGGCGGGCGCGGCGGACCGCTGCGCGGCGGCCAGCTGGTGGGCGGCGCGCTGGGCCGCGGCGGCGGGGCCGACCGGGAGCGGCCCGGTGGCGGGGCCGAGGGCCAGGAGCCGGTCCATGATGCGGTCGGCGCCGCGCAGGCGCGCGTCGCGCAGGACGACCACGTACGGCTGCTCGGCTTCGAGGTCGGCGACGAGGATCGGGGCGTCCTCGGGTCCGGCGGTGGCGTAGGCCCAGGCGACGGTGTCGGACAGGAGGCCGCGGCGGGCCGGGTCCTTGGAGGAGGTCGATCCGAGGGTGAGGATCTGGACGGGGCGTCCGTTCTCGTCCTGGCCCTCGCACAGCTCGTAGGCGCCTTCGACGCGGGCGGTCGCGACGTCCCGGTACGGCCCGACCGTGCGGCTCATCGAAGCCCCTCCAACTGCGATCCGACAGCGCTGATCGGGCCGACGGTGTGCGTGCGAGCCGTAAGAAGCGCGGAATTACCACTAAGTATGGCCCGGGCCCGCACATCGCGCGACACCCGGCCGCGACGGGTCGGGCGGCGGCCCCGAGCGGGTGCGCGGGAGTCGGTCAGACGACCGAAGCGGGGCCGAACGCGAGCCGGATACGCTGGCGGCGTGAACTTCCTCAGCCAAGGCCTGGCAATGGCCACCGCGTCGACTGAGATTCCCGAAGCCGAAGGGCAGGGCGACTTCATCCAGTGGGTGCTCGGGCTCATGGAGAGCCTGGGCGAGGTCGGGGTGGGCCTGGCCCTCGCGATCGAGTCGGTCTTCCCCCCGATCCCCTCCGAGCTGATCCTGCCGGTGGCCGGATACCTCGCCTACGACGGCAAGATGAACTTCTGGCTGGTGATGCTCTGCGCCGCGATCGGGTCGATGCTCGGGGCGTACATCCTGTACTACGTGGGCTACGCGTTCGGCCGCGAGCGCACCCGGTGGCTGTTCGAGAAGGTTCCGCTGCTGGAGCTCAAGGACTTCGAGCGCTCGGAGAAGGTCTTCGCCAGATGGGGCGGCATCGCGGTCCTGGCCGGGCGCTGCCTGCCGCTGGTGCGCAGCGCCATCTCGGTCCCGGCGGGCATCGAGAAGATGCCCTTCTGGAAGTTCACGGGCTACACGCTCGTCGGGTCGGTGGTGTGGAACTCGATCTGGATCGGCCTGGGCTTCGCGTTCGGGCCGACGATCCAGCCGATCATCGACCAGTACTCCGGCATCCTCTCCAAGCTCGTGCTCGGCGTCATCGGAGCGCTCTTCCTGTGGTTCGTCGTCGCGCGCACGGTCAAGCTGATCCGCAAGAGGCGCGGCGGCGGCGACCGGGACGGCGGGGCGGGGCGCACGGACACCATGATCCTGCGCAAGGTGGAGCCGTACCCGCAGGCCGCGCCGCCGAACGGCCACGAGCAGTGGCGCCGATGAGCGCCTGATCCTTCTTTCGAGTTGCGGCCCTTCACATTCGCGTGGAGGGCCGCTTCGCGTCCGGAACGGGCATATGAGTCATCCCCACATTCAGGGGCCGCAACAACGCATCTTTTTCGAATTTCTTCGCGTCTGGGCGTAACCGCCTCCGTGCCACTCCAGTTAGTCAGGGTGGCCGCGTCACCAACCCGACGCGGCCGGGCCGGAGTGTCACCGGTCCACCGGACAGCGAGAGCGGTTCTCGATCCGCCGGAGATCCAGCCGGCGAGGTCGCGGCTGAGAGCCGCCGTCGGCAGCAGCGGGCGCCCCACGGCGAACGTACTGCCCGACCCGCTGGTGAACGACTGACAATTCAGCGATCTTGCACCGCGCGGCGGTCGATTCGTGCTGCTTCCCCAGCGCCGACCAATGCTCCGCGGTACGGAGAAAGGCAACAAAGCAGATGAAGATGCGCACTGCGCGTACGGCGGGCCTCGTCGGAGGCCTCGCCACGGGGGCTCTGCTGCTCGCGGGTACGGCCGCTCAGGCCGCCGGGACCGCCGACGTCGAGGAATCGGCCGACGACCTGGTCATGGCGACGCCGGAAGCCCTCGGGGGGCTCCCGGTCTCTCCTGACGCGGTGACCGGCCTGGCCGGCGGCGTCACCGACAAGGTGCCCGGGCTCAACGCGATCCCGGTCGACGCGATCCCGGGCCTGGGCGCGGTGATGCCCTCGGGCCCCGACGCCGAGGCCAAGGACGTCGACAAGACCGTCGACCAGGTCAACCCGGACAAGGGTGACAAGGACCAGCCCGCTGACGCGGGCGACCCGCTGGGCGACCTGCTCAGCGGCCTCGGCGGCGGCCTTCCGGTCCCGCTGCCCTTCTAGGGCGTACACGACCGGCCGCCTCGCTCGCAGAGCCGGCGGCCGACCACGGCTCGCGGACCCGCCCGGGTCCGGCCGCGCTCCAGACCGCACGACCTCCCCGCGACGGTGCACCGTCGCAGGGGGCGAACGCGGCCGGGGCACGCGCCGCCCGGGCGGCCCGCCGCCGAATCGATAACTCTCCCGGTTTCAATGCACCCCGTTCAGGCGAGACCCAGCCCGCCTTCTCGAACGCGCACAAAGCTATTGGAGCCACGGAGCTTCACGGGGGACACGTGATGGAACAGCAAGAACGATTTCCCTGAAAGGTGAAACTTCGTGAACTACTCATGGGCACGCAAGACCGCGCAGACCGGGTTCGTCGCTGCGGGGGCCGTCCTCGTCGCCGGCGCCGGCACCGCTCACGCCTGGGGTCCTGACGTCACCACGCAGGACAACGTCGGAGCCGTGTCGGGCAACCAGGTGGTCGCGCCGATCCAGGCGCCCATCAACATCTGCGGCGTCGCCGCGGCCGTCCTCGGCACCGCCGACGCCGGCTGCGAGGGCGGCTCCACCGCCGAGTTCGGCGGTGCGGGCGACCTCACCACGCAGAACAACACCGGCCTCGGCAACGGCAACCAGGTCTTCGCCCCGATCCAGGCGCCGGTCGAGGTCTCGGCCATCGCCGCCGCCGTCGGCGGCGTCGCCAACGGCTGGTCCGACGGCGGCTCCAGCGCCACGCTCGAATCCGGCACCGTCGAGTCGGGGCGCACGACCGAGTCGACCGGCCACGACACCACCACCCAGAACAACTGGGGCGCGCTGTCGGGCAACCAGCTCCTCGCGCCGATCCAGGCCCCGATCAACGCCTGCGGCAACGCCGTCGCCATCGGCGGGGTCTCGGACGCGGGCTGCGAGGGCGGCGCCGACGCCGACTACGCCGGTGCGGGCGACCTCACCACGCAGGACAACGTCGGCCTCGGCAACGGCAACCAGGTCTTCGCCCCGATCCAGGCCCCGATCAACGTGTGCGGCAACGCCATCGCGATCCTCGGCTACGCCAGCGCCTCGTGCGACGGCGGCTCGGACGCGGAGATCCCCGGCGGCCACGACCACCACGACAGCCACAAGGAGCTCGCGACCGCCGAGGCGGCCGACGTGGACCTCAACGAAGAGGCGCTCCCCGTTCCCGGTCTCGACACGGTCGGCGGCGTGGCCTCGAACGTGCCCGTCGTCGGCGGCCTGACCGGCGGCCTGGTCAGCAACACCACCTCCGAAGGTGTTGCTGGCTCGGCGGCCGACACGGTCTCCGGCGCGACCGAACTGGCCGGCGCGGGCCTGCTGGGCTAAACCGCGGAGGCCGGGGCGCGCCGTTTGCGGCGCAGCCCGGTTCCGGGGGACTGCATGAGGCGGATCGCGCCGCGGCACCTGCCGCGGCGCGATCCGTCGCGTCAGGGTCGAAACGCGCAGGGTCGAACCGGGCGGGGTCGAAACGCGCAGGGTCGAACCGGGCGGGGTCGAAACGCGCCGGTTGCGGTCGCGGCCAGGCTCAGTCGTCGAGGGCGTCGCCGTCCGGGCCGTCGCCGAGGGCCGCGAGGCGGGCGGCGAGCGCGTCGTTCATCGCCGTGAAGCCCTGCTCGGTGTCGGCCAGGAGCCGCCCCAGGAGCGGCACGAGGACGCCGGTGAAGCGTTCGCCGTGGGTGAGGACGGTGGTGCCGTCCTCCTGCGGGGCGAGCACGAAGTAGTGCTCGCCGTCGAACAGGCCGCCGGGGCCGAGCTTGCCGAGCCAGCGGATCTGGCGGGCCGGGGAGACGCGCAGGACCCGGGGCCGGAAGCGGCTGGTCTTCCCGTTCGCCTGGGTGAAGGTGGCGTCGAGGCGCTCGTCCTCGGCGAGGAGGCCGGAGACGGCGGTGAGGAACGGGTTCCACTCGCCGTAGGCGGGGAAGTCGGTGAGGACCGCCCAGACCTCGTTCGCGCGGGCGTCGAGGCGCACGGTGGTCTCGATGCGGCGCTCTTGGCCCATGGCCCAGATGGCGTATGCGGTTGCGGCCGCGACGATGACCGCCGCGACGACCAGGATGATCACAGTCCCAGACTCCAGAATTGAATGTTGCCGTCCGCGTCGCCGGTGACGGCGATCCGCTGGTCGTTGGCGGTGAGGTCCTCCAGGCCGGTGACGTCCCCGGTGGTCGCGCTGTCGAGGGGCATCGGCTCGGACGCCGCGAAGTCCTGGAGGTAGGCGTCGGCCGCGGCGTCGACGTACATGAACGCGGGGCCGGCCTCGGTGTCGAGGATCCGGTCGTGGAACCGGTCGCCCGCGCCGGCGTGCAGGACCGGGTTGAACGCCGGCTCGTACGTCTCGAGGTTCCAGAAGTACAGCGTCTCGTCCTCGCCGAGCATCATCGCGTGCGCGGCGCCGTCGTAGTAGACGACGCGCAGCGCCGCCACCGCGACGTCCTCGGGCCAGTCGCCGGTGTCATCGAGGTAGCCCACGATGCCCGCGCCCGAGCTGTCGATCTCCGACAGCCGGTGGGACGGGTCCACCGCGACCAGGCCGGTATACCCGCCCTCGGTCGAGGTGAAGAAGTTCGGCCAGCCGTTGTTGCCGGGGATCGGGCTGACGCCGAAGGTGCCCCCGCCCTCGATGCCGAACAGCTCGAACGACTCCTCGTTGAGGATGCCCAGGACCGGTGTCCCGTCGTCGATGCCGACGGCGATCCGGCCGACGTCGCCGGCCAGTTCCGGGGTGCCCGAGTAGCGGAACTCCTGCGTCGAGGGCGTCCAGACGTGCGGGGAGTAGCCGTGGTCGACCGCGACGATCATCGGTTCGCCCTCGGAGGTCGCGGTGGCCTCGATCCGGTCGATGCCGTCCTCCACGGTGTAGGTGCTCACGAGGTCGCCGGCGTCCATCGACCACTGCTTGATCGTGCCGTCGGACTCGGCGGAGAAGAGCATCTGCCCGTCCTCGGTGTCGACGGCGGCGAAGGAGATGACGGCGCCGTCGTGGGCGCCGACGGCCTCGCTGACCATGGTGCCGGCCACGGCGGGATCCCAGTCCGCGTCGAAGTAGCCGCCGGCCTCGACGTCGAAGGAGCCGCCCGAGTCGTCGTCCCCGTTGTCGCGGTTGAAGTACCAGGCGAGGCCCGCGATGATGACCAGGTCCACGGCGATGAACCCGGCGATGAGGCGCCTGCCGACGCGCCTGGCGCGCAGGCGCTGCGCCTCGGTCCGCGGCGGCGGGTCGTCGCCGCCGGACACCGCGACCGGCGGGGTCTGCTGCGCGCGCGGCGGCAGGGCCCGGCCCGGGTCCTGCCGCGGCGGCTGGTAGTTCGTGCCCGGGGGCGAGACGGGCGCGGCGTTCCGCGCCTCCTGCGGAGACGGCGCGGCCTGCGGGGTGGGCCGGTAGGGAGCCGACGGAAGCTGCTGGGGCGCTGCGGGTTCGGTGTGCGGGGGCGCCTGCTGGGGCGAGGCGTGCGGGGTGAGCGCGGTCGGGGCGTAGGCGCTCGCCGCCGGCGTCGCCGGGTACTGGAGGGGGAAGGTGGCGGTGCCCGGGCCGGCCTGCGTCCACAGGACGCTGCCTTCGGCGACGACGACCTCGGGCTGGTCGAGGACGGTGGGGGCCAGGCCGAGCGAGCGGTGGAGCATGGTCGCGACCAGGGGCATGCGGCTGGCGCCGCCCACGAGGAACACCCCGGCGCTGTCGGCCACGTCCAGGTCCGCGGAGCGGATGACCGCCTGCGTGACCCGGATGGTCTGCTCCAGGTGGGGCGCGGCGATCCGCTCGAGCTCGGTGCGCGTCAGGTGCGCCTCGACGTCCAACAGCGGGATCGCGATGTCGGCCTGCTGATGGCGCGAGAGCCGCTCCTTGGCGCTGCGGACCTCCTCCTGGAACTCGCGGAAGTGGCGGCGCTCCTCGATCGTGGTCGGGTTGATCAGGCGCTTCCAGCCGTCGCGGGTGCCGTAGGTGACGCCGAGGTGCTCGATGAGGGCCGCGTCGATGTCCAGGCCGCCCAGGTCGCTTCGCCCGTCGAGGGCGACGGTCTCGAAGCCGTCGCCGGTGCGGCGCACCACGCTCGCGTCGAAGGTGCCCGCCCCGAGGTCGTAGACGACGATGGAGGCGCCCACGGCCATGCGGTGCTTGAGCGCCTCGGCGTAGTAGGTGGCGGCGGCGACCGGCTCGGGGACGAGGCGGACCTGGCCCAGGCCCGAGCGGGCGGCGGCGTCCTCGACGACCCGGCGGCGCGCCGGGCCCCACTCGGCCGGGACGGTGAGGGTGACCTGCGCGGGGTGCCCGACCACGCGGCGGCACTCGTCGGCGACCGCGTCGAGCACGGCCGCGATGAGGTCGGCCACCTGGTACTCGCGCTCGCCCAGGAGCGTGGAGGGGCGGTCGATGAGTCGCTTGGGGTTGGGCTCGAACCGCTCCGGGTGCCGGCGTCCCGAATGGACGGCGTCGCGGCCGACCAGGAGCCCGCCGTCGGGGTCGGCGCACACCGCGGAGGGCATCAGCGGCGCGCCGTCGAACAGCAGCGGTCGCACGCTCCCGTCGGCGCGGCGGACGACCGCGATCGTGTGCGAGGTGCCGAAGTCGACGCCGAGCGAAGTTCCTTGGGGGCCGGGGCTCATGGGGAGAATCGTAACCAACCGGCGTAGGACGGTGCGGCCTCGCGCCGTGCCCTGCCGTGCGCTGGTGTGTCCGGGCGCTCATGCGGGTCTCGCCTCAACTCACTTGAATTAGTTCGGTCGTCCGTCGTAATGTCGGGGTATCACATCAGACGCCGACCGATTGGACGAGCATGAGCGCTCCCGACTACCTCGACCCGAACCGGCCCGTCGCCGAACGCGTGGAGGCCCTCCTCGCCCTCATGACCGACGAGCAGAAGGCCGCCTGCCTCAACGGCGTCCCCGAGACCGTCCTCGCCGACGGCTTCACCCTCCCCGCACTCCAGAACCGGTTCAACGAGGTCCTCCACGGCTCCGGCCACCACGCGGACGCCACCCTCTTCCCCCAGGCCATCGGCCTCGGCGCCACCTGGGACACCGACCTGCTCGAACAGATCGGCGACGTCGTCTCCCACGAGACCCGCGCCCGCGACACCGGCGTCTACGCCGGCTTCGGGCCCGTCGCCGACATCCGCTCCAACCCCCTCGCCGGCCGCTTCGAAGAGGGCTTCGGCGAAGACCCCCTCCACGTCGCCGCCATGACCACCGCCTACGCCTGGGGACTGCGCGGACGCCACCCCGACTACGTGCGCATCCTCCCCCAGATGAAGCACTTCCTCGGCTACGACCACGAATACCACCGCCACCGCACCTCCGCGTCCATGAGCGTGCGCGCCCTCCACGAGTACCAGGCCGTCCCCTACCGCAAGCCCGTCGAGGCCGGCGCCGTCCACGGCGCCATGACCGCCTACAACCTCGTCAACGGCGTCCCCTCGATCATCTCCCCGATCCTGGCGACCCTCCGCGACGAATGGACCCCCGACGGCGTCTTCTTCTTCCTCCCCGACGGCTGGGACGGCGTCAACCTCCACACCGCCAAGGGCGCCCCCTGGGACACCTGGGAGCAGCCCGACGCCGACCTCCCCTACCCCAAGGCCCTCGCCGCCGAAGAAGGCCGCGACATCGACCGCGACGAGATCGGCGTCTACGCCTCCGGCCTCATGCTCCACGCCGGCCAGACCCACTTCCACGACGGCTCCGACCTGCCCTTCGTCGCAGGCGCCGCCGAAGCCGTC
This sequence comes from Glycomyces harbinensis, assembly GCF_900101745.1. Taxonomy (GTDB): domain Bacteria; phylum Actinomycetota; class Actinomycetes; order Mycobacteriales; family Micromonosporaceae; genus Glycomyces; species Glycomyces harbinensis. The sequence goes on along the minus strand of NZ_FNAD01000005.1, from coordinate 65,530 downwards.
CGCCGCGGCCTCTTCGGCCTCACCGCCGCCGACATCGACCGGGCCGCCCGCGACTGGCTCACCTTCCTCGTCCGCACCGGCCTCCTCGACGGCGACGCCTGCGAGTACAACCGCATCCCCGCCGACCCCCGCCCGCACCTGCGCCCCGAGGCCGCCGCACTCGCCCTCCAGGCCGCCCGCGAACAACTCGTCCTGCTCAAGAACGCCGACCGCGCCCTCCCGCTCCCCGACAACGCGAGCATCGCCGTCCTCGGCCCCCTCGCCGACCTCAACCTCCGCGACTACTACAGCCCCCTCGTCCCCGCCGAACGCCGCACCACCCCCCTCGCGGCGCTAAAGGAACGATTCCCCGACCTCACCCACCACACCGGCGGCGACCGCATCGCCTGGAAAGCCGGCGGCAAATACGTCACCGTCCGCGACGACGGCGCCCTCGCCGCCACCGCCGACACCCTGGGCGACGACGAGACCTTCGAAGTCTGGGACTGGGCCCACGACCAGCACATGTTCCGCCACAACGGCACCGGCCGCTTCATCGCCGCGAACCTCCTCCAACGGGACGACGGCCCCGCCAGCTTCGCCAACCAGGCCGGCGCCTCCGGCGAGGCGACCGGCCCGCTCCTGCGCGCCGACGACGACGCGATGATCGACGCCAACGCCTGGTTCACCCACCAGAACTTCCACTACGTGCGCGGCGCCGAGACCGCCGACCTGTTCGGCATGAACCACGTCCCCTCCGAACCCGACGGCCCCTACCGCCCCCGCCTCGCCGCCGACGGCACCCTCCCGCTCAGCAAGGGCGACCACGGCACCGAACTCACCGAGACCCTCGTCGAGGACGGCCCCGCCGCGGCCGCCGCCGTCGCGGCCGAAGCCGACTGGGCCGTCGTCTTCGTCGGCAACCACCCGCTCGTCAACGCCCGCGAATGCTTCGACCGGCCCGGCCTCGACCTCGCCCCGCGCCAGGCCGACCTCGTCCGCGCCGTCGCCGCCGCCAAACCCGCCCGCACCGTCGTCGTCGTGGTCTCGGCCTACCCCCTGGCGATCGGCGACATCGCCGCCGACCCGAACGTCGCCGCGATCCTCTACACCTCGCACGCCGGCCAGGCCGCCGGCACCGCCCTGGCCGAGGCCCTGGCGGGCGACTACGCGCCGGCAGGGCGCCTCACCTCGACCTGGCTGGCCGACACGGCCTCCCTGCCCAAGCCGGGCCCGAACACCGAGCCGTGGCGGGTCGACGAGGTCGACATGCTCGAGTACGACGTGATCGCGGCGGGGCTCACCTACCGCTACTCGCAGGCCGAGCCCGTGTACGCCTTCGGGCACGGCCTGACGTACACGACGTTCGAATACGGCGCGCTCGACGTCCCGGCGTCGGCCGACGCCCGCACGCCGTTCCAGGTCTCGTTCGACCTGCGCAACACCGGCGACCGCACCAGCGACGAGGTCGCGCTGGTCTACGCCGCGTCCAAGGACTCGGTGTACGGCGATCAGGTGCCCGGGCTCCAGCTCGCGGGCTTCCAGCGCGTCAAGGACGTCGCCCCGGGCGAGACGCGGCGCGTCGCGATCACGGTCGACCCGCAGGACCTGTTCGTGTGGGACGTGGTGAACGGCAGGCGGGTCGTGGAGACCGGCACGTACGCGGTCGTCGCGGGCAACGGCTCGGGGCCCGGGGCCGAGATCCGCATCGAGGGCGAGACGATCGCCCCGCTCGACCTCTCGGAGGCGGCCAACGTCTGGGAGAAGGCCACGATCGCGCAAGGCGTGACCTATTGGGAGGTCTCGAAGCTGCACACGCTCAAGCGCGAGGGCGGCTACCACTCGACGGCGTCCCGCCGGGCGGGCGACTACGTGGGCTTCACCAACGTAGCCCTCGACGGTGCCACGGGCATCGAACTGCGCACGGCCACAACGGGAGCGGCATGGGCCGACCTGGCCGACCCGGTGATCGAGGTCCGCGCCGCGGGCCCGGACGGCCCGCTCCTGGCGGAGGTCGAGGTCCCGAAGACCGGCGACCGCCAGGCCTTCACCGACGTCGCCGCTCCCCTCGAGGGCGCGGCGGGCACGCAGCACCTGTTCCTGCGCTTCCGGGCCGGGGGCGTCTACGTCGAATCGATCCGCCTGACCCGGTAGGAGTTATCCACAGGCGACTGAGCAGCTGAGACGCTGAGGACGACGAAGTTATCCACAGGCGGCGAACTTTCTGTTGCCGTTCGGTGGCGCTTCGTGTTGCATAGATAGCAAAAAAGCAGCCATTCGGCACCGGCGGGATGGCGGCGACAAGAGGGTATTCGCGAACGTCGCCATACCGCGGCCGCGCGCGGGAATCCACCCGCGCGCGGTCCCCGCCCGGTGCCGGCTCCTCCGCGGAGCGGCGGTGGGGTGTCGGGCTCGGCCGAGCCCGACACCCCACCGGCCAGAACAACAGGCGCGCCAGACCGACCGCATCGAACACGCGCAACGAAACAGATCCCACCGGGCCACGGCCCGGGCAGTACCGACCCCGGGAGGGCCTCAGTCGTGCACTTCGGTGGCGACCAGGCGGCCCTCGAACGTATGGAAGACCACGAACGAGCCCTTCTCCAAGGGGCCCACGGGGACCGGGGTGCCGAGCCTCCCGCTCGCGTAGGCCACCAGCTCGTCGATGCTCTCCCCGTGCCCGCAGATGACCGCGGGCTTCCCGGAGGCGATGACCTCGTCCAGCCGGGCCGTCGCGTCACCGGGCTTGGCGGTGCCGGGGGTGAACTCGGGCAGGCCGGTCAAGGCGATGCCCTCGGCCGCGCAGTACGGCAGCAGGGTCTCCAGGCAGCGGGCGCTCGTGGAGCTGAACGCCTGCCCGGTCGGGAAGGCCGAGAGGAGCACCTCGAGCTGCTGGGCCCGTTCGCGCCCGCGCTGGTTGAGGGTCCGCAGCTCGTCCTGGTCGAACCAGTCCGCTTTGGACAGTGCGAGCGCGTGCCGGATGAAGATGAGCGGGACCGTGTCGCGGGCGGCCTCGCGGGAGAAGTCCTCCAGGACCGGCTGGTCCCGTTCGTACGTGAGCCGGTCGGACACGTCGGCCAGGGGGACCCATTCGAGGTCGTCGACCTCCCGGGGGTCCACCGCCTCGCCCACGGCCTCCTCGGCGGCGGGCGTGGCGCACCAGTAGTCGACGCGCTTGAGCCGGCCCTCCTTGTCGTAGAAGGAGGGCGCGAGCGGGCGTCCGAGCACCGGCCGGATCCCGGTCTCCTCGAAGACCTCCCGCTGCGCGGCGGCGAGCAGGTGCTCGCCGCGCTTGAGCTTCCCCTTCGGGAAGGTCCAGTCGCCGTACTTCGGCCGGTGGATGAGGGCCAGCTCCGGCCCGTCCTCGCCCGGGCGCCACAGCACGGCGCCGGCGGCGAAGATCTCGGGTTGCATCAACGGTGCTCCTGCATGAGTTGTTCCTGGAGGTCGCCCCCGCCCCGTTCCCGGGTCCACAGGCCCAGCGGGCCCAGCCTCCAGGTCCGGATGTCGGTGTCCATCCCGCGGTCCAGCAGCGAGGTCAGCTGCGCGCGGTGGGCGTCCCCTTCGACCCGCACGAGCACCTCGACCCTGCGGTCGAGGTTGCGGTGCATGAGGTCCGCGCTGCCCAACCATACTTCCGGGTCGCCGCCGTTCTCGAACACGTACACCCGGGAGTGTTCGAGGAAGCGGCCCAGGACGCTGCGTACTCGGATGTTCTCGGACAGGCCGGGCACGCCCGGGCGCAGCGCGCAGATGCCGCGCAGGAACAGGTCGACCTCGACGCCGGCCCGGGAGGCCCGGTAGAGCGCGTCGATGATGCCCTCGTCGGTGAGCGAGTTGCATTTGAACCGCAGCCGCGCGGGCAGGCCCATGCGGTGGTTCTCGATCTCGCGGTCGATCCGCTCGATGAGGCCCTTGCGCAGGGAGTGCGGGGCGACCAGCAGCCGGTGGTAGTCCTCGTCCCGGGAGTACCCGGTGAGGTGGTTGAAGACCGCGTTGACGTCCTCGCCGACCTTCGGGTCGGTGGTGAGCAGCCCGAAGTCCTCGTAGAGGCGCGCGGTCGTGGGGTGGTAGTTGCCGGTGCCGACGTGGCTGTAGCGCAGCAGGGTCCCGTCGGACTCCTGCCGCACCACGAGCGCGAGTTTGCAGTGCGTCTTGAGGCCGACTATCCCGTACATGACGTGGCACCCGGCCTGCTCCAGCTTCTGGGCCCAGTCGATGTTGGCCTGCTCGTCGAAGCGCGCCTTGATCTCCACGACCACGACGACCTGCTTCCCGGCGTCGGCGGCGCTGATGAGCGCGTCGACGATGGGGGACTTGCCGCTGGTGCGGTACAGGGTCTGCTTGATCGCCAGGACCTGCGGGTCGGCGGCGGCCTCCTCGATGAGCCGCTCCACCGAGGCGGTGAACGAGTCGTAGGGGTGGTGGACGAGGACGTCCTGGTCGCGCATGACCGCGAACAGGTCCGCGTCGGGCGGCAGGACCGCCTCGGAGGGCCGGAAGCGCGGGTACTTCAGGTCGGCGCGCTCGAGGTCGGCGAGCGCGTCGAGCCCGGCGAGGTCGAGCGGGCCGGGGACCTGGTAGACGGCCTCCTCGTCCACGCCGAGCTCGGCGGTGAGGCGGTCGAGCACGCGCGGGTCGATGGTGTCCTCGACCTCGAGGCGCACGACCGGCCCGAAGCGCCGGCGCAGCAGTTCGCGTTCGAGGGTCTGGAGGAGGTTCTCGGTGATGTCCTCGTCGATCTCGAGGTCCTGGTTGCGGGTGACGCGGAACGTGTGGTGGCCGAGGACCTCCATGCCTGGGAACAGCTGCGCGAGGTGCGCGGCGATGACGTCCTCGAGTGGGGTGAAGCGCCCGGGCGCGACGGCCATGAAGCGGGGCAGGAGCGGCGGGACCTTGACGCGGGCGAAGCGGCTGACGCCGTTGCGGGGGTCTCGGACCTGGACGGCGAGGTTGAGGGACCGCCCGGAGATGTAGGGGAAGGGGTGGGCGGGGTCGACGACGAGCGGGGTGAGCACGGGGTAGATGCGGGTGCGGAACAGCTCGTGCATCCGGGCCTGCTCGGCGTCCTCGAGGTGGGCCCAGCGGACGATCGCGATGTCCTCCTTGGCGAGGAGGGGGGCGATCTCGTCGCGGAAGTACTCGGCCTGTTCGAGGCTCAGCTGGTGGGTGAGGCGGGCGATGCGGTTGAGGAGCGCGTGGGGCGAGCGGCCCGAGGAGGTGCGCACGGGCAGGCCGGTGGCGAGGCGGCGCATGAGCCCGGCGACGCGGACCATGAAGAACTCGTCGAGGTTGTTGGAGAAGATCGAGAGGAATCTGACCCGTTCGAGCAGCGGCAGTTCGGGAGACTGCGCCAGGCGCAGGACCCGGCCGTTGAACCGCAGCCAGCTCTCTTCCCGGTCGAGGAACCGGTCGGGCGGCAAACCGGCCTCTACGAGGGGAACAGGGTCGTTATTCGTCATACATCACAAGGTTAACGAAGAAAGTGAACCTGCGGTGAACGTGCCTTGAAATTCACTCGCGATCATGAGATCACAGGCCGTGACCAAAATGGATCACGTCCGTCGGGGCGCGGTCGGGCCCCGCCCGGCGGCGCCGCCGATACGCTCGCGGAGCAGGTCGGCCCCTCCCCGGCGGCGGCGGCGCCCCGCGATCGCGCGAAGACGGGCCCGGCGCGGTGCACCGGGGCCGCGGCGGACGCGCTCGAAGATGTCCTCCAGGTTGCGCGGGCCCGACTCTGCCCCCGTGGGCGGCGTCGGCCGCCCGGTGCGCTCTGGACCCGTCCCGGGGCCGGGAACCGGCCGTCCCCCTCACCTCCTGGCCGCCCGAGGCCCCCGAACGCGCGAATACCCCGCGCCGCGGCGGGTATGCCGCGATCATGGCCCGAGAGGACCGAGCAGGGAGGTTGCGATGTCCGACCAGAACACGCCGTACGCGGCGGGTGAGCAGGAGACCTTCGGTTTCATCGACGACGAGGAGGAGAACGAGGAGTCGCTCGAGGACGACATCCTCAACGCCGAGGGGTACCGGGAGGCCGCCGCCTTCGGCATGACGCCGGAGGAGGAGCGCCGCGGCCCGTCCCTGGACGAGGAGCTGGCCGCCGAGGAACCGGACGTCGCCGACGAGCCGGGAGGACCCGGCCCGGGCGACCCGATCCCGGACGAGCCGTCCGAACCGCAGGACCCGGACTCCGGGGAGCCGCTCCCCGACGAACCGGCGCCGCCGCGGATCCGGCCCTGACCGGGCCGGGGCGTCGCCGGGCGCGGCCGCCGCCCGAGCAATATGGACGCCGAAGACGGCTGCCGAAGATGCCCGGGACACGAAAGAACCCCCAGGATCACCTGGGGGTTTTCACTGCGGTCCCGACGGGATTTGAACCCGCGACCTCCACCTTGACAGGGTGGCGAGCACTCCTAGCTGCTCTACGGGACCTTGTCCGGAACTCTTTCGAGCCCTTCTCAGGTCGTTAGACCTATTCATTTATACCATCCGCCCGCCGTGTGACCGGCGCCGCGTCTGGCCTGTACCCCCAACGGGATTCGAACCCGTGTTACCGCCTTGAAAGGGCGGCGTCCTAGGCCCCTAGACGATGGGGGCGCTCAATGATCCTGGCATGAGGCATCAAGTGCCGCAATTCGATTTCATTGGCTTACCACCGCGGAATTCCGCTCGGGCTCGACAAGCATACGCGACAGCGGCGATCCGGGCTGCGGCGGGTCGCCGATGAGACGGCGGTCTCAGGAGCGGCGGTCCGCCGCGGCGTCGAAGCCCAGCTCGCGGCCCCGGCCCGGCCGCGCTTGCTAGCGTTGGCCCATGGAGTTCGCCTATCTGGGACCGCGCGGGACCTTCACCGAGGCCGCGCTCCGCCGACTGCCCGCCGCCAAGGGCGCCACCACCACTCCGATGGCCTCACAGGTCGACGTCCTCGAGGCCGTGCGGCGAGGCGAGGTCGACGCGGGCTTCGTCCCCCTCGAGAACTCCCAGGAGGGCACGGTCACCGTCACCGTCGACGAACTCGTCAGCGGCGACCCGCTCGTGATCGTCGGCGAAGTCGTACTGCCCGTGACGTTCGTGCTCGCCTCGGCCAAGGCCCCCGGCCGGATCGCCACCGTCGCCTCACACCCCCACGCCCTCGCGCAGGTCAGCGGCTACCTGCGCCGCGAACTGCCCGACGCCGTCGTCCACCAGGCCCTCTCGACCGCCCAGGCCGCCCAGCGCGTCGTCGACGGCGAGTTCGACGCCTGCGTGTGCGCGCCGTTCACCGCCGAAGCCGCCGGACTCCCCGTGCAGGCCTTCGACATCGGCGACTCCTCCAGCGCCGAGACCCGCTTCGTGCACGTCGTGCGCCCCACCGCCCCGCCCGAGCCGAGCGGGAACGACATCACCTCCCTGGCCGTCTACATCGACCACGACCGGGTCGGCGCGCTCCTGGCCGTGCTCACCGAGTTCGCGATCCGCGGCATCAACCTCACCCGCATCGAGTCGCGCCCGACCGGCGAGGGCCTGGGCCGGTACGCGTTCTTCCTCGACTGCACCGGACACCTGGCCGACGCGCGGATGGGCGAGGCGCTCACGGGCCTGCGCCGCATCTGCGCCGACGTGCGCTACCTCGGCTCCTACCCCAGGGACCACTCGGACCGGCCCGTGGCGCCGCCGGAGGGCCTGTCCGACGGCGACTTCGCCGACGCGACCGCGTGGCTCGCCGCGCTCCGCGAAGGCGGCGCCCCGAACTGACACCGCCCGCCCCGGCGGCGCCCCGGCCTCGCGCCGGCCGTGTCGATTCGGACCACGCGCAGACCCCACGGCGTGCGGGCGCGGCCTAGTCTGGAGGACATGGTCACGCTTGTCGATGAACTCGTCCTGCTCGCCTACGACGACAGGACCGGACGCAGCCGCGCCGGTTACCTGGAATTCGGGATGGCCGGGGCGGTCGTGCTCGAACTGGCGCTGGCCGAACGCGTCGAGGTGGCCGACGGGAGGGTGCGCGTGAGCGACCGGGCGCCGGTCGGCGAACGGGTGCTCGACGAGGCGCTCGCCGCTCTGGCGGCCGACAAGCCGCGCAAGCCGAAGTCCACCGTCGAACGCCTCGCGAAGGGCCTCAAGCGCAGGGTCCTCGCCGACATGACCGCGCGGGGGCTGCTGCGCGAGGAGCGCGAGAAGGCGCTCGGGCTCTTCCCGTACAGCCGCCACCTGCCCCGCGACCGGGGCTCCGAGGCCGCCGTCCGGCTCCGGCTCAACTCGGCGGTCGACCTCAGGCGGGCCGGGGACGTGCGGACCGCCGCGCTCGCGTCGCTGGTGTACGCGCTGAACATGGAGCGCGTGGTCTTCCCCGAACGCAAGAAGTCCGAGACCCGCAAGGCGCTCAAGGCGATCAGCGAAGGCTCATGGGCGAGCGAGGCGACCGTCGCGGCGGTCAAGGCCGCGCAGGCGGCGGTCATGGCGGCCGTCACCGCGGCCACCGCCGCCAGCGCCGCGACCTATTCGGGGAGCTGATCCCGGAACGGCCGTACGGCGACGGCCGACGGCGTGGTTAGCTTGAGCCATGTCTGAAACATCTGCTTCGCATCCGGACGAGGGGTCGACGAGGCCGTCCGCCCCGTCGGCGCCCGTCCCGCCGGCGCCTCCCGAGCGGCCGACGCCGCTGGCGGGGCCGGTGCCGCCCGAAGCGCTGGCGCCGCCTGCGGTGCCGATGCCGCCCGCGCCGCCGACGCCGCCGGCGCGCGGGAAGCGGTTCCCGGAGCAGGAGAAGATCTCCGACCCCGAGCGGATGAAGGCGCTGGCGCACCCGGCGCGCATGGCGGTGTTCGACTTCCTCGGCACCCGGCGCGTCCAGGGCTTCGACGGGGCGACCGCGACCGAGATCGCCGACGTCGCGGGCATGACGCCGAGCGCGATGAGCTACCACCTCCGCACCCTGGCCAAGGCCGGGTTCATCGAGGAGGCCCCGAGCCGCGGTGACGCCCGCGAGCGGGTGTGGCGCCTGAAGCTGCACAGCTTCTCGATCTCGGCCGAGGAGAACGCCTCGGAGGGGGACCTGATCATCGAGCGGGCCATGGGGCAGACGTTCACGGACCAGCAGGAGCGCAATTTCCAGCGCTGGCTGGACCTGCGGCTCGAGATGGATCCGAAGTACCGCGACGCGTCGGTGACCTCGCAGGGGCGGCTGCGGTTGACGATGGAGGAGGCGAGGGAGTTCATTCGGCGGTTCCACGAGCTCGAGAACGAGTACGGGGAGATCACGCGGGAGCGGGCCGAGAAGGGCGTCGACGTCGACGACGGCGCCGAGGTCTTCAACTACCTGTTCCGTCTCTTCCCGCACCTGGACCAGCGGGCCGCGAGTCCGGATGAGAAGGCGGCGGACCCGGACCGCGAAGTCTGAAAAACTTCCTTCAGAAAATCTGAAAAACCTCTTTCGCATCTGACTGTGAAGGCGTATCTTCGAAATATGTCTTTCACATCCTTCGTCGACGGGACCCGCTGGTCCGACGTCTACACCGCCGCGACCTGCGCGTTCCTTGCCGGAACGGCCATGTTCACGGCCGACTTCGCCCTCACCCTCCGCCTCCAGAGCGAGGGGTACGGCGGCTTCGCCGTCGCCGCGCTGATCATCTGCGCGACCCTCCCCCTGGTCGTCCTCGCGCCGCTCACCGGGCGCATGGCCGACCGCTTCGACAGCCGCACCCTCATGGCCGCCTCGGGGCTGCTCCAGACGGCCGCGATCGTCGCGATGGCGTTCACCGACAACCTGTACGTGCTGTTCGCGCTGGTCATCCTGAACGCGTCGGGCACGGCGATCACCCAGCCGGTCGTGAGCGCGCTCGTGCCGGTGATGGCCAGGAGCGAGGACCTGCCGCGCGCGATCGCGATGGTCCAGACGGGCACGCTCGTCGGCCTGGCGACCGGTCCTGCCGCCGCCGGGTTCCTCATCGGCGCCAACGGGATCGGGGCCGCGCTGGGGATGGCGGCCGCTTGCGCGGTGACGCGGGTGCTGCTGTGCTGCGACATCCGCACCCGCCGCGGCGGCGTGCGCCGCGACCTCACCGCTCACGCCGGCGCGGGCCGCGTGGCGTGGCGCCTGGGCGGCGACCGGCTGCTGACCGCGATGGTCTTCGGCCTCAGCGCGGTGATCGCCGCGATGTGCGCGGTGAACGTCCTCAGCGTCTTCCTGGTGCGGGAGTCCTATGGGGCGAGCGAGAGCCTGTACGGCCTCATCAAGGCCTGCTGGATCCTCGGCATGGTCGCCGGCGCCTGGATCGCGGCCGCGATCGTGCGCCGGATGGAACGGGACGTGCAGTTGGCGTGGATGCTCATGGCGTGCCTCGCCGGGGTCGGGCTGGCGTGCTTCGGCCAGGGGCTGCCGCTGTTCTCGGTGCTGCTGCTGGTGCCGCTCAACTTCATCGGCGGCATGTTCAACGCCGGGGAGAACTCGGCGCTCGGCATCGCGATCGCCCGCCGGGTGCCCGAGGCCTTCCGGGGCCGGGCGAACGCGGCGGTCAACGGCCGGGTCAACGCGGCGCAGCTGATCGGGTTCCTGCTCGGCGGGGTCGTGTCGACGATGATGGACGTGCGGCTGGCCTTCATGGCCGTCGGCGTGGTGTCGATCGCGATCGTGATCGCGTGTCTGCCGGTCATCCGCCGGGCCGGCCGCGAGGACGATGCCGACAGGGCCGGGGCCGTGCCGACGACCGGGCGCGACCTCGTGGGCGCGGCGGTGTTAACGCCTACCGCGAGGTGGCGTTGATCCGGTGCGGTGCTGACTGGATGCGACGACAGGGCGCCCCGGCTCCGGCCGCGGCGCCTTTCGGCGGGCAGGGGGAGAGCCAACGGAGGCGGTCCAACGGGCCCCCGGTTCAAATACCGTGACACGGGGGTCCGACATTTTCGCTCGAACCTGCGGTCGCCTGTAGACGGGCGCGAACAGGTGAGAGATTTTCGCTCGGCGGCTCGGCGGCTCGGCGGCTCGGCGGCTCGGCGGCTCGGCGGCTCGGCGGCTCGGCGGCTCGGCGGCTCGGCGGCGAGTGCTCGGTTTTCGGGCAGGGGGAGAGCCAACGGAGGCGGCCCGATGGGCCCCCGGTTCAATAACCGTGCCACAAGGGTGTGACAGAACGATGCGGGTGTGACTGGGTCTCGCCTTCGGGGTCAGGCGGGGTAGGCGCGGATTTCGGTGGCTTTCACCGCTGCCCAGACCGTCTGGCCCGGTTCGAGGCCCAGGTGGGCGGCGGCCGCCGGGGTCACGTCGGCTGCGGTCCGCAGCGGACCGTCCAACTGGACCCGCAGGTGGTCGCCGTGGCGGTGCACGCCCGACACCGTCGCCCGCCAGGTGTTCCGCGGACTCCCGTCGGGTTCCTCACGGAACAGGGCCACCGCGCTCGGGGAGAACGCCGCGAAGGCCTCGCCTTCCAGGGCCTCGCCGGTCGTCAGCGCCGCCCCCGACGCCAACCGCACGGTCGTTCCGGACGCCGTGCCGCGGTACAGGTTCAACCCGACCAGGCGGGCGATGTAGTCCGTGCGCGGCCGGGCCGTGACCGCTTCGGCGTCGCCCTCCTGGACCGCCCGCCCCTCCTCGACGACCACGAGCCGGTCGGCGAGCATCAGCGCGTCCACCGGATCGTGCGTCACCAGCACCGCCGCCCCCGCGTGCACCGCCAGATGCCGGTGGAGCTCGACTCGCGTGTCCAACCGGGTCCGAGCGTCCAGTGCCGCGAGCGGTTCGTCGAGCAGCAGCAGCGCCGGATCGGTCGCCAGTGCCCGCGCCAGCGCCACCCGCTGCGCCTGACCCCCCGACAGCTGTCCGGGACGGCGTTTCCCGAACTCCCCCAATCCGACCCGGTCGAGCCAGCCCGCGGCGAGCGCTCGCGCCTCGGCCCGGCCCGTGCCCCGGCGCCGGGGTCCGAACGCGACGTTGTCGATCGCGTTCAGGTGCGGGAACAGCAGGTAGTCCTGGAAGACCACGCCGATCCGGCGGTGCTCCGGCGGCACCCAGCGGGGCCGCTGGGCTCCTCGCGTGCCGGGCTGGTCGAGGTTTTCGCCGTTGAGGGCGATGTGCCCGTCGGTGAGGATCTGGAGCCCGGCCAGCGCCCGCAGCGCCGTGGTCTTCCCGGCCCCGTTGGGCCCCAGTAGGGCCACGGTCTCTCCGGGTGCGACGTGCAGGCGCAGGTCGAGGCGGAAGTCGCCGCGGTCGACCACGAGGTGCGCGTCCAGGCCCTCGGTCGCGGTGCTGCGATCGCCTGCCGGTTCCGGTTCGTTCATGCGACGGCCCCCGTCCAGCGGTCGCGCAGGCTCGCGAGCACCGCGACCGACACCGCCAGGAGGATCAGGCTGAGCACGATCGCGGCTTCGAGGTCGGATTGCAGCGCGAGGTAGACGGCGAGGGGCATCGTCTGGGTGCGGCCGGGGAAGTTGCCGGCGAAGGTGATCGTGGCCCCGAATTCGCCGAGGGCCCGCGCCCAGCACAGGACCGCCCCGGCGAGGACGCCCGGTGCGATCATCGGGAGCGTCACGTGCGTGAACACGGTCCATCGCCCGGCGCCGAGGGTCGCGGCGGCCTCTTCGAATCGGGCGTCGGCGCCGCGGAGCGCGCCTTCGACGGAGACGATTAGGAACGGCATGGACACGAACGTCATCGCCAGGATGACCGCGGTCGTGGTGAAGGGGATCGTGATGTCGAACCGCTCGTACAGCCATGCGCCGATGATGCCGTTGCGGCCGAACACGAGCAGCAGCGCGACGCCGCCGACGACGGGCGGCAGGACGAGCGGGACGGTGACCAGGGCGCGCAGGAGGCCCCGGCCGGGGAAGTCGCCGCGCGCGAGGAGCCAGGCGATGGGGACGCCGAAGAGCAGGGACAGGGCGGTCGCGGCGGTCGCGGTGATCAGTGACAGCCGCAGGGCCGCGAGGATGTCGGGTTCGGCGAGCCGGGAGGGGAGTTCGGTCCAGGGGGCGCGGGCGAGGAGGCCGGCGAGCGGCAGGATGAGGAACGCCAGGCCCGCGACGGCGGGGACCAGGAGTGCGGCGGGGATGCGGCGGCGCCGCCGGGTGCGCCGTGGTGGGCGCTGCCGGGTCTGCTTGGCGGGCATGGCGTTCCTCATGGGCTACGGCTGCTGGAATCCGGCGGCGCCGAGGATCGCCTGGGCGTCGTCGGCGAGGACGAAGGCGGTGAAGTCGGCGGCGAGGTCGGCGTTCGGGGCGTCGGTGAGGGCTGCGATCGGGTAGGCGTTGACGGCTTCGGCCGATTCGGGGAACTCGACGGCGTCGACGTCCCCGTCGGCGGCGATGGCGTCGGTGCGGTAGACGAGGGCGGCGTCGACTTCGCCGAGGGTGAGTTTCTGGAGGGTGGCCTTGACGTCGGCTTCGTAGGTGACCGGGGTGAGGTCGGTGCCGGAGGCGTCGATGGCGGTCTGCGCGGCGGCGCCGCAGGGGACTTCGGGCGCGCAGGCGGCGAAGGTGAGGCTGGCCAGGTCGGCGAGGCCGGTGACGCCGTCGGGGTCGCCTTCGGGGACGGCGATGACGAGCTGGTTGAGCGCGAACGTCTGCGGGTCGTCGGCGGCGCCCGCTTCGACGGCCTTGTCCATGTTCTTCTGGTCGGCGGAGGCGAAGACGTCGGCGGGGGCGCCTTCGGTGATCTGGGCGGCGAGGTCGGAGGATCCGGCGAAGTTGAACTCGACGGTGACGCCGTCGTGTTCGGACTCGAACCGGTCGCCGATCTCGGTGAAGGATTCGGTGAGGGAGGCGGCGGCGAAGACGGTGAGGGTGGCGGCCCCGTCGTCGGTCGCGGTGTCGCCGCCGCAGGCGGTGAAGGTGGCGAGCGCGAGCGCGGCTGCGGCGGTCGCGAGGACGGGCTTGGCGCGCATGGTGACTCCGAACGGGGAGGGCCGGTCAGGGGCGTTCGACGACGACGTTGGTGGACTTGACGACGGCGGTCGCCAGCGAGCCGACTTCGAGGCCGAGTTCGTCCACGGCTTCGCGGCTCATGAGGGAGACGACCCTGAACGGGCCGACCTGGAGGTCGACTTGGGCCATGACCTGGTCTTTGACGATCGCGGTGACGATGCCGCGCAGGCGGTTGCGGGCCGAGGAGGACCCGGCCCCGGCGTCGGGGGCGGCCGCGCGCTCGCGCGCGAACGCGGCGAGGTCGGCGCCGGTGATGGTGCGGTGGCCGTGCTCGTCGCGATCGGCGTCGAGGCGCCCGCCGTCGATCCAGCGCCGCAGGGTGTCGGCCGAGACGCCGAGCAACTCGGCGGCCTCCCCGATCCGAAAGGTCGTCACTCACACATCGTAACCTCGCGAATGCGAGCATGGAAGCCTGAAAATCCTAGTATTTACGAGCTTGACGGGGATTTTCCCCCGAGAGTGCGGCCACCGGAATGTCGGACCCCCATGGCAGGGTTTTTGAACCGGGGGCCCAACGGACCGCCTCCGTTGGCTCGACCCCTGCCCGAAAACCAGGCCGAAAGGTGAGCGCCACTTGCTTTGCGCTGTCGGCGATTCCGGCCCGCAGCCCGGTCGAGAATGTCGGACCCCTGTGTCACGGTCGTTGAACCGGGGGCCCGCGAATACGGCGGGAGACCCGGCCGAAAAGCCCGCTCCGCGCTGCCCCTGATACGGCCCGGCTCAGCCCCAGCCGAGTTCGTGGAGGCGGGCCTCCTCGATGCCGAAATGGTGGGCGATCTCGTGCACCACTGTCACCGCGACCTCCTCGATCACCTCTTCGGGGCTCGAGCACATGCGCAGCGTCGGGCCGCGGTAGATCGTGATCGTGTCCGGCAGGACTCCGCCGTACTCCCAGCCGCGGTCGGTCAGCGCCGTCCCCTGGTAGAGACCGAGCAGTTCCTTCTCGGTCCCTTCGGGTTCGTCCTCGACCAGAATCGCCACATTGTCGAGCATCGCCATCAACTCGACCGGTACCGCGTCCAACGCGTCGGCCACCGCCGCTTCGAAGTCCGTCTCGTCCATATCTACCGCCACACGCCCACAATATGCGCTCGAAGGCGCACAGACCCGGCCGGTAATCTGATGGGCGTGATTGATCTGCGAGCACTGCGAGACGACCCGGACGCCTACCGCGACAGCCAGCGCAAGAGGGGCGCGTCCGCCGACGCCGTCGACTCCCTGCTGTCCGCCGACGCCGAGCACCGCAGCGCCCTCCAGTCCTTCGAGACCCTCCGCGCCGAGCAGAAGGGCCTGGGCAAGCGGATCGCCGGGGCCGGCCCCGAGGAGAAGCAGGCGCTACTGGAGCGCACCAAGACCCTCTCGGAGGAGGTCAAGGCCGCCGAGCTGCGGGTCACCGCGACCGCTTCGGCGTTCGACGCCGCCGCGAAGTCGCTGCCGAACCTGGTGGCCGACGGCGCCCCGGCCGGCGGCGAGGACGACTACATCGTGCTGCGCGAGGTCGGCGAGAAGCGCGACATCGCCGACCCCCGCGACCACCTCGAGATCGGGACCGCGCTGGGCCTGCTCGACACCGAGCGCGGCGCGAAGACCTCCGGCGCGCGCTTCTACTACCTGACCGGCGACGGCGCGCTGCTCCAGCTCGCCATGCTCAACCTCGCCATCCAGCAGGCCGTCGAGACCGGCTTCACGCCGATGATCCCGCCGGTGCTGGTGCGCCCGGAAGCCATGGAGGGCACGGGTTTCCTCGGCGAGCACGCCGACGAGATCTACTACCTCGAACGCGACGAGATGTACCTGGTCGGCACCTCGGAGGTGCCGCTGGCGGCGTACCACTCGGGGGAGAACCTGGGCGAGCTGATGCAGCCGCGCCGCTACGCGGCCTGGTCCTCGTGCTTCCGGCGCGAGGCGGGGTCGTACGGGAAGGACACGCGGGGGATCATCCGCGTCCACCAGTTCGACAAGGTCGAGATGTTCGCGTTCTGCCGCCCCGAGGACGCCGCGGCCGAGCACGAGAAGCTCCTGTCCTATGAGGAGCAGATGCTGCAGAAGATGGAGCTGCCCTACCGGGTCATCGACGTCGCCGCGGGCGACCTCGGGACGTCGGCGTCGCGCAAGTTCGACTGCGAGGCGTGGGTGCCGACCCAGGGCCGGTACCGGGAGCTGACCTCGACCTCGAACTGCACCACCTTCCAGGCCCGCCGCCTGAACGTGAAGTACCGCGACGAGCAGGGCAAGAACGCGGTGGCCGCGACCCTGAACGGGACCCTCGCCACCACGCGCTGGCTGGTGGCGATCCTGGAGAACCACCAGCAGCCCGACGGGTCGGTGGCGGTCCCGAAGGCGCTCCAGCCCTTCCTGGGCAAGGACGTCATCGAACCGAAGAAGGCGTAAGCGCCCGACCTGCCGAAGACGCGAAGCGGCCCGCCGACTGCGAAGTCGGCGGGCCGCTCCCGGTTTTCGGGCAGGGTCAGAGCAGGCGGTGGCGGTCCGATGGGCCCCCGGTTCAACGACCGTGACACAGGGGTCCGACATTCTCGGCCAGACTGCGGGCCGCAATCGCCGACAGCGCAAAGCAAGTGGCGCTCACCTTTCGGCCTGGTTTTCGGGCAGGGGCAGAGCCAACGGAGGCGGTCCGTTGGGCCCCCGGTTCAAGAACCCTGCCACGGGGGTCCGACAGTTTCGGGCCCTCTAGGCGGTCTGCTGCTCTTCGAGCCACGCTTTCAGGACCAGGGCGTGGTTGACCTCGGGGTCTTTGGCGGCGTAGAGGAGGGTGACCGGGCCCGCCTCGGCCGCTTCGAGGAGCGGCTGGGCGCGCTCGGGGTGGCCGTCGAGTTCGCTGCGGTATCGGCCGGTGAACTCCTCGAAGCGGTCGGCCATGTGGCCGAACCAGATCCGCAGGTTCGGCGACGGCGCGGCGTCCTGCGCCCAGGTGACCCCCTCGAGGTCCTCCTTGGAGACCCCTCGCGGCCACAGCCGGTCGACCAGGAACACCGTCCCGTCCCGCTGCGGGTCCCGGCGGTAGTCGTAGACGCGTTCGATCGTGATCTCGCCCATAGACGAACCGTATGCCGGAAGCCGACGCGATGGGTGGGTTTGGTGTGATTGCGGGTTGTCACCAGCGCAGCGGCGTGAGTTCAACCGCTCGGTACCCTGCCGTTCACCCCGGCGGGGTTACGGTTGACATGTGTCAGACATCGCCCCGGCCGCCCTCAGGCAGACGCCCCCGAAGCTCGTCGCCGTCGATCTCGACGGCACGGTCGTGGACTACCACGACCAGCAGCTGACCAGGCCCAGCGCCGCGGTGGTCGACGCGATCCGCGCCGTGCGCGAGGCCGGCGTCCCCGTCGCGGTCGTCACCGGCCGCGCCATCTGGGGCGCCGTGCGCACCGCCGCCGACCTGGGCCTGGTCGACGGGTTCGTCTCCGCCTCCCACGGCGCCGGCGAGTACGACCTGGGCCTGGGCGAGATCTCCCACCAGGCCACCGTCGACGCCCGCGTCGCCGTCGAGGCCTTCCGCGCCAGCGACCCGAAGGTCGAGTTCGCGGTCGAATGGGACCTGGACGGCTGGTGGCACACCGCGGGCTTCCGCCGCGACTTCCCCGCCCAGTGGGCCGGCGAGGTGACCCTCGAGGCGCTCGCGGCCCGCCCGGCCCCGCGCCTGGTCGCCCGCGTCGACTCCGACAACCGCTACGGCGGCGGCATGCGCTGCCCCAACGCGATGCGCCTGGCCGACGGCGCCGGGCTCGACCCCGCCGACTACCACGTCGAAGTCGGCTACAACGGTTGGGTCGACGTCGGCCCGCCCGGGGTCAGCAAGGCCACCGGCATCGCCCGCATCGCCGAGTACTACGGCGTATCATCGGCCGACACCGTCGTCTTCGGCGACGCCCACAACGACCTCACCATGTTCGCGTGGGCCGGATACGCCGTCGCGATGGGACAGGCGGAACCCGAAGTGCGGGCCGCCGCCGACGAGACGGCCCCCGCCGTGTGGGAGGACGGCGTGGCGAAGGTCCTGTCACGCTGGTTCGAGTTCTGAAGCGACGCAACCGGTTCGCGGTTGCCGATCGCAGCGCGACTACCAAGGAGGACGCATGATCCAACTGGCCCGGGCACCCCGGCTCGTCGCCACGGACCTCGACGGCACCGTCGTGCGATCCGACGAGTCCGTCTCGCCGCGCACCATGGCCGCGCTCAAGCGCCTGGCCGCCGCGGGCGTCATGCTCGTCGGCGCGACCGGCCGCGGGCCGCGGCTGCTCGACCTGTGCCGCAACGACGTCCCCTCGGCGGACTTCCTGGTCCTCGCCCAGGGCGCGTTCGTGTACGAATGCCGCTACGACGACTCGGTGGTCCAGCTCGCCGACCGCTCCGTCGACGGCGCGATCCTCCACAAGGCCCTGCGCCTGGTCGAGGCCGAGGTCGGCCCGCTGCGGGCCATCGCCGAACCGGCCGACCCCGAACGCAACCTCACCGGCGACCCCATGCCCGACTGGCCCTGGCCCGCAGTGGTGCTGGAGACCGCGCCCCGCGAAGAGGCCTTCACCGGCCCGATGGTCAAGGGCTACTTCGTGTCCGACCACCACACCGGCCCCGAGCTCCTGGTCGCCGCGCAGGACGTGGTCGACCCGGGCATGGTCACCGTCACCGAGTCCGGCGTGGGCATGCTCGAGGTCTGCCCGGTCGGCGTCACCAAGGCCGCCGGCATCCAGATCGTGCTCGACAAGTTCGGCATCGACTGGAGCGACGTGCTCGTCTTCGGCGACGCCACCAACGACCTGTCCATGATCAAGGCCGCCGGCCACTCGGTCGCGATGCCCAACGGGCACCCGTGGGTCCAGGCCGCCGCCAGCGAGATCGCCCCCGCCGGCAACAACGACGACGGGGTCGCCCAGTACATCGAGGAGCTCCTCGAACTCATCTGACCGGTTCCGCCGCAGCTCAGACGCCGTTCTCCCAAGTTCTCGCGAGGGAGGATTGCGCGCCTACGCATATACGTATAGTCTCTATATACGTAGATATCCGCCGGCCGCGCCGCGCGCGAACACCCGCCAGAGGAGACCCGATGTCCGCTTCCGAAACCGTCCCGTACGGCATCCCGCTCGACCGCGAGACCCCCTTCGACCCGCCCGCCGCCGTCATGGCCCTGCACCGCGGGGCCGAGATGCGGCGCCTGCGCTACCACCCCAACGGCGACCTGGGCTGGCTCGTCACCAGCCACCGCCTGGCCCGCAAGGTCCTCGCCGACCCCCGCTTCAGCGCCCGCCTCGGCAGCCCCGTCCAGGTGCCGATCCCCATGCCCGGCATCGAGGCCTACGCCGACTTCGAAGGCGACTTCCCCGCCACCCCCGGCATGTTCATCGAGATGGACCCGCCCGACCACACCCGCCTGCGCCGCAAGCTCACCGGCGTCTTCACCGTCAAGCGCATGAAAGCACTCGAACCGCGCATCGAACGGCACGTCCAGGACCGCCTCGACGCCCTCGCCGCCGGGCCCCGGCCCGCCGACCTCGTCGCGCAGTTCGCCGTCCCCGTGCCCTCCATGATGATCTGCGAACTGCTCGGCGTCCCCTACGAGCGGCGCGACCGCTTCGAAGCCGACTCCCGCGCCCTGTTCACCATTGATGCCGGCGCCGGAGCCAAAGAGGCCGCCATGAACGCCCTCTTCGCCTTCCTCGGCGAACTGGCCGCCGCCAAGCGGGCCGCCCCCACCGACGACCTGCTCTCCGACCTCGCCGCCGACCCCGACCTGTCCGAGGCGGAGGTCGCCGGCATGGCCGCCCTGCTGCTCATCGCCGGGCACGAGACCACCGCGAAGATGCTCGCCCTGGGCACCATGGCCCTGCTGGAGAACCGCGACCAGTGGGACCTCCTGCGCGGGCGCCCCGACCTCATGGCCGGCGCCGTCGAGGAGCTCCTGCGCTACCTCACCATCATCCACACCGGACTGATCCGGCAGGTCAAGACCGACTTCGAATTCGAAGGGCACCAGATCAAAGCGCGCGAGTACGTCACCGTGTCGGTGCAGACGGCCAACCGCGACGAGGCGCACTTCATCGAACCCGACCGGCTCGACGTCACCGCCGACGCCAAGGGCCACCTCACGTTCGGCCACGGCGTCCACCAGTGCCTCGGACAGCAGCTGGCGCGCATGGAGATGCGCATCGCCTTCGCCGGGCTCATCGGGCGCCTCCCCGGCCTGCGGCTGGCCGTGCCCGCCCACGAGGTCCCGCTCGTCACCGGCCAGAGCTTCTACGGCGTCGCCGAACTCCCCGTGACCTGGTGAAGGAGCAGACCATGCGCATCCGAGTGGACCGCGAACGCTGCGTCGGCGCCGGCATGTGCGTCCTGACCGCCGCCGACTACTTCGAGCAGGACGACGAGGACGGCCGGGTCGTGCTCCTCGCCGACGAGGCCGAGGACTGCGACACCGCGATCGCCGACGCCGCCGCCCTGTGCCCGGCCGGCGCGATCACGCTGCGCTGAAACGGCCCCCGGTCAGCGCACGTCCCACACCGGCTCGTCCGACTCCACGACCTCGCCGTCGTTCCGGAAGACCACGAAGCGGTCGAAGCCGCGCGTGAACCAGCGGTCGTGGGTCACCGCGATCACGGTGCCCTCGAAGGCGTTCAGGCCCTGCTCGAGCGCCTCGGCGCTGGCGAGGTCGAGGTTGTCGGTCGGTTCGTCCAACAGCAGGCAGGTCGCGCCCGACAGCTCCAGCATGAGCACCATGAACCGCGCCTGCTGGCCGCCCGAGAGCGTCTTGAAGTCCTGTTCGGACTGATCGGTGAGCTCGTAGCGGTTCAAGGCGCTCATGGCCTTGGAGCGGTCGAGCGAGGGCCGGTCGCGGTCGCCGTCCCACAGGATCTCCCGCAGCGTCCGCCCGTCGTACTCCGGATGCTCGTGGGTCTGGGAGAAGTGGCCGGGCCGGACCCGCGCGCCCAGGCGCGCGGTCCCGTTGTGGCGCACCGGCTCCAGGGAGGGATCGCCGAGATCCCCCTCGGGGTCGGTGCCGCCGCGGGCGAGCAGCCGCAGGAAGTGGCTCTTGCCGGTCCCGTTGGCGCCCAGCACGGCCACCCGGTCGCCGTACCAGACCTCCAGGTCGAACGGGAACGTCAGGTCCTCCATCTCGAGCTGCTCGCAGACCACCGCCCGCTTGCCGGTGCGCCCGCCCTCGAGCTTGACGCGCAGCCGCTGCTCGCGCGGCGGCGAAGGCGGCGGCCCGGCCTCCTCGAACTTGCGCAGGCGCGTCTGCGCGGCCCGGTAGCGCGAGGCCATGTCGGAGTTGAACGCGGCCTTGTTCTTGTACATGAGCATGAGCTCGCGCAGCTTGTGGTGCTCCTCGTCCCACCGGCGGCGCAGCTCCTCGAAGCGCTCGTGGCGGGCGACGCGGGCGCCGTGCCAGGTCGCGAAACCGCCGCCGTGGGTCCACGTGGAGCCCGCCTCGAGCGTGACGATCGACCCGGCCGCGTTCGCGAGGACCTCGCGGTCGTGGGACACGAACAGGATCGACTTGTCCGAGTCCCGGATCGCCTGCTCCAGTTCGCGTTTGGCCGGCACGTCGAGGAAGTTGTCGGGCTCGTCCAGGACGAGGACCTCGTCGCGCCCCTGCAGGAGCAGCTGGAGCGCGAACCGCTTCTGCTCGCCGCCCGACAGCGTCCGTAGCGGACGGTCCTTCACGGACTCCCATGGCAGGCCCAGGATCTGGACCGCGACGGTGTCGCACAGGACGTCGAACTCGTAGCCGCCCGCCTCGCCCCAGTCGGCGAGCGCCTGCGCGTACGCGAGCTGCGCCCGCTCGCCGTCCTTCTCGGCCATGCGGGCCTCGGCCCCGGCCAGTCGGGCGGCGACCGCGCGGACGTTCGGCGGCGCCAGGCCCACCGCGAGGTCCCGCAGCGGCCGCAGCCCCTCCCGCATCCCGACGAGCTGGCGCATGACGCCCAGGCCCCCGGCGTGCGCGACGGTGCCGGCCGCGGGCGCGAGGGCCCCGGTGACGATGTTGAGCAGCGTGGTCTTCCCCGCGCCGTTGGCGCCGATGAGCGCGACCTTCGCGCCCTCGCCGACGCGGAAGGACACGTCGTCGAACAGCGCCCTCCCGTCGCCGAGGACGTAGCGCACGCCGGACAGATCCACGAATCCCATGCCCCGATTGTTCGCGGCGCAACAGTGCCGCGTCAAAGCCATTTGCGCCCTGGTGGTGCTCGCGGCCACTGTTTACGCTGGACATATGAACGACACCCCTGACCCGAACGGATCGGAGCGGCCCCGCAAGGGCTTCTGGAGGCGCCTGTCGGCGAGCGACTGGGTCGAACTGGCCATCTACGTGTTCTTCGGCCTCATCGCGCTCCTGGCCGGCCTCGGCTGGCTCCTGGCGCGCCTGTGAGGGCGCGGCGCCGGGGCGGGCCCGGCCGGGCCCGCCCCGCGGACGTCAGTCCAGGCCGAGGAACCCCGCCACGTGCCCGGCCGCCAGGCGGTCCATCGCCGCGTAGTGCGCCTCGCGGGCCGCACCGGTGAGGACCTCGCCCTTGACGAAGTCGCCGTGCGCGTCGACGTGCTGCTGTTCGGCCTCCGCGTCGTAGAGGACCCTCACCGCCGATTCGGTGATGCCGTTGTAGATCGAGATGCCCTCGCGCAGTACGCGGTCGAGCGTCTCGTTCATCCACGCGGTGTAGTCGTCCCCCTCGGAGGTCCCGGCCAGGCCCAGCCACAGCATCCGCTTCCCGGCCAGGCGCGGTCTGCTGCGCCCGTAGGCGAAGCCGTAGTTCCAGACCCGGTCGATCCATCCCTTCAGGAGCGCCGGGGCGCCGTTCCAGTACACCGGGAAGACCGGGACGATCACGTCGGCGGCCAGGACGCGCTCCATGTGCGCCCGGACCTCGGGCGAGTAGGCCTTGTCGCGGTCGTTCCAGTCGGGCTGGTCGGCCTCGGTCATGCGCGGGTCGAAGCCCTCGGCCCGCAGGTCGAGCAGGTCGATCCCGTACCCGGCCTCCTTGAGGCGCGCGGCGACCACGTCGCCGATGTGGACGGTGAGCGAGTCGGCGCGGTGGTGCGAGACGACGACGAGTGCGGTGGGGGCCATGGTGTCCTCCGGTCGGTGGCGGTGCGTTACGACCAGTACAGCCGCGAAGCCGTGGACGAACGATGGCCACAGCGCTCGACTTCATGCGTGAGCGTCTACGATTGGGGCATGGACCCGCTCAGTGAACTCCTCAACGGCATCCGGTCGGAAGGCGCGGTCCTCAGCGACGTCGTGCTGAGCGCCCCCTGGGTGGTCGGCTTCGACGACCGGTCCCCGCTCACGATGGTCACCGTCCTGCGCGGCGGCGGCGTCCTCCTGCTCGCCGACGGCCGCGAGATCCCCGTCCGGGCCGGGCAGACCGCGCTGGTCCGCTCGAACGAGCCGTTCCGCATGGCCGACCGGGCCGCCTCCGTGGAGCGGCCGCACCTCGACTACTGGCTCACCTGCTTCGACCCCGAGGAGTGCGCCATGGACGCCCCGGATTCCGCTGCGGGGGAAGGGGAGACGACCTCCCTGTTCGTCAGCGCCTACCGGGCCTCGGGGCGGCGCCACGAACGGCTCATGCGCGCCCTGCCCACGGCGCTGGTCGTCGAGGACGCCGACGAGCTGTGCGGCATGCTCGAGGCCTGCATCCGCGACATCGCCGGCCGCAAGCCCGGCACGCAGGCCTACATCGACCGGCTCTGCGACTGGGGCCTGGTGTGCACGCTCCGGACCTGGTTCGACCAGCAGGGCGGGCAGGCCCCGGCCTGGTACCGCGGTTTCGCCGACCCGGTCGCCGGGCCGGCGCTGGAGGCCATCCACACCCGGCCCGCCACCCCTTGGACCGTCGCCGACCTCGCGGGCGAGGCCGGGGTCTCCCGGGCCCTGCTCGCCAAGCGCTTCAACGAGATCATGGGCGAACCGCCCCTGACGTACCTCACCGAATGGCGCATGGACCTCGCCGAGGAACTCCTGGCCGACCCCGAACGCACTGTGGCCCAAGTGGCCCGCATCGTGGGCTACGCCGACCAGTTCGGCTTCAGCAACGCCTTCAAACGCCGGAAGGGCCTGAGCCCCACCGAGTTCCGCAACGCCAAGGACCACGCCGCGACTGCCGCATAGCCGACACACGACCCGCGTTCCGCCTCCCGTGCAACGGGAGTAGCCGCTCGTACCTTCAGGGCATGGCGAAGATCCCCCATGAAGCGATGCACCGCATCTTCAGAGACGACCCCGGACTGTTCACGCGCACACTGCGACGCGTGCTCGCCGCCGACTTCCCCGAGATCGAGGAGGTCAGCGTCATCGACACCGATCTGACGACGACCGAGGCCATCGAACGCCGCGCCGACACCGTGCTGAAGGCGAAGACCGCCGCGGGCAATGTGCTGCTCGTCATCGAGCCGCAGACCGACAAGAAAGAGTCAAAGGTCCGAAGCTGGGCCTACTACCTCAGCTTCCTCGAGAACAAGTACGAGATCCCGGCGGCCCTGATGGTCCTGGCCCCGAAAGCGGGTACGGCCCGTTGGGCCCGCGGGCCGCTCACCCTCGGCCCGCCCGATCGCCCGTCGATGCGGGTCTTCCCGTACGTGTGCGGGCCCGACAACATGCCGTTCATCACCGAGCCCGAGCAGGCGGCCGAGGACGTGGTCTTCACCGTCCTCGCGCTCCTTTCGCACCGGCTCAACCCCGATGTCGAGAAGGCCCTCAGGCCCCTCGCGGACGCACTTGACCGGCTCGAACCGGCGACCGCGAGCTACTGGTTCGAGTTCACCGAGGGCGGCCTCGGCGAAGGTTGTACACAGGACACTTGGAGGAACATAATGAAGACCATGAACTACGGATACGTCTCCGAGACCCGCCGCGAAGCGCATGCCGAAGCTCGTGCGGAAGCCCTGACGGAAGCGATCCTGGCGTTCCTCGACGACAGGGAAGTCCCCGTCAGCGACGCCGACCGGGAACGAGTCCTCAACTGCAGCGACCTCGACCTGCTCCGGAACTGGGTCATGAAGGCGCCCTATGTCGCCGATTCCGCGGAGCTGTACTAGTCAGCGGTCCGTGCGCATCCACCAGTGCGCGCCCAGGCCCGCCGGGTCCAGGAGCCTCGCGGTGGCGCTGGCCCTCGCCAGCGCCATCGCGTACTCGGTCGGGGCCCGGTAGGCGAGCGCCAGCGGCGGCCGCTCCGCGCTCGCGCCCAGGGCCCGCAGGGCCTCCCCCTGCAACTCCAGATGATCGGCGCCGACCGCGTCCACCGCGACGTTCGCGGTGAGGTCGCAGGAGCCGTCGGGGACGGCCGGGACCTCGCGTCCGTCGCGGAACGCCGTCATGGTCCCCCCCGCGGGCCGCGCCTCCCTCAGGTGCCCGTAGTCCACCGCCAGGACCGTGCCGCGCGCCACGCGCCCGGCCAGGTCGCGCCAGACGGCGTCGCGGGGGGCGCCGATCTCGGCGCGTTCGCCCGGGTGGCGGATCGGCCACCATTCGGCGAGCCATTTCGCGTCCTCGTCGCCGACGTCGGCGCCCGGGCGGGTCCGGCCCCGGCGGTCGACCTCCTCGTAGCGGAGGCGGCCCTCGTCGTCGACCACGGCGATGTCGCACGGGACGTTGTCGAGCAGTTCGCAGGCGATCAGGAGGCCTTCGACCCGTTCGGGGAGGTCGTGGCGCCATGCGATCCGCTCGGGCAGGCCGCGGGGCCGGGGGCGCAGTTCGACCGCGACCAGGCGCACGCGTTCGTCGAGCAGGCCCGCGAGTCCGGCGAGGAGGTCGCCGCCGCCCGCGCCCACGTCGACGATCGTGAAGTCCTCGGGGCGGCCGAGCCGTTCGTCGACCTCGTCGGCGAGGCGTGCGACGGCGTCGGCGAAGGCGGGGGCCCGCGCGCTGGTGGTGAAGTGGTGGCTCGGCAGTTCGCGGCGGTAGAAGCCGCCGGGCCCGTACAGGGCCCGCTCCACCGCCGGTCGCCACGGCTCGAACCCGGTCATGTGACCGACACTAGACCGCGAGTGAGAATTGCCACTCGGAGCCTCCCGGGCTGGCGGACACGATCCTGCGACGCACAATTAACGCGTAAGCAACGACCGGTACCTCGAGAAGGACTGGATCAGCACCATGGATCAGCAGCGCAGCGGCGCGTCGCAGCGGCCCGCCTCCCGTCTCGCCGTCGGCGTGGTCTCCGCGGGCAGGGTCGGCTCCGTCGTCGGGGCCGCGCTCACCCGCGCCGGCCACCGGGTCGTGGCCGCCTCGGCCGTCTCCGACGCCTCGCGCGAGCGCGCCGCCCGCCATCTTCCCGGGGCCGAGATCCTGGCGCCGCCCGATGTCGCGGCCGCCGCGGACCTGCTGCTCATCGCCGTTCCCGACGACGCCATTGCCGCGCTCGCCGCATCGCTGCCGGTGCGGCCCGGGCAGCTGTGGGTCCACACTTCCGGCGCGCTCGGCGCGGAGGTGCTGCGCCCGGCGCGCGACGCGGGTGCGCTGACGGTCGCCCTGGCGCCCGCGATGACGTTCACGGGCCGCGACGAGGACCTGCAGCGCCTCGAGGGGATCTCGTGGGCGGTCACCGGCGAGGCCGAGGCCCGGTTCGTCGGCGAGGCCCTCGCCCTGGAGATGGGCGGGGAGCCCGAGCATGTGGACGAGGCCGACCGGGCCCGCTACCACGCCGCACTCGTCTACGCCGCCAACCATGTGACGACGCTGGTGAACGACGCGGCCGACCAGCTGCGCGCGATCGGCGTCGCCAATCCCGAGCGGCTGATGTCGCCGCTGGTGTCGGCGTCGCTCGACAACGCCCTGCGCCACGGCGACGCCGCCTTGACCGGGCCGGTCTCGCGCGGCGACGCCGGCACCGTGGCCCGCCATCTGGAGGCGCTGGCGGGCACCGGCATCGCCGAGACGTACCGGGTGCTGGCCCGGCGCACCGCCGAGCGGGCGCTGGAATCGGGCCGGCTCAAGAGTTCCGACGCCGAGGGTCTGCTCGAGGTCCTCGCACGCTCCACGGAGGAAGACCGATGACGATCCTCGTCCACACGAAGGCGGATCTGGCGAAGGCCCGCGCGGGCCTGCCGGGCCGCGTCGCGGTGGTGCCCACCATGGGCGCCCTCCACGACGGCCACCGCGCGCTGCTGCGCCGCGCGAAGGAGATCGCCGACGCGGTGGTCGTGACGGTGTTCGTCAACCCGCTCCAGTTCCGTCCGAACGAGGACCTCGACACGTACCCGCGGAGCCTGGACGCCGACCTCGCGATGTGCGAGGCCGAGGGCGCCGACGTGGTGTTCGCGCCGAGCGTGAACGAGATGTACCCCGACGGGCGCGAGGGCCTCACCTCGGTCCACGCCGGGCCCTTGGGGGAGGTCCTGGAGGGCGCGTCCCGCCCGGGGTTCTTCACCGGGGTGCTCACCGTGGTCGCGAAGCTCTTCCATCTGACGCGGCCGGACGCGGCGTGCTTCGGGGAGAAGGACTTCCAGCAGCTGGCGATGGTCCGGCGCATGGTCGCCGACCTCGACCTGGGCATCGCGGTCGAGGGCGTGCCGACGGTGCGCGAGTCGGACGGCCTGGCCCGCTCCAGCCGCAACGTGTTCCTCTCGGAGGCCGAGCGCGCCGCCGCCCTGGCCATCCCGGCCGCGATCGGCGCCGCCCAGGCCTCGCCCGACCCGCTCGCGGCCGCCCGGCGGATCCTCGGGGCCGAGCCGGCCCTGGACGTCGACTACGTCGCCGTCCGCGCCCCCGACCTCGGCGAGGCCCCCGCCGCCGGTCCCGCGAGGCTCCTCATCGCCGCGAGGGCCGGCACCACCCGTTTGATCGACAACGCCCCCGTTGTCGTGGGAGACACCGCAATTGGAGACGCCCGATGATCCGGACCATGTTCAAGTCCAAGATCCACCGCGCCCATGTCACGCAGGCCGACCTCCACTACGTCGGCTCGGTGACCGTGGACGCGGACCTGCTCGACGCCGCCGACATCCTCGACGGCGAGCAGGTCGCGATCGTGGACATCACCAACGGCGCCCGCCTGGAGACCTACACGATCGCGGGTGAGCGCGGATCGGGCGTCATCGGCATCAACGGCGCCGCCGCCCGCCTCGTCGCCCCCGGCGATCTGGTGATCCTCATCTCATACGCGCAGATGGAGGACGCCGAGGCGCGGGCGTTCGTCCCCACGGTCGTCCATGTGAACGAGCGCAACGAGATCATCGAGGTCAACGCCGACAAGGCCCACCCCGCGCCGGGCACCGCGGGCAACGCGGTGGCATCGCCACTAGCCGAGCGGTAAGTTACAGACTCATGAGCGAAGAACCCAAGAACGAGACCGCGGACAAAGGCACCGACGAGGGCAAGAAGGCCGACAAGCCCGAGCCCGCCGACGACCTGAAGACCACCCGCCACACCGTCGGGGACCTCTCCTACACCGCCACCACCGGGCGCATCGTGTTCCACGAGGAGGTCACCGAGGACGAGAAGTTCAACGGCCGCAAACCCAAGGCCGAGGTCTCCATCACCTACTACACCCTCGACGACGCCGACGTCACCGAGCGGCCGGTCACCTTCGCCTTCAACGGCGGACCCGGATCGTCCTCGATCTGGCTGCACATGGGCCTGCTCGGCCCGCGCCGCGTCGACTCCGGCGACGCCGGGAACCTCACCCCGCCGCCGTACGGCCTCCTCGACAACGAGGAGACCCTCCTGCGCCACTCCGACCTGGTCTTCATCGACCCGATCTCCACCGGCTGGTCGCGCGCCGTCGAGGGCGGCAACCCCCGCGACTACCACGGCTTCACCAAGGACATCGAGTCCGTCAGCGAGATCATCCGGCTGTGGACGACCCGCAACAACCGCTGGCTCTCGCCGAAGTTCCTCATCGGCGAGTCCTACGGCGGCACCCGCGGCGCCGGCATCGCCGAGTACCTCCTCACTCGGTTCGGCCTGGCGCTCAACGGCGTCATGTTCATCGCCCCGGCGTTCAACATGGAGACGCTCTACCACACCACGCGCTCGGAGCTGCCCGACCCGCTGTTCCTGCCGCTGTACGCGGCCACCGCGCACTACCACGGGCTCCACCCCGACCGCGAGCTCGACGACCTCGTCGCCGAGGCCCGCGCCTACGGCGACGAGTTCCGCTCCGTCCTCGCCAAGGGCCAGAACCTCGACCCCGAGGTGCGCGCCGCCGCCGTCGCCAAGGTCGCCGCGCTCACGGGCGTCTCCGAGGACTACGTCGACCGTGCCAACCTGCGCCTGGAGCACACCCGCTTCTACGCGGAGCTCCTGCGGCACAAGCGCCTGATCACCGGCCGCCTCGACACCCGCTTCACCGGCCCGGCCGACCACTACACGTACGAGCAGATGCCGTACGACCCGTTCCTGGTCGGCACCGACGGGCCCTACACGGCCGCGCTCCAGCACTACCTGCGCAGCGAACTCGAGTACGAGAACGACCATGTCTACGAGCGGCTCTCGCGCGCGGTCCACCCGTGGTCGTACAAGGAGTTCGAAGGCGAGGCCGTCGACGTCATCGGCAAGCTGGGCAACGCCATGCGCCTGAACCCGCACATGCGCGTCCACATCGCCATGGGCCGCTACGACGGCGGCGTCCCGGTCGAGGCCATCGAGTACACCCTCGACCACCTCGAGATCCCGCTCGAGGCCCGCGAGGGCATCGAGACGAAGACCTACCCGGCCGGGCACATGATGTACGTGCACCCCGAGTCGCGCGTCCAGCAGTCCGCCGACCTCGCCGCGTTCGTCCAGCGCGCCTCGAACCGGGGCTGAACACCGTGACCTCCGCGTACCCGGGCCCGGACGCCGCCGCCGTCGGTGCCGTCCGGGCCCGGGTGCGCCACCGGACCGGCACTGGCGGCGGCGCGCCGCCGGCGGGCACAGTTGACCCGACCGCACCGCGCCGCTGCGGCGCACCCACCGAGCGGGACCCCGGGCGACCGGGGCCCGCGGGCTAGAAGGGCCACGGGCACTTGCCACCCGCATTCGAGCCACTGCCGCACCTGCCGCGACTGCCGCGGCGGCTGCGGGCCGAGGCGCCGTCCTGGACCGAGACCACCGACGTGTGCGTCATCGGCTCCGGTGTCGCCGGCCTCACCTGCGCCCTCAACCTGCGCCGGGCCGGATTCCACGTCACCGTCGTCACGAAGGTCCACATCGACGACGGCTCCACCCGCTGGGCCCAGGGCGGCGTCGCCGCCGTCCTCGACCCCCACGACACCCCCGAGGCCCACGCCCGCGACACCCTGGTCGCCGGGGTCGGCCTGTGCGACCCGGCCGCGGTCGACGTCACCGTCACCGAGGGCCCCGCGCGCGTCAGCGACCTCATCCACCTCGGCACCGAGTTCGACCGCGACCCCGACGGCTCGCTGCAGCTCACCCGCGAAGGCGGCCACCGGGCCCGGCGCATCGTGCACGCCGGCGGCGACGCCACCGGCGCCGAGATCCAGCGGGCCCTGCACGCGGCGGTCCTGCGCGACCCGTGGATCCGCATCATCGAGAACGCCATGGTCCTCGACCTGCTCACCGACTCACGCGGCCATGCGGCCGGGGTGAGCCTGCACGTGCTCGGCGAAGGCGTCGAGTACGGCGTCGGCGGCGTCGAGGCCCGCGCGGTCGTGCTCGCCACGGGCGGTCTCGGCCAGATCTTCCAGTCGACCACCAACCCCTCGGTGTCCATCGGCGACGGCGTGGCGCTGGCCCTGCGGGCCGGTGCGACCGTGACCGATCTCGAATTCGTCCAGTTCCACCCGACGTCGCTGTACGTCGGCGCCGCAGGCGCCCTGCGCTTCGGCGCGCCCGGGACCCCCGGCCCCGGCGGCGGCTCCGAGGCCGGGGGCTCCGAACTGGACTCCGACGGTATCCGGGAGGTACGACAATCCGGCGCGGCCGCCGGTGTGACCGCCGCCGCAGGCGGGGACCGGCAGCCGCTCATCACCGAGGCGATCCGCGGCGAGGGCGCGCACCTCCTCGACTTCTCCGGCGACCGGTTCATGACCGGCGTCCACGACCTCGCCGAGCTCGCCCCGCGGGACGTCGTCGCCAAGGCCATCACCGCCAGGATGATCGCGGAGGGCAAGCCGCACATGTGGCTCGACGCCCGCCATCTGGGCCGCCGGATGCTCGAAGAGCGCTTCCCGACGGTCACCGCGTCGTGCCGGGCGATCGGCGTCGACCCGGTGGCCGACCTGATCCCCGTCGCCCCCGCCGCCCACTACTCCTCCGGCGGCGTGCGCACCGACCTGTTCGGGCGCACCGACGTCCCGGGCCTCTACGCCGCCGGGGAGGCCGCCTGCACGGGCCTGCACGGTGCCAACCGCCTCGCCTCGAACTCCCTGGTCGAAGCGCTCGTGTTCGCCCAGCGGATCGCCGACGACCTCGCCGAGCGCAAGCCCGGCCCGGGCGTTCCCGAAGCGCCCGAAGGCGAAGGCGACGTCTGCTCCACGACCTCCCGCGCCCCCCTCCAGGAGGCCATGACCGCCGGCGCCGGCGTCCTGCGCTCCGCTGCGTCACTGGAGGCCACCGCTGCGTCGCTGACGGCTTTGGGGGACAATGTGTCCGGACGTCCGCGACCGGCCACATGGGAGGCCACGAACCTGCTCACCGTCGCGGCCGCCGTCACCGCCGCCGCCCACCGGCGGCGCGAGACCCGAGGCAGCCACTGGCGCGAGGACCACCCCGACGCGAGCGACGCCTGGCTCGGGCACCTGCGACTTTCCATCAGCTCCGACGGGGAGCTCGAGACCACTTGGGAGCCCACAGCATGAGCCGATTCGCCGAACATCCCGGCGGGGCCGGACTGGACGAGCGGCTGCTCGCCTGCCGCCTCGACCCCGAGGACGTGTACGTCGCCGTCCAGGACTACCTCGACGAGGACCTCTCGCACGAGCGCCGCGACGTCACCTCCGAGTCGATCTTCGGCCCCGAGCACACGTCCACCGTGGCCGTCACCGCCCGCGCCGACGGCCTCCTGGCCGGACTCCCGGTGGCGCACGCGGTCTTCCACGCGATGCCCGGCGACGTCGACTTCACGTACCTCGCGAAGGAGGGCGCGCGCATCCGCGCCGGGCAGGTACTCGCCCGCGTCACCGGCCCCACCCGCTCCCTCCTGGCCGCCGAGCGCACCGCCCTGAACCTGCTGTGCCGCATGTGCGGGGTCGCCACCCACACCCGCCGCTTCGCCGACGTCCTCGCCGACTGGCACACCACCGTCCTGGACACGCGCAAGACCACGCCGGGCCTGCGCGCGTTCGAGAAGTACGCGGTGCGCTGCGGCGGCGGCGACAACAAGCGCATGGGCCTGTACGACGTGGCGATGATCAAGGACAACCACAAGGAGGCGGCCGGGTCCATCAGCGAGGCCTACGCCGCCGTCCGCGCCGCCGAACCCGAGATCGACATCCAGGTCGAGGTCGAGACCTTCGAGGAGGCGCTCGAAGCGGTCGCCGCCGGGGCCCTGTTCCTCCTGTGCGACAACATGAGCCCCAAGGAGCTCGGCGAGGTCGTGGAGGCCGTCGGCGACCGGGCCGAACTGGAGGCGACCGGCACGATCACCCTCGACACCGCGGTGGACTACGCGGCCACCGGCGTCGACTACCTCTCGGTCGGCGCGCTGACGCACTCCTCGCCCATTCTCGACATCGGACTGGACTTCGAGGAGTAGTCGTGCTGCTGTGCGTGGACATCGGGAACACCAACACGGTGCTGGCCGTGTTCGAGGGCGAGGCCCTGAAGCACTCGTGGCGCATCCGCACCGACCCGCACGCGACCGCCGACGAACTGGGCCTGACGTTCCGGGCCCTGCTCGACGGCGACGGGGTCGACCTGAGCGGGATCGCCCTGTCCTCAACCGTGCCCCAGCAGGGCGCCGAAGTGTCCAAGATGGCGCAGCGGTACTACCCGCACGCGCACCTGGTGCAGATCGCGCCGGGCATCAAGACCGGTGTGCGCCTGAGCATCGACAACCCGCGCGAGGCCGGGCCCGACCGGATCGCGAACACCGTGGCGGCCTTCGCGCTCTACGGCGGGCCGTGCATCACCGTGGACTTCGGCACCTCGACGAACATCGACGTGATCTCCGGGACGGGCGACTTCCTCGGCGGGGCCTTCGCGCCGGGCATCGAGATCTCCATCGACGCCCTGGCCTCGCGGGCCGCGAACCTGCTGAAGATCCCGCTCGTCAAGCCGCGCAGCGTGATCGGCAAGAACACCGTCGAATGCCTCCAGTCGGGCATGGTCTACGGCACGGCCGCGCAGGTCGACGGCCTGGTCCGGCGCATCGGCGTCGAACTGGGCGCCGAGCCGACCGCGGTGGTCGCCACCGGCGGCCTCGCACCGGTCGTGATCGAGCAGTGCGAGACCGTGACCCACTACGAACCGGACCTCACCCTGCACGGCCTCAGGATCATCTGGGACCGCAACGTCTGATCCAGGCGCGGCAGGGGATCCGGCCCCCGTCACTGCTGCGGCGGGTTGTCCTGCGGCGGCTGGGGGTCCTGCACCGCGGCGGGGGTGCCCTTCATGCCGCCCTTGATACCGGTCATCGGGTAGCCGCCGATGATCTCGGAGACGCTTCTGCCGCCACCGGTGAAGGACGACTCCGGGATGACCTTGTCCTTGTAGATCGGCTTGAGAGCGCCGGTGCCGGGGATGTTGCCGGAGCCGAACGGGCTGCGCAGCGTGTCGTAGATGGTCTTCTGGTTGGCGCCCTGCGTGTGCGGCATCCGGCCGCCGATCCCCTTGACGTTCTTGCCCGCGTTGATCGCCGCTTCCTGCTGGTCGAGCATCTTGTTGTTGTAGGCGATGTTCCCCTTGCCGCTCTTGACGTACCCCTTCATGCCGAAGTTCGACACCGCCTTGCCCGCGTCGTCGAGCGAGCCGGCGAGCTTGGGGAACCGGCCCGCGAGCTTCGACATGGCGTTGCCGAGCTTGGCGAAGTGCGTCGAGATCTTGGCGATGAGGATCAGGGCGTCGGCGATGACCCCCGAGACCATGGCCGCGAACGACCCGCCGAAGGTGAACCACGAGGCCGCCAGCGCCGCGAGCGCGTACATGATGGCGCGGGACACGAACTCGCAGATGAGCTCCAGGACCAGCGCGCGGGTGACCGCGGTCCAGATGCCCATGACCTCCATGTACTTCGCGAGGCTTCCCGAGGCGGAGCTTCCGGCCCGGATCGCGGCCTCGAAGTCGGTGATCCGGTCCCGGTAGGCGTCGGCGGCGTCGCCGGTCCAGTCGGCCACCGCGCCCGCGTCGCCGATCAGGTCGGTGGCGGCCTGGTCCAGGGCGGCCTCGATGTTCTTCCAGGTGTCCTTGGTGGCGTTGATGGAGGTGGGGTCGCCGGCCAGG
Source organism: Glycomyces harbinensis (assembly GCF_900101745.1). Lineage (GTDB taxonomy): Bacteria > Actinomycetota > Actinomycetes > Mycobacteriales > Micromonosporaceae > Glycomyces > Glycomyces harbinensis. Next base: position 31,335 of record NZ_FNAD01000005.1, on the reverse strand, counting down.
AGTTCGAGGAAGTCGCGGAGCGGTCCGACGTGTTCGATGAGGAATCCGACGCCGGCCTTCATGAACCCCATGAGCGGGTTGAGGACCATGCCGAGAACGTCGAGCGCCATGACCGTGCCGTTGAGGCCCTTCTCCAGGTCGGTCTCGGAGTTCGCGAGGAGCTGCGCGCTGTGCAGGGCCTTCGCGCCGGCGAAGTTGTCGGCGCCGGGGACGGCCTTGTTGGGGTCGACGATGAGGTCGTTCATTGCTGCTCCGTCTCGCTGGTGAACCTGTTGAACTCGGCCGCGACCGCGCCGTCGTTGTCGTGGTAGGCCGCGCCGGTCTCCTTGATCTGGGCGGCGAGCTCTTCGGTGCCCTCGCGGGCGCTGCCGATGGCCGCGGTGGCCTTGTTCGCCAGGTCGGCGGCGCCGCCCGCGAAGGGCAGGTTGACGATGCCGAAGTCGAGGAGGTCGCCGAAGCCCTTCTGCTGTGCGGCGTCGAAGGCCTGCGAGACGCGGTCGGTCACCTTGGTCTTGATGCCTTCGGCGTGGGCCTCGAACGCGTCCGCGGAGGGGATGTCGTTGTTGTTCTGCACGCGGCTACTCCTCGGGCGGACGGTTCGCTTTGACCTGCTGGACGATCTCGCTGTCCTCGCCGAACACGTCGGCGAGCGCCCGGGTGGAGTTGTTGCCGGCTTGGAGCGCCGCCTGGTCGTAGGTCTCCTTGATCATGGCGGCGAGGGTCCTGGGGGTCAGGGTCTGCGACTTGCTGCTGAGGTGGATCTCCTGGAGGGCGCCGCCGAGGCCGACGGTGACGCGCACCTCGCCGTCCGCGGATCTGGCGGTGGCGGTGGCCGCCCCCAGCGCCTCGTCCAGGGAGGACGCCTTCTCGACCATGGTGGTGATGCGGCTCTCGAAATCCCGCATGAATCCTTCTGGATCTTCGAACACGGAGGGCATGGTTCCACGCGCCTTTCTGGAAACGGGCATGCGACGGCGTGAACGTATCCACCCATGGTTAAAAGTCGGTGCATTTTGCGCCCCTCCCAGAAGGCGCCGAAGTGTCCAAGATGGTGCGGCGTCACCTTCCGCGCGTGTTCGGACCCGTTGCGGCGCACTGCTGCGCCGCAACGGGCCCAGTGGGGCGCTACAGGGGCGTGGCCGGGCCGAAGGTCTGCCGGACCTCCTCGGCGAGCCTTCCCGCCGTCTCGCTGAAGTCCTCGGCGGCGCGTTCGGCCCGCTCGCGCGATTCGGTCGCGCGCCACTGGGACTCCTCGTCCTCGTGGATCTGGTCGAGCCGTTCCAGGATCGCGACCTTCTCCTCGGGCGTGGTCGCCTCGGCGAGGTCGTCGCGCAGCCGCTGCTCCTCGGTGAGGTGCTCCTGCTCCCAGGCCTCTTCGCCCGCCTTCATGTCGAAGCCGTCGATGATCTGGCGGATCTCGGGCGTCAGGTGCTGGACGAGGTCGGGCGGCAGGGTCGCCCCGATGGGTTTGGGTCGGCCGTCCTCGCCCACGGGCGCTTCCCATTCGGGGTCGTTGCTGGGGAACTGCTTCCTGAGGTCGTCGGGTGCGTACTTGGCGAGTTCGGGCGGGATCGCGTCGGGGTCGGCGGCCATCGCCTCCCACATCTCGCGCGGGATGTTCTGGGCCATGGCCGCCCACAGCGCGTCGGGGATCGACGCGACCAGGTAGGGGTGCAGGACCTTCGAGCCGTCCGGCAGGTCGGTCACGCCGGTCTGGGGGTCGTCTTTCTTCGGCTTGTCCTCGGCGGGCTCCTCCTCGGTCGGCTCCTCGGGGCCGCCGCCTCCGCCGCCTCCCGAGGGTCCGCCGCCGCCCGACGGGCCGCCTCCGCCGGAGGGCCCGCCCCCGGCGGGGCCGCCGCCCGCGTGGTCGCCGACCGATCCCGGTCCGGCGCCGTCCGCGCCGGGCCGGTAGGGGTCCGAGTCCGGGGTGCGCCGCTTCGGCGCTGCGGGGAGCCTGCTCCCGCGGGGCCGCCTGCCCGACACCGGCGTCGGCGCCGTCGCCCGCGGGTTGCGGACGTTCTGGGCCGACTGCGCCAGGGTCTGCTGGATCTGCCCGAACGCGGCCTCGACCTCGGCGAGGCCTTCGAGGGCCGCGCTCACGTCGGTGTCGAGGCGCTCCAGGCGCTGCTCGACCTCCCGGATGCAGCCCGCGGCCTCCTGCACGATCATGGCGATGCCCGCCGCGATCGACCCGCCCAGGCTGAACACGCTGGCGGCCAGCGCCATCCACATGATCTGGACGCACCGCTCAAGGCAGTCGAAGACCATCTCGACGACCTCGCCGCGCGCCTCCGAGACGAGGTTGCCGATGGTGTTGATCCGGTCGGCCGCGGTGCGCGCCAACGAGGCCGACCTGGTGAGGAGCTTCGCGAACGCGCCGGCGACCTTCCGGTACCGCTCGCCCGCGTCGCCCTTCCACACGTCCGCCGAGCTCTTCGAGCCGGCCGCGAGGATCGCGGCCACCCCGGCGAGCTCGTCGGACAGGGCCTTCCACTCCTCCACGAACGTCTTGATCGGGTCGGTGTCGCCTTGGAGCAGGTCGATCGGCTCCTCGATCCAATCGATGTTCCCGGCGATGTACCCGGCGACCGCGCCGGACAGGTACCCCAGGGGGTTGACGGCCATGCCCAGCAGGTCCTGGTACTCGCCGATGAAGTCGCCTACGGACTGGACGCCGTCGAAGACGCTCTCGGCGACCTCGTAGGCGCCCTCGGCGGTGGCGACGATCCCGTCGGCCAGCGCGGAGGCCGCGTCGCCGGCGACGTCGAGCGCGTCCTCGGCGAGGTCCCCGGCGGCGCCGATGACGTCGCCGGCGATGTCGGAGATCCAGCTCATGACGACCTCAGCTCCCCGGTGAGCCGCAGCAGCTCCTCGGCGCCGCGGCGGTCGGCGTCCTCGTAGGCCCGGCTGGAGGCCCCGACGGCCTCGGCGAGGGCGTCCGCGAAGTCGGCGGCGGCCCGCAGCGCGCCCTCGGCGGCGGTGTCGAACCGCTCGACGGCCTCGGGGACCTGCCCGGACAGGAGTTCGCTGAACGCGTTCTGGTCGCCCAGTTCGGCGGAGGCGGCGCGCTGCGCGATCTCCTTGAGCGGGTGGGCGACGTCGCCGCGGGTGGCGGCGATGAGCTCCGCGATCGGCTCGAGGAAGACGTCCCAGCCGCCGCTCACTGCTCCTCACCGCCCCCGGTGCGCCGCCGCAGCGACGCTTCGAAGTCGGCGAGTGCGGGCGTGCCCTCGCCGAGGAGGCCGGTGACGGCCGCGGTGGACTGCGCCGAGGCGGCGGTGACGGCCTTGCCGTAGGCCTCTTTGACCATGTCGGACAGGGATTCGGGGCTGGTGCGACGCACTTCGGAGGTGAAGGCGATGTCGGTGAGGGCGCCGCCGGCGCCGACGGTGACGGTGACCTCGCCGCCGGAGCTGGCGCCGGTGGCGCTGACGGCGGCGAGGCGGTCCTGGGAGTCCGCGGCCCGCTCCTGGAGCCGGGTCATCCGGGCCCCGAAGTCGGCGAGGTAGCCGCGCAGGTCGGTGCGCGCGTCGGGGCGCTCGGCGTCCGGGCTCGGCGCGGTGGAGGGCAGGGGCGTGTCGCTCATGTGGACTCCTCGGGGATCGCCACAGGGGGGGGTGAGCATGGTCACTCCAGTGTGGCAGATCCGTGCCACGTGCACGGTCCGGTGATCACGGCGCTACGGCTCGACCTGCACTTATGTGCCGATTTGTCTACGCAGCGGGAAGCTCGAGTAGCAAGTAGACAGAACCGGGAAGTTCTGTCCACTTGCGACACGATGCGTCTACGAGCCTTCGCCGTCGAGCCGCTGAACGGCTGCGCGGCTGAGGAACCGGGCGGCTACGCGGCGGGTCCGGCGACCGGGCCGTGCGCCAGGTGGACGCTCCGGGCGCCGCCCCGCATGCGGATGCGCCGGGCCAGGGCCACGGCGTGCTTGACGTCCGTGGCCAGGAACAGGACCGTCGGCCCCGAACCGGAGACGTGCGCGGCGAGGGCGCTCTCTTCGAGGCCGCCGTGCATGAGCGAGGCCAGCTGCGGGCGCAGGCTCACCGCGGCGGCCTCCATGTCGTTGACCAGGAGCCGGGCGAGTTCGTCGGCGCTCGCGCCGCGCTCGAAGGCCTGCACGATCGCGTTCACGTCCGACGAGTAGCGGCCGATGCCGTCCTCGCGGAGCCGGTCGACCTCCTTGTAGCACTCGGGCGTGGCGATCTGCGTGTCCGTGGTGGCCACGACCCAGTGCCAGCCGCCCTTGGCCGCGACGGGGGTCAGCTCCTCGCCGCGCCCGGTGCCGATCGCGGTGCCGCCCTTGAGGCAGAACGGGACGTCGGAGCCGAGCCCGGCCGCGAGCCGGTGCAGTTCGGCGTCGCCGATCTCGACCTCCCACAGCCGCGCGCACGCGATGAGCGCCCCGGCCGCGTCCGCCGAGCCGCCCGCGAGGCCCCCGGCGACGGGGATGCGCTTGTTCAGGTGCAGGCGCACGTCGGGCTCGATCCCGGCGTACAGGGCGACGAGCTTCGCGGCCTTGTGGGCGAGGTTCGTTTCGTCGTGGGGGAGCGTTCCGGCGCCCTCGCCGGAGATGGTGAGCTTGATGCCCGGCTCTCCCAGGCGCTCGGCGGTGACGGTGTCGTGCAGGCTGATCGCCTGGTACACGGTGGACAGCGCGTGGTACCCGTCGGCGCGGGGGTCCCCGACGCCCAGGTGCGGGTTGATCTTGGCGGGCACGTCGACGCTGATCGCGGCCCCGGGCTGGGCTGGTGCGGTCTGTCCGGTCATTCAGGCCTCCTGCGGTGGCGGTGCGGCATCGCCCAGCGCCTCCTTGGCGTCGGCGAGGGCGACGAACTCCGCTATGTCCAACGATTCACCCCGCCTTGTGGGTTCGATCCCGGCGCGTTCGAGCACGGCGTCCGCGGATTCGCCCGCCCACGACTTGAGCGACTGGCGCAGCATCTTGCGCCGCTGGCCGAACGCGGCGTCGACGGCGCCGAAGACCTCGACGCGGTTCGCCTTCGGACTCTCGATGCGCTCGAAGGCGACCAGGCCGCTGGCGACGTTGGGCTCGGGCCAGAACACCTTCGCGGACACGGACCCGGCGCGCCTCGACTTGGCGTACCAGGCCATCTTGACGCTGGGGACGCCGTAGATCTTGGAACCCGGCCCGGCGGTGAGCCGGTCCCCGACCTCGGCCTGGACCATCACGAGGCCCTTGCGCAGGCTCGGGAAGGTCTCCAGGGCGTGGAGGACGACGGGCACGGCCACGTTGTAGGGCAGGTTCGCCACGAGCGCCGTGGGGGCCTCGGGCATCTGCTCGGGCTTGATGCGGGCGGCGTCGGCCTCGACGACGGTGAGCCGCCGGTGCTCCTCGGGGGCGCGGTGCGCGACCGTGGTGGGCAGGGCGAGGGCGAGTTTCGGGTCGATCTCGACGGCGATCACGTGTCGGGCGACCTCGATGAGCGCCAAGGTGAGCGAGCCCAGGCCCGGGCCGACCTCCATGACGACGTCGTCGGCGTCGAGGTTCGCGACCTTGACGATGCGGCGCACCGTGTTGGCGTCGACGACGAAGTTCTGGCCCCACTTCTTCGTCGGCGAGATCGCCAGGCCCCGTGACAGGGACCGGATGGCGCTCGAGGTCAGCAGGCGCGCCATCAGCCCTGGCCCCCGGCCAGGAGCGGCTCGAGCGACAGGCCCGGGTGGTCGTTGAGGAGCGTCTGGATCCGGTACTTGTTCGGCAGGGCCACCAGGTGCGCGCCGTCGCGCGGGCGGGTGAACACCTCGACGCCCGGGGAGGTGCGCAGGCGGGCCGCGCCTTCGGCGTCGGTGACGCGGGCGAGCTGGTAGGGCAGGTTGTCGATGGTGGCCGGGACGTCGAACTCGGCGGCCAGGCGCGCGACGGTGACCTCGAACTGGAGGGGGCCGACGGCGGCGAGCACGGGCGTGGCCTCGCCGCGGCGCTCGGAGTAGAGGACCTGCACGACGCCCTCGGCGTCGAGCTGTGCGATGCCGCGGCGGAACCGCTTCGCCTTGGACGTGTCGTGCATCTGGAGGGCCCCGAAGTGCTCGGGGGCGAACGCCGGCAGCGGCGGGTACTCCACGGACCTGCCCGCGTAGATCGTGTCGCCCACGGACAGGCCGGTGGCGTTGACCAGGCCGACGATGTCGCCCGGCCAGGCCTCCTCGACGGTGTCGCGCGAGGCCCCGAAGAGCGTCTGCGCGTACTTGGTGGACATGGTGCGCCCGCCCTGGGCCTGCGTGACCTGCATGCCGCGCTCGAACTTGCCCGAGCAGACGCGGATGAACGCGAGCTGGTCGCGATGGGAGGCGTTCATGTTCGCCTGGGACTTGAAGACGAACCCCGAGAAGCCGGTCTCCAGTTCGCGCGGCGCCCCGGCGGCGTCCTCGCGCGCGAACGGCGAGGGCGCGATGTCCACGAGGAGGTCCAGGAGCTGGCCCACGCCGAAGTGCACGAGCGCGGCCCCGAACAGGGTCGGGGTGGTGTGCCCGGCCTCGAAGGTCTTCGGGTCGAAGTCGGCCTCGACCGCCGACAGCAGCTCGGACTCCTCGCGGGCGCGCTCGTAGTCGGGGCCGAACGCGGCCAGCGCGGCGTCCTCGTCGAGGAACTCCGAGACGGCCAGCTGCTGGCCGCCGGGGGAGCGCTCGTAGCGGACCATGCCGGGGACCTGCGGGCCCGCGAGGCGGCGTCCGCCGGTCGCTTCGCCGCGCTTCCCGTCCGCCTCGCCCCCCTCGACGAACCCGACGCGCTCGATGACGCCGCGGAACTCGCCGCCGACGCCGACGGGCCAGGTCACCGGGGTCGGCTTGATGCCGATGCGGGTCTCGATCTCCTCGATGAGCTCCAGGGCGTCCTTGGCGGGGCGGTCCCACTTGTTGACGAAGGTGATGACGGGGATGCGCCGGGCCCGGCACACCTCGAAGAGCTTGAGGGTCTGCGGCTCCAGGCCCTTGGCGGCGTCCAGGAGCATGACGGCGGCGTCGACGGCGGTGAGGACGCGGTAGGTGTCCTCGGAGAAGTCGGCGTGGCCGGGGGTGTCGAGGAGGTTCACGACGCAGTCGCGGTATTCGAACTGGAGCGCCGCGGAGGTGATGGAGATGCCGCGGTCCTGCTCCATGGACATCCAGTCGGAGACCACGCCCTTGCGGTCGCCCTTGCCGTGGACGGCGCCGGCCGAGGAGATGGCGCGGCCGTACAGCGCCAGGGCCTCGGTGATCGTCGACTTTCCGGCGTCGGGGTGGGAGATCACCGCGAAGGTGCGGCGGCGCGCGGCCTCGGCCGCGATGTGGCTGGACATGGGTTCCTCAAGGTTCTGCGTATCAGCGTCGTCGGACGGAGCGGGCCCGACCTTCAACAATAGCCGTGAACAGCGACACGACCCGTGCGCCCGCGCGGGCGGGCGCCCCGCGGCGCGACCCGGGCCGCACGCGCCGCCGTCCCCGGGTTTCACGCCTTCGGGTGAACCCCGTGCGGCGGCGGTGCCCGAGGGGCGTTTCCTGTCGGACCCGGCTGCCATGATCGCCGCAGACTTCGGTCCCCTGGGTGGGTGGGGGTTTGGGACGGTGACGCGCGCGAGGCGCCTAATCGGCCAGTTCGGCCTTGACGATGCCGGCCACGAGCTTGCCGTCGGCGCGGCCCGCGGTCTTGGGCCCGATGGCCTTCATGACCTTGCCCATGTCGCGGGGTCCGGCGAATCCGCCCTCGGCGATGGCGTCGCGCACCAACTGGGTGACTTCGGCCTCAGTGAGTTCGCTCGGCAGGTACCGCTTGATCACGGCCTCCTCGGCGAGCTCGGTGTCGGCCGACTCCTCGCGCCCGCCGGCGCGGAACGCCTCGGCCGCCTCACGGCGCTGTTTCGCCTGCTTGACCAGGACTTTCACCACGTCGGCGTCGTCGAGTTCACGCGGGGTACTCCCCGCGACCTCTTCGTTCTTGACCGCGGTGAGGACCATGCGCAGCGTGCCCAGCGTCACCTTGTCCTGGGCCTTGAGGGCGGCTCGCATATCGGTTTCCAACTGGGTCTTCAGCTCGTTCATATCTCGACAATCTACCGTTGGGGGTATGAAGATCAGCCGTGGACTTGCCGCAGCAGCCGGGATCGGGGTCGGCGCGGGCGCGCTGGCGCTCGCCTACGCCTCTCTATACGAGCGCGTCCAGTACACGCTCCGGCACTTCGCGGTGCCGGCGCTTCCCGAAGGCGCCGAGCCTATCCGGGTCCTGCACATCTCCGACCTGCACATGACGCCCGGGCAGGTGCGCAAGGCCCACTGGGTCGCGTCCCTGTCCGCGCTCGACCCGGACCTGGTGCTGCTCACCGGCGACAACCTGGCCCACCCGGACGCGGTGGACCTGGTCGCCAAGACGCTCCGGCCGCTCCTGAACGCCCCGGGGGCGTTCGTGTTCGGCTCGAACGACTACTACGCGCCGGTGTTCAAGAACCCGCTCCAGTACTTCAACCCCAACCACGAGCACCGGTACGGGGAGGCGCTGCCGACCGAGGAGCTGCGGAAGGTCCTCACCGACGGCGACTGGCTCGACCTGAACAACCACGCGGCCGACAAGGTCGTGGCCGGGCTCAACGTCCACTTCGCGGGCGTCGACGACCCGCACTTCGACCTCGACGATTACGAGCTGGTGGCCGGGCCGGTGCCCAAGAGCGCCGACCTGTCGATCGGGCTCACGCACTCGCCGGAGCCGCGCGTGCTCGACGAGTTCGCTCGCGACGGCTACGACTTCGTGGCGGCCGGGCACACCCACGGCGGGCAGGTCTGCGTGCCGGGCTACGGCGCGCTCGTGACCAACTGCGGGATCGACCGCGAGCGGGTCAAGGGGCTGCACCCGTGGGAGGACATGTGGCTGCACGTGTCGGCCGGACTGGGCACGAGCCCGTACGCGCCGGTGCGGTTCGCGTGCGCCCCGGAGGCGAGCCTGCTGACGTTCGTGCCGAAGGTCTTCTAGCCGGGGGCGGGGCCCGGATGTGACCGGGCCCCGACCGTCCCCGACCCCGTTCGACGGGTGCCGGGAGCCTCGGGTAGCATTTCAACCCGGTGCGGATGCCCAGCGTGCGCACCGGAAAAGAGAACATCGGGTTGTGGCGCAGCTTGGTAGCGCACCTCGTTCGGGACGAGGGGGTCGCAGGTTCAAATCCTGTCAACCCGACCAGAACTCCCAGGTCAAGGACTTGCTCCCTGGCCTGGGAGCTTTCCTTATTTGCTCTCGCTAGTCTCTCGCTGGTCTAGACGTTCCAGGATGCCCTGGGATACTCAGGGAGAACAGTCGTGATCATTGTGGTCTTAGTCACGATGTTCGAGAGCTCTTTTCATGTCGAGGAAGATGTTCGGCCGCAATGGCCTTCCCTCAAAGTCAGTGAGCTTTTCTCATCTTGAGTGTGTTTCGTTGCGGGGCAATAACTCAGCTCCTGGTTCAGCCATTGCCGCCAGCCACGGTGCCCCGGTGGCTTCCACGGTGTCGCGGAGCTGACGTTCGGATGATCGACTGCGGCTGCGGTCTCGGTAGTGGGTTGCATTCGCCGCATCTCTGTTCGGCGGCGCAGGGCAGACCGCGATCGAGCTCGGGACCGGGCAGCTGCAGGAGGCTTCGGCACCAGAGGCATGGCACAGCGAGTACGGCAGCATGTTCGCTCGCAATGTCAGCACCGCCACGCTCACCCCTTTCCTGCCGGATCCGGCCAAGGCCACGGGTACCGCCGTGATCGTGGCTCCGGGCGGTGGATTCATGTCCCTGTCCATGGAGAACGAGGGCTGGGACGTTGCGCGCGCGCTCGCGAACCGCGGCGTCGCCGCCTTTGTGCTGAAGTACCGGCTCAAGCCGACCCCGGAGGGTCTTGACGACTTCGCCGCGGCGATCAGGACGATGCTGGCCGGACCGCGCCCATCGGACCGGCATGACCCAGCCACCGCGCTCCGCGCCCTGGACCTTCAGATCGCCGACGCCCGCGCAGCGTTCGCGCTCGTGCGCAGCCGAGCGACCGAGTGGACGATCGATCCCGAGCGCGTCGGCATGGTCGGCTTCTCCGCCGGTGCCATGCTCACCGTCGCCACCGCCCTTGTCGGTGAGGATGCGACCCCGGCATTCATCGGCGATGTCTACGGTCCGCTCGCGGCGTTCGAGGTACCCGAGGACGCGCCGCCGCTGTTCATCGCGCTTGCCGCAGACGATGGGCTGATGGACCCGAGCGGGTTCCCCCTTGTCGAGAGCTGGCGCGCTGCCGGACGGCCCGTGGAGCTCCACTTCTACGAGCAGGGCGGGCACGGGTTCGGTATGTATCCGAAGGAGACGACCAGCACCGACTGGTTCGACTCCTTCGTGAGCTGGATGAGGATGCACGGTCTGCTCCAGCGCGCTGAGCCGACATCCCCCTGACGCCACCTTCCTCGTCCCCGTAATGGTCACCGATCGCGAGACCTTCTCCGGGCGCTCCGGTGCCCTCGTTCAGGACATAGGAAACGCATCTCTCAAGTCATAGGAAACGTTTCGGTGTCTGATCGCGGGCATGTCGCGACTGACCATCACTGCGGCCATCCTCGAAGGCTGGCCCCGAGCCGAGGTCGCGCTCGCCTGCGGCGTCTCGAAAGGCTGGGTCTCCGAGCTCGCCGCCTGTTACCGCACAGAGGGTGCCGGGCGCGAAGACCCTCCGACCCGCTTCCCCAGACGGCCTCGGCGACTTTCAGGACCCGTTGTTGGCATGGCCCTTTTCGCCTCCGCAGTCATCGCAGTCGTCGCGCTTACCGTCTGCCAAGACACGTTCCGAAACGAAGATCCCAGCGCTGAGGAAGGCGGCCAGGGACTCTCCCACGCCGAAACGATCTCCTGCTCCCAGTTCATCGCTGAAGGCGAGGTCGCCTAAGTACGCGCGGCCGATACCAACGGACGTAACATCCTCGTCTTCACCGTGCAAGACCCCCTCAAGCCCGCTGAGGCCGAGGGCACCGTGGAATTCGACATCGTCGACCCGCCGTGGCCGACGAGAAAGACCCGTTCCAGGTCGGCGAACACCTCCTCATCCAGGTGTATGTGCGCCGAGACGAGATCGAATCCCAACGCACCCTATTCGAGAGCTTCCTATCCGGCGCCGCTGACACCACCTGCCCAGCTTGCTGGCAAGAAGAGAGCACACCGTAGCAAGCCCGAGCCCACCTCAGGATGCAGCCCGACGTGGTAGGGCGGGAACACAGAGCAGACAGATCTCGACCGAACCCTCAACGGGCGCAAGACCACCGGGAACAATACGACCCGCCCGACGCTAGCCAATTCCGGTCATCCTGTTCGCAACTCGCGCCCACCAACGCTCCCGAAACATCGACTAGGACCTTCATGCCCCAGGGCGGATCCGTCTGAGCACCAGGCGATCTCGCCGCGAGTACCACAAGGGAACCTGCGCAAGATGAGTCCATCTCGCATGAGTTTCCTTGCCGCACAACGAATATGAGTCATATTCATGCCTGTATATATAGTTGCCGGCCTAACGCTCGCTTATTCGAACCCAAACCCCCAGCTAGACGGCCTATTGGAACGCCTGTCGGGCCCATCGCCCACCCGCGGCCCCGAAACCGGCCCCTCAACTCCCGGCTCCCCCGAAACCCAGCCCCCGACCGCCTACCCGCCAACACTCCCACGGGCGCTCGAGAAACGCCTCTCTCCCGCCGAACGAGAAGGCCTCATCGCCGCCTTCAACGCCGACGCCCGCCAGAAAGAGCTCGCCACCAAATACGGCATCAGCATCCGCAGCATCAAACGCCTCGTCCAAGGGACCTCGAACCGGCCCCAAGCAGCAGCCAACCGACTATCCCCCGACCAGCAGGCCGCCGTCATCCGCACCTACACAACAGGCGGCATCACGCAGGCCGAACTCGCCAGCCAATACGGCGTCGCCATCAGCACCATCAAACGACTCCTCCGGCTGACCCAAAGCAGCGAGCCAGGCGACACGTTCGCCTGAACCTGAGACGGCGCAACCCCGCCTCCAGCGCTGAAAGCGCCCCAAGTGCCTCAAGTGCCTCAAGTGCCTCAAGTGCCTCAAGTGCCAAGATCGCCTCATGACCAACGAGCAACACATCCGCGTCTTCGGAGAACGACGAGCGCGACTCAACCTCCAAGCGCTCGCCGATCTCCTCGTCGCCGCAGCCCAAACCGAGCCCCCCGGCGATGAGGCCCCCTCTGGGCTACGGGGTTCGTGCCGAATCCGTGCAGCATCCGTGCCGGGGCACCGCATGCTCGCTCCAGAATCCAAGGAGGATGCATGAATTCGAACCATCCCGTCCGAGACCGGCGCCGGACCCGCATCGCGGCTCTGTTGCTGGCACTCGTCTCAGCGATCGGTGTGTCGGGCTTGGCCGCCGCTCCGGCGCAAGCCGGACCGGCCACGTACGGATGCCCTTCCGGGCACGTCTGCTTCTACAAAGGCGCCGTCACCTCGAGCAACCCCTTCTACACCACCGCTGGCGACATCCCCGCGGTCAACGGGGTCAAGTCCGTCTTCAACAACGGAAACCAGCAGACCGGCTCGGACCACGTCCACCTCCGCTACGGCACCAACGGCAAGGCGTGCCTCCACTACTACGACGGCTCCACCAACACTGGCCCGGCCACCTTCACCTTCGGCACGGCCACCAATGTCAAGACCGAATCGTTCTGGGGCGGTGAGTGTTAGCCAGTCGCATGCCGAATCCGTGCAGCATCCGTGCCGGTAGGCCGGAACATGACAGAAAGCCGGGCCCACCGCCCAGCGAATCCCTAGAACGGAGACCTGAAGTGAAGATCGACAAGATGCGCAAGCTGATGGCCGCGGTGCTCCTCGGCCTCGTCCTCTCCGGCACCGGGGCCGCCGCGGCCTCGGCGGCAGTGGTCGCGGACGACTACCGCCCCGCCGAGGACTGCCCGCCCGAGAAGTGCCCCTTCCCGTAGGCCCGACCCAAGGTGAAGCCTCCTCCCGGCGCTGTGATCTTGCAGCCGCTGCCGGGAGGAGGCTTTACCTCGCACCCGCGCCACCGACCGCGAAGGCCGGACTCGCCAACTGACTCTTGATGCCGACGCGGGAATGCCCGGACCACTAAAGGACCGCCGCCCTCACCGAGTGCGACCGGTGATATCTGACGTTGGGACAGGCATCGAATCGAGCGTCTTGTTCACCTGGATTCAGTGACGGGCCCCGCTTGCGCGGGCCCGTCCTCTCGTCAGGCCGGCGCGATGGTGACCGTCGCAGTCGGTCAGTCTGCCACGATCGCGTCCAGTACCTCGAGCTCGGCCTGGTCGACCGCCAGGCCCCAGCGGGTTTTCACGCTGGTCCACTCACAGGTGTACCTGCATGCGGCGCTCCCAGAGGGCGGCATCCATTCGGCGGGGTCCTGCTCGGACTTGGAGCAGTTCGAGCGGGTGGTGACCGCGATCAAGGAGGTGCTGTCGCCGAGGTCGTTCGCGTACGCCTCCCGGCGCTTCGGGTCCCATTCCCGGGCACCGGAATCCCAGGCCTCGGCCAAAGGGACAAGGTGGTCGATGTCCAGCCCGCGGGGACCATCGACGTAGATGTAGTCGAAGTAGGAGTACCAGCGGCCACCGGTGACGGTGCACCGCTCGGCAACGACCGCAGGTGCGGTGACGGCTCTGTTGACTGCACCCAGAGGGGCCTGAGGTTGCATTTCGCGGCCTGGTTGTTGAGGATCGGTGCGTGGAACCTGGCCTTCAGGCGGTGGGCCCTCATCGAGACACTTCGGCTGTCGGGCGTCCGCTGTGAAGAGCTCGTCAAGCTGACGACTCACTTAAGCGTCCGCAACTATCGGCGGCCGAACGGCGAAGTGGTGGCCCTGCTGGTCATCAGTCCGTCCAAGACCGACCTCGAGCGGGTGGTCCCTATGTCGGCTGAGTTGTTCGGGGCTTGATTCCTTGGTGTTGACACCCTGATGCTCTGGGCCGGTAGGGTTCGGGGTGCAAGGAGTGAGAGTGTCTACCTCGAAGTTTCAGCGCTGTTTTCCCGAGGAGTTCAAGGCCGAAGCGGTCCGGATGTACCTCGATGACCCCGCGACCACCTACACGGCGGTCGCGAAGAATCTGGGCGTCTCGTCCGAGACGCTGCGCAATTGGGTGAAACAGCACCGCAAGAAGCAAGGCGAATCACCCCGCTACCAGGCGCCGACCAGCGAGAACGAAGGCCTCGTAGGGTACGACGCCGTGATCGCCGAAGAGAACCGCAAGCTCCGTGCCGAGAACGAGCGGCTGCGCCAGGAACGCGACATCCTGCGCAAGGCCGCGAAGTTTTTCGCGGGCGAGACGAACTGGTGAGCCGCTTCCAGTTCGTTGACGAGTACCGCCACGAGTTCACCGTGAAGCGGCTGTGCGAGACGCTCGGGGTCTCCCGGCAGGGCTACTACCAGTGGAGGGACCGCGCCCCGGCTCGGGCGGCGAAGGCCGCCTCGGACAAGGCGGCGACCGCGCGGATCAAGGCCGCCCATCTGGCCAGCAAGGGCACTTACGGGTCGCCCCGAATCACCGTCGACCTGCGCGAGGCCGGCGAGCAGGTCAACCGCAAACGCGTGGCCCGCTTGATGCGCGTCGCCGGGATCGAGGGCGTCCGGCTCATGCGTCGACGCCCGGCCCCGCCGCCCGAGGACGCCGACGCGGCCGCCGTACCCGACCGGCTCGGCCGCGACTTCACCTCGCCGGAGCCGAACACGCGCTACGTCGGCGACATCACTTACCTGCCGATCGCGGACGGCTCGTTTCTCTACCTGGCCACGGTCATCGACCTGTTCAGCCGCCGTTTGACCGGGTGGGCGATCGCTGATCACATGCGGACCGGCCTGGTCGAGCAGGCGCTGCGCCGCGCGCACTTCATCCGCGGCGGCCTTGCTGGATCCCTGATGCATACCGACCGCGGCTCGCAATACGTATCCGCTCAGTTCGCCAAGTGCTGCAAGGAACTCGGTGTGCTCCAGTCCCGGGCGCGGGTCGGCTCCTCCGCCGACAACGCCCTCGCGGAGGCGTTCAACGCCACGCTCAAACGCGAAGTCCTGCAAGGACGCCGGACCTTTGCGAACGCGTTGGAGGCCCGCTTCCAGGTCGAAGCCTGGATCACCAACTACAACACCGTCCGGAGACACTCGTCTCTGGGCCAGATCTCACCGATCGACTACGAACAGCAGCAGGCTAGCCTCGCCCTCGCCGCATAGAACGGTGTCAACACCAAAGGTGTAAGCCCCACCCGACTACTGCATCCGTCCCCTGCGGCGGAGGCGTCGGGGGATGGCTCCAGTCGAGCCGGACCGCCGCACGGTCACGCACATTTGTCGACTCCGGCGAGTGCGATGCAGTTTCCGTGCAGAATTCGTGCGGCTTCGGTTCACGGTGGTGCGATGGATGCTGCGACCGCACGTCCCACTACCTCCTGAAGGGCAATTCGATGCGTACACGGATCTGTGCCATGCTCGCGGCGATCGTCGCGGCATTCGCGCTCACCGGTTCACTCGCTGGCTCGACCGCCGCAGCCGACCCCGGCGACGTAACCGTGGCCTCCTACACCGCCGAGGGCGCCGTCTATGACACCGACTCCTGCCCTTGCTCCCTCCCCGACAGTTGGGATGGGACGTACTTCGAGCACGACGCAGGCGGATACGCCGTGAAGCTCTGGATGTTCAACGAATACTCCCGCCTGGCGGGCAAGGTCGAGTTCCATCCCCAGGGCGAATTCCTGTACGTCTACGACACGCTCGCCGACGGCATCGTCATTAACGTCACGGTGAATGGAACAACATACGCCGCCAACGGCGCGAGCCCCTACAACCTCGACTTCCCCGAAGGACGGTACATCCTCGTCGACATGTATGCCTCCAACGGGACCAGAATCGGGCGCCAGGGTGTCGCCTAAACGGTGATTGGGAATTGATGGAGTCTCCAGCTAGTTCTGCAGCAACACGGCAAACTAGCTGGAGACTCCCGGTGTCACGTGTGCCGACCCCGCCATACTCACCGATTGCGAGGAGCGCCACGTACAACATTGTGGTGATGCCCAAGAGTGGCGACCAGCGGTTCGCGCGCCACTCCGACAGCTGGATCTTCATTCCGTATGTCGCCATGATTCCGTGCGGGCTCGCGATCATGGCCATCACCGGCATCTTCTTCATGCCGCCGTTGGCGCTGCAGCTCATCGTCGCGTGACCCTGCACGTCCTGATCGCGCGGCGCCTGCGCAGGGCGCATCCACGTCCATGAATCTCAGCCGAGGCAGTACCCCGCCCGACCGTTCGAGACTGCCGGATCGGGCGATCTATGCCAATGCCCGGCCCCGCATCCCGCTTGAGCGGCGGCGCCAGGCGGATGGCCACCAAGAACACCTCCCCGCCCCTGCCAGACGGCCGCAAGAGACGTCTGAGCTTGGGCTCGAAACCAACCTTCATGGACAAGGCATCCCGGATGCCGGGCCTATCAATGTAGCTGCTCGTGCAGCGGCCGTGCAGTTTCCGTGCAACAGCGGCGCACGCTCCTTCCAGATCAACTCCAAGGAGGACGTATGACATCGAGGAAAGCGACCCGAACCCGCCTCGCGGCGCTGCTGCTGGCGGTCATGGCCGGCATCGGCCTCTCCGGTCTGGTCGCCGCCCCTGCGCAGGCCGAGTACGGCAACTGCGTCGGCTTGACGGCCACTGAATGGAGGATCGAGGGCGCATGGGTCTGCTTTGAGCCCGAGGATGAGTTGTTGAAGGTCTGCGACACCGAACCGGACGGTCACCACGCCTCAGCCGCCGTGCGCGGCTCGGCCGACGACCACTGGTTCGAGGTCGGCGCCTACGGCGGCTACCTCACGTGCAGGACCAGGGACTTCAACATGCCCGAGGACAGCCACATCTGCTACGCCGCGATGATCGTGGAAGGCAACGCTATTCAATATATCTACCCGACCTACAGCGGGTGGGTCAGCGCCCGCGACGGGGCGCTCAATGGCGGCTGCCCCGGCTTTAAGAAAGAAGATGTCGTCATGGAGTGATCCAACCCTGGTGCTGGGTTCGGCCGGGCCCGGCATCAGGCGTTGAGTTGGGCGAGTGCGGTGCTGGCCCACGGCACCGCCTGCGCCCGTGTTGTTCCGTGCAATCTCAACGGATTCGGGACTGACTCGCGCGCGGCCGGGCCTGGGGCGAGCGAGGGGTTCCTAGCTCGGAATGGTGTACATAGTGGAGCTGATCCGGCTAGGGTCGGTGCCGAACCGGCGGCCCGCGCGGGAGCGGCCCGCCGTTGCCGCACCACATCGAGGAGTGCCGTGATCGACCACCGCCTGCCCAAGCTACGCACTCGAACCCTCGGTTTCATCGCCGTGGCCGTGCTCGCCGTGGGCCTTGCTGCTCCGGGCATCGCCCACGCCGCGCCCACCCCCACCGACGGCCCGACCCTCGCTGAAGCGCTCGCGACTGCAAGATCACCGGCGGGCGCTGGTTCTCCTACTACGACGAGGTGAACGTCGAGGGTCCTCGCGGGTTGGACATCGACCACATGGTGCCTCTGGCCGAGGCGTGGGACTCGGGGGCCCGCGGCTGGGACCCCGGCCGGCGGGAGGCGTATGCGAACGACCTGGGCGAGGGGGTCGCGCTGATCGCGGTCACCGCCCGATCCAACCGGTCGAAAGCCGATCAGGACCCCGCCGAATGGATGCCGCCCTCCGCGAGCGCGGCGTGCCGGTATGTCTACGAGTGGGTCAGCATGAAAACGCGGTGGGGCCTGTCGGTCGACCAGGTCGAAGCTGATGCGCTGGAAGCGATCGTGGCCGCCTGCCCTGACGCGGTCGTCACCGCCGCTGCCCCCTGACCGGTGCGCCGGGAGCGGACAGAGCGGCCCGAGCCCGCGGTGCGGTGCCTCGATGAGGCACGTACCCGGGACACGGGGGACCGCTGCCATTGCCGCTGTTCTGTCCGCATTCGGGCCCGTGGTCGCTGGCCGGTCGGGTGCTGGCCTTGACCTATCGGAACGGGCCCGCTCGGGCCCGGACGGTTGCTCACGCGAACTCCCACGTCTCACCGTCCTTCGAACGGCGCCCCAGATTCTCGCGCGCTTTCGCTGTCGTCGCCTGCGATGCGGCACCCGCCGGTGGGGGCACCGTCTATTCCGGTGGGTCGTGGAACTCCAGCGACGGGTCGGGGATGGGGACCAGGCGCAGTTCGTTCCGGTGGTCGAGCGCGGTCCAGCCCCGGGGCCAGATGCGTTGCGAAGGGGTGAACTCGTCGATGGTGGCCGTCGCGTCGGTGCAGTCCACTACCGCGTTCCTGGTCAGCAGGGTCATGGAGAAGTCGGCCCGGTCCTTGAACTGGGCGCCCTGGAAGCTCAGCAGGGCTTCGAACCGTCTGCGCATGCGAATAGTGGGACGAGATAGTGCTGCGGGGCAGCAGGGTTTGCCGAGGCATGACAGTCCGGGATCTGGATGTGCTGCGATCCGAGCAGGAAGCACCGTGGCTGCGGTGCTGGAGCAGCCCGCTGCATAAGGGTTACTCCAGCGGGCGGCGCTGATCAGGTGATGCCGCCGGTGGCGCGGGTGCAGGTCGCTCCGGCGGTGTCGGAGGTGCAGACCTTGAGGCTTACCGACAGGCCCTCGCTGTAGCTCAGGTTGAAGTCGTCGCAGGGATCGCCGCCTCCGGCGGTGTAGAACGTTGCGGTGCCGTTGCCCTCGACGGTCAGTTGGGCGAATGTGGCGTGCCCGTTGGGGAAGTGGTCGCAGACGATGAAGTGCTCGCCCAGTGCGCGGAAGTCGGCGTAGACCTCGTTGTCGTCGGTGCTTCCCGCGGTGTAGCAGACGGCATCGATGTCGCGGCTGTTCGCGTCGCCGTTGTCGTCCCTGAACCCGGAGTGGCACAGCCATGCGGCGGCTTGGGCGGGCGAGCTCATCAGGCCGGTGAAACCGGCGGCGAGGGTCAGCACCGCAGCGAGTGCGAGCGCGCGGCGCAGAATTCTGGATATTGCGGTTGGTCTCATGCATCCTCCGAGATGACGATCGGTGTCCAGCCAGGGGCGCACTTCACCAGTCTGGCTGTCTGGCTTGCAGCGGGTTCGCACTGGAGTGGGGCCGCCTCGATGTCGCGACCTTGCCCGCTCAGCGCGTGAGCCTCGCTGCGCCAAAGCCTCTCGTGCGCTTGCACGGATGGTGCACGGATCATGCACGGCGCTCCTTCTTCCGAGCTAGTGCAGTCAGCGGCCCTCCTTGGTTGCCCACTGGCCGGTGGAGCCTCACCGCCGACCTTGCAGCGCACGGAGTGCTCCCCTTCGGTGCGGATGTGACGCCGAGGCTCCTTCGCTGCATCGAACCCGCCCTGGCCGCCACCTTGCGAAAAACCCCGATCATCGGTCGGGTCCCGAACGCGCGGGACCTCCATGCGCGCGACCTTCGATACCCTGGCATCAGAAACCGTTGCGCCCCAATCCTTCGAAGGGATCACTGTGGAGTTTCACATCCTGGGTGCCCTCGAAGTACGACACGAGGGCAGCGAGGTGCCCATCCGCGGCGCGCACCAGCGCAAAGCACTGGCGATCCTGCTGCTCGACGCAGGCCGCACGGTGTCGGTGCAGCGGCTCATCGAGGCACTCTGGGAGGGTGAGCCTCCGGCCACGGCCCGGCGCCAAGTACGCAACATCGTCGCGGCCCTGCGGCGGAGCCTGGCCGAGGACGACCCGATCGAGCGCTCCGGAGACGGCTACCGGCTTACTACGGAAGCGACCGACTGGCACGACTTCCGCGCCGAGGTCGCCAAGGCCGAGGCCGCCGGCGCAGATGCGGTGGCGCACCGCCTCCTGCACCAGGCGCTCCAGCGGTGGCGGGGACCGGTCCTGGCCGGACTCGACTGCGCGCTGATCGGCCCGGCCCTCGTGCGTATGGAGGAGCAGCGCCTGGCCGCCTGCGAGGACTACTACGAGACGGCAATCGCCCTGGGCCTGCACCAGGAGATCCTGGGTGAGGTCGGGGCGCTCGCCGCCGAGCACCCGTACCGGCGCCGCCTGGCCGGCCAGTTGATGCTCGCGTTCTACCGGTCAGGCAACAGCGCGAGGGCACTCCAGGCCTACAACGATCTCGGCGCCCGATTGGGCGAAGAACTCGGCATCGAACCGGACCGCCAGCTGCGAGACCTATACGTCGCCATCCTCCGCGAAGACCCGAGCCTCGACCTGAAAAAAGCCACGCCGCCGCCGGAGGAGGTCGAACCTCTCACGGCTGCCAGCCTGACCGCGCCGACCGAGACCGGCAACGACGAACCGCCGAGACCAGCTCGGCCCCACAGGGCTCGCAGACTGGCCCTGACAATAGCGGTGCTGCTCATCGCATGGGCGACCGCAAGCGACGGCACCGGCCGCCTTGAACCGATGGAGAAGCCAAGCGAGCCCACTGCGATCGATTGGATCCGCGACCCCGGCAACTCGGACTTGAGCTACCCGACGCTCGAGGGCGAGGCGTCAATAAAACTGTTCGGCGCCAGCGCCCTCATTCTCGACCAGGGCAGCCTCCGCCTTGAATCACAGAATGTGGAGATCTGGGCGAAGCGCCTCGATTTCCAATCGATACCGGACGCAGCACTCGCAGGCGAGACGATCATTCTCTCCTTCAACGACCCCGGCGACCGGTCACCGAGCACCGGCACGGTCATGGGCATCGACCTCAACACGGGAGTCGAGCTCTGGCGAGCCGAAAACCAATGGCTGATGGGGATCGTCGACAACACGGTCATCACCGTCGGCTGCAAGGACAGCGGTGAAGCGGCGACCTGCACAATGACGTCCGTTCGACCAACGAAAAGGTCAGTGCGCTGGCAGGTCGAACTCGACTTCCAGGTGTTGCCGGCGAAGCCCTCGGACCGCTACGACAATCCCTGGAGGCAGAACCTCCCGACCGATTACCTGCTGGTCCGTGCGGATTTCGGCACCGCGGGCGACGCGAGGCCCAGACTGGTCGCATTCGATATCGGCTCCGGTGCGGTGCTGAGCGATTTCGACTACACCGATGTCGAGGACTACCAGGTCAACGGCGACTACCTCATGGTCCGGAAGCAGACCACCGTCATCGCCGACGACCGCTGCGAGGCGACCATCGAGACCTACCGGCTCGATACAGGCGTGCGGCAATGGAGCCAAGCAGTGACGACGCCGAAGAACATCGAACAGTGCCGGCCGTTCCCCTCGCTGCAAGGTTCGGGCTACCACTACCCTGCCACGATCGGGCAGACAGCTGCCCTGCTCTGGATACCGAGCGGCGAGATCCGATGGAGCGCCCCGGAACCCTCCTCAGCCCTTCTCGTCCATGGCGACCTGGTGGTGACCGGTGACGAGAGGTCGGGCGGCATCGACATATGGAGCATGGAAACGCACGAGAAACTCTGGTCTGCTCACGATGGTGAGCAGATGTGGGCGCACGGCTCGACGCTCTGGGTGATGGACGAGTCGGCGATCGACGCGGACTGCGGCGGCCTCATCAGCTACGACTTCCACTCAGGCGACTCGATCTGCCTCTCTGGTTCACTGGAGTTCATCGACGACTACGCCGTGGTGATCAGGTACAACGGCAGGTTGCAGATCTGGCCGATCGACCTGTGGGCCGAGTTCTAGCCGACATCAGCGCTCCTCGGCCTCAGCACGGCCGGTGCTGGCTGCCTGAGGCGTTCGGCGCCAAGGCATGCGTGCGGTGACGAGTGCGGCCAGAGCGAGCAGGAGCACGGCCCGCCTGCGGAGGCGGGCAACACGTCAGCTACCAGTGCGGCAATAGCGACTGTGGGTGAGTCGCTTGTTCCCAGGGTGAGAGAGCAAGTCGATGTCCATCCCTCCGTTCTACCCCTGAAAACGCCCGAGACCCTGAAGAACCTCCAGGCCTGTGGATAGCTGCGGTGGCCCCGCGGGCGGACACCTGCTTCGCGCATCTGGTGCTCGAACGCGTCATAGCCGTGAGTGCGGCGGCGCGGTGCCGCTTCCTCATGCGCATCGGTCTCGGTGCCCGTGCCGAATCCGTGCAGGATTCGTGCAGCCCGGCGTCACGCTCGCCGTAGGTCGCCAGCACTGGCGACATGAGTTCCAAGCATCAGGAATGGAGGTTTCCATGCGATTGAAGCGGATCACTGCGCTCGCGCTGATCGGCGGCGCCCTGCTGGCCGCCCTCGCGGCCGCACCCGCCAGCGCCCACACCGCCGCACCCGCCGGCTACACCACCAACGGGGAAGAGCCCTGGCCCAGGGGCAGCGGCTGATCAAGGCAATGGCCTGCCTCGGGCACTGCATTGCCGGCGGGCGGGACCGGGATGCCCTCGGACCACGGACGCAACCTGTGGGCCGGGGGCATCGGCGTCCCCCGTCGACGGGACAGCACCGCAGGCCAGGCACCGCCACCGGGCCCGGGGAACAACCAGCCCGGACGGGCCGCTCGCGGGCCGGCTTGCACGTCCCTGCCGCGGCCGACCGGGGGAGGGTTCCAAAGAGGGGGGCACGGTGTCGGCGTCGGTCACGCCGCGAACCGCGAGCAGGGCGCCAGCGGGCGCGGTTGCCGCCTCGCCAGCACGTCCCCACCCCGGGGGAATGCGGCCGGGCTGCAGACAGGTCCTCCACGGCGTGCCGGGGCCCTGCAGCATCCGTGCAGCCCCCGGTCCGCACTCGTCGCAGACCGTCATCACCGGCGGCACCAGACCATCGTCATCTTGGAGGTCCCATGCGACGCAAGCGGATGACCGCACTCGCACTGATCGGCGGCGCCCTCAGCGCCCGGTCCCGGTCGCAGTGCAGACCCGCGAACAGCGCGTCCCATTCCTGGTCGGGAATGGCCCGCGTAAACACTGTCCGGAAAATCGGGGGTAACACAACTCGAGGCCTGGGCGCACCATCCGGCCGATTGGCCGTCCTATGCCGATGCCGTCGGGCAAGCCCGCACGGGGACGGTCACGAGGGTGACCCCGTTCGGCGTGTTCGTGCGCATCAGCGACTGCGTGGAAGGGCTGATCGCTCTCGAAGCTCTGCAGGTCGAATCCGAGGCCGATGCGTCGCAGGCGTTCGAGGCAGGCCGGCAGGTGCGGGTTCGCCTGGTGGCGGTGGACCTGGTCCAGCGTCGGATCCGGCTCGCGCTGTCTGGAGGGCTGGTCTAGTTCGGTGGGATCTGGAACTCGATAGACATGTCCGGGATAGGGACGAGGCGCAGCTCGCTCCGGTGGCGGAGGGCGGTCCAGCCGCGGGGCCAGATGCGGTCCGATGGCGCGAACTCGCCCACGGTGGCTGTGGCGTCGGTGCAGTCGACTACCGCGTCCCCGGTCAGCACGGTCATGGAGAAGTCGGCCCGGTCTTTGAACTGGGCGCCTTGGAAGCTCAGCAGTGCTTCGAAGCGTGCGCCGCAGCAGGTGACCTGCCCGTGGAACTGCGCTTCGCGGAATCGGGCGATGGACCCGAACGCGGCGTCGTCGAAGGCGACGTCCTGATCGAAGTAGCCGTCGGCGAAGAGCGCAGCATCGCAGAATGTCACCCCGGTAAAGGTCGCTCTGTGACCGAACTGGACGCTTTCGAAGGAGGCCTGGCCGCCGAACGTTGCTCGTCCGAACACGGCCCGGCGCAGGAACCGGGTCTTCGCGAATCCGGCGAAGCCTTCGAAGACGGCCAGGGTGAATCCGGCCTCGAAGATCCAGGTTGCACCGGAGAAGTCGGCGGTGCCGGCGAACCGGCTCTGCCAGAAGCGCACCGGGGCCTCGAAGAGCGCGGACGTGAAACTGGCAGCGTCGCTGAAGTCGGCGGACTGGCACTCGAGCGGGCCGCGGAAGTTCGCGCGGGTGAAGTCGGCGGCGCCTGCGGCCGTGAGGCGGTCCAGGTTGCATTCGGCGGCGAAGAAGGTGTCCGAGCAGTCGAGCGGTCCTTTGACGTCGGCGCGGGCGAAGGTTGCCGAGCCGAGGAACCGGGCCCTGGTGAACCGGGTGTGGCCGTGGAAGACCGCCGCTTGGGCGTCGAAGGCCGGCAGGAGGCAGTCGGTGAAGTCCGCATCGATCAGGACGGCCGTGCGGAGGTCGAGGCGACGCAGGTCCCAGTAGTGGTCAGCGTCCTCGGGTACTCGCACGTGTGCGGAGGGCGGCCCCGACTCGTAAGGGACGCGCAGGTGGTCCAGGAGCAGGCGCTGCGCGAGTGCACGGGCGTCGTGGTGCCCATCCGGGTCGGCGAGAGGGCTGCGCAGGAAGTTGCACCAGGTTTCGGCGACCTGTTCGCGCAGTTCGGGGTGGGCGGTGCCGAGTCGGTCGAGCGCGCGCAGCCCGGTGGTCTGGGAGGCGGAGGTGTCGCCGTCGAGCTGCGCGATGGCTTTGTCGAGCTGGTCGAAGACGTCCTTCTCGACCTGGTGGTCATGGACTTCGCGGTCCAGGCGCAGCTTGAAAATGAACAGGGTGCTGCCCACCAGCGTGGCGATACCTCCGGTGACGGTCCATGCGGTCTTGATCGCTTCGGTGCGGGCGAGGGGGTCGCCCCATGCGGGGGGTAGCAGCACCGCGAACACGAGCACACCGCAGGCAGCGACGAACCCGGCCCCGGCACCGATCCATCGGCGCCAGCGCGGCCACGCTGCGCCCTGCTCCTCCTTCATGAGAAACAGTCTCGCTGAGATCACTCACAGCCACGGTACCGGGTGCCCTTTATGCGCATGCAGTTTTTGATCGAGGCGACGCGTCCCCATTGCACTGCCGCAGATGACGCCCGGGCCGCGCTTGCGGGCGCGGCCCGGGGACCGGTTAGGGCGTTTCGATGTCGACGATCGCGTCGGGGCAATCGGCGACGATCGCCCTCAGCGCATCAGCTTCGTCCTGGTCGACCGTGAGATCCCAGCGAGTCTTCACGCTGACCCACTCGTACGCGTATCGGCATGCGGCACTGGCGTTCGGCGGCATCCACTCGGCCGGGTCCTGGTCGGACTTCGACCGGTTCGCCTTCGCGGTGACCGCGATCAGCGGGGCATCCGCGCCGAGGTCGTTGGCGTAGGACTCCCGCCTGGCACTGTCCCAGTCGCGCGCGCCAGAATCCCAGGCCTCGGCCAGAGGGACCATGTGGTCGATGTCGATCGCTCGGGCGCTGTCGACATAGGTGTCGTCGTAGTAGGAGTACCACCTGCCGCCGGTGACCTTGCAGTCCTCATCAACCGTCGGCGCGACCACGGCACCGTTGACTGCACTAACAGGCGCCTGAGTTTGCATTTCGCGACCTGGTTGTTGATGATCGGTGCGTGGATGTTTCGCATGAGGTCTCGCGTGCCTTTCGGGATGTGATCGAGGGTCGTTGTGCTCTTTCGGGTCTGGGCTCGGTAGTTGCCGGTGACGAGGTGACGCTGCCGTGGGTCGTGTTCGACGGGGTGGACCGTGAGGTCGAGGCCGTCTCGAACTACTTGAGGGATCGGCTTCTGGGCGATGTCAGCCCGCTGACCTGCCGCAGCTATGCATATGACCTGCTGCGATGGTTTCGACTGCTGTGGACGGTCGATGTTGGCTGGGAGGAGGCCACCGAGGCGGAGGCGGCGGCCCTGGTCGGCTGGTTTCGGAACGCCCGGAACCCGCAGCGGCGCCGGAGCACTTCGGAAGGCTTTCCTGCTGGCACTGTCAATCCGAAGACTGGTAAGGCGGTGCTGGCCTCGGGCTACGCGTCGGCAACGGTTGCGCACAACCTGTCCGTGGTTCACGGCTTCTACGACTTCCATCTGCACTTCGGCCGCGGTCCACTGGTCAACCCGGTTCCCGAGAATAAAGCCCGCCGCAAGGCATTGGCCCATCGCTCGCCGATCGAGCAGCGGCAGCAGTTCGCCAGAGCGCGGCTGCGACCGAAGCTGCAGGATCGGCGGCTGCGGGCGATCCCGGACGACCACTGGAGCGAGCTTTTCGCTCAGATGCGCTGCAACCGCGACCGGGCGCTGCTGGCCTGCTACGTGTCTTCCGGGGCGCGCGCCTCGGAGCTACTGGGAATCGAGGCTGGGGACGTCGATTGGATGAAGGGGCAACTCTGGGTGATCTCCAAGGGAAGCAGGAATCGTCAGCCGGTCCCGGTCGCACCGGAAGCTCTGGCTTGGCTCGCCGGCTACTTGGACGAGGCTGGTGTCCCTGACGTCGGCCCGATCTGGCGTACTCGCCGTGGCGCCCCCCGGCCGCTGACCTATTGGGCGGCCCGCCGCATCCTGCAACGCGCCCAGGAACTTCTGGGCACCAATTGGACGCTCCACGACTTCCGCCATACCGCCGCACAGCGCATGGCGCGGGATCCGAATATGACGCTGGTCGAAGTCCAGACGATCCTGCGGCACGCTCACATCACGACTACTGCCCTCTATACCGCGGTCGGCCTGGACGACCTGATCGATAAACTTGCCGAGCACTACCAGCGTCCGGCCCCCGAAACCCGGTGGAATCCGAGCTACGACCCGGCCGATATCGAGGCGGTGTTCGGTGCCCAGTAGCCCTCCTGGCAAGAACGCCAGCTTCCAAAGCTCCACGACCAGTCGCGTCCGCCGTCATGCACTGGAGCAGACCGCTCCGACTGTGTTCTTCGAACCCACCGCGGTGACACCTGCGCCGCCCCCACCACCGGCCAAACCCCCACGGCCGCTGGGGGAACTGGGAGGCACTGACGCTGAAGTCATCGTCGACATCGCTTGTCGCACCTTTGGTATCAGGAATACGAGCCTGCATGTTCGGATGGCTGAAGGCGTCCACCAGGCGCTCAAGGCGCTTGCCGTTTTCGACGGTGAGACGTGGCAGGAGCGGTGGCAGGCGTCGGGCAGTAACAGCGGATCGACACCGCTGCTGGATGCGGTCGAGGACAAGTCGGCCGCCTACTACTCGCTCAACGCGGGGCTGGGACGCCTGTTCGCGATGCGGGTGGTGCAGCCGTCGCTCGCGGCGTTCCGCTCCTACCGTTTCAACAAGTATGCGGCCTCGTTCGAACAGGTCAGCGACGATCCGCAACTGCATGAGTACTTCCGTCGGCTCCAAGACCCGACGATCCCTCCGAGCCGACGAAATCTTGCTCGATCTGACCTGGCCGTCGCCTTGACCGTCTTTGGCATCGACATCGCCGAAATGACTCCCGAAGCCCTCCTGCACTACTCGGTTGCTTCCCGTCAACTCGGAGCGTCCCGCGGCAGCCGGGGCCGAGATGGCTGCTACGCCGCAATCGGAGTCTGGCCGGTGCTCTACGAGATGGGCATCTTCCCGGCCTCGGCGCCGAAGACACTACGAGCGGCCGTGGTCAAAGGGCAACGCAGCATCCCCGAGCTGGTCGACCGCTACCCGATCCGCAACGCTGCGGTCCGCGAGCTGCTCATCAACTACATCCAGCGGCGAGCGGTCAGCTTGGACTACTCGAGCGTCAACGGGCTCACCGTATCGTTGGCCAAGCACTTCTGGCAGGCCATCGAGGCGATCAGTCCCGACCAGGAAGACCTGCGGCTCGACGAGGCGACGGTCACCGAATGGAAGCGACGCGCGGCCACTCGACCCGACGGCACACCCCGGAAGGACCTTGAGCGCGAGCTCCTCAGCGTTCGAGCGCTCTACTTGGACCTCCAGTCGTGGGCGGTCGCCGAGCCCGCACGGTGGGGCCACTGGGCGGTGCCCTGCCCGATCCGTGACGCGGACCTGCGATGGGCCAAGGTCTTGCGTAAGCGGGTCAAAGAGCGGATGGATGGGCGTACCAGAGAACTCCAGCCGATCCTGCCGCTGCTGGTCGATCACGTCACCGAGCGGTGGCATTGGCACCGAGAGCTGCTGAAGGCCGCGAGTGCTCGCGGCAGGGGCGAGGAGTTCGAACTGCACGGCCGGACGTGGAAGCGACTCATCAGCGCCCGGAACGCCACTTGGTACCAGAGCCGGCACGCCCCGGTCCGGGTGCAGAACTGTCTGACCGGTGAGATCATCGCGATCACCAACCAGGAAAACCTGGCGTTCTGGCGATGGGCGCTCATCGAAACCTTGCGGCTGTCCGGTGTCCGCTGCGAAGAACTCGTCGAGCTGACCCACTTGAGCGTCCGCAACTATCGGCGGCCGAACGGCGAAGTTGTGGCCCTGCTGGTCATCAGCCCTTCTAAGACCGACCGCGAGCGGGTTGTCCCCATGTCAGCTGAGTTGTTCCACGTGATCGCCCAGGTGATCCGCCGCCACATTGACCAGCACGGCACCGTCCCGGTGTGCGCCCGCTACGACCTGCTCGAGAAGGTTTGGAGCCCCGAACTTCCCTACCTGTTCCAAGGCGGTCACGTCGGCAGTCGGCGTGCCTTGTCGGCGACCACGATCAACCGGACGATCAACAAGGCAGTCGCCGATCTGGCCAAGACCCAACCAAAGCTGGAGGGGATCACGTTCTCCCCGCACGACTTCCGACGCCTGTTCGCCACCGAAGTGGTCAACAGCGGACTACCCATCCACATCGGTGCGAAGCTGCTGGGGCACATGAACATACAGACTACCCGCGGATATGTTGCCGTATTCGACGAGGACGTCGTCACCCACTACCAGCAATTCCTCGACCGGCGCCGGGAACTTCGCCCGCAGGACGAGTACCGCGATCCAACGACGGAGGAATGGGCTGACTTCCAAGAGCACTTCGACAAGCGCCGCGTCGAGTTGGGCTCTTGCGGCCGCCCGTACGGGACGCCTTGCGCCCATGAGCACGCTTGCGTCCGCTGTCCGATGCTCTCGATCGACCCCAAAATGCTGCCCCGCCTCGATGAGCTTGAGGATGATCTCCTGGACCGACGCCGTCGCGCAGTTGAGGAGCACTGGCGCGGCGAGATCGAGGGCATCGACCTGACCCTGACCTTCCTGCGCAGCAAACGCCACCAGGCCCGCCGCGCCATCAACCTCGGCCTGCCCACCATCAGGCAGTCCCGAAAGGGCGCGGACGGCCGGTAACCGGGCGCTGCTTGGCTGGGCGGGCCAGGTGCGTAGCGCCCCGCGCTGCACGACCGGCCCCACCTCCGGGCGGGGCCGCCCGTCGCGTTCTTAAGCGGGAGACGCCGTCGCCGGCGGCACCCTGAAGGCCCGCTCGCGGTCGTACCGCGCCAGCTCAGGATCCGGCTCGGTCCCGTGCCAGGCCGCCAGCACCTCGCCCTCCCGCACCCGGCTCAGGCCCGCCCGCAGCATCGGCGACGCCGCGTTCGCCCGCCACCACCGCTTCACCGTCTCCTGCAGCGAAGACAGGCGCAGCCCCGCCGCGACGGCCGGGCCCGCCGGCCGACAGCCGTGCCCGTCGTAATCGGGCGAGACCACCCAGAAACCGAGCGATTCATGCCCCGTCCACGGGGCCACCTTTTGTTCGAGCAGGAGCTCCTGCGACACCCACGTCAACCGCGGCAGCTCATCGATGACTCCCTCCTCCAGGAGCGCTTCGGCAATCCCGTCGAGGAACGCGCCCATGCCGACGTGGTCGCCGATCGCGTCGAACGTCCCGGTGAGCTTCGCGTCCGCCGCGTCGAGCAGCCAGTTCGCGTAGTCCTGCACGTCGATCCACTGCACCGGCCGGTCCTTCGCACCCGGTGCCAGGATCTCGCCACCCTCGCTGAAACGCAGCGGCCAGTAGCCGAGCCGATCGCTCGTGTCCCCGGGGCCCACAATCAGCCCGGGCCGGGTAACCAGCGCCCTATCGCCAAGGCGCTCGCGCACGAGGTTCTCGCAGGCGACCTTGCTCACGCCGTAGACCTTCCCCGACGGGTCCGTCGAGTCGGGCGCGGTCGGCTCGTGCACCTCGTCCGAGACGACGTCGTTCTTGGCGTACACCGAGATCGAGGAGATGAACGACCAGTACCCGGCGCCCTCGGCGAGGACGTCCAGGACCGGCCCGACATGCGCGGGGATGCGTGCGACGTCGAAGACCGCGTCGAACTCCCTGCCCCGCAGCGCCTCCACCCCCTCCGGTGAGCTGCGGTCGATCTTGACGAACTCGACGCCTTCGGGCGGCTCACCGCTGGTGCCGCGCGCCGCGACGGTGACGCGGTGGCCACGCTCGACCGCCGTCCTCGCGATGGTCCGGGAGAGATAGGCGGTCCCGCCGAGGACGAGGACCCGCTTCGGTTGTGTGCTCATCCACTTAGCATGGCCGCCAACCAGACAGCTCGCAAGGAGCGTTAGCCCACAGCAGCCCGGCCTGCTCGGAGTGGAAGGCAACAGTGAGAGTTCGCCACAGCGCTCTCAGCAACAAGGAATGCAGGCGGGACTTGACAAGTGCAGAGAAGCCTCGGCGATCAGGACCTCTTGCCGGGTCGAGCAGGAGTCCTTATCCTGGTCGATCCAGTGGTGGAACAGGTCCCGGTCGTAGCCGTCCCGGTGTTCGGCCGCTACCGGTAGCGCGGCGAGCGCCTCGGTGAGGGTCGGTCCGGTGGTGGGCTCGGCGTGGACGGCGCCCGGCGCGGCCAGGCCGGCGGCGAGCGCTGCGGTAGCGATGACGCCGAAGGCGCGAATCAGACGGTGGGGCAGATGAGTACGGGTCACGGCGCTCCTCGCGGTAGTGCGGGTGCGGCGGCCCGCTCCCGCGCGGGCCGCCGATTCGGCACCGACCCTAACCAGAAACCATCCACTATGTACGAATATGTTGAAAGCGTCGACGGCTCAGCCGAGGACGCAGGGCGATGCCGGGTCGACCCAGCCGGGCGCCTTCTCAAAGGAGGCCCCTGGATGGTCGTCTCTTCCGGGGCAAGTCCGATCCCAGGGCAGGCATGGTTTTCTACCGATCCCAACCAGAACTTCACTGCAGCGCCTTGAACGAATTCACTGGACCCGTACAGGTGTCGACCCGTCCCGCAGCACGGACGGCGGCACTCCGGGGCCCGTCCCCGGCAACACCAGCCAAGGGAGCATCCAATGAACCGTTCCATCAATCACCACCGCACCATGGCGATCGATGGGGAGATTCGCGCCGGGATGGAAATGTGGAAGTGGCCCTTCCACGGCGATGGCGGCTCACAAACCGGATCGGGGTCATGTGTCCCTACACTGAGGGGCACCAGCTTGCTACAGGCTCCGGTTGTGCGCCGAGGTTGCGAGAAGCCCCCGCATGGGCGGGGAATTCGCAGCCGCAGTCAACTCCATCAGGTTCGTGTCCGGTCCACCCCCGCATGGGCGGGGAATTGGGACTTGCGGCAGGCGAGAACTGCGGCCGCGACGGTCCACCCCCGCATGGGCGGGGAATTCACCGTCCACGGCTGAACAGGTAGAAAGTCGATCGGTCCACCCCCGCATGGGCGGGGAATTCAAACGACAATCGCACAGCGACTCGGGCTGGACCGGTCCACCCCCGCATGGGCGGGGAATTCGCATCCGAGGCGAGGACCGCGTCGGCGCGAGCCGGTCCACCCCCGCACGGGTGGGGAATTCAGGCA
>NZ_FNAD01000006.1 GCF_900101745.1 Glycomyces harbinensis | reverse complement strand
CTATGACTGTTGGACGGGGGCGAATCAGCAGTGGACGCATACGGCGGCCGGTGAGTTGTCGGTCTATTCGGGTGGGTCTCGGAAGTGTCTGGACGCTTCGGGCGGGAGCAGTGCGAACGGGACGGCGGCGATCATCTGGTCGTGTCACGGTGGTGCGAATCAGCGGTGGAACGTGAATGCGAACGGTTCGATCACGAACGCGCAGTCGGGGTTGTGCTTGGATGTCGCGGGTGCTTCGGCGGCTAACGGCGCTCTGGTCCAGCTCTGGGCCTGCCACGGCGGCACCAACCAACGCTGGAACCTCGCCTAGGCGGATCGCATTACTCCGGTAGATGAGGAGAGACGACCGGGCGGCCCGAACGGGTCGCCCGGTCGTTGCCGAGGGTGATCGTGCATTCGCCCTCGGCCGGAGCCGGCTCAACTCACCGGAGTGACGCGGAGATCGACCGACAGCGTGCCCGAGAAGCTGATGGTGAGGATTCGATGGGTGCGATTGCCCAGGTACGACCGGTCCATCGGCGCGTACTTCGCTTCCCGGTCCGCTCCCCAGTCGATGGTGAACCGCAAGCCTCCGCGCGTGAGCGTCAGCCCTTTGGCGACCGTGATGGTCTCCTGTCCATAGGGGGCCGCGGTGCCGTTCGCGAACACCACCTGGTCTTCGGTGCCGACGATCAGGGGAATGCGTTCACGGGACGCTCCCGGAGTCGTCAGCACGCGTCTGATCCCGTCGGCGCGGTGCGTCACGTCCGTCCTGACGGCGCCGTCGGCGGTCACGTACTTCGTGGTGAACACTCCCGTGTACCCAGTCAGCGCGTCCGGGGAGATGACGGCGCCTGAGGCGCTCGCCCCGGCGTGATGGGTCGCGGTCACCGGCCCGCGCGACGAGGCGGTCCCGACGGTGTCCGCGACGGTCGTCCAGTCGTCCGGGCCCGTGCTGTTGACCGTCAGCGCGAGCATCCCCGCGGTGGGGTGCCAGAACGAGTTCGTCCCCATGCGCTGGAGGGCGTTCGGCCGCACGCCGTAGACGGCGGCGGTGTAGTACCCGGGCCGCCGGACGAACACGTACTGCTGGTCGAGCGTGCCCTTGCGAAGCTCGGTGAAGGTGTTCTCCTGCCGGTAGCGCTGCTCTGCGACCCGGGCGTTCCGCTGGGCGCTGGTGACCCCGAGGGGAGCCTGCGGGACGTGCATGTACAGGCGCGGGGAGGAGTCCTGCTTCTGCCTGGGCGACACCGGCGCACTCGACGTGCGCCAGGCGTCGCGCGCCTGCGTCTTCTCCTCGGAGCTGGCGAAGAACGCGCCCAGCGCGGGGACGTGCGGCACCAGCGTGCGGGCGAGCGCGCTGCGGTCGAGGTCGTCCTCGGGCGTGGTCTCGAAGGTCGGGACGATGTTGCGAGCGCTCGTCGCGGAGAGGATGAACCCCTCGTTGCGGCCCGGCTCCATGACCACGATGTACCCCCACCACTCGGCGAACCGCTCCGCGAGCTGGATGATCGCCGGGTCGGGCAGCCGCTTGTACAGCGCGCCGAGGTCGGGCAGCATGACTTCGAAGTTGTACCCGGCGTCGGGGGCGACCGGCTCGTGGAAGAACCCCGCGGGAGCCTGGCCGTCCTCGAGGAGGATCTGCAACCGGTCGGGCACGGAGGCGCTGACGGCGGGCTCGCCGAGGATGTGCGCCGCTTCGGCAACTCCGGACAGTCCCGCGAGGACCTGGTTGGCGAACTGCACCGGCCGGTTCCAGTGTGGACGCGAGGTGTCGACGAGCCATGCGGAGCTCTTGCGGAGGGCGTCGCGGATCTGCAGGCGGCGGTCGTAGAGCTCGCCTGCGGCGCGGAGGTCGCGGAGCACCGCGGAGAGTGCGACGGTCCCGAAGCCGGTCGGGGACAGGTGGTGCTCGGTGGGCGAGTACTCCGGGTAGGACCCGTCGGCGTGCTGCAGCGAGAGGTAGTGGCCGAGGGCGGCGTCGAGGCGTCCCAGCAGCGCGGGGTCGCGGTAGTACGGGTTCCAGGTCCGGTCGTTGGCGTAGAACCACGACAGCGTGGCGACGTGCTCCATGATGCGGGCGTTGTACGGCTCGTTCGGGTTGCGCTGCCAGCCGTCCTCCATCCACCCGTAGTTCGGTGCGATGTCGCGGACGCTGTTGGCGAGGGGTGCGAGGATCATCAGGTACGCCGCGAGGACCTGCTCGTTGGAGGCGAACTGGGACCGGACGGGTCGACCGGCCGGGAGGGGCGCGACGAGCGGCAGCACCGTGCCCTGCGACGTCGCCATCGCCGCGGGCGCTCCGGCGTTTCCGATGGCGACCATCGCCGCGGCCGCGCTCGCCCCCATGAGGAAGTGCCGGCGGCTCAGCGGCGGCGGCATCGGCGGGCGTTTCTCAGGCTCATGCATGGTTTTGGACTCCTTTGTCTCTCGACCGGGCCGTTGCGGTCAGCGGCGGCGCCCGGTCTGCGCCGCCGCTGAGGTGGCTCAGGTCATCCCTTGAGCCCGGTCTGCGCGAGACCCTGCACGAACTGCTTCTGCGCGATGAGGAACACCACGAGGATCGGGACGACGGTGAGCGAGGCCGCGCCGAGCTGCGTGTTCCACATCTGCTCGCCGTAGAAGTCCTGGTAGCGGGTGATCGCGAGCCCGAGCGTGAAGTTCTCGGGCGTGCGCAGGAAGATGAGCGCCTCGAAGTACATGTTGAACGAGCGCAGGAACGCCATGATCCCGACCGCGGCGATCGCCGGCTTGGCGAGCGGGAGGGCGATCCGGAAGAACACCCCGGCTCGGCTCACGCCGTCGAGCCTCGCGGCCTCCTCGTACTCCGTCGGGAAGCTGAGGAAGTGCTGCCGGAAGATGAAGACGGAGACCACGGCGGTCGGCCCGAAGATCGGCAGGATGATCAGCGGCCAGTGCGTGTCGTTGAGCCCCATCGCGTTGACGGCGGTGAAGATCGGGATGATCGTGACCTCGGTCGGCACCATCATCGCCGCGAGCATGAGCGTGAACACCGCGTTCCGCAGCGGGAAGCGGATCCGCGCGAACGCGTAGCCGGCCATCGCGGACAGCAGGATCGAGGCCGCGGTGACGATCGCCGCGATGTACATCGAGTTGCCGTACTGCTGGACGAACGGCTGCGCGGTGAACACCTGAGCGAACCCGTCGAGCGTCCACTCCCGCGGCAGCAGGGCGGGCGGCTGCAGGAAGATCTCGTTCGCCGGCTTGAACGAGGAGAAGAACATCCACAGCGTCGGATAGAGGAAGGGGACGGACACCACGACGAGCAGCACGTAGAGCGTGACGGTCGTGGCCCTCGAACGGCTCCTCGCCGCGCGCGATGCGTCAGACCTCATCGTGCACCCACTTCCGGCGGGTGGTCCACTGCAGCATCGTCAGCGCGAGGATGATCGCGAACAGCACGACGCCGATCGCGCTCGCGTAGCCGAACTGCTGGCTGATGAACGCGGTGCGGTACAGGAAGAACGGCAGGACGTTCGTCGAATCGCCGGGCCCGCCCCCGGTGAGCAGCTGCACGGGCGCGAAGACCTCGAGCGATCCGATGGTCGTGAGGATGCCGGTGAGCAGGATCGTCGGCGCGATCATGGGCACGGTGATGGACCAGAACGACTTCGACGGCGAGGCGCCGTCCAGTTGCGCGGCCTCGCGGATCTCCTCCGGGACGCTCTGCAGCGCCGCGAGGAAGAGGACCATGTTCATGCCGACGCCCTTGAACACCTGCACCACCACGAGGGAGATCAGCGCCGTGGACGGATCGGCGAGCCAGTTCGGCCCGGTGACGCCGAGGAGGTCCAGTGCGCCGTTGATCCCTCCGTTGGGCGCGAGGAGGAAGCCCCAGGTCACCGACCAGGCGACGACCGAGACGACGACCGGGGAGAAGAAGATCGTGCGGAACGCGGTGGTGCCCTTCATCCTTCGGTTGAGGAGCACGGCGAGGCCGATCGCGATCACGAGGTTCAGGACGAGCACGCCCGCGCTGAACAGGAGGCTCGCCAGGACCGACGCCGAGAACGTCGGGTCCGCGATGAGGCGGGAGTAGTTCTCGAGGCCGATGAACTCCATCTGCCCGGTGAGCGGCCGCCACTCGTTGAAGCTGTACCAGATGACGAAGAAGAACGGGACGACCCCGAGGACGATGACGCCGAGGGCCTGCGGGGCGACGAAGGCCGCGCCGAGCCAGCGGTCCCGATCGGGGCGGGGCCGCCGGCGCGGCGCGGCTCTGCCGCCTTCCGCCGCGGAAGCGAGTGCGGTCACTCGGGTCACCCCTCGAGCGTCGGCGAGATCTGCTCGCAGATCTCGTTCACCGCGGACTCGACGTCGCCGCCCGACCACACCGGGTCGAGCCCGGCGCGGACCGCGTCCGAGAACTGCGACAGCACCGAGTGCTGCGGCTTGACCTGCGCCTCGGGAACCACGTCGATGATCGCGGTCTGGATCTCCTCGGGCGAGAGCTTCGGCGCGGCCTGCGAGAGCGTCTCCACGTTGAGGAGCGACTGCCGCGGCGGCGGGAAGAACTGCGCGAGCAGTTCGGCGTTCGCGGAGTTCGTCAGGTACGCCAGGAACCCGGCCGCCTCTTCCTTGCGCTCGCTGCGCTCGAGCACGCTCACGCCCGCCTGGCCCACGATGGGGTGGTAGCCCTCCGGGCCCGCCGGGAGCGGGAGGAAGGACCACTCGAAGCTGTCGTCGAGACTGCCGGACTGGCTGAGCTGCGCGACGCTGAAGGCGACGTCGCCGCTCGCGAACGCGGCCGGCGCGGCGTTCCCGGAGACCGCGGGGATGGCGCCCCGCGCGATCTGGTCCTGGTACCAGGTGAGGTACTCGATCATCTCCGGCGACGCGAACTCGCACGTCGCGCCGTCCTCAGACCACGGCGCCGCGCCCCACGCGCTCCCGAGCATCGTGACCGCGCTCCAGTTCGTGGGGTTGAAGGTCGGAATGTTCAATCCGGAGGCTCCGGTCGCTCCGTTCGTCGCCGCGGCGATGTCGGTGACCGTCTCCCACGTGTACTCCGGCGTGCCGACGAGCGCCTTCACGTCGGGCTGGCCGGCCTCCGCGAGAAGGGTCTCGTTCACGTAGAGCGCGATCGGCGAGTTGGAGAACGGATACGCGTAGACGCCGCCGGCGTCGTCCTGCCAGGGCTCGAGCGCTGCGGGGATGATGTCGTCGAGGTCGTACCCCTCGGTGCCTTCGAGCGTCTCGCGGACGTCGTAGAGGATGCCGGAGTCGACGAACTCGGGCCCGCTCGCCTCCGGGATCCAGGCGAGGTCGGGCACGTCCCCGCCTGCGATCTGCGTCGTCAGCCCCGCGATGTAGTCCGGATTGGTGACCGGTTCGAACGTGATCGACGCGACCTCGTCGCCGTGCTCCGCCACGTAGGCGTCGCCGATCTCCTGCAGCAGCGCCAGGTGGTCCTCGTTCGACGACCAGAGCGCCATCTTCAGGTCGGCCGGGCCTGACGCGCCGTCGTCGCCGCCCGCGCATGCGCTGAGGGACACCGCGAGAACACCGGTGAGCGCGATTGCCGCCCCTCGGGATCGGGTAGCTCGCATGAAGTACTCCTTCGGACTCATGACGCGCCGCATAGCGCGTAGAAAGAAAAAGTACCAGAGTTACCGAGAAAATCAAGAAGTATTTTCGAGACCTTGCGGCGGCGCCGTCGAGTCGCGAACGACGAGCTCCGTCGCGAGGTCCGTGTGGAACGTGGGCGGCGCCCCGCCGAGCAGGAGCTTGTGGGCGACCTCCACCGCGTACGCGCCCATCGCCTCCGACGGCTGGCGGATGGTCGTCAGCCGCGGCGCGGTCATCCGGGCGACGAGCTGGTCGTCGAAGCCGATGACGCTGAGGTCGCGCGGCACCGACAGCCCGGCGAGGCGCGCCGCCTCCAGGACGCCCGCGGCCTGCGCGTCGCTCGCGGCGAAGATCGCCGTGACAGGATCGGCCCTGCTCAGGAGCTCCTGGGCGGTCCGCAGACCCGATTCGTACGTGAAGTCGCCCTCTTCGATGATGTCGTCACCGGCCGGGAGCCCCGCGAAGGCGAGCGCCGCGAGGTGCCCGTGCTTGCGGGCGATCGACGCCTGCGTGTCCGCCATGCCGCCGAGGAACCCGATGCGCGTGTGCCCGAGCGCCAGCAGATGCCGGGTCGCCGCCATGCCGCCCGCGAAGTTGGTCGCGCCGACCGAGTACGAATCACTGTCCGGCAGCTGGTAGGTGTCCACCTCGACGAGCGGCACCCCGTTCTTCGCGAGCTTGGCGCGCTCTTCGGTGCGCAGCCGCGACTTCAAGACGACCACCGCCGTGGGACCGTTCCGCTTCGTGCGGTCGAGCCACCCCGCGGCCGGCGCGCCGTCGGGGAGGTCGAGGAGGACCAGCTCGAGCCCCGCCTCGTGCGCCGCTCGCATCGTCCCCCGCAGGATCTCCACCGTCAGCGGCGAGGACATGCTGGAGTTCGCGAGCACGACGACCACGGTCGCCAGATCGCTCCGGGAGCGCTGCTTGGGCGACAGGTACTGCTTGTCGCGCAGGGCGGTCTCCACCCGCACCCTGGTGTCCTCGGCGACGTCGGGCGCCCCGTTCACGACCTTCGACACGGTCGAGATCGAGACACCCGCCTCGTTTGCCACCTCGGCAAGCGACGGCCGACGGTCCTTCTCGCGCATGGGCATCCCTTCGATTCACTTCCAGTGCTGGCATTCTATGGCGAACTCGTCACCTCTAGAGATTTTACTTGCAAAACGCCGATAAAATTACCTAGAGTTCCCGGGAAAGAAAGAGGTTTTCCCGTGAATGAACAGCAGGCCGATCTTCTCATCATCGGCGGCGGAGTCGGTGGCGTGTCCGCCGCACTCGCCGCACTGCGCCGAGGCAGGTCGGTGATCATGACCGAGCGGACACCCTGGCTCGGAGGACAGCTGACGGCGCAGCTCGTGCCGAGCGACGAGCACCGCCGGATCGAGACGACGGGCCGCAACCGCAGCTACGCGCGGTTCCGCGAACTCGTCCGCGAGCGCTACCGGACCTACTACCCGCTGACCGCGGCCGCGCGAGCGGACCGGCGCCTCAATCCGGGCGCGGCGTGGGTGAGCCCGCTGAGCGTCGAGCCCAAGGTCGTCCTCGCGGTGATCCACGATCTGCTGCGCCCGTACGAGGCGTCCGGACGGCTCACCCTGATGCTCGAGACGGTCCCCGTCGCCGTCCACGCCGACGGCGACCTCATCAGTGCGGTGACGGTGCGCGACCGCGAAGGGAATGCCCGCGAGCTCACCGCGCCCTTCGTGCTCGACGCGACCGAGCTGGGCGACCTGCTGGAACTGGGCGGCGTCGAGTTCGTCACCGGGCGCGAGGGGCGGGGCGAGACCGGCGAGCCCGGCGCCCCGGAGACCGGCGATCCCCTCGACATGCAGAGCGTCACCTGGTGCTTCGCGATCGAACACCTCGCCGGCGAGGACCACGTCATCGACCGGCCCGACGACTACGAGTTCTTCCGCGACTGGCGCCCG
The DNA here is from genome assembly GCF_900101745.1 of Glycomyces harbinensis. Taxonomy (GTDB): domain Bacteria; phylum Actinomycetota; class Actinomycetes; order Mycobacteriales; family Micromonosporaceae; genus Glycomyces; species Glycomyces harbinensis. Next base: position 331,129 of record NZ_FNAD01000006.1, on the reverse strand, counting down.
CCCCAGCTCGCGGGCGAGAAGATGCTCGGATTCCGCCGGGCCGCGCACGACGGCTCGATCGCCCGCGAGTACACGCTGAACGTGAACGCCGACGACGACCCATTCGCCATCGATGTGGATCACCGCAACATGGGCGAGGCCCCCGAGCTGTGGAACTATCGGCGCGTCGCCGCGCGGCGCCAGTTCGAGGACGGTGCGTACGCGAGCGACATCGTGATCGTGAACTGGCCCATGAACGACTACGTCGGCGGGCCGCTCTTCGGCACCGATGACGTTGCCGTGCACTGGGATCGCTCGAAGTCGCTGAGCAGGTCGCTGCTCTACTGGCTGCAGACCGAGGCCCCGCGGCCCGACGGCGGCACCGGCTGGCCCGGCCTGCGCCTCGCGCCGCGCGTGACCGGGACCCCCGACGGCTTCGCGATGCTGCCGTACTTCCGCGAGTCCCGCCGCATCCGAGCGCAGCGCACGATCCTCGAGCAGGACTTCGACCGGCGGTTCCGCGACGGCCGGGGCGCGGAGCGGTACCCGGACACGGTGGGCGTGGGGCACTACTACTGGATCGACCGCCATGCCACGACCGGCTCGAGCGCCGGCGGCGGCGGCCTCCCGGAGCCCTTCGAGATCCCCCTCGGCGCACTCCTGCCGCAGCGGGTGCGCAACCTCCTCCCCGCCGCCAAGAACATCGGCACCACGCACATCTCGAACGGCAGCTACCGGCTCCAGCCGGTCGAGTGGTCGATCGGCGAGGCGGTGGGCGCGCTCGCCGCGTACTGCCTCGACCGGAAGGTCGAGCCGTCGACGGTGCGCTCCGACCCGCGTCGACTCGGCGACTTCCAGAACGACCTCGAGCGAGGAGGCGCGCAGCTGCGCTGGGATCCCGAACTCCGGTGGTAGACCGCCCCCGCGGATCAGGGCTCGGTCGGCGCCGGCCCTGATCCGCGGCGCGGGCGTCGGCGCCGACATCGACCGCGACTTCGTCGAGGACTACCGGGCGCTGCTGCACCGGTTCGCGAAGGTGCGCGACCTGTCCTATCTGGGATGGGCCGGGACGGTCTCGGAACTCCAGTTGCGCATGGAGAACCGGCTGCGCATCAGATCGGTCGCGAATGGCTCGACTCGCTGTCGTGGATGGTCGAGCAGGGTCGCCTGGCGCGCCTCGGGGTTCCGCCCGATCGGATGGTCGACGTGTCGTACCACCAGCTCACGGCCGACCCGTACGGGCAGCGCTCAGACCAGGCCCGCCTCGCGGGCGAGCACGGCGATCTGCGTCCGGTTGTTGAGACCGAGCTTGCCGAAGACGTGGGTGAGGTGCGCCTTGACGGTGGCAACGCTCATGAACAGTTCGGCGGCGATCTCGGCGTTCGTCCTGCCTTGCGCCACCGCGAGGACCACCTCGTGCTCGCGCGTGCTGAGACCGGCCAGCGCGGCGCTGGCCGTTACGTGGGCGTCGGTCTGGGCGGCCGCCCGGTCCATGAGCCGGCGGGTGATCTGCGGGGACAGGATCGGGTCGCCCGCGGCGACGCTGAGGATCGCGGCGACGATCTGCTCGGGCGGCGTGTCCTTGAGCAGGAAGCCGCTGGCGCCGGCCCGCAACGCGTGCAGGATGTCCTCGTCGGCGTCGAAGGTGGTCAGCACGATCACTTCCGGCGGGTTCGGCAGTCGCCGCAGCCGGCGGGTGGCGGTGATGCCGTCCACGCGCGGCATCCGAAGGTCCATGAGCACCACGTGGGGATTGGAGTCCTGCACGGCCGAGAGCGCCTCGTCGCCGTCGACGGCCCTGCCCACCACGGTGATGCCGCGGGCGCCGTCGATCATCATGGACAGACCGGCCCGGACCATGGCGTCATCGTCGACCAGGAGCACGCGCAGCGGAGCGTTCACGTCGGCAATGGTAGCCAGGCCCGGACTCGGAACTCGCCGGGCGGACTCGTCCCGTGGTCGAGGTTCCCGCCCGCGAGGCGTGCCCGTTCCGCCATGCCGATCAGACCGAAGCCGCCGCCGGGCGCGGCGGGTGCGGCCGATCGGTCCGGCGGCAGCGGATTGCGGATGTCGATCACGAGTCGGGCCCCGGACTGGCGTTCCAGGAGGACCTGGACGGGTTGGCCCGCGGCGTGTTTGCGGGCGTTGGTGAGTCCTTCCTGGACGATCCGGTAGGCGGTGCGGCCGACGATGTCGGGAACGGCGTCCCCGCCGGTCGCCGCGTCGCGCAGTTCCACTGCCGCACCGGCGTCTCGGGACTCGTCGATGAGGCGGGGAATGTCGTCGAGCACGGGTTGCGGCAGCACGTCGCGGTCTTTCGCATCCTCGCGCAGCACGGTGATGACCTCCCGCAGCTCGTTCAGTGCCTCATGCGCTCCGGCGCGGATCACTCCGGCGGCTCCGGCGAGCTGCTCGGGAGGGGAGTCCGGGCGGTACTCCAGGGCGCCCGCGTAGGTGGCCAGGAGTGACAACCGGTGTGCCAGTCCGTCGTGCATCTCCCTGGCGACCCGGTGGCGCTCCCGCATCCGGGCCTCGGCCACGCGTCGCCCCTGCTCGGCCTCGGCGCGCCGTGCGCGTTCGCGCAGGGAGTGGATGAGTGCGCGTCGGTCCCGGGCGAGCCGGCCCCAGCCGAGCAGCGCACCGAACGCGATGGCGACCAGGAACAGCCACCAGCCGTAGTCGATGCCGGCTTGGCCGCGCCAGACGCCTTGCACGGCCTGGGCGATGAATCCGACCGCGGCCACGGCGGCCGCGACGCGAAACCGGGACAGCTGCGCGACGCAGAGCACGCCCATCGCGGCCGACGGCGTGGCCGCGGGCGACAGTGCGGTCAGCGTCACGAGCAGCACCGTCGCGCCGACCGGTCGTCGCAGCAGCAGCGGCGAGACCAGCAGGCTCACCGCCCCGATCGCGATGTCGAAGCCCGGCAGCCACCCGGTCTCGTCGCTGACGTACTCGCCGAAGACGGTCGCCCCGGTCAGCACGACCGCAACGGCGAGCGCGCCGACCACCCCGGCGGTGGGCGGCGAGCTTCGGGAATCGGTGCCGCAAGGAGGCCTGTTCGTCACCGGCCCAGCCTAGGCACGCCTCATCGATCGGGGACACCTACCAAAGTCGATTTCCGCGTCGACACAAGTCGAGGGCGCGGTCGCGCAGCGGCCGATGCGGCGAGGGGCCCTGCGCGGCAAGGCTGTGAGGAGTGGCGCGGCGCCGAGTCGCCGCGCAGTCCCGGGGTCCAGCCCCGGCCGTCACCGAAGGGAAGTCCACATGTCCACCGAGATCACCGCCGAACCGCGCACCGCCGGTCGCCGAATGCTCGCGCTCGCCGCAGTCGCCGTCGCGTCGCTCGCCGTCTGGGTCCTGACCGGCCTCGTAGGCGGCATCCTGCCGACCGTCCTGCTCAACGGGGACGAGCAGGTCGTCGGCCCGGTCGCGATCGTCGTGTCGAGCCTGATCGCCGGGTCGGCGGCGTGGGCGCTGCTCGCGATACTGGAACGAAAGGCGAAGCGGCCCAGGCGAACCTGGCTCATCATCTCGGCGGCGACACTGGCGGTGTCGCTCGCGGGTCCGCTGACGAGCTCCGTCGACACCGAGTCCCGGGTGGTGCTGTGCGCGATGCACCTGGTCGTGGGGGCCGTGCTCATCTTGGGCCTGGACCGTTCGACACGCCGCTTCGACAAGGCCGGAAGCTGATGCACCATGCCGAACCGTATCCGCGCCGCCGCACCGCGACGCACCAACACTGAAAGGTCGAACGCCATGACGAACCACGACGACTCCTCGTCGCCTCCCAAGCCGTCCGGCGGCGCTGTGCGCCGTCGCCGACTGCTCGCCTTCGCAGCGGGAGGTGTCGCCGTGCTGTTCGCGGCGGGCGCCACCGTCATGAGCGCGAGTTTCGCCACCGCGGAGGAACCCGCGAGCGGCCAGACGGACCTGCCTGCGGCCCTTGACACTTCGGGCCAGGCCCTGGAGACGGTCCTGCTGCCGACCGGCGACCGGGTTCGGATGCAACCGGACGGCACGATCGGTGTCCTGCCCGCCGAAGGCCGCGAGGACGTCGGATTCCTCGCGGTCCCGGCCGCGGACGGCAGCGGCGACACGATCATCGTCCCCCGAGACCGGGCCGACGAACTCCGCTCGGGCGCCGAGGACTCCCGCCGCTACAACATCACCGGGCTCATCGCCGACGGCCACGCCGACGCCGCCGACGTCGAGACGTCCCGACTGGAGCAGTACGCGGGCCTGCCGCCGACGACCGACGACGCCGGAGTCGAAGGGGCTCAGACGTTCACCGTCACCATCACGGACCGGTCCGGTGGCGTTCCCGGCAACAACTTCGTCCGGTGGTACGACACCGCCGACGTCGACCGCAACGGCACCCTCGAGTTCGACGCCGACGGCAACGCCACCGCCGACCTCGCGCCGGGCACCTACCTCCTCACCTACTCGTTCGGGAACGACGCCACCGACACCGAGGCGGCCGAGTCGATCCACGGCATCGGCCATGTCGTGATCGGGGACCAGGACATGGGCCTCCTTCTCGACGGCGGCAAGGCCGAACCCGTCACCGTCGAGGTCGAACGTCCTGACGCGACACAGGCCGGCAGCGTCCTCGCCTTGGACGCCATCGCTCCAGACGGCTCGGGCGTCAACTCGACCAGCTTCGACAGCGACGCCATCGACCACTACCTCATGCCGCAAGCCGATGTGCCCGGGTACGACCTCGGTTTCCGGTACCAGCAGACGCTGACCGGGACCGAAGGCGGACCCTACGAGTACAACCTCACGTTCGCCCAGCACGGCGGCATTCCCGACGACACCTCTTTCAGCGTCGCCGACGACGAACTCGCGGCGGTCCAGACCGAGTACCTCGGCTTCGGCAAGGACGCCGACGGTCTCACCTGCAAGATCGGCGACCACGCCGTCCAATCCATCGGCATGAGAATCTGCTTCCTGACGGACAGGTCGTTCCCCTCCGAGCGCCTCGAGCTCTTCACGGCCGATCCCGCGATCGAGTGGAGCAACCTGATCGAAGGCGGGCGGTACGACGCGGACGACGACCTGGTGGACGGTTTCCAGGAGCGGGCGAACTTCGTCTTCGAACCCGGCGAGACCGAGCGGACGTTCCCGCACGGCCCCTTGACGGCCGGCGCGAGCGCGATGCCCCTCTACAACGATGACGGCGTCACGCAGTCGGAAGGCTTCGCCGACCTGGGCGCCAGCGTCAACGGCGAGCGGGTGAACCTCATCGGATACACCGGCGACGCGACCCTGCTCCTGGACGGCGAGCAGGTCGACCAGGTCACCGGCATCGATCCGTCCGCCGGTTTCGGCTTCGACCTCACCGGCGCCGCCGCCGGCCGCTACACGCTGGCGGTCGACGGGACGCGTGAGGAGACCGCCGAAACAGGGCCGTTCGCCACCACATCCGCGGTCGAATGGACCTTCGACCTCGATCCGGCCGCGATGAACCCCGAGGGCTACCAAGTCGTGGCCCTCCCGGCGGTCGGCTTCAATGTCGACGGCGTCGACGGCGGCTGGACCGAGGACCGCCACCAGGAGCTCACCCTCGAACTGACGAACGTCGAGGGCGAGGCCGTGACGGCCCGGGAGATGACCTTCGAGGTGTCCTACGACGACGGACGCACCTGGACCGAGATCGACATCGACGAGAGCACCGGCACGGTCGAACTCGACCACCCCGCGAACGCCGAGTACGTCTCCACCCGCATGACCGCCACCGACGAGGCGGGCACCGAGGTCACCCAGACCACGACCCGCGCCTACGGCCTCCGCTGAAACCGAGGCGACGCCCCGGTGATCCCGCACGCGGGATCACCGGGCGTCACCTCGCTCGGGGCCGAAGCGCACTCAGACTGAACGTTCAGCCGTCAAGGGGACGGAGCGTCGCCGCAAGAAACCGACGAACCCGCGCGGACCACTCACCGAGATGCAGCTCGTCAAAGTCTCGGATCGCTTTGGCGTAGTGACGGATGTAGCGCCTGAGGTGAGAGTCGGCGTGGTGGGCTTTCAGAAACTCCACGTCGCCGAGCCCCAAACTGCTGCGAGCTACACCAAATCCGTCTCCCAGTTCTTCAAATGTAGCCAGTGCCGTCGAGTATGCTTTCTCAGCTTCTTCGAGGTCCGGAGAGTTCTGAGCTATTGCCATATTTCCGATCCCGATGTAAATATCAGCAATGCCGACATAATCTCGTCGCGCTCGGAACAGCTTCAGGGCATCTTCGAAGTGGCGCTTGGCAGATTTCAGATCCAATGCCGTGTCGGCGTTGCCACCGATCGGGCGCTCAAGCGCTCGCTCGTGATACAAGTTGGGCCATTCGACGAGATCACCCGAACTTTGAGACATTTCAATACCCCGGGCGCGTTCCAAGATCGGCCACAGCACTCCCCCGGTGGTAATGTAGATAGCTGTATTCCCGAGCCCAGCGAGCGCTGCAGCTTCTCCGGCCTTGTCGTTGATAATCCGCGCAGACCTCAGAGCGCCGCGATAAAGACGCTCCGCAGCAAAAAGCAAACTGAGAGGACCCGCGAAGTCGTCGTTGAACTTGTATGTCAGGCGCCTAGAAGCCTCGACCGTCTCGGAATCCGCCAATCCCAACCGGGCCGCAATAGACCCCTCCGCATCGTCCATCAATTCACAGGCTTCGAGAGCGGTCCGAAAAGCATCCTCCGCCTCATCGGGCTTGAACTTGAGAAGAAATATGTCTCCTCTGATCCATATATCCGGATCAAAGCCGGTCGCGGCAAGTGTCGCGCTCTTGACATTCATGAACCGCCTTCCTACTCGCCGAGCATATTCCTCTCCACCGACATGCGGTGATTCCCAGGTCGCACGGAGCGCCGCGGCATAGTTGAAATCGTCTTCGGCGTTCCAGAATATCTTCGCAGCGTGGCCGAACAGTTCCCGAGAGACATTTGCCCGTCCGGAGGCGAAGAACCGTGCGGCGGCGAGATTCGCGAATTCCGCAGTCGCGATGTCCTCTTCCCCCAATGCAACCTCTCGGATTGCTTCCGCTTCAAGGAAGAACCAATCGTAGTCTGAGGACTGGTAACTCGCCAGCCTATGCGAGTAATACTCCCGCAGGCCAGACCATACGAGAGCACGATCATCTCTGGCCCGGCCGTGGATCCAACACTCTTGCAATGCCTGGTTGGCACCGAACGCCCGAATCAAGTCATGGGCGAAGTACGTCCTCAGATGCCTCGGAGTCCGAGTGGTGCGGTCGTCCTCTCGCTGCGCCAGCCCGGCATCGACCAACTGCAGAATCAGCTCTTCAGCATCTTCGACAGCACACTTGAGCACTCCGGCGAGAGTACCGATCGAGAGAGCCCTTCCCGGGTACGATCCGAATATGCGGAACGCGACTCGCTGCAATGGATCCAATCGACGATAGGAGGCGAACAGTCGCTCAAATAGCGATGCTTGCAGTCTTGCCGCGTGCTTCCTTCTACTTTCACTGACGGGAGGAAGATCCGAGACGATGTCAGCGAGAGACCATTTCCCGGATACGACTCCCTGAGCGTGGGAGTTGATGAGCACTGGAACGCAGAGGTCACGCAGCACCAACTCCTTGACCCGGCTTCTATCGTGATCACTCCCCGCAACCTGAAGAAACAGCGCCTCCGCGTCCTCAGTTTTCAACACGTCGAGCCGGATGGTCTTGGAACCGCCTTCGAGGAGCAGGGCTTGGCGGGTCGTATAGATCGTCGCGCAACCCCGGCCCCTAAGAATCAACGGTTCGATCTGATCCGACGAACTGACATTGTCCCATATCATGAGAATCCGTCGGTTGGCGGTAGCGCTATGCCAGAGAGTCAGCAGCTCCTCTGCACTGTACATCGCAATCCGCTTCGGATCCTGATTGAGCACTACCGGGAGTATCCTACGAAGCGCTTGCACCGCACTGATGGGCTGGGCGTTCAAGGAGTACGACTGAAAGTCAAAGAACACTCGCCCGTCGAAATCTGCCGAGTGATTCTCACCGAAGGCTGTTGCGAGCGCAGTCTTTCCGATTCCACCGAATCCGCCAATCGAGCAGACCTGCACTACAGCGGAGGAACCCGTGAGATCCTCCTCCAATGCTGCCATGTCCTCGACGCGCCCGACGAATCCACTACCCGCGCCGGCGGGGTTCCAGTAATCGGACCAGGCCGTGAGATTATGCGAAGGCGTCCGCTCCGATTCGAGGACAGGCGGACTCGAGCCGAACTCCAGTCGATTCGGTTCCGAATCGGCTCGAAGCTCGGTGCTCGTCGGCTCCGCGAGACTCCCATCGCAGGCGAGCAGCCGGGGCCAGTGCTCGCTCAGGTAGCGGTTCGGCAGCAAGTGTCCGGAGCGGTGTCCGTCTCGGAGCGCGACTATGCCGATGACCGCCTCGGCTTCATGGTCGTACACAGGTGCCCCCGAGAAACCGGGCCCGATGGCCCACCCGGTCATGCCATCCGCGTCGAGCTGGACCCAGTTGCCGAACTCGCCGCTGGCCCCGCGGAGGATGCCGGTCGCCTCCCGCGCAATGCGCTCACCCTCAGGAAACCCATGAGCAGAGAAGCGATGCCCACGCATCCCATTCGGGAATGCAAGCGGAGCCGCTTCGATCCCCCGCCGCGGATGCTCCAGTCGTAGTACTGCGATGTCACCATCGCCGTTGTCCTGCACCGGAAGCCAGAGAACAGTCCTCGCGTGAAAGGCGCCCCGGTGCAACCCGAAGGGGAATTCCACGCGGGCTAGGGCCGCCGGCGCCTCTCGACGCGATGCTACCGGGCCTGTTCGCCCTGACTGCAGATCGACCACGTGAGCGCAGGTGACGATGTGGTATTGGTCGACCAGCACCCCGGCTCCGGCGACGCGCTCCCCGCTCAAGTAGGGGAAGCGGACTAGCCAGGGTGGGCGCTCGGACAGGTCGGCGGATCCGGCCACGGGCCTAGCCTGGGCCGGGCTTCGTGACTTCCGGCTTCTTCCAGACCACCTTCACGTTCAGGTGTGCCCCGGAGCCGCCTGAGACGATTGAAGCCCCGACCTTGCCGTCCATGGCCACTCCGAACGTCACTTCTACTTCGTCCGGTGCCGGATCGATGCTCCGCAACTGCTCCAGCGTCCCCTCGGCCGCCAAGCGCATACCGTCGAGCGCTCGGCTCCAAGTCCTCGTAGCGGTCATGACCAGCCGCTCACTCGCCCCGACTCGGGTCAGGCTGCCGGCGCCTTCCTCATCGGCCATGAACACGTGGACCGTGCCTTCTCCATCGCCACCGATGGGGAATTCGATCAGGGTCATCGATACACCACCTCAAAGCCCAGTCTCCCACAGTGACAGTCGTTCCACACGCCTCGAAGGTCACCTGCCCAGGCGCACCTTCGACCCTGTGAAATGATCCCTGCCGTGTGAGCGTGATTCATCGTGCGAGTCGCGGCGATCGGGAGGAGACGCATGTGCCACCACGAACTGCAGTTGTGGGCCGCGTTGGAGGCGGCGCAGGCGGTGGAGGACTTCGAGATACGGCAGGCGCGGCTCGAGGACGTGGTCGACAGCGCCGAAGCCGGAGGCTTCGCCCGGCTCGCCTTCACCGCCCGGCATGCGCTGGCGAACGCGTACTGCGTGGGGCGGCAATGGGACCGGGCCTTCCCCCTGTTCTCCCGCTGCCTCTCCGAGCACGACGCCCGCAGGCTCGAACTCGGTCCGGAGGAAGAGGCGGAGCTGCGTTCCTGGTACTGCTGGGTCGTCCAGTCGATGGCCGAGTTCCCGGCCATCGGCCTGCCCCGGATCTACGCCGCGCTCGACGACGTCGAACAGCGCTACCGGGCGGCGGGCCAGAACCTCCGGGAGGTGTACGCGACCCGCCGCTCCGTGGCGCACATCGCCGCGGACTGGGAGCAGGAGCAGCACTACTTCCGGCAGTGGAACGCCGCGGGTGGACCGGACCCGAAGCGGATGTGGGACTTCGCTTTGCAGGTCGACCGGCTCACCGACCGCGGCGACGACGCGGCGGCGTACGAGCTGGCCGCCCCGGTGCTGGCCGGCGCGCGATCCTTCGACGAGCCCCCGGTGCCGGTGCAGATCGACATGCTGCTCCCCTTGGCGCGGCTGGGACGGGACGCCGAGGCCCGGCGGGCGTTCCGGCTCGCCCGCCGCGGCATCACCCGCGACGTGTACCGCTACGAGTACAGCGGCAAGCTCATCGAGTTCTGCGCGCTCACCGGGAACCTCGACGCGGGCCTCGAGACGCTCAGCATGATGATGTGGGGCTTCGCGACCCTGAACCGGCCGACCGGGAAGATGGACTTCGCCGCCGCCGTCGCGGTGCTGATGCGGCAGATGGTCGACGCCGGCCGCGGCGACGAGCCCGTCGGTTGGGCCAAGCAGGACGAGGACGAGTACGTCGACGCCGCGCAGCTGCTCGAGCGGATGCGCGGCATCGCACTCGATCTCGCGGCGCGGTTCGACGCGCGCAACGGCACCACGGACCAAGGCGACCGGGTTCGTACCCGCCTCGCCGCGCCACCGGTCGCACAGGTCCGCGTCGGCGCCGCGAGCTACCGGTTCACCGACGGCATTCCTGCGGGCCTGACGGCCGAAGAGCTGCTGGCCCGAGCCGAATGGCACCGCGACCGCGGGCAGCGCACCGCGGCCCGCGACCACCTCCGGGCGCTCGGGCGCCCGCCTGCGCACCTGGCCGCCCGCCGTGCGCATCTGCTGGCGCTGCTGAACGACGGACCCGACGCGGGATCCGATCTGCACGAGGCGGCCGGGCTCTACCAGGCCGAGGACGACGTGGTCGGCATGGCGCTCTGCCTGTGCGATGTCGCGATGTGGATGGCCGACAACGAGAAGCTCGACGACGCGGTGCCACTGGTCACCGGAATGCGCGACGTGCTGATCAAACTGCCCGACCCGAAGACGGCCGCGCTCGCGGAGTTCGCGTTCGCCAACGTGATGGCGGGGTCGGACCTGGAAGAGACCGACCGCGCGCTGGCTCGTGCCGCTGAACACGCCGCCGAGTCCGGCGACCCCTATGTCGTCGCCCTCGTCGTGCGCCACCAGGTGCACCGGGCGGTGCGGCAGGAGTCGCCGCCCGAGCAGGTCATGGCGCTGGCCACGACGATGCGGGACGCCGCGCTGGACGCGGAGTGGCCGGCTCAGGTGGTCCGCGCGTTCTCCTACCTCGAGTCGGCCCATTCCGAGGCGGGCACCACGGCCGCCTACCGCCGGGAGATCGACGAGCGCATAGCCCGGTTCGTTTCGGACACACCGCATCTGGTGCGGGTGGGTTTCGGCTATGCGCAGGCCCGGGGCCTCATCGGCGACGACCGGGAGGCCGAGGCCGTGCCGGCGTTGGAGCGGCTGATCGCCGCCGAGCGTCCCGGCGGGGTGCCGACCATGCACTGGCATTGGCTCGCGCAGGGGTACTTCGCGGCCGGTCGCCTCGAAGACGCGGTCGACGCCGCGGAAGTCGACGCGGACTATCTCGACGAACTGCGTGAACGCGGAAGCCTCGAGACGCCGTCGACGGCCGACGTGAACCGCAAGCTGCTCGTCGAGTGCTATCTGCGGCTCAACGATGTCGAGGGCGCCCTGGAACATCTGGAGATCCTGAGCCGCAACGCCCACAAGCGGGACGACGCGCAGCTCCAGAACTACGTGCGTACTCAGACCGATCAGGTCAGAGCGGTTGCGGTGGCCGCACGGCCACCGCAACCGTTCTGACCGGCACCGCGAACCCGAATCACCGGCCTTCGCTCATGCCTTGCATGTTCCTCAGCCCCACGGCTCCGCCGGTGCCGGAACCGTGATGCAGTTGTCCTCGCGGGTGACGTCACGGCCACTGGCGCAGAACTCCATGTCGCCCGACAGTTCTGCGGCGTCCGGGATCTGGAAGGCCAGGCCGCCGATCATGGTCGCGCCGGCCGGGAGGTCGACGCGCCCGAAAGCATCGGCGCTCCCCCACATGTGGTCGCGCCACTCGCCGTCGGCGACCGATTCGATGCTGGTGACGGGGTTGGGGGTGCAGTTCCCGTAGGCGTCGACATTGGCGGCCGCACAGGCGTCACCACCGGCGGGGAAGACCAGCTCGAAGTCGAAGTAGTTGAACCAGGCGTCGGCCACACCGCGGTCGTCGGCCTCGCCGGTCACCGCGACGTAGACCACCAGGTAGTGCGCGTCCGCATCGGCGATCTGGCCGGCGAGTTCAGTCTGCCAGACCGTGTCCACGGCCTTCAGTCGCAACCCGACGGGCACCACTCCCTGCTCGACGTACAGCAGCTCCTCGCCGGGGAAGTCGGCGAACGCGGTGTAGGTCGGCCCGGACGTGCTCGGCGACGACTCCTCTTGCGAGGTCGATTCGCCGGAGTCGGTGTCGGCGCCACCGGAGTCGGCGCATCCGGTGAGCGTCAGGAGGAGAGCCGCGGCGAGCGCGGCGATCGAGCGCGCGGACATCAGGCTCGCTCCCCCGTCGGCGCGGAGACGGCGACGCAGTTGTCGTACTCCATGAGGACCGTTTCGCCGCCCCCGCAGAACTCGATCCCACCGGTCGCCTCGAAGGTGTCCGGAACGGTGAAGGCCACGACCCCGGCCGCGGTCTCGCCGGCGTCCAGCGGGATGCCGCCGAGGGTCGACTCCTCCCAGCCGTACGTGCCCCAGTCCTCGTACGGAACGTCTGCGGGATAGGTGACCAAAGTGGCGTTGTCGTGGCAGATCTCCTCCATCGACTCGTCTCGGCCTCCGAGCGTGTCGCGGTTGCAGTCCTCCCCGGAGCCGAATCGCAGGGCCAATGAGAGGGCGTTCAGGTAGGCCTCCTCCACGCCGCGGTCGGCCGCTTCGCCGGTCATCACGACGTAGACGGCCAGGTAGTGGGATCCCGTCTGGGCGGGCCTGCCGGCCAACTCGGTGAGCCAGGCGGTCTCCACCGGCTTGACGAGCAGGCGGTACGACTCGCGGCCGTCGGTGTACAGCAACTCCTCGCCGGGGTAGTCCTCGTACTGCGAGTACGTGGGCTCCGGCTCGCTGGTCGATGCGCTCTCATCGGTTGTCGCAGCGTCGGAAGCGGTCTCGCCGCCATCGCTTCCGGAGCAACCGGCGAGTGCGAGGAGCAGACTCAGGGCGAGTATGGACGGTGAACGAACGGACATGCGGTTTCCTTGATCTATCGCTCGGCTTCGCCGCATTCACCCGCCGTGCCGACGGCGGGTCATCGCGGCTATGCGGATCACTGTCGCCGAACCCGGCTTCAGATCGACTTCACCATCGCCGGTGCCCTCGCCACCAGGGGCTAAGATGGCGGCGTGCCGGACCTCGATGGCAGCGAGAGCAGCGCCAACACGCCCACTGGATCACCTGGCGGTGTCGAACTCGGAGTGCTCGGGCCGCTGCGCGTCGCCGCGGGCGGCACGGAACTGGAGTTGACCTCACCGCTGTCGCGAACCTTCTTGGCGCTACTGGTGCTCAACGCCGGCAGGCAGGTGACGCTGTCGGCGTTCGCGGACGCCTTGTGGGGTGCGGAGCTTCCGCAGAACCCCCGTCGCGCGGTCCAGTTGTGCGCGGTGCGGGTGCGGGCGCAACTCGACCGGATCGGCGCAGGCGACATCGTGGCGACCTGTCCCGACGGGTACCGGCTCGACGTCCCGCCGAACGCCACCGACCTCGGAGGCGTTGCGAACCTCCTGCGGGAAGCCGATGCAGCCGCCGAGCCCGAAGGCGAGCTTGCCGTGGTGACGGCGGCGCTCGGACTGTGGCGCGGTGAGCCGCTGGCGGACGTCCCGTCCGAAGAGCTCCAGCGGGAGGTGGCGCCGGGCCTGCGAGAGAAGCGGCTGCGGCTGTTGGAGCGGCGCGTCGACATCCTGCTTCGCCGCGGGAGCGCCGCCGAACTGGTGGACGAACTGGTGACCCTCACCGCGCGGCATCCACTGCGCGAAGGGTTCTGCGGCCAGCTGATGCAGGCCCTCCACCACTGTGGACGACGCGGGGAGGCGTTGGACGCCTACCACCGGTTCCGCCGCCGGTTGAGCGACGAGTTCGGCGTCGATCCGAGCGAGTCGATGCGGACGCTCCACGCCGCGATCCTGGCCGGTCGACCGGACGAGGACCGCGGCACCGAGCTCACGCGGCTGCCGGTCCCGCGCCAGCTCCCCGCGAGTGCGGCGGCCTTCTCCGGGCGCAAGGGCGAGCTCGCCGAGCTGGACGGGTTGCTGACGGTGATGCACGGGTCGTCGGGACCGGTCATCGGTGTGGTCACCGGAACTGCCGGGGTCGGGAAGACCACGCTGGCGGTCCATTGGGCGCGTCGGGTCGCCGACGAGTTCGTGGACGGGCAGCTGTTCGCCGACCTGCGCGGGTACCACCCGGGGCAGGCGCTGTCGCCGGATCGCGTGCAGGCGCGGTTCCTGCGGACGCTGGGGGTGCGCGCCGAGGACATCCCCACCGAGACCGACGAACTGACCGCGATGTTCCGGTCCACGATAGACGGACGACGGCTGCTCATGGTGCTGGACAACGCGAACAGCGCCGACCAGGTCCGGCCGCTGCTGCCGGGCGGGCCCGGCTGCCTGGCCGTCGTCACCAGCCGGGACGCGCTGCTGAGCCTGATCGCCATCGAAGGTGCGAACCGGATCGACCTGGAGCTGTTCGACATGGCCGAGGCGCGGGAGCTGCTGGCGCGGCGGTTGGGCTCCGAACGGCTGGCCGTCGAATCGCAGGCCGCCGATGACATCATCGCCGCCAGCGCGCGGCTTCCGCTGGCACTCGCGATCGCCGCAGCCCGTGCCGTGATCGACCGGGGCACTCCGCTCAGCGCCCTCGCCGAGCAGCTGCGCGAGGGACTCGACGCCTTCGACACCGCATCGGACCTGACGGATGTGCGCGCGGTGTTCTCGTGGTCGTATCGCGCGTTGAGCCCGGACGGCGCCCGCATGCTGCGACTGCTGGGGCTGCATCCGGGTCCGCATCTGACGGTGCCCGCCGCGGCGAGCCTCGGCGGCCTCCCGGCGAAGACGGCCGGGAAGCTGCTCGACGAGCTGGTGCGGGCGAACCTGGTCATCGAACCGGTCCCGGGGCGCTTCGCCTTGCACGACCTGATGCGCGAGTACGCCCTCGAGCTGGTGTCCGCCGAGGAGCCCGAGGCCGACCGGGATCGAGCCGTCCGCCGCGTTCTCGACCACTACCTGCACAACGGGTACGCCGCCACGGCCGTGATCGACCCGATGCTGACCGGCGAGGGGCCGGGGGACGCGCTTCCCGAGGTCCTGCTGGAGGAGATGGCGGACCATGACGCGGCCATGGACTGGCTCACGGCCGAGCAGGAGGTGCTCGTCTCCATTCTGGACTGGGCGGCGGACGCCGGGTTCGACCGGCAGGTGTGGGAACTGGTGTGGGTCCTCGTCCCGTTCTTCGACCGACTGGGCAACTCGGCGCAGTGCCTCAGCTGCATGGAGGCGGCGCTCAAGGCCGGTGAACGGCTCGGCGAGCCGCTCATGCAGGCGCGGGCCCACCGGGGGCTCGGGAACCTTCACTTCAGAGCGGCTCGCGAAGCAGACGCCGACCGGCACCTCGAGACGGCGCTGAAGCTCTACCGCGGCGACGGTGACCTGGTCGGCGAGGCGCACGTCGAAATGGCCCTGGCGGCGTTCCGCGAGCATCAGGGGCGACACCCCGAGGCACTCGAGCACGCGCTGCGGGCGCTGGAGCTGCACGAGCGGCTGGGCGACGCCGGTTCCCATGCCAACGCCCTGAACTCGGTGGCCTGCTGCTATGTCCAGGTGGGGCAGCATGATCTGGCACTCGAGCACGGCCGGCAGGCGCTCGCGGCGTTCCGGGAGCTGAAGGCCCCCGACGCGGAGACCGCGGCGCTGGACACGATCGGTGAGGCCTACCAGAGGTCGGGGCGGTTCGCTGAGGCGATCGACAGCTTCCAGGAGGCCATCCGATTGGCCCGGCAGGTGGGCAACCGCTTCTACACGGCCCAGAGCCTCGACAACCTCGGTGACACCTATCTTGCGATGGGCGACCGGACCGCGGCTCATGATGCGTGGAGCCAGGCCGAGGCCATTCTCGACGAGCTCCAGCACCCCGCTGTAGGACGGGTCCGGGTCAAGCTCGCCGAAGTCGACGCGTAGGGGCCGCATGGGTCCGAGCGCCGATGCACGACCGTTGACGACCGATTGTCGTCGTCTCCGGGGCGGTGGCGGTGCAGCGGCGCTCGGACGGAGGCGGAACGATGGTCAGCCGGCGAGGCGGTAGCCGAACTGGACGGTGAGCCCGGCGGCGTCGGCGCTGGCGTCCTCCACGAGCAGCCCGATGCGCTTCGGGGCCGCTGAACCGTCCACATAGGCGATACCTGAGATGGTCTGGACGGCCGCCTCCTGGCCGACGGTGAGCGGGCCGGTGGCGGCGTCGCCGTCGACCGCGAAGCGCACCTTGCAGGACCCGGCGTCGATCGCGTGGGCGGCCTTGACGACCGTGACGTGCTGCCCGGCCACGAACAGGTTGTTCCCGAAGTCCAACGCGCCGTTGGCGACCGCGCCCCCGACTCGTGCGCTGAACCAGCCGTCCACGTCGCCGGTGCCCTTGTTGCCGGAGATGCGGGTCTCGGCCGTGGGGGTGGCCTTCATGAGCAGGCCGCCGGCGTGGTTGCCGTTGAAGTCGTTGGCGGACACCAGGACGTCGGGAGACGCGGTGACGAAGGCGTAGTCCTGGCGGTTGGTGCCGTCGCCGACGAAGCCGCCGACGCCGTTGCCGGTCAGGACGACGCGGGTCGCGCCTTCGCGGATGCTGACGCCCGCGCCGTGGCGGTAGGCCGCGCCGCCGGAAGGCGAGCCGGTGAACTCCGATCCCTGGAGGTCGAAGGAGTCGTCGTCGATGACGGTGACCGTCCACTTCGAATTCACCGCGTCGGCGCCGGCCACGTCGTAGACCGTGACGCGGTCGCCCGTCTCCCAGCCGTGCGGGTCCGCGGTGGTGACGCGGACGGCGCCGTCGCCGTTGTCGGCGAGGCCGGAGAGGCTCCGGCCGAAGTCGACATGGGCGGTGCGGCCGTTGTTGCCGATCAGGCAGCCGCTGACGTTCAGGCGCCTGGAGGCGAAGTCGATCCCGTTGCGCCCGGCGCCGCGGATCACGCAGCCGGCGAAGGTGACGCCGCCGACGAAGTCGGGGCCGACGCGAACCAGGTCGAGTTCGCCGTCGGTGGAGATGTAAGCGTTCGCGAACTGGGCCTGCGCGCCGCGCTCCAGCAGGACCGAGTAGCCGTAGGTGTTCTCGAAGCCGCCGCCTTCGAAGTACACGAACTTCGGCAGCGCGGCCGAGCCGGTGGTGTTGCGCATCCACAGGCCGTGGCGTCCGAAGAGGATCGCGGTGGCGATGAATTTGAGGGACCCGCCGAGGCCGTCCACGATCACGTTGTCAGTCGCGTGGTTGCCGCTGCCCGCGGCGATGCCGCACTGGACGAACTCGATCGGGTCGGCCCGGGTGTCGTCGGCGACCCCGTTGAGGAGGACCACGTACTCGCCGGTGAAGGTGTTCCAGACGCAGTTCTGGAAGCGGACGGTGTTGCATCCGCGCAGAGTGGTGCCGTTGTAGCCGTCGCGGAAGCGCACGTGCGAGAAGGCGAGCATGTAGTTGCCGTCTTCGGGCTCCGGCCCGGCGCGCTCGGTGCGGATCAGCGACCCGCCCTCGAGTTCGAGCCCGCGGATCTGGAGGTCGCGGAAGCCGCCGCCGCGGACGCCGGTGAGCAGGAACCCGTCGGCGTCGGTGGTGTCGACGACGATCTGGGTGCCGGTCTCGAGGTTGTCGGAGTGCCCGGCCCCGGCGAAGGTGATCGGGACGCGCAGGACGTTGACCGTGGTGCGCAGGAGGACGAGGCCGGGCCCGATGGCGACGGTGCCGCCCGAGGGGAGGGCGTCGACGGCGGCTTGGAGGAGGTCCGAGTCGGCCGAGGCGTCCTCGGGGTCGGCGGTGCCGGTGCCGCTCCAGCCGAACCAGGTCAGGTCGACGCGGGATTCGGCCTGGCGCTTCCAGCGTCCGGTCGCGGTTCCCGTGACGGCGAAGACGGTGCCCCCGTTGTCGTCCTCTGTGGATTCCTCGTCCCAGAAGAGCAGGCCGCCGCCGCGACCGGGGGTCGCGGTGAAGTACCCGACGAGGTAGACGGTCTCGCCGTGGGCGGTTCCGGCCTTCTCGCGCAGGTCCGCGACGGTGGCGACGGGTTCGGCGGCGGCGATCTGGGCGCGCCGGTCCTCGCCGGAGTCGTCGGCGGCGTGGGCGGGTGCGGCGAGGGCCGCGCCCGCGATGCCGCCGAGGCCGAGGGCGGTGAGGCCGCGGCGGGTGATGGTGCGGTCGGTGCTCATGGTGATCACTCCTTTGTGACGGCGTGCTTGAAGACGTGCAGTGCCGGAGGGGCCGCCGGGGTCGGACCCGGCGGTCGGGTGAACTGGTGGAGAGCGGGTTGACGGTTGGTACCGGGGGTCGGGTCAGCCCTTGACGGCGCCGATGAGGAGGCCTTTCGCGAAGTGGCGCTGGAGGAACGGGTAGACGAGGGCGATCGGGACGAGGCTGACGACGAGGATCGCCATCTGGATGGACTGGGAGGCGGGCAGCGTGGCGCCGGCGATCTCGGTGCCGTCCACGCCCAGTGAGGTGTTGTCAACGACGTAGGTGCGCAGCACGAGCTGGAGCGGCCACTTCGCGGTGTCGTTGATGTAGAGGACGGCGTTGAAGAACGCGTTCCAGAACGCGACGGCCTGGAACAGGCCGATCACCGCGAGCACGGCCTTCGACAGGGGCAGCACGATCCGGGTCAGGATGTGCAGCTCCCCCGCGCCGTCGATGCGGGCGGCGTCGATGAGCTCGCGCGGGATCTCCATGAAGAACGCGCGCATGATGAGCACCTGGAAGGCGTTCACCAGGACCGGCAGGATGAGCGACCAGTACGAGTCGAGCAGGCCGAGCGACCTGATCAGCAGGTACATGGGGATGATGCCGGGGGTGAAGAACAGCGTGAACAGGACGGTCATGAGCAGCGGCTTGTGGGCGAACGAGCCCGGCCGCGACAGCGCGTACGCCAGGAGCGCGGTGCACGCCAGGGAGAGCAGCGTCCCGACGAGGGTCACGCCGACGGACACGAACAGGGCCCTGGTGACCACGCCGCCGGCGAGGATCGCGCGGTAGGCGTCGAGGTTCGGGCGCTCGGGCCACAGGACGTAGCCGCCGGCCTCGGTGATCTGCTGCTGGTCGGCCAGGCTCGTCGAGACGACCGACAGGAACGGGACCACGACGAGCGCGCACGCGATCAGGAGGATCAGGCCCTTCGCGCCGCGCATCGCGAGCCCCGGCGGGGGCGTGCCGTTGACGTTGCGCCGCACCGGTTTCCGACTGGTGAGGACGGTCATTTCTGGTACACCCCGCTCTCGCCGAGGAGGTGCGCGAACTTGTTCGCGAGATAGACGAGTATCAGCCCGACCAGGCCCTTCACGAGTCCGACCGCGGCCGAGACGCCCCAGTCGCCGCCGATGATGCCGTTGTAGTACACGTACGTGTCGAGCACTTCGGAGGCGTCGGCGCCGACCGCGTCGCGTTGCAGGATGATCTGTTCGAAGCCCACGGTGAGCGCGTCTCCCAGTTTGAGGATGAGCAGCAGCACGACGACGCCGCGGATGCTCGGCAGGGTCACGTGCCAGAGCTGGCGCATCCGCGAGGCCCCGTCGACGGCGCTCGCCTCGTACAGCTCGGTGTCCACTCGCGACAGTGCCGCGAGGAAGATGATCGTGCCCCAGCCCGCGTCCTTCCAGATCACCTGCGCGGTGATCAAGGGGATGAACAGGTCCGGGTTGCCGAGGATGTTGAAGTCGCCCAGCTCGTGCGTGCGCAGGAACGTGTTGAACAACCCGGCGTTGCCGAGCATTTGCTGGAAGATCGCGACCACGACCACCCAGGACATGAAGTGCGGCAGGTACAGCACCGACTGCACGAGGCGCTTCAACCGCTCGCTGAGCAGCGAGTTGAGCATGAGCGCCAGGACGATCGGGATCGGGAACACGAACGCGACCTGCACGAACGAGATCACGAGCGTGTTCGTGAGCGCGTTCAGGAACTCGGGGTCGCCGTTCCAGATGACCGAGAAGTTCGCGAAGCCGACCCACGGGGAGTCCACGATGCCGATGTACGGCTGGTAGTCCTTGAACGCGATGACGTTCCCGGCCAGCGGCAGGTAGTGGAAGAGCAGGACGACGGCGATGCCGGGCGCGGCGAGCAGCAGCAGGAGCCGGTCCCGGCGCAGCCTCGCCCGGCGCCGGGCGCGCGGCTTCGGGGCCGCGGCCGGTCCGGCCCCTGCCTGCGCCGTCGCCCGCGTGTCGCTCACCGCGGCCGCCATCAGTTCCCGGCGCTCTCGGACGGGGACGCCTCGGTCTCGGCGACCGCGGCCTCGTACTCGGCGCGGATGTCGTCGCCGCCCGCGGCGCGCCACGCCGAGACGGCCTCGTCCCAGGCCTCGATGCCCTTGCGGCCGGAGACGATGTCGAGTTCGGCGGCCTTGACGATGTCGGACAGCTCCCCCGCCTTGTTGATCGCGGTGTCTGAGTAGAAGCCGATCGACGGGTCGCGGACGACCCGGGAGATCACGGTCTCCTGGTAGGCGCGCTGGGCGTCCACGCGGGCCTGCTCGCGCGGGCCGAGGATCGGCGTGGCGTCGGTGACGTACTCGAACGGGACGGTGGTCTCGTTGGAGCCGAGCTCGGTCTTGACGGGCGTGTCGCCCTCCCAGTTGAAGTGCCGGCCTTCAACGCCGAACTTGCGGAGCATGTACTCGTTGCTGCCGATGGGGGCGGCGAGCCAGTTCGCGACCGACAGGAGCTGGGCGATCCGGTCGTCGTCGGCCTGCTTGAACGCGATCATGCCGAAGCTGGCCGACCCGGCGCGCTGGACGCCCTCGCCGCCGCCGTCGTAGGACGGGGCGGGGACGCCGGCGATCTCGATGCCGTAGGTGTCGGCGATGAGGTCCCAGGCGGCGTACCCGTCGGGTCCGATCGCGATGGTGCCGTTGCCGAGCAGGTCGCGCAGGTTGATGTTCTCGCTCGCGGCGTCGGGGTGGAAGAGCCCGGCCTCGACGAGTTCGGCCACGCGGGCGACCGCTTCGCGGCGCTCCTCGGTCTCGAACTCGGAGGTGAACTTGCCGCCCTCCTCGCGCCACACGTTCGGGACGCCGAGCATGTTGGCGACGTAGGTGATGAGGCCGCGCGGGTTGCCGAAGGCCCAGCGGTTCGCGCCCGGGTCGGTCAGCTCGGTGGCGATCTCCACGAGTTCGTCGAAGCTGCCGGGCGCGAGGTTGAGGCTCTTCGCCGCGAACAGGTCCGAACGGGCGAACATGACGGTGCCGACGATCGCGCGCGGGTTCGGGATGCCGTAGATGCCGCCGTTGTAGACGCTCGGGAGCCAGGAGTCGGTCGGGAAGTTCGCGAGGAACGGGTAGTCGGCGACCTTGTCGCCCGAGAGGTGCCCGGACAGGTCGGCGCAGAGGTTGCTCAGGACCTCGGAGCGGTTGGCGAGGGTCGAGGCGATCAGCATCATGTCGGGCAGGTCGCCGCTGGCGATGACCGTGGAGAGCTTCGCGAGGTAGTCCGCCGCCGGGGTCATGGTGATGTCGAGTTCGGCGCCGACCGAGTCGTTGACAGCCTGCCAGTAGGCGTTGTCGCCCATGCCGGGCGGGACCGGGTTGAACATGTTGGTGAGGATCGAGACGGTGCCGGCGCCGTCGGCGGGCGGGGCCTCGAAGGCGTTCACGAGGTCGCGCGGGAACCGGTAGTACCCGGCGAGGACGCCGTCCTCGGTGGCGGCGAGGTCCGGGGCGGCGAGTTCGGTGGGAATGTAGCTCGGCAGTTCGACGCCGGTCTCGCTCAGGGACTGGGCTTCGCCGGTGCCGGCGCCGTCGCCGCAGGCGGCGAGGCCTCCGGAGGCGGCGATGACGGCGGCGCCGCCGGTCGCTCGCAGCAGGCCGCGCCTGCCGATGTGGATGTCACTCATGATCAGCTCCGATCAGGTTCTACTGGTGAAGGGTTGGGGCCCGAGCAGCGCGAGGTCGACTGCTCCGGCCATGGCCTGGTATCCGGCCGGGGTGAGGTGGACGCCGCCGCCGGAGTCGTATGCCGGGAGCAGGCGCCTGGGGTCGTCGGGGTCGCGGACGGCGGCGTCGAAGTCGACCGTGCCGTCGGCGAGGCCGTCGCGGACGGCGGTGTTGACGGCCGTCCGGATCGCCTCTTTCGGTTCGGTGAAACTCGCCGAGCCCAGCCACGGCGTGATGGTGCCGCAGACGAGGCGGATGCCGTGGAGGTTGAGGCGTTCGCGCAGGTGGCCGTAGGCGTCGATGAGGTCGCCCGGGCTTGCGGCCTTGCCGCCCGCGATGTCGTTGATGCCCTCGACGAGGACGACCGCGTGGACGCCGGGATGGGAGAGCACGTCGCGGTCGAGCCGGGCCTGGCTCGACGGCGAGGCGCTGTTCCACAGGACGCGGTTGCCGGCGATGCCTTCGTTGAGGACGCCGACGCGGCTCAGCGCGCCGCCGGCGGCGAGGAGCCGCCGGGCCAGGAAGTCGGGCCAGCGCTGGTTGGTGCCCGCCACCGAGCCGACGCCGTCGGTGATCGAGTCGCCGAGGCAGACGACGGATCCGCCGTCGGCTTCGAGTTCAACCGTGAGTTCGTCGATGAGGTACCACTGCGAGACGGTCGCGGTGAACGCGGCGGCCGTCTCGTCGGCGGCGTGGTCGCCGCCGGTGGTGAGGTACGAGCGCTGCGCGGCGATGCTGTGGCCGGTGACGTCGCCGATCGGTGCGGGCGCGTGGACGCTGACGGCGAGGTCCGCTTCGGGTGCGAGCACGAGGTCGACGGGGTCGGAGAGGACGACCGCACCGGCGGCGATGACGACGGTGTCGGCGCCGCCGAAGGTGACGGGGCGGTTGGTGCCCGCCGCGACGGCGCCGCCTCCGGCGTGGAGTCCGAGGTGGACGCTGGTGACGGTGATCGGTTCGGCGCCTGCGACGTTGGAGAGGCGCAGGCGGGGGTTGGTGCCGCCGACGCTGGTGCGCAGGATGAACCGGCCGGTCTGGGCGCCGAAGGTGACGCCGGTGAGGCCGTAGGCGCCCGCGGCCCAGGTGCCGACGCGCGGTCCGGTCGTCTGGGCGGCGGCGGGTGCGCCGATCAGCGCGGTGCCGGTGGCCGCGGCGGTGGCGCCGAGGAGGCTTCGCCGTCTCATCGGGCGTCTCCGTTCTCGTGCAGGAGGATCGAAACGACTTCCCAGGGCCGCAAGGTGACCGTGGCGTCGAGGAGCGGTTCGAGCGGGGTCTCGTCGGCGGTGCAGCGCACCGCGGTGCCGGTGGTCGGGAGCGGCACTCGGGTGCCGCGCCCGGAGAGGTCCTGGAAGCGCACGAGGAGGCCGCGGCGGTCGCGCGGTTCGGCGACGGTGGCGTGGACTTCGGGCGGCAGGTCGAGGTCGAGCAGGGAGGCGGCGTCGGCTGGGAGTGGCCTGGGTTCGGTGTCGAACTTGTCGAGCCGGTTCACTTCGCCGGGGACACCGGGGAAGCGGACCTCGCGGCCGAAGCGGCCCGCCGCGGCGGCGTCGAAGGCGGGCATCGGCGTGAACGCGTACCGCAGTTCGAGGGTGCCGTCCTGTTCGGGCGGGGTGTTGGTGGGCCAGTAGTTGTTCATGACCCACGAGAAGATCGAGCCGTTGGGGATGTGGAACTGTTCGGGCCAGGCGCCGCGGACGATGTCGCCGGCGGTGAACAGGGGCGCGTCGGCGCTGGTCCACACGACGGCGGGGCCGCCCGGCCCGGAGGAGACGGTCACGCCGTACTGGGTGGTGAACCACTCGTGGCAGGCGCCGGGGGCGTGGTCGGTGGCCGGGTCGATCCAGCCCTGCTGGCGGTCGTAGGCCAGGCGCGGGTCCTCGGCGGCGAAGGGGAAGGCGACGTAGACGGCCTCCTTCGCGAGTTCGCGCTTCTTTTCGAGGCGGACGAGGACGTCGACGCGGTCGTCGCCGTCGCGCAGGAGGAGGTCGACTTCGACGTGCGGGAGGTTCGGGGCGGTGCCGACGGTGCGCAGGCGCCAGCCGTCGTAGGTGCGGCGCAGGCCGACCGGGCGCATCGCGGCGGCGGTGACGGTGAGTTCGGGCGGGTCGGCGATCGGGCGGCGGCCCGAGAGGGTGCTGCGCGGCGGGTGCGGATGCGTATGCGGCGCACCGGAGTGCGTGAAGGCGTCCGGATGGTCGCCGCGGGTGAGGGTGTCGGGTCCGTTGAGGACGTAGAGGACGTCGCCGAGGTGCCACGCGGAGCTGGTGTCGAGCAGGGTCCGGCCGGTCGGGCGGTGGGTGAGGGAGCGGACCGCGCCGGTGTCGGGGGCGAGGGCGAGTTCCCAGCGGTCGGTCGTCAGCGTCTCGGGGACGGGACGCCAGTCGTCGCCCGCGGCGGCGGCGCGTTCGGCCTGGCCGCCTTCCTCGCCGGGAGCGAGGGTGCGGGCCGAGCCCATGGGGACGGTGCGGTAGCCGAAGGGCGGCACGTCGGGGACGGTGAGTCGGTGGCGTACGAGGCCGTCGCAGTCGGCGAGCGCCTCGGTCGGGAGCGGGGCGCCGTTGAGGAGGAACGGGGTCCCGGCGGGGGCTTCGACTTCGATCTCGACGTCGCGGGCCCAGCCGAGCGGGTTGTGCGCGAGCACCGTGGGGCCGTCGGTGGTGACGAGTTCGCCGAGCTGGGAGAGGGCGCGGCGGGTCTCGTCAACGGCGTTGCGGTGGCCGGTGTGGACCTGGTGGCGCTTCCAGTCGAGCTGGTCGCCGACCTGTTCGCCGTGCGGGTGGGCGTTGGCGTGGGACCAGGTCCAGGTGTGCTCGCAGCCGAAGAGGGCGCCTTCCCAGGCGGCGTCGAGGGCGGCGCGGTTGGGGCGGTAGGTGTCGTCGGCCCGGGCGACGAGCGCGGTGAGCGCTTCGGCTACGGGGAGCGCGGTCTGGGTGCGGCGGTGCTCGGCGGCGACGGTGGCGCCGGTGCCGACGCCGTCCTCCCAGTAGGAGCCGCCGTCGCCGCGCCACACCGGGAGCCGGTCGGCGAGGGGCCGGACCGCGTCGAGGTATCCGGCCATGGTGGACACCGCGATCCGGGGCCAGGCGTAGGCGGCGTTCCAGCGGGCGGCGAACGCGGCGTCGCCGTCGGCGAGGTCTTCGTTGTCGGCGTGGGTGCCGATGACGGGCAGGTCGTGCGGGAGGTAGTCGTCCCGCTCGTAGCGGGCGAGGAACCGGTCGAGGGCGTGCGCGCCGCCGGGGAGGGTCTGGGGGTCGCCGGCCATGAACCGCAGCTGCGAGTAGGTGTCGGAGAAGTGGGCGAGAACGCGGGAGCCGTCGACGCCTTCCCACATGACGGGGCTGGCCAGGTGCTGGAGGTCGGAGTCGGCGTTGCCGCCTCGGTGGTGGTTCTCGATGCCGACGAACGCGTCGATGCCCAAGGCGCGCAGCATGGACGGGACGGCGGCGCTGTAGGAGGGGACGTCGGTGAGGTTGGCGTAGTCGACGGGGACGCCGTGGTCCTCGCGCAGCCGCGCGGCGAGGTAGGCGGCGCGGTAGACCTCTTCGAGGCTCGCGACCCCGGACAGGAAGAGCGAGTGGAAGGCGTTGACGGAGACGCGGCCGGAGCGGAGCGCGGCGAGCACGCGCTCGGACCTCTCCGGGGAGCGGGTCGCGAGGTACTGGGCGACGATGAGGGAGCCGTCCACGGAGAACGCGAAGTCCGCGTTCCGGTCGAGCGCGGCCAGGGCGCGGTCGAGGTTGCGGGAGTGGAGTTCGAGCACTTTGCCCTGGACGTCGGTGTAGCCGACGTCGAGGTGGACGTGCGGGATGAGGTGAACGGTCCACTTGCGCTTGGGTTCGAGGATGAACGCGACGGGTTCGCGGCTGAAGGAGCGGACTCGGTCGGTGGCGGCGGTACCGCCGCCGGTGGCGCCGTTGGCGGCCGGGCTGGCGGCGACATCGCTGAAGCCCGCGTCATCGGCACCGGTGCCGTCGGTTGCGGCAACCTCGAAACCGCCGCCGCCGTTGGCGACGCGGTTGCCCGCGGCGTCGCCCGAGTCCACACCGCCGGAACCGGCGGCGTTGGGATCGACACTGCCGAGGCGCACTTCGGTCTCGGTGGGCCCGGCGAGTTCGGGGACCGGGAAGCGGACGCGGAACTGGCCGAAGTCGCGCCCGGGACGGGTGAGGCCGTGCGTCCAGGTCCGGTCGCCGATACGGACTTCGGCGGTGCGCGGCGGTTCAGTGCCGATCGGCACCGTGACCGTCAGGTCGATGAGCTGTTGCAGCCCTTCGGATTCGATGAACAGCGGCGTCGACCGGAGGTCGACGTGCGCGGCGGTCGGCGCGCCGGGAGCACTCGCGCTCGGCGCTCCCGATGCGGCCCTGGTCGCGGGTGCGGTCGGCACTTCGGTCGCGGTCCCGATCGGCGCTCCGGGCTCGGTGGCGGGAGCGGTCGGGACGCCATTCGCTTCGGCCGCGTCGTAGGAGACGAGCGCGAGGCGCCGCCAGGTGATGCCGCTGCCGAAGTGGTGGCCGAACTGCTCGCGGTGGCGGGTCGGCCCGCCGGGGTCGGCGACGGGGCCGGTCGCGGCCGCCGTGTCGAGCGTCGTGGTCAGGCCGATGGCGTGCCGCCCCGCCGCGAGCGGCCCGAGCGGCACTTCGAGGATCGCCGATCCGGCGATGGGCCCGTGCCGGTAGACCTCGGCGCGGTCCTCGCGAACGACCTCGGGATGGAAAAGGCCCGTGCGTTCGCCGTCGAGGTCGATCAGCAGGTCGGGGCACGGCCCGTGTCCGGCGTCGAATTCGAGGCGCAGCAGCCAGTGCCCTTCGGGCCCATGCCCTTCAGAAGGCACGGCGGTGCGCAGTTCGACTCGGTGGTCGCGCCATCCGGCCTCGGCGTCGAGCGGGCCGGGCTGGAACGCGGGCAGGTCCGCTCCGCCGATCGGGAATTCGATCACCTCGGGCACGTCACTCCCCTTCCTGCTGCGGCAGTGCGAGGACGCTCCCGTGCTCCGTGAGCGCGGCCGCGAGGTCGGCGTAGTCGTAGTCCTGCACCGGGAGTCCAGTGCGCAGGGACTGGGCGGCGAGTTCGCCGCAGGCCTCGCCGAGCATCCCGAAGTTCGGTTCCATGCGCGGGGAGGAGAAGCCGACGTGGCTGGCGGAGAAGCAGATCGCGACGGTGAGGTTCTCGACGCCGCCGCGCGAGGGCATCAGGACTTCGGCGGGGATCTGGTACAGGTCCACGGCCGGGTTGACCACGGTGCCGCTCAAGGTGCCTTCGCCGACGACCGTGCCGTCCCCTTCGGGGTAGTACTGGACCACGTGCGAGTCCATGGCGTACGCCCAGCAGGCGACGGACGTGGCCTTGGTGTTGTGGGGGCGCAGCAGGTCGTGCTGGGTGAGCACGTGCTGTCCGAGCATCCGGCGGCCTTCGCGGACGTAGAGGGCGTGCGGGAAGCCGTGCCCGAGCGGGCTGTCGGCGAACTCGTCGGGCGGGAGCCCGAAGGTGCGCGCGTCGGCCCGGAAGGACTCGGGGAGCGCGGGGTCGTTGGCGAGCCAGTACAGCATCCCCTGGTGCCAGCGGGCCTGCTCGGCGATGATCTCGTCGCGGCGGCGCCACGAGCCGTCCGGGTAGTCCCAGGAGGCCCCGGGCAGGTCGAATCCGAAGAACAGGGCCTGGTTGGTCTGGAACTTGCCGTTCGGGAGCGCGGCGGTGTGCGTGACGATCGAGGAGAGCCCGGCGACGCCGCGGTCCCGCAGGTGCTGGAGCAGGTGCCCGTAGCGGCCGGGGTCGTAGTCCTCGGGTTTCGGGAACGGCAGCCGGTCGGCCTCCCTGGTGAGGACGCCGCGGAAGTTGTACGCCTGGGTCTTGTGGTCGCCTTCGCCCTCGGCGGTGCGGGGGACGGGCCCGACGGGGTAGCCGGTGTTGGGTTTGAAAGGGCCCCTTCGGTAGGCGCGGGAGGGCTGGAACCCGGCCAGGGTCTCGTCGTAGCGGGAGGCGCCTTCGCGGCCGACCGCGTACGGGACGCCGGCGGCGGCCATGAGGTCGCCTTCGTAGGAGGCGTCGATGAAGAAGCGGGCGCGGTGCCATTCGCCGCCGGTGCGGACGGCGGTGACGCGCTTCCCGTCGGTCTCGACGTCGGCGCCGGACCCGATGCGCCGCCCGGTCTTGACGAGGGCGCCGGCCTCCTCGAGGAGGCGCCGCGAGACGCGTTCGGCCGCTTTGGGTTCGAACAGGAACTTGGGCCCGTCCTCGCCGTATTCGGCGCCGATTCCGGCGAAGTACCGGTCGCGGGTGAGCCCGGCGAGGGCTTCGGGGACGTCGGGGGTGTCGGTCTTGACGAGGCCGCCGGCGACGATGCCGCCGACGTGGCCGGTCGGTTCGAGGACGGTGGCGCGGTGGCCGCGCAGGCTCAGGCGCAGCGCGGCCATGATCCCGGCCGGGGTGGCGCCGTAGATGAGGACGTCAGACACCGGGCACCCGCTTCTTCGGCTTGGCCAGCACCGGGGTCGCGTTCTTGGAGGCCTGGGAGGGCCGGGTCCGCCGGACGTCCTCGGGCCAGGCCACGGGGGCGCCGACGGTGCCGGTCAGGAGCCGCTGAAGGTCCTCGGTGAGCTTCGGGGAGTCGCCGACGGCGTGCGGCTCGGTGCGTTCGGCGGCGCACAGGGCGGCCAGGGCGCCGACGGCCTCGCCGATCGACCACTCGACCGGGTGGAGCCGGTAGCAGCCGTTGGTGATGTGGGTGGTGCCGATGTTCTTGTTGGCGGGCAGGAGATTGCGGACCCGGACGGGCAGGAGCGCGCCGAGCGGGATCTGGAACGGGTAGGTCTCCAGGTTGACGTAGTTGACGCCGGCGGCGCTGGGGTGCAGGTCGATGTTGTAGTGGCCCACGCCGACCGCGTCGGCGAACTGCTCGGCGCCCTGGCCTTCGGGACGGTCCACGACGGCGACGTGCTGCTCCAGGATCGTGAAGCGGGCCTTGATGCGCCGGGCCTCGCGGATGTACGCGGTCTTGGCGAGCCCGTCGTCGGTGCCGGTGAGGTCGGGGCGCAGGCGCAGGCCCGGGTAGCCGGTGCCGCCGTCGGGGCGCGGGGCCTCGGTCTGCATCCAGTGCAGATAGGACAGTGACAGTTCCTTGCAGCGGCGCAGGGCCTTCTCGCGGGCGGACTCGTCGATGCCCTCGCCGAGGAGCGGGGCCTCCCAGTAGTCGATGTTGGGCCAGTTCACGAGCGAGATGTCGGTGTCGATGACGGCGGGGTCGAACTGGCTGCGGGCGCGGATGCGGCGGAAGTGCCACAGGTCGGGCACGCGCACGGCGTCGAGGTCGCCTTCGAAGATGCGGTTGGTCTTGCCGCCCATGGTGTGGATGTCGATCTTCTCCCAGGACAGCTGGGGGCCGGGCCAGAAGTCGTCGACGTGGGTGCGCCAGTGGTCGTAGGAGGCGGGCTTGTCGACCACGTGCTCCTCGCCGGGGCGGTATTCGAGGGGGAAGCACCAGGTGATCGACTGCTGGTCGCCCGGAACGGGTTCGGGCGCGGCGTAGGGTTCGCCGGTCTGGGCGTGGGACTCGGCGCCGATGACGTGCTCGACCCCGGCGAGTTCGAGGAGGTCGCCGAGTTCGGTGGCGTCGACCACGAGCGGGGCGGTGACGGTGCGGTCGCGCCCGTTCCACTTGTCGCGCAGGGTGACGGCCGTGACGCGGTCGCCCTCGACCTGGGCGGCCACGGGCACGTGCCCGTAGAGGACCGTGATGCGCCCGGCCGAGCGGTAGGGGGCGAGCATCTCGCCCAGGACGGCGACGCCGACCTCAGGCTCGTGGCAGATCTTGCTGACGTTGCCCAGGCCCGGGTTGAGGGCGGGCTCGGCGGCGGCCTCCGCGGTGAGCGGGTAGTTGCGGCGGTAGTAGTCGCGGATGCGCTCGCGCAGTTCCTTGTACCCGGCGGAGATGAGGTCGGTCTCGATCCACGGGTGCTCGTCGGAGGGGACGGCCTGGGCCGTGAGCTGTCCGCCGAGCCAGTCGGTCTCCTCGGTGAGCAGCACGCTGAGGCCGAGGCGGGCGGCGGTCAGCGCGGCGGCGGTGCCGCCGAGCCCTCCGCCCACGACGAGCAGGTCGTGAGCGGTCTCGTGCTCCGGATTCATCTGGGGGTCTCCAGGTCGCTATCGCTTGCTGATACTATTAGCAATCTCAGCAATATTTGCTGAGTTCGGCCTCACATTACATCAACGCGACCGGGAGGTGTCAAGGGTGCTTCAAGAGTCTTTCCCGGAACTGCACGGTCAGCGATCGTGCCGATAAAGCTGATATGAATCCGTTGTATGCTGATGCGATGAATGATCGTATGACTGCGGCGCCCGCGCTCCCCGGCGTGCGCTACTACCTCCCCCCGAGCGGCGCCCCCGAGCGCCTGGACGCCGACCTCGTGGTCTACGGGGCCACCGCCGGAGGCGCGACCGCCGCCATCGCCGCCGCCCGCAAAGGACGGTCCGTGGTCCTGCTCGCCTTCGGCGACCACATCGGCGGCATGACCGCCTCGGGGCTCGGCACCACCGACGTGGGCGACCCCGCCACCGTGGGCGGCCTCGCCCGCGAGTTCTACCGGCGTGTCGCGCACCGCTACCGCGCCGACGACCCGCACTGGGACGTCGAGGCCGGCCTCGCCGAGGCGATCCTCACCGACTGGCTCGCCGACGCCGGCGTCCAGATCCGCCGCCGCCGGCACCTCGACGGCGTCGCACTCGACGGCGGGCGCATCGCCTCGATCACCACCGACGACGGTTCCTCCTACGCCGCCGAGGTCTTCATCGACGCCACCTACGAGGGCGACCTCATGGCCCGCGCCGGGGTCACGCACACCATCGGCCGCGAATCGTCCGAAGTGCACGGAGAGCCGCAGGCCGGCGTGCAGCACAGCGAGAACCACCAGTTCCAGCGGCCCGTCGACCCCTACGTCGAACCCGGCCGCCCCGAGAGCGGGCTGCTGCCCGGGATCAGCGCGGACCCCATGGGGGCCGTCGGGGAGGGCGACCGGCGGCTCCAGGCCTACAACTTCCGCCTCCACGTCACCACCGGCGAGCACCGCGTGCCGTTCCCGAAGCCGGAGGGCTACGACCCCGGCCGGTACGAACTGCTGCGCCGCTACGTCGACGCGGGCGTGTACGAGCTGTACGGGCGCTGCACCCGCGTGCGCGGCGACGTGTTCGACATGAACAACCACGGCGCGGTCTCCTCCGACCACATCGGAGCGAACTACCGCTGGCCGGAAGCGGACTACGCCGAGCGCGAGGCGATCTACCAGGACCACGTGCGCTACCAGGCCGGTCTCCTGCACTTCCTCGCGAACGACCCGCGCCTGCCCGAGCGGGTCCGCGCGGACACCAGGGCGTTCGGGCTCGCCCCGCAGGAGTTCGCGGCGCGCTCGAACTGGCCGCACCAGCTGTACGTGCGCGAGGCCCGCCGCATGGTGTCCGAGCGGGTCGTCACCCAGCACGACGCCGCCGGGCGCGGCTGCGCCGACCCGGTCGCGCTCGCCTCGTACGTCATGGACTCCCACAACGCGAAGCGCGTCGTGGTCGACGGGCGGCCGGTCAACGAGGGCAATGTGCAACATCCACTGTCGACCCCGTTCGGCGTTCCCTACCGGGCGCTGGTCCCGGCGCGCGGCGAGTGCGAGAACCTGTTGGTGGCGTCGGCGGTGTCGGCGTCGCACGTCGCGTTCGCGTCCGTGCGCATGGAGCCGGTCTTCATGATGCTCGGGGAGGCGGCCGGGACGGCGGCGGCGCTCGCGGGCGCCGACAAGACCGCGGTCCAGGACGTGGACTACGGGAGGCTGCGACTCGACCTGCTCGCGGGCGGCGCGGTCCTCGACGGTACGGGGAAGGGGCACGGATGAAGGAGGATGGACCGATGACCAGACAGCGGGGCCGGACGTCGCGGCAGGCCGACATCGCCAAGGAGGCGGGAGTCTCGCAGTCGACGGTCTCCATGGTGCTCAACGGGACCGCTGAGAACGGCCGGATCTCCGCCGAGACGCGCAAGCGGGTCCTCAGCACGGCGCGGCGGCTCCAGTACGTCCCCGCTTCGGCCCAGCGCGCTCCCGCCGTGCGCGCTCAGGCGCTGCTGCTCGGCGTTCACACCTTCGAGCCGATCTTCCCGACCAGCACCGGGGACTACTACTTCGAGTTCATGCGCGGCATCGAGGACCAGGCGGCCGCCGAGAGCTGCAACCTCATGCTGTTCACCGCGGCCCGCAACGACTCCGGGGTCCGGCGGATATACGAGGACGGGGTCAACGGGCTCGCCCAGGCGGCCGGGAGCCTGCTCCTGGGCCACCATGCCGACCGCGACGACTTGGAGCGCCTTGCGGCCGAGGAGTATCCGTTCGTCTACATAGGCCACCGGGAGGTGGCCGACGGGATCGCCTACGTCGGCGGGGACTACCGCACCGCCACCGGCCGCATCGTCGACGAGCTGGTCGGCATGGGGCACCGGTCCTTCGCCTACCTCGGCGAGACCTCCCGGCACGAGCCGCAGGTCGACCGCTGGGAGGGCTTCGCGACCGCGCTGGGGCGCTTCGGCCTCGCCGTTCCCGAACCGACGTACGTGGACCCCGAGGGGCTGACGGCGCAGTGGCTCGACGACGCGGTCGCCGCCGGGGCCACGGCCCTGCTCGTGGAGTCGGTGAGCCTGCTGCGGGTGCTCGCGGCCATGGCGAGCATCCGGGGCCTGGAGATCCCCCGCGACCTCTCGATCGTGGTCCTGGTGGACATCCCGGTCGGCGAGGTCGGCACCCGGCAGTGGGCGTCGCTCCGCGTCCCCCGCCACGAGATGGGCCGCCGCGCGGTACGCCTCCTCACCGGCCTGCTCACCGATCCTGCGGGCGACCACGAGCGGCAGGTGCTCCTGCCGTGCACCTATTCGCTTGAAGGAACCGCGCGATCCCTGTAGCGCGGCGGTGGCATCGCAGCTCGACTCGACGTCGCAGGTCGCCTCGCCGGCCGAGGTCCGGCCGGGCGCGGGCCGTGCGGCCCCGCGGTTCAGGCGTGGCGTGCCGCGAACTCCGCGGAGAGTTCCACGAGGCGCTCGCGGGCGGGCACGGTCTCGAAGCCGTGGCCGACGCCGTCGAACAGATGCAGGTCGAGACGGCCCGCGTACGCGTGCTCGTAGCGTTCGAGGACACCGGGTTCGAGGACGAAGTCCTCGGATCCGACGGCGAGGAGCACCGGCCCGGGGTACGCGGCCGCGTCGGCGAACGGGTCGATGTCCTCGGCGTCGTCCACAAAGGCCTGGTGGATGGGCAGGCCGCCGAAGTCGTCGTAGCCGAATTCGGCGATCGCCTCGGCGCGCCGCTTCGCGCCCTCGTCGCTCATCGCGACGGCTACCGCGGCAGGCGCCCACAGGATCAGCGACCGGACCTGCCGCAGCGGGGCGGCCAGCGATGCGGTCAGCCCGCCGAGGCTCATGCCCAGTAGCGAGACCCGCTCGGCGTCGATCGCGGGGTGCGCGGCCACGGCGTCGAGGACGGCGGTCGTCTGCGCGACCTGGTCGGAGACGGTGAGGTCCTCGAATTCGCCTTCGGAGTCGCCGCAGCCGGCGAAGTCGAACCGGTAGGCGGCGATGCCGTGCGCGGCCATGCGCTCGGCGGCGCGGACGAACGTGTACCCGAACTCGGCGCGGTTGCCGCCGAAGCCGTGGCAGAACACGACCGCCGGGACCGGCGCGTCCGTGTCGGCGGGAAGGTGCAGCGCGCCGCGGAGCGTGCGGCCGCGGTGCGGGATGTCGAGGAGTCTCACAGCACCCGAATCTAACAGCACCGGGATGCGCGCGGCATCCGAGCGAGCGCGTCGCGGCGGAACCGGCCGCGCGGGGTGGACAAGTGGTCGGGGCTGTGCCATGATCCTCGCTAAGCAAGCGCTTAGTAATCTGAGGATGCCATGACCGAAGCCGTGATCGTCGCCGCCGCCCGGACCCCGATCGGCCGGGCCGGGAAGGGCGCGCTGCGGGACTGCCGCCCCGACGACCTGGCCGCGTTCGCCGTGCGGGCGGCACTCGACCGGGTCCCCGCCCTCAATCCATCCGAAGTGGACGACCTCTACCTCGGCTGCGGGATGCCCGGAGGCGAAGCCGGGTACAACATGGCGAAGGTCGTGAACACGCTCAACGGCATGGACACCGTCCCGGGCGCGACGGTCACCCGGTACTGCGCCTCGTCGGTGCAGGCGACCCGGATGGCGTTCCACGCCATCCGGTCCGGTGAAGGAGACGTCTTCGTCGCCGCGGGCGTCGAGGCCGTGTCGCGGTTCGCCAAGGGCACCTCGGACGAGCTGCCGGACACCCGCAACCCGGTGTTCGCGGCGGCAGGGGCCCGCACGGCGACCGGCGGGGCGCGGTGGCGCGATCCGCGCGAGGAAGGGCTGCTGCCCGACGTCTACATCGCCATGGGGCAGACGGCCGAGAACGTCGCGTCGCTGCGCGGGATCACGCGCGAGGAGATGGACCGGTTCGCCGTGCGCAGCCAGCACCGTACCGAGCGGGCCGTCGCCGAAGGGTTCTGGGCACGCGAGATCACGCCGGTCACCACCCCGGACGGGACCGTGCTCGCCGCCGACGAGAGCCCGCGCCCGGGCGTCGCCTACGAAGCGGTCGCGGCGCTGCCGCCGGTCTTCCGCGACGGGGGCACCGTGACGGCAGGCAACTGCTGCCCGCTCAACGACGGCGCGGCCGCGGTGGTCGTCATGTCCGACCGCCGAGCGGCCGACCTCGGCATCGCCCCGCTCGCCCGCGTCGTCGCCACCGGCGTCTCCGGCCTGAGCCCGGAGATCATGGGCCTCGGTCCCGTGGCAGCCACGCGCCGAGCACTCGCCAACGCCCGCATGAGCATCGGCGACATCGACCTGGTCGAGATCAACGAGGCGTTCGCCGCCCAGGTCATCCCCTGCCAACGGGACCTCGGCATCGACCCCGAGCGGCTCAACGTCAACGGCGGCGCGATCGCCGTGGGCCACCCGTTCGGCATGACCGGCGCCAGACTCCAGGCCACGATGCTCAACAGCCTCGACTGGCACGACAGGACCACCGGCCTGATCACGATGTGCGTCGGCGGCGGCCAGGGCATGGCCCTGATCCTCGAGCGCGTCTGAACAGGACGTCAACTTCCACGAAGGAGTGCACATGGGACGTTTCGAGGGTCGCGTCGTCGCGATCACCGGCGCCGCCCGCGGCATCGGACTGTCCTCGGCCGCGCGGTTCGCCGCCGAGGGCGCCTCGGTCGCCGTCATCGACCTGGACGAGCCGTCCGCGGCCGAAGCGGCCGCGGGACTGCCGCTCGCGAAGGGCGCGAAGGCGATCGGCGTCGGCGCCGACGTGACCTCGGCGCCCGACGCCGACAAGGCGATCGCCCGCGCCGTCGACGAGCTCGGCGGACTCCACGTCCTGATGAACAACGCCGGCATCACCCGCGACAACCTGCTGTTCAAGATGTCCGAGGACGACTGGGACCAGGTCATCGGCGTGCACCTCAAGGGCGCGTTCCTGATGTCGAGGGCGGCGCAGGCCCGCTTCGTCCCGCAGCGGTACGGCAAGATCGTGAACCTCTCCAGCATCTCGGCCCTGGGCAACCGCGGGCAGGCGAACTACGCCGCCGCGAAGATGGGCGTCCAGGGGTTCACCCGCACGCTGGCGATCGAATTGGGGCCCTTCGGGGTCAACGTCAACGCCATCGCGCCGGGCTTCGTGGCGACCGACATGACGG
This sequence comes from Glycomyces harbinensis, assembly GCF_900101745.1. Lineage (GTDB taxonomy): Bacteria > Actinomycetota > Actinomycetes > Mycobacteriales > Micromonosporaceae > Glycomyces > Glycomyces harbinensis. The sequence goes on along the minus strand of NZ_FNAD01000006.1, from coordinate 295,370 downwards.
ACGCGACCGCCGCCCGGCTGGGGCTGAGCGTCGAGGACTTCCGGCAGCGCACCGCCGAGGGCAACCTGGTCGGGCGCGTCGGCAGGCCCGACGACATCGCCGCGGCCGCGGCGTTCCTCGCCAGCGACGAGGCCTCGTACATCACCGGTCAGACGCTGTACGTCGACGGCGGCCAGACGGTCGCGTGAGGGCGGGAGGAACCGTGCAGGGCATGATGCAGGACCGTCCACTGGAGATCGGCTCGCTGATGCGGCGGGCGCAGCGGATGTTCGCGCGCAAGACCGTGGTGACCGGGACGGTCGGCGGCGAGACCTCGGCGACCTGGGGCGAGGTCGTCGCGAGGGCCTGGCGCCTGTCGGCCGCGCTCGACCTCCTCGGCGTCCCGCCCGGGGCGCGCGTCGCCAGCTTCGCGTGGAACACGCAGCGCCACCTCGAGCTCTACCTGGGGGTCCCCGCGGGCGGGCGGGTGCTCCACACCGTCAACCACCGCCTGTTCGCCGACGACGTGGCGCACATCCTGGACGACGCCGGCGACGACGTCGTCTTCGTCGACCGGTCGCTGCTGCCGGCCGTCTGGGAGCTCGTGGCGGCGGCCGCGAGCGTGCGGCACGTCGTCGTCATGGACGACGGCGCCGCGTGCCCCGTTCCGGACGACCCGCGGGTCCTCGACTACGAGGAGCTGCTCGGCAGGGTCGCCGCGGACCACGAGCCGCCCCCGTCGCCGGTCGTCGCCGAGGACGACGCCGCGGGGCTCTGCTACACCTCCGGCACCACCGGCAGGCCCAAGGGCGTCCTCTACAGCCACCGGTCCGTCGTGCTGCACACGCTCACCCTCCTAGGCGCCGACGCCCTCGCGATCAGCGAGCGGGACACGGTGATGCCGATCGTGCCGATGTTCCACGTCAACGCCTGGGGCCTGCCTTACGCCGCGCTGGCCTCCGGCGCATCGCTCGTGCTCCCCGGACCGGCGATGGCCCCGGAGGCCTTGGCGGACAGGCTCGAACGCCACCGCGTGACGTTCACCGCCGGGGTCCCCGCGATCTGGCGCGGCCTCGTGCCGCTCCTCGCCTCGCACGACCTGTCGGCGCTGCGGACGGTCGTCAGCGGCGGCAGCGCACTGCCCGACTCCCTCTCGCGCGCATGGGAAGCGCAGGTCGGCATCCCGATCACCGGGTCGTGGGGCATGACCGAGTGCAGCCCCCTCGTCGCCGCGGGCCGCGTCGTCTCGGACCTGGACGGCCTCGCCGGGGACGAGCGCCGCGCGCTGGTCGGCCTGCCCGGACCCACGGTGCCCCTGGTGGAGGTCCGCGTGGTCGACGACGCGGGACGGCCGGTGGCGCACGACGGCGTCGCCTCGGGCGAACTCCAGGTGGCCGGCCCGACGATCGCCGCCGGGTACTTCGGCGCGGAGGCCGGCGCGGCCGCGTTCACCGCGGACGGGTGGCTGCGCACCGGCGACGTGGCCGCGATCGACGCGCACGGGTACCTGAGGATCGTGGACCGGACCAAGGACATGATCAAGTCGGGCGGGGAGTGGATCTCCTCGGTCGCCTTGGAGAACGCGCTCATGGACCACCCGCTGGTGCAGGAGGCCGCGGTCGTCGGCGTGGAGGACGAGCGCTGGGGCGAGCGGCCCTGCGCCTATGTCGTCCCCCTGCCCGGCAGCGAGATCGACGAGACCGGGCTCCGCCGCCACCTGGCGGGGCGCCTCGCGTCGTGGTGGGTCCCGGACCGGTTCGTCGTCCTCGACGCCATCCCGAAGACCTCGACCGGGAAGGCGGCCAAGAACGTCCTGCGCTCGCGCGCCCGGGCCGAGGCCGACCCCGGCGCGCCCTTGTAGAGTCGCCGTCGCACCGACACGCACGGAGGGAGACGATCGTGCCCCAGGTTCCACCGCCGCCCGCGCCCCGCGCCGCGCCGCTTTCGGCCGCCGAGCTCGCGGCGGCCGACCTGCCCGGCGCCGAGTCCTACGCGGAGGTCCCCAGGCGCCTGCTGCTCTCCGCCGTGCGCGCCTTCGCCGCGAACGGCTTCCACGGGACGACGACGCGCGACATCGCCTCGGGCGCGAACCTGAGCCCCGCCGCGCTCTACGTGCACTTCCCGTCGAAGGAGCTCGCACTGTTCGCGATCGTGAGCCTGGGCCACCGGCGCGCCCGCGACATCCTCACCGCCGCCGCGCCCACCTCCGATCCGACTGCGCGCCTGCGGGAGCTGGTGTCGCGCTACACGCAGTTCCACGCGCGCCACCACGTGGTCGCCCGCGTGTGCCAGTACGAGTTGGGCGCGCTGGACGAGGAGCACTACGCCGAGGTGCTGGCCGTCCGGCACGAGACCAACGAGGTCTTCCGGCTCGCGGTCGCCGCGGGCGTGGACGCGGGCCGGTTCGACCCGGACCTCGACGTCCACCGCACCACTCGGGCGCTGATCTCGCTGGCGATCGACCTCGCCCGCTGGTACCGCCCCGACGGCCCCGACAGTCCCGAGGAGCTGGGCCGGTTCAACGCCGACCTGGCGGAGCGGCTCGTCGCGCCGAGCCGCCGCTGACCTCAGGGGAGCTCGGTGGCGCTGTCCCGCAAGGCGGTCAGCGTCCGGCGCACCTCGGGCGTGTCGGGCAGGGTCGCGAGCAGCATCTGCCGCACCGGACTCGGGTGCGCAAACTCGGAGGTCAGCCCGCGGACCCACGCCATGCCGGCCTGGAGCTCGGCCATGGCGTCGGTCGCGCCCTCGCTGCGCGCCCAGCCGCCGAGGGCGGAGCGGTGCATCGCGTCGATGAGCGCGGCCAGGCCCATGGCCTGGAACCCGGGCGCGTCCGGCGCCAGGCGGCCGCGCAGGAACGCCGAGGTCATCGCCACGTACCGTTCGTGCTCCACGATCTCCCGGTTGCGCAGTTCGGGGACGCGGCGGGTGAGCCGGTACCGGCGGAAGACGAGCTGCGGGTGCTGGAGGAAGTCGCGCAGCGACGCCTCGGTGCCGCCGATGACGGCCTCGACCGGGTCCTCGTCGGGCCCTGCGGCGTTGAGGTGGCTCTCCAGTCGTCGCAGCCGCCCCGAGTGGTCGGGGAAGGGCAGCTCGTCCTTGCCGCCGAAGTACCGGAAGACCGTGCGGCGGGAGACCTCCGACGCCTCGGCGACCGCTTCGACGGTCACCGTCTCGTAGCCCTGCTCGAGGAAGAGGGCCATCGCGGTCTCGGCGATGCGGTACTTGGTGTCCTTGGACTCCCGGGTCGGTTCGGACACCGCGGCTCCCTGTCGTCTCGTCGTCGTTTTCCTGCGGCCAGTGTAGAAGCGCGCGGGGGGCCCGGTCGCGGTGATGCTTCCGGACGCCCCGCGCGCCGCGCGTCAGCCGAACTCGCCGGTGGTGATCCGCGCCCGGTGGTCGTCGGCGTCGAACACGACGCTGGCGGGCCACTGGGCCCATCGGACCGGGAGCGTCCAGGACTGCGGGCTGCCGGTCCGGATGAACTGGCGCACCGCGCCGATCATCTGGCCGGACAGCGCGAGCCGGCCGGGCGCGTTGGCCTCGCTGAACGCGTAGGAGAACACGCTCTGGCCGAAGTTCCCGAACACGAACGGCAGGTCCATGGCGTGGACGGCTCCGTAGACGTCGTCGAACGGTTCCGGCTCGTTGTTCCAGGCGAACTGGTAGTAGTAGACGTTCCGGTTGCCGCTGTCCTGGAGCGCGTTCATCGAGTTCTCGGCGATGCCCATGAACACCAGCTCGGTCAGCTGGTCCGACGCCTCGTTCCACCCGCCCGGGGCGTCCACCGGCAGGTACCGGTCGACGAGGAAGTCCTCGGCGGTCCAGTCCGTCGGAGCGTCGGGATCGAACTCGTACTGCATCGTGAAGCGCTCGTAGTCGGTCGGCCGGTGGGCGCCGATGGCCGAGCCGAACAGCTTGCCCTCCTCCATGGTGTTCCCGGCCAGGACCGGGACGTCGCGCAGGGACCCGTCCCCCAGCGCGGCATAGGGATCGGCCGGGATCACCGTCCCGTCGGCGATGACCGCCGGCGTCGCGTCGAGCCGGTGCCGCAGCGCCAGCGCCACGAGCTCGTCGGCCGACATCGCGTCCAGCAGGGGCGCGCCGGCCTCGGGACCGGACAGCCCGGCCTCCGTCGCCGCCGCGGAGGCCAGGTTCTCCGCGTACGCGTGCGCGCTCGCCACAGTCGCGGTGCTCAGACCGCCGCTCATCGGGATCGCCTTGTCGAAGAGCCCCTGGGCCTCGGGTGCGACCATCAGCGCCCACACGTTGACCGCGCCGGCGGACTCGCCCATGATCGTGACGTTGCGCGGGTCGCCCCCGAAGGCGCGGGCGTTGTCGTCGACGAACCGCAGCGCCTCGATCTGGTCGAGCAGTCCGAAGTTCCCGGAGTCGGTCAGCGGGTCGCCGGTGTCCTCCCGCACCCCGTCGAACCAGCCGAAGAGGCCGAGGCGGTAGTTGACGGTGACGACCACGGCTCCGGCCGCCTCGGCCAGCGCCCGCCCGTCGTACATCGGGTCGGCGGCGTAGCCGACGACGTTGCTGCCGCCGTGGACGAACACGATGACCGGCAGGTGCTTCGCCGCGGTCGAGGGCCGGAAGACGTTGAGCGTCAGGCAGTCCTCCTCCCCCACCGGCTTGCCGAGGCCGTCGCGGACCTCCAGGTCGTAGTGCGGGCCGTCGGGCGACGGGCTGAAGAACCGGCCCGGCTGGGCGCAGCCGTCCCCGTACTCGTCGGCGTCGAGGACGGACCGCCAGGGGCTGTGGGGCACGGTGGCCCGCCAGCGGAGGTCGTCCACCGGCGGCTCGGCGTACGGGATGCCGAGCCACGAGTAGGTGCCGCTGCCGCGGTGGTCGTCGATGCCGAGGACGGGGCCGAGGGTGGTGTGCCGCAGGACCGGGGACGCGCCGCCGTGTCCGTCGCCGCGGTCGGCCACCGCGGCGGCGGCCGGTGCGAGCACGAGTGCCAGCGCTGCGGTGATCGCGGTGAGGAGTCGTCGCGTGTTCATGCGTCGCTCCCGGTGGTCGCCGCGGTCCGGGCGGTGCGGGCTTGCGCCGCGCGGTCTTCGCGCCGGACGGTGCGGTGCAGGATCGGGACGAGGGCGACGCCGAGGAGCGAGGAGCCGACGAGGACGATCCAGGCGGATCTGGCCGCGCCCGAGGCGGCTTCGGACCAGCCGTAGAGGTAGGGGCCGAGGAAGCCGCCCATGAGCCCGATGGTGTTGATGAAGGCGAGGCCCGCGGCGGCCATGAGTCCCTGCATGCGCTGCTGGGCGACCGACCAGTAGATGGGGAGGACGCCGATGAGGAAGAACATCGCGAGGTCGATCAGGAGGATGCGGGCGACGGGGGCGGTGACGAGGACGTAGGCGACCGCGGAGGCGGCGGTGCCGAGGGAGCACCAGATGATCACCGCGACCTCGTTGCGCACGCGGCGTTGGACGGCCGGGATGGCGATCACGCCCAGCAGGGCCGCGATGCCGACGCTGCCGGAGACCAGGCCGATGAGGAAGGGGCGGGTGATGTCGATGCTCTCGACGATCGAGGGGAAGTTGTACTGGATGGCGACCGAGGCGATCTGGTTGGCGAAGTAGACGGTCGCGAGCGCGAGGATGAACGGCCGGCCGAACGCGACCTTGACGTTGCCGCGCAGGGTGGGGTGGTCGGGGGCGGTGGGGACGCGGGCGCGGTCTTCGAGGATCGCGGCCTCTTCAGGAGTGAGCCATGTGGCTTCGGAGGGCTTGTCGGGCAGCAGTCGCCAGATGGCGAGTCCGACGAGGATGGTGAACCCGCCTTCGAGGAGGAACATCCACTGCCAGCCGTGGAGGCCGCCGGTGCCGCTCATCTCCATGAGCGCGCCGCCGAGCGGGCTGCCGATGGCGAGGCCGAGGCAGACGGCCATGTAGAGCAGGCCGACCATGGTGGCGCGCTGGGACTGGGCGAACCAGACCGTGATGATGTACATGAGCGCGGGGAACAGGCCCGCTTCGGCGGCGCCGAGCAGGAAGCGGATGGCGTAGAAGCTCATGTCGCCTTGGACGAGGGCCATGCAGGCGGTCAGGGCGCCCCAGGTGATGGCGATGCGGGTGATCCAGACCCGGGGGCCGACTCGGTGCATGATCAGGTTGCTGGGGACTTCGAGCAGGGCGTAGCTCAGGAAGAAGATGCCGGCGCCGAGTCCGTAGGCGGCGGCGCCGATGCCGACGTCGGCTTCGAGCTGGGTCTTGGCGAGGCCGACGTTCGTGCGGTCGACGAAGGCCATGAAGTAGGCGAGGCAGAGGAGTGGCAGGAGGTGGGTCAGGGCTTTTCTGGTGGCGGCGCGGTGCAGTGCGTCGCCGCGGGCCGCCGCTTGCGGCTGGGTCATGAGGGGTCCTCTCGACATTGAGTGGCACGCCGTGCCGCAGTTTGGTCGACACTTTGGCATCTGGTGCCATGAGTGTGACGCACCCGGTCCGGAAAGGCAAGACCCTGCCGCCGGCAGCTTGAGCTATTTCCATCGATCGATGCATTGGGCTCGCCGCGCAGGCCCGGAACGGAGAGGCCGGACCGGTTTGGAAGATACCCCCTAGGGGTATATGCTCCGACCGAGGAGCAACCGCATGGAAGGAGCCTCAAGTGAGCGGTCATCACGCCCACGGTGACGACGAGGGGCACCAGGGACACCAGGGCCACGAGACCGACCACGCCGGTCACGGCGGCCATGGCGAGCACGGCGGTCACACGTCGCACGGTGGCGCCGTCGCGGCCGAGCAGCCCCGGGCCCACGGGTCGCACGGCGCGCACGAGGGCCACGGCGGCCATGACAAGCACGCCGGGCACGACCCCGAGGCGTTCCGGCGCAAGTTCTGGCTCAGCCTGGTCCTGACGATTCCCCTGGTCGTCACCAGCCCCATGATCATGGACTGGTTCGGGTACACGCTCGACCTACCCGGCATGGACCTCGTCGGGCCCGTGCTCGGCACGTTCGTGTTCTTCTACGGCGGCTGGCCGTTCCTCGCGGGCGGCGTCCGCGAGGTCCGCGACCGGGCGCCCGGCATGATGCTCTTGATCGCCACGGCGATCACCGTCGCCTACATCGCTTCGCTCGCAACCAGTCTCGGGTTCTTCGACCTCGAGTTCTGGTGGGAGCTCGGTGCGCTGGTGTCGATCATGCTGCTCGGCCACTGGCAGGAGATGAAGGCCATCGGCCAAGCCCGAGGCGCGCTCGCCGCGCTCGCGGCACTGCTGCCCGACGAGGCCGAGCGCATCGCCGAGGACGGTTCGACCGAGACCGTTCCCGCGGCCGAACTCGGGGTCGGCGACGTGGTGCTGGTCCGCTCCGGGTCCCGTGTTCCGGCCGACGGCGAGGTCGTCGACGGCGAAGCCGAGATGGACGAGTCGATGATCACCGGCGAGTCCCGCCCCGTGCCTCGGAGCGCGGGCGAGCGGGTCGTGGCCGGCACCGTCGCCACCGACTCGGCGATCCGCGTGCGCGTCGACGCGGTCGGCGACGACACCGCCCTGGCCGGCATCCAGCGCCTCGTCTCGGCCGCGCAGGAGTCCCGCGGCCGCGGCCAAGTGCTGGCCGACCGGTTCGCGGCCCTGCTGTTCTACATCGCCATGGCCGCCGGCGCGATCACGTTCGCGGTCTGGTCGCTCCTGGGCGACACGACCTCGGCCGTCGTCCGCACCGTCACCGTCCTGGTCATCGCCTGCCCCCACGCGCTCGGCCTGGCGATCCCGCTGGTCATCTCGATCACCACGGCCGTCTCGGCCAAGGCCGGCATCCTGGTGAAGGACCGGCTCGCGATCGAGCGGATGCGCACGGTGGACGCCGTCCTGTTCGACAAGACCGGGACGCTGACCAAGGGCGAGCACACCGTCGCCGGCGTCAGTGGAGCCGCAGGCGCCGACCGAGACGAGGTGCTCCACCTGGCCGCGGCGGTCGAGTCGGACTCCGAGCACCCGCTCGCCCGCGCGATCGTCGCCCACCGCGGCCGCGAGCACGGCGAAAGCGCCCGCGCCTCCGACTTCCGCTCCCGCACCGGCAAAGGCGTCGAAGCCACGGTGGACGGCGAGCGATACGCGGTCGGCGGTCCGGCGCTGCTGCGCGAGCTCGGCACCGATGCGCCGAACGAGCTGCAAGGCGACATCGAAACCTGGTCGGGCCGGGGCGCGACGGTGCTCTACCTCATCGCGCTCGACGATGAGGCGAAGGTGCTCGGCGCGATCGCCCTCGAGGACGAGGTCCGCCCCGAGGCCAAGCAGGCCATCGCCGACCTGCGAGCCCAGGGCGTGAAGACGATCGCGATGATCACCGGCGACGCCAGGTCCGTGGCCGAGGCGGTCGCGGCGGACCTCGGCTTCGTCGAGGGTCGCGACGAGGTCTTCGCCGAGGTGCTGCCCGCCGACAAGGACCAGGCCGTCGCGGACCTGCAAGCACGCGGACTGCGCGTGGCGATGGTCGGGGACGGGGTCAACGACGCGCCCGCGCTGGCACGGGCCGATGTCGGCATCGCGATCGGCGCGGGCACCGACGTGGCGATCGAGTCCGCCGGGGTGGTCCTGGCGTCCTCGGATCCGCGCGGTGTCGGCGGCGTACGGCGTCTCTCGAAGGCCGGCTACCGCAAGATGATCGAGAACCTCGGCTGGGCCGCGGGCTACAACATCGTCGCGATCCCGCTCGCGGCCGGAGTCCTGGCCGGAGTCGGGATCACGCTGAGTCCCGCGGTCGGCGCGGTGCTGATGTCGGCCTCCACCATCGTGGTCGCCCTCAACGCCCAGCTTCTGCGCCGGGTCAGGCTCACGCCCGAGTCATAGGAGGCGAAGGACCGCAGACCGTCCAGGTCTGCGGTCCCGCACAGGCACGTGCGCATACGGTCCGTGCCAGGACCGGTCTAGAAGACCTGGCCGGTCTGGGACTGGAAGGAGTCGCCCAGGGGGGTGGCCTCGGTCTGGACGGTGTCGAGGAAGCCGTCGCCGTCGCTGTCGGTCAGGACCGTGTCGGCCACGCCGTCGGCGTCGGAGTCGACCACGATCTCGTCCACGTAGCCGTCGGCGTTGTAGTCGCTGGCCACGGTGTCGGTGTAGCCGTCGCCGTTGGTGTCGGTGGCGACCGAGTCGACGTAGCCGTCCGCGTTCGTGTCGACCGAGACCTGGTCCACGATGCCGTCGCCGTCCGTGTCGGACTCGTAGGTGTCGACGTAGCCGTCGCCGTCGCCGTCGCTGATCGCGGTCTCGAAGCCGCCGTCGCCGTCGGCGTCGATGAGGACCTCGTCGGAGAGGCCGTCGCCGTCGTAGTCGGTCGCGACCGCGTCGGCCTCGCCGTCGCCGTCGGTGTCGATGAAGGTCACGCCGTCGGCGGTGATCGTCTCGTCGGCGTAGCCGTCGCCGTCGATGTCGAAGGTCTCCTCGACGTGGGAGAGTCCGGTGCCGCCGAGGTCGGCGTCGTCTTCGGTGTAGGTGTCGTCCACACCGGTGACGTCGTCTTCGACCGTGGTGTCCTCGTACTCGCTCATCGCTCTTCCTCTTTCGTCCAGGGGCGTTCCGGGCTGTTGCAGGGAACTCTATGGCCGCGAGAACGCCTCAGAATCCCCAGAGTGTGCCAACTGCCCCGCCGCATCGCCGCCGACGCCATCCCGCCCCCGGTCCCCCAGCTCGCCGCCGTCGGCTAAACCCCTCCTATGGAAACCCACGCCTCCGAGGACACGGCGCACGGACGGCCCGACACCCATGCGGCGGTCCCGCGCCGTGTCCTCATCGCCTTGTGCGCCACCCAGATCACCAGCTGGGGCGTCCTCTTCTACGCCCTCCCGGTCCTCCTCGGCGACATCACCGCCGACACGGGCTGGTCGACCGCCGCCGTCATGGGCGCCTTCTCCGTGGGGCTGGGCGCCTCCGCGATCGCCGGCGTCGCCGTCGGACACCTGCTCGACCACCGGGGCCCCCGCCTGGTCATGACCACAGGCTCGGTCATCGCCGTGCTCGCGGTCGTCGGCATCGCGACCGCGCCCAACCTGTGGACGTTCACCGCCGCGTGGATCCTCTCCGGCACCGCCCAAGCGGCCGTGCTCTACAAGCCCGCGTTCGCCGCCGTCACCGCCTGGTACGGACCCCGGCGCGTGCGCGCGCTGACGATCCTGACCCTCGCCGGAGGCCTCGCCAGCACCGTCTTCGCACCCCTGACCGCCTACCTCGCCGGCCACTTCGACTGGCGCGGCAGCTACCTCGTCCTCGCCGTGATCCTCACGGTCGTCACCGTCCCCGCCCACGCCTTCGCGCTCACTCCGCCATGGCCCCGAAGCGCACACCCGTCAGGCGGCCACTCGGCGGCCACGGCTTCGGCGGCACGGCGGCGGATCATCCGCTCACCGACGTTCATCGCCCTCGCCGCCGCCCTGACCCTCACCGCCTTCGCCATGGCCGCCTCGAACCTCTACCTCGTGCCGCTGCTGACCGGCCGCGGCATGGACACCGTCACCGCCGCCTGGGCCCTGGGCATCTGCGGCGCCGGGCAACTCCTCGGCCGCATCGCCTACGCACCGCTCGCGAACCGCACCGGCCCGACCGTCCGCGCCGTCGCCATCCTCGTCATCGGCGCCGCGACGCTCTCGGCGACCGCGCTCATCGCCGAGCCCGTCGCCCTGGTCTTCGCCGCCGTCGTCCTCCTCGGCGCCGCCCGCGGCGCCTTCACGCTCCTGGACGCCACCGTCGTCACCGACCGATGGGGACCGCACGGGTACGCCACCCTCCACGGCATCCTCACCGCACCCGCCACCGCCGCGATCGCACTCGCCCCTTGGACCGGCGCACTCCTGACCGACCGGACCGGAGGGCATCCCGAGATGTTCGCCGTCCTCGCCGCCCTCACCGCCGCCGCAGCGGTCGTCATCCTGCTGGAACGAATCGCAGCAAAGCCGCCCCTGAAGGCTCGCGCTGGATCAAAGTGAACGTGCGGCGGCCGGCGTTTCGCCTTCAGCCGCGGGCACCGGCCGGCTGGACGTCGAGATCCGGCTTCGGCAGGATCGTCGTGCGCCGCCGAAGGCTCCCGAGCAGGACCCCGCCGACGACCAGTACGCCGCCGAGCATTTCGGGGACCGTCACGGTCTCGCCCAGGATCAGCCACGCCGCGGTCATCCCGACGACGGGCACCAGCATCGAGAACGGCGCCACGACTCCCGCCGGGTGGCGCGACATGAGCCAGGTCCACAGCCCCGAGCCGAGAATCGTCCCGATCAGGACGGTGTAGAGCAGGCCGAGCACGGCACCGACCGCGCCGGGCTCGTCGAACCCGGTCAGCGAGCCGGCGATGCGCGACGGACCCTCCACGAGCAGCGCCAGCGCGAGCATCGGCAGCGGCGGTACCACGGACATCCACAGCGTCAGCCGCAGCGGATCGGCCGCTCTCGCCTGCCGGTTGCAGATGTTGCCGATCGCCCAGCCGAGCGCTCCGGCGAGCGTCAGCAGGAACGGGACGACGCTGGCGTGCTCGGCGCGCTGCCAGCCGACCACCGCGAGGCCGCCGACCGCGACCAGGACGCCGGCCAGCTGCGCTCCGGTCACGCGCTCGCGGAGGAACGTGGCGCCCAGCAGCATCGTGAACGGCCCGGAAGCCTGGAGCACCAGTGAGGCATGGCCGGCGGGCATCCCGGCGGCCATGCCCCAGTACAGGAACAGGAACTGCACGGTCCCGAAGCCGAGCCCGTAGCCGATCAGCCAGCGCAGCGGCACATCGGGCCGCTTGACCAGCAGCATCGTCGGGACGGCGATCAGCGCGAAGCGCAGCGCGACGAGGAACATCGGGGGGAAGTGCTGGAGGGAGGCGTCGATGGCGATGAAGTTGAGGCCCCACATGAGGGCGACGGCCATCGCGAGCAGTACGTGGCGAGCAGGCATGCGTCCATCATCGGCGCCCCGACTGTAAAGCACAAACGAAAACTACTTAAGCTATTGTGTAGCATTGCTACATGGACGTCCGTCATCTGGAGCTACTGCGCGAACTGGCCCTGCGAGGCAGTGTCACCGAGGTCGCCCGCGCCACGCACCGGACCCCGTCCGCGGTCTCGCAGCAGCTCAAGGCGGCTCAGCGCGAGTTCGGCATGGCCTTGGCCGAGCCTTCGGGCCGCGGCCTGCGCCTGACGGAGGCGGGTCGGGTGCTGGCCGAGGGCGGGGCGGTGGTCGCCACGGCACTCGAGCAGGCCCGGGCCCGATGGGACTCCTTCCGCAGCGAACCGTCCGGCACGGTGACCGTCGCGGCCCTTCCCAGCGCCGCGACCTTCATGCTCGCGGAGGTCATGCGAGCGTTCGACGGCGGAGCCATTGAGTTGCGGTGCAACGATATCGACATCGCCGAGGCGGAGTATGCGGCGTTCGCCGCCGACAACGACATCGTGATCGCGCACAGTTTCACGGGGGCGCGCCCGGCCGGGACGTCCGCGTTGACCGCGGTGTCGCTGGCGCGCGAGCAGCTCGACGTGGCGATGGCCGCGGACCATCCGCTCGCCTCGCGGGCGACCGTGCGGACCGAGGACTTGGTGGACTGGGAGTGGATCGGCGTGCCGAAGGGCTACCCGTTCGACTCGGTGCTCGAATCGATCGAGCGTGCGACGGGTGCCTCGTTGCGGGTGTCCCAGCGAATTCGCGACAACCGGCTGGTCGAGTCGCTGGTGGTCGGCAGCCGGCGGATAGCGCTGCTGCCGCGGTTCACGACGCCGACCGGGGCCGGACTCGTCCTCAGAGAGATCGCCGACATTCCCACGCGGCGGCACATCACCGCGATCCTGCGACCGGACCGCGCCGAACGGCTCGCGGTCAAGCGGGTCCTGGACGTGTTCCGTCAGGTGGCCGCCGAAGTCGAACGGCGCCACCGGACCAAGGGGTGAGCGACGACCCGGCCGATAGGGCGATCCGCTGCGTCGTTGAGGATCGGCCCGGGTCCGAATCCCTCCGTTGAGCGTCATCGAGCGGTGTTGCGAAATTGGTGCGGAACTCGTGCGAGGCCGTGCAAGGCTCAGGGATTCGGCGGTGTCGAACCCGGACGCCCGCGCCGACGAACCCTCTTACCGCAATGCGAACAGGACCCCCTACGTGGCTTACGCGACCCCGACGCTCACCCTTCGAGCCCTCAACAACCTGCTCGCTCCGCTGACGATCGGCCTCGAACGGCGCGCTGATGCGACGATGGACCGGATCGTGGCGAGAGCGGAGCGCGAGACCGGCGAGAGCCCTGAGGGCCATGCGCAGTTGATTGAGGACTTCCGCCTCATCTTGCGAGCCTGGGCCAGACAGGACGGCGCTTCGACGATCGGCTGGAAGTCGGTGGTCGATCAGGTCCAGGGTCGGGTCATCAACCGGTTCCGGATCGCGCGGGCCATCGCCGAGCACCCGGAGATCGAGGACGAGCCGATCGACGACCCGATCGTGGTGACCGGCCTGCCGCGCACGGCGACCACCCTCGCCCACAACCTGCTGTCCAATCCTGAGGGCAACCGTGCCCCGCTGCTGTGGGAGATGCTGCAGACGCCGCCGCCGGGTACCGACGAGGCGGGCCTTCGCGCGAGGATCAAGTCCACCGAGCGGTACGTCGCCAACTTCGAGAAGGCGGTTCCGGCGCTCCCGAACATTCACAAGATGGGCGCGATGCTCCCCGAGGAGTGCGTGTTCATCATGTCGTTCCACACGTTCATGTGGACCCTGACCGGTCACATGCCAGAGCTGCGCGAGTGGTTCGCGAAGCGTGATTACACCGAGGACTACCGCTACCTCAAGCGGACGCTCCAGGTGCTCCAGCACGGGCAGGAGCGCAAGCGGTGGGTCCTGAAGAGCCCCTGCCACCTGTGGTCGCTCCCGGCGCTGATCAAGACCTTCCCCGACGCGAGGGTGATCTGGACGCACCGCGACCCGATCACCGTGATGGCCTCCTACTGCTCGCTCGCGGAGGGCACCTGGTCGGTGTACCTGCGCAAGTTCGACCGTTCGAGCCTGGGCAGGATGTGCCTGGACGTGCTGACGGAGGGCATCGAGGCCGCCCGCGCCGCCCGGACCATGATCCCGGCCCGGAATCTGCTCGACGTCGGCTACTCGCACCTCGCCGGCGACGCCATGGTCCAGGTGCCGCGCCTGTTCCACCATCTCGGCCTGGAATGGGACGAGCGCGAGTTCCAGCACCTGGAGTACCGGATGTCCCGCCCCGACCAGAGCCGCAGGCACGAGTACAGCCTCGGCAGCTACGGCCTGACCCCGTTTGAGGTGGAGGCGGCGTTCGGCGACTACGTGCGGCGGGTCGAGACCCTCCCCGCCATCCCCGACACCGTGTTACCGGCACCCCCGTTCACCGTGGAGTGGCAGACGCTTCGCGGAGCACGGCGGCGGTGAACGACCAGGGCGGCAGGACGAGGTCGATCCCGTTCTCGCCCTTGGCGGTCGTCCTGAACGGTCGGACCGGGGACGCTTCGAAGAGAGCGCCGTCGTCCGGTCCGGCCCCGGCGAGCACCGACAACTCGGCCTCCACCGCGCCAGGCGTCCCCGGCAGGTCGATGCGCACCGGCTTCTCGGTGTCCTCGGCATTGACGAGGCGCACGACGTATTCGACGCCGCCGCCGGCACCGGACCGGGAGAGCGCTCCGGCCACCACTCGCTGCTCGGGGCGGTCGTCGCGGACAAGGTCGTGGTGGCGTTCGCCGTCGACCCAGACCTGGAGGCGCGGGCCGTCGAGACGGACGCGCACGGCGACCGGTACGCCGTCGGCGAGTCCCGGCCAGACGCACCCGGACTCCCAGTTGTCGATGCCGTCGTCGCGACGGATCACCGCCGTGTTCTTGTTCTGCCAGACGGCGAAATCCAACCTGAACGAGGTCTGCGGGTCCTCGGGGCCGAGACCGAGCGAGAAGCCGTCCGCGCCGTCCCGGCGGACCGCGGTGAACGCGATCTCCGCGGCTTCGGGGTCGATCGCGGCGAGCAGGAGGTCATCGCCGCCGGGGGTGATGACCGCGTCGGGTACCGGGTTGCCGTCGACGGTGATCTCGGTGAGGGCGATCGCGGCCCGCGCCGACCGGAAGCGGACCGCGCCTTCGCGCGGGACCGGCCGTGAAAACGGTCGGGCGCCTTCGAGGACCACCGCATGGACCTGCTCGCCGCGCTCGGCGCCGAAGGCCTGCTGCACGTGGTAGGAGGCGGTGAGGCGCACCTCGTCGGCCGTGAAGTAGATGAGGTCCGGGGTCCATTGCGAGTGTCCGACGCGGGCGAGCAGCGGCGCGTACGAGGCGAGGCGGACCACGCCGGGGGTGCGCTCGAGGCCGATCATGTACGCGGCCTCGGCGAGCGCGGAGCGGATCCTGCTGGAGGCGCCGGCGTACTCCCCCAGGTAGACCTTGGAGCCTTCGGGATCGTAGGCGCCGTAGCGGTCCAGGTTCTGGTGGAGCCAGCGCGGACTCTGGTAGCCGTGCTCGTCGACCACGGCGATGGCGCGTTCGCGGGCGTAGGCCCAGCCGGCCTCGTAGTCGGGGCCGGAGGTGGCGGGCCCGGTGGTGCCGATGACGGTGATGTCGGGGTGGGCCTCGCGCAGTGCGTTCTCGATGCGGGCGTAGCGGTCGCGGAAGTCGTCGTTGATCACGTCCTCGTTGCCGACGCCGAGGTGGCGCAGCCCGTAGGGTTCGGGGTGGCCGTGTTCGGCGCGTTTGGCGCCCCAAGGGGTGTCGATGCCGCCGTTGGCATATTCGACCAGGTCGAGGACGTCTTGGATGTAGGCGTCCATGTCGGAGTCGGGGACGGCTCGCTGGCCGCCCGGGGAGTTCTGGCAGCAGACGCCGGCGGCGACGATGGGAATCGCGGTGGCGCCGACGGCTTCGCACAGTTCGAAGTACTCGCCGTACCCGATCTGGCGGGACTGGTGGTAGTTCCAGATGTTGCGGTCGTGGACGCGCTCGTGGCGGGGGCCGACGGTGTCCTTCCAGCGGTAGAGGTTCGCGAGGCCGTAGCCGTGGGCGAGGCAGCCGCCGGGGAAGCGGATGAAGCTCGGGGCGAGGTCTTCGAGGGCTTGGAGCAGGTCGGGACGGAATGTCAGCGGTTCGCCGTCGTCGCCGAGGGGCCGCAGGGAGACGGCGTCGATGTCGAGCGCGGCACCGGCGGGGACGGCGAGGGAGAGTTCGCCGCGGCCGGTCGCGGTGGCGTCGAGGTCGATCACGAGTCGGCGCCAGCCGCCGGGCTCGACGGTGCGGCGGGCGGTGGCGAGGCCGTCGCCGATGGCGGCGGCGAGCTCGACGGGCGTGCCGTGGGCCCTGGCGAAGAGGGAGAGGCGCAGGCGTTCGCCGGAGACGGTTCGCATGCCGTCCCAGCCCTCGTTGGTGATCGCGGCCGGGCCGGTGAGGGACGCGTAGTGGCGGTTGTTCGGGTGGATCGGGAGATCCGTCAGCACCTGGACGGCCCCTTCGGCGGCCCAGCCGGTGAGGGGGTGGAAGCCGTCGCGGTCGGTCGCGGCGAATTCGAAGTCGCCGTTGCGGACGCGTTCGGCGTTGAGCCCGCCGTCGAGGGCGTCGTTGAGATCTTCGATGAACAGACCCCACAGGTCGGGGGCGGCCTCGGCGACCGCGTTGCCCACGCGGATGGCGACTCGCTCGTTCATGTGGGGTGCCCTTCTCGGCGTCGAACGGCTCTTTATCGGTAAAGCGATGTCACTGTATCGGGTTCGCGCCGCCGTGTCGAGGGGTGCTTCGCGCAATGCCGCCCCGGGCTCCGGAGAGCTCCGAGCTGACCTTGATCGGGCTTCGAGCCGTCCTCGACCTCGAGGGCGAACTGTGTGCCGTTATGCGCATCATTCCCCCCTGGCCGCGGCAACTGCTGCGCGCGGCCGTACTCGCGGCCGCCGGCCTCGCCTTGACCGCCTGCGGTTCCGGTGGCGACACCGAGGAGAACCCCGACGAGAGCGCCGCCTCCGGCGGTGACCTGATGAGCGCCTACGTCTCCTGCATCGAGGACCAGGGTGTCGAGCTGCCCGACGGCTGGGCGGAGGGTCTCGGCGGCGGCATGCCGACCGATATGCCGACGGACATGCCCGGGGACATGTCCGGGGAGATGCCGACCGAGATCCCCTCCGACATGTCCGGCGAGATGCCGACCGACATGCCCTCAGGAGGGTTCGGCGGCGGCGGATTCGAGGCCCCGGAAGGCGTCAGCGACGAGGACTGGCAGGCGGCACAGGAGGCCTGCTCGGGCGAACTGCCCGTGGGCGGAGGCGGATTCCCCGGTGGCGGCTCGGGTGAGTCCGACGACCTCGCCGCCTACCGCGACTGCCTCGCCGAGCGCGATGTGGCACTCGGCGACGACGCCTCCCAGCTCGACGAATCCGATCCGGACGTCGCCGCCGCGATGGAGGCGTGCGCGGCCTTCGCCCCTGAGACGAGTACCGATTCCTGACCGCACTCCCGAGGGGCGGTCCGCGGCCCCGGCTACACCCTGCGTCTCGCCGTTCGGTCAAGGGCTGTCGATGAGGGTGCGTCGGTGCCTCGTTCGCTCTTCCTGGTCAGGTCGTCGATCCGGACCGGGCGGCCTCGGCGAGGAGGTGTTCGACGAGAAGGCGGTGCAGCCATTCGGCGCGAGTGCGCCTCGCTTGGCGGGAGAGCGCGGCTTCGGGCATCCAGGCGTCGAAGGCGTGCGCGCCGCCTTGCCAGATGTGCAGTTCGGCGGCGCCCCCGGCCGCCCAGATGCGACGGGCGAACTCGACGTCCTCGTCTCTGAAGGTCTCGGCCGACCCGGCGTCGACATACGTCGGCGGGAGTCCACTGAGGTCGGTCGCCCGCGCTGGCGAGGCGTAGACCGGAGCCTCGCTGCGGGGCTGGGCTCCCAGGTACGCCGACCATCCTGTCTCGTTGGCGGTCCGGTCCCAGACCCCGACGCCCGCCATCTGCCGGGACGAGTCGCTGTCGTTTCGGTCGTCGAGCATGGGGCAGACGAGGATCTGCCCCATCAGGTTCGGTCCCGCGAGGTCGCGGGCGAGCAGGGCGGCCGCGGCCGCCAGGCCGCCCCCGGCGCTGACGCCGCTGATGACGATGCGCTTGGGGTCCAGTCCGAGTCCGGGCGCATTCGCCGCCACCCATCGGAGGCCCGCGTACACATCCTCGACGGCGGCGGGGTATCGGTGCTCCGGTGCCAACCGGTACTCGACCGACGCGACCGCCATGCCGACGCCGGAAGCGAGTTCGGTCGCCATCGCGAGATCGTCGAATGCGGTTCCGGCCACGAGGCCGCCGCCGTGCACGTGGTAGAGCACGGGCACGGGTTCGGGCCGGTCCCGCGGCCGGAGCAGCACGACGTCGGGCGACGCGCCGGTGCGCGGGTCCCGCGCCCGGTGGCGGCTGAGATGAAACTCGCCGTCGCGGGTGAAGTCCTCCTCGTTCGCAGTGGCCGCACGCGAGCGCAGCTGTGGAATCTCGTCGGGGCGGAGGCTCACCGTCAGGTCCGCGCGTCGGGACAGCGCCTGTTCGATCTCGGGCGCGAAGGGCGGGCGGTTCGGCGCCGTCATCCCTTCAACGACCCTTGGAGCAGGGCCGAGACGAACTTGCGCTGGAACAGCAGGAACACGATCAGTGTCGGTGTCAGGATCAGCAGCGATCCGGCGCACAGCAGCGGAATGTCCGTGCCGTACCTGCCTTGGAACGCGCCCAGGGCTCCCGCCATGGTCCGCTGGGCCGGGTCGGCCACGAGGACGATCGCGAGGAGGAACTGGTTCCACGTCCACAGGAACAGCAGGATGGCGAGCGACGAGATCGCCGGCACCGACAGCGGAATGTGGATGCGCCAGAACAGGTGCCAGGTGCTCGCCCCGTCGACGCGCGCGGCTTCCGACAGTTCCCTGGGGATCGTCGCGAAGTTGGCGCGCATCCAGGTGACCGCGAACGGCATGAACAGACCGATCAGCGGCAGGATGATCGCCCACCGGGTGTTCAAGATCCCGAGGTCGCGGATCTGGAAGTACAACGGCGTGATGATCCCTTCGAAGGGGAGCGTCAAGCCGAGGATGAAGACGATGAACACGGCTCGGGCGCCGACCGGTTTGAGGTGCCCCAGGCCGAACCCGGCGAGGGTCGCGAGGAGGACCGCGGCGGGGACGACGCCCAGCTCGATGAGGATGCTGGAGCCGAGCAGGCGGAACATGTCCGCCGACTGGAAGGCGAGGACGAAGTTCTCCCAGTGCGGTGTCTCCGGCCATTCGATGCCCTGCGGGTAGCTGCCCGATTCGTGCAGGGCGGTGACGAAGAGGCTGACGAAGGGCAGCACCGTGACCAGCATCAGCACCACGAGAATGGTGCGTCCGATGATCTTCTCTCGACGCGAGACGATCATGATTCACGCCCCCGAAGGAGGCGCTGCAGCGGCAGGACGACGGCGATCACCAGTGCCATCAGGACGATGCTGAACGCGGACGCCGTGCCGATCTCGCGTTCGAAGAAGGCGAGGTAGAAGATCTGCAGGCCCGGCACCAGGGTTCTGTTGCCCGGCCCGCCCTGGGTGGCGACGTAGATGATGTCGAAGCTGGCGAGCGCGGAGATGACGGTGACCGTGACGCAGATGGCGATCTCCTGGCGCACACCGGGAAGCGTGATCGAGAAGAACTCGCGCACCGGTCCCGCACCGTCGAGGCGCGCCGCTTCGTAGAGCGACGCGTCGATTCTCGTCATGCCGGAGAGGATGAGCACCAGGCACAGGCCCACCTGCACCCAGGCGCCGATGACCCCCACCGCCGGAAGGGCCGTGCCGAAGTCTCCCAGCCATGCCCGGGTGACGGCGTCCAGCCCGACGGCTCGGAGGATCTGGTTGACGAGGCCGTCGCTCGACAGCTGCCAGCTCCAGATGATGCCGGCGGCGACCAGTGGGATCACCTGCGGGATGAACAGCACGGTCCGCGCGGCCGTCGCCAGCCGGCTCGCGGCGATGGACCTGATGAGATTGGCGGCGACGAGCGCGAGCCCGACGGGAACGATGCTGAAGTACAGGATGAGCTCGAATGCGTTCAGAATCGCGCCGACGAGCTTGGGCTCGCTCAGCACCGCGACATAGTTGTCGAATCCCACCCAGGTCGCCGTGCTGACGCCGTTCCAGTCGTAGAACGAGTACTGCGCCGACGTGACGATGGGACGCAGCACGAAGAACGCGTAGAAGAGGGCGGCCGGAGCGACCAGCGCGTAGGCGAGCAGGTCACCGCCGAGGCGGCGGTGACGACTCCGGGCGCGACTGCCCGAAGAGGGCCGGCGCGGACGGGCGTCTCCGCCGAGTCCGGGCGCCGGCACGGCGGACGTGGGTGCGGGCATCGGCTAGTCTCCGACCTGCGATTCGTAGTCGGCTTGCACCGACTCGAGCAGGCCCTCGGGCGTCTGCTCCCCTGCGACCAGCTTCTGGAGGTTGGGCGTCCAGCTCTGGGCGTAGATCGAGCCGGTGGCGTTGGCGATGAAGTCCATCGCCCCGTTCGCTTCGCTGATGGTCGCGCCCGCTGCGAGCGTCGCGGCGGTCACGGAGCCTTCGGCGACCTCCGGCATGAAACCGTCGGCGGGCCCCATCGGGTGCGAACCGCCGATCTCGACCTCGATGGTCCGTGCCTGCTCGTCGGTCGCCGCCCAGTTCAGGAAGAACGCGGCGCACTCGGCGTGTTCGGCGGTGGCGGCGATCCCGTAGGTGGCCGGAGCCGACATGGCGCCGATCGTGCCGCCGGTCTCGAGCGGAGGCATCAGGAAGAAGCCGGCGCCGCCGGGCATCTGCGTGTCGAGGTTGCCCGATTCCCAGTCCCCGTTGAACATGAACAGCGACTCGCCGTTGACGAACCGGCTCATCATCTGCGAGTAGTCCATCGAGTTGACGTCGTCCGCGAAGTAGCCCTCGTCGATCCAGCCGGCGAGGTGTTCGGCGGCGGCGAGGTTCTCGGGCGTGTCGATGTCGGCGCCGGGCTTCTGGAAGATCCAGTCGTTGACGGCGGCCGTGTCGCCGTAGGAGGCCATGAGCGCCTGCAGCGGGAAGGCGAGTCCTCCGGTCGCCCCGCCGTTGAACTGCGCGATCGGGGTGATGCCGGCGTCGCGGGCGGCGGCGAGGTAGCCGTCGAACTCCTCGAGCGTCGCCGGCGGCTCGGCCATCCCGATCTGCTCGCCGAGCTCCTTGTTGTAGAACACCCCGGTCATCGAATAACCCAGGCCCATCGCATAGAGCGGGCCGTCGCCGCGGCTCCCGTCCTCGTCGACGCGCATCTGCTCGAGCTGCGAGGCGGGCCATGCGTCCCAGCCGAACGCTTCCGCGTAAGGGTCCAGGTCGAGGAGGAGGCCGTCCGATGCCAGTTCGGACATCTGCGGCAGCCGGATGAGATCCGGCGGCGAGTCCTGCAGGGTCCGCGGCGCGTTCTGCGTGATGACGGCGAACTGGTCTTCGCGGATGTCGAACGTGACGTTCGGATACTGGCGCGTGAATTCGTCGGCGAGCGCGCTCGGAAGGGGAAAACCCGTCTCAAAGTACGCGTTGAGAACGACCGCGTCCTCACCGCAGGTGGGATCGCCGGTCAGCGGGGCCGAGGCGTCGTCGGCGCCGTCGCTCCCGGGAGGGGCGCAGGCGGCGAGCCCGATGGCGGCCGAGAAGGCGACTCCTGAGACGACCAGAGCGCGCCGACGGAGCTTCCTGATGCGAGACATCGTTGTCTCCTTTTCCATGGATTGAAGGGGCCGGCGGATGATGCAACCGTCGAGCTAAACCGTGTTAGCAACGACTATACTGCGAGACGAAGCCGGCTTTGTCAACTCCGCGGGGCCCCTCGAAGGACGGAAGGACACCACGTGCATCAGAAGCGAGTCACCCTCGCCGACGTCGCCAAGGCCGCCGGCGTGTCCCGCACGACGGCATCGCTGGTGCTGTCGGATCGCGGCGACGAACTGCGGATCTCCGAGCCCGTCCAGCATCGGGTGCGCCAGGTCGCCGCCGAACTGGCGTACCGCCCCAACGCGGCGTCACAGGTCCTCCGGACCGGCCTCAGCCGCACCTTCGGCTTCATCTCCGACACGGTGGCGACGTCCCAACTCGCGGGCGACATGATCAAGGGCGCGATCGAAGGCGCGCGCCGGCACGACCACATGCTCTTCATAGGTGAATCCGAAGGGTCCGAAGACGAGCAGGCCCGCCTCATCCAGGCCATGGTGGACCGGCAGGTCGACGGGATCGTCATCGCCTCCATGTTCACCCGGGAGCGGCCGGTCCCCAGTGGAGTCGGTCGCCCCCTCGTCTTCCTCAACACCATCCCCACGGACGCCCGCGCCCAAGTCCCCGTCGTCGTACCCGACGAGATCGGCGCGGGCCGGGCGGCCGCGCGCGCACTGCTCGATGCCGGCCACCGGAAGATCCACCTCATCGGGGCCGGCCCCACGCCCGCCGACGTGCCGCCGCTGACCATAGCCGGACAGGAGCGCCTGGAAGGCATCCTCCAAGAACTCGGCGACGCCGGCCTCAAGCCCGCGAGCGGTCGGATGTGCACCATCTGGCTGCCCGAGGACGGCTGGCAGGCGACGACGGCGCTCCTGGAGTCGAATGTCACCGGCGGGGCGATCCTCTGCTTCAACGACCGCCTGGCCCTCGGTGCCTATCAGGCGATCCAGGAAGCCGGCCTCCGTGTGCCCCAAGACTTCTCGGTGGTGTCCTTCGACGACCACCAGCTCGCGAGCTGGCTTCGACCCGGCCTCACCACGGTTGCCCTCCCCCACTACGAGCTCGGCCGAAGGGCCATCGAGGCGCTGCTCGCTCCCGCCGAAACCGCCACCGGGTTCGAGCGCGTGCCGATGCCCCTCCGCGCACGCGGTTCCATCGGCGCGCCCTGATCGAGCTCCTCCACTGCCAAACCGCGGCCGCCTTATCGGCCGCCCGCTTGCACCCGCCTGAGGAACGGTAAGAGGAGAACCATGAAGAAGAAGGCCCCGGTTTCCCGGGGCCTTCCACTTGATGTGCCGTTTTCCTCCCATGTGCCGCGCCCGGTTGAACATCGGTCCTATCGTTCGGCCCTAGTGGGCGAGGAGGTCGTCAGACGGTCCACTGCTGGCTCGCGCTGCCGCGACAGGTGTTGTGCTGCAACCGGGCGCTGTTCGCGGTAGAGGAGCCGGCCACGTCGAGGCACTTGCCGGAATGCCGCGCGACGATCTCGACGTGGCCGCCGCTGACGGCGCGAAGCTGCCACTGCTGGTTGGCGCCGCCGTTGCACGACCAGAGCAGGACTCGGGCGTTGTCGGCCGTTGAGGCGGCGTCGACATCGAGGCATTTGCCCGATGCCGGCGAGACGATCTGGACATGACCGCCGCCGACGTCCTGGAGCAGCCACTGCTGATTGGATCCGCCGTGGCAGTCCCATTGGATGATCTCGGCGCCGTTCGCCGTCGAGGCGCTGACGACGTCCACGCATCTTCCAGAGTTGCGGTTCACGACGTCGGTGGCCTGGCCGCTGCCCACGTCGTCGCCCCAGGCATGTCGCAACCGGTCGGCGCCGGTGCTGTTGCGGATGGTCAGGGACAGGTCGGTGCCGCTGCCTTGGAGGGCGAACATCGAATACCAGTCGTATCCGATGGTGCCGGGTTTGCCTCCGAGCGCCGGCCAGTAGGTCCCGCCCATGCCGTTGTCGCGCATGACGTCGGTGAGGGCGCGGATGTAGCGGACGAAGTTGTCGGTGCTGGCCGCGTCGCTGTAGTTCAGGCCGTTGTTCATCGGCGCGCCGAATTCGGTCGCCACCGCGCGGGAGGCGCAGGCGCCCAGGCGGGTCTCGACATTGCTGCGCCAGCCGGCGTAGGTGTTCTCGCCGTAGAAGAACGCGTAACTGTGGAACGACAGGAGCGTGCCGTTGAAACGGCTGTCGTTGCAGACCGGCCGCAGGTCCTGGCTGAAACCGGTGCCGCCGATAAGGATGCGGCCCTTAGGGATCGAAGGGCGGGCGCTGATCCAGTCGGCGGCAACGTTGAGCCATTCGCCCGCACTGTAGCCGTGCGGTTCGTTCATCGGCTCGAAGTGGACACGGCTGTTGCCGCTGTACTGGGACACCACGGTGTTCCACATGGCGTTGAACGCGCTCATGTCGGTGATCCGGCCGCCAGAGGCGGCGCCGTCCTCCCAGTAGGCGAGGATGACGTTGAAGCCGCGGTCGGTCGCGGCGTCGATCGCGCCCCGGTAGTTGTTCCACCAGGAGGTTCCGACCGTGTGGGTGTTGATCGGCAACCGGATGGTGTTGACGCCGAGAGCGGCCTCCATGTCGTCGTAGAGGGCGTCGGCCTTGGCCCGCACGGTGCTGTAGCTGTCGGAGCTGCTCAGTCCTTGGATGACGAGCGGTCCGGTGCTGAAGTTGTCGCCCAGGACGGCCCAGTTCACTCCGCGGAACTGGCCGGTGTCGGCGTTCGCCGGTGCGGCGCCGGCGAGGACGGTGAGCGGTACCAGGGCGAGTGCCGCCAGAGTGCCGATGACGAGGCGGAGGAGGGACCGCCGCCGCGGGGACGATGCGTTCTTTCGTTGGCTGCCGGGATTCATGAAGTCGACCGATCTCGTGCGACTTTGCACGGATAAGGGTGGGAATGACAGTGATGTTGACGTCAACATCGAGTTGCAGTATGGCATTCGTCACAGATACGGTCAAGATGCGCCTCGTGCTGGCTTCAGCGTGAGCGTCGACGACCCATCGATCTGGGGCAGTGGGAAAGCGGGGAAGCGATGGACGGTGGGGAGACCGGCGGTATGGAGCAGAAGGGCGGTCTGCGCGGAAAGCGCACATCGATCACCGACGTCGCCGCCGCGGCCGGAGTCTCGACGCAGACGGTGTCGCGGGTCGCCAACGGCTTCACCGGAGTACTGCCCGCGACTCGCGAACGCGTACTCGGGACCATGCGCGCGTTGGGGTACCGGCCCAACAGCGCCGCTCGGGCACTGCGGCACGGCCAGTTCAAGACCATCGGCGTCATCCTCTTCAGGCTCAGCGCGACCGGCAAGAGCGAGACGGTCGAGGCGATCACCGCGCAAGCGGCATCCGAGGGCTACACGATCACGCTCATCCCCGTCGACGTCCCCACGCAGCACAACGTGCTGGGGGCCTTCTCGCGGATGAGCGAGCTCGCGGTCGACGCCGTCATCGTCTTCATCGAGAGCGACCTGCCCGACGCGTCGATCGTCGAGCTCCCGCCGGACGTGTACGTCGTGGTCGTGGACTCCGACGCCGGCGACCGGTACCGCACGATCGACTCCGATCAGGACGGCGGCACCCGGAGCGCCGTGGCACACCTCCTCGAGCTGGGCCATCGGACGGTCTGGCATGTGACCGGCCCCGAGGCCTCGTTCGCGAGTCGGCGGCGCACGCGCAGCTGGCGCCTCGCCCTCGAATCGGCGGGCCGTCCCGTTCCGCCGCCGGTCACCGGCGACTGGTCGGCCGCCTCCGGCCATGCCGCCGGACTGGTGCTCGCCGAGAATCCCGACTGCACCGCCGTGTTCGCCGCCAACGACCAGATGGCGCTCGGCCTGCTGCGGGCCTTCCAGGAACGGGGCAGACCCGTCCCCGGCGAGATCAGCGTCGTCGGCTTCGACGACATCCCCGGCGCCGCGTACTTCGCGCCCCCGCTGACCACCGTCCGTCAGGACTTCGCCGAGGTGGGTCGCAGGAGCGCCCGTGCCGTGCTGCGCCAGATCCGCGCCGACGCGGCGGCCCCGCCCGGGACCGACATCGTCCCCACCCGCCTCGTGGTCAGGAACAGCACCGCCGCCCCACCTGCATGAACGCGGAGGAGAACCGAGACCGGAGGGCCGCTGCGGACCCCTCCGAACTCCCCGCGCATGGTCCGATGTATCGCGACGGCCCTGCCCTCGACAACGGGCATCAACGTCTTGTCATGGTGGATACCAGTATGAAATGATGACATTGATGCATGTATACATCTGATCTTTAAGAGGCGAATGCGGCCGCCCGAGGCCAGGAGGAGACAGTGTTCCCCGTGAGTCGTTCCCTCCGCTCCGACCCGCCCGAGACGACCGTGACCGGCATGGAGTCGCCCACCGGACCGCGCGACCGGTTGCGGGCATGGCTTCGGGAGCACCTCTCCTACGCCGTCTCCGAGTTCACGGCGGCGACCGCGCTCGTCGTGCTGTTCATCGCCCTCAGCCTCGCCAGCCCGCACTTCCTCACCGCCGACAACCTGTTCAACATCGGATCCCAGACGGCGGTCATCGCGATCATCGCAGTGGCCCAGACGATGATCATCATCACGAAGGGGATCGACCTGTCGGTCGGCTCCGTCGCCGCGCTGGCCGGGGTCGTCGGCGCCATCGTCGTCCGCGATCTCGGATTCTCCGTGTGGGAGGCGACCGTCGTCGCCATCGGCGTGGGTGCGGCAGCCGGGCTCGTCAACGGCCTGCTCGTGGCGTCGGCGCGGCTCCCGCCCTTCATCGCCACCCTCGGCATGATGTCGGCCGGACGCGGACTGGTCTTCATCATCACCGGCGCGGTGGGCGTCTACAGTCTGCCAGAGTCGTTCCAGCTGCTCGGCAACGGCGAGATCGCGGGCATCCCCTTCGCCATCGTGATCACGGCGGTCGTCGCCCTGGCCGCGGGATTCCTGCTGTCGCAGTCCCGCTTCGGCCAGCACGTCTACGCGATGGGCTCCAACCTGGAAGCGGCCCGCCGTGCGGGCATCCCCGTGCGCCGCAACCTCACCGCGGTGTACGTACTGGCCGGTGCGCTCGTCGGCCTCGGCGGCATGGTCGCGGCCTCGCGGGTGAGCTCGGGCCAGCCGAACTACGGGATCGGCCTCGAGCTGGACGTCATCGCCGCGGCGGTCATCGGCGGCGCCAGCCTCTTCGGCGGCCAGGGTCGCATAGCCGGGACCCTCATCGGCGCGTTCCTCATCGCCTTGGTGCGCAACGGTTCCGTGCTACTGGGCATCAACATCCACTACCAGCAGGTCATCGTGGGCCTCATCATCTGGGCCGCCGTCTACTTCGACCAGTACCGACGCCGACGCCTCGAAGCCCGCGGGTGATCGTCGACCACCGCTCAAGACGGAAGGACAAGACCATGTCCAACAACATGAGGACCCGCAAAGGCCTCGCCGTACTCGCGGCCTGGGCGGCGATGGCCGCCGGCGCCTGCGGCGGCGTGGACGTCCGTGACGAATCCGGCGGCGGCGAGGGCACGACCACCGACGGGCCGCTGGAACTCGCCGTCGTCCCCAAAGCGGTCGGCCACGAGTTCTGGAGCACCGTGCAGGCCGGGGCCGAGTGCGCCGCTGAACTCGCCGGCGACGTCACCGTCGAATGGGACGGCGTGAACGCCGAGACGGATGTGGAGGGGCAGGTCAACCTCATCCAGAACTTCGTCACCCAGAACGTCGACGGCATCGTCTACGCCGCGACGGACTCCGCGGCGCTGGCTCCGGCGACGCAGAACGCGCTCGACTCCGGCGTCCCGGTCGCCATGATCGACTCGGGCACCGATCCGCAGCCCGATGAGGTCCCCCTGTACGCCACGGACAACCGCGCCGGAGCGGCCGAGGCCGCGAATCTGCTCGCGGACGCCCTCGGCGAAGGCGACCACGACGTGGCGCTCATCGAGTTCCAGCCCGGCTCGCAGACGAACACCGAACGGGTCGAGGGCTTCACCGAAGGCCTCTCCCAGCACGGCAACCTGAACCTCGTCGCGCAGCAGCCCAGCCTCAGCGACGTCAACGAGGCCCGCAGAGTCACCGAGGACATCCTCACCGCCAACCCGGACCTGGCGGGCATCTTCGCCGCCAACGAACCCAGTGTCCTCGGCGCCGCGCAGGCCGTGGAGGCGGCCGGGAGAACCGGCGAGGTCGTGATCATCGGATGGGACGCCGCCCCGGACGAGATCGCCGGACTCCGCGACGGCCAGATCGCCGCGCTGGTGGTGCAGAACCCGTTCCGGATGGGCTACTTCGGCGTCCAGAACATGGTGGAGCACCTCCGAGAGGGCACGCCGATGGAGTCGGCCGACACGGGCGTGACGTTCGTGACCCCGGAGAACATCGACTCCGAGGAGGTCAAGGCCGTGCTCGAGCCCAGCTGCGACAACCCGCCGGTGGACCAGTGAGCGCCGCGGACGGCATCGAATCGGCGCAGGGCGCCGCCGATCGGCCGGTGCTGGAGGCGCGCGGGATCGTCAAGCGCTTCGGCCATGTCGAAGCGCTGCGCGGCGCCGACTTCGCCGTCCACCGCGGCGAGGTGGTCGCGCTGATCGGCGACAACGGCGCCGGGAAGAGCACCTTGATCAAGGTGCTCTCCGGCGCCCAGCCGCAGGATGAGGGCGAGATCCTGGTGAACGGGCGCCCTGAGCGTTTCGGCTCCCCGGTGGACGCCCGGCGGGCGGGCGTCGAGACCGTGTACCAGGACCTCTCCGTCGCCGACGACCTCAGTGTCGCCGCCAACCTCTACCTCGGCCGCGAGATCAAGCGCCGCGGCCTCCCGGGCCTGATCGGCCTGCTCGACAAGCGGGCGATGCGGCGCGGCACCGCTGAAGCGCTGGAGCAGCTCGGCGTCCGGGTACCGCGGGTCACCACCCCGATCGCGATGCTGTCGGGCGGGCAGCGGCAGAGCGTCGCCGTCGCCCGGGCCGTCGTCTGGGCGACGAGCGTGGTGATCCTCGACGAGCCCACCGCGGCGCTCGGCGTCGTTCAGACCCGGCGCGTCCTCGACGTCGTCGACCGCGCCCGCGACGCCGGCATGTCGGTCGTGCTGGTCAGCCACAACATGCCGCAGGTCCTGGAGATCGCCGACCGCGTCGAGGTCATGCGGCTGGGCCGGCGCACCGCCCGCTTCCGGGCCGCAGAGGTCACCACCGACGACCTGGTCGCGGCCATGACGGGAGCGCTCGTCACCGAACCGGAGGAAGCGGCCCTGGGCGGACCCTTACGGCGGCCGGTGAACTGAGCGTCTGCTCCGGGGTTTCGCGCAAGTGCCCGGATGCCCCGTGCGGCGCCGAAGACGCCCTCACCGGCCGCCGTGTCAGGCGCGCCGGAGTTCGAAGCGCTGGTTGGCGCCGCCGGTGTAGTTCCATTGGGAGACACGGGCACCGTCGTCGGCGGATTGGCCCCAGACGTCCATGGCCAGGCCGCTGTGGCGGTTGGTCAGGCTGACGGTGCCGTTGCCGTGGTCGACGACCTCCCACTGCTGGCTCGCCGCACCGGAAGTCGGCTGCTGCGTGATGTCGGCGCCCGTGCCGGTACCCGACACCTGGAGCACCAGGCCGGAATGCCGGGCCCGGACACGCCAGAACCCTCCCCCGGCGTCGACGAAGTCGAACTGCTGATTGGCGCCGCTGTTGACCGTCCACTGGACCAGCGCCGCACCGGCGGCGGCGGAGGCGCCGCTGATGTCGGCGGCCTTCCCGCTGTGCTGGGCCACCAGCCGGTAGTAGACGCCCGGCTCCACCGGGCCGCCGCTGCCGCCGCCGGTCTCCGTGGGCCGACGTGACAGCGCCATCGCCTGGTCGACGTCCGGCAGCGGCTTGAGCCGGTAGGTGTACGAGTAGTCGCGGTTCGCGAAGAGCTTGTACTGGTCGAGGGGTTGCGCACCCCAGCTGTTGTCGCCGCCGACGCCCGTCTGCCGGTGGTTCAATCGCAGCACGACCTCCTGGCGGGGCGTCAGCTGGTAGTCGTGGCGGACGCCGCCCGACAGGTCCTCGGGAGTGAAGTGCGAGGCGTTCACCTCGAGCAGCGGCTCACCGGTCGCGAGCAGGCCGCGTCCGGTGCCGTCGACCAGGGCGACCCAGCGGACTTCGGTCTTGTTGCCGTTCTCCTGCGGCCGGAGGTAGCCGGCCCACTGGTCCTCCACGGCGGAGGAGTAGAGGCCGACGTCGGTTCCGGTGCGGCGATCCCAGTGGTTCTCTTCGGGGCCGCGCCCGTAGTAGTGCATCTGATCCAGCGCGGCGGGCAGGACCAGGAACATGCCGACCTCGGGGATGTAGGGCAGGCTCGACGAACCGGGGTGGAGCGTGCCGTCCACTCTGATCTCGCCGTTGCCGTAGACGGTGTACGCCGTGGTGTAGGTCGACTGCGTGCTCGTCGGCAGGGTGCCGGTGACGGTGATCCGCCGGGACCGGTCGGAGGGCCGCGCGACGGCGACGGCGGTGACGGTCCGGTTGCGTCCGGCGGCCCGCCAGGTGCCGTTGCGGTTCGGGTGGCCGTTGCCGCGGTCGTTGTCCGTGGGCGCCCGCCAGAAGTTGGGGACCGGGCCGGAGTTCACCAGTCGCATCCCCATCGCCTCGTACGCGGTGATCTCGCCGGTCGTCTTCGAAATGGTGACGGCGAAGCCGGTGCCGCTGACGGTGATCCGGTCGCCGGTCTCGGCGTCGGTCAGCGTCGGCACGTCAGGGAGCGGGACCGGTTCGACCGGCGGGCTGTCGAAGTCGACCGGGAGCTGCTGCGCGGCCACCTCGTGTCCCGCGTCGGCCCAGGCGGTCGCGGACTTGAGCGTGAACGACAGCTCGAGGAAGTGCTCGGTCCCCGGGGCGATCGGGGCCGGGCGCTGGATCGGCACCCGGATCACCTTGGCGGACAGCGGGGCGATGTCGAGCTGCTGGGCGGTGAGGCCGCCGCTCTGGATCACCTCGCCGTCGGCGATCAGCCTCCAGGAGCCGTCGAACTCGTCCGCGTTGGCGAAGGCGTACTCGTTGGCGATCCGCACGTCCCCGGCGGCGAGGTCGTCCCCGGCGGTCGCGTTGATCGCCTGGTAGACCCGTTTGACCTCGGCGGCCTTGCCGGCCGGCTCGCGATCGGCGGAGACGATGCCGTTGCCGCAGAAGTTGCCGTCGTTGGGATCGTCGCCCCAGTCGCCGCCGTAGGCGAGGTACGTCGCCCCGCCGCCGAGCGGGATCGGCCAGCGCAGGCCCTCGTCGGCGAAGTCCCAGATGTACCCGCCCTGCAGGACCGGGTACTGGCGGATGACATCCCAGTACTCCTTGAAGCCGCCGTTGGAGTTGCCCATCGCGTGGGAGTACTCGACGAGGATGTACGGCCTGGTGTCGCCGGTGTCGAGGGCGCGGTCCCGGATCCCTGCGGCGGTGTTGTACATCTGGGAGCGGATGTCGCTGACCGAGGCCCGGTTGTCGCCCTCGTACTGGACGATCCGGGTCGGGTCGGCCGCTTTGATCCAGTCGCGCATGGCGACGAAGTTGGATCCGCCGCCGGCCTCGTTGCCGAGGGACCACATGACGACCGAGGGGTGGTTCTTGTCCCGGTGGACCATCTGGGCGGCCCGGTCGATGACGGGCGCGGTCCAGGCCGGGTTGGAGGCCGGGTAGTCGTCGCGGACGCCGTGGGTCTCGAGGTTGGCCTCGTCCATGACGTACATGCCGTACTCGTCGGCGAGGTCGTACCAGTCGGGGTGGTTGGGGTAGTGGGAGGTGCGCATGGCGTTGATGTTGAGCCGCTTCATCAGTGCGATGTCGCGGATCATGTCCTCGCGGGTGAGGGCCGCTCCGTGGTCGGGGTCCATCTCGTGCCGGTTGACGCCTCGGAGCGAGACCGGCTTGCCGTTGATCCGCATGAGGCCGCTGCGGATCGCGAACTCACGGAAGCCGACCCGCGCCGAGACGGTCTGGGTGACCGCGCCGGAGGGGTCGCGCAGCCGCAGCACGGCCGTGTAGAGGTTCGGGTGCTCGGCGGACCAGAGCTCGGGGCCGGTGACGGCTTTGGTGCCGCGCGCGGTCGCGTCCTGTCCGACCGGGACGGAGCCGATGGCGACCGTCGTCGTGAGCGGCGCGGACCAGACGGGCCGGTCGTTCGCGTCGTAGAGCTGGGTCTCGACCGTGTAGGTGCCGGACTGCTGGGCGCCCCTGTTGCGGACGGCGACCGCGACGGCCAGGTCGGCGTTCGTGTAGTCGTCGCGCAGGGGCGTGTCGATCTTGAAGTCGCGCAGGTGGACCGCGGGGACGGAGTAGAGGAAGACGGGCCGGAAGATTCCGGAGAGGCGGATCATGTCCTGGTCTTCGAGCCAGTCGCCGTCGGGGAAGCGGTAGACCTCGACGGCGATCAGGTTGGAGCCGGCGCGGAGGTGGTCGGTGACGTCGAATTCGGACGGCGTGTAGGAGCCTTCGCGGTAGCCGACCTTGGTGCCGTTGACCCACAGGTAGAAGCCGGACTTGACGCCTTCGAAGTGGAGGTGGACGCGCCGGCCCTGCCAGGCGGCGGGCAGGTCGAAGGTGCGGCGGTACTGGCCGACCGGGTTGAACCGGGTGGGCGCGAAGGACGGCTGGGCGTTCTCGTGCTGGCCGTTGGCGCCCCACCAGGGGTAGGTGAAGTTCAGGTAGATCGGGAAGTCGTAGCCGGCGAGCTGCCAGTTGGAGGGCACCGGCATGGTGTCCCAGTCGCTGTCGTCGCGGTCGGTGTTCCAGAAGTCGGTGTCGCGGTCGGCGGGCCGTTCGGCGTGCTGGAACCGCCAGTCGCCGTTGAGGTCGAGCCGGTAGGGCGAGTCGGTGCGGTCGGCGTTCAGCGCCTGCTGGAGGTCGGCGTACGGCATGGACGTGGCGTGGGCGGGCTCGGAGCCGACCTGGAAGATCCCGATGTTGTTGTTCCACTCGGGGTAGCCGTTGGGCGGGTCGGTCCACGCGGCCGTGGTGTCGTCGGGTGCGGGGGCGGAGGCCTCTTCGGGTGCCGCCGCCGCGGGCTCGGCCGCCATCGGGATAGTAGCGCTCCCAATGGCGGCGAGGCCGCCTCCCAGGAGGGTGCGGCGGCGCGCTCGCTCGCGCCGGCCGGGTTCGTCTGACATGTCGGTCTCCTCTGAGTTTCAGGCGCGTCGGAGTTCGAAGCGCTGGTTGGCGGTGCCGGTGCGGTTCCATTGGGAGATGCGGGCGCCGTCGGCGGTGGAGGCGCTCCAGACGTCCATGGCCAGGCCGCTGTGGCGGTTGACCAGGCTGACGGTGCCGTTGTGGTCGACGACCTGCCACTGCTGGCTGGTCGCACTGGAGGTCGGCTGCTGGGTGATGTCGGCGCCGGTGCCCGTGCCGGACACCTGGAGCACCAGGCCGGAGTGGCGGGCTCGGATCCGCCAGTACCCGGCGCCGGCGTCGACGAAGTCGAACTGCTGGTTGTTGCCGTTGTTGGTGGGCCACTGGACGAGCGCGGCACCGGCGGCGGTGGAGGCGCCGCTGATGTCGGCGGCCTTGCCGCTGTGCTGGGCCACCAGCCGGTAGTGCACGCCCGGCTCGACCACCGGTGCTTCGCCGAGGGAGGTCGCGCGGTAGGTGCGGGCGGCCCGGCCGTCGAACTCGATCACGTCGACCTCGGGCCGGTCCGGGTCGATGGCCGCGCCGTTCGTCTCGTCCACCAGCTCGTGGTCGCCGGTGAACATCCGGCTGCGGATCCTGACGGCGCCGTCGCGGTCGGGCGTGACGGTGAGCGCGTCGATCGAGCCGCCGCTCCAGGCGGCGCCGACGGTGTACCCGCCGCGGCCGCGCAGGCCCGACACGGACCCGGTCGGCCAGGCGGACGGCAGTGCGGGCAGCAGGTGCAGCTCGCCGCTGTGGCTCTGGAGCAGCATCTCGGCGATACCGGAGGTCGCGCCGAAGTTGCCGTCGATCTGGAACGGCGGGTGCAGGTCGAACATGTTGGGCGCGAGCCGCTCCGGCGTCACCAGCTGGCGGATGAGGTCGTGCGCCCTGGTGCCTTCCTCCATCCGCGCCCAGTAGTTGATCTTCCAGGCCAGCGACCAGCCGGTCCCCGCGTCGCCGCGCAGCTCCAGGGTCCGGCGGGCGGCCTCGAACAGCTGCGGCGTGCCGCGCTTGGTGATCTGGCTGCTCGGGTGCAGGCCGTAGAGGTGCGAGATGTGCCGATGCTGCGTGTCGGTCTCGATCCAGTCGTGGAGGTACTCCATGATGTTGCCGCGCGAGCCGATCCGCATCGGGGCCAGCCGGTCCCGGGCCGACAGGACCCGGTCGCGGAAGTCCGCGTCGACGCCGAGGGCCTCGGCGGCGCCGGCGCAGCCCTCGAAGAGGTCCCGCAGGATCTGGTTGTCCATGGTGGGTCCGGCGCACACGGTGGCGTCGTTGTGGTGGAGCAGCTCCGGCGAGTTCGACGGGTTGGTCACCAGCCAGCCCAGGTTCGGCTCCTCGACCAGGGTGTCCAGGAAGAACTGCGCCGCGCCCTTCATCGCGGGGTAGTTCGCCTCCAGGAAGCCGCGGTCGCCGGTGAACCGGTAGTGGTCCCAGATCATGGTCGCCAGCCACGCCCCGCCGGTCTGCCACATGCCCCACCGGGCGTCGTCGACCACTGAGGACCCGCGCCAGCCGTCGGTGTTGTGGTGCGCGACCCAGCCGCCGGCGCCGTACTGGACGTCGGCGGTGCGGGCGCCGGTGACGGTGAGGTCGTCGATCATGTCGAACACCGGCTCGAAGCACTCGGACAGGTTCGTCGAGTCGGCCGGCCAGTAGTTCATGGGCAGGTTGGCGTTGAGCGTGTACTTCGACTCCCACGCCGGGGCCGTCGACTCGTTCCAGATGCCCTGGAGGTTGGCCGGCTGCGAGCCGGGCCGCGACGAGGAGATCAGCAGGTACCGGCCGTACTGGAACAGCAGGGCCGCGAACTGCGGATCGCCGCCCGAGCCGTGCTGCGCGATGCGGGTGTCGGTCGGCTGGTCGGCCGCGGCGGTCCGGCCGAGGTCGATGACGGTGCGGTCGAACAGCTCCCGGTAGTCGGACACGTGCCGCGACCGGAGGTCGTCGTAGGAGGTGTTCGTCGCGGCGTCGAGGTGGCTCCAGGCGATCCCCTGGTAGTCGCCGTTCACGTCCTGGTAGTCGACGTAGCTCGTCCCGATCGAGATCAGCAGCGTCACCGCGTCGGCGCCGGACACCTGAAGCGTGCCGCCGGAGGAGCCGGTGCTCCCGCCTTGGACGACGGCCCGCGCCAGCGCGAGGAACCTGACCGAGCCGGCGATGCCCCGGTGGTCGCCGGATCTGCCGTCGAGGGCGATGGTCCGCGCGTCGGGGCTGGACTTCGACGCGCGCTGCGGGGTGGTGAACGAGGCGGTGAACGAGATGCGGCCCGAAGCGCCGGCGGTGAGGCGCACGGCGATGACCTGGTCGGGGGCCGAGGCGATGACCTCGCGCTGGTGGCGCACGCCGTTGGCGAGGTAGCCGACGCCGGCGGCGGCGGTGGTCAGGTCGAGCCACCGCTCGTACTCAGAGGCCGCGCCGACGCCGGAGAAGGCCAGGTTGAGGTCGCCGACGGGCTGGTAGGCGAGCTGGCCCGCGGGGCTGCCGAGCATGGCCTGGTTGATGAGGTTCTGGGCCTGGCCCCACTGGTCGGCGAAGACCAGCTGCCGGATCTGCTGGAGTGCGTCGGCTCCGGCCGGGTTGGCGTAGTCGTGCGGGCCGCCCGCCCAGACGGTGTCCTCGTTGAGCTGCAATCGCTCCGAAGCGCTGTTGCCGAACACCATCGCGCCGAGGCGGCCGTTGCCGACGGGGAGGGCGCGCAGCCAGTCGGTGCCCGCCGGCTCGTCGTACCACAGTGCCAGGTCGCCCGCGGCCCGCACCGCCGAGGGCGCCGCCGAGGCCGCTTGCACCGGCCCCCACTGGAGCGGTGCCCCGAGGGCGCTCGCCGCTCCGTACTTGATCACTTGCCTTCGCCGCAGTGCTGCCATGTCGATCCTCCGGGAGACGACCGCGAACGCGGTCAGAGCTTGGATGGGGAGAGTGGTCGGGGGAGCCCCGGCCCCGGCTCGAGTGCCGGGGCTCCCTTGCTCTCGCTCGCGCACGGCGTCAGCGGGAGCTGAGCCTCCCGGCGCGACCGTCGCCGGTCCGCCGCTCGGCGTTCTTGATGGGTCGGGTCATCGTTCGCGCCTTCGCTTCAGGGGGGTCATCCGAGGGTCCATCGCTGGTTGGATCCGCCGTTGCACGTCCACAGGATCACCGCGGTGCCGTTGGCGGTCCCGGCGCCGTTGACGTCCAGGCACCGTCCGGACTGGACGTCTGTGAAGGTGCCGTCGGCGTTGCGGTCCCACCGCTGGCCGGCCCCGCCGTCGCAGTTCCGGATGACGGCCCGCGCGCCGTTGGCGGTCCCGCCGCCTTCGGCGCCCAGGCACCGCTGCGAGCCGCCCGCGTAGACGGTCAGCTCGCCGTCGGCGGCGTGCGTCCAGGTCTGGTTGGATCCGCCGTGGCAGTCCCAGATCTGGAGCCGCGTGCCGTCCGCGGTCGACTGGCCCGGCACGTCCAGGCACTTGGCGGCGCTCGTCGAGGTCAGCTGCCCCGACTGGGCAGCCGTCCCCCCTGCGATCCCCTCGCCCTGGAACTCCATCCAGTTGACGTTCAGCAGGTAGTCGGTGCTGGCGCTGCCGGACGGCCTGCGCACGACGAAGTAGAGCGCCGTCCCGTCGGCCGGGACGTTCTCGAGCTGGGCGGTGGCGGTCGTCCAGGTCTGCCAGCCGCCGGTCGCCGGTACGGCCGCGGTGCCCACCAGCGGGCCCTCGGGGTCGTCGACGCGGACTTCGATGATGCCGCCCGCGGTGCCGGAGGAGACCCGGAAGTCGACGGCGTCGATGCCGGTGAGGTTCATCGGTTCGAAGCCGAACCAGTCGCCGTCGGTGGCCCAGCCAAGGTTCTGGCCCCCGCCGGTGTCGGTGGTGGTCTCCAGCCCGACGCCGGGGTCGTCGGCTCCGGCGCCGTCCGGGATGCGGCCGGTGTCGGTGAAGTACTCGGCCTCTTTGTGCTTGGTGTGGAGGACGATCACTTCCTGGCTGGTCAGGGGTTCGGCGCCGCCGGGGCCGCCCTGGTCGGTGTAGGTCACGGTGACCACGCCGAAGATGTTCGCCCCGATGTGCCCTTCGTCGCCCGGCAGCGGGAAGACGCCCTCGCAGCCGTAGTACTGCTCGTAGCCGTGGGCGTGCTCGTCGTGGCCCAGCGCCGGCTGGGTGACGACGTTCTGGCAGTCGATCTCGCCGTCCTCGGGGTCGGTGACGGTGACCCTGTACGGGATGTCGTCGCCCCAGTCGAACATGCCGCCGTCGACCGGCGCGTCGATGGTGATGGTGGGCGCGGTGTTGCCGGCGACGATCTCGATGTCGGCCACGGCGATCCGTCCGTCCTCTGTGGTGACGGTGAGCGCGGCGAGATAGGTGCCGGCCTCGGTGTAGGTGTGGGACGCCTCGGTTCCGGTGGCGTCCGTGGCGCCGTCGCCGTCGAAGTCCCAGGCGTAGGTCAGCGGTTCGCCCTCGGGGTCGCCGGAGCCCTCCGAGGAGAACTGGACGCTCAGCGGGATCGGCCCCGAGGTCCGGTCGGCCCCGATCTGCGCGACCGGGTCGCGGGTGCCCCCGCCCCTGGTGTAGTCGATCCGGTAGATGCCGGAGTCGGTGTTGCCGCCGCCGAAGCCGGTGCCCCAGTCGATCACGTAGAGCGCGCCGTCCGGGCCCCACTTGAGGTCGTGGATGCGGATGAACCGCATGTCGGGCAGGATTCGGCCGACGTCGACGACGTCGCCGACCGCGTCGTCGGGCTGGACCGAGAAGAGCCTGCCGTCGTTCCAGTCGCCGAGGATCGCCTTGCCGTCCCAATAGGACGGCCACCTGCGGGCGGGGTCGGCCCCGGCGTCGAAGCGGTAGACGCCGCTCGCGGTCGGTGCGCCGCTCCCGCCGATCTCGGGCACGCCGGAGGCGGTCTTGCCCATCCACAGCTCGGCCCCGATCGCGGGCGGCAGCTCGGTGATCCCGGTGTTGTTCGGGGAGTCGTTGACCGGGTCGCCGCAGTCGAACTCCCCTTTGGACTGTCCGGTGGCGAAGTCGCGGTCGACGTACGGCGTGTTGGCGCCGACGCAGTAGGGCCAGCCGTAGAAGCCGGGCTCGTCGACGATGTTCCACTCGACCCGGCCGTCCGGCCCGCGGTTCGGGTCGGCGGCCCCGGCGTCCGGCCCGTAGTCGGCGACGAGCAGTCTGCCGGTCTCGGGGTCGGTCCCGATCGTGAAGGGGTTGCGGAAGCCCATCGCGTAGATCTCGGGCCGGGTGTCGGGGGTGCCCGGGGCGAACAGGTTGCCGGTCGGGATCGAGTAGGTGCCGTCGTCCTCGGGGTGGATCCGCAGGACCTTCCCGTTGAGGACGTTCGAGTTGGCCGAGGTGCGCTGGGAGTCCCAGAACTGGCGGCCCGGCCGCTCGTCGATCGGCGCGAAGCCGTCGGAGGCGAACGGGTTGGTGTTGTCGCCGATGGCGATGTACAGGTCGCCTTCGGGGCCGAACGCGAGCGCTCCGCCGGCGTGGCAGCACTCGGTGCGCTGGGTGCCGACCTCCAGGAGGGTGGTCTGGCTGCCGAGGTCGAGGGTGTCGCCGTTCATGGTGAACCGGGACAGCCGGTCGATCGGCCGGCTCCCCGCCGGGGAGTAGTAGAGGTAGAGCCGGCCGTTGCTCGCGAAATCGGGGTCCAGGGCGAGACCGAGCATCCCGAACTCCTGCCCGGTGTAGACGTCGACGTGGCCGGCGGTGGCCGTGGAGCCGTCGGGCCGGATGATGCGCAGGTCGCCGCCGCGGTCGATGTAGAAGACCCTGCCGTCCTCGGCGATGTCGAGCTTCATTGGGTTGAGCGTCGACTCGTCGAGCGGCACCTTCTCGAAGCCGTCGGCCTGCGACGCGCCGCAGTCGGCGGCCGCGTCGCCCGCCGCGGACCTGATGCCGCCGAGCAGGTGCTGGAGGAAGGCCGGATCGCTGTAGGACTCCGCGGTGTGGCCGAGCCCGGTGTACCAGGAGCGGCCGCCCTCGAAGTCCTGGCACCAGGCGATCGGGTGCTCGGGGCCCATCGCCCCCGAGCCGGGATCGTACGAGGCCTCGTCCAGGGAGGCGAGGACGTGGACGTCGCCGCGCGGGTTCGCCTGGAAGTTGTACCACTCGTCGAACCGCTCCCAGAGCGGGTCGAGATGAGCCGTCGACGGGTGCGCGGGGTCCTCGACCTTGACGATCGCGTCCTGCGGGGCCGGGTGGTCCTTGAAGTAGGCGCCGACCAGGTCGCCGTACCACGCCCAGTCGTGCTCGGTGTCCGAGGCGGCGTGGACGCCGACGTAGCCGCCGCCGGCCTCGATGTAGCGCTCGAAGGCGCCCTGCTGGGCGTCGTCGAGGACGTTCCCGGTGGTGTTGAGCCAGATCACCGCGTCGTACTGGGCGAGGTTGTCGTCCGTGAACTGCCCCGAGTCCTCGGTGGTGTCCACTTCGAAGCCGTTCTCGGCGGCGAGGTCCTCGATGGCGGCGATGCCGTCGGGAATCGAATCATGCCGGAATCCGGCGGTCTCGCTGTAGACGAGCGCGGTGAAGGGCGCCTGCTGCGGGGAGGCCTCCTCCTCGAACGCCGATGCCGGGGCGGCGTTCGTGAGGAGCGATGCCGCGAGCGCGGCGGTGAAGGCGCCTGTCGCTACGCGCCTTCCGGGTCTGGAGTGGTTCACGATCTCGTCCTTTCGATCGGTGTGTTCGGGGTGCGGCGCCGAGGAGCGCCGCCATGATCCGGTCAGGCGTCGGTCGTCCCGGCGCCGTCCGGATCGGATGGGGCGGTGGCGGTGCCGACGCCGAGGTAGCGGTGCTGGAGATCGGGGCGGTCGAGCAGCTCGTCGCCGGCGAACTCGGCCTCGATGCGGCCGGAGACCATGACGAGCTGGCGCGGCGCCATCCTGACGGCGGCGCGGAGGTTCTGCTCGACGACCAGGACGGCGACGCCCTCGGCGACGAGGTGGTGCACGGTGTCGACGAGGACGTCCACGATCGCCGGCGCGAGTCCTTCGGACGGTTCGTCCATGACGATCAGGTCGGCGTCCAGCAGCAGGGCCCGACCCACGGCCAGCATCTGCTGCTCGCCGCCGGAGAGATTCCCGCCGCGTTGGCGCTTGCGCTCGGCCAGGCGCGGGAACAGCGCGTAGACCGCGGACGGCGTCCACCGCCGCCCGCGCCGGCTCAGCATCGCGAGGTGCTCCTCCACCGTCAGCGACAGGAAGAGGCGGCGGCCCTGCGGGACGTAGGCGATGCCGCTCCGGGCGATCCGCTCGGGTGAGCGGCCGTCGATCCTGTTGCCGCGCAGAAGCACCCGGCCACCGGACGGCGGCAGGAAGCCGACCAGCGCGTCGCACAGTGTCGATTTGCCCATGCCGTTGCGCCCGACGATCCCGACCGCCTCGACTCCCATGCGGAAGCCCAGGTCTTCGAGCACAATGGACGCGCCGTATCCGGCCCGCAGACCGCGGACCTCCAGCAACGGCGAGGTCGTCACGACCGCCCCTCCGATCCGAGGTAGATCTCGTGGACCTTGGGGTCGGCGCGGACCTGCTCGGGCGCTCCGGCCGCGACGATCTCGCCGTCGGCCATGACCACCACCCGGCGGGCGACCCGGAAGGCCACGTCCATGTCGTGCTCGATCAACAGGACCGTGACCGACTCGGCCAGGGCGTCGAGCAGCTCGACGAGGTGCTCGCGCTCGCCGCGGGAGAGCCCGGACGCCGGCTCGTCGAGCATGAGGACGTCCGGATCGGTGGCGATCGCCATGCCGAGCTCGAGCTGGCGTTTCTGCCCGTGCGCGAGCGCTCCGGCGGGCGTGTCGCGATGGTCGCCGAGCCACACCGAGGCGACGACGCGTCCGGCCTCGTCCCGGAGTCGGCGGTCCACCGCCGAGCGCCAGGGCACTCGCTGGCGCCGGTAGTGGCCCGCCAGTGCGAGGTAGACGTTGTCGGTGACGGACAGGCCCTCGAACGTCCGCGCCTTCTGGTAGGTGCGCGCCACCCCGAGCCGGGGCCGGCGGCGGGAGGGCAGGCGGGTGCAGTCGACGCCTTTGACGGCGACCGTCCCGCTCGTGGGCGTGATGTCGCCCGCGATGACGTTGAACAGCGTGGTCTTCCCGGCGCCGTTGGGCCCCAGGATCGCCAGGCGCTCGCCCTGCTCGACGTCGAGATCGATGCCGCGCAGGGCGAGCAGCCCGCCGAAGGCCACCTTGACGGCGCGCACCTGGACGACCGGGACGAGTCCCGCCGTGCCCGGCTCGGCCGCGGGGAGCGGCCTCCTCTTCGATGTCATCGGGGCCTACCGCTGGGGAACGCCGTCGACGACCGGGATCGCGTCGCCCTCCCAGGGCACGTCGCGTTCCTCGCAGGACGGGAACTCGCGCGACGGCGAGGGGGTGTCGGGGCCGAAGGCGCCGCCGAAGGACTGGTCGACCTGCGGGATGACGGCGACCGCCTCCTGCACGACCGCGCCGTCGTCGCCGAGGACGAGCTGGGACAGTCCCACGTCGACGACGCCGCTGCGGTTCTCGTCCAGGCTGACCGAGCCGTAGGGCAGGTCCACGGTGAGGCCGGAAAGGGCCTCGTGCAGTGCGCTCGGGTCGGAGACGTCGCCGTCCACGACCTCGAGCCCCCGGATCAGCGCCACGCCGGCCGAGTAGTAGCCGTAGAAGAACCCGAACGCGGCGGCGGTGGACGGCGGCGCGGGCTCGTTGCCGCTCACTCCGCCCGGCAGGCTCTCCCATGCCGCGTCGGCGCTGGCGAGGTACTCGTCGATCGCCGGCGTGGTGACGTCTCCGGGCAGCGTGGCGAAGCCGCCGACGTAGGCTCCGGCGATGTCGGTGCCGAGCGCCTGGGCCAGGTCGGGGTTGAAGAACAGGTTGCCGGCGTGCTGGTCGCCGGTCAGGTCGCCCTTGGCGTTGACGAAGGCCTCGAGCGCCGCCTGGGTGCCGGTGCCGCCGACCGCCCAGAAGTAGCCGTCCACTTCGTCCGGTCCGGGCAGCTGGGCGATGTAGGAGGAGTAGTCGGTGGTGCCCAGCGGCGGGAAGATCCTGGCGTCCACCTGGCCGCCGACGCCGCAGAATTCGGCGATGAAGCCGGCGGCGGAGGTGTGGCCGAAGCTGTAGTCGTCGGCGATGACCGCCACGGAGTCCCAGCCCTCCTGGTTGTGCAGGATGTCGCCGAGCCCGGCGTTCCACATCGCACCGTCGCCGAAGAACCGGAAGTAGTTGGGCGCCTGGACCTGCAGCGTCTGCTCCTGCGAGCCGGAGATCCCCGACAGCACGGTGAGGTCGGGGTGCTCCTTGGCGTACTCGGCGACCGCGATGCCCTCGTCCCCCGAGAGCGGCCCGA
This sequence comes from Glycomyces harbinensis, assembly GCF_900101745.1. Taxonomy (GTDB): domain Bacteria; phylum Actinomycetota; class Actinomycetes; order Mycobacteriales; family Micromonosporaceae; genus Glycomyces; species Glycomyces harbinensis. The sequence goes on along the minus strand of NZ_FNAD01000006.1, from coordinate 253,356 downwards.
TGATCACGTTGGCGCCCAGCTGCTCGACGAGGCGGCGGACCTCCTGGAGGATGCGGTCCGCGGTGTCGTCGCCGCAGCCGACGCCGACCAGTTCGATCGGCGTCCCGGCCGCTTCGGCGCCGGTGAAGCCGTCGACCGCGCTGGTCGGCGATGCGGCCTCCGCTCCGGCGTGGTTCACCATCGCGAGCACGGTCCCGCCGACGGCGTCCTCGTGGAAGCCGCCGAACGGGCCCTCGCATTCGCCGAGGATCCCCAGCCGGACACCGTCACCGCCGATCGCCGTTCCGGCTCCCTCGTCGGCGGGGAGCCCGGACGAGTCGCCGCCGTCGCTGCATCCCGCCAGTGCCAGCGCGGCGGCGGCGAGCAGCGCGGCGGCCCTTCTCGGCCTGTCTGGTCTGCGCATGGGAATCTCCTCCACATAAATAGGGGAATGCTCATTCATCGATAAGTTGGGCACGGCGAATCGCCGCTTCGGTCTCGTCCGCGGACCCCGCGGCGGGCCGTCGCGGGCGGGTCGGCCGCCGCCGGAGCCGGTCGGCGATGCCGGCCAGCCCTTGGGGCGAGAGGACCATGATCAGCAGCACGATCGCTCCGATCACGGTGTTGAACCGGGCCTCGGTGATGCCGATCCGGTCGATCAGCGGAAGGTCCCGCAGGTAGGTGGACATCGCGACGTAGACGAACGCGCCGAGCCAGGCGCCTTCGAAATACGAGACGCCGCCGATCACCGCGATGATGAGCAGGATCAGGGTCGGGCCGATCCCGATCGAGGCGGGGTCGATCTGCCCGTTCCACCACACGTTCACCAGCCCGCCGAGTCCGGCGACGAACCCGCCCAGCGTGAACGCGAGCGTCCGGTGCAGCGGCACGTTGAAGCCGAGGGAGGCCATGCGGACCGGGTCGTCCCGCATGCCCTGGAGGGCGAGGCCGAACGCGGTGCGCCCGAGGGCGCGGAACCCGAGGTAGGCGAGGACCGACAGGCCCAGGGCCGTGTAGTACAGGCTCACCGGAGCGGCCAGCAGCTCCGGCCGCTTGATGCTGGTGATGCCGCTGGGCCCGGAGATCTCGGTGATCTGGGCGAACACGAAGTACCCGATGACCGCGTACACGAGGGTGAGCATGAGGTAGTACAGGCCGGTGGTGCGGCTGGCGAGCGCCCCCAAGAGGAATGCGGCGGCGGTCGTGACGGCGAGCGCGAAGGCGACCGCGGCCCACGGATGCCAACCGAGGTTCAGACCCCGCGACCCCGCTTCCAGGGCGGCGTTGCCGTACATGAAGCCGGCGACGCCGAACAGCAGGAACTGGGCGAGCGAGACCATGCCGCCGTACTTCGCCAGGAACACGATGGTCGCCGCGGCCAGGCCCAGCATCAGGGTCTGGGTCATGACGAAGTTGATGAAGAACGCCGGCACCACGCTCGGCAGTGCGATCAGGACGACCACCAGCAGCGCGAGTGCCGCTCCTCGCCGGTACACCGGCGATCCGGACCTCATGCCGGCCTCCCGTACAGTCCGTAGGGCCGAACCGCCAGCACCAGCGCGAGCAGGCCGAAGGTCAGGATGATCGCGTAGAACGAGTACTGGCTGGGCAGGTAGGCCGGCGAGAACGCCACGACCGTCCCGTACAGCAGCGATCCGGCGGCGGCGCCCTTGATCGAGCCGAGTCCGCCGATGATCACCACGACCAGCGAGTTCAGCAGCCATGCGCCGTCGGTGCCCGGTGCGGCGCCCGCGAAGGAGGCGCCGAGCACGCCGCCGACCCCGGCCAGGAACGCCCCGGCGAAGAACACCACCGCGAACACGAGCCGGATGTTGATACCCAGGCCGCGCACCATCTGCCGGTCGTCGACGCCGGCCCGGACGACCATGCCGAGCCGAGTCCGGTTGAGCCACAGCCACAACAGCACGCCGATCACGACCGCCACCCCGAGCATGAACAGCCGGGTGGTGGCGTAGCGCTGGCCGAAGATCGTGATGAAGTGCGTGACCGCGCCGGGCCAGACCATGCGCTGGGCCAGTCCGCCGAACTCGCGCAGCATCTGGTCGGCCAGCACCACGGTGATCGCCAGGGTGATCAGCGCCTGGCGCAGTTCCTGACCCTCGTTCCACTGCAGGAAGACCTGCTGGATGACCGTGCCCACGACCGCGGCCGCCGTCGCGCCCGCGAGCATGGGCACCAGCCAGTCGGCGATGCCCACCTCGGAGGCGTCGATGTTGCGGGTCTTGCCGACCATCGCCTGCTGGACGCCGACCGCCACGTACGCGGCCAGCAGGAACAGCGAGCCGTGGGCCATGTTCACGGTGCGCATGAGCCCGAAGATCAGGGTGAATCCGGAGGCCGCCACGAAGAGCAGGCCCGCGAAGGTGACCGCGTCGAGCGCGGTCACCACGAAGGCCCCGGGCTCGTCCAGCACCGTCCCGGCGGGAGTGTCGGTGGCGAGGAACAGCACCCATACCGCGGCCGCGGCGGCCACGGCTGCGGCGGCCAGCACCGGCAGCCGTCGACGGGTTGCGGTCATGTCGGTCCTCCGAGGGGTCGGTCGCACTGCCAGGAACGCGACACAAGCTCAGCAACGAGCACCAACAGCGTATAAACATCAGACGTATTACGTCAAGGGTCTGCATGCCATTGTCCATAAGGACCTGATATCTCGACTTGATTCCAGGATCGACAACGGAACGTGGCAGCGCCGCTTCAGATTTCCCCGATGATCATCCGATCTTTGCCATCACGAACCACTCCGCAGCTATCGCGGCCGAGATCGCGCCGATCTGGGGGCGGCAACGCGTCGACCGTCTACTTCCCCGGCCGCGGAGCAGCGCTGTCGGTGGTGCTTTCGCGCCCGGGCCTCGTAGGCGAGGATCGCGGCGGAGATGGACACGTTCAGTGAGTCCGCCACGCCCAGCATGGGGACGCCGACTCGCGGGAATCCGTGCCCATACCAGGGGTTTGTGATGCCGTACCGCTCGTTCCCGACCACGATCGCCGTCCGGCCCGAGCAGTCCATCGTCCGGTAGTGGACGGAGTCCTGCGTATCGGCCAGGTAGATGTGCACGCCGCGCTCGGTGAGCCAGGAGATCGCGTCGTCTACCTGCCCGAATTCGATGTGCGGCACATGCAGGCTCATGCCCTTGGAGCTGCGGAAGACCTTCGGATGGCTCATGCGGGTGCGCCGGTTGGTCATCACCAGCAGTTCGGCGTGCGCTCCGTCGGCCGTTCGCAAGAGCGTGCCGAGGTTGCCGGGTATCTCGATGCCGTCGGTGACGAAGATCAGGGCGTCCTCGCTCAGCTCGATCTGCGCGGGATCCCAACGCGGCATCGCCACCAGCGCCAGCAGCCCTTCGGGGGCATCGCGTTCGGACATTCGCTGCATGGTCTTCGCCGAGACCTCGTAGGCGCGGTACGCACCGCTGGCCGCCTCGATGGCGACCTTCGCGGCGTTGGAGGACCTGACCAGCTCGGGGGCATAGAAGAACCGGTCAAGACGCGAACCGAGCTCGAGGGCCAGTTCCACCGCCCACAGGCCGTCGGCCACCACCAGGTTGAAGCGGTTCGGAGCGGTGTTCCTCGCGATGTTCAGCACATCCCTGACCGCGGGGTGACCGACACCCACACGCAGCCAATCGATACCGACCATGGGCGAAGTCAACCACGGCCGCCGATACCGGGCAACGCATTATGCAGGGAATCGGCCCGAGACAGCTTGCGGGCCGAGCTTTCAGCGCGGCGGACGAGACGATGATCGAGCTGTTCAGCGGCTTGTCGATGAGGCAGTTCGTGAAGCTGGTGCGACAGTTGCGAGTCGAGGGCGCCGAACCGCCACTGAAGGGCCGGCCGTGGAAGGTCGCCTTCGAAAATCGGGTGCTGCTGGTCGCCGCCTACTGGCGCACCACCCGATCGACACGTTCACCAAGAGCGATGTATTGGACGAGGCCCGACACACTATGTGGAGAGCTCTCCATATACTTTAACGGAGAGCTCTCTGGCCAGCAAGGGGATCCGTGGCTCGCGCAAAGCGAGGAACGCGACCGTCGAGTGCGCGCCCCGCCTCGCGCCATCACGTCGGATTCGAACAGGCCCGACCGCGGGACGAGGCGAACGGGGCCGGCCACCCGAGTCCCGTGCAAGGTTCCGCCGCCGAGCCCTGCGCCGCGGCCCTGATGCGAGCCGGTCCGGCACCGCCGGGCGGCGGTGGAGATATCGCGAAGCGCTGGTGGACCGCTTTGTGGAGGCGGCACCGAGGCGGCAGCATTCGATAACGCGGCGAAGCTCGGGGATGCGGTGAGTGTGCAATGTGGCGGTCCGGACCTCGTCGCCGTGGCGAGGCCGGACCCGGGCGCTGGGCCAGGCGCCGGTGTGACGGGACCGCTACCGCTGGGGGCGGAGGCCATCGAGGATGAGGGCGAGCATGCGCGGTGCGCGGTCCTCGGGTTCGGTGGCGGCGCGCCAGAGGGCGCCGGTGAGCTGGAGGAAGTCGCCGGGGTCGGCGTCGGCGCGGATGACGCCCTCGCGCTTGCCGGCGTCGAGGAGTTCGGTGATCGCAGCGATGACGGGACCGTAGGTCTGCTCGGTGACCGCCTGGTGCGCACCAGGGCTGAGGGCCTCGCCCAGGCCGTGCTTGCGGCGCATGGCTTCAACCAGGTCCAGCGTCCAATCGCGCAGCGCCTCCAGCGGCGGGGCGGCCGCCAGGAGGTCGGCGACGCGACCGGTGATCCGGTCGACTTCGGCCTGGTAGACGGCCAGGACCAGAGCCTCCCGGGTGGGGAAGTTGCGATACAGGGTGCCCGCTCCCACACCGGCGCGCTGGGCGACCTGGTTCATCGAGGTGCCCCCGTCCTCGGCGAAGGCCTCGCGGGCGGCGGCGAGGATGCGCGCCCGGTTCTGGCGGGCGTCGGAACGGACCACAGGACCTCCACTTGATAAACGGAGAGCTCTCCGTTAATGTATGTGGAGAACTCTCCGCATATTGTAGAGGAGCATCATGCACTACATCAAGCTCGGCACCACTGGCCTGGACGTGTCCCCGATCGCGATCGGGGCGATGACCTACGGCGAGCCCGACCGCGGCCACCCCGTCTGGTCGAAGGGCGAGGAGGAGGCGCGCCCGCTCATCCGGCACGCCCTGGAAGCGGGGATCAACTTCTTCGACACCGCGAACATGTACTCCAACGGCTCCAGCGAGGAGATCCTCGGGCGGGCTCTGGCCGACTTCGCCGACCGCGACGCCGTCGTCATCGCCACGAAACTGCGCCATCCGATGCGCCCGGGCCCCAACGGCCGGGGCCTGTCGCGCAAGGCGGTCATGACCGAGGTCGACCACTCGCTGCGCCGCCTGGGCACCAACTACATCGACCTCTACCAGGTCCATCGCAACGACCATGCCACACCGCTGGAGGAGACCCTGGAGGCGCTCAGCGACCTCGTCAAGGCCGGCAAGGTCCGCTACCTCGGGGCCTCGTCAATGCACACCTGGGAGTTCGCCAAGGCCCTGCACCTGCAACGGGCGAACGGCTGGGCGCGGTTCGTCTCCATGCAGGACCACTACAACCTCCTCTCCCGCGAGGAGGAGCGCGAGATGATCCCGCTGTGCCTGGACGAGGGCGTCGGGACCCTCATCTGGTCCCCGCTGGCGCGTGGCCGCCTGGCCCGCGCCTGGGACGACGCCAAGTCGACCGCGCGCTCGGCCACCGACGGCGCTTTCGCCGACACGCTCTACTCGCCCGAGCAGGATGCCTCCAACCGCGCGATCATCGACGCGGTCGGGAAGGTCGCCGAGGCGCACGGAGTCAGCCGTGCGCAGGTTGCGCTCGCCTGGCTGCACCGCCAGAGCGTGGTGACCGCGCCCCTGGTCGGGGCCGGTTCCTTCGCGCAGATCGACGACGCTGTGGCCTCCCTGAACCTCGACCTCACCGACGAGGAAGTCCGCGAACTCGAAGCGCCGTACACGCCGCGCCACGACTTCCAAGGCGTCTCGGACGAAGCCGAGATGGAGGCCATCCGGCGGCGGATCCCGGGGATGGCGCTGTGACGGCCCAAATCGTCCACACCGGCACCCGCGCCCGCACCGGCGGAGCACTGCTGCTGCTCGGTCCGCTCGTGTCGTGGCTGGCCGAGCTCGTCACCGCGGCCGCATGGCAGGACCCGCCGTACGCGCCGTTGTACCACTGGGTCAGCCACCTCGGGCTCACCGGTCCGGCGCAGACCGCGTTCGGACAGGTCGGCAACTCCCCGCTTGGGGCGGTCATGGACGCGGGCTGGGTGATCTACGGCGTCCTGCTGATCGTCGGGGCGTTCCTCGCGTTCGACCTGGGCAAAAGCGCCCGTCCGGCCGTCATCGTCGTCCTCGCCTGCATCGCCGGGATCGGGGTCGCCCTGGTCGGCCTGTTCCAAGGCTCGAACGCGAACGTTGAGAACGGATTGATCGTCTTCCACACCTTCGGTGCCCAGGGGGTGATGGTCGCCGGGAACGCCATGGCGATCGTCGTCGGCGCCAATGGGGCCCGGATCGGCCTGGGTCGGGGCCGGTCGGTCGCGAGCCTCGTGCTCGGTGTGGTCGGTCTGGTGGCGTTCGCATCGTTCATGGTGAACGTGTCGATCGGGTGGATGTGGAACATCGGGATGTTCGAGCGCGCGGTGATCTACTCGATCATGATCGCCCACGTGCTCTTGGGATCTGGGCTGCTTGCCCAAAGGCGGATCACGGCGCCCGCCACGATCGAAGGGGGCAGGGGATGACCGCGACAGTGCTCGTCACCGGGGGAACCGGCTATGTGGGCGGGTGGGCGATCGTCGCCCTGCTGGAAGCCGGATACGAGGTGCGCACCACCGTGCGGTCGGCCGCGCGCGAACAGGCGGTCCTCGACGCGGTCGCCACCCGCGTCGACCCGGCGGGCCGCCTGGAGTTCGCCCACGCCGACCTGCTGGCGGACGAGGGCTGGGATCGGGCGGTGAACGGGATCGACTACGTCCTCCACGTCGCCTCACCACTCGGCGAGGGCGGCGATCGCGACGCGAACGCCTTGATCGCTCCCGCCCGCGACGGCGCCCTCCGGGTGCTCGCCGCCGCGGCCCGGGCCGGGGTGCAGCGGGTCGTAATGACCTCGGCCGCCAACGCGGCCAGCCCCATGTCCTACACCACCGAAGGCGTCACCGACGAGACCCTGTGGACCGTCGACGACCCCTCGCTGCCGGCCTACCGCCGCTCCAAGACCCTTGCCGAGCGGGCCGCATGGGACTTCATCGCCGCCCAAGACGGTCCGATGGAGTTGACCGCCGAAACCCTTGACCAGGCGTTCAGCACCGACTTCCTCGACCCGGAATAGCCGGTATCAGCAATGCAAACCGGCCGTTTGACCGGCCTTCCCCCCTTTTAAGAACGGGTTTCGAGTTTTCTAGCGGACCGGGGTCTGTTCCTGGCTGCGGTGGTGATCTCAATCGGGCGATAGTCTGACGCGCATGAATCGTGTGTTTCGTGATTCGATGGGGCTGATGCGAAGCCAAGACCCGCAGTGAGCCTTTCCAGGCAAGGTGATCGGTACTAAGCGTGGCCGGAAGTGTCGTCGGGCCCGCGGTGGCAGTGGATTCGAGGCAGAGGCGTGTTTCCATCCCCACCGCCGGCCAGTTTCCCTGGTCCGGCCCCCGAACCGGCTCCGCATGTAGGCTGCTCGCGGTGGCGTTCCGATGGGCCACAGGCGATCGGAGTAGGGATGGAGCGGCGTCATCGTTATTTGAGGGGACCGTGGCACTACCTGTGGTGGCTCGTCCGCAGCCAATGGAGGCGGGTGCTGCTGGGCGCGCTCCTCGGGAGCACGTGGATGGTCGGGCTGACCGTTCCTCCGCTGCTGCTGTCGCTCGCCGTCGACGATGGACTCCGGCACGGCTTCGGGGCGAAGGTGTGGATGTGGGCCGGCATCCTGGGCGCGGTCGGGATCGGTATCGCGATCCTGGCGATACTCCGTCATCGGACGATGACCAAGGTCCGGATCTACGCCGCGCAGCAGACCATTCGCGCCGTGGCAGCGCAGTCGATCAGGTTGGGTTCGTCCCTGCAACGCCGGGCCGCGGCCGGCGAGGTCGCGGCCATCGGAGTCAGCGACGCTTGGACCATGGCGCGGAGCCTCACGGTGACGGGCCCGGGTGTGGGCGCTGTCGTCGCCTACGTCGTCATCGCGGCAGCGCTCCTGCGTATTTCGCCGCTGCTCGCGGTCGTCATCCTGATCGGAGCGCCTGCTCTGCTCCTGCTGCTCGGGCCCGTCCTGAACCGCTTCCGCGTCCACGGCATGGCATACCGGGAAGCGGAGGCGGCGCTTTCCGGTCGCATCGTGGACATCGTCTCGGGCCTTCGCGTGTTGACCACGCTGGGAGGAAAGTCGCTGTTCGCCGAGCGATGGGAGGTCGAGTCCGACCTCGTTCGACGCACCGGATACCGCCTGGCGACAACCGAAAGCTGGATCAGGGGCATCGCAGTCGGCCTGCCCGCGCTCTTCCTCGCGATCGTCATGTGGCTCACCGCCCGCATGACCGTGCAAGGAGACATGTCCGTGGGCGAATTCGTTGCGGTGTTCGGATACGTAGCGGTCGTCGTCGTGCCGGTCTCGTTCTTCATCGAGGCCGCGATCGACATCAATCGAGCGCTCGTCTCCGCGCAGCGGGCCACCCAGTTCCTCTCGATCGAGCCCCGGCCGCGCGGTACCGCACCGGTGAACGATGCGACCGCGGCCTTGTCCGACCCCGAGTCCGGGCTTCGCCTCGAGCACGGAGTCTTCGCCGTCGTCGCGACCGACGACCGCCGCCAAGCGAAAACGATCATGGAACGACTCGCCGGGATCGAGACGTCCGATGCCCGCTGGGGCGATCAGCCGCTCGCCGAGATCGATGCGATGGTGTTGCGGCGAGCGGTCCTTCCCCTGGACGACAGCGATTACCTCTTCGCCGGCCCGCTGCGTGACGTCGTTTTCACGAATGGGGATCAAGGCGACGCCGAGCGAGAGCACGTCGCCTTCGCGAGCGGCATCGATGAGATGCTGCGCGGCTTTGACGACGGATGGGACACCCAGATCGCTGAACGAGGAAGCAACTTGTCCGGCGGCCAACGACAGCGACTGTGTCTTGCTCGCGCGCTCGCGGCCAGGCCGGCCGTGCTACTGGCTCTGGACCCGCTTTCCGCTGTCGACGCCGTCACCGAGAGCCAGGTCGTCGAGCGTGTCAGAGACGCACGGCGCGAGCTGACGACCCTCGTCTTCAGTGACTCGGCCACCGTTCTCTCCGCGGCCGATGTCGTCCATCTCGTCGAAGAAGGACTCGTGGTGGCATCGGGGACTCACGCGAGCCTCACCGCATCGAACGGACGCTATCGAACGCTGGTGTCGCGAAACTCGAGCGATGAAGGCGAGACGAGCTGATGGAGCACACGTCGGAGTCGGGATTCCCGATCGCCTCGCGAGGTGAGCTGGGCCGGGCCGCCGCGCGGCTGGTCCGCGCCGATCCGGGGATGTTCTTCTTCACCATCGGGTTCGGGACCGTCGCCGCCGCGCTCGCGCTCGCACCACCGTGGCTGGCCGGCGTCATGATCGACAAGATCACCGGCGGAGCGAGCCTCGCGGAGGTCGATCGATACGGTGCCGCGCTCGTCATACTGGCCGTACTGCAACTGCTGATCTCGCGGTACTCGTTCCTGGTGACGGCACGGTACGGCCTACGCCTGTCGCAACGGCTCCGCCGCTCGATCGTCGATCGCGTCCTCAACCTGCCGGCCAGGATCGTCGACAAGGCAGATGCTGGCGACCTGATGGTCCGAACCACCAACGACACGCGCAGCGTTACGGGGATCTTCAGCAACGCCGCCCCGGAGATGCTGATCTCGATCGTGCAGGTCGTATTGACCTTCATCTTCATCGCGGTCCTCAGCGTTCCGCTCGCTATCGTCACGATCATCGGCATGCTCGGCATTCCCGTAGTCACTCGCTGGTACCTGCGCCGGGCGGCGTCGGGATATCTCGCCGAGGCCGACGGACACGCCCAACTTGCCGAGAGCCTGTCCGGGACTGTCAACGGCGCCAGAGCCGTCGAACTCTACGGTCTCCAGCGCCGACGGCAGGACGACATCGTGCGCCGTGCCGCGACGGCACGCGCCGCGCAATTCGCCACACTGCGCCTGCGCAGTGTCCTGTTCCCCGCGGTGGACTCCTCCTACGCCATCGCCCTGGTGGTAGTACTGCTCGTCGGCGCGTGGATGTTCCAGGCGAACGCCATCGCCCTGGGCTCGCTCATCGCGATCCTCCTGTACGTGCGGCAGATAAGCGCCCCGCTCGACGTCGTCCTTCTCTGGCTCGAATCGCTGCAGAGCGGCATCGCATCGTTCGCGCGAGTCGAAGGTCTTGCCGGCTCGAACATCGCGAACACGCCGACGTCGACTGGCATCCCCTCTGGGTCGGCCGTCGTCGTCTCCAATGTGTCTTTCGCCTACTCGCATGGCCCGACCGTCCTCCACGGCATCGACCTCGAGATCCGCCCCGGCGAGAACCTGGTGATCGTCGGCGCCTCAGGCGCCGGAAAATCCACGCTCGCCCGCCTCCTGGTAGGCATCGAAGCGCCGACCACCGGCTCCATCACTCTCGGTGGCGTCGAGGCATCCGCGCTGCCCCTGGAAGTCCGCCGATCCCAAATCGCACTCGTCACCCAGGAACAGCATCTGTTCCACGACACGATTCGTACCAACCTTCTCCTGGCCCACCCGGATGCCGAGGACCACGAACTCCATGCGGCGATGAGCGCCGTCGGCGCGCACTGGCTCGACAGCCTTCCCGCGGGCCTCGACACGGTCGTCAGCCAGGACGACGGTCTCTCCGGCGCTCACGCTCAGCAGATCGCGCTCGCCCGCGTTCTCCTCAGCGACCCGCAAACCGTCGTCCTCGACGAGGCGACATCGCTCCTCACGCCCGGATCCGCAAGCACCGTGGAACGGTCCCTGTGGTCGGTGCTGGAAGATCGCACCGTGATCACGATCGCGCACCGCCTGGCCACAGCGCGCGTAGCGGATCGCATCGCGGTGATCGACGACGGCCGCATCCGCGAACTCGGCGACCACGAGGAGCTTCTTCGCAGAGAAGGGCTCTACATGCGGCTCTGGAACGCCTGGCAGGGCGGACCGCACTGACTGAGCGTGACTGAAGCCTGTTGAGGCACAAGGAAACCCCCGGGCAGATGCTGGATCTGCTACGAAAGCAGTTGTCCACCAAGGGGTTCCGTGCCTGCCTTTGTCGCCTACACTGCCGTAATTCCCGTCGACAGGGCCGCCGCACAGTGGCTTTCCCTGAAACTCGCAGCTCACCGCCGCCTGATCGGACTCGCAAGGGCACCCGCCGCCTCACCTGGACCGCCTCAACGACCCGGGTCGCAGGTGCTCTCGCAGCAGGCCGGGTCATGCTGCGTAGGCGTAATGGTAAAGCCAATCCCCAATCGTGCGATTGCCCTTGAAGGTCGCCCGCAATGCGACCGTGGCGCCCACCGGAAGCGGCCCCCTCCACTGGTGTGCTGGACCGCTTCCCTATCGTGACCGCGCCGGAGAGTCCTATTCCAGCCGTGATTCCATCAGGTGCTGGAGCGTCGTGCACTCGACTGCTGCTCAAGCAGGTCCATTACGCGCACCATATCGGCGAGGACTTCTTCCCGGCTGTTGTGTGGGTATTTCCGATGGCCCACACAGAATCATTGTCGTACAGCCGGATTTGCAGCCTTGCCGTCACACCGGCGTCTTCGGGCAGTGGCGCCGAAGGCATTTCGACTCGGGCCGCCTGCCGGGATCGTGGTTCGGCGGCGCGAGGTCTCGACCCAGAAACGGTTGCCGCGCTTAAGTACAATCCGGGCATGATTGCACTCTCGCACCACGTTCGGACGATTGCCGCAGCCGCGGGAATGGCCGCCGCCGTCGCACTGACCGCCTGCACCAGCGAGTCTCCCGAGGAGACTGCGAGCTCCGCGCCCGCCGAGACCTCCACCCCTGCCGACGCGACCTCCACACCCGCCGAGGAGGACCCGACCTCCGAGGGCGTGGGCGACCTTGAGGGAACCTGGAACCTGGACGCCGCACCACCCGAGGCCTCGACCCTGACCATCGACGCCTCGGGCTACGCGAAATACACCACCGAGGGCACCATCGTGGACTACTGGGAGGGCACCGCCGTCCCCTCGTCCGATTCGACGTTCACGATCGAGTTCACGCCGTCGGAGGACTCGCAGGACGAGACCGGCGCCGAGGATTACGAGTTCACCGCGGAGGTGACCGTCCAAGCCGACGGCGACACGCTCGCCTGGACGTCGGACGGCTACGACTCGACGTACATCCGCGCCGAATGACGTCCCGTGGCGAGAGCGCCATGCTGTGGCCGCCTCGCCTCGCGCACCGCGTTCCGCCGGGCCGGATCACGTGTTCACCGCATTCCTCGCCCCCGCAGCAGCCCTCACCTGCCACAAGAAACTCACCAACTGAGACAAGCTCTTAGAACAGGCAGGTTTGCCGCCATGCACGGACCGGTGCCCGTCCGGTCATTTGCAGGACCAGCATGACCGATAGAACGGCGGTAGCCAGGCCGACGATCCACACCGCGATAAGACCGACACGGAGGCCCATGTCCACGCCGCTGTTTCCGAATACATGGCCAAGGGTCGACGCTAGCCCTAGTGCGCTCGCCCCGCCGAACGTCAAGAGCAAAGGCAGCAGCGATCCAAGTAGGTGCGGTTTCGGGTGCGACTGTCGCAGCCATGTCTCCCAGTGAAGGCCACCTGGAACCCTTTTACTCAGATGGTCCCGGATGAACTCGGCCACGCGGACGGTCCCGAAGTGCTGGGAAACCAGTCGCCCGCACAGCAGATACGAGCTGAACGGCACGATGAGAAGCACTGCGGTCATGTCTGGTCGTGAAATCGCAAAACCGAAGATGGTGGCGGTCACAGTCAGTTGCAAGGTCAACAACTGCTGTTGGGCCTTGACCCGCTCTAGGATCTCTTGGCGTAGCGCGGAGAACTCAGCCAACGCTCCATCTCCTCCACCGACCGTCGGTCCGGATGCTGCGTCGTCCGTAAGCTCCAACATGTACTGATGCTAAGCCCAATCGCAGTCGCATAGGGTCCTCCTTAGTTGGGACACAAAGTGCTTCAAAATCCACGAAGGCGCACAAGGTGCAGTTGCACTCTCGCGCCTCACAAGTCGTTCTGAGGATGTGATGAAGGCGAGACCCTGTTGAGAAGTCGATATTCCCTCGGCTTGCGCACGGGTTACCGCAGGTTGCTCGGCCACGCAGTCCGATAGCACCACAGCATCAGACTCCACCGGCCTTGATCAATAGGTCGCCCTGCGGCTAACACCGAACTCGGTCACGAGCTGCATCCGCGACATGCCAGCCCGGGCAGCGACCCACAACTGTTCAAACCCGGCACGGTGGAGGCTACCGCGCATGCCAAGGCCCGAATTCCACACATGCGACACCTTCACGAACGTCGATATGATGTAGGCGTTGGAGGGTTCCATCTTGTGGCCCGCAGTCGCTCCCAGCCTGCCTCGGTAGCTTGGTCCACATTCACCAGCCGACCACAGCGCCGCAGAGCCGAGCCCCGCCAACAAGTGTGGCACGGCACTGGCGTCATGAAAGCCAGCCGTCTGCCCGGTTCAGCCACCGCATCGACATCCGGACGGAAGCCGCCGGGACCATCATGCTGCGACAGACCGAAACGGAGAATCGACACGGACGGGAACGTAACCGCATTGCTACGATCCTGGCTTGACCGCGATGAGAAGGGGTGCCGTTGTGGGCGAGACCGATACCGCACTCCCCGACTGGGCCTGGGCCGTCCTCGACCAAGTCATCACGACCACCGACACCGGCTTTACCGAGACACACACGCTCGCCATCGCAGCCTCCCGCGACCCCGCTCGGAGCGACTACCTCACGCCGCCGCAGCAACTCCCGCACTTCCAAGGGATGCCGGTCACCGGCTCACTGCTCCGCGAATGGGGCTGGGACGAACTCGGACCGCTCACCGGCGTCGACACCCAAGTCCTGGAACCGGTCACGACGACCCTCTTCGGCGAGATTCCGCCCTACCGCGGCGCATTCCGCGTCCGCCGCACCACAATCGGCACCCCCGCAGGCACCATCGACCCCGTCCCCTACGGCCCGAACCTCGCCGCCGCCTTCAGCACCAGCCCCGGCGACCACGCCGACCACGCTGAGGCCGAAGGCCCGCCGTGGGACATCGCGGCCGCGCTCCTGGCGTTGGAGGAGACCGGGCTCGACGGCCGAGGCGAGTGCGAGGACGCCCACCGCCGCCACATGGCCGGCGACGACCTCACCGCCGACGACCTCGCACGCAGCCACGCCTTCCTCGCCCGACGCACGCTCGAAGACTTCACCCAGTGGTTCACCGAACAGATCCGCGCCCACGGCCTCCCCCGCGCCGGCATCGACCCGGCCCAGGTGTGCTTCCTCGCAGCAGCCCATGCCGCCGCCAGCCCCGACCCGACCTTCCGACGCGAATGCCTCACCCGCGCCAAACAACTCGCCGCCACCGGCGACATCGACCCCGAATACCTGGCCCTGCTCGAATCCTCCGCCCACTCCTGGTAGCTCCGCGTCAGGGCCGATGATGCAGCAGTCCGATAAGTGTTGGGGCAGCGAGAAAGCGGGTGAGGTAGCTCCTCGTGGATTCTCGTGAGGAGGCCCAATTAGGCTGGCCCCAACAGCATTCTGCTCGTGCCGCTGCGGAGAAGTCCGTGGACCTGGCCCAGGCCCGCAGCAAGTTCGAGCTGCCGCGGCTGCGGCGCGGTCCACGGTGTGCTCGACTGTGGCGGCCCGGCCGCGGGGTTCCAAACGGTCGTCCCGCCAGCGCAGATGGCGGCATCGAAGACGTCGGCGGCCCACGCACACTGCGAAGGCCGGGTGTGGGCGTGCAGTGACCGCGACGGTGGCAATGCCGCGGGCGCGTGCAGCCAGGGCTCTGGGGGTAATGATGCCGCCGGGACCGAGCAGTGTTCGGTCGAGGTCGGTGGCGATCACCTTGAACGTGGTCATGGTGCGTGTGTGGTCACGGCCGTGAGCCCGTCGCCGACTGCCGTGGCCGCGAGTGCTTCCCGGGCTTGTTCGCGCAGGTTGGCGTCGGTGGCAAGGTCAGCGTGGGTGACGGTTCGGCCGAGCGCGGCCGCGACAAGCTCAAGCGCTTGCGCCTGTCCGCCAGCGGGAACGGCAGTGCCGTCCGGTCCGCAGATGAGGCAGTGCTAGGAGCGGTACAGGTCAACGCCTTCGAGGACCTGCCCGTCCTCCAGCCGCACGTCACGCTCAGCTGGCAGCGCGCTCCGGTGGTAGTTGGGTTCCGTCGCGTCCAAGACGGCGAGCGTTTCGACGTCGAAGAACGGCACCTCGTACGAGCAGCGAACGCCGAGGTCGCCGGCTTTGGGCGCCCATGGGATCCAACCCGGCCCGGACACGCCGCGGCGTGGCCGACCTCGAGCCCGGCGACGGTCACGCGCAACGTCGGCAGGACCCAGCCTGGTACGCGGGCGTATTTCCGGCACAAGGTAGATAGGGATCGGTTCGATCCGATCGCCAGAACAGCGCGCCGCTCGGACAACGGGGCGGCGCCCGAGTCATCCAGGTGGGCGTCGATACTCGCCCAGTGGGAGCCGTCCACGGGCACCGGCACGACCGCCTCAGCGGTGACGATCGCGGACGCCGCGAGCGGCGGCCTTCGGCGAGCCTGACCCAGTGGGCGTCCTCGGTGAGCAGACCGGCCAAGAGCGCCGCGGTGGAACCCGACCGCCAAATCGCTTGCCGGTTCGAAATCGTGACGCTCTCGGGATTCGAAGACCGCTTGGGCCGTACGACGACCAGGCGAGGGCGAGTTCGCCCCTCTCGCGCAGAGCGACTTCACGGGTAACGCATGGAGGCCTCCCCGCGGTATTCCAGCGGATTGCAGCAGCGCCTTTCGGTGACCGCACGCCGCGGGTGTAATTCCCTTGCACGAGCGCGACCGCGCCACCGAGCGGAAGGAGCACACCGTGACAGCGACCTACACCTTCGACGGACCCGAACGCCTCGCCCATCGTCTCGCGCCCTACAGCGGGGATCAGCGAATGGTCTTCGGTGCCAGTACCTATCGGGAGCTCGTCCAGATGCTCGACGGCAACACCAATGGCATCAATGTTCCCGTCGCCTGGGCATCCGTATGCGCGACCTCCCCGCCACCGTGGTCTCCTCCCGACTCGGGGCCCCCTTGACCGGCCCGACGGCACGGTCGTCAAGGGCGACACCGTCGACGTTGTCGCCCGGCTCGAAGCCGAGCCTTAGGCGCCATTGCGCTCCCAGGGGAGTTTCTCCCTCAACCGCGCCCTCCTCGACGACGGCCTTGTCGGCCTCGTCCAGGTCACTTATCCGCTGTCACCGGCCGGAGCGCCAGGGCTGGGGCCGATTCGAGGCCCCGGCCCCACCTCGGCTCAGTCCCCGCGGGCGGCGCCTGAGCCTCCGAGCCTTTCGCGGACCCCGGCGGCGTCGGGATGGTCGAGTTCGTCGAGGACGGCGAGTGCCTGTCGCCATAGTCCGCGCGCCATCTCGGGGTGGTCGATCGAGGCGAGCAGGTCACCGAAGTTGGTCAGCGCGATGGCCGTGCCGTGGCGTTCGCCGATGAACCGGTACTGCTCGATCGACTGCCGGAAATGGCGGACGGCGAGGCGGTGCCGGCCGAAGTGGTGGTAGGCGTAGCCGAGACTGTCGAGTGTGGCGGCCTCACCGAACCGGTCTCCCGCCGCGCGGAGGCCTGTGAGCGCGCGCGAGCAGTAGTCGACGGACTGCTCGAAGTCGCCGAGTTTCGCGAGGTGCCAGCCGATTGAGCTGAGGGTGGTGGCCAGACCTTCCCAGTGCCCGCTTCGGTCGAACAGTTCGTACGCGCGGCGGTAGGTCGCGACGGCGTCGGCGTGGCGGCCCTGGTCGCCTGCGACGCGGCCGAGCGAGCGGAGCGCGTGGGCGACACCGGCGTCGTCGCCGGCCGACTCGCTGAGCTGAATGGCCGCTTCCAGTTCGGTGCGGGCTTCGTCCAGCCGGGCCAGGCTGTTATAGACGTAGCTGAGCATGCGGTGGCAGCGGGCCCGGACGAGTGTGTCGCCGATCCGGTCGGCGGCGGCCGAGGCGGTGGTCCAGACATCGGCCATCTCGTGCCACAGTCCGGCCTTGAACTGGTACACCGCAAGGTTCCAGGCGATCCGCCAGCAGTGGTCGTCGAACCCGTGCCGTTCGGCATGCGCGGCCGCCGCGATCAGCGCGGGTCGTTCGCCGCCGACCCACGCGTTCGCTTCGTCGAGGTCGCGCAGTTCCTTTGTCGCCGTGCCCGGTTCGGCCTCGGCAGGGGGCACGTCGTCCCTGGCGGGGTCGAGGAGTCGGTCGGCGGTGTACGAGGTGTGGACGTAATGGTCGAGCAGGCGCTGCTGCGCGGCCTTTCGCTCCTGGTCAGCGTCGGTGCGCTGGGAGATGCCGCGGGCGTGGTCGCGGATCAGGTCGTGGAAGCCGTATCGGTCGTCCGCTGTGGTGGTGAGCAGGTTCGACTGGACGAGTTCGGTCAGCAGCGTCCGCGTCCGTTCGACAGGCAGTGCGGTGAGACTCGCGGCGGCCTCGACCGCGAAGTCGGGTCCGGGGTGGAGTCCGAGCAGGCGGTAGGTGCGGCGGGCTTCATCATCGAGGTGCCGGTAGGAGTGGTCGAGCGCGGTGGTGACGGCCGTGCCGGGGTCGGTCGGGCCGACCGCGAGTTCGGCGCGCCCTTCCGCGAGGGCGGTAGCGTAGGCGTCGATGCCGGTGGTGCGCCAGTGGTGGTTCAGGTAGTTCGCGGCCGCGATGGTGAGCGCGAGCGGGAGATTGTCACAGACCCGTGCAAGCGTGTCGATCGCGGTCTCCGTGGCGGCCCCGGTCGCCAGGCGTCCGAGCAGGCGCCGCAGCAGCGAACCCGCCTCGGGGCCGGTGAGTGGCCGTAGGTTCAGCGAGCGGACGTTCGGGTCGGTGGCGGCAAGGCCGTGCAGGGCGCTGCGGCTGGTGATGACCGCCAGGCATCCGGGCTCGGTCGGCAGCAGTGGGCGGACTTGGGGTTCGCTGTGGGCATTGTCGAGGACGAGCAGCAGTCGCCTACCGGCGAGCCGTTCCTGGTACATCGCCGACTTCGCGCCCGGGTCGTCGGGGATGTCGCGCGGTTCGACGCCGAGTTGGATCATCAGGCTGGTGAGTGCGTCGTCGGGACGCATCGGGGAGCGCTCGGCGTAGCCGTTCAGATTGAGGAAGAGGCACCCGTCAGCGAGCGTGGCGCGCACCTCGCGGGCGCGGGCCCAGTGCACGGCCAGCGCGGTCTTGCCCACGCCGCCAGTGCCGGTGAGCACGAACGCGGCCGGGCCGCGGTGGCGCACGTACTCCAGCAGCAGCCGGTCGAGTTGCCGCAGCTCGGCCGCGCGCCCGGTGAAAGAGCGGATGTCGGCCGGGAGGCCGCGGGTCGGCCAGCCCGATTCGAGGCCGACGGTGCGCACAGAGACGCCGAGAAGGCGGCGGCGGATCTCGTCGAGCTGGATTCGCTGGCGCAGGCTCAGGTTCAGGAGGGGGTTGCGCAGGACCAGGTCGAGCCGGTCGGGTTCCTCGCCGGTGGGCGGGGGCGGGAGGTGGTCGCCGCGGATCCAGTTGTAGAGGGTGCTGAGACTGACTTCGGGGGTGGCGTCGGCGATGTCCCGTACCGAGCAGCCCGAAGCGGCGATGTGGGCGCGCAGCCACTCGCCGAACTTCGCCGACGTGTCCAGGTGCGCGAACTCGTTGTCGCCCTCGGTGATCCGTTCTCCGGCGAGCCAGGAGCGGAGCAGTCCGACGGGAACGCCCAGTCCGGCCGCGACCGCCTCAGGCGATTCGCCCGTGCGGTCCAGGTACGCCCGCAGCCAGGCGGTGAGTTCGCTGAGGACCTTCGATCCGGAGGAGGTCGATCGTGTCATCGTCAAGGGGCCGCCTTCAGGGGATCGGTCTGCGCGGTGGTTTCGATGCTGACAACCGATTCGCCGCGGGATTCCAGCGTTTTCCAACCGTCTCCGGGTCAGGGCTGCGCCTCGCCGGGCCGGGCGGTCCCGGGTGATGACCGCCGCTCGACCGGACTGGGTCGAAGTTCGCATCGGCGGCCTCGACCCAGTCCGGAACCCCCTAGTCGAGGACGCGGAGCCTCCAGGGCTTCTGCGGGTACGGCCCGTCCTGCTTGCAGGTGTACGCCTGGACCAACCCTGCCGACACGAGCTCGTAGCCAGTCTGGTCGCACTCGTACGACGCCTCGTGGTAGCTGTGGGTGTACCAGACCGCCATCGGCGACACCGTATCGTGCGTGCCGGCCGAAGCCTGCTCCGCGGCGGAGGCGGTGCCGGTCAGCCCGGCGAGGATTCCCAGCGCCATCAGCGCCGTCGCGATCGTCTTTCTGCCCATGGATTGCTTCCTTCTCGTGGGCCCGCGCTGTTGCGCGGACGTTCGGATCGGTGGGCGTCGAGCGTCGCAATCAGCGGTTTCAGACCCGCTTCAACGTTGCGTCACGATCGCGGTCGGCATGGCCGCGGCCTGAACTCCAGCGGGGAGGCGGGTACCGGGTTTCACCACGGCGGCCGTCATGCGGCGGGCAGCAGCAGTTGGCGACGCAGGAGGTCGCGGTAGAGGCCGCAGGTCTCCACGAGCGCCTCGTGCGGTCCGTCGCCGATGACGCGACCGGAGTCGAGGACGACGATGCGGTCCGCGTCGGTCACTGTGGACAACCGGTGGGCGACGATCAGGACGGTTCGGTGGGTGGCGGTCGCGGCGATGGCGTCGCGCACGGCGCCTTCGCTGCGCGCGTCGAGGTTGCTCGTGGGCTCATCCATCAGCAGGATCGGTGCGGGTGAGAGCAGTGCGCGGGCCAGTGCGAGGCGTTGGCGTTCGCCGCCCGAGAGCAGGACGCCGCCGTCGCCGACCGGTGCGTCCAGTCCGAGCGGCGAGCGCTCGGCGAGGCCGCGGAGGCCGACGCGGCCGAGGACGGCGAGCAGGCCCGCGTCGTTCGCGCCGGGGGCGGCGAGCCGGAGGTTGTCGCGGAGGGAGCCTGCGAGCACCGGCGTGTCCTGCTCGACGTAGGCGATGCGGCGGCGCAGGTCCTTGACCGACCGGTGCCGGACGTCGACGCCGTCGACGAGCACCCTTCCGGAGCCGGGGTCGTAGAACCGCTCGACGAGGGCGAGCAAAGTGGACTTCCCTGCGCCGGAAGGGCCGACGACTGCGACGCGGGAGCCGCGCGGCACGGCGAAGTCGACGTCGTCCAGCAGGGGCGCGGCGTCGTGGTATGCGAAGTGGACGCGGTCGAACCGGATCGCGGATCCGTCCGGTTCGGGGGGTGCGGGCGCGGTGGGCCGGTCGCGGGCCTCGACGGGGAGGCGCATGAGCTCCTCGACGCGGCCGAGGGCCGCGAGGCCGGTCTGCATCTGGGCGATCGCGCCGATCGCCTCGTTGACCGGCATCGCGAGGAGGAACAGGAACATCACGAACGCGACGAGGTCGCCGACCGTCATCTGGCCGCCGGCCACTCGGGCCCCGCCCACCGCGAGCACGAGCAGCAGCGCCCCTTGGGACGCGGCGTTCACGGTCGGGCCGAGCCGGGCGTGGAGCGCGGCGAGCCGCAGTCCGGCCTCGTAGGCGCGTTGGGCGGACGCGGCGACGACGGCGCTCTCGCGCCGTTCCGCGTTCCATGCCTTGACGGTGCGGACGGCGGAGAGTGCGCGCTCCACATCCGCGGTCATCTCCCCGAGGTGCTCCTGGGTCCGTTCGGCGGCGGCGCGGACGCGGGGCATCACCAGGACGCCGACGGCCATGCCCGCCAGGCCGACGAGTGTGATGACGAACATCAGCGGGTCCAGCAGGAGCATCATCGCGACCGCGCCCGATACGACGAGCAGGCCCGCGGCGATGTCGAGGACGCCGGTGGTGAGCACCGCCTGGATCAGGCTCGTGTCGAGCCCGACTCGCGCGAGGAGGTCGCCGGTCCGGCGGCGGTCGAACTCGGCGACCGGTATCCGCAGGAGGTGGTCGACGAGGCGGCGCCGCGTGGACAGGACCAGTCCCCCGGCCGCCCTCTGGAGCGCGTACTGTTGCGCCGCGGTCAGGAGCGCGGCGGCGATGGCGAGCGCCGCGAGCACGGCGACGCGCGGCCCCACAGGACCGTCGCCGTCGAGCGCGGACAGGAGCGAGCGCGTTGCCAGCGGCTGCGCGAGCGTCGCCCCGGCCCCGAGGACGGACAGGGCGACCACGGCGAGCAGGAGGCGCCGCCGGCCCCGCAGGTGCGGTCGCAGCGCGGTGAGCGCGGCCCGGAAGGTCACTGCCGCTCCGAAGGCGCCGGGCGCCCGCGGATGGCGCGGTGGGCCAGTGCCCACAGTTCCCGGGCGGTCTCCTCTTTGGTGCGGTCGGCACCGAGGAGCCGGTTGCACTGCATGTGCATGAGGCTTTCGAGGAGGTTGCGCTCGCTGCGGGAGGCGCCACCGCGGTCGGCGAGGGCGCGGTAGGCGCGCCCGGCGTCGGCGAGGACCGGGGCCTGGCGTTCGAAGACCGCGTCGAGGAACGGCCGGTAGCGGGCGGCGCGCGGGTCGCGGCCGGGCTGGCCGGGGGCGGTGAGTTCACACAGGAGCGGCCGCAGGGTGCGGAAGCGGCTGCGTCCGGCTTCGGAGACGTCCTGGCCGAGGGTCTCGACGGCGATGGCGTCGGCGTCGGCGCCCCAGTCGGCGCAGAGGCGTTGGAGCGCGAGCGCGCCGAGCAGCTCCGGTTCGAGATCGTCGTGGGCGGCGGCGAGGCGCATGAGCTGGACGCAGGTGTCGCTGTTGGCGGCGAAGACCATTTCAAGCATTTCGATCGCGTCCGGGCCGCCGTAGCGGTGCGTCTCGCGGTCGTAGCTCACTAGGGCCGTGTCGAACGCGGCCTCGGAGGCGACGAGCGAGCCGCTCCAGGCGGCGAGCCGGGCCGAGATGCGCTCCCTGACGTCAGGGGCGGCGGCGTGGAACCGGAGCCGCAGGTGCGGGAGCGGATCGAAGTACCTGATGTAGAACCAGCGGTCGACAGCGCCGGAGTCACGCAGTTCCTGCGCCAGCTCGGCGACGGGCCCTGTCAAGAGGTCGGCGTGCCGGTCGGAGGCGGCGTAGAGCTTGAGGTGCGTCCACTCGGAGCCCGCGGTGAGGCGGCGCGCCGGGGCGGGCCCGCGGGGATCGGTGCGGATCGGCTCCCGGGTCTCGATGGCCGATCGGGCTCTGACGGGGAGGACGAACTCCGCGTGGAATCTGCGGTCATCGGTGTCGCGCAACCACAGGTCGGGTGTGTCGGGGAGGACTTCCTGGAGGGTGACGGCCCCGTTCTTGGCGATCTCCCGGTGCAGCTCGTCGGTGCAAAGGGGATGGTCGAGGTCGAGGAGCAGGCGGCGGTCCGCGGCGGCGAGGCGGACGCGGGCGGGGACCTGCCAGGCCTCCCGCCAGCGCTGGACGGCGGTGTAGCAGGCGTCGGGGTCGGCGGGGCGGTCGAGCGCGGCCTCGTCGAGGTGCCACTGCGCCGGGGAGAGGACGATTCGACCCCTGGTGAGGCGCGGCAGGAAGGGGGCGCCTTCGGCGATGCTCCAGTCGAAGCGGGCGGGGGGCGCGAGACCGTCGGCCGAGAGTTCGAGGAGGGCCCGGCAGGCATTGGCGGCCATGAACCGGGTGTAGGCCTGGCTCTGGACGACCAGCAGCTCCCTGCCGTGCCGCGGGGACCAGAGGTAGAAGCGGTCGCCGGTGGCGCCGAGCATGATCTCGTCGAGCGCGATCTGGCGGTCCGCGGGGAGGGTCGGGGCGGCGTTGACGCTGACCTCGTATCCGCGGACGGGCGGCCTGACGACGAGGTTGCCGCCGCGGGCGTGGGCGGGCTCGCAGTTGAGCTCCGCGACGATCGCGTCGGGGAGCGCGGCCTCCTCGGCGGCCGCGAAGCCGCGGAGGTCGGCCAGGTGGTCGTCGCCGAAGAGGTCGGCGAAGCGGCCGAACGACTGGAGGCCCTTGAACATCCCGGCGGTGTTGAGCACGATCGACCAGTCGCCGGCGTCGACGGCGTCGGCGGAGGCCGCCGCGATCTGGAAGTACACATCGAGTGAGGGCGGGACTCGGAACGTGTGGTGGTCGGGGCGCCAGACGGTGAGGTCCTCGACGTCGTCGTCGTTCAGGTCGACGGTGCGGCGGCCGTCTCGGAGCGCGCCGGAGAGGAGGCGCACGAGCGCGCGGTCGCGCCGTTCGGGGGTCGGCCGCGCGAAGGTCGGCAGCGGCGCGGACCGGACCGGGGACACGAAGGAGTTCGGAGCGTCGATGCCCTTCTCGGGGCTGAGGACGTCGAGGAGCGGGATCTCGGTGCCCGCGCCGTAGTGCTCGAGGAACATGTGGTGGTAGGCGGCGATGTGGTCGGGTCGTGGGACGGTGCCGCCGAGGCGCAACAGGAGTTCGGCGGCTTCGGCGGCGGCTTCGGCGATCGGGGCGGGAAGTGCGGCCCCGGTCAGGTCCAGGACGGTGTCGGTCTGGTAGGTGGGGCCGGTGTGGGCGGGGGTGAGGCGCCGCTGCGATTCGGTGAGCTTGTCGAGGACGGACACGTCGGCGCGGCCGTTCGCGTCGTCGACGGCGCCGAGGAGTTCGGCGGCTTCGCGCAGGTCGGCGGCCGCGGCGGCGGTCGCCGGGGATCGGTCGAGCCGGTCGGCGAGGTGGCGTTCAGGGAACGGGGCGCTGCACGGCGGCCGCAGGTCGCTGCCGAGGATGTTGAGGTCCCAGAGCTGCGCCAGGAGGGCCCGGATGCGGTCTTCGCCGGCGCCGGGGAACGCTCGGAGGAGGTCGGCGACGAGGTCGCCGTGGTCGAGTCCGGTGGCCGCGAGCCGGACCGCGCGGTCGGCGGGCGCCGTCAGGCGCAGGTCGACGCGCTGGTCGTCGCTGTGGTCGGTCCTGGTGCGCGGCAGCACGGCCCGGTCGCCGACCCGGTACAGCAGGTCGTTGCGGCGCAGCGGCAGCGCATCGCGGAGCGACGGGTCGCGTTCGAGTCCGGCGATGAGATGGAGCAGCCAGCCGGAGTCGGCGCGGGTGCGGGTGCGGGCGACCGGGTCGGCGGCGAGGCCCAGGGCGGTGCGGGAGCCGAAGCGCCCCATGCCGACTCCGGCGAACAGGCCGAGCGGGGTGGGCCGGGCGGACATCCGGCTCAGGTAGCGCAGCAGTGTGGAGTCGCTGCGGGCGCGGCGCTTCTCGGAGACCGTGCGGCCGTCGGTGAGGCCGGCGTACAGGCTCGGGCTCGCGGCGTGCAGCGCCTGGCGGATCCGGGGCTCGGCCGCCAGTTCCCGCAGCGTTCGGCGGCCTTCGGCGCGCAAACTGTCCAGGTCCGGCGGCCCGCTCGGGGCGGGGCGGTCGGGCCAGAGGGCGTCGGCGGGCAGGAGCGGGGCGCGGACCATGAAGAAATCCGCGGCCGCGAACGCGCGCCCGCCGCTCGTCGGCTCGGTCATGTTCGTTCCCTTTCGGATCGTCACCGGATCAGCAGGGCGCGCTGCCATGCGGTCTCCTGCGGTCGCAGCGTCGACCACAGTGCCAGAGCCACACCGGCGGCGCCGTCGAGCAGGCCGGGACTATCGAGCCGGATGCCGGGCGCTCCGATGTGGATTTCCTGGACGACGAGCGGCAGGTCGAAGTCGCAGTAGCCGAGGATGCGCTCGACGAGTTCGAGCACGACGCCGCGCATCGCCTCGTCGCCGGTCCGGTCGGCGATCTTCTGGGCGATGAGCAGCGGTCCGGACAGGCCGTGGCACAGGGTGGCCGCGTCGATGTGGCCGCTGCCGTCGCGGAGCCGCCGCATCTCGGTGTGGAAGCCGTCGACGGCGACCTCGCGCCAGTCATCGTTGCCGAGCGCATCGGCGGCATCGAGCAGTGCCGAGCTCACACCGGGCGCGCCGTAGCACCAGGCGGTGCGGCCGAGCGGCTCCAGCGGCCGGTCGGGGACGCCGGACGCGTCGACGCCGTACAGGCGCGCCCAGTTGCGGCCCCACTCGTCGGCGATCGACAGTCTGACGAGGTCGTCGGCGGTCCGGTGGATCGCCTCGCGCTGCCCGGGCCGCCGGTGTCCGGCGGACCAGGCCATGCTGAGGGTCGCGAGCGGACCGCAGATGCCGTGCGCCAGGCCGAGGTCGAGGTAGCCGTGGGGGAACCGGTCGTGGTCGCCGGGGATGACGTAGTACTCCGGTGCGGCGATCCAGCGTCGGCGGCCGTCGGGTTCTGGCGTGCACAGCCAGATCAGGTCGTCGATGAGGCCGTCGATCGCGGCGGTGACGGCCGGGTCGGGCTCCTCGACGGTGACCAGGTATCCGAGGATGCCGGCGGATCCCTGGATGGCGTCGAAGGCGCCGCGGTTGACGCCGCCGAAGCGGCGCGGGTCCGGCCGGTTGGCGACCTGCTCGGCCAGGCGGGCGTCGATCCGGTTCGCGGTCTTGCGGAATCCCGGCTGCTCGACGGCGCACTGCGAGACGGCCAGCGCGAGTCCGGCGGTGCCGTAGCCGATGCCGGGCTCGTCGAGCGGCTTGTCGCGGGTGCCGGCGACGGCCTCGCGCAGCCAGGCGCGGGTCGCCTCGCGCCAGTGCTCGGCTTCGCCGGGCAGCGCCCGCGCGGCCTGGTCGCAGACGAGCGCCTGGCCGGTGTGGCCGCCGTACAGCGGCACGCCGCCCCACTGGTAGGGGAAGTCGGCCCGGCGCACCGATTCGCGCACCGCGTCGGCGACGACTTCCCGGTCCATCAGGCGCCGCAGGATGACCTCCGCGGCTTCCTCGGTGGCGCCGCGGAGTCCGGCGGGGATCTCGATGCCCGCGATCGCTTCGCCGGTGGCGGCCTTGCTGCTCATGTAGGGTCCTCGTTTCAATCGGGCCGGGGCGCCGCGGCGGCGCGAGCCGCCGCGGCGTGTTCGTGGGTTCGGATCAGCACTGGGTGGTCGGCGAGCCCTGGCAGGCGACGATGCAGGGCGACTTGCCCGAGCACGTTCCCCGGCACGAGTACCAGGAGCAGCTGAAGCCCGCTTCCGGAAGCTCGGCGTCGGCGCCCACTGAGACGCGGACGTCGAGGTCGAACTCGTCGTCGCTCATGGACGGCGGCGGCGTGTCGATCACGGGAAGCTCGATCATGGTCATGTCTGGGCCTTTCGTTGGATTCGAGGTTTCGATGCGCTGATGGCACTGCGGCGGTGCTTCAGGTCGGCGTCACCGCGGCTTCAGCGGCCGCGGCCGTCGGCGCCACCAGGCCGAACGCCCCGGCGACGAGCCGGTGGCTTCGCAGCCGGGCGGGGCCGGGGAGGTGCGAGAGGAGCATCAGCTCGTCCGCGCCGAGGTCGCCGACCAGGGTTTCGAGGCCGCCGCGCACCTCGTCCGGGTCGCCGCAGACGACCTCCGGCGGTTCCAGTCCGGAGGCCTTCGCCAGGGCAAGGCCCTCGCGGTGGGTCTCGGCGGCGGCGGTCGCGACGGAGACGAGGGCGTACGGCCGGTCCAGTGCCGGCGAGGGCTCGAACCGCTCCCGGTATGCGGTGAGCGCGGCGGCCCCGCGGCGGGGCGCGAGGTGGTGCGCGAAGGCGAATGGGAGCCCGAGGCGGGCCGCGAGTCCGGCCCCGCCTTCCCCGGTGCCGAGGATCCATATCGGCGGGCGCGAGTCGAGGCCGGGCGCGGCCTCGCGATCGGGGTGCACGCGGCCGGGTATCGCACGGATCGTCGCATAGGGATGGTCGCTGGAGAAGGCGTCGTCGAGGAAGCCGATCAGTTCGGACAGTTGGTGCTCGAAGTCGGTGGGGTTGCGGCGCAGCGCGGCGGCGGTCGCAGGCTCGCCGCCAGGCGCTCGCCCGACCCCGAGGTCGATGCGGCCCGGGTGCAGCGCCTCCAGCGTCCCGAACTCCTCGGCGACGATGAGCGGGGTGCGGTTGGGCAGCATGACGCCGCCCGCTCCGATCCGGATGGAGGCGGTGCGCGCGGCCAGGTGGGCGATGAGCACCGTCGGAGCGGAGCTCGCGAGCGTCGGGATGCCGTGGTGCTCCCCCACCCAGAATCGGCGATACCCCCACCGCTCGGCCTCGACCGCCAGCTCGGCGGTCGTGCGCAGCGCCTCCACCGCGCCTCCGGGGCCGATCGTCGCGAGGTCGAGGACCGACAGCGGCACGGGAGCGTCGCCGTAGGGCGCGGTCATGCGGGGACTCCTTTCCCAGGTGGCGGGCGGCTCCAGGAACGGACCGCCCGCCGAGCACGAAGGACTAGTGGTTGCAGCAGTCGTTGTCGAACGTGCCGAAGCCGTCGCGCTCCTGGCTTGCCGGAGCAACAGCGGCGGTGTCGGTGGTCGCCTCGGCCTGGGCGGGCGCGGCGACCGCGAGGCCGCCCGCGACGAAGGCCAGTGCGACAAGAGCGGCGCGTACCGCGGTCTTCAAGGGCATGGGAACTCCATTCGGATGTGCGTGCAGTTGCGGACCGCAACACCAACACGGTGCCGATTCAGATCGGCTTCAAACCGGTGTCATCGACCTGGTTCTGGGGTGCATTCGCCTTGACCGACGGCATTACGATCAGACCGTCCGCATGTTCGGAGCACGAAGAAGGTGGCGTCTGTTGCCAGAGCTGAGTGGACCGCGCCTGTCGATCGGCGTGCTCGGGCCCCTGGAGGTCCGATTGGACGGCGAGCCGCTCGGCCCGCTGTCGAGCCGGCTGCGGTCCGTGGTGGCGGCCCTCGCGATGTCCGCGGGCACGACCGTCTCCACGGAGCGGCTCGCCGCGATCGTCTGGGACGAGCGGCTCCCCGACAACGCCCGCCGAACGCTCCAAACGTATGTGAGCAGGCTCCGGACCTACATCGGCGTCGAGGACCGGCTCGTCACCGCGCCCTCCGGCGTGCGGCTCGAAGTCGACGCCGAGGACGTCGACGCCCTGCGGTTCGAACGGCTCCTCGACCGAGCCTCACGCGCAGCCGACGACGACGAGGAGCAGGCGCTCCTGGCCGAGGCGATCGGCCTGTGGCGGGGCACGCCGTTCGCGGACGTGGAGTCGCGCTGGCTGGAGGAGACCGAGGCGCCCCAACTGACCGAGCGGTACCTGGCGTCGCTGGAGCACCGCATCGACTTCGACATCGCCGCGGGCCGAACCGACCACCTCGTCGGAGAGTTGCGGCGGCTCGCGTCGAGCCACCCGCTCCGCGAACCCCTGTGGGCCAGGCTCCTGCGCACGCTGCAACTGAACGGGCGCCAGGCCGAGGCCCTCGACAGCTACGAGGCGATCCGCGTCCGGCTCGCCGAAGAGCTGGGAACGGACCCCGGCCCGGAGCTCCAGCGCCTGCATCGGGAACTCCTGGCAGGACAGTCCCCGGAGCCCGGTGAGCTCCGGTCCCGCATCGCCGCGGCGCCGGTCACGGTGCCGCGGCAGCTTCCGATCGATGTGGACCGGTTCTCCGGCCGCGCACCGGAGATGAAGGAGCTCGCAGACCTGCTCAACCCCGAGACCGCCCGACGCTCGAAAGTGGCGGTGGTGTCCGGCATGGCCGGCGTCGGCAAGACGACGCTCGCCGTCCACTTCGCGCACGAGTCGGTGCAGTGGTTCCCGGACGGGCAGCTCTACATCGACCTCGCCGGGTTCGGGCCCCGCCCGCCGATCCCCGCCGACGAGGCCCTGCGGCGGTTCATCGAAACGCTCGCGCCCGCATCCGGCCCGGTGCCGGACGACACCGAGACGCGGGCCGGCCTGTACCGGAGCGTCACCGCGGGCAAGCGGCTCCTGCTCGTGCTCGACAACGCCTCCGACGCCGACCAGGTCGCCGCCCTCCTGCCCGGTGGATCCGGCTGCTTCACGCTGGTGACCAGCCGCAACCGCCTCGATGGGCTCCTGGCTCGGACCGGAGCGCACCGGATCGCGCTGGAGCCGGTCACACACATAGAGGCGCGCCAGATGGTCATCGACCGGCTCGGCCCCGACCGGGTCGCGTCCGACGCCGACGCGCTCGATCCGATCGTACGGCGCTGCGCCGGACTGCCCCTCGCGCTCGCGGTGGTCTCCGCGCGGGCGGCGTCCACCGCCGACCTGCGCCTGCCGAAACTCGCCGCCGACCTCGAAGCGGAATCCGGAAGCCTGGACGGGCTCGACCTCGACGGCGACGCGCTCGACATCCGCTCGGTCTTCTCGTGGTCGTACAGCGCCCTGGAGGACGAGGCCGCGAGGGTGTTCCGGCTCCTCGCGACACTCCCCGGCGCGGAGTGCACGGTCGAGGCCGCCGCGAGCCTCGCCGAGGTCCCGCCGCGCAGGGTACGGTCCGTGCTCGCGAAACTGATCCGGGCGAACCTGGTGTCCGAGCGGCCGGGCGACCGGTTCGGGCTCCACGACCTGCTGTGCGCCTATGCCGTGGAGACCGCTGCGGACCGCACCGCCGGGCACGACCGGACGGCGGCGCTCAGCCGCCTGTGCGAGCACTACCTCCGCAGCGCCTACAACGGGGACGTGCTGCTCGATCCGCAGCGTGATCGGATCGCGCTTCCGGAACCCCCGCAGTCGATCACGCCGTTCCCCATGCCGGACCGCGATGCGGCGATGGACTGGTTCGCCCGCGAGCACCGGTCGCTGGTCCGCCTGGTGCAGGAGGCGTCGGCGTCGGGACTGCACCGGCAGGCGTGGCGGATCGCGTGGGCGATGATCTCCTACCTGGACCTGTCGAACCGCTGGCGCGACTGGGAGCAGGTCCAGCGCCTCGCCGCGCAGGCGGCGGCCCTGGAGGGCACCCGGTCCGAGCTGGCGCTGTCGCGGCGGCTGCTCGGGCGGGCCCTCACCAGGCTCGCGCGCTACGCCGACGCCGCCGAGCAGTTCCTTTCCGCGCTCGATCACTACGCGGTCGAACCCGACCCCGTGGGCGAGGCGATAACGCACGTTAACCTCGGCTGGCTCTACGAGCAGCAGGGCGACTTCCGCAGCGCTCTCGGGCACAACCGTTCCGCGCTGAAAGGGTTCGAGTCCGTGGACCACCTCGTGGGGCAGTCCCGGGCGTACAACGCGATCGGCTGGGACCTGGCGCAACTCGGCGAGCTGGAGGAGGCACGGGAGCTGTGCGAGCGGTCCCTGGAGTTCCAGGTTCGGATCGACGACCGGCGCGGGCAGGCCGAGACGCTCGACAGCCTCGGCTACGTCCACCGCCGGCTCGGCGAGCTCGCCCGCGCCATCGGGTACCAGGACCGGGCGTGCACCGGCTTCGCCGACCTCGGCGACCGCTACAACGAAGCCGACTCCTATGTGGTGTTGGGAGAGATGCACCTCGAATCGGGCGACTCCGGCCGTGCGCGCGACTGCTACGAGCACGCGCTGTCCATCCTGACCGAACTGGAGCATCCCGAGGCGGCCGCGGTCGCCGAGCGGGTCGAGCGCCTCGCCGGGAGCTTACGGGCGCGGGCTCATGCCGCGCGGCGCCCGCCGGCGTCCGGGCGCTTGCGGGCGACGACGCGGGGCAGGCCGAGCGTCCTGCCCTGGTCGAGGGTGAAGCGGCGGACCCAGTCGGCGCAGAATTCGCGCCATTGCGGGTCGGCGGCCTGGGCGCCGAGCTCGTGCCAGCGCATCCAGTGCTTCCAGCCGTCGGGCAGGAGGTCGGCGTGCTCGACGTCGAAGAAGCCGGAGCGGCCGAGGTGCGCGCTCCACCAGTCGGGGCTGTGGAACGCGTGGAAGTCCCACTTCCAGGCGTCGGCGAGGTGCTCGGGCACGTCCCCGCCGAGCTCCTCGGCAAGGCCGAGCGGCACGATCGCGAGGACGCCGCCGGGGGCGAGGAACCGCTGGATGTAGCCGGTGTACAGGTCGTCGGTCCCGAAGTACTGGTAGGCGTCGATGCTGATGATGACGTCGAAGTACCCGTGCGCGAACCTGAGGTCGTGCGCCTCGGCCATGATCGGCATGACCCGGTCCTGGACGCCGGCTTCGACGATGAGCGGCCAGGTCATCTCAGGAGGCAGTCCGTAGTCGGCGGCGACGACATGCACGCCGAACTCCTTGGCGAGGAAGATCGCACTGGTCGCCCAGCCGCAGCCGAGGTCGAGCACCCGCATGCCCGGGGCCAGGTCCAGCAGCTCCGCCAGCGATTCGGTCAGCCATAGCGGGTTCGGGCCCATCGCGAACCGGCCCTGCCACACGGCGTCGTATGCGGCCGATCGGGGGAACTGCGGGTGGATGAGCTTTTCGGCGGCCAGTTCGGGGTCGGCGTCCTCGGCCAGCATGGGGTTCCTCTCCGGGTTCGTGTCGGACGGTTCCGGGTTCGGAGCCGGTGAGCGGTGGTCAGGTCGCCGGCCGGCCGGCAGGGCGGTTCGCGATCGCCCGTGCGGCGAGCGCCCACAGCTCACGGCATTCGCGTTCGCGGTCCCGGTCGATCCCGGTCAGGCGGTTCGCCTGCATGTGCAGCAGGCTCTCCACCAGTGCGCCCTCGGTGCAGCTCAGCCGCGCGTCGCGAGCCAGTTTGCGGGCGAGCGCGCCGGCCTCGGCCAGCGCGTCGTGCTGGCGGGCGAAGACCGGGTCGAGCACCGCCGCGTACCGCGGGGCCGCAGGGGCGGAGCCCGGCTGGCCAGGCGCAAGCAGTTCGCACAGCAGCGGCCGGAGGGCACGGAAGCGCCGGCGCACGCTCTCGGAGACGGAGCGACCCGGTTTCTCGGCGGCGAGGACCAAGGGATCCGAGCCCCAGCTCCGGCACAGCGCGTGCAGCGCCGACACGCACACCATGTCCTGGTCGAGTCCGTGTTCGGCTTCCGCGGCGAGGAGGCGTACCGTCGTCTCGCTGCCGGCCTGGAACACCCGCTCCATCGCGGCGATGGCGTCGGGGCCGCCGTACCGCTCCAGTTCACGGGCGTAGCCGGCCAGGGCGACATCGGATGCCCACCCGGCCCGGACCTGATCCGCGGCCCATGCGGCGCACTTCGACAGCAGCGTCGGCGCCGCGTCGGTGTCGGCGGCGTGGAACCGCAGCCGCAGGTGCGGCTGCGGGTCGGCGTACCTGACGAAGAACCATCCGTCGATGAGGTCGTGCTCGTGCAGGTCGGCGAGCAGCGCCTGGAGCGGCCCGGTGAGGACGTCGTCCTGCTGCGCCACCGCGGTGTACAGCTTGACGAAGGCCCACTCGCCTCCGGGCGGGAAGTGCCGCGCGACCGCGGCCGCCGTGCCCGGCGACGCGGACGGGGCATGGGTGTGATCGACGCCGGCGGACGCGGGGAGCAACGGGACGACCACTTCGGACTGATAGCCGCGACCGTGCTCGTCGCGGAGCCACAGTTCGGAGAAGTCCGGCAGCATCTCGTACAGGAACACCGATGCGGAGGCTCGGCTCGCGCCTTTGCGGACCTCGCGGAGCAGCTCGTCCACGCACATCGGGTGCTCCAGGTCCAGCAGCAGTCGGTGATCGGCGGCCGTGAGGTAGACATGACGCGGGACCTCCCAGTCCCGGCGCCAGCGCTGCACGAGGTCGTACCCGCGGTCGGGGTCGCCGGTCGGTGCGTCGCCGAACGTGCTCGCATCGACGGTCCAGTACGCGGGGCTGAGCACGATGTTCCCGCGGACGAGTCGCGGCAGGAAGGGCGCCTGGCTCATCGGCCCCCAATTGAACGGGGAGGGGATGGCGAACATGTCGGCGGACAGCTCCAGCAGCGCCCGGACAGCATTGGGCGCCTGGACGTTGGTGACGGCATGCGACCTGGTCACCACGAGCCGCTTGCCGTTTCGCCGCGACCGCAGGTAGAACTCGGATCCGGTCGCCCCGACGAGGATGTCCGGTAGGGCGATCCGGCGATCGGCGGGCAGCACTGGTGCCGCGTTCACGCAGACCTCCCACTCGCGCACGACCGGGCGGGCGATGAGGTTGCCCTGGCGCGCCAGCCAGGGCGCCGTATTCAGCTCGGCGAACACGACGTCCGGGTGCGGGGCCTCCTCGGCGCGGGCGAACGCGCGCACGGCCGCGAGCGCGTCCTCGTCGAACAGGTCGGCGAACCGGCCGAAGCTCTGGAGTCCCTGGAACGAGCCCGGGGCCAGGACCAGGCGGAACCGGCCCTCGTCGATCGCCTCCCGCGACGGGGCCGCGATCTTGGCGTAGACGTCCAGGGTCGCCATGCGCCCGGTGCGCACGGTGTCGTCAGGCCATACCGTCAGCGCCTCCAGGTCGGCGTCGGTGAGTTCCACTTCGCGGACGCGGTGGTGGACGGCCGTGGCGACCAGGTCGACGACGGCTCGGTCGCGCCGCAGGTGGGTCGTCGCGGGCTGGGTCGGCAGGGGGACCGCACGGGGCGGGGACGCGTAGCCGTTCGGCGGGCCGAGGCCCCGTTCCGGGCTCAGCACGTCGAGCAGGGCGATCTCGGCGCCGAGTCCGTACCGTTCCACGAACGTGCTGTGGTACTCGGCGATGTGGGGCAGTCGCGGGCTCATGCAGTTGAGCCGCATGATGAGTGCGCCGGCGTCGGCTGCGGCCGTGGCGATCCGGTCCGACAGTGCGGTGCCGGTCGTCGCCAGCGCGGTGTCGGTCTGATAGACGGCTCTGCCGCTGTCGGGCGACATCCGGCGCTGGTGCTCGGTGTAGCGGTCGAGCAGCGACGGCGACGCCCGGCCGCCCGCCGCGTCGACGGCGTCGGCCAGCTCGCGGGAGCGGCGCAGGCCCGCGACGACGGGTGCGCGGACGCCGGCGAGGCGCTCGGCCAAGTCGAGTTCAGGCGGCGCCGGCGACATCGGCGCGCTCAGATCGGCGATGAGCACGTGTTGCTCCCACATTCGGGTCAGGAGTGCTCGGACCCGGTCCCGGCCGGCCCCGGGGTACCGCCGCTCCAACTCGGACACGAGGCCCGCGAAGGTGATGCGCCCGTCGGCGAGGTGCAGGGCCGTCGCGACCGGGGCAGTCGCCTGCAAGGCCACCCGGCGCACGCTGCCGCCGTCAACGTGTTGGAGAATCACGAGTCCGGACGTGTGGTGCCGCAGCTCGTTCGCCCGCACCGGCAGGTCTTCTCGCAATGCGGGGTCGCTTCCGATGCGGGCGGCGACGTCGGCGATCCAGCCGTAGTCGGCGCGCGTGCGGGCCCGCAGCATCGGGTCGGCGCGGAGTGCGGCGGTCGTGGCCGGGGCGAAGCGGCCCATGGCGACGGCGGCGCAGAGGCCAAACGGCGTCGACCGTGTCGACATCCGAGTGAGGTAGCGCAGCAGCGTCGCGAACGTCCGGTCGGCGGCCCTGCCGGCGGGCGGGCCGTCGAGTCGGCGCAGCCGCTCGGTCAGGTCAGCACTGGCGACGTGGAGTGCGTGGGCCACGCGGGGTCGGTCCACGAGCTCCCAGAGTCGTTCGCGCCCTGCGGCACGGCGCTCCTCAAGGGAGTCCGGGCGCACTCCGGGGGCATCGGTGGTAAGCCGGGTGAAGACGTCGACGGGCAGCAGCGGCGCCCTCAGCATGAAGAACTCCCCCGCGGTGTACGCGATGCGGCGGGCGGGCTCGGCGGCTGCGTCCAATGTCGTGTTCCTGTTCTGCGTCAGTCGATGAGGAGGGCGCGGTGGCATCCGCGGCCGACCGCGCCGGAGGCCGACCACAGGGTCAGCGCGACGCCCGCGGCGCCTTCCAGAAGGCCCGGGCTGTCCAGGCCGATCTCCGGTGCGTTGGAGTGGATCTGCTGCACCATCAGCGGCAGCGACGGGTCGCATCCTGCGAGTACGCGTTCGGTCAGTTCCGGGACGAACTCGCCGATCGACCGGTCGCCGTGCGCGGTGAACTTCTGGGCGATCGCGAGCAGGCCCGCCGCGCCGTGGCACAGGGCCGCGGTGTGGACGTGGGCCCGGCCTTCGCGCAGCCGCTGGAGATCGGCGCGCAGGCCGGCGACGGCGGTCGCGCGGAGTTCGTCGTCGTCGAGTGCGAGCGCGGCGTCCAGGAGCGCGGCGCAGACGCCGGGTGCGCCGTAGCACCAGGCGAGTCGCCCGACCGGTTCGACGGGCGGCTCCGGTGCGCCGTCCTCGTCGAGCGCGATGGTGCGCGGCCAGTTGGCACCCCAGTGGTCGGTCACGCTCCACGCGACGAGCCGATCGGCGGTGTGGCGGATGGCCTCGCGCTGCGCGGGCCGCCGGTACCCGGCCCGCCATGCGCGGCTCAGGGCCGAGAGTGGCCCGGGGATGCCGTGGGCGAGGCCGAGGTCGAGGTAGCCGTTCGGGAACCGCGCGGCGTCATCGGGGTCCTCGAGGTACCGCGGGGCCACGTGCCAGCGGGCGTTGCCGCCGTACTCCGTGACGGGTAGGCATGTCCAGGTGAGGTCGTCGACGAGCCGGTCCGCGGCGGCGCGCACGGCCGGCTCCGGGTCCGGCACGGACACCAGGTGACCGAGCATCCCTGCGGCGCCCTGGATGGCGTCGTAGCGGGCCGGGCTGGTGCCGTCGTCTCCGTCAGGGCGGGGGAACTGTTGGATCTGCTCGGCCAGCTTCCGGTTCACGGCGCCCAGCGCACGCCGGTATCCCGGTTGGTGCACCTCGCATTCGGCGAGCGCCGAGGCCAGGCCGGCGGTGCCGTAGCCGATGCTTGGATCGGCGAGCGGCATCTGCTGAGTGAGCCGGGCCGCGGTGCGCAGGGACTCCCGGGCGGCCGCCCGCCACCGGTCGGCCTCCTCGGGCACCGCGCGTGCGGCGTACTCGAACAGCAGCGCCTGGCCGGCATGCCCGCCGAACAGCGAGGGGCCACCCCAGCCGAAGGGGTTCGCGGCGCGCGCCGCTGAGCCACGGACCGACTCGTCCACCAGGTCGGTGTCGGTCAGCCGGTGTGCGATCGCCGCGGCCATCCTGTTCGCGGACTCCCTGAGATCCTCGGGCAGCATCGTGTCGCTACGCATATCCGAAGACCTCCAACAGGTGCCCGAAGCGGTCGTTGAACATCGCCTCGTGTTCGGCGGTGAAGACGTCCCTCCAACGCCCGATACGTCCCTTGTGGAAGCTGAAAGCGGAGCGGTCGAACAGGTCGTCCACGACGCGTTCCGGATCGACGTCGGATTCCAGGTGCTCGGCGACGCGCCGGGTCGCCTCCATCTGCCGATCCCTGCTGCCGCCGCCGCTCGGGCCGACCAGGTCCTCGAAGGAGACGTCGGCGACCTTGGGGTGGTAGAGCAGGCTGATCGCGGCCTCGTAATCGGCCATCAGAGGAAGGGCCGGATCACGCAGCGCGTACGTGATCCGGTCCGCCCGGTCGGGGATGTTCTGGAAGATCGGTCCGAACGTCGCCGACTCGGGGTATCTGAGGAACTTCAAGCCGCCTTCGCCGGCGAAGAAGTCCACCATCGACACCAGCGTGTCCCGGGGGTCACGGTGGTTCAGCACCATGCGAGGCTCACCTTCTCGGATCCACTCCTCGAGGAACAGCGGGTCCATCCGCCAGATGTCCACCGAGTGGAAGATCCAGCACAGCCTCGACGGGCCCTCCCGGAACGGCCGGGTCCACGCCTCCGGTGCCATCTTCAGCGTGAAGTCGGCATCGGGTTGCGACACTTGGACGTTCGACAAGTTCCGGGCCGCGAGCCGCATCTGCCAGATCCAACCGAGCTGAATGAGCAGCAGGTCAGTCCGGCGGATGAACTCCTCGGTGTCGCGGCGGACGTCGATGCCGTCGAACTCCGCGGGGTCGGCGAAGCGTTCGGCGAGGCGCTGCCGCTCGCGCAGGCTGAACGCGGCACGCCCGGCTTCGGGGGGAACCGTTTCGCCGTAGATGCCGTAGCCGAGCCGCACCATGAGCTGCTGGAGCAGGTGCGTACCGGCCTTGCGCGGCGAAATGGCCAGGACTCGTTCAGCGCTCATTCCGCGGGCCTTCCCGTTGCGGCCGGTTCATCGGACGGCGCTCAGCAGCAACGGTCGGGCCTGCTGGTGATGGTGCAGCATTGGGAGCAGGTGTACCAGGAGCATGAGAATCCGCTTTCGGGCATCTGCACCTCCTTGCCGACGACGATGCGAAAATCCGGATCGAACCCGTCGTCCTCCACCGCGATCTCAGAGTCCGATGTGGGCGTTTCGAGGGTGTCCATGGCGTGTCTCCGATCGAGCTGCGAACTGCTGACGTGGAACAGTCGACGACCGGCCTGCTTCAGAAAGGCTTCAAATCCGATTCACGACCGCTCTGATCGGTACGCAACGGTCGGCGCCGTCGCGGCTTCATCCTGAACGCCTCGGACACGGTCGGGGCGCTCACCGCCGCCATCGTGGCCGACGCGCTCGCCAACGGGCCCGCCAACGAGCCGTCCACACCCGAGCTGACCGTGACCCCCGAGACCATGCCGGCCCCTGACACCGGGGAGATCGTCGGCCCCTTCACTGTCACCGCCGACGGCTCCTCCACGATTCGAGCCACCGGCGTCGAGGTCTTCACCGACCCCGAGGGCGCGAACCCGCTCGCCGACGGCGACACGGTCGCCCCAGGCGCTGAGCTATGGGCCCGGATCATCGGGCCCGACGACCCGCACGCCTTCGTCCTGGACCTCGCCGCCCAGCACCTCGTCGGCACCGTGTACCTGTACGACGGCTCGAACCCCGGACGCGACGAGGCGCAGAAGCTGGTGCTCGCCCAGAGCGCGGAAATGACCTCTCGGGCCGGCGCAGAACTGATCCCCTACACCGCGGGAAGTCTCGAGATCACCAAGCGGATCGAAGGACCGGGCGCAGGGCTCCAGGACGAGATCGCCATCAGCGTCTCCTGCACCGACCCCGCAGGGGCGCTCGACCAGGAACGCACGCTCAGTGTCCCGGCCGGCTCCACCGCGGGCGACCACCTGCTGGCGGTCGACGGCCTCCCGGCCGAAAGCGAGTGCACCATCACCGAAACCGCCGACGGCGGCAACGATCGCGTCCGCGCGGCCGAGACCGTCATCGATCCCGCCACGGTGACCATCGCCGCCGGAGCGACGCAGACCGCGACCGTCACCAACACCTACGTCCGATGCGCCGAGGACGGCGAGGACGCAGTCGCACCCGGCGGATGCCTGGAGTCGCTGGCGGCGACGGGCGGCGCTACCGCCACGGCTGTCACTACCGCGGGAGTACTGGTGCTCATGGGCACGGTCCTGCTGTTCGGCATCCGCCGCCGAACCGCCTGACCGCTCGGTGAGCCCGCGGGTCGGGTTGGATCCGACCCGACCCGCGGGCCGACACTCGAGCCAACATTGGCCGATGGCTGACCAATGATGGCCTATCTCGAATGGAAAGGATCCGCATCCGGCTCCGAATGGCTGCCTTTTTGGCTGCCAGGTGGCGATATCACCGCCTGCGCCGGGGGCGCACAACTGCCATCCAAAGACAGCAAAAAGGCCCTGTTACCAGGGCCTTTCATTCTGTGCGCGAGGGGGGACTTGAACCCCCACGTCCATAATAGGACACTAGCACCTCAAGCTAGCGCGTCTGCCATTCCGCCACTCGCGCGTGCACACAGAAGTGTATATGTAGTTTGTTTTGCCTGCCAGGCGGGTGTTTTCGGCTGCCTTGGCACGAGACGAAACTTTACACGATGGTTCGCGGCTCGGCGCAAGGGGGGGTTCGCGCTCAGGCGTGTGGGCAGGCGGCGGCTACGCTTGGGGGCATGACCGTGACCGCGCCTCGACTCCCTGACGCGGCGCTGGCACATTGGGATCTGGGGCAGGTCTACCAGATGCAGCGAGTCCAGACCGGGCTGATGAACCGGTCCTGGCGAGTCGACTCCGCATCCGGGTCGTACCTGCTGAAACTGTTCCGAGATGTGACCGGGCCAGAGCTTCAGTTCCAGTTCCACGTGCTGCAGACGCTGGGCGGATCAGGGGTGCCGGTGGTCCTGCCGGTGCTGAGCAGGGACGGGCGCACCACGATCTTCCTCGAGGGCGAGGAGTTCGGGGTCTTCCCCTGGGTCGGCGGACGCCACCGGTCCGGATTGTCGATGTCGCGCGAGACCTGTCGGGATCTCGGGTCGGTCATCGGGCGACTGCACCGGACGCTGCATGCCTCCATCCCCGCCGATCGGCCCCCCAAGCCGGACAATCCGCCTACTACCGAGGCTGCATTGCAGAAGGTCGACCGGCTGCTGGAGCTCGTGGCCGCCGGGCGCGGGGACAAGACCGGGTTCGAGGCCACCGCCGAGCAGACGCTGCGGTTGAAGCGGGGCCTGCTCGTTCGGCTCGGGGACCGCCGGCCGCCCGACATGGCCTCCCAGTACACGGGTTACACGCACGGGGACCTGCACCCGCACAACGTGCTGCACGGTCCCGACGACCGGGTCTCGGCCATTCTGGACTGGGACCGGCTCGTGGTCTCCTCGTACGCGCGGGAAATGGCCCGCGCCGCCGTGTTCTATTTCACCTACGGCGATGAGCGCGGACTCGACTGCGACCGGATCCGGGCCTTCGCCGGGGGCTACCGGTCCGTCTTCGACGTGGGCGAACCCGAGATCGGGCTGGCCACGCATCAGCTGTGGTGGGACCGACTGACGGACAATTGGGTCATCGAGTGGCATTACGTGCGACACAACTCGGCGTGCGACCACCTGCTGCCGGGGCAGACCGGGCTCGTGAAGTGGTGGACCATCCACTACTCGCAGGTCGAGCAGTCGCTCATGGGGCGCTGAGAAAGCGGTTCGCTTTGTCGTATCGGGTTTGTCACAATGGCATCCATGACTCTCCCCCTTCTGCATCTGCAGGGCAGCCCTTACCGCCAGGGCGTGCAGCACGGCGAAACGCTGCGCGACGAGATCGCCGGCAACGTCGCCGTCTACCGTTCCCGGATGCTCACCTCCGGGCTCACCGAGCCCGACCTCGCCGAGCGCTCGCAGCGGTACCTCGGGCTCTTCACCCGTGAGGACGCCTCCTACCGGGCGACCATGGACGGGATCGCGGACGGTTCCGGGCAGAGCCTCCTCGACATCGCACTGCTCAACGCCAGGTACGAGCTGCTGTACAGCACCTGGAGCGAGTTCGGCCGCCCCACGGCCGAAGGCGTCCGCTCCGAGTGCACCTCGTTCGGCGGCGCCGACGGCGTGTTCGCCTCCGGCGGCACCCAGATCGGGCAGAACTGGGACTGGTTCACCGGCGTCGAAGGCGCCCTGCTCCAGTGGAAGCACGGCGAGACCACGGTCCTCGGCTTCACCGAGGCGGGCGTCGCCGGCGCCAAGATCGGCATCAACAGCAACGGCATCGGCCTGTGCGTCAACGGGCTCGGCGCCAGCGTCGACGACTGGAAGATCGACTCGGCGCCCTTCCACCTGCGGACGCGGCGCATTCTCGAGTCGGCTTCGCTGGCGGAGGCGGTGGGCCATGCCGTGGCTCCTCGGCCCGCGTGCTCGGCGAACTTCTTCGTGGGGAGCGCCGAATCGGGTGTGGCGACCGTCGAGACCTCGCCGCTGGGGTCGCGCGTGATCTATCAGACCGGGGAGGCGCCCCTGGTGCACACCAACCACTTCCGCGCCCCCGAGGCGCTGGGCGTCTACGAGAGCTGGCTCGAGTCCGGACGCGTCTCGACGTACCACCGCTGCGAGCGGATGGAGACGCTGCTCGACAAGGAGTCGCCGCTGTCGACCGAGCGGCTGTACGCGGCCATGCGGGACCACGACGGCGGCCCCATCGCGGTGTGCCGCCATCCGGTCGAGACCGACCCGGTGGACCTCCAGACGCACACGGCCCTGGCGGTGCACCTGGAGCTGGACGCCCAGCGGCTCTCCTACACCTGGGGTCCGCCCTGCGAGTCGGAGTTCACCACGGTCGCGATCTAGCGCGGGGCCGGTTGCGACAGTTCCCAGCACGCGACGGCGGTCGCCGCGGCGACGTTGAGCGAGTCGACGCCCGCGTGCATGGGGATCACCACGGTGCGGTCGCAGGCGTCGAGGGCGGCGGCCGTCAGGCCCGGACCCTCGGCGCCGAACATGAGCGCCGGGCGCTCCCGTTCGGCGGCGCTGACCTTGCCGATGTCGATCGCCCCGCGCGAGGGGCTCAGCCCGTGCAGCGTGAAGCCGGCCTCGCGGACCTGGTGCAGGCCGCCCGGCCACGGGTCGAGGTAGGCGTACGGCACCGCGAACACCTCCCCCATGCTCACGCGCACGCTGCGCCGGTACAGCGGGTCGGCGCAGTCGGGGGCGAGCAGGACGCCGTCGAAGCCGAGCCCGGCCGCCACGCGGAAGATCGCGCCGATGTTGGTGTGGTTGTTGATGCCTTCGAGGACGACCAGGCGCTTCACTGTCGTCAAGAGCTCGGAAGGGGCCGGGAGTTCCCTGCGGTGGAACGAGGCCAGCGCACCGCGGTGGACGTGGAAGCCGGTCACCGATTCGAGCACGTCCGGCCCGGCGGTGTAGCAGGGGGCGCCTTCGGCGAGGTGGGCGAGCTGGTCGGCGCGCTTGGCGTCGATGAGCATGGACCGCATCCGGTATCCGGCCCGCAGTGCGCGGCCGATGACCTGGTGTCCTTCGGCGATGAACAGGCCGTTCGGCTGCTCGAAGCGGGTGCGCAGGGCGAGGTCGGTCAGGGCGCGGTAGTCGCCGAGGCGCCCGTCGTCCGGGTCGTCGATGCGGGTCACTGGGTCGGGCACCCGATGATTGTGCCGCAGGCGCGCGAAACGCCCTGGGGCGGCCGTGCGGCCGCCTCAGGGCGTCACGTCGCGCTACGCCGGTGAGGGCGGCAGTTCGTTGTTCCTGGCCTTGCCTTCGCCGATGTCCTGGACCTCGCGAGCGGCCTGCTGGGCCGCTTCGAGGGCCTGGGCGGCGGAGTCGTCGAGTTCGAGGGCGCTCGTGTCGACCTCGATCTCGTCCTCCTCCTCGTTGACGTCGCCGGTGATGCCGCCGAGGGCGTTGCCGATGCCGCCGAGGGCCTTGGTCAGCTCCGCCGGGACGACCCACACCTTGTTGGCGTCGCCCTGGGCGATCTTCGGCAGGGTCTGGAGGTACTGGTAGGCGAGGAGCCGGTCGGTGGGCTTGGCCTTGTGGATGGCCGCGAACACCGTCTGGATGGCCTTGGCCTGGCCGTCGGCGCGGAGGACCTCGGCGTCGCGGGCGCCCTTGGCGCGCAGGACCTGCGACTGCTGCTCGCCTTCGGCCATGAGGATCGCGGAGCGCTTGGTGCCCTCGGCGTTGAGGATCGCGGCGCGGCGGTCGCGCTCGGCGCGCATCTGCTTCTCCATGGCGTCGCGGATGCTCAGCGGCGGCTCGATCGAGCGCAGCTCGACGCGGGTGACCTTG
This sequence comes from Glycomyces harbinensis, assembly GCF_900101745.1. GTDB lineage: Bacteria > Actinomycetota > Actinomycetes > Mycobacteriales > Micromonosporaceae > Glycomyces > Glycomyces harbinensis. The sequence goes on along the minus strand of NZ_FNAD01000006.1, from coordinate 211,139 downwards.
AGGCCCCACTTGTCGGTGGCCTTGTCGAGCTCGGCGGCGAGGCGGGCGTTGATCTCCTCGCGGCTGGTGAGGGTCTTCTCCAGGTCGAGGGAGCCGACGACGTTGCGGAGCGTGGTGGTGGTGAGCTGCTCGACGCCCGCGAGGTAGTCGTCGATGTTGTACACGGCCGCGGTGGGCTGCGTGATGATGTAGTACAGCACGGTGTCGATCTGCACGCCGAGGTTGTCGGCGGTGATGACCGGCTGGGGCGGGAAGTTGACGACGCGTTCGCGGAGGTCGACCTTGGCGCGGACGTTGTCGACGAAGGGCACCAGCAGTCGGGGCCCGGGTTCGAGCGTGCGTCGGTACTTGCCGAGGCGCTCGATGATGTAGTTCCACTGCTGCGGCACGATCTTGATCGAGCGGAAGAGCACGATGATCAAGAAGAGCGCGACGATCAGCAGGAGTATGCCGAGCGGGTCCATGGTGTTCTAGCCTCCAGTGGTCTGGCGGATCGGCGGGCGGTCGGTGTCTGCTTCCAGACGATGCGGAAAGGCTATACGGGCGTTTCCAGCTAACTCTGCTTCCAGACGATGACGGTGGCTCCCTTGATTTCTACCACTGTCGCGCTCTCCCCGGGTTCCAGCACCTGGTCGGGCTCCAGCGGGTAGGCGGTCCAGTTGTCCCCCGCGATCTCGACCAGGCCGCCCGAGAGGTCGACGGTCTCGATGACGCGGGCCTCGGCGCCCTCGATGGCGCGGGTGCCGAAGGTGCGGGGGCGCTCGTCACCTCGGTCGGATTCGAGGGCCTGCCTGAGGAAGGGGCGCAGGCCCCAGATCGAGGCGACGGAACCGACGCCGAACAGGATGGCCTGGAGCCAGAAGGGCGCGCCGAGGGCGGCGGCGATGCCCGCGAGGGCGGCGCCGGCGGCGACCATGGCGAGGACCAGGGTTCCGGTGAAGAGCTCGGCCACGCCGAGCAGCACCGCGGCGACGATCCAGAAGAAGACGGGTTCCACACCACAAGCATGTCATGTGGTTGCTACCAGCGGGGACTGCGGGGAGCGCGGTGCCGGGCCCGCGGCGGTCGCGCGGGCCCGGCGGGGGCCTATCGGCCGCCCCGGTGCTTCTCGGGGGCCGGGGGACGGCGGGCGGGGCAGCAGCCCTCGACCGTCGGGTCCCAGACCGGGAGTTTGCCGAGGCGGCGGATCGGCGCGCCCTTGACGCGTTCGGCGACCAGGTCGCGGAACATGCCGACCAGGTCGGCGTTGACGCTGGGCGTGCCGGCCCGCAGGTAGCGCAGGCCGAGGTCGGCCGCGGTGTCCTTGGCCTCGTTGTCGAGGTCCCAGAGGACCTCGATGTGGTCGGAGAGGAAGCCGACCGGGCTGACCACGACGGTGTCGACGCCTTCGGAGGCGAGGACCTTCAGGTGGTCGTTGACGTCGGGCGCGAGCCACGGCATCGACGGCGGGCCCGAGCGGGACTGCCAGACCACGTCGAAGGGGCCGTTCCATCCGGCGCGTTCGGCGACCAGGGCGGCGGCCTCGGCGACCTGGTCGGAGTAGCGGGCGCCCTCGGGGCCCGAGCACTCCTCCATGACGTCCGGGATCGAGTGCGCCGTGAACACCACGCGCGTCTTCGACTGGTCCTCGATCTGGTCGAGGCTCGACTTCAGCTGGGCGGCGAAGCCGCCGACGAAGCCGGGGTGGTCGAAGAAGTGGCGGATCTTGTCGATGACCGGTGCGGTCTCGCCGACGGCGGCGCGCGCGGCGTTGATGTCCTCGACGTACTGGCGGCACGAGGAGTACGAGCCGTAGGCGCTGGTGCACAGCGCCAGGGCGTGCTTGACGCCGTCGCCGGTCATCTGGGTGACCGCGTCGACGAGCATCGGCGGCCAGTTGCGGTTGCCCCAGTAGATCGGCAGGTCGATGCCGCTGACGCGGAACTCCTGGCGGAGGGCCTCGATGACCTCCCGGCACCACTGGTTGATCGGCGAGATCCCGCCGAAGTGGTAATAGTGCTCGGCGACTTCGGCGAGGCGCTCGTCGGGGATCCCGCGGCCGCGGGTGACGTTGCGCAGGAACGGCAGGACGTCGCCCGGGCCCTCGGGACCGCCGAAGGAGACGAGCAGTACCGCGTCGTATCCGTTCTCGGCGGTGCCGTTCGTGGCTGAGCCGTTCAGAGACATGGCTGCTCCGCTACTTTTCGGTGCGCTCGACTCCGACGGCGTGGAAGCCGCCGTCGACGTGCAGGATCTCGCCGCTGGTGGCGGGGAACAGGTCGGACAGGAGCGCCGCGCAGGCCTTGGCGACCGGCTCGGAGTCGGTCAGCGACCAGCCGAGGGGGGCGCGCGCGGTCCAGGCCTCCTCGAAGGCCTCGAATCCGGGGATGGACTTCGCGGCCATGGTGCGCTGCGGTCCGGCGGAGACGAGGTTGACGCGGATGCCCTTGGGGCCGAGGTCGCGCGCGAGGTAGCGGTTGGCGGACTCGAGCCCGGCCTTGGCCACGCCCATCCAGTCGTAGACCGGCCAGGCCTGGCTGGCGTCGAAGGTCAGGCCGACGATGGAGCCTCCGCCCTCCATCAGCGGCAGGCAGGCCATGGCGAGGGACTTGTACGAGAAGGTCGACACCTGGAGTGCGGTGGCGACGTCTTCCCAAGGGGTGTTGAGGAAGTTCCCGCCGAGGGCCGAGGGCGGGGCGTAGGCGATGGCGTGCAGGACGCCGTCGAGGCCGTCCACGTGCTCGCGGACCTTGTCGGCGAGGCCGGCGAGCTGCTCGGGGTCGGTCGCGTCGAGCTCGATGACCGGGGCAGGGGTCGGCAGCTTCTTGGCGATGCGCTCGACCAGGGACATGCGCCCGAATCCGGTGAGGATCACTTCGGCGCCCTGCTCCTGCGCGTACTTGGCCACGCCGAAGCCGAGTGACTGCTCGGTGATCACACCCGTGATGAGCAGTCGTTTGCCGTCCAAGATTCCAGACATGTGTTCCTCCGTGGTTGTCAATGCTTGAAGAGTATTGCTGCTAGTGGCCCATGCCCAGGCCGCCGTCGACGGGGATGACCGCGCCGTTGACGTAGCCGGCCCGGTCCCCCGCGAGCCAGGTCACGGCCCCGGCGATCTCCTCGGTGGCGGCGAAACGCTTGGCGGGGATGGCGTCGAGGTAGGCCTTGCGCTGCGCTTCGGGGAGCGCGTCGGTCATGTCGGTCGCGACGAAGCCGGGGGTCACCACGTTGGCCGTGATGTTGCGGGAGCCGAGCTCGCGGGTGATCGAGCGGGCGAGGCCGATCAGGCCGGCCTTGGAGGCGGCGTAGTTCGTCTGCCCGGCGTTGCCGTAGAGGCCGACGACCGAGGAGATGAAGATCATGCGGCCGAATTTGGCGCGGAGCATCTTCGAGGAGGCGCGCTTGGCGACGCGCCAGGCGCCTTTGAGGTTGGTGTCGACGACGCGTTCGAACTGGTCTTCGCTCATGCGCAGCAGGAGGGTGTCGTCGGTGATGCCGGCGTTGGCGACGAGGATCTCGACGGGGCCGAACTTCTCCTCGACCTCGGTGAACGCGGCGTCGACCGAGGCGGTGTCGGTGATGTCGCACTGGACGCCGTAGAGGCCGTCGGGGGCGCCGGTGCCGCGGTGGGTGACGGCGACGTTGTCGCCCTGGGCCGCGAAGGCCTTCGCGATAGCGAGGCCGATCCCGCGATTGCCTCCGGTGACGAGGACCGTGCGCGCCATTGTTCGAACTCCCTCACGTTCTTTGTATGAAGCCACGAAGATCGTAGCGACGGGCCCCTCCCGGTGCGAAGGGGCCTTCACGCAGGGTGTGCTGCCCGCCTCACCGCATCATGTGAGGCGCGAGGTCCAGGCGAGGCTGAGTCCGGCCGCGGTGAACAGCAGGATCATGGCGGTGCCGACGAACCACTGGGAGACGTCCTCGGCGATGGTGCGGTACCCGAGGGAGGAGCCCATGTCCTCGTAGACGGCGCGCAGCTCCTCGGCGGAGAAGGCCTCGTAGTAGTCGCCGCCGGTGACGTCGGCGAGGCCGGCGAGGGCCTCGCGGTCGACGGGGACGGACACGAGTTCCTGGTCGAGTTCGATGACGCCCTCGTCGGTGCCGAACGCGACGGTGGAGACGGGGATCTCGGCCGCGGCGGCGGCCTCGCCGGCCTCCTCCACGGTGCGGCCGGCGGTGCGGTAGCCGTCGGAGAGCAGGAGGATGCGGGCCGGGGCGAGCTGGCCGGTGGCGTCGGGCATGACCTGCTGGACGGCCTGGAGCGAGGCGAAGACGGCGTCGCCGGTGGCGGTGGCCTCGGCGAGGGTGAGGCCGTTGATGGCGCTGGTGACCTCGGCGCGGTTCTTGGTGGGGGGCACGACGACCGAGGCGAACCCGGCGAAGGAGACGAGGCCGACGTTGTACTGCTCGGGCAGTTCGGCGACGAAGTCGGCCGCGGCGGCCTTGGCGGCGTCGATGCGGTTCGGTTCCACGTCGGTGGCCATCATGGACAGTGAGACGTCGATGGCGAGGATGATCGTGGCCCGCTCCTGGGGCTCTTCGACGTCGACCGCCGGCTTGGTCATGCCGCCGACGAGGAGCGCCAGCGCGATGACGAGCAGGCCGGCGGGGAGGTGGCGGCGCCAGCCGGGGATCTTGGGCACGAGTTTGGCCAGGAGCGAGGCGTTCGCGAACCTCACGGCGATCCGCTTGCGGGCGAACTGGGCCCAGATGTAGACCGCGGCGAGCGCGGCGACGGGGACGAGCGCCAGGAGCCACATCGGGTCGAGCAGGCGGATCAAGAGTTCTCCTTCATGCGCGGGTAGCGGCTGGTCAGCGGTAGGCGGCGAGGTGTCGGCGCTGGGCGACGAACGCGGCGATGTCGCGCAGCCAGTCCGAGTCGGTGGACAGGCGCAGGTGCGCGGCGCCGCCGGAGCGGATGCCGTCGGCGATGCGGGCCCGCTGGGCCGCGGCGGCCTCGGCGTAGCGGGCGCGGAAGCGGGCGTTGCCGGTCTGGACTTCGACGGTGGCGCCGGTCTCGGGGTCGGTCAGGTCGAGGACGCCGACGTCGGGGAGCGCGAGCTCGGCCGGGTCGAGGACTTCGACGCACAGGACCTGCTGCCGTACGGCGAGGCGGCGCAGTTCCCGTGCCCAGTCGCTCGGGTCGTCCTCGTCCTCCAGGAAGTCGGAGATGACGATCGCGAGGCCGCGTCGGCGGGCGTGGCGGCGGGTCTTGTCGATGAGTTCGGCGAGGTCGCCGGCCCCTTCGCCGCGCGGGAAGGTCGTGACGGTGCGCAGGAGCGAGCGGGCGCCGCCGCGGCCGGGGCGGGGCGGGATCGCCTTGGCGGGGCCGCCCTCGGTGATGACGGCGCCGATGCGGTTGCCGCCGCGTCCGGCGAGGTAGGCGAAGGCGGCGACGGCGCCTTCGGCGAGTTCGCGTTTGAGCATGCCGACGGTGCCGAAGTCGAGGCTCGGGGACAGGTCGATCGCGAGCCAGGTCTCGAGTTCGCGGTCGGCGATGGTGGTGCGCACGTGCGGTGTGGTGGTGCGCGCGGTGACGGGCCAGTCCATGCGGCGCACGTCGTCTCCGGCCCGGTACTCGCGGGCTTCGCCGGCCTCGGTGCCGGCGCCGGGCAAAAGGCCCAGGTAGTCGCCGTGGAGGAGCCCGTCGAGGCGGCGGGTGACTTGAAGCTGGAGTCGGTCGAGGGCGCGCAGGTCGGCGACGTTCATGGGCCTACCAGGCGCCGGGTTGCTGGGGTTGGGCCGGCTGGTAGGACTCGGCCCCGCGCGGTGCGGCGTCCTGCCTGGGCGTGACGGTGGGGGCCGGGACGGCGGCGAGGAGCTGGGCGACGAGGCGGTCGGCGCTGATGCCGTCGGCCATCGCGTCGTAGGAGAGCACGAGGCGGTGGCGCAGCACGTCGGGTGCGATGTCGTCGAGGTCCTGCGGGAGCGCGTAGTCGCGGCCCCTCAGGAGCGCGATGGCGCGGGTGGCGCGGATGAGGCCGAGGGAGGCGCGGGGGCTGGCGCCGTACTGGATGTGGCGGGCGATGCCGCCGAGTCCGGCGCCGGCGGGGTTGCGGGTGGCCATGACGATGCGCACGGCGTAGTCGACCAGGGCGTTGTGGATGAAGACGCCGTCGGCGGCCTGCTGGAGGCGCAGGAGGTCGTCGGTGTCGAGGACCCGGTCGGGGACGGGGGTGTCGACGCCGACGCGGAAGACGATCTCGCGTTCTTCGGAGTCGGTGGGGTAGCCGACGTTGACCTTGAACAGGAAGCGGTCCCGCTGGGCTTCGGGGAGGGGGTAGACGCCCTCCTGCTCGATCGGGTTCTGGGTGGCCATGACCAGGAACGGTTTGGGGAGGACGTGGGTCTGGCCGCCGATGGAGATGCGCTGCTCGGCCATGACCTCGAGCATCGCGGACTGGACCTTGGCGGGGGCGCGGTTGATCTCGTCGGCGAGGACGAAGTTGGTGTAGACGGGGCCCAGTTCGACGTCGAAGGTCTCGGTGGACTGGCGGTAGATGCGGGTGCCGACGATGTCGGCGGGGACCAGGTCGGGGGTGAACTGGATGCGGTTGAAGTCGGCGCCGACGACCTTCGCCATGGTCTCGACCGCGAGGGTCTTGGCGACGCCGGGGACGCCTTCGATGAGGCAGTGCCCGCGGGCGAGGAGCGCGGCGAACATCCGCTCCACCAGGGCGTCCTGGCCGACGATGACCTTCTTGATCTCGAACAGGGCCTTCTCCAGCAGCGCGGCGTTCTCGGCCGGCGTGGGGAGCCCGGTCGCGGAGGGCCCTGCCGGGCGGTCGTTCGAACGGTCGGCCTCGGGTGATCCCATGTCGGCTCCTTCAGGCGCGTCGGTCTGGTGCTGTCGATACTAATTCGCCCGTTCGAGGCGCGCAGGGGGCCGCTGGGACCCGCGTGGCGCCTCCGCACCGGGTTTTGTCGGGAACCCGACAGTTGTGGCCGAACCCCTTGGGGCGCAGCAGGTCTACACTGCCGCATCGGCTTTTCGGCAAACGCGGAGGGGGGTTTGCCCCGCGGCGTGACACGCCGCGCGGATTCAATCCGTTGCTGCGAAATGTCGGAGCGCTATGCTTTCTCCAAGCCGCACGACTTCCCCCGTGGTCGTGCGGCTCTTCCGTCCCTCCAGTCGTCAGGACCCTCATTTCGGCGCTGGCGGAACTAGACTTTCCCTCATGCCCCGTCGCCGCCAAGCGCTCCTGCTCCCCGGACGCAATTACAGCGTTCAGGGGCCGCTGCTGATGTACACCCATGTGGCCCTGCAATCGCGCGGCGCCCATACGTATCCGATCGTGTGGAAGGACGTGGACCGGCTCGCGTCCGACGAGCAGTCCATGGTCGAAGGGGTGTGCGAGCAGACCGAGGCGGTGCTCGACCGGGTCCACAACGACGACCCGCCGCTGCTGGTCGGCAAGTCCCTCGGGTCGGCCGCCGCGGTCCTCGCGGCCCACCACGGGCTCCCGGCGATCTGGTTCACGCCGCTGCTCCAGCACTATCCGATCGTGCAGGCCCTGCGCCGCGCGACCGCGCCGTTCCTGCTCATCGGCGGCTCCGCCGACCCGGCCTGGACCAAGAAGCTCGCGACCGACCTGCCCGGCGAGGTCTGCGAGATCCGCGGGGCCGACCACGGCCTGTTCATTCCCGGCCGGCCGCTGGTGGACTCCGCGCACGCCCTGGCCGACGTGATCGAGGCGGTCGAGGCGTTCATCGACACAGCGGTGTGGCCCCGCACCGGTTGAGGCCGCGGAGCGAGCACAATCGCACAGTGACCTCCGATGCCGACACGCCCATCTGCTCCGCCCGGGGCTGCCGCCGCGAGGCCGCCTGGATGCTCTTGTGGCGCAACCCCCGACTGCACAGCGTCGACCGCGTGAAGCGCTGGGCCGCCTGCGACGAGCACCTCACCACGTTGCGCGGCTTCCTCACCGCACGCGGATTCCCGTGCGAGACCGAGGCAGTGCCGCCGTCGTGAACAGTGCGATGATCAAGCCATGAGCGCGAAAGCGATCCCCGTGTGGGACCTGTGGCCGAGCGGCATCGAATGGCAGCCGATGTCCCGGCAGCTGCGGACCGTCTGGGTCCTGCGGAGCCTGCTGAACGTGCTGATCCTCGCGGTCGTGGCGGCGATCCCGTTGACGATCTGGCTGGGATGGGACGGACTCCTGTGGGCCCTCGGCGGGTACGTCGTCCTCGCGGGACTGCGGTCCCTCGCGGTGGCGCGCACCGTCGCGACCTGGGGCTTCGCCGAAAGGGACGAAGACCTCCTGGTCCGCCACGGACTCCTGACGCGCCGGTTGAGCATCGTGCCCTACGGCCGCATCCAGCTCATCGACCTCTCGGCCGGGCCCATCGAGCGGATGTTCGGCCTGACCACGGTGCAGGTGCGCACCGCCGCGCTCGGCTCGACGACCGAGGTCCCCGGGCTCGACCCGCCCGTTGCGGCGGCGCTGCGCGACCGGCTCGCCGTCCGCGCCGCCGAGGTCCGGGAGGGCCTGTGACCGGCCCTGGCCCCGACGAGGTGGGCCCCGAAGCCGCTGCGCCGCAAGAGGAGTCCGCTCCCGTGCTGGCCGACGTCCCGTACGGGCCGGAGGCCGCGGGGCCGAGCGCGCCGCCTCCGGGGGTCACCCGCCAGCGCCTGCACCCGCTGACGCCGCTGCTGGAGAGCTTCAGGTTCTTCGCCGCCGCCGCGGCGGCGGTCGGCTTCCAGGTCTTCACCTCGCAGAACTTCCTGTTCGCGGTCTACATCGCGGTGGCGGCCGCGGTGGTCGGCGGCATCGCGAGCCTCATCGCGCTCCAGTACCGCGGCTTCGTGATCTGGGGCCCGGAACTGCACATCTACAGCGGGGTCTTCACCAGGAGCCACCGCACGGTCCCGCTGGACCGGCTCCAGTCCGTGGACCTGGCGCGGCCGCTGCGGGCCCGTCCGTTCGGGTTGGCGCAGTTGAACATCGAAGTGGCCGGGGGCGACGGCACGGACGCGCGCCTGGCGTATTTGAAGGTGGACCGGGCCCTGGCGCTGCGCGCGGAGCTGCTGGGGATCGCCGGGCGCCCGATCGCACCGGTCCCTGAGGTCGATCCGGACGCCGACGCGGACGCCGGCGATGAGCCGGTCGCGTCCGGACCTGGCGCGCTGATCCCGCCGGTGCCGGTCAAGCGGCTCGCGTTCGCCTCGCTCTTGGAGGCCCTGCCGGTGCAGGTGACGGCGCTGGTGCTGTTCGGGACCGCGTTCGCGGTGTCGGGCGCCGTCTTCGGGTTCAGCACCGTGGCGACGACCGTGTGGTTCGGCTTCCTCGCACCGGCGCTGCTCGGGTACGCCCAGAGCACCATCGTCACGGTCAACCGGTTCCTGCGCAACTGCCGGTTCCGGCTCAGCCGCGACGGCGGGAGCCTGCTGGTGGAGCGGGGGCTGACGGACACGAGCCACGAGACGGTGCCGGTGGACCGCGTGACCGGGGTGACCTTCGACGAGCCGGTGCTGTGGCGCTCGCGTCGGTGGCGGCGCGTGGAGGTGTGGACGGCGGCCGTGGCCCAGCAGGGCGGCGGCGGTGCGGCCAAGTCGACCATGATGCTGCCGGTCGGCGACCCCGGGCAGGTGGCGCTGGTGGCGGCCGAGGCGGTGCCGGACCTGCCGTCGGTGTTCGAGACGGCGCTGCCGCCGCGCCGGGCGCGGTGGCGGATGCCGTTGCGCTGGAAGCGGACCGGGGCCACGCTCCATGAGCGGGTGTTCGTGGTCCGGCACGGCGTCATGGTGAACACCCATGTCGCCGTGCCGTACGCGCGCATTCAGTCGGTGCGGGTCGTGCAGGGTCCGGTCCAGCGGCTCCAGGGCCTCGCGACGGTGCGGGCGATGACGGCCGGAGGCCTGGGGCACGACGCGGTCGCCTACCACCGCGACGCGATCGAGGCCGTCGCGATGGCCGCCGAGCTGCGGGAGCGGGCGGACGCGGCCGCCGCATTGGAGCGGCCGCGGCTGTCCTAGAGGCGGCAGGCGTCGATGTTCGAGGCCAGGATGCCGCGCGCGCCCATCTCGTAGAGGGCGTCCATGACGCGGTGCAGGTCGGCGCGCTCGGTCATCGACTGGACGGCGACCCACCCTTCCCGATGCAGCGGGGAGACCGTCGGCGACTCGATGCCGGGGGTCAGTTCGACCGCGGCCTCGAGCAGCTCGGCGCGCACGTCGTAGGCGAGCATCACGTAGGAGCGGGCGACCAGGACGCCGCGCAGGCGGCGCAGGAGCTGGTCGACCGCGCCGGCCCGGCCGTTGCCGGTCTTGCGGACCAGGACGGCCTCGGAGTGCATGATCGGGTCGCCGAAGACGGCGAGCCCGGCCTGCTTCAAGGTCGTGCCGGTCTCGACCACGTCGGCGATGGCGTCGGCGACACCCAGGGCGATGGCGTTCTCGACCGCGCCCGCGAGCTCCACGATGGCGGTCTTGACGCCCTGCTGCTCGAGGTCGCGCTGGACGACGCCGGGGTAGGAGGTCGCGATGCGCTTGCCGTCGAGGCCGGCGACCGAGTCGACGTCGCCCGGGCGGGCGGCGTAGCGGAACGTCGAGCGGCCGAAGCCGAGCGCGAGGACCTCCTCGACCTCGGCGCCGGAGTTGACGGCGAGGTCGCGGCCGGTGATGCCCAGGTCGAGGTCGCCGGTGGCGACGTAGGTGGCGATGTCGCCGGGGCGCAGGTAGAAGAACTCGACGCCGTTGGAGGCGTCGACCGACTGGAGGTCGCGGCTGGAGCGGCGCTGGCGGTAGCCGGCCTCGGTGAGCATGTCGGTGGCGCCCTGCGAGAGTGCGCCCTTGTTGGGCACGGCGATGCGGAGCATGCGGAAGAGCCTTTCTAGAGGTACCGGTAGACGTCGTCGACGCTGATGCCGCGGGCGACCATCATCACCTGGAGGTGGTACAGGAGCTGGGAGATCTCCTCGGCCGCGGCTTCGTCCGACTCGTATTCGGCGGCCATCCAGACCTCGGCCGCCTCTTCGACGATCTTCTTGCCGATGGCATGGACGCCGGCGTCGAGGGCGGCGACGGTGCCCGACCCCTCGGGTCGGGTCACTGCTTTCTCGGCGAGTTCGGCGTAGAGCTGCTCGAAGGTCTTCACGACCGGGAATTCTACGTTGCGGACCAGGCGGCAGCGACGCCGATGCGCTCCCGCGACCGCTGTGCGGGACGGTCGAGACGGGGATCACGCGGCGGATCGGGCGGTACGTGAGGGGTCTGGACATTAGTTGGGTCGTGTGATGTAATGCACTTGTCATATTTCGACCCGTTTTACGGTCCTATGTGGCATCACATCGAATCGACAGAAGGCAGGAAAGATGCGACGCAGAACGCTCTTCACCGCCGGCGCCGCCACGTTCGCGGCGAGCGCGGCGGCGGTCGGCGCCCTCCCGGCATGGGCGCAGACCGCGGACGACGACGCCGGCGCGGCACAGACCTGGACCTCCAGCGACCAGTGGGGCAACTGGACGCAGGGCGACTACACGTTCTACAACAACATCTGGGGCTCGGGCGCCGGAGGCCAGACGATCTGGGCGAACGGCCCGGGCGACTGGGGCGTGAGCGCCGACCACCCCAACACCGGCGGGATCAAGTCCTACCCGAACGTCTCGTACACCTTGGGGCGCAACGTCTCCGAGATGGGGCAGGTGACGAGCACCAACGCCGTCACGGTGCCCCAGGGCAGCGGCCTGGCCTACAACACGGCGTACGACGTGTGGGGCGACGGCCACGAGCACGAGATCATGATCTGGACCAACTGGTACGGGCCGGTCGGCCCGATCGGCGGGCAGAGCGACGAGGTGGAGCTCGGCGGGCAGACCTGGGCGTACCACCAGGGCAGCAACGGCGCCAATGCGGTCTACAGCTTCCTGGCGACCTCGCAGAGCACCGGCGCGTCGATCGACATCACCGCGCACTGCCGGTGGCTGGTCGCCCAGGGCCACATGCCCGAGGTCCGGATCGACCAGATCCAGTTCGGCTGGGAGATCACCTCCGCCGCGGGCGGGCAGGACTTCCGGGTGGACGACTACACGCTCACCGCCTGAGGCACAGGGCGAGACGAAGGGCCGCGGCGCCTGCGCCGCGGCCCTTCCGCGTGCGATACGGGCCGGATCAGGGCCGTCCGCCTCTTGCGGCGAACACGGTGCGTAACGGATATAGACATTAATTTGGTCGTATGATCTAATTAAAGTATCGACATTCGTCAACGTTGAATGGCGATGACTGACACCGCGACTCACGAAAGGCGTGCCCGACATGCGACGCAGATCGCTCCTCACCGCCGCGCTGGCCGCTCCCCTGGCCACCGCCGGCGCCGTAGGCGCCCTCCAGTCCCCGGCGCAAGCCGCCGTCTGGTCCTCCTCCGCCCAGTACGGGCAGTGGACCACCGGCTCCTACACGCTGTACAACAACATCTGGGGCGGCGGCGCAGGCCCCCAGTCGATCTGGGCGAACTCCGCCTCCAACTGGGGCGTGTGGGCGAACCACCCGAACACGGGCGGCATCAAGTCCTACCCGAACGTCTCCCGCACGCTGGGCCGCCAGGTGTCCAACATGGGCAACGTCTCCAGCTCCTTCAACGTCACCAACCCGACCGGCTCGGGCCTGGCGTACAACACCACCTACGACGTGTGGGGCAACGGCCACGAGCACGAGATCATGATCTGGACGCAGTGGACGTCCAATGTGGGCCCGATCGGCGGCTACGTCACCAACGTCAACCTCGGCGGCCGCAACTGGAACTACCACCAGGGCCACAACGGCGGCAACCACGTCTACAGCTTCATGGCGACGAGCCAGTTCACCAGCGGCACCGTGAACATCACGCCGATCTGCCAGTGGCTGGTGAACCAGGGCCGGATGCCGAACGCGCGGATCGACCAGATCCAGTTCGGCTGGGAGATCACCTCCTCGAACGGAGGCAAGAACTTCAACTGCAACAGCTACTCGACGCAGTTCTAGACCGAGAGGCGCGCCGCCGGGCCCTGAGTGCGGGCCCGGCGGTTCCTCATCTGCGGAAGCGCTCGCGCACGACGCGGTAGGACTGCTTGGGGCGGCGGTACTCGTCGACCAGGCCCTTGTCGTTGAGGCCGCGGGGCCGCTTGAGCGCCATCTCGCGGTGCTCGGTCGTGGTGAAGTCCCCCATGACCCAGATGCCCAGGCCCGAGATGCGGTCCTGGCCCTCGGTGATGTGGTCGATCACGGTGGCGAGCAGCGCGGCCTGGTAGTCCTCGGTCCACAGGGAGCCGCCGGCGTCGTTCCAGCCGGGCACGGCGCCGGCGCCGATCTCGGAGATGATGAGCGGCTTGTCGGCGTGCCCGAGGGCGTCCACACGGGCGGCGATGCGGTCGAGTTCGGCCGGGATGTCGGCGAGGCCGCCGAAGTACCAGCCCGGATAGGTGTTGGCGCTGACGACGTCGACGAGGTCGAAGCACTGGTCGTCGTGGGCGTTGAGGCTCGCGTACGTGACCGGGCGGGTCGCGTCGAGCTCGCGCAGGCGTCCGAGCAGCTTCGCGTAGACCGGGCGCCCGTCCTCGGACCAGCTCGGGCACTCGTTGAGCACGCCCCACAGGATGATCGACGGGTGGTTGCGCGCGGCGGCGACCATCTCGTCGATGTGGGCCAGCTGGGCGTCGACGAACGCGGGGTCGGTGAGGTGCTCGACCGGGTACTGCCAGCCGATCGACTCGCTCCACACGAGGATCCCGGACTCGTCGCACAGGTCCAGGAACAGCGGGTCCATCGGGTAGTGGCTGCCGCGCACGAAGTTGCAGCCGAGGTCGCGCAGCTGCTGGACGTCGGCGACCACGAGGGACTCGGGCTGGGTGTGGCCGAACTGCGGGTGGAGTTCGTGCCGGTTGACGCCCAGGAGCCGGACGGGTTCGCCGTTGACGGTGATGCGGCCGTTCGCGGTCGCGATCTCGCGCAGGCCGAAGCGCTCTCGCTGGTCGTCTTCACCGAGGGTGACGGTGAGCAGGGAGAGATTCGGATCGGCGGGCGACCACGGTGCGGCCCAAGGAATCTCAAGGGTCCGCGTGATCGACCCGGAGGGGTCGAGATCGACCGATTCGGCGAGGAGGGCCCGGCCGTCGCATTCGATGGTGAGCGGGGCCGAGGCGGTTTCGGCGGTGTAGCCGATGCGGACCTCGATGCGGCGCTCGGCGACCGAGAGGGTGTCGATCTCGAGGCCGTCGATGCGGACGCCGTCGAGGACGTGGAGTTCGACGCCGCGGCTGATGCCGCCGAAGTGGTACCAGTCGAAGTGCTCCATGTGCAGCGGCGAGCGGTCGCCGAAGCGGTTGTCGACCAGGACGGTGATCTCGGCTTCGCCGCCTTGGGCGTCGGTCTCGGCCCAGAAGCGCGTGAAGCCGCCGGCGTGGTCGCGGATCGGGCGGCCGTTCCAGTACACGCGGCACCAGTGCTGGACGCCGTCGAAGACCAGGCGCTGGCGCCCGGCCCGGGTCAGGACGCGGGTGCGGTAGGCGGCCAGGCCGCGGCGGCCGGCGTAGGCGGGCGTGGCGTCGAAGCAGCCGGGAACGGCCATGGCGTCGTCGAAGGCGAGGTCGTCGAGCGCGACGTCGTCGGGGTCGACGTCGCCGAGGTAGGCGAAGTCCCAGACGCCGTCGAGATCGGTGACCGTTCGGAGCACGTGCGGGGAGAATCGGCGGACCATGGCGGCCTCCTTCGCGGATGGACTGCGGCCGATCTTAGGCGAACGTTTGCCAAGCCGTCCAGGGCCGCGGGTTCAGGCGGCCTTGCGCTTGTCCCGGAACGCCTTCTGGCGGCACGCGGCCGAGCAGTACTTCGCGGGGCGGCCGGTGGCCGAGGGCGCGATCGGTCCGCCGCAGACCGGGCAGGCGCCTTCCGTTACGGAGGTTTCGTTACGAGGGTTCGACTCGGGCCAGGTTTCGTTACGGATTTCGGCGTTTCGTGACGCGCGCAGGCCGTCCCAGACGACGCCGGCGAGTCGGCGGATGCGCTCGGTGGAGGCGTTCATGACCACGCACCCCGACAGCAGGGCCCGGACGTCCTCCGGGTCCACGTCGGGGCGGACGGCACCGGCGTCCTGGGCGCGGCGCAGCAGCATCGCCAGGGGCGTGTCGACCACGCAGCGGCCCTCCGACTTCGAGGGCTCCTGCCAGTCGCCCCGCGCGGCGAGGGCCTCGCAGATGGCGCGGTTGGCGAAGGACTGCTCGGTGAGGAAGACCAGGTAGTCGAAGAAGGCGCGCTCGGGATCGTCGCCGGCGAGCATCGCGGTGCCGTACTCGCCGAGCTGGACCAGCCGCTGGTCGAGGACGGTCGCGAGCAGGGCGTCCTTGGTCGGGAAGTGCCGGTAGACCGTGCCCGCGCCGACGCCCGCCGCGACCGCGATCTCCCCCAGGGACACCGAGGTGCCGCGCTCGCCGAAGAGGCGGTCGGCCGTCTCCAGGACCTTCTGCCGGTTGCGCTGGGCGTCGACGCGCTCGGCTCGCTTCACTGCCGTCTGCAACAGGTGCCCCTCTCGCGATCGAAGTTAAACGGGTGTAGTCTTCCGTTTCAGCAACCGGGTTGCCGACTCCGATACTAGTCGGCGGCCTTCGGAACGGAAAGGAACCATCGATGTCTCACACTGCGAAGACCATTCTCGTGACCGGTGCGACCGGTCGGCAGGGCGGGGCCGTCGCCGCGCGCCTGCTCGCCGACGGCGTGCCGGTGCGGGCGCTGACGCGCGACGACTCCAGCGCCAAGGCCCGTGCTCTGGCCGAAGCAGGGGCGGAGGTCGTGGTCGGCGACCTCGACGACCGCGACTCGCTGGACAGGGCGACGGCCGGCGCCTGGGGCGTCTTCAGCGTGCACGCCGGGGCCTACGAGGGCGGGCCGTACGGCCACGACCTCGATCACGAGTCGCGCACGGCCGCCAAGCTCGGCGCGGCCGCGAAGGCCGCCGGGGTCGAGCACCTCGTGCACTCCTCGACGATCGGCGTCGGCGGCCCGCTGGAGGAGCACATGGACATGCTCCAGCGCAAGGCCGAGGCCGAGCGGGCGATCCGCGGCAGCGGCGTGCCGCACACGATCCTGCGCCCGACCTCGTTCATGGAGAACACGTTCGACTCCTTCCGCGAGCTCCAGAACGGCGCGCTGGTCTCGCTGCTCGCCGCCGACACGTACGAGCCGCACATCGCCGCCGACGACATCGCCGCGTTCGCCGCCATCGCCTTCGCCGATCCCGGGGCGCACGCCGGGAAGGTGTACGAGCTTGCGGGAGACGACATCACCCAGGCCGAGAAGGCGGCGATCATCGGCCGCGTCGTCGGGCGCGAGGTGCCGTACGTGGCCATCGGCGTCGAGCAGGTCGCCGAGGACAGCCCGTCGACCGCGAAGATGCTGGGCGTCCTCAACGAGCACCGCATGGCGGTCGACATCCCGGCGCTCAAGAAGATCCACCCGGGCCTGCTGACCTTGGAGGAGTGGATGACCGGCATCGGAAAGCCGCTGGTGGACGCCTACTTCGCGAGGATCGACGCGGCTTGAGCGCCCATGGCGCCCATGCCGTCCGGCGGGACGGCACGGGCGCCGGCGGGTTCAGGCCGGGGCGGTCGCGGGCGCGAACGCGAAGGAGACCTTCTCCATGAGGGCCTTGCGCTTGGTGTTGTGGAACGCGGCGATGCGCCACTCGCCGTCGGCTTCGCGGACCAGGGTGTAGGTCTGCACCTTCGACAGCTTCGCGGGGCGCCCGCCGTGCTTGGCGACGTCGCCGCGGCTGGTGACGACCGCCGCGTCCGCCCCCAGGAAGCGGACGTCGGCGATGTCGTCGACGAGCACGCTGCCCTTGAGGAACTTGTCGAACAGGGCCTGGTGGGCGCGGGCGATCTCGTCGCGGCCGCGGTACAGGGTGCCGACGAAGGTCACGTAGGTGGCGTCGGCGGTGAAGTTCGCGGCGTAGGCGGCGCCGTCGCCGGCGGCCCAGGCCTCGACGGTGGCGGCGATGCGGGCGGCGATGTGTTCGGTGTCCATGTTCGGCGTCCTTCTGGTAGCTTGGCGCAAGGTTAGTTGCGTCTGAACATTCTCTGCTTTCATGCAGATATTACCTTAAGGAAGAGGAATCCGCGTGTCAAGACCCGACCTGGAGCGGCTCGGCGCCGTGTACCCGCGCTACCTCAACGCCGTGGTCCTCCACGGGCTCGCCACCGCCCAGGCGGTCGGCCTCGGCGCCACCGACCTGTACGCGATCGGCGCGCTCACCTTCGAGGGCCGCATGACCTCCGGCGAGCTCGCCGCCAAGACCGGTTTGACCACCGGTGCCACCACGCGCCTCATCGACCGGCTCGAACAGCGCGGGCTGGTTCGCCGCGTCCCCGACCCGGCCGACCGCCGCCGCGTCCTGGTCGAGGCGGTCGAGGACGAGGCGGTCGATCTCGACGACACGCTCGCACCCGCCCGCGAGAAGCTCGGCGCGGTCTTCGCCTCCTGCTCCCCCGAGCAGATCGCGGCCCTCACCGAGCACTTCGAGCGCGCCACCCCCGCGTTCCACGAGGCGATCGAGGCCATCCGCAAGGCGGAGTAGCGAACGGGACGATCCGGGACACCGGGCGCGGTTGCGCCGCAACCGCCGCTGCGGGATGCTCTTCCCAGCACCAGTCCCCTCGAAAGGTCCGCATGCGCCCCCTCTTCAAGCTGCACCCCGCCCTGGCGAGCCTCGCGCTCGCCGCGGTCCTGGCCGCCACCAACGCCCGGTACGACTACCACCGCGACGAGCTGTACTTCCGGATGCTCGACCCCGCCTGGGGCTACGCCGACCAGCCGCCGCTGACACCGCTCCTCGGGCGCGCCGCGATCAACCTGTTCGGCGACTCGGTGTGGGCCCTGCGCCTCCCGTCCGTGCTGTGCATGGTCGGCGCCCTGTGGCTCGCGGCCCTCATCACCCGCGAACTCGGCGGAGGCAAAGCGGCGCAAGCGCTCTGCGTCTGGGGTCTGGCCTTCGCCGGGGTCGCGCTCGCCTTCGGGCACCTGCTGTCGACCGCCACGGTCGACCTGGCCGTGTGGACGGCGGCGCTCCTGTTCGCGATCCGGGCGCTGCTGCGCGACCCGCGCTGGTGGCTCGCGGTCGGCGCGGTCGCCGGGGTGGGCCTGTACAACAAGCACCTCATCGCGCTGCTGCTCCTCAGCGTCGGCGTCGCGCTGCTCGCCGTCGGACCGCGCCGGGTACTCGGATCGAAGTGGCTGTGGGCCGGCGCCGCCCTGGCGCTGGTGATCGGCTCGCCGAACCTGGTCTACCAGGCGGTGAACGGCTGGCCGCAACTGGAGATGGCCTCGGCCATCGCCGAGGGCGACGGCGCGGAGAACCGGATCATCCTGCTGCCCTTCCAGTTCGTGCTGCTGGGGACGTTCCTGGTGCCGGTCTGGATCGCGGGGATCTGGGCGCTCCTGCGCCGGCCCCGGTGGCGCCCGGTGCGGGCGCTGGCGGTCGCCTACCCGGTACTGCTGGCGATCACGCTGGCGACGGGCGGCCAGTTCTACTACCCGATCGGGCTGCTCATCGCCCTGTTCGCGGCCGGTTGCGTGCCGGCGGCGGCGTGGGCCGCCTCGCGCGGGCGCCGGACGCTGCTGGTCGCGGGCGTGGCGCTCAACGCGGCGGTGTCGGCGGTGGTCGCGCTGCCGCTGGTCCCCGTCGACGCGGTCGGCGGCACGCCGATCCCGGTCATGAACGACTCGGTGCCCGACCAGATCGGCTGGCAGGCCTACACGGACCAGGTCGAGGAAGTCGTCTCGGCGCTGCCCGCGGGCGAGGCCGAGGCGGCGGTGATCATCACGTCGAACTACGGCGAGGCCGGGGCCCTGGAGCGCTACGGCGAGGGCCTGCCGCCGATCTTCAGCGGCCACAACGAACTCCACGAGTACGGCCCGCCGCCGGCCTCGGCGACGGTGGTGGTGACCGTGGGCCTGCCGCTGGAGCGGGTGTCCGCGTTCTTCGACGGCTGCGAGATCGCCGCCGAACTCGACAGCGGCGTGGACGTGGAGAACGAGGAGCAGGGGCGGACCGTCGGGGTCTGCCGCGGCCCGGTCGAGGACTGGACCGCGCTCTGGCCGCGGTTCCAGCACTACAGCTGAGTCGGGACGGGGCCCGGGCCGACAGGCCCGGGCCCCGTCCCGATCGTCGGTGCTACGCGTCGAGCGAGCGGATCGCCAGCGCCGCGCCGAGGGCGGCGACGACCGCCTCGTAGCCCTTGTCCTCGGTGGACTCGGGGTATCCGGCGCGGGCGAGGGCCTGCTCCTGGTTGTCGACGGTGAGCACGCCGTGGGCCACGGGGGTCGACTCGTCGAGCGCGATCCGGGTGAGCCCTTCGGTGACGGACTTGCACACGTAGTCGAAGTGGGCGGTGCCGCCGCGGATGACGGTGCCGAGGGCGACCACGGCGTCGTACCGGCGCGCGAGCGCCTGGGCGGCGATCGGCAGTTCGACGGCCCCGGCGACGTGCAGGACCTTGACCTCGGCGACCTTGGCGTCGGCCGCGGCGTCGAGCGCCCGCTTGAGCAGCTGCTCGACGACGGCGGCGTTCCAGTCGGTGGCGACGATGCCGAGGGTGAGGCCGGCGGCGTCGGGGACGGCGACCTCGGGTGCTCCTTGTCCGGACATGTCAGGCGGCTCCGATCGCGTTGTCGACCGGCGCGAACCGGGGCAGGTCCACGAGGAGGTGCCCCATGCGGTCGCGCTTGGTGGTCAGGTAGGCGATGTTGTCGGGCGTGGCGTAGGTCGGCAGGGCGACCCGGTCGATGACCTCGAGGCCGTGGCCTTCGATCCCGGCGCGCTTGTCGGGGTTGTTGGTCAGCAGGCGCATCGACTTGATGCCGAGGTCGGCGAGGATCTGCGCGCCGACGGCCCAGTCGCGGGCGTCGGCGGGCAGGCCCAGTTCGAGGTTGGCGTCGACGGTGTCGCGGCCCTGGTCCTGGAGCTGGTAGGCCTGGAGCTTGTGGACCAGGCCGATGCCGCGGCCCTCGTGGCCCCTCATGTAGAGGACGACGCCGCGGCCTTCGGCCTCGATCTCGCGCAGGGAGGCCTGGAGCTGGGGGCCGCAGTCGCAGCGCAGCGATCCGAAGGCGTCGCCGGTGAGGCATTCGGAGTGGACGCGGACGAGGACGTCGCGGCCGTCGCCGATGTCGCCCTTGACGAGGGCGACGTGCTCGTTGCCGTCGAAGACGGACCGGTAGCCGACGGCCTTGAACTCCCCCGCCTCCAGCGGGAGGCGGGCTTCGGCGAGGCGCTTGACGTGGGTCTCGTTGCGCTGGCGCCAGGCGACGAGGTCGGCGACGGAGACGAGGACCAGGCCGTGCTCGTCGGCGAAGGCGCGCAGCTCGGGCAGGCGCATCATGGTGCCGTCGTCGTTCATCATCTCGGAGATGGCGCTGACCGGGCGCTTGCCGGCGAGGTTCATGAGGTCGACGGCGGCTTCGGTGTGGCCGCGGCGGACCAGGACGCCGCCGTCCTTGGCGCGCAGGGGGACGATGTGGCCGGGCCGGTTGAGGTCGGTCGCGGCGGTGGCCGGGTCGGCGAGGACGCGGACGGTCTGGGCGCGGTCGGCGGCCGAGATGCCGGTGGTGAGGCCCTTGCGGGCGTCGACGGTGACGGCGAACGCGGTGCCCTTGTAGTCCTGGTTGACGTGGTAGGCCGGGGGCAGTTCGAGCCGGTCGGCGGTCTCCTCGGGCATGGCGACGCAGACGTACCCGCCGGTGTGGCGGATGGTGAAGGCCATGAGTTCGGTGGTGGCGTCCTCCGCGGCGAAGACGATGTCGCCCTCGTTCTCGCGGTCGACGTCGTCGGCGACGACCACGGGTCGGCCCTCGGCGATGGCGGCGACGGCGTCTTCGATGGTGTCCAGGCGGATGTCGTTCATCAGATGCTCCCGGCTGACTGGAGGAGTTTTTCCACGTGCTTGGCGACGACGTCCGTCTCGATGTGGACGGGGTCGCCTACCTGCTTGCGCCCCAAGGTGGTGGCGTCGAGCGTGGTGGGGATGAGGCCGACGGTGAACTCGTCGCCTTCGATGGCGGCGACCGTCAGGGAGGTGCCGTCGATCGTGATGGAGCCCTTCTCGACCACGTATCGGGCGAGGCCGGGCGGGAGGCGGAAGGTGACTTCCTCCCATTCGGCGGCCGGGGTGCGCTTGACGATCTCGGCGACGCCGTCGACGTGGCCCTGCACGAGCTGTCCGCCGAGGCGGGTGGTGAGGGTGGCGGCGCGTTCGAGGTTGACCTCGTCGCCGGGCTCGAGGCGGCCGATGACGCTGCGGCGGTAGGTCTCCTCCATGACGTCGGCGTGGAAGACGTCGCCGTCGACGAGGATGACGGTGAGGCAGACGCCGTTGACGGCGATCGAGTCGCCGAGATTCGCGTCAGAGGTGACGAGCGGGCCGCGTACGGCCAGGAACGCTTCGCTGGACTTGACGACTTCGCCGAGCTCTTCGATGATGCCCGTGAACATCCGGTGGAACCCCCTACCTGGTGCAAGTGCCTTGGGTGCACGCAGGCGGGGCAGAAGAATGGCTCGCAGGGGCCGACCATGGCTTCCTGCGTTGCGTCTGCTCCCATCCGGACTTTAACCGTCGGTCCTGGAATCTCACCAGGTCAACCGTCCGCTGGATGCGGACGGGTCGCGGACTCGCAGGCTTGGCCTGCTCACCGCCGGCTCGGAGTTTCACCGACCCCGCTGACGCGCGTTGCTACTAGGAATTGTGCCACGGCCGTTTCGAGGAGTCTCTATTCCGTGAGTGTCGTCTCACTGTCACCGCTCGTTCGTCCAGAAGACGGGGCGGCGGCCGGGCCGGCCGGGGGCGCGGCCCTCGGGGAAGGCGACGTAGTTGCCGGAGTGGGATTTGGCGACGCTCTTGAGGGCGGTGGCCTCGGCGACGGCCTCGTAGGCGTCGGTGAAGCGGCGCTGGGCGGAGAGGGCGACGCCGGTGGAGAGCGTGGGCAGGCGGGAGCGGGACATGCGCCGCGAGGTGCGGTCGGCGTGCTCGATGTAGCCGCGTTCGACGTCGCGGGGGTCGCAGAGTTGGCGGACGCGCCGGGCGAAGTGGTCGTTGAGGAAGCCGGTGACGGGCTCGGCGTGCTCGGGCAGGCACAGGATGGTGAAGTCGTCGCCGCCGACGTGGCCGAGGAAGACCGGGGCGGCCCCGGCGTCGCCGGCGGCGGCGTAGACGGATTCGGCCAGGGCCTTGATGAACTCGTCGCCGCGGACGAACCCGTACACGTCGTTGACGGCCTTGAACTGGTCGATGTCGATGTAGCACAGGGCGAACGGGTCGCCGCGTTTGATCCAGGACTGGAGTTCGCGGAGGATGCGGTCGTTGCCGGGCATACCGGTGAGCGGTGAGGACTCGCGGACTTCGCGGTGGCGGCGGATCGCGGAGTCGATGCGCGCGGAGACTTCGGCGGGGTCGAAGGGCTTGGCGATGTAGTCGTCGGCGCCGGCCTTGAGGCCGGCGATCTTGTCGGCCGAGGAGGACTGGGCGCCCAGCAGGATGATCGGGAGGCTCGCGGTGGCGGGGTCGGCGCGCAACTGGCGGGTGAGGGCGAGGCCGTCGATGAACGGCAGGTCGCATTCGAGCAGGACGATGCCGGGCCGGCGCAGTGCGATCCCGGCGAGCGCCTGGTAGCCGTCGCGGGCGAGTGCGGTGTCGAAGCCGTCGGCCCTCAGCCGCGCGGCGAGGAATTCGGCGAGCTCGGTGTCGGCGTCGCTGATGAGGACCAGGTCGGGGGTGGTGGCTGCCATGCGCGGCTCAAGCTGATGATCGCGCCGCGTCGGCGCGGGCGCGCAGGCGCCGGGCCGCATCGGCTGGGTCGGCCGCGCCGTAGACCGCGGTGCCGGCGACGAACGCGTCGGCTCCGGCCTCGGCTGCGGCGGCGATGGTGTCGTCCGCGATGCCGCCGTCGACCTCGATGCGCAGGTCCAGGTGGCCTGATGAGGCGTGGGTGCGGGCGGTGCGGACCTTGTCGAGCAGCTCGGGGATGAACGACTGGCCGCCGAAGCCGGCCTTGATCGTCATGATCAGGAGCATGTCGAACTCGGGGAGGATCTCGAGGTAGTCCTCGACGGGGGTGTCGCGGTCGATGGCGAGTCCGGCCTTGGACCCTGCCGCGCGCAAGTCCTTCGCGACCGCGACGGGGTCGTCGCAGGCCTCGGCGTGGAAGGTGACGTTGTAGGCGCCCAGTTCGGCGTAGCCGACGGCCCAGCGGGCCGGGTCCTCGATCATGAGGTGGCAGTCGAGCGGGATGGCGGTGGCGGCCTTGAGCGCCTTCACGACGGGCGGGCCGAGCGTGAGGTTGGGGACGAAGTGGTTGTCCATGACGTCGACGTGGAGCCAGTCGACGGCCCCGTCGACGGCTTCGGCCGCCTCGGCGAGGCGGGCGAAGTCGGCCGCCAGCAGACTGGGAGCGATGACGGTGTCGGCCTGCGCCGCTTGGAACTGTGCCACACGGACAGTGTAGGTCGCGAAACCGCGACGCAGGCCGGACACCTGGTGCCTACTGTGACCTCGGGTCAGCAGTGGACGGTTCGGATCAGCATTCGACGTCGAAGTCGGCCGCCGGGCCGGAGGCGACGAAGCCGAACAGCTCCTTGGTCTGACCGGCCGAGACGCCGGCGTTCCAGCCGACGTCCTTGGCGGTGACCGTCGATCCCGAACTGGTCAACTGGGTGTTCCAGCTGCTCGTGACGGACTGCGCGCCGGGCCAGGTCCACGAGAGCGTCCAGCCGTTGACGGCCTGCTCGGTGGTCATCGAGACCTTGCCCTGCCAGCCCGAGTTCCAGGAGCTGACGACGTCGATGTGGACGGTGCAGTCGCCTTCGGCGGGTCCGCCGGTGGTCGGGTCGTCGGTGGTGACCGGGTCGGTCGGCTCGACGTCGCCGGGCCAGTCCGAGCCGGCGGCGTTGGCGAGCTGGTAGGCCAGGTCGGGGATGAACTGGCCGGCCGAGCCGGCGCAGCCGTCGGCCTCGCCGACGAGCTTGACCCACAGGAAGGCGTCGATGCCGGCGATGCCGGTGGAGGTGGTCGGGTGGGCGCCGATCGCGCGCCCGGACGGGTCGCACCATTCGCTGCCCAAGGGGCCGTTGCCGTTGCGGCTGGTGTCGATGACGGCGCCCTTGTTCGAGCCGATGATGTTGCGGATCTGCTGGGCGTAGGAGGTGGTCTCCTGGGTGGTGCGGTAGTTCGAGACGTTGAGCGCGAAGCCGTCGGCGTACTGGACGCCGGCGTCCTGGAGGCGCTGGGCCGCCGTGGAAGGTTCGAGCCAGTCGGAGTTGCCGATGTCGATGTAGACCTTGGCCTGCGAGTCGGCCCTCTTGATCGCCTGGGTCGCGTGGGTCAGGGACTGGTTGATCTGCTGGCGCTGGTTGCTGTCGGAGCACTCGTGCGGGAGGGTGTCGGGCTCGAGGATGATGTAGGCCGGTCCGGAGAGCCCGGCGGCGAACTGGTCGACCCAGTTGCGGTAGGACTGGTGGTCGGGGGCGCCGCCGCCCGAGTGGCCGCCGCAGTCGCGGTTGGGGATGTTGTAGACGACCATGGTCGGCGCGGCGCCCTCGGCGGCGGCCGCGGAGACCACCTCCTGCACCTGGGACCGGATCGTGTTCGGGTTGTACTGGGTGAACCAGGTGCCCGAGGGGGTCTCCGCGACGCGGTCGCGGATCATGGCCGCGCGCCAGTCGTTGGGGTTGTCCGCGACCCATTCGGCCGCCTGCGTGTTCGGGTTCGTCCACAGGGCTTGCGCCTGCGCGGTGACGCCGTCCTGCGCGCCCGCGTTGGGACTGAGCATGAAGCCCGCACCGAGAGCGGTGGCGACGGCCGTGGCCGATCCCGCGACGATCGCCGCGAGGCGCTGTCGTCGGTTCATTTTGGTGCTCCTAAGGGTCAGTTGAGTGCCGGTAACCAGGAGAACATTTACCTATGTCAATGTATGGTAGCGCTACCAAATCTCCGGATTAAGCGACCCCACCCGACTAATCGGGCACACGGTGGCGGCTCCGGCCCCTCGTGAGGGGCCGGAGCTGGGTGGAAATCGGTTACGCGGTCTTGCGGATCAGGGCGAGGAACATCGCGTCCGTGCCGTGGCGGTGGGGCCACAGCTGCACGAAGTCGCCGCGAGCCGAATCCGGCACCCGGTCGGCGAGCCACTGGGAGCGGACGAGTTCCGTCCCGGGAGTCTTGAGCGCCGAGGCGACCACTTCCTCGGTCTCGGCGATCACCGGCGAGCAGGTCACGTACGCGACGATCCCGCCCGGCCGGGCCAGGCGCAGGCCCGAGGCCAGCAGCTCCTTCTGGAGCGGCACGAGGCCGTCGATGTCCGAGCGCTGCTTGCGCCAGCGCGCCTCCGGGCGGCGGCGCAGCGCGCCGAGACCCGAGCAGGGGGCGTCCACGAGCACCCTGTCGAAGCTGCCGGCCTCGCCGAACTCGCGGCCGTCGCCGGTGTGGACGGTGACGGGAAGTCCCTTGGCGGCCTTGGCGACCAGCTCGGCGCGGTGGGGCTGGATCTCGACGGCGTCGACGGCGGCGCCGCGTCCGGCCGCGATGGCGCCGAGCAGGCCGGTCTTGCCGCCGGGGCCGGCGCACAGGTCGAGCCAGGCTTCGTCGCGGCCTTCCAGGGGCGCTTCGGCCAGAGCGACGGCGACGAGCTGGCTGCCTTCGTCCTGGACGTGCGCGAGGCCGGTGGCGACGGCCCTGATGCGGCCGGGGTCGCCTCCGGGCAGGTAGACCGCGTACGGGGACCACTGGCCGTGGAGGCCGCCGCGCGTCTCGCGCGAGAGGTCGCCCTTGGTGATGCGGCCGGGCTTGGCGCACAGGTGGACCGGCGGGGCGACGTTGTCGGCCTCGAGTGCGGCCGGGAGCTCGTCGGGGCCCACGACCGCCTCGAACTCGGCGGTGATCCACTCGGGGTGCGCGTAGCGCAGGGAGAGGTCGGCGAGGCGGTCGCCGGTGGCGAGTTCGGCGGTCCACTCGTCGAGGTCTTTGGCGGCGACCTTGCGCAGGACCGCGTTGGCGAGGCCGGAGACGCGCGGGGAGACGGCGGCCTTGACGAGGCTGACGGTGGTCGCGACCGCGGCGTGCGGCGGGATGCGCATGTACAGCAGCTGGTAGGCGCCCAGGCAGAGGGCGTCGACGAGGTCCTGCTGGAGCTGGCGGATGTGGCGGCCGGAGGCGGCGGCGAGGATCGCCTCGAGGGTGCCGAGGCTGCGGAGGGTCCCGTAGGTCAGCTCGGTGGCGAGTCCGGCGTCGCGGCCGGTGTTGTCGGTCTCGGCGAGCATCCGGGGCAGGACGAGGTTGGCGTAGGCGTTGTCCTCGGTGACGGCGCGGATCGCGTCGAAGGCGACGCGGCGCGGGTTCACGTTCGGGCGGTCGTTCTCGGGTTCGCGGCGTCGGCTGCGGCGGCGGTCGCTCATGCGAACCGCGTTTCGCCGGTGTGCTGGAGGCCGCGGCCCCATGCTGCTGCGTCCATGGGTTTCTTTCCTGCCGGTTGGACCTGTTCGAGGCGAACGGAGTCGGTGGCGGTGCCGACATGGACGTGGTGCTTGGCGAGGGCGAGTTCGCCGGGGGCGAGGTCGGGGCCGTCGGGGTCGAGGGTGACCGGGCCCAGTCGCAGGCGCTGGCCGGCGAACTCGGTCCAGGCGCCGGGTGCGGGGGTGACGGCGCGGATGCGCCGGTCGACGGCGAAGGCGGGGTCGCTCCAGCGGACGCGGGCGTCGTCGACGGTGATCTTGGGGGCGTAGGAGACGCCGTCTTCGGGCTGCGGTTCGCCGACGAGGGCGCCGGCGCCGAGGGCGTCCACGACGTCGAGGGTGAGGCGGGCGCCGGCGATCGCGAGGCGGTCGAGGAGCGCGCCGGAGGTGTCGCCGGGTTCGATGGGCTCGGTGAGGCGGCCGTAGACGGGGCCGGTGTCGAGGCCCGCTTCGAGCTGGAAGACGCAGGCGCCGGTCATCTCGTCGCCGGCGAGGACGGCGTGCTGCACGGGGGCGGCGCCGCGCCAGGCGGGCAGGAGCGAGAAGTGGAGGTTGATCCAGCCCAGGCGCGGGATCTCCAGGGCGGCGGGGGGCACGAGGGCGCCGTAGGCGACGACGGGGACGATGTCGGCGTCGAGGTCGCGCAGGCGCTCGAGGAACTCGGGTTCGCGCGGTTTGGCGGGCGTGAGCGCTTCGACGCCGTGCTCGTCGGCCCAGGCGGCGACGGGCGAGCGGGAGACTCTGCGGCCGCGGCCGGTGGGGGCGTCGGGTCGGGTCAGGACGGCGACGACCTCGTGGTCGGAGCCGTGGAGGGCCTCGAGGGTCGGCAGGGCGACCTCCGGGGTCCCGGCGAAGACGATTCTCATCGTTTGAAGAACACACCCTTGGAGTCGTGGGGGGTGACTTTTACTTTGACGTCTTCGTTGTACCAGTCCTGGGACTGGATCTCGGCCATGGCGGCCTTGCGGCGCTCCGCGTCGAGGCGGTCGATGAAGATGATGCCGTCGAGGTGGTCGGTCTCGTGCTGGAGGCAGCGGGCCATGAGGCCGGTGCCGACGATCTGGAGGGGGTCGCCGTACTCGTTGAAGCCCTTGGCGACGACGTTCTGGCGGCGCACGGTGTCGAAGTAGAGCCCGGGCAGGGACAGGCACCCTTCGGGTCCGTCCTGCTCCTCCTCGTCGGGGAATTCGAGGACGGGGTTGACGATGTGGCCGATGACGTCGTCGACGTCGAACGCGAAGACCCGCTTGCTGACGCCCAGCTGCGGCGCGGCGAGCCCGGCGCCGCCTTCGTCGCGCATGGTGTCGAGCAGGTCCTTCACGAGGCCCCGCAGTTCCTTGTCGAAGGTGTCGACGTCATCGGCGGCGGTGCGCAGGACCGGGTCGCCGAAGATGCGGATGGGCTGGATCGACAATGTGCTGACCTTCCGATGCGTGTACTGGCCGTTCTCCAGTGTCCCACTCGTCGGGCACTCCCTGTGAGGGGTCGGGGGAGGGTGTGGTGCGGGCCGGGCGGGCCCGCCCGGACGGGGACCGCGGCGGCGCGGACGGGCCGACGGTCAGCAGCAGTCCGGCGACCATGCCGGCCGCGATGCACGCGGCCAGCACGACCACGGGGAAGGGCACCTGAGCGTCGATGAGGCCCATGGTTCAGTCCGGCTTCGGTCGCATCGGGGCCCGGGCGGGGGCGGCGTTCACGGTCAGGCTCGTTTCGCTTGGATGGGGACGGATCGGAGGGTCGCGCTCGAGGCGGCGACCAGGATCGCGATGACGCCGAGGGCCATGGCGGCCCAGACGAGCAGGGAGCGCGGGTCGGTGAAGTAGCCGAATTCCAGGAAGAGGACGCCCGCGTAGTGGCCGGAGGCCGCAATGATGAGGACCACGACGAACCACGGCCTGCCGCCGAAGCGCATGGCCGAGGCGCCGATGAACGCCCCGGTGAAGAAGTAGATCGGGGTGATGAGGAAGTAGCGGGCGCCGTTGGCGAGGTCGCCGCCCCAGGTGCCGAGGGGGTCGCCGAACAGGTCGAGGAGGGCGTGCTCGGCGGCGAACCCGACGGTGGTCAGCGTCGCCACCGCGATCGAGCCGAGGATGCCGAAGATGATGTAGGCGACGGTGATCTCGCGCCTGGTGACGCCGCGGGAGATCAGGGTCGGCAGGTTGGTGTAGACCCAGCCTCCCGCGGTGACGGCGACGAACCACTGGAACACCGTGGCGGTGATCGTCCACAGTCCGGTCTCGACGACGTTGATGAAGAGGACGGAGGCGATCGGGGCGCCGACGGCCCACAGCAGCAGGGGCCAGCGCAGCCACCGGCCCGAGCCGAGGAAGAGGGAGACGCCGATGCGGTAGCGGCGCTTTGCGAGTGCGGTGCTCATGGTCAGGCCTTCTTCGAACGCAGCGGGATGTCGATGAGGATGCGGTGGGCGCCGGCCGCGAGGACGAGGGCGACGAGCACGATGCCGGCCAGGACGACGCCGCGGCCCCACTCGTCCATGTAGCGGCCGAGGAAGCCCATCCAGCCGGGTCCGAACGGCTCGGTGTCGTACAGGGCGTTGTCGAGGCTGAAGACGATCGGGAGGATCGGCACCAGCAGGAGCCAGCCGCTGCTCTCCCAGCGGTAGGAGGCGGCGCCGATGACGCATCCGGCGGCGAAGTAGACCAGGTACAGGAGCGGGTAGACCGCGGCGAAGGCGAGCGTGTCGCCCCAGGAGCCGATCGGGGCGATGGCGCCGTCGGCGTCGATGCCCTGTGACCAGCCCATCGCGTCGTAGTAGAACCGCTCGATCGCGATGCCGGCGACGGCGCAGGCGCCGAGGACCAGCGACCACATCGCGCCGAAGACGCCCATCGAGACCGACAGCTCGCGGCGGGTGAGGCCGGCCGCGATCATGTTGGGCACCAGGGCGTAGACGAAGCCGCCGCCGACGAACGCGGTGAACCACTTGGCGACGTTGGCGGTGTAGAACCAGGTCGAGAGCTCGATGTCGTTGAAGCGGGAGATCGCCAGCGGCCCGAGGAAGGAGACCAGGACGGCGGCCGCGATCCAGAACCTGAAGTACTTGACCCCTTCGCCCGCCATGCCGACGCCGAGGGCGTAGCGGCGGGAGGGCAGCCGGGTGTTTGCGGGGGCGGTCATCGTCAGGCTCCGTTCTTGCCGGGTTCGGTGAGGTGGATGAAGAGGTCCTGGAGGCCGACGGGGCCGATCTCGATCCCGGCGTTCGCGGCGCGCTCGCGGGTCGCGGCGTCGGGCCGGGCGGACACGGTGACGCTCTTGGTCGCGCCGAGGCGCTGCTCGGCGAGCACGTCGAGTCCCGCGGCGACGGCGTCGACGGCGTCGGCCGGCCCGGTGAGGGTGGCGCCCATGCCCTGGAAGGTCTCGACGTCCTCGTGGCGCAGGATGCGGCCGCGGTCGACGATGACGACCTCTTCGAGGTAGTTGGCGACCTCGTCGATGAGGTGTGTGGAGAGGACGACGGTGTGCTGGCGGTCCATGTACTCGGCCAGGAGCTCCTTGTAGAACGCGTCCCGGGTGGGGGCGTCCATGCCGAGGTGGACCTCGTCGAACATGGTGAGCTCGGCGCGGGCGGCGAGGCCGCAGACGGCGGCCAGGACCGAGCGCTTGCCGCGGGAGAGCTCGCGGACCTTCTTCTTCAGCGACAGCTCGAACTTGTCGGCGAGCTTGAGGGCGTAGTCGAGGTCGAAGTCGGGGCGGATCTGGCCGGTCTCGATGGTGGCCTTGACGGTGTCGGAGTCGTCGAAGTCGCCGCCTTCGCGGATGAGGGCGACGCGGGAGACGATCGGGGCGTTCTCCCAGACCGGTTCGCCGCCGACGAGGACTGCTCCGCTGGTGGGCTTGCGGAACGCGGCGATGAGGCTGAGCAGGCTGGTCTTGCCGGCGCCGTTGCGCCCGAGCAGGCCGTAGATCTTCCCGGCCTCGAGGGTGAGGTCCACGTCGGCGAGGGCGTCGGCGTCGCCGTACTTGAGGGTGACGTCGCGGAGGTTGACGGTGAAGCTCATTGGAGGGCGCCTTTCTCTGTCTGGTTGACGGCTCCGCCGGCGTTGCCGTCGCTGGCTCGGAGGTAGTCGATGATGTCGGTCAGGGGAATGCCGGCCTGGCGGGCTTCGCGGACCAGGGGGGCGAGGACCCGCTCGAAGAAGCGGTCGCGGAAGTCGGCGGCGAGCTTGTCGCGGGCGTCGTCGGCGACGAACATGCCGACGCCGCGCTGCTTGTAGAGGACGCCTTCGTCGACCAGCTCCCGGAACGCCTTCTGCGCGGTCGCAGGGTTGATCTGGTAGAAGGCGGCGTACTGGTTGGTCGACATGACCTTGCCTCCTGGCTGGAGCGATCCGTTCATGATCTCGGCCTTGATCTGATCGGCGATCTGCCGATAGATCGGTGCGCCGTCATCGAACATCTCGCCTCCTTCGATTGGTTCGGGAACCAGGTTCATTGGTTCAGAGGTTCATTACTTGACTAACGAACCATAGCACGTGGTGTCCCCGACGCGTCAACACGCCATCGGGGGAATTTCGGAAAGGGTGCGCGACCTGCGTTTACGCGCGGTCGTCGGCGGCGTTGCGGGCCTGGGCCACGAGTTCGGCGGCCCGTCGCTCCCACAGCCGGTCCTGCACGCTGCGGAACAGGTCCTTGGCGAGGCGGGCGTGCTCGGCGGCGCCGGTCTTCGCCCGCGTGTAGGCCGCGAAGCCGCGGGCCCAGGTCCCGCCGTCCCTTTCGGCCAGGGCCGCGGCCCGCTCGGCGCACTCGCGGGCGCGGTCGGCGTCGCCGAGTTCGGCGTGCGCGAACCCCAAGTAGCCCAAGGAGACCGCCCGCTCGAACGCGCCGCCGCGGCGTTCGGCGGCCGCCAGCGCCGAGCGCTGGACCGCCAGTAGTTCGCGGGCGGCGCCGCGGTCGAGCAGCCGCTCGGCCAGGATCCAGCCGAGCTGCCAGACCCGCAGGTCGGCCTGGAAGCCGCCCTCGGTCCCCGCCAGTCCGAGCAGGACCGGGTGCTCGGCGGCGAACCAGGCGGCCGCGGCCTTCACGTCGGCGATCGGTTCGATGTGGACGCCGGGCGCCGCCGGGCCGAGGTCGACCCGGTGGCCGCCCGCGGGGAACCGGTCGGCCCGGTGCGCGGCGTACAGGTAGTGCTCGACCATCCGCAGGGCCGCCGCCTGCCGGTCGGCGGCGAGCACTTCGTCGGCGA
Source organism: Glycomyces harbinensis (assembly GCF_900101745.1). Lineage (GTDB taxonomy): Bacteria > Actinomycetota > Actinomycetes > Mycobacteriales > Micromonosporaceae > Glycomyces > Glycomyces harbinensis. Next base: position 179,489 of record NZ_FNAD01000006.1, on the reverse strand, counting down.
AGCACTCGGCGGCGTAGTCGCGCAGCAGGCGGTGCATCGCGTAGCGGTCGCCGGGGAGCCGGTCGACCAGGTTGGACTCGGCGAGTTCGGCCAGCGCCGCGCGGGCCTCGCCGGGCTCGGCGCCCATGAGGCTGGCCGCGGCCGCGGGCGTCATCTCGGGCCCGGGGTGCAGGCCGAACAGGCAGAACGCGAACGCGTCCCGCTCCCCCAGCAGCTGGTAGGAGCTGTCGAAGACGGTGCGCAGATCGGAGGCGGTGTCGGAGGCGACGAGGACGCCGAGCACGTCGGGCGAGGCGTCGAACCGGTCGGCGAGGGCGCCGAGGGCCAGGCCGGGGTCGGCCGCGGCCCAGGAGCCGACGAGCGTGAGCGCCAAGGGGAGTCCGCCGCAGGCCGCGGCGATCCGGGCGACGGACGCGCGGTCGGCGGCGGCCCGCTCGGGCCCGATCCGCCGGGCCAGCAGCGCTTCGGATTCGGCCGCGGTCAGCGGGCCGAGCGGGACGGTCTCGGCGCCTTCGTGCATGTCGAGGCCCACGAGCCGGTCGCGGCTGGTGACGATGGTGAAGCTGCCGGGGGCGGTGGCCAGGAGGGGCCTGACGTGCGCGGCGTCGCGGGCGTTGTCGAGCACGATGAGGACGCGGCGCCGGGCGAGGAGGGTGCGGTAGAGGCCGACCCGCTCGTCGAGGCGGGCCGGCGGGCGCGTCGCCCCGAGCGCGGCGAGGGCTTCGCCGAGGACGGCCTCGGGGTCGGCGGCGGGCGCGGTGGGGTCGAAGCCGCGCAGGTTGAAGTAGAGCTGCCCGTCGGGGAAGCGGTGGGCGACCCGGTGGGCCCAGCGGACGGCCGTCGCGGTCTTGCCGGCGCCGCCCATGCCGGTGACGGCGGCCAGTCCGGCCTCCGAGCCGGCGTCCATGAGGAACCGGTCCAGGGCGCGGATCTCGCTCTCGCGGCCGGTGAAGCGGGGCGTGGTGCGCGGGAGCATCGCGGGGGCGGGGACGGCGGGCGCGGGTTCGGGCGCGTCGGCGGGCGCGGGCTCGGCGGTCTGGTCGCGCAGGATCGCGGTGTGCAGGTCGACCAGTTCGCGGTTGGGGTCGGCGCCGAGGGCGTCGGCGAGCCGCTCTTTGAGGTCGGCGAAGGCTGCGAGGGCTTCGGCGGTGCGCCCGCAGGCGTGGAGGGCGCGCATGAGGAGGGCGACGAGGCGCTGGCGGGTGTCGTGGACGGCGAGGAGCTGGCGCAGTTCCTGGACGGCGCCGGGGGCGCGGCCGGTCTCGATGTCGGCGTCGATGCGCTGTTCGAGGAGGGTCAGCCGGTATTCGTCGAGGCGGCGGCCGATGGCGCCGGCGACGCTGCCGGGCAGGTCGGCGAGCGCGGGTCCGCGCCATTCGGCGAGGGCCTCGCGGAGGACCTCGGCGGCCTTCTCGCTGCCGCCCTCGCGGCGCAGCTTGCGGGCGAGGGCTTCTTTCGCCTTGCAGCGCAGGGTGTCGAGTTCGGTCTCGTCGATGCGGAAGCGGTAGGCGCGGCCGACGGTCTCGATGCGGTCGCGGGCGGGGCCGAGCTGGCGGCGCAGGACGCCGACGGTGTTCTGGATCTGGGCTTCGGGGTCGAGCGGGAGGTCGTCGGCGTAGACGCCCGCGACCAGGCCGCTGACGGGGACCACTTTCCCGGCGTCGTCGAGCAGGAGGGTGAGGACGGTGGTGGCGTTGCCCCTCGGGATCGCGGCGGTGCGGCCGTCCACGCGGACCTCCAGGGGTCCGAGGAGGCGCACGTCGAGGGTCATGGCGTCATCGCTTTCAGCGCTGAAAAGGAGGGGACTCCAGTGTCCCACAACGGCAGCCGGTGTTCAGGGCGCGAGTCGTGACGATTCGAGTGCGGATCTGGGGAGGGGTGGGCGAGCATCCGGGGAGGACGAGCACGAGACCAGGAGGTGTCCCTTATGGACAAGATCGCGATCCCGGAGGGATACGAGGACCGCCTCGCGGCGGCGCGAGCCGCCGCCGAGCGGCTGCCGGAGGGCCCGATGCGCGACCACGCGGTGCGGGTCCTGTCGGAGGCGCCGACGCGCGAGCGGGTCGCGGCGGCGGCCGAGGCGGCGGTGCGGGCGGGAGCGATCGCCGCGCAGCTGATGGGCGCCGGATTCGACGGCACCGACGCCGGCCGGGTGGTGTGGCTGCGGCTGGACTACACGGGGCGGCTGGGGTCGCTGGCGCTGAGCCCCACGGTGGACCGCATGAGCGGCAAGGCGGTGGCGAAGGCGATCGAGGCGGCGTGGGAAGCGGCCGAGGCGGCGCGCGCCGAGCACGTGATGCGCGCCGAGCGGATCGGCGCGGACCTGCTCGCGCGGTGCGCGCCCGATCCGCGTTCGGCGGACCTGCGGGAGTGGGTGGCGCGGTCGCCGGAGCGGTTCACGGCCGGCGGCGGGGAGGACGACGTGTGCGAGGTCGAGGTGACGCTGGCGGGGCGGCTGACGGCGTTCACGTTCACGGTCCCGAACGTCACCGTGGACACCGAGTACGAGCAGTTGGCCGCGGAGGCGTCCGCGGTGATCGGGACGGCGCAGCAGTGGGCGGCCGATCGCCTGGCGGCACTGGTGGCGTCCACGGCGCGCTGACGGAAGCGGACCGGCCCGCTGCCCCGTGAGGGGCGGCGGGCCGAGCGGTGTGCGCCTAGTGGTGCACGGAACGGGCACTGGCCGGGGGCGTCGGGGAGTCCACGGCGAGGTGGCCGTCCGCTCGCAAGACGCCGGGCCCTCCGGACAGCGGGGTCGCCTCCGGAGGGCCCGGCGTCGCGGCGAGCGGGCCGGATTACGACTACCTGGGGTTCTGGTCGGAAGGCAGGTCGAAGCCGGGAAGGGTGAACGGAGGGATCTCGTCCAGCGGCGGCGGACCGCTCTCGCCGGGGCGTTCGCCCTGGTAGTCGACGTAGGGGTTGTCCTTGTCGGTGCCGATGCCCCACACATCCTCGTCGGGGTCCTCGAGCAGGAACGATTCGCGTTCGACCTCGTCGTCGGCGACGTTCGCGCCGCGGGCGCCGGGAGCGCCCATGAAGCCGCCCGCGCCGGTCCTGGCCCCGGCGCCGGTCGCGCCCACGGGTGCGGCGCCCGCGCCCGGGGCGGCGAAGACGCCGCCGGAAGCGCCGCCGGGGGCGCCGAGCGGGAGGTCGGGCGCGCCGGTGCCGCCGCCGGAGAGACCGCCGCCCGAACCGATGCCGCCGCCTCCGGCCAGTCCGCCGGTCGGGAGCTCGGCACCGCCGAGTTCACTGGGGTCCCAGTCGCTCTCGTAATCGGGGATTTCGGGCGCGCTCAGCTCGGGGCTCTCGTAGCCGGGCACGTCGGCCGGGCCCGGGTCGGGCTCGACCATGCCGGGCGTCTCGTTCCGGGGCTGCTCGGCCTCCGGGTTCCGGGGCGCCTGGTCCTGCCGGTCGGGGTCGGCCGGGTCCTCCTCCTTCGGCTTCTCGTCCTTCTCGCCGTCCTTCTCGTCCTTCTCGTCCTTGTTCCCCTCTTTGTTCTCGTCCTTCCCGTCCTTCCCGTCCTTCTCGTCGCCGCCGGTCTTCTTCGCGGTGCCGTTCTCGTCCTTGGTGTTCGACTCGTTCCGGTCGGGCTTCTCGTCGACCGCCGGCGGGCAGACCGTGTTGCCGGGGCCGCCCTTGTCCTCCAGGGGCTCGAGCTGCTCGGCGGCCGCGGTCAGACCGGCGCCGGTGGCGACGTCGGTCGCGGTGAGCACCGCCAGGCCGAGCTGGAGCTGCGTCGTCCCCTCGTCGGCGCGGGCCTGGAACAGGGCCCGGAGCACGGGCCCGAACGGCCCGGCGGCCGCGATCGCCGCCCAGTGCACGGCGCCCAGTTCGACCCGCGGCTCGGACTGCACGTCGAACCCGGCGCCGCGGTAGGCCGCGTCCGTCGCCCTCAACTGCTCCACTTGGGACACCATGTGCCCGCCGCCGGTGCTCAGCAGCTCGGCGGCCTGGTCGACCTGCGAGACCACGTCGCCCACATGGGCGCCCACCGTGTCGACGTCCTCGTTGAACGCGGCGTTCGCCTCGTCCTGCCAGTCGGCGTTGATGGTCGTGACCACCGCGTCGTACTCGCCCTGGTGGTCGGTCAGGTCGGTGCCGGCCGAAGTCATCTCCGCGGCGTAGTCGACGAACCCCGCCGGGTTCGCGGCCAGCGCCTCGTCATAGCTGGGCATGGGGGTCCTCCTGGCTCGGCCGCCGCACAGGCAGGTCGCGTCCGATCGATTCGATGTCGCCGCCGACGCTGCGGTCGGTGCCGTCGAGGTCGTCGGCACTGCCGGTGACCTGCGCGCCCTGCCATTCGACGCGCCGCTCGACGCCCTCGGTGACGGTGCCGAGCGCCGCCTGCCACTGCACGCCCGCCTGGCCGGTGAGGAACCCGGCGTTCCCCGACGCGGCGCTCTCGGCGGGGGCCCGCACGCGCTCGGAGGCCCGGCGGGCCCCCGGCGCGAGGGTCCGCAGGTCCGCGCCGCCGCCGCGGACCTGCTCCACTTTCATGAACACGGTCATCCCGTTCCTCCTCCGATGTGCCGCGCGCCCGGGACGCGCCCGGGGCCTCCAGTGCAATGTGCACCCCGCCGCTCCAGACCCGTCCCGACCCGCCTGGAGCGAAGTTGAGGCGAATCCGTGGCGGACCGCTCTTTCATTGGCGCACCACCAGGAACGAGGGAGGCGCACCGGCATGACCGACGCGGGTTTCATCGAGGGCTCGGCCGCCGAAGGCGACGCGGGCTCGGAGTACGTGACGCTCACCGAGGCCGACATCGGGACGGCCTACGACGCGCCCGCCGAGGACTACGGCGCCGCCGACGAGGACGCGGCGTTCGAGTACGACGACACGGCCTACGCGGACATGGAGACCGCGACCGCCAGCTCGACCATCGCCTTCGGCGACACGGCCGATCCCGGCGGGGCGCGGGCCGGGTGCACCGCGGGCGCCTGCCCGCACCCGGCGGCGCACCCGGCCGAGACCGACTGGGAGCAGCTGGTCTCGGCCGTGCCGGTCGAGGGGCAGCTGGGCCGGTTCAAGCCCCGCTGCGAGGGGATGTCCTATCCGACCGAGGACGACTTCCGCTCGGCGGTGGGCGCGGTGCGACCCATCGACCCGGACGCGTTCTCGCTGCAGCGCCTGCGCACCGGGTGGAACGAGGAGGTCGCCGGGATCATCGGCGACTGGCCGGGCCTGATCAAGTCGAAGCTCGCGGAGCTGTCGACCGGATGGGCGGGAACGGACTTCGACGCGTTCGCCGACCAGACCGACCAGGTCCGCACGCTCCTCCAGGGCGTGCTCGACGACATCGAGGACGCCACCGGGGACCTCAAGCACCGCGAGGAGGCGATCTACACGCTCCAGGGCGGCGACTCCGGCGAGATCCCCTACCCCGCGCCGATGGTCGGCGCCGAGGGCGGGTGGACGAGCCTGGTCGCGATCCACGTCAGGCCCGGCTGGTGGCACGGCGACTGCATCCTCATGACCTGCGAGGAGGCCGAGCGGGCGCTCGAGCTCGGCGGCGCGGACCCCGCGCTGGCCGAGGAGGTCCGGACGTTCATCGGGCAGCGGTCGGGTGGCGCGCTGGAGCCGGTCGCGGGGGTCTTGCCGCCAGAGCGATTGCAGGCGGGAGCGGAGGCCGCGACGGCCTTCGCCGACCGCATCGCGGCCGAGGTGGCCGGGTACACCGAGCGGCACGCCGCGATCGACGAGTCGATCGTCGAGAAGCGGACGGGCCAGAGCGAGCAGCTGGAGGCGTTGAGCGCCACCGGGTCCGACCGTCCGTATCCGGACGGCGCGGACACGTCCTACATGGACTTGGAGCCGCCGTCGATGGAGCAGCCGGCCTCGCCGGTGGCGCCGCAGGCGACCCAGGACCCGAGCCCGGTCCCGCCGGGCGGGGACGGATCGGTTCGGGCCGAGGACGCCGAAGCGGCCGCGACGGCGCCGGAGGAGTCGGCGCCCGTGGACGGCGCGGTCTCCGGCGGCCTCGCCGGCGGAGGCGGCGGTTTCGGGTTCGGCGGCGCGGGCGGGTCGATGACGACCGCGCCGGTGACCGCGGGCGGCGCGGTGGCCGGCGGCGGTTCGGTCTACAGCGCGGCGGCGCCGGGGATGCTCGGCGCGACCGGGACGACCGGCCCGGCGGCCGCCGGCGGCTCCGGTTCCGGCGGCGGCGTCGGCTCGCGGACCGCGGTCGTGGGCGGTCAGCAGGCCGACGCCCGCAAGCGCTCCGAGAAGTCCGAAGAGGACGAAGAGGCGGAGGACGAGGACCTCACCTTCCGCGAGATCGACAACGTCTGGGGCTACGTCAAGCCCGGCGACGACCCCTACATCTAGCAAGGAGGCGCGCAATGGCGCAGGAGCGGGTGTTCGACCCCGAGGCGATCGAGGAGTACCGGCTGTTTCTGCTGGGGCTCATCGACACGCTCGAGAACCAGGTGGTGCCGGTGCTCGGCACCGGGACGCTGAGCCGGGCCCCGGCGTTCGGGACCGCGCCGGGCGCGGCCGAGAACGCCGCCGGGAGGTATCAGGAGTTCCACGCCGCCACATGGCGGAACCTCCAGTACCTGCGGGGGACCCTGCACGGGATGGAGGCGTCGCTGGCCGAGGCGGCGGTCGGCGGCGGCGAGGCCGACGACGAGGCGACGACGGCGTTCGCGGCCGCCACGACCGAAGTGGACGGTGGAACGGAGGGCGGCACGGTCCTCGGCGGGGCCCTCTCGGACGGCACGGTCATCGTCGACGGCTCCGCGGCCGAGGGTGGTTCCGCCACGGTCTTCGAGGCGTAGTCGCCCCGCCTCAGACGAGGCCGCCTTCGTAGGCCGCGATCACGGCCTGCGTGCGGTCGCGGACGGTCAGCTTGGTGTAGACGCTGCTCAGGTGGGTCTTGACGGTTTCGCGGCCGAGGAACAGCTCGGCCGCGATCTCGGCGTTCGACAGGCCGCGGGCCGCGAGGGTCAGGACCTCGCGCTCGCGGTCGCTCAGATCGCCGATCCCCTTGGGGGGCTTGCGTTTGGGTGCGGCGGCGGCGAGGCGGCGGACCGCTTCGGGAAACAGGAGCGCGTCGGTGCGGGCCACGAGCCGCACGGCCGCCAGCAGGTCTTCGAGGCGGGTGCGCTTGAGCAGGAACCCGTCGGCTCCGGCGCGCAGCGCCTGCCACACGTAGTCGTCGTTGTCGAACGTGGTGACCACCAGGATCTTCGGGGGCCGGTCCAGTTCGGACACGATCCGCTCGGTCGCCGCGATGCCGTCGACCTTCGGCATCCGGACGTCCATGAGCAGCACGTCGGCCTTGCCGGAGCGGGCGATGGTGAGCGCGTCCACCCCGTCGGCGCCCTCGGCGACGACCTCGAGGTCCGGTTCGGCGCCGATGATGGCGGCGAATCCGGAGCGGATCAGCGCCTCGTCGTCGATCAGGGCGATGCGCAGCGGTGCGGTCATTCCTCGGCCTTTCCGGTTTCGAGCGGCACGGCGGCCAGGACGGTCCACCGTCCCGGAGCCCATGATGCCTCGGCGGTCCCGCCGAGCACGGCGGCGCGCTCGGCCATCCCGATGAGGCCGCGCCCGCCCTTCCCGGTGCCGCGGCGGGGCCGGCGGGCGGCGGGGCTGGTGACGGTGACGGTGCACTCCCGCTCCCCCACCGCGACCACCACCGTGGCGCGCGGCTCGTCGGCGTGGCGCAGCACGTTCGTCAGCGACTCCTGGACGATCCGGTAGATCTCGCGGGAGGCCAAGCGGCTCAACGCGTCAGCGTCGCCGGTGAGCTGGAGGTCGGTCTCGACGCCCGACTCGTCGGCGAGCGCCTGAAGGTCGGCGAGGTCGCGTTGAGGGCCGCGGGCGCCGTCCCGGTCCTCGCGCAGTGCCCCGATGACGGCGTCGAGCTCGGCGAGCGCGCCGCGGGCGGTCTCGCCGACGGCGTTCATCGCCTTGGCCGCGAAGGCCGGATCGGACTCGATGAGGCGGGCGGCGGCCTCGGACTGGACGACGACGACCGACAGGGCGTGGCCGACCGAGTCGTGCAGCTCCCGGGCGATGCGGTTGCGGGCGGCCAGCCGCGCGGACTCGGCACTGGAGGCGGCCAGCCGGTCGGCGGCGCTCTGGCCCAGCAGCAGCGGGGCCAGGGCCCTCATGCCCGCGGTGGCGGCGGCGATGAGCGCGACGAGCACGACCAGGAGGAGCGGCCCGGTGAGCGCGCCCCACTCGACGAACCAGCCCCAGTACAGGTCCGGCGCCCGGTCGATCCGGCCCAGCGCCAGGAGCGCGCCGTAGTAGGCGAGGTACGCGGCGAAGGGGACCATGGCGAGGGTGACGCCGCTGAGGAGGCCGCCGATCGCGGCGTGGAGGGTGAACCAGCAGCCGGTGCGCCAGCGCGTGTTCCAGGTGCCGTCGTCGGGCGAGGCGAACTGGGCGTCCAGGAGGCGTCGGGCGGCGGTGCGCTCGACCTCGCGGTCGGGCAGGAGCAGGGAGACGGCGGCGACGAGCGGGATGACGCCGACGTAGACGGTGGGGTGGATGACGCCGTCGAAGCCGCTCTGGGGGTGGCGCCAGTTGTAGAAGACGGCGCCGACCATCATGAACGGCATCATCAGCGCGCCGCCCAGGATCATCCAGACCCACCCGCGGTAGGTGGCCCGGGACCAGAGCGGGGCGAGGAGGCGCACGGGGCCATTGTGCCAGCGGTCGTTCACGCCTTCAGTGTCGCCGAGACGCGGCGCCGGGGCCTCCCTCTGCGGCGTGGCCCCGGTCCCCCGCTCGGGGGACCGGGCCGCGCCCTCGGCGTCATTTGCCCTCGTATGCGTCCTTGATGGCCTGGAGGTCGATCTTCTTCATCTTGTACATCGCCTGCGTCGCGCGCACCGCGGCCTCCTTGTCGGGGCCGCCGAGGTACCGGTCGGCCTCGGAGGGCCAGACCTGCCAGTTGACGCCCCACTTGTCGGCGATCCAGCCGCACTCGATCTCCCTGCCGCCCTTGGCGAGGATGGCGTCCCAGAGGCGGTCGACCTCGGCCTGGTCGTCGCAGTTGATGAGCAGCGACATGGCGTGGTCGTGCTTGGCCGAGTCGTCGCCGTTGATGGCGGTGAAGGCCTGCCCGGCGATCTCGAAGTTCACGACCATGACCTTGCCGGGCGTGCCGTGGGCGTCCTCGACGTAGGGAATGGTGCCGGTGACCTTGGCGTCGGGGAAGAGGGAGAGGTAGAAGTCGACGGCCTCTTCACCATCGCCGTCGTACCAGATGTTGGTGACGATCTTCTGCATGATCGCTGGTCCTTCCGAACGGGTCCTCTGATTGCATCAGTTAGGACGAGTCGGCGGGCCGAAACTCATCGTTCGCCCGAAGAGCCCTCCCGGCCGCGCCGCGCAGCGGACGCGGGGCGGCCGGGAGAGGGTGGGTCGGGCCGGGTGTTCCCACACCCCCGGCCCGGGTTTCTCACCGGTTTCCCATCGGCGCGTTCCGTCGCGGCCTTCGGGGACGGTTCGAGTCCACCACCGATGTGCAAGCGGGGCAATGGCTGCGGGTGTCCCGGAACGTCCGGGACAGGGACCCCGCACCGAGACCGTCCTCGGTAGACTCGGTGACGTGCGTCATTCCCTCGACGGCCTCGACCCCTCGGCGGCCGGCTCGGCCCCCCAGCTGGTGGCCCTGCTCAGAGAGCTGCGCGCCGCCTCCGGCCTGAGCATCCGCGAGATCAGTCGCCGCGCCCGCGACCACGGCGACTGGCTCCCCACCAGCACGTTGGCCGCCGTCCTCAACCGCGACTCGATCCCCCGCGCCGAAGTCGTCGCCGCCCTGGTCCGCGCCTGCGGCGGCGACGAGGCCGCCGTCGACACCTGGCTCGCCCAGTGCGGGCGCATCGCCGCCGCCGACGTCGCCGACACCGGCCAGGTCCCCCGCCGGCTCCCGCCCGCGCCCCACGCCTTCACCGGCCGCGAACGCGAACTGCGCCAGATCGACCGGCACACCCGCGACGCCTCGCCGCGAGCGGTCGTCATCGCCGGTCCCGCCGGGGTCGGCAAGACCGCGCTCGCCCTCCACTGGGCCCACCGCGCCCTCGACGCCTTCCCCGACGGCCAGCTCTACATCGACCTCCGCGGCTTCTCCGGCAGCGCCCCGCTCGGCCCCGAGCCCGTCCTCCACCGATTCCTCGCCGCGCTCGGCACCGACCCCGAGGAGATCCCGCCGGACGGCGACGAGCGGGCCGCGATGTACCGCTCGCTCCTGAGCCACCGCCGCGTCCTGGTCGTCCTCGACAACGCCCGCAGCCCCGAGCAGCTGCGCGACCTCCTCCCCGGCACCGGGGGCTCGACCGCCCTCATCACCGCCCGCACCGACCTGTTCGGACTCACCGCCACCCACGGCGTCCCCCACCTGCGCCTCGAACCCCTCACCCGCGAGGCGTCCATGGACCTCCTGGGCGCCATGATCGGACGCGAACGCGTCGCCGCCGACCCCGAGGCCGCCCGCGGCCTCGCCGCCGCCTGCGGCGACCTCCCGCTCGCCCTGCGCCTGGCCGCCTGCCAGACCCTCGCCCGCCCCGGGCAGCCCCTCGGCGACCTGCGCGACCGCATCGCCGGAGCACCCCTGGCGAACCTCGACCTCCCCGGCGACGAAGCCGCCGGCCTGCGCGCCTGCCTCGACCTCACCCGCGACCGCCTGGCACCGGCCGACCGCAAGGCCCTCAACGCGATCGGCCTCCACCCGGCCACCGAATTCGAGCCCGCCGGCATCGCCGCCCTCACCGGCGCCGACCCGGCCGAGGCCGACTCCGCGCTCCGGAGCCTCGCCACCGTCCACCTCGCCTCCCCGACCGCCGAAGGCCGCTGGAGCGTCCACGACCTCGTCCGCGCCTACGCCCGCGAACAGGCCGCCGACGCGCCCGACCGCGAAGAGGCGCTGGGTCGCCTCTACGACTGGCACCTGGCCGTCGCGGCGGAGACGCTGACGCTCCTGTTCGGACTCGACCCCGAGGCCGCTCCCGAGACCGCCGTCCCCGCACCGGCGTTCGACGGCGCCGACGACGCGATCCGATGGCTCGACACCCGCCAGGGCGCCCTGGCCGAGATGATCCGACAGGCCTCGGAGGACGGGCACCAGTGGCACGCGGGCCGACTCGCGACCACCCTGTGGCGCTACCAGTACACGCGCGGCCAGCGCGCCGAAGCCCTCGTCAACCTCGGCATCGCCCTCGACGCCGACCGCGCCCTCGGCGACCGGCCGCACCAGGCCACGGTCCTCCACCAGATCGGCAACACGCAACGGGCCCTCGGCGACATCGACGGCGCCCACCTGAGCCTCGCCGAGTCCCGCAGCCTCGCCCTCGCCAACGACGACCCCATGGCGGCACTCCTCGCCCTCGGCGCCATCGGCTGGTGCCACCTCGAACGCTGGCGGCTCGCCGAAGCCCGCGAATGCGCCACCGAAGCCGCCGAAGGCTTCCGCGACCTCGGCGACGCCGACCGCGAGATGAACGCCCTCGACGACATCGCCCACCTCGACCTGCTCATCGGCGACCACGACAACGCCGAATCCGGCTTCGAGCGGTCCGTGAAGACCTTCGCCGACCGCGGCTGGGGCCAGAACCTCGCCGCGGCGCTCGCCGGCCTCGCACTGCTGCGCCTGCGCCAGGACGAGCCCGACGCCGCGGGCGAACTGCTCGACCAGGCGCTCGAGGCGTACCACCAGTCCGGGGACGCGTTCGGCGAGGCCTTCATCCGCAGCCGCCTCTCCCACGTCCGCGCCCGCCAGGGCCGAGCCGCCGACGCCGTCGCGCTCGCCGAACACGCCCTCGACGCGACCGCCGCCGTCCCAAGCGTGGAGCTGCGACTCGAAGTCCTCAACAACGCCGGTTTCGCGCACCTCGCCTGCGGCGACCCGGCGGCCGCCGAACGACTCCACCGCGAGGCGATCGACCTCGCCGAGGCGGCACCCGACGCCTACGAGGAGGCCAGGGCCCGCCACGGCCTCGGCAACGCCCTCGCGGCCGCCGGCGACACCGAGCGCGCCCGGACCCAGTGGGCCGAAGCCCTCCGGATCCACGCATCACTGGGCACCTATGAACGCCACGAACTGGCGTCCCTCACCGCCCCCGAAGCGCTACGTTGAAGTCATGGTGCAGAGCAAGGCCGCCGACGTCGACGCCTACCTCGCGGAACTCCCCGACGACCGCCGCGAGGCCGTCGCCGCGATCCGCGAGATCTGCCTGGAGGAGCTCCCGGGATTCACCGAGGTGATGGCCCACGGCATGCCGTGCCTCGAACGCGACGGCGCCGTCGAACTCGGCTACGCGTCCCAGAAGCGCCACATCTCGCTCTACGTCCTGCGCGAGGACGTACGCGAGGCCTTCGCCGAACGCCTCGCCGGCCACGACACGGGCAAGGGATGCCTGCGCTTCAGCACCCCGGCGAAAGTCGCCCGCGACCTCGACCTCATCCGCGACCTCGTCCGGGCCTTCGCCCGCACGCCGGGCCCCGTCTGCTGAAACACCCCTGCGGGCAGGCGGCCTGCTATACATGACCGATGGCCGAACCGCGCCCCGGGCGCCTCCGCACCGCGATCGCCGCCCTGGTGTTCCGCATGCAGGCGCTGACGGTCCTCGGTTACGCCGGGGTCGCCTCCATCATCGGCGTCGAAGCCCTCATCGTGGTCCTCGGCTTCACCACGGTCCTCCCGATCGCCATCCCCTTCGTCCTCATCGTCCTGGCGGCGGTCTACTTCTTCCGCGAACGGCTCCGCGCCGTCGGCGGCAGGCTCCGGGTCCGACTCGGCAAGACCACCGGGGAGACACGCGAAGCCGAACGGTAAGGCCCGCACCGCGGCAGGCGATGTGCTCAGGCGATTTCGCGCGGGTCGATCTGGATGCGCACCGGCTCGGCCTTCGAACCGGCCCTCTCGGCGGTCGCCTTCGCCAGCGTGCTCGCCAGGGCCGCGCCGTCACGGCGCCGGACCCGCAGCAGCAGCCGCTCGGTGTGCTCGTCCACCGGGATCGGACCGATCGCCTCGGCACCCAGATCGGCGGGCAGATCGGCCGCCAGCTTCTCGGCCTCCCCGTTCGGACCCGTCAGCGCCGCGAACCGCATCACCGGCGGGAAGCCCAGCTCCGACCGGTCCTCCAACTCCTGCAAGGCGAACCACGCCGGATCCCAGCGAATCAGCGCCTGGACCACCGCCAGACCCCCGTCGGCGACCACCACGGCCGTACCGTCGTGACGCGCCAAGGCCACCGCGTTCATCCAGCGCCGCAACGCCTCCTCGCTCGCCGTCAACTCGGCCCGCGTCAGCAGCGCCCAGGTGTCCAGGAGCAGGACCGCGCCGTAGCCCCCCTGCGCCGGCGGCTCCACCCCCGGCGTCGCCACCACCACGGCCGCGCCCTGCGGCGCCGCGTCCAGGCGGTTCACCCCGGTCGACTCCACCACCTGCGTGTCCGGGAACGCCTGCGCGAGCTCCTCGGCCGTGCGCTCGGCGCCGATGACGATCGCCCGCACGCGGGTCCCGCCGCACTCGGCGCAGCGGAAGTCCTCGGCCACCACCCCGCACCAGCCGCACACCGGCGCCCGTCGGGCCCCCAGGAGCCGCAGCGGACCCGAGCAGTTCGGGCAGGCCGCGCGGGTCCGGCAGCGCTGGCAGGAGACGGCGGGAACGTATCCGCGCCTGGGGACCTGGACGAGCACCGGCTGGTGCTTGGCGAGGGCCGCCCGTGCCGCTTCCCAGGCGACGGTGGGAAGCCGGGCCGTGCCGCCGGAGGGGTCGCGCTCAAGGTCGGACTCGTCCCCCACGGGCACGATCCTCGGTGTGGCCGAACGGATCTCATCGCGCGACGCGACCATCGAGACCGCCCACTCGGTCTCCACGAGGAGCTGCGCCTGCGGGGTCCGGCCGTAGCCGCCGACGAGGCAGGCGGCGCCGGACAGGTTGGCCCGGGTCAGGACGACCTCCCTGGCGTGGGGGTACGGGGCGTGGCGGTCCACGTGGGACTCGTCGCCGTCGTCCCAGATCGCGACCAGGCCGAGGTCGGCGACGGGGGCGAAGGCCGCGGCCCTGGTGCCGGCCACGATCCGAACCTCGCCCCGGGCCGCCTTCAGGAACGAGCGGTAGCGCTTGGTCGGGCCCAGCTGCGCGGAGAGCGTGACGTGGCGGTCCGGGCCGAGGATCGCCTCGAGCGCGGCGTCGAGGCGGTCCAGGTCGGCCTGGTCGGGCACCACCAGGACGGCGCCTCGGCCCGCGGAGGCGGTCGCGGCGGCGGCTTCGGCGAGCCGTGCGGGCCAGTCCTCGCCTGCGAGGGCGTTCCAGACGGCCTTCGGTGACTTGGTCTCGCGCAACGCGCGTAGGAATGCCTCGCCTGCGATATATCTCTTCCAGTCGCCGTCGATGGGCGCGGCCACCGGGAGGGGCTCGCTGCGGTTCTCGGCCTCGACCCTGACGCGCCGTTCCGGGACGGCCAGGCGCAGGACGTCGGTCAGCGTGCCCGCGTAGCGGTCGGCGACGGCCCTCGCCAGGGCCGCGACCTCCGCGGTGACGACCGGTTCGGGTGAGACGAGGTCGGAGATCCACAGGAGCTTGCCGGTGAAGTCGGTGGAGGGCTTGACGGCGATGACGAAGCCCGAGACCTTGCGGCGCCCGAAGCGGACCCGCACCCGGCAACCGGGTTTGACCTGGGCGGCCATGTCCTCGGGGATGAGGTAGTCGAAGAGCCGGTCCAGCTGCGGCAGCGGCTGGTCGATGCAGACCGCTGCGATGGCCGGGGACTCGTTCATCCGATAAACGTACCGGGCGCCCCCGACGGATCGGGGGCGCCCGGCGACAGTGCTCGGACCGTCAGTTCACCGCTTCCTTGAGAGCGGCGGCGCGGTCCGTCGCCTCCCAGGTGAACTCCGGCAGTTCGCGGCCGAAGTGGCCGTACGCGGCGGTCTGGGAGTAGATCGGCCTTATGAGGTTGAGGTCGCGGATTATCGCGGCCGGGCGCAGGTCGAAGACCTCGAACACGGCCCGCTCGATGCGCGCGTGGTCGACGGTGCCGGTGCCCATCGTGTCCACCGCGATGCTCACGGGCTTGGCCTTGCCGATCGCGTAGGCGACCTGGACCTCGCAGCGCTCGGCGAGGCCGGCGGCCACGACGTTCTTGGCGACCCAGCGGGCGGCGTACGCGGCCGAGCGGTCGACCTTCGAGGGGTCCTTGCCGCTGAAGGCGCCGCCGCCGTGGCGGGCGTAGCCGCCGTAGGTGTCGACGATGATCTTGCGGCCGGTCAGGCCCGCGTCGCCCATCGGGCCGCCGATCTCGAAGCGGCCGGTCGGGTTGACCAGGAGCTGGTAGTCGGCGATGTCGAGGTCGAGGCCGGAGACGACCGGCGCGATCACGTGTTCGGCGATGTCGGGCGAGAGCAGCGAGTCGAGCGAGATGTCGGGGGCGTGCTGGCTGGAGACGACCACGGTGTCCAGGCGCACGGGCTTGAGGCCGTCGTACTCGATGGTGACCTGGGTCTTGCCGTCCGGGCGCAGGTACGGCACGGTGCCGTCCTTGCGGACCTCGGTGAGCCGCTGGGAGAGCCGGTGGGCCAAGGCGATCGGCAGGGGCATCAGCTCGGGGGTCTCGCGGCAGGCGAAGCCGAACATCAGGCCCTGGTCGCCCGCGCCCTGGAGGTCGAGCTCGTCGAGCTCGCCCGCGTCCACTCGGGACTCCCAGGCCTTGTCGACGCCCTGGGCGATGTCGGGGCTCTGGCCGCCGATCGAGACGTTGACGCCGCAGGAGGCGCCGTCGAAGCCCTTCTTGGAGGAGTCGTAGCCGATGCGCAGGATCGTCTCGCGGACGATCTTGGGGATGTCGGCCCACGCGTTGGTGGTCACCTCGCCCGCGACGTGCACCTGGCCGGTGGTGATGAGGGTTTCGACCGCGACCCGGCTCCCGGGGTCCTGGGACAGCAGGGCGTCCAGGATCCCGTCGGAGATCTGGTCGGCGATCTTGTCCGGGTGGCCCTCAGTGACCGACTCGGAGGTGAACAGGCGACGTGCCACGGCACTCCTCAACACACATCTACGCCGCCGCGCGGCGCTCTCGAATGACTTCGCAGCTCACAAGTCTATGCGGTCCCGATCTTCCCACCAAGTCGGCGCGCGGGACCCAGGCGGCCTCGGAGGCGTCCACTGAGCGGGAGCGGCGCTAGGCGAGCGCTGCGGAAACGGCGTCCCAGATCGCGTCCGCGACCGATTCCTTGGAAGTGTGAGCGAGCGCGTCGACTTCGCCACGTTCGTCGAAGATGGTGACCGAGTTCTCCGTCGAGCCGAACACGGCGCCGCCGGAGACGTCGTTGAGGACCACCAGGTCGGCGTTCTTGGCCGCCCGCTTGGCGCGGGCGTGCTCGGGGCCGTCGTGGGTCTCGGCCGCGAAGACGACGAGGACCTGGCCGGGGCGCTTGGCCCGCCCGACCGCGGCGGCGATGTCCGGCGTCGAGCTCAGCGACAGCTCGAGGTCGCCCTTGCGCTTGAGCTTGCGGTCCGAGGGCTCCTTGGGCGTGAAGTCGGCGGGTGCGGCCGCGAGGACCGCGGCGTCGGCCTCGGCGGCGGCCTTGAGCGTGGCGTCGTAGAGCTCGGCGGTGGTCGAGACGCGCTCGACGCGGACGCCCGCGGGCAGTGCGGCGTCGATGTGGGCGGCGATGAGGGTGACGTCGGCGCCGCGCGCGGCGGCCGCGGCGGCGATGGCGATCCCCTGGCGGCCCGAGGAGTGGTTCCCGATGAAGCGGACCGGGTCGAGCGGCTCGCGGGTGCCGCCGGCCGAGACGACGACCTTGCGGCCCACCAGGTCCCGTGCGGGAGAAGCAGAGAGGAAGCCCTTGAGGAGGGCGAAGAGCGATTCGGGTTCGGGCAGGCGCCCGGGGCCGGTGTCGGCGCCGGTGAGGCGGCCCGAGTCGGGTTCGACGACGTGGACGCCGCGCTCGCGCAGGACGGCGACGTTGGCGCGGGTGGCGGCGTGCTCCCACATCTCGGTGTGCATCGCCGGGGCGAACACGACCGGGCAGGTCGCGGTCAGGAGCGTGGAGGTGAGCAGGTCGTCGGCGCGGCCGTGCGCGGCGCGCGCGAGCAGGTCGGCGGTGGCCGGGGCGACGACGACGAGGTCGGCCTCGCGGCCCAGGCGCACGTGCTTGACCTGCGAGACGTCCGTGAACACGCCGGAAGCCACCGGGCGGCCCGACAGGGCCTCCCAGGTGGCTTCACCGACGAAGTTGAGCGCCGCCGCGGTGGGGATGACGGTCACGTCGTGACCGGACTCCTTGATGAGGCGGAGCAGTATGCAGGCTTTGTAGGCGGCGATGCCGCCCGACACGCCCAGGACGACGTTCATCCGGACCTACGCCTCGGGGTCGTCGAAGGCCTTCGTTTCGAGGAGGCCCTTGTCGAGCTCGCGCATCGCGATCGACAGCGGCTTCTCCTCGGGAGTGGTCTCGACGAGCGGACCCACGTACTCGAGCAGGCCTTCGCCCAGCTGCGAGTAGTAGGCGTTGATCTGACGAGCCCGCTTGGCCGAGTAGATGACCAGCTGATACTTCGACTGGCTCTTCTCGAGCAGGTCGTCGATCGGCGGGTTGGTGATGCCGACCGGGTCGGCGACAGTCCCTGACACGTGTAATCCTTCGTGTGCGACTAGGTGGTGTTCAGCTCCGGCCTTTCGGAGCTACAGGCGGCTCGCAAGCTTCGCTGCCAAAGCCGGAGAACTGAGCAACTCTACCAGCTCAGCGGCCGCCTGCTCGATCGACACGTTCGTGACTGTGTGATCGAACTCGGCTTCCGCCGCGAGCTCCTGTCGTGCGGCGTCCAGACGGCGCGCGATCGTGGCCTCGTCCTCGGTCCCCCGCCCGGTGAGGCGGCGGACGAGTTCGTCCCACGACGGCGGCGCCAGGAACACCAGTTGGGCGTCCCGCATGGCCCGTCGGACCTGGCGGGCACCCTGCAGTTCGATCTCCAGCAGCGCCGGGAGTCCGGCGCGCAGGCGCTCCTCGACCGGGCCGCGGGGGGTTCCGTAGAGGTTCCCCGCGTAGGAGGCCCATTCAAGGAACTCCCCCGCGGCGATCATCGACTCGAACTGCTCGGTCGACACGAAGTGGTAGTCGGCGCCGTCGACCTCACCCGGGCGCGGCTTGCGGGTCGTGCAGCTCACTGAGAGCCAGACCCACGGGTAGTACTCCTGGATGAGGGCCTTGACGCTGCCCTTGCCAACGCCGGACGGACCGGAGAGGACCGTCAGTCGCTGGGCCAGGGCGGCGTGGTGGTGATCGATGCTCACGCGACTACTACTACCCGAACTTAGGCCTGGTCGCCCTTGAATTCATCCAAAAGCGCGGCGCGCTGGTGCTCGCCCAGGCCGCGCAGCCGACGCGAGTCGGCGATCTTGAGCTTCTCCATGATCTGGGTGGCGCGCTTGTCGCCGATGCCCGGGAGGGCCTTGAGCACGGCCGAGACCTTCATCTTCCCGGAGATGTCGTCGGTGGCAGCGGACTTGAGGACCGCTTCCAGGGTGGTCTCGCCCGACTTCAGCTTCTCCTTGAGCTCGGCGCGGGCCTTGCGGGCCGCGGCGGCCTTCTCAAGGGCTGCGGCGCGCTGTTCCGGAGTCAGTTTAGGGAGCGGCACGGGGTCTCCTTGCAGTCGATGGTTACGTCCCTGTGGACCTTGACGTGCGGGTATCGCCAAAGCATACCCAGCTCGGGAACGGTAACCCCAACCTCCGACACGCCTGCGACCGGGGGTGGGGCATTTCTCGGGGGCGGAATTCGGCGGTTTATTCCCCCATCGCGGCGCGGCATTCCTCCTGCAACCCCTCGACGGCGGTGCGAATGCTCGCCGTGGCAGGTCCCGGCTGTGCAATTTGTCGGGAATAGGACGGAATTGCGAAGTTTGCCGCGGCGCCGAGGACGCGCGGAAGATCACTCGGGCGCCCGCCCTGCGCGCCCATGCCCGGGACCAGGATAGGGCCGTTGAACTGGGACAAGTCGTGAGCGGAGTCACGTTGGCTCACCGTGGTGTGGGTGATTCCGTAAGTCGACTCACGGAGGCGCGCGTCCCCTTCGGCGGCGCAGGCGCCGATCGTGGCGCCCATGACGATGCCGAACGAGCCCATGGGCTCGGCGTCGCCGTTCTGGAGGTTCACCTCGTCGATGACGCCCTGGGCCACCGACCTGCCGTCGCGGCGCTTGGCCATCTGGATCTGCTTGCCCTCGGGGTTGGAGGTGCGCGCCAGCACGAACACGCCCTTGCCGTGGGCCGAGGCGAGGTCGAAGGCCGGCTGGAGCGAGCCGGTGCCCAGGTACGGGCTGACGGTGATCGCGTCGACGGCCAGCGGCGAGGCCGGGTCGAGGTAGGCCTGGGCGTAGGCGGCCATCGTCGAGCCGATGTCGCCGCGCTTGACGTCCAGGATGACGAGCGCGCCTGCCTTGCGGCACTCGGCGATCACCCGTTCCAGGAGCGCGACGCCGCCCGAGCCGAAGCGCTCGAAGAACGCCGACTGCGGCTTGACGAACGCGCACTGGTCCGCGACCGCCTCGGTCAGGGTCAGCACGAAGCGCTCGGCCCCTTCCAGGTCGTCGTCGAGGCCCCAGTTCAGCAGTTGCGAGCCGTGCGGGTCGATGCCCGCGCACAGCGGCCCGCGCTCGCGCGCCAGCCGGTGGGCGCGGGCGCCGAAGTCCTTGGTGGTCGGCATGTGCATTGCTCCTCAGGAATGGGCGGTGGCGCCGGGGCGGTGGGCGGTCTTCTTGAAGCGTCGCACGCTGCGGCGCACCACGGCGGGCCCGTTGAACACGAGGCCCGAGTAGAACTGGACGAGGCTGGCCCCGGCGTCGAACATCGCCTGGGCGTCGTCGGCGGTCATGACCCCGCCCGAGCCGATGATCGGCAGCCGGCCGCCGGTCTCGCGGTGGACGAAGCGCACGATCTCGCGGGAGACCATCGTGAGCGGCCTGCCGGACATGCCGCCGGGCTCGGCGGCGACCGCGTCCTCGCCCGGGTCGACCCCGTCGCGCCCGAGCGTGGTGTTCGTGGCGATGACGCCGGCGACGCCGGATTCGAGGCAGACCTCCAGGAGCTGGGCCATGGCCGGCTCGGTGAGGTCGGGGGCGATCTTGACCAGGACCGGGCGCTCGGCCCGCCCGGCCGCCAGGCGCACGCCCTCGGCCCGCAGCGCCCCCAGCAGGGCCCTGAGGGCCCCGGCGTCCTGGAGCTGGCGCAGGCCGGGCGTGTTGGGCGAGGACACGTTGATGGCGATGTAGTCGGCGAAGGGGTAGAGGAACCGCATCGACTGGAGGTAGTCCTCGATCGCGCCTTCGAGCGGCACGGCCTTGGACTTGCCGATGCTGATCCCGAGGGGGCAGTTCACGGCCGGTGCGGCCGCGAGCCGGGCGGCGAGGGCCTGGGCGCCGTCGTTGTTGAAGCCCATGCGGTTGACGATGCCCTGGGATCGGGGCATCCGGTACATGCGCGGTTTGGGGTTGCCGGGCTGGGGCTGGGCGGTGACGGTGCCGATCTCGGCGAAGCCGAAGCCGAGGGCGGGCCAGGCGCCGACGGCGACGCCGTTCTTGTCCATGCCCGCGGCGAGGCCGACGGGGTTGGGGAAGGGGATGCCGCAGACGGTGACGGGGGCGTGGAGCTGGTTGAGTTTGATGAGCGCGTTGCGGGCCTGACGTTGTTCGGACAGGCGGACGAGCCAGCGCAGGGTCGACTCGTGCGCGCGCTCGGCGTCGCCGCGTCCGATCCGGAACAGGACCGGGCGGGCCAGATTCTGGTACAGCATGGTCATTCCTGTATACGTCAATGCGCCGGGTGAGCGACTCGTGGTCGCCCACCCGGCGCTTCCTTAGGCCGCGGTCTCGGCGCCGCGCAGGCGCCGGTGGAGCTCCTGGAGCGAGGCGACGCGGATCTCGCCTCGGGAGGCGGACTCGATGGCCTGGGTCGCGGCCGCGGCTCCCTGGATGGTGGTGACGCAGGCGACGTCGGCGACGACGGCCGCGGAGCGGATCTCCCAGCCGTCGGTGCGCGGTCCGGTGGAGGCCGAGGGCGTGGTGATGATGAGGTCGATCTCGCCGGAGGCGATGAGGCTCACCGCGTCCTGGAGTCCGCCGTCGTTGCCGCTGTGGCGCACCACGGGGGTGGAGTCGATGCCGTGGCGCTTGAGGACCAGGCCGGTGCCCTCGGTGGCGTAAACGGTGAAGCCGAGGTCGACGAGGCGGCGCACGGGGAAGACGATGGCCCGCTTGTCGCGGTCGGCGACGGACACGAAGAGCTTCCCGGAGGTGGGGAGCTTGCCGTAGACGGCGAGGGTGGCCTTGGCGAAGGCCAGTCCGAAGGACGAGTCGATGCCCATGACCTCGCCGGTGGACTTCATCTCCGGGCCGAGGACCGCGTCGAGCCCGGCGCCTTCGACGGTGCGGAAGCGCTTGAAGGGCAGGAGGACCTCCTTGACGGAGATGGGGACCTCGGGTCCGGCGTCGGAGCCGTCGCCTTCGGGCAGGAGCATCCCTTCGGCGCGCAGTTCGGCGATCGTGGCGCCGAGGGCGACGCGGGCGGCGGCCTTGGCGAGCGGGACGGCGGTGGCCTTGGAGACGAACGGGACCGTGCGGGAGGCGCGCGGGTTGGCTTCGAGGACGTACAGCTGCTCGTCCTTGAGGGCGTACTGGACGTTCATGAGGCCGCGCACGCCGAGGCCGAAGGCGAGTTTGGCGGTGTAGTCCCGGATCTGCTGGATGACGGTGGCGCCGAGGGTGATCGGCGGGAGCGCGCAGGAGGAGTCGCCGGAGTGGACGCCGGCCTCCTCGATGTGCTCCATGATGCCGCCGAGGTAGAAGTCGGTGCCGTCGCAGAGGCAGTCGACGTCGATCTCGATGGCGTCGTCGAGGAACCGGTCGATGAGGATCGGGTGCTCGGGGCTGGCCTCGGTGGCGCGGGAGATGTACCCGGCGAGGGTGTCCTCGTCGTAGACGATCTCCATGCCGCGGCCGCCGAGGACGTAGGAGGGGCGGACCAGGACGGGGTAGCCGATCCGGTCGGCGACCTCGCGGGCCTCCTCGTAGGAGAAGGCGGTGCCGCCCTCGGGGGCGACGAGGCCGAGTTCGTCGAGGAGGCGGCCGAAGACGCCGCGGTCCTCGGCGGCGTCGATGGCCTTGGGGCTGGTGCCGACGATGGGGAGTCCGGCGTTCTCGAGGCGTTCGGCCAGGCCCAGGGGGGTCTGGCCGCCGAGCTGGACGACGACGCCGATGACGCCGGGTCCGCCTCCGGCCCTGCCGCTCTCGTGCTCGGCGTGGTAGACCTCGGTGACGTCCTCGAAGGTGAGCGGCTCGAAGTAGAGCCGGTCGGCGGTGTCGTAGTCGGTGGAGACGGTCTCGGGGTTGCAGTTGACCATGATGGTCTCGTAGCCGACCGCGCGCAGGGCCTGGACGGCGTGGACGCACGAGTAGTCGAACTCGATGCCCTGGCCGATGCGGTTGGGGCCGGAGCCGAGGATCATGACCTTGGGCCGGTTGGAGGGCGCGACCTCGGTCTCGTCCTCGTAGGTCGAGTAGTGGTAGGGCGTGTGGGCCTCGAACTCGGCGGCGCAGGTGTCGACGGTCTTGAAGACGGGGCGCAGGCCGAGGCGGTGGCGCAGGCGGCGGACGCCGGCCTCGCCGGCGAGTTCGGGGCGCAGGGCCGCGATCTGGGCGTCGGAGCATCCGGCGCGCTTGGCGCGGCGCAGGAGCGCCTCGTCGACGACTGCGGCGTCCTCGATGTCGTCGCGCAGGTCGATGAGCTGGGCGACCTGGTCGAGGAACCACGGGTCGATCTTGCAGGCCTCGTGGACGTCGGCGACGCTCGCGCCGAGGCGCAGGGCGCGCTCGGCGGTGTAGAGGGTGCCGTCGTGGGCGGTGCGGAGCGCTTCGAGCGTGTTCTCGAGGGTGGCGCCCTCGGGGTCGGGGCGGGTCCAGAAGCCGGCGGCCTTGGTCTCGGTGGAGCGCAGGGCCTTCTGGAGGGCCTGCTGGAAGGTGCGGCCGAGGCTCATGGCCTCGCCGACGGACTTCATGGTGGTGGTGAGGGTGGGGTCGGCGCCGGGGAACTTCTCGAAGGTGAAGCGCGGGACCTTGACGACGACGTAGTCGAGCGCGGGCTCGAACGCGGCCGGGGTGGCCTTGGTGATGTCGTTGGGGATCTCGTCGAGCGTGTAGCCGATGGCGAGCTTCGCGGCGATCTTGGCGATCGGGAAGCCGGTGGCCTTGGAGGCGAGCGCGGAGGAGCGGGAGACGCGCGGGTTCATCTCGATGACGATCATGCGCCCGTCGGCCGGGTCGATGGCGAACTGGATGTTGCAGCCGCCGGTGTCGACGCCGACTTCGCGCAGGATCGCGATGCCGACGTCGCGCATGCGCTGGTACTCGCGGTCGGTGAGGGTCATCGCGGGGGCGACGGTGACCGAGTCGCCGGTGTGGACGCCCATGGGGTCGACGTTCTCGATGGAGCAGACGATCACGACGTTGTCGTTGCGGTCGCGCATGAGTTCGAGCTCGTACTCCTTCCAGCCGAGCACGGACTCCTCGATGAGGACTTCGGTGGTGGGGGACTCGGCGAGGCCGTTGCCGGCGATGCGGTCGACGTCCTCCCAGGTGTGGGCCATGCCGGAGCCGAGGCCGCCCATGGTGAAGGAGGGGCGGATGACGACGGGGAGGCCGAGGTCCTTGACGGTGTCGCGGACCTCGTCCATGGAGTGGCAGACCGCGGAGCGCGGGACCTCGCCGCCCACCTTGAGGACGACCTCCTTGAACTGCTGGCGGTCCTCGCCGCGCTGGATGGCGTCCATGTCGGCGCCGATGAGCTCGACGCCGTACTTCTCGAGGATGCCGGCCTCGTGGAGGCCGACGGCGGCGTTGAGCGCGGTCTGCCCGCCGAGGGTGGCCAGGAGCGCGTCGGGCTTCTCCTTGGCGATGATCTGCTCGATGACCTCGGTGGTGATCGGCTCGACGTAGGTGGCGTCGGCGAACTCGGGGTCGGTCATGATCGTGGCCGGGTTGGAGTTGACGAGGGTGACGCGCAGGCCCTCTTCGCGCAGGACGCGGCAGGCCTGGGTGCCGGAGTAGTCGAACTCGCAGGCCTGGCCGATCTGGATGGGCCCGGACCCGATGACGAGGATGTGCTTGAGGTCGTCGCGCTTAGGCATCGGCCTTCGCCCCCTTGTTGTTCTCGATGAGTTCGACGAGCCGGTCGAACAGGTAGTCGGCGTCGTGCGGCCCGCTGGCGGCCTCGGGGTGGTACTGCACGGAGTAGGCGGGCACGTCGAGGCAGGTGAGGCCTTCGACGACGTCGTCGTTGAGGCAGACGTGGCTGACCTGGACGCGGCCGAACTCGGTCTCGAAGAACTCCCCCGACTCCGGTGCCGCGAGCGCGCCCTGCTCGTCGTCCGCCTTCGGCTTCGCCAGCGCGAAGCCGTGGTTGTGAGCGGTGATCTCGACCTTCCCGGTACGAAGGTCGAGCACGGGCTGGTTGATGCCGCGGTGCCCGTACTTGAGCTTGTAGGTGCGCAGGCCGAGCGCGCGGCCGAGGATCTGGTTGCCGAAGCAGATGCCGAAGACCGGGACGCGGCGGCGCAGCAGTTCGCGGGTGAGCTCCACCTGGTGGTCGGCGGTGGCCGGGTCGCCGGGGCCGTTGGAGAGGAACACCGCGTCGGGGCCCTCGGACAGGAGCAGGTCGACGGCGGCGTAGGCCGGGTAGACCGTGGTGGTGATGCCGCGCGCGGCGAGGCGGCGCGGGGTGTTGCGCTTGATGCCCAGGTCGAGTGCGGCGACGCGGTACTTGCCCGCGCCTTCGGCCTCGTACGTGTAAGGCTCGGAGGCGGTGACGGCGCCGACGTGGTTGGCGCCGGCCATCTGCGGGCTCATGCGGACCTTCGCGAGCAGTTCGTCGACGTCGGTCGAGCGCGAGGAGATGCCGACGCGCATGGCGCCGGATTCGCGCAGGTGCCGGGTGAGGGCGCGGGTGTCGACCTCGCAGATGCCGACGACGCCCTGGGAGGCGAGCTCGTCCTCGAGGCCGCGCTTGGCGCGCCAGTTGGAGCTGATGCGGGAGGCGTCGCGCACGACGTACCCGGCGACCCAGATGCGGCGGGACTCGTCGTCCTCGTCGTTCCAGCCGGTGTTGCCGATCTGCGGCGCGGTCTGGGTGACCACCTGCCCGTAGTAGGACGGGTCGGTGAGGGTCTCCTGGTAGCCGGTCATGCCGGTGTTGAAGACGGCCTCGCCGAAGGTCTCGCCGACCGAGCCGAACGCTTCGCCGCGGAAGACGCGGCCGTCCTCCAGGACGAGGATCGCTGGTGCCCTGCTGCTCATTCGGTCGTCTCCTCTTCGATCTTGCCGTTCAGCACGGTGGCGCGTCCGCGCAGGAACGTCGCCTGCACGGTGACCGGGAGTTCCATCCCGGCGTACGGGGTGTTGCGGGACAGGGACGCGAGGTCTTCGGGGACGACGGTCCAGGTCGCGGCGGGGTCGACGAGGGTGAAGTTGGCCTCGACGCCCGGCCGGGGGTCGCGGCCGTGGGCCTCGAGTCCGGCAATGCGCGCCGGGGCGCGCGAGGTGCGCTCGGCGAGGAGGTCCCAGTCGACGCCGGCGGGGCCGCCGAGGGCGAGCACGCTGATCGACAGGGCGGTCTCCAGTCCGAGCATCCCCGGGCGGGCCGCGGCCCACTCGCACTGCTTGTCCTGCAGGGCGTGCGGGGCGTGGTCGGTGGCTACGGCGTCGATGACGCCCTCGGCGAGGGCGGCGCGCAGGACCGCGACGTCGGCTTCGCGCCGCAGCGGCGGGTTCACCTTGTACACGGGGTCGTAGGAGCGGGCGGCCTCGTCGGTCAGCAGCAGGTGGTGCGGGCAGACCTCGGCGGTGACCTTGGCGCCGCGGGCCTTGGCCTCGCGGATGATGTCGACCGAGCGGGCGGTGGAGACGTGGCAGAAGTGGATGCGGGCGCCGGTGTACTCGGCGAGGAGCACGTCGCGGGCGATGATGGCCTCTTCGGCGACCGAGGGCCAGCCGGGCAGGCCGAGTTCGGCCGAGACGGCGCCCTCGTTCATCTGGGCGCCTTCGGTCAGGCGCGGCTCCTCGGCGTGCTGGGCGATGAGCCCGCCGAAGGTCTTGACGTATTCGAGGGCGCGGCGCATGAGGACCGGGTCGGCGACGCAGTGGCCGTCGTCGGAGAACATGCGGACCTCGGCCGCGGAGTGGGCCATCGCGCCGATCTCGGCGAGCCGCTTGCCTTCGAGGCCGACCGAGACCGCGCCGATGGGCTGGACGTCGGCGTAGCCGGCGGCGCGTCCGAGGGCGGCGACCTGCTCGACGACCCCGGCGGTGTCGGCCACCGGGTAGGAGTTGGCCATGGCGCACACGGCGGTGTAGCCGCCCTTGGCGGCGGCGCGGGTGCCGGTGAGGACGGTCTCGGCGTCCTCGCGGCCGGGCTCGCGCAGGTGCGTGTGCAGGTCGACCAGGCCGGGCAGGAGCACCAGGCCGTCGGCGTCCACCGTGTCGGCGCCCTTGGCGCTGATCGAGCCGACTTCCGCGATGCGGCCGTCGCGGACGAGGACGTCCGTGCGGCCCTTGCCGATCAGGTCGGCGGATTTGATGAGGAGGTCGGTCACCTGGCTTCTCCGTTCGTGAGCAGGAGGTAGAGGACGGCCATGCGGACCCAGACGCCGTTGGTCACCTGTTCGGTGATGGTGGCGCGGGGCGAGTCGGCGACCGTGGCGGCGATCTCCATGCCGCGGTTCATCGGGCCGGGGTGCATGACGATGGCGTGGTCGGGCAGGAGCGCCAGGCGGCGCTCGTCGAGCCCGTAGAGGCGGGCGTACTCGTTGGCGGTCGGGAAGAACGAGGCGTTCTGGCGCTCGCGCTGGACGCGCAGCATCATGACCGCGTCGACGCCCTTGAGGCTCGCGTCGAGGTCGTAGCCGATCTCGACCGGCCACCCCTCGATGTCCTTGGGCAGCAGGGTGGGCGGGCCGACCAGGCGCACCTGGGCGCCCAGTTTGGACAGCAGCCACACGTTCGAGCGGGCGACTCGCGAGTGGAGGATGTCGCCGACGATCGCCACGGTGCGGCCCTCGATGCCGCCGAGGCGCCGCTTCATGGTGAAGGCGTCGAGCAGGGCCTGCGTCGGGTGGGCGTGGGTGCCGTCCCCGGCGTTGAGGACCGCGCCGTCGAGCCATTCGGTGAGCCGCTGCGGGGCGCCCGCGGCGGGGTGGCGGATCACGACGGCGTCGGCGCCCATGGCCTGCAACGTCAGCGCGGTGTCGCGCAGGCTCTCGCCCTTGTTGACGCTGGAGGTCTTGGCCGCGAAGTTCACGACGTCGGCGCTCAGGCGCTTGGCCGCGGTCTCGAAGGAGGTGCGGGTGCGCGTGGAGTCCTCGTAGAACAGGTTGACGACGGTGCGCCCGCGCAGCGCCGGCAGCTTGGGGACCTCGCGCCCGGTGACGGCCTCGGCCATCTGCTCGGTGACGTCGAGGATCAGCTCGGCCTCGTCGCGGGTCAGTTCCTTGGTGGTGAGCAGGTGCTTCATCGCTCCCGGCCTCCGGTCAGCACCACCGCGTCGAGACCGTCGTACTCGGTCAGGCGCACGGCCACGTTCTCGTCGCGGGCGGTGGGGATGTTCTTGCCGACGTAGTCGGCGCGGATGGGCAGCTCGCGGTGGCCGCGGTCGACCAGAATCGCGAGCTGGACGCTGGCGGGGCGGCCGAGGTCGTAGAGCGCGTTGAGCGCGGCCCGGACGGTCCGTCCGGAGTAGAGCACGTCGTCGACGAGGATGACGCGCTGGTCGTCGACGCCGCCGGGCGGCAGCTCGGTCGGCCCGAGCGCCCGGAGCGCGTTGCGGCGCAGGTCGTCCCGGTAGAGGGTGATGTCGAGCGTGCCGGCGGGGACGTCGATGTCGGCGAAGCGCCGGATGCGGTCGGCGAGGCGTCCGGCGAGGGCGACGCCGCGGGTGGGGATGCCCAGGAGCATGGTGTCGGGGGCGCCCTTGGTCTTCTCGAGGATCTGGTGGGCGATGCGGTCGAGGATGCGGCCGATGTCGTCGCCGGCGAGGATGTGCTTGCCCGACGGGTCTTCCTCGGTCTGCCTGAGGGCAGGGGAAACCACGTGAACCTCCTTCTCCGCCTCACTGGACGGTCTGTTAAAGAACGGTTTCGTCGCGGGCCATCTTACTTCGTCGGTGACGGAGCGTAAAGGCCGTTCCCAAAAGCGAAGCGTCAAAACCGGCTTGTATGACGGATTTCATCGGGTTTGCCTGGCGGCTATGAAGGGCTCACGCGACGAAGAACACTGTTTGGGGGCACCCCAACGGCCGATGGTCACCGACCGTAGTCAACAATAGGGTTCCTCTCGTACCGAAAATTGGAGTTGATCCCAGCATGGCGACATCTGACTACGCCAAGGCGCTCGGCAACCGGCTGCGTGACATCCGCATGCAGCAGGGGCTGTCGCTGCAAGGCGTCGAGGACAAGTCCGGCGGCAAGTGGAAGGCCGTCGTCATCGGCTCATACGAGCGAGGGGACCGTTCGATCACGGTCAGCCGCCTCGCCGAGTTGGCCGACTTCTACCGGATCCCCGTCTCCGAGCTGCTTCCCGAGGGCGTGCCGCTCCCGGTCGAGCAGGCGGAGAAGATCGTCCTCAACCTCGAGGCGCTCTACGACCACCCCGACCCCGAGCTGGAGCACGTGGCCAAGCTCGCCCGCTCGATCCAGCAGCGGCGCGGCGACTACAACGGACGGATCCTCTCGATCCGCGCCGACGACCTCTACACCCTCGCGGTCGTCTACTCGACCACGCCTTCGGGCCTGATCGAGAAGCTCGAGGACTTCGGCGTCCTCGTGCACGACCTCCAGGCGTTCTTCGCCTCGGACGGCGAGTAGGACTCCGCGCAGGACGACGAAAGCGGCCGGGCCCCGGATCGGGGGGCTCGGCCGCTTTCGTCTCGCCTCCGGCACGACGAAGCGACCGGACCCCGACAGCGCCGGTTCGGGACGGGGCTCGGCCGCTTTCTCGTTCTGCCTCCGGCGCAAGCGAACGGCCGGGCCCGACGCTGCGCACCCGCAGCGGGGTCCGGCCGCTTTTCGCTTGCACGACAGGCTATTCAGCCGTGTCGTCGGCCTCTTCCCGAGGCTTGTCCTCGATGCTTTCCCGGGGCTTGTCCTCGGCCCGCTCCTGGGGCTTGTCGGCCCTCGCGGCCTTGTCGAGGACCGCGTTGACGAACGAGGTGTCGTCGGAGGAGCCGATCTGGAGGGCCACGCGCATGGCCTCCTTGATGGCCACGGGCGTGTCGACGTCGGGGACGTGGCGGATCTCGTAGAGGGCCACGCGCATGACGTTGCGGTCGACCGCGGCGATCCGCTCGACCGCCCAGCCCTTGGCGGAGGCGCCGATGATCGCGTCGAGTTCACCGAGGTGCTGGGCGACGCCGCGCACCAGCTCCTCGGCGTAGGCGGGCAGACGCGGGGCCTCGGGATCGGCGAAGGCCCGGGAGGCGCGCTCGGCGAGGACCTTGGAAGGCTCCGTGTCGCGGCTCTCGGCTTCGTACAGGATCTCGACGGCGCGCATCCGCCATTTCGTTCGGGCGGAGAGCCGATCAGGTCCGTTCTGCTGGTTCCCCACGCCTATGCCCGGGAGAGGTATTTGCCGTCGCGGGTGTCGACCTTGATCTTCTCGCCGTTGTCGATGAACAGCGGCACCAGCACCTGGGCGCCGGTCTCGACGGTGGCGGGCTTGGTGCCGCCGGAGGAGCGGTCGCCCTGGAGGCCGGGCTCGGTGTAGGTGATGACGAGCTCGACCGAGGCCGGCAGCTCGACGTAGAGCGCCTTGCCGTCGTGCCAGGCGATGGTGACCTCGGAGTTCTCCAGCATGAACTTGGCGGCGTCGCCGACCAGGTTCGGGCCGAGCGGGAACTGGTCGTAGGACTCCATGTCCATGAAGACGAAGTCCTCGCCCTCCTTGTAGAGGTAGCTCATCGTGCGGCGGTCGACGTTCGCGGTCTCGACCTTGGTGCCGGCGTTGAAGGTCTTGTCGACGATCTTGCCCGACGGGATCTGCTTGAGCGTGGTGCGCACGAACGCCGGGCCCTTACCGGGCTTGACGTGCTGGAACTCCTGCACCTGCCAGAGCTGGCCCTCGAGGTTGAGCACCAGGCCGTTCTTGAGGTCGTTCGTGGATGCCACGGGCGTTCGTCTCTTTCGATAGAGGTTCTGAGTTGCCGACCGTCAATGGTAGCGGGCGGGCGGGCACCCGCCCGTCCCGCCCGCACCGGCTGTGAACAGCGGCGCAGCGCTCCCGCCGCGGCGGGTCGCTCAGGCGGCCCGGAGCGCGGCGATGTGGCGGAGCGCGGCGGTGTAGCCGTCGAAGCCGAGGCCGACGATGACGCCCGCGGCGTGGGCCGAGACGAACGAGCGGTGCCGGAACTCCTCGCGCTGGTGCACGTTGGAGAGGTGGACCTCGATGAGCGGGGCCGTGAGCTGGGCGCACGCGTCGCCTACCGCGACGGAGTAGTGGGTCCAGGCGGCGGCGTTGAGGACCACGGGGTATTCGCCGTCGGCGGCCTCGTGGAGCCATCCGAGGAGTTCGCCCTCGTGGTTGGTCTGGCGGAAGTCCACTTCGAGGCCCAGTTCCTCGCCGGCCTTGGCGCACAGGTCGGCGAGGTCGGCGAGGGTCTGTGAGCCGTAGATCGCCGGTTCGCGCTTCCCGAGCCGGTTCAGGTTGGGGCCGTTCAACACCAGTGTCTTCATGCCGTCAGCCTCTCATAGGCCTCGCGCTGCTGCTCGGCCGTGACGTCGTCGACGACCACGGGTTCGGCGAGCGCGTCGAGGAGCACGAACCGCTGGGTCGCGCCGACGTTCTTCTTGTCGATCAGCATGACCTTGAGGATGTCGTCCCAGCGTCCGGCCTCGTAGGTCGTCGGCAGTCCGAGCGACGCGAGCACGGCCTTCGTGCGCTCCACGAGGTCGACCCGGCCGGTGAGGGCGCTCAGGTGGGCGGCGTAGACCATGCCCACGGCGACCGCGTCGCCGTGGCGCCAGCGGTAGTGCTCGAGCTTCTCGACCGCGTGCGCGAAGGTGTGCCCGTAGTTGAGGATCGCGCGCAGGCCGCCTTCCTTGAGGTCGGAGGCGACCACGGCGGCCTTGACGGCGATGGCGCGCTCGACCAGTTCGCCGACCACGGGGTTCGCGGCGTCGAGGGCGGCCTCGGGGTCGGCCTCGACCAGGTCGAGGATGACCGGGTCGGCGATGAAGCCGGCCTTGACGACCTCGGCGAGTCCCGCGGCGAGGTCGCGCACGGGCAGGGTCGCGAAGTTGTCGAGGTCGACCAGGACCGCGCGCGGCGGGTGGAAGGCGCCGACGAGGTTCTTGCCCGCGGCGGTGTTCACGCCGGTCTTGCCGCCGACGGCCGCGTCGACCGCGCCGAGCAGCGAGGTCGGGACGTGGACGACGGCGACGCCGCGCAGCCAGCAGGCCGCGACGAATCCGGCGAGGTCGGTGACCGCTCCCCCGCCGACGCCGACGACGAGGTCGGTGCGGGTGAAGCCCTCTGCGCCGAGCGCCTCCCAGACCTGCTCGGCGACGGCGACGGTCTTGCCGTCCTCGGCGTCGGGCAGTTCCATGAGGGTGGCCTCGACCCCGTCGGGGACGAGGGCGCCGACGCGTTCGGCGAGCTGGACGGTGCTGGCGGTGTGCAGGACCGCGACGCGGGAGGCCTGGCCGAGGAACTCGGGCAGGCGGTCGGTCGTGCCGTGTCCGATGAGGACCTGATAGGGCGTGTCGGCGTCGTTCACCGTCACGATGCGCACGGCCAGCCGCACGCGGATCTCCTCGGTCACGTCGGCCACGTCCCTTCCGGTGGTGTCGATCTCGATGTCGGCGACCTCGCGGTAGAGCGGCATGCGCTCGTCCATGAGCCGGCGCAGGGTGGCGCGCGGGTTGACCTGGAGGAGCGGGCGGCCGCGGTCGAGTTCGGTCCGCTTGACCGCCTCGGCGAGGCCGACGCGCAGGTGCACGACGGTGACGTCGGCGAGGAGCTTGCGGGTGGCCTCGGCGAGGACGGCGCCGCCGCCCAGGGCGAGGACGCCGTCGTGCTCGGCCACGGCGCGGCGGACCGCTTCGCGTTCGAGGGCCCGGAAGTGGTCTTCGCCGTGGTCGATGAAGATGTCGGGGATCGGCTTGCCCGCGGCGTCGGCGATGTCGGCGTCGGCGTCGCGGAAGGGCGCGCCGAGGGACTCGGCCAGGGCCCGGCCGATGGTGGTCTTGCCCGAGCCGGGGGGCCCGACGATCACCACGAGAGTCATCTAGCGCACCCGCAGGTTCTCGAGGTAGTTCGCGAAGTTGCGGCGGGATTCGGGGACGGAGTCGCCGCCGAACTTCTCCAGGGCCGCTTCGGCGAGCACGTAGGCGACCATGTGCTCGGCGACGACGGCCCCGGCCGGGACCGCGCACACGTCCGAGCGCTGGTTGATCGCCTCGGTGGCCTCGCCGGTGACGGTGTCGATGGTGCGCAGGGGGCGCGTCAGCGACGAGATGGGCTTGAGCATGGCCGAGACGCGCAGCGGCTGGCCGGTGGTGATGCCGCCTTCGAGGCCGCCGGCGCGGTCGGTGAGGCGCTGGACGCCGTCGGGGCCGGGCACGATCTCGTCGTGCGCGGAGGAGCCGCGCACCGAGGCCTGCATGAGGCCGTCGCCGATCTCGACGGCCTTGACCGACTGGATCGACATGAGGGCGGTGGCGAGGCGGGCGTCGAGCTTGCGGTCCCACTGGACGTGCGAGCCGAGCCCGGGCGGGAGGTGGTAGGCGAGGACTTCGACGACGCCGCCGAGGGTGTCGGCGTCCTTCTTCGCGGCGTCGACCTCGGCGACCATGCGGGCGGAGGCGTCGGGGTCCATGCAGCGCAGCGGGTCGGCGTCGACCGCCGCGAAGTCGGCGGGGGTGGGGACGAGGCCCTCCTTGGCGCGGACGGGGCCGAGGGCCTTGACGTGGGAGACGATCTCGATGCCGAAGGCCTGCTTGAGGAAGGCCTTGGCGACGGTCCCGCCGGCGACGCGCGCGGCGGTCTCGCGGGCGGAGGCGCGCTCGAGGATCGGGCGGGCGTCCTCGTGGTCGTACTTCTGCATCCCGGCGAGGTCGGCGTGGCCGGGGCGGGGCCGCGTCAGGGGGGCGTTGCGGGCGATCCCGGCGAGTTCGGCGGGGTCGACCGGGTCGGCGGCCATGACGGTCTCCCACTTGGGCCACTCGGAGTTGCCGACGCGGATGGCGACGGGAGAGCCGAGGGTGCGGCCGTGGCGCAGGCCGCCGATGAAGCTGACGGCGTCGGCCTCGAACTTCATGCGGGCGCCGCGGCCGTAACCGAGCCGCCGGCGGGCGAGTTCGGCCGCCACATCGCCGGTGGTCAGCTCGATCCCGGCGGGCAGGCCGTCGAGCGTGACCACGAGTTCGGGTCCGTGTGATTCTCCAGCTGTCATCCATCGCAACACGCCGTCAAGTCTGCCACTGGGGCGGGTGTGATTCGGCACCTGGTGGAAGTGGCGTCCCACCGGCTGGGCGGCGGGGCGGCGTTGGCGCGCGGGCGACCGCGTCGCGGGTGTGCCAGGAGGGTTCCGGAGGGCGGCGCTCGCGATGTTTCACACGTTCGAGAAGGTTTCGCGGTTCCGGTCCGCGAGACGGCGACCGGTAGACTCGAGCGATCATGTTCGCAGGTCAACGACGAGATAATGAAGATTTCAATAAAGTTGCAGACGGAAGGACGACGGTGCGATGACCCCCCAGCACGCTCGGAGATCCGCAGACCGCACCCCGGCACCGCGGTCTCGCAAGCCGACCATGGCGGACGTGGCCGCCGAGGTCGGCGTCTCCCGCGCCTTGGTCTCCCTGGTCTTCCGCGGCCAGCCCGGCGCAAGCCCCGAGACCCGCGAGCGGGTCTTCGAGGCGGCGGCCCGCCTCGGCTACAAGCCCGACATGGCCGCCCGGCTGCTCGCGCGCGGGCGCAGCCGGGTGCTCGGCGTGCTTTTCACCGCGCGCAACCCCTACCACGTGGACCTGGTCGAGGCGATCTATCCGGCCGCCGAGGAGCTGGGCTACGACCTGGTGCTGAGCGCCGCCGTGCCGACCAGGGACGAGCACAAGGCGATCGAGGCGCTCATCGGGCACCGCAGCGAGGCGCTGCTGCTGTGCGGTCCGAACATCCCCGACGGCGACGTGAAGACGCTCAGTTCGCGGCTGCCGACGGTCGTGATCGGACGCCACATCAAGGACGCGGGGGTCGACGTGGTCACCTCCTACGACCGGCCCGGCGCCCGTGAAGTGGTCGACTACCTGGTGGGGCTGGGGCATCGGAACATCGTGCACGTGGACGCCGGTAGCCAGCCTGGCGGTCCGGAGCGGCGGCGGGCCTACCGGGACGCGATGCGCTCCCACGGCCTCGGCGAGCGGATCAGGGTCATCCCCGGGAGCCATTCCCAGGAGGGCGGCTCCGATGCGGCGCGCCTGCTCCTGGAGGAGGAGCGGCCGCTGCCGACGGCGGTGTTCGCGGCGAACGACCAGTGCGCGCTCGGGCTCCTGGACGTGTTCACCAGGGCGGGCGTCAACATTCCGGAGCAGGTCTCGATCGTCGGGTACGACGACAGCCACATCGCCGGCCTCAGCCACATCGACCTGACGACGGTGCGCCAGGACGTGCCGCGGCTCGCGAGGCTGGCCGTCCAGGCGGCCGACGAACAGCTGCGCGGGGCCCGCCAGGCGGGCGCGAGCCTGAAGCTGGAGTCGCGCCTGGTCGTGCGCGGGACGAGCGGCCCGCCGGCCGAAGGGTGACGGCGGAACGGGCCTCGCTGACATCGGTTGCCAGCGTGGGGATCTCATTCGGTCGAGCGATTCGGCTCCGCGGAAAGCCTGGAAACAACTTATTGACATTCATGAATTTCAATGACAGGATATGCGTGGTAACGCTCCCAAATCCTTGGAGGAGGGCACCCCCATGCCGCTGTCCGCACCCGATCGACCGCTCTGGTCCCGACGCCTCGCGCTCGCCGCCGCGACCGCACTAGCCGTGGGCTTCGCGGCGGCCGCGCCGGCCGCGCAGGCCCAGGACGAGGAGCCGACCGACCTGATCACCAACGGCGACTTCGCCGACGGCACCACCGGCTGGTGGACCACCGCTAACCTCACCGGCGCCGTCGCCGACGGGCAGTGGTGCGTCGACGTGCCCGGCGGCACCGCCAACCCCTGGGACGCCATCGTCGGCCAGGACGGCCTGCCGCTGGTCGCCGGCGAGTCCTACGAACTGCAGTTCACCGCCAGCGCCTCCTCCGACGTGAGCGTCCGCGCGCTCGTCCAGCGCCCGGTCGACCCCTGGCCGACCGCGCTGGAGGAGTTCCCGATCCTCACCGCCGAGCCGCAGGCCTTCACGTACACCTTCACCGCCGGCGCCGACTGGAGCGACGCGCAGCTCGCCTTCCAGATCGGCCGCCACGCCGATCCGTGGCAGCTCTGCCTCTCGGAGGTCGCCTTGCTCACCGGAGCCGAACCGCCCGTGTACGACCCCGACACCGGCCCGCGCGTGCGGGTCAACCAGGTCGGCTACTTCCCCGACGGCCCCAAGCGCGCCACGCTCGTCACCGAGGCGACCGAGCCGGTCCCGTGGCAGCTGCACGACGCGGCCGGGACCCTGGTCGCCGACGGCGAGTCCGCCGTGCACGGTGACGACCCCGCGGCGGGCGAGTCGGTGCACGTCATCGACTTCTCCGGCGTCACCGCGGTCGGCGAGGACTACACGCTCACCGCCGACGGCGAGACGTCCTACCCGTTCGCGATCGGCCGGGACGCTTACGGCGCCTTGGCGACCGATGCGATGTCGTTCTACTACCCGCAGCGCTCGGGGATCGCGATCGACGACGCGATCGCCCCGGGATACGGGCGCGAGGCCGGGCACGTGGACGTGGCTCCGAACCAGGGCGACGGCGCCGTCACCTGCTACGGCGGCGCCTGCGACTACACGCTGGACGTGACCGGCGGCTGGTACGACGCGGGCGACCACGGCAAGTACGTGGTCAACGGCGGCATCTCCGTCGCGCAGCTGATGAGCGTCTACGAGCGGGCGCTCCACGCGCCCACCGGCGACCCCGACCGGCTCGCCGACGGGACCCTGCGCATCCCCGAGCACGGCGACGGCGTCCCCGACGTCCTCGACGAGGCCCGCTGGGAGGTCGAGTTCCTGATGGCGATGCAGGTGCCCGAGGGCGAGGAGCTCGCGGGCATGGCCCACCACAAGATGCACGACGAGAACTGGACCGGGCTGCCGCTCATGCCGTCCGACGACCCGGAGGCGCGGTTCCTGGAGCCGCCTTCGACGGCGGCGACGCTGAACCTGGCGGCCGCGGCCGCGCAGGCGGCGCGGCTGTTCGAGCCGTACGACCCCGAGTTCGCGGCGCAGGCGCTGGAGGCGGCCGAGACCGCCTGGGCGGCGGCGCTGGCGAACCCCGCGATCTACGCGGTCGACCGCGGCGCGGGCGGCGGTCCTTACGGCGACAACAAGGTCACCGACGAGTTCTACTGGGCCGCGGCCGAGCTGTTCCTGACCACCGGGTCGCAGACGTACGCGGACCACCTCCAGGACTCCGAGCTGCACGTGGAAGAGGACGTCTTCACCGCGGGCGGCTTCTGGTGGGGCGAGGTGGCCCAGCTGGGCAAGATCGACCTCGCGACGGTGCCGAACGCGCTGTCGGACCGCGATGCGGTGGTCGCGCAGGTCGTGGCCGGCGCCGACGCCTACCTCGCCGAGCAGGACGCGAACCCGTGGGACCTGGGCTACGGCGCCGCGGGGACCTTCGACTGGGGTTCCAACTCCGCGGTGCTCAACCGCCTCGTGGTGCTGGGAGCGGCCTTCGACCTCACGGGCGATCTGCGCTACCGCGACGGCGTGCTGGCCGGTCTGGACTACATCCTGGGCCGCAACGCCCTCGGGAACTCCTATGTGACCGGGTACGGCTCGCACTTCTCGCAGAACCAGCACTCGCGCTGGTACGCCAACCAGCTCGACCCGAACCTGCCGAACCCGCCGGCGGGGACGCTCTCGGGCGGCCCGAACTCGGTCGCGTCCACGTGGGACCCGGTCGCGCAGCGCTGGCTGACCGACTGCGCGCCGCAGCGGTGCTACATCGACGACATCGGGTCGTGGGCGACGAACGAGCTGACGGTCAACTGGAACGCGTCGCTGTCGCAGGTGGCGGCGTTCGCGGCCGACCAGGCGGCGACGGTGGAGACCGCGCCCTCGTGCTCGGTGGAGTACCGGATCAACGGCCAGTGGCCCAGCGGGTTCAACGCCCAGGTGGCGGTGACCAACACCGGTGACGCGCCGCTGGAGGGCGTGACGCTGCGGTGGTCGATGCCGACCGGGCAGTCGATCACGCACTCGTGGAGTGCGGACCTGGCCCGGGAGGGCCACCTGGTGACCGCCACCGAGCTGGGCGGCGGCTACGCGCTGAAGCCGGGCCGGACGTTCACGTTCGGGTTCATCGGGTCGAAGGACGCGAGGTCGGCGGTGTCGCCGGCGACCGTGACGTGCTCGGTGAACTGACAGGGCATTAATGGCCGCGACCG
Organism: Glycomyces harbinensis; assembly: GCF_900101745.1. Classification (GTDB taxonomy): domain Bacteria; phylum Actinomycetota; class Actinomycetes; order Mycobacteriales; family Micromonosporaceae; genus Glycomyces; species Glycomyces harbinensis. Next base: position 141,914 of record NZ_FNAD01000006.1, on the reverse strand, counting down.
GGAAGGGTGAGCCCGGGGACGGCGAAGGGGCGGCCACTGTGGAGGTGGCCGCCCCTTGTCTTGCCTGTGGCTAGTCGCCGTGGTGGTGCTTCTGGTCCTTCGACCAGTTGCAGACCTTGTCGACGTCGGAGGTCCCGAGCAGACCGAGGCTGGCGGCGTTGCTCCAGTCCCAGTTGAGGGCGCAGATGTTCGAGGCCACGTTGACGCCGTTCGGGTTCTGGTCCCAGCCGTTGCACAGGTCGGTCACGTCGCTCTTGGCGACGTTGAGCAGGCTGATGACGTCGCCGCTCCAGTTGCCGATGCAGAGGTTCGACAGGAAGTTGACGCCGCCGAAGTCCTTCGGGTCGTATTCGTAGCTGCTGCCGCCCTCGGTGGGGGCGGTCGTCTCCGCGGCCAGGGCCGGTGCGGCCATGCCCACGGCCAGGACGCCGGCAGCGGCTGCCGCCACGGCGGTTTTGGCGATAAAACGAATCACTGTCACCTCTCAGTCCTCGGTGTCTCCTTGTGACCCTTTCGTACCAGGTCGGCCATGAATATAACGTCGCCCCGGAGCCGGGGAGGGAATATCGGGAAATTCGGGGGCGGCGTGTCGTCGTCACGCGAGCCAGGGTGCGAACGCGAGTGCCGCGGCCGCTCCCGCGAGCATCGCCGGGCCGTAGGGGAAGTCCTTGCGGCGCATCGCGAGCACCACCGCGGCCTGTCCCCCGCCGACGGCGGCGGTCGCGACCGCGGCGATGAGCGCGGTCTGCCAGGAGGCCCAGCCGAGCGCCAGGCCGAGCAGTCCCGCGAGCTTCACGTCGCCGAAGCCGACCTGGCCCGCGGCGCAGCCGATCCCGTAGGCGGCCATGCCCGCCGCGGCGCAGGCCGCGGCCCGCAGCATCGCGTCCGCTTCCCCGGTGGCGATCAGGAGGGCGGCGACGACGGGGTAGGCCGGCAGCACCAGCACGTCCGGCAGGCGCCGCTCGTACGCGTCGATCCACCCGGCGGCGATGCCCGCGGCGGCGACCAGTGCCAGCGCGGCCGCGTGCAGCGCTCCTTCGGCGCGCCAGGCGATCAGGAGGGCGGCCGCGACCGCCGCGGCGGCGACGGGCCACCCGGCGGGCCGCCGGGCGGTCGCCACGGCCACGGCGCGGCGCAGTCCCGGGACGGCGATCATCGCGGCGGCCGCCGCTCCCACGAACAGCATCCACCGATGCTCGCACCGGACGGGCGCAGCGAACCCGAACGACGCGCGGCCTTCGGGCCGCGCCAGCGGATCGGCGGAGCCCTCGCATCGCCGGAAACCGTCGGACCCCTCGGGCACCGTTGAAGCCGGGGGCGACCGCGAGCCGACACGCCCGGCCTCGTGATCCGCAGCGCCTCCCGCCGGCGCACCGCGCAGAGCGGCGCGGCCCGAAGGCCGCGCCGCCCGTGCGCTGTCGCGCTACTTCTTGGCGGCGGTCTTGCGGCCGTTGCCGGACTTGGCCCTGCGGGCGGCCGGGCCGTCCCCGTTGCCCTTGCCGTCGAGGCCGAGCAGCGGGCGCAGGTACGCGCCGGTGTGGCTGGCGCTGATGGCGGCCACCTCCTCGGGCGTGCCGGCCGCGACCAGGGAGCCGCCCTTGTCGCCGCCCTCGGGGCCGAGGTCGATGACCCAGTCGGAGCACTTGATCACCTCGAGGTTGTGCTCGATGGTGATCACGGTGTTGCCCTTGTCGACCAGGCCGTCGAGCACGCCCAGGAGCTTGCGGACGTCCTCGAAGTGCAGGCCGGTGGTCGGCTCGTCCAGGATGTACACGGTCTTGCCGGTGGAGCGCTTCTGGAGTTCGGAGGCGAGCTTGACGCGCTGCGCCTCGCCGCCGGACAGGGTGGGCGCGGGCTGGCCGAGCCGCACGTAGCCGAGGCCGACGTCGACGAGGGTCTTCAGGTGCCGGTGGATCGACTGGATCGGCTCGAAGAAGTCGGCGGCCTCCTCGATCGGCATGTCGAGCACGTCGGAGATGGTCTTGCCGCGGTAGTGGACCTTGAGGGTGTCGCGGTTGTAGCGGGCGCCGCCGCACTCCTCGCAGGGCACGTACACGTCGGGCAGGAAGTTCATCTCGATCTTGAGCGTGCCGTCGCCGCTGCACGCCTCGCAGCGCCCGCCCTTGACGTTGAAGGAGAACCGGCCCGGGCCCCAGCCGCGGACCTTCGCCTCGGGCGTGCCCGCGAAGAGCTTGCGGACCTTGTCGAACACGCCGGTGTAGGTGGCGGGGTTGGAGCGCGGCGTGCGCCCGATCGGGGACTGGTCGACGCCCACGACCTTGTCGACCCCGTCGAGGCCGGTGATGGTGCGGTGCTTGCCGGCGACGAGCTTGGCGCCGTTGATCTCCGCGGCGAGCGTGTTGTACAGGATCTCGTTGACCAGTGTGGACTTGCCCGAGCCGGACACGCCCGTCACCGAGACCATGCAGCCCATCGGGAAGGCCGCGTCGATGCCCTTGAGGTTGTTCTCCCTGGCGCCCTTGACGACCAGTTCGCGGTCGGGGTCGGTGGGGCGGCGCTTGCCGGGCACGGGGATGCTGCGGCGGCCCGCGACGTAGTCGCCGGTGATCGAGCCCTCGGCGTCGGTCAGGCCGGCGACGGGGCCGGAGTAGATGACCGAGCCGCCGTGCTCGCCCGCGCCGGGGCCGATGTCGACGATGTGGTCGGCGATGCGGATGGTGTCCTCGTCGTGCTCGACGACGATGAGCGTGTTCCCCAGGTCGCGCAGGCGCTCCAGGGTGGCGATGAGCCGGTTGTTGTCGCGCTGGTGCAGGCCGATGGAGGGCTCGTCGAGCACGTAGAGCACGCCGACCAGGCCCGCGCCGATCTGCGTGGCGAGGCGGATGCGCTGGGCCTCGCCGCCGGACAGGCTCCCGGAGGCGCGCGCGAGCGTGAGGTAGTCGAGCCCGACGTCGAGCAGGAACTGCAGGCGGGCGGTGACCTCCTTGACGATCGGCGCGGCGATCATCGAGTCGCGGTCGGAGAGCTTGAGCGCGTGGAAGAAGGAGGCGCACTCGGCGATCGAGAGCGTGCAGACCTCGTGGATCGACAGTCCTTCGACGGTGACGGCGAGGACTTCGGGCTTGAGGCGGGCCCCGGCGCAGGTCGAGCAGGGGATCTCCCGCATGAACTGCTCGTACTTCTCGCGGGTCCACTCGGAGTCGGTCTCGTGGTGGCGGCGCTCGACCCACGGGACGAGGCCTTCGAAGCGGGTCTCGTAGGAGCGCCGCTGGCCGCGCTTGTTGCGGTAGGAGACCTGGAGGGTCTCGTCGTAGCCGTAGAGGACCGCCTTCTGGGCGGCGTCGGGCAGGTCGGCCCAGGCGGTGTCCACGTCGAAGCCGACGGCTTCGCCGAGGGCGACGATCTGGAACAGGAAGTAGTCCCCCATGCCGACCGAGGACCACGGCGCCAGGGCGCCGCCGCGGATGGTCGCCTCCAGGTCGCGGATGACCAGCTCGGGGTCGACCTCCTTGCGGACGCCGAGGCCGTGGCAGACCGGGCAGGCGCCGAAGGGGGCGTTGAAGGAGAAGGTGCGCGGCTCGAGCTCGTCGAGCGTGAGCGGGTGGTCGTTGGGGCAGGCGAGCTTCTCGGAGAAGCGCCGGGTGCGGGCCGGGTCGTCCTCGGGGACGTCGACGAAGTCGAGGACCACGACGCCGTCGGCGAGGCCGAGCGCCGATTCGACCGAGTCGGTGACGCGCTGGATCGAGGAGGGCTTGACGACGAGGCGGTCGATGACCACGTCGATGTCGTGCTTCTCCTGCTTCTTGAGCTTGGGGACGTCGGTGAGGGCGTAGACCTCGCCGTCGACGCGGGCGCGGGCGTAGCCCTGCTGCTGGAGGTCGCCGAACAGGTCGACGAACTCGCCCTTGCGCTTGCGCACCACCGGCGCGAGCACCTGGAAGCGGGTGCCCTCGGGCATGGCCATGATCTGGTCGGTGATCTGCTGCGGGGACTGCCGCCCGATCTCCTCGCCGCAGACCGGGCAGTGCGGCACGCCGACGCGGGCGTACAAGAGCCGCATGTAGTCGTAGATCTCGGTGATGGTGCCCACCGTCGAGCGCGGGTTGCGCGAGGTGGACTTCTGGTCGATCGAGACCGCCGGGGACAGGCCCTCGATGAAGTCGACGTCGGGCTTGTCCATCTGGCCGAGGAACTGGCGGGCGTACGCCGAGAGCGACTCGACGTACCGGCGCTGTCCCTCCGCGAAGATCGTGTCGAACGCCAGGGAGGACTTGCCCGAGCCGGACAGGCCCGTGAAGACGATCAGCGAGTCTCGGGGCAGGTCGAGGTCGACGTTCTTGAGGTTGTGCTCGCGCGCGCCGCGCACGACGATCGTGCCGGAGGAATGCGTCTTGGTGTCGATCAGAAGGTGCTCGTTGGCCACGGTGGGAATCTAACGTTCGGGTCCGACAGTTCGGGGAGGCCCGCTGTTCGAAGATGCCGCGGTCGCGGGCCGCTTGTCGAGGCTACCTCGCGCGGAGCTGCGATTCGCACCGCGAATGTGACCTTTAACTCAGGCTTCACGGCGGCGAAAGGCGCCGCGGCGGGCCGTCCGGCGAACGCGGGCGGCCCGGAGGATGCCCCCTCCGGGCCGCCCGCCCGCCGTCGCCGGGGCGCTTTCACCCGGCCGTGTCGTCCGGCTGTCAGTCGAACCGGTACAGGTCGTAGTCGTCCATGATCCCGATGAGCTTCTCGGCGTACTTCGGGTCGGTGGCGTACCCGGCCTTCTGGATCTCGCTCGCGAAGCGCTTCGGGTCGTCGGCGTGGTCCATGGCCGTGTCGTAGCGCGACCAGTTGGAGAGCAGGTCGCCGTGGTCGCGGAACGAGTCGGCCACGGTCTCGTAGGCGCGGAACGTCGCGTCGATGTCGAAGCAGCCGCCGGTGGGGCTGCACTCGAAGGTCGCGTAGTCGCGGCAGCCGAGGGCGTGGTCGCCGGGCGAGCCGAAGCACTTCATGCCGAACAGGTTGTGGTCCTCGCGGGCCAGCGCGCCGCGACCCCAGCCGGTCTCGAGGATCGCCTGGGCGATGGTCACGGAGGCGGGCACGCCGGTGGCGTCGTCGCCGGCCTGCGCGGCGGGCGCGTGGGCGCTGATGAAGCCCTGGTTGCCGCCGCGCGGGACGGACGGCGGGTCCTGGCCGCACCAGGGCAGCCACGGCTCGCCCTTGCTCCAGCCGACGTAGGCGGCGCTGACGTAGCGCTTGTCGCCGATCTTGTACCAGACGCCGGTGGTGCGGGCGGTGCCGTCGACCTCCTGGCCCCAGACCTGGCACTGGACGGGCAGGCTCGCGCCGTTGGCGAAGCCGCCCTGCCTGCCGGCGGTGGAGTTGGCCGCGTTGCGGACGTTGAGCTCGCCGCCGCCGGTGTTGACGCGGGCGGCGGTGGCCTCCTGGGTCGCGGCGGCGCACCAGGGGAGGTCCGGCGAGGTCGACCAGGCGATGTAGGCGTTGGCGATCCAGCGGGCCTTGCCGATGCGCAGCCAGGTGGAGGAGGCGCGCACATGTCCGCTGATGTGCTCGCCGCGGGCCTTGCAGAAGACCTCGGGGCCGGCGCCCTTGGCGAGGGTGCCGACGACCTTCTGGTCGGTCGCGGGTCCCGAGCGCACGTTGACGGTGCCCGCGTCGGTCGAGGCGACGGCGCCTGTGATCTTCGCGTGGGAGGGCAGCGCGCCGACGAGAACGGCCCCCGCGGCGAGCGCGAGAACCATAACGAACCGGATGGATATATGGAATACGCCCATAAATCGCAGTGTAAGCAGTGGAGGACATTGCCACACGGAAAGACACAATGTGAATGTTGTTTCCGTAGTGTTCGCCGAGCAGGTGTCCGCGATCACCTGGGTTGACGCCAGGGCGGTCCGCTCCTTGAGCGACAATGGTCGTCGTGTCTACACGCTCTGATCTGCGAAACATCGCCATCGTCGCCCACGTCGACCACGGCAAGACCACGCTCGTCGACGCCATGCTGAAGCAGGCGGGCGCCTTCCGCGAGGGCGCCGCCGTCGACGACCGCGTCATGGACTCCGGTGACCTTGAACGCGAGAAGGGCATCACGATCCTCGCGAAGAACACCGCGGTCCACTACACCAATCCGACCGACGGCTCCGCGATGGTCATCAACATCATCGACACGCCCGGCCACGCCGACTTCGGCGGCGAGGTCGAACGCGGCCTGTCCATGGTGGACGCGGTGGTCCTGCTCGTCGACGCCTCCGAGGGCCCGCTGCCCCAGACCCGCTTCGTGCTGCGCAAGGCGCTCACCGCGAGGCTCCCGGTCATCTTGTGCATCAACAAGACCGACCGCCCCGACGCCCGCATCGACGAGGTCGTCAACGAGACCTACGACCTGTTCCTGGACCTGGACGCCGACGAGGAGCAGATCGAGTTCCCGATCGTCTACGCCTGCGCCCGCGACGGCGTCGCCTCGCTGACCAAGCCGAAGGACGGCACGGTCCCCGAGGACTCCGACAGCCTCAAGCCGTTCTTCGACACCATCATCGAGCACGTGCCCGCGCCCGAGTACACGCCCGGCGCGTCGCTCCAGGCGCACGTGACGAACCTCGACGCCGACAACTTCCTGGGCCGCATCGCGCTGTGCCGCGTCGAGGAGGGCGAGCTGCGCAAGGGTCAGACCGTCACCTGGATCAAGCGCGACGGCTCCATGTCGAACGTCCGCATCACCGAGCTGATGATGACCGAGGCGCTGACCCGCAAGCCCGCCGAGATGGCCGGCCCCGGCGACATCTGCGCCATCGCGGGCATCCCCGACATCATGATCGGCGAGACCCTGGCCGACCCGGAGAACCCGGTGGCGCTGCCGCTCATCACCGTGGACGAGCCGGCGATCTCGATGACCATCGGCACGAACACCTCGCCGCTGGTCGGCAAGGGCGGCAAGGGCCACAAGGTCACCGCGCGCCTGGTCAAGGACCGCCTCGACCGCGAACTGGTCGGCAACGTCTCGCTCCGGGTCCTGCCGACCGAGCGCCCCGACGCCTGGGAGGTGCAGGGCCGCGGCGAGCTGGCCCTGGCGATCCTGGTCGAGCAGATGCGCCGCGAGGGCTTCGAGCTCACGGTCGGCAAGCCCGAGGTCGTGACCAAGCAGATCGACGGCAAGACCCACGAGCCGGTCGAGCGCCTGACCATCGACTCCCCCGAGGAGCACCTGGGCGCGATCACGCAGCTCATGGCGACTCGCAAGGGCCGCATGGAGACCATGACCAACCACGGTTCGGGCTGGATCCGCATGGAGTGGCTCGTGCCCTCCCGCGGCCTCATCGGCTTCCGGACCGAGTTCCTGACGCAGACCCGCGGCACCGGCATCGCGCACTCGATCTACGAGAAGCACGAGCAGTGGTTCGGCGAGCTGCGCACCCGCAACAACGGCTCGCTCGTGGCCGACCGGGCCGGGGCGGTCACCGCGTTCGCGATGATCAACCTCCAGGAGCGCGGCACCCTGTTCGTGGGGCCGACCACCGAGGTGTACGAGGGCATGATCGTCGGCGAGAACTCGCGCTCGGACGACATGGACGTGAACATCACCAAGGAGAAGAAGCTCACGAACATGCGTGCGGCGGCGGCGGACTCGACCGAGAACGTGGTCCCGCCGCGGGCGCTGTCGCTGGAGCAGTCGCTGGAGTTCTGCCGCGAGGACGAGTGCGTGGAGATCACGCCCGAGACCGTCCGCATCCGCAAGGTCGTCCTCGACCAGAAGGAGCGCGGCCGCTCGGCCTCGAAGGCCAAGCACGGCAAGTAAAGCGGTAACAGGAAGCGGGCCCCGGCCGATGCCGGGGCCCGCTTCTTCACGCCGCTAACTTGTCGTCCTCGCCCCGCTGGCGCTCGGCGAGGAAGGACTCGAAGGCCGCGCCGAGCTCGTCGGCGGTGGGCATGCGCCCGTCCTGGAGCATCTCGTCGGTCTCGGCGGCCTCGGTGAACGAGTCGTACTGGTCCTCAAGGGTCTTCACCACTTCGCCGACCTCGTCGGACTCCGAGACCTGCTCGGCGATGTCCGAGTCGACCTGGGCGCGTTCGACTTCGAGGTCGTCGTCGCTGGGCAGGTCGAGGCCGGTGGCCTCGCGGATGCCCTCCAGGAGGCGCATCGTGGCGGCCGGGTAGGTCATCTGCATCACGTAGTGCGGCACGTGGACCGACAGGCCGATCGCGTCGCGCCCGGACTCGCCGAGGCGGTACTCCAGGAGCCCCGCGGCGTTCCCGGGGACCGTGACCTCGTTGAAGACCGGGCGGTTGTCGAAGACGAGTTCGGGCCGGGTCGCGTGCACGGTCATCCCGAGCGGCCGCGTGTGCGGGACGCCCATCGGGATGCCCTGGAAGCCCAGGGTCAGCGGCACGTGCCAGTGCTCGACCAGGTCCTCGACCGAGTCCACGAAGCGTTCCCAGGCGAAGTCGGGCTCGGGCCCGGTCAGCAGCAGGAACGCCCGGTCGGACGCGTCCCTCATGAGGTAGACGACCAGTTGCGGCGCCTCGAAGTCGGACCAGCGGTCGATCGAGAACGTCAGGTTCGGCCGCCTGGAGCGGTAGTCGATGAGCTGGTCCACGTCGAAGGACGCGACCGGCGTGTGCTCGCAGGTCTTGAACAGGTGGTCCACGACCCCGCGCCCTGCCTGCCCCGCGTCCATGAAACCGTCGAGGAAGTGCAGCAGGACGGCTCCCCGAGCCTCCGGCGGCTCGGCGAGGACTTCACACAGTGCCCAAGGGTCAACGTTCAAAACAATCGGCTCCTTCTTCCTTGACGCCTTCGATGCTAACGCCCGGGGCCGACCTCCGATTCCCCCTCGGGCAGAACTTCGGACCAGCGTCACGCCCGCGCCCGGTGCGCCGACCGCACTCGGGACCGGCGCGGCTCAACCCCACACGTCGAACACCGGGGCCGGGTCGGTCGCGGGGCGAACCCCGAAGTAGCCCAAGGCGAACTCGTTGATCTCCTTGAACGCCTCGCCGGTCGTGGAGCCGCCGCCACCGCCGCCGGGGACGTAGACGCTCACGGCCACCACGTACTGCGGGTCCTCCGCCGGGGCGAATCCCACGAACGAGGCCACGTTGCCCTCCGCGTACTCGCCGTCCACGACCAGGCCGCCCGTGCCGGTCTTCCCGGCCAGGTGGTAGTTCTCGAGCTCGGCGTTGCGGCCCGTGCCCGTCTCGGCCGCGATCGGCGCCTGGAGGAGGTACTGGAGGTCTTGGGCGGTCTCGGTCGAGATCACCCGGTGGGAGTCCTCCTCCGACTCCTCCTCGACGGGATCGCCGTCGGCGTCCACGAGGTGGTCGACCAGGGTCGGCTGCACGTAGACGCCGTCGTTGGCGATCGCGGCGTACATCGCGGCCATCTGCATGATCGTCGCGGTGCCCTCGTGGCCGATCGGGACCGAGCCCGCCGAGGTGCCCGACCAGTTCTCCGGCTCCTGGAGGATGCCCGAGGCCTCGCCGGACACGCCCACGCCCGTGGGCTCGCCGAGCCCGAACGCCAGCTGGTACTCGTAGAGCTTCTCCGCGCCGATGCAGTCGGCGAGCTGGATGGTGCCCACGTTCGAGGACTGGGCGATGATCCCGGCCAGGCTCAGCACCGCGTCGCCGTGGTCGTAGGTGTCGGTGTAGTTGACGCCGCCCTTGTTGATCGACTGCTCGACGGGCATGGTGCCGTCCGGCTCGATGCAGCCCTCCTCGAGGGCCGCTGCGAACACGATCGCCTTGTGGATCGAGCCGGGGTCGACCGTGGCCTGCGTGGCGTAGTCGCGGTAGGCCTCCGGATCGTCCACATCGAACGGATCGGCCGCGTTGTAGGTCGGGGTCGACGCCATCGCGAGCATCTCGCCGGTGCCGACCTCCATCACCAGCGCCGAGCCGAACTCGGCGTCGTGGTCCTGGACCGTGGCCTCCAGGATGTTCTGCACCTGGAACTGGAGGTCCGCGTCGAGCGTCAGCTGGATGTCCTTGCCCGGCACCGCCTCCTCCTCGCGGTAGAAGGCGCCCGGGATCGGCTGGCCGGACTGGCTGCGCTCGTAGGAGACCTCGCCGTCGGTGCCCGAGAGCCAGTCGTCGTAGGAGGCCTCCAGGCCGCCCAGGCCCTCGCCGCCGTCGCCGCCGGTGAACCCGATGACGTTGGCGGCCAAGTCGAGTCCGGGCACCACGCGGCGCTCGTCGTCGCCGATGATCAGGCCGGGGTTCTCCATCTCGCGGATCTGGTCGCCGATGCCGAGGTCGACGCCGCGCTGGAGGTAGGCGAAGCGGATGTCGTCCCCCTGCGGGGTCTGCTTCGTGCCGATGAGCGGCTCCAGCTCCGAGGCCGGGCGGCCCAGCAGCTGCGCCAGCTGCGCCGCGAGCTCGGCGGGGTCGCCCTTGACCATCGCGGGGTCGACGGCGATGTAGTTGGCCCTGACCGAGTACGCGAGCCGGTTGCCGTCGCGGTCCAGAATGGAGCCGCGCGCCGCCGGGAGCGGCTCGGTGGTCAGGCGCTGGTTCAGCCCCTCGGCCGCGTACGCCGCCGAGTCGGTGACCTGGAGCTGGATCAGGCGGGTGCCCGAGAGCACCAGGAGGACCATGACGAAGGCCGCGGCCATGCGCATGCGCCGCGACGGGTTGCCCAGGCGCGGCAGGCGCGGGCCCGGCCGGACCGGGACGGGCCCGGTGGTGCGGCCGGCGGGGCGCCGCTGGGACCCGACCGTGCCCGTGCGGCGGGTCGAGCCGGGTCGCACGGCCCCGGTGCGCCGGGTCTGCTCGCGAACGGTGCCGGTGCGGCGCACCGGCTCTGATCGGGCAGAGCCGGTGCGCGGCGATCCGGTGGACTTGGACTCGGGGCGGGGTTCGACGGGGATCGCGCCGGTCTCGCGCTGGCGCCGCTCGCGCGAGCGGGCCGCGGCCTCGCGGCGGCGCTTCGCCGCGACGTCCTCGGTCTCGGGCTGCTGGGCCCGGTTGCGCTCGCGGCGCGCGGCCTCGCGGTCGCGCGCCCCGTTCTCCCTGGCCCGGTTGTCCTCCGGCCCCTCCGCCGCCTCGCGGACGGTGCGTCCGCGAGGCGTGTAACGACGGGCCCGGCTGATCGAGGAGGGGTCGCGCCGTCGACGGGGGTCGGATTCGGTCATCGACGTCCTTACTCTCGGTTCCAGGGCAGCTCGATGGTCTCGCCGCCGGGGAGGTACAGGTAGGTCACCTTCTCCGGGTGGACCATCCCGTACCGCAGGGCCGCGGCCTCGAGGTTGTTGGGCGAGTTCAGGTTCGTCAGCTCGTCGGCCAGCGCCTGCTCGGTCTGGTCCAGCTCGCCCGCCTGCGTCCGCAGCTCCTGGAGCCGGTAGGCGTCCTGGTTGATGACCGCGTTCAGCAGCAGCAGGCCCACGATGCCGGCGACGACCAGCGCGATGATCCCGCCGACGAACGCCGGGCGCGGCACCTCGACCGGCTCGGGCGCGGCCTTGGTGGCGGGGCGCTCGGCGGTCTTGGTGCGCGGGATGACCACGGTCTCGCGCTGCGGCGCGGCCGGAGCCTCCACGGGCGGCAGGTCGATCGGGACCGTTTCGGGCTGCACCGCGAGGTTCCCGTCGAAGACGGGGGCATCGGCGGACTCGCCCACGAGGGACCTGCGGCGCGAGGACGCGGCGCGGGCCCGGCGGCGGGCGGCCTTGATGATCTCCTCGGGGTCGGCTTGAGCTCGACGGTACTGGTCGCTCATGGTGCGCCTCCTGGTCCTGTGGACGGTGCGATGCGTTCCGCGGCGCGGAGCCGGGCGGGCGCCGCTCGCGGGTTGCGGTCGAGTTCGGTCTGGGTCGGTTGCTGGGCCTTCTTCGTAAGGAGTCGAAAGGTGGGCTCGGTGCCGGGGAGGTCGACCGGGAGGCCGGCCGGGCTGGAGGAGCTGGCTCGGCGGGCCAGTTCCTGCTTGGTGATGCGGTCTTCGAGCGAGTGGTAGGACATGACCACCACGCGCCCGCCGGGGGTGAGCCGGTCGAGGGCGGCGGGCAGGGCCCGCTCCCACGTCTCGAGCTCGCCGTTGACCTCGATGCGCAGGGCCTGGAAGGTGCGCTTGGCCGGGTTGCCGCCGGTGCGGCGGGCCGCGGCCGGGATGGCGTCGCGGACCAGGTCCGCCAGGGCGGAGCTGGACGTGATCGGCGCCCGGGCGCGGGCGTCGACGATGGCCCTGACGACGCGGGTCGCGAACTTCTCCTCGCCGTATTCGCGCAGGATGCGCACGAGGTCGCCCGGCTGGTAGGTGTTCACGACGATCTCGGCGGTGAGGGCGTCGTCGGGGTTCATCCGCATGTCCAGGCGCGCGTCCTGGCTGTAGGCGAAGCCGCGGTCGGCCTGGTCGAGCTGCATCGAGGAGACGCCGAGGTCGAACAGGAGGGCGTCGGCCCCGTCGAAGCCGTTGTCTCCCAGTACCTCGGGGATCGCGTCGTAAACCGCCCGGGCCGGAATGAAGCGGTCGCCGAAGTCGGCGAGCCGCTTCGACGCGAGTTCGAGGGCGGCGGGGTCGCGGTCGACGCCGATGACGGTGAGGCCGGGGTGGGCGGTCAGGAGCGCCTCGGTGTGGCCTCCGGCGCCGAGGGTCGCGTCGACGGCCAGCGCGCCGGGCCGGGCCGCGGCGGGGGCCAGGTAGTCGAGCACCTCGTCGAGCATGACGGGGACATGCGGTGCGTTCGATGCGTTCATTCCGCTCACCTCCTTCTCTACAGTCCTTCGGGCAGGTCGCCCTCTTCGATGTCGGCGAAGGCCTCCTCGGAGGCCTCCAGGTATTCGTCCCAGGTCGTGGTGTTCCAGATCTCGACCCGGTTCGAGGCGCCGATGACGACCAGGTCGCGGTCGAGTCCGGCGTATTCGCGCAGTCGGGGCGGGATGTTGACGCGGCCCTGCTTGTCGGGGACCTCGTCGTGGGCCGAGGCGAAGAACACCCGGCTGTAGGCGCGGGCGGTCTTGCTCGACATGGGGGCCTGCTGGAGGGATTCGGCGATGCGCGCGAACTCCGCCTCCGGGAACACGTAGAGGCACCGCTCCTGGCCCTTGGTGATCACGACTCCCTCCGCCAGTCCTTCCCTGAACTTGGCGGGGAGGATGACGCGGCCTTTGTCGTCCAGGCGCGGGGTATGGGTACCGAGGAACATCGGCGCCACCCCCCGTGACTCTCAGGCTGCGCGGCCTCCCCGACCGCGCTGGCGGGCCACCAGTCCCGCCATTGCGCCCCACCTTACTCCACTCTTCCCCACCTATGGGGGTTGTTTCCGCGTGGCTTCCGTGGTTGGTGTGACGTATGTGCTGGTCAGCATCGGTGGAGGAGTGTGGAGTGACGAGTGCGCAACATGGGGGTCCAAAGGCGAGATTCATTCAGAGTTCACCCCTTCGGGTGGGAAGCGCCCCAATCGGATCGGCCGGTCGGCGACGACTCGCGCACGCATTGCGACGAGACCCGGCACGGTCCGCGCGCGGCTGATCACTGTGGAGTGAGGGCGGGGAGGGAAGCGGCGGACGCGCCGCGGAGCCGCTGCCCGGAGGCGGGGATGCGGCGCGGCGAAGCCGCTCCGGCCCGGGTGCGGGCGGGGCGACGGGCGCGGGCCCGCATCGGCGTTCGTCACTGCGGCGGCGGCGGGGTCCGACGCAGCTCACGCACCGGTGCCACTCATCACGCGATCCGGTGGCCGTGTGACAAACTCTTCTTCATAGTCGTCGAGTCCGATCAAGCCGAAAGCGAGCCCGCATGAGCGCGAATCTGACCCCACGCGCGAAATTCGCCACCACGCTCCTCAGGACCGCGGCGGCGCTCTCGCGGGCCACCGGTCGTGGCGACGGCTCGGTGATCGGCGGCCGCGTCGGGTTGATCGTCGAACCGCGGCTCCTGGAGCTCCTCGCCGAGGGGCGCCACGTCGTGCTCATCTCCGGCACCAACGGCAAGACCACGACCACGCGCTTCACCACGGCCGCGCTGGAGGCGATCGGGAAGGTCGCGACCAACTCGTTCGGCGCGAACATGCCCACCGGGCACACGACCGCGCTCGCGAAGGCCCCCAAGGCGGAGTACGCCACGCTCGAATGCGACGAGCACTACCTCGGGCAGCTGCTGGACGCGGCGAGCCCGAAGGTCGTCGCGCTGCTGAACCTCTCGCGCGACCAGCTCGACCGGGCCATGGAGGTCACCGCCCTGGCCGCGAAGTGGCGCCAGACCCTCCAGGCCTCGGCGGGCCAGACGACGGTCGTCGCCAACGCCGACGACCCGCTCATCGTGTGGGCCGCCTCGGTCTGCCAGCGCGTGGTGTGGGTCGCGGCGGGCCAGAGCTGGACCGCCGACTCGGCGATCTGCCCCAACTGCGGGGCGCACCTGGACCGGTTCGGGGAGTTCTGGCGCTGCACGAACTGCGGCCTCAACCGCCCGAGCCCGCAGTGGTCGGTGGCGCAGCAGGGCGAGGCCGTCGTCGGGCCCGACGGGCGCCGCTACGACCTCAACCTGCAGCTGCCCGGGCGCGTGAACCGCGCGAACGCGGCCACCGCCCTGGCGGTGGCGAGCCTGTTCGGGGTCGACCCGGTGCAGGCGGCGCCGCGGCTGTCCGCGGTGACGTCGGTGGCGGGGCGGTACGCGAAGGTCGAGCGCGACGGCCGGCACCTGCGGCTGCTGCTGGCGAAGAACCCCGCGGGCTGGCTCGAGTCGTTCGACATGATCGAGCAGGGCCCACCGGTGGTCCTGTCGCTGAACGCCCGCGAGGTCGACGGGTTCGACACCTCGTGGATCTACGACGTGGACTTCACCTCCCTGTCGGGCCGGAAGGTGGTCGTCACCGGCGACCGCCGCACCGACCTGGCCGTGCGCCTGGAGGTCGACGGGGTCGACTTCATCGTCGTGGACGACATCAGGGCCGCGATCGCGGCGGTGCCGCCGGGTCCGGTGGAGGTCGTGGCGAACTACACGGCGTTCCAGGACGTGCGCGCCGAATTCAACCGGGTCAACTGAGAGAGCGAGCGTTCCACCGTGGCACTGAGCACCCTGCGCATCGTCTGGCTCTACCCCGACCTCCTGTCGACCTACGGCGACCGGGGGAACCTCCTGGTCCTGGCGCACCGCGCCCGCGCCCGCGGGATCGACGTGGAGCCGATGCAGATCCGCAGCGACCAGCACATCCCGCACACCGCGGACATCTACCTCATCGGCGGCGGCGAGGACGGCCCGCAGGCCGTCGCGGCCGACCGGCTCCTGCAGGACGGCGCGCTCAGCCGCGCGGCGGAGGCCGGGAAGCCGATCCTCGCGATCTGCGCGGGGTACCAGCTGCTCGGCGCGTCGTTCTACGCGAACGGCCGCGCCTACGAGGGCCTGAACATCCTCGACCTGCGTTCGGACCGGGGCCCGTCGCGGGCCGTGGGCGAGATCGCCGGCGAGGCCGCGCCGCAGCTGGGCATCGGCCCGATCACCGGGTTCGAGAACCACGGCGGGCGCACGCACCTGGGCGAGGCGGTGCAGCCGCTCGCGCGCGTCACGGCCGGCGTCGGCAACGACGGCGCGACCGAGGGCGCCTGGGCGGGGCACGTCATCGGCACTTATATGCACGGCCCGGGGCTCGCGCGGAACCCGAAGCTCGCCGACCTGCTCCTGGCGTGGGCGGTCGGGGTGAACCCGGCGCAGCTGCCGCCGCTGGACGACACGTGGCCCGAGCGGCTGCGCCACGAGCGGTTCGCCGCGCTCAGCGCCTCCCAGTAGATCCGAGTCCGATTCGCACGCATTAGGCTGGCCGAAACACCCCGGAACCAGTTAGTTTTGTCTTACAACTAACTGACCCGCAGTGCCGCCGCGCGCTGTGAACGCGCACCTCGGAGGACCCCCATGGACTGGCCCAAAGGCGTCGACGGCTTGAGCTACGGCGGGGACTACAACCCCGAGCAGTGGCCCGAGGACGTCTGGGACGACGACGTCCTGCTCATGCGCGAGGCGGGCGTCAACCTGGTGACCCTCGGGGTGTTCTCCTGGTCGCGCCTGGAGCCGCGCGAGGGCGAGTACGACTTCGACTGGCTCGACCGGATCATGGACAAGCTCCACGCCGGGGGCATCCGCGTCGACCTCGCCACCCCGACCGCCTCGCCGCCGCCGTGGTTCGGCATCGCCTACCCGGACGCGCTCAACACCCGCCCCGACGGCGTGGTGCAGGTGCACGGCTCGCGCGACACCTACGACGTCTGCGCGCCCGACTATCAGGAGGCGTCCCGGCGGATCGCGGCGAAACTCGCCGAGCGGTACGCCGAGCACCCCGCGCTCGCCATGTGGCACATCCACAACGAGTACGGGTCGGCCTCGTACTCCGCGCACGCCGAGCGGGCGTTCCGGGTCTGGCTCGAGGCGAAGTACGAGACGATCGACGCGCTCAACGAGGCGTGGTGGGGCTCGTTCTGGAGCCAGCGGTACGGCGAGTGGGACCAGGTCCTCGCGCCGCGCGCGACCCAGTACCTCCACAATCCGGCGCACGAGCTCGACTTCAAGCGCTTCACCTCGGACGCGATGCTCTCGCACTACAAGGAGCAGCGCGAGATCCTGCGCGAGGCGAACCCCGAGATCCCCGTCACCACGAACTTCGTGTTCGGCCAATGGGTCCCGGTCGACCACTGGAAGTGGGCGGGCGAAGTGGACGTCGTCGCGTTCGACTCCTACCCCTCGGCGCCCGACGAAAGGGCCGAGCAGCAGAGCGCCCTCCACGCCGACCTCTCCCGCTCGTGGGCCGGCGGCGGGGACTGGATCCTCATGGAGCAGGCCGCGGCCACGGTCCACTCCAAGGACGGGTCGATCGCCAAGGCGCCCGGCCGGATGGCGCGCCACTCGATGATCCACATCAGCCGCGGCTCCAAGGGCGCCATGTTCTTCCAGTGGCGCGCCGGACGCGGCGGCTCCGAGCAGTGGCATTCGGCACTGGTCCCCCACGCGGGCAAGAACACCCGCATGTTCCGCGAGGTCACCGAGTTCGGGAACACGCTGCCGGGCCTCGCCCGCACCGTCGAGTCCCCCGTCGAGGCCCGCGTCGCGATCCTGTGGAGCCCCGACTCGTGGTGGGCCACCGCGGGCGGGCACCTGCCCGCGCCGGTCGACTACTTCGAGAACGTCGCCCAGATCCACCGGGTCCTGCGCGACCGCGGCGTGGTCGCCGACTTCGTCGCCCCCGAAGGCGACCTGTCGAAGTACTCCACGGTGATCGCCCCGACCACGTACGTGCTCAGCCGGGCCGCCGCCGAGAACCTGCGCTGGTTCACCGCCGGCGGCGGGCGCCTCGTGGCCTCCTACCTCACCGGCGCCGTCGACGAGCACTGCCAGGTCTGGCTCGACGGGTACCTCGGCGGCCTCACCGACCTGTTCGGCATCCGCGTCACCGAGCACCTGCCCCAGCCCTCGGGCGAACTGCGCGCCCTGTGGAACTTCGGGGCCGCCGAGCGCTTCTGCGAACTGGTCGAACTGCGCGGCGCCCAGTGCGTCACGCAGTACGCCACGGGCGAGGTCATCGAGAACCAGCCCGCCGTCACCGTCAACCCCTTCGGCGAGGGCGAGGCCTGGTACGTCTCGTGCAAGCTCGTCGACGAGGCCTGGGACCGCCTGTTCGAAGCGCTCGAACTGACCGGCCCGGGCTGGGCCGGCGTCGACGTGGTCGACCGCGGCCAGTGGCGCTTCATCATCAACCACACCGAGAAGGAAGCCCAGGTCGGGCACGTCATCGTCCCCGCCGGATCGTGGGCGGTCGACAGGAAGCCCTAATGCCCCGTTTCGGCCCGCCCCAGGCGAGGCGGGCCATACGCTCGGCGGTATGAGTGAGCGAACCGGCCCCGCGGGCATGAGCCGCCGGGAGCTCTACACCCTCTTCGGCGCCCTCATGCTCACGATGCTCCTGGCCTCGCTCGACCAGACCATCGTCGGCACCGCCCTGCCCACGATCGTCGGCGACCTCGACGGCATGGACAACTACACGTGGGTCGTCACCGCCTACCTCATCGCCACGACCGCCTCCACCCCGCTGTACGGGAAGCTCTCCGACCTCTACGGCAGGCGCCCGGTCATCCTCACCGCCATCGTCATCTTCCTCGTGGCCTCCGCGCTCGCCGGGCTCTCGCAGAACATGCTCCAGCTCATCCTCTTCCGCGGCCTCCAGGGCCTGGGCGGCGGCGGCCTCATCTCCCTCGCGTTCACCGTCGTCTCCGACGTCGTGTCGCCGCGGGAGCGGGGCAAGTACCAGGGGTTCTTCGGCGCGGTCTTCGGCGTCTCCTCGGTCGCCGGCCCCGTCCTCGGCGGCTGGCTCTCCGAAGTGGACTGGCGGTGGATCTTCTACATCAACCTGCCGCTGGGCTTCGCGGCCATGATCGCGGTCAACCAGATCCTGCGCCGCCACCACTTCCCGACCAGGCAACGCAGGATCGACTACCTCGGCGCGGCCTGCCTCGTCCCCGCCGTCGTCTGCCTGCTGCTGGCCGTCACCTGGGGCGGCAGCGAGTACGCGTGGACCTCCGGCGTCGTCCTCGGCCTGTTCGCCGCCGCCGCGGTCCTCACCGCCGCGTTCCTGCTCGTGGAGACGCGCGCCGAGGAGCCCATCCTGCCGCTGCGGATGTTCCGGCAGGGCACCTTCGCGCTCGCCAGCGTCATCGCGCTCGTCTTCGGCGTCGGCATGTTCTCGGGGATCGTCTACATCCCCCTGTTCTTCCAGATGGTGCGCGGCTACTCCCCCACCGAGTCCGGCCTGCTCATGATCCCCATGATGGCCGGCATGGTGCTGACCTCGGTGTCCTCGGGCTTCGTCATCTCCAGGCTCGGGCGCTACAAGTGGTTCCTCGTCACCGGGTCGATCGTCATCACCGCGGGGCTGGCCCTGTTCACGCAGCTGCACGTCGACACGCCGCTGTGGCTCAGCAGCCTCTACCTGCTCGTGCTCGGCGTCGGGATGGGCATGTTCATGCAGCCGCTCGTGCTCGCCATGCAGAACATCGTGAAGGTCGAGGACCTCGGCGCGGGCACCAGCACCAACAACTTCGCCCGGTCGCTCGGCGGCGCGATCGGCACCGCCGTGCTCGGCGCGGTCATGACCGCCAAGCTCAACGACGAACTCGCCGCGAACCTGCCGGGCGCCCTGGCGCAGCTGTCGCCCGAGCAGGCCGCGGGCTTCGGCCGGACCGACCTGACGGCGGTCATGCAGTCCCCCACGGTCGTCGCCCACCTGCCCGAACCGGTCCGGGTCGTGGTCCAGCAGGCCTTCACCGACGGCCTCGACCTCGTGTTCCTCGTCGCCGCCTCGATCGCGGCCGTCACCATCGCGCTGACGCTGTTCATGCCGAACCTGACACTGCGCGGCGCCAAGCCCGCCGTCGAGGACCCGGACGCGAAAGGCTGCGAGGTCCGCGCCGAGACCTCCCCATGACACCCCGCCCGGACGTCTCCAACGGACGACAGCAAGAGGAGGACACATGGAGATCCTGATCGTCGGCGCGGGCAACATGGCCCGCGGCATCGGCCTGCGACTGGTGCGCGGCGGGCACCGGGTGCGCATCGCCGCCCGCGAACCCGACAAGGCCGCGGACCTGGCCGCCGAACTGGGCGACAGCGCCGCGGGCGAACCGCTCGACAGCGCCGCCGGCGCCCCGGTGATCGTGCTCGCGACGCCGTACGAGGGCGGCAAGGAGGTCGCCCGGCTCTGGTCGGACCAGCTCGCGGGCAAGACCGTGATCGACATCTGCAACCCGGTCGACTTCGACACGTTCGACGGGCTCGTCACGCCGCCGGGAAAGTCGGCCGCCGAGGAGATCGCCGAGGCGGCCCCGGACGCGCTGGTGGTCAAGGCCTTCAACACCACGTTCGCCTCGCGCCTGGCGAACACCGGGACGCTCGACGTGTTCGTCGCGGGCGAGGACGCCGACGCCAAGAAGACCGTGGTGGGCCTGTGCGTCGACGCGGAACTGCGGCCGATCGACGTGGGCGGCCTCGCGCACGCCAGGGCCCTCGAAGCGTTCCAGCTGCTGCACATGAAGGTCCAGGACCAGATCCACGGCGGCTGGTCCACCGCGATCACCTTCGCGCCCTGAACGGCGGTCCCGGGCCGGCGGTTCGCCGCCGGTCCGGGGCTCGACCAATGGGGAAATCGCATTCGAAAGGCGTTGCGGCCCTCCTGCGAAAACACCTTGATATCGGCGACCTGACACCACCCGACAGGAGCATCGTTGTTAAGCTTTGCCTTAGCTTCCCGCCCCCAGCAGGTCCGCATTCCGATATTCCCGCGTCCATCCCCGCATCGACTGCACTGGCAGACTATCCCCCTGAAGGTTCCCATGCGCGATCGAATCGAATCATCTGAAGCCGGCCGTGCATTGGCAGCCGCGAGTCGCGATTTCAGCACTTGGGAATACTGTCTGTTCCTCAATTCACTCCTTTCACTCTGGAACACATCGGCCGAGCCCGCCGAAACCCGGGAGCGCATACGCCGGGCATCGGGCGAGCTCCTATCACGACAGCACGACAAGGGCTACTTCCCGAGCGCCGAGTTCCGATTCGCACCTACCGAGATCACCGCGCTGGCCCTGGTGACGCTGGCCCAGGCCGGCCACCGGCGCGACGAGCGGATCGATCGCGGACTGGACTTCCTGAGCGAGCAGGTTCGTAGCGCGGACGGATCGGTCCGGTCCACCTGCGAAGGCGAAGACGTGGGCTGGCCGAGGGGGCCGGAGCCGGGCCGGACGATCGCCGCCACGCTGATCACCGGGGAGGGGCTCAAACGCACCTACCCCGCATCGCTCACGCTCCTGGCCTTCTCCTTGTGGGACGCGCACCCCGACAAGCGCGAGCGCATCACCGGCTTCCTGCTCCGGCAGTCGAGGTCGGGCCTGTGGGGCCCGATCCGGCAGGCGCCGCCCTCGCCGGGGTTCACCGGCGCCGTGCTCACCGCGCTCATCGCCGCCACCCGCGACGCCGCGCCGTTCCGCCGGTCCTTCAGGTATCTCCGCTCGACCCGCCTCCAGCCCGACCGCTGGTTGCGCGAGGAGGACGTGTGGGTCGTGTCCGCGCACGACCAGGAGCTCTACGGCAGCATCTCCATCCCGGCCACGACGTGGTGCCGCACCGCCTTCGAACTGATGCGCGACCCCTCCCGGGCGAAAGAGGCCCTGATCGCGAACGGGCCCGACCCGGACTTCAGCACCGGCCTGGAAGACCAGAACCTGGTCAGCCCTCCGGTGCGCCGTCGCGACCTGCAGGCTCCGTCGATACCGCGGTGACGCAGAACATAGAAACATTCCTCGATACGGCCGAGCACAAGTTGGCACATTCAACTGCCTATGCAAACAATGGCGAACCCATTCATTGAGGAAACCTGTCAATTCGCGGAACGCTCAACTCCGCACATCTCGTCAATCTTTGCGGTGCAGTCGATTCCGCATCCGGACGCCGATCGACCTCGCCGAATCGACCACGAATCAACGTTCGTTCGGCGTGCCATCCAAACCGCATTCGGGAATTCGACCGTGCAACCTTTTTGCAATTGCACACGCCTAGGGAATCGACAACCCGTAAGGACGCTCAATACCGGCCGATGAGCGTCGGATATCAGACAGGAATGCGCTTTCTCATCGCGATCGGCGATTTACTTCACCAAGGATCCGAATAGCCCTCGGGTACGATTCCGCCATGGCAATCGCAGCCGCACGTCGCCGACCGGCAAGGCGTCGCGCGGATTCAGGCAATCTCCGAATCCTCCGGTCGCCGAGGGCGACCCCGTAGCGGTCAATCAGCTTCCGAGTTCGAAGTCCTGTCAGCCTCCCGGTCCGCGTACCAAGCGATGCGGCCCCGTCCCATCGGAGCTCCCTTGTCCAGACGCAGAAAGCGTCCCTCCCGAGATATCGCCAAGACCGTCGGATACGGCCACAACCTCATCCGCAGCAACCGGTTCCGTGAGGGCAACCTGTGGCGCGCCGTGTTCGAAGGCGGCGTTCAGGTCTCCTTCTGCGCGACCGTCGCCGTGATGGAGCTCAACCGGGTCCTCAGCAGGGCCGGCGTCGCGCGGGCGGCGGTCACCCCCGACGACTACCGGGCGCTGCTCAGGAAGGTCGGGCCCAACGGCGCCGTCCGCTGCCGCGTCGCCGACTACACCGGTCCGGAGGTCGCCGCCAAGCTCCTGATCGGACTGCGCCCCTGCTTCGACCAGGGCGAGCCTCCCCCTGCGATCAAGCGGATGATCGCGTTCGTGGCCGCGAGCGTCCGACCCGACGGCACCATCGAGACGCTCCAGTCCCGCTGCGGCGGAGGCGAGCGGGTCTACCCGGCCGCCGTCATCGCGATCGCGCTGTCGCAATGGGCGCCGCAGGAGCACCGGGACAAGATCGGCGACATCGTCGACTTCCTGGAGCGGCAGTGGGACGTCAACACGGGCCTGTGGCGGCACGCCGAGCGGCGCGGCTTCGAGCTCGCGGTGAGCGCCGTCGCGTTCATCGCGGTACGCCGGGCCGAGAGCACCAGCGTGGACCTGCGCAAAGCGGCCGAGGCCATCGCGAACGGCGTCATCGAACGGACGCACAGCCAGTTCTTCGACGACAAGTGCGCCAAACCCGACACCGACGCCTACCAGTTGCTCCGGCTCAACCGCTACGCCTGGTCTGCCGATGCCCTCATCGAGGCGGAGGGCGTCCTCCCGGACCGGCTGCGCCGGAACGCGATGGCCGCGCTGACCGAAGTCCTGCTGGAGAAGCACCACGTGATGCTGGTCCCGGGCCGACGGATCCCCAACCAGGACTCCATCGAGGAGTTCGCGAAGGACATGACCGCGCTGCACCGACTGGGCATGGAGCAGGAGGGCGCTTCGAGCCGCCGGTTCCGGTTCCGTGCCTTCGGCGCCCGGCTGCGCCGCGGACCCGAACGGCGGTCGCAGGCTCGCGCCGTCGCAGCGTCGCCGGCCGGCGACGACGAGGGGCAGATGCTCCGCTGGACCAAGTTGAGCGCGCTGGTGGGGCTGGTGGGCATCATCGTCGGCGCCGTCATCAGCCTCTTCACTTGAACTCGCGGTCGGGCACAATGGGGCGATGCGCACCATCGGATTGATCGGCGGGATGTCCTGGGAGTCGTCCGCCGAGTACTACCGGCTCGTCAACCAGGACGTCCGCGAGCGGCTCGGCGGGCAGCACAACGCCCGCAGCCTCATGGTCACCGTGGACTTCGCGGAGATCGAGGCGATGCAGCGCGCCGGCGACTGGGACGGCGCGGGCAAGGTCCTCGCCGAGGCGGCCGCGTCGCTCGAACGCGGCGGGGCCGACCTGATCGGCCTGTGCACCAACACGATGCACCTGGTGGCCGACCAGATCGAGGCGGCTGTGTCGGTGCCGTTCGTGCACCTGGTCGACGCGACCGCCGACAGCATCCGGGCGGCCGGGGTCGGGCGCGTCGGGCTCCTGGCGACGCGGTTCACCATGGAGATGCCGTTCTACACCGAGCGGATGGCCGGGCACGGCATCGAGGTCGTGGTGCCGCCCGCCGAGGACCGCGACGTGGTCCACGAGATCATCTACAACGAGCTGACCCTGGGCGTCGTCAACGAGGACTCCCGCAGGGCGTACCGGCGGTTCATGGCCGACCTCGCCGAACGCGGCTGCGAGGGGATCATCTTCGGCTGCACCGAGATCACGCTGCTCGTGGACGAGGGCGACGGTCCGGTCCCGGTCTTCGACTCGACGCGGCTGCACGCCGAGCGCCTGGTCACCCTCGCCTTGGCGTGAGCGTCCCGAGCCGCCGCGTCGCTACTGCGGCAGCCGGACCCGGAAGCCGATGGCACGGTAGGCCGTCTCGGTCAGCAGCACCGCCTTGGGTTCGGCGATGTCGCCGAAGTGGACGGCTGGTCTGAGCTCGGCGAGCCTCGGGTCCTCGAGGATGCCCTCGACCGGTCCGCCGGTGACCAGCGCGTCGAACGCGGCGTTGCCGAGGACGGCGAACACGGCCTCCCGGGCGCGCTTCTCGGCGGCCTTCGCCTGGCCTTCACGCCTTCTCGCGAAACGCTGCTGGGACTGGCCGCCGGCCTTGGTCGTTCCCTGGACGTAGGCGGTGTCGGTCTTGGAGACCTTCACCCGCCCGTCCTCCACGATGCCGACCGAGTAAGCGCCCTTGCGGGCGAGGAGGACGGCGATGCGGCGCGGCTCGAGGGCGTAGTCCCGCAGATGCTCGGCGGCCGTCACCGGGTCGGCGTCGAGTAGCCACGAGGAGGGCAGGCCGCCGGCCAGTGCCCAGGTGACTTGTGCCGATTTACGGCTCGCAAGTTCGCCGAGACCGGCCGACGGGCCTTCGTTCGATTCGATCGTCCAGGCGTCGCCTTCGGCGTGGTGGCCCGCGATGCCGCCGTTGCGGGCGGCGAAGTTCGCGACCCACTTGGGGAGCCGTTCGGGCTCGACCTCGACGATCCTGCCGCCGCCGGAGGCGGGGCGGATCTTCACCATCGACTAGACGTTGAATCCGAGGGCGCGGAGCTGGTCGCGGCCGTCGTCGGTGATCTTGTCGGGGCCCCACGGCGGGATCCACACCCAGTTGATCTTCAGGTCGGCGGCGAGGCCGCCTTCCGGGCCGCTGGTCAGAGCCGAGCGGGACTGGTCCTCGATGACGTCCGTCAGCGGGCAGGCCGCCGAGGTGAGCGTCATGTCGAGGGTGACCACGTTCTGCTCGTCCACGTGGACGCCGTAGATGAGGCCCAGGTCGACGACGTTGATGCCCAGCTCGGGGTCGACGACGTCTTTCATGGCCTCGAGGATGTCGTCCTCTTTGGTCTTCACATCTTCACTCATGCTGCGTCGGTCCTTCCCGGGATCGAGGCTTCTGCGCGGACCAGGGCGTCCTTGAACGCCATCCAGCCCAGCAGCGCGCATTTGACGCGCATCGGGTATTTCGAGACGCCGGCGAACGCGACCGCGTCCTCCAGGGTCTCCTCGTCGCCTTCGTCCTGGCCCTTGGAGTTCATCAGTTCGGTGAACTCGGCCAGGCGGGCCAGCGCGTCGTCCACGGTCGAACCGTTGACGAGTTCGTACAGTACCGACGCGGAGGCCTTGGAGATCGAGCAGCCGACGTTCTCGTAGGAGACGTCGGCGACCTTGCCGCCCTCCACGTGGACCCGGAGGGTGATCTCGTCGCCGCAGGTCGGGTTGACCTGGTGGGACTCGCCCTCGAAGGGTTCACGCAGGCCGACGCCGCGGGGGCGCTTGTAGTGGTCCAGGATGACTTCCTGGTAGAGCTCGTCGAGATTCATCAGCCGAACACCTTTCGCACCTGGGCCAACGCCTCCACGAGCCGGTCTATTTCCTCGTGGGTGTTGTAGACGTACCCGGAGGCGCGCGTGGTGGCGTTGACGCCGAAGCGGTCGCACGTGGGCTTGGCGCAGTGGTGCCCGACGCGGACGGCGATGCCCTCGGCGTCGAGGATCTGGCCGACGTCGTGCGGGTGGACGTCCGCGAAGGTGAAGGAGACCGTGGCGCTGCGCCCGATCGGGACGCGCGGGCCGATGACCGTGAGGCCGTCGACGGTCTCGAGCCGCTCGAGCATGTACCCGGCCAGCTCCTTCTCGTGGGCGCGCACGTTCTCCATGCCGAGCTTGTCGAGGTAGTCGACGGCGGCCGCGAGGCCCACGGCCTCGGCGATCGGCGGCGTGCCGGCCTCGAACTTCGCCGGTGCCGGGGCGAACGTGGTGCGCTCCATGGTGACGGTCTTGATCATCGAGCCGCCCGTGAGGAACGGGGGCATCGCGTCCAGGAGGTCCGCTTTCGCCCACAGGACGCCGATGCCGGTGGGCCCGAGCATCTTGTGTCCGGTGAAGGCGATGAAGTCGACGCCGAGTTCGGCGACGTCCACCGGAATGTGCGGCACGGACTGGGAGGCGTCGAGGCCCACCAGGGCGCCGACCTCGCGGGCGCGGGCGGTGATCTGGGAGGTCGGGTTCACGGTGCCGAGCAGGTTGGCGACGGCGGTGAACGAGACGATCTTGCACCGCTCGGTGATCACTTCGGGGACGCTCTCGAGGTCGAGGCGGCCGTGGTCGGTGATGCCGATCCACTTCAGCGTCGCTCCCGTGCGCAGCGCGAGCTGCTGCCACGGGATGAGGTTGGCGTGGTGCTCCATCTCGGTCACGACGATCTCGTCGCCGGGGCCGATCTTGAAGCGCGGGTCGGCGGCCGGGTCCAGCGCCGCGTTCTGGAACGCGTAGGCCATCAGGTTGATCGCCTCGGTGGAGTTCTTGGTGAACACCACCTCGTCGGCGCTCGGGGCGCCGATGAACGCGGCGACCTTCGCGCGGGCGCCCTCGTAGGCCTCGGTGGCCTCGGAACCGAGCGTGTGGACCGAGCGCGAGATGTTCGCGTTCGAGTGCTCGGTGAAGCGGCGCATCGCCTCGACGACCTGGACGGGCTTCTGCGAGGTCGCGGCCGAGTCGAGGTAGGCCAGCGGTTTGTCGCCGATCATTCGCCGAAGGATCGGGAAGTCGGCGCGGATGGCCTCGACGTCGAGCTTGGTTGCGGCGTCCACGGGCTCCTTCTTTCCGGTTGGCTAGGCGGCCTTCGTGCCGACGTAGGACTCGTAGCCCTCGGCTTCGAGCTTGTCCGCGAGTTCGGGCCCGCCCTCTTCGGCGATCCGGCCGTCGACGAAGACGTGGACGAAGTCGGGCTTCACGTACCGCAGGATGCGCGTGTAGTGCGTGATGAGCAGGACGCCGGGGTTGCTGGTGGCCTTGGCGTGGTTGATGCCCTCGGAGACGGTGCGCAGCGCGTCCACGTCGAGGCCGGAGTCGGTCTCGTCGAGGATGGCGATCTTGGGCTTGAGCAGCTCCATCTGGAGGATCTCGTGGCGCTTCTTCTCGCCGCCGGAGAAGCCCTCGTTGACGTTGCGGTTGACGAAGGCCTCGTCCATCTTGAGGTCGGCCATGGCGCCCTTGAGGTCCTTCATCCAGGTGCGGATCTTGGGGGCCTCGCCGTCGACGGCGGTCTTGGCGGTGCGCAGGAAGTTGGAGACGCTGACGCCGGGGACCTCGACCGGGTACTGCATGGCGAGGAACAGGCCGGCGCGGGCGCGCTCGTCGACGGTCATCGCCAGGACGTCTTCGCCGTCGAGGAGGACCTCGCCGCCGGTGATCTCGTACTTCGGGTGCCCGGCCAGCGAGTAGGCGAGCGTGGACTTGCCGGAGCCGTTGGGGCCCATGATGGCGTGGGTCTCGCCCGAGTTGATGGTCAGGTCGACGCCGTGCAGGATCGGCTTGGCGCCCTCTTCGGTGTTGACCGAGACGTGCAGGTCGCGGATCTCAAGCTTGCTCATGACTGGTGTTCCTTCTCGGCGTCAGTTCGCGGTTTCGGTGGTCTTGGGTTTCAGGCTGAGGTACACGTCGCCCTCGCGCAGCTCGACCGGGTAGGTCGGGACGGCGACGGTGGCGGGCGGCCCGGACGGCTTGCCGGTCCGCAGGTCGAAGCTCGACCCGTGGAGCCAGCATTCGATCGAGCAGTCCTCGATGTCGCCTTCGGAGAGCGCCACGGCGGCGTGGGAGCACTCGTCGTGGAGGGCGAACACCTCGTCGGCCCGGCGGACGAGCACGATCGACGTGCCGTGGATGTCGGCCGCGACGGGCTCGGCCTCCGGCAGGTCGTCGAGCGCGCACACGCGCAGGAAGTCGGCGTCGGTCATCTAGGCACCTGCCTCGATGTCTCCCGGCGCGACGAAGGCACCCGAGTCGAGGCGGGCGACGACGAGCTCGGTGAGCTCCTCGCGCAGGCCCTCGTCGGGGATCTTCTGGAGGACTTCGTTGAAGAAGCCCTTGACGACCAGGCGGCGGGCCTCCGGCTCGGGGATGCCCCTGGACTGGAGGTAGAACAGGTGCTCCTCGTCGAAGCGGCCGGTCGTCGAGGCGTGTCCGGCCCCGGTGATCTCGCCGGTCTCGATCTCCAGGTTGGGGACCGAGTCGGCGCGGGCGCCGTCGGAGAGCACGAGGTTGCGGTTGATCTCGTAGGTGTCGGTGCCGGTGGCCTTGTCCTGGATGAGGACGTCGCCGATCCACACGGTGTGCGCGTCCCGGCCCTGGAGGGCGCCGCGGTAGTTGACGTTGGAGCGGCAGTCGGGGACCGAGTGGTCCACGAGCTGGCGCTGCTCCAGGTGCTGGCCGGCGTCGGCGAAGTAGAGGCCGTAGGCGTCCACGGAGCCGCCTTGGGCGGCGTAGTCGACCGACAGGTACTGGCGGACCAGGTCGCCGCCGAGCGTGACGGCGATGTGGTCGAGTTTGGCGTCGCGGCCCAGGCGGGCCTTCTGGTGCTCGACGTGCGTGGACTCGCGGTCCCATTCGGCGACGACGACCAGGCGCAGGTGCGCGCCGTCGCCGACGGAGATCTCGACGTTGTCGCCGAGGCGGGCCAGGCCGGTGTGGCGCACGATCAGGGTGGCGTCGGCGTGGTGGCCGACCTCGATGAACGTGTGGGCCCAGGTGGCGCCGTCGAGGCCGCCGCCGGTGACGTCGATCCAGACGGGTTCGGACACCCGGGTCTCGGGCGCGACGGCGACGAGGAGGGCCTTCTCGCTCTTGGCCCAGGCGACGGCGCTGGGCCGGTCGAAGGGCGTGAGGATGGAGCCGAGGCGCTCGTCGTCCTTGCCGACGGCCGCGGCGGTGACCCCTTCGGGCAGGCTGCGGATCGCGTACTCGGCGGCCTTGGCCGCGGGCGCGGTCTCGGTCGACTCGAGCCCGGCGAGGCGCTTGACGGGCGTGAAGCGCCAGTCCTCTTCGCGGCCGGTGAGGGCCGGGAAGTCGGCGGGCTCGAACGAGCGCAGCAGCTGGGACTTGGTCTTCGGGGGCACTTCTCCGGCGCCGTGGGTGTGCGGCTTGGCGACTGCCAATTCGATGCTCATGAAATCTCTGGTTCCTAGTCCTCGACCGGTCGCTTAACCGACCGCGCCTTCCATCTGGAGTTCGATCAGGCGGTTCAGCTCGAGGGCGTACTCCATCGGCAGCTCCTTGGCGATGGGCTCGATGAAGCCGCGCACGATCATGGCCGCCGCCTCGTCCTCGGTGAGGCCCCGGCTCATGAGGTAGAACATCTGGTCTTCGCCGATCTTGGAGACCGTGGCCTCGTGGCCCATGTCGACGTCGTCCTCGCGGATGTCGACGTACGGGTACGTGTCGGAGCGCGAGATGGTGTCGACCAGCAGCGCGTCGCACTTGACCGTGGACTTCGAGTGGTGCGAGCCCTCGTCGACCTTGACCAGGCCGCGGTAGGAGGTGCGGCCGCCGCCCCGGGAGATCGACTTGGAGACGATCGTCGAGGAGGTGTGCGGCGCGGCGTGCGTCATCTTCGCGCCGGTGTCCTGGTGCTGGCCCGCGCCGGCCATGGCGACCGACAGGACCTCGCCCTTGGCGTGCTCGCCGACCATGACCACGGCCGGGTACTTCATGGTGACCTTGGAGCCGAGGTTGCCGTCGACCCATTCCATGGTCGCGCCCTGCTCGGCGATGGCGCGCTTGGTGACCAGGTTGTAGACGTTGGACGACCAGTTCTGGATGGTCGTGTACCGGACGCGGGCGTCCTTCTTGACGATGATCTCCACGACCGCGGAGTGCAGCGAGTCCGAGGAGTACACCGGGGCGGTGCAGCCCTCGATGTAGTGCACGAACGAGCCCTCGTCGGCGATGATGAGCGTGCGCTCGAACTGGCCCATGTTCTCGGTGTTGATCCGGAAGTAGGCCTGGAGCGGGATGTCGACGTGGACGCCCTTGGGCACGTAGATGAACGAGCCGCCGGACCAGGTCGCGGTGTTCAGCGCGGCGAACTTGTTGTCGCCCACCGGGATCACCGTGCCGAAGTACTCCTTGAAGAGCTCGGGGTGCTCCTTGAGCGCGGTGTCGGTGTCCATGAAGACGACGCCCTGCTGCTCCAGGTCCTCGCGGATGGAGTGGTAGAGGACGGTCGACTCGTACTGGGCGGCGACGCCGGAGACGAGCTGCTGGCGCTCGGCCTCGGGGATGCCCAGCTTGTCGTAGGTCTTCTTGATGTCCTCGGGCAGGTCCTCCCAGGACTCGGCCTGCCTCTCGGAGGCCTCGACGTAGTACTTGATGTTGTCGAAGTCGATGCCGGACAGGTCGGCGCCCCAGTTGGGCATGGGCTTGCGGCCGAAGAGCTTGAGGCCCTTCAGGCGCAGGTCGAGCATCCACTCGGGTTCGGCCTTGCGCGCGGAGATGTCGCGGACGACCTCTTCGGTCAGCCCGCGGCGCGCGTTCTCGCCGGCGGCGTCGGAGTCGGCCCAGCCGTACTCGTACCGCTCCAGGGAGGCGAGCGCCTCTTCCTGGCTGAGCGGCTCGGGCTTCTGCGTGTCGGTCATCTCAAGTCTCACCTTTGACCTGTCGGGTTATCGGTCCGCGCGTCCGGGGTCGGGCAGCGGAACCGGTCCGCTTCCCCCGTCGGCGCCTGTGGCCTTGCGGCCGTGGGTCTTGCCGGGCACGTGGGTGGTGCACACCCCGTCCCCGTTGGCGATCGTGGCCAGCCGCTGGACGTGGACGCCCAGCAGGCGGCTGATCACCCGAGTCTCCGCCTCGCACAGCTGCGGGAACTCCGCGGCCACGCCCGCCACCGGGCAGTGGTGCTGGCAGATCTGCCCGCCCGAGGCGATGACCGACGCCGTTGCGGCGTAGCCCTCGCCCGACATGGCGGTGGCCAGCGCCTGGGCGCGCGCCATCGGATCGTCCGGGTCGACCGCGTCGAGGGCGGCCCGGCAGCGGGCCTCCAGGCGCGCGACCTGCTCGGCGGCGAAGCCGCCGACGGCGTCCTCGCCTTCGAAGCGGCGGATCCAGCGCAGGGCCTCCATCGCGAGGTCATCGTAGGTGTGGCCGATGTTCGTGCGGGCGGCGGCCGTGAGCTGGTAGCTCTTGGCGGGCCTTCCGCGGCCGGCGGTCCTGACCACGCGGGTCTCGACCTGGCCTTCGGCCTCCATCGCGTCGAGATGGCGGCGGGTGGCGGTGGCGGTGATGCCGAGAGCCTGCGCGAGGTCGACGGCCGTGGCGGGGCCGTGTTCGAGCAGCAGCCTGGTCACTCGGCGGCGGGTGTCCCCGTCCGTCGAGTGGCTGGTCGCCCTCGTCACCATTTCCACAAGGTAAATGTTACTTAATTCGCGGCGGCGCGTCGAGACGACCCGAGGTGAGACGTGGCACTCAGGCTTGCCTAACCTCACCTGTCACGCAAGGCGCGGCCCACACCCGGCGGACCGCGGCAAGAACCCTGACGGGCTTGAGGATAGATTCGCGGCGTGAAGCTCTTGCAGCGGTGGTTCGGTCAGCCCAAGGCGATTCGGCGGTGGGCGCTCGCCAGCGTGGTCGCGAACGTCGGCATCATCGTGACCGGCGGCGCGGTGCGCCTGACCGAGTCGGGCCTGGGCTGCCCCGAATGGCCCAAGTGCACCGCCGATTCCCTGGTCACGACCCCTGAGATGGGGATCTACGGGGTGATCGAGTTCGGGAACCGCGTGCTGACGTTCGCGCTGGTGGCGATCGCGCTGGGCGCCCTGGTGGCGGCGTGGCTGCGCATCCCGCGGCGGAGGTCGCTCGTGAAGCTGGCGCTGCTGGGGATGCTGTACGTGCCGGTGCAGGCGGTCATCGGCGGGATCACCGTCTGGACGAACCTGAACCCGTGGGTGGTGGGCCTGCACTTCCTGGCCTCGATCCCGCTGGTGGCGCTGTCGGTGGCGCTGTACGCGCGCTCGGGCGAGCCGGACGGCGCGGTCGTGCCGCTGGTGCCGCGGGCGGTGGTGCTGCTGAGCAGGGGCCTGGTGGGGGTCGCGTTCGCGGTGATCGTGCTCGGGGTGGTCGTGACCGGTTCGGGCCCGCACGCGGGCGACGCCGACACGCCGCGCAACGGCATGGACCCGGCGCTGATGTCGCAGCTGCACGCGGACCTGGTGTGGCTGCTGCTGGGGCTGACGGTGGCGCTCATCGCGGCGCTGCACGCGGTGAAGGCGCCGGAGGCGGCGAAGCGGACGGCGTACGTGCTGCTGGTCGTGGAGCTCCTGCAGGGGGTCATCGGCTACACGCAGTACTACCTGGACCTGCCGGTGCTGCTGGTGGGGATGCACATGCTGGGCGCCGGGGTGCTGTGGGTCGCGGCGATGGCGGTCCCGTTCAGCCTGCGGCGGCGCGAGCCGCTGGTGGAGGGCGCGCAGGTGCTGCACTACGAGATCCACGGCGAACGCGAGGGCGACCGCATCGTGGAGAAGGAACCCGCCGCCTGACCGAGGGGTCATGACAGGGCCTCCTCGTCCCGACGTCATCGTCCTCCGCCGAGGGGCCGGTGCGCCGCGTCGAACGGAGGAGGCGCTGCGGGCAACGCCCCCATAGAATCCGGGCGTGACTGAAGCGATCACGCGAGCAGACCGCGTTCTCGGGAGCCTGGTCGGCGGCGCCGTCGGGGACGCCCTCGGCTACCAGGTCGAGTTCGAATCCTGGGCCCGCATCCAAGACGAGTACGGACCCGGCGGCATCACCGAGCTGCGGTACAACCGGATCTCCGACGACACCCAGATGACCCTCTTCACCGTCGAGGGCCTGCTGCTGGCCCAGCCCGGCGCCGAGGTCGAGGCCGTCCGGGAGGCGTACCTGCGCTGGCTCCAGACCCAGCGCGAACCCATGCCGCCCATGGCCTCCCAGGGCCTCGCGGCCCAGCCGTGGCTGTACGCTCGCCGCGCGCCGGGCAACGCCTGCATCTCCGGGCTCGCCCACGGCGCGAGGCCCGGCGTCAACCCCAACTCGAAGGGCTGCGGCACCGTCATGCGCTCGGCCCCGTTCGGGCTGCGCTACGGCCCCGAGCGGGCGTTCGAGCTGGCCGAGCGGTGCTCGGCGCTCACGCACGGACACCCGACCGCCGGGTCCTCCGCGGGGGCGTTCGCGATGATGGTGGCGCACCTGGCGAACGGTGAAACGCCGCAGCGGGCGGTCTCGGCGACCATGCTCCACCTGCGCAAGGACCTCGACCGCTCCGAGACCGTCGACGCGCTCCAGCAGGCCTACGAGCTGGCCGGGAACGTCCCTCCCGCGCCGAACACGTGCGCGCCGCTCGGCCAGGGCTGGGTCGCCGAGGAGGCGCTGGCCATCGCGGTCTACTGCCTGCTCGGCACCGACGACGTGCGGGCCGGGCTCATCGCCTCGGTCAACCACAGCGGCGACTCCGACTCGACCGGCGCGATCCTCGGGAACCTCTACGGGGCCGCGTACGGGCACGGCGCCCTGCCGCCCGAGTGGGCCCGGCAGGTCGAGGGGCGGGAGGTCATCGTCGCCCTCGCGGACCTGCTCGGCCCGGTCGATGAGACCGATGCGGTCGCGCCGCAGTCGATGAGCTGACACGAGAACGGCCCGACCGGTCGATGCCGGTCGGGCCGTTCAGGTCCGTTCGTCAGGCGGCAGCCTTGACGGCGGCGGCCACCGCCGGCGCGACCCGCGGGTCCAGCGGCGAGGGGACGATCCGGTCGGCCGCCAGGTCCTCGGCGGCGATGTCGGCGATGGCCCCGGCCGCGGCGAGCTTCATCGCCTCGGTGATCTGCTCGGCCCCGGCGTCGAGCGCGCCGCGGAAGATCCCGGGGAACGCGAGCACGTTGTTGATCTGGTTCGGGTAGTCGCTGCGGCCGGTCGCCACGATCGCGGCGTGGCGCGCGGCGACCTCGGGATCGACCTCGGGAGTCGGGTTGGCCAGCGCGAAGACGATCGCGCCGTCCGCCATGCCCTCGAGCGCGCTTTCGGGGACGCGGCCGCCGGAGACGCCGACGAGGACGTCCGAGCCGCGCAGGGCCTCGGTCGCGTCGCCCTTGCGCCCGTGGCGGTTCGTGGTCTGGGCGAGGCGTTCCTTCACCGGGTTGAGGCGGTCGCGGCCCTCGTGGATGATCCCGGTCGAGTCGCAGACGACGATGTCGCCGACGCCGGCCTCGTTGAGGATCTTGGCGATCGCGACGCCGGCGGCGCCGGCGCCGACCACGGTCACGGTGAGGTCCTCGGGGCGCCGGTCCTGGAGCCGCAGCGCGTTGGTGAGCGCGGCGAGCACGACGACGGCGGTGCCGTGCTGGTCGTCGTGGAAGACCGGGATGTCGAGCAGGGCCTTGAGGCGGTCCTCGATCTCGAAGCAGCGCGGCGCCGAGATGTCCTCGAGGTTGATGCCGCCGAAGGAGGGCGCGATGGCCGCGACGGCGGCCACGATCGCGTCGGGGTCCTTGGTGTCGAGGCAGATCGGGACGGCGTCCACGTCGGCGAACTGGCGGAAGAGCGCGGCCTTGCCCTCCATGACCGGGAGGGAGGCGGCCGGGCCGATGTCGCCGAGGCCGAGCACGGCGGTGCCGTCGGTGACGACGGCGACCAGGTTGGAGCGCCAGGTGTGGGTGCGCGCGAGGGATTCGTCCGCGGCGATGGCCTCGCAGACGCGGGCGACGCCGGGCGTGTAGGCGACGGAGAGGTCTTCGCGGGTGGCCAGCGGGACGGTGGCGGTGGTGCGCAGTTTCCCGCCCAGGTGGGCGAGGAAGATCGGGTCTTGCAGATCGATCACGGATTGAGATGGCACGGAAAGCCTCATTGCTTCGATGATGATCGCCGACTCAGCGGGCGCGGAACGGATGGTTCCGCCGGGATTCGAGTGGCAGGAGAAGACGGCGCCGACGTTTCGGCTCGCGGGCTTGTGGCCCGCGGATGGCACCGAGACTGGGATCACCCAGGCGGTCAGTGTAGCTCAGCGGTGACCGCGATCCGGACGGCGGCGGCGGTCCAGGCCGCGCATTTCGCGGCCTGGTCGTCCTCCCCCAACGCTTTGGACAGTTGGACGAAATCGGTTGCGGCCCTTTGGAGGCCGACGCGTTGCAGCGAGGCCGCGACGGCTTCGACGCGGACGCGCGAGGGCTCGCGGGAGCGGCGCAGGCCCTGATGCGCGAGGTCCGCGCAGGCGGTGATCGCGCCTTCGATCGCGGCCGAGACGGGGTCGCCCACGGGCCGGTCGCCGCCGGCGGCGAGCTCGGCGCTGTCGTCGCCGGGGGCGAGGTCGGGGACGACGGGGCCGTCGGCGGTGAGGATCGCGGTGGGCTCGACGATGAGCTCGCCGCGGTGGCGCCGCACGTGCCCGGCGACGGCGAGGGGCTCGCCGGTCAGGGCGCGCTCGGCGGCCTCGAGGGCGCCGGGGGTGGCGGAGCGGTGCTCGATGCGCAGGCGCGCGGTGCCGCCGCCGGGGGCGGTGACGATCGCTTCGAGGCGCTGCGAGGCGGGGTCGTAGCCGAGGAGTTCGCAGGAGGCGACGGCGATGACGCGCAGGGACTCGGCGGCGACGCGGGGCCTGATGAGCGAGGGCGGCCGGTCGGCGAGTTCGGCGGCGAGGGCGTCGAGGTCGGTGGCGCGCAGCGAGGCCGGGAGGTCGTTCCAGGCGAGGCCGAGCGGGAGCACCTGGGTCTTGGCGAGGCGGCCGGTGCCGAGCTTGAGCGCGCGGGCGGCGGTGCGGGTGGCGGCCTCGGTGACGGTGTTCCCGCCCGCCAGAGCGCCGATCTTGCATCCGGCGAGGCGGCGGCCGGCGAGTTCGGCGCCGGTGAGGGCTTCGGCCGCGTTCTTCGGGTCGGCGGGGACGGGCCAGTCGCGCTGGATGGCGAGGACCATGCCGGTCTCGGGCTGGGCGAAGTAGAGCTCCAGGGTGCGGCGGTCGCCGTCGGTGCCGATGCGGGCGCCCAGGCCGGTGAGGCGGACGAGGGTCAGCGGGGTCGCGTCGGCCTCTTCGCTGCCGAGGACCTGGGCGGCGGGGGTGCCGCCGGGGTGCCCGGCGGCGTTGGCGCGGGCGGGGATCTCGGTGAGGAGGGCGGCGAGTCGCTGCGGGTCGTAGGCGGCGGAGCGGTCCTCGTAGCGCTGGAGCTGGTCGATGAGGTCGTTCACGGCGCCGGCGGGCCAGTGGGCGCGGCGGCGGGTGAGGGCCTTGGACTCGCGCTGGAGGGCGGCGCGCAGGACCGCGTCGGCGCCGTCGGCGCCGTCCAGGAGGACCTGCTCGGTGAGGTGGAGGGCTTCGGCGAGGCTGCCTTCGGGGTCGGTGCCGCCGACGCTGACGGTGGTGGAGCGGTCGGCTTCGCCCTCGCGGAAGGCCCAGACGGCGAGGACGACGGCGGCGGCGCGGGCGGGGCCGGTGGCGTCGGTGTGGGCGTAGCCGACGTCGCCGGGGACGAGGAACTTGACGGTGGCGGCGGGGAGTTCGGCGGTGGCGTGCCGGTCGGGGTCGGGCCAGACGAGGCGGGCGGTGTAGCCGGCGCGGCGGGTCTGCTCGGCGGCTTTGATCGCGTGCGGGCCGAGCGCTTCGCGCAGCTGCTCGTCGGTGATCGAGGCCGGGGTGGCGAGCGCCTGCGGTTCGGGCGGGGCGGTGTCGGTCGGTGCGCTGTCGGCCTGGGCCGCTTCGGCGTCGGCGGGGGCCGCGGCGCCGCGCTGGTAGGCGAGGACGGCGCCGACGCGGTGGCGGCACTTGCCGGGGGCGCCGCAGGTGCAGGTGGCGGTGTCGAGGCCGCCGGTGGCGGGCAGGACCGCGGTGGCGCCGTCGGGGAAGGCGGCGGTGAGGGCGCCGTCGGCGGCGAGGTCGAGGACCGGGACGGCGCCGGCGTCGAGGTCTTTGGCGGCGCGCTTGACCAGGCCGCGGTTGGCGAGCGCCGCGAGGGCGTCGGCGGTGAGGGCGAGGAGGTCGCTTCTGGACACGGTGTTCACTCCGGTTCGGGGAAGGCGGGCGGGGCCAGGGGGTGTCTGGTGATGTCGGGCGAGGCTGGATGCGGGCCGTTCGACATCACCAGACACCCCCTAGGGGCGCGGGCCTCATGTGCCGAGCCTTTCCGCTACGAATTCGACCAGGTTGGAGGGGGTCATGGCGCCGATGTGGGCGCCGACGTCGGCCATGCGCCCGGCGAGTTCGCGGTCGTAGTTGGGGTTGGCGTCCTCGTCGAGGGCGGCGAGGCCGAGGAACTGGGTTCCCTGCTGGCACAGCTGCTTCGTGGTGTGGACGAGCCGGGACGGGTTGCCGCCCTCGTAGAAGTCGGTGATGAGGGCGACGATCGAGCGGCGGGGGTTCTCGATGAGCCCGGCGGCGTATTCGACGGCGCTGGAGATGTCGGTGCCGCCGCCGAGCTGGACCTTCATGAGCAGTTCGACCGGGTCGTCCACTTCGGAGGTCAGGTCGACCACGGCGGTGTCGAAGGCGACCAGGTGGGTCTTCAGGCCGGGGAGGGCGTACAGGCAGGCGGCGGTGACGGCCGAGTGGATCACCGAGCCGGCCATCGACCCGGACTGGTCGACCACGAGCACCATCTGCCACTGCTCCAGGCGTTTGGACGTGCGCGAGTGGAAGTGGGGCCGCTCGATCGCGACGCGCTGGTCCTCGGGCCGGTAGTGCTTGAGGTTGGCGCGCAGGGTCCGCTTGAGGTCGAAGTCGCGGGCGCGGCGGTGCTGGCTGGGGCGGCGGTTGCGGCTGCCGGTGAAGACGGTGCGGACCTGCACCGAGAGCTTCTCGACCAGCTGGCGCACCACCTCCTCGATGATGCGGCGGGCCGCTTCGAGGACCTGCGGGTTCATCAGGTGCTTGGTGCGCAGGACCGCTTTGAGCAGGGCCGGGTTCGGTTCGATGCGCGCGAGCACTTCGGGGTCGGTGAGCACGTCGTGGATCTCGTAGCGCTCCACGGCGTCGCGCTCGAGCCGCTCGATGGTCTCCTTGGGGAAGAGCCGGTGGATGCCGTCGAGCCAGTCGACGGTGGTGAGGATCGAGGGCTCGTCGCCGGCGCCGCGTTCGCCCGAGCGCGCGCCGCCGCGGCGGACGCCGCGCTTGCCGAGGTCGTCGTCGCGGCCGTAGAGCCAGTCGAGGGCGGCGTCGCGCCCGGCGTTCTCCTCGCCGAGGCCGCCGGTGGCGCCTTCGGCGGCGGGCCCGAGGATGAGGCGCCAGCGTTCAAGGTCGGCGCCCATCAGGACTCCGCTCTGCTCGTGGGGACGGGGAAGAGGAGGTTCTCACGCGCGAGGACGTCCTCGACGCGCGATTCGAGGGCCATGGAGGCCGCGACGGTGAGCGGGTCGACGTGGAGGCGCGCGGTCAGGTCGCGGGCGTCGCCGCCGCCGCGCAGCTCCACCACGCGCTGGGCGATGAGGCCCCGCTCGCGCGGGGGGAACATCGCGAAGGCCTGGCGCATCGCGGGCAGGGCGATGAAGAACTCGGCGTCGGTGAGGTCGGCGACCAGGTCGTCGACGGCGCCGATGACGCCTTCCTCCTCGGCGATGACCTCTTCGCGGGCGAGGGAGAACAGTCCGGCGAGCCAGTCGCCGAGCTGGTCGGGTCCCGAGGCGCCGTCGGCCGCGGCCGCCGCGTCGGCGGGCGCGCCGAGGGCCCAGGCGAGGCCGAGGGCGCCGCCGCGCAGGTCCGGCGGGGCCTGCGGGTCGAGTGCGATCCGGTCGGCCGCGCGGGTCACCGACTGGGGCGGCGGCGCCAGTCCGGGCGCGTGGCGCACCGCGTCCCGCAGCGCGCACAGGGCCGCGAGCCGGCCGAGGTCGGCCGGTCCCGGCGGCGCGTGGAAGCCCTCGACGAGCCACAGGATGCGGTCGCACCCCGACGAGACGACCGCGGTGTACAGGTCGCTCCCGGCGGTGCCGAACAGGTGGTCGTGGCGCCACAGCGCCAGGGCCACCGCGAGGGCCCGGCCGACGGCGGCGACGTCGCCGCTGTCGGCGACGGCCGACTCGACGGCCTGGCCGAGCCGGTCGGTCAGGCGGGCCCGGCCGCACAGGGCCGCGTCGAAGAGGATGGCGGCCAGCACGTCCAGGGCGCCGTCGCTGTCGGCGCGCTGTTCGAGCACGGTCTGGGCGGCGTCGCCGAGGGTCGCGCCGAGCGCGCCCGCCTCGATGAGCGACGGCAGGCGGTCCTCGTGCGGCTGCAGGGACCACTGCTCCTCGGCGGTGACGTCGGCGCCGGCGTTCGGGCCCGCGCCGCGGCGCACTCCGGGGATCTTCAGCAGCCGCAGGCAGTGCAGGACGCGGCTGCGCGCGAGGTCCTTCGGCTTGGTGAGGTCGAGCGTGAGGGTGCCGTCCCGGTCGAGGCCGAGGCGTTCGATCTCGGCCTCGGCGTCGGCCACGAGCGGCGGGGCGGGCGTCTCGGGGTGGAGGCGCCCGACGCGCTCGCCGGTGAGGGCGGCGGTCATCTCGACCACGACCGGATGCGTTCCGGCCGTGAGGGTTCCGCGCCTCGTCCACGGCAGCGGCTGTTCGAGGTCGTCGCTGATGAGGGCGCTGGCGAGGCCGTCGAGGAGGTCGGTGCGACCGGGCCGGGAGTGGCCCCGGAGGCGGGCGAGCCCGTCGGTGAGGCTGCGCGCGCCGATGAGGTCCGAAGTGGAGACGTGGAGTCCCTTGCGGCGCAGGCGCGCGGTGATGCGCTCGACGAGGCCGCCGGCCGCGGCGTCGGGCCCGTCCTCCCAGAGCCGCTGGTAGTACTCCGGCGAGGGCATCCCGGACTGGTAGCCGGCGAACGAGTCGAGGCGCCGGAACGAGTAGGGCACCAGGAAGCCGCCGGTCTCCGTGCCTTCGGCGGGGAGCGGGACCTCGGGGGCCTCGGCCGGCCCGGACTCGGCGAGGCGGCGCAGCGCGGGGGCGTGGAAGCCGCCGCACACCACCAGGACCGGGCCGTCGGTCTCGGCGAGCGCGGCCCGGATCCACTGGGCCATATAGGCCTCGCGGGCGGTGTCGGACTCGCTCGCGTCGGATTCGCCGCGCACGAGGTCGAAGTACTCGTCCAGGCGTTCGGCGAGGCCGTCGGGTTCGGCGATCTCGACGAGGTGGTCCCACAGCGCGTCGGTGTTGTCGACGGAGAAGGCGCGGCAGAGCCGTTCGGCCGCTTCGGCGTAGCGGCGCTCGGCGTCCGAGTAGCGGTTCTCGACGCCCTCGAAGGACTGGTGCCAGGCCGGGAAGTCGATGAACCGGACGTCGGCGCCTACACGGCGGCCCTCGCTCAGCGCGATCCACTCGGGCGAGTAGTCGCACAGCGGGGTCCACGAGCGGCGGACGGCGAGGTCGGCGCTGGCGTAGGAGTAGATGGCGACGGGCAGCTCGTGTTCGAGCGCCAGCTCGCCGAGCCGGTCGTTGAAGTCCGCGGGGCCCTCGATGAGCACCGCGGCGGGCCGCAGCCGCTCGATCCGCTCGGCGACCAGGCGGGCGCAGGCGGGCGAGTGGTGCCGCACGCCCTGGACGTGGAGTCGCTCGATCATCCGGGCAGCAGGTTCCGGGCCTGGTAGAGCGACTGCCAGTGCGGGCCTTTGCGCTTGGGGGCCTTCTGCTCCAGGTAGCGGCGCAGGCGCGCGAGGTCGTCGGCGTTGTCCTTGGCGGCGGCGCCGGCCATGCAGTCGACGATGTCGCCCGCGTCGGCCTCGCCGCCGCGCAGGTACCAGGCCTTGATGCCCACGGCGTGGGCCACGGACACGGCCTCGGCGGTGGACATGACCGCCTGCGGGCGCCCGCTGCCCTGGTCGCCGGAGCGGAGGTCGCGGAAGACCCGCACGAGCACTTCGAGGACGTCCCGGTCCGGGGGCGCGGGCACGCCGGAGCGCGCGAGCGCGGCGGCGGCCTCGTTCTCGACCAGGTCGAGTTCGGTCTTGAAGTCGGCGATGGGGAAGACGGTCTCGAAGTTGAAGCGGCGCTTGAGGGCCGCGCTCATCTCGTTGACGCCGCGGTCGCGGGTGTTGGCCGTGGCGATGATGTTGAAGCCTTCGCGGGCGAAGACCATCGGGTCGGCTTCGAGTTCGGGGATGGCGAGCACCCGGTCCGACAGGGGCGACAGCAGGGAGTCCTGGACTTCGAGGGGGCAGCGGGTGATCTCCTCGAAGCGGACGACGCGGCCCTCGGCCATGCCCCGCAGGAGCGGCGCGGGCACGAGTGCGCGCTGCGTGGGGCCCTCGGAGACGAGCAGGGAGTAGTTCCAGGAGTAGGCGATCTGGTCCTCGGTGGTGGAGGCGCCGCCCTGGATGGTGAGGGTGGAGTCGCCGGAGACGGCGGCGGCGATGAGCTCGGACAGGAGCGACTTGGCGGTGCCGGGCTCGCCGACGAGCATGAGGCCGCGGTTGGTCGCGAGGGTCACGAGCGCGCGGTCGATGAGCGAGGGGTCGCCGACGAACTTCTTCGCGATGCCGCGCGACTCGTCGCCGACGACGAAGGTGCGGGCGGCCTGGAGGCTGAGGGCCCAGCCGGGCGGACGGGGCGCGTCGTCCTCGGCGGCGAGCTTGGCGAGCTCTGAGGCGTAGCGGCGCTCGGCGGGCGGTCGCTGGAGGCGCGGTTCGGGTGTGGCGGCGGTGTCGGTCATGGCGGCCTTCTAGGTGAGGAGTCCGGTGGCGCGGGACAGCCCGGCCAGGATCTCGGAGACGGTGACGGGGTCGACGGCGTCGCCGCGCAGGGTCGGGACGTCGCTTCGGCGGTTCTTGGTGGTCGAGAACCAGATCGCCAGGACGCGGTGGCGCCCTTGCGGATCGGGTTCGGCGAGGTCGGGGCTGGGGTCGATTTCGGCCATGAGGCGGGCGCCGCCGGGCAGTTCGC
This sequence comes from Glycomyces harbinensis, assembly GCF_900101745.1. Lineage (GTDB taxonomy): Bacteria > Actinomycetota > Actinomycetes > Mycobacteriales > Micromonosporaceae > Glycomyces > Glycomyces harbinensis. The sequence goes on along the minus strand of NZ_FNAD01000006.1, from coordinate 100,428 downwards.
GGTCGAACAGGTGGGTGCCGCGGCGGTGGGTGACGGACTGCTGCTTCCCGCCCCAGTAGAGGAACTTCCAGGTCATGACCTCGCGCATGGCGCCGAAGACGGCGGTGCGGCCGGTGAAGCGGTGGAGGACGCCGCTCTCGGCCTCTTCGGGGGTGAGGACCATCGCGGGGCGGGCGAGCTGGTCGAACGGCTGGAGGACTTCGTAGTCGGCGAAGACCTCGGTCCACCGGGCCAGGTCGGGGCCGAGCAGCGCGGGGTGGGCGAGGCGGACGCGGGCGTCGGGGCCCAGTTCGAACGGCTTGTCGTCGGCGTCGGCGAGGCTGCCGTCCTCGGCGAGGCGGAAGCACCGCGGGTCGGTGTCGGTCTCGCCGAGCCACAGGAGGCGGCGGGCGAGCGAGCCGATCACCGGATGGGCGGCGAGGCCGGCGAACTCGGCGGGCTCCCAGACGCGGCCGGTGTGCATGGCGTCTTCGAGGCGGCCGCTCTGGACGGTGATCTCGGCGGCGAGGTCCTTGGCGAGGCCGCGGAAGCGGGCCTGGGACGCGGCGGCGAGGGCGGGATCGTCGCGGACGCCGGGTTTCGGCGGCTTGGCGCGGGTCTTGCCGGAGGCGTCGGTGACGCTGAGGTTGAGCCGGTCGTCCACGTCGACGCGGAAGGAGCGCGGCCCGAAGTCGAGCGTCAGCGCCTCGTCGAGGCCCAGGCGCGGGGCGCGGCGGTCGGCCAGCGCTTCGGGGGCGTCGCCGAGCCGTTCGGCGACGATCGCGCAGCGGCGGGCGGCGGCCTCGCGCACTTTCGGCTGCTTCGCGGTGCGCGACAGGCGGTGGAGCGGGTCGAAGGCGTCTTCGGCGGGCAGGGCGGTGAGCGTCTCGAGTGCGATGTCCGTCCACTCGGGATGGCGGGCGTGCCAGCGGGGGGCGTGCTCCTCGATGAGGCGGGCCGCGTCGGCGCCGCCGAAGAGCGCCAGCTGCTCGACGGCCCAGAGGTCGCCGTCGGGTGTGCCGGCGCTGATCCACATCTCGGCCAGGGCGAGTGAGAACCGGGCGAGCGATTCGCGGTCGAGGCCGGCGGCGGCGAGCGCGACCCCGGGGTAGGGGACGCGGGGCGCCCACTGGGAGAGGACGTCGAACAGGTTGATGACGGCCCTGCGGCCGAGGACCGCCGAGCGGTCCTTCAGCAGGACCGGCGGCAGGTGGTCGGGGTCGGCCCACGGCCGCGCGTTGGGCGCGCTCAGCAGGGGCTGGGTGAGGTCGGGGTCGAGGACCGCGTCGACGGCCGCGACCGCTTCGGGCCCGTGGGGTTCGACGGCGCGGAGCACGGCGCCGGTGCCGTGGCGCCAGGCGACCAGGCGCAGGCCCGCGCGGGCGGTGGTGCGCTGGTAGGCCTTGGGGCCGAAGGCGTGCGGGACGAGGAGGGTCGCGGCGTGCGGCCCGTGGCGGTCGAACCAGTCGAGTGCGGCGCTGCGGCCGTTCTTGATGCGCACGAGCCAGTGGGCGGCGATCTCCGCGGCGGCGGCGCTGCGGATCGGCGTGAGGGCGCGGCCGTGCCAGGGGGCGCGGCGCACGGCTTCGGCCACGTCGTCGGCGATGGCGGGGCCTTTGCGGGCGAGCTGGGCGAGGCCGCTGTCGCCGAGGTTGAGTCCGTCGCGGTAGCCGGCGAAGTGGTCGTCGTCGCCCCAGAATTCGTCGTCCCATTCGATGACGTTGGGTTCCAGTGCCAGGGCGCGCTCGTGCTCCCCCGGTCGGCCGACGATCACCGGGTCGGGAGCGGTGAGCCCTTCGATCGCTCCGGGGGCCTTGGTCTTGCGGCGCTCGTTCCACGACGGGGAGACGAGGATGGCGGGGAGCCGCTCGGGTTCGGCCTCGGGCAGGCCGGTGTCGGCGGTGAGCGCGGCGAGGGCGTCGCGTTCGGCGCCGGTGAGCCCGGGGGCGGTCAGGCAGGCGGGCGACGCGGCGACGAGGGCGGCCAGGCGCGCGCGCTCCAGCGGTGTGGCGGTGGGGAGGCGCGCGGCGGTGAGGCGGGCGGCGCGGGCGGGGAACCGGGAGGCGGCCTCCGCCGCCGCGGCGGCGGCGCGGGGTTCGGCGCCGCGGTCGAGCAGGAGCGACATCGCCTCGTCGGCGGGGAACACGGCGAGGCCGTTGTACAGCTCGCCGCGGGCGGGGCCGGCGATGAGCTTGTACTGGAGGGACTTCTCGATGACGGGCAGGGCCGCGCGGCCGAGTCCCGCGATGGCTTCGGCGACGGCTTCGCGCGAGACGTAGTAGGGCTCGAAGGCCTTGCGGCCGATGAGTTTCAGGTGGGCTGGTGTGCTGACGAGCGACCAGGTGAGGCGTTCGACCAGCGTGCTCTCGCGCGGCAGGACGCCTTCGGTGAGGACTTCGGCGGCCCAGTCGGCGCGGTCGGGCACCAGGAGCGAGGCGGCGAGGCGCTTGAGGGGCGTGTCGCGGTGCTCGGCGGCCCGGGCGCAGATGCGGGCGTGCTCGGCGTCGTCGGCGGCGGCGACCAGGGCGCGCACCGCGGCGAGCGGGCCGTCGCCGGGGGCCCAGACGTTGATCTTGTTGCGGAAGTACATGGGTACGACGGGGCGGAGGAAATGGCCCTTCTGGCGGTGGGTCGTGCTGGTCGCGGCGAGGTCCTCGATCGCGGCGGCGACGGCGAAGGCCGGGCCGTGCTCGGCGACCCAGGAGTCGAGGCTCTCGCGGATCGCGGCGTGGGAGAGGACGAGGCGGTCCTTGCCGATGCCGGCCGGCGAGTCCGATATGCCGTGTTCGGCGCCGCGCAGGATGATGGCGGCGACCGCGGCTCCGGCCGGATCGGGTCGGCCGCCGAGGTGTTCGCGGGCGCGCTCGGCGAGCGCGGGGTCGGTGAGTTCGTGCGACAGCACCTCGTCGACCACGTCCTGGTGCCGCTCGGTGAGGGTCGCGAGGTCCTCGAACACGCCGATGCGGTAGGCGTGGCGGAAGCCGTCGCCGCGGCGGGGAAGCGCCAGCTGCCGCCACTCGGGCGGTGGATCGAATCGATCCTCTTGGGGCACAACGTGTTCGGTCATGTACTTCTTTTCATGAGGCGGTCGCGTCCACACGAGCATAGAGTCCGGGTGCGACATCGCATGCAGACCCGTGGGGCGCGCATGTACGAAGACGCCCCGGCCGTCGGCCGGGGCGCGCCGGTCTCACTCGCTCTTCGCGACCCGCGCCAGCGTCGCGATGACCTCGGAGAGCGCCACCGGGTCGGCTCCGGTCGGGAAGCGGACCGATTGCAGGACTTGGACTTCCTCGGCGTCGAAGAGGTAGCCGCCGCCGAAGCCCGGGGACAGGTCGACCTCGACCGCTCCCCCGCCGGCCAGGCGCCGCGACAGGCCGGACGTCCAGCCCGAGCCCTCCTTGCGGACCGGGCGCCAGCCCTTGCGGGTCAGGTTGAAGAGGGCGCCGGTGCCGCCCTTCCCGCCTTCGAACCGCGTCAGCCTCCCGGCCGAGGCCTCCGCCCCGGTGGGGGCGTGCACGGGCCGCGCGAGCTGGTCGAAGGGCTGGAGGATCTCGTAGTCGGCCAGGATCTCCGCCCAGACCGGGAGCGCGTCGCCGAGCAGGACCGGGTGCGCGAGCCGGATGCGGGCGTCCTCGGGGAGGGCGAGCGCGTCCTCGTCGGCGCCGGTGCAGGTGCGGTCCTCGGCGAGCCGGAACACGACCGCGCCCGCGGCCGACTCGGCCCGCCAGACCAGCCGCTTCGCCAAGTGCCACATCAGGGCGTGGTCGACCAGGTGGCGGCGGAACTCCGGGAGCGTCCAGGTGCGGCCGTCGACCATGGCCCGCTCCAGGCGCGGGACCTGCTCGGTCGCGACGGACTTCAGTCCTCGCGTGAGGCGTTCGAACCGCTTGGCGGCCTCGGCCGCCGCTTCCGGGTCGTCGTCCGCGTCCGGTTTCGGCAGGCTCCTGCGGACCTTGCCGCGCTCGTCGATCACGAAGGGCCGCAGGCGCTCGTCGAAGCCGACCTTGAAGCGGCGCGAACCGTAGCCGAGCTCGAGGGTCGCGTCCTCGCCCAGTTCGAAGTCGGGGACGAGACTGTCGGCCAGCTGCTCGACGTCCAGGCCCATGCCGGCGGCGATGAGGTCGATCTGGTCGGCCGCGGACTCCTTGAGCGCCTTGGAGTCGACGGTCCGCCGCAGCCGGTGGACGGCGAGCAGTGCCTCTTCGGCGTCGACGGCGCCCAGCACCTCCAGCGCGGTCTGGGCCCGCTTGACCAGGCCCGCGCCGGTCCAGGGCCCGATCAGCGCTTCGAGCCGTTCGACGGTGCCGGCGTCGGCGAACCGGGCGAGCTGCGTGAACGCCCACGAGTCCTTGCCGGGGGCGTCGGCGATGAGCCAGGACTCGAAGACCGCCCAGGAGAACTCGCTCAGGCTCGCGGCGTCGCAGTGCTCCTTGGCCGCGTCGAGGCCCGCATAGGGGATCGCGAGCGAATCGAGCGCCATCGCGCCGACGAGGTGGCCGACGGCGGCCCGGGGCAGGCGGTGCCCGCGCCCGGCGAGGAGCACGGGCATGCCGAGGACCGGCTCGACCCATTCGGGCACGCGGGGCGCCTTGCGGCCGTGGAGGTCGAGCGGGTCGGCGGTGAGGATCGCGGTGACGGCGGCCTCGGCGCCGTACCCGGCCGCGGCGGCCAGGACGGCGGCGTCGCCGTGGGCGCGGGCGAGGTGGCGCAGGACCGCTTCGGCGGCGCGCTGGGTCTTGCCGGCCGGGCCGATCGCGTCCGGGGTCAGCCAGGCGGCGGCGTCGGTGCCGTGGCGGGCGAGCCAGGCGGTGACGCTGGCGCGGGTCGAACGCAGGCGCACGAGCCAGTCGGCCGCGATGCGGGCCGCCTCGACGCCGCCGATCGGCGGGAGCGCCCGGTGGTGGCGGGGCGCCTTGGCGAGGGCCGCGAGCACTTCCGGCACGGCCTCGGCTTCCCCTTCGGCGAGGCGGCGGCGGGTCTCGTCGACGATCTTGCCGCCTTCGGCCCAGGTCTCGCGCTCGCCGTCGCGCCAGCGCAGGACGGCCGCGTCGACCGGCGCGACCTCGATGACGGTGCGCTTGACCTTGGGGCGCTTGAGGGTCCAGGGCGGGTTCGCGAGGAACGCGGGGACGTCCGGGGTCTCGGGCGGGGCGTCGTCCAGGTGCACGAGGCGGTCGATCGCCTGCCGCACTTCGGGTTCGGCGGCGGCGACGGCTTCGGCGAGGGCCGGGACCGCGGTGGTCAGGTGCGCGTACCGCGAGCGCTGCGCCGCGGCGGCGCCGTCGGCGAGCCGGACGACGGCGCGGACGGTGCGGCGGGGGAACCGCTCCGCGGCGAGCCGGGCGAGGTGGGCGGTCTCCTCGCCGACCCAGCCGGTGAGGAGGTATTCGACCGCCGCGTCGTGGGGCAGGGTCGCCAGCATCGTCTTCAGGGTGCCCCTGCCTCGGGGTTCGGTGCCGCGGTTCAGGGTCTCGACCAGGAGGGGGACGGCGTCGGGGCCGCAGGACTCGAGCAGGGACCTGATCGGACGCTCATAGCGGTTGTACTCGTCCAGGATGGTGATGCCGGCGGCGGTGAGCTGGTCGATCGAGGTCACGCTGGCGATGAGCTGCTCCTCCACGCCCCATGCCCGGCTCTCCCATTCGGGGAACTCGTTGCACGCCTGGTCCACCCAGTCCTGCTCGGTGGGCATGACGAACGCGCGGGCGTGGCGCTGGCGGTGGTTGCGGCCCAGCGGCTCGAACAGCTCGCGGTAGCGCCGGTACTCGGGTTCGGGCACGCCGGCGAGCATCTCGCGGACCCGCTGGGTCTCCATGCCGCGGCCCCAGGCCCCGCCCGCCGGAATGGTCGGGGCGAACTCCACGGCGGGCTCGTCGGAGCCGTTGTTGTAGTGGTGGAGCGGCTGGCGGAACCGGGCGCCGATGACGCGGACCGCGCTCTGCTGGAGCACCGCGCAGGCGGCGAACTCGGGGCCGTGCTCGCCGTGCCAGGCGTCGTACTGGACGTAGCGCCGCTCGCCCCACAGCTTGGCGCCCACGGCGAAGGCGATCTCGAAGACCGCGGCGGCGCCGAGCGGGTCGGGTTCGCCGTCGAGGTAGGACCGCATCGCGGCACCGATGGCCGGGTCGGTGGTCGGGGACTCGATCGCGGTGCGGAAGCTCTCGCGGCGCTCGTCGAGGCCGATCCGGTGCCAGAGGTCCACCATGTAGTCGCGCGGCGGGTCGACCGGGGTCGCGGAAGGGCGGCCGCGGCCGGTCGGCGGTCGCAGGTGCGGGGCGTCCGACCCGTCCTGGTCCGCGTACAGCGTCCACCGCTCGAAGACGTCCTCATCGGCCTCGAAGTCCGGGACTCGCGACTGGTCCTGCTGGGCGGCAACGGCTTCGGTCATCGTCTTCCTTCGCGCGTAAGGGGATGTCGCATCGAGCATAAGCGCTGGGTGCGACATCCCCGGCGGGACTCAGGAGCCGGCGGTGAGGCGCTCCAGCGCGACCAGGATCTCGGAGGCGGTCAGCGGGTCGATGCCCTCGGGCATCCGCTGGGTCTCGCGCGATCGGTCGTACCAGTAGACCTCGCTGTGCCCGATGTGGACGCTCTCGAGTTTCTGGACCGGGTTCTCGGCGATCATGCCGACCCAGATGCCCGGGCTGAGCGCGATGGTGACGTACCCGCCGCTGGGGAGCGGGTAGTGGATGCCCGGTTCGACGCCGCCGTCCTCGGGCGCGGCGCGGCGCCAGCCGCGCTTGGTGAGGCCCAGGAGGCGGCCGACCTCGACCTGCTTGTCCTCGAAGCGGGTCAGGTGCCCGGTGGCGAGCTCGTCCTCGGTGAACGCCATGACCGGCCGCGCAAGCTGGTCGAAGGGCTGGAGGATCTCGTAGTCGGCGAGGACTTCCGCCCACGCGTCGACTTCCTTGGGCTCCATGTGGATCGGATGGGCGAGGCGTACGACGGCGTTCTCGGGCAGGGTGAACGCGTCGTCGGCGGCGTCGCTGTAGCTGCCGTCCTCGGCGATGCGGAAGCCGGTGCGGGCGCCGTCGGCCTCGGCGAGCCACACGAGGCGGCGGGCCAGGTGCTTGACGAGGGGGTGCTCGGCGAAGAAGCGGCGGAACTCGTCGGCATTCCAGGTGCGGGCGTTGACCATCGCCGCCTCGAGCCGCGAGACCTGGTCCGAGGCGGCGGTCCGCAGCTCCTTCTTCAGCAGTGAGAAGCGCTGGTAGGCGGCATCGGCGACCGCGGCGTCGTCCTTGGCGCCGGGCTTGGGGAGGCTCTTGCGGGGCTTGCCGTCCTCGTCGGTGACGTACGGCTTGAGCTGCTCGTCGAAGACCACGGTGAACTTGCGCGGACCGTAGTCGAGGACCAGGGCCTCGTCGCCGAGCCCGAAGCCGGGGACGAGGCGGTCGGCGAGCTGGTCGCGGCTCAGGCCGAGTTCTGCGGCGATCGTCTCGATCTGGACGCCCGCCTCCTGCTTGAGCGCCTTGAACTTCACCTTCTCGGCGATGCCCTGGATGGCCCGCAGGGCCTCCTCGGTGCCGATCGCGCCGAGGACGCCCAGGCCGTTGACGGCCCGCTTGTGCTGGCTCAGGCCCGGCCATTCGCGGATCTTCGGGGCGAGCAGGCGCACGGTGTCGTCGTCGGCGAAATGGGCGAGCTGGGTGAGCGCCCAGCCGTCCTTCGACGGCCCGCCCTCCGCGAGCCACACCTGGAACAGGGCCCGGCTGAACCGGGCGAGCGACGCGCGGTCGCAGGCCTCGGCGACGACGTCGAGTCCCGCGTACGGGTATTCGGGGGTCGTCAGGGCGAGCACGGTGATGAGGTGGCGCACCGACTCGGCCGGGAGCGCGCGGTCGCCGGCCAGGACCTGCGGCAGCATCGCCGGGTCGGCCCACGCGCCGGGCTTGGGGAGCTTCACGCCGCGCGGTTCGAGCGGGTCGCCGTCGAGCAGGTCCCGGATCGCCGCCGCGGCGTCGTCTCCGTAGGACGCGGCGGCGGCCTCGACCACCGCGTCGCCCTGGCGAGCGGCGATGAACGCCAGCGCGCCTTCGGCGACCCGGCGGGCCCGCTTGTCGGCGCCGAGGGCGTCGGGGACGAGCATGCGGGCGCCCTCGGTGCCGTGGCGGTCGAACCAGGCGACGGCGCTGGCGCGCGCGGACTTGAGGCGGTCGAACCAGTCGGCGGCGAGGCGGGCCGCGTCGAGGCTGAGGATCGGCACGAGCGCGCGGTGGTCGGCGGCGTTCTTGCGCAGGTGCACCAGGATGCGCTGCGCGACGTCGGCTTCGAAGCGCGAGAGGACCACGTTGATGTCGCTGGAGGTGTACGGGGCGAACGCGCCGTCCCACTTCTCCAGGGCCTCGGCGGCGATCGCCAACGGCGCGTAGGCCAGGGCGATCGCGTACATGCGGCCGTCGTGGTGCTTGCCGGCTCGTCGGATGGAATGGTGCCAGTCGTCTTCGGTGTGGTTGCGGAAGTAGTTCGCCTCGGGGACGGACCAGCGTTCCCGCTCGCCCTCGGCCCAGGTGACGGCGATGCCGTCTGGCGCCGCGAGGCCGTCGAGGACGACCGGCTTGGTCTTGGGCCGCTTCTTGGTCCAGGGCGGGGAGGTCAGTAGTGTCGGCAGGTCGTCAACGGCCGCTTCGGGAACCGATGAGCAGGCGAGGAGTGCTTCGATCGCGGCGCGGTCGGGGTGCGCGGCGCGGACCGCTTCGGGGACGAGCGCGGCGAGCGAGGCCAGGCGCGGCCGCAGCTCGGGGGCGAGGGCGGCGTCGGCCGCGGCGATGGCGCGCAGGGCGCGGCGGGGGAAGCGCGCGGCGGCGCTCGCGGCGGCCCGGTACACGCCGGGTTCGGCGAGGTTGCCGACGAGGTAGGACATCGGCTCGTCTCCGGGGATGAGGCCGACGGCTTCGAGCAGGTTGGCGCGGCCGTCTCCGTCGACCTGCTGGCGCAGGGTCGCGGTGAAGACGGGCAGGCTCGCGGCGCCGAGGTTGTGCAGGAGCGTGCCCGTCAGGTGGGTGCCGGCCTCCCACCGCTCGAGCTTCGACAGCCCCGCCGCGGTCAGCTGCTCGGAGGTGGAGACGAACTCCCACAGGATCTTGTCGGTGTAGTAGCCGTCCAGGTCCTTGTATTCGCGGCAGACCTCGTCGACCCACTCCCGCTGCTCGGGGAGCAGGAGGCCGACGAGGAAGCGCTCGGTGGGGCCGGTCCGGAACGCGGCGGCCGCGGCGACCACCGCCGCGTACTCGGCCTCGTCGGCTGCCGCGATGAGGCCGCGCAGGGCTTTGACGCCTTGCTGGACTTCGTGGAAGAGGGCGCCGACGTGGCCGAGGCGCACGACCGCGAGTTTGCGCTGCGCGATGTCGATCGCCTTGCCGCGCTGGTAGAGGTTCCACGGGTTCACCTGCAGGGCCGCGAGCGAGGCGGTGAGGGCGAACGCCAGGCCGTGTTCGAGGACCCAGGCGTCCAGCTCGGGTCGCAGCATCGAAGGGGACTTGTGCCGGTCGGAGCCGCGCAGCAGGACGGCGACGACGCCGGCGCCGTAGGCGTCGAGCCCGCCGTCGAGGTGGCGCAGGCCCGCGGCGGCGAAGTCCTGGTTGTCGGGCTGGGCCAGTGCGGCGCGCAGGTCGGCGTCGTGCGCTTTGGCGAGGCCGCGGAGCCGCTCGGGGGCGTCGGGGTCGAGTTCGACCGGGGGGCCGGTGCGGCGGCCGCGGAACGGGAGGAGTCCGTCCAGCCATGCTTCGGGGACGACCAGCCGGTCTTCTCGGGGTGCAACGGTGTCAGTCATGCGCGTCCTTCATGCCGCCGGGGGGATGTCGCTCCGAGGATAGGGCCCGGGTACGACATCCCCCGCGTTCCTATGCGGTGCCGGTGAGGCGGGCGAGGCCGCTGAGGGCCTCGGAGGCGGCCACCGGGTCGATGCTCTCGGGGACGGCGCCGGAGGGCGCGTGGTAGTACTCCTCGACCGCCGCGAGGCGCACGGTCTCGAGGGTCTGGCGGTCGTACTCGCGGACCGATCCGGTGTAGACGCCCGGATCGAGGCGGACGCTGACGCAGCCGCCGCCGGGGAACGTGTAGGCGATGCCGGGCTCCATTCCGGCGTCCTCCGGTGCGGCGCGGTGCCAGCCGCGGCTCGTCATGCCGAGGATGTGGCCGATGTCGACGGTGGCGCCCTGGAAGCGGGTGAGGACGCCGGTCTTCAGCTCCTCGTCGGTGAAGGCCATGACGGGCCGCGCGAGCTGGTCGAACGGCTGGAGGATCTCGTAGTCGGCGAACAGCTCGGCCCACGCGTCGACGGACGGTCCCAAGTGGATCGGATGCGCGAGGCGGACGACGGCCTCGTCGTGGAGCGCGAACGCCTCGTCGTCGGCGTCGCCGAGGGAGCCGTCCTCGGCGATGCGGTAGGCGGTCCGCTCGCCGCCGTGCTCGGCGAGCCACACGAGGCGGCGCGCGAGGTGGCCCGCGAGCGCGTGCTCGGCGAACAGCCGCCGGAACTCCGCGGCGGTCCAGGTGCGGCCGTGGATCATCGCGGATTCGAGCCGCTTCACGAGGTCGGCGGCGACGGCGCGCAGTTCCTTCTTCAGAGCGGTGAAGCGCCGGTAGGCGTCCTCGGCGAGGTCGGGGTCGTCCTTCGCGCCGGGCTTGGGGAGGGTCTTGCGGGGCTTGCCCGCGTCGTCGGTGACGTACGGCTTCAGCTGCTCGTCGAAGGCCACGGTGAAGGTCCGGGGGCCGTAGTCGAACCGCAGGGAGCCTTCGGCGCCGAGCCCGAAGTCGGGCACGAGGCGGTCGGCGAGCTGGTCGGCGGTCAGGCCCAGGTCCGCGGCGATGGCCTTGACCTGCCCGTGGGCCGCCCAGCGGATCGCGTCGAACTTCGCCTTCGCCGCGATGTTCTGGACGGCCCGCATCGCCGGCTCGGTGCCGATGGCGCCCAGCACCTTCAGGCCCAGGACGGCCCGGTGGTGCTGGTTCTCCCCCGGCCATTTCGCCACGAGCGGCGCGAGGGTGCGGACGGTGTGGTCGTCGGCGAAGTGCACGAGCTGGGTGACGGCCCAGCGGTCCTCGCCGGGCGAGCCCGCGGCGGTCCACAGGTCGAACAGGGCCAGCGAGAAGCGGTTGAGCGAGTCGCGGTCGCAGGCCTCGGCGACGACGTCGACGCCCGCGTACGGGTGGTCGGGGCCGCCGAGGGCGAGCACGGTGACGAGGTGGCGGACCGCGTCCTGCGGCAGCGCCCGATCGCCGTCCTTGAGGAGCACCTGCGGCAGCAGCGCCGGCGCGGCCCAGGCCGCGGGCTTGGGGATCTTCACGCGGAGCGGGGCGGACCGCTCGGTGCCGATCAGGGCGCGGACCGCGGCCGCGGCATCCTCGCCGTACTGCGCCGCGGCCCCTTGCACGACGTCGGGCCCGTGCTCGTCCGCGAGGTGGTACAGCGCCTCCTCTGCGGAGGCGCGTCGCCGCTTGGCCTTGCCGAGGGCGTCGGGGATGAGGAGCGCGGCGGCGTCGGGGCCGTGGCGGTCGAACCAGGCGACCGCCGTCTCGCGCACGGTTTTGAGGCGCGCGAAGCCGTCGGCCATGAGCCGGGCGGCCTCGAGGTTCGCGACGGGGACCAGGACTTCGCGCAGGCTCGCGTGGGTCGCGGCGCCGACGGCGACCTGTTCGGACACGGCCTCGCCGAAGCGTGAGAGGAGCTTCTTGAGGTAGGACATGGCGATCCAGTCGTCCAGGCCCTCGGCATTCCATCTGCCGGCGAGCGGCGCGGCGATGTCCCGGGGCGCGTCGACCAGGAAGCGCAGGCCCTGGTTCGGGCCGAGCTCGCCGTCGGCGAACCGCTCGGCGATCACGCGCCAGCGTTCCTCCGTCCGCTTCTCCGCGACGTCGTAGCCGACCTCCGACCACGCCTCGGGCTCGCCGTCGGCCCACACGACGCGGTTGATCGCGGGCGGGACGAGGCCTTCGACGACCACGGCCTTCACCTTGGGGGCCTTGACGGTCCACGGCGGCGCGACGAGCAGTTCGGGCAGGTCGGCGGGGTCGGCTTCGGGATGGCGCGCGCTGGCTTCGAACAGCGGCGCGACGCGGTCGCGGGTATCGGCGTCCAGGTGCGCCAGCGCGGCCCGGAGGACCGGGTCGGCGTGGACGAGGGCGGCGAGGCGCTTGCGGCCTTCGGCGTCGGCCCCGGGCAGGCGGGCGGCGACGGTGTGCAGCGTGCGCAGCGGGAATCGCTTCGCGGCCTCCATCGCGAAGGCGAAGATCCCGGGCTCGCCGAGGTGGTCGGCGAAGTACGCCATGGCCTCGTCGGAGGGCAGCACGGAGAGGGCCTGGTGGCAGGTCTTGACGTCGCCCGCTTGGTAGGCCCAGCCGACGCTGGCGGCGAGCACCGGAACGGCGTCGGTGCCGAGTCGGCGGACCAGACCGGCGACGATGGCGGAGGTGTGGTAGTCGTCCGACAGGACGGAGAGCCCCAGTGCGGCAAGCTGTCCGGTGGTGGTGACCGCCTCGCTCACCAGGGCCGCGGTGGCCCAGTAGTCGGCGTTCTCCTGAAGGTGCTCGGCGCACACTTCGTCGGCCCAGTCGCGCTCGTCGGGGACGAGGAGGGTCACCGCGAACCGCTGGGCGGCGGTGGCGCGGTGGCCGGCCAGGGCCGCGACGACGGCGGCGTACGCGTCGTCCGCCGCGGCCGCGAGCAGCGCCCGCATGTCGCCGAGCATGGAGCCGCTGCTGACCGAACGGTGCCAGGTGCCCCAGCTGAGTTCCATGCGCTGGAGTTCGATGGGACGCTGCGAGACCCACCCCGCGTACAGGGTGAGGTACTCGGCCAGGGCCCGTGCGGCGAAGGTGAGGCCGTGCTCGGCGATCCAGAGATGCAGGAGCGGTCGGGCCGGGTCGGCGTCGTAGCCGATCTTGCCGTTGAGCATCGCCATGGCGGCGGCGGCGCCGAGCGGGTCGGGCTCCCCGGCGAGCAGCGCCCGCAGGGAGGGGAGGAACTGCTCGTGCCGGGACGGGTCCAGGGCCTGGTCGAGCCATGCGGTCTCGGCGGTGAGGCGGCGCCGCCCGTTCGCGGCGTCGAGCCTGACCTTGTGGGGCTTCCCGGTGGTCCGCGTGGGTTTGACCAGCCGTTCCCAGGATTTCGGGAAGTCGAGCAGGTCTTCGTCGGGCAGATCCGTGGCATCGGTGGGGTTGGTCATGCGGGCCACCCTAAAGGCCGGGTGCGACAGCGCTGGATTCCGCGAAGTCATTGCACCACAGAAGGAATCAAGCCGTCGCTCATGGTGAGCCTGTCGGGCGGGCCACGATGGCGCGCCGAACCGACCTTCCGGTTGGTAAAGTAGGGCGCATGAGTTCGAGAGACCACATCCTCGACGGCGCGCTGGCCCTGCTCAAGGCCGGTTCGACCGTCTCCTTGGAGTCGGCCGCGAAGCGGTCCGGCCTCACCAAACCGGGGGTCATGTACCACTTCGGCACGAAGGAGGCCCTGATGATCGCGCTCCTGGACCGGGTGGTCGACGGCTGGGAACGCGACCTCGCCGCGCGCCTGCCCGGACCCGTCGAGGAGGCCGCGCCCGCCGCGCGCCTCCGCGCCTACCTGGGCTGGGCCCTCGAATGCGAGGTCGACCAGAGCGACCTGGTGATGTTCGCCGACCCGCGGCTGCGCGACCGGCTCATCGCCCGGTGGGTCCAGCGCATGCGCCCCTGGCTCGAGGTCCCCGCCGATCTGCCCGCGACCGAGCAGGCCCGGCTCACCGCGGTGCGCCTGATCGCCGAGGGCACCTGGTTCGCCGACGCGCTCTGCGCGCTGCCGCCCGAAGGCGAGGCGCGCGAACGGCTCGCCGACCTCGCCGACCGAATCCTGGAGGGGTCCGAATGAACTGGAAGCCGTGGCTGCTGCTGGCCGGAGCGATCGGCAGCGAGGTCACCGGCTCGCTCTCGCTCAAGGCCGCGACCGAACAGCCGGGCTGGTACGCGCTGTTCGCGGCGGGCTTCCTCTCTGCGTTCGCGTTCCTCGTCGGCGTCCTGAAGGCCGGCATGCCCTTGGGCGTCGCCTACGGCGTCTGGGGCGCGATGGGCGTCGCGCTCACGGCGGTGTTCGGGGCGGTCCTCTTCGGCGAACCGCTCACCGGCGTCATGGCGGCGGGCATCGCGCTGATCATGGGCGGGGTCTTCACCATCGAGTTCGGGTCGCAGCGCGCGGCCGAGCGCCGGCAGGAGGCCGCGGCATCATGACCTGGGTGTTCCTCGCAGTGGCGATTCTGTTCGAAGTGGCGGCGACGCTGGCGCTGAAGGCGGCCACCGACGGCCGCAAGGCCTGGTACGCGCTGGTGGTCGCCGGGTACGCGGTGGCGTTCACCTCGCTGACCCTGGTCCTCGACATGGGCATGGGCATCGGCGTCGCGTACGGCGTCTGGGCCGCGGCGGGCGTCTCCATCACCGCGATCGCGAGCAGGTACCTGTTCGGCGAGCCGTTCACCAAGGTGATGGCCCTGGGCATCGCCATGGTGGCGGCGGGCGTCCTCCTGGTCGAGCTCGGCGCCGCCCACTGACCTCCTCCAGGTGACATCCGGAGCACTCCCTGCGAGGGGGCCCGCCGTCCGGGCCCCCTTGATGGTTCGATTGACCGATGCATCCACGGATCGAGGAACTCAGCTGGCGATCGAGCCCGATGGGCGAGATCAGCCTGCGTCGCCGCTACGACGAAGTCGTGGAGACCGACGTCTACGAGGTCAAGCTCGACGACGAGTTCCTCATGTCGAGCCTGTTCCCGGTCGCCGAGATCGAACTGGCCCGGCTCGGACTGGCGCGCACGGCCGGCACCGGCCTCGACGTGATCGTCGGCGGACTGGGCCTGGGCTACACGGCCCAAGCGGCCCTTGAGGACCGGCGGATCGCCACGCTCAGGGTCGTGGAGTACTCGGACGCGGTCATCGACTGGCACGAGCGCGACCTGATCCCCGACACCGCCGGTCTGGCCGCCGACTCCCGCGTCCTGCTGGACCGGGCGGACTTCTTCGGCGCCGCGATGAGCGAGACCGGCTTCGACCCCGAGCGGCCCGGGCGCACCTACGACGCCGTGCTGCTGGACATCGACCACACACCGCGGCACGTGCTGCACGCCCCGCACACCGCGTTCTACACCGTCGAGGGGCTGCGCGCGCTGTCCGCGCACCTGCGCCCCGGCGGCTGCTTCGCGATGTGGTCGGACGACCCGGCGGAGGACGAGTTCATGGCCGCGCTCGGCGAGGTCTTCACCGACGTCGACAACGAGCAGATCTGGTTCGACAACCCCTACACCGGCGGCGAGTCCTCGAACTCGGTGTACCTGGCCACCAAGGCCTGACGGCGTACGGCGAAGGCCCGGCCGATTCCTCGGCCGGGCCTTCGCGACGTTTCAGTGCCTCACATGAAGAAGCTGTCGATCGCCAGCGCCAGGAACAGCAGCGTCAGGTAGCTGACCGACCAGTGGAACAGCCGCATCGGCTTGGGGTCCTCGCCGCGGTTGACGCGGCCGAGGAGCTTGTGGCACTCCAGGACGAACATCCCGCCGGTCACCACCGCGACGACGCCGTAGAGCCAGGTCGAGCCGAGCGGGACGGCGACCAGGGAGACCAGGAGCATCGCCCAGCCGTAGACGACCGACTCGATCGCCACGCGCTTGGCGGGGGCGACCGCGGGGAGCATCGGGATGCCGGCGGCGGCGTAGTCGTCCTTGAACTTCATCGCCAGCGCGTAGAAGTGCGGGGGCTGCCACAGGAAGACCACGGCGAACAGGACCCAGGCCATCCAGGACATGTGCCCGGTGACGGCGGCCCAGCCGATGAGCACGGGGGCCGCGCCGCAGGCGCCGCCCCACACCGTGTTGTACGGGGTGGTCCGCTTGAGCCAGATCGTGTACACCACGTCGTAGTAGACGATGGCGCCGAAGGTGAGGAGGGCGGCGAGCCAGTTGACGGACAGGCCCATGCCCAGGACCGCGATCGTGCCGATCACGAGCCCGAAGATCAGGGCGTTGCGCGGCGGGATCTGGTGCTTCGCGAGCGGGCGCCGCGCGGTGCGGCGCATGAGCTTGTCGATGTCGCGGTCGATGTAGCAGTTGATCGCGTTGGCCGAGCCGGCGGCGAGCGTGCCGCCGAGGAGGGTCGCGATCACGGCGGTCAGCGACGGGAGGCTGTCCGACTCCATTCGCGCGGCCACGAGCATCGCGGGGATGGTCGTGATGAGCAGCAGCTCGATGATGCGCGGTTTCGTCAGCGACACATAGGCGCCGACCAGTGTCCGAAGATCCGGGCGCGCCTGGGGGGCGGCGCCCGGTTCGGGCAGTTCGATTCGCTTGCGGGCGGGCCGGGGGCGGTCGGCTACGGCGCCGGTCAAGTCGGGGCGGGTCGGATCCTCGTTCATCACCGCTCACCATACGGTCTGTGCGGGTGTGACCGAGGCCTGGGTCGACGCCCCCCACCAGCGGTTTTCAAATGCGAGACTTGCTCGTGGGCGGGTTCACAACGCGTCGAATTCCGTCCTCCGAGAGACCACGCATAAAGTTCAGCCTGTGTAGGTAGGGTCGAAAGGCACACGTCAAAGGCCCAAATACGACGAGTATCTAGGAGTAACGCAGTGGCACAGTTCGAGTGGACCGAGCTCGACCAACAGGCGGTTGACACGGCGCGGCTGCTCGCCGCCGACGCGGTCGAGAAGGCCGGCAACGGCCACCCGGGCACCGCCATGAGCCTGGCGCCGGTCGCCCACACCTTGTTCCAGAAGGTCATGCGGCACGACCCGAGCGACCCGCAGTGGGAAGGGCGCGACCGCTTCGTGCTCTCCTGCGGACACTCCAGCCTGACCTTGTACGTGCAGCTGTACCTCGCCGGCTACGGCCTGGAGCTGGAAGACCTCAAGAGCCTGCGGCAGTGGAACTCCCTGACGCCGGGCCACCCCGAGGTCGGGCACACCGCCGGCGTCGAGACCACCACCGGCCCGCTCGGCCAGGGCCTGGCCACCGCGGTCGGGATGGCGATGGCCGCCCGCCGCGAGCGCGGCCTGTTCGACCCCGAGCCGGCCGTCGGCGAGAGCCTGTTCGACCACTTCGTGTACGTCCTGGCCTCCGACGGCGACATCGAGGAGGGCGTGACCCACGAGGCCTCCTCCATCGCCGGCGTGCAGGAGCTGGGCAACCTGGTCCTGATCTACGACGACAACGAGATCTCCATCGAGGACGACACCCGGATCGCCCTGGGCGAGGACGTCGCCAAGCGCTACGAGGCCTACGGCTGGCACGTCCAGGACGTGGACTGGCGCGACGGCGACGAGTACCGGGAAGACCCCGAGGCCCTGTTCGAGGCGATCGAGAAGGCCAAGGCCGTCACCGACAAGCCCTCGCTGATCCGCCTCAAGACCATCATCGGCTGGCCCGCCCCCAAGAAGCAGAACTCTTACGCCGCACACGGTTCCGCCCTGGGCAAGGACGAGATCGCCGCGACCAAGGAGATCCTCGGCTTCGACCCCGAGCAGTCCTTCGCCGTCGCCGACGAGGTCCTCGCCTACACACGGGGCGTCGGCGAGCGCGGCCGCGCCGGGCGCTCCGAATGGCACACCCGGTACAACAACTGGGCCGCCGAGAACCCCGAGAAGAAGCAGCTGCACGACCGCCTGTGGGCCGGCGAGTTCCCCGAGGGCTTCGCGGCCGCGTTCCCCGAGTTCGAGCCCTCCGCCAAGGGCGTCGCCACCCGCGCGGCCTCCGGCAAGGTGCTCTCCGCGCTCGCCCCGGTCCTGCCGGAGCTGTGGGGCGGCTCGGCCGACCTGGCCGGCTCGAACAACACCACGATGGACGGCGAGCCGTCGTTCCTGCCGCTGTCGCGCCAGACGAAGGCCTACCCGGGCAACCCCTACGGCCGGACCCTCCACTTCGGCATCCGCGAGTTCGCCATGGGCGCGATCCTCAACGGCATCAAGCTCCACGGCCCCACCCGCCCCTACGGCGGCACCTTCCTGGTCTTCTCGGACTACATGCGCGGCGCGGTGCGCCTCGCGGCCCTGATGAAGACCCCGGTCGTCTACGTGTGGACGCACGACTCGATCGGCCTCGGCGAGGACGGCCCGACCCACCAGCCGGTCGAGCACCTCGCGGCCCTGCGCGCGATCCCGGGCCTGGACGTGGTCCGCCCCGGCGACGCCAACGAGACCGCCGTGGTGTGGAGGACCCTCCTGGAGAGGGCCGACCGCCCCACCGCGCTGGCGCTGACCCGCCAGAACATCCCGGTGTACGACCGCTCGAAGTTCGCCTCCGCCGAGGGCGCCGCCAAGGGCGCCTACACGCTGCTGGACACCGAGGGCACCCCCGATGTGATCCTGCTCGGCTCGGGCTCCGAGGTCCAGCTCGCGGTCGACGCCGCGGAGACCCTCGCCGGCGAGGGCGTCAAGGCCCGCGTCGTGTCGGTCCCGTCCATCGAGTGGTTCGCCGACCAGGACGAGGAGTACCGGGAGTCGGTGCTGCCCAAGGCCGTCAAGGCCCGCGTGTCGGTCGAGGCCGGCATCGCCCTGTCCTGGAGGGACCTCGTGGGTGACGCGGGAGTCAGCGTCTCCCTGGAACACTTCGGTGCCTCCGCGCCGTTCGAGAAGTTGTACGAGGAGTTCGGGATCACCGCCGCCGCCGTGGCGGACGCGGCCCGCTCCTCCATCAAGAAGGCACAGCAGTAGCGACGCTCGCGGGCCGGCCACCGGCCCGCGAGCGTCGCCGAATGAAGCGGATAACGAGTTACTAGCTGGAAAGCTGGAGGAACCGATGAGCGCGAACGAGAACCTCGCCGGACTGTCGGCCGCGGGGGTGTCCGTCTGGCTCGACGACATCTCACGCGGGCGACTGGAGACGGGAAACCTCAAGGATCTCGTCAGTGGGTCGTCCGTCGCGGGCGTCACGTCGAACCCGTCCATCTTCGCCGCCGCCCTCGCCAAGGGCAGCGGTTACGACGAGCAGATCGCCGACCTGGCGGTCCGGAAGGTGAGCGTCGACGAAGCCGCTCGCGCCATCACCACCTTCGACATCCGCTGGGCCGCGGACGTCCTGGCGCCGGTCTTCGAGACCACCGGCGGCCAGGACGGCCGCGTGTCCATCGAGGTCGACCCGCGTCTGGCGCACCAGACGCAGGCGACCATCGCCGAGGCCAAGGCCCTGTGGTGGGCCGTGGACCGGCCCAACACGATGATCAAGATCCCCGCCACGGAGGCCGGACTCCCCGCCATCACGGCCGCGATCGCGGCGGGCATCAGCGTCAACGTGACCCTGATCTTCTCCCTGGAGCGCTACCGCGGCGTCATGGACGCCTACATGGCCGGACTCGAGTCGGCCAAGGCCGCCGGGATCGACCTGTCCACGATCCGCTCGGTCGCCTCGTTCTTCGTGTCCCGCGTGGACTCCGAGATCGACAAGCGGCTCGACGGCATCGGCACCGACGAGGCGCTCGCCCTCAAGGGCAAGGCCGCCATCGCGAACGCGCGCCTGGCCTACCAGGAGTTCGAGAACGCCTTCGGGTCCGCGCGCTGGGAGGCGCTGTCCGCGGCCGGAGCCGTGCCGCAGCGTCCGCTGTGGGCCTCCACCTCGGTCAAGAACCCCGACTACCGCGACGTCATGTACGTCGAGGACCTCATCGCCCCCGGCACCGTCAACACGATGCCCGAGGGCACCATCCACGACTTCGCCGACCACGGCGAGGTCGAGGCCGACACCGTCCGGCCGTTCTACGCCGACGCCGCCACCGTCATGCTCCGTCTGGAGCGGGTCGGCGTCGACTACGCGGACGTCGTGAAGGTCCTGGAGGACGAGGGCGTGGAGAAGTTCATCGTCAGCTGGAACCAGCTGCTGGACCAGATCCGGTCGAAGCTCAGTGAGAACACGTCCGAAGAAGGCGGAGAACAGAAGTGAGCGAGCCGATGGGGAAGATGGAAGCCGCCGGGGGCCTCGCGGTCACCACGGGCGTCGACGTGAACGCCGACGTCGACCGGCTCAGGGCCGAAGGCGTCCCGGCCAGACTGGCCGCCAAGGACGCGACCCTCTGGGGTCCCGACGCCGCCGAGGAGGCCGCGATCCGCCTCGGCTGGGTCGACACCTTCGTGACGTCGAAGGAACTCCTCGCGCCGCTCGCGAAGCTGCGCGCCGAACTCAACGAGCAGGGCATCGACCACATCGCCCTCGCGGGCATGGGCGGCTCCTCGCTCGCGCCCGAGGTCATCTCCCGGACCCTGGACCTGGGCATCAGCATCCTCGACACCACCGACCCCGGCCAGATCGTCGCCGAGCTCGGCGAGGCCTCGCTGCGGCGCACCGCCGTCGTGGTGTCCTCCAAGTCCGGGTCCACCGTGGAGACCGACTCCCAGCGGCGCGCCTTCGAGGCCGCGTTCAAGGGCGTCGGCATCGAGGACTCGACCAAGCGGTTCGTGTTCGTCACCGACCCCGGCTCCGCGCTGGAGGCGCTGGCAAAGGAGCAGGGCTCGCACCTGTTCCTCGCGGACGCGAACGTGGGCGGCCGCTACTCGGCGCTGACCGCGTTCGGGCTCGTCCCGACCGCGCTCGCGGGCGCCGACGTGGCCGAGCTGATCGAGCAGGCCGAGGCCTTCGCGGCCACGATCGAGAACGACGGCGACAACCCGGCCGTGGTCCTGGGCGCGGTCATCGCGGCCAAGCCGACGATCACCATCGCCGACGACGGCACCGGCGTCGTGGGCCTGGGCGACTGGGCCGAGCAGCTCATCGCCGAGTCCCTCGGCAAGGACGGCAAGGGCACGCTCCCGGTCGTCCTCGAAGAGCCCGCCGCCGCGGGCGCCCGCGGCTCCGACCGCGTCTACGCCACCGTCGGCGGCTCCTCGACGGGCCTGCCCGCCTCGGGCTCGCAGCTGGCGATGCCCGACGTGGTCGTGAACGGCCCGCTGGGCGCGCAGTTCCTCGCGTGGGAGCTCGCGACCGCCTACGCCGGCTACCTGATCGGGATCGACCCGTTCAACCAGCCGAACGTGACCGAGTCCAAGGAGAACACCAACCGCATCCTGGCCGACGGGCTCCCCGAGGAGCGCCCGCACGCCGTGGACGGCGCCGTGGAGATCTACGGCTCGCACGCCGACACGGTCGCCGGAGCGCTCGGCGAGGTGCTGACGAACGCCGACCGCGAGGACGCCTACATCGCGGTCCTGGCCTACCTGGACCGGATCGACGACGCCTCGGTGGCGGCGCTCCGCGCCGAACTGGCCGATCGCACCGGCGCCCCCGTCACCTGGGGCTGGGGTCCGCGCTTCCTGCACTCGACGGGCCAGTTCCACAAGGGCGGGCGCCAGACCGGCGTGTTCGTCCAGATCACCGGCGAGGTCGGCGAAGACCTCGTCATCCCGGGCCGCGACTACACGTTCGCCGGGCTCCAGGCCGCGCAGGCCGCCGGCGACCGCCAGGCCCTCGAATCGCGCGAGCGCCCGCTCGTGCGCTTCCATCTCACCAACCGCAAGCACGGGATCAACCAGCTGCTCCATGCGGTGAGGGAGCTGAGCTAGATGGGTTCCGACATCCAAGCCAACCCGCTGCGCGACCCGGCCGACCGCCGGCTGCCGCGCATCCCCGAGCCGTGCGCCCTGGTGATCTTCGGCGTCACCGGCGACCTCGCCAAGAAGAAGCTGATCCCGGCGATCTACGACCTGGCCAACCGGGGCCTCCTCCCGGCGTCGTTCGTGATCGTCGGCTTCGCCCGCCGCGACTGGGGCGACGAGACGTTCGAGGAGATGTCGCTCCAGGCGGCCAAGGCGCACGCGCGCACCCCGTGGCGCGACGAGGTCTGGGCGCGGCTCGCCGGCAACTTCAAGTTCGTGCCCGGCACGTTCGACGACGACGAGGCCTTCGACCGCCTCGACGCGACGGTCGACGAGCTGCGCGAGACCCACGGCATCATCGGCAACGCGGCGTTCTACTTCTCGATCCCGCCGATGGCGTTCCCGACCGTGCTCAAGCAGCTCCAGCGCACCGGCATGTCCGACAACCGCCAGGACCGCGGCGGCTGGCGCCGGGTCGTGGTCGAGAAGCCCTTCGGCGAGGACCGCGAGTCCGCGCACGAGCTGAACGGCCTGGTCGACCGCGTCTTCACCGCGAACGACGTGTTCCGCATCGACCACTACCTCGGCAAGGAGACGGTGCAGAACATCTTCGCGCTGCGCTTCGCCAACGCGATGTTCGAGCCGATCTGGAACTCCAACTACGTCGACCACGTCCAGATCACCATGGCCGAGGACGTCGGCATCGGCTCGCGGGCCGGGTTCTACGACGACAACGGCGCCGCCCGCGACGTCCTCCAGAACCACGTCCTCCAGCTCCTGGCCATCGCGGCCATGGAGCAGCCCAACGGGTTCGAGGCCGAGGAGATCCGCACCGAGAAGCTGAAGGTCCTGCGGGCCATCAAGCTGCACGACGACCTGGAGGCCACGGCCATCCGCGGCCAGTACGCCGACGGGTGGGTGCAGGGCCGCCCGGTCCAGGGCTACCTGGCCGAGGACAACATCCCGCCGAACTCCACCACGGAGACCTACGCGGCGGTCCAGATCGGCATCCAGAACCGGCGCTGGAACGGCGTCCCGTTCTACCTGCGCACCGGCAAGCGGCTCCCCAAGCGGGTCACCGAGATCGCGGTGGTCTTCAAGGAGGCCCCGCACATGCCCTTCGCCGACTACGACACCAAGACGCTCGGCAACAACCAGCTGGTCATCCGCGTCCAGCCGGACGAGGGCATCACCGTCAAGTTCGGCTCGAAGGTCCCCGGCACCGGCATGGAGCTGCGGGACATCTCGATGGGCTTCGGCTACGGCGAGACCTTCACCGAGTCCAGCCCCGAGGCCTACGAGCGGTTGATCCTCGACGTGCTCCTGGGCGACAAGACCCTGTTCCCTGACGCGCAGGAAGTGGACGCGTCCTGGGCCGTGGTCGACCCGCTGGAGGACTACTGGGCGACGACCAAGCCCGAGCCGTACGAGTCCGGGACCTGGGGCCCGACCGGGGCCGATCTCATGCTGCAATCGTCCGGCCGCCGCTGGCGCCGGGCCTAGAAGGGGAGTCTGGACGTGCACCTGAAGGACACCACCACCGGCGACATCATGAAGGCCCTCGACGGCCTCCTCCACGAGGTCGGCGGCGGCTCCAGCCTCGCGCTCAACCTGGTCGCGCTGACCACCGAGGACGAGCGCGAGGAGGTCGAGAAGGCCGCCTCGTTCGCCGCGCAGGAGCACCCGTACCGTTTGATCCTGGCGATCCCGCGCGACCTCGACGCCGAGGAGCCGCGCATCGACGCCGAAGTGACCGTGGGCGAACGGCTCGGCTCGGCCGAGGCGATCATCCTGCGCCTCGACGGCCCGGCCGCCGCGCACCTGACCTCGATCGTGCTGCCGATGCTCGCGTCGGACGTGCCCGTGGTCACCTGGTGGCTGCTCGACCCGGTCCGGTACGGACTGGAGTCGGAGCTGCGGTCCTTCGCCGACCGCCGCATCACCTACTCCGCCCGCGCGGCGGACCCGGTCCAGTCGCTGTACCGGCGCGCCGAGACGTACGCGGCGGGCGACACCGACATCTGCTGGACCCGGATCAGCCTGTGGCGCTCGCTCATCGCCAGCGCCTTCGACGGCGTGACCCAGGCGGTCGAGAAGATCACCATCAAGGCGGACGACGACGACCCGTCGGCGCAGCTCATGGCCGCGTGGCTCCACACGCGGCTGGGCGTGCTCCCCGATGTCGTCGACACCGAGGTCGAGCGCAACTCCGAGCACCTGCCCGCGATCGCCTCCGTGGCGTTCACGATGGCCGGGGGCGAGACCATGGAGGTCGAGCGGAAGGCCGACGGCACCACCGTGCTGCGCCAGGCGGGGCTGCCCAAGCGCCGCCAGACGCTGCAGGGGCGGACCCTGGGCCAGCTGCTGGCCGAGGAGCTGCGGCACATCGACCCGGACACCGCCTACCGGCGGGTGCTCGACACCTTCCAGGAGCAGTACCAGGCCGAGCGGGCCGGCGCATGAGCCGTTCCGGTGCGGTGATCGTCCACGAGGACGCCGAGGTGCTGGCCGAGGCGGTAGCGTCGCGGCTGGTGAACCGGCTCGCGGACGCGCAAGCGCACCGCGGTTCGGCGTCGATCGTGCTGACCGGCGGCCGCATCGCGGCGAAGGTGTACGCGAACATCCTCGGGTCGAAGATCAGCAGCGTCGTGGACTGGTCGCAGGTCGACTTCTGGTGGGGCGACGAGCGTTTCCTGCCCGCGGGCGACCCGGATCGGAACGAGACCCAGGCCCGCGAGGCGTTCCTGGACCACCTGCCGGTGGATCCGGCTCGGGTGCACCCGATGGCCGCGTCCGACGCGGTGGGGACTCCTGAGGAGGCCGCGGCGCTGTACGCGGCGGAGTTGGCGAAGGCTGCGGGCGGCGAGGGCGTTCCGGCGTTCGACCTGCTGCTGCTGGGCATCGGCGAGGACGGGCACGTCGCGTCGCTGTTCCCGGGCAACCCGGCGCTGGAGGCCGAGGGTTCGGCGGTGGGGGTGCGCAACTCCCCCAAGCCGCCTCCCGAGCGCGTCTCGCTGACGATGGGGGCGATCAACACCGCCCCGGCGGCGTGGATCATCGCCTCGGGCGAGGGCAAGGCCGACGCTGTCGACGAGGCTCTGGCGAAGCGCGAGCTCCCGGCCGGACTGGTCGCGGCGCAGGGCCACACGAGGTGGCTGGTCGACAAGGCCGCCGCGTCGGGGTTGAAGCACCTGGAGTTCTGACGGCACGGATGAGGGCCCGGAGCATTCGCTCCGGGCCCTCGCCGTATTCGAAAGCGGCGGATCGCCCAACCTTGCGTCTCCCGGCCGCCGGGTGAGAGGTGATGCGGTGCTAGAAGAAGGAACGCTCGCCGCGGGCGGCGGCGCGGGCGGCGAGCGCTTCGGCGAGGAGGTCTTCGGCCTCCTCTTCGCTGCGGCGCTCGCGGACGTAGTTCAGATGGGTCTTGTACGGCTTCGCCGACTGGCGTTGGGGAGGATTGTCTTGATCGGGGCTGGCGGGCCAGCCGCAGCAGGTGCAGTCCCATTCCTGAGGGACCTCGACATAGAGCGCGAATGACCTGACGGTCTCGTGTCCGTTGGCGCACCAGTACTTCACGTGCTGCCGGGGAACCGGTTCGCCGCGTTCCGGGTGACGGCCAGATGCGGCGCCGATTCGAGTGCCGCGGATGGCTTGTCCGTTGGACATATGTGTGATCGCTCCTCACAGATGGGGGATCTTCTGTGGATGTCGGCCGGGCGCGCCACTGGACGAGGAGTCCGCGGGAGGAAGACCGCGGCTCCCCGAGTTTCGCCGTGGAGGCACCGGCCAGGGCAGACGGGGTACCGCCCGCCGCAATTCTATGACGTAACGCACACACTGTAAAGACTGTCATGAAGTACTTCGATGTATGGAAGCAATGCCGGGCCCCGAGTTCCCGGCTTCGATCAGAAGTGATGCGGCCCTATGCGATCCGCAGAACGATCTTGCCGCGGGTGCGACCGGACATGCTCGCCCGCCAGGCGTCGGCGGTGCGTTCGAGCGGATAGGTCTCGGAGATGGGGACGATGAGCTGCCGGGCCTCGGTGAGCGCGGCGAGGGCTTCCAGGTCCTCGGCGGTGACGCTGATGAAGACGTACTGGCCGCCCTTCTCGCGGATGTCGGGGTCGACGACCGAGACGATCCGCTCGGGCGCGGTGCCGGACTTGAGGGAGACGTCCGCGGCCTCTCCGCCGATCGCGTCCAGGGCCGCGTCGGGCCCGTCCGGGACGAGCAGCTTCACCCGTTCGGCGAGCCCGGGCCCGTATTCGACGGGTTCGGCCCCGAAGGCTCTGAGGAAGTCGTGGTTGCGGACGCTGGCGGTGCCGATGACACGGGCGCCGCGGGCCTTGGCGATCTGCACGGCGAGGACCCCGACGCCGCCCGCGGCGGCGTGGACGAGGACGGTGTCGCCCTCGGTGACGCCCACGGCGTCGAGTGCTTGGAGCGCGGCCAGTCCGGTGAGCGAGAGCCCGCCCGCGGAGGCCCAGTCGAGCGAGGGGGGCTTGCGGGTGACCATGTGCGGTTCGGCGACGGTGTACTCGGCGTAGGTGCCCCACTTGGCGATCGGGCGCCGCACGTAGCCGAAGACTTCGTCGCCGCGCGCGACACCGGTGACGGCGGCGCCGACGTCGGTCACGATTCCGGCGGCGTCCCAACCGGGGATGAGCGGGAACTCCCCCGGGATCATCGCGTCGAGGTACCCGGCCCCGAGCTTCCAGTCCACCGGGTTGACTGAGGTCGCCTTGAGCTTGACGAGCACTTCGCCGGCGCCGACGGGCGGCGGGGGAATCTCGCGGAGCTGGAGATCGTCGGCCCCGCCGTAGTGGGGCAAAACCACTGCCTTCATAAGCCCGATCTCATCACGAATCGGTGCTTACGGTGACGATATTCCCACGGGTGACTGTATTACCATCCCTACCCCCCACCCACCCGGGGACAGTAGCGCCCATCGTTTCGCGCGGGTACGACAAGAACGGGCGCCCGCGGCCGCCGTGTCACCCGAAAGAGCGCCGAACGCGAAGCGGGGCCCGGCGAGCATTGCTCGCCGGGCCCCGCCGGAAGTCTTGTGGTGCTTAGACCATGGCCCGCAGCAGGAGCCCGAAGGCCACGATGGCGGCGAACCAGACGACGCCCACGGCGATCGTGATCCGCGTGAGGTTCTTCTCCGCGACGGACGACCCCGACGCGACGGAGGACATGCCGCCGCCGAACATGCTCGACAGACCGCCGCCCTTGCCCTTGTGCAGCAGCACCATGAGGATCAGGATCGCGCTGGCGAGCAGCAGGATGATCAGAAGGGCGTAACTCAGAACCGTCATCATCGGTGATCGGGTGTCCTCTCGACAAATCTGCCCGTTATGGGGCGCGGGCCGGGATGAGTCTATCGCAGCCTTATCTCTGACTTAATCTGACTGCCTTCAGTCAGAATCGACCGTCAGGCCTGCTCATTGGAATGCAAGGAGCCGCCGTACGTCGTTGTACGGCGGCCCTGTCTGCGGCCCGCAGCGCTCAGCTCGTGCGCTGCGGGCGAAACTTGCCACTTGCTGCTTGCTACGCCCCGTGGTGCTCGGGGAAGCGCACGATCTTGGCGAACTCCTCGGCGTCCAGGCTCGCGCCGCCGACCAGGGCGCCGTCGATGTCCGGCTTGCCCATGATCTGCGAGACGTTCGAGGACTTCACCGAACCGCCGTAGAGGATGCGGACCCGCTCGGCCACCGCGCCGAACTTCTCGGCGAGCGCCGCGCGCAGGGCCCCGATGACCTCCTGGGCGTCCTCGGGCGTGGCCGTGCGGCCCGTCCCGATGGCCCAGACCGGCTCGTACGCCACGACGACCTTCTCGAGCTCTTCCTCGGTGAGGCCGTCGACGGCGGCGATCAGCTGGCTGACCGTGTGCGGCACGTGGTCGCCCGCCTCGCGGACGTCCAGCGCCTCGCCGACGCACAGGATCGGGGCGATGCCGTTGTTGAGCGCCTGGCGGACCTTCGCGGCCACCAGTTCGTCGCCCTCTTCGTGGTACTGCCGGCGCTCCGAGTGGCCCACGGCCACATAAGAGCAGCCGAGCTTGGCGAGCATCGAGCCGGCGATCTCGCCGGTGTAGGCGCCCGACGGGTGCGCGGACAGGTCCTGGGCGCCGAAGCCGATGGTCAGCTTGTCGCCGTCGACCAGCGTCTGCACGCTGCGGATGTCGACGAACGGCGGGAGGACGACGGTCTCCACCGCTTCGAGCTGCTCGCGGGTGAGGCTGAAGGCCAGCTTCTGCACCAGTGCGATCGCTTCGAGGTGGTTGAGGTTCATCTTCCAGTTGCCGGCGATGAGCGGCACTCTCTTAGTCACAGCGTTCACTCCGTTTTGGGGAGAGGACGTCGCGAAGCGGCGTCCGGCGGGCGGGGTGACGGGTGCGGGCCACAGTCACCTTCTACTTCTCCAGTGCGTCCAGGCCGGGCAGCGTCTTTCCTTCGAGGTATTCGAGGCTCGCCCCCCCGCCGGTCGAGATGTGGCCGAAGCCGGCCTCGGGCAGGCCGAGGGTCCGGACCGCGGCGGCGGAGTCGCCGCCGCCGACCACGCTGAACGCGTCGGAGTCCACCAGCGCCTGAGCGACGGTCTTCGTCCCTGCGGCGTAGTCGGGGAACTCGAACACGCCCATCGGGCCGTTCCAGAACACGGTCTTGGCCCCGGCGATCCGCTCCGCGAACTGCTTCGCGGACTCGGGTCCGATGTCCAGGCCCATGCGCTCGGCCGGGATGGCGTCCACGGCCACCGTCAGCGGTTCGGCGTCGGCGGCGAACTCGGCGGCGGTGGTCGTGTCGACCGGCAGCAGCAGTTCGACGCCGAGCTTCTCGGCGCGCTCGAGGTAGGACTTGCAGACCTCGATCTGGTCCTTCTCCAGCAGCGATGAACCGACCTCGTAGCCCTTGGCCGCGAGGAAGGTGAACATCATGCCGCCGCCGACCATGAGCGTGTCGACCTTGTCGAGCAGGTTGTCGATGACGGCGAGCTTGTCGGAGACCTTCGCGCCGCCGAGGATGACCACGTACGGCTGCTCGGGCTTGCCGGTCAGCTTCGAGAGGACCTCGACCTCTTTGGCGATGAGCCAGCCCGCGTAGTGCGGCAGGACCTTCGCGACGTCGTAGACGGAGGCGTGCTTGCGGTGGACCGCGCCGAAGGCGTCGTCCACGTACACGTCGCCGAACGCCGCGAGCTGGCCCGCGAACTCGGCCCGCTCGTTCTCGTCCTTGCTGGTCTCGCCCTTGTTGAACCGCAGGTTCTCCAGCAGCAGCACGTCACCGTCGGTCTGGGCGACGGCCTTGTTCTCGGCGTCGGAACCGACGGTGTCGGTGGCGAAGGCGACCTCGCGGTCGAGGATCTCGCCGAGCCGCAGGGCCACGGGGGCCAGCGAGAAGGCGGGGTCGGGCTCGCCCTTGGGGCGGCCCAGGTGGGAGCACACCACGACTCGGGCGCCGGCCTCGGCCAGCGCCTTCACCGTGGGCGCGACGGCGCGGATGCGGCCGTCGTCGGTGATGTTCCTACCGTCCAGAGGCACGTTGAGGTCGGCGCGTACGAGTACGCGCCGACCGTTGACGCCCTCCTGCAGGAGTTCGTCGAGCGTCTTCATCAGACTCTTAGCCGACCAGTTCGACGAGGCTGACGAGGCGGTTCGAGAAGCCCCACTCGTTGTCGTACCAGCCGAAGACCTTGACCTGGTTGCCGATGACCTTGGTCAGGAGGCCGTCGATGATGCACGAGTGCGGGTCGGTCTCGATGTCCTTGGAGACGATCGGGTCCTCGGTGTAGGCCAGGATGCCCTTGAGCG
This sequence comes from Glycomyces harbinensis, assembly GCF_900101745.1. Taxonomy (GTDB): domain Bacteria; phylum Actinomycetota; class Actinomycetes; order Mycobacteriales; family Micromonosporaceae; genus Glycomyces; species Glycomyces harbinensis. The sequence goes on along the minus strand of NZ_FNAD01000006.1, from coordinate 71,105 downwards.
GGCCCTCGGCGGCGGCCTTGAACGCGGCGTTGACCTCTTCGGCGGTGACCTCGCGGGAGGCCTCGAAGGTGAGGTCGGTGATCGAGCCGGTCGCGATCGGGACGCGCAGCGAGTAGCCGTCGAGCTTGCCGTTGAGCTCGGGCAGCACCACGCCGACGGCCTTGGCGGCACCGGTCGTGGTGGGCACGACGTTCAGGCCGGCGGCGCGGGCGCGGCGCGGGTCCTTGTGCGGGCCGTCCTGCAGGTTCTGGTCCTGCGTGTAGGCGTGGATGGTGGTCATGAGGCCCTTTTCGATGCCGACGGCTTCGTTGAGGACCTTGGCCATCGGCGCCAGGCAGTTGGTGGTGCAGGACGCGTTCGAGATGATGTGGTGCTTCGAACCGTCGTACTTGTCGTGGTTGACGCCCATGACGACGGTGAGGTCCTCGTTCTTCGCCGGAGCGGAGATGATGACCTTCTTGACGGTCTCGCCGAGGTGCGCGGCGGCCTTGGTGCCGTCGGTGAAGAAGCCGGTGGACTCGATGACGACGTCCGCGCCGACCTCGGCCCACGGGATGTTGCCGGGGTCGCGCTCGCTGAAGGCCTTGATGGTCTTGCCGTTGACGGTGATCTCGTCGGCACCGACCTTGACCTCGTACGGCAGGCGGCCGAGGATCGAGTCGTATTTCAGGAGGTTCGCAATGGTGTCGACGTCGCCGAGGTCGTTGAAGGCAACGATTTCGATATCGGCACCGGAGGCGAGAACCGCCCGGAAGAAGTTGCGCCCAATGCGGCCGAAGCCGTTGACGCCAACGCGGATGGTCACGTGGCCATCTCCTCGCTTGAACAGGATCGGATATCTGACTGAGACCGGAGGCGGTCTCGCACGCGATCCGTTCATCCGAAGAGCGACGGTGGAACAGATCGCTGTTCGGCCTCGTCGCCGAGCACTCCTTGACCCTACCGCTCCGGTTCTCGGACCATTCGCGGCTGGCTCCCCCCGATCATGTCACACCCGGAACAAGGGTGTGACATCGCGGTTAAGCCTAACCCTTGGGAGCTCGCCTTTCGCGCGCACCGCGCCCGGGGTCCGCCCTGGTGGGGGCCTTTATCCGACGAGTGCCTCTTCTTCGGCGACGACGTCGTCGGGACCGGGCACGCCGTTCTCGTGGGCGCGCTTGGTGGCCATGTTTATGAGGCGCCTTATGCGCCCGGCGATCGCGTCCTTGGTGAGCGGCGGGTCGGCGAGCGCGCCGAGTTCCTCGAGGGAGGCCTGGCGGTGGTCGAGGCGCAGGCGCCCGGCGGAGGCGAGGTGCTCGGGGACGTCGTCGGCGAGGACTTCGAGGGCGCGGGTGACCTTCGCGGCGGCGGCCACGGCCGCGCGCGCGGAGCGGCGCAGGTTGGCGTCGTCGAAGTTCGCGAGGCGGTTGGCGGTGGCGCGGACTTCGCGGCGCACGCGGCGCTCTTCCCAGGTGAGGACCGAGGAGTGGGCGCCGAGGCGGGTGAGGAGCTCGCCGATGGCGTCGCCGTCGCGGATGACGACGCGGTCGACGCCGCGCACGTCGCGGGACTTGGCGCTGATGCCGAGGCGGCGGGCCGCGCCGACGAGGGCGAGCGCGGACTCCGGGCCCGGGCAGGTGACCTCGAGGGACGAGGAGCGGCCGGGCTCGGTGAGCGAGCCGCGGGCGAGGAAGGCCCCGCGCCAGGCGGCCTCGGCGCAGCACGGGTAGGCGCCGACGACGTGGTTGGGCAGGCCCCGGACGGGGTAGCCGCGCTGGTCGGTGAGGCCGATCTGCTTGGAGAACGCCTGGCCGTCGGCCATGACGCGCAGCAGGTAGTGGTTGTTGCGGCGCAGGCCCGCGGCCACGAGGACGTGGACCTCGGACTCGTAGTTGTAGAGGTCGACGATCATGCGCTTGGCGCGGCGGGCGACGTTCCCCGCGTCGACCTCGGCCTCGACGACGACGTTCCCCTGGCCGACGAGGTGGAGGCCTCCCGCGAAGCGGAAGAGCGCACCGAGCTCGGCGCGCTGACAGCAGGACTTGGTCACCTCGATACGACTGAGCTCGTCCTTGACCTCCGAGGTCATCGCCATTCGTTAACCACCATCTTCGACCAGCAGGTTTCCCAATACGGCCGCCAGCGCGGCGACGTCGTGCGTGACGCCGTCGGCGGCGAGGTCGGCCGCGATCAACTCGGCCTCCAACGATTGTGCCGCACTGTTCAACGATTCGGGATCGTCGAGGGTTCGGGCGTCGCCCGAGACGACGTAGTGAAACCGGACACCTTCGGCGTAACGGCGCAGCGTGTCGACGTGTCCGGCGAGGGTGAGGCCGTCGGTCTCCTTCTCCTCGGAGAGGTTGAGGACGACGATGCGGCGGGCCTTGGCGGCGCCGATGGCCTCGCGCAGGTCCGGCAGGAGCAGGTGCGGGATGACGCTGGTGTACCAGGAGCCGGGGCCGAAGACGTGCCAGTCGGCCTCGGCGACGGCGTCGAGGGTCTCGGGGCAGGCGATGGCGTCGGCCGGGAGCAGTCTGACGTCGCGGACGCTGCCGTCGGCGACGGCGACGTCGTGCTGCCCGACGATGGTGCGGATGCCCGAGCCTTCGGCGAGGTCGGCCTCGATGTCGAGCGGGGTGCGGGACATGGGGAGGATGCGGGCGCGGGAGTCGAGGAGGCGCCCGGCGACGTCGAGGGCTTCGACGGGGTTGGCGTGGCGCTCCAGGAGCGCGGTGAGGACGACGTTGCCGACGGGGTGGCCGGTGAGGAAGTCCTCGCCGCCGAAGCGGTGCGAGAACAGTTGGGCCGCTTCGATCTTCGCGGGGTCGGCGGTGGCGACGAGGGCTTTGCGGAGGTCGCCGGGCGGCAGGACCGGGCGGGTGGCGCGGATGTCCCCCGAGGAGCCGCCGTCGTCGGCGACGGTGACCACGGCCGTCAGGTCGATGTCGAGCCGGGAGAGGGCGCGCAGCGAGGCGGAGAGTCCCCGCCCCCCGCCGAACGCGACGACTTTGAGCATCAGCGGTTACCTCGGAATCAGGGTGCTGGGGGTTCGGGGCGGCGGCCGGGCTCGATGATCGCGCGTCGTTCGAGGAGGTCGGGGCCCTCCCCGGGTGCCTCCGGCCAGGCCGGTCCCTTCCCTGCGCTGCCCGCGGGTCCCGGTCCGGCCCTGCGGGGCCGGGGCGGTCCGCCGAGGCGGCGCGGCGCGGGGGCGGTCACTCGTTCCCCCGGTCGCGGTGGTGGGTGTTGGCCGGGAACCCGGCGGCGTTGAGCCGCTTGGCCAGCTCCTCGGCGATGGCGACGGAGCGGTGCTTGCCGCCGGTGCAGCCGATGGCGATCGTCATGTATCGCTTGCCTTCCCGTTCGAACCCTTGAGTGGTGCCGAGCAGCAGGGTGGCGTAGGCGTCGACGAAGTCCTCGGCGCCGTCCTGGCCGAGGACGTAGTCGGAGACGTCCCGGTCGGTTCCGGTGTGCTCGCGCAAGGCGGGAACCCAGTACGGGTTGGGAAGGAATCGTACGTCAGCGACGTAATCGGCGTCGCGCGGGATGCCGTACTTGAACCCGAATGACAGGCAGGTGAACTGGAGTCCCGGCGAGGACGGCGCGAGGAAGGCGTCCTCGACGCGGGCCCGCAGCTGGTTCTCGTTCAGGTGCGTGGTGTCGAAGAGGGTGTCGGCCGAGCCGCGCGCGGGCTCCAGGAGGATCCGCTCGGCGGCGATGCCGTCCGCGAGCATCCCGTCCCCTTGGAGGGGATGGGCGCGGCGGACCTTCTCGAAGCGGCGGATGATGACGTCGTCGTCCGCGTCGACGAACACCAGGTGCGGTTTGAAGCCGCCCTTGCGGAGGTCTTCCAGGACGCCCACGAGGTCGGTCATGAACGCGCGCGAGCGCACGTCGAGGACCATCGCGGTGCGCCGTACTTCCTCGCCGCCGGCCGCGGCCAGTTCGGCGGCCTGGCTGACCAGGGATTCGGGAAGATTGTCGATCACGTAGTAGCCGACGTTCTCCAGAGCGCGGGCCACCGTAGAGCGCCCGCCTCCGGAGATGCCGGTGACGATCACGAGGTCCAATTCGCTGCGGTCGCTCGAACCCGCATGCACAGCTGCCACACCCATAAGTCCAGTATCCCCGAAATCGATCCTGCTGCCGTGGTGACACGGCATCGGCGTACCCGCCGAGCTGACAAGCGTATAGGTACCAGCCGCGTCTCAAGCGGCGTTGTCATCGGGATTACGCAGATGTGTCTGCAAGGCCTCGGCCAGTTTCGGTCCGATACCGGGCACGGCTTCCAATTCGGACAGTTCGGCTTCGCGGATGCGCTTGACCGAGCCGAACTGCTTGATGAGCGCCTTGCGCTTGGACTCGCCGAGACCGGGCACGTCGTCGAGGGCCGAGGCCGACATCGACTTGCGGCGCCGGGTGCGGTGCAGGGAGATCGCGAATCGGTGGGCCTCGTCGCGGACGCGCTGCATGAGGTACAGGGCCTCGGAGGTGCGCGAGAGGATGACCGGGTACTCCTCGCCGGGGAGCCAGATCTCCTCCAGGCGCTTGGCGAGGCCGGCGAGGTTGATGGAGTCGATGCCGAGTTCGGCGAAGACCGCGTCGGCGGCGGCGACCTGGGGCTGGCCGCCGTCGACCACCAGGAGCTGCGGCGGGTAGTGGAAGCCGCGCCTGGGTTCCTCGCCCTCCTCCATGGGGGAGCCGACGGGCTGGTCGCCGAGCTTGGAGAGCCTGCGGCGCAACGTCTCCTGGAGCGAGGCGAGGTCGTCCTTGCGTTCGCCCTTGATGACGAAGCGGCGGTACTCGCTCTTGCGGGGCAGGCCGTCCTCGAAGACGACCATGGACGCGACCACGGCCTCCCCCTGGGACTGGGAGACGTCGTAGCATTCGATCCGCAGCGGCGCCTCGGGCAGGTCGAGGGCGTCGGCGAGCTCCTCGAGGGCCTTGGACCGGGCGGTGAGGTCGCCGGCCCGCTTGAGCTTGTGCCGCTGGAGGTTCTGCAGGGCGTTCTTCTCGACGGTCTCGGCCAGCGCGCGCTTGTCGCCGCGGCGGGGGACGCGCAGGTCGACCTTGGCGCCGCGGCGCTCGGAGAGCAGCTCGGCGAGGGCTTCGGCGTCGTCGGGCAGGGCCGGGACGAGGACTTCGCGGGGCACGACCTCGTTCTGCTCGCCGTAGAACTGGAGGCAGAAGCGCTCCACGATCCCGGCGAGGTCGACCGGTTCGGCCTTGTCGATGACCCAGCCGCGCTGGCCGCGGATGCGGCCGCCGCGGACGTGGAAGACCTGCACGGCGGCTTCGAGCTCGTCGTCGGCCACGGCCATGACGTCGCAGTCGACGTCTTCGGCGAGGACGACGACCTGCTGTTCGAGGACCTTGTCGAGGGCGCCGAGGTCGTCGCGGAGGCGGGCGGCCCGCTCGAATTCGAGGGCCGCGGAGGCCTCCTGCATCTCGTTGATGAGGCGCCGGCGGACGGGGGCGGTGTCGCCGGCCATGAAGCTGCAGAAGCCGTTGACGAGTTTGCGGTACTCCTCGGCGGTGATGCGCCCGACGCACGGGGCCGAGCACTTGCCGATGTCGGCGAGCAGGTTCGGGCGCCCGATCCGGTTGCAGCGCTTGTATTCGGAGTCGGAGCAGGTGCGGATCGGGAAGACGCGGGTGAGGAGGTCGAGGGTCTGGCGGATGGCCCAGGGCGAGCCGAAGGGCCCGAAGTAGCGCACGCCTTTGCGGCGGTTGCCGCGCATGACCTGGGCGCGGGGGAACTCCTCCCCCACGGTGACCGCGAGCCAGGGGTAGGACTTGTCGTCCTTGAACATGACGTTGAAGCGCGGGTCGTACTCCTTGATCCAGGTCCACTCCAGTTGGAGGGCCTCGACCTCGGTGGCGACGACGGTCCACTCGACGCTGCGGGCGGTGTTGACCATGCGGCGGGTGCGCTCGTGCAGGCGCGTCTCGTCCGCGAAGTAGGAATTGAGGCGGTTGCGGAGGTTCTTCGCCTTGCCGACGTAGATCACCCGCCGGTCGCGGTCCCGGAATCGGTAGACGCCCGGTTCGGTCGGAATGGTGCCGGGAGCGGGACGGTAGTCAACTGCCACACGGCAAGGCTATATCCCGCCCCCGACACTCCGGTATCACGGCTTGGCCGCGATGGCCCGCAACTCGAGCTGGAGGTCGTCGACGTCCTGGCGCGGGATGCCGCGCGCGCAGAACCACGACCCGAGGTTCTCGACGTCCCTGGTCAGGAAGTCGAGGCCCAGCGGGTTCGCGTAGATGTCGACGATCTGCGGGAGGTCGAGGACGACCAGGCGGCCGTCGTGGACGACCGTGTTGTACGGCGAGAGGTCGCCGTGGGCGAATCCCAGCTCGGTCATGCGCCGCAGCGCCTCGGAGGCCTGCTCCCACAGGCTCTCCAGTTCGACCTCGTCGGGTCTGGTCTCGGCCAGGCGCGGTGCGGCGGTGCGGCCGTGCCCGATGAACTCCATGACGACCTCGGTACCGAGGATCTGCACGGGGTAGGGCACGGGGACGCCCGCGGTGTAGAGGCGCTTGAGCGCGTCGAACTCGCTGGCGGCCCAGCGTCCCGCGGCCTGCTCGAGGCCGAAGGTGGTGCGCTTGGCCATGGCGCGGGCGTCGCGCGAGCGCTTGGCGCCGCGTCCGGCCGTGTAGTCGCCGGCGCGGTTGAACTGGGTGTGCTCGGCGCTGCGGTAGCGCTTGGAGGCGAGGATGACGGCGACCTCGGTGTCGGGGACGGCCCGTTCGATGAGGAAGACGTCGGCTTCCTTGCCGGTCTTGAGGACGCCGAGTTCGTAGTCGACGGCGCCGTGGTCGGTGATGACCCAGGCGGGCAGCGGTTCCGGGCCGCGCTGGAGCGGCTCGGAGTCGTGCCAGATGGTCCAGCGGTCCCCGGCCGGAGGCCGGTCGTCGTTGGGCATCTCGTCGAACTCGGTGCGCATCTCCTCGAACCGGGCTTGGTCCTCGGCCGAGAAGACTTCGTCGTCGTCGAAATCGCGGCGGCGGCGCTTGGTGGACTGGAATGACTCAGTGGTCTGGGGCTTGCGTGGCAAGGTAACGGGCTCCTGTGGAGTACACCGCGGCACGCTACTGGGTTTACGGCACCAGTGTCAGATCGCGCCTGCGGAAGGTGAACTGAGTTTCGAGGCAAGGTCGAGAACAGTGACAGCCATCAGTAACACCTCCATTCGCAAGCGTCCCGGGTGGAATGCTCCGGGCAACAGCGATGACTTTAGCGAAGCCTCCCCGGGGGGCGCAAGTCTTTTTTCGCGGTGTTCCACGCCACTTCAGTTGCCGGCGGAATCGTAGGCGCGCACGCCCGCCCGGAAGACCCACACGGCGGCCAGTGCGCACGCGGCGGCGGCCAGCGGCGGGCCGATGAGCCACCACGCGTCGAGCCGGCCGGTGAGGATCTGGGCGGGGACGAAGCTCGCGAACGCCAGCGGCAGGCCGAAGGTGAGGACCAGGCGGACCCCGATCGGGAAGATCGTCAGCGGGAAGCGCATGGCCTCGTTCTGGAGTTCGGTCAGCATGAACGCGATGACGGGGGTGCGGCCCTTCATCCAGAAGTTCGCGGCGTTCGCGATGGTCAGCAGCGCCGCCTGGATGATCGAGGCGCACACGAGCAGGAAGAGGCCGACCGGGATCGCGGCGAGGCCCAGGCCCGCGCCGGTCCAGCCGATCGCGATCATCACCAGGCCGAGGGTCATCTCGCCGAAGACCTGCATGCCGAGGTGCTTCGACGCGACCTGGACGAGGACGGGCGCGGGCCTGGTGAGCCGGTAGTCCATGTCGCCTTCGACGATCATCTTGCCGGTGTCCCAGATGCCGTCCCAGAACAGGGCCGTGGAGGACCAGGAGGTCGCGAGGAAGCCCGCGAGGACGAGCATCTCGTGGTAGCCCCAGCCGTCGATGGCGTTGACGTTGGCGAACAGGATGCTCAGGAACGCGAACAGGACGACCTGCCAGAGCGTCCCGGCGATCGACATGATCCAGAAGTCGGCCGGGTACTCGGCCATCGAGCGCAGGTAGGCGCCGATCGAGCGGCGGTAGACGGCGCCGGCGTGGCGCATCCGCGCGGTGTCAGCCGCCATGGACGGTCACCTTCTTCACGAGCTGGTTCCAGATGAGGCGGCCGCCGAGCCACAGGCCGAGGGCCCAGACCGCTTCGGCGGCGATGAGGCCGAGCCCGCCGAGGGCGTCGACGCGGCCGAGGTAGATCGACGCGGGCGTGGTGGTGAAGTGGACGAACGGGAGGCTCCACGCGACGCCCTGGAGCCACACGGGCATGAGGGCGATCGGGACCATCATCCCGGAGAAGAACGCCAGGAAGCAGTCCCTGGCCCACTGGATGCCCAGGTAGCGCTGCGTCACGAAGCAGGCGAGGACCGACAGGTAGTTGATGCCGAACGCCAGCGGGAAGATGAACAGCAGGCTGAGGACGGTCAGGGCCGCGGCGAGCGGCGAGGCGGGCGGCGCGGGCCGGAAGATCAGGACCGCCGCGACCGTGCCGAGGACCGCGGCGGGCACCGAGGCGGCCATGCCGCCGATGTACTCGGCGGCGCGGGCGCGCTGGAAGTCGATCGGCTTGGTCAGGTCGACCGCGACGAGCCCGTCGAGGATGCGGTTGGCCATCTCCCAGTCCGCGCCGGCCCAGGCGAGGGTCGAGGTCAGGAAGCCGATGATGAGGTAGGCCTTCATGGACTGCCAGTCGTAGCCGCCCAGCTCGCCGTCGCCGATGAGGTTGCTCCAGACGGCGAGGCCGGCCAGGAGCGACCAGCCGCCGAACAGGACCGAGAAGAGCCAGGTCGTCTTGTAGGCGATCTTGCGCTTGAACGAGATGGTCGCGAGCGCGACGTCGATGCTTGCCAAGGTCAGTGTCCCGAGGAGTCGTAGGAGCGCAGGCCGAGCCGGTATATGCCGACCGCCGCGAGGACGGACGCGACGGCGGCGAGCGGGGTGCCGATGAGCCACCAGGCCGACAGGTGCCCGGTGAGGACGGCGACGGGCACGAAGTTGACGAAGGCGACCGGGACGACGAACATGGTCACGATCCGCACGCCGGCCGGGAAGAGCCCCAGCGGGAGGTTCATCGCGCTGTTCTGGAGGTCGATGAGCATGAACGCGAAGGGCGACATGGGGCCCTTGATCCAGAAGTTCACCGCGCAGAACACGGTGATGAGCGCGCCCTCGATGACGATGGCGCAGAGGATGCCGAGGATGCCCACGGGGACGGCGGCGAGGCCCAGGCCGGCGCCGATCCAGCCGAAGACGACCATGACGAGCCCGAAGCCGACCTCGCCGAAGCCCTGCATCCCGATGTGGGTGGTCGCGACCTGGACGACCACCGGCGCGGGACGGGTGATCCGGTAGTCGATCTCGCCCTTGAGGATCATTCCGCCGGTGCTCCACACGCCGTCGCACAACAGGGCGGTCGAGCCGGCGGCCACGGACAGGAGCCCGGCGAGCATGACCATCTCGTGGTAGTCCCACCCGGCGACGTCGGGGACCGCGGCGAACAGGACCGTCAGGAACGCGAGCTGGAGGACGTTCCACATCACGCCCGCGGAGGCCATGACCCAGAAGTCGGCCGGGTACTCGGTGATGGCGCGGATCTGGGCGACGAGCGAGCGCCCGTAGACGCCGCCCACGTGCCGCGCGGTCAGGGACCTGCCGGGCGTCGAGGTGTCAGCCACCGTGCACCGTCACTTTCTTGACCGCCTGGCGGAACACGAGCCGGCCGCCGAACCACAGCCCGAGGGCCCAGGCCGCCTCGGCCGCGAGGAGGCCCAGCGCTCCGGCGGTGTCGACGCGGCCGAGGTAGATGGCGGCGGGCGTGGTCGTGAAGTGCGGGAACGGCAGGGCCCAGGCGACGGCCTGGAGCCAGGAGGGCATGAACGCCAGGGGGATCATCATCCCGGAGAAGAAGCCGAGCAGGGCCTCGCGCAGCCACATGACGCCGATGTACCGCTTGGTCCAGAAGCACACCAGGACCGTGAGGTAGGTGATGCCGAAGGCGAGCGGGAAGATCAGGACGAAGCTGACGGCGGTGAGGACCCCGGCGAGGGCCGAGGCCGGGCCGGGCGGGTCGAAGAGCAGCCAGGCGCCGACGACGCCGACGATCACGGTGGGGACGGTGGAGATCATGGAGCCGATGTACTCGGCGGCGCGGGCCCGCTGGAAGTCGACGGGCTTGGTCAGGTCGATCGCGATGTGGCCGTCGAGGATGCGGTCGGCGATGTGCCAGTCCGCGGCGCCGAAGACCACGGTCGCGGTGATGAACCCGATGATGATGTAGGCGCGCATCGACTCCCAGTCGTAGCCCGACAGCGCGCCGTCGGCGAGCAGGTTGCGCCACATCGCCATCGAGACGAGCATGGCGCCGCCGCCGAGGACCAGGGCGACCATCCACTGGATCTTGTACGCCAGGCGGCGTTTGAACGCGACGGTCGCGAAGGCGCGGTCCACCGCGAAGCCCTGCGTCAAGTGGTCACCCCGATCGGGGGTACGCGGGAGGTCACTTGGTGAGCTCCCCCGCGTAGAGGCGGCGGATGACGTCCTCGATGCTCGGCTCGGAGAGCGAGAGGTCCCTGGGGCGCAGGTGGCCGGTGACGTCGGCGAGGACTTCGGCGGTGGTGAAGCGCGCCGACTCGTAGGTCACCTTGACCTCCGAGGGGGCGTCGCCGGCGGCCCAGGCGTAGTCGGGGAACTTCTCGCTCAGCTCGGGGAGGTCGGCCGGGCCGTCGAGGATGAGGTGCACGGCCTTGGTCGTGATGTAGTGGGCCTTGAGTTCGGTGATCGGGCCGTCGTAGGCGATGGCGCCCTTGTCGATCACCACGATCCGCTCGCAGACCTCCTCGATGTCGGCGAGGTCGTGGCTGGTCAGCAGCAGCGTGGTGCCGTCGTCGACGAGCTCGCGCAGGAACGCCCGGAGGCGGTCCTTGACGGAGATGTCCAGTCCGATGGTCGGCTCGTCGAGGTAGACCATCTTGGGGTCGTGGATGAGCGCGCAGGCCAGGTCGGCCCGCATCCGCTGGCCGAGGGAGAGCGTGCGGGCCAGCGCCGGCATGAACTCGCCGAGGTCGAGGAGTTCGTCGAACTTCGCGATGCGCCGCTTGTAGTCGGCTTCGGAGACGCCGTACATGTGCTTGAGGAGCTTCAGGGACTCCTCCACCGGCAGGTCCCACCACAGCTGGGTGCGCTGGCCGAAGAGCACGCCGATGTCGTGGGCGTTGGCGATGCGCTCGGTGTGCGGGTCGCGGCCCATCACCCGTACGGTGCCCTCGGAGGGCTTGAGGATGCCGGTGAGGAGCTTGACGGTGGTGGACTTGCCGGCGCCGTTGGGCCCGACGTAGGCCACCGACTCGCCCGCGTCGACCGAGAGGTCGATCCCGTCGACCGCGGTGTAGTTCTTGTATCTGCGCTGCGCGAGGTGTTTGACGGCGCCCTTGAACCCCGAGGCCTTGTCAGGCCTGCGGAAGGTCTTGGTGAGGGATCGGGCTTCGAGAATCGGCATCCTTCAACCGTAGGAAAATCGAGTGGGAGCGGGCCACTCGTTTTCCGCGGTTCAGGACGCCGGTTCGGCCTCCCGGGCGGGTTCGGCGGGGGGTCCTTGGGCCGGTACGGCCTTGCGGGCCTGGAGCTTTCGCCGGATCAGGCCGGGCAGGCGGGGCAGATTGCGAATCAGGTCACGTGGCCGGATTCGTTCCAGCGGCAGGAAGCAGGCCATGGCGACCATATGGGGCAGGAAGCTGATCCCGACGGCGAGGAACACCGTCAGGTGGAACAGGTAGAAGAACGCCACGATGCCGTACTTGAACCGTTTGGCCGCGACGAACATGACGATGGGACTGAGCAGTTCGAAGGTGACCATGCCCCATTGGGAGGCGCGCAGCATCCACGGGAAGTCCAGCAGCCAGTTCGAGAACTCGGTGCCGCGGCGGATGATCGCCCAGGTCATGGTCGCCGAGTTGACCCATTCGAAGCCGCCGTAGCGGAACTTGGCCCAGGCGGCGAAGAAGTAGGTGCAGACCACGCCGATCTGGACGAGGTTGAAGCCCCAGCCGACGTGCTCGGAGAGGTTGCGGCGGTCGCCCCACCTGGCCTTCGGCATGGTCGGCAGCAGGAACAGCAGGAGGAGGAACCCGAACTTGCCGTGGTCGACCTTCCCGTAGGACATCGCGATGATCATCCACTCGAAGTAGGCGACCGCGACGATCCAGCCGAAGAGCCGCGGGGCCTTGCCGAGCATCATCGGGATGGAGGCCGCGAGCATGACCAGCAGCGTGCCGACGACGATCCAGTAGCCGGGGACGGGGAAGACCGGCAGGACGCGGGCGATGAACAGCGGCTGGTACAGCTCCCCGGGGACGTGGCGGTGCCCCAGGATCCACGGCATGTACCACCACCAGTCGACCCAGATGAAGGCGCCGGCGAGGAAGCGCATGGCGGCGACGCGGCCGAGCGCGACGGGCTGGAAGAACCAGCCGGTGGCCTTGCGGGCGCTGATCTTCTGAAAACCGCGAAGCTGCGTCACGCGTCGGTTCCTTCGCGGGTCCAGGAAGCCTCGACGACCTCGATCACTTCGCCGGTCTGGTAGCCGTCCTCGAGCTCGTACCGGCGCTCGATGATCTCGACGGTGACGATCTCGGGCTTGTCGGGGTTGGTGTTCTCGTAGGCCTCGGCGATGTACTCCAGGAGCGAGGGGTCCTCGATGAAGCGGCTCTTCTGGCCTTCGAGTTCGGCGCGGCGGAAGCCCGTGGTGGACTCCCTGAGGCTGAACCGCTCGCCCTCCTCGTTGACCGCTTCGACGCGGGTCGAGCCGGCCCAGCCGTCGAGCTCCTTCGAGAACGAGTACATCTTGAAGGGCGCGAAGGGGAAGAAGTCGTCGGCGCCCCAGAAGGTGGTGGCGGTGACGAGGGCGAGCACGACCGCGGTGACGGCGATGCGCACGGCCTTCCCGACAGGGCGGACCGTGGAGAGGCGGGGTTCGTCGACTGGCACGGCAAGAGTATTTCACGTGCCCGCCACCGGCCGGGGCGGCGGACGACGGCGGGGCTCAGCCGGTGGTCTCCATTTCGGCCGCGGGCTCGGGTGCGCCGCGCCGCGGCGTGTCCTTGCCGCCCTTGAGCTTCGCCCGGGCCCTGCGGGCGAGGTCCTTGGGGTCGATCCGCTCCAGCGGCAGGAAGCAGGCCATGGCGAACAGGTGCGGCAGGAAGCTGATGGTCAGTGCGGCGAAGACCGCGACGTGGAAGGCGTAGAAGAACGCGACGATCGAGTACTGGATCCGCTTCCAGGGGTAGACGAAGAGCACCAGCGGTGTCAGCAGCTCGAAGGCGATCATGCCCCACTGGGCCGCGTTGAGCAGCAGCGGGAAGTCGAGCATCCAGTCCGAGAAGGGCGTGCCGCGGCGGATGATCGCCCAGGTGAAGACCCCGGAGTTGGCCCATTCGAGGCCGCCGTAGCGGAACTTGGACCAGGTCGAGAGGAAGTACGTGCAGACCACGGCGATCTGGACGAGGTTGAAGCCCCACCCGACCCGCGGGGACAGGTGCTCGCGGTCGCCCCACCTGGCCTCGGGCATCATGCAGAGCACGAGCAGGAGCACCATGAAGCCGAAGCTCGCGTGGTCGACCTTCCCGTACGAGTTGTAGATGAGCATCCACTCGAAGTAGGCGATGAAGAGGATCCAGCCGAACAGGCGCGGGCGGTATCCGAACATCACCGGCAGGGCGGCGGCGAGCATGACGACGAGGGTGCCGGTGACGATCCAGTAGTTCGGGGCCGGGATCGGCAGGATCCGGCCGATGAACAGGGGCTGGTACAGGTCCTCGGGCAGGAAGCGGTGCTGGATGATGAACGGCTTGTAGGCCCACCATTCGATCCAGACGAAAAGTCCGGCGAGGAAGCGCATGGCGGCGACGCGGCCGAGGGCCACGGGCGTGAAGAAGAAGCCGTTCGCGTAGCGGGTGAAGACGCTCATGAGTCCGCCCCTTCGCTCCAGGAGACCGCGATCTCGTTGGTCTCGGCGCCGGTCCGCTCGCCGTCCTTGAGCTCGTAGCGCCTGATGTGGACTTCGGCGGCGACGATCTCGGGGGAGCCGGGGTGGGCGTCCTCGTAGGCCTCGGCGACGAGGGCCAGCAGCGACGGGTCCTCGCGGAACCGGCTCAGCTGGCCTTCGAGTTCGGCGCGGCGGAAGCCCGTGTCGTTGTCGCCGATGGCGAAGCTCTCGCCCTCGGCGTTCGTCAGGACGAGGCTGGTGCTGTTCGCCCAGCCGTCGGGGTCGTGCGCGTGGGAGTACATCTTGAACGGCGCGAACGGGAAGAGGTCGTCGACGCCCCACAGCGAGGTCGCCATGAGGGCGATCGTCATCGCGAGCGTCGCGGCGATCCGCACGATCTTTCCTCGGCGCGTCAGAGGGGGTTCAGCAGCGTCCTTCAGCACCGCACGAGTATGTCATGCAGGGCCGTACCCTCACGAAACGGACTCTCATCCCCCGTATCGGAGTCGGTCCCGCTCGGCCTGCGGGAGCGAGCAGGCGGCCGTGCCGCCGGGGAGGCGGTGGCGGTTGCGGGCGACGAGCCGGTACACCGGCCAGGCGGCCTTGGAGACGAGCTTGAGCGACAGGAGCCCGCCGACGGGCCTCCAGTACCACTGGGCGCGGCGCAGCAGGACACTGATCGCGTCGGGACCGGCCCTGAGGAAGTTGACCTCGATCCACAGGACGGCCTCCTCGGCCTGGGCCTGGCTCACGCCGAGGGCGTCGAGGTCGGCCCACTGCCAGGGCATGACCTTCGCGGTGGTGCGGACGTGCTTCTCCAGGAACTGGGCCGACTTGGTGCAGAAGGCGCAGTCGCCGTCGTAGAGGAAGGTGTGGGCGTGGCTCATATGCCTATTGTTCCTCGGAGGCGCTACGGGAGGGGACCGCGGCGTACAGGGCCTCGCGCATCGCGGCGACGGGTGCCCGGTCGACCCCCGTGAACTGGGTCCACTGGCGCACGGCCTGGGCGAGCAGCAGGGCCAGGCCGTCGAGGACGCGGACGCCCTCGCGCTCGGCCGCCGCGGCGAGCGGGGTCGGCCAGGGGTCGTAGAGGATGTCGAACAGGACCGTCTCGGCGCCCCAGATCGGGCGGAGGTCGTCGGTGACGCCCTTGGGCACCGTGCTGATGACCAGGTCGGCCCTGCCGCAGGCCCCGGCCTCGTCCCAGCCGGCGGTCCGGAGTCTCAGGCCGAGGCGGGATGCGACCGGCTCGAGTTCGGCGACGGCGACGCGGCGGCGGGCGTATACGGTGACCGAGGAGGCCCCCAGCTGCGTCGCCGCGGCGAGCGCGGCGCGCGCCGAGCCGCCCGCGCCGAGGACGGCGACCTCGCCGGCCTCCTTCATGCCGATCTCGGCCAGCGCGTCGACGATCCCGGGCGCGTCGGTGTTGTCCGCGAGGCGGCGCCCGCCCCGCAGGACCAGCGTGTTCGCCGCGCCGATGGCCTCGGCGACGGGCGTGGCCTCGTCGGCGACGGCGAGGGCGACCTCTTTGAGCGGCATGGTGAGCGAGAGCCCGGCCCAGGTCTCGTCGAGCGAGTCGACGAAGCGGGCGAGCGCGGGCTCGTCGCATTCGTGCCGCGTGTAGGTCCATTCGCGCAGGCCGGCCGCGGTGTAGCCGGCGTTGTGGATGACCGGCGAGAGCGAGTGCTCGATGGGTTTGCCGAGGACGGCCGCGCGCGTCATTGGATGCCGTTCTCCTCGGCGATGACGATGTTGTCCTGATGGTCCGCGTAGTCGTGCGCGAAGAGGGCGCTGCCGTCCTCGTAGGCGGTGACGAAGAAGAGCCAGTCCCCCGCCTCGGGGTTGGCGGCGGCCTCGAGGGCGGCGGAGCCGGGGTTGGAGATGGCGCTGGGGAGGTAGCCGGCGTGCTCGGGGGCGCTGGGCGACCACGGGTTGTCGGGGTCGCGCATGAGCGCGTACCAGTCGACGTTCTCGCCCGAGGTGATCGCCTCCTCGCCGTTGAGCAGGCGGCCGTAGTTCCAGATCGCCTCGCTCTCGAAGCAGTTGCAGTTGGTCTGCTCGTGCTCGATCCAGTTGAGGTAGAGCTTGTTGTACATGACCTGGGCGATCTTCGGGTCGTCGGTGGGAATGCCCGACTCGGACTGCACGATGGAGGCGATCTGGAGCGCCATCCACGGGTAGATCTTGAACTCGCCGTTGGTCTCCGGGTAGAACGTCTGCTCGGTCATGGCGCTGGGGTCGAAGTCGGGGTCGGGGTTCTGGATGTTCGCGAGGTCCTCGAGGAAGCCGATCTCCGCGATCTCGGTGTTGAACCGGTCGATCATCGCCGAGAGCATGTCGGCGGCGGTCCACTCCTCGTCGAACTCGTAGGTCGAGGGGAACAGGAAGCCCTCGACGGACTTGATCTGGCGGTCGGAGAAGCCCTCGAACCAGATCGGGTCGACACCGAGCGCTTCGGGGTCCTCGGCGGCGGCCTCGAAGTCCGCGACCGGGACGCCGGTGTGCTCGGAGAGGGTCTGGAAGACCTCGAACTTGCGGTAGCCCTCGGGGATGGTGACCGCGTTGGTCATGCGGTTGGCCTCGTCGAGGAGGAACGTCAGGGCCGCGGCGGCCGACATCTCGCCCTGCATGTTGTAGGTGCCCGGCTGGATGCTCTGCCCGGAGTCGCCGTCGTCCTCGGAGGCGTTCAGGAAGGCCTTCGCGGAGGCGACCACGCCCTCCTCTTCGAGGTGGGCGGCGATGTCGGAGACGAGCCAGCCGTCCTCGACGATGACCGTCACCTCGGTGCCGTTGCCCTCGCCGGAGAAGTCCTCGGCGACGAAGTACTCCTTGATGACGTTGTTGTAGGCCCACCAGCCGCCGACGCCGATGACACCGAACAGGGCCACGACCAGGGTCATGGCGACCAAGGACTTGCCCGAGTCCTTACGGCGGTGGCTCCGGGGCGACGCGTCGCGATCGTCCTCGGTCCTGAAGTCGCCGAGCATCCTGTTCTTACCTCCGCCGCTGGTCCAACCATTGCTGGAGGATCTCCACCGCCGCCGCCTGATCCACGATGGAGCGCTTCCGTTTGCCGCGCACGCCGCCTTCGTTGAGTCTGCGGGTCGCGACGGCGGTCGTCATGCGCTCGTCGGTCAGGGTCACCGGAACGGGTGAGACGTGGTCGGCGAAACGCTCCACCCACGCTCGGGTGTGGGCGGCTGCCGGCCCCTCCTCACCCGAAAGAGTAACGGGTAGGCCGACAACGATCTCGACCACATCGTATTCCCGGGCCGTTTCGGCGATTTCACGAATATCGGAAGGAATGTCCCCACCAGCGGTTTTGAGGTCGCGACGGACCGTCGCGACCGGAGTGGCGAGGAGGCCGTCGGGGTCGCACACGGCGACGCCGATGCGCGCCTTGCCGAGGTCGACGCCGAGACGGCGGCCCCGCCGCCACTCGGAAGCGGCGGCGGGGCCGGACGAAGTCTCCGTCATCTAGGCCGCGATGGCGCGGACGACCGCGTCGAGCAGCTGCGGCGCCTGGTCGGCGGGGACGCCGCCGCCCTGGGCGATCTCGTCGTTGCCGCCGCCCTTGCCCGACAGCGCGGCCTTGACCAGCTGCGCGGCCGAGACGTGCTGGGCCTGCGCGGCCTTGTTGGCCGCGACGACGATGCTGGCCTTGCCGCCGGCGGTCGCGACGACCGCCGCGACGCCCGGCTCGCCCTCGGGCAGGTGCCCGCGGATCTGGGTCGCGAGGTTGCGCACGTCGCCGCCCTTGGTGCCCTCGGGCGCCTGCACGGCCGCGACCTTGACGGCCCCGACCTGCTTCGCGGCGGCCGCGAACTCCGCGGCGCGGCCGGAGACGGCCTTCGCCTGGAGCGTCGCGAGCTCCCGCTCGGCGTCCTTGGAGCGCTGGAGGATCGCCCGGACGCGCTCGAGGACGTCGCCGCGCTGGGCGCCGATCTCCTCGGCGATCTGCGAGACGAGGTCCCGTTCGCGCGCGAGGTACCGGTAGGCCTCCATGCCGGTGGCGGCCTCGACGCGGCGCTGGCCCGAGCCGACCGAGGACTCGCCGGTGAGGACGAGCGGGCCGATCTGGGCCGAGTGCGACACGTGCGTGCCACCGCAGAGCTCGCGCGACCAGGGGCCGCCGATCTCGACGACGCGGACGGTCTCGTCGTAGGTCTCCCCGAACAGGGCGACCGCGCCGAAGTCCTTGGCCTCGGGCAGCGTCATGTACTTGACGGCGACCGGCAGGTCGTCGCGGACGGCCTTGTTGGAGACCTCCTCGACCTCGCTGCGGGTCTCGTCGGACAGCTTCGAGCGCCACGAGAAGTCCAGGCGCAGGTAACCGGGCCGGTTGAACGAGCCGGACTGCAGCGCGGTCGGGCCGAGCACCTCGCGCAGGGCCGCGTGCACCACGTGGGTGCCCGAGTGGGCCTGGCGGGCGCCGAGGCGCCACTCGCCGTCGACCGAGGCCTCGACCGCGTCGCCGAGGGCGAGGTCGCCCTCGAGGACGCGGACCTTGTGGACCACGAGCTTCTTGACCGGGCGCTGCACGTCCACGACCTCGGCGAAGAGGTTCGGGCCGACGAGCTTGC
The DNA here is from genome assembly GCF_900101745.1 of Glycomyces harbinensis. Classification (GTDB taxonomy): domain Bacteria; phylum Actinomycetota; class Actinomycetes; order Mycobacteriales; family Micromonosporaceae; genus Glycomyces; species Glycomyces harbinensis. Next base: position 52,538 of record NZ_FNAD01000006.1, on the reverse strand, counting down.
CCGCGTCGGCGTGCTGGCCGCCGGACTCGGCGTAGAACGGGGTCCGGTCGAGCACGACCTCCACGATGTCCCCGGACTTGGCCACCGGGATCGACTGGCCGTCCTTGAGCAGGCCGATCACCCGGGACTCGGTCTCCAGGGTCTCGTAGGCCTTCCAGTCGGTCGGGCCCTGCTCCTGGAGGATCTGCCAGTACGCGGACAGGTCGGCGTGCCCGGTCTTGCGGGCGGCCGCGTCGGCCTTCGCCCGCTGGCGCTGCTCGGTCATGAGCTGCCGGAACGCCTCCTGGTCGACCGAGAGCCCCTGCTCCTCGGCCATCTCCAGGGTCAGGTCGATCGGGAAGCCGTACGTGTCGTGCAGCTCGAACGCCTTGGAACCGGAGAGGGTCCTGCCGCCTTCGGACTTGGTCTCGGAGACGGCGGTGTCGAGGATCGTCGTGCCGTGCTTGAGCGTCTGGAGGAACGCCTCCTCCTCGCCGTAGGCGTAGGAGGAGATCCGCTCGAAGTCGGTGCGCAGCTCCGGGTAGGCGGTGGACATGCGCTCCATCGCGACCGGCAGCAGCTCGGGCATCGCGGGCTTGTCGTAGCCGAGCAGGCGCACGGCGCGGATCGCGCGGCGCATGAGGCGGCGCAGGACGTAGCCGCGGCCTTCGTTCGAGGGCACGACGCCGTCGCCGATGAGCATCAGCGAGGAGCGCACGTGGTCGCCGATCACGCGGAAGCGGATGTCGTCCGGGTGCGACTCGGACGCGGTGTGCGAGGTCGAGACGCCGTAGCGCTTCCCCGTCAGCTGCGAGGCCTTGTCGATGATCGGGCGGACCTGGTCGGTCTCGTACATGTTGTCGACGCCCTGGAGGAGCGCGGCCATGCGCTCCATGCCCATGCCGGTGTCGATGTTCTTCTTCGGCAGGTCGCCGGTGACCTCGTAGCCCTCCTTGGCGGGGCCGCCGCCGCGGATGTTCTGCATGAACACGAGGTTCCAGAACTCGAGGTAGCGGTCCTCGTCGACCTCCGGGCCGCCTTCGGGTCCGTAGTCGGGGCCGCGGTCGTAGTACAGCTCCGAGCAGGGGCCGCAGGGGCCGGGAATGCCCATCGACCACATGTTGTCGGCCTGGCCGCGCCGCACGATGCGGTCGAGCGGCAGCCCGATCTGCCGGTGCCAGATGTCGATCGCCTCGTCGTCGTCGAGGTAGACCGTGGCCCAGATCCGGTCGCCGTCCAGGCCCAGGCCGCCCGACTCGACCGAGCCGGTGGTCAGGTCCCAGGCGAAGCGGATCGCCTGCTCCTTGAAGTAGTCCCCGAAGGAGAAGTTGCCGTTCATCTGGAAGAACGTGCCGTGGCGGGAGGTCTTGCCGACCTCGTCGATGTCGGGCGTGCGGATGCACTTCTGCACCGACGTGGCGCGGTTCCAGTCCGGGGTCGCCTGGCCCAGGAAGTAGGGCACGAACGGGACCATGCCCGCGGGCACGAACAAGAGGTTCGGGTCCTCGAAGGCGGGCAGCGGTGCGCTGGGGACCACCGTATGGCCGTTGGACTCGAAGAACTTCAGAAACCGGCGTTGGATTTCAGCGGTCTCCATGGGGCACCTCCTTCAAGGTCTAGTACTGCCGGCCGGGCAGGGCCCGGTCGTCGTCTTCGTCTTCGGCGAGCAGCGGGGTGAGGTCCTCGCCGCGCTCGATCGCGTCGAACAGCTCGGCCTCCTTGGCCTGCTTGGCCTCAGAGACGTCCGCCCAGAACGCTTTGAGCGAGTCCCTCATTTCAGCACCGGCGCCGCCCACCCGCTCGGCGACCCCGCCGGGAGTGACCGACTCCGCGGCCTTCGTGAGCTTGCGGACCACGACCACGCCCACGGCGATGCCGATGCCTACCCAGATCATCCGTTTCAACACGGGAGCTCCTGATTCGATGTTCGCCGATGCCGCGCACCGGCGCCAGTCGATTTACGTGCGGCCGATCGCCGCAGGCTACTTGTCGGCCCTCTTGCGGGCCTTCGCGGTGCGCTTGGCCTCGCGCTTGCTCTGGCGGGACGCCTCGACCATGCGGCGCACCTGGTCCTCCTCGACGCCCTGGTTGCGCTTCTTCAGCGCGGTGCGCAGGCCGAACCCGAACGCGGCGGCCTTGACCAGCGGGGAGCCGACCGCGGAGACGACCAGGCTCGTGACGTTGGCGACGTTGGAGGAGACGTGCGCCGCGTTCTCGGTGATCGAGGAGACCTTCTCCAGTTCGCCCTCGACCTGCACGAGGCTGGCGTTGACGTTGTCGAGCGTGGTGTTCGCGTTGCGCAGGATCGGGCCGATCTCGTGGTCGACCTTGTCGAGCACGCTGTTGACCCGGCTCAACGTGCCGGTGGCCTTCCGGATCAGCCCTGCGGAGAGCCACAGGCAGGCGATGAAAATCGCGACCGAGATGATGAGGAGCGCGACCTCCCAGAGGCCCACGTTGTCGAACTCCACTGCCAAGGTCTCCTCAGGCACGCTGTCCCCCTGTCGCGAATACCGCCGGTGTCCGTCACCGTCGATGAAGTGTGTGGTCTCGCCGCTCGGGGGGCCTGAGCCGGATTGCGGCTCGCGAGCGTCGCCATGATGGAAACTGCGGTCACGGCGTCGTCGGGTCCTCGCGCGAACGGCGCGGTGTCGACCTTACCTTGCGGGACCGGACATCCGGCGCAACGGGGCGCGTCGGTCCACTGTCCAGTCCGGCCGGCGCGGGACGCGGGCGCTCAGGCCGCGTCCGGAGCCGATTCGCGCTCCTCCGCGAGGCGCGGCAGCGCGGCCTGGGAGGCCACCACCGCGGTCACCTCCGCGCCGACGCACAGCTCGTACCGGTCGTCGCATTCGACGGGCACCACCCACAGCTCGAGGTACAGCTCGTCGCGCGTGTAGCAGCCCTCTTCGCCCACGCCGCCGACGCACGTTCCGGGGTCGGCCGGGGTCCAGCCGGCGTTCAGGGCCGCCTCCCAGTACTCCAGGGCGGTGTCGTCCACGGTCCCTTCCGAGGTCCACGTGCGCATCCGCACCCGGCACTCCCCCAGGCACCAGCGGCTCCCGTAGGTCTCGTCGTGGACCGATACCGCGGCCCAGCCGGGGACCGACAGCTCGTCGGCGGCCCGGCGCGTCGGGTCGACCGTGACCGCCCGGCCCAGCCACAGCACCGCGGCGACCAGCAGCACGGCCGTGACGCCGACCGCGACCACCGTCATGCGCAGCCGCTCGATGCGCGTCCCGGTGTGCTCCAGGGTTGCCGCGAGACGGCTCGAGGAGCGCGGGCCCGGCCGCGGCTCAGTCATCGCCCGGATCCCGGTCGCGGTCCAGCCGGATGATCCGGCGCAGCTTCTCCAGCCGGTCGGCGATCTCGGCCTCGCGGCCGTGGCGGGTCGGCCGGTAGTAGTCGCGCCCGGCGACCACGTCGGGGGCGTACCGCTGCGGGACCACCCCGCGGGGGTCGCTGTGCGGGTAGACGTAGGCTGCGCCGTGGCCGAGGTTCCCGGCGCCCTTGTAGTGGGCGTCGCGCAGATCGGGCGGGACGGGGCCGATCTTGCCCTGGCGCACGTCCTTGATGGCCTCGTCGACGGCGGTGATGACCGCGTTGGACTTCGGCGCCGTCGCCAGGTGCACGACGGCCTGGGCGAGGTTGATCCGGGCCTCGGGCATGCCGATCCGCTCCACGGCGGTCGCGGCGGCCGTGGCCGCCAGGAGCGCGGTCGGGTCGGCCATGCCGACGTCCTCGGACGCGAAGATCACCAGGCGGCGGGCGATGAACCGGGGGTCCTCGCCCGCGACGACCATGCGCGCCAGGTAGTGCATCGCCGCGTCGACGTCGGAGCCGCGCAGGCTCTTGATGAACGCGCTGGCCACGTCGTAGTGGCCGTCCCCGTCGCGGTCGTAGCGGACCGCGGCGGTGTCGATGGCGGCCTCGACCACCGCGACGGTGATCTCGGGTTCGCCCTCGGCCCCTTCGGCATGCACGGTGAGGGCGGCGGCCTCCAGAGCGGTGAGGGCCTTGCGGGCGTCCCCGGCGGCGGTGCGCACCAGGTGCTCGCGGGCCTCCTTCGCGAGTGTGACCGCGCCGCCCAGTCCGCGCTCGTCGGCGACGGCCCGGTCGACGAGCTCGCCGACGTCGGTCGCGTCGAGCTCCCGCAGCGTCAGGAGCACGCAGCGGCTCACCAGCGGCGCGACCACGGAGAAGTACGGGTTCTCGGTGGTGGCGGCCAGGAGCGTGATGGTGCGGTCCTCGACCGCGCCCAGGAGCGAGTCCTGCTGGGTCTTGGTGAAGCGGTGGACCTCGTCGATGAACAGGATCGTCTGCGGGCCGCCGGTGCGGCGGACCCGGCGGGCCTCGTCGATGGCCGCGCGCACGTCCTTGACGCCCGAGTTCAGCGCCGACATCGCCCGGAAGCGCCGATCGCCCGACTGGGCGACGAGGTGCGCGATGGTGGTCTTGCCCGAACCGGGCGGGCCCCAGAGGATCACCGAGAGCGGCTGTCGGCCCTCGACCACCTGGCGCAGCGGCGAACCGGGGCCGAGCAGGTGGTCTTGGCCGATCAGTTCGTCCAGCGCGCGCGGGCGCATGCGTACGGCCAGCGGCTCGTCGCCGGTGGCCGATCCCGTGCCGAGGATCCCCGAGCCCTGCGGCTCCGGCGGACCGGCGATATCGAACAAGCCTGGTGCGTCCATGTCACCCTCAGCGTAAGCCATCTGCATGAGCGGACCGCAGATCTGGGCGCGGCGTATGACGCGGACCGGGCTTTCGGGTGACGCGCCGAAGGCCGCCGCGACGGCGCGCGGCGGCCTTCGGTTCGATCGGGGGCTACATGCCGCCGCCGAGGGCGGCGCCGAACTCCTCGAAGTCGTGGAGGTTGTCGGTGTCGGGGGCCGTGATCGTGTAGTCGCCGCCGATCTCGACGATCTCGCTGGTCATCTCCATGGTCATGCCCTGGTACTCGGGCAGGGACATGACCATGGTCTGCAGGAGGCCGTCGCCGTCGAGGGTCACGGTCACCTCGGTGCCGTCGACCAGTGCGCTGGCCTCGGCGCCGGAGGCCCCGGAGAGGGCCGTCATCGCCTCGGAGTCGGCGTCGAGCGTGCCGGTGAAGGTGCCGTCGGCGGTCTCCTCGACGTCGGTCAGGTCGGTGAGGATGAGCTCGGTCTGCTCGCCGAGGTCCATGCCGCCGTACTGGGAGTAGATGTCGCTGAGGGCCGCGTCCTCGGTGAGGTCCATGGTGAACCAGGCGTTCTCGCCGAAGTCCTCGGCCATGGCGTCGAACATGCCGCCGCTCATCTGCATGTAGAGGACCTTGTCGATGACGACGGTCTCGGTGTGCATGTCGCCGAACATGGAGCCCATCATCTCGGCCTCTTCGGGGGTGAGCTGCTCGCCGCTGGCCTCCATGAGGGCGCTCATGAGGATGTCGGCGCTCGCCTGGGAGTTCTCGCCGGCGTAGGTGCCGGAGGAGACCAGGTAGTCGAGGCCGTTGACCGTCATGGTCGACTCCATCTTGTACGAGGAGTCGTTGAGTCCCTCGACGGAGGCCAGGACGGCCTCCTGGGGGCTCAGCTGCGCTGCGGCCTGGTTGTCGGCGTCGCCGGAGCCGCCGGACGTGTCGTTCCCGCCGTCGCCGCAGGCGACGAGGGCCAGTCCGAGCGCGGGTGCGGCGATCGCGCCGGCGAGGCGCTGTGCGGTGCGGGAGGTCATGTGGGTTGCTCCTGGGTTCGGGGGACGCTGCGTGCCTGGATCTGAGCTTAAGGGACGGCCGCCGGAGGCCGAGGCCCAGAGGCTGTCACATTGCCGACTCGTTACCGGGCCGATTGCGGCCGTTGGCATCCGGAGGGCCTTGCCGTGACCGCCGCGGATCAGCGCCGGGGTTGCGGTTAATTGAAATCCATCTATATCATGATTTCTTCGCTTTCATCACCCGGCACCATGAGAGACAAGGAGCAGCCATGCGACGCAGACTGCCTGCCATCGGAGCGGCCATCGCCGGTCTGGTACTGGCCGCGGGCACGGCCACCGCCTCTGCCCAGGAGGAATCGGCGGCGCCCGCCGCCGTTCCCGAGTTCGACTTCCGCACCGGCGACACGGTCGCCACGGGGCTCACGATCCCCTGGGGACTCACGTTCCTGCCCGACGGCGTCTCGGCGCTCGCCGCCGAGCGCAACTCCGGCGATGTCCTTCGCATCGGCTACGACGCCGATCCGGTCGTGCTCGGGACCCTCGACGTCGTCGGCGGCACCAGCTCGTTCGACGAGCGGGGCCTGCTCGGCCTGGCCGTGTCGCCGACGTTCGCGACCGACGGCTGGATCTACGCGTACCTGTCGACCGAAGAGGACAACCGGGTAGTCAGGTTCACGCTCGACCGGTTCGAGCCCGAACCGGTCGTGACCGGGATTCCCTCGGCACTCAACCACAACGGCGGCCGCCTCGCGTTCGGGCCGGACGACAAGCTCTACATCTCGACCGGCGACGCGAACGACAGCGCCAACTCGCAGGACCTCGACAGCCTCGGGGGCAAGATCCTGCGCGCGAACCCCGACGGGACCGTCCCCGAGGACAACCCCTTCGAGGACTCGCTGGTCTACACCTGGGGCAACCGGAACGTCCAGGGCCTGACCTGGGACGCGGACGGCGAGATGTACTTCTCCGAGCTCGGCCAGAACACCTGGGACGAGCTCAACCGCGCCGAGCCGGGCGCGAACTACGGCTGGCCGGAGGTCGAGGGCACCGGCGGCGCGCCGGAGTTCGTCGACCCGCTGGTCACCTGGAGCACCGCCGAGGCCTCGCCTTCGGGGGCCGAGGTCGTCGGCGACACGATCTACATCGGAGCGCTGCGCGGCCAGCGCCTGTGGACGGTGCCGCTGAGCGGCGGCGAGGTGGGCGAGCCGGTGGCCGAACTGGTCTCGGAACTCGGCCGCATCCGCACGGTGGAGCTGGGCCCGGACGGCTGGCTGTGGGTCACGACCTCGAACGGCAACGGCGAGGACAAGGTGGTCCGGTACCGGCCGATCGGCAGTTAGGTGAGAGCGACGAGGCCCCCGAGCGTGCGCTCGGGGGCCTCGATGTCGTTGCGGGCGTGGGCTACACGCCCTCGCCGCCGTCGTCCGCTTCGCTAGTCGGCGCATCGGAGGTCGGTTCCTCGGTCGTCGGTTCCTCCGACGGCGTCTCACTCTGCGTCTCTGACGGCGTCTCGCTGGGCGTTTCCGAGGGCGTCTCGCTCGGGGTCTCCGAGGTCTCCTCCTCGGTCGTGGGCGTCCAGTCGTCGTCGTCTTCCTCGGTGGTGGTCTCCACCTCTGAGGTGACCTCCTCCTCCGAGGTGGCCGCTTCGCTGGAGCTCGTGTTGTTGTTCTCGATGTTGCCGCTGGGATCTCTGTCCCGCAGCACGTTCCACCAGATGAGCAGTCCGATGATGACCACTGCCGCCGTGACGGCGGCGGTGATGAGCCACGGGGTGAGGCGGCTCTTCTCCTCGTCCGGGGCCATCACGCCGGTGGGCTGCTCGGCGGTGTTGCCGCCGGCCGCGGCGCCGAACAGGGCCGTCTGGTCGGAGCCGAAGTACTGGGTCTTCTGGCCGTCCGAGGGGGTCGAGCCCGGCGAGGGGACGGCGCCGGTGACGACGTGGCCCTCGCGCGCCGAGCGGGCCATCTCCGCCGCGGAGGTGTAGCGGGCGCCCGGGTCCTTCTGGAGCGACTGGAGCACGACCTGGGCGATCCCCGCGGGGATGTCGCGGGAGAGCGGCGGCGGAGCCTGGGTCATGTGGCCGTTCATGACCGCGACGGGCGTGTCGGAGACGAACGGGGGCCGGCCCGTCAGCGCCTCGTAGGCGACGATGCCGAGCGAGTACAGGTCGCTCGCGCCGGTCAGTTCGGCGCCGTTGAGCTGCTCGGGAGACGCGTAGGCAAGCGTTCCCATGACGGTGCCGGTCTCGGTGAGGCCGGAGGCGCCGCGTGCCGCGGAGATGCCGAAGTCGACGATCTTGGTCGCGCCGGTCTCCTCGTCCACGAGCAGGTTCGCGGGCTTGATGTCGCGGTGGATGATGTCGTGGCGGTGGGCGGTCTCGAGCGCGTCGGCGGCGGTCGAGACGATCTGCATGACCTCGGCGGGAGGGAGCGGGCCGCGGTCGCGGAGGATCTCGGCGAGGGAGCGGCCCCGCACGAGCTCCATGATCAGGTAGGAGACGAGGCCGTCGTCGTCGGTGGTCTCCTCGCCGTAGTCGTAGAGCGCGACGATGCCCGGGGACTGGAGCGCGGCGACGGCACGGGCCTCGAGCTGGAAGCGGGCGCGGAACTTGTCGCTGTTCGAGAGTCCTGCGTGGAGTATCTTGATCGCGACCGCGCGTCCGAGTCTGGTGTCGGTGCCCTTCCAGACCTCGCCCATGCCGCCTGCGGCCAGCCGCTCGTCCAATCGATAGCGACCCGCCACCAAGGTCCCGCTCTGCACGTCGAACCCGCTCCTCGTTACTTCTGCGTCGGCCGGATGTTACATATACCAGGCACTGAAGGGCCACGGCCGCCGCCCACGGACTCTCACCGGTCGGAAGGTGTTGAGGGGCAACCTGGCACATCGAATAGGAGACGGCCCGAGCCGCAGGCTCGGGCCGCCCACTACGACATCGTAGGGCTAATCGGCAACCGGCTCGGTACCCGCTTCGGGCTCGGGCGTGAAGTCGATGCCGGCCTCCTTGCGCTGCTCGGGCGTGATCGGGGTCGGTGCCGAGGTCAGCGGGTCGACGCCGCCGCCGGACTTGGGGAACGCGATGACGTCGCGGATCGAGTCGGCCTTGGCGAGGATCGCGGTGACGCGGTCCCAGCCGAGGGCGATGCCGCCGTGCGGCGGGGCGCCGTACTTGAGCCCGTCGAGGAGGAAGCCGAACTTCTCCTCGGCGTCCTCGCGGGTCAGGCCGAGCACGTCGAAGACGCGGCTCTGGACCTTGGCGTCGTGGATGCGGATGGAGCCGCCGCCCAGCTCGTTGCCGTTGCAGACGATGTCGTACGCGTAGGTGAGCGCGTTCGACGGGTCGGTCTCGAACTTGTCGACCCACTCGGGGTTCGGCGACGTGAAGGGGTGATGGATCGCGGTCCAGCCGCCGTCGTCGGTGGGCTCGAACATGGGGGCGTCGACGACCCAGCAGAACGCCCAGGCGTCGGGGTCGATGAGGCCGACGCGGCGGCCGACTTCGAGGCGGGCCGCGCCGAGCAGCTCCTGGGCGTCGCGGCGGTCGGTGCCGGCGGCGAAGAAGACCGCGTCCCCGGCCTTGGCTCCCACGGCGTCGGCGAGGCCGGCCAGGTGCTCCTCGGAGAGGTTCTTGGCGACCGGGCCCTTGGGCTCGCCGGTCTCGGCGTTGAAGGTGATGTAGGCCAGGCCCTTGGCGCCGCGCGCCTTGGCCCAGTCCTGCCAGCCGTCGAGCTCCTTGCGGGTCTGGGCGGCGCCGCCGGGCATGACGACCGCGCCGACGTAGCCGCCGGCGTCGATCGCGCCGGCGAAGACGCGGAACTCGGTGCCGCGCAGGTAGTCGGTGAGCTCCATCAGCTCCTGGCCGAAGCGCAGGTCCGGCTTGTCGGAACCGTAGCGGTCCATGGCGTCGTGCCAGGTCAGGCGCGGGATCGGCAGCTGGACCCGGTGGTCGGCGAGTTCGGACCACAGGGCCTGGACGATGCGCTCGCCCAGGTCGATGACGTCGTCCTGGTCGACGAAGGAGGCCTCGATGTCGAGCTGGGTGAACTCGGGCTGGCGGTCGGCGCGGAAGTCCTCGTCGCGGTAGCAGCGGGCGATCTGGAAGTACTTCTCGAAGCCGCCGACCATGAGCAGCTGCTTGAACAGCTGCGGCGACTGCGGCAGGGCGTACCAGGTGCCGGGCTGGAGGCGCACCGGCACGAGGAAGTCGCGGGCGCCCTCGGGGGTGGAGCGGGTCAGCGTCGGGGTCTCGATCTCGACGTAGCCGTCCTCGACCAGGAGGTTGCGGGCGATGTGGTTGGCCTTGGAGCGCAAGCGGATCGCGTTGTTGGGGCCGGTGCGGCGCAGGTCGAGGTAGCGGTGGCGCAGCCGGATGTCCTCGGAGACGTCCACGTGGTCGTCGATCTGGAACGGCAGCGGCGCGGACTCGGAGAGCACTTCGAGGCCGGTCGCGTTGAGCTCGATCTGGCCGGTCGGCAGCTCGGGGTTCTCGTTGCCGTCGGGGCGGCGCAGGACGGTGCCGGTGACCGAGACGCAGAACTCGTTGCGCAGTTCGTGGGCGACCTTGGCGGCCTCCGAATCGCGGAAGACGACCTGGACGACACCCGAGGCGTCGCGCAGATCGACGAACTCCACCCCGCCGTGATCGCGTCGTCGCGCCACCCATCCGGCGAGGGTGACTTGCTGGTCGACGTCAGCGGCACTCAGGGTGCCGGCGAGGTGTGTCCGATACACGGGCTCAAAACTCCTCGAAGGAAACGGCTAGTCATTGGTCGGCTTCGGACCATTCTCGCGAACGCCTCGGCCAGCAGCAATCGTATAACCGCCGTCGTTTATTCAGAGCATGCGTACCGCCGGGCACGGCGGGAGTCACCCGCGGCCGGGGACCTGATCGGCCTCGGGTCGCTGAGGGAACACCCGCTCCGGCGGAGCCACCGACGCCGGAGGGCGTTCCTTCAGTGCGTCATCGGGTGCGGCGCGCTGCCCGGCTCACGTTGAGCGGACCGTCGCGCCGCTGCGCGCATGTTCAGTGCGCGAGCGCGCTGAATCCCAGGAGGCGCACCACCACGTCGAGGAACCGCCGGGCGTCGGCGACGATCGCATCGGCCTCCTCGGGCGTGACGATGTCGGGGATGCCCGCTTGGGCGAGCACCCGCTTGCGCGCGGTGCGGGCGAAATGGGAGGCCCACTCCTCCAGTTCCGGTGCGACGCCCCTGAGGAGTTCCCAGGTGCTCGACGGGCGGCCGGGACGGCGCCTGCCGGTGGCGTCGCCGGCCCTGACGGCGAGCACGGCGACCGCGACGCGCAGGGCCGCCATGTGGGCCTCGGCGTAGCGCTCGCCGGGCCGCACGCGCTCGGCGGCGTCGTCGAGATCGGTGCGGGCGGTCGCGAGCAGTTGCAGCGGGGAGCGGTTGGGGAGCTGGTCTGCGGGGATGCGCAGGCGGGAGTTCGAAACGCTCCCGACCTGCACGAGTCGGGGCGCGTTCGCGCCGCGGGTGGTGACGGACGAAGCGGATCGGGTGGCTCCGGGTCGAGAAGCTGCCATCATGGCCTCCTAAACCTGTTCGAACTTGCGTTCGAGAAATATGGAACCACAGGGGTCCGACAATTCCAACCCCCATCCTTGCCGAAAATCAGCGATCGGCTACGGATTGTCGCCCATCCGACAGCGGAGCCATTGCACGGCAATGGAAAAGGGCCGCGAACCTGACGGCTCGCGGCCCCTTGAATTCACTCAGGGCGAATCCGGTGTTCGAAAAAATCCGCTCCTCGCGGACGGCCATGCTCCGCCGCCGCGCGGCGGACTACTCGGTGACCTCGTCCACCAGGCGCAGGTGGCCGCGGGCCTCGTCGTCCCGGCCGAGGCGCTGGAGCGTGCGGCCCAAGAGCAGCCGGGCGTAGAAGTCCGCCGGGTTGGACTCGACCATCTTCTCCGACAGCGCGAGCGCCTTGTTCAGCTGCGCCGACTTGAAGTAGGCGCGGGCCGCGAGGAGCACGACGTCCGGGTGGTCCGGGTGGTCGCGCAGCAGCGGCTCCAGGAACTTCAGGGCCGCGTGGGGGTCCTTGTGCGCGAGCATCTCCTCGGCGTCGCGCAGCCGCTGGGTCTCCTCGGGGACCTGCGGCTCCCGGGAGGCGGAGTCGATGAAGGCGGCGATCTGGTCGTCGGTGATGTCGTCGTGGCGCATGGAGGGAATAACACGGCTCCCGGCCGGATCATTCCCGTGAGGTATCGGGCGGGTCAGTCGTTGCGCAGCGCCGCCGAGACGACGATGACCAGCTGCAGCAGGCCGAGTGCGGCCAGGAGCATCCAGGCGGTCACGGTGACGGTGATCGCGCCGCCGATCCACTGCTCGTACTGGCCGCCGCCGGCGACGGCGATGACGCCGGCCGCGCCGAAGCCGATCGCGACCACGAACTCGCGCACCGACCGCTCCCCCAGCGTCGTCATGCCGAGGTCGCGCAGGCCGACCTCGCGGGCCCGCGAGCGCGTCTGGACGTACATCCAGCACAGCGCGCCGGTGACGGCGACGGCCCAGCCGGGGGCGCCGAGGAACCAGAGGGCGATCAGCCACGAGGCCTCGGAGACGCGGGCGGCGAGCGGTTCGAGGACCAGGACGCGGCGCGAGAGGCTGGTCGAGCGCGCGGCGAGGAGCGCGTAGGACGCGTCGGCGAGGGCCGTGACGGCGATGAGCGGCAGGGCGGCCAGGATGATCGGCCCGCCGAGTCGCACGCTGACGGGCACGAGGAGGGCGGCGACCAGGCCGATGCCGACGACCAGGCCGGGCTGGAACCGGGTGGAGAGGATGACCTTGCCTACAAGGGAGTCGGCGGGCACTCGGGTGCGCATGGGTGTTGTTGTAGCAGACGACATCAAACGCGCATTCGCAGCATCGAACATAAGGAAGGACTCTACGTGTTCACTCGGTGACCGCAATCCCTCGATCGGGTTGCCGACATCAGCTCTTGCGGAGGTTCTGCCACACCCGGCGCGTCGAACGCGAGTGGTTCAAGGTGGTGAAGTGCAGCCCCGGGGCGCCCTCGGCGAGGAGGCGCTCGCCCATGTCGGTCGCGACCTCGACGCCGATGTCCCGGATGGCGTCCCGGTCGCCCTCGACCGCGCGCAGGCGCTCGGCCAGCGCCGCGGGGAAGGCCATGCCGGTGAGGACCGCGAACCGCTCGATCTGCTTGATGTTCGTGACGGGCATGATGCCCGGGACGATCGGGATGTCGCACCCGGCGGCCACGACGGCGTCGCGCAGGCGCAGGTAGTCCTCGACCCGGTAGAAGATCTGGGTGATGGCGAAGTCGGCCCCGGCGCGGCACTTGGCGACGAAGTGGCGCACCCCGGTCTCCCAGTCGGCGTCGCGCGGGTGGCCTTCGGGGAAGGCGGCGACGCCGACGCTGAAGTCGCCGGAGGACTTGATGAGCTCGACCAGCTCGTAGGCGTAGCGCATCCCGCCGGGGTGTTCGATCCACTCGGCGCGCGGGTCGCCGGGCGGGTCGCCGCGCAGGGCGAGGATGTTGCGGACGCCGACGTTCGCGAAGTGGCCGATGAGGTTGCGCAGCTCGCCGACGGTGTGGTCGACGGCCGTGCAGTGGGCCATGGTCAGCATGGTGGTCTCGGCGTTGATGAGCTCGGTCGTCTCGACCGTCTTCTCCCTGGTGAGGCCGCCGGCGCCGTAGGTGACCGAGACGAAGTCGGGGCCGAGCTGCTCCAGGTTGCGGATGGTCCGCCACAGGATGCCGTCGGCCTTCTCGTCGCGGGGAGGGAAGAGCTCGAAGGAGAACTTGGGCGTGCCGGAGCGGAGCAGGTCGCCGATCTTGGCGGCCTTGACCGGCATCACGCTGGGCACTCCGAGTGTCATGCCGACAACGGTAACGGTTCTGACACACGTGTCCTGACCTGCACTCGTCACCACCCAACAGTTGGGATCGGCCCGCGTGCGCCTAGTGTTCGAACCGTGGAGCTCAACGAGCGCATCGACGCCGCCCTGACCGCCTTCCTCGACCGGCAGGCCGCCGTCATCTGCGGCATCGACCCGTGGCTCGGTTCGTACGCGGATGCGGTCCGCGACTTCGTGCTGGGCGGCGGCAAGCGGCTGCGCCCGGCGTTCGCGTACTGGGGCGCGCGGGGCGCGGGCCTGGCGGACTCTCCGGAGCTGGTCGCGTGCGTCTCGTCGCTGGAGCTGCTCCAGGCCTCGGCGCTCATGCACGACGACCTCATCGACGGTTCGGACACGCGGCGCGGGGCGCCCTCGGTGCACCGGCGATTCGCGGCCCTGCACCGCGGGCAGGGCTGGTCGGGACGGCCCGACGAGTTCGGGACGGCCGCCGCGATCCTGCTCGGGGACCTGTGCCTGGCCTGGTCGGACGAGCTGCTGTGCTCGGCGGGGATGCCGGTGGCCGCGGTCGCGGCCGCGCGGCGCGACTTCGACCTGATGCGGACCGAGGTGAGCGCCGGGCAGTACCTGGACGTGCTCTCGGAGGTGCGCCGGGACGTCTCGGAGGCGACGGCCGCGAAGGTGGCCCGCTACAAGTCCGCGAAGTACACCATCGAGCGCCCGCTGCTGATCGGCGCGTCGCTGGCGGGCGCGGGCGAGGCCGTGCGGTCGCACTACTCGGCGATCGGCCTGCCGCTGGGCGAGGCGTTCCAGCTGCGCGACGACGTGCTGGGGGTCTTCGGCGACCCGGCGCAGACCGGCAAGCCCGCCGGGGACGACCTGCGCGAGGGCAAGCACACGTTCCTGGTCGCGAGGGCCTGGGCCGCGGCCGACGGGGCCCAGCGGGCGGCGCTCGACCGGAGCCTGGGCGACCCGGACCTGGACGAGGCCGGCGTGGCGCGGCTGCGGGCGGTCCTGATGGACACCGGCGCGCTGGCCGACACCGAGGCGCGCATCGAAGCGCTTGCGGCGGAAGCGGAGGCGGCGCTGGAGTCCTCGCGACCGGACGTGGACCCGGCGGCGCTGGAGGTCTTCGCCGGGCTGCTGGTCAAGGCCGTCAAGCGCGACTTCTGAGCCGGGACCGTAGCTCGCCGCCGGCGGTTGCGGCAACGGTCGTCACCCGAAGGGGCCGATTCATCCCCGCACGGGTGACCCAACGGTTACCACCGGTCGCCTCGCTCGTTGAACCGGGCGTAGGGACATCAACGGACGGTGGGAGAAACGTGGGACTCTTCGGCGCCATCGGGCGCGAGACCAAGGGCGCGCTCCGCTCGCTCTCGTACGACCTGCACCGGTCGCGGCGGTTCCGCCGGGTCGGGGTGATCGCCGTGGCCACGATCGCGGGCGGCGTCCTCGCCACCGGGGCGCTGCTGCGCGAGCCGGTGCCGGGGCTGGCCGGGCTCGGCGGCGACGGCGAGGACGCGGGCATCATCGACGGCTGGTTCGGGCTCGGCTCGGACACCACCGGGCAGGACGCGGAGTCCTCCGAGTCCGCCTCCGAGGCGCCGGTGGGCGGCGAGGCGGCCGATCCGGACGCCGCGCCGAGCGACGAGGAGTCCGAGGTGCGCGGCTCCGGCTCGGGCGCCCGTCCCGGCGGCGCGCCGGGGCTCGTCCCGATCGGCGGCGACGAGACCTCGGGACCGTCGGAGGAGGAGGGCGGATCGAGTTCGCCGGCCCCCACTGAGGAGCCGACCGAGGAGCCGACGTCCGAGCCGCCCACGCAGGAGCCGACCGAGGAGCCGACCTCGGAGCCGCCGACGAGCGGGGAGCCCAGCGAGTCCGTGAGCCTCCCGGGCGACGGCCAGACCTCGAAGGAGGCGTCGAGCGCGCCCGACCCGCAGAAGGGCCCCGTCGGGGAATAAGCGCTTCGTCCCGGACTTGGCCTCGTCCAGTTCGGCTCGGATCGCGGCAATGTTGCGCTTGACCGCCTGCACGTCGGGCCCGTCGGGGACGCTCTCGCCGCGGCGCTGGTCGCGGGCGGCGAGCGTCGCCAGGTTCACCAGCTCCCGCTGCAGCTGCCGCAGCAGCTGCGAGGCCCGCTTGCCCCAGCGCTTCGCGGCCTTCTTGCGGGCCTTGCGCCTGCTGCGCAGCGACCGCATCTCGGTGAGGTCGGTCGTGGTGATCACCGATTCGTCCTCGTCGGACATGGTGGTGACGAACCAGCGCCATTCGGCGCGGGCCGCGAAGTGGTACAGGACGAAGAACAGGCCGAGGATGAACAGGCCCTTGCCGTAGGTCAGCGGGATCGTCAGCGCCGGGGTCAGCCCGGCCGGGACCGGCAGGTTCCACAGCGCGTGCATGCCCAGGGCCAGCGCGAACAGGCCGATCGCGACGCCCAGGCGGGTGCTGAGGCGGCGCCGGGTCTGCGTCACGAAGAACGCGATGCCGAGTCCGGCCGCGCCGGTGTACAGCGGATGGGACCAGGGTCCGGCGACCAGCACGCGCGTGAAGGTGACGCTGAGGGCCCCCGACAGGTCCGAGTTGGGGTTCATGACCGCGAAGTTGATCGCGTAGGTCAGGTTCTCGACCACTTGGAAGCCGAGGCCGACCAGGGCGCCGTAGATGAGGCCGTCTATGGACCGGTCGAAGTGCTCGCGGACGATGAGGACGAGCATGACCACGCCGAGGGCCTTGAGCCATTCCTCGTTGACCGGGCCGATGATGGCCGGGCCCCAGGTGCGGGCCCATTGGGCGTCGGCGATGTCGGCGAGGACCACGAGGGCGGCGTTGTTGGCGATCATGGCGAACGCGACGGCGGCGAGCCCGCCCCAGCACATGGCGGCGGCGCGCACCGAGGGCGGTTCGCGCTCGAACAGGTCCAGGCGCGACAGGATGACCAGGAAGACGATCGCCACGAGCGTGTTGATGGCGATGGAGGCCCACAGGGCGGTCGCGATCTCGTCGTAGTCGGGCGAGAGGGCGCGGCCGAGTTCGAGCAGGCCGTAGACGAGGCAGGCGACGTAGAGCCAGTAGGCGGGGCGCCGGAGCCGGACGAAGTTGCCCTGGCTCTCGACCACGACGCGTTCGGTGCGGACGGTCATTCGCCCTCCAGCTTGAACGTGGCGATGAAGGGCGCGGGGTCGACGGTCGCCGCGTTCGGGTCGGCTCCGGGCGCGAGGAGCACGAGGATCGCGGCGGCGCCCTTGTCGTTGCCCACCACGGTGATCGACCCGGCGGTGTCGATGCCGATGACGTCGGCGCGGAAGCCGGTGAGGCCGGTCGCGGTGTCGGTGTAGGCCCTGAGGTTGTTGTAGGCGTACCCGGGCTGGCCGACGATCTGGGAGGCGCGGCGCTCCAGGAGGCGTTCGAGGCTGTCGACGCCGGAGTCGACCTCGACCGAGGCGGTGAGGTGGTCGCGGGTGAAGTTCTGGCGCTGGTCGGCGAAGTGCACGCCCGGGCTCGTCCAGCCCTTGCCGGGCAGCTCGTATTCGAGGCTGGCCGCGGCCACCGGGGAGGACTGGAGGTAGAGCGTGTCGCCGTCGCCGATGGTCTGGACCGAGTCGCCGAGGGCCCGTTCGAGGCCGAGCCACACCGCGAGGGGCAGGGCGATGGCGACGGCGGCGAGGACCGCCTGCCACATGCGGCCGCGCTCCAGGCCGAACCGGTTCAGCCGAATGGTGACCTCGCCCAAAGTCCCCTCCCCGAGCCTTGACACACGTGGTCTCAAAGGTACGGGAAGGGGACACGGGACCATCCGGTTTTCAGCCGGATGCGCGCAGCGCCGCCGCCCTCGGCGGCGGTCCGGTCAGGCGACCTTGGTGACCCAGCCGTGGGTGTCCTCGGCGCGGCCGTACTGGATGTCGAGGAGGGTCTGGCGCAGCTGCATCGTGAACTTGCCGGCCTCGCCGCCGCTGATGCTGAAGTCGCCGTCGCGGCTCTTCACGGTGCCGACCGGGGTGATCACGGCGGCGGTGCCGCACGCGAACGCCTCGGTGAGCAGGCCGGACGCGGCGTCGTCACGCCAGCGCTCGATCGAGTACTTCGTCTCGCGGACCTCCCAGCCGGCCTCCATCGCAAGGGTGAGGATCGCGTCGCGGGTGATGCCGGGGAGGATGGTGCCCAGTTCAGGGGTGTAGAGCACCCGCTCGTTCTCGTAGGCGAAGAACAGGTTCATGCCCCCGAGCTCGTCGACGTACTTGTATTCGACGGCGTCAAGGAAGATCACCTGGTCGCAGCCGTGGTCGATGGCCTCGGACTGGGGCAGGAGGCTCGCGGCGTAGTTGCCGCCGGCCTTCGCCGCGCCGGTGCCGCCGGGCCCGGCCCGGTTGTACTCCTCGGAGACCCACAGCGTCAGCGGCTTCGGGCCGCCCTTGAAATAGGCGGCGGCGGGCGAGGCGATGAGGAGGTACTGGTACTCCTTCGCCGGGCGCACGCCCAGGAACGCCTCGGAGGCGATCATGTAGGGCCGCAGGTAGAGCGTGGCCTCGTCCTGGTCGGGGACCCAGCGGCCGTCGACGCCGATGAGCTCGCGGATGGACTCCAGGAACCACGTCTCGGGGAGGTGCGGCATCGCCATGCGGGTGGCGGAGATGTTCAGGCGGTGCGCGTTGGCCTCGGCGCGGAACAGGCCGATGCTCCCGTCGTCGTGCCGGTAGGCCTTGAGGCCCTCGAAGATCTCCTGGGCGTAGTGCAGGACCGCCGCGGCCGGAGAGAGGGTCAAGGGGCCGTAGGGCTTGAGGGTGGCGCTGTGCCAGCCGCGGCCCTCGGTCCAGGTCAGGGAGAACATGTGGTCGGTGAACACGGTGCCGAACACGGGGTTCGCGAGGATGCGCTCGAGCTCGGCGTCCGGAGTCGGGTTCGGGTGCGGCTCGCGCCGCAGGTCGGGAAGACCGTCGGTGGTCATTGATCTGTCCTTCACATCAAAACAGGCTTCGAGTGTGGCAGTGCTGTAGTGGTCCTGATGCCTAACTTACCGCTCGTTCAGGTTCTCGGGCGGCTGCGGCCGCGTCGCGGTCGACACGGCAAAACGCCCGGCGAGGCGCTCTGTAGGAGCGCATTCTCGCCGGGCGTCGAGGCTGCTGGTTAGCTGAGCTGTCCGGCGACGTCGGCGGCTACTCGGTCGCCCACCTCGCCGGTGCGGATCTTGGTTCCGGACTCGCGTCCGGCGAGTTCGCGCTCGACCGCGGCGTTCACCGCGATGGCGGCGTCGGCGCGGCCCAGGTGCTCGAGCAGGAGCGCGGTCGAGGAGATCGCGGCGACGGGGTCGGCGACGCCCTGCCCGGCGATGTCGGGGGCCGAGCCGTGCACGGGCTCGAACGTCGACGGGTGCGTGTGGTCGGGGTTGATCGAACCCGTCGCGGCCAGGCCGATGCCGCCGGTCACGGCCGCGGCGATGTCGGTGAGGATGTCGCCGAAGAGGTTGTCGGTGACGATGACGTCGAAGGTGTGGGGCCGGTTCACCAGGAACATGGCCGCGGCGTCGACGTGCTGGTACTCGGTGGTCACGTCCGCGTACTCGGCGGCGACGTCGTCGAAGGCGCGCTTCCAGAGTCCGCCGGCGTGCACGAGCACGTTGGTCTTGTGGACCATGGTCAGGTGGCCGCGGCGGCGGCGGGCGCGCTCGAACGCGTCGCGGACGACCCGCTCGACGCCGTAGCGGGTGTTCAGGGACTCCTCGGTGGCGATCTCGGCAGGGGAGCCTGTGTGGAGGTTCCCGCCGGCGCCGGCGTAGAGGCCCTCGGTGCCCTCGCGGACGACCACGAAGTCGATGTCGCCGGGCTTGACGTCCGCCAGCGGCGAGGACGCGCCCGGGTACAGGCGGCTGGGCCGCAGGTTCACGTACTGGTCGAACTCGAAGCGGAGCTTGAGCAGCAGGCCGCGCTCGAGGACGCCCGGCGGCACGGACGGGTCGCCGATGGCGCCCAGGAGAATGGCGTCGTGCTCGTCCAGTTCGGACAGTACGCTGTCGGGCAGGATCTCACCGGTGCGGTTGTACAGGCGCGCACCCAGGTCGTATTCGGTCGACTCGTAGCCGGGAAGGGCCACGGCGAGCACCTTCTGCGCCTCGGCGATGACCTCTTGCCCGATCCCGTCGCCCGGGATGACCGCGATCCTGCTCATGCTGCCTCTCTGCTTTTTACTCGATGCGCCCGCCGGTCTCGAAACGGCCGTTCGGGGCCGGAGACGCGGAATGCGGGCGAGTGCGTTCACCTTAACGCACCCGTCCCGCATTCCGACTCACGACTCTCAGCAGATGGAACTCATCGATGAACCTCCACGTCAGCGGAGGTTCAAGCGCTAGTCCTCAAGGGTCACGGCCTTGACGCCCGTGGCGCCGACCGCGTCCTTGATGCGGCCGAGCACCTCTGCGGGCACCGGCGCGTCGAGGGCCATCGCCATGACGGCCTCGCCGCCGGCGGCCTTGCGGGCCACCTGCATCGCGGCGATGTTGATGCCCAGGTCTCCCAGGGTCCCGCCGATGAGGCCGACCACGCCGGGGCGGTCGGTGTAGCGCAGGAACAGCAGCGAGCCGTCCAGGTCGATGTCGAGCTCGAAGCCGTCGATCTCGGTCAGCCGCAGGCCGCCGTGCGGTCCGGGGCTGATCGTGCCCGAGACCGTGAGACCCCGGCCGTCGACCATGGCGCCCTTGAGCGTCAGCAGCGTCTGGTACTCCAGCGACTCCTGCGCGGTGAACAGGCCGACCTCGACACCGCGCTGCTCGGCCACCAGCGGGGCGTTCACGTAGGTGACCGAGTCGGCCACGTCCACGAACAGGCCCTTGGAGGCGGCCAGCTGGAGCACGGTCACGTCGTGCGCGACGACCTCGCCGCGGACCTCGACCGTCACCGACTGGACGGCGGAGCCGGACAGCGCGTTGAAGGTGCGGCCCAGGCGCTCGGCCAGCGGCAGGAGCGGGCGCACGGCCTCGTGGACCACGCCGCCCGCCTGGACGTTCGCGGCGTCGGGCACGAACTCGCCCGACAGCGCGAGCTTGACGCTCTTGGCGACCGCGAGGCCGGCGTTGTCCTGGGCCTCGCGGGTGGAGGCGCCCAGGTGCGGCGCGGCCACGACGTTGTCGAGGGCGAACAGCGGCGAGTCGGTGCACGGCTCCTTGACGAACACGTCGAGGCCGGCGGCGGCGACGCGGCCGTCCTTGAGGGCCTCGGCGAGCGCGGCCTCGTCGATCAGGCCGCCGCGCGCGGCGTTGACGATCCGCACCCCGGGCTTGACCTTGTTCAGTGCGTCCTCGCCGATGATCCCGACGGTCTCGGGGGTCTTCGGCAGGTGGATCGTGATGAAGTCCGCGGACGCGAGCAGGGTGTCGAGGTCCACGAGGCGGACGCCGAGCTTCGCGGCGAGCGCGGGCTGGGCGTACGGGTCGTAGGCGACGACGTCCATGTCGAAGGCCTGCATGCGGGTGGTGACGAGCTGACCGATCTTGCCGAAGCCGACCACGCCGAGGGTCTTGCCCTGGATCTCGACGCCGGTGAACTTCTTGCGGTCCCAGCGCCCGGCGCGCAGCGAGGCGTCGGCGCGGGCGATGTGGCGCGCGCTGGCGAGCAGCAGCGTGATGGCCTGCTCGGCGGCGGAGACGATGTTGGAGGTCGGGGCGTTGACGACCATGACGCCGCGTTCGGTGGCGGCGGGCAGGTCGACGTTGTCGAGTCCGACGCCGGCGCGGGCGACGACCTTGAGCTTGGGCGCGTGCTCCAGGGCCGGCGCGTCGATGGTGGTGGCGGAGCGGACGATCACGGCATCGGCGTCGACCAGCGCGGCGTGGAGGGACTCCACGTTCGTACCGTCGATCTCCCGGACGTCGAAGTCTCCGGAGAGGACCTCGATCGCAGCGGGCGCGAGTGGGTCGGCGATGACCACCACGGGTTTCGGTTCGGTCATGGATACCTCGCAAAGGTAAGGAGAGACGGAGGACCGGGCGCGGCGCTGCGTCGTCGGCGCCAATGGTATGTCGAACGCGTTAACGGCGCCTTACCGACCTGCCGCATTCCGAATCCTGGAACGCCGAAGGCCCCGGTGGCGGCGGGGGCCGTACCGGGGCGTGAGCTGGAGAATCGGCGCCGGCCTTCGATTCGCGGTGCGGGCGGGCGCGGCGTGCGCACTTCCCGGTGCGCGGGTCGTGCGGCGTCCCGCTATTCGAAGTGGGCGTCGACGTCGAGCAGTTCGGCGGCCTCGCTCTCGGCTTCGGCGAGGACCTGCTTGACCACGGGGATCGCCACGCCCGAGCCGTAGCCCTTGCGGGCGAGCATCCCGACGAGCTTGCGCAGGACGGCCTCGTCGGGCTGGCCGGCGAGCGAGCGGTAGCGGCGGCGGGCGAGCGCGAGGGCGGCCTCGCGCTCGTCCTCGTCGCTGACCGCTTCGACGGCGGCCTCGACGAAGTCGGGGTCGACGCCCTTGCGGCGCAGCTCCCCGGCGAGGACCTTCTTCGACAGGCCGCGGCTGCGGTGGCGCGAGTCGACCCAGGCGCGAGCGAAGACGGCGTCGTCGATGAGGCCGACTTCGGCGTAGCGCTCCAGGATCTCGGCCACGATCGTCTCCTCGAAGCCCTTGCGGCGCATCGAGTCGCCGAGTTCGGTACGGGTCCTGGGCCGGCCCGACAGCAGTTGGAGACAGTACTGCCGGGCCGCCTCGGGATCGTTCGGCTTAGAAGTCGACCGCTGGTTCTTCAATCTCGGCCTCGCCCGGAGCGTCGGCGGCGGCGTCCACGCCGAGCTTCTCCTTGATCTTCTTCTCGATCTCCATGGCCAGGTCCGGGTTGTCCTTGAGGTTCTGCCGGGACTTCTCCTTGCCCTGGCCGAGCTGGTCGCCCTCGTAGGTGTACCAGGCGCCGGACTTGTTCACGATGCCGTGCTCGACGCCCATGTCGATGATCGAGCCCTCCTTGGACACGCCGTGTCCGTAGAGGATGTCGAACTCGGCCTGCCGGAACGGCGAGCCGACCTTGTTCTTGACGACCTTGACGCGGGTGCGGTTGCCGACGGCCTCGCCGCCGTCCTTGAGCGTCTCGATCCGGCGGATGTCCAGTCGCACCGAGGCGTAGAACTTCAGCGCCTTGCCGCCGGCGGTGGTCTCGGGCGAGCCGAACATGACGCCGATCTTCTCGCGCAGCTGGTTGATGAAGATCATGGTGGTGCCGGTGTTGTTCAGGCCGCCGGTGATCTTGCGCAGCGCCTGGCTCATCAGGCGGGCCTGGAGGCCCACGTGCGAGTCGCCCATCTCGCCCTCGATCTCGGCGCGCGGCACGAGCGCGGCCACCGAGTCGATGACGATGAGGTCGACGGCGCCGGAGCGGACCAGCATGTCGGCGATCTCCAGGGCCTGCTCGCCGGTGTCCGGCTGGCTGACCAGGAGGTCGTCGACGTTGACGCCGAGCTTCTCGGCGTAGATCGGGTCGAGCGCGTGCTCGGCGTCGATCATCGCCGCGACACCGCCCTCGGCCTGCACATTCGCCATGGCGTGCAGAGCGATCGTGGTCTTACCGCTGGATTCGGGGCCGTAGATCTCGATGATCCGGCCCTGCGGCAGGCCGCCGACGCCGAGCGCGACGTCGAGCGCGATCGAGCCGGTCGAGATGGTCTTGACGTTCTGCTTCGGCTTCTCCCCCAGTCGCATGACCGAGCCCTTGCCGAACTGTTTGTCGATCTGGGCCAGCGCGAGATCGAGCGCCTTAGCCTTGTCCTGAGCGGAGTTCATCCCGCCTCCCCTGGTGGATCCTGTCTGCTTAGCCATGTCGAATACGGTAGTCGCATCCCCCGACAACCTAGAACAACGGCATGTTCGAACAGGGCACATCTCGCAGAGATGAAAAAAGCACGGTTCGCGGAGATGAAAAAAGCACGGTTCGCAGCGATGAAAAAGGCGCGGTTCGCAGAGCTGGGGGAAGCACGGCTCGCGGGGTCGCGGAAAGCCCGGTCCGCGGGGTTCCGGGTCAGCGCACGAGGCGCGAGGGGACCCGCTCCGGCCAGGCGCGGCAGACGGCCATCCACACGGCCTTCGCGTTCTCGCCCTCGGAGAGCGCCTGGTCGATGGTGCGGCCGCCGAGCTGCCCCAGACTGTGGTCGGAGGCGACCGAGCGCGCGTACGTCGGGCCGAAGGTCTCGTTCATCCGGTCCCAGAAATCGCTCTGCTTCATGCGCCTCTCCCCCGTCGTCACCGCGGATCTACCCGCCCAACGGTAGGCGACTGCATGGCCGGTGGCCAACGCCAGGTGGCAAGATTGCCGGGTGCCTCGCGTCAGCCAAGAACACCTCGACTCGCGCCGTCAGCAGATCCTCGACGGCGCCCGCTCGTGTTTCGCCCGTTTCGGCTACGAGGGTGCGACCGTGCGGCGGCTCGAGGAGGCCACGGGGCTCTCGCGCGGTGCGATCTTCCACCACTTCCGGGACAAGGACGCCCTGTTCCTGGCCGTGGCCTCGGTGGACGCGGCCGAGATGGCGGCGACGGTGGCCGAGCGGGGCCTCGTCGGGGTCATGCAGGACCTGACGTCGGGCGCGGACAAGCCCGAGATCGCCGGATGGCTGGGGACGCAGTTGGAGGTGGCGCGGCGGCTGCGCACCGATCCCGAGTTCGCCGAGGCGTGGGGGCGGCGCCGCGAGGCGATCGCCGAGGCCAGCCGCGAGCGGCTGGAGCACCAGCGGGAGATCGGTGTGCTGCGCACCGACGTCGACATCGAGGTCCTGGGCGGGTTCCTCACGCTGATGTACGACGGCCTGGTCCGCTACCTGGCGACCGGCCGGGACGACCTGGACATCGGCCGCATCCTCAAGCTCGTGGAGGAAGCGGTCCGCCGCCACTGAGGGCGGCAGTGCCTGCGGCGCTGCGGCGCGGACGGCGGTCTGCGGCCACTTTCGCCACGGCGGCATCGCGTTGCAGATCGCGAAACATAAATACTCAGACCGGGCATATTTACAGATGTCTATGCTCCTTGATAGGCTCCTGGGTTAGTTGAACATTCAACCCAACCTGCCCCGGTTCCCGGGCGGTCAGCGCCGACCGCCGTCCGATGTAGTCAATCGGCCCGTCGCCAGGGGCAGCATTCCCCCTTGGAGGGCATATGATCGCAAGACTTCAACCGATCGGACTCCTCATCGGACGCGTCATGCTCGGCGTGGTCTTCATCGCGCACGGCTGGCAGAAGTTCAGCGTCAACGGCATGGACGCGACCGTGCAGGGATTCGAGGGCATGGGCATCCCGGCACCCACGCTGTCGGCCTACTTCACGGTGGCCGCCGAGCTCATCGGCGGCGTCGCGCTTATTGTGGGAGCGCTCCTACCTCTGGCGGGACTCGCCCTCGCGGGCGTCATGCTCGGCGCGATGTACTTCGTGCACCTCGACGGAGGGTTCTACTCCAGGGACGGCGGCTACGAGTACGTGCTGCTGCTGGCCGCCATCTCCATCGCCATCGGGTTCTCCGGCGGCGGCGCCTTGGCGGTCGACTCCCTGTGGCTCAACAAGAAGGAGGTCGGGACGCGACCGGTGCCGGCCGAGAGCCCGGCCTGATCTCGGCGAGGCCCGGGCGGCGCCGTTCCCGCGGCGCCGCCCGGCCCGTCTTTCAGCAGGGCCGCACGCCCCCGAGCGAGTTCACGTCGGCGGGGTCGACGACCAGCCACACGAACGGGAGGTACCCGACCTCCCCCTGGCTCAGCACCACCTCGACCATGACGTCGGAGGCGTCCTTGCCGGGGTGGTAGTCCCAGAAGCCCTCGGGCTCGCCGTCTCCTCTGGGCGTGATGAGGTCACCGGTCTCGTAGCAGACCAGGTCGAAGACCTCCCCCACCGACGCGTACGCGATGGCCGCGGCCTCGTCCGGCTCGCCCCGGATGCCCGGCTCGCCGCCCTGATTGCGGCAGTACTCGCGGTCCGTCGGGCAGTCCCAGTACACCTCGCCGGTCTGCATCGGCGTGTGGGCGGTGTCGCCGATCGGCTCGCCGTCGGCATCGGCCGGATCGTCGCCGGGGCCGTACAGGAGGACCTCGTACTCCGTGTTCGCCCAGAGGCCGTCCACGACGAACTCCGCGCAGTCCAGTCCCGGCTCGACACCGGCTCCCGCACCCGCGTCGAGCACGGCGGTGCACCCGGTCATGTCGCCGCTTGCGCTGGTGTGGACGGTGATCGAGGTCGGCATCGTCTCGATCGCGGTGATCTCGACGTCGCCCCAGGCCACGGGTTCGTCCGAGTCGGGCTCGTCGCCGTCGGACGACGGATTCGGCCCGTTCGAAGCGGCGCTCCCGTCGCCGGGCGAGTCGTCCGCGCGATTCGAGTACTCGGTGATGAACCAGGTCAGGCCGGAGACCAGAACGAGGGCGAGCACGACGACGGCGGCGAGCAGCCAGGGCGCGGACCGGCGCTCGGGGGCGGGATCGCGGGAGGACAGGATGCCGAGCAGCGGCGCGGTGACCGGACCGCCGGAGACCGGGGCGCCGACCGGGGCAACGAGGGCCGGAATGTACGGAGGCGGTGCGGCCCCGAGCCGCGGCGCAGGTGGCTCGGGTGGCGGCGCCGCGGCGACCGCGCCTTCGCTGACCACCAGCTCCGGCTGTTCGATGAGCGTCGGGGCGATGCCGAGTTCCTGGTGGATCATGGTGGCGGCCAACGGCATCCGGCTCGCGCCGCCGACCATGAAGACGCCGGCGACCTGCTCGGGGCTCAGGCCCGCCTCACGGATGACGGCCTTGGTGATCGCCACCGCCCGGGCCAGGAGCGGGCGGGCCAGGAGTTCGAGTTCGGAGCGGGTCAGCATCTCCTCGTTCGCGAACCCGGGCACCACGACCTCGGTGACCGTGCCGCGCGAGAGGCGCTCCTTGGCTTCCCGCACCTCGTCGTAGAGGGCGAAGCGCTGCCGCAGCGTCTCGCTCCCGGCGTCGGGGTCCAGCAGCGAACCCCAGCGGTCGGCGCGCTCCCCGATGTAGCGCCCGCCGAGGTGGTCGACCAGGGCCTGGTCGAGGTAGTGCCCGCCGATCCGGTCGGAACCGTCGACGGCCAGCACCTCGTGGCCGGTCGCGGTGCGCGACACGGCGCTCGCGTCGAAGGTCCCGGCGCCGAGGTCGAAGACGACGAGCGCCCGGCCGGGGGCCAGCTCGTGGCCGAGGACCTCGGTGAAGTACCGCGCGGCGGCCACCGGTTCGGGAAGCAGGACCGGGGATGCGGCGCCGGCCGCGAGAGCGGCGTCGGCGACGGTGTGGCGTCGGGCCGGGCCCCAGCCCGCGGGCACGGTGACCGTGACCGACCTGGGCGGGCCCGCGACCGTGCCGCACTCGGCGACGACCCGCCGCAGGACCGCCGCGACCGCGTCGCGGACCGGGACCTCCCGGTCCCCCAAGAGGATCGAGGGTGCGTCGAGGCGGAGCTTGGGGTTGCGCTCGTAGCGTTCGGGGCGCAGGCGGCCTTCACGGGCGGCGTCGCGTCCCACGTGGACGACCGCTTCGGTGTCGAGATAGATCCCCGAGGGCAGCAGCGGGCTGCCGTCGAAGAGCAGCTGGTGGCGTCGTCCGTCGGCGCGCAGGACGGTCGCGACCGTGTGGTGGGT
The DNA here is from genome assembly GCF_900101745.1 of Glycomyces harbinensis. Taxonomy (GTDB): domain Bacteria; phylum Actinomycetota; class Actinomycetes; order Mycobacteriales; family Micromonosporaceae; genus Glycomyces; species Glycomyces harbinensis. The sequence continues at coordinate 25,456 of NZ_FNAD01000006.1, read as the reverse complement.
GCCGAAGTCGACGCCGAGCGCCGCTGCCGTTCGCGAGGGGGTGTCCATGCGGGACTCTCTGGAGTGGCGGAAGGGAAACCTTCTCAGAGTACCCGGTCACCGCGAGGACCCGATCCCTCACGCCGGGGAGCGGGGTCTACAAATGCGAAGCGGCCCTGGGGAACCCGCCCGGATCGGGCGGGCGGCCCCAGGGCCGCTTCATGGTCTATCGACTACCAGCGGTCGCGGCGCTCGCGGCCGCCGCGGTCGTCGCCGCGGAAGCCGGACCGGCTGCCCTGGTCGTCGCCGCGGAAGCCGCCGCGGCCGCCCCGGTCGTCGCTGCTGCGGGCGCCGCGGTTGTCACGGTCGCCGTAGCCGCCGCGGCTGCGGTCGCCGTAGGACGAGCCGCCCTCGCGGTTGCCGCGGTAGCCGCCCGAGGACGAGCCGCCGTCACGGTTGCCCTGGTAGCCGCCGCCGGAACCGCCCTGGCCGCGGTAGCCGCCGCTGGAGCCGCCTTCACGGTTGCCCCGGTAGCCGCCCTCGCGGTTGCCCTGGTAGCCGCCACCGGAACCGCCCTCGCGGTTGCCTCGGTAGCCGCCTTCGCGGTTGCCCTGGTAGCCGCCGCCGCTGCCGCCTTCGCGGTTGCCGCGGTAACCGCCGCCGGAACCGCCTTCACGGTTCCCTCGGTAGCCGCCGCTGGAGCCGCCCTCGCGGTTGCCCCGGTAGCCGCCGCCGCGGCGCTCGCCGCCGCGGTCGTCGCGGTCGCGGCGCGGGCCGCGGTCGTCACGGCGCTTGGACGGGCCCTCGATCATCTCGCGCTCGGCCTGTTCGCGCAGGCGGGTCGCCTCGGCCCGCAGGCCCTCGGCGTCCTCCTTGAGGCGCTCGATCTGACGCTCGAGGCGCTTGACCTCGTCGTCGTGGCGGGTGGCCTGGTGCTCGGACGAGACCGCGCGCAGGTCGGTGAAGTTCCGGGCGCCCATGAGCTCGGTGAGCTCGGGGTCGAAGTTGTCGTTCACGTAGTGGCGCTTGGCCTCGACGCCGGCACGCTCGATGAGGCTGAACATGCTGCGGTTCTGGTGCGGCAGCACCAGGGTCGCCACGTGGCCGGACTCCCCGGCGCGCGCGGTGCGACCGGCGCGGTGCAGGTAGTCCTTGTGGGTCTTGGGCGGGTCGACGTGGAGGACCATGTCGACGCCGTCCACGTGGATGCCGCGGGCGGCGACGTCGGTGCACACCAGTGCGTCGAGGCGGCCGTGCTTGAAGCGGTCCAGGACCTTCGAGCGGTCGATCTGCGACATGCCGCCGTGGAGGCCCTCGGCGTTGACGCCGGACTCGCGCAGCTCGTCGGCGATGCGGTCCACGGCGAGCTGGGTCCGCACGAACACCATCGTCAGGCCCGGGCGGGCCGCGACGGCGGCGGTCATGGTGGCCTTGTCGCGCGGGCCGATGAGCATCAGGTGGTGGGTCATGGTGGTGACCGAACCGGCCGACGGGTCCACGGAGTGCGTGACCGGGTCGGACAGGTACTTCTTGACCAGGACGTCGATCTCGTGCTCGAGCGTGGCCGAGAAGAGCATCCGCTGGCCGCCGGTGGGCAGCTGGTCGAACAGCTCCTGGACCTCGGGCAGGAAGCCCATGTCGGCCATCTGGTCGGCCTCGTCGAGGATCGCGAGCTCGACCGAGTCGAGCGAGCACTCGCCGCGGCGGATGAGGTCGCGCAGGCGTCCCGGCGTGGCGACGAGCATGTCGACCCCGCCGCGGAGCGCGTCGATCTGGCGGTTGAACGCCGTGCCGCCGCAGACGACCTTCATGTCGATGCCGACGGCGTCGCCGAAGGTCTGCAGCGACTCGGCGACCTGGATCGCCAGCTCGCGGGTCGGGGTCAGGATGATCGCACGGGGGCGCTTGGCCTTGGTGCGCCCGCCCGCGGCGAGGCGGGCGAGGGTCGGCAGGCCGAAGGCGAGGGTCTTGCCCGAGCCGGTCTGGCCGCGGCCGAGGATGTCGCGCCCGGCGAGGGCGTCGGGGATCGTCGCGGCCTGGATCGGGAAGGGCCGGTGAATGCCCTGCTCGGCCAGCGCCGCGGTGATCTTGCCCGGCAGGCCGAGCTCTTCGAAGCTCGGGCCGTCTTCGGCGAGGGTCACTTCGTCGGTCTCGACGGTGAACTCCTCCTGCACGGCGGCGGGGGCCTCGGCCTCGACGGTCTCCGGGACGGCCTCGACGGCCGTCTCGGTCACCGCGACGACCTCGGCGACGACGGTGTCGTTCGCCTCGGGGGCCGGGGAGGTTTCGGGGGTTTCAGGGGTTTCGAGCGCAGTGCCTGGTTCGCTGACGGCAGCATTGGGCACAGTTTGGTCAACAGTCATGGTTCGCCTTCCGCGAGAACGACTTCGTAATGACGCACGTTCCGCGGAGATTAGGTTCACCATAAGCCGACGGTGATAGGGCGGGACGCGCCTGATCGGGCCACAAGGAGGGCCAGCTATTGACAATAGCCGACCGTGGAAGGCCATTGCCATCTCCACGGCCGACTTGTGCCTGGAGACACTGTTTCCGGCGTCCTTCGGCGATTCGGTCACTCGGCGAACTTGATCTGGTACTCCCCCATGGCGTCGACGATCTCGTACCCGAGCATGACGTTGATGTCGATCATGGGGGCGTTGACGTCGGCGTTGTCGGTCCAGATCGCGCGCACCTGCGGGAAGTTCTCCCGGACGAGCCTGAGGTTCACCAGTTTGAGGAGGAGTCCGAGGCGGTGGCCGCGGTGCTCCTTGTCGACGATGGTGATGCCCTGGAACGCGTCCTCGTACTCGGTGTCGTCGTAGGCGAACACGGCGGTGTTCGCGACGACCTCGCCGCTGGCGCGGTGCCGGGCGACCGTCTGGATCGGAATGACGCCCATGGCCTCGTTGCGGTCGGCCTTGGCGTTCTTGAGTTCGGCGTCGATCGTCTCCGGCTGGAGGTCGAGGTCGCCCAGCGGGACCTCGGCGAGGATCGTGGAGTCGATGCGGGCCATGGTCTCGACGAGTTCCTCGGGGGTGCGTCCGAGCCAGGAGACGATCTCGTAGTCGTCTCCGGCGGCGGATTGCGCCTTCTCGAGGAGGCGCTGCTCGGTGTCGGCGTCGAGGGCGTCGACGGCGCAGCGGCGGTTGATCGAGGTCAGGGCGAGCTTGAAGCCGCGCTTCTCCAGGAATTCCTGTCCGGCCTTGTCGCGTGCGACGCCGTCTTCCCAGGTCATGAGGGTGTCGAGGGTCAGTTCGGTGCGCCCGCGCCCGCGGGTGAAGGCGATGAAGTGGTCCAGCAGGGCCGCGCCGGCGCCTTGGCGGCGCCGGTCCGGGCGGACGTGGATGCTGGCCCAGCCGAAGTGCAGGTTCTCGCGCATGGGCAGGCCGATCTCGGCGATGCCGACGACGGTGCCGTCCTTGACGGCGATGAACGTGTGCTCCTCCTCGCCGGGCGTGGGGTGGATCAGGCCCTTGGCGAACTTGCCTTCGTGGGGCGCGGGGTTGTCGGGATGGTCGGCCGCATGGGAGGCGCGGAGGACCTCGAAGGCGCCTGAGACGAGGTCGCCGTCCGCGGGGTCGAGTTCAAGGATTTCCAGGTTGCTCATGGGTTCAGTCTGGACATTCGTCCGCGGGGGCGGCAACCGAATTTCGATTTCCGCACGCTCGGACGGGGCGCCCGCGCCGGAGGTCGTCCGGCGCGGGCGCCCCGTTCAGGCGTCGCGCTGGAGCTTGTACGAGACGCGGGCGTCGACGGGCCGGTAGCCGAGGAGGTCGTTGATGGCGGCCATGTTGGCGTTGGTGTCGGCGTTGCCGGTCCAGACCGTGTGCACGTGCCCGAAGTGCTCGCGCAGTTGGCGGAGGTTCGCGAGTTTGACGAGCAGGCCGAGGCGGTGGCCGCGGTGGGCCGGGTCCACGATCGTGATGGCCTGGTCGGCGTGCTCTTGGCCTTCGTGCGTGTAGATCAGGGTGTTGGCCGCGACCTCGCCGCCGCGGACCGCGATCGTGCGGATCAGGGAGTCGCCCTGGGCTTCGGCGCGCGCTTCGCGGGTGCGGATGAACTGCGCGTCGACCGTGCGGGGGCGCAGGTCCACGTCGCCGAGCGGGATCTCGGCGAAGATCTGCGAGTCGATCCGGCCGAGTCCTTCGAGGTACTCCTCGGGGCAGCGGCCGATCCAGGAGACCAGTTCGTAGCCCTCGGCGGCCGCCAGCGCCTCCTGGAACAGCCGCTCCTCGGCCTCCGGAGCGAGGGCTCCGACGCGGAGGCCGCGGTCGATCTCGGTGAGCGCGGCCTTGAAGCCGTGCCGCTCGAGGAACCTCGGTCCGGCGTCCGGTCGGCCCGGGCCGCCTTCGACGGCGGCACGGGCCATGACGATGAGTTCGCTGCGGCCTTCGGCGCGGGCGAGTTCCAGCAGGCGGTCCAGGAGCGCCGAGCCGATGCCGCGCCGCCGGTGGTCGGGGTGGACGACCAGCTCGGCCTCGGCGTAGTGCGCGTTCTCCTTGAGCGGCAGGTAGAGCCACAGCAGGCCGAGGAGGGTGCCGTCGTGTTCGGCCGTGTAGCAGCGGCACTCGGAGTCCGGCGGCGGGTGCTGGAGGGCCCCGGAGTAGCGGGCTTCGGGCACGGGTGCGAGCTCGGGGGTCTCGGCGGCGCGCACGAGCTCGAACAGCTCGGCGGCCCGCCGGACGCCCTCGCTGTCGGCCGGGTCGAGGAGGCGGAGGTCCATCGGGGTCAGGCCTCGGCCTTCTTCTGGTACTCGGCGCTCGCGTCGACCGTGGTGTAGCCCATGAGTTCGTTGATCGCGATCATGGGGGCGTTGACGTCGGCGTTGTCGGTCCAGATGTGGGCGATGGTCGGGGCGTGCGCGCGGACCTGGCGGAGGTTGGCGAGCTTGAGGAGCAGGCCGAGGCGGTGGCCGCGGTGGGCCGGGTCCACGATGGTGATGCCCTGGCGGGCGTCGCGGTCGTCGCCCTCGTCGATCGCGATCTCGGTCCAGGCCCTGACTTCTCCGGTGGCGCGCTCGACGGCCACCGACGCGAGCCACGTGCGGCCCTCGGCCGCGTAGACGGCCTCGGTGGCGCGCAGCTTCTCGGGGTTCATGACCTCGGGCTCGGCCTCGATCTCCCCCAGCGGGATCTCGCTCATGATCATGGTCTCCATGCGGCACATGGTGTCCACAAGGTCGTCGGGGACGGGGCCGATCCACTGGCGGATCTCGTAGGCGTCGCCGGCCTTCGCGAGGGCCTCGTCGTACCGGCGCTGCTCCTCCTCGGCGCCGAGCGGGTCGACCGGGCTGCGGCGGTTGACGGTGGTCAGCGCGCGGGTGTAGCCGCGCGCTTCCAGGGTCCGCGCGGTGGTCTCGTCGCGCTCCGGTCCGCCGGGCCAGGTGATGGCGGCGGCGGTGACCAGGGCGGTGCGGCCGTGCTCGGCGGCGTACCGCTCGACCCGGTCGCGCAGCCGCGCGTCGGCGTCGGTGCCGCGGTGGTCGGGGTGGACCCGCAGCTCGTACATGGCGAGTTCGAGGTTCTCGTCGGTGAAGAAGTTCAGGCGGGCGTAGCCCAGGGCCCGGCCGTCCTCGACGGCGGCGAACCAGTGGCGCTCGCGGCCGGGGAAGACATGGGAGAACAGGGTTCTGAAGAACCGCTCCGGCGAGCACGGGTTCTCGGGGATGTCGGCCTGGTGCGCCGCGGTGAGGATGGCGTAGGCCCGATCGATCAGATCTGGGTCCTCGGCGCCGAATTCGATGATTTCCACGGCCTCAGTGTGCCGGGCGGGTCCGACGAACGCACCTCGGTTTTCGCACTGGCCGTTCGGTCAGGTATGGCCGACCGTTCGTAGGATGTGGGGCATCGCCGGGATTCCCGTCTACGTAGGTATCCACACCCGCACCTCCCCTATTCACGGAACGGAACCGATCGTGAACGGACCGACCGCCCCACCGGGGGCGCCGCCGACGCGGCAGGGCGAGTTCGAGGACTTCGTCAGAGCCAGGTCGGGCGCCCTGTGCGCCTCGGCCTACCTGCTCACCGGCGACCGCGGACTCGCCGAAGACCTCGTGCAGGACGCCCTCGCACGCACCTGGCGCTCCTGGAAGCGCCTGCACCAGACCGCGAACGCCGAGGCCTACACCCGGCGCACCATGTACCACCTGCACGTGAGCCGCTGGCGGCGCAGGAAGGTCGCGGAGATCGCGACCGACGCCGTGCCCGAGCGGCGCTTCGACGAACCCGACACCGCCCTCCGGCTCGCCGTGCACGCCGCGCTGCTGTCGCTGCCCGCCACCCAGCGGGCCGCGATCGTGCTGCGCTACTTCGAGGACCGGACCGAGACGGCCGCCGCGGCCATCCTCGACTGCCCGGTCACCACGCTGCGGGCCCGCGTCCAGCGCGGACTGCGGCGACTGCGCAACTCCTTCCCCGAGCTGGTCGTGCTCGGGGACGCCGACGGGCGGCTCCACCGCTGGGAACTGGAGTTCGAGAACGTGAGGGGAGAGGCCAATGCCTGACTCGATTCGCGAACTGCTGCAAGGCATCGCAGGAGACGAACCCGGTCCTTCGCGGGACCTGGCATCGGGCGCGCTCAAGCGGGCCCGCGGGATCGGGCGCCGCCGCGTCGCGGCCGGCGCGCTCGGCGTGGTCGTCGCACTGGCGCTGGCGGGCGCCGGCGTGGCGGGGATCGTCAACGCGCGGGGCGCGGACCCGGTCCCCCCGGCCGACGATCCGAGCTCAACGGTCGACGACCCGAGCTCCGCGGCCGAGACGGCCACCCCCGACGACGAGGACGTCGCGACCGGCTGCGGGGTCCGCCCGGGCGACTGGGAGGAGGGGACCTTCCCCGCGCGCGGCGACTCGGACTCGGCGGCGGACCTGGACGGGCTGCCCGCGGAGGTGCTGTTCCGCATGACCGATGCGGCGCTGGGCGACCGCTCCACCCAGAGGGTCCTCTTCGGGCCCGGTGAGGAGGAGACCTCCGGCCTGGACGTGCAGAGCGACTACCTGTACCACCCGGCGCCCGACGGGGTCCGGGCGCTCGCGGTCGACCGGGGCGACCAGTGCGGCGCCGCGTACGTGGAGCTGAACGACTTCCGGTACGAGGGGCCCGACGAGTTCGCGTTCGCGACGGAGCAGGTGATCTCGGTGGAGCCGGTCCACTGCACCATCAGCTGGTCGCCCGACTCGAACAAGGTCCTCTTCCACGAGCCGATCGGGTTCGAGGACCCGAAGGGCTACATGCTCGACGTGAGCACCGGAGCGCTGACGGAGCTGCCGGAGGCGCTCGGCTGCGGGGCGGTCTGGCTGCCGGACGGCGAGTTCGTCTGGGACGGGCAGTCCACGGTGATGCGGCCCGACGGCTCGGACGCGACGGAGCTGCCCGGGCTCGCCGACCACCTCATCGGCGGGGACGACCTGTGGTGGCCCACCGGCGTCTCGGCCGACGGCGGCGAGGTCTGCGCCCAGGACTACCGCGAAGAAGAAGGCGACATCGACCCTTGGACCTGCGACTTCTACGTCGACACCGCCACCGGTGACGAACTGGAGCTGCCGGTCGAGGGCGACTCGCAGCAGGTCGTGTTCCTCGCCGACGGGTCGATGCTCGAGCTGGTCGAGGTGGACGGGACGCGGACGGTGTACCTCATCGACCCGGCCGGGGCGATCGTCGAGGAGCTGACCATGTCGGGCATGCTCGACGGCGAGCTGGAGCTGCTCTCCTACTTCACCGAGTAGGCCCGGAGACCACCGAAGCCGCTGTCCTTCGTTCGAAGGGCGGCGGCTTCGCCTCGCCTGGAGCGCGCAGGTTCGCGGCCCGCGGACCCTCCCTGCCCTGGTCGATCTCGAACGCCACCCGCCGGTTCGGGGCCGTGGCCCGGGGCCCCTTCGCTTCCGGGGCCTCACCCGGCGGTCGAGAGCGCCCCTTCGGCGCCGGTGAAGCGCTCGGCGAACTGCGTCCGGTACAGGTCCGCGTAGAGGCCGCCGCGTTCGACCAGGTCGTCGTGGGTGCCCGACTCGGCGACGCGGCCCTCTTCGAGGACCACGATCTTGTCCGCGCGGCGCACCGTCGAGAGGCGGTGGGCGATGACGAGCGAGGTGCGGCCTTCGAGCGCGGTGTCGAGGGCGCGCTGGACGGCGGCCTCGGACTCGGAGTCGAGGTGGGCGGTGGCCTCGTCCAGGATCACGATCGGCGGGGCCTTCAGCAGGACCCGGGCGATCGCCAGGCGCTGCTTCTCGCCGCCGGAGAAGCGGTAGCCGCGCTCGCCCACGACGGTGTCGAGGCCCGATTCGAGGCGGCGGACGGTCTCGCCGATCTGGGCTCGGTCGAGGGCCTCCCAGACCTCCTCGTCGGTGGCCCCCGGGCGCGCGTACACGAGGTTCTCGCGCACGGTGTCGTGGAACAGGTGCGCGTCCTGGGTGACCATGCCGATGTGGTCGGAGAGCGAGGCCAAGGTCAGCTCGCGCACGTCGGTGCCGCCGACCTCGACGGCGCCGGCGGTGACGTCGTACAGGCGCGGCACCAGGTTCGCGGTGGTGGTCTTGCCCGCGCCCGAGTGGCCCACGAGCGCCACGAGTTCGCCGGGGGCGACGTCGAAGGAGACGCCGGAGAGGATCTGGCGGCCGTTGTCGGACCGGTCGGGCCGGGCCAGGTCCTCCAGGCTCGCGAGGGAGACCTCGTCGGCGCCCGGGTAGCGGAACTCGACGTCGCGGAAGCTGATAGCGGCCGCGCCGTCGGGCAGCTCCTTGGCGTCGTCGGCCTCGCGGATGAGCGGCTTGAGGTCCAGGACCTCGAAGACCCGCTGGAAGCTCACCAGGGCGCTCATGACGTCGACGCGGACGTTCGAGAGCGCCATCAGGGGCCCGTACATGCGCGTGAGCAGCAGCGCGAGCGTGACGACGGTGCCGGCGCTGAGCTGGCCGGCGAAGACGAGCGCGCCGCCGAGGCCGTACGCGAGCGCCTGCGACAGGCCCGCGACGAGCGTGAGCGCGACGATGAAGGTCCGCGCGTACATCGCGGTGGTGATGCCGATGCCGCGCACGCGGTCGGCCTTGCCCGCGAAGTCGGACGACTCGGCGTCGGGGCGGCCGAAGAGCTTCACGAGCATCGCGCCGCCGATGTTGAACCGCTCGGCCATCTGGGTGTTCATGGCCGCGTTCAGGTCGAAGCTCTCCTTGGTGAGCGCGGCGAGCTTGCGGCCGACCCACTTGGCCGGGACGATGAAGACCGGCACGAGCACCAGCGAGAGCAGGGTGATCTGCCAGGACTGGAAGAACATGACGCCGATGATGAGCGCGACGGCGATGCCGTTGGAGACGAGCCCCGAGAGGGTGCTCGTGAACGCGCGCTGGGCGCCCATGACGTCGTTGTTCAGCCGCGAGACGAGCGCGCCGGTCTGGGAGCGGGTGAAGAACGCGACCGGCATCGACTGGACGTGGTCGAAGACCGACCGCCGCAGGTCGTAGATGATGCCTTCGCCGAGCTTCGCCCCGTACCAGCGCATGGCGAGGTTGAGGACGCCTTCGAAGACGGCGAGCCCGGCGATGATCGCGGCGATGACGACGACGCCGCGCTGGGTGCCGTTCCCGCCGGTCAGCTCGTTGACGATGTCGCCGGCGAGGACCGGCGTGGCGACGCCGATGGCGGCGATCGCGGTCACGAGCGCGATGAAGAGCGCGATGTCGCGCCGGTAGGGCTGCGCGAAGCGCAGGATGCGGCGTTTGACGCCGCTCGAGAGTGTGACGCCCTTGAGGTCGTCAGCTCGCCGCATGGAGCGCATGGCGTCCCAGCCGGCAGGTCCCATCGATGACACTGGGCCTCCTGTGTGCAGGTGTCCGCCCAAGTGCGGTCGTCGTGCGGGGTGGGGCTTGGGCTGTTTCGATCTCGTTTCCGAGACGAAGAACGCCCTGTGACGCCCTTTTTATTTCCGGGAGCCCTTGCGGGCCCCTCCCCGGGTTCGAAAATCGACTCCGGCCTCGGCCAGGAGCCGGTGCACGAAGCCGTAGGAGCGGCCTATCGTGGAGGCGATGTCCCTGATGCTCTGCCCTTTCTCGTAGGCGGCGGTGACGTGTTCGGTGAGCTCGCGGCGCTCGTCGCCGCGGACCTGCCGGTTCGGATCGGTCCTGGTTGCGGGGTCTTCGCCCGAATCGGCGCTGCGCTGCGCTGGAACCTCAGGTGTCATGTGTCCTTTCCTAAGCACGGAGGGTGATGAAGGAACGTTGTGAAGTTTGCCGGACTTTTCTCGCCCGGCGGTCGCTTCTGTCGGATACCCGATAGTTTCGTAACGTGACCGCACCGCAGACTTCTCTCACCGATGGGGTGGAAGCCCTCGCTCCCGCCCGACTGCGCCACAAACGGTTGCGCGACATCGGGATCTGGCTGTCGCTGCTCGCGGCGACGTTCACCGTCGCGTCGGTGGCGGTCTCGACCTCCGAAGTGGTCGGTCCGGCCACGCTGCCGTGGTGGCCCGCGCAGAACCTCTCCCTGCACGTCACCGCCGGCATGGTGGTCGCGCCGCTGACGGCCGCGGCGGTGCTCGCGGCGGCCTCGCGGCCGGCGGCGGCCCGCATGTCGTGGAACGCGCTGCTCGTGGTGTCCTATCTGGCCTCGATCACGTGGTCGGCCGCGCTGCACACGAACGTGGACCCCACGACGATGTCGACGGCGACCGCCGGGGCCCGCGGCGCGATCGCGCTCCTGGTGTCCTACACCGGTTCCGAAGCGGGCCTTGCGATCACGGTGATCGCGCTGTCGTGCCTGACGGTGCCGCTGACGCTGGTCGCGGTGAAGTCGGTGTCCGGCCCGGTCGCGGCTCGCGCGCTGTCGCCGGTGCTGATCCTGGGTCCGTGGGCGGCGTGGACGACCCTGGGGATCGACGGGATCGCCGCGGCGGCCTGCGCGGCGGTGCTCGCGTGCGGCGCGGCGGCATCGGAGCGGCGGGTCCGGCGCTGGGACGCGTTCTGGGGCGCGGCGGCGACGGGCGGCCTGCTCGGCATCGCGGCGCTCCTGTCGTACGGGGCGGCGTGGTTCGCCGTGTCGCTGCTGTGCCTGTACTTCGTGCGGCGCCGGCCCGTGCAGATCCTCGTGTCGGCCGGTGCGGCCCTGGCGGTCCTGGGGACGGCCGCGACCGTGGGCTCCTCGTGGCCGTACGGCCTCGTCGACACCTACAACGCGGCCATCGGCGAGATCGCGGCGAACCCGGGCCAGCTGTGGTGGCTGGCGATCATGCCCGCGCTGGTGTGCGTGGCGTGCGGACCGGCGGTGATCGAGAGCCTGCGGCGGTTCGGGTCGAGCACGGCGTGGCCGCTGATGATCGGCCCGGTGCTCGCGCTCATGATCGCGCCGCTCAGCGGATCGAACCCGGAGCACCCCGAGTACGGGTGGATCGCCTTGTGCCCGTGGCTGATCGTGGCGGCGACGGCGGGTTCCGACCGCAACCGCTCGGTGCGGGTGCCGCTGGTGACCGCAGGAGCGGGCGCCTGTGCGGCGATCGTGATGATGTACTCGGGCTGACGAGGAAGCATCGGCTTACCCACGTACCATCCCTAGCCCCCACCCACCCCGGGGAAAGGTAGCCCCAACGCTCCCGCGCGGGTCCGACAGGAACGCGCCCACGCGGCGGGCATGTCACTCGAAAGCGTGCCCCGCCGCGAGCCGCGCTCGCGTCAGGTGAGTACGAACGGCGCTCGTGTCGGGCCGGTTCGAACCGCGCTCGTGTCGGGCCCTTCCGAGCCGCGCTCGCGTCAGGCGAGTTCGACGAGTTCCATCAGGTCGTCGGACCAGAGGTCCTCGTCGCCGTCGGGGAGCAGGATCGCGCGCTCGGGGCGCAGCGCCTCGACCGCGCCCGGGTCGTGCGTGACCATCACGATCGCACCGCTGAAGCCGTCCACCGCGTCGAGCACCTGCTGTCGGCTCGCCGGGTCGAGGTTGTTCGTCGGCTCGTCGAGCAGCAGCACGTTCGCGCCCGAGGACACCAGGCTCGCCAGCGCCAGGCGGGTCTTCTCGCCGCCGGAGAGGACGCCGACGGGCTTGTGCACGTCGTCGCCGGGGAACAGGAACGCGCCGAGGATCTTCCGCAGCTCCGAGTCGGGCAGGTCGGCGCCGGAGTCCGAGGCGGCCGACTGCATCTGCTCCAGGACGGTGCCGGTGTGGTCGAGCGTGTCGTGCTCCTGCGCGAAGTAGCCGATGCGCAGGCCGTAGCCGGGCTCGACCTCGCCGGTGTCGGGTTCGAGCGTGCCGGCGAGCATCCGCAGCAGCGTGGTCTTGCCGGCGCCGTTGAGGCCGAGGATGACCACGCGCGAGCCGCGGTCGATGGCGAGGTCGACGCCGGTGAAGATCTCCAGCGAACCGTAGGACTTCGACAGGCCGGAGGCGGTGAGCGGGACCTTGCCGCAGGGCGCGGGCTGGGGGAGGCGCACGTCGGCGACCTTCTCCTGCACGAGGTCCTCTTCGAGGTTGTCGAGCATCTCCTCGGCGCGGCGGATCATGCCCTTGGCGGCCTTGGCCTTGGTGGCCTTCGCGCCGAGCTTCGCGGCCTGCCTGGTGAGGGTGGCGGCCTTCTTCTCGGCGTTGGCGCGCTCGCGGCGGCGGCGCTCGGCGTCCTCGGCCCGCTGGCGCTGGTAGGCCTTCCAGCCGAGGTTGTAGATGTCGATGACCGAGCGGGTCGGGTCGAGGAACCACACCGTGTTGACCACTTCGTCGAGGAGTTCGACGTCGTGGGTGATGAGGACGAGGCCGCCCTTGTGGCCGGCGAGGAAGCCGCGCAGCCAGTTGACGGAGTCGGCGTCGAGATGGTTGGTGGGCTCGTCGAGCAGGAGGATGCCGTCGCCGTCGTCGGAGAAGAGGATGCGGGCGAGTTCGACGCGGCGGCGCTGGCCGCCGGAGAGGGTCGAGAGCGGCTGGGCGAGGATGCGGTCCTCGAGGCCCAGCTTGGAGCAGATGCGGGCGGCGTCGGACTCGGCCTGGTAGCCGCCGCGGGCGGAGAACTGCTCTTCGAGGCGCGAGTAGCGGTTCACCAGCTTGTCGCGCTTGTCGTCGTCGGCGACCTCGGCGAGTGCGGCCTCGGTCTTGGCGAGGTCGGCCAGGAGCTGGTCGAGGCCGCGGGCGGAGAGGACGCGGTTGGCAGCGGTCTGCGTGAGGTCGGCGAAGCGCGGGTCCTGCGGGAGGTACCCGAAGGGCCCGCTGTTCTCGATCCTGCCCGCGTAGGGCTGGGTGAGGCCCGCGAGGACGTTCATGGTGGTGGTCTTGCCGGCGCCGTTGCGTCCGACGAGGCCGATTCGGTCGCCGGGCTGGATCCGCAGATCGGCCCCGGACAGGAGGATGCGCGAACCTGCGCGCAGCTCGAGACCGGCAGCGGTGATCATGTGGCACTCCTTCAGGCGATGGCGGGCCAGGGTGGTACTCACACGACGGCCGCAGACCTTTCAAGTTTAGGCGGCGTCGTGCGTCACGGTCATGCCGATATAGCCGGAGGCACCATTCGCGACGGAGATCTCACTCTCGGTGAGCTCCCTCCTCCTTTCGGAGGAGGCGCGGCCGCCCCCCGGTGCCGACCTCTGCCGCAAGGGGACCAGTTAGGGCGTTGTTTCCGCAGGTCTTTGACCGGTTGTCGGGTTCGGGTCGGGTACGTTTCCCGGCGCTATGGGCAAACATGACGACACCCGCGAATCCGCGGGAAACGAAATGACCAGCCGCCGGCTCCGGGCGATCGTCCGGAGGCGCCGAATCCGTCGCGAACGTCACAGCTGGCGATTCGTCAACGGGGGCCTGGTGGCCGCCATCATCACCGGTTGGGTGGTCGCGTCCCTGTCGGGGCAGGCCGCCGCGCAGGCCGCCGAGGAGTCCACTGTCGAAGAGCAGACGGTGGTCCAGGCGGACTGGAAGGTGGACGCGGTCCTGGCCGACATGGCCACCGTGTACGCCGCCGAGGAGGCCGAGCGGGTGAAGGCCGAGGCCGAGGCCGCCGAGAAGGCCGCTGAAGAGGCGGCCGCCGCCCAGGCGGCCGAGGAGGCGGCCGCGGCGCAGGCGGCCGAGGAGGCCGCTGCTGCCGCCGCCGCGGAGGCCGAGGCGGCCAACCCGTGGACCTCGCCTTCGGATGCGGACATCACCTCTTACTACGGCATGCGGAACGGCTCGCTGCACGGCGGGACCGACTTCGCCAACGCCGAGGGCGACGAGATCCCGGTGGTGGGCGACGGCACTGTGACGTACGTCGGCTTCGAGGCCGGCGGCTACGGCAACGTGGTCTACGTCGACCACGGCGACGGGGTCGAGACGCGCTACGCGCACGCCTCCGAGGTCCCCGTCAGCGTCGGGGACGAGCTGTCGAAGGGCGACACCGTGATCCTGTCGGGGAACACCGGCGGCTCGACCGGTCCGCACCTGCACTTCGAGGTGCTCATCGACGGCGAGAAGGTCGACTCGCTCGCCTGGCTCGAAGAGCAGGGCGTCGAGGTCGGCTAGCGACCGGACTCCGCTTCACTCCTACGAGAGACGGCGGTCCCGGGGTCTCGGCGAAGCTTGCGAGCTGTAAATGAGCTCAGCCTCCCGCCCCCGGGCCGCCGTTTCGCCGTCCCGTCTCAGCGGACGGTCAGCTGCGGCTCGACCAGGGTCGAGTCGGGGACGTCCAGGCCGTCGAGCTTGCGCATGAGGTGTCGCACCGCGGTCTCCGCGAGGGTCTCGGCGGGCACCAGGACCGAGGGCAGCTGCGGGTGGACCCGCTCGGCGACCTCGTCGGGGCCGATGACGACCACGTGGAAGTCCTCCCCCACGCGCTTGCCCGCGTCGGCCAGGGCGTGCATGACGTGGCCGACAGCCGGCTCGTTGTGGACGGCCAGACCCGTCAGCGCGGGATTGGCAGCCAGGAGCTCCTTCACGGTGCGCTGCACCGAGACCGGCTCGTCCGGGCAGGGCCAGACCTCGGCGCGGGCGCCGGAGCGGCCGAGGAAGCCCTCGCGGACGCGCTCGGCGAAGCCGGTGCGGCGGGCGTAGACCGCCTCGGAGGCGCCCAGGAGCGCGATGTCCCCGCACCCGCGCTCGGCGAGGTAGTCGGCGCAGACGCTGCCGGCGGCGGTGAAGTCGAGGTCGACACAGGTCAGTCCCTCGGCGTCGGCCGGGAATCCGATGAGGACGCTCGGGAGTCCCAGGCGCCGCAGGGTCTCCACGCGCGGGTCGCGCACTTCGACGTCCATGAGGATAAGTCCGTCCACAATGGCCGATGCCGCGACCCGTGCCAGGCCCGCGGGCCCCTCGTCGGCGGTCATCAGCAGGACGTCCTGGTCGTGGCGGCGGGCCTCGGTGACCGCGCCGGAGGCGAACTGCATGAGCACCGGCAGGTGCATGCCGTCGCGCAGCGGCAGCATCATCGCGATGACCCCCGCGCGCCGGGAGGCGAGCGAGCGCGCCCCGGCGTGCGGGTGGTACCCGAGGTCGGCCACGGCCTGCATGACGCGGTCGGCCGTCTCCGGGGAGATCGACCGCTTCCCGCTCAGGACATAGGAGACGGTGCTCGCGGCGACCCCGGCGCGGGCGGCCACGTCGGCGATGGTCACGCCGCGGCCAGGGCCGGCCACTAGGATTCCCCGCCGGCGGCGAAGCCGAGCGACGCGAGGCGGACCGGGCCGGACTCGAAGGTCACGTACAGGTCCTTGACGCCCTCGACGGGGCCGAGGTCGACGGTGACGTCCTCGTAGTCGTAGACGCCGCCGGTGGTCGGCGTGTCGATCTTGGCGAGCACATCGCCGTCGAGCGGGTCGTCCACGCGCAGCACCAGCTGCGAGGACTGGCCGGCCACCCGGGCGGTGACGGTGGTGTAGTCGGGGCCGAAATCGCAGTCGCCCAGCATGATCCAGCCGCCCGCCTCCTCGGCGGCGATCACGTCGCCGGCGGTGCGGTTCTCGTCGCGCCACAGCACGCCCGCGTAGGCGTCGTTCGCGGTGGCGCGCAGCGGCTGCGAGAGGTCGCGGGGGCCGACGACCTCGCCGTCGACGCGGACCGAGGCCGAGAGCACGATGTTCGCGGAGGAGCGGCCGACCATGAGGCGCTGGCGGCTCTTCTCGACGATCGTCCGCCCGGTCACGTTGTCCCAGTGGGCGAAGTCGTCCACATCGACGGTGAACTCGACCGTGCGGGTCTCCCCGGCTGCGAGGCGGACCTTGTCGAAGGCCCGGAGCTGGCGCAGCGGCTGCTTGACACGCGAGCCGCACTGGTGCGAGTACAGCTGCACCACTTCGACGCCGGGGCGGTCGGCGTTGTTGGTGACGTCGACGCGAACGGTGAGCTCCTCGCCGGGGCGGACCTGCTCGCGGTCGACCGCGAGGTTCGCGTACGTGAAGTCCGCGTAGGAGAGGCCGTGGCCGAACGGGTAGAGCGGCTGGCCGAGGTAGTAGAGGTAGGTCGCGTCGGAGGCCACGATGTCGTAGTCGAGCAGCGCGGGCAGCTCGGCGGCGTCGGTGTACCAGGTCTGCGGGAGGCGGCCCTCGGGGTCGCGCTCGCCGTAGAGGACCGCGGCGAGGGCGTTGCCCCACTCCTGGCCGCCGTGCCCCGACCACACCATCGCGGGCACGTGCTTGGCGGCCCAGTTGGCGGCGAACGGGTACGAGGAGGACATGACCAGAATGGTATTCGGATTCGCGGCGAGGACGGTGCCCAGGAGCCATGCCTGGGCCGAGGGCATGTTCAGGTCGGTGCGGTCTTCGGTCTCGCGGCCGTTCACGAGCGGGTGGTCCCCGACCACGACCACGGCCACGTCGGCCTCGGCGGCCAGCGCTGCGGCCTGTTCTCGGCCCTTGGAGACGAAATCGAAATCGAACTCCGCCGCCTGCGAGCGGTCGTCGCTCAGAATGACGCGGCCGCTCTCGATGGCGAACCACCTGCCGGACTCGGCGCCCTCGCTCTTGTGGATCTGCTGGACGGCGACCTTGCCGCCTTCGACTTCCACCATCGTGAAGGTCTCGTGCACGTCGAACTCGTGGGGGCCGACCGAGTCGGCGCCGACGGTCCCGTCCTCGCGCCCGTCGACGTACTTGCCGGTCCGGACGCTCCGGAACGTGTAGGACCAGCCGCCCCAGTCGAAGAGGTCGAACTGGGCGTCGACGCCCTGGGTGTCGGTGAGGGTGAGTTCGGCCCCGTCGGCGCCGGCGGTGATGTTGCCGGTCTTGTGGCGCAGGCGGATGCGGTCGACGCCTTCGCAGTAGGTCACCTCGGCGCGCTCGGCGAGCGCCTCGCGGGCGGTGACGGCGTAGGGCAGGGTGCCTGAGTACCAGTCCTGCATCTGCGTGTCGGCGAGCGGGCCGACGACGGCGATCTTCTTGGGGGCCTTCAGGGGCAGGATGCCGTCGTTCTTGAGCAGCGTGATCGACTGCGCGGCGGCCTCGCGGGCGAGGGCCTGGTGCTCCGGGGAGTTGACGACCTCGCGGCCGATGTGCGCGTAGGCGTCCTCGGGGTCGAACTCGCCGAGTCCGAAGCGCACGAACAGGTTGCGGCGCGCGGCGGTGTCGATGTCGGTCTCGTCGAGGAGGCCGCGCTCCAGGGCGGTCTCGATGTGGGCGAGGACCTCGCCGGGGCGGTCGTCGTCCTGGGTGAAGGAGTCCAGGCCGGCCTTGACGGCGGCGGCGTAGGCGGTCGGGAGGTCTTCGAAGTAGCCCTGGAGCTGCGCGAGGTTGTTGGGCGCGTAGGCGTCCGAGACGATGAAGACCTCTTCGGTCGTCCAGGTGCGCAGTTCGGTGTTGACCAGGGGTGTCACGTGCGCGGGGCGGCCGTTGACGAGGTTGTAGGACAGCATCACCGCGACCGCGTCGCCGCTCGCCAGTGCCGGGCGGTGGGCGGCGAACTCGTACTCGCGCAGGACGCGGGGAGGCATGTTGGAGGAGGTGGTGCAGCGGTCGGCCTCGTTGCCGTACGCGAGGAAGTGCTTGACGGTGGGCGCGGTCTTCCAGGTGGTGCCGTCGTCGCCCTTGAGGCCGCGCGCGTAGGCGCCGCCCATGAGGCCGGTCATCCACGCGTCCTCGGAGTAGCCCTCCTCGTTGCGGCCCCAGCGGGGGTCGCGCAGCGGGTTCACGGTGGGGGCCCAGACGTTGCGGCCGACCTTGACCGGGTCGTCGTGGTTGAAGGCGAGGACCTCGTCGGCGACGGCGGCGCCGACCCGTTCCACCAGTTCGGGGTTCCAGGTCGCGCCGAGTGCGACCACCTGCGGGAAGACGGTGGCCTCGCCGAGCCAGGCGAGCCCGTGGAGGGCTTCGGTACCGGTCTTGAACGGCCCCATGCCGAGTCGTTCGACGGGGCGGTGGTACTGGTGCAGCAGCCCGATCTTCTCGTCGAGGGTGAGGCGGGAGAGCAGGTCGGCGATGCGCTTCTCGCGCGGGAGGCCGGGGTCGCGGAACGCGGGGCGAGGGTCGAGATCACTCATGGGTGGACTTCCTTGCTTGGACGTCGCTGTCGTGGGAAAGGCCCGTCGAAGCGCTTCGATGACGAAAGCGTCACCGCCGGTGGTCGCTGTGCCAGCGGGGTCGCGCTTTCAGTGAAGAAGCTTGTCGAAGCGCTTCGATTGAGGAATGCAAGATTTCTACACCCCTGCCGAGCCCGGCGTCAAGACGGGACTGGCCGGACAACGTACGTAATTGACGGGTTTCGACCGTTGTGCGGGTTGCCTGCCTGCGGAAACGGCCGTGGTAACAGTTCCGAAACAACCGGGTCCGGCGGGGCTCGCGCGGCCCGCCGGACGCCGGTGCGGGGAGCGTCAGTGCCCGAGGGGCGTGGGCATCCGGCCCGCGTCGATGTCGTTGAGGATGCCGGTGGCCGCGCCGAGCGCGGGGGCCTCGTGGCCGAGCGCGGAGACGACGATCTCGGCCCCGCCCGCGCCGGAGGCGTGGGTGCGCGCGGCCAGCTCGGTCTCGGCCGCGGGGCCGATCCACGGGCTCAAGGCCTGGTAGTGACCGCCGAGCACCACGGCCTCGGGGTTGATGAGGTCGACGGCGAGGGCGATCCCGGCGCCGAGCGAGCGGCCGATGCGCTCCAGCGACTCGACGACGCGGGCCTCGCCGGCGCGGGCGCGGGTGACGATGTCCTCGACCTCGGCCTCGACCTCGGTGCCGGCGATGTCGTCCGATTCGGACAGTTCGTCGAGGACGGCGCGGACGCCCGCGAAGTCCTCGACGCGCCCGACGCGGCCGTCCACTTCGATGAGGAGGTTGCCGATCTCGCCGGCGAAGCCGGTGGCGCCCCTGCGGAGTTCGCCGTCGACGATGAGGCCGGCGCCGAGGCCGATCTCGCCGGTCAGGTAGATCATGTTGGACACCCCGGCCCAGGAGCCGAAGCGCTGCTCGGCGACGGCGCCGAGGTTGGCGTCGTTGTCGGCGGTGACGGCGTACTTCGGGTCGCGCATGGCCTGGCGCAGGCGGCCGGTGAGGTCGAACTCGTTCCAGCCCAGCATGGGCGCGCGCTGGACGACGCCCTCGTTGTCGATCATGCCGGGGACGGCGACGGCGAGGCCGAGGATCTGGCGGCCCTCGGCGTCCATCTTGTCCACGGCGCGCTTGGCGAGGCCGGCGAGCGCGGAGACGGACTTGCCGGGGGTGGAGCCGGAGCCGTCGTGCGCGCGGCGCCAGGACAGCAGGCGGTTCCCGGCGAGGTCGACGGCGACGAGGGTCATGTAGTCGACGTTGACCTCGACGCCGAGGGACGCGTAGTAGCCGGTGTCGACGCTGAGGAGGACGGCGGGCCGGCCGATGTTGCCGATGACCGAGCCGGACTCGCGCAGGACGCGGCGCTCGATGAGCTCGGCGACGAGCGAGGAGACGGTGGCCTTGTTGAGGCCGGTCTTGGCGGCGAGGTCGGCGCGCGAGCACCGGCCCTCGGCGCGGACCTGGCGGAGCACGAAGCCGAGGTTGTTGGCCCGGACGTCGGTGAAGTCGGCGCGCTTGGCGCGGCCGGGCTCGCCCTCCGGGACGCCGTTGGTCCCGGCCGACTTAGCCGCGATGCGCATCGCCATGTTGGTCCTCCTGCTGTTCCTCGTGGTCCACCGCCGGCGCGGCCTGTGGGCCGCCGGCCGGTGGGGCTCACGAGCCGTCCGTTCGGCACTTGCGGTGACGGTTGCGAGCCGCCGTCGGCAACTCCGGCAAAGCTTGCAAGCCGTCTTTTGGCATTCTCGTGGATGGCGACCAACGGTCGTCGAGCAGTCCCTGACAGTGGCGTATATGCACGTTCCACCACAAGTCCCGTTCTCGAATCGTGACCAATCCGCGCCCGTTTCGCCTGACCCCCCGCTTGTGCGGGGTGTCACCGTGCGCTACTTTAGTTTATCGAATAGCCGAACTAACTATCGGCCACACCCCCCGCAAAAACCCTCACTTGCAGTACGACCGAAAGGACAGCAACGTGGCTACTCCCTCAGACGGGTCGATCTTCCGGCGCCGATCCCTCTTCAAGGCGGCCGGTATCGGCGCCGCGGGGATCGCGGGCCTCCCTGTCATGGCCGCTTGCAGCGACATCGAGTCGGGCAGCGGCACTTCGCAGAGCACCGAGGGCTTCGACTTCCTTCCCGAGTACAAGGAATACGAGCTCCCGGTCCAGCCCGACCTGGTCGGCGAGCCGCCGAACCACCCCTCCGGCTTCACCACCTACCCCGAGCCGGTCGACGGCGTCGAGGCGGCGGAAGGCGCCGGCGAGTACGAGATCACCGTCCCGATGTGGGGCACGCCCCCGTCCGGGGACGACCCCTACTTCGCGGCCCTCCAGGAGGCCTGGGGCGGCACCAAGATCAACCTGCGCCAGGCCGACGGCAACACCTTCGCCGACACCTCGGTGCAGTGGCTCCAGGCCAACGAGTTCGGCGACGCCATCAACATGTTCGGCTGGATGACCGACGCCCACCCGAACTTCCAGGAGACGGTGGTCAACACCTTCTACGACCTGACCGACATCGTCAAGGGCGACATCTCCGAGCGCTGGCCGCTCCTGGCCGGCGAGCCCACCGCCTCGTGGGGCCAGTCCGTCTGGTCCACCGACCCGACCGACCCCGAGACCGCCCGCATCTTCGGCGTCCCGCAGAACTACTCCAGCGGCCCCGGCAACGGCATCTTCGTGCGCACCGACCTGCTCGAGGCGGCGAACCTCGCCATGCCGACCACGGTCGAAGAGGTCCTGGAGGTCGCCCGCGCCTGGTCCGACGGCGACGCCGGCAAGTGGGCCTTCCTGGGCCTGGACTACGTGACCCCCGAGTGGTTCGGCCTCGCCTCGAGCCCGGGCTGGTCCTTCATCGACGGCAAGCTGGTCCACAACTGCGAGCGCCCCGAGTACACCGAGTGGCTCGAGTTCCGCCGCACCTGCTGGGACGAGGGCCTGATCCACCCGGACACCCCCACCGGGACCCTGGACGGCCACGCCCTGCACATCGCCGGGACGATCCTCATGTCCCAGGACGGCATCTCCTGGTGGGCGGACTACACCAACCAGGCCCTGACCGGCACCGCGACCGGCTCGATCGACCCGATCGGCGCCATCGGCTTCAACGGCCGCGAGCCGATCCGCTACGTCAACAAGACCGTCGGCGGCTGGACCTTCTTCAACAAGGACCTCGAGAAGGAGCAGGTCGAAGAACTCCTCGACGTCATGAACTTCTGCTCCGCGCCTTACGGCACCAAGGAGTACGAGCTCCTCCAGTACGGCGTCGAAGGCACGCACTTCACCTACGGCGACGACGGCATCCCCGTCCGCACCGAGTCGGGCACCACCGTCGTCCAGGCCCCCGTCAACTTCAAGGAGATGTCGGGCCAGGTGCAGGTCTTCCTCACCGGCGACCCGGACCTCGTCCAGCGCCGGTTCGAGTACAACGCGTCGGTGAAGGACTTCGCCGAGACGGACATCTTCGCGGGCCTGCGCGTCGAGGGCCCGGCGGAGTACAAGACCGCCGCCCAGACCCTCCTCGACCAGCAGGACGACGTCTCCTACGGGCGCGCCGAGCTGTCGGCGATCCCGGACATGGTCGAGACCTTCATGAGCGCCGGCGGCGAGGCCGCCCGCGAGCACTTCACCAAGGCCTACGAGCAGGCGCAGGGCAACTAGCGCCCCGGCCGGGCCGCGGTGCCTCCCACCGCGGCCCGGCCCTCCCCCGTTCACCGCACCGGTACTCACTGACTGGACTACACAAGCGATGGCAGCAATCGAGACCTCGGCGCCCCCGGTCAAGGGCCGGGCCGCGGGCCGGCCCACCGTCAGGCGCAAGCGAACCGTCGGCCAGCGGCTCCGCCACGACTGGCCCCTGCTCCTGATGAGCGCCCCCGCGCTGGCGCAGCTGGCCGTGTTCTTCTACTGGCCCTCGTCCTGGAACATCATCGCGTTCATGGACTACAGCGCCTACCGGCCGTTCTGGGACAACCCGTTCGTCGGCTTCGCCTGGTTCGAGCGGCTCTTCTCCGACCCGTACTTCGTGCCCGCGCTGCTGAACACGCTGAAGTTCTCGGCGCTGAACCTGATGTTCCTGTTCCCGCTGTCGATCGCCCTGGCGCTCATCATGCACAGCGTGGTCTCGACGAAGGTCCGCAGCGTCTTCCAGTCGATCGTGTACCTGCCGTACTTCTTCTCGTGGGTCCTGGTCGTGACCATCTTCGTCCAGGTGCTCGGCGCCGACGGCCTGGTCAGCAACTGGCTCCTCGGCCTCGGCGGCGACCGGCTCGACATCATGTCGGATCCGAGCACGTTCACGTTCCTGGCCTGGCTCCAGTGGGCCTGGAAGGACGCGGGCTGGGGCATGATCATCTTCCTGGCCGCGCTCGCCTCGATCAACCCGAGCCTCTACGAGGCCGCCGCGGTCGACGGGGCCGGACGCTGGAAGCGCATGTGGCACATCACCATCCCGGGCATCCGGCCCGTGATCGTGCTGCTGCTGATCCTCCACATCGGGAACATCCTCACCGTCGGGTTCGAGCAGTACCAGCTGCAGCGCGCCGCGGTCGGGTACCAGACCACCGAAGTCCTCGACACGTTCGTCTACTACCGCGGCATCCAAGACGCGGCTTACTCGTTCGGCACCGCGGCGGGCCTGTTCAAGGGCGTGATCGGGTTGATCCTGATCCTCGTCGCGAACAATGTCGCCCACCGCCTCGGAGAGCAAGGGATCTACCAGAAGTCATGACCACCACTGCTTTCCGCACCAAGTCCCGCCGGAGCCAGCGCCCCGCGTGGGACGAGGAGCCGTCCTTCGCCGGGAAGTTCGTCAAGGCGGCCTTCCTCATCTGCTACGCCGCCGCGATCGTCCTTCCGATCTGGGCCGTCATCGCCACCAGCTTCGCGAGCGAGAGTGCGCTCCAGGATGCCGGCGGGAACCTGCTGCTGCTCCCCAACGATCTGAGCACCCAGGCCTACGAGCAGATCCTCGGCGGCGGCGCGCTCACCAACTCGCTGATCGTGACGATCCTGCTGACGGTCGGCGGCACCGCGATCTCGATGGTGCTCACCATCGGTGCGGCGTACGGGCTCTCGCGCCCCGGGTCGCTCCTGCACCGGCCGCTGCTCATGCTGGTGCTGTTCACGTTCCTGTTCGGGCCGGGCATGTACCCGAGCTATCTGGTGGTGCAGCAGCTGGGCCTGCTCGACAGCTACTGGTCGCTGATCCTGCCCTCGGCGCTCAACGCGTTCAACCTGATCGTGCTGCGGGCGTTCTTCATGAACAGCGTGCCGGGCGAGCTGATCGACGCCGCGAAGATGGACGGCGCGGGAGAGCTCCGCATCCTGTTCAGGGTCGTGCTGCCGATGTCGAAGGCGATCCTGGCGGTCATCGCGCTGTTCTATGCGGTGGGCTACTGGAACATCTACTTCCAGGCGGTGCTGTACACGCCGGGCCTGGAGACGCAGCCGATCCAGGTGGTGCTCCAGCGGATGCTGATGTCGACGCAGGGTATGCCGGGCGCGGACATCGGCCAGTACCAGGCCGCCGAGGCGGCCCCGACCGCGGCGTTGAAGATGGCCGTGGTGGTCTGCACGATCGTCCCGATCGTGATCATGTACCCGTTCATCCAGAAGCACTTCACGAAGGCGATCATCACCGGAGCCATCAAGGGCTAGGTGTGAAGTCCGGGAAACGCTCCGATCGGTGATGGTGAAATCACCTGACGGGTGAAGGCCTCCGGTGGTGCAGTGGCGCATCGATGATGCGTTGCCGCAACACCGGGGGCCTTTTCGCGCGATCACTACCGAACCGGCTCAACGGGTCTCCGCATGAGCGAACGGTCCCAGGCGCATCGCTGAACCGGGCCGAACTTGGGCTTGAGCTCAAACCAGCAGCGATGAAGCGGTGAGGAGCCGGTCCCTGATGAGTCCCCCGGCCTTGGCGCGTATCGAGTCAGTGTTCAGGCGCGCAGCGACGGGGTGCTGGGGTGCCGGGGGATCGATCCCCCGGCACATCGCCAAGGCCGGGCCGGTCTGGGGCCGGTGTTCAAGCATTCGGCGACGGAGCGGTAGGGGTCGGTCCTGGGTGAGTTGCTGAGGTCGGGCCGGTCTGAGGCCGGTGTTCAAACAGGCAGCGATGCAGGAGCGGTGGGGGTCGGCCCTCGGCGTGTTGCTGAGGCAGGGCCGGGCGTTGGCCGGTGTTCAGGCGGCAGCGACGAAGCGGCGAAGGCTGATCCACGGTGCGCTGCCCGAACCGGGGCGACCTTCGGTGGTGGTTCGAGCGGACAGCGACTGAGGGGCGGGTGGTGGGGCGGGCGTGTGTTGCCGCCCCTGGGCGCCGTCTCGGATGCGGTTCGAACGGGCGGCGACGATGAGGCGAGTAGCGGGCGGGGCGTGTGTTGCCGGGGCCTGCCCGATGGTGGCGCGGCGGTGGCGCGGCGGTGGCCTGTCCGATGGTGGTGTGGTGGTGGGTGTGGTTGCGGTGCACGGTCGCGCCCGCGCGGCGCACCGTGGCGTCGGTGTCGGTGGGTGTGTTGGTGTTGGTGGGTGTGCTGGTGGTGGTCATGTCGGGTCTCCTCCTTCCTGCTCCAGTCGTCGGCATCCTGCGGTAAGCCCCCTTGCGGTCGGCCCCTTGCGGTGATCACCACCGCACCGGCCTCGGCCTCGCCTTCGGCTTCGGCTCCCGCTCCGCTGCGCCCGTTCCCGTTCCCGCTCCCGCCCCTGCTCCCGCTTCTGTTCCTGCTCCTATGCCGGTTCCCCGCTCCTGCCCTGGTGGTGCTGGCAGGCTCGGCGGGTACCGGTCGGCGTGCAGGGCACCGGCGTGGGCGTGGGCCCCTTGGGGTTCGTGCCGGCAGTGTGCGCGGTCGCGCCAGACTGCCAGCCCCCCAGGGCGCGGGCACGGTACCGGGGCAGTGATGCCCGGCGCCCGTGCTCGAGCGTGCGGGTACTGCACCCGGGGTGCGGGTGGTGCTGGGTGTTGGTGGTGCTGGGTGGTGCTGCTTGCGGTGTTGGTCGGGACTGTCGGGGTGCGCGTGGATCGGGCGCAGATGCCAACCGGTCGTGATCATCGCAGGTGGCGCTTCAGAGGGCCTTTGCCTACGGTATGTGCCTCGTT
>NZ_FNAD01000007.1 GCF_900101745.1 Glycomyces harbinensis | reverse complement strand
TCTCCCAAGGCTTCGCCATGCCCGTTCAACGAGCAAACCCGAAACCCTGCACCGGACAACCAGTCCGATCGCCAACGAACTTGAAACCAGTTCTAAGAGGGAGCATCTGAAGTACCGTTGCTTGCGGGATTTTTGCAGTCCAGTAACCCTGCGGGCGAGAGCTGACCACAAAGTCGTTTCGGGAGTGCTTGGAGATCTGGTCCTCGATCCACCAGGAGACGGCCACGCGGTCCTTCCTACGGGCGACCTCGTCGAGTCCGTCGAGCATGACCACACAGTTGCCTTGCCTGAGCTGTTCTTCCCACCATCCGGCAGGTTCCTTAATGTCCAGTTCCCCTACGCTGTTTCGAATTAGTTGCGCCAACGTAGTATTGTTTTCGGAAGCGATGGACAGGGCATGGTCGCGAAGCAATACCACGACAGGAATTCGACGACATTGTCTCTTGCCTCGGCGCGCTATATGAAGCGCTGTATGCCGTAGCAGGGTGCTCTTGCCGCTTCCCGGCGCACCGATGATCGCGCATACACTTCGCTGCGGATTGTTGACGAATACCCCAATCGATTGTCTCCCAGAGCGATCGATGGGCTCATAGGGGAGCAATCCGCCAACTCTCGATGACTCCGATCCCAGCACTAGCCCTACATCGACATAGATGCCATCGAGCTCGGGGAGATAGCCAGGGGTATGGGTGAGGTCTTTGGTATTGATGTAGCTGTTCCGCTCCGCCACCCATTTAAGATAAACGCGCGTGTACCGCGACATTTTCCGTCCGAGGGCGAGGTCAAGGAAGTTCGCCAACTGCTCGATACGCCGGCGGACGACATCTTGGGTGGCAGAGGCTGCGGTCGCGGCCATAAAAACGACACACTCGTAGAGCACGAGCAACAGCCCAGCGATCCAAGGTTCTGCCAGCTGGTTCCATGCAACCAATCCGGCGAGCGGAACCCCTGCCACTCCACACAGACCAGCGAGCGTTTTGCCTGTTGCCGACATCGCCTAGCTCCCACCCGATTTACGTGATCACATGGCGACTGCGTGGCTCCCCTCCAGCTCAGTCGCCAGGAAGTACAAGGAGTATTTCATGGCTGGGCGAAGGCAGGGTTCCCGTGTCCACTAGCCACAGAGGCCTCCGAGGCAGATGGAGAGTCTTGGGGGCTAAGGTGAAATCATCTGGCACGAAGGCGATCTTCAGTGCTTCAAATCGTTACACTCCGAAGCAGGAGTGGAATCCTGAGACGACCAGATTAACGGCGGTGAGGTTGAAGTGTCTGATCGCGTGGCCTGGGACGATCCGGGGACTGTGACCTTGACGAATTTGTCGGAGATACGGGCGTGCAGAATGTAGCCCAAACCGTCTGACCGGGAGGCCATCGAGCAGACCCAGGCTACTAGTCAGGAACTGTGAAGTTGGGTTCCGGGTAGTGGTGCGAGAATGCTTGCATGGCAAACGGAAAGCCGCACGCGAGTGCGGAGCTTCGGGCCAGGGCCCTGGAGATGAAGGCGAGCGGGTTTACGGCCGCGTTCATCACCGGGGCGCTGGGGGTCTCGTCGAACTCGGTCTACAACTGGGCGCGGTGGGCCCGTGAGGGCTGGCCTGCGGGGCTGGACGACAAACGACCCGAGCGCAAGAGCGCGATGGACTCCTCGATGCGCGCCGAGCTGGCCTCGATCATCGAGTCGACCACGCCCGAGGAGCACGGGTTCGATTCGCTGTTGTGGACTCGCGAGATCGCCGCGGCGGTGGTGAAGGAGCGGTTCGGGGTTGTGTTCTCGCCCAAGTGGATCGGTCGGATCCTCACCGATCTCGGGTTTACCCCGCAACGGCCGCGGTATCGCTCGGACCGGGCCGATCCCGCCTTGGTCGAGCAATGGCGGACTGAGACCTTCCCGGCCATCGCCGCCCGGGCCCAAGATGCGGGCGCCGAGATCTTCTTCGGCGATGAGTCCGCCGTTCAGCTGGGGTTCCATGCCGGGACCACCTGGGGCCGGAAAGGGCAGACGCCGGTCGTGACCGCTGCGGGCCCGGTCGGGGGCCGCAAGACGATCATGATGGTCTCGGCGATCTCGCGGCGAGGGCAGCTGCGGTTCCGTCTGCATTCGGGCTCCTTCGACGCGGTCGCGGTCGTCGACTTCTGCAAACGGTTGCTGTCGACTGCCGACCGGCCGGTGTTCCTCATCGTCGACAACGCCCGTGTCCATCACGCCAAGATCGTGAAAGCGTTCGAGGCATTGACCGAGGGCCGCTTGTGCTTGTTCTACCTGCCGCCCTATTCGCCTCAGCTCAACCCCGACGAACTGGTTTGGAGCACCGTCAAGAACGGACGCATCGGGAAAGCCGTCATCAGGAACGAACACGATCTGAAACGAGTCGTGCTCGGCGCCCTGCGCAGCCTCCAGAAGCTCCCCGAGACCGTCAAGCGCCTCTTCAACCACCCCGAACTCGCCTACATCACTGCCGCCCAACCGGAATGACACCCCGAACCCCAACTTCACAGTTCCGGACTAGTAGCCCACGGCGTCCGCGACGAGGCGATCGATGGGAGGACCGCCGCCGATCTCGCCCGTAAATGGGTCGCCTGCGGTTCTGACCACTACCAGACCGCCATCGATCTCATCGAGGCGAGCGCTGACCAGTGGCCGTGACGTAGATACAAGGCCACCAGGCCATCCCTGAGAAACCCGACCGAAACCCCCGATCCTGGGCATCAGCTACCAACCGAACCCTTCAGGAACTTGGCTGCGGTGCTGGTCAGAATGCCCCGCGTGAACACGAGTGAAGCCCCTGCTTGATAATTCTTGTTGCGACGCAAGAACATCCATATAGCAAGGGCTTCGTTTGTCTGTTCTCCCTGAACCAGGCGCCGCTGCGGGCGTCGGGGCACTGACGGCGTTCCGCGCTGGCTTCTATCAGTGCCTGACCGCTCGAGCGGACATACTGTTCGATCCGGCCGAGGCACTACTGTGCCAGAGCGGCCCGGTTACCTCGCTCCCGGCCTTGTCGCTGTCCGGGGTGTTCCGGCGCGGACACGGTGCGCTCTATGACGCGCTCGGAGCTGGCCAGGTCGACACCAACCATCTCCGGGACCTGCTCGCGGGCCAAACGATCGGGCGCGTTGGCGGCAGGATCGTACTGGCGGTGGACGTCACCAACTGGCTGTGCCCGGACGCGAACCGCAGCCCCGACCGGCTGTTCTGCCATGTCTACGGACGCGGCAGATCGGCCGACCAGTTCATTCCGGGATGGCCCTATTCGATGGTGGCCGCGCTGGAATCGGGCGCGTCGTCGTGGACGCAGATCCTGGACGCGGCCCGGATCGGCCCTGACGACGATGTGCAAGCGGTGACCGCGGGACAGGTCCGCAGTGTCGTCGAGCGGTTGATCGCCGCCGGGCAGCATGCCATCGGTGACGAGCCGATCCTGGTCGTCGCCGACGCAGGATACAACGCGGCCCGCCTGGCATGGTGCCTGCGGGACCTACCGGTCACCGTGACCGCGAGAGTGCGGTCGGACCGGGTGTTCTATGCCCGCCCGAAACATCAGGTAACGGCAGGCGGGCGGGGTGGACGGGCACCGAAGCACGGGACCGCGCACCGACTGTCCGAACCAGACAGCTGGGAAACGCCAACGCGCATCACTGCCTGTAACAATGCTCGTTATGGCAGGTTGGAGGCCAAGTCATGGGATCGGCTGCATCCTCGTCTGACCCAACGGTCCGCCTGGATCGATGCCGGCGCCCAGCTGCCGGTCCTCGATGGCACCCTGACACGCCTCACCGTCGACCATCTCCCGCACGACGGCAGTCCGAAACCGGTATGGCTCTGGACCTCGGCCGCCGGCCTGTCCGAAACCGAGTTGGACGGGATCTGGACGGGGTGGCTGCGCCGCTTCGATATCGAGCACACCTTCAGGTTCCTCAAGCAGACCCTCGGATGTACCACCTCCAGGCCGCGCACGCCCGCACAAGCCGACCTCTGGACCTGGTTGGTCATCGCTGCCTTCACGCAGCTCAGGATCGCCCGCACCCTCGTTGCCGATCTGCGCCTGCTTTGGGAGGCACCTGCCGAGCTCGGGAAACTCACTCCCGCACGAGTGCGCCGCGGGTTTGCAAACCTCCGCCTGGACCTGGACTGCCCGGCCCGTGCTCCGAAACCATCCCGGCCAGGACCCGGCCGACCTAAAGGCCGCCGCAACACCCGACGCGCACCTGTCTATGACCCCGGCAAAACCACGAAACGCGACAGAAACCTGACTCAGCGCAAGAAGCCACTGAAGGTCACCAAACCATCCACAAGTTAAAGGACAAGCTTAGATTGGCTCTTCCCATATCATCTATATTGGCCCCATGTTCCAAGGCCGGGTCATCGAACATGGTGGACGGAACGTATCGATACCGGCCAGTTTTCGGGGCCTTGCGGTGCGTCCGCTCAGAAACATCTCGGGCTGACGGCAACACGGCAACTTCCTTAAACTAGAGGCGGTCACTGTCGCGCAGAAGGGCTGGTGGGATGCGGATCGCCGAACTGTCAGCCTCGATCGATGCTCGGATCCGGGCCTACGAAGACGGTGATCCGTCTCAGGTCCTCGATTCTCAGGCGTTGGCCGAAACCACTGCGCTGCTTCGGGAAGCGACTCAGGGCGAACGCGGCGTCCCGGTGGCGACGGCGGCCCGGGCAGCGCGACTGCGATGGGCGCGGCACGTGTCCTTGCCCGAGCAAGAGGGAGACGAGGACGCCTGGGCCGCCTTGAGCCTCTTCATGCCCCTGCTCGGCGTTCGGGCCGACATCGTGCCTGTCGACGCGCTCAGGTTCTTCGTCGAGGCGACGGCAAGAGGCACGTCGGTCGACCCCGAGCCCCTGGCCTACGCGGCGGCGCGGTTGCTGCCGTCCGCGATCGACCGTCTGGATCAGGTGCTTCTGGACTGGGTGCTGGCGATGCTGGGCGCCGCGTTGACCAGCACTCCGCTCGACCATCGCCATCGCGCGCGATGGCTGTCGCTGTTCTCCACGGCGGCAAGCAGTCGCTTTCAGTCGGCCGGGGCCCCCGGCGACCTTGTACTCGCAGTCGACGCTGGATCCGCGGCGATGAACCTAGTGGCCGACGACCACCCTGATCGTCCCGTGATCGCATCGAACTTCGGCGCAGTCCTCAAAGTGCGATTCGAGCAAACCGGTGACCTCGCGGATCTGGACGGGGCGGCCGCGGCGATGCGTGCCGCCGTCGCGGGAACGAGTCCCGACGCACCGCAGCACGCAGACTTTCAATCGAATCTGGCCGCCGTGCTGACCGATCGGTTCGGCCGGACCGGTGACTTGGCCGATCTCGACGCCGCCATCGAAATGGTGCGGGCCGCGTCCGCCGCCAGCCCGGCCGACCATGAGCACCGTGCGGTAATGCTCTTGAACCTCGCGGCCGCCTCAGCTCGGCGGTTCGAGCGGACAGGCGACTCCGCGGACCTGGAGACGGCGATCGCAGCGGCGAACGCGGCCCTGGCGCACACGCACGAACAGGTCACTGACATCTTCGCTATCCGTTCAACGCTCGGATCGGCCCTCGGGTCACGATTCCAGCGGACTGGCGACCTCGCCGACCTGGACGCCGCGATCGGATCACTGAGCGCGGCCCTGGACCAGCTCGCACCGGACGCACCTGGCCGTCCCGAAACGCTCTCGGCGCTGGGGTCGATGCTGCGGGGGCGATTCGAGCGGACCGGTCGCCTCCAGGATCTGGATGCGGCCGTCGTCGCCGGACGCACCGCCGTGACCGCGCTTCCCGAAAGGCACCCCGACCGCGCCGCCGTCCTCTCGAGCCTCAGCACCGCCCTGTGGTGCCGGTTCGAACGGATCGGTGACCTCACCGACCTCGAAGAGGCGCTCAGGGTCAGCCGAGAAGCTCTGCAGGCCTCGCCCTCCGACCATCCCAACCGCGCTTACTGGATAGGGCATCTCGGCGCCGTCCTACAGTCTCGGTACGAACGCATCGGCGATCTGTCCGATCTCGACGCGGCCATCGATGCCGGACGCACCGCTGTGGCCGCCCTCCCTGAGGGACATCCCGGCCGTGCCGCGTGCCTGACCTCGTTGGGATATTCGCTGCGATTGCGGTCCAATCACACCGGCTCCATCACGGAACTCGACGATGCCATCGAATCGACCCGCGCCGCCGTGGTCGCGACCCCTCAGGATCATCCGGCCCGTGTGGGCCGATCGGCGAACCTCGCGCTGGCCTGGCGCAAACGGTACGAAGGCACCGGCGACCTCGCGGATTTGGACGCCGCCGTCGACGCCGGACGAGACGCCCTCGATTCGTGTCCACAAGACCACCCCGACCGAATCAGACTGCTGGCCAACCTGGCCCAGACGTTGCGCACCCGCTCCGACCGGACCGCGGCGGCGACAGACTTGGCAGACGCACTCGCGACCGTCAAAGCGGCGATGGCGGCCCTCCCCGCCGATCACGCCGACCGGGCGATGGTCTGGATGACCGCGGCGCATGTCCTGTTCACCTGGGCCTACCGCTTCGACGACCCGGCGGTGCTGCAGGGCGCCATCGAATACGGGAAGGCGGGCACGGCCGCCACTCCGGAAGACTCGCCCGCCCGTCCCTTGCGGCTATCGAGTCTGGGATCGATGCTGTTGGAACAGTCCAACATGACCGGCGACCTCGCGGACCTCGAAGCGGCGGTGAACGCCTGCGGGGATGCGGTGACAGCGGCGGACGACCATCCCGATCAGGCCGTACGGCTATGGAATTGGGGCCTGGCGCTGCAGGCGCGGTTCGAGCGGCTCGGCGACCTCACCGACCTCGACACCGCCGTCCGATCGTGGCAGCGGATACCCGACATTCCCGGTGTCGGGAGCGAAGTACAGATGTTCGCTTCTCGGCATGCTGCTGAAGCGAGCGTCCTGCGCGCACGACGGCGGGCTTCGGAGGCCGCTGACCAGCGATCATCCTCCCAGATGCTCGCCGAAGGCTTCCAGGAGGCGCTGCCGTTGTACCGGCGGTCCATGGACGTCCTTCCCATGCTCATGCTTCGGGGTCTGGACCGCGCCGACCGGCAGCATCTCCTGCAACGCCACGCTGGTGCTTTGGGCCGCGACGCCGCCGCATGTGCCGTCGCCGTCGGCGATTTCGAGCTGGCGACCGGGTTGCTCGAGCTGGCTCGCGGAGTGCTCTGGGGTCAATTGCAGGACCTGCGCGCCGACCTGGCAGGACTCAGGACGTCCAGGCCCGATCTCGCCTCCGAGTTGGAGCGCTGCAGGACGGTCCTGGACACTCCCTCTCCCGAACTCGCCGACTTCACCGGCCCGTTTGAGGCTGAGCGGTCCCGCCAAGCCCGGATCTCCGCAGGTCGGCGCTTCGATGCGCTCCTCGCGCAGATCCGCGCGCTGCCGGCCACCGACGACTTTGCCGACCCCGCCGCATTCCTGCGGCTGCCGCGATGGGGGCGACCGCTCCCGCCGTCGGCCCGGCCGTAGCGATTGACGTGGCCGGTTTCGCTCTGTCACACTGCAATATCGGTGCGACATCGAACCATGTAGGACGAGCGGGGCTATGACGGATTTCGAACTCGGCCCGGGCATGCTGTCTCCTGACCAGCGCCTCGCTCTCGCGCGCGAATGGGACGAACTGCTGGACGAGATTCAAGGTGTTCCCGGGTTCGAGGATTTTCTTCGCCCGCCGTCTTACGAGGCGCTGCTCCCTGCTTCGGCAGAGGGCCCCGTCATCGTCGTGAACGTGAGTCGATGGCGTTGCGACGCCTTGATCGTGACCTCCGCCGGGGTCGCCACCGTGCCGCTGCCGGGTCTCAGTCTCGAGGACGCCCACGATCGGCTTGTCGGCCATCTTCATGCTCTCGAAGTACTCGAGACGGCGGTGCAGAAGTGGGAGACTGCGAAATCCGCGCGTCGGGAGGGCGACCACAAGTCCATTCTCGATCTCCAGTCCGCGGGGCGAGCGCGCGGGACGGCCGCGGTCATGGTCGAGACGGCACTCGGGGAGACCTGCGAGTGGCTCTGGGACGCGGTCGTCGCGCCGGTCCTGCCATACCTTCCGATACCGGAGGTCAGTGCCGAGTCGCCGCGCGTGTGGTGGTGTCCCACAGGGCCACTCGCCCTGCTCCCGATCCATGCCGCCGGTCGCGGCGACGACTGGCTCGCCGACATGGTCGTCTCCTCGTACACGCCCACCCTCCGGGGACTCGTCGAGGCCCGCTCTCGCGACGTCGACCGCGCGGCCGCACGCGACCGCTTCCTCCTGGCATCGACGATGCCCGAGGGTGCGGCGCTGGGAGAGGGTCCCTTGGCCGGGCTTGACAGGACCGACCTCATCGATTGCAGCACCAGAGAAGCAACCCTCGCTGGGCTATCCGAAGCCCGCTACGTCCACTTCCACTGCCACGCCGACCAGAACCTGCAAGATCCCGCGCAAGGGGGCTTTCAGCTCGACGACGACGTCATCCGGGTCTTCGACCTCGCCGAACTCGCACTTCGCGGCGAGTTCGCCGGCCTCGCGGCGTGCAAGACCGCCGTGGGCGGCACGGAGCTCTTGGACGAGTCGATCACACTCGCCGCCGCGCTGCACTACAGCGGGTTCCGCCATGTGGTCGGCGGGCTGTGGATCGTGGCCGAGGACGCGGCCGCATCAGTATTCTCGTCCGTGTACACCGAACTGGCGGCCACGGGGCGCTTTCTTCCTGACGAGTCCGCCCGGGCGCTCGCCACCGCCGTAAACGACCTGCGGCGCAGCGGAGAGGAACTGCACCGGTGGGCCCCCTTCATCCATATCGGCCCTTGATCTGACCGTGAACGGAGCAGCGATGAGCCCGCCCCCGCAGCACCAAACCGTGAAGTACTCGCTGACCAGGCTGGCCGACGTCTCGGCCGGCTCGATGCCGCAGGCCAAGGTCGCTGGCGGCATCGAGTACACCGTGATCTGCCGCCGCTGCAACGGCAGCTTCAAGGTCATGAACTACGAGGGCCAGTATCTCTCGGGGTTCGGGGCCCGAAAGAAGGCCACAGCACCGCAACCTATAGGTGTGGTGTGCGATTGCGGGCTCGACCACAAGAACCGTCCCGCCGGCTCGGCCGGGTGCGGCGCTGTCTGGGACATCGTGCATTGAACCCGGAACAGGGCGGTGAACGTCCGATCGAGCAGGTCGTCGCCGACAACGAGCGGCGTCGGCGGACGACGGCCGAGGAACTGCTCCTGTCCCGGACCAGGGCCGCCAGCTGGGCGAAAGGCGTCGGTGCAGTTCTGGTAGTCGGGCTAGCATTCAGCCTGGTCAAAGGGCGGTCGGACATCTCGGCCCTCGCGCCGGCCTGGGCGATCGCCGTCGGCGCCGTGCTCGCTTTCACCGTCGTGCTCTCCGCGGTCACCGCGTACTACCTCTTCCAGGCCGCGTACGGGCCCTTGAAGTCGGTGCCGCCTGCGACCACTGACCGGGAGCTGTCCGATACGACGATGAGGAACCTCCGCAAAGGACTCGTGAGCGCCTGCGTCGCGGTGGCGGCACTGATGGTGGGCGTCGCGATCTCCTGGTACGGACCCGCGGCCCGGGGCCCCTTCCTCGAGGTGTCCGAGGACTCAGGGGGAACCTGGTGTGGTAAACCGGTACACATCGACAATGGAGTGCTCGCGCTCGAGTCGAACGGGCAGAAGGTCACCATCGACCTCGACGAGGTGGCGCGGCTGCGACCGGTGACCTCATGCCCTCCCCCGCGTTGAGCCGGTGCCTCAGCGGGCGCGCGCCCGCCGCAGCTCCTCAAACCTGAGGGCGAGATCGGCACGTACCGCGTGCAACCGCGCCTGTTCGGCCGACAGTCGCACTTCGCGGGCCCACATCTGCGACAGCGTGCCGTCGAGCAGGGCAAGTGCAGTCTCGGGCCCGTGCGAGGCCAGTTGCGCGGCGCTCGCATCGCGTGCGAGGCCCTGCCAGGCCTTCAGCCGTCGCAGGCGGCTTTGCGGACCGATGCCGTGCCATGCCGCTTCGGGAAGCAGTTCGGCGGCCGTCCTGTAGGCGGCCGCCCGCTCGCCCGACCCTGGGGGATGCGCCTGCGCAACCGCCACGCCGGCTTCGATGCGCAGCGGAACCGGGCTGGACCGATTCGCCGCGACCTGCTCCCAGAGGCGGAGCGCCCGGTCAGGCTCACTGTTGAGATTGTCGAGCATGCGAGCGAAGTTGGCGGTATAGGCCGCGTTCGCGGCACCGCCGGTCTTGAGCGAGCGATCGTATGCGGTTCGTGCGTTCGCCAGAGCTTCCTGATATTCGCCCGCGACCCAGAGGCTGAGGGCGAGGTTGGTCTCGAATCCGGCGAGGTCGCCGTCTTCCGATGAGGCCTCCGCGACCGCGCGGCGTGCGGCCGCCATGGCGACGGCGAGGTCGTCGGCGACGGCGGTCCGTTCGAAGCGGGTTCGACTGCACAAGGCCAGGTTCGAGTAGGCGGTCGCGAAGGAGGCGGACGGACCGCTCACGTCCGCCGCGCCGACTTCGGCGTGGTGCACGGCTGCGTCCAGGTCTTCGGGCTGCTCATACGCTTCAAAGCGCGCGAGCAGGTGCATGGAGAGATTGGTGTGGAGCAACCACGGGCGGGCGGCGGGCGTCGCGTCGCCGACCGTTTCCCTGCCCAGCGCAACCGCGGCGTCGATCGCGTCCAAGTCGCCGGTCCAGTCGAACCAGGTCATCGCCGCACCGGCGGCATTGCTCAGGAGATCGAGCCGGTCGGCATGGCCGTGCGGCAGACGGTCGGCCATCTCCCTGCCGAGCCGCAGCGCCTCCTGAAGATCGGCGACCTGACCGTAGCGACCGCCTCGCGTCTGGAGCGCCAGCATGAGATTGGAGACCCGGCTCTGGGCTCCGTCGGCGAGTCCCGGCTCCAGCGAGAGCCGGCCGAACTCGACGGCACGGTCGAGGTCGGATCGGTCGCGGGTGACGTCGAACCGTGTCGCGAGGACGACGCACAGGTTGCTCTGGCGCCGGGCCCGTTCGGGCAGGCCGGCTTCGCCGTGTTCCAGCGCCTGCTCGGCGAGGTCCACCGCCTCCCTGAGTGCGTCCGCGTCGGCGCTCACCTCGTACCGGGCTCGATACACCATCGAGAGGTTCGAGAGCCGCGCCGGCAGCGAAGGGTCGCCCGCGGAGGTCGATACGACCGCCGAACGGCCGTGGCGCTCGGCGCGGTCGAGGTCGGGAGGTTCAGCGAGGGCCTCGAAGCGGGTCAGGTGCGCCATGGCGGCGTTGGCATGGTCGGCGGCCGATCCTCGATCGGCGGCGGACGCGGCATAGAGCCCGACCGCTTCGTCGAGCGCGGCGCGATCAGTCCACCGCTGGTACCTGCTCAACAGGGCCGCAGCGAGATTGGCGCCACCCGCCTGTACTTCTTGGACGGAGGCGTGCGGATCCGCGAGGACCGCGCGGCCGGCCCGCACGGCATCGTCGAGATCAACATCGCGGCCACCGCGCTCGTACCTGGCGACGAGATAGGCGGCAAGTGCGACCAGCCAGCGCGTGCGCTGTTCCCCGCCGGCAGCCAATTCCTCGAGTTCGCCGATGGCGGTGTTCATCTGCTCGTCGGTGAGGAACTCCGGATCGGCGAACTCGGGATCACCGGGGATGAACTGGCCATTGTCGAAGAGCGCCGCGATCCCCGCCGGGACCAGGTCGGGGCGGAGGCGCCGCAGCCTGCTGAACCAGAGGACGGCCTGTTCCAGTTCGCGCATGCCTTCCGGTTCGGGGAGCACCTGAAAGCGTGCGAAGCGGGACTTCCCCAGCAGGGCGATGAGTGTTGGCGGAGCTAGGATCTCGCGTCCGCGAAGCGGTGCGTCGATAGCACCGAGGAGCGTCAGCGTGTCGGGGGCCAGCAGGCCGGACGCATCATCGTCGGCCAGGTAGCGCTGCAAGCGCACCTGCAGTTCGGCGATTTGCGCTCGAAGGTCGGAGTTCACAATGAACCCCTGCGGGCCAAAGGATCCGCTTCGGTCGCTTCGAGTCGCTCCGCGATCACCCGCAGGCGCCCGACGAGGTCCGGCCGTTTGTCCTCCAGGCGCGTCCACTGCTCACGGTGGCGGCGCTCCCGCCCCAGCAGGAGACCCCGCCACAGGTGGAAGCGAACCAGGCCTTCGTCGACGCGCCCCAGGTTGATGCTCGCGGCCATGGCGTCCTGGCTCGCCTCGGCGAGCTCTTTGACCAAGTGCATGCCGTCCAACGGCGGCAAATCGGGAGTGAGCAGCAGTGGGATCAGCCGCTGGCCGCTGTCGTACGCCGCGATCGACCGCTCCCAGTCCGATGCGATCGCGGCGCAATGCGCCAGCAGCAGCGCGGAGCGAATACGGGTTCTCGGACCAGCCGAAGGGACGTCGAGTGATCGCGCGAAGAAGGTGGCGGCGTCGTCCAATGCCTCGGCCCGTCCGGATCCGCGGAACTCGGCCAGGACGACTTCTCCCGCGGTGCCCAGGAGGCGGGCCTTCGCGGGGCTGTCGTGCGGTGCGAACCGAACCGCCGCAGCCGCCGCGTCCCTCGCGGTTGCGAAGTCGTTCCGCTGCTCGGTCTCGTCGCCGCGGTCGACCAGCCCGTCGGCGTAGGCGCCCCAAAGCCAGGGCGCCATGGACGGATCCAGGTCGCCAGCAGTGAGTTCGGCGAGTAGTGCGATGGCGCGATCCAGGTCGCCGTGCTTGGCGGCGGCGGAGTCCGCTCGCTCCATGAGAGCGACGGAGAGATTCGCGCGGTGGCGCACTTCCTGCCTCGTCTCGGCCTCGCCTGCTGCGAGCGATTCGAGCAAGGAGATCGCCGTATCGATATCGTCGCCCTCATGCGTGCGCTGGAACTGCTCGGCAAGCGCGACCGCCAAACTCGCGGTTCGGTCTCGACGGTAGTGGACGTGCGTGAGCGGTGTCGCCTCCAATGCGAGCCGCAGTTGTGCGATCGATCGGTCGAGGTCGTCGATCCGGCCGGTGCGCCGCAGCGCGCTAGCAAAGGCGGCACGCGCATGCGACACCTCGTGACCAGCCGCTTCTGCGACACTCACGGCGGTGTCGAGCCGGTCGACCGCGGCTTTCAAGTCCGCGGACCGACCTGTCAGTTCGGCGATGTTCAGCAGCGCCTTGCCCCACGTGACCTGAACGATCACATCGGATCGATCATCGGATCCCAGCTCCTCGACGGCGAGGGTGCACCAGCGCACGCACTCGCGGGCGGCACCGAGGTCGTTGTGCGCCTGGGGATGCAGTGCCGCCGCAGCGGCGAGGTTCGTGGCGATGACCGCTCGATCCGGATGACCCTCGGTGCAACCGAACCATGCCCGCTCCAATGCCGATGTGGCCGCCTTGAAATCGCGGTCACTCCCGGAGCGTTCGAAGCGCTCAAGCAGAGCGGACCCGAGATTGCTGAGGACGGTCGTACGCTGGGGATCCCCGGACGGCATGCACCGCTCCGCGGTCGCGTGAGCGGCGATGGCCGGTGTCAGCAGCTCCGGGAAACCTCGGCGCGACAGCTCCTCATAGGTTATGCCGAGGTTCGACAACAGTTCCGGGAACAACGAAGCATGGCGGTTGATGCGCACTACCGCGTTGCGCTGCAACCATTCCGCGATCCGTTGACCGCGAATGCCGCTGCTCCTGACCGCGAGTGCGACACCGGCGTACCCGGCGAGGACCGCCACCGGGGCGAGCGCCCATCTCCACACCAGGCGAATACGGTTCACAGGACACAGTGTCGCACTTGTGATGACCGCACCTACGCGAGCATCGAGCCCTCACAAAAGGGCTCACCGACCGTCGCACCACCCTTGGGCCCATGGAACGGGGTAGCTTCTGGCATGATTGAAGCATCGGGATCTCGCGAAAACAACGTCGCAGACTCCGGCGAAGATGGCTCCACGTGTCGTTGAGCGCCGCCGGAGCGGTTGCCTTTGCAACTTGGCTGGCAGGCCCGGCCAAGGATATCCCGCTACTGACGCCGTACAGCCATCTCCTGGGCATAGCAGGATCCCTTCTAGCGGGAGCTGGAGTGTTCATCCCACTATGGGCGTCCCCCCCTTGGGGGGCAGAGCCAGGAAAAAGTGATTGGACCGAGGTACTCGGCCTGCTTGAAAACCTTGCCATGGCTGCATAATCTGCTTCACGCTCAAGTGGCTTCGCGAGCAGCCGATATCGCCACGACTTTGTGTTTTTCAATAGTCCCGACAACGAGGATGCGAAAGTTGTCGACCTCCTCCTAAAGGCTGTCCCGTTATTGTTCCGAGCGTTGCCAATAACAGTGGTGTTCTGGCGAACTCGGTGTCGTTCAGGCGGTGCGTGCGAGGTTGTGAAGCCGGGCGATTCCGAACATCGCCACCGCGACGCCGTCGCCGCGGAGGCGGCAGTCTCGCAGCACTTTCCAGGTCTTCATCCGCGCGACACCGACCGCCACTGGCACCTCGGCGGCCTCGTCTACGCCAACCGCGACGACCCCGCCGTACTCGTCCACCAACGCGTCGGTGGATCACAGTGGACGGTCAACCTCGGACATCCCATCGGCCGCATCACCGGAGCGCTCCTCGCCGCGCTTCTCCTGGCCGCCCTCGCCGCCGCCGTACTCGACGGCATCGGCATCCTCGACCTGCCTGACACACAACGTCTCTAGTGCGCTGGCGCCCAAGAAGGAACCCCGACGAGTCCGGCCAACAGTTCGCACGGCCCGGCTGACGGTGTGGTCGTTGCCGCCGGATTCGCCGTTGCCGTGGGTTGGCCAGCGGTCGACGCGCCCCTCGCAGTAGCGCTGCTCCCTAGCTCCGGAGTCGTTCATGGAGGAGGCTTCACGGTCCCCATGCCACAAGGCCGTCGGTGCGTTCGGTGCGTGGCCTTCGAGGTTCGATGGAGCCGGATTCGGAGTACGTGGGATGACTCCAGTCGTCAGGTTCGGATGGCGAGCGGTCCACGATCCCTCCGGTTGAGCGGAAAGCGGCGAGAGACACTCGAGAGTTCAGCGGACTGTAAGAAGGATTCGCGGGCCCGGGGCCGCGGGCGCGGGACAATTCCCGCATGGTCGAACTCCCTCTCGCGTTCGCGCTCATCGCGGGCGCGGTCGCCGCGGTCAACCCGTGCGGTTTCGCGCTCCTGCCGGTGTACGCCGGCTTCCTCATCAGCGGCGAAGCCGGGGAAGTGGTCACGCGGCGGCAGGCCCTGGCCCGGGCCGGCCTGTTCTCGCTCGCGGTGACGACCGGATTCGTGGCGGTCTTCGGCGCGTTCGGGCTCGTCATCTCGTTCGTCGCGGTGAACCTGGCAGCGGTACTGCCGTGGGTCACCGTGGGTGTCGGCGTGTCGGTCGCCGCAGTCGGGATGTGGCTACTGCTCGGCCGCGAGCTGCCGTCGTTCCTGCCGCGCATCGGCGGCCGCGAGGTGCGGCGCTCGTTCGGATCGATGACCGTGTTCGGGCTCCTGTACGCGCTCGCGTCGCTGTCGTGCACCGTGGCCCCGTTCCTGGCGGTCATGGCGCAGACGTTCCGCTCGGCCTCAGTGCTCGGCGGGACCCTGGTGTTCCTGACCTACGCGCTCGGCATGGCGCTGGTCGTCGGCGCCGTCTCGCTCGCCATCGCTTTGGCGCGCCAAGGCATGGTGGCCTGGATGAAGCGGCAGTACCCGAAGGTCACGCGAGTCGTCGGCGCCCTGCTGCTCGTCGCCGGACTCTACGTGGCGTACTACGGGTGGTGGGACATGCGGGTCCTCGGCGGCGGCGACCCGTCCGACCCGGTGGTCGAAGGGGCGCGGACGGTGCAGCGCTCCCTCGAGGAGATCGTGCGGTCGGTGTTCGGCGGATGAGCGTTCAGCTCAGTTCGGCGACCTTCTCGTCCAGTTCACCGCCCGAGAACGAGCCGCTGTCGACGATCTCACCCGATGAGTCCAGGAGCACGTAGGTGCTCTGGGAGGTCACACCGAACCGGGTCCACAGCTCCCCATCGGGGCTCTGCAAATGTGTGGCATCGCCCGTGCCCGTGTCCTCGACGAATGCTTGACGCTGCTCGTCGGTGCTCGTGCGGTACAGGCCGGTCCCGGCGATGCCGACGACGGCGACCCGGTCCCCGTGATCGGCGATCAGCGCCGCCACATCCGGCCCCTGGCTCTGGCAGATCGGGCAGTCCTCCTGCCAGAACCACAGCACCGCGGGCGAACCGGCCAGCGACGCGCCCTCGAAGGCGTCACCGTCGATGTCGGTGGCGGTGAAGCCCAGCAGTTCCGGGACGGCGGCATCCGGTTCGGTTTCGGCCGTCGGCTCGTTCGGGGCGGTGGTGGTTTCGCCCGAGGAGGTGGTCTCGTCCACGGCGCCGTCGGGCGCTCCTGCACTGCAGGCGCCCAGTGTGAGCACGGCCGCGACGGCCACCGCTCCGATGACGGTGCGCTTCATCGCAGTACTCCATTCGACAGGGGGTTCGCCCTTCCATCCTGCCTGTCGGGCACGGTGAACGCACGCCGAGATCCTTACGATCCGATGAAAGAACGCGGAGGTTCCTCGTACAGCCCCACAGCGGGTTCTCGTCCAGGAACTATTGCGGCGGCTTTCGCAGCTTGTCGCCAAGCGTGGCGATGACCTCGGCGACTTTGGCCGGTGCGAGACTGGTCGCGGCGTGACCCTGGCGGCGCAGTCGCACCCGTTCGGTGTTCGGCATGACGCGTTCCAGTGCGTCCAGTCGTTCGCCCAGATGTGCAGGGCTTCGTTCACCGCCGAGCAGGACGACGGGCAGGTCGATACGCGCGTACACGTCCAGCCGCAGGCCGACTTCGTCGATGGTCGCGCAGTCGTCGAGTTGGTGCTGGGCAAGGCGACGCATTCGAGGAAACAGCGGAATCGCGGCCGCCGACATCCAGGCGGCCGACGCCGGGGCCTGCACGATATCGCGCATGAAGATCGCCAGCGCCCTGCCCGGCTTCGCGGCGTCCATAGCGGCCTGCGCCCTGGCCAGCGCCTTTCCGCCGAGCGGCGGTCCGATCACGCAGGGCGGCTCGTACAGCACCGCGCCGGCGAACGCCTCAGGCATCGCCGCCAGTGTCTCCAGCGCCAGCACCGCGCCGGACGAGTGTCCGACGATCAGCGTCGGCTCGCCGACGAGTTTCACGAGAGCGCGCACGTGTTCGACTTCTTCTGCCATCGTGCATCTGCCGCCGGCCGTGAGGTCCAGCCGGTACTGCCGGCGGTGCAGGCGCAGCGTTCTGAACCGCGGGCTGAGGCGACGGGTGACGAGTTTCCAGGACGCGCCGTCGTCCATGCCGCCGTGGAGGAGCAGGATCGCCGGGCCCTGTCCTTCGTCGTGGGCGCGCACACTGGTGCCGTCGAGTGCCGTCGCCGTGATCATGGGTGGGCCTTTCTGCAGGGGCTCAGGCTTTCTGCGAGGCGAGTCGTTTGAGCAGCCACCAGCCGATCGCGCCGGCGTAGGCCGTTCCGGCCGCGAGGTAGGGCCACGGGTTGCCGCCGTCCCAGACCTCCCAAAAGGCCTTGGCGGGCCAGTAGGTGGGGATGAGTCCGAAGCCGAGCATCGCCGGGTGGTCGAAGAAGAACGGCACCATGGGGAGTCCGAACAGCAGCATGCCGATCGCACGGACGATCGCCAGGCCCTCGACCTTGTTGCGGGCCAGGGCTGCCAGGCCGAAGCCGACCATCGCGGCGTTGAGTCCGCATAGGACGGTAATTGGGACGGAGGCGGCAATGATCTCGGCGGGGACCTGCCCGGTCAGCGCCATCGCGGCCATGAGCGAGACCGCGGTGGCGGCGACGGTGGTCGCCGCGCGGTACAGCGGGTAGCCCGTCGGCGGTGCGGGCGTCACCCGCAGCGCTGCGAGGGTCCGCTGGTCCTTGTCGTCCATGAGCAGCATCCCGCAGACGGCGCCCAGTACGGCGATCGGTCCGACCACGATGAAGGCGCTGAGGATGAGTCCGTGGTAGGGCACCAGGTCGAAGCCGTGGTCGCGGTCGAGGTATCGGGTGAACACGGGCAGCAGCCACATCGTGGCCGCGTAGATGAACGGGCCGAAGACGATCCCGGCGAGCAGGCTGTCGCGGCGGATGTTGCGCAGGTCGTTGCGGCCGAACGCCGCGATGGCGCCGGGCATGTCACTCGCCTCCTTCGCTGGCGGCGATGTGCCGATCGAACATCCTGCGGGAGAGGAGGCCGAGCGCGGCGAGCGCGGCGACCGGATAGGCCAGAGCGTAGACCCACTGCCACGCGGCCAGCTCGACCTGGCCGAACGAGTGGCCCATCAACAGGAGCACTCCCTGGGTCGGCACCAGGTAAGTGATCGGGTGCTCCCACAGGCCCGAGTAATTGATGAGCGGGACGTTGAGGACCGCGAGCACGCCGGTGGAGGGGATGATCCACTCGCTGATCGAGGTGAACGGCGTCGCCGAGATGAAACTGCACGTCAGGAACAGCAGCGCGCACAGCACCACTCCGGCCGTGAACGAGAGCGGCTCGAAGTCGAGTCCGACACCCGAGAGCGCGATGACCAGCGACAAGAGCAGGCTCAGCGCGGCGAGTGCGGTGAGTTTCGCGGTGTAGTAGTCGCCAAAGCGCAAGGGGGAGACCAGGAGCGCGAAGAGCGTGCGTTCGCCGCGTTCGAAGAACACCGCCCCGGCGATGAAGAAGAACCCGACCAGTGCCAGGTCGCCGAAGATGATGTAGGTCATCGAGGCGGCCTTGAGCTGGGCGGGAATGAGGTAGACGACGACTTCCCAGAGCAGCGCGGAGAACGCCGCCGCGTAGAGGAACCCGTACCGCCATTGGAGGCGCAGTTCGAGTCGCAGGGCTTGGACGAGAACGCCGGTCATGACAGCTTCCTCCCGGTGACGTCGATGAAGACGTCCTCCAGGTCGGCCTCCTGGCTGTGGACGGACTCGACGGCGGCCTCGCGCAGGAGCGAGCG
This sequence comes from Glycomyces harbinensis, assembly GCF_900101745.1. Lineage (GTDB taxonomy): Bacteria > Actinomycetota > Actinomycetes > Mycobacteriales > Micromonosporaceae > Glycomyces > Glycomyces harbinensis. Next base: position 314,954 of record NZ_FNAD01000007.1, on the reverse strand, counting down.
GAACGCCTCGTCCTCGCCGAGTCCGTCGAGTGGGAAGTCCTTGGTGGACAGCTGATCGGACTGCTCGGCCCGGTACGTGACCGTGACCGTGCGCCGGGAGCGGGAGAGCTTGTGCTCGGTGGGAGAGGCCAGGGCGGTGATGCGCCCGTCGACGACGAAGGCGACCCGGTCGCACAGCTGGTCGGCGGTGGTCATGTCGTGGGTGGTGAGGAAGACGGTGCGGCCCTCGGCGCGCAGTTCGCCCACGATGTCCTTGACGATGCGGGCGTTGGCCGGGTCCATGCCGGAGGTCGGTTCGTCGAGGAACAGCAGCTGCGGGCGGTGCAGGAGGGCGCGGATGAAGACCAGGCGCATCTGCATGCCCTTGGAGTACTTGGCGACGCGGGTGTGGGCCGCGTCGGCGAGCCCGACCCTCTCCAGCAGTTCCATCGGGTTCTCGGTGGGGCCCTGGTAAAGCGAGGCGAAGAACTGGAGGTTTTCCAGACCGGTGAGCTTGAGGTAGTGGTTGGGCAGCTCGAAGGACACGCCGATGCGCTCGTAGTACTCGGACTTCCAGGCGGCGGGGTCCTTGCCCCACACCGCGACCGAGCCGCCGTGGCCCGTCAGCAGTCCGGTGAGGATCTTCTGCGTGGTGGACTTGCCGGCGCCGGAGGGGCCGAGGAAGCCGAAGACCTCGCCGGCGTCGACGGTGAAGCCGATGCCGCGGACGGCCGGTTCGGCGGCCTTGGGGTAGGTGAAGGTCAGGTCCTCGATGTCGATGACCGGGGTCATAGTCGTCACTGCTTTCGCTGCTCGTGCCAGAGGGATTCGATGCGTTCGTACTGGTCGGCCAGGAAGGTGTACATCTCCTTGGCCTCTTCGAGGCGCCGTCGCGATTCGGAGGGCGCTTCGGCGAGGAGGTCGAGGCCGCGGTCGGCCTTCTTGATCCATTCGCGCGCCTGCTTGGCCTTCGCGGCGGCCTCCTCGAGCCAGAAGCCCGGGCGCAGTCGCCAATGCGTGGCACGCGAACCGGCCACGGCGACGCGCTCGACGGCGTTGTTGCTCTGGAGCATCCGCATCGCCATGCTCACCGAGCCGCGGCTGATGTCCAGTGCCTCGGCGAGCTGCTCGGGTGACTGGTGCGGCGGTTCGCACACCATGAGCCAGCCGAGGATGCGACCGGGGATCGGGGGCAGGCCGAAGTCGGCGAAGTACACGCCGATCTCATCGGCGTAGTCGTGACGGGCGGTGCGTTCACCGCTCATGGGGGTTCTCCTCTTGGCGCGGATCGGACCGCTTCGAAATGTCAATGAATTCAGTAAATACTGAAAACTGAGAAATCTCAAGAGTCTTGACGGAATATTGACGCCGCCGCAAAGCGGGTCAGGTCCGACCTCCGGAACCGCGATTCTCGCGATTTCGGGCTCTCGAGGCAGTCCTGAACTGCAGCGATGTCCACGCATGAGGCTCGGCGAAGGAGCGGTGGCATCGGGGCGGGCGCGGTTATGGTCCAGGGGTGATCCGAGCGCTGCGACATCCGGCCCGACTGGTGCCGTCGGCGTTCTTGGCGTTCATCCTGGTCGGCACCGTCCTGCTCATGCTGCCGATCGCCACCGAGAGCGGCCGGGCCGCGCCGCCGTTGACGGCGCTGTTCACCGCCGTATCCGCGGTATGCGTGACCGGACTGGTCGTGGTCGACACCGCCACCTACTGGTCGGGTTTCGGCGAAGTGGTCATCACCGCCCTCATCCAGGTCGGCGGATTCGGCATCATCATGGCCGGAACGCTCCTGGGAGTGCTGGTCATCGGCCGCCTGCGCCTGCGCGGCAGGCTTCTGGCGCAGACCGAGAACAGCTCCGTGCGGCTGGGCGACGTCCGCAGTCTGGTCGGGCAGATCGCGCTCATGACAGCCACCGTCGAGGTCGTCGTCGCGATCGCCCTCGCCGCGCGCTTCCGCTTCCATTACGAGTACGGCGTCGGGGAAGCGGCCTGGCACGGCGTCTTCCACTCGGTCGCGGCGTTCAACAACGCCGGGTTCGGCCTCGAAGCCGACAGCCTCATGGGGTTCGTCGCCGACCCGGTGATCACCCTGACGATCAGCGCCGCCGTGATCATCGGCGGCATCGGCTTCCCGGTCATGGTCGAAGTGCTCCGCAACACCCGCCGCGCGATGCGACCGCGGACCGCCGGCCGCAGAGGCGCCCGGATCTCCTGGTCGCTGCACACTCGCATCACCGTCCTCATGACCGGCGTCCTCCTCGCGGTCGGGTTCGCCGCCTACGCGGCCTTGGAGTGGCGCAACCCCGCCACCCTCGGTCCGCTCGGCGCCGGCGACAAGCTCCTGGCCGCCTTCACCGCCGGCGCGCAGACGCGCACCGCCGGGTTCAACAACCTCGACGTGAGCGCGTTCCGCCCCGAGACGCTGCTGGCGACCGACGCGCTCATGTTCATCGGCGGCGGACCCGCCGGGACCGCGGGCGGTATCAAGGTCACCACGTTCGCGATCCTGGCCGTGGTGATCTGGTCGGAGATCCGCGGCGAACCCGACGTCGCCGTCTTCGGTCGCGCCCTGCCCGCCGAGACCCAGCGGCAGGCGCTCACCGTCGCGCTCCTGGGCGTCGCCGCCGTCGCGATCGGGACCGCGGTCATCATGCTCGACACCGGATTCGGTCTCGACCAGGTCCTGTTCGAGGCCGTCTCGGCCTTCGCGACCGTGGGCCTGTCCACCGGCATCACCCCCGATCTGCCCCCGGCCAGCCAGGTCGCCGTGATCGTCCTGATGTTCATCGGCCGCGTCGGCACCGTCGCGGTCGCCGCCGCGCTCGCCCTCAGGACCCGCCGCCGCCTGTACACCCATCCCGAGGAACGCCCCCTCGTCAGCTGACCAACGGTGGCGAATCACCAGAATGTTAGATGCTAACATTTAGGGGTGAGTGCGAAACGCGAGCGAACCCGCCAACACCTGGGAGAGTGCGCGCTCGACCTCTTCGAGGCGCAAGGATTCGAAGCCACGAGCGTCGCCCAGATCGCGAACGCCGCCGGTGTCACCGAGATGACCTTCTTCCGCCACTTCGGCAGCAAAGAACAGGCGGTCCTGACCGACCCGTTCGACCCGGTCATCGCCGAAGCCGTCGGGGCCAGGCCCGCCGGCGAAGCACCGCTCGACCGGGCCGTCCGGGGCCTGCGGTCAGCGTTCGCGGCGCTGTCCGCGGCGGACCTTGAGACGGCCCGCAGGCGTATACGCATCGTGGCCTCGACGCCGGCACTCCGCGGCGCGGCCGCGGTGCAGAACGAGACCACCGCCCTCGCCATCAGCGACGCCCTGGCCGCCGACGGGACCGACCCGCTCGCCGCCCGGGTCGCCGCCGCGGCGGTCCTCGCGGCGGTGACGACCGCCCTCTACGCCTGGGCCGCCGACCAAGACGCGAACCTGCCCGACCTATTTGACACCGCCCTCGACACCTTGGAGAGCGGACATGGCTGAGCGCCTCGCCATCACCGACGCCGTGCGCGAATACAGCGCCGACGCCGGCGTGCTCGGCGCGTCCCTCCACGTCGCCGCCGGCGAAGTGCACGCGCTGATCGGGCTCAACGGCGCGGGGAAGACCACGCTCATGCGCGCCGTCCTGGGCATGGTCCGACTCGACTCCGGCACCGTCCGCATCGGCGGCGTCCCGCTCGACCGAGTGCCGACCGCGGCCTGGTCCCGCGTCGGACACCTCATCGACCACCCTTTCGCCTACCCCGACATCGATACGCGCAGCAACTTGGCCATCGCCGCCCGCCTCCGTACCGTCCCGCACGGAGAGGTCGCCGCGACCGTCGAGGCCGCGCTCGAGTACTGGGGACTGGCCCCCTACACCGCCGTCAGGGCCGCGACACTTTCCAAGGGCAACCGGCAGCGGCTCGGCCTGGCCGCCGCGTTCGTCGCCGGTCCCGACCTGGCGGTGCTCGACGAGCCCACCGACGGACTCGACCCCGCCGGGGTGATCGCCCTGCGCGAGGCCCTGCGCGACCACGCCGACCGTGGCGCCGGCGTGCTCGTCTCCAGCCACCACCTCGACGAGGTCGCACGCTTCGCCGACCGGATCTCGGTGATGAACCACGGCCGCATCATCGCCGCGCTCGACCCCGCCGGCACCGACCTCGAACGGGAATTCTTCGCGCTCCTCCTCGACGACGACGCGCAACGCGACCTGGAGGCGCAGGCATGACCGGCCTCCTTGCAGCCCTGCGGGTCGAGACGCGAAAGGCCGCGGCCGCGCTGGTCCTTCGCGTCGGCGGCGCGAGCCTCGCACTGGGCACGGCCGTCCTCGCCGCGGCCCTGGTCGCGGCCGTCGAGACCGGGAACGAGCAGATCGCCGCCAAACTCGGCACCTTCGCCGAAGCCGCAGGCTGGGACCTGCTCATCGCCATCGCCACCCAAGTCGTCGCCGCGGGCGCCCTCCTCGCCTTCGGTACCACCCTCGGGTGGAGCTTCGGCCGCGAATTCACCGACGGCACGATCAACGGACTGCCCGCGATCCCGGTCTCCCGTGCGGCAACGGTGGCCGCCAAACTGCTCGTCCATCTGATGTGGACGGTCATCGTCGCGGTGTCACTGGTCTGCCTGCTGATAGCGGCCGGGCTCGCCACCGGACTCGGCGCCCTCGACGCGCCGGCCGCGGCGTCGCTGGCGCGATTGTTCGCCCTCACCCTCCTGACCGGCCTGATCGCGACACCCGCAGCCTGGGCCGCCACCCTCGGCCGCGGGCCCCTGCCGGGCGTCACCGCGGCCGTCGCCCTCATCGTCACCGCACAGATCGCGGTCGTCGCCTTCCCCGCCCAAGGCGCCTGGCTCCCGATCGCCGCACCCGCCCTGTGGGCCATGCAGCCCACCGCCGTCACCGGGGTGCAACTGCTGCTGGCACCGGTCTTCGCGCTCGCGTTCACCGCCGTGACCGTCAGCGCGTGGCGGCGGCTCCAACTCGACCGCTGACCCGGGCAATAAGGCGATCAGTGTTGCCGGGGCCGCCGTGACCCTCGGACCGGGGTCCTCCCGCGCGCCTGCTCAGCCTCGCGGACCTGCGCGTCGACCCGCGCTTGCAGTTCATGGCGTTCGGTCGCCTCCCGGACCTGCTCCTCGACCGGGGGCCTGCGGGGTCGGGTTGATCCGTTCGGCCAGTCCAGCCGCTGCGAGGGCCTCGGCGGCGAGGATGAGCACCGCCCCGAGCGGACCGGCCACGCCGACGGCCAGCGCCATCCACACCTCCCCCAACCCGTCTGCACCCGCTTCCGTTTGCACCGCCCACGCCAGGCGATGAGCCCGGCGGCGAGCACGATCACGGCCCCGGCCAGGGCCGCCAGCGCCCACATGGCGAACGCGAGGCCCCATCCGGGCATCGTCCACATCGCCTCCGGGTTCACCGCGGCTCATTCATCGTCGTGGCGCTCTTCGGCCGGTTCGGCCTCGGTGTCGTTCTCGTAGGCCTTGACGCCGCCCGCGGCGCCGCGCCAGCCCGTCGCGGGCAGTCCCCCGGCGGTGTCGGCGAGGTCGCGCAGGCCCTTGGTGTTGCCGAGGGCGTCCCGACCTCAGTTCGCGCGGTTGGCGTACACGTCCTGGCGGCGTCGTAGGTGGTGTTGATGCCGTGGTCGTTGCCGAAGCGGGGTTTGTTCGAGAAGGCCAGCACATTGTCGATGTTCTTGACCATCGCCTTGGCGTCGGTCTTGGCCATGCTCTTCATCATGCCCTGGGCCATCTCGTCGAGGGAGTTCGCGAGCTTGCCGAACGCGCTCTGGAAGACCTTGATCTTGCGCAGCAGCTCGGCGACCTTCTGCATCGTCTTCGAGTAGCGGTAGTTCTTCGACTTCGCGGCCACCGATCGATCCCGGGTCGGGACGAGGGTGTCATCGACGATAAGGACAGTCCCGGGCGCAAAGCGCTGCCGGGGCCGAAGCGCGAACCTTGGGGCAAGGTCGTCGACAATGCGGTTCGCGGCGGATTTCGAAGTCCGAACAGGGCCGCGATCTGGCGAACAGTGAGGTTGGTGTGCCAGTAGGCGGCGACCAGCAGCACCCCATTTTCGAAGGCGACCTTCCACGGCCGGCCCTTCAGTGGCGGTTCGGCGCCCTCGACTCGCAACTGTCGCACCAGGTTCGCGAACCGTCTCGCCGACAAGCCGCTGAACAGCTCGATCATCGTCTCGTCCGCCACGCTGATCACTCCCGCCATTCGGGCATGATCGCATGTGCCCCAATAACATGCGGCAGCGTACTCCAGCGCCTACGGAGCTGAGCGTGTCGGTTCCGGTCAGGATCCCAAGGACGCCCGGAATGAGCTTCAGCGAGCGCTCCGGGCATGCATCAATAACACCAGGTTCAACTTGTTTGAGTTCCGTTGCTGTGCAATAAATATCGTGCTGGCGGGCAGGTTCTGGCCTGAGGTAGCACGTGAGGGGCCGTCCGCGGTTCGGCGGGAACTCTTCGCAGGCTTGTGCCGGTCAGGCGGGCGGGTACGTCACCGTGCGCACTGGATCAGTTCAGTCGCAGGTAGATGCGCATGGTGGTTCCGCGGGCGCTGGTGTACGTGCGCAGGAGGTCGACGACCTGATTGACCAGTACCAGGCCGCGGCCGTGGGCACGGTCCGGGTCGACCGGGAGGCGTCCGGCGAGCGGGTCGGTGAGGTGCCCGGTGTCGCTGACTTCGCAGACAAGCTGGTCCTCCTCGGTCCAGATCCGCAGCAGACCGGTGCCACCGCCATGGGCGACGCTGTTGGTGATCAGCTCGGTGACGGCGATCTCCAGGTCGATGAGCCGGGTCGCCGTGAGTCCCGCATTGCGTCCGTAGGCAGTGGTGAACCAGCGGGCGTTGTCGATCGTGTCGCGGTCGACGGCCCGCTCGATCGCGGTCCACGGCCGGTCCTGGAGCGGCTGATTGTAGACGGTGACGATGTGGTCGGGGTCGTAGGCGTCGCTGGCGCGGCGCCCATCGCGGCTCTTCAAGAGTGGATGCGTCAGCAGTGAGTCGGCGATGACCCGCTCGTCGAGCCCGTCGATGTCATACGGACACAGGGCGGCGATGTCGCGGCCGGCGAAGGCACGATTGACCAAGGCCTCATGCTGCGCGCATGCGGGATACTCGGCGGCGGTGCGCGAGGGCCAGATCGGTTCCCCGACGATGCGCATGCGCTGCCCAGGGCGACAGTCGGCGAACGCGCGCAGCACGTTGGGGATGATGCCGGCAGGGTTGGCGCCGATCGCGCTCATGTCGAGCGTGTGGACGCGTGCGGTCGCCGCCCCCAGAGAACCTTGCAGCAGTTCGAGTTTCGGCCCCGGTACGGCGACGGCCACCGGCTCGTCGAGGGCCAGCGCCTCCTCGATGAACGGGACCGTGCCCTCCAGGTACTCCCGGTGCCCGGAGTAGTGCAAGGCGGTGTGCTCGAACGGATCTGCGGTCATGCAGCTGGCTCCTCCACTGGACGGGGTCGACGGCGGGCCAGGATGGTGCCGCCGACGATCGCCGAGAGCGCGGACCCGGCGAGGACGCCGGTTTTGACCAGTCCCTGCTGGACCGGGTCGGTGAAAGCGAGCTCGGTGATGAGCAGGCTGACGGTGAAGCCGCATCCGCACAGCACCGCCACTCCCGCGATGTCGCCCCAGCGCAGGCCTGGGGCGAGGCGCCCCCAGCCGAGGCGGTGGGCGGCGATCGCGCCGACGCTCACACCGATCGCCTTGCCTAGGAAGAGCCCGGCGACGACGGCGAGCGCGACGCGATCGGAGGCGAAGGCGCTCAATGCCGCACCGTTGAGAACGACCCCGGCGGAGAAGAACGCGAACACCGGGACCGCGACGCCGGCGCTGAAGGGTTGGAGGGCGTGTTCGGCCCGGGTCGCCGGGGACTCATGCTCGCCCGGGTCGGGCTTGACGCGGGTCGCCAGGCCGATGGCGACACCGGCGAGGGTGGCGTGCACACCGGCCTCGTACAAGGCCGCCCATGCCGCCAAACCGAGGGGAATGTAGATCCACAGGCCGCGGACCCGCTTGGCCTGCAACAGGACCCATGCGGCGATGATGAGCACGAAGGCGGTCAGCGGCAACGGCTCGGGCCGGGAGTACAGGGCGGCGATCATCGCGATGGCACCGAGGTCATCGGCGATGGCCAGGGTAAGCAGGAAGATCCGCAGGCTCGAGGGCAGGCCCCGGGCGCAGATCGCGAGGACCGCGAGGGCGAAGGCGATGTCGGTGGCGACCGGCACCGGCCATACCGCGGTCGCCCCCGCTTCGCCCCAGGCCACCGCGAGGGCAATGAGCGCGGGGACGATGATGCCACCGGCCGCGGCGATGACCGGCAGCATCGCTTGTTTGAGATCGCGGAGCTCGCCGACGACGAGTTCGCGTTTGAGTTCGAGGCCGACGACGAGGAAGAAGAACGCCAGGAGGAAGTCGGCGGCCCAGTGCTGGAGGTTGAGCGTGAAGACGCCGTCGATGCCGATGTCGGTGTGGCGCACGTCGTCGTAGAACCCCGCCAGTGGTGAGTTCGCGACGATGAGGGCCAGGGCTGCGGCGATGAGGAGCAGGATCCCGCCGGTGGTCTCGATGCGCAGGAAGCGGATTGCCTCGGCGGGCACCTTCTTGACGGCCCGGCCGACACGGTGCCGGGATATCTGTGGCATGGGAGTTCCGGGGCGGCGACGGGGTGGATTCGGCGGGGTCGGGCGTGCGGGCACGGGTGAGCCTGTCCGTTCGGAGGGGTCAGCGGGCGTCGAGTTCGGCGACCATGAGGTCGACCAGGGCGGTGACGGCTCCGGGGCGTTCGTCGGCGGCGAGGTGCCCGGCGCCGTTGATCGTGTGGAGCTCGGTGCCGAGCTTGGCCCGGGTCGCGGGGGCGAGGCGTTCGGGAGGCAGGAAGCAGTCGTGGGCGCCGGTCGCGATGATCAAAGGCGATCCCAGGCGGCGGTGCAGGATCGCTTCGGGCAGGGGCGGGGGTGCGAGGGTGGACCGGCAGTGAACGGCGACCAGGTGGAGCCACTCGACGATCGAGTCGGGGACGGGTGTGGCGGGTGCGGTGAAATCCTCGAGCATCGAGGCGGTCCGCTCCTCGCTGGGGGCGAGGAGCCAGTGGAGTGAGGGGACCATCATGCGCATGTCCACGTGCAAGGGGATGATTCCGGCCGGTGCCAGGAGCACGCGTCCGGCGATCCGATCCGAATCGCACGAGAGCACCACCGATCCGCCGAGCGAATGGCCGAGGGCGACCACCTGCTCGGCACCGGTCACTTCGAGCACTTCGGCGAGCTTGCTCCCGTACCAGCCGCGGTGGGCGGCGTGGGGACGTTCGCCGCTGCTGAGACCCGGCTGCCCGGGGAGGTCGACCAGTACGACGCCCCAGCGGCGCGCGAGGGCTCGGGCGAGGGTGAGGCCGGCGGCGGCGTTGAAGTTCGTGCCCGGCACGAACACCACGCGCGTCGATCCGGTGCCGGCGTAGGTCAGGTGCACGATTGCGTCGTCGAGGGCGACGGTCTCGCGGCGGTGGGGAACGTCCCAGGCGTCGAGGCGGGTACGGCACCAGCGGGCGATGACCTCGCGGTCGGCGTGGGACTTGTACAGGCTGCGCAACATGGCTCCGTTCGGCGGGCAACACCTTCACCGCCGACCAGACTTCCCGGCACACCAGTAGCCACCCTACCCCAGAGCGTCAGTGCGCAGGGTGACCAGAACAAGTGCCGAGCTGATGATCGGCCCTGGACTGGGGTTCTCCGCCTCTGGCAAGAAACCCGCCACCGAGGCGGGGACTGTCGACCGCGATCACGGCGGTCGTGTGTGGAAGGGGTTTCGCGGAGGACGTCGACGAGCGGGTACCGGTGGACTCGGCGCCGAGCTGGCATTGCTGATGGCGTCTAGAGCCTCGCCGCGCCCGGCCGACACTCACCGGTTCCGAATCGGGTCATCAATGCCGGGACTGCTCAGCGGCGGTGGCTGTCGTGGAGGCGTTCGAGGATGTCGGCGCAGATCTCCCCGGTGGCGGCGGTGAGTGCTTCACGGTCGGGGACCCCGAACTGGGCGAACCGGCAGACGACGTGGGCGATGTTGACGGCGCTGCCGGTCGCGAAGGTGGTCGGATCGGACCCGTCGAGGGCAATGGCCGGTTCGGTGCAGGTCTGGTATTCGGTGCCGTCGCTCAAGGCCGCGGTCTCGCAGCCGTCGGAATGCGACAACCGGTTCGAGGGCGAGCCGGTCGAGTACCGGAGTCAGGTCGGCGAGCAGGCAGGGGTTGAGGATCGGCTCGTAGGTGCCATCGAATGCGAGGTAGTCAGTGTCAAAGCGACCGGCTGCCGGGCCGGGGCCGCCGACGCCCCAGACGAGAATCCCCAGTTGCACCGCGGCGGTGCCTACCGTCGAGGGTCGCAGTGGCTCGAGCTCGTACGCACTGCCTTGGGATTCGGCTTTCTCGATGAGGCGCACCGGGCTCCTGCTGAGCACAAGAACCAGCGTGATGAGCCCGGCGATGCCGACGCCGCCGACACGGAGGATCCGCGCGCTCGGGTACCCGTCGTCGGTGGGGAACGCGAACCCGTAACAGATGATGAGCGCAGCCCAGGCGAGGAGCGCGAGGCCGAGCAGCGGCCACCGGAGCCGCTCCACCTCGTCACGGTGGACCCAGACAAGCACGCCGATGCCGACCGCACCGAGCGCAACGGCGAGCAGTGCGGGCAGAACGAACCAGTACGCTACCGCACCCAACCGCCCGTAGTTCACGAGCGCGAGCTGCGCCTAGGGCAGGACGGAGGCGGCGCAGATCGCGAGGATCGCGTACAGGCCGATCGCGACCAGCAGCGCGAGGCGATATCGATGATAAGGGGATAGGGAGCCGAGGGGTCGAGAGGACTTCATGAATCGAAGCCGAGCCCAATGTCCTGATTGGTCGTCCCCCTAAGGTCGGCGGCCCTGCCTGGCGGCCATGTCCCTGGTCGACCAGTGCGTAGCGTTGTCCGGTGGCGTCTCCAGGGTATCGACTACGACCCGCTCGACCTGGTCGATCGTCGCCGAGGGCGGCCGGCCCGGCCCTCCAGACGATGCTCGACGAACTGCTGCCGCCATTTGCCATCGACGCTGTCGCCCCTCTTGAGCTCTGCCATACCGAGCCGCCAGATCCGAGGTACCGGTCAAGGCGATCAACACGACGCACGCCTGAGGTCTTGGCGCTACAGCAGCCCGATCGCGAGCGACATCGCCAGGAGCAGTGCAAGCTGGTAACCGGTGTTGATGAACGTCAGCTTCGCGGGCTTCAGCTCGAAGGCGTTGTGCTGCAGGAGCGTGGTGGCCGAGAAGGCCAGCCATGTCGCGAACCCGACCAGCAGCGCCAGCCCCACCGAGTCGTCCCCGGTCGCCTCGGACGTGATCGCGATCCCCGCGGCGAGGCCGATGGCGGTCACGGCGTTCGCGACGAGGAGCTGGGTCATGTTCCTCGCCCGGGCGGGCCTGGAGCGCTCCGGCGTGACGCCCGTCAGCTTCTCCCAAGCGTCCGCGATGAAGCCCTTCTGGTACCAGATGAACGCCACGACCATGCCCGCTACGAACGCGAGCGCGGCTCCGAGCCAGTTGATTTCCATTGCACAGCTCCTCTGAGGTCTCCGAACGCGACGTTGACCGAGTCCAGACGCGACATCCGGAACAACAGGTTGATATTATCAACCATGATGGAAATCGTAAAGCAGTCAGGTGGCCGCTCCTACGGCCAGTACTGCGGGCTGGCCCGGGCATTGGACGTGGTCGGCGACCGCTGGAACCTCCTGATCGTGCGCGAGCTGCTGCCCGGGCCGCTGCGGTACAGCGAGCTGAAGGGCTCCCTCGCAGGCATCGCGACCAACCTCCTGGCCGAGCGGCTGCGGACGCTGGAGGAGAACGGGATCGTGGAACGGCGGCTGGGGGGCGCAGGCGTCCGCTACGCGTTGACGGCGTGGGGCACCGAACTCCGAGAGCCAATGGAGGCTCTGGGCAGGTGGGGCGCGCCGCTGCTGGCGACAGGCCGGGGCGACGACTCGTTCCGACCGCGATGGCTGGCCCTCGCCCTACCCGCCATGCTCCAGGGCAGGACCGCAGCGCCGCCGGTGGAGATCGGCTTCGAAGTGGAAGGCATCCTCATCGTGCTTCGCATCGACGGCGGCGGCCCGAGCGCGGGCATCGGTACCGACCAGCGACCAGCGACCGTCTTGACGGCCGACCCGGAGACCGTCGTCGGACTCGTGGCCGGTGCGCTCAGCGTGGATCAGGCGCTCGCATCGGGAGAGCTTCAAGGAAACGCCGACGTACTCCACCAAGCCTTCCCAGAGAGGCGGCCCGCGACTCCCTCGTCCGATCCCCAGTAGGGGCACGCTGATCTGCGGAACAGCCAGTAGACCGTGGGCCAGGGACCGAAGTGTTCGGGCACGTCCTGCCAGGGCGAGCCGACCCGCACTCGCCAGGCCACACCGTTGAACAACGCCCGCCGCGACCTGGTGACCGGTCGCCCTTTCACCGATGGTTCGGGGACCCACTGGCCCAACCGAGCCCACTGATCGTCGGTCAAATCCCCGCGCCCGGCTTCACTTGCCACAGAAGCCTCCTGATATTCGAACCTTGTTGCAGCACAACAGATTCAACAAGAGACTTCCTCCAAATTCTCAAACACCCCCTAACGACCTCGTACGTGGTTGTGGTTGGCGCGCAAGGACCTCGGCGCGGATCATGGGTTCATGGTGGGGACCGGTGTGCGTGAGGCGATCGTTGGCGACCCACGCCCGGAGTGATCGCCGCGACCGCAACCGAGATCGGACCGATGTGGGAGCAGCAGCGCATCGACCGCCTGGTCTCCCGGCCACGGAGCAGAGCGACCGGCGCCGGCGCAAAGCACCGCCTGGTCTTCATCGATCGGCTCCTTGTCACCCTGGTAAGCGACTGATCGGACAGTAGTTGTTGGTGAGCGAACGCCCAGACTCGTACGCGGGGCGGACCGCAGCACCTACCCGTCGCGCTCCAGGCCCCTCGGGGTCCTCCCCCTGGGGTTCGATGTTCATCCCGGGACCGGTCCCGGCCGGCTTAGGTAAGCATGTTCGGATGGTCCTGAAGAAGTTTCGACGCTCCAGAGAGATCGTCGTTGGTCGCGAAGGATCTGAGTTCGTCCCGGACCGGAGTCGTTAGCGAAAATACCGGCCTACTTCATGGGGAGGAGGGCTATGGGCGCCTATGGATTGTCACACGACGAAAGCATCTGGCCGTACCGCTTCGAGATCGATCTGAAACCTTTCCGACGTCGAGCGAACCTGCCACGGAGTACGCCTAACCCGTACTTCGATCTCTGGCTTTTCGATGATCCGGACGCGGATCATCAGCTCTTGGAACGCTACAGCGGGTTGCAGCCAGGACAGAGTGCTAACCCGCGGTCCAGCTGCTACGTCGCAGCAAGCAGCGAGGAAGTTCGACACTGGGCCAAGAAGTTGCGGGCGGTACTCGCGGAGCTTCGCTGGATCGCGACCGACACGGAGCGCGATCTCGAAGCCGGAGTCGGCATAGTCGCGGTCCAACTGTGCCGCGAACTCATGGTCGTCGTAGCGGAAGACCATTGGACAGTGTTGATGGAAATCAACGAGGCGCTCAGAGACAACCCTGTCAGAGTTCGCTATCCCGCACCGTGGACGGCAGAAGCCCGACGACGACGGGAGGTACACAACCACAACGCGCAATATGGAGGCGGCTACTCCTCGGGATGATGCCGCGATCTGGACGCGTCGATACAGATGGACCCGAAGCCCGCTACTGACGGCCCGGGCTTCGCCATCCAGTGCAGATGGTTCACCTCTACTGGAATTTGTGCTCAGCGCCTGTCTTCCCGCTCCCCGCCCCATCACGTCCGGGCCCGTTTCAGTTCCATTGGTGTCGCCATCCGCCGTACCCACTTCATGTGCCCCGTCCACGATCCGCGGTCTAGACCCACCACTACCGCTGGCTGCAGCGCGCCGCACGCCGCGCCTCGACGATGTCAGACGACCCGGAGACACGAATTGCGGACGTGGCCACCTTCGTCGCGCCGACCAGCGACCAGGAGCGCCGGGCGAACATCACCCTCGAATACCGTGTCATGGCTCGCACGGACCCGGGGCTTGCTGAACAATCCCGAAGCCGACGAGCAGTCACGGAGCTACAGCTAGTCGCGCGGATTCGAAGTAGTTGCAATCCGCCAGGTCGGGCAAGACTGCCGAACGGCCTACTCGGTGAAGTTGAGCATCGAACCCTTGCCGCTCCCCCAGGCACCGGCCAGACCGACCTCCGACATGATCAAAGTCTGCCCGAAGCATCCGACACCGACTTCGACGACGCGCCCGGCGCCAAGCTCGCCATAGTGCTCTTGATGATCGTGCGCCGGCCGGTCGCAGCCCGCCGGGACCGGGGACCGCTCGGCCGCCGGCCCTGCCCCGTGCCTCAGGTGTTCGGGAAGGCGTGCCGTTTCCCGCCGATCACCGCGATCGCGGCGGCGGTGAGGAGCATCAATGACGCCCAAGTAATCGAGGCGGTGCCCGGTCCTGCGATCAGGAGCCCGCCGACGAGGCCGCCGATCGCGATCGAGGCGGAGAAGACCGTGATCGTGATCGCCTGCGCGACGTCGGCGGACTTCCCGGTCGCGTTGATGGCGGCGCCGACGAACAGGCTCGGAGAGCTGCCGAACGCGAATCCCCATGCCGCCACCGCAATGTAAACGAGCACCGGCGATCCGGACACCAGTGCGAGAACGAGCACGCCGGCGGCGAAGAGCAGGGTGCTGCCGACCGTCAGCATGCGCAGGTGGCGGTCGATCTGCGCCCCGACCACGATGACGCTGAGGACCGAGGTGACCCCGAAGGCGAAGAGCGCCCATTCGGCCTGTTCGCCCATGCCCACGTAGTCGAGGAGGTCGGTGATGTACGTGTAGACGATGTTGTGGGCGATCATGTAGGCGGCCAACGCGAACAGGATCAGGCGGAATCCGGGGACGCCGAGGGCTCGGGAGAGCTTCAGCGGCGCGCCTGCCAACCGGCCGGGCAGGTCGGGGAGGGTCGCTCGGACCCAGGCCATGTTCAGCAGCGTCAAGCCGGTTGCGGCGTAGAAGGCGAACTGCCACCCGCCGATCCCGCCCAGCCAGGTGCCGAGGGGAATGCCCAAGGCGAGCCCGATCGGGGTCCCGGCCAGAGCGATGGCGATCGCACGCCCTTGGCGCCCTTCGGGAGCGAGCTGGGCGGCGTAGCCTCCCAGCAGCGGCCAGATGAGGGCGGTGCCCAGTCCGGCGGCGAAGCGGAACGCCATGGCCACGGCGTAGTCGTCCGTGACGGCGGTCAGCGCGTTCGCGACCGCGACCGTGGCGAGCGCGATGAGCAGAACGCGTCGGCGCGGCCACTTGGCCGTGGGCTGCGCGAGCGGGATCGCGCCGAGTGCGGTCGCGAGCGCGTAGATGGTGACGGTCTGCCCGGTCAGGGCGACACTGGTGTCCAGGGTCCGGCTGATCTGCGGGAGCAGGCCCGCGGGGAGGCATTCGGTCAAGATGCCGACGAAGCCGCTGAGGAACAGGCCGAAGAGCGCCCGGCCGGGCAGGCGGTCGCGTCCGAGGTGGGATGCGACAGGTGTCGATGCGGTGTGCTGTGCCATGTTGCAGTCCATGAGTCGTGTGACGCGGGCGGCACGGTTGGGTCGCCGCCGCGGTCGTGGTTGAGCTCGCGGACTTCGGCGTCGGCGGGCGTGGATGGCTTCACCGCGGAACGTTGTTCGACCCTTGCCGACCGGCCGCTTCGTCAGGCGTATGCCGGTTGGTGGTGGGCCGCGTTCTCGCGGGAGCGTCTCCAGGATGCGTCTCCAGCAGGGGCTTAGCCAGAGGGCTGTTTCGCATACGTTCACGGTGCCTACCACTGGCAGGATCAGGCTGAAGACGGACCAGAGGTGCCGACGAGGGGGATACTGGCGGTATGACCACCGAATCCACCCCGGCCGAGCCCGCCGGACCCGGGCATGGGCTCGATGTGCGTGCCGAGTTGAGCGAGTTCCTGCGCACCCGGAGGGCCCGCCTCCAGCCGGCCGATGTGGGGCTTCCCGAGTTCGGACGACGCCGACGCGTACCTGGGCTGCGGCGCGAGGAGCTGGCCCAGCTCGCCGGGGTGTCGGTGGCGTACTACACGCGCCTGGAGCAGGGGAACGGCCGCAACGTCTCGAACGAGGTACTCGATGCCATCGCGACCGCGCTGCGGTTGTCGGAGGCCGAGCACTCCCATCTGTTCCACCTGGCACGGGCGAAGCGCGGGCAGCGCCGTCCGGTGGTGCGCCGCCAGCAGGTCCGGCCCGCGCTCGCGGAACTCCTGGCCTCGCTCGAGGGCGTTCCCGCTTACGTGTGGGGGCGCCGCACCGAGGTGCTGGCGTGGAACAGGACCGCCGCCGCGGTCTTCGGGCGGTGGATGGACCGTCCCGCGGCGGACCGGAGCTGGGCGAAGATCGTCTTCCTGGACCCCGGGGCACACGAGTTCTACATGGACTGGGAGCACAAGGCGTCGGACGTGGTGGGGCAGCTCCGCTTCGACGCGGGGCAGCACGCGAGCGACCCTCTGCTCACCGAGCTGATCGGCGAGCTGTCGGTCAAGAGCGGCGACTTCCGGCGACTGTGGGCCGCCCACGATGTCAAGCGCAAATCGCACGGGGACCTGCGCATCAGACACGAGCTCGTCGGTGAGCTGCCGCTGCGGTACGAGACGTTCACCCTTCCCGACGACGCCGAGCAGTCGCTCTCGACCTACCACGTCGAACCGGGACCGGCACGGGAGTCGCTACGGCTCTTGACGAGCTGGAACGCCGACACGGCCGACGACCTGTCTCCCGCCTCGGACGTCTGACCCGCGTTCAGGTCGAGGACAGCCCGGAGGCCCGCCGAGACGGCCCTCCGGGCAGTTCATTCCTCTATGCTGCGTCGCCCTCGAACCGAGGACGCGCCGCGTCGGGCTCCAGCCAGTCCTGGGCGCGGCGCCACCAGACCTCGGCCGCAGGGCGCAGCCCGCTGGTGTCGTCGAGCGTCCCGGCCTTGACGATCACCACGTCGGGCCGCTCGTGCAACACGGTGAAGATCGGCGTGCCGCAATCCCCGCAGAACTGCCTGTCGCGAAGGTTGCCGTTCTCGGACCCGACCGTCCGGTAGGACCTGGGGCCCCCTCGATCTGCAATGCCCCGCGCGGCACCAGGACGTTCACCGAGAACGCGGCGCCGGTGTGCCGCTGGCAGTGGCCGCAGTGGCACAGGACCACCGCTTCGGGCGCGGCGTCGAACCGGTAGCTGATCGACCCGCACAGACAGTGCCCTGACCGCACCGCACCGCCGACGGCGGTGTCTGCCGGGCTCATACGTTGGCCCCCTGGCGGTCCGCGTCGGCGACGCGGATCAGCTTTCGATTGAGGAACTCGCCGATGCCGATCTCGGACAGTTCGCGTCCGAGCCCGGAGTTCTTGACCCCGCCGAAGGGCAGGCCGGGTGAGTCCGCGAAGCAGGAGTTGACGTACACCATCCCGGACTCGATTCGAGAGGCGATCTCTTTGGCGTGCGCGGTGTCGGCGTCGAACACGTAGGCGCCCAGACCGTACTTGGTGGCGTTGGCGAGCGCGATCGCCTCCTCTTCGTCGTCGACGATATAGAAGGACAGCACGGGCCCGAACGCCTCCTGATGGAAGAGCGGGTTGTCCTCGTCGATGCCGGTGATGATCGTCGGCTCGAGGAAGAAGCCCGGACGGTCGACGCGCTTGCCGCCGTAAGCGATCGTGGCGCCCGCCGCCTCGGCGGCCTGGATCTGCTCGAGCAGTCCGTCGAGGGCGCGTTCACTGGTCAGCGGTCCCAGCTGCGTGGCCTCGTCGGTGGGATCGCCGATCGTGATCGCCGCGAACTTCTCCTTGAGTGCGGCCAGCATCGTCTCGCCGCGTTCCCTGCCTACGACGATGACGCGCTTGATGTTCACGCAGCCCTGCCCCGAATTGTAGGTACGGCCCATGACCACCTGGTCGACCGCATGGTCCAGGGGCGCGCGCTCCAGGATCAGCGCCGGGTCGCTGCCGCCGAGCTCCAGGATCACCTTCTTGAGGTTGCGACCGGCGCGTGCGCCGACCGAGGCACCGGCCCGCTCGCTGCCGGTGAGCGCGACACCGCGGACCCGGAAGTCGTCGATCAGGTCGGCGACCTGGTCGACGCTGCAGAACAGGTTGGTATAGACCCCTTCGGGGGCGCCGGCCTCCTCGAAGAGGCGCGCGAAGGCGAGCGCGCACTGCGGCACGTTCTCGGCGTGCTTCATCAAGACCACGTTCCCCGCGACCAGTTGCGGCGCGGCCACCCGCACCAGCTGGTAGAAGGGGAAATTCCACGGCTCGATCGCCAGGATCGGCCCGATGGGCTCGGAGACGAGGACCGCGCCGGGCTCTCCGGGTATCGCCTGCTCCGCGAGGAGGCGCTCGCCGTGCTCGGCGTAGTAGGCCAGGATGTCGGCGACGAGGTCGACTTCGAAATAGCTGAAACGCGCTATCTTCCCCATTTCGAGCACAGGGTACTGCGCGTACTCGTCGCGCTGTTCGCGCAGGATCTCGGCGGCCCGGCCGACGATCCGCGCCCGTTCCGCGACCGGCCTGTACCTCCAGTCTCCGCGGAATCGGCGGTCCGCGGTCCCCAGCGCCGCGAAGACCTCCTCGTCGGCCTGCATCGGGAACTCTTTCAGGAGTTCACCGGTGTTGGGATTGATCGTGCTGAAGCCCATGTCCTTTTCCTCCATCTCACCGTCATCGTCGCATCAGAGCACCGTTTTCACCCACCACAAGGGATGTAAATGCGCTGATCCGATTACGAATACGGCTTCCGACTCGAGTCTCACATCGAACACAGGGAAGCGCCTCCCATCAGTTGTCGTATGCAGCGGGAGCGTATGCACGGGAGTGACAGTCTGGCCCGAACGCGAAGCAGGCCCATGGTGTGAGGAGCGGTCACGGCCGCACGGTCAGCACGAGCGTTCCGGTCGCGGAGGGCGCCGCGGACCTCGCTTATGCCGGTGGCCCCTCGGGTCCGGGACCTTCGTCTCTGCTGCTCTCAGTGCCCGGCGAACAGACTGGAGTTCCGAAGGAAAGGGGATGGACATGTCAGATCGAGAGCGCGAAGGCGGAAGGATCGTGGTCGGCGTCGATGGTTCGGCGTCGTCGCAGCGGGCCCTGGAATGGGCCCTGCGGCAGGCCGGATACCAGGGCGCCGACGTGGTCGCCGTACACGCTTGGCAGACGCCCGTCACCTACGGGACGGGCGCGATGCTCATGCCGACCGAGGTGTTCGCCGAAGACGCGAAGAAAGCGCTCGACGACATCCTCGAGACGGTGGCCCCCGACGAGCCGGGCATCCGCATCGAA
Source organism: Glycomyces harbinensis (assembly GCF_900101745.1). Lineage (GTDB taxonomy): Bacteria > Actinomycetota > Actinomycetes > Mycobacteriales > Micromonosporaceae > Glycomyces > Glycomyces harbinensis. The sequence continues at coordinate 295,587 of NZ_FNAD01000007.1, read as the reverse complement.
CGCGAAGTCGTGGAGGGCAACCCGGCGAAGACGCTGATCGATCGTTCGAAAGGCGCCGACCTGCTGGTGGTCGGCAACCGAGGGCACGGCGGCTTCGTGGGTGCGCTCTCGGTCAGCAGCTACTGCGTTCACCACGCGCACTGCCCGGTGATCGTGATCCGCGGCGAAGATTGAAGGCCGGGATCCACGGGCGGGGCGGCGTGTGCCGCCCCGTCTCTTCTCATCGCTCAGTCGCGTCGTCCGGACGTTCCTGTGGAGCCACGCCCCTGCGGCTCTTCCGTGAATCGTCGGCAGGGCCAGCATGGCATGCCCGGGAGAGTCCTAGCCGCGGCCGGCGCGTTGAGTGCGGTTAGGACGGAATGCCCTGCGTTGCAGGACCAACGTCGCTGTGTTCCGGGTAGACCCCGAGCCACGGTTGGAGTGTCCAATCCTGTTGAGCGCGCGATGCGCTGAGAGAGGAGCGAACAGTGGACGGCTTCACTCGGTTCACGCTCAGTGGCGATACCGGCGGCGGGGGGCGACCGCCGCCTAAGAGTCCGGCCGAGGTGCCGGCTCCAAAAGTCGGCAGTGATTTCGCCGAACTGTCGCGCAGAATCAACTCCGCCGGTCTCATGCGCCACCGTCCCCGTTACTACACGATCCGGTTCCTGCTCGTCGGTACCGTGTTCGCCGGTTCCTGGGCTGCTTTCGCGATAATCGGCGACACGTGGCTCCAGATGTTCACGGCCGTGTTCATGGCCCTCGTCAGTGCCCAGGTGGCGCTCCTGGGCCACGACCTCGCGCACCGCCAGGTCTTCCGATCGCGCTCCACGTCCGAGCGGGTGGGCTGGTTGACCGGCAACCTCGCCAACGGCATGGGCTACGGCTGGTGGAACGACAAGCACAACCGCCACCACGCCAACCCCAACCACGAGGAGCTGGACCCGGACGTCTCGCCGGGCCTGTTCGTGTGGTCGAAGCGCCAGGCGGGCTTGGCGCGGGGCATCGGCCGGTTGTTCGGCAGGTACCAGGCGCAGCTGTTCTTCCCGATCCTCCTCCTCGAGGGCATCAACCTCAACTGGTCGGGCATCAAGTCGGTCGTCAAGCCGGGCCTGAAGAACCGCGCGGTGGAGGCGGCGCTGCTCGCGGTGCACTTCACCGCCTACATCGCGGCCGTGTTCCTGGTGCTCTCGCCGGGGAAGGCGGTCGTGTTCCTCCTGGTGCACAAGGCCGTGTGGGGCCTGTACATGGGATCGGTCTTCGCGCCCAACCACAAGGGCATGCCGACGCTCGTCGGGAAACACCAGCTCGACTTCCTGCGCAAGCAGGTCCTGACCTCGCGCAACGTCAAGGGCGGCCGGTTCATCGACGTCGCCCTCGGCGGCCTGAACTACCAGATCGAGCACCACCTCTTCCCCGGCATGCCCTCAGTGCACTTGGGGCGAGCCCAGGCGATCGTGCGCGACTTCTGCGCCGAGAAGGCCATCCCCTATCACGAGACCGGTCTGATCCGGTCGTGGCGCGAGGTGCTCACTGAGCTGCATCGCAACGGCGAACCGCTTCGCAGGCCGCGGGGCCGCACTCACCTTCCGACCGGCTGAGCGGATGCGGCTCGGGATCGACGCGGTCCCGGTCATGATCGTCGCCCTCCCCGCGGGCCCGCGGGGAGGGCGACGCGCCGCTTCCGCGCGGTCTCGGCCACCGGCATCAGACTGAACGCGTTCTCCTCCTCCTGGGCGTTGTGCAGCAGCACGATCGCGTACAGGCCGTATAGCGCTCCTCGCAGGTCGGTGACTTCGTCGGGTTCCGGCGGGTCACCGATGTCGACGCAGGCGCGGCGCAGCCGTCGCACCCGGTGCTCGATCTCGGCGTGGCTGCGGCTGAGCGCACCGAACGGGTCGGGCCCGAGCGCGTCGGCGACGATCGGCACCAGCTGGACCTCTTCGGCCCGCTCGTGCGGCAGGAGCTCGGTCTCGAGCCGGTCGACCAGTTCACGCAGCGGCGCCGAGTCGGGAGGGTCGTCGTCGAGGCCGTCGGCGACTTCTCGAATCCGCTCGACCAGCGGTGCCACGGCGGTGTGCTCGGCATGGAGTCGCCGCACGACCGCCAGGTCCGCAGGCGGCATCGCGACGGTGTGGACGCGACCGGGCAGCAGGGCCGTGAGGGCCAAGGCGATCGCGGCGACGTCGATGGCTTCCTGGAGGATCGCGCCGGCTGCGGGCGCGAGCATCCCGGCCGCGGCCGGAGCCATGGCGGCGAGGGACAGCGCCATGCCGAATCCCGCCGCGCGGCGGGCGATGCGGATGCTGCGGCGGGCGATGAGAATCGCGTCGGCGAGGCCGTCGATGCGGTCGGTCGTCAGCACGACGTCGGCGGCCTCGGCCGAAGCGCCGGCGCCGCGTGCGCCCATGGCGACTCCGGCGCCCGCCGCGGCCAGTGCCGGGGCGTCGTTGACGCCGTCGCCGACCATGATCGTCGGGGCGCGATCCTGCTCGGCCCGTACGATGTCGAGCTTGTCGGAGGGGTCGCGGTCGGCGAAGACGGCGTCGGCGCCGACGAGGCGGCCGACGGTCTCGGCCATGTCGGCACGGTCGCCGGTGATCAGTACGGTCCTGGTGATGCCGGCTTCGCGCAGGGTCCGCATCATCCTCGGCGCGTCCGGTCGCAGCGGGTCGGCCAGGAGCAGCACTCCGGCCGGTCGCCCGTCGACGGCGATGTAAACGGTCAGCGAGCCGTCGAGCGAGGCGCGGCGCCGCGCCCGGCGCGCCCAGGACGGCGGGGGGCCGTCGATGACCCACGCCGATTTGCCGAGCCGGACGCGGTGGCCCTCGACGATGCCCTCGACGCCGTAGCCCGGCCGCTCGCGCACCTCCTCGGCCGAGGCGGGTTCCAGGCCGCGGTCGCGGGCGCCGGTGACGACAGCGGACGCGAGGACGTGCGCCGACATCTGATCGAGCGAGGCGGCCGCCCGCAGCACCTCGTCGCCGGAGAAGCCGTCCGCGGCAACGACGCCGACGAGCACGGGGCGGCCGCGGGTGAGCGTGCCGGTCTTGTCGAGCAGCAGTACCCGGCCGTCGGCGAGCCGCTCCAGGGCCGACCCGCCCTTGAGCATCGCGCCGCGACCGGCTGCGCGCGAGAGCCCGGCCGTGATCGCGATCGGCGCGGCCAGCAGCAGGGGGCAGGGAGTCGCCACGACCAGGACCGCGACCGCCCGGACAGCTTCCCCCGACAGCGCCCATGCGAGTCCGGCGACAACCAGGGTCAGCGGGACGAACGCGGAGGCGAACCGGTCGGCGACGCGCACGAACGGCGCGGTGGAGGCCTGGGTCTGCTCGACGAGGCGCACCACGCCGGTGTAGGTCGAGCGTTCCGCCGTCTCGGTCGCCACCAGTCGCACGGCGTTCCCCGCGTTGGCGACGCCGCTGCGGATGTCGTCCCCGGCGGGATGCTCGACCGGCAGCGCCTCGCCTGTGAGCGCCGACTCGTCGAAGACGCCCGCCTCGAGCAGTCGGCCGTCCACGGGGACGAGCTCGCCGGTTCCGACAACGATCCGGTCGCCGACGAGCAGCCGGCCCACTGGGATCGTGTCAACGCCGTCCGGGCCCTCGCGGCGTGCGAGGCGGGGTGCGCGAGCGGCCAGGTGGCGCAGCGACCGCTCGGCGTGCGCCGATGCCCGGGCCTCCAGCGTCCCTCCGGTGAACAGCATGACGGCGATGACGGCCCCGGCGAGGGGCTCGTCCGTCAGGAGTGCGCCGGCCATCGCCAGCCAGGCGATCAGGTCCACTGACGGCTGCCGTCGCCGCAGCGCCGCGGTGATCGCCGCGGTCGAATACGCCAGGCCCAGCGCTGTGGCGAGAGACCATGCGATCCGGCCGAGCGCGGCGGCCTCGAACAGGAGGGTCGCCGCGCCGGCGACCAGCAGCGAGGCCGCGACCGCGAGCAGCAGCGCCTCCCTGGCATCCCACAATCGGCGCATCGTTCACCCCGCCTTCCCTTTCCGAGGGTCCACCTTCGATCGGGCGGCTTCCAGGGGCGAACGTCCTCGTCGGGTGGGTCTTGGACAGGTCGGCGCGTGCGGGGTCGCCGCAGGATCGGATCCGGGTCGACGGGCCGCGCTCATCCGACCGTGAGGCGCAAGCCCGTCACGTTCTGCGGACTGATCGCGATGACCGTGTCCAAGGGGCGGTCGATCCACGACCGGACCTGCGGCCCGAGACGTTCGGCGCGGTGTTCGGCGGTGATGTCCGCGGCGGTGCCGGTGACCAGGACGCTCCAACCGAGCCTGGTGTGGAGGCCGATCTCGTCGGCCTGGTAGGCCACTTGCAAGCCCGCATGGTCGCGCACGGCTTTCGCGAACGCCGAGGAATGCCCTGTGCAGACGATGATCTGGCCGTCGACGACGACGTGGTTGAGGGGCCTGATCGTGGGCCGGCCCTCGGCGTTGAAGGCGACTCGGCCGAATTCGGCGTGCCCGAGCAGGCCGAGCGCGAGTTTCGGGTCGAGTTCGACCGGGATTCGTCGGTTCTCCACTGTCACTCCCCCATTGATCTTCTTCGGAATCGCCGTGACCGCAGAGGCGGTCAACCATGGAGCCGGCGACCGTGCCGCTCGGTCATCAGGAGGCCGCGGCCCTTCGCAGGGTCGCGGCTTCCCGGCGGTGCGGGCTATTTGAGCCAAGGGTTCTTGGTGACCAGTGCGGTCCGTCCCCAGGCCTTGCCGAAACCGAGCGTGTTCTCGGCGCGGGCCAGGGCCAGGCCGATCAAGAGCCCGGCGTAGACGAGGTGATCGTCCATGAACGGGTTGTTCTCCGGAGGCAGCGCCGCCGTCCACATCAGCACCAACAGCAGTGCACCCGCAGCTGCGGCGATCCGCATCCCGATGCCCAGGATCAGCGCCGCGCCGATACCGGCCAGGCCGATCATGAACAGCCAGTCGGCGAACGCCGACCCCGCCATGCCCTGGTAGAAGTCCGCGAACGGACCCTTCGTACCGAAGGCCAGGAAGCCCTCCGTGGGGCTCCCGCCCTCGAGCCACGCCCCCTCACGCTCGGTCGCGAAACCCAGCCCGAACGTCTTGTCCAGGAAGGCCCACAAGAAGACCCAACCCAGAGCGATCCGCAGGCCGGCCCACACATAGGCGACGAGGCCACGAGCGGGCGTGTTGTGCGGAGTGGCGATGTGATCGGTTTGGTAAGAGGTGGTCATTTCGCAATCCTTTCGAGTCGGCCACCGCTTCCGGTGACAGTTCCATCAAACTGCCGGTTCGGCTCCGATTCGAGAGGCCGGAGGGTGTGAGGTGCGGGGACGAACGTCCCGACCCGCGCCGCGCGCATGGGCCGCGCGTCCGTGAACGCGGTCGTACGGGACCGACGTCCCCTTCGAGGAGCCGTTCGACTCTGGCGAACCAGTGCGGCTCGGCCGAGGGTGATAGGCAACCGGATCGCGGAAGACCCTCGTGACGGCCGGGACTATCGGCCGTTCGACGTCCTGGCCGCGGGCGGGCGAGCCGTCCACCGAGCGGTGGACTGGAAGGAGTTGTCGATGATGATGTACGGGAACGGGTCGAGCGGCTGGGGAATGGTCGTGATGTCGCTGCTGTGGATCGCTCTGATCGCGACAATAATTTGGGCCGCCGTCGCCGTGGCAGGGCGGCGCGGGGCGGTCGCCGTCGATCGCCGGGCTCCCGAAACCGCGCGGGAGATCCTCGACCGCCGGTTCGCGCAAGGCGAAATCGACGCCGACGCCTACACGCGGGCAGTCGATCTCCTCGCCAGGGGTGGTCCGGCACCGCAATGACGATGCTGGACCGTCAGGCGGCCGTGCTCTGAAATGAGCGATGGCCGCCTTTCCTCTGCCGCCTTCGGACCGCGATCAAGAAGCGGGTCGAACAGGCGAGGTCGAGCGGCGAGCGGTCCCCTTGCGACAGCCGAGGAGCCTGCCCGGTTCGGGGTCTCACCGTTCTCCGGTCGCGACCGGCGGAAGCGATCGGAGTGCCGCTTCGAAGTCGGCGAGGTCGGCTTCGACGTGTTCGGCGATGTGCTCGGCCGCCGATGCGACCGCCGGGGACATACGGTCGCCGAAGGCGTATTCGCTGATCTCCACCGCGTAGACGATGAGCCGCTCGGGGAGCCGACCGAGTTCGCGTGCGAGCCGCGCCGCGGTGCCCAGGCCGAGCCCGTGCGAACTCGCCGAGGGGGCGTGAACCCCTTCGACCGCGTCGATCTCGATCCGGTGAACGGCCCCTGGAATCGCCGCGCGCACCGCCAGCGCGTCGACCACGATCGCGAGTTCGGTCCGCGACCACAACTCCACGAGCTGGGCGGGCTCGCCGTCCGACACCGCGCTCGTGACCCAGTCCGGCAGCCCTGTCTCGCGCAGTCGCTGCACCACGGCCACGCCCACACCGTCATCCCGCCGGTAGACGTTTCCGACTCCGATGATCACCACGGGTCGCATGGCGGTCTCCTTCCCCTTGAGGCCACGGTAAGTCGGCTGAGTCCATGCGGCGCAGGCCGAACGTCCCGGTCAGAGGGGTACCAGGACCCGTGCGCGGGACGCGCGCCGCGGCGATGCTCGAGATGACGGACGGGAGGTGCCCATGAGGACCGCTGAGCGCACGGCGCAACGCATCGAGCTGCACGGCATCGTGCAGGGTGTGGGCTTCCGCCCCTACGTCTACCGTCTGGCCCGCGACTGCGGCATCGCCGGGCAGGTCTACAACGCCGGCGGCGACGTGGTCATCGAGGCCCTCGGTTCGAACGAGGACCTGGAGTCCTTCATGAACCGGCTGCCGCGCGAGACACCGCCGGGAGCGGTCATCACGACGATGGTCAGCACCCCGTTCGACGCCCAGGTCGGGAAGCGGTTCTCGATCGGTCCCTCGGTGGCCGCGCGAACGGCGGCGCACGGCCTTACCCCCGATCTGGCGACCTGCGACGACTGCCTCCTCGAGCTGTTCGATCCCGGCGACCGCCGCTACCGGTACCCGTTCCTCAACTGTTCCTCGTGCGGGCCCAGGGCCAGTGTCGTCGAGGCCCTCCCCTACGACAGGGAGCGCACCACGATGCGGCGCTTCACCCTGTGCCCGGACTGCCGCGGAGAGTACGAGAACCCCGCCGACCGGCGCTTCCACGCCGAGCCGATCGCCTGCCCGGCCTGCGGTCCCCGCCTGAGTTGGAGCGGCGGGTCCGAGGAGGGGGCGGCGCTCGCCGCCGCCGTCCGCACTGTCGCCGCCGGAGGCTTGATCGCGGTCAAGGGCGTGGGCGGCTACCAGCTGGTCTGCGATGCCGCGGATGAGGACGCGATCGCGCGGGTCCGAGCCGTCAAGTCCCGCCCTGTCAAGGCGCTCGCGGTGATGGTGCCCGACGTCGGCGGCGCGATGGCCGCCGCCCGGCTCTCGGACGCCGAACTGCGGCTCATGCGCGAGGCGGCGCGGCCGATCGTGCTGGCCGAGTCGCGCGGGTCGCTGCCGCGGCAGCTGGCACCCGGATCGGACCGCATCGGCCTGTTTCTGCCGTACAGCCCCCTCCACCACCTGCTCCTGACCGATCTCGACCGTCCTCTGGTGGTCTCCAGCGCCAACCTCCGCGGGGAGCCCATGATCGTCGACGACGAGATCGCCTTCAAGCTCGGCCCTTCCGTGGACGGGATCCTCGCCCACGACAGGCCGATCGCGGCGCGCTATGACGACTCCGTGGCACAGGTCGTCGACGGCAGGCCGCGGCTGCTGCGCCGCGCCCGCGGGTATGCTCCGGCTCCGATCCCAATTCCAGACATGGTCGCGAAGCCGCTGCTCGCGGTCGGGGCGCAGCGCAAGCACACGTGCGCACTGGCGGTCGCCGACCAGGCCGTCCTCGGACCGCACAACGGGGACCTCGCCAGCGCCCAGGCGTTCGCATCCTTCACCGGCACGGTCGACCGTCTGAGCCGCCTTTGCGGGGCCGATCCGGTCGCGGTCGCACACGACCTGCACCCCGGGTATCTGTCCACGCAGTACGCCGAAGGACTCAAGGGACTCGACCGCGTTGGCGTGCAGCACCACCACGCCCACGTCGTCGCCTGCGCCGCCGAGCACGGCGTGCCCGCCCCGTTCGTCGGAGTCGCGTACGACGGCCTCGGATACGGCTCGGACGGCGAGCTGTGGGGCGGCGAGGTCATGGTCGCCGACTACACGGGTTTCGAGCGCACCGGTCGCTTCGCGATGGCCCCGATGCCCGGCGGCGAGCGCGCGGCCGAACGCCCTGCTCGCATGGCCATGGGATACCTGTTCGGCCCCGAGCCGGGCCTGGGCAAGGTCGATCTGGGCTACGCCAGGGGCTTCCTCAACCAGATGGACGGGCAAGAGGTCGCCCTCATCCGCCGCATGATCGAACGCGGGGTGCACTCGCCGCGGATCTCCAGCGCCGGCCGGCTCTTCGACGCCGCTGCGAGCCTGCTGGGCCTGTGCGACGACAACACCTTCGAGGGGGAGGCGGCGATGCGTCTGGAGGCCGCCGCGCGCGACCACGGCGGCAGGGCGTTGCCATGGCAGATCACCCGGCGCGACGGCCTATGGGTCCTCGACCCGGCCGTGACCTTGCAGGCCTTGCTCGTCGAGGCCCGCACCCGGCCGATCGGGCAGGTCGCCGCCCGCTTCCACGCAGCGATCGTCGAGGCCACCGCGACCTTGGTGATGATCACCGCCGATCGCGCCGGCACCGATCGGGTGTGCCTGGGCGGCGGGGTGTTCGCCAACCGCATCCTCGCCGAAGGACTCATGGACCTCCTGCGCGGCCAGGGGTTCGAGGTCTACCTCGGGGAGCGCGTTCCGCCCGGGGACGGCGGGATCGCGTACGGGCAGGTCGCGATCCTGGCAGCCCGCCTCGCAAGGCAGGGGGCGTCGTGATGTGCCTGGGCATTCCCGGCGAGATCATCGCGGCCGACGGCGGCGTCCCTCCGATGGGCACTGTCGATTTCGGAGGCGTGCGGCGCGAGGTGTGCCTCGTCTACACCCCGGAAGCGGTGGTCGGCGACTTCGTGGTGGTCCACGTGGGCTTCGCGATCAGCCTGATCCGGCCCGACGAGGCCGCCCGCACCCTCGCCGTCATCCGGGCGCTGCCGGGGGCCCTGGAGGCCGAACTGGGGGTGGAGCGGTGAGATACCTCGACGAATATCGCGACCCGGCTCTGGCCCGGACCCTGCTCGCCGAGCTCTGCGCGACGGCGACGCGGCCGTGGACGCTCATGGAGGTCTGCGGCGGGCAGACCCACACGCTGGTCAGGCAGGGCATCGACGAACTGCTCCCGGCCGGGATGCGCATGGTCCACGGCCCCGGCTGCCCGGTGTGCGTCACGCCGCTCCAGGCGATCGACCGCGCCATCGCCATCGCCGCGCGGCCAGGCGTGATCTTCACGAGTTTCGGCGACATGCTCCGCGTTCCCGGGTCCGAACGGGACCTGCTGGGCGTCAAAGCTTCCGGCGGCGATGTCCGGGTGGTCTACTCGCCGCTGGACGCGGTCCGCCTGGCAGTGGCCGAACCGGGCAGGCCGGTCGTGTTCTTCGCGGTCGGCTTCGAGACCACCGCGCCGGCCAACGCCATGGCCGTGCTCGAGGCGGCCCGGCTCGGTCTCGACAACTTCTCCATGCTCGTCTCGCATGTGCTGGTGCCCCCGGCTATGACCGCGATCCTCGAATCCGAGCACAACGAGGTCCAGGGGTTCCTCGCCGCCGGACACGTGTGCGCCGTCATGGGCTGGCGCGCCTACGAACCACTCGCCGCGAAGTACCGCACCCCGATCGTCGTCACCGGCTTCGAGCCGCTCGACCTCCTCGAAGGCATCCTCCTGGCCGTGCGGCAGCTCGAGACGAGCCGGTGCGAAGTGGAGAACCAGTACGCCCGAGCGGTCCTGCGCGACGGCAACACCGCCGCCCAGCACGCCATGGCCGAGGTCTTCGCCGTCGCCACCCGGTACTGGCGCGGCATCGGGTCCATCCCCGATTCAGGGCTCGTCCTCGCCGAGCGGTACGCGGCATTCGACGCCGAGCGGCGCTTCGACGTGGACGGCCTCGACGCCGCCGAGGACCCGCGGTGCATCGCCGGGGCGATCCTGCGCGGCAGCGCGGTACCCACCGAATGCGGCGCCTACGGCACCGCATGCACCCCGCGCCACCCACTCGGCGCACCCATGGTCTCAACCGAAGGCACCTGTGCCGCTTTCCATCTCGCTGGGAGATCCCGATGACGACCGACCCGCTCACCGCCACCTGCCCGCTGCCCCGCACCGACACCGACGCCGTCCTCATGGGGCACGGCGCGGGCGGGCGGCTCTTCGCCGAGCTCCTCGACACCGTGATCGGCCCGATCATCGGCGCCGACCCGGTCGCCGAGGACGCCGCCGTCGTCGCCGTCGACGGTGTCGGGGTGGTGGTCTCCACCGACAGCTTCGTGGTCACGCCGCACGACTTCCCCGGCGGCGACATCGGATCGCTCGCGGTGCACGGCACCGTCAACGACGTGGCCATGCGCGGGGCGCGGCCCGTCGCCCTCACCCTCGCCTACATCGTCGAGGAGGGCTTCCCCGTCGCCGACCTCGCCCGCATCACCGCCTCCGCCGCATGCGCCGCCGCTGGGGCCGGCGTCGCCATCGTCACCGGCGACACCAAGGTGGTCGAACGCGGCGGCGCGGATGGGATCTACATCAACACCACCGGGATCGGCGAACTCCTACCGGGCGCCGTGGTCACCGCCGCCGGGGCCGACCCCGGCGACGCCGTGCTCGTCTCCGGTCCGGTCGGCCGCCACGGCGCGGCTGTCATGGCCGCCCGCGAAGGCTTCGCCTTCGACCTCCGATCGGACTCGTGCGCACTGAACACGATGGTGGAGGACATGATCACCGCGGCCGGACGCGACGTGCACGTACTGCGCGACGCCACCCGCGGAGGGATCGCCGCCGTCCTCAACGAGCTCGCGTTCGCCTCAGGGGTGGGCATCGCGATCGACGAATCCGCCGTCGCCGTCCCCGACCAGGTCGCCGCGATCTGCGACGTGCTCGGTATCGACCCGTTCCACCTCGCCTGCGAAGGCACTCTCGTCGCCGTCGTCGCCCCCGACGCGGCCGACGACGTGCTCACCGCGATGCGCGCCCGGCCCGAAGGCCGAGGCGCCCATCGGATCGGCGTCGTGACGAACACGCACGTCGGCCGCGTCACCGCGCGGACCGCCCTCGGCGCCACCCGCATCGTCGACATGCCCCTGGGCGAGCAACTGCCCAGGATCTGCTGAACGGAGGCGGCACCATGCTCTTCGACCACCCGCCACCCGAGGTCATCGACCGCGCCGGCCTCGACCAGCTCGTCAAACTGCTGCGCGCCGACGGCTACACCGTCATCGGACCCACCGTGCGGGGCGACGCTATCGTCCTCGCCGAACTCGCCAATGGAGCGGACCTCCCCGACGGGATCGGCGTCGACACCGACGCCGGACGCTACCGGCTCCGCCGGCGCGGCGACCGCGCCGTCTTCAACCACTCGGCCGGACCGCAGTCGTGGAAGCAGTTCGTCCATCCGCCGCGCCAGCGCCTGGACGGCCCCGAGACCGTCCACCGCTACGCCTTCCTGGGCACGCGACCCTGCGACCTCGCCGCCCTCGCGGTTCTGGACGGCGTCCTCGGCGCCGCGCCGCACCCGGACGAGCGCTACCTCGCCCGCCGCGACGAGATCTTCGTGGTCGCCGTCAACTGCGTCGAACCCGGCTCGACCTGCTTCTGCGCGTCAATGGGCATCGGGCCGAAGGCCGACCGCGGCTACGACCTGGTCCTCACCGAGCGCACCGGCCACGAGCACCGCTTCCTCATCAGCGCCGGATCGGTCGCCGGCGAGGAGATGATGGACCGCCTCAGCCACCGCCGCGCCAGCGGCGGCGAGATCGCCGCGGGACTCCAAGCGCTCGACGACGCGGCCGACTCGATGGGGCGCACCATGCCCGAGGTCGACTTGCGCGGGCTGCTGGTCCGGGCCCGCAGGTCCGATCACTGGGAGGAGGTCGCGAACCGCTGCCTGGCGTGCGCCAACTGCACCATGGTGTGCCCCACCTGCTTCTGCACCACCGTCGAGGACACCACGGATCTCGAGGGCGACCACGCCGAGCGCTGGCAGCGGTGGGGCTCGTGCTTCGACCCCGACTTCTCGTTCGTCCACGGCGGACCGGTCCGCGAGACGGTCGGTTCGCGGTACCGGCAGTGGATGAGCCACAAACTCTCGACCTGGTACGACCAGTTCGGGACATCCGGTTGCGTCGGCTGCGGGCGCTGCATCGCGTGGTGCCCAGCCGGCATCGACCTCACCGCCGAGGCCGCCGCGCTCGCGGAGAAGGAGGAAGCGCCATGATCCCGGCGGCCCTCGACCCGAAGCGGACGGTACGGGCGACGGCCATGGCGCCGGTCCCGTACACGGTGTTCGACCACCGCCGCGAAACCCGCGACACTGTCACGTTGACCCTCCTGCCTTCGGGCCGCGAGGCCGTGCCGCCCTTCGCGCCGGGCCAGTTCACGATGCTCTCCGTCGCGGGCATCGGTGAGATCCCGGTGTCGGTCAGCGGCGACGCCGACCGGCGCGACGGCCGGATCGTCCAGACGATCCGCGCCGTCGGCGCGGTCTCGGCGGCGCTCTGCGGCGCCGAGGCCGGGCGGCGGATCGGCGTACGAGGGCCCTTCGGGAAGGGATGGTGCCTGCCCGCCGCCGGCGGCGACCTGCTCGTCGTCGCCGGCGGCATCGGGCTGGCGCCGCTGCGCCCGCTCGTCCTGGCCGCTCTGGCCCGCCGCGACCGCTTTCGCGGATTCCACCTGCTAGTGGGCGCGCGCACGCACGCGGACCTGCTGTACCCCTATCTGATCGATGCCTGGGCCCGCCGCGGCGACATGACGGTGGCGGCGACACTCGACCGTCCCGCCGACACGTGGGACGGCCGGGTCGGGCTGATCACCGGCCCGCTGGAGGAGACCGCGATCGCCCCCGAGCGGACCACCGCGTTCCTCTGCGGGCCCGAGATCATGATCCGCGTCTGCGCCGGGGCGCTGGTCGAACGCGGCGTGCCCGCCGAGTCGATCCAGGTCTCGCTGGAACGCAACATGCAGTGCGGCGTGGGCTGGTGCGGCCACTGCCAGCTCGGCCCGTACCTGCTGTGTCGCCAGGGGCCGGTGCGCCGCTGGGACCACGTGGCCGACCTGCTCGACGTCGAGGAGCTGTGATGAACCGTCCGACACTGGCCGTTTGGAAGTTCACCTCCTGCGACGGGTGCCAGTTGACGCTCCTCGACTGCGAGGACGAGCTGCTGGCCGTCGCCGAGGCCGTTGAGATCAGGCACTTCCCGGAGGCGACGCGGAAGGACCTTCCGGGTCCCTTCGACGTCTCCCTGGTCGAGGGTTCGATCTCGACCCCGCGCGAGGTCGAGCGCATCAAGCGCATCCGGGAGGAGTCCGGGCTCCTCGTGGCCATCGGCGCGTGCGCCACGAGCGGCGGCATCCAGGCCCTGCGCAACTTCGCCGACCTGCGCGAGTTCCAGCGGATCGTCTACCCCCACCCGGAGTTCCTGGCATCGCTGGAGCACGTCACCCCCATCGCCACGCACGTCGACGTGGACTACGAGCTGCGCGGCTGCCCGATCGACAAGCGGCAGCTGGTCGGCCTGCTCTCCGCGCTCCTGAAGGGACGGAGACCCGACCTGCCGAAAGGGTCGGTCTGCAACGACTGCAAGCGCCGAGGCGTGACCTGCCTGCTCGTGGAGGGGAGGGAGCCCTGCCTGGGCCCGATCACCCAGGCCGGGTGCGGTGCGATCTGCCCCTCGTACGGGCGCGGCTGCTACGGCTGCTTCGGACCGAGCGGGTCGACCCGGCCCGAGGCGCTCATCCCGGTGCTGCGCGGCGCAGGGCTGGACGACCCGGGCATCGTGCGCATGCTGCGCACCTACAATGCCGCCGCGCCGCAGACGGCGGCGGTGTCGACCGAGCTGGAAGGAGCGGGCGATGACGCATAAAGGGTCGGGCGACCGGCTGGTCGCCGTGGACGAATTGGCCCGGGTCGAGGGCGAAGGCGCGCTGCGCCTGCGCGTCTCGGACGGGGCGGTGGTCGAGGCCGAGCTGAACATCTACGAGCCGCCCCGCTACTTCGAATCATTCCTGGTGGGCCGCAACTACTCCGAGCCGCCGGACATCACCGCCCGGATTTGCGGTATCTGCCCTGTCGCCTACCAGATGAGCAGTTGCCAGGCGATCGAGGACGCCTGCGGTGTGCAGGTCCCCGAACCGATCTGGGCGCTGCGGCGCCTCCTGTACTGCGGCGAGTGGATCGAGAGCCACGCGCTGCACATCTACCTCCTCCACGCCCCGGACTTCCTGGGCCTGCCCGACGCGATCGAACTGGCCAAGATCGACCGCGCGCTGGTCGAGGCCGGCCTGGCGCTCAAGAAGGCTGGCAACGAGCTCATGGAGATCATCGGGGGCCGGGCGATCCACCCCGTCAACGTCCGCCTGGGCGGCTTCTACCGGCTGCCGACCCCGGACGAGCTCCAGCATCTGCGTCAGCTCCTGGAGCCCGCCCTCGACCAGGCGCTGCGGACCGTGGAATGGACCTCGACCCTCGAATTCCCCGACTACGAGTGCGAACACGAGCTCTTGGCCATGTCGGCGCCCGGGACCTACCCGATCGAGCGGGGGCACCTGGTCACCGGAGCCGGGAGGGAGTTCCCGCCGGCGGCCTGGAACGACTTCGTCGAGCAGGAACAGATGCCGCACTCGACGGCGCTGCACGCACGCCTCCTCGGCCTCCGGTATCTGACCGGCCCGCTGGCGCGGTACTCGCTCAACCAAGCGAAGCTCTCGCCGCTGGCCCGGGAGGCGGCCCGCGCGGGCGGGCTGGGCGAGCGGTGCGTCAACCCGTTCCAGAGCATCGTCGTCCGGGCGGTCGAGATGGTCTACGCGATCGACGAGGCGCTCAGGATCGTGAGGCGGTACGAACCTCCCGCGCGGCCCGCGGTCGAGGTCCCGCCGCGCGCCGGCGTCGGCCACGGCGTGACCGAGGCTCCGCGCGGCATCCTCTACCACCGCTACGCCATAGGGGACGACGGCCTGATCCGGCAGGCCCAGATCGTGTCCCCGACCTCGCAGATCCAGCCGGCGATCGAGGAGGACCTGCGTCTGCTCGCCGGAGGATGGCTCCACCTGGACGACGCGGCGCTGACGGCCGAATGCGAACGGGCGATCCGCAACTACGACCCGTGCATCTCCTGCTCGGCGCACTTCCTGAACCTACGACGGGAGCGTCGGTGAGGTTTCAGGAGCTGCGTCAGCGCCCGGCTCCGGGGAGGGCGGACGGGGCCCTGCCCTCTTCACTCTCGGCGATGGCGACGATCCGGCGGGCCATGCCGGAGAAGACCAGGCCGTGGAACGGCATCACCGCCAGCCAGTAGAGCCTCCCGGAGAGGCCGCGCGGGAAGAAGACCGCCCTCTGGCGGTATCGCGTCCGCGTACCCGCCTCGCACGACAGGTCCAGCCAGGCGAGACCGGGGAGCCGCATCTCGGCCCGCAACCGCAGCAGGCGCCCGGGCTCGCACACCTCCACCCGCCAGAAGTCGATCACGTCGCCGACGCGAACGGTCGAGCGGCTCCGGCGCCCGCGCTTGAGCCCCACGCCGCCGAACACGCGATCGGCCCAGCCTCGGACCGCCCACAGCAGCGGCGTCGAGTACCACCCGTTCTCACCGCCGATACCCGTGATCACCCGCCACAGGGCCTCCGGGCTCGCAGTCGTCGCGATCGTGCGCGCATCGGTGTAGACCACCCGCCCGGCCCATTCGGGGTCGCTCGGCAGCGGATCGCTCGGTGACTGCGCCACCGTGGCGTCGACCCAACTCGTCTCGACCCGATCCACTTCGATCCGGCCGAGTGCGAGCCGCAGCGCGGCGTCATACGAGAGTAGGCCGCAGGGCGGCGCTGTGATGAACTCGTCGACGCGGTGATCGCGCATCACGCAGTCGTGCTGGAGCGACTCCACGAGCGGCCGCGCGAGGTTGCGCGGCACCGGCGTCACGAGCCCGACCCAGTGCGAGGCGAGCCGGGGCGTGAGCACCGGCAGCGCCAGGATCCGGCGGCGCGGCAACCCCGCGAGCCGCGCGTAGCCGTTCATCATCTCGTCGTAGCGCAGCACGTCGGGCCCGCCGATGTCGAAAGCGCCGCTGACATCGTCGCCGAGTTTCAACGCGTAGAGCAGATAGTGCAGCACGTCGCGGATCGCGATGGGCTGGATGCGGTTGCGGACCCAGCGCGGCGCGGTCATCACCGGCAGCACCTCGGTCAGGTGCCGGATCATCTCGAACGACGCCGACCCCGACCCGATGACGACCCCCGCCTGGAACATCAGCACCGGCACCCCGGACCGCTCGAGGATCTCGCCGACCTCGCGCCGCGACGCCAGATGGGCGGAGAGCTTCCCGGTGCGCGGCGCGAGGCCCCCGAGGTACACCAGGCGCCGCACCCCCGCGGCCGCAGCCGCGTCGGCGACATTGTGCGCGATCACGCGATCGAGGCGCCGGAAGTCACGGCCGTCGGTCATCGAGTGGACCAGGTGATAGACGAACCGGACGCCGTCCATCGCCCGACGCACCGCGTCCGGGTCGGCGGCGTCGCCCCTGAAGACCTCGACCGCCTCGGACGCCGCGAAGCCGCGCGCCCGTTCCGGTCGCCTGGTGAACACCCGGACCCGGTAACCGGCGTTCAGGAGCCGCGGCAGCAGCCGCCCGCCGATGTATCCGGTGGCGCCCAGCAGCAGCACGAGCGGGGCGGCCTCCCCCTCGCACGTCGGTGACCAGCGAAACGGCGGCTCGGCGCCGCTCGGTGCCGTGATGTCGGGTCGCGACCCGTTCATCCTCGCCCTCCATCATCGGCTCATGGCGCCGGCAGAACGCTCGGGTGATGCCGAAGCGACCCTCAGGCCGGAGCCGACTGCGATTCCCGCTCTTGTACGAGCCTCGCACGAGGGTCGGGCGCGAGCACTGGAAACCTGCGAAGACGACGGGTGAACGACGCCCCGCAGCCCGGCCCTGCGAACCAGGTGCGGCCCTCGAGCCCCGCGTTCGCCTCCGCCTGCCCGCGTCGGCTCGGCGAATTCGCGCTCGTTCCGTCGGCCTCGGTGCGCGAGGATGGGCCGACGCAGGTGGAACCGCTAGCGCTTCGGACCGGAGAAGGTGCGGACCGCGGCAGCGATCGCCGCCAGTGCGGTGCGGGCGTCGGCGAAGAGCATCCCGGTCTTGGGGTCGGCGAACAGCTCGTTGTCCATCCCGGCGTAGCCGTGGCCCATGGAGCGTTTGACCACGACGATCTGCCGGGCGGCGTCCACGTCGAGGATCGGCATCCCCGACAGGGCGTTGCCGGGCCGCCTCGCCGCCGGGTTGGTCACGTCGTTGGCGCCGACGACGAGTGCGACGTCCGCCTGCTGCAACACCGCATTGGCCTCCTCGAGCTCCTTCATCCGCGGATACGGCACGTCGACCTCGGCGAGCAGCACGTTCATGTGCCCGGGCATGCGCCCGGCGACCGGGTGGATCGCGAAGTCGACCGCGACGCCCCGCTCCTCCAGGAGCCGCGTCAACTGGGCCAGCTCCTGCTGCCCGCGCGCGGCGGCGAGACCGTAGCCGGGAACGACGATCACCCGCGAGGCGTAGGCCAACTGGATCGCCACGTCCTCGGCGGTCACCGATCGCACCGGACCGGCAGGGCCGGCCAGAACCGGTTCGTCGCCGGTTCCGAAGCCCCCGAGAATGATCGACATGATCGACCGGTTCATGGCGTCGGCCATGAGCTTGGTCAGGATCGCGCCGGAGGCGCCGACGAGGGCCCCGGCGATGACGAGCGTCTGCTCGTCGAGCACGAACCCGGCCATGGCCACCGCGATCCCGGTGCAGGCGTTCAGCAGCGAGATGACCACGGGCATGTCGGCGCCGCCGATCGGCAGGACCACGGCGACGCCGAAGGCGAGTCCGGCGCCGAGGGCCAGCAGCAGCGGGGCCGGGTCGGCGGGTGCGGCCGACAGCCATAGGACGCCCGCGACGGCGGATCCGGCGCACAGCAGCGTCACCGCCCTGGCCCCCTTGAACACCAGTGGCCGCGAGGGCACGATGCCCTGGAGTTTGCCCGACGCGATGAGCGAGCCGGAGAAGGTGACCGCGCCGATGACGATGTCGAGGCCGCCTGGCAGGGCGGCGCGGACGCCGGCGTCGCCGTCGAGCAGGTGCCCGATCGCGAGGAGCACGGCCGCGCCGCCGCCGACTGCGTTGAACAGGCTCACCAGCTGCGGTACAGCGGTCATGCGGACCCGGCGGGCCAGGCGTAGTCCCGTGAACGCGCCGAGTGCGGCTCCTGTCGCGAGCACGATCCAGCCGGTCCCGGTGACGGTGCCGCGAGCGACGATGACCGTGAGCGTAGCGGCCACCGCGCCGGCCATGGCCCAGGCGGACAAGAGGTTCCCGCGCCGGGCCGTGGCGGGCGACTTCATGAGGTGAAGGCCGACGGCGAAACAGACGGCCGCCCCCAGTAGCGCGTACCTGGCGGCCTCTTCGATCACATTCACCGTTTCGCCTCTTCCTCTTCCCCGCGCGTCGGAGCGCGGAACATGTGGAGCATCCGGTCCGACACGGCGTAGCCGCCGACCACGTTGGCCGCCCCGAAGGCGACGGCCGCGAAGGCGATCGCGTACCCGAGCGCGTCGTCAGCGGACGAGGCCACGAGCATCGCGCCGATGAGGACGATGCCGTGAACGGCGTTGGTGGCCGACATCAAGGGCGTGTGGAGTGTGGCGGGGACCTTGCTGATGACCGCGAACCCGATCAGCAGGGCCAGCGCGAACACCGTTACGGCGGTGAGCATCGGCGTGTTCATGCGCCGGTCCTTTCCCTGGTGGGCGGTGCGGCGAGCCGGGCGAGGGTCCGATGGACGATCGCCCCGCCGTGGGTGATGAGGACGGCGGCTTGAATCTCGTCGTCGGGGTCGATGCGGAGCGCTCCCGCTGGCGCGAGGTGCTTGAGCAGCGCGCATACGTTGCGGGAGTATGCGGCCGACGCGGCCGGGGCCATGTCGGAGGCGAGGTTCGGGGCCCCGATGAGGGTGACGCCGCGTGCGGGTTCGACGGTGGCGTCCGGCACGGATCCGGCGATGTTGCCGCCGAGGGCGCCGGCGGCGAGGTCGACCAGGACGGCGCCGGGGCGCAGCCGGTCGATCGCAGTCTCGGTGACCAGCAGCGGCGGTTCGCCGCCGGGGACCTGGGCTGTGGCGATGACGATGTCGAAGCGGCCGATGACCGCGGCGAGCGTCTCCTGCTGGGCTCGGGTCTCGGTCTCGGTGAGGGCTCTGGCGTATCCCCCTTCGCCCGCGGCGTCGACGGCGAGGTCCAGGACGGCGGCGCCAAGCGACCGCGCCGCGGCGGCGGCCTCGGGCCGGACGTCATAGGCGGTCACGACCGCGCCGGCTCTTCGGGCGGCGCCGACCGCGGACAGTCCGGCGACACCGCAACCGAGAACGAGGACGGAGGCGGGCCTGACGGTGCCGGTCGCCGTGGTGAGCATCGGCATGAAGCCCCGGTAGGCGGCCGCCGCGACGAAGACGGCGCGGTAGCCGGCGAGATGGGTCTGGGAGGTGAGGGCGTCCATGGCCTGGGCCCGGGAGAGGGTGCGCGGCAGCATGTCGAGGCTGACGGTGGTGATGCCCTGGCGGGCCCAGGCCCGGACCCGGTGCGGCTGGTGCAGCGGTTGCAGCATGCCGATGAGGACCTGCCCGGCGTGCGGCGACAGGGGGCTCTCGACGATGGGCGGATCGACGCACAGCAGGATCGCGCAGTCACGGCGGATCGCCGCCGCCTCCTCCACCACTGCTCCGGCGTCGCGGTAGTCCTGGTCGGTGAACCAGGCGCGGTCCCCCGCGCCGTGCTCCACGCAGACGGCGAAGCCGGTCCGGGCCAGGGCGGCGACGTCGCCGGGAACGAGGGCGACGCGGCGTTCTCCTGGGGCGTGCTCCTTGAGGACGCCCACTGCGGTGTGGTTCATCAGGTCTCCTCCTCGATCATGGCGATGGCCCCGGCGGGGCATTCGGCGGCGCAGATGCCGCAGCCCTTGCAGTAGTCGAGGTCGATCGCGAACCCCTTGCCGGGGCCGAGCTTGACGATGGCGTTGTCGGGGCACATGCCGTAGCAGTTGTCGCATTCGAAGCAGTTGCCGCAGGACATGCAGCGGCGGGCCTCGAACAGGGCGGTCTCGGCGTCGAGGCCGCCGACGACCTCGTCGAAGGTGCCGATGCGCCGGGCGGTCTCGAGGCGGGGGCGCATCTGGTGCGGGGCTTCGGTGTAGTACCAGGTGTTGAGTCGTTCGATGTCGGCGATCGGCGGCTTGGGCCCGGAGGCTGGTTGGATGCCGGTGAGCCAGGCGTGGATGCGGCGTGCGGCGCGTTTGCCGTGGCCGACCGCGACGGTGCAGGTCCGTTCGGAAGGCACCATGTCGCCGCCGGCGAAGACGCCGGGGGTCGCGGTCATGAACGCCTCGTCGACGGCGACCGCCCCGTCGGTCTCCGGAAGGGCCGCGATGAGGGTGCGGTCGACGTCCTGACCGACGGCGAGGACGACGCTGTCGGCCGCGAGCGTCTCGAATTGGCCGGTCGGGCGCGGAAAGCCGGTGTCGTCGAGTTCCATGCGCTCCAGGACGATCGCCTCGCCGGCGGCGGCGCTGATCGTGGAGAGCCAGCGGATCTGGACGCCCTCGTCGAGGGCTTCCGCCACTTCGGACTCGTGTGCGGGCATGCGTTCGCGGGTGCGTCGGTACACCACGACGGCTTCGGTGGCGCCGAGGCGGCGGGCGGTGCGGGCGGCGTCCATGGCGGTGTTGCCGCCGCCGTAGACGACGACGCGGCGGCCGAGGCGGACCGGTTCGTCTTCGGCGACGGAGCGGAGCACGGCGAGCGCGTCGAGCAGCCGCGGGGACTCGCCCGCGGGGATGTAGGCGCGCTTGCCGATCTGGGCGCCGATGGCGAGGAAGACCGCGTCGTAGGCCTCGCGCTCGGCGTCGAGGTCGGTCACAGGGTGGCCGAGTTCGAAGGTGACGCCCATGCGCGCGACGCGGTCGATCTCGGCGTCGAGGACGTCGCGGGGCAGGCGGTAGGCCGGGATGCCGTAGCGCATCATGCCGCCGGGCCGTTCGGCCGCGTCGGCGACGGTGACCTCGTGTCCGAGCAGGCGCAGGTGGTAGGCGGCGGCGAGACCGGCAGGTCCGGCCCCGACGACGAGGACGCGGCGGCCGGTCGGTGCGGCTTCGACCGGCATGGTCCAGCCCTGCTTGATGGCCCGGTCGCCGAGGAAGCGCTCGACGGCGTTGATGCCGACGGCTTCATCGACCTGTCCGCGGTTGCAGGCGGTCTCGCACGGGTGGTAGCAGACTCGGCCCATGATCGCCGGGAAGGGGTTCTCGGCCATGAGGAGGCGCCAGGCGGCCTCGTATTCGCCCTCTTCGGCGCGGTAGAGCCAGCCTTGGACGTCCTCCTCCGCCGGGCAAGCGTCGCCGCACGGCGCTCGCAGGTTCCGGTAGACGGGCCGCTCGGTGCGCCAGGCGCCGGTGTGGTTGGCCAGGCTCGTGCCGGTCGCCAAGGTGACGGCGAACGGGAGCCGTCTGCGTTCGGCGGTCATGACCCCTCCTCGGGTGCCAGGCCGTATTCGGCGATGTTGGCGTCGGCGATC
The DNA here is from genome assembly GCF_900101745.1 of Glycomyces harbinensis. Lineage (GTDB taxonomy): Bacteria > Actinomycetota > Actinomycetes > Mycobacteriales > Micromonosporaceae > Glycomyces > Glycomyces harbinensis. The sequence continues at coordinate 273,871 of NZ_FNAD01000007.1, read as the reverse complement.
AGTTGGATGCGGTCGAGCGTCGCCGTGTCGATCCCGGGTTCGAACAGGTGCCGGTAGCGCTTCTGGGGCCGCAGGTACTGCTCGACGGGGACCGGTTGGCGGCGCAGGCGCGTGACGGCGGTGACCTCGCCGCCGCGGGCCTCGTAAAGCGGGAACAGGGCGGTGTCGACGGCGAGGCGCGCGAGCTTCACCGTCTCAGCGGAGGCGCTGCCCCAGCCGAGGGGGCAGGGCACGAGCACGTGGAGGTAGCGGGCGCCGTGCAGCGCCATGGCGGCGGCGACCTTGTCCTCAAGGTCGTGCAGGTCGGCGATCGTGGCCGTCGCGACGTAGGGGATGCGGTGGGCGGCGGCGATGCGGGGGGCGTCCTTACCCTGGCCGAACGGGTTACCGGGCGTGGGCCCGAGAGCGGGAGTGGTCGCGGTGCGGGCCGCGGGAGGGGTAGCTCCGGAACGCTGCACGCCGGTGTTCATGTAGCCCTGGTTGTCGTAGCAGACGAACAGGACGTCGTCGTTGCGTTCGAACATGCCTGAGAGCGAAGCGAATCCGATGTCGACGGTGCCGCCGTCGCCGCCCTGGCCGAGGACCCTGGTACGCGTGTCGCCTTTGGCGCGCAGCGCGTATGCGACTCCCGAGGCGACCGAGGGGGCGTTGCCGAACAGGGAGTGGATCCACGGGACCTGCCAGGCGGTTTCGGGGAACGGCGTGGAGAAGACCTCCAAGCAGCCGGTGGCGTTGACGCTGATGAGGCGGCCTTCGGCGGCGCGCGCGGCCGCATCCTGCACGAAGCGGGCGCCCAGGGCCTCGCCGCACCCGCGGCAGGCGCGGTGGCCGCTCGTGAGCGCGTTGGCCCGGTCGGGCCGTGCTTGGACGGTCCGCTGGTCGGGGGCGGCGAGGCGGTTGCCGACGGCGAAGCTGCCGACCTGGTAGAACTTGAGACGCTGCGTGGTCATGTCGCACTCCTTGCGGCTTCAACGAGCCCGGTGTCGAGGTCCATGAAGGACAGTTCGGGCAGTTCGCCGCGCTGCGCCGCTGTGATCACGGTCTTGAGAGAGGAGCGTGTGACGGGCCGTCCGCCGAGTCCGGCCACGACGGAGTGGACCGGCGGGCCGCCGGGGAGGGCCGATCGGACCTCGGCGCCGACCACGCCCGTACTGCCGGCGGGTTGGGCCCGCTCCAGCACGATCACGCGTGAGCGCCCGGCGGCCGCGGCCCGGATCGTCTCGAACGGAAAGGGGCGGTATGCGACCAGCCCGAGCGCGCCGACGTCGGCGCCGTCGTCGCGTAGTTCGTCCACGGCGTCCTTGAGGGTGCCGACGACCGAACCCATGGCGATCACCAGCATCTCGGCGTCCTCCGAGCGGTAGGAATCCACTATGGCCGGTACTGTGCGTCCGACGATGGCGGCGTAGTCCGCGGCGAGGACCGGCAGGCGGTCGAGGGCGCGCTTCGCGTTCTCGTGGGCCAGGAACCGGACCTCGGTGAACGCCTCCGGTCCGACCATCGCACCGATGGTGATCGGATCGTCCGGGTCGAGGACCTGGCGGGGCGCGAAAGGCGGCAGAAACGCGTCCACCTGGGCCTGCTCGGCCAGATCCACCGGCTCGACAGCGTGCGTCAGCACGAATCCGTCCACGCATACCATGACCGGCAGCGACACCTCTTCGGCCAGGCGGAAGGCGACCGGGTGGAGATCGGCGGCATGCTGGTTGTCCAAGGCGTACAGCTGGATCCAGCCCGAATCGCGCTGGGAGATCGAGTCGGAGTGGTCGTTCCAGATGTTGATCGGCGCGCCGATCGCCCGGTTCGCCACCGTCATGACGATCGGCAGGCCGAGGCCGGCCGCGTTGTAGAGGGCCTCGGCCATGTACAGCAGTCCCTGGCTGGCGGTGGCGGTGTAAGCGCGGGCGCCGGTCGCGGAGGCGCCGATGGCCACCGACAGGGCGGCCATCTCGCTCTCGACGTTGACAAACTGAGCCCGGCCGGGCCTTCCGGCGCGGACCATCGCGGCGAGGGCCTCGACGATGTGGGTCTGGGGTGAGATGGGGTAGGCGCACACCACGTCAGGACGGCAGGCCGCCACTACGCGCGCCATGGCCTGAGAACCCTCGATCTGCTCGCACATTTTCCATCGCTCCTCTGCCGGGACCGGTGTCTACGGGCGCGCTGTCTGGGCGCGCAGGACGCGGTGGCCCCGCAATTGCTCCCGCCCGTGCCGCTGGGCGGCCACCAGGCGATACGCCTCGAAGGCCGCGCGGACGTTGGCCTCAGCGACGGTGTCGTCAAACCTCTGCCGGAACGCCTCGGCAATGGAGTCGAGCGAAAGCACCCCGGAGAGTGCGGCGAAACCGCCGAGGAGTGCGGTGTTGGGCAGCGGCCGACCGAGGTGCGAGCGGGCGATCCGGCTGGCGTCCAACGAGGCGACGCGCGAGCGGCGGAGTCCTGCCAGGCGGTCGCCGATGCCGAGCTCTGCGAGCGGGCGGGCGGAGTTGACGAGGAGGTAGCCCCCCACAGGCATACCTTCGAAGACCTCGGGGAGGAACCGCAGCGTCGGGTCCTGGATGATCAGCGCGTCGGGACGGGCCACCGGTTCGCGTCCGCGCAGCATGCAGTCGGCGATGCGGCAGTAGGCGACGACGGGCGCGCCGGTCCGCTCGGAGCCGAAGCTCGGGACCGCCTGGGCGAACTTGCCTTCCAGGAACGCGGCCTGAGACAGCATCTCGGCGGCGGTGACCACTCCCTGGCCGCCTCGACCGTGGATTCTGATCGCGAACATGACGTCCCCCTTCCGATCTGGCTGATTCGAGTCAATCGCGGCAGCCCCGGCTGCGACAGGTGCCATACGGCCCCCGTCGAGAACCCGTTGGTCCCTGCGGCGCGACCGGTCCACCCGGAGCAGGACCAAGGTCGGTCCCGCTCGTGTCCTCTGGCCCGCGCGCGGCGGCGCCGTGCGCCATCCAATGGAGGGAGGTATCCGGAAGAAAGAGGGCAGTGCGATGGACAGCACGAAGCGACGGTATGTGTTCGCGTTCGCCGAAGGCGACAAGGACCACAAGGACCTGCTCGGGGGCAAGGGCGCGAACCTCGCCGAGATGACCAATCTCGGCCTCCCCGTCCCGCCCGGCTTCACCGTCTCCACCGAGGCGTGCCGCCGTTTCCTGGCCGACGGCCAGGAACCGCCGGGACTGGCCGAGGAGATCGGCGAGCACCTAGAACGCTTGGAGGCCGAGCGCGGCAAGCGGCTCGGCGCGGCCGAGGACCCCATGCTCGTCTCGGTCCGGTCGGGCGCGAAGTTCTCCATGCCGGGGATGATGGAGACCGTCCTCGACATCGGACTCAACGACATGTCGGTGCTCGGGCTCGCGGCGGCCTCGGGCAACGAGCGGTTCGCCTGGGACTCCTACCGGCGGCTCATCCAGATGTTCGGCGCGACCGTGCTCGGGATTGACGCGGCCGAGTTCGCGGCCGCGCTGGCAGAGGTCAAGCGGTTCCACGACGTCACCCGGGACGTCGACCTCGATGCGGCGGCACTGAGGGACGTCGTCGCGGTCTACAAGCGGATCGTCACCGAGGCGACCGGCCGCGACTTCCCCCAAGACCCACGCGAGCAGCTCGACATGGCCGTCCGAGCAGTGTTCTCCTCGTGGAACACCGAACGCGCCCGCGTCTACCGCGGCCGCGAGCGCATCCCCCACGACCTGGGCACCGCCGTCAACGTGATGGCGATGGTCTACGGCAACCTGGGACCGGACTCGGGCACCGGCGTCGCGTTCACCCGCGACCCCGCCACCGGGGCGCCGGGCGTCTACGGCGACTACCTCGCCGACGCCCAGGGCGAGGACGTCGTCGCCGGCATCCGGACCCCCGTGCCCCTCCAGGAACTCGAACGGATCGACCCCGTCTCCTTCGAGGAGCTCCTGGTCATCATGACGATCCTGGAGGACCACTTCCGAGACCTGTGCGACGTGGAGTTCACAATCGAGCGCGGCAAGCTGTGGATGCTCCAGACCCGGGTCGGCAAGCGCACCGCCGCGGCCGCCTTCCGGTTGGCGGTCCAGTTCCTCGACGACGAACTCATCGACGTCGGGGAGGCGCTGGGCCGGGTCACCGGCGAACAGCTCGCGCAACTGATGTTCCCCCAGTTCGATCCGGACAACGCGGCCGAGTCGATCGCCGAGGGCGTACCGGCGTCTCCCGGTGCCGCGGTCGGGACCGCGGTCTTCGACTCGGCCGCGGCCGTCCGCCATGGGGGCGCGGTGATCCTGATCCGCCGCGAGACCAGCCCCGACGACCTGCCCGGCATCATCGCGGCCAAGGGCGTCCTCACCAGCCGCGGCGGCAAGACCTCGCACGCCGCGGTCGTCGCACGGGGCATGGGCAAGACCTGCGTGGTCGGCGCCGACGCCCTCGAAGTCGACACCGAGCGGCGCCGGTTCACCGCCCCCGGCGGCGTCGTCGTCCGCGAAGGCGACCTGGTCTCGATCGACGGGACGACCGGCGCGGTCTACGCGGGCACGATCGACGTGGTGCCCTCGGCGGTCGTCGAGTACTTCGAGGGCCGGCTCACCGCAGAGGAGCGCCGCCGCGACCCTGTGGTCCAGGCGGTCGCCCGCATGATGGTCTATGCCGACCAGCACCGGCGCCTCGGCGTCCACGCCAACGCCGACACCCCCGCCGACGCGCGGCGGGCCCGCCGGTTCAGGGCCGACGGCATCGGCCTGTGCCGCACCGAGCACATGTTCCTGGGCGAGCGCCGCCACCACGTCGAGGAGCTCATCCTCGCCCAGTCGGCGGCGGAGCAGGACAAGGTGCTCGCCGAGCTGCTGCCGATGCAGCTGGGCGACTTCGTGGGCATCTTCGCCGCCATGGACGGACTGCCGGTGACCATCCGGCTCATCGACCCGCCGCTGCACGAGTTCCTTCCCGACTTCACCGAGCTGTCGGTGAAGGTCGCGTTGGCCGAAGCCCGCGGCGAGGTCGACGAGGAGGAAGTCCGCCTGCTCCAGGCGGTTCGCCGCCTCCACGAACAGAACCCCATGCTGGGGCTGCGCGGAGTGCGGCTGGGTCTGGTCGTCCCGGGCCTGGTGGCCATGCAGGTCCGCGCCATCGCCGAGGCCGCCGCGGCCCGGATCAGGGCCGGCGACGACCCGCGGCCGGAGATCATGGTGCCGCTCATCGGCGGTCCCGAGGAGTTCGAGCTGATGCGCGAGGAGATCCAGCGCGTGCTCGACGACGTCGCCGAAGCGGCCGGATTCCCGATCCGCGCCAAGATCGGCACGATGATCGAGCTGCCGCGGGCGGCGCTCACCGCTGGGCGCATCGCCGAGCACGCCGAGTTCTTCTCGTTCGGCACCAACGACCTCACCCAGACGACCTGGGGCTTCTCACGCGACGACGTCGAAGGCTCGTTCTTCCCCGTCTACCTCGACAAGGGCGTCTTCGCGGCCTCACCGTTCGAGTCCCTCGACGAGACTGGCGTCGGCCGTCTGGTGTCGATCGCGGTCGAGGAGGGCCGCGCCACTCGCGGCGACCTCGCCATCGGAGTCTGCGGTGAGCACGGCGGGGATCCCTCGTCGGTCCGCTTCTTCGACCGCATCGGCCTGGACTACGTCTCGTGCTCCCCGTTCCGGGTCCCCGTGGCCCGGCTCGAGGCCGGCAGATCGGCCGTGGCCGCCAAGACCGGCGGCACCGACACCCATTGAGCCGATCAGCGTTCCACGACCAGGGTTCCGAACTGGAACCCGAGCGGGGCCCGGCCTCCGGGCCGGGACCCGCAACCGCTCACCACCGCAGACCCGAGAGAGAGGCGATCAGAATGCGAGCCGCAGTGGTCTACGAATCGATGTTCGGCAACACACGGCAGGTGGCCAAGGCCGTCGCCGCGGAGCTTTCGCAGAGCATGGAGGTGGAAATGTTCGAAGTGGGCGAGGCTCCGAGTGTGATCGACAAGAGTATCGGCCTTGTGGTGGTCGGGGCGCCGACGCACGCGTTCTCACTCAGCCGCTCGTCCACACGCCGCGAGGCGGCGCTGACGGCCCCGCGGGGGCTGGTCTCCACACAGATCGGCGCCCGGGAATGGCTGGAGTCGGTCGAAGCCGTCCCAGGCACTCCGGCGATCGCCTTCGACACGCGCATGGATTCGCGATTCGCCGGTCACGCCGCGCGCGCCGCGACCCGGCGCCTGCGCAAGGCCGGCTTCTCCGTCCTCGCGAGCCCGGCCAGCTTCCTGGTCGAGCACTCGACCGGACCCCTGTCGACCGGCGAACTCGACCGCGCCCACGTCTGGGCGGCCGAGCTCGCCGCCGCGACCGCCGCTGTGACGAGTTGACGGCGCAAGAGGAAAGGGGCCGCGACCGAGGGTCGCGGCCTCTTTAATCGTCCGTGAACGGGTTGTTCTCCAGAGGCAGGGACGCCGCACAGACAAGCGCCAGCGCACCCGCGGCCATCCGTATCCTCTTGGCGAACCATGAGAGAGGCGACCGCCCCGACACCTGGAGGCGGTCGCCTGGAGTGACCGGCGCGACGGCCCGATGGTCACTCCCCCCATTGGATCGATGTCTTCGCCATCCCCCCTCAGGATCGGTGCCGTGGTCGCCATTGTCAGCGGCCCCGCCCTTCCATACCAGCACAGGGGCAGTGGCCCGAACAGTGACCAACCTCCCCGACTGTGGTGACGAGAGTCCCTAGATGCCGTCGCCCGCGCGGCGCGAGCTTCCGGACAAAACGAGGGGCATGGGGCCGCGTCGAAGGGGCCCGTTCCCTTCGACGCGGACGCCTATTCCTTCACGGTGGAGGCCAGGGTCTTGGACATGCCTTTCAGTCCCAGTTCCATGGTGTGCCAGGGCAGGCCGCCGTGGAAGGGCCGACCGGCCCGGAACTGCTGCGGCAGGTAGACGCCGAGCGCCTTCTTGCCCAGCCTCCACAGCGGAGAGACCCCGACCAGGTAGTCGTCGCGGGCGCCGAGGTCCACCCGCACCGGGGCGGACGGGTCGCCGGTGACCTCCAACGGCACCTGCGCGAAGGTGGCCTTGTCGAACATCTCCATGACGCACATGCTCGTCGGCGAGAAGCGGCGCGGGTGCGGGACGGCCGTCGGATCGATGCACGAAGCGATGTCGTCGGCGACCGCGTCGGCTTGGAGGAACGCCAGGAACGCCTGCTTGACAGGGAAGTCCCCGGCGTCACCGGGCGCGTAGACGTCGTCGGTGCCCTGGACGCGGCGGGTCTGCGACTCGGTCAGCAGGAACCCGCGGTCATCGGTGGGAAGGGTCGGGTAGTCGACCGCGGCGACATACGGGGGGAAGGCGATGAGCAGGTCGTAGGTGTGCGCGGTGCCGTTGGCGAAGTGGACCAGGCCGGCGTCCACGCTGGTGGCGGTGTGATGGGTGTAGCCGTTGATGCCGCGGTCGTGGAACTCCTCGGACACGACATGGTCGACCCCGGGCCCGAATGCCTGGATGAAGCTCGACTCGAAGGTCGTGAAGGTCAGGCAGACGCGGTCGCGCAGATGATGGCGGCGCAGCCAGGTCTCGAGCATGAACGCGATCTCGTAGAGCGGACCGGCGCACTTGTTCCCCGGCGGCACCAGGAACAGGACGTGCCGCGTCGCTCCGGCCTTAACCTCTGCACGCAGCCGCTCCAACGAGGTGCCGAGCTCGTGCATCCGCTCGGTGGTCCAGACCGTCTGAGCGTGCTCGGCGAGGCCCGGAATCTCCTTGGGACTCATGGCGGCGCCGGTAGCGAGAACCAGGTGGTCGTAGTGTTCGAGGGTGCCGTCGGCGAGTTCGACCTGCTTGCGGCGGGTATGGACGCGGGCGAGCGAACCGGCGAGCAGGATGATGCCGCGGCGTGAGGTCGGACGCGAGAGTGGAATGCGGAGCTTCTCCTCGTCGCCGCCGAACGGCAGGTAGATCGAGTTCGGCTTGAACAGGAAGTCGTGCTCGTCGGCGATCAGCAGCAGCTCGACCCGGTCCCCCAGATGCGAGTGGAGTGTGAAGGCCGTCTCCAGGCCGGCGAATCCGCCGCCGACGATGATGACTCTGGGTGTCGTGTGCATGGTCTCTCCCAAGGTGGTGATGGTGTACTCCCATTGCATGCCGTTTCGGCGCCGGCCGACAGTGACCAATCGCCGCGCCCGGAGGGACCTTGGCCATCCGCGCACCGGCGGCGCGAAGCCGCCGGCAGTCCTCGGCACGTTCGCCTCGGACCGCCGGCGGCTTCGCGGCTCGGCCGAACCTGCTTTCAGCGCAGTCGCCGGGCGACCGGGTCGGGTTCGTCGCCGATCCGGGCCAGCCTGAGTTTCAGATCCACCGCCTGGAGGCCGTAGCGCGCCGGCATGACCGGGTTCAGGTCGAGTTCGGCGATCTCGGGGAGGTCTTCCGCGAGGCGGCCGAGCCGGGCCAGCATGTCGGTGAGGGCGTTCAGGTCGATCGGCTCCGAACCGCGGTAGCCGGTGAGGAGCTTCGCGGTCTTGAGCGAGCGCCACATGGACTCGGTGTCGGTGTCGGTCAGCGGCAGCAGCCGGAACTGCTTGTCGCTCAACAGGTCGGTGGCGGTGCCGCCGAGGCCGAGCATGACGAGCGATCCGAACAGCGGGTCGTGGACGATCCCGGCGGCCAGTTCGAGGCCGGCCTCGACCATCGGCTGGACCACCACCGTGGCGCCCTCGTCCCCTTCGATGGCCTTCGCGACGGCCTCGAAGGCGTCCCGCACCTCATGCGGGTTGCCGAGGCCAAGGTGCACCCCGCCGGACTCGGTCTTGTGGATCAGGCGCGGGTCGTCGGCCTTGACGGTCACCGGGTAGCCCAGGGTGCGGGCGGCGGCGACCGCCTCCCGTTTGGAGGCGACGGGGACCGCGGGCGTCAGCTGGATGTCGTAGCAGCGCAGGATCGCGGCGGTGTCGGCCGCGGTCTGCCAGCCCTCACCGTTCTGGAGCAGGCGGTCGACGATCGCGCGGGCTCCGGCCCGGTCGATGCCGGGCAGGTCGGGCCGCGTGCCGAGCGGGCGGGTCCGCCAGGTGGCGTACGCGGCGGCTCTGCCGAGCGCGGCCACGGCGGATTCGGGGAACGCGAACACGGGGACGCGCCTGGCGCCCAGGGTGGACGGCGGATCGGCCAGGCCCATGACCACCGCTGCGGCGGGCAGTCCGGGCAGGGCGTCGAGCGCGTCGGCGATCGCGTCCAGGTTCCCCTCGACGTCGCTGGTACCGGTGGCGGCGAAGACGGCGACCAGGCTGTCGACCTCGCCGGAGGAGCCGAGCGTCGTGATCGCCTCGCCGAAGGCGTCGGGTCCGGCGGCGGCGCCCAGGTCCGTCGGGTTGTCGGCGCAGGCGGCCCCGGGGACCGCCTCGGCCAGTCGCACCCGGGCGTCGGAGCTGAGCGGCGGGACGTCGAATCCGGTTGCGGCTGCGGCGTCGGCCGCGAGCACTCCCACGCCGCCGGCGTTGCCGACCACGCCGAGGCGGCGGCCCTGCGGCAGCGGCTGGTCGACCAGGACGCGGGCGGTGTCGAGCATCTGCTCCAAGGTGTCGCAGCGGATGACGCCGGCTTGCGCGAAGAGGCTGTCGACGGCGGTGTCCGAGGTGGCCGCGGCGGCGGTGTGCGACAGGCCCGCCCGCCGGCCGCCTTCGCTGCGGCCGCCCTTGACGGCCAGGACCGGCTTGCGGCGGGCCACGGCGCGGGCGACGCGGGCGAACTTGCGCGGGTTTCCGAACGACTCCAGGTAGAGCGCGACGGCCTTGCACTCGGGGTCGTCGTACCAGTAGGCGAGGAGGTCGTTGCCTGACACGTCCGCTTTGTTGCCCAGCGAGACGAACGAGTGGACGCCCAGGCCGGTGCGGGTGGCCTCGGCGAGGGCGGCGATGCCGACGGCTCCCGACTGGGAGGCCATGCCGAGGCCGCCGCGAGTGGGCGGTTCGCACGCGAAGCTGGCCTGGAGGCGCACGGTCCGGTCGGTGTTGACGATGCCGAGGCAGTTGGGCCCCACCAGGCGCATGTCGTGGGCTCGGGCGATGCGCACGAGCTCCTCCTGCGCCGCCGTGTCGCCGATTTCGGCGAACCCGTCCGAGACGACCACGGCCGCGCGCACGCCCGCTTCGCCCGCCTGGCGCAGGACTCCGGCGACCGACCGGGCGGGGACCGCCACGATCACCAGGTCGACCGGCCCCGGGAGCGCGGCCAGTGAGGGTGCGGCGGCCAGCCCGGCCAGCTCTGTCGCTTCGGGGTGGACCGGGTGCACCTGTCCGGCGAAGTCGCCGTCCACGATGGATTTCAGGATCTCGGCTCCGACGCCCTTGCCCGACCTGCTGGCACCGACCACCGCCACTGAGGCGGGATCGAGCAGTGGGCGCAGCGACAGGTGCTCGGCGGCGCGCTCGCGCTTCGCCACGTCCTCGGCGAAGGAGCCGTCGATGTCGGCGGCAAGCACGACATCGAGCACGCCGTCGGCGTAGGGCATTCGGGTTCCCGGGGCCAGGCGCCTGGCGAGCCGCAGCATGCGGTGGTTGCCGCCCAGGACCTGGCCGGACAGCTCCTTCACTCCGGCGGCTGCCGCGATCAGCGCGAGGTGCTCGAGGAGCAGGGTGCCCACGCCGCGGTGCTGGTGGTCGGGGAGGACGAGGACGCCGAACTCGGCGCGGTCGGGCTGCTCGTCGTAGCGCTGGAAGGAGGCGGCACCGAGCATCGCGCCGTCGTCCTCGACGACGAGCGCGGCGCCCTTGCCGGTGCCGTTGAGGGCGGCGAGGCGGCGGGCCTCGATGGCGAGGATGCCGCGTCCGGTCCCGAAGAATCGGTAACGCAGGTCGGCGAGGGTGCAGCCTTCGTGCATGGTGATAAGCGCGTCGAGGTCGCCGTGTTCGACCGGGCGGATGCGGACGATCCTGCCGTCGATGTCGAGCGTGTCGGCGGGCGGGGGCAGGCGGAGGTTCATGTCGGCTCCTTGCGGCGGTGTCGGCGGGCGGGGCCACTCCCCGCTCACGATCCGATCGTCCGCCGCCGTGGCACCCGCCCGACAGAGCCGAACGCCCAGGGGGGCGAGGACATTGGTCCCGCGAGGGGCGTAGGGACGAAGGTCCCTTGCAAAATGGACCTCCGAGGAATGCCCTTGCGGCCGGACGCGCCCATACTCGAAGCATGGATACGGCGATGATCAAGGTGTTCCTGCTGGACGACCACGAAGTGGTCCGGCGAGGGTTGTGCGATCTGCTCGAACGCGACGGCGATGTCACAGTGGTCGGGGAGGCCTCGACGGTGGCCGAGGCGCTGCGCCGAGTGCCCGCGACGCGGCCCGATGTGGTGGTGGTCGATGCCCGGCTGCCCGACGGCGAAGGCATCGAGGTGTGCCGCAAGGTCCGGCAGGCCGACCCTTCAGTCGCGGTTCTCGTTCTCACCTCCTATGAGGACGATGAGGTGTTGTTTCAGGCGATCGAGGCCGGCGCGGCCGGGTTCTTGCTCAAGCAGGTTCGCGGCGACGAACTGGTCGACGCCGTCCGCAAGGTGGCCGCCGGCGACTCCCTGCTGGACTCGCGGGTCACCGGGGCGGTGCTGGAGCGGCTGCGAAAGGGACCGCCGAAGTCGCCCGAACTCGAAATGCTCTCCGATCAGGAGCAGCGCATCCTCGAACTCATCGGCCAGGGCCTGACGAACCGGCAGATCGGTGAGCAGATGCATTTGGCGGAGAAGACGGTCAAGAACTATGTGACCCGGGTGCTGGGCAAACTCAAGTTGGAACGACGCACGCAGGCGGCAGTGCTCGCCTCGCGCCTGTTCGGCTGAGTCGCTAGAGCGGCATCGTCCACTCCAGCCGCGTGCCCGAGGGTTCGGCCCCGCCGAAGGTGAACATCCCGCCGAGAGCCTCGGCACGCGAGGCCAGGTTCGCCAGGCCCCGGCGCGGCGCGGTGGCAGGAATCCCGCAGCCGTCGTCGGTCACCGTCATCGTCAGCACGCCCTGCTCCACTGCGACGGACACCGCCACTCGGGACGCCCCGGAATGCCGGGCGGCGTTGCTCAGCGCCTCGCGCAGCATCGCTATGACCTCGACCCGGACCGCTTCCGGCACCGCACTGTCGACCGGTCCGGTGAACGCCACTTCCGGGTCGAAGCCCAGCTGCTGCCTGACGACGCCGAGGAGACCCCGCACCGTCGCGGACAGGTGCTGTCCGGGGTCCTGGTGCATGCTGAAGATCGCCGCCCGCAAGTCCGCGATCCCGCCGTTGATCTCCTCCACGACCGAGCGGACGCGCTCGGCGGCGATCGGGGGCTCCACCAGGTGCACGACGCTCTGCAGTTGCAGGCCCGAGGCGAACAGCCGCTGGATCACCAGGTCGTGCAGGTCCCGCCCGATCCGATCACGGTCGCGGAAGATGAGCAACCGCTCCCGGTCGGCCTGGGAGGCTTCCAGCTCCCCGTAGAGCCGGGCGTTGTCGATCGCCACCCCGGCTGCGACCGCCAACGCTTTGATGAGGTCCTCGTCGTCTTGGGTGAACTGGACGCCTTCGCGCTTGTCGGTGAGGTAGAGGTTGCCCCAGGCCTTGTCCCGCACCGTGATCGGCACGCCGAGGAAGGTCCGCATCGGCGGATGGCCGGGCGGAAAGCCCACTGAGGCCGGGTGCGCGGCCAGGTCGGGCAACCGCAGCGGCTCGGGCGTGTCGATGATGTGGCCGAGAATCCCCCGCCCGGTAGGCAGGTCGCCGAGGGCGGCGATCTCGGCCTCGCTCATGCCGTGGGTGCGGAATTCGGACAGGCCCCCGGAGTCGTCCAGAACGCCGAGCGCGCCGTAGCGGGCATCGACCAGGGTGCAGGCGGCGGCGACGATGCGGTCGAGGATCGCGGCGAGCTCGAGGTCGGCGCCGATGCCGATGACCGCGTCGAGGAGGCCGCGGAGGCGCTCGCGCCCTGAGATGACCTCGCTCACCCGTGAGGCCAGCTCTTGGAGCAGCTCGTCGATGGGCAGGCTGGACACGGGGGTGAGGCCGTGACGGGGGTAAGGCGGCTTGTCGGCCATACCTTGATCGTAACGACTCCTCTCTGGAACACAAGAGGTCGGACACCGTTGGCCCCTGCGCCAAGGGACTTCGGTCCCTACCCCGAGCGGCCCGCCGACGGCGACGCTGGAATCGATCCGATGAACGACGAATTCGAGGACGCCATCATGGACAAGACCCTCCCCGCGCCGCTGACCGAAGCCCGACTGCGCCAGATCGACGCCTATTGGCGGGCCGCGAACTACCTCACGGTCGGCCAGATCTACCTGCTCGACAACCCGCTGCTGCGCGAGCCGCTGCGCCCCGAGCACGTCAAGCCGCGCCTGCTCGGCCACTGGGGCACCAGCCCGGCCCTCAACCTGGTCTACGCGCACCTCAACCGCTGCATCACCGAGCGCGGCGCCGACATGATCTACGTGACCGGCCCCGGCCACGGCGGGCCCGCACTGCTGGCCAACACCTGGCTGGAGGGCACCTACTCCGAACTCCACCCCTCGATCGGCCGTGACGAGGCCGGCATGGAGCGGCTGTTCCGCCAGTTCTCCTTCCCCGGCGGCGTCCCCAGTCACGTCGCACCCGAGGTCCCCGGTTCCATCCACGAAGGCGGAGAATTGGGCTACGCCCTCATGCACGCCTACGGGGCCGCGTTCGACAACCCCGACCTCACGGTCGCCTGCGTGATCGGCGACGGCGAGGCCGAGACCGGCCCGCTCGCGGCGTCCTGGCTCTCGAACGTGTTCCTCAACCCCGCACGCGACGGCGCGGTCCTGCCGATCCTCAACCTCAACGGCTACAAGATCGCCAACCCCACCGTGCTCGACCGCATCCCCCGCTCCGACCTCATGTCGATGATGCGCGGCTTCGGATACGAACCGCACCTGGTCGAAGGCGACGACCCCGACACCGTCCACCAGCAGCTTGCCGCCGTGCTCGACACCGCGTTCGACCGCATCGCCGCGATCCGGCACGAGGCCCGCTCCGGCGGCGCGGCCGAGCGCCCCCGCTGGCCCATGATCGTGCTGCGCACGCCCAAGGGCTGGACAGGCCCGGCCGAACTGGGCGGCAACCCGGTCGAAGGCACTTGGAGGGCGCACCAGGTGCCGCTTCCGGCCGTCCGCGAGCACCCCGAGCAGCTGCAGGCGCTCGAATCCTGGCTGCGGTCCTACCGGCCCGAGGAGCTGTTCGACGCCACCGGCGCACCGGCCGGCGAACTGCGGGCGTTTGCGCCCCGGGGCGAGCGGCGCATGAGCGCGAACCCGCACGCCAACGGCGGCCTGCTCCTGCGCGACCTCGTCCTGCCGGACTTCCGCGACTACGCCGTCAAGGCGCCCCGTCCCGGCGGTACCGACGCCGAGCCCACCCGAATGCTCGGCGAGTGGGTGCGCGACGTCATCGCGGCGAACCCGGACCGGTTCCGGCTCTTCGGCCCCGACGAGGTCGCCTCCAACCGGCTCGGCGCCGCCTTCGAGGTCACCGACCGCGCCTTCATGGCCCGGACCGAACCCGGCGACGACCACCTCGGACCCGACGGGCGCGTCATGGAGGTCCTGTCGGAGCACCTGTGCCAGGGCTGGCTGGAGGGCTACCTCCTCACCGGACGGCACGGCCTGTTCACCTCCTACGAGGCGTTCATCCACCTGGTCGACTCCATGTTCAACCAGCACGCCAAATGGCTCAAGACGACCAACGGCATCCCGTGGCGGCGCCCGATCGCCTCGCTCAACTACCTCCTGTCCAGCCACGTGTGGCGCCAGGACCACAACGGGTTCTCCCACCAGGATCCGGGCTTCATCGACCACGTCATGAACAAGAAGGCCGAAGTGGTCCGGGTGTACCTGCCGCCGGACGCCAACACACTCCTGTCCACCATGGACCATTGCCTGCGCTCGCGCCAGTACGTCAACGTGGTCGTCGCCGGGAAGCAGCCCGCGCCGAACTGGCTCACCATGGACGAGGCCGTGCGCCACTGCACGCGGGGCCTGGGCATCTGGGACTGGGCGTCCACCGACGGCGGCGCCGAACCGGACGTCGTGCTCGGCTGCGCCGGCGACGTCCCCACTTTGGAGACCGTCGCCGCGGCCGACCTGCTGCGCCGCCACCTGCCGCACCTGAAGGTCCGCGTCGTCAACGTCGTGGACCTCATGCGCCTCCAGCCCGACACCGAGCACCCGCACGGTCTGCCCGACCGCCAGTACGACGCGCTGTTCACCACCGACAAACCCGTGATCTTCGCGTACCACGGCTACCCGTGGCTCATCCACCGCCTCACCTACCGCCGGGCGGGCCACGCGAACCTCCACGTCCGCGGATATAAGGAGGAGGGCACCACGACCACCCCGTTCGACATGGTCATGCTCAACGACCTCGACCGGTTCACCCTCGTCGTCGACGTCATCGACCGGGTGCCGGGCCTCGGTCAGGCCGCCGCGGGCCTGCGCCAGGAGATGGTCGACGCCCGCCTGGCCGCCCGCGAGTACACCCGCACCCACGGCGTCGACCACCCGGCCATTGCCGACTGGCGGCCCGGGAAGCCACTGGTTCTGTAAGGAAGCGGAAGGGGCGGACCGAAAACGGGTCCGCCCCTTCGCCGTGCTCAGTTCGCTTCGACCGACACAGGATGGAGTCCCTCGCCGCCGGCGGCGAAGGCAGCCAGGTTCCCGATCGTCGTCGCCGCGATCGCCTCGATGGCCTCGGCGGTGAAGAACGCCTGATGGCCGGTGATGAGCACGTTCGGGAACGCGCTGAGCCGGTCGAACAGGTCGTCCCCGATCAGCTGGTCCGACAGGTCTTCGAAGAACAGCTCGGCCTCCTCCTCGTATACGTCCAGACCCAGGTATCCGATCCGACCCGACTTGAGCCCCTCGATCACCGCGGCCGTCTCCACCAGCGCCCCGCGGCTGGTGTTCACCAGCATCACGCCCGGCCGCATCAGAGCGATGCGCTCGCAGTCGATCAGGTGGTGCGTCTCCGGTGTGAGCGGGCAGTGCAGCGAGACGATGTCCGAGGCCGCGAGGAGCTCCTCTATCGACACGTACACTGCGCCGGCCGCGACGGCGGCCTCGCTCGGATACGGATCGTAGGCGAGGACGCGGCAGCCGAACCCGGCCATGATCCGGACGAAGCACTGCCCGATCTTTCCGGTCCCGACCACACCGACGGTCCGCCCGTGCAGGTCGAATCCGAGCAGCCCGCTCAAGGAGAAGTTGTGCTCCCGCACCCTGTTGTAGGCCCGGTGCGTCTTCCGGTTCAGCGCCAAGACCAGCGCCGCGCAGTGCTCGGCGACCGCGTACGGCGAATAATCGGGGACGCGCGCCACCGCGATCCCCAATTCAGCCGCCACGCGCAGATCGACGTGGTTGAACCCGGCCGAGCGGAGTGCGACGAACCGGACCCCGCGAGAGGCCAGCGCCGCGAGCGTCGCGGCGCCCAAATCGTCGTTGACGAACGCGCACACCGCTTCGCAGCCCTCGGCTAGTGCTGCGGTGTCGTGGTTCAGGCGCGGCTCCAAGAGCACCAGCTCGTGCGCGCCTCCGTTCGCCTTTTGCAGGGACGCCTCGTCGTAGGGCTTGGTGCTGAACACGGCCACTCGCATGATGTAACTCCATTCCAGAAGACACGAAAGCGGGGCGGCCGATGCCGCCCCGGGGTGAAGCACTGGTCATTCCGCGTTGCGGATGATCAGTACCGGGCAGGGTGCGTGGTGGACGCAGTACTGGCTCACCGAGCCGATGATCGCTCCGACGAACCCGCCGTGCCCGCGGCTGCCGACCACGAGAAGCTCGGCGTCCTTGGACTGGTCGATGAGCGCGGGCGCGGGGTGTCCTTCGGCGACATGGCGCTCCACTCGCACCCGCGGCCGCTCGGCCGCGATCTCGTCCACGGTCGTGTTCAGCTCGCGTCTCGCGCGGGCGGCGTACTGCGTCGCGGTCACCACCATCGCGCCGGATCCAGAGTCGAACGGCATCCGCCACGCTTGCACCGCGGTCACCGATGCTCCGGTCGCCTCGGCGTACCGCAACGCCCACTCCAGGGCTCGACGCGACGGCTTCGACCCGTCGACGCCCACGACGACCTTGCCGGCGTTCCATGTTTGTTCGGACATCTCGACCTCCTCTTTCGCTCTGATCTCAGTCTCGTCGGCAGAGGATTCGACGATCAGAGGCGAAAGTCCCAAAGGAATGGCCCACAAGTCCGCCTGCTTAAGCGCTGGTCCCGGCATGCTCTCGAGCAGAATGAAGCACGGCTCCTATGCGACGGTGCGAACCTGAATCCGTCTGCGAAACAGTCGCAGAGGGACCGTTGCGCGAGTACAGAGCAGTCATGGGACTTTCGCCCGGGTAGCAACTTCATGCTCGAGATACAAAAGGCATTGCAGTCGTCGGACCGGCTGATCGCAGTGCTCTCCCCCGACTACCTGGCAGCAGGTTTCCCGCAGCCGGAGTGGGCTGCGATGTTCGCTGAGGATGCGAAGGGGGAAACCAAACGGCTTGTCCCAGTTATGGTCCGGCAGTGCGAACCAGAGGGCCCGCTCGGCCCCATCGTGCAGATACGAATCCAAGGCTTGGAAAGCGCGGACGCAACGCAAAAGCTCCTCGCCGGAGTATCGGCGTACCGTGCCAGGCCGACCACGCCTCCCATGTTCCCGGGCCCTGTCTGCCTCATACCCGGTGCCACGGGCAATGAACCGACTGCTCCGGCTGAGCGACTCATCTGGCGCAGACTGCCCTTCCCACCGGAGGTGCACTGGCGCAACGAGCTGGACAACCGACTGCCGAACCAAGGCGGGCATGAATCCGTCGAACTACACCTCGTTCCCGACGGGGATGACGCCCGCTCGCAAGTGAGTGAGCTGACTGACCTCAAGACAGCACTCCCCGAGCATGTCCGCAGGCATGGCGTCTTCTCCGCGACAGGGGCCCTCGAAGTGCTAGTCGACGGCACCAAGAACTGGTTTCTAGTTGCTGGGTGATCAGACTGGTTGTGCGGTGTGAGGTTTCGGGTTTCCTCGTTGAACGGGTGTGGCGAAACCTTGAGAGACCGACGACCGTTTGTGGGCTCTGACCGAGTCGCTGCTGCCGATCCACCGGCCTGGAAAGCGCGGCCCGGTTCCGCTCGATGACCGGAAGTGCTTGCAGGGCATCCTGCTCGTGCTCTACACCGGGATCAACTGGAAGCATCTGTCGGCCGAGCTCGGATTCGGCTCTGGCATCACCTGTTGGCGACGGTTCCGCCGCCGGTGCGAGGCAGGCGTCTGGGACGGCCTCCACCGGCTCCTGCTGTCCGATTTGCACGCCCTTGGTGAGATCGACTGGTCCGCCGCCTGTCTCGACGGATCGCATGTCAGGGCCAAAAAAGGAGGGAAGGAACAGGGCTCTCGCCGGTAGACCGCGGCCGTCCCGGATCCAAACGCCACATCGCCTGCGACAGCAAGGGCCTCCCGCTCGCGATCATCACCACCGCAGGGAACACATGCCCGACATCAAGGCCGCCCAGGACCTGGTCGAAGCTATCCCACTCGTTGCGGGCCGGGTCGGACGCCCACGACGCAGACCCGGGGTGATCCTGGCCGACGGCGGCTACAACTCGCGAGCCTTCCGCGACTGGCTGCAGCACAGGCGGATCGAGCCGATCATCCCGCAGCGCGGCCGTAAGAAGATCATCGGACTCGGCAAGATCCGCTGGGTGGTCGAGCAGGCCATCGCCCACCTCCACCAGTGCAAGCGCCTCGCCGTCCGTTGGGACCGATGCCAGTCCATGCACCAGGGGTTCGTCAAGCTCGCAGCTGCCGATTCGCTGCAGAGCATGGGTGGCGCTTGTATGTGACCGATGACGTGATGTCGGATCACGCCCGCCGGGGAAGGCCGCGAGGGGTCGGTCGAGGAGAGCCGGGTGGTCGGTCGGGACCGGTCCCCCGGCTCGTTCATATCCTTCGACTAGACCATGTGCAATGAGATCGGAGGTCTCGATGATGACTCGCAGGGTAGTGATCGGACTCCTGATAGTCCTCGGGCTCGGCCTGATACAGACGCATAGCGCGTTCCCGCATGAGACCACCACGTGGACGTGGGAGGGCCAGGAGGTGCTCGCAACCGATATCTGCAGGACTGAGTACATCGTTCACTCGGAGGAAGGCATCCAGCAGGGCGGCGCGACCGAGGTGCGTTGCGAAGAAGTCGCAACTCCGCACACGGAGCAGCACGGTTGGAACATCGAAGCGCTCGCTCTCGGACTCCTCATCGCAGGTGGCGCGCTCGCTGGCCTCTTCGTCATCTGGGCAAGGTCGCGTCGCTTTTAGGGCAAATACCTCAGTGCCTGTCCCGCGGATTGAGCGATTGAGGTCAGTCCCGACGCGAGGCTGTGACGAACCCGAGTTCGGGCGGCAGATGCTTCCAGGTGACACCGGTGTAGAGCACGAACAGGACACCCTGCAAGCATCTTCGGCTGTCAGGGGAAATCGAGCCGCGCTTCCCAAACCGGCGGACCGGGAACAACGCCTCGATACGGACCCATAGTTCATCGTCAATCTCCCAGGGTTTCGTCAAGTCCGTTCAACGAACCGATCCGAAACCCTCAGTCAGACAACCAATCCGATCGTCGCAGAACTTGAAACCAGTTTTTAAGTTCCGCCTTCAAAGCCTCAAAGAACGCCATGGCTCCCTGGTGGATGCATACTGCAAGATACAATATTTTCGCAGTTCAGACGCACTATCTGCTTCCGTACAGTGTGGGTTCGAATCCCACCCGGGCTACTCAAACGGGGTTATAGCTCTACTATCAGGGCGAAATAGACATCAAAGGCGTGGCACGAACAGGTGTCACGTCTACTCACACGACCCGGTTCAGAAACGTGGGTAGGATCTCTCGCGGCAGGGGGCCCTTGTTCCGCTGGCCGCCCTGGACTTCCTCCCATGTGTGGGCGAGGATGCCGACGCTGCGGCTGAGCACGAACAGTCCTCTTGCGAGCGGCGCGGCGAAGCCGAGTTCGGCATAGACCACTGCCGTCGCGCCGTCGACGTTCATTGGAACCGGCTTCGTTCGATACCCTGCGAGCGCCGCTTCCAATGCCAGGGCCGCGCGAAGGTGGCGGCCCGGTACGGTGCCTTCGCGAACCGCTCGTTCGACAAGGGATATCAGCGGGTCCCTGCGCGGGTCGCGCTCGTGGAAACGGTGGCCGAATCCGGGCAGGTAGCTCGGCCCGGCGGCGATCGCCGCGTCGACGGCGTCGGGCAGCGACAAGCCACTGCCTTCACGTTCGAGGATGTCGTCGAGGAGTTCGACGCACTGCTCCCCGGCTCCGCCGTGGACGTCACCGAGTGTGTTGACCGCGCTGGCGACGGCATTGTTGAGGTCGATGCCGCATGTGGCGGCAATGCGGGCGACGGCGATCGAGGGCGCCTGCGGACCGTGGTCGACCGCCGCGACGAGGGCCGCCTCCAACAGCGTCGACTGCGCCGGAGAGGGGAGGTCACCGCGGACCATCAGCCAGATCATCGAGGGGAAGTTGACGGTGCCGATCAATTCCTGGATCGGATGGCCGCGCAGTTCGATGACGTCAGGTTCGATGCGAGAGATGCCGGTGGCCCACCAGTCGGCGACGGCCCCGGTGGGGTCGATGTCGTTCATGTGGCCTCCGGTCGCGCATCGCGGACGAGTGCGGCGTTCCAGTGCTCGTGGTTCTGTTCTCCCAGCAGCGGGGGCGGAGTCGCCGGACGCAGCGGCTCGCCGTCGTGCAGGACCCCCGTGCCGGTCACCCGCAACGTCCGGTCGGAGCCGTCGGGGAAGGGGAGGTCGGTGAAGAAGCCGCGGTGGCGCAGCTGGTCGAGTCCGACCATCTGGGGGACGGTCGTGATGCGGGCGGCGGGCACGCCGGCGGCGTTGAGCAGGTCCTCCCACTCTCCCGCGCTCTTGGCACCGAGGGCACGGTCGAGTTCGCGGTTGAGTTCGTCCCGGTGGGCCTTGCGCTGCTCTCGGTCGGTGAAGCGCGGGTCGGTGAGGAGATCGAGGCGTCCCACGACCGCGCAGAGCGCCTCGAACTGCTGCTGCCGGTTCGCGGCGATGTTGAGGTGGCCGTCGGCCGCGTTAAAGGTGCCCGACGGGGCGGACGTGGCGTTCTGCGTGCCCATGGGCCGCGGTTCGACCCCGCACACCAGGTAGTTCGAGACGGCCCAGCCCATCGCCGACACCGCCGACTCCAGCATGGACACATCGAGGAAGGTCCCCTCGCCCGTGCGGGAGCGCCCGGCCACGGCCGCGGCGATGTGCAAGGCGGCGACGAGGCCTCCGATGGTGTCGCAGACGGGGAAACCCACGCGAAGCGGAGCGGTCTCCGCGGTCCCGGTGACGCTCATCATGCCGGAGAGACCCTGGATGATCTGGTCGTATGCGGGAGCCCCGCTCATGGGGCCGGTCTGCCCGAAGCCGGAGATGGCGCAGTAGACGAGGCGGGGATTGGTCTCCCGCAGGCGTTCCCAGCCGTAGCCGAGGCGATCCATCACGCCGGCACGGAAGTTCTCGAGCAGCACATCGGCGTCGGCGACGAGGCCCTCGAAGCGGTCGCGGCCAGCGTCGTCCTTGAGGTTGATCTCGACGGACCGCTTACCCGCATTCTGGGCGAGGAAGGAAGCACCGAGGCCCCGGCGGTTCAGGTCGGGGTCCGGACCGAGCTGTCGGGCCAGATCACCCTGCCCGGGCACCTCCACCTTGACGACCTCCGCGCCCAGGAGCATCAACTGGTAGCTGCAATAGGGTCCGGCCAGAACGTTGGTCAGGTCCAGCACCCGTACACCGCTGAGCGGTCCCTCGGACATCCGGTCACTCCTTCCGCGGGGCGGCGGGCGCCCGCTTCATCGAACGGGGACGAGCGGGTGCTCGAAGCCCCGCTCGGAGATCTCCTTGGCGACGTGGCGCAGGTCCGCGGCGAACCGCTCCACCACGTCGTCGGGGAAGCGGACGCTCGGACCGCTCAGGGAGAGCGCGGCCACCACGCCACCGGTCCGGCCGAAGACGGGAACGGCGACCGCCGAGAGGCCCGCTTCGCGTTCGCCGTGGCTTGCCGCCCAACCCCGGTGCTCGGCTTCGCCGATCCATTGCCGGAGCTTCCCGACGTGCCCTTCCCCATAGGGGGAACTGATCGCGATCCGCCGCAGGAGCGCTTCGGGCGCGTCGCGCAGGAGGACCTTCGACGCCGCGCCGGCCCACAGCGGCAGCTCGTCCCCGACGTGTACGACGTGGCGCAGCGGCTGCGGACTCTCCTGCTGGGCCACGCAGACCCGGTAGACGTCGCGGACCATGTAGAGGTTCACGGTCTCGCGCCGACGCGCGCCCAGCTCCCGCATGTGCTGGCGCGTCTCGGGCGGCAGCTCCCAGCTGCTGCGCGCCAGATGCGCCCAGCGCCACAACCCGGGGCCGGGGAGGTAGCCGTTGGGAGCCGACCACAGGAGGCCGTTCCGTTCCAGGGTCTGGACCAGGCGGATCACCGTGGTCTTCGCGAGCCCGGTGGCCTCGACGATGTCCCTGATGGAGACGACCGGCTTCTCCTCGGTCAGCAGCGACATGATCTCGACGGCGCGCTCGACGCTGCGGACACCCTGGACGTCGGACGGGGCGTCGGCTTCCGACGAATTGGCGGACATGGGCACGCTCCGGTCTGCGATCGGTCTTCGGTCCACGGCGGACCCCGCGAAAGCGGGTGGCCGCGAGCGGCGGATGACAATCGGAACTGTACACCGAGTCCGCAGAGCGGTCCAGTAGGACTGCCAGTCGGTATTTATCGAGACCGATCGATGCAGAGTCTTGCCAAGACCGAACGTGAGCCCTAATCTGATTCTAGTCCGCAGTACGGTTCGATAAAACCGCTAGACGGTCGAGAGGCAGAATATGCTGACAGCGATGCTCGCCGCCGAATCCGAGGCCAGGGTCATTCCGGCGCCCCACTACGTCGGCGGCCGCTGGCTCGAAGACGGTCCGCACCGCGACAGGATCGGACCATTCGTGAAACAGCCCGTGAGCCGCTCCCCCGTAGCGGGACCGACCGATGTGACGGCGGTCCGGTCGCGCCTCAGCGCCTATGCCGGGGAGACGAGGCGATCGGCCCCGTCCAGTAGAGCCCAGGTGCTGGAACGGGCATCGGCACTGGCCCTGGAGCACCGGGACGCCATGGCGCGGATACTCGCGCTGGAACTGGGCAAGCCGGTCAAGGACGGACGCGGCGAGATCGAGCGCGTCGCGGACACCTTCGCCGTATGCGCGGCCGAAGCCCGGCAGATCGGCGGCGAGACGCTGCCGGTCGCCGGATGGGCCCGCGGCGTCGGGAACACCGCGTTCACCTACCGCGCTCCGGTCGGGGTCGCGCTGGCCGTCACTCCTTTCAACGCTCCGGCGAACCTCTTGGCGCACAAGCTAGGCGCCTCGTTCGCAGCGGGCAACACCACCGTCGTCAAAGCGCCGCCGCAGGCTCCCGCCTCCACTGCCGCGGTCGTGGCACTGCTACTGGAGGCCGGGATGCCGACCGAGGCCGTGCAACTGCTGCACGGCGACGGACAGGTGGGCGCCGAACTGTGCGCCGCTCCGGAGATCGGTGTCATCAGCTTCACGGGCAGCGCCGCGACCGGGGACGCCGTGGCCCGGGCGGCCGGCGCCAAACGCCTGGTCCTGGAACTGGGCGGGAACGCGGCTACCATCGTCTGCGACGACGCCGACGTGGCGGCGGCAGCCCGGGTGTGCGCCCGAACAGGGTTCAGCAACTCGGGTCAGAGCTGCATCTCGGTGCAGCGGGTGTACGTGCATCGGTCCCGCTTCGGGGAGTTCCTGGACGCGTTCACCGCTGAAGTGGCCGCGCTCTCGGTAGGGGATCCTCTCGACCCTGGCACCGACGTCGGCTCCATGGTCGATGAGGACGCCGCCGAGCGGGTGGTGCAGTGGAGCGCCGAGGCCGTCGCAGCCGGAGCCCGGCTGCTGCTCGGGGGTGAGCGCGACGGCGCCACGGCGATGCCGACGGTCCTGGCCGAACCGCCCGACTCCGCGGCGGTCGTGGTCGAAGAGGTCTTCGGCGCTCTGGTCGCGGTCATGCCGTTCGACGACTTCACTGAGGTCCTCGAGCGGTGTAACCGGAGCCGGTACGGGCTCCAGGCGGGCCTGTTCACCCGCGACGTCGACCGCGTCTTCACCGCCTGGCGCGATCTGGAGGTCGGCGGACTCGTGGTCAACGGCTCCTCGAACTTCAGGCTCGACCACGTCCCGTTCGGCGGTGTCAAGGACTCCGGGTTCGGGCGGGAGAGCCCGAGATCCATGATTGAGGACTACACGGTGATCAAAACCCTCATGATGCGCGGGACCTCCCTGTGGGGAGAACGCGCATGAGCTCGGGCGAGAAGGTCAGCGCCGCCGAAGCACTGGTGCGCCAGTTGGAGGACTACGGCGTCGAGTTCATCTTCGGCACATGCGGCCACACCAACATCGCACTGCTGGACGCGTTGGGCCGCAGCCCGATCGAGTTCGTGATCGCCCGCCACGAGCAGGCGGCGGCGCACGCCGCTGACGGTTACGCCCGCGCCTCAGGGCGACCGGGGGTCCTGCTCACCCACGTCGGACCCGGCATGATGAACGCCGTGACCGGCGTCGCGACCGCCGCGATGGACTCCGTTCCGCTGGTCGCGATCGCTGGTGACGTGCCGTCGTACTATCACGGCCGCCACCCCCACCAAGAGGTCAACCTGCACGCCGACGCCGACCAGGCGGCTGTCTTCACGCCCTTCGTCAAGCGGACGTGGCGCCTCCACCGCGCCGAGGACCTGGGCCGGTTCACCGAGCGGGCCTTCTGGACCGCGGCCTCCGGCAGGCCCGGGGCCGTTCTGGTGAACGTCCCCATGGACCTCTTCTCCCGCAAGGTCGCCCCCTGCGACCATCCGCTCCCCGCCGAGACCGCCGTCCCCGGGCTGCCGGAGGCGACGGCTCGGCGGATCGCGGCCCGGCTCACCGAAGCCGAACGGCCGCTGGTCTACCTCGGCGGCGGACTGCGCGGCGAGGCGGGCCGCCGGGCGGTGCTCTCGCTGACGGAGTATCTCGACATGCCGATGGTCCACTCGCTCATGGCGAAAGGGGCGGTCCCCGACGACCATCCGCTCCTGCTGGGCATGCCGGGGTTCTGGGGTATGGAGTCCACCAACGACTACACGCGCAGCGCGGACGTGGTCCTGGCCCTGGCCACGCGCTTCGCCGAGACCGACGCGAGCTCATGGGACCCGCGCTACACCTGGAACCTGGAGCACGAGGGCGACCTGATCCAAATCGACATCGACTCCGCAGAGATCGGCCGCAACTTCCCGGTGGCGATCGGCGCGGTCGCCGACGTCGTCCTCGCGGTCGAAGCGATCGACAAGACGGTCCGCGAAATCGCCCCCGAGCCCGTCCGGCGCCCCGGCGTTCGCGAGTCGATCAGAAAGGAACGCACGGCGCTGTTCGACGCCAGCCGGGAGCGCGGCCGCGCCGACGACTTCCCGCTCCGGCCCGAGCGCATCCTGACCGACCTCCGCGAGACCCTGCCCGCGGACGCCGTTCTGGTCACGGACGTCGGATGGAACAAGAACGGCGTCGCGCGCTGCTACGAACTTCCCGCGGAGGGCCGCTTCATCACCCCCGGCGGGGCCTCGACGATGGGGTTCGGACCCGCTGCCGCCGTAGGCGTCCAGATCGCCCGGCCGGATCGCGCGGTGGTCGCCCTCGTCGGCGACGGCGGCATGAGCTCCCAGCTGCCGGCGCTTCCCATGGCCGTCGAACGGGGCCTGCCGGTGGTCTTCGTCGTGATGAACAACCGCGCTCACGGCACCATCGCCGACTTGCAGGCGGCCAACTTCGGAGCGTCCTACGGGTGCGAGTTCCAAGACCCGGACGGCGAGCCGTACAGCCCCGACTTCGCCGCGCTCGCCGAGGCATGCGGAGCCGACGGCTACCGCATCGCCCGCGCCGGGGACCTGGTTCCGGCGATCGCCGCCGCACTGGAGCGCCGCCGTCCCGCGGTCCTGGACGTGCCCATGGTGAACGAGCCGGTGCCCACACCTGGCCATTGGAACATCACCGACATCTATCAAGGCGTCTTCCCCGAGGAGGAAGCAGCATGATCCAGATCATCGACCCCTTCGCAGCATCCCAGCCGATCTGGCTGGGCCTCGACCAGGCGGGCTTCCGCCGCAAGGTCTTCAAGGTCGCCGACGAGGCCCTCAACGGCAGCGAGTTCCTCGTCAGCGGTCTCACCATCTTCGAGCCGGGAGAGTCCAGCTCCCTTCACAACCACCCCGAATCCGAAGAGGTCGACTTCATCGTCCGCGGGCACGGCGAAGTGGTGTCGGAGGACGGCGGACGCACTCCGTTCGCGACGAACACCTTCATGTTCATCCCGAAGGGAGTCATGCACCAGCACGTCAACACCGGCCGCGAACCGCTCTGGCTGGTCTTCGTGTACGGCCCGCACGGCGAACTCCCCACCACCTGACCGATCGGCCGATCGGCCGGAACCCACCCGCTCGCTCCTCTCCCCCTGGAGGTCGCAATGACGCCACCGCCATCCGAGTCCACTGAAGACGACACGTCCGATTCCGCCCCGGCTCCGCTCGGCCGCCGCGCGTTCCTGACCGGGGTGTCCCTCGCGGGCGCCGCGGCATTGGGCCTGCCAGAGGCGGCCCAGGCCGAGATGTCCTCACTCGACGGATCGGTGCCAGGTCGGCCCTCGCATCCGCCCGCCAAGGCGCTCAGGCACTTCGACACCCCAGGCGACCGAGACTTTCCCAAGGTCGGCGGGAATCTGGGGAACCAGAACTTCTCGCGGCTCAAGCGGATCGGCAAGGGCAATGTGCGACGCCTCGGCGGCGCTTGGCGCAACCGCATCGAAGGGGGGATCGACGAGGGCACCAACCAGAGCACCGCCGTGGCGGTGGACGGGGTCCTGTTCATCGAGTCGGCGTTCGGGAACGTCATCGCGGTCGACGGCGCCACCGGCGAGACCAAGTGGCGCTATGAGCAGACGCGGGGCAGCCTCACCCGCCGCGGCGTGGCCGTCGGCGGAGGCCGCGTCTACACCCACGCCGACGGCGGCTGGGTCGTCGCACTCGACCAGGAGACCGGCGCGGTGGACTGGGAGCGGCAGATCACCGGGTACGGCGAGGTCGGGCGGGTCGCCGTCGTCTACCACGGCGGACGGCTCTTCCTCGGCACCCTCGGCAACCGCGCCGCCGCCCTGTGCGTCGACGCCGACGGCGGCGACGTTCTCTGGCACTTCTGGGGCACGCCCGGGCCGGGCGAGATCGGCCACGACACCTGGGCGGGCGACTCGTGGGAGGAGGGCGGGGCGGCCCCGTGGATCCATCCGGCCGTCGATCCCGAACTCGGCCTGGTCTTCTACACCTTCGGGAACGCGCGCGGCAGCCGTTCCTCACAGGACGGTTCGGAGCGCGAGGGCATGAACCTGTTCGCCAACTCGATCGTCGCGCTCGACCTGGAGACGGGCGCCTACCGGTGGCACTTCCAAAGCGTCCACCACGACATCTGGGACATGGACAACGTGATGGCGCCCGTGCTCGCCGACGTGCGCATCAAAGGCCGCCGCCGAAAGGTCGTGATCTACGGCAGCAAGACGGGCATGTACTACATCCTCGACCGCGAGACCGGCGAGGCGCCGCTGGGCGTCGAGGAGCGCCCGGTCCCCCAAGACGAACGCCAGAAGTCCTGGCCGACCCAGCCGTACCCCGTGCAGGGCCCCTGGACCGAGACCGAACTCGTCGAACAGCCCCTAGGGACCGAGGTCCCCGGCGAGCCTCACCGGGCCGTGCCCAACTACCGGATCGGGCCGCTGTTCAGCGCCCACTGGGACGAGCCGATCCTGACCATTCCCGGGCACGGCGGCGGCGCCGACTGGAGCCACCAGTCCTATTCGCACCGGACCGGCCTGGTCTACACCGGCTACGGCTATGTGGCCGCGGCCCACTCGCTGACCGAGCGCTCCAACGGGCTCCGCCCGCCGGGCGAGTACATGACCGGCGGCGTCGTGGCCGTCGACACTCGGACCAACAAGGTCAAGTGGCGCAAGCGGACACCGTACTCGCTCGCCCACGGCAACGGCATCCTCACCACCGAGTCGGGCCTGCTGTTCATCGGCTGGCCGGACGGGAACCTGCTCTGCCTCGACGCCGAGGACGGCGACGAGCTGTGGCGGTTCCAGTGCGGGGCCGCGATCAGCGCGAGCCCGATCATGTACGAGGCGGGCGGCGAGGAATATCTCGCGGTGTACGCCGGCGGCACCGGAATCCCCTACGGCGACTCCGCCCCGCGCGGGGATCACCTGTGGGCGTTCAGGATCGGCGGGCGACTGGACGAGGCGGAGACGCCACCGCCGCCCGTTGTCCGGCGCGCGGTGAGCGGCGGCCCCGTCGAGGGCACAGCCGTCGGGTACACCGTGGTGCTCGCCCGCACCTACGACGAGGAGACCGGCGAGATCGGCGGCACTGAGTCCACACAGGTCGATGCGATGGCGCCCACGCACCTTCGGGTCCCCGCCGGCACCGCGGTCACGTTCCTCAACCCGGGCGACAACGTGCACGAGCACGGGGCGACCCAGTTCTTCGAGGGGCTGTTCGACGTGCGCCTCGCACCCGGGGAGTCGTTCGAGTACACGTTCGAGGAACGCGGCGAGTACTTCTTCAACGACCCGCACAGCGCCCGCCCCACCGGCAAGGTCGAGGTCTACTGACACGGAAGGAGCCGGCCATGTCGGCGACATCGTCCACGACGGATCGCGTCGGGACCCGCCTCGGCGTCGGAGCGTTCACCGCCCTGATCGCGGTGCTGGTCCTGTCGCTCACCTCCAGCGCCGCGGTGAGCCGTGGCAACGAGCCGCCGGAGCAGTACTCCGATGCGCTCGCCGACTACGGAGTCTGCATCGGACTTGACGCGGCCGCCTGCTACAACGACGACTGGACGCCCGCGTTCAAGGAGAATGAGGTCCCCCGGGTACTGATCGTCAGCCGCACCGGCGGACCGCGGCACGCCCACCTCGGACCGCAGCTCGGCACCGGCCTGAACCCGGCGCTGACGGAGGCGAACGCGGCCCAGTCGGCCATCGTCGCCTGGGGCGCCGAGGTCGGATTCGCCGTCGACTGGACCGAAGACCTTGCGATATTGGGGAACCCGAGCCGGCTCAGGGAGTACAACACCCTCGTCTTCCTGAGCAACAGCCGTGACTTCCTCGACGACGCGTCCCAGACCGCACTGCGCCAGTACATGCGCTCAGGTGGCGGGTTCGTCGCGATCCACAACGCGCTCGGCGCCGAGTACAACTGGGACTACTTCCAGGGCCTGCTCGGCGGCGCCAACTTCTACGACCACGGCCCCGTCCGTGACGGCGACGTGCATACGGTCTCTCGGCGCGACACGTCCACAAGCGACCTGCCGCGGAGCTGGGCGTTCCACGACGAGTGGTACAACCTCGAACCGATGCCCTCGCCACTCGTGCGCATCCTGGCCGAGGTCGACACCGACACCCTCGACCCGGTCGGCGGCGGCGTCCATCCCGGGCACGAGGGCGACCATCCGGTCTCCTGGTGCCACTACTTCGACGGCGGCCGCTCCTGGGTGACCTCGCTGGGCCACGACGCGACGGCCTGGCAGGGCACCGCCGAAGGCGCCGAGCACTTCAAGGAGCACGTACTCGGCGGCATCCTCAGCACCGCCGGTGCGGAGCGCTTCTGCCGCTGACGGTGAGGACCACTCAAACCCTGTGACCGCCGGACCCCTCACCCACTGAACCTCGGCGGTCACGATACGGAGGAAGACATGCCCCTCAACAGATCATCCCGCCGGCGCTCCGTGCTCGCCGTCGCCGCCGCAAGCGCCCTCGCCCTGGCCGCGTGCGGCGGTGAGGGCGGCGGCTCGGAGGACTCGGTCGAACTGTCGTTCGCCCACAGCTACGCCACCACGCATCCGCAGCACGAGTGCGGGGCGGAGGCGGTCGCCGACGAACTGGCCGGCAACGGCAGCGGCATCGCGATGGAGATCTTCCCGAGCAGCCAACTCGGCCCGGACGGACCCGACCGCGTCAGGTCGGTGCAAGAGGGCGACATCGGCATCGACATCCAGGGCAGCTCCGCCATCTCGTCGCTGTACGAACCCATCGGCGCGCTCGATGCGGCCTACGCGTTCGAAGGCGCCGACCACCTCGCCGCGTTCGCCGAGAGCCCCGCCTGGGAGGCGCTGCGCGACGACATGGTCGAGCAGGTCCAGATCCGGCCCCTCGCCTTCTGGTACTTCGGCGACCGCCACTTCACCGCCAACGACCCCATCCGCAGCCCCGAAGACCTCGAAGGCCTGCGGATGCGCTTCCCCGACAGCCCGCAGTTCCTCCAGAACGCCGAGGCCATGGGCGCAGCAGCGACCACCGTCGCGTTCGAGGAGGTCTACCTCTCCCTCCAGCAGGGCGTCATCGACGGTCAGGAGAACCCGATCCCGACCATCGCCGAGCTCAGCCTGCCGGAAGTGCAGGACTACGTGAGCCTGTCGGGCCATCAGACCGGTTTCACCGTGGCGATCGTCGGCGAGCAGACCTGGCAGTCCCTGTCGGCCGAGCAGCAGGAGGCGCTGGAGTCGGCGGTCAGCGGCGCGAGCACCGGGGTCCGCGAGTGCCTGGAGACCGCTGAAGAGGAGGTCCTCGCCCAGTGGGCGGACGGCGACGAGATCACGGTCGTGGACGACGTCGACCGGGACGCGTTCATCGCGCAGTGCGAGGCGTACTTCCAGGCGGAACTCGAAGGCGAGAAGCTCGAGCTGTACCAGGCGGTCCGGGAACTCGCCCCTTAATACCCGACGCGTTCCTCCCCAGGCCGCGGCGGCGTCGTTGACGCCGCCGCGGTTTTCCGTTCAGCCGCCGAGCGGCACCTTGTCGTCGCGGTGGAATCCCGACGCGCTGTAGTAGCGCGAGACCGTGCCGTCCGCGGCCGTCTCGAGGCTGTAGTGCTCAAGGAAGTCCCACATCAGCGGCGACTCTTCGGGGATGTTGTTGTGCGAGCGGAAGCGGTTCAGCGTCAGTTTGAGCACCGGGTGCGGGCCGCCGTGCCAGGTCCAGGTCCGGTACCGGTCGTGCCGTCCGCTGAGCACGCCGTCGCGCTCGTCGACGTCGGCCAGCGCCAGCCCGTTGACGCCGAGGTGGTGCAGCGCCCAGTCGTCGAGCCGGTTCGGGGTGTCGTCCCAGAGGTCTCCGGCCATGAACCGCAGGTCCCCGTAGCCGTAGACCTGGTAGTTCGGGATCATCTGCCCGCTGGCGGGATAGGCGGTCCCGTCGATCGTCACGTTGCCCGAGTCGTCCGGGGCGGTGGTGAACGAGGTGGAGGCGACCGCCGCGAAGTACTCCGGGAAGGCCATCGCGAAGTTCTGCGTGACCGCGCTGCCCGCGGACTGGCCCGTGGAGTACAGGCGCGTCGGATCGGCCGGGTACTCCTCGATCACCATGTCGCGCAACTGCTGGTAGAAGGCCAGAGAGTCCCGGTGGCTGACCGAGATCGGCGAGGCGCTGTACTGCTCGCACACGACCACGAGAATGCAGCCCTCGCGCTCGGCGACCTTCCACCACTGGGCCGCTTCGAAGAAGACCTTGTCGGTCTGGGTGTTCCCCGGCCAGACGAACACGACCGGCGCGCGGCCGCTCCAACGCTCGGCCGTTTCGGGGACGTGGACGAGGTATTCGCGCACGAACCCCTCGACCTCCATCGTCCGGACCTCGACATCGAGTCGGTCGTAGTCGGCGCGTTCGATGAGGCTGTTGCCGTAAGCGAAGGAGTTCTCGTAGCGGGTGTAGCGGGTCAGGAAACCGGCGATCCGCGTGGTCGTGCGCCGGCTCCAGTAGTGGGCCCGCCGGTCGTCGACGGCGACCATGCTGATCGGCCCGGCGTAGGCGGTCATCCAGCGGTCGGACCGGCGCCGCTGCCGGTACACCGTGCCGAGGTCGCGGTCGGAGACGCCGCGGTCCTTGGTGTCGTTCGCCCGGTTCCAGTAGGACCGGCTCTCCTGCGAGGTCCGCCCGGGATGGAGGTACCAGGTGGGCAGGACCGTCTCGTCGTATCGGATGCGGTCGAGGTCTTCGGGGAGCACCACATCCGTGTAGTCGGGAGCGGTGGTGCCGTCGAACTCAAGGGCCGCATGGGCGTCGAGGTACTCGGCGTCCAGTCCGGGCGAGTCGAGGTAGACCTGCGCGATGACGCGCAGCGGGTGGGCGACGGCCCACGCCTCAAGGGGAGGCGCGCCGGCGCCGTAGCCCACCAGATAGTGGAGGCCGAAGATCGAGAAGTAGTCGTTCGCCTGGTAGAAGTCCATCGCGGCGGCGACGTACTCGGCTTCGCCACCGCGGTCGCCCCATCCGTTCTCACCGGGTTCGAGGAGGACCAGTCCCTCCTCCCGGCGGTCGGCGACGTCCTTCCAGCCGGTCCGGTGCAGGAAGTCGGCGGCGTCCGCGCCCTCGGGGAGCGCGATCACCGTGTAATAGGAGCGGATCGGGGTCTCCGCCGAGAGGTAGACCTTCGCAGCGCGTTCGGTGCCGCCGACGTCGAATGTCTTCTCCCAGAAGCCGGTCATCTCCGCGGGCAGTCGGTTCGCCCGCGTGTAGTCGAACTCCGGGGGTGGGCGCACGTCGAGCGGGCGGGCGTCGCTGAGGTCGTGCCGAGTCGGGTGCCGGTCGTCTCGGTGCGGTGCGGCGGACGCCGGTTGCGGCAGCGCCGCCGCTCCCACCGCGGCGGCGGTTCCCCATAGGAGCCGGCGCCGGTCGAACTGGTGCATGGCAGTGTCCTCCTCGCGGTGCGACGGGCGCTGGCCCGCCGAGCGTTCTGGTCGCTCCGGCACACGGTGTCGTACGGGACGGCCGGGGGCTCCTGCCGTCCCGTACGGCTACGGCGCCGAGCTGCGGATGCTCTCGTACAGTTCGAGCTGGTCGCCTTCCAGGTTCTCCAGGAAGTACGCCTCGGTCGCGGCCTGGAACGCGGCCAGATCGACGTCCTCGACGATCGTGGGGGCGCCGGCCGACCGCCATTCGTCGAGGATCGCCTCGGTGTCGTCCTCGATGCACTGCCTGTTCTCGGCGCGGGTCTCGTGCACCGCTTCGGTGAGCGCCTCCTGCTGCTCGGACGAGAGCGACTGCCAAGCCGCGTCGGAGACGACGATCATCTGGGACCCTGTCTGGTGGCCGGTGAGACTGACGTGGCTCTGGACCTCGTTGAAACTCATCGACTGGATGGTGTCGATGGGGTTCTCCTGGCCGTCCACGACGCCCTGCTGGAGTGACAGGTACACCTCTTCGAAGGCGACCGCGGTGGCCTCGGCGCCCATCGCCTCGGCGTTGGCCAGGTAGATGGGCGAGTCGGGGAAGCGCATTCGCAGGCCCTGGAGGTCTGCGGGCGTGCGGATGGGGTCGTTGGCCGAGAAGTGGCGCATGCCGAAGTACCAGACGTCGAGGATGTGCGCGCCGGTCTCGGCGGCGAAGTCCTCCTTCAGCTGGTCGGCGTCGCCGCCGTCGAACCATTCGAAGAGGTGGTCGGGGCCGTCGAAGGCGTAGGCCATGTCGAAGACGCCGATCGGCTCGTGGGAGGAGGCCAGGGCGGAGGAGCCCTGGATGTCCATGGAGATGTCGCCGGCCATCACGGAGGTGAACCGGTCGGCGTCGCCGCCGAGCTG
Source organism: Glycomyces harbinensis (assembly GCF_900101745.1). Lineage (GTDB taxonomy): Bacteria > Actinomycetota > Actinomycetes > Mycobacteriales > Micromonosporaceae > Glycomyces > Glycomyces harbinensis. Next base: position 240,198 of record NZ_FNAD01000007.1, on the reverse strand, counting down.
GCTGTCGGAGAAGATCTCCACTTCGATGCCGACGTCGGCGGCCTCGAGCTTCTCCTTGACGAGTTCGGTGCCGCATCGGTTGTGCGCGTGGGAGGTCGGATAGGAATTGGCGAAGCTCAAGGTCACTGCGTCGTCGGCGCCGTCCTCGCCGCAGGCGGCGAACGCGGTCGCGGCGACCGCCAGGGCCGCGACTCCGGCGAGACGGCGCGCCGTCGGTGTAAGGGACATGTCTGTACTCCTTGCTTCTGGGGAGGTTCGGGCGGAGTTGTCGGATGATCGGAGAGCCTCAGAGCCCCAGCAGGTTCGGCAGCCACATCACCAACCCGGGGAAGACGATGACGATCACGACCACTGCGACGAGGGGGATGAAGAACGGGCGCGTGCCGCGGAACACCTCGCCGATCTTCGCGCCGGTCGCCGAGCTCAATACATAGAGGACGGTGCCGACGGGTGGGGTGAGGAGGCCGATCATCAGGGACACGATCAGCACGACGCCGAGGACGATCGGGTCGACGCCGATCTGGAGTCCGATCGGCAGCAGGATCGGCACGGTGATGACCAGCGCGGCCACCGCGTCGAGGACGGTGCCGAGTACGAGCATCAGCAGCGCGGTGAGCGCCAGGAACATCGTCGGGTTGTCGGCGACGGAGAGCATCGCGGCGGCGACCTGCTGCGGTACCCGCTCGATGGCCAGGATCCAGCCGACAAGGGAGGCGGAGGCGATGATGATCAGGATCGCGGCGGTCGTCACCACGGTCTCGCGGAAGATGGAGGGGAGGTCCTTGACCTTGAGGGTGCGGTAGGCGAATCCGAGGATGAACATGTAGGCGGCGCCGACGGCGGCGGCCTCGGTCGGGGTGAAGAAGCCGCCGAGGATGCCGCCGAGGATGAGGATCGGCGCGGCCATGGCGCCGATCGCCCGCTGCGCGGCCCGGCCGAGCCGCTTCCAGTTGAAGGGCTCGCCGTCGAGTTCGGGCTTGGAGCGGCAGAGTATGTAGACGACGATGCACAGGCCGAGCGACATGAGCAGGGCCGGCACCACGGAGGCGGCGAACAGGGCCCCGGTGGAGACGGTGGCGATGCCGGCGTAGATGACGGCGGGAATGCTGGGCGGCATGACCGGTGAGATGAGGGACGAGGCCCCGGTGACGCCGAGCGAGAACGGCCGGGAGTAGCCCTTGGACAGCATGACGGGGATCTGGACCTTCGCCTCGTACGCGGCGTCGGCGACGGCGGTGCCGCTGATCCACGAGAAGCCGAGGCTGAGCCCCACGTTGACGTAGCCGAGGCTGCCTCTGACGCGTCCGAGGAGTGCCAGGGCGAGGTCGAAGATCCGGTCGGCGATGCCGGCGCGGCTCGCCGTGGTGCCCACGAGGACGAACAGCGGCACCGCGAGCAGCGGGAAGCTGGAGACGCCGTTGACGATGGTGCGCATGGAGAGCCCCAGGGACTGTCCATCGATCACCAGATAGGCCAGGCACGGGCCCAGGAACGCGAACGCGACCGGCACTCGGAGCATGAGGAGCGCGGCGATGGCCAGCACCAGGAGCAGCATGGTCATCGGGGCACCTCGGGGTCGTTCGGTTCGGTCGGTGTCTCGTCGCGTTCGGCGGGTTCGGGCAGGAAGATCAGCGCGATCGATTTCATTGCGGTGAAGGCGAATCCGACCAGTGGGATGACGTAGAGCCAGACCATCGGCATCTCCAGCGCGGGCGAGACCTGCCCGGTGTCGTTGGCGACCAGATCGAAACAGGCGGCGGCGAAGCCGAGGGCGATCGCGGCGACTACGACGTGCGCGAAGATCCGCACCGCGCGGACGACGCCTTTCCATCTGAGCGTGTCGATGGCTTCGACCGCGATGTGCTGCCCCTGGCCGGCGAGGTAGCCGAGCATGATGAAGGTGAGCCAGGCGAGGCTGTATCTGGCGAGTTCGCCGGTCCAGGGCCAGCCGCCGACCGGGAGGTAGCGCTGGGCCGCCTGTACCAGCACGAGTACGAAGATGACGGCGAGGGCCAGGCATCCGATGGCGAGTTCGAGGGCGGATATCCAGCGGAGGATGCGGGGTTCGCGCCGGGGCGCGAGCCGGGTGGCTTCGTCCATGTCAGGTCCTTCGCACCGGTGACACGTCGGTGCCCGCCTCGCGTTGGGCCGGCGTCGGACCGGGGTGTTCGGCCGATGTGGGCGGACCTGCCGCCGTGGTGCGTCTGGGGGGTGAGAGGGCCACGTCTTCTCCTCTGTCGGTGCGCCGTTGCGTGGGGAGTGGGGGTGATCGAGCCTGGCCGTCAGACGTTATACGTACCGGATAGTTATGTACTGCATGGTTAATTGTTGATCATGCGCCAGCCCGAAGGCCCGTGTCAAGTGGTGAAGCGGCCGGTCCGTGAGAAATCTCAATGACGGTCCTCGATGTCCCCGGGCACGGCTCCGCCCTCCGAACCCCATCATCGATCGGGCCGGAAGGCGTTGCGGCGGAGGAAGGGCGCTAGCGCGCGGTCAGGTATTCGACGACCATGTCGCCGAGCATGGCGCGGTGGTGCGCGCGGCGGTCCGGGGAGAGCAGGTCGCGACCGAAGACGGTGTTGAAGGTGTGCCGGTTGGCGATGCGGAAGACACAGTAAGAGCTGATCATCATGTGGACGTCGAGGGCGTCCACGTCGTCTCGGAAGATCCCCGCGGCCTGGCCGCGGTCGAGGATGCGTCCGACAACGGCCACCGCGGGCTCGGCGAGGCCGGGAAGCGATTCGGACTTGGCCAGGTGCCGGGCTTCGTGGATGTTCTCGATCGCGACCAGGCGGATGAAGTCCGAATGCGACTCGTGGTGGTCGAACGTCAGACCGGCCAGCCGCCTGATCGCCGCGACCGGATCGAGGTGCTCGACGTCCACCTGCCGCTCCAGAAACCTGATGTTCGCGTACGCCTGCTCCAGTACCTCCAGGTACAGGCGCTCCTTGCTGCCGAAGTAGTAGTAGATCATCCGCTTCGTGGTGCGGGTCTTCGCGGCGATCTCGTCGACTCGCGCACCGGCGAGCCCGTGGGCGGAGAACTCCCGCGTAGCGACCTCGAGGATTTCCGAGCGCGTCCGGTGGCCGTCACGGGGAGGCCGGACCTCGGCAGGGCCGCCGTCGGCATCAGCCCCAGATTGCAGTGCGGTCACGAGTCTCCTTCGGCCCGAACGGTTTCACCCTTGCGGGTCCCCCGCCGAAACTCGGGGCGGACGTTCGGGGCCGCGACGGGCCGGTTCAGGTCCCAAAACCTTAACGCCTCCGGGACGGCGTTGACGGCCCACGGCTGTGCCGAGCCCAAATTGGTCGAGGGGGCCGAGGCACCGTTCTGTATCGCCATATATGCGGCATAGTTGGTGCAGTGGTGACCGGGGTACATGGTCCAGTAGCTGCTGGCGTTGTTGGCTCCGTAGTCGTGGTCTCCGTAACCGCTATAGACGCAGCCGACATATCCGTTACAAAGACTCGTATCAGCCGAAGCCGGTGAAGACACTCCCAATACTCCGGCGAGAACAGATACCAGAATGGTAAGAAAAGCACGAACCCGCAGGTTCGTCCTCCGCATATTTGGTGACTGCCGCACAGCACTCACCCTTTCCTGGACCCGAGGGGCAAGAGGTTCAGGTGCGTCTAGATGGTTCATTGAGTGGATTGTTGAAGCGAATGCTCTAACGGAGTATACGCCGCTGCGAGAAATTGCCGTTCACTCAGTGAATAGCTCATGGGTTCCGCCGGAGTGGGGTCTATTTCGGCAAGGTTTGCCTCTATTGGTGCGCATTTATTGTGATCCCGACGGGAAGTCCGGGTGTTTTACACTGAGAGGACGATCGCCAACACCTCCTGGGTCTGGTCGCAACAGCAAAGGTATTCGAGGAACTGCGGCAGACCGCCGTCTACGGTGACGAGGTGCGGGCCCTGATCCTCCAGGCCATCGCGGCCCTCGGCTGATGGAGAGGGCGCCGCGTCCGTCGCCCATTCGAATCCAGCCGATAGGCAACCTGCGGGAATGGAGGCGGTACAGGCGGCGACAGGTGCCGGCAAGCTCCCCCACTGCAATTCCGAGGAGTGCTATCGTTTATTCTCAGCCGCTCGAACATGCACACGACGTGCGATTCGAGCCTCCCCTCGACTTCAGAACAATGAGGACATTCTGGTGCTTAAGAAAACGCTTATAGCCATCTGCCTTGCCATCGCCACCCTCGCTGCCACCGCAACCCCAGCCTCCGCTACGGAGTACCAGTCGGCCCTCAAGATCCGCGGAATCCAGTACAACGCGCCCGGCACCGACGACAACCGCTGCAAGGGAGGGAACACCTCCCAGGAGTACCTGACCATCAAGAACTACTCCAAGACTGCGACGGTCAACCTCCGGGGCTACCTGGTGAAGGACGCTGTCGGCAACAGCTTCAAGTTCACCGCCGACCACTACCTCCAGCCCGGCGACTACGTCCGGCTCCGCGGCGGCAACGGCAACGATTCGGACGCGAACAACGTCGTCTACCGGGACAACTGCAACTTCATCTGGAACAACACCGGCGACTCCATCTATCTCTACAAGCCGTCGGGCGCGGGCGCGGACTCCCACTCCTACAAACCATCGCGCGATGACGCCGACGGCAACGGCTACGTCACCTACCACTGAGATCCGGAGCCCGCAGCGCTCAGGCGCACTGCATGACCGGGTGGCTGCGGGAGTGGCCCGGTAACGCGCGACCTCGGCGATGCGGACGCCGCTCCCATGGCATTCATTGACCCTTCTCGACTTAGGTGAGTTCCGTTGCGTGGCAAGGAAGAAGCTCCTGATCGAACAGCAGGCGCCAGCATTCGACCGCGAGATCTATAAGCATCGCAGCACCGTCGAGCGAGCCGCCGGCCGTCTCAAGCGCTACCGCCCCACCTCGACCACTTCGACAAACTCGCCGTCCCCTACAAGGCACCATCCAGGTCGCGCTCATCCTGGACTGGGAACTAAGTTCGCAAACACGACTTAGTGGCTTGCGAGGCCGGTGAGTTCGGCGAGGCGGCGGTGGGAGTCGAACAGGGCCTTGCGGTCGTAGGTGGTGGTGCCGACGAGGAGCTCGTCCGCACCGGTCGCTTCGACCAGGCCCGCCAGGCGAGGGGCGACCTCGTCGGCGGTGCCGTAGACCGCGCCCGCGAGCGCCTGTTCGAGATACATGGACTCGCGGCGGGTCTTCGCGGCCGCCCGGATCTCGGCCGAGGGCCGCAGCGGCGGGAACTCGCCTTTGGTGCGGGACAGCGCAGTGGACCAGTACTCGGGAAGCAGCAGGTCCTCGGCCGCTTCGCGGGTCGCGGCGACGGCGACCGTCTGCGCCACGACGACATACGGCTCAGATCGCCACGCGGAGGGCCGGAAATCGAGCCGGTAGTCGTCGATCTTGGCGCGTGTGGCCACAGGCTCTTTCGAAGAGGCGATGACCAGGCCTACGCCGTGCTTGGCGGCGTACTCGCCGCCTGATCCCACCGCCAAGACAAAGGGTTCCGGGCGCAGCCCTTCGCCGGGCCGCGCGTGCACGCCCGGGTGGAATCGCTGTTCGCCGGTGAAATAACCGAGGAGTTCGGTCAGGAGGTCGTCGAAGTCGTCGCCTTCGTCCAAGTCGTGGCCCAGTGCCGCGCGGACGGCCGGGACAAACCCGAGGGTGCGGCCCAAGCCCATGTCAATGCGACCCTCGAACAGGGACTCCAGGACCCCGAACTGCTCGGCGACTACCAGCGGCCGGTGGTTGGGCAGCATCACGCCGCCGGTGCCGACCCGAATGCGGCCAGTCGCTGCCGCGACTGCGGCTGCGAGCACGGTGGGAGCCGAACCGGCAATGCCAGGAACACTGTGGTGCTCGGCCACCCAATATCGGTGGAAGCCCAGTTCCTCGGCTTGCTTAGCTCTGCTCACAACCTCCCGCAGGGTCTCAGCGGCCGTCTCACCCTCGGCAATGACGGCGCGATCGAGCAGTGAGAGCCGAATAGGTTGCGGAGTCCTCATATGCCGCGCAACACCCGCGGGGCCGCGAATGTTTCTCTCTCGACTCTGATCGTGCCCGGTCTCACCGGGCTGTCACACCGTCGCTGCCGGGTTGTTCGCGGGTGAGCTGACGGCGGGCGTCTTCGAGACCTATCTGTTTTGCCGCGTGGTCGGCGGTGCCGGCGAGGTCGTGATCTGCGATGTGGCGGGCCAGGTAGTCGGCTTGGCCGGCCCAAAGGAAGCACAGGAAGGTGGGCAGGCCGCAGTCGGCTTCAGCGTGCGTGAGAGCGCCTTGGGCGAGGTAGGCCACGATCAGCGGACCAGCGTCGTCGGGGCCTACAACGCACACCCATCACCCAGGCATGTTCCCATGTGCCACAGGGCATCTGAACTAGCCATCAAGCACGAGCAGACCGAAGCACGGGTCTGATCTGTGCGACCGAGCTTGTCACACCAGTCAGTCCCATACAACCGAAGAACAAGGGAACTGCGATCCCTGGGCCTGCCGAGAACCAGCACCAGGCCAGTACCCCTACGTGGAAGACGCCGGTAAACGCCAGCATGAAGCCGACTGGCGCCCACTTGAAGATCATGAACACCAGGTAGATGAGGAGCAGCCAATACAGACAGATCACAGCCGCACCGCAGATACCCACAACGGCTGGCGCAGGGGTGGGGAAGCCATCATTGACCACCAGCATGGCGATCACTCCACCGACCAGGTACATGATCGCTCTGCAGAGCCGCCAGGTCAGGCTCGTCAGTTCCTCAAGTTCCCACGACTTCGACTCGACCATCAGATGATCTCCTCCTCGATGCCTGCGTGGGCGCCTTGAAGACCGCAGGCTCACGCCAAGAACAGGTCTATCATTCTCGACGCGGGAGGGGTCCCCCAAGCGACCGCACCGCTTGCGGGACAACGCTTAGGTAGTTGCAGTCGCAGCTGAGTGCTTGTCCGCTACATCTCGGGCAAGCTTCCATGTCGCAGCCGGGAGGCCGCGTATGGCGTGGGCGACGACGGTGACTGGTCGGACTTCGGCCCGCATTCGGCGCGGGACCCAAGCCTGGCCGAAATGAAAGGCGCATGTCGATCGGCGAATGCCCGCTGACCCGAGGTTCGACGTCGTGTGCGTGATCGATTCACCGGCATCGAGACGGGGGTGCTGGCGATGCTCTGGGTCAGGCCCGTGGTTTCGGGCCCCTGGCGAGCACGTAGAGCAACAGGACGGCCATGACGGCGACGCCTGCCCACATGGCGTGCCGCCATCCGGCCACGAAGGCCTCCTGGGCGGCCCGGACCAGTGCTTCGGCCTGGGGGCCTTCGGTGGTGAGGGCGGTGGCGATACCCGCGCGGGCAGCGTCGCCGGCGGGCCCTTCGAGGTCCCCGATGCGGTCGTCGATCGCGTTTCGGTACCCGGCGGACAGGACCGCGCCGAGGAGTGCGATGCCGAGCGCGGTGCCGAACTCCCGTGTCACGTCGTTCAAAGCGGAGGCGACGCCTTGCCGTTCCGCGGGCAAGGCGAGCGTGATGGCTTCGGTGGACGGTGTCATCGAGAGTCCCATGCCCAGTCCCATCACCAGCATGCCCGGCAACACCGACAAGTAGCCGCCGTCGACCGACACGAACACCGCCATCGTCGCCAGGCCCCCGGCGCAGAACGCGACCCCGGCGGCCATCGTCGAACGCGCGCCGGCACGGGCGGCCACGCGCGGCGCGAGTGCGGAGGCCGCCATCATCAGCACCATCATCGGCAAGAGCGCCAAGGTGGAACGAAGCCCGGACCAGCCGAGAACCGACTGGAAGAAGGGGAACATGACCACGAAGATCCCCGCTTGCACCCCGAACACCGCCAAGAGCGTGACCGAACCGCTCGCGAGGCCGCGAACGCGGAACTGCCGCACATCCAGCAGAGGCGCGCGGTGCCGACGCTCCCAGACGACGAACGCGATCGCGCCCGCGACACCCACCGCAAGGCTCAGCAGCGTCGGCGTCGCGGTCCAACCACTCACCGGCCCCTCATGCAGCATGAGGATGAGCCCGACCACGGCGACCACTGACGCGAGCGAACCGACCACGTCGAACCGGTGCGGCGAGCGTTCCCGCGAATTCGGCACGAACCGCAATGACAAGACGAAAGCGACCGCGACGAGCGCGACCGGGAGCGCGAACAGCCACCGCCAATCCGCCACGTCGACGAGCAGCGCCGAAAGGTACATGCCCAGGATGCCGCCGCCCCCGGCGACGGCAGTCCAGACACCGATCGCGCGGGAGCGTTCCTGCTGCGGGAACGTCGAAGTGATGACGGCGAGGGTCACCGGCATGATCATCGCCGCGCCGACGCCACTGGCGAGCCGGGCGGCGATCATCGCCTCCGAGGAGGTCGCGAGCCCGCCGGCCACATTGGCCGCGCCGAAGACGAGCAGGCCCGCGAGTAGGACCGGGCGGCGCCCGAGACGGTCGCCGAGCGCGCCGAGCGGCAGGAGCAGGGCCGCCAGCGCGATCGTGTAGGTGTTGATGATCCACAGGACGGTGGACTGGGAGGCGCCGAACTGGACGGCGAGGTCCGGCTGGGCGACGTTCAACCCGGTGACCGAGGCGATCACGGCCATGAGCGCGATGCATACGGTGATGAGGACCGCGCGGCGGCGGCGCGGGTCGTCGATGGTGGATTCGGCTGGTGAGACTGCGGTGGAGAGGACCACGGGCGGATTCCTTTCATGCTGTGGTCGGGTGGTGCGGTTCGGGCATGGGACTGAAGCGGGCACCGGAATTCGAGGGCTCGGGGGCCGGCGGGTCACTTGCGGACGGCGCGGACGACGACGTCGCGCAGCGGGTGGCTCCGGCCGTGTGGGTCGATGACGGTGCTTTGCCGTTCCTCGGCGGTGACGACCGTCCAGGCCTCGGTGTCGAGTCGGGCGGTGATGCCGGGCGCGGTTGCCGTGGCCTCGGCAGGGTGGTGTCCGTGGGCGCTGCCCCGATCGTGGTGGTGGCCGTCCGCGGCGGCGTGGCCGACGATGAGCAGCGTCCCTCCGGGCGCGACCCAGGCCGCGATGCGTGCGTAGAAGTCGAGTTGCGCCATGGCCGGGTGGGCGTAGTGGGTTGTGACCAGGTCGAACGGGCTGCTCGGTTCCCAGCCGACGAGGTCGGCGGCGACCCAGTCGATGCGGTCGCCAAGGCCGGCTCGGGCAGCTCGCTTCGCGGCTTGTTCGAGGGGTGCGGCGGTGATGTCGACGGCCGTCACCTGCCATCCTCGGGCGGCGAGCCAGATCGCCTCCGTCCCGGTGCCGCAGCCCGCGTCCAGGGCGCTGCCCGGCGTCGCGTCGGCGGTCTCGGCTACGAGGTGGGGGTTCGGGTCCTCGGTCATCGGGCGGGCGTCGCCCCAATGCCGTTCCCAGTAGTCCCGGTCGAATTCGTGGTGCTCTGCATTGTCGTGTGTCATCGCGGTGGTCTGCCTTTCCATCGTGTTCGGTGGCATGGCCAAGGATGGACCCGCTTTGACGAGCTGGCAAGCAATCTTGCCGATCGGCAAATTATCGAGGATCATGGACGAATGAACGACGGACTTGAACGCACGCTCGACGCGGTCGGGCCGCGTCTGAAGCGCCTCCGGCAGGCCCGCGAGGTCACGCTCACCGACCTCGCCGCCGAGACCGGCATTTCGGCGAGCACGCTCTCGCGACTCGAAGCCGGGCTGCGCCGACCCACGCTCGAGCAGCTGCTGCCGCTGGCCCGCGCGCACGGCGTCACGCTCGACGAGCTCGTCGACGCGCCGCCCACCGGGGATCCGCGGGTCAACCTGCGGCCCCTTGTCTGCAAAGACGGGTCGACCGTGCTGCCGCTGACACGCAGGCCCGGCGGCATCCAGGCGTACAAGTTCATCCTGCCGACCGGCTCCGACGACCGCGAGCCGGAAGTGCGCAGCCACGAGGGCTTCGACTGGGCGTACGTCCTCAACGGCACGCTGCGCTTGGTCCTGGGGGAGCACGACCTCCGCCTCAAGCCCGGCGAGGCGGCGGAGTTCGACACGCGCACGCCGCACTGGTTCGGGGCGACGAGCGCCGGACCTGTCGAGTTCCTCAGCTTGATCGGCAAGCAGGGCGAGCGGGCCCATGTGCGGGTGGCCCCGAAACGGCCGCAGACCGAATAGACCACCGGGCGCGAAAGCTCCCCGTGGGCGTCGCCGGTGGCCGGATCGCTTTACACCGACTGCCCACGAATGGAGCGATGCTTCATTGCCTGAACGCCCACGTCATCATCAGCGGGAGCTCTTCTTGCCAGAACGCGCCCCCGTGCGACCCGAGCCGCTCATTCATGACAACGTCCGCACCCGCATCCCGCAACCCCTGCGCCCACCGAGCCGCGTTCTCGAGAAAGAACGGCTCCAGCGTGCCGGCAACGAGGTACGTGCGCGGCATCAAGCTCGGCATTACACCGGGCCGTCGGTAACCCCCGCCCGGTGAGGCGCAAAAGATCGCACCGTAGACCTCCGGATGCCGGAGCCCGAGGGCGAGCGCGAGTTCCCCGCTCGCTGATACACCGAACACCGCGGTACGACCCGCGGGCAGCGCGACTGCGAAACGTGCCCGCACCCACCGGCGTACGTCCTCGACGAAGAACCTCTCGTGCGCAGCGAACCGTTCGGGGTCAAAGCCCGGTGAGTACTCATGGAGCCGCAGCGTCTCATCGGCCGGCCGGTGAGCACCGACGACCATCGTGGATGGTACGTCGGCCGCTTCAAGCATGCCGCCCCACTGCGAGATCAGCTGGCCGTCACCGGCGTACACGACCGCCTCAGGCTCTTTCGGCGGGACATACACCGTGACCTGGCGGCCACCGTCGTAGTCGAACGTCTCGGTGATGAGCTCGCCTGTGGCCATTGCCGATGTCTCCCTCGATTGATCCGAACTAGATGGTTGAGCTTGCGTACTTCGTGTGCGGCGCTTGGAGGTAGCCGAGCACGTGGGCGGGGAGTTTCTGGACGCGGTGGAAGAACCTGCGGACTGCACGCTCCATCTGGACCCGGTCAGTGATGACCTGGTCGGCAAGCGTGCGTTTCAGATCGGCGTTCACCAGCTCGTCGGGGTTGCGGTGTGCGGAGCATAAACCGGCGGGAAATGCAGCTCGATCCGGTCGGGCCGCTCGGCGATCCAGTCGCGGACTTTCTTGGCGCGGTGGGCGGAGCGCCCGTCGACAACCAGGTGGATCTTCTCCTCGAACCGCCCCAGCAGCCGGTCGAGGAAGGCGATGAAGACCTCGGCGTTGAACTTGTCCCGCAACACGGTGGAATGCATCTCGCCCCGGGGCGAGATGGCCGACATGGCGCTGATTCCGAAGCGGTTCCCGGTCCGCGCGAGGGTCGGGGTCTGCCCCTTGCGACCCCAGGTGCGCCCCGCGAGCTGGTCGGAGCGGACCCCGACCTGGTCGCAGAACAAGATCACCGCGCCCTCGGAGCGGGCCCGCTCCCGCAGCGTTCTGCAAGGAGGTCGACCAGCTCGTCATCGGCTGGCGCTTCGCCCTCCGTTGAGGCTGCGGAGATCCTCAACGCCGGCGAGAAGATCGCGATCCACGCCGACTGGATCGCCCGCCGCAAATCCGACGGCCAGATCTACCTCTACGAGGGCGACTGCAACGGGGGCTTCGGTACACGAGCCGTAGTCGTCACCGGCTGGACCCGGGCGAACGCCAGCGCCTAGGCGGGTCGGCAGTCAGGGCCACGCCGTTATGGTGTGGCCCTGACCGGACTTGCCTGCCAGCCGCTTACCAGCCTTGAGCAGTGTGAACCGCTGTCGGCTCCGGATCCTGAACCACGGGGCCGTGGCGAAAGGCCCGGAGCTCATCGGCTATCTGGCTGCCAGGTAGCACGCGATCTCGGCGTGATATTGCGGGACGCCTCCATCGAGGACAAGTACGACGAGGCAGCCCAGGTAATACGTCTCACCTATGGTGCATCCCCTGGCCACAAAGTAACCAAAATAGCCCGCACGAGACAGGTAAATGACGCAATCGTCGTATGTTTGCGGCTCGAACTGCTCGTCGGCTTGGATCGCCGCCTGCTGAGTCGACGGTGGTTGTGCTGATGCCGTGGCGCTCGCCCCGGACACCGCGACTGCCGCGAAGATTGCCGCAAACAGCGCGATCAGTGCGGTACGCATTCGAAGGGACATTTGACCTCCAGGTTTTCCGGCCACGGTCCGGTGCGACACCAGATCGTGAGGTGCGGTCGTCGAGCCAACGCTGTCACCGGTTGCTGGCGTGGTGCTGGCGCCGATCTGGCGCGGCTCACTCGATCTTGGCGCGGACCGCAGTGGCCGAGCGGGATCCGAGCATGTCGAACAGGTCGACGGCCGCCGGTAATGCGACTGGGCCCTGTCCTCGTCTCCAGTCGCGGCGTGAAGGTCGCCGAGGATGTCCAGCGTCTTGGCCACGTAGAACTTGAAGTCGCCCTCTTCCCAAGTCGCGAGGGCCCGTTCAGAGCAGGCGACCGCCTCGCCGACGCTCCCCCCGGTGCGCTCATGCAGTCGCAGCGATGCCTCAGTGTGGATGCCGATGATTCCAACGAATTCCAACCAAGCGTTGCCAAGGACACGCATACCAGATTAAATATTGACAGTTCGCAATATTTCGGCAAATCGAGTCTTAATGGCGCGGACCAACACCGAGTCCCTTGACCCGACAATCAGGGAGTCCAGATGATTCGTCTCCTCAATCGAACGTCCTTGACGACGGCGTTCGCCGCCATCGTCACCACCATCGCACTCGCGCTCGTCTTCTCAGCCGCACCGGCGCAAGCCGCTCCGTCCGACACCAGCGCCTCGACACCGGTCATCGCCGCACCCGGCGACGCCAGCGAGATCGGGGCCTTGATCAATGAACGGCGGTGCAACGTCGGCGAGCGACCCAAGCAGATCGTGCTCTTCCTCGGAATCGGCGGGGAAGACGGCATCCGCTGCTTCGGCGGCACGCTAGGTTCGATCAACATCGGCAACGCCCCCGTCTACGACCTGTACTCCGGTGGCTATAACGGTGCGATCGACTGCCACAACCGACTGCACATGTTCGATCCCGAGCAGTACGTCACTCCGATCGACATCTGCACGACGCTGACCATTCTTCCCGGAAGCTGACCGGGAGCAGAACGCGCGACCGCCACCGCACGCCAAATGTCGCACCCGGCCTGGAAGTAAAAGACCTGAGCGTCGTGGCGGACGGTAGGGACGGTCACCACAAGTGCGGTCAGTCGAAACATCGAGCAAGGCGCTCGGCCGGATAGACCACGGTCGAGCATCTTGCTTGGGCAGGGCCGGAAGCGACCCTCGCCCAATGCGAGTGACGCCCACGAGCAGTCGCTCGCCGACCGTCTTCGGATTCTGGGCCGCGACCATCCCAACACGCCCCTCACCCGCGGCAACCTCGCCGCTTGGCTCAGCAGCGAAGTCCGAGGGGTCGAGCCGAGGGGCGCGTTCGTCAGAAGCTGAGACGGCACGGCCCGCACCTCCCCCGTCCGGCGCCCACGGCGGCACCATCTAGTCGGGCGCCTTTGGCGCTGAAAGGACCGGCCATGGCCTGCGAATACCAGATGACGAAGTGCTCGCTGATCTCATAGGCCAGTCCCGAGCGCAGACGCCGTGGGGCCCCTCGCCTCAGGTCGGCCGTAGTCAGAGTGTGCGGGTCGTCGGATCCCAGTGGTGCGGAAGGGAGTCGGGTCGGGTCACCGTGCTCTGCGGTTCGACGGCGCTCCCTGACGCCGCCGCGTCCGCGATCGCGGCCATGACGTCGAGCACGTGGAAGGCGACGGCGGCCGAGGCCCGCTCGTCAGTGCCCGATCGGATGGCGCGGGCCAGATCGAGCACGCCGGCGCCCCTGCCGTACTCGGCTCCGACGGCCTCGATCTCGTCCGGCTCGCCACCGTCCCGCCACAGCCGTGAGGGGCCGCCGAAGCCGTTCGGGTCGGGGAGCGCGAGCGTGCCCGAGGTTCCGGTGATCTCGACGAGGCCGGCCCGCACCAGGTGGGACTCGAAACTGAACACGGCCACCGCGCTCGCGCCGCCGGTGAACTCCAGCAGTGCGCTGTGCGCCGTCGGCACGTTCACCGGGAACTCCGTTCCAGCGCGCGGACCCGAGCCGATGGCACGCGTGGCATGGGACCGCGACGAGGTCGCGCTTGCGCGGCGCACCGGACCGAAGACGTGGACGAGGGCGGTCAGGTAGTACGGTCCGATGTCGAACAGCGGGCCGCCGCCGATGTCGAAGAGGAACTCCGGGCTCGGGTGCCACGATTCGGGGCCGGGAGACTGCATGACGGCCAGGGCGGTGAGCGGTTCCCCGATCTGCCCGTCCCTGACGGCCCGCAGGCCGGTCTGGATGCCGGAGCCGAGGACGGTGTCGGGTGCGCACGCGACCCTGAGGCCGCGCCGCCTCGCCTCGTCCAGCAGCAGCCGGCCGCTCTCGCGGTCCATCGCGACGGGCTTCTCGCTCCACACGTGCTTGCCGGCGCGCAGGATCTCGAGGCCGACCTCCACGTGCACGGCGGGGATCGTCAGGTTCACCACGATCTCGATGTCCTCGCGCGCAAGCAGTTCGGCCACCGTTCCCGACGCGGGGACGCCGAACGCGTCCGCCTGCGCGTTGGCCCGGTCCGTGTCGAGGTCGGCCACGAACCGCACGGCGAGGTCAGGGAAGGTCGTGAGGTTCCGCAAGTACTCGCCGCTGATGACTCCCGCGCCGATGACACCGACGCCTACGAGCCCGCCGTTCATGACGCCTGCCCGGAGACGAACCGCAGGCTCTGCGCGATCCCGTCGAAGAGGTCGCCGGCGTAGTCGTCGAACTCGATCACCCGCACCGCCCGGGGCGCGGCCGCCAGGATCTCCTTGACGGGCATGTCGCCCGATCCCGCGGGCTGCTGCGCGGACGCGTCGGTGCTGCGGGGTCCGTCCTTGACGTGGAGCAGCCGCACGCGGTCGCCGAGCCGGGTGAGAAGCGCGGGCGCGCTCGCGCCGCCGACCTCGGCCCAGTAGGTGTCGACCTCGAGCACCACTGCGGAGTCGAGCCGATCCGCGAACACGTCGAAGGCGTTGCGTCCGTCGATGTCGGACTCGAACTCCCAAGTGTGGTTGTGGTAGCCGACCTCGATGCCGAGCGGCCCAGCCTGGGCGGCGACCTGCCCGAGCCGGTCTGCGACGGCGGAAACGCCGTCCGCGGTCTCCCAGCCGTGGCGGATCATCGGCTCGATGAGCGTCCGCATGCCGAGGGCGGCCGCGGCGTCGAGCGCACGCTCGGCATCGGCCTGCTCGACGAGCGGCGCGTGGCCCGAGAGCGCGGTGAGGCCCGAGTTCGCGAGCGCGGTGCGGTACTCGTCCACTCGGTCGACGAAGCCGAAGAGTTCGACGTTCGCGAAGCCGAGCCCCGCTAGGCGGTCGAGCGTTCCCTGCAGATCGGCGGCGAGCGCGTCACGCACGCTGTAGAGCTGCACCGAAAGCGCGGCGGTCAAATTGAACTCCTTCTGGACAGGGGGATCTGTATCGGTCGGAGGCGGATCGCAATAGGACGAACCGCGGGAGCCTCGCCACGAGCGGTGCCACATCGGCGATGGCCGCCCCGCGTCGCGAGCTTCCTCCCGTCAGGCGATGTCGCCGTAGATGATGCCGCGGCCGTTGGTGGCGAGGTAGACGCGGCCGAAGATGAGCGGGTCGCCGGTGATCGCGGACCCCGCATAGGCCCACTGGTGCTCGTCGTCGTTGATGCGGGTCCAGGTGGTGCCGCCGTCGATCGAGCGGTAGATGCCGGCCTTGCCCCCGGTCAACGCCGACGTGTAGATCGCCGGGTATCCGGAGCGCTTGGCGGCCTTGCCGAAGCCCATGGACTCCGCCGTCTCGAACTCGGTGATCTGCTTCCAGGCGGTGCCGCCGTCCTTGGACTGCCACATGCCGCCCGGGATGCCTTCCTCGTCGTCGCCGCGCCCGGCGAGCCAGACGTGGTTCTTGCGGCCGGGCACGGCGCGGAAGTCGTCGACACCTCTGGTGGGCAGGCCCGTCGCCCCGGTGTCGGCGAACGTCAAGCCCCCGTCGGTGCTGCGGTAGAACGTGCCGCCCGAGAACGAGTACAGGACCGACGCTCTGACGCGGTCGGCCCGGATCTTCGCCCCCGCCGGGAGACCCTCGACCGGGTTCCACGTCTCGCCCAGGTCGGTGCTGTACACCGGGGTGACCTCGGAGTCGCCAGGCGTCCAGAAGATCCGGGACCCGTCCGCGGTGATCGCGACGGTGCCGCCGTGGCCGTCGCCGGGGACGCCTTCGACGCGCGCGGCGTTCCTCCAGGTCTTGCCCCGGTCGGTGGAGACGCCGACGTGGCCCTTCTCGTTGCCGTGCACATTGCCGGTGCCGACGACGATGTCCGGGTTCGCCTGGGCGAAGTCCACACTGGTGCCCGTGGACCAGTCGGTGTCGATCATGGGCTCGGCCCGGTCGAGGTCGGTGTGGACGAAGCCGCCGACGTCGCCGACAGCGGAGACGAGCGTCCCGCCGAGCGCCGCGAGGTCGAGGACCGCGCACTCCTCCACGCCTTCGGCGCGGACCCCGACCGTGAACTGCTCGATCGGCAGCGGGACGCGCTCGCCGGCCTCGTTCTCGCCGATCAGCTCGCCCTGGGAATCCCACTGGGTCAGCTCCTCGGCGCCCCAGATGGTGGCGCCGGTGCCCCACATGATGCGGTCGGAGTCGTGCGGGTCGATCGCGAAGGCGTCGATCATCCAGCCGTGCTTGACGGCGTAGGCCGGTCCCTGGTCCTCCCCGTTCCACGACAGCCACGGGCTGCCCGAGCTGTCCATGACGAACCGGTCGTGGCGGTCCTGGCCCTCGGCGTAGTCCCAGCTGAGCGACCAGGTCTGGCCGGAGTCGGTGGAGCGGTACAGGATCTCGTCAGGCCACCAGTTGTTGCGCGTGGCCGCCATCAGAGTGCCGGGGTTCTGGCGGTCGACGGTGATCCCTCCGAAGCCCGGGATCACGCCGCGGGGGTTGTAGGACGGGGTCACGTCGGTCCATTCGCCGGTCTGGGTCGCCAGGCGCTGGATGCGGCCGCCGTCGCCCGAGGCGGGGGCACCGTTGTAGGGGCCGGGGTCGTGGCCGGTGACGACGTACAGGTACCCGTTGGTGTTGTCCACAGCGGACTGCTGGGGGAAAGTGCGGTTTCCGTCGGCGGAGCCGAGGGCTTCGACGGCCCCGGGCACGGCCTGCCAGGTCGCCCCGCCGTCCTCGGAGACGTAGAGCGGGTCGGCCGGATCGGCCACGCCCACATAGACCTTGCCGCCGATCTGGTCGAAGTCGATCCAGATGACGCCCTGGTTGTCGGCCTGGGTGGGGTTGTTCGGGTCGATGACGAAGTCGCCGGGGTTGGGGAAGTTCTCGACCTTCGCCCAGGTGCGGCCGTGGTCGGCGGAGCGCCACAGGCCGTTCCCGTTGGGGGTGCCGAGGTAGAGCTCGGCGTTGTCGGCGGGGTTGACGGCGAGGCGTTCGCCCATGCCGCGGCCGGGCATGTTGCCGCCCTGCTTGAACGGGAGTTCGGCGATGCCCCAGGTGTCGCCCCTGTCGTCGGAGTGGAGGATCGCGCCGTTGTTGGGGTCCCAGTCGATCGTGTAGGTGCCGACGGCGGCGTAGACGCGGTCGGTGTCGACCGGGTCGGTGGCCATGGAGACCACTCCCGCATAGCCCCACTTGTCGCGGCCGACCCAGTCCAGGAGCGGCTTCCAGGTCCGGGAGTCCTCCTGCCACCGGTAGCAGCCGCCGATGTCGGTGCGGGCGTAGATCAGGTTCGGCTCGGTCTCGTTGAACACGATGCCGGACACGAAGCCGCCGCCGTTGATGACGGCGTTCTTCCACGTGTAGCCGTCGATCTGCTTCGAATCGGCGTTCTCACCGGCCCAGGCGGAGAGGGCCCCGGTTGCGATCGCGGCGGTCGCCGCGGCGGCGCCCACGGAGGCGGTGGCGGTGAACGTGCGTCGTCGCATGATGTTCTCCTTTGCGTTGGGTACTCGAGGTTGTGGAACTTCGAGCCGGACCAGGTGCGGTCTGGCGCTGGTTCGGATGCTGTTCCGGTGTCGGGCATCGCGGATGGTCGGGCGTGTCGCGGGGAGGCGGGATATGGGCGCCCGGACCCGGATCCGGTCCGGGCGCCCTTCCCTTCGGTCCGCCCTCACACGGACCGCGGGTCTATCCCTTCACGGCGCCGGTGATGACGGCTTTCGTGAAGTGCTTCTGGATGAACGGGTACATGATCACGATCGGGACGATCGTGCACACGACCACGGCCATCTTGAGTGCCGCGGTAGGGGCCGCTTCGCCTTGGGACTGGTACTGGGCGGCGGCCTGTGCGCCGTCCGGGAGCCCCTGACTGGACATGAGCATCCGTTGCAGCACCACCTGGATCGGCTGGGTGTCCAGGCCCGGCGTGTACAGCACGGCCTGGAAGTAGAGGTTCCAGTAGCCGACCGCGTAGAACAGTGCGATGACGGCGAGGATCGCCTTCGACATGGGCAGCACGATCCTGAACAGGGTCCGGAACTCGCCGGCGCCGTCCATCTTGGCGGCGTCGAGGAGCTCGCCGGGGATCGAGTTCATGAAGAACGCGCGGAGGATGATGATGTTGAAGGTGCCCACGGCCCCGGGCAGGATGAGCGACCAGTAGCTGTTGAACAGCCCCAGTTTCTGCACCACCAGGAAGCTCGGGTACATGCCGGGTCCGAACAGGAACGTCAGCAGGATCAGCCACAGGATCGGGCGGTGCAGCAGCGAGCCGGTGCGCGAGAGCGCGTAGGCGCCGCAGATCGTGAGCACCATGCTGATGGCCGTACCGACGACGGTGAGCATGGTGGTCATGACCAGCGAGTCGGTGAGCGCGCCACCGCTGAAGATCTCGCGGTAGGCCTGGAAGCTCACGTCGGTGGGCAGGATCAGGAGGTTGCCGCCGGCGCGGGTCAGCGCCTCCTCGCTCGCGAAGCTGGTGGCGACGACCGCCCAGATCGGGAGGACGATGGCGGCGGCGTAGCAGAGCAGGAACAGGGCTTTGACGGCCTTGCCGGCCGGCGAGGGTTCTTCGTCCCAGATGGGGCGGTTGCTCTTGCGCCGCGGCTTGATGCGGAGATCGGTGGCGGTGGCGCGGATGTCGGTGGTGGTCATGACTTCTGGTAGATCCCTTGCTCTCCGAGGCGGTGCGCGATGTTGTTGGCGACGAGGATCAGGATCAGGCCGATGACGCCTTTGAACAGGCCCGCGGCGGTGCCGAACGATTCGCCTTGGTTGCCGATGATGCTCTGGTAGTAGACGAAGGTGTCGAGCACTTCGGTCGACTGGTAGCCGATGGACTGGCGCTGCAGCTGGTACTGCTCGAAGCCGACGGAGAGGATGGATCCGATCTGAAGGATCAGCAGCAGGATGATGACCGGTCGGATGCCGGGCAGGGTGATGTGCCACATCCGCCGCCAGCGGTTCGCGCCGTCGGAGGCCGCGGCCTCGTACAGGCTGGGGTTGATCGAGGCGAGGGCCGCCAGGAAGATGATCATGCCCCAGCCGGCGTCCTTCCAGGCCCACTGCATCCAGACCAGCAGGAGGAAGGTGTCGGGATTGGAGGTGAAGTTGAGCCGTTCACCTCCCCCGCCCATGATCCAGTTGGAGATGAGGCCGTCGGAGCCGAGGACCTGGACGAAGACGGTGACGACCAGGACCCAGGAGAAGAAGTGGGGCAGGTACACGATCGACTGGAAGGCGCTGCGGGCCTTGATGGAGATGATGCCGTTCATGGCCAGTGCCAGCACAATGGACAGCGGGAACATGAAGACCAGGTTCAGTGCCGCGAACTTCAGGGTGTTGAGCAGCGCCGGCGTGAAGTACGGGTCGGCGAAGAGCCGCTCGAACCAGGCGAAGCCGACGAACGGGTTCTCCCAGAAGGGCCGGTAGGGGCTGTAGTCCATGAACGCGATGATGTTCCAGGCCGTGGGCCAGTAGTGGAACACCGCGAGGTGGGCGACCACCGGGAGCGCCAGCAGCAGCAGGGGCCAGTCATGTCGAAACCGCTGGGCCACCGTGCGTTTGCGCCTGACGACCAAACGGTCCGGGGTTCGGTCCGCGTCCGGTGGGGCCGTGCTCTGGAGTGTTGCCATCGCTTGAGATTCCAGTCGTCGTAGATCCGGTGAGGAGGCGGGAGGCGGCCGGGCGACCCGCGTGACGGGGCCGCCCGGCCGGGCGTCATTCGCCGTGAACGCTCTCGTACGCCTCCGTGTAGTACTCGCGGGCGGCCTCGCCGCCGTTGTTCATGTACGTCTCGACCATTTCGGGGATCGACGAGAGCTCGGCGCGCCCGTAGGCGATGTCGTTCTGCTGATCCCAGAGCGTCTGGCCGGCGGCCTTCGCGTCGGCCGGGGCCTCGATCCGCATGCCCGCGAACGGGTTCTCCGCGGCGTACTGCTGGGCGGCGGCGTGGAAGTCGAACCGCTTCTGGACCACGTCGGGGTCGCCGGTGAGGAAGGTCTGGACCTGGCCGACGACGACCTTGTAGTTGATCGGGGCCAGGACGAGTTCGGACCCGAGTTCGGTGTAGACGGGGGAGCCGTCGTTGCCGAGGGTGAAGTGCTCGCCTTCGACGCCGTACTGCAGCAGCTCATACTCGGTGGTGCCGTATGGAGACGCGCACCAGTTCGCGACGTCCAGGATCTCCTCGACCTGCTCCCGGCCGAGGTCCTTGTTGAGGAAGGTCCAGCCGTCGATGGAGGTGTTCATGGAGATCAACGGCTCGCGGCCCTTCGCGCCCAGCGGAGGGAGCGGGTTGATCTCGCCTTCGGCCTCGCCCCGCTTGACCTGGAGCGCGTAGTCGTTCCACCAGACCATGCTGTCCTGGGTGAACAGGACGTTCCCGGCCTTCTGCATCGCGTGTGGGTCGAGGGTCCCGGTCGGGGCGTCGGGGTGGATGAGCTGCTCGTCCCACAGGGTGCGGCGGAACTCCATCATCTCGGTGAACTCGGGCCGCTCGACGTTGTGGATCATCTTCTTCTGGTCGGGGTCCCAGTTCCAGCCGTCGGTGCCGCCCAGGCTGAACCACTGCCCGACGAACCAGTCGAGGCCGGCGAAGGCCCACTTGCCGTTCGCGTCGTCGGACCAGGCCCGGCAGACCTCCAGGAGCTCCTCGACCGTGGTGGGCACCGCCAGGTTCGCCCCTTCCATCAGGTCGGTGCGGAACATGACGGCGTTGCCCGGGCCGCCGGAGAAGCCCATGGGGATGCCGTAGACGCCGGCGCTGTCGGGGTCCTTGAGGTCCTTCGACCAGACCGACTGGCCCCATGACGAGGTGGGCAGGCCGGCCAGCAGCGGCCAGCGCTCGGCGATGTCGCCCTTGAGGATGTCGGTCAGGTTGTAGAAGTTGTTGACGACGGTCTCGGTGAAGTTGCTGTGGGAGCCGAGCATCCAGCTGAAGATCTGGATGGCGTCGCCGTACTCGTTGGCCTTGAGCCACTGCACCGAGGTGTCGGCGAAGGTGTTGCCGTCGGCGTGGCGGAGGTTGATGGTGGTGCCGCCCCAGGCGTCGGTCACGGTCGTGTAGTACGGGTCGTCCCCGGCCGGCGTGTCGCCCCAGATCGGCACGGTCATCTCGTAAGTGCCGCTGCCCGAAGGCACTTCGGACACGGCCTGGACCGGCTCGGGGTAGGAGATGAAGGCGGAGGGGTGGTTCGGCGGCTCGCCCACGAGGTCGGGCTCGACCGGCAGCGGCCATTCCTGGTATGTCGGCAGGAAGTCGAAGCCCTCGGTCGCCTGAACGCTGCCGCTGCCGGACTCGATGTCGCTGCAGGCCGCCAGGGCGGGCAGTCCTGCGGCCCCGGCGACGCCGAGACCGGCGACCTTGAACAGGGAGCGCCGTTTGAAGGGCGCGGTCGAAGAGGGAACGGGCATGGAGAGGTCCTTTCGAGGATGCTGCCGAAAGGGTTGAAGCAGCGAAGAATCATTAAATTTAGATATGCCTACAAACGAACAGTAAGCCGAGAGCCCTTCCTTGCACAAGGCTTGCCCGCGAAAAAGATCAGATGAATAGCCGCAAACGTTCCCGGTGTCAGCGTCTGACACTGGAATTTCGTAGACTTTTGACGGTTTCCGACCGTGGTGTCCTAATGGAATCGACCCTCGGGGCAGATATAGATCCAGCGAATATCCCAAGCAGCGGATGTCCCTGGTTCCCGATGACGATCCCGGTCGACCGTCTGGTCACGCCCGAGTCGAAATACCGGGCCGCCGCAGCGACCCTGCCGCCGGCCGAAACGACCGCGCAGCAGGCTCCCGGCGGCCCGGCGGTGGACCCTGGATCAGCGTCGCACCGTGAAGATCCTGGCGGCGGGTCCCGCCGGCAGCTCGACGACCGGCGTCTCGCCGTCGGTGCGGATCGTCCACTCCGGCAAGGCGACCGGGTACGCCTGCTTCAGGTCCCGCCCGCGCAGTCCTGGCAGCGCGACCTCCGCAGCCTCACCGCGCGACCACAGCGCCAACAACGACTCGGATCCGGTGTCGAGCTGCAGCGCGATCACCTCGTCCCCCCAGCCCGGAAGCCCCAGCGGCCACACCGGATGCGACCCGGCGATACGGTGGCGCCAGTCCTTATGCAGCGCAACGGCCTCGCGCACCAGATCGGACTGCTCCGCGCTCAACTCGTTGAGGAACCCGGAGAGGTACAACCGGCCCATGACGCCCGCCGTCATCGCGAACGCCGTCTCCTCCAAGGTCATCGACGCGGCCGGATACGCCCAGTTCCCCGCCTGCTCGGGAAGGATGCTCGCGGGCGCGGCCGCCGCGATCGGCGCGTACTTCCGGAAGTCCTGCTGGTCTGAGGTCGACTGCAGATGCGCCGCCGAAAGGATGTTGTAGTCCATGCGCAGCGCACCCGAACCGCAGTTCTCGAACAGCACTCCCGGATGCCGGGCCTGCAGGCCGAGCAGCCAGTCGCGGAAGGCGCGGGTGTGACCGAGCAGCCCGGCCCCTGGCGCGGTCGCGTCCACTTCGGTCCCGGCACCGATGTTCCGGTTGTAGTCGAGTTTGAAGAACTCGAGCCCGAACTCGTCCACCAGCCGGTCCACCGTCTCGTCCAAGTGCGCGCGCGCCGCCGGATGCCGCAGATCGAGCTGGAAGTTCCCCGCCACGATCACCCGCTCGCCGAACCGCCGGAAGAACGCCTCCTCCGGCAACCGCTTCGCGATCGCCGACTCGACCCCGACGGCCTCCGGCTCCAGCCACAACCCGGGCCGCATGCCGGCGGCGCGGATGGCGTCGACGACCGACGACAAGCCGCCGGTGAACCGCCCGGGAGCCTCGAGCCACTCGCCCGTGCTGACCCACCAGGCGCTGCCGGGCGTGGCGTACCACCCGGCGTCGATGCAGAAGTACTCCGCGCCCGCCTCGGCCGCCGACGCGATGAGCGGCAGCAGCTTCTCCGTCGACGGCTCGCCCATGAGGGTGTTCATGTAGTCGTTGTAGACCAACGGCAGCCGCGCGTCGACCGGGCGCACCTCGCGGATCGCGCGCCGGTAGTCCGTGAGCGCCGCGAAGGCCGCGTCCCGGCCGCTCGCGGCCACGCAGAGTCCGGCGGGCACCGAGGTGAACTCCTCGCCCGGCGCCAGCCGCGCGGCGAACTGGTGATGGCTGTCGGTAGCGCCGAACACGCCCACCGTCACGGCGCTCCCGGTCTGCGCCACCTCCCAGTGCCAACCCGCGCTGGTCTCGACCTGCCACGCGATCGAAGGGACGGTCTCTGCCGCGAGGACCCCGGTCGGCAGGAACGAACCGGTCGACCAGCTCCCATGGCTGGTCAGCGAGAAGATCCCGCGCGGGTGCTGGCCGCCGTGCATCGCAGGATCGATGTCGGGCAGCAGCTCGCTCAAGGGGCGCTGCCGCCAGCGCCCCTCGGCCCCCCATTCGCTCTGGCCCCAAAGGAGGTCGTGCGCGCCGTCGGCGGGAACGGCCACGAGCGCCGAGCTCACCGAGAGCAGTATGAGGCTCCGGTCGCCGACGTTGCGCACGGCATTTCGGATCTGGAGGCCCGGTCCGGCGACGCGGAAGACGCTGAGCACCTCGATGCCGAACTCCGGTGCGCGCTGGCGGATCCGCAGCTCGGTCTCATTCGATTCGTGGCCCTCGTAGCGGAGCCGCTGCCCGGCACTTGAGTAGAGGAGGCCCTGGTCGTTGCCGGCGTGCTCGACGCCGGCGGTGGCGACGTCCACGATCGCCCACGGCGCGGCCGCTGACGGCGCCTCGGGTGCGGTCGCGAGGTGCACGAGCCGCACGGGCCGGTCGTCGCGGTGGTCGAACTTCAGGTGGAGCCCGGGGAGGGTCCACTCGAAGTCCGGATCCTCGTCACGATGCAACGGCGCTTGCGATGTCATTTGATACTCCGCTCTCGATTGAAACACGTCTATGCGCCAACGGTGCCGGTGCTCGCGAACGCCCTGCGGCCGTTGATTGGTGAGGAATGCGTTGGGGGGGTCCTTACCCTGGTCACTCATCGTTTTTCGGCGAGGATGCGAACGGCCATGTATTCGCGGCCGGGAAGGGAGACGCGGATGGTGCCCTCGGCGTGGTCGGCGACGCGTTCTACGGTCATGTTCCAGGTGTCGATCACGTCGACCGCCCAGCGCTTGCCTTCGGGGAGCGGGAGTTCGCGGAAGCGGGGGCGGCTGAACCCGAAGTAGGTGACCTCGTATTCACCGGCGACCCCGCCGACTCGCGCGTCCCAGTTCGAGGGGAGCGGGTCGAGGGCCCCGGTCGGGGATGCGGCGATGACCTCGCGCAGGAAGCCCATGCGGGCCGGGCTGGTGCCGACGAGTTCGCCGCCTTTGGACCACCAGAGTTCCTCGGCGTCGTTGAGGTAGGTCTCGCCGTGCGCGACGTAGCCGCCCCGTACCGCGCCCTCCCAGCAGCGCCGGGTCAACTCCTCGCCGGAGATGTTCCCCCAGCCTTGGTCGATGTCGCCTTCGTAGGCGCACTCGTCGATCACGACCGGCTTGCCCCAGCCCTCGCGCCACTCGTCGGTGAACTCGGCGGTCCGGTAGACGTCCTGGCGCTGGACGCTGGAGTGGGTGATCCACGGCTTGGCGTAGTCGTAGAACGGGCCGCAGTTGTGGATCGAGTTGAGGTGCCCGTGCGGGTCCGCTTCGGTCACGACGGCGGCCAGTCGCTCCCAGTCGTCCTCGGTCTTGGCGTCGAACAGGTCGTACTCGTTGGCCATGGACCACCACACGTTCGCGTAGGCCGCGAGGCGCCGGACCGTGTAGCGGGCCAGCCGGTCGTCGGCTTCGGCGCCGAGGTCGGCGAATCCCCACCGGTCGTAGGGGTGGAAGAGGATGACGTCCGCTTCGATCCCCATGTCCTGCAAGGCGGCCACTTCCTGCTCGGAGCGGCGGAAGAACGCCGGGTCGAACCGGGTCGTGTCCCAGCCTTCCTCGACCGAGCCGGGGAAGGGGTAGCGCTCGGGCTCGACGTGGTTGTACTGGTACCACTTGGGCAGCAGGCACATCCGCACCTTGTTGAACGGCCCCGCGGCCAAGGTCCGGCGGGTCTGGTCCCGCAGGCGCTCGACCTGGTGGGTCCACGCGTAGGCGGTGGTGCCGACCGGGAGGTAGCGGGTGCCGTCACTGTGCGCGAAGTGGAAGCCGTCGGCCCGGACCGGACCATGAGCGCCCGGTGCCGGTGCGGTGCAGGTGAACTCGCCGGTCGCGCCGTCGAGTGCGGGGACGTTCGAGGCCGTCGTGAAGGTCCACTGTCCCTCGGCGTCGGGCATGAAGCGGACCCGGTGGATCCCGTCCCCGTCGTAGAACCCCCCGACTCGCATCTCCCGCTCACCGTCGTTGAAGACCGCTACCAGGTCGACGTCGGTGAACGGGTTGCCTTCGGCGGGGCAGTGGAGTTCGATTTCGTACACGCCCCAGCGGGCGCAGCTCTCAGGTGCAGCAGGCTGGTTCATCGGATCCTCTCGGCGGCCGTCGCGGCCTCATTCTTACGGATGGCACAACTTACTACGCGGATCGCGGTCGTCCAAGGCTGAATTGCTCCAGGGCAGCCGACTCAGCCGCATGCAAGAAAGCGGAGCGCTGAAGCGGCGAGGGTGTTGCCGACGTTCCAGCCCGGCTGCATGGCCGCGACCTGCTCGATGGCGGTCATCGACTGCTGCGGTTCGCTCACCGTGCCGTCGCAGAGGCGGCCGTTGGCGTTGAAGCCGCCCGACCATTGGCCGGTGACCTGGCATTCGACCTCGCAGCCTTCGGGGGCTGCGTTAGCGCTGACCGCGCCGATCAGTCCCGCGGTCAAGGCGGTGATCGCGGCGGCGGCGATCGCGCCGATGCGCATTCGTCTCCTATGGACGGTGTTCGAACTCTTCACGACTCTCCTCGGGGGAAGGCGGGTTCCGTGAGGGAGCGGCGTCGCCGCTGGAGGCCTTGCGCGTGATCAGACTAAGTTTGGTGACCAAACTTTGTCAAGAGTTCGACGAGCGCTCTTCGATGCCGCATCGTCCGCCTTCCGTCGCAGGACAGTCGCCGCAGGTGGCGGCGGCCCGATCTGCGGCCAGGCGGTCGCACCGACGGCCGCGGCGGCCCCGGATGAGGCCTTCGATCAGCTCACGGGTGGTCGCCGCCGCGCTCGACCTCGTCTGTCTACTCAGGACATCAAGCGATATCGGTAGGTTCGAAGAAGTATGAGATCCTTAGGGGCGCTTGGAAACCCGGCTCGGAACAGAGACTAGATCATCGCGACGGCCTTACGGCAGGTGTTCCAACAAACTTTTCGCAAACCGTTGACTACATATCGAGACGTCTCTATAGTTCGAAACACCCGGAAAGATCATCAGATGTTTCGGAACCAAGTTGCGACGTGTGATCGATAACAGGCAATTTTGCCTGCTCACGGAAGGGAAATTCATGCAACGAACACTTCGAAATCGCGTGCTGGGCGCGGCGACGGCGCTCGCCGTGGTCACCACTCTGGCCTCGAGTGCGCTCATCGCCAACGCCCAGACCACCGACGGCGGCAGCGCCGACGAAGTCGGGGCGCAGGGCCTCCCGACCTCCTACCAGTGGGAGTCCACCGGGCCCCTGATCGGCCCGAAGCCGGACGCGACGCACAACGTCGTCTCCGCCAAGGACCCGACGATCGTCCGCCACGACAACGAGTGGCTCGCCTACTACACGGTGGCGAACACGCCCCAGGGGCACTGGAGCCTGGCCTTCTCCAAGTTCTCCGACTGGTCTCAGGCCGCAGACGCTCCCGTGACCTACCTGGACACCAACCCGAACATCGGCTCCCGGTACGCCGCGGCGCCGCAGCTGTTCTACTTCGCGCCGGGCGACGAGTGGTACCTGGTCTACCAGACCGGGCCGCCCTCGTACTCCACCAGCAAGAACCCAGCCGACCCGCAGAGCTGGTCGGCGCCGAAGAACTTCATCGACGAAACGCCTCCCATCGTCGAGGAGAACAGCGGCGGCTGGCTGGACTTCTGGAACATCTGCGACGACAGCATGTGCTACCTGTTCGCCGCCGACGACGACGGGCGCGTGTACCGCTCGGAGACCACGATCGGCGAGTTCCCGAACAACTTCCGCAACACCCAGATCGTCCTGCAGGACACCCGTGACCTCCTCTTCGAGGGCGGCGCGGTCTACCAGGTCGACAACTCCAACCAGTACCTGCTGATCTGGGAGGCGATGGGCTCCAACGGCCGCTACTACCGCTCGTACACCGCCGACGGCCTCACCGGGCAGTGGCAGCTGCAGAACGGCGACCAGAGCGATCCGTTCGCCGGGATCGCGAACGTGACGTTCCCCGACGGCCAGTGGACGGCCGACATCAGCCACGGCGAGCTCATCCGGTCCGGCAACGACCAGAGGATGAACATCGACACGGGCAACCTCCAGATGCTCTACCAGGGCCGCGACCCGAGCACCGACGGCATGGAGTACTCCCAGCTGCCGTACCGCCTCGCGCTGCTGACCCTCACGGGCGGCGGCTCGTGCTGACCCCGATGAACCTCTCTTCCTCAGCCATTGAATCCACAAGGGAGTCATCGATGCAAGCGGCACCCGACCTCGCGGTCCTCCACCGCTGGCAGCTCGCCCCGGTCGGCTCCACCTGCGGCGCCGACACCGTACTGGCCGACATCCGCCAGGGGTCCAACGCCTGATTCCCCATGGGGCGGCCGGTGCTTCCGAGCGATACCGAACCGGCCGCCCCACCCCGATCCCAGGCTCCGAGTGCTTCCGGCGCTCGACGCCGCAGCCGCAAAGGCGATCTGGTGGGGCTCGATAGACTCGGTGAGCGGCTCCCCCGCCGCAAGTGCGAGCCCTGACTGCCACCGAGGCGCCCCTGCCGCCCGCACTCGACGACCACGCAGGCGGTGAAGGCATGGCGAAGGACGGCAAGATCACCATGAGCGATGTCGCGCAGCTCGCGGGCGTGTCGACGATGACGGTCTCCAACGTCATCAACGAACGGGTCCGCGTCAGTGAAGACGCGCGCGAACGCGTCCTCGCCGCCATCCGCGAATCCGGGTACCAGATCAATCCGTCCGCGCGGAATCTGCGGGCGGGGCGCAGCGGCGTCATCGGGCTCGCCGTTCCCCAGGTCGGCAACACCTACTTCGGGATGATGGCCGAGCTGGTCATCGAGGAGGCGCGGCGGCGCGGCTATCATGTCGCGATCGAGCAGACCGGTGCCCTCGCCGCCGGCGAGGCCGCGGCCATCGCCCAGTCGCGCAGGCTTCAACTGGACGGCCTCATCCTCTCCGCGGTCGAGGTCGACTCGCTGGTCCCGCCGGTGCCCGTGCAGGGCTACCCGATCGTGCTCATGGGCGAGCAGGACCCGGCAGGCCGCTTCGACCACATCACGGTGCCCAACGAGGCAGGCACCGCGGCGGCCACCGAGCACCTGATCGACCAGGGCTGCCAGCGCATCGCAGTCGTCACCGGGGGAAATCTCGATCGGCTCACCATGTTCACGCGGCGCTACAACGGATACCGGACGGCGCTGGAGGACCGCGGCCTCGCGACCGATCCGCGACTGCGGTTCATGGTCGATGCGCTGTCCCGGGAGGGCGCTCGCAGCACCGGTCGCCGCATCGCCGAGGCGGGACTGGGGATCGACGGGGTGGTCGTGTTCAACGACACCGTCGCGATGGGGGTCATGCGCGGCCTGCGGGACCGCGGCGTCAGCGTTCCCGGCGACATGCGCGTCATCGGCTTCGATGACGTCCCCGAATCCGCGTCCTTCATCCCCTCGCTGTCCACCGTCCATCCCGACCACCGGTGGAAGGCCGCCAAAGCGGTCGATCTCATCATTTCGCGCATCGCCGACCCCTCGAGCCCACCGCGCCAGTACACCGTCCCGTTCGAGATCGTGCGGCGCGAGTCCACCGCCTGAATCGGCATCGGTTCGGCGGCCGCCCTATGGGAGCGGCCGCCGAAGTCACCTGCTCAGAGCCCCGCGCACTGCGCGCTCCTGGCGCCCAGCACTCGGTTGGGCGTCCCGTGGTGGACCGGCGCCGGCTCGTTGCCGGCGCAGGAGAGGGGGCCGAATATCGTGTTGCCCGCCAACACGTTCCATCCGGTCGTGTCGGTGATCGTGACCGGCCCGGTCAGCCGGTTCGGGTCGCAGCCGAGTTCGGGGTCGCCGAGGGCGACGGCCGACCCTCCGGTCAGGGTCACCGGGCCGAGCACTCGGGTATCGCACAGCGCCACCAGGTCCGCGCCGTCGGCGGCGATCGGGCCGGTGATCTGGGCCCCGTCCGCCACCAGTCCGGCGCCTTCGGCCACGGTCACCGGGCCGAACACGCGGGCGTTGTCGTCCAGGCAGGTGGTGCCGGCCTTGACCGACAGGGTCCCGAAGCGCGTGCCGCTGACCACCGCGTCGCAGGCGACCGAGGCGTACTCGTCCACCACGGAGACGACTGCCTCCACCTGGCCGTACTCGGTCGTGCCGGTGACGGCGAGCCGGCCGGGGGTCGCGGTGGCCACGGCCGGCAGGTCCTCCCAGTCGACGGGGACCGGCCTCAGCGAATCGTCCTCAGTGGTCAGGACGTTGACCGAGTCCGGAAGCACTGGGGTGCCCCCGGTCTGGACCGCGGTGTAGACGGTGTCCTCGAGGATGTGGGTGGCGCGGCTCTGGTTGTAGACGTCGATCGAGGCGTTGGGCTCGGAGGTGTTCGCCATGTCCGGCACTGACCGGAACATCGACTGGAAGCTCGCCGGCTCCCAGGTGAGCGCCCCGACGCCGCGATTGTCGGCGACGTCGTTGACCATCTGGAACACCGCCTGAATGGCGTCGGCCTGGCCCTGCACCGTGCGGGGGAACGTGGAGTTGGGCATGGTGCCGCCGCCGGTGGCGGGGTACGACGTCTCCGCGATCTCCAGGTCGTACTGCGGGTAGGCGGTCGCGAGCGTGTGCAGATGCGCCTCCATCTGCTCGAGGGTGCCGTGGTGCTCGGGGTAGTAGGAGAGCCCGAGCACGTCGAAGTCCTGGCCTTTGGCGGTCAACCGGGTCGTCAGCTGCTCCCAGTACTCCCCCGCCTTGTCCATGCCGCTGATGCGCCCGATGACCGAGTGCAGTTCCACTTGCGTCTCAGGCGAAGCGTCGCGGACCGCGGCGATCCCGGCGGCAAGGAGGGTAGTGAACCGGTCCCAGGAGTCCAGGTACAGCTGATACTCGGCGGGGTCTGCGGAATGCCGGTACTGCCAGAGGATGCCGCCGCCGGGCTGCGACTGGTAGACGTGCGCCTGATCGCGGAAGTACGCCGGGTTGGCCCCGGTGTGCACCGCTTCCGTGGCGGGGGCACCGACCGCTTCACTGCCCCACATGAACCCGTTGGCGATCTCGTTGCCGACCGCGACCTTGTCCGGGACCGTGCCCTGCTCGACGAGCTGTGCGACGTAGTCGTGGGTGTAGTCGTACACGGCGTCGGTCAGCTCGTCGAATTCCAGCTCGGCCCACGCCCGGGGCTTGGGCTGTTTGCTCGGGTCCGCCCACGAGTCGGCGTAGTGGAAGTCGATTCCCAGGCCGAGTCCGCGCTCGGCGACCCACTGCGCCGAGGTCAGTGTCCGCTCCGGCCCTTGGTAGGGGATCGTGTTCGGGCTGCCGGTGGACTCGTTGCGGGGCTCGTTGAACACCCGCAACCGGGTGTACTCCAAGCCCCGGTCCTCCATCACGTCGAGCAGGAACGGGCCGGCGCCGCGGTCCTCGTCGACCTGCGGGTGGACCCAGTACTCCCGGTTCCTGTTGTCGTCCATCCAGGACAGGTCCGCACCGAGGACGAGGTCGTCGCGAAGGTAGTTGAAGACCATGAGTTCGCTGACGCCGATCTCGGCGCCGGGCGAGGCTCCGGTGACCGTGACCCGCACGTACCTGGTGCCCGGCCGAGTGAACAGGTCGACGCCGCCCGCGCCCGGGACGGCGGCGTCCGACCGGTCGGCGATGACCTCCCACTCCTCACCGTCCGGCGAAGCCTCGACGACGTACTGGTACACGGCGCCGACGTCGGGAAAGGTCACGTGCACCTTGCGGACGTTGTCGTACGTCCCGCCCAAGTCCAGCTGCACCCATTGCCCCGGGCCGGTCTCCGTCGGCGTCCAAGCGGTGCCGGCGTCCTGGTCGATGGCCGCGGCGGCGGTGTCCGAGCCGCTGCTCGCGCTCGCCTCGACCCAGCCCTTCTCGGCGAGGTTGCTCTCGATCGGCTGTATGTCGGCGTCGCCGTACAAGGCCGATGCCGGTGTCGCCGAACCGAGCACGCCCGTCCCGGTCAGGACGAGCACCGCAGCGGCACTCGCGGCCGTTCGGTGCAGCCGAGCCCGGCGGCCGGCCGAGGGGCCCGTTCGATTGCTGGTGGTACGCATGCGTCACTCCAAAAGAGGTCGGTTGCTAAAGGGTTGTCGCCCAATGGAGCGCATCGATCCGGCTGCCGCCGTATCGGGGGGCGAAGACCGAGACGGCGCCGTCGAGCAGCCGGGCGTGGTCGAGCAGCGGATCGGAGTAGTACTCGACGCTCGAGGTGTACCGAGCGGCCCAGTCGGTCCAGCCCGACGCCTTCGACGCCGTGTAGACGCTCAGCCTCCTCGTCGAAGAGTTCCCGGCGGCGATGTACAGGTTGTCGTTCGCGTCGACCCCGAGGTCGGCGCGGGTCATCACGCCCGTGTAGGACAGCACCTGCCGGTTCCATGCCTTGGTGGGCTTGTCGCGCCAGTAGTGCACCAGCACGGACTTCCGTCGCGCACTGTCGAAGTCGGCGTCGCTGGAGACCGAGGGGGCCATGTGCGAGGCGAGCACGTGGACGTGGCCCGCGCGGTCGACCACTTGCGACTCCTGGTTCATCAGGCCCCGGTTCTGTCCGATGCCGACCACCCGCAAGCCGGCCGAGTCGGCGACGAGCGGGTTCGAACCGGTGGTCGCCACCGTGTTGCCCGCGTTGTTGCGCCAGGTGCGGCCCTGGTCCTTGCTGTAGGCGTAGTAAAGGTCGTGGTTGGTGCTCGCGTTCGGCGTCTCCCGCACCGTCCAGGTGGCGTGCAACAGGTCGCTCGTGTCGAGTCCGGTGTCGTCGTACTCGATGCCGAAGAGGTACGCGTTGTTGTCGGCGCGCGTGCCGTTGAGGAACTGCCCCAGGTACCTCCAGGTGCCGCTCCGGTATTCGAAGAGCACCAGGTCGCCCGCGCCGCTGGCGCCGGTGCGGATGCTCATCTGCAGCACTCCGTCCGGGGCCCGGAAGAACCGCGGGTAAGTCGCTTGTGACAGGCGCTGGCCTCCGAGCGAGTCGGTCACGGCTCCAAAGCTCGCCGTCGACCAGGCCGCGGTCGCCGGGGACGTCGCCAGGCCTGCGATCGACTTGCGGTACTTCAAAAGCGAGTTGTGCATGTCGAAGGCGAGGTGCATCGTGCCGTCCTGACCGGAGACGCCGATCGAGATGGTGTTGTGCGAGTCGGTCGAGGTGGTCCGGTAGTCGCCGAGGCGGATGGTCTGCCACGCGCCGGCGGCGATCGCGCGGCGGGCAAGGTTCACATGGCCGGCCTGGTCCCACCACGCCGTGTACTGCCAGCCGTTGAACGTGGTGATGCCGTCCTGCTGGAACGACTCCCCGTTCATGTAGCCGGTGTAGGTGAGCGCGGTGCGGCCGTCGGTGGTAAGCGTGGTGACCGTCGGCGATCCGAGCGAGGGTGCGGCCGCGGCGGCCGACCCCGCCGTGAGGTCGAGCAGCGCTGCCGGTGCGGCGATGAGTGCCGCGCCGAGGGCGGTCCGACGTTTCATGTGAGCCTCCTGGTTGTCGGTGCTGCGAAGGCCCACCGGCGACCGCGATGACCGCGGCCGCCGGTGGGGAGTGTGGATCGTGAGTGTTGGCCGCGCGCCCCGGGCGTTCCGGCACAGGCGCCCGGGGCGGCGGAGTCCTACGGGGTGTGGATGTCGGGCCAGGGATTGGTGGTGACGTCCGAGCCGATGTAGAAGCTCGGGTGCGGCGGCACTGAATGCCGGGAGGCCGTGCGGCGTCACCGGACCGGATTGCATTGAATCGTTCTAATCTCATGGCCGGCTCAGACGGGTTGGCGGGTGAAGCGCTGGTTGTCGTTGCCGTTGTAGGGGTACTGGGTGACTCGAGCACCGTCGGCGGTGGAGTACTCCCACACGTCCATGGCCAGGCCGGACTGCCGGTTGATGATGCTGACGACGCCGCCGCCGTGCTCGGTGAGGCGCCAGTGCTGGCTCGTGGCACCGGTGTCGGCCTGCTGGGTGATGTCCGCCCCGTTGGCGTTGCTCGCGACCTGCAGGACGAGGCCGGAGTGCCGCGCCTTGATCTTGAAGTGGCCCTCGCCGGCGTCGACGAACTCGAACTGCTGGTTGGTCCGGCCGGTGGAGGACCACTGGAGCAGCTTCGCCCCTGCCGCGGTGGAGAGGCCGTCGATGTCGGCGTACTTCCCGCTGTGCCGGGCGATCAGGCGGTAGGCGCCGGGTTGGCCGGACGAGTCGCCCAGCTCGGCCTCCCATCGGGTGTTGGATCCGGCCGCGTCGGCCGGGAGGCGGTCGCGGGCGGCGGTGTCGCCGTACATGGTCCAGCGGGCCCAGTCGACGACCGTAGTGGGGAAGCGCTGGTCGCTCCAGAAGCTGGTGTGGCTGCCGCCGACGAAGGTGAGGAAGGCTTTGGGCCAGGTCATCTCGGCGTAGGCCTGCCGGGCCGAGCTGTACCCGGTGAGGTCGTCGCGGTCGCCGTGGACGAACAGGACCTTGGCGTTGACCGAGCTCGACGGGGTGCCCTGGTCGGTGCACGACTGCGGGTTGGCGGAGATGATGCGGCTGTCGGCCCAGCGGGTCAGCAGGCCGTGCGTGGTCATGCCGCCGAGGGAGTGGCCCGAGACGCCGACGCCGATGTCGGTGCGGATGTGCCCGGCGAGCGGCCCGCTCGTGTTGAGCGCGAGGGTGTTGGTGATGGCCTGCGAGACGTCCTTCGGGGTTTCGCCGTTGCCGACGTCGCTGGGGTTGTGGTTGAAGTGCGGGGCGGGGACGATGAAGCCCGCCTCGGCCAGGCGCCGGATGATGAACAGCGAGTTCTGCGGGCTGCTCTGGAAGCCGTGGGTGAAGTTGTAGACGGGGAAGACGCCGTTGGCGACCGGGGCGTCCGTCACCGGGTTGCCTCCGGCGGAGCCGGTGGCCGGGTAGTAGACGTAGGTGGTGACCGCGCGGCTGCCACGGGTCCAGTTGTAGCGGCGCACGCCCACGGCGAACGGGTTGGCCGGGGCGGGATCGGCGAGTGCCGGGGCTGCGCCGAACAGGGACGTGGCGCCCGCGCCGAGCACCCCGGCAGCGCCGAGGCCGAGGAAGGTCCGTCGTTGCATTGGCATGAGAACTCCTTCAAGGAGAGTCGTGAGGGTTACTGAAAACGTTCCCAGGCACGATGCTCGGCGGACGCCGAGGGCGGCGTGCCGGGAAGCATGTTGTTGTACCAGTTCAATGGCGGAACTCTGGGAGTCCTCCCTCAATCGACCCGAGTCGGTCAATGCTGGGAACGTTCACATTAAATGTCATTATATCGATATATTGAAACGTAGTCAAGTTCTTCGATGTCTCCTTCTGAGGGTCACTGGCTCAGGCGGATTCGCGGACGATCAGCTCGGTCGGCAAGACCACGGACTGCACGTCCTGCTCGTCGAGAAGGGCGATGAGGAGGCGCACGGTCTCCTCGGCGATCGTGTCCAGGGGCTGGCGGACGGTGGTGAGCATCGGGTTCGTCGCGGTGGCGATGGCCGAGTCGTCGAACCCGGCGACGGCCACGTCCCCGGGGACGCTGCGGCCCGCGGCGTGGAGGGCCTGGAGCGCCCCGGCGGCCATGAGGTCGGAGGCGACGAAGACCGCGTCCAGATTGGGAAAGGCCTCCAGGAGCCGGTGCATCGCCCGCTCGCCGCCGGCCTGCGTGTAGTCGCCGTGGACGACCATGCGCTTGGTGACCTTGCGGCCCAGCACGCTGGTGAAGCCCTCCATCCGCAGCGAACCGCCCGGGGTGTCGAGCGGGCCGGTGATCATGCCGATCCTGCGGCGTCCCCGGTCGACCAGGTACTCCGTGGCCTGCCTCGCGCCGCCGCGGTCGTCGGCCGCGGCGTAGGGGATGACGCTCTCGCGCCCGAGCACGGCGCCGCATGCCACGGCGGGCACCTGCGAGCGCTCGATGGCCTCCAAGAGCGGGTCGTCGGCGTGGGTCGAGATGAGGAGTATCCCGTCGGCGTGGCCGCCGCGCAGGTAGCGGGCGACGCGTTCGCGGCCGCCGACGTCGTCGGCGATCATGAGCACCAGGGACATGTCGCGCTCGGCGAGCTGGTTCGTGGCGACCCGCATGAGCACCGAGAAGTTCGGGTCCTCGAACAGGCGCTCCTGCGGTTCGGACAGGACCATGACGATCGAGCCGGTGCGGCTGGTCTTGAGGCTGCGGGCGGCTCGATTGACGACGTATCCCGTCTCGCTCACCGCGCGGCGCACGGCGAGCTCGGCGGCCAGGGAGACGTTGGCCTGTCCGTTGAGGACTCGCGAGACCGTGCCTCGTGAGACCCCTGAGGCCTGGGCGACGTCGTTGATCGTCGGTCGTTTCCGTGGCAATTTCTTCGACGCTCCCTAGGGTTCTCGTGTCGATCTTTCCCCATCGCCGGCGTGCGGGGAGGCCGCCCGTGGCTTGGACGGCCTCCGAC
This sequence comes from Glycomyces harbinensis, assembly GCF_900101745.1. Lineage (GTDB taxonomy): Bacteria > Actinomycetota > Actinomycetes > Mycobacteriales > Micromonosporaceae > Glycomyces > Glycomyces harbinensis. Next base: position 204,007 of record NZ_FNAD01000007.1, on the reverse strand, counting down.
CGCACGCTCAGCCGGTGCGGGACAGGCTCACGCCGTCGAAGCTGATCCAGTTCCCGGCGTTGGCGTTCGAGTAGAACCCGACCTCGATCTGGCCGTTGGTGACCTGGACGCCCGTGAGGGACACCTGCGTCCACTGCGACGTCACCGGTAGATCGGCCTGCCGTTCGCTGCCGCCGTACCCCTTGGCGTACATGCGCGCGGTGTTCTGGCCGCCGCCGTTCATGACCCAGGCGGTGAGCGTGTACGTCCCGTTCGGGACGCTCAGCGCCTGGTAGGTCGAGACGGTGTACGCCGTGTTCTTCCAGTGCGTGAATTTGGCGCTGCCCTGGTAGATGCTCCCGCGTGTCTCCCGGAAGGCCGCATCGGTGTCGGCACTCGTCTGGGCCCAGACGCTCCAGCCGCTCGCCGTCCTGCCGCTGCCCGACTCCAGACCGCCGTTGGACAGCACGTTCTCGCCCGTGCCCGGATCGCCGCCGGTCACCTCGCCGAAGAAGTCCAGCGTCGACAGCTTGTTCCCGTTGTGGTCGAACAGGGTCTGGTTGTCCCACGAGTTGCTCTCGCCGGCCTGGTCGTTGATGTACGACATTCCCGCCGACGTGGCCCAGCTGGTGTCGCCGGTCCAGGCCGGCTCCCACCACACCAGGCCCCGGCCCCGGTCGTTCGGCACGTCGGCGATGGCGTCCTGCAGGTCGCGCAGGAACTGCGTCTGCCCCGCCACGGTCGCCGCGTAACCCGACTCCTGGGCGTGGTCCGCGGTGAAGATGTTGCCGCGCCCGTCCCCGTCTTGGAGGGTCCACGCGTAGGCGGTCTCGACGACGAGCACGTCCTTGCCATAGCGCGCGGACACGTCGTTCATGTTGTTGCGCAGCTGGCTCATCGTGCCGTGCCAGTACGGGTAGTACGACATGGCGATGATGTCGTACGGGACGCCCTGGTTGCGGGCGTTGTCGAACCAGGTGCGATAGGCGCCGTTGTTGCCGCCGCGGTCGAGGTGCAGGGCGATCTCGATGCCGCCGGCGCCTTCGTGGACGCCCGCGATGCCGGCCTTGAGCAGGCCGCCCAGCTGCGTCCAATTGGAGGTGCTGCCCGTGGGCTGCAACATCCCGTTGGTGATCTCGTTGCCCACCTGGACGATGTCGGGCGTGGCACCCGCGGCCGCCATCTGGGAGACGACGTCGCGGGAGTAGGTGCGGACCGCGGCGGTCAGCTGGCTGTAGGACATGCTCTGCCAGGCCTTGGGCTTGATCTGCTTGCCAGGGTCGGCCCAGAAGTCCGAGTAGTGGAGGTCGAGCAGGACGTCCATGCCGAGGGCCTTGGCTCGCTGGGCCAACTCGATGGTCGTCGCCAAGTCGTTCGTGCCGCCGCCGTAGGGCTGGCCCGAGGTGCTGTAGGGGTTGTTCCACAACCGCAGCCGCACCAGGTTGGCGCCGCTGTCGGCCATGATCTCGAGTGCGTCGCCTTGCGCGCCGTCGTCGTAGAAACGCTCGCCGGAGGCCTCGACCTCGGCGAGTGTGCCGACGTCGACGCCCATGTAGAAGTCGTCTCTGACGGCCTGGGCCGGGGAGGCCGTGGCGAACGCGACGAAGCTCATGGCGGCCACCAGGGCCACCGCGATCATCCGTCTCATGTGTCGCTCCTTTGCGATCGGGGTCGGGCGCTGCGGGCGCCCGTTGACGGCGGCGGGGAACCGCCGCCGAATTTCGGCGAAGCCCTGAAGTCAGGACTTGTCGCGGTGTTCGGAGTGCTCATCCCTTCTCCGCCCCGGCCATGGCCCCGGTGACCAGGTGGCGCTGCAGGGCGATGTAGAGGATCGTGATGGGCACGGCCAGCACCACCGCGCCGGCCGCGAAGGTGGTGAAGTCGTTGCTGTACTGGTCGGTGATCATCTGGAACAGGCCCAGGGCCACGGTCTGCTTGCCGCTGCTCTGGAGCAGCAGCCGCGGGAGGATGAAGTCCATCCACGGCACCGTGAAACTGGTGATGGCCACGAAGGTGAGCATCGGGCGCATGAGCGGCAGCACGATCTTCCGGAAGATCGTGAGCCGTCCCGCCCCGTCGAGCGCGGCGGCCTCGTCGAGGCTCGCGGGCAGATTGTCGGTGTAGCCCTTCATGAGCCAGGTGTTGTAGGGCAGGGCGGCGGCGATGCTCACCAGGGCCAGGCCGGTGAGCGAGTCGAGCAGCCCGAAGTTGAGGAACAGCATGTACACCGCGATGGCGGTCAGGAAGCTGGGGAACATCTGAAGGATGAGTATCCCGAGCATGCTGGCCTTGCGTCCGCGGAAGCGGATGCGGGCGAACACCCAGCCGCACAGCGCGGAGAGGCCGACGGAGCCGACCATGTTGATCACCGCGACATAGAGCGAGTTGAGGTACCAGCGCCCGTAGTTCGTCTGCGTGAACAGATGGACGTAGTTGTCGAAGGTCGCGTTCTCGGGGACGGGACTGGCGTTCGCCAGTCCCCCGCTGGGGCCGAAGGAGGAGCCGACGACCCACAAGAGCGGAAAGATCACGATGACCGCGACGACCAGGAGCAGGAGGTGGATGAGCGTGTCGGTCAGTCCGTCGCGCACTCGCTGTCGGCCTTCGACGCTCCTGCGGCGACGGGGCCCGGTTCTCACTGAAATGGCTGCCATGGGTCAGAGCTCCCGGATCGCTTTGGTGCGGTTGAGGTTCACTACCGAGATGGCGCCGACGATGACGAAGATGACCAGGCTCATCACCGCGCCGATGTTGTAGAGCCGGTTGTCGAGGGTGAGCTTGAACAGCCAGGTGACCAGCAGGTCGGTGCTCCCTGCGAAGCGGTATTCCACATTGTCCGGTCCTCCTTCGGTGAGGAAGTAGATCACCCCGAAGTTGTTGAAGTTGGACACGAACGACAGGACGATCAGCGGCGCGACCGTCCGCTGCACGATCGGGACGGTGATGTGGCGGAACTGCTGGAGGGGTCCGGCGCCATCGATGCGGGCGGCCTCGTAGTAGCTGTCGGGGATGTTCGCGAGGACGCCGCCGACCAGGGCCATGAAGAACGGGAAGCCGAGCCACAGGTTGACCAGGAGCGCGACCGCGCGGGCCAGGCTCGGGTGCGAGGGGTCGGTGAACCAGTAGACGCGCTCGTCGGTGATGCCCATGTCGACCAGCCACTGGCTGACGGGCCCGAACTGGCCGTTGAACATCGAGCGGAACACCAGCGCGGAGACGATCGCGGGGACGGCCCACGGCAGCAGGAACACCGAGCGCCACACACGCGGGAACCTGACTCGCCTGCTCGCCAGCACCACGGCCAGGAGCAGGCCCGCGGCGTAGGTGGTGACCGTCGCGAGCACCGCCCAGACCAGGGTCCAGCCGAGGATTCCCGTGAACGTCGCGGTCCAGGAGGGGACGGCGAAGATGGTCGCGAAGTTCTCGAAGCCGACCCAGTGCACGAGGTTCTTCGGCGGGAGGTTGTCCCTGTTGTAGTCGGTAAAGGCCACGAGTATGCCGAAGAGCACCGGCAGGACCGACATGAACACGATCAGGATCAGTCCGGGCGACAGCACGATGTAGGCGAACGCGCCCTCCCACAGGCGGCTGAAGTATCCGCGTGAGGTCTCGGGTCTGCGGCCGGTGTTCAGGTCGGCCCGGTAGCGGGCCGCGTCGCGGATGCTCCAGATCCACACGACCGCGAGCAGGGCCAGGGTCAGGAGGCTGATGAGGCCGTTGGCCATGAGGACGATCGAGTTGTCGCCCTCGGTCAGGCCGGTGAGGGTCATCTCGCGCGGCTGGGTGCCGAGTGTCGACAGGCCCCACAGCCCGCGAACGAAGAACCCGCCGTTCAAGCGCGGTGTGAACTGCATACCGGCGTAGTAGTTGCCGGTGGCGATCTCCCAGCCGATCAGGGCCGCGAAGAACGCGAAGAAGAAGGCGGCCTTGCCGGCCTGGCGGTTGATCAACTGGCCCGCACCCCACACCAGCCCCGAGGCGATGCCCGGGACCGACGCGGGGAGGCCGGGGCCCGCCCGCCCCGGACCGCGCGTGGCGCGGTCCGGGGCCGGGGCGGGCAGTTCGGTGGTCTCAGTGGTGGTCACAGCGGTCGATCCCTAGATCCCGTGCAGTTCGTTGTAGGTCGTCACGGCCTTCTCCTGGGCCGCGGCGGCGTCGGAGAGTTCGTCCCACACGTCGATGACCATGGTGTTGCCGGTTTCCCAGAAGTACTGGGGCACTTGCGGGATCAACTCGGCGTTGGCCGACTGGGCGACGATCCCGGCCACGTGCGGGTCATCCTCGATGCCCTCGACGCCGGTCAGGAGGTCGGCGTTGAGGGCCGGGATCTGGCCTGTGGCGGCGTAGACGGCGGCGGCGCCGGCGTCGGAGGCGAGGAAGTTCGCGAAGACGCGCGCGGCGGCCGGGTACTCGGAGTAGCCGGAGACGACCGCGACGTGCATGCCGGCGAAGGAACCGGCGGGTTCGCCGCCCTCGACGCCGGGCAGGGTGGTCACGCCGTACTCGAAGCCGTTCTCCGCCGCACCGGTGTCGAAGAGCGAGAAGCTCCATGGTCCGGTGATGACGTACGGGGTCTCCCCTTTGGCGAAGGCCTCCTCGATGGTCTCCCAGGTGCTGTCGGCACTCGGCACGTTGTAGATCTCTCGCAGGCCGCCGTAGTAGTCGAGCGCGGCGGTCAGTGCGGGGTCGTCGAATCCGGGGTCGTCGACGCTGCCGTCGGGGTACACGTGCCAACCCAGGGAGGACAGGATCGGGTAGGCGCGGTAGATCTCGGCGGTGGACATGCGCATCGTCCACCGGTTGGCGCCGGGGTCGTTGTAGGCCGCCGCGAGATCTTTGATCTCCTCCCAGGTGGCGGCCGGCTCGGTGGAGCCGGTCAGCTCCTCCAGAAGGGTGGTGTTGTAGATGAGGGCGAGCGACTCGGTGGTGACCGGGACGGCGTGCATCTGGTCTTCGACGGAGACGACGCTGGTGTAGGCCTCGCTCATCCGCTCCTGGAGCACGCCGGTGTACTCGCCCAGCGGTGCGGCGGTGCCGTCGTCGATGGCACGCGCGACCTGGTCGTAGAAGCTCATGTAGACGTCGGCGCCGTTGCCGGCCTCACCGGCGAGGGACATCTTCTCGACCGCGTCGTTCTTGGCGACGAGTTCGTACTCGACCTGGATATCCGGGTACTCGTCCTTGAACTCCTCCTTGAAGGCGGCGATGGCGGCCTCGGCGAGATAGTCCTCCTCGAACCAGACCTTCAGCGGCACTTCACCAGAGGCGATCTCCTCCTCGATGACGTACTGCTGAGCGTCGGCGTCCCACTCCAGTTCGGATCGCTGCTCCTCCTCAGTGGGTCCGCCGCAGGCTGCCAAGCCCAGAACGGCCGCCGCCGCGACGGCGATAGCTCCTTTACCTCGCATGCTGTGTCCTTGTCTCAGTTGAGGGATGCCACCGCCGAAGCTCGACGGCGGACTGTGAACGTTTACATCAAAATAGCGACATGCATCACTGAAGGCAAGGCGTGTGTGAGTTATATACGCCTTTTGCGAAGAGATTGTTTCGATAAAATGATTGCAGTTCCGAAACGAGATCCCGAGGAGACAACGGTTTCTGGCCCTGATGGGGAGATTCTGCGTGCACGTTCACATCCGCGGGGAACGCGGAAGGGGCGCTGCACGCCGCCCGTCACCACGGCCTGCGTCCGGCGCGGCTTCGAACCGTGCCGTGTACCCGTCACCTGTCGAGGACAGCGATGTGGAAGGCCGAACTTCAGACGCCGTAGCCGGAGAAGTTCGCCTCGCCGGTCAGCGGCGAGCGGCGCCCGACCGAGGACGTGAGGCCGCACCAGGCATCGTCCGGCCCCGCCTCACGATCGCGCCGGAGTCGTGACAGCCGTGGGCCCGGTCGCGGCGGTCAGACGACGAGGGAGTGCTCGACATCGATGCGGTCGTGCTCGATGAGCCAGCGCAACGACTCCAGGATCGCGGCGTCGGGCTCGTAGGCGGGCGCGTATCCGAGCAGCGTTCGGGCCTTCTCGATGCTGCACACCTGGCTTCGGGACAGGTGCGCCCAGCTCGTGTCGGCGTGCTCGGCGGTCGTGCCGGCCCGGAACTCGTCCCAGCTCACGCTCTCCAGCGACGCCTCCTGCCCGAACCAGGAGGACGCGGCGGTCGCGAGGCCGCGCACGTTCATCGCGGTCGGGGCGACGACGTGGAAGTCTTCGCCTGCTGCCGCGTCCCGGTGCTCGATCGCCAGCGCGAAGCCCTGCGCGACGTCGTCGGCGTGGACGTGGTTCAGGTGCTCGGCACCGATCCCGGGGATCCGCAGCGTGCGTCCCGACGAGAGCGTGCGCCACACCTCGGGGTCGAGATTGCCCAGCGGCCCGATGGGGTGCCAGCCGGGGCCGACGATGTGCCCAGGGTGGAGCGAGGTGGTGGCCAGCCCGCCGCCCGCGGTCTCCTCCTTGAGGATCTGGGCGATCCGGTCCTTCTGGATGCCGTACTCGCCGAACGGGGCGGTGCCCTCGCCTTCGACGATCGGTGCACGGAGGCTGGATCCGTAGCGCCAGATCGAGCCGCAGTGCAGCAGGTGCCCGGTCTCCCCGCGCAGCCGCTCCACCAGATCCACAGCGGATTCGGGCGTGAAGCACACCAGGTCCACGACGGCGTCGGGCCGCAGCGCGGCCACGGTGGCGCCGAAGACGCCGTCGGCGTCCTCCTGCTCGCGGTCGGCGGTGACCTGCCGGACCTGCGCCCACTCGGGCGCTTCGGCGTAGGCGTGCCGCTTCCCGCGGCTGATGTTGACGACCTCGTGCCCCGCGCGCACGAGCCGCGGGACCAAGTACGTCCCGATGTGGCCGCTCCCGCCGATGACGATGATCTTCATGGTGGTCCCTCCCCCTTTCGGGCCCGGCATCGGGCCCGAAGTTCTGATGCTAACCGCGAGCGCAGAGGCCGCCGACGACAGCGTCGGTCCGCACGCAGAGCGTGCGGGCTCCGGCGCGATGTGCTCGGGTCAGGTCGTTCGGCGTTGTTGCGCGAGCCACGTGTGGTTGACGATCGCGGCGGTGACCGCCTCGCGATACTGCTTGCCGCCCGGGCCGCGGAACAGATCCCTCTGATGGAAAGGGGACTCCTCCTTATAGGGAGCGTTGTCCGCGAGCCGCTTCGCCAAGGCCGAGATGGCGTCGCGGCCGCGGGCACGGTAGGACTTCAGCTCGGTTTCGTCAAGGCGGATCAGGGCGGAGTCGTCCAGCATGGTGTTGTAGCTGTATCTGGCGTCGAGGAAGAGGCCGCCCTGCTTCTCGACGAGGAACCACGCCCCGGGCTCGTGGTCGACGTAGCGCATCGCGTCGTCCTCCTGTGCGATCCTGGCCTCCTCGCCCCACTGCTCGACGGGCGGGATCGCCTCGAGCGGTCGCCGCATCGCGTCGTTCAACACGTGGTACCCGAAGGTCGCAGACGAGTCGCGGAACAAGGTGAAGCAGATGATCCGCCTGCATGCGGTGCACGTGAGCTGGCACTCCACCCGTTCCATGAGCCCTGAGGCGTGCAGCGGCCGCAGGTCGGCGAGCTTGACCCAGTGGGCGTCCTCGGTGAGCAGACCGGCCGTGAGTGCCGCGGTGAGCGCATCGGCGGTGGCGTCCACATCGACGCCGCCGCCCGAGCCGCTCGTGCGGACGAGGAGGTCGGCGCAGGCGGGGCAGTCGTCGTCATCGGGCCCGCAGGCCAGACCGGGTTGCTCCACGGTGACGGTGATGCCGAGGAGGTTCCCCGCATCGTTCCAGCCGCGGCGGTCTTTGAAGTCGGCTCGCGCGTATCCGCCGTCCAGCGTGAAATACGGCGTGCCCATCCCCGCGAAGTGGCGCGGAGCCTCAAGGGCCTTCTTGAGGTCGTCGAGGGTGGCGTCGTTGTCGGCGCCGTCGATCCAGTCCGACAGGTCGAGCCCGCGCGGCGCGCCAGGCGTCGGCGCGAGGTGCAGCAGTACCGCCACGACCGCGGCGTCGTGCACGATGATCTCCCCGCCGGAGGCGAACCGCAGCCGCCGCGACCGGCGGGCGGGTTCACCGACGAGCCGCTCCCTGACCGTGGCCGGGCCGCCTCCGAACGCGCCGGCCAGCCGGCGCACGGCCGGATCCTCCTCGGACAGGCACAGCGCCTCGAGGATCATCGGCAGCCGGGTACTCGTTCGCCATCGTTCCACCCGGCCATTCTCCGCCATCGAAACGGAACGGCGCCATAACCTGGGGCACAGCCGCCTCGCCCGACTGGTCCGCCCCGGCCGCCGGCGAACTCGTCCATGCCAGTGCTGTACCGAACTCCGCGCGACCCGACGAGAGTGCGACCTCATAGACCGATCGACCTCTCAATGACGGCCCTCACTCAAGCGGGACGCCTTGGAGCGACGCCACGTAGCGTGAGTGATCCTGTTGCGGCTGCTCAGCGCACCACTCCGGCCATGGCCGTTTTCCAGCGCATGCCGGCGACCATGTGCTCGAGATAGCCCGCATCGCTGACGGTCACCGCGATCGGTGCGTAGGGCCGGTCGGCGAAGGACCGATACCTCAGTGGCTCGTACTCGCCGTAGTCGCACATTTCCATGGGGCCGTCCGGCTCTTCGGGATCCCAGGGTTCGTTCCTCAGCGCTGCGATCTCACTCAGCAGCGGGACGTTCGCGTACGGGCTGAGGCCGTACGAGGTCACAATCTCGGCGGCGCGTTGTTCGAGCGCGTCGGCGTCGCCCGTGGTGAAGACGGAATAGCCGGGGCGGCTGCCCCCGCTCAGCCGGTACACCTCTTCCGCTTTGCGCCTGGGTTCGAGGACGGTCCAGCCATCGTCTGCGAGCAGGTACCCGTTCCTGTCAACCCTGACCTCCTTGCCGTGGATGAGTTCGTAGAGATGCGCGAACTCGTCCTTCAGCCGCATGTCCGCGGTGATCGCCTTGCCCTGCTCCTCGGTGCAGGGGTAGCGCTCGCCGCCGCTCGCTTCGGCGTCTCGGTTGTCCAGATGGCCGTTGTCCAGGCGCCACCAGGCATCAACGAGCAACGCGAGCGGGAAGGCAGACTCCTCCGGCACATAGGGGACGTCCGAGTTCACAATGTGCACCTTCCCTCGAAGCGTGGAGCCCTCGACGGAGTCGACGGACACGGTAAAGATCGTCGTCATGCTGGGACGCCCCTTCAGTTGGCATCGGCGGACATGCCTGTTGGCCGGTCAGTTCGGATGGTAGACACCTGCACTGGCACCGGCATCCTCGGAGACTCGGTGCTCAAGCGTCCGGCGTCCGGCCCGTGGCCGCGTCAATCAGCGTGGCAGAAGGACTTGGATCTGCTCGCGGATTTCACTGAGGATGTCGTCGACGGTGTGGCCTATGTTGATGGTGGCGGCCATGCTGATGAACATGATCGCGGAGACGATGTGCGCGAGCGTCGCCGCGGCGCCGGGGTCGATGCGCTGGTCCCGTCGCAGGACCTCGGCGATCGCCTGCTCGGTCTGGACGGTGAGGCCGAGGGCTTCGCGGTGGTGGGGTTCGGCGGGGTCGCCGAAGACCATCTCCCGCAGGTAGGTGCGGCCGTTGTCGATCTGCTTGCGGTTGCAGGCCACTACGGGGGCGATGATCGCCATCACCGCGTCGAGTACATCGGGGGCGGCCTCGGCGGCGGCTCTGCCTTCGGCGAGCGCGTCGGCGTAGGCCGTGTTCTGCACGAGCAGGAGCAGCTCGCCCTTGTTCTTGGCGTAGAGGAACAGGGTGCCGGTACCGATGTCGGCCTTGTCGGCGATCTGCTGGGTGGTGACCTCGTCGACGCCGTGCTCGGCGAAGAGTTCGCTGGCGGCGGCCGTAATGCGGTCGAGCTTCTCCTGCTTGTTCCGCTCGCGCCGCCCGACCGGTTGCGGGGCGGTTGGCATAGTGCCTCCTTCGGGAATAAACTCTGACTATACTCAGTTATGAGTATAGTCGTTACCGCGTGGGCTCGGAAGTGCCTCGGTTCATTCTCCCACGAAGGCCCGAGGCACCGCGTCTCGTGGCCGCACCGGTGGCGTTCCCGACCGACCGATGCAAAGGACCGTCCATACCATGACCTCGTCTTCTCTCTGGCAGCCGTTCAAACTGGGACGCGTCGAGCTCCCGCACCGGCTCGCACTGGCGCCGATGACCCGCAACCGAGCCGACGCCGACGGCACCCCCGGCGAACTCGCCGCCCAGTACTACGGGCAGCGCGCCTCACTCGGACTGCTCATCACCGAGGGCACCCAACCGTCCGCTGACGGGCAGGGCTACTTCAACACGCCCGGGATCTACACGCCCGAGCACGTCGAGGGCTGGCGGCCGGTCGCCGACGCGGTGCACGCGGGCGGCGGGTCCCTGTTCATCCAGCTCATGCACGTGGGACGCATCTCGCACCCGGACAACACGCCGCACGGCCGCCTGCCGGTGGCCCCGTCGGCCATCAACGCCGACCAGGAGATGTTCACGCCGACCGGGCCGCAGCAGACGCCCGTCCCGCGCGAACTGACCACCGCGGAAGTCCAGGCCGTGATCGCCGAGTTCCGCCACGCCGCGGCATCGGCGATCAGCGCCGGAGCCGACGGGGTCGAGATCCACGGCGCCAACGGCTACCTGCTGCACCAGTTCCTGTCCCCGAACGCGAACCACCGCACCGACGCCTACGGCGGATCGGTGGAGCGCCGGTCCCGGTTCGTCATCGAGCTCGCGCAGGCGGTCGCCGAGGAGATCGGCGCCGACCGCGTCGGCATCCGCCTCTCCCCCGCCTTCCCGCTCGGCGGCATCGACGAGGGCGACACCGAGAGCGTCCGCGCCCAGTACCGGCACCTCGTCGGCGAACTCGCCCCGCTGCAGCTCGCCTACCTGCACCTGCACCACGTCGGCGACGACGAGCTGCTGCGCTCCCTCCGGGACGTGTGGCCGACCGCGCTGCTGGTGCTCCGCTACGGCCGCACCCGCGAGCAGATCGCCGACGAGATCGAGGCGGGCCTGGCCGACATCGCCCCGCTGGGCCGATTCGCGCTGGCCAACCCCGACATCGTCCACCGGCTCCGCACCGGCGCCGACCTGAACGAGGTCGACCCCGAGACCCTCTACGGCGGTGCGGCCGCCGGCTACACCGACTACCCGACCCTGGCCCGGACTCAGATCTAGGCTTGGCTGCGCGACCGAGTCCGCCCGGTCCTGACCGGCGGGCGGACTCGCCGTCGTCCGGCTCATCCGGCCGGCCTGGCGAGATGACGCGCAGGGTGCAAGCGAGCAAGAAGGAGCATCTCCATGAGCACGCATTTCGACGTCGTCGTCCTCGGTGCGGGACCCGGTGGCTACGTGGCCGCGATCCGCGCCTCCCAACTCGGCAAGACGGTCGCGGTCATCGAGAAGCAGTACTGGGGAGGCGTGTGCCTGAACATCGGCTGCATTCCCTCCAAAGCGCTGCTGCGCAACGCGGAACTCGCTCATACCTTCCAACACCAGGCGAAGCAGTACGGGATCTCGGGCGAGGTGACGTTCGACTACGGCGCCGCCTACGACCGCAGCCGCCAAGTGGCAGACGGCCGGGTCAAGGGCGTTCATTTCCTCATGAAGAAGAACGCCGTCACCGAAATCGACGGCCACGGCACCTTCACCGACGCCCACACCATCGAGGTGGCGCTCACCGACGGCGGCAATCAGACCGTCACCTTCGACGACGCCGTCATCGCCACCGGCTCCACCGTGCGGCTGCTGCCGGGGGTGGCGACCAGCGAGAACGTCGTCACCTTTGAGTCGCAGATCCTCAGCCGCGAACTGCCGCGCTCGATCGTCATCGTCGGCGCCGGAGCGATCGGCATGGAGTTCGCCTACATCCTGCGAGGCTACGGCGTCGAGGTCACCGTCGTCGAGTTCCTCGACCGGGCCCTGCCGAACGAGGACGCCGAGGTGTCGAAGGAGCTGACCCGCCAGTACAAGAAGCTCGGCATCGCCGTACTCACGTCAACCCGGGTCGAGTCCGTGGACGACGACGGGACGTCGGTCACGATCACCTACACCGCGGCCGGGGGTGAGCGGTCGAGCATCCGGGCCGACAAGGTGCTCTTGTCCGTCGGCTTCGCGCCCCGCGTCACCGGCTACGGCCTGGAGCGCACCGGCGTCGCACTCACCGAACGCGGCGCCATCACGATCGACCGGTACATGCGCACCAATGTGCCGCACCTGTACGCCATCGGCGATGTCACCGCCAAGCTCCAGCTCGCCCACGTCGCCGAGGCCCAGGGCGTCGTCGCCGCCGAGACCATAGCCGGAGCGGAGACCATGCCGCTGGGCGACTACCGGATGATGCCCCGCGCGACCTTCAGTCAGCCCCAGGTCGCCTCGTTCGGCCTGACCGAGCAACAGGCCCGCGACGAAGGCCACGACGTGCTGGTCGCGAAGTTCCCCTTCGCCGCCAACGGCAAGGCGCAGGGACTGGGCGAGCCGGGCGGCTTCGTCAAGCTCGTCGCCGACGCGGCGCACGGCGAGCTCCTCGGCGGGCACATGGTCGGCGCCGACGTCGCCGAGCTCCTCCCCGAGCTCACCCTCGCACAGAAGTGGGACCTGACCGCCGCCGAACTGGCCCGCAACGTCCACACCCATCCCACGCTCGGCGAGGCGCTCCAGGAGGCATTCCATGGTCTCACCGGCCACATGATCAACCTCTGAGCACGAGTGCATCGGCGAGGCCGAGTTGGCCCGCGCCGCCACCCGCGACCCGGGAACTCCAGCGCCAAGGCCCCGCCGCTCTGTCGTGAATGGACTCAGGTGGCTATCGTCGACCGCATGACCGCATTGACCGAATACATCGACGCCTGGATCGCCGCCGACGCCGACCGCATCGCCCGCGCCGTCACCGAGCATTGCCACATCACCGAGTGCTACGGGCCGGTCTACCGCGGCCGCGACACGGTTCATCAATGGGCCCAGACCTGGTTCGACAAGGGCGGCGTCGTGCACCGGTGGGAGGTCACCGACCACATCGTCACCGGCGACCGCGAGATCGCCGAGTGGAACTTCGAATGCACCTGGGCAGGCGAACGCGCCGGCTTCGAAGGCGCGACCATCGCCCGACACGAGAGCGGGCTGATCCGTACCCTCCGCGAGTATCAGACCACCGCACCGCTCTACGACTGGCACGGCACCTGGCGCTGAACACAAGTCGGGCATTCGCCCAAGCCCGGTCACTTCCGGTAGTGGGGAAGAACCCTCCCGCCCTCCACGTACGTGAGAGCCGCTTCCACTTCGTAGACGTGAACCGCGGTGGCGAACGCGGGAAGCCTGGACGACAGGCTCGCGACGGCGGCGCCCGCGAAGAACGCGCTCCGCGCGTCGGCATCGGTGAAGCCGAGGCTGATCGAGGCGTGGAACTGCCGGTCGGCCGGGTTGTCGTGCGCCACGTTCGGCGTGTTCCACTGGCCCCGGCGCCAGGGCATGAACACCTGGGTCCGCAGCTCTTTCAACTCACCCGTGGCCGCGAGCGCGGGGGCGAGGCGGTCGGTGATGATCCTCCGGAAGGCACCGGTGGCGACTCCCTCCTTTCTCCTGACGTAGATCAGGGCCCTGGCTCCCGCCCGCTCACCGGTGGCCGCGATGTCGTACCAGCGCGCCGAATACGGCGGCCCGGCGTAGAGCAGGGTGCGGCGGAACAGGTTCACCTCGTCGAGATAGGCGAGCTTGGTCTGTTTCCGGCCCAGCAGGGGCGAGAGCACGGACTTGAAGGTGACCTCGGCGATCCCGTCGATCCTGCGGTCGGCGGGGATGGCGGTCTCGACACCGTCGGCCTCGGGCCACAGGCCGGGGTTGTCCTCGGCCAGGTGGATCTGGCGGTACTCATCGAGTCCCGGTGTGGCGCTGATGATCTTGGAGTGCGGGCCCTTCCAGCGGTCCATCCCCTGCTGCCGGGGCCGGTCGTCGCGCACCCACAGCAGGATCGATGACGTGAAGGGCTTCTTGACGGAGGCGGGTGCCGTTGTCATCGCCGATCCTCCTCGGTCGGTTCGGGTGCCGCTCATCGGTTCAGGAACTCGGCGGCGACGGGCGCGAACTCCCGGTGGTACTGGAAGACCCCGCCGTGGCCGGAGTTCGGGTAGATGATCAGCTCGGAGTCCTTGATGCGGCGGTGCATGTCCTCGGACAGGACCGAGGGCACCATGCGGTCGTGGTCGCCGTTGGCGATCAGGGTCGGCTGGGTGAGCTTCGACAGGTCTTGCGGTGTGCCGCGGCCGTACTTCTTGATGGCCTTGAGCTGCGTCTGGAACCCCTTCGTCTTCATCGGAGCGTCGCGGACCTCAGTGTGCGAGCCCGTCGTCCGCTCGACGTACGCCTTCGCGGCGCGCTTGCCGACAGCGTCGCGGTTGAAGAACAGAAACTCCCGCGGATCCGAGCGTGTCAGCGTCGCCTTCAGGATGTCGCGGTAGGTCATCCCGGCGACCTTGTCGATGTCCTTGCCGCCCTTGGGGCCGGTGCCGGTGAGGACCAGCCTGCGGACCAGGTCCGGGTGCTCGGCGATGAGCGTTTGGGCGATCATGCCGCCGAGTGAGAAGGAGAAGACGTCGATCTTGTCGAAGCCGAGCGCGGTGATGAACGCGTAGGCGTCCTCGGCCATCGCCTCGATGCTGTCGGGCACCTCGCCGTTGGAGGCGCCGACACCGCGCTGGTCGAACGTGATGACATGGCGGTCCTTCGCGATCGCGTCGACGATCTGCGGGTCCCAGTAGTCGAGCGTGGCGGCGAGATGGACGAAGAAGACGACCGGGATCCCGCCCTTCGGCCCCAACTCGCGGTAGACGAAGTTGACGCCCCTGGCGGAAACGGTGCGCGTCGGCGCCTCGACGTACGACGTGATGACCGGACGGTCTTGGTTGCTGCTCGTGTTCATGATGGTGCTCCTCCGCGTCTGACTGATGCTAATGATGGTTGATTGGGCTGGTCAGGCTTTGGTAATGACGACTTTCCCTCGGATGCCGCCGCGCTCCAGTGCCTCGAGGGCCTCGGGAAGCTGGTCGAAGGGGACGGCCTTGCTGAGGATCGGGCGCAGCGCGCCGCCGTCGATGAGGGCGGTGATCTCGCCGAGCTGTGCGCCGCTGGCGCGCATGAACAGGAACTCGTAGGTCACGCCGAGCTTCTTGGCCTGGCGGCGGATCCCGGCGCTCATAGCGGTGACCGCCAGACGCACTACCGGGTTGGTGCCGAGCTCGCGCGCGACGGCCGCGTCCGGAGGACCTGCGATGCTGATCGCCTTGCCTCCGGGGCGCAGCACGCGCAGGGACTTCTCGAGGTTCTCGCCGCCGAGGCTGTCCAGTACGAGGTCGTAACCGCCCAGCAGCTGCTCGAAGTCCTGGGTGCGGTAGTCGATCACGGTGTCGGCACCGAGTTCGCGCACGAAGTCCGCGTTGGCGGCGCCGGCCGTGGTGGCGACCGTGGCGCCCAGGTGCTTGGCGAGTTGGATCGCGATCGATCCGACGCCGCCGGCACCGGCGTGGACGAGGACCTGCTGCCCGGCGCGCAGGTTCCCCTTCTCGACGAGGGCCTGCCATGCGGTCAGCGCGACCAGCGGCAGCGAACCGGCTTCCTCCAAGGTGATGGATCGCGGTGTGAGGGCCAGGTCGGCCTCGGCAATGGCGATGCGCTCGGCGAACGTCCCGATGCGGTCCTTGTCGGGCCGGGCGTAGACCTGGTCGCCGAGGTCGAAGCCCCGGACCTTCGCACCGACGCCGATGACGGTGCCGGCAACGTCGTTGCCGAGGACGAGCGGCAGCTTGTACGGCAGGATCGCCTTGAACTCGCCGATCCGGATCTTCTCGTCGAGAGGGTTGAGGCCGGCGGCCTGCACCTGGACGAGCACGTCGCGCTCGCCTACGACCGGCTCGGGGACGTCGGCCAGCTGCAACGGGCCCTTGTACTTGTTGACGACGAACGCTTTCATGGCGTTTCCTGCTCCTTCTTCTCGTCATCGACTGTCGAGGTCGGTCGCCGCTACCGGCGCAGGAAGTCCCGCGCGGCGTTGACGAACGCGTAGTGGTTCTGGAAGGCGACGCCGTGCCCGGAATCGGGCAACATCGTCACCGTCGCGGTCGGCAGCCGCCGAGCAAGGGCGGTCGCGTTCGCCGGCGGGACCAGGACGTCGCTGTCGCCGTGGACGATGAGCACCGGACCGGTGAACCGCGAGAGGTCCGCGGGCTCCTGCCCGCCCCACCGCTGCACCGCGGCCAACTGCGCCCGCACGACTCCTGGGGCGACCGCCTTGTCGCGTCCTTTCGTGCGTTCCTTCAACCGCTTGAGATACGCCCGGGCGGCCTGCCGGCCGACCTGCGTGCGGGTGAAGAACAGCAGCGTCTTCGGATCCTTGAACATGATCGCGGCGCGCAACGTGTTCGCGAGGGTCACGCGGGTCATGCCGGTGAGCCCGGGCCCGCCCGCGGGTCCGGAACCGGCCAGGATCAGTCGATCGACCAGCTGCGGCGCCTGCTCGAGCACCGCTTGGGCGACCATGCCGCCCATCGACATGCCGAGCACATCGACCCGGTCATGGCCCAGTGCCCTGATGACGGCCGCCATGTCCGCGGCCATCTCCTCGAACGTGGCGCGAACGCGCCCGGCGGAGTCGCCGACGCCTCGGTAGTCCACGGCGATGACGCGTCGGTCCCGGGCGAGGCCGTCCACGATGCGCGGGTCCCAGTTGTCGAGGTTCGCGCCCAGATGGATGAGGGCGACCAGCGGAACGCCGTTGCGCGGACCGAGCTCGCGATAGGCGAACGAGGTGTCCGCCGCGGCGATGGTCCGCGTCGGCGCGTCCCGATATCGCTGCGCGGTGCGTGGCTCCGACATGTCCTTCTCCAGGGCTCTCGCTTCACTCAGTTATTCTGAGTATGCTCAAGTATGACTCTACTCAGCAATATTGTCAAGGAGGCCGCGATGCGAGCCAGAGGAATCCCGATGAGGCGCCGAGAACGCGCCAAGCAGGAGAAACGAGAGCGCATCATGGCGGCGGCGCAGGCACTTTTCGCCGAGCATGGAGTGAGTGGAGTCACGACGCAACAGATCGCCGACCGAGCGGACATCGCCATCGGGACCTTGTTCCGGTACGCGTCGACCAAGGCGGAGCTGCTGATCATGGTGCAGAACCAGAAGTTCGCCACCGCCATCGACGACGGACTCGCCGCAGCGGCCGCAGCGGGACAAGACCCGCTCGACCAGGTGCTGGCGCTCATTCGCCCAGTGGTGACCTGCGTACGCGAGCACGTCGAGAACGGCCGCACTTACCTGCACGAACTCGTTCTCGGCGACCCCGCAGAGCCGTACCGGAAACAGGGCCTCACCCTCGCCGGCCGCCTAGAGGACGGCGTCAGCGCTATGCTCGCCCGCGATGCACGCGTCGACACCGGCGAGGCGGCGACGGTGGCGCGGGTGGTCACTGCGATCGTGCACTTCAGCACGACTGCCACCGCCTACCTGCATCGCAGCGACCAGGAAGTTCTCACCGACATCCGCGAACAGGTCCAGGCCGTCCTCGAATTCGGATCCAAACCCTTAAGTATTGCAAGCCAACCAATTCCGCGGCGGCCGCCGCCGCCTCCGGCACTTCGCAATCCTCGAAGCCTTGGACCGCGCGCCGCAGATGTCGTACCGCGGCGGACATCTCGCCCCGTCGGCGGTGGGCGGCGGCGAGACCGTGCCGGGCTCGTGCGAGTTCATAGACGTCTTCATGGGTCTCGGCGAGTGCCGCGGCCCGCGCATGGTGGTCGATCGCGTCGCCGGTGCTGCCCGTTGCGGTGAGTGCTCGACCGAGACCGTTCCTTGCGATACGTTCGAACGCCAGGTACGCCATCTCCTCCGCCTGCTCGACGGCCTGGCTGAAGCAGGTCACGGCCTCAGCAGGCCGGTCCAGGAGCAGCAGGTCCTCACCGAGTTCGATGAGTGCCGCGGTGAATCCGCCCAGGAGACCGGCTTCGCGGCATTGCTCTAGGCAGGCGGTGTGCATCACCAGGGCCGTGGCGGGATCGCCGTGCTCGCGGACGAAGGCCCCGCGGTAGAACTCGATACGGATGCGGTTGTAGCCGTCCTCGGCCTCCAGGTGCTGCTCCGCCGCATCGAGGCGGCGTTCGGCATCGGCCAGCCGCCCGAGTCGCAGCAGCGGGAAGATGATGTTCACATTGATGTGGACGATCGCTCTGGTGCCGGCGTCGGTTTCGGCCAGCGCCAGAGCGGCGCGGTACACGTCGAGGGCCTCGGTGAACCTCCCGGACTGTTCATGCTGGATGCCGATGCTCCTGAGTGCCAGTGCCGCGCCGCCGTTGTCACCGAGTTTCCGGTTGAGTGCGGCGACTCTCTCGAGGCAGCTGATCGCCTCGCGATGCCGGCTCGCGTACATGAGGTGCCGGCCCTGATCCCCCAGGCTGTGCGCTTCTTTCCGCTCGTCATCGAGCCTCCGGGCAATGTCCAGGGCTGTGCGGTTGACCGCCAGGTGCTGCTCGATGCCGCGCTCGTGCATCCGGAATGCGCTGAACGCGTTGGCAAGATGCCAGGCTGATTCGAGATGCCCGGCGCGCTCCGCTTCGAGAACGGCGGCTGCCAGATTGCCGCGTTCGGCCTGGAACCATGCAACGGCGCTCTCCTGGTCGGTGAAGCCCGGCAGTCCGATGTCGTGCCTCGTCGCCTCGTTCTTCAGCATCCTCTGGTGCTGCGAAGGCACCTGGATCGCAGCTTGGTAGGAGAAGTGCAGGTAGACCCCGAGCAGCCGGATGAACGCCCCGTCCAGGTCCTCCTGTGCCTCCTCCAGTTCCGCGAGCCTGGTCGCGAAGAGGCGCACCAGGTCGTGCAGCCGGTAGCGCCCCGGCGAGCGGGATTCCGCCAGATGGACGTCCACCAGCGACTCCAGCATCGCCGCCGCGTCTTCCTGGTCGGTATCGCATAGCGCTGCCGCGGCGTGGGTCTCCACGTCGTCACCGGGGACCAGGCTGAGTCGCCGAAGCAGCCGCTGGTGGTTCGGGTCGAGCTCGAGATACGAGGCGCGCAGCGCCGCAGTCACGCCGCCGTGCCCCATGTCGAGTTCGTCGAGCAGCCTGTTCTTGTGGTCGAGTCGGGCCAGCAGGTCTTCGGCCCGCCACTGGGGTCGACTGCGGAGGCGGGCCGCAGCCAGGCCCAGGGCCAACGGGAGACGGCCGCAGCGCTCAGCGATCGCGACCGCCCCGTCATCGGTGATTCGGCTGACGGCGGTGCCGAGCATTTCCACGGCCTCGCGCATCGACGGCGGTTCGAGGAGCACGGCGTACGCACTGGTCAGTCGCGACAGGTCGCGTCGGCTCGTCGTCAGGACGAGGCTGGTCGTCGTGCCCGGCATGAGCGATTCGAGTTGTTCGACGTCGGTCGCGTTCTCGAACACCAGGAGCACACGGAGGTTGGCGATGGTGCTGCGATAGCAGGCGGCGAGTTCGCCGAGATCGGTGGGGAGGTACCGCTCGTCGACGCCGAGGCGGTCCAGCACTCGCGTCAGCACTGACGCCGCGTCCGGGCGTGACCCGGCGGAGTTCGTGAATCCGTGGAGGTCCACGAACAGCTGGCCGTCGGGGTACCGGGGTGCGAGTGCGTGGGCTGCTCGCACGGCCAACGAGGTCTTCCCGACGCCGGCCATGCCGTGCACGGCGACGATTGCGGCGCCGTCGCCGACCGCGCTGACGATCGCGTCCAGGTGCTCTTCCCGACCGACGAACCCGGCCGGTGGCCTCGGCAGCTCACGAGGCACCGCCGCAAGGGAACCCGATCGCCCGGCGAGCACCGCCCGGCCGCGCTCGTCCAGGTTCAGGGCCTCGACGAGCAGGCGCAGCGTCTTCGATTGCGGCCGCACCTTCCCTGATTCGATGTCACGGATCGTGCGGACCCCCACGCCGGCTTTGAGCGCCAGCTCTTCCTGCGTCATCATCGCGCGTAGCCGCAGCGTCCGGAGGCCTGTGCTGACATCGGGCGTTCGGTCCGGCATCTCGCAATGATAGGTCGACGCACGACCAGAGCGATGATCACATGGCCGAGGGGCTCTGCGTCAGCCCCGAACATCGGCGGCTGCCATCGAGAACACGGTCCGTGCGTTTCCTCATCGGCGCTGGTGGATGACGAGCGACCAGGCGAGGCTGCCGAAGGCCGTCAACGTCGCCAAGGCCCGCACGGTGTTCCACGCGGTCCATCGCGCTTCGTCGAGCATCGCGCGTGCCGCTGCGAAGTCGGCGTCGCTGGTGGAGTCGGTGACCGATCGCAGTTGCTGGTTGAGCGGTTCGTTGACGCCCATGGTGATCACGACGGAGACGAGGTAGGCCGCCAGCGCCACCGACAGCCAGACCAGGGTGGCGCGCTGGCCGGAGCGCATGTGGAGGGCCAGGGCCAGCGCGATGAGCAGGAGTGAGCCGGTGAACTCCACGCCGAGGAACAGCGGGTTCATGATGGCCGCGTCGAGCGATTGGAAGGCCGTCACGAAGGTGCGGTCGTCGACGTCGCCCAGGCCGGGCATGATCGTGTTCGACCAGTCCGTGTAGACGCCGGCCGTCAGGCCGGTCGTCACGGTGGCGAGGAGCAGGGTCCCGGTGCGCAGCGGGTTTCGGGTCGGGCGGGCGAGGGTGTTCGGTGCAGTCGTCATGTTCTTATCGAAACCCATCCCGGTGCGATCATCCATAGTCTGTAGGCGCAGTTCCATTCGAATTCGTCTACGATCGCTGGATGGATCCGATCACCGCGCTGCTCGATGCCCCTCGGGCGCAGGGCGCTTTCCTGCTCCGGGTGGCGATGGTGCCGCCGTGGTCGGTGCGGATCGAGGACGAGGCGCCGCTGACGGTCGTCGCCACCACGTCGGGATCGGCCTGCTACGTGCCCGAAGAGGGCGATCCGGTCCGGCTGCTACCGGGCGACCTGCTGCTGATCGCCAGACCCGACCCGTACCTGTTCGCCGATGCCCCCGACCGGCCGCCGCAGGCGGTCATCCACCCGGGCGGGCGGTGCGAGACGCCGGTCGGCGCGAGTCTGGAGCTCCCGATGCGGCAAGGGGTTCGGACCTGGGGCAACGCCGTACAGGGCCATGACACCATGCTCGTGGGCACCTATCCGAGCGTGGGCGAGGCCGGGTTGCGGCTGCTGAGCGTGCTGCCGCCAACGATCCTGCTGCGCGAGGCCGACCACCGCACCGGGCTCATCGCGGTGCTCGCCGAGGAGATCCAGGGAGAGGGCATCGGCCAGGCCAGCCTGCTGGACCGGCTCTTGGACGGTCTCACGGTCACCGCGATCCGCCATTGGGTCGAATCCCCGGCGAAGCGTCCCCCGGGTTGGCTCGGCGCCGGCGCGGACCCGGTCGTCGCCTCGGCGCTGGACCTCATGCACGACGAGACCGCCCAGCCCTGGACCGTCGCCTCCCTGGCCCGGCGGGTCGGCCTGTCGCGGGCCGGATTCGCCCGGAGGTTCACCGCCGCGGTCGGTGAACCGCCGATGACCTATCTGACCTCCTGGCGGCTGGCGCTCGCCGCCGACCGGCTGCGCCACGACGACACTCCGGTGTTCCGCGTGGCCGCCGAGGTCGGCTACCGCAGCCAGTTCACGTTCAGCACCGCCTTCAAACGCCACTACGGGGACAGTCCACTCGCCTACCGACAGCAGACCGGCTCCTGAACACACATCGAAGACGCCAGACGCCGGCTGTGGCTCGAAGAATCAGCCTTCTTTGACGGGTTGACGCGTGCAGGCCCTGGCGGAGGACGCTCACGGTCTGCCGGGTGAGCTGCCTCGACCGCGGAACCGCTGCCCACCAAACGCATCGGGGCAGACCCCAGATGATCTAGCCCGTCGAAGTCGCTGCGCTTTTCAGGTGTCTGAGCACATCATCGACCAGATCCTCTGGGGTGGCATTCCCCTTGCCGTCGGCGGTGAGGTGACCGGCGAGCGCGAGATCGGCGGCCCCGTGCGTCAGTGCGCGGAGCAATGATGCCAGGCGAACCGAGTCGCCGGGCGGGAGTGCGCCGACCTCTTGGGCGGAGGCGACGAGGTCGACGAACGTGGTCTGCGTCAGGGCCGCGGCTTCGGCGAGCTCCGCCGAATCGACGGTCCACGGTCCGAATACGAGCTTGAACCGTGCCGGATATCGCAGCGCCCAACCAATGTAGTCGTGCAGCACCGTACGCAGTGCCATCGGGGGCAATTGCTTGCGCCGCAACGATTCATGCAATGCCGCATGTAGTCCTTGGAGCTCCCGGGCAGCCACTGCCGCCAGCAGGGCCTGCTTCCCGGCGAAATGCTTGTAGGGCGCATTGTGCGACACCCCCACCAGGCGTCCCACATCGCGCAGTGTCACCGCCTCGACCCCGCCCTCGTCCAAGAGCTGAGCGGCCGCCTCTACCAGTGCTTCGCGTGTGCTGCCCATCACGCCTTCCATGGTTGACAACGTCAACCTAGCGAATTAGGTTGACAGCATCAACCTAGCAGTCGCCAACCGCGAGGGACCGAACCATGCCACCGACCCCGCGTCGAGTGAGAGACCGCCCTCGAACCCGCATCGTTCTCATTTGACCACTTAGGCGGTATCGCAATGTTCACTTGGCTAGCGCGCTTCAACTATGCGCACAGGCGCCTGCTCCTCATCGTGACCGCGCTGTTCATGGTGCTCGCCGGCCTCTGGGGCGGCGGGGTCTTCGGCGCGATGATCACGGACGGGCTGACGCCTCCCGACGCCGAGTCCACCCGCGCCACCGAACTGCTGGAAGACCATTTCGGACATCAGCCCGGCGACCTGGACACGGTGGCGCTCTACACCGACTCGACCGGCGAGCTGACGATCGACGATCCGGCCTTCGAGCAGGCGGTGACGGCGGCGCTCGACCAGCTGCCCGAGTCCGAAGTCCTCTCCTGGACCAGCTACTGGAGCCCGGGACTTACCGAGTCCGAGCGCGCCCGGTACGTCTCCGAGGACCGGTCCTCGGTGATCGCCGCGATCACCTTGGAAGGCGCGGACAACACCGAGCGCCTCGAATCGTACGGCGAGATCGAGAGCCTGGCCCGCGCCGACGACGACCGCCTGGAGACCTACATAGCGGGTGGCTCCACCAGCGTGCACCACCTCCAGGAGCAGGCTCAGCAGGGCCTGGCCACCGCGCAGATGATCGCGCTGCCGATCCTCCTTGTCCTGCTGCTGCTCGTCTTCCGCAGCGCGGTGGCCGCCGCCGTCCCCGTCGCCCTGGGAATCCTCGCGATCCTCGGCTCGCTGGTGCTGCTGCGCTGCCTGACGTACGCCATCGACATCTCGGTCTTCGCCCTGGAGATCACCCTCCTGCTCGGTCTCGGCCTCGCCATCGACTACGGGCTGTTCATGGTCAGCCGGTTCCGCGGCGAACTGGACCGCCGCGGCGGCGACGTGAGCGGGGCGCTGGAGGCGACGCTGAACACGGCCGGACGCACGGTCGCCTTCTCCGGCCTGGTCGTCGTCATCGGGCTGTGCGGGCTGCTGTTCTTCCCGCAGCCGATCTCCCACTCGTTCGGCTGGGCCGGCATCACGGTGGTGCTGTTCAACATCCTTGCCGCGCTGGTGGTGCTGCCCGCCGCGCTGGCGGTGCTCGGCACCCGCGTCAACTCGCTCAG
This sequence comes from Glycomyces harbinensis, assembly GCF_900101745.1. Taxonomy (GTDB): domain Bacteria; phylum Actinomycetota; class Actinomycetes; order Mycobacteriales; family Micromonosporaceae; genus Glycomyces; species Glycomyces harbinensis. Next base: position 180,424 of record NZ_FNAD01000007.1, on the reverse strand, counting down.
CCCCCGCTGGCTGCGCCGCCGACCCGGCGTCGTCACCCGCGAGGACCGGACGTGGGCCGCGCTGGCCCGCTCCATCATCCGGCGGCCCGTGCCCTGGCTGGCGGGCGGCATGCTGGTGCTCCTGGTCGCCGCGGCCCCGCTGCTCGCACTCGAGCCGGGCCAGACCAACCACCGCTACCTCCCCGAAGACAACGAGGGCCAGGTGGTCCCGCGGATCCTGGACGAGGAGTTCGCCGCGGGCCATGCGGCCGAGAGCCGGTTCGACATCGCCGTCCCCGGGGCGGTGGACGAGCAGGCCATTGAGGACTACGTGCGGGCCCTCGAGGGTATCGAGGGGGCGGTGGACCCCGCCGTCCATCGCGCTGACGACGAATTCACCTGGGTGACAGTGGGTTTCGAGGGAGAGGTCGACGACGTCCACAACCTTGCGCTCGTGCGGGAGATCAGGGCGTTCGGCCCCCCGGCCGGCGCCGACGAGGTCCTCGTCGGGGGCGAGGGCAGCCCGGCGGAGGGCCTCGACAACAGCGAGGCGACGACCGGCGCGCTGCCCTGGGCACTCGCCTTCGTCGGCCTGTCGACACTGCTCGTGCTCTTCATCTGCTTCCGGTCGGTGCTCGTGCCGATCAAGGCCGTCCTCGCCGCGTTCCTGTCGCTGGGCGCCTCACTGGGCCTCGTCATCTGGGGTTTCCAGGAGGGCAACTTCGACGGGGCCCTGCTGGACTTCGCCGTGGTGGGCACGACCGACGTGTGGGGTCTCGCGGTCGTCATCACCATCGCCTTCGGCCTGGTCACCGACTACGAGATGTTCCTGGTGGGCCGCGTCTACGAGGAGTATCAGGCCACCGGTGACAACCGGCGCGCCATCGAGGTCGGCCTGCGGAGCACCGGTTCGGTCATCACCCGGGCCGGCCTGCTGATGGTCGTCGTGCTCGCCGCGATGGGCTTCAGCGCCACATCGCTCTTCGTCATGACCATCGGGGTCGGCCTGACGCTCGCCGTGGTGATCGACGCGACCGTGGTCCGCGCGATCATCGTGCCCGCGGCGATGCAGCTACTCGGCCGGGCGAACTGGTGGCCCTCCCGACCGCGGACGCCCAGCCGGCAGTCGGCCCCGTCTGCGCTCCATGACCCGCAGATGGATCGGCGCTCCAAAAAGGAGAGTGTCAGGTAAGTCGTGGCCGTGGATCGACCGCTCCTGCCGCTCGGGCAGCCGTCGGTGGAGCGAGTCATGTGGACGCGGTCGGGGCCCTCAGCATCGCTCGGGCCGGTGTTCCAGGGCCGGTCGCAACGGCGTTCACAGGTGATCGCGGCGCTGACACGGTCTCGGCACCTCCGGCGCCGGCGAGGCGGGACCCTCGCGGGCCGCGCCGCTCATGTCTGTTCGGCGAGGTACGTCTGGAGCCTGGTGTGCCGGAACTGGTAGACGGGCCCCGACTGCCGGAGTACACCCCTTCGCGCCGCGTCATCGAGGAACCTCATGAGCCGCAGCGGGCCGCGTCCCCTGATGGCGAGCACGATGCAGGCAAGGGCGAACGCCCACACCCCGGTGATGCGTGCGTAGACCAGCCAGAGCACGGCCACCGCCTCGATGAACATCACGGCCCACAAGACCAGTTGTTCGAGCGATGGCCTCCACCAGTCGGCAATCGCAATCCCGCTGCCGAGCAGGCTCGCGAACAGCGCGTACCCGAGGACGGTCGTGTGGATCGTCCTGAGCATCCGGACAGGAGTCGGATGCTGCCCGACGACGCGAGCTTCACGGGACCATCGCCGGATCACCCAGTCGAATCCGCTGAAGATCCGCCGCGCCACGAGCACGAGCACGATTCCGACGCCGATCGACGCCGCGAATGCGGCGGTACCGCCATTGGCAAACGAGCGGCGCACCTCCGCACCGCCGATCTCCGACACCGGGCCGAGGTCCCATCCGGTGGGCTCCTCCTGGAGACTCATCCAGTTCTCATTGAGCACCATCCAGAACGCGAAGACCAGCCCTCCGTGGACGAGGACGGCACGCGACTTCATCCACTTGAGACGACCGATGAGATCGACGTATCCGACCAGCGGCAGGTCGGCCACCCGCCGACGTTCGATCACGGCCGCCCCCACGGCTGCCGACGGCACGAGCACCAGAACGGACAGCACCAGGCCGACGGGGATGATGAGGTCCCATCGCCCGAGTCGGACCTGCTCCAAGGCCGAGATGAACATGGTCGCCGCCGCGGCTAGGACCAGTGCCGCGACATGCAGCCGCCCCGCACCGGCCGACCGGTGCAGCTGCCACCACGCGATGTCTCTGGTCTCGAACCGCTCGCAATGAAGGGCCAGGTACGCCAGCCATCGCCGGGCCTCGCTGGGCTCATAGGGCCGCAGGCGCATCGCGGCCAGCGCACTGTGCTTGCGGCCGTATACCGCCGGCACGTACGCGTTCAAGAGATGGAGCTCGAGTGATGCGGGATCAACCAGGTCGAGCAGTTCGGCGGGGTTCGTCGTGGGGGTGTCGTAGGCGGTCCTGGCCAGGTACAGGTTGAGCGGTGTCGACAGCACCTTCGCGAGGGGTCCGTCCGGTTCCGCCGTGAGCGTCTCGGTCACCGGCTTCCACCGGTTTCGGGCGGCGAACTCGCCGCCGGGCAGATAGGTGGCAGCTTCTCGGGCGGTGACCGGCGCGATCTCCACGACCGCCGCACGCTCCAGTGGACGCTCGGCGGTTTCGACCGCTGTTTCGTATGCGCGGGTCCGCGAGGTCAGCACCAGTGGGAGCGACGTCCCGGAGGGCTCGTCGAATGCGTCGTTCAGCGCCGAGAACGCCGACGCCCGGCTCTCCGCGGGCAGCTCGTCGAAGCCGTCGAGGACCGGCAGGAGACGGCCTTCCTCGAAAAGCGCGGCAACGTGGTCGGCGCCGGCCTTGGTGCGTCCCTTGAGGTATTCGGCGGCCACGGTTCGCGCGATCCACGCTTGGAGCCGGTCGGCGCGGGAGTTCCAGCCCGCGAGATCGAGCAGGACCGGGATCGGTCCGCCGGTCGCGCGGTCGGCGAGGAGGCGGCAAACGAGGAGGACTGCGAGCGAGGTCTTGCCCGAGCCCGGCGGGCCGAGGATCACCAGGCGGCCCGAGGGAATACGGCGCCAGCGCTGAGCGATGTCGTCGGCGGTGCCCGATTCCCAAGCCGGATCGAGCACCGCGGCCGTTCCCGCCACGTCGGCGTCGGAGGGCGCGATGGGGCGCCCGGTCGCCTGCCACGCCACCGGGATCGGTGACGGGTCGGTCAGGCCCCGCTGGCGGGCTGCGGTGGTCCACTGGCGGGCGAGGATCTTCGCCAGGTCGCGTGCGGTGCGGTCGACGCCCGTTGATCGAGCGGCGGCCTCCTGGTGCAAGGACAGCGCCCATCCGACGAGCGCGGTGACCGCGGCCAGGCAGGCCAAGGTTGTCAGCGCCGGTGGACCGCCGGCGCGCCAGCCAAGGTACGCCGAGGCCGCGGCGACGATGAAAGCCAGGAAGTTGTTCAGCGGACCGAGCCGGATCAAGGCGCGCAGCACGGGTTCCTCCTAGGGGCGGGGAGGCGGGCGGATCGATTATCGCACCGTGCGCGACAGCCCGGTTGTCTCACGAGCACCCTCGTGGCCGGAATGGCCGATCCCTGTGGGAGGCGAGCGCTGCGGTCGACACACCGTCCGGCAAGGCGGCTGTTTCAGTTTGCTGGGCGCTCATAGTCGTTGAGGACCTGGAGGGCCTTGGCGATGCGGGTGGCCCGGGCGGGGCCGTCACTATTCGCAGCCGAAACCGGCGCACGGCAGGTCGAGGGCGGCCTTCTCGCTGCTCACACTGCAATACTGCGCAGTGTCGGTAATTGAGGTGTACTCGGCCCGGTAGGCCACCAACGTCTCGTCGGTGAAGGCCGGGAGATCCTTCGCGCCTTGGAAGGCGAGTTCGGCCAAGCCCTCCGCGTCCGTCTCGGCCACGCCGGCGACGCCCCCAGACAGCTCACCGCTCTCGTCCGTGTGCAAGACCATGAACTGCACCTCCGCCCCCTCGATCGGTTCGCCTTCAGTGGTCAGGCGACCGGTCAGCACGACCCTCTCGGTCGGGTCACTGGTGGTTACGCTGGCGGCCTCGATCTCGGTCGGAATGCATCCGCCCGAATCGGGCAGGATCGAACACCCGGTTCCGGCGATCAGCAGCAATGGGACCGTCGTCCACAGCCCGACGCTGAAAGCAGTCGCTCTTCGCACGGGAGATCTTCCTCCAGGGGTTCGGGGGATCGAGAACGGTCGCGGTGAGCAACTGCACCAATATATCAATGACGAGCTTGTAGTAACCTGCTTGAGCCCTGTTACGGTGCAACAGATGTCGTGAGGCATGGCAGGTACTGGCCCGATGCGGCAGGAGAGCCCTGGAAGAAAGCGGCACCGAGCACGCAGGCCGTGATATTCTGTGTGTTGCGGGTCTCTTTCAGAACTCGAGTCCGAAACAATAAGAGTCGTGCGGGAAATCTTGCAGATCGTTCTTTGTCTTTCTATGGATCTTTGATTCATCGGTTGCGTGTTCTCAGAAGCCAGGTCATCGTCGTCAACACTGTTGCTAGGACTTTCAAAGCATCACAGCATGGCCGCCGTCCCAGGACGGCGGCCATGTTCGTTCAGTCCTCGGGGAAGCAGTAGGGGCACAACCGGTTCGAGAAGCCGGGGGTGTCCGGCGCGGGCAGCGCGTCGAGCGGCTCGAATTCGTAGGGCGTGACCTGGTGGCCCGCGCCGGTCTCGTCTCCGAACCGGCACCGCTCCCCGACCCTGGTGCGATGGATCGCCGAGAAGAGCAGGACTGGATTCGGGACCTGCGAGCCGAACGGTTCGGGCGTGTAGAAGTGGTCCTTGTTCCAGCGGACGAAGGGGTGGGAACGGTCGAACTTGTCGCGGACCCGGATCGCCTGGGCGGTGAACGCCACCTGGGTTCCCGGTGGGCGCTCGGCGTTCAACTCGACGTCGTACGAGGTCTCCAGCAGGTTGGCTTCCTCCCACATGTCGATCTCTGGTCCGAACGCCTGGTCCGAACCAGACCAGGCTGTGCCGTTGGCAAGCTCGACGCCGTCTGAGCTGCGTCGGACGCGGTACTGGATGAGGAAGGTCGGATCGGCGAGGAGCCTCCTGGCCTTCATCGGATCGAGCCGGAGGCGGAGGATGCGTTCACGGATGTGGACGGAGTCGCGTGCGTACGGTTCGGGTCTGGGGGTCTCGGAGAAGGTGGTCGTGACCGCCGCTTCGCCGAAGACGGCGAGGAGGTCGGGGCGGACGACGATTTGGCGGCCTTCGATGCGGGCGTAGACGCCGGTGAGTTCGGGGACCTTGCCAGAGGCCTTCACGCCGAACAGGATCGCCATTTCGGACCGGTTGGCCCGATGCAGTTTCTCGAACACGTCGACGCCGAAGAACTCCGCCAGCGTGCCGAGGACTTGCAGGAACAGGGGCGTGTCCACTCTGATGTTCGGCGCGACGCTCGCGTAGACCGTGTTCGTGTACCTCGGGACGAACGGGCGGACGCGCACCTCGGCGGTGAACGGAAAGTTCCCGGCGAAGGGGTCTGGGGCATCGACGGTGCCGGTGGCGTTCACGACGATGGTGCCGTCCTCGAACCTGACGCCGACGTTCTGGTCCGGGTGGATGTTGGGCCGGGTCGCCGTCGCCATGATCACCGCGAACTTGGCGTTGACCTGCAAATAGGTCAATGCCACCCCAGGATCGACGACCAGGCGTGCGCTTGCCTCGCCGAGCTCCATCTGCGGCATCGGAGCGAGTCCGGGCGGCGGAGGGTCGGGCGGCGGACCGATGGCGGCGGCGTTGCCGTGCGTTACACCCACGCCGCTGGTGGCGTCGATCCCGAGCGCCAGCCATCCGCCCAGGATCCGGACGTCGCCGAGTTTGACCAGGGGCGTGATGAGGACCGAGCCGGGAATCCCCGAGGTCATGAGCGCCAGTTCCTCGGACCACAGGCGATTGGTCAGCAGCCTGAAGGTGAGGTAGGGCTGCGCGCGATCGCGGATCAGCGCGGTGAACGCGGCGCGGGCGTCCTGGGACGCCAGTGCCGCCAGAGGGTCGAGTCCCGTCGGGCCGTCCAGGATAGTGGTGCCCACTTGCGCGGTGTCGAGCGTGAACTGGCTCAGGTCCACCACGGCCTTGTCCCAGGCATGCTCCTGGCTGACGTGAACCGGCACCGCGGCGGTGGCGTCCACAGTGAGCAATACCGCGCCGGCGGCCTGCCCCTCCAACGTCAACTCGAAGCGTCCCGCTCCGGCCAATTGCACCGCGACCCTGTTCGCCGCACCGTCGAACCGCAACCTCGGCTGGTCGATCGAGATGGTGCCCGTCGCCTCAAGGCGCCCGAAGGGGGTCGCGGCGGCCCATTCCCCGGACTGCACCGCCGACTTCCACTCGGTCCGCCAGACCGCTTCGAGCGCGTCGACGACGACATGCTCTGCCACGTAGGACACGGCCAGATAGCCGCCCAGCTCCGCCATGGCGAACCTCCGAAGCGAAGAGTTCGTGCCGTTCCGACCGAACCCGAAAAATGTAACGCAGGACACGTCAGTGATCAGTCTAGCGCCGATGCTCACTGCTGGTGGGCCCATAAATGCGCAGCGCACACCTGCAATGGCCGGGACGGCCGCGGCGGCGGGTGTGGGCGCGACGACAGAGCAAGACCCGCTCGCAGCGCTGGAGGGGTGGCTGGAGTACTACCGGCTGTCGTTCGGCCCCGACGTGGTCGAAGGCGTCCGCGACCTTCTCATCGCGGGTCGGCGCTCGCCCGTCGACGCCGGCCATCTGTCGGACCCTGGAGCCATAATCGGGCTTCACAGCGCAGCGGTGCCGCGGAGTAAAAAACGGCGCCACCGGAGCAAAGGAGTCCTCGCATGACGAAGTACCTGATCTCGTTCCCCGGTGAGGCCATGGTGATCCCCGCGGAGGACTTCGCGGTGGTGGCCGACGCCGCACGCGCCGTCATCGAGGAGGCCAAGGCAGCGGGCGTGTACGTCTTCGGCGGCGGCATCGATGAGGACGTGGCCCCAGTGCTCGTCGCCGGCGATGGCACCGTCACCGCAGGCACCCACCCGGGTCACACGGTGCCCAACGGCGGCTACACCGTTCTCGAACTGCCCTCACGGGAGGCGGCACTGGAATGGGCCGCGAAGATCGCCGTCGCCTGCCGCTGCTCGCAAGAGGTCCGGCAGTTCCAATACGACCCGGCCAGCTGACGAAGGCCAGAGAAACCCCGTTGGCAGGCGTCGAGCGCATCGCTTCGGCAGGTGGTTCAGGCCGATCGAGCGGCTGAGAGCTGACCCTCAGCGTCCCGAACCCGCACGCCGAGGCCTATGGGAACGCGCCGAATCTGGGTCCACCGCATCATCCTGAGAGGGATGCGAATTTCGTCATTGAATCTACGTTGGCGGTTTGACAATCGCCCATACGCCCTGTGCGGTCGGCGCCTACGGGGTCGAGGGTGGCCGGCGAATCCAGACGGCCGCGTCTGCGGGCAGGACATCGTCTTGGACTGGGGCGCTTGACAGGACCGGCACGCCCGCGTCGAGGAACACCTGCATCGGTACGGCGTCGGAGCCGAAGTTGACCGCGCACGTGAACGTCCCGCCCCGAGTGAACGCGAGGACCCCTTGTGGAGCGGGGGTCCAATTCAGGTCGCCGCCCCGCAGTTCGTCGATCGTTCTGCGGAGCCGGATCGCCTTGCGGTACATCGCGAGCGTCGAGTCGGGCCGGCGGAGTTGCGCCGCGACCGTCAGTGCGGCCCATGATTCGGGCTGGGGCAGCCAGGGAGCGCTCGAACCGGCCGGAGCGAATCCGAACGGGGGCCGGTCGCCCAGCCAGGGCATGGGGATGCGGCACTCGTCGCGGCCGGCGCGTGCGCCACCCGAGAGGGACCGGACGGGGTCCTCCTGGAATTCGATCGCCAGGTCCGGCGCCTGTGGCAGGCCGATCTCGTCGCCTTGGTACACATAGGCGGACCCGGGCAGCGCGAGACTGAGCAGGGCCATCGCGCGCGCTCTGCGCAATGCGGTTGCGCCCTCCGGAGAGAGCCGGCTTGCCACTCGCACCGCGTCGTGGTTGCCGATCACCCAGGTCGGGGTCCGCCCGACCGCCGCCATCGCCGATACGGCGACGGCGACGGCGTCGCGGATCTGCGGCAGCGACCAGGGCGCCCAGATGAGCTCGAAGCCGAATGCCTGGTCCATTTCGTCCGGTCTGACGAATCGGGCCGCGCGAGCGGGGTCGCGCAGCGGGGCTTCGGCGACCATGATCCTGGGCGGGGTGTAGGAGTCGAGGATTCGGCGCCATGCACGGTAGATCGCGTGGACGCCGTCCTGGTCGAAGTACGGCCGGTTGCCGCTGGCACCGGGGAAGGCGAAGTCGGGCAGCCCGGACGGCTTCACCAGTCCGTGCGCGGCGTCCACGCGGACGCCGTCCACGCCCTTGTCGAGCCAGAACCGCAGTATGTCGGCGAATTCGGCCCGGACTTCGCCACTGTCCCAATTGAGGTCCGGTTGCGCAGGGGTGAACAGGTGGAGGTACCAGTCGCCGTCGGGGAGTCTGGTCCATGCCGGACCGCCGAACGCGGACCGCCAGTTGTTCGGGGGCTGGGCGCCGTCGCCGCCGCGGCCCGGCCTGAAGTGGTAGCGGCCCCGAGCCGCCGCTCCGGGTTCGGACGAAAGGGCTTCGCGGAACCAGGGGTGCTGGTTCGAGGTGTGGTTGGGGACCATGTCGACGATGAGCCGCAGTCCCCGATCGTGCACCGCGTCGAGCAGTTCGTCGAAGTCCCGCATCGAACCCAAGCGCGGGTCCACGTCGCGGTGGTCGGCGACATCGTAGCCCCCGTCCGCCATCGGAGAGGGGAAGAAGGGCGTCAGCCAGAGTGCGTCGACCCCCAGATCGACCAGATAGTCGAGCCGAGAGCGGATCCCCGCCAAGTCGCCGATCCCGTCGCCGTCGGAGTCGGCGAAGCTGCGCACGTATATCTGGTAGATGAGCCCGTTTGCGGCCCAGTCGGTCTCGCTAATCGAGCCTTCCTTTCGCGCGCTGCCGGCCTGCCGCGTCCGGTCGGTCGTTCGTCAGCTCCTCGAGCTGCTTCGCGAGCTGCCGTGCCACAGGTCCGCTCTCGGCACCGTCCACCAGTTTGACCTCCGCTCGCTTGAGCGCGCGCCAGACATCGCCCATTTCGGGCATCGAGGGAATGGGGTCGCCGGAGCGGAACGTCTCGTAGAACGCCCGGATCGCCGGTTCGGCGCCGCGGCTTCGCTCCAGCGCGTCCAGCCGCACCGGGACATGGGGCCAGATCTCGGACAGTGAACTCGATACCGCGGTGCGGGTCAGGTGGTCGACGATGAGGTCTTTGGCGATGGTCTTGTTGCGTCCGCGCCGGGTCAGACAGAACCCGTGCACGGTCACCATCGGACGGACCGGTGCGAAGCCCCGGTAAGGGGGCACCGGTTCCACCGCGAGGTTCAGGCCCGCCTTCTGCGCCTCCCGCAGTACACGTGAGGCGCAGAGCAGGAACGGCGTCCGGCCGGTGATGAAGAGGTCGACTGCCTCGATGCGTCCGATCTCCGGTCGCAGGCAACCGAGACCGGCGAGCCCCAGCTCCCGGAATCGTTCGAGGGCGGCTCGGGAACGCGGCGTGTTGACCCTGAACTCCCCGGTGTCCAGACCGCCGTCCTCGCGCCGGCCGAAAAGCTCGCCTCCGGCCGCGAGCAGCACCGGGTACAGGTAGTACGGGGAGGGCACCTGCATCGCGAACGGCACCTCGGCGGCACCGACGCGCAGAAGCTCCTGACCCATGTGGATCATCTCTTCGAACGACGCGGGAGCGGCGGGAACAAGGTCCACATTGCGCAGCAGCGCGGGGGCGTCGAAGGCGTACGGAATGCCGTACAGTTCGCCGCGGAAGGTCATAGCGTCGATCGCCAGCGGGTCGAAGGCGTCGCGATGGCGCGGCGACAGTCGCAGCGGTTCGATCATTCGACGCTCGGCCAGGATGCCGATCCAGTCGTGCGGTCCGACCAGGATGTCGGGCACCGGGACGGCGTCGTTCGGATCGCGCAGGGTGTCGAAGAGCTCCTCGAATTGGCCGCTGCGCAGTTGCGCGTCGACGCCGTGCGTCGCGAGGAACTCCGAGAAGAAACGCCGCAGGGCGTTGATCCGGAGCTCCTCCCCCCAGACCAGGACCTTCGGGCCCAGCTCGTGGAGCCGTCCCTGTTTGTCCCGGATCCACCGCTGCCCGCTCGAGTCGGTGAAGGTCGCCTCCACCCGGAATTCGGTCGAGTTCGGCGCGGTCAGCGCGATGGGACGGAACACGGGTTCAGCCGCGGGCGGCAGCACCGCCATCTCGAACCGCTCGCCGAGGTTGGGGTCGTCGAGGCTCAGCACCGAGAATTTGGCGTCGTACACCGGAGTCTCTGACGCATTGCGTATGAACACGCCCCAGTCGAGCGCGGGCCGGCCGGCGTCGGAGGAGTATCCCCACCAGGCCGAGACCAGGGCCGCCTGATCGCGGCGTTCCATCGATTCCCGCTCTGCTCGCAGCTCCGCATTGGCCTGATCCCTCGCGGACTCGATCTTGTAGACGTTCCTGGCGGCGACCGCCGCGACGGCGGCGAACAGCAGCGCCGCCATCGAGGAGACCGACGAGATCCAGTTGGGGATGTTGCTCCAGTCCACTGCTCAAGGATATGAACTTCTCGAGCGTCTCAGGGTTCACGAACGGATCGGGCCGCGACCGCTGGATGACCGAACGGCGCCCGCCGGGAACTTCACCAACGACGTGGAAAGGGGGGTCGCGAGCTGCCGCCGCACTACGACCCCGCTCGGCCCAGGCACCACTCGAGTGGGCTCACAGACCTGTCATGGATTCAGGCAGTTCCAGGCATGGCCGTTCTGGGATGGCATGTCCCAGACTGGTCCTGTTGGATCGTCGTCGACCTACCAGCACGGCACCCCTCGATCCATTTCGCGAGAATCGGACAACCCGCTACCCCTGATTGCAGAGGTTCACCCCCGCATGGAGAACGAGCACCTTCAGCCACTGGCTCAAGTCGCCAACCTGGGCCCGCCAGCGCAGATGTTCGGATCGCTCGCGTCGGTCCTCGCCGGCTTCGCGTTTACAGCCCTGATCATCTATCTCGAGCGCCAGGACACCGGCACCCGTGGGCAAGATCCCGATGCCTCCTTGGTGAAGTACGCCCACATCGGCCCGGCCTCGATCGTCAAGACGCTGTTCTACGCGATGTGCGCCTTGACCGTGTGCGCGTTCCTGTACGCGCGACTCGCCGGCGAGTCGGTGACTTCCGGCCGGGTCCTGCTCGGAATGTCGGTGTACGGGATGGTTCTCGGGGCCGCGGTACTTTCCCTGTTCTACGCCTTGAACTTGGTGATGGTGACACATCCGGCTACAAGGTCCAGTGCGGAAGCCACACGGTGGGTGGTCGCCGCAGCTGGGCCGGCAGTAGTGGTCGGCATGTTGGCCGACCTGCTCGACAGCGCCTGGACGGCGGGATGTGGCGGCGCCTGCCCTCAATGGATGTCCCCTCGGGCGTGGAGTTTCGGACTTCTTCTTGTGTTCGCACTCGGCGGGCTACTGCTCACGGTGCCGGCGCTCCAGCGAGCGGAGAGGATCCGCAGACCGATCCGGTGGCTACAGCGCCGAGCGGTCGTCCAGGCCGCGGCTGACCTGCTGCTGCCCAGGCCCCATTTCCCTGCGCTCATCACTTTGGTACTTGCATCGATGATCGGCATGGCATCGCTCTGGGCCCGAGGCGTCGCGGACCCCAGCTCCGGCGGACTCGACCCCCGAACTTGGGTCCATCTGGTCCTGATCCTCACTGCGGCGGTGATGGCGGTCTTCGCGTTCGCCACCGGCAGCGTTCTCGACCCGGCTCCGACAATGCCCCTCGAAGGTAAAGGGCTGGACGGCCACGGGCTGGAGTTCAGTAAGGTGGCCGGCCAGCCGAGGATCAGGGTCATGGCGGTTGAAGCCCGCCAGATGCTCGGGACGGTCGTGGGACTCGAACCGGGCGGCTCGAAGTTCCGCACATGGAACGCGGGCAGTGCCCATTGGATTGAAAAGAACGTGGTCAGCCCCGCAATCGCCGAGGACGACAGCGTCGACCCCGCCCAAGTCCGGGCGGCATTCAAAGAACAGGTGTGCGAGGACGCCAAGCTGCGTTGGTCCGAACACGAGGCTCGACGGCCTCCTCGACTCGCCCCCGACCGCTGACGCTGCGGACGCTTCGAGAAGTCGGCGTCGGACCCTGCCGGTAGCGTCACGCTATGCCGAATGCGCAACATGGGTCTGCTTGGTCCGCTGGATTGCCCGCCACAGGACCGTTCGTCATCGACGTCCCCGAGGCCGAGCTGACCGATTTGAACGACAGGTTGGCGGCCACTCGTTGGCCGTCTGACGCCCCCGACGCGGGCTGGCGCTACGGCGCCGGTCTGGCCGACGTGCGGCGGCTGGTCGAGCTATGGCAGGCGCATGACTGGCGGGCGACCGAGGCTCGGCTCGCCCGCCACGACCAGGTCCGGGTCGACTGCGGCGGGCAGATCCTGCATGCCATGCGGGTGCGGGCCGACGCACCCGCAGGCACCGTGCTCCTGCTGCACGGCTGGCCGAGCTCGTTTCTGGAGATGCTCGACCTGGCCGAGCTCCTCGCCCGGCCCGACCCGGTGGCCTACGACGTGATCGTCGCCTCACTGCCGGGTTTCGCGTTCTCCGGCCCACTCGCAGTACCGGGACCCTCCGGCGCCGAGATCGCCGACATGCTCATACGGCTGCTGGAGGGGCTGGGCGTCGACCGAGTGTGGATCCACGCGTACGACATCGCCGCCAGCGCCGGCGTGCGGATGGCGTTGACCGCCCCGCAGCGGGTGCTGGGCTACCACACCACCGAGCCGGGCCTGCCCCGCGCCGTCTGGCCGCCGGCCGACCTGACCGAGCCCGAGCGGGCGTACCTGCGCTACGCCGACGAGTGGGACCGGGATGAGGGCGGCTACATGGCCATGCTCAGCACCCGCCCCCACACCCTGGCCTACGGTCTGACCGACAGCCCGGTCGGCCTCGCGGCCTGGCTGTTCGAGAAGTGGTGGAGCTGGACCTTGCAACCCGGGCAGGGCTGGGACTGGACCGGCCCGCTCACCCGCACGCTGCTGGACACCCTCACCCTCTACTGGGTCACGGGATCCGTCTCCGGTGCCAACCGCACCTACTACCGTGCCGACATCGAGGGACAGCCGATCCGCACCACCGACCGGGTTGCCCAGCCGGTCGGCGTGGCCCGAACGACCCAGGCCATCGAGCACGCCCCACGCGAGCTCGCCGAGCGGCTGTTCGCGAACATCGGAGTGTGGAACGACCTCGGTCTCGGCGGACACTTCATCGCCGCCGAGCGCCCCGACCTCATTGCCGCCAGCCTCCGCACGCTCATGCGCTGACCGGGTGGGACTGACCGGCGAGCCGGCGGAGGCGTTGCCGGTGACGCCAGGCGCCGCAGCAGCGCTAAACGGAATCGGCGAAGCCGGCGCTTGCGAGCGCATCGCGCAAGTCACTCGCCAGCGGCAGACCGCCGCGTTCGGCCAGTTGCAGGGCCTGGAGCCATTGTCGGCGGGCCGGTGCGCGACGCTGTGCGCGCCAGGCAATGTGGCCCAGACTTGCCAGGCAGTGCGCCTCGCCCACACGGTCCGCCGTCTCCCGGTAGATCGCCAGCGCGGGGGCGAACTCGGCTGCGGCGGCGCTGAACGCGCCGCGAGCGAGAGCGGTCTCGGCGAGGCCGCGTCGTGCGTCAGCTTCCCCGGAGATGTCGCCGATGCGGCGGCAGCTTTCGAGCGCCTGCCGGTAGAGCCGTTCGGAGCGGACGATGTCGCCGCCGCGTAGGGCCGCGTTGGCCAGTCCTCGCAGGGCGCAGGCGCTGCCTCGAGGGTTGCCGACCTGTCGGCACAGGTGCAGCGACTGCCGGTATCGCCTCGTCGCCACGTCGATCTCGCCCCGCTGGGCGGCGACGTCGCCGAGGGCTCGGAGGCCGTAGGCTTCGCCGACGCGATTGCCGATGCTCGCGCATATCGAGGCGACCTTCTCGGCGTGGGCGGCGGCCGTGTCGAGGTCGCCTACTGACATGGCGATCTCGGCGAGCCCCCACAGCGCTTCGGCTTCGCCGACGGGGTTGCCGAACCGCTGGTGGATGGCGAGCGCGGCTCGGTACCGTTCTCGCGCGACGGGATAGTCGTCATTGGACGCGGCCTGGGCGAGGCCCCGCAACGCGTCGGCTTCGCCGACGCGGTCGCCCAGTTGTCGGCGGAGCCGCAGCACGTGATCGAACCCGTCTGTGGCGGCTCGGAATCTGCCTGTCAGGCGGTCGATCTCTGCGATCCCCATACGGGCGCTGGCCTCCCACGAGCGCTCGTCGGCGCGGTGGGCGATCCGCAGGAGCTGCCGGTTGCAGAGCCGCGCCGCGTCGTAGTGCCCCAGCAGGCGCAGCGCACGGTTGAGTGGCGCCGCGAGGGCTGCGGCGTCGGCGTCGTGGGCGGTGACGTGCATGCAGGCCAGGAGTGTCGCGCGTTCGGCGTTGATCCAGTCGGTGTCCGCGTCGCCGCTGGTTTCGAGGCGGTGCCGGTAATGGCGCAGGAGGTTCGCGACCGCGGTGTGCTGCGCGCTGGCGGGGTCTTCGCGGTCGCCGCGGTCCATGGCGAAGGCGCGCACCGAATCGTGGAATTCATAGATGTCGTCGGCGCGTCGCAGCAGCAGGCTCTCGTTGTAGAGCCGGGTCAGCATCGTCGCCGCCTCGACCGCCGTGTCGTCGGTCAAGACGGCGGCGGCATCGGCGGTGAATCGTCGCCCCGGGTGGAGGGCCAGAAGCCGGAACAGGCGCTGGGCCGGTTCGGGGAGGTTGTCGTAGGACAAGGCGAGCGCGGGTCCGCTGTGCTCGTGGGCGGGGATGCGGCGCAGGCGTTCGACGTGATCGCCGATCTGCCAGTCGGGTTTGCTCTCCAGCTGGCGTCCGGCCGCGGCCAGTTCCAGTGGCAGACGCCGGCACAGCTCGACCAGGGCCGTGGCGTCGCCTGGAGCGGCGTCGAGGCGGCCGGACTGGTCGTGTCGCCGCAGCAGGTCGAGGGCCTCGGTGACGGTGACGGTGCCGAGCGGGATGCGGGCGGTCGCGTCCAGGTCGATGAGCCGGCGGCGACTGGTCACGAGGGCCACGCAGTCGGAGCCGCGCGGCAGAAGGGGTTCGAGCTGCGTCGCGTCGGCGGCGTTGTCCAGGACGAGGAGCGTCTGCCGGGCCGCGAGTTCGCGGTGCAGGAGCGTCACTCGCGCTGCGGGGCTGAGGGCGTCGATGCGGCGGCCCGGTGTGCCGAGGTGGGCGAGGAAGCCGCGGACGACGGCGTCGGGGGCCGCGGGCGGTTCGAGCGGGTCGAAGCCGCGCAGATCGGCGAAGAGGTGCACGGCCCCGACGAGTCCGGCGTCGGTGAGGTCGCGGGCGGCCCGGAACGCGAGTTCGGACTTGCCGATCCCGGCCATGCCCTCGATGACGACGACGGCTGCGCCGACGCGGCGGGCCGCCTGGACATGCGCGGCGATGCGGTCGCGGTCGGCCCGGCGTCCGGTGAAGGTCGCGGTCGGCTCGGGGATCGCGGCGCGGGTCGTGACGATGAGGGAGCGGTTGGCGCGTTCGAGCACTCGGTGGCAGGCCTGTGCGAGCGAGCGAAGGCCGGCGGTGTCGAGGCCGAGGGCGCGGGCGATGTCGAGGACCGTGTTGGAGTTCATGCGGACCCGGCCGTTCTGAAAGTGGCCGTGAATGGTCGCGAGCGACGGCGCGCCATCGGGAATGGAGCGCTCCCGGCGGAACGTGCGAATGTTGGTTTGGATACGGCGGAACGACATGTTGCCGGAGGCCGCCCGAAGGCGGCGCAGGAACGCTGCCAGGTCGTCGAGCGTCTGGAGCGCGCGGGTATCCGCATCCCGCTGCGCCGCAGGCGCTTCTGGAGCGTCGGCCGTTGACCGTTGCACGACTGGATGATAGCCGCCGGGGGCAACTGCGGCTGCGGTCGGTGCTCTTCTGTGGACGGCCCGCTGTTCGGGTTCGTTCGGGAAGGCGCATCCGGAGTGCGTGTTCCGGGAGGATCGGGGCTCCAGGGCGACAGACCTCCCTGGAGAGAGGAAGACCGATGGGCAATCGGATTCGAATCCCGCTCGTGCGGTCGCTGATCGCGGCGGCCGCGGGCACCTTGGCCCTGATCC
Source organism: Glycomyces harbinensis (assembly GCF_900101745.1). GTDB lineage: Bacteria > Actinomycetota > Actinomycetes > Mycobacteriales > Micromonosporaceae > Glycomyces > Glycomyces harbinensis. The sequence continues at coordinate 164,151 of NZ_FNAD01000007.1, read as the reverse complement.
TGTTCGGCGCGTCCCCAGCCGCCGCGCACTACGTGTACGAGGAGGCCTTCACCTACCGCAGCAACGACCTCTGCGTCTTCCAGCGCTCCGAAGTCTCGCACGGCGACGGCAACGGGTACGCGCGCGTCGACGTCGATTCGTCGACCGTGCTCGGGACGCCTTCGGGCAGCTACCCGTGCGCCTGGCCGCTCGAACGCCCGGCCGGCTACATCAGCGCCAAGATCGAGACGTACGTATGGCTCGGCTCCTACTGGTACCTGTGCGACGAGACCGGCTGGGTCTACAACGACACCACCTCGACCGAACTGGCCATCCAGGCCAGGATGATCGGCCAGCCGATCTGCGGACCGGGCTACTACGCCACCAATGGCGTCGGCTACGTGTGGAACAACAACTGGTTCGGCGGCGCGGTCTGGTCGGGCGCGCACTACCTGCCCGACTACTCCTTCAGCGCCATGGAGGCCCCGACCGAGGTCCCCCGGCCCGGCGACACCGTCGGCGTCGTGGACGGCTCGGGCGACCCGGTGGTCGACGCCGAGGGCAAGCCGGTGACCGTGACCATCGGCGCCCCGCCCACCACCGGCCCGGGCACCGGCGGCGGTGCGGGGACGACAGTGGTCGCAGCGGACGGCACCGTGGTCGTCGAGGCGGCAACGCACCTGGCGTCCGAATCGCTCCTCACCCGGTGACACCAGCTGAGCGGCGGGTCGCACCCTCTCACCCGGGCGCGGTCCGCCGCTCAACGCGCCGGCCGGCGGCACCCTCGTCTGGTGAGCCCCGCTCCATCATGCGGCAGTGGGTATCCCCCGCAGACCGTCTCCGATGCATGGAGGTGGAAGCGAGGCGGTGCTCAGCCATTCGATGTTGTAGTGGACCCTGCGGGACGTGATCAAGGCATGCCGACACTCCTTGTCGGCGCGCGCGAGCACCGCGGCCGGGCGGAATTATCCTCTCGGGGTGCGGTGTTTCCGGGGCATGCGGGTTTTCGAGTCGGTACAGAAGCGGGTGGCGCCGGATGGCGGGTAGGGGCAGGCCGCGGGAGTTCGATGTGGACGAGGCGCTGGACGCCGCCATCGGCGTCTTCTGGCGGCAAGGGTACGAGGGGACCGTTCTCGACGATCTGACCACGGCGATGGGCATCAGCCGTCCGAGCCTCTATGCCGCGTTCGGCGACAAGGAGGCGACGTTCAAGCGGGCCGTGGAGCGCTACGCACAGGTCGACATGCGCTATGTCGAGACGGCCCTGGCCGAGCCCACGGCATTCACCGTGGCCGCGCATTACCTGCGCGGCAACATCCTCACGATCACCAACCCCGCCCGGCCGCCGGGCTGCCTGACCGTCCAGGGCGGGGTCTCCGGTTCGGAGGCCGACCAGCCGATCGTCGAGTTCCTCAACTCGGTCCGGGACGAGGTGGAGGCCCGTCTGGCCGACCGCTTCGCGCAGGCGATCGCGGACGGCGACCTGCCCGCCTCCGAGGACCCGGCAGGTCTGGCGAGGTACCTGCTGACGGTCACCGGCGGGCAGGCGATCCAGGCGGGCGCCGGCGCGACCCGGGAGCAACTGTCCCGTGTGGCCGATCATGCTCTGGCGGCGTTCCGGCCGTTCGCATGAGCGCAGCCGGCGGCGGCAGGGCCCGCGCGAGTGCGGCGCGAGCCCTGCGTTGATCCGCCGTTCCGTGCCGGTCGCCGCAACGGCGGCGGCCGGCTCGACGGTGTCAGGCTCCGAGCTGGCGCTGGACGGCCTGGGCGTCGATGAGGTAGTTCATCTCGTAGAAGCGCCCGTCGCGGACCTTGTGGAAGGAGTACTCGGCGAACTCCAGTGTCGCGCCGGTGGGGGCCACGCCGAGCCATTCCTTGGTGTGGGTGCCCTTGTTGTACAGGCGGGCCGCGACGCGGTCGCCGTCGACGGCGATGTCCTGGACGCGCCAGGTGAAGTCGGGCACTGAGTCGCCGTGGGCCTTGAGCTCGGCGATGATGTCCTCGCGCGTGACCGGCTTGCCGTTCTCGACCAGCTCGTCGTGGACGAACTCGGTCATGCGGTCGAAGTCGTGGGCGTTGAGCGCTTCGATGTAGCGCTCGAATACCTCGCGCACTTCGGACTCGGACGTGGTCATGGTGGTCTCCTGTTCCCCGTGGTCGGGCTCGTGCACTGCGTTGGCGATGGGTCGCGACGCCCTCCCCGACCGGCGGTGGCGGTCGTCGCTACGGATAGGAACGCCGACCTGAATATTTATATTCCATGTGGAACAGAAATCGATCCCGAGCGGATCGACACCACCGCCCACTCATCGGTCCTGCGCGCGATCCGAACGGCGAGGAGCGGCACCTGGCGCTCGCACTGCGTTGTTCCGGTCCGGGTTCTTATGGCGCAGTGCGGGTGCGGCGGGCGGCGATATACCGGCGGGACTTCTCGGCGGCACCGCAGTCCTCCATGCTGCACCAGCGGCGGCCGTCGGCTCTTCCCGTGGAGCGCAACTGCGGCGCCGCGACTAAACCATGCGGTGTCCGGTGAAGCTCAGCCAGGTTACGGCGGTGCAGACGAGGAGCATCCCGGTGGCGTTAAGGAAGAGGTTGCGGCCGAGGTCCTTGGCGCGCACGTGCATCGCGATCGCCGTGATGAAGTAGGCGACCAGTCCGATCGAGGTGAGCAGGCCGAGGTAGGGCACCCAGATGCCCGCGATCAGGCCGGCGGTCGCGGCGAACTTCAGGACCGGCATCGTCCACCAGTACTCGCGCGGCCACTCGACCGCCGTGAAGCAGCGCGCGATGAAGGGGACCGGCCGCAGGGACATGAGCCCGTCGCCGAACTGGATTGCGGCCAGCAGCACGACGGGCCAGACCGGGTCCGGCAGGGAGGCGAGAGTGATCATTCCCAGACCGTACCATACGGTATGGTACGGTGGGCTTGACTGATACGCCGAAAGGGGAACACGGGTGGCCAGCAGGGACGATTGGATCGCCGCAGGACTCGCGGCCTTGGCCGAGGAGGGGCTGCCGGGGGTGCGGATCGACCGGATCGCCGCCGGCCTCGGCGTCAGCAAAGGGTCCTTCCACCACCACTTCGATGGCGCCGCGGCCTATCGCCTGTCGCTGCTGGAACGCTACGAGACCCAGGCGGTCGCGGCGATGGAGCGGGCGACCGCGGACGCGTCCGCCGGCGGTCTCGAACAGCTCGACGCGCTCGTGGCCTCGCTCGAGCGTCTCTACGACGCCCGGATCGAGACGGCCCTGCGCGCCTGGGCGATCCACGACGCCGACGCGCAGCGGGTCATGGCCGGGATCGACCGGGCGCGACTGGCGATGCTCCAGGAGATCTGGGCCGACATCGTCCCCGACCCCCGGACGGCCAGGACCGCCGCCCTGATCCCGCACCTGATCGTCATCGGCGCCAGCGCCTCACCCACGACCGCCCAGGATCTTGCCGCCGTGATGCGCCTCCTCGCGCGCGTCGCCCCCGCGATACCCGAACTCCCCGGCGACGCGCCGATCTGAGCCTCGGCCGCGTGACGTTGCGGCCCTTGCCTGGTGAAGACCGCTGTGCTATTAGTATACGTGAACGATACCGTTTACTAATAGGGAGGCGCCGTGGACGCTCGAGTGATCGTGGTGGGGGCGGGTCCGACCGGGTTGGCACTGGCGTGCGCGCTCGCCGCGCAGCGCATCGCCGTGCGAGTGGTGGACCGGGCCGAGCGCCCGGCGCCGACCTCGCGGGCGAACATCCTCCACGCCCGCGGCGTGGAGGTGCTGACCCGGCTCGGCGCGTTGGGCGACCTGCGCGAGCGCGCGTTGAGCCCGGTGGGGATGACGATGTACGCCCGGGGTCGCGAGCTCGCCACCATGCGGTTCGTGCCCGACCCGCGCGAGCCGGTGCAGGCGCTCTTCATCTCGCAGGCCGACATCGAGGCGCAGCTGCGTCTGCGGCTGGAGGCGCTGGGCGTGTCCGTCGAGTCCGGCCGCGAAGTCGTCGGTGCCGTCCAGGACGCCGACGGCGTCACCGTCGAGTTCGCCGACGGCGACTCGCTACGGACCGGATGGCTCGCCGGTTGCGACGGATCGCGAAGCAGGGTGAGAGAACTGGCCGGAATCGCCTTTCCCGGTGCGCCCGTGATCGAACGGTTCCTCCTCGCCGATGTCGACGCCGCCTGGGACCGGTCGCGCAAAGGCTCGGCGGGCTGGTTCCACCCCGACGGGATGCTCATGGCCATGCCGATGCGGGGCCGCGACGGCGGCGGGGACCTGTGGCGGCTCATGGCCGACGTCCCCGACACCGGGGAGCACCTGAGCGCCGAACACATCGTGGAACGGTTGCGCGACCTGCTGCGCGAACGCGCCGGCGTGGACGACCTCCCCATCCGCGAGACGGTCTGGACATCGGTGTTCCGGATCCAGCGGCGGCTGGCCGAGAGCTACCGGCAGGGCCGCGTCCTGCTGGCCGGGGACGCCGCCCACATCCACAGCCCCATCGGCGGCCAGGGCATGAACACCGGCCTCGGCGACGCCGAGAACCTCGCCTGGAAGCTCGCGATGGTCGTCACCGGCCGGGCCGACGCGGCACTGCTCGACACGTACACCCCCGAACGGCGCCCCCTCGCCGAAGAGGTCCTGCGCACCACCACCGCCAACACCCGGCTCCTGGCCGGCGCGACACCGCTGACCCGCCTCGTGCGCGACCGGCTGCTGCTGCCGGTGTTCAACCTGACCTCGGTGCAGCGGCGGGCGACCCGGAAGGCGTCGCAGCTGTGGGTGACCTACCGGGGCGGTCCGCTCGGCGGTCGGGGCTCGGCCCCGCGCCCCGGCGACCGGATTCCCGATCGGGTCTGCTTCGATGCCGAAGGCGCGGAAACGAGCCTCTACAGCGCACTGAGCCCGGCGTGGGCGCTCATCGCCGACACCGAGCACGCGGCGCTGGCGGCACTGGCCCGACGTTCTCTGGGCGAGGTCGCGGTCCTGCGGGACCCGGACGCCGCCGCCCCGATGCTGGTGCGCCCGGACGGCCACCTCGCCTGGCGCGGCGACGACCCGGACGGCCTGCGCGCCTGGCTGACCGGAACATTGCGGATCGAGGAGACGGTATGAGCAGCAAGCGAGAACAACCGCCGGGCCCCGGCAGGCCCCGTGACCCCGACGCGGACGCCGCGATCCTGCGCGCCGGTCTGGAGGTCCTGGTCGAACAGGGCGTCGCGGGAGCGAGCATCGACCGGATCGCCAAGCGCGCCGACGTCGCCAAGGTCACGGTCTATCGGCGCTGGTCGTCCAAAGAAGACCTGCTGGCGGACGCGGTCGAGGCCGCGCGCGAGGAGATCCCCGCGGCCGACGAGACGGACACCCCCGCGGAGGACCTTCCGGGCATCATCGACCGGCTGCTGCCGCAATGGAGCGAGGCGCTGACCCGCCCGAGGCTGCGCATCCTCTCCGCCCGCCTGCTCGGCGCCGGACCCGACCACCCGAAGCTCCTCGACGCCTACCGCGAGCACCACCTCAAGCCGCGCCGCGAACGGGCCCTGGCGACCCTGCGCCGCGCTCGAGACGCGGGCGTGCTCGCGCCCGAGGCCGATCTCGACATGCTGATCGACATGATGAACGGCGCGATCATGCAGTACCTGCTCCTCAACGGGGCCCCGCCCGAGCCCGCCGCCGCCCGCGAATACCTCGAACGCCTCTTCCGCCAGATCGGCTTCCGAGACCCCCGGCGTCCGGCCCTCAAAGACGACGGCGCTGATACTCATCAGGTCGCGGAGGCTGAGTCAGGACCATAGAAGGTACTGATCCGCGCCGATCTCGGGCGTCGATCGCCGTCACGAGCCCGGTCCGGGAAGTACTGCATCCCATCAGGGGTGGCATTCCCGGCGGCCTCGGGAAGCTGCCAGCCGGCCTCCCGCTCGATCGGCGCCGGCAGCGCAGCGGATTACGCCCGCCTTGCTAGAAGTCGTCGATGCGCGGGAGGGTCTGCGCGAAGTCAATGCCTCGCTGCACCCACTTCGCGAGTGCGCCGTCGGACGCCAGTCCGTGGGCGTCGACGTGGATCCATCCGCCGAAACCCCGGGCGCTCATCGGTATGGGGTGGGCACCGGACTCGGCCCCGAAACCGGCATGGTCGACCTTCGCGACCAGGACCATGAGACCCCCGTCTTCTCGCGCCATGACCGCCATGTGCTCGTTGACGCTCCACGCGGACGTCGCTGCCACCCAAGCTCCTTCGACGGGCGTCTCCTCCGAGAAGCTCGGGTGGCTGCGGATCAGATTCCGGATTCGGTCGGCAATCGCCGCGACTTCGCCCATGCACCCATTTTGACATCAGACGCGGCTGCCCGCGCCGCCTGACCCGGAACCGATCCGTTCCTCGTCTGCCATCAGGCACACCTTGGCGGTCGGGACTCGGCTTGCCGTGGATGAGACCGGCGGGCGTTCGGGTGACCGGTGCGGTCGGGCATAGTTGCTGCGTGAAACACCCCCTCCCCGAACAGGTTCGCCGACGGCTGCGATCGATGGCATTGCTGGAACTGATCAACGTCCCTTTGCAAGCGGCGGTCTGGTTCGGGGTACTCGGACTGCCGCCGAGCCCGGCGAACCTGGCCGGATTCGCCGCCTTCGCGTTGCTGCTGGCGCAGGGAGCGTCGTACTGGATCGCCAAGCTGCGGCAGTTGGGATCCGGAGCGTCAGCGCTGCCCGGGGCGACGGCCTTCGCTCTCGCGCTCCGAGCCGACCCGCCGGTACTGTTCGCGGTCGTCATGTTCACCGGCTGGTCCGCGCTCAACGCCCCTGGTGCCGCCACGTACCTAGGCTTGGGTTTCGCAGTGTTCGCGGTGCTGGAGTACGTGAACTACTTCTATACGCAACTGTCGTACGACAACATTGCCGACCTGCGTTATCTGACCGCTCGCGGATTGCGTCGCGCGCACCTGGCCATCGATCTCGAACGCCACCGCGCCGCCCAAGCCCGCTCCCGGCCCGGAGCCCCTCCCCTGCCCCGGTGAACCTCAAGGTCGGACGGTCCCATGGGGATTGTGCTCAGCTCAGCGACCCGCGACCCGGCTCGCTTTCGGTGGTCGACGTCCTGTGCGATGTTCCTCGCGAGGCTTTCAGGACGCCTCTGGAATCCAGTTGCCGTGCAATCCGAGCGGTACGCGGGCGGGCAGGTGGATCCGGGCGAGCGGTGCCGCGGTGAAGTCTTGGGCGGCGAGGATCACCAGGTCCGCGGCGCCGCGTTCAGGGTCGTGGACGTAGAGCAGGTTGTATCCGTCGTCCTCGGCTTTCGGCTGCGCCGCAGGGACGAAGACGGTTTCGCCGGCTGCGGCGTCGCGGCCGAACTCGTGCGCCTCGGTGGTGCCGGCGATCAGGTCGTGCTTGAGGACCGCGTTGGAGAAGCCCTCGTCGGGCCGGTCGGGCTCCGTCGCGCTCGGCGTGGCGTACAGCTCGGTCGAGGCGGAGTAGCCGTACCGGTAGGGGCGGCCCGCGTAGCGGCCGTTGAGGCGCGGGAAGTCCTGGGGGCGGTCGTGGAGGAGTTCGGTGCGGACTTTTCCTGCGGCGAGGTCGACGGTCCAGCGCTCCAGGACGGGCCGGCCTGCGCCGATGTCGATGATCTCGAACCGTCCGGGATGGACGATCACGTCGGCGACGACGGTTCCGGCGTCCTCGTAGGCGTTGAGGGTGTGGCCGACCATGCCCGGCGGCAGGTCGAACCAGCGCACTTCGCCGCCTTCACGGGGCATGACGCCGAGCCGCGTGGGCAGGTCGTCGTTCCATCCGAAGGGCACGCCGGTGGCGAGCAGCTCCGGGTTGAACACCAACGGCGAGGTGTAGATGAGGATGTGGTTGTCGGTGAGGCCGAAGTCGTGCAGGTAGGGGAAGGTCGGCGCGGGGATGTTCGTCGTGCGCTTCACGGTGCCGCCGGGCTCGAAGACGATGTGCTGGATGAAGTCGACGCCGTAGCGGAAGGCCAGGGAGTGCATCTCGCCGGTGCGGTGGTCGAACTTGGTGTGGGCGTTGGCGTTGAAGCCCTCGGGGGTCGCGCCGAGGTCGCAGGGGCCGACGGTGTCGAGGTCGGCGGTGAGTTCGTAGGGCGCCAGGCCGCCTTCGATGAGGGCGTAGAAGCGGCCGCCGTGCCCGGCGACCTGCACGTTGGGGGCGAAGTCGAACCGTTCGTCGACGGCGCGCCCGCGGCGCGGTTCGCCGAGGCGGTCGGCCACGGAGGCCGAGCGGACCCAACGGTTGCGGTACCACTCGGCGCGGCCTTCTCTCAGGCGTACACCGTGGACCATGCCCTCGCCGAGGGTCCAGATGTGCGCGGCGGGGTCTTCGAGACCGAGCGGGTTGGGGCCGATGCGGAGATAGCGGCCGTTGAGGTCGTCGGGAACGGCGCCGGTGACCGGGAGGTCGAACGCGGTGATCTCTTCGGTCACCGGGGCGAAGTTGCCGCGGGTGTATCGGTCGAGCAGCATGGGGGGTCCTCTCCAATGATTTATACAAACGTATCACACGTATGTATAAATCAAGCGCGCCCGGTAGGATCACGCCATGGGACACCGAGAGGACCTGCTCGAAGGCGCCAAGCACTGCCTGGTCGAGCGCGGCTACAGCAGGACCACCGCCCGCGACATCGTCGAAGCGTCCGGCACCAATCTCGGCTCGATCGGCTACCACTACGGCACCAAGGACAAGCTCCTGCTCCAGGCCATGGTCGAGATGTCCGGCGAGCTGGCCGAGGAGACGATGGCGCTCGGCGCCGAGGTCGCCGACGCCGAAGACCGCCTGCGCGCCTTCTGGAAGGGCATGATCGAGTCGTTCCGGCGCAGCCCCGCGCTCTGGAAGGCCAACGTCGAGATCCTGGCCCAGACGCTCCACGACGACGAGCTCCGCGCGCAGCTCGCCGACACCCAGGAGCGCGCCCGCATCGGCCTGGGGCGGGCCGTCGCTCCGGGCGAGGCGGGGCGGGCCGCGGGCTCGATCCAGTTCGCGCTCATCACCGGCGTGATGACCCAGCACCTCATCGACCCCGACCGGGCGCCCGACGCCGATGCGATCGTCAACGGCCTCAAAGCGATCGCGAAGATGCAGTAGCGCCGCGGCGCCCCGGCCGCCTTTTCGCGCCGTTACCGCAGGCCGCCAGGCTCACAAGCCGATAGGACGCGGGGGCCGGCCCAGTCCGGGTGACAATGGGGGCGCAGGCGATGCGGCCGTGCCGGTCACGTTGTGGTGAGTGCCTCGACCAAGCGGTGGCAGCGGAGCGGGTCCTCGGTCAGACCGGCTTCCAAGCCCCACAGCCAGTAGTCGATCGCGCGGATGATCGCCCAACCGCGCGCTTTGGCGGCGTCCAGCTCGCCGGCGCGGACAATGGTGTCGAGCAGCGCGCGCACCCCTGCCGGGCCGACAGCCTCGTCGAGCCGGGTCCACATCAACTCCGGCACCGAGTGCTCGGGGTCGCCGGAGACGGCCTTGGGGTCGACCGCCAGCCAGGGCTGGCGACGACCGGCGAGCACGTTGCCGTAGTGGAGATCCGCGTGCACGAGCAGGGATCCGGCACCGACCCCGAGATCGCGCGCCAGGTCCGCGGCCAGGTCGGCCCACGGTCGGCGGACCGGTCGGCCGAGACGCTCGTTGCGCATGTGCACGGTGTCGGCGACATGCCCCCCGATCTCGCCCAGGGGACGAATGCCGTCCGGCGCGGGGATCGCGAGCTGCCGGATCAGGCCACCGGCGATCTCGGCCGCGGCCAGGAGCGGCAGATCGCGGAGGCTTCGCCGGGAATCCAACCGCTCCAGCAGCAGCGCACCGGCATCGTCGTCGGCGTCGAGAAGCCGCACGGCGCCGGCGCCGTTCCAAGCCCGCAGCGCCGCGGCTTCGTCGACGGTCGAATGCTCCAGCCAACCGACTTTGAGGACGAGCGCTTCTCCGGCCCGGCGTACCGGAAAGACCACACCGAGCTCGCCGTGCATCGCAGGCTCGGCGGTCGGCTCGAGCCGCCAGCGGTCGCACAGTTCGGCCACGAGCGCAGGCAGTCCTGCAATCCACCGGCGTCCCGGCTCACCACTGAGCCGGACCCGTTCTTCGGCGAAGGCCGCAGGCACCACGATCACGGACCACACCCTACCCGCGTCCGGAGGGAAGCCACCATCGCGAAAACCGCCTCAGCCCTCATGGAGAATCCCGGGCCCACAAGCAGATGACCCCGATTCGCATCCGCGACGGTGCGCGCGGCGGCGAGTTCGTTGGTCGCGGGACACATCACCGATTCCAACGGTTTCCAAGGACTCGTTGCGTTCACGCGGTCCACGAACGAAGATGGGGCTCGTCCACCCGGCCGCCATCCGCAACCTGGAGCCGACGCTTGCCATCCGTCCCGAACCAGTCGCGATCCCGACGCTGGGGGCCGTTCCGGCCGCTCACCGTCGTATCCGCAGGGCTGGGTCTACTCGCGGTCGTTGCCGCCGCCATCTATCTGCGGGACCTCGGCATCCAGGTCCCGGAAGCGTCGTCGACCTCGTCAGCGACTGCAGGGGTCGCTGCGGGGGCTGCGGACGACTTTGCGACCTCGACTTGCTCGGACCTCGACGTCTCCGAGTTCACGGAGATGGCCGGAGGCCGCGCCGAGCTGGTGGACGCGCGCGCTCAGGTGTACCCCGATGCCTTTCCCGAAGGCGGCGTGGGCAACCTGTACTGCCAGTTCTCATCGGAGAGCGGCATGACGTTCAGCGTCGGCGTGCTTGCGAACACCGCCGAGGACTTCGCGGCGACCTCGACTGAGCGGAACCGCGCCGTCTGGGAATTGGTCCCTGACGATTACCTGATCGAGGACTTCCAAAGCGGCGTCTTGGAGGGCTACACGAACACGCACGAGTCGGCAACGCTGCAGGAGTTCACGCTCAACGCAGGCTCCGGCCGGCTGCTGTTGACGATTGCGCTGATCGCCGATCCCGGGACCTTCGCGAACACCGACGCGATCGCCGTCGTGGACGCGATCGCGGCCAGGACGGTCGAACGCTTTGCGGAGTACCGCTGACGCCGCGCGATCCAAGGCGGATGGCGAGGTCGCAGATGGCCAGCATCGATCGTCCTCCCGGACCAACGGCTCCGAGAGCGGATCATCGGGCCGCGCTCGCGAAGGCGGTGCCGGCCGCTCCGGAGGCTGTCGCGGATGGTCTCGGGAGCGGCCGGCCTTCGGCGGTCAGTTCGCTTCGCAGAGTGCGTGCTCGATGAGGTCGCTCGTGCTGAGGTTCTGGGCGACACCGGATTCGATGGAGTCGCGCAGCTCGGTCGAGGAGAAGACGGTCGCGCTGTGCTCGCCGTCCTCGGTGGTCGCGGCGCGGGTCATGGCGCCGGTGACGTCGCCTCCGGCGACCCACAGGCCGTCGCCGCAGTCGTCGAAGCCGAGCCGGAAGATCCCCAGGCCGTACGAGGCGCCACCGGGCCAGATCAGGTCGTAGCCCTCGCCGACGACCGGGACCGTTCGCTGCATCTCGTGGAGTTCGGCCGGTTCGATGAGGTCACCGCCGATGAGGGCCCGCATGAAGCGGTCAATGTCGGCGGTGGTGGAAATCAGGCCGCCCGAGGCGTCGTGGTCGATGTACTCGGTGACGTCCACGAGGTCGCCTCCGGGTTCGAACCGGTGGTAGAGATTGGCGTGGGGCTCGGGCATCTTCGAGGTGAAGCCGGCCCAGTAGGTGTCGTCGAGCTCCAGGGGCCTCACGATCCGGTCGTGGACGGCCTTGGCCCAGTGGTGGCCGGTCGCCTCCTCGATGATCATGCCCAGAACGATGTAGCCCGGGTTGGAGTACGACCAGGTCTGTCCGGGCTCGCCCACGGGCCCGGCCGCCAGGGCGGCGGCGAGGGTCTCCTCGGTGTCGGCGATGTCGTAGCGGGTCCGCTGGAAGTGGGCCTCGGTGCCCCAGTCCGGCGCGTCGGCGTAGTCGGGCAGGCCGCTGGTGTGCTGGAGGAGCTGGCGGATCGTGATCAGGCCGCCGTCGATGCCCTCGGCCTGGACGACGCCGGGCAACCAGTCCTCGACGGTGTCCTCAAGGGACAGCACGCCCTCTCCCGCGAGTTGGAGCAGGACGGCGGCAACAAAGGTCTTGGTGACGCTCCCGATCCGCATCAGGCCCTCGTCGTCGACCGACTCCCCGGTCTCGATGTCGGCCACGCCGGAGACGACGGCGCGCGTGTCGCCGTCCTCGTCGGTGACGCGGGCCTGCACGCCCGTGACACCGACGTCGACGATGGAGTCGGCGTCCGCCTGGAGCCGGTCCCGGAACGGGGCCTCCTCTGCCGAGGTGTGCCAGGCATAAGTGAATGCGGCGGCCGCTACAGCCGTCGCCGTGACGACGGCCGATGCGATTCGTCTGCGGTGCATGGTGTCTTCCTTCCGAGGTGGTGCCCGTGACGACCTCTCCCGCCGTCATGCGCCACCATCCTCGCGGAGTCCGACGGCTCGCCACCTCGGTCGCGAGGCGGGTTTTCGCCACCCTCACCCGGCTGAACGGCCGACCCTTGACCGCCTGCACCGGACCATTCCTCTATTGAATGCGCTGGAGTCAGACGCGTGCGCCTATAGCTCGGTCGTCCCACAAGATGCCTTTCCCACCAAGTCCAGTGCTGTCGGAATTCCGACACACCGAGCAGTGATGTGGCGTCGGCGGAGTACCTTCACCTTCTCAATCTGAAGTAGGTCAGAGTGAATGATTCGAAAGGGCGCAGGCATATGCGTCCGTCAGTCGCCGAACGCTCGATCGCCGTCGAGCGGCGTCGTTTCAGGAACTTCCTGTGGCTGGTCGCGCTGCTCTCGCTGACATTGCTCGTCTTGGTGCAGGTCGTATTTCAGCGGGGCTCGGCGTCGGGTTCGGCCCTGATCGGTCGTGGGGCGGACGAGGTCGTTCTGGCCGCGACTTCCGCGGTGTTCGGAGCCGCCCTGGGAAGCGCTCTGGTGGGGATTCTGCTGGACGAGTACCAGCGGCGCTTCAGCGGCCGGGTCTCCGAATACGATCAGTTCCTGCACAACGAGGGCCTCATCGCCGTCTACGAGTCGTCCCAGGAGCCGGCGCTGCTTTCGGCGATGGAGAAGGCGATCAGCGACGCGCGAGCGGAAGTCGTCGGCGTCGGCCTCGGTCTCAGCGTGCTGGCGAACCGGGTGCTGCTGCTGCGCGTGGCCGAGCGGCTGAGCGCCGAGAAATCGCTGCGAGTGCGGATCCACCTCGGCAGTCCCGACAATCCCGGCGTCATGAATCGAATGCGGGAAGAGGAGGCCTGGCATCGGTCGAACGACCTCGCCTACGACGCGACCTGGCCCGAATTCCTGCCCAAAGAGATACGTTCGACCCTGGAACGCTATGCGGGCCAAGCGAATCACAGTCGCATAGAGGTGACTCGGATTCGATCGTGCCCGACGATCGGGGTACTGAAATTCGACAAGCGCATGTTCGTGTTCCTTTATGGGGCGCCGGACATGCGCGGGGGATCGCAGAGCGTCTGGATGGAGCTCGACGCCACCGAAAGGACGGGCAATCTCAACTCCTTCATTTTGAAGTACATCGAGTACTTCTCGGCCGAGGCCGACGAGGTCAGAAGAATGGGAGCGGAGGCGCCTTGAAGTCCATCGCCTGCAGATCCCCCGGCGGCACTGGACCGCTCGCGGCGACGAGATCCCGGTAGCCGCTGCCCCGACTGAAGTAAGGCTCGGGCCGGTCGGTCCGGGGCCTTCGTTCGCGTGGACCGGTTCAGGTGATGTCGGGGACTATGTAGACCTGTGCCTTCCAGTCGCCGGTCAGCACCACCATGAGTTCGCCGAGCAGCGAGACGTGTCTGGGCGCATGGCCACCGGTGCCCGCAGGCGCCGACCGCCCGTCGGTCCCTAGGTCCAAAATGGAGATGTTCCTGCCTCCCGAATCCCTGTCCTCTATAACGACCCGGTTGTCTCGCACCGCCATCGCCGAGCTGAACCGCTGGCCTTCCACGATCACGTCGCCCTCGAAGTCGAGGTTCTGGAAGCTGTCGACGGTGTCGAAGACCTGGTCGCCGAAGACGAGGCCGCTCGGCCCGGTGTACCACTGGTCGTGCAGGTACCAGTCGACCGGGAGCTCCCACACCTGGTCGCCGGTCTCGGTGTCGAAGGCGACGGTCTTGTGCTGGTCGTCGGCGCTCGAGTCACCGAGCGCCGCGCAGACCAGGTCCGGTCCGCAGGGCTTGACGTGCTCGATGCCGAAACCGGGGTCGAGCGGGACCTCCCATGCCTTGCCGAGGTCCGAGAGCGCATGGGCGACAAGGGTGTCGCGGTCCGGGGAGGCCTCGTCGGAGGCCCTGGCGACGACCAGGTCGTCGTAGACGGTCCACGCCTCGTCGTCGATCGGGAGCTCGCCGTCGGTGATGCCGTCGCCGGTCGCGGCGTCGCGGACGACGGCGGTGCCCTCGTGCGGGTCGAGATCGACGATCCGGTCCCCCGCGGCCAGGTTGTCGTAGAGCGAGTAGAAGTCCGGCGGGATCGCTCCGGTGCCTTCTTCTACGCCCCAGACGGTCTCGGCGCGGACGCGGGGCTCGTCGAGGATGAACACGTCGTCGGGGCCGGGCTTCGACCAGACCTCCTCGCCGGTGGCGAGGTCGACGCGGGCCACGGCGTTGTCCTCGAAGCCGTCGCGCCGCTCGAAGACGACGTCGGTGCCGTAGTAGGCGACGTCGTTGTGCTCGTTGAGGGTCCACGGCTTCTGCCACAGTAGGGCGCCGTCGTCGAGCGCGGCAACGGCGCGAATGTCCTCGTCATCGTCGGTGACCAAGTCGTAGGCGTCGATGATGAGAAGGTCCTCGACGACTGTCAGGTACAGCTCGTTGGGTTCGAGCTCGTAGGTCTGCGTCCACAGTGTCTCGCCCTCGGGCGTCACCGCACTCACCACGGTCGAACCGTCCACGACCTCGGCGAGGATCGCCTTGCCCTCGGCGGCGGCCACGGCCGAGGTGTCGTCGGCGCTGAGCTGCTGCGTGTAGGCCAGCACCAGGGGCTCGCCGGTCTCGCCTTTGGTGGCGTCTCCCCCGCCGAACTGGTTGACCGCCACGACGATCGTGATCACGATGACCATGAGGATCGAGGACGCGACCGAGAACGCGACCCAGCGGCGCCGGGGCGGGTCGGCGGTCGGCAGCGGTCCAGGGTACGAGGGGAGCGGGGTCCGCTGGCGCGGCGGGGGCGCGCTCTGCTCCAAGTTCGGGGACGGTGCCGAGTCGGGCGAGGTGGTCGTCAGGTACGGCGTGTACGTCACCGGTGGGGCGGGCGGGGACGGCGCCGAATCGGACGAGGTAGTCGTCAGGTACGGCGTGTACGTCACCGGGGAGACCGGTGGGACGGGCGGGGACGGCGCCGAGTCGGGCGAAGTGGCCGTCAAGTACGGCGTGTACGTCACCGGAGACGCCGGGGTTTGGGGTGGTGACGGGGTCGGGGTGGTCACGGCAGGAAGATCGGGCTCGGCCAAAGCATGGCGCAACGCACCGAAAGCCACCGGCAACTCGGGCTGCTCGGGCACCGACGGCGCAATCCCGAAACGAGCATGAAGCCTCGTAGCCACCAGCGGCATCCGACTGGAACCACCGACCAGCAACAACGCGGTCAACTCCGCGGGCTCGACCCCGGAACGCTCAAGCGTCCGGCGGGTCTCATCCACCGCGCGCGCCACCAAAGGGTCGGCGAGGCTCGTGAGCTCGTCGCGGGTCAGGTGCAGGCCCATCGGGTTGTGGCCGGGCAGTGCGACCGGCGCGGTCGAGGTCCGCGAGAGCATCTCCTTGGCCGCACGAACCTCACCCCAGAACGCCAGCCGATCACGCAGATCCGCGGTCGTCTCCGGCTCGGACAAGCGCCGCCACAGCTCCAGGTCGCGCCCGGCCACAATCCGCCCCAGATGCGCGGCCAGCGTCATATCGACATCGAGACCGCCCAGATCGTCCAAGCCCCCGACCGCGAGCGTCCGCAACCGCCCGTCCTCAGCCCGACGCACCACCGCCGCATCGAACGTCCCCCCACCGAAGTCGAAAATCGCAACCGCACCACCCACCGGGATCTCCTGACCCAAGACCTCCGCGCAGTACGTCGCGGCCGCGATCGGCTCGGGCAGGAGGCGGACCCGGGGCAGGGCCGCGACCTGCGCGGCGCGCTCGAGGACCGCGCGGCGCACCGGACCCCAGTCCGCCGGATAGGTCAGCACCGTCTCAGTAGGGCGCAGCCCCGAAGCGGCGGCCTCGTCGGCGATCCGCCGCAGGCCCGTGGCAAGCAGCTCCTCCACCGGAACCTCCCGGTCACCGAGCAGGACCGTGCCCTCGTCGATGCGCCGCTTGGGATGCGACTCGAACCGCTCAGGCTCGGCAGCGGCCAGACGCTGGGCGTCGCGGCCGGTGTGGAGGTCCCCGCCGGTGTCGAGGAACACCCCGGAAGGCAGCAGCGGCGAACCGTCGAAGAGCAGCGAACGCGGCTCCTGACCGTCACGACCGACAACAGCAACGGTATGGGTGGTGCCGAGATCGACGGCAAGCCAAACAGGGGTCTGCACGATGTCCTACTCACTCAATGCCGAACCAAGGAAAAACCTTGAGACACAACAGGTCGGAACGGGAGCGAACGGTCAATGCGGGCGGGGCGAGCCGTGATCCATCGCGAGGGTACAGCGCTCGAACAACCATGGAGGCTCGCATGAAGATCGCTGCCGTGCAGGGCATCCGCCGAAGACCGTTGGCAGTCGTCGCTGTCGCCGGGGTGATCGAGTCGGTGTCGATCTCCGCGTCCGTCAGTCGCAAGTGGACGAAATGCCCCTCAGCGCCGACGAGCCGTACTAAGAAAGCGGTGCAGGTACCGCGCCGGTGGTGCGGAGGAGGTCGAGTTTTCCCGCGTGGGTGCTTCCCGCTGCGGCCGTGTAGGTCACCAGGTGCAGGTCCTCGCCCGGGACGTTGAGGACATCGCAGTCGAGCCGGATGTCGCCGATCACGGGATGCCGGATCGTCTTGCTGTCGGTGGCGTGCGGGGCGGCGTCCGTCTCCATGTCCCAGATTCGAGCGAAGGCGGCGGACGTTCCCCGCAGATCGCCGACAAGGTGTTCGAGTCCGTCATCGGCCGGATAGCGGGAGGCGGCGTCTTTAAGGTCCATGACGATCGAGGTCTCGAAGGCGTCCTGTCCGCGTTCGGAGTGGACGGTCAGCATCGCCGCACGGGCGGGCCCTCCTCCGAACAGGGCGCGGGCGAGATTGCGCTCGGAGGCGGGAAGCGCGGCGGGGTCACCGTGCAGGGCACACCACATCGCGTTCCACCACGCCAGGGTCCAGTCTGCGGTGAACACCCCGATCGGCACGTCGCCGAGGCGGGCGGCGAGCCGCTGGATGCTCGGGGGCACCGATGCGCTGATCATGCCATCCCTCGGCGGTAGGAGCCCGGCTCCGCGGTACAGGCGGTCGCGTTCGGCCCTGGTGAGTTGCAAAGCCCGGGCGAGCGCACCGACGACCTGGGCGGAGGGGTGCTTCGCGCGTCCCTGTTCCAGGCGCAGGACATATTCGACTGAGAGCCCGGCGAGTTCGGCGAGTTCCTCGCGACGCAGGCCCGGGGCGCGGCGGCCGGAGGTCACGGTGAAGCCGGCGTCGGCCGGGGACAGGCGGTCGCGCCAGGCGCGCAGGAGCGCCCCGAAGCCGGAACGGGAAGCGGTCATCGGACCATTGTTCCAGCGCTGGGGCGAACGAGCCTGGGTACCGACGGTCCTAGGGACGATCAGGGTACTGGTCGGCGCTGCTGAAGGTTGCGACCATGGCGGTTCGCCGAGGCCGGCGCACGAGCAGTGGAGGACAGTCCCTTGCAGCACACCATCGTCATGACCGGCGCGAGTCGCGGTATCGGCCGGATCGCCGCCGAGCGCCTCCTCCAAGGGGCGCCCGACGCACACTTGGTCGTGGTCGCCCGCCCCGGTTCCGGCGCGTCGCTGACCGCGGCATTCGCGAAGAGCGGGTATACCGTCTCGCATTTCGAGGCGGATCTCGGCTCGCCCGCCAGCGTCCGGGCCGCGGCGACCGCGATCGGGGAACGGCTCGACCGAGGCGACCTGCCGCCGCTGCGGGCCTTCGTGGGCAACGCGGGCGTCCAGTACACGAATGCGCTCACCGCGGGGCCCGGCGGGTTCGAGTCCACCTTCGCGGTCAACGTATTGGCCAACCACGTGTTCATCCGCACGCTCGAGGCGCGTTTCGCCGCTCCCGCCAGGATCGTGATCACCGTCAGCGACACGCATTTCGGCGATTTCAGGCACAACCTGGGAATGGTGCCCGGGCCCGTCTGGTGCCCGCCCGGCACCCTTGCCCGGCCCGGTGCCTTCCCCGCGCCGGAGACCGCTGCCGCCGGGCGCACCGCCTATTCCACGAGCAAGCTGGCCGCCGTCTACCTGGTGCACGAGTACGCTCGCCGCCTGCCGGGCGGGATCGACGCCGTCGCCTTCAATCCGGGATTCGTCCCCGGGACCGGCCTCGCCCGCAACGCGGGCCCGGCCTCCCGGTTCGCGATGCGGCGCCTCCTGCCCGCGATGACGCTCACGCCGTTCGCCACCACCGGCCGTGCCGCCGGGCGGCATCTCGCCGACGTGGTGCTCGGCGCGGTCGCGGCACCGACCGGTTCCTATGTCGACCGGGGCCGGGTCGACCGCTCGTCCGCGCAGTCGTATGACGAGCACCGCGAACGCGAATTGTGGGACGCCGTCGAAGCGTTCGCCTCCCGCGCGAAGCGGGCCTGACAACCTGGGTAAACGGTGTCGGCGTCGACCCAACGCTGCCCCGAACACCATGCAGCGCAGCTTAAGCAGGATCCTCGACCGACCTTATTCGGTCGTGAAGGCGAGCACCTCTTGGACTACGGCCTCGGCGTTCTCCTCTGCCAGCCAGTGCCCGGCCTTTGGGATCTCGACGGCACTGCGAAGCTCATCGAGCAGAGGAGCGACGGTCGGCTCCGTGTTGCTAAGGGACCCCTCGGCCGTGAGCAATATCGTCGGCACCGCAATGGGCGGGGCGGCGGAGTTGTCGATCTGATCCTGGCCCAGTGAGCGATAGAGCTCGAAACCGTTGCTGAGGACCTCCGGGCGTGAGTAGGTGCGGAGGTACTCGTCGATCCGCGCCGCACTGAACGGCGGTTCCGTCCGGTCGCCGCCGAACGCTGATCCTCCATGGGCGACCTGGGTGTAGAACTCGGTGAGGTAGTCGCGGACGTCGTCGGGGTCGTCGACGATCCGCTCCGGAATGGATGGTTGGCTGTTGAACGCCATGTGCCAGGAGAACCCGCGGTACTGATCAGCGGGCAGGTGTTCGGTGCTGGGCAGCGGGTAGTCCATGTGCACGTACCGGTGCACGGACTGGGGGTACTGGGCCGCGTATTGGAACCCGACTCCCGCGCCGAAGTCGTGGGCGACCAGTGAGATGCGGTCGAGCCGCAAATGATCCTGCACCAGGGAATGGACGTAGGTCGCGAGCGTCTTCTTGTCGAAGCCGGTGGGCGTCCCCGTGCTGTCGCCGAGGCCGGGCAGATCGACCGCGTAGACCGTATGGTGCCGTGCCAGCGCGGGGAGGACGTCGCGCCACGCGTACCAGCTCTGCGGCCAACCGTGCAACAGCACCATCCCCGGTCCCTGCCCGCCGGTGACTGCATGCATCGACACGCCGTCGACCTCGTCGAAACGGTGCTCGAACAAGCGGTTGAACTCGATGTCGTCGCGGGTCGCGTCGTCGTATCGGCTCGTCGCGCCATCTGCTTCGCCGGAGGGCTCCGCCGTGGTGGTGATCTTCGTGCCCAAGGGGATGCCGAGCAGGGTCCCCGCTCCCAACCCGGCGGCGGCCGAAAGTGCCTGCCGTCGGGTGACTCGCTTCGGTGTCGTCGTCATGCCCCCACCCTCACAGGGGGCATCCACATCTGCCAACTTTCCTGCAGAACTGCAAATCATGCTCGCCGCAGCGCTGAGTCGCACCGAGTTGCTCACGGGCCGGTCAGGTGGATTCGTTCGCCTTGTTGTCCGTAGATGGCGATGGTCTCGGCAGGTCGGTCGGCGTTGGCGTTGGCGATCCAGTGGGGTGTCATGGTGTCGAACTCGGCGGCTTCGCCGGCCTTGAGCACGGTGCGATTGTCGGCCAGGGCGAGGTTGACCGAGCCGTCGAGAACGTAGAACCACTCCCGTCCCGGGTGGGTGTGGTAGCGGAGGGCCCGGGCCTTCGAAGCCGGTGGGTAGATCACTTTGAAGGCTTGGAGGGCCCCGCCGTGCACGCCGAGCGGGATGAAGGTCAAGCCGTGTCGGCGGATCGCCTTGAGATGGACGCGAGGGTCGCCGACACGGGGTGCGGCCACGAGTTCGTCCAGCGGCAGGCCGTAGACCCGGGCGAGTGGGAGGAGTTGTTCCAGTCCGGGGCGGACCAGGCCGCGTTCGAGCCGCGAGATCGTGCTCGCCGAGATTCCGCTGCGGTCGGCCAGTTCGGTCAGGCTCAACCCCAGCGTTTGGCGGAAGCCGCGGAGGCGGGCCCCGACGGCGTCGAGGACCTGTTCGTCGTCCATTGCGGCTCCATTCGCAGTTCCTCGCAATGAGTCTGCTGTCGGCGTCGATTTGCAGTTCTGCAAGGACGCTAGCAGTTTCGCATGGCCGGGTGTCATCGTTCGAGACGCGGCGAGGGCGCGGCGGCGTGGGCTGCGAGCTCGGTGAGTTTTTCCCGGACTTGGTCCGCTTCGGCGTATTCAAGGTCGGTGAGCAGGTCCAGCGCCTCCTGCCACGTCTCGCGGGCGGCGTCGAACATGCCGTTGGCACGGTAGAGGTCTCCCAGGTGAGAGAGGGTGTCGGCCTCGAAGAAGCGGTCTCCGAGCTCCCGGTACTGGTCGCGAGCGCGGAGGTAGCAGTCGAGCGCCTGGTCGCTGTCGCCGAGTCCGTGGTGGATGTAGCCGAGGCTGTCCCAGACGTTGGCCGCCAGGGAGACGTACCCGAGTTCCGTGCACAGGCGCAGTGCCTGCTCGCAGAATCGGCGTCCCTTCTCGTGTTCGCCGACCTGGGCGTGGTACCACCCGATCGAGTTCAGGGCCCGCGCCTCTCCGAATCGGTCCCGTGCTTCCCGATAGAGCGCCAGGGCCTGATGCGAGTGGCCGAGTGCCTCGGCGCCGTCCCCGTTCCGTTGTGCGAGGTGGCTCAGGTTGCGGTATACGGCCGCCTGCCCTGTCAGGTCGCCCGCCTGCGCGGACAGATCCAAGGCGCGCGCCAGGTGTGAGCGGCTGTCGTCCAGTCGCCCGAGCCGGGTGCTGGACCATGCCAGGACGCGGTGCGAGTGGGCCTGCGCGGCCGCGTCCCCTGTCCGCTGGGCCGCGGACAGGGCCGTGTGCTGCACCTCGACCAGTTCGAACAGCCGGCCTCGCAGGGAGAGGAAGTGGTGGAGAGTCCATGCCAGTTGCCACACATGTACATCGAAGACGCCGGAGGCGTGGAAGCCGGCCGCGGACATGGAGGTGTGCTCGGCTTCGAACCAGGCCATGGCCGCCGTACGGTCGGCGAGGGGCTCGGGGACGACCCCGGGGCCGGGGTCGACCAGCGGCACGGCCATGTCGGGGGTGCCCGGGTAGACCAGGAGGTTGGCGGCGTGCGCGGTGTGGACGTAGTGGTTGAGAAGCCGGAATGTGGCGGCGTTCCGGTCCTCGTGCGGATCGACGGTCTCGGCGAGTTCGATCGCGTAGGCGCGCAGCAGGTCGTGAAGTGCGAAGCGGTCGGGGGCGGTTTCCGAGACGAGGTGGGCGCGAACCAGTTCCGCCAGGAGTCTGCGAGCCGGTTCCAGCCTGAGGGCGGCAAGACTGGCGACGGCGGCTGCGGCGATGTCCGGCCCGTGGTGCAGGCCCAGCAGCCTGAACACCCGGGCGGCCTCCTCGCCGAGGGTTCGGTACGACCAGGAGAACACCGCCCGCACGTCCGCGGTCGGGTCGTCGCCGGCCAACGAGTCGAGGCTGGTGTGCGTGTCGTCGAGCTCGGCGGCCAGCGCGGTCAGTGGCCGTTCGGCGCCGGTGGCCGCTTTCGCGGTGGCGACGGCCAGGGCCAGGGGCAGACGGGCGCAAGCGTTGACGACCGCCTGCGCGGCATCGGGCTCGGCGGCCGTGCGCGCGTCGCCGAGCCGGTGGGCGAGAAACCGCCGAGCCTCCTCATCGGTGAGCGGATGCAGAGCGATCGGGTGCGCGTTCTCGACGGCGATCAGGCCGGAAAGCCTGTCGCGGCTGGTTATGAGTACGAGGCTGCCGCTGCCTGCCGGCAGCAGCGGCCGTACCTGGTCGGCCTCGAACGCGTTGTCCAGCAGCACGAGAAGGCGCTTCTCGGCTACCGCGCTTCGGTACAGGTCGGCCTGCGATGCAGCCGTGGGAGGGATGCGCTCGGGAGGGACGCCCAGAGCGTCGAGGAACCCGCGGATCACCGCTTCCGGCGGCAGCGGCCGGCCGCCCGGGTCGAAGCCGCGGAGGTTGACGTACAGCTGCCCGTCGGGAAAGCGGTGGGTCACCTGGTGAGCCCAGTGGACGGCCAGCGCCGTCTTCCCCACGCCCGCCATCCCGCAGATCACGCCGACCACCACTGCTCCGGGAGTCCGCTTGTCGCTCTGCGCCACAAGGTCGTCCAATTCGGATAGCGGTTCCGCTCGGCCGGCGAAGTCGCCGATCGCGGGGGGCAGTTGCCTGGGCACCGGGCCGGGGGCGGGCGCTTCGACCGGTCGGGTCCGGACGCGCGACGCATCGTTCATGCCGGCTCGATGCGGCGCCGTCGCTTCGAGTGCAGGGTCACCGGACAGGATCTGTCGCTGGAGGCGCCGCACCGGTGCCGACGGTCGGATGCCGAGTTCATCGTCGAGCAGTCGATGCAGGCGCTGGTAGGCCGCGAGCGCTTCGGCTTGCCGCCCGCACCGGTACAGAGCGAGCAGCAGTAGCTCCCACAGCCGCTCCCGCAAGGGATGCGCCTCCACGAGCGCCTCCAATTCGACGACGGCGACGGGATGGCGCCCGGCTTCCAGCTCGGCGGAAAGGCACCGCTCGAGGGCCTCCAGCCGTCGTTCCTCCAGCGCGCGAGCTCGGTCGCGGACGACCGCCAGATCGACGTCGGCGAACGCCGGGCCGCGCCACAGTCCCATGCCCGCCCGGAACGCGTGCACCGCGTCGTCGAAGTGCCCGGCGTCCAGCGCCCGGCGCCCCTCGGACGCCAACCACTCGAACCTGTCGGCGTCCAGCGCCCCTGGCGGCACCTCCAGGAGGTAGCCGCCGGGGCGGCTGAGCAAGGTGTCGACGGCTCCCGAACCGCGAAGCAGTCGGCGCAACCGGTATACGTACGCCTGCAACGTGGCCTTCCCCGCCGGCGGCGGGTCGCCCTGCCACAGCTGGTCCATCAGCCAGTCGCGCCCCGCCGTCCGGTTCGGACTCAGCAGCAGCAGCGCCAGCAGCTCACGTTGCTTCGCCGCCTCGACCGCGACCGCCCGTCCCCGGTCGGCCAGCTCAACCGGCCCCAGTATCCGAAACTCCACCACATCCTCCACACGCTCAGTGCGAACAAATGCCGCAATACGCTCCATCATCGCGCAATCGCGCGGCCCTCGCAGTCCCCGCTGGCGCCGCCTCGCCAGCGCGACGCCAGCGCCGTGCCAGCGACCGGTGACAGCCTGAACCGAGGTCCCAACCGCCACGATCCTCCAGGAGCAGACATGATCCGCATCAGAGCGGCGATCATCGGGTTCGCCTCGGTCCTCGCCGCCGTCACCTTCGCCTTGACCGCTTCCCCCGGCCATGCGGCCGAACCCTCCACACCCGACTCCGCGCACCTCGCCTCAACCGGCGGCGGCAATCCGATCGAGGTGCAGACCTCGGCCGACTGCGTGTACTACCTGCGGGTCGTCGGCTACGAGGTGGGGCCCAAACGCACCGACGCCTGCAACCGGGGCGAGGGCGGGACCGGGGCCGCCCACTGGGTGTGCTCGGGCCTGCTGCAGTCCGGGGGCGTCACCGCCTATCACGCCGACAACGCCTGCACGCTGGCGGCGCGCTGACCCACCGGCAGCACTGAAGGAGAAGAGCATGAGAAGCACGCCTGAGTCCTCTACGTACACCCGGATCCGAACCCGCTTGGGCTGGTTCGCGACCGCGGCCTTCGCGATCGCGGCGCTGGCGTCGGCGGCCCTGCCGGCGACCGCGCACGCCGCACCGAACGACGCCGTCATCACCGGCGCCCCGGCACACGCCATGGCGCCGACCGGCACTGCTCACACCGACTCCACGGAATCGGTCAGCCCGCTGGCGTGGATCTACTACGCCTCTTACACCGACTATGCGAGCTGCTACAGCCGCGGCGTCAAAGGATCCGGCGGCGGTCTTCGCTGGAGCGACTTCGACTGCTATCGCGTCAGCACCAACCCCACGCAGTACGACCTGTACGTCAACACGTACTAGCGGCCAGGGGCGGAGATTCGCGGCCGGACCCGTTTGATCGATGCACGGATCTCGGTTGCGGTCTCCGTCCAGGTGAGCGGGCGTGGGTCGTCGTCGGCGATCCACGCCCGCAGATCGAGCGTGAGTCAAGACTCGACATCGATGCGCAGGGCATCGTCAGCCGCGTCGTTGCCGGCCATGTCGTTCACGCCTCCCGATCTCCCAGGTCGGACATGTCGAGGACGAACCGGTACCGGACGTCGCCGTCCTCCAGGCGGGTCAGTGCCTCGTTGACGCGCTTGGAGGGGAGGATCTCGATGTCGGCGGTGATGTGGTGCTCCGCGCAGAACGCCAGCATCGCGGCCGTCCCCTTCGTCCCTCCCGTACCGGAGGAGGTGAGCTTCTTGCGGCCGGCCGTGAGTTCCAGAATGCGCGGACCGGTCAGCAGCGGGTTCCCCACGACGGAAAGGGTCCCGTCCAGCCCGAGCAGTCGCAGCAGCGGGGAGAGGTCGTGGTCGGCGGAGATCGTGTCGAGGATGAAGTCGAAGCGACCACGAGCGATCTGCATCTGACGGTCATCGGTCGTCAGGAGAAGGCCGTCGGCTCCGAGCGCGAGTGCGTCGTCGGCCTTGTCGCCGGTGCGGCTGAGGACGGTGACCTCCGCCCCTAGGGCTACGGCGAGTTTCACGCCCAGGTGGCCGAGACCGCCGAGGCCGGCGATGGCGACGCGACTGCCACGTCCGATGCCCGCCGCCTGCAGCGGCTCCCACATCGTGATCCCCGCGCACATCAGTGGAGCGGCCGCGGCCGGGTCGAGCGCCTCGGGCAGGCGATAGGCGAACTGCTCCCGCAGCACGTACTCGCGGCTGTAGCCGCCCTTCGTCACCGCCCCGTCGACACGGTCTTTTCCGCCGTAGGTGCTGACGGGTCCGAGGTGGCAGAAGTTCTCCTGCCCGATCCGGCACATGGCGCATTCGCCGCACGAGTCGACGAGCGTGCCGACGGCCACGGAATCACCCACCGCGAAACCGGTCACGGCGGCGCCTACCGCGGTGACCGTTCCGGTGAACTCGTGACCGGGAACCAGCCCGCCGTCGTCGGACATGTGCGGTGTGGCGCCGTGGATCGCGTGGAGGTCGCTGTGGCACACGCCGCAGAAGGCGACCCGGACCGCGATGTCGTCGGCGCGGAGACTCCGGCGTTCGATCGTGACCCGTCGCAGCTCGGCGCTGTCGTTCGTACGCTGCCACGCAAGGGTGCTGGTGCTCATCAAGGCCTCCAAAAAAGAATAACTAGTTTGTCTTTATCGAAGCTAGACCACGTGCGAGCCAAAGTCAACTAACTGGTCTTTCTGATATCCTGTGGCCATGTCCGAGCCTCCGATGCCCACCACGTCGCGCGGTATCGCCACGCGCCGCAGGATCCTCGACGCCGCCGCCGCCGAGTTCGCACGAGTCGGGATCGCCGGGGCCCGGATGGATCGCATCATCGCCGCATCCGACGCCAACAGGGCGCAGCTGTACGCCTACTTCGGAAGCAAAGAGGGCCTGTTCGACGCCGTCATCGCCGACCGAGTGGACACCAGCACCGACAGCGTGTCCTTCGATGCCGACGACCTGCCCGGTTGGGCGGTGCGACTGTACGACCAGAACCTGCAGCACCCGGAGCTCGCGCGACTCATCGCCTGGACGAGACTCGAACGGCGCCCCACCGGGCGATGGTTCGACAACGCTGAGCACGAGTCGAAGCTTGCGGCCATCGCGACCGCGCAGGCGGCGGGTCGGCTCCGGGCAGGAGATCCCGCCGACCTGCTCGTCCTCCTCATCGGCATGGCCTCCGCCTGGTCCCCGTCGAGCAGCGTCTACACCGCCACCACCGAGGAGCCCGACGGCGACCACGACCGCCGACGCGCACTGCTGCGCGACGCCGTCGCCCGAGCCGTGACGCCCTGAGTTTCCCTCCACGCGACGAGCGCGGTCTGCCGCGAGCACCAGGTCCGGCTCGTGTCGGTGCGGCTACTGCCGGATGCCGCTTCGTGCGGCCTGCTCGACCCGGGCGACCAGGCGGCTGTTGTGGGCGGCGTGCGCGAATCCCGGGGTGTGGTGGGTGTCGTCGGCGATGTCGCGCGCGAGGCTCGCGTACACCTCGCCCACGTTGATGGAGGCACCGGCCCAGATCTCGGCCGCCGCCGGACCGCTTCCCGTGGCGACGGGGCTGTCGGGCGCTTCGAAGTCCACGCTCGAGGTCAGCGTGAGGTCGCCGACCTGGACACCGGCGGGGTGGTCGCCGGTCAGCTTCAGCCAGCCGTCGGATCCACGGACCTCGAGCCTGAACCGGGCGTCGGGCACTGGCACGCCCGCCAGGACCTGCACCCCCACGGGTGTGCCGGACGAGGTCTTGACGATCGCGTCGAGGTGGTCCGGCACCTCCCGGATGGTGGTCGTGCCGGTGTCGGTCAGCTTCACCTCCGGCCAGAGGAGCTCCGTGCGCGCATCGATCTCGGTGATGTCGCCGAGGACCGTCTCGATCACGTCCAGGACGTGGCCCACCGCGATCGTCATGAAACCCGCCCCGGCGGCCGCCTTGTCGAAGTACTCGTAGACGCTCACCGACTCCGGGCCGTTCCCGAACGTCGTCGCGGTGACCCGGGCCGACAGCAGCCGCCCGAGCCGACCCTGGGCGATGATCTCGGCCGCCCGGCGCACCGACGGGTTGAGGCCGCCCTGCAGCCCGATCGCCGTGTGCAGCGAGCCGGCCGCCAGGGCCATCTCCTCGGTTTCTGCGACCGTCGCGCCCAATGGCGACTCCGAGTAGACCGCCTTGCCCGCCGCGAGGGCGGCGAGCACGAGCTCGCGGTGCGCCGGGACCTTGACGGCGACGGTGACCAGATCGATCGACGAGTCGTCGATCAGCTCGTACGGGTCGGCGTACCAGCGCTCGGCGCCGAAGACCTCGGCGGCCTTGCGCGCGCTCTCCTCTCGCCGGGTCGCCACCGCCGCCAGCGCGAACTGCGGCTGGGCCGCCAGCGCGGGGATGTGCGACGCACCGGCCCAGCTCGCCTTCGTATCTGCGCCGATGATCCCGACGCGAATCACTCTGCTTGCCATGATGTGCTGCTCCGTTCGGTCTTCTGTGGTCGAGGCACGGTCGTCTCGTGCCGTTCGGTTCGTTGCCGCGCCGCGCTTCACCGGTCGATGGCGGCCATGCCGCCGGGGTCGTGGCGGTCACCGGACGCGGGGGCCAGGTTGTTCAGCCGGCCGACCTGGTCCGGGGTGAGTCGGATCCCGTCGGCGGCGATGTTCTCCTCGAGCCGCTCGACGCGCCGGGTGCCCGGGATGGGGTTGACGTCCTCGCCCTGGGCCAGGAGCCAGGCCAGGGCGATCTGGGCAGGGGTGGCTCCGACCTCGGTCGCCACGGCCCGGACCTCGTCGACGATGCGCAGGTTGCGTTCGAGGTTGCCGCCGGTGAACCGCGGGTTGGCACGACGCCAGTCGTCGGCGTCCAGACCGTCCAGGGAGCGGAGGTTCCCGGTCAGGAAGCCGTGGCCCAGCGGCGAATAGGGCACCAGAGCGATCCCCAGTTCGCGCAGCACCGGCAGCACCTCGGCCTCGGGGTCCCGCGTCCAGAGCGAGTACTCGCTCTGGACGGCGGCCACCGGGTGGACCGCGTGTGCGCGGCGGATCGTGGCGGGGCCGGCCTCGGACAGGCCGATGCGGCGGACCTTGCCCTGAGCGACCAGGTCGGCCAGGGCGCCGACGGTGTCCTCGATCGGTGTGCGGGGATCGACCCGGTGCTGGTAGTACAGGTCGATGCGGTCGGTGCCCAGGCGCCGCAACGACCCCTCCACGGCGAGTCGGATGTTCGCCGGCGTGCTGTCCGCTCCTGGCCGGCCCGTGTGGGACACCAGGCCGAACTTGGTGGCGAGCACCACTTCGTCCCGGCGGTCCTCGACCGCCCGGCCCAGCAGGGCCTCGTTGGCGCCGCCCCCGTACACCTCGGCGGTGTCCAGGTGCGTGACGCCGAGGTCCAGAGCGCGCCGGATGGTGCGGACCGAGTCCTCCTCGGGCTGGTCCTTGCCGGTGTAGAAGTCGGACATGCCCATGACTCCTAGACCGATGCGCGAGACTGCGAGCCCGCCCAGCGACGTGGTCTGCATCGAATGGTCCCCTCTTGGATCGGTTCGCCAGGTCCACGTCCGCTGCACGCACGATCTGAACTTGACGCATCAACATCAACTTGACGCATCAAGTTCTACACCCATGAACTTGATGTGTCAAGAACTCGCGCCGTAGACTGGTCTCATGCCGAAGACAGCGGACGCACGACGAGAAGACCGGAGCCGGCCTCAGGGCGATTCGGCGCCACGCGCGACGAAGCCACCGAGCACAGACGAGCCCGCCGACAGCTCGTCCGCCAGGGAGGCGCCCGCGGAAGCGAACGCTGAACCGCGCTGGCTGAACCAGCACGAGCTGGCGGCATGGCTGTCCAACTCCGCGATCATGATCAGCCTGCCCGCCGCCCTGGACGCGCGGATGCAGCGGGAGTCCCAGATGACGTTCTTCGAGTACATGGTGCTCTCCGTGCTCTCCGAGGAGCCGGACCGGACCATGCAGATGAGCGCGCTGGCCGCGCGCGCATCGGCGTCGCTGTCACGGCTGTCGCACGTCGTCGGACGGCTGGAGAAGCGGGGACTGCTCGCCCGGTCCCGGATACCCGGCGCCGGACGGCGCACCAACACGACCCTGACCGAGGCCGGATACGACGTCGTCGTCGCGGCGGCGCCCGGGCATGTGGCCGCAGTCCGCGAATACTTGATCGACGAGCTCGAACCGCGCGACCTGAAGGCCTTGCAGCGCATCGGCACGGCGGTCGAGACCGCCATCAACCGCGGACCCGCCCCCTCAGCGGCTGCGACGCCGGCTTCGCAACGCCGACCTTGAAGTCCTCGCCGGTGGAGAACCGGGTGTACCCCAGGGACAGAATCCCGGCCCGCCCCCGGCGGACGGGCTTCAGTGTCCGATGTCGAAGTCGCCGGCCTTGACCAGGCCGCTCTCGTAGGCGAACACCACGATCTGGGTGCGGTCGCGCAGCGCGAGCTTGGTGAGCACGCTCGAGACGTGCGACTTCACGGTGGCCGCTCCGATGAGCAGTTCCCGGGCGATCTCGGCATTGCTGGCGCCCCGGGCGACCGCGGCGACCACGCCGCGCTCGCGTTCGGTGAGCCGCCCCAGCCGCCGCCCGGCAGCCGAGTCGACCGGTCTCGGCTCGGCGAACCGGCCGATGAGGCGCCGGGTGATCGCGGGCGCCAGCAACGCCCCGCCCTCGGCGACGGTCCGGACCGCGCCGGCGAGCTGCTCGGCGGGGATGTCCTTGAGCACGAAGCCGCTCGCGCCCGCGCGCAGGGCCCGGTAGACGTACTCGTCGGGGTCGAAGGTGGTCAGGATGAGGACCCGCACCTCCCAGTCGGCCTCGGCCATGATGCGGGCGGTCGCCTCGAGACCGTCCAGTTCGGGCATCCGGATGTCCATGAGCACCACGTCGGGCCGATGCCGCCGCGCGGCGTCGATCGCCGCGAAGCCGTCCCCGGCCTCGCCGACGACGTCAATGTCCGGCTCGACCCGCAGCACCATGGCGAAACCGCCGCGCACCAGAGCCTGGTCGTCCACGACGAGGACGCGAACGCTCATGCGGCCCTGCCTCCCAACGGCAGTCGGGCCGCCACCTCGAATCCGCCCTCCGGACGCGGGCCCGCTCGCAGGGAGCCTCCGAGCAGCGAAGCCCGCTCCCGCAACCCGATGAGGCCATGACCGGTGGTCGCGTCCTGCGACGGCTCGCTCCCGAGCCCGTCGTCGCGGACCTCGATGACCAGCGCTTCCCGATCGACGCTCAGCCGCACCTCGGCACGGGCACCGGGACCGGCGTGCTTGAGCACATTGGTGAGCGACTCCTGGACGATCCTGTAGGCGGACAGCTCCGTCCGGCCGGGAAGCTCGGGCAGGCCCTTCGCGTCGAGTGCGACACCGACGCCGGCCTCCCGCATCTGCTCGACGAGCCGGGGCAGCGCCGCCAGTCCCGGCTGCGGCCCGAGGTCGAGGTCGCCTTCGGCGGGCCGCAGCACGCCGAGCAGGTGCCGCAGCTCTGCCAGTGCCTGGCGCCCGGCGTCCTCCACCGCGCCCATCGCTTCGACGGCGGCGGCCGGGTCCTCGGCCGCGACGGCTCTGGCGCCGCGCGCCTGCACGGTCATGAGGCTGACCCTGTGTGCGACGACGTCGTGCAGCTCCCGCGCGATGCGCGTCCGCTCCTCCGCGGCGATCCGGAGCACCTCGGCCTCCCGCTCGCGCACCCTGTCGGCAGCGCGCAGACGGCGCAGGCGGAGCACGCGTCCGACGTACCAGACCCCGAACAGGATCACGCTGCCGATGACGGTGTCCTCCCACCACCGGTCTCCCCCGGAACGCCAGGCCGACACGGACACCAGGGCGACGACGGCGGCCACCCCGGCCACGCCCCAGCGGACCGACCGGGCGTACCGGCCCGCACTGTACAGCGCGATGACGGCGGCCCAGCCCGGCTCGGACCCGCTGTACCCGGTCACGGCGCCCCACAGGACCAGCGCGATGCCGAGCACCGCGAACGGCGACCGCCGCCGCCACCACAGCGCGCCGGAGGCGACGGCGATGGCCGCCAGTGCGAACACCGGCACCTCGTCAACGGCGCGGAAGACCGTCGAGTCTCCCGGTCCGTCCACGAAGAACACCGTGAGGCAGAACGCCAGGACCGCGAGTGCGGCATCCGCGGTGCGGGGCCAGCGCGTGAACGGGCCGCGGACCCCGCCGGCGAAGCGCGCCCGGAAGCGCGCCGACGGACCCCTCCCGGCGCGTACCGCGGAATCATTGCTGGACACAGATTCAAGGTACGCGCGGCCGCCGTCCCGGTCATCCGCCGCGCGACGGATGGGACCTCACCCTCGGGGCGGAACGCCGCCCCGCGCTCCGGCCGAACGACCCACCGCGCGGGGGAGCCCGAAACCATCCGGCGGCCGACGACATCAGGGCCGCATCCCGGAAGAGTGGAACCGGCGGCACCGAGCCGCGAGTGAACCTGAAGGGACGATCCATGAACTCCCCGCATCCCCTTGGCGGCGATACCGTCCGACCGGCCGCCTCCGCGTCCGGGCTCGACCCGAGCCCCGTCAATGTCCGCGTCAAGATCGCTGCGGCCTGGACCTCGACGATGTTCGTCTTCGCCTACGTCGACCTGTTCGGCCTCTACCGCGCCGATGTCCGGAAGGAACTCGAGACCGGAACGATCGGCGGCTTCGCGGTCGGTCAGCCGTTCCTGCTCGCGACCCTCGCATTCGTGGCCGTGCCCAGCCTCATGGTGCTCCTCGCCCTGGTACTCCCGCCCCGTCTGAACCGGATCACCAATATCGCGCTGTCATGCGCCTACGCCGCCGCGATCATTGCCGCGGCGATAGGAGAGTGGCACTACTACCTCCTCGGCAGCGCCATCGAGCTCGCCCTGCTGGCGGCCGTCGCCTACTGGTCCTGGACCTGGCCCCGCCGGCCGCTCCAGGCGTGACGGCCCACAGGGAAGTATTAGGGTTGCCGACGAGAGGGCGGCATCGGCGCAGCGCGCTGCTCGCGCTCACGCCGTCCTCACCGGCAACCTCGTCACCGGCCGGAATCGCGGTTCCGCCGAGGTGATCGCGGCCAGGACCGCAATGCTCGACCGGCCTCCGTCGAGTCCACACCCGACTTCGAACTGAAGGAAAAGCGGCTTATGCAGACAGTGCTGGGATCGGGCGGTCAGATCGCCGAGGAGCTCACCCGCGAGCTGTACCGGAACTTCACCCACGACATCCGCCCGGTGAGCAGGAATCCCCGCAAGGTCCACGAGACCGATCAGCTCGTGCCGGCCGACCTCACCGATGCCGAAGCCACGGCAAGCGCCGTGGAAGGCAGCGACATCGTGTACTTCACCGCGGGCCTGCCGATGGACTCGCGGCTATGGGAGCGGCAGTTCCCGATCATGATGGCGAACACGATCGCCGCCTGTCAGAAGCACGGCGCGCGGCTGGTCTTCTTCGACAACACCTACATGTACCCGCGGACCTCGACCCCGCAGACCGAGGCGTCCCCGTTCGCGCCGGTGGGGCGCAAAGCGACGGTGCGCGCGCGGATCGCGACGACGCTGCTGGAGCAGATGGAGGCGGGCACGGTCGACGCGGTCATCTGCCGGGCTCCCGAGTTCTACGGCCCGGGCAAGACCCAGAGCTTGACCAACTCCGCGTTCTTCGACCGCATCAAGCAGGGCAAGCGGCCCATGGTGCTCCTGAGCGCCCACACCAACCGCACCCTGATCTGGACCCCGGACGCCGGCCGGGCCACGGCGCGCATCGGCAACACCGCTGACGCCTACGGCCAGACCTGGCACTTGCCATGCGACCCGGACCGACTCACCTATCAGGACATGATCGACGTCGCCTCCCAGGTCACAGGCAAGAAGATCTCGTACACCACCCTTTCGCGGCCGGCATTCAGGCTCGGCGGCCTGGTGAACCCGTCGATCCGAGAAGCCGCGGAGTTGCTGCCGCGCTATCGCCAGGACAACATCTTCGACTCCTCGAAGTTCACGACACGGTTTCCCGACTTCCCGGTCACCAGCTACCGCACGGGGATCGCGCACCTCCTCAACGGACAGGCGTGAAGCCCCGGACCGTTCCTCTCTCGATCGGGATCGCCGGATATGGGTTGACGTGTCCACATTTGGGCACACGCTCTCTCATGTGATCGACCCACCGGAGCGATAGAGGAGAGCGGTCATGACCGTTGACAGCCGTGAAGCGACCTTGACCGAGCGGACCCGGCCGGCGGCGCCGGGATGGCCGGAGATCCTCGCCGGGACCGCCGTCTACGTGGTGTCGCTCGTCCTCGTAGCCCTACTGCTGCCGCGGATCGAGAGCGACGCCGCGACCGGCGTCGTGGGGCTGCTCGTATCGGGGGTGATCGGGCTCCTCGCCTTCGCGCTCGCCGTGCGCCTCCGCATCCGCGACCTCGCGGTCTTCGGCGTCCGCCGGGCGAGGCCGCGCCACCTCCTCGTGGGCGCGACGCTCGGCCTGGGCGCGTACGTGCTCGGCACGATCGCCTCGCTCATCTACATCGTCTTGAGCGGCGACACGGAGAACATCCAGACGAGCTACCAGGCGGCCGCCGCGGGCGGCTGGTGGTACCTCGCCCTGGCGCTCGCGGCGGGAGCGGTCCTCACGCCGCTCGGTGAAGAGGCGTTCTTCCGCGGCGTGGTCGCCAACGCCCTGCTCCACCGGTACCGCGCCTGGATCGCGGTCGTCGCCAGCGCCGCGTTCTTCGCCCTCGCCCACGGCGTCAACCCGATCCTGCCCGTCGCGTTCGTCGTGGGCGTACTCACCGCCCTCCTGCTGCGCTGGTCGGGTTCGATCTGGCCGGGCGTGCTGCTGCACGGCGTCAACAACGCGATCGCGCTGCTCGTCCCGGTCCTCATCGGACTCGGCACCGAGTAGCGCCCGACTACAGCAGGTTCGCGTCCGCGAGAAGTTCTTCGAGGTAGGTGCCCTTGATCTTCGCCAATGCCGCCTTCTCGACGATGCGGGCCGTGAACGGCAGCTTGATGTCGTGGAGCGGCTTGCGGTCGTTGAGGTGGTAAAGGGCACTCAGGAGCACCCGCACGTCGAAGGAGGACCCGTACACCTCGGGGACGCCGCGGTCGACGTCGAGCAGGGTGTAGACGGCCTCCATCGCGGTGCGCACCGAGTACTCCGTGGTGAAGACGGTGTCGCGCTCGGTCTCGGCGAAGTTGCCGATGAACGCGAGGTTGACCGATCCCTCGGGCACCACGAGCGGGCGGTCGCCGATCGCCCTCGGCATGAAGTACGAGGTGATGTAGGGCATGTTGCAGGGCACCGTGCTCGCCGAGTCGCGCGCCAGGTCGTCGATCTGTTCGACGGGCACCCCGAGGTGAAAGAGCCACTCGGCGCACAGCTCGGCGCCGGTGCACTCCCTGATGGACTTCTGGACGTAGTCGCCGGGCCTGTCGGAGAAGAGGCCGTAGAGCCAGACGACGAGTTCCTTGTCCGGGTCCTGCGCGGCGAAGTGCGGCTGGCGGCTCATCGTGAAGCCGTAGAGCCAGCTCGAGTCCTTGATGCTGCACGGCCCGCCCGTGATGATCTCGCCCGACCTGGGATCGCGCCCGGTCAACCGCTCGATGTACGGCGCGATCTTGTCATCGGTCAGCGTGACCGTGGCCGAGATCGTCCAGTTGGCCTCGGGGATGTTCTCGCAGAACTTCTCGGGCCGACCGAAGTCGGGGTCCTTTGAAGCGAGCTGCTTCCACAGGGCCCAGGCGCCGCCCCGGTCGGTGACGACGGGAGCGGGGGTGTCGTTGTCTCCGTATGTCGAACTCTCCGTGATCGAACCGTTCGTCACCAGAACGAGGTCGGTGGGGGCGAGATCGATCTCCTGCGACTCGCCGCCGGCGGTCAGCCGTATCGCCGTGGCGATCTTCTTCCCGTCGCGGCGCTCGACGACGACGTCCTCGACCTGCGTCCCGTATCGGAACGTGACGCCGTGCTCCTCCAGGTACGTCGTCAGCGGCAGGATCAGGGACTCGTACTGGTTGTAGTGCGTGAACCGCAGCGAGCTCAGTCCCGCGAGGGACGAGATGTGGTGCACGAAGCGAAGCGTGTAGCGGCGCATCTCCATGGCGCTCGCCCACGGTTCGAACGCGAACATCGTCGCCCAGTACAGCCAGAAGTTCGAGGCGAAGAACTCCTCGCCGAAGCACTCGTCGATCCGTTTGTCCTGCAGGTCCTCTTCACGCGTCAGCGCGAGGGTCAGCAGTTCCTCGACGGCCTTCGGCGTGAGCGTCAGATCCTGCACGTCCTCGATGCGCTCGCCCCGGTGCTCGACGGCGCGGCACGTGTTGGTGCTGGGGTTGGTCTTGTGCAGCCGGTACATGTCGTCGAGGACCGAGGCGCCCGGTGTCTCGAGCGAGGGAACCGAGCGGAACAGGTCCCACAGGGTCTCGAAATGCGCTTCCATCTCGCGGCCCCCGCGGATGATGAAGCCCTTGTGCTCGTCGAGGATGCCGTCCATGCTGCCGCCGGGGAGTTCGAGCTCCTCGAAAACGGTGATGCGGTCCCCCGGCATCTGGGCGTCGCGGATCAGGAAGACCGCGCCCGCCAATGACGCCAGGCCCGATCCCACGAAGTAGGCGCGCCTGCCCTCGACGCCCTCCGGCTTGGGCGGCCGGGCGAACGCCTCGAAGTTTCCGTTGCTCCGATACACGGGATCGCTCCTCCTCCATGCGAACGACATCAGTTCAGCGCTCACGGAGCCTCACGTTATGCGAACATGCCGCGCACCGCATGTAAACGATGCCAGTACTCGGCCGAGGCGCTGCGGGATCGCTCGCCTATGCGGGAGGGGCCGCCAGCGAGGTGATGAAGCGCTCGGCCGCGGCGTCGATCTCGGCGTCGGGGGTCAGCAGCCCCTGCAGCAGCAGGCCCCGCATGCATGCGACTGCGATCAGGCTCTGCTGCTTCGCGTCGGCCGGTGTGAATCCGTCGCGAAGAGCGGCGTCCTCGAGGAGGCGTGCCAGGTCATCGATGTCGGCGACGAACTCTTCGAACGCGTCGGGCTCGTAGACCGCGAGGCCGACCAGGTGGAAGAAGGCCCGCGTTCGATCTCGGTGCGCGGCGTTCGAGTAGACACGCCAAATGGTCCTGCACAGGGGCACGAACCCGACCTCGGGGCCGGTCGCGGCGATGACGAGGTTGTCGCGGCGGCGTGCTTCCGACAGGACGGCGGCCAGCAGGCCCGCTCGTGATCCGAAGTGATAGGTCAGCAGCGTGTGGTGCACGTCGAGCCGCTCGGCGACCTGGCGCATCGAGAGGTTCGCGCCGGGGCCGTTCTCACCGAACTCATCGAACAGCGCCTGTAGCAAGCGCTCCCGACCTTCCCCGACCGGCGATCTCATGGAACCTCCCGTTGACGAACTCACCACTGTTGAGTAGACTACCGCACATCGAATTCACCACTGTTTAGGACCGCGACGCGCCGCCTCAGGACGGCCGCACTACGAAGGGGGAAGCTCGATGAGCGAGATTCTGCACGGCTGCCTGCCGGACACGGAGTACTTCGAGGCCACGGCACAGTCGGGACACCGCTACGGCGTCTGGGTGACCACGCCGCCCGGCTATGCGGACTCCACCGATCCGCTGCCGCTGATCTACGTGGTGGACGGCAACTGGGCAGTCGGCCTCACCGCGCCCCTCATCGTCACCCAGGCAGACCCGTATTTGACGATCACCCCGTACATCCAAGTCAGCGTCGGCTACGCCGGCGAGGAGGCCGCGGCCTGGGCGCACCTTCGCAACCGCGACCTGGTGCCGCCGGGCGAGCCCGTCAGCGACGAGATGGTGGCCACGGTCGCGTCGGCTCGCGACACGGGCGCGATGACCCAGGAGCAGGCGGACGCCTACCTCGCGAAACTGGCGGACACGCAGGCGGACCGCTTCCTCGACTTCCTGACCAACGAGCTCCACCCTGGGCTGCAATCGCGGTTGCGTGTCAGCGAGTCCGGGCACGGCCTCTTCGGCTATTCCTACGGAGGGCTTTTCACCCTCTACGCATGGCTGCGGGCGGCGGCCCCGTTCGCGACCTTCGGCGCGGGCACCCCCGGTGTCGCGAGCACCGACAGCCAGGTGTTCAAGCTCATCGAGGCCCTGCCCGAGCGCAGTGCGGACGCAGCCCCGCGGCTGCACGTCACGCTGAACGAATCCGAACTGCTAGGGGGAATTCCGATCTATCGAACACTGGCGCGCAACGTGCTCTCGGTGGTGGAAGAACTGCACGGCAAGGGGCGATCGCAGGATGTTTCGCGCGCGCTGCTGCACGAAACACACGTCACCGGGTTGCAGGCATCATTCCTGAGCTACCTGAAGACATGCCATGCGCGTTGACTTGAATTTTGACCTTGTGCGCCGAACCTATTGACTTTCGATAGATATCTATCGAGAATCGATGCATGAACAAACTCTTCATCGCCGTGCTGCGCACGGCCATCGCCGCGGCGTTCCTGGCCGGGCTTTTCGCGCAGATCAGCATGGTCGTCCACACGCCCTTGACCAGACTCTTCGACTTCTGGCCGCCGCTCGCCCCGTCGGTGCTGTCCGTGCCCGTGACGATCCTCGGCATCGCCTGCGTGCAGACCGTGCTCGCGGCCTCCTGGATGCTGGTCGGCATGATCGAGCGCGACGTCCTCTTCAACGACCGCGCCTTCCGCTGGCTCAAGCTCATCGTCGCCGCCACCCTCGCGGCGACACTGCTGGCCGCGGGCACCGCCGCGTTCCTCATGTTCAGGGGCATGACCTCGTCGCACGACTACGCGATGACGCTGATACTCACCTTCAGCACGGTCGTCGCCTGGGTCGGTGCCGGAGCCGGAGCCGTGTTCGCGACGATCATGGTCATCCTGCGCGGCCTGCTGCGCAAGGCCACCGACCTCAAAGCCGAGATGGCCGAAGTGGTCTGACGGCGATCATCGTCGACCTCGAAGGACGTGGCGGCTGCGACCGGGGCCTCAGGCGGGGAAGAACACCTCTGGGGCCGTGAACTTGTCACGCTGGGAGCCCGAAAGGTAGGCCATGGCGTCGTCGAGGGCCCTTTCGATGC
Organism: Glycomyces harbinensis; assembly: GCF_900101745.1. Taxonomy (GTDB): domain Bacteria; phylum Actinomycetota; class Actinomycetes; order Mycobacteriales; family Micromonosporaceae; genus Glycomyces; species Glycomyces harbinensis. Next base: position 126,051 of record NZ_FNAD01000007.1, on the reverse strand, counting down.
CGGGGGCCTCCGCTTCGAGGGCCGACTTGATGCCTGCGAGTCGCTCGACGATGTTGCGCATGACCGCCAATACGCCGTCGCCGCCGGTGTCCGCTGTGGCGGCGTCGATGATCGCTCCGATGGCGCCGAGGACGCCCACGATGGCGCCCGCGACGGGTCCGATCACGGCGCCGACGCCGAACCCCGTGCCGATGGCCGAGGAGATCTGCGTCGTCGCGCTCGTGGCCTCGGCCAGGGGGCTGCCGGACTCGGCGCCTTCGGTGATGGCGTCGACTGCGCTGCTCATGAGCGCGAGGTACCGCTCTCGGGCCTTGTCGAGCACGGCCTCCATCGCCGCCATCACCCCGGCGAGCGCCTGGAATGCCGAGAAGGTCATCTCCAGGGACCCGGCCAGGGCCGGCAGGTAGTCCCATTTGAACTGGTAGGCGCTGCTGCCGGAAGGACCCTCCCAGTCCACGAGCTTGCCGCGGATGATCTCGGCCGGGTTCTGGGTGTTGGCGAGCTCGTAGCGCTCCAGTTCGGGCAGGATGACGCGAACGATGCGGTCGCGCACCTGGGCCGTTCCGCCTGATATGGCGCCGACCTCGATGAAGTAGCCGGTGTAGAAGCGGATGCTCGTCAGCAGTTCGGCCGCCTCCCCGTTCTGCGCGCCGAGCGGCGTCTTTGACATGATCGCCCGCTCGACCTGCTGGTGGGCCGTCCTCGCGTCCGAAATGAACGACTGGTCCCCCTTCGGCATGTCCTCGCCCTAACCCTTGTCGGCCGCGGTGTGGAGGGAGTGGAACTCCCCCGCGGTCTCCGTGTCGAACTGCTCGTATTCTTCGGCGATCCGGAGGAGTGCCTCCGCGGCGTCCTGGATGCGTTCTTCGGAGATGTTCAGACACTCCGACAACGCCTCGGTGAACTGGCTCCAGCGCTCCTTGACACCGCTGAACGGGCCGTACGAGGCCACCTCGGAGCCGAGCACGCTGATGCCCGCTTCGCGGAACGCCGCGCTGGCATCGCCCTCCGTCCTGAAGAATTCGAGGCGTGCCTCCTCGATGTCGTCGGCGATGGGCTGCATCTCGCCGAGGGCGACATCTCTGATGGCGTCGGGATCACTGCGGTACTGCTCGGTCATGGACTCCACCTGCTATGGATTCGGGCATCGGGTCAAGCCTGGATCCGAGCACGCGAATTTGCCACTGCACGTTGGAATCCATTGGAATCGCGGCACGGTCGGCCACCTTGCTGCGACGCGGCGGCAGTCGGCGTCCCTACTTGTGGTCGGGCCAAAGGCGCTGCAGCCACACGGTCTCTTCTCGGTCGAGATCGGTGAACCCGAACTTGCGGTACAGCCCGTCCGCGTCATCCGTGGACAGGATGATCCGCCGCAGCTGCATGTCCTCGACATCCGCCACGACCTGCTCGATCAAGCGCTTCGACAACCCCCGGCCTCGCACCGACCGGTCGATGTAGACGTCGCCGAGCCAGGCGAACACCGTCCGGTCGGTCACCAGCCGGGCGAAGCCGACCTGGCGGTCCCCGGCCTCGTACAGCCCGTAGCACACCGAGTGCTCCAGGGCCTGGGCCACGCGCTCCTTCGGCCGCCCTGGCGCCCAGTACGTGTCGGTCGACAGCACCCGGTGGACCCAGTCGAGATCGAGCCGTTCGGGATCGGTGGAGATGACGTACTCATCTGCCGTTTCCATTCCCACCTCCGCCGCCGTCCTTCCGCATCCCGCGGCGCCGCTTTACGGGACCTTCCGCGTTCTCACGCGATCCGTGCTCCGCCAACAGCTGTCGCATCCGCTCGGCATGACTGTGCCCGATGCCGGCGTACAGCTTCCCGGCCTCGTCGAGAGCGCTCCGGGCCTCGTCGTGTCGCCCCAGCGCCAGCAGCGTCTCGCCTCGGCGCGCGAGGGCGTCGGCGGTGCCGACTTGGTCCATGATGCGCTGATGCAGTCCGACGGCGGCGTCGAAGTGGGCCAGGGCCTCGGTCAGCTGCCCTTCCGCGACGGCGAGCTCCCCCAGTCCACGGCGGGTCTCGCCCTCGACCAGCTGGTCGTGGGTCTGCCGCGCCAGGTCCAGGGCGGTCTCGTAGAAGCGTGCGGCCTCCGGAAGAGCGCCGCGCAGCCGGGACACCTCTCCGCGGCCCCAACACGACTCGGCGAGCCCGTGAAGATCGTTGCGGTCCTGGAAGAGGCGCCCCGCGTCGCGGTAGTGCGTGAACGCCAGGTCCAGATCCCGTTCGTCCCGCAGCATCGCGACTTCTGCCAGCCCGAGCAGGCATTCGGCCTCGCCCCGATCGAGCCCCAACTCCACATAGCCCTCGCGTGCGGACTGGAGCTGCCGGACCGCCGCGTCCCAGTCCTCCCGCAGCCTGGCGATGTGGCCGAGCCCGTTGCGGGCGCCGGCCTCGCCTTCAGCGTCCCCGAGTGCCACGTACAGCTCGATCGCGCGGCGGAGTTCCTTCTCGGCGTCGGCATACCGGTCGGCCATGCGCAGTACGCGCCCGCCGAGCGCTCGCCGGGCTTCGGCCTCGGCGAGCCGGTCGTCGAGTTCCGTGGCGAGTTCGGCGGCGGCCCTGAGGAACACCTCCGCGTCGCGGGTGTAGCCGATGCGCAGCAGCGACGGGCCGACCAGCAGGCAGATGTCGGTCAGAACGACCGTGGTCCCGGTTTCGCGGTGCTCACGGTGGTAGTTCAACGCGTCGACGAGATTTCGCCGCTCGAGTGTGAGCCACCGCTGCGCTTCGGCCGCACTGAACCTCAGGTTGGCGGGGCGGATCCTGGAGCGGCGTCCCTGGGCGTCGTCGAAGTGGGCGCTGACCGCGCGGGCGCGGTCGAGCTGGTGGAGCAGCAGCCGAAGCCGGGCCGCCTCACCGTCCGCCGCGGAGACGAACTCGTCCAATTCGGCTTCGATGTGCAGATAGGTGCGGTCGTGGAATCCGTAGGCGCCGTCCGCTCCGACCTTGAGCAGCCCCAACTCGGAGAGCGTATGGAGTCGGGAAGCGGCCGTGGCGGTCTCGGTCCCGTCGAGTGCGGCCAGGACCTCGGCGGTGAGCCGGAACCCCGGTTGCGCGGCGAGCAGGCCGAGCGATCGGCGCAGGTCCGCGTCCAGGCGTTCGACGGCGAAGCGATGGGCGGCGGCGATGAGGTCGACGTCCTGCACCTTCTCCAGCAGGCCGTTGATCGCGGCCCGGGGGCGGCCGCTCAGGAGACGGATCAAGGGCATCGCCAGGGGCGCCGCCGAAATGCTGCGGATGAGGCCGCCGATCTGGTTGCCGTCGTCGGCTTCGAGTCCGGCGAGATGGCGCAGGACCGCCTCGGCGGGCAGGGCCGGAATGGCCAGGCTGCGGGCGAGCAGGCCGGGCGGGGCCACACGGCTGGAGACGATGACGACGCAGTGTCCGTCCCCGGGAAGGAACGGCTCGACCTGGGCGATGTCGAGCACGTCGTCGAGGACCACGGCCTGGACGTTGCGATGGCGGACCACGCTCTTCCAGCGGGCGCGCAGTTCGGGTTCGGCCATGCGGTCGGCGCTGAGGATGTCGTAGCGGCGCAGCAGATCGGCGAGGGCCAGATAGGCGTCGGTGTCGCGGAAGACGCCGCCGCCGAGCTCGCGGGAGGAGCCGCGCATCCGCACGAACGGGACGGCGAGTCCGTTGCGTTCATCGAGGCGGCGGGCGAGTTCGACCGCGAGCGTGGTCTTTCCGGAGCCGGTGTCGCCGTGGATCCACACGATGGTCGCCCCGCCGGCGGTCCGGCAGTGGTCGAGCAGGGCCGCGAGCTCGTCGTCTCGACCGATGACCTGCTCGTTCGAAGCGGGCAGGGCGAAGACGGTGTCGGAGAAGTCGACTTCGAGATGCTCGGCGGGTCCGAGGTACGCCTGGCGGGCGTCCCGGATCCGGGCGTGCAGGTTCTGGAGGACGCCGCCGCTGCCGCCTTGGCGTCCGATCTCGGCCAGGAGCGCGCGGCGGAGTTCGCGGACGAGTGCGGCGTGGTCGACGCCGTCCGCGGTGACCGGGTCGATGAGGCCGAGGCGGAGGGCGAGGCTGTCGCGCAGGACGAGGTTGCCGTAGTCGTCGATGACCTCGTCTTCGCGGAGGTCGGCGAGCCGCTCGCGCAGGACGATGCCGAAACCGGAGGCGGCGCCGGTGGTCCTCACCGCCTGGTGGACGGCGCGGCGTGCCGCTCGCCTGATCGCGCGGCGCACTCGCAGGCGGGGCAGCCGTTCGCGGAATTCGAGTCCCATGAGGTCCGAGATGAGACCGATGACCTCGAAGATCAGACTCATGTGGGGGTGGACTCCAGTCTGCAGGGGGCTTGCGACAGGTTCATCAAGGGTACCCGGTAACGCAAACGTCACAGACCCGCACAGAGGCTCGGGAATCGGATGAGGTTGGGGCGCAGGGCGGCCCGCGGTCAGGACTCGGCCGGTTCCGTCGCGCGGTCGATCTGCCTGGCGCGGACGGCGCGGAGCACGGGGATGACGACGACCGTCAGGACCAGGACGCCGACGAGCGTGGCGGACAGCGGGCGCTGGACGAACTCGGTGACGTCGCCGCCGAAGATGCGCATCGAGCGGCGGAACGAGCCTTCCAGGAGTGAGCCGAGGACGAAGGCGAGCACGAACGGCCCGGGCTCGAAGCCGAGCTTGCGCATCGCGTAGCCGACCAGGCCGAGGGCGACCGCCAGCAGCATGTCGAAGGCGTTGTTGCGGATGCTGTAGACGCCGAGCATGGTGATGACGATCGTGATCGGGGCGAGGACGCCGGGGCGGATCTTGAGCATGCGGACGAAGACCCCGATCAGCGGGATGCTCAGCGCCAGCAGCAGGAGATTGCCCAGGTACATCGAGTTGACCACGCCCCAGAAGACGTCCGGGTGCTCGGTCATGAGCGCCGGACCGGGGGTGATGCCCTGCAGCATGAGCGCGCCGAACAGCACGGCCATGGTCGCGTTCGCCGGGATGCCGAGCGTCAGCAGGGGAATGAACGAGGAGGTGGCGGCCGCGTTGTTCGCCGATTCGGGCCCGGCGACGCCTTCGATGGCGCCCTTGCCGAACCGGGACGGGTCCTTCGCGCTGCGCTTCTCCACGGCGTAGGCGACGAGCGAGGACATCGTGGCGCCGCCGCCGGGGAGGATGCCGAGCACGAAGCCGACCGCCGAGCCGCGCAGGATCGCCAGCCGCGAGCGCAGCCACTGGGCGCGGCTGGGGATCGCGCGTCCGAAGGCGGGGACCGCCGACTGCGGCCGGTCGCGGTGTTCGAGGTTGTAGAGGATCTCCCCGATGCCGAACAGCCCCATCGCGACGATCACGAAGTCGATGCCGTCGGCGAGCTGGTCGGTGCCGAACGTGAAGCGGGGCGTGCCCAGGAGCGGGTCGAGGCCGACGGTGGCGAGCAGCAGCCCGGCGGCGGCCGCGGCGGCGCTCTTGACGAGTGAGCCGCTGCCGAGGGTGCCGACGAGGAAGATCCCGATGAGCGCCAGGACGGTGTACTCGGCGGGGCCGAACGCGAGCGCGACTCCCGCCAGGGCCGGGGCGATGAACGAGAGCAGGAGGATCGAGGCCGTGCCGCCGATGAACGAGGCGAGGGCGGCGACGCCGAGCGCCGATCCGGCCTCGCCGCGCTTGGCGAGCGCGTGCCCGTCGATGGCCGTCACCACCGTGGAGGCCTCGCCGGGCAGTTTGAGGAGCACCGAGGTGATGGTCCCGCCGTACTGGGCGCCGTAGAAGATCCCGGCGAGCATGATGACCGCCGCCGCGGGCTCCAGGTTGTAGGTGATCGGCAGCAGGATCGCGATGGTGGCCGCCGGGCCGAGGCCCGGCAGCACGCCGATGAGCATGCCGATCGTGACGCCCAGGAGGCAGAACAGCAGGTTCTCCGGTTCGAACGCCACCGAGAAGCCGGTGAGCACAGGTGAGAGGTCCATGGTCGATGCTCCAGAGGGGACGGTCAGAGGACGATCAGGTGCGGCAGCGGCACCCCGAGGCCGAGGATGAACAGGGCGTACGCGGCGGCGGTGACGCCCACCGACAAGAGCGCGGTGCTCAGCCACGACTCGCGGCCGAGGAACCGCAGCCACGCCGCCAGCAGGAGCAGCGTCGGGATCTCGAACCCGACGACCTCGAACAGGCTCGCGTACGCGAAGAGGGCGACCGCGGCGGCGGCCACGCTGATCGCGCCGCGCGTGAACGCCTCGGTGCCTCCGGCGCGGCGGGCCGAGACGAGGATGCCGATCCCGGTCGCGACCAGGAGCGCCGAGACGATCAGGGGCCACAGGCCGGGCCCGGGGTCGGTGAGGGTGCCGATGTCGAGGCGCAGGCTCAGCCAGGCCGCGGCCGCGCCGAGGACGACCGGCACCGCCCCGGCGACCGCGGCCAGGCCCCGCCCGCCCGGAGCCGGTGCGTCCGGTTCCGGGAGGGCGTCTTCGGTCTCGTTCTCCGCCATGGGGAGAGCGCTCACGATCCGTCGCCGAGGGTCAGGCCGGCGTCGGCCACGTTCTGCGCGTACTGCTGGGCGGCCTCGCTCAGGTGGTTCCGGGCCTCGATGTCCTCGACCTCCCACACGTCCATGAAGTTGTCCTGCAGGAACGCCTGGTAGTCGGGGTCCTGGCGGGCCTGCTCGAACGCGAGGACGAGCGCGCCCGCCACGGTGTCGGAGACTTCGCCGGGCGCGACGACGAAGCGGCGCTGGTCGACGACGACCTCGTACCCGGATTCGGCCGCGGTCGGCACGTCGGCGAGGAACGGGCTGCGCTCCTCGGAGAAGACCGTCAGCGGGCGCAGCGCCCCGGCCTCGATCTGCGGCATCGTCTCGGCGAGCGATCCGGAGACGGCGTCGATCTCCTGGCCCAGGAGCGCGGTCACCGCGGGCGCGCCGCCGTCGAAGGGCACGTCGGTGGCCTCGGTGCCGGCCAGGCCGAACAGGAGCGCCAGCGAGAGCTGCCCGCCGGTGCCGACGCCGGCGGTGCCGTAGTTCAGCGACGGGGCGGCGACCAGGTCCTCAAGGGACTGGTAAGGCGAGTCTGCGTGCACCACCAGGACGTAGGCCTCGTTGGTGAGCGTCGCGATGATCCGGAAGTCGTCGATCGAGACCGCGTCGGGGTCGTCGACGACCAGCGGCGTGATCGCGAACAGCGACTTGACCGCGAGGGCGATCGAGTAGCCGTCGGCGTCGCCGGACAAGAGCTCCTTGAGGCCGACGGCGCCGTTGGCGCCCGGCTTGTTGGTCAGGGCGATCGACTGGCCGAGCGGCTCTTCGGCGGCGAGGCAGGCGGCGCGGCTGAGCAGGTCGCTGGAGCCGCCGGCGTCGAACGGCACCGTGAAGTCGACGGCGCGCGTGGGGAAGTCGTTCTCGGCGGCATCGGCGCCGCCCTGCACGCCGTTGCAGGCGGTGAGCGCGGCGACCGGTACGGCTGCCGTGGTGGCGAGCAGTCCTCGCCGGGTGAAGGGTCGGGGGTTCATGATCGGCTCCTCATTGAGTGACGGTCGTGTGCGGGGGAAGGGGTCAGCCCAGGCAGGGGCGCTTCGGGTCGAAGGCCCAGCCGGGGGCGAGGTACTGCATGGCGGCGGCGTCGTCGCGCGCGCCGAGGCCGTGCCGGAGGTATCGCTCGTGCGCGAGCTCGACCTGTTCGAGGTCGAGTTCGACGCCGAGTCCGGGCGCGGTCGGCACGCTGATCGCGCCGTCGGCGATCGTGAGCGGTTCGGCGGTGAGCCGCTGCCCGTCCTGCCAGATCCAGTGCGTGTCGATCGCGGTGATCGCACCCGGCGCGGCGGCGGCGACGTGGGTGAACATCGCCAGCGACACGTCGAAGTGGTTGTTGGAGTGCGAGCCCCAGGTCAGCCCCCAGGCGTCGCAGAACTGCGCGACGCGCACCGAGCCGGACATGGTCCAGAAGTGCGGGTCGGCCAGGGGGATGTCGATCGCTTCGGCGCGCACGGCCTGGGCGAGTTCGCGCCAGTCGCAGGCGATCATGTTGGTCGCCGTCCGCATCCCGGTGGCCCGGCGGAACTCGGCCATGACCTCGCGGCCGGAGGAGCCGCCTTCGGGCCCGCAGGGGTCCTCGGCGTAGGCGAGCACGCCGTCGAGGCCGCGGCACAGGTCGATCGCCTCGCGCAGGGACCACGCGCCGTTGGGGTCGAGCGTGATGCGGGCGTCGGGGAAGCGCTCGGCGAGCGCGGTGACGGCGGCGGCCTCGTCCTTGCCGGGCAGGACGCCGCCTTTGAGTTTGAAGTCCCCGAAGCCGTACCGGTCCCGGGCGGCCTCGGCGAGGGCGACGACGGCTTCGGGGGTGAGTGCTTCCTGGTCGCGCAGGCGCAGCCAGGGGTCGTCCTCGCCGGTGCCGTCGCGGTAGGGCAGGTCGGTGCGGCCCCGGTCGCCGATGTAGAAGAGGTAGCCGAGCACGGGCACGCTCTCGCGTTGGACGCCGTCGCCGAGCAGCGCGGCGACCGGGACGCCGAGGTGCTTGCCGAGGAGGTCGAGGAGCGCCGATTCGAGGGCGGTGCGGGCGTGGATCTCGACGCGCTGGTCGAAGGTCTGGCGTCCGCGCCCGGCCGCGTCGCGGTGGGCGAAGCGCCGGTGCACCCGGTTGAGCACGTCGCGGTGGGCGCCGATCGGGCTGCCGACGACGAGTTCGCTTGCTTCCCTGAGCGTCTGGGCGATGGGTTCGCCGCCGGGGACTTCGCCGATCCCGGTCGCGCCGGTGTCGTCGGTGAGGATCACCAGGTTGCGGGTGAAGAAGGGCGCGTGGGCGCCGCTGAGGTTGAGCAGCATCGAGTCGTGCCCCGCGACCGGGACGACGCGCAGGCCGGTGACGACGGGCGTGTGGGTCATGGGGTTCACCGCAGTTCGGGGGGCAGGAGTTCGGCGGGGGCGTCCTGGTAGGCGACGGGCCGCAGGAAGCGGTCGATCGCCAGGGTGCCGACCGAGGTGGAGCGGGAGTCGGTGGTGGCCGGGAACGGTCCGCCGTGGACGGTGGCGGGCCCGACCTCGACGCCGGTGGGCCAGCCGCCGAAGACGATCCGTCCGGCCATGAGTTCGAGGCGGGGCAGCAGGCGGGCCGCCGCGGCACGGTCGTCGGGCGAGGCTTGGACGGTGGCGGTGAGCTGGCCTTCGAGCGCGTCCAGGATCGCGTCGAGTTCGGCGGGGCCGGCGGTGACGATCAGCGTGGCCGAACCGAAGACCTCTTCGCGCAGGGACGGTTCGGCGAGGAAGGTAGCGCCGTCGGTGTGCAGCAGGGCGGGAGCGGGGTCGCCGCCGCCGCGGGCGAGGACGCGGACGCCGGGGACCGCGGCGAGGCGTTCGACGCCCTCGAGGTAGGACTCGCGGATCGCGGGGGTGAGCATCGGTTGGGCCGCACTGGCTTCGAGGTCGGCGGCGGCGGTGTCGAGGAACGCGTCGCGGCCGTCGCTCTCGGGGATGAAGACGAGGCCGGGGTTGGTGCAGAACTGGCCCGCGCCGAGCGTCGCCGAGGCGACGAGGCCGCGTGCGAGTTCGGCGGGGCGGGCGGCCAGCGCGCCGGGGAGGACGAACACCGGGTTCACGCTGGACATCTCGGCGTACACCGGGATCGGCTCGGGGCGGGCCGCCGCGGTGGCGGCGATGGCGAGCCCGGCGGCGCGCGAGCCGGTGAAGCCGACCGCTTTGATCGCCCGGTGGGCGACGAGCGCCTGGCCGAGCGTGCGGCCGGGTCCGAAGAGCAGTCCGAACACGCCCTCGGGCAGGCCGGCGGCGGCGACGGCCGCGCGGATCGCCTCGCCGACGAGGGCCGACGTTTCGGCATGGGCCTCATGGGCTTTGACGATGACGGGGGCGCCCGCGGCGAGCGCGGCGGCGGTGTCGCCGCCGGCGACCGAGAACGCGAGCGGGAAGTTGCTGGCGCCGAACACGGCTACGGGGCCGAGCGGGATGCGGCGCAGCCGCAGGTCGGGTCGCGGCGGGGTGCGGTCAGGCAGGGCCGGCTCGACGCGGACGCCCTGCCAGTCCCCGCTTTCGACGAGGCGCGCGAACATGCGCAGCTGGCCGCAGGTGCGGGCGCGTTCGGAGGCGGCGCGGGCGGCGGGAAACCGCGTCTCGGCGGCGACGGTGTCGACGAGGCGGTCGCCGAGCGCTTCGATCCCGGCGGCGATCGCGTCGAGGAACGCGGCCCGCGCGGTCGGGTCGGTGCTCCGGTACTCGTCGAAGGCGGCTTCGGCCCGGGCGGCGGCGAGGTCGAGTTCGGGGAAGGCGGTCATGCGGCGGCCTTCGCGATGAGGGCGCTCAGCGCGGCGAACTCGTCGGCGTCGAGTTCGGTCAGCGGCGGGCGCACCGGTCCGGCCCCTCGGCCCACGGCCCGCATCCCGGCCTTGACGATCGACACCGCATATCCCTTGCCGCGGTTGCGGATCTCCAGGTAGGGCAGGACGAACTCGTTGAGGCGCCGGTAGACGGAGGCGCCGTCCCCGGCGCGCACGTCGTCGTAGAAGGCGAGCGCGAACTCGGGGACGAAGTTGAAGATCGCCGAGGAGTAGGTGGTGACGCCGAGCTGGAGGTACGGGAGGGCGAAGGTCTCGGCGGTGGGGAGGCCGCCGATGTAGAGCAGGCGGTCGCCGAGGGTGGCGTACAGGCGGGTCATGAACTCGATGTCGCCGATGCCGTCCTTGAAGCCGATGAGGTTCGGGCACGACTCGGCGAGGCGTGCGACGGTGGGCACGCTGAAGGAGGCGTTGGCGCGGTGGTAGACGATGACGCCGAGCGAGGTCGCCGCGCACACCGCGCGGACATGGGCGGCGAGCCCGTCCTGGCTGACCTCGGTGAGGTAGGGCGGGAACAGCAGGACCGCGTCGGCGCCGGCCTTCTCGGCGTCCTGGGCGAACTCGACGGCCTGGGACGTCCCGTATCCGGCGGGGGCGACGATGGGGACGGCTCCCGCCGACTGCTCGACGGCGGCCCGCAGCACGGTGGCGACCTCGGGCGGCGTGAGCGAGAAGAACTCGCCGGTGCCTCCGGCGGCGAACAGGCCCGACGCGGGGTACGTCGCCAGGTGCGCCAGGTTCTCGCGGTAGGCCGGCCCGTCGAAGGACAGGTCTTCGCGGAAGTGGGTGACCGGGAAGGACAGGAGTCCCGAGCCCAGGACCCGCTGGATGTCTGCCGGGTCGTATCGCGTCATTTCGGGGAGTCTCCTGGTTCGTCGGGTTGGACAGTACCGTAGGCCTCTCGCGTTATACCCGTCCAACACTGATTCGATATCGGCTGATACCTTCAACGCATGTCAGCTGGTGAAGCCCCGTATACCCTCGACCAGCTGCGCGGTTTCGTCGCCGTCGCCGAAGAAGGCCACTTCGGACGGGCGGCCGCGCGGTTGCGGATGACGCAGCCGCCGCTGAGCCGCCAGGTGCAGCGCCTGGAGCACGTCATCGGGTTCCGGCTGTTCGACCGCACGGCCAGCGGGGCGGTGCTGACGCCCGCAGGGAGAGTGTTCCTCGACGAGTCCCGGCGGCTGCTCACGTCGGTCGACACCGCGCCGCTCCGGGCCCGGCGGGTCGCCGCGGGCACGGCCGGGACCATCCGGATCGGCTTCACGGCGGTCTCGGCGCTGACCGTGCTCGGGCATTGGATCGCGGTGGCCGCCGCCGAACTGCCCGGAGTGGACCTCGTTCTGAGCGAGATGGTCACGCACGCGCAGCTCGACGCCCTGCTCGCCGGGGAGATCGAGGTCGGCCTGGTGCGGCAGGTCCCCCGCTCCGACGTGCTCGACTCGCGCCTGGTGTCGACCGATTCGCTGGTACTGGCCGCGCCGCGCGACCACCCGCTCACCCGGCTCGGGCGACCGCCCAGCCTCGCCGACGTCGCCGAGCACGACGTGGTCACCTACTCGCCGTCCGAGGCCTGGTACTTCTACGAGCTCGTGGTCGCCGCGTTCCAGCATGTGCGCGTCAACCCCCGGTACGTGCAGCACATCAGCCAGGTCCACACCGTCGCCGCGGTCGTCAACGCCGGGCTCGGCGTCGCGCTGGTCCCGAGCTCCGCCGCGACGCTGCGCCTGTCCAACCTCGTCTTCCTCGACATCGAGGGCATCCCCGAGGACTCCGTGGAACTGCACGCCGCCTGGCGCGTCCGCCACGGCAACCCCGCGCTCGGCAGACTCCTGGACACGGTCTGAGTCAGATCCGGGTCGGTGGCGCGCTCATCGCGGCTGTGAGGAACGTGATCGCCCATCCCCGGGACGCCTCGCCCGCAGCCGGGGACTCGCAGCCGGGCGAGGGTTGCTGGTGGGCCTCGAGGCGGTCGACGGCCGTCACGGCGAGGATCCCCCGCATCCGGAACCGCAGCTCCTGGGGGGCGAGGTCGGGCAGCGCGCGCGCGAAGGCCGCGAGGTAGCGCTCGCGGACCGAGTCCTCGGCCGGGCCGGTCCAGTTGCGGGCCTCCTCGGCCGGGTCGCTGAGGATCGTCACGATCAGCCGGGACGTCCGGGCGCTGCCCTCGTCGCCGGCCGGCATCCGGTCGAACATCGGCCCCGCGAATGCCTCCACCAGGTCGCCGACCGTTGGGTCGGGGGTCCGGGCGAGCAGTTCGTCGAGCCCGGCGCGCTGGGCGGCGTTCATGGGTTCGACCACGCGGCGGGCGACTGCGGCCATCAGCTCCGCCTTCGAGCCGAAGTGGTAGCCGACGGCGGCCAGGTTCGCTCCGGCGAGTCTGGTGATCGCGCGGACCGAAGTGCCTCGGTATCCGTGCTCGGCGAAGAGGCGCTCGGCCGCGTCGAGGATCTGGGTGCGGGTGTCAGGGCTCGCCACAGGAGGGATTTTACATATGTTTGAATGAAACGTACGTATGAATCAAACGGACGTGTGAAAGAAGGCTGTCATGAAGCTGCTCGTCTACGGCGCCGGAGTCTGCGGCAGCATGTTCGCCGCCCGCATGCACGAGGCCGGCCACGACGTCTCGCTCCTCGCCCGGGGCGAGCGCCTGGCCGCTCTGCGCCGGCACGGCGTGAGACTCGCCGAGGAGGACGCCCCGGTCGTCGAGCAGGTGCCGGTGCCGGTGGTCGAGCGCCCGGACGGCGGGTACGACCTGATCGCCGTCTTCGTCCGCACCCACCAGGTCGACGCGGTGCTGGCATCACTCGCCGGTGTCGAAGGCGACGTGCTGTTCCTGCTCAACTGGGCGGCCGGTCCCGCGCCGCTCAGTGCGGCGATCGGACGCGAGCGGGTGCTGCTCGGCTTCCCCGCGACCGGAGGCACGATGGACGGCGACGTGGTCCGCTACCGCAAGAGCAATGTCGTCACCCGCCTGGTCGCGATGCCGATCGGCGAGATCGACGGCCGGACCACCCCGCGACTGGAGCGGATCGCGGCGGCGTTCCGCACCGCCGGGTTCAACGCCAAGGCCGAGCCGCAGATGGACGCCTGGCTCAGGACGCACGCCGCGTTCGAGGTCCCGCTCGGGCAGGCGGTGCACGCGGCGGGCGGCCCGGTGAGGCTGGCCGACGACCCGGACGCGGTCCGCGCCATGCTCCACGTCATGCGGCAGAACCTCGCCGCGATGGAGGCGCCGCCGGTGCCTCGCGCGTTCACGGCGTTGCGGACGCTGCCGCAGGGGCTCCTCGTGGCCGTGCTCCGGCGCTTCCTGAAGAGCCCGACGGCCGTGCAAAGCGGACTCAGCGACTTCTCACCCGCCGCGACGGGCGAACTCGAGCGGCTGGCCGAACAGCTCGGCGATCGGCTCAGCCCCTAGCGAGTCCTATCATCCACATGGGAATCTTGGTATCGTGGGCGGCACGACGCCCCGCCGCCGCGCTCGCGCGGCGACCCGAGATCGACCGGATGCGCACCGCCTGCGCGCACCGACACCCCGTCCACCTTCTCTCGAGGCCCCGAGCTCATCCGGGCTCATCGCGACCGAGGCTCTCATATCCGTCCACTTCGCAGCCGTCCTCTCAACGGTCGCTCCGCGGGCGTCGCCTTCCCGGCCCCAGGCAGCCGCCGACACAGGAGAGTGACCACCCCATGCTCACCCGATCCGATCACGACCCCGCACTCGGACACCGCCGCCGCACCCTCCTGCTCGCCGCCGCCCTGACCCCGGTGGCCGCCGGCTTCGGCACCGGCCTGGCCGAACCCGCCTCCGCATCCACCGCCGGCGGCAGCGCGCAGGACGCCCTGAGCTGGTTCGACACGACCGTCACCGTCACCGCCGCAGGCGGATCGACGGTCCGGGTGATCAACGACCGCTCCTGGGCCATCGCCTGGAGCGCCGGCGCACGCGCCGTCCGGTCGGCGCCGCGCCGCTCCCGCGACGCCTTCTCCCGCGCCGCCCTCGCCTCAGCGCTCCACACCGGACTGTCGGCGCTCACCACCGGACAGCAGGCGACGCTCGACGCGGCGTTGGCGGACGCGCTCGCCCGCATCCCCGACGGCAGGGCCAAACGCGACGGCGTCGCCGCCGGAGCCCGGGAAGCCCGGGCCCTGATCGCCGACCGCGAAGGCGACGGGCTCGACGCGGCTTCGATCAGCCCCGTGATCGAAGTCCCCGCTCCGGCACCGGGCATCTGGCAGCCCACCGCGCCGTCCTTCTCGCGGCCCACCACCGCCGGCATCGCCCACGCGCGTCCGTTCGCGCTCGAGTCCGCCGAGCAGTTCCGCCCCGCCGGGCCGCCTCCGCTCGGCACCGACGCCTACCGGACCGAGTTGGACGAGGTCAGGACCCTGGGTCGGATCGACTCCACCGAGCGCACCGAAGAGCAGTCGTTCATCGCGCAGTTCTGGCTCACCTCGGCGGTCCCGCTGCTCCAGCAGTCGCTGCGCCGGGGCCTCGAGCGGACGGACGACCTTCTCGACCGGGTCGAGCTGGTGGCCCTGACCTACATCGCCCAGGTCGACTCCCAGATCGCGGGCGCCGAGACGAAGTACCACTACTGGCACTGGCGGCCGATCACCGCCGTCCGTGAGGACCCCGAGAACCCCGAACCGGAATGGACGCCGTTCGAGACGACGCCCAGTCACCCCGACTACATCAGCGGCACCAGCCTCTACGCCGGCGTGGGCTCGGCGGTGCTGGGCGCGTTGGTGCCGCGGGGGCCCGGCCGGCGGTTCCAGCTCACGAGCCCGGCCTTCCCCGATACGCCGCGCTCGTACTCGAGCTGGGCCGCACTGGGTCCGGAGGCGGTCTCGGCACGGGTGTTCACCGGCATCCATTTCCGCACGGCCGGAGCCGACGCCCTGACGCTCGGCGCGGACGTCGCCGACCACGCCGTGCACCGCCGGGACGACCTGTTCTGCTGACGCGACCGCCCCGTCCTACTCCCCCGCGGCCGGCGCCGCTTCGACGCCCTGCCGCCGGGACAGAGAAGTCCGCCGTTGCGGGGTGCCGCTGACGGGAGTGCAGGTTCCCCGACAGCACCTACTATCGGGGCATGTCACTGACCGCAGGCGAGGTCGACCAGTTCGAGGCGTGCCGGCCCCGGCTGGCCGCCCTCGCCTACCGCCTTCTCGGCTCGGCCTCCGATGCCGAAGACGCGGTGCAGGACGCCTTCCTGCGGTGGGCGGCCGTCGATCGCGACGAGATCCGCACGCCCGAGGCCTGGCTGACGAAGGCGCTGACGAACGGCTGCCTCGACCGGCTGTCCTCGGCGCGGGCGCGCCGCGAGCGCTCCTTCGGGCAGTGGCTGCCCGAACCCGTCCTCGACGGCGACCCGCTGCTGGACCCGGCCGAGACCGCCGAACAGCGCGAGTCGGTGTCCCTCGCGATGCTCCTCCTCCTCGAACGGCTCGGCCCCGCCGAACGGGCCGTGTACGTCCTGCGCGAAGCGTTCTCCTACAGCCACCGCGAGATCGCGCAGATGCTCGACCTCACCGAGGCCGCCAGTCAGCAGCACCTCCACCGGGCACGCGAACGCATCGGGACCGTCGATCGCGAGGAACCGGTCGATGCGGCCGCCGGCCGCCGGATCATCGAGGCCTTCCTCGCCGCCGCGGCATCGGGCCGCACCGAACGGCTCGTCGCGCTCCTGCGCGACGACGCGACGGCGACCGGGGACGGCGGCCCCGTCCCGACCATCCCCGGCGAGTACCGCGGCGCCGAGCGCATCGCCGCGTACGTGCGGGGCGTCTTCAAGCCGACGCCCGTCAAACGGCGGCTCCTCGGGGGCGCTCCGGCCGTCCACGCCGCGGCCGTCAACGGCTGCCCCGCGCTCGTCGCGGTCCTCGACGACCGCGTGGTCGGGGTCATGGCCTTCGCCGTCGTCGGAGGGAAGATCGCGGCCGTCCGCAACTTCGCCGACCCGGCCAAGCTCGCGTACCTCAGCCGCCGGTGGCGTACGCGTGCGCCGGAGGCACCGCTGATCGCCTCCTGGTGACCTGCGCCGCACTTCCTCCGCGCCTGTCAGGAAACGCCGCCCCGCCTCTTCTAGGGGGTGTTCACGACAAGCAAGGAGGACAGGCAGATGGGACACCGCGTGCTCATGCTCGGGGCCGGCTACGCCGGGCTCACCGCCGCCCGCAGGCTCAGCACTCTGTTGCGGCACAACGACGTCGAGATCGTGCTGGTCAACGACCGGACCGACTTCGTCGAACGCATCAGGCTCCACCAGCTCGCCGCCGGGCAGGACCTGCCCCGCCACGAACTGGCCGATCTACTGGCCGGGACGGGCGTGCGGCTGCACTGCGCCCGGGTCGAATCCATCGACGCCGAAGAGCGCACCGTCGTCGCCGACGGCGAAGCGATCGGATACGACACGCTCGTCTACGCACTGGGCAGCGCGGGCGCCCCGCTGCCCGGCGCCGCCGAGCACGGCTGGAGCGCGGCCTCGCCCGCCGGGGCGCTGCGGCTGCGCGGCAGGCTCGGGCGAGCCGGACAGGGCGAGCGGGTGCTCGTGGTCGGCGGCGGCCTGACCGGTCTCGAGATCGCCGCCGAGATCGCCGAAGCGCGGCCCGAGCTGTCGGTCGCCCTGGCGACCTCGGGCGGGCTCGGGGACTGGCTCGCTCCTGCGGCCCGGCGGCACCTGCGCCGCGGGTTCGATCGCCTCGGTATCGAAGTGCGCGAAGGCGTCAGGATCGAGCGGTTCGGGCCCGGAGGCGCGGTCGCCGACGGGGCGCTGGTGCCCGCGGACGTGTCGATCGCCGCGACCGGGTTCGCCCCGAATCCGATCGCGGCCGGCTCGACACTACGGCTCGACGACTCGGGCCAGGTCGTGGTCGACGCGGCGATGCGCTCGGTCTCGCATCCGGACGTCTACGCGGTCGGGGACGCCGCCTGGGCGATGGGCCCGGGAGGACGGCCGCTTCGGATGTCGTGCTCCTCGGGGATGCCGACCGGCTGGATCGCCGCCGGCGAGATAGCGGCACGGCTGACCGACCGGCGGCCGCCGCGGCTGCGCGCCAGGTACTTCCACCAGACGATCAGCCTCGGCCGCCGAGACGCGGTGGTGCAGTTCGTGACCGCCGACGACCGGCCCAAGCGGGGATGCCTGACCGGCCGGGCCGCCGTGCGGTACAAGGAGACGCTGTGCCGCACGGCGGTGTGGTCCTTCGCGCACGACCTGCCCGCGAAGCCGGCCCGCAACGGTGCACTGCACTCGGCTGCTTAGATCTCAACTCCGCCTTGCGGTGGGCCCGGCCGAATACCCCGGGCCCACCCGCACGACGTGCCGTTCCGCCGCCGTGCCGTGACCGCACTCCATGTGCCCGTGCAGAATCCGTGCAGGTTCCGTGCAGGCGCGGTGGAGTCTCTTCGCATGACATCAACAGCAAAACCATGGCCGCGAGTACTCGCCGTCGCCGCCGCGGTGCTCCTCGCCGCCGTCACCGTAATGCTCAGTTCTCCGGCACAAGCCCAGGTCAACGCCGCCTCGTGGACCTGCTATGCCGGCGGCCAGTCCAACAACGGCGATGCGGACAGCCGCGACATCTGGGGGTCCTGCGAGGAAGCCGGCTCCGGCTCCGTAGGAGCCATCTTCCAGGCACTCGGCGAGCACTTCACCGTCTGCGACCGATTCCCCAACGGGCACGCCACCTTCGCCCAACTCACCGTGGAAGGGAACGGCACCGCGACCTTCTACACCAACGGAGGCGGCGGCGACTGCGACGACTTCGACCTGAGCTTCGACGAAGGCCTCTCAGTGAGCCTCAAGGTGTGCACCTCCGACACCGCCGGAGCAACCTGCACCCGCGCGACCGGCGGCATCACCTGACCTGCACCAGCAATCGGGACGGGCCGCGGCCACGACGAGTCCGATCGACATCGATTTCCCGAGCGCGAGATCGCGCGGCGCCGTGCCGGCGGTACCCCAGCTCGGAGATCGCGGACGACCGCGGTGGAGCGGCTCCTCGCTGCGCGGATTCCAAGGTTTTCCAACGGGTGCTTTCGCACGACGCCCGTAGCGGATTCAATGGCATAGCCAGGAACAGCTCACCGAACCGCCGTTCGAAGGGAGGCAGCGATGCGCGACCGCGAATACCGGTCCAACAAGGACTGGCGCCGTGAAGACGACTGGAACTAGCCGTATCCGGTCGGCCGTGAACGAAACAAAAAAGGGGCACCCGTAAAGGACAGCCCCTGGGACTAGCCGCAGACGAACACCGTACCGAGCGAGTCCGGGAGGAGGACTGACGATGCGCGACCGCGAATACCGCGCTCCGAGCGATTGGCGCCGCGACAGCGACTGGCATTAGCCGCAGCCGCAAAGGCCGGAGCCCGGGACACCGGGCTTCGGCCGCGGTTCAGCCGACCCTCAGGAGCAGGACGGCGAGGCTCGCGGCGGCACCCGCGAAGCAGGCCGCGGCCGCCTTCGGACTCGTCTCGGCGGTCCCGGAGGTACGGCCGCTCAGCATCGACTGGAGCTGCTCGCGCAGCTCCTCGTTGAACGCCAGACCCGCCGCGAGGATCAGCGCCGACGGCAGCACGTAGACCAGGGTGTAGCCGACGAGGACGACCACCGCGGCCAGAGCCGCGATATCGGAGTCGATGAGGCGTTCGACGGCCAGGACCATCGGGAACGCGTTGGGGAGGTCGCCGACCGTGGCGAGCACCCCGAACGGCAGTGCGCTCCAGGCGTTCACCCACGGCGGCAATGTGTAGCCCTTGCGCTCGTGCGGCCGGAGCCTGCGCACGCCCTTGACCACCAGCGCCGCCGCCAGGCCGGCGAACAACAGGCGGCGAAGCCACAGCGTGAACCCGTCCAGCACCGAGTCCGCGAACATCAGTCCGAAGTAGAGCATCAGGGCGAAGGCCAGGAACGACGCGGCCGCCCCGAGCAGGAACGCCCAGCCGGTCGGCGCGGGGCGCTTCGCGCCGAGCAGGATCACGATGACGATCCAGATCGTGGTGGCGTTGATCGAGTCGAGCAGTGCCAGACCCGTCAGGCCCCACAGCAGTCCGCCCGTCACCGGGCACCGGTCCGTTCCCCGGTGCGCCCCGTCAGACTGCCTCCGTTGCGGCCCATGCGCGTTCCCTCCCGGACTGCGACATCCGCGCCGCGAGTCGTGTCGAGGACGGCCCGCGCCGCCCGACCGCACAGTACCGGGCCCGGATACGGCCGACGTACGCCGCGTGAGGACCCGCCGCCGGATTCAACCGCGGCCGACCGCGGGGGCGTCCAGGTCGGCGAGCTTGGCGCGGATACGGGCCGCGTCGGGATGGTCGAGGTCGGTGAGGATCGTCGCGGCCTCGTGCCAGGCGTCGCGGGCCGCGTCGGCGGCGTTGCGGTCCAGGTGCAGGTCCCCGAGGAGGACGAGCGTGTCGGCCACTTCGTAGCGGTCGCCGAGTCCGAGGTAGAGCTCCAGCGCTTGTTCGAAGCCCGAACGGGCCTCGTCGGGTTCGTCGAGGTGCTGTTGGACGTAGCCGAAGGTGGCCCAGGCGCCAGCCTTCCCGTAGCCGAAGTCGAGTGCCTCGCACAGCCGCAGCGACTCGAGGCAGTGGACGAGCGCTTGATCGAACTCGCGTTGGAGCGCGTGGTACCAGGCGACGGCGTTGAGTGCGCGGGCCTGACCGACGCCGAAGTCGGCGGTCCGGTAGAGCCGAAGCGCGCGTCCGGACAGTTCGAGCGCCGCGGCCGTTCGGCCCTGCTGCTCGCGCAGGTAGGCGAGGTTGAGGAGCTGGTGGGCCTGCTCGCGTTCGCCGCCCAGCAGGAAGGTCAGCTCCAGTACGCGCTGCAGCCGGCGATCGGCTTCGTCGAATCGGCCCAGGCGGACGGCGGCGCGGGCCGTGACGCGGTGCGCGTGGAGCAGGGCGGTGTCGTCGCCGAGGTGCTCGGCGGCGGCCATCGCGGCCGCGCCGGCGGCGGCCTGCTCGTGCCAGAGCCCCAGCCGGTCGAGGTAATCGGAGATGCTCCACGCCAGCTGCCAGGCGCGAGTCCAGCGACCGCTGTCGTGGGCGTGGACGACGGCGGCGAGGAGCGCCGGGTGTTCGGCCGTGAACCAGGCGGTCGCGTCGGCATGTCGTTCGAACCGCTCCGGGTCGATATGCGGCCCAAGGGGGTCGAGTGCGATCGACTCCCAGTTGGGGTTCAGGCTCAGCGTCGCGGCATGGGCGGTGTGCAGGTAGTGGTCGAGCAGGCGGTCGACGGCGGCGCGCCGCTCGGACTCCGGGTCCGTGCCCCGGCAGCGCTGTACCGCGTGCTCGCGGACGAGGTCGTGGAACGTGTACCGCCCGGCGTCGTGCTCGGACAGCAGACTGGCTTGGGCGAGCTCCAGCAGCGCTGTGCGCGCGGCCGGGAGCGGACGCGCGAGGAGGCTCGCGGCGGCTTCGGCGGTGCAGTCGGGCCCCGGGTGGAGGCCCAGCAGCCGGTAGGCGCGTTTCGCTTCGTCGGTGAGGTGCCGGTAGGAGCGGTCGATGGAGTCGGCGAGGCTGGTGGACGGGTCCGTCGGCGTCACCGAGAGCCCCGCCAGGCGGTCTTCGGCGAGCGAGCGCGCGTACTCGCCGACGGTGACCCGCTGGGGGTGCCGGTGCGTCAGGAAGTCGGCGGCGGCGATCTGGAGCGCCAGCGGCAGGTGCCCGCAGGCGGCGGCGAGTGCCTCGAGATCGGCGCCCGATGCGGTCCGGGCCGCGAGTGGGCCGAGGAGGCCGCGGAGGAGGCCCGTCGCCTCGGCTCCGGTGAGCGGCTCGAGCGGCAGGTGCACGACGCCCGGGTGCGAGGCCGCCAGCCCGTGCATGCGGCTCCGGCTGGTGAGGAGCGCCAGGCAGCCCGGCCCGGTCGGCAGCAGCGGTCGCGCCTGCGCCTCGTCGTGGGCGTTGTCGAGGATGAGCAGCAGGCGCCTGCCGGTGAGGACCTGCTGGTACAGCGCGGCTCTGGCGTCGAGGTCGGCCGGGAGGCGCCGCGGTTCGACGCCGAGCTGGATCAGCAGCTTCGTCATCGCGTCCCCGGGGCG
Organism: Glycomyces harbinensis; assembly: GCF_900101745.1. GTDB lineage: Bacteria > Actinomycetota > Actinomycetes > Mycobacteriales > Micromonosporaceae > Glycomyces > Glycomyces harbinensis. Next base: position 104,724 of record NZ_FNAD01000007.1, on the reverse strand, counting down.
CATCGGCGGAGTGTCGGCATAGCCGTGCAGGTTCAGGTAGAGGCACCCGTCGGTGAACGTGGCCTGGACTTCGCGGGTACGGGACCAGCGGACGGCCAGCGCGGTCTTCCCGGCGCCCCCGATCCCGGTGAGCGCGGCGACGACCGGTGCGCGGCCGCGGGCGTGGTCGAGCAGGAGCCGGTCGAGTCGTCTGAGGTGGGTGCTGCGGCCGGTGAACGACCGGTTGTCGGCCGGCAGGCCCCGGAGCTTCCAGGCCGGTCCGGGCTCGGCGACGCGCATGGAGGTGCCGGTGAGGCGGCGGCGGGTCTCGTCGAGTCGGAGCCGCTGCCGGAGGTTCAGGCCGAGGCGGGGATTGCTCAGCAGCAGGTCGAAGCGGTCGGGCTCGTCGCCGACCGGGGGCCGCGGCAGGTGCTCGCCGCGCAGCCAGTTGTAGACGGTGCTGGTGCTGACGCCTTCGGTGGAGGCGGCGATCTCTCGGACCGAGCAGCCGGAGTCGGCGATGCGGCCGCGGAGCCAGTCGCCGAGCATCGCGTGCGTCTCGAGGTGGGCGAGCGATTCGTCCTCTTCGGAGTCCCGGTGTCCGGCCAGCCAGGAGTTCACGGTCGACTCGGGCACTCCGAGTTGGCGCGCGGCGTCGGCCGGCGACCGGCCGGTCGCCGAGAGGTGGGCGGCCAGCCAGGCGGCGAGCCCGCGGACGGTGCCGGGGTCTGGGGCGTCGGTCAAGGGTCGGTCGGCTCCAACGGGGATCGATACGTGCACGGGGGGTTCCAGCGGCCGTTGCGCCGCTGGGCGTCCAACGTATTCCAACGGCGCCTTCGGGTCAATGCCGCGCCTGGGTTGCTCGCGCCGACCTCGGTGGCCGTCTGCCAGGTCAGCGCTCGGCGAGGACATACTGCGCGGCGGCGTCGGCGAGCGCGTCCGCATCCCAGAGGTGAAGGAGGTCGGCAGCGTCGTTCTCGGTCGGCCAGAGGTCTCCGGCATAGGGGCACGGCAGCTCGTCGCCGACGTCGGCGCCGGCGACGTCGAACGTGCCGACCGACCGGCCCGTTCGGGTTTCGTGGACCTCGAACGTGTAGGAGGCGGGGAAGACGTCGCGAGTGTGGTCGAGGTATTCGCACCGGCCCAGTGAGGTGGTGCCCGTCTGCCTGGTCTCGGTCAGGCAGAGCACGAGCTGCGCCTTCGTCGCATCGGGCCCCGATTCCCCCTCCGGCGCGATCCACTCCTCGGGGAAGTCGCGCTCTCTGGGGATGGCGTTGGTCAGGTCCGAGGACAGGTCGCTGTCCTGGAAGACCACGACGGGGTGCGGGCCGGCGCCGGTGTAGGCCGGCGCGGAGGGAATGGGATGGCCGAACAGCTCCCCGCAGGGCAGTTGGTACTCGGACGGGGTCGTGGCGGATCCCGCGTCGTCTCGCTGGTCGGTGCCGCTCTCGTTGCGTTCTCCTGGGGCGCAGCCGACCAGGGCCAGCACCAGCATGGTGGCCGATGCCCGCCGCAGTCGGGCCGATCGCCGCTTGTTCGAGGTCGCCATCGGAGTTCATGCTCGACTCCTCCTTCACGGTCCACAAGGAGTCGTTGGAATCCGCTGTAAAAAGCGGGTCTCGGCGGCGAAGCCGCCGGTGTGTCGCAGGGATCTGGGAGGGTGGTCCTCATGACGCTCAACTGGAATCAGGCCATCGTCGGACAGCTCGAGTTCTACTGGGAGGTTCACCTGCGTCCCCGGCTGGAGGGTCTGACCGACGAGGAGTACTGGTGGGAGCCGGCGAGCGGCAGTCTGGGGCTGCGTCCGGACGCCAACGGCGAGTTGGTGTTCGAGCGCCCCGATGCCTCCTCGGCAGCCGCGCCGGTGACCACCGTCGCCTGGCGGATCGCGCACATCGGGATGGAGGGGATCGGGATGCGCGCCCGCGCCTTCTTCGGTCCCAGCGAAGCGCCGGAGGAGGCGGACATGTTCGATCCCCGGCACTGGCCCGAGCCGTTGCCGGCCACCGCCGCCGACGCGATCGCGTTCCTGGAGCTGGCGTACGGGCTGTGGCACGAGGGCATCGCCGCGCTCAGCGTCGAGGAGATGGAGCGCCCGCTCGGTCCCAAAGGCGGGCCGTTCGCCGACGACACTATGGCCGACTTGGTGCTGCACCTCAACCGCGAGGTCATGGCCCATGGCGCCGAGATCTGCCTGCTGCGGGATCTGTATCGAGCGAACACGTCGGCCTGAGCGCCGGCTCTCGGACGCGGAGGGCCCGGGCCGGGGACTGTGAAGCAGATCTCGGTCCGCGGGGTTGCGCCGTGGGCGACGCCGCGCCATTATCGAAACGAAGCGTTTTCGTTTAGTTGAGAGAAGCGGCCGATGGAACGACGTTCACGCCTGGGTCCTGAGCGCGAGGCCGAGATCTTCGCGGCGGTCGAACGGCTGGTTCGCGAGCACGGGTACGAGAAGGTCACCATGCAGCAGATCGCCGCCGAGGCGCGGACCAGTACCGCGACCCTCTACCGGCGCTGGGACGGGAAGCCGCGGCTCGTGGTCGAGGCCATCCGGCACCGCCGGCCCGCGCCGCTGGAGGCCGTCGACACCGGGAGCCTGCGCGGCGACCTGCTCGCCGGGGTGCGCGCCGTGGTCGACTCGACCCCCGAGGACCACGAGTTGATGAGCGGCCTCGCCAACGCCGCCCGCTCCGACGAGGAACTGGACCGGGCGCAGCGGGAAGTGCTCGCCGAGCCGATGCGCCGGGCCGTGGACGCGGTGCTCGACCGCGCCGCCGCCCGCGGGGAGATCGCGTCCGACGCCCCCGCCCGCGAGTTCGTCCCGGAACTCCTCTTCGCCTCGACCGTGGTGCACCGCATCCACACCGGGTCGTTCCCCGACGAGGCCTACCTCGTCCGCTTCATCGACGTCGTCCTGCTTCCCGCGCTAGGAGTCCGCAAGCCATGACCGCCATCGATTCCCGGGCCGAGCGCTCGGGGTCCCGCCTCCCCTCGCACTTCGGGTGGATCTATGCCGCGCTGATGGTGACGATGCTGCTCAGCGCCTTGGACCAGACCATCGTCTCCACCGCGCTGCCGACCATCGTCGGCGAGCTCGACGGCCTCAGCCACATGGCCTGGGTGACCACCGCGTACATCCTCGCGGCCACCATCGGCATGCCCGTCTACGGCAAGCTCGGCGACCTCATCGGACGCCGCCAGCTCTTCCTGATCGCGCTCGCGGTCTTCGTCGCCGGCTCGGGCCTGGCCGGATTCGCGCAGGACATGCCCCAGCTCATCGCCTACCGCGCCCTCCAGGGCCTCGGCGGCGGCGGGCTCATGATCGTCTCGCAGGCGATCATCGCCGACCTCGTCCCGGTGCGCCAGAGGGCGAAGTTCATGGGCCCCATGGGCGCCGTGTTCGGCCTCGCCGCCGTCGCGGGCCCGCTGCTGGGCGGATGGATCACCGACAACCACGACTGGCGCTGGGCCTTCTGGATCAACCTGCCCCTGGGGATCGCCGCACTGGTCATCAGCGCCGCGGCGATCAAGCTGCCGCGCAAGCGGGTCAAGGTCAGGTTCGACTACCTCGGGACCGCGCTCATGGCCGTGGCGGTCACCTGCCTGATCCTGCTGTGCACCTGGGGCGGCACCGAATACGACTGGACCTCGCCGACCATCCTGTGGCTGGGGGCGGTCACGATCGCGGCCGCGGCCCTGTTCTGCGTGGTCGAGAGCCGCGTCGCCGAGCCGCTCATCCCGTTGCGGATGCTGCGCAACCCGGTGTTCAGCATCGCCACGCTCATCGGCATGATCGCCATCGGCCTGGGCATGTTCGCCGTGATCAGCTACATGCCGACCTACCTCCAGATGGTCTACGGCTACTCGGCGACCGAGTCGGGCCTGCTGCTGATCCCCATGGTCGTCGGCATGATGCTCACCGCCGTGACCTCCGGTTCGCTGGTCTCCAGGCTCGGGCGCTACAAGGGTTTCGTGATCGCCGGGATGGTCGTCATGCCGATCGGCGTCTGGCTACTTTCGACATTGGACCCGTCGACGCCGGTGTGGCTGCTGTGCCTGTACATCGGGGTGCTGGGCGCCGGCATGGGCCTGGTCATGCAGAACCTGGTGCTGGCGGTGCAGAACGCCTTCCCGCAGGAGGAGGTCGGCACCGCGACCTCCTCGAACAACTTCTTCCGCGAGATCGGCGCCACGGTCGGCGTCGCGGTGGTCGGGGCGATCTTCACGAACCGGCTCACCGACGCGCTCGGCGGCATCGGCACTGACTTCGGCGGCGCCGGGGCCGAGTCGATCACGCCCGCGATCGTCCGCTCGCTCCCGGAGGCATTGCGCGACCAGGTGATCGACGCGTACGCCGACTCGCTGCTGCCGATCTTCCTCGGGCTCGTCCCGGTGGTACTGGTCGGCACCGCATTGGCGCTGTTCCTGCCGGGCCGCAAGCTCCGCGAGGACGACGAGCACCGGGGCGCCGCGGCGGACGAGCAGCCGCTCGAGGCCGCCACGGCATGACCGCGGTCTGGGCTCCCGGACGAGCCGCAGGTCGCGGTTCCGGATGGGGCTCAGGCCGTTTCGACGCGGTCGATCTGGTCCGAGAGCTTCGCGGAGAGGCGGCCGAGTTCGGCGAACTCCTCGGCGGTCAGGCCGTCGAGGACGAGGCGGCGGACGACGCGGACGTGCCTGGGAGCGGCGGCCTCGATGACGGCGCGGCCGTGCTCGGAGATCGCGACATAGGCGCCGCGCCCGTCCTCTTCGCACTCCTCGCGGGCGACCAGGTCGCGTTTGATCATGCGGCGGATCTGATGGGACAGGCGGCTCTGCTCCCAGTCGAGGTCCTTGGCGAGGTCCTGGAAGCGCACGCGGCCCTCGGAGACGTCGGTGACCGCGACGAGGACCTCGAAGTCGGCGCTGGACAGGCCCGAGTGCGACTGGAGGTCGGCGGCCATGCGGGCCGAGAGCTTCAGGTGGACGCGCACGAAGGCGCGCCAAGCGCGCTGCTCGTCGGCGCTCAGCCAGGGAACAGCGCTCGGCTCGGTGTCGTTCATGCCGTCGATACTACCCTTTAGTTGACATATCATCTAACCAGACCGTTCAGCCTTGCCGACCGAGTTCGGCCCCCAGCCATTGGAGGACCTGCGGCGAGGCCTTGTCGACGGCGTCGTCGAACTCGGGGTGCTTCTTGACGAACCGAGCGACGTACGGGCAGACCGGCACGATGCGCTTCCCGGCCGCACGCGCGTCGAGCAGCGCCCGCTCGACCAGTGTGGACGCCAAGCCCTTGCGGGCGAAGGCCTTGTCCACCTCGGTGTGGTAGAAGATCCGCTGGTCGCCGCGGTCGCGGTAGGCGGTCAGCCCGGCGCGCGCGCCGTCGACCGCGATCTCGTAGAGGCGTTCGGCGTCCACTCGCCGCACGACCGGCTCGCCCGGGTCCTCGGCCCGCTCGCGGGCCGGCGGGTTGCGCCGCGGCATGATGACCGCGTTGGGCAGCGGCGGCGCGGGGAGCCGGCGCCCGGCGTAGCCCTCGACGGTGCCGAAGCGGTCGGAGGCGGCCTCCCAGTCCTCGCGGGCTCGCACGATCTCGTCGTGGCTGCGCGCGATGAAGTTCCACCACATGACGATCTCCTCCTCGAACGGCGTCCCGCCGAGCAGGATCGTCCGCGCCGGGGCGTCCGAGTCGTTCGTCAGCGTCAGGGCGTTCGCACCCGTGGCCGCGTAGCCGAGCTCGGCCGGGCGGATCACCGTGTCCTCCAAGCGGACGCTGCCGGCGTCGACGAGCAGGCCGTGCTCGAAGCCCGGGTCGACGGCGAGCGTGACGGCGGCGTGCGGCTCAAGGTCGATCTGGGCGCCCAGCAGCGGCGTGAACGTGCGGACCGGCGCGGTGGACCCGGCGAGCGAGCCGAGGAAGACCCGGATCTCGGCCCCGTCGAGGCGCACCGGCTCGGGCACGTAGTGCTGGAAGTCGCGGCCGGCGCCGCGGTCGGCCTCGGGCAGCGCGAGCCACAGCTGGACGCCGTGCAGGACTTCGGTGCCGGAGGTGGAGACCTCGGAGTGGGCGATGCCGCTGCCGCCGGTCATCAGGTTCATCTCGCCGGGGCGGATGAACGCGTGGCTGCCGAGGCTGTCGCGGTGCTCGATCTCGCCGCTGAAGAGCCAGCTGACGGTCTGGAGGCCGGTGTGCGGATGCGGGGGCATGTCCATGCCGCCGACGGCCGGCACGCGGACCGGGCCGTAGTGGTCGGCGAAGCACCAGGCGCCGATGAGGGTCCGGGCCCGCTGCGGCAGGGTGCGCCGCACCAGCAGGGCCCGCGGGCCGCCGAGGGGGACTTCACGCGCCGAGAGCACCTGCACCCCGGCCGCGCCGCCGTCCGAGGAACCGCACCGCACCGCTTCCGGAACCGCTTCCGCATTGCTCACCTGGACCACCTGCAATCCGAACTAGTTGTCACATCATCTATATTCGCACAAGCATAACCCCGACGACCATGGACGCCGACCGGTTCCGCCGACGGCGATGCGAAGGAGGCAGACGTGAGCAGCGACGGACCCGCGAGGATCTTCATCGACCGGCAGACGCCCGAGGTGTTCGCGGCGATGCGGGAGACCTCCCGCGCGGTGCGCGACGCCGCGGCCGCGGCCGGGCTCGACCGGATCCTCGTCGAGCTGGTCAACCTGCGCGTCTCGCAGATGAACCGCTGCGCCTACTGCCTCGACCTGCACACGAAGGCGGCGCTGAAGGCGGGCGAGTCGACGCGCCGGCTGGGAGTCCTGGCGGCCTGGCGCGACACCGGGCTGTTCTCCCCCGCCGAGCGGGCCGCGCTCGCGCTGGCCGAGGCGACCACCGAGCCCGCGAACGCGAGCGCGCAGGACGCGGCGTACGAGGCCGCGCGCGAGGCGCTGACCGAGGACCAGATCGCCGCGGTCGTCTGGGCGGCGATCGCCATCAACGCGTTCAACCGGGTCTCGATCATGAGCAGGCACCCGGTGCAGCCGGACTGAGCGGGCGAGCGGTGGCGCTCGTCGCAGCCGCGGCCCATATAGTTGATGCATCATCTATCTTGGCCTACGATCGACATGTCCATCAGCTCCCGGCCCCCGCGCCGGGCGATCGAGGAGAGCGCACCGTGAACGGCATCGAGTTCGGCATCGACAGCTTCGGCGACCTGCCCCGGGACGACAAAGGCGAGATCACCTCGTTCGCCGAGGCCATCCGCGCCACCGTCGACGAGGCGGTCCTCGCCGACGAGATCGGCATCGACGTGGTCGCCCTCGGCGAGCACCACCGCCCCGAATTCGCCATCTCCTCCCCCGAGACCGTCCTGGCGGGCATCGCGACGCGGACCTCCCGCATCCGGCTCTCCTCCGGTGTGACCGTGCTCAGCTCCGACGACCCGGTCCGGGTGTTCCAGCGCTTCGCGACCGTCGACGCGCTCTCGAACGGGCGCGCCGAGATCATCCTCGGCCGCGGCTCCTTCACCGAGTCGTTCCCGCTGTTCGGCTACGACATGGCCGACTACGACGCCCTCTTCGAGGAGAAGATCGACCTCTTCCACAAGCTCCTCGACGAGAAGCCCGTGACCTGGAAGGGCACCCACACCCCGACGCTGATCGACCAGGACGTCTTCCCCAAGACCGAATCCGGGCGCCTGCCCACCTGGGTCGGCGTCGGCGGCAGCCCGCAGTCGGTCGTGCGCACCGCCAAGTACGGGTTCCGGCTCATGCTCGCCGTCATCGGCGGCCCGGCCGAGCGTTTCGCACCCTACGTCGACCTCTACCGGCGCGCCACCGACCAGCTCGGCACCACCGCGTACCCGGTCGGCCTCCACTCCCCCGGCCTCGTCGCCGACACCGACGAGGAGGCCAAGGAGCTGTTCTACCCGGGCTACAAGGTCGTGCGCGACCGCATCGGCGCGCTCCGCGGCTGGCAGCCGCTGCGCCGCGAGGAGTTCGACGGCGAGGTGGCGCACGGCTCGCTCTACATCGGATCGCCCGAGACGGTGGCCCGGAAGATCGCCGCCGCCGTCCGCGCCCTCGACGTCGGCCGCTTCGACATGATCTACTCCGCTGGCGGCGCCATGTCCGCGAGCGCCCGCCTCCGGGCCGTCGAGCTCTACGGCACCGAGGTCATCCCGATGGTCCGCGACATGCTCGCCGACAAGGACGGCGGCGCACGATGACCCGCCCGCAGACGGTCGGCATCCTCGGCGCCGGCAAGGTCGGCACCGTCCTCGCCCGCCTGGCGGTCGCGGCCGGGTACCGCGTCCTCATCGCGGGCTCGGGGGACCCGGCGAAGATCGCGCTCACCGTCGAGGTCCTCACGCCCGGGGCCGTCGCGGTGGCCCCGGCCGAGGCGGCCGGCGAGGCCGACATCGTGATCCTCGCGCTGCCCCTGGGCAAGTTCCGGACGATCCCCGCGGAGGGGCTGCGCGACGCGCTGGTCGTCGACGCCATGAACCACTGGTGGGAGGTCGACGGCGCCCGCGAGCGCGTCCTCGACCCGGGCACGACCTCCAGCGAGGCCGTGCAGGCGTTCCTGGGCGCGAAGCACGTGGTGAAGGCCTTCAACCATATGGGCTACCACGACCTCGAAGCCGAGGCTCGGCCCGCCGGTGCGGTGGGCCGCAAGGCGATCGCGATCGCCGGCGACGAGACCGACGTCGCGGCGGCCGCGGTATTGGTCGACGCCCTCGGTTTCGACCCCGTCCCCGCAGGGCCTCTCGCCGCGGGCGCCCGCATGGAACCGGGCACCCCGGTGTTCGGCGCCAACGTCGTGGCCGAACGGCTTCGCGGACTGCTCGGCGAGGCGGCCGGCACCACCGCCCCGGTGTTCGATTCCGGAAAGGCGCATCGGTCGCCGCAGGCTAAGACCCGGTTCGGTTCCGGCTCACCTCGTCCCGGGCCCAGGCGAACCGCTTGACGGGCTCTCCTGCGTAGTAGTTCCAGGGCGTCTCGGTGACCTGGTCGCCGAGCTGGTCGAACATCTCCCCGGACGCGTTCCACTGGTCGGTCACCCAGAACGCCAATGCGAAAATGTTGTGGTCGTGCTGCCAGCCGAGTCGGCGCCGATAGTGGGGGTGGCGCACCGATCTGTCGGCGGCGGCGTGCAGGCCGGCGAGCGTCGCGGGACTGTTCAGGTGCTCGTGGCCTGCGTGGCCCACTCCTGACCCGAGGTCGACCCATTGCTCCAGATGCGAGGTGACCACCAGGGTGGCCAGGCCGCTGGACGCGGGGGCGTTGGCGGCGGCGTCCTCGGCGAAGCTGAGGGCCAACTCGTGCGAGCCGCCCCATTTCCTTAGGAACTGGTTGTGCAGGTGCTGGTGGGCGACGAGATGCCAGCGGTGGCGGGCCGCGGCCTCTTGGAATCTGCGCGTGGCCTCTTCGAGGCCCAGGCTCATGCCCATGCCACAGGGGATCAGTGCCGCCCAGGCCGTGGGGTCGTCGGGGTTGCGGGCGATCGCCTCGGTCAGCAGCGCGTGCGCTCTGCGAAGCCGGCGCTCGAAGATCTTGAACTGGGCGGGAAGCGTGTCCTTGGCCAGTGCGATGCCGCGGCCGAGCCAGGCCCATTTGACCGCGTGCGCGCCGCCGACCAGGAACGGCAGAAACGAATGCGGCTCCGCCTCGATCCAGTCGTCGATCCAGGCCTGCACGCCGTTCTGCTTGGTGCAGAAGTTGAGGTAGTACTGGAGATGGTCGGGGTCCTGGATGACGCTCAGGAAGTTGTGGACCGCCCGCCAGTCGCGTCGCTCCATATCGGACATCAATCTGGCGGCAGCCGGATCGCCCAAGGTCGGATCGTATGTCGGAATATTGGTCGGTTCATGGTTCTTTCGCCCGAAAAACCCTGCCATGCGTTTCCTCCGAATCCGCGGCCTTTAGGTGCGCACCGATCCAAAATACGATACGGGGGCATTTCTCCGCGGTTGACGAGTGGTACGTTCGCCTTGTGTCGCAAGATGAGCCGGAACTCGGGCAGGTGCTCGGCGGGTTCACCGATGTCAAGGTGAACGGCGTCCGAAACGACGTGGTGGTCTACGAGGCCGGCCTGCTGCTGCTGGCGGACCACTCCCATTCAGACCCGAAGCGGCTGCGTCAGGTGCTGGAGGCGACGCCGGTACGGGAACTGCTCCGGCGCAACCGGTTCGTCGGCTTCACCGACTTCACCCACGCCCGCATCCTCAAAGCGGGCACCCCGTTCAAGGTCGCGATCGACCTGGCCGGCGGGGAGCAGCTGGAGATCGCCGAACGCTGGACGTCCACCTCGCTCGGCAAGGACGACGGCAAGCTGCTCCAGGACCTGTTGGGCGACTTGCGCAACACCGGCCCGATGCCCGACGCGGCCGCCGCCGAGGCGGCGCGGACCTGGGCCGAGGACGCGGTGATCCTGGACGCGATGTCCAACGTCAAGGTCAACGGCATCGACTACGACCTGGTCATCCTCGACATCGGGCTGGTGTTCATCGCCGACCCGGGCGGGTTCGAGCACGGTCGGCGGCGATTGGCCGCGCTGGTGCAGACCACTGCGCCGCACGAGATCGTGGGCCGCAACTGGCTGGTCCGGTACGAGCAGGTCGTCGACGCCCGGATCACCAGATCCGTTCCGGTGACCGGTGAACTCGAGCTGTACGACGGACTCCGGCTCGCGATCACCGAGGGCCGCTTCATCCAGTCGCTCACCGACGACACCAGAGACGTGCTGCGCGCGGCATTGTGCTCCGTGGGCGCCACCATCCCGATCTAGGGACGGGTCGCCCCGATGGCATCGGGGCGCCTCCACGGCAAGTGAGGCATGCCCGCCTCAACGCCTCCTGTCCAACGGATTGCAACGAGCCCTTCCCTCTCCAGGATTCGGAGGGTGCAATGGCGGACGTCGCGCATCCATTCGCGGCGGACCGAGGGAGGCCCATGACCGAGCGGACGGCGAGATTCCGTGACGTGCTCGCCATCGGCGAGTTCCGCGTCCTGTGGCTCGCCCAGGTCCAGTCCCGCATCGGCGACCAGTTCGCCCGCGTCGCACTGGCGCTGCTGGTGTTCGACCGCACCGACTCGGCCGCGATCACCGCCCTGGTCTACGCGATGACCCTGCTGCCGCCCCTCATCACCGCGCCGCTCCTGGCCGGACTCGCCGACCGGTACTCGCGCCGCACCGTCATGGCCGCCACCGAGCTCTTCCGGGCGGCGGTCAGCGCGCTCATGATCATCCCCGCGATCCCGCTGCCGGTCCTGGCGGTCCTGGTCCTGATCGTCACCTGCCCGCAACCGCTGTTCTCGGCCGCCCGCACCGCCACCACCCCGCGGGTCCTGCCCGGACCGCTCTTCCCTGTCGGCCAAGGCGTCATGTCCTCATCCGACGGCATCGCGCAGATCCTCGGCTTCACACTCGGCGGCGCACTCGTCGCCGCCACCGGCAACCCCCACCTGGCCCTGGCCGTCAACACCGTGACCTTCGCGCTGTCGGCGCTGCTCCTGCGCCTCGGTTTGCGCCCGCACCTGCCGGACGCCGGGACGACGGGACGGTCCGCCACCCGCGGCGGCTTCGCGCTCGCCGGCATCCGCTACGTCACCGCCGACCGGCGCCTGCTCGGGCTGGCGTCCCTCACCTGGCTGTTCGGCTGCTTCGTCGTCCCCGAAGCGCTCGCCGCGCCGTACGCCGCGCAGATCGGCGCCGGGCAGGCCGCCGTCGGATGGCTCATGGCCGCCGACGTCGCCGGCTCGGCGGTCGGCATGATCCTCCTCGCCCGGCTCGGCCCGACCCCGCGCCGCCGCCTCACCGTTCCCCTCGCCGCCGCCACCGGAGTCCCGCTGGTGGCGACCCTCGCGAGCCCGAGCCTGCCGGTCACCGTGGCACTGTGGACGATCTCGGGGCTGTTCGGGTCGTACATGGTCCTGGCACAGGTCGCGTTCACCGAACGCGTCCCGGACGGCATGCGCGCCAGAGCGATCGGCTTCGCGGCCGCGGGCCTCCAGACCGCCCAGGGGCTCGGCATGGCCGCCGCCGGGCTGCTCGCCGAGGTCCTCACGCCCGCGACCGCGATCGCCGCCAGCGGCGCGATCGGCTCGGTCGCCGCGGTCGCGGTCGGCCTCCACGCACGCATCGGCCGCGCCCCCGACGGACCCGCGCCGTCGGACCCGGCGGCGGACCTCGCCGCGGCGTCCGCCGGTCGAGCAACGATCATTGAAGAGAGGGAATGACATGCGCGGGACCGTGCGCGAGCGGGGCCCGACGGGCCCGCGTTCGACGTCATGGCGGAACGGGCTCGCGCCTCCCGAGGGAGCACGCCGCCGAAATCGCCGACGTAGGCCAATGTGGACCGGAATCGAGGTCGTATGAATCCCGGCGACGCGGACACCGCCGCACGGCTCGCGGCATGGCTCGCCGCCCACATGGAACGGCACCGGCTCACCGCCGGCGACGTCGCGGGAGAGCTGGCCGTCAGCACCGAGACCGTGCGCGGGTGGCTGTCCGCCGCGGGACGCCCGACGCCGGTCGAAGCCGGCGAGTTCGCGCACCTGGACACCCCCGCGAAGCTCGGGGCGTGGCTGCGGGCCCGCATCGTCGACTCCGGCCGGTCGGTGCGCGAGATCGCCGAGGACACCGAGTCGGTCAGCACCTCGACGGTCTACAACTGGCTCCGAGGCGAGCACCTACCGCCACCGCCGACCGGCGAGGAGCCCGACCGGTTCGACATGGTCTTGAGCCATCCGGCGCTCGGCCTGGACCTGCGTCGGCGCGTGCGACTCGACGAAGTCCGGCGGCGGCTCACCGGCGCCTCGCTCCGGCTCGCCGCCGAGCCGGCCGCCGACTGGCCCGCCCGCGCCCTGCCCGCCGGGAACCGGACCTTCACCGGCCGCGGCGACGAGCACCGGCGACTCGACCGGCTCCTGACCCAGCACGCGCGCGGCACCGCCGTGGTCATATCCGCGCTCACCGGCATGGGCGGGGCCGGAAAGACCGCGCTGGCGGTCCACTGGGCGCGGACGCAGCCGGTGCGCGCCACCTTCACCGACGGCTCCCTCTACATCAACTTGAACGGGTACGCCGAGGCACCGCCCCTGACCGTCGACACGGCGCTCAGGAAACTGTTGCAGCAGTTTGGCATCGACGCGAGGCAGATGCCTGCCGACACCGACGCGCTCGCCGCCTTCTACCAGGAGGCCCTGGCGGGACGGCGGCTCCTGATCGTGCTCGACAACGCGCACGCCGAACCGCAGGTGCGCCCGCTCCTGCCCGGCGATCCCGGATGCCTGGCGGTCGTCACCAGCCGCAACCGCCTCCAGGGCCTCGGGGTCACCCACGGCCCCGTCGCGCATGTGCGGCTCGACGTGCTCTCCGCCCGCGAAGCGGCGTCGCTGCTGCGCAAACTGCTGGGCGCCCTGGTCGTCAAGTCGACCTCGGACGAGGACCTCGACGCCCTCGCGGACGCCTGCGGACACCTGCCGCTGGCGTTGCAGATCGCGGCGGCCAACTACCTGACCCACGCCCACGCGACGGGCGTCTCGATCCGCGAATACGCCGATTCCCTCCACGGCCGTCGGTTGGACGCACTCGCCGTCGGCCCGACCGACCCCACCACTGCCGTGAGCGCGGTCCTGGACCACTCATACCGACACCTGTCTCCTGATGCCCGCCGCGCCTACCGGTTCCTTGGGCTCCACCCCGGCCCCGACTGGACGCTGAAGGTTGCCGCGAGCCTCCTCGCCGAGCCGGCCGACCTGGTTCGGTCGCTGATGGCCGACCTGGTGCAGGCGAACCTGGTGTCCGAGCACCGACCGGGACGGTACACCTTCCACGATCTCCTGCGCGACCACGCCGCAGCGCTGACCGCACGTCTCGACGCCGAGACCGAGCGCAGAGAAGCCAAGCAGCGCATGCTCGCCCATTACGTCCACACTGCGCAGACCGCCGCCTTCCTGGTGGATCCGGGGATCACCGAAGGAGCGATTCCACTCGGCGCACCCGCTCCGAGCGTCGATCCAGAAGCCCTTCCTGATCACGAAGCCGCAATGACCTGGTTCGAAACCGAGCATCCCGCGATGGCGGCCGTCGCAGCCCAGGCCCCCGAAGACTGCGACGTCTATATCTGGCATACAGCCCGGACCCTGTCGCCATTCCTGGTATCGCAGGGCCATTGGCTGGATGAGATCGCCGTCCAACGCGGCGGCCTGGCTGCGGCCGAGCGGCTCGGTGAGCCAGCGGCGCAGGCATACTCGTACCGGACACTCGCCCGGACCCATACCCGTCTCGGACACCTTCCAGAGAGTCGTTCGCATCTGATGCGCGCTCTTGAACTGTCAGCCAGAGCAGGTGATCTCGTAGGGCAGGCATCTACGCGCCACAGCCTGGGGCACCTCGCGAACGTGCAAGGGCAGTTCAACGATGCGCTCGGCCACTCCCGAGAAGCCCTGCCCTTGTATCGGGCCGCGGGTAACCACAGGGGTGAAGCGCAGGCACTCAACGCGATCGGCTGGTACCACGCCCTGCTCGGCGAGCTCGACGAGGCGCTCGAGTACTGCGAACGAGCGCTCGAACTCTGTCTCGAACTCGACTACCGCAACGGAGAGGCCGCCGCCACCGACAGCCTCGGCTACATCCACCATCGGCGTGGCGACCGGGACCAAGCGCTCTTCCACTATCAGCGAGCCCGCGAACTCCACCAGGCCCTAGGCGACCGATACAACGAAGCCGACACGCTCTCCCACCTGGGAGACCTCCATGCTTCCCTCGGAGCCCATGGCGCCGCACTCGAGGCTTGGCGTCAAGCACTGACCATCCTCGAGGAACTCCAACACTCCGATGCCGAATGCATCCGCGCGCTCATCGATGAGCTGCCCCGCGAAGCACCATCGGATTGAAGGTGCGGCCCCTCGGTCATCGGCAGTCCACCGCCCGATCGCGTTCAGCGCTTCGGGTTCCGACTCGCGTCGCCCCAAGGTCAGGTGGAGTCTGAAGCGGAGCCCGACGGTTCCTCGGCGCCGGGGCCGCCGCCGCAGGCGGGCGCGTTCGCGGCGGCCTCGGCGAGGTCGGGCTCGGTCAGGTACGTCTCGGCCATCATCAGCGAGTACGGCAGGTTCATGACGTCCATTCCGGCGAGCATGTACAGGCCCTCCAGGTCCGCGCTCGCGTAGACGGGGGCGATCTCGGCGTACTCGGCAAGTGTGCCCCGGGTCTCCTCCAGATCCGCCCGGTACTGGGCCAGCGCCGCTTCGGCTTCGGGAGCGGGGCCGGGCGGCACGGTGTCGGCCGCCGCCATAGCGTCCGCCAGCGCCTGGTCCGCGTCAGCGAGGGCATCGATGAGCGGCTGGCGGTCCTCGTCAGTGGTCGGCGTGTTGTGCGCCGCCGCCGTGAAGGGGACGTACAGGAGTGTGGGAATGGCCTCGGGTGCGGCGCAGAACGCTTCCGCCCATTCGACGAGTTCGGCGGCCCGCTCGTCAGCGGTGCCGGGCGCCTCGTCGGGGCCGTCGTCCGCGGATCCGCCTCCGGTGCAGGCGGTCAGGCCGAGGGCGAGGAATGCGGCGGCCAGGGCGGCGGGGGCGTTGCGGGGCACGGCGACCTCCAGGGTGAGTGCTCTCCCGCTGTTATAGGCGCGGTCGGCCGGGAGGGGTCCCGCGTGCTCGGCGCGGTCCCGATCTGCCGGTGTCCCGCCGGTGCTCCGCCTGGAGAAAACCGCTGCTTTCGGACAGAGTGACGCTGGGGGCGAATCGCCGATTCGCCGCCGGGAAGCGAATCCACGGATGACTGGGAAATTGATGCGATGCAGACCAGAGTGAATCGAAGGTTCAAGGCCCGCAAGGCGATCGCCGCCACGGCCGCGGTCGGGGCCGTCGCCGCGGCGACGGTGGTCTCGGTCCAGTTCGCCTCGGCGGACGAGTCCGACACCGCGGTGCAGCAGGCCTGCGCCTTCGAGACCCTGCCGATCCCCGAGGGCTACCAGTCCACGAGGGTCACCGGCATGAGCAACGACGGCACCGTCATCGCCTACCTCGCCGAATCGCCCGACGCGGACGGCCCCGCACCGCAGCAGCTCCTGTACGCCGACGGCGACGTCACCGAGGTGCCGATGCTGAACGACTACGCCACGCTCGAAGACGTCAACGCCAAAGGGGTCGGCGTCGGCTGGACGTTCATGTCCGGGTATGTGCCGTACGTCTGGCGCGACGGCGAGCTGACCGAGCTCCCGACCGAGGAGGGCGGCTCGGCCCACGCGATCAACGCGAAGGGCGACATCGTCGGCAGCCGCGAGAGCGGCGGCACCTTCATTCCCGTCCTGTGGCCGGCCGACGGGACCGGACCGGTCGACCTGCCGCTGCCCGAGGGCAACGAGTTGGGCAGCGCCACCGACATCGGCAACGACGGCACCATCGTCGGCCATGTCAAGGTCGAGGGTGACAACTCCGGCAAGTCCAAGCCGTATGTGTGGCATGTCGACGGCACCGGCGACTACCTGGCGATGCCCGAGGGCGTCGACCTGGCCGATGCCTCCGCCGAGGTCACCGACATCAAGGGCGACTGGGCCTCAGGTTGGCTGAGCGCCCCGGGCGTCGGCTACGGGGGCGTCCGCTGGAACCTCGCCGAGGGCACCGCCGAGATGACCGACCTCGGCGACTGGGTGGCCGTCAGCGGCAAGGGGACCGTCGCCAGCCATCTCCGCGACTCGCCGATCGCGGCCTACCAGTCCGGCGAGACCATCGTCGAACTGCCGGGGCTGATCGATCCGGCCGACAACACCAGCCGCGACAACGTCGTCGCGATCAGCGCCGACGGCTCCCTGCTCGCCGGGGACGTCTTCATCGGCGAGTACGACGCCGACGAGCAGCCCCTCACGAACGCGGTCACCTGGACCTGCGGGTAGTCACCGAAGACCGTTGCGAGCGCGTGGATCGTCTCCACGCGGAGGTACGAGTCGTTCCGCGCGGCCCCTCTGTCGTCAGAGGGGCCGCCGTGGTGTCCGCGGTCCGGCGCGGCGGCGTCTACGGGGCCAGCAAGCGGCCGTTCGACAGGGTGATGCGGTGATCGGCGTCGGCGGCGTCTTCAAGGTCGTGGGTGGCGTGCACGACCGTCACCCCTCGGGCGCTCTCCTCGGCCAGCAGCGCGGCGATCTGCTCCTTGGCCTCGGCGTCGAGGCCGGTGGCGGGTTCGTCCAGTAGCAGCAGGTCCGACTGCTGCGCGAGCCCTTGGGCGAGCAGGACGCGTTGGCGCTGCCCGCCGGAGAGGGTGCTCAGCCGGCGGTCGGCGAGGGCGGCGACGCCGAGGCGGTCCATGCAGCGTTCGGCGATGGAGCGGTCTTCTCGGGTGAGGCGCCGCCATGCGCCGCGGTGCGCCCACCGGCCCATGGTCACGGCCTGGCGGACGGTGATGGGCAGCGCGTCCGGGACCTCGCTGCGCTGGACCACCAGAGCGGCGCGTCGTGCGTGCGACCGCCGCAGCGACCCCGACGCCGGCGCGTGGGCGCCGGCGAGGACGCCGAGCAGGGTCGACTTACCGGACCCGTTGTGTCCGGTCAGCGCGGTGACCCGTTGCGCCGGAATCGAAACGGTCAGGCCGTGCAGCACGGTCGCGGCGCCGTGGCGCGCACTCACCTCGGTCAGTTCGATCGAGTTCGGCATGTCGGGGATCACTCTCAAGTGCGTTGGAAACGAAAACGATTATCATTATAGTTCCTGCCATGGAATGGTTGACCGATCCCTTCGAGGTCGGCTTCGTGGCACGGGCGCTGTGGGGCGGACTCCTCGTCTCGGTGATCTGCGGGCTGGCGGGCACCTGGGTCGTACTGCGCGGCATGGCCTTCATGAGCGACGCCATGGCGCACGGGATGCTCCCGGGCGTCGCGATCGCCTCCCTGCTCGGCGGCAGCCTCCTGCTGGGGGCCGCCCTCAGCGCGGTCGCGATGGCCCTGGGCGTCACGGCCCTGTCCCGCACCTCCCGCCTGTCCCAGGACACCGGCATCGGCCTGCTGTTCGTCGGGATGCTCTCGGTCGGCGTCATCATCGTGTCCCATTCCCAGTCCTTCGCCGTCGACCTCACCGGGTTCCTGTTCGGGGACGTGCTGGCGGTGCGGAACGTCGACCTGCTGGTGCTGGCCGGGGCACTGGCGGTGGCACTGCTGCTCACCGTCGCCGGCTACCGGTCCTTCGTGGCGCTGGCGTTCGACCGGAGGAAGGCCGCGACCCTCGGGCTGCGGCCCGGCCTGGCGCACTTCCTGATGACGGCCCTGCTGACGTTGGCGATCGTGGCGTCGTTCCACGTGGTCGGCACGCTGCTGGTCTTCGGCCTCCTGATCGCGCCGCCCGCCGCGATGGCCCTGTGGGCCAATCGGATTCCCGCGATCATGCTCGGCGCCGCCGCGATCGGCGCCGGCGCCACCGTCTGCGGACTGCTGATCTCCTGGCACTTCGGGACGGCCGCCGGGGCGACCATCGCCGCGTTCGCCGTCGCGTGCTTCTTCGTCTCCGTGCTGGCCGCCCTGGTACGGGACCGGTTCCAGTTCACCGCAACGCCCCTGAAAGGACACTGAATGCCGCTTGCGCCTAGGGCCCGCGTGGCCGTCGCGACCGCTGGATGCGCCTTGCTCGCGGGTTGCTCCATCGGATCCGGCGCACCGCCCGATGCCGAGGAGCCCACCCCGCACGGATACGTCGAAGGCGCCGAGGAGACCGCCGAAGCGCAATGGCGCCTCGTCATGGCCGAGGCCGGCACGGGAGACGTCCACATCCTGGACCCGGTGACGGAGGAGTCGATCGAGATCGCCTCCGTCGACGGGGTGCGGGCGACGGGAACCGACGGCCGCTTCGTCTACGTGTCCGGCGCGTCGGACACGCAGATCATCGACAGCGGCGTCTGGACGGTCGACCACGGCGACCACGTGCACTACTACAAGACCGAGCCGGGTTCGATCGGCGCGATCGACGGCACCGGATTCACGCCCGTCGGCGATCCGGCAGTGACCGTCCTGAACGCGGCGCAGGAGGTGCTGTCGCTCGACCGCGATGCGCTGGAAGGCGGCGAGGTGGCGCAGACCGGCGAAACGGGCGCGCAGGCCGTTCTGCCCTACGACCAGCGGCTGCTGGCGGTCGACGAAGGCGCCGTCCAGGTGCTGGGCCGCGACGGGGCGCTCGAGTCCGAGCTCGCCGAGTCCTGCCCCCAGCCGCAGGCGCCGACCGTCACCAGGAGGGGCGCCGTGTTCGGCTGCGAGGACGGCGCGCTGCTGATCGCCGGTGGCGGCGACGAGGAGCTGACCGCGGAGAAGATCCCCTACCCGGACGGCGGGATCGACGGCGGCTTCCACCATCGTCCCGGCACCGCGGTCCTGGCCGCCCACGGCCTGTCCGGCGAGGTGCTGGTGCTGGACCTCAAGGAGCGGCGGTGGACGGAGATCGACGTCCCTGACGCGGTCGCGGTGAGCGCGACCGGCGAGGACTCCCCCGTCCTCGTCCTCACCGAGGACGGCGTGCTGCGGTCCTACGACCCCGGCACCGGCGCCGAACTCGCCCGGATCGAGCTGATGACCGTCGCCGACGGCGGTGTGCCGCCGACGATCCAGGTCGACACCGCCCGCGCCTATGTCAACGATCCCGGCGGCACGGCGGTCTACGAGATCGACTACCGGGACGACCTGCGCCTGGCCCGGACCTTCGAGCTGGACTTCCAGCCCGACCACATGGTGCAGACGGGATGGTAGCCGTGTTCACGCGCCGCGCATCGCTGGCGTTGTCGCTGTTCGCCGCCGCCGCGCTGTCGGGCTGCGCCGCCTTCGAATCGGACCGGTCCGGCATCGTCGTCACCACCAACATCCTGGGCGACATCACGCAGAACATCGTCGGCGACCAGGCCGAGGTGACGGTGCTGATGCAGGCGGATGCCGATCCCCACTCGTTCGGCGTCTCCGCGCAGCAGGCCGCCTCGCTCGAACAGGCCGAGCTGCTGGTTCACAATGGACTCGGCCTCGAAGAGGGGGTCATCGGCCATGTCGAGGCGGCCGTGGCGTCCGGGGTGCCCGCTCTCGCCGTCGGTGAGGGCGTCGACCCGATCGACTACACCGCCGATGCGACCGCGGGGCAGCCCGATCCCCACTTCTGGACGGATCCGGTGCGCGTGCGCGACGCCGTGGACCTCATCGCCGACCAGGTGATCGAGCAGGTCTCGGGAGTCGACGCCGAGCGGATCCGCGCCAACGCCGACGAGTATGCGGCGCAGATCGACGAGCTGCACGAGCACACCACAGAGCTGTTCGACCGGATTCCCCAGGAGCGGCGCAAGCTCGTCACCAACCACCATGTCTTCGGGTACCTGGCCGAGCGCTACGACTTCGCGATCATCGGCGCGGTCATTCCCAGCGGCACCACGCTCGCATCGCCCAGCGCGTCCGACTTGAAGGACCTGGCCGACGCCGTCGCCGAATCCGGTGTCCCCGTGGTGTTCGCCGACTCCTCGCAACCGGACCTGCTGGTCCGGGCCATGGCCGAGGAGACCGATGTGGACATCGAGATCGTGCCGCTGTTCACCGAGTCGCTCACCCGGCCCGGCGAAGGCGCCGGAACCTACCTGGAGATGGCCCGCAGCAACGCCGAGTCCATCGCCGAAGGCCTTGGCGACGAATGAAGAACTTCCTCCCACGCACGAGCGGGAGGGCCTGCCCGTACCCATCGACAACAGGAAAGTGATCTGCATGAGCGTTCGCAAACTAGCGGTGCCCTCGCTACTGGCCACAGGGCTGCTGCTCGCGGCCTGTTCCGCACCCGCCGAGGAGAACCCGGACGAGGAGGCCGTCGAGGTCGCCGACGCCGTGGTCGTCACCTACGACGGCGGCATCTACGTGCTCGACGGCGAGACGCTGGAGGTCGTGGAGGACATCCCCCTCGAAGGCTTCAACCGGCTGAACCCCGCCGGCGACGGCCACCACGTCCTCGTGTCCACCTCGACCGGATTCCGGGTGCTGGACGCGGTGTCGGCCGAGCTGACAGAGGACGAGTTCGCCGCCCCCGAACCCGGTCACGCGGTCAACCACGCCGGCGTCACCGCGCTGTTCTCCGACGGCACCGGAGAAGTCACCACGTTCGACCCGCAGGACCTGGGGGACGGACTGCCCGAGACCCGGACCTTCACCACCGAGCACGCGCACCACGGTGTCGCCGTGCAGTTGGCGAACGGCGAACTGCTGGTGACCCACGGCGACGAGGAGACCCGGACCGGCATCCAGGTGCTCGACACCGAGGGCGGCGAGATCGCCCGCAGCGAGGAATGCCCTGGGGTGCACGGCGAATCGGCAGCCTTGAACGAGGCGATCGTCGTCGGCTGCGAGAACGGCGTGCTGATCTACAAGGACGGCGCGATCACCAAGGTCGACAGTCCCGACGACTACGGCCGCATCGGCAACACGAGAGGGCATGAGGACTCCCCGTTCATCCTCGGCGACTACAAGGTCGACCCCGAGGCCGAGCTGGAGCGCCCCGAACGGGTGTCGATCATCGACACCGAGACCGGCGAACTGCGGCTGCTCGACGTGGGGACCAGCTACACCTTCAGGTCGCTGGCCCGCGGTCCCGGGGGCGAGGGCCTGCTGCTGGGCACCGACGGCGCGCTCCACGTCATCGACATGGAGAACGCCGTTGTCGCCCAGTCGTTCCCGGTGATCGACGCCTGGGAGGAGCCGATCGAATGGCAGGAGGCCCGTCCCTCCGTCTTCGTGCGCGGCGACACCGCCTATGTGAACGACCCGATCACCTCGAAGATCTACGCCGTCGACCTCGCATCCGGCGAGGTCACCGCCGAGGCGGACCTGCCGAACCCGGCCAACGAGATGACCGGGGTCTGAACGGCTCCCCGACACGCGGCCGCCGCGGGCGCTCCCCATGGGGCCCGCGGCGGCCGCGCTGATCGAGCGGGTGCGGTCGCTCCGAACTCGCGGCGGTCGCGGAACAGCGGACGCGCGGCGGCGCCGGCTCCCCCGACCGTCGATCCAGGGATGGGCGAACTCTGGATCCGGTCCCCGCATCGGCAGTAGCGTCATGACGTGCTGCAACCGAGCGTGGAGGAAGACATGACGGACATCCAGCTGCCGGCGCCGATCCAGGAGTTCATCGACGCGACCAACGCGGGCGACACCGACCGCTTCCTGGCGGTGTTCACCGCGGACGCCTACCTGAACGACTGGGGGCGCGAGTTCACCGGCGTCGAAGGGGCGGCGCGGTGGAACCAGACCGACAACATCGGCATGGAGAGCAGGTTCGAGGTCATCGCGGCCGAACCCGGCAAGAGCCCCCAGGAATGGGACGTCACCCTCAAGGTGAGCGGCAACCGGTTCAACGGCACCGGAACGCTGAAGTTCCAGGTCCGCGACGGCAAGATCGCGCGCCTGGTCATCGAATAGCGGCGGCGGCGCGGCGCCCTGAGGGCGCCGCGCGGTCGACTCCCCCGCGCTCCGGTGGCGTCGGCGATGAGCGCTCAGGCGGCGAGGTGGCTCCAGGATTCCGGCTCGCTGCGCAGGAACTCTTCGAGAGTCCAAGGGCGCCTGCCGGTCACGTGCTCGATGGTGTGGCTGGTCACCGAGGTCTCGCCCGTGGCGACGGCCTTGTAGGAGCCGGCCCACCCGTCGATCTGCCATGGTTCGGAGCCCGCGCGGGAGGCGCGGGCCTCTTCGTCGGTCTCGGCGACGTAGCCGATCTCGCGGCCGGTGACCTCGCTCAGGATCCGCGCGGACTCGTGCAGGTCGACCGGTTCGGGGCCGGACACGTCGTAGACGCGGTCGGCGTGCGCCGGATCAAGCAGGGCCTCCACCGCGAGTCGGGCCACGTCGTGGCGGGCGACCCAGGCGACCCTGCCCTGCCCGGCCGGGCCGCGGATCACGTCGCCGTCGACGAAGAGCGGCAGCATGTCGGCGTACAGCGAGTTGCGCAGCGCCGTGAGCCGCAGCCCGGACTCGGCGATGAGCCGCTCGGTCTGCGAGTGCTCGCGCGCGAAGGTGAACGTGGCCAGCGGGGATGCGCCCATGAACGAGGTGTAGACGACGCGGTCGACCCCGGCCGCCACCGCCGCGCGCACGGCGCTGCGGTGTTCGGGCATCCGGTCCGCGCTCTCGTGCGCCGAGACCAGGAACAGCGTGTCCACTCCGGACAATGCGGTGCGCAGGGCGGATTCGTCCTCGAACGACGCGACCGCGACCTCCGCCCCGTCCAGCTCGGGCGCGCGCGACGGGTCGCGGACGACGAGCCGTTGCGGCACTCCGCGATCGGCGAGCATTCGGGCCACCCGCGACCCCAGTTGACCGGTGGCCCCGGTGACGGCGATGATTCCCACGCCCTGGTCCCCTTTCCTCAGCTTCCATGACCGACCACCAGTATCCGGGTCGCACGCCGCCGGTGAGGCGGGACGGCCGTCAAGCTCGGAGCGGGCGCCCCTGGCCTAGGGCATCGCCGAAGCCGATCGGGCGGAAGGGGCGTTCCAGGTGCCCGCTGGCCGCCGCGGTTCGACGCCGATAACGCATATCGTTGCGCCGCAACATGGAGCGCGGCGATGAAGGCCGCCGTCGCCGGAGGGTCCGGGGGTTCCCCGTAGGTCACGAGGTGGACCCGCCTGCGGAAGTGGGGGATCTCGGTCGCTGCGACGCCGTCGCGATGGTGGGTGCGGAGCGCGAGGCCGGGGTTGGTGGTCACGCCGAGCCCGGCGGCGATCAGGGAGTGCTGGACGATGATGTCGTCGCTGGTGTAGGCGATCTCGGGTGTGAAGCCGACGGCCGCGCAGGCGTCCAGGAGTTCGCGGCGGCACCGCGTGCAGCCGCCGATCCACGCGGAGTCGCGGTGGTCGAGCAGCGTCTGGCCGGGTTCGGCGCTGACCAGGTACATCGGGTCGTCGAACAGGTGGACCCCGTGGACGTCGTCGGGGAGGGCGTCGTCGTAGCGGAAGATGATCGCGGCGTCGACCTCGCCGTCGCGCAGTTGCGCCAGCGCGATCTCGGGGTGGGCCTCGACCAGGTTCACCTCGACGCCGGGGTGGTCGCGGCGCATCGCCGCCGCCGCTTCGGGCACGAGCGTGCTCAGCGCCGACTGGAACCCCGCGAGCCGCACGCGCCCCATGCGCAGGCCCAGCATGTCGTCCAGCTCGGCGGCGGCCGCGTCCACGCGGCCGATGATCTCGGCGGCCCGCCGCGCCAGCATCTGGCCCTCGGGGGTGAGCCGGATGCCGCGGCCGACCCGCTGGACCAGCCGCGCGCCGGTCTCGGCCTCGAGCCGGGCGAGGTGGTGGCTGACGGACGGCTGCGCGTAGTGCAGCTGCTTCGCGGCCTTGGTGACCGAGCCGTGCTGGGCGATCGCGGCGAGGATGCGAAGCCGCACGATATCGAGCATTCATCGATACTATCGATCGGTCGGCGCGAGATCTGGCATTGGACTGATGGATCGATCGGGGGGAGGCTGATCGCATGGAAGCACCCACGATCAGCGCACCTTCAGCGCTCACCGATCTCACCGCCGCCGTGCGCTCCGCGCTGCACGTCCACGGCACCGACCTCGCACGGGTCGGCGGCAGCGCCCGCCGCCGCTACGAGCCCGCGAACGCGGAGAAATGAGCCTTCCCATGACACTGAAGCGAATGGACCACGTCGGCATCGTGGTCGAGGACCTCGCGGCGGCCGTCGCGTTCTTCACCGAACTCGGCATGGAGCTGGAAGGCGAGGCGACGGTCGAGGGCGAATGGGCGGACCGGCTCACCGCGCTCGACGGCCTGCGGTCGGACATCGCCATGCTGCGGACCCCGGACGGCAACGGCCGGGTCGAGCTGTCGGTGATCCACAGCCCCGAGGCCACCGGCCGGGCGCCGTGGGAGCCGGTGAGCACGCCGGGCATCCCGCGGCTCACGTTCGTCGTGGACGGCGTCGACGACACCGTCGAGCGGCTGCGCTCGCACGGCGCCGAACTCGTCGGCGACACCGCGCAGTACGAGGAACTCCTGCGGTACGCGTATGTGCGCGGCCCCGCCGGCGTCATCGTCGGCCTGGTGGAGTACTTCGACTGAAGGTGGGCCTTGTTGCGGTACGCGGTCGTTGAGCGGGGAGGCATCACAGCCGCGTCCGGCAGATCCGAAGAGGAGCGGACCGGCGGGTAGCGTCATGGCGCCCCTCCGACCCCACGCGTTTCGAAAGGAAGCCATGTCTCCCAGCTCCTCTCGCCCCTCCAGGGGCCCCTGGCCCGTGCTCGGCGTCTTCACGCTGCTGGCCTTCCTGTTCTCCGGGGCGCTCGGCGTGCTCCAGTCGGCGGCCGGCGTCGACGGCGAAGTGCTCACCCTGGCGCAGTTCGGTCCCGCGCTCGGCGCACTGGCGGCATGGCTGATCTACCGAAAGCGGCTCAAGGCCCTACTGCCCGAGGCGGTCTCCCGGAGGCAGGTGACCGCCCACACCGGACTGATGGTCGCGGCGGTGGGGCTCTTCGCGCTCATCGTCGTCGCGTGCACGCTCGCCTTGGGCGAGGACTTCGCGGGGGTCTCCAGTGTCGCCGGGGCGCCGTTCCTGCTGTACCTGGTGCTCCAGCTGGTCGGGGCGACCGGCGAGGAGATCGGATGGCGCGGCTTCATGCAGCCGCTGTTCGAGACCAAAATGGGCCGCCTCGCGGCGGCGAGCGCCACCGGCGTCGTCTGGGCCGTGTGGCACGTCCAGATCTTCACCGCCGGATTCGCCGTCGCCGCCTCGTTCGTCGTCGCGACCGTCGCCTTCGCGATCCTCCTGGGGTACATGGGCAACGGCGCCTTCTGGCAGCGCGTGCTGACCGCGGCGATCGGGCACTGGCTCATCAACGTCGTCCTGCACACCGTCGCCGGCGGGCAGGTCAACGAGTCGCCGCAGGTGTACGTCACCGCGGTCGCCGCCGTGGTGACGACCGCGGTGTTCCTGGCCGTGTTCGCCCGCGCCCGAGTCGTCCGCGTGCGCAAGCGGGAGCAGGAGTCCGCGGCGGCCCGATGAGGGCCGCCGCAGTCGGTCATCGCGGCGGGAACAGGAGCATGTCCGGGAGCGAGGTCGCGAAGTAGTCCACCTTGCGGTCGTCGTCCTCGGCCGGTTCCTCCTCCGGGATGGCGGCCCGGAGCGTTTCGGCTTCGGTGTGGTCGCCGCGGCGGTCGAGGAGGTCGGCCCTTCTGGTGAGCAGCCGTACCGGGTGGGCGGTCTCGATGCGGGTCTCGCCGAGGTCGGGCGGCGGGTCGATCGCGCGGTCGACGTAGTCGAGTGCGGCCGTGAGGTCCCCGTCGGCTTCGGCGGCTCGGCTGGAGGCGAGCATGAGGCCTTCCCAGGCGGCGAGGGTGCGGCCTTCGCCGCCTTCCCACGGTGCGAACGCGCGATGCTCCATGATGGACCTGGCCTCGTCGTGGCGGCCCGCCTCCGTCAGGAGCTCGCAGTAGACCACCGTCGCGTCGTCGCGTTCGAGCACGATCGCGGGGTCGAGCCGGGCGAGCCGGTCCTGTGCTGAAACGCCGCGGCGGGCCAGGAACTGGTCGAGTTCGTAGACGAGCCGGGCGTCGGGCCGCAGTGCGATCGCGCGCTCGAAGTACTGCGGGATGCGGTCGTCGTCGCCGTACACGGCGTACGTGGCGAGGGCCGCGTTCCGGTGCAGCACCGGGTCGGCGAGGCCGGCATCGATCGCGAGTTCCCAGCATTCGAGGGCTTCCTCCGTCCGGCCCCGGTCGAACAGGAGCATGCCGAGGAGGGCGGCGGCGCGGGCGTCGCCCGGGTCGGCGTCGAGTGCGGCGCGGAGCGCGTCGTGGTCGTCCAGCCCGGAGGGGAAGCAGTGCTCGGCGGGGGCGCCGCGTGCGGCTTTGCGGGCGTGTTCGGCCTCGTCGGCGCGGCCGAGCAGGTCGAGGAGCCGGGCCCGGTGGTATCCGGCGATGGGCCGCACTTCCCCGGCGGGCGTCGGCTCGCGGGTCTCGGCTTCGGCGAGGAGCGCCAGCGCCGTGTCGGACGCGCCGGCCTCGGCGAGTTCGAGGGCGACGTCGATGAAGGTGCGGGCGTCGCAGGCGAGGGTGCGGCCGTCGAGGGCCTGTGCGACCTGGTCGAGCGGATCGTCGGCGAGGCGCGCGGCGAGGAACCCGGCGGCGTCACCGGTGCGGCCGAGGCCGCGGAGGGCGACGGTGCGGACGGCGTGGGCGCGCGTGTCGTCGGGGGCGAGGCGCAGCGCGGTCTCGGCTCGATCGAGGGCTTGCGCGAGTCGCCCGGCCCGGGCGTCGATGCGCGCGATCTCGAGTGAGGCGGGGGCGAGCCAGCGGACGTCCCAGGCGGCCTTGGCGAACGCGTCGACGGCCGCCTCCTCGCGGCCGGTGCGGCGCAGGATGAGTCCGAGCACATAGGACGCTTCGCCGTCGCGGGGATTGAGGTTGCGGGCGGTGAGGCGTTCGAGCGCGCGCCTGGCGTGCCGTTCGGCGGCGGCGTACTCGGCGCGGCGGTAGGCGTCGTCGGCGAGCGCGAGGCTGCACCGGACGTCGCCGGGGTCGCGGCGCAGGCCCTCGGTCCAGTACGGGATCGGCGAGCGGCTCGGGTGGCGGTACTGGGCCAGGTGGACGCCGGTGTAGTAGAGCTCGTCGACGCTCTCGACCGACTCGGGCGGCAGGGGCGCGGTGGCGGGACGGGGTTCGGGGGCGTCGTGGTCGGGTCGCGGGCGCCAGGAGATCAGTCGGGCGCCTTCGTGGGTGACCGTCAGTTCCACTTCGGTCGGTTCGCAGGCGGCGTCGAAGGACGCTTGCAGTGGGACGCCGGGTTCGAGGTCGGCGGTCGTGGTCCACAGTGTCTCATCATCGAGGGTCACCGCTACGACGGCGCCCTTGCGGGGACGGCTGACGCAGACGCCGACGGCGATGCGGCCCGGCTCGGCGTCGAGCCGGACGGCGGCCTCGTCGTTCGCCTGGTGGGCCGGTCCGATCCCGTGGATGGGGTACCAGGTTTGCGTGAAGGACTTCGTCTCGCCGGGCTCCAGCCAGGAGAAGTCGGGCTGGTTGTCGGTGTAGACGCCGGCCATGAGCTCGACGTAGGGGCCGTCTTCGTCGGTGAGGTGGCGGTCCCAGGCGTGTCCGAACGGCGCGTTGCCCCAGGTCCACTGCTTCTTGCCGGGGGCGATGCGGCGGTCGGCGACGTGGACGAAGCCCGCGCCGGCGCGGTGGTCGTAGCCGCCGAAGAAGTCGTCCCGGGTGTCGGTGACCATATAGGACGTCGGAACGGTGATGTTGCGGTACAGGTCGAGCCGGTCGCGGCCGTCGCCGCGGGCGGGGTAGTCGACGCCGTAGTAGGGCCGGTCGGCCCGGGGGAAGGCCGTGATCGCGCGGCGGGCGTGGTCGGCCACGTAGCGGACGTCGGTCGGGAAGAAGGACTGGTAGTCGTCGTGGACGCGGGCGGCGACGTTGGCCCACCACAGGAACGTCTGCGTCTCGCTGGTGCGGTTGTGCAGGCGCACCGCGAGTTCGACCACGGCGCGGTCGGGGTGGAGGCGGATGCCGTGCGTGCCCTTCATGCGGGTGAAGGGGTCGTGGTCGGAGCACCAGACGGTGACGGCGCCGTCGGGGTGCTCCTCGATCGCGGTCTGCACGGGCAGGAACGTCGCGGGGCGGTGGTGCTGGGGCCAGTTGAACTCGACGCCGCCGGAGATCCAGGGCCCGGCCAGGCCCACGAGGGCCGGCTTGATCACGTTGTTGCGGTAGAAGAAGTCGTAGCCGGCGGTCTTGTCGAAGCCGACGTGGATCCGGCCGCCGAGTTCGGGCAGGACCATGAGGCGCAGCCAGCGGTTCTCGAGGTGGATCGCCTGCCAGGTGCGCGGCGCGCCTTCGCCCGCGATGCGGTCGGTGAACGGGATCGGGTAGACGCGGCCGCTGGAGCCCTGGTAGACGCGCCGGTCCAGGAACATCGGGTACGGGTCGGGCGCGGCGGGCTCGTACGTGGTCATGGAGACCGGCTCGCTCCAGGCCACGGCCTCGCCTGCGGCGAGTCGGGCGGCGAGGTCGGTCGGGGCGTCGGGAAGGTGCAGTCGGTCGCTGGTCACCCCTCCAGTGAAGCGGGCGCGGCGGCGTTCGGGAATGGGTGATGGGCCAGAAGGCCTGGACGATCCGCCGGTTGTGGTGGATGATGGGCCCATGCCGATCGAAGAGGGGTTCCGGGGACAGCGCCTGGTCGTGGTCCCGCGCCCGCAGGTCGCCGAGGCGCTGCGGCGGCCGGTGACGCGTCGGCTGCTGGTGACCGACGCGGGCTACTACCCGGCCGCCGCGGACCACCGGATGCAGCGTCCGAGGGGCACTGACGAGGCGATCGTCATCGTCTGCGCCTCGGGGACGGGCTGGGCGAGGGTCGGTTCGGGCGCGCACCGGCTCGGGGCCTGGCAGGCGCTGGTCATCCCCCGCGGGGTCCCGCACTCGTACGGGGCCGACGCGCGCGACCCCTGGACGATCTGGTGGGCGCACCTGGCGGGGACCGACGTGACCGAACTCGTGGAGAGCCTGGAGGCCTCGGCCGAGCGGCCCGTGGTCCCGATCCGGGCGATCGACCGGGCGGTGGCGCTGCTCGACGAGATCGTCTCGGGCCTGGAGCGGGACCAGTCCCCCGTCCGGCTGCTCGGCGCGGCCGGCGCGGCGTGGAAGCTGCTCACGCAGATCAATGTGGACAGACTGATGCCCGAGCCGGGCGATCCGCTCCAGCGGGCCATGAACTACCTCGCCGAGCGACTGGACGGGAAGGTCAAGGTGCCCGAGCTCGCGAGCCTCGTCGGCGTCTCGCCGTCCCATCTGAGCACGTTGTTTCGCAGGGCGACGGGCGGCGGCGTCCTGGCCCACCACACCGCACTGCGGATGGCGAGGGCGCGGCAGCTGCTGGACGCGACCGACGCGACGATCACCGAGATCGCCTTCGACGTGGGCTTCGACGACGCGTTCTACTTCTCGCGGGTCTTCCGCAGGCACCACGGCATGAGCCCGAGCGAGTTCAGGCAGCGGTACAGCGATTAGCTCCCGGGTTCGATGAGGCTGAGACCCCATCGGACGGTCCAGGTCTCGTCGGGTTCGATCCAGCGCAGCCCCTCGCCGGTGCGCAGGGCGTTGGGCGGCGCGGTCATCGGTTCGACGGCGACGGCCGGACGCGGGCCCTCGTCGGTGGGGAGCCCTTCGGCGATGTAGAGCTGGAACCAGCGGTGGTGCCCGTCGGCGTGGAGTTCGACGGCGGTGCCGTCCGGCGCGGAGAGCCGGTGGCGCGAAGGCTTTCCGGTGTCGGCGAGCTCGTAGGTCAGATGGCGCGGGAGCTTCGCGAAGGGCGCGCCGGTGCGCAGGTCGTAGACGGTCCCGGTGACGTCGAAGGAGGGCCCGGGAAGGTGCGTCGGGCCGGGGACGCGGGCGCTGGGGGCGTCCAGGCGCAGGGCGAGCGTCTCGGTCGGGGCGAGCCCGACCCGCGGGTACGGGTGGGCGCCCGAGGCGACCGGGGCGGGCCGGTCGCCGCGGTTGGCGAAGGCCGTCGCCACCTCGATGCCGTCGGGGCGCAGCCGGTAGGTCACGGCCACGTCGAGGTCGAAGGGATAGCCGGGGTGGCCGGTGACGGGGGCGGTGAGGGTGACCGACGCGGCCGAGGCGGCGCGCACGGTGAAGTCGTGCGCGGCCAGGAGCCCGTGGTTGGCATGTCCCAGTTCGGGTTCGGTCACCTTCAGGCGCTGCTCGGCGCCGTCGTAGCGCCAGTGGGCGTCTGCGACCCGGTTGGGCCAGGGCACGAGCACCGCGCCGGCCATGCCGGGCGGTTCGGCGAATCGCGCGGTGGGCTCGACCAGGTCGAGGCCGCGGACGCGGAGCGCGCGCAGGGACGCGGCCCGCGGCGAGACCTCGGCCGAGGAGGTCTCGCCGGCGAGACTGACGATTCCGCCCGCTCCGCGCTCCGGTCGGTCAGCCGACATCGCTGAGGCGCAGCAGGACCGAGCGGTCGACGTCGAGGGACGGCGCCTCGATGCCGGTCTCGGCGAGTGCGCGGCCCGGCAGGACGAGATCGGCCGCCATCCACGGTGGACGCTGCCCGGCGGGGACGGCTTCGGTGACGGCGAGTTCCTCGACGCGGTAGCGGCGCTCGGGGTCGAGGCCGGGGAAGCGCAGGCGCGGCGGCGGCCAGACGGCGGGCCGGGCGAGGACGGCGAACTGGTAGAGCGCTTCGCTCGCGTCCGCGGCGACGACGCCTTCGAGGCGGAACTCGGGGGCGGTGTCGGCGTGGACGACGTCGCCGGTGTGGAGCAGGGGCCGCAGACCGCGGTGGGCGTCGACCCAGGCCTTGAGTTCGGCGAAGGTGCGCTCGTCGGTCCGGGTGAGGTCGGCCTCGACGCCGAGATGTCCCCACAGGACGGTGGCGGCGCGGAACGGGAGCGTCGCGACTCTCCTGGTGGTGTGGGAGGTCTCGGCGCCGATGTGGGTGCCCTGGAGTTCGGGCGGCATGAGCAGGCCGGTCCAGCGCTGGATGTCGATGCGCTCGCTGGGGTCGTTGCAGTCGGAGGGCCACACGCGGTCGGTGTGCTCCAGGACGCCGAGGTCGATGCGGCCGCCGCCGCTGGCGCAGGACTCGATCTCCAGGCCGGGGTGGGCCTCGCGCAGTTCGCGCATCATCCGGTAGGCGCGCTCGGTCTGGCGGTGGACGCCGGGGCGGCCGTCGGTGCTGTGCCCGGCGTCGGTGAGGTATCGGTTGTGGTCCCACTTGATGTAGGCGATGCCGAGCCGGCCCACGAGCGTCGAGATCCGGTCGAGGACGAGCCGGTAGGCGCCGTCGTGGCCGAGGTCGAGCACGTGCTGGTGGCGGGAGGCCGGGCCGGGGCCGTGGCCGCCGTCGAAGACCCATTCGGGATGGGCGCGTGCGAGTTCGGAGTCGAGGTTGACCATCTCGGGTTCGAACCAGAGGCCGAAGTCCATGCCGAGTTCGCGGACGCGGTCGGCGAGCGGTTCGAGGCCCTCGGGCCAGACCTCGGGGTCGACGGTCCAGTCGCCGAGGGACGTGTGGTCGTCGCGGCGGCCGAGGAACCAGCCGTCGTCCACGACGAAGCGCTCGGCGCCGAGTTCGGCGCTGCGTTCGGCCAGGCGCAGCAGCCGGTCGGGGTCGTGGTCGAAGTAGACGGCCTCCCAGGTGTTGACGATGACGGGGCGGGCCGTCCTGGGGTGCCCGGGCCGGGCGCGGAGGTGCCGGTGCACTTGGGCGGCGAGGGCGTCGAGTCCGGCCCCGCGCGCGCCGTAGAGCCACGGCGTGCGGTAGGCCTCGCCGGTGCCGAGAACCGTCTCGTCGGCGAGGAGGAGTTCGCCGCCGCGCAGGACGCGGGTGCCGGCCGGGGTGCGCTCGGCGGCGAGGACCTGGTTGCCGCTCCAGCCGAGGTGGGCGCCCCAGACGTCGCCGCCGCGGAAGCCGAACCCGGTCTCGCCAGCGACGAGCATCGTCGGGGCTTCCAGTCCGGGCTTGCCGCCGCGGCTCTCGCGGACCCAGGCGCCCACGGGGAACGGGTGGCGCTGCGGCACGCGTTCGAGGGCCCAGCGCCCGGTGAGGTCGAGGAGTTCTTCGGCGCGGTCGGGAAGCGGCAGTGCGAGTTCGAGCGCGTCGAGGCGGTAGGGCCCGCCGTCGTTGCGGAGGGTCGCCCGGGCGCGCAGGAGCCCGCTCGCCTCGAGGCGGAGTTCGACGGTGAGCGCGAGTTCGCTTGCGGCGTCGGTGGCGTCGACTTCGAGGACGGCCGCGTCACCGGTGTCGTCGAACCCGATCGCGGTGGCCGCGAACAGCGGGGCCCAGGCCCGGCCCTCGCGCGAGCCGGTGACGCCGGGGCGCCCGAGCCAGCTCTCGGCCAGTTGCGGGACCACCGGAACGGGCTGCGGGTAGGTGACGGCGCTGTCGCCGATCGTCGGCGAGGTCGCGCGCTGGATCGCGGCCAGTTCGGCGCCCGAGAGGTCGCCGAGGTCGTTGCCCCAGTGAAGGATTCGCGGCAGGCGCGCGTCCGTGAGCGACACGACGACGCTGGTGCCCGCCCGCCGCAGGTGGACGACGTCGGGAGTTGGGTCGGTCATGGTTCAGCCTTTCAAGCCGCTGCTGGCGATGCCGTTGAAGAACTGGCGCTGGAGCACCAGGAAGATGACGATGAGCGGCAGCGACGCCACGAGCGCGCCGGCCATCAGGGTCGGGTAGTCGGTGCCGTACTGGCCCTGGAGTCCGGCCAGGCCCACCGTCAGCGGGCGGTTGTCGCCGCGGGGCGAGACGATGAGCGACCACAGCAGGTCGTTCCAGGAGTACAGCGAGGTGAGCACCGCGAGCGCGCCCAGCGTGGGCTTGACCATCGGGAGCATTACGAACGCGAAGGTGCGCAGGGGTCCGGCCCCGTCGAGGCGCGCGGCCTCCTCGTAGGCGGTCGGGATCGACATGAACGCCTGCCGCATCAAGAAGATGCCGAACGCCGAGAACATGCCCGGGATCGCCAGGGCGGGAATCGTGTCGAGCAGCTTGAAGTCCCGGATCAGCTCGAACTGTCCGATGAGGAACAGCTGGCTGGGGACCATGAGCATCGCGATGAACAGGCCGAAGAGGACGGTCCGCCCGGGGAAGCGCAGCCGCGCGAAGGCGTACCCGGCGAGCGCCGCGACCACGAGCTGCCCGACGACGCGCAGCGCCAGTGCCGAGGCCGAGACGGTGAACTGGCTCCAGACCGGCACCGAGTCGAAGAACGTGGTGAACGCGTCGCCGGTCGGCGCCGCGGGCCAGAACGTCGGTGGCGACTGGGAGGCCTCGCCGGTGGACTTGAACGCGGTGAGCAGCTGCCATGCGAAGGGCGCCACCATGAGCGCCGCGGTGGCGGTGAGGGCGAGGTGCAGGACCCACTCGCCGCGCCGGCCCGCCTTCGTGCCGTTGCGGGGTTTCGTGATCGGATCAGTCATAGAACACCCACCGGCGCTGGACGCGGAACTGGAAGACGGTGGCGAGCATGATCACCAGGAGCAGCACGACCGCGATCGCGGCGCCGTAGCCCTGGTCGAACTGCACGAACGCCTTCTCGTAGAACAGGTAGACGATGGTCTTGGAGCCGTCGAGTGCGGTGTTGTCGACGCTGCGGAGCATCACGAAGACGAGGTCGAACATCTGGAGCGCGGAGATGACGGTCAGCACGGTCACCAGGAAGACGCTCGGGGACAAGAGCGGCAGCGTGATCGAGAAGAACTGCCGCACGCGGCCCGCGCCGTCCATCGAGGACGCCTCGTAGAGCTCGGGCGGGATCGACTGGAGTCCGGCGCCGAGGATGATGAGGTTGACCCCCAGGCTCATCCAGATGCCGACCGCGCCGATCGCGTAGATCGCGTAGGCGTCGTCGGCGACCCAGTACTGGCCGGGGATGCCGACCAGCGAGAGCGCCCAGTTCAGCAGGCCGAAGTCGCCGTTGTAGATGAACCGCCACACCATGCTGACGGCCACGGGCAGGGTGACCACGGGCAGGAAGTACAGCACGCGGTACACGGCCCGGCCGCGGCCGATCTGCTGGATCAGCGCCGCGAGGACCGTCGCGATCGGCACGCCCAGGAGCAGGATCGCGGTGTAGATCGCGGAGTTCCCGAAGGCCTGCCAGAAGTCGCCGTCGCCGAGCAGCTCGGTGTAGTTGTCGAGACCGGTCCAGGTGCCCGGCCCGAAGGCCGGGGTGTCCATGAAGCTCTTGCCGAAGGTCTTCGCGAACGGCCACAGGTAGAGCGCGGCGAGGCCGATGAACGCGGGGGCGATCATCGCGTAGCCCCACAGCGGGGAGGGGCCGAGCCCGCCCGCGCGGCGGCGCCGCGCGGGGGGTCGGGCGGACGGCGCGGTCACTCGGCGAGGACCTCGTCGATGGCGGCGTTGTAGGCCGCGGCGGCGTCGGCGGCGGACTGCTCGCCGTTCCATGCGGGGGTGAGGTACTCGCCTTCGAGGCCGGTCCATTCGGCGGCGTTGCCGCTGATCGGCAGCGGCACCGAGTACTCGACCGCGTCCACGAACACCTGGAGGTCGAACTCGGGCATCGAGTCGAGCCAGGTCTGCTGCGTGCCTTCGTAGGCGGGCAGCACGGCGCCGCTCTCGCCCTGGATCTTCGCGGCCTCTTCGCCGCTGGCGAAGATCAGGAACTCGGCGAGTTCCTCGGGGTGCTCGGTGCCGGCGTACCCGGCGTTGAGGATGCCCGAGATCATGGAGGCCCGCTGCTGTCCGGTCGGGAGCGGCGCGACGCCGACGTTCGCGCGGAAGGCCTCGTCGCCGTAGAGGCGCTGGGCCCAGAAGGACCCGGAGAAGTACATGGCGATCTTGCCGTCCATGAACATCTGCACCGCTTCGGTGTCGGAGAGCTGCTGGAGCGTGGGCGAGGAGCCGTCGGCCTGCATGTTCGTCCAGAACTCGATGCCGGAGACGGCTTCGGGGCTGTCGATCGCGGCCTTGCCGTCGTCGCCGATCACCTGGCCGCCGGCCTGGTAGATGCTGTTGTAGTAGCCGCCCTGGCGGTCGATCGGGGCGGCGATGCCCCAGACGCCGGCGTCGGCGTCGGTGAGCTCCTGAGCGGCCGTGCGGGTGTCCTCCCAGGTCCAGGTGTCGTCGGGGTAGGCGACCCCGGCGGCGTCGAAGAGGGCCTTGTTGAACCAGATGCCGTTGGTGTCGAAGTCCTTGGGCAGGCCGTAGAGCGCGTCGCCCGAGTCGTAGAGATCCATCACGGACTCGGGGTAGGCCGAGAGGTCGACGCCCGCTTCCTCGACGGCGCCTGCGATGTCGAGCAGCTGGCCGCCTTCGGCGTAGGCGGGGAACTGGTCGGCGAGCATCCAGAACGCGTCGGGCGCGGTGCGTCCGGCGGCGCCGACCTGGAGGGTGGACCAGTACTCGGGCCAGGGCAGGACCTGCACCTCGACGTCGATGTCCGGGTGGTCGGCCTCGAACGCCTCGGCGATGGCCTCCATCGCGGGCTTCTGGTCGTCGCTCCAGGTCGCATAGGTGAGCGTGACGTCGCCGTCCTCGCCGCCGCCGGAGCAGGCGGAGAGCACGAGGGCGGTGGCGGCGACGGCCGCGGCGGACCATCTCTTGTCGTATCGCATGGTTACTCCTTGATCGCGGGCCGGGCGTCGTCGCCCGGTCCGGTTTCGGCGAGGGGTTCGACGGGCTGCGGGCGGTCGACGTGCAGTCGGCCTGCGGCCCAGTCGATGTGCGCCGGTTCGGGATGCTCGGGCAGGGCGTCCGAGCGCAAAGTGAGGGCGGTGACGCCGCGGAGGTCGAGTGCGACGTCGAGCGCGGGTTCGCCGGAGCGGACGTCGGCGGCGAACAGCTCGCGGCCGTCGCCGTGGACGCTGACGCGCGCGGCGGTCCCGGGCGTCTCGTCGTCCACGCCGACCAGGACGGTGAGGCGGTCGGCCCCGCCGCCCGGGTACAGGTCGATGCGGGAGGGCGTCGAAGCGCCGAGGCCGTCGTCGAACGCCTTCCCGGCGATGGACATGGGGCGCCCGTCGCCGGGGTTGCCGCCGCCGTTGCTCAGGTCGCGCTCGACCGGGCCGCTCTCGTTCGCGAACGCGGCCATGGAGACCGACGAGAGCCGGTGCGCGCCTTCGGTGAGCGGTCGCACGACGCGGGCGTGGGCGACCACCGGCACCTCGGGCCCGGGGACCTCGACGGTGACCACGCCGGCGCGGCCGGGGGCCAGTGCGCGCGGGGCGCGGACGCGCCAGCGGCCGGCGCCGAGGTCGTCGGCGCTCCAGCCGGGGGCGAGCCGCACGGTGGCGCCGGGATCGGTCCGGATCTCGGCGGTGCCGTCGGCGCCCGCGAGCGCGATGGCCGGTTCGACGTTCGGGGCCGCCAGTTCGGGTCGCTCCGCGGATCGGAACAGCGGCGCGCCTTCGGGGGCGAGGATAGCGACGAAGCCGCCGTTCTCCTTGAGCTCCACCGTGAATGAACCGTCCACAGTGCGGTGTTCGGCGGCGAGGCCGTCCGGGCCGTCGCGGACGATCCACGCGTCGGCGCGGGCCGCGATGCGGTCGAGCGGGACGGTGAGCGTGCGGGCCTCGCCGGTCGCGACGGCGCCGATGAACCAGCGGTCGCCCGAGCGGCGGGCGATGACGGCCTCGCGGTCGGGATCGCCCGCGAGCAGCCGCGTCTCGTCCCAGGAGGGCGCGAGTTCGGCGAGGAACCGCGCGGCCTCGGGCCGCGCGAGGTAAGCGTCCACGTCGTCGGCGAAATGCGTGATGCCGCATTCGAAGGCCACGCTCAGCGCGAGCTCGTGGCCGTCGCTGGTGGTCCGCCCCGGGGCCGAGAACGCGACGGGCGTGTAGTCCATCGCGCCGGCGACGTTCCGCGTGAACGGCTGGATCACGTTGTGCGCGGCCGTGAGCGGCGTGTCGTCGTAGAACACGTAGTACTCGCTGCCGCGGATCGCCTCGTAGCCGACGACCTGCGGCCAGGTCCGCGCCCAGCCGCGCGGGATCACCGAGCCGTGGAAGTTGACGTGCAGGCCCAGGCGGGCGGTCTCGGCGAGGACCGTGTCGTACCAGCGGTACCGGTCCTTCGACTCCGACTCCATGAAGTCGACCTTGACGCCCGCGACGCCCCAGGAGCGCCAGAGCGCGAGCTTCGCGAGCCCTTCGGGCCCGTCGAGGTCGTGCCAGACCGCCCACAGGTGGACCTGGACGCCGCGGCGGCTCGCGTAGGACACGATCTCGGGCACCCAGGTCTCGTCCCAGCCGCAGTCGATGAGCAGGTGCTCCCAGCCGAGGCGGGCGGCGGCGTCCACGAAGTGGCGCTGGCGCTCCAGCTGCGCGCCGGAGTAGAAGTCCGACCACCAGGACCAGGCGGCGCGGCCCGGGCGGACCCAGGACGTGTCGACGGCGGGGTCCAGGGGCGCCGGCGCGAGCTCGTCGACGAAGCGGCTCTCGACGATCGCGGCGAGGCTCCCGCGGAGGAAGACGCGCCACGGGGTCAGCGGGCCGCGCGTGACCTCGACGTCGGCGTCGGCGGCGGCGAAGGCGAGGGCGCCGTCCTCGATCTGGGCGTGCGCGCCGCTGAAGCGGCCGTCGATCCCGGACTCGGTGACCAGGAGGTACCGGTCCTCGCCGGTGCGGGCCAGGAGCGGGAAGCCGTAGGCGCCCGCTTTCAGGTCGGGGAGGTCGGCGCCGAAGCGGGGCGTCTCGTACCAGGTCTGGTAGTCGAGGGCCCAGACGCGGGCGGACGGGTCGAGCCGCATGAGCGTGTGCTCGGCGGTGAGGCGGCCGTGGCCTTCGAGCCGGGCCGCGGCGTAGCGGACGGCGATCCCGTCGGCGGCGGTGCGCACATGGATCTGCCATTCGAGGCCGCTCTCGTGCCGCAGCTCGTGGACCTGCTCGACGTGGCGGTACCGGTGGGTGCCGACGGCCTTGCCGGAGCGGGCGGTCCACTCCTCGGCGATCTCGCGCTCGGAGCTGCGCAGGAGCGATGAGCCTTCGCCGAGGTCGATGCCGTTGAGCCTGAGGCCGAGCCGGAGCCCGTCGATCCCGGGCGCGCTCAGGGCGATCCCGTCGGGGCGGACCTCGAGCCCGGTCCCGCTGCTGCTCTCGTTGACCACGTCGTCTCCGTGTTGCTGGTGTGAACGGTGTGCAGGATGCGCACCGGCTGTTCTGAGGCTAACGGCCGGAGGGCCCCGCGGGAATGTTCGATCGCACGGGTCGCCTGGACGATTCGCCGCAACGCGGAAGGGCCGGGGTGCGGCAAATGCTTGCCCCCGGCCCTCGCGCTGGGACGATCAGCGCACGATGCTGACGCTGTCGACCCCGAGCCCGGGCGCGGACGCGCCCGTGACGGTGACGGTCCCGCCTGAAGTGGGCAGGTCGAGCCCGATCGTCTTCGTCGCGACCGCCGTGTCCGAGCCGGTCGCGGGCAGCGCGACCTCGACGGGCGCGCCGCCGCCGACGCTGACCAGGACGGTGGCGTCATCGGCGCTCGCGTAGTGGAGCCTCACGGTGTGGTTCCCCGCGTCGGCGGTGCCGAGGTCCGCGACGGTGAGGGACCCGGAGCCGTCGAGCCCGGTCACGAGCGAGCCGCCCGAGCATTCGGCGCACGGGGCGACCGCGGCGCCGCCGCTCAGCGTGTTCCCGGGGTCCTCGGCCTCGGTGGTCCGGCTGACCGTGAGCGCGTCGATGTCGGGCGCGTACTCGTCCGGGTTGTCGAAGCGGATCGTGTTGGGCCCGGCTTGAAGCGGCACGTCCACGGTCCACTTGTTGACGAACTCCCAGCCGCCCGAATCGGTCAGCTCCTCGGTGGCGATCACCTGGCCGTTCACGGTGATCCGCACGTCGCGCGGGTCGCCGGACGTATAGCTGAAGGTCAGCTCGTGGGTGCCGGCCTCGGCGGCGGTGACGTCGGTGAACTCGACCGAGCCGCCCGCGCCGAGGAAGCCGGCCTTGGCGCCCTCGGAGCAGCCCTTGCAGTCGCCGACCGCCGCGCCGCCGCCGAGGACCTGGTCCTCGGCCTCGTAGCGGGTGTCGTCGGCGCCGATCTGCTCCAGCGGCGTGGTCGACAGGTGCACCGAGGCGCCGCCGGTGGCGATCATCGGCAGCGACAGGGTGTCGCCGCTGGTGACCTGCTGCGTGCTGACCTCGACGCGGCCTTCGGCGTCGTCGGCGAAGATCGTCGCCGTGTAGGTGCCGGCGTCCAGGAAGTCGAGCGGGACGCTCGCGGTGCGGGCGGGGTCGGTCATGGCCCCGATGAACCAGTCCTCGCCGCTGCGGCGGGCCACGGTGATGTGGTCGCCGGGGAAGCCCTCGACGACGCGGGACTCGTCCCAGACGGTCGGGACGGCGCGCAGCAGGTGCCGGCCGGGCCACTGCTCGTACGCCGCGGCCGAGTCGGCGTAGTTGACCATCGCCGAGGTGAACACGATCGACTGGGCGAGCGTGTGCGCCTGGGTGAGGATCGAGTCGTTCTGGGAGATCATCGCGGGGGTGTAGTCCATGCCGCCGAGCGGCCCGCGCGTGAACGGCAGGGTCGCGTCGAGGCGCGCGGTGGTCGGCGGCGGGTACTTGTAGTGCTCGGTCCCCGCCACGGCCTCGGTGGTCAGGACCCAAGGCCACGTGCGGTTCTCACCGCTGGGCTTGGTGCTGCCGTGGAGGTCGAGCATGAGTTCGTGCTCCCCCGCGGCGTCGCCGATCGACTGGTACCACTCCTGGACCTCTTGCGAGTCGTTCAGGAAGAAGTCGACTTTGAGGCCCGCGACGCCGTACGCCTTGTGCTCGGCGGCGAGGGCGTCGGCCAGTTCGGGCGTGGCGAAGGGCTCCGCGGTGACCCACGCGAAGATCTTCACCCCGCGCCGCGCGGCGTACTCGCTGATCTCGGGCAGGTCGGTCGCCGGGTCGTAGCAGCAGTCGACGGTGACGTACTCCCAGCCCATGGAGGCGGCGAAGTCGACCATCTGCTTCTGCTTGTCCATGTCGGCGGCGCTGTCGTCGTCGGTGTACCAGGTCCAGCCGGCGCGGCCGGGCGCGACCCAGTCGGGCTGCTCGGCGGCGGGCGGGTTGAGGTTCTGGACGAGGTCGGTGTTGTACAGCGCGTCGAGGTCCGCGGCGATGACCGCGGTGCGCCACGGGGTCTGGAACGGGTGGGCGCTCGCGATCGGGAAGGCCTGGTCGGGCGTGCGCGCGACGCGCAGCAGTCCGGTGCCCTGGCCGTCGCCTTCGAGCATCGCGGGCGCGTAGCTCGCGTTCGCGTTGTAGACGTTCGCCTCGGTGATGAGCGCGAAGTAGCGGTTGTCCGCGATGGACGCCAGGAGCGGCATCGTGAGGTCGGCGCCCGAGTTCAGCTGCGCCGCATCGCGGTAGATGTAGTCCTGCTCGTAGTTGCCGTTCCAGTCGGCGGCCCAGCCGCCGGTCCCGGCGGGGAGGCGGAAGCCGCTGGACTCGCCGGTGACGGTCAGG
This sequence comes from Glycomyces harbinensis, assembly GCF_900101745.1. Taxonomy (GTDB): domain Bacteria; phylum Actinomycetota; class Actinomycetes; order Mycobacteriales; family Micromonosporaceae; genus Glycomyces; species Glycomyces harbinensis. The sequence goes on along the minus strand of NZ_FNAD01000007.1, from coordinate 63,899 downwards.
TCGCCCTCGCCGGGGAGGCGGTAGCGGTAGGCCACGCCGTCGTCGTAGGCGCGGACGACGAGTTCCATGGTCTCGCCGTCCTTGGTGTACTCCAGGACCAGTTCCTCGGCCCGGTTCGTGTAGCTCGGGTCGGTTCCGGCGGGGAGCGTGTAGGTCTCGTCGATCGATGTGCGGGATTCCGCGGCGAAGGCGAGGCCTTCTGCGAAGTCGACCTCGTCGGTGGTGATGCCGAGGGGCGACTCCTCGAAGATCGCGGTGGTACCGGCCGTCACCTCGTAGGTGAGCGAGCCGTCGGGCTGGTCGGTGACGGTGAAGGTGATCGATCCGTCCGGTGAGGACACGCTGTGCGTCCCTGCGGCGTAAGCGGGTCCGGCGGCCGCGACGAGGCTGGCCGCCCCGGCCACCGCCGCCGCGGCCAGCAATCCGAGGGGACGCCGTCGTCCCGTGCTGATGCTCATGAACCACTCCTCGAATGGAGAACCCCGGGAACCGGCCGGCGCCCGGGCATATCGACGCTAAAGCGCCGTTCCATTCGCGAGAAGCCGCAAATCGCTTCCCCGCCTGGACGTTCCGACGCACCCGCCGCATGAGCGCGGCGGGCGCGTCGCGGTCCTAGGCCTCGCAGCGGACGTCGGACTCGGGCATCTCGCCGTCGACCAGGAACGCCGTGGCGGTGTTCAGCGCGCACGCGTTGCCGCCGTACACGTAGACGCCGTGGCCGAAGCCGTCGACGCTGACGAGGCGCGACCGGTCGCCGAACGCCTCGCGGTTGATCTCGGCACCCGCGTACGGGGTGGCGACGTCGAGCAGGTTCTGCACGATGAGCACGTTCTGCGGGCCCTCGTCGGTGATCGGGACCTCCGGCTCGGCGGGTTCGTCGCTCCAGAAGGCGCACGGCATGACGTTCGCGCCGGCCCCGCCGAACATCGGGTACGCCTCGCGGTCGGCGGCCGCGTTCTCGCGGTAGACCGCCAGGTCCTCCGGCCAGTCGGAGTCGTTGCACGTCACGGCGAGGTACGCGGACCAGGCGTTGTCGTAGGCCAGGACCGCACCATCAGAACCATCCTTAGTGGAGGCCGGGACGTCCAGTTCGCCGCCCAGGCGGGAGGCGGCGGCCGCGTCGCCGGCGGCCAGCGACTGCCAGAGCCGGGCGGCCCCGGGGAACGAGCCCTCGCTGTAGAGCGAGACGAACACGACGAACCGGAACATCGCGCCGTCGTACTCGGCGACAGGCTGCTCGTCGAGCTGCTCGGCGAGCGCGAAGAAGGTCTCCCGCACCGCTTCGGGGGTCCCGCCGAGGCCGTAGCCGTCGTCGCGTTCGGCCGCCCATTCGGCGAAGTGCTGGAAGTTCGGCCCGAAGTCGCTGCCCCAGCGGCGCTGGTCCTCGTAGTCGAAGGCGGTGCCGCCGGTGTTGCTGTCGAGCACGACCCGGCCGCTCGTGTCGGGGAACAGCGAGGCGTAGGCCGCGCCGAGGGTGGAGCCGTAGGAGGCGCCGTAGTAGCTGAGCTCGTCCTCGCCGAGCGCGGCCCGAACGGCGTCGATGTCCCGCGCCGTGTTGGCGGTGCTGATGTGCGGCAGGAGGCCTTCGGTGTCGGCCGCGGCGCACTGGTCGGCGACCGCCTCGGCGATCTCGGCCTGCGCGTCGACCGCGGCGTCGTCGGCCGCGTACGGCGGGACGTTGCCGCGGTAGGCCCCGCCTTCGGTGAAGCCGCAGCTCACCGGCGTCGAGTGGCCGACGCCGCGGGGGTCCATGCCGATGAGGTCGTAGGCGTCGGTGACGCTGTCGGGCAGGCCGAGGTCGGCCATCTCGACCGGCTGGCCCAGGCCCGCGCCGCCGGGCCCGCCCGGGTTGAGTAGCAGCGCGCCGCGCCGCTCCTCGGGGTTCGTACTGGCGAGGCGGGAGATCATCACGTCGATGGCGTCCCCGTCGGGTGCGTCGTAGTCGAGCGGCACGGGGACGGTGGCGCACTCCATCCGCTCCGCGCCGGGGACGTCCTCGGGGCACGCGCCCCATGCGACCGCGCTCTGCTCGTCCTCCTCGGCGGCGGCCGGCAGGACCGCGAGCGTCGCCGCGAGTCCCCCGGCGGCGGCCAGCGCCACTCCGGCGACTGCGATGCGTCGTCGTCTCATGTCATTCCCCTCCTGTGGTTTCGCCCCTCTTGCGGGGTTATGACCACAGTCCAGGCCATGCCGCTGCGGCATGGTCAAGCGCTCGGGACGGTTTCATGAACGAGATCACATGAGGTCGTGGATGCGCCGCATGACGTCGAGCTGCGCGGGGTTGTAGAGGGCCCTGAGGGTGTCGCCGATCGACCGCTTGACGAACTCGGCGCTGTGCGGGGCGTCGGTGAGGTCGTTGACCTCCGGGTAGCGGTCGCGGAGCTCGCGCGCGAAGGGGACGAGGCGTTCGGCCAGTGCGATGCGGGCGGCCTCGTCGGCGTCGGGCGGCAGGCGGTCGAACTCGTGGTCGGCGGGGCCGGGGGGCGTGTCGTTCAGCAGGTCGGCGTAGCCCTGGACGGCGCGCGGGCCGAGGACCCGCGACATGACGACGACGAGGGACCGGTCGGTGTCCGAGAGTCCTCTCCGGTTGGTCGCGGGCGCGAACTCCGGGGGGAGGTCGGTGGGCGCGGACCGGTGCAGGATCGCGCCGAGTTCGACCCGGATGCGCTGGAGGCGTTCGATGGTGGCCCCGAGTTCGGCGTCGAGGGTCCGCAGCGCCTGCTCGGGGTGGCCGTCGTCCTCGCCCATGGCGGCGATCTGCGGCAGGGAGAGGCCGAGGTCGGCGAGCCGCTTGATCCGCAGGAGTCTGACGAGGTGGGCGACGCCGTACTGCTTGTAGCCGTTGGGAAGTCGCTCGGGTTCTTCGAGCAGGCCGACCTCGTGGTAGTGGCGCACCGCCCGGAGGCTGGTGCCGGCCAGGTCGGCGATCTCGCGGGTGCTCCAGGCCATGGTCGTCTCCTCGCCTTCGGCCGAAAGTCCCAGTAAAGACCATGCCGCTGCGGCACGGTCAAGCCCGTGGCCTCCGACCTGCGGCGCCATGCGGAGTCGGATCGTCCAGGCGCGGCGGCGAGAACCCCATTCTGCGTCGGCCCGCGGAGGGGGAATACTTGACGGCATGAAGAAACCCTTCCGACTGGTCGCCGCCACCGCCGCCTGCACCGTCGTCGCCGCCTCAGGATGCAGCAGTGCGTCCGACGAGGACGGCGTGACGATCCAGTGGTGGACGTGGGACGACAAGCAGGCCGTGTCCTGGGAGCAGTGCGTTCCCGCGTTCGAGGAGGCCAATCCCGGCGTCCAGGTCGAGATCTCCCAGTACGCGTGGGACGACTACTGGACGAAGCTCACCGCGGGCTTCGTCGCCGGCAACGCCCCCGACACGTTCATGGACCACATGAACAACTATCCGGAGTACACCTCCCAGGGGCAGCTCCTGCCCCTCGACGACTACATCGAGCAGACCGGTTACGACATCGACCAGATCGCGGTCGGCATCGACACCTGGACCTACACCGACGGCTCGCTGTACGGCATCCCGAAGGACTGGGCGACGGTCGCGTTCTACTACAACGCGGACATGCTCGCCGACGCCGGACTGACGGTGGACGACGTCATGAACATGACGTGGAACCCCGAGGACGGCGGCACCTTCGAGGACGTCATCGCGCGCCTGACCGTGGACGAGAACGGCGTCCGCGGCGACGAGCCGGGCTTCGACGCCGAGAACGTCGCGGTCTACGGCATCAACTCGCTCGGCTCCGGCGGCGTCAACGGCCAGGACACCTGGGCGAACTTCGCCTCGACCACGGGGTGGACCCTCGGCGACGAGGAGAACTGGCCGACCACCCTCCAGTACTCCGACCCGCGCTACGTGGCGACGGCGGAGTACCTGCGCGGACTCGCCGAGCGGGGCCTGACCCCCGAGGACGGGGAGTTCACGCTCGGGCAGGTCGAGCAGCTCGGTTCCGGCAGCGCCGCGATCGTGCAGTCGGGGTCGTGGAACGCCACGAGCTTCTTCGGCACCGAGGGCCTGAACGTGGGCATCGCCCCGAGCGTGATCGGCCCCGAGGGCGAGCGCCGGGGCCTGTCGAACTCCAACGCGGACTCGATCTGGGCCGGCACCGAGCACCCCGACGAGGCCTTCGCGTGGATCTCCTACATGAACTCCCCCGAGTGCCAGGACGTCGCCGGGGCCGACGGGACGTTCTTCCCGTCGATCTCCTCCTCGATGGAGGTCACTTCGGAGGCGTTGAGCGCCCAGGGGATCGACGTCTCCCCGTTCACCGACCAGTTCGAGGCGGGCACGCTGTTCGAGTCGCCCGCGTTCGGTCGCGGCGAGGAGGTGGGCGCGGCCGTGGGCCCGCTCAGCGAGGCGTACTTCCTGTTCGAGCGCGACGCTGACGTCTTCGAGGAGATGGACGAGCTGAGCCGGGAGATCCTGGCCCAGTAGCCGCGGGACACGACGAGGCGCCCCTGATCGAGGTCGGGGGCGCCTTCTCGTCCGGTCAGCCGCTCGGTTTGGGTTCGACGTGGGCTCCGGGCTGGAGCGGTACGGCGTCTTCGGGCAGCACGCCTTCGAGGGACTTGGTGCCGCAGGCCGCGCACTCGGGGTTGCGCGGCACTCCGATGCCGTACCAGCGCATGATGCTCAGCTCCTCGACGCCGGTCGCCATCGGCTGCCATCTCGCGTAGTCGCTGTCGGGCTCGCGGCGGTTGATCCAGAGGTAGAGCGGCGCCACGAGGTCGTCGTAGAGGGAGTCGAGGGTCGTGGGGGTCCCGTCGAGCAGTTCCAGCATCGCGAGCTTGGCGACCTGGAGCGCGATCGGGACGATGTCGGAGGACAGTCCCGGTTCGACCGCGACCTCCCTGTCGCTGTAGGCGATCGCCGAGGCGTCCTCGGTGCTGCTGATCTCGCGGTCGGCGGCCATGTCGGGCAGGGCGTGGATGAAGCACTGGTAGCAGGGCGTCAGGTCGGAGATGACCCGCAGGACCTGCCCGCCGTAGGCGCGGCGGAAGACCCCCGCGTAGAACGAGGGGACGCCGGCCATGAGGCCGTAGCGGTTGACGAGCATCCGGCTGGCCCGGTTGTCGGTGGCGCACACGACGACGTCGGGTGCGAAGCGGTTCATCAGGTCCGAGAATGCGGCGAAGGTGTCGTCGCCGATCTGGAGCGGGCTCGTCTCGACCTTCGCCGCGGGGTTGCGGTCCAGGACCATGCTCCGTCCTGCGTGGACTTTGAGGCGGCCCACGTCGGCCAGGCCGGACTCGTGGCGACAGACGTTGCCGACTTCGATCCGGTCGTGGTCCACGAGGAGGAAGCGCCCGACGCCGCAGCGGGCCAGCTCGCGGAGGATGAAGGAGCCGCCCGAGCCGATGCCGAGGACCGCGACGGACTTGTCGCGCAGCGCATCGGTCTCGAAGACGCCCCGCACCCGGTCGAACACGTCCGCCTTCTCGGGCAGGAGCGTGAGGTCGACGGGCCGGTACGTGCCGCCGTGCCGGGCGAGGACGGCGATGGCGTCGCCGACGGCGCAGACGAGGGCCGGCGGCGAGTCGGATCCGAAGCGGCGCAGCGCCTCCGCGGCGGCGTCCTGAGTGTCCTCGACGCGCAGCACCGGGAGGTCGGGGCCCGCCTCGGGGTGGACGCGGAGCAGGTCGCCGCCGTCGTGGACGGTGGCGCGCAGGGAGGTCAGGCCCTCGCGAAGGACCAGGCGCGCCAGCCCTTCGGGGACGACGGCGTGCGCGGGGGCGTCAGCGGACACGGGCGCCTCCGAAGGACTTCATGTCCTCCGCCGTCACCGGGGCCAGGTCCGGGTCCAGCGCCTCGGACTCCGAGACCAGCTCGAACTTGCCGTTGCGCGGGTTCAGCACCATGCGCTTGCCGGGGTTGCCCTGACCGCTCGATTCGCGGTGCATGTACTCGCTGATCGCGTCGTGCTTGCTGTTGGCCATGCCGTTCCCTCTCATTCTCGGTGCTAGAGCAGGTAGTCGGCGACGGGCCGACCTGACCTGGTGTGCGATTCGTACGCGGTGATCCACAGGAGCGCCTTGCGGAGCACCTTGACCACGGAGTACTCCGCGCTCCAGTCCTCGGGGCGGACGATGCAGATCTTGACCCAGCCGTCGCGGTCGGTCTTCCAGGTGTGCATGTCGTGGCTGGAGCCGTGGAAGGCCATGTGGCGCCCGTGGAAGTCGAGCAGCGGGCTGGGCGCCACGATGTAGGTGTCGGGCACCGCGTCGGGGTAGGTCGGCGGCAGCTCGAGCTGGACGACGTACTCGCGGTCGAGGTTGCTCCACCACCGGCCCGAGAACCGCATGTAGTCGATCCCGTAGTCGTAGCCGAAGAACGGCATGAGGGCCTCGACGGCGGCGGCCTCCTGGGCGAGGCGCATCTTCTGGTATTCCTGCCACATTTCACACGCTCCCGAGTTTGCGGAACGACTGGACGGCTCGGCGCAGGGCGTCCTCGGCCCGGCACACTTCGGTGATCAGTTCCGTGGCGTCCCGGAACCTCGGATCGCGCACGCGGTGGCGGATCGCCATCAGGTTGCCGTCCACGACGGCGAGGTCGAGGTCGTGGACGAGGGAGCCGTTGGCGGCCTCCATGTTGAGCAGCACCGGCCCGGAGTCCGCGGTCGGCTCGATCGTGCAGACGACGCTCGACGGCACGCCGGCCCTCGCCAGCAGGGCTTCGAGGCCGACGAGGAAGCGGTCCAGGTCGGGGACGCCGTACCAGGGCCCGGACTGCTCCTGGGGCGCTTCGGGTTCGGAGGTCTCCGGCGCGGGCCCGATCGCGGGGGCCTCGGACAGGGCGGGTCGAGACCCGGTCGCGGGGGCCTCGGACGAGGACCGGTCCTGGGGTGCCTCCCGCCGGACGACGGACTGCGGTGTGGGCATCAGGTCGTCCTCGTACCGGTCCTCCAGCAGGAGCGACCGTTCGAGGCGGGTCGAGGCGCGCGGGCGGCGCGGGGCGCGGTCCAGCGCCGAGCGGTACGCGCGCGGGACGATGCGGTGCAGCGCCGCGCGGAGCGGGCTGACGCCGGGGATGACCTCGAAGCGGGCCGGGAGCTGGCGGCCGGCCGAGGCGTCGGCGTACACGTGCGGCTTGAGGCAGACCTCCTGCTCCTGCTCGGGAGGGCGGCGGGTGTCGAAGTAGGTCAGGATGTCGGTGAACTTCACGCGCTCGGTGCGGCGCGAGAACTCGCGGGTCCGGCGCAGGTCGCCGCCGCTGAGTTCGGGGAGGCCGAGCCGGTGGTGGGAGTGCCAGAGCCCGACGGCCTGGACGCCGAAGTGGTGCAGGACCAGCTGCTCTATCTGCCAGTGGAACTCGGGGTCCTGGGCGAACAGCGTGACGTGCCGTTCGGCGTTCGGGCCGGGTCGCGTGGCGAGGTGGATGGTGGGGTTCCCGCGGTCGGACCACAGGCCGAAGAGGCTGCCTCCGGTCTCGATCTCGGGATGGTCGGCGGTCTCGTCGGCGATGCAGTCGATCTCGGAGCCGTAGATCCGGATCAACGCCCGTTGCTGTTCCACACTGCCTCCACGATGTCGATGATTGAGCATTCGGGCGACCAGTCCTTCTCGGCGATCTCGATCTCCACGCCGTCGACCGCGACGGCGAGGGGCGCCGTGCGCGGATAGTCGGCGGCGAGCACGAATCTGACGTCGAGGGGGCCGGAGGCGTGCAGGCCGATGAGGCCGTTGGGGAGTTCTTCGGCCTCGACGCCGAAGCCCTTGACGACGAGGCGGCCGGACTCGGATTCGATGCGCCGCCAGGCCGCGCCGTTCGCGGCGGCGGGCGGCTCCGAGGCGACCGGGGCGGCGCCGTCGAGGCCTTCGAGGAGCGTTCCGACGCCGCTGCGGGCGAACAGGTTGGGCGACAACCCGGTTCGCAGGTGCCAGTAGGCGTCGACCGTGGCGAGGAGGAACGCGCTGACGGTGGTCGCGATGACCTCTGCGGGATCGCGGTCGGGCAGTGCGTCGAGGTCGATGCCCTGCCACGACGGCAGGTGGCCGCCGAGCGGCGCCGTGCCGCCCCCGTCGCGGTGGTAGCGGGCGATGGGGAACACCAGTGAGGGCGAGCCGTCGGCCGCGTTGAAGACGGTGGAGAGGACGGCGTTGGCGGTGACCGCCCCGCCGGAGACGTCGAAGAAGACGATGATCGCGGGCTTTCGCGTGAATTCCATGGCCGCAATCGATTTCGCGCCCAGTGCGCCGTCGACGATTCTCCCCCGCGCGACATTGCCCGGCGACAATCCGGACTGCAATTGCAGATACTCGGAGAGATCACTCAATCCGGTGAGCAATTGTCCGACTCGCCGGGGTACGTCCGGGCCCGCCGGCTCGCCGCCGGGCGGCATTGCGGAGACCAGGGCGATCGGGACCTCGGAGCCGTGCAGGGGCACCGACACCTCGGCCGCGCGCACGGGGGCGGCCGGCGAGGCGACCCGGCCTTCGAGCCGGAGGCGGTGCATTCGCAGCTCATGCTGGTACTCGCTGTCCCGGTCAGTGTGCGCGAGCTGGACGCGGGCGGACTCCACCCGAGACACCATGCGGGCCTCGGCCCAGACGCCGACCATCTTGGCGACGGCGCCGGCGAGTCCGCCGATGAAAGGACCGAGAACGACTTCGATGACCAATTGCAGTCCAAAGGGGGGCGACAATGCGGACACACTGGAAAATGATCTTGAGGAGGGATGAGCGCGGGCGGTCGAATGGGCGCCGACCCATTCAAGGCATTCGGCTCATGGTAACACCGGCACCCCGGTAGGAGGCGACCTCAATTAGCGCCCCGCATTGGACGGGCCGATGCGGCGCGAATGGATCGGAGTCGACTACCGGGGTCGCTGATGCGCCGAGCGGCGTTCGATCACGGTCGAGACGGCGGCGACGGCGAGCGCCGCCGCTCCCAGCGCCACGCCGATCCACACCGGGGCGACGAGCCCGTGCCCGCCGTCGATCGCCACGCCGCCCAGCCAGGCCGACAGCGCGATGCCGACGTTGAAGGCCGAGGCGTTCGTCGAGGACGCGAGCAGCGGAGCCTCCTTCGCCGCGTCCATGATGCGGGTCTGGAAGACCGGGACCATCGCGAAGCTCGCGGCGCCCAGGACGAACACCATGATTACAGCCGGAACCTGGTGGTGCACGGCGAAGGCGAACACGATCAGCGCACCGATCGCGGCGGTCATGGTCCCGAACATCGCGGGCGTGAACGCGCGGTCGGCGAGGCGGCCGCCGAGCAGGTTGCCGATGGTCAGGCCGATCCCGAAGAGCACCAGCAGCCACGGCACGACCGACGCGTCGAAGCCGGAGACGCGGGTCAGCATCGGCTCCAGGAAGGTGATGGCCGCGTAGGCCGCGCCCCAGCCGAGCATCGTGGTCGTCAGGGTCAGCCACACCTGCGGGCGGCGGAAGACGGCGAGTTCGCCGCGGAGCCCGCCGCCGGGCTCGTTCGCCCGTGCGGGCACGAACGCGACGATCGCGAGCAGCGCGACCGCGCCGATCACCACGATCGCCCAGAACGCGGCCTGCCAGCCGAGCCCCTGGCCCAGCGCCGTCCCGAACGGCACGCCGGCCACGGTGGAGACGGTCAGGCCGGTCATCATGAGCGCGATGGCGCGCGAGCGCTGCTCGGGGGCGACCAGGCTCGCGGCCATGATCGGGGCGACGCCCATGTACGCGCCGTGGCACAGGGCCGCGACGACCCGTCCGGCCATGAGCACGCCGTAGGTCTGCGCGACGGCGGCCAGCACGTTGCCGAGGAGGAACAGGCTCATGAGCACGATGAGCAGGGTCTTGCGCGGCAGGCGAATCCCGGCGGCGGTCATGAGCGGCGCGCTGATCGCGATCGAGGCCGCGTACCCGGTGACCAGGAGCCCGGCGGTCGGGATGGACACGTCGAGGTCGGCGCCGATCGGGCCGAGCAGGCCGACGACGACGAATTCGCTCAGCCCGATGCCGAACGCGCCCAAGGCGAGTGCACCGATGGCCAGCGCCCTGCGCCGCTTCGGATACGCGGCCTGGGTGGGCGGGGCCGGGGTGGTCTGGGTGGACACGCGGGGGTCCTCTCGGCGGAGCGGTCGTCCTGTGGCTTCGGGCGCCTCCGGGAAGGCGCGCCCGGTCAATACTCGCCCGTCCGGACACTTACGTCCAAGTCTTTTACGAATGGTCAGCGAGAGTCCCGTGCGCCGCAAGGGCCCGGTGCGACGGGCCGGGCCCTCACGCTCGGAGATGAACCGGTTCGCTTCGGTGCATTAAGGTGGAGGCCGTCACACGGGGATGATTCGGGTTTTCGGTGAGCGGAGAGTCGGTTGCGCGCTGGGCAGGTCGTGGGCGATCGGTATCGGTTGGAAGAACGCCTGGGCTCGGGAAGCCAAGGCGAGGTCTGGCGTGCGGTCGACCTCCGGCTGAGCCACCGGTCCGTCGCGCTCAAACGCGCACTGGTCGGCGGCGACCCGGCCGCGGCTGCGAAGGTCAGGCGCGAGGCCGAGACGCTCGCGCACATCAGCCACCCCAACGTCGTCACGGTCTACGACACCGTGGACGAGGACGGCGACTGCTGGATCGTCATGGAGTTCGTCCAGGGCCACACCCTCGCCGAGCTGGGAACGGTCTCGGGCGAGACGGCGGCCCGGTACGGGGCCCAGCTCGCCGGCGGCCTGGCCGCCGCGCACGCCGCGGGCATCCTCCACCGGGACATCAAGCCCGCCAACGTGCTGGTCACCGACCAGGGCCACGCCAAGCTCGCCGACTTCGGGATCGCGCGGCGCCTCCACGCCGAGCCGACGCTCACGGGCACCGGCGCGGTCACCGGCACTCCCGGATACGTGGCCCCCGAAGTCGCCCGGGGCGGGAAGTTCACGGCCGCGGCCGACACGTTCTCCCTGGGCGCCACCCTGTTCCACGCCGTCGAAGGGACCTCGCCGTTCGGGGAGGGCAACCCGCACGCGCTGCTGTGGCGCACCGCCCAAGGCGAACGCATCCCGCCGAAGCGGGCCGGGGCGCTCGCCCCGGTGCTCGACCGGCTGCTCCAGACCGAGCCGAAGCGCCGGCCGCGACTCGACGAGGCGAGCCGCGCGCTCGGCGAACTGTGCGGCGATCCGACCATCGGGGCCGTGCCGCGGGCGAGGCGCCCGCGGCGGTGGGTGTGGGCCGGCGCCGCCGCGGCGGCGCTCGTGGTCCTTGCCGCCGCGGGGTGGATCGCGCTGCGTCCCAGTGAGGCGGCGACCGACCCGCCCGCCGACGGGGTCGCGGTGAACCTGATCGGCGACGAGGCCGGTGCCGACCCCTGCGCGCTGCTCGACGCCGAGGCGCTGAGCGCCCACGGCGAGACCCGGTTCAACACGGACAACGGCAACTTCAACCGCTGCGACCTCATCATCGACAACCCCGCCGGCGACGTCGACGTCATCGCGTACTTCTACGAGACCACCGCCGACCCCGAGTCGGGAATTGCGGAGATGGTCGGGTCGATCGGCGTCCTGCGCCATGAGCCCGTGCACGAGGAGTGCGACCGGACCCTGGTGCTGCCGGACGGGAACTACCGGGTCGCTATCTCGGCGGAGCAGGAGTCCAGCGGCGAGAACGACCTGTGCGCGGTGGCCGAGACCGCGGTCGACGGCGCCCTCGCCGTGCTCCAGGAGAACCAGGTACCTCGTCGGGAAAGCGAGCCGGAGGCCGATTCGCTGTTCCACACGGACGTCTGCGGACTGCTCGACGACGAGGCGCTCGAACACTTCCCCGGCGTGGACGCGGACCATCCGGCGCGGGGCTTCGCGGGCTGGGAGTGCTTCTGGTCCAGCACCACCAGCGAGATCGACGTGAAGGTGGAGTTCGACCGCGACGAGCCGCCGAGCATGGACGACGGGGAGTACTTCTCGTTCTACGGGCGCGACGCGTTCAACGAAGAGGACCACTGGGGCGATGACACCTGTCTGGTGAGCGTCGTCCACCGGCAGTTCGCGAGCCCCGACCAGGACGGCACCATCACCGCCGAGTACGTGCGCATTCAGGCCAGGGGCCCCGAGCCGCTCGATGAGCTCTGCGCGGTGGCGCTCGGCCTCGCCGAGCCGCTGGCGATGGCGCTGCCGGACGTGTAGGACGCGTTCGGGACCACTCCCGAGCGGCCGTGCCAGGCTTGGCGCGTGGAAGCTCAACGGAGGTCGACATGAGTGACATCCCCCAGGTCGAAGGCCTGGAGCCGCTGCCGCCGAGCCATGCGAGCCTGGCGTTCGGCGTCCCCGACTCCGCCCCGGGGACGATCTACGCGCTCTCGGTCTCGGGCGGTGTCCGGTTCCGCCCCAAGGAGGAGCGGGAGATCCTGTTCGGCCGCAACCGGCCCGACGTGCACGTGTGCGTGGGCGAGGACGACCGGCGCGTCAGCCGCTGCCACGGGCGCCTCGCGCGCCTCGGGGACCACTGGTGGCTGGCGAACACCGGGCACCTGCCGTTCCAGCTGCCGGGCTCGCGGACGCTGTTCCCCGAGGACGAGCCGTTCCCGCTCCAGACGGGGTACACGCCGGTGTTCATCAGCGGGACGGCGCGGCGCCGGCACCTGGTCGAGCTGTACGTGGCGGGCGCCGACGGCCGGCTCCCCACGCCCGCACCGGACTCGGCGACGCTCAAGGACCGGCCGTGGAAGCTCAACACCGCCGAGCGGCTGGCGCTGGTGTGCCTGGCGCAGCGGTACCTGATGCACGAGGCGTATCCGCAGCCCGGCTCGTGGAAGCAGGTCGCCGACGAGCTCACCCGGCTGGAGGTCGAGGGGGCCTGGCGGCCGAAGAAGGTCGAGCACCTGGTGGTGGGGGTGCGCAAGCGCCTGTCGGCGGCGGGCGTGCCGGGCCTGACCCGCGAGGAGGTCGGCGAGCCGGTCGGGAACATGCTGAACCACAACCTCATCGGCGAGCTGCTGCGCACGCGGACGCTGGTGCCGCCGGATCTGCGCATCCTCGGCGAGGACTGAAGCTGAGCTGAAGCGCGGGCTGAATCCGGGACGGCCCGACGCCGCGCCCGCGGATCGGGAAGACTGCTTCCATGCTGATCGCAGTTCAAATCACGGCCGGGCTCGCCGGCCTCCTGCACGTGTACATCTGGGTGATGGAGAGCCTGCGCTTCCACGATCCGAAGGTGCACCGCAAGGTGTTCCGCGTGGAGACCGCGTCGGTCGAGACCGTGGCGCCGTGGGCGTACAACCAGGGCTGGTACAACCTGTTCCTGGCGGTCGGGGCGCTCGTGGGCGTCGCGGTGGTCCGCGCCGAACCCGCCGTGGGGTGGACCTTGATCGTCGCCTCCTGCGGTTCGATGCTGGCCGCCGCGCTGGTGCTGGTCCTGCGGGACCGCGCCATGGCGCCGTCCGCCCTCAAGCAGGGGCTGTTCCCCCTGCTGGCGCTGCTGCTGTCGTTGACGCAGTTGTAGACACCCGTTGCTACGCTGGCGATCCCCCTCGCAATTGGAGTTCGATGTGGACGATAAGCGGATCGTCAAGGTCTCGAAGTACCTCTCGCGGCATCTGCGCCACGATCCGGGCCGGATCGGGATCACCCTCGACGAGCAGGGCTGGGTCGACGTCGACGTCCTGCTGAAGGCCCTCGAGGACCGGAACTTCCGCGTCTCCCGGGAAGAACTCCAGGAGGTCGTGGACCGCAACGACAAGCAGCGCTTCGCGTTGCGGGACGGGCGCATCCGGGCGAGCCAGGGGCACACGATCGACGTGGACCTCGGCCTGGAGGCGGTGGAGCCGCCGGCGGTGCTCTTCCACGGGACGACCGCCGGCTACGTCGAGGCCATCCGCGAGGAGGGCATCAAGGCGATGGACCGGCACGACGTGCACCTGTCCCCCGACCGCGAGACCGCGGTGAGGGTCGGGTCGCGGCGCGGCAAGCCCGTGGTGCTGGTGGTCGACGCCTACCGGATGTCGCAGGCGGGGCACGAGTTCCGCCGCTCGGAGAACGGCGTCTGGCTGACCGGGCACGTCCCGGCCTGGGCCGTCATGTTCCCCGGATAGCACGCCGAGAGCCGCCGTCCACTGCGGACGGCGGCTCTCGGCGTACTCGGCTAGAGGACGGCGGCCGGGACGGCCTCGACGTTCTCGGCGTCGGCCGCTTCGGGCTTGCGGGCCTTGATGACCGTGATGACGATGACCAGCGCGATCAACGCGAACGCGGTGCCGACCAGGTACCCGGCGCGGAAGCCTCCGGTCAGCGCCTCGGCGGTCGAGGCGCCCTGGTCCTGGAGCGCGCCGCTGCGGGCGGCGACCACGGTGCTCGCGACCGCCAGGCCCACCGCGCCGCCGACCTGCTGCGCGGTGTTGAACAGCCCGGAGGTCACCCCCGCGTCCTCGGGCCGGGAGTCGGCCATGCCGAGGGTCATGAGCGCGGGCATCGCCAGACCGAAGCCGAGCGGCGCGGTGACCATGCCGGGCAGGACGTCCACGAGGAACGAGCCGTCGGCGCGCATCTGGGCGAACAGCAGGAAGCCCGCGGCCATGAGCGACAGGCCGACCAGCAGCATCGGGCGGGCGCCGAAGCGCGTCAGGAGCCGCGGCGAGACGGCCATGGAGACCACCGCGATGACCACCGGCGCGGGCAGGAACGCCAGGCCCGCCGCCAGCGGCTCGAAGCCGAGGACCTGCTGGAGGTACAGGACGGTGAAGAACATGAACCCGAACGCCGAGCCGACCATGAGCGCCTGGGCGATGTTGGCACCGGAGACGTTGCGCGAGCGCAGGATGCGCGGCGGGATGAGCGGCGCGGCGGCCTTGGCCTGGCGCACGGCGAACCCGGCGAGGAGCAGGGCCGCCAGGGCCCCGAGGCCGATCGTGCGGGCCGAGGTCCAGCCGTAGCGCTCGGTCTCGACCAGCGTGTACACGGCGAGCATGAGGCCGGCGGTCACCAGGGCGGCGCCGAGGACGTCGGCACCGGCGCGCAGGCCGACCCCGCGTTCGGCGGGCAGGAGTTTCCAGGCGAGGACCGCGACGAAGATCCCGAGCGGGAGGTTGACGTAGAAGACCGACTCCCAGCCCAGGGTCTCGGTGAGGACGCCGCCGATGACGCTGCCCAAGGCGCCGCCCCCGGCCGAGGCGAAGCCGTACACGCCGATGGCCTTCACCTGGTGGTGCGGTTCGGGGAAGATCGTCACGATCATGCCCAGCAGTCCGGCGGCCGTGATCGCCCCGCCGATGCCCTGGACGAACCGGGCGCCGAGCAGGAGGCTCTGGGAGTCGGCCAGCGCGGCCGCCACGGAGGCGGCGACGAAGAGGGCGAGGCCCGCCAGGAACACCTGCTTGCGGCTGATGAGGTCGCCGAGCCTGCCGGCGAGGAGCAGCAGGCCGCCGAAGGGGATCACGTAGGCGTTGACGGTCCATACGAGGTTCGCCTGGCTGAACGCGAGGTCCTCGCGGATGGCCGGGAGGGCGATGGTCACGATGTTCTGGTCCAGGACGATCATGACCTGGGCGGCTGACAGCGCGATCACCGCGAGCCAGCGGGATCGGAGACTGCGGACGGGTGCGGTCGACATGACGGTTCCTTCGGGAGCGGTCTTCATGGGGAACTATTTGTTCCTGGGACCATCATGTGTTCCAATTGAACGATCCGTAAGAAGGCACTTTCATGTGCCAGGGGGGACATCGATGTTCCTGTCCAGGTCAGTCGGCCTGGAGCTGGGGTGTGAGCTGCGACACCGGTCCGTTTCGGCGGCCGACGAAGGGAAGCGGAGCGATGAGCGACGACTGCGTCATGCCCCTGTCGGACGTGCAGGCCGAGGCCTGCCCGATCGTCCAGATCATCGACCGCGTCGCGGGCAAGTGGTCGGTGTCGATCCTGGTGGCGGCCACGAGGGGGCCGGTGCGCTACACCGAGTTGGAGCGCAGCATCCCCGGGATCAGCCGCCGGATGCTCACGCTGACCCTGCGCAACCTGGAGCGCGACGGCCTGCTCGAGCGCACCGTCTACCCGACCGTGCCGCCGAAGGTCGAGTACCGCGCGACCGAGTCGGCGCGCGGACTGTACGGCCACCTCACGGGCCTGCTGGAGTGGGCCGAGCAGCACCGGCCCGACATCATCGAGGCGCGGATGGAATACGACCGGGCCCAGGCGCTCGCGGCGTAGCAGTGCCGGACGATCCACCACCCTGGATCGCCCGGCACTGTTCTTCGGGGGGAGTTCAGCGGCCGCTGCCCTGCCGAGTCAAGCGGTGTCGGGGTTCGCGATGAGCGCCTGGCACTGGTCCATGATCCAGGGGCACCACTCGTCCCCGTTCCATCTGCCGTTCCACTCCGGGGAGTCCTCGGGGTCGTCGGTGAACCGGCAGCACTCGCGAGGTCCCGCGCCGTCCTCGACGTCGAGCAGGTACTCCGTGACCTTGAACGCGCGGGCCGGGAAAGGATCGAGCCGGTACAGCGTGAATACCGCCGGGCCCCTGTGGAAGCTGCCGAGATGGCCGTCTATGCCGGGCTTGCCGTCGGAGCGCAGGTTGTAAGGGCCCTCCTCTGCCGGGATCGCGGTGCTAGCCATCGCAGAACCGAACCGTTCCGGGCGCCGGGTCGAAGATGTGGTGGCCGGAGTAGAAGGCCCGGAAGGCCTGCTCCTCGATCCAGATCTTCGTCTGCGGTTTGAGACCGCGCCAGAACCGGCCCCAAGTCGCTTTCAGCGCACCGGAGTTGAGGCCGGAGACGACCAGTACGACGTCGTCGCCCTGCGCTCCGGTGATCACCTGAAACGAATCGGGCGCGTCGACGCTGGAGGCGCGGACCGTGTAGGACCGGTACTCGTCGCGGAACGTCCCCCGATCGAGTGAACCGAAATCGGGCTGACGAGCCCTCTGTTGACTATTCATTGGCTTTGCTCCCCTATGGACTCTGTCGGGTTGCCGACAGTTCGGAACCCGAAGATCGTGCGAAAAATCGGGAAGCACGACCCCCGGGCTCCCTCACCTCACCGGAAGACTCCAGAACCATTCCCGGCATCCATGAATCTAGGGGGTATTTCCGCAGGTCACAAGAAGAGACTCGGTCACCCAGAGAGGGAAGCGGAGCCGGGGTAGTGGAGTTTTTGGTATCCATTTCCTCCACTATCCCCACTCCCCCAGCGACTCTCCGCAAGTTCCTTCGTTGATCGAGTTGTGCCATAGTGATTGTCCGACTACGCCGAATAGAGCCGGGGGCAGACAAGATGATCGAGGATTCTGGTAGGTGGTTCCTGAGGACGATGGCTCGACAGGGCCGCATCGCCATAGGGAAATCACAGCGGGAAGTCGGCATCAATGTCGATCGGTCGAAGGACACGATCCTCGACTGGGAGAAGGGAACGACCGACATCCCGCCATCTTCGATCGACGCCCTTGCCGAGGCCTGCGGCTTGAGCAAGGAGACCGGCGGCTACATGAAGGAGGTGGCACGGGCCCGCAAGGCCGGTGTCCCAATCGAGGCAGATATGCGCTTCAATGCCATATTCCTCGCACTGGCTGAGGCGAACGCAGGGTACATCTTCAAGGCCGATGCACTGCTCATCCCGGGACCTCTCCAAACTCGGGACTACTACTACCTAGTGGTCAGCCGAACCGAGCCTGGCGCCACCCAGGAGTGGCTCGACGGCGGATGGGTTTACAAGGACGCGCGAGCAGAAATGCTTGAACAGCGAATGAAATTCGCCGTCCGCCCCCGAGCACACTTCCTGATCGGAGAAGCGGCACTACTTCACATCCTGCGGATCTCAAAGGAGCTGTACCAGGCGGTAATGGCACACCTGCGCCGGTGGGCCCGCAAGCCGGGCGTCTCCATACGCATCCTTCGCGAACCCGTGCCCCCGCGAAACGGAAACTTCAGCATCTACACAGAGGGGAACATCCCGCTCTCCTGCCCGCCGACCGTATATACCGAAATCGCAGACTCCAGCTGGCTCATCAACGATCCCGAACGCATCGCGAGCTACGATGGCATCCGCAAACTCCTGTGGAACTTGGCGATACGGATCGAGGACTACCAAGATGACGACTGGCGTTACCATCTGGCGTAAGAGCACTCGCAGCGGTGTCGGCAACAACAACGACTGCGTCGAGGTTCGCCGGGCGTGGCGCAAGAGCACCCGCAGCGGTGCCAACAATGACACCGCCTGCGTCGAGGTCGCGTTCTGCGCCGACGATGCCGGCTTCCACCTGCGGGACTCGAAGCTCGACACCGACTCCCCGGTGTTCGACCTGACGCCCTCCGACTTCACCGCCCTGGTCAAGGCCGCGGGCTGACCCCAACGACGAACGAGAGGAGGGGCCACCGCCGAGCGGTGGCCCCTCCTCTCGTGTTGGGGCACTGCGAGGTCGGGAGGATCAGGCGAACTTCCACTGGCAAGTACTCCGGTCGCGGTTGCCGCAGATCGGATAACGGACTTGCCGAAGGCTGCGCAGTGCCTCGCAGTGACGCCTCATCCTCATCGCCGTCGACCTCTGCCAACGCCAGCGCACTGCCGCGCATCTCCTCGCCTGGAGCCGGTGGCGACGGCGGAAGAACAAGGCCGCCAGACAAAACCACTACCGCCGCCGCAACCGGCCAGAACCATGACCCTCCCGAATCACGAACGGAGAATCAACGCATCACTCGATCCCGAGCCACAGTTCGTAGACCGTGCGGTTGTTGCGCTCCGCCGTCCGGCACTGATAGAGATAGCCCTCGGCCTCGTAGATCTCGCCCTGAGTCAGGCAGTTTGTGCGGACGATGTAGTAGGCCTCGTAGAACCACCGCACCTGGGTCGTGTAGTCGCCGGTGACAGACGAAGACGTTTCGGCTTGCTCGACGGCGGGGGCCGCCGAAGCGGTGCCGGCGACGGTGAATCCCGTGAGGGTCGCCGCCATCGCGAGTCCGGCGAGCGTCGCCGAGACCCGTCGCACGCTTTCCTTGAGGACGCTGTTCGTTGACATCGTATTCCTTCCGCTGCAAGCGTTATGCATGCTGCTGTTTCAGGAGAAGGGCCGTATTGGAGATTCGGCCGATCTCCCGGAGCGCGACCACCGAGACGGGCCGCCGCCACTGCGATCATTCTGGTGGCGGGAGGAGGCGTGAACAAGGTGGAATACCGGCGGGACAAAGGCAGGAACTTCCGGACGAACCACTCCTACGCGTCGAACTCTCCGGCAGGACTCACACGACCCCCGGAGCCGCAACGAAACAGACCCTCACTCTCCGCGAAGATCAACTTTCACGATGGAGCACTGGGCGACCGACCGCTAGAGCGCCTCGGCGACGCCGATCGCGAGTTCGCGGTGGGACCGCGCCATGTCGGTCAGCTTCGCCCGCAGGTCCGCCATCCACTCGGCTTCGTCTTCTCCAGCGGTGCCGAGCGCGTTGTCGATGCGGAGGATCGAGCAGGCCGCGTGCGCTCCGGCGAACAGCCGCAGGTTCGCCAGATCAGCGCCGTCGAGCGGCCATACGCTGCGGTAACCGGCGATGAACTCCTCGGACAGCTGCCGGTGCTCCGCTGCGGGGAGCCCGTCCGGTCCGGTCAGGTCGCGCAGGGCATAGGCGATGTCGGCGGCGTACCAGGAATGGGCGGCCTCGTCGAAGTCGAACGCGGTCGCTCTTCCCTCATCCCAGGCCAGGTTGTCGAGTTCGAAATCGCCGTGGACGACCCCGAACCGGGAGCCGTCGCGAGGCAGCTCGGCGATCCGGTCGGCCAGGTGCGAGGCGGCCTTCACCAGTGCCGGGTCATGGGCGAACCGGTCGGGGAACTCGGCCAGTTCGGCGAACGCCTCGGGCAGGTCGGCATCGATCCCGGCCATGCTCGCGTGGACGGCCGCGAGGGCGGCGCCCCAGGACCGGGCGCGGTCCACGTCCAAGTCCTCGGCGTCGAACTCCTCGCCGGGGGCGGTCTCGACCACCATGGCGTGCATCGGCCCCAACGCCGTCGGCACCGTCGCGGTCAGGGCCCCAGTCCGGGCGGGGACCGGACGCACCACGGCCGCGCCGCCCGCAGCGAGCCGGTCCATCAGCGAGCTCACCGCCGCGACCGGGCCGGCGCCCAGGTAGGCGTCGGGCACGAACCGCAGGTAGCGCTTCCCTTCCGGGTCGGGCAGGACGAACACGTGCGAAGCGCTGGAGCGCCACCACTTCGCGGTTCCGGCCGGGTATCCCCATGCGGCGGCGACCTGGTCGGCGACCGGGCTCTCCCACGCAGGCGTCACGGTTCTCTTCAGGCGATCGATCTCAGTCAATGGCATCATCACTCGCCAGTCTGGCCACGCAAGCCCACCCGCGCAACTCGATTCCGAGCCGCCGACCCGGAAGCCGCTCATGTCCGCCTTCTCCGAACCCGGCCCGCGCTCGGCCCTCACCGCCGCAGCTGCGGTCGTCTTCGCGCTCACCACCGCCGCACCGGCGCCGATCAGGCGACGGTTCCCGGGTCTTCTTCGGAGTCTTGTCGCTCGGCGTCCCTGGCCTCTTCAGCCTCCTTGGCTTTCTCGGCGTCCTCCTTGAGGATCTGCTCGTGCGCGTCCGGGTGATGCACGCGCAGGAACTCAAGGTGCACCTCGGCCTGCTCGAGGTCGCCGTAGTGCCTCGACAGCATGACTCCGGAGATGTGCGGCCCGTCGCCCGCAGGGTCGAGCTCGAGGGCCTGTCTCAGGTGGAACCGGGCCGCGCTCTCCGTGACCTCGTCCAGGCACCACCAGGCCAGGAGCGCGTGGAACACCGCCCCCTCGGGATGGTGCACCAGCGCCTCGCGCAGCAGCACCGCGCACTCGGCGTTGCGCTCCTGACCATGGAGAATGCCGGCGTGGATGAACAATTTCATCTCGTCGGCCGGGGCATCGGCCCGCACCGCCTCGATCAGCGCGATCGCCTCGTCGCCCCGATCGCTCTGCCCGTAAGCGAAGGCGACCAGCTCAGGGTCGACCACCCCGGGCCCGTGCTCGGCGATGGCGGCGTCGACGAATTCGGCGAGGTCGGTCCCGTCCTCGGGGTCGGCCGACAGCAACCGCTTCTCGATCGTGCGCCGGATCTGCTCCGGCGGGGTTCGACGGGCGGCCCGCTTGAACGGGTCGCCGCGTCCGCGGCGTGAGCGTCGCGTGGTCATGCGCGGGACTCCTCAACTGATGCAAGGGCGTACAAGTCCCCACAACATAACCTCAGCGCGTGGCTCAGCGCGACCCCAACATCACCCGCGGGCGGTGATCTCGTCCAGCAGGGCGCGGTGGATGCCGGGTCCCGCCGCGACCACGGAGACGGCCCCGAGGCCGTAGTCGACGCCGTCCATGTCGGTGACCAGCAGACCCGCCTCGCGGGCGATCACGGTCCCGGCGGCGACGTCCCAGAGGTTGATGCGGTCGTGCCACACCCCGTCGAGGCGCCCGGCGGCGAGCCAGCACAGGTCGAGCGCGGCGGTGCCGAGCATCCGGATGCGCTGGACCTTCGGCACGAGCTTCTGGAGGACGACCAGGCGGCGCTGGTTGCGCCGGTCGGCGTCGGGCCCGACCGCGAAGTCCCCCAAGGCGACCACGGCCGAGGAGAGCTCGATGGGTCCCGTCTCGGCGAGCGGCTGCTTGTTCAGGGCGGCGCCGTGGCCGAGGGCGGCGCTGAAGCGCTCCTCGGACATCGGGGCCTGGACGACGCCGACGACCGGCATCCCGTTGCGCGTCAGCGCGAGCGAGACGCCGAACATGGGCGAGCCGTGGGCGAAGTTGATGGTCCCGTCGATGGGGTCGAGCACCCATTCGTAGTGGGAGTCCTCGTCACCGGTGCGGCCGCGCTCCTCCCCCAGCAGCGGGATGTCGGGGGTCTCGCGGGCCAGGAACTCGCGGACGGCGTCCTCGGCCGCGTAGTCGAGGTCGGTGGCGAAGTCGCGGTCGCCCTTGCCGCTGATGGCGCGCTCGCGGCCCAGTCCGGCCCGGATCGCCTCGACCGCCGTCTCGGCCGCGCGCTCGGCCGTGCCCAGGAAATCCAGCAGCTCGCTCATTATTCGGTTCCTCGTCTCCGTCTGACCCACCCGACGGACCTCATACTAAGGGTGCAAGACCAAGCAGCCCTTGGACTCCCGGTGCGACTTGCGCACCGGTCATTTCGGCGGGACCGGAACGGACCGCCGGTGCGCCCCGAAATGGGGCGCACCGGCGCAAACGACTCAGCCCAACGGGAGCCAGACTCGCATCGAGGCGGGTCCGCGAGTGGCCCGCAGCCGGAACGGGACGAGCGGGATGTCGGCGGTCTTGCCCTCGTCGTCCGGGGCCGCCGGGCCGTAGGGCCAGCCTGCCGCGTCGCGGTCGTGGACGCGGGCCGACACGTGGACGCGGCCGTCGCGCACGACCGGCGCGGCCGCGGCGTCGACGGTCAGCTCGGCGACGTCGGCCCCGCCGGGCAGGTCCACCGATTCGGCGCACAGGACCAGCGGCCCCTGCTCGACCGCGGCGCAGCCGCGCACGCCGTCGATCCGCGGGTCCGGCAGCGTCCACCGCGGTTCGACCGGCAGTTCGAGCCGGATCTCGTCGCCGGCGGCGAAGTCGGCGGTCACGACGGCGGGCCGGCCGGCCTCGACGTCGCGGACGGTCCCGTCCGGTCCGGTGAGGCGCGCGCCCTCGGCCCAGGGCGGCACCCGCAGCGAGAGCGCGCGCTCGCCGCCGTCGTTCGCCTCGATGCGCACGATCACGTCGCCGTCCTCGGGATAGACCGTGGCGACGGAGAGCGCGAACCGCGCGCCGTCCACCACCGTGTCGATCACGGCCGGGGTGAACTGGTGCAGCTGCACCCCCGCGTCGTCGACCGTGGCCACATAGGACGCGAACTGGGCGAAGGTGCGGGCCAGGTTCGTCGGGCAGCAGGAGACGTCGAACCACGGCGCGCGCTGCCCGCCGGCGGCGCGGTGCGACAGCTCCCCCGCGACCGGCGGCTCGTCGGCGGTGCGCTGGTGGAGCGGGTTGGCGTAGAAGAACGCCCTGCCGCCGGGGTCGACCGCGCCGGACAGCACGTTCCAGGCGATGCGCTCGATCATGTCCGCGCAGGAGGCGTCGCCGGTGGCGAGCAGGAGCCGCCACGCGGCCTGGACCGCCGCGACCCCGGCGCAGGACTCGGCGTAGGCCCGGTCGGGCGTCAGCGCGAAGTCGGCGCCGAACGCCTCGTCGGTGTACTGCGAGCCCATGCCGCCGGTCAGGTGGGTGCGGCGCGACACGGCCCGGTCCCATTGGCGCCGAACGGCTCCCAGCAGCATGTCGTCGCCGGTGGCGACGGCGACGTCGATCGCGCCCGAGGCGAGGTACAGCGCCCGCACGGCGTGGCCGCGCAGGACCTCGGCGTCGCGGACCGGCACGTCGTCCTGGAAGTAGACGCGGCCGAAGCCGCCGTCGGCGAGCGTGTGCGTGCCGCGCCGCTCGATGAACAGCCGCGCCTGCTCCAGGTACCTCGCCTCGCCGGTGGCGCGGCCGAACTCGGCCAGCGCGACCTCGATCTCCGCGTGGCCGCAGACCTTCTCGATGCCGCCGGGCCCGAAGGCCTCGCAGACGTGGTCGGCGGCGCGGCGGCACAGGCGCGTGAAGTCGTCCTCGCCGTGGCAGCGCAGCCGCGCCACCCCGGCCTGGAGCAGGTGCCCGTAGCAGTACAGCTCGTGGCCCTCCTCCAGATCGGTGTAGCGCGGCCGCCGGCCGGGGTGGCCGAACATGGTGTTGAGGTAGCCGTCCTCCTCTTGGGCGGCGGCGATGCGCGCGGTCAGGGCCCTGAAGCGCTCCTCCAGGCCGGGGTCGCCGGTGCGGCCGATCTCCCAGGCCATGGCCTCGGCGAGCTTGTAGACCTCGGAGTCGGAGAACTCGCGCCCGGACCGCTCGAACGGCCCGCCCGCGGCGGCCTTGTCGAAGTTGGCGATCCAGCCGAGCTCCTCGAGCCAGTGCAGGCAGTGCCTGATGGTGTGCTCGGCGTTGACCGCCTGGCGTTCGGCCCAGTGGCCTGCGGTGAGGCGGACCTCGTCGAGGCCCAGCGGGCGCAGCGTCCCGCGTTCGGGCACCACGGGTGTCTTCATCCTTTGATGGCTCCTGACATGAATCCTCGGACATAGTGGCGTTGGAGCAGTGCGAACAGCACCAGGCACGGCAATGCCATCACGACCACGCCCGCCTGCGTGGCGCCGAAGTCGACGGCGCCCATGGACTGCTGGCGGAGGTTGGCGACGGCCACCGGCAGCACGGCCTTGTCGGCCTCGCTGACGAGGATGAGCGGGGCGATGAAGTCGTTCCACGCCGCGAGGAACGAGAACAGGCCCACGGTGATCAGGCCCGGCCGGACCGCGAAGAGCATGATGCGGGTGAGGACGCCGAAGGTGCCGGCGCCGTCGCACATGGCGGACTCCTCGATCTCCTTGGGCACGGCCTCGAAGGAGATGCGCATCATGAACACCGCGAACGGCAGCTGGTAGAGGGTCAGGACGAGGGCGAGTCCGATGAGGGTGCCGCGCAGGCCCATGTCGCCGAGCATCGAGTAGAGCGGGATCAGCAGGGTCGAGTAGGGGACCATGAGGATCGCGAGGGTGAGCAGGAAGAGCGTGTCGCGGCCCTTGAAGGTGAAGCGCGCGAACGCGTAGCCGCCGAGGATCGACAGGGCGAGGGTGAAGGCGACGGTCAGGACCGAGACGTAGGTGCTGTTCCACAGGTACCGCAGGAGTCCGGCGTCGTAGTCGAGCAGGGCGGTGTAGTTGCCGAAG
Source organism: Glycomyces harbinensis (assembly GCF_900101745.1). Lineage (GTDB taxonomy): Bacteria > Actinomycetota > Actinomycetes > Mycobacteriales > Micromonosporaceae > Glycomyces > Glycomyces harbinensis. The sequence goes on along the minus strand of NZ_FNAD01000007.1, from coordinate 39,246 downwards.
CCGTAGCCGTCCTGCTGGCCGGTGGCCCCGTGCGGGGCGACCGAGGCGTAGCCGGTCCAGACGAGCGGGAACAGGAACAGGACCGACAGGCCTCCGGCGAGGACGTAGTAGGAGGTGGTCCATGCGCGGGATCGCATCGGCTAGTGGTCCTTTCGCAGGGCTCGGAACTGGGCGAGGTTGAGCACCAGGAGCGCGGCGAGCACGACGACGGAGATCGCCGCGGCCGCGCCGAGGTCGAAGCGCTGGAACGCCTCCCGGTAGATCAGCTGCACCACCGTGACCGTGGAGTTGTCGGGGCCGCCCTTGGTGAGGATGAAGAACTGGTCGAAGGCCAGGAGCGAGCCGGTGACCGAGAGGATGAGCACCAGGCCGAGCGCGGGGCGCAGCAGCGGGACGGTGATGTGCGCGAAGGACTGCCAGCGGCTCGCGCCGTCGAGGCGGGCGGCCTCGTAGACGTCCGGGGGGATCGACTGGAGGCCCACGAGCAGGATGATCATGAAGAACCCGGCGAACTTCCAGACGATGAGGACCACTGTGGACCACAGTGCGGCGGTGGGCGTGCCGAGCCACGAGACCGGCTCCAGGCCGAAGAACTCCATGAGCGGGTCGAGCGGGCCGATCGCCGGGCTGTAGAACCCGAAGAACAGCAGCGAGGCCGAGGCGAGCCCGAGGGTGGTCGGCAGGAAGTAGGCGCTGCGGAAGAACCCGCTGCCCTTGCGGCGGTCGGCGACGATGAGCGCCAGCAGGAGCGACAGTCCGATGAGGAGGACGACGACGATCCCGGTGTACTTCAGGGTGAAGCCGACGGCGGGCCAGAACAGCGGGTTGTCCGCTATGGCCTCGTAGTTCGCGGGCATGTTGAGGCCCATGTCGCCGGACAGCAGCGGCCAGTCGGACGCGGACATGCGTCCGACCAGCAGCAGCGGCGCGACGAAGAAGACCAGCACGAACAGTGCCACGGGGGCGGCGTAGGCCGCGCCGGCCAGCTTGCGCGAGTATCGCATCGAGTTGTGGTTCCTTAGCTCGCGAGGGAGGCCGTGACGTCCTCGTTGAGGGCGGCCAGGTCGGCGTTCGCGTCGCCGTAGACCGCCTCGCGGACCAGCGGGAGCCAGGGCCCCTGCGGGTCGTTGAAGGTCTGCCCGAAGTTGAGCGAGTACGGGGTGCGCCCGACCTGGACGAGGTCGTTCATGACGACCGCGTTGGGGTTGGTCGCGTAGTACTCGTTGTCGGCCAGGTCGGTCCGGGCCATGACGTCGCCGTTGGCGGCCAGGAGTTCGACCTGCTGCTCCTCCTCGAGGCTCCAGCGCAGGAAGTCCCAGGCCTGGTTGGCGTGCTCGGAGTTGGCGCTGATGCCGATCGAGTCGCCGCCGACGAACGTGGACTGGCCGCCGGTGAGGCCCGGGATCGGCGCGACGCCGATGTTCATGTCCTCGGGCATGAGGCCGAGCATGGTGGAGGGCATGGGCATGACGCCGATGTTCCCTTCGGGGAAGCGGCCGGTCCAGGTCGCGCCGGTCTCCTCGTTGTGCCCGGCGGCCACGATCCCGTCCTCGACGAGGCCGCGGTAGGTCGCGTAGACCTCTTGGGCCTCAGGCGAGTTCAGGAGGGATTCGGTGCCGTCCTCGTTCATGACCTCGGCGCCCTCGGCCCAGATCGTGGGCCACCAGGTGAAGACGAAGCAGCCGCCGCAGTTGCCGCCGAAGAAGGTGCCTTCGACGTCGCCGCCGAGGGCGTCCACCGCGCGCGCGTGCTCGGCGAACTCGGCCAGGGTGGTCGGGGGCTGCTCGGGGTCGAGCCCGGCCTGCGCGTAGAGGTCCTTGTTGTAGAACAGGACCGAGAGGTCGAGGGTGTGCGGCACGAGGTACCGGCGGCCGTCCGCGGTGCCCACGTCGAGGTGCGAGGGCGCGAGGGTGTCCTTGAATTCGAGCGAGTCGATGCGGTCGGTGATGTCGAGGTAGGCCCCGGCGGTGGTGAAGGTCGGGGCGAACACCACGTCGAGGGCGAACAGGTCGGGCAGCTCCTGGTTGCCGGCGGCGGTGCCCACGCGGGTCTGGTAGTCGTCGGTGGGGATGACGGTGAGTTCGATCTGGTTCTCGTGGCTCGCGTTGTAGGCGTCCACGAGGGCCTGGGACTGGGCTTCGGTGGCGGCGCGGGTCCACATGGTCAGGGTGGTGCCGTCGTCCACGCCTTCGAGGACGACCTCCTGGTCGGGCGCGCCGCCGCCCTTGCCGCTGCAGGAGGCGGCCAGCAGCGCGGCGGCGCTGAGGACGGCGACGGCCGAGGCCGCTCGCCTCACCCGGTTCGGGCGGTTCGGGAATCTCATTGCCTGCTCCTTACGGATCGAGGGGTTCGGGGCGCGGGCTCAGCGCCGGCGCCGTCTGTCACCGCGATCTGGTCACGCTCATGGTCGCGGTGGGGTCGGGGCGCCGCTTCAGCGTCGGCGCCAGTAAAGGTGGTAGGGCTCGCGGTTCCCGAGGTGGAAGGGCGCGAACGTGTAGCCGTCGGCGGTGAAGTGGAGCGGTTCGCCCGTCGGCTCGAAGGCCTCCAGGTCGTCGCCGACGGCGAGGTCCACGAGGCCGGTGGCGAGGTCGTCGCCGACCGCCTCGTGCTGGAGTGCGAGCAGGGTCGGCCCGCAGTAGACGGACTGGACGCCCGGGTCGTCAAGGGCGGCTTCGGTGTGGAGGCGCAGCGGGATCGCGATGTCGACCTCGTCGCCGCCGCGCCAGTCGCGGTCGAGCACCGCGTAGGTGCCCGGCGCCGCGTCGAGGTCCTGTTCGCGGCCGTTGACCTCGACGCGGAACTCCTCGGCCCAGGACGGGACGCGGAGCTTCAGGGCGAAGCGGGTGCGGCGGCGGGCGCGGACCGTGAGGCGGACGGCGCCGTCGAAGGGGTAGTCCGTGCGCTGCTCGACGGTGACGTTCTTCTCCGACCAGTCGAGAGTGGACGGCATGTAGAGGTTCACGAAGAGCGCCTTGCCGTCCGCAGCGGCGAAGTAGACCGAGTCCTGGTATTTGGTGTGGTTCTCCATGCCCGTGCCGCCGCAGCAGGTCCCGGTGTTGCCGAAGTCGCGCCACCGGCCGGGGCGGACCGGCGCGAAGTAGGTGACCTCGGGGTCCTCGGTGCTGTCGGTGTCGCGCCGGGACCCGAGGATCTGGTTGTACAGGGCCCGTTCGTAGTACTCCATGTACTTCGCGTCGCCGGTGTGGAAGAACAGGTTCCGGGCGAGCTTGAGCAGGTTGTACACGCAGCAGGTCTCGGCGTGGTTCGCGTCGTTCGGGTACTGGTAGAACGACCCGGCGATGACGCCTCTGGCGCGGAAGATCTCGCCGACCCCGGTGCCGCCGTGGGCATAGGCGCGGTGGGGCACGACCATGTCCCAGAAGTTCGCGGCGGCCGTGCGGTAGCCCTCGCCCGCGCCCTGCTCGTGCATCCGCAGATACCCGGTGAACTGCGGGATGTGCTGGTTGGCGTGCTTGCCGTCGAGGAGGTCGGTGCCCCGGGCGGTGGCCTCCAGGAGGGCGGTGTTGTCGAACAGCCTCGCGGTCTCGAGGAACTCGGGCCGGTCGGGGTGCAGGGCGGCCAGCGCCGCCATGGACTCGTTCATGCCGCCGTACTCGCCCGCGATGTAGATCGACCACATGCGGTCCAGGCGTTCGCGGGGCAGGGCGACGAGTCGCGAGTGGACCCATTCGCCCATGCCGGTGGCAAGGTCGAGGGCGTCATCGCTGCCCGCGAGGCGGTGGGCGTCGAGGAGGCCGGCCATGATCTTGTGGCAGGTGTAGTAGGGCGCCCAGATCCCGGCGTTGCCGCCGTAGGTCGCGAACTCCTCCAGGCGCAGGAACTGCGTCTCGGGGTAGGCGGCGAGGAAGCCGGGGTGGCGGCCTTCGGGGCCGATGAGGCGGGCGTCGTTGCCGTTGCCGGAGGCGTCGGCGCACACCGGTCCGGGTTCGTCGTCGAATCGGTAGGCGGCGAGGTCGCCGCTCCCGCCCTCCAGGAGCGCGGCGACGTCTTCGGCTCCGAGCGCGGTGCCGAAGACGTGGAACTCGTCCACGTCGGCGGCGAGGTACTGGACGCTCCCCTGCGGGTACTGGCCGCGGCCGATCCAGTGGTGCGCAAGGGTGCCGAGGTCGGCGGGGGTGAGCGAGGCCGGGCCCGAGGCGGCGAGCGCGCCGTCGACGTACAGGGCCGCGGTGGTGCCGTCGAGCGTCACCGCGAGGTGGGTCCACTCTCCCGCCGGGATCGGCGAGGTCGCGGTGACGCGCTGCTCGGCGCCGGGTCCGCCGGTGGTGATGGCGAAGCGCGGGAACGGGTTCGCGTTGTCGGCGCGGAGGGTGAGGTAGAGGTGGCGGTCGGCGTCGGCTCCGAAGTCGAAGACCTTGACGTCGTTGAGGAGCGGCGCGGGGTCGGCGTTCGGGTCGGGCAGTTTCGTGCGGTCGACGGTGCCGGGTTTGAGCCGGACGGCGACGGTGAGGGCGCTGTGGCCCTCGACGAGTCCGGCCGGGAGCGCGAGGTGTTCGGCGTGGCCCAGGGGCGAGCCGGTGAGGCGCACGGCGGTGCCGGTGTGGCCTTCGACGCGGGGCGTCGGTTCGGCCGCCGCGGCGGCGAAGGCGTCGCGGGCGTCGGTGAGGCCCTTGACGAGGTGGTCGAGTTTGCGTTTGTAGACGCGTTTGCCGGTGCTCGCCCAGGCTTGGGCGAGCATGGACAGGAAGTGGCCGCTGTAGTGGCCTCGCAGGTAGCCGGTCTCGTTGTCCCAGCTGCCGGGCGGTTCGGCGCCGTCGGGGTTGGGGAGGCCGGCGGCGGCGCGGAAGTTGTAGAGCATCCGGTCGGGGCCGGCGAGTTCGCCGCGGTCGGCTTCGTAGCCGCGCGCGTAGGCGAGCATGCGGTCGCGTTTGGCGGTGAAGATCGAGTCGTCGAGTGCGACCTGGTCGAGGCCGAAGGGCCGGGCGGTCCACGAGTCGGGGGTTGCGGGATCGGCGGCCGCCGGGGCGGCCCCCGCCGGGCCCTGGTGGAGGAACCCGGCGGGGGCCGTGGACGCCAGGGCGCCCAGGCGAAGTGCGTTGCGGCGGTTCAGGTTCATCAAGCGGCTCCCCTGGTCTGCACGACCTTCTGGATCGTGCCGTCGGCGTTGAAGGACAGTTGGTCCATCGCGACCGAGCGGCGGAAGTTCCCGCCGCCGGGCGCGTCCGCGGTGTGGTAGACCATCCACCACTGGCCGTTGAACTGCATGATCGCGGGATGGTTGGTCGTGGAGGTGACCTGTCCGAGGACGACGCCGCGGTGCGTCCACGGGCCGGCCGGGTTGGTGGCGGTCGCGTACCGGATGCACGCGTAGGAGGAGCTCGTGACGCAGTCCGAGCCCGCGTTCGAGGCGTAGGCCATGTAATACGTGCCGTTGCGCTCGAACATCCAAGGGGCCTCCCAGAAGTCGGTCAGGCCCTGCGGGGTGGTGACGGCGCTCGCGAGGGAGGTCATGTTCTGGTTGAGCTTCGCCATGCGCGGCTGCCAATACGAGCCCCAGTAGAGGTAGATCTGGCCGTCGGAGGCGCGGAAGACCGTCGGGTCGATGTTGAGCGCCGAGGAGTTCGGGGTCGAGTCGGAGATGAGCGGGGCGCCGATGGCGTCCTCGTACGGGCCGAGCGGGTCGTCCGCCACGGCCACGCCGATGTTCATCCAGCCGTTGTCGGTGTTGCCGTCGACCGAGACGAACCAGTAGTAGCGGCCGTCCGGCCCCTGCTCCACTTCGGAGGCCCAGGCGTTGGCTCCCGCCCAGTCGAAGACGTCGAGTGAGAGCCGCGCGCCGTGGGCGGTCCAGGCGGAGGCGCTGTTGGTCGGCGCGGTCGAGGAGAAGGCGTGCCACTCGTCCATGACGAAGGACTGCTGTCCGGCGGCGGCCTCGTCCCGCCCGGTGAAGAGGTAGGCGGTGTCGCCGACGACGAGCGTGGCCGGGTCGGCGGTGTAGATGTTCGTGACGATCGGGTTGCCCGTCTGGGCGGCCGAGCCCTGGCCCCAGACCTTCCATTCGAGGACGCCGACGGACCCGGCGCCGCTCTGGAGGACCGCGCGGACGGCCGTGGTGGTGACGGCGTTGAAGTTCGTGTGGTTGTACTGGTTCGCGTTGAGGCCGTAGGCGCTCGCGCCGCCGACGGGTGTCCAGGCGCCGTTGTTGAGGTATTCGATCCGCCAGCTGGAGGGGAGCCGGACGCCGCCGGGGCCGCCGTTCACGGAGTCGTCGAAGAAGTACAGGTCCGAAGAGGACACGGTGACGGGGCTCGTCCAGGTCAGCTGCACCCATTGGGATCCGGTCTGGGGCCAGGTGCCCCAGCGCGGGTTCTGGGTGTCGTTGGAGCCGGGCGGCTCGATCCCGTCGTTGATCGCCGCCAAGGACTCCCACGAGGAGGTGTACGAGGCGGAGGGGGTCGCCGATCGGGCGACGTTCACGGCCTGGGCTTGGGCCGGGGTCGCGATCTGGAACAGGCTCCAGGCCAGGGCCGCGGCCAGCGCGGCGGCGAAGGTTCTTCGGATGGCGGTGCGGTGCATGGTGTTCTCCTTGTGCCGGTGGAGATCAGGTGACGGTGACGGTGGCCTGGGCGCGCAGTGAGGTGCCCGCGACCGCGCCCTGGACGGTGAAGGTGCCGGGCGCGCCGTACTGCGAGGGGTCGATGTCCTCCCAGGTGACGGCCGTCGAGACGTTGTCCTTGGAGCCGTCGTTGTAGACGGCGGTGACGGTGGGCGGCAGGGAGGGCGCGGTTCCGGCGGTGGTGGTGACCGCCTCGGTCTCCAGCGCGGTGACCTCGACCTGGTCGTGGAGTCTGACGTGGACGGTGGCCTGGGCGGGGAGCACGAGGCCGGTCACGAGGCCGCCGACGTCGAAGGCGGTGGCGGGCTGGGCCACGTCCTCGTCGGTGATCGGCCCCCACACGACGGGGAGGTCGACGCGGGTGCCGTCGGCGTACACGCACGTGGCGGTGGCCGGCAGTGTCGGCACGGTCCCGGCGGTGGTGGGCTGGTGGACCGGGCGGACGCTCTCGGGTGCCTCGGCGAAGGCCTTCCATTCGAGGACGCCGACGCTGGCGCCGCCGCTCTGGAGCACGGCCCGCAGCGCGGTGGTGGTGACGGGGTCGAAGGCGACCTGGTTGTACTGGTCGGTCGCGGTCCCGTAGGCGCCTTCGGGTTCGACGTCGGCCCACTGGTCGCCGTCGCGGTACTGGAGGCGCCATTCGGCGGGGGCGAGCACGCCGCCGCCGTCGTCGAAGAAGTACATGTCTGAGGCGTCGAGGCGGACGGGCGCAGCCCATTCGAGCTGGACCCACTGCTCGCCGGTCTCGGGCCAGGTGCCCCAGCGGGGGTTGGTGCCGTCGTTGGAGCGCGGCGGGTCGATCCCGTCGTTGACGGCGGCGGCGTTCTCCCACGGCGAGGTGTAGGAGGCGGTGGCGGTCGCGAAGAGGGCCGCGTTGGTGCGGTCGTCGGGTTCGGCGATCTCGACGGTCACTGTGGACTCCGAGTCGGCCGCGCCGTCGCCTGCATCGAGCTTGAGCGCGTATGTGCCCGGCTCGGTGAACGTGGCGATGGTGCTCGACGCGGCCGAGTCCTCGAAGACGACGTCGCCGGGGCCGTCGACCTGCGACCACTGCGCGGTGAGCGAGCCTTCGAGCGGCAGGCCGTCGTCCTTGACGGTGCCGGTGAGCAGCGCCTGCATGGGCTGGCGGAACGCGAGGTCTTGGCGGGCCAGGGCGTAGGGCGCGGTGTTGTCCGGCGGGTCGGCGTCGTGCCCGGTGCTCATGACCTGGACTTCCTTGAGGCCCGTGGCGTGGGCGTCCTGGTGGTCGACCAGGACCCTGATGCGGTCGGTGCTGACGCCGGGGAACTGGACGAGGTTGTAGTTGGCCTGCGGTATCGCCGGGGTCTTGGCCTGGTCCTCGACGGTGACCCAGCCGGTGCCGTCGTGGTACTGGATCTGGTAGACCGCCGGTTCGGCCAGGCCCGTGGCGGATCTGTCGCGGTAGAAGTAGAGCCGGACTTCGTCCACTTCGGTCGCCTGGTCGAGTTCGACTTCGTACCAGTCGGTCTCGTTGCCGGAGCCTTCGCTGCTCCAGATCGGGTCGCTCCAGGTGGCGCCGTCGACGGCGGCCGCGGTGGCGCTTCCCGCGGCGGTGTGGGAGGCGGTCGCGGTCTGTCCCGCGGCGAGGTTGGGGGCGTCGCCTTCGAGGTCGGCGCCGGCCTTGGCGAAGACGTCCACGACGCGGCCGTCGAGGGCGACGTCCTCGGGCGCGGAGAGGTCTTTCATCTTGTAGGACTTGAGGACTCGGCCGCCTTCGGTGAACTTGACCTTGCCCGTGTCGGGGTCCCAGACCGCCGGGACGAGGCTGTCGAGGGTGAAGGCGCGGCTGCCGTCGATGTAGACGGAGTAGCCCTCGGGGACGCCGGGGTAGTGGACGGTGCCGTCGCCGGGCTCGTCCCAGACGATCGTGAGGTCCGCGTCGCGGTAGCGGAGGTTGTTGACGGTGAAGTGGTCCCAGCCGATGTCGATCGGCGAGAGCTCGATCCTGTCGTCGGTGCGGGGGCGCAGTCCCGCCACGTCCTCCACATAGGTCCAGATGCTGGAGCCGAGGGTGGTGTGGTGGATCCAGGACCGGTAGTCGATGGACTCGGCGCCGGGGTTCCAGTCCGCCCAGAACTCGTTGGAGTCGGGCCAGGCGGTGTCGCCGTCGATGTAGGTGGACCAGGCGTTCCAGTACAGGAGCTTCTTGTAGTCCTCGGTGGTGATCGCGTCGGTGTCGTAGTCGCGCAGGACCGAGGAGAAGAGTCTGAACTGGACGGTCGAGTTGATCTGGGAGAAGTTGTTGGAGCCGGGGTTCCCCTGCTCGGCGGCCTCGGCCTTGTCGGCCTGGTTCGCGGTGTAGAAGGGGAAGACCGGGTACTCGGCCGGGTCGGCGAAGAGGCGCAGCGCCTCGGTGTAGGGCGCCTCGTTCGGGACGGCGCCGACGGAGAACGGGTAGTAGTTGTTGATCTCCTTCCACGGCACGTGGTCGCCGGACTCGACGTGGACGTGCTCGAACAGCTCGGTCTCGGGGTTCCACAGGACGTCGGTGATGGCGTCGGCGATGGTCTGCGCGAGCCCGCGCATCTCCTCGGCCTTGGCGGTGTCGCCGGCGAGTTCGTAGGCCTCGGCGGCGGCCAGGGCCCCGGAGTACTGGTAGGCGGACTCGGCGCGGTCGAGGTTCCCGTCCCTCCAGTGGAAGGACACGGCATCGGCGTCGTTGCCGGTCATGGCGCCCCAGTCGTACTCGATGAGGCCGTTGTCGTCGGAGTCGAAGGTCTCCAGCTGCCCCTTGACGTCGCCTTCGGCGTAGCGGGCGAGGTTCTCGGCGATGTCGACCGGTCCGCCGTGGATCTGGTAGGAGCGCCAGGCGGCCTCGGAGATGTACTGGGTGTAGGAGTTCGACCAGTTCTCGGGGTCGCCGGGGTTGTCCATGAAGCGCCCGCCGCCGGAGGACTCGCCGGTGGAGACCCAGGGCCCGTAGGAGTAGGCGGGGTCGCGCAGGTACTTCAGGTCGTCGATGAACATCGGGACGGTGAGGGCGATGGCGTTGTTGTAGCCGGTGACGCCCTCGATGGAGGTGGGGAACTGGAAGTCGTTGCCGGGGATGTCCGCGTCGAGGTAGTTGTAGCGCATCAGCCACCAGCGGTAGTAGACGAACTTCTTGTGCGCCTCGTCGGGGAAGTCGAAGTAGGGCAGGTTGTCGGCCCACCACTGGTTGTACGTCTGGACGTGCTCGGCGAACGCGTCGCCAGCCGCGACGGCGCGGTAGTGGTCGTACTCGGTGCGCGAGGCCGGGATCTCCTCGGCGATCATGCCGAGCTGGACCTTGAAGGTCGCCGATTCGCCTTGGGCGAGTTGGAGTTCGCCGGTGAGGGCGCCGTCCTCGGGGGCGAGGCCGGTGCCCGAGAGGCGCGGGAAGACGGTGGTGAGGCGCTCGGACCTGGAGTTCTGCACGTCGAGGACGCCGGTGAGCTCGTCGCCTTCGGCCTGCCAGGCGAAGTCGGACTCGACGCGCAGCGGCACGGTCGCGGTCGGGCCGTCGTTCGTGACGGTCACGTTGGCGACCGCGACGTTGGCGTCGGTGATGAACTTCTGGACCTCGGCGGTGAGGTCGCCGCCCTCGTGGACGCTGGTCCAGTGGCTGGGGGTCTGGCGGCGCTCGGCCGCGACCTCGGTGAAGTCGCCGTCGCCGATGTTCACGGTAAAACCGTCAGTGTTCGAGGCGCGGTCGAAATACGGGTCGTAGTAGGCGAACTCGCCGCCGAAGCCGATCACGTCGGGGTCGTGGACGCGCATGAGCAGGGCCCGGCCGCGGGTCATGAGCCACTGGTCGCCGGCGGGGTCGGCGCCTTCGCGGGCGAGGAGGCGGTCCATCCAGAAGTCGGTGCCGTCGGCCTCGGCCGCGAACATGACCGGCATCATGCCGTCGACGGTGTAGGGGGCCGGCTCCGGCGGGACGGCGTCGCCGCCGGTGAACTCGGGGTAGCCGATCGTCTGCTGGGCCGCGGCGGGGGCCTGGACGGTGAGCGCGCCGGCGAGTCCCGCGGCGAGCGCGACCGAGGCGGCGAGGATTCGGGTGGTCGGGGGGCGTTGCGACATTGCGAGCCTCCGAGTCGTTCGGGTGCGCGGGGGTGCGCCGAAGTGCCGGGATCCGAAAGCATCCGAAAACCTTTTCGGTACGGCCGTCGCCAACGATGCTAGAGGTCGCGGACACGAGATGTCAATGCATCGATGTCATTCAATTCCGAGCGAGGCACAGACCTGCGACGTCATCACCGAAAGCCGGTGCAGCGGCATTTCGGCTCGTCGGATACAGTCGACCCGCGGCCCGCCGAAACTGCTTTCGGCCGTCATTTCGCACCGGGCCCAGCCGACGAAGGAGGACGACGTGGCCAGATCCCCGGCACCGCGCGGCACCCGCACCGCCACACTGTCCGATGTGGCCCGGCTGGCGGGCGTCTCCGTGGCCACCGCCTCCAAGGCCCTCAACGGCCGCAACCACGTCCACGCCCAGACCCGCGAGCGGGTCTTCGAGGCGGCCGCGCAGTTGTCGTTCTCCCCCAATTCACTGGCCCGCGGGCTCCTCGCCGGCAAGACCGGGACCGTGGGCCTCCTGACCTCGGACCTGGTGGGGCGCTTCAGCCTCCCGATCCTCATGGGCGCCGAGGACGCCTTCGGTGCGGGACAGGTCTCGGTGTTCCTGTGCGACGCCAGGGGCGACGCGATCCGCGAGCGCCACCACGTGCGGGCCCTGCTCAGCCGCCGGGTCGACGGCCTCATCGTGGTCGGCTCCTCCACCGACCCACGGCCGCCTCTGGCCGACTCGGTGGACGTGCCGGTCGTCTACGCCTACGCGCCCTCGGAGAATCCCGAGGACCTCTCCATCGTCCCCGACAACGTCGGCGCCGGCCGCATGGCCGTGGAGCACCTCATCGCGTGCGGGCGCACCAGGATCGCCCACATCAGCGGCGACCGGCAGTACAGCGCCGCGCGCGACCGCGTCGACGGCGTGCGGGCCGCGCTCGACGAGGCCGGCATCCCGCTGGTGGGCCAGGTCGCTTACGGCACCTGGGAAGAGGGCTGGGGCCGCGCCGCGGCCGGGATGCTCCTGGACCGCGAGCCGGACGTCGACGCGGTGCTGTGCGGCTCCGACCAAGTGGCCAGGGGCGTGCTCGACACGCTGCGCGAACGGGGCCGCCGCGTACCCGACGACGTCGCCGTGATGGGCTTCGACAACTGGCAGGTCATGACCTCGGGAGCCCGCCCGCAACTGACCAGCGTGGACATGAACCTCGAAGAACTGGGCCGAGCCGCGGCCAGGGCCCTCTTCGAATCGATAGACGCCGAACACGGCAAGGGCATCAGAACGGTCCAATGCCGAGTGGTCCCCAGAGGCTCCACCGCCCCCGACGCCTGACGGGGTCTCAGCTTCGCCGACCCGGCCCCGTCCACGAGGCGGGAGGAGTAGGTTGTCCGTTCGTGACCGTACAGATGACCTCACCGCGCCATGCGACGTGGCTCGAGCTGTTCTTCGACCTCGTGGTCGTCGCCGCGGTGTCCCAGTTGACGCACCTGCTGGTCCATCCCGGCGGATTGAACCTCGCGGCGTTCTTCACGCTCTACACCGCGATCTGGCTCATCTGGACCTCGTTCACCGTCTACTCCAACGTCGCCTCGGAGCGGACCCGCACGCGCACCATGCTGCTGGGCATGGTCGGCCTCGCGGCCATGGCCGCCGCCGTGCCCGAGGCGACCGGCGCACACGCGGCCGTGTTCGCCGCCGCGTACCTCTACACCAGCGGCGTCGCCTCCAAGGGCCTGAACCGGTCCGGCAAGATGGTGATGAACTGGTCTGCGGCGCAGCGGAACGCGGGGCTCCTGCCGTGGATCGCCGCGTTCTGGGCCGACGACCCCCGCTACCAGCTCGGCCTGTGGGCGCTCGGCGTCGCGATGACCCTCGCGGGGGCCATGGTCGTCGAGGCCGACCCCGAGCGGATGGAGCAGTTCCAGGAGCGGATGCGCCAGCGCGCCGAGCGCAGCAGGCGCCCCGTGCAGGACTTCGAGCCGTCGGACCTGCACGGCTCGCACCTGGGCGAGCGTCTCGGGCTGTTCGTCATCATCGTGCTCGGCGAGGCGGTGCTGCAACTGGTGACGGCCATGGGCGAGGTCGAGTGGGGTTGGCACCAAGTTGCGGTCGGGCTCACCGGGTTCGCGCTCCTCATCGGGCTGTGGTGGCTCAACTTCCGGTTCGGCTTCGACGAGGAGAACACCGCGCAGCCGCGGTTCCTGCTCGTCGCGCACCTGGTGGTGGTCGTGTCGATCACGCTCGTCGCGTTCGGCCTGGGCAGGGCCGCCGAGCACGCCGCCGATCCGCTGCCCGCGCTCGAGCGGTGGCTGCTGTGCGCCGCGCTGGCGCTGTGCCTGCTGTTGTGCGCGTTGTCGAACCGCCGCTGGTGGGGCTCGGTCGCCGCCGCGGCGGCGCTGGCGCTCGCGGCCTTCGGCGGGTCGATCCCCGCTTCGGTGGTCGTGGTCGGGCTCGCCGCGGCGACCGCGGCGTTCGTCGCCTACTTCGGGCGGCCCGAGGAGTTCGGGACGGCCGCTGGACCCGAACCTGTGTGACGGGTGTGGTTCGCACAGAATTTGGCGATTATTTTCGTACACGGGACTTCCCGTGTAGCTGATTTTCATGGGATCTTGGGTGGGACCGAGAACCGCGACTCCCCCGAAGGCCAGGTCCCATCGTGCGCAAGACCCCATGGATCCTCGCGGCCCTGCTGGCCGCCGGCGCCGTCGCACCGCCCGCGAGCGCCCAGGATGCGGACGGCGACGCCATCACCGTCGACGCCGGCACCACCCTGCTCGCCCCCGGCGTGATGCTCGAGTCCTCCGACCGCTGGGAGGACCAGGGCTGGCTGCGCGCCGACGCGGTCACCGTGGACCTGACCGCCGACGTGCACCCCGCGTACCTCTCGCCCGGAACGGTCGCCGACGCCGCGCCGGTCCGCGAACAGGCTGCGGGCCTTGAGGACACGGTCCTGGCCTTCAACGCCGACTTCTTCGACATCAACGACACCGGCGGGGCCGAAGGCGTCGCCATCAGCGGCGGCGAACTCGTCAAGTCCGCCGACACCGGCACCGCCAACGTGATCGGCTTCGACGCCGACGGGCGCGGGGCCATCGAGTCGGTCGGCTTCACCGGCACCGCGGTCAGCGGGTCGGCGACGTTCGATCTCCACGGCCTCAACACGACCGAGCTGCCCGCGGGCGGCATCGGCGTGTACGACGCGAACTGGGGCGAGGCGAGCCGGGCCCGCGTCACCGAAGGCGCCGCCGACATCCTCGAGGTGACCATCGTGGACGGTGTCGTCGCGTCGGTCACCGACGCGCCCGCGGCCGGGCCGATCGCCGAGAACGCGGTCACACTCGTCGGCCGCGACGCCGGGGCGACGGCCCTGGGCGCCCTCGCGATCGGCGACGCGGTCGAGGTCGACTACGCGCCCGTGGTCGACGGCGAAGTCCCGCAGACGGCGGTCTCGGGCCGCCAGATCCTGGTCGAGGACGGCGGGATCGTCACGCACACCGACCAGACCCGCCACCCGCGCACCGCCGTCGGCCTCTCCGAGGACGGCACCACCCTGTACGCGGTCACCGTGGACGGCCGCCAGGCCGCCAGCGGCGGGTACACCCTCGACGAACTCGCCGAACAGCTCCTGGCCATGGGCGCCCACAGCGCGCTCAACCTCGACGGCGGCGGCTCCTCCACGCTCCTCGCGCGCTCCCCCGGCACCGATGATCTGATCGCCGTCAACAGCCCCTCGGACGGCACCGAGCGGGCCGTGGGCAACGGCCTGGCGTTCACCGTCCCGGCCGGGGACGGCGAGGTCGACGGGTTCGCGGTCGCCCCACAGGCGCCGTTCACGCCCGGCGCGATCGACGGCGCCGACTACGACCGGGTCTTCCCCGGGCTGAGCCGGCCGCTCTCGTGGGCCGCGCACGACGAGACGCTCGCCCCGGCCGAGGCGACGCCGCGCTGGCGGACCTCGCCGTCATGGGCGGGCCAGGTGGACGATGACGCGGTCTTCCATGCCGGGTACCGGTCCGGGGAGGTCACCGCGACGGCCAAGTCCCGAAGCTCCAGCGGCGCAACGACACTGACGGTCCTCGGCCCACTCGACGCGATCGAGCCGTCGCAGCGGCTCCTGTCGCTGCCCGAGGCCGGAGCCGAGACGGCGTTCCAGCTCATCGGGACGGACGCGGACGGCTTCACCGCGCCGATCGACCCGGCCGACATCGCGCTCGACTACGACGAGGACCTGTTCGCGATCGCCCCCGACGGCCTCGGCGGCTTCACCCTCACCGCGAACACCGCGAGCGGGTCCGGCACGGTGGCGCTCACCGTCGCCGGGAAGACCACGGCGCTCGCCGTCACCGTCGGGCTCACCGAGCAGCCGGTGGCCGACTTCGCCGACGCGTCGCAGTGGATCTTCTCGGCCGCGCGGGCGACCGGATCCATCACGCCCGCAACGGGACACGACGGCGACGGCCTGAAGATCACCTACGACTTCTCGCAGTCCACCGCCACCCGCGCCGCCTACGTCCGCCCGCCGGCGAACATCGCCGTCGAGGGCCAGCCGCAGCGGTTCGGGATGTGGATCGACTCCCAGGGCGACGGCGAATGGCCGTCCCTCAACCTCAAGGACGCGGCCGGCACCGACGTGGTGCTGCGCGGCGACTACCTCACCGAGCCGGGCTGGCAGTGGGTCGAGTTCGCCGTCCCCGAGGGCGTGAACTACCCGGTCTCGGTCTACCGCTTCTACGTCGCCGAGACCCGGCCCGACGCCGCCTACCAGGGCGAGATCACCATCTCCGACCTCGTGGCGTACACCGCGCCCGACGTCGAGGTCCCGGCCGACGAGGCGCTGCCCGACCCGATGGTGGCCGGCGACCTCGACGGCGCCGACTGGACCTTCGCGGTCATGTCCGACGCGCAGTTCACCGCCGAGAACCCCGACAGCGCCATCGTCGCCTCGGCCCGCCGCACCCTCCAGGAGATCAAGGCCTCCGACGCGGAGTTCCTGATCATCAACGGGGACTTGGTGGACGAGTGCGAGAGCGACGACCTCGCGCTCGCCGAGCGGATCCTCGACGAAGAACTCGGCGACGACCTCGACTGGGTCTACGTGCCGGGCAACCACGAGGCGATGGGCTGCGACGTGGACGACTGGTCGGCGGTGTTCGGCCCGGCGTACCAGACCTTCGACCGCGGCGGCACCAGGTTCGTCACGCTCGACACCTCGGGGCTCACCATCGCCGACGGCGGCTGGGACCAGATCGCCATGCTCCGCGAGACGCTGGACGAGGCGGCCGACGATCCCGACGTCGACTCGGTCGCGGTGGTCGCCCACGTGCCGACGAACGACAAGAGCCCGCAGGCGGCGAGCCAGCTCGGCGACCGCCTGGAGGCCGAGGTCGTGGAGCGCTGGCTCACCGGGTTCGAGGCCGACAGCGGCAAGGAGGCGGCCTACATCGGCGCCCACGCCGGCTACTTCGACGCCGCCCGCGTCGACGGGGTCTCCTACTGGGTGAACGGCAACTCCGGGAAGGCGCCGTCGAGCACCCCGGGCGAAGGCGGGTTCGTCGGCTGGACCGAGTTCGGCGTCGACGGGACGCCGCACTGGGGCGGGAGCGAATGGCTCTCGGCGCTGGTCAGGCCCCAGCTGGACGAGCTGAGCGTCGCTTCGGCGGACCTCAAGGTCGGCGAGGCGGTCACGGTCGGGGCCGAACTGGTCCAGGGCGGCACGGCGATGCCGGTCGCCTACCCGATGGGCGCCGACTGGAGCTCCGACGAGGTCTACGTGAGCGAGCGGGCGCCCGGGCCGCTGCACTGGTGGCGCTACGACGCGTGGTTCGACCCCGGCACGGGTGAACTCGTCGCCTGGCGCTCCGGCACGGTCGAACTCCACCTCACGGTGAACGGGGTCGACGCCACCGGCGCGTTCACCGTCACCAGATGATCAGTGCGCGTCGGCGAACCGAGGGGTTCGCCGACGCGCCTCATGGAAGTTCGGGCACGTGGCAGTCGGCGAGGTGGTCGTCGACCATCCCGATCGCCTGCATCATCGCGTAGGCCGTGGTCGGCCCGACGAACCGCAAGCCCTGCTTCTTGAGCGCCTTCGACAGCGCGGTGGACTCCGGGGTCACCGCGGGGATGTCCGCGAGCAGTTTCGGGCGCCGGCGCCGCTCGGGCGCGAAGGACCACACGAACGCGCTCAGCCCGCCGTCGAGTTCCCTTGCGGCCTTGGCGTTCGCGATGGTGGCGGCGATCTTGGCGCGGTTGCGGACGATCCCGGGGTCCTGGAGCAGCCGCTCGGCGTCGTCGTCGGTGAACTCGGCGACCTTCGCGATCCGGAAGTCCGCGAACGCCTTGCGGAAGGCGTCCCGCTTGCGCAGGATCACCAGCCACGACAGGCCCGACTGGAAGGCCTCCAGGCTGACGCGCTCGAACAGGGCGTCGTCGCCGCGGATCGGCCGCCCCCACTCGCCGTCGTGGTACTCCCGGTAGATCTCCGGATCGGTCCCCCACGGGCACCTCGCCAGACCGTCTTCACTCGACTTCACGGCATCGCCCACTGCTGCCTCCCCCGCCTCGCGATCGTCGCGCCGAGCCTACGCGAGGGCACCGACAATCCCGATCACACTCCACGACGCCGATCGACTATTGCAAGATACTTGCAATAAGATGGGGCGACTCGATTCCCTCGAAGGAGCCCTCATGTCGACCGACAACCCCGCCGGCCACTCGATCCCCGACCTCGTCATGGCCTGGGGCCGCGGCCGCGCCGTCTCGCGCGTCACCCCGCAGCCGGTCCCCGTGCCCGGCGGCTTCGCGGTCCCCGTCGGTGCGCCCGGCACCGACCTGCGCCAGGTCTTCCACACCTACACCGCCGCGTCCCTCGCCGAGGCCGCCGAGCGCATGGCGGCGCCGGGCCACCAGATCATGATCGCCGGGCCCACCGACGACCTGCGCGACGCCGTCCCCTCGACCTGGACGATGGACGACGCCGGACACCTCATGACCACCGCTTTCAACCCGACCGCCTACGCCGCCCCCGAGGGCTGCCGGCTGAACGTCGAGACCGAAGGGGAGCTCACCGTCGCCCGGGCCTTCCACTTCAACGGCGACCTGGCCGCCTCCGCGAGACTGGGCCGCACCGGCGAGATCGGCGTCTTCGACAAGGTCGTCACCGCCCCTAACCACCAGCGCCGAGGCCTCGGCTCGACCCTCATGCGGGCGCTGTCCACCACCGCGTACCACCTCGGGATGCGGCAGGGTCTCCTGGTCGGCAGCGACGAGGGCCGAGCCCTGTACGAGCACCTGGGCTGGACCTACGTCTCGGACTTCCCCGGAGCACGCAGCAAGAGCGCCTGACCGCGAAAGAGCGGTTAAACCGCTTGCCGCCCAGGCGCCCCGATGCGATCGTGGTGCCCATGAGCACCGCATCCGAGCCCGCTTGGCGCGAGGCCAACCGGGCCATGTGGGACGAGCGCGTCCCCATCCACGCCGCCAGCGCCTTCTACGACCACGACGCCTTCCTCGCCGGGAAGGACACCGTCGCCGGCTTCCAGGCCGACGAGGTCGGCGACGTGACCGGCAAGCGCCTGGTCCACCTCCAGTGCCACATGGGCCAGGACACGCTCTCGTGGGCGCGCCGCGGCGCCGCCCGCGTCGTCGGGCTGGACTTCTCCGCACCGGCGGTCGAGGTCGCCCGGGGCCTGGCCGGCAAGCTCGGCTACGCCGCCGAGCAGGCCGCGTTCGTCGCCGCCGACGTCTACGACGCCCGCACCGCGCTCGGCGGCGAGACCTTCGACGTCGTCTACACCGGCATCGGCGCGCTGTGCTGGCTCCCGGACATCGAGCGCTGGGCCGAGGTCGTCGCCTCGCTCGTCGCACCCGGCGGGTTCCTGTACCTGGCCGAGTTCCACCCGCTGGCGAACGTCCTGGACTGGGGCACCGGCACCCGGTTCGAACGCGACTACCTCAGCCGCGAGCCCGTGGTCTTGGACGAGCCGGGCACCTACGTCGACTTCGCGGCCGAGACCGAGCACAACCTCAGCCACGAGTGGAACCACGCGATCGGCGCGGTGGTCTCGGCGCTGGCCGCGAACGGCCTGCGGATCGAGTTCCTGCACGAGTTCGACTGGACCCTCTTCCAGCATTTCGGGACCCTGGAGCGCGACGGCGGGGCCTTCCGGCAGCCGGAGGGCACGCCGCGGGCGCCGCTGATGTACTCGCTGAAGGCGAGCCGGGCCTGAGCGTCGGTTCAGTGCAGGACGACCAGGCCGGTCTCGCCGAAGAGCGTGGCCGCCAGTGAAGGGCGGTTGCCGGCCTTGACCGGGAGCTTCGCGCCGATCGCGGCGATGGGGCCTTCGACGCGCGCGGGGTCGGGGTGGACCGCTTCGAGGCCGACGAGCGGCACGACCGGCAGGTTCGCGGCCGGGTGCGGGGCCTGGGCCCAGTCGATGAGGAACGGGACGAGTCCGGAGTGGCCCCGTTCGCGGTCGAGGGTGAGCCGCCAGGAGAGGTGGTCGCCCGAGGGGGTCCGCCGCGACATCTCCCAGGGCTCGCCGGGGTCGTAGCCGGCCTCGCGGGCGGCGTCGACCGCGGCGTCGATGCCCTCGACGCGCACCGCCCAGGTGACGAGGCGGGCCTCGGTGAGGACGTCGATCCCGAAGGGCCGCGGGGCCTCCGGGGTGCCCTGTTCGGGGTCGGGTCCGACGATCTCGAGGTAGGCGCCGTCGCCGAGGCCCAGCAGGAAGTTCCTGGTGCCGAGTCCGGTGTGGACGCCGCCGGGGACGGGTCGCGTCCCGGTGAGGCGCTGGACTTCGGCCACGGTGGCCGCGAGGTCGGGCGTGGCGAGGACGAGGTGGTCGAGTGAGGACATGTGGCGCAGTCTAGTCACGCTGGGCCACAGTAGTAACGGGCATCCCTGTTCACGCAGGTCGCGTCAGCGCCTCGGGTCGGTCAGGTCCTGGAGGAGTTCGTTCTCGGTGTCGTTGAGCACCCGCTCGGCGGCCTCGCGCGCTTCGCTCCCGCCCGGCTCGTAGTCGACGCGGCACCCGTCGGGAGTGTAGGAGGCGTCCGGCGCGGGCGGCTCGGTGTCGCGGCGCATCAGGTCGCCGATGCCGTTCTCCAGCAGGCCGAAGGCGTGGTGGGCGGCGGCGAACGCCTGCCGGCGGATGTCCTCGATCGGGTCGCCGTTGAGCATCCGCCTGACGTTGAGCTCGACGAGGATGTACTGGGTGTGCAGCAATTGGGCGCCGACCAGCCGCGAGGTCAGCTGCGAGTACCCCTCGGCCATGAGTTCCTCGGAGAGTTCGATCGAGGAGCGGCGGCGGTAGTCCATGGCGCTGATCATGAGGACGGGCGTGGCGATGAGGAGGCGCTGGATCTGAAGGAACAGCGGACTGTCGCTCATGCCGACCTGCGGGGCGTGGCGTTCGAGCAGGTGGAGGAAGTGTTCACGCAGGGCGTCGTGCGGAGTCTGGCCGACGGGGCGCTCGCGCACGATGCGGGCGGCGTCCCCGGTGTGCTGCTTCATGCCGCCGATGACGAGGTCTTCCTTGCTGGGGAAGTAGTTGAAGACCGTGGCCTTGGAGACTTCGGCGGCGGCGGCGATCTCGGCGACGGAGACGTTCTCGTAGCCGCGCTCCTCGAACATCGCGAGCGCGGTCGTCTTCAAGAGGTCCCAGGTCGCGTTCTTCTTGCGGGCTCGCAGGCCGGTGTGTTGCTCCACACCTATAACTATACCAGATCAAAATCTGAACCGAGAAAAACTTTGTACTCGGTCCAAGAGTACTGCTATGCTCGTCCGCATGACAGGAAAACCGCCCTCACCCGTCACCCCACCCGACCGGTTCGGTGCGCCCACCTCTCCCCAGACCGGAGGGCGCTCCGCGCCCGCCACTCCGACCGAACCCCCGACCCCCAAGGGCGCCGGCTCGGAGGCCGACCCCGAGGAGTCCTCGCCCGAAGGACACGTCTTCCGGCTCATCGGCGAATACCTGCGCCCGCACCGCCGCCCCCTGGTCCTCACCGTCGTCTTCCAGATCGTCCAGACGATGGCCACCCTTTACGTGCCCACCCTCAACGCCGACCTCATCAACAACGGCGTCGCCCAAGGCGACACCGACTACGTGCTGCGCCACGGCGGCTTCATGCTCGCCGTCACCCTCGTCCAGATCACCGCCGCCGGCCTCGCCGTCTACTTCGGCGCCAAGGCCGCCATGGCCGTCGGCCGCGACCTCAGGGCCGACCTCTTCGCCCAGGTGCAGCGGTTCTCGGCCGCCGAGATGGACCGCTTCGGCGCCCCCTCGCTCATCACCCGCACCACCAACGACGTCACCCAGATCGTCACGATGCTGGTCATGGCCCTCACGATGCTCCTGACCGCGCCGATCGCCGCCGTCGGCGGCCTCGCGCTCGCCCTGAGCCTCGACGTCCCGATGGCAGGCGTGCTCCTGGCCGCCATGCCCGTCGTCGCCGTCGTCATCTACGGCATCGTCCGCGCGATGATCCCCGCCAGCCGCATCATGCAGCGGTGCATCGACGGCATCAACCAGGTCATGCGCGAGCACATCACCGGCATCCGCGTCATCCGCGCCTTCGTGCGCGACGACCACGAGCAGCGCCGCTTCTCCGATGCCAACGCCGAACTGACCGACGCCTCACTGCGCGTCGGCCGCGTCCAGGCCTTCTTCGGCGCCACCGCCATGGTCTTCGGCAACATCACCGCGATCGCCATCGTCTGGATCGGCGCCGGCCGCATCGCCGACGGCACCCTCCAGATCGGCGACCTCATCGCCTTCCTGACCTACGCCGGACAGATCCTCGGCGCCGTCATGATGTCCATGGGCGTGTTCATGATGCTGCCGCGCGCGAAGGTCGCCGCAGGCCGCATCCGCGAAGTCCTCGACACCGAGCCCGGCATCGCGAACCCGGCCGAACCCGTCACCGAACTCGTCGGCCTCGGCGAACTCGACGTCAAGGGCGTCACCTTCCGCTACGCGGGCGCCGAAGAGGCCGTCCTGCGCGACGTCGACCTGGTCGCGAGGCCGGGCCAGACCACCGCCGTCATCGGCTCCACCGGCTCGGGCAAGACCACCCTGCTCCACCTCATCCCCCGCCTGTTCGACGTCGACGCCGGAGCGATCCGCGTCGACGGCGTCGACCTCCGCGACATGGACCGGGCCCTCATCGCCCGCACCATCGGACTCGTCCCCCAACGGGCCTACCTGTTCTCCGGCACCGTCGGCTCCAACCTCCGCTACGGCGACCCCGACGCGAGCGACGAAGACCTCTGGCACGCACTCGAAGTCGCCCAGGCGGCCGACTTCGTCCACGCCATGGCCGACGGCCTGGACACCGTCATCGGCCAAGGCGGCACCACCGTCTCCGGCGGCCAGCGCCAGCGCCTCGCCATCGCCCGGACCCTCGTGGCCCGGCCCAAGGTCTACCTCTTCGACGACTCGTTCTCCGCGCTCGACACCGCCACCGACGCCGCCCTGAGGGCCGCGCTCGCCACCGAGATCGCCGACGCCGCCCAGGTCATCGTCGCCCAGCGCGTCTCGACCATCCGCGACGCGGACCGCATCGTCGTCCTCGACGCCGGGCGCGTGGTCGGCACCGGCACCCACGAGGAGCTCCTGGCGACCAACCCGGTGTACCACGAGATCGTCACTTCCCAACTCACCCTTCAGGAGGCGCTGTGACCATGCGCGGACCCGCCGGCATGGGAGTGCCGGCGCTCAAGAAAGCCGACGACTTCCGCGGCACCGTGCGGCGCATCCTCGAACTGCTGCGGCGCGACGGCTTCCGCCTGGCCTCGGTGATCGGCTTCGGCGTCCTCATGGTGTGCGGGATGCTCTCGATCCCCACCGTCCTCGGGCGCGCCACCGACCTCGTCATCGAAGGCGCGAGCGCGGGCGACCTCGACTTCGCGGCGCTCGCCCGGATGCTCGGGCTGGCCGTCGTGCTGGCGCTGGCGACCTTCGTGATCACCGTCTCCAACGGGCGCACGATTGCGAAGATGGCCCAGCAGATGGCCTTCGACCTGCGCGCCGAGGCCGACCGGAAGGTGTCCTCGCTCCCGCTGCGCTACTTCGACTCCCGGTCGCGCGGCGAGGTGCTCTCGCGGGTCACCAACGACATCGACAACCTGACGCAGACGGTGGGCCAGGTGACCCAGCGGGTCGTGCAGGGCCTGCTGTTCCTCGTCGGCGTCCCGATCATCATGCTCACGATCTCGCCGCTGCTCACGCTCGTCGTGGTCCTGACGCTGCCGCTGACGGTGCTGGCGACCAGGATGATCGGCAAGCGCAGCCAGCCGCGGTTCGCCGAGCAGTGGGCGACCACGGGCAAGCTCAACGGGCACGTCGAAGAGATGATCACCGGCCATCAGCTGGTGACGCTGTTCGGGCGCCAGGCCCAGGGCGCCGCGACGTTCAAGCGGCACAACGAGGAGCTGTACGACAACACCGTGCGCGCGCAGTGGGTGGCGGGCCTGCTCGGCCCGGCGATGGCGTTCCTCGGCTCGGTGACCTATGTGCTGGTGGCCGTGGTCGGCGGGCTCCAGGTGGCCGCCGCGGTGCTCACCTTCGGCCAGATCCAGGCGTTCATCCAGTACACGGGCCAGTTCTCGAACCCGCTGAACATGCTCGCGGCGATGTTCGGGCAGATCCAGTCGGCCGTCGCCTCGGGCGAGCGCGTCTTCGAGTTCCTCGACGCCGAGGAGCAGTCCCCGGACCCGCTGCCGGCCGGCGACGGCGCCTTCGCGGCCGTCGACGGCCGGGTCGCGTTCGAGGACGTGTCGTTCCGCTACCTGGAGGACGAGCCGCTGATCGAGCACCTGTGGCTGTCGGCCGAGCCGGGCCAGTCGGTCGCGATCGTCGGTCCCACGGGCGCGGGCAAGACGACCCTGGTGAACCTGCTCATGCGGTTCTACGACCTCGACGCGGGGCGCATCACCGTGGACGGCGTCGACGTCTCCACCGTGGAGCGCGAGCGCCTGCGCCGGCGCATCGGCATGGTCCTCCAGGACACGTGGCTCTTCGACGGCACCATCGCGGAGAACATCGCCTACGGCAGGCCCGAGGCGACCCGCGAGGAAGTGGTGGCCGCGGCCTCGGCGGCCCACGCCGACCACTTCATCCGCACCCTCCCCGACGGCTACGACACCGTCGTCGGCGCCGAGGAGGGCAGCCTGAGCGCGGGCGAGCGCCAGTTGGTGACGATCGCGCGGGCGTTCCTGATCGACCCGTCGATCCTGATCCTCGACGAGGCGACCAGCTCGGTGGACACCCGCACCGAGATGCTGGTCCAGCAGGGCATGATCGCCCTGCGCCAGGGCCGCACGAGCTTCGTGATCGCCCACCGCCTCTCCACGATCCGCGACGCCGACCTGATCGTGGTGATGGAGCACGGCCACGTGGTCGAGCAGGGCGACCACGAGGCGCTGCTGACCTCCGGGGGCGCCTACGCGCGCCTCTACGAGGCCCAGTTCGCCCAGCCGGCGGTCGAAGAGGAGGACCCGGCCGCCCCGACCCGACCCTGACCCGGGAAGCCCTGAAGAGGAAACCAGGCCCCGTGAACGCAGGTCCGCCAGGACGACGCCCCCTGGCGGACCTGCGCTTTTACGCGCTTCCAGCGCAGCCCGGAAAATTCTTCGAAGAAATCTGCGAATCTGGTGCCGCACGATGTCGAGAACCGGGGACCGGCGCCGTCCCAGGCATGTCGGCGGCGCAACGAGCCGCCCGAACACGGAGGAAGTCATCATGGCGAAGTACCTGTTGCTCAAGCACTACCGCGGCGGACCGAAGCCGCACCCCAACGCCGAGGCGTTCATGGACCAGTGGACTCCCGAGGAGATCGCGGCCCACATCGCGTTCATGGGCAAGGTCGCCGACGACCTGAGCGCCAGGGGCGAATACGTGGACGGGCAGGCGCTCGCCCCCGACGGCGAGTTCGTGCGCTACGACGGCGAAGGCCGGCCGCCGGTCACCGACGGGCCGTTCGCCGAGACCAAGGACCTCATCGCGGGGTGGATGATCATCGACGTCGACTCGAAGGAGCGGGCCTACGAGGCCGCCGCGTACCTGTCCTCGGCGCCCGGCAAGGACGGCAAGCCGCTGCACGAGTGGCTGGAGGTCCGGCCGTTCCTGACCGAGCCGCCGGTCGTGGAGTAGTCCGGTCCCGATGATCGGCGAACACCTCTTGCGGGATCTGAGCCCGCAGGTCCTGAGCGTCCTCGTCCGCCGCGGAGCCGACTTCGCGGCGGCCGAGGACGCCGTGCAGGACGCGCTCATGGAGGCCGTGCGGCGCTGGGAGGGCGGGATGCCCGACGAGCCCAAGGGGTGGCTGGTCACCGTGGCCTGGCGCAAGTTCCTGGACGCGCGCCGATCGGCGTCGGCCCGGGCGATGCGCGAGGTCGCGGTGACGCACGAACCGGCCCCCGGTCCTGCCGGGCAGGCGGACGACACGCTGCTGCTCCTGAGCCGCTGCTGCCATCCCGCGCTCAGTCCGGCCTCCGCGATCGCGTTGACGCTCCGCGCGGTCGGCGGCCTGACGACGGCGCAGATCGCCAGGGCGTTCCTCGTCCCCGAATCGACCATGGCCCAACGCATCTCGCGCGCCAAGCGGACCCTTGCCGGGGAGCGGTTCGAGCGGCCCGGCGACGTGCGGGCCGTGCTGCGCGTGCTGTACCTGATGTTCGATCACGGCTTCGGCGGCGCCACCGACCTCGCCGCCGAGGCGATCCGACTGACCCGGCAGCTCACCGCTTCGGTCCCGCACGATCCCGAGGCGGCGGGCCTGCTCGCCCTGATGCTGCTGCACCACGCGCGCCGGGCGGCGCGGCTCGACGCGTCGGGCGATCTGGTGCCGCTGGCGCTCCAGGACCGGTCCCGCTGGGACACGGCGATGATCACCGAAGGCGTGGAGCTGCTCCAGGACGCGCTCGCGCGCGATGCGCTCGGCGAGTACCAGGTCCAGGCCGCGATCGCGGCGCTGCACGACGACGCGGCGTCGGCCGATGAGACCGACTGGTCGCAGATCCTGGAGTGGTACGACGAGCTCGTGCGGATCGTCCCGGGCAACCCGGTCGTGGAACTCAACCGCGCGGTCGCCGTCGGCTACGTCGACGGGCCGCTCGCCGGGCTGCGGCAGGTCGAGAAGTTGGACGCGGGGCTGCCGAGGCGCGACGCCGTGGCCGCCTACCTGCACGAGCAGGCCGGGAACGACGGCGAGGCGGCGCGGCTGTACGCGGCCGCGGCCCAGGCCGCGACGAGCAGTGCCGAGATGGCGCACCTGCTCAAGCAGGCGGCGCGCCTGAACCGGCGCGCGCGGCCCGGCGGCGGCCCGTCCGGTACGGGATCAGACGGGCCGGTCGACCGCGACGGGTCCTGAGCCGATGCGCGCCAAGGCCGTGGAGGCCGTCACCGGTGGCCGGTCCGTCTCCGGCGGCCGCCGCGCGTGGTTGGTTGCGGTTGCCGCCCATGGCGTTCGCCGGTCCGGCGGCGACGCCCGGCGGCAGGCGTGGGTTCAGATGGTGGCGGTGTGCCCGTCCGCGATGCGTTCATAGGAGTCGCCGACGAGGTTGGCGAGCATCCGGTCGACCATGGTCAGGCCGGTGTCGCTGAGGATGGCGTCGTGGATGGGGTGGACCATCGGGGCGTCCACGGCCCGGATGTAGTCGACCGCCTCGGCGAGCTTCAGCCACGGCGCGGCGATCGGCGCGAGGAGGAGTCGGACCGGCTCGTCGGGGACCGTGAGGGCGTCGCCGGGGTGGAAGACGCCGTCCACGAGGTAGCCGACGTTCGGGACCACGGGGATGTCGGCGTGGATCTGGGCGTGGTGCCTGCCGATCACCTTCACCTCGGTGCCCGCCGCGGGGATCGCGTCGCCGGCGCTCACCGTCGTGAACGGGAGGCTCCCGAGCACCTCGGACAGCGATGACGGCCCGTAGAGGCGCACCTCGGGCCGGTCCTCGAGGAGGCGCCGCAGCTCGGGGTCGTTGCAGTGGTCGGGGTGCTGGTGGGTGATGAACACGGCGTCGGCGCCGTCGAGGGCCGCGGGGTCGGAGAAGACGCCCGGGTCGATGACGATGACGCCCTCGCCGGTGTCGAAGCGGACGCATGAGTGGCCGAATCTGGTCAGTCGCATGCCTTCCACCGTATGACGCACTGCGGGGTCGGGGCGACGCATCCCGGGATTCACCGGTCCCTTCACGCGCCGTTCGCGGTCAGAGCCGGTCCCTCGCCGCCATGAGGGCGAAGCCGAGGAGGTTCAGGCCCCGCCAGGCGGCCGGGGACGCCGCCCGCGGGTCGCCGGCGGCCAGGCCGATGCCCCAGATTCGGTCGCGCGGGCTGGCCTCGACCAGGACGCGACCGGCGGTGGCGACCAGATAGGCGCGCAGGTCGGGGTGCTGTCCGAACTTCAACTCGTTGCCGCGGGCCACGATGGCGGACCGCTCGGCCTCCCAGACCGCGTGGTCGAAGCCCCGCACCTTCCGGCCGAGCTTCTGGGCCTCGGCCGGGTGCGACGAGGCGAGGATCCGCTCCTCGGCTTCGGCGTCGCCGAACAGGCGGGCCTTGCGCGCCATCATGTAGTGCTCGGCGGAGGCGAACCGGTGCCCGTCCTCGGTGAACGCGACCGGCCACCACTGGCTCAGGCAGCCGCGCCCGATGGTGCCGTCCGCTTCGCGGTCGTGGCCCCAGAAGTGCAGGTACCGCAATGCTCGATCGGCACGTTCGAAGGCCACGGCCTCTTCGACGTCGCGAGGCAGCACAAGGGAATCGGACATGGGGCCACCTTCGCACGGCCGTCCCGGCGGCGCAAGCCGGTTGCGGTCAGAGGAAGACCGTGAAGGTGCCGTAGGCGACGCTGGCGGCGACCGCCCCGGCGCACACCGCGACGGCCAGCGCGGTGAGCGCCCAGTCCCCCGCCGCCATGCGCTGCGTTCTGGCGTGGGTCCTGGGGATCTCGGAGTCGAAGCCGCGCGCGTCCATGGCGGCGGCGAGGCGTCCGGCCCGGCGGATCGCGCCGACCAGGAGCGTGAACATGGTCGAGGCGAACAGGCGGGCGCGCCGCAGCGGGTTCCAGCCGGCTTCGAGGCCGCGGGCGCGGCGCGCGGTGGTGATCTGCTGCCATTCGGCGCCCAGGAGCGGCAGGAGCCGCAGGGCCGCGAGCGCGCCGAGGGTGAAGCGCGCAGGGGCTTTGAGCTGCTGGGTGAGGGCGTCGGCGAGGTCGGTCGGGTCGGTGGTGGCGAAGCCGAGGACGCCGGCGGTGGCGGCGACGCAGACCCTGAGGCCGATGGCGGTGCCGTCGAGGAGGGCGCCGGAGCTGATCTCGACGGGTCCGAACGCGAGAAGGGTGCGGCCGGTCTGCTCGGCGGCGAAGAGGGCGTTGACGACGACGACCGTGCCGGCGGCGAGCCACAGCCAGGCGAGGTGGCGCGCGAGGGCGCGGATGCGGATGCCGCTGAAAGGGATCGCGGCGGCGAGGACGGCGAGGAGGAGCAGCGGGGTCAGCCAGTCGGCGGCCACGAGCGCGGTGGTCGAGACGGCGGCGACCGCGGCGAGTTTCGCGACGGGGTTGACGCGCGCGATGGGCGCGTCGGCGTCGCAGACGGGCGCGAGGGTCAGCACGGGCCCCTCCGGTGGGACAGGGCCGGTACACGGAACGCGGCATTCTGGTGCCCGGTGATCATTCGGCCGCTCCTTCCGCGAGGCGGCCGCCGCGGAGGACGAGTTCGCGTCCGGCGAGGGCCGCGGCGAAGTCGCGGTCGTGCGTGACCGCCAGGAGCGCGGTGCCCTCGTCGCGGATGTCGGCGGTGAGGTCGACCAGTTCACCCCAGGTGCGGCGGTCCTGGCCGAAGGTCGGCTCGTCCAGGAGCAGCACGTCAGGGGCGGCGGCGAGGGCGCCCGCGACGGACAGTCGCCGGGCTTCGCCGCCCGAGAGCGTGTGTGGATTCGCTTCGGCCAAGGGCGCCAAGCGGAGTCGGTCGAGCAGTTCGGCGACGCGGGCGGCGGTCCGGTCGGCGGGCCAGCCGGCCTGGCGGGGTCCGAAGGCGAGTTCGTCGCGGACCGTGGGCGTCACGAACTGGTGTTCGGGGTCCTGGAACACCGAGCCGACGCGGGTGGCCAGGCGCCGCGCCGGGAGCCGGTGGAGGGGGCGCGCCTCGCCGGGGACGGTGGCCACGCCGCTCGTGGGTCTGGCGAGGCCGCCCGCGAGGAGCGCGAGGGTGGACTTGCCCGAGCCGTTGGGTCCGGTGACGGCGACGAGTTCGCCTCGGCGCAGCGCGAAGGTGACGTCGTCGAGGGCGGGGCGGTCGGCCCCGGGGTAGGCGAGGGTGAGTCCGTCGCCGCGCAGGGCGACGTCGCCTGCCGTCCCGGCCGGCCGTGACGGCAGCGGCACCCCGGGCACCCAGACGCCCTGGGCGGCAAGGCTCTCGCCGTGCTCGGCCAGGACCGCCGCCGCGGGCCCGTCGGCGATGAGGGTGCCGCCGGGGCCGAGGGCGATGACGCGGTCGACCAGGTCGAGGATGTCGGCGACGCGGTGCTCGACCACGATCATGGTCGCCTCGGAGTCCGCCAGCGCGTACCGCAGCGCCTCGCGGACGTCTTGGGCGCCTTCGGGGTCGAGGTTCGCGGTCGGCTCGTCCAGGAGGATCAGGTCGGGGCGGCGGGCGAGGACCCCGGCGAGGGCGAGGCGCTGCTGCTCGCCGCCGGAGAGCGCGTGCGTGGGGCGGTCGGGGCCGTAGGGGAAGCCGACCGCTTCGAGGGCGGCGTGGACGCGCGGCCAGATCTCGCCGGGGGGCACGGCCTGGTTCTCCAGGCCGAACGCGACGTCGTCGCCGCTGCGGGCCATGACCAGCTGCGACTCGGGGTCCTGGAAGAGGAGGCCGACGCGGGCCCGCTGGTCGGCGGCGGGCTTGCCGTCGATGAGGACCTCGCCGTCCTGCTCGCCGGAGTCGTCGGTGAGGAGCCCGGCGAGCGCGGCGAGCAGGGTGGACTTGCCCGACCCCGAAGGGCCGAGCAGGAGCACCCGCTCGCCGGGCTCGACGCGCAGGTCGACGCCCGCGACCGCCTGGGCTCGGCGTCCGGCGTGGCGCCAGGCGAAGCCGCGGAACTCGACCGGGACCATCGGGTCAGATCCGGGCCCGTTCGCGCCCGGCCGGGAACCGGTCGAGGGCGCCGGTGGGAAGCATGGCCTTGACCAGGGCTTTCGAGCCGAGGCCGGCGACGATCGCGCCCGAGAGCATCGCGAAACCGATGTAGGGGACCTTGAAGGCCCACAGGTCGTAGGTGGGGTAGTAGGCGAAGACGTCGAAGAGGGTGGCGCCGACGCAGGCGAGGGCGCCCGCGGCGACGGCGGTGAGGGTGCCGTAGCGGCGGTACCGTCCGGCCGCGAAGGCGAGTTCGCCGCCGAGACCCTGGATCAGGCCCTGGTAGATGACGAAGAAGCCCCAGAGGGAGCCGAGGAGGGCCGAGACCGTCGCCGCGAGGGCTTCGGTAAGCAGGCCGGCGCCGGCGCGGCGGACGATGAGCGGGGCGAGGACTGCGGGGATGAGCCAGACGCCGTAGAGGATGCCGTTGAGCGGGGGCAGGAACTCGAGGGCGGGCGAGAGTCCGGCCCAGACGAAGTTCCAGGCCCAGAAGACGACGCCGAAGGCGACGGCGAGGACGGCGCAGGTGAGGATGTCGACGGTGCGCCAGCGGCCGGGGGCGTTGAGGGAGGTGCTGTCGGGCATGGGCATGCCTTTCACGAAATCGGGGACACGTCGCGACAGCGGTCGACGAACGACTTCCTACGCCGGTATTACCCGGATCAGGTGTGAGGGTCTGCGGTCGGTTCCGCACTCTCAGCCAATCGGCTCCCCTGTCTGGTTCGACGTTAACACCAAGTGGTGCGCCGGTAGCCGCTGCGCGGGGCCGGAGGTGGCCGGGAACGCGCGGGAGCGGGCGCGGGCGGGGCCGGCGCTGGCCGTAGATTTCCGGGATGACCACTGAACGGGATTGGGAGCTGGTGCGCCGGGTCGTGGACGCGCTGCCGGAGGGCACCTGGACGTCGTACGGGGATCTGGCCGAGTTGATCGGGACCGGGCCGCGGCAGGTGGGGGCGTTCATGAAGGACGACGGCGGGGTGGCGAAGGCGTACCGGGTGCTGACGGCGGGCGGGACGGTGTCGGAGGGTTTCCGCTGGTCCGACGGGCGCAGCGGCCGGGACGTGCCCGACCTGCTGCGCGACGACGGCGTCACGGTGAGCGCCAAGGGCAGGGCCGACCGGAGCCAGCGCATGTCGGTCTACGACCTGAAGCTCCTGGCGGCCGAGCTCGACGACGGTCCGGGAGTCGAAGGCGACGACTTCGAGGATGAATTCGAAGGCGACTTCGACCGGGACTGAGCGTCACACCGCGACAGTGATCACCGGAGATATCCACAAATATCGTGATATTCCCGGTCTAAGGGACCCCTGGTGCAAAAATACCCGCCGGGTACGACATCAGTGCAGATCCGAGTCCGGCTCAGTATGCCGCCAGGCGGTGAACGCGACCGTCAGGCCCGCCCGGCTCGGGGCGCAGCAGTAGGGCCCGGCCTTGGCGGCGGCGTCCGGGTCGAGCGGGGCCAGGCGCACCAGGCGCCACGGCTCCTCCTCGACGCGGGCGCGGATGACGACCGCGTCGCGCATCCGGGTGACCCGGATGGTGACCTCGCGCCCGGCCCACTCGGGCACCGGCGCCGTCGACCAGTCGGACTTGCCGTCGGTCACCACGGCGCCCAGTTGCAGTGCGCCGTCGGCGAACTCGACGCCGGTCTTGATCCAGTGCTCGGCGTCGACGCGGACCACCAGCCCGGCCTGGTCGAACTGGGCGTCGAGTGCGGCGACGAAGCTCACCTCGATCGCCCGCTCGGGGTTCCAGGCCTCCAGGAGCGCGTGCTCGTCGTCGTGCACGAAGCCGTAGCAGGTGTGCCGCCACGCGTCGCTGCCTTCGGCCGCGGTCACGAGCAGGCGTCCGTCCTGCTCCTCCTCCGCCGCGACGGGCAGGGTGGTCCAGGCGCCTGACTTCCAGGGGATGTCGATCGGTGCGTCAATGTCCATCGTTCCGAGCGTAGCGGTGTCGGCACCTGTCACACCAGTGCGGTAGAACGGTGCATATGTCACCGAGCACCGAGCAGACGCCGCCAGAAGCTTCCGGGACGCTCCGCGAGGAGGCCGAGGCCCTGCTGCGGGCCCTCGCGGGCGAGCACGCGCGGCTGCGCGAGGACCAGTGGCGGGCCATCGAGGCCCTCTGCGATGCCGACGACGCGGGCCGCCGCGTGCTCCTGGTGCAGCGCACCGGCTTCGGCAAGTCCGCCGTCTACTTCACCGCCACCGCGCTGCTGCGCCGCCGCGGCGCCGGCCCCACCGTGATCGTCTCCCCGCTCCTGGCGCTCATGCGCAACCAGATCGACGCCGCCCGGCGCGCGGGCGTGCGCGCCCGCACCATCAACTCCGCCAACCCCGAGGACTGGGACGCCACCGCCGAGGCCATCGCCGAGGACGCCGTCGACGTGCTGCTCATCAGCCCCGAGCGGCTCAACAACCCGGCGTTCCGCGACTACCAGCTGCCGAAGCTCGCCGCCGGGTGCGGGATGCTCGTGGTCGACGAGGCCCACTGCATCTCCGACTGGGGGCACGACTTCCGCCCCGACTACCGGCGCATCGCCACCTTCATCGAGGACCTGCCCGGTACCGTCCCGGTCCTGGCCACCACGGCCACCGCGAACGCCCGCGTCTCCGACGACATCGCCGAGCAGCTCGACAAGCCGGGAGCCTCCACGCTGGTGCTGCGCGGCAGCCTCGACCGCGAGTCGCTGCGCCTGTCCGTCGCCGACCTGCCCGACAACGCCCACCGGCTCGCCTGGCTCGACGAGCAGCTGCCGCGCTTCGACGGTTCGGGGATCGTCTACACGCTCACCGTCGCCGCCGCCGAGGAGGTCAGCGACTACCTCGGCTCGCGGGGCCACGCGGTCGCCTCCTACACCGGCCGCACCGAGGGCGCCGACCGCCTCGAACGCGAGGAGGCCCTGCTCGGCAACAAGCTCAAGGCGCTCGTGGCGACCAGCGCCCTGGGCATGGGCTTCGACAAGCCCGACCTCGGCTTCGTCGTCCACTTGGGGGCGCCGTCGTCGCCGGTGGCGTACTACCAGCAGATCGGCCGCGCCGGGCGCGCCAGGGACCGCGCCGAGGTGGTGCTGCTGCCCGGCAGCGAGGACCGGGCGATCTGGGACTACTTCGGGTCGCTGTCGTTCCCCGCCGAGGAGGCGGTGCGCCGCACGCTCGACGTGCTCGCGGCCGAGGGCCGGGCCCTGTCGACCGCGGCACTGGAGACGCGGGTCGACCTGCGCCGCACCAGGCTCGAGATGATGCTGAAGGTCTTGGACGTGGACGGCGCGGTCCGCCGCGTCAAGGGCGGCTGGGAGTCCACGGGGCAGCCGTGGGTCTACGACGCGGAGCGGTACGCGAAGGTGGCCACGGCGCGGCAGCACGAGCAGCGGCGGATGCTCGCGTACGAGGCGACCGACCGGTGCCGCCTGGAGTTCCTGCGCACCGAGCTCGACGACGCCGAGGCCGTGCCGTGCGGGCGCTGCGACAACTGCACCGGCACCCGCGCCGCGGCCGGCGTCTCGTCCGAGGCGGCCGAGGGCGCGGCGGCGGCGCTGTCGAAGCCGGGCGTCGCGGTCGAGGCGAAGCGCATGTGGCCCACGGGGTTGCAGGCGATCGGGATCGACTTGAAGGGGAAGATCCCGGCCGATCGCAGCGCCGAGCCGGGCCGGGCGCTGGCGCGGCTGTCGGACATCGGCTGGGGCGGGCCGCTGCGCGCGCTCCTGTCCGACGGGTCCGACCGGGAGGTCCCCGGCGACGTGTTCGCGGCGGTGGTGAAGGTCCTGGCGTCCTGGGACTGGACCGAGCGGCCCTCGGCGGTGGTGTCGATGGGGTCGACGACGCGTCCGCGCCTGGTGAACGGGCTGGCCGAGCGCATCGCGGGCCTGGGCCGGATGGAGTACCTGGGGGCGCTGGGCCGCGCGCCCGGCGCGGTGGCGGGCGCGCACCGGGCCAACAGCGCGCAGCGGCTCCAGCAGGTCCTGGGCGCGTTCACCGTGGACTTCCCGGTGCCTGCGGCGAGCATCCTGCTGGTGGACGACGTGCGCGACTCGGGATGGTCGACGACGGTGGCCGCCATGCGGTTGCGCGAAGCGGGGGCCACGGCGGTCCACCCGCTCACGCTCGCGCTGCAGGCGTGAAGCCCGTCTGGGGACGGAACGCCGTGGTCGACCCGGCGTTCGCTGTCCTGCCGGACCGCTGGTCCTGACCGGCGAACGCCGACGGGCCCGACCGTGATGCGGTCGGGCCCGTCGGCGTCGTGTCCACGGTTTCGGACCCGAACCGTCGTGTTCGGCCGGCTCGGCGTCCGCGCCTACAGTGCCGCGAGCAGGGTCGGGAAGTAGCCGTCGCGGTGGCCGAGGGCGTTGGGGTGGTAGGGCACTTCGAGGACGGTGAAGCCGTGGAGCCACGGCGTCCTCGCGCAGATCCCGTGGTCGGCGAAGGCGTCCCGCACATCCACATAGGTGAACCCGTGGTTCTCGGCGGCCGCCTCGATGACCGAGGAGAGCAGGTCGGCGCCCTCGTTCATGGCCCGCTGCTCGGCGATGCTGATCTGCCCGAAGGCGTCGCAGGTGTTCCTCGCAGCGAACAGGCGCGGGTAACCGGTCACGTAGACCTCGGCGTCGGGCGCGCGGTCGCTGATCGCGTCGTAGACGGCCGCGAGCTTCGCGGGCAGCTCCTCGGTGGCCTTGCGCTCGGCCTCCTCGATCTGAGGGGTGCAGTTCTTGAACGGGGTGATGCACGCGGTGATGGCGCCGGTCCAGCCGATGTCGTTGCCGCCGATGCCGATCGTGACCAGGTCGGTGTCCTCGTCGAGGGCGTCGACCTGGTCGGCGAGCACGTCGTCGGTGGTCGCGCCGCCGCACGCGGCGAACGTGAGCTCGGCGTCCAGCTCCTCGGCGAGCAGCGAGGGGTGCGCCTTCTCGGAGCGCTGGCACAGCAGGTCGGTGTAGGGGCCGGCACCTGAACCCGAGGAGTAGGAGTCGCCGAGGGCGACGTAGTCGAGGGGCTCGGATTGGGCCTGGGCCGCCGCGGGGACGAGGAGGAGCGCGGCGAGTGGGGCGACGGCGAGGGTCGCTGCTCTGCGGAGTCGGCGCATGGGGGGAGTCCTTTGCGTGTCGTCGTTGACTTGCCCCATATTGTGAACTCGCCGGTAACTTATGGGGAACCCCTACACCATCACAAATCGGGAACTTTACATATATCGTTCCCCGTTCGCCGCGTTCGACTCCGGGCGGCGGCGTCGGCGGGGCGGACCCGCCGCCCCGCCGCGAGCCGGGTCTAGAGCGCCCTGGAGATCGCCGGGAAGTAGCCGTCGGAGTGGCCCAGAGCGTTCGGGTGGTAGGACTCCGCGAACGGGTGCCGCAGGCCGTGGACGTACTCGACGTCGTCGCACACCGCGTGCCCGGCGAAGTCCTCCCGGACGTCCACATAGGTGAACCCGTGCTCGGCCGCCTCGGCCGCGATCGTCTCGCCCAGCAGGTCGGCGGCCCGGTTCATGCGCCGCTGCTCGCTCACCGAGGTCTGGCCGAAGGCGTCGCACTCGTCGGTCTCGTTGAACAGCCGCGGGTAGCCGAGCACGAAGACCTCGGCGGCGGGGGCGCGGTCGCCGATCGCGCCGTAGACGCCGTCGAGCAGGCCGGGCAGCTCGGTGCGGGCGCGGGCCTCGGCGGCCTCGATGTCGTCGGTGCACTTCGTGAACGGCGTGATGCAGGCCCTCACGGCCTCGGCCCAGTCGATGTCGTTGCCGCCGATGGTGACCGTGACCAGGTCCGTCTCCTCGTCGAGCGATCCGAGCTGCTGGGCGAGCAGGTCCGCCCCGGTGGCCCCGGAGCAGGCCGCGAAGGTCAGGTCCGCGCCGGTCCCGGCGGCGAGCAGCCGCGGGTAGGCCAGGTTCGAGCGCAGGCACTCCTGGTCGAAGTACTCCCCCGCGCCGGCCCCGGACGAGTACGAGTCGCCGAGCGCGACGTAGTCGAGCGGTGCCGGTGCCGCCTGGGCGGTCGCGGGGAGGAGGACGAGCGCGGCGGACGCGGCGAGAGCGGCGGCCGAAAGGCGGGCAGGGATCATGCGGGCTCCGTTCCGAATCGGTTCGTTGGGAACTGTAGGGCCCGATCAGGTACAGAGCGGCGAAATTCGCCATAGACGGTGAGAACTGTCGGTTACGCGACGAATCATGCGGCGGTGCAGAAGGCGCGCGGCAGGGGGAAAGCGGCGCGACCGCTGCGCGACTCCCCTAGTCTGAAGAGATGGCTGAACCCACGGCACCGCGGCGCCAGACCATGTCCGACCAGGCGCTCATCGAAGGCACGGGCGCGAACTGGCAGACCTGGCTGGAGCTCCTCGACGAGCGGGGCGCGGCCGGCCTCGGCCACACCGCCATCGCGCAGATGCTGGTGCGCGAGTTCGAGATCGACGGCTGGTGGGCCCAGTCCATCACCGTCGGGTACGAGCAGGAGCGCGGCCTGCGCGAGCCGGGCCAGCGCCCTGACGGCACCTTCAGCGCCAGCGCGTCCAAGACGCTGGACCTGTCGATCGGCGCGGCCTTCGAGCAGGTGGCCGACGCCGACGTGCGGGCCCGGTGGCTGCCCGATCTCGAACTGTCCCAGCGCAGCGCGTCGCCGCCGAAGTCGGTGCGGTTCGACGCCTCGGACGGCACCCGGATACTGGTGAACCTGTCCGCCAGGGGCGGCGAGAAGACCGCTGTGCAGGTCGAGGTCGCGAAGCTGGCGTCGGCCGAGGAGTCCGCGGCGGCCAAGGCCGCGTGGAAGACCCGCCTGGAGCGGCTGGCAGAGGCCGCGCGGGCCTGAGCGCAGCCGCCCTCGGCGGCAGTGGTGTCTAGGGTTTCACGGCCGGGGCCGCGGCGTCGGTGGCTTCCACCGGCGGAAGCGTCGCGTCCTTGTCGCGCCTGCCCCGCGAGCGGGAGACCGCCACGCCCGCCAGCGCCAGGGCGCCGCCCGCGATGGTCAGCCAGGTCGGGATCTCGCTGAGGAACAGCCAGGACATGCCGACGACGATCGCGGGCACCACGTAGGTGGTGGCGCCCATCTTCCCGGCCGAGGTGAACCTGAGGGCGTAACCCCAGGTGAGGAAGGCCAGCGCGGTCGGGAACAGGCCGAGGTAGAGCACGTGGAGCGTCGCGGAGGTCGGGGCGGAGCCCAACTGGGAGAACAGCAGCGGCGCGAACGGCAGGCACAGGACCGCGGCGATGAGGTTGCCGAAGGCGGTGAACTGGAGCGAGGTGCAGTGGCGCAGCGTGGGCTTCTGGACGACGACGCTGATGGCGTAGGTGATGGCCGAGACCAGGCACAGCAGGATGCCGGCGAGCGATCCGGCGCCGTGCTGGGACATCGAGAGGCTCACGACGGCGACGCCGGCGAAGGAGACGGTGATGCCGAGGAACAGGCGGGGAGGGAAGCCCTCCTTGAGGAACCAGCCGCCGAAGAGGGCGATGAGGATGGGGCCGATGTTGACGATGAGCGCGGCGGTGCCGGCGTCGACGAGCTGCTCGCCCCAGTTGAGGGCGACCATGTACACGCCGAACCACAGGACGCCGGAGGTGACGATGCCGGGCCAGGCCTGGCGCTTGGGGAGTCCTTCGCGGCGGACGGCCCAGACGGCGAGGAGGACGACGGCGGCGACGCCGGCGCGGCCGAGGGTGAGCGGTCCGGGGTCGAGGTGCTGCCCGGCGTCGCGGATGGACACGAAGGCGGAGGCCCAGCACAGGACGGTGACGCCGACGGCCAGCGCGGCACGGGTGTTGAATCGCTCGCTCATATCGGCGGACGCTCCTCGGGATGGGCGGCGGCCGTCGTCGGGTGGGCGAGGCGCGCCGCGGGCGGGTCGGCGGTCGGTGCCGTCGTCGGGCCCAACTTAGCACCGGTGTCCGGTTTCGGTTATCCGTTATTCGACTGGGAACCCGGTGGCGGTGTACGGCGTCAGAGGGAAATGATGGGACACATGACATTGAAACGGCTCATCCCGGTCGCGGCGCTGCTGATGCTGGCGGCGTGCGGCCAGGGGGCGGAGTCGGAGGACGCGGGCGGACAGCCCGACGGGGCGGCGTCCGGTGCCGACGACGCGCAGTCGGGCGAGTCGACGGCCCCGGCGGACGGGATCGTGTACCAGGGGGCGCTGACGGTGCTCCAGGGAGTCGAGCGCGACGCCGCGGAGCTGTGCGGGGTGGTCGCGGAGTCGTATCCGCCGCAGTGCGGGGGCCTGCCGGTGACCGGCTGGGACTGGGACGCGGTCGACCACGAGGAGGCCGAGGGGGTCCGCTGGGGCTCGTACATCGTGACGGGCACGTTCGACGGGAAGTCGCTGGTGCTCACCGAGGACCCGGTGCCGACCGAGGAGGTCGACATGGCCGACTACCCGGAGCTGCAGTACTCCGAGCCCGAGATCGGGGACCCGGCCGAGGAGCTGAGCGCGGAGGAGCTGCAGGCGATCGCCGACGAGCTGGTCGAGGAGTTCCCGGTGTACGTGAACGGCGGCTGGGCGGACGAGCAGAACGGGGTGGCGCTGGTGGACACGCTGCTGGTGACCCCTGAGCTGGAGGCTTATGCGGCCGAGCACTTCCCGGAGGACACGGTGGCGTTCGCGGCGATGCTGAAACCGGTAGGGTAGAAACCGGTATCTGCCCTCTCCGTGTGCGGATCGAGAAAGCCGGCGCCGAAGTTGGCATCGCGGTCGGGGTGTGACGCAGAATTGGCGGGCCCGAGCCGTCGACCGAGACGAGGCGGCCGCGCTGGAGCGCGGCAGTTCGGGTCGGAAGTCCGGCGGGCGGATGCCGCGGGCGGCCGCGGCTCGCGGGTGCACTGCGCCCGTCGGCGGCCTGTCGCGCGTCACCACCCGCCCGGCCGGACCGATCGCACACTGAAAGGGAACCTGTGAGCCGAACCGATTTCACCTATGTGGAAAGCGTTAGCCCCGGGAGCGGGCGACGCGATCCGCGGGCGACACCGGCCTCCGACGCCGCCGCGCTCAGCCTCGACGGCGACTGGCGCTTCCGCCTCGGAGCCGGCCTCCACGACACCACCGAGGGCTTCGAGGCCCCCGCCTTCGACGCCGGAGCCTGGGACACCCTCGCCGTGCCGTCGATGTGGCAGATGCACGACCTCAGCGGCGCAGCGCCGTACGGGAAGCCGCAGTACACCAACACGTACTACCCGTTTCCCGTCGACCCGCCCCGGGTCCCCGACGCGAACCCGACCGGCGAGTACCGGCGGACCTTCACCCTCCCCGCCGACTGGCCCGGCACCGGCACGACGCTCCTGCGCTTCGAGGGCGTCGACTCCGCGTTCGCCGTGTGGCTCAACGGGACCCTCCTCGGTGATGGGAAGGGTTCGCGTCTGCCGACCGAGTTCGACGCCACGCCGCTGCTTCGCGAGGGCGAGAACGTGCTCGCGGTGCGCGTGCATCAGTGGTCGGCGGCGTCGTATCTGGAGGACCAGGACATGTGGTGGCTGTCGGGGATCTTCCGACCGGTCACGCTCGTGCACCGCCCCGA
>NZ_FNAD01000027.1 GCF_900101745.1 Glycomyces harbinensis | reverse complement strand
CTTCGCCATCACAACACCGGACCCCGAACCCCAAGCCGCCCAAGGGCGTCGATCAAGGTCGGAGCCCGCCCTCACCGCCACCGCCACCGCACCGGGGCCGGGCCCTTCTCGGTCGACCGACTTCGGGGAAC
Organism: Glycomyces harbinensis; assembly: GCF_900101745.1. Classification (GTDB taxonomy): domain Bacteria; phylum Actinomycetota; class Actinomycetes; order Mycobacteriales; family Micromonosporaceae; genus Glycomyces; species Glycomyces harbinensis. The sequence goes on along the minus strand of NZ_FNAD01000027.1, from coordinate 42,790 downwards.
CGCCGTTCTTACCCTGCCCCAGCAGGCCACTGCTGGGGGAAGCGCCACACGCCAGGCGCAGCCCGAACCCACCACGCGGGATCGGGCCCCTCACCATGCCCAGGCCACGATCAGCCGCCAGGCAGCCCCCGAACCCACACCGCCCCAGGCCACCAACCCACCCCAGCCCACCACACAACCCCGTATCGCCGCCCGCCCTGACCCCGAGCATCAACTGCCCCAAGCTCGCAGACTCAACCCAAGGGGAAAGCCACCCCTTGTCGCCGCCCGCCCGAACCCCGAACACCCGCCACCGCAACGCCGACAACCGGGCCCAACAAGAAGCCACCCCTCCGTCGCCGCCCGCCCTGACCCCGAGCACCAACTGCCCCGACCCCGCAGACTCAGCCCAAGGGGAAAGCCACCCCTCCGTCGCCGCCCGCCCGAACCGCAGGTATCCAAGCACCCGATGTCGAAGGCCAAGCCCGGCAACGGAACGCCTCTTCTCGCTGCCCGTTCTCATCCTGACCACAGCACCACCTCATGCCGAGGCAATGAAGGCGGCCCTGCAGGCTGGTCTCGGTTCCATTGGGCATCTTCATGTCAGACCCGGGGCGCAAGGTTCGGCCGCTGCTACGGGGTCGTCCGATCCCCGGCCGCTCAGTACGGCGCGCGTGCGGGAGGATCGGTCGATGCACTCGATGAGCGTGGACGCCGACGACAGGACCCGCCTGCATGTCGGCGTCGCCGGAAGCGGACCTGATGTGCTCGTCCTGTCCGGAGGCCCCGGCTGCGTCCACTACCTCGAGCGGGAGGAGCTCGCGCCCCGCGCCATGCGGGCGTGGTACCCCGAACCGCGCGGCGTGGGCGGCTCCGCCGGAGGACCGCACACCCTCGAACAGGCCGTCGCCGACCTTGAAGCGGTCAGACGCGCTGCGGGACTGGACGATTGGGTGGTCCTGGGTCATTCCTGGGGCGCGGACCTGGCGGTCCGTTACGCATTGGACCATCCCGCGCGCGTCCGGTCGGTCGTCGCGGTGGCCGCCCACGGACTGCACAAGGACCGCAGCTGGTCGCAGATCTACGAGTCCTTGAAGGACACCGAGCCGAAGGTCGACATTCACTGGGAGCCTCCGGTCCACCGCGCCCTGATGGAGTCGTTCCTGGAGTGGATCCACGAACCCGACCTGTTCCGGCGCCTGGCCGACTGCACCGTGCCGATGACCGTCATCGCCGCCGAGGAGGACATCCGGCCCGCTTGGCCGCTGCGGCAGCTCGCGGCCCTGGTGCCGCACGGCGTCTTCGAGGAGATCCCCGGTGTCCCGCATGATTTCTGGTCGACCCATCCGCAGGTCTGGATCGACGTCGTCTCCGGCGCCTGCCGCAGCCCGGTCGATCGCTCGTCGCGTTTACGGCTCGTTCACAGCCGGGCCCTTACGGTCTCGGGCATGAGACGCATCTCCATCATCGCGGCCGCAGTGCTCCTGTCGGCCGCCTGCACCGGCGACCCCGAAGTAGAGGTAGAGACGGGAGGCACCGCGGCCTGCGACCCCGACCTGGCGGCCGGCCTCGAGCGGTGGGCCGAGGCCGGGTTCAGCGGGTCGGTCGCGATCGGCGACGCCGAGGGCCCCTCGTGCCTGGCCTCGTTCGGCACGGCCGAGGGGGACGCCCCGAACACCGAGGAGACGGTCTTCGCGATCGGCTCGGTGAGCAAGGCCTTCACCGCGGCGGCGGTCTACGACCTCGTCGACACCGGGGCCTTCACGCTCGAGGACACGGCCGGTTCGCTGGTGGCGGGCCTGGGCGGTCCCGCGGCCGAGGCCACCGTCGAGCAGCTGCTGCTCCACACCAGCGGCCTCGCCGGGTCGCACGGCACCGACCACGAGCCGCTCTCGCGCGAGGAGGCCGTCGCCGCGTTGAGCGCCCTGGACGCCGATTTCGAGCCCGGCACCGACTATCTGTACACCAACGCCGGGTACACCCTCCTGGCGCTGATCGTGGACGAGCAGTCCGGATCGTCCTATAGGGACTACATGGTCGAGGAGATCCTCACCGGCCCGGACGGCGAGCGGTACGGCGGGTTCTGGGACGGCGAACCGGCCGCGCCCGGCCCCCGCGCCGTCGGGCTGACCGAGGAGGGCCCGGCCGAGTCCGTCGGCGACTTCGCGGGCCCGCACTGGGCGATGGAGGGCAACGGCGACCTCGCGATGAGCGCCGCCGACCTCGCGGCCTGGACCACGGCCCTCTTCGCGGGCGAGATCATCGCCCCCGAGGCGGTCGAACTGCTGGGCGCCACCGGGTTCGACCACGGCGAGGGCGCGACGGAGATCGGCGGCTGGGTAGTGCTCGACACCGAGCCCTTCGGCACGCAGGCCGTCGTCTCCTCCGGCGGCGGGGGCGACACCGGGCAGGAGGCGGTGATCGCCTGGCTGCCCGACACCGGCGCCGTCTTCGCGGTCACCTCCAACACCGCCGGCGTCACCGCGGGCGAAGTGCTCCAGGCGGTCGGCCCGGCCCTCGCCGCCGGGGAGCCGATCCCCGCCCCCGAGACGCGCGTCGAGGTCGATCCCGAAGAGCTGCAAGCGAGGGAGGGCGTCTACCTCCTGGAGACGGGCGGGTCCTTCACCGTCACCGCGGCGGACGGGGCCCTGGCCGTCACGGCCGACGGCGCCGACGCCGCGGCGGCGATGTTCGACTCGGCCGACCTCACCGTCGAGGACGCCGCCGACCACGAGGCGGCCGTCCTGGCGCTGCTGGAGGGCGGCACCGAAGCGGGCGACGCCGAACGCGCCGCCGTCGAGGAGACCGTCGGCGCGATCGAAGCCGTCGAGACCGCCGGGACGATCGTCGCCGAATCCGAGCTGCGCACCTACGTGCGCTTCACCGGCGGGACGGGCTCGCTCCTGGCCTGGTACGCCCTGGCCGAGCACGACGAGATCGCGGGCGTCGCCCTCGGCATCGAGCCGCCGGTGTTTACGCTGGTGCCTGCCGGCGAGGGCGAGTACCGCCTGGAGGACCTCGCCGGCACCGGAGCCGGCGTGGCCGTCGTCTTCGACCAGGACCTGATGAGCGTCGAAGGGCCGGCCGGCTCGGTCGACGCCCAGCGCCAAGGGTGATCGGGAACGCCCGGCGGGCCGGACAGCGGCCGCCGGGCGTTCCCGGACACCCCCTGACAGTGAAGGAGGGGGCCGTGCGCATCCTGCTGGTCGAGGACGACCGGGACCTGGGCCCGGTCCTGGCCCTCGGGCTCCGCAACGAGGCCTACGCGGTCGACCTCGCGACGACCTGCGCCGAGGCGGAGGAATTGCTGTGCTGCAACGACTTCGACGTCGCCTGCCTCGACCTGGGCCTGCCCGACGGGGACGGCATGGACCTCGTGCGGCGCCTCGGCACCGACCCGGCGCTGCGCCGTCCCCGCCGGCTCCTGGTGCTCACCGCCCGCGACGCCGTGGACGACCGCGTCGCCGGACTCGACGCCGGGGCCGACGACTACCTGGTCAAACCGTTCAGCTTCCAGGAGCTGGCCGCCCGGCTGCGGGCCCTGTCGCGCCGCGCCGACGTCTCCGGCGCCCTCATCGACGTCGGCGACCTGCGATTGGACGCCGCCGCGCACCGCGCCTGGCGCGGCGGCCGCGAACTGCGCCTGACACCGAGGGAGTTCTCCATGCTGCGCTACTTCATGCACCACCCGGGGCGGACCGTCACCGCCGAGGACCTCCTCGAACACGTCTGGGACGCCAACGCCGACCCGTTCACCGCCTCGGTGCGGGTCATCCTCAGCCGACTGCGCCGCAAACTCGGCGAGCCCGGGCTCCTCGAGACGGTGACCGGCGTCGGCTACCGATTGGTGGCGTCGCCGTGATCGGGGCGCTGCAGTCGCTGCGGGTCCGCTTGGCGCTCACGGGGTTCCTCGCGATCTACCTGCCGGTGGTCCTGGTCTTCGCCGTCACCGCGATCGACGAGCAGCAGGTGGTCGAGACCGGATCGGACGGCGTCTCGCGCACCGTCACCGACACCGGCGTCGTCCCGACCGGCTGGACGCTGGCGACGGTGATCGCCCTGCTGCCGGCCACGATCGCGCTCGCGTGGTGGTGGTCGGGCCGGGCCGTGCGCCCCTTCGAGCGCGTCCGCGCCGCCGCCGAGCGGATCGAGGCCTCGGACCTGAGCCTGCGGGTCGGCCCGGCGCAGGGCACGACCGAGGCGACGGACCTGGCCGCGGCCTTCGACGCGATGCTCGACCGGTTGGAACGCTCCGCGCAGGTGCAGCGGCGCCTGGTCGAGGAGACCAGCCACGAGCTGCGCACGCCGCTGGCGGTCCTCATCACCGGCGCCGACGTGCTGCTGGCCCATCCCGAGCCGAGCCTGGAGCTGTACCGGGAGGGCCTGGAGCGCAGCCGGAACGCGGCCGAGCGGCTGCGCGGCACGGTCGGCGAGCTGCTGGTGGACGCGCGCGGGCGGGCCCGGGTGATCGACCGGCGCGCGACCGACGTGGTGGCGCTGGCGCGAGCGGTCGCCCGAGAGATCGGCGCGGTCGCCGCGGCCCGCTCGGTGGTGGTGCGCCTCGGCGGATCGTCGACCGCGCTCGCCCCGGTGGACGGCCCGAGCGTGCAGCGGGCGATCGCGAACCTGGTCGGCAACGCCGTCAAACACGCGCCCGAGGGGACCGCCGTGACCGTCGAGGTGTCGCGGCGGGGCGAGGCGGTCGATGTGGTGGTGGCCGACGAGGGCCCGGGGATTCCCGAGGCGGAGCGCGAGCGGGTCTTCGAGCGGTTCTGGCGCGGCGAGAGCGCGCCGGGCACCGGTCTGGGGCTGCCGATCGCCCGCCAGATCGCGCAGGCGCACGGGGGTGAGGTCGAGCTGCTGGACGCGGACCGAGGATGCCGGTTCCGGCTGTCGCTGCCGGCCGGGCCGGCCCCGGACCGGGCCTGATCCGATCCTCAGGGGAAGGTGCCGGGAGCCGGGCCGACTGTCAAGCCGCACCCGTCGGCGCGCCCCGACCCGATGGGGACCCCGGGTTCGACCACCACGCCCGCGCCACCACTCCGGCACCGAACAACGTCCCCGGCCATGGCCGCCAGGGGGTCCAAGGTCGCGAAAGGGCCCTCGCACGCCATGTCCGCATGCAAGGGCCCTGGCAACGCGTCAAGCAGTCCATCGGGCCGGATGACGGCCGATGGAGGTTCGGGAACGCGTTCTTTAGCAGCAGAGTTCGTCGCCGGCGATGATGCCGGTGTTCGAAGGCTCGTCCGAGGCCGCGGCCTGAGCGAGGGAACCGGTCAGTGCGAACGCCAGTGCCGCAGCGAGCGCGAGCAGCCCGGTGGTGGCGACGCGAACAACGTTTTTCGTCATGGAATCTCCTCAGGGACAGGCCCGTCGGGGCCGTTGGGGGTCGCCTTCGATGAAACCAGTGGAACCGCCGCGCGGACAAGCGTTCCGCTGTCCGGGACGTTCCCGGACGGGGGCTCCGTTCACGCGCGCGCGTACACGCTACGGGTGCGGTGGCGGCGGTGTCGCCCGAACGTCGCGCGTCAGGGGCGGCGCCAGTTCACTCGGACGCCGCTCCGCCGCGGGATCGGCGCTCGTCCTGCTCGCGCATGAGCGCCCGCGCGCGGGCCCGCTCGGCGTCCTCGTCGGCCTGGCGCGTGCGGCGCTCGGCGATGAGCCGCTCGTACTCGGCGCGCCGCTCGGGGGTGAGGTCGGCGAGGGCCTCGGCCGCCTCCTCGCTCCGGCGGCGCCGCCAGGAGGGCAGCGCCGCGACGGCGAGGACCGCGAGGACCGCGCCCGCCGCGGCGAACCACCAGGAGCCGCTCACGGTCCCCCGTTGGCTTCCCGCTCGGCCGCGTTCTGGCTGTACTGGTTCTCCCCCGCCGCAACGGAGTTGCCCGTGTACTTGATGGTCTTCATCTTGTCGATGGGGTTCTTCCAGCTGTTCTTGAGCGGGTCCCACGACTTCACGAGCGGCCCGTCCGAGAGGTTGTACAGGCTTCCCGCGCTGCGGTTGGCCCGGTCCCCCGCGCCCATCAGGACCTTCCCCGAGCCCTTGAGGAGCTGGTCGGTGGCGCCGTCGAGGGACTTCTTGAGGCCGGTGGAGCCGGTGCCGAACTTGCGCAGCGAGACGACCCAGCGGCCGAGCTTCGTCATGAGCTCGCCGAGCTTGCGGACCATGTCGCCGAAGACGCTCACGGCCTTGGAGACGACCCGGGCGACGGCCGCGGCGGCCGTGGCGCCGAAGGTGAACCCGGCGGTGGCGAGGGCGCTGAGGAGCCACAGGATCGCCTCGGCGATGAAGTTGGAGATGATCTCCAGGAACATCGTCCGCGTGATGGAGACCAGGACGCCCGCGCCGGTGATGAGGTTCGCGGTCCACTTCGCGCCCTCGGCGGCGCCGTTGATGACCTCGCCGAACGCGGCGGCGCTCTGGCGGTAGGCGTCGGCGTCGGTGCCGTCCCAGTCGGCGGCCGACTGGAGTTCGGCGGCCCATGCGCCGGAGGCGTCCTGGAGGGCCATGGCGATGTTGTTCCAGGTCGTCGAGAGGCCCTCGATGGCGTTGGGGTTGCCGGCCACCCAGTCGAGGGGTTCGCGCAGGAACGAGATGTGCTCGAACAGCCAGGAGACGCCGGCCTGCACGAGGTGCTTGAAGGGGTTGGAGATGAACGAGAGCGCGTCCAAGCCCACCGAGAACGTGGAGGCGGCGATGTCGCCGACGTCGACCTTCCCCTGGGTGATGACGTTGCCGTAGGCTTGGCCGGCCTTGTAGACGCCGTAGAAGATCTTGGAGCTCTGCGGCATCGACGTGGGGGTCTCGCCGGCGATGAGGGGGTTCGCGTTCACTTGTCGAGCTCCTTGAGCAGCGCGTCGAAGACCGCGGCGACCTCTTCGTCGGCGGTCTGGTACTTGATCGCGGTCTGTTTGAGCGCTTCGGCGAAGCCGTTGCCGAGGTCGTCGATCGCGTCGAGGGTCTCGGTGCCGTCGTCGAGGAACAGGTCCAGGGCCGGGGGGATGAGCTGGGCGAAGATGACGCCGTAGGCGTTCTCGTCGCCGAGGCGGACCTGCTTGGCGGCGTCGGCGGCCTGCACGACGATCGGCATGGGGCCGTTGATGAGGCGCGAGGCGTGGTCGCGCAGCTGCTGCGGGTCTACTTTGGGCACTTAGGGCTCCTGGCGGGGCTGGGTGAAGGAGTTGATGACGCCCATGGCCTCCGAGTCGGCGCCCAGCAGGCCCGACATGATCTGGGCGGTCTTCTGGCTCGACTCCTCCACGGCCCGGTTGTAGGTGTCGAGGACGAGGTCGGCGAGGCCGCGCCCGGACATGCCGCGGGCCTGGGGCGAGAAGTCCAGGCCGGTGAGGGTGCCGCCGGCGTTCACGGTCACGGTGACGACCTCGTCGTCGCTCACGAGGGTCGTCGCGGAGTCGGCGAGGGCCTGCTCGGCTCGGCCCGCCTGCTCCTGGATCTGGGCCACTCGGGCGTCCAGGTCCTGCATGATCTCTTCAGGAGTGCGCATCGTCGCCCTTCGCTCTCGCGCTCGAATACCGCGTCTGATGGTGCGAAAGTCAAGCTAGCCAACGAGAATGAACGATCGATGGCACGATGCTGAACGGGCCGGGACCAGTGGGGCGCTGTTCTAGCGCCCCCGTGCGCTGCGGCGCAGGTCGGCGAGGAGTTCGCGGCCGGTCCAGTCCTTCCGGCCGCCCTGCTCGGCCTCGTGGACGAGGGCGGTGAGGCGTTCGTTCACGGGTGCGGCCAGGCCGCCTTCGGCGGCCAGCAGCGCGATCTCGCCGTTCAGGTAGTCCACTTCGGTCGGACGACCCGCTTCGAGGTCGTCCCAGGTGGAGGATCTGGCGAGCGGGTCCATGGCGAGCATCTTGGCGGCGGCCCTGGTGAACACGGCGTCGGGCAGGCCCATCACGACCGGCAGGAGCCTCGAGTCGAGCCCGACGGTCTTGGCGGGCCTGATCCCGGCCGCCTTGTAGGCGGCGAGGGCCTCGCGCTGGGCGAGGGCGAGGCAGCGGCGAAAGGCCCGCTGCGACAGTTCGGTCTTGAGCGGCAGCCCCGACAGCGCGTTGACGGCGTTGTTGAGGTTGAGCAGGAGCTTCGCGGCCTGGGCGGCGGTGAGGTCGGCGCGGCGCGCCAGCGGCAGCCCGGCGCGGGCGAACAGGTCGGCGACGGCGTCGAGCGCGGGCGCGTCCTGGACTTCGATGCCGCCGTCGGTGGCGCGGTGGAAGCGGCCCTCGCCGGTGCGGACGACGTTGAAGGCGACCATGCCGGCCAGGACGGTGGCCCCGGGGAGCTTCTCGCGCAGCACGGCGGCGTTGCGCAGGCCGTTCTGGAGGCTGACGACGACCGCGCCGGGCCGCAGCCGGTCGGCGAGCTGGCCGGCCGTGTCGGCGGTGGCCGCGGACTTGACGGCGACGAGCACGAGGTCGGCCTCGGCCACCGCGTCGGGGACCGTCTCGTAGCGGGGCGCGTCCACGCGCAGACGCGCGCCGTGCAGGTCGGTGAGGGTGAGGCCGTGCGCGGCCACCTCGTCGGCGAGGCGGCGGCGGCCGACGAAGGCGACCTCCGCGCCGGCGGCCGCGAGGCTCCCGCCCACATAGCAGCCGATGCTTCCGGCGCCGTACACGCAGATCATCCCCGGATGCTACAACCGGCCGTCCCGGCGGGCCGGCGCCCGCTCGCCGCCGTTGAAGGCGGCCCGGGTGTGTCATGATCCCCAAGCCCGCACGCTCACGATTTGAGGACCTTCGCCATGGCAGCTCCCGACCGACTCCCGAGCCCCGCGGTGATCGTGAAGGAGTGGATGCGGCCCGGCGACCTCCTCTGGCTCGCCGCCGGGCTCGCCCTGATCGGCGCCGTCGTGCTGGTGCAGATGCAGGTGCCCCCCGGCGACCAGGTCAGGATCGGGGCCGACAGCGCCTTCCCCAAGTTCGCCGACACGAACCGGACGCCCATGCAACTGCCGATGATCGCGGCGCTCGGGTGGGTCGCGGCGAAGTTCGGCTCGCACCTGAAGAGCCCCCTGTCCGCGCGCATCGACGCGGACGGGATCAAGCTGTACGCCGACTCCAAGTACGGGATCCGCATGAAGATCGGCGCGCCGAAGGCCGAGGCGCCCTGGAGCGCGATCAAGTGCGTGGTCGTGCGCCGCCGCCGCTCAAGGGTGCTGAAAGTCCTCCCCGTGTGGTCGACGGTGCTGTCCTTCGAGAGGCCCAGCGGCAAGCGGTACGGCCACGGCGCGAGCGTGTCGCCGTGGTCGCTGGGGAAGGTCGCGGCGGGCGTCGCCCGGTTCGCCCCGCAGGTCGAGGTCGTCGACGACCGGCGCGGGAAGCGGCGCGTCCTCGCGCCGTAGGCCGACCGCGCGATCAGGCCCGTTGCGCCGCTGCGGGCTCCGGAAAACGCCGAAACGTTCCCCTATCGACACCCGTCGTTCAAGATGGGGTCATGGGATGACACCCGGAAACGAGTGGAATACTCCAGGCATCCCTCGGTTATCCCCGGTGCTGAGTAAGGAGCCACCCCATATGGCAGTCAACCGCAGAACCCTCCTCGGCGCGTCCGCCGCCGGAGCCGCCGCCGCCGTCGCGGCCGCCTCACCCGCCGAGGCCAAGTCCACCAAGCGGTACTCGTTCACCGTCATGGGCACGACCGACCTCCACGGCAACGTCTTCAACTGGGACTACTTCGGCGACAAGACCTACAGCGACGCCGCCGGCAACACCCGCGGCCTCGCCCGCATCTCCACCCTGGTCGAGCAGGTCCGCGAGGAGAAGGGCCGGCGGAACACCATCCTCATCGACGCCGGCGACACCATCCAGGGCACGCCCCTGGCCTACTACTACGCCCGCGTCGACCCCATCGCCGCCGACGCCGGCCCCGTCCACCCCATGGCCCAGTCCATGAACGAGCTCGGCTACGACGCCGCCGCCCTGGGCAACCACGAGTTCAACTACGGCCTCGACACCCTCCGCAAGTTCGAGTCCCAGCTCGACTTCCCGCTCCTGGGCGCCAACGTCATCGACACCGAGACCGGCCGCCCCGCCTTCCCGCCCTACCACATGGTCCGCCTGCGCAACCGGTGCGGCAAGGACGTCAAGGTCGCCATCCTCGGCCTGTGCACCCCCGGCGTCACCATCTGGGACAAGGCCATCGTCGAGGGCGTCCTGGAGTTCCCCAGCCTGGAGTCCGAGGCCGCCTACTGGGTCCCCAAGCTCAAGGAGCAGGGCGCCGACGTCGTCATCGTCTCCGCCCACTCGGGCACCTCCGGCACCTCCGCCTACGACACCTCCACCGGCCTGGGCATCGAGAACGCCTCCAAGATCGTCGCCGAGACCGTCCCCGGCATCGACGCGATCCTGGTCGGCCACGCCCACGTCGAGATCCCCGAGACCCGCGTCGCCGGCCCCGACGGCGGCGAAGTGGTCCTGTCCGAACCGCTCTGCTACGGCCAGCGCCTCACCCTGTTCGACTTCGACCTGGTCCTGGAGCGCGGCAAGTGGAAGGTCGAGCGCGTCGGCGCCTCGGTCCTCAACTCCAACACCGTCGAGGAGGACGAGCGGATCGTCGAGATCCTCTCCGACGAGCACAACGAGGTCGTCGCCTACGTCAACCAGGTCGTCGGCCAGGCCGTCGCCGACCTCGACACCGCCGAGGCGCGCTTCAAGGACGAGCCGATCATCGACCTCATCACCAAGGTCCAGGAGGACGTGGTGACGGCGGCGCTGGCGGGCACCGAGCACGCGGACCTGCCGGTGGTCTCGCAGGCCTCGCCGTTCTCGCGCACCTCGCTCATCCCGGCGGGCGACGTCAAGATCAAGGACCTCTCGGGGCTCTACATCTACGACAACACGCTGGTGGCGAAGCTGCTGACGGGCGCGCAGATCCGCGACTACCTCGAGTACTCGGCGTCGTACTACGTGCAGACCGCCGCGGACGTCGCGCTGGACCCCGAGAAGATCACGAACGCGGGCGGCCAGCCGGACTACAACTACGACTACGTCTCGGGCTTCACCTACGAGATCGACATCGCCAAGGCGGTGGGCTCGCGCGTCGCGAACCTCCGGTACGCGGGGGCCGAGGTGGCCGACGACGCGCGGTTCGTGCTGGCGGTCAACAACTACCGGGCCAACGGCGGCGGGAACTACCCGCACGTGGCCGCGGCCGAGGAGCTGTGGAGCGAGTCGATCGAGATCCGCACCCGGATCATCGAGTGGGTGACGGCCAAGGGCGCGCTCGACCCTGCCGAGTTCGCGTCCGTGGACTGGTTCCTGACCCGCGAGGGCACCCCGGTCTTCTGATTCGCACTGCGACGACGCGCCGCGGTCCGACCGGACCGCGGCGCCGTCGCGTTCGGGCCCTGTCGGCCCGCGGGGCGGACGTGGCAGTATTGCGTCTACCAGGCGGGCTGACCGCCCGGCTAGTTGACCAGAACCCAATACCGCCCCAGGAGTGCACATGGACTTTCGGGAAGAAGCCGCCGCCATCGCAGGCGAGCTGATCGCGCTGCGCCGCGAGCTCCACCGGATCCCCGAGATCGGCCTCGACCTGCCCAAGACGCAGGCGGCCGTCGTGGCGGCCCTCGAAGGGCTCCCCTTGGAGATCACCCTCGGGCAGAGTTCGACCGCCGTCACCGCCGTCCTGCGCGGCGCCGGGCCGGGTCCGGCCGTGCTGCTGCGCGGCGACATGGACGCGCTGCCGGTGACCGAGGAGAACGACGCCGACTACGTCTCCGGGCACGTCGGTACCATGCACGCCTGCGGCCACGACCTGCACACCGCCGGTCTCGTGGGCGCCGCGAAGCTCCTCAGCGCCCACCGGGCCGAGCTGGCCGGGGACGTCGTGTTCATGTTCCAGCCCGGCGAAGAGGGCCACGACGGCGCCGGGCACATGATCGCCGAAGGCGTGCTGGAGGCGGCCGGTCGCAAGGTGGACGCGGCCTACGGGCTGCACGTCATGTCGGACCTGCTCCCGCGCGGGGTGTTCACCACCAAGCCAGGCCCGATGATGGCCGCGTCCTCGGGGCTGTTCGTGAACGTGGTCGGCCGGGGCGGGCACGGCTCGCGCCCGCAGTCCACGCTCGACCCGATCCCGGTGGCCGCCGAGATCGTCACGGCGCTCCAGAACCTCATCACCCGCCGGTTCTCGGTGTTCGAGCCGATCGTCATCACCGTGGGCACCTTCCACGCCGGCACCCGGCACAACATCATCCCCGACAACGCCCGGTTCGAGGCGACCGTGCGCACGTTCTCGGAGGAGGCGCTCGCGCAGGTCGAGAAGGAGTCGGTGAAGCTCGCCGAGGACATCGCGACCGCTCACGGGTTGCGGGCCGAGGTCCGGTTCGACCGCGAGTACCCGGCGACGATCAACGACGCCGACGAGGCCGCGTTCGTGGCCGCCACGGTGAAGGACGTCTTCGGCGAGGACCGCTACACGCCGATGCCCGAGCCGGTCATGGGCTCGGAGGACTTCTCGCGGGTCCTCGAGGCGGTGCCCGGGAGCTACCTGTTCTACGGCGCCACGGTGAAGGCGGACCCGAACGACGCGGCCTCGAACCACTCCCCGCGCGCGGCCTTCGACGACTCGGTGGTCGCCGACGGTGCGGCGCTCCTCGCGGAGCTGGCCGTGCGCCGCATGAACCGCGGCTGATCGCTTGACAGAAACTCGGCGATCAATACCGATCGCTTGATCGAAACTCCGCGATCACCACCGGTCGATACCGGTCGCCCGACCGAAACCGATCGGGGTCGGCCGATCACATGACAGAAAAGAGGGGAGGCGGGCCAAGCCCGCCTCCCCCTCGCTCCCTCAGTGAATCAGCTTGCGGCCGAAGCGATCGCGTAGATCGCCGAAGCCAGGCCGAAGCCCATGAGGCCGATGGTGGTCTCCATGACCGTCCAGGTCTTCAGCGTGGTCTTGACGTCCATGCCGAGGAACCGGCCCACCAGCCAGAACCCGGAGTCGTTCACGTGGCTGGCCATGACCGAGCCCGCCGCGAGGCTGAGCACGAGCGCCGCCAGCTGGACCGCGTTGTAGTCCCCCGTCGCCACGATCGGCTGGACGAGCCCGGCCGCGGCCGTCAGGGCCACGGTGGCCGAGCCCTGGGCGACGCGCAGCGCGGTCGCGATGAAGAAGGCCGCCACGATGACCGGCAGCCCGATGCCCGAGAGCGCGTCCGCGAGCGCCTCGCCGATGCCGCTGGTGCGCAGCACGCCGCCGAACATGCCGCCGGCGCCGGTGACGAGGATGATCGCACAGACCGGGCCGAGCGCCTTGTCGAGCAGGTCCTCGATCCAGTCGCGGGTGCGCCCGCGCCGCTCGCCGAGCACGTAGCTGGCGACGAACACGGTGATGAGCAGGGCGATCGGCGTCGAGCCGATGGCGCGGGCGACGTTGAACCAGGTCGCGTCCGCGTCGACCCAGCCGGCCGACCCGGCCGTGTTCAGGCCCGTGTCGAGGAAGATGAGCACCAGCGGGAGCAGCAGCAGCGCGATGACGGTGCGGGCCCGGGGCGGGTTCTCGGCGTCCTCGACCTGCGGTCCGCCCGAGAGCACTTCGGGCACGGGCAGTTCGAGGCGGCGCCCGACCCACAGGCCGAACAGGTAGCTGGTGACGTACCAGGTGGGGATCGCGACCAGGAGCCCGAGCGCGACCACGAGGCCGACGTCGGCGCCCAGCAGCGTGCTCGCGGCCACCGGCCCCGGGTGCGGGGGCACGTAGATGTGCATGACCGAGAACGCCCCGGCCGCGGGCAGCGCGTACTTCAGGATGCCGCCGCCCAGGCGCCGCGCGACCGCGAAGATGATCGGCAGCATCACGACGAGCCCGGCGTCGAAGAAGATCGGGAAGCCGAAGATCAGCGACGCGACGCCCAGTGCGAGCGGCGCGCGGTGCTCGCCGAACCGCGCGATGAGCATGTCCGTCAAGGCCTTCGCCCCGCCGGAGACCTCCACGAGGCGCCCGAGCATGGCGCCGAGGCCGACCAGGAGCGCGACGCTCGCCAGTGTCGCGCCGAAGCCGCTGGTGAGCGTCGGGATGAGGTACTCGGCGGGGATGCCGGTGGCGAACGCGGTGAGCACCGAGACGGTGACCAGCGCGAGGAAGGCGTGGACGCGCAGCCAGATGATGAGGACCAGCAGGAGCGCGACGGCGCCCGCGGCTATCCCCAGGAGCGGTCCAGCTCCGAGAGTCTGAGTCCAGTCCAATTCCATGGGAGCAAGCTCCTTTGCTTGTCGGGTGGTGGGAACTGCCGGGGAGAGGGGACGAGGAGGGTGAGGGGCGTCAGTCGAAGGCGGCGATGACGGTGTCGGTGATGGCCTCGGGGGTCGCCGAGATGTCCACTCGGATGCCGTCTTCGCCCGCGGCGAGCGGTTCGAGGTCGGCGAACTGGGAGTCGAGCAGGCTCGGCGGCATGAAGTGGCCGCTGCGGCCCTGGAGCCGGCCGGCGATGAGTTCGCGGCTGCCGTCCAGGTGCACGAACACGACGCGGGCGCTGGCTTCGCGCAGGGCGTCGCGGTAGCGGTGCTTGAGGGCCGAGCAGGTGACGACGGTCGAGATCCCCGCCGCGTCCTGCTCGCTGATCCAGTCGCGCAGGCTTCGCAGCCACGGCGCGCGGTCGCTGTCGTTGAGCGGGAAGCCCGATTCCATCTTCGCGATGTTGGACGCGGGATGGAACTCGTCGGCCTCCGCCATGAGCCGGCCGAGCCGGTCGGCCAGCATCCGGGCCACGGTGCTCTTGCCCGAGCCCGAGACTCCCATGACCACCAGGCAGGTCGTCGTCATCGCCCCTCCTCATTGAAAGGTAGTATCTTTTCCGGGGAAAGGTAACACCATTCAAACCGCGGCGCAACCGGCCCCCGGATATGATTCCCCCATGGGCGAGACGCGCAACCGGAACGGCACGGGACTCCACGAGCCCGTGCTGGAGAAGCTCGGCATGGAGATCGCCTCCGGCGAGCTGCCCGCCGGGCACGTGCTCACACTGGACGGCATCCAGGAGCGCTTCGCCGTGTCGCGCACCGTCGCCCGCGAGGCCATGCGCATCCTCGAGTCCATGGGACTGGTCGAGTCCCGCAGGCGCGTCGGCATCACCGTCCGCCCCATCGAGGACTGGAACGTCTTCGACCCCAGGGTCATCTGGTGGCGCCTCTCCGGACCCGGCTACGGCGCCCAGCTGCGCACCCTCACCGAGCTGCGCATCGCCGTCGAACCGCTCGCCGCGGGCGCGGCGGCCCGGGCGGCCACGAACGCGCAGCGCTCGCGCATCGTCGAACTCGCCGCGATCCTGCGCCGCCTCGGCGAGGCCGCCGAACTCACCGAGTTCATGGAGCGCGACGTCGAGTTCCACGTGCTCCTCTTGCAGGCCAGCGGCAACGAGATGTTCGGCGCACTCGCCGACTCGGTGGCCGCGGTGCTGCGGGGCCGGACCCAACTGGGCCTCATGCCGCACCGGCCGGTGCCCGAGGCCCTCGACCTGCACGAAGAAGTGGCGCGGGCCGTGGCCGCCGGCAGGTCGGCCGACGCCGAGCGCGCGATGAGCGAACTGCTCGGCGAAGTCCGGGGCGCCATGCTTCCGGGCTTAGGTTTCAAACCTCCGAATCCTGGTAATACACCCCATGCCGCATATGACCGCGCATCAGGGATGGGACCTGCGCAACGGGACGTCGGCGGCCGCGCCCCGGCGCACGGAAACGGGCGACCCCCTTCCGTCGCAAGGGAAACGGCTGTCCGATGCAACGGTAAGGGCCCTTCA
Source organism: Glycomyces harbinensis (assembly GCF_900101745.1). Lineage (GTDB taxonomy): Bacteria > Actinomycetota > Actinomycetes > Mycobacteriales > Micromonosporaceae > Glycomyces > Glycomyces harbinensis. Next base: position 27,068 of record NZ_FNAD01000027.1, on the reverse strand, counting down.
CTGCGCCTAGTAGTCGGCGAAGCATGCTTTTCCGCCACGAGAGCGGCCTGGTTCGGCCGCATTCGCGGTGAAACCGTACATCCCGTGCGCCGCCGAGCCCCGCCCACAGGCGGGAATGTATTTGTACGGCAACACGGCGTTTCTCCTGGTCTGACCAGGGAGGCACACGCTGTAACCGATTAGCATGTGCCACAACACCACCACGGCTCACAAGGCCGCGACACCATTGCAGATCGGACCAGCCATGCACGGATTGGGACCAGTGCGACTGCCGCACTACGATGGTCGGGCCGCCGGCCCGCACTCGCTCCTCGCCGACGTCGCGGCCTGGACCGGCTCCGAGCCCATGCGCCGCCTCCTCGAACCCCACGGCGGCGCGCTCCCCGGCACCAGCACGGCCGACGACCTCGCCTACCTCGAGGCGTTCTCCGCCGTCCACTGGGACTTCCGCGCCGGCCGCGAACGGCACGAGACCGATCTGGCGCCGCTCGACCCCGAGCAGGAGCGCCTCGTCGGCCGCGCCGCGCTCGCGCTCGGCCTGGGGGCCGACGCGAAGCCGCGCCGCCGCCACTACACGCACGTGCTCGTCCTCGGCGGGCTCGTCGGCTCGTGCCTGTTCCGCACCCGCTTCGCCGCCCAGCTCCTCGCCGAGGGGATCACCGCCGACAACGTCACCGGCGTGGGCGGGTTCCGACCGCTCGGCGCCGCCGACTTCGAGGCGGCCGCCGTGAGCGGCCTGCCCTGCGAGGGCTTCGAAGTGGACGCGATCGAGTCGACCCTCAAGCGCGCCTTCGACCTCCGGGGCGAGCCGCGCATCGACCAGGGCGGCGACCCGCACACGGCCCCGGGCCGGGCGTGGAAGGTGGCGACCTACGAGGCCGGACCGGTCGTCGTCCGGGCCGTGGCCGCGCCCTCGTCCCAGCCCGACCGGCGCCGGGCCGACACCGTCGACACCTGCCGGTTCTGGGCCGACGAGGTGGTCGACCTCGCGCCGGGCGACAGCGTCCTGGTCGTGACCTCCTCGCCGTACACGGCGTTCCAGCACTGCGACGCGATCGCCCACATGGGACTCCCCTACGGGTGCGCCGTGGACACCGTCGGCGTCGACCCCTCGATCCTGCCCGAGCCGCATCTTCGCAAGGCGCACACCGCGAGCGGCTACCTCCAGGAGGTGCGCTCGACCATCAGGTCGATGCAGCGCCTCTACGACGCGGCCTACGCGGCGGTCCAGGGTCGCGGCGTGAAGGCGCCTTCGGCCGCGGCACGGTAGCGCGTCACATACGACCACCGAGTCCTCACGCTGCGTCGAGGGCCGGTGATTTCACCGATGCGCACCGTCGCAGACCAGTAGATATTTACGTCCATCACTTGATGCTCGCTTCAAGGAGGACGATCCATGCACGCAACGATCAGACACCGGCGCACCGTCGTCGCCGCCTTCCTCACCGCGGTCCTGGCCGCGGTGGTCGGATTCGGCGTCGCCACCGCGCCCGGCGCGTCCGCCCAGGACAACCCGTTCGAGCGGGGCCCGGCGCCGACCGAGTCCAGCATCGAAGCACTCCGGGGCCACTACTCGACGTCGAGCACGAGCGTCTCCTCGCTCGTGAGCGGCTTCGGCGGCGGCACCATCTACTACCCGACCACCACCGCGGACGGCACGTTCGGCGCGGTCGTGATCTCCCCCGGGTTCACCGCGTACGAGTCCTCGATCTCCTGGCTGGGCGCCCGGCTCGCCTCGCAGGGCTTCGTGGTCTTCACGATCGACACCAACTCGACGCTCGACCAGCCCGGCTCGCGGGCCGACCAGCTCATGGCCGCACTCGACTACCTGGTCGAGGACAGCACCGTCCGCACCCGCGTCGACGAGGACCGCCTCGCCGTCATGGGCCACTCCATGGGCGGCGGCGGATCGATCGAGGCCAGCCGGGAGAACCCGGAACTCCAGGCCAGCATCCCGATGACGCCGTGGCACACCACCAAGTCCTGGACCTCGGTGTCCACGCCGACCCTGATCTTCGGGGCCGAGTCGGACACGGTCGCCCCGGTCGGCTCGCACAGCGAACCGTTCTACAACTCCATCCCCAGCTCGGCCGAGAAGATGTACATCGAGCTCAACGGCGCCTCCCACTTCGCGCCCAACAGCGCCAACACCACGATCGCGAAGTACTCGATCTCGTGGCTGAAGCGCTTCGTGGACAACGACACCCGCTACAACCAGTTCCTCTGCCCGCTGCCGGACGGCAGCGCGGTCGAAGAGGCGCGCGGCACCTGCCCGCTCGGTTAGCGACCTCGGATCCCGATGAGCATCGGACGGCGGCCTCGGTCGCCGTCCGATTCTTCGCGCTCAACCCCTTTTAAACCGACCGGTCGGTTTTGTACGATGGACCCATGGGACGGAGCGCACTGCGGCACCCCGCCCGGGCGGCGACGCCCGCGCGGCCCACCGAAGCGCCCCTGGACGCCACCGTCCGCCGGCTCGACGACGGCAGCGTCGCCCTCGTACTGACCGCCGCCGACGCCCACCGCCTCGACGAGCCCGGCTCGGCCGGAACCACACTCACCGTCCACGTCACGAACGGATCCACCGAGGACGCCGCCAGGGCCGCACTCGCGAACGGACTCCGGACCCTCGCCGCCGGCCCCCTCGGAGACGCCTACGCCTCGCTCACCCTCGCCGCGACGCTCGCCGCCCCGACCGCACCCCGCCTGGCGCGCAACGCGACCCTCGCCGCGGCCGACGCCGCCTGGTCGGCCGGCGAACGCCTCGCCTGCACCGCCGCACTCGACACCGCCCTGCGCGCCCTCGAACCCGGCGACGGCCCCCACACCGACTACCTGCTCGGCCTCAGAGGCCTCATCGACCAGGCCCCGCTCGACGCCATCGGACCCCTCCGGCGCGTCCTCGCCCACGCCGAGGGCAGCGCCTCCCCCGAGACCCTCCACCTCGCCGCCGTCGCGGCGCTCCTGCTGGGCGACCTCGCCGCCTCCTGCGACATGGGCATGCGCGCCTTGGCGAAAGCCCGCACCGAAGGCCGCGACGACCTCGTCCCGCGCACCCTCGAGTACCTCGCCTACGCCGAAATGCGGGCCGGGCGCCACACCCGCGCCCGATCACGCGCCCGCGAGGGACTCCTGGCCGCACTCCAGACCGGACGGGCGAACACCGAAGCCCACCACCGGGCCGTCCTGGCCCTCACCGCATCGGTCGAAGGCGACACCGCCGCGGTCGCGACCGAAGCGGCACTGGCGCTCGCCACGGCGAGGAGGCACGGGCTGGCGCAGACCGCCGCGCTCGCGGAGTGGGCCCTGGCGAGGGCCGATCTCGGCGCGGGAAGGCCGGAGGCGGCCGTGACGAGGCTGCGCGGGCTGGTCCGTCCCGGCGGCGGCCACTTCGCGGTGCGGCCGCTGCTGATGCCGTGCTTCATCGAGGCGGCGGTGCTGGCCGGGAGGGCCGAGGAGGCGCGGCCGGTCGCCGAAGAGCTGCGGGCATGGGCGGGGTTCGGCATCGACCGGGTGGCGTTCGCGCAGCTCGCGAGGGCGCAGGCGCTGATAGCGGCGGCGGACGCGGTCGCGCCGGGGCCGCCCGGCGGCCGGATCGAACCGGAGGCGGTGAACGCGCTGTTCCAGCGGGCGGTGCAGCTGCACCCGGGCGAGATGGGCGAGTTCGAAAGGGCGAGAACACTCCTGCTGTACGGCAAATGGCTGCGCCGCAGGCGGCAGCCGCTCCAGGCGAGGGCGGTGCTGCGGGACGCGCTCCACGGCTTCGAGCGCTGCGGGGCCGCGGGTTGGGCGGCCCAGGCACGGGACGAACTGCGGGCGACGGGAGAGCAGGGCACGGGTGAGACGGGCGGGTCGGGATCGGACCGGGACGTCGCGGGGGCGAAGCCGAAGGGAGCCCTGGCCGCGCTGACGCCGCACCAGCTGCGGATCGCGAGGAAGGTCGCGACGGGGGCCACGAACCGCGAAGTGGCGCAGTCGATGTCGCTGAGCGTCAGAACGGTGGACCACCATCTGAGGAACATCTTCGCGTCGCTGGGGGTCAGGTCGCGGGTGGAGCTGGCCCGCATCGTCGCGGGAGCGGGCACCGGGACGAACGGCGCCTGAACCGCTCGTGCTCGCCTGAGCGACAGGACGACGCCGCAAAGCGGCGTGTTCGCCGGGCCGGAACGCCGCAGGGCTGCCACGCGATCGCGACGCGGCCGTCCGTGGCGGCCTGACTGATCGCGGCCACGAGCGTCTGCCGTTCGGCGGCGAACCATTCCATGGCCCCGTCGAGCTTCGATGAGGTTGACCGCCGTGGTCGGCGCCGAGTCCACGGCTGCGGCGCAACCGGAGGCGAATACCTAGCGTTCGATATATATCCATATGACCGTGGAAGAGGACGGCCGGAACGAGGGCGGGGCCGGGCTTGCGCCCGGCCCCAAGGGGATCACTCAGCGGATAAAGCCTCAGATCAGGAACCTCGTGTAGGCCGGCAGGGTCAGGAACGTCGGATAGTCCTCCCCCAGCGCGCATTCGGTGAAGATCGCGAGGGCGTCGTCGAAGCGGTCGCCCTCGAACCGCTCGAACCCGTCGAACTCCTCGCGCAGCAGCTCCTCGACCCACTGGCGGGTCACGGCGCGGCCCTCGTCGGTCTTGGACCCCGCGTTGATCCACTGCCAGATCTGCGAGCGCGAGATCTCGGCGGTCGCGGCGTCCTCCATGAGGTTGTTGATCGCCGCGGCGCCGTTGCCGCGCAGCCACGACTCGATGTACCGGACGCCGACCTCGAGGTTCTTGCGGATGCCGGTCTCGGTGATCTCGCCGGGCGTGGCGGCCACGTCGAGCAGGGCGGCCGCGTCGGGCACGACGTCCTCGCGCTGCCGGTCGATCTGGTTGGGCACGCCGCCGAGCGTCTCGTCGAACACGGCCATGGCGACGGGCACGAGGTCGGGGTGGGCGACCCAGGAGCCGTCGAAGCCGTCGTCGGCCTCGCGGGTCTTGTCGGCGCGGACCTTCTCGAGGGCCGCGGCGTTGGCCTCGGGGTCCCTGCGGTTGGGGATGAACGCGGCCATGCCGCCGATCGCGGAGGCGCTGCGCCGGTGGCAGGTGCGCACGAGCAGTTCGGTGTAGGCGCGCATGAACGGCGCGGTCATGGTGACCTGGTCGCGGTCGGGGAGCACGAAGCGGGGTCCCCGCTCGCGGAAGTTCTTGATGACCGAGAAGATGTAGTCCCAGCGTCCGGCGTTGAGCCCGGACGAGTGGTGGCGCAGTTCGTAGAGGATCTCCTCCATCTCGAACGCGGCGGTGATGGTCTCGATGAGGACGGTGGCGCGGATCGTGCCCTGGGGCAGGCCGAGGAGGTCCTGCGCCATGATGAACACGTCGTTCCACAGTCGCGCTTCGAGGTGCGATTCGAGTTTCGGCAGGTAGAAGTAGGGGCCGCGGCCGAGTTCGATGAGCCGGTGCGCGTTGTGGAAGAAGTGCAGGCCGAAGTCGACGAGCGATCCGGCGACGGGCAGGCCGTCGACGCGCAGGTGCAGTTCGGCGAGGTGCCAGCCCCTCGGGCGCACGATGATCGTGGGCAGGTCGGTGAGGGCCTCGCCCTTGAGCCGGTACTCCTTGCCCTGCTCGGAGGTGAAGTCGATGCGCCGCTCTATCGCGTCGCGCAGATTCACCTGCGAGTCGATGACGTTGTGCCAGTTGGGCGTGGAGGAGTCCTCCAGGTCGGCCATCCAGCATCGGGCGCCCGAGTTGAGGGCGTTGATCGTCATCTTCTTGTCGCAGGGGCCGGTGATCTCGACGCGGCGGTCCTCCAGGCCCGGCGCGAGGGCGGCGACGCTCCAGGAGAAGTCCTCGCGCACGTCGGCGGTCTCGGCGAGGAAGCCGGGGTCGACGCCGTTGGCGATCTGGGTGCGGCGCTCCTGCCTGCGCTGGAGCACTTCCTGGCGGCGGGGCGCGAAGGCCCGGTGGAGCGCGGCGATGAACGCCAGCGCCTCGGGCGTCAGGATCTCGTCCTGCCGGGCGATGCGGGGCCCTTTGACCGTGATCGCCGCGTCGGTGCCGGTCGTGGCGCCGGTGCTGGTCTCGAAGCCCGTACGGGTACCGGTAGTGGTCACCATCTCGGTTGTCTCTCTTTCTGTGGCAAGCACAGTGTGCGTGGCGGGCGAAACCGCGGACGGTTCCGCCGCATCGGACTGGTCGCAGGGCAGCTAATGGAATTGTCCCGCCTCGGTGGACCCGGCGAGCGCGAGTGTCGAGGATTTCGGGTTGAGCGCGGAGGTGACGAGGTCGAAGTAGCCGGTGCCGACCTCGCGCTGGTGCCTGGTGGCGGTGTACCCGCGGTCCTCGGCGTCGAACTCGCGTTCCTGGAGGTCCACGTAGGCGGTCATGCCGTCGCGGGCGTAGCCGTGGGCGAGGTCGAACATGGAGTAGTTGAGCGCGTGGAATCCGGCGAGGGTGATGAACTGGAACGTGAAGCCCATGGAGCCGAGTTCGCGCTGGAATTTGGCGATGGTGTCGTCGTCGAGGTGGCGGCGCCAGTTGAACGACGGCGAGCAGTTGTAGGCGAGCATCTGGTCGGGGTGCTCGGCCTTGACCGCTTCGGCGAAGGTGCGGGCGGCCTCGAGGTCGGGCGTGCCGGTCTCCATCCACAGCAGGTCGGCGTAGGGCGCGTAGGCGTTGGCCCTGGCGATGCACGATTCGATGCCGTTGCGCACCCGGTAGTAGCCCTCGGCGGTGCGTTCGCCGTCGAGGAACGGGTGGTCGCGCTCGTCGATGTCGGAGGTCAGGAGCGTGGCGGCCTCGGCGTCGGTGCGGGCGACGATGATCGTGGGGACGCCTTCGACGTCGGCGGCCAGGCGGGCGGCGTTGAGCGTCCGGATGTGCTGCGAGGTCGGGATGAGGACCTTGCCGCCGAGGTGGCCGCACTTCTTCTCGGAGGCGAGCTGGTCCTCCCAGTGGACGCCGGCGGCGCCGGCGCCGATCATGGCCTTCATGAGTTCGAAGGCGTTGAGCGGACCGCCGAAGCCGGCTTCGGCGTCGGCGACGATGGGCGCGAGCCAGTCCTCGACGGTGCGCAGGCCTTCGGAGGCCTCGATCTGGTCGGCCCGCATGAGGGCGTTGTTGATGCGCCTGACCACTTGCGGGACCGAGTTGGCCGGGTAGAGCGACTGGTCGGGGTAGGTCTGGGCGGCGAGGTTGGCGTCGGCGGCGACCTGCCAGCCGGAGAGGTAGATGGCGTGGAGGCCGGCCTTGACCTGTTCGACGGCCTGGCCGCCGGTCATGGCGCCGAGCGCGTGGGTGTAGCCGCCGGTCGCCGCGTCCTCGGTGAGCCGGGACCAGAGGTTTTCGGCGCCGCGGCGGGCGAGGGTGTGCTCTTCGGTGACGCGGCCGCGGAGGCGCACGACGTCGGCGGCCTCGTAGTCGCGGACGGTGTGGGCCCAGCGCGGGTTGGACGCCCAGTCGAGGGCGAGCCGTTCGGCGGCGAGGCTGGTGTCGTTCGCGGCGCTCTGGGTGCGTTCACGGTGCTTGTCGGACATCGTCGGCTCCGAACAGTCGGGACCGCAGCGCGGTCATTACTTGCAGGTAACAGCAATCTTTCATCGATTGAGGCGCCTCGGGAGCCGTTCCGAGTGGAAAGAATGACGTTTCTTCGCGATACTGGGGAAATGACGAACCTATCGGCGACCGGCGGCGAGTCGGGCGCGACGCCCGCGGCGCACCGCCCCTGGGGTGCGGCCGAGGCCGCCGAGCTGGCGGCCGACGACATCACCGTGGACCTCATCAGCCTGGGCAAGCAGATCCGGCACCTGCGCAAGCAGCGGGAGCTGAGCCTGGACGACCTGGGCGCGGCGGTCGGGGCGGCGCCGTCGCAGCTGTCGCTGATCGAGAACGGGAAGAAGGAGCCGAAGCTCTCGATGCTGCGGGCCCTGGCCCGGGCGCTGGGGGTGTCCTCGGACGAACTGCTCGGCGCCGATCCCCCGAACCGGCGGATCGCCCTGGAGATCGAGCTGGAAAGGGCCCAGCGGAGCGCGCAGTACCGGTCGCTGGGCCTGCCGAGCGTCAAACCGTCGGGCAGGGTCCCGACAGAGATCCTCGAAGCGCTGGTGGGCCTCCATAGAGAGGTGGACCGCCAGGTCAACCTCCATGCCGCCACCCCCGAGGAGGCCCGGCGCGCGAACACCGAACTGCGCAAGCGCATGCGGGACAAGGACAACTACTTCGCCGACATCGAGGCCGAGGCCAGGAGGCTGCTGGGGAACGTCGGCTATGCGGGCGGGCCGCTGTCGCAGCACCAGATCGCGGACCTGGCCGCACACCTGCGGTTCACGCTGCACCACGTGGACGACCTGCCGCACTCCACCAGGTCGGTCACGGACCTCAAGCACCGGAGGATCTACCTGACGCAGGTGGGCACCGGCTCGCACGACCCGCGCACGGTGCTGCTCCAGGCCCTGGCGAGCCACGTGCTCCAGCACGGTGTGCCGAGCACGTACCTGGAGTTCCTGGGCCAGCGGGTGTCGACGAACTACCTCGCGGCGGCGCTGCTCATCCCAGAGTCGAGCGCAGTGGCGTTCCTGCGACAAGGCATGGCCGACAAGGAAGTAGCAGTAGAAGACCTGCGGGACAACTTCGCGGTCTCCTATGAGGCGGCCGCACACCGCTTCACCAACCTCGCGACCCACCACCTGGGCATCCGGACCCATTTCCAGAAGGTCCACAAGTCGGGGATCATCTTCAAGGCGTACGAGAACGACGACGTGGCGTTCCCCGCCGACCCCACTGGCGCGATCGAAGGACAGCCGATCTGCCGGTACTGGACGAGTCGGCAGGTCTTCGACGTGCCGGACAAGTTCAACGCGTTCAACCAGTACACGGACACGGCGACCGGAACGTACTGGTGCACGGCGAGAACGGAACGCAGCCCGGACGGCCTCTTCTCGTTGAGCATCGGGGTCCCCTATGAATCCGCAAAATGGTTCAGGGGCAAGGAGACCAAGGCGAGAAGCGTCTCCCGCTGCCCGGACCCGGACTGCTGCCGCAACCCCCCGAGGGAGCTCTCCAAGACCTGGGCGGGAAACGTCTGGCCCACGGCGAGAGCCGCGAGCTCCCAGCTCGCGGCGATGCCGATCGGCTCGTTCCCGGGTGTGGATGAGACCGAGGTCTACCAGTTCCTCGAACGCCACGCCAAGCCCTGAGGGTCCCGACCATCGGCGCCCGAGGAACTGCGCGCTCAGGAGGGCGCCGCTTGGGCCAGGAAGCCGCTGAAGATGTACAGCACCTGGTCCAGGAACGTGATCCCGGTCCGCGTATAGGTGGAAGCGGATTCATCGACGCAGCCCGCCACCATCATGTGCGACGGGTCCGGAAGGTCCGTGGTGGAGATGTTCCACGCCACCATCGCGAACACGACGCCGAGCAGCACGACGCGGACCCAGCGGGGAAGCCGGTGCCGCTTCACCGGCAGCGCCAGGATGAAGGCCGTCGCGACCATCAGGGTTCCCGACATCACCTTGCCGCCGCCGAGCAGCACCACGCCGCACAACCCGATGACGACGATGCCCGTCCACACCGCCACCGTCTTGAACTTGTCCATGAGATTCCGTCCTTCCGTCACGGCCGAGGGGTTCGGACCGATGGACTCAGTACACCGCGCACCCTGTTGCGCGGGCGTCAACCACAACGGCAATGCCGCGGCAATATCCGACACGCTGCCGACGCGTTCACCCTCACTTGGGAACGTCCGATTTGCCGGGACACTCCGCTCGCATTCCGCTAACACCCTTATATTGACTTTCTTCGATGAATGCGGTTACCGTGGACGCTCGGGCGCTGGCAAGCGCCTTCCCTGTCTCGTACCGGCAACTATCGAGAGGGTCACCCTCACATGACCACCACAGCAAGCGCTCCGCGCCGCTGGACGCGCAAGGCCGTGCTCGCACTCGCGGCGCTCACCGCAGCAGCGGCGGCGACCGCCTTCGTGTTCACCGGCACCCAGGCCTTCGCCCAGACCGCCACCATCACCGTCGCCACCAACGGGAACGACGCCAACCCCGGCACCGTCGACTCCCCGCTCAAGACCATCCAGGCCGCCGTGGACAAGGCCGCCCCGGGCACCGTCATCCAGATCCGCGGCGGCACCTACGCGCCCTCGACCAATATCCAGGTCAACTCGAACGGCACCGCCTCGGCACCGATCACCATGCGCGCCTACGGCACCGAGAAGGTCGTCATCGACGGCGAGAACATGCCGTACACGCCCGGCGCCGTCGACTCCTCGATCCCCCGCGCCGACCGCGGCGCCCTCCACGTCGAGGGCGACCACTGGCGCTTCGAGCGCCTGGAGATCATCCACGGTCCCTACGCGATCTTCGCCCTCGACTCCAACAACAACGTCTACGACCGCCTCATCACCCGCGACAACTACGAGTCCGGCCTCCACATCCAGGGCGCGTCCTCGAACAACCGCATCGTCAACCTCGACTCCTACGGCAACCGCGACCCGCGCAAGAACGGCGAGAGCGCCGACGGCCTGGCCATCAAGGAGGGCTCGGGCACCGGCAACACCGTGATCGGCGCGCGCCTGTGGAACAACGCCGACGACGGCTTCGACGCCTGGGAATTCCTCTCCCCCATCCGCATCGAGGACTCCGTCGCCTACGGCAACGGCTACAACTACTGGAACATCCCGAACTACTCCGGCGACGGCAACGGCTTCAAGATGGGCGGCGGCGACCCCGATCCCGCCGCGAACCACGTGGTCGTGAACTCCATGGCCTGGAAGAACTCCGCCCACGGCTTCACCGACAACGGGAACCCCGGTTCGATGCAGATCAGCCGCTCCACCGCCTGGAAGAACGGCAAGACCGGCTTCGACTTCGACTCCTCGACGTCGACGCTGACGGCGAACCTCGCGGTCAACAACGCCGCCCCGGTCGCGCTCGGCTCCTCCACCGGTTCGGGCAACTCCTGGAACATCAAGTCGAAGTGGGTCGACGCCGACCTGGCGAACACGAGCACCTCGGCCATCACCGGCGCCCGCGCCTCCGACGGCTCGATCCCCTCCACGAACTTCCTGGTCCCCAAGAGCTACCCGAACCTCGGCGCGACCTTCGTCTAGGCCCGCTTCGGCATTCGCAACCCGTCGAGGCCCTGCCGCGAATGCGGCAGGGCCTCGTGATCGATCGCCAAGGGCCGCAATACCGGCGACCCTGAACGAATCGCCGACACCCGCCCGCGATCGTCAGCCGCTGACGATGTTGCCGTACCGGCGCGGAACGTAGTTCTGGCTCTGCAACGAGTTCGCGCTGATCTTCTTGTGCCGCATGTTGTCCTGCGGGTCGGCCAGGTCGTACATCCAGAGCATCCCCGAGGTGATGCTCCAGGAGTCGAACAACATGCAGTGGACGCCGGCGCGGTTCATGACGTCGCCGGCCTTGAGGTCCGACCACTTGATCTTCTTGGCGATGCTGGGGATCGTGGAGGTGCTGTAGCCGCCGTTGGATCCCAGGTAGGTGTGCCAGCACTGCGACACGAATCCGGAGCAGTCGGTGCGGTACTTGTGGGACCCTTCGAGGTCGCGGTAGAACCTGCTCTGGCTGTAGGGGACGTCCCGGTCGTACCAGTACTTCGCCCGCTTGATGACCTGCGAGCGCTTCACCTTGATCTGGCCGCCGGGGGCGGCGTCGGCGGAGTCGGCGATCACGAGCGACCCGCCGGCGGCCGCCGCGGGGACGAGCAGGGCCGCGGTCAGCATCCGCCGCCGTGACAGGTTCGGTTGTTCGGTGTCGGTCATGAAGTGCTCCTTCGTGAGGGTCTGACCGGTGATGCCGCCGGTGCCCCCGGCGCCGATGCGGCGCCGGCGGACCGGCCTGCCGACGATGCTATGCAGCACGGCGCGAGCGGATCTGACAGCGAATCCCGTACTCCTCCCGTACCCGCCGCCGTTCGCACCGGCCCTCGCGCACGCCACGGGAGCTGGCGAAATGCGACGGCGGGGACTTCGAGCGCTGGGCGACGGGCCCTGTCGCCGACGCGCTCCGTTCGAACGGGAACCGCTGCCGCAGGGCTTTGGACCCTTTGGAACAATCCGTCACATGACTCCCACGATCGTCTTCATCCACGGTTCGAACGCCAACTCGTTCACGTTCGCGCCGCTCCAGCGCGAGCTGGCCCTGCTCGGCCGCCGCTCCTTCGCGGTGGACCTGCCCGGCCACGGTTTCGACGCGATGTTCCCCGAGGCGTTCCAGACCCAGGACGCGGCCGGCATAGCCGAGGCGCCTTCGAACCTCGCGGGCGTCACCCTCCAGGACGGCGTGGACCACCTGGTGCCGATCCTCAAGCGCGCCAAGGATAACGGTCCGGTCATCGTGCTCGCCCACAGCCGCGGCGGGGCCACGCTCAGCGCGTTGGGGAACGCGCACCCGGAGCTGATCGACCGCATGGTCTACGCGACCGCATGGTGTCCGATCGACCGCCCGATCGGCGCGTACATGGCGTTGCCGGAGTTCGGGGCCTCGGTCCTGGACGAGGCCGCCGCGGTTCTGGCCGCCGACCCGAGTGTCCTCGGCGCGATCCGGATGAACTGGCGCACTGGTGATCCGAAGCTTCTGGCCGTGCTGAAGGAGTCGATGCTCGCCGACGGCTCCGATGACGAGTTCCGCGTCTTCCTGGCTTCGCTCCAGTCGGATGAGAACCTGGACGTGGGCGGCGACGCCCGCGTGAACCCCGAGACCTGGGGTCGTATTCCCAAGAGCTACATCCGGATCACGAAGGACACCTCGATCCCGGTCGCGTTGCAGGATGTCTTCATCAAGGAGGGGAACGCTTTGACGCCGGACAATCCGTGGGACGTGCACACGATCGAGACCAGCCATGTGGGCTTCCTGGTCCGCCCCGAGCGCATGGCGGCGATCCTGGCGGGGCTCGCCTGAGGATCGGCGCAGGGCCCGCAGCCGCTGCGGGCGGGCCCTGGTAAGTCCACTATGTTCAGACGGGCCCACCGTTCGACGGAGTTCGGCGGATCGGGAATGAGCAGCGTCCACCGGCCGTGCCAGTGCGACTGCCGGATCAGGTAGCCGCCCTCGGCCTCGGACCCGAAGATGTCGGTTGCGGGCCGAACGGCATGTTCGCCGTTGCGCGAGCGCATCGCCTGGGCCGCTTTGGCGTCGCTGGCGAGTTCGGCGAACCAGGTACGGAACGCGCGCTTGACCTGGGCGGCGCGGGCCGGGTCCGTTCGGACGTCGATGCCGATCACGGCGTCGTACCAGCCGTCGCCGCCGAGGACCTTGAGGTCGGTCGGGAAGGTCTCGCACAGGATGCCGCGGTCGCGGTAGGCGTCGTAGAGTTCGCGGACCTCGCGGGGGTGGTCTCGTCGGTCCTTGCGGTAGATCTGGGGTGCGTGGATGAGGCACCAGACGCCGATCATCAGCGGGGCGATCCAGTGCCAGCGGAGTGCGAAGAGGAAGAGGCCGTAGAAGCCCTGGGCGTCTTCGGGAGGCTCGGGCACGATCGAGGGGATCACTAGGGCGTAGACGATCGCTCCGACGCCGACGATGGCGAAGAGGATCGCCGAGGCAGGGCCGGGCATGGGTGAAGCGGCCCGGCGCGCGAAGTCCTCGAGGCGGGAGAGGTCGGGCGGTTCGGTGGAGGCGGACCGGGCGGCGGAAGCGGGCGCTGGGGCGGGAGCGGACTCGGGCGCGGACGCGGCCCAGATCGCGGCGGGATCCCCGGGCCAGGGTTTCGGAGGGCGCATCGGTTCATTATGCGTCGCACGGTAAGGACGGGCTCCGACCGCGCGAAGGACGCTGAGAGGCGACGCGCTCGGCAAGGGCCCCGAGACCGGCACGGGATGCGACCGGGCCGGGAGCCTTGTTGCTCCCGGCCCGGTCAAAAAGCGTTATCGCGCAACGGCGCTCAGGAAGCTGCGCCAGTCAGCCGGTGAAGCATCGAGGATGGGAGAGCCCTCGCCGAGCTTCGAGTCACGGACCTGAACTGCGAGCTCGACCTGTCGAGCCTCGACGCACTGCCCGCCTTGGGAACCACTGCGGCTTGATTTACGCCAGTCCCTGGTCAGCATGTAGGTACTCTCCTAGCTCCACGCACTCAGTCAAGGTGGTCGTGAACAGCTTACGAGAGTGATCAACCGACTTTCGATCCTCCCTGTACTCATCGCCGAGGTGCGATTCGAGGTAGACAAGGTTCATGCTGACCGGGTGGCTGAACCCCATGATCGAGTACGAGGCCTGCATCGATGAGTGGAAGCCCCTGCTCAGCGGCAGGACATAGATCCCGATTTCGTGACGCCTCACCATCTCCAGCAGATGCGAGATCTGCGCATCGAAGAAGCTCGTGCCCTTAATCCGCAACAGACACGGCTCGTTGAGGATCAACCGCATCGCAAGGGCTCCCCCGGGGCGCTCGGAGCCCCAGGCCAGCTTCTGTCGACGCAGCTTCAGGTCGATGATTTTCGCAGCCCATTCCGCAGTCAGGGTCGGGTCGACCCGATTGACCTCCTTCATATACAGCAGGATTTGGAGCAGGCCGGTGATGTACTCGGACTCGTAAATGTCGAGGTAGGTCGCCTCGGCCTCGATCGAGGCGAAGGGGCTCAACCACTCCGCGCTGCCCGAACTCATCGGCCGATAGCCGGTCGCATCGGTGTCGTGGGTCTGCACTGCCATGTTGAAAAGCTCCTGCGCGACTTCGATCGAGGCGCCCAGCAGCTGAGCCACACCGAATACCTTCGGCGGATCGTATCGGTAGATCTCCGCGCTCAGCATCCTCCCCAAAGTGTCCTTCTTGGTCTGGGTGATCCGCGCAGCCTCGCGAAGTGACAGTCCCCTGGCTTCCATGAGCATGGTCAGCGTCGCGGCGATGCGCCATTGATCGAATCGCGGTTTCCCCATTCGCCCATGGTCGCAGACTCCGAATCGGAGCGCATCATCAACCATTGCGCCCTGTCGCAGATCGCTGTCGCTCTGTGAGACACCCTGGCGCGACACCGGCCGTCGATGCGCTGCTGCGCCAGCACAACTTGCGATTTCACCGGCGCTGAGCTGCGGTTACGTTGTGGTGAGCTAGCGAAAGCAGCTAAGGGAGGAGACTCGACATGACCGACAAGCGCCGCACCCAAGAACCACCCGACCCGCTGGAGCGGGGGCGATTCAATGATGGGCATACCGACTTCACCGTGTGCGCCTCGAGCGCCAACGCGCCAGACTCGTTCCAGGTCTTCGCAAACCAGATCCGCGCCGACATCGTCCTTATCGTCTCCGGACTCAACTCCGGCCATCTCCACGCGACTTGGGGCCAAGGCTGGCGAACCTTCACTCCTGAGTGGAAGATCTGGGTCGAAGACGCCGCCTTCAAAGTCTTCTACAACGGCCACCACATCGACAACCGTCCCGAGGACGGCGGACCGGGCACGGTGAAGTTCTGCAATGGCTGAAACCACCCTCCATACCCCGGAATACGACCCTGCCAACGACGGCTGGCTCGGCGACTTCCACCGCGGCCCGGCGGTCTTCTCCGTCCACCGCGAAACCGCCAACGCTCACCCGCTCAGCCCGCCCGAATACCGCATCTCTTGCAACGACGGCGCGGGCCCGCGCGTGATCTGCCACTACATCGATGAGCCCGAACCCGTCCCCGAGTGGTTCGGCGCCTGGCGCGGAGACGAATGGTGCGACTGGATCCTCGAGCAGGCCCGCCGCCTGATCGCCGATCCCGAGAACACCTGAATGCCCGGACGCGGCGGGAGACCGCGAACGCTCGGCACCCCGGGTCGAGCGGTCCCGCGATCGTCGCCAGCACCGCCGCGTCCTCGATCGGCCGTGCCCGGTACAGGTGGGTACCGGGCACGGCCTCAAGCGGTACCGGGAACGACCTCAGTCGTTCCGGGTCTGGCCTCAAGTGCCGATGTTCGCCAGCGCGTCCTCGATCTCGGCAAGGTAGGTCTGCTGAGCCGAGGCTGAATTCCCGAACACCGTGGCGAGGCTCTGCGCGTACTGCGCGTTCGCGGCCTCGGAGTACCCGCTGGCCACGTCGCATTCGGCGATCGCGGCGGCCGCCGCGAACTCGTCGGCCTTCACGGCCTCGTAGCGTTCGCGGTCGGCGTCGGTGATGTCCGAGTAGCTGTATTCCGTGCCCCCGTCCTCGGTCGCCTGCGCGGCCTCCGGCAGGTACTGCGCGCGCCAAAGATCATGAATGTCGAGTCCGCCGGATTCCGAGAACGTCCAGTCCGGGTACCCGGCGCCGGCGAGGCAGGTCAGGAAGCCGTCGGCTTCGGGGACCGCCGCGACCTGGATGGGCGCGAAGAGAGCGGGGTCGATCTCGAGGGTCGGGCCCCAGATCCATTGCGATTCGGTGATGCCGTCGTCGGACAGGCGCGGTTCGCCGTGGAGTTCGGTGAGGACCGAGCCTTGGCAGCCCTGCGGAGGTTCGGTCATGGTTTCGGCGGCGACCCATTCGCCGTCGGGCAGGCCCGCCTCGGCCCACTCGTCGGCGGTGAGCACGCTGGCGGCCTTGCTGGTGGCGGCCCAGTCGGTGCCGCGGTAGGCGATCTCCCAGGCCATCTGATCGACGGCGGGCAGCTCTTCCCAGCCTTCGCCGGCCGGTTCGAGCGGGGAGAGGTCGACGGCGGGCGCGGTCTCCTCCCCCTCGGTTTCGGCGCGTTCGGCCTCGTTGATCGCAATGCCGTCCTCGTCGCCGTAGGCGTCGGCGAAGCTGAGCCACTGGCCGAGGGCGCGGGTCTCGGCTTCGGCGGTGTCGGGGAGGCCGGTCGAGTCGCCCAGGTCCGCGAGGATCTCGCTCGGCACCGGGCTCGCGGAGCTCCACGTGCTGGACAGCGAACTGATGTCGTGGACCGTGAAGCCTTCGGCCTCAAGGCATTCGATGACGAGTTGGGCTTCGGCGAGTCCGAGTTCGGCCCGTGTGGCCGCGACGTCGGTCCACAACTGGTCGAGCTGTTCCATGTCCATGGCGGCGTCCGTGGTCGGCGTCGCTTCGGGGGCGGGTTCGGCGCCGCCGGTGCAGGCGGTGGCGCACGCGGTGGCGGCGAGGATTGCGAGCAGTGGAGCGAGTCGGCGCGAGCGCACGGCGAGGTTCCGTTCAGTTGACGGTCGGCGGTCCATGGAGGGGCCGAGCCTACCCGCGGGGCGGGGGCGCGTCCGGACGCCGATCGGCGTCCGGTCCAGAGTCCGGTCGGGTGTCGGAGCCGGAATCCAAGCCGGTGTCCGCGCTGCGGCGGCGCGCGGCGTCGCGGCGGTACATGGCGGCGTGTTCGGGGAGGTCGCGGCGGCCGGTGTCGGCGGCGCGCCGTTCGGTGAACGCGGCCAGGTCGTCGAGGCGCCGGGCCATCTCGTTGCGCACCGCCGCGGGGTCGAAGGCGGCGCCGTAGGCCTCGGTGAGCAGCCGAAGCCGGTCCTCGCGGGAGCCGTGGCGGGCAGGGTCGAACCCGGCCGCGTCCTCGGCGTACGGGACGAGTCGGTAGGCGAGGTAGGCGAAGTCCCACAGGCGCGGGCCGGGAGAGGCCGTGTCGAAGTCGATCACGCCGACGAGCCGACCGTCGCGCACGATGAGGTTGTAGGGCGCGAAATCGTTGTGGCAGACGACTTCGGCGGGGTGGTGCGTCTCGGTGCGCCAGGTGCGGTGCTGCGCGGCGAGCGGTTCGCTCGCGTCGTGGAGTCGGCGCATCAGCGCACCGGAGTCCGCGAGTATGGAAGGGTGCCAACGGGTCTCTGGTGCGGCCTGTTCGAGCGTCGCACCTTCGATGAAGGTCAGGACCTCTCGGCCTTCGGCGTCGATCCCTTGAGGACGGGGCGTCTCGGGGATCTCGGCCGCCGCGTAGCGTTCGAGCAGTTCGTGCACGGCCGCGGTCCACTCGCCGCTGACGCGCCGCACGGTGCCGCCGATCCTGACCACCGGGTCCATGTTGCCGCCCGACAGGGCCTCTTCCTGCATCGCCTCATCGTAGGGGCGCGGCGGCGACGGGCTCGGGTACCGGGTCCTGCCCCGGGTCGTAGCGCTGAAGACCGATACCGACCCTGACCGGGGCTCGCGGCGCTGAAAACGGTCTCGCGAGCGATGTCGATGTGTGCGAGGCTTGGCGCGTGGGAGACCCGTCAACACCGCCCGTCGAGGAACCGTCTAGCGATCCGGCGCTGCTGCGGACGCTGACCGCCGCCGGCCTGCCTCCAACCGGGCGCTTTACTCCGAAGGGCGGCTGGGTCAGCCGCGTGTGGGTCGGCGACCAATACGTCGTACGGCTGAACAACGACGGACGGTTCCGCGACGCGTATCGCCACGAGGCGACGGTCGTCAAGCTGCTCGCCGGCAGCGAGGTCCCGCACGCCCGGATCCTCGCCCACGGCGACGGCCCGGACGGGCCGTGGTACGTCTCCGAACGCCTGCCCGGCCGGACCCTGTACGACGCATGGCCGGCGGCGGACTCGCACACGCGCCGAGCGATGATCGAAAGCCTCGGCGCCGCACTGCGCGCGCTGCACCGCGTTCGCCCCCCGGCCGACCTGCTGCCGCCCTGGCTGGTCGACGCGCTCGCCGGCGAGCCGTGGGCCGCGTTCCACCCGCCCGTGGTGGGTGCGGCGCTCCAGCGGGTCGAGGCCGCCCGGCAGTGGCCCGGTCACGACCCGCGCCTGCTCGCGGAGGTGGACGATTGGATCAGGGAGCGGCTGGCGTTGTTCGCCGCCGACGAACCCGTTCTCGTCCACGGCGACCTGCATGGATCCAACGTGATCGTCGACAAAGGACGCGTCACCGGCCTCATCGACTTCGCGGAGGCTTCGGCGCAGCCGGCGGACGTCGAGCTCGACATCATCCTGCGCTGGTGCGCGAGGGCGCGAGAGTACCCGCCCACACCTGAGGAACAAGGGCTTGACGAGACCACGCTCACCGAGGTCCCCGGATGGCTGCGCGGCGCGTATCCGGAGCTGTTCGAACGCGAGGATCTGCGCGAGCGGTTGCGCTTCTACGACATGCACCGGGAACTCGCGCTATACGCGCACCATTCCCAGCCCGACGAACGCGAAGCGGCGCGCGACCGCGTCGCCCGCCTGCTCTCCGGCCGCAACCATCTCGATCGGCTTGTCTGGTAGGCCGCAGGCCTCACATCCACAAGGGACTTATACCCGAGTCGGCTCGAGTCCGTCGCGGCCGACACCGTCGTCGTGGACACGCGGGGCGATCGGCCGGGCCGAATCGTAACGCGCCCTAGGCGTCGCGGCGGCGGTCGCGGACTTCGGGAAGCGGTCGGAAGCCCGCCGACTTGTAGGCGCCGACGCCGGCGGCGTTGGAGGTCGGGGTGCACACGATCGCGCTGGACGAGCCCATGTCGCGCAGCGCGGCGGCTCCGGCGACGGTGATGGCCCTGCCGTGGCCGTGCCCGCGGAAGTCGTGGTGGGCGCCCAGCGGCTCGATCAGCCCGGGCCTGCCGGGACCGGCCGACCAGACGGTCACCGTCGCGACCGCGTTGTCCCTGTCGTCGTAGGCGACCAGGCAGCGGGCGTCGGCGTAGGCCGGCCCGGCTGCCATCGCGTGCCAGCGCTCTGCGTTGAACGTGGAGCCCTCGAACGCGGCCACCTGCAGGTCGACCCGGTCGGCCACGAACTCGGGGCCGACGATCTCGATCCGCACGCCCGGGTCCTCGACCGGTTCGGCGAAGTCGCGGCGCAGCGGCGTCCACGGCTCGTCGGTGTCCCAGCCGTCCGCGGCCAGCACGTCTTGGAGCACGGCGGTGCTCGGGGCTTCGATGTAGGCCTTGCCGGGCGGCAGGACGCCGCGGTCGGCGTCGGCCACGTCGGCGGTGATCTGCCGGGCCAGGGCCTCGTCCCTGCGGGCGCCGGGGGCGATGGTCATCCGCAGCAGGCCGGGGCCGTCGAGGAGCCCGACGGCGAGGATGTCGCCGTCCCGGCTCCAGGTGCGGACGGCCGCGGCCGTGGATTCGGGGCCGAACCGCCAGAACCAGCCCAGGTCCCCCGGGTGCAGCTGCATGCCGGCGTGGTCGTCCTGCCAGTCCCGCAGGGCGGCCAGGGCCTGGCCGAGCTCGTGGACTTCCGGCCGGTGCAAGAGAATCGCCATGGCCCGATCTCACACCACCGGGCGGCGCCTCCGCATCCGATTTTCACGGGCGGGCGCTGGGCTGCGTTCGTGAACTCGCGGACAGCACCTAGGGCCTGTCCTGCGAATCGGAACGGACTGCATTCGGCCCATTCGCCCGCTCGCCGCGTTGTCGGGCCTTCGAATACAGCACCGGTTTTCAAAGGCCCTTCCGCCTGTGAGCGAACCAATGGGCTCGGATGCAGCTCCGCCCGGATTCGCAGGACAGGCCCCAGTCGATGACCGGTTCGGCTTCGGCCGGGCGGGTGTCGGGGACGCGTGGATACTGGCTGCATGCGTGCCGGTCGCCTCGTCTCGATGCTGCTCCTGCTCCAACAGCGGGGCAGGATGACCGCCGAACGGCTGTCGGCCGAGCTCGGCGTCTCGGTGCGCACCGTCTACCGCGACGCCGAAGCACTTGGGGCCGCGGGCATCCCGATCTACGGCGAACCCGGCCACGAGGGCGGCTACCGCCTCCTGGAGGGCTACCGGACCCGGCTCACCGGCCTCACCGACGCCGAAGCCGAGGTCCTGGTGCTCGCCGGGGTCCCCGAGGCCGCCGCCGACCTGGGTCTCCAGGCCGAGCTGGCCGCCCTCGAACTCAAGCTCGCGGCGGCACTGCCGCCCGGCCACCGGGAGCGGGCCGAGCGAGCGCGGCGCGTGTTCCACCTCGACGTCGCCGGATGGTTCCAGCGCGCCGACCCCGTCCCGCTCCTGTCCACCGTCGCCGGCGCCGCGTTCCGCCAGCAGCGGCTGCGCGTGCGGTACGAGCGGTGGGCGAAGCCGAAGCTCGTGGAGCGGGACCTGTCCCCGCTCGGGCTGGTCCTCAAGGGCGGCAAGTGGTACTTGGTCGCCCTGGCCGACGGCGCCGAGCCGCGCACGTACAAGGTGGCGAACCTGCGCTCGGCCGAGATGACCGAGGAGCGGTTCGAACGCCCGGCGGACTTCGAACTCGCCGACTGGTGGTCGCGCCACCTCGGCGACTTCGACGAGCGGCGCTACCCGGTGCGGGCGACCGTGCGGTTCTCACCTGAAGCGGTCGAGCAGGCCCCGGACTACCTGGACGCCAAGGTGGTCGACGCGATCGACGCCGGCCAGACCGATGCGGACGGCTGGACCGTGGCCGTGATCCCGATCGAGTCGGACGACCACGCCGCCCGCCACCTGCTCCTCCTCGGCGGCGTCGAAGTACTCGAACCGGTCTCGCTGCGCGGCCTCATCCGGTCGCGGGCACAGGAGGCGGCGGCGCTGCACTCGTGACGGAACCCTTGCCGCGCAACGTGATCGCGACGGCGATCGTGGCGACGGCGCACGCGGCGCCGAGCACGTAGAAGCCGTAGCGGACATGTGAGGCGTCGGCGACGTACGCGACCAGGATCGTCATGGCGGCGCTCAGGCCCAGCCCGGCGGCGTTCACCGCCCCGAAGAGACGCCCGGCGCGCTGCTCGGGGACCGATTCGAGCAGGAGCGTCCGCATGGCCACACGCGACAGTCCCACCAGGAACGCCGCGGGCGGCACGCAGACGAGCAGGGCCGCAAGGTGGATCGGCAGCAGGAACGAGACCAGGGCGCAGCCGACGCCGCCCGCCACGGCCGTGCGCAGATGCCCGAAGCGCCCGCTGACCAGGGGATAGCAGGCCGCGGCGATGCAGAACCCGACCCCGGCCAGCGCGTCGACCAGGCCGTACACGCCCGCGCCGCGGCCGAAGCCCTCGTAGACCAGCACGATCAGGGTGGTGTTGCTGACCATCGTCATGACCTGGCAGAGCGCGTACAGCAGGCCGTAGCGGACCAGCGGGGCGGCCGCGGCACCGGTGGCAGCGGTTGCGGCCGTGGCGGTCTCGCGGACGGCGGGTGCGGAGCGCAGCGCGTACAGGGCGGCGGCGGAGGCGAGGAAGGTGACCGCGTTGAACATGAACAGCGGTGTGGTGCCGACGAAGTGGATGAGGAAGCCGCCGATGGAGGCGGCCAGGAGGGTGCCGAGCTGGAGGGCCATCTCGTAGTGGGAGCTGAAGCGGGCGACGCGGGCGGGGTGGACGCGTTCCTTGATGAGGGCGTTGGAGGCGGGCATGAACAGGGCCGCGAGGAGGGAGAGGGCGAACGCGGTGGCGTAGGCGACGGGGCCGGGGTCGCGGCCGGTGAGGATCCAGACGGGGAGGACCAGGGCGGCCGCGGCGCTGGCGAGGTCGGCGATGAGGCAGAGGGTGCGGCGGTCGAAGCGGTCGGCGACCGTGCCGAACCAGAGGGAGAGGAGCGCGGGCGGAACGGAGACGGCGATGAAGAGCCAGCCGACGGCGAGGGCGCTCTGGCCGGTGGTGAAGACGAGGACGGCGGCGGCCACGAGCTGGATGCCGTTGCCGAGGCTGGTCACGAACGTGGCGGGCAGGAGGAGCCGCTCGGCCCGGGAGGCGGGCGGCAGCGCGGTGCCGATCGCGGGCAGCGGGGAGGTGATCGTCATACCGGAAGCATGCGGCAGGTCCACTGACAACCGATGTCAGTGAATCTTTGTGACACCCGACACCACGAAGCCGCGCCGGGCGGTGCCCGGCACGGCTCGTCGCAGGTTCGGCGTCTAGTCGACGGCGAGTTTGGCGAGGCGTTCTTCGGTGGGCCACTTGACGTTCGTGACCCAGCCGGCCCGCTCCAGGAACCAGATGATCCGCGCCGAGGTGTCGATCTGTCCGCGCTTCACGCCGTGGCGGGCGCAGGACTGGTCGGCGTGGTGGGAGTTGTGCCAGGACTCGCCGCCGGACACGAGCGCGAGCGGCCAGAAGTTCGCGGCCTTGTCGCGGCTCTTGAAGGGCCGCTCGCCGATCATGTGGCAGATCGAGTTCGTCGACCACGTCGCGTGGTGCAGGACCGCGACGCGGACCAGGCTCCCCCAGAAGAACGCCGTCAGGGCGCCCGTCCAGGACATCGTGATGAGGCCGCCGAGGATCGCCGGGAGGAAGAACGTCGCGACCGTGCACAGCCAGAAGTACTTGTCGATGAGGACCAGATCGCGGTCCTTGCGCAGGTCCGGGGCGAACCGCTCCTCGTTGGTGGTGTTGCGCGGCTCGAACATCCAGCCCATGTGCGCGTGCCAGAAGCCCTTGGACAGGGCCCAGGCCGACGTCCCGTACAGCCACGGCGAGTGCGGGTCGCCCTCCTTGTCGGAGAACGCGTGGTGGCGGCGGTGGTCGGCCACCCAGGTGATGAGCGGGCCCTGGACGGACATGCTGCCCAGGATCGCCAGCGTGACCTTCACGGCCCGGTTCGGTTTGAACGAGCTGTGCGTGAACAGGCGGTGGTAGCCGACGGTGACGCCGTGGAGGGTGAGGATGTAGAAGCCGACCGCGATGGCGATGTCGGTCCAGCTGAGGAGCCCGGTCGTCCACGCGAAGGGGACGGCGGCCGCCAGGGCGGCCATCGGAACGAGCAGGAACAGGTAGATCAGGGACTGCTTGCCCGCGTCGCGCTGCTCGCCGTGGATGGGCTTAGGTCCTGCGGGTGCTTGGCCGGGGGGCCTGGCCTGCGTGATGATCGCCATCGCACATCCTCGCTCTCGATTCGTCCGACGATTCAATCGTCGTCGCTCGGGAGCGGGGGCGCAGTGGGGCAGACCGGTGGTTTTCCGACCACCGGTGCCCCGTGAAACTGGGGGTGTACGCCCCTCGGACTCAGGTTTGGAACCAGACCCTGTTGCGGCCGTGTCGAAGTGCGGCCTGTCGCAAGCGCGCCGCTAGTTGCCGTCGAGGTAGGCCAGGACCGCCAGGACGCGGCGGTTGTCGTCCTCGGACTGGCCGAGGCCGAGCTTGCGGAACACGTTCGCCGAGTGCTTGCCGACGGCCTTCTCGGTCACGAAGAGGCTCGCGGCGATCGCGGCGTTGGTGCGGCCCTCGGCCATGAGCGCCAGGACCTCCTGCTCGCGCGGGGTCAGGTCGTCGAGCTTGTTCTGCTGCTTGCCCAGGAGGCGGGCGACGACCTCGGGGTCCATGGCGGTGCCGCCGGCGGCGACGCGGCGCAGCGCCTCGATGAACTCGCCGACGTTGGAGACGCGGTCCTTGAGCAGGTAGCCGACGCCGCCGCGGCGGTCGCCGAGGAGCTCGCGCGCGTACAGCTGCTCGACGTACTGGGAGAGCACGAGGATCGGCAGGGCCGGAATGTGGCGGCGGGCCTCGATCGCGGCGCGCAGGCCCTCGTCCTTGAACGTCGGCGGCAGCCGTATGTCGACCACGGCGACGTCGGGCCGGTGCTCGAGGAGGGCCGCGAGGAGCGCGGGCCCGTTGTCGACCGCCTCCACGACCGTGCAGTCGTGGGCCTCGAGCATGCGGGTCAGGCCGTCTCGGAGGAGCAGGTGGTCTTCGGCGAGGACGACGTCCATCGGGGCTCCTAGGTGGCTCGGCGCTCGGTTCAGCTCAACGGATCAGTGCGGCGGATCATCGGCGTTCAGCGTGGTCGGACGCATTATCGGCGCCGTTGCGGAAGACCGTGTGGGCGGGGATGGTCATGGTGACGACCGTCGGCCCGCCCTCGGGACTGGAGACGTCGAGGGTGCCGTCGAAGGCGGACAGGCGCCGGGCCACGCCGTCGAGGCCGCCGCCGGGAGCGACGACCGCGCCGCCTCGACCGTCGTCGCGGATCTCGATGCTGACCAGGTCGCCCTCGCGGCCGACGATCATCTGAACGTGCGTCGCCTCGGAGTGCTTGGTGATGTTGGTCAGGACCTCGTTCGTCGCGAAGTAGGCCGCCGCCTCCAGCGGTGGGGCCAGCTTGTCGGCCAGCCGGTCCACGACCGACACCGGCAGCGGATGGTCGAGCGCCATCGCCTGGAGCGCGCCGCTGAGGCCGCGGTCGGCGAGCACCGGCGGGTGGATGCCGCGCACGAGCTGGCGGATCTCCTCCAGCGCGTCCGAGCAGGCCTGGCGGGCCTCGCCCACCAGCGTCGCGGCCTGGTCGGGCCGGTCGTGGTGGAGCAGCTCCTCGGCCATGCCGAGGGTCAGGCTCAGCGCCGCGATGCGGGCCTGCGCGCCGTCGTGCAGATCGCGCTCTATGCGACGCAGCTCCGAGGCCGCGTGGTCGACCGACTGGTCGCGGGCCTGGCGCAGCTCCGAGACCCGCTCGGTCAGCAGCACCTTCGCGGTCGGGCCCAGCAGCAGCACGCCCAGGTGGGAGTACCAGCGCAGGAACAGCTCGCCCCAGCGCCACCACGCTGCCGCGCACGCCAGCGCGAACGGCACGAGCATGAGCGTCTTCGCCGGGGTGTCGAAGTCGTAGAACCCGAAGTCGTTGACGGCCATCGGTATCGGCGCGGCGTGGAACACCGTGACCAGCAGCAGCGGCTGCACCAGGTAGTAGACCGCGACCCCGAACACGCCGAGGTACAAGAGGTTCACCATGAAGCCGAGGGTCGCGTCGATCGCGAGCCAGGCGACGTCGCGCCAGGTCGCGGCCTCGTGCACGAGCCCCAGGGCCTGCTGGTCTATCCGCGCCTTCGGACGGGGCCGGTACGGGGCGGGAATGTGAATGCCGAGCTGCTCGCCGATGATGCGGCGCTGCGTGTTGGCCCAGAGGCGGATGGCGAGGAGGACGGCGACGGCGACGGGGATGCCGATCAAGAACACCACCAGCACGCCGGTGACGATCGCGGCGGCCAAGAGGGCGGCGGCGACGATCGTGAGGCTGAATCGCAGGACCGACCAGCCCGGTAGGGCCAGACGTCTCGTGATCGGGTTGGTCGGCATCGACATGGTGCGGCAAGCCTACCCTCAGCTTTTCGCCGATCCGGCCCCTACCTGCGGCGCGACCGTCCGAGGTGGTGGGATCGATAGGCTGGGCACGATTCGCTCGGGTACGGGCTGCGGATACGGGAGGGGCCGGAATGGTTGCTGGGTCGGAGGCGGCGAGGCCGTGGGCGCTGGTCACGGGCGCGTCCGCGGGCATCGGGGCGGCGTTCGCCCGGCAGCTGGCGGGCCGGGGGCTGAACGTGGTCCTGGTGGCGCGGTCGGCGGACCGGCTGGAGGCTCTGGCCGGGGAGTTGCGGGAGCGGCACGGGGTCGAGGCGCTGGTGGTGGTGCGTGATCTGGCGGAGCCGGGGGCGGCCGAGCGGGTCGGCGAGGCGGTCGACGCGGCGGGCGTCGAGGTCGAGGTGCTGGTGAACAATGCCGGAATCGGGACGTTCGGGCGGGACGTGGAGATCGGGGCCGATTACAGCCGCGATGTGGCGATGGTGAACGTGGTGGCGGTGACGGGCCTGGTGAAGCGGTTCATGCCGGGGATGGTGGCGCGCGGTTCGGGGTCGGTGGTGAACGTGGCGTCGATGGCGGGGTTCCAGGCGCAGCCGTACATGGCGCTGTACGCGGCGACGAAGGCGTTCGTGGTGCAGTACAGCCTGGCGCTGTGGGTGGAGGCGCGCGGTTCGGGGGTGCGGGTGCTGGCGGTGTGCCCGGGGCCGGTGGACACGGAGTTCCCGATCGCGAACGGGATCAAGTACGACCGCAAGCGCCTCGGGTGGCTGCTGGCGGAGCCGGAGACGATCGTGCGGCAGTCGCTGAAGGCGCTCGACCGGAACCGGGGCTATGTGGTGCCGGACGCGAAGAACTGGCCGGAGGCGCATCTGATGCCGAGGCGGCCGCGGCGGTTGATGGCGCGGCTGTTCGCGGTGGTGCTGCGGCGCTTCGCGGACTACCAGCGCCGCTGACGCGGTGTCCGCGGCGGCGCGGGTATTCCCGCCTCGCCCCTGCTCACCCCTCTACGTCTCCGCCTGCCCGCCTGCCCGCCGACCCGCCGACCCGCCGACCCGCCGACCCGCCGACCCGCCGACCCGCCGACCCGCCGACCCGCCGACCCGCCCTTACTGCCTACCATCCCTAACCCCCACCCTCCCGGGGAAAGGTAGCCGCAACCTTCCCGCGCGGGTGTGACAAGAACCGGGCCCGGCGGCGTCCATGTCACCCGAACGGGTGCGGCCGGGTCAGAACGGGTGTCCCCGCGCC
>NZ_FNAD01000003.1 GCF_900101745.1 Glycomyces harbinensis | reverse complement strand
CGCCGGCCTTGACGAGCTTCCACTGCTGGTTGACGCCGCCGGTGGGCGTGTACTGGGAGACCCTGGCGCCCTTGACGGTCGACCACTCCCAGAGGTCGAGGGCCTTGCCGGTGGCGCGGTTGACGAACGTGGCGTAGCCGCCGCTCTCGGTGACGCGCCACTGCTGGTTCGTGGAGTTCGCGTCGCCCCACTGCTGGACCAGCGCGCCGTCGGCGGTGCTGCCGGAGGCGACGTCGACGACCTTATTGGAGTGCCGGGCCTGAATACGGTAGTAGCCGTCGCCTGAGTCGAGGAAGCGGAACTGCTGGTCGGTGGAGCCGTTCGCGTTCCATTGGACGAGTTCGGCGCCGTTGGCGGTCGAGGCGGCCCGGATGCCGAGCACCAGGCCCGAGTGGCGGGACTCGATGTTGTACCAGGTGCCGACCTCGACGGCCTGGGCCTTCGCGCCGTTCCAGACGCTCAGGGAGCCGGCCGCGAGCGCCCCGATCGCGACCACGGCGATCGCGAGGAGCAGGCGTCGGGACCTGGTGAGGGTCGGCCGTCTTCGGACGGCTGCGGATGCTGACATGTTCGCTCCTTCGGAGGGATGGATCACGATGGTTCGGCGCCCTGGACATCGATGCTCGTGATATTTAATTTCTTCAATTTACATAACCTGCGTGCGGTTTCGCAAGACCCCCGTCCGCGCACCGCCCGACGTGCCGCGACAGCGGCGGCGAACGCCCGGTGAACAAGTTGCACTGAGTGCATCGAGTGGGTAGGGTGGCCCCGTGCCGCCGACTCCGCCGACCACCGACCGCCGCTCGCTCCTGCGGGAGCGCCACCACCGCGCGATCATCGACGCGGCCGCGGCGCTCATGCGGGAGACCGAGGGCACCGACTTCACCGTCGAGGAGCTGGCCGAGCGGGCGAACGTCTCGCGGCGCACCGTCTTCAACCACTTCGCCACGCTCGACGACCTCCACATCGCGGTGTGCGGCGAACTGCTCGGCGGCCTGTTCGAGCAGGTCGCGCTCGGCTCCGGCTCGGTCGAGGGCGCCTCGATCCTGGACGAGGTCGCCGAGACCCTCCGCGACGTCGAGCTCGTCGAGCCGATGGCGTACCTGACGCGGGTCTTCGGCGGGGTCCAGGACCCGCCGCCCCCGCGCTCGGCCGTGATGCTCCTGCGCGCGTTCACCGAATTGAGCGCACTGCTGGCCCGCCAGATCACCGAGCGCCACCCCGAGGCCGACGAACTCCACGTGCACCTGCTGGTCGGCTCGATCGCCAGCGGCCTCATCGTTATCCACCGACACTGGTACGACGCCACCGGAGCCGTCGTCGACGAGCACTCCCACCGCGTGTGGCGGGAGCTTCTGGACCGCCTGCTCGACAAGGTGCGACACGGCCACGCCGCCGTGTAGCGCCGCCGCTTCACTTTCCGTCCACAACACCCGAAGGACTGCCATGGCCGAACTGCTGTTCCGGATAGGGCGCCTCGCCGCCCGGCGCGCGAAGACGGTGATCGCGGCGTGGGTGCTCGTGCTCGCCGCCGCGGGCGCCGCCTACGCGCTCTGGGGCGGGACGCTCACCACCGCCATCACCATCCCCGACATCCCGACCGCCGAGGTGACCGACCGCCTCGCCGAGGAGTTCCCCGAGGCCGCGGGCGGCTCGGGCACCATCGTCTTCCAGGCCGAGGACGGCGCCTTCAGCGCCGAGCAGCAGGAGGCGATCGGCAAGGCGCTCACCGAGGTCGCGGACGTCGAAGGCGTCGAGGGCGTCATGGACCCGTTCACGACCGAGGCCGAGCGCTCGACGCAGGCCGAGGCGATGACCTCGGGGCTGTCCCAGATCGAGGCCGGGCTGGACGAGCTCGACGCCGGCCAGGCGGAGCTCGACGCGGCCCGCCAGGGGGCCGAGGCGGCCGGCGCGGACGGGGAGGCGCTGGCCGAGCTCGACGCGCAGCAGGCCGCGCTCGACCAGGGGCGCGCCGAGCTCGAGGCGCAGCGGACCCAGCTGGAGCAGGGCGCGGCCCTGATGGCGACGGCCGCGGAGATCCGCACGGTCTCGGAGGACGGGACGGCGGCGATCGCCTCGGTGCAGTTCTCCGAGGAGTCGATGTCCCTTTCGGACGAGACCAAGGCGGGCTTGACGGGCGTGTTCGAGGACGATCCGATCGAGGGCGTCCAGGTCGACTACTCGACCGAGATCGCCGGGGGCGTCCCGGAGGTCTTCGGCGTCGGCGAGGCCATCGGCCTGGTCGTGGCAGCGGTGGTTCTGATCGTCATGCTGGGCACGCTGATCGGTGCGGGGCTGCCGATCCTCAACGCGCTCGTGGGCGTCGGGGTCGGCGCGATGGCGGCCATGTCGCTGTCGGGCGTGGTCGAGATGACCTCGGTGACGCCGATCCTCGGCATCATGCTGGGTCTGGCCGTGGGCATCGACTACTCGCTGTTCATCATCAACCGGCACCGGCGCCAGTTGAAGGACGGCTACGACCTGGAGGAGTCGATCCCGCTCGCGAACGGCACCTCGGGCAACGCGGTGGTGTTCGCGGGGGCGACCGTGGTGATCGCGCTGCTGGCGCTCAACGTCACCGGCGTGCCGTTCCTCGGCCTCATGGGCACCGTCGGGGCGATGTGCATCGTCGTCGCGGTCCTGGTGGCCGTGACGCTCACGCCAGCGCTGCTCGGCCTCGTGGGGAAGCGGGTGCTGGGCCGCAAGGACCGGGCCGCGGTCGCGGGCGACGGGCCGGTGAAGAAGCCCAAGGCGCCGCGCCAGTTCACGGTGCTCGGCGCGATCGGGATCGTGGTCGCGAGCGTGGTCGGGCTCCTGATCCTGGCGATCCCGGCCCTGGACCTGCGGCTCAACCTGCCCGACGGGTCGACCGAGGCGCACGACTCGACGCAGTACCAGGCGTACGAGGCCGTGTCGGAGTCGTTCGGGGCGGGCGTCAACGGCCCGCTGCTGGTGGTCGCGGACCTGCCGCCCTCGGCGGACGAGGCGGAGCTGACCGCGCACCAGATCGCGGTGGCCCAGGCCCTGTTCGAGCAGGACGACGTGGTCGCGGTGGCCCCGATCGGGGCCAATGAGGACGGTTCGGTGGCCGCGTTCCAGGTGGTGCCGGAGGACGGCCCCACCAGTGAGTCCACTGAGGAACTGGTGCACTCGCTGCGGGACCTCTCGCCGATCGACGGCGTCTACGACATCGGGGTCGCGGGCTCGGCCAGCGGCAACATCGACGTCTCCGACAAGCTCGCCGACGCGCTGCCGCTGTACCTCGTGGTGGTCGTGGGCCTGTCGCTGATCATCCTGGTCCTGGTGTTCCGGTCGATCTACGTGCCGGTCATCGCGACCCTCGGGTTCATCCTGTCGTACTTCGCCGCGCTCGGCGGCGTGGTCGCGATCTACCAGTGGGGCTGGCTCGCAGGCGTGTTCGGCGTGGAGAGCCCCGGCCCGATCCTGAACTTCCTGCCGACCCTGCTGGTGGGCATCCTGTTCGGGCTCGCGATGGACTACATGCTGTTCCTGGGCTCGGGGATGCGGGAGGCGTACGCGCACGGCGCGCCCGCGCGGCTCGCGGTCGTGCAGGGCCTCCAGGCCGGGCGCGCGGTGGTCACCGCCGCGGCGATCATCATGATCGCCGTGTTCGGCGGCTTCATGTTCTCCCACAGCGCGATGATCCGGCCGATCGGCTTCGCGATGGCCTTCGGCGTCCTGGTCGACGCGTTCGTGGTGCGGATGCTGCTCATCCCGGCGCTCATGCACCTCGCGGGCGACAAGGCCTGGTGGCTGCCGAAGTGGCTCGACCGCATCCTGCCCGACGTGGACGTGGAGGGCGCTTCGCTGGAGCGCCGCCACCCCCACGTGGAGCACGGGGCCGAACCGGTCGCGGCCGACAAGGGTTAAACGGCACGGGCCGAGGCCGCCGACCGTTCGGTCGGCGGCCTCAGTGCTGCCCGAAGTGCCCGCCGGGGGCTCGATCGTGTTCTCGCCCAACGTCATTCAGCACGCACGGGAAAGGGGCGGGTCCGGCGTCGCCGCCGGTCCCGCCCCGAATCCCGCTATGCGTAGGGGTCTTCCTCTTCGTCCTCGGGACCGCCGCCCCAGACGTCCTCGTCCTCGGCGATCCAGAACTGGCGCTCGGACTCGCCGTCCTCGTCCCTGCGTCCGCCGGGGGCGCCGCCGCCGATCATGCCGCCGGCGCCGTGGGCTCCTCCGGCCAGGCCGCCCTTGGCTCCGGCCGCGCCCGCGCCTCCCGCTCCGGCTCCCGCGCCGCCGACGCCACCGCCGCGACCGCCACCGGATCCGGCGCCGCCGGCACCCGAGCCGCCGCCGCTCATGCCGCCGAGGCTGCCGCCCTTGCCCGACGATCCGGGCGGACCGCCGAGGCCGCCGCCCTTGATCGAGCCGGTGCCGCCGCCACCGCCGCCTCCGGGGAAGCTGGGCGTGCGTCCGCCGATCTTGCGCGGCCCGGTGTCACCGCTGGTGCCGCCGAGCTTGCGCGGGCCGGTGTTCAGGCCGGTGGTGCCGCCGACGCGGCGCGGCGTGGTCCCGCCGCCGCCGAGACCGCCGCCGGGCACGTAGCCCGAGGGCGGGTTGCCGCCGCCGAGACCGCCGTTGCTGAGGCCGCCGGTGCTGATGTTCCCCGGCACCGATCCACCGCCGCCGCCGAGACCGCCGCCGCCGGCGAGGCCGCCGGTCACGTCGTCGGGGTCGGCGCCCGCGTTCCAGGGGTTGTCGTCGAGCGAGCTGAGATCGCTCCCGGGGTAGTTCCCGCCGGGCGGCGTCCCGTTGAGCCCGCCGCCGGAGTAGTCGCCCCCGGGCGGCAGTTCGCTGCCGTTCGGAGCGGTCAGGCTGCCGTTGACGTTGTCGGGGTCCGGCATGTTCGAGCCGAACGCGTTGTCCCCGTTGAGGCCGTCGAGGTTCCCGCCGGAGTTCGCGAACGCCGGCGTCTGGCTGTTCGGGCCGCCGTTCGGGCCGCCGTTCAGACCGTTCGCGTTGAGGCCCGACGTGTCGGGGCCGCCGGTGACCGGCCTGAGATCCTGGGGCGTCTGGAGGCTGTCGATGCCGCCGGCCTCGTCGATGTCGGGCATACCGCCGCCGTCGCCGCCGTCGAGGCCGCCGCTGTCGAACTTGGGGGTGTCGCCGTTGTCGAAGGTCGTGCCCTCGCCCTTGCGGACGTCGGGCGTGATCTCCTGGACGTGCGCCTCGGCGTTGGCGTGGCGCTCGGTCACTTCCTCGTTGACGCGGGCGGACTCCTCCTCGAGCTGCTCGGAGCCCTGCGCGCCCAAGGTGACCAGGCGCCGGTCGGCGAACTCGTCGGCCTTCTTCGTCGCCAGGGCCTCGCCCTTGACGCCGCCCTCCTCGTAATCGGGGTTGGCGTTGACGTACTCGAGCCACCGGTTGTACGTGGTCTCGCGGCCCTCCTGCACCTCGTCCATGATGGTGGGGTCGAAGCCGGCCAGCTCGACGGCCTTCTTGATCTCGTCGTTCTTGTGGATCTCGCAGTTCTTGAAGAACGGCGGCCGGATGTGGATCTGGTGCGATCCGCAGCTGGTGCCCTGCATGTAGAACTTCGGTGCCGGGTAAGGGCAGGACGTGCCGCCCTGCTGTTCGTAGATCTCCAGCTGCTTGTCGTCGATCAGCTTGACGACGCCGTCGTCGCCGTTCTCCCCCGCGATGTCGCCGGCGATCGTCCTGCAGTTCTTCAGGACCGTCTCGGTCTGCTCCTCGAAGGCGTCGAAGTCCTCGCCCTTCCAGAAGCCCGACAGCGTCGAGAGCCCCTGCTCGAGCTTCGGGGCGATGGTGAGGAAGTCCTCGCGGAAGTCGATCCACTCGTCCCGGATCGTGTCGAGCGCGTAGTCGGCCTCGGGCTGGGGCCGGATCGAGGCGACCATGCTCTGGATGGTCTGGCCCTCCGGCAGCAGCATGGTGCCCTCGCGCGAGGCCTTCAGGCTGGTGATCTGGTTCGCCTGCGGCACGGCGGACATGAGCTTGACCCAGGCGGGCTCGGCGGGGTCCTCGGTGCTGTTGGTGCACGCGTCGTGGCTGCACTGCGGGCTGACGCGCAGGTCGTTGACGGCGGTGGTGTAGTCGGCGCTGGACTGGCCCTCGGCGAGCTCGCCGTACTCCTTGCGTTCGAACTTCGGGTCTTCTTCGGACATCGGCTGCTACTCGCTCTCGGCAGGAGGGAGGTTGTCTGACTGGCGCGTGCGCGGGCGGGCGCCGCGGACGGGCGCGTCAAAGCTCGGATTCATACCGGTCCATCTCGTCCTCGCCGGCCTTGTCGGCCTCCTCGGCCAGTTCGGCGGAGTCGTTGAGGGTCTTGATCATGCCGTTCAGCGCGCCGCGGAGGTCCTGCAGGTTGTCCCAGGTCGTCTGGTGGAACGCGGCGTAGCTCTCGTGGGCGGCCTTGGAGGCGTCCATCTGCCCGAAGGCGGGCGCGCGGCCGAGGCTCTGGCCCTTCTCCAGCCTGGGGATGATCGTTTCGAGGTGGTCCAACTGCTCGCGGATGAGCGTCCGGTACTCCTCGAGTGCTTCGGGATCGATTACTCGTTCAGCCATGGAATCGCCTTATGTGAATATTACGAGGTATATACGACGATGAGCCGTTTGACACGATCGAGGCTAACAGATGTCGAGCCTTGTTCGCGTCCCCGCGCCAGTAGCACCGCTGGCAGGTGAGCGCTCTCTGACGACCGCGACCATGGGTTCGCCATGGCGGACAGGGTCTCGGAGCGGAGATGGGGGCAATGATAAACACTCTGTTCTGAATCCGGGCATCCGGCACCTCTCGGACGCCCGTCGCGCGACCGGTCGGCCGCCCGGGCCCGGCAGGGCGCTGAACTGGGGCGATGTAGCGCGCGCTAGCCACTTCCGTCCGCGCAGTGCGCGACCGCCACGGCCGCGACACGCCCGCGACGGGCGACCGTGCCGATTTCGTTACCAGAACTTCATCTCCGGCGGCGCCGCAATCGATTGCGCCGACGCCGCCGAACCCCGGCGCCCCAGGTGAAGAAGTCAAGGCGATTCCACTCTGGTCACTTGCGGACCGGAAGTTCCGGAGGCGGCGGCTCACGCCGCCACCGCGGGGGACTCCACCGTGGCGGCGGCGAGGAGCGCCGCGAGCAGACCGGGGAACCGCGCCTCCATCTCCTCGGCGCGCAGCGCGTTCCGCTTCACGGTACCGACGTAGTACTGCCGGATCAGGCCCGCCTCGCGCAGCACGTTGCAGTGGTGCGTCAACGTCGAGGCGGCGACCGGGACGTCGAAGCCGCCGCAGCTGATGTGGCCCTCGGACCGGGCGAGCTGCGAGACCAGCGCGAGCCGCACCGGGTCGGCCAGCGCCTCCAGGACCTGCCGGAGGGCGACCGCGTCGAGGTCGGGGTGGTGGACGCTGCGGGGCGCGGTGCGCGGGCGGGTCACGCGGGCTCCTCTCGTCCGGGACGGTTCCATGGTACGACGGCGGTCGAAGCTCCGGCACCTGCCGGCGATGGGCGCCGGACCGCCCGGGTCAGCGCATCATCGCCTCGACCAGGTTGTCCTGC
This sequence comes from Glycomyces harbinensis, assembly GCF_900101745.1. GTDB lineage: Bacteria > Actinomycetota > Actinomycetes > Mycobacteriales > Micromonosporaceae > Glycomyces > Glycomyces harbinensis. Next base: position 457,546 of record NZ_FNAD01000003.1, on the reverse strand, counting down.
AGCCAGGTCAGCCAGAAGTAGACGCTCGCGGTGGCTTTGCGGGGGTCGTCGTCGGGAAGGCGCAGGAGCGCGCGGTCGTCGCCTTCGGCGCCGATGCCGAGGCGTGAGGCGAAGGCGAGGCGGAGGTCGTTGAGGGTGCCGAGCCAGTGGCGGCACTGGTCGGCGTCGAGGCGCACGTCGGCGCCGCGGCGGCCGAGGTCGCCGGCGGCGTCGAGGGAGGCGATCAGGGCGAGGGCGTCGGTGCGCTTGCGGGCGCGCAGGTCGTTCTCGGTGAAGCGGCGGAACTCGGCGGAGGCGTTGCGCGCCTCGTCGTCCTCGTCGCCGTAGGCGTCGGGGAAGAGCCGCTTGAGCGCGGGGTCGTCGGGGGCGTCGCTGGGCCCGTGGTGGAGGGCGGCGGCGAGGGGGTCGTCGCCGGCGGGTCCGTCCGCGGGGCCGAGGAGTTCGAGGAGCTGTTCGGCGCAGTCGCGCAGGAGGTCGATCTCGAACGCCTCGAGGATGATCGAGGCGCCGCCGCCGGTCCGGCGCTTGAAGTGGCGGGCCATCAGCGGTCCTGGCTCAGGGTGGCCCAGAGGCCGTAGCCGTGCATGGCCTGCACGTCGCGCTCCATCTCCTCGCGGGTGCCGTTCGAGACGACCGCGCGGCCCTTGTTGTGGACGTCGAGCATCAGCTGCTCGGCCCTGGCCTCGGTGAACCCGAAGTAGCTGCGGAAGACGTAGGACACGTAGCTCATGAGGTTGACCGGGTCGTTGTGCACGATGGTGACCCAGGGCCGGTCGGGTTCGGCGGTCTCGGCGGGGGTGGCGGCGGGGGCCGCGCGCCGGGTCGGGGCCGGGGCGGCCGCGGCGGCGCGCGGCGGGAGCGTGGTGACTGATGACGGATGGACGGGCACGGCGTCAATGCTGCCATCGGGGCGTGTGGGGTCTCCGGAGGCCCTCTGGTCCGGAGACCCGCGGCCTCGTCCGGAGGCCCCGCGCGGTCACGCCGCCGGTTCGGCGATCTGGCGGCAGGTGACGGCGGCGGCCGCGGACCAGGCCTGCGGTCGGCACGCGGCGGGGTAGGGGACGGGCCGGGCGCGTTCGTCGGTGCCGTAGCCGGCGTGCAGTTCGGGCATCCGGAAGCCGAAGCCCTCCGCGGCGTTCAGGAGGTTGTCGACCACTGTGGAGGCTTCGCGGTGGTTGCCGCTGCGGGCCATGCCGTGGGCGATGATCGCGGTGTCGTGGGCCCAGGCCGAGCCGCCGTGGTAGCTGAGCGGCCAGTATCCGGCGGCGCCGGTGGACATGGTGCGCACGCCGTATCCGGAGGCCATCGAGGGGCCGACGAGGAGCGCGGAGACGCGCGCCTCGGCGTCGGGGTCGAGGATGCCGGTGCCGAGGAGGTGGCCGATGTTGCTGGTGAGGGTGTCGACGGCGCGGCCGTCGCGGTCGAGGGCGATGGCCGGGTAGTCGCCTTCGGGGGTGGCGACCCAGAAGCGCTCGTTGAAGCGGTCGCGCAGGCGCGCGGCCCAGTCGCGCCATTCGTCGGCGCCGGGTTCGCCGAGGGCGTCGAGGAGGTCGGCGGCGCCGACGGCGGCCTCGTGGGCGTAGCCCTGGGCCTCGCACAGGGCGATGGGGCCGTCGGCGAGGCGCCCGTCGCGCCATTGGATCGAGTCGCCGGAGTCCTTCCAGCCCTGGTTGGACAGGCCTTTGCCGGTGCGGTCGAAGTAGGAGAGGAAGCCGTCGCCGGTGGCGGCGCCCGCGATCCAGCGCAGGGCGGCGCGCAGGTTCGGGACGAGTTCGGCGACGTCGGCGATGGACATTCCGGCGCGCCAGGCGTCGACGAGGAGGCAGACCCACAGGGCGGTCGCGTCCACGGTGCCGTAGTACAGGGGCGGCAGCGCCCAGGCGCCGCTTTGGACGGGCAGCGCGCCGGCGCGCAGTTCGTGCGGGATCTTGCCGGGTTCCTCCTCGGTCTCGGCGTCGTCGCGGACGCCTTGCAGGCGGGCGAGGACGCGCAGCGTGGAGGCGGCGATCGACACGTCGACGGGGATGAGCATCCTTGCGGCCCAGATCGAGTCGCGTCCGAAGAGGGTGAGGAACCAGGGCGCCCCGGCGGCGAGGAAGGCGTCTTCGGGGTGGTCGGGGAGCGCGAGGCGGAGCGCGTCGAGGTCGCCGAGGGCGGTGTCGAGCCAGCGGGCCAGTCGCGGTTCGAGTCCGGCGGTGCGCACGTGCCAGTGCGCGGGTGCGGACGGGGAGCGGACGACCAGGTCGCGGTCGTGCATCGCGATCGTCCAGGTGAGGGTCGCGCTGTGGTGCGGCGGGACGTCGAGGCGCCATTCGAGTCGAGGCCCTTCGGTGCCGATGGTCCACTCCCCCGCGTCGGACTCGACCGTGAACGAGGCGGACTCGGTGGTGACGGCGATGGCGCGGCCTTGGGCGACGGCCTTCCAGTCGGCGTCGGCGCCGATGCCGGCCTTGACGTCCTGGAGCGGGCGGAAGTCCGGTTCGACCCGCAGCCGCAGGGTCGCGCGGACGGCGTGGCCGGCGGCCGAGGCGAGGGTGATCGTCTCGCGCATGGTCCCGTCCCCGACTTCGCGTTCGCGGGTGAGGTCGACGTGCGGGTCGGCCGAGGCGTCGTCGACGCCGCGCACCAGCGCGTCGAACACGGCGGTGCGGGGGCCGTGTTCTGCGGCGCCGATCGCTTCGGGCGCTTCGCCGTCGACCTCGATGCGCAGGCCGCGGGCGAACCGGCGGTCGCCGTGGAACAGGCCGTCGATCGCGGCGGTCATCTCGCCGCCGGGGCGCGACCACGCCTGGGTGGGCGCGTGGAGGACCACGACGGCGTCGTGCAGGAGTGGCTGGCGTCCGGGGTTCATCCCTTGACAGCTCCTTCGCTCTTGTTGACGATGTGCTTCTGGAAGACGAAGAACAGGATCGCGACCGGGATCGTCATGATCGCGGCGGCGGCGAGTTTGACGGGGTACTGGGTGCCCTGGCTCAGCTGGCCCGACGAGAGGGAGGCGACGCCCTTGGTGAGGGTGGTCAGTTCGGGCGACTGGGTCGCGACGATGAAGTGGCTCAGCTCGTTCCACGAGCCTTGGAACGAGAGGATGACGATGGTGACGAGGGCGGGCCGGGCCATCGGGAGCACGACGGACCAGTAGGTGCGGAAGGGCCCGGCGCCGTCGATGCGCGCCTGCTCCTCGATCGAGACGGGGATCGACTCGAAGAAGTTCTTCATGATGAACACGCCCGCGGCGTCGACCAGGAGCGGGACGATCATGCCCGCGTACGAGTCGTACAGGCCGAGTTGGTTGAGCACCAGGAACTTCGGGATGAGCAGCACCACGGAGGGCACGGCCATGACGGCGACGATCAGCGCGAAGACCAGGCTCCGGCCGCGGAACCGCAGCCGGGCGAGGGCGTACCCGGCGAGGGACGCGAAGAAGACCCGGCCGAGGGTCGCCGCGACGGTCACGACCGCGGAGTTGGCGAACCACAGCGGGAAGTCGCTGTGGGCGAACAGGCGGTCGTAGGCGGCGAACGTGAACGTCTGCGGGATGAGGGCGACGGTGTTCGCGGCCGCTTCGGCGTCGGGTTTGAACGACGTGGCGACCTGGACCAGGAACGGGAAGATGTAGACCAGGGCGAGCGCGCCGAGCACCGCGTACAGGCAGGCCTGGGCGAGCGGCCGGGTGCGGCGGCGCTGGGGCCCTGCGGGTTTGGCGATGGCGGTCACGGGGCGCCTCCGTTCGCGGTCTTGCGGAATCGTCGCTCGCCGTCGCGTTCGCGCAGGGCCCAGCGCTGGAACAGGGTGAAGGCGACGATGACGGCGAACAGGATGAAGGAGATGGCCGCGCCCTGGCCCCACCGCTGGTCGCGGAACGCGGCCTCGTAGGACAGGTACGCGGGGGTGAGGGTGGTCTTGCCCGGTGCGCCTTGGGTTCCGGTGTAGATCTGGTCGAACACCTGCCAGCAGCCGATGAGGCCGAGGGTGAGGACGGTGAACAGGGTCGGGCGCAGCTGTGGGAGCGTCAGGCGCCAGAACCGCTGCCAGGCGGAGGCGCCGTCCATCAGGCCCGCCTCGTCGATCTCGGGGCCGATGTTCTGCAGCGCGGCGATGAACAGCAGCATGAAGGTGCCGCTGGTGGTGAAGACGGCCATGAGGATGAAGGCGCTCATGGCGACCGAGGGGCCGGAGAGCCAGTCCCACCAGGTCACGCCGAGCGCGTCCGAGCCGGTGAGCGCGGCCGGGCCCGAGTCGACGCCGATCGAGGACAGCGCCACGTGGACGATGCCGCGCGGGTCGTTGAACCAGTTGGGGCCGCTCAGGCCGACCCAGGACAGGACCTGGTTCACCGCGCCCGAGGAGGAGAACAGGAACATCCACAGCACGGTGATCGCGACCGAGCTGGTGACCGACGGGAAGTAGAACGCGGTGCGGAAGAAGCCGCGCCCGCGCAGCACGGCCCGGTTGACCAGGACCGCGAGGAACAGCGACAGTCCCGTCTGGAGCGGCACGACCAGCAGCACGTACCAGGCGTTGTTGCGCATCGCCAGGCCGAAGTCGCGTTCGGGCAGGCCGCCCCCGGAGGTGATCTCGGCGTAGTTGTCGAGGCCGACGAAGCCGACGCCGGGCGCGAGCGGACTCCCGCGCCCGGTCCAGTCGGAGAAGCTCACCCACAGCGCCATGAGCACCGGCACGAGCAGGAAGAGCCCGAGGATCACGATGACCGGGAGCGTGAACAGCCAGCCGGCGGTCCCCTCGCCGCGCCGGGCCCGGCGGGCCGGGCCCGTTCGCGCTGGGCCGCTTGAGGACCCGGTGCGGCGCGGCGTCTGCGGAGCGAGGGTCATGTCAGCCGCCGACCACGGCCTCGAGGTTGCTCTGCACCGTCGCGAGGATCTCCTCGGGTTCGGTGCCCGCCAGCGACTCCAGCTGCGAGTTCATGTCCGCGACGACCTCGGAGACGCCCTCGTTCACCGGGACGCCCGTGGCGTGGTCGGAGCCGTCGAGGAACGCGGCCAGGTCGGGGTTGTCGGTCCGCCACTGGTCGGCCGCCGACTCGATCGAGGGCATCGGGCCGAACGCCGCGGAGAACGCGAGCTGCTGCTCGGTGCTCGTCAGGTACTCGACGAGGTCGAGCGCGGCCTGCTGGTTCGGGCTGTCGGCGGCCATGCCCCAGCAGTTGGTGAACTGGAGGGTGCCCGGCCCGGCGGGGCCGGCCGGGAGCGGCACGACCTGGTACTGCACGTCGGGGAAGTCGGCCGAGAGGGCGCCGGTGACCCAGTTGCCCTCGACGGTCATCGCCGCGAGCCCCTTGCCGAAGGCCTCGCCGCCCCACCCGGCGCCGAGGTCGGCGGCGTAGGCGAAGGTGCCGTCCTCCAAGTGCGACTTGACATACGACAGGCCCTCGAGGTTCTCGGGCGAGTCGGCCACGGCGGTGGCGCCGTCCTCGGAGACGAGGCGGCCGCCGGCCTGCGCCATGAAGGCGCCGACGCGCTGGTACTCGGCGCCGAAGGTCAGGCCGGCGCGGTCGTCGGTCGTGAGGGCCTCGGCGGCGGCGTCCAGCTGCTCCCAGGTGGTGGGCAGGTCGGCGTCGGTCAGCCCGGCTTCGGCCCACATCTCGGTGTTGATCACCAGCGCGAGGGTCGAGAAGTCCTTGGGCGCGCAGTAGAACTCGTCGTCCACGGTGAAGTTCTGGACCAGCGACGGATAGAAGTCGTCCTTGTTGGACAGTTCGTCGCCGTACGGGCGGAGCGAGCCGTTCGCGGCGTAACCCGCGAGGGCCTCGGGGGCGAGGTAGAACAGGTCGGCGGGCGAGCCGGAGGCGAAGCCCTGCGACAGCTCCTGGTCCATGTTCGTCGCGGCCACGGCGGTGGCCTCCACACCGGACTCCTCGGACCAGGCCGCGAGCGCGGCTTCGAGGGCCTGCGTCTCGGCTTCGCCGCTCGCGCCGTAGAGGATCGTCAGCGGGTCGTCGGAGGAGGAGAGCTCCCCCGAGGCGTCCTCGTCGGTCGTGTCGTCGAAGCCCTGACCGCAGCCGGTGAGGGCGAGCGCGGCGGCGAGGGCCGTGCCCCCGGCCGCCAGCGCGGCGCGTGCTGTGGGTTTCACGCTGCATCTCCTTTGATCGCGCACGTCTGCATTTGATCGCATCGCCAAAATTTTTGATCGATCAAATTTTATTTGAACGTTCATACGTTAAGATTCCCGGGACGTCCGTGTCAAGTACCCGAGGGAGTCCGCGTCGTGAAGGATCGCCGAATGGTGACGATCGAGGACGTCGCGCGCCGGGCAGGCGTCTCGCGCCAGACCGTCAGCAACGTGATCAACGCGCCCGCGAAGGTCCGCGAACCCACCCGCGAGAAGGTCGACGCCGCGATCACCGCACTCGGGTACGCGCCGAACGCGGTGGCCCGGCGGCTGCGGACCCAGCGGACCTCGACCATCGGCGTCCGGCTCGACGCCTACTCCGGCGGCGTCTCCGGCGTCGTCCTCGACCGCTTCGTGCACGCCCTCACCGAGCACGCCGCGACGCGCGGCCTGCGGGTGCTCCTGTACGCCGCGCGGACCGTCGACGAGGAGCTGCGCCACATCAACGAGCTGGCCGACGGCGGCGAGGTCGACGCGATCATCCTCACCGGCACCTCCCGCGACGACCGCCGGGCCGAGCGGCTGCGCGAGCGCGACATGCCGTTCGCCGCGTTCGGACGGCCTTGGGGCACCGAGGATCCCGCGGAGGCGAGCCACCCGTGGGTCGACATCGACGGCGCCGCCGGCACGCGCGCCGCGACCGCGTACCTGCTCGGCGACGCCGGACCGCGCGTCGCGTTCCTGGGCTGGCCGCCGGATTCGGAGACCGGCGACGACCGCGAGCGGGGCTGGCGCGAGGCGATGGCGGCGGGATCGGGCGACCGAGCGGCGCCGCGTATCTCGAGCGAAGACGGCGTGGCCCAGGCGCAAGGGGCGATCCGGACGCTGCTCAAGGACGACGCCGTGGACGGCATCGTGTGCGCGAGCGACGCGCTGGCGATCGGCGCGCACCTGGCAGCGGTGGAGGCGGGCAGGCCCGGCCTGCGCATCGTCGGGTTCGACAACACGGCGGCGGCCGAGGCGCTGGGCATCTCCAGCGTCGAGCAGCTGCCCGAGCGCGTGGCCGCGGGCCTGCTCGACATGCTCATGGGCCCCGAGGAGCGCCGGATCTCGCACCCGCCGGCCCCGGTGGGCCTATTGGTGGAGCCGCAGCTCATCGTGCGCTGAACCAAGGCGGTCGAAGCGACGAGCTCGGCCCCGGTGCTTCCGCACGGCGTCGAGCGGTGAACGGACCTGCAGGCGGCGGGTTCGCGACGAGGAGCGCGCGGCGCGTGCAGTCAGTGCGGAGTCGGACCGTGTTGCGCCGCAGGCGCATCGGCCCGCGCGCCCGCACCGGCCCGGGGTTCGGGTGCTCGTAGCGATCGCTAACACCGCGGCATTCGCGCTCGATGCGGACACATTGGGGCATCGGATCGCTTTGAACCGCAGTCGGACCGGCCCGCGCAGCCGCGTCCGCTCAGGACTCGGGCGCCGCTGTGCGGGCGCTCGCGACGACCGCCAGGCCGAGAGCGGCGGCGAACAGCACGTATGCCGCGAGGAGGCCGCCGTCGCCGGTCGAGACGATCGCGCCGCCGACCACCTGGCCAAGGAGCCCTCCGGCCGTCTCCGAGGTGATCACGGCCGCCGCGAGTTCGGCGGCTCCCAGTCCGCTCGACCCGGCGGTCGCGATCACGTAGAGCGCCGGATAGGCGAGGCCGACACCGACACCGGTTGCGGCCCAGACGACCAGGGCGGCCGGGAACGAGGGGTGGAAAACCAGGAGCACCGCGAGGACGGCGGGCCCGAGGGCCGCCAGGCTCATGCCCGTGGCTGCGAGCGCGCGGCGTCCGACGCCCCGGCCGTTCAGCTTCGCGGCCGCGATGCCCGTGAGGCCCCAGGCGACGGCGGCGGCGCTGAGGACCGCCGCGGCGCGGCCGACGCTCGTCCCGTAGCCGTCGGTCAGCAGGATCGTGATCAGGCCTCCGGCGCCGAAGTACCCGAAGCCGAAGAGGATCAGCGCGGCGAGGGCCGCCGGGGCGCCCGGTCGCAGCCGCATCGTCCCGGCGGGCATGATCGCGGCGATCCCCGCCACCGCGAGCAGCGTGCCGACGACCACCATTGCGGGCCTTTGGGATCCGATGACCACCAGCGCCGCGCCGAGCGGTACGAGCAGTGTGCGCAGGACCGGCCGCCGGGCGTCGAATCGCGGGGCCTCGCCGCGTATCGCCCGCAGGATCAGCGTCCGTCCGAACAGGAGGAACGGCAGCGGGAGCAGCAGCGCCCACCGCCATCCCGCGACGTGTTCGACGGCCAGCGTCGCGGCCGGGCCCACCAGCGCGGGCAGCACCCACATGGCCGACGAGGCGGCCACGACGCGCGCCCGCAGGCGCTCGTCCAGATGGCGGATTGCCGAGCTGACGCCGAAGACGGCGAGCAGACCGCTCGCGAGGCCGGTGGCGAACTGGCCGAGGCCGAACTGCCACGCGGTGGTCGCGGTAGCGGCGATGGCGAGTCCGCCGAGGTACGCGGTGAATCCGGCGGCGAGGGTGGCGCGGGACCCGAGCCGGGCGAGGACGCCGCCGGCGAGGGGCAGCGCGAGGAACAGCCCGAGGGTCGGTCCGGCCAGGAGCAGGCTGAGCCGGGCGCGGGCGTCGAGGTCGTCGGCGACGATCGGCAGGAGGGTCCCGGCGACGAAGCTGGTGACGGCGGCGCCGAACTCCAGGGCGACGATGCCGACCGCGAGCAGGCCGGCGTTCGGTGCCCGGGTCGGCGCGGCGCTCACGTGAAGAGCCGGCGGTCGTTCCGGTTGATCTGGACCCACACGCCGTCCGGATCCTGCACGCGGATCGACCGGCCGTGACTCTCGTCGATCACCGGGCCGGGGTCGAATCCGGCGGCGCGCAGCCGCTCGGCGACCGCCTCCAGCGGTTCGTCGGCCTCGAAGGCGAGTTCGCACCGGCCCTCGTCACCCGGTGCGGCCCGGTGGACCGCGACCGTGCCCGCGTCGGCGGCGAGCTCGACCCAGGAACCGGGCCGGGAGACCGCGTCGACGTCCAGGCCGAGGGCGGTGAAGAACCGTGTCGTCGCCTCGACGTCGGCGCTGTAGCGGATCGGCGTCGCCTTCATGACGAGCCCTCCTTGTCATCGGCGAGGCGCCGAAGGTGCTCTTCGAGCGCGCGCTCGACGAACACCGACAGCGACAGGTCGGCGTCGACCGACGCGTGCTTCACCCGCTGCACCAGGTCGGCGGGCAGGTAGATGTTGAACTGGCGTTTCGCCTCCATGGCTAGAATGCTAGCAAGCTAGAGTACTGCCGTCGAGCCGTCGAGCCGTCTGCCGGCTCGGGCGGTCGGTCTCGGACCGCCCAGGGCCTGTTCACGGACCGCTGCCGGTCGCCGTCCGGTCCATCGGCCCGCTCGCCGCGGAGGGGCCTCCATGCGCGAAGGCCTTTCCGCGGCTTCGGCGAAGCTCGCGAGCCGTGAACGCGGCGAGCGACCCGATGGCCTCGGACACCGCCTCGCCGGGGGTTCGGGAACAGGCCCTGGCGGTCGCCTATGCGGTGATGCGGGCGAGCGCGCCGAGGACTTCGGAGGCGGTCAGCGGGTCGATGTCCCTCGGGTGGTCCCCGCCTTCGCCGAGCGCGGTGTAGTCCGCGTCCTCGGACAGATGCACCGAGCTGACGGTCTGGATCTTCGCGCCGTCGACCCTGCCTTCATAGCTGTCGATGCCCGGATCGAGGCCGACCACGACGAACCCTCCCGCCGGGAGCGGGCGGTGGAAGCCCGGTTCGACCCACCAGCTGTTGGAGGGACCGCGGCGCCAACCCCATTGGGCCAGGCCGAGGACGCTCCCGGACTTGAGCGTCGCGCCGTCGAAGCGGGTGACGCGGCCGGTGCGCAGCTCCTCCTCGGTGAAGCCCAGGATCGGGCGCGAGAGCTGCGAGAAGGGTTGCAGGAGTTCGTAGTCGGCGAAGATCTCGGCCCAGGCGGCGAGCCGGTCGCCGAGCCGCAGCGGGTGCGCCAGGCGGACTCGCGCGTCGCCGGGCAGGTCGAACCGGTCGTCGGCGGCGTCGGTGAAGGTCCCGTCCTCGGCGATGCGGAAACCGGACGGCTCGCCGCCGGACTCGGCCAGCCACACCAGGCGCCGGGCGAGATGGCGCATGAGCGGATGGTCGGTGAAGAACTCCTGGAACTCGGGCACCGTCCAGGAGCGTTCCGCGACCATGGCGTGCTCGAGCCGGCGCACCTGCTCCTTCGCGACCGTGCGCAGGTCCCGCTTCAGCTGCGCGAAGCGCTCGTACGCGGCGTCGGCGAGCGCGGCGTCGTCGTCCGCGTTCGGCCTGGGCAGGCTCCTGAGCGGCTTGCCGTCCTCATCGGACACGACCGGCTTCAGCTGCTCGTCGAAGGCGACGGTGAACCGCCGCGGCCCGTAGGCGAGGACGAGGCTCGTGTCGCCGTCGAGCCCGAAGTCGGGCACGAGCCGGTCGGCGAGCTGTTCGGTGGTGAGGCCGAGGCGCTCGGCGACCGTCTCGATCTGCTTGCCGGCCTCCAGTTTCAGCGCCTTGAAGCGCACCTTCCTGGAGATCACGTGGAGCGCGCGCAGGGAGGTCTCGGTGCCGATGTCGCCCAGGACCTCCAGGCCGGTGACGGCCCGCTTGTGCTGGCCGTCGCCGGGCCAGCGGCGGATCAGCGCGGCGAGTTCGGCGACGGTGTCGTCGTCGGCGAAGCGCGCGAGCTGCGTGAAGGCCCACCGGTCCTTGGCGGGCGAGCCGACGGCGGTCCACAGTTCGAACAGCGCCCAGGAGAACCGCGTGAGCGAGGCCCGGTCGCAGGCCTCGGCGACGACTTCGACGCCGGCGTAGGGGAACTCGGGGCTGTCGAGGGCGAGCACGGTGGTCACGTGGCTCACTGCCTCGGCCGGCAGCGCGGCCTCGCGTCCTTCGAGGAGGATCTGCGGCAGCATGTTCGGCGCGGCCCACGCCGGCGGTTTGGGGATCTTGGCGTCGAGCGGGTCGAGCGGGTCGGCGGCGATGAGCGCGTCGATCGCCGCAGCGGCGGCGTCACCGTATTCCTTGGCGGCGTGGGCCACCGGTTCGGCGCCGTGGGTAAGGATCAGGTACCGCAGCGTCGTGGTCGCGGCGCGGCGGGCGGCGGCGTCGGGGCCCAGGGCGTCGGGGACGAGCAGGTGCGCGGCCGCGGCGGTGTGCCGGGCCAGCCAGCGTTTCGCGATGGGCGCCACGGACTTGGAGCGCGTGAGCCAGTCTGCGGCGAGCCTGGCGGCCGCGAGGCTCTGGATCGGCATGACCGCTTCGGCGAGCGCGGGGCGGCCTTTGAGAAGGGCGACGACGCGGTCGGCGACCGGCGGTCCGAACCGGCCGAGGATCCGCTGGAGTTCCGCGATGCCGGTGTAGCGGGCGGTGCCGTCCCACCGCTCCAGCAGCGGCTGGACGAACTCGAGACGCGCCCAGGCGAAGAGGATCGCCGCGTCGAGGATGTCGCCGTGCTCCTCGAGGCGCGCGAGCACTCGGGCCTCCTGCTTCTCCCCGAAGCTCGTGTACGGGTCGTGGTCGCGCAGGGTCGCCCAGCGCCGCTCCTCTTCGGGGTCGTCCCAGACGAGGCGGGTCTCGAGCGCGGGCGCCAGGCCTTCGATCACGGGCCGTTCTTGCTTGCGGCGCTTGCGCTTCCAGACCGGGTCGACCAGCAGCGGCGGCAGCGCGCCGGCGGGTGCGGCGGGCAGCTCGTCGGGCGATGCGGTGAGCGCCGCGATCGCCCGGCGGGTCGCGTCGTCGGTTCGGTCCAGCGCGTCGGCCAGTGCCGGGGAGGACTTGACGAGGCCCGCGAGTCGTTCCCGCGCGGCGGGTTCGGCGGTCTCGACGCGGGCGGCGACGACGCGGAGCGTGCGCACCGGGAACCGTGCGGCGGTCGCGGTCACGGCGTTGAGCGCGCCGGGCAGTTCCAGCTTGTCGACCAGGTAGGCGACGGCCTCGTCGGAGGGGAGCAGGCCGATCGCGGTCATGAGGGCGGCGCGGGCGGGTTTGGACATCCGCGCGAACATGTGGTCCATGACGCGGGTCAGCAGCGGGAGCACGGCGGTCCCGAGGCCTTCCACCAACGGTGCGAGTGTGCGGTCGCTGATGTCGCCGTGGACGAAGCCGCGCTGTTCTACGAGATGCAGGTGCCGCGGGTCCGCCAAGATCGACCAGCGCATCCAATCGTCCATGCGGTATTTCGCGATGTACCCGATGGACGCCGTCACGGCCTCCTCGGCCCAGTCGGCCTCGTCCGGCATGAGGATCGCCGCGCCGATGCGCCGCTGCAGATCGGTGCGGCGGGCGTCGACCGCCGCGACGGCCTCCCGGTACTCGGCTTCGGGCGCCGCGGCCAGGAGCGAGCGGACGCGGTTGACCGCCGGCTGCGCCAGTCGCCAGCCTTCGGTTTCCTGCAGTTCGGAGTGGGTGCCGATGCGCCCGATGGTGACGAGGCGGCCGTCGCGGTAGTACGTCGAGTGGTAGATCATCGCCGACTCGAGGACGGCGACGGCGGCGAAGGCGAGGCCGTGGTCGGCGATCCAGGCGTCGAGGTGCCGCAGGCGGGCCGCGGCGGTGATCGTGTGGTTGTATCCGAGGCTGTTCGTCTCGGTGCTGTCCAGCAGGTGCATCAGGGCGGCGGCCCCGACCGGGTCCGCCAGTCCCCGGAGGCGGGCGGCCACCGCGGGGCGGTAGACCTTCTCGTCCCGTTTGAGGAACTCCTCCTCGATCAGCGGCCGCAATTCGGCGATCCGCAGGGCCACGGCCTCGGACGCGGCCGGATCGACCGCGGTGTCGAGGTCGGTGTTCGCGAAGTCGCGGCCGCGGCGGGGCATCACGTGCCGGCGCCATCGCGCGGGGAGCCGGAGTTGGTCTTCGTCGGGGAACGTCTCGGTCTGGGTCATGTCGCGCAGCTTAAAGGGAGGCACCGACATGGCGCCACCGACCTGCGGCGCACCGGTTTCGTTGGCCGCGTTGGCATTTCAAGGCACTCAAATGGACACTGTCCGGAGGCGGGCGGCCACCGAGCGGGACGGTCACCGCTGGGGCGCATCGCCTTCGGTCCCCCGCGGGGCGTCGATGCCGAAGAGCCGTTCGACAAGGGTCTGCCAGCCGTCGGCGAGGCGCCGCGCGGGCTCGGCGTCGAGCGTTTCGACGGGCGGGGCCGAGGCGAGGTACAGCAGCAGCGGGCCTTCGAGCGCGGCCGAGAGCTGGGTCGCGAGGATGTCCAGATCGGGGACGTCGAGGTCGGCCTGCCCCAGGAGCATCCGCAGATGCATCTGCGTCATGTCGACCTCGACGGCCGGCGCCCTGATGTCGCGCTCCATCGCGGCCTGCGCGACCGCGAGGTTGGCGATGAGGAATTCGATGCGCACCCGGCCGTAGGCGATCAGGCGCTCGACCGGTCCCGCTCCGGGGCCCAGCGGGGGCGGACCGGAGATGACCTGCTCCTGGAACCGGTGCGCCTCCTCGTCCAGGAGGGCCTTGAAGATCCCGGCGCGGGTGCCGAAGCGGCGGAAGACCGTGCCCTTGCCGAGTCCGGCCCGCTCGGCGAGTGAGTCCATCGTCACGTTCGCGGTGCCGTGCTCGGCCATCATCTCGCGGGCGACCTCCAAGAGGCGCAGGCGGTTGCGCCTGGCGTCGGCGCGCTCGGCGCGCGGCTTGCCCAGTTGCACGAGAGGTCGGTCCACGAGATCAATCTACCTGCTGGAAATATAAGCGGGGTAAAGTCCGTTTAGACTGAGCGAGGATCTCAACGGCGAGGTCCCGCACCCGACCGCCCACGCGGTCCACCGGACAACCGCGAACGCGGTTCACCCGCTCAAGGAGCAACACGCATGAATCTGTTCCGCCTGGACGCCAGCATCCTGCCCGGCACCTCGACCAGCGCCGAGATCGCCGATCTCGCCGAGGCCGAGTGGTCGGCGACCCACGCCGGAGGCACCGTCACCCGTCGCCACCTGGGCACCGACCCCCTGCCCTCCGAAGCATGGGTGCACGCCACGGTCGGCGGCTTCACCCCCGAGGACCAGCGCGACGAGTCGCACCGCCGGGCCCTGGAGCTGGCCGCCGAACTGGCCGAGGAGATCCAGGCCGCCGACGCGGCGATCCTGGCCGTCCCGCTCTACAACTACGGCGTCTCGCAGCACTTCAAGACCTGGGCCGACCTGGTCATCTCGGGCGCCGGGGCGACCACCCCGGTCCTCAAGGGCACGCCCACGGTCCTCGTCACGTCCATCGGCGGCGGCTACGGCCCCGGCACGCCCCGCCACGGCTGGGACCACTCCACGCCGTACCTCGAGCGCGTGATCGGCGACCTCTGGGGCGCCGACCTGACGGTGGTCAAGCGCGAGCTCACCCTCGCCGGAACCAACCCTGCCATGGAAAGCCTCCGCGGCCTTGCCGCCGAGCAGCACCAGCAGGCGCTGGCGGCGGCCAAGGAGGCCGGCCGGGCGATCGCCGGAAACTGACGGTCTGGGCGCCGCGTCCGGATCGGCCTTCCCGATCCGGGCGCGGCGCCGCGCTCAGTAGTAGATCTCGCCGGTCCAGGTGTACGAGGGGTCGTGGATCCAGGAGTACTCGCAGTCCTCCAGCGAGTAGCCGTCCGCCTGGCAGTCCAGGACGTATTGGTCGCGCTGCGTCAGGCCGGTGGAGCCGTTCTCGTCGTAGAGGACTCCGGTCCAGGTGTATGAGGGGTCGTTGATCCAGGACGTGTCGCACTCCGACTGGGAGTACCCGGCGTCCTGGCACTCCTGCTTGTAGACCTCCGACTCCGACGGGCCCGATGCGGTGGTCTCCGCGAACTCCTCGTCCTCGTAGTAGGCGTCGTCCTCCTCCTCAGCGAAGAACTCACCGTCCCAAGTGGATGACGGATCGTTCGACCAGGAGGACTCGCACTCCGACTCGGTGTATCCGGCGTCCTGGCAGTCCTGGACGTACGCCGCATGGCTGTCGGACAGGGTTCCGGAGTCCTCGTCGTCGTCGCGGTTCGCGTACCACAGCAGGGCCCCGATGACGGCGATGCAGATGAAGAACGCGGCCGCTCCGGCGCCGGTGCGCACCTGCGACTGGTCGCCGGAGCCGGGCGGCGCCACGGGCGGGACGTTGATCTCGGGCCCCGGCTTCGGCGGCGAGGCCGGCTTGCGGCGAGGCGGGTCGGGTGGCGTCGGTTTGCCGCGCGGCCGATCGGAGGCGGGTTTGCGAGGCGGATCCGATCGGGGAGCCGCGGGCGGGGCGGCCCAGGTGGGCCGGTTCGGGTCGGTGACCATCGTCGGACCGTTGTCGACGAGGGTGCGGTCCTCCCCCGCGTTGTCGAGCAGGCGCATGAGCTCGCGCTCCTGCTCGTCCGCCAGGGCCGTGACGGCGTCGGGCCAGGGCCGCGACGTCGGCGCGACCGGGCCGATGAGTTCCAGGAGTTCGCCCGGGCCGGGCCGGTCCGCGGGGTCGACGACGAGGCAGCGCGCGGCGATGGCGCGGACGCGTTCGGGCACGCCGTCCAGGTCGGGATCGGCCCGGACCACGCTGTTCATGATGTCCAGGGTGGACGCGGCCGCGAACGGGCTGTCTCCCGTGCAGGCCAGGACGAGCACCGAGCCGAGCGAGAACACGTCGGAGGCGGCGGTGATCGGCTGCGACCGGACCTGTTCGGGCGACATGAAACCCGGCGTGCCGATGACGGCGCCGGTACGCGTGAGGTCGGAGCCCTCGATCGCGCGGGCGATGCCGAAGTCGATGACACGGGGGCCGCTCGCCTCCAGGAGGATGTTGCCCGGCTTGAGGTCCCGGTGGATCACCCCGGCCTCGTGGATGGATTCCAGGGCCGAGGCGAGCCCGGCCGCCAGGCGGAGCACCGCCGGTTCGGGGAGCGGGCCTCCCGCCTCGATCGCCATGCCCAGCGTGGGGCCGCGGAGGAACTCGGAGGCGAGCCACGGGAGCGGGTCCTCGGGGCCGGCCTTGACCACGGCGGCGGTGTAGTGACCCGACACCTGCCGGGACTTGCGCACCTCCTCGCGGAAGCGGGCCTTGAACTCCTCGTCCTCGACCAGCCATTCGCGGATCATCTTGACGGCGACCAGCCGCCCGTCCGGGCCGGCGCCGAGCAGTACGCGCCCCATCGCGCCGCGCCCCAGCTCGGCGATGGTTCGGTAGGGGCCGATCTGTTCGGGGTCGTTGGAGGACAAGGGCTTCAAGGGGACTCCTCGCGTAGAAGGACTGGGCCGCAGCCAGGTCCGGCTCTGGGGTCGCCGGGCTGCGCCGCGTTCAGCCCACTCCATCACATCGCATCACGAAATCGTCCCGGCGAGAACCGCCGGGCGCGACGGGGCCCGGGACCCGATCGGGTCAGCCGTTCAAGGCGTCCAGGCGCCTGCGGGCGGCGGCCGGGGCGGCGGCGTACTCGTCCATGTCCGCCCACGGGTCGGCCTTGCGCGCGAGGCGCCTGCCGATGGACGCCGCGGTGAAGCTGTTCGGCGCGGACCGGCCCAGTTCGCTCCAGTCCAGCGGGGTCGCGACCGAGACGCCCGGCCGGGCGCGCAGCGAATACGGGGCGACGAACGTCTGCGCGCGGCCGTTGCGGTTGACGTCCAGGAAGATCCGGTCGCCGCGGCGGTTCTTGCGCAGCGCGGTCGTCAGTCCTTCGGGGTCGTCCGCGGCGAGGCGCTCGGCCATGGCGCCGGCCAGGTCGCGGACGAACTTGAAGTCGGCCGAGCGGTCGAGCGGCGCGACCACGTGGTAGCCGCGCCCGCCCGTGGCCTGCACGTACGGCGTCAACCCGAGCTCGAGGAAGAGGTCCCGCGCCCGCCGCGCGACCGAGCGGAGGGTGGACACCGCGACCCCGTCGGGCGGGTCCAGGTCGATCACCAGGCGGTCGGGGCGGTCGAGCCGGTCCGCGGTCGCGGGCCAGACGTGGAACTCGATCGTGGCGTGGTTCGCCAGGTAGATCAGGGTCGCGGTGTCGTCGCAGACCACGTACCGGGTCGAGCCCTCGCCGTGCCGGTGCGCCACCTCGACGGACCTGATCCAGTCGGGGAAGTACTCGGACGCCTCCTTCTGGAAGAACCCCTCGGCCCCGATGCCGTGCGGGAAGCGGCGCATGGTGAGCGGGCGCCCGGCCAGGTGCGGGAGCATCGCCTCGGCGACCGCGAGGTAGTGCAGGAGCACGTCGCCCTTGCGGAAGCGGTCCTCGGGGAACAGCTCCTTGTCGAGTGTGGACACCTTGATGTCGTGCCCGGCCACGTGCAGCGTCGCCATGTCAGACCGTCTCCCTCACCACGTCCGCGGCCGGCTTGTCCGCGCGTTCCCCCTGGTACCGCGGGTGGCGCAGCATGCCGTCGGTGGTCCACTCGCTGAAACCCACCTGCACCACCAGTTCCGGGCGGATCCAGTGGGCGCCCCGTTCGCGGACCGGATCGGCGAACGGGCTCTCGTCCCGGGCGAGCGCGTCCATCCGCCCGCGCAGCGCCCGCAGGGTGCGTTCGTCGTATCCGGTGCCGACCTTGCCCGCGTACCGCAGCCCGGCGCGGCCGTCGTGGTAGCCCACCAGGAGCGCGCCGAAGCCGGCGCGCGAACCCTGCGGGTCGGTGAAGCCGCCGACCACGAACTCCTGGTGGCGCACGCACTTGAACTTGAGCCAGTCCTTCGAGCGGCCCGGGCGGTAGCGCGACGCGGCGCGCTTGGCGATCAGCCCTTCCCAGCCGCGCTCGCAGGCCAGCCGGTAGTAGTCCTCGCCGTCGGCGTTGCGGTGGGCGGAGTACCGCAGCGGGTCGTGGAAGTCGAAGGCGCCCTTAAGGATCCGCTTGCGCTCGCGCAGCGGCAGGCGGGTCAGGTCGTCCCCGTCGTAGGACAGGAGGTCGAACAGGTAGTAGAAGACGTCGACGCCGGTCGCGGCGATGCGGTCGGCGCCGGTGAGGTGCATGCGGCCCTGGAGCCGCGCGAAGCTCATCAGCCTGCCGTCGAACGCGACGATCTCGCCGTCGGCCGCGAACCGGGGGCCGCCCAGCTCGCCGAGCGCGTCGACGAGTTCGGGGAAGCTCTCGTCGATGCGCCGCTCGTTGCGCGACCACAGCTGGGGCCCGTTCCCGTCCCGGACCGCCAGCGCGCGCATGCCGTCGAGTTTCCGCTCGAAGAGCCAGTCCGCGTGGGAGAAGCGGCGCTCGGTGAGCGTCGCGAGCATGAGCGGTCGAAAGCCGGTCACGGTGCCGCCGGCATTCGGGCGCGCCGGGTCGCACGGGACTTCGAGAAGTCCCGTCTCTCCCGGTATCGATCAGGCGTTGTCCCCCGTGCCATGGGCCGGAGATACCCGGCCGCGACGGCCGCAAACCGTCGAGAGATGAAGGAAGATTACGTATTGCGCATGAATGATCACTCCGAGTGCCATGCTGTGGTCATGCCTGCGCTATGGAACGGTGTGATCGCATTCGGGCTGGTGAGCATCCCGGTCAGCCTGCGCTCCGCCACGGGCAGCCACGATCTCTCGCTGCACCAGTACCACGCGGCCGACGCGGGACGGATCCGCTACCAGAAGATCTGCGAGATCGACGAGGAGCCCGTGGAGCCCGAGGACATCGTCAAGGGCGTGGAGACCGACGAGGGCGAGGTGGTCCTCCTCGACGAGGACGACCTCGCGGACCTGCCCGTCAGCTCGTCGAAGACGATCGACGTGCTCGAGTTCGTGCCCGTCGAGCAGATCGACCCGATCCACTACCAGCGGTCCTACTACGCCGAACCGGGCAAGGGCGCGGCCAAGCCCTACGTGCTGCTGCGCGAGGCGCTGCTCGGCAAGGAGAAGATCGCGATCGTCAAGATCACGCTGCGGCGCCGGGAGAGCCTGGCCGCCCTGCGGCCCCGCGACGACGTGCTCATGGTGCACACGATGCTGTGGCCCGACGAGATCCGCAAGCCCGAGGTCAGCGGGGTCGGCGGCGAGGCGAGGAAGCAGGAGCTCCAGATGGCCGGCACTCTCATCGACTCCATGTCCAAGGACTTCCGGCCCGAGGAGTACAGCGACGCCTACCAGGAGGCGCTGCAGGAGGCCATCGACGCCAAGAAGGAGGGTCGCGCGGTCGTCAAGTCGGAGGACACCCGGCCGAAGGCGAAGGTCATCGACCTCATGGACGCGCTGGAACGCAGCGTCGCGGCCAAGCAGCCCTCGAGCCCGCGGCGGCCGGCGAAGAAGACGGCCAAGAAAACCGCGAAGAAGACGGCGAAGAAGACCGCGGCGCGCAAGTCGCCCGCGAAAAAGACCGCCAAGAAGACGGCGCGCAAGCGCAAGAGCGCGTGAGCGGCGCGTGGTGGCCCGAGGGTCGCATGGATCGCTCGAAGACGCCGTTTGACCACCTTCGTGCGGGGTACCGTGCGGCTCAGGACAGCCGAACAAGGGGGAACGAACCATGGCGAAGGACGCCGCACGCGATCGCAAGGACGAACAGCTCGACCGCGACCGTGTAGCCGATGACGACCAGGCGCTGACCACCCAGCAGGGAGTCCGCGTCGACCACACCGACGATTCGCTCGCCGCGGGCGAGCGCGGCCCGACCCTGATGGAGGACTTCCACGTCAGGGAGAAGATCACCCACTTCGACCACGAGCGCATTCCCGAGCGCGTGGTCCACGCGCGCGGCGCCGGCGCCTACGGCGTCTTCCAGCCCTACGACGACTGGCTGCGCGACTACACGACCGCGGCGTTCCTGACCGATCCTGACGCGACCACGCCGGTGTTCCTGCGGTTCTCCACCGTCGCCGGCTCGCGCGGCTCGGCCGACACCGTCCGCGACGTGCGCGGCTTCGCCGTGAAGTTCTACACGAGCGAAGGCAACTACGACCTGGTCGGCAACAACTTCCCGGTCTTCTTCATCCAGGACGGGGCCAAGTTCCCCGACTTCGTGCACGCGGTCAAGCCCGAGCCGCGCAACGAGATCCCGCAGGCCGCCTCCGCGCACGACACCCTCTGGGACTTCGTGTCGCTCCAGCCCGAGACGCTCCACGCGATCATGTGGCTCATGTCCGACCGGGCGCTGCCGCGCTCCTACCGGATGATGCAGGGCTTCGGCGTCCACACGTTCCGCCTGGTCGACGCGAACGGGCGCGGCACGTTCGTGAAGTTCCACTGGACGCCGGCGCTCGGCACGCACTCACTGGTGTGGGACGAGGTCCAGAAGATCGCCGGGGCCGACGCCGACTTCAACCGCCGCGACCTGTGGGACGCGATCGAGGCCGGGGACTTCCCCGAATGGGAGCTGGGCGTCCAACTCGTGCCCGAAGAGGACGAGTTCGCGTTCGACTTCGACCTGCTCGACGCCACGAAGCTCATCCCCGAGGAGCTGGTGCCGGTGCGCCCGGTCGGGAAGCTCACGCTCAACCGCAACCCGGACAACTTCTTCGCCGAGACCGAGCAGGTCGCGTTCCACACCGCGAACGTCGTGCCCGGCATCGACTTCACCAACGACCCGCTGCTCCAGGCCCGCAACTTCTCGTACCTGGACACGCAGCTGATCCGCCTCGGCGGCTCGAACTTCGCGCAGATCCCGGTCAACCGGCCCGTCGCCGAGGTACACAACGACCAGCGCGACGGCTACGGCCAGCACCGGGTCCACACTTCGGCGACGTCCTACAACAAGAACACGATCTCGGGGAACGACCCGGCGCCCGGCGCTGACCGCTCGTTCACGCACTACGCCGAGAAGGTGGAGGGCGCCAAGATCCGCCGCCGCTCGGAGAGCTTCAAGGACTTCTACAGCCAGCCCGCGATGTTCTGGCACTCCATGAGCGAGGTCGAGGCCGAGCACATCGTTGCCGCGTTCCGTTTCGAGCTGGGCAAGGTCACCGACAAGGACATCCGCACCCGCGTCGTCGACCAGCTGCGGCAGGTGGACCTCGAACTGGCGAAGCGGGTGGCGGAGGGCATCGGCGTGGCGGCACCGGCCGAGGGTGCGGCCGACCGCGGGCGGACGTCGCCCGCGCTCTCGCAGTTGACCGATCCGGTCGCCACGGTCGCGACCCGCAAGGTCGCGGTCCTCGCCGCCGAGGGCGTCGACGGGACCGGGCTCACCTCGCTGGTCGCGGATCTACACCGCCGCGGCGCCGTCGCGGAGGTCCTGGGGCTGACCGACGGCATGATCGCCAGCGCCACGGGCGAGGACGTCCAGGCCGACCGGGCCCTGCCCACGATGGCGTCGGTCCTGTACGACGCGGTCGCCGTCCCTTGCGGTCCCGACAGCGTCGCCGCGTTGAGCCGCGACGGCCGCGCGGTCCACTTCGTGGCCGAGGCGTACAAGCACGGCAAGGCGGTCGCGGCGTTCGGCGCGGGCCTGGGGCTGCTGCGCGCGGCGCGCATCGAGGCCGAGTGCGCGGACGGGGTCGAACCGGTCGACGACCATGGCGTGGTCACGACCGCCGCGAACGGCGGCGACCTGCCCGAGGCGTTCCTGGACGCGTTCGCCGGGGCGATCGCGGGCCACCGGGCCTGGGACCGGCGGACCGACGACATACCCGCCTGAATCGAGCGAAGGCCGCCCGCCGACACCGGCGGGCGGCCTTCGTCGTGCTCAGCCCGACTCCTGGGTGGCGTCGTGCGGGGCGCCGACCGGTTTCGACTCCGGGGAGCCGCGCTGGCGCAGGTAGACGCTGAGGACGACGATCGAGCCCATCGCCAGGAACTCCGACTGCCAGTTCTCCGCGACGTCGACGGCGAAGTCGCTCGAGGCGACGTACTCCAGCAGCGAGACCTGCCTGCCCTCCTGGGCGAGCTGGCGGTAGTTGAAGTCGGCCTGCCCGGCGAAGGCCTGGCCGACCAGCGCGGCGAGGAACAGCAGGCCGAAGCCCACGCTCAAGCCGTTGTCCCGTAGGAAGCGCTTCATGTCCCCTCCTCAGCGGTGCAGCAGCCCGACGGCGATGGCGTAGACGAGTCCCAGCATGGTGAAGGCCAGGTACGCCCCGAACATGGCCCGCCTCATGAGCCCACCTCGCACTGATAGGGCCGGTCACCGTCAGGGAGGCATCCGGCGGCCGCGACCTTCCAGCCGTCACCGAGTTCGACCAGGAAAAGGACGTCCGCGTCGGTGCTGACCTGCGCGCGGTCCCCCCACACCTCGACCTCGGCGACCGCGCCGCCCGGCAGTCCCAGCGACCCGATCGAGGCTTCGCACGCCTGCCCCTCGGAGGCGACCAGGGCCTCCGCGGTCTCAGGGGAGAGCAGCGCGCACGCCGCGGCCGCATCGTCTCCGTCGAGTGCCGCCGTGAAGTCCTCGGCGACGGCCGAAGCCTCCGATTCCCGCTGGCCCGCCCCGCACCCGGCGGACACTCCGCAGAGCATCACCAGTCCGAAGGCGACTCCGGTCGTTTCCCGCACCATGCCGATATAGTCCCCCGAGAAGACCCCTCCAAACGGCTCGAACGCTCTTCTCGACGCGACGCCGTGGAGTGTTCCAGGTCGTCCAGAGGCCCCGAAGTCCTCGCCGGACCGGCTTCGCGAGCCTCACTCCTCGCCGAGGCCGAGCGGCTCCAGATCCTGCGGGACCAGTGTGGTGCTCTGGAGGAGTGCCCGGATCAGGTTGTCGTTCAGCGCGTTCCCGAGCGGTTCGCCGAGGGCCTCGTCGCGCAGCAGCCCTTCCACGCGGGGGCGGTAGTCCGGGTGCGACAGGCGTTCGCGCACGCCCGCGACGATGCGCGCGGCGGTGCCCTCGTTCCAGTTCCGCTCGACCGCGAGCGGCGAGCGGCGCAGGTCGTCGGCGACCTGGCGCCAGGCCATCGGCTGCGCGCGAGGGAGCGCGCGGAGGTACCGCTGCGCCAGTGAGGCCAGGACCAGGCGCTCGACCCGGCTCAGCGGGTGCTCCTGCGGCGGCACCGTCTCGTCGTCGGCGCGGACGTCGCCGGGAGCGCGCCTCCCGCCGACGAGCCGGATCTCCAGGCAGTGCACCGCCTCGGAGAGGTCGCCGATGTACACGGGTGTGTAGGCGTCCTGGACCAGGCGCTCCTGTCCGGTGAGCAGCATGGCGTCGCCGGGGAAGAGCATCGGCAGCCTGCCCTCGTTGCGCATCGTCCACTCCCTGCCGTGGCAGACGAGGCGCCCGTGGACCCGGCTGATGTGCTTGTCCTTGACGCCGAGCGGGATGTTGACGCTGTCCTCGTCGCGTCCGAAGAGGATCTCGAACGGGCGCGGCGGCACCGCCCACCCGACCTCCTCGCCGAGCACGAACATGGTGCCCGGCGGGGCCGGCGGCAGCGGGTCGGCGCCTTCGGGCGCCTCGGGGACGCCGGCGGCGAGGCTGCGCACCCACGGCGGAAGGATCTGCGGGGGAAAGGCTTTCGTACTCATCTCGAGCGGTCCTCTCTGGCGGCGGTCTTCGAGGACCCGATTATGTCCGCCCCCGCGCGGGACCCCTCTCGCCCGCCGGGCCGTCGCCGAGCGCCGGGCGCCCGCCCCGGTAGGATCGACCACGCTCATTGCGACGAGACCACCCCCGAGGAAGCCACAGTGGAGACTGAGAACTCCGAGCCGTCACGGAGCGCGGACGCCCGACTCGACGAGCCTTGGGATCCGCCGGAGAACCAGCTGCTGAACGGCAAGTCCATCGCGTCCGCCGCGGCGGTGGTCCTCGCCCTCGCCGCCGCCGTCGTCTGGGCGTCGATGTCCGAGGACCCGCCCGCGGTCGACGCCGATTCGGCCGCGCACGCCGACTTCGACTCCGATTCGGCTTCCGGTTCGAGCCCGTCGACCGAGCCGACCGAGTCGACGGACCCCGCGCGGGAGAGCGAGTCGGCGACCGAGGGGGAATCGTCCGGCGAGACGTCGTCGGAGGAGTCGGCATCGGAAGCGGCGGAGCCGGACTCGGCGCTGCCGGGGACGGGCGTCTACCGGGCCCGCCAGGAGGCCAGCGGCCTGTGCATGACCTGGGGCGAGGAGCCGGACGGCGACCGCAGCGTGATGGTGCTGGGCGAGTGCGGCGACACCGACCCGGAACTGACGTGGGTCGAGGACGGCGACCGGTACGAGGTCGAGATGGCCTTCGACGAGTGGACGCCGTGCATGACCGTCGACGACGGCGGCACCGAGGACGGCATGCTCGTGGGCTTCGACGGCTGCGACGGCCTCGACGCCCAGACCTGGGAGCTCGCGCCGGTCGGCGACGCCTACCAGCTCCTGACCGCCGCGAGCGGCGACCTGTGCCTGAGCGTCCTCAAGAGCTCGTCGGCCGAGTCCGGTGACGCCGTGGCCGTCCAGGACTGCGACTCCGGCGACGAGAAGCAGCTGTGGACGCTCCTGTGACCAGGCTCGTCCCTATCGGACGGTCGTTCTCTCACAGCTCCTGGTAGCAGATGAAGTAGTAGATCCGGTCGGTCTCGGGGTTCCATTCCCGCTCTTCCCGGACCGCCGAATCGGCCCAGTGGTAGTCGAACTCGACCGATTCGGACCCGCACGCCGCCCACGCGGCGTCCTCGTGCTGCGGCTGCTGCGGGTTCGGGTCCTCGGGATCGGTGACGATCCGGTAGACCCGCTTCACCGCGGCGGAGGATTCGCAGGCGACGACCACGTAGTGCTCGTCCGAGGTGAGGCACTCCCCCGCCGCCGGTGCGCGTTCGACCTGGTCCTCGCCGGTCACGGGATCCGGCGTCGCCGGTTCGACCGATCCTTCGGTGACGGCGTACAAGGCGTCCGCTCCCGCATCGGTGCCGAGGGCCTGATACGACAGGACGCCGCCGAGCACGAGCCCCGCCACCAGTCCCGCGACCGCGAGGACCGGGTTGCGGCGCCGGCTCGGGGCCTCGCCGCCGTCCGGCGAACCGTCCTCGCTTTCGATGCGGTCGACCGCCTGCGAGAACGCCGCCGCCAGCTCCCCGCAGGTCCGGTACCTCCGGGCCGGGTCCAAGCTCATGGCCTTGGCCGCGATCGCGTCGAACTCGGGCGGCAGCCCGGGCCGGAGCTCGGCGATCCTGGGCACCTCGCCGTCGCGCTGCAACCGGGCGACCGTGAAATCGTCGACCTCATGGAACGGCCGCTCCCCGGTCAGGCAGTGGAACAGCACCGCCCCGAGCGAGTACACGTCGCCGGACCGGTCGTGCGGGTCGTCGGTACCCGAACCCGCCGATCGGGAGGCGCCGTAAACCTCCGGCGCGGTGTACCGGCTGGTGCCGATCGAATCCCCGGCCCGGGTCAAGTCCTCCCCGGCGACGGGCTTCGCCACCCCGAAGTCGCTCAGGTAGACGTGGTCCCCGGCTCCGAAGAGGATGTTGGCCGGCTTGACGTCGCGGTGGACCACGCCGCGGGCGTGGGCGAAGTCGAGCGCGCTCGCGACCTGGGCGATGACCCGCGCGGTCGCCGCCGGGTCGAGCGCGCCGTCCGCCAGCCGCGCCCGGAGGTCCTCCTCGGCTCGCGGCATGACGAAGTAGAGCAGGCGGTCCTCCGTCCCGGCCGCGGCGATGACGTACATGATGTTGGGGTGCTCCAGGTCCGCCATCAGCTTGATCTCGCGCCGGAACCGCTTGCGGAACCCGGGGACCTCGGCGAGGTAGTCCGCCATGATCTTGACGGCGACCTTGCGGTCGTGCAGCCGCGTGTCGGCGGCCAGGTACACCCGGCTCATCGCCGTCGACCGCAGCGGCTCCGGATCGAGCCGGAATCCGGGCAGAAGGGCGTTCAGCTCATCGGCGGAGAGGAAGTCGCAGTCGGTGGTGTCGTCCATCGTGCTTCGTTCAGGAGGAAGTGGGGCGTTCTGCTCCGACTAGGGTGCCACAGTTGCGGCCCTTGGCGATCAACGCCCTCAGATGGCGTCCCTCCCTGTTCTGGGGTGCGGGGACCGCCGTCGTTCGCGAACGGCGGGGGCCGGGTCGATCATCCGCGTTACTGCAACTAGTATGGTTACAGTTTAATCGGCGGACGACGGAAGCGAGGGACGACATGGCCATCAGCAGCAGGAGCGCGGTCGCGATCCATGCGCTCACCATGCTGGCGCGCTGGAGCGAGCGCACCCTGACCTCGGCCGAGATCGCCGACAGCCTGGAGAGCAATCCGGTGCTCGTGCGGCGCATCCTCGGGAGCCTTCGCGACGCGGGCCTGGTCGAGTCGACCGAGGGCCGCGGCGGCGGGTGGACGCTCGCCCGCGCCCCTCGCGCGATCACGCTCCACGACGCCTACGCCGCCGTCGAGACGGGCCCGGTGCTCACCGGGCACGCCCACCCGCCGAGCCGCGAGTGCGAGGTCGGGCGCAACATCCAGGCGCTGCTCGAGACCGAGTTCCGGGAGGCCGAGCAGGCCATGGAGGAGCGGCTCGGCCGGACCACGATCGCCCACCTGGTCCAGCGGGTGCTGGACCGGGAGCGCGAGCTCGACCTGCAACGCTGAACCACCGGCGGCGGAGGCCCGTCCTCCGCCGCGCCTTTTTCACCAAACTGTAACCATCATAGTTCCGGTATATGACGCAAGGAGGAAGCGACGCATGGCAGTCACGCCCGCCGCGACCGCCCTGCGCAGCCGAGCGGCAGGGAGGCGGCCAATCCGCTCCACCGGGCAGGACGGCGCCGCGCACTCCGACGCGTTCCTGGTCATGGCCGGAGTCGCCGTCCTCGCACCGCTCGTGGCCTACCGCATGCGTCCCGTTCTCGCGCAAGGAGAAACCCGTTGAAGACCATCGTGATCACCGGAGGCACCTCCGGCATCGGCCAGGCCCTCGCCACCGCCTACCGCGACCGCGGCGAGCAGGTCGTCGTCATCGGCCCCGACCCGCGGAAGGGCCGGCGCTTCCTCGACGCGGCGGCGAGCGCCGGCGCCGCGGACCGCGCCCGCTTCGTACAGGCCGACCTCAGCCTCGTCGCCGAGAACCGCCGGGTCATCGCGGCGCTCAAGGCGGAGTATCCCGTCATCGACGCCCTCGTGCTGTGCGCGAGGTACTTCCGCTCCCGCCGCGCGGTGACCGCCGAGGGCTTCGAGTGGAATTTCGCGCTCTTCTACCTGAGCCGGTTCCTGCTCGGCCACGGCCTGGCAGAACCGATGGAACGAGCGGAGAAGCCCGTCGTCATGAACGTCGCCGGGCCCGGCGTGGGCCCGCCGACGGTCCACTGGGACGACCTCGAGTTCGTGCGCGGTTACCACGGTTGGACCGCGATGTCGCAGGGCGGCAGGCTGAACGACCTCCTCGCCGTCGCCTTCGCCGCCGGGCGCGAGCGCCGCACCCGGTACGTGCTTCAGTTCCCCGGCGGCACGAGCACCGGGCTCGCGGGCGAGTTCGACGCCGCGGCGGAGGCCCAGATCGCCGAGATGAAGCGGCACGCGCAACCGGTCGAGGCGGCGATCGTCCCGATCCTCGCGATCATGGACGAACCACCGCCGGAACCCTTGAGCGCCTTCGTGGTGGACCGCCGGATCAGCCTGGCGCATCCGAACTTCGATCCCGGCGACGCCGCGCGCCTGGACGCGCTCACTCGCGAACTGCTGCGGGCCCGGGCCGAGTTAGCCGGGCACCTTGTTAGGCCTGCGGGCGGTGCGGCCGAACGTCCGGCCGCGGCGACGATCGCGTCAGCGCTCCAGAAGGACCTGGACCTGCCCGCGGACGTCGTCGAGGAGCTCCGCGACGCTGCGTCCGATGTTGGCCGTGGGGGCCATGGTGGTGAACATGATCGCGGAGACGATCCGGGCGAGGGTCGCGGCGGTCTCGGACATGCGCTCGTCGCGGCGCAGCACGGCCGCGATCGCCTCCTCGGTCTGCACGGTGAGCGCGAGGGCTTCGCGGTGGTGGGGCTCCTCCGGATCGCCGAAGACCATCTCCCGCAGATACGTGCGACCGTTGTCGACCTGCTTGCGATTGCACGCCACCACCGGGCCCACGATCGCCATCACCGCACCCAGCGCCTCCGGAACCGCCTCCGCGGCGGCCCTGCCCTCGGCGAGCGCATCGGCGTACATCGAGTTCTGCACCAGCAGCAGCAGCTCGCCCTTGTTCTTGGCGTACAAGAACAACGTGCCCGCACCGATATCGGCCCTGTCGGCGATCTGCTGCGTGGTGACCTCGTCGACCCCGCGCTCGGCGAACAACGCACCGGCCGCGGCCGTGATGCGCTCGAGCTTCTCCTGCTTGTTCCGCTCACGTCGTCCGACCGGCGGAGTGACGGCTGACATAGGTGCATCCTTCGGGAATAGACTCTGACCGCACTCAGTTGTGAGTGTAGTCGTTACAGCGTGGGCTCGGAAGTGCCTCGGTTCATTCTCCCACGCCGGCCCGAAAGCGAACGGCGCCGATGATCCGACCACCTGCGCGGGCCGCCCGCGCCGCTCACGTTCCAACCCGCACCGACCGGTGCGGGGTCGACAACCGAAAGGCAAGAACATGACCGCGCTCAACGGAGCCGTAGTCCTCGTGACCGGGGCCAACGGCGGCATCGGCACGCACTTCGTCCACGACGCGCTCGCGCGCGGCGCGAGCAAGGTGTACGCCACCGCCCGCAACCCCCGCGTGTGGGACGACGAGCGCATCGTCCCGCTCGCCCTGGACGTCACCGATCCCGCCTCCATCCGTGCGGCGGTCGAGGCCGCCCCCGATGTGACCGTGCTGATCAACAACGCCGGCATCGGCGTCCCCAGCGCGGGCATCCTCACCCATACCGATGCGGAGATCCGCGCCAACGTCGAGACCAACTTCCTCGGCCCGCTGTTCCTCACCCGCGCCTTCGCGCCGGTCCTGACGGCCAATGAGGAGCCGGCGATCATCGACGTCCACTCCGCATTGAGCTGGTACGCGATCGGCGGCGTGTACAGCGCCACCAAGGCCGCACTGTGGTCGGCGACGAACTCGCTGCGCCTGGAGCTCGATCCCCAAGGCGTGCAAGTCCTCGGAGTACACGTCGGCTACGTCGACACCGCGATGGCCGCGCACACCGATGACCCGAAGACCGACCCGGCGGACCTGGTGCGGATCGTGTTCGACGGGCTCGAGGCGGGCGCGTACGAGGTCCTCGCCGACGAGGTCTCCGTACAGGCGAAGGCCGGACTCAGCGCCCCGCTCGAAGCGGTCTACCCCCAACTGAAGAACGCGAGCGCCTGAGCCGCAACGGAAGAGCTTCAGCGGCACGCCGGCCGGCCGGGGGGTCAGTCTCCCGTCCGGCGGCGTTGACGCCCGGGGCGGCGTTTAGGACTTGTCGCCTGCGGCAATCCATCTCGACATGTCCTCCACCCCCGACGTCCGCCGCACCGCCTCGCGCGCGGCCGACAGCAAACCGCTGGAACTCCTCACCCGTGGCGGCTTCATCGGATACGGCGTCCTCCACCTTCTGTTCGCGTGGCTGGCGCTGCAGGTGGCCCTTGGCGACTCGTCCGGCGAGACCGACCAGTCCGGCGCCTTGAAGACCCTCTCCCAGCAGCCGACCGGCGAGCTCCTGGTCATCGGCATCATCATCGGCATGGTCGCGATGGCCGTCTGGCAGGCCTTTGAAGCGGTGATCGGCGTGAGCGGCCCGCAGGACCGGACCGCGGTGTTCGAGCGCGTCATCTCCGGTTGCCGCACGGTCCTCTACCTCTACTTCGCCTACCTCGGCTACAAGGTGGTCAGCGGCGCGAACGCGTCGCAGTCGCAGAGCCAGCAGTCCTCCGCGTCGTCCATGATGGATTCGGACGGCGGGCGCTTCCTGGTCGGCCTGGCCGGAGTCGTCGTCGCCGCCGTGGGCGTCGGCCTGGTGATCTACGGGCTCACGACGAAGTTCCAGAAGCACCTGAACACCGGGCGGATGAGCCCGTCGGTGCGTCGCACGGTGCGGCGGCTCGGCATGGCCGGATACGCGAGCAAGGGCGTCGCGTACGGCATCGCCGGCGCCCTGATCGTCTCCGCGGCGGTCAACTACGACCCGCAACAGGCCGGCGGCCTCGACGCCGCTCTCAAGACGCTGGCCGGGACGGCTTGGGGGCCATGGCTCCTCGGCCTGATCACCCTCGGTATCGCGTGCTTCGGCGTCTACTGCTTCTTCCAGGCCAAGTACCGAAAGGTCTGACCCGCCGGGTGGGAGAGCGCGCGTGCCGACGCGGTGCACCGCCTGCGCCACGATCGACGGCACCAGCCCGCGTTGACCGCCCCGGCCTGGTCGCCCAGCTCGACGGCACCACCGTCACCGTCGCGGCCTTCGACATCACAGGCGACCACGTCACCCGCATCCGGGCCGTCCGCAACCCCGAGAAGCTCACCTCATGGGCCATGCCGTCGGCGGGGCCCGACGCGTGAACCGCAGGGCGCCGGTGTGTCGCACCGGCGCCCTGCGCTCTCAGAGGTTGAGCAGCGTTCGGCTCGCTCTGTTGGTGTCCTGAAGCGGCTTGAGCGCCAAACGCATCAAGGCGATGGCGTTGTCATCGCCCGCGATGCGGTTCGTGCTGAGCTCGCCGCAGTGCAGGCACTGGTGGACGATCATCCACTCCCCGTCGGGCCGGGTGGAGACGGCCACCGCCTCCATCCGCCCCCGGCAGTCGGTGTCCCGGTCGCCGGGGATGCGGCGATCGACATGCCGACTGGTCAGGCAGTTGGGGCAGTGGTTGCGGTGCGCGGTTCCCGGCGCGTCCGGAGGGACGTCGAGACGGCAACCGACGCAGCGGAAGCCGTTCGCCCGATGCCCGTCTCCGGCGTGCAGGACGTCCTTGTGCCGCTGTCGCCGGTGGCCGGTCTGTCCGCGCGGTCGGGTGCGTCGAGGCATGGCCGCACCTCCTACAGACTGCCGAGGGTTTCGAGCGGGAACGGCGGTTGCGCCAGCGGGCGGACCGCCATGCGCATGAGGATGAGCTGGTTGTCGTCCGCGCACACCGGGTTCGAGGTGAGCTCGTCGCAGCGCCGGCAGCGGTGGATGAGCATCCAGTCTCCGGTGCGCAGCACCGCGATGGCGATCGGGCTCATCCGCCCTTCGCACGTGCTCGACCCGCCCTCGACGTGGTCGGTGACGTGCTTGGAGTGCATGCAGGAGGGGCAGTGGTTGCGCACCGCACCCTCAGCGATGTACTTGGTGGTGGTGAGTCCGCACCAAGCGCAGGTGAAGATGCTGGTCTTGAGTGTGTTGTCGGTGTTGGACACCCGTGGGCTCCTTGCTGGAGATGGTCTTCGCTGACAGCAAGAGCAGGCCGAGCGGTCTCGGTCGAACGGGCGCACGCGTCCGCCGCCTCTGCACGAGGCGTCACGGAGCGAGGCGATTCATCGGCATCGGGTCGTCCGGCCGCCGCACCCGAGGTGCGGCGAGATCATCGGACGCTTAAGCGATGCTGCGAGGCGCGCTCGGCGCATAGGGGGACATCAAGACCACTTTCTAGGGCGTCGGGGCCCGGTTCACCGTCCGCGATATGCGGACCCGATCAGGGTAGGAACCCGAGCGGAGACCTGTCAACGAAATATCAGTGACCTGACGCCAGCGCGTGAGCCGAGCCCTCATCGGACGCTCCTGACTTGCAGCACGGTCGCCGCGCCCAGGAGGGAGAAGACGGCCGAGACGCAGAACAGCAGTGTGTAGTTCGAGCCCGTGCCGACAGCGAGGATCGCCGTGGCGACCATGGGCAGGATCGTCTGCGGTAGCCCGTTGGCGAGGTTGGCGATGCCGAGGTCCTTCGCGGGCTCCGCGGGATTCGGCAGCGTCTGGAAGACGAGCGCGCCGTCGACCGCGGCGAACAGGCCCCCGGCGACCGTGAGCACGAGTTGGGCCGTGATGATCGCGGGCAGGTTCGGAGCGAAGGCCATGAGCAGCAGCCCGGTCACGGCCAGGAGCCCGGAGGCGGTGAACAAGGGCTTGCGGCGCCCGATCCGGTCCGAGAACCAGCCTCCGGCGAGGGCGACGGCGGTCTGCAGGGCGTAGCTGGCCGTGAAGAGCAGGCCGACGATGCCGCCGGCCTCGGTGGCGCTCAAGTCGAGACGGTCGGCGAGGAAGTACACCATGTAGGCCATCGGCGCGAGCGATCCGGAGACGAGCAGGAACTTCGTGAGCCAGGCCCAGCCGAAGTCGGGGTGCCGTCGCGGGTTGAACACGAAGGTCGTGCCGATCTCCTTGAGCGAGAACCGCTCTCCGCGCGCGTCGACCTGCGGGTCCTTGAACGTGAGCGCAAACTGCGCGGCCAGCGCGAGGCAGAGGGCGCACGGGACCATGAACATCAGGGTCGTGTTCTGGGTGATCGCGGCGATCATCGATCCGGTGAGGATGCCGCCGGTGACGGCCGCGCCGAACGCGCCGGAGACACGGCCTTGATCCTTCACCGGGACTTGATCGGGCACCGAGGCCATCATCGCGGCGAGCGCTGCGTTGAATCCGGCCTGGGCGATTGCCCAGCCGAGGACCAGCGCCCACACCTGCGGGACGAACGCGACCACCGCGACGCCGCCAACGCCTGCGGCGGCGCCGAGCGCGATCCACGGTCGGCGCCTGCCGAAGCGCGAGCGCGTGCGGTCCGACAACCGGCCCCAGACCGGGTTCCCGAACATGCCGATGGTCGCGCCGACGGACAGGACCGCGGCGTAGACGGCCTCGAAGTCCGCGCCGGCGACCTGCTCGACGCGGATGGCGAGCGTGATGATCCCGGGGGTGAGCAGCGCGGTCCACAGTCCGTAGTTCGACAGGGCTGCGCGGACGATGAAACCCTTGGGCGCGTTGGCGGGAGCGGTGCGGGGATCGTTGCCCGGAGGGGCGGTGCGCCCATTCGTCTCTAGCGCCACGGCGCTCTCCTGTTCGCTGAGGGGCGGGGTGAAGTCCACTGAGGGAAGTATGGCGTCCATACCGAGTGATCGGTAGGGTTCGTTATCGATTCTTGACAATCAGGGGCGGTCCGGCGAGGAATCCCTTCGCCCGTGTCCGAGCGGCACGGCACGCGGTCGGGCCCGCCGCGAGGAGAGCGCTTCGGCTCACCCGGCCGGTCCTGTTCCTCGCCCGTCGGGGCGCAGGCTTGCCCCGGATCTTGTCAGCGCTGTCCGAATCCGACCCCTCAGGTATCAGAATTCGAACTTGTTTCGCCTGCTCATCGGGCATGCCTCCGCGCGCACAGGGAGGTGTCCGAAGAGGATATTGCCCGGGTTCGGTTGCGGCCGTTCAGGGCCGCCAGCGGGCCTCCAGCCGCTCGGTCCATGCGGCTCGGGGCTCCAGCAGTCGCACGGTCCGGCATGCGCCGAGTTCGCCGCGCTCGGCAGCGGCGGCGGCGGCGGGCAGGTCGTGGAGCCCGTCGCGCAGGAACTGCGCGCCGACCACACCCGCGCCCGCCAAAGAGGCCTCGTCCACGTCGACGAGCTCGACGGGCGTCGCGAGCGCGTCGGCCAGAAGCTGGGCACCGGCGTGGTGACCGTTGATGACGCCTCCGGCCGCGCGCACGACCGGTTCGGGGTCGAGCAGGGGTCGCATGCTCGTGAAGTGCGCGCGGAAGTCGCGCCACAGGTCGATCGCGAACGCGTCCCGCACGTCGTCGAGCGTCGAGGAGGGGCCGAGTCCGCTGATCGAGGCGGTGGCGTCCCAGGGGTAGTCCGGGCCTCGGCGGCCGTAGACCGCGGGGTCGGCCCGCACCGGCGGAAGGACCGGGTCGCCCGAGTAGCGGCCCCAGTCGACGCCGGTTCCGGTGAAGCGCCGCACCCATTCGAGGGCGTTGCCGGCAGAGGTCACCGCGCCGCCGACGGCGTCGAGGTCGTCGGCGCACCGGTATCGCCACAGTCCGGGTACGGCCCGCGCGGCCCCGGGCAGGAGGGCGCGGACGCTGCCGGAGGTGCCGACGGTGACCGCGATGGTCCCGGGGCCGACGGCGGCGTGGCCTATGTTGTGGCACAGGCCGTCTCCGGCGGTCGGGAGCCAGATCGCGCCCGCGAGTCCGGGCACGGTCCCGTCGCCTTCGACCGGATCTGTCCACAATGGCGGTATCAGGTGCTCGGGGAGGCCGAGTGCCGCGAACAGGGGCCGGTTCCAAGCCCGGTCGTCCTGGCGCCACAGCCCGGAGGCGGCCGCCATCGTCGGCGACCATCCGAGGCGGCGCCCGGTGAGCCGCTCGGTGATCCAGGATCCGAGGTCGGCGAAGCGGTCGACGCGCTCGTCGTAGAGCAGCGGGAACGCCGCGACGGCGTAGCTGGAGTGCGGGTAGGCCCCGGAGACGTCGAGCGACCAGTCCGCGGCGGCCGCTTCGACGGTCGCGCGCACCCGTTCGGGCATCGCCGCCTCCCACGTCACGGCCTCGCCGACGGGTTCGGACTCGGCGTCGAGCGCGAGGGCCGAATGCCACAGGGCGCTGACGGCCACCGCCCCCACGCCGGCGAGGTCGACCTTGCCGATGGTGTCGAGGACCGCCGCGAGGAGCGATTCCGGGCGGACCCTGCCGGGTGCCGAGCCGCCGCCGCGGTGCCGCCGCGCCGCGACCGGCCCGATGCGCCGCCCGTCCGGTCCGAAGCGCGCGGCCCGCACCCCGGTCGAACCGAGGTCGATCGCGAGGGTCTCGGTGCGGGTCGGCGTCACAGTACCGGCCCGTTCGGTTCGACGACGGCCTTGACGCAGGCGGGGTCGGCGAGGGTGTCGAGCGCCCTGCGGTAGTCGTCGAGCCCGAACCGGTGGGTGATCATGCCTTCGGCCGTGACCTTCCCGGTGGCGAGGAAGTCGATCGCGCGAGCGAAGTCGAAGGTCTGCGCGAAGGAGCCGACGACGGTCAGCTGCCGGCGGAAGATCTCGAACGGGGACAGGCTGATCCGCTCGTCGGGTCCGGCCATGCCGTAGACCATGAGGGTGCCGCCGGAGGCCGTCAGCGGGACGAGTCCCTCGATGACGGCCGGGACGCCGGTGGCGTCGACGACGACGTCGAAGCCGCCGGGGGCGTGCTCGGCCACGACCGGGGCCGTCGCGGCGAAGTCGTGCCGGTCCACCTGCACGACCGCGTCGGCACCGCGCCGCAGCGCCAGGTCGAGCTTCGCGCGCGTCGGCGCGGCCACGACCACCTTCGCGGCGCCGGAGTGCCGGAGCAGCTGCGCGAGGATCAGGCCGGTCGGACCGGCCCCGGTGATCAGGGCGCTGGCTCCGACCGGGACGTCGAGGAGCTGCAGGCCGTGCAGGGCGCATGCGGTCGGCTCGGTCAGGACGGCGGCCTCCAGGGGCAGGTCGCCGATGGGGTAGCACTTCTCCGCGAGCGTGACGGCGTGCTCGGCGAAGCCGCCGGGCAGTTTCGTGCCCATCGACCGGCGCCGTTCGCAGAAGTTGAACTCGCCCTTCTTGCACCGGCGGCAGTCGCGGCAGTACACGACGTTGTCGACGGCCACGACTTCGCCGACCGCGACCGTGTCGACGCCGGGACCGGTCTCGACCACGCGGGCGACGATCTCGTGGCCGGGCGTCAGCGGGTAGGCCGGGTAGTTGTGGCCCTGGTGCAGGTGCAGGTCGGTGCCGCACAGGCCGACGACGAGGTTCGCGATCCGCACCTCGGCGGCGGCCAGCGGCCGGTCGGCGAGGTCGGCGACGGTGAACTGCCCGGGGGCGGGGTAGGAGACGGCTCTCATGGGGCGGGTCCTTTCATGGCGGCGGTGCGGGTGCGCCGGTCGAAGTCGGCCCAGGCTCGGGCCAGGCGGATGACGCCTTCACGGATCACTTCGGGCGGCGGCGCGTAGGACAGGCGCAGCCGGTCGCTGTTGCGGCCCGAGGGTGAGAGGGATTCGCCGGTGGCGACGAGGACGCCGTGGGCGTGGGCGAGCTCGGCGAACGGCTCGGAGGTGCCGTGCGGCATGAGCGCCCAGATGGTCAGGCCGCCGTCGGGCGGCGTCCAGGCGAAGTCGGGCAGCAGCTCGGTCAGGGCCGCCGCGAGCGCGTCGCGGGAGGTGCGGATCTGGTCGAGGCGGGCGGCCAGGACGCCGTCGCGGCGCCTGAGCATCCAGGCGGACACGTGCTGGCTGAGCACGGGCGTGCCGAGGTCGGCGCGCGCCTTGGTGCGCGCCAGGCGTTCGATGATCTTCTCCGCGCCCCTGATCCAGCCGACCCTGAGCCCGCCCCAGTACACCTTGCTCATGGAGCCGACGGTCAGGACGCGGTCGGCGGGGGCCCTGGCGGCCAGGTACGGGGGCGGGTCGCGGTCGAAGGCGAGGTCGCGGAGGCTGGCGTCCTCGACGACGATCGCCTCCTCGGGGAGGCGCCGGGCGAGCGTCACGACGTCGCCGCCGCGGGCCATGGTCCCTTCGGGTCCGAGCGGCACCTGGAGGTAGACGAGCTGCGGGGCGCGGCGGCGCAGCACCTCGGTGATCGGTTCGGCGCCGCCCGAGGCCACCGAGGGGGCGGTGTGGACGACGCATCCGGCCTCGCTGAGCAGGTCGAGCGCTCCGGCCGAACTGGGGTCCTCCATGACGACGGCGTCGCCGCGGGAGGTGAAGTGGCGGACGATGAGGTCCATCGCCTGCTGCGCGCCGGTCGTGATGAGGATTTCGCGTGGGACGGTGGGCAGTCCGTCGGCGGTGAACTGGGCGGCGATCGCCTCGCGCAGTTCCGCGACGCCCGCGTGCGAGTAGCCCGGTCGCAGCAGCGCGTCGCCCAGCGGGCCGTCGCCGAGGGCGCGGAGCGCGGCGGCGAGTTCGGCCGGTGCCGGGAGCGAGGCCGTGGCGAGGTCGACCACGTCGTCGCCGATGCTGGGGGCGACCCGCTGCAGGCCGTCGTGCCGGACGCCGCCGTCCCCGGGTTCGGCCCCGGCGACCCACGTGCCCGAGCCGCGGCGGCTTTCGAGCACGGCCTCGTCGCGAAGCAGGTCGTAGGCGCGGATCACGGTGCTGCGCCCGATCGAGAGACGCTCGGCGAGCCGGCGCTCGGCGGGCAGCAGGGTGCCGGGTTGAAGCCGGCCGTCGGCGACGGCGCGTCGCACGGCCCCGGCCAGCCGCTGGTAGAGCGGTCCGCTGTCGGCGTACCAGTCGCCGAGGGTCGACACGACGTCCACCACTGCCCCCTTCGCGACGGTCGGGGGGCGCCGGATGATCCCGAGTGTAGTGTGCTCGCGGCCGATCAGCGGCGTCTCGCCGTTCGGCCACGGGCGTCCGGTCGCTTCCATCGGGGCCTCACAGGTTCGCGTGGCGGGCGTCGAGGGCGGCGGAGGGCACCTGGCGGGAGACCTGGACGCTGCGGGTGAGCGCGTCGCCGACGACGAGCAGGGACTGCTCGAACAGGCTCCCGGCGTGCTGCGACGAGGGCACCTGCGTGCGGGCGGGCAGACGCACGAGGAGGTCGGCGGCGTCGCCGAACGCCTCGTCGGAGGCGGTCACGGCGGCCACCTTGGCCCCGGAGGCACGCGCCGCCTCGGCCACGGCCAGGGCGCTGCGGCCGCCGCGGGCGCTGGCGACGACGACGAGGTCGCCGCTGCGGACCGCCGGGGCGGTGGTGTCGCCGACGACGTGGACGTCGAGTCCGATGTGCATCAGCCGCATCGCCACCGCGCGCATCATCAGCAGCGAGCGCCCGCCGCCCGCGACGAACACGCGCGGTGCGCCGTCGACCGCGGCGGCCAGGAGCGCCAGACCGGTCGTGTCGGCGGCGGCGAGGACCGCTTCGATCTCGCTGAGGGCCCGCTTCGCCGAGGCGACGATGCCGGCGCCGTCGTGACCGGTCACCGCTGGCCTCCGATCCGGGTGCGGGCCGCGCGGAGCATCCGCTCGGCGCTCCCGTCCGACCGGGAGCGGAACCGGGCGTGGAGCGCCGCGGCGATCACCGGGGTGGGGACGCCGAGCCGGATCGCCTCCTCCGAGGTCCACCGGCCCATACCGGAGTCGGGGACGACCGGTTCGACGTCGTCCAGGCCCGGATCGGCCTCGACGGCGGCGATGATCTGCTCGAGCAGCCACGACCGGACCGAACTGCCGGCCTGCCAGGCGCCGAGCGCGGCCGCCGCGTCCACTTCCGGGTGGGCGCGCAGCAGGGCGAAGCCCTCGGCGTACGCCTGGAGGATCCCGTACTGGACGCCGTTGTGGAGGGCCTTGACCAGGTGTCCCGATCCGGGGCCTCCGACGCGGCGGTGGCCGCCGTCGGCCGACAGCGCGTCCAGGACCGGGGTGAGCGCGCGGTAGGTGTCCTCGTCGGCGCCGACCATGAGGCCGTAGCCGTGCTCGGCGCCCCACTGGCCGCCGCTGACGCCGACGTCGGCGAAGGCGGCGCCGCGTCCGACAGCCCGCTCGCTGTGGCCCGCGGCGTCGGCGAAGTGGCTGTTGCCGCCGTCGACCACGATGTCGCCGTGGCCGACGGCGTCGAGCACGGTCGCCGTGACCGAGCGGGTGACCACGCCGGCCGGGAGCATGAGCCAGACGACCCGCGGGCCCGGGGACGCCGCCAGGGTCTGCTCGAGCGTCTCGTGGACGGATGCCCCGCGGCCGCGGGCGCGGGCGCGGGCCTCGGCGTCGGAGTCGAATCCGTCGACGCGCAGGCCCGCGTCGACGAGCCGTCCGGCCATGCCCGAGCCCATGGCGCCGAGTCCTACCAGTGCGATGTTCATCGGTTGCTCCCTTGCGGTTGGGTGGTGCCCCGGGTGGCGGGCACCCGTAGTCCGGTCGCGGCGCTGAAGTAGCCGACGGCGTCGCGGTCGAACACGAGGCGACGCCGGGCGCCGGCTCGCAGCGACGGGTCGGGGGCGAGACGCGCGAACACGGTGTCGCCCAGGTCGACCGTGACGCCGTCGTCGGCGTCGTGGTGGCCGAGCCTGAATCCGGCGACGATCTCCCCGCCGAGGTGCTCGACGGTCGTGAGGGTGGCCGCGAGGCCGTCCTCGCCGTCGGCGGCGATCCTGATCGCCTCGGGGCGCAGCCCGAACCGGTACTCGCCGTCGTCGAGGCCGGTGCCGGTGTCGAGCACCTGGCCGCTGCGCCGGTCGTGAACGAGGCCGCCCGCGGCGGTGGCCGGGACGAGGTTCATGCCCGGTGAGCCGATGAACCGGGCGACGAACGCGTTGGCGGGCCGCGTGTAGATCTCCTCGGGGGTGCCGATCTGCTGGATGCGGCCCCGGTCGAGCACGATGATGCGCGTGGCCATGGTCATGGCCTCGACCTGGTCGTGCGTGACGTACACGAAGCTCTTGCGGACCCGGCGGTGGAGGCCGGTGATCTCCGAGCGCATCTGCGTCCGCAACTTCGCGTCTAGATTGGACAGAGGCTCGTCGAGCAGGTACACCGACGGGTCGCGCACGAGGCTGCGGGCCAGGGCGACGCGCTGGCGCTGGCCGCCGGACAGGGACTTGGGCCGGCGGTCGAGGTACTCGGTCAGTTCCAGGACGCGCGCGACCTCGGCCACCTTGTCGGCGACCTCGGGCCGCCTCGCGATGGCCCGCTTCATGACCGAGGAGAGGACCGGCAGGTGGTACCAGGGCCGGAAATGCCCCATCACGAGCGGGAACGCGATGTTCTGGGCGACGGTCATGTGCGGGTAGAGCGCGTAGGACTGGAAGACGAACGCGATGTCGCGCTCGCGCGGCTCCAGGCCGTTGACGACGCGGCCGTCGAAGCTGATCGTGCCGCCGGAGACGTCCGCGAGGCCCGCGATCATGCGCAGCATCGTGGACTTGCCGCAGCCCGAGGGCCCCAGCAGCACCAGGAACTCGCGGTCGGCGATCTCGGCGGAGAAGCCGTCGATGACCGGATCGGAGCCGAAGGACTTGGTCACGTGGTCGAACACCATGCGCGGCATCGGATCACCCTTTCACTGCGCCGGCGGTCAGACCGCTGACGATGCGTCGTTGCATGAGGACGAAGAACACGATCGCCGGCAGCGAGAACAGGAACGCCGCGGCCATGACGCTGCTCAGCGGCGTCGTGTACTGGCCGACGAAGGTCGCGAGCCCGACCGAGGCGGGCCACTTCTCGGAGTCGGTCAGGAACGTGTTGGCGAACAGGAACTCGTTCCAGCCGTCGAAGAACGTCACGACGGCCGCGGCGGCGATGCTCGGGGTCACCAGCGGCAGCACGATCTGGGTGAGCTGGCCGTAGCGCGGACAGCCGTCGACGCGGGCCGACTCCTCGATCTCGTAGGGGATCTTGTCGATCGCGCTTTTGACGATGAACAGCGCCACCGGCATCGCGAACGCGGTGTTGGCGAGCACGAGTCCGCCGAGGCCGTTGAGGAGCCCGAGCATCCCGAACAGGGCGAACAGGGGCACCACCAGCAGCGCTTCGGGGAGCATCTGGGTCGAGAACAGCAAGAACGCGGCCGCGCCCTTGCCGTGGAAGCGGTAGCGGCTCAGCGCGTAGGCGCCGAGGACGGCCAGCAGCAGGCTCAGCATCGTGGTGCCGAAGGCGATGAAACCGGAGTTGAGCAGCCAGTCGCCGATCGGGACGTCGGCGAGCGCGTCGGGGACGCCGGGCAGCCGTTCGGCGTGCGGCCACCAGTCCTGTCCGGACTTGTACAGCTCGGTGTCGCTGGTGAGCGCGGTGTTGAGCATCCAGTAGACCGGGAATCCGGCGAACAGGACGAAGGCGAGCAGTGCGGTGGACACGAGCAGGCGCGCGACGGTGCGCTTGAGTTTCACGATGCCTCCTCTCGTTGGCTCTCGCGGCGTTCGACCAGGAGGAAGACACAGGTCACGGCCAGCGAGACGATGAGTCCGAGGGCCCCGATCGCGGCGGCGAGGCCGAGGTCCTGGTCGCTGAAGGCCGTGCGGTAGACGTTGATGACCAGGGTGTTCGTCTTCTCGACCGGGCCGCCGCCGGTGAGCAGGAAGATGATCTCGAAGCGTCTGATGGACCAGATGGTCATGAGCAGCGCGACGATCCGCAGGGTCGGGGCCAGGTGCGGCACCACGACCGACCGGAAGGTGCTGAGCGCGTCGGCGCCGTCGATGCGGGCGGCCTCGTACAGTTCCGCGCTCACCGACTGGAGCGCGGCGAGGACGACGAGCATGACGAACGGGAAGACCTTCCAGACCGTCGCGGCGACGACGGAGGCCATGCCCCAGTTCGGGTCGGTGAGCCAGCCGGTCTCGCCGACGCCGAGGACGCCGAGTCCGCGGTTGAAGACCCCGTTGGACTGGTTGTACATCCATGCGAAGACCAGTGCCACGGCCACGGTCGGCATCGCGTAGGGGAAGGTCAGGAGCCCTCGTACGAGCGCCCTGCCGCGGAAGGCCCGGTTGACCAGGACGGCGGCGGCCGTGCCGAGGGCGAGTGTCCCGGCGACGGTCGCGGCGGTGTAGAGCAGCGTCGCCAGCAGCGAGTTCCAGAACCGGTCGGCGCCGAGCGCCTGGGCGTAGTTGTCGAAGCCGACCGGTTCGCCGCCGGCGGGGTTGATGAGCCGCGTGTCGGTGAAGCTCATCGCGATCCCCTGCACGAGGGGGACGAGCAGGAACACCGCGAGGTAGAGCACTGCGGGCGCGATGAACACGTAGCCGAGCAGTTCGCCGGGCCGCCGCCTTCGGGCGCCGGGGCGGCGGGCGCCCTTGGACGCGCTCGCCGCCTCGGGGGGAGCGCCGTCGACCGTGCCGTTGGACACCGTTGCCTCCGTCTGTGGGTTCGTCTCGGTGAGCGGGTGCCGGGCGGGTCGGGCCCGCCCGGCGTTCGGGGTCAGTCCGCTTCCAGGGCGGCTTGGGCGTTGCGCATCGCCTCGGCGGGGTCCAGGTCCTCGGTGATGACGCGTTCGACCTGTTCGAGTACGGCCCGCATGATCGGGTCGGCCTCGGTCTCGAAGCCGGCGGGCAGGCCGCTGCGGTTGGTCGCGCCGAGTTCGACGAACGTCTCGGCCCAGGGGTTGGCCGCGGCGAATTCGGCGTCGATCGGGACGTCGGTCGCCAGGACGCTGGCGCCGAGCGACGGGCGGAGCGTGGCCTGGCCCTCTTCGGAGACCGCCCACGAGACGAACTGCTTCGCGGCCTCCTTGTTGTCGCTGTTGGCGTTGACGGCCAGGACGAGCTTCTGGTGCGCGCCCGGGTCGGGGAACGGCAGCGGCGCCGAGACGAGGTCCTGACCGGTGAGCTGGCTGTCCGAGGTCAGCGACAGCGCGGTGCCGCTGTTGTCGATGATCATCGCCAGCTGGTTCTCCTTGAACTTGGAGCGGAAGGTCGAGGCGTCGTCGCCGACCGGGACGATCCCGGCGTCGAAGACCTCCTTGTAGGCGCTGACGCCGGCGATGTTCTCCGCGGAGTCGACCGTCAGGTTCTCGCCGTCTGACCAGGAGCCGCCGTAGCCGTAGGTCCAACTGGGGAAGTCGTAGGCCCAGCCGTTGTACTCGTTCATCTGGTGGCGCACGGCGAAGCCGTCGAACCCGGCGGCCTCGGCCTGCTCGCCCGCGGCGATGAGCTCCTCGACGGTGGTGGGCATCTGCTCGATCCCGGCCTCTTCGAGGACGTTCGCGTTGCCGAGTAGGGCGTAGCTGACCTGCTCCCAGGTGACGGCGAGCTGCTCGCCGTCGATGTTGAGGTTGTCGTTGGTGGCGTTGAGGTCCGCGTCGGCGACCGCGTCGTCGAGGGGTTCGAGCAGGCCCGCCTCCGCGAGGGTGGCGAACTGCCGGTCGAGGACGACGAAGACATCGGGTCCGGCGCCGGCGCCGAGCTCGGTGTTGAGCTTGTCCGCGTACTGGGCGAAGGGGGTCTCGGACTTCTCCAGCCGGATGTCCGGCTCGGCGTCCTCGAACGCGGTGGCGGCGTCCCACATGGCCTCGCCGCGGCCCGTTTCGAGCCACTGCCAGTTGCCGAACGTGATCGACCCGGTCCCGTCGCCGTCGTCGCCGCCACCTGAGCACGCGGTGAGGGCGAGCGCGCCGGCGGCCATCACCGCCAGGGACGCGCGTCGCGCGCTACAGCTGATCATCATTGATCTCCTCTCGAGGGGTGCGCCATCGCGCACTTCGTGAGACCAATACTCTGGGCCGATTGGCACCCGAACCAGTGCCAATCGCGAATAATTGGCCTGCTCCCATGGTGAAACGAGGCCAATTCACATGGTTTCGGCCGCCTCACGGCAATCCACTGCACGACCGAAGTCGCCATCACCGAAACCGCGGCGCCTCGGAATGCCGGCACGGATCGGGGCACGGCGATGACGTGCCGGGCCGAGACTGGTGGATCGACTGTTCGAGCGGGGCGGTGTCCTGCTCGCTCGTCGAGGGGTTGGGGCGGAGGCCGATGCTGGAGATGGCGCGGCGTTCTACGTCGAGTACCTCGGCGGTGTAGCCGTCGATGTCGACGATCTCCTCAACGTGGGAGAGTCCGGTGCCGCCGAGGTCGGCGTCGCCCGGAGGGCCGGCATGCTGGGGATCGAGCGGAGCCGCGTCTGCGGGCCGGCGCCTACGGCGCCGCCATCACCGCGGCCCAGCCAGAGCGATCCAGGTCGCCGACCGCTGACACCTGTGGCAAAACCGCTGCGACGCCGGACCGTGCACCCCACCCTGCCACCGCAGGAGTGAGGGCCCCTCAGAGGGTGCCTGCTTCAATAGCCGGGCCGGAGACCGTCCCCGGGGCGTGAAGCAGGGCCAGCGCTTCGTCCTCCTTGAGGACCTTGGGCGCCGAGACGTCGAGGCCCCCTTCGGTGCGGATGCGGTCGATGCTGCGGCGCATCGACAGAGGCGTGAACATCACGCCCGCGACGCCGACCGCCAGGACCGGGATCGAGGCGACGCGCAGGATCGGCGTCCAGGCATCGTCGAGGCCGATCGCGGGGAGGACGAGCCAGCCGACGATCATTGCGGCCAGCCCGAACACGCCCGTGAGGGTCACCGCCCGCGCCACGCGCTCGTAGCGCGCGGCGGACTCGTCGAGGGCGTCCTCGACGGCGTACAAGTCCGCGAGCGCCAGGCGCCGCACGGTGGCGTAGCGGAGGTACTTCAGGCCTTTCGGCGCCTCCTGCTGCGGGTTCGAGTGGTCCAGCGCCTTCGGGTACGCCTTGATCGCGGTGCCGTCCGCGGCGAGGTGCCACTGGTAGGTCCGGGGCCGCTGCCGTGTCATGTTCCCTGCCTCGTCGTCGATTCGTCGTGCCTCGCCGACGAGTATGGCCCTCCGCCGCCAACATACCGACGCGCGTGCGCGGGACGCCGGTCGCCGCAATGCCCCATCTCGGCAAGCGAAGGATGCAGCCTCAGTATCCCGAGATCTTCCTTCTCGACGATCGGGACATCCTCATAATCGGGCGGGCGGTCGTGGAGGCAGTATGCCCAACTCAGACCGCTGGACTGCGGACGGCATCTGGGACCAGATCTTCCAGGCCCTAGGCTGAAGCCATGCCCACACTGCTCGAAGAGCTGGCGCTGATCTCGCACGAAAGCACGAACGGCCGGGCCAGCACGCACCTCGACCTGGGCCTCGGCGGCGCGGTCCTCTACGAACTCGTGCTCGCCGGACGCATCGGCCTAGACGGCAAGAAGGTCCGCGTCCTCGACCCGACGCCCACGGGCGATCCCCTCCTCGATTCGCGCCTCGCCGCCATCGCCGCGGACAAGCCCTGCTCACCGCACGCCCTGGTCAAAGAGACCAAGAAGGGCCTCCTGCCGACCGTGCGCG
Source organism: Glycomyces harbinensis (assembly GCF_900101745.1). GTDB lineage: Bacteria > Actinomycetota > Actinomycetes > Mycobacteriales > Micromonosporaceae > Glycomyces > Glycomyces harbinensis. The sequence goes on along the minus strand of NZ_FNAD01000003.1, from coordinate 413,096 downwards.
ACGGCCTCGTCGCCTCCGGCGCATTGCTCCACGAAAGCACGAAGTCTCTGGGGATCTTCACCGACATCCGATACCGATCAAGCGATCGAAACGCGACGGCCGACGCCCGCACCCGCCTCGCCTCCGCCGCCCGGAACGGCCGCGCGTTCGACGAGCGCACGCAGGCGCTCCTGTCGCTCGTCGCCGCCATCCGACTCGAGAACTCGCTCTTCCCCGACCGCCGGACCCGACCGTCCCGCAAGGAGATCAGGGCGCTCGCGGAGGCCCACTGGATCGGCACCGCGATACGCAGGGCGATCGCCAACCGCGACAGACTCTAGGGCTTGCCCTGTGCACGGTCATGACCAGGACCGCGCGGTAGACGGCCGCACATTTCGCGTAGCGGGCTCCTCGACCCGGATACCCAGATCATCATTAGGAACATCGCCTTCATCGAGGCCCGGGGCACAGACGACCTTCTCCGGGAGTCTCTCGAAACTGACCAGACCTGGAGGCACCAGCGATGCCCTACTACAGGTGCCCCCACATCAGCGGTGTGATGCTGACGGGTCACCCGACATGTGCACCTTGAACGCCTCTCACCTGGCGCCCTCGAACTTTCCGATGTTTGCTGGCGACACCCTAAGGCACGCAACCAGGCTCGAGTTCACCGAAGACTGGGACTTAGTTAACCCAAAAGAAGGCTGTCGCCCCTGGGTATCCCAGGGCATCCTGGAACGTCTAGACCAGCGAGAGACGAGCAATCGCAAAAAAGGAAAGCTCCCAAGCCATGGAGCAAGTCCCTGACCTGGGAGTTTTGGTCGGGACGACAGGATTTGAACCTGCGACCCCCTCGTCCCAAACGAGGTGCGCTACCAAGCTGCGCCACGTCCCGATGGCCGCGAAAGCGGCCTCAGCCAGGGTACAGCACCACCGCCTCAAAACGCCGCCAGGTATTCGCCGGCGCCGTGGGTGCGTCCGTTGCCTGAACTGCGCGAACGGCCCGGCAGTCAGAGCCTCGCCCGGAAGAGGGCCGACATACGCCGGCCTGGAGCGGGTAGGGCTGCTAGGCGATCTCGGCGTGCGCGTCGCCGGCGACGGCTTGCGGAGCGGCCTTCCGCACCGGCCGCCTCACGGGGCCCGTGAGGCGGCATCGCCTGCGCCGCTTACCAGGGCAGCGGCCCGGATTCGTCCTGGAAGGTCCCGGTGGGCCCGTCCGGGCCCAGGGTCGCCAGGCGCACGACCGTGCGGGCGCTCTCCTCCGGCGACCTCCCGCCCTCGAAACCCGCGGTCATGTCGGTGGCGGTGAAGCCCGGTTCGAGGGCGTTGAACTTGATGCCCGGCTGGGACTTGGCGTACTGGACCGTCAGCATGGTCGCCGCCGCCTTCGACGCGGAGTAGAGCGTCGTCGGCAGGTGGAACTCGGGGCGTTCGGGGTTGTTCACCGCCCAGAACGAGCCCGCGCTGCTCGAAACGGTGACGACGGCGGGGTTCGCGGACTTGCGCAGGAGCGGCAGCGCCGCCTCCGTGACGCGCACGATGCCGACGGCGTTGGTGTCGAAGACGCGCAGGGCCGTGGGCCCGTCGACGGCCCCGGCCCCGAGAACGCCCGCGTTGTGCACCAGGACGTCGAGTCGGTCCTCGTCGGCGGCGATCGTCGCCAGCGCGGCGTTCACCGAATCGTCGTCGGTCACGTCGAGTTGCACGAATCGCGCGCCGAGCGCCGCCGCGGCCTTCCCGCCCCGTTCGGGGTCGCGTGCGCCGATGTAGACGGTGTGTCCCAGTGCCAGCAGCTGCCTGGCGGTCTCGAAGCCGATGCCCTTGTTGGCCCCGGTGATCAGTGTGACGGTCATGGGTCTCCTCCTGGAAAGTGCGCCCTGAGCGGGCCCTCGCCACGCTATGCGCGGCCGGACGGCGGACCCTGAGTCCTGTCGTGCCGGGGGTGTCACAGGACCCCCTCTGCTCGCGGCGGGCGGTCTTACGCTGGAGGGGTGAGCGAGAAATCGAATGCCCTGGGCGCGTTCCTGCGAGCGCGGCGCGAGCTGGTGACGCCGGAGCAGGCCGGCATCCCCGACATCGGGGTGCGGCGCGTACCGGGCCTGCGGCGGGAGGAGGTCGCCATGCTCGCCGGCATCAGCTTCGACTACTACCTGCGGCTGGAGCGGGGCCGCGACCGCAACCCGTCGGTGCAGGTGCTGAAGGCGATCGCCCGGGTGCTGCGGCTCGACGACGACCACGTGGCGCACCTGCTCGCGCTCGCTTCGGACGTGCACCGCCAGCGCAGGCGCCGGCCGAAAAAGGAGACCGTGCCGGACGGCGCGCTCAAGCTCCTGGACGCCCTCGTGCAGCCCGCGTTCATCGAGGGCCGGTACTTCGACGTCCTGGCGTCGAACGCGCTGGCCCGCGCGCTCGATCCCCGCCTCGTCGTGGGCGGCAACCAGCTGCGGAACCTGTTCTTGGACCCGGCCGAGCAGGCGCTGTACCCGGAGTGGGAGAACGTCACGGAGTGCTTCATCGCGAACCTGCGGCAGTCGGTGGGCAACGACGTCGACGACCCCCGCTTCATCGAGCTCGCCGGGGAGCTCTCGCTGGCCAGTCCGCGGTTTCGCAAGCTCTGGGCGCGGCACGAGGTGCGGGGGCAGCGCGGGACGCCGCTGCGGTTCGACCACCCGCAGGTCGGGGAGCTGACCCTCAACCGGGAGCGGTTGGCCGTGGGCGGGGCCGAGGGCCTGAACCTCGTGGTGTTCCACCCCGACGCCGGGACCGGCGACGCGGACAAGCTGGCGCTCCTGGCCTCCGCGGCCCTACCCGAGGGCCGGGGCGAGCAGTTCCCTCGCCAGCAGTCCCGCCCACCAGGCCTCGATCCGGTCGGGGCTCCAGGACCGCTCCGCGGTGAGGGTCCGGAAGGCGTCGATGTTGCACAGGGCCGCGTAGACGTCCACTGACTCCGCTACGCCCGCTTGCAGTGTGCCTTCGGGCCAGGAGCCGAACACCTCGGCGCGAAAGGCGTCGGCGCGGCGGCGGCCGTCTCGGTAGACCGGGGCGAGTTCGGGTTCGGCGCGGCCGGCTTCGCGCAGCATGAGGATGAGGTCGCCGGAGCGTTCGAACAGGCGCCGGTCGAAGCCCGCCATCGCGGCGAGCTGCGCGGCCGGATCGCCTTGGGCCGCTTCGAGGGCGGCGATCTCGGCCGGCAGGTCGGACTCGTCGTGGGCGGCGTCGGACAGGGCCAGCGCGAGGCCGGTCTTGTTCCCGTAGGCCGCGTAGACGGTCGGCACGGCGACCCCGGCTTCGCGGGCGACCTCGCGGATGGTCGTGGCGGCCCAGCCGTTGGCGGTGAACAGCCGCCGGGCGGCCTGCGCGATCTCGGCCTTGGTGCGGTGCGCCTGGTCGGTACGGCGCAGCGAGTCGTAGGCGCGGCGGCCCGCGGGTGTCCCCATGTCCCCTCGAATCTTTCGCAGCATATATTGAATATATGAACCATAAAATCAATGCGTTCGCCCGGATCGGCGGGATCGCGGGCATCGGCTTCGCGGCCCTGATCCTATTGCTGAACGTCCTCGTCCTGGTCCCGGCCGGGCTCCCGACCCCGGGTTCGGAGCCCGAGGACGCGGTCGCGTTCTTCGGCGCCGAGGCGGGCGCGATGCGCCTGGGGACCGTGTTCCTGCCCTTCGTCTGGGTGGTCGCGACCGTGTTCGGGGCCGGTGCGGTCGCGGCCGTCCGCGACGGGGAGCGCGAGCGGGGCGAGGCCTGGGCGCTGGTCGGCTTCGCCGGGATCCTGCTGCAGAACCTGAACATGACGACGGTCAGCGCGGTCCGGCTCGCCTTGGCGCACACGCAGGCCGAGGAGAGCGCGACCGCGCTGTGGGCGCTGCACGAGGCCCTGTTCGGCCTGAACGGGACCTTCCTGGCGCTCGCGCTGGTCGGCCTGTCGACGGCGGGGCGGCGCGGCGGGGTCATCCCGACCTGGTTGGCGGCCATGGGGTTCGGCGCGGCCGCGCTCCAGTTCGCTTCGGCGGTCCTCACCCCGCAGGTGATGGACGGCGGCAACGCGCTGGGGCTCCTCGGCCTGACGGGCTGGCTGATCTGGGTGGCGTGGCTGGTCCTCTACGGGGCCTTCCTCATCCGCGGCAGGAGGTAGCACGGCGGCGGCGTCCCGGGTCCCCTCAGACCCGGGACGCCGCCGCCCCCCTCAGTGGAATTGAAGTCGGTGTCCCTAAGGGACGGTGTATCCGGCGCCGCGGACCAGTTCGTACCATTCGGCGCGCGTCAGCGGGACCTCCGAGCCCTGTGCCGAGGCGGCCACGCGCTCGGGCGTGGTGGTGCCGATGACGACCTGCATGTTCGCCGGGTGGCGCGTGATCCAGGCGACCGCGATCGCGATCGGCGGGACGCCGTACTTGGCGGCGAGTCGGTCGATCGAGGCGTTCAGCTCGGGGTACTTCGGCGAGTCCAGGAACGGCCCGTCGAAGAAGCCCGCCTGGAACGGCGACCACGCCTGCACCGTGATGTCGTTGAGCCGGCAGTAGTCCAGCAGCCCGTCGTCGCGGCTGATCGACTGGTCGAGGCCCTGCATGTTCGCCGCGATGCCCTGCGCGACGAGCGGCGAGTGCGTGATCGAGAGCTGGACCTGGTTCGCGACCAGCGGCTGCGTCACGTGCTTGCGCAGCAGGTCGATCTGGCGCGGCGTGTGGTTCGAGACGCCGAACGCGCGGACCTTCCCGGCGGCGGCGAGCTCGTCGAACGCGCGGGCGACCTCCTCGGGCTCGACGAGCGCGTCGGGCCGGTGCAGCAGCAGGATGTCGATGTAGTCGGTGTTCAGCGCTTCGAGCGAGCCGTTCACGGCCTCGATGAGGTGCTCGTAGGAGAAGTCGAAGTACGGGCCCGGGCCCACGATCCCGGCCTTGGTCTGGATCACCAGGCGCTCGCGCTCGGACGCGCTGAGCCGCATGGCCTCCCCGAAGCGGCGCTCGCAGCCGTGGACCTCGTGGCCGTAGACGTCGGCGAGGTCGAGGAAGTCGATCCCCGCGTCGGTGGCGGTCTTGACGAGCGTGCGCACCTCCTCGTCGGTCTTGTCGGGGATGCGCATGAGCCCGAGCACCACGTTCGGCGCCTCGATCTCCGTGCCGGGCAGCTTGAACCTCTTCATCGGTGAATCCTCATTCTCTAGGCTGCGGACAGGCGGGCGACCAGGTCGCCGGTGAGCTTCAGCTCGGCCGCGCCGGCCGAGTCGCGGATGCTCTCGGGACGCGAGGCGCCCGGAATCGGGACGACCACGGGCGCGAGCGCGAGGTGCCACGCCAGGGTGACCTGGTAGACGCTGACGCCGAGCTCGTTCGCGACCTCGTTGAAGACCTCGTGACGGCTGCCGAGTTCGGGGGCGCTCTTGATGCCGCCCAAGGGGCTCCAGGGCAGGAACGCGACGCCGATCTTCGCGCAGTGCTCGAGTTCGCCTTCGCTGGAGCGGAACCGCGGCGAGAACTGGTTCTGCACCGACGCGAGCCGGCCGCCCAGGATCTCGTTGGCCTCGTCGATCTGGGCGACGCTCGCGTTGGAGATGCCGGCCAGGCGGATGACGCCCTCGTCGAGCAGGTCGCGGATCGCGCCGATCGAGTCGGCGTACGGGACCTGCGGGTCGGGGCGGTGGAACTGGTAGAGGCCGATCGCCTCGACGCCGAGGCGCTGCGCGGAGGCCTTCGCGGCCTCCTTCAGGTACTCGGGGCGGCCGTCCTTGGTCCAGCTGCCGTCCCCGGGGCGCAGGTGGCCACCCTTGGTCGCGACCAGGACGTCGTCGGCGCCCGAGCCGTACTCCTTGAGCGCCTTGGCGATCAGGGACTCGTTGTGGCCGACCTCGTTCGCGTCGCGGTGATAGGCGTCCGCGGTGTCGATGAGCGTGACGCCGGCGTCCAGCGCGGCGTGGACGGTCGCGATCGACCGCTCTTCGCCGGGCCGGCCCTCGATCGACATCGGCATCCCGCCGAGTCCGATCGCCGAGACCTGCCGGTCCCCGATGGTGCGCTGCTGCATTGGTGCACTCCTTGCGGCTGGGCGGGAGGCGCTGCCGCGCTCCCGTCGGCTGGCGGATTACCAGGTTGATGCTAGATACGGCTAATCTAGAAGTCCAACAACTGGTGTTTCTGGAATTGAGAATCCGAGGGAATGATTCATGGACCTGCGGCAGATGGAGTACCTGGTCGCGCTCGCGGATGAGAGGCACTTCACACGTGCGGCGGAGCTGATCGGGATCTCCCAGTCGGGCCTGTCGGCGGCGATCCGCAGCCTCGAGGACGAGCTGGGCACCGCCCTGTTCACCCGGACCACGCGCCGGGTCGAGCCCACCGAGGCGGGGTTCGCGCTGCTGCCGTACGCGCGGATGATGCTCGAGCAGGCCGCGGGCGCCCGCGACGCCGTGGTCAAGGCGAGCCGCGCCGTCTCCGGTTCGCTCAGCATCGGGGCCGAGCAGTGCCTCGGCCTGGTCGACGTCAACTCCCTGCTCGACCGCTTCCACCGCCGCCACCCGCTGGTCGAGACGATGTTCACCCAGTGCGGCTCGCACGACCTGCTCGGCATGGTCCGCGCCGGCGAGCTCGACGTCGCGTTCGTCGCCACCGACAAGCGCCTGAGCACCCTGCCGCACCGCGAGATCGGCCGCGAGCCGCTGGTGGTCGTGACGCTGCCCGACCATCCGCTCGCCGCGCGCTCCTCCGTGCAGTGGGACGCCCTCGGCGGCCAGGACTTCGTGGACTTCGGCGCGGCCTGGGGCGTGCGGGCGCTGAACGAGTCGGTGTTCGCCGCGCGCGGCCTGCGCAGGCGCGTGCGCTGCACCGTCAACGACGTCCACACGCTGCTCGACCTGGTCGCCCGGGGCCTGGGGATCGCCGTGGTCCCCAGGCACGTCGCCGCGAAGCCGCAGGCGGCCGCGCTGCGCGTCCTGCCGTTGACCGAAGAGGACACGCCTCAGTGGACGGTGTCGGTCGTCTCCACCGCCTGGGACCAGGCCGACTCCCCCGCCGCGCATCTCCTCGAACTGCTCCCCGGCGCCGACGCCGCGCCGTCCCCGGCCGAACCGGTGCGACTGCCCGTCTGAAGCCGGGTCGTCAAGCCGAGCGGTCGACCAGTGCGGCGCACCAGCGGAAGTGGCCGTCGGTGCCGTCGGTGGAGAACAGGTCGTACGTCGCCAGCGCGTAGGCGGTCTGGTAGAGCGCGAGGGTCTGCGGCGGGTGGCGCAGTTCGGCGGCGAAGCGGCCGGTGAGGGTCGCGACGTGCTCCTCGGCATAGGGCCCGTACATGTCCCAGACGGCGGCGGTGACGGCGGCCTCGAACGCGGGATCGCCTGCGGTGGTGAAGAACCCGAAGTCGAGGACGGCGACCGGGAGGCCGGTGGCGTCGACGTGCACGTTGGGCGGCACCAGGTCCCCGTGGACGACGGTGACGGGAGTATCGGGCAGTGCCCTGAGCGCGCGCACGGTCCGCTCGACGGTGACGGCGAGGTCGGGGACGTGGGCGGCGAGCAGGTCGCGGTGGCGGCCGACCGCGCGTTCGACGAGGTCGGCGAGGGCGTCCGGGAAGCGCGCGCGGTCCTGCCAGAGCGGGCGGTCGTCGCCTTGGACCGTCAAGCGCCGCATGGCATCGGTGCCGGGGACGGCGGCCAGGCCGCGCAGGACGGCGAGGAGGGCGTCGGCCTGTCCGGGCGGTATCGCACGGCCCGGGTCCCGAACCCCGGAGTCGGGGGCGAGCGGCGTCCCCGGGAGTTCGCGCTCATAGCTGACGAGGACCCCGTCGACCTCCTCGGTCTTCAGGATCTCCGGCGTGGCGAAGGGCGGGCGGTGGTGCGCGATGTCCGCGTACACCTCGCGCGTGAGCGCGAAGTCGGCCGGGGGCCGTCCGCTCCACACCTTGGCGACCGTGCCGGCTTCGAGCCGGTACACGGCGCCTTCGACGCCGGCGGCGATCGGTTCGGCGACGGGGAATCCCCGGCGCGCGAAGTACTGGGCCCAGGCGGCGGTGTGCCCTTGCCGGAAGTCGACCATGGGGGAAGTACAGCCGCCCGCCGCCGCACGCGCAACCGCATTACCGGCCGCCACCACCGACGCGGAATCCCTGCCGGCGGCGCAGGAGTGACGCAAAGGCCCTCAGTCGCGCGGCTCCACTACGGATTGTGCAGCGGATGTGCACGGGTTGTTCCCCATCGATGCCGTGACTGTGTGCGACGACGCGACCATTCATATGTCGATTGAGCGTCGCTCAGCGACTTGGCAGGGCCGGACGACGAGAAGCCTCTACTTCCCGCCGAACGGTCCGACATCAAGGAGGAGACAAGAAGTGAAACCCTTCGCCCGCAAGATCGCCGCCATCGCCGGCGGCACCATGCTGGTCCTCGCGACCGTCGGCTTCTCCGCCGCCCAGGCCGGCGCCGAGACCGTCCGGCCCGCCGGAGACGTCGGCGTCCAGTCCAACTGCAACCACTCGTGGGGCATCTACGACGGCAGCTACGGCGGCACCACCGGCAACGGCGTGAACATCCGCACCGGTCCCCACAACTCCAGCCCCGCCTGCACGATCGTGGGCCAGGCCCAGGCCTCGCACACGCTCCAGTACGACTGCTGGGACTCCGGCACCGGCGGCACGTGGTCGCACATCTACGACGTCAACACCGGCGTGCAGGGCTGGATCAAGGACAGCCTCCTGATCGGCAACGGGGCGAGCGTCCACTGCTAGCGGGTCCGCCGGCGGCACGCCTTGCCGGCGAACCGACATCATCGAGCGCCCGGACCCTCAGGGGCCCGGGCGCTCTCGTTCCGGGGCGTCAGAACTGCAGCGACCGATTGTCCATATAAGGCATTTCATCGCGCAATATGGAGACGTACAACTGCTGCAACTGCTGGCCCGGATTGATGCCGAGCTCGTCGTTCAACCGCGAGCGGTACATCTCGTACGCCTTCAATGCGTCGGCGGCCCTCCCGTCGTGCTGCAATGCGCACATGTACAGGTACACCAATTGCTGCCGGTACGGTTTGGCGACGATGAGTTCCGACAACTCGCCGATCACCCGGGCGGAGAGTCCGAGTCGCAGCTGCCATGACGCGCGCGATTCGATCGCGCTCAGCCGCGATTCCTCGAGCCGCAGCGAAGAGGCCTCGAAGACCTTTCCCGACAGGCCCATCAATGCCGGTCCGGTCCACAGCGCGAGGGCGTCGTCCATGATCTGCACGGCCTCCCGGAGCCGGCCGTCCTGCGCGATCGCCCTCGCCCGGTCCGTGAACGCGGCGAAATGGGAGCTGTCGCAGTCGACCTCGCCCGTGTGAATCCGATAGCCCTGTGGCACCGTCTGAACGGGATCATGGCCGTGGGCCCTCAGCACCCTGCGGAGCGAGGCCACGCGGTTGCGGACCTGCCGCCACGCGGTCGACGGAGGGGCGTCGTCCCACAGCGCATCGACGATGCGGACGATGGAGACCGCCGACCCGTCGCCGAGCAGCAGCAACACCAGTATCTTCGGATAGGTCCCACCGCGGAGTTCGATGAGTTTTCCCTGATGGCGTGTCTCGAACGGGCCTAGCAACCTAAACTCCACCTATGCTCCCAGCGTTGTTCAGATTGGATCTCTTCTGACTCTGGACTCGAATTCTAGACGAAACCAGTGATCAATGTGGTTCCGAAAACCGCGCTTCGACCACCCCCTCAGCGGGCCGGTTCCTCAGCGATGTGCATGGTTCTCCAGTGGTATTCCGATGCGAATTCCGGCACCGCCATCGATGTCCAAGAGATATGAAAGCCATCACAATTCCATTGTCCTGTCACGGGACCTATCGCGTCCATTCGCGCGCTCGGGAGCCGATACACGCGTATGCGAACGGACGCGGGCGCACCGCCGCCGGATCGCGGATTGCTACCTTGGGACGCGATCCGCGAACAGAGAGGCGCCCGCTTGAGCGACCCGATGATCGACGAGGCGATGATCCGCACGCTCCTCAAGGAGCAGCTCCCCCACCTGGCCGACCTGCCGCTCGAGCGCTTCCAGGGCGGCTGGGACAACCAGATGTGGCGCCTGGGCGACGAACTCGCCGTCCGCTTCCCTATGACCCCGCGCGCTCCCCTTCTGCTGGAACAGGAGCACCGCTGGCTCCCGGTGCTGGCCCCGCGGCTGCCGCTCCCCGTGCCCGCCCCGGTCCGCCTCGGCGAGCCCACCGGGGCGTTCCCCAAGCCGTGGCTGGTGACCTCCTGGGTCCCGGGCAGTCCGGCCGATTCGGCCCCGGTCGAGGACGGCCCGCGATCGGCGGCGGCCCTCGCGGCGTTCCTCACCGCGCTCCACCGGGAGGCGCCCGCGGACGCCCCGCGCAATCCGCACCGCAGCATGCCGATCCATCAGCACCCCGATATGGACCTTCACTCCGGCGGGTTCCTCTCCGCCGAGCAGATCCCTGCGCTGCAGGCGATCTGGGACGACGCGGTCGCCGCCGAGCCGTGGCACCGGCCGCCGGTCTGGATCCACGCCGACCTCCACCCGGCCAACGTGCTCACCGCCGGAGGGACGCTCGCCGGCGTCATCGACTTCGGCGACATGTGCGCCGCGGACCCGGCCGCCGACCTCTGCGCGGCCTGGATGCTGCTGCCCGAGAACGCGATCGCGGCGTTCCTCGACGCCCATCCGCTGGCCGACGCGGCGACGGTGCGCCGTGCGCGCGGCTGGGCGCTCATGCGGGCCTTCGGCCTCATGCAGGTCGGCCGCGCCGGGGAACTGGGCCAGACCGGAGGCAAGCCCACCTGGACGGCCGGCGGCAGGGCCACGATCGATCGGCTCCTCGCCGGCCGCTGAAGCCCTCGCGTCACTCGGCAAGGGCGCGAAGTGCTTGGGCCGCTTCGTCGGCGACCGGTGCGCGCAAGCCCTCCGCGCCGAGCGCCAGGACCGCTTCGAGGGCGCGGCGGTGGGCCTCGGGCAGGGCGTCGTCCGCAGTGGTCGGCACGTCCGGGGTGACGCCGACGCCTTCCCAGTTGCCGCCGGAGATCGGGCTGACCGAGCGGGCCGTCGGGATGGTGACCTCCAGGTGGGTGTCCACGCGGAAGCCCTGGCGCGGATGCGCGCCGCCCCTGGTCCGCTCGCCGATCACCACGGCCCGGCCGCGCTCTTGGAGGTCGAAGCTCAGCGCCTCGCCGCCGGAGAAGGTCGTGGCGCTGATGAGGACCCAGACGGGTTTCGCGCCGCCGAACTTGGCGCCGGGGACGTGGAAGGTCCACAGCTGCTCGAAGTCCGCGGGATCGCGCTTCGCCATGCCCGAGAGCTGCACGGGCTCGAAGTCGGTGAGGTAACTGTAGGCGAGGGCGACCGTGTTCGGGTCGCCGCCGAGGCATTCGCGCAGGTCGAGGATCAGCGCGTCGGTGGCGGCGAGGAGGTTCATCGCGGCGGTGACCTTCTCCCCTGCGACGGCGGGCGGGAACAGCAGCGGCGCGATCTTCAGCAGTCCGACGTTGCCGGGCAGGCGCTGCGCGTGCGCGACGCCGCCGCAGGTCAGGTCGCTCCACTCGGCCATCTGCCGCAGCTGGGTCGCCTCGTCGTCGTGGGTGTCGCTCAACTCGGCCGCGCTGTGCTTGAGCCGCAGGTGGAGGTCGCCGTTGACCGATTGCAGGTCGGCGGTGACGAGCTCGGCGAGGCGGGCCTGGTCGGCGTCGGTGTAGCGGCCGTCGGCCGCGTGCGCGGTGAGGGTCTTCCCGAGTTCGTCGGCGACGTCGGGGAACACGTAGTGCTCGCGGAGCAGCCGGACGACGTCCGGAACGACGGTGGCGGCGGATGGCGGCATGGAGTCCTCCTGAGGGCGGGTCCCTAGTAGTGAACCACCGATTTGACAAAGCGTCCAGTATTCTGGACACTTGATTCATGACAGCCGCCGACCCCGAATCGATGACGATCGCCACGACGCGGCAGTACCGCGCGCTGGGGCATCCGGTGCGCCACCGGATGCTCTTCGCCCTCGGGAAGGAGCCCGCGACGCTGAGCCGTCTCGCCGCCGACCTGGAGATCAGCAAGGGCAGCGCGAGTCACCACCTGAAGATCCTGCGGGAGGCCGGCCTGGTGCGGCTCGACCACACGCGGCAGGTCAGGGGCGGGACGGAGCAGTACTTCAAGCGGACCGCCGAGCGGATCCGGTACGACACCGGCGAGACGACCAAGGTGGTCCTCGCGGCCGTGGCCGAGGAGATCCTCACCGACGAGGGCGATCCGCTGGTGCTGCTGCGCAACGTCCGATTGAGCGAGGCGCAGGCGCAGCGGTTGCGGAAGACGTTGGAGGACATGGTCCACGAACTGCCCGATGAGGACGGTGAAGCGCGGCACGGCGTGCTGGTGGGCGTATACCGGCCCCGGTCGGAGACGTGAGGGCTGGGGCCCGTCCTGTGGAGCGGGCCGGGCGGCCGGCCCCTCAGGCGCCGCCCGCCCGGCCCTCGATCACGGCCGCCAAAGCCGTCGCGGTTCGGGCCACGGTCCGGTCGTCGTCCCCGGCCAGGCCGTGCAGCACCTCCAGCGCGAGGGCGGCGGGCATCTCGGCGAGCGCCTGGACGAGACGCATCCGCACCGCGGCGTCCATCGGCGGCGCGTCGAGCGCGTCGGCCAGGGCGTCCCTGATCCGTTCCGCCCGTTCCGGATCGGATGCGAGATCCCCCAGGACCTCGGCGGCCTCGACGTCGTTCGCGCCGTCGACCACCATGGCGACGAGCACCGGGACCGCCGCGGCGGCCCCCCGGGCGCCCAGCGCCAGGGCGGCGTGCCGGCGGACCGTCGCGTCCGCGTCGTCGAGGGCCTCCGCGAGCACCGCGGCCGCCTCGTCGCCGGGCATCTCGGCGAGCGCGAGCACCGCGCGGCGCCGCACCTCGACCCGCTCCGATCGGAGGCCGGGCGCCAGGCTGGCGACCACGTCGCGGTCGGCCCGGGCGAGCGCCCACCGCAGCGCCCCGGCGACGTGCGGATCGGATTCGGCCAGGACCGCCTCGGCCAGCAGCGGGGCGGGCATCTCCGCCTCCGGTGCGAGCGCGGCCTGCTGCCGCCGCGCGGCGTTCGGCGACCCGAGCCCGTGCAGCAGTTGGACGAGGCGCAGGACGTCCTCCCAGCCGGAGGGCTCCGAGGAGTCGACCGCGCGGAGCCGCTTGAGCAGCTCCTGCTCCCGGCTCAGCCGCGCTTCGGTGCCGCGGATGAGGTCGCCGATGAGCGCGGACGGGTCGAACCCGGGGTCGTCCAGGATCTGCCCGATCTGGCGCAGCGACAGGCCCAGGGTCCGCAGGCTCTCCACGTGGAAGATCCGGCGGATGTCCTCGTCGGCGTATTCGCGGTAGCCGCCGGTGGTGCGGCCGGTGGGCCGCACCAGTCCGAGCGCGTCGTAGTGCCTGAGCATCCTGGTGCTGACGCCCGAACGGCGCGCGACCTCGCCGATGAGCACGGTCAGGCCTCCTTGTCGCCGAGCGCTACGACACGCTTGGCCTCGTGGATCGCGAGCTCGAAGGCGGCGTCGGGGTCGCCCAGGAGTCGTTCGGTGGCCTTCGCGTGCGCGTAGACGACCGGGTCGCGGCTTTCCATGGCGGCCTTGAGCACCGGTTCGACCACCGCGCCGAGTTCGATGAGGGCGCGGCTCAGGCTGAGCTGCACGTCCCGGTCGCCGCGACCGAGCTGCGCGGCCAGTTCCTCGGCGAGGTGCCGCTCCTCCCCGTCGGGGACGAGGGCGGCGGCGGCGCGCCAGGCGCTGCGGGCGACCTCGTCGTCGGGGTCGCGCAGGTGGGACCGCGTGATCGCGGGCCAGGCGCGGGCGTCGCCGATCTTCGAGAGCGTGTGCAGGGCCTGGCTGCGGGCCTGGGTGTTCGGCGAGTCCAGTTCGGCGAGCAGCCTCGGCACGGTGACGTCCGGCGGGAGCCGGGTCAGCGCCCAGGTGAGCATGTCGCGCACGTAGAAGTCGCTCTCGACCGCGCACCGCGCGATGAGGGCCTCGGCCGAGGCCGGGTCGGGGTCGGTGCCGATCGTGAGCGCGGCCTTGAGCCGCGTCGACGAGTCGGGGCCGGCCAGGGCGTCGGCCGCTTTCGTGTGCCGTGGGTTCATCGGAACCACCTCCGACACCCAGTCAAGACCTTGACATCGTGTCAATGTCAAGCGTTCGGCGAAAACGGTTCGGGACGGGCCCTAATGTTCGCAGCCGTCGGCGGTGTGATGGTGGAACAGGATGGGGTGCATCAGGTGCGCGAGGTCGTGCTGGCTGCACACCGGGCGCGCGAACTCCAGGCGCAGCCACCGGCCGTGCGCGGGGCCGGCGGTGTCGTCGCCCAGGTCGATGACGAAGCCGTACCGGTCGAGCCGCATCGCGCGCGGCACGCCGGCGTAGGCGGCCCCTTTGGCCTCGAGGAGGTGCCGGAGGTGGTGGTCGAGCTGCGCGGAGTGGTGGTGGGCCAGGTCCTGGAGGAGGTCGCCTTCGCATTCGTGGAGCGGATCGGGCTCCGCGGCCGCGTAGTCGAGGGGGTCGATCTCCTCGGTCGAGCCGGGCCGGTTGAGGGACACGCGGCGCAGTTCGATGCGGTGCATCGTGATCCGGTCGCCGACGTCGAAGAGTTCGGGGATCGGGTTGGACCGCGCGTATTCGAGCACGGCCGCGCGGGTCGCGGTTTCGGGCACGCGGCTCAGCGTGCCGGTGAGGCGGATGCGGCCCAGGCTCGGGGCGCCGCGCAGCGGCGGCACGTCGTCGACGGTCAGCGAGACGTCGGGGGCGGCGCCGCTCTCGCGGAGGCGCCCGGTGATCTCGTCGCCGGGGGCGGCGAGCAGCAGCGGCCTGCCGGTGCGGTCGGTGGCGTGGTGGAAGCCGGTCACCGGGATGCCGTCGGCGAACCGCAGGGCCCCCTTCAGGCGGCCGCGGGCCAGCGTGCGGGCGACTTCAGCCGCGGATGGGCGCATTGCAGTCCTCCGATCGCCCCGTGAGTTAGCCGATGCTAAATCAATTTAGGCTGCCCTAATTTAGCAGGGTCGGAGCGGAGGCGCCAGGCCCCACGCCGACGGGCGGCCACCGAGTCGATGACCGCCCGTTCGACGCCCGGTTCAGTTCCCCGCACCGCCCCAGCGGGCGGATTCGCCGGCCTCGGCGATGCGCTGCGGCACGCCCCAGGGGTTGTCGTCGCGCAGCGGCGGCGGGAGGAGAGCCTCCGGTGCGTTCTGGTACGCCACCGCCTGCACGAAGCGGCCGATGGCCGCCGTGCCGACGCTCGTACCGCCGGAGGTCGTTGCGGGCCAAGGCCCTCCGTGCTGCATCGCGGGGGTCACCGCGACGCCCGTGGGCCAGCCGTCGAACAGGACCCGGCCGGCCCGGCGCGCGGCGGCGCGCACGAGCCGCGCGACGTCGTCGCCCTCGGCGCGGTGCACGGTGACCGTGAGGTTGCCTTCGAAGAGCTCCTCCAAGAGGTCCGCGTACCGCTCGCCGTCCGGGACGTCGACCAGGATCGCGAGCGGGCCGAAGCACTCTGGAAGGAGCGTGTCGCCGCCCGCGCGGAGGTCGTCGAGCGCGACGGCCGCGATCGTGGGCGTCACCCAGGCCTGGCCGTCCTCGTCGGTGCGGACCTCGCCGGGGGCGAGGACGCGAACGCCCTTGGCGCCCAGGACTGCTTCGCGCCGCTGCGCGTAGCCCGCGGCGATGCGCGGGTTGAGCATCCGGTGCTCGGCGATGGCGGCGGAGGCGGCGGCGACCGCCTCGGCGAGGCCGTGGCCCTCGGGCAGGAACACCAGGCCCGGTTTCGTGCACAGCTGCCCGGCGGACCCGCCGACGCTCGTGACGAGTCCGGCCGCGATCGCCGAGCCGCGCTCCTCGATCGCTCCGGCGGTGACGAAGACCGGGTTGACGCTGCCGAGTTCGCCGTAGAACGGGATCGGCGCCGGACGCGCGGCCGCGATGTCGGCGAGCATGCGGCCCGCACCGGTCGAGCCGGTGAAGGCCGCGGCCTTGACGAGCGGGTGCTTCAGCATCGCGGTGCCCGCGTCCTGGCCCTCGATGAGCTGCAAGGTGCCCGTCGGCAGTCCGGCGCCTTCGAGCGCGGCGGCGACGAGGGCCGCGGTGCGCTCGGACAGGCGCGGATGGCCGGGGTGGGCCTTCACGATCACGGGGTTGCCCGCGGCGAGTGCGGCCGCGGTGTCGCCGCCCGCGACGGAGAACGCGAACGGGAAGTTGCTCGCGGCGAAGTTCAGCACCGGGCCCACCGGTTCGTTGACGCGGCGCAGGTCGGGGCGCGGGCCGAGCGCGAACTCGGGGTCGGGCCGGTCGATCCGGGCGTCGAGGTAGGTCCCGTCGACGACCGTGTCGGCGAAGAGCCGCAGCTGGACGGCGGTGCGCTTCAATTCGCCGCGCAGCCGCGCCTCCGCCAGTCCGGTCTCGTCCATCGCGAGCGCCACCAGCTCGTCGGCGTTCGCGGTGAGCGCGTCCGCGGCGGCGTTGAGCGCGGCGGCGCGGGCGGCGGGAGCGCTGAGCGCCAGCGCGTGCGCGGCGTCGTCGGCGGTGCGCGCGATCGCGTCGAGCGCTTCGGTCGGCGTGTCGGTCATTGGTTCTCCTAGAACTGGAATCCCGACGGGAACGGGTCGGTCGGATCGAGCGTGTACTGGGCCGTGCCGGTCACCCAGGCGCGGCCGGTGATCCGGGGGATCACGGCCGGGCGGTCCCCGACGGTCGTCTCGGCGACGAGGCGCCCGATGAAGCGGGTGCCGATGAAGGACTCGTTGACGAAGTCGGCGTCGAGCGGGAGTTCGCCGCGAGCCCACAGTTCGGCCATCCGGGCGGAAGTGCCGGTGCCGCAAGGGGAGCGGTCGAACCAGCCGGGGTAGATCGCCATGGCGTGGCGCGAGTGCTTCGCGTCCGAGCCGGGGGCGATGAACTCGACGTGGTGGCAGTGGTCGAGTCCGGCGATCTCGGGGTGCACGGGCGGCGCGGTCTCGTTGATCGCGTTCATGATCGCGAGGCCGGCGGCGATGATCTCCTGCTGGTGCGAGCGGTCGAAGGGCAGGCCGACGGCGTCGAGGTCGACCATGGCGTAGAAGTTGCCGCCGAAGGCCATCGAGTACGGCACCGTGCCCAGGCCGGGGACTTCGACCGTGGTGTCGAGGACGTCGACGTAGCTGGGGACGTTCTCGATCGTGACCGACTCGGCGTGCCCGTCGACGACGTCGACGCGGGCGGTGACGGGCCCGGCGGGCGTGTCGAGGCGGATCTCGGTGACGGGCTCGACCACGGGGACCATGCCGGTCTCCACGAGCACCGTGGCGACGCCGATGGTGCCGTGCCCGCACATGGGCAGGCACCCGGAGACTTCGATATAGACGACGCCCCAGTCGCAGTCGGGGCGCGTGGACGGCTGGAGGAGGGCGCCGCTCATCGCGGCGTGGCCGCGTGGCTCGTTCATGAGGAACCGCCGCAGGTCGTCCATGTGCTCGATGACGTGGAGGCGGCGCTCGTTCATGGTCTCGCCGGGGATGGTGCCGACGCCGCCGGTGACGACCCGGGTCGGCATGCCCTCGGTGTGCGAGTCGACGGCGCTGATGAGCCGTGTCGTTCTCATGTCGGTCCAATCGGTGGTGGTCGCGAGGCGGTCGGGAACACGGAGCGGTGTTCCCGACCGATGCCTCATCGTGCGGCGGCGAAGTCGAGCGCGCGGCGGGTGTCGCGGACGACCTGGGCGTGGTGCTCGGGCGTGAGCGGCCCGCGCGGCGGGCGGGTCGGTCCACCGTAGCTGTTGCCGGCGATGTCCATCGAGAGTTTGATGGCCTGCACGAACTCGGTCTTCGTGTCCCAGCGGAAGACGGGGACGAGGCCGGTGTACAGCTCGCGGGCCGCTTCGAGCTTCCCGGCCACGACGAGGTCGTAGATCTCGACGGCTTCGCGCGGGAAGGCGTTCGGGTAGCCGGCGAACCATCCGGTCGCGCCCATGACGAGCGATTCGAACAGGAGGTCGTCGGCGCCGGCGATGACGTCGATGCCGCACCGCTCCCTGATCTCGGTGACGCGGCGGATGTCGGTGGAGAACTCCTTGATCGCGACGACGTTCTCGAGTTCGAAGAGTTCGGCGACCAGGTCGGGGGTGAGGTCGACCTTGGTGTCGATCGGGTTGTTGTACATCATGATCGGCAGGCCGACCTCGTCGACCTTGGCGTAGTGCTCGAGCACTTCGCCGCGGTTGGCGCGGTAGATCGTGGGGGGCAGGAGCAGGACGCCGTCGGCGCCGTCCTCCTTCGCGTACTCGGCCCACTTGACGGCCTGGTGCCAGCCGACGCCGTGGACGCCGGCGACGACGAGCCCGCGGCCCGCGACCGCTTCGACGGCGACCTGGATGACCTTGCGGCGCTCCTCGTCGGTGAGGGAGGAGTACTCGCCGAGGGAGCCGTTGGGGCCGACGCCGCGGCAGCCGTTGCCGACGAGGAAGTCGCAGTGCTCGGCGAACTTGTCGTAGTCGACCGCGAGTCCGCCCGGCGCCTTCGGGTCCTCCTTGAACGCCAGGGTGGTCGCGACGATGACGCCGCCGAGGTCGAACTTCTTGTCACTCATGGAAGTGCCTTTCTACGCACTGTCGCCGTTGGGCGCGGTGGCGAGCTCGGCGAGGTCGCCGAGTCGGATGGGCGCGGCCAGTGGCCGCCGGTCGGAGGTGTCGCAGGGGTCGCCGGTCGAAGCGCCGGTGAGCTCCTCGACGGTGCGCCCGCACATGCGCGCCTGGCAGATGCCCAGGCCCGCACGGGTCGTGAGTTTCACCGAGCGCAGCGCGGACTGCCCGGTGGCGGCGGCCGTGTCGCGCAGCCGCCCGTAGGGGACCTCCTCGCAGCGGCAGACGACGGTGTCGTCGCGCAGCCAGGAGGTCCAGCCGGGGCGGATGCCGTGGGCGGCTTCGATGCGCCGGGCGAGGTCGGTGGTGGCGCGGCGCAGGCGCCGGTCCCCGGCGAGTGCGGCCGGGTCGCCGCCCGCCGCGCGGTGCCCGGCGATGCGGCCTTCGACGAGGGCCGCGTCGACCCCGCCGATGCCGGTGATCTCCCCGGCGGCGTAGACGCCCGGGACGCTGGTGCGCTGGTCGGCGTCGACCTGGACGAACCGGTCGGGGCCGATCGCGCACCCGGCGGCGATGGGCAGTTCCAGGCGGGGCGTGAAGCCGTGGCTGACGCAGACGGCGTCGGCGGCGACGGTGCGCTCGGTGCCCGGGATCGGGGCCCAGTCGGCGTCGAGGCGGGCGATGACGGCCTCCTCGACGCGTCCGTCGCCGCGCGCTTCGACCACGGCGCGGCCGAGGCGGTAGGGCACGCGGCGGGAGAGGTGGTGGAAGGCGTACCCGGCGAGTTCGCGTCCCTTGTGGGCGGTCCTGAGGAGGCGCTGCGGTCGGGGCAGCCAGCCTCTGGCGATGGCCGGGAGCCGGGCGGCCTCGTACACGCCGAGGACGGTGGCGCCCGCGCCGGTGAGCGACTGGGCCACCGGCAGCAGGAACGGCCCGGCGCCGGCGACGACGACCTTGCGGCCCACGCGGATCCGCTCGCCTTTGGCGAGGGCCTGGGCGGCCCCGGCGGAGTAGACGCCGGGGAGGTGCCAGCCGGGGAAGGGCAGGGTGCGGTCGTGGGCGCCGGGGGCGAGGACGACCGCGTCGGCGGTCAGGCGGCGGGACTCGCGGCCCGCGGCGTCGCTCGGTCCGATGAGGACTCTCGCGGTGGTGCCGCCCGCGGTCTCGATCGCCCAGACCTGGGCCTCGGTGATCACTTCGACGCGGTCGCGGACGCGGGCCTGGAGGTGCTGGAAGTGCTTCCAGCCGTGGTGGAGTCGGGCTTCGCGGCGGCTCGGGCGCTGCGGCGGCAGGTGCCGCCAGTACTGCCCGCCGAGGCCGTCGCCGGAGTCCAGGAGGGTCACGCGCGCGCCGGCGTCGGCGGCGGCCGCGGCGGCGGCGAGCCCGGCGGGCCCGGCGCCGATGACGAGGACGCGGGTCATGGGCGTGCTCCTTCCGCGGAGTCGTGGTCGTCCTGGGTCTCGACGGCGTCGCCGTCGGCGGCCCGCCTGAGGCACAGGCGCACATCGCTCTCGCCGTTGACGGTGGCGACGCAGTCGAAGCAGACGCCGATCCCGCAGAAGACGCCGCGGGGGCGGCCCGCGGTGGTGGAGCGCCAGGCGGTCCGGCCCTGTGCGAGGAGGACGCCCGCGATCGACTGGCCTTGGAGCCCTTCGACGGTCTCGCCGTCGACGGTGAGGCGCAGCGGCCGGGGCTCGGCGGGCCGGATCGGGTCGGCGCCCCAGGGGACGATGTCGCTCATGGCGCCTCCAGGTGCGGGGCGAGGCTGGGCCGCGAGAGCCGGAACGGGGCCGGGTCGAGCGCCGGGGCGGTGCCGGCGAGCTGCGCGCACAGGAGCGCGCCCGTCACCCCGGCGAGGCCGATCCCGGCGCCTTCGTGTCCCGTGGCGTACCACAGGCCGGGGTGGCGGTGGTCCTCGCCGATGACGGGCAGGTGGTCGGGCATGTAGGGCCGGAAGCCGCCGTAGGAGCGGATCACCGGCGTGGTCTCCAGGAACGGGAAGAGCCGCAGGGCCTTTCGGGCGACCTCGGCGAGGACGGCGACGTCGAGGCGGTCGTCGAAGCCGATCTGCTGGCGGCTCGATCCGATGAGGACGGTGCCGCCGGGGGTCGACTCCACGACGCTGGAGGTCTGGAGCGCGGCGTCGGCCGACTGGGTCGCGCCGAAGTAGTCGCCGTCGTAGACCTTGTGGAACACCCTTTGGCGCATGCGGGCGGTCACCAGGACGGTGCCGCGCCTGGGGCGCACGGGGATGTCGGCGCCGAGCGATGCGGCCACCGAGCCCGACCACGGCCCGGCGGCGACCACGACGTGGTCGGCGGTGATCCGGCCCGCGGCGGTGCGGACGCCGCTGATGCGGCCGGCGTCGTCGCGCAGGGCGCCGAGGACCGCGTCGCCTTGGACTACGCGCGCGCCCGCGCGCCTCGCGGAGGCGAGCAGGGCCTCGGCGGCGACGACGGGCTGGACCTGGGCGTCCTGCGGGTAGTGGACGGCCGCGGTGAGGTCGGGGTTGAGGTGGGGCTCCAGCGCCAGCGCCTCGGCGGCGCTGAGGTCGGCGGCCTCCACGCCGACGGCGGCCTGGCTCCGGGCGAAGGCGCGCAGCGGTGCGGCGCCCGCCTCGGTGAGGGCGACGACGATGCCGCCCTTGCGTTCGTACTCGATGGAGGGGAACGCGTCGCCCAGTTCGGCGGCGAGTTCGGCGGCGAGGCCGGGCCATGTCGCGGCGGCCTCCAGCGCGAGGTCGAGTTCGGGCCCGGGGGCCTTGTCGGAGACCAGGAGGTTGCCTTCGCCGCGCGCGGTGGTCGCGCCGGCCGGGGCCCCGCGGTCGACCACGACGACGCGGCGGCCCTCGCGCGCGAGGGCGCGCGCGCACGCGGCGCCGATGATCCCTGCGCCGATGACGACGACGTCCGCTCGCATGTGGTCCCTCCTTTCCCGAACAGTAATATGTCACATATTAATAGGGCTGACGGGGGCGCGGCCCCCGCTTGAGTCGCGGGTTACTCCCCCTCGGCCGCTTCGGGTTTGCCGGCCCACCATCCGACGGCGTGCCTGATGTGCTGGCGCATGAGGTCCTCGGCCGCGGCCGCGTCCCCCGCGGCCAGGAAGTCGAGGAGCTCGTGGTGCTCGGCGGCCGAGACGTCGAGCATGCTGGTCTCCAGCAGTGAGACGAGTCCGACGAGGCGGGTGCGCGCGCGCAGCTCGGCGATCGTCTCGACCAGCACCGCGTTGCCGAGCAGCGCGGTCAGGTCGAGGTGGAACTTCTGGTCGGCGAGCAGGTAGGCGGTGAGGTCCCCCGCGCGGGCGCCCTTGACGATCGCGTCGGCCTGGGCGCGGAACTCCTCCAGGCGGCCTGCGGGGAAGACCGGTGCGAGGCGCGCCATGGCGTCGGGTTCGAGCAGCAGCCGGATCTCGACGATGTCCTGGAGCAGGTCGTCGCTCACGGCCGTGACGCGGAAGCCCTTGTTGCGCACCGGCTCCACGAAGCCGCGCTTCTCCAGGTCGAGCATCGCCTCGCGCACGGGCGTGGCCGACACGGCGAACCGCTCGGCGAGCGTGGGCACGGTCAGCAGCGTCCCGGGGGCGAGCTCACCGGAGATGATCGCGGTGGCGAGCGTGCGCTCGACCCGCGCCCGCAGACTCTGACCCGGTTCCAGTCGCTGGATGGATGGCAACGTCACTCTCCCGCTCGCCCTTCGATAACGCAGTTGTGAGGGCAAGGCCATGGCCGACGCCGTCGCATCGCAGCGTACACCTCACCGTCCGCACGGCCTTCGGATCGGGGTGTCACCGCGCACCTCCGGTTCCGGGGATGACGAGGCGCCGACGCGGCTCCACGTTGCCGGCCCGGTCGGTCGCGGCGTACTCGATCACCTGCGGTTCCGTGTCGAGGGTACGCACGAACGCCTCCTGGAAGGTCCCCCAGAACGTGCCGGGGCCCTCCCATTGGACGCGCTCGACGCCGGAGACCTCGTCGTCGGCGTGCAGGGTGATCTCGACGCTCGACCCGAGATCCTTCACGACGGCTCTCGAGACGGGCGGGCGCGTGTCGATGCCGACCTCGCGGCTGGTGGCGCCGGTGCGCCCGGCGCCGTCGGTGACGCGGGCCTCGATGCGTTGCACGCCTTCGGCTTCGATCGCGACCGGTTCGGTGTACGGGAGCCAGTCGCCGCCCGCGACGCGCAGCTCCAGTCGGAGCCCGGACCGACTTCCGGGGTTGTCGACGTCGAAGCCGCGCAGGCGGACGCGCGGGGCGGTGGTGAACCAGCCCGAGGGCGCCGGGTCCTCCAGGATCTCGATGGCGACGGCGGGAGGCACGGGGCCGGGGTCGGCGGGCAGGACCCACACGGTCACCGCGGTCCGGCCCTGCGGTGCGGCGGCGTCGAACTCGACGCGCCCGCTGCCGGGAGCGGTCTCGGGCGCCGCGTCGGCGGCGAGCCCTTGGGCGGCGAGGGCCGGGGCGAGCGGCGTCCCGGGTGCGACCACCAGCGCGCGACGGGTGGCACCGGTGCCACCGCCGTCGAAGGCCGCGGCGCCTTCGAGGACGGCCGCGAGTTCGTCGCGGCCGAGGAGGCCTTCGGACCGCACGCGCGCGGCGACGAGCGCGACGCGGTCGAGGAAGGCCGCCCGGTCGGCGAAGGCGCCCGGCGCCCACAGTTCGTCGAGGAACGTGCCGCCGTCGGAGCGGACCCGGTTCGGCACGCCGGTGCCGTTGCCGCCGAAGGCGATCTCGTCGTCCGCCGAGCGCACGTACATGTGGTACCTGCCGTCCTGGCCCGACCAGCACGGTTCGAACCTGGTGCCGTCGAGTTCGACCGTGCCCTCGCGGGCGAGTTCGGCGAGCAGCTCGGCGCCGGTGCGGCCGGTGATGAGGCCGCCGTCGAAGGCCCGCCGGCCGTTGAGGCCGAAGGTGAGCCCGGTGGTGGCCTCCGACTGCGCCAGCAGGAGCGTCGCGCCGAGGAACAGTGTGCACTGGCGGGGGTCGTCGATCGCGGGTTCGGCCCGGAGCGACACGGGCGCGCTGAGGGCAATCACGTCGCCGGCGCGCCAGGCGCGCTTCAGCGCCGCGTACTCGCCGGGGACGAGTGCGGCGTCGACGGGGGAACCGTTGAGGCGCAGCTCCAGATCGCCTGCGGCCCAGGTCGGTACGCGCAGGCGGACGGTGCGCTCGGTGCGGTCGGGCCGGCCGCCGTCGAGTGCGGTGAAGACGAGCGCGGTCGACTCGCCGAGCGGGAAGCCCGACCGCTGCGTCACGCGCAGCCCGGCGTCGGCCCAGTCGAGTGCGGCGTCCACGGGCAGGTTCACATAGAGTCCGTCGTCGGATCCGAAGTAGACGGTGTCCTGGTACTTGAGGTGGTTCTCCAGTCCGGTGCCGCCGCAGCAGGTGCCGACGTTGTCGTACTCGCGCAGCGCCCCCGGGTGGACCGGGAACATGTAGGTGACCTCGGGGCTCGTGTCCGAGCGGGCGGCCTTGCGCGAGCCGAGGACGTGGTTGAGCACGGTCCGCTCGTAGTAGTCCATGTAGCGCGCGTCGAGGGTGTGCGCGAAGAGCTTGCGGGCGAGCTTGAGCAGGTTGTAGCTCGCGCAGGTCTCGGCGTTGCGGTGCCCGATGTCGCCGGCGACCGTGTCGGGCGGGCCCCACAGCTCGCTCTCGCCGGTGCCGCCGTGCGCATAGGTGCGGCCGGGGACGATCTGGTCCCACAGGCCGATCGCGGCGTCGAGATAGTGCCGCGAGCCCGTCCGCTCGTACTGCTCGACGTAGCCGACGAGCTGGGGCAGATGCTGGTTGGCGTGCATGTCGGTGAGGACGTCGGTGCGCGAGGCGCCCGCGTCGAGCAGCTTCTCCTGGTCGAAGTAGGCCGCCGTCTCCAGGAACAGCGGTTCGCTCGCGGCGGTGCTCAGGCGGGCCATGGTCTCGTTCATGCCGCCGAACTCGCCCGCGATGTAGAGCGACCACATGCGTTGGCGCCGTTCGGGTTCGAGGCGCGAGAGGCGCCCCTGCACCCAGTGGCCCATCGCCGCGGCGACCTCGATGGCCCGGGCGGAGCCGGTGAGTTCGTGCGCGTCCAGGAGCCCGGCCATGATCTTGTGGCAGGTGTAGTAGGGCGCCCAGATCTCGCCGTAGGGCGCGTAGTCCTCCAGCCGGGAGAACTGCCATTCGCCGTAGGCGGCGAGGAAGCCCGGGTGGGAGTAGCGGCCGGTGGCCGCGAGGGCGGCCTGGACCTCGCCGAGCCCGGCGACGAAATCGTCCACTTTCGACTTGAGTGCGGCGTCGCGTTCGCCCGCGGCGGCCAGGGCGAGCATCGACAGGAAGTGCCCGGCGTAATGGCCGCGCAGCAGGTTCGCCGTCTGGGCGCTCTCGCGGCCCGGGTAGTCGCCCTCGCCCCAGGCGTCCTCGTTGGGGTGGCCGAAGCCCTCCCAGTTGCCGGGCGGGACCGCGCCGCGGTCGTCGAGCCCGGCGTTGCGGCGGAAGACCGCGAGCAGGCGGTCGACCGGGTACACGCGGGCGAGGTGGAGCAGTGCTGAACGGGCGCGGGCGAAGGCGCTCGCGTCGCCCAGCCGCACCGCGTCGAGCGCGAAGGGGCGCACCAGGGGTGTCACGGTCATGCCAGCAGCGCCTTCGTCCAGTCCTCGACGCCGACGGCGTCGATCGGCAGGCCCGCCGACAGCACTTCCGAGCCGGTCTCGGTGACGAGCACGTCGTCTTCGAGGCGCACGCCGATGCCGCGCAGCTCCGGCGGCACGGTGAGGTCGTTCGCGTGGAAGTACAGCCCCGGTTCCACGGTCATCACCACGCCCGCCTCGAGTTCGGCGCCCATGTAGTCCTCGTACTCGGCCTTGGAGCAGTCGTGCACGTCCAGGCCCAGGTGGTGGCCGATCCCGCAGGCGAGGTAGCGGCGGTGGAACTGGCCCGACGGGGACAGCGCCTCGTCCACCGACACCGGCAGCAGGCCCCAGTCGTGCAGGCCCTGCGCGATGACCTCCATTGCGGCGAAATGGAAGTCGAGGTACACCGTGCCGGGTCGGATCTGCGCGAGACCGGCGCGGTGGGCCCGCTCCACGAGGTCGTGGACCTCGCGCTGGCGCGGGCTGAACGTACCGCTCGCGGGGATCGTGCGGGTCACGTCGGCCGTGTAGAGGCTGTTCGCCTCCACGCCCATGTCGAGCAGCAGCGCGGCGTCGGGGACGATCGGGCCGTCGCACCGGACCCAGTGCAGGACGGGGGCGTGCGCGCCCGAGCCGACGATCGTCGCGTACCCGGGGCCGTTGCCGTGGGTGCGGGCGTGGCGGTCGAACGTGCCCTGGAGCCAGCGCTCGCCCAGGCCGTCCTCGACGGCGCGCGGGATCTCGCGGACGGTCTCGGCGAAACCGGCCACGGTGGCGTCGATCGCGAGGCGCATCTGGGCGATCTCCCAGGCGTCCTTGACCATCCGCAGCTGGGAGAGGTTCCGGCCCAGCTGCGGGGACACTTCGAGTCCGTGCTCGGCGACGAGCGCTTCGCTCACGGCGCCGGCGGCGAGGGCGCCGCCGAGGTCCTTGCGGTCGTCCAGCGCCGGAAGGGGTTCGACGCCGATCTGGAGCGCCTCGGCCCACTCGCGCAGGCCCGGCGAGGCGCCGACCCACAGTTCCCCGTGGGCGGCGTTCGCGAAGAACCCGGTGTCGCCGGGGCGGAACGGCGGCGGCGCGTACAGCTGCGCGTCGTGCCCGCCGGGCACGGGGGTCATCACGAGGACGGCGCCCTCGGTCTGGCATCCGGTGAGCCACACGAAGTCGCTGTCGGCGCGGAAGAGGTAGTCGCAGTCGTCGTTGCGGACCCGGGCGGTCCCGGCGGCGACCACGATGACGGCGCCGGGCAGGCGCTCGGAGAGGCGGCGCCGGTGCGAGGCGGCCGCTTCGGCGGCGCCGTCCACCATGGGCGCCGGGACCGGTTCGGCGCCCCAGCCCCGGGCGATGAACTCGGTGAACGCCGGGACCTCGGCCAGCTTCGGGTAGCGGGTGCCCGCGTACGGGGGTCGTGTCGTGTCGGTCATCGCCGTTCTCCTCCTCGGTCGCGGACCAGCTCGCGCAGGCGCGTGAGCACCCGGCCCGAGCCGATCCCGTCGTGTTCGAACTCGTTGGTCACCCAGGCCTGGGCGCCGCCGAGGCCCTTGAGCGTGTCCAGTTGCAGACCGGAGTCGACGAACATGTCGTCGAAGTAGACCGCCGCGGCCACCGGGACCTCGTTGGCCGCCAAGCGGTCGGGATCGAGGATCGGGCTCCATTCGCGGCGCTCGGCGAGGGCGTTCACGGCGGGCGCGAAGCCGCGCAGCAGCCGGACCTCCTCGAACATCCACGGGAACGCCATCTCGCCGGTGAACGGCAGCGGGCGCAGGTCCCCGGAGAACTCGGGGCGCCGGTCGCGCTCGCGCTGCGCCGCCCAGGCGGTCGGCCCGTTCGCGCCGTCGCCGTAGATCGACTCCTGGAGCGTCCAGAACAGCGGGTTGGCGGCCGAGGAGGTGCGGGCGAGCACGTCGGCGAGGAAGCCCTCGGAGAGGCGCCCCGGCCGGATGAACGCGTTCTCCACCAGCCAGTGCATCCGCTCGAAGCCCGGCTTCATGCCGAAGTCGATGCCGAGGGTCTGGAAGCGGTGCACGGTCAGCACGTCGCCGTCGGCCAGGTGCACCGGCTCGGCCGCGAGCCGGTCGGCGATCGCCCCGACCCGCTCGGCGTCCTGCGGGTAGCGCCGGTAGTACTCGGCGGTCTTGGCCGCGACGCGGTCGAACGTGCGCCGGTAGACCTCGTCGGCGCTCATCGGGTTCCCGGGGATGCCGCCGCACACGTAGGCCGCGGCGATCGCTTCCGGAGCGTGCGAGAGGTACGCGAGGGTCAGCCAGCCGCCGTAGCTCTGCGCGAGCGTCGCCCACTTCCGGCCGTTGTAGAGGCGGTGGCGCACGTGCTCGAGGTCGCGCACGATCGAGTCGGCGCGGAAGCGGGCGAGGTGGTCGGCGCCGGCGTCGCCGAGTTCGGCGACGGCCTGCGCGTCGAGCGGCGTGCTGCGCCCGGTGCCGCGCTGGTCGACCAGCACGACCCGGTAGTGCTTGAGCGCCTCCTCGATCCAGCCGTTCGGCTCCAGCGGGCGCGGGTTCGCGCCGCCGGGGCCGCCCTGGAGGTACGTGATGAGCGGGAGGTCGTCGCCGCGGCGGTCGGGGTCGACGATTTCGCGGACGAACACCTCGATCTCGCCCCGGCCGTGGTCGTCCCAGTCCAGCGGGACGTCGACGGCGTGCTCGCGCACCCACATGCCGGGCATCGAATACTGCGTCATCCTCAGGCCTCCTGTCGTTTCCGGCGGGCCGCCTCGTTGCGGCGCCGCGCGGCGTCCCATTCTGGCCGAATGCGCGGGACGGCGGCCAGGAGCTTCCTCGTGTACGGGTCGCGCGGTGCGCCGAAGACCTGGTCGCGGTCGCCGGTCTCGACGATGCGGCCCTCGTTCATCACCGCGACCCGCGTCGCGATCTGGCGCACCACGGCCAGGTCGTGCGCGATGAACAGGTAGCTGAAGCCCTCCTCGTCCTGAAGGCGCCGAAGCAGGTTGATGACCTGCGCCTGCACCGAGACGTCGAGCGCCGAGACGGCCTCGTCGGCGATGATGAGCTTCGGGGACACGGCCAGCGCCCGGGCGATGCCGATGCGCTGGGCCTGCCCGCCCGAGAACTGGGCCGGGAAGCGCGCCGAGTGGTCGGGGTCGAGGCCCACCCGCTCCATGAGCTCCCTGGTGAACGCCCGCGCGCCGCCGGGGACGGGCCGCTTCTGGTAGACCAGCGGCGCGGTCACGATCCGCTCCACGGTGTGCTTGGGGTTCAAGGAGGAGTACGGGTCCTGGAAGACGACCTGGACTTCGCCGCGGTACGCGTGCAGGGCCTTCCCGGTGAGGGCGTGGACCTCGCGGCCGGCGAACTCGACGGAGCCGCTGGTGGTGTCGATGAGCCGGGCGATGAGCCGGGCGGTCGTGGACTTGCCCGAGCCGGACTCGCCCACGAGCGCCAGGGTCTCTCCGGAGCGGACGTCGAGCGAGACGTCGTCGACCGCGCGGAATTTCGCGGACCTGCCGAGCAGGCCGCCGCCGTGCACGGTGAACTCCTTGACGAGGTTCCTCGCCCGCAGCAGGGGTTCGGTGCTCATCGGTCCTCCTCGGCGGTGCCGGTCTCTACGGCCGCGGTGCGCAGCAGGCCGATCTCGTCGTCGATGCGCGGCACCGCGTCGAGGAGCATGCGGGTGTAGTCCTCCTGCGGGTCGCAGAAGATCCGCTCGGCCGCGCCCTGCTCGACGAGGTCGCCCTCGCGCATGACGATGAGGTGGTCGGCGACCTCGCTGACCACGGCGAGGTCGTGGGTGATGAGGATGAGCCCGGCGCCGGTGTCGCGGCGGATCTCGGCCAGGAGGTCGAGGATCTGGGCCTGCACCGTGACGTCGAGGGCGGTGGTCGGCTCGTCGGCGATGATGAGGTCGGGCTCCATGCTGAGGGTCATCGCGATCATGACCCGCTGGCGCATCCCGCCGGAGAACTGGTGCGGGTAGTGGTCGACCCTGCGGGGGGCGTTGCGGATGTGGACGCGTTCCATCGCCTCGATGGCGACCTTCCTGGCCTGGCGGCGGGTCACGCCGGTGCGGTGCGAGAGGTACGCCTCGCTGATCTGCGTCCCCACGGTGTAGTAGGGGTTGAGGGAGGAGAGCGGGTCCTGGAAGACCATGGCGATGCGGTCGCCGCGGACGGCCTGCATCTCGCGTTCGCGGAGTTCGGAGAGCTCGGTGCCGTCGAACTCGATGGAGCCGGTGCGCTTGGCGCCCTTGGGCAGCAGGCCCATGATCGCGAGGCTGGTCATGGACTTTCCCGAGCCGGACTCGCCGACGATGCCGAGGGCGCCGCCGCGGGCGAGGTCGAAGTCGAGCGACTTGACGACGTCCACGGTGCCCGCGGCGGTGGGGAAGCCGACCGTGAGGCCGCGCACGCGCAGCAGCGGTCGTTCATCCGATGTGGACGTCATGTCGCGCTCCCCACCCGCACCCGCGGGTCGATGGTCGTATAGAGCAGGTCGACGATCATGTTGCCGACGACGACCAGGAAGGCCGCAAGCAAGGTGACGCCCATGATGACCGGCTGGTCGTTCTTGGTGATGGAGTCGGCGGCGAGCTTGCCGACGCCGTTGAGGCCGAACACGGTCTCGGTGATGAGGGCGCCGCCGAGCAGTCCGGCGAAGTCCATCCCGAAGATGGTGACGATCGGGGTGAGGGCCGGGCGCAGGGCGTGCCGACGCCAGACCAGGCCGGGGCGCAGGCCCTTCGCCCGCGCGGTGCGCACGTAGTTCTCCTGGAGTGTCTCGATGACGTTGGCGCGGGTGAGCCGCGTGTAGACGGCGGCGGCGCCGATCGAGAGCACGATCCAGGGCATGAGGAAGTTCGCGAACCACTGCACCGGGTCGTCGCCGAACGCGACCGCGTGCGGGAACGGGAGCCATCCGAGCGTGACCACCAGCAGGAACTGGAGCGAGAGCCCGAGGACGTAGTTGGGGATGGACATGCCCGTGAGCGTGAGCCCGGTGATGAACCGGTCGGTGAACCTGCCTTCGCGCACGGCGCTGACGAGTCCGGCCGAGACGCCGGCGAGCAGCCACAGCACGGCGGCGCCGATGGCGACCGTGGCGGAGACGGGCAGGCGCTGGAGGATCATCTCGGTGACCGGCTGGCTCGACTGGAACGAGTAGCCCAGGCACGGTGCGGCGCAGTCGATGAGGTTCGCGCCGGTCCCGTAGGTGCGCCCGGCGAACAGTCCGGTGAGGAAGGTCCAGAACTGCGACCAGAACGGCTGGTCGAGGCCGAGGTTCGCGCGGATCCGGTCGATCGCCTCGGGCGTGCAGTTCTTGCCGCAGATCTGCACGGCCGGGTCGGGCGAGAGGACGAAGAAGATCACGTAGGTGAACACGCACACCAGGAACAGCACGACGGCCATGCCCAGCAGGCGGTTCACGAGGAAGCGGATCAAGAGCGGGCCTCCCCGGACTCGGCGATCTTCTTGATGCGGTCGCCCAGGACGGTGAACGACAGCACGAGCAGGAACAGGAACGCGCCCGGGAACAGGAAGTAGGCGGGGTCGACCGCGTACCAGGGCACGGAACTCGCGATCATCTGGCCCCACGAGGGGGTCGGCGGTACGACGCCGACGCCCAGGAACGACAGGCCCGCCTCGGTGCCGACGTAGCCGGGCACCGCGAGGGTCGTCATCACGATGATCGTGGAGGAGAGGTTCGGGAGGATCTCCTTGAAGATGATCTGGGCGCTGGAGGCGCCCGAGGCCTTCGCGGACTCGACGAACTCGCGCTGCTTGAGCGACATCGTCTGGCCCCGCACGATCCGTGCCAGGTACGGCCAGCCGAAGAAGGAGATCACGACGACCAGCAGCGCCTGGCGGTTCTCGGCCGGCAGGGCCGAGAGGACCGCGATCATGAAGATGAGGGCCGGGAAGGCCATCAGGAACTCCATGACGCGCGAGACGACCATGTCGATGCGCCCGCCGAAGTAGCCGGCGACGAGCCCGAAGACGACGCCGAGGACGCTCGTCAGGGCGGTCGCCAGGAGCGCGATCGTCATCGACACCCTGGCGCCGTAGACGATCCGGGCGAAGATGTCGCGGCCGTTGCCCGGTTCGACGCCGAACCAGTGGTCGGCGCCGATCCCGCCGCCCCACCCGAGCGGGAGCCCGCCGAGGTTGGAGTCGACGGCGCTCTGGTCGAACTCCAGGGGGCCGTAGCCGCTGAGCTTGACCAGGAGCGGGGCGAAGACCGCCATGAGGATGACGATGAGGATGTAGGCGCTGCAGGCGACCGCGACGCGGTCGCGCAGGAAGGTGCGGACGAGTCGCCGTCCTGACGCGGGCGGCGAGGACGACGCGGGTTCGCCGATCGCCTCACCGCCCGCCGCACCTTCAGCTTCGAGTTCTGTCGGAGTGAAGGTCATCGGTATCAGCCCACGGACGGGTCCTTGAGCCCGATGATCGTCAGGTCGGTCATGCTGGTGTTGGGGATGTAGTTCGCGATGTTCCCACCGGGGAGGAAGACGCCCTTCTCCCACAGGAGCGGGGCCATCGGCGCCAGCGCCATGACCTCCTCGTCGAACTCGCCCCACTCGACGTTCGCGGCCTCGAGGTCGGTCATGGCCTTGATCTCGTCGATGCGGGCGTTGATCCCCTCGTCGTTGATCTGCGCGAGGTTGCTGTTGCCCTTGTCGGTGATGAGCCGGCCGTCGACCAGCGGCGGGACCATCGTGCTCGCGCTGGAGGCCCAGTCGGGGCACCAGCCGGTGATGGCCGCGTCGGACTGCTGCGAGGGCGTGCCGATCGTCTCGTAGTACGTCGAGGTGTCGATGACGTTCAGCTCGACGTCGACGTCGATCCCCGCGAGCGCCTGCTGGATGGACTCGGCCTGCGCCTGCATGATCGGCTGCGAGCGGATGTCGAGGGTGAAGGAGAAGCCGTCCTCGAGGCCGACCGAGGCCAGGAGCTCCCGGGCCTTCTCGGGGTCGCCGGTGTAGTCGTCGCTCGGGTAGAGGTCGAAGTCCTTGTGGCCGCTGACCGCCGGAGGCGTGATCGTGGTCGCGGGGTCGGCGAGCTGGTTGCCGCCCGAGGCCGTCTGGAGGGAGGCGCGGTCGATGGCGTAGTTGATCGCCTGGCGGACCTCGACCTGGTCGAAGGGCGCCTTGGTGGTGTTCATGCCCATGTAGGTGGTGCAGTAGGCGTCGGCGGTCTCGACCCGGTCGGCCAGGTCCGGGGCCTGGATGCGGGCCAGGGTGGCCGGCTGGATGCGCCCGGAGATGGCGTTGGCGTCGGCGCCCTGCCCGGCCATGAGCCGTTCGTCGATCGTGGCCCCGTCGAGGCCGATCTCGAACTCCCACGCGTCCGGGTAGGCCTTGCGGACGTCGTCGGTGTCGGCGTCCCAGTGGTCGTTGCGCTCCAGCCGGATGAGGCTGCCGGGGGTGTAGGTCTCGACCGTGTAAGGGCCGGAGGCGATGACGTCGTTGATGAACTCGTCGCCGGCGCCGGTCCCGACCGGGAAGGCCACCGCGTTCGGCTGCGCGAGGACGTTGTCGAACTCGGGGAAGGGCTCGGTGAGGTGGAAGACGATGGTGTGCTCGTCGGGGGTCTCGATGCCGGGGTGCTCGCCGGACTGGTACGGCCCGAGGTAGTCCGCGGGGGCCTCGATCGTGTTCTTGAGCCACGGCGAGCCGATGCCGATCTCGGGGTCCCAGGCGCGGGAGATGCCGAAGGCGACCTCGGCGGAGGTGATGGGGTCGCCGTTGTCGAACGCCAGGCCGTCTTTGAGGGTGTAGGTCCAGGTGAGGCCGTCTTCGGAGGCGGTGCCGAGGCTTTCGGCCATGTCGGGGACGATCGCGTTCGGGTCCTCGGCGTCGCCGGCGGCCTGCATGGTGAGGCCGCGGTAGATCAGGCGGTAGAACGCGTTGACGCCGCCGTCGAAGCCCCGCGCGGGGTCGAGGTAGGAGAAGTCGGCGTTCTGGAGCATGTGGATGGTGCCGCCGGTGGTCGGCTCGTCGCCGGCACTGCCCCCGGAGTCGGAGCCGCCGTTGGAACAGGCGGTGAGGAGCAGTGCCGCCGCCGCGACGGCTACCGCCGCCCGGGTGGTTCGTTTGGCCATGAGGGAGTTCCTTATCGGTTCTTCGCGCAGTTCAGCGGTGTCGGGGATCCGGGGGGAACGGTCGTCCCGCTTCGTCGGTCGTCCATCCGCGCCTCCGGGAGTCTGGTATGTGACATGTGATATATCACTGCGTTGCGCAAGTTCCTCCGCGGCAGCGCCGCTGCGGAGTGGCTCGGGAGCCGGGATCATCCGGAGGCCCGCGGGGTCGGACGTGAACGAATCCCCAGGTCGATGAGGTTACCGTTCACTTTCGAAACGCAGTAACATATCACACATTACTGATTCTGGCAGGACGCGTCAAGTCGACCGGGCGAAGAAAAAATGAAATCGCGCAGCCCGGCGATCGATCGGGGCCCGTCCTAGAGGTCGACCTTCAGGCGGGAGTCCACGCCGGTCCCGAAGTCCGGGTCGCTCCCCCGGATCAGCACCGAGTGCTCCGAGACCCTGGCGCGGAAGAGCCGGTAGGGGGCCGGGGCCCGCAGTTCCTCGGGCGCGAAGTACTTCAGCTCGGGGAAGCGCGACGCGTAGCGGCGGGCGCTCGCCTCGATCTCGTCGGCGGGGACCTCGCCCGCCTCGGCGCGCATGTAGACCGCCCCCGCCTCCCCGATCGGCGCCTGCGAGTCGAACACGACGATCGCGACCGCCGCGTGATCGAAGATGTTGCGCGAGTGCTTGGCCGTCGGCGACGAGACCCAGTACAGGTCCCGGTAGCCGTCGGGCGTGAAGAACACCGGCGAGGCCCAGGGGGCGCCGTCGGCGCCGGCCGTCGCGAGGGTCATGTACTTGTTGGCGTCGATGATCCCGCGCGCCGTGGAGGCCAGGCGCTCCAGCGGGGCCGGGGCGTTCACCGCGCGCTCCCCGGTCGCACGGACGCGACCGCTCTCGAGGTTCCCGGTACGGCTCGGCCCATGGGCGCTCCCTGTCAGACACACTGCGGAAGGCACGGCGAAACGCCGTCCTGCAAATGCTGACGAGGCCCGCACCGCGGATTCATCGCGGCGCCCCAAGATTGTTTCTCCGCGACGCATCATCACAGTTCAAAGCCGTGTTCGCGGAACACACCTCAGACCGGATCGGCCGCTTCCATTGCGGCTCTGATGAAGTCGGCCAGCGTCCCGTCGCTCGGCGGGGCCTTCGGCCAGGCCAGGGCCACCGTGCTGGGGCCGACCCCGGCGACCTCGCGGTAGACCACGTCGGGACGCGCGTAATACCGTGACGCACTCAGCGGTGCCAGGGCGATGCCGTCGCCGTTCGCGATCGCGCTCAACCAGTCGTCCGGATGCTCGGTCACCGCGCCGACGCGCACCGGCCGGTCCCCCCGGGCGTCCGCCTCGATCCAGTGGTCGCGGAACGCGCCTGTCGCGTTCGGCGCCGCCACGAACGGCTCGTCCAGCAGGTCCTCGAAACGCAGCGAATCGCGTGCGGCGAGCCGATGGCCCACCGCCATCGCGACGCACCGCGGCTCGGTCAGCAGCACCGTCAGCCCGTACCGGTCCTGGTCGGGGAACGGCAGGCGCATGAACGCCGCCTCGACCTCGCCCGAGGCCAGCGCCCCGGCCGGGTCGCCCCAGCTCGCCTGGCGGAGTTCGACCCGCCAGTCGGGCCGGCGCTCGCGGAAGGCCGCGAGGATCTCCTGGGTCTTCTCGTTGGCGGCGCTGGCGAGGAAGCCGATGCGGAGCACTTTGGACGCCGCGGATTCGGCGGCCCGCACGGCCTGCTCGGCCCTGTCCCAGGCGCCGAGGACGTCGGCGGCGGTCCGCGCCAGCGCCGCACCGGGCCCGGTCAGGGCCATGCCTGACTTGGAGCGCTCGAACAGGCGCGCCCCGAGGGTCTGCTCCAGCTGCTTGATCTGCTTGGTGAGCGCGGGCTGTGAGATGAAGAGGCGCTCGGCGGCGCGGGTGAGGTTGCCTTCCTCGGCGACGGTGGCGAAGGAGCGCAGGAGCCGCGTGTCAACATCCATAACCGGAGGTTATCGATACTGGTATTGGACCGCGGGGACAGGGCGGGATGAGACTGGAGCCGTGCGGCGGAGGGTCCGCCGTGGGGAACGGAGGAGCCGTGTTCGTCGCGTTCGTCGTCGTCACCGCGGTCACCATCGCGTGCAATGCGGTCGAGTCGGTCGCCAACTTCATGGGGGCCGAGTGGGTCAAGCGCAACTCGCGGGCGGTCGGGGTGCCCGACTCGTGGCTGCCGTTCCTGGGGTTCGTCAAGGGCGCGGCGGCCGCGGGCCTCGCGGTCGGGCTGTTCTGGCGGCCGCTGGGTATCGCGGCGGCGGTCGGGCTGGTGGTGTTCTTCGTGCTGGCGATGGTCGCGCACGTCAGGGCCCGCGTGTTCGGCAACATCGCCGGGCCGGTCCTGTTCCTGGCGTTGAGCGTCGCGACGCTGTGGCTCATGATCGCGGCGTAGCCGCACGGGGCCGCCCGCAGGGCTGAGGCCGGCGGGCTCCAGCAGCGCTGTGGAGCCCGCCGACCGGATGGGTCAGCCTTTCCGGATCAGTTGAGGCCGTTGGCGATGGCGTTCACGAGCGCGCCGCCGCTGGTGTCGCCCGAGAGTTCCCAGGAGAACGCGCCGCCCAGGCCCTGCGAGTCGAGCCACGTCGTCTTGCTCGCGATGGTCGCGGGCGTGTCGTAGCTCCACCATTCGCCGTTGCAGTAGGCGTAGGCGGTGCCGCCGACGGTGCCGGTGGCCGGGCATTCGTTCACGAGGACCTTGTAGTCCTCGATCCCGGCCTCATAGGTTCCCGGCGCGGCGCCGGTCGCGGATCCGCCCGGTGCCGACTGGGTGACGCCGGTCCAGCCTCTGCCGTAGAAGCCGAAGCCGAGCAGCAGCTTCGAGGACGGGACGCCGAGCGACTTGAGCTTGGCGATGGCCGTGGCCCCGTCGAAGCCGGCGATCGGCTGGCCCGAGAAGCTGTTGAGCGGGGAGTGCGGGGCGGTCGGTCCGTCGGCGTCCCAGGCGCCGAAGTAGTCGTACGTCATGACCTGGTAGTAGTCGACGTACTGTGCCGCGGCGCCGTAGCCGCCGAGGTCGATCTTGCCTCCCGAGGTGCCGTCCGCGGTGATCGCCGCGGTGACCAGCTCGTCGTCCCCGAACTTGGTGCGCAGGGCGCTCATGAGGTTGGGGAACGCGTTGGTGCCGCTGGTGTCGCAGGTCAGGCCGCAGGCGTTGGGGTACTCCCAGTCGATGTCGATGCCGTCGAACAGGCCGTCCCAGCGGGGGTCGTGGAGCAGGTTGTAGCAGGACTCGGCGAACGCGGCCGGGTTCTGCGCCGCCTGGCCGAAGCCGCCGGAGTAGGTCCAGCCGCCGAAGGACCAGAGGATCTTGATGTCCGGGTAGGCCTCTTTGAGCTTGAGCAGCTGGTTGAAGTTGCCGCGCAGGGGCTGGTCCCAGTTGTCGGCGACGCCGTCGACCGACTGGTCGGCGGTGTAGGCCTTGTCGATGGCGGCGTAGGAGTCGTCCATCGTGCACTGGCCGTTCTTGACGTTGCCGAATGCGTAGTTGATGTGGGTGAGGTCCTCGGCGGAGCCGGAGGAGACGATGTTCTTGACGTGGTAGTTGCGCCCGTAGACGCCCCACTCGGTGAAGTAGGCGGCGTTGATGTCCCCGCCCTGGCCGGGGTTGCCGGTCGGGTCCTCGGTGGGCTCCTCGGTGGTGGGCGGATCGGTCGGGTCGGTGCCGCCGCCGCACGCGCCGAGGGACTCCCACACGCCCCATTCGCCGGTCGTGCCGGGCTTCTCGTTGGTGGTCCACCACTTGGCGCGGTACTCCACGCCCTCGTGGCTGGCCTTGTCGCCGCCGACGTAGACCTTCGAGGCGGACCAGGCGTCTGAGCAGACCGTCTGGGCCGAAGCACTGAAGGGGTTGGCGACGGTGTAGATCAGACCGCTCGCGAGCACGGCCAGAGCCGTGAACATGATGGCGATCATCCGTCTTGATTTCAGTCGCCTCAACGTTCCTCCCAAAAGTAAAGAGACTTAACTGATAGGTGTCTTTATTTTTGCGGTCGCGCCTTCTGAAGTCAAGCATTCGCATCGAAAAATTTCAATGCTCACGGTTTGTGGCACAGTAGGCGGTTATGGGAGCGCGACGCACGCGGACACGGAGCGCAAGCGCGGCCTCGACACTTTCGCTTTGCGCGGCAACGCTATGGTGTTCGGGAAGGCAGGCAGGGCCAGAGGGCCGGAACCGCATCGCGGTTCCGGCCCTCGCTTCTTTCGCGCATTTCCCATTGGGACTCATCGTCATCGATATGTAACAGCCAGCCGTTGCGCTTGAAACCCCGATAGAGAAGGAAGCAGACGACGCCGATGAAGAGCATGACGGCCGGATAGCCGACCCTCCAATGAAGCTCGGGCATGTGCGTGAAGTTCATGCCGTAGATGCCCGCGACGGCCGTGGGCACCACCGCGATCGCGGCCCAGGCCGAGATCCTCCTCATGTCGTCGTTCTGCCAGGTCCCGATCTGTCCCTGGTGGGCGGTGAGCACCGTGGTCAGCAGGCTCATGCAGGTCTCGATCGCGCCGTCGATGCGGATGAGGTGGCCCGCGACGTCCTGCATCCGCCCGCCCTGCAGGGCGGCCTGGCCGGTGCGGCGCTCCTTGATCATGTGCGCCAGCGGCACCAGCGGCTGCACCGCGTTCTGGAACTCCAGGGTCTCGCGGATGAGGAAGTAGATGTCCTCGTTGCGGTCGACCCGCAGCCCCGAGAAGACGGCCTGCTCCAGGTCGGAGACGTCGTCGGCGAGGTCTTCGATCGCGCCGTCGTACTCCTCGACCACGGCGTCGAACAGCGCCTGGACGATCCCGGGGACGCCTTCGGAGCGGAAGTCGGCCTCGCCGAGGCGCTTGCGGACGCCTTCGGCGGGGTCCACGACGCCGCGCCGGACGGTCACGAGGGCGCGGCCGTCGGTGTAGAGGGCGAGGTCGCCGGTCTCGACCTGGCGGGTGTCCTCGAGGTACCAGACGGTCTTGACCAGCAGCATGACCGCGTCCTCGGTGAGCTCCACTTTGGGGCGGCGGTGGACGGTGCGGCCGGGGTCGACGCCGAGGTGGTCCAGGCCGAGGGCTTCGAGGGCGGCGACCAGGTCGGGGAGCCCGGGCTCGTCGAACGCGGCCCACACGAACGAGTCGGCGCCCGCCGCCGCGGGCAGGTCGGCGCCCTCGCCCCTGCGGTGCTCGACCCCCGCGGGGCCGACGACCATGTAGTCGAACATCCGGGCCTCCCGTCGGCGCTCGACCAGAGTCTATGCGCCGCGCGTTGCCGCAGTCTCCCAATGACCGCTGCCCGGGTCCCCATCGCCCCGTCGCCCGGGTTCCCCGTACAGCTGAAGGCCGTATACCTTCCCTAACCCCCACCCACCCGGGGACCGAAGTCTGGGGCCAGCTTCGCGCGAGGCACCGACAGGAATCGCCTCCCGCGGGCCCGCCGCCGCGGGAGTTCACCGGATCGGGTGAACCCGCGCGCTTCGATCGCCGCAGACGATCCGACCGCGTCAGTCGCCGTACACGATCCGATGCGCCGCATCGTGAGCGAGCCTCGTCAAGCGCCGGTACTGGTTGAGGAACCGCTCGGTGTCCTCGCCGAAGCCCAGCGTCTGCGCCAGCGCGGCCAGCTCCGGCCCCGACCGCGGCAGGTCGTCGCGCGGCACCCCGCGCGCCAGCGTCATGTCGTTGCGCACCCGCGACACGAACTCCCACGCGTCCCGCAGCGCCTCGAAATCCGCGCGGTCCAGGTACCCGGCCGCGGTCGCGGCCGCCAGCGCCGGAACCGTCCGCGTCGTGTGCAGCGAAGCGTCCTCGCCGTGCTCGAGCTGGAGCAGCTGGGCCGCCCACTCGATGTCGACCAGGCCGCCGCGCCCGAGCTTGGTGTGGCCGTTGGGGTCCGCGCCCCGCGGCAGGCGCTCGGAGTCCACGCGGGCCTTCACCCGGCGGAACTCGACCCGCTCGGGCTCGCTCAGCCCGCCGGGCCGGTAGCGCACCTCGTCGGCGATCATCCGCCACGCCTCGCTCAGCGCCGCGTCCCCGGCGACGGGCCGCGCCCGCAGCAGCGCCTGGCGCTCCCACAGCCGCGCCCGGTCGGCGTAGTAGCGCCGGTACGCCGCGAGGCTCGGGGCGATCGCGCCGCCCTTGCCTTCGGGGCGCAGGTCGAGGTCGAGCACGAGGGGCGGGTCGGCGGTCGGGGCGCCGAGCAGGGTCCGCACGGCTTCGACGATCTTGCGCGCGGCGGTGCGCTCCGCGTCGGTCTCGCCCGCGTGGAGGAACACGACGTCGGCGTCGGAGCCGAAGCCGGTCTCGCGGCCTCCCAAGCGGCCCATGCCGATCACGCTGATGGGCGGCGCGTCGGCGATGCCGCGCGAGGCGATGTCGAGGGCCGCTTGGAGCACGGCGTCGGTGAGGTCGGAGAGGGCGAGGCCGACGCCCTGGTCGTCGAGGAGTTCGAGCAGGTCGGCGGCGGCGATGCGGATGAGTTCGCGGCGGCGGATCGCCCGCACCGCGCCGATCGCCGCGGTGGCCTCGCCGTGGCGGGCGGCGGCCTGGAGCATCCCCATGGCGAGGGTCTCGCGCGGGCGCGGCTTGAGGTCGGCGTTGTCGGAGAGGTACCGCAGCGACTGGGGCACGTGCAGGAGCAGGCTCGTGAAGTACCGGGAGGTGCCCAGGAGCCGGGCGAGGCGGACGGCCGCGGGACCGCCGTCGCGCAGGAGCCGCAGGTACCAGGGGGTCGAGCCGAGCTTGTCGGAGACCTGGCGGTAGGCGAGCAGGCCGCGGTCGGGCTCGGGCGAGTCGGCCAGTTCGTGGAGGACGACCGGCAGCAGCGCCCGCTGCACGGTCGCGGTCCGCGAGACGCCTTCGGTGAGCTTCTTCATGTGCGTCAGGGCGCTCGCGGGGTCGGCGAAGCCGAGCACGGCCAGGCGCGAGGCGGCCTCGGTCTCGGTCAGACGCAGTTCGTTCGTGGGCACGCGCGTGACGGCGTCGAGGAGCGGCTTGTAGAGCAGTTTCTCGTGGAGGCGCCGCGCGGTCGTGGCGTGGGCGCGCCAGGCCGCGAGGAAGCCCTCGTCGGTGGTGTACCCGAGGGTCCGGGCGAGGTGGTGGAGCGGTTCGCCGCCGTCGGGGACGCGGTGGGTGCGCAGGAGCCGCTGCAGTTGGACGCGGTGTTCGACGGTGCGCAGGAAGACGTAGGTGTCGGCGAGGTCTTCGCCGTCGCGGCGGGCCAGGTAGCCGCCCGCGACGAGCACGTCGAGGGCCTCCAGGGTCGAGCGCACGCGCAGGGCGGCGTCGCCCCTGCCGTGCACGAGCTGGAGGAGCTGGACGGCGAACTCGATGTCCCGCAGGCCGCCGGGCCCGAGTTTGATCTCGAAGCGGCGCTCGGCGGCCGGCACCGATTCGGCGACCTTGCGGCGCATGTCGCGGATGTCGGCGACCACGCCGGGCCGGTCGGCCGCGCCCCAGATGAACGGCTGCACCGAAGCGAGCCAGTCGAGTCCGAGCTGGAGGTCCCCGGCGGCGGGCCGGGCCTTGAGGAGCGCCTGGAACTCCCAGGTGCGGGCCCAGTCCTTGAGGTAGGCCTCGTAGGACTCGATGGTGCGCACCAGGGCGCCGTGGCGGCCTTCGGGCCGCAGGCCCGCGTCGACCGGCCAGGTGGCGGGCCCGAGGATCTGGATCATGCGGGCGGCCTGGCGGGTGGCCAGGTCGAGGTTGCCTTCGGCGACGAACACGACGTCCACGTCGGAGACGTAGTTGAGCTCTTCGGCGCCGGTCTTGCCCATGGCGATCACCGCGAGGCGGGTCTCGCCGGGGCAGTCGGCGCGGGCGAGTTCCAGGCCGCGGACGAGGACGGCGTCGGCCAGGCGCGACAGCGCCGCGGAGGTGTCCTTGAGGTCGGTCGCGCCGGTGAGGTCGGCCGCGGCGATGCGCAGCAGGTTGGCCTTCCAGGCGGCGTTCAGCTCGAACGGGGAGGCTTCGCGGACGCGCGCGTGCCCGGCGTCCTCGTCCTCGGTGAGCGCGGGCTCGAACTCGGGGTGGGCGCGCAGGAAGTCGCCCAGGGCGTTGCTGGCCGCGACGACGGCGAGTCGGGCCCTGTCGGCGTCGGCGCTCTCGACTTCGTCGGCCATCGGCGCTAGGAGGCGTCGATGATGGGCAGGGCCCTGCGCTCGCCCGCGGCGACGCGCGCGAACCGCTGGAGGATCGGCTTCCAGGTCGCGACGATGTGCTCGTCGACCTGGGCGGCCTTGGCGAGGGCGTGCTCGTCGAAGCCGCCGAATCCGGCCAGCTGCTCGGGGGTGAACTCGAAGTGGGACTGGATGCCCCAGGCGTTGTCGCGGATGCGGAAGATCTCAAGGGCCCCTTGGGGAGAGGCCGCCAGCAGCGTGGCGTCCGGCGGGAGCTCGACGAGTTCCTGGCGGCGCCAGCGGATCACGTCGATGGTCATCGGCGCGGGGCCGAAGACCAGGTCGCGTCCGGCGGCGTCGCGCTTGGCGAGCATCCGGGGGCCGAAGGGCGCGTCGCTGTCCTCTACGGCGCCGCCGAAGGCGGTGGCGAGCATCCGCGAGGAGGAGCAGATCGCGAAGGTCGGCGTGGTGTCGGCGACGGCGGTCTGCATGAGGCCGGAGAGGTCGTCGCTCCAGTCCTTGCCCCGGCCGCCGCCGAGGGCGATGAGGGCCTCGTGGCCTCCGGCGGAGATCGGTACGGCCTCACCGAGGTGGGGCCGTACCGTGTCCAGTTCCATGCCGGCTTCGGCGAGCCATGCGGCGGCCCGCCCCAGCCCTTGCGCGGGGTCGTTCTCGATGACGAGTGCGGTGGTCACTCCACCATGCTAATCGGTCACAGATTGATGTAGCGCTTCCGCTCGAAGGCCGTCACCTGAGTGCGGTAGTCCTCCCACTCCTGGCGCTTGTTCTTCAGGAAGTAGTCGAAGACGTGCTCGCCGAGGACCTCGGGCACGAGCTCGGAGGACTCCATGGCGTCCAGGGCTTCGGCGAGGTTGGCCGGGAGCGGCTGGTAGCCGGCGGCGACCCGCTCGGCGTTGGTGAGCGCCGAGACGTCGTCCTCGGTGCCCGGGGCCAGCTCGTAGCCCTCTTCGATGCCCTTGAGCCCGGCGCCCAGGAGCACGGCGTAGGCGAGGTACGGGTTGAGGGCGGAGTCCAGGGAGCGGATCTCGACGCGGGCCGAGTTCGGCTTGCCGTACACCGGGACGCGCACCAGCGCGGAGCGGTTGGCCTTGCCCCAGGAGACATACGAGGGCGCCTCGGAGATCTGGCCCGGCTGCGGGCTGGAGAACAGGCGCTTGTACGAGTTGACCCACTGGTTGGTGATCGCGGTGAACTCGGGCGCGTGGCGCAGGAGCCCGGCGATGAAGGCCTTGGCGGTCTTGGAGAGCCGCTGCTCGTCGCCCGGGTCGTGGAAGGCGTTGTCCTCGCCTTCGAAGAGCGACAGGTGGCTGTGCATGCCCGAGCCCGGCTGCGCGGTG
Organism: Glycomyces harbinensis; assembly: GCF_900101745.1. Classification (GTDB taxonomy): domain Bacteria; phylum Actinomycetota; class Actinomycetes; order Mycobacteriales; family Micromonosporaceae; genus Glycomyces; species Glycomyces harbinensis. Next base: position 370,446 of record NZ_FNAD01000003.1, on the reverse strand, counting down.
TAGGGCTTGGGCATGAAGGACGCGGTGACGCCGTTGGTCAGCGCGACCTCCTTGACGATGTGCCGGAAGGTCATGATGTTGTCGGCCGTGGTGAGGGCGTCGGCGTAGCGCAGGTCGATCTCCTGCTGGCCGGGGGCGACCTCGTGGTGGGAGAACTCGACGGAGATGCCGACGCGCTCGAGCGCGAGGATCGCCTGGCGGCGGAAGTCGCGGGCCGTGGAGTGCGTGGTGTGGTCGAAGTAGCCGCCGTCGTCGACGGGGGTCGGCTTGGTGCGGCCCTCGGGGTCGATGTCGGAGAGCAGGAAGAACTCGATCTCGGGGTGCACGTAGAACGTGAAGCCGCGGTCGGCGGCCTTGGAGAGGGCCCGGCGCAGGACGTGGCGCGGGTCGGCCCAGGAGGGGGCGCCCTCGGGGGTGAGGATGTCGCAGAACATGCGGGCGGACTCGCCGATGCCGCGTCCTTCGAAGGGGAAGACCTGGAACGTGGTCGGGTCGGGCATGGCGACCATGTCGGACTCGTAGACGCGCGCGAAGCCCTCGATGGCGGAGCCGTCGAAGCCGATGCCCTCCTCGAACGCGGATTCGAGTTCGGCGGGCGCGACGCTCACGGACTTGAGGGTGCCGAGAACGTCGGTGAACCACAGCCGGACGAACCGGATGTCGCGTTCTTCGAGCGTGCGAAGCACGAACTCCTTCTGCCGTTCCATGGTGTCCTCCTTGGTCCTGGGGCGGCAATTGTCTCACCTGTTTGTGTCCCCGACGTTAACCAGGTCGAACCGCAGCCAAAACGTGAGCCGGGTCTACTTGCCTGGTCGCGCGGGGGGAAACCGGTCACTGCGGCCGAATCGGGCGGATGGCTGCGCGAACGTGAGCCCGGTACATTGGGAGCGTGTTCGCAGGTGAGATCAAGCAGTTGTGGCGCTACCCCGTGAAGGGCCTCCGGGGCGAGTCGCTGCGCTCGGCGGCGGTCGACGCCGACGGGATGGCCGGTGACCGCGTGCTCGGCGTGTTCGAGCCGGGCACCGGCAAGGCGGTGTGGGGCGGCAGCCACCCGAAGATGATGGGCTGGGAGGCCGCCTGGCCCGCGCAGTGCGGCTGCGCCGACGCCGTCTCCGGCTCCCCGGTGCTGTACGAGCCCGGCGGGGCCGCGTGGTCGGCCGACGAGGCGGGCCTGCCCGCGCGCCTGGCCGAGACCATCGACGCCGGCAAGGGCGCCGAGATTCGCAGGACCGCCGGCGCCGGCGACCGGATGCTGGTGATCTTCGAGGCCAGCGTGCGCCGCCTCGGTGAGGAGCTGGGCCGCGAGATCGCGGCCGCGCGCTTCCGGCCGAACGTGATCGTGGAGGCCGACCTGGAGCCGTACGCGGAGACCGCGCTCGCGCCGGGCACGCCGATCCGGCTGGGCGAGCACGAGTTCACGCTCCTGATGCCGTGCGAGCGGTGCGTCCTGCCGAGCTGGGACCCGAGCGGGTCGAACGAGCGCGACATGGAGCTGCACAAGCACGTCATCAAGGAGCTCGGCAACCACTTCGGCGTCTACGTGGGCATCGGCGAGAGCGCGCGGGTCGCCGTCGGCGATCCGGTCGCGGGCTGAACGTAGGACGCCCTGAGCCGGGGATCGGTCGGCTCAGGGCGCTCTCTCAGCATAATCCGGAGGTGCGACAAGCTGGGTTCACGTCGTGCGCGGGCCTGGCGCTACGCCGTCTGCTCGGTCACCCAGCGGTGGATGAACGGGTACAGCTCCTCAAGGGACGCGCCGGTGACGGTCGCGTCCGGCCAGGGCCGCCCGTAGTGGTCGATGTACGCGGTCGCGCAGCCGCGCTCGACGGCGGGCGCCAGGTCGTTGCGGGGGATGTCGCCGATGCTCAGCAGTTGTGCGGGCGGGCGCTCTTCGAGCAGCTCGTCGATGATCGCGTCCAGGCCTTCGGGCTTGCCCGCGTCGCCGATCACGTGGTCGAACAGGCCGTCCAGCTCCAGGCGCTCCAGCGCCGGGCCGAGGGACGCGCCGGGCGCGTTGGTCACGAGGGCGACCTCGACCGAGCGCGGCAGGCTCCAGATGAACTCGCGGAACCCCTTGGGCGCCCAGATCTGGAACTTGCCCGCGGCCATGAGCTCGCGGGTCTCGATGTAGGCGTCGTGGCGGTCGGATTCGGGGACGCCGAACTCCCCCGCGAGGCGGCGCACCGCGTTGTCGGCGTCGTAGGCGTCGAAAGTCGAGGCGGTGGTGGGCTTGCCGGCGACGAAGGCGGCGTGGGCGCTCAGGAACGCGCGCTCGTCCTCGGGGTCGAGACGGCCCGCGACCAGCCGCGCGTAATGGGTCGCGTGCTCGGAGCCGAGCCGCACGGTGCCGTCGTAGTCGAAAAGCAGGATGGCGTCTTTCACGTAGTGAGACGCTACGCGAAAGGCCGCCTCCCCCATAGGGGAAGGCGACCAGACTCACCGATGAATTCGGTTCGGACTACTCGAAAGAGTGCGCCTTGGTCGGGAACTCCCCCGCGCGCACCTCGTCGGCGTAGGCCTTCGCGGCGCCCTGGAGGACGTCGGCGAGTTCGGCGTAGCGCTTGACGAACCGCTGCGGTCGGCCCCGGCGCAGGCCGGCCATGTCCTGCCAGACGAGGACCTGCGCGTCCGTGTCCGGTCCCGCGCCGATGCCGACCGTGGGGATGGCGAGCTGCTTGGTGATCTCGGCGGCGACCGAGGCGGTCACCATCTCCAGGACCACGGCGAAGGCCCCGGCCTCGGCGACGGCGTGCGCGTCGGCCTCGACCTCGGTGGCCTGGGCGTCGCGGCCCTGCACCCGGTAGCCGCCGACGGCGTGCTCGCTCTGGGGCGTGAAGCCGATGTGGCCCATGACCGGGATGCCCGCGTCGGTGAGCGCCCGGATCTGCGCGGACATGCGGCGCCCGCCTTCGAGCTTGACGGCGTGCGCGCCGGCCTTCATGAAGCGGACGGCGGTCTCCAGGGCCTGGGTCGGACCGGCCTCGTAGGATCCGAAGGGGAGGTCGGCGACGATGAGCGCCCGCTCGGTCGAGCGGGCGACGGCCGCGACGAGCGGTACGAGCTCCTCGACCGAGACCTGGAGGGTGGTCTCGTAGCCGTAGACGTTGTTGGCGGCCGAGTCGCCGATGAGGAGGGCGGGGATGCCCGCCTCGTCGAACAGGGCGGCGGTGTACATGTCGTAGGAGGTCAGCATCGCCCACTTCTCGCCGCGCTCTTTGGCTTCGATGAGGTGGCGGGTGCGGACCCGTTTGACGTTCTTGCCCGGCCCGTACAGGCTCGGGATCTCGTCGCCGCTCGCGGAGTTCGATGCGGTCGGGCTCGGTGCCGTGTCGTTGGATGAGTGCGTCATCGTCGTAGCTCCAGAATCTCCTCGTGGCCGGCTCGCCGGTCCCCGGGTAATCGCTCTGCACACTGGCGGCTTGCAAGCTTCGCCAAGACAAAACTAACGCTCATCGATATGTATGTCACGCTTCCGCAACATGGATGTGACATATTCCCCCCGGCCTCGGGCCGGGGGGAGCGAAACGGCTACTGCTTCCCTCGGAAGTGGTTCGTGATCGGCAGGCGGCGGTCGCGGCCGAAGGACTTGACGGTGATCTTCGTGCCGGGCGCCGACTGGCGGCGCTTGTACTCGGCGCGGTCCACCAGGCCGGCGATCCGGTCCACCACGTCGGCCGGGTAGCCCTGCTCGACCAGGTCCTCGCGCCCCGCGTCGCCGTCGACGTAACCGGTGAGGATGCCGTCCAGCACCTCGTAGTCGGGCAGCGAGTCGGAGTCCTTCTGGTCCGGTCGCAGCTCGGCGCTCGGGGGCTTGAGGATCGTGTTCTCCGGGATCGGCTCGGTCTCGCCCAGGCTCCGGGCCTTCTCGTTGCGCCAGGTCGCGAGCTCGTAGACGAGGGTCTTCAGCACGTCCTTGATCGGCGCGAAACCGCCGACCGCGTCGCCGTAGATCGTCGAGTAGCCCACGGCGTACTCGCTCTTGTTGCCCGGCGCGAGCACCAGGTGCCCGTGCTGGTTCGACAGGGCCATGAGCAGGCTCCCGCGCACGCGCGCCTGGAGGTTCTCCACCGCGAGCCCCGAGATCGCGATCTCGGCGAGGTAGGAGTCCACGATCGGCTGGATCGTCTCCACCGAGTAGTGCAGGCCGCAGCGCTGCGCGAGGTCGGCGGCGTCGTCGATCGAGTGCGAGGACGAGTACTGGCTGGGCATCGAGACCACGTGGACGCGGTCGGCGCCGATCGCGTCGCGCGCGAGCACGGCCGTCAGGGCCGAGTCGATGCCGCCCGAGAGCCCGAAGATGACCGACGCGAAGCCGTTCTTCTCCACATAGTCGCCCAGGCCCAGGCGCAGGGCCTCCCAGATCTCCTCCAGGCGGTCCAGCTCCGGCGCGTACGAGGGCTCGATGCGCGTCTCGACCGCCGCGGGCCCCTCCGAGACCACGTGCAGCGACGTGCTCATCGTGGTCGAGGAGTGGTTCGCGACGTCGCCGCCGGCCGCGGCGGCGACCTCCACGTCGGTGATCAGGAGTTCGGAGGCGAACCGGCGGGCCGAGGCGAGGACCTTCCCGTCGGCGCCGACGATGACCGAGCCGCCGTCGAAGACCAGGTCGTCCTGGCCGCCGACGATGTTGAGGTACGCGATGGGCGCGTCGACCTCGGCGGCGCGCTCGCGCACGACCGCGAGGCGGCGCTCCTGCTTGCCCTGCTCGTACGGCGAGGCGTTCACATTGACCACCAGGCCGGCCCCGGCCTCGGCCGCGGCGGTGAACGGGACGCCGCCCCAGATGTCCTCGCAGATGGTGAAGGCCACGTCGACCCCGCCGATGCGGGCGAGGTGCAATTCGTGCCCGGGAACGAAATAACGCTCCTCGTCGAAGACGCCGTAGTTCGGAAAGTGGCGCTTGTAGTAGCGGAACAGGATCTTGCCGTCCTGAATGAGCGCCAGCGCATTGCGAATGCCGCGCCCGCCCACCGATCCGATGCTCGCGGGGATGGGCCCGTCCGCGTCGAGGTAGCCCACGGCCACCGGGAGGGCGCCGTTCCCGTCCTCGGCGAGTTCGGCGGCGAGGCGGACGAGGCGCTCGCGGCTGGCCTCCACGAAGGAGTGGCGCAGGGCGAGGTCTTCGACGGGGTAGCCGGTGAGCGACTGCTCCCCGGTGGCCAGCAGGTGGGCCCCCGCGGCGGTCGCGGCGGTGGCGGCCCGCCTGATGAGGTCGGCGTTGCGGTCGAGGTCGCCTACCACCGGGTTGTCCTGGGCGAGTGCGATACGGAGCGTCGGCATGGCCCTATTCTTCCGCGTCCGGGCGCGCCGCGTCATGTGACTTCGGCGAAGCCGAACAGAAAGCTCGGGGGCGAAGCCGAACAGAAAGCTCGGGGGCGAAGCCGAACAGGAAGCCCAGGAGCGAAGTCCCTCTAGAAGGACCGGACCAGCAGGATCGCCGACAGGATCAGGCCGTAGACGACGATCGCGATCCGCAGGGGGCGCTCGGGGATCTTCTGGAACACGCGGGCGCCGAGGTAGCCGCCGATGAACGTGGCGGGCACCAGGACGCCGATGGCGAGCCAGTCGACCTCGGCCCAGATGCCGTAGACGACGCAGGTGACGACGCCGACGAGCATCGTGCAGAAGTTCTTGAGGGCCCCGATGCGGACGAGCTTCTCGCTGACGCTCATGGCGATGACGGCCATGAGGATGAGGCCGAGCGCCGCGTTGAAGTAGGAGCCGTAGAGGCAGCCCGCGAAGACGCCGACGTGCAGCGCCGCCGGGTGGAGCGCCCGGCCGCCGTTGCGGCCGGTGACCTTGCGGTTGATCCAGGGGCCGACGGCCATGAGCAGCGTGGCGGCGAGCACCAGGAACGGCACGATCGCCTCGAAGACCGAGTGCGGGGTGTTGAGCAGCAGCAGGGCGCCGCAGACCGAGGCGACCATGGCCGTGGGGATCAGCGAGAGGGCCCTGCGGCGCTGGCCGCGGAGGTTCTCGCGGGAGCCGAACGCGGCCGCCGCGTAGGCGGGGGCGACGGCGATGCCGTTGGTGGCGTTGGCATAGAGCGGCGGGACGCCGACGGCCATCAGCGTCGGGTACGTGATGAGGGAGCCGCCGCCGGCCACGGCGTTGAGGCCGCCGCCGAGGAGGCCCGCGAGGAGCAGCGCGGAGACCTGGAGCAAGTTCATGGCTCCGGCAGCGTACGCTTTACCGCTGGGACGAGTCGGCCAGGCGGTCGCGACAGTGACGGGAGACCGTCAGTGTCGAGGAACGTCCGGACTCCACAGGGCAGGGTGGTTGTTAACGGCAACCCGGGGCGACCCGCGGGACAGTGCCACAGAAATCAGACCGCCGGCTTCGGCCGGTAAGGGTGAAACGGTGGTGTAAGAGACCACCAGCGCCGCCGGTGACGGCGGCGGCTAGGTAAACCCCACCCGGAGCAAGGTCAAGAGGAGCCGCGAGGCTCTGCGCGAAGGCTTGAGGGCGGCCCGCCCGAACCCGCAGGGGTGCCTTCGCGGGTAGACCGCTCGAGCACGCCGGCGACGGCGCGCCTAGATGGATGGCCGCTCAACGACAGAATCCGGCGTACCGGCCGACTCGTTCCCTCGATCGTCTTCGGCGGAGGCGTTCGCCTGCGAAGTCGCGGGCGGCCGCCTCTTCGCGTTCGGCGTCGGCACCCTGGAGGGACCTCAGGCTGTGGTCGGGTCGTCCGCTTCGGCGGCGAGGGGGCCCAGGCCGTAGTGGGACAGGAGTTTCGCCGTCGCCCGGGTCATTTCGGGGAGGTCGTCGGCCCTCTGCCAGGCGGCGTCCCAGACTTCGTGGCCGTCCACGATGACCTGCGTCTGGGACGGGTCGCGGACGAGGCGGAAGACGTTGTCGACCCATCTGCCGTGGGTGTGGACCACGGCGCACGGATCGGCTGGGACGAGTTCGTCGAAGTCGGCTTCGATGCCGGTCTCCTCGTTGAGCTCCCTGCGGGCTCCTTGGAGCGGCGTCTCGTTGCGGTTGAGCAGGCCCGCCGGGAGGGTCCAGCGTCGCCCCGGCGGCTGGCGCAGCATCAGCAGGTGCTCGCGGTCCTCGTCCATGACGAGGACGACGGAGCCGAGCGTGTAAGTGGGCGTCACGATCCGGACGATCCGCCGGCGCATCGGGTGCGGCAGGTTGTAGAAGACCGTGCCGATCACGCGCCGCAGCAGCGGCGCCTTGCGGCGCTGCACAGAGGGAGTCACCGCCACACCCTACCTAAGGGGCCGAACGGGCTTCTGCGGCGCGCTGGGCCGCCGGAAGGGGCAAGGCGAAAGGCCCGGAGCGAACCGCGGCGATGCTTGCGAGCCGTAAATCGGTTGAGCTCCGGGCCTTTCGGCTGCGTTACTGCGGGCCGAGCTTGCGGGTGCCCGTGTAGTACTCGAACGTCAGGCCGCCGACGGCGAACAGGAGCGCCACGCCGCCCGCCGTGATGAGCCACGGCAGCCAGAAGACGACGCCCACGCCGGTGATGACGGCGGTCAGGGCCAGGCCCAGCGGCCAGTACGAGCCGGGGCTGAAGAAGCCGACCTCGCCGGAGACGTCGGAGATCTCGCCGTCGGGGCGGTCCTCCGGGCGCGGGTCGATGCGGCGCGAGATCACCCAGAAGACCAGCCACACCATGCCGGTGAGCAGTCCCGAGAAGATCAGGCCGATGGTGCCGACCCATTCGACGTGGTTCGGCCTGCCGTAGGCCGGGTTGTCGTTGATGTAGGTCCAGTACCCGTAGCCGGCGGCGAACAGGAACATGAAGACCATGACGATGGCGAAGAGGCGGTGCTCGGTTTTCATGTCGCTCTCCTAGCTCGCTTCGCCCGAGGCCGGGGCGGTGTCGAACGGGTGCGTGGTCGTGGCGTACGCGTCCTGGCCGATCAGCTCCAGCGCCTCGGGCGTCGAGGCGCCCTCGATGCGGGCGTTCACGAAGGTCTCGTAGTCCTCCGGGGAGACCACGCGCATCTCGAAGTTCATGAAGGCGTGGTAGGCGCCGCAGAGTTCGGCGCACCTGCCGACGAAGGTGCCCTCGGAGTTGAAGTCGACCTCCCAGCGGGTGGTCTGCGCCTCGCCGCCCGGGATCACGTCGCGCTTGAAGAGCATGTCGGGGACCCAGAACGAGTGGATGACGTCCTCGGCGGTGGCCTCGAAGCGGACGTCGTCCTGGTTGGGGACCACGATGATCGGGATGTAGTCCGAGTCGCCGGTCTCGACGACGGGCTGGCCGTCGGCGCCGGTGAGGGGGTCGCAGTTCTCATCGGTGTAGGTGAACTGCCAGTTCCACTTGAACGCGGTGATCTCGGTGCAGGAGGAGGGCTCGTCGCTCATCTCGGTGACGTTGTCCTGCACGACCACGGTGTAGTAGAACAGGATGCCGATGAGCACGAACGGCAGCGCCGTGAAGGTGAGCTCGGCGGGCAGGTTGTACTTGGTCTGCCGGGGCAGCTCGGTGTCGCTGTCCTTCTTCTTGTAGGCGGCGATGCACCAGAACGTCAGGCCCCAGACGATGACGCCGACCGCGAGGGCCGCGATCGTCGAGCCGATCCACAGGTCGAACATCTGCTCGGACTGCGTCGTGGGGCGCGTGCGCGGCCAACCCAGGTAAAAGGCGTCGTCAAGGCTGCACCCCGCGAGCACGATTGGGAGCATCGCGGCGATCCCGGTGAGACCTATCGCGCGGCGGGCTCGGCCGCGACGTTCTCGGGACGGTTTTCCGACCACCTGTCTCATGCCTTTCTCAGCGCTCGGCTCCGCGTCCGCCGCCGGGCGGGCGGCAGGGCGCAGATCTTGACGGCAAGAGCCTACTGCTTGGTCCGGGGCCCCGGGTGCAAGGGGTTGGGTTCGGCGCCCTGAGTCTTCTAGATTGGAAGGGTGACCGAGACCTACTTCGACGGCGCGACCGCGCAGCCGCCCCATCCGGCGGCGCGCGACGCCTATGCTGCGGCTTTGTCGGAGGGCTGGGCGGGCCCGGGCCGACTGTACACATTGGGCAGGCGGTCGCGGATGCTGCTCGACGCCGCCCGGCAGTCGGCGGCCGCGTCCCTGGGCGTCAGCCCTGATGAGGTCACTTTCACATCGAGCGGGACACAGGCGGTGCACGCCGGGATACTGGGCGTGATCGCGGGTCGGAGCGAGCCGGGTCCGCTCGTGTACGGCGCGGTCGAACACTCGTCGGTGCTGCACGCGGCACAGTGGTTCGACAGCCGGGGGCGCGCGGCGCGCGGCGGGTCGGCGAGCGTGCCGGTGGACCGGTTCGGGCGGGTGGACGCCGATCCGCTCGCGGGGGTCGAGGACGCCTCGGTGCTGGCGATCCAGAGTGCGAACCACGAGGTGGGGACCCGGCAGCCGATCGCGGCGATCGCGGCGAACCTCGGCGGCGTGCCGCTGGTGTGCGACGCGGCGGCGAGCCTGCCGTGGGAGCCGGTGCCCGAGGGCTGGTCGGTGCTGGCGGCCAGCGCGCGCAAGTGGGGCGGGCTGTCCGGGGCGGGGATCCTGGTGGTGCGCAAGGGCACGCGGTGGCGCAATCCGTTCCCTGGCGAGGACTCCTCGATCCGTGAGGCGATCGGGGAGGTCGACGTTCCGGCGGCGGTGGCCGCGGCGGCGTCGCTGCGCGCGGTCGTGTCCGAGCGCGAGGAGTTGTCGAAGCGGGCGCGGGCGCTGACCGAGCAGATCCGCGAGCACATCGCCGAGACGATCCCGGAGGTGGAGCTGCCGGGCGATCCGGTGGACCGGCTGCCGCACATCGTGACGTTCTCCTGCCTGGGGGTGGACGGCGAGGTGCTGCTGACGGAGTTGAACCGGGCGGGCTTCGCGGTGTCGTCGGGGTCGGCGTGCGCGTCGACGCGGCTGCGGCCCTCGCACGTGCTCCAGGCGATGGGGGTGCTCAGCCACGGGAACGTGCGGGTGTCGCTGCACCGGGAGACGACCGAGGAGGAGGTCGAGCGGTTCCTGGAGGTGCTGCCGGGGATCGTGGAGGGGATCAGGCGGCTGTCGCGCTGAGGCGCGATGGCGTTGCGCGCCCAGGCATCCCGGGCGCCTCGTCCGCAGGTCCTAAGACGACGGGGATCACGCTTCATGCAGGCCTGTTGCTATTGCAACAGTTTTGCAACTGTGCGAGAGTGGCGGCAACATTCGTACTGCCACGGAACAGAGAGGCGACGATGACCGTCTACACGCTTCCCGACCTGCCCTACGACTACGGCTCGCTGGAGCCGCACATCAACGGGCACATCCTCGAACTGCACCACGACAAGCACCACGCGGCGTACGTCAAGGGCGCCAACGACATGATCGAGCGCATCGACGAGGCGCGCGACAAGGGCGACTTCTCGGGCATCGTGGGCCTGGAGAAGACCCTCGCGTTCAACGTCTCGGGGCACGTCCTGCACTCCCTCTACTGGGAGAACATGAGCCCGGACGGCGGCGGCCGTCCCGAGGGCGACCTGGCCGAGGCGATCGACGAGTACTTCGGCTCGTTCGAGGGCTTCCACGGGCAGCTGTCGGCGGCGACCACGCTGGTGCAGGGCTCGGGCTGGGGCGTGCTCTCGTTCGAGCCGACCTCGAAGCGGCTCATCGTGGAGCAGGTCTACGACCACCACGGGAACGTCGCGCAGAGCTCGGTGCCGCTGCTGGCGTTCGACGCGTGGGAGCACGCGTACTACCTGCAGTACAAGAACGTCCGCCCCGACTTCGTGAAGGCGATGTGGGAGGTCGTGAACTGGCAGGACGTGGCCGCGCGGTACGCGGCGGCGACCGCGTCCTGAAGGCGTGGTGAGAGGGCCGGTCGCGCGACCGGCCCTCTTCAGCGTTCGGCGCGGCGCGAGCGAGCCGGTCTCCGGGGCGGCCCCGCCGGCGGTGATCGCGTACGGTCCGGAGGCGCGGACCGCGGTGGGGTCGGAGGCGCTCAAAGGGCCCGCTCCCGTCCGTTCGCGGCGGCGATGGCCGCGATGTCGGCCGGAGTGCCGGACATGATCGTGCGGGCGTGCTCGGTGACCAGTTCGACCGGCCAGTCCCACCAGGCGGCGCGCAGCAGCAGCTCGACCTCGGCGTCGTCGTAGCGGCGGCGGATCGGCTTGGCGGGGTTGCCGCCGACGATCGTGTAAGGCGCGACGTCGCCGGTGACCACGGCGCCGGAGGCGATGATCGCGCCGTCGCCGATGGTCACGCCGGGCATGATCAGGGCCTGGTAGCCGAACCAGACGTCGTTGCCGACGACGGTGTCGCCGCGGCTGCCGCCGGCCATGACGATGTCGAGGGTCTTCTCGGTCCACTCGCCGCCGAAGATCGCGAAGGGGAACGTAGAGACGCCCTGCATGGGGTGGTCGGCGCCGGCCATGAGGAACCTGGTGCCGGTGGCGATCGCGCAGTAGCGGCCGATCACGAGCTTCTCGGGGCCGTAGGAGTAGAGGACGTTCTTCTCCTCGAACGCGGTCGCGTCGTCCGGGTCGTCGTAGTACGTGTAGTCGCCGACGTCGATCTTCTCGGACTCGACGAGCGGCTTGAGGAAGACCACTCGCGGCTGCCCGGTCATCGGGTGCAGCACTGCCGGGTCGGGGATCATGCGCGTTCCTTTCGTCGGAGGCGGAACGCACGATACCCGTGCGCGCCGTGGGGCGCACGGGTTTATCGGTTCACCAGCCGAGTTCGGGGCCGTCCGCCCCGTGCGGGGCCCGGGCCCGGATGTGGCCGATGAACAGGAGCACGAGGATGAGCGGCAGCCCCGCGAACGCGGCCAGCAGGGGCAGCTGCTCGGCGGTGCCGAACCAGGCCGGGGCGCCTTCCATGAGCATCGGCGCGATCTCGTCGTAGCCCCAGTCGCCGACCGGGGGAAGCCCGGCCAGGACGCGGCCGATGGCGAACCACGCGATGATGAGCACCCCTGCGGCGCTGAGCGATCCGGTGGCCACGACCGACCAGCGGGGGCCGATGCGGACGGCGACGGCGAGGGCGGTGAAGAGCACGGCGCCGGCGAGGTAGGCGATCGCGAGGTCGAGGAACCGGAACTGCACGATCTGGTCGAGCTGCAGGAGGTAGTGCCGGGCGAACTCGTCGTCGCGGTCGAGCAGCCTCGCGGCGGCGTCGGCCTGGGCGGGGGAGGCGGCGGCCCACGCCGCGGCGGCGCACACCAGGGAGACCCCGGCGACCATGAGCGCCAGCCAGGTCGCCGCAAGGGACCTGCGCGGGGCGGGGTCGGGGAGTCCGGTCGTCGGTCGGATCAAGAGAGGCTCCGATCATCGGCTGCGAACCGTCAATACTACGAGATGCCGCGGTGCGAATCCACTCCCGGCCGCCGGGCCCCACCGTCGAGTCAGGACAGGCCGAGGGCCTCCAGGGTCGCGTCGAGCATGGACTCCTGTGCGCGGGCGTCGTAGACCTCGGGGTCGAAGCACGCGAGTTGGGCCGCGCCTTCGGAGGCCGCGACCAGGGCGAACACGGCCGCGTCGGCGCGCTCGGCGGGCCAGTCCGGGGCGGATGCGGCGACCAGGCGGGCCACGCGGTCCCTCCAGGCGCGGTTGTTCTTGCGGTGCAAGGCGATCAGTTCTTCGTCGCCGACCGAGGCGGCGAGGAACCCCATCCAGACCAGGGCTTCCTGGGCGGAGTCCTCGGTGAGCGCCATGCCCTGCGCGAGTACCGCTCGCAGGGCCGCGCGCGGGGTGGGCGCTTCGGCCTCGATCCGTTCGACGCGGACGCGGGTGCGGGCGTGGAGCAGGTCGCGGGCGTGCACGAGGAGCGCGCGGCGCCCCGGGAAGCGGTGCATCACCAAACCGGTCGTGCATCCGGCCGCCTGGGCGACCGCGCGGATGGTGAGGTGCTCGATGCCCTTGCCCGCCAGGAGGGTCCACACCGCCTCGGAGATGCGCTCCTGCTGCGCCCCGTGATCCGCCCTGCGTGCGATGGCCCGCTCCCCTCGGTCGATTTCTTCGTAACAAGTGTTACGGTAACATCTGTTACGACACTCGCTGCGACAGGACCACGCCATGCCGACCACCGCCACCTGGACCATCGAACTGCGCGACTGGGAAGACCCGCAGGGGATCGCGCTGCGCCTGAGCCAGCGGGCCGAGCTCGACGCCGTCTACGGCTGCGACGACCACGAGCCCGGCCCGGCGCCCTCCGCCGAGGACGTCGACGTGTTCGTCATGGCGTTCGACGCCGACGGCGGCGCGCTGGGCTGCGGCGCCCTCCGCGCCCTCGACGCCGCCTCGGCCGAGATCAAGCATGTACGTCATCCCGCAGTCGCGCGGTTCGGGCGTGGCCGCCGCGATCCTGGCCGCGCTGGAGGACGCCGCCCGCGAACGGGGCTGGACCACCGTCAGGCTCGAGACCGGCGACGCGCAGCCGGAGGCGATCCGCTTCTACGAGCGCGAGGGCTACCGGCGGATACCGCTGTTCGGCCACTACGCGGGCTCGGCCATCTCGCTCTGCTACGAGAAGCCGCTCGCCGCGGCCGGATAGGCTGGCGCGCACGCCCTCCCGCCCCGAAAGCAAAGGCCCGCCTTGAGCCCCGAACACCTTCGCGACGCCGCCGGACTCGCGGCCGTCTTCGGCTTCTTCGCCATGGCCTGGTTCGGCTGGGCCCAGGAGAAGCCTCCGGCGTCATGGCTGTGGCCCTTGCGGATCGGCTCGATCCTCAGCGGCCTCACCGCGATCGGCGGCGGACTGCTGCTGTGGCGGCACTGGTCCGACGGCACGGTCTTCGGCGACCGCACCGGGGAGCTGTTCGGCATCACGGTCGGCATCGAGTTCGCCCTGGCCGGACTCGGCGCGGGCCTCCTGGCGTGGCGCAGGCGCACGGAGCTCATCCCGGCGTGGATCGCGTTCGTGGTGGGCGTGCACCTCTTCCCGGTCGCGGTGATCCTGGAGATCCCCGCCGTGCACGTCACGGCCGCGCTGATCACCGTCGCCGCGGTGGCGTCGGTGTTCGTCGCGAGAGCGAGGGCGCTGACGGTGAGCGCGGTGGTCGGCGCGACGACCGGCCCGGTCCTGCTCGTCTCGGCGCTGCTGGCCCTGGCCGACGCGTTGACCCGCTGACCTCTGTCAACCGCCTGCGCCGCACCGGCATCGCGCCTAGGCTCGGCTGAAGGGCCGCCCGAGCGGCCCCGACCGGAGGTGACGCATGGACGCGCAGGACGCGCCCGACCCTGAGACGATGCCGAACGCGCTCGACGACCGGGGCCGCAAGACCGGGCCGTGGGCCGAACGGGACGCGCACGGCGGCTTCATGACCGGCGAGTACGTCGAAGGCGTTCGCGAAGGCGTCTGGAGGCATTTCGCCGACGACGGGCGGCTGCGATCGGTCGGCCCGTTCGAGGCGGGAGCGGTCCACGGGCACTGGAACTGGTGGCGGGCCAACGGCGAGCGGCTCCAGAGCGGCGGTTTCGACCGCGAGGAGAAGCACGGCCTGTGGGAACGCTGGACCGCCGAGGGCGTGCTGATCGACCGGGGCGAGTACGACCACGGCAAGAAGGTCGGCGAGTGGACCGTGTACAACCCCGACGGCTCGGTCGAGAAGACCACGAAGCACCGCCACCGCAGGGCCTGAACGCCAGGCGAACGGGAGGGCTCCGCGATTGCGGAGCCCTCCCGCCGTTCACGGCCTGAACAGGTCGAGCAGCCGGTTCACCGCGCCGCGGCTGCGGCGGCCCATCGCCCCCACGACCGCACGCGACCGCGGGCCGACCGAAGCGATCGAGATCTCGCCGCCGTCGCTGTGGAAGTTGTACTGGTGGTGGTGGACCGGCTCGCCCTTGTCGACTTCGAGCCGGCTGACGTCGATCCGGTCCCGCAGGTGCTGGCGGAGCCCGGCCTTGCACTGGCGCACCAGCAGGGCCGCCATCCGCTCGGTCGCCTCCGCCGCCGCCGAATGGCTCACGCTCTCGTCGACGCTGGCCTCACGGATGCCGTTGCCCGCACCGCATTCCCCAGGCGTCCAGTCGATCCAGCGAATGAACGGCCGCGTGCCGCGCGCGGTCCACCGCCAGAGCGTCTTGGCGGCGCTGACGGGCGCCTGCAGGACGATCAGCGGCACCGCCATGAACCCGAAGCCCGCACTGCACACCAGGAGCGGCGCGGCCTCCGCCTCGCCGTCGCGGAACAACCTGAACCGGGCCTGCGTCGGGAGCAGGTGGTAGGGCGCGAAGTCGATCGTCAGGGTGTCGACCTCCAACACGAAGCGCACGAACAGGTTCGTGACCAGCTCCCCGCCGGACTGCGACACCTGGATGCGCAGGAACGGCTGGACCATCGGCAACGGCGCCGAGCGGATGTCGGCGATCGACTCGAAGGTCCGTCCGCCGACGTGCAGGTCCTTCACCCAGTACACCGGCCGGCGAACCTCGGAGTCGGCCACGAAGACGTGCTCGAACAGCTCCAGCCGCGGCAGGTCGCTCTCGGCGCACGCCTCGGTCGCGAGCGACTCGATGTGCGCGCGCACCTCCTTGACGATGAGCTCCAGGTCCACCAGCTCCGGTGCGGGCGCCCGGTTCGGCGTGCGCAGCGGCAGCACGACCTGCGCGACCGCGCCGCGGATGCCGAAGCCGACGATCGCGAGCTCGGGCCGGTGCGTGACGACCTCCGCGCCGCGGGTCCGCTCGATCCTGGCGAGCCAGGGGTTCGGCACTCCGGGAGGGTTCCTGCCGTTCGGAATCCGCGCGACGCGGTACCCGCGGTAGAGGCCGGCGAGCGCGCTGATGAGCGCCAGTCCCCCGAGCTGGGCCGCCAGGTGCCACGGGCGGCGGTCCCAGCCGACCAGCCATCCGATCGCGAGGAGCGCCGCTCCGGCGCCGACGACGAACCGGATCGGGAGTCCGTAGAACAGCGCCCCCACCGAGTAGGTCTCCATGCGCAGCCGCCAGTTCGCGGCGGCCTGCTGCACGACGCAGGCCGCCGCCAGCCAGCAGAGGCAGACCGCGGCCAGCACGAGCCGGTCGGCCCAGGGCTGGGACGCCATCAGCACGAGGCCGAGCCCGAAGATCGCGAGCATCGCGCCGGCGTTGACGGTGCGCGCATGGAGGGCGTGGCGCACCACGAGGCCGCGGTCGATGCCCGGGTCCGGGGCGAGCGCCCGGTCCTCTCGCTCGTAGTAGTCGTTGAGGACGTGGTCCCGGAAGGCCGGGTCCATGTAGACACGTGCGCACAGGTGCCAGGTGGCGGTGTTGGAGCGGTCGGCGTCGGGTTCCGCCCGCCTGAACTGCGGCGGGGCCGCGCTGGGGTCGGTCATGTCGGCGAAGCCCGGCTACCGGCCTCGCAGCTGCGGCGCCGAGAAGCCCTCGACCCCGTCTGTCGTCTTGCGGTTCATGGTCATCAGGTCACTCCTGTGTGGAGAGTTCGAATGCAGAGCGGAGGGAACTCGAACCGGTGACGCCGACCGATACGCGCGGTGAAGTTACCGTTTCGTATTTGTCGAAGCTACAATTATTCGAGGGATGCTCGACATTAAGGTGATCATGAAACCTTGTCAAGCCGAGAGAGCGCGTTCGCGGGTAACGAAACAAAGAGCGCCCTCTTCGGACAAAGAGGGCGCCCCTTGACTTCGGTCGTTCGCTACTTCACCGCGTGTGTGACGTCCCTCTCCTCGGCGTAGAAGCAGGCCGTCGGGTGGGTGCCCTCGTCCCCCACCTCGAGGGTCGGGACCTCTTCGGCGCAGTGGTCGGTCGCCTTCCAGCACCGCGTCCTGAACCTGCAGCCCGACGGGGGGTTGATCGGGGACGGCACGTCGCCCTGCAGCATGATCTCGTCCCGCTGCCCCCGCAGGTCCGGGTCCGGGACCGGCACCGCCGACAGCAGCGCCTGCGTGTACGGGTGCCGCGGATGGTCGTAGATCTCCGGGCCCGTGCCCCGCTCCACGACCTTCCCCAGGTACATCACCGCGACCTCGTCCGCGATGTGCCGCACCACCGACAGGTCGTGCGCGATGAACACGTACGCCAGCCCCAGCTCGTTCTGCAACCGCTCCAGCAGGTTGATCACCTGCCCCTGGATCGACACGTCCAGGGCGCTCACCGGCTCGTCGCACACCAGCACCTTCGGCCGCAGCGCCAGGGCCCGGGCGATCCCGATGCGCTGGCGCTGGCCGCCCGAGAACTGGTGCGGATACCGGTTCACGTGGTCCGGGCTGAGCCCGACCATGTCGAGCAGCTCCTTGACCTCGTCGGCCCGCTTGGCCTTCGGCACCACGTCGGAGTGGATCTCGAAGGGCTCACCGACGATGTCGCCGACGGTCAGGCGCGGGTTCAGCGAGGTGTACGGGTCCTGGAACACCAGCTGGATGTCCCGGCGGAACGGCCGGATCCGGCGCTGCGACAGGTTCCCGATCTCCTTGCCCTGCAACTTGATCGAACCCGAAGTGGGGGTCTCCAGGCCGACGAGGAGCTTCGCCAGGGTCGACTTGCCGCACCCCGACTCCCCCACGACGCCCAAGGTCTTGCCCGCGTGGAGCTCCAGGTCCACCCCGTCGACCGCCTGCACGTGGCCGACCGTGCGCTTCATGACGACGCCGCGCTGGATCGGGAAGTGCTTGACGAGGCTCTTCGCCTCCAGCACCGGCTCTGCCGCGCTCGCGCGGCCCGGTTCAGCGTTCATCGGTGTAGACCTCCTCGGCGAAGTGGCAGCGGCTGCCGTGGTTCTCGGCCGGCTCCACCCACGGCGGCACCTCCGTCGCGCACCGGTCCTCGGCGGCGAAGCAGCGCGGGTGGAACGGGCACCCGCCCGGCAGCGAGGCCGGGTTCGGCGGCAGCCCGCGGATGACCTCCAGCTCCTGGCCGATGGCGTCCACGCGCGGGATCGCCCGCAGCAGCGCCTTCGTGTAAGGGTGTGCCGGGCGCTTGAACGTGTCGCGGATGCCCGCGCGCTCGACCACCTCCCCGGCGTACATGACCGCGACGTCGTCGGCGACGTCCGCGACCACCCCGAGGTCGTGCGTGATGAGGATCAGCCCCATGTTCCGCTCGGCCTGGATCTTCTTGAGCAGGCGCATGATCTGGGCCTGTACCGTCACGTCCAGCGCGGTGGTGGGCTCGTCGGCAATGAGGACCTCGGGGTCCAGCGCCAGCGCCATCGCGATCATCACGCGCTGGCGCATGCCGCCGGAGAACTGGTGCGGGTAGTGCCCGATCCGGTTGGCGGCGTCCGGGATGCCGACGAGGTCGAGCAGTTCGATCGCCTTCAGCTTCGCGGCCTTGCGGCTGGTGCCGCGGTGGACGCGGAAGAGCTCGCCGATCTGGAAGCCGACCGACCACAGGGGGTTGAGCGCCGAGAGGGCGTCCTGGAACACGATCGCGATGTGGTTGCCGCGGATGGTCCTGCGGGTCTCCTCGTCCAGTCCGAGGAGGTCGACGCCGTGCAGGCGCACGGCCCCGCCGGTGACGTGCCCCGGCGGGGTGTCGAGGATGCCCATGATCGCCTGGGAGGTCACGGACTTGCCGGAGCCGGACTCGCCGACCACGGCGAGCGTGCGCCCCTGCTCCAGCGTGAAGCTCGCGCCCCGAACGGCCGGGACCCGCTTGCCTCGCACCTTGAAGTCGATGCGGAGGTCGTCCACTTCGAGCAGCGGCGCGTTCATGTCGGCGCCGGGGAGGGTGTCGCCGATGACGCGGATGGTCTCTGACACCGGGTTCACCTCAGTTTCGGGTCGAGGGCGTCGCGCAGGGCGTCGCCGAAGGTCGCGAACGCGAACACGGTCAGGATGAGCATGGCCAGCGGCCAGGCGAACAGGTAGACGTACCCGCCGCCGGCCCATTCGGTGCCCTTGGACAGGAGCACGCCCCAGCTGGTCGCCGGCGGCTGCACGCCGATGCCGAGGACGGCCAGGGCCGACTCGGTGACGATGATGCCGCCGATGGTGGTGGGGATGACGGCCGTGACCGGGACGATCGCGTTGGGCAGGATGTGCTTGAACATGATCCGCCGGTCGGAGGCGCCGAGGCACTTCGCGGCGACCACGTAGTCGAGGTTCTTGGTCTCCAGGGTCGCGGCCCTGGTGTAGCGGCAGAACTCCATCCATCCGAAGAGCGCCAGGGCGATCGCCGGCGCGGCGATCGTCTCCATGAGGCTGTCGGCGGAGACGCGCCCGCGGAACAGGCTCAGGATGAGGACGGCGCCCATGAGCATCGGGATGACGATGAAGACGTCCAGCGCCCGCGAGATGAGGCCGTCGACCCAGCGGCCGTAGTAGCCCGCGTAGATGCCCAGGACGAGGCCGACCACGACCGAGACGACGATGACGCTGAGCGCCAGCGTGATCGTGGGCCGGGTGCCGTGGACGAGCGTGGCGGCGAAGTCGCAGCCGAACGCGTCGGTCCCCAGTGGATGGTCTCCGGTGAACCAGGTGTCGGGCCGCAGCCGGGCCTCGCGGCCCAGGCACACGGTCGGGTCCTTGTCGGTGAACAGGCGCGGGAAGGCCGCCATCGCGAAGACGATCAGGAGCACGAGCGTCGCGATGATGACGTCGGGGCGCTTGCGCATGGCGCGGAACGCGTCCGACCACAGCGAGGCCTGTCGCTCGGCGGACGGGGAGGGCGCGATCAGCTCACTCATAGCGGATCCTCGGGTCGAGTGCGGCGTAGAGGAGGTCGACGACCAGGGACACGAACACCACGACGAAGGCCGAGACTGTGAGGCCGACGATGACGAGGTTGCCCTCCTGGCGCTGCACCGCCTGGAAGATCATGCGGCCCATGCCCGGGATGCCCATGACGCCTTCGGTCAGGACGGCGCCGGAGAGCATGAACGCGAACAGGAAGCCGATGCCGGTGATGATCGGGATCATCGAGTTGCGGATGATGTGGACGATCGTGATGCGCATCGGCTTTAGGCCCTTGGCCTTGGCGGTGCGCACGAAGTCGGAGCCCATGTTCTCCAGCTGGCTCGCCCGGATCAGTCGGGTCATGGTCGCGAGTCCGACCGTGCCGACGATGATGCCCGGGATGATGATCGTGGTCCATGGATAGTCGGGGTTGTAGTTGGGTCTGAACACCTGGCCCATGAACGACTCGGTGCCCCAGATGTCCCTGGCCCAGCGGGTGAGCGGGACGGCGACGATGTACACGTAGGACAGCAGGATGAGGAAGACCGGGACCGAGTCGGCGAGGATCGTGGTGCCGCGCACGGTGTGGTCGATGAACCTGCCGCGGTGGCGGGCGGCCCAGGTGCCGAGCACCATCGAGACGACCACGAGCGTGATCGTCGCGAAGATGAACAGCCGCAAGGTGTTCGGGATGTAGATCGCGAGGAGCTGCCCGACGTCGCGGTTGCCGTTGAGCGTGGTCCCGAAGTCGCCCTGGAGGTAGTTCTGGAGGCGGTCGACGAACGGCGTCAGGCACGGGTCGCCGGTGCGCTCGTAGCACTTGTTGTCGAGCCCGTAGAGCCGTTCGACCTGTGCCAGCATGCCCGGGTCGGGCGTGCGGTCACCGCCGAAGAACAGCAGGGCCGGGTTGCCCCTGATCTGGACGGACAGGGTGGTCAGGTAGTGGAGCAGGAAGAGCACGATCCCGAGCGTGAGGAGCGTTTGCAGCAACCGGCGGATGACGTAGCGTCCCATGGTTTCTTTCCAATTCCAGAGTCCCCGGGTCGGACCGGCCGCAGGTCCGCTCGCGCGGCTGCGGCCGGTCCGGCCCGGCGGTCTTCAGTTGTCGGCGCTACTCGATGACCGTGACTTCGCGGAGCTCGCAGTCGCCGCCCGGGCCGCTGTAGATCGGGTGGACGAAGACGTTCTCGAGCCGGTCGGTGTAGAAGTAGTTGAACCGCTCGCCGAACACCGGGACGCTGGGCATGTCCGCGGCGAGGATGGCCTCGGCCTCCGCGTACAGGGCCACGGCCTCGTCGAGGGTCGCCGCGGCGCCCGCCTCGAGGATCTTCGCGTCGTAAGCGGCGTTCTCCCAGCCCTGGTCGTTGACCGCGGCGCCGCCGCCGTAGATCGGCTCCAGGTAGTTCTCGTTCAGGTTGTAGTCGGGGCCCCAGCCGGAGCGGAACGGACCGTCGAGGTTGTGCTCCTCGCGGGTGGCGAGGAACTCGGGGAAGTCCAGGGTGACGAGTTCGTACTCGATCCCCAGGCTCTGGCTGATGGAGTCGCCGATGGCGCGGAAGATGTCGACGTTGTCGGCCGCGTCGTTCACCCAGATCTGCATCTTCTCGCCCTCGGGCCAGCCGCCGGCGTCCGCCAGGAGTGCCGCCGCCGCTTCGGGGTCGTAGGTGCAGTACTCACCGCAGGAGTGCGTGCCGCCGCCGAGGATCGAGTCGGGGACCCACTGGTCGAGCGCGTAGAAGCGCTCGGGGCCGACCACGTTCGCGACGCCCTCTCGGTCGATCGCCATCGAGATGGCGCGGCGCAGGTTGACGTCCTGGTACTGCGGGTCGTAGAGCGGGAAGGCGAGCATCAGGATGCTCGGGTCGTCCTGCTGGATGTGGCGCGACTCCAGGTCGGGGTCGTTCATGGCCGTCGTGTAGTCGGCCGCGGTCGGGCGGCAGACGTCGATGTCGCCGGTCAGGAAGTCCGCCCAGCAGTCGTCGCCCTCGAGGTAGACCTTCCAGTTGACGGCGTCGATCTGCGCCGGCATGTCGCCCGCGTAGTCCTCCCAGCGGACGGCGGTGCCGCCGCTCTCGATGTCGTAGGCCTCTTCGAACATGAAGGGGCCGTTGCCGATCGGCTTCGCCTCGCAGGCCTCGGTGTCGGCCAGGCATTCCTCGGCGACCGGGTAGAACGCCTCGTAGCCGAGCATGGTCGGGAAGCCGATGAACGGCGCGGACAGCTTGACCTCGATGGTGAGGTCGTCGACCGCGGTCACGCCCGAGAGGTGGGTGACGTCGATCGGGGCCCACTCGGGGACCTCCGGGTCGGCCCACTGGTCCTCGGGGAGCGGCTCGGGGTTCATCTCGGCGTAGCCCTCGAAGGTCCCGAAGAAGTAGTTCAGCGGGAGCGAGTTGGACGCGTATGCGGTGCGGTCCCAGGAGCGGATGAACGCGTCGGCGTTCACCGGCTCGCCGTTGTGGAAGGTGAGCCCGTCCTTGATCTTGATCGTCCAGACCTGGTTGTCCGGGGAGGTGATCTCCTCGGCTACGAGGTTCTTGGGTTCGCCCGTCTCGCGGTCGTAGTAGACCAGGCCGTCGTAGACGTTCTTGATGATCCGATAGCCCTCGGACTCGCCGGAGCCACCGGGGATCAGACTGCGAATCTCGCCGATCTGCATGTTGACGGTGCCGCCGCCGGCGCCGCCCTCGCCGTCGACATCGCCTTCATCTCCGGAACAGGCGGCGGTGGTTACCACCATCCCGGCGGCGGCAAGCGCTGCCACCGTCATTCGCATTCGTCGCACTGGGACGCTCCAGGGTGTGAGTGAGTGGGTCGTGGGATGACTCACACCATGTCGCACAACACAGCTAAAAGAAAGAGTGCGTTGTGAAATCGTTACCTGTCGGACGGTAAGCGGAGACCTTCGCGGACGAATATTTCGGCGGTATTGCCGTCGTAAGACCAGAATGTGGGACAAGGATTTCCATTACGGGTCAAGCCCGTCAGCGGGTTCAATCGGGCAGCAGGTACGCGGAGGCCTCGGCCGCCGCGGCGGGGCCGTAGGACTGCTCCAGCCGGTGCACGAACTCGACCTGGTTGACCGCGTACCCCTGCGGGCCGACCGTCTCCAGCGCCAACGCGGTCAGCTGGCTGCCGACCTCGGCGGCGCGGCGCAGGCTCATGCCCCACCCGAGTCCGGCCAGGAGACCGGCGGTGAAGGCCTCGCCGCCGCCGGCGGGGTCGATGATCTCACGGGC
Organism: Glycomyces harbinensis; assembly: GCF_900101745.1. GTDB lineage: Bacteria > Actinomycetota > Actinomycetes > Mycobacteriales > Micromonosporaceae > Glycomyces > Glycomyces harbinensis. The sequence goes on along the minus strand of NZ_FNAD01000003.1, from coordinate 347,688 downwards.
GCGCGCGAAGGGCACCCGGACGCGGTCCATGTCGTGGCCGGCGATCTCGACGCCGTCCTGGTCCAAAGTGGTCACGCGGACGCGGACCCGTTCGAGGATCTCGTCGTCGCTCAGGCCCGTGGTGGCCTGGAGCAGCTGGTACCGGTCCTGGCTGGTGACGAGGAACTTCGCCCCGGTGAAGAACTCGACGGCCTCCTCGCCCTCCAGGTCGCCGGGGTCGGCACTGAACTCGAGGCCGAGGTCGCGGCACTGGTCGGCGTAGGCGTGCATGGCCTTCGCCTCGCCGGGACCGATGTGGATCAGACCGAGGGTGCCGCCGCGCTCCATGATCTCGATGAGGTCGAGCTCGTCGCCGTCGATCACCACCGGGGCCTGGCCGAGGCGGCCGAGGCCGTGGCCGACGAGGTCGGCGGTGGTGCCGGTGACGGCGGTCTTCATGCCTTGCACTACAAGTGCCACAGCAAAGGTCCTCGTTCAGTCGGGGACGTGATGGATCGGGAACGGCGATCGCCGTTGGCCCGCAATGAAGCAGCGATGCGCTGCGGAAGTCGGGATCGGCCCGGCGGTGGGAGCCGGGCGAGCGGTAACCCTAGCACGAACGGACATTCCCGGGCATGACTCGACCCGGCAGGGCAGCCACGGCGGGCCGCCCGGCCGGGTCGGCGCAGGTCGTTCGCGAACCCGGTGGGCCCGCGTGGACGGACCTAGTGGAACGAGTCGCCGCAGGCGCAGCTGCCCTGGGCGTTCGGGTTGTCGATGGTGAAGCCCTGGGCGTCGATGCGGTCGGCGAAGTCGATGTTGGCGCCGATGAGGTAGGGGACGCTCATCTTGTCGACCACGACGCCGAAGCCCTCGTAGTCCTGGACGACGTCGCCGTCGCGCACGTCGGTGTCGAAGTACAGGCCGTACCGCAGGCCGGAGCAGCCGCCGGGGCTGACCTCGACGCGCAGGCGGAGGCCTTCCTCGCCTTCCTGCTCGATCAGGGCTTTGACCTTGACGGCCGCAGCGTCCGTGAGCACGACGCCGACTTTGGCGGTGTCCTTGACGTCCTCGGTCTGCTGAGTGGCGCTCACTAGCAACTCCTCTGATAAATGCGAGATCCAGGTCGACCGGGTCTCTTCGACCCGTCAACAGTACCCAACCGGATCATGTGCGTAGCTATTCCCGGTCGCTTGCGATCGGGATCTAAAACACGGTCCGGTCGTCATCTGGGACACGGTCCGAGCTCAGGCCCCAGGGGGCGTGCCGCACGATCCGGTCCGATGTCCGACGGTAGCTACTCATGCCACTCCTTCGCCACCTTCTCCGCCAGCGCGCTCAAACCTTCGACGGGCGCGGCCATGGCGGCCTCGGCGCTGCCGACCAGTTCGGTGACGGAGTAGACACCGGCGAGGTCGGGGTGGGAGGCGAGCTCGGAGCGGCCGGCCATGACGATGCACGGCCTGCCGTGGGCCGCGGCGCCGGAGGCGACCTCGGCGGCGAGCTTGCCGCGCAGGCTCTGGGCGTCGAAGGAGCCCTCGCCGGAGATGACGAGGTCGGCTTCGGCGATCTCGGCGTCGAGGCCGACGGCCTCGCAGGTGAGGCGGGCGCCGGATTCGCGGTGGCCGCCGAGGAGGAAGAGCGCGAAGCCGAGGCCGCCGGCGGCGCCGGCGCCGGGGTTGTCGGCCGCGCCGTGGAGGCCGAGGGCGTCTTCGAGGGTGCGGGCGAAGTGGCCGACGGCCCGTTCGAGGTGCTCGACGGTGCGGGGGTCGGCGCCCTTCTGGGGGCCGAAGACGTGGCTGGCGCCGTGGGGGCCCAGCAGCGGGGAGTCGACGTCGGTGGCGGCGGTGAAGATGACGCCGCGGGTGCGGGGCTGGCCTTCGACGGTGTGGACCGAGGTGAGGCCGCCGCCGCCGTAGGGGACGGGTTCGCCGGCGATGTCGCGGAAGACGCAGCCGAGGGCGGTGAGCATGCCGGCGCCGGCGTCGTTGGTGGAGGAGCCGCCCAGGCCGATGACGACGCGGCGGGCGCCGCTCTCAACGGCGTGCCCGATGAGGAGGCCGACGCCGTAGCTGGTGGTGCGGACGGGGTCGCGCTCCTCGGGGGCGAGGAGGTGGAGGCCGCAGGCGGCGGCGGACTCGATGTAGGCGGTGTCGCCGTCGAGGAGGTAGTCGGCCTTGACGGGGCGCCCGAGCGGGTCGACGACGTCGACCGTGCGCAGCTGCGCCGCGGGCTTGGCGCGGGCGAGGACTTCGACGAAGCCGGGGCCGCCGTCGGCGAGCGGGAGCGTCGCGATGGTGTCGCCGGGGCGGGCGCGCAGCCAGCCTGCGGCTACGGCGTCGGCGGCTTCGCCGGCGCTCATGGTTCCGGCGAACTTGTCGGGAGCTATGAGGATGCGCACACCTAGAGGGTAGAGGATGGCCGCAGAAGGGAGGTAATCGCTTGCCGGAATGGAGTCGCCCCCGTTCACAAGCGTGCCTGGCAGGTGTGACGTCGAGATCGGTTCGGGTTTCGGGGGCGGGGGACGGCGCGGCGGGTGTCCGCATGGCGGATTTCTCGGGTCTGAGGAGGGCTCGGAACGGATTAGGATGGCGCGTATGACGGGCTTCAATGAACCTGGTAGCACCCAGACCGCTCTGCTGCTCCTCGGGCGCGGCACCGACGCGGGCTCCGAACGCGGCGTCGACTGTCCCGGCGAGCTGCCCGCGCCCTCCGACCCCGACCTGGTCGAGCGCGCCCGCGCCGCCAAGGAGGCCTTGGGCGGCAACGTGTTCATCCTCGGGCACCACTACCAGCGCGACGAGGTGATCCAGTTCGCCGACGTCACCGGCGACTCGTTCAAGCTCGCCCAGCAGGCCGCGGCGCGCCCCGACGCGGAGTACATCCTCTTCTGCGGCGTGCACTTCATGGCCGAGAGCGCCGACATCCTCACCGGCCCCCACCAGCAGGTGATCCTGCCGGACCTGGCCGCGGGCTGCTCCATGGCCGACATGGCCACGGCCTCGCAGGTCGAGCAGTGCTGGGAGGACCTCCAGCGCGTCGGGATCGCCGACGTGACGGTCCCGGTCACGTACATGAACTCGACGGCCGCGATCAAGGGCTTCGTCGGGCGCGAGGGCGGCATCGTGTGCACCTCCTCGAACGCCGAGCGGGCGCTGCGGTGGGCCTACGACCAGGGCGAGAAGGTCCTGTTCCTGCCCGACCAGCACCTGGGCCGCAACACCATGGTCCGCGAGCTGGGCTACTCGCTCGAGGACTGCGTGCTCTACAACCCGCACAAGCCGAACGGCGGCCTCACCGACGAGGAGCTGCGGAACGCGAAGATCATCCTGTGGAAGGGCCACTGCTCGGTCCACGGGCGCTTCACGCTCGAATGCGTCGAGGAGATGCGGCGCGTCGACCCCGAGGTCAACATCATGGTCCACCCCGAGTGCAAGCACGAGGTGGTCGCCGCGGCCGACTACGTGGGCTCGACCGAGTACATCATCAGGCAGCTGGAGGCGGCTCCGGCCGGCTCCTCGTGGGCCGTGGGCACCGAGCTGAACCTGGTGCGGCGCCTGGCGAACCGCTTCCCGGACAAGAAGATCTCGTTCCTGGACAAGACGGTCTGCTACTGCTCGACGATGAACCGGATCGACCTGCCGCACCTGGTGTGGGCGCTCGAGGAGCTGGTGGCCGGGCGGGTCCCGAACACGATCACCGTGGACGCGGCGACCGCCGCGTACGCGCGCGAGGCCCTCGACCGGATGCTCGCACTTCCCTGACGGCGCCGTAGTGCAACCGCCACCGCCGGTTGCGGCGTGTTCCCTGTGGGACGCGCCGCGGCCGGCGGACGGCGCACTCCACGCATTGGCACCACGGTGCGTTGCGACCTGTTCAGGTGCGCATGATCACCGTGGGTTATGTCGCTACCTGGGCGTATTCCTTGTGGCTATTCCGTTATCGTTGGTCCGCCGAGCGAATTCACGCCCTGTGCGGCCCCGGCCGGACACCGCGCGTTCCGCTCGAAGTTCCCGGCTTCAGTCCCAGAACTCCACCCATCGAGGAGACCTGTTGAGCAGCACCGACGCCACCCCCGAAACCGGCACCTCTGACGACGTGCTGATCATCCACGGCGGCACCCCCCTCGAAGGCGAGGTCACCGTCCGCGGCGCGAAGAACCTCGTCTCCAAGGCGATGGTGGCGGCACTGCTCGGCACCTCCCCGTCGGTCCTGCGCTCCGTCCCCGCCATCCGCGACGTGGAGGTCGTCACCGGCCTCCTGCGCGTGCACGGCGTCGACGTCGAGCTCGACGGGGACACCCTCTACATGGACCCGACCTCGGTGGAGTCCGCCGGCGTCGAGGAGATCAACGTCCACGCCGGGACCAGCCGCATCCCGATCCTGCTGTGCGGCCCGCTGCTGCACCGCCTCGGCCGCGCCTTCATCCCCGACCTCGGCGGATGCAACATCGGCGGCCGCCCCATCGACTTCCACCTCGACGCGCTCCGCAAGTTCGGAGCGGTCGTCGACAAGGACGCCGACGGCACGCACCTCTCGGCGCCCAACGGCCTCCACGGCATCCGCTACGAGCTCGAGTTCCCCTCGGTCGGCGCGACCGAGCAGGTCCTGCTCACCGCCGTCATGGCCAAGGGCACCACCGAGCTGCGCAACGCCGCCATCGAACCGGAGATCATCGACCTCATCTGCATCCTGCAGAAGATGGGCGCGATCATCAAGGTCCACACCAACCGCGTGATCGAGATCGTGGGCGTGGACGAGCTCAAGGGCTACCGGCACCGGGCGCTGCCCGACCGCATCGAGGCCGCGTCGTGGGCCTCGGCGGCGCTGGCGACCGAGGGCAGCGTGTTCGTGCGCGGCGCCCAGCAGACCGACATGATGACCTTCCTCAACGTGTTCCGCTCCATCGGCGGGGCCTACGAGGTCGACGACGACCCGACCGAGGGCGGCATCCGCTTCTGGCACCCGGGCACCGCGCTCAAGCCCGTCGCGATCGAGACCGACGTCCACCCGGGCCTCATGACCGACTGGCAGCAGCCGCTCGTGGTGGCGCTGACGCAGGCCGACGGCCTGTCGATCATGCACGAGACGGTGTACGAGAACCGCTTCGGCTACACCTCCGAGCTGCGCCGCATGGGCGCCAACATCGAGCTGTACTCGGACTGCCTCGGGGGCACGCCGTGCCGCTGGGGCCGGCGCAACTTCCTGCACTCGGCCGTCATCGCCGGGCCCTCGAAGCTGCACGCCGCCGACCTCCAGATCCCCGACCTGCGGGCCGGGTTCAGCCACCTCATCGCCGCCATGGCCGCCGAGGGCACCTCGCGCGTCTACGGCGTCGACCGGTACATCACGCGCGGGTACGAGAACTTCGAGGCGAAGCTCCTCGGGCTCGGTGCCAAGATCGAGCGGCCGAGCACGAAGATCGCGTAGGTATGCTTGGAGGACAGCAGACCGTAGCGAGTTGAGGAAGGCCGATCGTCCGTGGCGAAGAAGTCCGCCCAGGCAGCCCCTGCCACAGAACCGAATGGCACGGTGGAGCCCAAGCCCGTCGCCGCGACCGACAAGAAGGGGAAGGCCACTCCCAAGCGGCCCAACCAGTCCAAGGCGAGGCCTCCGGTCAACCCGCCCCTGTCGAACAAGGAGAAGCGGGAAGCGGTCAAGAAGTCCGGACCGCTGACCAAGGAGCAGAAGCGCCAGGCCAAGGAGGACGTCCGCGCCGAGCGCGCCCGGATCGCCGAAGGCCAGTGGAAGGGCGACCCGCTCTTCGACAAGTACCACCTCGCGCGCGACCGCGGGCCCGAGCGACTGCTCGTGCGCGACATCGTGGACTCCCGCTGGTCGATCGGCCAGTACTACATGTTCGGCGCGTTCGCGATCCTCATCTTCTCCACCTCCGGCTCGGTCCAGCTCCAGAGCTACCTGTTCATCGCGCTGCTGGTCCTCACCGCGGTCATCGTCGTCGAGTCGATCTGCCTCACGCGGCGCGTCAAGCGGCTGGTCTTCGCGCGCTTCCCGCGCACTGAGCAGCGCAAGGGCGGCCTGTACTGGTACGCGATCCAGCGGAGCATCATGCCCCGCTCGATGCGCAACCCGCGCGCCCGCATGAGCTACAAGGCGAAGGAAGACGACCTCGGCAAGGTCGTCAAGTAGGCGGGCGGGGCCGCCCGCCCCGCCCGCTCTCTCACGAGTCAGGCCCGCGATCGTTCTGCCGTATCCTCCGGGTCACCAATGGCTTACCCTCGAATTGTCGTAATCCTCTCTGACCCCGGAAAGTAGTCAACGTGGTGGATGTCGCGGCGGACTTGCGGGCGGGGCTGTTCCGCGCCCTCGGCCCACTCGATCGCGCCACCATGCGTCACGCGATCGCCGACACCGTCGCCCTCCAGCAGATCCGCGAAGAGGCGACGCTCCGCCTGGCCCGGCACGCCGCCGAGGCCGACCAGTCCCGGCTGCTGGGCGTGCGCGCGGTCATCCTGCGCGTCCTCGGCGACTTCGACGGGGCCGAAGTGGACGCCGCCGCCGCGGTCAAGTACGCCGAGGCCGTCGGCGCCGACCTCCTCCTCGCCCCCGCGCGGGCCCGCCTCGGCCAGGTCCTGCGCGTGCGCGGCCGCTACGAGGAGGCCGACCAGCTCTTCGCCCTCGCCGAGGCCGGCGAGCTCCCCCGCACCCTGACCGGCGCCGTCCGCGCCTACGCCGGGCTCTCGTGCATCGCCCAGGGACGCATCACCGAATCGCTCATCCACGTCCAGCGCGCCTCCGAGCAGAACCCGCACGGGTTCGTCATGCAGATCGTCGAGACCGCCCTGGGGCTCATCGAGGAGCGCGCCGCCAAGGCCGGGTTCGGGCCGCCGCCGCGCGGCTGGCCCGAGCGGGCCGGACACCCCGCGCCCGACCGGTTCCAGGACCCGCAGACCGGGCGCTTCGGGTACCTCGGCGCCGACGGGCGCCCGGTCGTGCAGGCCGCGTTCAGCCAGGCCGGGGACTTCCGCGGCGGCGTCGCCGCCGTGTGCCAGGCCGACTGGGGCGCGATCGACCGCAACGGCACCGTCGTCGTCCCGATGCTCTACGGCGCCATGGAGACCCCGACCACCGACGGGCGCACGGTGACCGGATTCGTCAACGGCGTCGCCGTCGCCGGCCAGCGCGGGAGGGTGCTGGTGGTGCACAAGACCGGTCGGGTCGTCGTACCTCCGCGCTACCAGCGCGTCGAGGTCCACCCGGCCGGATTCCTGGTCACCGACGGGTACTCGTGGGGCGCGCTCGGTCTGGACGGCAACGAGGTGGTGCCGGCCCGGGCCGAGCGGGCCGAGGCGCTGCGGACCCTGGAGGCGGCCGTCTCCATCGACGACGGGCCGCTCTAGTCGAGGCTTCGATCGCCCGCGGCGGAAGGCCGTCGTCACGTGCACACCTGTGATCTTGGTTTCGTTGACGCTAGCCGCTCGGCAGGTAATCTCATGGCATGGAGTTTCGTCATCTCGGCCGCTCTGGCCTCGTCATTTCCGAACTGGTCTACGGCAACTGGATCACCCACGGCGGGCAGGTGGAGGAAGACGCCGCCGTCGCGTGCGTGAACGCCGCCCTCGACGCGGGCATCACCACCTTCGACACCGCCGACGTCTACGCGCAGGGCGCCGCTGAAGAGGTCCTGGGCCGCGCGCTCAAGGAGCAGCGCCGCGACGGCATCGAGATCTTCACCAAGGTCTACTGGCCGATGGGCCCGGGCAAGAACGACCGCGGACTCTCGGCCAAGCACATCAGGGAGTCCATCGACAACTCCCTGCGCCGCCTCCAGACCGACCGCGTGGAGCTGTACCAGGCCCACCGCTGGGACGTGGAGACGCCGCTGGAGGAGACCATGCAGGCGTTCGCCGACGTGGTCCGCTCCGGCAAGGCCCAGTACATCGGCGTCTCGGAGTGGACCGCCGACCAGATCCGCGCCGGCGCCGAGCTCGCGAAGGACCTGAAGATCCAGCTGGTCTCCAGCCAGCCGCAGTACTCGGCCCTGTGGCGGGTCATCGAGGCCGAGGTCGTCCCGGCCTCCGAGGAGCTGGGCATCGGCCAGATCGTGTGGTCCCCGCTGGCGGGCGGCGTGCTCTCCGGCAAGTACAAGCCGGGCCAGGGCGCGCCCGCGGGCTCGCGCGGCGCCGACCCCAAGTTCGGCCGCTTCGTCGAGAGCTGGCTCAAGGACGACGTGCTCGAGCGCGTCCAGCAGCTCGGCCCGATCGCGGAGGAGCTGGGCCTGACCATCGCGCAGCTGAGCCTGGCGTGGGTCCTGCAGAACTCCAACGTGTCCGCCGCGATCATCGGCGCGACCCGTCCCGAGCAGGTCGAGGAGAACGTCAAGGCCGTGGGCGTGAAGCTCTCGGACGAGGTCTACGGCAAGGTGAACGACCTGCTCGCGCCGGTCGCGGTCACCGACCCGAAGGAGACGACGGCTCCCAACCCGCGCGCGTAAGCGCTTTGGCGAAGAGTTCCGGATCGGCCGCATCGAACCATTCGATGCGGCCGTCCCTTTTGAACCAGGAGCGCTGGCGTCGCACGAAGCGGCGGGTGCCCTGGACGGTGAGCCGGAAGGCCTCGTCCTCGTCGTATTCCCCCGCGAAGTGGTCGAGGACCTGCTTGTAGCCGAGGGCGCGGGAGGCGGTGCGGCCCTCGCGCAGGCCGCGGGCCTCGAGGGCGCGGACCTCGTCGAGGAGCCCGGCGTCCCACATGGCCCGCACGCGCCGCTCGATGCGCTCGTCCAGGACCGCGGTGTCGAGGTCGACGCCGATGCGGACCGCCTCGATGTGGGCCTTGGGCTCGGGCAGGCTCGCGGTGAAGGAGCCGGTGAGCTCCACGACCTCGAGGGCGCGCACGACGCGGCGCCCGTTCGAGGGGAGGATCGCCTTCGCGGCCTCGGGGTCGAGGGCCTTCAGGCGCTCCCACAGCGCGGCGCCGCCGTCGCGTTCGAGGTCGGCCTCGAGGCGGGCGCGGATCGCCGGGTCGGTGCCGGGGAAGTCCATCTCGTCGAGGGCGGCCTGGACGTACAGGCCCGAACCGCCCACGAGGACCGGGCGCCCGCCGCGCGAGCGGATGTCGGCGATCGCCTCGCGGGCGAGTCGCTGGTAGCTGGCGACGTCGGCCGGCTCGGTAACGTCGAGGACGTCGAACACGTGGTGGGGGACGCCGTCCTTCTCCTCGTCGGTGATCTTCGCGGTCCCGATGTCCATCCCCCGGTACAGCTGCATCGAGTCGGCGTTGACCACCTCGCCGTCCAGGGTCTTCGCCAGTGCGACGGAAAGCGCGGTCTTCCCGGCCGCGGTGGGGCCTACGACGGCGATCACCGGCGGCTGTAGGGTGGGGTTGCCGCCACCCGCCTCCCGGCGGAGTTCGCGAGCCATAAGTCGGCAGTCTCGGCGGAGTTCGCGAGCTGTGGCTTGGGATGGCTCAACTGGATATCCCCCTCGGTTCGTGCGGCCCCACCCGGCTGGCGGCGACCCGCTGACCACCGTAAGGTACGGGAAGTACGTCCCTTAGTTCGTGTGAAGGATTTGAGATTACCGCGATGAGTGACCTCGGAGACTGGACCAGCTTCGGCCGCATCGACGCCGACGGCACGGTCTATGTGAAGACCTCGTCCGGCGAGCGCGCGGTCGGCTCCTGGCAGGCCGGCTCCACCGATGAGGGTCTCGCGCACTTCGCCAGGAAGTACGCCGATCTGGTCGTCGAAGTCGATCTCATCGCCGCGCGCCTGAATTCGGAGTCGGCCGACGTGGAGCAGGCGGCCTCGCAGCTGCGCAAGCTCCGCGAGGGCCTGGACACCGCGGCCGTGGTCGGCGACGTCGACGGACTGGCGAACCGCCTGGACGGGCTGTCCAAGCACGCCGACGAGAAGCTGGACGAGTTCAAGGCCGCCAAGGACGCCGAGCGCGCCGAGGCCGTCGCCGCCAAGGAGGCCCTCGTGGCCGAGGCGGAGGAGCTCGCGGCCCGCGACAGCCATTGGAAGGCCTCGGGCCAGCGCTTCAGCGAGATCATCGAGGAGTGGAAGTCGATCCACGGGGTCGACCGGAAGACCGACCAGAAGCTGTGGCGCCGGTTCTCGGCCGCGCGCGACACCTTCACGCGCCACCGCGGCGCGTACTTCTCGCAGCTCGACGCCGAGCGCAAGGTGATCGGGCAGAAGAAGGAAGAGCTCATCCAGCAGGCCGAGGCGCTGTCGACCTCGACCGACTGGGGACCGACCGCCGACCACCTCAAGAGCCTCATGGCCGAGTGGAAGGACGCCGGGCGACTGGCGCCGGACGCCGAGCAGAAGGCCTGGAAGCGGTTCCGCGCGGCGCAGGACGTGTTCTTCAACGCGCGCTCGGAGGTGTTCTCGGCCCGCGACGCGGAGCTGGACGCCAACCAGGCCGCGAAGGAAGAGCTGCTCAAGCAGGCCGAGGCGCTGGACATCGAGGCCGACCCGAAGGCCGCGCAGAACGCGTTCCGCGACCTGCAGGCCGGCTGGCACGACATCGGCGCGGTGCCGCGCAAGAACCAGGCGAAGCTCCAGCGGCGCCTGCGCAACGTCGAGGACAAGCTCCGCGACGCGCTGGACACCGCCTGGCGCAAGGTCCCGGTCGAGAAGAACCCGCTGCTGCTCCAGATGCGCCAGCAGGTCGCCGAGGCCGAGGAGAAGCTGGAGCGGGCCAAGGCCGACGGGAACGCGGGCCGGATCAAGAAGGCCGAGCAGGACCTGGCGAGCAAGAAGCAGTTCCTGGAGCTTGCGGAAGGAACCAGGTAGCGCAGCCTGGAGCTTGCGGAAGGAACCCCGGCGCCAGCCGGGGGTTGCCGCAGGCAACCCAAGTAGCACTGTTGCAGTTGGCGGAGCCCCGGCGCCAGCCGGGGGTTTCAGCTCGCTGAAAGCTCGAAGTAGACGAAAGCTCCCGTTGTCCGGGGGTTCGTTGCGACGCATGAAGGCGTTCGCCGGACCATCGGGATAATGGAACGGGCTACAACGGCGTGGACCGCTTCGGTCCGCGCCGTTCGTCGTCTCACCGCTGATCGTCCATCACCCCCGAGAGGAAGGCAGCCGCATGACAGTCGAAACCCTCCCCCAGCAGTTCATCCACGCCGATAAGATCTTCAACCTCCGCGACATCGGCGGCTGGGACGCCGCCGGCGGCGCGAAGGTCAAGACCGGCCAGGTGTTCCGCTCCGACAACCTCGGCATGGTGACCGAGGCCGACCGCGACCTGCTGGTGAACCGGCTGGGCGTCCGGCACGTCATCGACCTCCGCCGGGGGCCGGAACTGGAGCAGGCCGGGCGGTTCCCCGACGTCGACGGGGTCGAGTTCCACCACTTCGAGCTGCTCCACGTGACGTGGGAGGACATCGACCTCGGGATCGACGCCTCCGCCTCGCACGAGGAGGTCGTCCGGTTCCTGCGCCAGCGCTACTCGGGCATGTACGAGGCCGGGTACAAGGCCATCCGCGACTCGCTCGACGTGATCGCGACCGGCGAGCCGGTGCTGTTCCACTGCATGGCCGGGAAGGACCGGACCGGTCTGGTCGCGGCCGCGCTCCTGTCGGTCCTGGGCGTCTCCGAGGAGGACATCGCGGCCGACTACGAGCTGTCGATGGTCGGCATCCGGCGCTGGCGCGCCTGGCGGGACGCCAACATGGGCAAGCCCGCGAACGAGGGCGGCCTGACCACGCCGGCCGAGGCGATGCTGGAGACGCTCCAGGAGATGAAGTCCCGGTTCGGTTCGATGCCCGCGTACGTCGCGGCGACCGGTTTCGACCGGTCCGAGGCGCTGCGGTCGCAGTTGCTGGAGTGATCGCCCGCGCGCCGCCGCGTCCCGCAGGTTGGGACCCGGCGGCGCGGCGAATATTTTTCGGCGATTACCAAGGGGCCCAACGAATTCGATTACGGTCATGGGATTACTTACCGGTCGGCAGGTGGAATATCAGTTGCCGGATGTCACACCCTGCTCGTAGTTTGGTCCGGTGGGCTCAGAGCGGTTGAAAACTCCAGAAGACTCAGATTCGGACACTCCCCCGCCCCGTCAGACGGCGCTGACGAACCTGTGGCGGATCAAGAAGTACCTCCACCCCTACCGTTACCGGCTGGGGCTGCTGTGGACGATGGTCCTGCTGAACATCGTCTCGGGCCTGGCCATCCCGCCCCTGGTCGGCCGGGCCATCGACGGCCCGATAACCGACGGCGACATGCGCGGCCTCGCGGTCATCGTCGCCGTCATCGCCGCGCTCGGCGCGGCCGACGCGATCCTCAACCTGGCCCGGCGCTACATGCAGACCACGACCGCGATGTCGATCGAGGCCGACATGCGCGCGGGCCTGTACGAGCACCTCCAGGTGCTGCACACCGGCTTCCACGACCGCTGGCAGACCGGCCAGCTCCTCGCCAGGGTCACCTCCGACCTCGGCATGATCCGGCGGTTCTTCGCCGGCGGCCTGGTCTTCGCGATCACCTCGGTCGGCATGATCGTCCTCATCATGGCCCAGCTGCTGTTCATCGACTGGCGCCTGGCGCTCATCGTCGCGACCTCCGCGGTGCCGCTGTTCCTCATCGGCCGCGGGTTCTTCAGGAACTACCTGCCGATGGCGCGGGCCGAGCAGGACCAGTCCGGCGAGGTCTCCAGCGCCGCCGAAGAGGCGGCCCTGGGCATCCGGGCCATCAAGGCGCTCGGGCGGGGGCCGCTCATGGCCGCCCGCTTCGAGAAGGAGGCCGCCGAGCTGCGCGACCGCGGCATCCGCAAGAGCCTCGTCGCCTCCCGGTCCTGGTCGGGGTACGACGCCATCGCCACCGCGGCCATCGGCGCGGTCCTCGTGCTCGGCTCGATCATGGTCGCCGAAGGGCAGCTGTCGGTCGGCGACCTGACCGCGTTCATCATGCTGCAGCTGGCGCTCCTGTGGCCGATCGAGGCCAGCGGCTGGGTCATGGCCCACGGCAACGAGGCCATGACGGCCGCCGACCGCGTGTACGAGGTCTTCGACACCGAACCGGCCATCAAGGACCGGCCCGGGGCGACGGCGGTCGACCGCGGGGCCGTACGCGGCGAACTCGTCTTCGAGGACGTGCGCTTCGGCTTCGAGGACGACTCGCGCGACATCCTGCGGGGCGTCGACCTGACGGTGCGCCCGGGCGAGACCGTCGCGATCGCGGGCAAGACCGGCTCGGGCAAGACCACGCTCGTGTCGCTGCCCTCGCGCCTCAACGACCCGACCGGCGGCCGCATCCTCCTCGACGGCGTCGACATCCGCGACCTCAGGCTGAAGAACCTCCGCTCGGTGGTCACCACCGCGTTCGAGGAGGCGACGCTGTTCTCGATGAGCGTCCGCGAGAACCTGGCCCTCGGCCGACCCGACGCCGACCGGCACGACCTGGAGGAGGCGCTCCGCGTCGCCCAGGCCGAGTTCGTGTACGACCTGCCCTACGGGCTCGACACCCGCATCGGCGAGCAGGGCCTGTCCCTGTCCGGCGGCCAGCGCCAGCGCCTCGCGCTCGCCCGCGCCGTGGTCGTCAAGCCCGCGGTGCTCGTGCTCGACGACCCGCTCTCGGCGCTCGACGTGCACACCGAGGAGCTGGTCGAGCGCGCCCTGGCGCAGGTCCTGCGCGACACGACCGCGCTCGTCGTGGTGCACCGGCCCTCCACGGTGGCGCTCGCCGACCGGGTGGCGCTGCTGCACGAGGGCCGCATCGCGGCCTTCGGGAAGCACTCCGAGCTGATGTCCACCAGTCCCGAGTACGTCGACGTGCTCTCAGCCGAATCCGAGGAGGTGGCGGCGTGAGCACGAACGAGAAGCACGACAAGCACGCGCACTGGCGGGGCCGGGCCGAGTCGGCCGAGGCCGACCGGACCAGCGCCGAAGACGACGACGCCGAGTCGATCAAGGAGCTGCGGTCCCAGTCCCGGCGCCTGCTCGGCTGGATGATCCGCCCGCACAAGAAGGCGATCGCGTTCCTGTGCGGGATCCTCCTGGTGCAGAACTTCACCAGCATGGCCACGCCGCTGCTGGTCATGTTCGGCATCGACAACGCGATCCCGGCCATCAGCGAGCGCGGGGACTACTCCGTGCTCATCGGCATCGGGATCACGTTCGCGGTGGTCTCGGTCCTCAAGTACGTGTGCGTGCGCCTCTACGTCGCGCAGTCGGCGAAGGTCGGCAACGCGATGCTGTTCGCCCTGCGCGGCAGGGTGTTCCGCAAGTTCCAGGCCTTGTCGGTGTCATTCCACGAGCGGTTCACGTCCGGTCGCGTGACGGCCCGGCAGAGCTCGGACATGGAGTCGATCCGGGAGATGACCGAGAACGGCGTGGACGACCTGGTCCTCGCCGCGCTCAACGTCGTCACGATCACCGTGGTCATGCTGGTGATCGACGCGCGGCTGGCGGCGGTCGCGCTGCTGACGTTCCCGCTCATGCTCATGCTGGGCCGCTGGTTCAACCGCGTCTCCACGCTCGCCTACCGGCGCGCGAGGGAGACCGTGGCGCTGCTCATCGTCTACTTCGTGGAGTCGATGGGCGGGGTGCGCGCGGTCCAGGCGTACCGGCGCGAGGAGCGCGACAAGGAGCTGTTCGCCGGGCTCAACACCGACAACCGGTTCGCGCAGGCAGCCGGGCACCAGCAGAACGCGTTCATGTCCGGCGGGATGCGCGGCATCGGGCACCTCGCCACCGTCGTGGTGCTGCTGTTCGGCGGCTGGCAGGTCATGCAGGGCAACACCGAGCTCGGCGTGCTCGCGGCGTTCCTGCTGTACATGAAGCGGTTCTTCGACCCGCTCAACGAGCTGGTGCAGTTCTACAACGTGCTCCAGTCGGCGACGTCGGCGCTGGAGAAGATCTCCGGGGTCCTCGACGAGCCGATCGAGGTGGCCGAGCCCGAGGAGCCGCGCTCGATCGCGTCGCCGCGCGGCGAGCTGCGCTTCGACAACGTGCGGTTCCAGTACCGCGACGACCAGGTGGTGCTGCCGGGGCTGGACCTGCGCATCCCGGGGGGCCAGACCATGGCCCTGGTGGGTGCGACGGGCGCGGGCAAGACCACGATCGCGAAGCTCGTGAGCCGCTTCTACGACCCGAAGTCGGGCACGGTCTCGCTCGACGGCGTCGACCTGCGCGACCTCGCCGAGGCCGACCTGCGCGGGAACATCGTGATGATCACGCAGGAGAACTTCCTGTTCAACGGCACGATCGCGGAGAACATCGAGCTGGGTCTGCCCGGTTCGACGCGGGAGCGGATCGTGGAGGCGGCCAAGGTGGTCGGCGCCCACGAGTTCATCGAGGCGCTGCCCGAGGGCTACGACACCCACGTGCGCAAGCGCGGCGGGCGGCTCTCGGCGGGCCAGCGCCAGCTGGTGGTCTTCGCGAGGGCGTTCCTGGCCGACCCGAGAGTGCTGATCCTCGACGAGGCCACGTCCTCGCTGGACATCCCGTCGGAGCGGCTGGTGCAGCGGGCCCTGCGCACGATCCTGGCCGACCGGACCGCGATCATCATCGCGCACCGCCTGTCGACGGTGGAGATCGCCGACCGCGTGCTGGTCCTGGAGCACGGCCGCATCATCGAGGACGGACACCCGTCGGAGCTCATCGACCACGGCGGCGAGTACGCGACCCTCCACCGCCAGTGGGAGGACTCGCTCGTCTGAGCGGGCGCGAAGGCACGGGGGCGGGGCGGGCGGCACGAGGCGGCGCCCGCCCCGGCCCGTATGCGCTGGGAACCACCCGCATCCCGGTGTGGATCGCGTTCTTCGCGATCGGCGCGAGGTGCTTCTTCCGACCTACCGCCTCGCCGAGACCGCGTAGTAGTCGATCCAGCCGTTCTCGTAGCAGCGCAGCCAGTTGCGGCCCCAGGAATCGCGGTACTCGGTCTGGGCGACCCACTGGTCGAACTGGCGCCACACGTGGTCGCCGATCGAGGTCGCGGTGACGTCGGTGAAGCCCGCGGCCTCCAGGTCGGCGGTGAAGTCGCCGATCGGGCGGACGACGTCGACGCCGGAGGCGACGGTCTCGATGAGGTCGGCGACGGGTGTCTCGCCGGCGTCGTCGGGCGCGAAGAAGGTCGCGGTCGCGAAGCGGGCGCCGGGTCGCAGGACCCGGTGGGCCTCGCGCGCGACGGCCGCGAGGTCGTCGACGTGCTGGAGCATCTCGACGGCGTAGACGCCGTCGAAGGACTCGCCGGGCCAGGGGAGGTCGGTGACCGAGCCCTGGTGGAAGGAGAGGCGGCCCGACAGGATGTCGAGGGCCTCGGCGTTGGTGTCGGCGGCGCGTTGCAGCTGCGCCTTCGATCGGTCGAGCCCCGACACGACGGCCGCGAACTCGCGGGCGACGAGCACCGCGCCGACGCCGACGCCCGACCCGAGTTCGAGCAGTTCGCCCCCGGGCGGCGGGGAGAGGAGCGCGACGACCCGCCGGTAGAGCTCGGCCTGGCTGGCGGTCCGCTCCGCGACGGTGATCTCGCGGCCCGGGTCGATCGCGTCCCAGTACCCGTAGTTGATGAACGATCCCGAGAAGATCGCCAGGGAACTGAGATCGAGTTCCCCGTACATGAGATCGCGCTGCGCTTGAACGTCGGATTCCTGTTCCATCGCCCGATTCTGGCACGGGCGGCGGACGCGGGTCCTCAGCAGGCGCAGCCCGGGGTCTCGGCCTTGGGGAGGGGCTTCCTGCCGATGGAGGGCATGCCGAGGCTGACGCCGGGGAGCTTGGTGGCCCTGCCCGCCGCCCAGGCGTCGCCGGCCCGGGTCCTGCGGTGGGTCAGGACTCCGCCGTCGGCGACCAGGTGGTGCGGGGCGCCGTAGGTGACGACGGTGGTGACGACGTCGCCGGGGCGGACGCCCTCGGCGTTGCCGGTCGGGTCGGTGTCGCTGGGGGTGACGGTGAAGTGGGTCAGGCGCCCGTCCCTGGCGCGGCCCGAGAGCCGGCCGGTCGCCTTGTCCTTGCGGCCGTCGCCGACGGTGACCAGGATTTCGACCTCGGTGCCCTCGAGTTTGCGGTTCTCCTCCCAGGACACGCGCTCCTGCAGGGCGACCAGGCGCTCGTACCGCTCCTGGACGACGGCCTTGGGGATCTGGTCGGCCATGGTCGCCGCGGGCGTGCCCGGGCGGATCGAGTACTGGAACGTGAAGGCGCTGGAGAAGCGGGACTTCTCGACCACGTCGAGGGTCGCCTGGAAGTCCTCCTCGGTCTCGCCGGGGAAGCCCACGATGATGTCGGTGGTGATGGCCGCGTCGGGCATGGCCTCGCGGACCTTGTCGATGATCTCCAGGTACTTGCCGGAGCGGTAGGACCGGCGCATCTCCTTGAGCACGCGGTCCGAGCCGGACTGGAGGGGCATGTGCAGCTGGTGGCAGACGTTGGGCGTCTCGGCCATGGCGGCGATGACGTCCTCGGTGAAGTTCTTCGGGTGCGGGCTGGTGAAGCGGACGCGCTCGAGGCCCTCGATCGCGCCGCAGGCGCGCAGGAGCTTGCCGAAGGCGAGCTTGTCGCCGAACTCGACGCCGTAGGTGTTGACGTTCTGGCCCAGCAGGGTCACCTCGGAGACGCCCTCGTCGACCAGGGCCTGCACCTCGGCGAGGATCTCGCCGGGGCGGCGGTCCTTCTCCTTGCCGCGAAGCGAGGGCACGATGCAGAACGTGCAGGTGTTGTTGCAGCCCACCGAGATCGAGACCCAGCCCGAGTAGGTCGAGTCGCGCTTGGTCGGCAGGGCCGAGGGGAAGGTCTCGAGGGACTCCAGGATCTCGACCTCGGCCGCCTTGTTGTGGCGGGCGCGGTCGAGCAGGGCCGGGAGCGAGCCGATGTTGTGGGTGCCGAAGACCGCGTCGACCCACGGGGCGCGCTTGACGATCTCGCCGCGGTCCTTCTGCGCCAGGCAGCCGCCGACGGCGATCTGCATGTCGGGGTTCGCGGACTTGGCCGGCGCGAGGTGGCTGAGGTTGCCGTAGAGCTTGTTGTCGGCGTTCTCGCGCACCGCGCAGGTGTTGAACACGACGAGGTCGGGCGCGTCGTCTCCGGAGGCGGGCACGTAGCCGGCCTCTTCGAGCAGGCCCCCGATCCGCTCGGAGTCGTGCACGTTCATCTGACACCCGTACGTCTTGACCTGGTACGTCTTCACACCTAGCTGAGCCACCCTCCCAGGATAGACGCGAGCCCGGTCACACGTTGAGGGCCGGATCCGCTGCCGAGCGCACACGGTCGGTCTACGCAGCGTGTTTTCAGTGAATATCTCGTACCGGAACGAGCCGAGGACTGCCGGAACGTTCTATGTGATCGATCATGGGTGCTCTGGCCTGCAAACACGTTGTGCCCCAGGATGTCTGACGCTTACTGGAAACCAATGATTCACGAGTCTTTCCGAAAGAAACTCAGACTAAGTCTTGTCCGCCTCGAATCGTCCCGATAGTGTGACCCCGTGCCGTCATCGGCTAACCCCCCATGCGACGGCCCGTCCCCCAGACCTCCCATCTGACGAAAGACCCCTAGGAATCACATGCGTTTCAAGAGAATCTCCGGCGCAGCCATGGCCGCAGCCCTTCTTGCCGCCTCCGCGGCCTGCGTCTCAGAAGGCACCGAGAGCACTTCGAGCGACGACTCGCTCGTCGGCACCGGCACCGGCGCGGACTGCGAGATCGACGAGACCGTCAAGGTCGGCGCGGTCCTGAGCCTCACCGAGGCCGCCGCCTTCGCGGGCGGCTACCAGCAAGAGGGCATCCAGCTGGCCTTCGAGGAGCTGAACGCCGCCGGCGGCATCACCTACGAGCTCATCGTCGAGGACGACAAGACGAGCGTCGAGGACTCGGTCATCGCCTTCGAGAAGGTCATCAACCGCGACAAGGTCAGCGTCATCGTCGGCCCCACGCTCTCGAACATGGCCTTCACGACCTTCCCGGACGCCGAGAGCGCCGGCGTTCCGGCCCTGGGCATCTCCACCACCGCCGAGGGCATTCCCGACCTGGGCGACTACATCTTCAGGAACTCCCTCCCCGAGGAGGTCGCACTCGCCGCCAGCATCCCGGCCGCCAAGGAGACCCTCGGCATCGAGAAGGTCGCCGTCCTGTACGACAGCGCCGACGAGTTCACCGCCTCCGCTTACAACACGATCACCGACGTCCTCACCGACGAGGGCATCGAGGTCGTCGTCGAAGAGAGCTTCGAGACCACCGACACCGACTTCGCCGCGCAGCTGACCAAGGTCAAGGAACGCGACGACGTCGACGCCGTCATCCTCTCCGCCCTCCCCGGCGCCACCGTCCCGCTCGTCACGCAGGCCCGCAGCCTCGACATCACCGCGCCGATCATCGGCGGCAACGCCTTCAACTCCCCCGTCCTGGTGGGCCTGCTGGCGGACGCCGCCGAGGGCCTCATCGTCGGCGGAGCCTGGAGCGCCGCCTCCGACACCACCGGCAACGCCGAGTTCATCACGAACTACACCGAGAAGTACGACCGCGCGCCCGACCAGTTCGCCGCGCAGGCCTACACCGCCGCGTACATGATCGACCAGGCCATCCGCGCCGACTGCGACGCGAACCGCGAGGCGATCAAGGACAACCTCGGCCAGATCCTGGAATACGACTCCATCCTCGGCACCATCTCGCTCGACGAGAGCGGCGAGGTCAGTCAGGAGCCCGTCGTCCAGATCGTCGAGAACGGCCAGTTCAAGCTCCTCGAGGGCTAGAACACCCGCAACGAGACCTCCGCTCAGAGAACCATGACATGCTGCAGCAGCTAGCCAACGGCGTCTTCGCCGGCTCGATCTACGCGCTCTTCGCCATCGGCTTCACGCTGGTGTTCGGGATCCTGCGCCAGTTGAACCTCGCCCACCCGGCGATCTTCACCGGCGGCGCCTTCGTCGGCATCGAGCTGGCCACCCGGCTCGGCCTGCCGTTGTGGGCGCTGGTCCCGGCCGTGGCCGCGGTCGGCGCTCTCGCCGGCGTGCTGCTGGAGCGCGTCGCGTTCCGGCCGCTCGCCGGCCGCGACGACGAGCACTTCGCCGGACTGATCTCCTCGGTCGCGTTCGGCGGCATCCTCATCGCGGCGCTCCAGGCCCGGTACGGCACCGAGCCGCGGAGCTTCCCCAGCGGGTACTTCCCCAACCGGCTCTTCGAGTTCGGCGGGATCTCGGTCACGCTGATGCAGCTGGTGACGCTCGGACTGGCACTGGTGCTCATGCTCGGACTCGCATGGCTCGTCTCATCCACACCGATGGGGCGGGCCATGCGGGCCGTGGCCGAGAATCCCAGGGCCGCAAAGGTCCTGGGCGTCAACGCCGGCTTGGTCACCTCCGGTACCTACGCGCTCTCGTCCGCGCTGGGGACCGTGGCCGGGGCGCTGCTGGCGCTCAACCTCGGCCAGGCCGACCGCGACCTCGGGGCCTCCATCGAGCTCATCGGCTTCGCCGTCATCATCGTCGGCGGCCTCGGGTCCCTGTGGGGGGCCATGGCCGCCGGACTGATCCTCGGCATCGCCGAGGCGATGACGGTGAGCTACTTCGACTCCACCTGGAAGGGCCTGGTGCCCTTCGCCCTCCTCTTCGTCATCCTGGTCCTGCGTCCGCGGGGCCTGTTCGGCGCCGTCAAAGTCAGGGAGGTCTGATGCTCGCGGGCTACGACACCCTCATCACGACCATCGCGCTCGGCGCGATCCTGGCCTACTCGTTCCACGTCGTGCTCATGGCCGGGCAGCTCAGCCTGGGACAGGCCGGGTTCGCGTCCCTGGCCGCGTACACGTCCACGCTGTTCGTCCCGGACCAGCCGCTGTTCGGCTCGCTCTCACCGGTGCTCATCGGACTGCCGGTCGGCGCGGCCGTCGGCGCCGCCGCCGCGCTCCTGCTCGGACTGCCGGTGCTGCGGCTGCGAGGGGTCTTCCTCGCCATCGCGACGCTCGCGTTCGGGGAGATGGTGCGGGTCTTCATGACCAACGCCGAGTGGACCAACGGCGCACTCGGCCTCCGCCTCGAGAAGTGGGCGACGATCGACCTGGTGTGGCTGATCCTCGCCGTCCTGACGTACCTGTTCTGGCGGCTCGGGCCCTCGCGAACCGGCCGCGCCTTCGCGGCCGTCCGCGAGGACGAGCTCGCCGCCGGGTCCATGGGCGTCGACGTCGTGCGCACCCGCATGACCTCGTTCATGGCCTCGGGCGCGATCGCCGGGGTCTACGGGGTCCTGTTCACGTACTTCTTCGGCCGCATCACCCCGGGCGCCTTCGACTTCAGCATGACCGTCGACGGCCTCGTCACCGCGGTCCTCGGCGGCTACCTGATCTTCTTCGGCCCGCTCCTCGGCGCCGGGTTCCTCACGGCCGTACCGGAACTGCAGGAAGCGCTCGGCTTCGACGCCGGGTGGATCCATCCGCTGCTGACCGGCGTGCTCCTGCTCGCCGTCGTCCTCTACCTGCCCGGCGGGCTCTCCAGCCTCGCCGCCCGACTGCGGCCCCGCCGCACGCCCACCCCGCCCCAGGACACCGCGGTCGACGACCTGCGCCCGCTTCCCGAACCCGGGTCCACCGTGGCCCGAGTGCGGGGACTGGGCAAGTCCTACGGCGCCGTCCAGGCCGTCCGGGACGTCGACATCGACCTCGCCTCAGGCGAAGTGCTCGGCGTCATCGGCCCCAACGGCGCGGGCAAGACCACCCTCATCAACATGCTCACCGGACTCGAACCGCCGACCGCCGGCGAGGGCGACGTGCTCGGCGTCGCGCTCGGCTCGAGGGGCGGCGCGCACCGCTACGCGCAGGCCGGCGTCTCGCGGACCTTCCAGCACTCCAAGCTGTTCGGCCGGCTCACCGTCCTCGACAACGTCCTGGTCGGCACCCACGTGGTCAGCCGCGGCACCTACGGCCGCCGGCTCGTGTGGCTGCCCTCGGCGCGCCGCGACGAGCGGCGCGCGACCAGGCTCGCCTGGGCGCAGCTGCGACGGGTCGGCCTGGCCGACAAGGCGGGCCTGCGTCCCGCGACGCTCTCCTACGGCGACCAGCGGCGACTCGAGATCGCCCGCGCACTGGCCGCCCACCCGACACTGCTGGTGCTCGACGAGCCGGCCGCCGGGATGAACCACGTCGAGGCCGCCGAACTCGCCGAGCTCATCCGCTCGCTCGCCGAGGACGGGATCACGGTGCTGCTCATCGAGCACAACGTCAAGATGGTCGTCGACACCTGCACCCGCCTGGTGGTCATGAACTTCGGCGAGGTCATCGCCGAAGGCGAACCCCGCGAGGTCATCTCCGACCCCGCGGTGATCGAGGCCTACCTGGGGGCCGACGAGACGGGGGAACCCGAATATGCTTAGTCCAGTATTGACAGTCGAGGCGGTCCACGTCTCCTACGGACGGATCGACGCGGTCCGCGACGTCTCCTTCGAAGTCCCCGAGGGCGGCCTGGTCACCCTCATCGGCGCCAACGGCGCCGGAAAGAGCTCCGTGCTCGGCGCCGTCTCCGGGCTCGTCCGACCCAAGAAAGGCGTGATCCGCCTGGACGGCAAGGACATCAGCCGCTGGCCGATCCACCGCAGGGTGGGCGCCGGACTCATCCTCGTGCCCGAGGGGCGGCAGATCCTCGGCAGCCTCACGGTCGCCGAGAACCTGCGGCTCGGCGCCCAGCGCCGGCGCCGCCACGCCGTCGCCGAATCCGACATGTACAGGCTCTTCCCCGTGCTCGCCGAACGGCGGGCCCTCCCCGCCAGCGCGCTGTCGGGCGGAGAGCAGCAGATGCTCGCGATCGCCCGCGCGATGATCGCGCGCCCACGCGTCATACTGCTTGACGAACCGTCGATGGGGTTGTCCCCCAAGATGGTCGACGAGGTCTTCACGGTCATCGAGAAGATCCGCGCCCAAGGCGTGACCGTAGTGCTCGTCGAGCAGAACGCCCGCCGGGCGCTGCGCGTCGCCGACACCGGCCACGTCCTGGAGACCGGCGCCCTCGCCCACTCGGGGCCCGCCGTCGAACTGCTGAAACATCCCAAGGTCGTCGAGGCGTACCTGGGCATCGAATGACACCCTTCACGGAAAGCTGAGGAACCCCCCGATGACGGAGGAGAACTCCGGTCCCGCACCGGTGAGCGGCGGCAAAGGCCGCCGCGGCTGGTCGTCGGTGAAGATCCGGACAAAGCTGACCGTCATGCTGCTCATCCCGGCGCTCGCGCTCGCGGGCATGGTCGGCGTGCGGCTCTACGAGTCCGCCACAGAAGCCCAGGCCGTCACCGCGACCGCCGAGGTCGTCGAGCTCACCGGCATCGCGGCAGACACCATCCACGCAGTCCAGCGCGAGCGCCTCGCGGCCGCCATGCTGGTGTTCCAGGAGAACACCGGCCTGAGCGACCCCGAGACGCTCATGTCGTCGTTCGAGGCCGCCGAAGCGGCCACGGACGAGCAGCTGGCGCTCCTCGAGGAGGCCAGGTCGACCACCGACATGGACTCCACGTTCACCGACCTGCTGCTGCGGGTCGACAAGCCGCTGGACCGACTGGTCACGGCGCGCGAGTCGATCCACGGCAGCACCGTCGCCGAAGTCCACCTGACGGTCTACAACTCACTCGTGACGCGCCTGTCCGCGGTGCTCGACCGGGCCGTCGACGCGGCCGACACGGCCGAGCTCAGCCGCCACCTGCGCACCGCGAGCCTCCTGCACGAGATCGACGAGAACTCGGCCCAGATGCAGATCCTGGTGCTGGGCCTCGAAGACGGCGAACCGCTGGCCGAGGACTACCGGCCGTTCATGCGGCTCGCCACGTCCCGCGAGGCGGCGCTCGTCGAATACCGGCGCCTGGTGGCCGAATCCGACCCGAACGCCGCGGTGTTCGAGGTCGGCGGCCTCGGCGCGGCCCCGGCGCGTCCGGCGAACCGGCTCGACAGCCAGGTCTCCAGCGCGCGCTCCGACGACGAGCAGGAGATCCAGCACGACTCGCTCATGCTCGCCTACGACGCGAGGCACGCCGCGACGGCCACGCTGGTCGACGAGTCGGTCGACGCGACGGTCGACATCGCCGGGGACATCCGGGAAGCGGTGGTCCAGCGGCTCCTGATCGAGGGCGCCGCCACCGTGCTGGCGCTGGCGATCGCGGTCCTCATCGGCTTCGGTATCGGCCGCTCGGTCACCCGCGGCCTGCGGGACCTGTCCGACTCGGCCCGCCGCATCGCGATGGTGGACCTGCCGAACGCGGTCCGCCACGTCGACGAGCAGGAGGGACTCGGCGGCCTGTCCGCGGCCGAGTTCGCGGCCCGCACCACTCCCCCGCTCCAGACCAAGGGCGACAACGAGCTCTCCGAAGTCGGTGAGGCGTTCAACATCGTCCACCGCGAGGCGATCCGCGTCGCGGCCCAGCAGGCCGTGCTGCGGTTCCACATCGGCTCGATCTTCGTGCGGCTGGCGCGGCGGGGCAACTCGCTGACCGGCCGGCTCACGGCCGAGCTCGACGAGGCCGAGCGCAACGAGCAGGACCCCGACCGCCTGTCGCGGCTGTTCCGGCTCGACCACCTGATCTCGCTGGTCTCGCGCGCCAACGACTCGCTGCTGGTGCTCGGCGGGGCCTCGGCCGCGAAGGTGCGGACCAACGACGCGAAGCTCGGCGACGTGCTCACCGCGGCGCAGAGCCGCATCGAGTACTACACGCGCATCGAGCTGGCCGCCGACGAGGGGGCCTGGGTCAGGGCCGAGGTCGTCGACGACGTCGTGCAGCTCCTGGCCGAACTGATGGACAACGCGACGCGCTACTCCGAGAGCACCGCCGAGGTCATGGCCCGGGTCCTGACCGGGCGGGCGGTGATCGAGGTGCGCGACCGCGGCATCGGCATCGACCCGATGCGGATGTCGCAGTTGAACGAGCGGCTGCGCGCCCACGCCGCGGTCGACCTGGACGCCATGCAGGCCATGGGCCTGACCGTGGTGGGGCACTTGGCCTCCAGGCACGGGATCGAGGTGGAGCTGCGGCCGTCGCTCGGCGGCGGCACCGTCGCCGAGATCGCGGTCCCCGGTTCGATCCTCGCGTTCGGCAAGCCCTCGCGGCCGGCGAAGCCGATCGCGGCCTTCCCCGGCGGGACGCCGGTGGAGGAGGAGCCGCTCATCCGCAGGCGCAACGCACCGCTGTTCGACCAGAAGGCCGCGGCACAGGAGGCTTCAGTGGAGGATTCGCCCACGCTTCGTCTTCCGAAGCAGCGCAACGGCATCGACGAGCCGGTTCCGCCCCCGCCGCCGGCGGTGCGGCCGGAGCCGAGGGCGCTGTCGAGCACCGCGGAGCCCCTGCGTCCGCTGACGGCACTGGAATCCGCGGCCGGGCCGAGCACGGAGCGCGTTCCTGCGCTTACACTCGACGTACGGTATCTGTCCGCCGACCCATCGCTGCGTGCTGGCAGCGCGATGCCGATGGCGGACCCGATGTCCATGGCGCGCACGGTGGGAGGATTGCCGAAGCGTGACCCGATGTCTAATCTGGTCCCCGGTGCGGTCGAACCCACTCCCGGTCGCACCGGCGCTCCGATCCAGCGCGACGCCAGGACGATCGGAGCTACCTACTCTGCCTACGCGCGCGGGCTTTCCGGCAGCAGGCAGAAGTCCAGCCCCACCAACGACACTAGGACAAGTCCATGACCAGCAGCTCTCATCTGGATTTCCTGCTCACCGACTTCGTCGGTCGAGTGCCCCACGTGGCCCATGTCATCGCCGTCGCCGCCGACGGTCTGCTGATCGCCTCGAACGACACGCTGCCGAGGGACGAGGCGGACCGGCTGGCGGCCATCGCCTCGGGACTGACCAGCCTGCTGGCGGGCGCGGCGCGCTCGCTGCAGGCGGACCCGGTCATCAGCAATCTGACGGAGATGAACGGCGGTTACATGTTCTCCATGTCGGTGTCCAGCGGCGCCAGCATCCTGGCGCTGGCCGGTCTGCACTGCGACATCGGCCAGGTCGGCCACGAACTGGCGAACCTGATCAACCAGGTCGGCCCGGCCCTCACACCGGCCGCCCGGGAAGTACTGCGAGCCCAGGCCCGCGCGTCCCAGTTAACGCGATAGCGAGAACGGCCGGGAACCGCATTGCGGTCCCCGGCCGTTCCGGTCTGCCCGGGACTCCCGACCTGTCGGTCGGGCGGCTCTGCTCTTGAGCAGAAGCGCGGTCGCACCGAGTCTTGACGGCAGATTCGAGTTCGCGGCTACGCGGCGCCGCCGGGCGACGGCCGGAGGACGGCGATGTCGGTCTGGGCGAAGTCGTCTCCGACGCAGAGGATCGGCCAGCCGAGTTCAGCGGCGACTCCGTAGACGATGCAGTCGCCGAAGTTCAGTTTCGCTGAGTGCCGTCCCTTGCCGAACCGGCGCCATGATTCGAGTGCCCGTTCGGCCGACTTGGCCGTCGCATCGACGACGTCGATCTCCGCGTCGCGAACGAACCGAGCGGCGATACCGGTCTCGCGCGGACCGAAACGAGACTCCAGGACCATGCCGAGCTCAAGATAGGTCGCCGCGGGCATGACCGCCGCGGTCGTCTGCGCGAGCACGTCGGCCAGCCAGTCGGCACCGGGCTCGTCGCTCAAGACGGCGACGGCGGCTGAGGTGTCCACGACGAGGAAGTCGGCATCGGTCACGAGGGGAGGCCGTTCTCGTCGTATCCGAGGATCTCATCGGCGGCACGGTCGTCGACGATCGGCAGCTGCCGCAGCTCGGCCCGCAGCGCGTCGAGCCGGTGGCGGATGCGCCGGGAGCGCGCGCCTTGCGTCTGCCGCTCCAGCCGTTCGCGGATCGCGGTCTCCACGGCTTCGGTCAGGGATTCGCCGGTCGCCGCGACGAGCTCGCGAGCGAGTTGATCGGCCGCCGGACTCTTGATGCTCAGTGCCATGTCTACCATTCTAGCAACAAGTATAGAAATCTAGAATCTGCTTTCCGCGCCGAGTCGCCCGACAGGCATAGCTGAAGGCGGGGCCGCGTCGCGGCCCCGCCTTCAGCTATGTGTCGTTCTAGGCGGTCTCGGTGATCTTGCGCTGGACCCAGGGCATGAGGTCGCGCATCTTCTTGCCGACCTCTTCGAGCTGGTTGTCGGTCTGCACGGCCTGGAGCTTCTTGAAGTTCTCGCGCTTCTCGGACTCCGCGACCCACTCCTTCGCGAAGGTGCCGTCCTGGATCTCGCCCAGGATGCGCTTCATCTCCTTGCGCGTGTCGTCGTTGATGATCCGCGAGCCGCGCGAGACGCCGCCGTACTCGGCGGTGTCCGACACCGAGTACCACATGTTCGTCAGGCCGCCTTCGTAGATCATGTCCACGATCAGCTTGAGCTCGTGCAGGCACTCGAAGTAGGCGGCCTCCGGCGCGTAGCCGGCCTCCACCAGGGTCTCGAAGCCGGCGCGGATGAGCTCGGCGGTCCCGCCGCAGAGCACGACCTGCTCGCCGAACAGGTCGGTCTCGGTCTCCTCCTTGAAGGTGGTCTTCAGGACGCCCGCGCGGGTGCCGCCGATCGCCTTCGCGTAGGACAGCGCCACCGCCTGGGTGTCGCCCGACGGGTCCTGCTCCACCGCGACGAGCGCGGGGACGCCCTTGCCGTCCACGAACTGGCGGCGGACCATGTGGCCCGGGCCCTTCGGGGCGACCATGGCGACGTTCACGTCGGCCGGGGCCTGGATCAGGTCGTAGCGGATGTTGAAGCCGTGGCCGAAGAACAGGCTGTTCCCGGCGGTCAGGTTCGGGGCGATCTCGTCGGCGTACAGCTTGGCCTGCACGGTGTCCGGAACGAGGATCATGATGACGTCGGCCCACTCGGCCGCGGCGGCCGGGGTGAGCACCTTCAGGCCCGCCTCCTCGGCCTTCGGACGCGACTTCGAGCCCTCCTGGAGGCCGACCGCGACCTCGACGCCGGAGTCGCGCAGGCTCAGCGAGTGGGCGTGGCCCTGCGAGCCGTAGCCGAGGACGGCGACCTTCTTGCCCTGGATCAGGGCGAGGTCGGCGTCGTCGTCGTAGAACACTTCAGCGGACATGCGTTGCTTCTTCCTTAATCAACTATTCGGTGAGACGTAGCGCGACAGCGACGCCATCGACTTGGCGCCGCGCCCCAGCGCGACCGTCCCCGACTGGACGAGCTCCTTGATCCCGAACGGCTCCAGGACTTCCAGGAACGCCTCGATCTTGTCGGAGTTCCCGGTGACCTCGAAGGTGACCGTGTCGGGTGTGACGTCGACCGAGCGGGCCTTGAACAGCTCGGCGGCGGCGATCACCTGGCCGCGGGTGGCGGCGTCGGCGCGGACCTTCACCAGCAGCAGTTCGCGCTGCACGGAGGAGCCCGCTTCCAGTTCCACGATCTTCAGAACATGGATGAGCTTGTTGAGCTGCTTGGTGACCTGCTCCAGCGAACCCGCCTCGACGCCCACCACGATGGTGATGCGGCTGACACCGGGGTGCTCGGTCTCGCCGACGGCGAGGGAGTCGATGTTGAAGCCGCGCCTGGAGAACAGGGCGGCCACGCGGGCGAGGACGCCCGGCTTGTTCTCGACGAGGACTGACAGCGTGTGCGTCGACATGTTAGATCTGCTCCTCGTCGTCGAAGGTCGGGCGCACGTCGCGCGCGTAGAGGATCTCGTCGTTGGAGACCCCGGCCGGGACCATCGGCCAGACCATCGCGTCGGGGCCGACGGTGAAGTCGACCACGACGGGGCGGTCGTTGATCGCGTTGGCCTGCTCGATGATCGCGTCGACCTCGTCGACGGTCTCGGCCCGCAGGCCGACGCAGCCGAGGGCCTCGGCGAGCTTCACGAAGTCCGGGATGCGCGGCGACCCCTCGGAGTGGTGGGTCGACAGGTTCGTCTGCGAGTACCGCTTGTCGTAGAACAGGGTCTGCCACTGGCGGACCATGCCCAGGTTGCCGTTGTTGATGACCGCGACCTTGATCGGGATGCCCTCGATCGCGCAGGTCGCCAGCTCCTGGTTGGTCATCTGGAAGCAGCCGTCGCCGTCGATCGCCCACACGGTGCGGTCCATCTGGCCGAGCTTGGCGCCCATGGCCGCCGGGACGGCGAAGCCCATGGTGCCCAGGCCGCCCGAGTTGAGGAACGTGCCGGGGGCCTCGTACTTGATGAACTGCGAGGCCCACATCTGGTGCTGGCCCACGCCGGTGGTCCAGATCGTGTCCTCGGGCGCCAGGGCGCCGAGCCGCTCGATCACGTACTGCGGGGCGGTCAGGCCGTCGTCGATGTCGGTGTAGCCCAGGGGATACCGGCCGCGCAGGTCGTCGAGGGTCTCCCACCAGGTCTTCAGGCGGTCCTTGCCCGGGTCGCCGTAGGCCTCGATCATCGCGGAGATGGCGGCCTTGCAGTCGCCCACGATCGGGACGTCGGCCTCGCGGTTCTTGCCGATCTCGGCCGGGTCGATGTCGACGTGCACGACCTTGGCGTCGGGCGCGAAGGAGTCGAGCTTGCCGGTGACGCGGTCGTCGAAGCGGGCGCCCAGGGAGACCAGGAGGTCCGACTTCTGGAGCGCGTGCACCGCCGGGACCGTGCCGTGCATCCCGGGCATGCCCAGGTGCTGCGGGTGCGAGTCGGGGAAGGCGCCGCGGGCCATCAGCGTGGTGATGACGGGCGCGCCGGTCAGCTCGGCGAGTTCCAGCAGCTCGGCGTGCGCGCCGGACTTGACGACGCCGCCGCCGACGTAGAGCACGGGGCGCTTGGCCTCGGCGATGAGCGCGGCGGCCTCGCGGATCTGCTTGCCGTGCGGCTGCGTCGTGGGACGGTAGCCGGGCAGGTCCATTCTGGGCGGCCACACGAAGGGCGCGCGGGCGTTGAGGATGTCCTTGGGGATGTCGACCAGGACCGGGCCGGGGCGGCCGGTCGAGGCCACGTGGAAGGCCTCGGCCATGACGCGCGGGATGTCCGCGGCGTCGGTGATCAGGTACGAGTGCTTGGTGATCGGCATCGTGATGCCGCAGATGTCGGCCTCCTGGAAGGCGTCCGTGCCGATCGCCGAGGAGGCGACCTGGCCGGTGATGGCCACGATCGGGACCGAGTCCATGTGCGCGTCGGCGATCGGGGTCACCAGGTTGGTCGCGCCGGGGCCGGAGGTCGCCATGCACACGCCGACTCTGCCGGTGGCGAGGGCGTAGCCCTGGGCGGCGTGGCCGGCGCCCTGCTCGTGGCGGACGAGGACGTGGCGCACCTGCTCGGAGTCCAGGAGGGGGTCGTAGGCGGGGAGGATCGCGCCCCCGGGGATGCCGAAGACGGCCTCGACCTCGAGCTCTTCGAGCGCGCGGACGACGGCCTGCGCGCCGGTGAGGACCGGCGCGGCGGCGGGAGTGCCGATCGGAGGAGCCGGCCTGGGTGCCTTCGGCCTGGCGGGCTGAGCTTTGGCAGCCTGCGGCCCTGGCTTCGGTGCCTTCACTGGTGTGCTCATGTCCTTCGTCCAAATTGGGAGATGTGGCTGGTTCGACATGTGGCGTCGTTCCCCGGGCAGAAAAAATCGCCCGCGTGCTAGACGCACGGGGCGAGCGCACCGTCGGAGAACGACGGTGCGCTAGATAAGTACTACGACGAGCGGCCGGGCGGCAAGGGCCTCGGTCGCTTTGGAGTCGTAGTTCTGCTTCGGCACGCTCCCCAGAATGCACGATTCCGGCCCGTGAGTCAACTTTTCTCAGACTCCGGGACGTCTTCGGGCGTGTCGGCCGGCTCGGCCTCGGCGGCCGGGACGACGATCGGCGCGGACGCGAGCGCCCTCGGCTCCTCGGTGAGCCAGCGCGTCAGGTCGTCCGGGTCCATCGGCTTGGCGAGCAGGTAGCCCTGCACGAGCGGCGCCCGGGCCGCGATCATGGCGTTGAGCTGGGCGTCGGTCTCCACGCCCTCGGCGATGACCTCCATGCCGAGCAGGCGCCCGAGCTCGACGGTGACCGCCGCGAGGGGGCCGACGCCGCCGTCGTCCTTGGCGATGAGGTCGCGGTCGATCTTCAGGATGTCGACCGGGAGCCGGTCGAGCTGCCCGAGCGAGGAGTACCCGGATCCGAAGTCGTCCAAGGCGATCCGCACGCCGGCGCCGCGCAGGGCCCCGAGCTGGGCGATGAGGGTGTTCATCTGGTGGGAGAAGTCGTGCTCGGTGACCTCGAGCACGAGGCGCTTCGCGGGCACGCCCGCGGCGATGAGCGCGGTGTTCACCTCGGTGGCGAACAGGTGGGTGTGGAGCTCCTTGACCGAGACGTTCACCGAGATCCAGGCCTTGATGCTCGCGGAGTGCCACTGCGCGAGCTGCTCGGCGGCCCGGTTCACCGTCCACACCGCGAGGTCCTGGGTGAGGCCGGACTCGGTGGCGGCGGGGATGAACTCGCCGGGGCTCACGTGGCCCAGGCGCGGGTGGTTCCAGCGCAGCAGCGCCTCGGCGCCGACGATGGTGCGGTCGGAGACGCAGAACACCGGCTGGTAGACCAGGCGCAGCTCGTCGCGGTCGATCGCGCCGCGCAGCTCCTGGGTGAGCTCGTTCCTGCGGCGCACCTTGCGGTCGAAGTCGGCGTCGTAGGTCGCGTAGCGGTTCTTCCCGGCCTGCTTGGCGGCCCGCAGGGCCAGGTCGGCGTTGCGCAGCAGTATCTCGGGGTCGTCGAGTCCCTCTGCGGCCGTGGCGATCCCGACCGAGCCGGTGACGAACACGGTCGAGTAGTCGTGGAACTCGTACGGCTCGGCGAGCCGCTCGACGAGGACCTTCGCGGTGCCGACGGCTTCGGACCAGTTGGCGCGCAGCAGTATCGCGAACTCGTCGCCGCCGAGGCGGGCGCCGACGTCGGTGGGCCGCAGGAGCTCCTTGATGCGGCGCGAGACCTCCACGAGCAGTTCGTCGCCGAAGTCGTGGCCGCGCGTGTCGTTGACGTTCTTGAACCCGTCGAGGTCGAGCAGGAGCAGCGCGGTCTGGTGCTCCTCGGCCGCGACGCCGTCCTCCAGGCTCTGGAGGAGCGCACGACGGTTCGCCAGCCCCGTGAGCGGGTCCGTGTAGGCCAAACGCGCGAGTTCGGTCTCCAGGCTGCGGCGCGCGCCGACGTCCTCTATACGGGCCACCAGGCCCCTTACCTGCGGTCGGCCGCGCAGGTCCGAGACGACGGTCTCGGTGTGGCGCCAGCGCCGCGAGGCGTCGCGGATCCGGACGTTCAGGGAGACCTGGCCGGCGTGCCCGAGGCCGTCGAGGAGGCTGCGGAGGTCTTCCTTGGCGCCGCGCCGGTCGTCGATGTGGACCAGCTCGAGGAAGGACGCGCCGAGGAGGTCGCCCGCGTCGGTGGCGGGCCGCCACGCGGAGTCCTCGGGATGCCAGGTGACGGTGAGGTCGGGGTCGAGGACGAGGACCGTGTCGGAGGCGACGCCGACGATGGCGTTGAGCCGGCGCTGGCGGGAGTCGGCCTCGGTGGCGACGCGGCGGACGTCGAGGTAGGTGAGGATGAGCCGCGCGCCGAGGGTCGCGGCGGCGGCGAGGCCCAGGAGGGTCGCGTCGAGCGGGAGGGGGCCCTCGCTGGCGCCGTGGATGAGCACGGCCGAAGTCGCGAAGGCGGCGGCGCCGGCCATGACGGTGTAGTGGACGCCCGGGTAGTTGGGCTTGTCGATCGGGGCGGGCTTCTGGTTGCGCGCCAGGTAGGTCACGCCGAGGAGTGCCACGCAGGTGGCGATCCAGGCGACCGACCACCACAGGACGCGGTCGGCGGGGCGGTCCCACTGCCAGGAGACGAAGGTCGAGAGGCCGGTGAAGTGGACGGCGAACACGGCGATGTAGGCGAAGGCGTGGCGCCGGCGCCAGCGCTGGAGGCGGAAGGAGGTGGTGAACCCGACGCCGAGCATGACGACGCCCATCATCCCGGGGATGACGATGGCGAGGTCGCCGTCGCCGAGGTGGCCGCCGCGGAACTCCTGGAACAGGAATCGCGCGACCAGGAGCCAGAGTCCGAAGAGCGCGCACAGGCCCACGAAGGCGCCGTCGACCAGGCGGCGCTGCACGGCCTGGGGCGCCCATCCGCTGTCGGGCAGGCGCAGGAGCGCGAGGGCCCAGAGGATGACGGACGCGGAGAAGCCGCAGCCCGCGACGGCGGTGGCGGCGGGCTCGGGGAGCCAGCAGGCGGCGGCGAACCCGGCGGCGGTGGTCTGGATGCCCGCGGCCATGAGCTGGTAGGTGACGCGGCGTCCGGACTGGATGCGCCAGGCGGCGTGCCACATGAGCGATCCGGCGCACGCGGCGCCGACGGAGCCGACCGCGGCGGCGGTGGCGGGCGTGATGGTCCGCAGCGAGGTGTCGAGTCCGACCACGACGGCCGCGGCGAGCACTGAGCACCAGACTGCGGTGGCGGCGGTCCATGACAGCAGCTGCCGGACGCGGCGGGGGGTTGGCGTCATCCACTGGCCCAATCCTAGGAAGACTCGTGCTTTACAGAATGCCGCATGAGGTTGTCATTCGGTATCGGGCCCTCCGTATGTGCTCGGCGGCGGGAGGGCGCTCCCCCAGTTCATGCGCGCGAAGGCGGCGGAGGATGCGGCACTGGCCAGGCGATGGAGGCGCTTTCAGCCCGCCGGGAAAACGCGAGCGGCGGGGCCCCGGAGGACCCCGCCGCTCGATTCGGCTCGTTATGACGTGCTAGGGCACCCTGCGGACGGCGCCGTCGCTGGCCGGCGTGGCCATCGCGGCGTACGCCTGGAGGGCGCGCGAGACCACGCGGTCGCGGGCGACCGGGGTGTACGGCTGCTCGCGCTTCTCCTGGGCCACACGGCGCTGGGCCAGGACCGCGTCGTCGACCTTGAGCTCGAGCCTGCGGCCCGGGATGTCGATCTCGATGACGTCGCCGTTCTCGACCAGGGCGATGAGGCCCTCGCCGGCGGCTTCGGGGCTGATGTGCCCGATGGACAGGCCCGAGGTGCCGCCCGAGAAGCGGCCGTCGGTGATGAGCGCGCACTTGCGGCCCAGGCCGCGTCCCTTGAGGAACGAGGTCGGGTAGAGCATCTCCTGCATGCCGGGGCCGCCCTTGGGGCCCTCGTAGCGGATGACGACGACCTCGCCCGCGACGACGGACTTGTCGAGGATGCCGGCGACCGCGTCGTCCTGCGACTCGAAGACGTGCGCGGGACCGGTGAAGGTCCAGTTCTCCTCGGGCACGCCCGCGGTCTTGACGACGCAGCCGTCGACGGCGAGGTTGCCGAACAGGACGGCCAGGCCGCCGTCCTTGGTGTAGGCGTGCTCGACCGAGCGGATGCAGCCGTCCTCGGCGTCGGTGTCCAGGCTCTTCCAGCGGTTCGCGGTCGAGAACGCCTTGGTGGTGCGGACGTTGCCGGGCGCGGCGTGGAACAGCTCGATCGCCTCGGGCGCGGGGTTCTCGGCGCGGATGTCCCACTTGCCGAGCCAATCGGCCACCGAGGGCGAGTGGACGGCGTGGACGGTGTCGTGGAGCAGGCCGCCGCGGTACATCTCGCCGAGGATCGCGGGGATGCCGCCGGCGCGGTGGACGTCCTCCATGTGGTACTTGGGCGAGTTGGGGGCGACCTTCGACAGGCACGGGACGCGGCGCGAGATCGCGTCGATGTCGGCGACGTCGAACTCCATCTCGGCCTCGCGGGCGGCCGCGAGCAGGTGCAGGATCGTGTTGGTGGAGCCGCCCATGGCGACGTCGAGCGACATCGCGTTCTCGAAGGCCTCGCGGGTGGCGATGCTGCGCGGCAGGGCCGAGGCGTCGTCGCGCTCGTAGTAGCGGCGCGCCAGGTCCATGATGGTGCGCCCGGCCTCCTCGAAGAGCGCGCGGCGCGCCTCGTGGGTGGCGAGGGTCGAGCCGTTGCCGGGCAGGGACAGGCCCAGGGCCTCGGTGAGGCAGTTCATCGAGTTGGCGGTGAACATGCCCGAACACGAGCCGCAGGTCGGGCAGGCGTCCTGCTCCATCGTCAGGAGCTGCGCGTCCGAGACGTCGTCGTTCGCGGCGGCGACCATCGGGTCGACGAGGTCGAGCTTCTGGGTGACGATCCCGTCGGAGTCGACGGTCTTGCCGGCCTCCATCGGGCCGCCGGAGACGAAGACGACGGGGATGTTCAGGCGCAGGGCGGCCATGAGCATGCCCGGGGTGATCTTGTCGCAGTTGGAGATGCACACGAGCGCGTCGGCGCAGTGCGCGTTGACCATGTACTCGACGGAGTCGGCGATGATCTCGCGGCTGGGCAGCGAGTAGAGCATGCCCCCGTGGCCCATCGCGATGCCGTCGTCGACGGCGATGGTGTGGAACTCCTTGGAGACGCCGCCGGCCTCCCTGATCGACTCGGCGACGATCTCGCCGAGGTCCTTGAGGTGCACGTGTCCGGGGACGAACTGCGTGTAGGAGTTGGCGATGGCCACGATCGGCTTGCCGAAATCGGAGTCGGTCATGCCGGTGGCGCGCCACAGCGCGCGGGCGCCGGCCATCTGGCGGCCATGGGTGGAAGTGCGTGATCGAAGCGCTGGCATGGATCAAGTCTGCCACGTCCCGAATGGCGAGATGATCCGCCCGCACCTTAGGATTCCCTAAGTCGAGTCGAACATGAAACGGCCGATGTCGCGATATTCCCGAAACGTCGACCCTGAGGGACCCGGCCTCGGCGACGCTTGCGAGCCGTGAATCCGTGGGGCGCAACCGTACCCGCGGGGTGTGGCACGGCCGGAACGCGACTAGAACTTGCGAATCATGGTGCCGAGCACCAGCCGGGCCGGGACCGGGCCGTGGCGGCGCGAGTCCGCTCCCGCGGGGTTGTCGCCGAGCAGGAAGTAGTGGCCGGGCGGGACCGTCCCGGTCGAACCGGGCATCGGATCGCCGGGGCCGGCGGCGATCCGCTTGACCCACCACGGGGCCTTCGCCCGCCGAGCCGATGTGCGGCTCGCGGGCTTCGCCGAGGGGGCTTCGGCCCAGCCGAGCTCGGGGTCCGGGGCGGCCACGACGACGATGTCGCCGACGGCGACGCGGCGCGTCCGCTTCGCGAGCACCTCGTCGCCGTCGCGCAGGGCCGGCTCCATCGAGGCGCCCTCGACCTTGACGAGCACCCAGCGCCGCCGCAGCTGGCGCACGGACTCGACCATGAGCGCCGCGGCGAGGATCAGCACGACCGGCGTGAGCCAGTCAGAAGAGGTCATCGATGCCGCCTCCGTCGTCCACTACGGCAGGTCGTTGATGATGTCGGTGATCGAGCGGCGCTTGCCGGTGTAGAACGGGATCTCCTCGCGCACATAGAGCCTCGCGCGGGAGGCGCGCAGTTCGCGCATGAGGTCCACGATCCGGTGCAGTTCGTCGGCCTCGAAGGCGAGGATCCACTCGTAGTCGCCGAGCGAGAACGCCGGAACGGTGTTGGCCCGCACGTCCGGGAAGTCGCGGGCCATCTGCCCGTGCTCGCGCAGCAGGTCGCGGCGCTCCTCGTCGGGCAGCAGGTACCAGTCGTACGAGCGCACGAACGGGTACACGGACACGTAGCCCTTCGGGTCCTCGGTGAGGAAGGCCGGGAGGTGGCTGCGGTTGAACTCGGCCGGGCGGTGCAGCGCCATGTTCGACCAGACCGGCGCGAGGTGGCGACCGAGCGCGGAGCGGCGGAAGTCCGAATAGGCCTTCTGGAGCCGGTCGGAGGAGTCGGCGTGCCACCACACCATCAGGTCG
This sequence comes from Glycomyces harbinensis, assembly GCF_900101745.1. Lineage (GTDB taxonomy): Bacteria > Actinomycetota > Actinomycetes > Mycobacteriales > Micromonosporaceae > Glycomyces > Glycomyces harbinensis. Next base: position 311,174 of record NZ_FNAD01000003.1, on the reverse strand, counting down.
GCGTCGGCGCGCATCCCGGTGAGGTCGTAGGTGCCGCGGACCGTCACGCCCTGGTCGCCGCAGTGCTTCGCGAAGAACGCCTCCATGTCGCTGGCGAGGTCCTGGCGAATCGCCGGCATGGCCTCCTCGACGCGGAACACCGACCACAGGGTGTAGCGGATGGTGTCGTTCAGCTCCTTGATGCGCTGCGCGTTCGGGTTATTCGATTGCGGTTCAGTCACGTTGCGGCCCTTCTTATTTCGAGTCGGCGATGATCTGTTCGGCGATGTCCTCGGCGGCGGCCTGCCCCGAGGCGACGCAGGCGGCGATGCCGACCCCGTCGACCGCCGCGCCCGCGATGGCGATGCGGCGGTGCGAGGCGAGGGCCTCGCGGGCGGCGGCCACCCGGGTGAGATGGCCGGGCGCGTACTGCGGCAGCGCCCCGCCCCAGCGGTCGACGCGCTGCTCGACCGGCTCGGGCAGGCGCTGCCCGAGGTGCTCGCCGAGTTCGCGCAGGGCGGTCTTGGCGAGGGTCGCGTCGTCGTACTGGAGGAGCGCCTCCTCCCCGAGGCGGCCCATGGAGACGCGCACGATCTGGCGGCGGCGTCCCAGGCGGGGCCATTTCTGGGAGGCGAAGGTGGCGGCCTTGACGGTCTTGCCCTCGGAGGCGGGCGTGAGGAACCCGGAGCGCTGGGGCAGCTCGACCTTGTCGAACGCGAAGGCGGCCAAGGCGACCGAGGCGTAGGCGACGCCCGAGAGCGCGGCGGCGGCCTGGGGTTCGACGGACCTGAGCAGATCGGCCGCGGGCGAGGCGGGCACCGCGATCACCAGGGCGTCGGCCGTGATCTTGATCGGGTCGGGCACGGGCCCGGCGATGACCTCCCAGCCCTCGGGGGTCTGGCGCAGTTCGCGGACGGTCATGCCCAGGCGGATCTCGGCGCGGGAGGCGGCCGAGGTCGCGGTCACCAGACGGTCGAGGCCGCCGTCGATGGTCGCGAAGACGGGCTTGCCCGTGGACGGCCGCTTGATCTCGGCCACCGCTTCGGTCAGGCGCGCATGGCGTTCGAGTGCGGCCGCGAGCTGCGGCATGACCGCGCGCACCGAGAGCCGGTCGACGTCGCCGGCGTAGACCCCGGCGAGCATCGGGGCGACGAGCCGGTCGAGGACCTCGTCGCCGAGGCGTTCGCGCACCAGGGCGCCGACGGACATGTCGGCGCCGGGCTCGAGGATCGCCATGCCGTTGTCGGGGCGCTCCTTGGCGTTCGCGATCGCCGCCACGTCGGCGGGGTCCCCGGGGATGCCCATCATGTGCCCGGCCGGGAAGTCGACGAGTTCGCCGCCGAGGCTCAGGGCGGGCTTGAGCGCCGCCGGGTGGACGATGGCGTCGCCCAGGCCCACGTCGCGGGCGAGGCCGATGGCCTCGGGCCGCGCGGCCAGGAGCGATTCGGCGCCCGTCTCGACGGGGCGCCCGGCGAATTCGACGGTGCGGATCTTCCCGCCCAGGCGCATCGACTGCTCGGCGATGATGATCTCGGCGTCGGGGCCGAGGCGCTCGCGCAGGCGGTGCGCGGCGGCGACGCCGGTGATGCCGCCGCCCACGACCAGGACCCGGGTGCGGCCGGGAGTGCCCGTGACGCGGGCGGGGGTCATCGGGCTCATCGGCGGGCGGCCTCGCCGCCGGTCCGCTCGTGACCGGTCCGCTCGTGAACGCGGTCGACGACGAGCTTGAGCTTCTCGGGGTCGGAGTCCGGCAGGACCCCGTGGCCGAGGTTGAAGATGTGGCCCTTGGCGCTCTGCGCGGCGTCGAGCACGGCGTCGGTCTCGGCCAGGAGCGCCGCGTCGTCGGCGAGGATCAGGGCCGGGTCGAGGTTGCCCTGGAGGACCTTGTCGGGCAGGCGCTTCGCGGCCTGGTCGAGCGGGATGCGGAAGTCGACGCCGGAGACTTCCGCGCCGGTCTCGGTCATCGCCTCGAGCAGGTGCCCGGTGCCGACGCCGAAGTGGATGCGCGGCACCGACTGCGCGACGCCCGCGAGCGCGGCGGTCGAGTGCGGCAGGGCGAAGCGGCGGTAGTCGGCCTCGGAGAGCGCTCCGGCCCAGGAGTCGAACAGCTGCACGGCCTGGGCGCCGGCCTCGACCTGGACGCGCAGGAACTCGCCGCAGATGGCGGCGAGGCGCGAGGCGATGCCGTGCCAGACCTCGGGGGCGGAGTGCATGAGCGCCTTGGTCTTCGCGTGGTCGCGGGAGGGCCCGCCCTCGATGAGGTAGGAGGCGAGGGTGAACGGGGCGCCGGCGAAGCCGATGAGGGGCGTGTCGCCGAGGTCCTTGACGAGCAGGCCGATCGCCTCGGTGATGTAGGTGACGTCGCACGGGTCGAGGTTGCGCAGGCGCTTGACGTCGTCCTCGGTGCGGAACGGTTCGGCGACGACGGGGCCGGTGCCGGGGACGATCTCGATGTCGACGCCGATCGCGGCGATCGGCACGACGATGTCGGAGAAGAAGATCGCGGCGTCGACGCCGTAGCGGCGCACCGGCTGCATCGTGATCTCGGCGACGAGCTCGGGGGTGCGGCAGGCCTCCAGCATCGAGGTGCCCGCGCGGGCCTCCTTGTACTCGGGGAGGGAGCGCCCGGCCTGGCGCATGAACCAGACGGGGGTGCGGCTGGGCTCCTCGCCGCGGCAGGCCGCGAGGAACGGTGACTGGCTCAAGGAAGCTGCTGCATTGGACACAACGCCATCTTTCCACGCCGCCGGGGGCCCCGCCCGCAGCGGCGAGTGCGATGTGGCCCGCACTCGGGCGGTCGCTGTGGCAGGCCGCTCGCGGACGCGGCGTCCATCATGGAGGATAAATCGGGTGATCCAGCCACTATCGGGTGGAAATCGGTCTCCTGTGCGGCGGGGCAGTAGCGCGCGTAGGTTACCTGGCCGTACGGTGAACAGGTGACCGATCCCCAGCCCGAACCCGAAGCCGAACTCCTCACCGAGCCGCGCGAAGGCATGCCCCCGCTCATTCAGACCTCCGCGGATCTGGCCGAGGCGGCCGAACGCCTGGAGGCCGGGTCCGGGCCCATCGCCATCGACACCGAGCGCGCGTCGGGCTTCCGCTACTCGGGCCGGGCCTATCTGATCCAGCTGCGCCGGGCCGGCTCGGGATCGTTCCTGGTCGACCCCATCCCGATCGACGACCTCGCCCCGCTGCGGCGGGCGCTCACCGGACCCGAGTGGATCCTGCACGCCGCGAGCCAGGACCTGCCGTGCCTGGAGGAGCTGGAGCTGCGCCCCGCGAAGCTGTTCGACACCGAGCTGGCGGCGCGGCTGTGCGACTTCGAGAAGGTCGGGCTCGCCTCGATCACCGAGCAGCTGCTCGGGTACCGGCTGGAGAAGCAGCACTCGGCGGCCGACTGGTCCTCGCGCCCGCTCCCCCACGACTGGCTCGTCTACGCCGCCCTCGACGTCGAACTCCTCACCGAACTGCGCGGCAAGCTCGCGGCCGAACTGGCCAAGCAGGGCAAGTCGGCGTGGGCCGAGGCCGAGTTCGAGCACGTGCGCACCGCCGGTCCGCCCAAGCCGCGCAAGGAGCCGTGGCGGCGCACCAGCGGGATACACAAGGTGCGCGGGGCCAAGGCCCTCGCCCGCGTGCGCGCGGTGTGGGAGGCCCGGGACGAGCTGGCGCGCAAGCTCGACCGCGCGCCCGGGAAGGTCCTGCCGGACGCGGCGATCGTGGAGGCGGCGACCGCCGACCCGACCGACTTCGCCGAGCTGATGAGCCTGGCGGGCTTCCGCAGGCGCGGCGGGCGTTCGAACGCGCGTCTGTGGCTGGCGGCGCTGGCCGAGGCGCGGACGCTGCCGGGCGATGAGCTGCCGTCGACGACGCCGCCGCAGGACGGCCCGCCGGCGACGCACCGCTGGGCCGACCGGGACCCGGTCGCGGCCGAGCGGTTGTCGGCGGCCCGCGAGGTGGTCTCGGAGACCGCGGGCAAGCACCGGCTGCCGGCGGAGAACCTCATCAGCCCGGCGCTGGTGCGGGGGCTGGCGTGGGAGCCGCCGAAGAAGGTCACCGAGCAGCACGTGCGCACGGTCCTGGCCGAGGGCGGCGCGCGCGAGTGGCAGATAGGCCTCCTGGCCGAAGGCCTCGCCGAAGCGCTCAAGGACTCCTAGAACGCGAAAGGGCGACGGCGCGAAGCCGTTGTCCGAGTCGGTCGCCTCCGGGGGGCCGTCACCTGCGCGGATGCACCGTTTCAGGCCGCCCTGACATTAGGCTGGGTGCGCCGTGACATCGAACTTACTAGCGGGTAACATTCGTTGTGACGTTGCATACCCAAAGGAGGGGCTGGCGTGAACGACACCATCCGCGATGTCGTCTTCGTCGACGGGGTACGGACCCCGTTCGGCAAGGCGGGCAAACTCTTCGAGGACACCAGAGCGGACGACTTGATCATCCGCGCCATCAGGTCGCTGCTGCGCCGCAACCCGGGGCTGCCGCCTGAGCGGATCGACGAGGTGGCCCTCGCGGCCACCACGCAGATCGGCGACCAGGGCCTCACACTCGGACGCACGGCCGCACTGCTGGCCGGACTCCCCCGCTCCGTCCCGGGCTATTCCATCGACCGCATGTGCGCGGGCGCCATGACCGCGGTGACCAGCGTGTCCTCCGCGATCGCGTCCCGCCAGTACGACATCGCCATCGCCGGCGGCGTGGAGTCGATGTCCAACCACCCGATGGGCGAGGGCGTCGACCCCAACCCGCGCATCATCGCCGAGCGCCTGGTCGACCCCGACGCCCTTCAGATGGGCGTCACGGCGGAGAACCTGCACGACCTGTACCCGTCGATCACCAAGGAGCGCGCCGACGCCTACGCGGTGCGCACCCAGCAGCGCTACGCCGCCGCCGCCGAGCAGCTGTCCGCGGACGTCACGACGATGGCCGCCCGCTCCGACGAGGGCTGGACCGTCGCCACCCGCGACGAGCTGCCGCGGCCGAGCACCAGCATGGAGGGGCTCGCGAACCTGCGCACGCCGTTCCGGCCGCACGGGCGCGTCACCGCCGGCACCTCCTCGCCGAACACCGACGGCGCCACCGCGTGCCTGCTGGCCGACGCCGAGACCGCCGCCGAACTCGGCCTGCCGGTCGCCATGACGATGGTCGGCTTCGCGTTCGCGGGCGTCGACCCCGAGACCATGGGCGTCGGGCCGATCCCGTCCACGGAGAAGGCCCTCGCGCGCGCCGGCCTGACCATCGACGACATCGGCCTGTTCGAGATCAACGAGGCCTTCGCCGTCCAGGTGCTCGCGTTCCTCGACCACTTCAAGATCGCCGACGACGACCCGCGGGTGAACCCGTGGGGCGGCGCGATCGCCATGGGCCACCCGCTCGCGGCCTCGGGCGTGCGCCTCATGACCCAGCTCGCCCGCGAGTTCGCCGAGCACCCCGAGGTCCGCTACGGCATCACCACCATGTGCGTCGGCCTCGGCCAGGGCGGCACGGTCATCTGGGAGAACCCGAACTTCAAGGGGGCCAAGTAATGTACGCGACGCCGCTCGACCTTCCCGATTTCGAGGAAGAGGTCGTCACCGAGGCCCACGTCCGCTACATGGAGCCGCGCGGGCTCGGCGGCAGGGCCGCGCTCATCACGCTCGACAACGGCTACGACCACACCAAGCCCAGCTCCTTCGGGCCTGGCGGGCTCAAGGCCCTGTGGCGCGCGCTCGACGAGGTCGAGGCCGCCGAGGACGTCAAGCTCGTGGCCGTCACCGGGAAGCCGTTCATCTTCCTGGCCGGCGCCGACATCAAGCTCATGCCGAGCCTGGAGTCCCGCGAGCAGGGCCTGGCCCTGGCGCAGGCCGGGCACGCGCTCTACAAGCGGCTCAGGTCCTCCGCGGTGCCGACGTTCGCGTTCGTCAACGGCACCGCTCTGGGCGGCGGCTTCGAGCTCGCGCTCCACTGCCACTACCGCACCGTGTCCTCGACCGCGATGGGCCTGGGCCTGCCCGAGGTCTCGATCGGGCTCATCCCCGGCTGGGGCGGCTCGCAGATCCTCCCCAACCTCATCGGGATCGAGAAGGCCGCGCAGGTCGTCGTCGGGAACCCGCTGAACCAGAACAAGATGCTGCGCGGGACCGACCTGGTGCCGCTGGGCATCGCCGACGCGCAGTTCGACGCCGCGGACTTCATCGAGGAGTCCCTGGAGTGGGCCGTCAAGGTCGCCACCGGCGAGCTGACGGTGGAGCGCCCCGAGGTCGACCGCGAGGCGTGGCCGCAGGTCATCGCCGGCGTCCGCCACCTCGTGAACGAGAAGGTCCACAACGCCTCGGCCGCGGCCGTGCGGGCCGTGGACCTGCTGGAGCTCGCGCAGACCGCCTCGTTCGAGGAGGGCTCGCTGGCCGAAGACGAGGCCCTCGCCGACCTCGAGGCCGGACCGCAGTTCCAGGCGAGCATCTACGCGTTCAACCTGGTGCGCGCGCTGGGCAAGCGCCCCGAGGGCGCGCCGAGCCCGGGCCTGGCCAAGGACGTCGGCAAGGTCGGCGTGGTCGGGGCCGGCCTCATGGCCGGGCAGATCGCGCTCATGTTCGCCCGGCGCCTGGAGGTGCCGGTGGTCATGACCGACCTCGACGCCGAGCGGGCCGAGCGGGGCCTCGCCTACGTGCGCTCCGAGATCGACAAGCTCGCGTCCAAGGGCCGCGTCTCCAAGCTCAAGGCCGCGAAGCTGCGGGCGCTCGTCTCGGCCAGCGCCGACAAGTCGGTGTACGCCGACTGCGACCTGGTGATCGAGGCGGTCTTCGAGGAGCTGAAGGTCAAGCAGGCCGTGTTCGCGGAGGTCGAGTCGATCATCTCCCCGGAGTGCCTGCTGGTCACGAACACCTCGGGGCTGTCGATCACGGCGATGGGCTCGCAGCTGAAGCACCCCGAGCGCCTGGTGGGGATGCACTTCTTCAACCCGGTGGCCGTGATGCCGCTGGTGGAGGTCATCGCGACCGAGAAGACCGACGACGAGACGCTGGCGACGGCGTACGCGGTGGCGAAGAAGCTGAAGAAGACCGCGGTGGGTTCGGCCGACCGTCCGGCGTTCATCGTCAACCGGCTCCTGGGGCGGATGCTCGCCGAGGTCACGGGCGTGGTGGACGCGGGCACCCCGATCGAGACCGCCGATGTGGCGCTCGACGAGCTGGGGCTGCCGATGCGGCCGTTCGCGCTGCTGGAGCTCGTGGGCCTGCAGGTGTCGTGGCACCTGTGCCAGCACCTGAACGAGGACCTGGGTCCGCGCTTCCCGGCGTCGGAGAACCTGCGGCGCCTCGCCGAGGCCGACTTCCCGGTGTTCGACGCGTCGGCCAAGGGCAGGGGGAAGCTGACGGACGAGGCGAAGGCCCTGGTCGAGCTGGGGAACCAGCCGGCGTCGGCCGAGGAGGTCAAGCAGCGGGTGCTGCGGGGCCTGGCCGAGGAGGTGCGGTTGATGCTGGACGAGGGCGTGGTGCCCTCGCCGAAGCAGGTCGACCTGGCGATGATCATGGGCGCGGGGTTCCCGTTCTGGCTGGGCGGGCTGACGCCGTACCTGGACCGGGCGGGGATTTCGACCGAGGTGTCCGGTAAGCCCTTCGGGGCCCACGGTTAGGTAACCGCGGTCACGTTATCTTTGCGCGGAGCCCGGTCTCGTCCGAACGGATGAGGCCGGGCTCGTCCCGTGTCCGGAGGGGGTCGGGCGGCAGCGAGGATGTGCCCGTACACACTGCTCGATAGGGTCGGTACCGGTCAAATGCCGTGGCACTAGCTTACCGGCTAGGAACCTCGCGGTCACTTTGGAAAATGAGGGCTCGAGCGGGTTTGACCTGCGAATTCCAGTCCCTACGGTTGCCCGGTGCAGATCAGCAGGATCATCGAAGGCGTGACCGGCACGGTCCGGAGCGCCGCCGCCGCGGTCACCCAGCGGCTGACCAACACCCTCGAAGGCTTCAAGGAGCACCACCGCGTGCGCCGCCTGGCGGTCATCGCCGTCGCGGCCGCGGTGTTCACCGGCTCGGGCGCCACCGCCGCCTGGGCCATCAGCAACACCGAGGCCCCGGCTCCGGCCGAGGCCGCGGCGGAGACCGCCGACGAGACCACCGAAGAGCCGGTCCCCCAGACCACCGCCCCGGCCGCCCCCGAGACGACCGAAGCCCCGGCGCCCGTGGAGACCACCGAGGCCCCCGCCCCGGCACCCGAGCCCGCGGCCGAGCCCGAGGGCCCGGTCGACATCGACGTCAGCGACCTCGACGACGAGCAGGAGGCCAACGCCGTCACGATCATCGAGGCCGGCAAGGAGATGGGCTTCGACGAGCAGGGCTGGGCCGTCGCGCTCGCCACGGCGATGCAGGAGGCGAAGATGTACAACGCCGCCTCCGAGGCCGTCCCGGAGAGCTTCGAGTACACCGACTCCGACGTCACCTACTCCGACCACGACTCCGTCGGCATCTTCCAGCAGCGCACCTCGATGGGCTGGGGCTCGGTCGAGGAGCTCATGGACGTCTCGACCTCCGCGAGCAAGTTCTACGGCACCCTCGAGGACATCGACGGCTGGCAGGACATGTCGATCGCCTCGGCGGCCCAGGCCGTGCAGGTGTCGGCGTTCCCCGACGCGTACGCCCAGTGGGAGGGTCTCGCCGAGGACGTCATCGACGCCTACGAGGCCGAAGCCTAGAAGACTTTTCCTCCTCCCGACGGAACGGGCCCCGCATCCCCCGATGCGGGGCCCGTTCCCGTCTCCGCTTCGGCGGAGAAAAGCCCGGTCATGGGATGACCGGGCTTGTCCGGTGTGCACTGCGCCGTTTGGAGGAAACCTGAAGAATTCCGGTCCGTATGCTCGGACGCGTATGCGGAACGTTGTGGACCGCGTACAAAACGCGTCCGTTTTGCCCGAACCGCTATTTGACAGGCCCACCACACTGTGCACATGACAACGTACAACTGCCCACGCTGCGGAAGCCCCTCCACGGCCGAGCGATGCGGTGCGTGCGGCCGCGGGCCGGAGCCGCTCCTCGCGCGGCTCAGCGAGCTCGACGTGATCCTCGCGGCCATGCCCGCCACACTCCAGAGCCGGACCGCCGTCGAAGCCGAGCGGCGCGGCGTGATCGACGGACTCCGCGAGGCGGCCGCCCGCCACCTCGCCGAGGCCGAACGCCGGGCCCACACCTCGCCCTCCCCGGCACCCTCTCCGGCACCCTCTCCGGCGCCCGCCGCGGCGACGCCGCCGGCGGGCCCGCCGGTGCCGCCCAACACGACGCCCGCAGGCCCGCCGTCCCCGCCCGCGCCCGGCACGTCGCCCCAGGCCGCACCCGCGCCCCTGCCCTCGCCGCAGGGCACGCCCCCGCACCCGGCCGCCGCGCAGCCGCCGCACACGCCTCCGGCCGGGGTCCCGCCGGTCGGGTACCCCGCGCCCGCCCGGGACCGCGGCGAGGTCGGCAACAAGACCGTCCAGACCGTCCTCCTGAGCCTCGGCGGCCTGCTCGTGGCCGCCGCGATCATCATCTTCACCGCCGTGGCCTGGCGCAACCTCGGCAACGGCGGCCGCGCCGCGATCCTCGGCGGCGTCACCGTCCTGCTTCTGGCCATCCCGTTCGCGTGCAAGCGCTTCAAGCTCTGGGCCACGGCCGAGACGTTCGGGGCCCTCGGCGCGCTCGCCCTGTGGTGCACGACCCTGGCCGGGTACTACCTGTACCGGCCGCCGGGCGCGGACTTCGGACCGGAGACCATCGGGGCGTGGACCGCCGCGGTGCTCGCCGTGCTCACGGTCTACCGCGCCGCCGCGAAGCTCAGCGCCACGAGCTGGGCGCTCCTGCCGCTCGCGCTCGTCGGGGCCTCGTACGCCGCCGCGAGCGACCTGGGCCTGGCCGTCGTCCTCATGCTCACCGTCGCCCTCGCCCTGGGCGCCGCCGCCTGGATCACCGGGAACCGCCCCGGCCAGTTCGCCGGCTCCGACAAATGGGCGTCGCGCCTGCTCACCTGCGCCGCCGTCGTCGCCGCCTTCTCGGCGGGCCTGCGCGCCGCCTTCGGACTCGACGACCCCGTGATGCCGCCCGTGGCCGCCGCGGTCGCCGTGCTCGCGGCCGCGAACCTCGTCGGCGTGTACTTCGCCCGGCACCTGGGCGTCTCCCTGAACACCATGCTCGTCGCCGCCTCGGCCGCCGGGTCGCTCGTGGTGGCCGCGCTGGTCCTCGCGGTCCGCTCGTACTCGGACGCGTTCGCCGTCTCCTCGCTCACGCTCCTGGCGGCCGCAATCGTCTCGCTGTCCCTCATGCGCTCCAAGCACCACCGCTGGTCGCTCATCACCGCACTGGCGGCCGGGCTCACGGCGCTGGCCGCGTTCGCCATGGCGACCTTCGACGCACCCGACCTCAGCGCCCACTTCGGCGCGTTCCTCGCCGCGCGCCTGGTCGCGCCGCTGGTGCGCGAGCCGATGCGGGCCGCGCTCGCCACCGCGTCCTACCTGATCGCGGCCGGGACCGCCGCCGCGGCCGCGTTCATCACCCTCAACGGCCTGTGGACCCTCCAGGGCTCCGACCCCGGCGAACTGTTCACGTGGGAGGTCCCGGTCGTGCTGGCGGCCCTGGCCGCCGCCTCGATCCTGGTGCCGCTCGGACACCGCCTCGACCTCGCCGCGCTCGCCGTGACGTTCGCGGTCGTCTCGGGTGCGGTCCTGCTGTGGCACGAGGACCCGGCGCGCTACGACGCGGTCCCCACGATCGGGTTCCTCCTGTGCGCCCTCATCGGGCTCGCGGCGGCCTTCGCCTCCCGGACGCTCACCGGGCGCTGCGCGGGCTGGGTCGCGGTCGTCGTGTGGGCGCCCGCCGCCGGGCTCACCGCCTCCGCCAGCGAGACGCTCGACCCGGGGCCCGGCTGGATCCCGTTCTGGCTCACGGTCACCGCCGCGGTCATGCTCGTCGTCGCGGTCGGCGCCCCCAGGCGCAGCCGCCCCGACCGGGTGCTCGCCGCGGTCCTCGCCCACGTGCTCGCGGGCATCTCGATCACCGCCGGCGGACTCTTCGACTGGATCGAGTCGCTGCTGTCCAGTTCGGACGCGCGGATGTTCCTGCCCGCCCAGTTCGGGATCTACACGCTCGCGCTCACCGGAGCCGCCATCATGGCGCCGGTCCGCAAGTGGGGCTACACGATCGCGGCCCTGTGCACCGGCACGCTCGGGTGGTGGGCGCTCCTGGCCGCGCAGAGCGTCACGACCCTGGAGTGGTTCACGGCCCCGCCCGGGGCCGTGCTGTTCGTGATCGGTCTGTGGCGGCTGGAGCGCCGCCCGCAGACCGGGTCGTGGGCGGCCCTGGCGCTGCCCGTGGTCTTCGTGCTCGCGCCGAGCCTGCTCGCGGTCATCGGGGGCAACGACGAGGTCGCCCGCCGGGTCGGCCTCGGCGCGGCCGCCATCGCGGTCATCCTCGCCGGGCTGTACCGGCGCTGGCAGGCCCCGCTCGTGCTCGGCTCGATCGCGCTGGCGGTCGTCACGATCAACGAGCTGGCCCTGCTGTGGCACCTGATCCCGGTGTGGATCCCGCCCGCGATCGGCGGCGCGATCCTCATCCTCGCGGGTGCGACCTTCGAGAAGCGCCGGCGCGATCTCGCGCGGATCCGCGACGGATTGAAGTCCATGCGGTAGGCGTGCAACCCGTCCGCTGACTGCGGGCGTCTATACGACAGCACCGGGCGCGGCGGGTCCTACAGGGCCCGCCGCGCCGCTGTCCGTCAGTGGTGGTGCGCCTCGGCTTCGCCGCGGCGGTGCACCTCGGCGGCGAGGCGGTCGGCGATCGCGTCCGCCGTGAGGCCGAGATCGGCCAGGAGCTGGGCGCGGGTCCCGTGCGGGTGCCAGCCCCGCTCGACCCCGAAGTCCACCAGCGGCACGTCCTCGCCCGCGTCGCGCAGCGACTGCGCGAGCGCGTCGCCGAAGCCGCCGGTCCGGATGCCGTCCTCGAGAGTGGCCACCAGCGGGTACTGGCCCGCGAGCTTCACCAGCGGGTCGGGCACCGGCGAGATCCAGCGCGGGTCGACCACGGTCGCCCGGATGCCCCGCTCGGCCAGCAGGGCCGACACCTCGACGGCGACGGCCGCGAACGAGCCGCACGCGACGATGAGCAGCTCGTCGTCCTCGTGCTTGACGAGCACGTCGAGTCCTTCGTGGACGTCGACCGCGGCGAGGTCGTGCTCGGGGATCGCACCGGTCGGGAAGCGCAGCATCGTGGGGCCGTCGTCGATCGCGAGCGCCTCGGCGAACTCCTCGCGCAGGCTCGCGGCGTCGCGCGGCGCGGCGATCCGCAGGCCGGGGACGACCCGGAAGATCGAGGTGTCCCAGATCCCGTAGTGGCTGGGCCCGTCGGGGCCGGTGATGCCGGCCCGGTCGAGCACGAACGTGACCGGCAGGCGGTGCATGGCGACGTCGAGCACGGTCTGGTCGAAGGCCCGGTTCATGAAGGTGGAGTAGACGGCCACGACCGGGTGCAGGCCGTTCATGGCGAGCCCGGCGGCGGAGGTGACGGCGTGCTGCTCGGCGATGCCGACGTCGAACACGCGCTCGGGGTGGCGCGCCATGAGCTTGTCGACCCCGGTGGGGCCGGGCATCGCGGCGGTGATCGCGACCAGTTCGGGCCGCAGGGACGCCTGGGCGACCAGCTCGTCGGCGAACACGCCGGTCCAGCGGCGCTTGGAGGCGGCGACGGGCTCGCCGGTGATCGGGTCGAACGCGGCCGAGGGGGCGTGCATCTGCTCGGCCTCGTCGGCGCGGGCGGGCGCCCAGCCGTGGCCCTTCTCGGTGAGGGCGTGGACGATCACGGGCCCGCCGAAGCCCTTGGCGCGGTCGAGCGCCTCGGTGAGCTCGGCGATGTCGTGGCCGTCGACGGGGCCGACGTACTTGATGCCGAGGTCGGAGAACATGCCCTGGGGGGCGAGGGCGTCCTTGAGGCCGGTCTTGGCGGCGTGCAGGCCCGCGTAGGCGGCGCGGCCGAAGACGGGGATGCGCTCGACGAGCTCCTGGATCTTCTTGAGCGTCGGCTCGTAGCCGGGGTTGAGGCGCAGGCCGGAGAGGCGCTTGGCGAGGCCGCCGACGGTGGGCGCGTAGGAGCGGCCGTTGTCGTTGACGACGATGACGAGTTTGAGGTCGTCGCGGGCCGCGATGTTGTTGAGGGCCTCCCAGCACATGCCGCCGGTGAGGGCGCCGTCGCCGACGACGGCGACGACGTGGCGGTCCGAGCCGGTCAGGGCGTGGGCCTTGGCGAGGCCGTCGGCGTAGGACAGGGAGGTGGAGGCGTGGGAGTTCTCGACCAGGTCGTGGGGGGACTCGGCCTGGCTCGGGTAGCCGGTGAGGCCCCCGCGACCGCGCAGTCCGGCGAACTGACCGGCGCGGCCGGTGAGTGCTTTGTGGACGTACGACTGGTGTCCGGTGTCGAACACGATCTGGTCGTGCGGCGAGTCGAAGACCCGGTGGATCGCCATGGTGAGCTCGACGACCCCGAGGTTGGGGCCGATGTGCCCGCCGGTGCGGGCGACGGCGCCGACGAGGAATTCGCGGATCTCCTCGGCCAAGCCGGGGAGCTCGGCGTCGTCGAGCGATTTGAAATCGGCCAGTCTGCCGATGCCGGACAGCAGCGGGCCCATCTCGGGTTCGTCGTGCGGGTTCATAAGGGGGAAGTCTAACTGTGACGCAAGCCTGACGGTACCTCCGCGAGCGGGGATGGGAGGTGTCTCATGGGGGCGTCCGGGCCGTGATCAGGGAGTCATCGGCGGTCGGGCCGTCACGGTTCGCGCGGGTGGTGCGAACGGGAGCACCCGATCGCATCGGTTCTGGTCGGAAGCACGGTAAGTTCATCCGAAGGAGGGACAGCAGGCGTGAGTGTCGGAAAGCAGTCAGTCCCCGAAAGGGACACGCCGTGCGATTGCCCGGCCGGTTCGTGATCGAAATGTGATCATCCCAACATGGACCTCATCGACCTGCACCAGAACACGGAATGGCCCGCGCGCCTTGATCAGGTGTTGAGCTCCTCACCGGTCGACTGGGCCGACCGGCGCCAGAGCGTGCAGACCGTGGCGCCCCCGGGGCTGGCCCGGCTCCAGCGGATGTCGGCGGTGCCGCGCTTCGACCTCGACGCGGTGGACCCGGAGGTCTACGAGGGCATCCTGGAGGACGCCCTGGCCGCCGCCGCGCGCGGCGGCGCGGTCTACACCGAGCTGCGCCTGCCGCAGGAGTCGGTGGTGTACCCGCAGTTCATGGAGCGCTTCGAGGCGGCGCGCTCGAGCGTGGCCGAGGAGTTCCCGGGCTTCGACGCGGGCGCGATCCTGAGCATGAACCTGTGGGACCCGATGCTGCGGGAGCTGTGCGACGCGTTCGGGGACGCGGCGGCGGCGGGCCTGGCGGGCATCGAGATCATCTACGTTCCGTATGCGGCCGAAGCGGACTGGACGCGGGGCCGGGTGGTGGCCGAGGCGGCCGGCGCGGCGGGCCTGGGCGTGACGGTGCCGGCGGGGGCGTTCAACGCCTCGAACCTCGGGTCGCTGGCGGAGATCGAGCAGATCGGGCGGATCGGGCACGCCGTGGGGGCGGCGAGCGATCCGGGGATCATGCGGCTGCTGGCCGCGCGGGGCGTGACGGTGGAGGTCTGCCTGACCTCGGCGGTGGTGCTGGGCATGGTGCCCGCGATCGAGGCGCACCCGCTGCCGCGGTTCCTGGAGGCGGGCATCGCGGTGGTGCTGGGGACGGACTCGCCGATGCGGATGGGGACGACGATCGCGGGCGAGTACGAGCGGGCGCGCTCCCTGGGACTGAGCGACGCGGACCTGGCGGCCATGACCGCGACGGCGAAGGCGTCGCGCCTGTAGGAGTCGAACGGATCGAACGGTCACGGATCGGCCACGAATCGGTCAACGCCGTGCGTCAGTTCTTCGGAATGTCTGTTTGTAGACAATCGAACGGCAGGCAATTCGACACGATACGATAAGCCCTTTACCTGCTAAGACACCACTTCCGTACCTCCCGTGTCGACCTTCTCACCCAGTGATCGGGTTGAAAAAGTACAACTGTTGACTATTGTTTCAACGGTTGCCGCCCCCAACGGAAGCCCTGCACAGCGACTGCACCCGCCCCCGGCCCGCACGTCGACTGGAGGGGCGTGAAAGGACTCTATGTCTGCGATAGCAGTGGAATCCCTGTACAAGGTCTTCGGCAAGGGAGCCCGAGGCGCCGTGAGCCAGCTCAAGGCCGGCGTGCCCCGTGACCAGTTGAACGCCAAGGGCGTCACCGCCGCGGTCATCGACCACAACTGGTCGATCGAGCCCGGCGAGATCTTCGTGGTCATGGGACTGTCCGGCTCCGGCAAGTCGACCCTCATCAGGATGCTCAACGGCCTCATCAAACCCACGTCGGGACGGATCGAGATCGACGGGGTCGAACTCGGCTCCCTCTCGCCGCGCGAGCTGCGGCGCCTGCGCCGCGAGAAGATCAGCATGGTCTTCCAGCACTTCGCGCTGCTGCCCCACCGCACCGTGGTCGAGAACGTCGCGTTCGGCCTGGAGATCAAGGGCCTGAACAAGACCGAGCGGCTGGAGCGCGCCAGGGAGGCCGTCGAACTCGTGGGCCTGTCGGGCCACGAGGACAAGCTCCCCGCCCAGCTCTCGGGCGGCATGAAGCAGCGCGTCGGCCTCGCCCGGGCCCTCGCCGCCGACACCGAGATCCTGCTCATGGACGAGGCCTTCAGCGCGTTGGACCCGCTCATCCGCCAGGAGATGCAGGACCAGCTGCTCGAGCTCCAGTCCAAACTGGCCAAGACCATCGTCTTCATCACCCACGACCTCAACGAGGCCATGCGCATCGGCGACCGGATCGCCATCTGCGACGGCGAGGTCAAGCAGCTCGGCACCGCGGAGGACCTCCTCCTGCGCCCGGCCGACGAGTACGTCGCCGAGTTCACCGCCGACGTCGACCGCAGTCGCGTGCTCACCGCCGAGGCGGTCATGGAGCCGTGCGGCACCGGCGACACCAGCGAGTTCACCACGGTGGAGTCCGACGTGCACGTCAACGAGCTGTACGAGCCGATCCTCAGCTCCAAGGCGCCGCTGCTGGTCGTGGACGACAACGCCGACCCGCTCGGCGTGGTCACCACCAGGTCCATCATCAAGTCGCTGTCGCCCGAGCCCGACACGGGCGCCGGCGAGGCCGAACAGGAGCGTCAGCCCGCATGATCGACTACCTCCGCGACTGGCTCTGGACGTACGTCTGGAAGCCGCTGCCCGACATGCCGTTCGGCGACTGGATGGAGACGTTCATCCGCTGGGCCCGCGACGCGTGGGCCGCCGGCTTCGACGCCGTCGACACCGGCCTCGAATTCCTCTACGCCAACCTCGCCGACGGGCTCCTGTGGCTGCCCTCGGGCATCATGGTGCTGCTGTTCGCCGCGGCCGCGTGGGCCGCGAGGGGCTGGAAGCTCGGCGTCGGCATCGGGATCGGCATGTTCGTCGTCGCCTGGACCCCGTACTGGGAGCAGACGATGCAGACGCTCTCGATGGTCCTCGTCTCCGCCGCGATCGCGATCCTGCTGGCGATCCCGCTCGGGATCGCCGCCGCCGAGAGCCGGGCGGTCTCGGCCGTGGCGCGGCCGGTGCTGGACTTCATGCAGACGCTCCCGGCCTTCGTCTACCTCATCCCCGTGGTGATGCTCTTCAGCGTCGGCGTCGTGCCCGGCATCATCGCCACCATCATCTTCGCGATGCCCCCGGGCGTGCGCCTCACCGAACTGGGCCTGCGCCAGGTCGACCGCGAGGTCGTCGAGGCCGGACAGGCCTTCGGGGCCTCGCCCGCGCGCATCCTCGCCCGCATCAAGCTGCCGCTGGCCCTGCCGACGATCATGGCCGGGCTCAACCAGGTCATCATGCTGGCACTGTCCATGGTGGTCATCGCCGGACTGGTCGGCGGCGGCGGCCTCGGCTCGGTCATCTCCGGGTCCCTGGGGCGCCTGGACATCGCCGCCGGGTTCAACGCCGGACTCGCGGTGGTCCTCCTCGCGATCCTGCTCGACCGCGTCACGCAGGGCCTGTCCGACCGCACGCCGGTCGCCAGGGCCGCGAAGCTCGCCCGCTAGTCCCCCGCACGTCCGAACACCCCGGACCGGATCGATTGGCGCGCCTCCCAGTGCGCCGGAAAGAAGGAACGATGCAACGACGTTCGATCATGAAGGGCGCCATCACCACCGGCGCGGTCACCTCGCTGGCCCTCGCGGGATGCTCCGTCGAGGAGGAGCCCGGTGAGACCGGCGCGGAAGGCGTCGACTTCGGCCTGCCCGAAGGCGAGGGCGAGATCGTCATCGGCTACATCAACTGGGACGAGGCCGTCGTCGCCACCGAGATGTGGCGCCAGGCCCTGGAGGCCTCCGGCTACACCGTGACCACCCAGGAGTTCACCGAGGTCGGGCCGCTGTTCGAGGGCCTGTCCTCGGGCGACCTCGACGTGTTCCTCGACGGCTGGCTGCCGATCACGCACCAGTCCTACATGGACACGTACGGGGACCAGCTCGAGCAGCTCGGCACCTGGAACGAGGGCGCCGTGCTCACCGTCGCCGTTCCGGCCTATGTGGACGTCAACTCGCTGACGGAGCTCAACGCCAACGCCGACCTCTTCGGCGGCCGCATCGTGGGCATCGAGGCCAGCGCGGGCCTGACCGAGGCCGTGCAGAACAGCGCCATCCCCACCTACGGGATCACCGACCTGGAGCTGGAGACCTCGTCGACCACGGCGATGCTGACGGAGCTCGACAGCGCCATCGCGGCCGAGGAGCCGATCGTGGTGACCCTGTGGCAGCCGCACTGGGCGTACGCGAAGTACGAGCTGAAGAACCTCGAGGACCCCGAGCTGACCCTGGGCGAGGCCGAGACGATCAACACCTTGGCGCGCTTGGGCTTCAGCGAGGAGTTCGCCGATGTGGCGGGTGCGCTGGCGACGTTCGCGATGAGCGACGAGCAGCTCGCGGACCTGGAGAACACGGTCTTCGCCGAGCACGAGGGCGACGTCCAGGCCGGCGTGTCCGCCTGGCTCGAGGCGAACGACTTCAAGTCCCTCATCGCTTAGGGGCCGCGGTGCGGGGCCGGGTCCGCCGGTCCCGCACCGGGCGCGACGACGTTCGATAGTATTGATATTTGTTGATCTATAAGTTAATATTTCAATCGGCGCCGGTCCCTCGGACCGTTCGCCGCAGCAAGCGGTGGCATTCCCCGGCATCGCGCACCGCATGGCGCATAGGAGCACCATGTCAGGTAACAAGTCCACACGCCCCGCCGCACCGGCGGGGATCGGCACCGCCTCGAGCGGACCGAACCTCAAGCGGCGGCGCCTGTTCCAGGGCGCGGTCGCCGCGGGCGGCCTCGCCGCCGCGGGCATCGGCGGCCTCCGAGCGGCCGGCGCCCAAGAGGAGGCCACCGAGGACGTCGGCGCACTGGCCGTCCATCCCGGGATGCTCCACACCCAGGCCGACTTCGACCGCATGGCCGCCAAGGTCAACGCGGGCCTGGACCCGTGGCTCTCGGGCTGGAACCGGCTCATCGCCAACGGCCGCGCCCAGAGCACCTGGGCCGCGCGGCCCACGGCGGTCATCATCCGCGGCGGCACCGGCCAGAACTACCCGCAGCTGTACAACGACATCCACGCCGCGTACCAGAACGCCCTGCGCTGGAGGGTCAGCGGCTCGACCGCGCACCGCGACAAGGCCGTCCAGATCCTCAACGGCTGGTCCTCCACACTGGAGAGCGTCCAGGGCAACGCCGACCGGTTCCTGGCCGCCGGGATCTACGGGTACCAGTTCTGCGCGGCCGCCGACATCGTCCGCGGTGTCCCGGGGTTCAACCTGGGTGCGTTCCAGGACATGATGACGAGCATCTTCCTGCCGATGAACAACTCGTTCCTCACCAACCACAACGACGCGTGCATCACGAACTACTGGGCCAACTGGGACCTGTGCAACATGGCGAGCAAGCTCGCCATCGGCATCATCTGCGACGACTCGTCGATCACGAACGAGGCGATCGACTACTTCTGGAACGGCGAGGGCAACGGCTCCATCGAGAACGCGATCCCGTTCGTCCACGGCAACGGGTTCGCGCAGTGGCAGGAGTCGGGCCGCGACCAGGGGCACTCGATCATGGGCATCGGGCTCATGGCGACGTTCATGGAGATGGCCTGGAACCAGGGCGTCGACCTGTACGGGGCCAACGGAAACGCGTTCGCGAAGGCCGCGGAGTACGTGGCGCGCTACAACCTCGGCAACAACGACCTGCCGTTCACCAAGTACAGCTGGGGCACCGGCCAGAACTGCGCCTACCAGGAGCACACCGTGATGGGCGCGGGCGGACGCGGGCAGGCCCGGCCGGTGTGGGAGATGGTCTTCCACCACTACACCGCCCGCAAGGGCTTCGCGCTGCCGAACGTGGCGAACATGTGCGGCGCGAACAGCCCCGAGGGCGGCGGCGGGGACTACGGCACGGCTTCGGGCGGGTTCGACACGCTCGGCTTCGGGACCCTCGCACACGTGCGCCTGACCTGGGACGAGATGCCCGGCAATCTGAAGCCGCTGGGCTGACGGACGGGCCGGACCGATCCGGTTCCGGTCCGAACACACCACCGGATTCATGCAGATGTGCTAATATTTTCGGACGCTCCGCGGGCCGCCCGCCCGTGAGCACCCTGAACCCTTCAGGCCTCCCGCACGCGACCGCCGACCCGCGCTCGGCGGTCGCGTTGCGTCTGCTCACTAGAATCACGCGGGACATCGACGCCCCCGACAGGCGCCCCGCTCCCCGGCGCGCCGCCGACGAGGTAGGAGACCAGTTGTTCGGCATCCTCGCGCCCTGCCCCTCCCGCACCCCCGATGCACTCAAGCCCCGCTGGATGGGGCATTTCTGCGGTTTGTGCCTCGAACTGCGCGACGACGCCGGGCATTTCGCCCGCTTGACCACGAACTATGACGCCCTGGCCCTTTCGGTCCTGGTCGAGGCCCAACTGGGCGACGAGGCCGACGGCCGCAACGCCGGGCCGTGCGCGCTGCGCGGGATGCGGCGCCAGCAGATCGCCACCGGCGGCGGGCCGCGCCTGGCCGCGACCGCCTCGCTCCTGCTCGCATCGGCGAAGATCCGCGACCACGTCGAGGACGGCGACGGCATCGCCGCCCGCCCCGGCGCGCGGGGCCTGGCCGGGATGACCGCGAACCGGCTGCGCGCCAAGGCCTCCGCGATCGGCGGCACGATCGGACTGGACGTCGACCCGCTCGTCG
Source organism: Glycomyces harbinensis (assembly GCF_900101745.1). Lineage (GTDB taxonomy): Bacteria > Actinomycetota > Actinomycetes > Mycobacteriales > Micromonosporaceae > Glycomyces > Glycomyces harbinensis. The sequence goes on along the minus strand of NZ_FNAD01000003.1, from coordinate 290,934 downwards.
CCGTCATCGAGCGGCAGCGGGAGATCGAGGCCTCCTGCGGCCCCGGCACCCCGTTGACGGAGGTCACCGCGCCGACCGAGGCGGTCACCGCCGCGCTGTTCGCGCACGCGGCCGGGCTCGGCGGCAGGCCCGAGAACGCCGAGGCGCTGCGCGCCGCCGGGACCGCGTTCGGGCGCATGGCGCACCTGCTCGACGCCGCCGAGGACTTCGACGAGGACGCGCGGCGCGGGGCGTGGAACCCGCTGGCCGCCACCGGCGTCGGCGTCGAGGGCGCGCGTCCCGCGGTGCGCGGCGCGCTCGCGGACCTCAAGGCCGCCTTGGCGTCCGCTTCGCTGCTGGACCAGGCGATGACGGACCTCCTACTGGACCGCTATGCGCGCCATGCGGTGTCGAAGACCTTCGGCACGACCTGCGCGACGTACCACCGGCCCGACGAGCGCCGCGACCGCAGGCGCGACCGACGCGACCGGCGGCGCGACTACCGCGACGACGAGCGCTACCGCGGGCGCCAGCGCGGCTTCTGGGCGGGCCTGTGCAGCTTCGCGGCGCTGGCGTGCACGTGCCAGCTGTGCTGCTCGGAGCACTACGAGGGCCCGTGGTCGGGGCGGCCTCGCGAGGGCTGCTGCCGGGAGTGCTGCGATTGCTGCAACTGCTGCGACTGCTGCCAGTGCTGTCAGTGCGGCGGGGACTCGGACGGCGACGGCTGCTGCGGCGGTTGCGACTGCCCCTGCAGCTGCGACTGAGGCCCGTCAGGGGCGCGGCGGCCATCCGGTCGCGGCGGGGCCCTGGCCGTCGGCGGCGGGCGGCTGCGGGGCGGCGGGCGGCGGGACGTCGCGCCACACGGGCTGCTGCGGCGCCTGCTGCTGCGCGTTCGGGTGCTGGTCGGGGATCTTGCGCGGCCAGTTGCCGGGGCGGTCGTTCAGCCACGCGCGCACCGGCTTCGTGTAGAGCAGGGCGAGGATCAGGAGCACGGTGAGGATCTGGACGGCGCCGGGGATGACCTTCAGGATGCTGAAGGCCCCGAGGAGGCCGTTCAGGCCGAGGACGCCGAGTCCGATGTAGATGCTCTTGCGCGGGTCCTGGAACCCGAAGCGGCCCAGCTCTTCCTTCGCGACGGCCCAGATGAGGACGAGGCAGGCGGCGGCGACGACCAGTCCGAAGACGAGGCCGCCGACGAGCAGGAACGAGAAGACCGCGAACGCGAAGATCGCGGTGGTCAGCGACATGAGGAGCAGGACCACGGTGGCGGCCAGGTGGATCCACAGGAGTTGGAGGATCCAGGTGACCTGCCGGGGGCGCTCTTTGCTCGCGGTGATGCCCCAGCGCTCGGCGAACGTGGGCGGGGGCGGCAGGACCGGGCCGGTCGGGGTGCCGAAGGTCGCGTAGGGGTTGTGCGGCTGGTACTGGAACGAGAGCGGCGCCGGCCGGCCGGGCTGCGCGGCGGGACCGGGCGGCGGCCCGGCGGGCTGCGGCGCCCGGCCGGGGTCGGCGGGTCCGGATGCATAGGGAGAGTTGGTCATCGATCGGCTCCGAGCGGGGCGGTAAGGTGCCGCATCACGCTACCGCATCGCGCGGACGCGAACATCGGTCACATCGGAGCGACACTGAAAGTGTCGCACTCCGGACGTAGGGTTAAGAATAGGGGTCCCCCTGGGGGACATTTCACCGCAAAGCCATTCGTTGTCCCGCAAAGCGGGTCTTCGTGCTCGTCGCGCGGCGTCAGTCGACCGGTTCGAACAGGGCGATGGTCTCGAAGTGCTGGGTCATCGGGAACGCGTCGAAGGCGCGGAGGCGCTTGAGCTCGTAGCCCTCGATCGCGAGGTCGCTCGCGTCCCGCGCCAGCGCGCCCGCGTCGCAGGCCACGTAGCAGATCGCCCGCGGCCGGGCCTCGCCGAGCGCGACCACGACCTCCGGGCCCGCGCCGCTGCGCGGCGGGTCCAGGACCACGAGGTCGACCGAGCCGAGGTCGGGCACGATCGCCGCCACGTCGCCTTCGATCGCCCCGGCGTTCTTGAACGCGGCGAGGTTCGCGGCGGTGCGCGAGGAGGCCGCGTTCTCGATCGCGACCACGCGGCCGGTCTCGCCGACGGCCTCGGACAGGCCCGAGGCGAACAGTCCGGCGCCGGCGTACAGGTCCCACGCGGACTCGCCTTCGCGCGGCTGGAGGAATTCCAGCGCGCAGGCCAGGAACGCGGGCGCGGCGGCGGGGTGGACCTGCCAGAAGCCGTCGAAGCCGATCTCGAACTCGTGCCCGTCGACGGTCTGGTGGACCTGCTTGGGGCCGCTCTTGTGGTGCGGGCGGGCGGTGCGGCGCAGCTGGGTGTAGACCGCGAGCTGGTCGTCGTCGGCGTCGACGACGCCCACGGCGCCCATGCCGTCCCACTTCAGGGTGAGCACGTCGGATTCGCGGATGCGCTCGGTGGCGATGGAGCACTTGTCGATCGGGATGATGTCGTGCGACTTGTGGGCGCGCAGGCCCGGCCGCCCGGACGGGTCGACCGCGTACTGCATCCTGGTGCGCCAGCCGAGCGCGCCCTCACTCCACGGCAGCTCTTCGACCTCGACGTCCTCGAGGAGTTTCGGGTCCATGCCGCCGATGCGGGTGAGCTGGTCGAACAGGACCTTCGCCTTGAGGCGGCGCTGGGACTCGGGGGTGGCGTGCTGGAAGTCGCAGCCGCCGCACTTGCCGGGGCCCGCGAAGGCGCAGGGCGGCTCGACGCGGTCGGGCGAGGCCTCGATGACCTCGACGGCGTCGGCGAACGCGAAGCGCTTCTTGCGCTCGTTGATCTCGATGCGGACGGTCTCGCCGGGCAGGGCGTGGCGGACGAAGTAGACCTCGCCGTCGACGCGGGCCACGCAGTGGCCTCCCGCGGCGACGTCTCCAACGGTGACGATCATTCGTCCTCATCCTCAAGCACTCGGCGTTCGGGCAGTTCGGTGTTCGGGTGGTGCGGTGTTCAGGTGATGCGGGGTTCGGGCGGTGCGGTGTTCGGCGGGCCCGGCCCGGCCTTTTCGGGCCGCACGCCAGGATACGGCCCGCTCCGGGCCGGATCGCGACTTACCACGCAGGTGTGACATCGCGGTCCGGGGCCCCAGAGCGACCGTATCCGGTCGGACCGACAGTGAGCGCAGCTCACGGCCTCGCAGCGGCGGGCTCATGCAAGGCTCCGGTCGACGAGGCGCTGCCCCGACCGGCGGTGCTCAGCGGTGGATGCGGCGCAGCGGGGGCGGTTCGGTGCTCTCGCCGAGGATCCACGGCACGATGCAGATCATCACGCCCGGCTCGTACTTCAGCTGCCGGCGGATCGCCTTGGTCGTCTGGTTGTGCAGCAGATTGGCCGCCCAGTTGAAGTACACGCGCCGCACCCGGCCCTTCTGGCGCCCCTGGCCGACCACGAACTCCGGCAGGTACACCGTGACCACGTCGCGCGGGCCGTCGCGGCGCAGCTCCTTCACGTAGTCCACGATCGGCCCCGTGATCTCCCGGTACGGCGAGTCGACCACCGTCAGCGGCACCTTGAAGCCCCGCCGCTCCCATTCGGCGAGGAGCTGGCGCGACGCCGCCGCGTCCACGTTCACCGTCAGCGCCGTGATCGTGTCCGGCCTCGCGGCCCTGGCGTAGGCCAGCATTCGCACCAGCGGCAGGTTCACGCGGGAGGTGAGCACGACCGCGTGGCTGCGCGCGGGCAGGCGCGGCTTCCCCGGCGGCAGCTCGATCTCCTCGCGCACGGCCGTGTAGTGGCGCGAGATGAACAGCATCAGCAGGTAGCAGCCGCCGATGATGAGCACCGCGACCCACCCGCCCGCCCCGGAGTCGGCCACGACCACGATCGCGAGCACGGCCCCGCACGCGAGCGCCGCGGCCAGCGCGGTGGCGCGGGCGCGGTGCGCCCGGGCCCGGCGGGCGGGGTCGCGTTCGACGTCGAGCACGCCGCGCCAGTGGCGGACCATCGCGGCGTGGGCCAGGACCATCGAGAGGAAGACGCCGACGATGTACAGGTCCATGAGGTCGTGGGCGCCGCCCCCGAAGAGCAGGACCAGGAGTGCGGCGGCGACGGCGAGGATGAGGATGCCGTTGGAGTAGACGAGGCGGTCGCCGCGCTTGTGGAGCTGGCGCGGCAGGAGCGAGTCGCCGGCGAAGACGGAGGCGAGCTGCGGGAAGCCGACGAACGCGGTGTTGGCGGCGAGGAGCAGGACGCCGGCGGTGGCGAGCATGATCGGCCACAGGGCGGCGGGCGAGGCGTCGAAGGCGGTCTCGGTGAGCTGGGCGATGAGCGGGTGGGCGAGGTAGTCGGCGGGGCCGGGCCGCGCGGAGGACTGTGCGCCGGTGAGGTGGGCGAGGACGACGATGCCGATGAAGAGGACGAGGGTGGTGCCGCCGACGGTGGTGATCGCGGCGGCGGCGTTGCGTCCGCGCGGGGGGCGGAAGAAGCGGACGCGGGTCGTGAACGTCTCGATGCCGGTGACGGCGACGGATCCGGCGGCGAAGGCCCTGGCGCACAGGACGAGCAGTGCGGCGGAGGTCCATTCGCGGGGGTCGGCGGTCTCGTGGTCGGCGGAGGCGGCGATGAGGTCGTCGCCGGCGGCGATGCGGGTGAGGCCGACGATGAGGAGTGCGGCCATGCCGGCGACGAACGCGACGGTGACGGCGGCGGCGAGGCGTCCTGAGACGCGCAGGCCGCGGAGGTTGTAGGCGGCGAGGAGTGCGATGGCGGCGACGGCGATCCATTCGCGCCAGGGGTGGAGGGCGGGCCAGAGCGCGTCGAGGGCCGCGACGGCGGCGGCGACCGATACGGCGACGGTGAGGATGTAGTCGAGGACGAGCGCGGCGGCGGCGAGGCGTCCGGCGCGGGGCCCGAAGTTCGCGGCGACGACCCGGTAGTCGCCGCCGCCGCCCGGGTAGGCCTGGACGGTGTAGCGGTAGGAGGCGATGACGGCGGCCATGACGACGGCGACGGCCAGTCCGGTCCAGATGGAGAAGGCGTAGGCGGCGGTGCCGGCGGCGCCGAGGACGAGGAAGACCTGCTCGGGGGCGTAGGCGACGGAGGAGATCGGATTGACCGCGAGCAGGGGGATGGCGTAGCGCTTGGAGAGCGTCAGCGAGGGCCGGCGGTGCCCTGAGGCGAACGGCTCGCCGACGAGCAGCCGTTTGAAGACGGACAGGGACCGGGTCACGGCCGTAGCGTATCGCCCGGTCCGACGCGGCGGGCGGCATGTCGCGGCAGGGGCCGGTGGCGGTCGGCCCCGGCCGCGGACCGGCTTCGGGCGGTCAGTTCTTCACGGCCGCTTCGGCGGTGACGGCGCCGAGGCGGGTGCGTCGGGAGGGGAGGGGGTGGCGTCCGTGGCCCGTGGGCGCTCCTTTGTGGCCGGGGGTCGATGGCCGGAGGCGGTCCGCTCTGCGTCCCGGTGGGGCGGACGGTCTTCGCCGCGGAGGGGAGTCGATGCGTCGGGAGCGGGGCGGCGGCCCGCGCGGTATGGTCACGTCGTCGGCGTTGGGAATGGGGTGGATCCGAGTGCACGTGGTGATCATGGGGTGCGGGCGCGTGGGTTCGTCCCTGGCGCGCAGCCTGGCCGAGCGCGGGCACACGGTCGGGATCATCGACCAGAACCCGAAGGCGTTCCGGCGGCTCGGCCCCGATTTCGACGAGACGACCGTGCGCGGGGTCGGCTTCGACCGAGAGGTCCTGGCGAAGGCGGGGATCAACCGCGCCGACGCGTTCGTCTCGGTGTCCTCGGGCGACAACTCGAACATCATCGCGGCGCGGGTGGCGCGCGAGAACTACGGCGTCCCGAAGGTCATCGCGCGCATCTACGATCCGCAGCGGGCCACGGTCTACGAGCGGTTGGGCATTCCGACGGTGGCGACGGTGCGGTGGACGGCAGACCGGCTCATGCGCCATCTGCTGCCCGAGGACCAGGAGCCGCTGTGGCGGGACCCGACGGCGTCGCTGTCGATGGTCGAGGTGTCGTGCGACGAGGGCTGGTACGGGCTCGCGCTGTCGGCGCTGGAGCAGGCCACCGGGCACCGGGTCGCGTACGTGACGCGGTTCGGGCGCGCGACGCTGCCGACGGCGTCGACGGTGCTCCAGGACGGCGACCAGGTGTACATGCTGGTGGCCGACGGGGACCGGGCGAAGATCCGGCAGATCGCGGGCGCCGCCCCGCAGGGAGGTGCCGCATGAGGGTCGCCATCGCAGGGGCCGGGAACGTGGGCCGGTCGATCGCCGCCGAGCTGGTCGGCAACGGCCATCAGGTGCTCCTGATCGAGCGGGACCCCGATTCGATGCGGCCCGAGCGGGTCCCGGACGCCGAATGGCTGCTCGCGGACGCGTGCGAGCTGGAGAACCTGCGCCAGGCGCACCTGGAGGGCTGCGACGTGGCGGTCGCGGCGACCGGCGACGACAAGGTGAACCTGGTGGTGAGCCTGTTGTCGAAGACCGAGTTCGCGGTGCCGCGGGTGGTCGCGCGGGTCAACCGGGCCGAGAACGAGTGGCTGTTCAACGAGGAGTGGGGCGTGGACGTCTCGGTCTCCAAGCCGCGGCTGCTGGCCGCGCTCGTGGAGGAGGCCGTGAGCGTCGGCGACCTGGTGCGCCTGCTGACCTTCCGCCAGTCCCAGGCGAACCTGGTGGAGATCACGCTGCCGCTGGAGGCCCCGCACGTGGGCAAGCGGGTCGCCGAGGTGCCGCTGCCGCACGACTGCGCGCTGGTGGCGATCATCCGGGGCCGGCGCGTCATCGCCCCGACGCCCGACGACACCCTCGAATCGGGCGACGAGCTCGTGTTCGTGTGCCATGAGGACGCCGAGGAGGCCACGCGCTCGGTGATCCTGGGCAAGCGCCGCTGAGGGTCGCGGGGCGAAAGGGCGCATCCGGACTTTACAGGCGGACCCGATCACGATACATTGATGCGTATCAATTTCTTTCGAATTGGGAGCGCTTCCATGTTCACGAAGTCCCGACATCGCGTCAGAAACGCGATCGTCCTCCTCGCCGCGATAGCGGCCGCGGGCGCCTCGGCGTTCTTCTTCATCCAGCCGGCCGCCGGCCACGGCACCGCCACGAGCCCCCCGTCCCGGCAGTACAGCTGCTGGGAGCGCTGGGGCGACGACCACCTCAACCCCGACATGGGCGACACCGACCCCATGTGCCAGCAGGCCTGGCAGGCCAACCCCAACACCATGTGGAACTGGAACGGGCTCCTGCGCGAGGGGATGGCGGGCCAGCACGAGACGCGCATCCCCGACAACCAGCTCTGCTCGGGCGGACGGGCCGAAGGCGGCCGCTACAACTCCCTCGACGCCGCCGGCGCCTGGCACACGACGCCGCTCGAGAACAACTTCAACCTCCACTACGAGGACACCGCCGTCCACGGCGGCGACTACTACTGGGTGTACGTGTCCAGGCAGGGCTACGACGCCACCACCGACTCGCTCGACTGGGCCGACCTCGAACGGGTCGTCTCCACCGGCGTCTACGAGCCCGGCGAGGCCGTCGACATCCCCGTGAGCGCCCCCGGGCGCACCGGACGGCACATCGTCTACGTGGTCTGGCAGGCCAGCCACATCGACCAGGCCTTCTACTCCTGCTCGGACGTGTGGTTCGGCGAGGGCGGCCCCAGCGAGGAGCCGACCGACCCGACCGATCCCCCCACCGACCCGACGGACCCGCCCACGGACCCGACCGATCCCCCGGCCGACCTGAGCTGCGCGGCGACGACCTCGGTCAACAGCTGGGGCTCGGGCGCCACCGTCACGGTCACCGTGGCGAACACCGGCACCCGGACCGTCCACGCGTGGATGCTCCACTGGGCCTGGCTGGCGAACTCGAACGTCACGGTGAGCAACACCTGGAACGCCGAGTACTCCAACATGGGCACCTCTGAGATGTTCGAACCCGTCGGATGGAACCAGACCATCGAACCGGGCAACACGATCTCGTTCGGCTTCAACGTCAACGGCGCGCTCAGTTCGATGCCCGAGATGGACTGCCTCGCCTCCTAGGCGGATCCCCTCGGAACGCGGTCCCGGCACCGGCAGCCGGGACCGCGTTCGCGTTCCCGCGGCGGGCACCTGCGAGGAGTTCGATTGGTCGGGTATTGAAAATAACGCCGCCGATGTTCACTAGCGCGCTCTATCCAGGTTATATTGAAATAACTCAATGTTCCTATGTGTTGGGAGCGCTATCATGATCAATGTCAAACGCTTCGGCCTCCACCGGCTCGACCCGCCCCGGCGCGGCGCCCGCCGCATGAGCGTCCGCAGCCTCATCGTCCTCGTCGCCGCGCTGTTCGCGGCCGGCACGGCGGCAGTGCTGTTCATCCAGCCCGCCTCCAGCCACGGCACCTCCATCGCCCAGCCCTCGCGCCACTACAGCTGCTGGGAGCGCTGGGGCTCGGACTTCCAGAACCCGGACATGGCCACCGAGGACCCGATGTGCTGGGCCGCATGGCAGAACGACACCAACGCCATGTGGAACTGGAACGGCCTCTACCGCGAGCAGGTCGGCGGCAACCACCAGGCCGCCGTCCCCGACAACCAGCTGTGCAGCGGCGGCCAGACGGGCGGCACCCGGTACGCGGCCCTCGACACGCCGGGCCCGTGGAAGACCACCCAGGTGAACGCGAACTTCACGTTCACCAACTGGGACCAGGCCAACCACGGCGCCGACTACTACCGCATCTACGTCACCAGGCAGGGGTACAACGCCCAGACGGACGCACTCGACTGGGCGGACCTCGAACTCGTGAGAGACACCGGCGACATCGACCCCGGCGTCGGGCGCACCCCGCCCACCGGCGGCGGCACCCTCGTCGACATCCCCGTCGCCGCGCCCAACCGCACCGGCCACCACGTCGTGTACATGATCTGGCAGGCCAGCCACCAGGACCAGACGTTCTACGCGTGCTCCGACGTCTGGTTCGGCTCGGGCCAGCCCAGCGGCGACCCGACCACGACGCCGGGCGAGCCCACGGACGACCCGACCAGCGACGACCCGACCGACGAGCCCACCACAGGCGGACCCGGCAACGGCTACGCGTGCGCCGCGACCGCCACGGTCAACAGCTGGGGCTCGGGGGCCACGGTCACCGTGAAGGTCGCCAACACCGGCAGCCAGGCCATCCACAACTGGATGCTCCACTGGAAGTGGGCGAGCACCGGGGTGACGGTGGCGAACATCTGGAACGCCGAGCATTCGACCATGGGCGACATGGAGATGGCCGAGCCGGCGGGCTGGAACCAGTCGATCGCGGTCGGCGGCTCGATCGAGTTCGGATTCAACGTCTCCGGATCGGTCGGCGGAGCACCCGCGTTCGAGTGCCTCCCGAGTTAGCCGGCGGACACGGAAGCGACGCGGAGCCGAGGCTCCGCGCCGCTTCCCGCTACAAGTCCTTAAGCGGGCGCCGTCTCGGCGTCCGCTTCGACGGTCCGCATGCGGCGTCGCACCGCCCAGATCGTCAGCGCCGTCAGCGCGATCGTGACCGGCCACCCGCCGAAGAGGGTCACCAGGCCCAGCGCGTTCTCGGCGTCGATGCGCCACAGCCAGATCCGCAGGGCGTTCTTGGCGATGAACACGATCCCCCACAGGATCGTGATCCGGCTGAGGACGTCGACCAGCGGCTTGTTGTCCCGCCACTCCTTCTTGCCGCCCTGGGCGACCACGGCGTAGATCCAGCCGATGATCGGGTGGCGGATGAGCGCCGAGACGATGAGCAGCACGCCGTAGATCGCGCCCTGGATGATCCCGGGCAGGTAGAAGTCGCGCGCGTCCGTCGAGCGCCAGGCCAGGAATGCGCCCAGCGCGATGCCGAACAGGCCGTTGAGCGCGTGGCGGATCGGCTCCTTGCGCATCGCGCGCCAGGCCGCGATCCCCAGCGCGCTGGCGGCGGAGAAGATGATCGCCCACTGGAGGCCGCTGAGCGGCCCCATCTGATCGGGCAGGATCGGGTTGAGCACCACGAACAGGGTGATCGGCACGGCGGCCTCGACCACGCCCTTGACGCCGCCGAGCTGCTGCGAGAGCTGCTCGGTGAACGGCGGCAGCTCGTCGTCGTCCCTGGCCTCGCCGGGATCGGGGTCCGGCTTGCGTGTCGGCGTCTCGGTGCTCAATGCGGGCCTTCCAGTTCGTCGGCTGGTCCGCGCTCAGGGGCGCAGTTCGTAGGTCGGGTTGTAGATGACGAGGCGTCCGTCGCCCAGCTGGGCCACGCGGCCGCGAGCGACGAGCCTGGTACCGGCCTCCAGGCCCACGATACGCCGTCGGCCCATCCAGACCAATGCGACCTGACCGGTGCCGTCGAACAACTCGGCCTCCACCGAGGGCGAGCGCCCGTCGGTGCGCAGCACCACGGTCTTGAGGCGGCCGGCGACCACGGCGAGCTCGCGGGCCCGCACCTGGTCGATCGGCGCCGCGCCCAGATCCGACTCGCGCCGGATCTCCTCGGCGAACAGCTCCTGGGAGGGCACGGCGAGGCGCCTGAGCCAGCCCTGGAGACGCCGGGAGCCCGTTCCGGCCTCGCGCACCGCCCGCGCCATGTCGCGTCGGCGCTTACCGCTTGGGACGCGGCGAGGGTTTGCGGCGCACCTGCGGCTTGGGGGTGTCCCCGGCCGCGATGATGGCGCGGTTGCCGTCGCCGCCCTCGGCCTTGCGCTGGGCGATGCGGGCGGCGGCCTCCTCGGCCATCTTCGGCGGGAGCTTCAGCGGCAGGGGCTCGCGCACCGGCATCGCGGTCGATCCGCGGTCGATGACGAGGTTGCGCAGCGCCTCGTCGAGTTCGGGGGCGGCCGACTCGTCGAGGGCGCGCTGGCCCTGGAAGGTGGCCTGCACGAACCAGCGGGGGCCGTCGAGGCCGCAGAAGCGCACCGAGTTGGTGCCCTTCTTGGAGGCGACCTTGGCGATGAGCTCGGTGCCCCAGCGGCCCTCGACCTCTTCGACCTGCCCGCCCTGGCCGGTGACCTGGGCGGTGAGCTCCTGGCGGAACTCGGGCCAGATGCCCTCGCTGCGGGGCGCGGCGCGCACGAGCAGTTGGAGCGCGGAGGAGCCGGTGGTCAGCAGGACCTGGCTGATGTTGCCCTTGGCGTCGGTCTGCGCCTGGAAGCCCACGCCCTTGGGGACGGGCAGGCGGATCGCTCCCAGGTCGATGCGCCGGATGTCGTCCTCGGGGGCGTCGGCGACGTCGTAGGGGCCCTCGGTGACCTCGTGCTCGTACTCTTCGCCGCTCTCGGCCAAAGAGTCGAGGACCGCGCCCTCGGCGGGACGCTGCTTCTTCGACGACCGTCGCCGCTTAAACACGTTCGCTCTCCTCTGCAAGTCGGCGGTGCCCGCCGGTGGAACCGTGGCCGCTCGCGCCGCGCTGCGTCGGCGCGAGGTCGTCGACCTCGGTGAAACGGGCTCGCACAACCGGTTGGACTACCAATTGTGCGACACGGTCTCCGCGTTCGATGACGGCGGTCCGCTCCGGGTCGAGGTTCACGAGGTTGATCTTGATCTCGCCGCGGTATCCGGCGTCGATCGTGCCGGGGGCGTTGACGATGGTGACGCCGAGCCGGTGGGCCAGTCCCGAGCGCGGATTGGTGTAGCCGACGTGCCCGTCGGGGATCGCCACGGCCACGCCGGTGCCCACGAGCGCCCGCTGGCCGGGGGCGAGCTCGACGCCTTCGGCGGCGTAGAGGTCGGCGCCGGCGTCGCCGGGGTGGGCGTACGCGGGCAGCGGCAGGCCGGGGTCGAGCCGCCGGATGGCGACCGGGACTTCAGCGCCGTTGGCGTCGGTGCTCATCGTCGATGGTTCCTCTCACTCGCACGGGCGAGCCGATGGGCCTCGCCGAGACTCTGCAAATTTACGGCTTCGCCCCGGCTTCCACCGTCACGGTGACCGCGCGGCTCGGTATGCGTTCGCCGAGCCCGCAAATTTACGGCTCCGCCCCGGCTTCCACCGTCACTGTCGCCGTACGGCCCGGTATGCGTTCGCCGAGCCGGGGTTATGGTCTCAGATATGAGGAGTGGGGAACGGTACGCCGAGCGCATGACGCTGCCATTGGCGGGATGGCTGGCCGTGATCGTCATTGCGGTGATCGCCGCGGCCCTGTCCAACCTGGGCGACATGCGCTGGTGGCGGGTGACCGCGAGTCTGGTGATCCTGGTCGCGCCCGTCGTGGGCGCGTGGTGGCTGAGCCGCCTGCGGGTGAGCGTGGTCGAGGCCGACGGCGAGGTGTGGCTCCACGTCGACGACGCGATGCTGCCGATGTCGGCGGTCGCCGAGATCGAGGTCCTGGAGCCGGTCGCGTACTCCGACGCCCTGGGCGTCGCCCTGCACCCGCTGACGTTCGTCGTCCAGCGGCCGTGGATCAACCGCGGCTTGCGGATCGTCCTGGACGACCCCGAGGATCCGACCCCGTCGTGGGTCATCGCCTCCCGGCGCCCCGAGCGGCTCCGGGACGCCCTGGCGCCAGCGCTCGAAGGCCGCTCAGCGTCCCCCAGCGGCCCGCGGGGCTGACCCCGGACAGCGAGACGGCCCGCGGGCGGACCCGCGAGCCGTGCGCCGTCTGAGGGGTTCGTTCAGTGCCTACGCGCAGTCCTTGCAGATGGGCTGCCCGTTCTTCTCCTTGGCGAACTGGCTGCGGTGGTGGACCAGGAAGCAGCTGGAGCATCGGAACTCGTCCTGCTGCATCGGCAGGACCTTGACCGAAAGCTCCTCGTCGCCGAGGTCGGCGCCGGGCAGCTCGAAGTTCTCGGCCACCTCGGCTTCGTCGACGTCCACCGACCCCGATTGATCGGTCCGGCCCTTGGCGAGGGCCTCGATGCCGTCGGGGCCGGTGTTCTCTTCCTTGTCCCGGCGCGGGGCGTCGTAGTCGGTTGCCATCGTTTTCCACTCCCATTGGTTGCTTCTGTGGTTCCGGAACCTAGCGCGACGGGTGCCGCTGGAGTGCTTGGGTGACACAGCGGCTCGGCTCGGGTTCCTGGCGGGTTCGGTTCCGTCCCTGCAGGCGGCGTACCTTACCGCGTGCAGTCCATTCCTATACACGATGCCCCTCGCTTTTTCATCCCTATTGTGGCGAAGAACACTTCCGTGGCGAGGGCCGCGAGTGTACCGCCTCTCGCCCACGGAGACGTCTCGCGCACGATAGCCTCTCCATGGCAACGTTTGCGGGGCGTCGGCTCGTCTAAGAGCCAGACATCAGTTCGCTCTGTTCTGGAGATTTCGGGGAGGCAGCCGTGCGTATCGCTCGTATCCGCGCTTTGACGGTATTGTGCGCATTGGCACTGGTCGCGGGGCTGATCACCGTGTGGGCGATTCGCAACGACTCGCAACTGTCGGCGAGTTCCGACTGCGAGCCCGGCGCCGTCGAGATCAAGACCGCGCCCATTCCCGACCCCTCGGAGATCGAAGTGGTCGTCCTCAACGGCACCGACCGCACCGGACTGGGCGAGCAGGCCGCCGCGCAACTCGAGGACCGCGGATTCATCGTCACCGATGTGGGCGACACCGACGAGAAGGTCGACGAGCCCGCGGTCGTATTCTTCGGGCCCGCGCAGTTCGCGGCCGGAGTGCACGTCCACGCGTACTTCCTCGGCGGCCGACAGGAGTTCTCACTCGACTGGGACAAGCCCATCACGATCATCCTCGGAGACGAGTTCGCGGAGGTCCGCTCCACCTCCGACGCACGCCAGTCTTTCGCGCAGAGCGGCAGCATCGAGGCACCCGAGGGCACCTGCACGGTAGAATAGGCAGCCGCCGCCCCCGGCTCGCGACACTGAAACTGAAAATGCGGAAACACAGCTCGAAACAGCACCACGGACGGGCCGATAGCGATTTTCGGCGCTACAATTCACGCCTGCCCGGTCGTGTGCCGACCTGGGCTGCCGACCCAATATCCAACGCTCACCCGCCATGGAGCCCGGCTGCGCCGTGCCCGCCATTGCCTCGGAAGGTTGCTCGTGACTGACGCACGTCCCACCGGCACAGACGTCAATTCCTTGACCGACTCGCTGCTCGCTCTGGCCCGAGAGAGCAACGGGCAGCTGACGTCCGCGACAGTCGCTCAGGTCCTCGAGTCGGTTCAGGCCTCCCCCGCCGAAGGCAAGAAGGTCCTCCGCGCGCTCGCCGAGGCCGACGTCACCGTGGTCGTGGACGGTTCCCCCTCCACGCGCAAGCGCGTCCCCGCCGCCCGCACCGCCACCTCCTCGCGCACCACCACCGCCAAGGCCGCCAAGAAGACCGCGGTGAAGAAGACGACCGCCAAGAAGGCCGTCCCCTCCGCCGGCGACGGCGCCGAGGACGAGACCCCGGTCAAGAAGGCGGCCAAGAAGACCGCGAAGAAGGCCGTCGCCAAGAAGGCCGTCAAGAAGGCCGCCGCGAAGCCCGCCGACGGCGAGGAGCCCGACGAGGCCGCCCTGGCCGCCGCCGACGAGGACGCCCTCGCCGAAGCCGCGGCCGCGGCCCCCGCCAAGAAGGCCACCCGCAAGAAGGCCGCGAAGAAGGCGACCGCCGGCCGCAAGTCCAAGAAGGACGGCGAGGACGGCGACGAGGAAGACGGCTTCGAGTGGGACGAGGAGGACTCCGAAGCGCTCAAGCAGGCCCGCAAGGACGCCGAGATGACCGCCTCGGCCGACTCCGTCCGCGCCTACCTCAAGCAGATCGGCAAGGTGCCGCTCCTCAACGCGGCCCAGGAAGTCGAACTCGCCAAGCGCATCGAGGCCGGCCTGTACGCCGTCGAGCGCCTCAAGCAGCTCAAAGAGGGCGGCGGCGAGATCCCCACGCAGATGCGCCGGGACCTCGAGTGGATCATCCGCGACGGCGACCGCGCCAAGGACCACCTCCTGGAGGCGAACCTCCGCCTCGTCGTCTCGCTCGCGAAGCGCTACACCGGCCGCGGCATGGCGTTCCTGGACCTGATCCAGGAGGGCAACCTCGGGCTCATCCGCGCCGTCGAGAAGTTCGACTACACCAAGGGCTACAAGTTCTCCACGTACGCCACCTGGTGGATCCGCCAGGCCATCACCAGGGCCATGGCCGACCAGGCGAGGACCATCCGTATACCAGTCCACATGGTGGAGGTCATCAACAAGCTCGGCCGCATACAGCGTGAGCTTCTTCAGGACCTCGGCCGCGAGCCCAGCCCCGACGAGCTGGCCAAGGAGATGGACATCTCCCCGGAGAAGGTCCTCGAGATCCAGCAGTACGCGCGCGAGCCGATCAGCCTCGACCAGACCATCGGCGACGAGGGCGACAGCCAGCTCGGCGACTTCATCGAGGACTCCGAGGCCATTGTGGCCGTCGACGCCGTCTCCTTCTCGCTCCTCCAGGGCCAGCTCCAGCAGGTGCTGCAGACCCTCTCCGAGCGCGAGGCCGGCGTCGTGCGACTGCGCTTCGGCCTCACCGACGGCCAGCCGCGGACCCTGGACGAGATCGGACAGGTCTACGGCGTCACCCGCGAGCGGATCCGCCAGATCGAGTCGAAGACGATGTCCAAATTGCGACACCCGTCCCGCTCTCAGGTCCTGCGCGACTACCTCGACTAGCGGCGCGAAGCTCGCTTTTCGGCGCCCGCGCTTGCGAACTGGTTGGTCGAGCACGCCCGCGAGCGGGGGTGTATCACCCGAACGGGTGGGTATCCGAAAGCCACGCCGGGTTGTCGATCACCGTTCCGTGGGCTACGGTGTGGAACAACTATCGCGACCGACCCAACGAGTGAGCCGAGTCTCAGTCGGGAAGTGTCGGGAAGAGGTAGTACAGTGCAGGCGTTGAACGGAACGAGCCGATCAACGGTTCGACGTAAGTAACCATCTGTGTCGCAGAGACACAGCGACCGAACGCAGCGGAGGACCTGGTATGACATCCACCCTGACGCCCCCGCCCCAGACGGAGGAACGTCCGATCGCGGGCGAGCGCTGCGATCGGTGTAGCGCCGCGGCGAAACTTCGCGTGACCCTGGCCGAAGGCGGCGACCTCGTCTTCTGCGGCCACCACGCGAACCAGTTCGCCGAGAAGCTCGTGCCGATCGCCATCGACTTCACGGCAGACCCCGAATTCGAGTGGCGGGGCACCGACCTCATGGCCTCACAGAACTGACGCCCACGAAGACTTAGGAACGAGGGCCCGAGCGGGAGACCGCTCGGGCCCTCGCACGTTTCGTGAAGCACGTTCTCGTGAAGCGATGAATGGCGCCGCCTCGGCGGTGCGGACCGAAGGGCGGCCGGGTATCCCGGCCGCCCTTCGGTCTTCAGGTGCTCACCAGGAGCGGATCGTCGCGATCCGCTCCTCCAACTGCTCGATGGTCGCCTGCGCGCTCGGAGGGCCCCCGCAGGAGGACCGCAGCTTCGCGTGGATCTTCCCGTGCGGCTCGTTCGTGGAGAACGAGCGGGCGCCGACGAGCGCGTTCAGCTGCTTGCGGAGCTTGAGCCGCTTCTGCGCGTTCGTCATCGCCGGCTCGGCCGCCGGGCGCTCGGCGACGTCGGTGCGCGTCCCGCTCTTCTGCTTGGCCATCTGCTCGCGCTGGCGCTTCTGGAGCAGCAGGTGCACCTGCTCCTGCGTCAAGAGCCCGGGCAGGCCCAGGTACTCCTGCTCCTCGGCGCTCCCGGCCTGCACCGGCAGGCCGAACGAGCCGCCGTCGAAGATCACCTGATCGAGTTCGGCGCTCGACTCCAGGGTCTCGTGCTGCCCGCCCAGCTCGGTGCCCTCGTTGAGCACCCGCTGCGCCTGCTCCAGCAGCAGCTCGGGGTCCTCGTCGGCGGACTTGAGCTTGATGACGTGGTCGCGGTCGGCCTCCAGGTTCTCCGCCAGGCTCAGCAGCGGAATGACCGAGGGCAGGAACACCGAGGCGGTCTCGCCGGGCCGGCGCGAGCGCACGAAGCGGCCGATGGCCTGCGCGAAGTACAGCGGGGTCTGCGCGTTCGTGGCGTAGACGCCCACGGCCAGGCGCGGGATGTCCACGCCCTCGGAGACCATCCGGACGGCCACCATCCACTCCTCATCGGACTCCGCGAACTTCGCGATCCGCTCCGAGGAGCCCGTGTCGTCCGACAGGACGATCGTGGCGCTCTTGCCGGTCGTGCGCTTGAGGATGCCCGCGTAGGAGCGGGCGCTGTTCTGGTCCGAGGCGATGATGAGCCCGCCCGCGTCGGGCATCCCGGCCGCGCGCAGCGACGAGAGGCGCCGGTCGGCGGCCCTGATGACCTGCTTGATCCACTCCCCCTCCGGGTCGAGCGCGGTGCGCCAGGCCTGGCTGGTGAGGTCCTTGGTCAGCGGCTGGCCCAGCCGGACGGCGAGCTCGTCGCCGGCGCTGGTGCGCCACTTCGTCTCCCCCGAGTAGGCCATGAACATGACCGGGCGCACGACGCCGTCGGCCAGCGCGTCCCGGTAGCCGTACAGGGCGTCGGAGCGCGAGCGCCTCGTGCCGTCGGGGTCCTCGTCGTAGTCGATGAACGGGATGGGGTTGTCGTCGCTGCGGAAGGGCGTGCCGGTCAGGGCGAGGCGGCGCTCGGCCTCGTCGAAGGCGGTCTGGACGCCTTCGCCCCAGGAGCGGGCGTCGCCGGCGTGGTGGATCTCGTCGAGGATGACGAGGGTGCGGCGGGCCAGGGTGCGGCGGCGGTGGACCGCGGGGTCGGCGCCGATCTGGGCGTAGGTGACGACGACGCCGTGGTAGTCGGTGGCGTTGTGGACGTGCGAGTTCTTGAAGGAGGGGTCGAGCTGGATGCCGAATCGGGCGGCGGCGAGGGACCACTGGGTCTTCAGGTGCTCGGTCGGGCAGACGACGGTGACGGTGTCGACGGTGCCGTCGGCGAGCAGGTCGTAGGCGATGCGCAGGGCGAAGGTGGTCTTGCCGGCGCCGGGCGTGGCGACGGCCAGGAAGTCGCGCGTCTGACCCCGGTGGTAGGAGACCATGGCCTTGCGCTGCCAGACCCGAAGCGAGGGAAGCATTTCGGGTGGGGCGGCCGGGATCATGCGGGCTCCTCTCGGACGACGGTGGACCCGGTTGATTTTAGGCCGCGAGCGGGGTCACGTTCAGCGCTCCAGGAGGATCGTGTTGGGACCGACGTTGACACTGCGCACTTCCATCATGGCGCCGAACTTCCCGGTCTCGACTCGGGCGCCGAGTCCGCGCAGGTGGGCGGCGACGGCGTCGACGAGCGGCTCGGCCGCGGGGCCGGGTGCGGCGGCGTTCCAGGACGGGCGCCGGCCTTTGCGCGTGTCGGCGTAGAGGGTGAACTGGCTGACGAGGAGGATCGGCGCGTCCAGTTCGGATGCTGACCGCTCGTCGCGCATGATCCGCAGGTGCCAGATCTTCTCGGCGATCCAGCGGACCTCGCCGTCGCCGTCGGCGTGGGTGACGCCCAGGAGGACGAGGAGTCCTTCGCCGATGGCGCCGACGGCGGTGCCCTGGACGGTGACTTCGGCTTCGCTGACGGTCTGGACCACTGCTCTCATGCGTTCGATCCTGCCGTACGGGCCAGGCGTAGTCTCGAAGGGTGACTCGGCGCGGCAAGGCAGTGAGCATCACCGATGCGGTGATGTCGATCGAGGACGAGCGCCGGATCAGGACGACCCGGTACATCGTGATGATGTCGATCAGGATCGTGCTCGTGATCCTGTGCGGGGTCCTGGTGATGCTCGACGCGCCGTTCCTGGTCGTGTGGCTGCCGTTGTGCGCGATCGGCATGGCGGTGCTGCCGTGGCTGGCGGTCCTGCTGGCGAACGACCGTCTGGCGAAGGAGAAGCCGGGCCGGTTCGACAGGCACCGGCGGCGGGCCCGGACGCTCGAGGCGCCCGAGCGTCGGATGATCGATTCGGAGTAGTCGCGGACGCTCGCGGGTCGCATATTCTGGGGAGCGTGGCAAGATTGACGGACTCTTGCCCGCGATTGAGGAGTGAGTTGACGTGAGCGAGCTGCCCACCACCGGCGGATCTGATTCGACCGGAGCCGGTTCGAACGGAGCCGGCTCGACCCTGCTCGAAGAGCAGACCAAGACCAACCCGAACTACACCTACGAGGACGGCGACGAGGAGCGATTCTCGCACTACGTCCCGAAGGACAAGCTCATGGGCGCCATGCTCGACGGCATCCCGGTGAAGGCGCTGTGCGGGAAGATGTGGGTGCCCACGCGCGATCCCGACCGCTTCCCGATCTGCCCGAACTGCAAGGACATCTTCGAGAAGATGCGCAAGTAGGCGGCCGCCCTCTCACCTTCGGCGAGATGACTCGTGTGATCCGGCTCCACCTGCTATAACGCTCGGGTGGAGCCTTCTTCTCTGGACATCGACCCCGGCGCGGTGAGCCTGGTCGCCGAACTGGTCGGCACCGCGGTCTTCGCCGCCTCGGGCGCGAGCGCCGCGGTCGGCAAGCGGCTGGACCTGTTCGGGGTGGTCGTCATCGGGGTGCTGTGCGCCCTCGGGGGCGGGGCGCTGCGCGACATCCTCATCGACGCCAAGCCGCTCGCGCTCACCGACTGGCGCTATCCGCTGGTGGCGGTCGTGGCGTCGCTGTTCGTCTTCCGCTTTCACCCGGCGCTGTCGCGGATGCGGGCGACGATGCTGGTGCTCGACGCGGCCGGTCTGGCGCTGTTCACGGTGATCGGGACCATGAAGGGCCTCGAATACGGTTTCGCGGTCTATGCGGCTTGCACGGTCGGTGTACTCTCCGGAATCGGCGGGGGCATCCTGCGGGACGTCCTGGTCCAGGAGATCCCGGCGGTCCTGCGCGAGGACTTCTACGCCATGGCGTCCGCGATCGGGGCGCTGATCGTGTCGGTGGGCGCGCGGTGGGAGTCGCAGATCGGTCACTGGACGCTGATGCTGATCGCGATCGCGGCGGTCTTCGTTGTACGGATGGTGGCCATCAGGTATCGCTGGCAGGCCCCTAAACCGAAATTCTTACGCTGTCTCCCGACTTCGTGCCACCCTTCCGTCCGGGGGATCGCAAAGCTCGAAATCCGCTGCAAGCTGGTAACCCGACACCCGGTGCCCGCCGGGTGAGGTGCGGGTTCACCCCCCGCACGGGGGGCACGCAGCGAAAGGCGAAACCGATGGCACCTGTCGACAGCATCCGTCAGCGACCGGCTCAGCGACCGGCGCAGCGCGCGACCGAATACTCCGGCGACCCGGTTCGCGCCTATCTCAACGGCATCGGCAAGCACCGGCTCCTCACCGCCTCCGAAGAGGTCGAGTGCGCCAAGGCCATCGAGGCCGGCCTCATGGCCGAGTGCCGCATCTCGGAGATCACCGACCCCGACTTCCGCTCGGACCTGGCCCGGATCGCGGCCGAGGGCCGCGCGGCCAAGCAGCGAATGCTCGAGTCGAACCTGCGCCTGGTCGTCTCCGTCGCCAAGCGCTACTCCGGTGCCGGGATGAGCCTGCTCGACCTGATCCAGGAGGGCAACCTCGGGCTCATCCGCGCCGTCGAGAAGTTCGACTACCAGAAGGGCTACAAGTTCTCCACGTACGCCACGTGGTGGATCCGCCAGGCCATCAACCGGGCCGTGACCGACCAGTCGCGCACGATCCGGGTGCCCGCCCACACGGTGGACCAGATCAAGCGGATGAACCGGGCGCGCCAGGAGCTCATGGTCGAGCTGGGGCGCGAGCCCCGCTACGAGGAGATCGCCGCCGAGCTGGACGTCACCCCGGGCAAGGTGCTGGAGCTCATGTCCTACGACCGCGAGCCGGTGAGCCTGGACCAGACGGTCGGCGAGGACGACTCGACCGCGCTGGGCGACCTGGTCGCGCACCTGCCGCGCGAGCGGGCCGGGGACGACGCGGTGTCGTACGCGCTGCTGCGCCGCCACATCGCGAACGTGCTGGCCTCGCTGCCCGAGCGGGAACAGACCGTGCTCCGTCTGCGTTTCGGCATTGACGACGGGCGCCAGCGCACCCTCGAAGAGGTGTCGGCCGACTTCGGCCTCTCCCGCGAGCGGGTGCGCCAGATCGAGAAGAACGCGCTGCACCGTCTCCGCCAGCCCGACTACGCGGGTCGGCTCGCCGACTACGTGGCCTGAGCGCGGTGTTCGCCCCGGCTCTGCGTGGTTAATGGACCTGACGGCCGTATACCATTGAGGCGGACAGGGGGTCTGGCGGCTACTCGATCCACCCCGCTCGGTGCCCTGCGGGCGGACAACGTGAAGGAACGAAGCTGTGACCACGGACCTCGTCGACACCACTGAGATGTACCTCCGGACGATCCTCGAACTCGAAGAGGAAGGCGTCCCGGCGCTGCGCGCCCGGATCGCCGAACGCCTGGAGCAGAGCGGACCGACGGTCTCGCAGACCGTCGGCCGCATGCAGCGTCACGGCCTGCTCAACGTCAAGAGCGACCGGCATCTGGAGCTCACCGAGGAGGGCCGCCGCCAGGCGGTCGCGGTGATGCGCAAGCACCGGCTCGCCGAGAGGCTGCTCGTCGACGTCATCGGCATGTCCTACACCGAGGCCCATGACGAGGCCTGCAAGTGGGAGCACGTGATGAGCGACTCGGTCGAGAAGCGCGTGTACGAGCTGCTGCAGCACCCCACCCGGTCGCCGTACGGCAACACGATCCCCGGTCTCAAGGAGCTCGACGCCGCGGCCGTCACGGTCGGCCACGAGGCCGACGAGCGCCCGATGAGCGTGGTCTCCTCCGGTTCGAAGGTGCGCGTGACGCGCCTGTGCGAATCGGCCCAGACCCACCCCGAGCTGCTGGCCTCGCTGCACGACGCGGGCGTGGACCCGGGTGCCGAGGTCGCGATCGACCGCCTCGACGGCGAGGTCGCGGTGACCTCGGGCGAGGCGACCATCCGGCTGTCGGTCGACGACGCCGCGAAGATCTTCGCCGTCCCGGCCCTGTAGGACCGGTCCCCTTGCACCGCAGGGGTACCGCGGTCCGACCTGCGGCCGTGAAGGCTTCTCGTCTCGAGTATTGACCCACCGGCTACCGCAGAGTAGGCTGTCCAAAGCGTTGCAAACGTTTCCAATCCGCATGGAAGCACGCCTTCCAGCAGTGGGATCACGGAAACGGGCACGCGATGAGCTGGACTCCGCACCTGAGCGCCCTCCCCGCACCCCCGGCGGGGAGGGCGCTCGCGTTCCGCGGAGACGACGGCGCCGCCGGGCGATGCCCGGCGGCGCCGTTCGCGTCAGGGCCCGTCCTAACCCGCGTCGGCGTGCGCGGTCGCGATCCCCTTGGACAGGTCGGTGAAGCCCGCGACGAGGCCCTCGACCGCGGCGGGGTCGGTGCCCTCGGGCGTGGTGTAGCGCAGCTCGAAGATGGTGCCGCCGTCGTACCAGCCCATCTCCAGGGCCGGTCCCGCGCCGGTGTCCTCGGTGTGCACGATCCAGTAGGCGGCCTCGCCGAGGTCGTCGACCGATTCGGTGTCGTCGGAGAGCTCCTCCTCGTACACCTCGACGCTCGCGTCGGTGCCGATGACGAACAGCGTCAGGTCCGGGTAGGCGGCCTCGCCGGTCTGGACCGCGCAGGTCAGCTGCGCCGGCGTGTCCTCGCCGGCGTCCTCGCCCGGCCCGCCGGAGGCGAACCGGAAGTCCTCGCCGGTGGTCGAGTTGAGCAGCGCGGAGTCGATGAACGGGCACGCGCCCTCGGCGTCGGCCAGGTCCAGTTCGACCGGGCCGGTCTCCTCGGCCGCGTCGGTGGCCTCGTTCGCGGCGGTGTCCGCCGGGTCCTCGGCGGGCTCCTCATCGTCGGAGCACGCGGCCAGCGCGAGCAGCATGAGGGCGGGCAGGAGTGCGCGAGCGGCCTTCATCGCTCCTCCCCTCGGGCGACTTCGCGGCCCTGGGAGACCCAGTCGCTCCACGAGCCGATGTACACCGGCGGGGTCGGCAGTCCGGCCGCGGTGACGGCCAGGGCGGTGCGGGCGGCGCCCACGCCCGAGCCGCAGTAGAACGCGGCGTCGGCGTGCGGTGCGTAGCGTTCGCGCAGGCGGACGACGTCGGCGAAGTCGTCTTCGCCGAGGAAGAGGTTGACCGCGCCGGGCACGTGGCCGGCGACGGGGTCCATCGGTTCGAACTCGCCGCGGTAGCGCTCGGGGGCGCGGACGTCGACCAGTTCGCGCTCGTCGGCCCAGGCGGCGGCGTCCTCGGCGTCGAGCACCGGGAGGCTTCCGGGCCTGACGGTGACGGCGCCCTCTCGGGGTTGGGGCGCCTGGGTCTCCAGGGGGAGCCCGGCGTCGGTCCAGGCCTTGAGGCCGCCGCGCAGGACGTGGACGTCCTCCAGGCCCGCCCAGCGCAGGGTCCACCAGGTGCGGGCGGCGGCCATGAGGTCGCCGTCGTCGTAGACGAGGACGGTGGTGTCGTCGTCGATCCCGGCGGCCCGCAGGACCGCTTGCAGCGCTTCGGGTTCGGGAAGGGGGTGGCGTCCGCCGACGGGGCCGGCGGGCCCGCAGACGTCGCGGTCGAGGTCGAGCCGGGCGGCGCCGGGCAGGTGCCCCGCGGCGTAGTCGGCTTCCCTCGAGGGCCCGCCCAGGGTCCATCGGACGTCCAGTCGGACCGCTCCGGCCTGCGCGGCTGCCTGGTCTGCGTCGATCAGTGGCCTCATACGTCCCAGGTTATAGGAGGTGCGCGTTGGGGCGTTCGGCCGCCGCCTTGAATTCGGGCATCACGGCCACAACCACGCCGCTCTCGCGCAGGATCGCGTCGCCGCCGGGCGCGTCGACGAAGTTCGGGGGCTCGCCGAGGGCGTAGACGACGCGGGCGACGCCCGCGTCGATGAGCAGGCGCGCGCACGGGTCGGGCCGGGAGGCGCGGCGCCCGCACGGCTCCATGGACGAGTAGGCGGTGGCGCCGCGCGCGGCGGCCCCGGCCCGGCGCAGGGCGACCTCCTCGGCGTGGTCGGCGGGGTCCTCGGCGCGCGACCAGCCTTCGCCGACCATTTCGCCGCCGGCGACGATCACGGCCCCGACGCTGAAGGCGGTGTCGGAGGGCGGGCAGCGTTCGGCCAGCTCCACGGCTCGGGCCATCCAGCGTTCGTCATCCACTGTGGAGATCGGTTCGTCGTTCGTCACGCACCCACGGTACCGTCGCCGACACGGCGCGAACCGCCGCGCGACGGTAGTCCGCGTTCGTTGCCACGGGCCGATACCATGTGGGAGTCCCCCGACACTCCAGCCGCGTTGACGTGCGCGCGACGCTGGCGCCGCGGTTCCCCGCGGGACGTGAAACTAGTGAGGTGCAGTAGTTGTCCGTCCAGTCCCCTCCAGCGCAGGCGCAAGCGCCCGCACCGGCCGCCGGAGCCGCTCCGGGACGGCGCTTCGACCGCGCCCTGGCCTCGCTGCGGTACACCCCCGGGCAGCTGCGCGGCATCCTCGCCGTCCTGGCCGCGCTCATCCTCGGCGCCGGCGTCACCGGCATGACCGCGATCCTCGCGAAGTCCGCCGTCATCGAGGAGACCACCGGCCAGTCCGGCCGGCTGTCGGTGGCCGCGCTCCAGCTGTACCAGGCGCTCTCGCAGGCCGACGCGACCGCGACCTCCTCCTACCTGACCGCGGGCACGCCCTCGGACGAGATGAACGACACCTACCGCGAGGCCCTGCGCGACGCCACCGTCGCGATCGCCACCGCCTCCGGTGAGGTGAAGACCCCCGCCGACACGGAGCTCATCGCCGAGCTCAACGCCCGCCTGCCGGTCTACACCGGTCTGGTCGAGTCCGCCCGGACCTTCAACCGGCTCGGCGAACCGGTCGGCGCGACCTACCAGGAGCAGGCCTCCACGCTCATGCGCGAGGAAATGCTGCCCTCGGCGCACGACCTGCAGGACAACGCGCTCGAGCAGCTCAACGAGTCGCGCTCGGACGCCGAGGCGTTCCCGTGGGCCGCCGCGGTCCTCGCCGTCGCCGCGCTCGCGACGCTCGTATGGGCCCAGCTGTGGCTGTCGCGCAAGACCAACCGCGTGTTCAACCTCGGACTCGTGGGCGCCACGCTGCTGCTCGTGGGCTTCGCCGGATGGCTCGCGTTCGCCTCCCTCGCCTCGGCCGGGCACACCGACCGGTCCCACGAGGAGGGCGCCGTGCCGCTCGAACTGCTCGCCGAGGCCGAGATCACCGCCCAGCAGGCGCGCGCCGAGGAATCCCTCGTGCTCATCGCCCGCGGCGAGGACTCCGACGCCGCCGAGCGCTTCGAGACGCACATGACCGCGCTCGCCGACCCCGGGCAGCTCCTCGACCGGCTCGACGACGCCTTCGCCGACGACCCCGAGCTCTCCGCGCGCGTCGACGCGGCCCGCGAGGCCGCCGACACCTGGCGCTCGGGCCACGACGAGGTCATCAAACTCGCCCAGGAGGGCCGCTACACCGACGCCGTCGCGATGGCCGTCGGCGACAGCGACACGAGCCTGTGGGCGTCCTTCAGGACCCTCAACGAGGAACTGACCGCCGCGACCGAGGTCAGCGCCGACCGGTTCGCCGAGGCCACCGCCGACGCCCAGCGGTCGCTCTCGGGCGCCGCCGCCGGACTCGCGGTCCTGTCCCTGGCCGCGCTCATCAGCGCCGCGGTCGGCATCCAGCTGCGAGTGGCGGAGTACTACGCATGATTCGACACCAGATCCGACTCGCGGCCGCGGCAGCGGCCTGCTTCGTCCTCGCCGCCTGCTCCGGGCCGGCCAACATGGAGCCGCCGAACATCGACGTGCCCACGCCGCTGCCCTCGGGCATCGACTTCGAACCCGACATCGAGACCGCGCCGGTCGACGAGAGCTGCGACCCGCTCGCGTCCTACAGCCCCGGCGCCGTCACCGCCGAGCAGGCCCGCGCCCAGCTCGACGACGGCGAGCAGATCAGCATCGGCATCAGCCAGTCCACGAACCTCATGGGCTACCGCGACCCCGAGACCAACGCGCTCGCCGGCTTCGACATCGACATCGCCACCGCGGTCGCCGAGGCGGTCCTCGGCGCCGACGCGAACATCCGCTGGGTGCCCATGACCTCCAACGAGCGCGTCCCCTCGCTCGACGAGGACCGGGTCGACCTCATCGTGCGCACCATGACCATGAACTGCGACCGGTGGAACGAGGTCGAGTTCTCCGCCGAGTACTACCACGCGGGGCAGCGCCTGCTCGTCCCCACGGCCTCGGGCATCACCGGCCTCGCCGACCTCACCGCCGACCACCTGGTGTGCACCGGGAACGGCTCGACCTCGGTGCGCACCATCGCCGAGCAGTCCGAGGCCCAGGCGGTCACCGTGCCGGACTTCAACGACTGCCTGGTCCTGCTCCAGCAGGGCACCGTCGACGCGATCACCACCGACGACACCATCCTCGCCGGCATGGCCGTCCAGGACCCCACGCTCCAGGTCGTCGGCGACGCGTTCTCCGTGGAGCCCTACGGCATCGCCTTCCAGAAGGGCAACACCGACCTCGCGCGCTTCGTCAACGGCGCGCTCGAGACCATCATCGCCGACGGCACCTGGCAGGCCGCCTACGACAAGTGGCTCAAGGGGCCGCTCGCCGTCGAGGGCGCCCCGCCGGGCCCGAAGTACCGGGATTAAGGGGAGCCCATGAGCGACCAGCCGCCGCCCGAGCACACCCAGCGGTACCAGCCGGGCCAGGTCCAGCAGCAGCCGCCGACCGCCGAGGAGAGCGACACGCTCCGCGTGCGCAAGCGCCTCAACACCCCGCCCGCGGTGCCGCCGCAGCCGGGCTTCGCGCCCTCGCCGCCGCCGCCGATCGGCACCAGCGTGCCGCCCATGTCCCCCGCCGCGCCGCCGGTGGCGTACTCGGCGCAGTCCCAGCAGGTCGCACCGATCGGCTCGGTGGTCTCGCCGCCGCCCGCCCCGTACCGGGCGCCCGCCGCACCGCTGCCGCAGCCGATCACCGGCCCCGTCACGCGCTCCACGACCACCAGCGCCCGCCAGAGGGGCGGCCTGTCCGACATGCCGCCGGTGCCCCCCAGGGACCCCGCCGAAGCCGTCATGGAGCACCCGCAGGTGCCCGAGCACAAGCGCTTCTGCTCCTCGTGCGGCAAACCCGTCGGACGGCCCCAGGCCGGACGTACCGGCCGCGTCGAGGGCTACTGCGCCCACTGCCGCACCCGCTACTGGTTCACGCCCGCGCTCCAGCCCGGCGACGTGCTCTCCGAGCGCTACGAAGTGCTCGGCGCGATCGCCCACGGCGGCCTCGGCTGGATCTACCTCGCCAACGACCAGAACTTCGCCGACGACCTCACCCAGCGGTGGGTCGTCATCAAGGGCCTCATCAACACCTCCGACGAGGACGCGATCGAGGCCGCCATCAACGAGCGGCGCTTCCTCGTCGGCATCGACCACCCCAACGTGGTCGACATCCACGACTTCGTCGCCGCCGCCGACCCCCGCTCGGGCCAGCTCCAGTCGTACATCGTCATGGAGTACCTGGCCGGGAAGTCCCTGCGCGACATCAGGGAGGCCGTCGACGAGAACGGCGAGCGGAGGCCCCTCCCCCTCGAGCAGGTCCTCACCTACACCGCCGAGCTGCTGCCCGCGTTCAGCTACCTGCACGACCGGGGCCTGCTGTTCTGCGACTTCAAGCCCGACAACATGATCCACGTCGAGACCTGGCTCAAGCTCATCGACCTCGGCGCCGTGCGCCACGTCGACGACATGGAGTCGGCGATCTACGGCACCCCCGGCTACTCGGTGCCCAACGACGAGATCCTGTCCGTCGGCCCGTCGGTGACCTCGGACCTGTACACCATCGGCCGCTCCATGGCCGTGCTCGCCCTCGACTTCAAGGGCTTCACCAGCACCTACCGCGACAAGCTCCCGCCGGCCGCCGAAGCGCCCGTGTTCGCCGAATACGGGTCCTTCCACCGGCTGCTGCTGCGCGCCACCCACACCGAGCCGCGCTCGCGCTTCCAGGACGCCGACGACATGCGCACCCAGGTGCGCGGCGTCCTCCACGAAGTCCAGTCCGTCCAGCGGGGCGAGCCGAGGCACGAGCCCTCGACGCTGTTCAGCGGCGAGCAGTCGGTCTTCGGCGAACCGGACGTGGACTACGACATCCACGCCGTCGGCGACCCCTTCGACGTCGCGCACGCGCTGCCGACGCCGATGGTCGACCTCGCCGACCCGATGGCCGCGTTCCTCGCCACGCTCCAGGCCACCGACGCCGCCGGCATCCTCGCCGAACTCGCCGCCGCCCCGGCCCAGAGCCCGGAAGTGCAGCTGCGGCGCGTGCGGACCCTCGTCAACGCCGGCGACCTCAACCAGGCCGCCGCCGCGCTCGACCAGTTCGCCCAGCGCGAGGGCAACACGTGGCAGGTCACCTGGCTGCGCGGGACCATCTCGCTGCTGGCCGCCGACTTCCACACCGCCGCGGCGCACTTCGACGCCGTCTACTCCCACCTCCCCGGAGAGCTGGCCCCGCGCCTGGCGCTGGCGGCCTGCGCCGAACTGGCCGGGCGCCGCGACCTCGCACTGCCGCACTACACGCGGATCTGGGTCTGCGACCACCGGTTCGTCTCGGCCGCATACGGCCGGGCGCGCCTGCTGGACCTCGAAGGGCACTCCACGGACGCGATCACGACGCTCCACCAGGTGCCGAAGACCTCGGCGCAGTACGGGATCGCGCAGACCGCGGCAATCCAGACCGCGCTGCACAGCCGCACGGCCCCGCCGTCGCTGCTGGACCTGCACCACATGGCCGGGAGGCTCGACGAGCTCAAGCTCGAACCGAGGCGCCGCCACCTGGTGTCGACCCGCATCCTCCACTCCGCGCTGGAGACGGTGCTGCGCACCGGTCCGGCGCAGGAGCCGCGGGTCTTCGAGGCCCGGCCCGAGGAGCGGGAGCTGCGTCTGGCGCTGGAGCGGGCCTACCGCGACCTCGCCCACGCCTGCACCCGCAGGGAGGACCAGGTGTACTACTTCGACCTGGCCAACCGCCACCGCCCCCGCACGATGCTGTAGCGAAGGAGCCCTATGCAGCCCTCACCCACCATGGGCGCCGCGAAGCGGTGCACCGCTTGCGGACTGCCCGCCGACCTCGGCCGCTACTGCGAGGACTGCGGCGGGGACCTGGAGGAGTTCGCAGTGCCGGCCGAATCGGCCCCGTGGCTCTCTTCAGCTGCGGCCGAGGAGAACCCGGAGCACCCGGGCGGTTCGGACGACCACCTGTCGTTCGCGCTCCCGGCGATCGGCGCGGCCACCGACGTGGGCAAGCGGCACCACTACAACCAGGACTCGATCGCGATCGCCGTGGCCGACGACGGGCGCAAGATCGCCGTGGTCTGCGACGGGGTCTCGGGGGCCTCGGACTCCGAGCGGGCGTCACTCGCGGGAGTGGAAGCGGCGATCACGGAGATCCGCTCGGCGCTCGGCGAGGGCCTGTCGGCGGAGGACGCCTCACGGCGCGGGGTGGGCGCGGCCCACTCGGCGGTGGCCGCGGTGGGCAAGCAGTACCCGAACTCGCCGCCGTCCTCCACGTACGTCTCGGCGGTCATCGAGGGGAACCAGGTGATCCTGTGCTGGGTGGGCGACTCCCGGGCCTACTGGGCCGGCGAGAAGGAGGCCCGGTGCCTGACGGTGGACGACACGATCCAGGCCCGCCTGGAGTACCAGGGCGTCGACCCCGCGGACGACCGCTACAAGAATCCGTACGCGAAAGCCCTGCTCGCGTGGCTCGGGGCGGACGCGCCGACCCTGAATCCGAATCTCCTCCGCGTGGATCTGGGAGGCGGACATGTCGTAGTGTGCAGCGATGGTCTGTCGCGCTATTTCAATGACGATCACGACCTTCTGCCACTGCCGGACGGCAGTGTTGGCGACAAGGCGGTAGCGTTGACACGACAAGCGCTCGCCAACGGCGGGCATGACAACATCAGTGTCGCGGTGGTGGAACTCGAATCCCCCGGTTCGGTCCAGGGAGACGCGCATGCGCAAGAGCATGCGGCTCCAAGTGTCCAGAACCAGGGCGACGGGCCCGCCCCGCTGCTCGGTGTCGTCAGCGAGGCCGAGTACACCCAAATGCTTGGAGGGGGACGACCTTGACCTACCAGCCGACCTACGGCGGTGCCCCACAGCCGGGCGGGTACCAGTGCGCCTGCGGGGCATTCCCGCAAGCCCAGTTCTGCGAACAGTGCGGGACGCCCAACCCGGCGTGGCAGCAAGGCCAGCCCCCGCAGTCCCCGGCCTTCGGCCAGGGCTACGCGCCGAACGACCCTTACGGGCAGCCCCAGGACCCGTACGCGCAGCAGCAGCCGCAGCAGGGCGGTTACGGGCAGGACCCGTACGGCCAGCCGCAGCAGCAGGACCCCTACGGGCAACCGCAGCAGGGCGGGTACGGCCAGGACCCCTACGGTCAGCCGTCCCAGCCGCAGGACCCCTACGCGCAGCAGCAGCCGGGCTACGGGCAGCAGCCCGACCCGTACGCTCAGCCGCAGCAGGGCGGTTACGGCCAGGACCCCTACGGGCAGCAGCAACAGCAGCCCGGCGGTTACGGGCAGGACCCGTACGGCCAGCCGCAGCAGCAGGACCCCTACGGGCAACCGCAGCAGGGCGGGTACGGCCAGGACCCCTACGGTCAGCCGTCCCAGCCGCAGGACCCCTACGCGCAGCCCCAGGCGGACCCTTACGGGCAGCCGCAGCAGGGCGGTTACGGGCAGCAGGACCCGTACGCGCAGCAGGCCTACGGCGCTCCGACGTCGGCGCCTCCCGGACCGCCTCCGGGCGTTCCGGCCGCGCCGTTCGGCGCCCCGACCTCCGCGCCGCCCGCGTCGGGCACCGGCGGGTTCTCGATGCCGGACGCGCAGCCGAGCGACCTCGCCTCGAACTACGCGCCCCCCGGGCAGGCCTCCGCCACCCGCTGGGGCGTCGCGGTGACCGCCGACCAGGGCTACTTCCACAAGGTCGCGGCCTCGGACGGGGCCTCGCAGCTGCAGTACCCGTCGTTCGCGAAGCCGCGCCGCTTCCCGCTCGACAAGCCCGACCTGTCGATCGGGCGCTACAGCGCCAAGCGGGGCATCACCCCTGACATCGACCTGTCGGGCGACGTGGCCGACCCGGGTGTGAGCGCGCAGCACGCGAAGCTGTTCGCCAAGCCCGACGGCTCGTGGTCGATCATGGACGTCGGCTCCTCGAACGGCACGTTCCTCAACGGCTCGGACGAGCCGCTGGCGCCGAACGTGGAGTTCCCGGTGGGCGACGGCACCTACATCAACATCGGCGCCTGGACGCGCCTGACGATCCACTACGAGGGTTAAGACGTGAAGAAAGGGGCCGGGTCTGCTGACCCGGCCCCTTTCGCTTGCGCTGCTCTGCTTTCGGCTTTCACATTTCCTTGAAGAACTGCGTCACGCGGCTGTTGACGGCCGGGCTGACGAGGATCTTGCGGTGGCCCAGGCCGGTGGTCGCCATGAGCTCGGCGTTCGGCCACGCCTCCGCGATCCCCTGGCCGTGGCGGAAGGGGTTGGGCCGGTCGCCCTTGTCGTGGACGATGAGCGCCGGGGACTCGACGTCGACGCCGCGCAGGGAGAAGTCGTCGAGGCGCACACCGGACTTGGCCTCGCCGAGCGGCTGGAGGGCCTTCATGATGCGCGGGCCGACCGGCACGATCGCGCCGATCGTGTCGCGGAAGCCCTCGGCGCCGCCGATGAACGGCGCGAGCATCGCCAGGCGGACCGCGGACAGGTCGACGCCGTTCATGACCATCCCGTGGACGGCGCTCAGGCAGCCCATGGAGTGGGCCGCGACCCCGTAGGGCGTGCCGAACTTGTCGAGGACGACGCTCATGGCCTCGATGAGGTGGACGCCGTTGGCGTGCCGCTCGCCCCAGGGCCCGGGCCCGGCGTTGCCGTGGCTGGGGGCGTCGAAGGCGACCACGCGGAAGCCCGAGGCGACCAGGTTCGCGGCGATGAACCGGAAGTCGCCGGTCGAGCCGCCCCAGCCGTGGACGAGGTAGACCAGCGGGGCGTCGCCGGGCGTGTCGGGGGCCCAGTCGTAGCCCCACAGGGTGGAGCCGAGGCAGTCGATCTCGAAGACGCTCGACCCGGCCGGGGCCTCGCCCCGGAGGCGCTTCTCGGGGCCGGCCGGGAGCCGGAACCACAGTTCGCACAGCAGCTTCGCGGCCGGGCCGGGGGCGACGTGCTCGGCGGCGGCGAAGCCGGAGCGGACGTACCAAGGAGCACGAACGGTCGTGCTTTTCTTCTTCGAGCCGGTGGTCGGTGCGGTGGACGCCATGGGTGTCGGCCTTCCTGGTCGGGTGAACGCTTCCGGGTCCGTCAGTCGGTGCGGCTGAGGATCACGCGGTTGAACGCCGCCCAAGCGCGGTCGGCGGCGTCGGGATAGGACAGGATGCGGCTCATCCAGTTGTAGGACAGCAGGATGCCGAAGACCTCCTGCGCCACTTGGAAGACGTCGGTGTCTTCGGGGAACTCCCCCTGCCCGACCGCGGTGGCGGCGATCCGGGAGAGGGAGTCGAGCATGTCCCGCTGCTGCCCGACCATGAGGTCGTGCAGCGGTCCGGGCAGGTCGTCGAACTCGGCGGCGGAGGCCAGGAACAGGCATCCGCCCGGGTGCGAGTACCACTGCATCCAGTACTCCACGATGGCCTGGAGCCGCGCGATCCCCCGCGGCTTGGCGAGCGCGGGCCGGATCACCTCGTCGATGAACTGCTCGCCGTTGCGCTCCATGCACGCGAGCTGAAGCGCCTCCTTCGACTTGAAGTGGGCGTACAGGCCGGACTTGGACATGTCGGCGGCGGCGGCGAGCGAGCCGATGGTCAGGCCGGAGAGCCCCGAGAAGCGGGCCATGCGGACCGCTTCGTCGAGGATGGCCTGCCGGGTCATCTCGCCTTTGCGCATGGACTAAAAATAGCACGATCGTGCTTGAATTCGAAGCGCGGCGCGTCAGACGTCGCACTCGCTTTCGGAGCCGCTGTACGAGAAGGTCACGGCCACCGCCGACGACAGCGGCACGACCTCGCCGGCCGCGGGGTCCTGGTCGATCACCTCGCAGTCCTCGTGCGAGAAGTCCAGGACCGAGCGCCACTCCCCCGTCTGCTCCGCAGCGGCGAAGCCGGCGTCGCCGACGGCCTCCTGGGCCTCGGCGGTCGACATGCCGACCATGTCGGGCACGGCCGCGGTCGTCGC
The DNA here is from genome assembly GCF_900101745.1 of Glycomyces harbinensis. Taxonomy (GTDB): domain Bacteria; phylum Actinomycetota; class Actinomycetes; order Mycobacteriales; family Micromonosporaceae; genus Glycomyces; species Glycomyces harbinensis. Next base: position 257,917 of record NZ_FNAD01000003.1, on the reverse strand, counting down.
GCCCTCGGTGACGGGCTGCTCGTCCTCCTCGTCGCCGGACTCGGCCTGCTCGGTCTCGTCCGGCTCCTCGCCGCCCGAGCCGGGGCTCGGCGGCCCGGAGGCCGACTCGCCCTCCTCGCTCGCGGCGTCGCTCGGCTCCGGCGACGGGGAGAGGTCGTTCGACGACGGCGCGTCGGAGGCCGCTGAGGCGTCCCCTGCGCCCTCTCCGCCCGTCGGGGTGCCCCGGTCGCCGAGTCGGGTCCCGAAGGCGGCCACGGCCGCCAGGAGGACCAGCACGACGGCGGTGACGACGACGGCACGGGCCGGGCGGCGCCGCTTGGCGGGCGCCTCGGTCTCCTCGGCCATCGTGGGCAGCTCGCGCGTCGGGATCGGCTCGGTCGGCGGCTCCTCGACCGCCGGGGCGCTCGGCGCGGCGAGCACCGGCTCGACGCCGAACCTGCCGCGCAGCGCCACGGCCGCCAGCGGCGTCCGGGCGGCGCCGCCGGCCAGGAGCAGGCCCGCCAGCTCCTGCGGTGCGACGCCCGCCTCGGCGAGGGCTTCCTCGAGGAGGTCGGCGGTGGTGTCGATGAGCTGCTGGATGCTCGCGTCGAGCTCCTCGCGCGTCACGGGCAGCTTCACGTCGGCGGCCGGAACGGTGATGACGGTGAACTCGCGCTCCGACAACTGCTCGCGGGCGCGGGCGACCTTGTCGAGCAGCAGCGCGCGCAGGCGCTGGTCGGCGGGGTCGGACGGGTCGTCGATGCGGGCCCAGAGGCGGACCCCGGCGTCGGGGTGGCGCCCGGACAGGTAGGCGAGGAGCAGTCCGTCGAACTCGGCACCGCCGATGGGCTCGGCCCGCTCGGCGAGGATCACGTACTCGTCCTCGACGCGGCGGACCACGGCCGCGCGGAAGGAGGACCTGCCGAGCCGGTAGACCGCGAAGGCGGCGCCGGGTGCGAGGGGGCTCCCGGTGGAGTCGGCGAGGCTCGCCGCCGCGGCGGCGGGGTCGATCCGGACCGTGCTCATGTCCGGCTCGCCGGCGTCGCAGCGGGGTTCATCGTCCGGCTCGCGGGCGCGGGGGCCGTGCGCACGGCTCGGCCCGCAAGCGTCGCCACCGCGCTCTCCGCAGGGCTCGCCGGCGTCGCCGAGCCCGGAGGGGCCAGGGGAACGTTGTGCATAGAGGGGAGTCTATGACCGTGGCATCGGGCGCCTACGGCCCGTCTTGTCTAGTTTTGCTGCGGTTACGCTGCGAAGTCGTCGAGGCGGCTCCGAGTTTTTCTCCGAAACGCCGCGCGCGGCCCACGGCCGGGGTTAATCTGATCGCAGGTAAGTGAAACGGGGCCCCAGGCGCGATGCGCCTGGGGCCCTGATCTCGCTCGCTGACTAGCTGCAACCGCTGGTGGCGCCGCAGCCCTCGCAGGCGTAGCAGGAGCCGGCCGGGCGCATCTTGGTCCCGCAGTTCATGCACAGCGGCGCGTCGGCGCTGCGGGCCTGGGCCGAGTTGAGGATGTCCAGGCGGGACTTCTTCGACTCGATCTGCACACGCTCCGCAACGGCTTCGGCGACGCCGTCGTCGTCGGCCGGCGCCTCGTCCACCGGGGCGGAGCCGCGCAGCGCCTCCAGGTCGACCTCCGGCTGGGAGACCTTCGCGGGGTCCTCGCCGTTGACCTCGGCGGTGCGCTCGGCGGTCGTCAGGATGCCGATCGCGGCCCGCTCGTCGTACGGCAGGTAGTCCAGGGCCAGGCGGCGGAAGATGTAGTCCACCAGCGAGGAGGCCATCCGGATGTCCGGGTCGTCGGTCATGCCGGCGGGCTCGAAGCGCATGTTGGTGAACTTCTCGACGTACTTCTCCAGCGGCACGCCGTACTGGAGGGCGATCGAGATCGACACCGACAGGGCGTCCATGACGCCGGCGAGGGTCGAGCCCTGCTTCGACATCTTGAGGAAGACCTCGCCGAGGCCGTCGTCCGGGTAGGACGAGGAGGTCATGTAGCCCTCGGCGCCGCCCACGGAGAACGAGATCGTCTGGCTCGGGCGCTTCTTCGGCAGCTTGCGGCGCACCGGGACGTGGGCCTCGACCGTGGCGATCGCCTGCTCCACCGCGGCCTCGACGGCCTGCTCCACTTCCTTCTTCTTCGCGGAGAGCGGCTGGCCGACCTTGCAGTTGTCGCGGTAGACCGCGAGGGCCTTGATGCCGAGCTTCCAGCCCTGGAAGTAGACCTCTTCGATGTCCTCGACGGTGGCGGACTCGGGCAGGTTCACGGTCTTGCTCGTGGACCCGCTCAGGAACGGCTGCACCGCGGCCATCATGTTGACGTGGCCCATCGGCGAGATCGAGCGCTCGCCCATGGCGCAGTCGAACACGCTGTAGTGCTCCTCGGCCAGGTGCGGGGCGCCGACGATGTGGCCGTTCTCGGCGATGTAGTCGACGATCGCGCCGCTCTGCTCCTGGTCGTAGCCCAGGTTGGCCAGCGCGCGGGGCACGGTCTGGTTGACGATCTCCATGGAGCCGCCGCCGACCATCTTCTTGAACTTCACGAGCGCCAGGTCGGGCTCGATGCCGGTGGTGTCGCAGTCCATCATGAACGAGATGGTGCCGGTGGGCGCGAGCACCGAGGCCTGCGCGTTGCGCCAGCCGTTGACGGCGCCGATCTCGTTGCCGGCGGCCCATTCGGCCTTGGCGGCGTCGAGGATCGTGGCGTCGACGTCGCCGAAGGTGCGGACCTCGTTCGCGGCGGCGGCGTGCTTGGCCATGACCCGCTGGTGCGGCTCCGCGTTGAGCTCGTAGCCCGCGTAGGGGCCGACGACGCCGGCGATCTCGGCCGAGCGGCGGTAGGAGACGCCGGTCATGAGCGCGGTGATGCCCGCGGCGAGGGCGCGGCCGTCTTCGGAGTCGTAGGCGTGGCCCGAGGCCATGAGCAGGGCGCCGAGGTTGGAGTACCCGATGCCGAGCTGGCGGAAGTTCCTCGTGGTCTCCGCGATCTTCTCGGTGGGGAAGTCCGCGAAGGAGATCGAGATCTCCATGGCGGTGATGACGAACTCGACGGTCTTGACGAACCGCTCGACGTCGAAGGAGCCGTCCTCGCCGAGGAACTTCATGAGGTTCAGGCTGGCGAGGTTGCACGAGGAGTCGTTGAGGCTCATGTACTCCGAGCACGGGTTGGACGCGTAGATGCGGTCCGTGTTCGGGTTGGTGTGCCAGTCGTTGATGACGTCGTCGTACTGGATGCCCGGGTCGGCGCACTCCCAGGCGGCCTTGGCCATCTTGCGGAAGACCTCGCGGGCGTCGCGGCGGCTGATCTCCTCGCCGGTCTGGCGGCCCTTGAGCGCGTAGTCGGTGCCGTTCTCGACGGCGGCCATGAACTCGTCGGTCACGCGGACCGAGTTGTTGGCGTTCTGGTACTGGACCGAGAACATGTCCTCGCCGCCGAGGTCGACGTCGAAGCCCGCGTCGCGCAGGGCGCGGATCTTGTCCTCTTCGCGGGCCTTGGTGTCGATGAACGCCTCGATGTCGGGGTGGTCGACGTCGAGGATGACCATCTTCGCGGCGCGGCGGGTGGCGCCGCCGGACTTGATGGTGCCGGCGGAGGCGTCGGCGCCGCGCATGAAGCTGATCGGGCCGGAGGCGTTGCCGCCGGAGGAGAGCAGTTCGGCGGAGGAGCGGATCTTGGAGAGGTTGACGCCCGCTCCGGAGCCGCCCTTGAAGATCATGCCCTCTTCCTTGTACCAGTCCAGGATCGACTCCATGGTGTCGTCCACGCTGAGGATGAAGCACGCGGAGACCTGCTGGGGCGCGGCGGTGCCGACGTTGAACCAGACCGGGGAGTTGAAGCTGAAGTACTGGTGGAGCAGGAGCCAGGTGAGCTCGTCGGCGAAGATCTGGGCGTCTTCGGCGGAGGCGAAGTAACCGTTCTTCTCGCCGGCGACGTGGTACTGGTGCACGACGCGGTCGATGACCTGCTTGAGACCGGTCTCGCGCTGCGGGGTGCCGACGGCGCCGCGGAAGTACTTGGAGGTCACGATCTGGGTGGCGTTCTGGCTCCAGAAGGAGGGGAACTCGACGCCGCGCTGCTCGAAGTTGATCGAGCCGTCGCGCCAGTTGGTCATGACGACGTCGCGGGACTCCCACGCGACCTCGTCGTACGGGTGGGTCCCCGCCGTGGTGAAGACGCGCTCCACCTTGAGGCCGCCCGTCGGCTGCTTCTTCACACTGGTCCTCGTAACGGTCTTCGCGGCGCCCTCGGCGGCCTTCACGGTCTTCGGCATGTCTCGCCCCTGTCTCCTCATGCCTGGTATTCGGGAATCGTACGGGTGTTCTGACGGTGCTATTCGGTGCCCCGGGCGGCGTGCTCGGCGCGGAGCTGCGCGATGGCGGCCTCGAAGTCCTCGAGCGACTCGAAGCTGCGGTAGACGCTCGCGAAGCGCAGATAGGCGACTTCGTCGAGCTGGCGCAGCGGTCCGAGGATGGCCAGGCCGACCTCGTTGCTCGGTACTTCGGCGACGCCCTTCGAGCGGATCTCGTCTTCGACCGCCTGGGCCAGTTTGGCCACGTCGTCGGCGTCGACCGGGCGGCCCTGGCAGGCCTTGAGGACGCCGGAGGCGACCTTGCGGCGGCTGAAGGGTTCCGTTGCGCCGCTTCGTTTCACGACGGCGAGGATGGATTCCTCGACGGTGGTGAAGCGCTTCTCGCACTGCTGGCAGACCCTGCGGCGGCGGATGATCTTGCCGTCCTCGGCCTCGCGAGAATCGACTACTCGACTGTCGGGATGGCGACAGTAAGGGCATCGCATCGCTAGTCTCCTTCTTGAGCCATCGTCTCTCCGGGGACTGACATTCTCCGGGGAGCGGCGCCGCCGCTGTGGCGCCCGGCCGGGAGGACAGTCTGCCTTCCGCGGTTCCAGTCGGTGCAGCAACCCCAACACCTAGTGAGAGACGATACAACAAACCACAAGATCTTGTGTCAAGGATAGCGCAGATCGATGTGCCAAGATCATGGTGGAGTTCGGGGACGGGCTTCAGTGAACCATCGAGCACCGGATTCTCGTTCACCCGTGCGGGTGAACCTGGGGCAAAACACATTCCGACCAGCGCGCCGACACGCCGACATCGCACGAATGTTTGACTTGACACCGCAGCTGAGTTACATTGTCGGAATCAGACATACCGTCCCATTTGTCTTACAGGAGCCTCCTGTGGCCAGCGAGACCACCACAGCCCGACCGAAAACGCGCAAGCTGACGCGTCGGCAGCAGCAAGTCCTCGAGTACATCGAGGAGTTCATCAACAACAAGGGGTATCCGCCGAGCGTTCGAGAGATCGGCGCCGAAGTCGGGCTCGCCTCAGCCTCTTCCGTCGCGTACCAGATGAAGCAGCTGGAGCGGAAGGGCTATCTCAACCGCCTTGCCGGCCGGCCGCGCGCGGTCGGGGTCCGGCAGTCCACCCCGGGCGGAGTCCAGACCTGCTCGCAGCACCCGCGTCCCCGCTACGTCCCGATGGTCGGCGAGATCGCCGCGGGACAGCCGATCCTGGCCGAGGAGCGCGACTACGACGTCATGCCCCTGCCGGCCGAGTTCGTCGGCGAGGGCGTGCACTTCCTGCTGCGCGTCAAGGGCGACTCGATGGTCGAGGCGGCCATCACCGACGGCGACTGGGTCGTCGTGCGCCAGCAGCCCGACGCATTGAACGGCGAGATCGTGGCCGCGATGATCGACGGCGAGGCGACCGTGAAGACCTGGAAGCGCAAGAACGGCAAGCCATGGCTCCTCCCGGCCAACGCACTGTACGACCCGATCGACGCCTCGGAGGCCGAGATCCTCGGCCGAGTCGTCGCCGTCCTCCGGAAGATCTGAACCGGCGCCGCCGTGCCGTCCTCGGACGGCGCGGTGCCGTGCCGACTCGACAAGGTCTCGATGCTGCGCGAACCGCGCTAGCGCCCCCGGCCGTAAGTGGAGCCACCGTTGTCAGGCGGACCCCAGTAGCCCTCATCGGCTTCGGGGGTCCGTTCGCCGTTTCCGGCCCCGTAGACGGAGCCCTGCGGCGATCCCCCGGCGCCGTACACGTTCCCGCTCGGCGGGCTCCCGCCGGGCGGGACCGCGGGTGCGGCGGGGCGGGGCTGGGCCCCGTAGACGTTCCCTGAGGGTTCGGGCTTGGCCGTGAAGGACTGGCCGGGGCCCGAGTTGTCGTAGACGCTGCCGTGGCCGCCGCCTTCGAAGGCCCCGTACTGGGGTTCCTCGCGGCCGCCGAAGACCTGGCCGGACGCTTCGGGACGGGGAGGCGGGGGCGGTGCCGGTGGTTCGGGGCGGGCCGCACCGCCGTAGACGTTGCCGCTCGGCGGAGCCGGATCGACGGGACGGGCGGCGGCGCCGTAGACGTTGCCGCTCGGCGGAGCCGGATCGACGGGTCGAGCGGCGCCGCCGTAGACGTTCCCCGACGGTTCCTGCCTGGCGGCCCCGCCGTAGACGCCGCCGCGGGCCACCCGGCCGAGGTCGGGATCGGGCTGGCCGGCGTCGAGACCGAGGTCGACGGGGTCGTCGGGGATGAAGGGCTCGTCCTTGCCGAAGCCGGACTCCTCCGCGGCGAAGCCCATCTCGGACTCGTCGTCCTCGTCGCCGTTCTGGGCCTTCTTGTACTTGCGGATGACCACGATGCCGATGATCATCACCAGCAGGCCGAGGATCGCGATGGCCGCCAGGATCTTCACGATCGTGCCGAAGCCGAGGTCGAGGATCCGGTCCACCAGGCTCGGGCCGGCCTCTTCGGCGGGGGCCGCCTCGCCCTCGCTCTCGGCGGGCTCTTCGGCGGCGGGGGCCGCCGGGGCGTAGCGGGTGACGGTGCCGAAGACGCCGTCGTCGCCTTCGGTGGAGGCCAACGTGATGAAGTTGCCGTCGGCGTCGTAGGCGAGGCCTTCGGCGGTGCCGCCGTCGGCGATCGGCGTGGTGAGGGGCTCGCCGCCCAGCGCGGCGAGCACGTCGCCGTCGACGGCCCACTCGTAGACGGCGTTCTCGGTGCGCAGGGCGACCTTGGTGCCGTCCGCGTTGAGGGCCGCGCCGGAGACCGAACCGCCTTCGGGGAGCGCCACGGTCCCGACCTCGTCGAGCGGGGTGTCATCGGTCTGGTTGTCGCCCGGGGGCGAGAACAGCGTGGCCTCGCCCTCGTCGGAACTGATGAACAGCGGCTTCTTGCCGGGCAGGAGCAGGAACGACCCGATGTCGCGCGGCTCGTCCGAGAACACGAACCGGAAGATCGCGTTGTTGTCGAAATCGGTCAGGTCGATCTGGTTGAGGGTGATCCAGTTGCGGTCGGCCGCCTCGCCGATGTCGCCGACCCACAGGTACTCGCCGCCCTCGGTGTCGAGCGCCAGCGCCTGCGGGTCGCGGGACTGGTGGACGATGAACGCCTCGTCGTCGGGACGGGTGTTGCAGTCCTCGCCGACGCGGTCGATCGACAGCGTCTCGTTCTGCTCGGCGCCCGCGGCGACGATCCACCAGCCGTCGCCTTCGGGCGCGGCGACGATGCCCGCCGGGGCCTGGGTGCCGTGGAGACTGCACAGCAGCTCGCCGCCGGCCTCTTCATCCTGGGCATAGGCGGGGGGAGCGGCCGTGACCAGGATGGCAGCACCAGCCGCCCCGGCGACGAGCCGCGCAGGCAGGGCCACTCGACCCACACGGCGCTCTCGCATCACGCAAGTGTCGCAGAACACGCCGGGTCAGCGAAGGGACCCCCATGAGACATGTTCAGGACCACTGCGATTCAGTCCGTTTCCAGGACGAATGCTCGCAATTCACCTGCAAGCGCTTCGTCGACGCGCGCCGTGATGACGGTGCCGTCCCCGCGGTGCTCGGTGGAGATGACCTCACCTCGAGACCGCATGCGCGACACCAGGTCTCCGCGAACGTAGGGAACGAGGACGGTGAGCGTGGTGTCCGGCTGCGGAATGGCGTGCTCGATGGCGTCGCGGAGCTTGTCAATCCCCTCGCCGGAGCGGGCGGAGACGAACACCGCGTCGGGCCAGTCCGAGCGCAGCTGGAGCACGTCGTCGGGCTCGACCAGGTCGAGCTTGTTGACCACCACCAGTTCCGGGACCTCTTCGGCGCCGACCTCGGCGAGCACCACGCGGACCGCTTCGGCCTGGCCGAGCGGGTCGGGGTGCGATCCGTCGATGACGTGGACGATGAGGTCCGCCTCGGCGACCTCCTCGAGCGTCGAGCGGAACGCCTCGACCAGCTGGTGCGGCAGGTGCCGCACGAAGCCGACCGTGTCGGTGACCGTGTACTCCCGGCCCTCCGAGGTGCGCGAGCGCCTCGTGGAGGTGTCGAGCGTCGCGAACAGGGCGTCCTGGACGAGGATGCCCGCGCCGGTGAGGGCGTTGAGCAGGCTCGACTTGCCGGCGTTCGTGTACCCGGCGATCGCCACGCCCGGCACCCGGTTCCGGGTGCGCGAGTCGCGCTTGGTCTCGCGGGTGACCGTGAGCTTCGCGAGCTCGCGGCGGAGCTTGGCGACCTTCGCGCGGATGCGGCGACGGTCGGTCTCGAGCTTGGTCTCACCGGGACCGCGCAGGCCCACGCCGCCGTTCGAACCGCCCTGGCGGCTCATGGCGTCACCCCAGCCGCGCAGGCGCGGCAGGAGGTACTGGAGCTGCGCGAGCTCGACCTGGGCCTTGCCCTCGGCGCTCTTCGCGTGCTGGGCGAAGATGTCGAGGATCAGCGCCGTGCGGTCGATGACCTTGACGTTGATCACCTTCTCCAAGGCGATCAACTGGCCGGGCGACAGCTCGCCGTCGGCGATGACCGTGTCGGCCCCGAGGGCCTCGACGGTCTCCTTGACCTCCTTGACCTTGCCGGAACCGATAAAGGTCCCCGCGTCGGGCTTGGAGCGGCGCTGGATCAGGCCGTCGACGACCTCGGAGCCGGCGGTCTCGGCCAGTTGGGCGAGCTCCGCCAGGGAGTTCTCGGCGTCGTCGATCGAGCCTTCGGTCCACACGCCGACCAGGACGACGCGCTCGAGGCGCAGCCGTCGGTACTCGGCGTCGGTGACATCGGCGAGTTCGGTAGAGGCAAGACCGGAGACGCGCCGCAGCGCTTGGCGCGCCTCCAGGTCCAGTTCGCCCGTCGAAGGGGCGTCGGACGGAAAGTCCTCGTGAAAGTTCATGTGCTCTTCGTGCATCTCCACAAGCTTGACACGCGAGTGTGACAACGGCGAACGAATATCGTGAGGCGCGCGCCCCTACTTCCGAACGACCCGGCCCGGGCCGCAGTGGCGGAGCCTATTCGCAGGACAGGGCCGGGTCGGCGGACCGCGAGGCGGTGGCATCATTCAAGACATCCGACTACGCGTCCACGACGAAGTGCACACATAAGGAGCGGCATGACTGCAGCCCGTCTTCCCAGCGCCGGGTTCTCCATCACGGTCCGGCTGGCCCTCTCGGCCGATCCGGGCGCGGCGGGTCGCCTCGCCACCGTCGTCGGACAGGCCGGCGCGATCGTCACCGCGCTCGACGTCGTCGCCTCGGACAACAAGCGGATGACCGTCGACCTCACCTGCGACACCTCCGACGCCTCGCACGCCGAGCAGGTCACCCACATCCTCGACGCCATGCCGGACTTCGACGTCAAGAAGGTCTCCGACCGGACCTTCCTCATGCACCTGGGCGGCAAGATCGAGGTCACCCCGAAGGTCCCGCTGCGCAACCGCGACGACCTCTCGATGGCCTACACCCCCGGCGTCGCCCGCGTCTGCATGGCGATCGCCGAGAACCCCGACGACGCGCGGCGCCTGACCATCAAGCGCAACACCGTCGCCGTGGTCACCGACGGCTCGGCCGTGCTCGGCCTGGGCAACATCGGGCCCGCCGCCGCGATGCCGGTCATGGAGGGCAAGGCGGCCCTGTTCAAGAAGTTCGGGGACGTCGACGCCTGGCCGGTGTGCCTGGACACCCAGGACACCGACGAGATCGTCAACATCGTCGCGGCGCTCGCGCCGACGTACGGCGGCATCAACCTCGAGGACATCGCCGCGCCGCGCTGCTTCGAGATCGAGGCGCGGCTGCGCGAGCGGCTCGACATCCCGGTCTTCCACGACGACCAGCACGGCACCGCGATCGTGGTGCTCGCGGCGCTGACGAACGCGCTGCGCGTGGTCGGCAAGGAGTTCAAGGACGTGCGGGCGACCGTGGTCGGCTGCGGCGCGGCCGGCACCGCGATCATGCGGCTGCTCGAGAAGGCCGGGATCGGCGACATCATCCCGGTCGACCGCGACGGGGCGCTGCACTCGACCATGGAGTGCGAGAACGAGACCTGGAAGTGGCTCGGCCGGCACTTCAACAAGGGCGACTACTCGGGCGACCTGTCGGGCGCGGTCGAGGGCTCGGACGTGTTCATCGGCGTGAGCGCCCCGAACATCCTCAAGGGCTCCGACGTGGCGAAGATGGCGAAGGACCCGATCGTGTTCGCGCTCGCGAACCCGGACCCGGAGATCAGCCCCACCGAGGCGGCCCGGTACGCGGCGATCGTGGCGACCGGCCGGTCGGACCAGCCGAACCAGATCAACAACGTGCTGGCCTTCCCGGGCGTGTTCCGGGGGCTGCTCGACGCCCAGGCGCGCGACTGGAACGACGACGCGGCGGTGGCGGCCGCGAAGGCGATCGCCGACTGCGTCGGCACGGAGAAGGTGAACGCGACGTACATCGTGCCGAGCGTGTTCGACCCGAACGTGGCGCCCGCGGTGGCGGCCGCGGTCAAGCAGGTCATGCGGTAGGAGCCGCGACGGCGCGAGCCGCGCGGTTCGGCCGCCGCCGAACCGGTCATGCGGTAGCGAACGTGACGCGATTAACGCCCCGGAGGCCGGTGGTCTCCGGGGCGTTCTGTCGGACCCCCGCGGGAGAGTGGGACTACGTTCCCCCGGGTGGGTGGGGGTTAGTGGATGGTATCGAGGCGAACGCGGGCCGTCCTCGCAATAGTCGCCCCCGCGATGCCCGCCTTGCGGCGGAGCGGAGGCGCGGAGGCCGGCGGCCTCAGAAGCGGAAGGTCCCCTCGGCCACGATGACGGCCGGGCCTGCGAGGAACAGCGTCTCGTCAGTGACGGTGATCGTGAGCGTCCCTCCCGGAACGTCCACCTTGCACACGCCCGTGTCCTGCCCGGCGTGCCGCAGCGCGACCGCGCCGACCGCGCACGCGCCCGTGCCGCATGAGGCCGTCTCGCCGACGCCCCGCTCGTGGACCCGCATCCGCACCTGCGGCGCGGTGCCCACCACGAACTCGACGTTCACGCCCTCGGGGAACACGCCCGCGTCGAACCGCGGCTGGTGGAACAGCTCCAGCGACTCCAGCTCCGCCTCGTCGCCGAGGTGGCACACCAGGTGCGGGTTCCCCATCGACACGGCCTGCCCGGCCCAGGTGAAGCCCTCGACCGAGGCCTCCGAGGTCGGCCCGAACTCGGCCGGACCCATGTCGACCCGCAGCTCGTCCCCCTCGACGTGCACGGTCTTGATGCCCGCGCGCGTCGCGACGGGGATCTCCGGCCCCTCGGCCAGGCCCTGTTCCAGCAGGTAGCGGGCGAACACCCGCACCCCGTTGCCGCACATCTCCGCGATCGAGCCGTCGCCGTTGCGGTAGTCCATGAACCACTCGGCCGCCGGGTCCTCGGAGGGCGCCACGCGCAGCAGCCCGTCGCCGCCGATCCCGAACCGGCGGTCGCACAGCGCCGCCACCTGGGCGTCCTTCAACGGCAGGGCGTCCTTGAGGTCGGGCACGATCACGAAGTCGTTGCCGGTGCCGTGGCCCTTGGCGAAGTCGATGGTGGTCACTTGGCAATTGTGCCCCACGACTCCCGCGCTAGCCTTGTGCCGTGACACAGACGACCGACGCCGGGCCCCTCGCCGAGCTGAAAGCGAAGTTCCCCAACGGGGTGTGGACCACGCGGGCGAACGCGCGGCTCCAGGACGCCCTCATCGAAGGCGCCGGCCTGGGCCGGCTCCAGCCGGCCGTCGGCTGGGCCGCCCGGATGCAGGCGACCGAAGCCCCCGAACCGTTCTCCTCGCCGCGGATGCTCCTGTTCGCCGGGGCCTACCCGCAGGGCTGGGACACGGGCGACTACACGCCCGTCGAAGAGCACGCCACCGAACTCGAGCAGGGCCGCGGCCCGCTCGCCGAGCAGGCCACACGCTCCGGGCTCCCGGTGACCGTGGTGCGCACCGGCGCGAGCGAAGGGGTCGACGGCCCCCTCCTGGACGAGGCGGAGCTGGACGCGGCGCTGCGGCTCGGCCGCGAGACCGCCGACCGCGCGATCGACGAGGGCGCGGACCTGCTCCTGATCTCCGCGCTCGGCGCGGGCGCGACCACCGCTTCGGTCGCCGTCTGCTCGTTCATCGCCAAGGACGACATCACCACGTTCCAGCCGCAGCTGCACGCCCCCGGCGGGTCGGTCTTCGACTCGGCGTGGATGGGCCGCGTCGCCGCGCTGCGCGACCACGTCGCGTTCAACCGGGGCTTCAAGCGCAGCCCCGAGGCGCTCATCTCGCGTCTCGGCGGCGCCGCGATCGGCACCATGGCCGCCGCGATGTTCACCGCCGCGGTCCGGTCGACCCCGATGCTCATCGACGGCCCGGCCGCCATGGCCGCCATGATGATCGCCCGCGACTTCGGCCTGGCCGCACCCAAGTGGTGCTACGCCCCGAACCGCTCCGCGCACCCGGTCGTGGCCAAGCTCGCCAAGCAGGGCGGCCTCGCCGACGACCTCGGCTTCGACCTCGACCTGCCCGACGCCGTCGCACTCCCCATCGGCTGGGACCTGATCCAGCAGGGCCTGCGCCTCTCGCAGGCGCTGCCGATGCCCGCCAAGGAGGAGCCCGAGCCGGAACCGGCGGCCGAAGCCGCGGAGACGATGGAGGACGGGTCAGACGCGGACGCCGCCGGGCCGGACGCCGAGCCTGAGTCCGACGGGTCGGCCGCCGAAACGGAGCCCGCCGCAACCACCGCGGCCGGCGACGCCGGGTCGACCGAGGCCGCAGAGTCGGCCGACGTCGCCGACGCGACTGATGCCGCGGAAACCGCCGAAGCGGCACCGGAAACCGTCGCGGCCGAAACCGAACCGACCGCGGCCCCGCAGACGAAGGACGCACCGGCCTGACCGGGTCGGAGCGGCGCCAGGACTGACGACGGCGCGGGCGGCAGATGCCGCCCGCGCCGTTCTCGTCGCGTCAGAACATCAGTCGTTGACCGCGCGCAGCACCGGCCTGCGGGTCAGCGCCAGCGTCAGGTCCGGCGAGGCCGCGATGGCCTCGCTGGTCACCGTGAACGTGGCCCGCTCGCCGGGCAGGAGCGTCACAAGGGCCTTGTCGACCACCGCGTCCGGGTCGAGTCGATCGGGGAACACGCACAGGTCGCGCAGCACGGTCGCGGCGGTGACGGTGAGCGCGACGCCGCCGTCGACCACTTCGGCCACCGCTTCGAACCGGGCCTCCGGCCAGTCCATGTCCTTGTCCTCCTTGGAGAACCAGGTCGCCCGCGGGAAGTCCTCGGGGCCGGTGATCAGGAATTCGCCGTCGACCGGGATCGCCCCCTGCTCCAGTTCGAGCGTCAGCGCGTCGCGCGGGTCGACGTGGAGGGTGACGAGCGCCCGGGCGAGGATGCGGCCCTCGACGTCGCACTTCCAGAACCCGACGACCGCGTGCCAGGGGTAGGCGGTGTCGTTGACCGCCACCAGGTTCAAACCGCCGTCGCCGTCGGGCTGGAAGGAGACCGAGTGCTTGGCGTAGGCGTCCCTGAGGGCGTACCACAGGGGCTTGAGGCGCTCCTCGCCGTCGATCGCGGCCCAGGAGGTCACGGGCCAGCAGTCGTTGAGCTGCCACACGACCGAGCCGGTGCAGTAGGGCTGGAGCGAGCGGAAGTGCTCGATGCCGAGCCGGATCGCGCGGGCCTGGTTGACCTGCGTGAAGTAGAGCCAGTCGTCGAAGTCGCGCACGGGCGGCAGGTGGGCGTCGAGGCCGCGCTGGAGCTTGTCCTGGCCGTCGGCGGCCTTCTGGTGCCACAGCATCGCGGCCGAATCGGCCTGAAACGGTTCGTCGGTGACCATGCGCCGCACGGTGGCCCAGGTCGGCGGGGCCTGGTAGCCGAATTCGGCGACGAAGCGGGGCCTCCAGTCCCGGTAGCGGGTGTAGTCGTCGTTGTTCCAGACGTCCCAGATGTGGACGGAGGCGTGGGCCTGCTCGTTGGGGTGGAGTTCGGTCGCGCCGGAGTAGGGGCTGCCGGGCCAGTAGGGCCGGGTGCCGTCCACTTCGGCCACGAGTTTCGGCAGGAGGTCGTGGTAGTAGCCCGCGCCCCAGGTGCGGTCGCCGAGGTCCTGCCGCCAGTCCCAGTCGTGCCAGCCCCAGATGTTCTCGTTGTTGCCGGTCCAGGTGACCAGGCTCGGGTGGGGGGCGAGGCGGGCGAGGTTGTCGCGCGCCTCGGCTTCGACCTCGGACCAGAAGGGCTCCTCCTCGGGGTATGCGGCGCAGGCGAACGGGAAGTCCTGCCCGACGAGGAGGCCCAGTTCGTCGCAGCGGCGGTAGAAGTCCTCGGACTCGTAGACGCCGCCGCCCCAGACGCGGATGTAGTTGACGCCGGCCTTGATCGCCTGGCGCAGGCGCCGTTCGACGCGGTCCGGGTCGATGCGGCTGAAGAGGGCTTCGTCGGGGATCCAGTTGACGCCCTTGACCCAGACGGGCTCGCCGTTGATCCGGAGCGTGTAGGGGCGGCCTTCGGCGTCGGGGGCGGTGTCGAGTTCGGCGGTGCGGAAGCCGATGCGGCCGGTCCAGGAGTCGAGGTCCTCGGCGCCGTCGCGCACGGTCACGGCGGCGTCGTAGAGCGGCTGGGCGCCGCGGTCGTGCGGCCACCAGAGCCGGGCGTCGGGGACTTCGACGCGCACGTCGGCGGTCTCGGCGCCGGCGTTGAGGCGCACGGTGGTCTGGTGAGGGCCGACCGAGCACACGAGGTCGACGTCGGCGTCGGCGGCCTTCTGGAGGCGGACCGAGAAGGCGACGACGCCGGTCCCGTCTTCGAGGGCGGTCCGGGGCACGACCTCGTCGATGCGGGCGGTGCGCCAGGTCTCGAGGCGCACGGGGCGCCAGATGCCGACGCCGGCGAGGTTCGGGCCCCAGTCCCAGCCGAAGTTGCAGGCGGCCTTGCGGATGAAGTTGCCGGGTTCGGGGTAGGCGTTGGGCCGGTCGCCGAGGCGGTCGCGCTGCGCCTCGGCGTAGGTGTACGGCGAGGTGAACGCCACTTCGAGTTCGTTGGCGCCGTGGCGGACCGCTTCGCGCGCGTCGAAGCGGTAGCGGCGGTGCATGTTGGCGGTCTCGCCGAGCACGACGCCGTTGAGGCTGACGCGGGCGACGGTGTCGAGTCCGTCGAAGACCAGGTCGACGCCGTCCCGGTCGGCGTCGTCGACGGTGAAGGCGGTGCGGTAGGTCCAGTCGGTGCGGCCGACCCAGGCCAGTTCGCGTTCGGCGTCGTCGACGTACGGGTCGGCGATGAGGTCGGCGGCCAGCAGGTCGGTGACGACCTCGCCGGGGACCGACGCGAGGATGCCGTCGACGGGCACCGGCGCGTCGGGGTCGCCGGTGACGGTCCAGCCTTCGTGCAGGGTTCGCTTGGCGCTCAAAAATACTCCAATGCCTTGATGCCGGAGGTGGCGATGCCCTTGAGGGGGCGCTCCCGGGAGAGGAGGAAGAACACGGCCGTTGGCAGCGTAGCCAGTTTCGTCGCGTCCGTCGCAACGCCCGTCGTCCCGTGGTCGGCGAGGGTCGCGGCGTTCGGGAGGGACGCCTGTCGCTTAACCGAATAAGTGACTTGAACTTAATACGGGTCCGCAGCGCGGGTCCCGGGGTCGCATTCGGCGGCGTTCTCGCCGCGTTCCCAGGCTGTCCGCAAGGCCAATATCACTCGCACGTCTTGAAGACTGTCGATATTTATGCTTGTCTATCTTCAGATCGGGATTAACCGATTCACCTTCACGAACGACGAGATGAGTATCAACATGGAACACGGCACCACCGACGCCGCCCCGGCACGGCGTCGTCGGATGCGCAAGTGGCTCACTGCGGCCGCTGCCACGCTGGCCATCGTCTTCGCGGGCGTCTGGCAGCTGATCCCCGCGGGCGCGCAGCAGCAGGGCGGCTTCTCGATCGACGGGACGCAGCTCATCGACGCCAACGGGAACCCGTTCATCATGCGGGGGACCTCCCATCCCGACGTCTGGTACGAGGGCGAGTTCGCCAGCTACGGCGAGATCAGCGACCTGGGCGCCAACACCGTCCGCGTCGTGCTCGGCTCCGGCCAGCGCAACTGGGGCGTGTCGACCGCCTCGCGGGTCCAGCAGATCGTCGACGAGTGCAAGGCGCAGCGGCTGATCTGCGTCCTCGAAGTCCACGACACCACCGGCTACGGCGAGGAGAGCGGGGCGGCCACCCTCGACCAGGCCGTCGACTTCTGGGAGGGCCTGTACAGCGTCCTGGACGGCGAAGAGGCCTACGTCCTCATCAACATCGGCAACGAGCCGATCGGCAACACCAACCCGCAGCAGTGGACGCAGCCGACCATCGACGCGATCGAGCGGATGCGCGACATCGGCTTCGAGCACACGCTCGTCGTCGACGCCCCGAACTGGGGCCAGGACTGGCAGAACGTCATGCGCGACAACGCCCCGGCCGTGGCCGCGGCGGACCCCGACGGCAACACGCTCTTCTCGATCCACATGTACGCGGTGTACAGCAGCCCGCAGACGGTGATCGACTACTTCGACGCGTTCGAGGAGATGGGCCTGCCGCTCATCGTGGGCGAGTACGGGGACACGTTCCAGGGCCAGACGGTCGCCTGGGAGACCATCCAGTCGGAGGCGCAGGCGAGGGGCATCGGCTGGCTGGCCTGGTCCTACTCGGGCAACACCGGCGGCGACCTCGACCAGGTGCTGAGCTTCGACCCGTCGCAGCTGACCACGTGGGGGCAGCGGGTCTTCACGTCGGCCAACGGCATCGGGAACACCGCCGAGCGCGCGAGCGTCTTCGGCGACGACCCGGACCCGACCGACCCGACGACGACGCCGACCGACGACCCGACCACCGGCGGCCCGACCGAGGGCGACTGCACGGCGGCGATCGGCGTGGTCAACGACTGGGGCTCGGGCTGGCAGGGCAAGGTGACGGTGACGGCCTCCGACGGCGCGCTCGACGGATGGCGGCTCAACTGGACCTGGCCCGGGTCGACCCGGATCACCAGCAGCTGGAACACGACCCTGACCGCTTCGGGCGCGGGCGTGACGGCCTCGGACGTGGGCTGGAACGGCACTGTCGCCGGCGGCCAGGCCCGCGAGGTCTTCGGGTTCATCGCCTCGACCCCGGCCGCGGCTCCGGCCGTGACCTGCGAGGCGATCTAGTACCTGCTGAGGGGCAGAGGAACGGAGGCCGCCGGACCTTTCGGTCCGGCGGCCTCCGTCATGTTCGCAGGTCGGGTGCGGTCGTCGGGTCAGCCGTTCTTGGTCGGGAGCTGGAACTTGCCAGGCCCGCCCTTCGGCATCTGCGAGCGCACGCTCGACTTCTTCGAGCCGATCGCCTGGTGGCCGTTGTTGCCGGCCTTCTTGCCTCGGGCCAGGGCCCGACGCTCCTCGCGGTTGAGCGGCTCGGCCGGCTCGTCGTGCTCGTGAGCGTGGTCGTGCTCGTGGTCATGCGTCTTGGGAGCTTCGGCGGTCATACGGATCCCCTTTTCGGGTAGAGCGTGAAGAGACGTGAGCGCGAAACGGAGCTGTCGCTCGACGTCTCATGGCAGTGCTTGTCGAAAGCTGCACTCAGTCGTATTGGCCGGGCCCGGCACTCGACGACGCTCGCGATCGAGCGGGAACGCCGTGCGCTCTGGGCGGCCGAATCTCTTCTAAAGGATCATGCCGCCCACTCTAGCCTCCCCGGGTCCGGCGCACAACGGGGATTGCACCGCGTTCGCCGGTGACTCTACCCTCATACGCATGGCCCGACCCCAGCAACTCGCGCGCGTGCGCACCGTCGCCCAGGACGCGATGCGCGGCGCCCGGTGGTGGACGCTCCTGGACCTGGAGAAGACGCTGCGCACCGACACGGAGTTCTGGCGGGACCTCTGGGCGCCTTCGCTGTCCATCGCCGCGCACAAGGTCGGCCTCGCGGGCGCGCGCGGGCACCTGGACGAGGCGATCGAGGCGGGGTTCCACCAGACCGACCTGTTCGAGCCGGAGCTGTCGGCCGCGTTCGGGCGGGACCCGGACTGGTCGAAGGTGCTGGAGCGGGCGCGGGCGAACGTGCCGGCGCCGCCGCTGCGGATCACCGCGTGGCCCGAGCCGGGCCCCGCCGCGCCCCTGCGGTTCGACCGCGTCGAGCCCCACCGGGAGCCGCAGCTGCTGACGCGTCTGCCGCGCCCGTCCGGCGGGGCCTGGCAGACGGCCAGGCGGCTGCTCGCGTGGACGTCGGCGCTGTGGCGGCACGCGAACGCGCGCATCAACGCGGGCGACGCGGTGGACGTGCTGGAGCAGGTCGCGAACGGCGCGCGGTACTCGTGCGTGGAGTACTCGATCGTGCTGGCGCAGGGCCTGAACGCGCTGCGGATTCCGGCGCGGCGGGTGTGGCTGCGCCGCGGGGACTACCACGACGGGGTGGGCCAGGGGCACGCCGTCGCGGAGGCGTGGATCGACGACCTGGACCGGTGGGTCCTGCTCGACGGCCAGCACGGGGCGTACTGGGTCGACGAGGAGGGCCGGGCGCTGAGCCTGCCCGAACTCCAGGCGCGGGAGCATCCGGCGCGGCCGGTCCACGTGGGGCCGCGGACGGCGATCCAGGACCCGGCCCTGTGGTCGGCGTACTTCGCGCACGCCTCGGTCAGCGGGGTCGCGTGGGCCCCGAAGGGGTACGTGCCGGTGTTCCAGGACGGGCAGGTGCTCCCGACCGAGCTGCTGCTGCGGGAGCCCGAGGACGCCTACCCGCGGCTGTCGGACCTCGGGGTGGCGGTGGTGGCCCTGGACGGGGCGGCGGCGGTGCGGATCAGTCCGGTGCATCCGTACGCGGTCGGCGGGGTGTGGAACGGCGCCGCGATCGCGGCGGCCCCGGGCCCGAACGCGGCCGAGCGGCGCTTCACGCGGGCGCTCGACACCGGCCGGGGCGAGCACCGGGCGGAACTGGCGGCACTGACGCCTTACGGCCCCTTGCCGAGTCGGGAACTGCGCTGGACCGCGGCGTGAAGCCGGAGCGCGAGGGCCTGCTTGGAAGCCCGCTCGCGGCATGAGAGTCGCCACATTCGAACGGTGAAGAGCGCGTTCTTGTCGGACCCGGGAGGGAACGTGGGCAGCGGCAGCAGCCTCTGCCTACCCTGGGTGGGAGAAGCGCCCACGCCCGCCCGCCGTCTTCCCGTCACCGGCACTCGTATTCGCCGCCCGCTCCACTCGGCCCGTCGTCTCGCGCGCGGTCGTCCCGCCCGCGCTTGTCGACCGCCCTGGTCCGCTCACCTGCGGACACGACCCGATGCGATTCCCTTTCATTAATATCTAGTATTCCGATAGGAATACTGATATAGTCGAGGCATGAAGCCCGCCAACGCACTCGCACAGCGGCGCGAGGTCGACCAGATGCGCGTCGCCAGCGCCCTCTGTCGCTGACCGTTCCCCCGCCGGTCCGAGCACACCGCTCCTCCCCTGCGACGGCTCCAGGACCGGCGAGCCCCCGTCTCCCCCAGCGCCCCTGAACCGTCCCGGCTTCGCCGGCGGCGCTGCCGCGCCCGACCCGCACCGCGGGTCCGTCGGGCGCCGCCGACCCCGCGGACCTCCTCGACGACGCCACTCCGACAGCGCCGCTTCGACAGCGCGCCCCGAGCCTCCGTTCCCCGCTGCCTTCATCCCACCGCATCGCAAGGAGCACCATGTCCTCCACCGACGACACCCGAATCTCCCTGTCCCGCCGCGCGGTCCTCGCGGCGGCGCCCGTCGCCGCGGCCGGCGCGGCCGTCGGCACCGCCGCCCCGGCCTCGGCCGGCTCCGGGACCGCCGCCTCGGCCGCGGTGCTGCACTGGTTCGACGCGACCGACGCCGCCGTCACCGCCGCACCCGCCTCGACGCAGGTCACCAACAGCCGCACCTGGGCCGTCGCCTGGCTCGCCGCCGCCCGCGCGGTGCGACGGGTCCCCCACGGCGTCAACGCGAAGCACTACCGCGAGGCCGCCCTCGCCGCCGCGGTCCACCGGGCGCTCTACGCCCTCGCGCCGACCCAGGCCGACGCGCTCGACGCGGCCCTCGAAACGGCGCTCGCGCTCGTCCCCGACGGCCGTGCGAAGCGCAAGGGCGTGGCCGCGGGCGTCGAGCGGGCCGACGCGCTGCTCGCCGACCGCACCGGCGACGGCCTCGACCCGGCCTCGGTGAGCCCGGCGTTCACGCCCCCGGCCGCCGCACCCGGCGTGTGGCAGCCGACCCCGCCCGCCTTCGGCCCCGCGCAGCAGGCCGGCACCCGGTTCGCCGTCCCGTTCGCGCTCGACAGCGCCGACCAGTTCCGGCTGGAGGCGCCCCCGGCGCTCGGCACCCCGCAGTACCGGGCCGACCTCGACGAGGTCCACGCCTACGGCGGCCTGGGCAGCACCGCCCGCACCCAGGCGCAGACCGACACCGCCCAGTTCTGGCTCGGCAGCTCGTTCGTGCTCTACAACCCGGTGGTCCGGGCCGCGCTGGAGCACCACGACGGCTCGGTGCGCGACAAGGTCGAACTGGTCGCGCTCTTCCACGTCGCCTCGGTCGACACGCAGATCGCGACCTCGGACTCGAAGTACGCGCACCTGTGGTGGCGTCCGGTCACCGCGATCGCCGGGGCCGTCGAGGACGGCGACCCGGCCACCGTGCAGGACCCGGACTGGGCGCCGCTGCACACCACGCCGTCGCACCCGGACTACCCGAGCGGGCACAACACCTATTCGGGCTCGGCCGAGGAGGTCCTCACCCAGCTCGTCGGCGACGGCCCCGGCGAGGCCTTCACCATCCCCAGCCCGAGCGCGCCCGGCGTGACCCGCACCTACACGACCTGGCACCCGCTGACCACGGAGAACATCGACGCCCGGGTCTGGTCGGGCATCCACTCCCGGTCCGCGGACCTCGCGGGCGTGGAACTGAGCCGGAACGTCGCGGCCCACGTCCTGAGCCGAGCGGACGACCTGCTCGCCTGATGCCGCACTCCTGAGGAGTCGGGCGCTTCGACCGCGGTGTGTGCAGCCGGTCGGGGCGCCCGACCTGATGTCCGGGGCGAGGGCGCGAGGCTCCCGCCGACCACTTAACATTGACGCTTAACAATGTATTGACAGGCAAACGCTAGCACGGTAAATTTGCTGCAATTCCCTCAAAATCCATCGTGCGATCGCAGCTCGGCACTCCTCATGGAAGCGCGGCCTCCACTGAAATCTCGGCGGAGGCGGCATCGTCCTTCGATGGGAGCGCTCCAGTGGACGGAGACCTCCGGCTCCCGGCTCGTCGGAGAGTCTTCGTTCCACTTGGCCCCCAGGCCGAAGGGCCCTGTAGAGCGCTCAATCAGCGGAGCGCCTCGTCGAGGATGTACCGCTCGGCGTCCAGCAGGCGCAGGTCCCGCGCGGGACGACGCAAGTGCCCCTTCTGGACGATCCGCTCGAACGCGGGATCGCCCGCCTGGGCCATGCGCCGGATGCCCTCGATGTGGTCGACGATCCGCTTGCGGATCACCTTGATGAAGCGCTGGCGGTCGCGGTCGGAGAGGCCGTACGCGTCCGCGAACATGCGCAGCCGCCGCGCCCGATCGGGCTTCTTCCAGCCCAGGGTGATCGAGTCCCGGTCGGTGAATATCGGCACCCAGGTCCAGGCCGCGTAGGCCACGTCGTAGATCCGCGCGCCCGGGCTCGCCAGGTCGAAGTCGATGAGCGACAGCGTCCCGTCCGGCCGCCAGACCACGTTGTGCGGCGCGGCGTCGTGGTGGCAGATGACCTCGGTGTCCGGCGGCGGCGGCCCGAAGGACCGCCACGTCGAGCCGGCCGGCGGCCGGAAGCCGTACTGCGCGTCGTGGTACATGCGCAGCATCTTCGCCACCGCGCTCATGGTCTCGTCGGTCGTCCAGTGCGGCGCCAGCGGGTACTTCCCGGGCTCGCCCTCGACGAACGAGAGCACCTCCCGGGCGTGCTCGTCGATGCCCAGCACCCTCGGCGCGCCCCCGAAACCGGCGCCGTCGAGATGGCGCAGGAGGGCGTGCACCGCCGGCGTCCACGGTCCAGTGTTCCGGCGGACCGTGTCCCCCAGCCGGATGACCGTGCTCGTGTTGCCGCCGATCAGCGGAATCTCGTCTTGGCTCACCGGTCCCCGCTGTGCCCGTTCGGTATCAATGTCAGCTCTCGGCGCCGTCGACGATCGCGTCGACGAACGCTCCGACCTCGAACGGGGCCAGGTCGTCCGGGCCTTCTCCGAGTCCGACCAGCTTAACCGGTACCCCCAACTGCCGCTGTACCGCGATGACGATTCCGCCCTTGGCGCTGCCGTCGAGCTTGGTGAGCACGATGCCGGTCACCTGGACGACCTCGCCGAACACCTTCGCCTGCTGGAGCCCGTTCTGCCCGGTGGTCGCGTCGAGCACCAGCAGCGTCTCCGCCACCGGCCCCTGCTTCTCCACCACCCGCTTGACCTTGCCGAGCTCGTCCATCAGCCCGGCCTTGTTCTGGAGGCGGCCCGCGGTGTCCACCAGGACGACGTCCGCGCCCTCCTCGGCGCCGGCCTTGACCGCGTCGAACGCCACCGAGGCCGGGTCGGCGCCCTCGCCTCGGCGGACGACCTTCGCGCCCACGCGGGCGCCCCAGGTCTCCAGCTGCTCGGCGGCGGCCGCGCGGAACGTGTCGGCCGCGCCCATGATGACGGTCTTGTCCTCGGCGATGAGCACACGGGCGACGCGGCCGCAGGTCGTGGTCTTGCCCGAGCCGTTGACGCCGACCATGAGGATCACGGCCGGGCCCTCGCCCGTCGGCGAGACCGTCGCGATCGACCGGTCGAGGTCGGGTTCGAGGACCGCCGTGAGCTCGGACTTGAGCAGGCGGCGCAGCTCCTCGGGGTCGCGGGTGCCGAGGACCTTCACGCGCTCGCGCAGGCGCTGGACGACCGCGGTCGTGTCGGCCATGCCCACATCGGCGGTCAGGAGGGTCTCCTCGACCTCGTCCCACACGTCGTCGTCGAGCTTGTCGCTCGCCAGCAGGGCCAGCAGGCCCTTGCCGAGGGCGTTGTTCGAGCGGGCCAGGCGCGAGCGCAGCCGCACCAGCCGGCCCGCGACGGGCTCGGGGGTCTCGACGGCCGCGGGTGCGACGGCCTCCGGTTCGGCCGTCGCGGTCTCGGCCTCCACCTGCGGCTCCGGCTCGGCCGCCTCGATCGGAGCCGACTTCCCACGGCCGCGCACGGCGAACACGACGCCGACGACGACGGCGATCGCCACGACGGCGGCGACCAGCCAGATCCACAGGTTGTCCACAGGTAGTCCTCCAGCAATGGTTTCGCTTGTCCGCGCGCACAGGAAAACCCCTGGCAGTCTGCGCGCACGCAGAACCACTCTACTGGGCTGCCCTCAGTCCTCTTCGCGGGTGAACTTCTGGCTGATGACCTGCGTGACACCCGAGCGCATCGTGACGCCGTAGAGCGCGTCGCCGATCTCCATGGTGCGCTTCTGGTGCGTGATGATGAGCAGCTGCGAGTTCTCCTGGAGCCGCCGCAGCAGGTCCAGCAGGCGCCCGAGGTTCACGTCGTCGAGCGCCGCCTCGACCTCGTCCATCAGGTAGAACGGGCTGGGACGCGCGCGGAAGATCGCGCACAGCAGCGCCAGCGCGGTCAGGGACCGCTCGCCGCCCGACAGCAGCGAGAGCCGCTTGACCTTCTTGCCGGGCGGGCGGGCCTCGACCTCGACGCCGGTGTTGAGCAGGTCGTCGGGGTCGGTGAGGAGGATGCGGCCCTCGCCGCCGGGGAAGACGGTCTGGAAGACGTCCTCGAACTCGCGGGCGGTGTCGGCGAAGGCCTCGGCGAAGACCTGCTGGATGCGGTCGTCGACCTCCTTGACGACGGTGTGGAGGTCGGCGCGGGTCTTCTTGACGTCTTCGAGCTGCTCGTTGAGGAACTTGTAGCGCTCCTCGAGCGCCGCGAACTCCTCGAGTGCGAGCGGGTTGACCTTGCCGAGGAGTTTGAGTTCGCGTTCGCCGCGGGCGGCGCGCTTCTCCATGAGGGCGCGGTCGAACTCGGCCGGCTGCGGCTCGGGCCTGCCCTGCTCCTCGGCGGCGGCGATCTCCTCGGTGCTGGGCGCCACGGGCTGGTCGGGCCCGTATTCGGCCAGGAGGGTCTCGATGTCGACGCCGAACTCGTCGCCGGCCTTCTCTTCGAGCTGTTCGATGCGCAGGCGCTGCTCGGCGCGGGCGACCTCGTCGCGGTGGGCGGCGGAGGTGATGCGTTCGAGTTCGGCGGCGGTGGCGCCGGCGCGGGTGCGCAGTTCGGCGAGGGCGGCCTCGCGGCGGGCCTGCTCGGCGGCGATCGAGTCGCGTTCGATCGCGGCGGTCTCGAGGGAGTCGGTGAGCTGGACGCCGGCGTTCTCGGCGGCTTCGGCGACGAGGGCGGCGACGGCGGCGCCGCGGGCGCGGGCGGCCCGCCGGGCTTCGGCGCGGGCGCGGGAGGCGCGCTCGGACTGGGCTTGGCGCGCGAGGGCGTCGGCGCGTCCGGCGAGTGCGGAGGCGCGCTCTTCGGCCGTGCGGACGGAGAGGCGGGTCTCCATCTCGTTCTGGCGGGCGGCCTCGAGTTCGCGGGCGAGGACGTCGCGCTCGTCGGTGGAGGGCTCTTCGATCTCCGGTTGGGATTCGAGGTCGTCGAGCTGCGCTTCGAGGCCGGTGAGTCCGGCGGTGTCGGTCTCGCGGGCGGCCTGGGCGCGGTCCTTGGCCTGGGCGAGGCGGGCGACTTCGGCTTCGGCGCCGCGTGCGGCGGCGCCGAGTTCGGCGAGCCGCCGCTGGACGACGCCTTGGGCGGCTTCGGCCTGGCGCTGGGCCGCGCGGGCCGCTTCGGCTTCGGCTTCGGCTTCGGTGTGGGCTTCGCGGGCGGCGTCGAGCTGCCCGGCGAGATGGGCGGCGAGGGATTCGGCGGCGATCTTGCGGTCGCGGGCCTCGTCTACGGCCGCTTGGATCTCGATGTAGGACTGTCCTTTGGCGGAGCCGCCGTGGGCGGTGGTCGCGCCGAGGACGTCGCCGTCGCGGGTGACGGCGGTGATGCCGGGGTGCGCGCCGACGAGTGCGCGGGCGGCGTCGAGGTCGTCGGCGACGACCATGCCGGCGAGGACGGCGCGGACGGTGCCGGCGAGTTCGGCGGGGGCCGAGACGGTGTCGGCGACGGCTTTGAGGCCGGGCGGGACGTCTACTGCGGGGGCGGCCGGGATGAGGTTGTGCGCGTAGACGAAGCCGGCCTGTCCCCCGTCTTCGTCGCGGAGGAGTTGGAGGGCGCGGGCGGCGCTGTCGGCGCCGGTGACGGCGATGGCGTCCGCGAGGCGGCCGAGGGCGGCGGCGAGGACGGCTTCGTAGCCGGGTTCGACCGTGAGGAGGGCGGCCACGGAGCCGAGCATCCCGGGGACGGCGTCGGCGCGGGCGAGGAGGGCGGCGGCGCCGTCCTTGCGGCGCAGGCCGACGGCGAGGGCTTCTTCGCGGGCGGCCCATTGGGAGGCTTCGCGGTCGGCTTCGCGTTCGGCGGCCTGGAGCCGGTCGGCTTCGGCTTTCGCGGCGGCGACGCGGGCCTTGGCGGCGGCGACGGCGTCGTCGAATTCGGTGTCGGTCTCGACCGCTTCGCCTTCGGCCTCGGCTTCGGCGACCGCTTCGGCGGCGGCTTTGGCCCGTTCGCGGGCTTCGGCGAGGGCGATGGCGGCGCGTTCGAGTTCTTCGGCGGCCGCGGCGGTGCGGGTGCGGAGGGCGTCGACGCGCCCGCGGAGGGTGGCGAGGGCTTCGCGCCGTTCGGCGGCGGCCTTGACGGCGGTGACGATGCGCTGCTCGGCGTCGGTGAGGGCCGTCTCGGTCTCCTCGCGGGCCTCGACGGCCGAGGCGAGGCGCTCGGAGTCCTCCGCGATGGACTCGCGCAGTTCGATCTCCTGCTCGCGGATGCGCTGGGCCTCGGTCTCGATGACCTCGGGGTCGCGTCCGGCGCGGTCGTCCTGCTCTTCGGAGAGGTAGCGGCGGCGCTCGGCGGCGAGCTGCGCGGTGGAGCGCAGGCGCTCGGCGACGGCCTGGAGCCGGTACCAGGTCTCCTGGAGGCGGGCCAGGCGCGGCTTGTCGGCGGCGTGGGCGCCCTCGATCCCGCCGACCTGGGCGGTGAGGCGCTCGTGCTCGTCGGCGAGCACGGCCTTGCGCTCGTTGAGGGCCTCTTCGTCGGCGAGGTCCTTGGCGATGTTGCCGCGCAGGGAGGTGAGGTCGTCGGCGAGCAGGCGCAGGCGGGCCTCGCGCAGGTCCATCTGGATGGTCTGGGCGCGGCGGGCGAGTTCGGCCTGGCGTCCGAGGGGTTTGAGCTGGCGGCGCAGTTCGCCGGTGAGGTCGGCGAGGCGGTCGAGGTTGCCCTGCATGCCTTCGAGCTTGCGGAGGGCCTTCTCCTTGCGCTTGCGGTGTTTGAGGACGCCGGCGGCCTCTTCGATGAAGGCGCGGCGGTCCTCGGGGCGGGCGTGCAGGTAGGAGTCGAGTTTGCCCTGTCCGACCAGGACGTGCATCTCGCGGCCGATGCCGGCGTCGGAGAGGAGGTCCTGGACGTCGAGGAGGCGGCAGCGGTCGCCGTTGATCTCGTATTCGCCTTCGCCGGAGCGGAACATGCGGCGGGTGATCGAGACTTCGGAGTAGTCGATGGGGATGGCGCCGTCGGTGTTGTCGATGGTGAGGGTGACCTCGGCGCGGCCGAGGGCGGGGCGGCCGGTGGTGCCGGCGAAGATGACGTCCTCCATCTTGCCGCCGCGCAGGGACTTCGCGCCCTGCTCGCCGAGGACCCACGCGATGGCGTCGACGACATTGGACTTGCCCGAGCCGTTGGGCCCCACCACGCAGGTGATCCCCGGTTCGAAACGCAGGGTCGTGGCCGAGGCGAAGGACTTGAATCCCTTCAGCGTGAGGCTCTTGAGGTACAACGGTCGCTCCGGGCTGGTGTGCGTCGG
The DNA here is from genome assembly GCF_900101745.1 of Glycomyces harbinensis. Taxonomy (GTDB): domain Bacteria; phylum Actinomycetota; class Actinomycetes; order Mycobacteriales; family Micromonosporaceae; genus Glycomyces; species Glycomyces harbinensis. The sequence continues at coordinate 230,778 of NZ_FNAD01000003.1, read as the reverse complement.
CGTGGTGCGGGACCGTCCCAGCCTACAAGGCCGCTGTGACCGAACCCGGCAGATCAAAGGCCCCGAAGGGGCCGAACTCGGGCGGTCGGTGCTGCGGGCCCTCCCGTTGAAGGGCCCCGGACATGGCAATGCGCGCCGGCTGTCTGGCAGCTGGCGCGCGTATGTTCCGTTGTCGCGAGACGGTTAGGTCAGCGCGGGCTCATGCAGCCGCATCAGCTCCTCGACCTGATCGTGTTCGATCTCGTCCTCTCGTGCCCGGAGCTCGGCGAGCTCGGTCTCGAGATTCCGTACTCGCGCACGTAGCTGGACCACTTCTTCGAGCAGGCGCTTGTTCGGTGCCTGGCCGAGGTGGCCATAGAGGGCTTTCGCCATGGTTTCTCCTTGCGATCACGTCGTCTGGTGGCGTTGGCGTACGCACCATGAAAAACGTCGCATTCTGCTGAGTGAATTTTTTTAGCCGCCGGGGCCGATTGCCCCTCGCCGGACCAGTGGAGCACGGCTCGTGAACACTGGCCGTCTCTCAACATCATCCGCCTGATCGGCGGTTCTCGTCAAGCTTTGCACATGCTTTGCGCACCGGATTCGACGGGGGTCACACCTGCGGGGGGTGCGTCACGCCCGAAGCGGCCGATCGGACCGTGCAAACCGCGCCTGGACCTGATAATGTCCGCGGAAAATCCGAACATTCCACACGTAACCCCACGTGATGAGGCTGTACCTCCATGCGACGACTCCAGGGCGGGCACCACCGCGACTTCGCCGAGACTCGGCGCCGGATCTTTCTGGCGATCCTGGCGACCTCCGTCCTCGCGACCGCGGCGACCTCACTGTGGGCGCTCGATTCGCCACTCGAGGGGAACGCCGCCTCCACCGAGGGCGCCACGACTCCCGAGTCCGTGCGCGACAGCGCCACGGAGCCGGTCCTCCCCGAACTGCTCCTGGACGAGGCCGAGATCCGCGCGCAGGACGCCGAGGAGGCCCCGACGACCGAGGCCGCCGAGGAGACCACCGAAGCGGCCGAAGAGGACGAGGGCGGGGGCGACGACGGCGGGAGCGGCGGCGGGGACTCGGGCGGGGGCGGGTCAGCGCACGCCGACGCCGAGGCGGCCGTGTTCGACCTCGTCAACGACCGCCGCGCCGAGAACGGCTGCGGTGCGCTGGAGCGGGATTCGCGCCTCGACACCGCCGCGCTGCTCCACGCCGAGGACATGGCCGCGAACGACTACTTCAGCCACGAGTCCCAGGACGGGCGCAGCCCCACCGACCGCGCGAACGCGCAGGGCTACGACGGCGGCGTCGGCGAGAACATCGCCGCCGGCTACCCCGACGCGGAGTCGGTCATGCAGGGGTGGATGGACTCCGAGGGGCACCGCGCGAACATCCTCAACTGCGACTACGACGACATCGGCGTGGGAGCGGCGGACCGCAACGGCACCATCTACTGGGTCCAGGCCTTCGGCTGACACCGGGCGGCAGGGTCCGATCCTTCAGGGGCCCAGCATTATCGCAGGCAGACCCGGCGCAGACCTCTTACTGTCGTCCATCCGACTCAACGCTGGACTGAACGATTACCAACAGTCATGCTGGGTTGGCCGCCTGAACGGGCGCGCATCTGGGGAGGCGCGAAAAACCTGAAGGATGAGGTGCCAACCGTGCGTGTCATGCTGTACGACCCGAATCAGGTCTTCTCCGCCAGCATTCGACCCCTGCTCCACCGACGCGGTGACATCCCAGTCGAGGCGAGGAGCGCCCGGGCGCTCGTGTCGGCGGATGCGCAGATCGACTGCTGCCTGGTAGCCCTCGAAGCGGTGTCCCGCAACCGGGTCCTGACCGACTGCAAACGTCCGGTCTTCCTCATCACCGACCGCGACGACGGGTCGGTCCTGCGCAAGGCCGTCTCGGTCTCGGCAGCGGGGATAGCCAACACCCACATCATGCCCGGCGAGCTGCTGCACGCCATCGACCGCGGGCTCACGAGCCCGCCCTACTACGATCCGCAGCTGCTGCGGGCGGCGCTCCAGCCCGCGCCGCTCCTGGGCGACGACGACGCACTCGAACTCGCACATCACCTGACCCCCAGAGAGGACGACGTGCTGCGCCGCATCGTGCGCGGCGAGCCGACCAGCCACATGGCCGACCAGATGGGCGTCTCGGTCTCCACCGTGCGCTCCCACGTGCAGAACGTGCTCGGCAAGCTCGGCGTGAACTCGCGGCTCGCGGCCATCGCCTTCGCGATCAACTACGGCATCGACACGGTCAGGGAGAAGCACCCGCAACTGAGCTAGCGGGCGGCCGGGCGTCCCGACGGGCCGCGGAGGCGCCCGGCCGACCCCTGGGCATACTTGAAACGTGCCAGAGCTTCCCGAAGTCGAGACGGTCCGCCGCGGGGTCGACGCGGCCTTCCGCGGCGGACGCATCAGCGCCGTCGAGGTCTACAACCCGAGGACCGTGCGCCGCCACGTCCCCGGCATCGCCGATTTCCAGCGGAGCCTCGCGGGGCTCCAGGTCACCGGCTCAGGGCGCCGGGGCAAGTTCATGTGGCTCGGCCTCGACGACGGCCGCGCGCTCATCTGCCACCTGGGGATGAGCGGGCAGCTGCACGTCGTCACCGACGGCCGCGAGGCGCACCGGCACCTGCGGGGGCGGATGCGCTTCACCGACGACCGCGAGCTGTGGTTCATCGACCAGCGGACCTTCGGGTACTGGGAGCTGGCCGATCTGGACGGCGCGGTGCCCAAGACGATGGGGCACATCGCGCCGGACGTGTTCGAGCCCGAGTTCGACGCGGCCCTGAGCGCCACGCGGCTGCTGCGGCGCCGCATCGAGGTCAAGAAGGCCCTGCTGGACCAGGGATGGATCAGCGGGGTCGGGAACATCTACGCCGACGAGGCGCTGTGGCGCTCACGCCTGCGCGGCCGGCGCAGCGGCGACTCGCTGTCGCGGCGCAAGGCCCTGGAGCTGCTGGGGCACGTCAAGGACGTGCTGACCGAGTCGCTGGCGGTGGGCGGGACGTCGTTCGACGAGCTGTACGTGGACGCGCGCGGCGAGGCCGGGTACTTCGCGAGGGAACTGGCGGTCTACGGCCGCGCGGGCCAGCCGTGCAAGCGCTGCGGCACCGCGATCCTGCGCGAGGTCATCGGCGACCGCTCGGCCCACTACTGCCCCAAGTGCCAGCGCTGACTCGGTCGCACCGGGGCGGCGTCCCGCTTTCGGGTGACACCGCGGCCGCGGAGGCGGGTTCTTGTCGGACCCGCGCGGGAGAGTGGAGACTACCTTTCCCCCGGGTGGGTGGGGGATAGGGACGGTATACGCGTAGGGCGGGAACCGGATCTCCGGCCCCCGCCCCTTGCGAAGTATCAGTGAATCGTCACCGCTGTTTGACGCCAAGGCGATCGGACAACACTTGCCAGGCGAGTTGCGCGGCGATCTGCTCGGCGTCCTTCTTGGAACCGCCGGAGCCCTCGCCGAACTCCTCGCCGGCCACCACGGCCCAGGCCGTGAACTGCTTGGCGTGGTCGGGCCCGGACTCGGTGATCCGGTACTCGGGCACACCGAGACCGGAGTCGGCCGTCAACTCCTGGAGACTGGTCTTCCAGTCCAGGGCCGCGCCCTGCCCGGCGGCGGCCTCCATGAGCGAGTCGAAGAACGAGTGGACCACGCGCTTGGCGATCTCCACCCCGTATTGGAGGTAGACGGCGCCCAGCAGCGCCTCGACGGCGTCGGCCAGGATCGAGTTCTTGCCGCGCCCGCCCGAGCTCTCCTCGCCCTTGCCGAGCAGGAGGTGCGGGCCGATGCCGCCCGCGCCCATGCGGCGCGCCACACCGGCCAGCGCCTTCATGTTCACCACGGACGCGCGCAGGCGCGCGAGCTGCCCTTCGGGCAGGTCCGGGTGGTTGCGGTAGAGCGCGGTGGTGATCACCAGGCTGAGCACGGAGTCCCCGAGGAACTCCAGGCGCTCATTGGTGGGCAGTCCGCCGTGCTCGTACGCGTACGACCGGTGGGTCAGGGCGAGACGCAGCAGTTCGGGGTCGATATCCCTGACCCCGAACACCGCTTCGAAATGTTGTACAGCCTTGTCGCCCATGAGAGGGAGGACTTAGGCCTCGAGGACCTGACGGCCCCTGTACGTGCCGCACACCTCGCAGACCTGGTGGCCGCGCTTCTTGGCGTGGCACTGCGGGCACTCGACCAGCTGGATCGGCGCAGCCTTCCACTGCGACCGACGGTGCCGGGTGTTGCTGCGCGACATACGACGCTTCGGAACAGCCACTTCAGAACTCCATACCTATACGCGTGCTATTTCGATTCGCCATCGGAGTCGGCGAGCCGAAGCTTGTCCAAGCCCGCCCAACGGGGGTCCACGGTCTCGTGAACGTGGTCGTCGGGCAGTTCGTCCCAGGGGACGCCGCATTCGGCGCACAGCCCCGGGCAGTCGGGTCGGCACAGCGGCGTGACCGGCATTGCCAGTACCAGCGCGTCCCGAACCGCGGGCTCCAGATCGAGCAGATCCCCATCGAGCCGCATGATCTCATCGGCGTCGGTGGTCGCTTCGGTGACGGAGCCTTCATAAGCGTACAGCTCCTGCACCTGGACCCTGAGGGTGTCCTGCACGGGTGCGAGGCACCTCGCACACTCGCCCTCGGCGACCGCTTCGACCTCGCCGTCGACGAGGACGCCTTCGCTGACCGCGGTCAGGTCGAGGTCGAGGTCGACGTTGGAGGAGGCGGGGACGGCGTACACCGATGCGAGACCGAACGCGTCGGGCGCGGGGACGCCGCGCTCGATGTGCATGGTCGTACCCGAGCTGCGCCCCAGCTCCGCGGTGTCGAACACCAGCGGCGCGGCGGGATCCAGTGCGGCTTTCGTCATGGGTGTACTGCGGTCCTTCGATAGGGAGATGCGCCTCGATCGAGGCCGACCGGTAATGCTACATCAGCACTGGTGGCGGCTCCAACCCAGGTCGCGGCCCGAGTCCGAGCGCCGCGCCGACGTGATTTCGCCGACACGGCGGCCGGAACCGGCGCGGGGATGTCGGACCCGGGTGGGAGTTTCGGCGGGGAGCACGGCTTGCCCGCCCTGGGCGGGTGGACCGCCATCTCCCGGTCCGCGCCCGCTAGATCTGCGACCGGGCCCGCGCTCCCTCCGCTACAGCTGCGGCAGAGCCCATGCTCCCTCAGCTAAAGCTGCGACTGAGCCCATGCTCCCTCCGCTAAAGCTGCGGGAGTGGCTTCTCGTCCTCGAACTGCTCCTGCTGCGAGGGCGCGAAGGTGCCGATCTCCCGGAGGGTGTGCATCTTGTCGCGTCCGCGCTCGACGCCCGAGAGGGCCCGGTGCAGGAACTGCTCGAAGTTCGCGAGCGTCGTGTCGACGTACTCGTCCACCTCGTCGCGCAGGCGCTGGGCCTCGCCGCGGGCCTCGCCGACGATGCGGTTGCCCTCGTGCTCGGCCGAGACGGTGATCTCGTGCCGCGAGACCAGGCGCGCGTGCTCGGTCTCGCCCTCGGTGATGATGCGCTCGGCCTCGCGTTCGCCGGCGTCGATGATCTTGTCGCGCTCCTGGAGCATGGCCTCCGCGCGGCGCAGGTCTCCGGGGAGTTCGTTCTGGAGCTCTTCGAGCATGGCGATCATCTCGGCCCGGTCCACTTTGCAGGCGCGGGACATGGGCACGGCCTTGGCCTGCTCCACGTAGGCGATGATCTCTTCTATCCGGTCGAGCGCACCCACCGATTTGCTCCCGTCGATGTCATTCATAGGGGACATTGTCCCGGATGAGGGTTGGAAACGTGGCTAATCCTGCCGCAAACGCTCAATCAGTCGGGATTGGACGATTTCAGGCACATGGGGCGAGATGTCGCCGCCCCATTTCGCCACGTCCTTGACCATCGAAGAGGACAGGAAGGAGTACAAGGGGTTGGTCGGGATGAACACCGTCTCGATGCCTCCCATTCCGTAGTTCATCTGGGCCATCTGCAGTTCGTAGTCAAAGTCCGAGGCCGCACGGACGCCCCTGACGATGACACCGGCGCCGTGCTTCTGGCAGAAGTCGACGGTCAGGCCTTGGAAGGACGCGATACGCACGTTCGGCATGTCCACGGTGGTCTCGCCGAGGAGTTCCACCCGTTCCTCGACGCTGAACAGCGCCTTCTTGGAAGCGTTGTGGAAGACCGCGACCCACACCTCATCGTACAGCTGGGCGGCGCGTCCGAAGATGTCGAGATGACCGTACGTCACCGGATCGAATGACCCTGGGCAGACGGCGATTCGGGCTTCAGGTTTCACAGGGCGTGACCGTAGCAAAGTGCCGTGCCGCCGTAGCGGCGGACGCGGTCTTCTGCGATCTGCGCGGGCCAGGGCACGGACGGGTCCTTGCCGCCGCGTTCGACCACCACGTCGGCGTCCGGTGCGAGCCATCCCTGCGCGACCAGCGATTCGAGGAGGTCGCCGATCTCGGCGTCGGTGACCGCATAGGGCGGGTCGGCGAAGACGATGTCGAAGGGCAGCGCCGGTTCGCTCTGGAGGGCCTTCTCGACCGGGGCGCAGATCACTTCGGCGCCGGCCGCGCCGAGGTCGGCGATGTTCTTGCGCAGGAGCTTCGCGGTCAGGACGTGGGACTCGACGAACAGGGCGGCCGAGGCGCCCCGGGAGAGCGCCTCCAGTCCGACCGCTCCGGAACCGGCGTAGAGGTCGGCGAAGCGGAGGCCGTCGAGGTCGCCGCCGGGGGCGAGCGAGTTGAACAGCGCCTCGCGGACCCGGTCCGACGTGGGCCGGGTGCGGTCCCCCGGCGGCGTGGAGAGGCGGCGGCCCTTGAGGCTGCCGGCGATGATCCTAGTCATTTGGCACTACTGTAATCCGCGCCCGCAGCATGGGAGAAGCCTTGCCGCGGCGGTATCGGTCCGCGTTCGCGCGCAAAGCCTTCGCCGCGGGGCCCGGTCAGCCCTTCTCCAGGTACTCCCCGCGGTCGGAGGCCAGGTCGTCGACGAGGGCCGCGAACGCCGGCTCGCCGCGCAGGTCGGGGTCGGCGTCGATGAGCGCGGTGGCCTCGGCGCGGGCGGCTTCGATGATGTCGGCGTCCTTGAGCAGGGACAAGAGCTTCACGTGCGATTTCACGCCCGACTGTGCCGCGCCGAGGACGTCGCCCTCGCGGCGCTGCTCCAGGTCGAGTTCGGCCAGCGCGAACCCGTCGGTCGTGGAGGCGACCGCGTCGAGGCGCTCACGCGAGGAGGTCCCTTCGGGGACTTCGCTGACGAGCAGGCACAGGCCCGGGTGGGCGCCGCGGCCGACGCGGCCGCGCAGCTGGTGGAGCTGGGAGATGCCGAAGCGTTCGGCGTCGAGGACGACCATGGCGGTCGCGTTGGGGACGTTCACGCCGACTTCGATGACGGTGGTGGCGACGAGGACGTCGATCTCGCCCGCGGCGTAGGCGCGCATGACGCGGTCCTTCTCGTCGCTGTCGAGGCGGCCGTGGAGGAGGCCGAGGGTGAGGCCTTCGAGCGGGCCGCTGCGCAGCTGCTCGATGACGTCGGTGACGGCCAGGGGCGGGCGCCGGTCGCCGTCGGCGCCGCCGAGGTCGTCGCCGTCCTTCTGGTCGTCGCCGACGCGGGGGCAGACGACGTAGGCCTGGCGTCCGGCCTCGACCTCTTCGCGCAGGCGGGACCAGGCGCGCCGCATCCACCGCTGGTCGGTGTAGGGCACGACGTGCGTGGCGATGGGGGTGCGCCCGGCGGGGAGTTCGGTGAGGCGGCTGGTCTCCAGGTCGCCGTAGACGGTCATGGCGACGGTGCGCGGGATCGGCGTGGCGGTCATGACGAGGGTGTGCGGGGGTCGTTTGGCCTTGGCGCGCAGGGTGTCCCGCTGCTCGACGCCGAAGCGGTGCTGTTCGTCGACGACGACCAGGCCGAGGTCGGCGAAGTCGACGCCGTCGTAGAGGAGGGCGTGGGTGCCGATGACGATCCCGGCGGCGCCGGTCTTGACCTCGTCGATGACGGTGCGGCGCTGGGCGGCGGTCGCGGAGCCGGTGAGCAGGGCGACCCGGGTGGCCTCCTGGGGGGCGCCGAGTTCGCCGCCGTGGGCGAGGTCGCCGAGCATCTCGGCGATCGACCGGTGGTGCTGGCCGGCGAGGACTTCGGTGGGGGCGAGGAGCGCGGCCTGGCCGCCGTGGGCGACGACCTGGAGCATCGCTCGGAGGGCGACGAGGGTCTTGCCGGAGCCGACGTCGCCTTGGAGGAGGCGGTGCATGGGGTGGGCCCGGGCGATCTCGTCGGCGATCTCGGCGCCGACCTGGCGCTGCCCGGCGGTGAGGTCGAAGGGCAGGCGGGCGTCGAACGCGTCGAGGATCGCGCCGCCGGTCTCGTACGGCGTGGCGGCCTCGGCGAGGGAGGCGGACTTGCGGCGGACCAGGACGGTCTGGAGGACGAGGGCCTCCTGCCATTTGAGCCGCTTCCTGGCCGCGCCGAGGGCCTCGTGGGACTCGGGGCGGTGGATGCGGTGCAGCGCCTCGCCGTAGCCGAGGAGGCCGAGGCGGGAGCGGATCTCGCGCGGGAGCGGGTCGGCGAGGTCGGGCACGAGCCCGAGGGCGGTGTGCACCGCCTTCATGATCTTCCAGGACGGCAGTTCGGCGGTGCCGGGGTAGACCGGGAGGAGGCCGCCGGTCACGTTCCACTCCTCGACCAGGAAGTGCTGCGGGGAGTTGAGCTGGAGCCGCCCGTTGAACTGGCCGACCTTGCCGACGAAGAGCCCCTGCTTCCCGGTGGTGAGGTGCTCTTTGAGCCAGGGCTGGTTGAAGTAGACGAGCGTCAGGGTCCTGCCGTCCTCGTCGGCGATGACGACTTCGAGGCGCTCGGCGCGCCTGGCCTTCTGGCCCGGGCGCTTGGGCTGGTACTTCCTCGCGACGGCGGCGCGGACCTCGGCGAAGACGGTGACCTCCTCGCCGATGGTGAGGCGGCCGAGGTCGGGGCGCTCGCCCTGCCCGATGTAGCGGAACGGGTAGTGGCCCAGGAGGTCCCCGATCGTGTCGATCCCCAGCGCCTCGCCGAGTTTCTCCACCGTCTTCTTGTCCAGGACCTCGCGCAGCCGGGTCTCCAGCCCAATGGTCATTCGGCTCCGATCAACAGCAGCGGCTCAGTGTCTCCGGCGGGCAGCTGCTGGATCTCCACGAGCGGCCACGCCTCGCGGACATGATCGCTCAAGGCTGTGACAGTTTCCGGTTCGAACCCGGGTCCGGGAAGGACGGTGAGGAGTTCGGCGCCGGCCTCGCAGAGTCGGTCGGCGAGGTGGCGGGCGGCTTCGTCGGCCTCGTCGAAGACGCCGTGGTCGCCGCCGCCGACGAGGACGGCGATGCCTTCGCTCTCGTCGCGCAGTTCACCGGTGCGGCAGGCCGCGGCGGCTTCGGACATGGCGACGACGTCGTCGTCGAAGTGGCGGTCGGGGTCGTGGACGGCGAACGCCGCGAGGCTCTGCATGACCGAGCCGGTGGGCAGCACGGTGACCCGGTAGCCGTTCTGGCGTGCGCGCTGGACGGCGCCGCGGGCGGCGCGGGCCGCGACGGGCTCGTCGGTGACCACGACGGCGCTGGACCCGCCCGATTCGCGGACGGCCGCGAGTTCGGCGGCGATGCGCTCGGCGGTGACGGCGGCGGCCTCGGCCTCGTCGGGGAGGCGCTCGGCCTGCACGGTGCGGCAGCCTTCGCCTTCGAGGAAGCCGCGGACGCCGGCGGCGGTGACCACGATGACGGCCCGCTCGGGAGACTCCATGGTCGGGGTCGGGGCCGGCGCGTGGTGGCGCGCGGTCTCGGGGTGGTGGGCGGAGTCGTCGAAGCGGGTGACCGAGATCCGGTGGACCCGGCCGCGCTCGATCCCGGCCTCGATGGCCGCGCCGATGTCGTTGACGTGCACGTGGACGTTGAACGTGGTGACGTCCTTCGCGGCGCGCGAACCGATGATGACCACGGAGTCGCCGAGCCCGGTGAGCCGGTGCCGCAGTTCGGACGCGGCGGCCGCGTTCGCTTCGAGGAGGTACTGGACCTCGTAGCCGAAGACCTCCGAGCCGGTCTCGCGCGGCACCTGCTCGGCCTCCTCGACCGCGCGGACGCGGTGGCGCTCCAACAGGTCCAGCGCGCCGGTGGAGATCGATCCGGTGAGGGTCTCGACGAGGGCCTCGAGGAGGAGGGTCAGGGCCAGTCCCCCGGCGTCCACGACGCCCGCGCGGGCGAGCGCGGGGAGCTGGCCGGGCGTGGCCGCGACGGCCTGGGCGGCGGTCTCGGCCGCGGCGCGGGCGGCCGAGACGAGCCCGAACGGGGCGGCCTTGGCGGCGGCGGACGCGGCCGACTCGGCGACGGTGAGGATGGTGCCCGCGGTCGGGACCGCGACGGCGGCGGTGGCCGCGTCGGTGGCGGACCGCAGTCCGGCGGCGAAGCCCTTGGCGTCGATCTCGTCGCCGTTCCAGGCGTCGGCGAGGCCGCGGAGCATCTGCGCGAGGATCACCCCGGAGTTGCCGCGCGCCGACAGGAGCGCGCGCCCGGCCGCTTCGTCGAGCAGCGCTTCGAGGCCGAGCCCGGGCGTGCCACCCTGGAAGGCGGCCTGGAGGGTCGCGACCATGTTGGTCGCGGTGTCGGAGTCGGCGACGGGGAACACGTTGAGTTCGTCGACGCCGCGCCGGTGGCGGGTCAACGTGTCGATGCCGCGCGCGGCCCACTCGCGCATGATGTCGACGTCGAGGGCCTGGCGTCCGGTCTCAGGGATTTCCACCACGGGCCATGAGGATACGCGCCCTCGGCGGCGCGCGGTAGTGCGCCGCGACCGAAGCGGCGGTCCCGGGTGGTTCGAGCACCGCCCCGGAAACGGCCGACCGGCCCCCGCGCTGCGCGCGGGGGCCGGTCGGTCTCGATCGGTCAGGAGCCGAAGGTCAGGGTCGAGCGCATCGCCTCGACGGCCGCGACCTGGTCGGCGCCGGCGAATCCGGCGAAGCCCACGTAGCCGTTGGCGGTCTCGATCACCGCCGTCAGCACGGTGGTCTCGCCGACCGTGTAGGTGCGGAACTCGGCCGACCGGGCGTCGACCCGGTACGGGGTGGCGGTGAGGTCGGCGCCGACCTCGCCGCCGAGGTGCGTCGCCAGCAGCGCGTCGAACGCGGTGCCGATGTCGGCGACGGTGGACTCCTCCGTGGCGCCGAGCGCCGTGGCGTCCAGCGTGCCGAAGTAGGCGAGGCCCGCGCCGTCGGCGACGCTGATCCCGGTCGCGTCGGTGAAGACGGCCGGAGCCTCGGTGTTCTCGACCCAGTCCTCGCTCGAGAGGACGCTCAGGCCGGACGCCTCGTTGGCGTGGACCGTCTCGGCGGGCGGCGCCTCGGGCTCGACGCTCTCGATGGTGCCGGTGGTCTCGCCGCCCGGGTCGCCCTCATCCGGGCTGAAGAGGATGAAGCCGCCGACGCCGAGCGCCGCGACGATGACCACGACGCCGACCAGGAGGAGCCACATCGGGCCCTTCCCGCCCTTCTTCTTGCGCTTGATCGCGTCCGGCGCGCCCCACGGCTGGGCCCCGCCGCCCGAGACCGGGACGAGCTGGCCGCCCTGCGGGCCGAACTGGCCCCCGAACGGCGGCTGGCCGTACTGGCCCGGACCGGCCGGGCCGGAGACCGGCATCCCCGAGGCGGGGATCGACGACACGGGGGGCATCCCGGACACCGGCATGCCGGAGACGGGCATGCCGCCACCGCCGGCGAACGGGTCCGAGGCGGGCATCCCCTGCGGGTACTGCTGCTGCTGCGGGGGCATGGGCTGGTGCATCGGCGCGTCGAACGGCGAGACGGGGACGCCCGGAGGCGGCCCGTACTGCGGCGACTGCTGCATGCCGGGACCGCCGACGTACTTGACGGTGCCGTCGTCTTCGACCGGCGGGGGAACCTGCTGGCTCATCCCGGACACGCGCTGGCTCTCCGGGGACCATGGCGGCGGTTCTTCGGCCGGCGGCTGCTCGTTAGGGCGGTACACCGGGGGCTGCGGCTGCTGCCAGCCGTCAGCAGGCTGCTGCGGGGTGTGGCTCATGTTCGACTCACCAAAACAGATATGGGCATCGGCACAACACTTGTATGCGGCCAGCCTACGGGATTACGTCCCATCCTAGAGTCACCCACGGTAGCCGCCCGCGGCAGCCGCCACAGTACAGAGCGGCCGTGAAACGTCCTGGCAGGACCGAACAGACCGCACGTTTCGGTCTCTCGTCCGCTTGCGGCGCAGGCGCATCGCATGAAAAGGCCGCGAGGCCCTCCGGAACCCGCGAGGGCGCCGGGAGGACGCGGCGGGGGCGCTGTGGCGCAGGTCCCGCCACCTGGATGGCCGGCGGTCTCCAGGGTCCGTTAGAATTGCCGGGTTGCCCACCGTTGGGGTGGGCCGACTGAACGTCAATGCAGGAGTTTTGGATTATGTCGAGCGTGTGTGAAGTCTGCGCGAAGCGCCCTGGCTTCGGCAACAACGTCCCGTGGTCCCACAAGAAGACCCGTCGCCGTTGGAACCCGAACCTGCAGACCATCCGCATCGCGACTGGCTCCGGTGACAACAAGCGCCGCGCCAAGGTCTGCACTTCGTGCATCAAGGCCGGCAAGGTCACCCGTTAAGGGCTGACGCCGCGAAGACTTACGCCGCCGGGGCTCTGCCCCGGCGGCGCTTTGTCGTGCCCGCCGTAGTGATACTTCCGACACTCGGCGGCAAGGGCGTCCCGAAACGGCCCGCCCGCTATTCCTCGGCGAAGTGGTCCCAGCCCGTCGGGCCGGTCCACTTCCGGCCTCCCACGGTCACACCCTGGCCTTCCGCGACGGTGCCGATGCGCCGCCACGACTCCGGCAGGAGCACGTCCGGCGGGAACACCGCCGCCAGCGCGTGGTCTTCTCCCCCGGTCAGGATCCACCGGCGCGCGTCCGAGCCGAGGGCTTCGGCGGCGTTGCGCATCTGCTCGGGGATCGGCAGGGCCTCGGGGTCGACGTCGATGGCCGCGCCGGACGCCGTGGCGACGTGCCCGAGGTCGGCGAGGAGGCCGTCGGAGATGTCGATCATGGCGCGCGCGCCCATGAGGGCAGCGTCACGTCCGGCCGCGTACGGCGGCTGCGGGCGGCGGTAGGCGCCCACGAGGGCGCCCGGTGAGCGGAAGCCGCGCGACAGGACGTTGAGTCCGGCGGCGGCCCAGCCGAGCCTGCCCGCGAGGGCGAGGACGTCGCCGGGGCGGGCGCCGCCGCGGGTGACCGGGTCGCGGCCTTCGAGGTCGCCGAGGGCGGTGACGGTGACGGTGAGCTGGTCGCCGCGGGTGGTGTCGCCGCCGATGACGGCCGCGCCGACCGCGGCGGCCTCGGCGCCCAGGCCCGAGGCGAGGCCTTCGAGCCAGTCGGCGGGGGTGTCCTGCGGTGCGGACACGGCCGCGAGGAGCGCGGTGGGCTTGGCGCCCATGGCGGCGATGTCGGCGAGGTTCGCGGCGGCGGCCTTGTGCCCGACGTCGGCGGCGGAGCACCAGTCGCGGCGGAAGTGGCGCCCTTCCACGAGCATGTCGGTGCACGCGACGACGCGTCCGTCGGGGGCGGTGACGACCGCGGCGTCGTCCCCGGGCCCGAGTATGACGGCGGGCGTGGTCCCGAAGTGGCGGGTGAAGCGTTCGATCAGTCTGAACTCGCCGACTTCGGCGACGGTCTCGCTCACGGTCGGGTCATTTCCAGAGCAGTTGAAGGTCGGTGTTCCACTGGGTAATCTTCGCTCAACGGTGATCGGGAACCGGTCAGGCCCGCCCGTGTCGGGTTTGGCCTCCGATCCGCCCTTCGCCCGTTTCATGGAGGAGGCCTGTGGTGGTGCAGGCGTACATGTTGGTGCAGACCGAGGTCGGCATGGCCGATTCGGTGGCCGCTGCCGTCTCCGAGATCGAGGGCGTGGTCAGGGTCGACACGGTCAACGGCGCGTACGACGTGGTGGTGCTCACCGAGGCCGCCACCGCGGACCGTCTGGGGACTTCCGTGGTGAGTAGAGTCCAGCGGGTGGCGGGCATTACCCGCACGCTGACCTGTTCGATTCTCAAGATCTGAGGAGCGCGGTCCCCTTGGGCTCTGGTGGCAAGTCGAGGCTTCCGGCGATCGTGGCGACGCTCGTGGCGGTGCCGGTCGCGGTGGTGGCGGGCATCGTGGTGTTCAACGCGATCGCGCCCGAGGCCGACGAGTCGGTGCTGGTCCAGGAGGACCTCGCCCCGGTGTCGGTGGAGGCTCCCGAGTTGAGCGAGGACGCGGCGGTGGTCTGCCTGGCGCTGACGGCGACCGCGCCCCAGGAGGCGGGCGGGCTCGAGGCCCGGCCGGTCGAGGGCGGGGAGCGCGCGGCGGAGTCCGTGATGGCGTACGGCGATCCGGCGGTCGTGGCGACCTGCGGGGCCGCGCCCGTCGAGGTCGAGGACACGGCCGCGGTCTACAAGCTCAACGGCGTGTGCTGGTTCTCCGATGAGGAGGGCGCGGTGTGGACGACGCTCGACCGGCAGGTGCCGGTGAGCGTGAGCGTCCCCGCGGAGCACGAGCAGCCGGTGGACGTGCTGAACGACCTGTCGAACGTCATCGCCGAGAAGGTGCCCGCGGCGGAGACGGCCCCGACCGGTTGCGCGTGAGCGCCCTGCTGGACCGGGCGTTCTTCGCCCGGGATTCGGTGGCGGTCGCCCCGGAGCTGCTGGGCTGCACGGTGACCGCGAACGGCGTCACGGTGCGGGTGACGGAGGTCGAGGCGTACCGCGAGGACGATCCGGCGTCGCATTCGTTTCGCGGGCGGACCGATCGCACGGCGGTGATGTTCGGTCCCGCGGGGTTCTTGTACGTCTACTTCACCTACGGCATGCACTACTGCGCGAACCTGGTGTGCGGCGCGACCGGGGCCGGGGCGGCGGTGCTGCTGCGCGCCGGCGAGGTCGTGGACGGGGTCGAGGCGGCGCGCGGGCGCCGGGGCGAGCGGGTCGCGGACCGCGATCTCGCGCGCGGGCCGGCGCGGCTGGCGCAGGCGATGGGCTGGGACCGGTCCGACGACGGGGCCGACATGGTCGGGGCGGTGCGTGCGGGCGTCGAGGCGCCGGCGGTGCTCGCCGGGCCGCGCACCGGGATCACGAAGGCGGCCGACACCGCTTGGCGGTTCTGGATCGCGAACGACCGCTTCGTGTCCCCGTACAAGCGCCACCCGAAGGCCCCGGCGGCCGAGGCGGAGTAAGTATCCGCAGGCGGACGGCTCGCTGAGCCGACCGGCTGTCGTGGCCGAGCGAGGCGAGTGGGACCTCCCGCCCAGGGTGGGTAAGTCATTGTCCCCGTCGCCGAATCTCCCACCGGGGTCCGACATTTCCGCGTGCTTCGCCGCGAAAATGCGGCGAAGCTCACGCACTCCGGCGGGTCGGGCCGCACGGCGAAGCCGACGCTTCGGCCGTCCGGGCCGCACCGTGATCCCCGTGGACCCCGGCTATTCGAGCCGCACGTTGAAGTACGGCGATCGCATCAGGGCCCTGAACGCGTCGAGCGCGCCCTCGTCGAGGTGGACCTCGGAGTTCCGGCCGCCGTTGGAGTCCTCGGGCGTCTCGAAGTAGACGATGGCCTTCAGCCGCGGATAGTGCGCCATCTGGTACCGCGCGGCCTGGAAGACCGCGGTCTGGTGGTCGGGGTACTCGTCCTGGTGAAAGACGCCCCATTCGGCGAGCATCATCGGCTTGTCCGGGTGCTCCTCGGCGATCCAGTGGTAGAAGCCGGGCCAGGCGGTGTCGCCCTTGGTCTGGTCGACGATCTCGCCGAAGTCGGAGCGGCCGTCGTCGTGGAGCGACTGGCCGTATCCCGAGAGCCCGATCCAGTCGACCACGTCGTCGCCCGGGTAGAGCTGGTCGTGCCAGGGCTTCTCGACCCACTTGAGGTAGCCCATGTAGTTCATGACCGACACGACGTTGTCGACGCCGTTGGCGCGCAGGCGCTCGATCACGTACCGGAACATGTCGGCGTAGTCGGCGGCCTCCATGCCGGAGCCCTCCCTTTGGACCACGTCGTTCTCCGGTTCGTGGTGGACGGTGAAGAAGAACGGCTTGTCGAAGTCGGCGCTGATGTGGGCCGCGAGCCGGTCGAGGAACTCGTCGGTCTCGGGGTCGCCCGCGGCGATCTCGGCCCACGAGGCCCCCTGCGGCTTCCAGTTGAGGAACAGCGTGCGCGGCTTCTCGGGGTCCTCGGTGAGCGCGATCTGCGCGTCGGTCGGGAACAGCCGCTGGTCGCCGCGCTCGTAGGCGTGGTAGATCTGCTGCGTGTGCTGGACGCGCTCTTCGAAGGTGAGGAGCTCGTCCTCTTTGACGCGGCTGGTGTGCGCCGCGGGCGCCACGCCGACCAGCGCGCCGCAGGTGGGGATGAGCTTGTCCCCGGTCTTGCAGACGCTCAGCTGGTCCTCGTTCTGGCCGGACTCCTCGCGGGGGCTCGCCGGCGGCCCGGCCGAGGTCGGGTCCGCGGCGGGCACGCCCGGGGCCGCGCTCGGGTCGGTCGTCGGGCTCGGGTCGACCGCGGGCAGCGGGCTCGGGCCGGTGGACGGGCTCGGGTCCACGACCGTCGTCGGACTCGGGTCGGCGGTCGGCGCCGCGCTCGGGTCGGCCACGGCGGTCGGGCTCGGGTCCTCGGTGGGCACCGGGCTGTCGGCGGCCGACGGGGACGGGTCCTGCGACGGCGTGGTGCTCGGGTCGAGGCCGGTCGGGTCCGGGTACGGCGTCGGCGCGGTCGGCGGTGCCGGCGGCGTGGGCGGGGTCGAGACGGTCCGCAGCGCGGGACCCGTGCCGTATTCGGCGCCTTCGAACTCCAGGTAGGCCTCGCGGTCGGGGGTCGTGACGGCGAAGCCGTAGCGGCCGGGCGCGTCGATCGCGCCGGTCACGTCGAAGACGACCTCAGTGGAGGACGAGTCGACTTCGGCGACGTCCCAGACGGTCCCGTACGGCGGCGCCGAGGCGGCCGTCAGCGAGCACAGGCAGCTGACGGGGTGGACGGACGTGACCTCGACGGTCATGCCCTCGCCCTCGGGCGGGGCGGCGACCGGCAGGCGCAGCTCGGCGGTGTGGTCGGGGCGCACCGTGGACTCGTCGACGGCGAACTGGAGGTGGGTCACGGCGATGCCGAGGTCATCGGAGTAGCCGACGGGCAGCACGACGGGCGCGTCCGGCGCCGGGCCGGTGACGCCGGTGGCGGTGAAGGAGGCCGCGAGCGGCCGGTGGTCGACGGTGCCGGGGCCGCCGTTCCAGGCCTCGTCGACCGTGTCGCCCAGTCGGCTGCCGTCGGATCCGACGCCGTAGCCGATCACGAATCCCGTGAGGACCAGCGGGAGGACGGCCAGGACCGTCACGATGCCGCGGCCCGTCCAGAGGCGCTGCCGTTGTTCCGGATCGCTCATCGTCCACCTGCTTCCGTCTCATGTGACCGCGTCCAATGTGACCCGCGCTCAAATGACGCGAATCAACATATTAGCGAACAAATTGGTTTCTACTAGTCTGCTCGCCCAAAGACAACCCCATCGCGTCCGCGAGCCTGGACGGGCGCGGCGCGCCCGTCACCTGAACGGCTCATCACTCGTTACTCCAGCGAGATCCCAAGAACGAGAAAGGCCTTCGCGTTGAGGACCCCTGCCGCCCGCACGCTCGCCGATTACGGCGTCATCGTCCGCCGCTCCTGGTGGCTCGTCATCGGAACGGTGGCCGTGGCGCTCGCCGCCGGGTTCGCCTACACCGCGTCGACCGAGAAGGTGTACGAGTCCACCGCCTCGGTGCTGGTGCTGCCGACCGCGAGCGACACCGCCGTCACCGGGGCGCGCACCGCCGGCCAGGTCAACCTCGACACCGAGGCCCAGCTGGTGAAGTCCACCGAGGTCGCCGAAGCCGCCGCCGAGGCGCTCGGCACCGACCCGGCCGCCGACCTCGTCTCGCGCGTGTCGGTGACCGTGCCGCCGAACACCGCGGTCCTGGAGATCTCCTTCAGCGCCGGCGATCCCGAGGCCGCCCGGGCCGGGACCGTGGCCTTCAGCGAGGCCTACCTCGCGCACCGCCAGGCCGGCGCCACCGCGTCGCTCGACGGCGCGATCGCCTCGACCACCGTCGGCCTCGACGCGGTCAACGCCGACATCGACGCCGCCGAGGACGACCTGTCCCGCATGGACTCCGGCGACGGCGGCCGGGCCTCGCTCGAGTCCACTCTGGATGACCTGCGGCGCCAGGCCGGCGAACTCGAAGCCGAGATCGCCGCACTCGAGGCCGAGCAGACCGCCGTCTCGCCCGGGCGGGTCATCAACCAGGCCCCGCTGCCCGAGGCGCCGGTGAGCCCCAACGCGATGTTCAACCTCGCCGCCGCGCTCGGCGTCGGCCTGCCGCTGGGCCTCATGCTCGCCTGGGCCCGGCACCGCCTGGCCCGCAAGGTGTCCTACCCGACCGACCTGGTCGAGCGCTGCGAGCTCGACGTGCTCGCCTCCGTGCCGCCGGCCGTGAAGTTCCAGCGCCGCGAGGTCTTCGGGGCCTACAGCCCCGGCGGCCGGGTGTTCTCCCAGCTGCGCAACGTCGTGGCCTCCCAGCTCACCGGCGAGCAGCGCGTGATCGTCGTCGCCGGGGTCGCGCCGGGGCCGGCGGCCAGCGTCGTCGCCGCGAACCTCGCCACCGCCATGGCCCGCGCGGGCGACCGCGTCACCGCCGTCGCCGCGAACCCGAGCACCACCGTGGGACTGCCCGAGCTGTTCGGGACCGAGTCCGTCCCGGGCCTGGCCGACGTCTGGTCCGGGCGCATCGACCTCGCCGTCGCCACGCACGCCGCCCCGAGGCAGCCGAGCCTCAACGTGATCGGCCCCGGCGCCGCCGCGCGGGCCGCCGGACCCACCAGCGAGGCCGCCGCCGAGACGTTCGCGAAGCTCGCCGAGGCGGGACGCTTCGTCGTGGTGGACGCGCCGCCGCTGTCGTGTTCGGCCGACGCGCAGCTGCTCGCCGGGCACGCCGACGCGGTGATCCTCGCGGTCCAGTCCCAGCGCGACGCCATCACCGAGACCGCCGCCGCCGCGGTCGCCATGCGCCAGATCGACACGCCGCTGCTCGGCGCGGTGCTGCTGCCGAGCGTGCTCGGGCCGATGAACACGGTGCCGCTGCCGACCGCGCGCCGCGAATTGACCTCGGCTCCGACGGTCTCGGCCGACGAGACGCCCACGGACTCCCTCGATGCCGTTGACGACGGCGAGGCCGCGACGACCCAGACGATCCCGGTGGTGGGGGCGAAGCCGGTCGTCGGGACGGCGCGCTCGGCCGAGCCCCGATGACGCTCCTCGCGGCCGCCCGCTCGGCCGGACGGGCCCGGATCGGACCGGAGCGGGCCGCCTCCAACGAGGGCGCCTCGCTGTTCTGGCTCCTGGCCGCGTATCCGCTGTGGTGGGCGCTCGGCCTCGGCGTCCTGGCGATCCCGTTCGTGGCGGCCGTCGCGGCCGTCAAGCTGGTGCGGCGGCGCTCGATCGCCGTCCCGCCCGCGTTCGGGTGGTGGCTGCTGTTCCTCCTCGCGGTCACGCTGAGCCTGGCGAACCTCGGCGTCGACCCGCCCGGCACGATCCCCGAGACCTGGTTCTCGAGCCTGCCCGGCGCGACGTTCCGGTTCGGCTTCTACTGCTGCTGCACCCTGATCGCCCTGTGGGCCTACAACCTCCTGGTCGAGGGCCGGCTGCGGCGCGAGCGGCTGATCCGGCTGCTCGCGTGGCTGTTCGTGGTCACCGTCGCGGGCGGCCTCCTGGGGACGTTCGCAGGGAGCTTCGAGTACACCTCCCCCGTCGAGGCGCTGCTGCCCAAGGCCGTTGCCAAGGACGGCTTCGTGCAGTCGCTGGTGCACCCGGCGGCGGCGCAGACGATGGACTTCCTCGGCTACGAGACGCCGCGGCCCGCCGCGCCGTGGGGCTACACCAACACGTGGGGCAACAACTTCGCGATCACCGCGGTCTGGCTCGTCGTGGCGGCCTTCTGCATCCCCGCCGCGGCGAAATGGCGCGTCGGCGCCGTCGCGCTCCTGGTCGTCTCGCTCGTGCCCGCCGTCTACTCCATGAACCGCGGCCTGTGGCTCGGCCTGGCCGCCATCGCCGTCTTCACCGCCCTGCGGCTGCTCATCTCGGGGCGGCCCGGCGCGATGCTCGCGCTCGGCGGAGCCGGATGCGCCGCGATCCTCCTCGTCGTCCTCACGCCGCTGGGGACGGTCGTCCAGGCGAGGATGGACAACGGGCACTCGGACGAGGGCCGCGCGTTCTCGTCCGAGCGCGCCACCGAACTGGTCGTCGAGCACTCGCCCGTGATCGGCTTCGGCTCCACCAGGAAGACCCTCGGGTCGGGCGAGTCCATCGCCGTCGGTCCCACCCCCGAGTGCCCCCGCTGCGGCGGGCGGACCCTCGGCGGCAACGGCCAGCTGTGGCAGGTCATGTTCGCCCACGGCATCGCCGGGACCGTCGCCTACCTCGGCTTCGCGCTCGCGGTCCTGTGGCGGTTCCGGCGCGACCACACCGCAATCGGCATCGCCGGCAGCGCCGTCGTCGGCTTCTCGCTGCTGTCGATGTTCTACTACAACGCCCTCGTCACGCCCCTCCTGCTCACCCTGCTCAGCTACGTCCTCCTCGCCGCCAACAACACCGTCCACGCTCGCGGAGCGGTGGATTCGCCCAGTCCCGAGCCCGGGAACCTTGGCCCAGAGACGGAGAACCGATGAGCCGAGCCCTGAAGACCGCCGACGACCTGCGCAGGCGGGCGACCTACCTGGCGGAGGTGATCGACCAGCTCTATCCCGGCGCGGACGCGAGCGGTCAGGCGCCTCCCGGAACGCGGGCGAAGCGCGGCGAGCCCGCCCGGCCCTACATCGTCGTGCCCGGCCGGCGCAAGCCGCGCGTGCTCATCCCGGCCGCCGACCGCAAGGTCGCCGCGGCCGCGCTCTCGCGCTACGCCAGGCCCGCCGCCCGCGGCGCCCGCCTCAAGCGCGACGCCGCCGTGTGGGCCCTGCGCCTGGGCGTCGACCGCCTCCTGCTGCCGCACCGCGTCAAAGTCGGCGGCGCCGAGGGCATCGACGACCACCTGGCGTCCGTCCTCGGGCACGAAGTGCACCTGAGCATCCACATCGGACCCGCTCGGGCGAACCGCAAACCGGTGCTCCAGATCCTCGACGGCGACGCCAACACCGTCGCGTTCGCCAAACTCGGCGTCAACCCGCTCACGCGCGAACTCGTCGACGCCGAGGTCGCGGCCACCAAGCGCCTCAGCGAGTTCTGCGAACTGCGGCTGCTGCGCGTGCCCCGGCTGCTCCACGCGGGCAACTGGAACGGCCACAACCTCATGGTGACCTCCGCGCTCCCCGCCTGGACCGCGCCCGCCGACCTCGGCCCCGCGCGACGCGTCAACGCCATGCGCGAACTCGCCGACGCCTGCGGGAACTCCCGCTCGCCCCTGGGCGAGTCGAACTACGCCGCCCGCCTGCGCTCGCGCCTCAAGGCGCTCACCGAACGCGCCGAACCGGACGCCGACACGCTCCAGACCGCCGGGGAGACCCTCCTCGACCGCTTCGCCGCCACCGAGATGTCCTTCGGCGCCTGGCACGGCGACTGGTCCCCGTGGAACACCCGCGAGACCGACGAGGTCATCTACCTGTGGGACCTCGAACGCTTCGAGACCGGCGTGCCCTACGGCTTCGACGCCGCCCACTACCGGCTCCAGGACGACATCGTCACCAAGGGGACCGACCCGACCACCGCCGTGCTCGGGCTCGTCGCCGACGCGCCCGCGATCCTCGCGCCCATGGGCGTCGCGCCCGCCGAGGCCGAGGCGACCGCACTGCTGTACCTCGTGGACCTCGCCGCCCGCTACATGGGCGACCAGGCCGAACGCGCCGGCGCCGCACTCGGCGCCCTCGGGCGCTGGCTGCTGCCGACCCTGCTGCGCCACATCGCCCGCCAGCGCACCGCGCCGGCGAACGGCACCGACGGAACGCATTGAGCGGCAGAAGGAGCCACCCATGAGCCAGCGAACGCTCCGCGAGCGCATCCCGGGCCGGCTGAAGGCCGTCGTCGGCCATTCGTCCCGCACGTTCGGACGCCTGACGGCCTCCTCACGGATCCTGCCGGGCCTGCTGATCTGCGGCGGCCAGCGCTGCGGCACGACGTCCCTGTACCGGGCCCTGGCCCAGCATCCGGCGATGCTGAAGCCGGTGTTCCACAAGGGCGTCCACTACTTCGACACCGGGTACGACCGCGGCATGGCCTGGTACCGGGGGCACTTCCCGACGCAGGCGGGCGCGCGGCGCATCGCCGACCACACCGGGCTCGCCCCGGTGGGCTTCGAGTCGAGCCCGTACTACCTGTACCACCCGCTGGCCGCGATGCGCTTCGCCCGGGACCTGCCCGGGGTCAAGGTGATCTCGCTGGTGCGCGACCCGGTCGAGCGGGCCTGGTCGCACCACGCGCACGAGGTCGCGCGCGGGTTCGAGCCGATCGCGGACTTCGCCGAGGCCGTCGCGGCCGAGGACGAGCGCCTCGACGGCGTGGAGGAGCGGCTGCGGACCGAGCCGGGGCTGTACAGCTTCGACCACCAGCACCACGCGTACGCCGCCCGCGGGCGGTACACGGACTACCTCGAGCCGCTCGCCGGGCACGTCGGGCGCGACCGGGTGCTGGTGCTGGACTCCGGGGAGTTCTTCTCCAGGCCCGAGGACGCGTTCGAGCGGGTCCTGCGGTTCCTGGGGCTGCCGTGGATCGGGGAGTTCGCGTTCGCGCGGCACAACGCGCGCGGGCGCCCCTCGCCGATGACCGCCGCGCTGCGGGCGCAGCTGACCGATCACTACGAGCCGTACGACCGGCGGCTCGAGGAATGGCTCGGGGGCGTGCCCAGTTGGCGGCGCTTACCGCGGCGGCCGTCGAGGACGAGGAGGCCGGGCGGGAAGAGCTGCGCGGCACGGCCCGCGGCGGACTGGCGAACCTCGTCGGGGCCGCCGTCTCCGGCATCGGCGGCCTGGCGGTCACCTGGCTGGCGGCCGTCGCGCTGACGCCCGCCGAGGCCGGCGCGTTCTTCGCGGCGACCTCGGTGTTCATGCTCGCGGGCGCGCTCGCGCGGCTGGGGACGCCCACGGGCCTGGTCTACTGGGTCGCGAGGCTGCACAAGAACGGCCGGGACGGCGCCATCGGGTCGGTGCTGCGGCTGGGCCTGTGGCCGGCCGCGATCGCGTCGTTCGCGGCGGCGCTCGCGCTGCTGGCGGCGGCGCCGATGTTCGCGCGCCCGGACCTGGTGCGGCTGCTCGCGGTGTTCATCCCCGCGTCGGTCGCGATGGAGGCGCTGCTGGCGGCGACGCGCGGCTACCGGCTCATGGGCCCGTCGGTGGTCATCGACAAGCTCGGGCGCACCGTGGCGCAACTGGTCGGTCTCGGTGCGATCGCCTTGGCGGGCAGGGCGACCGCGCAGTGGATCACGCTGGCGTGGGTGCTGCCGTACCTGCCCGCCGCCGTTGCGGCCGGCTGGTACCTGCTGCGGCGCCACCGGGCGACGCGGCCCGATCCGGGCTTCCCCGACCGGGTCTCGGCCCGGGCGTTCTGGGGGTTCACGGCCCCGCGCGCGGCGGCGGGCGTGGCGCAGCTGGGGCTCCAGCGGCTCGACATCATCATGGTGGCGGCGCTGGCCGGGCTCGGCCCGGCGGCGGTGTACACGGTGGCGACGCGGTTCGTGATCGTGGGGCAGATGGCCTCGGGCGCGGTGGGGCAGTCGGTGCAGCCGCGCGCGGCCGCGGCGATGGCCGTCGGGGAGCCCGCGTCGGCGCGGGCGCTGTACCAGACGTCGACGGCGTGGATCGTGAGCCTGACCTGGCCGGTGTACCTGGCGGTGGGGCTGCTCGCGGACTGGTACCTGCAGCTGTTCGGCACGGAGTACGCGGGCGGCGACGCGCGGATGGTGGTGTGGATCCTGGTTCCGGCCATGATGATCAGCTCCGCGTGCGGCGTGGTCGACTCGATGCTGTCGATGGCGGGGAAGACCTCGTGGCAGCTGATCGACGTCTCGATTTCACTCGTCGTCAACGTCGGGTTGAACCTCGCGTTGATCCCCTCCATGGGTGTCGTCGGCGCGGCGATCGCGTGGTCGGCGGCCGTCCTGGTCAATAATTTGGTTCCACTCGTGCAACTGTGGCGCACGTTCGGCCTGCACCCGTTCGGGGTGTTGACGAGGCGGACGCTGCTGGCGGCCGGCCTCGGATTCGGTGTCCTTCCGTTGGCGGCCGTGCCGTTCGGCCCGCTGTGGACGCTGGCCGCGCTCGCGGCCGCGGGCCTCGCGTGGGCGGTGGCGCTGCTGCGCTACCGGACCGCCATCTGACACTCCGAATTGAGGGGACCTTCATGGCCAGCAACTACACCGAGGTGTTCCAGGACCCGTCGGCCGTGGAGAAGTACGCCGAGCGGACGTACGCGCCGGGGACGTTCTCGTCGATCGTCTCCGGCCGCCAGGCTGGCTGGCTGCGCGGCTTCGTTCCGAACGCGTTCCCGCTGGCGCCGGTGCACCACGACTTCGCGTGCGGGACGGGCCGGGTCTCGCGGATGCTGTCGGGCCTGGTGTCGGTCTCGCACGGCTACGACACCTCGGAGGCGATGCTCCAGAAGGGCCGCGAGCTGGGGACTCCGGGGCACGCGCACCTGGTCCGGCCGGGTCTGGCGGTGCCGGAGACCGACCCGGTGCGCCCGGCGCTGGTGACCGCGTTCCGCTTCGTGCTCAACGTGGACCTGCATCTGCGCGACCAGCTGATGGACTTCGCCTCGATGGCGCTGCCCGACGCGGACGCGGGGCTGCTGCTGGTGGAGAACCACGGCAACGCCTCGTCGCTGCGACACCTGCGCAAGACGTTCGGGCGCCTGGACGCGAGCACGTGGTTCCAGGAGCTGTCGCACGAGGAGATGCGGGACCTGTTCGACCGCCACGGCTTCGACCTGGTCGGGATGCAGGGCTTCACGCTGTTCACGCAGGGCTGCTACCGCAATCCGTGGGGTCCGGGGGCGAAGGCGGCCGACAACCTGCTGGCCTCGCCGCTGTCGAAGTGGGCCTCGGACGTGGTCTACATCGCGCGGCGCCGCTAAACGCTCAAGACAGCCCGAGGATTCGGCGCAGGACCAGCTCGATCTTCATCATCTGAAGGCTGTCGACTGCGCCGACTCGCTTGACGAACCGCCGGGTCGAGACCGTTCGGAGATGCTCGCACTGGGCATAGCTCGTGACCGGGAGGACTTCCTCCAATTCCACGTGCGTCGGATACTCCCTCCGAGTGCGCGAAATCGGCACGACGACCGGTATGCCGAAGCGGGCCATGTCATCACGGGACACGATGACAGCCGGCCGCTGGTGACCTTGCTCGTGGCCGATCGGATCGCCGAAGTCGCACAGGTAGATGTCACCTCGGTTCACAGGATGTCGCTCCAGTCCTCGGCTTCGAGCTCATCGCCCAACGACGGTGCGAGTCGCTCGCTCTCTCGCTGGAGATCATCCCTGGCCTCTGCGGTGCCCATCACGGCCCTCGCGCGAGCCCAGAATTCCTCTTCCTCGGCGACGTCGATAGCGCGCTCAACCGCGCCGGCCATTGACAGGTGTCGGTGTTCCGCGAGCTTTGCGATACGATCGCGCAGCTCTACCGGGACCTTGATAGTAGTCATGGCACTCATACCAAAAGTATACCATCAAGGATACCGCGATGAGATCACCGACGTCGGCGGTAGGCCTCGGCGAGGAGCCGGAGGGCTTCGGGCACGTCGTCCCTGAGGTAGCGCCGGGCGAGCCGGCGGGGTTCGGAGAGCATCCGGAACAGCCATTCGGTGCCGGTGCGCTGCATCCATTTCGGTGCGCGGCGGCGGTATCCGGCGATGAAGTCGATGCTCGCGCCGCAGCCGAGGAACCAGGCTTTCGGGGCGGCCGCGCGCAGGCGGACCGTCACGTGCTCCTGCTTGGGGAAGCCGAGGCCCACGTACACCAGGTCGGGCGCGGCGGCCTCGACGCGTTCGACCAGGGCCCGCCACTGGTAGGCGTCCCGGTCGAAGCCCATGGGCGGGCACCAGGCGCCGGCGATCTTCAGTCCCGGGTAGCGGGCCTCGAGGATCTCGGCGGCCCGCTCGGTCGGGCGCGTCGCGCCGTCGGGGGTGCCGCCCAGGAGCGCGATGCGCAGGCCGCGCTCGGCGGCCGCCGCGGAGAGGCTCCAGACCAGGTCGGAGCCCGCGACGCGCTCGGGCAGGGGGGTCCGGGCGATCCTGGAGGCCCACACGAGGGGCGCGCCGTCGGCGACCACCAGGTCCGAGGCCTCGACGATCGTGCGCAGTTCGCGGCTCCTGCGGGCGGCGGCGAGGATGTCGACGTTCGGGGTGACGATCTGGCCGCCGCGCCCGCTCTCGAGCGCTTCGAGCACCCGCCGCACCGCGCCCTCCTGCGTGAGGGGGTCGATGCCGATGCCGCCCAAGCGGATGCGGGCGGCGGGAGAACCGTCGGCGCGGTTCGTGCGGGAAGGACCCAAGCGCTCCATGCCAAGACGCTAAGCGGCCGGGCGCGTTTTTCCGGGTTTTTTCACCACAGGGCGTGTCCCCCACCCCACCTCGAGTCGTTATACGGATCAACAGAGGGCATGTGCGGGATGCCGAGGAAACCTCGGCCTGCGGCCCCGGTCCCGGCCGGCCGCGCCTCCCCGCGCAGTCGGGGCGCCGCCGGGGCCCCGACCGTCCGAGGGTGAGCGAGGGTGCAGTGAGCGTGAAGATCGCCGATACGGCCGAGCAGTCCGAGAACCGCGTGAAGGTGGTCTTCATCGGAGGACTGGGCCGCAGCGGCACCACGCTCCTGGAGCGCCTCCTCGGCCAGCTCCCGGGCGTGGTGCCCCTCGGCGAGATCACCCACCTGTGGGAGCGGGACCTGGTCGGCAACGAGATGTGCGCGTGCGGGGCGACGTTCTCGCACTGCGAGTTCTGGCAGCGGATCGGCCGGCGCGCCTTCGGGTCCTGGGAGGACGTGGACGTCGAGCGCCTCAACGCCCTCAAGGCCACCGTGGACCGCACCCGGCACATCCCCGCGCTCGCCTCGAAGAAGCTCGCCCCGGCCCAGCACCAGCTGGTGACCGAGTACGCCGAGTACTTCGAGAAGATCTACACCGCCGCGGCGAAGGACACCCGGGCGCAGGTCGTGGTCGACTCCTCCAAGCACGCCTCGCTGGCGTACTGCCTGCGCTGGTCGCCGAAGATCGACCTGCGGATCATGCACGTGGTGCGCGACTCGCGCGGCGTCGCGTACTCGTGGACCAAGCAGGTGCGCCGCCCCGAGTCCCCTTCGGGCGACCAGATGACCCGCTACTCCCCCGCGAAGGCCGCGATGCTGTGGAACGCGCAGAACGCCGCGTTCGGCCTGCTCGCGCGCCGGGGCGTGCCGGTGCGCCGGGTCCGCTACGAGCGGATCATCCAGCGCCCGCGCAGGGTCATCGCCTCGCTGGCGCGGTTCTGCGGGCTCGACCTGGTCGAGTCGGACTTCAACTTCATCGGCGACGGCTGGGCCGACCTGGGCCCGAGCCACTCGGCGGCGGGCAATCCGATGCGGTTCACCGTGGGGCGCATCCCGATCCGGCCCGACGAGGCCTGGACCGAGGACCTGCCTGACGGGACCCGGCGGATGGTCTCGACCCTGACCCGTCCCCTGCTCGGCCGCTACGGCTACCTCGACGAGGAGGAGGCCGCGGCGGGCGAGCCCGCACGCGAAGAGGTGAGCGTCCGTGACTGACTGGCCCTCCGTCGGCGTCGTGATCCCGACCCATGACCGGCCGCAGCAGATGCGGGCGGCGCTGCGGTCGGTGCTGACGCAGTTCTACCCCGGCGACCTCGAGGTGATCGTGGTCTACGACCGCGCCAAGCCCGACGAGGAGGTGGCCTCGGACGGGAAGCGTCCCGTGCGGGTGGTCAAGAACGACCGCACGCCCGGTCTCGCCGGCGCCCGCAACACCGGGATCACGGGCCTGGAGACGGACCTGGTGGCGTTCCTGGACGACGACGACGAATGGCTGCCGGGGAAGCTCGCCGCGCAGGTCACGGCCCTGGGCACCGAGGCGGAACTGTGCACCACCGCGATCGAGGTGGACTACCGCGGCCGGCGCAATCCGCGGCTGGCGCAGAAGACGATGGTGCGCCATGTGGACCTGCTCAGGTCGCGCATGATGATGCTGCACTCCTCGACGTTCCTGTTCCGCCGCTCGGCGCTGCTGGGCGGGCTCGGACTCGTCGCCGAGGACGCGCCGGGGAGCCAGAACGAGGACTGGGACATGCTGCTGCGTGCCTCGCGGCGCCGCCCCATCGCGCATGTCGACGTGCCGTACGCGCTCGTGAACTGGGCCGGATCGCACTTCGAGACCCGTTGGGACACCAAGATCTCCTCGCTGCGGTGGATACTCGACCGCCACCCGGAGATCCACGGCGTCCCCGACGGCGCCGCGCGCGTGTACGGGCAGATCGCGTGCTGGCACGCGGCGATCGGGGACCGCAAGGAGGCGCTGCGGTGGGCGCTGCGGGCCACGAAGGCCAACCCGGGCGAGCCGCGGGCGGCGGTCGCCGCCGCGGCCGCGGCGGGCATCGTCGGGGTCCCCGCCGTGATGGCGGCGCTGCACCGGCGCGGCCGCGGCATCTGAGACCGGTCGGTTCCGCGAAGGGCCGCAATCGGATACATCGTCCGTTCACCGATTGTCCGGCCTTTATTCACGGCTTATCGGTGCCTTAACCTCCGCGCGAATACGGTTCTCCACATGCCGCCGCGGCCCGCGCGTCGGCGGACCCGCATCCGCTTCCCGAGGAGGACCCGTTGAGTCTCGCGCTCGCACTCGCCTTGCCCGTCAACCTGTTCGCGATCACCGTGCTCGCGTGCGCCATCTACTACCGGCGCCACCACCGCACCGACCTGGCGCTCGGCTACGTGGCGCTGAACGTGGGCGTGTTCGCCGTCTCGGCGCTCATGCTCTCCCAGCAGGTGAGCCTCGGCCTCGCGTTCGGGCTCTTCGGGGTCCTGTCGATCCTGCGCCTGCGGTCCGACCAGATCTCGCAGCGCGACGTCGGCTACTACTTCACGGCGCTCGCGCTCGGCCTCATCAACGGCATCGGGTCGTCGCGGCCGGCGGTCATGATCGGCCTCAGCGTGCTCCTGGTGCTGACGATGTACGTGGCCGACCATCCGCGCCTGGCGAACCGGGCCCGGCACCGCATGATCGTGCTCGACACCGTCCACCGCGACGAGGCACGCCTCAAGGAGGACTTGGAGCGCCGCCTCGACGCGAAGGTCCGCAAGTTCGAGGTCGTCGACACCGACTACGTCCGCGAGACCATGACCGTCGACGTCCGCTTCCAGCCGCTGCCGGTCGGCGCCCCCGCGACCCCCGACCGCACCTACCCGATCGCGAGGGTCTGATGCGCACCGGACTCGACCTGTTCGCCCCCGTCGACCTCGCCTCAGTGGTCGACTCGGCGAACCTCCAGACCCGCGTCGACTCCAAGTACCTGCTGACCCCCGACGCCTACGGGCGCTTCCGGGAACGGCTCGCGCACGGCGGCGACTGGCGCTGCCTCGAAATCGACGGGCGCCGCCGGTTCGCGTACGAGTCGATCTACTTCGACACGCCCGGACTGCTGACGTACCGCCAGCACCGCCAGGGCCGCAGGCACCGGTTCAAGGTCCGTTCGCGCACCTACGCCGACTCCGGCGAATGCGCCTTCGAGGTCAAGCTCAAAGGCGCGCGGGCGGACACGGTGAAGCAGCGCATGGACTACCGGGCCGCCGACGCCGGGCGGCTCGCACCGGACGCCGCCGCGTTCCTCGCCGAGACCCTCCAGAGCGCCTACGGCATGGCCGTGCCGCCCGGGATGGCCCCGCGGCTGCGCACCGACTACCGCCGCCACACGCTCGTGGACCTGCGTGCGGCCACCCGGATCACGTGCGACGAGGAGCTCACGGTCACCGGGGCGACCGGTACGGCGGCGGCCCGGCGGGTGTGCCTGGTCGAGGTCAAGTCGGCGCAGGCGGGCGGGCCGGTCGACCGGATGCTGTGGCGGTCCGGGGCGCGGCCGGTGTCGGTCAGCAAGTACTGCCTCGCCGCGGCCGCGCTCTACCCGTGGCTCGGCGCGAACCCTTGGGCGCGTGCGTACAAGGAGTGCTTCGGGGCGGATGCACGGGTCGATCGCCGCGACTCGTAGCCGTTTCGTAGCGGCACGGAGACCGTCAAATGCGGCGGACCATACCGGTTCGCCGAATGATCCCGGGGCGCTCGTCCCTCAACCCAGTTCGAGTCTGATGAGCGCGCCCCTGCCGCCCGGGCCCTGGCCGAACACCAGCTGGCCGCCCGAGGCGGCGGCGGCGCGCCTGGCGATGTCCAGGCCCAGACCGGTCGAGCCGCCTTCGCTGCGGCCGCGGTCGAACACCGCGAGGTTCGGCAGTCCCGGTCCCTCGTCGGCGACGTCCACGATCGCGCCGCCGTCGTAGCGCGGCGTCAACCGGACCTCGAACGCGGTCCCGTCGGGCGTGTGCGCGAAGACGTTGGCGAGCAGGGAGTCCATCGCCGCGGCCAGGTCGGCGGCCGACAGGTGCACCATGAGCGGTCCGGGCGCCAGTCGCACCCGGCACTCGCGGGCGGTGTCCTCGGCGAGCGCCGACCAGAACTCGACGCGTTCGGCCACGACGGCCGAGGCGTCGCACGCTCCAGCCTCGGCGGGGTTGCGGGCGTGCTCGATCGCCAGGTTCACCGACCGCTCGACCTCGGCCACCGCCTGTTCGAGCGTCGCCCGCTCGGCGGGGTCGCGCATGGCCTCGGCCTCCAGGCGCAGCACCGTCAGCGGGGTCCGCAGGCGGTGGGAGAGGTCGGCGACGCGCTCGCGCTCGGCCTCGAGGAGGTCCTTGATCCGGTCGGCGAGCGTGTTGAGCGCGGTGCCGACGTTGCGCAGCTCGGCCGGTCCGGCCGCGTCGGCGCGGGCCACCAGATCGCCTTCGGCGAGCCGGTGCGAGACCGCGGCGAGGTTGTTGAGCGGCACCAGGAGCCGCCCCGCGAACAGCGAGGCGACCGTGAGGCCGAACGCCAGGAGCGCCACGGCGATCACCCCGAGCAGCAGCCAGGAGCGGGCGACGCCCTCGGTCAGCTGCTCGTCGGAGACGTGGACGCGGACGACGGCGGTGCCGTCCTGGAGGCCGATGCCGTAGAGGATCTCGCGGCCGGAGGCGGTGGAGGCCGTCAGCGACCGGCCGAGGGCGGCGAGCTCGACCGCGTCGGACCGGGGGGCCGGCTCACCGATGACCGTGCCGTCGGGCCAGAACACGGTCACCGGGTAGGCGTTCTGGGCGTTGAAGGTCTGCACCGTGGTCTCGGTGCGCGCCAGGTCGCCGGAGCTGACGATCGGCGTGAGGTTCTGCCCCTCCAGCTCCGCGGCGGCGATGGCCTCCTGGGCGGCGCTGTTGCGCAGCAGGATCGCCATGGGGATCGAGAACGCCAACAGGATCAGGGTCGCGGTGGCCCCCACCAGGAGCGTCAGACGGGCCCTCATCGCTCGTCCCCCGCGGTCGGGTCGACCAGTTTGACGCCCACGCCGCGCACGGTGTGCAGGAAGCGCGGGGCCTGCGCGGTCTCGCCGAGCTTACGCCGCAGCCACGCCAGGTGCACGTCCACGGTCTTGTCCGCGCCGCCGAACGGCAGGTCCCACACGTCGGTGAGCAGCTGGCGCTTCGCGACGACCTCGCCGGCGCGGGAGGCGAGGTAGTGCAGCAGATCGAACTCCTTGGGGCTCAACTCGAGTGCGGTGCCGTCGAGGTGGGCGGAGCGTCCGCGCGGGTCGATGCGCAAGGCCCCGACCGCGACCGTCGAATCCCGCTCGCCGCCACCGCCGCCGGTGCGGCGCAGCACCGCCTGGATGCGGGCGTCGAGCTGCTTGGCGGTGAAGGGCTTGACCACGTAGTCGTCGGCGCCCGAGCCGAGGACCCGCACGATCTCGTCCTCGTCGTCGCGGGCGGTCGCCACGATCACCGGCACGTCCGAGACGCCGCGGAGCATCCGCAGCATCTGCGACCCGTCCAGGTCGGGCAGGCCCAGGTCGAGCACGACCAGGTCCGGGCGGTGGTCGATCGCGGCGCGCAGTCCGGTCATCGCGTCGGGTGCGGAGGCGACCTGGTGGTTCAGGTCGCGCAGGGACCGCAGCAGGGCGGAGCGGACGCGCTCGTCGTCCTCGATCAGCAGCAGTTGGGCCATGGCCGGAACTCTATGCGGCCGACACGCTCCGAATCCACCCCTGCGGCGGTGACCTGCGAAGGCTTAGAGCGGCCTTATCGCAGCCTTAACGTTGGTGCGGGCAGGCTGGTGGCATGCAGAGGAAATGGGTAGTGAGCGGATGGGCCGCGGCCGCCGCGGTCGCGGTGACGGCGGGCGTCGGCGCGGTGGCACTGGCGCAGGGCGGGAGCCTCGCGGGACCCGAGCAGCCGATGTCCGACGAGGCCATCCAATCGGCCTTGGCGGACACCGGCGACGACGCGGCCGGCTCCGCTTCGCCGAGCGATGCGCCCACGTCCGCTTCGACGGACGAATCGCCCACGGCGGCCGAGGAGCCGACCGGCCAGTTGGAGACCGCGCCGAGCGCGGGCACCGACGGACACGTCCTCGGCGGCGACGGCGGCACGTTCCAGGCCACCTGCGAAGGCGACCAGGTGCTCCTCGACTGGTGGGTGCCCGCCCAGGGCTGGAGCACCGGCACCGTCGACCCGGGCCCCGGGACGCTCGCCTCGATCGCGTTCACCGGCGCCGGTGACGACGATGACGATGACGATGACGACGGCCTCGTCTACGAGGTCACCTGCGCCGCCGGCGTGCCCGCCGCCGCGCTCCAGTCCGACGACGATGACGACGCCGACGACTGATCACCGAGACCGTCCACCTGGGGAGCAGAACGGCCCCGGAACCTCGCGGTTCCGGGGCCGTTCGCTGTCGCTGTCGTGCCATCGTGCGGTCACCGCCACGGCCCGAGCTTGTTCGTCTTGGCGAACTTCGAAAAATCACCGCCTGAACAGGGCAACCGCATCCCTGAATCGCGGAGTGCATTCACGAGATTGCACACTTGGACTTCGGTGGCCCGATCGATTCTCCAGCTTTCCGCCAGCAGCCACAGCGTGCCGTGGACTTGCCGGTAGTGAGCCGAAGCCACCGATCTCGCATGGCGGTCGTCCAAGACCGCGGTGAATCCAAGCTCTGACGCAACGGCGAGAACGCTGGCTTCACCAAGATCGTGCCCGCCTTTCGAACCGATTCGCTCGGCCCAGCTGACGAAGCTGCCGAGTCGCTCAAGGCTCTCATCGATACGCTCTTCACTGAGCCAACTCTGATCAAAGACCCGCCGCAGCTCCGGAGCTTCAGGAATGCGCCGTCGCAGTTCATCGGACACGACGCTGGTTGTACGGCAGGGGATGCCCTTCACCAGGTCACCGAGGACATCGATTCGATCGGCAAGTGCGAAGTGTCTCAGACAACTCGTGTCCATTACCAGGCCGGCGCATTCGATGCCGTCTACCACCGATCACGCGCCTGGGGCTCGATTTCGGGCAGATCGGCGGTGTCGAGCTGACCTCGCATGATCTCGACCGCACGAGTGGCGGTGATGAGGCTCTTCGTGTACGCCTGCATCACAGCATGGGCGACCATTGGTGCGATGGTCATCTTCTCGAGGTCAGGTTGCGGCACCCAGCCGATGGCGTCCATGAACTCAGCCTGTGTCGGTTTTCTCGCTGCCCAGTCTTTGGCGTCGCCATCGTTCAGCGCACCGGCAAGCTGCGCCTGTCTGATGGCCAGTGTCCAGGACACTCGGTATTCAGCAGCCTTCTCAATCAGCCCGGTGCGATTCAACTTGGCGGTCGCGTGGCCGAAGGCGGCCGCGGGCAGGAGGAATTCCGATGCAAATGCATCGACAAGCGCTTCTCGTTCGTTCTTCGACGCGTGCACGCCGATCTCGCTCGTGTACTCGTCACCGAGCACCATGTGCCCCAGTTCGTGGGCGGCGGTGGCACGCCTTCGACCGAAATCGGAATGGCGGTTCACCACTCCTACGGCGAAGTCGCCGTAGTGCATGCTCGCGCCTTCACATTCGATTTCTATGACCGCCAACAGCACGCCTGCGCGTTGCGCTTCTGCGAGAAGACTTTCGACCGGCTGATCCGCTAGCCCGAGACAACGTCGAAGCCATCGGGCGGCGCTGCGGATCTCCTCCGCATTCGACTGCGCGCCTTGATACCTCATAAGCTCAGGTATCGACAACACATTGAGTTCGCAGAGCTGGTCAGCGTCATAGGCCCACGCTACGAGTTCGGTCTGCACACGGAAGTCCACACGCTCTTCGGAGGTGGTCTCCTCGGCGACGAGCCCGTTGCGGCGCGAGACGATCTGCCTGGGCGGATCCTCCAGGAATTGGCGCATCGGCACGCGCAGCGCCTCACTGAGCCGTGCCAGTTCCATCCCGTCAACACGGCGTTCGCCGTGTTCGATCTTCGAGATGACGCTGCGG
This sequence comes from Glycomyces harbinensis, assembly GCF_900101745.1. Classification (GTDB taxonomy): domain Bacteria; phylum Actinomycetota; class Actinomycetes; order Mycobacteriales; family Micromonosporaceae; genus Glycomyces; species Glycomyces harbinensis. The sequence continues at coordinate 196,246 of NZ_FNAD01000003.1, read as the reverse complement.
TCATCGAGGCCGATCGCCTCAGCGAGCTTGCCCTGCGACAACCCGCCCGCCACGCGAGCACGCCGGATCCGTTCACCCACGGCGGCCCACTCACTGTCAAGACTCATGTAGCGATATTCGCACACCATGAGCGTATGAGACCAGCGACACGCAGATTTCGATATGCAAAATTGATCCTGTGAACCTCGACGCGGGCAGCACGAGGGGCCCGGCACGATAGACGTGCCGGGCCCGACAGGTGCTTCAACTAGGGCTGGCCCTTCTTGCGGAGCTCCTCTTCGTTCTTGTGCAGGTCCTCGAGGCCGCCGCACATGAAGAACGCCTGCTCGGGGAAGTGGTCGTACTCCCCTTCTGCGATCTTCTTGAAGGCCTCGACGGTCTCCTTGACGGGGACGAACGAGCCGTCCACGCCGGTGAACTGCTTCGCCGCGAACGTGTTCTGCGACAGGAAGCGCTCGATCCGGCGCGCGCGGCCGACGACGAGACGGTCCTCTTCCGAGAGCTCGTCCATGCCGAGGATGGCGATGATGTCCTGCAGCTCGTTGTACTTCTGCAGGATCTGCTTCACCGTGGAGGCCACCGCGTAGTGCTCGGCGCCGACGACCTCGGGCTCCAGAATGCGGGAGTTCGAGGCCAGCGGGTCGATCGCGGGGTAGATGCCCTTGTCGGAGATCTTCCGCTCCAGGTTCGTCGTCGCGTCCAAGTGCGTGAACGCGGTGAACGGCGCCGGGTCGGTGTAGTCGTCCGCGGGGACGTACACGGCCTGCATCGAGGTGATGGCCTTGCCGCGCAGCGAGGTGATGCGCTCCTGGAGCTCACCCATCTCGTCCGCGAGGGTCGGCTGGTAGCCCACGGCCGAGGGCATGCGGCCCAGCAGCGCGGAGGTCTCCGAACCGGCCTGCGTGAACCGGAAGATGTTGTCGATGAAGAGCAGCACCTCCTGGTTCTTGACGTCGCGGAAGTACTCGGCCATCGTCAGGGCCGACAGGGCGACGCGGAGGCGCACGCCCGGCGGCTCGTCCATCTGGCCGTAGACCAGGGAGGTCTTCTCCAGAACCCCGGCCTCGTCCATCTCGGCGATGAGGTCGTTGCCCTCACGGGTGCGCTCGCCGACGCCGGCGAACACGGAGGAACCGCCGAAGTTCTGGGCGACACGGATGATCATCTCCTGGATGAGCACCGTCTTGCCCACGCCGGCGCCGCCGAACAGGCCGATCTTGCCGCCCTTGACGTACGGGGCGAGGAGGTCGATCGCCTTGATGCCGGTCTCCAGCATCTCGGTCTTCGGCTCCAGCTGCGCGAACGCCGGGGCGTGGCGGTGGATCTCCCAGTGGTCGTCGGCTTGCAGCTCTTCGCCTTCGGTGAGGTTGAGGCACTCGCCGAGGACGTTGAAGACCTTGCCCTTGATGCCGTCGCCGACGGGGACCTTGATCTGCCCGCCGGTGTCGCGGACCTCGGTACCGCGGACCAGGCCGTCGGTCGGGGCCATGCAGATGCCGCGGATCTGGTTGTCGCCCAAGTGCTGGGCCACTTCCAGGGTCAGCGTCTTGGCCTCGCCGGTGTAGGTCACGTCAACGTGGAGTGCGTTGAAGATCGGCGGGATGGCGTTTCGAGGGAACTCGACGTCGACGACGGGCCCGATGACCCGTACGACGCGCCCCACTCCTTGAGTGTCAGTCATCGTTACTCTCTTCCTGCGGCGGAAAGGGCACTGGCCCCGCCCACGATTTCGCTGATCTCCTGCGTGATCGCCGCCTGCCGCGCTGCGTTCGCGCTCCGCCGCAGGGTCTTGATCATTTCATCGGCATTGTCCGTAGCGGCCTTCATGGCCCGACGCTTCGCCGCCAGCTCGCTGGCCGCGGCGTCGATGAGCGCCGCGTAGATGCGAGTCGTCAAGTACTTCGGCAGCAGCGCGTCGAGCAGCGCCTCCGGGTTCGGCTCGAACTCGTAGTCGGGAAGCAGCACGTGCTCGTCGAGCTCGTGCTCCTCCACCTCTTCGACCTCGAGGGGAGCCAATTGCCGCGGTTCAGGGGTCTGCGTGAGCAGCGAGACGAACCTGGTGTGGACGATGTGCAGTTCGTCGATACCGAGGATACCGTCCGCACCGCCGTCGTCGTCCTCGTCGTCGGCGCCGGACATGAACGCCGCGAGCAGCGTCCGCGTGATCACCTGCGCGTCGGAGACCTTCGGCTGCTGCGAGAAGCCCGTCCAGTTCTGCTCGATGTTCCGCGAACGGAACCGGTAGTAGTCCACGCCCCTGCGGCCGACGACGTACAGGACCGGCACCTTGCCCTCTTCGGCGAGACGCGAGATCAACTGCTCGGCCGTGCGGATGGCGTTGGCGTTGTAGCCGCCGCACATCCCCTTGTCCGCGGTGATCACCAGGACACCCGCGCGCCGAACCCGCTTGCGCGGCTGAAGCAGCGGGTGGTTGATCGACGCGTTCGAGGCCAAGGACGTCATGACGCTCGTCATGGCGCGCGAGTACGGCAGCGAAGCCGCCACCCGCTCCTGGGCCTTGGCGATGCGGCTGGTCGCGACCAGTTCCTGCGCCTTGGTGATCTTCCTGATGGACTGGGTCGACTTCAGCCGCTTGCGCAAGGTACGAAGCTGCGCTGACATGGCTAACCCCTCTTGACGCGCTTGACGGTCTCGACGTCCACGTCGCCCTCGAGGGCGTCTTCAGCGGTGTCGGTCACGTTCAGGTCGTCGGCGTTGGCCTTGAACATCTGCTTGAACTTGGCGATGGCGCGCTTGAGGGTGTCCTCGATGTCGCCGGTCACCTTGTCGTTGCCGGCGGTCAGCTGAGCGACGACGTCCTTGTGGTTGGCGCGCATGTAGGTGAGGAACTCGTTCTCGAAACGACGGACCTCCCCGACGGGGATGTCGTCGAGCCCGCCCGAAGTGCCCGCCCAGATCGAGATGGTCTCCTCGCCCATCGGGAGCGGCTCGGCCACACCCTGCTTGAGCAGTTCGACCATCCGCAGACCGCGGTCCAGCTGGGCCCTTGAAGCGGCGTCCAGGTCGGACGCGAAGGCCGCGAAGGCCTCCAGGTCGCGGTACTGGGCCAGGTCCAGACGCAGCGAGCCCGCGACGGAGCGCATGCCCTTGGTCTGCGCGGCGCCACCGACACGGGAGACGGAGGTGCCGACGTTGATCGCCGGTCGCACACCCGAGTTGAACAGGCCCTCTTCGAGGTAGACCTGGCCGTCGGTGATCGAGATGACGTTGGTCGGGATGAACTGCGAGATGTCGCCGGCCTTGGTCTCGATGATCGGCAGACCCGTCATCGAACCGCTGCCCAGCTCCTCGGAGAGCTTCGCGCAGCGCTCCAGCAGACGGGAGTGCAAGTAGAAGACGTCGCCGGGGAAGGCCTCGCGGCCCGGGGGGCGACGCAGCAGCAGCGACACGGTGCGGTAGGCCTCGGCCTGCTTCGACAGGTCGTCGAAGACGATGAGGACGTGCTTGCCGCCGTACATCCAGTGCTGGCCGATCGCCGAACCGGTGTAGGGGGCCAGGTACTTCAGACCCGCGGGCTCGTCGGCGTTCGCCGCGACGATGGTGGTGTACTCCATCGCGCCGTGCGCTTCGAGCATGCCCTTGATGCCGGCGACGGTGGAGCCCTTCTGGCCCACCGCGACGTAGATGCACCGGAGCTGCTTGTTCGGGTCGCCGGACTCCCAGTTGGCCCGCTGGTTGATGATCGTGTCGATCGCGACCTGCGTCTTGCCGGTCTTGCGGTCGCCGATGATCAGCTGGCGCTGGCCGCGCCCGATCGGGGTCATCGAGTCGATGGCCTTGATGCCGGTCTCGACCGGCTCGTGCACCGACTGGCGGCTGACGACGTTGGGGGCCTGGGCCTCCAGCTCGCGCTCGCCCTCGGCCTCGATCTCGCCGAGGTCGTCGATGGGGTTGCCCAGGGCGTCCACGACGCGGCCGAGGAACTTGTCCCCGACCGGCACGGAGAGGACCTTGCCGGTGCGCTTGACGGATTGGCCCTCGCCGACCTTGACCGGGTCGCCCAGGAGGACGACGCCGATCTCGCGGATGTCGAGGTTCAGGGCCAGGCCCATCACGCCGCCCTCGAACTCCAGGAGCTCGTTGGCCATGACGGAGGGCAGGCCCTCGACGACGGCGATGCCGTCGCCGGCGGAGGTGACGGTACCGACCTCTTCGCGGGTGATCTCCGGCCGGTAGGACGAGACGTAGCTGTCGAGCGCGCTGCGAATCTCGTCTGAGGAGATGGTCAATTCAGCCATCTGAACGTTTACCTTTCTGTTGATACCGGCTGGATCATCGTCCGGCCAAGGCTTGGCGGGCTTCGTCGAGGCGGCGTGAGACGGAACCGTCCCACAGTTCCGAGCCGACTTGCACTCGGATGCCCCCGACGATCGCGGGGTCGACGGTGACCTTGAGCGCCACCGGGCGGCCGTAGACCAGGGTGAGCTTCGCGGCGAGCTGACGCTCGCCCGACTCGTCCAGCGGCGCCGCCACGGTCACGTAGGCCACGGCCTCGTCGCGAGCCGCCGCGGCGGACTCGACCAGGTGTGCCAGCGACGCGTGGAAACTGCGCCCGCCGATGCCGTAGCAGGCGGCGGCCGCCAGTTGCACGGACACCGGCTCGGCCTTGCCGTCGAGCAGGCGCTCGACCAGCACGGCCCGGCCCTTCGGGTCGGAACCCGAAGCGCCCAGGACCGAGGACAGCCCCGGGTCGCCGTCGACGAGCCGCCCGAAGCGGAACAGCTCGTCTTCGACGTTCGCCAGGGAACCGTCCTTCTCGGCGGCGAGCAGCAGCGCCTTGACGGCGAGCTGCTCGGTGCCGTCGACCAGTTCCGCGGGGCCGCTCCAACGGCCCCGCGCGAGCACGGCCACCACGTCAGCGGTGGTCGCGCCCACTTGGTCCGCGATGAGCCCGCGGACCAGGCCCTCCCGGTCGTCCGCCTTGCGGGCGGGGTCGGACAGGGCGCGACGCAGCCGAGGCTGGTCGACGAGGAACCGCGTCACTCCCAGCAGCTGATCGCCGCACTCGGTGAGCTGCTCGGCCGAGAGGCTGGAGGCGGCCGCCTCCAGTACCTCGCGGCCGGCCTCGATGCTTTCGCGTCCAGTCGTCGACATCAGCGCGCTCCGCTCGTCTCGGCCGTCTCGTCGGCGATCTGCGCCAGGAACTGGTCGACAGTCGCCGTCGTGTCGGCGTCGCCTGCGAGGCGCTGCCCGATGATCTTCCCGGCCAGGTCCACGGCCAGGTTGCCGACCTCGCCGCGCAGCTCGCGGACGAGCTGCTGGCGCGAGGCCTCGATCTGGGAGTGACCGGCCGCGATGATGCGGTTGGCTTCTTCGCGGGCGGAGACGAGGATCTCCTCTTTGGCCGCCACTGCGTCGGCGCGGGCTTCGTCGCGGATCGCGGCGGCCTCCTCCTGCGCGGTGGCGAGCTTGCGGCGGTACTCCTCGAGCGTCTGATTGGCCTCTTCTTGAGCCCGTTCAGCCCGCTCGATGCCGCCTTCGATCGCGTCCACTCGTGCTTCGAAGGTCTTCTCCATCAAGGGGAAGACGAACTTCATCAGCACGAAGCAGAGCAGACCGAAGGCGACCGCACCTACGACGATCTCTTGCCAGATCGGGAAGAGGATCGCCGACCCTTCGGCGGCTTCAATCATGATCGCTCCAGATGGGGTTTAAGAGAGGGCGAAGGCGAGGACCAGGCCGAACAGGGCCAGAACCTCGACGAGCGCGAAGCCCATGAACAGCATCGGGCGGGTGATGCCGGCCGACTCGGGCTGGCGGGCGGTGGCGGTAATCCACGCGGCGAAGATCAGAGCAACACCGATACCGGGGCCGATCGCGGCGAGGCCGTATCCGACGACGTTGAGAGTGCCTTCCATGGCGTTTTCTCCTAGGTGTCAGCGTGGCGTGTCAAACACGCCACGTTGTTTGTTCAATTTCGAAATCTTGGGTGGGGGTGGGGGCCCGTGGACCTCAGTGCTCGTCCGCGAGGGACCCCTGGATGTACATGCCCGTCAGGAGCGTGAAGACGTACGCCTGAAGCGCGATGACGATGAGTTCGAAGAACGTCATGCCGATGCCCATGGCGAACGAGAAGACGGACAGGCCCTGAATGAGGAGGTTGCCGGAGTTCAGCAACTCGAACCCGCCCAGGATGAAGACCAGGAGGATGAGGTGGCCGGCGAACATGTTCGCGAAGAGCCGCAGGGCCAGGGTGACCGGGCGCAGGATGATGTTCTGCAGGAACTCGATCGGCACCAGCAGCGGGTAGATGAACCACGGCGCGCCCGGGGGCACGCAGGTGATCTTCATGAACTTCACGAATCCGTGCTGCTTGATGCCGATGAACATGTAGATGACCCAGGACAGGACGCCCAGCATCAGCGGGAACGCGATGTGGGAGTTCGGGGAGACCTGGATGCCGGGCACGATGGCCCAGAAGTTCATGACGAGGATGAACAGGAACAGCGTCGCGAGATACGGGGCGAAACGCACACCCGTCTTCTTGCCCATCAGGTCGATGGCGACGGTGTTCCGGATGAAGCCGTAGGCGGACTCGGCCAGCCACTGCTTCTTGGAGGGGACGATCTGGGGCTTGCGGTACGCCCACAGGAAGAACACGATGAGTACCGCGACTGAAGCCCACACACCGAACGTGATGGTGGTGAACATGTGAGTAAGGGCGGTGTCGCTGAGCCCCGAGAACCAGTCGGCAAAATTGAAGCTGTCAATGCCGGGTGGGAAGTGGGAGTCCCCTTCGGCCAGCACCATGGCTGAGTCGGTCACGCGAGCCACGCCTCTCAGTCAGTGTCGGTCAAAATTACGGCGACATTTGCTTGATCAGCAGATACATTCCTGCTCCAGCACCGACTAGCATCCCCACCAGGAGCCCGACTTTGGGCAGTTCGAGCCACAGGTCGACGAGATATCCGAGACCACCCCAGAAGATGATTCCGGAAAGCAGATATCCCAAAGCGCGCCAGCCCATTTCCGAGCCATCGGATTGCGGCTTGCGATCGGGGGGTTCCATGTCGGCCATGTCGAGCTGAACTCTAACAGCTACTACGCAGGAACTGCCCAGCGGGTTCGCTGAGATGAGCGTCATCCGTGCGCGTTTGTCAACCTCAACGAAACGCGGCGTGTCAGCCGGTGTACGGCGATCAGTGGTCCCGGCTCAACTCGATGTAGGGGATTTTCGCCTTGTATGCCCAGACAGCTTGGGTGGTGAGCCAAGCCACGGCCCCGCCGATGATGCCGCAGGCGAAGGGCGGCAAGGCATCCGGCACCGTCGACTGGACGGCCCACAGCGCCGCGAACACGAGCATGAGCTTCACTGCGTACGTGATCAACGCCATAGGGAGAGTGAGACGAAGATCAATCTTCTCGACGCTCGCGACCGCCCACACGGACCCCGCGAACCCCAAGGCGGCCAAGGCTACTCCAGCCGGAGCGGCCCAGGCGCCGGCACTGCCGACGGTGATCCATCCGGCGACGGCGGCGAGAACCGCCACCACGGCGGCGACGGCGAAGCAGGGCTTCAGGAATCCCCGTGCGATCTTCATCGGCCGCCTTCCAGCGCGGACGCGACGGGCTTGAGGGCCGCTTCGAGCTGGTCCGCGATCCGGCCGTAGACCGCCGCGCTCATCCCCCACGGGTCCGACAGGTCGACCTCGTCGTAGTCGGCCCGCTGGTCCTCGGCGGCCGTCACGAGGGCCTTGCCGCGGGTGGCGGTGTCGCCATCGGGCAGCGAGGCCGCGGCGTCGGCCGCGAGCCGGCCGAAGGAGCGCACCAGGAACGTCTTGGCGACCGCCTCGGGGAAGCGCTCGGCGATGAACTCGAGGTGGCCGATCGTGGCGACCAGGATCAGGTCGGAGGACTCGACGTGCGCGCGGACGAGGTGCCGGGACCGGTGGCCCTCGAAGTCGTAGCCGCGCGCCTCGAGCTCGTCCATCGACTTGGGCTGCATGTTCTCGCCCTCGTGGAAGGCCGAGATGCCCGCGCCGTGGTTGAACACGTCGTCGCCGGTGAGCCCGTCGAGGATGCGTTCGGACATCGGCGACCGGCAGATGTTGCCGATGCACACGTGCAGGACGGAAAACGGCGCCGTCACGCCGGGGTCCCTTCGTCCTGCTTCTCGTCGGTGCCTTCCGCGTCGGCGGCCTCGTCGTCGGCTTCCTGCTCCTCGGGGCGCTCGCCGGGGCCGTAGCCGTCGCGGTCGAGCGTGTCGGGCACGATCTTGCGGATCTGCTCCAGGGTCAGGGCGCCCTCGCGCAGGACCTGGGGCGGGTGCGCGACGCAGTCGACGATCGTCGACGGCAGGTTGTCCTCACTCGGTCCGGCCTCGAGGTACACCGAGACGTCGGAGCCGAGCTGGGACTTCGCGTCGGCCGCGGACTCGGCCGGGGGCTGCCCGTGCTTGTTCGCCGAGGAGACGGCCATCGGGCCGGTCTCCTTGAGCAGTTCGAGCGCCAGCGGGTGCAGCGGCATGCGCACCGCGACCGTGCCGTCGGTGTCGCCGAGATCCCAGGCCAGGCTCGGCGAGTAGTGCACGACCACCGTGAGCGGCCCGGGCCAGAACGCCTCGATGAGCTCCTTGGCGGAGTCGGGGATGTCGGAGGCGATGCCGTCGAGCGCGCGCTTCGAGCCGATGAGCACCGGGGGCGCCATGTCGCGCCCGCGGCCCTTCGCGGTCAGGAGCGCCCTCACCGCCGTGTGGTTGAACGCGTCACAGCCGATGCCGTAGACGGTGTCGGTCGGGATGACGACCAGCCGGCCGCCGCCGACGGCCCTGGCCGCCGACTTCAACCCGGTCGCGCGGTCCTTGATCTTCCTGCAATTGAACAGCCTCACGGCAGCAAGCCTAGCCTTCCCGTCGCGAACCGCGGTCGGCCCGCCAGGTCGTCGTGGTCTTCGACTTCGGTGAAGCCGCTGACGCGCAGGATCTCCGGCGCGGCCCGGCGGTGCGTGTCGTCGTGCTCGAACCCGTACCAGCCGCCGGGCCTGAGCCAGCGCGAGGCGCGGACGGCGAGCGGCTGGATGACGGCGAGCCCCGCTTCGGCGGCGTAGACCGCGCCCGAGGGGTCGAAGCTGACCTCGGGGGCGACCTCGATCTCGAAGGGCACGTAGGGCGGGTTCGCGGTGACGAGGTCCACGAGCCCGTCGAGTTCGGCGAGCGTCCCGGAGGCGATCGCGTCGGCGTTGACGGGGGTCGCGCCGGTGCCGTCGAGGTTCGATTCGAGCCATTCGAAGGCGTCGGGGTCGATCTCGACGGCCCAGACGGTGGCGTCGGGCCGCTCGGTGGCGAGGGCGTGGGCGACCGCGCCGGAGCCGGAGCACGCGTCGATGACGGTGCCGCCCTTCGGCAGGTGCTCCAGGGCCCAGTCGACCAGGAGTTCGGTCTCGGGCCGGGGCACGAAGACGCCCGGTCCGACCGCGAGTTCGCCGTAGCGGAACGCGGCCGAGCCGGTCAGGTGCTGGAGCGGTTCGCGGGCGCAGCGGCGCTCGACGAGGGCGTCGAACCGCTCGAGCTGCGCCGCGGCGGGATCGTCGGCGATGAGCAGTCGGGCGCGGGTGCTCCCGGAGACGTGGGCGGCCAGCAGCTCGGCGTCCACTCGCGGCGAGTGGACGCCCGCGGCTTCGAGCCTCCGCGTCGCCGCGGCGATGGCCTGGGGCCAGGAGGTCGTCCGGTCCGGCCCCGGCGCTGCCTGCGAGCCGTTAATCGTCCGAGCCCCGCGCCATGCGCTCGGCCCGGTCGGCGGCGGCGAGGGCGTCGAGGGTCTCGTCGAGCGCGCCGTCCATGACCTGGTCGAGGTTGTACGCGGTGTAGCCGACGCGGTGGTCGGTGAGCCGGTTCTGCGGGAAGTTGTAGGTGCGGATGCGCTCGGAGCGGTCGGCGGTGCGCACCTGGAGGAGCCGGGCCGCGCCGGCGGCCGCCGCGGCCTCCTCCTGCTGCTTGGCGAGCAGGCGGGCGCGCAGGACCTTGATCGCGGCCTCCTTGTTCTGGAGCTGGCTCTTCTCGTTCTGGCTGGTCACGACGACGCCGGTGGGCACGTGGGTGAGGCGCACGGCGGAGTCGGTGGTGTTGACCGACTGGCCGCCGGGGCCCGAGGAGCGGTAGACGTCGACGCGGACGTCGTTCATGTTCAGCTCGAAGTCGACCTCTTCGGCTTCGGGCATGACGGTGACCGCGGCGGCGGAGGTGTGGACGCGGCCCTGCGACTCGGTCACGGGCACGCGCTGGACGCGGTGGACGCCGCCCTCGAACTTCATGCGCGACCACACGCCGTTGCCGCCTTCGGGGGTGCCCTTGGTGCGCACGGCGATCGAGGAGTCCTTGATGCCGCCGAGGTCGGTGGGCACCATTTCGAGGGTCTCGACTGCCCAGCCCTGGCGCTCGAAGTAGCGCAGGTACATGCGCATGAGGTCCCCGGCGAACAGGCCGGACTCCTCGCCGCCGGCGCCGGCCTTGATCTCGATGATGACGTCCTTGGAGTCGTCGGGGTCGCGCGGGACCAGCAGCTCGGCGAGCTTCTCCTCGAGTTCGGGGATGCGCTCGCGGAGCCGGTCGGCCTCTTCGGCGAAGTCCGAGTCCTCCTTGGCGAGCTCTTCGGCGGTCTCCAGGTCGTCCTTGGCCGAGGCGATGTCGGCGGCGGTCTTGCTGATCGGGGACAGCTCGGCGTAGCGGCGGCCGACCCGCCGGGCCTGGGCCTGGTCGGCGTGCAGCGCGGGGTCGCCCATCTGGACCTCGAGGTCCTGGAATTCGGCGAGCAGCGAGGCCAGGCGGTTGTCGGCAGCGGTCATCTCGTGTCCTTAAGCAGGGTCTTGGGAAAGGCATACGAAAAACGCCGCGCCCGTGTCACAGACACGAGCGCGGCGCGGCAAAGCTACTTACCGCTCTGAGCGGCCTTCTCCTGGGTCTTGGCGTAGCGGGCCTTGAACTTGGCCACGCGACCGCCGGTGTCGAGGATGCGCTGCTTGCCGGTGTAGAACGGGTGGCACTTGTTGCAGGTCGCAGCCTGGATCTTGCCACTGGCCACCGTCGAACGGGTGGTGAAGGCGTTCCCGCAGGAACAGGTCACCTCGGTGACGACGTACTCAGGGTGGATCCCGTCTTTCATGACTTCCCTTTCTCTGGGTCGCCGGGTCGGCCGCGAGGCCGTGAACCGGAACCGCATCTGGCCCGTGGGGGCCCTTGGTGGGTGCGCGACCTGCGCACCGGCATTCAATGTTAAGGCGTGAGGCCGCTCTCAACCAGAGCGGCCTCACGCCTCGCGGCTATTCGCCGGGCGTGCTCTTGACGATCGACATCAGGAACTCGGCGTTCGTCTGCGTCTTCTTCAAGCGGTCGATCAGCAGGTCGATCGCCTGCTGGGGCTCCAGCGAGGAGAGGACGCGGCGGAGCTTGAGCATGACCGCCTGCTCCTCGGCGCTCATCATGAGCTCGTCCTTGCGGGTGCTCGACTGGTGAACGTCGATCGCCGGGTAGGTGCGCTTCTCGGCGATCTTGCGGTCGAGCTTGAGCTCGGCGTTGCCGGTGCCCTTGAACTCTTCGAAGATCACCGTGTCGCCCATCGAACCGGTCTCGACCAGCGCCGTGGCGATGATCGTCAGCGAACCGCCGTGCTCGATGTTCCGCGCGGCGCCGAGGAAGCGCTTGGGCGGGTAGAGCGCGGTGGAGTCGATGCCGCCGGACAGGATCCGGCCCGAGGCGGGCGACGAGTTGTTGTACGCGCGGCCCAGTCGGGTGATCGAGTCGAGCAGCACGACCACGTCGTGGCCGAGCTCGACCAGGCGCTTGGCGCGCTCGATCGCGAGTTCGGCGACGGTGGTGTGGTCCGACGGCGGGCGGTCGAAGGTCGAGGCGATGACCTCGCCCTTCACCGAGCGCTGCATGTCGGTGACCTCTTCGGGCCGCTCGTCCGCGAGGACCACCATGAGGTGGCACTCGGGGTTGTTCGTGGTGATCGCGTTCGCGACGGCCTGCAGCACCATCGTCTTGCCCGCCTTCGGCGGCGAGACGATGAGGGCCCGCTGGCCCTTGCCGATCGGGGCCACGAGGTCTATAACCCTCGTGGTCAGCGCGTTCGGCTCGGTCTCCAGACGCAGGCGCTCCTGCGGGTAGAGCGGCGTGAGCCGGTAGAACTCGTCGCGCTTCTTGGCGTCCTCGGGGTTCATCCCGTTGACGGTGTCGAGGCGCACGAGCGGGTTGTACTTCTCGCGGCGCTGCTGCTGCTTGCCGCCCTGGCCGTTCGGCTCCTCGCCCCCGCCTCGCGTGGGCTTGACGGCGCCGGTGATGGCGTCGCCGCGGCGCAGCCGGTACTTGCGGACCTGCGACATGGAGACGTAGACGTCGTCGGGTCCGGCCAGGTAGCCGGTGGTGCGGATGAACGCGTAGTTGTCCAGGATGTCGAGGATGCCCGCCACGGGGACGAGCTGCTCGTCGTTCTGGACGTTGCCGCCGCCGCCGCTGGGGCGCTCGGTCTCCTCGCGTCCGCCGGAGCGGCGGCGGTCGGAGCGGTCGCGGCGCTTGCGGCGCCGTCCGTCGCCGTCCCCGTCGCGGGGGCCGCGGTCGTCGTAGTCGTCGTCGCGGCGCTCGGAGCGGGACTCGGTCCGGGTCTCGGGCTGCTCGTCGCGACGGTTGTTCTCACGGGCGTTCTCGCGGCCGTTGTCGCGTCCGCCTTCACGTCCGCCTTCGCGCCCGTTCTCGCGCCCGTTCTCACGGGTGCGGCGACGGCGCTGCGGACGGTCCTCATCGGACTCGGCCGGCGAGTACGAGGACGGTGCCTCGGACTCGGCGGACTCGGTCTGACGCTCGTCGGTCTCGGCGTAATCGGTCGATTGGCGCTGACGACGCGGCTGCGGCGGGCCGGCCGGGCGCGTGGCCCGGCGGACGGCGTTGCCGCCCTTGGCTTCGGCGCCCTCGGAGCCGCCGTCGACAGGCGCGGAGCCGTTGTCGCTCGGCGCGGTGTCGACAGTGTCCTGCGAAACCTCGGCGGTCGATGATTGATCAGAGTCAGGCACTGGCGGGGCCTCCCGTTCTGCGCTGGCACCGCCGGGCCGAGAGCCCGAGTCCTGCTGCTCCTGGATGGCGGCGATCAGCTCGCTCTTGCGCATCCGGCCAACGCCGGTGATGCCGAGCGATTGCGCCATCTGCTGGAGCTCGGGCATCAGCATAGAGGCCAGACCGGTTCCTGCCCGACGGCGCTTCTTGGCGTCCGGGAGTTCTCCCGAAGCCGACGCCGTATCGCTAATCCGGTCCGACGTCGTGCCGGTGGTGTCGCTCAATGGATTCCTTCCCTGGCGGAACTTCGAAGTGAATTCGAGGAGTTTCCGCGTCTTTCAAATAGCCGCAATGCCGATGTTCTGGTCTGCGTCCCGCCATCGCCTCTGCCGCCCAAGGGCCTGCGTGGCCGATTGCGGCGGATGGGAGACGACAGTTGACACTGGGTTCAACACCCCTGGGCTGTCCGCTGAGCAGACTGTCCTGATCGAGGCGACGCCTCTGGGCTTGCGACCGACCAGCTCGCGATGAATGACGGTGCACGGTGAGACACGTGGTGGTCCCGATTCCCGCTGAAGACGATCCTCGCTGGTTGCGGTCCACTCCATTGCGATCCGCTCCGAGCCTTGAACTCGGGGCCAAATGCGGACAGAGGCTGTTCCTTCGTCGAAACTGTGCCAAGTCACGCTGGAGCTACGCAAAGTCACAAATCCATGGTTGAGGGTGATGACCCAAACAAGAGATCAGGCGTGCGCTGGATGCGCCGCAGCTGTTGTGACTACAAGCATAAGCAAGGCTTCGAGCAGTCACGACACCGGGTGGTCGTCTAGTTGGAATAGTAGCGCACTCTTCCCAGTGACAACAACGGACCCGAAGATCACTCGTTTTGTGAGGTCGCAACCTGCGCGGCTCCGTCCGCTACGTCCAAACGCATAACCGCGAAGCCCTCAGGGGCCTCGGGAACGCCTTTGTCGTCGACGGTCAGTGCCAGCACGGTCGGTCCCGCGCCCGAGATCGCCGCGGCGACCCCGGCGGTACGCAGGTCTTTCAACAGCTGCGCGCTCTCGGGCATTCCCTTGGCCCGGTACGACTGGTGGAGCCGGTCGTCCGTGGCGTCGAAGAGCCGCGAGGGCTGGCGCGAGATCGCGGCCACCAGCAGGGCGGCGCGCGACAGGTTGAAGACCGCGTCGGCGTGCGGGACCTTCTCGGGCAGCGCCGCTCGGGCGACCGCCGTCAGGCCCTTGACCTGCGGGACGAACACCCACGGGTGCACGCGCGGCGAGGGATCGAGACTGAGGGCCCTCGCTCCGTCCCCAGTGGAGTAGGCGATGGTGAAGCCGCCGAGCAGGCACGGGGCCACGTTGTCGGGGTGGCCCTCGATCTCACTGGCGAGGACGAGCTTCTCGGAGCGGGTCAGGCCCGCTCCGGCGAGCGCGTCGGCCAGTATGATCCCCGCCACGATCGCCGCGGAGGACGAGCCGAGGCCGCGCGCGTGCGGGATGCGGTTGCGGCAGCGGATCTTCAGGCCCGGGGCCGCGAGGTCCAGGTGCTTGAAGGTGCGCAGCATGGTGGCGGCGACGAGGTGGCGCTCGTCCAGCGCAACGGTGCCCTCGCCTTCGCCCTGGACCTCGACGGTGACGGCGGTGCCGCTGGTGGCGACGGCCGTGACCTCGTCGCAGAGGTCGAGGGCGAGGCCGAGCGAGTCGAAGCCCGGCCCGAGGTTCGCGGAGGTGGCCGGGACGCGGACCGTCGCGCGCGGGCCGCTCTCGGCGACGCTTGCGGAGCTGTAATTGTGCACAGCGAAGGCGCCCAAGCTAGCGGCCCGCCCGTCGACCGGATCCACCCGAACGGGTGATCGCTCCGCTCGCCGTCACGGGCCCGCCCTCCCGCCGCTGGTCGCTTCGCTCCCCCATCACAGCCCCAGGGCCGTGGCGGTCTTGAGCACGTCCACCGGGACGGTGTGCGGCTGCGGGGCGGTGGAGACGGCCCAGTCGGGGTCCTTGAGCCCGTTGCCGGTGACGGTGCAGACGATCGTCTGTCCTCTTTCGACCCAGCCGGCTTCGGCCTGTTTGAGCAGGCCGGCCACCGAGGCGGCCGAGGCGAGTTCCACGAACACCCCTTCGGACCGGGCCAGGAGCATGTAGGCGGCGTGGATCTCGCGGTCGGTGGCGGCGATGATGTCGCCGTTCGACTCCTTCTTGGCGTCGAGCGCCTTGGTCCAGGAGGCGGGGTTGCCGATGCGGATCGCGGTGGCGATCGTCTGCGGGTGCTCCACGACGCGGCCGTCGACGATCGGGGCCGAGCCGGCGGCCTGGACGCCGAGCATCCGCGGCAGCTTCGTGGCGGCGCCCGCCTGGTGGTCCTCGTTGTAGCCGAGCCAGTAGGCGGTGATGTTGCCCGCGTTGCCGACCGGGAGGCAGTGGATGTCGGGGGCGTCGCCGAGGACCTGCACGACCTCGTACGCGGCGGTCTTCTGCCCGAGGATGCGGTTGTAGTTCAGGTGGTTGACGAGCGTCACCGGGTACTCGATCGCGAGCTTGTCGGCGATGGTGAGGCAGTCGTCGAAGTTGCCGTCGACCTGGAGGACCTTCGCGCCGTGCACGAGGGCCTGGGCGAGCTTGCCGAGCGCGATCTTCCCGGCCGGGATGAGCACCGCGCAGGTGATCCCGGCGCGGGCCGCGTAGGCCGCGGCCGACGCGGAGGTGTTGCCGGTGGAGGCGCAGATGACGGCCTTCGAGCCGTCCTCGACCGCCTTGGAGACCGCGAGCGTCATGCCGCGGTCCTTGAACGAGCCGGTCGGGTTGAGGCCCTCGATCTTGAGGTAGACGTCGCAGCCGGTCTTCGCCGACAGCGTCGGGGCGGGCAGCAGCGGCGTGCCGCCCTCCTGGAGGGTCACTACGGGGGTGGCGTCGGTGACCGGGAGCCGGTCGCGGAATTCCTCGATGAGGCCGCGCCACCCCTGTCGCCCGCTCGGCGACGCTTGCGAGCCGTAAACCGGCATGGCAGGTTCGGACATCGTGTCCTTACTCTCCTTCGACGCGCATGACGCTGGTGACTTGGTGCACCGAGGTCAGTTGCGTCAGTTCCTTCACGGTGTCCGACAGCTGCTTGTCGGCGGCCGTGTGGGTGACCACCACCAGCTGGGCGTCGTCGCCCCGGCCGGACTGGTGGACGGTGGCGAGGCTGACGCCGTGGTGGGCGAAGGTGGCCGCCACTCGCGCGAGCACGCCGGGCTCGTCGACGACGTCAAGGCTGACGTGGTAGCGGGTGCGGGCCTCGCCGATGGGTTTCACCGGCAGGTCCGAGTAGGCGGCCTCGGGCGGGAAGGCGGTGATCCCGCCGCGCTTGTTGCGCGCCACGGCCACGATATCGCCGAGCACGGCCGAGGCGGTCTCGGTGCCGCCGGCTCCCGCCCCGTAGAACATGAGGCGGCCGGCGGACTCGGCCTCGACGAACACGGCGTTGTAGGCGCCGTTGACGTTCGCGAGTGGATGGGTGGCCGGGATCATCGCCGGGTGGACGCGCACGGACACGCCGTCGGCCTCCCGGGTGGCGATGCACAGCGGCTTGACGACGCGGCCCTCGGCCGCGGCGGAGGCGATGTCGGTCGCGGAGATGCCGCGCAGCGGCTCGCGGTAGACGTCCTTGAGGTCCACGTGCGTGTGGAAGGCGAGCGAGGCGATGAGCGCGGCCTTCGCGGCCGCGTCGTAGTTGTCCACGTCGGCGGTCGGGTCGGCCTCGGCGTAGCCGAGGTCGGTGGCCTCCGCGAGGGCCTCCTCGAAGGAGGTGCCCTTCGTGCTCATCGCGGTGCAGATGAAGTTGGTGGTGCCGTTGACGATGCCGAGCACGCGGTTGATCTTGTCGCCGTGGAGCGACTCGCGCAGCGGGCGCATGAGCGGGATCGCCGCGGCGGCGGAGGCCTCGTAGTACAGGTCCGCGCCGCCGTCCTTGGCGGCGGCGGCCAGGGCCGGGCCGTCCTCGGCGAGCAGGGCCTTGTTCGCGGTCACGACCGACTTGCCCTGGCCGAGCGCGGTCAGGATCCAGGTGCGGGCGGGCTCGATGCCGCCGGCGACCTCGACCACGATGTCCACGTCGTCGCGCTTGACCAGGCCCAGCGCGTCGGTGGTGAACAGGGACTCGTCCACCGGCAGGTGCGAGCGGTCGCGGTCGATGCGGCGGACCGCGATCCCGACGATCTCGACCGGCTCGCCCACCCGGGCCGCCAGCTCCTCCCCGCGCGTTCGCATGAGGCGCACGACTTCACTGCCGACGGTGCCGCATCCGAGTAGCGCGAGTTTCATCGCTGGTGTCCTCTTTCCGATGGTGAAGGCCGCGTGGCTAGCCCAGGTCGAGTCGAAGCAGATCCTCGACGGTCTCCCGGGCCAGGATCACCCGCGCCTCGCCGTTGCGGACGGCGACGACCGGCGGGCGGGGCACGTGGTTGTAGTTCGAGCCCATGGAGCGGCAGTAGGCGCCGGTTCCAGGGACCGCGATCAGGTCTCCCGGCGCGATGTCGGCCGGCAGGAACTCATCTTTAACAACAATGTCGCCGGATTCGCAATGCTTTCCCACTACTCGGGCGAGCGCGGGCGTCGCAGTGGACGATCGCGAGGCGAGCGTCGCGGAGTAGGTCGCGTCGTAGAGCGCCGTGCGGATGTTGTCGCTGATGCCGCCGTCGACCGAGACGTACAGGCGCGAGGCGCCCGCAGACAGCGTCACGGGCTTGACCGTGCCGACCTCGTAGAGGGTGAACGTCGACGGTCCGACGATGCTGCGCCCTGGCTCGATGGACAGGCGCGGGACGTCGATGCTGGCGGCGGCGCACTCGCGGTCGACGATCCGGCGCAGCGCGGCGGCGATGACCGCGGGCGGCTGCGGGTCGTCCTGGGTCGTGTAGGCCATGCCGAAGCCGCCGCCGAGGTCGAGTTCGGCGAGCGTGATGTCGAGGTCGGTCTGGAGCTGGGCGTGGAGGCGGGCGACGCGGGCGGCGGAGACCTCGAACGCGGCGGTGTCGAAGATCTGGGAGCCGATGTGCGAGTGCAGTCCCAGGAGTTCGAGGTTGTCGGCGTGGGCCACGCGGCGGGCGGCCTCGTAGGCGTCGCCGTCGGCGAGCGAGAAGCCGAACTTCTGGTCCTCGTGCGCGGTCGCGATGTACTCGTGGGTGTGGGCCTCGACGCCGACGTTGACGCGAACCATCACCATGGGGCGCCTGCCGAGTTCCCCGGCGATCGTGTCGAGGCGCTCGATCTCCTGCAGGGAGTCGACGACGATGCGGCCGATGCCGATCTCGACGGCCTGGTGGAGTTCGGCGAGCGACTTGTTGTTGCCGTGCAGTCCCAGGCGGGCCGGGTCGAGCCCGGCCGCGAGGGCCACGGCGATCTCCCCGGCGGTGCAGACGTCGACGGAGAGTCCCTCTTCGGCGGCGGCGCGGAGCACGGCCTTGGAGCAGAAGGCCTTGGCGGCGTAGAACACGTCGGCGCCCTCGAAGGCCTCGGTCCAGGCGCGGCAGCGGGCGCGGAAGTCGTCCTCGTCGAACACGTACGCGGGCGTGCCGAACTCGGCGGCGAGCTTCTCGACCGAGAGGCCGCCGATGTGGAGCGTGCCGGCGGCGCGTTCGACGTTGGCGGGCCACAGGTCGGGGACCAGGGCGTTGACGTCCTCGGGCACGCCGAGCCAGGACGGGCGCAGGGAGGCGAAGTCGCCGTGCAGGGCACCGGCTTCGTGGGACATTACATACGCTCCGGGGCCGAGACGCCGAGCAGGCCGAGCGCGTTGGCGAGCACGACGCGGGTGGCGTCGGTGAGCCAGAGGCGGGCGACGTGCACGGGCGTGGTTTCCTCATCGGGGTACGGAAGGATGCGGAGGCCGGCGTTCTGGAACCGGTGCCAGGCGGCGGCCAGCTCCTCCGCGTACCGGGCGATGCGGTGCGGCTCGCGCAGTTCGGCGGCGGTGGCGACCACGGACGGGAACTCCGCGAGGACCTTGAGCAGGCCGGTCTCCTGGGGCTGGTTCAGCAGCGCGGCGTCGTAGCCGTCACCGCGCTCGACGCCGCGGTCGGCGGCGTTCCGAGCGATGCCGCAGGTCCGAGAATGCGCGTACTGCACGTAGTAGACCGGGTTGTCGTTCCCGTGCTTGGTCCACAGGTCGATGTCGATGTCGATCGTCGAGTCCGAGGAGTAGCGCGCGAGCACGTACCGGGCGGCGTCGACGCCGATGGCCTCCACGATGTCGTTGAGGGTGATGACGTTGCCGTAGCGCTTGGCCATGCGGACGGGCTGGCCGTCCTTGAGCAGGTTCACCATCTGGCCGATGAGGATCTCGAGCGTGCCCGGCTTGTCGCCGAAGGCCTGACTCATGGCCTGCATCCGACCGATGTAGCCGTGGTGGTCGGCGCCGAGCATGAGCACGAGCTTGTCGAAGCCGCGGTCGCGCTTGTCGAGGTAGTAGGCGCAGTCGGCGGCGAAGTAGGTCCATTCGCCGTTCGACTTCTTGAGCGCCCGGTCCTTGTCGTCGCCGAAGGTGGTGGTGCGCAGGAATACCGCGCCTTCGGACTCGAAGATATGGCCCTGCTGGTCGAGGCGCGCCAAGGCGGCGTCGAGCTCGCCCTTGTCGTGCAGGTCTTTTTCGTTGAAGTACACGTCGAAGTGCGTGCCGAAGTTGCCGAGGTCCGCCTTGATCTCGTCGAACATGAGCCCGACGCCGATCTCCCGGAAGACCTCTTTCGGGTCCTCGGATTCGAGCGCGTCGGGGCGCTGCTGGAGCACTTGCTGGGCGATCTCGCCGATGTACTCGCCGCCGTAGCCGTTCTCGGGGGTCGGCTCGCCCTTCGCGCTGGCGAGCAGCGAGGCGGCGAAGTTGGAGATCTGCACGCCGGCGTCGTTGAAGTAGTACTCGGCGGTGACCTTCGCGCCGGAAGAGCGCATGACCCGTGCCAGCGCGTCGCCCACGGCGGCCCAGCGGGTGCCGCCGACGTGGACCGGCCCGGTCGGGTTCGCGGACACGAACTCCAGGTTGATGTGGTGCCCGGCCATCGACCCGTTGTCGCCGTAGACGGGTCCGGCGGCGACGATCTTCCCGGCGATCTCGCCCGCGGCGGCCGCGTCCAGGGTGATGTTGAGGAAGCCCGGGCCGGCGATGTCGACCTTGGCGACGCCGTCGGTCGCCGCGAGGTTGCGGGCGATCTGCTCCGCCAGCGCCCGCGGGTTCGTCCCGGCCTTCTTGGCCGACTGGAGCGCGATGTTGGAGGCGTAGTCGCCGTGCTTGGGGTCCCTGGGTCGCTCGACCGCCGTATGGGCGGGCAGCACGGCGGCGTCGAGGCCGAGGGCCTCGAAGGCGGCGCGTGCGGCGGACAGCACTTTCTCTGCGAGCGTCTCAGGAGTCACCCGGTAATCGTAGACGCCGCGCTTCGCCGCCCGCGAGTGATAAACACCGTTGTGGCCAGTCACGTCGAAGCTTGCGAGATGTAGATGTGCTCAGTAGGTAGGTTGTCATTCGGAACCTCTACGGAAGGCCTCGAACATGCGCCCGCTTCGCCAACGCTGGACCGCCCTCGCCCCGATCCTCGCCCTCGCCGCGCTCGCGGCGTGCTCCTCGCCGGCGGATGACGCGGCCGAGGAGGGCGCCGCCGCCGCCGAGGGGTCGACGGAGGCCCCGGCGCCGCTCGAGGGCGTCGAGAGCTTCTACGGCGAGTACGGCGACTTCGTCACCGTGACGGCCGCGATCCAGGCGGGCGACGTCACCGCCGAGGAATTGGAGTACCCGGTCGTGGCGCAGCAGGAGCACGTCGACGCCGCCATGGGGTGGGACGGGACGAACCCCGAGTACGAGCTGAGCCCGCCGGTGGGCGGGAACCACCTGAGCGTGTGGCAGACGTGCAACGGCTCGGTCTACGACGCGCCGCTGGTGGAGGGCAACGCCGTCCACTCGATGGAGCACGGCGCGGTGTGGCTGACCTACGACCCGGAGCTGGTCGACCAGGCGCACGTCGACGCGCTGGCGCTGCTCATCGGGGGGCGCGACTACAGCCTGATGAGCCCCTATCCGGGGCAGGGCGTGGCGGTGTCGCTCCAGTCCTGGGGCAACCGCTACCAGACCGACGACCCGGCCGACGCGATGATCGAGGAGTACCTGGACGTCTACATCCTCAACGAGCGTTTCAACCCCGAGGCGATGGCGACCTGCTCGGGCGGGAACACCGCAACGGCGCCGTAGGTGCCATACCGGTGGTTTCGCGGCGCGCTCTAAGGAATCGTCCCAGCACGACCGGGTAAGGTGGCGTACGCGAGCGAGAATCACACCGGGCCCCCTCGGCTCCGCCCGCACTCATCCCGACGTCGACGAATAAGGCACTCTCCGCGAAATGGCATCCAAGAAGCAAACCGCCTCCAAGAGCGCCGGCAAGGGCTCTGGAAATGGCGCAGTCAAGGGCGACGACAAGTCAGAGGACCTGAAGTCCAACGCCAAGAAGTCCGCGGACTCCAAGTCCCAGGACTCCAAGGTCGAGGGCAAGAAGGCCGAGGCCGAGAAGGTCCAGGCCAAGTCCTCCAAGGCGACCTCGTCCGCTCGCAAGGACCGCAAGCCCGCCGGCAAGTCTTCCGCGACGACCACTCCCGCACGCAAGGGCCGCGCCGTTCAGGTGAAGCAGCCCAAGCCGTGGGGCCTGATCTGGACCTTCACGGGCGTCGGCGTCGTCGCGCTCGGTCTGATCGGCGCAGCGATCTTCGTCGTCTGGGACCGCAGCCAGCCGCCGGAGGGCATCACCGACTTCTACGGCGAATACGCCAACGTCACCGAGGCCAAGGCGGCGATCTCCGACGGGGAGATCACCGAGGAGGACCTCGAGAACCCCTGGGTCGTGCAGCAGACCCACGTCGACGGCGAGGACCCGACCGCGGTCCCCGAGTACGAGATCACCCCGCCGGCCGGCGGCAACCACCTGAGCCAGTGGCAGACCTGCACCGGCTCGGTCTACGACGCGCCGATCATCGACGGCAACGCGGTCCACTCCCTGGAGCACGGCGCCGTGTGGCTGACGTACGACGCGGCGCTCGTGGACGGCGACGGCGTCGACCGGCTGGCGAGCAAGATCGAGGGCCGCGACTACTCGCTGATGAGTCCGTACCAGGACCTCGGCGTGGCGGTCTCCGTGCAGGCCTGGGGCGTCCAGTACCAGACGAACGAGATCGACGACCCGAAGATCGACGAGTTCCTGGACTTCTACATCCAGAACGCCGACAACACCGCCGAAGCGAACGCGACGTGCACCGGCGGCATCGCCACCACCATCGCGGACCAGCAGGCCCCCACGGGCTGACGGCGGCGAACCTTTCGGGTTCGCACTCGTTAGGCATACGGGAAGCGCGGGCGCTTCGGGGAGCGCCCGCCGAGAGAGGACGACGAATGAGCCGCTTGTGGCGCAGGCCCGCAGTGCTGATCGCGATCACCGCGGTGCTCATGCTCGCCGCCGGCGTCGCGGTCGGCTGGGCGGCGAGCACCGCCGCCCCCGGCAACGACTCGGTCGAGGCCGGGTTCGCGCGGGACATGCAGACCCACCACCAGCAGGCCGTCGAGATGGCCATGTACGAGTGGCAGAACGGCTCGGACGCGGCGATGACGGCGATCGCGTACGACATCGCCACGTCGCAGAGCGCCGAGATCGGCATGTACCGCTCGTGGCTGCGCGACTGGGACGTCCGGCTCTCCAGCGGCGACCCGATGGCGTGGGCGGGTGAGGAGCACGCCCACGACTCGGAGTCCAGCGGCGGCCTCATGCCCGGCATGGCCACCGACGAGCAGATGGCGGAGTTCAAGACCCTCACCGGGTCCGACGCGGACATCATGTTCGCGGAGCTGATGATCGCCCACCACATCGGCGGCATCGACATGGCCAAGATCGCGCTCGAGCGCAGCGACAACGACCTCGTGGTCGACGCGGCGCAGCGCACGGTCGCCGTGCAGCAGTCCGACATCACCAACCTCCAAGGCCACCTCGACAACATCCTTTCCGCGGTCGAGGAGTAGGGAACCCGCTGTGAGCCACGACGAGTGGGGGCCGCGCTACGGCGACCCGTCGCACCCGACCACCGGGGAGCTCCCCCGGGTCGGGAACGGCCAGAGCACCGACGAGCTCCGCACGGTGCAGGTCGACACGGTCGCCGAGCCGCCGCGGCAGGAATCGCGCTCGCGGTACCGCTACAGCTGGGAGACCTCCGAGCCGCGGCAGGCGAGCGAGCCGCCCGGTGCCGAGTGGTCGGTGCCGCGCGTCGGGCGCGAGGGCTCGGCGCCGCGCATGCAGGAGTCGCCGCCGCGCTCCGGCCCGCAGCCGCCCGTCAGGCGCGACGACACGGCGCAGTTCGCGCGGGTCGGCGACGGCCTGCGCGGGTCGGTCGGACCGGTCTCGGTCCAGATCGACCACGTCCGCTTGGACGGCGGCACGTCCGGCGACACGCAACTGCTGCCGACGGCGTCGTTCATGCGCCCCAAGCCGGAGGAGATCCCCGACGCGGTCGAGGCGCCGCAGCCGGAGCCGGGCACCGGTTCGATGCCGGCCATGCGCCGCCAGATGGGCCCGGACTGGACCCAGACGCCCCTGCGCCTCCTCGCGGCGGCCGTGGTCGCGACCGCGGTCCTGGGCGCCTCCGCGGCCAGCCTCATCTCCATCGGCAACTGGATCAATCCCTGAGTTCACCCGTTTGTCGCACCCTCGCGGGACGATGGAGGGGACGAGAGGGGATGGGCATGCCGACCTGGGAAGAAGTCGTACAGATCGCGAAGCGGTTCCCTGAGGTGGAGGAGACCACCAGCTGGCAGTCGCCGTCGCTCAAGGTCAAGGGCAAGTTCTTCGCGCGGCTGCGCACCGAGGCCGAAGGGGGCCTTGCGATCGTGTGCGATCCGGGAGAGAAGGCCGCGCTGCTGGCCTCCAAGGACCCGGCGTACTACACGACCGCGCACTACGACGGCTACCCGATGATCCTGGTGGACTTGGACAAGGTCGTCCCCGAACGCCTGGAAGAGCTCATCGAGGACGCGTGGCTCCTCAAGGCGCCGGTGCGGGTGCGCCGGGCGTACGAGGAGCAGGAGTCGACATAGCGGGGAGGGCCCCGGCCGCGGTGCGGTCGGGGCCCTCGCTCTGCTTGCGTTGCTTAGACGATGATGCCGGCGCCCACGGTGCGGTTGTCGGCCTCGTCGATGATGATGAAGCCCCCGGTGGCCCTGTTGCGGCGGTAGTCGTCGCACAGGAGCGGCTTGGTGGTGCGCAGGGTGACGCGCCCGATCTCGTTGAGCCCCAGTTCGTTGACGGTCTCGTCGCGGTGGAGCGTGTTGACGTCCAGCTGGTACTGCACGTCCTTGACGATCGCGCGGACGTCGCTGGTGGTGTGCTTGACGGCGTACTTGCCGCGCACCCGCAGCGGCCGGGCCTCGTCCATCCAGCAGACCATCGCCTCGATGTCCTGCGAGACGCGCGGCTGGTTCCCGGGGCGGCACAGCATGTCGCCGCGGGAGACGTCCAGCTCGTCCTCCAGGCGCACCGTCACGCTCAAGGGCGGGAAGGCCTCCTCGAGCGGACCGTCGGCGGTCTCGATCGAGGCGATGCGCGAGGTGAACCCGCTGGGCAGCACGGTGATCTCGTCGCCGGGCTTCATGACGCCCGAGGCGATCTGGCCCGCGTAGCCGCGGTAGTCGTGGTTGTCGCTGGAGTGCGGCCGGATCACGTGCTGGACCGGGAAGCGCACGTCCACGAGGTTGCGGTCCGAGGCGATGTGGACCTTCTCCAGGTGGTGGAGCAGGCTCGTGCCCTGGAACCACGGCATGTTCTCGGAGCGGTTGACGACGTTGTCGCCCTTGAGCGCCGAGATCGGGATGACGGTCAGGTCGGGCACTTCGAGCTTGGTCGCGAACGCCTTGAACTCGTTCTCGATCTTCTTGAAGACCGCCTCGTCGTAGTCGACGAGGTCCATCTTGTTGACGCACAGGACCATGTGCGGCACCCGCAGCAGCGAGCACAGGAACGCGTGGCGCCGCGACTGCTCGACCAGGCCCTTGCGGGCGTCGACGAGGATCAGCGCCAGGTCGGCGGTCGAGGCGCCGGTGACCATGTTGCGCGTGTACTGGATGTGCCCGGGCGTGTCCGCGATGATGAACTTGCGCTCGGGCGTGGAGAAGTACCGGTACGCGACGTCGATCGTGATGCCCTGCTCGCGCTCCGAGCGGAGCCCGTCGGTCAGCAGGGCGAGGTCGGTGTACTCGTCGCCGCGGCCGGCGCTGACGGCCTCGACGGCGTCCCACTGGTCGTCGAAGAGCGCCTTGGAGTCGAACAGGAGGCGCCCGATGAGGGTCGACTTGCCGTCGTCCACCGAACCGGCCGTGGCGAAGCGCAGCAGCTCGTGCGTGTCCTCGCGGGGCGACATGGTGTCCGTCATCAGAAGTAGCCTTCCCGTTTGCGGTCTTCCATCGCGGCCTCGGACGTCTTGTCGTCGCCGCGCGTCGCGCCGCGCTCGGTGATGCGGCTGACCTCGACCTCGGCGATGATCTCGGCGATCGTGGACGCCTCCGACCGCACGCCGGCGGTCAGGTTCGCGTCGCCGACGGTGCGGTAGCGGACGGTCTCCTTGAAGACCCGCTCGCCCTCGCGCACCTTGATGAACTCGTTGACGGCGTAGAGCATCCCGCCGCGGTCCACGACCTCGCGCTCGGAGGCGAAGTACACCTCGGGCAGCGGGATGTCCTCGGAGCCGATGTAGCGCCACACGTCGAGCTCGGTCCAGTTCGACAGCGGGAACACGCGGATCTGCTCGCCGGGGTGGACCCGGCCGTTGTACAGGTTCCACAGCTCGGGCCGCTGGTTCTTGGGGTCCCACTGGCCGAAGTCGTCGCGGAAGGAGAACACGCGCTCCTTGGCGCGGGCCTTCTCCTCGTCGCGGCGGGCGCCGCCGAAGAGGGCGTCGAACTGGTACTTCTCGGCCGCCTCCAGGAGCACCGGCGTCTGGATGCGGTTGCGGGTGCCGTCCGGCGGCTCGGTGACCATGCCGCGGTCGATCGCGTCCTGGACGGAGGCGACGATGAGCTGCACCCCGGTCTCGGCCACGCGGTTGTCGCGGTACTCGATGACCTCGGCGAAGTTCTGGCCGGTGTCGACGTGCATGACCGGGAACGGGATCGGCGCCGGCGCGAAGGCCTTCTGCGCCAGGTGCAGCATGACGATGCTGTCCTTGCCGCCGGAGAAGAGGAGCACGGGGCGCTGACAGGTGGCCGCGACTTCACGGAAGATGAAGATCGCCTCGGCCTCCAATGCGGCCAGATGACTGATGCGGTAGTCGCTCACCGGCGCAAAGCTCCTCTCAGGTCGACCCCGTTCGGGGTAGCGGTTCGTAATCGCGGTCCGGCTTCGGACCGGTGGTCAGTGCGTGCCGCGGATCGCGTCCAGCAGCGGCTCGGCCAGATCCGGGCGACAGACCAGCAGGTCCGGCAGATACGGGTCGGCGTTGTTGTACCGCAGCGGGCTGCCGTCGATCCGGCTGGCGTGCCAGTCCGAGGCGAGGGCCACCCCGACGGGGGCGGCCGAGTCCCACTCGAACTGCCCGCCGGAGTGCACGTAGGCGTCCACGGTACCGGCGACCACGGCCATGACCTTGGCGCCGGCCGAGCCCATGGGCACGAGTTCGGCGCCGAGCGCGGCCGCTGCGGCCGTCGCCTCGGCGGGGGGCCGGGTGCGGGAGACCGCGATCCGCGGCGGTGCGGACCGGGCTTCGGGGACGTCGTACAGGAGGTCGCTGCGCAGGGTCACGCCCTCGGCGGGGAGTGCGACGGCCGCGGCGGTGAGGCCCAGGCCCCGCTGCCACAGGGCGACGTGCACGGCCCAGTCGTCGCGGCCCTCCTCGGAGAACTCGCGGGTGCCGTCGAGCGGGTCGATGATCCAGACGCGGTCGGCGCCGAGGCGCTCGGTGCCGACGCGGCCCTGCTCGCCCTTGCCCTCCTCGGAGAGGACGGCGTCGCCGGGCCGCTCGGCGGCGAGGCGCCCGAGCAGGTAGTCGTCGGCCAGCCGGTCCCCGGCGTCCTTGAGGGCGCGCCGGTCGGCGAAGCCGAGTTCGGCCCGCAGCTTGACGAGCAGCTCCCCCGCACCGGCCGCGAGCTCGGCGGCCAGACCGACGTCGAAGGCCGAGGCGGCCGCGGACGTGGCGGTGGGGACTCCGATCGAGGACGCGGAGTCGGGGGTCGGATGCATGCCGGTCAGTCTACGCTGCGGCCCTACGCCGTCCAAATGTTGAGCGGCGCCATCCCGCAAAATGGGAGCGACTCCCGAGTTCGATGTCATGCGCACCTTCCACTGTCTGACCCCCGGGGCATCGTTGAAGCCGGGGGCGTCTCCACCGCGACACACCCGGCCTCGTGGGCCGGAGCCGCGCGAATTGTCGGACCTTCGCGTCATCGTTGATCCGGGGGCGCCGCCGACGCGGCGCACCCGACCCCGGGGGACGGCCGCGGCCTCAGTAGGCCCCGTTGGGCCGGAGGATCGCCGACACCGTGCGCAGCAGGATCACGAAGTCGAGCGACAGGTTCCAGTGCTCGACGTAGCGCAGGTCGAGGCGCACGGCCTCCTCCCACGGCAGGTCCGAGCGGCCCGAGACCTGCCACAGGCCGGTCATGCCGGGCTTGACGGCGAGGCGGCGGCGCATGTCGCTCTCGTAGGCGGCGACCTCGACCGCGAGCGGCGGGCGTGGGCCGACCAGGCTCATGTCGCCGCGCAGCACGTTGACCAGCTGCGGGAACTCGTCGATCGAGAAGCGGCGCAGGTACTTTCCGACGCCGGTGATGCGCGGGTCGTCCTTCATCTTGAACAGGACGCCGTCGCCCTCGTTGAGGTGCGCGATGGCGGCGAGGCGGCGTTCGGCGTCCAGGTGCATGGTGCGGAACTTCCAGATGGTGAACGGCTCGCCGTCCTTGCCGATGCGCTCCTGCTTGAACAGGGCCGGTCCGGCCGAGGTGCCGCGGATGAGCAGGGCCGCCCCGAGCAGCAGCGGCGAGAGCGCCAGCAGGAGCGCGGCGGCGCCGACCCGGTCGACGACCTCCTTCGCGATGCGGCGCACGCCGGTGAGCCGGGCGTGGTCGAGGTGGAGCATCGGCAGGCCGTCGACGGGCCGGATGGTGGTGCGGTCGCCGGCGACGTCGACGAGCGCGGAGGCGACGATGAGGTCGACCTCGCTGCGTTCGAGCTTCCAGGCCAGGCGCCGCAGGGCGGTGCCGTCGATCTCGGGGCAGGACAGGACGATCACGGTGTCGGCGCGCTCGGCGGTGACGGCCGC
Organism: Glycomyces harbinensis; assembly: GCF_900101745.1. Lineage (GTDB taxonomy): Bacteria > Actinomycetota > Actinomycetes > Mycobacteriales > Micromonosporaceae > Glycomyces > Glycomyces harbinensis. Next base: position 167,947 of record NZ_FNAD01000003.1, on the reverse strand, counting down.
GCCGATGCGGTCGAAGCTGCCGCGCACGCGGGTGTCGAAGTCCAGCAGGGCGCCTTGGGGCCGCTCGGTCGGCAGACAGGCCGCGACGACCTTGAGGCCGTGGTAGTGCTCGCGGCGCAGCTGCACGATCAGCGCGGCCACGGAGCTCTCGTGGCCCACCAGGACCACGCGCTTCATGCAGCGCCCGCCCTTGCGCATCCCGTGCAGCCACTTGCGCCACGCGAAGCGCGCGACGATGGAGACCGATGCGGCCGTGGGGATCGCGATGAGGACGAACACGCGCGAGGTCGGCAGTTCGAGTCCGTAGGAGATGATCGCCACCGCCGCGGTGAGCGCGACCGCGGCGTGCACGACGCGCTGGTACTCCTCGGTGCCCACGAACAGGTACCGCTTCTCGAAGGCCCGCGAGAGCCCGAGTACGGCGACCCACACGGCCGGCAGCGCGATGAGCGCCAGCGCGTAGACGCGGCTGTGCTGGTCGAGGTGTCCGAAGCGGGCCAGGAACGCCAGGCCCGCGCCGAGGAGTCCGCCGGCGATGTCGGAGCCGATGATCCCGGCGAAGTACTTGCGCTGCCAGGCGGGCGGCCCGGCATAGGGCCGAGTCCCTTGGGGAGTGATGGAGTAGACGCGACCCCGCTCGGGGGCGGCCGGTCCGCTCGTCTGGAATCCCGGCGCTACTGGTGCTGTCTCGACCGCTGTCACAACCGATCTAACGATCGAATGGACAATGGGTGACGGGTTTGTCACGCTGCGGAGTGCACGAAGCACGGTCCACTGTCGTGGAACCGTGCGAAGGACTTGCGGCGGAAGAGAAGAGCGGCGGACTATTCGGTGGGGGCGTTGATGACGTTCTGCGCCATCACGAAGCCCTTCTCGATGATCGCCTCGACCGCGTCGGCGGCCAGTTCGATGTTGAGGTCGACTTCGGGCCGTTCGGCTTTCGCGAAGTCCTTGAGGACGTAGTCGGCGGCGTCCTGGCGGCCGGGCGGTCGCCCGACGCCGAAGCGGACCCGGGCGTAGTCCTTGGTGCCCAGGACCTTCGTGAGGGAGCGCAGGCCGTTGTGGCCGCCTTCGCCGCCGCCGCGCTTGATGCGGATCTGGCCGAAGGGGATGTCGAGCTCGTCGTGGACGGCGATCACCGATTCGGGCGGGATCCCGAAGTACTGGGCGAGCGGCCCGACGGACTCGCCGGAGAGGTTCATGAACGTCATGGGCTTGACGAGGATGACGCGAGGCCCGCCTACCCCCAGGCGGGCCTCGCAGACTTCGGCGCGGGCCTTGCGGGCCACGGCGAAACGACCGCCGATGCGCTTCGCGAGCGCGTCGACGACCATGAAACCGACATTGTGGCGGTTCGCGGCGTATTTCGGCCCGGGGTTGCCCAGGCCTGCCACGAGCGTCGGGGTGTCGGTCATGTCTTGTTCCGATCCTACTCGGCGGCTTCGCCCTCGGACTCGCCCTCTTCGTCCTCGACCTCGCCGCGCGGCTCGCTGACGGCGGCCAGGACCTGGTCGCCGTCGGTGAGGACGACGATGCCCTCGGGGACCTCGATCTCGCGCACGTAGCGCTGCGAGCCGATGGCCAGGCCCTCGATGCTCACCTCGATGGACTCGGGGATGTGCGTGGCCTCGGCCTCGACGGAGAGGGTGTTGAGCTCGTGGACGACCAGGCCGCCCTTCTCCGCCTCGCCGACGAAGGAGATCGGGATGTCGGTGGTGATGGTCTCGCCGCTCTTGACGATGATGAGGTCCGCGTGGACGATGTCGTCGCGGATCGGGTCGCGCTGGATGTCCTTGGGGATCACCAGGACGCGGGAACCGTCGGACACCTCTACGCTGATGAGCTGGTTCGCGCCGCCCTTGCGGATGGCGGCTGCGAGGTCGAGCGCGGGAAGGGAGATGTGGCTCGGCTTCTCGCCGTGGCCGTAGACCACCGCGGGAACTTTTCCAGCCCTGCGCGTACGGCGGGCACCGCCCTTCCCGAAGTCAGTGCGGGGCTCTGCGCTGATACGAACTTCGGACACGGAAATACTCCCCTGTTTTTTAGCAACATTTCATGCGGCGCTCGACGCTCACGTCGGCATTCAGAAGGGCACGGCAGCCCTGAAAAGACCTACGCCTTTGCGTCGATTACGGCGCCCTCTGGAGGACACCCTCGCCGTCGGCAACCCCACCAGAGTACTACGCGCGTCGGATCGGGCTTGACACGGGCATCGATATGTGACAAAGGCCAGTCCCGGGGGTCAGGTCCTAAGAGAGGCCGCCGAACAGGGTCGTGACGGACCCGTCGTTGAAGACCTCCCAGATGGCCTTCGCGACGAGCGGCGCGATGGAGAGGGTGGTGATCTTGTCGAGGTCCTGCGCCTCCTTGGGGAGCGGCAGGGTGTTGGTCACGATGACTTCGCTGACGGGGGCGGCGGCGAGGCGCTCGACGGCGGGGCCGGACATGATCGCGTGCGTGGAGGCGATGACGATGTCCTCGACGCCGGACTCGTGGAGCATCTCGGCCGCGGAGCATATGGTGCCCGCGGTGTCGATCATGTCGTCGATGAGCAGGCAGGTGCGCCCTTCGACGTCGCCGACGACCTTGTGCGCGACGACCTGGTTGGGCTTGAGCGGGTCGCGGGTCTTGTGCACGAAGGCGATCGGGCAGCCGCCGAGGCGGTCGGACCAGCGCTCGGCGAGGCGCACGCGCCCGGTGTCGGGCGAGACGATGGCCATCGGGCGGTCGGCGTACTTCTCCTCGACGTAGCGGGCGAGGATGCCCATGGCGAAGAGGTGGTCGACGGGGCCGTCGAAGAAGCCCTGGATCTGGGCGGTGTGGAGGTCGACGGTGAGGATGCGGTCGGCGCCGGCGGTCTTGAGCAGGTCGGCCATGAGGCGCGCGGAGATGGGCTCGCGGCCGCGGTGCTTCTTGTCCTGCCGGGCGTAGGGGTAGAACGGGAGCACGACGGTGATGCGCTTGGCGGAGCCGCGCTTGAGCGCGTCGATCATGATGAGGGTCTCCATGACCCACTCGTTGATCGGCGCGGGCATGGACTGGACGACGAAGGCGTCGCAGCCGCGGACGGACTCCTGGTACCGGACGAAGAGCTCCCCGTTCGCGAACGAGTAGGCGCTCATCGGGGTCGGCGCGACCCCGAGGTGCTTGCCGATCTCCTCCGCCAGTTCCGGATAAGCGCGCCCGGAGAACAGCATGAGCATCTTGGAGTTGGAAGCGGACATGCTCGCCATGGTGATGGTTCCCCCATAGGTCGTCTCACCTGAACCTCGACGGTTCCAGTGTCCCCTGCCCGGCTCGGGAGCGCGAGGGGACCGGGGCGTTTAGTGTCGCGTCACGCTTCGGACACTCCCGCCTCACCTTTCGCTCGCTTTGCTGCTTTATCGGAGACGGTTCCGGGGCGCTTCCTGGCGACCCATCCGTCGAGCGAGGCCTGGCGGGCGCGGGCGACGCCGAGGTCGCCGGGTTCGACGTCCTTGACGATGGTGGAGCCGGCGCCGATGTAGGCGCCGTCGCCGACCGAGACGGGGGCGACCAGGACGGTGTCGCAGCCGATGAAGGCGGCCTCGCCGATCTCGGTGTGGTGCTTGTGCACGCCGTCGTAGTTGGCGGTGATGACGCCGCAGCCGATGTTGGCGTCGGCGCCGACGGTGGCGTCGCCGAGGTAGGCGAGGTGGTTGGCCTTGGCGCCGGCGCCGATCTCGGCGTTCTTGGTCTCGACGAACGCGCCGATCTTGGCCCGCTCGGCGAGCTTGGAGGCCGGGCGCAGGTGCGCGAAGGGGCCGACGTGGGCGTTCTCGCCGATGGTGGCCTGGTCCGCGTGGGAGCGGACGACGACCGCGCCGGAGCGGACGATGGTGTCGGTGAGGGTGGTGTCGGGGCCGATCTCGGCGCCAGCGTCCACGGCGGTGGCGCCCTTGAGCTGGACGCCGGGGTGGATGAGCACGTCGGGGGCGACCTTGGCGGTGGCGTCGATCCAGGTGGTCTCGGGGTCCTCCATGGTGACCCCGGACTTCATCAGCTCGGTGTTGATGCGCTGCTGGAGGATGCGGCGCAGGGCGGCGAGCTGGGCGCGGTCGTTGCAGCCGAGGACCTCGGTGGGGTCGTCGACGACGACGGCGCCGACGGCGTGCCCGGCCTCGCGGGAGAGCTCGAGCACGTCGGTGAGGTAGAGCTCGCCCTGGTCGTTGGCGGTGCTGAGCTTGCCGAGCTGTTCGCGCAGGACGTCGGCGTCGAAGGCGTAGATCGCGGAGTTGACCTCCTGGATCGCGCGCTCCTCGGGGTCGGCGTCGCGGTGCTCGACGATGCGCAGGACCGAGCCGTCGCCGTCGCGGACGATGCGGCCCAGGCCGTGGGGGTCCTCGACGATCGCGGTCAGGACGGTGACGGCGTTACCGGTCTTCTCGTGGACCTCGACGAGCTCGGCGAGCGTGTCGGAGCGCAGGAGCGGGGTGTCGCCGGCGGCGACGAGGACGCTCCCGGTGAGGTCGGGGTTGGCCTCCATGGCGACGCGGACGGCGTGGCCGGTGCCGAGCTGCCGGTCCTGGAAGACGGTGGCGACCTTGGGGGCGACCTCGTCGAGGTGGGCGCGGACCTGGTCGGCGGCGGCGCCGACGACCACGATCTGGCGCTCGGGCCCGATGGACTTCACGCTGCGGAGGACGTGGCCGACCAGCGAGCGGCCGAGCAGCTCGTGGAGGACTTTGGGTTTGGCGGACTTCATGCGGGTGCCCAGGCCAGCGGCCAGGATGATCGCCGAACGCTCACTGCTCATGATGGGCCATGGTAGTCGGTGGCGGCGAGGTGAACGGGCCGGGCCACCGTCGCGGCCCGGAATCGACGCATTACCGAATCGTTACGAATGGAACACGCTATCCATCGCCTCGAGACTTGTGCGACCTTCGTCACGCATCATATGTTGCAGTCAACAACAAATCTCGGAGGTACCTCTCATGCACCTTCTCAGCAGCCATCGTCCCACCAGATCCACGACCCGCGCCGCCCTCGGCGCGACCGCCGCCGCGGCACTGGCCCTCACCCTCACCGCCTGCGGCCAGGATGACGGCGGAGGCGGTGACGGCGACACCCCCCTCATCGGCGTCATCCTCCCCGACTCGGCCTCGTCCGACCGGTGGGAGACCGCCGACCGCAAGTACCTCGAAGAGGCCTTCGAGGCCGCCGGGGTCGACTACGACATCCAGAACGCCCAGGGCAGCCGCGAGGACTTCCAGACCATCGCCGACCAGATGCTCACCAACGGCGTCGACGTCCTGGTCACCGTCAACCTCGACTCCGGCACCGGCAAGACCGTGATCGAGAAGGCCAAGTCCCAGGGCGTGGCCACCATCGACTACGACCGCCTCACCGAGGACGGCGGCGCCGACTACTACGTCAGCTTCGACAACGAGCAGGTCGGCGTCTTCCAGGGCGAGGGCCTCGCGGCCTGCCTCGAAGGGGCCACCACCCCGCTCGTCGCCGAGCTCAACGGCTCCCCCACCGACAACAACGCGACCCTGTTCAAGAACGGCTACGACTCGGTCCTCCAGCCGCTCTACGACGCCGGGACGTTCGAGAAGGGCCCCGACGAGTGGGTCCCCGACTGGGACAACGCCCAGGGCGGCACGCTGTTCGAGCAGATGCTCACCGACACCGGCGCCGAGATCGACGGGGTCCTGGCCGCCAACGACGACCTCGCCCACGCCGTGATCACCGTCCTCCAGCGCAACAACCTCAACGGCACCGTCCCGGTCACCGGCCAGGACGCCACCATCCAGGGCCTGCAGAACATCCTCACCGGCGACCAGTGCATGACCGTCTACAAGCCCGTGAAGCAGGAGGCCGACGCCGCCGCCGAACTGGCCATCGCCCTGGCGAACGGCGAGGAGCCCACCACCGACCAGAGCGTGATCGACCCGATCAGCGGCGACGAGGTCCCGTCCGTGCTCCTGGAGTCCATCTCCGTCAACATCGAGAACATCCAGGCCGTCGTCGACGACGGCTACGCCGACCCGGCCGAACTGTGCGCCGGCGACTACGCGGCCCTGTGCACCGAGCACGGGATCGGTTAGGGGCATAACACGGTGCTGCTCGAACTCACCGGCATCTCGAAGCGCTTCGGACCGGTGGAGGTCCTCTCCGACGTCGATCTCGCGATCGACGCCGGAGAGGTCTGCGCCCTGGTCGGCGACAACGGCGCAGGGAAGTCCACTCTGGTCAAATGCGTGGCCGGCATCCACGACATCGACGGCGGCGAAGTCCGCGTCGACGGCAAGGTGCGTGCCATCTCGAGTCCCCGCGACGCCGCCGCGCTCGGCATCGAGGTCGTCTACCAGGACCTCGCCCTGTGCGACAACCTCGACGTGGTCGAGAACATCTTCCTCGGCCGCGAGAAGCGCCGCGGCCTCCTCCTCGACGACGACGCCATGGAGCAGCTCACCGCCGAGACCCTCCAGTCGCTCTCGGTGCGGACCATCCGCAACCTCCGCCAACCCGTCGCCAGCCTCTCGGGCGGGCAGCGCCAGACCGTCGCCATCGCCAAGGCGGTCCTGTGGAACTCCCGGCTCGTCATCCTCGACGAGCCCACCGCCGCACTCGGCGTGGCCCAGACCAGGCAGGTGCTCGAACTCATCAGGCGCCTCGCCGACCAGGGCCTGGCCGTCCTCTACATCTCCCACAACCTCAACGACGTCTTCGCCGTGGCCGACCGGATCGCCGCGCTCTACCTGGGGCGCATGGCCGCCGTGCTCGACGCGGCCGACACGACCCAGTCGCAGGTCGTCGAGCTGATCACCAGCGGCCGCTCCGGCCAGCTGGGCCTCATCGACCAGAACGGAGTCCGGCCGTGACCGCAGACGTCCAAAAGCCCCCCGCGGCCCCGCCCGAGCCGACCGCGACCCGCGCCGTGCTCGAGCACGCCAAGTCCTACTGGGCCGAAGTCCGCTCCGGCGAGGTCGGCGCGCTCCCGGCCGTCGCCGGGATCATCGCGCTGTGCGTGTTCTTCGGCCTGTCCCGGCCCGTGTTCCTGTCGGTCGGGAACCTCGCGAACCTCTTCGGGCAGGGCGCGGCCGTCGCCTGCATCGCGATGGGCCTCGTGTTCGTCCTCATCCTCGGCGAGATCGACCTCTCGGCCGGGTTCGCCTCGGGCGTGTGCGCCTCGGTCATGGCGGTCATCCTCACCGATTGGGGGATGCCGTGGCCGCTCGCGATCGGCGCGGCCATCGCCACCGGCGTGGTCATCGGGCTCCTGCTGGGGACGCTCGTCGTCAAACTCGGCATCCCCTCGTTCGTGGTCACGCTCGCGGCGTTCCTGGCCTTCCAGGGGATCGTGCTCATGATCCTCGACGAGGGCAGCAACATCTCGATCAACAACGAGACCGTCAAGACCATCGCGGGCGGGAACCTGGAGCGCTGGCAGGGCTGGGCGCTGCTGGTCCTCACCGTCGCGGCCTACGCGGCGATCCAGCTGCAGCGCTGGCGCCGCAGGGTCGCCCGCTCGCTCGTGCACGAGCCGCTCGCGGTGGTCGTCGCGCGCGTCACCGCGCTCGCGGCGCTGCTGACCGCGACGGTGTTCCTGCTCAACCTGGAGCGGTCGGCGAACCCGCAGATCATCTCCCTCACGGGCGTGCCCGTGGTGGTGGCGCTCCTCGGGGCGCTCTTCGCGGTGTGGACGTTCGTCTTGCACCGCACCAGGTTCGGACGCCACCTCTACGCGGTGGGCGGCAACGCCGAGGCCGCCGTGCGCGCGGGCGTCAACGTCGACCGGGTCCGCATCGCCGCGTTCGTCATCTGCTCGGGCATGGCCGCCGTCGGCGGCGTCGTGGCCGCCTCCCGCGCGGCCTCGGTGGACCCCAACACCGGAGGGTCCAATGTGCTGCTGCTTTCCGTGGGTGCCGCGGTCATCGGCGGTGCTAGCCTCTTCGGTGGCAAGGGGACTGTGCGGGCCGCTTTGCTGGGAGGAGCGGTGGTGGCGATCATCAACAACGGCATGGGCCTCATGGGCCTGAGCGCCGGGGTGCGGTTCGGCGTGACCGGCGCGGTCCTGCTGCTCGCGGCGGGCGTCGACGCCATGTCGCGGGGCCGGGGCAAGCTGTTCGGCAGGCACTGACCCGTGGCCCGGCCCCCGGCCGTGGAACTGCGGCGGCGCAATCGGGCGGCGATGCTCGAACAGCTCCACCGGCACGGCCCCCAGACCAGGGCCGAACTCACCGAAGCGCTGGGCCTCAACCGGTCCACGATCGCCACGATCGCCTCGGACCTGGCCGAGTCGGGGCACCTCCAGGAGACGACGGGGAGGTCGACCGGCTCGGCCGGCCGACCCTCGACGCTCGTTGAATGCGTCCCCAAGGCGCTCGCGGTGGCCGCGATCGAGATCCGCGCCGACCGGGTGCGGTTCGCGCTCATAGGCCTGGGCGGCGAGGTGCTCGAACGCGCCGAGGCCGCCCTGGAGGCGGGCGCGGCGGCCCCCGAGGTCGCCGCCGCCGCGGCCGGACTGGTCGGACCGTCCGGCGCGGAGGCCGTCGCTGCCGTGCCGGGCCTGGTCGACGCGGGCACGGTCGCGCACTCGACCGAGCTCGGATGGACCGACCGGGACGTGGCCGCGGACCTCGCCGCGGCGACCGGCCGCGAATGGCGGGTGGTCGACACCGCGACCGCCGCCGCGGTCGGCGAATGGTCCCGCGGCGACGCGCACGAGGCCACGAAACTGCTGTACCTGCACGGCGGCAGGGGCCTCACGGCCGGGCTCGTGGTCGAGGGCCGCGCACAGCGCGGCGGCTCGATCCAGTTGGGCCACATCGTTGTCGAACCGAACGGGCGCGAATGCGCCTGTGGTCTGCGGGGATGCCTGGAGGCGGAGATGGAGGCCTTCGGCTACGCCGAGGACATCGAGGACGCGACCGTCGCGGCCGGCATGGGCGACGCCGCCGCACGCGACGCGCTGCGCCGCTCGGGCGAGGACCTGGGCCGGGCGCTGGGCGCGGTGGTGACGGCGACGGGCCCCGACGAGATCCTCTTCGGCGGCTGGCTGCGGGAGCTGTACCTCTCGGCGGCGGCCCCGGTCCGGTCCGCGCTCGCCGGGACGACCCTGCCGCACCTGCGGTCGCGCCTGCGCCTGCGGACCCCGGTCCTGGGCGACGAGGGCGCCTTGACGGGAGCGGCCGAGACGGGCTTCGCGGCCCTCATCGACCAGATGCGCTGAACGCTCGCGACCTGTTCGAATCCGCGGCCGTCACACCCGCGAGGGAGGATTGAAAGACGGGGGTCCCCCGGGGCGCTGCGGCGTCAGCGTGCCGCGATGCCGCCTGGGGCGCCGCGAAACCGGCGGCGCCGGTCCGAGATCGGAAACGTGAGTCGGCTGGCCCGCCAGGACTCGAACCTGAAATGACTGAACCAAAATCAGTAGTGTTGCCGATTACACCACGGGCCAATGCGGGCGCCATCAGTCGAACCGCGACACCCGCGCCGCCATTCTAACAGCCGCGCGACACGACCCTGTTCGCCTCCAGGCCTTGCCACCAGCGCGCACACCCCCGCCGCGGATCAATCCGACCACACGTGCTCGGGCACCCGCTTGCGGGCCTCGTGCAGGAAGTCCGCGTAGCCGAAGACCTCGTCCAGCCGCAGGCGGCCCGGCCGGTAGGTCATCAGCCACGGCCCCTCGAAGCGCCAGGCGTACGACCACGCCCGCCAGTCGCTGAGCATCCACTCCATCATCCGGGCGTGGATCACGTCGTACGCGAACCGGGCGCTCGGCGACTGGATCCTGAACCGGTCGTTGAACGCCTGGTTCTCGAACTGGATGTCCTTCTCGAAGCGCTTGGACATGAAGCTCTCCTGCCGGATGTCGAGCAGCGGCCGCGTCGCGGGCAGGCTGATCGCCACCACCTGGAAGTAGTCCGTGCTCTGGCTGTTGCCGTTGTCAGTCGTGTACCGCAGCTCGAAGAAGTGCAGGTGCGCGCCCCGGTACTCGCCGCGGAAGACGTCCGCGGCCTGCCGGCTGGACCCGTTCGTCAGCGGCGGCCGCGCCGAGATCGCCAGCACCGAATGCTCGAAGGGCCAGTAGTGGAAGCCGTGCTGCCCCGCCCAGTGGTGGTACCCGGCGATCTGGCGCCGGCGCTTGAGGATGGAGGAGTACACCAGGAGCCAGATGAGCACGCCCAGGCCCCCGAAGAACAGGAGCCCGCCGAGCTGTACGACGAGGAACCCCAGCGGGTCCATGCGTCACCTCCTCCCGATACGCGGACGGGCCGCGCCTTCCGGCGCGGCCCGTCCCGTTCGCTAGTTGTTGGACCACACGTGTCTGGGCACCTGGGCGTAGATCTCGATGAGGAAGTCCGCGTAGAAGAAGACCTCTTCGAGCTTCAGCGCTCCCGAGCGGTGCGTCATCAGCCACGGGCCTTCGAAGCGCCACGCGTAGGAGCGGGCGCGCTGGTCGGCGAGCATCCACTCCATGGTGCGGGCGTGGATCACGTCGTAGGCGAACCGCCGGTTCGGCGACTTGATCCGGAACGTGTCGTTGAACGTCTGGTTCTCGAAGTCGATGTCCTTCGCGAACCGCTTGGTCAGGAAGTTCTCCTGGCTGATGTCCAGCAGCGGCCGGGGCGTGGGCAGGCCGATCGCGACGACCTGGTGGTTGAACGTCTTGCGCTCCTTGCCGCTGCCGGTCGAGTACTGGTACTGGAAGAACACGATGTGCGTGTTCTTGTACTGGCCGCGGAACACGTCGATGCCCTTGCGGGAGTGGCCGTTGTTGAACGGGTCCTCGCTGGAGAGGCCGACGACCGAGTTGTCGGAGGGCTCGTAGTGGAAGCCGTACTGGGCCGCCCAGGCCCGGAACATCGCGATCTTCTTCTGGCGGGCACGCCATCCGAAGTAGGCGATGGCGAGGACGATCGCGCCACAGACGACGTAGACAAGCCAGTTATTGCTATCCACGGGGTGAATTCCTTCTTACACGGGCCGGGCTCGATGCGAGCCGGGGCAAGGGGGGATCGAGGTGCGGCTACCGGCCGTAGGGCTGCTGGCCGTAACCGGGCTGCTGCGGCTGCTGGGGCTGCTGCGGGTAGCCGGGGGGCGGCTGCTGGCCGTACCCGGGCTGTTGCTGGGGCTGGCCGTAGCCGGGCTGGGGCGCGGGCTGCTGCCCGTAACCCGGCTGCTGGCCGTAACCGGGCTGCTGGGGCGGCTGCTGCCCGTAGCCGACCTGCTGGGGCTGGCCGTAACCGGGAGGCATCTGGCCGGGCGCGGCCTGCGGCGGCAGTTGCTGCTGGGGCTGCTGCTGCATGAAGCCGGGCTGCTGGGTGTCGCGCAGTCGCGGCGCCACGCGGGCCTGCGGGCTGTCGAGCTCGAAGTACTCCTCGGGCTTGAACCCGCCCATCTTCGCGGAGATCGAACCGGGGAAGACCTGGAGCGCGGTGTTGTACTCGCGCACGTTCGCGTTGTAGAACCGGCGCGGGGCGGCGATGCGGTTCTCGGTCTCGGTGATCTCCGTCTGGAGCTGGAGGAAGTTCTGGTTCGTCTGCAGCGCCGGGTAGGACTCCTGCATGTGGATGACGCCGCGGATGGCGTTCCCCAGCTGGCCTTCGGCGGCGCCCTGGGCGGCGTGGCCCTGGTTCGGGTCCTGGCGGGCCTGCATGGCGATCGCGCGCGCCTCGGTGACCTGGCGCAGCGTGGCGTTCTCGGCTCCGGCGGCCTGCTGCACGATGTACATCAGGTTGTCCAGGAGGTCGTACCGGCGCTGGAGTTCGACGTCGATCTGCGCCCACGACTCCTGGGTGATGTTGCGCATTCGCACCAGCTTGTTGCGGCCGCCCACGGCGACGAACACCAGGATCAGGCCGATCAGCAGCAGAACGATCAGGATCCAGACGATTGGGTTGTCCATAGGGCGTGAGCTTAGTCCATCTATGCCAGCGGGAAGGCCCCGCATTGAGGAGCCTTCCCGTCTGGTGAGAGTGCTTCCGCTGCTAAGCCATGGCGTGCTCGACGACGGCCACGAGCTCCGCCGCGACCGATTGCGCGACCGGTTCCTCGGAGGCCTCGACCATGACCCGCACGAGCGGCTCGGTCCCCGAGGGGCGCAGCAGGACCCGCCCGTCGGTGCCGAGCTTGGCCTGCCACAGGGCGACCGCGGAGCGGACGTCCTCGTGGTCGATCACGGACTTGTCGGTGACGCGCACGTTGACGAGGACCTGCGGGGCCGGCGTGAACACCGAGGCGAGGTCGGCGAGGGTCCGGCCGGTGGCGGCCATGCGCGCGAGCAGCATGATCGCGGTGAGCGTCCCGTCGCCGGTGGTGGCGTGGTCGGAGAGGATGATGTGCCCGGACTGCTCGCCGCCGAGCGAGAAGTCGCCCTCGCCGAGCCGTTCGAGCACGTACCGGTCGCCGACGCCGGTGATCTCGAGCTTGATGCCGGCCGCGCCCATGGCCTGGTGCAGGCCGAGGTTGCTCATGACGGTGGTCACGAGGGTGTCCCCGCGCAGCGTGCCGGCCTCGCGCATGGCCAGTGCGAGGACCGCCATGATCGCGTCCCCGTCCACGACGTCGCCGTTGGCGTCGACGGCCAGGCACCGGTCGGCGTCGCCGTCGAGCGCGATCCCGGCGTCGGCGCCGTGCGCGACGACGGCCTCGCGCAGCCCGCCCATGTGGGTCGAGCCGCAGTCCTCGTTGATGTTGAGGCCGTCGGGGTCGTCGTTGATGGTGACGACCTCGGCGCCGGCCCGGCGCAGGGCCTCGGGGGCCGCACCGGTGGCCGCGCCGTTGGCGGGGTCGACCACGACCTTGAGGCCGTCGAGCGGGCTGGGGCACACGTTGACGAGGTGCTCGATGTAGGCCTCGACGGGGTCGACCGAGCGCGCGATGCGCCCGACGCCCTCGGCCTGCGGGAGCGGGGTCGGGTCGTCCATGGCCGCCTCGATGGCGTCCTCGACCTCGTCGGGGAGCTTGCGCCCGCCCGCGGCGAAGAACTTGATGCCGTTGTCGGGCATGGGGTTGTGCGAGGCCGAGACCATGACGCCGAAGTCGGCGCCGGTCAGGGCGGTCAGGTGCGCGACCGCGGGCGTGGGAAGGATGCCCAGGTCGATGACCTTCACTCCGGCGGCGGCGAGGCCGGCCGCGCTGGCGGCGGCGAGCATCTCTCCGGAGGCGCGGGGGTCGCGGCCGATGACGGCGACGGGGCGCCGGTCCGAGGCGCCGAGGACGCGGGCCGCGGCGATGTTGAGGCGGAGCGCCAGGTACGGCGTGAGGTCGGCGTTCGCCCGCCCCCGTACGCCGTCGGTGCCGAACAGTCGTGACACGGTGTGGCTTCCCATCTTGGCGGTGCCGGTGCGGAGCCCGCGGGCCGCTCTCGGCGAAGCCGGCGACCCGGGAGTCGTCTCGGCTTGCGAGGCCCGCGGGCCGCGACCGGCCCTTGACTCGGCGGCAGTGCCGGTTGGCAGTGCCGGGTGGCAAAGAGAGAGGGGCTGCCGAGGTTGTCCTCGGCAGCCCCGTCGCTTGTGCAGACTAGCGCGTCGCCCCGCAAGCGGGGAAGGCGTGCTAGCGCTTCGAGTACTGCGGCGCCTTGCGGGCCTTCTTGAGACCGTACTTCTTGCTTTCCTTCTCGCGGGCGTCGCGGGTCAGGAAGCCGGCGGCCTTGAGGGCCGGGCGCATGTTCGGGTCGACCTCGAGCAGGGCCCGGGCGATGCCGAGGCGCAGGGCCCCGGCCTGACCGGTGGCGCCGCCGCCCTTGATGTTGACCAGGACGTCGAAGTTGTCGCCGGCCTCGACGGTCACGAAGGGCTCGGCCACGGTCTGCTGGTGGACCTTGCTCGGGAAGTAGTCCTCGAGGCTCTTGCCGTTGACGACGTACTTGCCGGTGCCGGACACCAGGCGGACGCGGGCGATCGCGCGCTTGCGGCGGCCCACGGTCTGGATGGCGCGGTCGGACGGCACCGCGGGGATGGTCGGCACGGACGGCGCGGCGGCGACGTCGGCGGGGACCTCGACCGGGACCTCGGGGGCCTCGGCGATGACTTCGGCGACCTCGGCGGGGGTCGCTTCGACCTCGGCAGGGGCCTCGGCGGGAGCCTCGGGGGCCTCCGCTTCGACGGCTTCGGCCTCGACGGCCGGAGCCTCGGGGACCTCGGGGGTCTCGGTGGCCTCGTTGGCCTGGATCTCGTCACTCATGTGAATGCTCCTCTACGCCCGCGCCTACTGCGCGATCTTCGTGATCTCGTACGGCTTCGGCTGCTGGGCGGTGTGCGGGTGGCCAGGACCCGCGTAGACCTTCAGCTTCTTGGCCACGGAGCGGCCGAGCTTGTTCTTCGGCAGCATGCCGAAGACAGCCTTTTCGACCACCTTGTGCGGGGCCTTCTGCATGAACTCGGCGTAGGACTTCTCCTTGAGGCCGCCCGGGTAGCCCGAGTGGCGGTACGCCTTCTTGGTCTGGAGCTTGTTGCGGGTCAGCACGACCTTCTCGGCGTTCACGACGATGACATAGTCGCCCATGTCGGTGTTCGGCGCGAAGGTGGGCTTGTGCTTGCCGCGAAGCAGATCGGCTGCGTGCGTCGCGAGACGACCCAACACCACGTCGGTCGCGTCGATCACGAGCCACTGCGGGTCGATGTCGCCCGGCTTGGGGCTGTACGTCGGCACAGTGTTACCTAGCTTTCGTTGTCGGTGTGGAACGAATCCCGCAGATGAGAGGCGGGACCGCCTGAATCCCGTCGGCCCGGAACGGCGCGCGCCGGCCGCTGGGCGACTGGCGTGGGATTCGTTGGACAGCGTCTCCGCGGCGGTGATTTCGGGCCCTGAAACGACCCGGTGCGGAAACACTCGAACAACAGCCGCCAAGTCTACGCGGTGGTGGCGGCCGCCTTGACGGCGGCCGCCGTGACCTCGGATACAGCACTTTCAGCGGGGCTGCTCGCGGCCGCGGGTGAACTCCAGTCCGGGCTCGGCGGCGGCCTGCTCGGACAGCGGCCGGTACCGGTCCTGGGACCGCATGACGCGCTGCCAGCGCGAGACCGCGCCGGGGTGCGCGCGTTCGCGCTCGTTGACCAGGTCGAGGAAGTTGAACCAGGCGGTGATCTCGACGGCGGCGCCGTCGGGGACGTCGACGGCCGTCTCGGCCTCGAAGGCGCTCCCGGCCGGGCCGTCGCCGCGGGGGTCGCGGATGCCGCCGACCTGGACCCGCAGCCGCCTGGCCCCGGGGCGGCACGGGATCCACCAGGTGCCCCAGCCCGCGCCGAGGGGTTCGCCGTCGAGGTGGACGCGGGGCGCGTCGACCCAGTCGGCGAACTCGTTCCAGTAGAACTCGTAGTGGCCCAGGCCGATGGTGTCGCGCAGCCGCTTGTCGAAGCCGATCATGTGCAGGGTGCGGGGTCGGGCGCGGACCCGCAGGAGGACGCCGGCGCCGCCGGGCGGGGCGGCGGCCGCGGGCACCAGGAGCACGGGTCCGGCGGCGGTCGCGGCGAGCGTCACGGGTTCGGGCGCGGTGGCGGCGGGGTCGGCGCGGGGGCCGCGGCGACTGATCGCGGCGACGGCGGCGGCGAGCAGGGCCAGGGCCGTGGCGGCGCCGATGACGGCGATGGCGACGGCCCCGGCGCTCCATCCGAAGCGGTCGCGCAGGAGCGTGCCGGCGACGGCGCCGGCGATGAGGAGGGGGAACCAGGTGCCGCAGCCCCATCGCACGCCGCTGACGACGCTCGGCGAGGCGGCGGGGGCGAGGGCCTGGCGGACGTGTTCCTCGGTGCCGACGTGCAGCCGGTCCTCGCCGTGGCGGTCCCGCAGGTAGCCGATGTGCAGGTCGGTGGTCCGCCCGGGGCGGACGTCGACGGCGACGGTCTCGTAGGACTGCTTGACCATGACCTCGACGCGGTGCTCGCCGGCGGCGAGCGGCAGGTCGAGGCGGGCGTGCTTCGCGTCCTCGGGGCGGGGGTCGGCGGGGCGCCCGTCGACCAGGATCGCCGGCGAGGCCTTCGACATCCCCACGATCGCGAGCGACGATTCGGGGTCGAGGTCCTGGGTCTCGATCCGCGGGACGTGGATGCGGAGCGTTCCCCGTCCCCTGCCGTCAGCACCCATCCGGGCTGGCGCCGACGACCTGGACTTCGAGTCCGGTGAACAGGTCGCCCAGCTCGCGGTCGGCGGAGTCCCAGTCCGCGGCGCAGGCTTCGATGTTGGTCGCGAGGAGGTTGACGGTCTCCTCGGAGAATCCCATCATCGTCTTCATGTCCTCGCACTGCGAGTTGTAGCTGGAGGCGAAGAACCAGCCGGTGATGCCCCAGGTGAGGTCGTCGGCGATGGTCTCGTCGACCTTGTCGGCGACGCCGGCGGCGTCGGTGGCGATCAGTTTGAAGGTGGGCACCGACGCGCTGATCTCGGCGGCGTCGACCTGGACGGGTCCGGTCCCTCCCGAGATGGAGCCCTGGTCGCCGGAGGCGTCGCCGATGCCGCCGATGAAGCCCGGGAGGCTGTTGCGGAGGGCGTCGATCGCGACCATGCCGACGCGGCTGCTCGCGATCTTGACGAGGATCTGGGAGAGCTTGCCGAACATGGTCGTGATCTTGGCGATCTTGGCGCTGACGGAGACGGCCGTCTGGGAGGCGCGGACGGTGGCCCAGGAGATGCCCATGGCGGCGCTGGCGCCGAAGGTGGCCGGGGAGGCCAGGATCATGGGGGCGATCTCGACGATGAAGTACTCGATGAGTTTGGAGATCAGGTACTTGATGACGGCCTGGATCGTGTCGGCGAGGAGCTGCGCGCCGGCGAGGAGGCCGCTGAGGTCGTTGGACATGCTGCCCGCGCCGTAGAACCCGGCGGCGATCACGTTGCCTTTGAGCTTGGCCATGGCGGCGTCCTGGCCGGACCAGTTGCTCAGCGGCTGGAGGTTGTCGGCGACGGCCTGGCTGAGGTCGTTGTTGGCCTGTGCGATGCGGTCCCAGACCTCGGAGCTCTCGCGCATCTGGGCGGGGCTGCCGGTGACCCAGTCGAGGGCGTCCTGGAGCGGGGTGACGAGGGCGAGGAGGACGTCGAGGCCCCAGCCGGCGAGCGTGGCGACGGGTTCGAGGGCGAACGCGGTCGCCTGGGCGCCGAGGTGCATCGCGTCCATGGCGATGGCGCTGACGCCTTCGGCGACGCCGGTGTCGCCTTGGACCATGTCCCAGACCGCGGATCCGGCGTCGACCGTCTGGGTGACGCCGGGGAGGGCGCGGGCGCCGTTGAGCACCGGGTCGTCGCCGGTCGCCTCGTCGAACGCGTTCTTGGTCTCGGTGTCGACCGAGATCCGCTCGTAGTCGCCCACTGCTGCTCCTTGAGGGGTCGGGGGGTCGGGTGAGCACACCATACCGGCCCAAGTCCACCGATCTCGCCGCCGACGGCGCGTGTCGTGCGCCGCCGGCGTCGGTTTCGGTGCAGGTCAGCGGGTTTCGACCACGGGGAGGTAGACCTTGCCGCCGCCGTCGAGGAACTCCTCGCTCTTGCCGGCCATGCCCTTCGCGGCGTAGTCCTTGAGCTCCTGGCTGATCTTCATGGAGCAGAACTTGGGCCCGCACATGGAGCAGAAGTGCGCGGTCTTGGCGGGTTCGGCCGGGAGGGTCTCGTCGTGGTACTCGCGGGCGCGGTCGGGGTCGAGCGAGAGGTTGAACTGGTCCTGCCAGCGGAATTCGAAGCGGGCCTTGGAGAGCGCGTCGTCCCAGGCCTGGGCGCCGGGGTGGCCTTTGGCGAGGTCGGCGGCATGGGCGGCGATCTTGTAGGCGATGACGCCTTCCTTGACGTCCTCGCGGTCGGGCAGTCCGAGGTGCTCCTTGGGCGTCACGTAGCAGAGCATCGCGGTGCCGAACCAGCCGATCATGGCCGCGCCGATGGCGGAGGTGATGTGGTCGTAGGCGGGCGCGATGTCGGTGGTGAGCGGGCCGAGCGTGTAGAACGGGGCCTCGCCGCAGAGCTCCTGCTGGAGGTCGACGTTCTCCTTGATCTTGTGCATGGGCACGTGGCCGGGGCCTTCGCACATGACCTGGACGTCGTACTCCCAGGCGATGTGGGTGAGTTCGCCGAGGGTGCGCAGCTCGGCGAACTGGGCCTCGTCGTTGGCGTCGGCGATGGAGCCGGGGCGCAGGCCGTCGCCGAGGGAGAAGGCGATGTCGTACTCGGCGAAGATCTCGCAGAGCTCGCGGTAGTGCGTGTAGAGGAAGTTCTCCTCGTGGTGGGCGAGGCACCAGGCGGCCATGATCGAGCCGCCGCGGGAGACGATCCCGGTGACGCGCTCGGCGGCGAGCGGCACGTGGCGCAGGAGGACCCCGGCGTGCACGGTCATGTAGTCGACGCCCTGCTCGGCCTGCTCGATGATGGTCTCGCGGTAGACCTCCCAGTTGAGGGCGACCGGGTCGCCGTTGACCTTCTCGAGGGCCTGGTAGAGCGGGACGGTGCCGATGGGGACCGGGGAGTTGCGGACGATGTGCTCGCGGGTCTCGTGGATGTGCTTGCCGGTGGAGAGGTCCATGACGGTGTCGGCGCCCCATTTGACGGCCCAGGTGAGCTTCTCGACCTCGGCGGCGATGGAGTCGGAGACGGCGGAGGTGCCGATGTTGGCGTTGATCTTGGTGAGGAAGTTCTTGCCGATGATCATCGGCTCGGACTCGGGGTGGTTGACGTTCGCGGGGAGGATGGCGCGGCCCGCGGCGATCTCGTCGCGCACGAATTCGGGGGCGAGGCCTTCGCGGACGGCGACGAACTCCATCTCGGGGGTGATGAGGCCCTGCTTGGCGTAGTGGAGCTGGGTGTTGGACGCGATCGTGGCGCCGTCGCGGACGAGGTCGGCGACGGGGGCACCGCGGCGCTCGTCGATCCAGGCCTCGCGGAGCCGGGGCAGCCCGGCCTCGGGGTCGGAGCCGGGCCCGGAGGTGTCGTAGAGCCGCAGCGGCGGTTCGCCGCCCGCGAGCGAGACCTGGGTGAAGGGCACCTGGATGTCGGCGCGCGGCCCTTCGACGTAGACCTTGGTTCTGCCGTTCATGCTGTCTCCTCAGTGATGGCGAGTTCGGGTCGCGCGCGGCTCACGAGAGCGCGGCGAGGAACGTTGTCGGACCGGTCGGGCATGGTTGGTTCGGGGGCGCCTGCGAACGGCGGCACATGGCATTCGCCGTGCCCGCGAACCGCCCGGCCCGCCAGCCGAAGCCGGCCCAGCGGCCCAGCGGCCCAGCGGCCCAGCGGCCCAGCGGCCCAGCGGCCCAGCGGCCCAGCGGCCCAGCGGCCCAGCGGCCCCGAAAAGTGTCGGACCGGTCGGGCACTCTTGCATCGGGGGCGCTGCGATCCGGCACCGCGAGGCTTTCGCCGTGCCCGCAGTACCGCTCCGCCGTTCCGGACACCGCTCACAGGGCGGTGCTCTTGCGGCCGTGATGGTGGTGGACCGGGCCGGGTCCGGTGCCGAGGCGCCAGGCGGCGCCCGCCTTCAGCGCCTCGGTCACGTACGCCTTCGCTCCCGCGATCGCCTGCGTCAGCGGATGTTCGAGCGCGATCCTGGCCGCGATCGCCGAAGCGAGCGTGCAGCCCGTGCCGTGGTCGTTGCGGGTCGCGACCCTCGGCGCCGCGAGGTCGAGCATCTGGCCGTCGCACCACAGCACGTCGATCGCGGCCTTCTCGGCGGTCGGCCCGCCCAGGTGGCCGCCCTTGACCAGCACCGCCCGGGGGCCGAACGTCGCCAGCGCGCGGGCGGCCTCGCGCATCTCCTCGACGCTGGCGATCGCGCGTCCCAGCAGCAGTTGCGCCTCGATCAGGTTGGGCGTCAACACGGTCGCGAGCGGCCCGAGCCCGCGCAGGTACGCGGTCGGGTCGCCTTCGAACAGCGTGTCGCCGGTGGTCGCGACCATGACGGGGTCGACGACGAGGTTCGGCAGGCGGTCGTCGCGGCCGTATTCGGCGACCACGGCGAGGAGTTCGCCGCTGCCGAGCATGCCGGTCTTCACCGCGGCGACCGCGAAGTCGCCGAGGACGGCGTCCAGTTGGGCCCGTACGAGGTCGGCGCCGACCGCCCGGGCGGCGGTCACGCCGCGCGTGTTCTGGGCGGTGATCGCGGTGACGACGCTGGTGCCGTGGACGCCGTGCGCGGCGAAGGTGTGGAGGTCGGCTTGGAGCCCCGCTCCCCCGCCGGAGTCGGAGCCGGCGATGGTGAGGGCGACGGGCGGCTGCGGGTGGTTCCGGTTCACAGTTCGGCCATTCCTTCGAAGCTCGAGGAGGCTTTCGCCAAGTGGCGTTTGGGGATGCGTCCGGCGAGGCGGGCGGCGCGGCCGGCGGTGACGGCGTCGCGCATCGCGGCGGCCATGAGCACGGGGTCGGCGGCGCGGGTGACGGCGGTGGCCAGGAGCACGGCCGAGCAGCCGAGTTCCATCGCCAAGGCGGCGTCGGAGGCGGTGCCGATCCCGGCGTCGCAGATGACGGGGACGGCGGCGTTCTCGCAGATGAGGGCGAGGTTGTGGGGGTTGCGGATCCCGAGGCCGGTGCCGATCGGGGCGGCGAGCGGCATCACGGCGGCGCAGCCGGCCTGTTCGAGGCGGCGGGCGAGCACGGGGTCGTCGCTGGTGTAGGGCAGTACGGTGAAGCCCGCGGCGACCAGGGTCTCGGCGGCGTCGAGGAGTTCGACGGGGTCGGGCAGGAGCGTGTCCTCGTCGCCGATGACCTCGAGTTTGATCCAGTTCGTGCCGAAGGCCTCGCGGGCGAGTTTCGCGGTGCGGACGGCCTGTTCGGCGGTGAAGCACCCGGCGGTGTTGGGGAGGAGTTCGACGCCGCAGCGCTCGATGACGTCCAGAAGGGACCCGGTGGGGTGGCGCGATGCGGGCGGATCCGACGGCGGCCGGGTCGGGGCGACGCGGCGGAGGGCGACGGTCACGAGTTCGGTGCCGGAGGCGGTGATGGCCTCGGCGAGCTGGGCGTGGTTGGCGGCGCCGCCGGTGCCGAGGATGAGCCGGGAGGTGAAGGTCTTGTCGGCGATGGTGAGTCCGGCGCCCGGCCCGGTGTGGGGCGCGGTGGCCGGTGCGGCGTACGGCGCTGCGGGCGAGGCGGTGTGCGGCAGGGGTGGAACGGGTTGCGTCGCCGCAGGCGCCGCGGTGTGGTGGTCCATGGTCAGCCTCCTTGAGTTGCGGTGAGGACTTCGACGGCGTCGCCGTCGACGAGGGGGCGGTCCCATTCGGATCGGGGCACGACTTCGCCGTTGAGTGCGACGGCGATGCCGCGTCGGGCTTCGGTGACGGCCGCGACGGCGTCGATGACGGTGGCGACGCTCTCGTGTGCTTCGCCGTTGATCTGAACGTTCACGGGGCGGCCCCCTCGGCGTCGGTGTGCCTTGTGTCGTCGCCTGCGTCACTCCGGCCCCGCGATCGGCGACCGCTCGGAATGTCGGACCCCGTCCGCAGTATTGATTCGGGGGCGCCCGAGAACGGCTCCGCCAGGCGCTTCGCCGTGCCCTCGTTCAGCGAACGGCCGTCGGTCTCCGCGCTCTCCCCGTTGCCGAATCGCCGCGGGTCGAAGGCCT
Organism: Glycomyces harbinensis; assembly: GCF_900101745.1. Classification (GTDB taxonomy): domain Bacteria; phylum Actinomycetota; class Actinomycetes; order Mycobacteriales; family Micromonosporaceae; genus Glycomyces; species Glycomyces harbinensis. The sequence goes on along the minus strand of NZ_FNAD01000003.1, from coordinate 146,454 downwards.
CGGGCGCCGCCGACTCGTCGTCTCCGAGCAGCGCGGCCACGGCGATGGCCGTGGCCGGGATGAGTGCGATCCCGTTGCGGTAGTGGCCGGTCGCGGCGATGGTCCGCTCGTCGAGGCGGCCGATCAGCGGCAGGTTGTCGGGCGTTCCCGGCCGGAACCCGACGGTTACTTCAGCAAGGTGGTACTCGGCGATCTCGGGCACCAATTCGATCGACCAGCGCAGCAGGTCGTATGCCGCCCCGGCGGTTCCTGTCGATTGATCGAAACCGCGTTCGTCGCTCGTGGCGCCGACGACGACCTCGCCGTTCTCCCTGGTCACGATGTAGACCGAGTGGCCTTTCACGTAGCCGCGCACCGTAGTCCGGGGCGTGGGCTGGTCGCCGACGGCGCGGAGCCGCAGCACCGCGCCGCGGACGGGCCGCACCGGAAGCATCCACGATGTACGCACCGGATGGTTCAACGTTCTCACTGGATAGTCCGATGCAGAACCGAATCTCGCCGAGCCGCAGCCGGCCGCGACGACGACCTGGTCGGCGTCGATCGCGCCGAGGTCGGCGACGGGTTCGCGCCGCAGCGCGACTCCGGCGCGCTCGGCGGCGATCAGCAGTGCCGCGTGGACGGCGCGCGGGTCGACCGCCCGGTCTTCGGAGGCGAGGATGCCGCCCCGGATGCGGTGGCTGAGCAGCGGTTCGACCTTGCGGACCGCGCGGCCCGTCAGCGTCTCGACCTGCCGTGCGGTGCGGCGGTACAGCTCGGCTTGGCGGTCGATCTCGGCGCGGTCGCCGTCTTCCAGGCCGACGAGGAGGGTCGGCACGTCGCGGAATCCGACGTCCAGGCCCGAGGCCTGTTCGAGCTCATGGGCGAAGCCGGGCCAGGCGTCGGCGGATTCGGCCATGAACGGGACGAGGGCCTCCTCGCCGTAGTGCGCTTCGGTGACGGGGGCGATCATGCCGGCGGCCACGCGCGAGGCGCCCGAACCGGGTTCGGGGTCGTGCACGACGACGTCGGCCCCGGCCTGGGCGGCCCGCCATGCGACGGCGAGCCCGATCGACCCGGCCCCGACGACGGCGACACGCATCAGCGCTCCCCCGCCGGAGAGAAGGACGCGGGCCGTGGCGAGCCTCCGTCGTCCTCGGGGGCGGCGGCGGCGAAATCATGGCCCGGCCGGCTTCCGTCCATGGCATCGGGTCGAACCGGGTTCCGGTCGGCGGCTGCATCGGCGATGACGCCACTTGCCGGTGCGTCCGCGACATCGCGGCTCGGCCGGGCTTCGCCCGCGGCCTCAATTCGAACCCGGTCCTGGTCGCCTTGTGGGGCGATGAAACTTGCCGGCGCGTCCGCGATGTCGCGGCCCGGCCGGGCTTCGCCCGCGGCCCTGAGCCGTACCTGGTTCCGGTCGGCGGTCCGCTCATCGAGGCCGCTACCCGTCGGGCTTTCTCCTACGGCCTCAAGGAGTTCGGCCGTCGCGCGTCCGGGATCATCCGCAGCCGCGATCGCGCCGACGACCGCGACTCCATAGGCTCCGACCTCGCGGCATTGTGCCGCGCGCTCGGCGGTGATGCCGCCGATGGCGATCACCGGGAGGTCGACGGCCTCGCACACCGCCGCCAGGCCTTCGAGCCCGATCGCCTGGGGCAGACCGGCCTTCGTGCTCGTCGCCCAGACGGGTCCGACCCCGAGGTATGTGGCGCCGGCCCTGCGTGCGGCCCGCGCCGACTCGGGGTCGCGGCACGTGCCGCCGATGATCGAAGCGGCGGGGAGGAGCCGTCGCGCGACGTCGACCGGCAGGTCGTCGGCGCCGAGGTGAACCCCGTCGGCGCCCACGGCCTGCGCGATGTGGACGCGGTCGTTGACGAGGCACAACGCGCCGTGCGCGTCGCAGAGCGCGGCGATCGCGGCGGCGAGGTCGAAGGCCGCGCGGTCGGTGTAGTGGTCCTCGGGCCGGATCTGGACGAGGCGAGCCCCGGCCGCCAGCGCGGCGGCGACCACTGAGACGGGATCGCGAGGCCCTGCGGCGAGGAGTTCGCTTCGGCGAACCGCGGCGGCGGGGCGACCTTGGGGAAATCCATCGGGATCTCCTACGGCCGGAACGGATCGCGTGGCCGCGTTGAGCGCGTCGCCGGCGAGGTCACCTGCCGTCATCGCAACGCCGAAAGCCCCGCTGAAACCGCCTTCCATCGGCGCCGCGCGACCAGCGCCGCTGGAGTCATCCGGATCGCTTCGGTCCAAAGCTCCGCCGAGACCGACCGCCAGAGCCGGATCGCGTCGTGCGGCCGCATGAAGCCCTGCGGACGCGGCCGGACTGCCGATGTCGGCGATGCCGTCGTGATGTGCCAACGGATCGCGTTGCGCCGCTGACCGAAAGCCACCGGCCGCGACGGGGCCGCGGGTGTCGGTGATGACGTGGAGTCGGGGTAGACGAGTAGCCTGCATAGCTCCTTCTCCCTGCGCCAGCATGATCTGGATCAGGTTCGACGGTCGGGACTACCAAGTCCCCTCTCAGCCCGATGCATCGGACTCCCGTGGGTGTTATTCGTTTACGGCGGTGACGCTACGCCATCGCGAGCGTACTTCGCAACCGTGGTGTCAGGAAGTGGACACCGCCGTCACTGGGGGCTGGCCTGAACCGGCGCCTCGTCCTCGCGGATCCGCTGGTAACCGCGGTACGCGACGCGAACCCCGACACCGGTCACGACCAGTCCGGTCGCGCCGAACGCGATGGCCATGAGGTCGAGCCGCTCCTCCTGCTCGTCGGCGCTCACCTCGACGGTCGTGGTGCTGGTGACGCGCACGCACCTGACCTGTTCGCTCGGTTCGCACACGTCGGCGCCAGCGCGGACCAGGACGGTGGCGACGATGATCGCCAGGCCCACCAGCACCAGGGCGAATCCGCCCGCCACGACCCGGTCGACGCCGCGGCCTCCGGTCGCAAGGTCGGGCTTCGCCGCTTCGGCGATGACGGTCACCAGCAGGTCGCCTCGGTGTCCGGGGTCCTCCCGCGCGGGCATGCCCTGGCCCGCGACGCGCAGGACGGTGCGGTCCGCGAGCCCCGCCGCGATCTTGACGAGGATCTCGCCGCCGAGGGTCTCGACGTCGATCGCACCGCCCTCTTGGAGCAGGAACTCCTCGACGTTGACGGCGGTGCGCAGGTCGAGTCCGTCCCTTTTGAACACCGGATGGTGATCCTGGCCCACGACGACCGTGACACCGTCTTCGATGCCCTCACACGGAACCGTCAGGACATCACCTTCGGACAGTCCGGGAGGGAGCTCAATGATGGCGGTGCGGGGCAGGAGCATGGTGCCGCTGCCGCCGCAGTACGCGCAGGTGTCGCCTTCGTCGACGCCGCGGCCCTCGCAGTTGACGCAGGGCCCGGCCGCTTCGTACTCCACTTCCCGTTCGCAGCCGAACGCCATGTCCTCCAAGGCGAGTCGGCATTCGATCGATCCGGTGCGGGGGTCGTAGTGGAGCACGAGGTCCTCCCAGGTGGCGGCGCGGGCGTGCCCACCACCGTACGGCCCCGGTGCGACAGGGCGGCTAGGCCGAGCGGTCGACCCGCAGCACCCGGTACCCGTTGGAGCTGGCGTGCTTGTCGACGTCCCAGCCCTTCCCGCTGAGCCACTTCGCGAGCGAGTCAGCGCCGAGGTGCTTGGAGACGACGAGCCAGGCCACGCCGCCGTCCTTGAGGCGCGGCAGCCAGGTCTCCAGCAGCTCGTGGAGGGCCTCCTTGCCGACCTTGATCGGCGGGTTCGACCAGATCTCGTCGAACCGCAGGTCGTCCGGGACGGCCTCGGGCGCGGCGACGTGCACCGTGCCGGGGGCCTTCTCCGTGTTGCGCCGGGTCAGGTCGAGGGCGCGGCGGTTGACGTCGACGGCCCAGACCTCGGCGTCCTCGCGCTGGGCGAGCACGGCGCTGATGGGCCCGTAGCCGCAGCCGAGGTCGAGGAAGACGCCGGCGGCCTCGGGCGGGACCACCTTGTGGAGCAGGACGCTCGTGCCGGGGTCGAGGCGGTTGCCGGAGAAGACGCCGGTCGAGGTCGTCAGCTCGTAGGCGACGCCGTCGAGGTCGAACTCGATGGTGCGCTCGCGGTCGTCGACGGCGGGCTGCTCGCTGAAATAGTGCTCTGGCTGGTCAGACACATCCGCTATTGTCGCGCGCCCCGGCGGCCCGGGACGGCGGGATCGGCGCGGAGAGATCTGCGCGGCGCCGGTGGGGACGGAAGCTGCGGGAGTGAACGGTGATATGTCATGTGGTGCCCCGTTCACTCGGGAAGATGAACGGCGCCCGGCGGCGTCCATCTCCAGGGGGAACGTATGCCGGTTTCGACCCTGCACGGGTCTAAGCTGCCTCCATGGCACATGGCCCGTCCCCCTTCGGGGTCCCGCAGCAGCAGTCGCAGGGACCCGGGAACCGACCCGAACCGGGATACGACTGGTCGGAGTACGACGACCGCGCGCAGATGGGCGCGCCGACCGTCCGGCTCGGCCCGGATGAGCTGCCGCCCGCGGCGTTCGCCTCCGAGGAGGAGATGGAGGCGCACCTGGAGCACATCCACGCGTCCCGGCCGCTGCGCCGCGCCGTCCAGCGCGCGCGCCGCCGCACCCGCTGGTGGCTCGTGGCGCTGGCGGTCGTCAGCGGCCTGGCGGTCGCGGCCGCGTGCACCGCGGGCGCGTTCATCGTGCTGCGCGAGGGCGAGCCGGAGGCCTCCCCGAGCGCCGCGGCCTCCGATCCGGGGCAGGCGTCCACTGCGGACGAGGCGACCGACGCGCCCGAGGTCGTGGACCCGATCGCGAGCCGCGAGACCGACGCCGAGCCGATCTCGATCGAGGAGCTGTTCGGCGCCGGCACGATCACCCCGGCCGGGGCCGCGGGCGCGTACGAGGTGCTCGACACCGAGGAGCTCACCGACTGCGCCGCGGCCGCGCTCGACGAGCTGGCCGAGCTGCTCGCCGACGTCGACTGCACCCAGACCGTGCGCGCCACCCTGGTCAATCCCGACGGCGAGTACGTGGCGACCGCGGGCGTGCTGAACCTGAACGACGCGGCCGCGGCCGCGGAGCTGAGCGCGGCGATCACCGAGGGCCTGAAGGGCGGATTCGCGGTCCTGCGCAGCGACGGCGGCGCCGAGGAGCTCGGGCGGGGCGACACCCAGCTCGGTTACAACACCTACGGCCACTACCTGATGTACGTGGTCATCGGGTACAGGGACGGCGAAGCGCTGGAAGAGGCCAACGATCCGGTGCGGACCATCGTGGGCGACATCGTGGACGTGTGGTTCGTGGACCAGCTGAAGCCGCGCCGCGATATCCAATGACCGCAACCTGATCCGGCTGGCTGGCTGGCCGGGCGACCGGCTGGCTGGCTGGTCGGCTGGACGGCTGGACGGCTGGACGGCTGGACGAGGTTGCAGGTGCGGGCGAGATGCGGGTGCGGGCGCGTATACCGTCCCTAACCCCCACCCACCCGGGGGAAAGGTAGTCCCCACTCTCCCGCGCGGGTCCGACAAGAACCCGCCTCCGCGGCGGTCATGTCACCCGAAAGTGGACTGCCGTGCGCCGCCTGCCGCAGCGCGGCTTCCGCCGTTCGCCCGGCGGCGGCACGCCGCCGGCCTTAGAGCGGCGGTGCGTCCGGCGACCGCCTCGCACGAACTGAGCGGCGGTGCGTTCAGAGACCGCCTCGCATGCACCGAGCGGCGGTGCGTCCAGAGACCGCCTCGAACGAACTGTGCGGCAGTGCGTCCGTTGGCTTCGCACGAACCGAACAGCGGTGCGTCCCGCGACCGCCTCGCCGCTCCCACCCGACTTCCCGGAGGATTCGGGCATTCCGGGTTGTGTCGGATTCGTGAACAATCGTCTGTGGCCCTTGCCATACCCGATGATCCCATGTTTACATCGACTGAGGACGATGTCCTGGTCCCCGCCGTCGCGATCCCCCATCGCCCACTCCCCCACGACCGGCAACCCCGGTTCCCCATCCGATCGCTCAGGAGCCGCACATGCCTCCCTGGACCCTCCACGCCCGCCGTGCCGTCGCCGCGCTCGCCGCGACCGCGCTGGCGCTCTTGGCCCTCCTCGCCGTCGACCTCGCGCCCGCCGAAGCCGTCCGCCCGCCGGGCATCCCGTCCACGTCCACCGCGCAGTCGGAACTCAACGGCCTCACCGTGGCCGCCGAGTCGCACGGTTCGACCTACGACCGGGACCTGTTCCCCCACTGGCGATCCGTGAGCGGCACCGGCAGCTGCACCGCCCGCCAGTACATCCTCAAGCGCGACGGCAACAACGTCGTCACCAGCGACGGCTGCCAGCCCACCTCGGGCTCTTGGCAGTCCGACTTCGACAACGTCTGGACCACCTCGGTCTCCAACGCCACCATCGACCACGTCGTGGCCCTCTCCGAGGCCTGGGCCTCCGGCGCCTGGTCCTGGACCACCGCGCAGCGCCAGGCCTTCGCCAACGACATCAACTCGCCGCAGCTGTGGATCGCCACCACCTCCGCGAACAGCTCCAAGAGCGACTACGACCCCGCGGAGTGGATGCCCACCAACACCTCCGTGCGCTGCGACTACGTCAAGGCCTGGATCCACGTCAAGCACCTGTACGACCTGGACGTCGACTCCGCCGAGAAGAGCGCCCTCCAGTCGCACCTGACGAACTACTGCGGTTCGGGAGGCGGCACGCCCACGAACTGCAACGGGTCCAAGACCTCCGCCGCGGCCGTTCCCGAAGGCACGCCGCTGAACTCGACGATCAGCCTGTCCTGCACCGGGTCCGCCTCCACCACCAGCTCGGTCAGCGTGAACATCACGCACCCGTACAGCGGCGACATCGCCATCGCGCTCATCGCCCCCGACGGGACGAGCCGCACCCTCAAGGCCGCCGGCGGCACCAACACCGCGAACATCGTCGCGACCTACAGCGTCAACCTCTCGAGCGAGGCCCGCTCGGGCACCTGGACGCTTCGGGTGACCGACACCTATTCGGGCGGCTCGAGCGGTACATTGAACAGCTGGTCGTTGAGCATCTAGTACCGCTGCACGCGCGACCGGTCCGTCCCACGGACCCCTCCCCAGGACCGCGCAGAGGGCCGGGCGCGCAGGCGCCCGGCCCTCATCTTCCATCCACCGCAGGCTCCACTATGGCCTATGTCGTCAACCGCCCACGCGTCGACTCCAATGTGTCGAACCGGCCGATGTCGACATGTCGCCCTGTGCCGCATCGTTCCAGCGCGGCGACTGTGTCAAGTAGAACAGGTAGGCGAGGGCCGGTCCGACGATCACCGCGGCGATCGCGACGGCCACCAGGAGCCCCTGCATGGTCGTGCGCGCGCCCGCGGCCTCGGCGATGCTCACCTGGTCGACCAGGACCCACGGGTACTGCCCGACCCCCCAGCCGGCCATCACCGCCGCGACCGCGACGACGGCCGTCAGCCGGGCCGGGCCGAACCGCCCGGTCCACAGGAGCACCAGCGTCCCGATGCCGCCGAGCGCCGACAGCGCCATGATCGGCGCGGCCCGGCTCATCAGGCCGTCCCAAAGCGTCGGGGCGTCGTGCTCGATCGGGATGAGCGCCGCGAACACCACCGCCCCGGTCGCCGCGCCGACCACCAGCGACCGCACACGCAGCCGCGCGGCGAGCGAGGCCTGCCCGCGTCGGGCCGCGTCGGCGGTCAGGAACGTTCCGGCGAGGAACGCGCAGGTCCCGACCGAGATCGCCCCGGTGAACAGCGGTGTCGGTGCGAGCCAGGACGTCCACGGATCGCCGTTGCCGCCTTCGGGGACGCGCCCGGAGGCGAGCGCCCCGGCGATGGTGCCGAGGAAGAACGGCGCGAGCACCGACGAGGTCGCGAACACGATCCCGAAGAGCCTTGCCTGCCAGAGGGTCTCGCTGTACTTGCGGAACGCGAAGCTCGCGCCGCGCAGCACGATGCCGACGAGCGCGAGCACGAGCGGCACGTACAGGGTGGTCATCGCGGCGGCGAACGACTGCGGGAACCCGGTCCACCACATGACGAGCACGTAGATGAGCCACACGTGGTTGGCCTCCCACACGGGCCCGATGCTGTGGTCGATCAGGGTGCGCAGGGGCGCGCCCCGACGGCTCCCGCCGGCGGTGAGGTCGTGGAAGCCGGACCCGAAGTCGGCGCCGCCGAGTACGGCGTAGCAGATGACGCCGGCGAAGAGCGCGAAGGCGACGGCGAACTCGACGGTCATCATCGCGCGTCCTCGCTCTCGTTCGCGCGCTTGGCGTTCTCGTCCGCGCGTTCGGTCTCGTCGGCGCCGCGCTCGTCGCCGAGGCCGTCTTCCTCGGCCGTGCCGTCCTTCTCGTCCGGGCATTCGCGGACCTCGGTCGGGCCGTCGGCGGCGAGCGGGGACTGCGGCCCGTACGGGCTCGGCAGGTCGGCGGCCCCGGCGCGCCAGCGCCGGGCCATCGAGCGGAGCACGACGATCGCGCCGACGCTCATGGCGCCGTACAGCAGTACCGAGCCGCCGTAGACGCCCCAGAGCGCGCCGGAGTGGTCGGCGGCGGCGTCGGTGGTCCGCATGACGCCGTAGACGATCCAGGGTTGTCGGCCCACTTCGGTGGCGATCCATCCGGCTTCCATGGCGAGTATCGCGAGGATGCCCGAGACGGCCATGAGCCGCAGGAACCACTTGTTCTCGAGCAGGTCCCGTTTGCGCCATCGCAGGAACCAGTAGAGCGCGACGGCGGCCATGAGCAGGACTCCGAGGCCGATCATGGTCTGGAAGGCCAGGTGGGTGATGTTGACGGGCGGTTCGTCCTCGTCGGGGATCTGGTCGAGGCCGGGCACGGGTTCGAGCGAGCCCATGGAGATGATCGACCCGAGGTAGGGGATCTCGATGGCGCCCTTGACTTCGCCTTCGATGAGCACGCCGCCGATGCGCAGCGGCGAGGGCCCGTCGTCGGTGGTCTCGGCGAGTTCGAACGCAGCCAGTTTGGACGGTTGGCGTTCGTCGAGGCCGTCGCCGAGGAGGTGTCCGACGAAAGGCTGGGCGAGGGCGGCGACGGTGGCGAAGGCGAAGGGGACCATGAAGCCGAGCCGGTGGTGGCGGTCGCGCCTGCCGCGGAGCATGCCGACGGCGTAGACGGCGGCGATCGAGAATCCGGCGACCATGTAGGCGGCGACCCACATGTGCGCGAACTGCATGAAGACGTGGCCGTTGAACAGGACGGCCCAGGGCTGGATGTCGGTGATCTGGCCGTCGACGATGTTGAATCCGGTGGGGACGTTCATCCAGGCGTTGACGGCGAGTACGCAGTAGGTGCCGATGACGCCGGTGATCGCCATGGGCACCACCATGAGCAGGTGGAGTCTGGGCGGCATCCTGCCCCAGCCGTAGAGGTAGATGCCGAGGAAGATCGCTTCGAGGAAGAACGCGAGGCCTTCGAACGCGAAGGGCAGCCCGAGCACGTCGCCGTAGGTGCCCATGAGGCCGGGCCACAGGAGGCCCATCTCGAAGCTGAGCACGGTGCCGGAGACGGCGCCGATGGCGAAGAGGACCGCGGAGACCTTGCCCCACCGCTTGGCGAGGTTGAGGGCGACGGGGTCGTTCTTTCGGATGCCGCGCAGGTGCATCACGAAGATGATCGCGGGGAACGCGACGCCGAAGCAGGCGAGGATGATGTGCCAGCCGAGGGACAGGGCCATCTGCTGGCGGGCGGGCATGAGGCCCGCGGGGTCGGCGGCGGCGAGCACCGACGCGAGCGGCGAGGTCGCCGCGTCGGAGGCTTGGGCGAGGAGCTGGGTTGCGTCCATGTCTTGAAGCTAGCTGCCCGAATGTCCGGAACCACGCCCTTGTGAACGCATTCACAAGGACTCGAGAACGTTGTTCGAACGTGTTCAAAAACTTTCTGACCTGGTATTACGGCCCTGGACCTCGGAGTTCACCCTCGCTCCTCCGGCGCCGGAGCACCAGCGCTCAATTTTGCGCGCCCGGCGACCGGGACGGCGAGCCGGTCCCGCGAGGACGCACCGCAAGGGACCCTGCCGACCGTCCCTTGTTGGTAGCGTGAACTCCTGCCCGGGTCATCTCGACCTGGGTCGGCCCCGGCTCTCGCAGTTCCACTCCCCCTCATGAGAGCAGATCGGACTCACCCCATGAAGAAGCCCATCACGACGCGCGTCCTCATCGCGCTCGCGGCACCCCTGCTGCTGTTCACGACGCCGGCGGCGGCCACCGCCCAGGCCGACGACCCCCGACCCGAAGACGGGTTCCAGACCCCCGAGGAGGCCCTCAGGGACGATCTCGCGAACACCGCCGCGTCCCACGGCTGGACCATCGCGCAGGCCGAGGACCAGTACCGGGTCACCGAGGCCGTCGACGCCATCGCGAGCACGATCGCACCCGAGCGCCTGGAGACGTTCGTCGGCACCGCCCTGTCCGAAGAGCCCGGCGGCACCCCGACGCTCTACATCAAGGGCGAGGCCGACGAGTTCATCCGCGACGTGATCAGGGAGAGCGGCCAGGACGTGATCGTCGCCGACCGCCAGGCGTTCTCGTACCTGGAACTCCAGGGCCGCAACGAGCGGCTCACCCGCGAGCTGATCGCCCTCGGATACGCGGACCTCTCCAGCGGCGTCGACATCACGGACGGCACGATCACCGCCCACCTCGCCGCACAACCCGGCCTGCCCTCCGACCCCGGGGAGATCCGCGAGCGGCTCTCCGAGGAGTTCCGACGGGGTGTCGTTCTGACCGTCGCCGAAGATCTCGGCAACACCGCGCAGCACGGTTACGGCGGCCTGCCGCTCTTCGACGGCAAAGTGCCCGAGTGCACCAGCGGGTGGACGGTCACCACCCCGCAGGGCGTCACGGGCGTGAGCGCCGCCGGGCACTGCACCGGTATCGACGAGGCGTGGGGTTCCGGTGAAGGCTACTTCGACCTGGACAAGCAGACCGAGCACCGCGGATACCTCGGTGACGTCGAATGGCACACCACCCCCTCGCACACCGATGCGGCGGAGTTCTACTCCCATCCCACCGTCCGACGCGACGTCCTGTCGGTGGAGCCGTGGTGGGAGATCACCGTGGGCGAGACGATCTGCGTATTCGGTCGAGCCACGAACGAGCGCAACTGCGACAGCGATGTGGAGGAGGTCGTGTGGTCCTGCACGCTCCAGGGCTACCTGACCCAGGGCCTGGTCCGGATGAACGCGGAGGTGACCGACGGCGGCGACTCCGGCGCCGGCTGGTCGTTCAACACCCAGGCCTACGGCTCACATGTCGGCCTCTGCTGGGGAACCAGCGTGTTCACCAGAGCGGACCTCTTCTCCGAGGCGCTCGGCGTGAGCGTCCTCCTCAAGTAGCCCGACAAGGAAAAGCGCGGCCCGGCACCGACCGGCCCGAACTTCAAGGGCCCGGCGCCTCGCGCCGGGCCCCTTTCCACCGGTTCCGTTGCTACGCGCCCAGGCCCAGGTCCGAGGCGATGCCGATCAGCTCCGCCAGCTCGTCCACGTCCGGGTCCTCGGTCGTCTCGGCCAGGTCCCGCGCCGCCGGCAGCAGCTCCTCGACGTCGAACTCCGCGCTGCCTCGCAGCAGCTCCGCGAACGCCGCCGCGACCACCGCGACCTCGAACGTCCGGTTCGCCGGGTCGGTCACCGCACCGGTGTCCAGCACCGCTGAGGCGGTGCCGATCTCCTCGGTCTCCGGGTCCTGCCAGCGCACGTCGACCACCGCCCCGTCCCCGGTGTCCTCCTTCAGCGTCAGCGCGTACAGCGCCGTGACGCTGTGCCCGGGGCCAACCTCGCCCCCGTCCACGGAGTCGTCCTCGAACTCCTCGTCCTCGATGGCGCGGTTCTCGAACCCGATGAGCCGGTACTCGGCGACGTACTCGGGATCGAACGTCACCTGGATCTTCGCGTCCCGAGCGGTGACCCCGAGCGTGGAGGTCAGGCGCTCGGAGAAGACCCGCTCGGCCTCGGACTCGGTCGCGAAGTAGACCGCCCAGCCGTCCCCGTTGTCCGCCAGCTGCTCCAGCAGCTGCTGGTTGTAGGAGTCGCCGACTCCCACGGTCAGGAGGGTCGTGCCCTCGGCGATGTCCTCGCCCAGGTCCTCCAGCATCTCGTCGTGCTCGGTGAGGCCCACGTTCGCCTCGCCGTCCGACAGGAGGATCACCCGGTTGTCCTTGTCGTCGTCGTACGCCTCGCCGGCCAGCTCGTACCCGTCCTCCAGGCCCGCGAGCATGTTGGTCGAGCCTCCCGCTTCGAGGTCGTCCACGGCGTCGTGCAGCTCCTCGCCGTCGCCGACCTCCGTCATCTCTTGCAGGACATCGGATTCGGATTCGTAGGTGACGATCGCGACCGCGTCGTCCGGGCGCAGCCCGTCGATGAGCGTGTGCAGGGACTCACGGACCACGCCGATGCGGTCGTCCTCCTCCATCGAGCCCGAGACGTCGATGACGAACGTCAGGTTCACGTCGGCGCGTTCGCTGTCCGGCTCGGAGCGGGTCTGGAGTCCGACGCGCATCATCTGCGTCGCGTCACCGGAGGAGTACCACTCGGGAAGGGGCGCGCTCTCGGTGTAGACCGCGAAGCCGTTCCCTTCCGGTTCGGTGTACCCGGGGTCGAAGTAGTTCACGAACTCCTCGGGCCGGACCTGGTCGGCCGGGGGCAGCTCGCCGTCCTCGAGGGAGCGCCGCGCGAAATCGTACGAGGCGGTGTCGACGTCGACCGCGAACGTCGACTCGGGGTCCTCGGCGGGGTCGACGGTCTCGTTGAAGTCGTAGGTCTCGCCGTAGTCGACATCGGCGGCGCCCGGCGAGGCCTCCAGCGCCTCCTCGCCCGCGTAGTCGCTGACGGCGGTGTCGCTCCCGCCGTCGGAGCCGGAGCCCGAGCAGGCGGTGAACGCGGTCAGCAGCAGTGCGGCCGGTATCGTGGCACTCCATAGGCGTCTCATAGAGGGGTCCCTTCTTACTTGGCGGTAGCGGGGATTACCTCCATGAGACTGCCTTTTTCGCACTCCGGTTCCCGTCGTGCCCGAACCGTGATGGCACGGAGAGCAATCAGCGCCCGCCCGTGACCGGACCGTCACAAGGTCACGGGACGGCCTCTGCGGGCTGGGAATCTGCTGAGCGACCCGTTCAGAGGGTGCGGACCCGGCGGGTCAGGTCGACGCGGGACTGCCAGTCGCCCGGGTCGTCCGAATAGGAGACCTCCAGGAGCGTCAGGCCGTGCGGGCCCACCACGTGCACGTCGTTGGCCCGCTCCCCCAGCATGAGGATCGAGGCGAGCCAGTCCTCGTCGCGGCGGCCGTCGCCCACCGCGAGCGCGGCGCCGACCAGGCTGCGGACCATCGAGTGGCAGAACGCGTCCGCGCGGACCGTGGCGACGGCGATGCCGTCCTCGTCGCGGGCCCAGTCGTACTGCTGGAGTTCGCGGATGGTCGTGGCACCTTCGCGCTGCTTGCAGAAGCCCACGAAGTCGTGCTCGCCGAGCAGGCGCCGGCACGCCGCGTGCATCCGCTCGACGTCGAGCGGCCGCGGCCAGGCGAGGGTGTCCAAGCGGCGCAGGGGGTTCACGCCCCAGGTCGCGTCGGCGACCCGGTAGCGGTAGCGGCGCCACTGGGCCGCGAAGCGGGCGTTGAAGGACGGGTCGACCGCTTCGGCGGCGGTGACGCGCACGTCGGGGGGGAGGATGCCGCGCAGGCGCCACAGGAGCCTGTCGCGCAAGGCCTCCCACTTCTCGGTCGACACGTCGACGTGCACGATCTGCCCGGTCGCGTGGACCCCGGCGTCGGTGCGGCCGGCGACGGTGAAGTCGGCGATCTCGCCGAACAGGATCTCCAACGCGCGGATGACCTCCGAGGCCACCGTGCGCAGGCCCGGCTGCAATGCCCAGCCGGAGAACTCGGCCCCGTCGTAGGCGACCCCGAGCCGCAGTCTCGTCCTGTCTTCCACCGGTCCTCCAGCTTTCGCAATGCGGGGGTTAGGGGTTCGATCCGCCCGACCTCGGCCCCGAATACAAAACCGCGCGCAAGGCCTGGGGCCCTGCGCGCGGTTTCACGCGGTCTTAGTCGACCAGCTCGATGATCGCCATCGGCGCGTTGTCGCCCTTGCGGTTCCCGGCCTTGATGATCCGGGTGTAGCCGCCCTCGCGGGCGGCGAAGCGCGGGGCGACCTGCTCGAACAGGTCGTGCGTGGCGTCCTTGTTGCGCAGCTTGGCCAGCGCCAGGCGGCGGTGGTGCAGCGTGCCCTTCTTGCCGTACGTGATGAGACGCTCGGCGTACGGGCGGAGGCGACGAGCCTTGGTCAGCGTCGTGGTGATGCTGCCGTGCTCGAACAGGGAGGCCGCGAGGCCCGAGAGCATGAGCTTCTCGTGCGCCGGGGAACCGCCCAGGCGCGGGCCCTTGGTGGGCTTAGGCATTTCTAACTCCTCTAATCTTGACGCGGCCGGCCGTCTTACGGAACCGACCGCCGTATTCACGCAGCGTTTAGAGCTGCTCGGTCTCGCGGAGGTCTTCACCGTCGTCTTCGTACTCATCGGACTCGGCGACCGGCGACCCGCCGTAGGCCACTGCGGCCTCGCTGGGGTCGAACGTGCCGGGAGAGTCCTTCAGGCTCAGGCCCATGCCGGCGAGCTTCATCTTGACCTCGTCGATCGACTTCTGCCCGAAATTCCTTATATCCAGCAGGTCGGCCTCGGTGCGGTTGATGAGCTCTCCGACCGTGTTGACGCCCTCCCGCTTGAGGCAGTTGTACGACCGGACGGTCATGTCCAGGTCCTCGATCGGGAGCGCCAGATCGGCGGCGAGCTGCTGGTCGGCCGGGCTGGGGCCGACGTCGATGCCCTCGGCCTCGGTGTCCAGCTCGCGGTACAGGCCGAACAGCTCCACCAGGGTGGAGCCCGCCGACGCCAGCGCGGTGCGCGGCGTGGTGGACGGCTTGGACTCGACGTCGACGGTGAGCTTGTCGAAGTCGGTGCGCTGCTCGACGCGGGTGGCGTCGACGGAGTAGGCGACCTTCAGGACGGGCGAGTAGATCGAGTCGACCGGCACGCGGCCGATCTCGTTCGCCTCGTTCTTGTTGGCGGGGGCCGAGACGTAGCCTCGGCCGCGCTCCACCACGAACTCCATGTCGAGGCGGCCCTTGGAGTTCAGGGTCGCGAGCTTGAGCTCGGGGTTGTGGACCTGCACGCCGGCGGGCGGCTGGATGTCGCCGGCGAGCACGTCGCCGGGGCCTTCCTTGCGCAGGTACATGGTCGCCGGCTCGTCGTTCTCCGAGGAGACGCAGATCTGCTTGACGTTCAGCACCAGTTCGACGACGTCTTCTTTCACGCCGGGAATGGTGGAGAACTCGTGCAGGACGCCGTCGATCTTGATCGACGTGACCGCCGCGCCCGGGATGGACGACAGCAGGGTGCGCCGCAGCGAGTTGCCGAGCGTGTAGCCGAAGCCGGGCTCCAGCGGTTCGATGGTGAACCTGGAGCGGGTCGGGCTGAGCTGCTGCTCGGAGAGCGTGGGCCGCTGAGTGATAAGCACAGTTACGTGTTTCCTTTGTTCGGGGCGCCCGCTATTTGACGCCAAAAACTCTTGGATTCGGTGAGGCTTCCGCCTCAGGTGTCGCCTCGTCTAGCGCGAGCTAGACGCGGCGGCGCTTCGGGGGACGGCAGCCGTTGTGCGGCTGGGGCGTCACGTCGTTGATCGATCCGACCTCGAGGCCGACGGCCTGGAGGGAGCGGATCGCCGTCTCGCGGCCCGAACCCGGGCCCTTGACGTAGACGTCGACCTTGCGCACGCCGTTGTCCATCGCACGGCGGGCGGCCGATTCGGCGGCCATCTGCGCGGCGTACGGAGTCGACTTGCGCGAGCCCTTGAAGCCCACCTGGCCGGAGGAGGCCCAGGCGATCACAGCACCGGTCGGGTCGGTGATCGACACGATGGTGTTGTTGAAGGTGCTCTTGATGTGGGCGTGCCCGTGGGGCACGTTCTTCTTCTTGGCGCGCGGGTTCTTGGAACCGCCGCGAGTCTTCGGTGGCATCTGCTGGTCTCCTAACGTGCCTTCTTCTTGCCCGCGACGGTCTTCTTCGGACCCTTGCGAGTACGGGCGTTGGTCTTGGTCCGCTGACCGTGGACCGGAAGGCCGTAGCGGTGACGGAGACCCTGGTAGCAGTTGATCTCGATCTTGCGGCGGATGTCGGCCTGCACCTCGCGGCGCAGGTCGCCCTCGACCTGGAAGTGCTCTTCGATGTAGTTGCGCAGCGACACGAGCTCTTCGTCGTTCAGGTCCTTGACGCGCTTGTCGCGGTCAAGGCCGGTCGCGGCGATGGTCTCGAGCGACCGCGTGCGGCCGATGCCGAAAATGTAGGTGAGTGCGATCTCCAGGCGCTTGTCGCGCGGGAGGTCGACTCCGACCAGGCGTGCCATACAGGCATACTCCTAGCGTTGTCGGAGGTCTGACCGCTGCCTTCCCGCCGGGGTCTGATCCCCTGCCCTGATGGGCGATGCGAGCCTCGGCCTCCGAGCCGAGGGTTGTGCTTGCGCACTGGCGGCGGTTTCCCCTATTGGGGCCTTTCTGCTGGCGTATGTGCTGCTTAACCCTGACGCTGCTTGTGACGCGGGTCGGACGAGCAGATAACCATCACTCGTCCGTGCCTGCGGATCACGCGGCAGTTCTTGCAGATCACTTTGACGCTCGGCTTGACTTTCACGAGTCCTACTTACGTGTAGTCGTCAGGTCAGCGATAGCGGTAGACAATGCGACCGCGTGACAGGTCGTACGGCGAGAGCTCCACCACGACCCGGTCCTCGGGAAGGATTCGGATGTAGTTCTGTCGCATCTTGCCGCTGATGTGTGCGAGCACTTTGTGGCCGTTGGTCAATTCCACCCGGAACATGGCGTTCGGGAGGGACTCGACGACCTTGCCCTCAATCTCGATGGCACCGTCTTTTTTCGGCATAGCCTCCGCTACCGTGACAACTCGGTCTGAAAACCCCACGCCCATGACAGGCGCGGAGCTACTGGCACGCCGACCCGAAGGAACGGGCGGCGAAGGATCGGTGCCGTGCTTCGCCGACGGCGTCCGGGGACCGGAACGCCTGGCGACCCACCTGGGGACGCACTGCACCACTGAGCGAGTCTACTCGCGCTCGCATACCGCCTACCAGGGGGTTGACCGTGACAGAGGGCACTCGAATCGCGCGAGTCGCGCACCGCCCCGGCTGCTCCCCGGTAGCCCCGGAGTGCCGGGGCGGCGCGCATGCTCGCTCAGGCGTTACTTCGAGTAGTACTCGACGATGAGCTGCTCGTCGCAGATCACGGGGATCTGCTTGCGCTCGGGCACGGAGAGGAAGCGGGCGATCAGGCCTTCGAGGTGGGACTCGATGTAGGCCGGAGTCACCTCGCCCGCCCACGCGCCGGCGGCGGCGAGCTGGAACGGCGTGGTGTCGCGCGAACGCTTGCGGACCTGCACGAAGTCGCCGGCCTTGAGCCGGTACGACGCGATGTCGACCTTGCGTCCGTTCACGGTGAAGTGGCCGTGGTTGACGAACTGCCGCGCCTGGTAGATCGTGCGGGCGAAGCCGGCGCGGAGCACGAAGGCGTCCAGGCGGGATTCGAGCAGGCTGACCAGGTTCTCACCGGTCTTGCCCTGACGGCGCACGGCCTCGGCGTAGGCGTTGCGCAGCTGACGCTCAGAGATGTTGTACTGAGCGCGCAGACGCTGCTTCTCCACGAGCTGGTTCTTGTAGTCCGATTCCTTCTTGCGGCCGCGGCCGTGCTGCCCCGGAGGGTAGGGACGGCGCTCCATGTACTTGGCGGCCTTCGGCGTCAGAGCGATGCCGAGGGATCGGGAAAGCTTGACTTTCGCCTTAGCTTGCAATGATTTCTCCAGTAATTCATACGTCGCCTCGAAGAAGATCCGAAGCAGAATACGTCCCTGACGTGCAGAAACGCGTGAGTGTAGCGCGCTCAGTTCGACATCCGGCGGTCTTCAGAAGATCAGTCGGAGACTGGCGCGCACACGGTGATGCAGTCGCTCCGCGGCCCGCGAGCGGGACGTAGAGCTCGCTGACCAGGTTACGCGGCGTCTCCGCGCTCGCCCACCCGGGCTGCGGCGAGAGTGACCAGGCGCTCCACGAGCTCGCCGTAGGTGATGCCCGCGGCGTCGAAGGCCTGGGGCACGCCGCTCATCGGCGTCATGCCCGGCATGGTGTTGACCTCGTTGAGGTACACGACGCCGTCCTCGCCGAGGAAGCAGTCCACGCGGGCCAGGTCGCGGCAGTCCAGGAGGCGGAAGACCTTGCGGGCCAGCGCCTGCGCCTGCTCGGCGACGCCCTCGGGGTAGTCCGGGCGCAGGTTGAACGGCTCGGGGTTGTCGAGGTACTTGGCGTCGAAGTCGAACCAGCCGTCCTCGCCCTTGGCGAGCACTTCGAGCGGGAAGGTGACTTCCAGTCCGCCGTCGAGGGTCTCCAGGACGCCCATCTCGATCTCGCGGGCGTTCATGAAGGCGGCCTCGAAGACGACCTTGTCGTCGACCTCGCGGGCCTTGTCGACCGCTTCGGCGAGTTCGGCGGCCGACTTGACGCGGCTGATGCCCAGGGAGGAGCCGGCGCGGGCGGGCTTGACGAAGATCGGGAGGCCGAGCTGCGCGACGACCGCCTCGGCGTCGACCTTCTCTCCGGGCTTGAGGACCGCGAAGTCGCCCTGGGGAACGCCCTCGGCGGCGAGGAGGCGCTTGCTGAACTCCTTGTCCATGCACAGGGAGCTGGCGAGCACGCCGGAGCCGACGTAGGGGACGTCGGCCATCTCGAACAGGCCCTGGATGGTGCCGTCCTCGCCGTAGGGGCCGTGGAGGACCGGGAAGAACACGTCGGCGAGCGGCTGCGCGCCGGGACCGAGGTCGACCGCGACGGACTTGCCGGCCTCGGCGGTGACCTCGGGCAGGGCGTCGGCCGACTCGATCGCGAACGCGGCGTCGCCGGGGAGCTCCACCCATTCGCCGGAGCGCGTGATGCCGATCGTGGTGACGTCGAAGCCCCGCTCGCGCAGCGCCTTGGCGACGCCGGAGCCCGAGGCGGCGGAGACGGGCTGTTCCACGCTGCGCCCGCCGAAGAACACGGCGACGGTCGGTTTAGTCATTTGTCGGACCTCAAACTGTCGGTTTCTGGTTTGGTCTCGCGACCCATGAGCAGGGCGACCGCGGCTCTGGGGTCGAGGCCTTCGTGGCAGACCCGTTCGACGGCGTCGCAGATCGGCATCTCGACGCCGACCTTGCGGGCGAGGTCGGTGATCGACCGGCAGCTCTTGACGCCTTCGGCGGTCTGCTTGGTGACGCGCGCGGCCTCTTCCAGGGTTGCACCGAGCCCCAGCTGTTCGCCGAAGGTGTGGTTGCGCGACAGGGGGGACGAGCAGGTGGCGACGAGGTCGCCGAGGCCGGCGAGGCCGGCGAACGTGGTCGGGTCGGCGCCCAGGCGCATGCCCAGTCGGGAGGTCTCGGCGAGGCCGCGGGTGATGATCGTGGCCTTCGTGTTGTCGCCCATGCCCATCCCGGCGGCCATGCCGTAGGCGAGCGCGATGACGTTCTTGACCGCGCCGCCCAGTTCGCAGCCGACCACGTCGGTGTTCGTGTACGGGCGGAAGTAGGAGGTGGTGACGGCCTTCTGGACGTCGACGGCGCGGCCGTGGTCGATGCAGGCGACGACGGAGGCCGTGGGCTGCTCCTCGGCGATCTCGCGGGCGAGGTTGGGGCCGGACAGGACCGCGATGCGCGACTCGGCCGCGCCGGTGACCTCGGCGATGACCTCGGTCATGCGCTCGGTGGTGCCGAGTTCGATGCCCTTCATGAGGCTCAGGAGGGTCGCGTGCGGCTCGAGGTGGCCGGACCAGGCGGCGAGGTTGCCGCGGAGGGTCTGACTGGGGACCGACAGGACCACGAGGTCGGCGCCTTCGAGGGCCTCGACCGGGTCGGCCGTGGCCGAGACGAGGCCGGGCAGGTCGATGTCGGGGAAGTAGTCCGGGTTGCGGTGGCCCGCGTTGATGGCGTCGGCGACCGACTGCCTTCGGGCCCAGATGGTGACGGGTGTTCCGGCGTCGGCGAGGATCTTGGCGAACACGGTCCCCCAGGACCCGGCTCCCATGACTGCTGCTTTCACTCGGTCGGCTCGCTTTCTTCGCGGCTGGTCTCGTCACGTCGCTGGTGCCTGGGATCGAACAGCGGGGGTGCGGGTTCGCCGCGGAGGTCGGCGAGGCCGCCGCGCAGGGACTCCATGATCCGCTCGGAGACCGCCGCGGTCGCCTCGCGGGTGATCTCCTGTCCCTGCCACGGGGAGAGGTCGACCGCGGGGAGGGCCTTGACGGTGACGGGCTTGCGGCCGAGCTTGAACTTGGGGCTGCGTCCCCGGTCGTGGATCTGGAGTGCTCCCCATTGGACGATGGGGACGACGGGGGCGCCGGTCTCCAGGGCGAGGCGGGCGACGCCGGTCCGGCCCTTCATGGGCCAGTGGTCGGGCTCCTTGGTGATCGTGCCCTCGGGGGCCATGATCACGACGCGGCCCTGGGCGAGCTCCTCGGCGAGGAGGCGCAGGGCGTCGGCCGCGTCGGCGCTGCCGCGCTTGACCGGGACCTGGCCGGTCTTCCTGATCATCGGGCCCACCACGGGCACGCGCAGGATCGACTCCTTGAGCAGGAACCGCGGGTGGCGGCCGGCGTTCCACACGTAGTGGGCGATCACGAGCGGGTCGATGTCCGAGTAGTGGTTCCACACCAGGATCGCGGGGCCGGTGAGCGGGACGTTCTCCATGCCGCTCCAGGAGCGCCGGGAGAGCGTGAGCATGCCGCCCTTGACGAGGTTGCCGCAGACCTGGATGAACGCGGAGAGTGAGTCGCCGCCGCGGCGGCGGAAGGTGTACTGCGCCTCGGGCGTCGGCTCGGTCACCTGGTGGCTCTCTTTCTCGGCGGGCTCACGGCGGGCGAAGGGGCCCCCGCGGCGGCGGTCGCGAGTCGCGGGTCGACTCAGCCGGTGCCGTTGTGTACGGATCGTCAGTGCATTGCACTCTAACGCCCGCCTCGCTCCGCTCCTGCGACGGGAAGCAAAGCGTGGGGTTTGACTCCCCGCGTCGGACCCGCGGCTCACGCCGAGTGAACCCCCAGGTACGCGCCGCGCGGAAGGCGGGACGGCGACGCGGGCGGCGGGGCCGCCGGGGTTGCGCCCCCGCGCGTATGATGTCATCATAGAGTCACAGTGACATCTAGCTTGCCGACAACGTGTCGGCTCGGAATTCGACTCGACACGGAGTGAGTGACATGAACTGGCGTCTCTTCGGCTGGCTCGCGGCCATGTTCGGCGGCGCGATCGTCGCGATCTGGATCGTGGCGTCCGTCATCGGCTGGGTGATCGCGGGCCTCGGCGTGCTCATCAAGATCGCGCTGGTCGTCGCCGTGATCGGCGGCCTCGTCTTCCTCGGTTTCAAGGGGTACCAGGCGATCGGCGGATCCGACCGCCGCCAGATCCGCAAGTAGCCTCCCGCCCGGGCGGTGCCGGAGCTGGCGCTCGGGGGCCTTTTGGTCCAAGCTGAAGCCATGCAGGGCACCGTCTCGAACTTCCACGAGGACACCTCCGGCGAGGTCGTCCTCGACAACGGCCGTCGCGTCCCCTTCGACGCGGCGGCCTTCGCCGTCTCCGGGCACCGCTTCCTCAGGCCCGGCCAGCGCGTCGCGCTCGAGTGCGCGCCCGCCGGGGACGGGGAGGAGAAGGTCGTCGCCGTCCGCATCCTCACGATGCGTTCCTAGGTCCACCACAAGGGTGGCGCGCTCCCCGGGGTTGGGCGCGTCACAGTACCGTATGAGGCGTGAGCGGGACCCTTCGCGAACAGGGCGCTGTCATGAACGGAGCACTGTCTTGAACGAGGAGCAGAGGCGGGTGGCCGCCGCCGGCGGCCTGTTGTGGCGCAACGGCGAGCGCGGCCTGGTCGAGGTGGTCGCGGTGTGGCGGCCCAAGGTCGGCAACTGGTCGCTGCCGAAGGGCAAGCTCGACCCCGGCGAGCACGCGCTGACCGCGGCCTGCCGCGAGGTCGAGGAGGAGACCGGCATCCCGGTCATCCCGCAGCTGTGGCTGTGCCGCGCCTCGTACGTGCTCCCCAATCCCGAAGGGGACGTCGCCAAGCACGTCGACTACTGGTCCATGCGCACCGAGAAGCCCGACGCGGTCTTCACCGCCGACGACGAGATCGGCGAGCGGCGCTGGATGACCCTTGCCGAGGCCCGGGAGGCGCTGACGCGGCCCAGGGACCAGCAGGTGCTCAAGGCGTTCTCGGCGCTGCCGGCGGTGACCGCCACGGTGCTGCTGGTGGCCCCCGCGGAGGTCGAGCGGGACTGGGACGGGCCCGGTGTGACGCGGCCGCTGAGCGCGCGCGGTCAGGACCAGGCGGTGCGCGTCGCGGCGCTGGCCTCGCTGTACCAGCCGGACCGGGCCTTCAGCGCCACGGGGCGGGCGAGCGTGCAGACGGTGGAGCCGATCGCGCACGCGGTGCGGTGCCGCCTCGGCGGCGACTCGGTGTTCGACACCCAGGCGCACGAACGCAATCCGGAGCGCTCGGCGGTGCGGGTGCGCGAGCTGGCGGGCGGCGGCGGTGCCGTGATCGTCTGCGCCGAGCCCGAAGTCGTGTGCGACACCGTGGCGATCCTGGCCGACGAGGACGGCGTGGAGACCCCTGACGTGTCCACCAGGCCCGGCGAGGCGTGGGTGCTGTCCATGTCGGGCCAGCGCCTGGTCGGCGTCGAGCGGCTCTAGCAGGGCCCGCAACGGGCGCCTGGAGGCCGCGTCCCGGTCCCCGGGCGCCTTTCCGTTCGGCTCCGGCGCGGTCGGCGCTCGCGCTAGTGTTGCGTCCGCCATCGGATTCCACCCCCTTGAAAGGTAGGCCCCCGTGTCGGACCGCGCCCTTACCGACCTGCACAACTGGGCCGGGAACATCCGCTTCTCCCCCAGCCGCTTCGAGCGCCCGTCCACGCTCGAGGAGGCCCGGGCGGTCGTCGCGGCCGCCCCGCGCCTGCGCGTGCTCGGGTCGGGCCACTCGTTCAACGCCATCGCGGACACCGATGCGGTGATGCTCTCCCTCGAGGGGATCGAGCCCGAGGCGAACATCAACGCCCTCACCGGCACCGTCCGCGTCTCCGGCTGGATCACCTACGCGGCGCTCAGCTCGGCCGTGCACCGGGCCGGTTTCGCCCTGCACAACATGGCGTCGCTGCCGCACATCTCGGTCGCGGGCTCGATCGCGACGGGCACGCACGGGTCGGGCAACCGCAGCGGGAACCTCGCGACGGCCGTCGCCGCGATCGAGTTCATCGGCCCCGACGGCGAACTGCGGACGGTCAAGCGCGGCGAGCCCGACTTCCCCGGTTCGGTGGTCCACCTGGGGTCGCTGGGCGTGGTCCACACGGTGACGCTGGACCTGCTGCCGGCCTTCGAGATGCGCCAGTACGTCTACGACGACCTGGCGTTCGACAAGGCCGCGGCGAACTTCGACGCGCTCACTTCGGCGGCGTACAGCACCAGCATGTTCACCAAGTGGGGCGCGTCGCCGGTGTTCCAGTTCTGGGTGAAGCAGCGCATCGCCGACCAGACCCATCCGTTCCCGCAGGCGAACTGGTTCGGCGCGCCGCTGGCGGACGGGCCGCGGCACCCGATCCCGGGCGTGGACACGGCCGCGTGCACGGTGCAGCAGGGCCTGACGGGGCCCTCGCACGAGCGGTTGCCGCACTTCAAGTTCGAGTTCACGCCCTCGGTGGGCGAGGAGCTCCAGTCCGAGTACCTGGTCGACCGGGCCGACGCGCCGGCGGCGCTGGAGGCGCTCGCCCGGATCGGGGATCTGCTCGCGGCCGTCACGCAGATCAGCGAGGTCCGGACCATGAAGTCGGACGACCTGTGGCTTTCGCCGGCCTACGGACGGGACACAGTGGCCCTGCATTTCACGTGGGTGAAGGACTACGAAGCGGTGCGCCCGGTCATGTCCGCGCTCGAGGGGGCACTGGAACCGTTCTCGGCGCGCCCGCATTGGGGAAAGTTGTTTACGATACCAATGAATGAAGTCCGTTCGCGTTATACACGAATGGGCGACTTCGAGAAACTGCGCGAACGCGTCGATCCAGAGGAGAAGTTCGCGAATGACTTCTCCGCCGCCGTCTTCGGCGGAACCGCGTCCTAGTGGCCGCCGCCGTCTGAGGCGAAGGCGGCCGGGAAAAGCACCGAGGGCATTCAGGTGGCTCCTGAATGCCCTCTTCCCCGTGCGAGTCGGACGGGGGCCGTGCCTAGCCCCGAACCGGTTCGGGGCCGCGGCATCAGCTGCGTCCGCGCTTCGTGGTCTTCTTGGCCGCGGTCTTCTTGGCGGCGGGCTTCGCCGCGGTCTTGCGCACGGCCTTCTTCGCCGTGCTTGCCTTCTTGGCCACGGTCTTCTTCGCCGCAGTCTTCTTGGCGGCCACGCGGCTCGTGGCCGTGGAGCGGCTCGCGGTGGAGGCGGCGCGCGCGGTCTTCTTCGCGGCCGTCTTCTTGGTGGTGGCCTTCTTGGCGGGCGCGGTCTTCTTCGCCGCCGTCTTCTTGGCGGCCGACGCGGACTTGGCCGCCTTGCGCTTGCCGGTCACGAGTTCCTTGAACCCGGTGCCCGGACGGAACGCGGGGACGACGGTCTTCTTGACCTTGACCGCTTCGCCCGTGCGCGGGTTGCGCGCCATGCGAGCGGCGCGTGCGCGCTTCTCGAAGACGCCGAAACCGGCGAAGGAGACTTTCTCCCCTTTCACCACCGCGCGCTGTATCTCGTCGATCGCAACGTCCACGACTTCTTTCGCAGCGGCCCGGTCGCCAGTGCGTGCGGCGATCCGATCGACGAACTCTGCCTTGTTCACGAGTCCTACCCTCCCGATAAGGTTCTGGAGCCATACCAGCTTGTTAAGCGCACGTTATGACGTTTCGAAAGCGAACGCAACTGTTTCGGGGAAAATAGACCCGTTGTGTCGCAGGGAATTTTTATTCGGGTGCCCCAAATCGACGCTCGCAACCCCGTTGGGAGGGACCCGAACACGCCTGGAGCCGGTGGCATCGCCACCGGCTCCGTACGTGAGGGCTAACTGGATCGGGCTCGCGGAACTAGACCGCGGCGGGGAGAGTCTTAGGCCGCCAAGCGTCCCGGTTCGACTCGAAGGCGGCGATCTTGTCCTCGTCGCGAAGGGTCAGCGCCACGTCGTCGAGACCCTCCATCATGCGCCAGCGCAGGAACTCGTCGAACTCGAAGCCCCAGGTACGGTCCCCCGCACGGACTTCGCACGCCGCCAGGTCCACGGTGATCTCCGCGTCCGGGTGCAGCTCGGCGAGGAGCCACAGCTCCTCCACGGCCGCCTCGGGCAGCTCCACAGTCAACAGACCGTTCTTGAGCGAGTTGCCGCGGAAGATGTCGCCGAAGCGCGGGGCGATGACCGCCTTGAACCCGTAGTCCTTCAGGGCCCAGACGGCGTGCTCGCGCGACGAGCCGGTGCCGAACTCGGTGCCGGTGACCAGGATCGTGGCGTCGCGGTACTCCGGCTGGTTCAGCAGGAACTTCTCGTCCTCGCGCCACTCGGCGAACAGGCCGTCCTCGAAGCCGGTCTTGGTGACCCGCTTGAGGTACACGGCCGGGATGATCTGGTCGGTGTCGACGTTTGAGCGGCGCAGGGGCGCCGCGGTCCCGGTGTGGGTCGTGAACTTGTCCATGGTCCTTGCCCTTCCTTACAGGTCCGCGGGGCTGGCGAGGCGCCCGGTGACGGCGGTGGCCGCGGCGACGGCCGGGCTGACCAGGTGGGTGCGCCCGCCCTTGCCTTGGCGGCCCTCGAAGTTGCGGTTCGAGGTGGACGCGGCCCGCTGGCCCGGGGTCAGCTGGTCGGGGTTCATGCCCAGGCACATCGAACAGCCCGCGAAGCGCCAGTCGGCGCCGGCGTCGATGAAGACCTGGTCGAGGCCCTCCTCGATCGCCTGCTCGCGGACCTTCGCGGAGCCGGGCACGACCATCATGTTGACCGTTTCGGCGACCTTGCGGCCCTTGATGACGTCGGCGGCGGTGCGCAGGTCCTCGATGCGGCCGTTGGTGCACGAGCCGAGGAAGACCACGTCGACCGGGACCTCCCGCATCGGCGTGCCGGCCTCGAGGCCCATGTACGTCAGGGCGTTCGCGGCGGCGGTGCGCTCGTTCGGGTCGTCGATGGCGGTCGGGTCCGGCACGCTGCCGGACAGCTCGACGCCCTGCCCGGGGTTGGTGCCCCAGGTGACGAACGGGCTCAGGGAGGCCGCGTCGATGACGATCTCCTTGTCGAACACGGCGCCCTCGTCGGTGGTGAGGCTCTGCCAGTACTCGAGGGCGGCGTCCCAGTCCTCGCCCGCGGGCGCGTGCGGGCGGCCCTTGACGTAGGCGGCGGTCTTCTCATCGGGCGCGATGAGGCCGGCCTTGGCGCCCCACTCGATCGACATGTTGCACACCGTCATGCGGCCCTCCATCGAGAGCTCCTCGATGGCCTGCCCGCGGTACTCCACGATGTGGCCCTTGCCGCCGCCGGTGCCGGTGATGGAGATGATCTTGAGGATCAGGTCCTTGGCGGACACGCCTTCGGGCAGCGACCCGTTGACGGTGACGGCCATGTACTTCGGCTTGGCCTGCGGCAGGGTCTGCGTGGCGAGCACGTGCTCGACCTCGCTGGTGCCGATGCCGAACGCGATCGAGCCGAACGCGCCGTGCGTGGAGGTGTGCGAGTCGCCGCACACCACGGTCATGCCCGGCTGGGTGAGTCCCAGCTGGGGTCCCACGACGTGGACCACGCCCTGCTGGGCGTCGCCCAGGGAGTGGATGCGGACGCCGAACTCCTCGCAGTTGGAGCGGAGCGTCTCGATCTGCTTGCGGCTGGTCGGGTCCGCGATCGTGAAGAGGTTGTCGGTGGGCGTGTTGTGGTCCTCGGTCGCGATCGTCAGATCGGTCCGGCGGACCTTGCGCCCGGCCTGCCGCAGGCCGTCGAAGGCCTGGGGGCTGGTCACCTCGTGAAGGAGGTGGAGGTCGATGTAGAGCAGGTCCGGCTGTTGGCCGCCAGTGCGTACCACGTGGGCGTCCCAGACCTTTTCGGCGAGGGTGCGCGGTCGCGATTCCTCAGCTTCTTGTGGTGTACGTGACATCTCTGTTCCCAGTCATTGGACTTCTCGGTATATGGGAGGTAGTGTTCAGCTCGTGAGAACGAATACTATCAGCGGAGTCGGCGTACTCGACAAGGCGGTGCTGATCCTCACGGCTTGCACCAACGGCGCCAGCCTGGCTGAGCTCGTGCACGAGACGGGTCTCCCCCGGGCCACGGCCCACCGTCTGGCGCAGGCCCTGGAGGCGCACGAGATGCTGCAGCGCGACCACGAGGGGCGCTGGCGTCCGGGCCCGAAACTCGGCGAACTCGCCGGGTCGACGGCCGACGTCCTCCTCAGCGCCGCCGAACCGGTGCTGAACCTCTTGCGGGATCAGACCGGCGAGTCCACGCAGCTGTACCGCAGGCGCGCCGACGAGCGCGTGTGCGTGGCGGCGGCGGAGCGGGCCTCCGGCCTGCGCGACACGGTGCCCGTGGGCGCGGCCCTGCCGATGACGGCGGGATCGGGCGCGCAGGTGCTGCTGGCGTGGGAGCCGCCCGAGGGCATACTGCCCCTCTTGCCCAAGTGCCGCTTCTCTTCGAAGACGCTCGCCGAGGTCCGCCGTCGCGGCTTCGCGCAGTCGGTCGCCGAACGCGAGGCCGGCGTCGTGAGCGTCTCGGCCCCGGTGCGCGACAAGACCGGGCGCGTCGTCGCCGCGATCTCGGTGTCCGGACCCATAGAGCGCCTGGGAAGGCGACCGGGAGACCGGCTCGGCATGGCGGTCATCCGCGCCGGGCAGAAGCTCTCCGGGCTCTAGGCGTTCGCGGACCCCTGACGGCCGCTAGAACTCTTCGATCGCCGCGTCCACGCGGGCCAGATGCTTGGCGTGGGCGCGGCGTTCGCGTTCCAGGAGCGGACTGTCGGGCGCGTGGGCTTCGAGGTACGCGATCGCGACCACGTCGTCCTGGCACTTCCCGAAGCGGTTCTGGAGCTTCTTGGCGGCGGCGGCGACCGTCTCGGCGGACTCGCCGAGGGCGGTGGCGGCTTCGGCGGTGTAGCGGGTCCGCTTGGCGGCGTTGCGGGCCGCGTGCCGCGCCTGGTCGGGATCGGCCGCGGTGGCGATGCGCTCCAGCGCCCGGGCCAGGTCGCGCTGCGACGCGGCCACGATCGGGGCGATCACGTCGTCGGCGGGCTGGGCCGCGGCGGGCGAGAATTCGGGCGACGCGGCCAGGTGCTCGGCGGCCTTGAGCAGCTTGCGGGTCCGCTCGCGCTCGAGCGTTCGGATCAGCGGCCCGTAGGCGAGCGCTTCCTGCTCGACGAGGGCCTCGAACCAGTCGGGGCGCTCGTCGTCGAGCCTCTTGGCGAACCGCGTCCGCAGCACTTCGAGGTCGCGGACCCGGCCCAGTTCGGTGGCGAGCCAGCGCAGGCGGCGGCGCTGGAGCGGGATCTCGGCGTACAGGCCGGAGTAGGTCGACAGGAGCGAGCGGAGGCGGCGCGTGGCGACGCGCATCCGGTGCACGGCGTCGGGCTCGCGCTCCATGACCGGCTCGTGGTGGCGCAGCAGCGCCTCGACCTGCACGGTCAGGTACGCATGCACGCCGGTCCCGGCATCGTTAGTCGTCGTCACGTGCTAAATTATAGTCAGACTGGTCAGAATTTCCGCGAGGCGGGGTGGACGATGCACTGGCAGGTACAGGACGCCAAGAAGCGCTTCAGTGAGCTGGTCCGGGCCACCAAGACCGAAGGCGCGCAGTTCATCACGCGCCACGGCCACGAAGAGGCCGTCATCCTCAGCATGGAGGACTACCGGCGGTTGGCCGGCGCGCCCTCCTTCAAGACGCTCCTTCGCGAGCCCCCGTACATCGACGGCTTCCCCGACACCTCGGACCTCCGCAGGGAGATGCCGCGGGAGCGGGACCTGGGATTCGACCTGTGAGATACCTGCTCGACACGAACGTGCTGAGCGAATTGCGGCGGACGGACCCGGACCGGGGCGTCCAGCGCTGGTACGAGTCGACCTCCGACGCTTCGATGCACTTGAGCGTGATGACCGTCGGCGAGTTTCGCAAGGGCCTGGCGCGACTGCGCCGCAAGGACCCCGAGCGCGCCGCCGCACTGGCGCTCTGGCTCGACCACCTGCTCGTGCCCTACGAGTCCAGGGTCCTGCCGATCACCCCGGAGATCGCGAACGTCTGGGGCGAGCTGAACGATCCGACCCCGCTGCCGATCATCGACGCGTTCATCGCCGCCACCGCCATCGTCCACGACATGGTCCTGGTGACCCGCAACGTCAAGGACTTCCAGCGGACCGGCGCCCGGCTGCTGAACCCCTTCGGCTGAGTCGTGCGAGCGCCCCGCTCCCGATCCGGGAGCGGGGCGCTGTTCACCTCGGGACCGCTACCAGGTCATCCAGAGGTTCCACATGTACGGCCACGTATCGCCTTGCAGGCACTCGTGGCCGGTGTACTTGTCGCTGGCGGCGTCCCTGTCGCGGCCCTCCACGTCGCAGTCCGAACGCCACCAGAACTTCCCGATGTAGTCGCGGCCTTCGAGGACGTGCTCGGTCGCGATGATCGGCTTCGTCTCGGGTTCGGCCGCGACGGCCGCACCCGCGGGCGCCATGACCGCCGCCGCGGCGAACCCCGTCGCCATCAGTTTCCTCACTCGCATGCTTTCCCCCCGTTGGGCAGTGCCGATTCCACGGATCAAGCTAG
This sequence comes from Glycomyces harbinensis, assembly GCF_900101745.1. Lineage (GTDB taxonomy): Bacteria > Actinomycetota > Actinomycetes > Mycobacteriales > Micromonosporaceae > Glycomyces > Glycomyces harbinensis. The sequence goes on along the minus strand of NZ_FNAD01000003.1, from coordinate 116,670 downwards.
CGGGGTTCGCGGGGCGCGGTGGGCGGACGGACGCAGTGTCGACATTCCGACTGTCGTGCGCCTCAGTGCAGCGGGCCCGCGGCCTTTTCGATGTCGGCGCGCAGGTCCGGGCCTTCGAGGAGGCGCTGCACCTGCTCGATCACCGGCGCCAGGAACCGGTCCGGGCCCGGCTCCCCCGCGATCGGGGCCACGGCCGCGATCGCGGCGCGCGCGGCCGGACTCGGCGTGAGCGGCCGGCGCAGTTGCAGGCCCTGCACTCCGGCCAGCAGTTCCACGGCCAGGAGCGTCCCGAGGTTGTCGAGGACGGTGCGGAGCTTGCAGCCCGCGGCCCAGCCCATCGACACGTGGTCCTCCTGCATCCCGGAGGTGGGGACCGAGTCGACGGACGCGGGCGAGGCGAGGCGCCGGTTCTCGGCCACGATCCCCGCGGCCGTGTACTGGGCGATCATGAGCCCCGAGTTCACGCCGGGGTCGGGGCTGAGGAACGCCGGCAGGCCGCGCGAGCGCGTGACGTCCAGGAGGCGGTCCACGCGGCGTTCGGCGATCGAGCCGACGTCGGCGGCGGCGATCGCGAGGAAGTCGGCCGCGTAGCCGAGCGGGGCGCCGTGGAAGTTCCCGGTGGACTCGACGCGGCCGTCCGGCAGCACGACCGGGTTGTCGACCACCGAGTGGAGTTCCTGCGCCGCGACCGTGGCCGCGTAGGCGAGCACGTCCCTCGCGGCGCCGGCGACCTGCGGGGCGCAGCGCATCGAGTAGGCGTCCTGCACCGCGTGCGCGAGGTCGTTGCGATGGGAGTCCATGACCTCGGAGTCCTGGAGCAGCCGGTGGATGTTCGCGGCGCTCAGGGCCTGCCCGGGCTGGGGCCTGATCTCGTGCAGCTCGGGCTGGAACGGCCGGTCGGAGCCGAGCATCGCCTCGTTCGACAGCGCCGCGCACACGTCGGCCATCGTCAAGAGGTGGCGCAGGTCGGCGACGGCGAGCAGGAGCATCGCCAGCATCCCGTCCGTGCCGTTGATGAGCGCCAGGCCCTCCTTGGAGGACAACGTGATCGGGGTGAGCCCGGCGCGTTCGAGGACCGGTCCGGCCTCGGCGCGGGTGCCGTCCTCGCCACGGACCCAGCCCTCGCCGAGCAGCACCAGCGCGCAGTGCGCGAGCGGCGCGAGGTCGCCCGAGGCGCCGAGAGAGCCGTGCCGCGGGACCCAAGGGGTGACGTCGGCGTTGAGCAGCGCCGCGAGCGCGTCCGCCACTTCGGGGCGGACCCCGGAGCGGCCCATGGCGAGCGAGCGCAGGCGCAGCAGCATCATCGCGCGCACGACCTCGACGGGCATCGGTTCGCCGACCCCGGCGGCGTGGGAGCGGATGAGGGCGTGCTGGAGTTCGGCCCGGCGCTCGGGTGCGACGAAGGTGTTGGCGAGGGCCCCGAAACCGGTCGAGACGCCGTAGACGGGGCGGCCCTCGCGCTCGATCGCGTCCACGACGGCCCGGCTGCGGGCCATGGCCTCGCGGGCCTCGCCGTCGATGACGACGCGCGCGCGGTCGCGGGCGACCGCGAGCACCTCTTCGGGTGCGACCGGGACCGGCTTGATGCGGACAGTGGACATTCCTACTCCTCACTCGATCGTCGCGGGCGCAGAAGGGTGCCGCGCCTGACGACGTTCCAGACCAACGGGACGCCCGGCCGGTAGGCCAGGTGGACATGGGAGGGCGCGTCGAGCACGACCAGGTCGGCGCTCGCGCCCACGGCGAGGCGCCCGACGTCGTCGCGGCGCAGTGCGGCGGCGCCGCCCGCGGTGGCGGCGGCGACGGCTTCGGCGGGGGTCATGCCCATCTCGCGCACCGCGAGCGCGATGCAGAAGGCCATGCTGCCGGTGTACGACGAGCCGGGGTTGCAGTCGGTCGCGAGCGCGACGCGGACGCCGGCGTCGAGGAGGCGGCGCGCGTCTGGATAGGGCGAGCGGGTGGAGAATTCGGCGCCGGGGAGGAGCGTCGCCACGGTGGAACCGGAGGCGAGGGCGTCCACGTCGGCGTCGGTCAGGTGCGTGCAGTGGTCGGCCGAGGCCGCGCCGAGTTCCACGGCGAGGCGCACGCCGGGCCCGAAGGTGAGCTGGTTGGCGTGGACCCGCAGGGCGAGACCGGCTTTTGCCCCGGCGGTGAGGACCGCGCGGGCCTGGTCGCCGTCGAAGGCGCCCCGCTCGCAGAACACGTCGATCCATTTCGCATGGGGCGCACAGGCATCGAGCATGTCGCCGCATACGAGGGCGGTGTACTCGTCGGGGTCGGCGCCGGCCGGGACGGTGTGGGCGCCGAGGAACGTGGTCTCGGTGGTGAGCCGGCGGGCGATGCGCAGCGAGCGGGCCTCGTCGGCGACCGTGAGTCCGTAACCGGACTTGATCTCGACGGTGGTGGTGCCCTGGCGGGTCATGTCGGCGTGTTCGTGGAGGGCGTTGTGCAGGAGCTGCTCGTCGGTGGCGGCGCGCGTGGCGGCCACGGTGGTGCGGATGCCGCCGCCGGTGTAGGGCTCACCGGACATGCGGGCGGCGAACTCGGCCGAGCGGTCGCCGGCGAAGACGATATGCGTGTGGCTGTCCACGAAGCCGGGGATGACGGCCCGCCCGCCGGCGTCGAGGCGCTCGTCGGCCTCGGGCGCTTCGGCGCTCGGGCCGATCCAGGCGATCTGGTCGCCGTCGGCGACGATCGCGGCGTCCCGCAGGATGCCGCCGTCGGTGCGGCGGTCGGGATCGGCGGTGAAGAGTTCGCCGATCCGGTCGATGAGCAGACTCATGGCCGGGCCCTTCGGGTCAGAACGGATGAGGGGAGCGGAGCGGGTTGGGGGGCAAGGAAGGTCCGGGAAGTCCGAGCGGCTCGGGCGGGCCGAGCGAAGCGGGCGGTCCGGACGGCCTGAGTGCCGCGGTGGGTTTCACCGGCCCGGGCAGCACGGCGGATTCCAACGGCTCGGGCGGACCGAGCGCCGCGGTGGGTTCCACCGCCAGCCTGGTCGACGTGGCTGGTCTCAACGGCCCGAGTGACCTGAGCACCGCGGTCAGTTCCACCGACCCGGGCAGCACGGCAAGGCCCAACGACTCGGACGGACCCAGCGCCGCGGTGGGTTCCACCGCCAGCCCGAGCGACGCGGCGGGCCGCAACGGCACGGGCGGGCCGAGCGACGCAGCAGGCCCCGACAGCCCGGACGGCCTGAGCACCGCGGTCAGTTCCACCGACCCGAGCGGCACAGCAGGGCCCAACGGCTCGGCCAGACCCAGCGCCGCGGTCAGTTCCACTGGCCCCAGCGCCGCGGCGGTTCCCGCCGTCCTGAACATGCCGAGTCGCCCCTGCGGGCGTCTCGCCGGTGGCGTCCGCCGAGCGGCTCATGCCCACAGCTCCTCGATCGCGGCGCCCAGTTCGGCGCCCGCGTCGATCGCGGTGTGCCGTCCCGCCTTGACGATTCTTCGGCCGTCGACCACCACATCGGTCAGGTCGGCGGCCGTCGCGGCGTACAGCACGCCCGACGGGTCGATCCCCGCCGTGCGCGCCGTGGTGAGCGACGCGGTCGCGAAATCGGCCCGCGCGCCGACCTCGATCGCCCCCGCATCGGCCCAGCCGAGACTGTCGTGCCTGGTCATCGCGTCGAGCAGGGTCTCCACGTCGAAGCGGCCGCGCTCCTCGCTGACGAGCCGCTCGTGCATCTCCACGGCCCGAGCCTCCTCGAACATGTCCACAATGGCGTTCGAGTCGGTGCCGAGGGACAACCGCACCCCAACCTCGGCGAGCGCGTGCGCGGGGCCGAGCCCGTCGGCGAGGTCCCGTTCGGTCGTGGGGCACAGGCTCACCGTCGTGCGCGAACCGCGCAGCAGCTCGATGTCATGGCCCGCCAAGTGGGTCGCGTGCACGGCGGTCAGATCCGGGCCGAGGAGCCCGCACCGCTCCAGCAGTTCCGTGGGGCTGCACCCATGCGCCGCACGGCAGGCCGCGTTCTCGGCCCGCTGCTCCGAGAGGTGCACATGAACGGGCCGGCCCTCGGTCGAGCACGCGAACGCGGCCATCGCCTCCTCGGGCACCGCGCGCACCGAGTGGACCGCACCGCCGATCACCGTGTGCGGCGGCGCTTTCAACTTCTCGACGCGGCCGAGCCAGGCCTCCAGGCTGCCGTCGCCGAAGCGGCGCTGGCCCGGTTCCAGGCCCCGGTCGAATCCGCCCGCGAGGTAGAGGGTGTCGAGGAGGGTGATGCGGATGCCGGCGTCGGCCGCGGCCTGGATCAGGGCCTCCCCCATGGCGTTCGGGTCGGCGTACGGGCGCCCGCCCGGCGCGTGGTGCAGGTAGTGGAACTCGCCGACGCACGTGATCCCGGCGAGGGCCATCTCCGCGTAGACGCCGCGAGCGAGCCGGTAGTAGGAGTCGGGTTCGAGGCGGGCGGCGAGCCGGTACATGCCCTCGCGCCAGGTCCAGAACGTGCCGGTGCCGCCGTGGGTGCGACCGCGCAGGGCGCGGTGGAACGCGTGCGAGTGGGTGTTCGCGAAGCCCGGCAGCGTGATGCCGCGGAGGATCTCGCCGCGGCGCTCGGCGCCGGCGGTGATCGCGGTGATGCGCCCGCCCGCGACGTCGATGGCGACCGCCGCGGCCGGGCCGCCGGGCAGCCAGGCGTGCTCGGCCCAGTAGGTCAGCACGCGAGGTCCCGCAGGACCGCGGCGAGGGCGTCGACGCCGGCGGCGCAGTCCTCGTCGCTCGCCGATTCGCCCGGGGCGTGGGAGACGCCGGTGGGGTTGCGCACGAAGAGCATCGCGGTCGGCACATGCGCGGCGAGCACCCCCGCGTCGTGCCCCGCCCCGGTCGGCAGGACCGGCGCCCGCTCGCGGGCACCGCCAGGAACCCGATCGGATGCCGCACCCTCGCCCAGCAGGGTCGCAATGCGGTCGCGAAGACCGGTGTCGAACTCGACGATCGGGGTCTCCGATTCGGGCGCGATCGCGAACCCGGTGCCGTCCCGTTCGGCGCGGTCCCTCACTTTGGACTCGAATCCGGACAAGATCGCCTCCAAGGTCGCCGCGTCGGCCGCTCGGGAGTCGAGCCAAGCGGTCACCTTCGCGGCGATCGCGTTGGTGGCGTTCGGCTCCACCGCGACGCGGCCGATCGTGGCCAGGCCGTCGGCGAGCCGGGCCTCCTTGCGGGCGGCGAGGACCGCGAACGCGAAGGTGAGCATCGGGTCGCGCCGGTCGGGCAGGCGCGTGGTCCCGGCGTGGTCGGCGGCACCGGTGAAGGTCAGGCGCCAGCGGCCGTGCGGCCAGATCGCGGAGGCGACGCCGACCGGGGCGTCTCCGAGGTTGCGGCCCTGCTCGATGTGGAGTTCCACGAAGGCCCCGAGATTCGCGAGCCGTTCGGGATCGGGCCCGAGCGCGTCCGGGTCGGCTCCGGCTTCCCGCATGGCCTGGGCGAGCGTCGTGCCGCCGGTGTCGGTGAGGGCGCGGGCCCGGTCGGGGTCGATGGCGCCGGCCATGAGGCGCGAGCCGAGGCAGGGGACGCCGAAGCGGCCGCCCTCCTCCTCGGTGAAGGCCCCGATGACGATGGGGCGCTTGGGTTCGGCGCCTTCGGCCCGCAGCCGGTCTACGGCGAGGAAGGCCGAGACGATCCCGAGCGGGCCGTCGTAGGCGCCGCCGTGCGGCACTGAATCGAAGTGGCTGCCGGTGAGCACGGCGCGTCGGTCGTCGTCGGGCCGGGCCGCGGGTGCGGCTTCGCCGGTTCGGGGGCTGGTGTCGGCCGCGCCGAATGCGGGGTTCGGCTCGCCCGCTTCGGCGTCGGGGTCCCACCAGGCGAAGAGGTTGCCGTTGCGGTCGGTCTCCAGGCGCAGGTCCCGCGCCGCCGCTTGGGCGCGGAACCAGTCGCGGCAGGCCAGGTCGGCGTCGCTCCAGGAGAACCGCAGGTAGCCGCCCGCCTCGGCGCGGCCGATGGGCGCGAGCTCGTCCCACAGCCGCCTGAAATCGACGCCGTCCATGTCGCCCCCGTTCACGTGTCGGCCCGAATGAGTCCCCCCGGGTTCAGGATTCCCTGACGGGGATCCGGATGCCGTGGGTTTCGGCGATCTCCTCGGCTTCGGTGTACCCGGCGTCGACGTGGCGGATGACGCCCATGGCGGGGTCGTTGGCGAGGACCCGTTCGAGTTTCTGGGCGGCGAGCGGCGTCCCGTCGGCGACGGTGACCTGCCCGGCGTGGATGGAGCGGCCGATGCCGACGCCGCCGCCGTGGTGGATCGAGACCCAGCTGGCGCCGGAGGCGGTGTTGACGAGGGCGTTGAGCAGGGGCCAGTCGGCGATCGCGTCCGAACCGTCCTTCATGGACTCGGTCTCGCGGTAGGGGCTCGCGACCGACCCGCAGTCGAGGTGGTCGCGCCCGATAACGATGGGGGCCTTCAAGGTCCCGTCGGCGACCATCTCGTTGAAGCGGACGCCCGCGACGTCGCGCTCGCCGTGGCCGAGCCAGCAGATCCGGGCCGGGAGGCCCTGGAAGGCGACGCGTTCGCGGGCGAGTTCGATCCAGCGGTTGAGGGACCGGTTCTCGGGGAAGAGGTCGAGCACGGCCTGGTCGGTGGCCGCGATGTCGGCAGGGTCGCCTGAGAGCGCGGCCCACCTGAAGGGGCCCTTGCCTTCGCAGAACAGGGGCCGGATGTAGGCGGGCACGAATCCGGGGAACGCGAAGGCGCGCTTGAAGCCGCCTTCGAGGGCTTCGCCGCGGATCGAGTTGCCGTAGTCGAAGACCTCGGCGCCCCCGTCGAGGAAGCCGACCATGGCCTCGACGTGGCGGGCCATGGACTCGCGGGCCCGGTCGGTGTACGCCTCGGGGTCGGCCTTGGCCGTCTCGGCGGCGTCCCGGTAATAGACCCCGGCGGGCACATAGGACAGCGGGTCGTGCGCGGAGGTCTGGTCGGTGACGATGTCGACCTCGACGCCGCGGGAGAGGATCTCGGGGAAGACCTCGGCGGCGTTGCCGACCATGCCGATCGACTTGGGCGTGCCGGACCGCTTGGCGGCCAGGGCCTGCGCGATCGCGTCGTCCAGATCGGCGGCGACCGTGTCGAGGTAGCGGCCCCGCAGTCGCCGCTCCAACCGCTCGGGGTCGACCTCGACGATGAGGCACACGCCGTCGTTCATGGTCACCGCGAGCGGCTGGGCCCCGCCCATGCCGCCGCACCCGGCCGTGAGCGTCAGCGTCCCTTTGAGAGTCCCGTTGAAGCGCTTGGCCGCGACGGCGGCGAAGGTCTCGTAGGTGCCCTGGAGGATGCCCTGCGTGCCGATGTAGATCCACGAGCCGGCCGTCATCTGGCCGTACATGGTCAGGCCGAGCGATTCGAGCCGGCGGAACTCGGGCCAGGTGGCCCAGTCGGGCACCAGGTTCGAGTTCGCGATGAGCACCCGCGGGGCCCACTCGTGGGTGCGCATGACGCCCACCGCCCGGCCCGACTGGACGAGCATCGTCTCGTCGGGCGCGAGCGTCTCCAGGGTCCGCAGGATCGCGGCCAGGTCGGCGGGGCTCCTCGCGGCCTTGCCGGTGCCGCCGTAGACGACCAGGTCCTCGGGGCGCTCGGCCACCTCGGGGTCGAGGTTGTTCTGGAGCATCCGGTAGGCCGCCTCCGCCTGCCAGGTGCGGCAGTGCAGGTCGGTGCCGTGTGGTGCGTGCATGGGTCCGCTCCCGGTCACAGGTTGCCGCGCTTGGCCTGCTCCTTCTCCAAGGCCTCGAACAGGGCCTTGAAATTGCCCTTGCCGAAGCTCAGCGAGCCGTGGCGTTCGATGATCTCGTAGAACATCGTCGGCCGGTCCTGCTGCGGCTTGGTGAAGATCTGGAGCATATAGCCGTCCTCGTCGCGGTCGACCAGGACTCGCCGCTTCTGGAGCTCCTCGATGGGGACGCGGACCTCGCCGATGCGCTCGCGCATCTCGGCGTCCTCGTAGTAGGCGTCGGGGGCCTCCAGGAACTCGACGCCCCGCTCGCGCATCGCGTCCACGGCGGCGAGGATGTCGCTGGTGGCCAAGGCGATGTGCTGGACACCGGGCCCGCCGTAGAACTCCAGGTACTCGTCGATCTGGGACTTCTTCTTGCCTTCGGCGGGCTCGTTGATCGGGAACTTGATCTTGCGGTTGCCGTTGGCGACGACCTTGCTCATGAGCGCGGAGTACTCGGTGGCGATCGCGTCCTCGACGAACTCGACGATGTTGGTGAAGCCCATGACCCGCTCGTAGTAGCCGACCCACTCGCGCATCTTGCCGAGCTCGACGTTGCCCACGACGTGGTCGATCGCCTGGAAGAAGCGCTTCTCCGGCGGGGCCACCATCGGCTCGGCCTTGACGAAGCCGGGCATGAACGGGCCGGTGTAGCCGGAGCGGTCGATGAGGACGTTGCGGGTCTCGCCGTAGGTGCCGATGACGGCGCGGCGGATCGTGCCGTGCTCGTCGGTGAGGTCGTGCGGCTCCTCGATCGCGATGGCGCCCTGGGCTACCGCGTGCTTGTAGTTGGCGTCCACATCGGGTACTTCGAGGGCGACCTCGATGACGCCGTCGCCGTGGACGGCGTAGTGGCGGGTGGCCTCGGCGTCCGCGGTGACGCCGCCGGCGATGACGAACGTGACGCCGCCGGACTTGAGCGCGTACTCGGCGTGCTCGCGGAAGCCCTGCTCGGGGCCGCGGTAGGCGAAGAGGGTCATGCCGAACGCGGTCGAGTAGTAGTGGGCGGCCTGGCGGGCGTTGCCCACGTAGTAGCGGACGTGGTCCCAGCCCTTGATCGGGAAGGCGTCCTCGCGGATGTCGTGGTCGACGGCGCCGACCAGCCGGGCGTCGGCAGGGGTGTCCTTGCGGTTGACGGTGTCGACCATGGCGGCCTCCTCGAGTCGCTGACCAGTGCAGATCCGGCGGGTCTCGCCGGGCTGTGGCCTTGATCATGGTGCAGATCGCGGGACTGGGCAAGCAGCGCGGTCGAGGGTGCGCAACTTGCGCAGAAGTACCAGTGGTCGGGGTCGTAGACTGGTCAGTATGACCAGTGAGAGTGACGGCCGTGTCGGGATCGACGAACTCGACGCGAGGCTCATCGGGCTGCTGGAGGCCGAGCCGCGCATCGGGGTGCTCGAGTGCTCGCGGCGGCTCGGGGTGGCGCGGGGGACGGTGCAGGCGCGGCTCGACAAGCTCGCGTCGCGCGGGGTGGTGCGCGACTTCGGGCCGCGGGTGGATCCGGCGGCGCTCGGGTACCCGGTGACGGCGTTCGTGACCTTGGAGCTGCGGCAGGCGGTGGGGCACGTGCACATGGCGCAGCGGCTCGCGCGGATTCCCGAAGTCCTTGAGGCGCATACGGTCACGGGTGTGGGCGACATGGTGTGCCGGATCGTGGCGCGCACGAACGCTGAGTTGCAGGGGGTCATCGACCGGGTCCTGGCGAGCGAGGGCGTCGTGCGGGCCACGACCGTGATCGCCCTGGCCGAGCAGATCCCGTACCGGACGCTGCCGCTGGTGCGGGAGGCCGCGGGGTAGGTGAGAACGGCGGTTCAGTCGAGCGCGGGCAGGATCGTGCCGGTGACCTCGCCGAGGCCGATGGTGCCGCCCTCGGCGCTCGGCGCGGTCGCGGTGATCGTGACCGTGTCGCCGTCTTCGAGGAAGGTCCGCGTCCCGCCCTCGCCGAGGTCGACCGGGTCGCGGCCGCCCCAGGTCAGCTCCAGGAACGAGCCGCGCTGGTCGGGCTGCGGCCCCGAGACCGTGCCGGAGGCGTACAGGTCCCCCGTGCGCAGGGAAGCGCCGTTCACCGTCATGTGCGCCAGCATCTGCGCCGGCGTCCAGTACATCCCCCTGTACGGCGGCCGCGAGACCTCGGTCCCGTTCCAGTGCACCGACATCGACAGGTCGTAGGCGAACCGCTCCGTCTCCTGCAGGTAGCCGAGCGGGGCCGGGTCCTGCACCGGCGCGGCCACGCGGGCCTCGGCCAGCGCGTCCAGCGGGGTCACCCAGTGTCCGATCGAGGTCGCGAACGACTTCCCGAGGAACGGCCCGAGCGGCACGTACTCCCAGGCCTGGATGTCGCGCGCCGACCAGTCGTTGACGAGCACGACGCCGAACACGTGCTCGGCGAACGCGTCGGGGCTCACCGGCGTCCCCAGTTCGGTGCCGACGCCGACCACGAAGCCGACCTCGGTCTCGATGTCGAGCCGGGCGCTCGCGCCGAACTCGATCGGACCGTCCTTGGACTTGCGCTGGCCGCGGGGGCGGACGACGGGGGTCCCCGAGGGCACGACCGTTCCGGCCCGGCCGTGGTAGCCGACCGGCAGGTGCTTCCAGTTGGGCAGCAGCGGGTCCGAGTCGGGCCGGAAGAGGCGGCCGAGGTTGGTCGCGTGCTCTTCGGAGGCGTAGAAGTCCACATAGTCCGCGACGTTGAACGGCAGGTGCATGCGGGCCTTGGACGCCGGGGTGAGCAGGGTCGCGGACTGGTCGGCGTGGCGGCGGTCGGCGAGGAGCTCGGTGAGCTGGTGGCGGACCAGGCGCCATGCGGGCGGGCCCATGGCCATGAAGCCGTTGAGGCCCTGCTCGTGGAATGCGGGCCTGATCCACGGGAGGAAGAACGTGCCGGTGGCGAGCGCGCGGAGGTCGAGCACCTGTTCGCCGATGCGCACGCCGATGCGCGGGGCCGGGTCCTTGGTGGTGGAGAAGACCCCGTACGGCAGGTGCGCGAGTCCGAAGGGTCCGGCGTCGGCGCCGTCGACCCAGCTGGTGGTGGTCATGAGACGTCCCCTCGCTTGAGCAGTCCGAGTGTCAGAAGGTCGCCCAGCGGTTCGTCGATGCTGCACGAGCCGAAGCCGGTCCACAGGGCGCGCGGGCGGTCGAGCACGCGGGCGGCGCGGGCGGCGAGGTCGTCGGCGTCGGTGGACGCGAGGGTCGCGGTGAGGTCGCCCGTGTCGGCGCCTTCGGAGGCGTCGGCGGCGGCGACCAGCACGTTCAGGAAGCCGTGGTGGTCGAAACCGGTCGCGGGGTCGCGGTGGCGGACGGCCTCGTGGAGTCCGGCGGTGAGCTTGAACTGGAGTCCGCGCCTGCGGCATCCCGCGATCGCGGCCGCGAGGGTGCCGGGCGCGGGGAAGAGTTCGGCGGCGAGGCCGCCGGTGCGGAACTTCGGGGTGAAGCCGGTGGGCCGGATCGCGTCGAGGGCGTCGTCGCCGAAGGGGATCTCGGCGTAGACGGGCTTGCCCCAGGCGGGCGCGGTCGCGGTGAGGCGGTCGAGGGCGTGGCGCGACTCGTAGTGCGTGACGTGGACGTCGGGCCCGAGGGCGGCGACGTCGTTGGGCAGCCGGTCGAGGTCGCCGTCGACGATGACGCCGATGCGCAGTTCGCCGCGTCCCTGGACGGGGGCGAGGCCGCCGAGGCGGGTCTGCGGGATGAGGAGCGGGCCGATCATGGCCTCGTACCAGGACTGGCGGTATCCGCGGTGGGCGGGGACGGCCTCTTCGAAGGGCGCGTTTCCTGGTGGGAAGAGCGCCGCGTCGTCGATCAGGCCCCGCAGCATCGCGGGAACGGGTGCAGGCATGTCCAGAGCCTAGAGGGATCGGGCGGCCCGGGTCCAGCGGTCCGCGCAGCGGATGCGCGGGGCGTGTTCGCCCGTGCGCGGACCGGTCGAAATCGAACGGCGGGAAGGTTATCCTCAGGGCAGGCTCGGCGACGTCTGCGAGCCGCAAATTGGCATAACCACCGCGTGGCATAACCACCGCGCCGGCGGCCACACCCTCGGCCGCCGCGCGAACCGACGAAGGAGTCGACGTGCCGTTCTACCGTTCGGTCGGGCAGATCCCCGACAAGCGACACACGCAGTTCCGCCAGGACGACGGGAGCCTCTACCACGAGGAGCTGATGGGCCAGGAGGGCTTCTCCTCGGACTCCTCGCTGCTCTACCACCGCTACCGGCCCACGGCGATCAGCTCCGCCGCCGAGCACCGGCCCGAGCGGGCCGAGCCGGCGCCGAACCACCCGCTCAAGCCGCGCCACTTCCGCACCCACAAGCTCGACGGGGCGGGCGACGCGATCCTCGGCCGGAACCACTTGTTGTCCAACGGGGACTGCCGTATTTCGTACGCGGTGGCCGACCGTCCTTCGCCGCTGTACCGCAACGCGATCGGCGACGAGTGCATCTACGTCGAGTCCGGCACCGCCGAGGTCGAGACCTCCTTCGGCGCGATCGGCATCGGTTCGGGCGACTACCTCATCATGCCGATGTCGACCATCTACCGCATCGTCCCCACCGGCGACGAGCCGCTGCGGACCCTCGTGGTCGAGTCGACCGGGCACATCACGCCGGCGAAGCGCTACCTGTCGGTGCGCGGCCAGTTCCTGGAGCACTCGCCGTACTGCGAGCGCGACCTGCGCAGCCCGGAGGCGCCGCTCCAGGTCGAGGGCGAGAACGTGGACGTGTACGTACAGCACCGCGGCCGCGGGTCGGCGACGCTGTGGACGAAGTTCACGTACGCGAACCACCCGTTCGACGTGGTCGGTTGGGACGGGTGCCTGTACCCGTGGGTGTTCTCGATCCACGACTTCGAGCCGATCACCGGCCGCATCCACCAGCCGCCGCCCGCGCACCAAGTCTTCCAGGGCCCGAACTTCGTCATCTGCAACTTCGTGCCGCGCAAGGTGGACTACCACCCGGACGCGATCCCGGTGCCGTACAACCACCACAACGTCGACTCCGACGAGGTGATGTTCTACTGCGGCGGGAACTACGAGGCGCGCCGGGGCTCGGGGATCGAGCAGGGCTCGATCTCGCTGCACCCGTCGGGCTTCACGCACGGCCCGCAGCCGGGCGCGCCCGAACGCTCGATCGGCGCCGAGTTCTTCGACGAACTGGCCGTCATGGTCGACACGTTCCGGCCCCTGGAGCTGTGCGAACCGGCGCTGGACGTGGAGGACACGAACTACGCCTGGACGTGGAACCGCGACCCGGCCTAGCGGGCGCTCGAGCGGCCGTCAGTGCCTGTCGGCTCGGGAACGCGCGGCCGCCAGGCGCAGGCCGATCCCGGCGGCGGCGGCGATCCCCGCGAACCAGAGCGACACCGCGGGGTTCTGGCGGCTCCCGGTCACGTAGTCGTCGGTGTTCGGGTCGATGAGGCCGCGCGGGTCGTATTCGACCTCGACCAGGTGGACGCGCGACTCGTCGTCTCCGGACTCCTCCGCCGGTGCGGGCCCGGAGACGACGAGCGCCACCCTGGCCTCTCCCCGGTCGCAGTCGAGGGAGTATTCGGTCTCCCAATGGGACCCGCCGCGCGCGCGGTCGACCTCGTAGGTGGACACCGGGGTGGCGGGGCACTCCTCGACGACGCCGCGGGAGTCCATCGCGACGTCGGCGACCGCGAACCACGCGATGACGACCGCCAGCGCGGGGGCCGCGAGCAGGAGCGGCGCGGCTCGGTGCCGGAAGCGGCGCCGGTCGAGCGCGAGGAAGACGACGCCCCACACCGCGCCGAGGACGATCGCGAGCGTCCCGTAGTCGCCGCCGGGTTCGGCCGCGAAGGCACTGTGCCACAGCGCCGCGCCCACGGACGCGAACGCGAGCGGGAGCAGGCCCAGCTCGATCCACCAGTCCGCGCCCGGCAGCCGCGTCATCGGACGTCCGGGAGGCGAGGGGCGCGCGGGGCCGCGGGATCGAAGCGGGGCATGGGTCGAAGCTACCGAGGCGGCGCCACACGAACTCGCCGATTTACATAGACCGTGTATATACTTTCCCTATGATTTCGCAGAGCCCCGAGGGCGTCGACCAGTTGGCCGTCCGGCTCATCTCCCAGGGCAGCCGGTTCGCGCGCACCGCCTCGCGCAGGGCGGGCGAGCAGCGTTCGCTCATCGCGCTCCGCGTGCTCGCGAACCTCCAGCAGGAGGGCGACCTCAGGGTCGGCGAGCTCGCCCGGCGCGAGACCATCTCGCAGCCCGCGATGACCGCCACCGTCAACCGCCTCGAAGAGGACGGCCTCGTCGCCCGCGCCGCCGACCCCGCGGACGCGCGCGCCGCGATCGTGCGGATCACCGACGCCGGAGGGGCCGAACTCGAGGCCTTCCGGATGCGCGCGGCCGCCGGGGTGCGGCCCGCGCTCGAAGCGCTCGGCGAGGACGACCTCGCCGTCCTGGGCCGCGCCGCCGCCCTGCTCCAGCAGCTCGCCGACCGGCTGAACGACCGATAGCCGGGGACCCGCACCGCAGACACGAACCGAGGACGAACACGCCATGACCGAAGGCGAGCCCACCCGACCGTCAATCCTGCGCCAGCCCACCGCCGTGTGGGCGATCGCGTTCGCGTGCGCCGTCTCCTTCATGGGGATCGGCCTCGTCGACCCGATCCTCCCGGCCATCAGCGAGGACTTGAGGGCGTCGCCCTCGCAGACGATGCTGCTGTTCACCAGCTACCTGCTCATCACCGCCGTCGCGATGTTCTTCAGCGGCTTCATCTCCAGCCGCCTCGGCGTCAAGCGCACCCTGCTCGCGGGCCTGACGCTCATCGTCGTCTTCGCGGCGCTCGCGGGCGCCTCGGACACCGTCGGCCAGATCATCGGGTTCCGCGCTGGCTGGGGCCTGGGGAACGCCCTGTTCATCTCGACCGCGCTCGCCGCGATCGTCGGCGCGGCCAGCGGCGGCAGCCGCCAGGCGGTCGTCCTGTACGAGGCGGCGCTGGGCATCGGCATGGCCGTCGGCCCGCTGCTGGGCGGCGCGCTCGGCGAGGTGTCGTGGCGCGGGCCGTTCTTCGGCACCGCCGCACTGATGGCCGTGGGCCTGGCCGCGGTCGCGGTCCTGCTGCGCGGGCCCGTCCCGAAGCCGGCGCCGGTCAGGTTCACGGCCGGGCTCACGGCTTTGCGCGACCCGGCGCTGCTGACGCTCGCGCTGACGGCGCTGTTCTACAACTACGGGTTCTTCACGCTGCTCGCCTACTCTCCCTATCCGATCGAGGCCGCCGCGGCCGCCTCCGGGATGGACTTCGGCGCGCACGAGCTGGGCCTGATCTTCTTCGGGTGGGGCACCGCCCTCGCCGTCACCTCGGTGTTCGTCGCACCGGTCCTGACCCGCAGGTTCGGCCTGCTCCCGGTCCTCCATTCGATGTTCGCGCTCCTGGCCTTGAGTCTCGCGACGATGGCCGTCGGGGTGGCCTCGGCGCCGGTGCTCATCGTCATGGTGATCGCCGCGGGCCTGTTCCTGGGCGTGCTGAACACGGCCCTCACCGAGACCGTGATGGAGGCGACCGACCTGCCGCGGGGCGTGGCCTCGTCCACCTACTCGGGGGTGCGGTTCCTCGGCGGCGCGGTGGCCCCGGCGGTCTCCGGCGGCATCGCCGAGGCGATGGGCGAGGGCGCGCCGTACTGGTTCGGCTTCGGCGCCCTGCTCGTGTCGATCCTGGTGCTGGCCTTGGGAAAGGGAACGCTCGCCCACCTGGGGCGCCCGCGCGGGACCGTCGAGCAGGAGGCCCAGCTGATCACGGTGGGCGACGAGGTCTGAAGTCAGACCCGCCTGAGCTGGCGGCGGCGCAGCAGCCACCAGGCGGCGCCGGTGGACGCGAGCAGGGCGGCGGCGCCGAGGCCGTACAGCCAGTGGGCATTGTCGGACGGGCCCGCCTCGCCGAGCACGGGCGCGGCGCCTTCCACGCCGAGCGCCGGGGGCGTGTCCTCGAGTTCGCGGGAGCCGCCGCACAGGCCCGCGTACAGTTCGCCGCCGTCGAGGTGCGCGTACACGAGGTACGCCTCGCCGACCGGCGGCGACCAGCCGCACGACGCCTCGGCATCGGAGGTCAGGACGCCCTGGAACTCGGCGATACCTCCCTTGTAGACCTCGTCCACCTCGAATTCGAGGATCACTTCGCCGCCGAACGCGCTGTCGGCGGCGGTCAGCGTCCCGGTGAACACGGCGTCGGCCGCGTCGAAGGCCTCATCGTCGGACAGTTCGACGCAGCTGCACGCGCAGGCCGATCCGGGGCTGCCGAGGACGATGAGGAGCGAGAACAGGGAGGCCGCACCGGCGGCGAGGAGACGGCGCATCGAAGACTCCAGTGAGCGGGGGACGGTCACCGGTGAGACGCCGCCCGCCGGTGCCCGGTTCCCGCTCGCCGCCGCCGGATGCGGCGGGTTCAGGCCGCGGCGGCCTTCCGGTGGACGCCTTCGGGTTCGTTCCCTGCGTCCGCCGCGGGTTCGGGCCGGGGCCCGGCACGCGCCGGGCCCCGGCGGGTCAGGCGAGGGTCCACTGCTGCGCGGCGTTGTTCAGGCAGGTCCACTGCCTGATCTCCGCGCCGGGTTGCGTGCCGAAGTTGTAGTTGTCGAGGCACAGGCCGCTGTGGCGGTTGACGATGGTCGAGTAGCCGCCTCCGGCGTCCGTGATCCGCCACTGCTGGACGTTCTGGTTGTTGCAGGTCCACTGCCGCACTTCGGCCCCCGGCTGGGTGCCGAACTCGTAGTCGTCGAGGCACAGGCCGCTGTAGAGGTTGCTGATCGCGAAGTAGCCGTTGCCGAGGTCGGTGAGGTACCAGTCCTGGACGGTCTCGCTGTTGCACGTCCACTGCCGCACTTCCGCGCCCGGCTGGGTGCCGAACTCGTAGTCGTCGAGGCAGAGGCCGCTGTGGCGGTTGCGGATGGCGACGGGGGCGAGGTTCGGTTCGCCGGAGGGTCCGGCGAGGACGGTGGTGGTCGCGACCGGGACGCCGAGGTTCGGGGTGCCGTTCGCGTTCCAGGAGATCCGCTGCACCCGCGTGGTGCGGGTGGTGCCGCAGCCGTCGGAGGCGGAGTCGTTGGCGTGGTATGCGATCCAGGTCTCGGTGCCGTCCGGGGAGGTGAAGAACGAGTGGTGGCCCGGCCCGTACACGCCGTTGGCGTCGCTGCGTTGGAACAGCGGGTTGGCGGCCTTGGTCCAGGAGCTCATCTGGAGCGGGTTGGCGCCGGTGTACTCGAGCATCCCGATCTTGTAGTTCGGGCCGTTGCAGTGGCTGGCGGAGTAGGTGAGGAACGTGCGGCCGTTGCGCTGGAGCGCGAACGAGCCCTCGTTGACGGCCCCGTTCTGGGTCTCCCACGACAACGTCGGCGCCGAGATGCGGGTGCCGTGCGCGCCGGCGGTCCACGGGTTCGTCATCGGTGCGATGTAGAGCGACTGGAGTCCGTCCCCGGCGAACGCCGAGAACGTCATGTACAGGTTCCCGTTGAGGCGCAGCGGTGCGGCGTCGATCGCCCAACCCTGGTTGGGCATCAGGTCGAGGATGCCCCGGACCGTGTAGGGGCCCATCGGATCCGAGCCGGCGCTCTGGGCGACGTGGGTGCGGCGCGCGGCACTGCCCTGCTCGACCGAGTAGTACAGGTACCAGCGGCCGTCGATCATCTCCAGGTGGGGCGCCCACATCGTGCTGCCGCCGGTGCTGACCACGACCTGCTCGGGCGCGGCCCGCAGCCCGGCGATGGTCGGCGACTTGCGCATGACGACCTGGGAGGACCAGGTCGTGGCGACGTAGTAGTAGAACCCGGCGTGGTAGACCAGGGTCGGGTCGGCGCTGTTGGGGACGTCCACCACCGGGTTGGTGAACGAGGGCCCGGGCGCGGCCTCGGCGCGCCCGGCTCCGATGAAGGCCTGCATGGACAGCACGAGCACCAGGGCGACTGCGAGCCCCAGTATTCGCCGTACGGAAACGATCGACTGCATGGCTGCTCCTTGTGAGGGTGGAGCGCTGCGAACAGCGCCGATGAGCATGGTGGCCACCAGGCAATGTTCACGGTAACAGCACTCGCACCCCGGATCAATACATCCATCGATACGAATATTTAAGCGGTTTCTCCGCAGGCGGGAAGCGACCCGCCCGTCAGCGCTCGGGCTTCCAGGCGGGGTCGCGGCCGATGAACGCGGCCAGCTTGTCCTGCGGGTCGGCGTCGTCCGCGACGGGCACCGCGGCGCCGAACTGCCCGCTGTCGCGCAGGATCCGCTCCATCGGCTCGATGGCCGCCAGAGCGGCCCGGCAGCGCTCCTGCCCCAGGTCCGGCTCGCGGCCGAGCGCCTTGGCGAGGTCCCAGGAGTGCATCCAGACGTCGGGCGTGTACACCTGGTCGATCGCCTCGTCGACGGGCTTGTCGCCGGTGTGGGGATTGCTGAGCACCCGCCCGTCGGGGTGGTCGACGACGGCCTGGATGTCGGCGACGTGCCGCCTCCAGGCCGAGGCCGGGTCGGCCTCGACGTCCAAGGCCACCAAGTCGACCCCCGCCCCCTGGAGGAAACCGCGGGACCATTCGATCAGGTGCTTGACGACGTCCAGGGCCGTCCACTCCGCGACCGGGCTGGGGCGCGCCCAGTCGCCGGGCGCGGCGGACTCGACCAGCGCGGTGAAGCGGGCCGCGTCGCGGGCGTGGCGGCCGGACGCGTCGTCCGTGACTTCGGACTGCGCTTCGAGCAGCTCGTCGAGTTTCTCGAAGCCCTCGCCGACCCCGACGTCCATGCCGCTGGCCAGGATGCCGTCGCGGGTCGCGAAGTCCCGCACCACGCTCAGCGCCCGCAGCCGCGTGCGCCCGCCCTCGAGCGCTTCGAGGGACAGCGTCTCCAAGGCGACGTTGTCGGGATCGCCCTCGTAGGTGAAGGTCCACACGATCCGCTCGTTCGGGCGCACTTCGTGGAAGCTGCCGAAGAACGCGGCGATCTGCTCGCCGTCGCGGTCGCTGGCGAAGGCCCATTCGCCGCCCGTGCGGGCCTCCCACCGGGTGATCCTCGTGGTCGCCGAGCGCGGTCCGACCCACTGGGCGTAGAGGTCGGGGTCGACGTGGGCGCGGAACACCCGTTCGGGCGGCGCGTCGAACTCGCGGACGATCTCGATCGTCGGGACCTTCGCGTCGGCGGTGATCGCGGTCTCGTGCCTGCTCATGATTCGTCCTTCGTCTGGGTCGGCGGCTGGTCGTCGTCGGTCATGCGGTCCAGGAGGGCGTCGAGGCGGCGGTAACGGTCTTCGGCCTCCCGGCGGTACCGCTCGATCCACGCCGTCATCGAGTCGAGCGCCTCCGCGTTCAGGTGGACCGGACGGCGCTGGGCGTCCCTGCTGCGGGTCACCAGTCCGGCGTCCTGGAGCACCTTCACGTGCTTGGAGATCGCCTGGAAGCTCACGTCGTACGGTTCGGCCAGTTCGCTCACGGTCGCGTCCGAGACGGCCAGCCGGGCCACGAGGCCGCGCCTGGTCGGGTCCGCGAGCGCCGCGAACGCCCGGTCGAGCTGCTGCGTACTGTCGCCCACGATTCGTCCTCAACTGATTGGTTGAATACAAAGGTAGATCGGGGCACGATCGTTGTCAACCGATGGGTTGAATAAATGCGTCAGTCCAGCCGCACCCGGAGCTTCGCCAGGGCCCGAAGGAGGTCGTCGCGGTTCTTGCCGGACTTGATCCAGGCGGGGAGCCGGCTGGCGATGGTGCCGTTGAAGGAACCGAGCGTAGCGATCGGGACGGTCCGCTGTCATCGCGGAATCGGCGCGGGGCCTTCAGGCCGGGACGGCGCGCGGCGCTTCCATGCGCAGGTCGACCAGGCCGGGGTTGTACTTGGCGAGGAGGTAGTACGGCCGTGCGGCCGCGACCACGACGTCCAGGGTCGCCATGCCCCGGTCCTGCGCGTGCGCCTCGAGGTCCCGCGGTTCGGCGTCCCACCGCTCGGCCAGGTACGCCAGGATGCGGTCCGCCGACAGCGAGTGGATGTCGAAGTCGTCCTGGCGCCGCCGCACCTGCTCGTTCATCTGCGCGGCGGCGTTGACGATCCGCGCCGCGTCCGAGACCGCCGGCCGGGATCGGAGCCCGTCGAGCGCCAGGCCGTCCGCGGGGATGCCGGGCGCGATGTTGAAGCTGCGGACCAGGAACGCGGCGACGCGGTCGCGCACCGGACTCGCGGTCCGCTCTGCCGGAGTGAGCCACGGGTCGAGGAAGTCCAGGTCCCCCGGCTCGAGTGCGCCGAGGTCGGGGACGACGCCGCGGTGCTGCGAGTGCGCCAGGGCCGCATCGATAGGGCTGGTCGCGACCGGGCCGCAGGCCTCGGCGCATTCGCGGGCCAGCGCGCCGAAGACCAGCTCCCGCTGGAAGGACGGGTAGTCGGCCGCGAAGAGCTGGCAGGCGCGCAGGACGCTCATCTCGGCGACCGGTCCGTCGGCGGTGTCGATGGAGCGCGCGCCCAGCCGCCAGCGGTGCAGGAAGCCCGTGGGCTCCCGCTTCGTGATCGTCCGGGCGGCGTCCGGCCGGGCGTCGCCGAGCCTTCGCAGCACGCCGAGGAGTCGCAGCGCGTCCTCGCGTTTGCGGTTGACGGCCCGGGTCGCGAACAGCTCCCGCAGCCGTTCGCGGTCGGCGTCGGGCATGTTCGCCGCGCGGGCCAGGTGGAGCACGTCCGGGTAGGTGCGCAGCCGGTACGGGCGCCGGGCGAGCGCGGTGACGAATCCGCTCGCGGCGGCCGCGTCGAGGAGGCCTTCGCGCACGCACAGGTCCAGGGTCGCCCGGATGTTGACCAGGGGTTCCGAGCCGGCCGGGTAACCCTCGTCCGCTGGCCCGTGCAGCAGCGCCACCTCGTCGTCGGCGGTCAGCTCGCCCCGCTGGTACGCGCGGTAGATCCGGCCCACGCCGCGCATGCCGTAGACGTCGAGTTCGGCGGCGCGCAGCGCGCCCATGCTGGCGGCGCCCAGGACCGTCACGCCCGCGTCGAGCAGGTCGAGGATCTCCTTGTGCCGCACCGCGCGGATCTGGTGGAAGTACCCGTCGGCGATGGCTACTACGTCGCCGGGGCGCGCCCCGAGCCGGAGCAGGTCGCCGGCCGCCACCGGCGGGCGCACGACGATGTCGTCTCCGGCGAGCGCGGCGGCGTCGGGCAGGCTCGGGCCGGCGAAGAGGTAGCGGGTCATCGGCTTCTCACAGGATCGTCGAATCGAACAGCAGGCCGGGGCAGACCACCCGCACGACCGGGATGCCGACCTCGTCCACGGTGTGGTCGGCGGCGAGCGGGGACCGGCCGGTCACGGCCAGCACCCCGGCCACGACGGCGCGGAGGTCCTCGGCGAGGCTCGCGTTGCTGACGGAGGGGACCGCGTCGTACCCGACCATGCCGGTCGCCTGCGGCGGCGCCGGTTTCGGGGAGCGTCCGGCGAGGGCGCGCCGGTAGGCGCCCGCGGTGAGGTCGTCGCGGGTGGCCGCGATCTCGGTGACGCGGGACTGGGCCGCCTCGGTCAGGGCCCGGCACAGCGCGACGTCCCGGTCGAGGTGCGCTCCGGCGCCGACGAAGAGCACCGGGAACATCTCGCTCCAGATCGTGGCTCGGAAGCAGGCGAGGCCGGTCGGGGACGGCAGGGCCTCGACGCGCACGTCGACGTCGGCCGCCCGCAGCTGGTCGCGGACTCCGGCCGCCGATCCGTCCACAGTGTCCAGATCGAGGAAGCTTGGCGCGGCGGTCTCGGCTCGGGTCAGGGCGTCCCGTTCGATGACCTCGTACAGTCCGTGCAGGGCCGCTTCGTCGAAGGTGTTGCCGCTGGCGAGGCCGTTGGTGTCGGCCACGAACAGCGGCGGCGTCCATGTCGGACGGACGCGACCGTCGAGCGATAGAAGGCTGCTGGGCAGGAAGGCGTCTTCGCCGCCGTCGAGCCGTTTCGCCCGGGTCCATCGCAGGTTCAGGCCCGGCCGCAGGTAGTGGCGCGGCTCCAGCGACAGGTCGCGGACGCGGTAGCCGCACGTGCGCTCCATGTCGGCCACGGTGGCGACCGTCTCGCCCGGTGCCGCATGCTCGGCGTGCCAGGTCTCGATCGACTCCATGGCCGCGGAGATCTTCGCGAGGTCGTCCGTCAGCCCCTTGCCCTGGCTCACCGACAGCGACCACGAGTCCGGCCGCACGGCCTGGTAGACCGGGATGCCGATCTCGTCGAGCCAGGTCACGTCGGCCAGGCGGGTGATGCCGAGGGCCGGGAACAGCGGCTCGATCCGGCGCAGGGTCTGCTCGGGGGTCAGCGCCCGGTGGGTGCCCGCCCAGCACGCCTTGGAGGAGGCCCCGTCCGGCGCCGGGCCGCCGCCGACCTGATCGGCGGCGGCCCGGCGCTGCAAGACCTCGGTCACTCGCCGTGCACGTCGGCGGGGTCGACGCCCACGGTCTGGGTGAACTTGAAGTAGACGTTGCCGCTGCCCTCCATGTGGGTGGCCTTGGCGTCGCGGCTCTCGGCCGCGCTCGCTTCGAGTTCGGCGCGAAGCTTCTCATCGGAGGGAAGAATGAAACCCATGTACCCAGCTCCTGTCATCGGTCGGCCCCGCCGGGGCGAGCCCGTGTGTGTCCAGAATCTACCGAAACGCCTTGCGCGGCACCAGGAAGCGGCCGAAGGTTGAGCCGATGGTGTCATGGCCGACTGGGACCGTTCAGAACGCAAATGGGGCCGTCGATTCGATGAACGCTCGCTGACAGAACGTCTGCCATCGATTGGGGATCGCGGTGAACGCGAATCAGAGCGCCCCACCATGAACCTGATCCAGCCGCTGGCTCACCGCCGGAAGGCTGCTCGGAAGCCGCCTGCGACTCAAGGATTCCCGACCCTCCGTTATCGACGGATGTCGTGGAGTCCTACGGGTTCGCCGCCGTCCAGCAGACTCAGCGCGGGTGCGGGCTTCACGGCAGTAGCGATTACGGCGACCGGTCCACGCGGGCAATCCGTGCTCACCGACGCAGTCGGTCCGCCCCCGGGGGGGCGGACCGACTGCGTGAATCAACTCTGTCGAGCCCGGCGCCAAGCGAGGAAGGCGAGCAGTCCACCTGCCGCGATGAGCGCGAGGCCGGCGGTGAGTATGGTCACCCATGCTCCGCTGCCGGTGATGGGCAGCCCTACCCACGACATGAAATCGTCAGAAGACGTTTTCGCCTTCAAGGTTGGACCATTCGAGGTCGAGTCGTCACCGGTCGGCCTGTCGGTCGTCGGACCGTCAGTCGATGGGCCGTCCGTTGTCGGACCATCCGTCGTGGGACCATCCGTTGTCGGACCGTCCGTCGTCGGACCGTCCGTCGTCGGACCGTCCGTCGTCGGACCGTCCGTCGTCGGACCGTCCGTCGTCGGACCGTCCGTCGTCGGACCGTCCGTCGTCGGACCGTCCGTCGTCGGACCGTCCGATGTCGGGCCATCAGAGGTTGGCGGCGCGTCCGGCGCGCATTCCGGTTCTGTAATGGTGTTGGTGTCAAGAGTTACCGCACCGGTCTGCGCGAGGGCGCGCCCCTCCAAAGTGGCACCTGTGTTCATCGTGACCGATTCGGAGGCCATGATGTTGCCGAGGAAATCCGTGCCGGTCCCGAGCGTCGCCGAGCTGCCCACTTTCCAGTAGACGTTGCATGGTGAAGCGCCGTTGATGAAGATGACACTGCTGTTCGAAGCGGTGATGAGCGTCGAATCGATCTGGAAGATGAAGACGGCATCCGGGTCCTCCTGAAGGTCGAGTGTCAGCTGACCCGTCAGTTGCGCCGCAGTGATCCGGTAGACGCCGGGTCCCAGGGTTTCACCACCCAGTTCAACGTCGAGTGCGGTGAAGGGAGTGCGTCCGGCAGCGTCGTTGTACGCGGTGGTGAGGTCCGTCTTCGCCTGTTGGGCTACCGCGTCCGCCTCATGAATCTCGCCCAAGACCTCGCCAGGTGGAAAGCCCGTGACCGCGGTGCCGGGGTGGACTCCGAGATCCTGCCCTACGACGGTGTCCCCAGTGTTGGTGACGGTCGAGCCGGCAAGTACCGCGAAGTTGGCGGCCGTCCCCAGTCCGACCGGGGCACTTTGCGCATAGGCACTGGTCGGATACCACATCATCAAGACGGCAACACTGCCTACGGCTGTCGGTATGGCGATCATCAGCGCGAGCATTCGCAACCGCAGGTCCCGTAGTCTTGCCGTCATTGACAACTCCTTCGGCCGCAAAGCAGAGTGTTCGGTTAATGCGGGTGCTGAATTCGGCGGCGTTCCATGTCGGAAGATGCGACCAAACACGTTCTCATTCTGGTGCATCTCTTACACGGTTCGCATGAGGACGCCGATATTCGACTAATCTCCATCAGTCCTCAGTTCGGTGATGTAGTGAGAGCCGTTCGGCACCGCCCGCCGACGCGCTGGAAGATCGACCAAAGTGCTGGACCCTCAACGTCTACAGCGGTTCCACTCAGGTGGAGGCGCTTCTGCGGTACCGGTCGCCGGACTCCAAAGTGCCCTATCCGAGATTCGCGATGGGCGTTGTAGTGAGTATGACTGAGCCTTTGTCAACCTGGTTGGGACTCTTGGTGGTTGAAGGTGGCGACGGCTCGGGCGATCGAGGTGGCCCGATGCGGGCCCCTTCGCATCGTGGATCGAGCCGCGGATCGCTCCCGAGACCTACAACAGGTGCCCGTCCGGGTCGGAGTGAGGTGTATCAAGGATGTTGGACACGGATTCTGATCTGAGAGGATCGTGTCCATGCCCGCGAAACGCCGGAAGTTCAGCCCGCAGTACAAGGCCGAGGCTGTGCAGATGGTCGTCCAGACCAGTCGAACCGTTGCCGAGGTCGCTCGCGATCTCGGGATCAACCCGACCACGCTGGGCAACTGGGTGAATGCCTGGAAAGACGAACACCCCGAGACATCACCTGAGGAATCACCGGTGGATCGAGCCCGTATCTCCGAGCTGGAGGCCGAGGTCGCGCAGCTGCGCATGGAGAACGAGTTCCTGAAAAAAGCCGCGGCCTTCTTCGCGAGGATGCAGGAGTAGCCGAGCGCTGCGCCCTCGTCGAAGCGGAGAAGGCCAACTACGAGATCACCTGGATGTGCCGGCTGCTCGGGGTGGCCCGGTCGACCTTCTACCACTGGAAGAACAAGGCCGAGACCCCGACCGAGGCCCGACGCCGCGAATTGGCCGGTCAGATCGAGCGGGTCTTCGCCGATTCGAGGAAAACCTATGGGTGTCGCAGGGTCTGCGCGCAGCTCAACCGTGAAGGCATCCCCTGCTCGGTGG
The DNA here is from genome assembly GCF_900101745.1 of Glycomyces harbinensis. Lineage (GTDB taxonomy): Bacteria > Actinomycetota > Actinomycetes > Mycobacteriales > Micromonosporaceae > Glycomyces > Glycomyces harbinensis. Next base: position 91,732 of record NZ_FNAD01000003.1, on the reverse strand, counting down.
GGCTGGTCGCCGACGTTATGCGCGAGCTTGGCCTCGAAGCGGTCCAACCCAGGGCCTGGAAGAAGACCACCGTGCCCGGCGAAGTCGCCGAGGAGGTGCCCGACCGTCTCGAGCGGGACTTCGCCGCCGAAGCCCCTGGACGCGCAGCGGTCGGGGACATCACCTATCTCAAGACCGGGAAAGGCTGGCTGTATCTGGCGACCGTCATCGACCTGCACACGCGCATGGTCATCGGCTGGCAGACGGCCGATCACATGCGCACCAGCCTGATCATCGAGGCCCTGTCCGCCGCGACAGCGGCCGGCTATCTCGAGGAAGGCGCGGTGTTCCACTCCGACAGGGGCACCCAGTACACCTCGGCGGCGTTCGCGGCCTGGTGCTCGAGCAACGGCGTCGACCGCTCCATGGGCCGCACCGGCGTGTGCTGGGACAACGCCGCCGCCGAGTCGTTCTTCGCGAGTTTGAAGAACGAGTGCTACCACCAGCGGTCCTTCGCCACTCGAGCCGAAGCCAGGTTGGCAGTCGCCGACTACATCGAAGTGTTCTACAACCGCCAACGCCTACATTCGACCCTCGGCTACAAGACACCCGCCGAAACCCTGGCCGAGTACTTCACTCGCGCCGCCTGAAACCCAACCGTTACGAGATCCACGTCCAACATCCTTGCTACACCTCAGAGACCGCTTGGAGGTTCGTGCCGTGGCAGCGGTGCTTGCCCTGGTAATAGGGACGGTCGGCGGCGAGGCGGTCGGTGAGGAAGCGGTTCCGTGCTCCGGAGTCGGATATTTCGCGTCGCTCGACGTTGTCGCACTCGGCGGGACATCAAGAAGCTCGGAGTCCAGCCCGTCTCGATCATGGACTACACCGAGGACAGCTATGTCGGTGATCTGGTGGCCGGAGGATCCCGATGTACACGATCGGCACGATCCTGCGGAATCGCTACTACCTGGGGCGGGTCACGTTCAAGGACGTGGAGCACCGGGGACGGCATGAGCCGCTGGTGAGTCAGGAGCTGTTCGATCGGGTGCAGGATGTGTTGCGGCAGAGCAACGGTGGGATTCGCAAGCGGGTATACGACCACCCGTTGAAGGGCGTGCTCTGGTGCGGGCGTTGCCAGACGCGGTTCTACCTCGACACGGTGACGAACGGTCGCGGGATCAAGTACACGTACTTCGTTTGCAGTGGCCGGGCCGACAAGACCTGCCGAAGCGAACGCGTACCGGTCGCGATGATGGAGGCTGAAGTGCAAGCGCACTACAGCAGGCTGCGGACGTTCGATCTCAGCTGGCCGTGGAGTGCACCCGCTTGATTGGCCGCACGCTCGGCTGAACGAGCGGGTTCGGGAGCTTCGGGATCAGCTTGCTCGGGTCGCCGAGCGCCTTGAGCGGGTCGGAAGCTCGGGACTTGATACAGCCCGGCGAGCGGTCGGCCTCCTGCTGGAGTTGTTGGAAGATCCGCAGCGGTTCCTGGACGTGCTTCCAGAGGCGCACCACCGAGGGGTTCACATCGGGTTCTTCGGGCGCCTCTTCGTCACTGTCGAGGACGGGGAGCGCGTGCCCAAGGTTATTGATAACCAGGTCGCGGAGCTGCTGGAACCTTTGGTCGCGGCGACTCGGAGTCGCGCGGAAGTCACCCGGGGCAAAACAAAAGGCCCGCTCAGCGGGCCTGCTTGTTTTGATAAGACTCTTTTGGCTGGGGTACCTGGACTCGAACCAAGAACAACTGAACCAGAATCAGCCGTGTTGCCAATTACACCATACCCCAATGGCGTGCTGCCGCTTTGAACCTCGCGGCTCCAACGGGATGTAACTGTACCGGACGCGCCCACGCCCCTACAAACGGGTTCCTGTGACCCGGACAACGCGCACAGAGGCGCGAGATCTTCGGGTCCAGGCCGTCGCCAGGGCTTCTTCAGGCGCGCCGTTTCAGGCCGGTCCGGAGGTGGATCAGGGCCAGAGCCGTGAATGCGGCCGGGATCACGAGGTCCGCGCCGCGCGATTGGGACCGTGCGGGTGATGCGACCGGGCGGGAAGAGCACGCCCGCGAGGACGAGCACGAGGAGTGAGATGAGATGCAGGTGTCCGATCATGTAGGCAGACTATATGTAGGTGATATACATATAAAGTCCGTCTACTTATCGAGGGCGTAGGCTGGGCCCATGGACGCTGACGGCATTCACGGCCAGCTCGACACCCTCATCCTCGCGACGCTCAAACGCGAAGAGGCCCATGGCTACGCGATCATCGCCGCGCTCAAGGAATCGAGCGGCGAGCAGCTCGACCTGCCCAGCGGCACGGTCTACCCGGCGCTGCGCCGGCTGGAGCGCAACGGCTACGCCGTCGGAAAGTGGACCCAGTCCGGCGGCCGTCGCCGCCGCGTCTACGCGATCACCGACGACGGCCTCGCCGCGCTCGCGAAGGGCCGCGCGGACTGGCTCGCGCTGCGCGAGGTGATGACCGCCGTCCTGGACGCGTGAGCGAGGACTACCCGGCCTCGGTGGCCGCGCCCCTGCGCGGCCCCAGGCGCCTGCTCGCCGAGTTCGGCGACGGGCGGTCGCCGAACGCGAGACGCGGGGCTGCGCCGGGACGCGGCGCTCGTCAAGGCGGCCTCGGAGTTCGGCGAGCCCGGTCGCGGCGTGAGGGGAATTCCCGGCCGACCGGGCAACCCCGGGCCGGGCGGCGGCGTAGTCAGCATGCAGGGCTCCGCCTCATCCACCACCGAGGCGCGCCCGGCCCCTACCCGTCACCTGAAAGAGGCCCAGTGAACGCCGAGGAGCAGCAAGAGGCCGAGTTCCGATCCTTCGCCATAGCCCAGCGCGAAAGCCTGCGCCGATACGCGTATCTGCTGTGCGGGGACTGGTATGAAGCCGACGACATCGTGCAGAAGGCGCTGACGAAGATGTTCGCCGCGTGGAAGCGCGTCGAGCCGGGCGGCGCTTCGGCGTACGTCCGCAAGATCGTCACCAACGTCTACATCTCGCACCGGCGCTTGAGCTGGGTGCGCCGCGAGCGCGCCCACTCCGAGCTGCCGGTGCAGCGCCTCGAACGCCCCCAGGAGGAGGTCGACGTCCGGCTCGAGCTGATCGCGCTGCTGGACCGGCTTCCACCGAGGCAGCGCGCGACGCTCGTTCTCCGGTATTGGGAGCAACTGTCAGTCGACGAGACCGCGATGGCCATGAACTGCTCGACCGGAACCGTGAAGAGCCAGTCCGCGAAAGGGCTGCGCAAGCTCAAGGAGCTCCTCACCGATTCGGCCGTCCTGGTACGGGTCTAGCGGAAAGGAAACGAAGTCACATGAATCACGACGACCCGCGGGCGGTGTTCCGCCAGGCCATGCCCGAGGCCACGCCCCCCGATGCCCCGTTCGACCTCGACCGGATCGTCCAGGACGGCTACCTCGCCCGCCGCCGCCACCGCGCCGTCCTCGGCGCGGCCGCGACCACCGGCGTCGCCGCCGTAGCCGCCGTCCTCGCCTTGTCGGTCGCGGGTTTCCCGGACGGCTTCGCCGATCCGGTCGACCCCGCCGAGCAGTCCGGGGAGAGCGCGGCCGAGGAGTTCGCGATGTCCGGATATCCCTATGCCCCAGGCGATCAGCTCGGCTCCGAGGACGAGCGCGAGATCCTGCGCGACGCCGCGGTCGAGTCGTTCAGCACGCTGTTGGAGGACGCGGGCGTGACGCTCACGGACCCGCTGGGGTTCGCCTCGTCGCAGCGCCCCGGCAACTACGGCCAGACCTGGCTGCGCAGCTACACGAGCAGCGTCTTCGACGGGGAGGACCAGGTGCTCCGGCTGGAGGCCATGCTCCCCGGCGGCTGGACCGCCGAACCGGGCCCGTTCACCCAGCAGCTGTTCCCGCAGCACCTCATCAGCGCCAGCGGCGACCCGTGGTACACGGACGCCGACTGGACCGACGAGCTGGTGACCACCGAACTCGACGACGGCCGCAGGCTCATCACCGTCGACCACGAGTGCGCCTACGAGATCGCCGTGGTCTACCCGAACGGCAGCGGCCTGCGCGCGACCTGGGACATCGGCTGCTGGAAGGGCGAGCCGGAGTACGAGGTGTCGCTGGAGGACTTCACCGCGGCCGTCACCGCGATGCCCGAAGTGGACTACGACACGGGCGGTCTCACGCCGGTGGACGAGCTCCTCGAGGTGCCGACCGGCTGGCTCTTCGACCCCGAGTGGGAGCAGTCCGACGAGGCGCTGGCCAGCGCCGAGTCCTCCATCGCGTCCGCGTCGGCCGCATTGGAGCAGTCGGAGTTCCAAGGAGGCGTCAACGAACCCAGCGCGATCCAGGTCGGCATGGTCAACCGCGGCGCGACCGCCGTCCGGACCTATCACGGCTCGGGCTTGATGGTGTACGAGACGCCCGACGAAGTGCGCGACCTCTCGTTCGACCTGAACTACTACCTGCCGGGTGGCTGGGTGCCCGGCATCGCCGAGGAGGGTGAGCGCGGCCCGAACCCGGTGCACTGCCTGGAGGGCTTCACCTGCTCGGAGACGACCGACGACGACGGCACCGTCTGGACCTTCGAAGCGGCCCGTGACGCCACCGACGGCCAGGTCCAGGTCACCCGTTTCGATCCCGACGGCTGGGCGGTCAGCATCACGGTCCACCAGGAGGAGGACGCCCCGGTCGAAACCGACTTCCTCGGCGACGTCCTCCGGGCCATGCCCGCGCCGGTGTACGACGAGGAAGAGGAGCCGACGGTCCCGGAGAACTAGGAGCCCCTGGTCGTCCCAAGGCTGATCCCCGGGAACACCGAGAGGCGCGGGTCCGCACTGCGGGCCCGCGCCTCTCCCCCGTCCGCGGGGGTCCCAGGGGGTTCTCAGGACACCCTCTGGGAGCCGTCTACTTCAGGACCTGCCAGTCGCGCGAGCCCAGGTACTCGGGCCTGTGCTTCTCCGCGGCGAACGGGTCCGTGAGCGCGTTCTCGACGCTGTTGAACACGATGAACAGGTTCGAGCGCGGGAACGGCGAGATGTTCCCGTTCGAGCCGTGCATGCAGTTGCAGTCGAACCAGATCGCCGACCCGGCCTTGCCGGTGAACTGGTGGATGCCGTGCTTGTCGGCGAGGAGGCGCAGCGACCCGTGGTCGGGGGTGCCGATCTCCTGCTTCACGAGTGAGGCCTTGTGGTTGTCCTCGGGCGTCTCGCCCACGCACGAGACGAACGTCTGGTGCGAGCCGGGCATGATCATCAGCGAGCCGTTGAAGTGGTAGTTCTCGGTCAGCGCCAAGGAGAGGCTGACGGCCCGCATCCGCGGCATGCCGTCCTCGGCGTGCCACGTCTCGAAGTCCGAGTGCCACTCGAAGGGCGCGCCTCCGAAGCCGGGCTTGTAGTTGATCCGGCTCTGGTGGATGTACACGTCCGAGCCCAGGATCTGGCGGGCGACGCCGGCGATCCGCTCGTCGCGCACGAGCGCGGCGAAGAACGGCGACAGCTTGTGGACGTCGAAGACCGAGCGGACTTCGTCGGTGGTCCGCTCGCGGATCACGCGCTCGTCGCCGTCGAGGGCCGGGTCCTGCATGACCCGGTCGAGTTCGGCCTGGGCGTCCGCGAGCTCGGTCGGCTCCAGCAGCTGCGGCACGGCGGTGAAGCCGTCCAGTTCGTGCCGGTCGAGCTGCGTGGCGGTCAGGGGCCCGTCGCCCGGGCCGCCCCAGACGGCCGGGTCGTCGGTGCGGTAGACCAGGCGCGGCTCCTTGAAGCGGCGGGTCGGGTAGAGGTCGATCGGTGACGACATGGTGATTCGCTCCTCACTGCGCCGCCGGCGAAGCGGCGCTCTCGTCGGATGTGCGTCGTCTCGGGTGGAACTCGTCTCGGTCGGTTGCGGGATGGACTGGGCGGGACGCGGTCAGGCGCCGTCCTCGGTCAGGAGCGGGTAGACGCCGTCCGCGTCGTGGATCTCCCGGCCGGTGACCGGCGGGTTGAACACGCACACGACGCGCAGGTCCCGGTCGACGTCGAGCGTGTGCCGCTCGTTGCCGTTGAGGACGTACATCGTGCCCGGCGCGAGGGCGTGCACCTCGCCGGATTCGAGGTCGCGCAGTTTCGCGGACCCCTCGATGACGTAGACGGCCTCGATGTGGTTGGCGTAGTGCATGGTCGTGGAGGTCCCCGCGAACAGCACGGTGTCGTGGAGGGAGAACCCGACGCCGTCGCGCGCCAGCAGCAGGCGCCGCGAACGCCAGGTGCCCTCCGCCTGGTCCCGGTCGCCGCCTTCGACGTCGGCGTCGGTCCCGATAAGGTCTTCGAGCCTGCGGACGATCATGCTGAGGCCTCCTCTGCGGCGGTCTTGGCGACCGTGGCGACGGCCTCGCGCACGATGCCGGCGCCCTCTTCGAACTCCGCCATGGTCGTGGTGAGCGGCGGCAGGAACTTGACGACCTCGTCCTCGGCGCCGGAGGTCTCCATGAGCAGGCCGTTCGCGAAGGCCTCCTTGCAGACCTGGCCGGCGTGCTCGGGCCGCTCGAAGACCAGCCCGCGCGCGAGTCCGCGGCCCCTCGTGGCGATCGCCAGCTCCGGGTGGGAGTCGGCGATGTCGCGCAGCTCCCCGTCGAGCCAGGTCGCGCTCGCGTCCACGTCGGCGGTGAAGGAGTCGGTGCGCCAGAACGTCTCCAGCGCGGCGGTCGCGGTCACGAACGCGGGGGCGAACCCGCGGAACGTGCCGTTGTGCTCTCCGGGCTCCCACACGTCCAGGTGCGGCTTCATGAGGGTCAGCGCGAACGGCAGGCCCATGCCGGACAGGGACTTCGAGAGCGTCACGATGTCGGGTGTGATCCCGGCGCGCTCGAAGGAGAAGAACGGCCCGGTGCGGCCGCAGCCCATCTGGATGTCGTCGACGATGAACAGCATGTCGTGCTCGCGGCACACCGCCTCGAGCCCGCGCAGCCACTCGTCGCTGGCGACGTTGATGCCGCCCTCGCCCTGCACGGTCTCCACGATGACCGCGGCGGGCAGGTCGAGCCCGGAGCCTGGGTCTTCGAGGATGCTGCGCAGCCACAGGAAGTCGGGCGTGCGCCCGTCGAGGTAGTTGTCGTAGGGCATCGTCGCGGCGTTGTTGAGCGGGACGCCCGCCCCGCCGCGCTTCATCGAGTTCCCGGTGACCGCGAGGGCCCCCAGGGTCATGCCGTGGAACCCGTTCGTGAACGACACGACGGTCTCGCGGCCGGTGTACTTGCGGGCGAGCTTGAGCGCGGCCTCGACGGCGTTGTTCCCGGCGGGCCCGGGAAACTGCACCTTGTAGTCGAGGTTCCTGGGTGCGAGCACGAGGTCGCGGAACGTCTCCAGGAACCGGCGCTTGGCGCTGGAGTAGGTGTCGAGCGTGTGGACGACGTTGTCCTCGGCGAGGTAGGCCAGGAGGGCCTCCTTGATCGCCGGATGGTTGTGGCCGTAGTTGAGCGAGCCCGCACCGGCGAAGAAGTCGAGGTACGACCTTCCCTGCTCGTCGTCGATGCGGCTGCCCTTCGCGGTGGTGAACACCGTGGGCCAGTTGCGGCAATATGAGCGGACTTGTGATTCGACCTGTTCGAAAACCTGCATAGTTCTCTTCTGGTCGGCCTGATGAGCGGTTCTCCGCTTCCCGGTGCCGCGCAGGGCGGTCTCCGGGCGCTTACCCGGGCCGGCCTCGGCGAAGCTTGCGGGCCGCGGAGCGGTCCGTTCGCCGATGCCCGGGTAGGGCGGGGCTCAGTCCGGTGCCGGACCGCGGCCGTCCGGCCCTGCCAGGCCGGACGTGAGCGGTTCGAAGGACCCGGAGAACGGACGCGAGCCAGGGTCGGATCGCTCTGGGAGCGGTCCGATCCTTTGCAGCACTTCAGGTCCGTGATCGGAGCCGAGCTCGTGCTCGGAGAACAGCACGTCGCGCGTCAAGTCCGCGCCGTTCGCTCTCGCGAACGACTCGAACAGGTGCAGCGACGCTTTGTTGTCAGGGGTCACGGTCGCTTCGACGAAGCGGACCCCGCTTGGACGCGCGGACCCGGCCAGGTGGTCGAGCATGCGCGATGCCAGTCCCCGGCGGCGGAAGTCCGGGCCCACCGCGACCTGCCACACGAACAGCGTGTCGGGCGAGTCCGGGCGCCGGTAACCGGTGATGAAGCCTGCCAGTCGGCCCTCCGACCCGGCCACGACGCTGGAGTCCGCGAAATCGCGGCACCACAGCAGGTAGGCATACCTGCTGTTGACGTCGAGGCCGCCCGCGTCCCGGGCCAGCTCCCACATGAGCGGACCGTCGGCGGAGGTCGGAATGCGCAGGTCGAACGCCCCCTCGGCGGGGTCGTCCGCTCCTCGGACCTGGGTGCTCGGCCCTCGCGGGCCCACGGCACTTGCGTCTCCGGTTGGCATGCGCTCGACCGTAGCAAGGATCGCGGCCATTGTTAAGGCCAGAAGGACAATATTGTTAAGTTCTTAACGCGGATGTCCACCGCACACGATCGGGCGACAAGAACGGTGGGGACCACCGTTCTTGTCGTACCCCCGCGGAAGGATGGGCACTACCTTTCCCCGGGAGGGTGGGGGTTTGGGATGGTTAGTCCGGCTCGACCTCGTCGTGCTCCTGGATGTCGATGCGCTCGATGCCGGCGCGCTCGGTCACGGTCCGGCGCAATGCCAGCTCGGGATCGACCCCGGCGGCCCGGGCGGCGGCCACGGCCGCGAACAGGAACTCCCCGACCTGGTCGGGCTCGAGCTTGAGCCCTTCGGGCAGCTCGGGCACCTCCAGCGGCTCGCCGGCGTCGTTGAAGCGCTCGATCACCTTGGCCGCCAGCGCGAGCGACGGGAGCTGGCGCGAGATGCCGTCGGCCGGGTGGTCCCGCTCGGGCTTCTCGGCGGCCTTGGCCTCGTTCCAGTTCTCGTAGAGGTCCTCGGGATCGGCGTCGCCCCACACGTGCGGGTGGCGGCGGATGATCTTCTCGACCAGGTCGCCGGCGACGTCGTCGATGTCGAAGTCCTCGGCGAGCGAGGCGTGCAGGAGCGGCTGGAAGAGCAGGTCCCCCAGTTCCTCGCGGAGCTCGTCGGGGTCCTCGCCCGCGATGGCGTCGAGGACCTCGTAGGACTCCTCCAGCAGGTAGGTGCCGAGGCTGGCGTGGGTCTGCTCGCGGTGCCAGGGGCAGCCGTCCTCGGCGTGCAGGCGCGCGACGGCCTCCACGAGGTCGAGCAGCCGGGCGCCGGGCGGATCCCAAGAGCCGTAGATGATCTCGAGTTCGATCTCGCCGCCCGCGACGTATTCGGCCAGCGCTTCGCGCAGCTCTTCGTCGCCGTCCTCGCCGACGATCCAGACGCCGCCCTCCTCAAGGAAGTCGGCGGCGTCCTCGACCAGGTCGACGTCGATCCCGGCGTCGCGGATCGCTTCGACCGTGGGGCTCTCGTGGAACGCGGCGACGGCCTCGGCCTCGTGGAGCGCGTCCCAGGCCTCGACGGTCAGGAGTCCGGCGGGGATGCGGGGCGAGGTCAGAAGCCAGGTGATGGTGCTCAACGCTGCGGGATCTCCACTTCGAACAGGCCTTCGGCGCCTTCGGCGAGCAAGGGGAAGGCGTCGACGCCGTAGCGCGGATTGACCCGGACGTCGTACTCCTCGAAGTATCCGGCCAGGGCGTCGCTGAGCGCGGCGTAGGCCTCCATCGCGGCCTGGTCCTCGGGCGCCAGCTGCTCGAACGGGGCGCCGAGGTCGGCCATGTGGGCCAGTTCGTCCTCGGTGAGCTCGCGCGGCTCGACGTCGGCGGAGATCGCGTCGAGGTAGCCGCTGGCCCTGGTGCATTCGGCGTCGAAGTCGTCGACGGCCGCGGCGGTGTCCGGCTCGGGCAGGTCCATGGCCTGGCCGAGTTCGGAGAACAGGACGCACAGCACCGCGCTCTCGCGGTTGGGGGCGAGGTCGAGGTTGACCGCTTCGATCTCGGGGTCCGTGTTCGCCTCCTCGGCGAGCTCCACGTATCCGTCGACAGTGGACTCCGAGATCCGCTCGTCCCCGACGAACAGGGCCGCGCCCTGCTCGGTCCCGCAACCCGCCAATGCGAGGAGTCCGACCGAGGCCACGGCCGCGATTCTGAATGTGCGCACAGCACTTCCCTTCCGCTCGACTGCCCTGTGACCTTAGCCTCAGCCCGGATTCCTCCACAATCCGCCTACCCCGCGCCGCTCAGGTCAGGGGCGCATGTGCTCGTGTGCCCATTCTTCGAAGCCGGTGAGCGGGATACCGAAGGCCCTGGCGAACTCCGGGCGGGCCGGCTGCCCGGCGGCGTTCATCCATTCCAGGGAGGCCCCCATCGGCGGCATACCGGCGTCCAGCGCCTCCTGGACGGTCATGTCCGGCGCCGCGATCGGGGTGGCGAGCGCGCGGGAGAGGACCTCGGCGATCTCGGTCATGGACAGGTCCTCGCTGGCCATCTCCAGCTCGACGCCGTTGAACCGCTCGGGCTCGGCGAAGGCGGCGGCGGCCGCGGCGCCGATGTCGCGCACCGCGGTGAGGGACAGATGGGTCGACGGTTTCAGGATGCCCACAAGCCCTCCTTCGATGCCGCGCGGGAAGAGGTACGCCATGGACGGGAGGAAGTTGTCCATGAAGAAGCCCGGCTTGATGAGCGTCCAGTGCGGGAAGCCGGCGTCGCGGACGCGGTCCTGGATCGCGGCCTTGGCGTTGAAGGAGGCCTCGACCGCCCAGCGGCCTTCCTCCCAGAGGGGGTGCTCGGTGTGCTGGCCGGCGCCGGTGACGGAGGTGTGGACGAACTGCCCCACTCCGGCGGCCTTCGCGCCTTCGATGAGGTTGACGCCCTGAGCGATCTCCCCGTCGAAGTCGATGCCGTCGGCGCTGAACGCGGGCATCTGCACGGAGAAGACCGCGCGGGCCCCCTTGGCGGCCTCGGTCACCGATTCGCGGTCGTGGAGGTCGCCGGTGGCGAGTTCGGCGCCGAGCGCCTCGACGGCCCTGGCGTTCTCGGTGGTCGGGTCGCGGACCAGGGCGCGGACGGGGACGCCCGCCGCGAGCAGGGCCCGGGCGGTGGCACCGCCCTGTTTGCCGGTGGCTCCGGTGACCAGGACGGGTGCGGAATCGACGGACATGCTGCTCCTCGGTTGCTCGGATCATAAACGGCGGACCCCGCCGTTTAGCTTCACGCTACAATACGGCGGGGCCCGCCATTTAGCAAACCGGAGGTGTCGCATGCCTGCCGACCAGCCCGTCCAACCCATGAGCCCGCCGACCGGCCGCCACGCGAGCCAGCCCGCCGGCCGTCGCGCCGACGCCCGGCGCAATTACGCGCGCATCCTCGCCGTGGCGGAGGAGGAGGTCGCCGCGCACGGCGCCGACGCGTCCCTGGAGCAGATCGCCCGCGTCGCGGGAGTCGGTTCGGCGACCGTGCGCCGGCACTTCCCCACCCGCCGCGCCCTACTGGAAGCGGTGTCGCAGAGCCGGATCGAGGCCCTGTGCGACCGGGCCCGCGATCTGACGGGCGATGAGGCGGGCGCGATCGACAGCCGCAGCGCCCTGCTGGGCTGGCTGGGCGAGGTGGTCGCCTACTCGGCTTCCGCTCGGGGACTGGCGGCCGTGCTGGCGCCCGAAGGCACCATGGGCGATGCGGATCCCATGGACGGCTGCTCGCGAAAGCTGGAGGCGGTGGCGGCCCCGCTGCTGCATCGCGCGATCCGCGACGGCGCGGTGGCGGAAGGCGTCACCTTCGCCGATCTGATGGGCCTGATCGTCGGCATCGCCTTGGCCACCGAGCACGACCCCGATCCGGCCGCCCAGTCCGACCGGCTGTTCCGCCTGGCCGTGGCGGGGTTGAGCCCGCAGAGTTGAGTCTTGTCGAGGACAGGGGGCGGGCCGACCGATCCCCACCCGGATCGGCCGGCCCTGTGATGCGCCGCTCGGCCCGTGCCCGGGGAACCACGGGCCGGGGGCGCGTTCCCTATCGGGTCGGGTTCTCGACGACCTTGCGCGCCTCGGCGACGATCCACGCGCACCACTCGTCGTGGTTCCAGGCGCCGTGCCAGTACGGCGATTCGCCGATGCCTTCCTCGAATGTGGCGCACGGGTTCGGGCCGCCGCCGCTGTCGCGGCAGTCGACGCGGTACGCGCGCGGATCGGCCGAGATCTCGAAGACGGTGAAGAAGGCCGGTCCGCGCCGGAACTCGCCGAGGTAGACGCCCTGCTTGTCCTTGGCCTCAGCCATTGCAGACTCGAACCTTCCCGGCCTCCGGCGGCCGTCCGTTGTAGAAGACCATGAAGGCCTGGTCCTTGAGCCAGCCCTTCCACTCCTCGCCCGCCGAGCGCCAGCCGTCTCCCCAAGTGGCCCTGAGGTTCCAGGTCGCCAGACCGGAGACGATCACCACGATGTCGGCGTGGTCGCCTCCCGCATACACCTGGAACGAGTCCGGCACTTCGGTGCTCGAAGCGCGGACGGTGAAATGGCGCTGACCGTCGCTGAACCGCCCCCGGTACAAGGGGTCGCCCGCCTCCTGCCGCGCGCTCGCTTCTCTTCGCATTACTCGCTCTCCTCCCATCCGCGTCAGCGGTGTGAGTCGAGAGTAGGGAGAGGGAAGGCAGAAGCTCAAGGCAAAACACCTGCTAGGACGGTTGGCATTGAGTGCAGCGACAATGCGTGTGCCATAACGGTGTGGCAGTATGGTTCTCCAAACTGCCATACGGAATCGCGCCTCGATGAAGGTTGCGCAATGGACGGTTATTGCGATACTGAGTGGATGTCGACGGCTTCTGAACTTCGCAGGCAGATCGGGCGCGAGCTTGCGGCGCAGCGCGAATTGGCGGGACTCAATGTCACCGACCCGGAGGCGGCCGCGATCGTCGGTTCGACTCGGACGCTCAGACGGCTGGAGGAGGGCAGGTCGACCAGGTTGACCTTCGCGATCATCGGCAGGCTCGCCGAGCACTACGGTGCCCCGCAACAGGTCCGATTCGAGCTGGAACGCATCTGGCGCTTCGTGAACGACAAGATCTGGGCCCAGACCAGCCTCGCGATCGCAAACTCCGGGTGGGATGCCTACCTGGAGTTCGAGAGGCTGGCAGTCGGCCTGAGAAAGTTCGAGACCATGTTCGTGCCTGGTGAGATGCAAACGGAGAGGACCATGCGACGGCTCTTTGAGCGTGGAGATGTCGCTCCCGAGCGAATCCCGGTGCTCATCGAGGATCGGCTTGCCCGGCAGGAGGCACTCCTGGGCCGGTTGGAGTCGATCAAGCTGGAATATCTGTTGACCGAAACGGTCCTGCGGTGCGGCTGCGATGACGAGCAGCTCAACCGAATGCTCGAAATCGATGAACACCCCAACGTGACCATCAAGTACCTGCCGTTCTCAGGCGGACCTTATCCAATGCTCGATGTGCCCTTCTACGTACTATCCTTCAGAGATCACGAGGATCCCAGCATCGTCTATCTGGAAAGCCCCTACGAGCGCCGGTTCTATGAGAACAGCGACGCAGTGGCCAAGTACCACCAGATTTTCGAAGGAGGGCTCCGACAGGCCAAGTCTCTGAAGGAGTTCAAGCGATGAGCCAGGATGGGTGGCGCAAGTCGAGCAGGAGCCAGGGCACTGCGGACAGCAACTGCGTTGAGTTGCGGGTCGCCCCGTGGCGCAAGTCGAGCAGAAGCAACGGCGCAGAGAACAGCGCCTGCGTCGAAGCCCGCCCCGCAGGTACCGGCTTCCAGGTGCGGGACAGCAAGCTCGGCGATGGTTCCCCGATCTTCGATCTGAAGACCGCCGACTTCACCGCTCTGCTTCAGCAAGCCGACCGGTAGTCGATCCCCACGAATCAATCGAGGCCCGGCCGTTCGGCCGGGCCTCTTTCGGCTCTCGGCAGCAGAACTGCGCCGGAGCACCGACTGAGCTGGTTTTAACCTTCAAAGTTCGTGTCAGGACCGGTGCGCGGCGGGGAAGAGTCGTTCGACGGCGGTGACGACGGCGGCTCGGCGGTCGCGGAGGAAGTGCTCGCGCTCGGCGGGATCGGCCGGGGCGAGATCGAGATAGCCCGCCCATGAAGCGGCGATCTGGTTGAGCAGGACCAGGATGTCGATCGGATCCCAGGACCGGTCGAGGAGGCCGTCCTTCTGCGCCTGGCGGAGGCGTTCGAGCTTGCCGGCCATGGTCGCGCGGACCGGGTCGTCGGCGTCGGTCCGCTCGGGGTCGAGTTCGAGACGGCCCCACTGCATGACCCGGAACCGCTCGGGGTGCGCGGCGTAGTAGTCGTGGAGGCGACCCGCGTACTCGGGCAGGTCGGCCGGGTCCATGCCGGTCGCCTCCACGATCGCGGTCAGCTCCTCGGCCGAGACCAGCCGATACAGGGCCTCCTTGCTCGCGAAGTAGGCGTAGACGCGCTCCTTGCTGGTCTTCGCCGCTTTCGCGATGCGGTCGATGCGGGCACCGGCGATCCCGTAGCGCGCGAACTCGGCGCGTGCGGCGGCCAGAATGCGGTCGCGGGTGGCTTCAGGACTGGAGGCGGGCGGCATCGGTCCAGCTTACCCGCCCGAACCGAACGGTTTGACGATCGAGTTTCCTCGGAGTACCGTTCAAACCGAACCGTTTGGTTTGATGAAGGGAACTGTCATGCAGCACCGCGCACTCGGCACCCAGGGACTCAACGTCTCCGCGATCGGCTACGGGACCATGGGCCTGACCATGGCCTACGGCCCCGGCGACGAGACCGAAGGCCGCGCCACCATCCGCCGCGCCCACGAGCTGGGCGTGGACTTCTTCGACACCGCCGAGCTCTACGGCTGGGGCACCGGCTCCAACGAGATCCTGCTCGGCGAGGCGGTCAAGGACTTCCGCGACGAGATCACCATCGCGACCAAGTTCGGCTTCGACCTCACCGACGTCCAGAACGGCTTCGGGCTCGACAGCCGCCCCGAGAACATCCGCAAGGTCGCCGACAACAGCCTCCGCTACCTCGGCGTCGACCACCTCGACGTGTTCTACCAGCACCGCGTCGACCCCGACGTCCCGATCGAGGACGTCGCCGGCACCGTGAAGGAGCTCATCGACGCCGGGAAGGTCAAGTACTTCGGGCTCAGCGAGGCCGGCCCGGAGACCATCCGCAAGGCGCACGCCGTCCAGCCCGTCTCGGTCCTCCAGACCGAGTACTCCCTGTTCGAACGCGACGTCGAGCAGCTCTTCCCGCTCCTGGAGGAACTCGGCATCGGCTTCGTCGCCTACTCCCCTCTCGGCCGCGGCTTCATCACCGACACCGCCAAGCCCGCCGACCAGTACGACGAGACCGACCTGCGCCGGGTCGACCCCCGCTGGCAGCCGGGCAACTTCGAGAAGAACCTCGCCGCCGTCGACCGCCTCACCGAGCTCGCCGCGTCAAAGGGCGTCACCGTCCCGCAGCTGGCCCTGGTCTGGGTCCTGCGCCAGAAGGACTACGTCGTCCCCATCCCCGGCTCGCGCAGCCGGACCCGCGTCGAGGAGAACATCGCCGCGGCCGACGTCGCGCTCACCGCGGCCGATCTGGCCGCGGTCAAGGAGATCCTGCCGACCGGCGGGTTCGGCGCCCGCTACACCCAAGTGCCCGAATGGGTCTGACCTGCGATGACCGAACCGCGGGGTGACCGGCCGCCGCCGGTCACCCCGCCGCATCGCCCGGCGCCTCTTTGACAGCGAACGGGAACGGTGGGCCAGGTCGTCAGAGCCCAAGCCGCACTTGGTGTCCGGCGCGAGGGGGTGAATCCCGGTAACGTCACGGCCACTCCCCTGCGGGTCCTACCCGCGCCTCCGATCCGATGTTCGCCGTTCGCGGCGGGAAGGCAGGCCACATGCACGACAACGACATCGAGCTGCCGCCAGGCACCGACACCAGCGTCCCGGCCACCGCTCGCGTGTACGACGCGCTGCTGGGCGGCTCCACCAACCTCGCGGTCGACCGCGAGGCCGCCGACGTGTTCGCGCAGCACATCCCGCAGGCGCGCGAGTGCGCGAGGATCAACCGCTCCGCGCTCATCCGCGGCGTCGAATACCTGGTGCGCAGCGCCGGGATCGACCAGATCATCGACATCGGGTGCGGCCTGCCGACCGCGCAGAACACGCACCAGGTCGCCGCGGGCATCAACCCGGAGGCGAGGGTCGTCTACGTCGACCACGACCCGGTGGTGATCGCCCATGCGAACACGCTGCTGGCCGACAGCCACAGCGCCATCGTGATCGAGGCCGACCTGCTCGATCCCGACGACATCCTGTCCCGCACCGAACTGCGGGGATTCCTGGACTTCCAGCGGCCGATCGCGCTGCTGATCGTCGGGATGATCATGCAGATCAGCGACGAGCAGCGCCCGAACGACATCATCGCGGCGCTCATGGCCGCCCTGCCTTCGGGCAGCCACCTGCTGCTGACCTCGTGGCCCGACACCGGCGAGCCGGAGCAGGCGGCGCTGTCGGCCGCGTGCATCGAGACGCTCGGCAACGGCTGGATGCGACCGATCTCGGTGCTGGAGAGCCACTTCCTGGGCATGGAGATGGTCCCGCCGGGACTGGAGTACATCCCGCGGTGGTTCCCCGAGGACCCGGACCGGCCCGTGGCGGAGGTGGCGGACCTCCAGCCGTACGAACGGACCCAGATGGCCGGGATCGCCAGAAAGGCATAGCGGGATGCGGGGCCCGCGCCTTTCGGCGCGGGCCCATGCATTTCGTCGTCTCAGGAGATTTTCACCTGATCGGGTGAGCCGACTTCGTGAAGGCCGCGGCCCGAGCACGGCAAAGGCGCGCAAGATGCCTTGCGCGCCTCTCCGTCGGTCGAGGGTCAGGCCTTGTAGGCGAGACCGCCCATCATGATCTTGTGCCAGGGCTCGATGTCCTGGGGGTCGGGGACCTCTCGGTCGGGCTCGCCGGGGAACCAGCGCGGGATGAAGTCGATCTTGTCGTCCACCAGGGGCAGGCCGAGGAAGTGGTCCTTGATCCGCTCCGGGGTGCGGATCCACCCGTTGCCCAGGCTCTCCAGACCGGCCTGCTCGATGGCCTTCTGGAGCGGTTCGCCGGTGTCGACGAAGTCGGTGACGAGCAGGTACGAGCCGGGCGGGCAGGCGTCCATGAGGACGCGGACCCACCCGTCAGAGCCTTCTCCCTCGTGGAAGTGCATGTGCAGACCCACGACCATCAGCCCGATGGGGCGGGTGAAGTCGAGCATCTCCTGGACCTCGTGGTGGTCCAGGATGCTCTGGGGGTCGCGCAGGTCGGCGGTCACGATGGTCGTGGTCTTGTTGGTGGCCAGCAGGGCCCGGCCGTGCGCGAGCACGATCGGGTCGTTGTCCACGTAGACCACGGTGGCGTCGGGCTTGATCCTCTGGGCGATCTGGTGCGTGTTCTCCATCGTGGGCAGGCCCGCCCCGATGTCGAGGAACTGGTCGATGCCGTGGCGCGCCATGTACTCCACGCCCTTTTTGAGCCCGAGGCGGTTGTCGAGGGCGACGTCCTTGGCGTTGGGCACGTGCTTCATGTACGCGTCCCGGCCTTCGCGGTCGGGGGCGAAGTTGTCCTTCCCACCGAGGATCGCGTCGTAGACGCGGGCGATGGTGGGCCTGGAGATGTCGAAGTTCGGTACGGATTCCGCGTTGTCGTGGATCTCAGCCATCGACCCCTGCCTCTTCTTCGAAGGAACGATCCGCACATCGTACGACCGCGATCACACTGCCACACTGCGGGATCAACCCGCCTGTGCACAGAGAACACATGCGTTCCCGAATGAAACACGAAGCGCCGGAGCCACCTTCGTCGACTCCTGCCACGGTGAAGCGCAGCGGTCAGGGCGCCCAGAACTTCGCGGCGATGCCGGCGAGCCGGTCGCGCTGGTACCGGTCGAGCGCCTGGTCGTACTCGTAGCTGAGGTACAGGCCGGGAGCATCGGTGTGGACGCGGAAGGCGTTGCCGAACCAGCGGGCGGGAACGCCCTCCTCGAGCTCCCAGATCTGCACGAACCGCTCGCCGAGGGTGAGCGTCATCCTGAGTTCGAACTCGAGGAACTCGATGTCCGAGACTCGGACCAGGCCGCCGGAAGTGGAGTCGGGGTACCCCTCGGGCAGGGCGTCGGGACTCATACCGGGCGGGCCTTTCCGTACATGGATGACAAGTCGACTCTCATCATCGCAGACGCCGAAAGCACGCAGAACGGCGAAAGGCCCCGAGGCTGCCGCCTCGGGGCCCGGTCCGATTCGCAGGACGGCCTAGACGAGGCGACCCTCGTAGTACACGTGCCAGACGGTGCCCATGGCGTTGCCCTGCACGCACCAGGCGTCGGTGATGCTGGGGAAGCCTCGAAGCCACTGGGCCACCTCCACGCACCTGGTGGAGGACCTCCAGGTGCCGTAGAGCTTGCCCCGGGCCACCGTGTAGTCGCCGGAGGCGGTCGCAGTCGTCTCGGTCTGGGCGACGGCCGGGGCCGCCGATGCGGTGCCGGCGACGGTGAGCCCGGTAAGGCTCGCCGCCATCGCGAGCCCGGCGAGCGTCACCGAAGCCCTTCGCACGTTCCTCTTGAGGACACTGTTCATGGACATCGCGTTCCTTCCGCTGCAATCCTTGAGCCAACTGCTGATGCAGGAGGGGGCTGTGCTCGAAGCTCGGCCGACCGCCTGGTGCGGGTCGGCCAGGACGGGCCGCCACTGCGATCAGTCTGGTGGCGGGAGCAGGCCCGAACAAGGCGGAACACCGGCGGAACAGCGGCAGGAACTCCTGATCGGACCGCCGACCGGCTCAGTCGTCCGCCGCGGGCTCCTCGTCCCAGGCCCGGCGCGATGCCTCGATCGCCTCCTGGTGGTCGCGCGACCAGTCCGCGATGTCGGCGACCAGGCCCGCCAGGCTCGCGCCCATCGGGCTCAGCCGGTACTCGACCTGCGGCGGGTTCGTGGGGAACACGGTCCGCTCCAACATGCCGTCGCGGCCGAGGCGGCGGGTCGTGAGCGTCAGCATCCGCTGCGAGATACCGGGGATCGCGCGCTGCAACTGCCGGAACCGGCGCGGTCCCTTCGCCAGCTCCACGACCACCAGCACCGACCACTTGTCGCCGATGCGGTCGAGGACCTCGCGGATGCCGCAATGGTCTTCCCCACACGGCCCGGGCGGCTCGGGCGGCAGGGCCTGGAGGGTTACGGCGGTGTGCCCTGGGGACATGCGAGTGCCTCCTTACGTTCGGCCCGAACGCTACCCATCATCGGAGGCGGCGCCAAACGGCGCCTTCGAACATCAGGAGCATCCAATGATCATGGTCACCGGCGCCTCGGGCGCACTCGGTTCGCTCATCGCCGCGAAGCTCGCGGCCTCGGGCCGCGAGGTCGTGGCGGGGACGCGGCGGCCGACCGGCTCGGCCCGCCGCGTCGACTTCGACGCGCCCGACAGCCTCGCCGAGGCGTTCGGCGGGGTGGACGTGCTGGTCGCCGTCTCGGCCGGGTTCGCGGAGGACGACGTCGTCATCGCCCGCCACCGGGCCGTGGTCGAGGCGGCCGCGAACGCCGGTGTGCGGCAGGTCGTCTACACGAGCCTGACCGGCGCGGGCGAGCACATGAGCATCGCACCGGCGCACCGGGCGACCGAGCGGCTGCTGGCCGCAGCGCCGTTCGCGGTCACGGTGCTGCGCAACGGCCTCTACGCCGAACTGCTGTCCCAGGCCGCCGAGCAGGCCGTCGCGACCGGGGTGCTGACGCTGCCGCTCGGAGGCGGGAAGGTCGCGGCGGCGGCCCGCGAGGACCTGGCCGAGGCCGCGGCCCGCGTCGCGGTCGAAGCCGACGCGCAGGTCGACAACGCACACCGGGGCCGCGTCTACGAACTGGTCGGCAGCGAAGCGCTCGGCGGCGAGGACCTGGCGTCCGCGTTGAGCGCCGAGCACGGCAAGGAGATCGCCTACGCGCCCTTGTCGCTCGGCGATTTCCGCGCGGCGCTGACCGCCGCGGGGCTGCCGCCGTTCCAGGTGGCGCACACGGTGTCGGTGTTCGCGAACGTCAACGCGGGCTTCATGGGCGGGACCGAGTCGGACCTGCCCGGCCTGCTCGCCGGTGCGCCGCGCCGCGCGATCGACGTGCTGTAGCGGCGCGCGCGCCGCCGTTCAGTCGGCGCTGTCCTCGTCGCCGGCCGGGACCTGGCGTCGGCCGCCCCGGTTCACGTAGCGGCGCCGGTCCTCCTGGTCCATCTCGTAGCGGGCGTACCAGGGCGCCCAGCCGCCCTGATCGAACCACTGGCGGCCCGAGCGCGAGGCGAGGCCGCCGATGACGCACAGCGCCATGACGACCCAGACCGGCGCGACCACGAACGCCGTGATGTCGCCGTAGGTCCGCGAGACGCCGAGGATGCCGATCGCAGCGTTCCCGATCGCGAAGAGCACCGCGAACCCCCGGGCCCAAGTGCGGCCGCGCCCGAGCTGGAAGACCATGGCGGCGTAGGGGGCCGTCAAGACGGCGATGAGCGGTAGGACGATCGCGATCGGGAAGGTCGTGCCGACCGGAAGGGCCTTCTCCAGTTGCGAGACGCCCGGTATATCGGCCGAATGGGATTCGACCCAGCCGAGCAGGCGCGGACCGAGGCCGAGGCTGACGCTGATGAGCATGAAGTACTGGAACACCAGCATGACCTGGGCGAGGTCGACCGAATGCGGCTTGTCGTACAACGGTTCAGGTTCGTAAAGGGGGGGCCTGTTCATGGGGCACTCCAAGGAACGAGGTGCCCTCAGTTTACGGCTTATCCGCTGTTTGCGCTGGTCTCATTAGGGTCGGGGCGCACGCGGGCCCAGCGCCAGACCGGCGGCGACACCAGGAGGCCGATGCAGGCGAGGTCCAGGACGCCCGCGAGCTTCTCCAGGGGCGGGGCCGAGAGCCACGAGTCGAACTCGGCGAGGAGGACCATCACCGGGACCACGGTGGTGACCAGCGCGAGGAACCAGGCCCAGGCCTGGCGGTGCCAGATCGCGAAGGCGTACAAGAGAAGCAGCGTGGTGACGACGACGGCGAACGTCAGGAACGCGGGGCTGTGGTACCCCATCCGCTCGCAGTCCACGTCGTGCGGCCCGCAGGCGTAGTACTCGGGGATCAGCACGGCCATGTAGTCGATCCAGCTCAGGATCAGCAGCAGCATGAGCGCACGCACGGCCGGCGGCCGTCTCACGATGGGCGCACTCATGCCGCGATTATCCGTGCTCGGGCGCGGCCCTGCAACGGAGTCCTAGGACCAATGACGTTCAGTTGGGGCGGGTGCGGGGTTGTCGCCTTGACTCGGGGCGGTGAGGTGAGCGGTGTTGTCGGCGGCCTGCGGTCTCGGGGGCCGGCGCAACAGTCAAGGGCGGCGGCGACGAAGAGGCGAGGGATGGCACGGGGTCGGTGGCGGCATTGAGCGCCGAGGCGGTGCGGGCTCGGGCGGGCGGCGACGAACCGGCGGTGTTGGTGTCGGGTGGTGTTGCGGCGCTTGGGTTCTGGACGCCGAATGTGAGTGTTCTGTGCCCGTGTGGGTGTTGCGGGGGGTGCCTGTGTGGGAGAGAATTGGGGTACGCACAAGGGTATGGGATTCGTACAGGCGGCGGCCGGTGTATGCAGACTACGCCAAGCCTCTGGCCGAGAGTCGTTCCTCTGTAGGGAGCCCCGACGCCACTGCTCCGAGTATTTCGGGGTTGGTGTGTGGTCGCTCTGGGAGTGCTATCGAGACCTCGCAGCAGTACGGTGCAGAGCGCCGGATCGGGTGGGGGGCTCTGGGGGCCGGGATCACCTCGAACGCCTTCAGACTAGTGCTTGCAACGAGGCACACACCGCAGGCAAAGGTCAGCCGAAGCGCCACCTGCGACGATCACGACCAGTCGGCATCTGCGCCCGATCCACGCGCACCCCGACAGTCCCGACCAACACCCAGCAAGCACTACCAGCACTCCGGTGCAGCACCCGCACGTCTCAAGGGGCGGGCACCTTGCGCCGCCACCCACGCTATCGGCGCGAACCCACCTGGACCGACACCCCGCGCCTCGTGCACTGGTACCCGCCAAGGCTGGCAGCACCAGAGCAGGAACGGCAACCCAGAACAGGAGCAGGAGCAGGGCGGGGACCGGAACCGAGCCTGGGGCCGGGGCGGTGCTCAACGCAGCACGATCACGACAGGAGCAGAAAGGAGGAGACCCCGACATGACCACCACGAGCACGCCCACCAACACCACCACGGTGCACCCCGCGGGAACGACCATGCAGCGCACGCAGACGCACCGCTGCGCCTCCACCGACCAGACCCCCGCACCGCATGCCCGACCCGCCTCCCGTCTTGTAATCGCCGTCGGCCCGAACCCCGACCGACACGGCGCCCAAGGCCGCCACCGACCCCGCCCCAGCCTCGCCTCTTCATCGCTGCCGCCCGAACCTCACCCGAAGCGGTGCTCGGGGTCGCCAACGCACGCCAGACCCGCCGCGCATCCCTTCGTCGCCGCCCGCTCGAACCTCGCCCGAAGCGCTGCCCAACGTCACCCACACAACCCCGGACACCCTCGACGCCCTTACTCCAATGGCGCCCAAACTGAACGCCATTGGCCCTAGGACTTGACTCCTCCCCGCGTTCCGGGAGACTGGAACTTCGAGGAGGTCGCCATGGGTTTCACGGGTTACCGGGTCGCCGTCACCGGAGCCGGACGCGGGCTGGGGCGGGCGCTGGCGATCTCGCTCGGGCGCGAGGGCGCCGAAGTGTTTCTGTCCGCCCGCAGCTTCGGGGCGGCCGAGACGGTCGCCCAGGAGGTCCGCCACGCGGGCGGCCGAGCGCACGCCTTCGAATGCGACCTTGCCGACACCGAGTCGGTGCGGGAGTTCGCCGAAGCGGTCGGCGAGGTGAGCGACAGCGTGGATGTGCTCGTCAACAACGGCGCCCCCTACCTGGACTCCGGCGGTTTCCTCGAGGCCTCGGACGAGGACATCGCCGCGACCGTCGCCGCGGGGGCGACCGGGACCGTGCTCGTCACCAAGGCCCTGCTGCCCCTGCTGACGCGAAGCGCTCGACCGGACATCGTGACCCTGATCTCGGGTTGCGGCGAGTACGGGAACCACCGGTCGACCGCCCACGAGGCGTTCTACGCGGCCAAGTCCGCGCAGGCCGGGTTCACCGAGGTGCTCTCGAAGCGCCTTCGGCCCCAAGGAGTCCGGGTCATCTCGCTGTACCCGCCGGACTTCGACGACGTCGATCCGCTGACGGCCGAATGGGAGAGGCCGCGCGAAGCCGCCGACGCGCTGTCGGCGCGGTCGGTGGTCGACTGCGTCCGCTTCGCGATAGCCCAGCCGCGCGACTGCTTCATCAAGTCCTTCTATTTCGAGCAGGCTTAGCCGTTCGTCCAAGCGGTGCAGTCGGTCAGAGCCCGGCTTCGATGAGTTCGACGGCTTCCTTGGCGTCGAGGAGGGTGGCGCGCGTGATCTGGCGGTAGAGCTTGATCGCTTCAATCTTCCTGCCGTGCCGGATGAGGCTGCGGATCTCCACCATGCGGTCGTGCTCGGGAGGCACGTCGTCGTTGATCTCCAAGTGCTGCATGATCAGGTCGAGTTTGCGTTCGATCCGGGCGAGGCTCTGGAAGGTGATCTCGAATGGGTCGCGCACGGGGGCTCCTTGAAGGTGATCGGTGCCGACCATGTTAGGTCGCGGCCACCCGACGGGCCCGCTGGTCGCCCGCCTCGGTGAGGTCGGGCGGCTTCGCGTCCACGACGCCGGGCCCTACTCCACCTCGGGCACCACGTCGTTGACGAGGTCGGCGCACCACTGGAGCAGCGCGAGGCCCTCAATCGGCTTGCCGCCGATCTTGGAGGTCGTCGGGCGCGGGACGCTGATGAGGCCCGCGGCCTCCTTGTAGTGGGCGTCCGGGTAGTGGCGGCCCAGGCGCAGCTGCCGCGAATCCGGCAGTTCCACTGTGGAGAACCGGAGGTTCTTGCCCTGCAAGGCAACGTCCGTCAGCCCGTGGCGCCGGGCCATGAGCCGGAAGCGCGCCAGGTGGAAGAGCGTCTGGACCTGGTCCGGCGCGGGGCCGTACCGGTCCTCCATCTCCTCGCGGACCTCCTCCAGCTGCTCCTCGCTGTGGACCTCGGAGATCTTGCGGTACATCTCCAACCGCAGCCGCTCCACCTCCACGTAGTCGAACGGGATGTTCGCGTCCAGCGGCAGCTCGACCTTCACCGGCGCCGGCGGTTCCTCTTCCCCGCCCTTGAACGAGGCCACGGCCTCGCCGACCATGCGCAGGTACAGGTCGAAGCCCACGTCCGCGATGTGCCCCGACTGCTCGGCGCCCAGCAGGTTGCCCGCGCCGCGGATCTCCAGGTCCTTCATCGCCACGTACATGCCCGCGCCCAGCTCGGAGTGCTGCGCGATCGTCGCCAGGCGCTCGTGCGCGGTCTCCGACAGCGGCTGCTCGGGCGGGTACAGGAAGTACGCGTACGCCCGGTCGCGGCTGCGGCCGACGCGGCCGCGGATCTGGTGCAGCTGCGAGAGGCCGAGGAGGTCGGCGCGCTCGACGATGAGCGTGTTGGCGTTGGGGATGTCGATGCCGGACTCGATGATCGTGGTCGAGACGAGCACGTCGTACTCGCCCTCCCAGAAGCCCTGCATGATCTGCTCGAGCTGGCCCTCGCCCATCTTGCCGTGGGCGACCGCCACACGCGCCTCGGGCACGAGTTCGCGGATGCGCGTCGCCGCCCGGTCGATCGACTCGACCCGGTTGTGCAGGTAGAAGACCTGGCCGTCGCGCAGCAGTTCGCGGCGGATCGCCGCGGCGACCTGCTTGGCCTCCCAGGCGCCGACGTACGTCAGGACCGGGTGGCGCTCTTCGGGAGGCGTGGCGATCGTGGACATCTCGCGGATGCCCGTCACGGCCATCTCCAAGGTCCTGGGGATCGGCGTCGCGGACATGGTGAGCACGTCGACGGCGGTGCGCAGCGCCTTCAGTTTCTCCTTGTGCTCCACGCCGAACCGCTGCTCCTCGTCCACGATGATGAGCCCGAGGTCCTTGAACCTGGTCTCGGCCTGGAGGAGCCGGTGCGTGCCCACGAGGATGTCGACCTCGCCGGCGGCGATGCCGCGCTGGATGTCGGCGGCCTCGCGCGAGGACTGGAAGCGCGAGAGCTGCTTCACCGTCACCGGGAACTGGCCCATGCGCTCGACGAACGTGCCGTAGTGCTGGCTCGCGAGCAGCGTGGTCGGGACGAGGACGGCGACCTGCTTGCCGTCCTGGACGGCCTTGAAGGCCGCGCGGACGGCGACCTCGGTCTTGCCGTAGCCGACGTCGCCCATGACGAGGCGGTCCATCGGGACGCGGGCCTCCATGTCGGCCTTCGTGTCGATGATCGCCGACATCTGGTCGGGCGTCTCGATGTAGGGGAACGCGTCCTCGAGTTCGCGCTGCCACGGCGTGTCGGGGGCGAACGCGTGCCCTTCGGCCGCTTGGCGGGCCGCGTAGAGCTGGATCAGCTCGGCCGCGATCTCGCGCACGGCCTTGCGGGCGCGGCGCTTGGTCTTCTGCCAGTCGGTGCCGCCGAGCTTGTGGACCGTGGGCTGCTCGCCGCCGACGTAGCGGGTGAGCTGGTCGAGCGCGTCCGTCGGGACGAAGAGGCGGTCGCCGGGCTGGCCGCGCTTGGAAGCGGCGTACTCGATCACGAGGTATTCGCGGTCGGCCCCGCCGATGGTGCGGCGCACCAGCTCGACGTACTTGCCGACGCCGTGCGCGTCGTGCACGACGTAGTCGCCCGCGGAGAGCTCGAGCGGGTTGACCACGCCTCTTCGCTTGGTGGCCTTGCCGGTGCGGTGCTTCTGGGCCGCGAGGGCCTTGCCGCCGGCGATGTCGGCGGCGGTGACCGTGACGATGCCCGAAGCCGCGTCGGCGAAGCCGAGGGCGAGGGTGCCGGTGCAGGCCACGACCTCGCCGGGGCGGAACGCCTCGGGCGCGTCCTCCAGGTGCGCGCCGATCCCCTCGGCCCGCAGTTGCTCGGCGGCGCGCTCGGCGCCGCCGAGGGCCGGGTAGACGACGGCGACGGCGCGGCCCTCGCGCGTCCAGGCCTGCATGTCGGCCACGAGCTGCTCGGTGTTGCCGTGGTAGCGAGGCGAATCGACGATGCCGAGGTCGACGGTGACCGCGTCGTCGTCCACGCCGCCGAACGTCAGGGGCTCGCCGGTGATCGCGGCGAGCTCGGCCGCCAGAGCGTCCTCGTCGGGCGCGACGGCGAACGGCGAGATCGTCCACCAGCGCTGTCCGGCCGCCAGCGCGGTCGTGCGGGCCTCGGCGAGGTCGTGGAAGGTGCCCGCGCCGAGGTCGACGGGTGCCGCGCCGCCTGCCGCGGCGGCGGCCCAGGACGCTTCGAGGAACTCGTTCGAGGTGGCGACGAGGTCGATGGCGCGGGTGCGGATGCGCTCGGGCTCGATCGCGACGACGAGGGCGTCCCGGGGCAGGACCTCCTGGAACAGCTCCAACCGGTCGTGTCCGGCGAGGGCCGGGAGCAGGGACTCCATGCCGTCGACGGGGATGCCCTGGGAGAGCTTGGCGCACATGTCGGCCAGGCCCGGGTAGGCCTCGCCGAGTTCGGCGGCCCGCTCCCGGACCTCGTCGGTGAGGAGGAGTTCGCGGCAGGCGACGGCGCGCAGTTCCTCGGCGGCTTCGAGCGAGCGCTGGTCGGCGACGGAGAACTCGCGGATCGAGTCGACCTCGTCGCCGAAGAACTCCAGGCGCAGCGGGTACTGGGCGGTGGGCGGGAAGACGTCGAGGATGCCGCCGCGGACGGCGAACTCGCCGCGCTTCTCGACGAGGTCGACGCGTTCGTACGCGAGGTCGACGAGGTGGGTCGCGAGGTCGGTGAGGTCGGTCTCGTCGCCGCGGCGCAGGTGCACCGGCTCGAGCGAGCCGAGGCCCTTGAGCTGGGGTTGGAGCGCGCCGCGGACGGGTGTGACGATGACGCGCGGGACGTCGCCGGCGTGGATGCGGTGCAGCAGGTCGAGGCGCGCGCCGACGGTGTCGGAGCGGGGAGAGAGGCGCTCGTGCGGCAGGGTCTCCCAGGCCGGGTAGAGCGCGATCTCGTCCTCGGCGATGTAGGACGCGAGGGACTCGGCGAGTTCCTCGGCCTCCCGGGAGGTCGCGGTGATCGCCAGGACGGGGCCGGCCGCGTGGCGCGCGGCCTGGGCGAGGGCCAGCGGCCTGGCCCCGGGCACGGCGACGACGTCGACGGCGCGGTCGGAAGAGGCCGCCAGCTCCGCCAGGCGGGCCAGCTTGGGCGCCTTGGCGGCGGCCGTGAGCAGGCTCTCGAGCTTCGGTGCGGTGGCGTTGCGGTGGCTGCCTTCGGACATTCGCGGGCTCCCTGCGCGGTGATTCGGTCACGTGACGGGGCGCCGCCCGATCGGCGGTGCGCGAACACGACGATTGGCCGGAAACGAGCCCTTGGGCCCGTTCCGGCAACCGGTCGAGTCTACCTCGCGCCGACCGGACCGCTTGACGGCTCGGAGTGCTCCCCGAGCCGCGGCGGCGCCGCGCGGGGGCCTACTCCGAGGCGCCCTGTCCGCTGCCGCCGAAGAGCAGGTCCTGCACTTCGGGGAGGTTGTAGAACATGCCGATGACCACCAGGACGGTGAGGGCCGGCAGCAGGACCTTGTACTCCGCCTTGCCTCCGGCGCGCAGGGCGATCCTGTCGGGCAGGCCGATCTCGACCCAGCGCCGCTTGAGGAACGGGAAGGGGAAGAACATCGGGCAGCCCATCTTCGTGATGATGTCGCCGAGGATGTGGATGAAGCAGCCGATGCCCATGGCCAGGCCGAGGAGCCAGTAGGAGCGGTTCTCGTCGAGCAGGTGGTACATGCCGTAGGCGACGGCGAGGGAGATGCCTGTGGTGACGACCCACCCGTACTTCTCCACGATCGAGTTCATCAGGCCCCGCACCGCGAGTCCCGTGAGGACGAACAGGATCGCGATGACGGCGAACTTGCCGCCCCAGGCCGCCAGGAATCCGGTGCCCACGCCGACGATCGCGGCGTGGAGGATGGTGTGGGTGAACAGCCGGTGGCCGTTCTGGCGCTTCGGATCCTTCTTCCCCTTGGTGAGCAGGTAGAACCAGAAGCAGAGGCGCTCGACGCACTCGGCGACGAACAGGGACACGACGCCGAAGGAGCGGGCCACAGTGGACCCGCCCTTGTTCTCGGTGACGCGCCCGGCGCAGTCGATGTCGGGATAGAGGGCGGCTCCGGAGGCGGCGATGGTGCCGACGGCGAGCTCGCTCGCGGACTGGTCGATGCCGAAGACGGCAGAGGCGATGGCAGAGCCTGCGAGCCACAGGGCGGCACCGGACATGGCGTGGGTCGGGCCCATGACCATAGGGGGGACTCCTTCTAGAGCGATTCTGGGCGGGCACGGAGAATGGTGAGACTATCCCACACCGACACCACCACTGCGGTCCCAGGAGAGACAAAACTCCAGCCTCGCAACATCATTCGCGTATCGGTCCGATCACGACCCCAGTGCCTCCGCACCACTCGCGCTATCGTCGAAGGGTGTTCGACTCCGCCCAGGTGGGCGCCTACCTCAAGCGCGTCGGGATCACCGCCCCGAGGCGGCCCACGCTGCACGCCCTGCGGCGGATCCACCGCGCGCACGTCGACGCGATGCCCTACGAGAACCTCGACATCCAACTCGGACGGCCCATCGGGCTGAGCGCGGACGCCCTGTACGCCAAGCTCGTCGAAGGCGGCCGGGGCGGCTACTGCTACGAGCACAACGGGACCCTCGCGCACGCGCTGGAGGGCCTGGGCTTCGACGTGCGCCGCGTCCTCGGCGGCGTCGCCGTCGAGACCGAGGGCGAGGGCAACTGGTGGAACCACATGCCGCTGGTGGTGCGCTTCCCCAACGGGGACGAGTACCTCGCCGACGCCGGGATCGGCACGGGCTTTCGCGACCCGCTCCCGATCCGCAACGGCTCGTACCGGGTGGGCGCGTTCAACTTCGGGATCTGGAACCTCGCGGGCGAGAAGTGGCGCTGCTCGATCGACCCGCGCGTGTCCAATCTGACCTTCGACTTCACCCTGACCGCGCGGCGGCCCGAGGAGTTCCAGGAGCGGTGCGACGAGCTGTCGACCTCCCCGGACTCGCCGTTCGTGAAGACCCTGACGGTGCAGAGCCCCCGCGAGAACGACATGTGGGTGCTGCGCGCGCGGACGTTGTCGGTCTTCGACCCGCGAGTGCCCGACGGGAAGACGGTCCGCATCCTCGACGACGCCGACGCCTTCGCCGAACTGCTACGGGGCCACTTCCGCCTCACACTCACCGGCGACGAACTGGACGCCCTGTGGGCCAAGGCGGTCGAGCAGCACGAACGCAAACTCGCCGAGGACGCCAAGGCCAACGCGCACTGAGCGACCGCACCGGGCGCGGGCGCCTGCGTGCGGCCACCGCTTAAACTCGGGCCACCCGCCCGCAACCGCA
Organism: Glycomyces harbinensis; assembly: GCF_900101745.1. Taxonomy (GTDB): domain Bacteria; phylum Actinomycetota; class Actinomycetes; order Mycobacteriales; family Micromonosporaceae; genus Glycomyces; species Glycomyces harbinensis. The sequence continues at coordinate 62,371 of NZ_FNAD01000003.1, read as the reverse complement.
CTCCCCCGGGCGACGACCGACTCGGAGGCACCGTGCAGCCCGTACCGAACAGCGGACCCGGACACCTCGACCCGTACGCGGCGTTCCAGGGCCCTCCCCCGCGACCGCCGCGACCGACCGCGGTGACCCTCGCCGTCATCGCCCAGATCCTGGCGGCGGTCTCGATCGTGATCGGGGCGGTCGTCGGGTACGTCTACGGCGCGGAGGTCGAGACCGCCTACGAGCGCGAGCTGGCCGAGCAGACGGGCGGCGCCGAGGTCGCCCCGGGCAGCACCGGGTTCGACTTCTGGGATTTCGACGGCGTCGGGGACCTCATGATGGTGTTCGTCCTCGTCGGCTTCCTGGTCGTGCTGACGGCGCTCAACGGCGCGGGCAACCGGGCCGGCCGCGTCCTCACCTGGATCCTGCAACCCCTGGTGTTCGTCTTCGGCGCCTTCATCTTCACGCGCCTGATGCAGGGATACGACCTCGGCGGGCGGGTCGCGGAACTCGACGCCAGGGCCCTGGCCGCCGCCGCGTTCGCCGCCGCGCCCCCGTGGAGCATCGCCGTCGGCTGGGCGACCGCCGCGAGCACGATCGGGTCCCTGGCGATCATCCTGCTCTTGGCCGCGCCGTCGGCGAACGCCTTCTTCCGAAAGCCCCGGCCCCCTTACGGCTACTGAGCCGCATCGCCCCCGGTGCGCTGGCAGGTCGCCTCGTATAGCGCCACGGAACCGGCGTTGGCCGCGTTCAGGGACGAGGCGGCCTTGGGCGACATGGGAATCCGCGCGGTCGCGTCGACCAGCTCGAACCAGGCGTTGGACATGCCGGTGGTCTCGTTGCCGACCACGATGAGCGCCGGGCCCCCGAGGTCGTGGTCGGACAGCGGGAGTTCACCGCGCTCGTCGGTGCCCACGATGATCGGCTGCTCCGGCCGGCTCCGGGCCCATTCGGCGACCTCCTGCGCGGAGGCGGCGTTGACGACCGGGACCGCGAAGAGGCTCCCCGTCGAGGCCCGGACCGCCTTGGGGTCGTAGGGGTCGGCGGCGTTGCGCCCGGTGACGACCACCGCGTCGGCGCCGAACGCGTCGGCCGAGCGGATCAGGGTCCCGAGGTTCCCGGGGCTGGTCGGGCGGTCGACCACCAGGCCCAGCCAGGAGGGCCCGGTCTCCAGGTCGGCCAGGCGCGGCTGCCGCATGGCGACCTGGGCGAGCAGTTCGGGCGGGTTGTCCTCCTCCTTCTCGCCGAGTTCGGCGAGAAGGGCCCCGGAGACGGCGGCCTGCTCGATGTGGGGCCGCTCGAGGAGCCCGCGGGCCCAGTCGGACAGGCGCGCGCGGTCGGCGTCGTACAGGAGCGCCTCGATCGTCCAGCCGTGCTCGACGGCGAGCGAGATCGGCCGGACCCCCTGGACGAGGAACGAGCCGGCCCGGTGGCGCTTGTTGCGGTTGCGCAGCAGGGTCTCCCACTGCTGGAACCTGGCGTTGCGGACGCTGACTTGCAGGGTTCTGGACATGGTCTGGGCACTCCCGTCGAAAGAACCGGCCGAACCTACCATGCGGGCTGGTGGCGGCGCCTTCGCGAAAGTGTCCCGTGTGGGGTGGTCGGAGGGCCGCGGCGGCGAAGCCGCTGCGGCCCTCCTCTCGCGTGGTGCGTCAGCCGGTGTTGCGCAGGCCCGCGGCGATGCCGTTGACGGTGATCAGCAGGGCCCGCTTCAACTGCGGGTCCACGTCGCCGTCCGCGCCGCCCTCGGAGCGGTAGCGCTTCAGCAGCGAGATCTGGAGGTGGTGCAGCGGCGCCAGGTAGCGGTCGCGGACCTCAAGGGTGCGCGACAGCTGCGGGTTCGCATCCAGCAGCTTCTCGCCGCCCGTGAGCGCCAGCACCTGGGCCACCGTGGACTCGTGCTCGGCGCGGATCACGTCGAAGATCGGCTGGAGGCCCGAGGGGACCAGCGTCGACACGTACTGCTCGGCGATCGACAGGTCCGTCTTCGCCAGCGTCATCTCCACATTGGAGATGAAGTTGCGGAAGAAGTGCCACTTCTCGTACATCTCCGCGACCTGGTCCCACAGACCCGCCTCTCGGGCCGAGGCGAGCCCCGAGCCCACGCCGTACCAGCCCGGGACGATCTGGCGCGACTGCGTCCAGCCGAAGACCCACGGGATCGCGCGCAGACCCTCGAGCCCCGCGTCCGTGTTCGGGCGCTTCGAGGGGCGCGAACCGATGTTCAACGCGCCCAGCAGCTCCGTGGGGCTCACCGCCCAGAAGTACTCGGCCAGGCCGGGACGGCCCGTCAGGTCGCGGTAGGTCGCCTTGGACGCCTCCGAGGTGTGGTCCATGACCTCGTACCAGCGCTGGAGCACCTCGGGCTGGTGGCGCGGCTCGGTGTGCAGCAGCGTCGCCTTCAGCGAGGCGGCCACCGTCAGCTCCAGGTTCTCGCGCGCGAGCGCCGGCAGCGTGTACTTGTCGGAGAGGACCTCGCCCTGCTCGGTGATCTTGATGGCCCCGTCGAGCGTGCCCGAGGGCTGGGCCAGGATCGCCTCGTGGGTGGGGCCGCCGCCGCGGCCGATGGTGCCCCCGCGGCCGTGGAAGAGCCGCAGGCGCACGCCGTGCTTGTGCGCGGTGTCGCGCAGCTGGCGCTGGGCGCTCTGGATGTTCCACTGGCTCGCGGTGATGCCCGCGTCCTTGTTGGAGTCCGAGTAGCCGAGCATGACCTCCTGGACGTTCCCGCGGGCCGCGACGATCGCGCGGTAGGCGGGCAGGCTCAGGAGCTTGTCGAGGAGCGTGTCGGCGCCGGCGAGGTCCTCGACCTCCTCCATGAGGGGGACGAAGCCGATGTCGGCCCTGCCGCGCGCGACGTCGATGAGGCCGGCGTCGCGGGCCAGGATCACCGGCGCGAGGACGTCGGCGGGCTCGTGCGTCATCGAGATGATGTAGGACTCGACGATGGCGGCGCCGAACTGCTCCTGGGCGTCGCGGATCGCGTTGAAGACGTTGAAGGTCTTGCGGTTGGCCTCGGTCAGCTCGACGTTCGCGGGCGCGAGGGGGCGCTGGCCCGACAGCTCCTTGGAGAGGAGGACGTCGCGCTCGGCGGCGGTGAGTTCGGTGTAGGGCCTGTCGATCTCGCCGGTGGCGTCGAACAGCTCGGCGAGGACCGCGTGGTGGGCCTCGGAGTGCTCGCGGACGTCCATGGTGGCCAGTTGGAGGCCGAACGCGGCGACGGTGCGCATGATGCGGTCCAGGACGCCCTTGGCGGCGAGCTGGCCCCGCTGGCGGGCGAGGGAGTCGCGCATGACCTGGAGGTCGGCGAGGAGTTCGCGGCCGTCGGCGTAGTCGATGCCGGGGCGGTGGGGCAGGCTCTCGGCGTGGCGGGCGCGCGTGTTGGCGAGCTTGGCCTCGATGGCGCGGGCCTTGAGGCGGTAGGGCTCCTCGCCGTAGATGCGCTTGTAGCGCTCGGGGATGTCGAGGACCTTGAAGTCGGCGTTGACCGAGTCGTGGAGCTCCTGGGAGGCCGGGCGGACCGCCTGGGAGACGGAGAGCTCGTTGATGAGCTCGGCGACGGCGCCCTCGGCGGCGGCGATGCCGTGCTCGTGCTGCATGAGCAGGACCTGCCGGGTGACCTCGGGGGTCACGAACGGGTTGCCGTCGCGGTCGCCGCCGATCCAGGTGCCGAACCGGAGCGGCGCGGAGCCGGGGCGGGGCGAGCCGCCGAGGTCGGTGAGGGTCGCGTTGAGGTCGGTGAGGACCCGCGCGGCGGCGTCGCGGTAGAGGTCGGTGAGGTAGTAGATCGCGTTGCGGGCCTCGTCGGTGGGCTCGGGCTTCTCCACGCGCAGTTCGTCGGTCTGCCACAGGAGGTCGATGATCTCGGCGAGGCGGGAGTTGACGGCGTCGACGTCGGCGGAGCCGAGGACGGCCCGCTCGGCGGTCTCGGCGTCGAGGAGGTCGGCGATGTTGCGCAGCTTGACGAGGATCGAGCGGCGGGCGGCCTCGGTGGGGTGGGCGGTGAAGACCGGGCGCACTTCGAGGCGTTCGGCGGCGGCCGCGATCTGGCCGGCCGGGATGTCCTCGAGGGTGATCTCGGCGCGGGCCTGGGAGAGCCAGCCGCCGTTCTCGGCGCGGGAGCGGCGCATGTCGCGGGCGCGGTGGACCTGCTCGGTGATGTTCGCCAGGTGGAAGTAGGTGGCGAACGCGCGGGCGAGGTCGACCTCCTCGTTCACGTCGAGCTTGGCGAGGCGGGAGGCGACGGCCTCGGGCTGGTGGCGGACCAGGCCCCGGACCTCCTCGACGAGCTCGAGCAGCTGGGGGCCCTCTTGGCGGACGAGCGCCTGGCCGAGGAGGTTCCCGAGGCGCCGGATGTCGCGGCGGAGCTGCTTGTCGTCGGTTCCGCTGGAGGAGTCGAAGTAGTCCATGGAGGTCTCCACTGTTGGTCTGGGCGGACCCGGGGGCCGCTCGCGCCGACGTCCTTGTCCGCGGTCAGTTGTGGCTGCTCTAGAGCATCGACGGCTAACGCTTGCAGAGCCGTAGATTCGCACTCCATGACGCCTGCGTGCGGCGCCGCGGAATGCTCAGTCAGCGTAACTTACCGGTAATGGGCGCGCCACTTTCCGAGTCCGGCATGCGGGACGGCTCCTCGCGTATCGGACGGCGGCGGGCGGGGCGCCCCTCGGCGTAGCCGTAACTTCGCGCAGTCGACCCGTGGCATACGCTGGTGCGACCGATACCTATGCCGCACCGCCGATCCACTGCGAAGGGATCCCGACCGCACATGTCTGACTGGGTACTGCCCGACGAGATCCTCGCCGAAGCACCGAGCCACACCCCGCTCCCGCACGAACTCGCCGACCTGGAACTGCTCCTGTTCGGGGCGTACGCGCCCCTGCGGGGGTTCATGGGCGAGGCGCAGGCGCGGGCGGTGACGCGGACCGGCATGCTCGCCGACGGTACGGCCTGGCCGGTGCCGGTGACGCTGGACGTGCCGATCGAGATCGCGCGCCTGCTCGACAATCCCGACCCGAAGCGCCGTGTGCTGCGCATCACCGACCCCGAGGGGGCGCCGGTCGCGGCCGTCGAGTGCCACAGCCTCGACGCGCTCGGCCCGGACATGGTCCGCGTCGGCGGGCCGGTGCGGCGCATCGCCGACGCCGCCCACGGGGTGTTCACGGGCCTGCGGGCCACGCCGGAGCAGGCGAAGACGACCTACACGAAGCCGCGCGTGCTGGCGCTGGTGGCCGACAAGCCGCTGCACCGCCCGCAGCTGGCGCAGCTCGCGCGGGCCGCCCACAACCTGGCCGCGCACGTGCTCGTCATGATCCCGACCGGGGACGAGACGAACGGCGACCGCGAGCTGCGGCTGCCGACCGCGGCGCTGGTGCGCTCGGTGCTGGCCGCGAAGGACCGGCTGCCGACCGCGACGGTGCTGACGGTCCCGCTGTCCAAGCGCGGCGACCGGCTCCGCGACGGCCTCCTGACCGCGAAGGTCGCGAAGGCCTACGGCGCCACGCACCTCATGACCGGGCCCGAAGGGCTCGGCGGGGGCGACGGAGTCCGCTCGATGGTCCCCCGCGAGCTCGCGTACGACACGCGGGACGGCCAGTGGCGGCCCATCGAGGACATCGAGCCGCCGTTCCGGCGCACCGCCCTGAGCGACGCCGAGATCGCCGACATGCTCGACCGCGGCTTCGGCCTGCCGGAGTGGCACACGCCGCCGAGCGTGGCCGCCGAACTGCGCAAGGCACGCCCGCCGCGGCGCCAGCGCGGCCTGGTGCTGTTCTTCACGGGCCTGTCGGGCTCGGGCAAGTCCACGATCTCCCGCGGGGTCTTCGAGGCGCTGCTGGAGGACGGGACGCGCACGGTGTCGCTGTTCGACGGCGACGTGGTACGTCGGCTGCTCTCCAGCGGGCTGGGGTTCTCCCGGGCGGACCGGTCGGTGAACATCCGCCGGATCGGGTTCGTCGCGGCCGAGGTGGCTCGCCACGGCGGCATCGGCGTGGCCGCGCCGATCGCGCCCTACGAGGCGGACCGGGCGGAGGCGCGGCGCATGGCCGAGGCGGCGGGGGCCGACTTCGTGCTCGTGCACGTCTCGACGCCGCTGGAGGTGTGCGAGTCGCGGGACCGCAAGGGCCTGTACGCGAAGGCGCGCTCGGGGCAGATCCCGGAGTTCACGGGGATCTCGGACCCGTACGAGACGCCGCCGAACGCGGAGCTGGAGATCGACACGACCGACATCACGATCGGCGAGGCGGTCGAGCAGGTGCTGGAGTACCTGTCCGAGGGCGGCTGGCTGGAGCCGGTGGGCCTCAGGATCGCCTGAGGCGCAGGGGTCCTTTCGGACGCGGAGACCGCTCGAGACATGGGCGAAGGCCCGGGCCGCGGCCCGGGCCTTCGTCGTCGTGGTCCTCGGTCCCTAGAGCAGGGTGGACCAGTAATCCCAGAAGCCGGTGCCGACGATCGTCAGGACCGCCAGGTAGAGCAGCGTCAGGCCGATCCAGTGGTAGCGCAGGAGGTCGTCGACGGCGTCGCGCCAGTCCTCGCCCACCGGGATCGCGCCGGTGCGGAGGTTGCGGACCGTGGTGAACCAGAAGATCGGCAGGACCACGGCCCACACGGCCATGCACCAGGGGCACAGGACGCCGATGCCGTAGACCGACTGGTAGATCAGCCAGGACACGAACGCGATCCCGCCGAGGGTGCCGAGGTTGAACGTCAGCGCGATCCAGCGCGGTAGTTCCACTTTGGACAGCAGCAGGGCGCCCGTGAAGACCACCAGCGGGAAGCTCACGAGGCCGATCATCGGGTTCGGGAAGCCGAACACCGAGGCCTGCCAGGTGTTCATCACCGTGCCGCACGACAGGACCGGGTTGAAGTCGCAGGAGATGACGTGGTCGGGGTCGATGAGCGAGGCGATCCGCTCGTAGGTGAGGTCGAACGCGGCCGCCAGGCCGACCAGTCCGCCCAGGAGCAGGACCAGCCCGGTGACGGTGCGCCCCCGGGCCTCCCGGCCGGTCTCACCGAAGGCCTCGTCCATCAGCGCCTCTCTCGTCTGCGGTATCGCCGTCTCAAGTCTCGTCACGCAAGGGTAACGACCGCGGTCCGTGCGAAGTTGCGGTGCGGCGGCGCCGGTCTCGTCGAAAGCCCGTGGACTCGCGCTGCGGCGGCCGCCGCGAACGGCGCCGCGAAGGCGCGGTCCGTCGTTCGCGAAGCGGCGGTTCAGCCCCGCAGGGACTGGCCCCCGTCGACCACCAAGGTCTGACCGGTCACATACGACGCCGAAGGCGCGCAGAAGAACACGGCCGCCGCGGCGACCTCCTCGGGCGTGCCCGGGCGCCCGATCGGGCCGTCGAGGCCCTTCTGGAGCTCGGGGACGGTGGAGGAGCCGGTGCGGATCAGGCCCGGCGCGATCGCGTTCACGGTGACGCCGTCGGCGACCACCTCGGTCGCGAGCGCCTTCGTCAGCCCGGTGACCCCGGCCTTCGCGGCGGCGTAGGCGGCCTCGGCCGGAACGGCGTTGACCACGCCGGCCGTCGCCGCGACGTTCACGATCCGGCCCCAGCCGCGCTCGGCCATCGACTGGACGAACGCGCGCGACACCAGGAACGCCGTGTCGAGGTTCCGCGCCAGCTCCGACTGCCAGTCCGCATAGGACAACTGCGCGACCGGCTTCACCACGGCGGGATCGGACTTCGAGGTCAGGCCGGCGTTGTTGATGAGGATGTCGACCTCGCCGAGCGCGTCGCCGACCGCGTCGGCCAGACCGCCGACCTCGGCCTCGTCGGCCAGGTCCGCCACGAACCCGATCGCGTCGATCTCGCCGGCGCGCTCGTGGATCCGCTTGGTGGTCGACACGATCGCCACCGAGGCGCCCGCGAGCCGCAGCCGCGTGGCGATCGCATAGCCGATCCCGTCGGGCGCGCCCGCACCGGTGACCAGAGCGATCTTCCCGGCCAGCGAGTCGAGCTCCTGGAGGCGCCCGCGCTGCGACGAGGCGAGCGGCCCCTGGCCGCTCGACGGCAGGTCGATGACCTCTGCGAGGCCGTCGTAAGACGAGTCGAATGAGTCGAGGCTGGAGCGCGGTTCATCCATTGACGCAGTCTCTCACGCGGCTTCCGGTGAACACACCACCGCCGGGCCGAACGGCGCGAAACCGACACCGCCCGGCCGAGGCGCACCGCACCGGTCCGGCGGCGGGCGTGGGATCATCGAGGGATGGAGCCGCAGCTGGGCCGCGAGCTCGGGCCGGTCCTGACCGCGCTGGCGCGCACCGCCGTCGCGACCTCGTTCGAACCGAGGCCGCCCGGCGCGGCCACGCTGCTGGCCGACACCCCGCACGAGCTGTCCCGCAAGACCGCGACCTTCGTGACCCTCGAGCGCGACGGAACCCTGCGGGGCTGCGTCGGCACGCTCGCGGCGGTGCGGCCCTTGGGGTTCGACGTGATCCGCAACGCCCGGCTCGCCGCCCGCGACCCGCGGCTGCCCGCGGTGCGGCGCGGCGAGCTCGATGATCTGAAGATCACCGTGACCGTGCTCTCGCCGTCGCGGCCGATGGCGGTGGGCGACTTCACGACGCTGCTCGACCGCCTGCGCCCCGGCGTCGACGGGCTGACGCTCAAGGACGCCGGCCGCCGCGCGACGTTCCTGCCCTCGGTGTGGAGGGGCCTGCCCGGACCCGAGCGGTTCTGCGCGGCGCTGCTGCGCAAGGGCGGCTGGCCCGAGTCGCTCTGGTCCGGCGACCTGCGTTCGGCCGCCTGGCCCGAGGGCATGGCGGCCGAGCACTACGAGGCGGCCTCGTTCACCGACTGAGACCTGGCTACTCCGGGAGCGTCACCAGCGTGCCCTCGGCGACCTTGACCGCGGTGCCGGTCACGCCGACGTGCACGATGCGGCCCTGAGCGATCGCGACCTGCCCGACCAGTTTCGAGGGGCGGCCGATCTCCCCGCCCTGCGCGATCGTGAACTCGTGGAGGCCGTCGCTGCCGATGAGGCCCTGCTCGACCAGGTAGACGCCCAGGGCGACCGCCGCCGAACCGGTCGCGGGGTCCTCGCCGACGCCGACGTGGAAGAGCCTGGCGTGCACCCGGTTCGTCTCCGGGTCGAAGCTGAACACGTAGACCTTCGGCAGATGGCCGGGCACGTCGACCGCCTCGGCCACCGCCGCGTCGTCGACCCGCACGAAGTTGTGCGACAGGCCCGCGCTCGCCGCCTGCGGCACGCCGATGATCCGATCCGCGCCGAGACCGGTCGCGGCCGCCGCCAGCGCCGGGTCGATCGGCGCCCCCGGTTCGATCACGCGCGAGACGAGCAGCGCTTCGCCGCGGCCGTCGAGCACGACGTCCATGAGACCCGCGCCGCATTCCTGGACGATCGTGTCGCCTTCGAGCTGCACGGTTCCGGCGGCGACGACCGCCAGCGCGGTGCCGATCGTGGGGTGTCCGGCGAACGGAAGTTCCTCCGCAGGGGTGAAGATGCGGGCGCGGTAGTCGGCTCCGGGAACCGTGGCGGGGAGCACGAACGAGGTCTCGGAGAACCCGAACTCCTTGGCGATGGCCTGCATCTGCCCGGTGGTCAGGTTGCGGCCGCCGTAGACGACCGCGAGCTGGTTGCCCGCGTAGGCGCGGTCGGAGAACACGTCGTAGATCTCGAAGGGAAGCATGCGGGCACTTATAGCGCGCGAACCTGGGGCCGGGTGCGGTAAGGCTACGCTCACATTGGCGATCCGAATTGCGTGGTTACGATTGGGTCATGTCTGACAACGCTGCCGTCGTCGAGGCCGTGCACGAAGCGCTCTCGCACGTCAACGACCCCGAGATCCGCCGTCCCATCACCGAACTGGGCATGGTCGACACCGTCACGGTCGAAGGCGGTCGCCTGTCCTTGACGATCCTGCTGACGATCGCCGGGTGTCCCATGCGCGACACGCTGCAACGCGACGTCGCCGCTGCCGTCGACACCGTCGAAGGTGTCGAGGAGCTGGCGCTGGAGTTCGGCGTCATGTCCGAGCAGCAGCGCGCCGACCTGCAGACGAAGCTGCGCGGCGGCAAGGCCGGGGCCGAGCCGGTGATCCCGTTCAACCTGCCCGAGTCGCGCACGCGCGTGTTCGCGATCGCGTCGGGCAAGGGCGGGGTGGGCAAGTCCTCGATCACGGTGAACCTCGCGGCCGCGCTGGTCGCGAAGGGCCTGTCGGTGGGCGTGGCCGACGCCGACATCTACGGTCACTCGATCCCCCGGATGCTCGGGGTCGAGGGTGCGCCGACGCAGGTCGAGGACATGATCATGCCGCCGCAGGCGCATGGGATGAAGGTCATCTCGATCGGGATGTTCACGCCGGGCAACACCGCGGTGGTGTGGCGCGGGCCGATGCTGCACCGGGCGCTCCAGCAGTTCCTCGCGGACGTGTACTGGGGCGACCTGGACGTGCTCCTGCTCGACCTGCCGCCCGGGACGGGCGACATCGCGATCTCGGTGGCGCAGCTGCTGCCGACCGCAGAGCTGGTGGTCGTGACGACCCCGCAGCAGGCGGCCGCCGAGGTGGCCGAGCGGGCGGGGGCGATCGTCACGCAGACGCATCAGAAGCTCGTGGGCGTCATCGAGAACATGTCGTGGATGGAGCTGCCCGACGGGACGCACATCGAGCCGTTCGGCTCCGGCGGCGGCAAGACCGTCTCGGAGGCGCTGACGCGGGACGTGGGCGCCGACGTGCCGCTCCTGGGCCAGGTGCCGATGGACCCGAAGCTGCGCGAGGGCGGGGATTCGGGTGTGCCGCTGGTGATCTCGGATCCGGACTGCGAGGCGTCGCGGGCGATCCGCGCGGTCGCGGATCAGCTGGCGGTGCGGAAGGTGTCGCTGGCGGGCAAGCAGCTGGGTCTGAGCCCGGTCTAGAGCGGCGCGGGCCGGAGGCGGCCCGGTCGCGAACGTCGTGAGTGTGGAAATGGTGCGCGCGGCGGCCCTTGCGGGCCGCCGCGCGGCTTTCTTTCCCCGGTTTCCCAGCGGAGTTTCGCTGGCCGCGTTGCGGCCCCGGTGCACTGGTGCACCCATGCGGGCAACATTAAGCGGGTTCGAGGGGCGGCGCATGGGTCTTGAGAACGAAGTTCGGGGGCCGGGATGGCACTCAGGTACTACACCTGTGGGTGGCGAAGGGCCCCGGCGCAGCCGGGGCCCTTGCGATGAAACCTGTGGAATTCGGGTGCTAACGGGTGTTACTGGGCGCTGTGGAGGGCGGCGTTGAGTTCGCCCCACGTGCCCGAGCGCGGGCGCACTTCGAGGACGCCGGTCTGGGTGTTGGTCCAGAACTGGAGGTTGTCCTTGCCCGAGAGGGTGGCGGCCTTGACGACCGTGCCGTCCGGGAGCGTGACCTTGGAGCCCGCGGTCACATAGCAGCCGGCGGCCACGACGCAGTTGTCGCCCAAGGAGATCCCGATGCCGGCGTTGGCGCCGAGGAGGCACCGCTCGCCGATCGAGATGACCTGCTTGCCGCCGCCGGAGAGCGTCCCCATGATCGAGGAGCCGCCGCCGATGTCCGAGCCGTCGCCGACGAGGACGCCGGCGGAGATGCGGCCCTCGACCATCGAGTTGCCGAGCGTGCCGGCGTTGAAGTTCACGAAGCCCTCGTGCATGACCGTGGTGCCCTTGGCGAGGTGGGCGCCGAGGCGCACCCGGGAGGCGTCGGCGATGCGGACGCCGGTGGGGGTCACATAGTCGGCCATGGGCGGGAACTTGTCGAGGGACTTGACTTCGAGGACGTGGCCCTCGGCGCGCAGTTTCAGGCGGGCGGCGTTGACGCCGTCGGCCGGGAGGGGCCCGAAGTTGGTCCAGGCGTTGTTCGGCAGGAGCCCGAAGATGCCGGCGAGGTTGATCGAGTGCGGGATGACGAAGCGGTGCGAGAGCAGGTGCAGGCGCAGGTAGACGTCGGCGGTGTCGACCGGTTCCTCCGCGAGGGACTTGACGAGGACCGCGACGCCCTTGGAGGTCGTCCCGGCCGGGGTGGTGCGGTCGATGTCGGGGGCGGCCACGCCGGTCGGGGCCTCGCCGAGGCCGAGGCGGGTGAACCACACGTCGAGGACGGTGCCGTCGGCGCCCACGGTCGCCACGCCGACTCCCCAGGCTGCGTCAGTCAGGAATTCACTCATCCACAGAGCCTATCGAGGCGGCGGGTAGTGTCTGCTGATGTGACAGTTTTGAGTGAGGCAGTCCTCGCCGACCCGGTCGCGCTGACCAGGGCCCTGTGCGACATCCAGTCGGTGTCCCGGAGCGAGGCGGAGATCTGCGACGAGGTCGAGGCGGCCCTCAAACCCCTGGGGCACCTGACGACCGAGCGCGTGGGCAACACGCTCGTGGCCCGCACCGAGCTGGGTCGGGGGCGGCGGGTCATGCTCGCCGGGCACCTCGACACCGTGCCGGTCAACGACAACTTCCCGACCCGTCTCGACGGCGACGTCCTGTGGGGTCTGGGGACCTCGGACATGAAGTCGGGCACGGCGCTCGCGCTGTGGATCGCCGCGACGGTGAAGGACCCGAAGTTCGACCTGAGCTTCGCGTTCTACGACTGCGAGGAGATCGAGGCCGAGCACAACGGACTCAACAAGCTCTCCAAGTCACGGCCCGAACTGCTGGCCGCGAACTTCGCGATCCTCCTGGAGCCCACGTACGGCCTGGTCGAGGCCGGATGCCAGGGCACCATGCGGGCGCGCGTGACGACCCGCGGCAGACGGGCGCACTCGGCGCGGTCCTGGAAGGGCGAGAACGCGATCCACAAGGCCGCCGCGGTCCTGGAGCGGCTCAACGCGTACGAGGCGCGGGAGGTCGAGGTCGACCGGTGCACGTACCGGGAGGGCCTGAACGCGGTCTTCATCGGCGGCGGGGTCGCCGGAAACGTCATCCCCGACGAGTGCTGGGTCGAGGTGAACTTCCGCTTCGCGCCCGACCGCGACGAGGCCGCCGCCGAAGCACACCTGCGGGAGGTCTTCGCGGGCTTCGACATCGCGGTCACCGATTCCGCGCCCTCGTGCCGGCCCGGACTGGACCGGCCCGAGGCCGCCGAGTTCGTCGCGGCCGCCGGCGGGGAGTTCCGGGCCAAACTGGGGTGGACCGATGTGGCGCGCTTCGCGACACTGGGCATCCCCGCAGTGAACTTCGGGCCGGGCGACCCGAACCTCGCCCACAAGCAGGACGAGCGCGTCGAGATCCCGCGCATCCTGTCCTGCGCCGAGGCCCTGCGAGCCTATGTGGAGGCAACATGAGTCAGAAGCGCAAAGTCACCGCCGACGAGCACCTGCTCGACACCCGCCACTCCGAGGAGTGGAAGCAGAAGGCCGCCTGGCGGGTCATGAAGATACAGGCCGAGTTCGTGGAGGGCTTCGACACGCTCGAGGCGGCCGAGCTGGGCGACGCCATCGGCGTCTACGGGTCGGCGCGCACCCCGGTCGACGGCGAGGAGTACAAGCTCGGCGTCGAACTGGGCCGCAAGCTCGGCGAGTCCGGGTTCTCGGTCATCACCGGCGGCGGGCCCGGCGCGATGGAGGCCGCCAACCGCGGCGCGGCCGACGCGGGCGTCAAGTCGGTCGGGCTCGGCATCGAGCTGCCGTTCGAGCAGGGCATCAACCCGTACGTGGACATCCAGCTGGACTTCCACTACTTCTTCGTCCGCAAGGTCATGTTCCTGAAGTACTCGTGCGGGTTCTGCGCGCTGCCGGGCGGCTTCGGGACCATGGACGAGCTGTTCGAGTCGCTGACGCTGGTGCAGACGCAGAAGGTCGGCAAGTTCCCGATCGCGCTCATCGGCGTCGACTACTGGGGCGGGCTCGTCGACTGGCTGCGCAAGTCGATGCTCGGCGAGGGCAAGATCAACCCCGCCGACGTGGACCTGCTCCTGGTCACCGACGACCTCGACGAAGCCGTCGACCATATGAAAAAAGCGGGAATGTAAGCACGCGACACGGCCGCCGCGGCAACGCGGCGGCCGTCGGCGTCCGCTCAGCGGAACGGGTTCTCGATGATGAGTCCGTCATAGGCGGCGCCATCGGCAAGGTCCTCGGTGAGGATCTTCGAACATCCGGACTGGCGTGCCGCCTCGACGACGAGCGAGTCCCAATGCGACAGCCGCCAGCGCTGCCCGGCACGGAGCGCGGACTGCACCAGCTGCGCATCGACCGGCACGCACTGGAGCCGGGCCAACTTGCGGACCATGTGCCCGGCGGTCTCGGCGTCGATCGCCGGTTTGAGTTTGCGGGTGACCGTCACGTAGAACTCGTTGAGCACCTGCGCTGAGATGACGGCGTTGTCGGCCTGGGCGAGGAGCGCCCGCGCGGTCTTCTTCTTCTCAGGGTCGGCGTCATCGACGGCGTAGACCAAGACGTTCGTATCGAGAAAGGCCCTACCGGTCATAGAGTTCCTCGCGAGTCCATCCCCGTCCGTCGGGCCCGCTCGACGCCGACAAGCCCTCGGTGAGATCCAGGAATTCGGCCAATGCCCGCTTCGTGGGGCTTTCTCCAGCGAACCCTTCGAGGTACTCGCGGACCACGGCGTTGACGGTGGTGTCGAGTTCCAGCGCACGCATGCGCGCGCGCCGAAGCAGTTCGTCATCGATGCTGAGCGTCAGGTTCGACATGATGCCTCCATCCGTGTTACACGTAACCAGTGTAGCACGGGTCTTGCGGTCAGAGGCTGCGGCGCGGGGCCTTCGGGGGCTTGTCGCCCTTGATGGCCGCAACCATGTCGAGGACTTCGCGGGTGGCGGCCACGTCGTGGGCGCGGAAGACCCGCGCGCCGTTCCAGGCCGAGATCGCCGTCGCCGCGAGGGTGCCGTTCAGGCGCCGGTCGACCGGCAGGTCCAAGGTCTCGCCGACGAAGTCCTTGCGGGACAAGGCGACCAGCACGGGCCAGCCGGTACCGGAGAGCTCTTCGAGCCGGCGGGTCAGGTCGAGCGAGTGGTAGGTGGTCTTGCCGAAGTCGTGCGTCGGGTCGATGAGGATGCCGTCGGCGCGCACGCCCGCGGCCACGGCCGCCTCGGCGCGGTCGAGCAGTTCGGCCCGGACCTCGGCCACGACGTCGCCGTAGACGGGCTTCGCCGCGACCGTGCGCGGCTGGAGCCCGCCGGTGTGCGAGACGACGAGGCCCGCGCCCGTGTCGGCGGCGACCTCGATCACCTGCGGGTCCCAGCCCGCCCAGGTGTCGTTGACGAGCTCGGCCCCGGCCGCGACCGCCTCGCGGGCGACCTCGCCGCGCCAGGTGTCGACCGAGAGGATCAGCTCGGGGTGCCTGTCGTGGACGGCGGCGATGAACGGCACCACCCGCTCGATCTCCTCGGCCACGGACACCTCGGGCCCGTCGCCGGCCTTGACGCCGCCGACGTCGACGATGTCGGCGCCCTGCGCCACCGCGTTGTCCGCGGCGGCGACCGCCGCTTCGAACGCGAACGTCGCCCCCGAGTCGAAGAATGAGTCGGGCGTGCGGTTGACGATCGCCATCACCGCGTAGTCGCCTTCATCGAACACCCGTCGGCCAAGTTTCAACGCTCGCATCCGTCTATGCTGACAGCCGCGCCCGCTACCCGCCAGTAGACGACGCCCGGGCAGGCGCGAACAAGCACAGAAGGAGCTCCGATGCCCCGGTTCGACCGGTCGCACACCGACGACCTCGCCGCGTTCATCCAGGCCGCCCCCACCGCGTACCACGCGTGCGCCGAGGCGGGCCGCAGGCTCGAGGCCGCCGGGTTCCGGCGCCTGGCCGAGACCGACGCCTGGCCGCTCGACCCCGGCGGGTACTACACCGTCCGCGACGGCTCGATCATCGCCTGGCGCCTCAACGGCGGGGACCACGACGCGTTCCGGATCTTCGGCGCCCACACCGACACCCCGACGTTCAAGGTCAAGCCCCGCCCGGACACCGGCGGCTTCGGCTGGAAGCAGATCGCCGTCGAGGTCTACGGCGGCGTGTCGCACCAGACCTGGCTCGACCGGGACCTGTCGGTCGCGGGGCGCCTGGTCATGCGCGACGGCGCCGAGGTGCTCGTCCACGTCGACCGCCCGCTCCTGCGCATCCCGCGCCTGGCGATCCACCTCGACCGCGGCGCCAACGAGGGCCAGAAGCTCAACGCGCAGTCGCAGCTGACGCCGATCTGGGGGCTGGGCGAGCCGCGCGACGGCGAGTTCCTGGAGTTCATCGCCGCCGAGGCCGGGGTCGACGCGAACGACGTGTTCGGGCACGACCTGTTCGCCGCCGCGCTCGACGCGCCCGCCTACCTGGGCAAGGACAACGAGCTGTTCGCCGCCTGGCGGCTGGACAACCTGACCAGCACCCACGCCGGAATCAGCGCGCTCATCGCCGCTGAGGACACCGGCACCCGCGTCCCGGTCCTGGCCTCGTTCAACTACGAGGAGATCGGGTCGATGACCTACTCGGCCGCGCAGGGCCCCTTCCTCGAATCGGTCCTGCACCGGCTGATCGGCGACGACTTCGAGACGTACGCGCGCGCGATCGCCGCCTCGGGGATGATGTCCTCCGACACCGGCAACGCCCTCCACCCGAACTACCCCGAGAAGCACGAGCCGGGCCACCGGCCGCTGCCCGGCGGCGGCCCCATGATCAAGGTCAGCGCGAACCAGCGGTACGCCAGCGGCGCCGAGGAGCAGGCGCTGTTCCGGCGCTCGGCCGACGCCGCCGGCGTCCCGTGGCAGACCTACGTCAACCGCAACGACATCCCCGGCGGCACCACCATCGGCCCGATCTCGGGCACGCAGCTGGGCATCCTCACCGTGGACGTCGGCCTGCCGATCCTGTCGATGCACTCGGCGCGCGAACTGTGCGGCTCGGACGACCCCGGGTACCTCGCGGACCTGGCGCTCGGCCTGTACACGCACTAGTCGTTCACGAAGCGCCCGTTCCCGAACGCGCGATTCGCGCGGGCTTTGGGGCGGGCGCCTCCCCGTGCGCGGCACGCGAAATCCGCGCGGCGCCTTCATGTTCGGTGCCCGCTCCGGCCGCCTCGCGGTACGGCCCGCCCCGGTAAGGTGAGGTCGTGACCCGGTCACGTACGGGCATGCGTGCACCACCCCTGGGAGGCGGCTTTGACTTGGCGGACCGAACTGGAGCAGGCCGCCGCGCGGCTGCGCGAGGCCGCCGGGGCCGCTGACCGGGCCGAACGCCTGATCGCGGCGTCCGCCTCGCGCTTGTCGGCCGACGACACCGAGCGGCGCCGCCTCGCCCTCGCCGAGAAGCTGCGCGCCGCCGCCGCAGGGGCGGCCACCGGCTGGCTCGGCGCCGACCTCGCCGCGATCGCGCCGAGCACTCCCGTATGGACGGACGAACCGTCGACGCCCGCGATCCGGATCGGCGAGGCCGAACTCGACGACGCCCCCGCCTTCCCCGCCCTCGCGGGCCTGCTCGGCAAGGGCCACCTGGTGTGCGACGCCGACGCGGCCGACCCGCGCGTGGCCGGGATGCTCCAGTCGCTGCTGCTGCGCGTCACCGCGGCCCACCGGAACCTCGAGGTGAGCCTGGTCGACGGCGTCACCCTCGGCCAGGTCTTCGCGCCCGCCACCGCGCTCGTGGACGCCGGGATCGCCGGACCCGTCGCCACCGACCACCTCGCGCTCGCCCGCATCCTCACCGCCGCCGAGAAGCGCCTCACCGAACTGCGCGACATCAGCGCCCGCGGGCAGTCGATCGCGGACCGGCCCTTCCACCTCATCGTCATCGCCGGGCTCCCGCCTGAGGTCGGCAAGTCCATGCGCGAACGGCTCGCCGCCCTCGCCCACGCCGGGCCCTCCGCGCGCTGCCACATCGTCCTGTGCGGGTGGCGCAACGCCCCGCACCGCGAACCGGTCCCCGCGATCGAGCACGCGACCTACCTGTCCTGCAACGCGAACGAAGTACGGCTCGGGACGCTCCCGCTGCCGGTGGCCCTCGACCCGGCGCCCTCCCCCGCGCTCGCGAGGGCCGTCTACGGCTCCCGCGCCCAGCAGCGCCGCGAGGCCGGCGAGCTGTCGGTCGCCGACCTCGTCCCCGCCGAGCTGTGGACCGCCTCCAGCCGCCACGGGCTGACCACCGTGATCGGCCGCGACCAGGCCGGCAGCGCCACCGGCGGCGACGTCGAGGTCTCCTTCGACGACGCGACCCCCCACTGGCTCATCGGCGGGCGCACCGGCGGCGGCAAGACCGTGTTCCTCCTCGACGTCCTCTACGGGCTCGCGACCCGCTACTCCCCCGAGGAACTCGAGCTGTACCTCCTCGACTTCAAGGAGGGCGTCTCGTTCACCGAGTTCACGCCCTCGCACCTCGACCCGTCGTGGATCCCGCACGTCAGGGCCGTCGGCGTCGAGTCCGACCGCGAGTACGGCGTCGCCGTCCTCGGGGCGCTGCGCGCCGAGCTGACCCGCCGCGCGGGCCTCATGAAGCGCGCCGGCGCGACCCGCCTCGCACGGCTGCGGGAGCTGCGGCCCGAGGTGCGGCTGCCGCGCATCGTCGCCGTCGTCGACGAGTTCCACGTCCTGTTCGCCGGGAACGACCGGCTCGCCGGCGAAGCGGTCGCCCACCTCGAGGAACTCGCCCGCAAGGGCCGCTCCTACGGCGTGCACCTGGTCCTCGCGAGCCAGACCATCTCCGGCATCGAAGCGCTCTACTCCAAGAAGGACTCGATCTTCGGGCAGTTCCCGCTGCGCGTGGCCCTGCCCGGCGCCAAGCACCTCCTCGACGAGGGCAACGACGGGGCCGACGGCATCAGCGTCGGCCAAGCGGTCCTCAACGACGCCGGAGGCATCCGCGGGCGCAACCGCACCTGCCGGTTCCCCGACGCCTCCAGCGCCGAAGACCTCCTCACCGGGCTGCGGCACCAGCTGTGGGAGCGGCGCGACTCCGACGCCGAACCGATCGTCTTCCGCGGCTTCGACGAGCAGCACCTCACCGAGGACCCCGCGTTCGAGGCGCTCGCGCCCACGCACGCGCCCCGGGCCCTCATCGGGCGCGCGGTCGACGTCCACATGTCCACCGTCGGCTACCAGTTCGACCGCAGCCCCGGACGGCACCTCGCGATCCTGGGCACCTCCGCGGTCGCCGCCGACGTGCTCGCCGCGGGCGCGATCTCGCTCGGCCACCAGCACGAGCCGGGCACCGTCGCGTTCCAGATCGCCGTCACCGCCGTCGGCGTGGACGACACCGCCGCCGAAGTCGCCGGCGAACTCGAACGCCTCGGCCACGAATGCACCAGGCTCGCACCGGGATCGATCCTCACCGGGAAGCGCGGCACACCGACGTACCTGATCTGGTTCGGCGCCGACGGCGCCGACGGGCACACCGCCCGGCTGCGGGACCTCCTGCTGCACGGCCCCGCCGACGGCGTCCACCTCCTCGGCTGGTGGCGCGGCGCCCGCCGCTTCCTCGACGACATCGGCGGCTCCGCCGGACGCGAGCACTGCGCCGGCATCGTGGCGCTCAACATCGCCGCCAACGACCTCGCCGCCATCACCGGCGGCTACGAGCGGTCCTGGGAGGCCCGGTCCAACCGGTGCCTGGTCATCGACCGCCACGCGGGCACCGAGACCCTCGCGGTCCCGTACGTGCGCCCGGGCCGCCTCGACGGCCTGCCCTCCCAGGACGCGCCCGCCAGGAAGGTGGAGACCCGATGAGCCTGAGCGCCTACGACGACCTGGTCCACGAGCTGACGCGCCTCGACGCCGACGACGCCGCGAGCACCGCGCGCGCCGCCAAGCAGCTGGAGCGGCGCCGCACCGCCCTGCGCGCGGTCGAGAACGACCTCGTCGAGCGGTCCGCGCGCCTGGCCGAGCTGAGCTCGCGGCTGCGGTACACCGCCCCGAACCTCACCCCGGCCCCTGACGACCTCGCGGACAGCCTCGCGGCCTACGGCATGGCCGAGGACGGCGACGGCATCGAGGCCATCGAGTCCGCCGAGCCCGCGCCGCCCATGCCGCCAGCCGAGAACGAGATCGACCGGGAGCTGACGCGGGCCCAGCGGGCCCTGCGCGAGGCCGACGCCGCGCTGGCGAAGACCACGCGCACCGCCCAGCGGCCCACGCTCCTGCCGGGCGCCCACCACGTCGTGCGCGAGATCCTCGTCTACGGCGCGTGCATGATCGCGTGCTTCGCCGGGCAGATGCTGTACCTCGCCGCCACGAACGGCGGCGGCGAGGCCGCGTGGTGGGTCACGTTCCTGCCGCCCGTGATGGCCGCGCTCGTGGGATATCTGCTGGTCGGGACCGCCAACCGGCCCCGGCTGCCGATGCTCGACCGCAACGGGAGGCCCCTCAAGCCGGTCGTCCCCCACAACCCGCGTCTGGGAGTGACACTCGCGGTCTGCACAATGGCGCTGTTCGCCTATTTCGCGTTCTTCGCTTAGAACTGCTTGGAGGGACCGCTCGTGGGTTTCGTGCTTCGGCTCATCGCGGATTTCGCGCTGCCGGTCATCGTCGCCGCCATCGGCGTGTGGATCGCCTTCGCGATCGTCGTGTGGGCCACCGGCCGCGACACGCTCCTGGACCTGTCCCCGGCCGGGGCCCCGCTGGGGCTCGGCGAGGGCGAGGCCGTGAGCGAGGCCGCCGTCGCGTCCGTCAGGTTCGACACCGGGATGCGCGGCTACCGCACCGACCAGGTCGACGCCGCGCTCAACCGCCTCGCCTGGGAGATCGGCCGCAAGGACGAGCAGCTCGCGGTGCTCCAGGCCAGACTGGACGGCACCTACGAGGAGGCCGAGGATGAGCCCTTCGGCGGGATCCTCGACGAGGACACGTACCGCCTCGCGAACGAGTCGGTCGCCCAGGCCATGCCCGAGGCCCGGCCCGGGGACATCGAGGACGACCTCGATGAGGGCGCCGACGTGCGGACCGGCGAGGACGATCCCGGAAGTGAGGCAGGGCGCGAGGACGACGGTGAGGCGACGCCGCGCGCCGGGGCGTGATGGGATAAGCCCATGCGTTATTGGCTGCTGGCGTTGCAAGACGACGAGTTCACCGAACAACAGGCCTACGAGGCCGAGGCGGTCTCCCCTTCCGCGGCCCTCCCCGAGGACGCCGCCGACGGCGACGAGGTGGCCCTGGCGGGCCCCGAGGGCGTCTTCGCGCTCGGCGAGGTCGTGGGCGGCGCGGTGGCCTACCGCCGGCGCCTGGAGGCGTCGAGCCCGACCGCCGAGACCGCCAAGGCGAACGCCGACGAGGCGACCGGCTGGATCGGGCTGAACCCCGACGCCTGGGAGGACCTGGTCCGCAGCCTTCCGGCCCCCGAGCGCCGCAGCGACTGGCTCGTGACGCTCTCGATGCCGATCGAGGCGGTCGACAAGGCCGAGGCCGTGCGCCAGTTCTGGTCCTACATCCGGTCGCTGGGTCCGAAGGAGCTGCCGACGTTCGTCTCCCCGTACGGAAGGGAACTTGAGGGCACTTCGTTCCTTTTGGGCGTCGAGCACGAGCAGGACCCTGAGGAGTAAGTGACCGGCTTCACACTGCGTTAAGAAAAATCACGCAAGTCGCAAAAGCCGCTTTTTAGGTGATTTCTACGCAACCTTGTCACATACCCGGAGGGGCGAGTTGGCCTTCGCCCACGTCATCGGGGAAACTTGATCTAGCAACGTCGAGTCGCAACCTGCGACCTTGGATCGAGGGGAGACGAATATGGCGGCCATGAAACCGCGGACGGGTGACGGGCCACTCGAGGTCACGCAGGAGGGCCGCGGCATCATCATGCGCGTTCCGCTCGAAGGCGGCGGTCGGCTGGTCGTGGAAATGACCCCCGAGGAGGCGGCGACCTTGAACAAGGAGCTCCAGGGCGCCCTCGAATAGCGGGAACCGTCTCACCCACCCCACCTCGGCGGTCACCCCGCCGCCGGACTGGACACAGGACCCGCGGCACGCTCCTGCGTGAAGCGGGTCCTTCTGCTCGCCCGCGAACGGGTCGGCGCGTCGCCTGAAGACGGACGGCACGGCACGAGGCGTGCGGGAATCGCAGCGCGGGTGAAGGTGCGGCAAATGCGGCATAGACTCGGGGCATGACTTCCGGCACCCAGCCGCCCCAGGCAGATCCGGGCCATCCGCAAGCCTCACCGTCCCCCCGGCCCTCCTCGCCGGCGGGCGACCAGGCGCCGCCCTCGGGCGGACCGGTCCCCCAGGGCGAGAACGCATGGCGGCCGGCCCCCGCCGCGCCGGGGGCGGCTCCGGCCGCCGGCCCGAACGCGGACCAGTGGTGGCATCCGGCCGCCGCGTCCGACCCGTGGAGGGACCCCGGGAGCCACGCGGTCATCCAGACCCGCCCCGCGCCCCTCGCGCCCCCGGTCGAGCCGCTGCCGGCTCCCCCCTCGGCGCCGACGCGCATCGGACTCGGCCTGGTCGTCGTCGTCTCGGCGGTCACCGCGCTCATCGCCGGGACGCTCGGCGCGGCCGTCGGCATCTGGGCCACCCGCTCCGACGGCGACGGCGGCTCGATCACCGGCGCCGACCCGCAGACCGAGCGCGAGCTGACCTCGGTCGCCGGGGTGGTCGAGCAGATCATGCCCTCGGTCGTCACGGTCCTCACCGCCGACGGCGGCAACGGCTCGGGCTTCATCGTCTCCGACGACGGCTACATCATGACCAACCACCACGTGGTCGTCGGCGGCGGATCCGAGCCCGCCGAGAACCTCCAGGTCCTGTTCAGCGACGGCACCGTCAGCACCGCCGAGGTCATCGGCTCCGACGCGGACTCCGACGTGGCCGTCCTCCAGATCGAGGGCGGCGACCACCCGGCGATGGTCCTGGCCGACTCCGACAAGGTCGCCGTCGGCGACCCCGTGCTCGCGGTCGGCGCGCCGCTGGGCCTGTCCTCGACGGTCACCGAGGGCATCGTCTCGGCGATCGACCGGCCGGTGTTGACCGAGAACAACAACGGCGAGGTCGAATCGGTCATGGCCGCGATCCAGACCGACGCGGCCATCAACCCGGGCAACTCCGGCGGGCCGCTCACCGACATCGGCGGGCAGGTCATCGGCATCAACACCGCGATCGCCTCGACCGCCGCCGAGGGCGAGGCCGGCAACATCGGCATCGGCTTCGCGATCCCGATCAACCAGGCCAAACGCATCGCCGACGAGATCATCGCGACCGGATCGGCCACGCACACCGTGCTCGGGGCCGAGCTCGGGGAATCCGAACTGGGCGTGGGCGTGACCCTGAGCCGGATCGTGCCCGACTCCCCCGCCGACGACGCCGGACTCCAGGACGGCGACGTCCTGACCAGCTTCGACGGCAACATGGTCGCCGAGAACACCGAACTGATCGCCCTCATCCGCAAACTCGCGCCGGGCACCGAGGTCACGGTCGTGTACGAGCGCGATGGCGAGGAGCACAGTGCGCAGGTCACGCTGGAAGCGGCCGCCGACTGACATGGGAGTACGCTAGGCGCAGGTTTTTCAGGTATCAGCAGTCACGGTCGGTCATCGGAGGGTCAGCGTGTTCGGAGGCTTGGGCGGAACCGAGTTCCTGGTCATCATCCTCATCGCGATCTTCCTGTGGGGCCCGGACAAGCTGCCGAAGGCGCTCGCCAACCTGCGCAGGTTCATCTCCAAGGCCCGCAACATGGCCTCGAACGCCGCCGCGGACCTGAGCCGCGAGATCGGCACCGACATCAAGCCCGAGGACCTCAACCCCAAGACGTTCGTCCGCAAGCACATCCTGACCGAAGAGGACCAGGAGATGCTGACGAGCCCGCTGAAGTCGACCATGCGCGACCTCCAGGACGGCACCAAGCCGCTCAAGGAGGGCCTGAACGACGCCACCCGCGACGTCGAGACCACGCGGCGCAGCGTCAACCGCGGCGCGATCACCAGGGGCACGAACGGTTCCGGCACGAACGGCTCGACCTCCGGCGACGCCGCCGAGGACGCGCCGGCGGAGCGCACGCGCGGGCGCGCGGCCTCCTTCGACGACGTCACCTGATCGGGTCCCCTGCCGCACGGTCCCGGGACCGCATGATCGGCCCCTCTCGTCGTACCGCTTTGCGACACTGGCCCCATGATCGGAAAATGGCACGGCCTCATCATCGACTGCCCTGACCCGGCGGCGCTCGCGACCTTCTACCAGGAACTGCTCGGCATGATCCGGGTCCAGGACGAGGGCGACTGGGTCGTCATCGGCGACGCCGCCGACCGGCCCGGCGTGGCCTTCCAGCAGATCCCCGACTACCGGACGCCCACGTGGCCCGGCGGCGAGCGGCCCCAGCACATGCACTTCGACGTGAAGGTCGACGACCTCGACGAGGGCGAGGCCGCGGTGCTGAAGCTCGGCGCGCGGCGCCTCGAAGGGGGAACCGAGACGTTCCGGGTCTTCGCCGACCCCGTCGGACACCCGTTCTGCCTGGTCACCATGTAGCAACGCGAAAGGCGGCCCGGGCGATGCCCGGGCCGCCTTCGACGTGGAAGTGCTAGAGAGTGCTGGTCCCGGCGGTGCCGAGCATGGCCATGCCCGCCGCGACCGCGATGATGACGAAGACCCCGATGGCGCAGACGATGATGCCGAGCACGAGGCCCGTGATCGCCTGGCCCTTGCCGCCGCCGACGCCCTGGTTGACCTTCTTCAGGGCGATGCCGCC
This sequence comes from Glycomyces harbinensis, assembly GCF_900101745.1. GTDB lineage: Bacteria > Actinomycetota > Actinomycetes > Mycobacteriales > Micromonosporaceae > Glycomyces > Glycomyces harbinensis. The sequence goes on along the minus strand of NZ_FNAD01000003.1, from coordinate 37,846 downwards.
GAGGATCGCGGCGATGACGCCGCAGACGAACGCGATGAAACCGCCGGCGTAGGGGATGCACAGGAACGCGGCAGCGACGATGCCGAGCACCATCGAGGCGATGGCCTGGCCCTTGGGCAGCTGGGGCCCGTAGCCGGGCGCGCCGTACGGCGGCGGGTAGCCCGGAGCCGCGGGCGGCAGCTGCGGGGCCGGGCCGTAGCCGGGCTGCTGGGGCTGGCTGTAACCCGGCTGCTGCGGCTGGGGGCTGTAGCCGCCCGGGTTCGGGGGCTGTGAACCGGGCTGTGAACCGGGCTGGCTGCCGTACGGGTCGTACTGGAAGCCGCCCTGACCGGACTGGTCCGGAGGCGGAGGATAAGTCATCGCTGATTGCTCTCTGCTCGGGCGGAAACGGCGCGGGGAGGTTCACGATAGCCGACACCCGCCAACCCACTGTGACGAGGCTGGTTCGTGAATCGTCGTGATATCCGGTCAGGCGCTGGTGGTCATCCGTCCCCTGAGGATGACGAGCGCGGGCTCGCGCGCGGCGGCGAGGTCGGATCGGGGATCACGGTCGTACACGACGACGTCCCCCAGATCGCCCGGGAGGCCGAGCCAGTCGCGGGCGCGCCAGGAGGCCATGGCGACCACGTCCGCGGCCGGGATGCCGGCCTTCTCGTGGAGCAGGCGCATCTCCTCGGCGGCCAGGCCGTGGTCGATCCCCCCGCCCGCGTCGGTGCCGAGGTAGACCGGCACGCCCGCGTCCCAGGCGGCGCGCACGACCTCGGGGAAGCCCTGCTTGAGGCGGCGCATGTGGTCGGCGTAGCGGGGGAACTTGGCGTCGGCCCCGGCGGCGATGTCCTCGAACGTCTCGATGTTGATCATCGTGGGCACCAGGGCGGTGCCCTGCGACGCCATGCGGTCGAGCAGGTCGGGGTCGAGCCCGGTGCCGTGCTCGATCGAGTCGGCGCCGGCCGCCACGACGCAGGCGGCGGCCTCCTCGGAGAAGGTGTGGACCGCGACCTTCGCGCCCTCGGCCTGGGCCGCGCGGATGGCGGCGGTCAGGACCTCGGGCTCGAACGAGGGGGCGAGGTCGCCGCGGGAGCGGTCGATCCAGTCGCCGACGAGCTTGACCCAGCCGTCCCCGAGCTTCGCCTGGCGGGCGAGGGCGCCGACGACCTCGTCGGGTTCGCATTCGAGCCCGATGCCCCGCAGGTAGCGCCTGGAGGCGGCGATGTGGTGTCCGGCGCGGATGAGGCGCGGCATGCCGTCCTCGCCCACGAGTTCGGGGTACGGGTAGGGCGATCCGGCGTCGCGGATGGCGAGCACCCCGGCGTCCCGGTCTCTGAGCGCGAGGGACCGGGCCTCGTCGAGACTCTCGATCGGGGCGGCGCCGCGGCGGATGCCGATGTGGCAGTGGGCGTCCACGAGGCCGGGAAGGGCGAAGCCCCCAGTGGCGACGGTGCGGGCCCCGGGGACGGGGTCGAAGGTGATCCGGTCCCCGTCGACGTAGACGTCGCGCACGGCGTCGTCAGGGAGCCAGACGACGCGAAGGTGCAGAGGCGCAAGCGGTGCGAGTGAAGTCATCGCCTCGCAGTATCGCCCGGACGGGCGGACTTGTCCAGCGGGCGGCGAAGGGACCGCGTGCCCCGACGCCGGGGCGAGGGCGCGGGGCGGACCTCCCACCCAGGGTGGGTAAGAAAAGAATCGGAGGCGCGCCCCAAACGTGCCGCCGCCCTCCGACAGGATCGCGCTTGCCCCGCCCGCTTCGTGGCGGGGAACACGCGACCATCACCCGATCGGGCTACTTGTTCTTCTTGTTCTGGTCCTTGAGGAACTGCTCGAAGTCGATGTCGGGCAGGTCCGCGGGGTTGAACTGCGACAGGTCCGGCATCTGGCCGGGCTGGCCGCCCAGGCCCGGCGGCAGCTGCGGCGCCGCGCCGCCCGCCGCGGCGGTCCCGCCCCGGCGCACGACCGGCTTCTTCTTGCCCTTCTTGCCCTTGCGCTTGTTGTACGGCGACTTCGTGGCCTTCGTGCCCGTGGGCAGGCCCATCGCGCCCGACATCTGGCGCATCATCTTCTGCGCGTCCTTGAACCGCGTCAGGAGCTGGTTGACCTCGGAGACGGTGACCCCCGAGCCGTTGGCGATGCGCAGGCGGCGCGAGCCGTTGATGAGCGAGGAGTCGCGGCGCTCGGCCGGGGTCATCGAGCGGATGATCGCGGAGGTCCGGTCGATCTGCTTGTCGTCGATCGAGTCGATCTGCTGGCGCATCTGGCCGCCCATGCCCGGCATCATCTTCAGGAGGTTGCCGATCGGGCCCATCTTGCGGATGGCCTGCATCTGCTCCAGGAAGTCCTCGAGCGTGAAGTCCTCGCCCTGGAGGAGCTTCTGGGTCATCTCCTCCTTCTGGTCCTCCTCGAACACGGCCTCGGCCTGCTCGATGAGGGTCAGCATGTCGCCCATGCCGAGGATGCGCGAGGCCATCCGGTCGGGGTGGAAGACGTCGAAGTCCTCGAGCTTCTCGCCCGTGGACGCGAAGAGGATCGGCTGGCCGGTGACGTGGCGGACCGAGAGCGCGGCGCCGCCGCGGGCGTCGCCGTCGAGCTTGGAGAGGACCACGCCGGTGATGCCGACGCCGTCGCGGAAGGCCTCGGCGGTGTTCACCGCGTCCTGGCCGATCATGGCGTCGATGACGAAGAGGACCTCGTCGGGGTTGACGGCGGCCCTGATCTCGCGGGCCTGCTGCATCATCTCCTCGTCGATGCCCAGGCGGCCGGCCGTGTCGACGATGACCACGTCGTGGCCCTTCTGGCGGGCCTCGGCGATCGAGTCGAGGGCGACCTTGACGGGGTCGCCGACGCCGGAGCCGGGCTCGGGGGCGTAGACGGCCACGCCGGCGCGCTGGCCGAGGACCTGGAGCTGCCCGACGGCGTTGGGGCGCTGGAGGTCGGCGGCGACCAGGAGCGGGGAGTGGTCGTCGCCCTTGAGGTGCTTGGCGAGCTTCCCGGCGAGGGTCGTCTTGCCGGCGCCCTGGAGGCCCGCGAGCATGATGACCGTGGGGGCCTGCTTGGCGTAGTTGAGGCGCCGGGTCTCGCCGCCGAGGATGGCGACCAGCTCCTCGTTGACGATCTTGATGATCTGCTGGGCGGGGTTGAGGGCCTTGGAGACCTCCGCGCCCGAGCACCGCTCCTTGATCTGCGCGATGAAGGTCTTGACCACCGGGAGGGCGACGTCGGCTTCCAGCAGGGCGAGGCGGATCTCGCGGGCGGTGGCGTCGATGTCGGCTTCGGTCAGGCGGCCCTTGCCGCGGATCGACTCGAAGATTCCCGACAGTCGATCTGACAGCGCGTCGAACACGGGCGAACCTCTCGATGGTGCAATGCGGATGAACTCTTACGAGCTTAACGGGGATGGCGGCGGAGCCGCCGCCCGGTGACGCCGGGGGTACCCCGGGGCACGGTGGCGATGCCGAAAGCGGGCGCGAAAAGCGGGACGGCCGCCCGTTGCCGGGCGGCCGTCCCTAGCGGTGACGTGAAGTCGTGCGTCAGACGTTGACCTTCTCGGGCTCGCCGGCGGCCTCGGGTAGGCCGGTTCCGACATTGCCGTTGACGGGCATGTCGTAGCCCGCCTCGCCGTGCTGGGCGGCGTCGATGCCCGCCAGCTCCTGCTCTTCGGTGATGCGGACGCCGATCGTGAACTTGAGGACCAGGGCGATGATCAGGGCCACGACGAAGGAGTAGAGCACCACGGACAGGACCGCGACGGTCTGCCAGCCGAGGAACGCGAACGAGCCGCCGTAGAAGACGCCGTCGGTGCCGCCGGTGACGCCGCCGAAGGCGAACAGGCCGACCGCGATGGAGCCCCAGATGCCGGCGACCATGTGCAGGCCGACCACGTCGAGCGAGTCGTCGTAGCCGAGCTTGTGCTTGAGGCCGATGGCGAAGGGGCAGATCACGCCGGCGACGGCGCCGATGGCGATGGCGCCCAGCGGGGTCACGTAGCCGGCGGCCGGGGTGATGGCGACCAGGCCGGCGATGACGCCGGAGCAGGCGCCCAGGACCGAGGGCTTGATGCCCCGGATGCGGTCGATGAGCAGCCAGGCGAGGATCGCGGCGGCGGTGGCGACCTGCGTGTTGAGCAGGGCCAGGCCGGCGATGGCGTCGGAGACGAACGCGGAGCCGGCGTTGAAGCCGAACCAGCCGAACCACAGCAGGCCGGCGCCGATCACGACCAGGGGCAGGTTGTGCGGGGCGAAGTTGCCGTCCTTCCAGCCGATGCGGCGGCCGACGACGAGCGCCAGGCCGAGCGCGGCGGCGCCGGCGTTGGCGTGGACCGCGGTGCCGCCGGCGAAGTCGAGGACGCCGAGCTCCTCGATCCAGCCGCCGCCCCACACCCAGTAGGCGACCGGGGCGTAGACCAGGACGACCCACGCGGCGGAGAAGATGATCCAGGCGGAGAACTTCATGCGGTCGGCGACGGCGCCGGCGATGAGGGCGACCGTGATGATCGCGAACATCATGCCGAAGGCCGACATGGCGCCGGCGGAGACGCCGCCGTCGACCATGCCGAGGTCGGTGACGTAACGCAGGCCGAAGGCCGAGCTGACGTCCATGCTGAAGAACGGGTTGCCGCCGCCGTCGCCGATGGCGATGGACTCGCCGACCAGGACCCAGACGACCGAGGTGAGGCCGATGGCCACGAGGCACTTGAGCATCATGTTGATGACGCTCGAGGATCGGCTCAGACCACCGTAGAACAGGGCGAGGCCGGGAGTCATGAGCAGGACCAGGGCGGCTGAGATCAAGATCCACGCGTTATTGCCGGTATCGAGTTCGGGCATGGCCGCCTCCTCTCTCCAGAGATAGGTACGTACTGCGGGCGTTCAGGCTGTTCCGGCGTGAGGGGAGCGACGGTGCTCGGTATGGATGTCACGCGCCGACCGCCGGGCCTCGCGGCCCGCCCGCCGTTACCGTCGGGAAAGCGGTCGGCGCGTGATTCTCCTACCTACCGGAGTGAAGCCAGCTTCACCAAAATGTGTTACGCGGCCCGGGCCTGCGTGTTAAGAAGCTGTCGCGAAAGATTTCGAGCGTGTGAACTCCCGCTCACGACGGGCCCTGAGACGTGTACCACTGCAACGCATGGTGCGGATGCGGCATTTGACGCGTTTGCCGGGGGCTCACCATCGGTTGCCCGCGCATCACCGCACCGTTACGGAATCGTGCCCCGAACGGCTTGACCGCCGAAATGAGTGAACGCTAACATCGCTCGGCGTATCGTCGTACGGGACCGCGGCCACACTGTGTTCACACCGTGTCCCCCGAAAGCGGCCTGAGACGAACATGGAAAGAGACCGACTGCGATGGCGCAACCGAAGAAGGCAGCCAGCATCTGGGACGTGGCCCGGCTGGCCGGGGTCTCCCACCAGACCGTCTCACGGGTCGTCAACGGCTCGCCCCGCGTGGCCGCGGCGACCCGCGACAAGGTCCTCGAGGCCATCGCCGAACTCGGTTACCGGCCCAACCGGCTCGCGCGCAGCCTCGCGGGCGGCGCGGTCGAATCGGTCACCGTGCTCACCGCCGACACCTCGCTGTACGGGCCCGAGGCGGCCCTGCGCGGGATCGAGAAGGCCGCGAGGTCCCTGGAGTGGAGCGTGTCGATCTCGGTCCTCGACCCGGCCGACACCCACTCCGACGCCGACATCATCGCCCGCCTGCCCCGCGCCGGCGAGCCGACGATCATCATGGCCCACGACGAGCCCGGCATGCGCGCCAAGCAGGTCCTGCTCGACACCCAGCCGCAGGCCATGGTCGCCATCGGCCCCTACACCGCCGAGGAGCTGGCCGCCTCGCCGTGGCTGGTGGGCATGGACGACGGCAAGGCCGCGGCCGAGGCCACCCGCTACCTGCTCGACCTGGGCCACGCCACCGTCCACCACCTGGCGATCCCGACCTCGACCGGGACGTTCGGCGGCGGCAAGGCCCACCGGGCCGACGGCTGGGCCCGCGTGCTGCGCGAGGCGGGCCGGGAGGTCCCGGCCCCCGTGCCGTCCGGGTGGACGATCACCGAGGCGTTCAAGGCGGTGCGCCCGCTCGTGGCCGACCCGTCGGTGACCGCGATCCTGTGCGGCAACGACCACCTCGCGCTCGCGACGCTGCGGGCCGCGCACCTGGCCGGGCGCTCGGTCCCCGGCGACCTGTCCATCGTGGGCTTCGACAACACGCCGTTCTCGGCGTTCACGACCCCCGCGCTGACCACGGTGAACCAGGACTTCGAGAGCGTCGGCCGCGGCGCGTTCGAGCTCCTGCGCCACCGCGTCGACGGCGCGATCCCCCGTCCCAGGCCGAGCTGGCCCGAGCCCGAGCTCATCGTCCGCGAAACCTCCGGTCCGCCAAGCCCCCGTTCCTGATCCGCGAGAGGCACACTGTTACGGGAGCCGTTCCGCGCGTCAGGGCGAGGCGGGACGGACCCTGGAGAGGCCCGGCGTTCGAAAGGCCCAGCCATGACCCCTCAACCCCGTCCGGCGGCGAGGCCGGAGCGCATCGGCGCGGACTTCGCCACGGCCACCGGCCCGGTGCTGCACGGCGCGACCGGGTCGCTCTACGGCGTCTCCGAGGACGGCGTGCCCGGCGACGAGCTGCTCGACGCCCTCGACATCACCACCCTCGCGGTGAAGCCCGACGGCGGCGCGCAGCACCCGGGCGGCGACGCCTCGGACGCGGTCACCGTGCTGCGCCGCGGCGACAGGGAGGGCAAGGGCACCGGCCTGGCGTTCGTCTACCTCCAGGACCTGTTCGCCAAGTGGCCGTACGAGGACGTGGGGATCGACGTCTACCACGAGCGGCTGTGCGCGGTCGTCCCGCCGATGCTCACCGAGGGCAACGAGGGGCGGCTGGTGTTTGTTCCGTTCAACGAGCCCGACTGGATCTGGTACGGGCTCAAGGAGAACGACCCGGCGCTGTTCGACCGGTTCATGGCCGACTGGACCACCACGGCGCGGCTGCTGCGGGGCCTGGCCCCGGGAGTGCCGCTCGCGGGGCCGAACGAGGCGTTCTTCCACCCGGAGTTCATGCGGCACTTCCTCACCCGCGCCCGCGACACCGGGACGCTCCCGGAGTGGGCGTCCTGGCACGAGCTCTCCCCGGGCTCCCTCGCGTCCTACCGCGGCCACTACGCGGCCTACCGGGAGCTGGAGGCCGGCCTCGGCATCGGCCCGCTCCAGGTCAACATCGACGAGTACGCGAACAACCGGGACCTGTCGGTGCCCGGGCAGCTCGTGCAGTGGGCCGCGATGTTCGAGGACACCAAGGTCCACGCCGACATGGCCTACTGGACGGCCGCCGGCGGCTACTCGGGCGCGGCGGCGCGGCCGAACGTGCCCAACGGCGCGTGGTGGTTCCTCAAGGCGTACTCCGGGATGACCGGCGAGACCGTCCGCGTGAGCCCGCCGCGCCCGGACACTGTCGACACGTTGCAGGGCGTCGCGAGCATCGACGGGGAGCGCGGGACCGCGCAGATCCTCGTCGGCGGCACGGACGCGGACTTCGTCGTCGCGGCGGAGGGCCTGGACCCGGCGTTCTGGGGCGAGGAGGTCACCGCCACGGTGCACCGCATCGACTGGTCGGGCTACGAGGGCGCCGCGGGGCCGCCGGTCGCGGTCGGCCGCGTCACGGGTCCGCCCGCGGGCCTGGAGATCCCGGTGTCCGCACCGGACCGGATGGCGGCGTACTGGGTCCGGATCGCCCGCGGCGGGGCCGAGGCGATCGGGCCGCCGCCGTGGAAGGGCTCGTGGGAGGCCGAGCGCGCGGTCGTCACCTCCGGCGAGACGACCCGGCAGGGGTGCGCCGACGACGGCAACGGCTTCGCCGCCTCGGGCGAGCACGACGTGAGCGGCCTGAACCAGACCGATTCGGGCGTGGTCTTCCACGTCCAGGTCCCCGCGGAAGGTCTCTACGACCTGGGGATCTTCTACGCGCACATGTACGGTCGCGGCGCTGAGGCGACCGAGCCGCAGCCCGCGCAGCAGGTGCTCACCGTGAACGGCACCGAGGGGTTCGTGGAGTACCCGAGCACGATGAACTGGCAGCACCGCTCGATCGTGCACCGGAGCGTGTCGCTGCGGGAGGGCGCGAACACCGTGGAGCTGTCGAAGACCGGCGCGATCGGGACGGCGCGCGGCGAGGTCGCGCTCGACAAGATCGAGCTGACCGAGCACCGGCCCTGCCACGAGGTCTACGACGGGACGTTCGCGCGGATCGACGGCGACGGCCTGGTCTTCGACCTGTACGCGGCGGCCGACGGCTACCACCGGATCGAGGGCGCGCGCTCGGGCGTGCTCGCGGGGCCGCAGAACCAGGACGTCCCGGTCGACCTGGAGCGGCCGGTGTTCCTGCACGCGGGGATCAACCGGCTGCGCACCGCCGCGGACGTGCCGCGCCTGGCGGTGCGGCCCGCGACCGGTCCGGAGCCGGTGGAGGTCGACGCGGCCGAGGTGGTCCGCTCGGGCGGCTCGTGCCTGGTGGTGAACGACTTCGCGAACCGGGGGCACGTGATCGGCTGGAACGGCCGGGGCGCGGGCGTGTCCTTCACCGTGGAGGCCGGGGCGGGGCCGCACATGCTGCTGGTGAGCTACGCGAACGACGTGCGCATCGAAGGCCACGAGTACAATGTGGACATCATCACGCGCTATTGCGACCTCGCGGTGAACGGGGCGCACGTCGGGCGCTTCCCCATGCGCGGCACGTGGACCTGGAACGACTTCTGGACCTACCCGGTGATCGTCGACCTGCGCGAAGGCGCCAACACCCTCGCGTTCGACAACCCCGACGCCCCGACGGCGGACTTCGAGCGCTTCCGCCTGGCGCCGCTCAATCCTTGAGGCCGGTGCGGGCCCGCACCTCCCGGCGCGGGCCCGAAGACCTTACGCGCCCAGGGCGTTCAGGGCGTCGAACTGCTCGTCGGTGAGCACGAGGTCGCGCGCGCCCAGGTTCTCCTCCAGGTGCGCGATCGAGCTCGTGCCCGGGATCGGGACGATGTTGCCGGAGCGGCGCAGGAGCCAGGCCAGCGCGGTCTGGGCCGGGGTCGCGCCGATCTCGGCGGCGATCTTGCCGACGGGTCCGTCGGGTCCGGCGTGGGCGCCGGCGGCGATCGGGAACCACGGGATGAACGCGATGCCCTGCTCGGCGGTGTAGTCCAGGACGTCCTCGCTCTGGCGGGTGACGAGGTTGTAGAGGTTCTGGACGCTGGCGATCGGGGCGACCGCCTGGGCCTCCTTGAGCTGCGCGACGGTGACCTCGGAGAGGCCGATGTGGCGGATCTTGCCCTGGCGCTGGAGGTCGGCGAGGGTGGCGATCTGGTCGGCGACCGGGAGGGCGGGGTCGAGGCGGTGGATCTGGTAGAGGTCGATGGCCTCGACCTTGAGGCGGCGCAGGCTCAGTTCGGCCTGCTGGCGGATGTAGCCGGGGGCGCCGACGGCCACCCATTCCTCGGCGGAGGGCCTGGTGTTGCCGCCCTTGGTCGCGATGACGACCCCGTCGTCGTAGGGGTGGAGGGCTTCGGCGATGAGGGACTCGTTGTCGCCGAGGGCGTAGGAGTCGGCGGTGTCGATGAAGTTCACGCCGAGTTCGACGGCGCGGCGCAGGACGGCGACGGCCGCGTCGCGGTCTTTGGGCGGGGTGAAGATGCCGGGGTCGCCGCTGAGGCGCATCGCGCCGTAGCCGAGCCGGTCGACGCGGAGGTCGCCGCCGATGACGATGTCGCTCATGGGATTGCCTCTCGAAGTGTGCGGTTCGCGGTGCGGCCGGTCGGAGCCGCCGCCGGATGGCACAACCGCGGCGGGGCCCGACTTGTTCCCGTGAGGGTGATCTCGCGGCCGGGGCGCGACACCGCGCCGCACGGCGGCGGCCGGGGCGTTCGCGGATGCGAGACTCGTGGTCATGATCAAAGGGTTCAAAGAGTTCTTGATGCGCGGCAACGTGGTGGAACTGGCCGTCGCGGTGGTCATGGGTGCGGCGATGACCGCGCTCGTGGCCTCGTTCGGCGACGCGTTCCTCAACCCGCTCATCACGCTGGTGACCGGCGGCGGCGAGGTCGGCGGCAGTTTCACCGTGAACGGGGTCGACTTCCCGTACGGGGTGTTCATCAACGGCCTCCTGGTGTTCTTCCTGACCTCGGTGGCGGTGTACTTCGTCATCGTGCTGCCGATGAACAAGCTCCGCGACCGGTTCATGTCGACCGAGGAGGAGGCGGAAGTGGTGCGCGAGGAGCAGGTCGTCCTGCTGGAGCAGATCAGGGACCTGCTGCAGGAGCAGCGCCGCGGCCAGCCGTAACGTCCGATTTCCACCGGCCCGCCGCTGTGCCGCGGCGGGCCGATTCGCGTCCGGGCGCGGGCCCGGAGGTTTGGCGGGGGCGCGCGGGCGGGTATTCGCGGCGGCGCGGGTCCGCCCGCGGCACCGAGGTATTGCCCGCGTCGCACTCGCGTGGGACGGTGGGGTGGCATCGCCGACCCGCGGTGCGCTGACCCGCAAGACCTGACCTGCGAGACCTGACCCCGAAGGACGTTCGCCATGCCGACCTCGATTCCCCTCGGAGCCCCGATCTGGGCCGATACCAACTCCCCCGACGTGGCCGCCGACCTGGAGTTCTACACGCGCCTGTTCAACTGGGCGAGCTTCGACAGCGGCGAGCAGTTCGGGCACTACACGGAGCTGTGCCTGGGCACGACCGTGTCGGTGGCGCGGGCGGTCGCGGGGATCTCGCAGAACCCTCCGGGCGAGCCGGGCATGCCCGCGGGCTGGGGCGTGTCGTTCCACGTGGACGACTGCGTGCAGGCGGCGGCCGACGCGGAGAAGCTCGGCGGCACCATCATCAGCCATCCGATGCGCGTCGGCGAGGACCTGGTGTACGCGGCCATGCGCGATCCGGACGGGGGCGCGTTCGGGCTGTTCGAACCGTTGAGCGACCACGTCGGCTTCACGGCGTTCGACGAGCCGGGCGCGATCGTGTGGTGCGAGTACGTGTACGACGGGGCGCCGGTGGAGGCGATGCAGTTCTACGCGGAGCTGCTGAACTGGTCGGTGCGGCTGCCCGACGCGGAGGACCCGCCGCGGGACGCGCCGTACGTCGCCTTGTGGACGCACGAGACGAACGTGGAGTTCGGGGGCGGGCGCATGGCGCTGGGCCCGGAGCTGGACATGAAGCCGCACTGGGTGGTGTGCTTCGGGACCGACACGGTCGAGCTGACGGTGTCGAAGGCGGTGGACCTGGGCGGTTCGGTCGTGGTGGCGCCGATGGAGGACCCGGGCGGGCGGATGGCGGTGCTGGCGTCGCCGACGGGGGCGCACTTCTCGGTGATGTCGAGCCGGGAGCGCGCGAACGCGGCGTGAGCGGGGCGTGATCGATCGCCGCGGGATTGGGCGTGAAGCCCTGCGGTTGTCGGTGGGGCGTGCGACGGTGTGGTGGTCGATACCGTGCTGCGAAGGAGCGAAGCCATGACCTCGATTCCGTTGGGGGCGCCGATCTGGTCCGACTCGTTGACGTCGGACCTGGAGGCGGACACCCGGTACTACGAGCACCTGTTCGGCTGGTCGTCGCAGAACGCCGGCGAGGAGTTCGGGAACTACACCACCTTCTCCATCCCGGACGGGTCCAGGGATTCGGGGCGGGAGGTCATGGGGATCATGCCGTGCCCGCCTGGGGCCGAGCCGTCGCGGATCTGGAACCTCCAGTTCCGGGTGGCCGACTGCGCCGCCGCGACCGAGAAGGCGCAGGCGCTGGGCGCCACGCTGGTCGAGGGCCCGGAGGAGATGGGCGGGATGCTCCGGTTCGCGATGCTGATCGACCCGAACGGGGCATCGTTCGGGCTGATGGAGGCGCTGGCGCCGGGGACCGGTTTCGGCGCGTTCGGGGAGTCGAACGCGGTCTCGTGGGCCGAGTACCACCATGACGGGGTGCCGGCTGAGGCGATGCGGTTCTACGCGGACCTGTTGGGCTGGAAGGTGGTCACGCCGCCGTGGGAGAGCGCGGACAATCCGAGGCCGTACGCGGCGCTGAGCGCGGGCGAGGGCGGGGAGGAGTTCGGCGGCTGCCATGCGGCGGAGGGCTTCGAACTGTCGCTGCCGGCGCAGTGGAGCGTGATGGTGGCCGTGGAGGACGCGGACGCGACCTGCGACCGGGCGGTGGAGCTGGGCGGCTCGGTGGCGGCGCCGCCGATGGACGTGCCGGGCCTGCGGGTGGCGGGGGTGGCGGCCCCGAGCGGCACGACGGTCGCGATCATGGCGCCGCGGGCCTGGAAATAGCAGCAGACGTCGAGGCCCCGCCGCAGTGCGGCGGGGCCTCGACGTCTCAGTTGAACTCGGGAACCTTGATGACGCACTCCGTCCCGGGCGCATTCGCAAGCTTCCGGTCGAAGGTCCACAATTCCGCGCCGAACCGCTCTGCGAGCGCGACATACGCCGCATCATATGAGGTCACGTTGTGCCGCAGTTCCCAGATGCGGATTTCCAAGGCCGCCAAAGGTACGCGCTCGATCGAGAGTTCCTTGAGGTCGAACAGGGCCAATCCGGCCCGCTCCTCAGTGAGGACATTCCTGCGGCAGTATTTGCGAAGGATCGACATCACCTCGAGGTTGACATGATCTGGTGCCGCCAACTCGTGCTGCTCAAGTTCCCTGCGAAGTTGTGTATCGGGTTCGGTCAACGACACCACTGCGGAAGCAAGCACCGATGCATCGACGACGATCACCGGGCGTCTCGGTCTTCGCGGATCATCGCCACGATCTCGTCGTGATCGAGCGCGGGACCCCCTCGGTGCTCCACCCGCGCGAAGACCTCGGCAACCGTGGGCTGCTGTGCTTCCCGCGTCAGCTTCCGGAGCAGGAACTCCTGGAGGGACATGCCCGCCGCGGCGGCGCGCGTCTTCCACACCCGGTGGACTTCGTCAGAAACGTTCTTCACCTGGATGTTCTTCATGGTCTGAGTGTAACTCTCAAGCATGCGGCAAGCATATGAATCATGCTTCGCGCATGCTCGCATTTCGATTCAGGCGGCGTGTCGCCTCGCGCTCCTCGGGAAGGAGACCGCCGCCATCACCGCGAGGGTGAGGGCGATCATCGCCGCGGCCGGGGCCAGGGCGGCGAGCGGGGCCCGTTCGAGGTACGGCATCGATCTCGCGAGGCTCGCGCCCCATTCGGGGGCGTCGGGGCCGGCGCCGAGGCCGAGAAAACCCAGCGACGCGATGCCGAGCGCCATGCCCGGCAGCCGCAGGCCCGCGTGCGCCGCGAGCGGGCCGGTGACCAGCGGGAGCGTGTGGCGCCGCAGCATCCAGCCCGGTCCGGCGCCCAGCGCGAGGCGCGCTTCACGGTGCCCGGCGGTCCGCGCCCGGGCCACGAGCGCGGCCGCGTGGGCGGCGAGCGGCGGCCAGGAGACGGCCACGACCGCGAGCACCGCGCCGACCTGGCCGCGTCCCAGCACGACCACGACGAGCATCCCGGCGATCGCGACCGGGAACGAGTTGAACGCCTCCGCCAGCGGATGCGCCAGGCGCGGAAGGAAACCGAGGGCCAGCGCGATCGCGTACGACAGCGCGCACGCGCCGAGCGCCGCGCCCGCCGTCCACCAGGCGCCCTGGCCGAGGCGGGCGAGCACGTCGCGGCCGAGTTCGTCGGTGCCGAGCCAGTGGGCGAGGCCCGGTCCTTCGAGGCGGGTCCCGGTGGCGATGGTGCCGCCGCGCGCGAGCCCGTAGATGATCGCGACGGCGAGGGGCGCTGCGGCGCAGGCGAACCAGACGAGGTGGCGGCGGCGTCCGCCGGTGGCGGGCGGGGCGACCGGGAGGGCTGCGGCGTCGGCGGCCGGTCCGGCGAGGCGGCGGGCGCCGGCTCTCGCGGCGAGTCCGGCGGCGAAGCCGAAGCCGATGAGGATCAGCATGCACGCCTGGAGGACCGGGAGGTCTTGCGCGTCGGCGGCGGCGAGGGCGGCGCGGCCGAGGCCGGGGACGGCGAAGACGGTCTCGACGGCGACGGCCGCGCCGGTGATGCTGACGGCCACGATCGCCAGTTGCGGGGCGAGGGGCGGGGCGGCGCGGCGCAGGAGGCCGCGTGCGATGCGGCGGCGGGAGTATCCGGCGGTGCGCCACTGCCGCACCCAGTCTTCGGCGGCGACGTGGCCGATGGCGTCGCGGCCGAGGCGGGCGGCGAGGCCGCCGCCGGGCAGGCCCATGGCGAGGGCGGGGAGGACGAGGTTCGCGGGGCCGTCGAAGCCGTAGGCGGGCAGGAGGCCGAGCCAGGCGGCGAAGACGGCGACGCCGAGGGTGGCGAGGAGGAAGTCGGGGAGGGCTGCGAAGGAGGCGACGGCGATGCCGCCGGTGCCGACGGGCCGTCCGGTCGCGGCGCGGCGCAGGGCGGGTGCGCATGCGGCGGCGGTGATCGCGGCGGTGACGAGCAGGGCCGCGGCCATGACCGTGAGGGAGGTGGCGAACGCGGGCAGGACGGTGTCGGCGACGGCTTCGCCGCTGGCCCAGGAGGTGCCGAGGTCGCCGCGGGCGAGGCCGGTGAGCCGGTCGCGGAGGATCGGGAGGGGCCCGGCGTCGAGGCCGAGGTCGGCACGGACGGCGGCGAGGGCGCTCTCGGTGGCTTCGCGTCCGGGGTAGCGGGCGCGCAGGACGGTGAGGGCCGGGTCGCGGTCGGCGAGCCAGGGCAGCAGGCCGATCGCGACGAGGACGGCCGCGAGGACCGACAGTCGCGTCAGAGTCCCGGTGAGGAGCGCGCCTCGGTGCGGTGTCACGGGTTAGGGCCTGTCCGCTGCGGCCGAGCGGGGCCGGGGCGGTGTGCCCGTCCGCCGCACGGAGGCGCTCGCAGCCGTCGCCGTGGTCGCGCTCGCGGGGGAACTTCCCTGTGCGGCAAGGGAATCGAGGCGCCCGGCGGCGATGGCCGTCTCGCGCGCTGCCGAGTATCCCGAAGTCGCCTCGGCAGCGCGCGAGGCAGCCAGAACGGCGAGCCTCATGCCGGGTCCATGTCGGTCGCAGCGGTGATGATCTCGCGTTCGCGCGGGTCGCTGGCGATGCCCGTGACGCCTTGGGCGACACCGGTGACGAGTCGTTCGTGGGCGACGGGGACGATCGCGGTGGTCGCGAGGACGACCGCTTCGGCGTCGAGCACGGCGTTCTGGCGGCGCGCGGCGACCGCTTCGGGGGTGTCGCCGTCGAGCGGCGCGGAGGCGGCCCTGATCGCGGCGACGGCCGCGTCCACGTCCGGGTCGGCGAGCTGGGAGACGTTGAAGCCGCCGCCGGTCGTGAAGTCGGAGTCGAGGTAGGTGTAGGCGTCCCCGGAGTCCTGGACGACCGAGCGGGACATCAGGACGCAGTCGAATTCGCCGGCGAGCATGTCGGGTTCGATGTCGTTGTACTCGCGCACTTCGGTCTCGGTCGCGAATCCGGCGGCCTCGAGTTGCGCGGCGATGACGGTGAGCGCTTCGGGGAGTTCGGCGCGGTTGGAGTAGGTGGCGAGGCGCAGCGCCTCCCCCGCGGGGGCCGCGGGCTCGGGGAGCGTGTGGTCGCGGTGGTCGGCGGCCCAGGCGAGGGCGGGCCCGAAGAGCCCTTCGGGGGCGTCGGCGCGGCCCTCGTAGAGGTCGTCGACGATCGGGCCGGGGTCGACCGCGGCGGCGACGGCGGCCCGCAGCGCGGGGTCGGCGAGGGGGCCGGCGGCGGTGTTGAGGTAGAGGCTGACGGTGCGGCCGGTGGGGGCGTCCTGGAGCTGGGAGTCCTGGAGGTTCGCGATCTGGGCGTAGGGCACGGCTTCGAGGACGTGGGCTTCGCCGGAGCGCAGGGCCGCGACGCGGGTGGCGGCGTCGGGCACGTAGTCGGCGCGGTAGCCGTCCAGGAGGGCCGGCTCGCCCCAGTAGCCCTCGTGGCGTTCGAGGACGGCGCCGGTGGCGGTGGACTCGGTGATGGTGAAGGGCCCGGTGGCGTGCCCGACGGGGTCGACGGTGTCGCCCTGGTAGGCGTCCGGGGAGAGGATCGCGAGCTGCGGGCTGGACAGGCGTTGCGGGAGTACGGGGTCGGTCTCGGCGGTGGTGATGCGGAGGGTGTGGTCGCCGGTGGCTTCGGCGGTGAGGCCGACGCCGTCGATGACGCGGGGGACGGCCGCGGCGGAGGCGGCGGCGTTGAGGCAGGCGGCGACGGCGGCCGCGTCGAGGGCGGTGCCGTCCTGGAAGGCGACGCCCTCGCGGAGGGTGAGATCCCAGGCGGTGTCCTCGACCTGGGTCCAGTCGAGGGCGAGCCGGGGGACGGGCAGGCCGTTGTCGTCGAGGCCGACAAGGGTCTCGGCGACGGCCCAGCGGGCGAGGAGGAACGCGTCTTCGGAGTGGGGCGAGAGCGCGGCGGCGGGGGTGAGCGCCATCGCGATCGTGAGCCGGCCCGATTCGCTTGCACTGGAATCGAAGCAGCCCGCGGTCGCGAGGAGTCCGCCGAGGCCGAGGGGCGCGGCGGCGGTGAGCATGGTGCGCCGGGAGAGCGGCATGGAGTGAGCCTCGTCTCTTATCGCGAAGTTTTCTTTATTGCAAAACAGGTGCAATAATGGCATGCGTGTCGAGTCTGATGACCACTACTGAGACCAAAGGTGCGGCCGATTACGTGCTGCGGCAGGCGGAACCGGGCGACGTCGCGCAGGCCCGCTCGGTGATGCTGGATACCGTGTACCGCGATTTCGGGCACGGGTACCTGCCGCGGTGGCACGGCGACATCATCGACCTGGAGTCGTCCTACCTGGCGCCCGAGGACAACGCGCTGTTCGTCGCCGTCCGCGACGGCCGGGTCGTGGGCACCGCGGGCGTGCGCGGGCAGACCCCGGTCTCGCCGCCGCACCCCCACGAGGTGACGCGGCACTTCGAGGAGGGCCGCACCGCGAGCCTCTACCGCGTCTACGTGCGCCCCGAGCACCGCCGGCGCGGCCTGGCGGGCGGCCTCGTCGACGCCTGCCTCGACTTCATCGCCGGCCGCGAGCGCTACACCGGGGTCTACCTGCACACCGACGCGCGGACGCCGGGCGCGGTCGAGTTCTGGTCCAGGCGCGGCGCCGTCCTGTTCGACGAGCGCGTGGCCGTCAACGACATGCGCGACGGGTCGGACGAGCCGTTCGAGACCGTCCACTTCCGGCTGCGCATTCCGCGCTGACGGCGGGCGGTGCTCGAACGCGTGCATCCCGCCATATTAATGAATATGATTCCCATTAATGCGGCAGGGTCGCTCAAGCACCGTCCGCACACGGCGCCGCACCGGGCGAGGCCCCGCGCGGCGGCGCCTCACGCGTCCTCGTACGGCAGCCCCACGTAGTTCTCGGCCAGCACGGTCGCCTGCGCCCGCGAGCGCACGACCCCTTCGAGCCGGGCCCGCTGGATCCGCCGGTCGAAACCGCCGTCGCCGTCGCCGAACCGGTGCAGCAGGCTCGTCATCCACGACGAGAAGTGCTGGACGCGCCACACCCGCCGCAGGCACGTCGCCGAATAGGCGTCCAGGCCCGCCTCCGAACCCGTCCGGCAGTACTCCCCCAGCGCCGCCGCGAGGACCCGGACGTCGGCCACCGCCAGGTTGAGGCCCTTCGCCCCCGTCGGCGGCACGATGTGCGCCGCGTCCCCGGCGAGGAAGAGCCGCCCGAACCGCATGGGCTCCACCACGAACGAGCGCATCACCGCCACGTCGACCTCGCGGATCGGCCCCGTGGCGAGGGTGAAGCCCGGCACGGTCTCGTGGCGGGCCTTGAGCTCGGCCCAGATCGCCTCGTGGGTCCAGTCCTCGGCCCGGGCGTCGGGCGGGACCTGGAGGTAGAAGCGGCTCACCAGGTCCGAGCGCATCGAGTGCAGCGAGAAGCCCCGCTCGGACGCGGAGTAGACGAGCTCCGAGGCGGACGGGGCGACGTCGGCGAGGACGCCCAGCCACGCGAACCGGTAGGTCTTCTCGAACAGCCGCAGGCGATTCGCGGGAACGGAGGCGCGCGAGACGCCGTGGAAGCCGTCGCACCCGGCGATCACGTCGCAGTCGAGCCGATCGGCGCCGAAGGTGAGGAACGGGTCGCCGTCGATGTCGTGGACGGCCACGTCGTCGGCCTCGAAGCGGATCGGCACGCCCGCGGCGAGGTTCGCGGCGATGAGGTCCTTGACGACCTCCTGCTGCCCGTACACGGTGATCGCGCGGCCCGGCACGAGGTCCTCGAAGGCGATCCGGTGGCCCCGGCCTCCGAAGCGCAGCTCGATGCCGTGGTGCACATGGCCTTCGGCGAGCATCCGCTCCCCGACGCCCGCCGCGGTGAGCGTGTCGACCGTGCCCTGCTCGAGGACGCCGGCCCGCACGCGCGACTCGCAGTGGGCGCGGCTGCGCCGCTCCACCACGAACGAGTCGATCCCGCTGCGGTGCAGCAGGAGCGCGAGGAGGAGCCCGGCGGGACCGGCCCCGATGATGCCGACGCGCGCCTTCATTCGCCCCCGCCCTTCTTGGCCGCCTGGATCTCCTTCCAGACCGCGCCGCGCAGCTTCGCGAACTCGGGGCTCGAGCGGGTGGCGAGCTGGTCGCGGTCCTCACCGAGTCCGATGTGGATCTCGGCTTGCATGCGGGTGGGCGAAGAGGAGAGGACGAGGACGCGCTGGCCCAGGTAGACCGATTCGTCGATGTCGTGGGTGATGAACACGACGGTGACGCCGAGGCGGTGCCACAGGTCCCGGATGAGGTCTTCGAGTTCGGCGCGGGTCTGGGCGTCGACGGCGGCGAACGGCTCGTCCATGAGCAGGAGCCGGGGCCGGTAGGCGACGGCGCGGGCGATGGCGACGCGCTGCTGCATCCCGCCCGACAGCTGCCAGGGCCAGGCCCGCTCGCGTCCGGCGAGGTCGACGAGGCCCAGGGCCTCGGCGACGCGTTCGCGCCGTTCGGCCCGGGTGAGGCCGAGGCGCCGCAGCGGCAGGTCGACGTTGGCGCCCACGCGCATCCACGGGAAGAGGCTGCGTCCGTACTCCTGGAAGACGACGGCGGTGTCGGCGGGAGGGCCGTCGACCTCGCGTCCGTCCACTTTGGCGACACCTCGGGTGGGGGCGAGGAGTCCGGCGCAGATGCGCAGGAGGGTGGTCTTGCCGCAGCCGGAGGGGCCGACGATGCAGACCAGTTCGCCTTCGGCCACTTGGAAGGTGAGCGAGTCGATCGCGGTGTTGACCGCGCCGTCGACCCGGTAGTCCTTGCCGATGCCGTCCGCTTCGAGCACTCAGGCGCTCCTTTCGCGCATCCGGTGGTACCAGTGCAGGACCGCCCGGTCGAACAGGGTGAACAGGGCCGCGAGGGCGACCCCGAGGCAGCCGAGGAGGAGGATGCCGCTCCACATCGCGGGGATCGCGTAGCTGCGCTGGAACTGGACGATCGCGAAGCCGAGCCCGGACTGGGCGGCGAACATCTCGCTGATGACCATGAGGATGACGCCGACGGCGAGGGCCTGGCGCATCCCGGTGACGATCCGGGGGCTCGCGGCGGGCACGACGACCGACACGAGGGTCCTGGTGCGGCCCAGGCCGAACGCGGCGGCCGTGTCGAGCTGGACCGCGTCGGCCGAGCGGACCCCGGCGATCGTGTTGAGCAGGATCGGCCAGACGCAGCCGGAGACGATGACGGCGGTCTTCATCGTGTCGCCGATCCCTGCGAACAGCATGATGACCGGGACGAGGACCGGCGGCGGGACGGCGCGGGCGAACTCCAGGACGGGTTCGGCGAGGTGCATGAGCCAGGTCGTGCGTCCGATGAGGAGGCCGAGACCGACGCCGAGGAGGCAGGAGGCGCCGTAGCCGGCGCCGAGGCGGGCGACGCTGGGCAGGACGTCGGCGGCCCACCGGTCGGCCGTCCACGTCTCGCCGAACTCGGCGAGGATCTCGCGCAGTGGCGGGAAGTAGAAGCTGGTGGAGCCGTCGGAGGCGATCCACCAGGCGCCCAAGAGGATCGCGGGGAGGGCCGTGAGCGCGAGGGCCCGTCGCAGGAGGTTCACGCGGTCGCCTCCGATCGGACGGACGGGTGCCAGCCCAGGGCGCCTCTCTCGACCGCGCGCACGGCGAGGTTGACGAGGACGCCGAGGCCGCCGGCGACCCAGATGAGCGCGTACATCCGCTCGGTCGCGCCCGAGGACTGGGCGACGGCGATCTCGTGGCCCAGTCCGGGCGAGCCGATGACGAGTTCGGCGGTGATGGCGAGGACGAGGGCGACCGTGGCCGCCAGGCGGACGCCGGTCATGAGATAGGGCAGCGCGGTGGGCCAGGCGAGGTGGCGAAGGCGCTCCCAAGGGCTCAGGCGGAAGCTCCGGGCGGTGTCGGCGGCGACCGGGTCGATGTCGCGGACGCCGGCGAGCACTTGGACGAGGACCTGCCAGAACGCGGCGTAGACGACCAGGAGCAGGGTCGAGGGCAGGCGGGTGCCGAACAGCAGGACCGCCAAGGGCACCAGGGCGACCGAGGGGATGGGGCGCAGGAACTCGACGGTGGAGGCGGTGGCCGCGCGCACGAACGGGAGGGAGCCGATCAGGATGCCGAGGACGGCCCCGGCGGCGACGGCGATCGCGAGGCCGAGGGCCCAGGCGGTCAGGGTGTCGGCGAGGGCGCGCCAGAACTCGGATCGGACGAGGTCGTCGGCCAGCGCGGCGGCGACCGCGCCGGTGGTGGGCGTGTAGTCGGGGTCGACCAGGCCGGTGTGCGGGAGGATCTGGCCGATCGCGAGGGCGGCGGCGACCCCGGCCGCTCCCAGGAGCAGCGGAGTCCTCCTTGGGGAGGCGGGACGCGGCCGGGGTCTGGGGTGGCGCCGCCGGCGCGCTTGCGGGCGGTCCGGTCCGGATCGGGCCTCGGCGGGGCGCGTTCCGGCCGGACTGCGGTCGTCGTTGCGGCTCATGGGAGGAGGGCGTCCACGTCCGGCGGGTTCTCGAAGATCCCGTCGGTCTCGCCGAGTTCGGCGAGCCGTTCGACGGAGTCGCGGTTGACCTCGGCGGGCCAGGCCGGGAGGGTCATGGCGGCGAGGATGTCGGTGCTGATGTCGGTGTAGGTGGCGAGGATGTCGCGGACGGCGTCGGGGTTGTCGGTGGCGTACTGGAGGGATTCGGCTACGGCGGCGGCGAAGCGGGCGACGAGGTCGGCGTCCTCCTGGACCATTTCGGTGGTGGCGAAGTAGGCGGCGACGGTGAGGTCGGGGGCGGCGTCGACGTAGTTCCAGGCGACGGGGCGCCCGCCGTCGGCCTCCACGATGGACTTGAAGGGTTCGACGACCCAGACGGCGTCGACGTTGCCGGCGGCGAGCTGGGCGGGCATGTCGGGGAAGGCGACTTCGGTGAAGCCGATGTCGGCGGGGTCGCCGCCGGCGGCGCGGACGGATTCGCGGATGGTGGTGTCGCCGATGTTGTTGAGGGTGTTGACGGCGATGGTGGCGTCGGCGAGGTCGGCGGGGGTCTGGACGGGGCTGTCGGCGGCGACCATGACGGCGCCGAAGTCGGCGCCGGCCTCGCCGGTGGAGGCGACGCCGTTGGCGACGACTTCGACGGGGAGCCCGGAGGACTGGGCGAGGAGGAGGGAGGTCATGTTGGAGAAGCCGAAGTCGAACTCCTCGGCCGCGACGCCGGGGACGATGGCGGCGCCGCCCTGGGCTTCGGTGAGTTCGACCTCGATGTCGCGTTCGGCGAAGAAGCCCTGTTCGATGCCGAGGTAGATGGGGGCGACGTCGACGATGGGGATGACGCCGACGGAGACGGTGTCGGTCCCGCCGGTGTCGTCTTCCTCGCCGCCGCAGGCGGTGACGGTGCCGATGAGGGTGATTGCCAGGACGGCGAGGGCGAGCGGGCGTCTCATGGTGGTGCCTCCGGGGGAGCGAGGTGACGGCACCGAGTGTTCGCGATGCGAATACTCGTTCACATATCGAAGCTAGTAGATCCCCGACATGAGGTCAAGAGCGAAGCCCCCCATTGACACGGCCGTCGGCACAGCGGCTGATCCCCGCCGAGGCACCCCGAATCGTCAGACCCCGCAGGCACTCTTGAATCGGGGGGCGCCCCGCTCCGACACACCCGACCCCGGGGGCGGGCCCGCCCTGACTTGTCGCACCCCCGCGTCACCTTTGAACCGGGGGGCCTTGCGCCGCAACACACCCGACCCCGGGGTGCGGTCGCACCTCAGTCCCTTGGCATCCCGATCCTGATCCGGTTGCCGTCCGGATCGGTCAGTTCGAGTTCCCTGGCCCCCCACTCGGTGTCCTCGGCCTTCGCGCCGAACCGGGCCGCGATCGCGTCCACATCGCGCAGCCGCAGGTACACCACCCCGTTCGGCCTCGCGTCGCCCTCGTGCTCGGACAGGAACAGCCGCACCGGCCCCCGCGCGACCGACACGAACGCGGGGAAGCCCGGCTCGAACCGGTGCGCCCACTCCTCGGCGAACCCGAGGCGCTCGTACCAGGCGACGGCGGTCTCGGAGTCGGCGATGCGGAGGATCGGAATCGCCTGCTCGGCGGTCTCTTCAATGCTCATGCGGCCATCGTCTCAGCCCGCACCGACATTCGCGGGCGAAGGCGAGGGGCCGCCCCGGCGGCAGGGCGGCCCCTCTTCTCGGTGTTGCGAATCCTGGGTCTGTACTCAGCAGTCGTCGCGGGCGGCGACGGCGAGGTCGGGGAAGTCGCTGAAGACCGCGTCGACGCCGAGGTCGTAGAAGAGTGCGAACTCGGCCTCGATGTCGCCCCAGGCGGCGGGGTCGGTGCCTTCGCGCAGGTTCGCGGGCAGGAACGTGTTCTCCGCGCGGAAGGTCCAGACGTGCACGTCCAGGCCACGGCGGTGCGCGCGCTCCACGATGTCGGTCGGCTCCGAGATCGAGCCGTCCGCCGCACGCGGGAAGATGCGGTTCTTGTTGAGGCTCACCGTGTCCAGCGTGTCGGCGTACTCGTTCAGGTCCGCGTTGGAGATCGGGCCCTGGCCGTCGATGTTCAGGCCGATCCGGTTGTCCACGCGCTCGGCGATGTTGAGCAGGCTCTGGTACTCGAAGGACTGGATCCACACCGGCGACCGCTTGCGGTCGAGCTTGCGCTCCTCCAGCAGGTCGGCGAGCGCGTCCTCGATGCTCAGGCCCTGCTCCTCGTAGTAGGAGGGGTGCTTCATCTCCGGGTAGGTGACGATCTTCTCGTCGAGGGTGCCCACGTAGTCGAGGACCTCGTCGTAGGTGACGAGCTGGAACTCGCCGTCGTGCTCGGCGCTCTCGGTCCGGATGTCGGGCAGGCGCTCCTCGGCGCGGAGGGTCTTGAGCTCGGCGAGGGTGAAGTCGTCGGCGAAGAACCCGGTGACGGGGTTGCCGTCGATGTCCTTGGTGGTCTTGCGGTCGGCGAACTCGGGGTGCTCGGCGACGTCGGTGGTCTCGTCCAGCACCGGCTCGTGGCGGGCCAGCAGCTCGCCGTCGGCGGTGAGCACGAGGTCGGGCTCGATCACGTCGGCGCCGAGGTCGACCGCGAGCGCGTAGGCCTCGAGCGTGTGCTCGGGGAGGTAGCCGCTGGCGCCGCGGTGGGCGATGACGATCGGCTCGGCGTCGTGGTGGTTCCCGTGATCGTGGTGGGGCTTGGCGGCGGCCGGGGCGGCGGCGAGGCCGATGAGGGTTCCGGCGGCGGCGAGAACCGCCGCTGCGCGCAGAATCGCACCCTTGCGGGACATCGAAGTCCTCTTCCTGTCGGTGAGCGGGGACCTTCAGTGGACCGCGCGCAGCCGTACCGCGGCCTGCCCGCGGCTGAACGGTACTTGAAGACTGGTTGAAAACGGGTGATTCACCCGCGGCGCGCGACCCCGTCGAGGAAGAGCGGCATGACCGCGGCGCCCCGAAGCGTTGTCCGCCCGGCGAGAGGGGCGTGCTGCGCCGTCACCGCGCCACCCGATGGCGAAGGCGTGGTGCGGAGGCCGTCGGTTCGGCGGTGGCGGCCACCCCGGCATGCACCACCGCGACCATCTGTCCGGTCACCGAAGCGACGGCCTCCGGCCGGCGGAGGCGTCCCGGCCGGCGCCGCCCCCGGTAGATCCGGAACCGGTTTCTGCGATAGTCGCCGATTTGGGCATCGTCGCGGCCAGGACCGCCTTACACGGCCTCAGAGAGCGATAGGAACCGCTTTCTATAAGCATCTTGACGCACTCGCGCCCGGACGTCAAGCATCGAACCCCTCGAATATTTGACGCACCCGCGAGATCGCCTGCGCCGCAGGGCGGCACCGGTCGCGACGCTCGATGAGCACCGCGATCCGAAGCGCGCCGGGTGCTGCGGGCGCCGCCCGGCGATCATCGGGTCCGGGACGGCCCGGCCGTGCGCACCACGGCGCAACTGGTCAGCGCCGCGGCGACGCGTTCGCCGCGCGATGCGGGTCGGCGGCGCCGTTCGCTCGCCCGCGCCTCGATCTTCGAGCCGGCCGCGGGCGCCCAAAGGCGCCCGCGGCCGAAGCGACTTCCCTAAGCCGCCGTGAGGAGCTGCGAGGCGGCCAGGTCGCGGTACAGGTCGTCCTTGGCGACCAGTTCCGCGTGCGTGCCGACCGCGCGCACCAGACCGGCGTCGAAGACCACGATCTGGTCGGCGCTGGTCACCGTCGACAGCCGGTGGGCGACCACCAGCACGTTCGTGCGCTCGGCGGCGTCGAGCATGACCTGCTTGAGCGCGGCCTCGTTCGCGGCGTCGAGCTGCGAGGTGGCCTCGTCGAGCAGCAGCAGCCGCGGCTTGCGCAGCAGCGCCCGCGCGATCGCGACCCGCTGGCGCTCGCCGCCCGAGAGCGTCGTGCCCCGGTAGCCGATCCGCGATTCGAGCCCGTCGGGCAGCTTGCCGACCAGTTCGGTCAGCCGCGCGGTCTTGACGACCTCGGCGATGTCGTCCTCGCTCGCGTCGGGGGCGGCCATCACGAGGTTCTCGCGGAGCGTGCCGTCGAGGACCGGCGCGTCCTGCTCGACGTAGCCGATGAGCCCGCGCAGCTCCTCGAGCGGCCAGTCCGCGATGTCGACGCCGTCGACCCGGATCGAGCCGGTGGTGGCCGGGTAGAACCGCTCGATGAGCGAGAACACCGTGGTCTTGCCGGCGCCCGAGGGGCCGACCAGGGCGGTCAGGCCGCGCCCGCTGGAGGCGAAGGTGACGCCGTGGTGGACGTACGGCAGGTCCTCGCCGTACCGGAAGGTCACGTCCTCGAACACGACCTGCGCCGGGCCCTCGCCGCCCCTGGCGGTCACGGCGCCCACCGGCTCCTCGGAGTCGAGGTTCGCGACCTCCTCGATGCGGTGGATCGCGGCCAGGCCGGTCTGCAGTTGCGAGAGCGAGGCGACCAGCCCGCTGATCGGGCCCATCAGGTAGAACAGCAGCAGCAGGAACCCGATGAGGGTCCCCACGTCCATCGCCCCGGAGGCGACCCTCGCGCCGCCGACGCCCAGGACCATGAGGAACGCGATGTTGACCGGCATGAACGCGGCCACGCCCGCGAGCGCCTCCCAGAAGGAGGCCTTGACGCCCTTGTCGCGGGCGACCGTCGCGGCCTCGTCGAGGCGGGCGATCTCGTGGTCCTCGGCCCCGGAGGCCTTGACGGTGCGGAAGGCGCTGAAGATGCGCTCCAGCAGGGAGCCCATGTCCCCCAGCGCCTTCTGGGAGTGGACGGTCGCGCTCTGGATGCGCGGCATGATGAACAGCATCGTCACCGTGACCAGGGCGACCATGGACATGGTGGTGCCGAACAGGACCGGGTCGAGCCAGGCCATGAGGCCGATGCCGCCGAGGATCATGAACGCGTCGGTGACGCCGCCGATGACGGTGGTGCTCGCGACGGTGCGCAGGAGGTTCGTGTCGGAGCTGAGCCGCGAGACGAGGTCGCCGGGCTTGAGCCGGTCGACCTCGGCGACCTGGAGGCGCACGAGCCTGCCGATGAGCTGCCGGCGCACGGTCAGGACGACGTCCTGCCCGGCGATCTGCATGAAGTAGGGGCCGAGGGCGCTCAGGGCGCCGCCGCCGATGACGACGGCCGTGAGGTAGACCAGCGGCCGGGTGAGGGACTCGTCGTTCGAGAGGGTGTCGATCACGTCCATGGCGATGAGCGGCTGGACGAGGCCGACGATGCCCCCGGCGAAGGAGAGGGCGCCACCGATGAGGAGCAGGCGCAGGTGGTGTCGCGCGTACCCCCACAATCGGCGTATGGGCGCCTTTACGGGTGGGTCGACTGAGTCGGCGCCGGGCGGCGCCGTGGTGGTGTCGGTCATTCGCCTGTGCTTCCTTGAAGAACTCCCGCTGGGTGCCGCGGTTGCCCACGACGCTACCCCCGGCCTGCGACACCGGCATCGGCCGGAAGTCGAGATCCGCCTACGACCGTGGTCGTAGGACCGACGCGTCGCGGCACGGGGGTCCGGCCCACGGGGTCGGGTGTGTCGGTTCGCCGTCGCCCCCGGTGCAACTATGCCGCGGGGGGCCGACAGCCGGTCGGGGTCAGTCCTCGGCCAGCACGATGATCTTGTCGCCGGCCTGGAGCATCATCGTCTGGCCCTTGTCCGGGTTGAGGTGCACCCCGTAGCTGGGGGCCTGCTGGGCCTCGGCGACCACCCGGTAGCCGATGGCCGTCTCGCCGCGCCGCCGGGCCGACTCGGCGACGGTGTAGAAGTTGACCGGCGTGCCCGTGCGCACGTAGTGGTCGGCGGGCTTGAGGTAGATCTCCGAGCCGTCCGCGCTGAACAGGTTCGCGAACACCTGCGACAGGTGCGGGTTCTCGGCGGTCTGGGTCAGCAGCAGGCTGATGAGCTTGTCGCTGACGATGAAGTCGTCGGCCTGCGTGACCTGCGCGAGGGTGCGGTTGCGATCGTCGGCCATCTCCGACACCACCTTGAAGCGGGTGCCGGTGCGCTGGGCCATGTCCCGCAGGTGGAGCAGGGTCACGAGGGTCTTGGAGTCGGCCAGCTGCGGGGCGACGTCGTCCGAGCACAGCGCGATGATGTGGTTGTAGGACCCGGGGTTCAGGGTCTCCAGGAGGCGCCGGTCGGTGGTGTCGTCCTCCTTGAAGTTGAGGCCCTGCACGCGCATGGCCGGGCCGATCTTGCGGATCGCCTCGGCCGCGTCGGGGTGGTCGGAGATGACGTCGGTGATCGAACCGGGCGCGACGTACTGGTCGAGCTGCTCGAGTATGGTCCGCGACATGGCGTTCCACCCGAGGATGAGGGTGCGCTCGGGCCGGTTCCCGGCGTCGCCGCGCGCGACGATGACGCTCTCGTCGATCGCTGGCCGCGAGCCGTCGAGCACGATCGCGGAGTCGTCGGCGGCGATGAGGATGAGCTTGTCGCCGGTCTGGAGGTTCGCGCTCGTGGGCGGGTTGATGATGCAGCGGCCGTCCTTGGTGAGCACGCCCAGGAGCGAGGAGGTCCGGTACGCGTGCAGGGCCTGGGCGAGGGGCCGGCCGTAGAGGCCGGGCTCGTCGACCATGTAGATCTCGTCGCCCCCGAAGTCGAGCAGGTCGGTGTAGACGACCGAGAGGCCGGACTGCCGGCAGGTCTGGACCATCAGGCGGGCCATGAGGTCGTTGGCGTCGACCACGTGCGCGGCACGGCCCCCGGCGAGTCGGGCGGCGGGGAGGTTCCGGCCCTCGCTGACGGCGCCGACCACGTGGCATTTGAGGCCGCCTTCGCCTTGGGTGACGGCGAGGAGGCTGCGGACGAGCTGGGCGTCGGGGTCCTCCTCGGCGGAGGTCAGGAGGATGACGCTCTTGGCCTGGGAGGGGTTGACGAGGGCGATGCTGTCGGGGTCGGCGGGGTCGCCGGTGCGGCAGACGACGTGCGTGGACTTGAGGTCGGCGATCTTCGTGCGGATCTCGTCCTCCATCTCGACCTTGTCGCGGTCGGCGAGGATCGCGATGCACGCGCGTTTCTCACTTTCGTTGGCCTCCACCAATTCCGAGATGATGATGAAGACCTGATCCGACCATCCGAGAATGACGGTGTGATCTTTCTCAACGACGAGCGAGCGCCCTTTTCGGAGGTCTTCGAGTTTCGCGTCGAGACCGGTGGTCAGCACACCGACGAGTGACGACAGGATCACCAGGCCGCCGATGGTGGTGGCGAACATGATGACCATGTACGGGCCGCCCTCGGCGTCGCCCGTGATCGTGCCGGCGTCGAGGATGTGGATGAACGACGTCCACAAAGTACCGCCTACGCCGTCGCCCTTGCCTACGAACAGGAGGAACATCGCGCCAATCGCGGTGAGCACCAATGTGATCACCGTGAGCCAACCGATGAGCGCCTTCGTGCCCTTCGACATGGTGTTGTCGAACCAATAGCGAGCTCGCTGTTTGAACGTCGGCTCGGACATCGGGGAGATCCTTTCTGGGGAATGGCTGTCGACCGGGCCGACTCGGGGCGGAGGCGAGTCGGACCGGGGAGGTCGCGGGGTGTCGACCACTAATACCGCATTGCGTCCACTGCGACCGGTCGGAGCGGAGCGGCTACACGGGGTCACCCGGAGACGGGCAATGCGCAAAAGGGAGCGCAGAGAACGGCGAAGGGCACCCATCACCATAGATCGAATGGACTCAGCCGAGGCGGGCCGGGGTTCGCGGGGCGCTACGACCGCTCGGCGGGGACGGGCGCGACCCGGATCGCGAGGCGCGTATGGCGCTTCGGGACGGTGAAGCGCGCCTCCGACTCCTCTTCCAGCCCTTCGCCTTCGCGGTGGGCGATGATCTGGAGGTTGACGCCGTCGCGGCACACGCGGTCCCACAGGCGGACCTGCTCGGCGACGCGCACCGCGAGGGCGGTGCCGCTGGGGCCGTGGCCCCGCACGCCGATCTCGTTGACGCCGTCGACCCTCCGGCACACGGCGTACGCGAAGTCGCGGTCCTCCACGACGGCCGGGTTCGCCCAGCGCATCAGGAGCCGCTGGAGGCCGTGGTCGCCGAACGGCGCGCTCATGCGCCCGTACCCGGGGAACGCGCAGGCCAGCCACAGCGACAGCTGCGAGGCGTCCTCGTTCACCTTGAGCCGCACGGGGGTCCACACGGTGGTGCCGCGCCCGTCGAGCGCGCCCGTGGCCCCCTCGGCCTCGACCTCGCCCTCGACGTGGAAGGTCATGATCCGGCCTTCGGAGAGCTCGACGGTCTGCCCTTCGTGGCTGCCGAGGCCGCGCATGGGCATGAAGCCGCAGCCCACGACGGACCGGCTGCGCATGACGCCGCCGTCGTAGTCGAAGGCGACCGAGTGCTCGCAGCCGCGGATGGTGAGCGGCGCGACGAGCCTGCCGCCGTCGGCGAGCTGGTCCCACCAGGCCGGGGGCAGGTCCCAGGTGCCGACGGTGACGATGACGCGGTCGTACGGGGCGCCTTCGGGCGCACCGAGTTCGCCGTCGCCCTGGATGACCCGGACGCGCTGGCATCCGGCCTCGTCGAGGGCCTTGCGGGCGCGCTTCACCGTGTCGGCGTCGATGTCCACTGTGGTGACCGAGCCGTGCGGGCCGACGAGGGCGTCGAGGAGCGCGGCGTTGTAGCCGGTGCCCGCGCCGATCTCGAGCACGCGGTGGCCGGGCCGGACGTCGAGCTGCTCGAGCATCTCGGCGACGATCGCGGGCTGGGAGGCGGAGCTGACGGCGTCGCCGTCGCTGTTGCGCTTGGTGACGTAGGCGTCGTCGGCGTAAGCCGAGCGCAGCGTCGCCTCGGGGAGGAAGCGGTGGCGCGCGACCGCGAGCATGGCGGCCTCGACCGACGCACTCCGGATCACCCCGTTCGACCGCAGATTCTCCACGAGGCGGGTGCGCAGCTGGTGCGCCTCATTACCGGAAGTATCGGTGTGATCACCCACGTTCCCAAGCGTACGTCCGAAGTGCCAAGATCGCCTCCTCCAATTTCACCCCATGGAACCGCTGAAAGGCCAAGGCGGGCGGACCAACGGTTGAGGCGCAGGGGTCGAGACCCCGGGAGCCGCTCTGCGGGCCCCCGATACGAGGGTGCCCGAGGGGTACGACATTCCGCGGCCGGGCGCCCTTCCGGACTCAGGCCGGGGTCTGCGCGACGGTCAGCACGTGGTTGCTCGCGCCCAGCAGCGACGGCTCGGTCTCGATGAGCCGCAGGCCTTCCATGAGGTGGTCGCGCGCCCGCTCGTCGTCGATGAGCACCTCCAGGTCCGGGATGAACCCGGGGAATCCCTGCACCGCGTACTGCACCGCCGCGCCCAGGCCCGCCTCCGCGAACTCGGACGCGACCTCGGCCGGGTGCGCGAGGTAGGCGGTGGTGAACATCTCCTGCTCGTAGTACCGCAGGTCGCCCTCGCGCAGGATCCGCAGCGCGTCGTCGGGCGTGAAGCCCTTGTCGCGCCCGCCCGCCTGGAACAGCAGGTAGTCGTTCCAGGCCGCGACGCGGTTGATGGTCACGGCCGCGACGATCGCGCCGGGCCGCGCGCACCGCCGCGCCTCCGCGACGGCCTGGACCCGGTGGGCCCGGTCGGTCAGGTGGTACAGCGGCCCCATGAGGAGCACGGCGTCGAACGTCGAGTCCCCGCAGGGGAGGTCGCGCGCGTCGCCGACGACCGCCTCCACCCCGGGCAGCCGCGAGGCGACCTCGACCTGGCTCGGCACGGGGTCGACGAGGGTGACCTTGTGCCCGTCGGCGGCCATCCAGGCCGAGTGGATCCCGGTCGCGCCGCCGACGTCGAGCACGTCGAGCCCCTCGCCGGGCAGCACGCGCCGCAGCAGGTCCTGCATGCGGGCGAACTCCAAGCGGCCGCGCGCGTTCCGCGTCAGCCGCTCGCGCTCCTCGC
The DNA here is from genome assembly GCF_900101745.1 of Glycomyces harbinensis. GTDB lineage: Bacteria > Actinomycetota > Actinomycetes > Mycobacteriales > Micromonosporaceae > Glycomyces > Glycomyces harbinensis. The sequence continues at coordinate 7,115 of NZ_FNAD01000003.1, read as the reverse complement.
CGCGTTCGTAGTACGCCCGGATCTCGGTCTCGATTTCCCATTCGCTCATGGGTCGATGGTCCGTGAGGCGCTTGCGGACCGCCATCGATTTACCGCCCGGACCGCGTGCGGGGCACGGAGACGGCGGCCGGTCTGCCGGGTCCACGCACTCCCGCAAGCGCGTGGCGCCGGTCGGCTGGCCGCCGCTGTGCTATCTCACCCCATCGCCTCCGGGCGCCGACGCGCGGCTCCCCCGCGAAGCGGTCGGGCGGCCGTGCTCGCTTGCGGCGCATGGCGTCAGCTCACGGCGACCCGCAGGCCGAGGGCGACCATCACCGCGCCGGTGACGCCGTTGATCCAGGCGCGCACGCGCGGGCGGTCGAGCACGCGGCGCAGGAGCCCGATCAGGCCCGCCAGCGCGAGGTACCACAGCGAGACCACGGTCATCCCGACCGCGGCGAGTTCGCCGATGAGGACCCACTGGGTGTCGGCGCCGCCGTCGATGAACTGCGGCATCAGCGCGGTGAAGAGCACTACGGCCTTGGGGTTGAGCAGGTTGCACATGAGGCCGGAGCGGAACGCGGCGAGGCGCGTCATGGCGCGGTCGAGTTCGATCTCGGCGGCGGGCGTGCGCCGCTCCTTGATCGCGGTGCGGATGGAGCGGATGCCGAGGTAGACGAGGTAGGCGGCGCCGGCGATCTTCACGACGGTGAAGGCGAGCGCGGAGGCGGCCAGGAGCGCGGCGAGGCCGACGGAGGTGGTGACGACCCATACGCAGACGCCGAAGCCGACGCCGGCGGCGGTCCACATCCCGCTCGCGCGCCCGGACATGACGGTGTTGCGCACGACCATCGCGAAGTCGGGTCCGGGGACGATGGCGGCGATGAGGATCGCCAGTCCGAAGATCAGCAGGACGGTCATCGGGTCTCCTCGGGTCGGGTGCCTCCGATACTGGCACCGCCCGGGGCCGGCCGCATCGGCATGATGACGGGGTTCACCGACCGGGTTCGGGCCTGGCTTGGTTCCGGCCGCGGCCGCGAATGTCGTACCCCGGTGTCACCCTGAATACCGGGGACCGCCCCCCGGGTCCTCGACTCCTGCCCGCGGTTCAGGCCGGGTCGGAGAGGCGCCAGTACTGCTTCTTGTCCTTGTCGTGGACGACGACGCCGAGGTCGGCGAGTTCGTCGCGCAGTTCCCGCAGGTCGTCCTGCTTCGACTTCTCCAGGGCCTGTTCGCGGGCCTTGAGCACGGCGTTGGCGCCCTTGGGGAGGCCTTCGGCGCCGGGGACCCAGCGGTGGAAGTCGGCGGCGTAGGGGTCGCCGTCGGGCAGCCAGGCGTACCCGTGGCGGTGCAGGGCGTCGGCGAGCTTGTCGCGGTCGAGGTCGAAGGGGACGTGGGCGAGTTCCTGGCGGCGGTGGCCGAGCACGATGAGGCGCTTGTCCTCGACGAACACGGCGGCGGCGTCGGTGCGCTCGACGGTGCACCGGTAGTCGCCGCGTTTGAGTTCGAGCCGGGCGGGGCCGACGGTCACGGTGAGCATCTCGTGGACGGCCCACATCGCGAGCAGGAGGCCGACGACGAGGCCGAGTGCGAGGGCGACGACGAGCTGCACGGTCGCGGACAGGTCGGTGAAGAGTTCGAACAGGCCTTGGAAGGGGAACCAGGAGAGGCCGGTGATCCATTCGGCGATGAGGGTCAGGCCCCAGCCGAGGGCGGCCCCGACGATGGGCAGGACCACGAGGAACGCCGGTGCGACCCAGGCGGGGTCGGCCACGGTGGTGCGGTTGCGTTCATGGGCGCGATCGGTGGGCACGGGTTCGCCGCCTTTCCGTCGGGTGCAGGTGGCCCTACTGTATCCATGCCTTCTGACCTGGAGAAACGCCGCACCTGGGTACTACTTCTCAAGGAGGAGAGGAAGAGCGGTCGGCGATACCAAAGTCAGGGCGCGGGCCGCGGGGGCGATACGGAGGTCGCGATGCGGGCGGTTTCGGCGCAGGGGGTGGCGCCCCGCGCGCCCGTTTCGAAGCGCCCCCGGTTCCGAGGGTGACATGCGGGTCCGACACTGCTCCCACGAACGTGTTGAATGCCGAATCGTGCTCATGATCCGTACTAGTCTCGGGGCATGGCGATCCGATGGACTACCGCGTTCTGGGACTATCCCGCCGAGACCTTCGAGGACGGCATCGCGTTCTGGCTCAAGGTGACCGACACGACCTTGTCGCCGCGCCGCGGCCCCGAAGGGGAGTTCGTGACCCTGATCCCCGCCGAGGGCGACCCGTGCCTGCGGGTGCAGCGCGTGCGGGAGGGCAAGGGCGGCAACCACCTCGACCTGCACGTGGACGACGTCGAGGCCGACGCCGAACGCGCCCGGGTGCTCGGCGCGACCCTCGTCTTCCAGGAGCCGGGCCTCGCGGTCCTCCTCTCCCCCGGCGGTTTCGCGTTCTGCCTGGTGAGCCACAACGGCGAGGCCAAGGCCCCGTCCGCTTCGACGTGGCCGGGCGGCCAGCGCAGCCGGACCGACCAGTTGTGCATCGACATCCCGCCGCAGGCGTTCGACCACGAGCTGGTGTTCTGGCAGTCGCTGACGGGCTGGCCGCAGACGCGCAGCGAGTCGCCCGAGTTCCGCCGGCTCATTCCGCCGCCGGGACTGCCGCTGCATGTCCTGTTGCAGCGGTTGGAGGCCGCCGAGCGCGGGCAGTCGGCGTCGGCGCATATCGACCTGTCGTGCTCGGACGTCGACGCCGAGACCGAGCGCCACGTGGAGCTGGGTGCCGAAGCGGTTCGGCGCCATCACTTCTGGCAGGTCATGCGCGACCCGACGGGCCTGGAGTACTGCATCACCGCCAAGGACCCCGACTGGCGCCCGGCGCCCTGACCCGCACCTGACAGGCCGCCGGTCGGCCTCAGCGGCCGACCGGCGGTTCAGCGCCCGTTGCGGCGCGAGACCGAGAGCCCGAAGCGCCGATCCGTGCCGATCGGCGCTTCTGCGTGCGCCGCAGCGCTCCCACCCCGTCTCCGCCCGGAATCCCGCAAATCAGTCGCTTCTGGAGTCTTGTGCCGCTTCGCTGGGAAAGTTACCTTTATCTATAAGTAAAGCTTCCTTATGAATATGAGGTGAGACCATGCTCCGTCGACCCCGCCGGCAGCTCCTCGCGCTGCTCGGTTCGCTCGCCGTCGCCCTGGCCGTGATCATGGGCGTCCCCGCCGCCAACGCCGAGACCGGCATCAGCTCCGCAACCGACATCAGCGCCCAGGCCGCCTGCGCCGCGCCGTGGAACGCCGGCACCGTCTACACGCAAGGCAACGTCGCGTCCCACAACGGCCAGAACTGGACCGCCCAGTGGTGGACCCAGGGCGAGACCCCCGGCACCACCGGCCAGTGGGGCGTCTGGCGCAATGCCGTCGCCTGCGGAGGTGGCGGCACCGACCCCGGACCCGGCACCCCGACCGGCCTCGACGTCACCGAGGCCCAGTTCAACCAGATGTTCCCGAACCGGAACTCGTTCTACACCTACCAGGGCTTCGTCAACGCCACCGCCTCGTACCCGGCCTTCAGCAACACCGGCAGCGCCACCGTACAGAAGCAGGAGGTCGCGGCCTTCCTCGCGAACGTCAAGCACGAGACCGGCGGCCTCGTCCACATCGTGGAGCAGAACCAGGCCAACTACCCCCACTACTGCGACGCCGGCCAGTCCTACGGCTGCCCGGCCGGACAGGCCGCCTACTACGGCCGCGGACCGATCCAGCTGAGCTGGAACTTCAACTACAACGCCGCGGGCAACGCCCTCGGCCTGCCCCTGCTCACCAACCCGTGGCTCGTCGAGCAGAACGCGACGGTCGCCTGGCAGACCGCCCTGTGGTACTGGAACACCCAGAGCGGGCCCGGCTCCATGACCGGGCACGCCGCCATGACGAACGGCTCGGGCTTCGGCGAGTCGATCCGCTCCATCAACGGCTCGATCGAATGCAACGGCGGCAACCCCGCCCAGGTGCAGAGCCGCGTGAACAACTACACGAGCTTCACCGGCATCCTCGGGGTCGGCACGGGCCCGAACCTCTACTGCTGATCGACAACTGACGAAACGAAGGCGGGCCGGTCGAGGATCCACCAATCCTCGACCGGCCCTTCGCGGGCACGGGTCGTCCTGGGGAGGAGCGTGCCCTTGGGACTCCGCGGACCGCCAGAGGTTCAGGCGCCGGACCGCGGAGAGTCTTGCGGGTCGATGCGGGTCGTCGCAGCTCAGCACGAGCAACGAACGGTGCGGTTCAATGGATGTCGGGCTCGGCGATGAGGGCCTGGACCTGCTGCATGATCCAGCCGCACCATTCGTCGCCGTTCCACCTGCCGTTCCATTCGGGCACGTCTTCGGGGTCGTCGGTGAAGCGGCAGCATTCGCGCGGACCCGCGCCGTCCTCGACGTCGAGCAGGTATTCGGTGATCTTGAAGGCCCGGGCCGGGAACGAGTCGAGCCGGTAGAGCGAGAAGACCGCCGGGCCCCTGCGGAAGTCGCCCAGGTGGCCGTCGATGCCGGGCTTGCCGTCGGAGCGGAAGTTGTAGGGGTCGTCGTCGGGGAGGGTCGGACCCGTTGCGCGGCTAGCCATCACAGAACCTCGCCGAGACCGGGGCCGTGGCGATGATCCGGTGGCCGGAGTAGAAGGTGCGGAACGCCTGCTCCTCGACCCAGATCTTCGACTGCGGCTTGAGGCCGGACCAGAACCGGCCCCAGGTCGCCTTGAGGTTGCCGGAAGTGAGGCCGGAGACGACCAGGACGACGTCGTCGCCGCGCTCGCCTGTGATGACCTGGAACGAGTCCGGCGCATCGGCGCTCGAAGCGAGGACCGTATAGGACCGGAAGTCGTCGCTGAAGCCCCCGCGGTCGAGGGGGTTCCGACCGGAATTCCCGGTCGCATTCGGGTCGCGCATCGCGCACCTCCATTTCAGACTGTCGGATAGCCGACAGGATTTCGCCCGGGGATCGCAATGCTCATCGGGAGGAGCGATCCCCGGGCTTCCCCACCAATCGCGGATCGGTCAAGAGGACCCGCGATGCAATGAATCTAAGCGCTGAGCTTGGGAGACAGAAGGTCCGACGCGGGAGCACTTCCTGCTGGTAAGGGGCCTGCGCAAGATTGACCGGAAAGTTTTGCGCCCCAAACTTTCCGGTTCCTTGTCCCTATTGCATCGACCGAAAAAGCCCGTGTACCGTCTGGTTACAGTCCGTTCCCACCAACGAACTCAGGGGGATCCGATGCCGCTCTCTACTGTCGCGGAATGGTTCTACCGCGCGGATGTCGAAGCACTCACAAAAGAATCGGATCTCACCTATGCACAGATCGCCGCCGTGCTCGGCGTGAGTGTGCGAACGATCCAGAACTACGTCTCCGGAGAGACCCGCCCGAAGGCGGGCATGGTCGCGAGGCTTGCTCAGATCTGCGGGGCCAGCGAGATGCGCACCGACTTCCTGACCCATGTCATCAGTCAGCTCGACAACGGCAAGATCGTCTCGGACCTGAACGAGCGCAATATCTTCATCGTCGAGCGCGCCGAGGCGACAGCGGGCGAATTCTGGAAGTGGGAGCCGTGGTACATCCCCGGGCCGCTCCAACATCAGCGGTACCACCTGGAGAGGCTTCCTGAGCAGGGCGTGAGCCCGATGCAGAACTGGCAGCGCAAACACCGCCGCTATCTCACCCTCACCGCGCGCCGCCCCGCACCGGTCATGCGGTTCCTCATGAGCGCCAACGCTCTGCGCCAGATTCGCGGCTGGGATGGTGCGGAACAGCAGTTCAACCACCTGCTTGAGATCGACCAGTGGCCCAACTGCGAAATCCGTGTCCTGGACGGCCTGTACTACGGCGTCGAGCATTCATTCGAGATCTTCCGGCCCAGCGGTTTTCTTAAGGCCCCGCCGCCGTTCGTCTACGTCGAGACCATCGACCAGAGCCGACACATAGAGGAGGTGGAGCGGGTCGGCTTGTACTATGACCGGGTCAAGAGGATGTGGTCGGCAGGCCAACGAATTGGAGGGCGCCTCGATGACTGGATACGGTAGCTGGCGAAAGAGCACCCGAAGTGGCGGCGGCGACAACAGCAGCTGCGTCGAGTGCCGCGTCACCTGGCGCAAGAGCACCCGAAGCAACGGTGGTGACGACAGCAGCTGCGTCGAGGCCCGCCAGCTGACCGGAGCGTTCCAGGTACGGGACTCCAAGCTCGGTCACGACTCCCCGATCTTCGACCTCGCCTCGACCGACTTCAAGGCCCTGCTGAGCGCCGCCGAGTTAGACCCCGAACAGCTTCAAAGGCCGCCGTCGCAACCCCGCAACGGCGGCCTTCGCATATCTCCGGCGACAGGCGATCCCCGGCGAGGAGGACCGGATGACTTCAATCGGCGACGTCGCCGCCGCGCTCCGCGCAGCCCTGGCGCTGGTCGAAGACGCTGTGCGCGGCGCGAAAGCGGCCGACGATCAAATAAGCACCGCGGACGCAAACTCCAAGTACCTTCGCCGCGCAGGCGGCAGTCGCGGAGCACCTTCCAGACTTTCAGCTTCGCGAAGGTGTGCTCAATGTGTGCGCGCACTTGGCGGTGAGATGCGTTGTGGGCTTCCTTCCAGCCGGTCAAGGGCTCGTCCTTCTTCCTGCGGCGGTGTGGGATGACCGCACGAGTGCCTCGATAGCCACCGTCGGCGATCTCCGTCGCGGTACGGGTGGCATGGTCGACGCCCGAGGCGGCGAAGGCGACCGAGTCGTTGCGGTTGCCCGGCAGCGGGGTACCGAGTGCGACAACGCGCTGGGTGTCGGCCGAGTGCTTCGGGATCAAGCAAGACGCAGCGAGAGCGGCTTCAGTGACGTATCCGTCAGGATCGATTTCTGTTCCGGCGGCGCGGGCGATGAATCGGAACGTCAACACCGTTGAGCGAGTCATCGGCCGCCTCAAGCGCTACCGCGCCGCCTCGACCAGATACGACAAACTTGCCATCCGCTACGAAGCGACCATCCAGATCGCGATCATCCTCGACTTGAAACCGAGTTCGTAAACACGGCCTAGCCTTGATTTTTAACCTTTGGTGCTGGTCAGGTGCTGTTCTCGCTCTCTCATGGTTTTTTCGCGTTTGGCTTTCTTGCCCGGGTCGCGGAT
>NZ_FNAD01000008.1:255170-264763 GCF_900101745.1 Glycomyces harbinensis | reverse complement strand
CGGCCGGTCCACCCCCGCATGGGCGGGGAATTCGGCCGCGGACTCCTTCGCGCGGGCGTTGATCGCGGTCCACCCCCGCATGGGCGGGGAATTCGTCTATACCTAATGGACGGTGCCCGGTAGAGTCGGTCCACCCCCGCATGGGCGGGGAATTCTCTTGCTGACCTGCGCCTACGGGGCGTCGTTATTGATTTGAGACCAGTGGTTGCTGTTCGGGGGAGGGCTTGTTTGAGTTTCGGGCGGGTCGAAGAGCGAACTCGTTGCCATCGTGTCAACCTACGCGGGCCCTTGCCTGTCGTGGTGTTGCTCGTCTGCGAAGGTCCGGGCCTCGTTGGGCTGGCGCCCTTAGATGTTCGAACATTTTTGTGGGAGGTGGCTGTCCTAGGGGTGGTCTATGTTGTGAGGCGGACTCGTCTCGATGGGGGATTGGTATGGAGCATCTGTTAAGCAGATTGTCATTGTCATTGTGGGGCAAGGCGAAGGGGCTCGATGAGCCTTACAGTCTGGTGCGCCATCTGTTGGACACGGCGGCCTTGTTGGAGGTGCTGTGGGACTACTACCTCGATGGCAACCAGCGGCGGGTCATCGCGCGTGGGCTTGATGCGGATCTTGGGCACGCTCGCGCGACGGTGGTGTTCTGGGGCGCGTTGCATGACATCGGGAAGCTCGCGGTGGGGTTCCAGTCCTGTGACCGGGCCGCACTGGCGCTGTTGGACCCGGTACTGGTCGCAGATGTCGGGGCCGCAGCAGATTCGCGCATCGACCACGCGCGGGCCGGGATGCTGGCGGTGACGACGTTGCTGTCGGGAATGGGTTTCGAAGATGACGCGCCGGACAGCCCGCTGTCTCGAGTCGCCGAGATCATCGGCGGGCATCACGGGCGGTTCCGGCCGGTGGACGACCAGTGGTTTGGCAATCCGGCGTTCAATAGCTGCCTTGGCGGGCCGAGCTGGGACGAGCAGCGCCAACTGCACGTGTCGGCCCTGCATTCGCTCTTGGGTGCGCCGAAGGCGCCCAAGGCGTGCTCGACCCCGGCTGCGGTTCTGATTACCGGGTTGGTGATCCTCGCCGATTGGCTGGTCAGCCAGGAAGATTACCTGCGGGAACGACAGTCGAGCCTCTCCCCTGATCTCCACGAGCACCTGGCGCGGGCCCGGTCGGCCGCGCTACCACTATTGGATGAGGCCGGGCTGCGACCGGTGCGCCTGGCCTCGCCGGACTTCGCGCAGGCACATGGGCTGGCGACACCGAATCCGTTGCAGCGCTCGATCGTTGAGGACCTGCCGTCCCAGGTGACGGCAGGCGAGGCGGGGATTTTGGTCGTGGCGGCCGCGACCGGCGACGGGAAGACCGAGGCCGGGCTCGAAGGATGGCGGACGCTGAGCGCGGCCTCCGGCAGTGCGGGCCTGGGATACTTCCTGCCTACCATGGCCACCAGCGACCAGCTCCATCAGCGCATCAGCGGCTACGTCGAACGGTGCCTGCACGAGTCGGACCGCAGCGCCGGTGCGGTCGCGCTCACGCACAGCATGGCGTGGCTGGGCCCGGCCTATGCCGACGACGCGGCCGTGCTCACCGGCGAGGATCCGGGCACCGCGACGGCGAAGCGCATGGCGCCGCGGCGGTGGCTGCGGGGTTTGAAGCGTGCGCTGCTGGCCCAGTTCGCGGTCGGCACCGTCGATCAGGCGCTGCTGGGTGTGCTCCCGGTCGCCCACAACGCGCTGCGGATGCTCGGGTTGTCGGGCAAGACGGTGATCATCGACGAGGCCCACGCGTACGACCCGTACATGCAGGTGCTGCTGGGGCGACTGCTGCACTGGTTGGGCGCCTATGGCTGCCCGGTGGTGTTGCTGTCGGCGACGTTGCCGCGGTCGGTCAGCGACGCGTTGATCAAGGAGTACCTCACCGGTGCCGGGCTTGCGGGTCCGGCGGTGCGGGAGCGGTCGTTCACGGTGCCGTATCCGGGTTGGCTGTACGTCTCGGCGACCGGCGAGGCGTCCCAGATTAATGAGAACCGCCACCGCGAGCAGGTCGAGGCGCGCCACAGCGCCCTGGTGGTCGAGTCACGACCGGTGCGGCACACGAGTCCCGGCGGGGCCGAGGGCGGCGATACGCGCGCCGCGGTCTTGCTCGACGCCTTGGATCCGGTCTGGGGGGCGGACGGGGGCTGCGCGGTGGTCGCGTGCAATACCGTTCCCGACGCGCAGGCAACGTACCGGCTGCTGTGCGCGGAGGCACAGCGGCGCGGACTCGCCTCGGGCGCGGTGGAGTTGCTCCATGCGCGGTTTCCCGGGGTGGAGCGGCAGGCGAGGGCCGCGCGGATCGGTGCGGCACTGGGGCGCAGCGGGCCCCGCCCGCACCGGCGGATCGTCGTTGCCACACAGGTCCTGGAAGTCGCCCTCGATCTCGACGCCGACCTGATCGTCAGCGACCTCGCGCCGCTGGCGCAGCTGCTGCAACGGGCCGGCCGGTGCTGGCGCCACCAGCAATGGTGGACCGCACACGGCTTCCCGAATGGGCGCGGGCGCCCGGCCTGGTCGAGTGGCCCGCGCCTGGTGGTGCTCGACCCGCTCGGCTCCGGCGGCGTGCCCCGGCATTGGGGCGGCGATGACGGCGTGTACCCGGCGTTCCTGCTCGAAGCGACCGCGCGGCTGCTGACCGGACTGGGGGAGACGCCGATCCGGATTCCGCAGGAGGTCCCGGCCATGGTCGAAGCCGTGCACGGGGTCGATGACCGGTTCGACTGGGCCCAGCCTGACGCCTCAGCGTCCTATTCGGCGTTCATGGGGAACGTGCTGGCCGAGCGGGCTTTCGGGAAGAACATCGTGATCCCCCGATGCGAGAGCGTTTACGAACTCGCCGACCTGCACCGCCTCCCGGTGGACGAGGAGCAGGCCGCCACGCGCCTCGGCGCCGACAGTATCCGGGTGCTATGCCTGTTCGAGCACAGCGACGGCACCGTCAGCCTGGACGCGGACCGGTCGCACTCGTTGTCCGATGTGGTACTGCACGGTTCGCCTACAGTGGCAGCGACGCGTACGATCATGGGCCACACCATCCCTGTCCGCTCCGATTGGCTCGGCACGCTCGGCGACACCGAACGGCCACCGTCGGCGTGGAACGATCACACCCTCCTCGGCGACCTCGCCGTCCTGCGCCACCAGGTCATCGACGGGGCGGCACGGCCGGTGCGCCTGGCCCGCGGCGACTTCCACTTGGACCCTGACCTCGGTCTGGTCCGCGACTGACCCCCGATCCTTCCGCGCCGCGACGCGGCGCCTTTCGCCCCTAACTGCACGGTCTCGCCTCAAGGATGCCCATGCCCCGTACTTTCTCGCTCGCCGACGAACCCTTCATCCCCGCCCGCTACCTCGACGGCTCCGCCGCCCGTCTGGGGCTGCGCGACTTGTTCTGCCAGGCGGAGCACCTCGCCGACTTCGAAGCGCCCCACCCGCCGGCGGCGACAGCGATGCTGCGGATCCTGTACGGCATGGCCTTTCGCATCGCCGCGCGCATGAACCCCGCGCTCGCCGACCTTGACGTCGCGGCCAGCCCGCGGCAGTGGCTGCGCGCCCGCAACAGCGTGTTGGCCCAGGGACGGTTCGACCCCGTACACGTCAAGGACTACTTCGACGCCGTCGCCTCCGGCCTCGACTTGCTCGATGCGGACCGGCCCGCATTCCAAGACCCGCGCCTGGCCGACCAGTGCCGTAACGCGCAAGGGGAACCGAGCTCTTCTGGGGTGAACAAGCTCGTCGCGGGCCGGCCCACCGGAGCGAACGGGGCCGTTCTGTTCGGGCACGGCAGTGACGGGGCCGCCGAACCGGTGCGGCTTGATGCGGCCGTCTGGGAGGTGCTGACGCAGTGGTACTTCGGTCCGGCCGGGCAGTGCACGCCCCGCCGGATCGGGGCCGAGAAGGAGGGCAACGGCCCGGCCGGGCCGCTGCGCGGGACCGTCTCCTACCACCCGTGGGCCCCTGACCTATTCGCCTCCTTGCTGGTGGGCATGCCCTGCCCCGACGCCGACCAGGCCGACCTCGCCCCCGGCGAGCCCTTTCCCTGGGAACGGTCGGATCTGCCCGACCCGCTCGCACCCGCCCCGCCATTGACCTGGCCGGCCGGGGTCTTGACCGGGAGATCGCGCCACGCGGTCCTGCTCGTGCCCGACCACGAGCGCACCGCCATTGTCGACGCGTACGTCACCTGGTCGACCAAGGCGCCGCCTGCAGCAGCACTGGACCCGTATTTGATCTACGACACCGGGAACGACGCGAAGATCCGCGCCCGCAAAGCCGACCTCGACCGCAACGTCTGGCGCGACCTGGACGCGCTCATGATGGACCGCGCCGACACCGCCCGCCCCACCGCATTCCGGCACACCCGCTCGATCCCCGCCGACCTGCGCTCCCACATTCGGGTGCGCGCTTTCGGGTTCGACCAAGAGACCAATCAGCAACGCGATTACGGCTGGTACAGCGCCACGACGCCGCCGCTCCTGCAGCGCTTCCACGAGCAGGACCCGGCCATGGCGGTCCGGTTCGAACAGTGCCGCATCGCCGCCGAAGCGCTCGGTGCGACCCTGGCGAACGCTGCGCGGACCGCGTGGGCTGAATCGACCGGCACCAAAATGGACCGCCGCAAGCCCGGTCCCTGGCTGCAGCCGACCATGACCGGATACTGGTCGGGCGCCGAGGCGGCCTTCTGGCGGATGGTCGAACCCGCCAGCACCGGGCAGCCCCACCGGGTCTTCCGTGACGCAGCCGAATCGGCACTGGTGGGCGCGATCGGCACCGCGCGCCGCGACATCCGCGTCGCCCGCGCCTTTCGGCACGCCATCGCCCTCCTGTGGAGGGCCGTCCCGAATACCCCTGGCCAGTAGCGGTTCTGCCGTCTTCCTCAACCTCTAGGAGTGTGCTTCCATGCCCACCTCACCGTCATCGCGGGCCACGTCCTCGCTCGATGCCAACCGTGTGTTCGTCGCCAACGTCGAACGGCTCTGCCGTGACGACAAGCGCGCCCGGGCCGACCTGCGCCGTGGCCGGGGCTTGCGCTACGACCAATCCCACGGCATGCACCGCCACCTCGTCAAATACATCTCCGAGCACGCCAGTGCCGACACGCGCGAAGCCCGATACGCCGTCGCCGCGCTCATCGCGAACACCCCCACCGACGCCCCCGCGGCCACGGGGGCCGTCCCGGCCAGTTTGGGCGCGAGCCTGGGCGTGGCCGTGCGCCACGGCGCGATGAAACCCGACTCGGCCGAGGCGACCCTCCATCTGCTCACCCGCCAGCAGCGCGCCACGGTGGCACGCAGCCTGCCCGCCCTCGCCCGGCAGCTTCAACGCGCCGATGCCGCGATCGACTGGGCCCGCCTGGTCGACGACCTCGCCGGGTGGGACCGCGACCGCGACCGGATCGCCACCCGCTGGCTCGAGCACTTCTACCAGACCTACCAGCCCCACGACAACGCCCAACCCGACACCACCAACCCCGACCCCGACTCCGAGTAAAGGACCTTATGATGGCGCGATTCCTCGAACTGCACGCCCTGCAAAGCATCCCGGTCGCCAACCTCAACCGCGACGACCTCGGTTCCCCTAAAATGGTCACCTACGGTGGCGCCGACCGCATCCGCGTCTCCAGCCAGGCGTTGAAACGGCCCATCCGCCACGGTGTCGAAGCCGACCTCGGCGAGTACTCGTTCCGCACCCGGCAACTGCCCAACCGGCACCAAGCGATCCTGACCGACGCCGGGTGGACCCCCGAGGCGGCCGCGTTCGCCTGGAAGCAGATCACCGCCACCGTCGGCAAGGGCGAGAAGAACCTCAAATTCGAGATCAGCAAACAGACCGGTCTGCCGATCACCTTGGTGTTGCTGCTGTTGCCCGATACGGCCCTGCGCGAGCTCGCCGACCTATGCGATGCGCACCGGCTCGCCCTTGAGAGCGAGCAGGCGAAGAAGAAGCCCGCCCAGATCCTGCCCGCCGGCGACGTCCACGCCATCCTCAAGAGCCGCAACATCTCCATCAGCATGTTTGGGCGGATGCTCGCCGAGCTCCCCGGCGCCAACGTCGACGGCGCCGTCCAGATCGCCCACGCCTTCACCACCCACGCCGCTGAACCCCAAAGGGACTACTTCACCGCCGTCGACGACTGGCTCAGCGACAACGAGGACGTCGCCGGCACCGGCCACCTCGACACCGCCGAATTCTCCGCAGGCGTGTTCTACCGGTACGGGTGCCTCAATCTCGACGACTTCCTCAAGAACCTCGGCGGCGACCGCGAGACCGCCGCCCGGGCCGCCGCCTCCTTCGCCGACCACTTCCTGATGTCACTGCCCCAAGCGAAGAAGAACAGCACCGCCCCCCACACCCTTCCCGACCTCGCCTACCTCACCGTCCGCGACCGCCGGCCCATCTCCTTCGCCGCCGCATTCGAAACCCCGGCCCGGCCCATGCGCGGCGGCGGGATCGCCGAACCCTCCCGGGACGCGTTCAACGCCTACGCCGCCGACGTCGCCCGCCTCACCGCCGGACGCGGCCTGCTCTTCGGCGGCCACGCCTCGGTCGGCGACCGCACCTTCGAGCACCTCAACGAACGCTTCGACTCCTACGAGGCGCTCATCGACGCCGCCGTCCTCGCCCTGGTCGCGCAGCAGCCATGACCGAGGGCATGATCCTGCGCCTGGCCGGGCCGCTGCAATCGTGGGGCGAGCGGTCCACGTTCACCGTCCGCGACAGCGCCGCCTTCCCCACCCGCTCCGGCATCCTCGGCATGGCCGCCGCCGCCGAAGGCATCAACCGGACCATCCGCCCACCCGGATATGACGACCTCGAGATGATCCTCCGCATCGACCGGCCCGGCACCCGCACCGTCGACTTCCACACCGCGGGCGGCGGCTACCCGCCCGAAGGCACCGCCGCCACCGCCGGTGGCGGACACAAGAACGCCGCGGTGGTCAGCCATCGCCACTACCTCGCCGATGCGGCGTTCACCGTCGCGATCACCGGCCCCGCAACGGTCATTGCCCGTCTCGTTTCGGCACTCGACCACCCGCATTGGGCGCCCTACCTTGGGCGCCGCTCCTGCCCGCCCGATGAGCCGCTCTTGGTCGCCCGATCGGTCACCGACCCCGTGAACGAACTGCGCACCCGCGTGCCACTGGCCGCTCGATCCGGTCGCCACCGCAACGAGACCCCGATCCCGGTCGACTTCATCTGGGAGACACCACCAGCCGGTACGGCGATCGCCATCGACATCGCCGACCGTCCTGCAGCGAGCCCCCGCCAGTTCCACACGCGCCGCATCTGGCGTACCACCGAATACCTTCCGGCGGCGCTCCTGCCCCACCCGGGCGGGGCCCGGGCCCGCCTGATCGACTACGCGCTTGGGAGTACGACACGATGACCGCGCTGTTCCTCGCCCGTCTCAGCCTCAACCTCACTCACCGCGACGTCCAACGCGACCTTGGCGACGCCAAACAGCTGCACACCACGATCATGCGGCTCCTGCCCGACAACATGGGGGCCGACCCGCGCAAGCAGGCGAACCTGCTGTTCCGCGTCGAGGACGGCCCCACCGGCACCACCGTTCTCGCTCAGGCCACACAGCCCCTCCACCTCGACCGGCTCCCCGCCGGCTACGCCACCGCCGAACTCAAAGACATCACTGCCCTCCTGCGCACCATCCGAGCAGGCACGGCCGTCCGCTACCGCATCGACCTCAACCCGACCAAGACCGAACGCCCCGACAGCCCCGGCGACACAACCGAGCCGGGCCCCCCGAAGCGCCCCCGCGGCACCCGCCGGGCACTCTCCGGTGCCGCCGCCGACGCCTGGTGGCGCCAACGCGCAGCCGCGAACGGCCTCGACGTCCACACCATGCACCCCACCACCCCCGCATGGCCACCGCACCAGAACAAAAAGGACGCCATCCGGTTCTCGCTGTACCGATACGAGGGCACCGGCATTGTCACCAACGCTGAGCACCTTGGCGCCACCCTCACCGCAGGCCTCGGGCGCGCCAAGCCCTACGGCGCCGGACTGCTCAGCCTCCTACCCGGACAGACCCGGTGACACAGGCGCAGCGCGGCCCCAAAGCGCGCCTGGCCGTACCGAGCCTGGCGATGCTCCCGCGCATCGGTGACTCGCTGTCGTTTCTGTACCTCGACATCGTCCGCGTCGTCCAAGACGACACCGGCGTGTGCGCCACGATCGAAACCAAGCGCGGCACCGACATCGTGTACCTGCCGACCGCGGCACTCTCATGCCTGCTGTTGGGCCCCGGCGCGTCCATCACCACGCGCGCCCTGGGCACCCTCGCCAGGCACGGCACCACCGTCATCTGCACCGGATCGGGCGGCGTCCGCTCCTACGCCGCCATCACCCCCGAAGGACTCACCACCACCTGGCTCGAACACCAAGCTACGGCATGGGCGAACCCCTCCATGCGCCTTGCGGTCGCGATCCGCATGTACGAGCACCGGTTCGACGAAACCGTTCCCACCGGCGCCACGATCGAACGGCTTCGCGGTCTCGAAGGCCACCGCATGAAATCGCTGTACCGCCTCCTCGCCGAACGCCACCGCCTCAAACCCTTCAAACGCAGCTACAACCCCGAAGACTGGGACCAACAAGACGCCGTCAACCAAGCCCTCTCCTCCGCCAATACCTGCCTGTACGGCATCGTGCACGCGGCGGTCCTCGCGCTCGGATGCTCACCCGCGCTCGGATTCGTCCACCAAGGCAAACAACACGCCTTCGTCTACGACATCGCCGACCTCTACAAAGCCGAACTCACCCTCCCCCTCGCGTTCGCACTCCATGAATCCGCCAACCCCGAAGCCGACGCCCGACGCAAACTCCGCGAACAACTGCGTCTCTTCCGGCTCCTGCCACGCATCATCGGCGACATCCAAAACCTCCTCCTTCCCAACGAGAAAGCAGGCAGGTTCGACGAACGCAAGCCCACTCGCCTTGTCCATCTCTGGGACCCCGAAACGGGAGCGGTTCCCGCAGGCGTCAACTACAGCAAGGAACCCGAAGAAGGTTGAAATGCCCTCAATGATGGTCCTCGCGACCACCGCGGTACCACCGCACCTGAAAGGTGCCCTGAGCAGATGGACCATCGAGGTCGCCCCCGGCATCTTCGTGGGCACCATCTCCACACGGGTACGCGAACAGCTGTGGGAAATAACCAAGCAGACCGTCGCTGACGGGGCGGCCGTCCTCGTCCACCCCGCACCGAACGAGCAAGGCTTCACCGTTCTGACCGCAGGGACTCGACGGCGACGACCCGAAGACTTCGACGGACTCACCCTGATGCGTTTCACCGCTCCGCCAGCAGACACCGCAGCGACGCCGGACTCCCATGAAAGCGAGTGGCCCGTTGAATTCTGATCACAAAAACATAACAGCGCTATAAGTCCCCAGTTCAGCAAGAGAACTCCCCGCCCATGCGGGGGTGGACCGCTCCCAACGAACCCAGCATCCGATGGATGAAAGAACTCCCCGCCCATGCGGGGGTGGACCGATCCGCGCCAAGCAAGGCCAGATCCGCGAGCAGAACTCCCCGCCCATGCGGGGGTGGACCGT
>NZ_FNAD01000008.1:0-254644 GCF_900101745.1 Glycomyces harbinensis | reverse complement strand
GAACTCCCCGCCCATGCGGGGGTGGACCGTACCAGCGGGACGGGAACCCCGCCACGTCGGGGAACCGGCCCGGCTCGACGAGCTCCACCGGGCGAAGATGAACTCCCCGCCCATGCGGGAGTGAACCGCACACCGTCGTCTCATCCGACAAGCGGGACCAGAACTGCCCGTCCATGCGGGGGTGGACCGACCATCCACCCCAGCCTCCATGCTGCGGCCATGAACTCCCCGCACATGCGGGGGGTTGGAAGCGGTGTTGCGGTCAGAGGTCACTGGATCCAGTCGGACAGGTTTCCCAGTTTGATGGGATTCTTAGGCGTACAGCGGCCCTATAGCGGTCCCGCCTTTCCGGCCATCAATGATGCTGACGCATAGTCGCAGGTAGATGCATGTCTCCTTGAAAAGTGCGCGTCCGTCTGAAAAGCGGGTTTCGGGTTGCGTCTTAGGAGCTTGGTCTGTTTGTGGGACAGCGTCTAGGCCCAGGGGTCCCCTGATACGTCCTCGTCGTCGTCCTCGGCGGGGTAGTCCTCGCCGCCGTGTTCGGGTTGTGGGCCGAGCCAGTACATGACCGGGGTGTCGTAGTCCTCGTTTGGGAAGGCGTCCACGATGGCCCACCCCTGCCAGCCTTCGGGCTCGGTCGGGGGGAGGAGGCCGAGCGTTGCAGCGAAGGGGACGGCAGTCCGGGAGTCAAGGTCGTCATCGAGTCGTCGGCGAAGCTCGGCGAGTTGTTCGGGTGTGCCCTCCACCGGGACGTCGTAGTCACCCATCCGCTTTGATCCCTTCGCCAGTGCCGATGATCTTCTGACGGTACGGCAGCCCTTGCGGCGGCACGACATGGACGTACACGGTCGTGTCGCGGGGGATGATGTGCTGGAAGTTCTCTGTACACCTTTTGGGGTCGGCCGCCTGCGTTCCGGGGCCCGCGCCGCATAGGGGAACGTTGAGGTAGAACGCGGCCCCGTCGAGTTGGTCAGAGCGCACCTTCGCAGCTACGTCCCCCTCGACGTGCCAGGTGGTCGTCATGGCCTCATCCGACGACCAGGGCTCTTTCAAGTCGGTGCGGACGGGCGCTTTGCCGGGCGGGTATGCCTTGAGCGGCTTCGAGTTGAGCTGTCTCCCGTCGCCCGTGTAGAGGTAGCCCCGCGCGGCCGTTTTCCCCTCGCGGTTGGTGGGCCATCCGGCCTCCTTGATCTTCGCCATGCATCGGGGGTCCGGCCGGCGGGCATCGAAGTTCGGGAGCGGGGACGGCCCGCCCGAGGATCGGGGTGGGGGAGGCGGAGGCGTGCTCCCGCCTCCCGCGCCGCTTGCGCTGGGCGCTCCGCCCGCGATCGATGCGACGTATTGGCCCATGGTCGCGTTGCCGCTGGTGATGAGGGCGAGCGCTTCGGCAATGCCTTCCCGCGCCGCGCTCAACTGTCCGAGCCCGTCTTGCGTAAGCGGGTTCGCGGACCCTTCGAGGTCCGCATGTAGCGAGGTCTGCGCGCCCCCGAGCTGGTCATTGGCTCCCTTGGCAGTCCGCGTGGCTTCCTCGGCTGTTGCGATAGCCGCACGCAAGACGGCCGCCACGTCGCCGATCGATGCCATTGCGGGGTCCTCACCTTGGTGAGTCTCAGCCTACGAAATCCATTCCCGGGCTTTCACTCCGCTGAGCCGGCAGAGGTTGGCAGCGCGGTGGTCCCGGCCGCCGTACGCTGCGACACGCTGGAGCAACGGTCGGGAATCAAGGAAGACGCGACTTAAAGGGGACGAACGGTGCCCTTGCCGGGCGCGATACCATGGCTCTCCTGGAAGGTTCGGACGGCGAATGCGTCCAACTGCGCTGGTGCAGCTTCCTCCGCGTCAGTGGACTCACGGAGATGGCGGGCCGTGAGTTGGAGCTCGGTTGCAGCGGAAGGCGAGAGCATCCCGCATTCGTACAATGCGAGCCGGAGATCGTTGGAGACGGCCGGATGGACAACGGTGGCTTCCGGGTGTTCGGCGATGAGATGCCATGCAGATCCGAGCCGATCGGCCAGGGCCTGATGGACGGTTTCGCGTTCGGTTTCAGGGAGTGCTTGGTAGAGGTCGCGGGCGATGGCGTGGGCGAGTTGTTGGTCGACGGTGTCGGCCAGGCCGGTGGGGACGGCGGGCGCGTCGGGGTTGTCGATGGCGAGCGCGGCACTGGCTGCGGCCCACCAGGCGTGGTGACCGGCGCGACCGGTTTCGAGGTAGGGGCCGAAGGGGTGGGCGGGATCGTCGAGCTGGACTTGGTGGGTGTCGCGGTGCGCGGCGGCGAGGGCGATGGCGGCACGCCACCGCTCGAAGGCAGCCTCGTCGTCGTGCGGGGCATCGCCGAAGGCCTCGGTCCAGGCAGGTCGGTCGGTGACGGCTTGGTCGGCGAGGTGGTCGACGCGGGTGGTGATGGCGTCGGCAGTGCGGTCGAGGAAGTCCCGTAGTTCGACGGGGACGGCGTCGCTGTCGTGGAGGGATCGGGGTATGCCGGCCCATGAGAGTGGGTGGGGTGCGGTCTCGATGGCTTGGGTGCGTTGGTGCCAGGTGAGTTGGTGTCCGGCTTCGAGGGCGAGGTCTGCAAGGGCGCGGTCGTGGGCGAGGCCGTCGATGAGTTCGGCGGCGTTGCCGCCTGCTGCTTCCCAGGCTTTCGTCGTCCATGCGAGGGCGGGCCAGGCCTGTCCGGTGTGGGTGGGGTCGAGTTCGAGCAGGCGGGTCTGGCGCTCGATGCGCCAAGCGAGGTTCGGTGCGATCGAATCGAGACCGTCGAAGTCGCGCTGCGCGGTCGCTCGGAGCAGGGCGTCGGCGGAGTATTGGCCGACCGCTTCGGCTCGGCGGAGCGCGCCAACCACGGCGGGCCAGGCCCGCTCGGCGGCAACAGCTTCGACTGGCTGTGCGCCGAGGATGTTGGTGAGTTCGGTCTTGTAGCGGTCGGCGGGGCGTTCGGTGGCGGCCGGGTGCGATGCGTTGATGGGTGCGTTGACCGGCGCCGGAGTGAGTGCGGTGTCGGGGTCGAGGTTAGCGTCGGGGTAATAGGGGCGCAGGAGGTCCCGGTAGCGGTGGAGGTCGGCTTCGGTCGGCATGGCACCGGTGGGTGGCGGGGTGTGGTCGTCCATGTGGGTGTTGATGCGGGAGACGAGGACTGCGGTGACGGAGTCGGCGTCGTCGACGCCGCCGCGGGTGATGGCGAGGGTGAGGATCTGCTCGGGGTTCCACCCGGCGGCTTCGGCTTTGGCGAGGGTTCCGGCGAGCGCGCCGAGCCCGTTCGCCTTGATGTCAGCCAGGTCAGTGTCGTGGAGGTGGGCGCCGCCGACGCGGTCGATGAGGGATTCATAGTGGTGTTCGGCGCCGCGTTCGGTCGCGGTTCGGTACATCGGCACCAGCGTCGCGAGAGAGGCCGCGAGTTCGCGCTGGTGTTCGCGCTCGTTGGTGGCGGCGCGGCTGTCGGGTTCCTTGGCGAGGATCTGTTCGGCGATCTCGCGGGCGGCAGTGGCGTCGGGGTCCCACTTCGGGCGGTCGAGGCGGTGGTCGGGATCGGCGGGGACCTCGGTGTGGGTGACGGCGTACAACGTGGTGGTTTCAGCGGCGCGGGTGGCGGCGACGTAGAGGGCATCGCGGGTCAGGTCGGTGGTCAGGAGGGGGTGGGCGGTGTCGACGGTCATGCCCTGGCAGCGGTGGACGGTGGCGGCGTAGGCGAGTTCGACGTGTTCGGCGACGTACTCAGCGGGCAGGATCGTGGTGCCGCGTGAGTCGCGGGATTTGACTTTGAGCGACCCGTCGGCATAGGCCTTGGTGACGGTCCAGGCCTGGCCGTTGCGGATGAAGTCCTTGCCGCCGTTGTACTTCAAGCGGTGCTCATTCTGGCGGGTGACGACCCAGTCCCCGCGCCCGGCGGTCGAGCCGTTGTGGAGCGCGACGCCGTCGGCTTTGACTTCGCCGGCGGCGATGCGGTCGGCGCGGGCGCGGTCAGACAGTTCGATGACGATCGTGTTGGAGTGGGCCATCATCAGGCTGGTCTTCCCGGCCAGGGTGTCGCGTTTCCACCCTGTGTAGACGGCTTCGAGCATGGCGTCGCGGCTGCCGCCTTTCAGGCGTCCGCGTTCTTGGAAGTAGTCGAGCCCAGCCGCGTCGCCCTCCCGAAGCTTCAGCGAGGCCTGGGCGAAAGCGGGGTCTTGGAAGCGGTGAAGGTCCCGTAGTTCGGTGGCGCCAGCTTCGGCGGCGATGAGCCGCAGCGCCCCGCCGGAAGCGACGGCGCCGAGCTGGCAGTCGTCACCGAGAAGTCGGACCTGCACACCGGCCACGTCGGCGAGCGCGGTGAGGCGGTCGAGGTTGAACGTCCCGGCCATCGACGCCTCGTCTACCAGCAGCACGTCACCGGGCTTGAGATCGTGGCCGGGCACGAGTGATGCGGGGTCGCTCGCGAGGTGGCGCAGAGAGGCGGCGAGTTCGGGCCCGGAGAGGAGATTGCCGGGGCAGACCGACCACAGGAGCTTGTCGACCGTCGAGCAGGTGACGCCGAGGTCGGCTTCGAGGACCTTCGCAGCCTGCGCGGACGGCGCGAGCCCGACCAGGCGCCGGCCCTCGGCGGCAAGGACCTCCCTGTAGGCCCTCATCGCGGTGGTCTTGCCCGACCCCGCCGGACCGATCCCAACCGCGAGGAGACGATCGTCAGCGGCGAACGCGGTCACCAGCTCCCGCTGCCCCTCGTCCAGCACCCGGCCCGTCCTGGACTCGAACGCGGCGATCCGCTCCGCGACAGAGTCGGCACTGGTGGAGTAGACGGTGGGCGTCTGGGCGGCTTTCACCAGGCGCGCTTCGGCATCGAGGACGGACTGCGAGGTGTACCGGGCCGACTCGTGGCGGACGAAGACCGAGACACCGTCCGAACGGCGCAGCATCGCCGGAGCCTCCACCGGCGCGGCCACGGCGAGGTTGATCGAGCGACCCTCGCCGAGCGCATGGGAGACGATGCTATCGGCGGCGGCTCGCTGCGCGTCCGGGTTGGTGAACGTGAAGTCGGTGCGCAGGCGCCTCATGGTCTCGGCGTGGACGTTCCACCGCGTCCACGTCGCCCGCTCGGCAGACACTTCCTGGAGGACCCGCGCCGCGACCTGCGCGACCTCCTCCGGGGTGAGCGCGGCGACCGCGTCGGGCCGCGAGGCGATGGGCACGGTGGCGGCGACCTGGTCGATCGCTCCGGGGCCAAACCGGGCAACAGCTTGAGCGGTCCATTCCTGGCGGGCTACGGCGAGGGGCCGGGGCCGGTCCTTGCCTTCGCGGGTCTCCAGCGCGGCCTGTTGGGCGAGTTCGCGAGCGGTGTTCGGGTCGGGGTCGCGGCCGTGCCGGGTCCGGAAGTCGGCGCGGAGTTCGGCGTAGCGGGTCTCGATTATGCTGCGCCGCGCCGAGAAGTGCTTGAGCACCGCGGAGTCGATGCCGTCGATCTCCCGCACCGGGCGGCCGTTCCGGGCAGGGCCAGGCCGTTCGGTGAAGGTGACGCCGAGGCGGGTGGTGAGTTCGGCTTCTATCGTTGAGTTGTAGGTCTCCGATGCGGCGACGCCGATCGCGTACAGTGCCGACCCGTCGAGCGACCGCCATTTCCCGTCGGTGCCTTGGACCTTGTTCGCGACCGCGAGGTGGGTGTGGAGGTCGGGGTCGCCTGAGCGCGAGTCGTAGTGATCGAACGCCGTCGCCACGAGTCCGATGGTTTCGATTTGTGCGACCCCGCCGACCCCGGCCCGGGTGAACGCCGCGTGCTCTTCCAACAGCGCTACGACCGCGGTGACCGCGGCGTCATGCGCGGCCTTCACCTCCGTGCGGACCTGCTCGTCGGGGTGGAGCGACCACAGCACCGACACCGACTTGACCGGCGTGAACACCAGGTCGTACCCGGCGACCCCGGCCCGCTGGCGGTGCGACTCCTCCCGCTTCACCTTCGCGACCTCCGCTCCGGTCGGCTCGCGTCCGGTCTCGGATTCGATGTCGCCCAAGCGCTTCGCCACCCGCTCGCCGAACGGGTCGAGGGTCTTGTAGGCGGGGAACTTCTGGCCTAGTTTCCCGGCACGCTCGGCGGCGGCGTGGACCCGGCTCCGCTCGGTCTTCGAGAGGTGTGGAGCCAGATTCGCATCGAGGTAGGCGTCTTGACGCGCTTCGGCATCCGGGTGCAACCCTTCGCCGAAGAGGTTCCGCATCTGGGCCTCATGTACCTGCTGACCGGCCTCCAGCCCGAGCGCGGCGACGCCCGAACCAGCCCACCGGCCCGGCGGGTTCCCGCCCTGCGTGTAGTAGTCCGCCGCCGACTGCCCGGCCTGGCGCTGGACGTCCCCGCCGGCGACCTGGCGGGTCAGGTAGGTGTAGCCATCGCCGACGGTCAGCTTGTGGACCGTCATCACCGCACATCACCCCCGCCCGCAATTCCCGCGACAATTCTCGATCGTCAAAGGTAGCGTCTCTCTCGCGTGAGTCAAATACCATTTGGTCCTGATTCACGAAACGTGCAAGAGGTGTGTTGATCTTTTGTGGCTTGGGTCACCGATTTCGGTATCAATACTGGTAGTGACCTGGTTGTGTCAGGTGGTCTCTGTTTTTGTCCCTGGTCGCAATTGTTCGTACCTGGTGGTCCCAAGTCGTCTTGGAATTGCGGAAGTCCGCACTTGTCGAGGACTGAAAAATACATTTACCGTGGCGGTCATGAACGGATTCGAGCAACCCAGAAAACCAAGCAATCGCGTCCTCGCCGCCACCCGGGCCGGTCAAATCCGGCGGCAGCGACTGGCCGAGGCCCGTGAACGCGAAGCCCGCATCGAGCAGACCGTCGTCGACATCCTGGCCGCGAAGTTCGCGATCAGCGAAGCCCACCTGACGATCGCCGAAGGCGTCCGGCAGCTCAAGCTCCTCGGTGAAACCCAGGACAGCATCGCTGGGCTGTGTGAGCTTTCAATCGGCGAGGTTCGCGCCGCGTCCGCCTTCGCCCGGGAACACACCCCGACGACGGAGCCCAAGGCGATCACCGCGCCGATCCGGACACTGAACGATGAGGAGGCCCGAGATGCCCACGGTGAACGATGAAACAGAGCGGTGCTACATCGTCTCAGCGCGCATACGCCATCCTCAGCAGGCTGAGGAACTTGTCGGGCTGGTCGCAGCCAAGCGGATTCGGGACTTCCGGTGCCGCGTGGCGTTCGAGTACCTGACCGAGCAGGGAACGCGCGGGAACAGCATCAGCGAGCTGGAGTTGCGCATGAAGATTCAGTGCCGACAGGAGGGGTACGGGCCGGAGCGGACCGCGAAGGAGCTCATCAGCAGCGAATGGGGCGCGACGTTCGTCCAGCGGCTCGTGCATCTGCCGGTCAACGCCTACACAGGCCGTGTTCTGGCGGACGCGGTCAGGGCCGAAGCGAGCTCGAGAGCGTCGGCTCCGACCGCGCCGAGCTTCGATACCGCCCCACGGCCGGAGCCACCATGCCGTTCGGTTCTGAGATGTAGCAGGAGCGGACGGTCGTGCCTTGAGCTTCGTGACCGCGAACCCGCGCCCTCGCTACGGAGTCCGGAATCCCTCAGAACCGTTGTCAGCTTCGAAGAGCTCGGGCTGAATGTAGTGGCTGTCTCCGGTGGCGTGTCGGCGGACATCGGCGCGGGGGGACTGGGCCGTCACGGTCGGGGAGCGCCGCGCGGAGCTTGGTCAGGTCCTCGGCGGTGGTGAGTGCGGCCCAGATCGAGGCGTAGCGGTCGGCTTCGGCTTCCTTGAGCCGGGCCCGGGCCCGCTGGAAGGCGTCCTCGGCGAGTGCCAGGGTGCTCAGCGGGTCGGTGCGGGTGTCGGTGGCGTTCACGGCAACCTCCATCGGAACGAGAACGGCCCCGCCCGCGCATTCTCGCGCGGGCGGGGCTGTTTCGATTCGGGTCAGGCGCTGGTGGGTTCGGAGTTGAGGCACGCCATGTTGTTCAGAGCTTTCGGGGGGATGCCGGCTTGGAGTGCGGCGAGGAGCATGTGCGCGAGCCGGTAGTTCGGACTGGCGTTGATTGCCTGTTCAAAAGCTTCGAGGGCGAGGACGCCGTTGCCGTATCGGTAGGCGCACCACCCGGCAATGGTGAACGCCGGGGCCGCAAGTTCTTCTTCGAGATGGCGTCCGACCCACAGCCACAGATCGGAGGACTTCTGCGGGTCAATGTCGGAGGCGATGAGCGCGTGATCGCGGACGTCCAGGTCCCCGATAGCGAGGCCGAGCATCGCGATGTCCGCCGGCGATTCGGGGAGGTTCGCGGTGGTGAGCCACTGGTCGACGGCTGCCAGGTCCATCTGGCGCTGTTCGGCCCACGACAGCGCGGCCTCGGCGACGACGGTGTCATCGACGGCGGTGGCGACGGCGGCCCGGCGCTCTGGTGCGGCGGGGGCGAGGAGGGCGGTGATGTCGGCGCGGTCGGGATGGCGGTTCGCTCCGGCGGCCACGAGCGCGGCGCCGATCGCGGTGTCCTGGGGGAGCGGTAGGCCCTCGGGAGGGCAGCAGGTGTCGTTGCAGGTGGGGTTGAAGTAGCGGCCGTCGGCGACGTGGAGGGCGTCGACGACGTCGATGTCAGTGAGGGCGTAGTCGATGAGGGCCTGGCTGAGGCAGGCGGTGGCGATCTCGGGCTCGCCGTAGGCGATCAGGACCACGTCGGTGCAGTCGTTCGTGCGGACCGGGTCGATGAGGGTGTTGAGGCGGTCGAGGTGGTCGGTGCTGCCGGGCAGGTCGACGCGGAAGGTGCATTGAAGCTGGCCGGCTTTGAGGCCGACGGCGACGAGCGAGTGTTCGGGTTCGAATCCGAGCAGGTAGGGGACGGCGGCGATGAGGTCGGTGGGGCCGTTGATGGCGAGCTTGGTCTGGCTGTTCATGGCGTACTCCAAAGAGTTTGTTGCGGGAGTCAGGTGAGGGGCGGGGCGGCCTGGTGGCCGCCCCGCGGAGAGTGGTTAGGCCGCGGCCGGCTGCGGCGCGGGCTGGGCATTCGTGCCGGCCCACGGGTCCTCGACGGTGACCGGCAGGTTCTCCCCGTCGGCACTCCGGACCTCGGCGTTCGCGACGCGTTCTTTGCGGGCCGGGGTCACGGTGTTGAAGCGCAGACTCGCGGCGACGTTCTCGGCGGTGACTTTCAGGTGGGCGAACCCGCCCGACTCTTGGGCGTAGAGGTTGCGGGCGGTGACGGTGACGGTGTCGTAGCGTTCGAAGCTGGCGAGGACGTTGTCGGCCAGGGCGCCCCAGCAGGTGATGTCGAAGAACTGGGTCTTGCCCTCGACCCACTTGCCGGCGGCGTCGCGGTAGGTGGGTTTGTGGGCGAGCTCGAAGCGGACGCCTTGGTTGCCGTTGGGGGTCGCGAAGACCTCGGGGGAGCGGCGGACGATCTGGCCTTCGACGGCGAAGTGGAACTCCATGATGTGACTCCTTCTCGGATGGCGGCTGACGTGGTTGCCGGGGCGGTGCCCCGGGTGGTGTGCCGCTGTGGTGAGGCCGCGTCCACGCGGCGAAGACGCCAGGCACGCCAAGGGGGCCCAGCGCTTTGTTCGCAGCGACGAAGGAGCGCGTCTTGCGAAGAAAGTGCGCAGGCGCCCTTGCGAGCGACGAAGGAGCGGTGGTGGGCGGCCGTCGCGTAGCGTCCTGACACCACAACGGCACACCCGGGCAGACGAACCCGCCCACGCCAGCACCCCGACAAGGAACGCTGCGAGGTCCCGCCGCCGAGGCGATCAGCGCGCGGACGGGGATCACGATTCCCAGGGCCTCCCGGCATCGCCGAGCAGCACGCCACCACCATGCGCCGCTGCGGAGACCGGGGTCGCCATCGCAGATTGGCGGTTGACACCCTCACCATGCCGTCTTAGCGTGCGCGCATGGAACACACCTTCCCCACTCGCGCCGATGCTGACCAGTTCATGGCCGAGCACCATCCCGGCGCGGAGACCATGGCGGCGGTGACGACGCTGCTGGGCAATCCGGTCCTGCTCGACCGCGAACAGCAAGTCGTGATCCGCATCCACGACTGGAGTGACGACGAGGAGGAACCGGTCGTCAACATCGACCACACCTCTGCCCGCAACTTCATTCGCGACCAGGACCTGGCCGACCAGGCCGCCATCCTCCTCGAACAGCACGACACCGAGCCCGAACACCTCAAGGCCGTGTTCGCCGACCTGATCGCGATCGGTGGGGCCGGCGCGCCACCGGCATGGGCGCACGATCCGCGGCTGGGCATGCTCATGCGGAGCGAAGCCATACGGGGAGAGCTCGAATCAGCATTGGCGACGGTCAACGCGGTAGCCGATCACGTCGCTCGTGACGTCTGGTCGGACCGGTCCGCGACTGGTGCGACGTTGGCCGAGGTCGCCAAGGAGCTGCACGTCGAGCCTGGGATGCTCGCGTCGATGATTACCGCCGACCGGCGCCGCACCCTCGACCTATAGGTCCTCCGCCGGTGACGATGCACCAGATGCGGGTTGACCGTGCCAGGCCGGTCACCTACCGTCCGAGGCATGACCTCAACGACCTACCCGGACACCGCCACGGCCGCGGCCGCGGTCGCTCGCGACTTCCCCGACGCGACCAGGCAACCTGTGCTCACCGAAGTCCTTGGAGACGAGGTGCGGTTCGACGCCGCGTCGAGCACCGTCATAGAGATCCGCGACCACTCGGGCGATCAGCTGTCGAGCACCAACGTCGACACGTTCCCCGGAGGCGCGTACGCGGCCGACCTGGGCGTGGCGAACCTCCTCGCCGACCGGATCGAAGCAACTCGGCGGGGCCGTTTCGATCCCGCACTGCTAGCGGCGGTGCTTGCCGAACTGACGGCCATCGCGACCGCGTCGATTCCCGCCGAGCGCCACCGGCGAGGCGATGATGACGCTGACACCGCCTGGGAGCTGTACAACCGGTACACCGAAGCCCGCGAGCGATACATGGTGGCAGAGGCATTGCTGAACCGCCATACGAGGCTTATGTCCGCGCGTCTGCGGGCTGAAGGTGCGGACGTGGACACCATCCAGAAGACCGTGAGTGCGAACAACGTGGAAGAGGTCATCGACCGGCTGTACGCCGACCAGCGGATCATGCGCGAACTGCCGTAACCCCGACCGCTGGCAGCGACTCACGAGCTCGCCCGTGTCGATAGCCTGGCGCCTCATACCGCGCCGCCTCGGGTTCGCCTCCGGCCGAAATGTTATCGAACGTATGATCGAACAATGACCGAGGGACTGGAGCACTCCGAGACTGATATCGAGGAGCGGGCGCAGGCGATTGTCGAGGCCTATCAGCGACCCGTGCTGGTGTACCTGCCAGGTTCCCCGACGCCACAGATCCGCGAGCTGCCTGCGGCCGGACCGAAAACGGTCAACGCCTGGCTGCGGAGCATGATCGGTTCCGACCAGATTTTCCGCCTGCTGCTGGGCAACGGCATCTGCATGTGGCACGCCGCCCGTGACGCTTTGCCCGATGCAGAGCCGAACCTCGGCGCCCGCACCGTCGTGCGTGGCGTCGGCGGCGACCTACGACCGCCCCCGCTCGGACCGGTCGTCGTAGGCCGGACCGACAGCGCGGATCTGGCGCCAATCCAAGTGATGCAGTTGCGGATCGTGCTCGACGCGGAACGACTCGAAGCCGAACAAGGTCCCTTCACCGAAGGCCGATCCTGGAGCCGCTGGACATTACAAGGAACCGACATGGCCCGGTGGCGCATGCCCTGGTCTGTCGGAGGCCGGACCAGTGATTCCAGCCGAGCAGCGAGCGGCAGATGGTGGTGGGGCGGAAGGGCACGCGGCCGGGTCCGATTCAACCCCACCGGTCTCTTGGAGTCCCGGCCGCGCACCGTGAGCCTAACTGGACACGGCGCTGTTGCGGTGCAACTGAACAGGTCGGCATGGCGCGGGAACCTCGTAAGTCGGTGCACGGCTGGTCGGTGCCACGCCACACGGCGTGGCACCGACCACCGCGCGTTCAGGCCGCTATGAGCTCGTTCTCCTCATCAGCCAGACCGTGATCGGCCGACGGGTCCGCCTCGGAGTCGTCTTCCTCCTCCTCTTCGGAGTCCTCGCCGTCGGGCTCTGTGTCGTCTTCGGTGAGGGCGTCGGTGATCGACTGATGAAGCTGGGCTTCGATGTCGGCGAGCTCGTAGCCGTCGGCAACGATGAGGTCCAGGTAGCGCAGCGCGTGCTCGAAATCGCCCCAGCTCCCGAACGCGCTGTCCTTCAGGTTGGCCTCGCAGTGGGCCAGCCAACGGCCGACGGCGGCGCGCGTGAGGCGGTCCATGCCGGCGGTCTCGGGCAGCTCTCGGATCGGGCACCCGCACAGCGCGTCGGCGAACTCGCTGAACTCACCGAGCGGCATGTTCATCCGGGTCCCGGCCAGATCTCGAAGCGCAGGGCGCAGCAGCTTCTTCGCACCCTTGGCGTTGCCGTACTGGGCGAGCAGGAACTCGCGACGGACGACCGTGGCAGCCTCCCAGGCAGCACGCCGGGCGGCGGCCTCGGCTTCGAGCGCTTCACGGTCGGCGTTGCGCGCCTCCCACGTGTCCGGGGCCGGACGCAGTCCGACGGCGGCCGGGTCGGGGCAGTAGGTGACCGGTTTGGGCTGGTAGTCGCGGTTGATGTAGACCGCGAAGCCCGGCTCGCTCTGGACTGCTTCGGCTCGGACGGGGTTGCCGTCGGCGTCGACCAGATGCTCGACCAGGACCGCGGTGCCACCCTCGGAGGCGAACTTCGGCCGGGCGGTGACCTTGACGCCGGCGAGCACGAGCTCGGCCTTCAGGACCTCCAGGGCGTGCTGGTTCTCCTGGCGGGTGCGCTCGTCGGCGATGGCGTGCTGATAGCCCCAGTAGCCGGCGCCCTTCTTCATGATCCTGTCGATCGCCTTGGGATCGTGGACGAACTCGTGCATCGTGGCGGCGGCGACCAGGTCGATCTCCCCGGCGTTGGCGGCCTGCTGGACGTGTTCGGGAAGCTGGTGCAGGGTCAAGGACTGCTGGACGCGCTCGACCTCGCGGCCGGTGGCCCGGGCGATGCGCTCGGGCTGCCAGTCCAGGAGCGTGAGCTGCTGGTAGGCCTGCGCCTCTTCGAGGACGGTGAGGTCGTCGCGGTGGAGGTTCTCCACCAGCATGGTCACGAGCTGGTCGCCCGCACCGGGATCGTCGACGACCACGCACGGCACGGTCTCCAGGCCGACCTGGGTCGCGGCGGCGTGGCGGCGGTGGCCGGCCACGATGGTGTGTCGGCCGTCCTCGTCGGCGGGGAGGACGACGAGGGGTTCGATGATGCCGAGGTACTCGATGGTCTGCGCAAGCGCGTCGATGCCGCGCAGTTCGGAGTGCGCGTTGTTCTCGTGCGGGACGAGGTGCGCGGGTGGGATCTGGGTGAGCTCCACGGGAGCCTCCAATCGGGTTGGCCGCCTTCCCGATCGGGGGTCGGCGGCGCTTGCTGTGGGCCCGGGCCCCAGCCGCGAAGCGGCTACCCTTGGACCGGCCCAGCAAGCGCCGCGACTTGCCATAGGCGATTCGATGCAACGAAGCGAGTGCCACAGCATCTGCCACCGCGTCGAATTGCGCCCGCTAACAGACGGCACCTGGCCCGATGTCCGATTTGAAGGGCCCTTGCGTTGCGTTGTCACAATAAGCGCATGACCCCCGAGCCCCATAAGCCAGCCAGTCCGGGAAGAGATTCCAGAGCGCTCCCAGAAGCCTCAGAGCTTGCAGGTCCCGATGACACAGTTGCCGGTGTTCCGTCTTGGTTGCAGTGGCTGTTCAAAAACCTCGACTCACTTCCTAGCCGTCGACTGGCCAACGGAGTATCCCGGGCGCGACCGTACTGGGGCATCCCGTGGTATCGAAAGGTCTCCAATGCGCTGCTCACCACCGATGGAAAGAACGCACTTGAGCCAATTATTCGTCAATACCAGGTTCGTAGTGCATTGGGTGACAATTTTTGGATCTCATTGCTAGATCTCATTCCAATGCTCATGTATGGAGTCCTAATTATTGGAATCCCGGCGTTCGTCGCGCACCTATCTGGTTTCAGCTCCGGAGGTGAATCGACGGAAGCTGTTTTTGGACTTGCGGTTTGCGTGCACGCCACATTGTCGTTCACCATAGTCGGCGTTCATATGATATCTTTGGGTGATCCGTATGGTATCAAATATGTTCTGGGGAACCTAGCGTTCGGTGGCGTGATGATGGCGGCTATCCCGTTCGTTGAGGTTGATCTAATTGCGGTTGCTCGTATCGTCTCGATCTCGCTGCTCTGCTTCATTGCCTTTTACATGCCATTTCACGCGATCTCGCAGTTGATGCAGCATCAGCAAGAAATCCGTCTTAGGCAGCGATTTGTTTCAACCATGCCGCCAAAACATGTGGTAATCGCCCATCTCTGGACGGTCGGTGTGCATCTTGCCAACGCCTATCCACGTTGCCTTCAAGTGAGCAGCAAAGCGATCATCCTAGATGAGATACTCGGTCACAGGTATATTCTCTTGCTCCGGGCTCGAATATCCTCCGGGCCAGCAGAGTTCCGTCAATTTCACGACGCGAGTCGCAGTAGTGAGTTCCAGGTGGCTGCGGATTACTTGACTTGGGTGGGAGAGCGGGTCGTTAATTCAGGTACTCGCAAGGAATATGCGCAGCTTGTTCTCGATATTCGATCTCAACTGCTCAAGCTGCAACAAGGTGAAGAGCTCGTCGCACCGGAGACTGAAGCCGTCTCGAAGGGTAGCTGGTTTCAACAGATCATTCCAAGAATTGGTAATGCTCTGGTCCTGATTGTGATCGCCATCGGACTGCCAAGTATTCCGTTCCTTGCTCTGGAAGACAGTGTGACTACGACCATTCGAGCCGCCCTAGTTGTTTCTGCAATCCTGGCGATCATTCCCATGGGAACTGACACGCGGAAGCAGGTGCAGGGAATGCTCCAGCCACCTTCGAAAACATAGATGACCTCTATGGAACACTCCACTCGCGCGTTCACGGTGTTATTCGAACTCTTCTTCGGATTCGTAGGGGCTGCCGAAGAGGTCATAGACGAGAGGGACGTCGAGGCGGCCGCACATGGCGGCGATCAGGCCATCGCCGTTCATGACGCCGCCTCCGCGTTGACGGTGTCGAGGAGGGTCGGGGCCGGAGCCAGGGTGCAGATGACGCGTTCGCCGTGGTGCATGCCGCGGCATTCGACGCTGTCGAGGGTGCGGGTGGGGTCGGTGAGCTTGCGGCGGGTCTCGGATTCGTGGTCGTCGATCCGCGATCCCTCCAGGGCCTCGTGCTTCTCGCTGGCGGGGATGAGTTCGTGGAAGTCGGGAAGGCCCGCGGCTCGCCACATTCGGAAGTACAGCCCTGAAGCCGCCGACCGGAGGGGCGCGATGAGGCTGGTGTCGTGGAGGGCGCAGCAGACTTCGGCGGCCGTTCCCAGGCGTGGGTCACCGCCGGCGGCGACGCGGTCGAGCAGTTCTCGGCAGTGCGAGCGATAGACCGGCTCGTACTCCATCCGCTCGTGCGACGGTACGAGAAGCAGGAAGGAGTGGTAGAGCTGGTCGCTCGCGTCCGGGTGGCGCTTGCGGGCGGCGGCGATCTCCTCCTCGGCGATGTCCATGCGCTTGAAGATCCCGGCCAGGCCGAGGTGATCCATGAAGGCCGCGGCGAACTCGGCCGGCCCGGTGGCCTGCTCCAGCAGGGTGTCGAACGTGGTGTGCGGTGTCATGGCGGTGCGCCTCCCGGCATCGGGCGCGGTGCCTGTGTGGCTGCCGCGCGGTGCGGCGCCATGACCCGGCGGGGAAGGGGCGGGGAACGCAGTTCCAGGGCGCAGCCCGGTCGTCCCGGCCGTCGGGTAGCGTCCGCGCCCGCGAGCGGCAGCCACCTCGGTCAGCTCTACCGAAGGCGATGAGATGCGCCGTGCGAGAAGAAAGTGATGAGGTCGGTTGGAACTTGGCGATAGCTCCGGGAATCCGTGAAAGTCATCACAGAACTTGGTGCTAGTGGGGCTCGATTCGGTACCTGGAGGCATTCGCCGCGGAATTTGGGGTGTGCGTGGGCAGCTCTGAGCGCAATCTCGACAACATCACCGACTTGCCGCAGTGGAAGACGAGGGTCCTCAGCTGGTGCAAAGGCCCGTATATGCGCACAATTCGATCGAACCTGAGTGGGAATTGTGGGCTACCCCACTGGTTGGCTTGAGGTTGCCGAGACGTGTCGGGACGCTGGATTACACATGCCTCAGAGCGATTCATGGCCGTGTCTCCGGTTCTCGACCGGACGGTGATTGCTGGTGAAGGGAAGTGGTTCGATGGGTGTTGACCAACCGCCGGAAGCCTCAGGCGGAGAGACTGGGCTTCCGTTGAGGTGGGCCTTGATTTGCGGAGCCGCGACGGTGTCTGGAGTCTTGGCGTCCGCTGCAAGTCAGCCGATGTATGTTGCGGCGCTGGTGGCTCTGACCGTGGCGAGCATTCTGCACTCAATGGTGAGCGGAGGTCAGGAACTCTGATCCGCTATGCGGACTGGAGCCCTGACCTCCGGACCGGCTGCGGCGGCACGACCATTACGTAACACTGCCGCAGCTCAAACGCTGGGTCGGACTCCTGCTGCACGAGCAAGGTGTGGCAGGGTCCGGCCCTTCGAACGTTGTCTACCACATTCTTTATTGTGTTGCGCCTCACAAACGTCGGTAGGGACGGATTTCCCCCATTCATGGTCCCCTAGTTCGTGAATCGAACTCCTGGAGTTAACGCGTCTTGGAGGCGCCAGTTTGCAACTTGCCGGCGCGCTCAACCCCAGCCCATCAATGATTAGGTTCAGGACCTTGCCGGTGCAAGACAGGGGGCTGCGAGGCTGCCTAGTGCGGCCAGCTCAAAGAGCGCTAACCTGGCATGCTCCAGATTCGCGTTGCATTGAACGGCGACCCGGTCAGGCGATGTCGAAGGTCTGGGCAAGAAACGGTGGGAGGTCGGTGCGCAGCACCTGCTCGAACTCGCCGCGGGCCCGGGTGAGGTCCATGGACTTGCCTGCGGCTCGTCGAGGATCTGGGCCAGCGGCCAGGTCTGGAACGAGGCGAACCGAGGCGCGTACAGGCCGATGGGGCGGATCGCGTAGGTGTCGGAGAAGTCCATGAGGGCGTAGCCGAGGACCTGGAACAGGTCGTTGCGGTCGAACTTGAAGGCTCGGGTGCCGTCTTTGCGCGGTGGGCCGCCGATGGTGGCCTTGCACTCGATGAGGCAGTCGCCGGCGATGAGGTCGGCGTCAGCGGGCAGGAGCCGCGAGCCGTCGAAGGTCGGACCGGCGATGACCGGGCCGGGCGGCAGGTGGGGCACGAACACCTCGACCGCTGAGTCGCGCAACGCGATCAGGTCTGCGACCTCGACCTCTGTCGCCAGGTCCAGGAGCGCTTGCGGCCCCGCCCCGGGGGTGAGTTCCAGGAGGCGCGAGCCGGGGCGCACGCCGGCCCGGAAGCATTCGGTGAGCAGTGCGAGTACGAAGCACGCGCAGGCCTGAACCTCGTCCTCGAAGTCCGGCAGCCGCCCCGCGGGCCTGGTTCAGGCGGCGGCGGAAAGGAGGGGTCCCGCGGCATTGTAGGCCGGAAGGCCTTGCGGGGCATCGTATCCGGCGCGAGCCAGCCCCAGCTTGGGGAGGCTGTCGGTGTCGGCGACGTACCGCAGCCACCAGTCGATCGCCGCGCCCTGCGTCGCGTAGGCGATCCGCTCGGCGGGCACGATCGTCGGCTTCCCGGCCCCGGCGCGGATCTCGGCCAGCAACGGCCTGGTATTGGGGAAGGTCGTGCGGAACCATTGCGCGACAGGACCTGCGGTGACCTCGATCATGTGCGTCAAGCTCGTCATGACCTCCATTACCGATCTCTTCGGCAGCCCTGTCAACCGCCACTCGCCTTGGAGTGCTGTCGCTCGGCCGACAAACGAGTGCTCAAGCGTCCTCACTCGAAGTCGAAGGCGATGCGGCCCTTGCAGACTCGACGCACGCAGGCGATCGTTCCCGTGACATGGTCGAGGTCCTCGGCGTCGTCGAAGCTCCAGGACGTTTCGGTGGCACCTGCGGCAAGGGCATGGAAGTCGCCTGCAAGATCGACGGTCCAATGTGCTGCGCAAGCGGTGCAGGCCGCGGCGAGGTGGTCGCCGATAGCGAACTCCCGGAAGCCGTTCAGGTCGAGGGCGTCGGCGTCGCAGGTGAGCGGGAGGCGGCACAGCGCGTCGGTGAAGTGCAGCTTCTCGCCGGTGGCGCAGGCGAGATACTGGCCGCGCTCGATGAGCGCGGTCCGCGGCAGACGCTCGTCGGGTGCGGTGGCGCTGACGCTGACGCTGACGCGGAAGGTCCGGGCGACGGCGACGGCGACGGCGAGGACGGTGCGGCCGGCGTCGGCAAAGGTGTCCTCGTCGGAGTCGTCCCACACCTCGGTCGCGGCCATCCGCCAACCGAGCGCGGAGAGCCGGGAGGCAAGGTCGGTGACCTCGCTGAACTCGAACACCTCGATGCAGGCTTCGGGCAGGACCCGCGCGAGACCGGCCAGGTGGGGGGCGGGGGTCGGCTTCGGGCGGTCCGATGACGGTGCGCTGCACGAACTCACCGGCGTTGAGCAGGAGGTGCAGGCCGGCGGCGTGCTCGGGCTCGAACCGGCCGCACAGCGCCCGGACAGTCTCGGCGGCGTCAACGCGCAAAGTGTCGAGGTCGAACCCGAAATCGATCAGCGGCTGGCAGGTCATGAGCGGGCCTGCTTCCCGACGATCACGGTTCTGGGAGGGCCAGGGCGAGTGATGATTGCCCAGTCGATGGCATCGCCCAGTCCCTCCATGAATTCTTGCTCGTGGACGGCGCACGAGCGCATACGGAATCCGGCTGAGCTTCGAGACACGAGGGTGCTGTTCTCTGGGTAGGCGCCAGTGCTGCGGACGTAGACGATGACGGGCTTGCCGCACCCGGGGACCGGGCATTCGAGGTCACTTGCCACGGCAGGCCCCCGCTCCGGTCACGACGGGAGAATCCGCGTCGTTGCTTGTGGACTCGGAGAGGCCGAGGTCGGCGAGGCAGCCGAGGGCGGCCTGCTCCAGGAGCGTCGGCGCGGAGGGAGTGAGTACCGCGGTGTAGCGCGGGTCGAAGGAGGTAGATCGTGGGTCGCAGACCGGCGCGGAGGCCGCGGGCCGGTGGATCAGGTACCGGGTCCGGGGTCCGGTGACGAAGGTGCCGTGGCAGAACGTCAAGTGGACGTCCCCGCGGACCTCGCGGGCGGCGTGGACGTGCTGTTGGGGGAACAGCAGGAAGTCGCCCCGGGCGAGGTCTCCGGCAGAGACGAAGTGGAGGGCGCCGGGGAAGCGGCAGTCTCGGAGGGCGCGGGAGGTGTGCTCGGCGCGGCGCTCGCCGAGGCCGTCGAGGTCGGCCATAAGCTGGTCGATCAGGGCGTGGGGATCGCGCAGCGATTCATTGGGATCGCAAGTGCCGCAGTCGCAGTCGAGGGCGTGCAGCGACTTGACCGAGTAGCCCTGCTCGCGGGACCAGGGGGTGATGACCTGCTCCCAGGCGTCGGCGCTGTGCTGGTGCTCAAGGAACTCCAGGATCGCGCCGTCGTCGCCGAACAGGCTGGTGATGCGGGCGGGGTAGTAGAACGGCCAGGCGAACGGCCGGGAGTCCGAGGGCGTGCGCGGGGCCAGGAGGTGTGGGCGGGCCTTGACGATTTCGCCTTCGGCGAAGCGGTGACTGGACATGGTGTGAAGCTCCATTCGGGATTCGGGACGGGAACGGCGACGGGCCGACCAGCGGGATGCTGGCCGGCCCGATCGGCTCGGTGGGGTCAGGTGGTTGAGTCGGGGTCGGCGGGCGCGTTCGGGTCGTTCCAGTGGGTCCACACCTCCCCAAAGGTCTCGCGCCAAAACGAGCACGGCTGGTCGAGGCCGCAGGCGTGGCCGTCGTGGAATGAGGTGAGCGAGGCCGAGGCGGCGACGCGGTCGATCTGCTCGATGTCGGTCCACAACCGCGCGGTCTCGGACAAGATGCCGATGCGGTGCAGGTGCCCTTGGAGGTAGGTGTCATCCGGGCGCTGCCGGGCTTCGCGTTCGGTCCAAGCCCGGCGGGTGGCGAGCTGGTCGGCGGCAGCCTGGTACAGCTCGAGCCGCGAATGGGCTTCGAGCTGCGTCTGCCAGTCCTGCCAGCCACCGTGCTCCAAGCGGCGGTGCCGGTAGGTGTAGGAGAGCGTGCCGTCCGTGCCGATGGTGATGCGGTAGTAGTGCTCCAGGTCGCCGTGTATGCCGTCGCTCTCCTCATCGGGTAGGAGCCGGTCGCCGATGCCGGCGAGGAATTCGTCCCAGGTCGCGAAGTCCCATGGCCTCGAGGTCGACCAGGTCCAGTAGGTGAAGTCGGCGAAGTTCACTACCTGGAACTCCGGGGAGCCCCAGTGCAGGTACAGGCGCCTGGTCTCGGTGCCGATGGTGAGCTTGGTGATCGATCGTTCGCCCATGACGGGCACCTCCGAGAAATCGTGGAGAGAACAGGGCTTCACAGCGCCGCGTCGACGGTGGCGGGGCTGGTGCGGTGCCGGCCGATGAGCGCGGCGAGGTCGCGGGCGAGACGTGCCGGGACCCAGTCGAGTCGCATGGTGGCGGTCTGGGCATCGGTGTGGACGCGGATGGAGCCGTGCAGGTCTTCGGGGCCCGTGAAGTGCGTGGTGCACTCGGTGTCGTGCGCATACGGTGCCGCGCCGGGGATCAGCGCTTCGAGTTCGGTCAGCAGCGCTTCCCGCGCGTTCTTGCGTCGCGCCGCCTTCGCGACGGCGGCGGTGACCTCCCCGATCGCCTCGTCGTAGGCGGCGGTGAGCAGGCGCCGCTCCACCTGGGCGGCGATGGCGCGGCCCGGCCGGTCGGCGGCGACCGTGGTCGTCTCGGGCTTCAGGTCGGTGCAGGCGGCGTAGCCCTCGGGCAGGTCCGCGGTGATCGCGATGCGGTACCGGGTGCCGATGGCCACCGCCCGCACGGTCAGGCGACGGTCGCGGGAGGCGATCTGCACCAGATGCTCGTTCGGGTCGTACCGGACCCATGCACCGGGCAGATGCGCGGCGAGCGCTGCGGCGATGCGAACGGCGTGCTCGCGCTGTTGCTCGGATAGGTGAGAAGACGGGAAGGGCATGACGAACTCCAGATGAGTCGAAATTGGATTCGGGTGGAACCGGTTCGCAGCGCCTCGCGGCCGCGGGCGCGAACGTGCCGGGCGATCGGAGCGTCAGGCCGCGGGGGACTGGTCGTTGTCGCGGTGCTGCCGGTAGAGGCGGCGCAGCTCGTCGACGAGCTCGTCGGCTAGTTCCTCGAGACGGTCACGATCCTCCGGTGAGGGCAGTTGCTTGGAGGCGATGCGGCTGAGGATCTGGATGTTCAACGTGGTCTCGTGCAGCAGGGTGACCAGCCCAATGCCCTTGCGGGCCGAGGCGAACGCGGTGATGGCGTCGGCAAGTGCGTCAACAGCTTGATCCGCCGCAGCCGGTGGTTCCGGCTCGCCGACCAGCAGGCTGGCGGTGAGATCGACCAGGCCGCGCACGAACTCGACCGGCAGGTCCCGCAGGTGCAGGTCCGCCGTCGCTCCGTCCTGGCGGACGAGGAGGGTCGAGGTGAACGGTGCCGGTCCGGCGCTGGAGACGGCGATGCCGGGGCGGTGGGGATCGGGTACGGCCCCGGGCATGCGCTCCAGGAAGTGATCGGTGACCGACCCTGACACTGCCTGGCGCCGCGCTTCGGTCTTCAGGGCCGTGTCGACGCGCTCGGCCGCTTCGGCATGGAGGGGCAGGACGAGCCGGGCGATGTCGATCGCGATGGACTCGGTATCACGGTCGGCACGGAGGGCGAACTCCGGCGGCGTGACGCTCTCGACCGCACCCCATCCCTCGGGAAGCTGCGCCTGGACGGTCAGGTGTGCGATGCCCCGCTGCTCGTATCCCCACAGATGCAGTTCGCAGCCTTCCCGCGTGAGCGCGGCGTGGGCCGGGGGAGACTCGGTTCGGCGCCAGTTGCCGGCGAGGTGTTCGCAGAGCGCATCTGCGAGGGTGATCGTGAGCTGTCGCAGCTCGGCGTCGGTGTAGGTGGACATGGGCCCCTCCTCGGGTCGGGGCCGCGAATCGTTGATCGGTCGCGGCCGGATTGACCCGGCCGCCCACCCGGCGGAGGAGGGAAGGGGACGCGCGAAGGCCGGCGACGAAGGAGCGGTCCGCGCGAGCGGAGCGGCCCCTGACCGGCCGCCGGGTACCCTGGCGGCGGCAATCCGAGTCCGCGACCAGGTGCTCCGGTGCCGAGATGGCGCTTCACACCAGCTCGCTCTAGTGTGAAGGGTCTTCGGTATCGTTGGCGCGATGTGCCGATCGACGTGACCGGTGGTGAAGTGGTGACAGGCGAAATGCGGGAACATCCGCTTAAGGGCGCCTTTGACGTGAGTTCGGGGCGATGGGTGCGGCCTGACACCGACGACGAAAGCGCGGGCGAGCTAGAGATCGGCTTCGCTGACAACGGACTGGTCGCCATCCGCCGAGCCGGTGACCCCGATGGCACCATCTGCATCTACACCGCGGAAGCGTGGGACGCCTTCGTGGCTGGCGTCCATGACGGGGAGCTCGATCTCGCGGTCCTCCAGGAAGATGAGCGTCGCACCAACCAACGATAGGCGAGCCCCGCTTTTGGTGGAGTGCAACGTACTCCGGTCTGTCTAGTCTTGCGTAAGCGCGCTCTTAAATAGACACGGTGCCCGTTGCCGTTTCACTAGACGCATTCTCGCGCATAAATGCGCGACAACAGGAGGCGCCATTTTGGCGCAACCTCATGCCCCGGCACGGTAGCAAGGCGCGACATTCCCGCAAAACTCCAGCTTGAGGCTGGTCTATTGCTGTCCTATCGTGGTGTTAGAAGCGGAAATCCGATGTTGTTTACAAGGGACTGTGCATTGAGGGTTGAAGGTGAGGAGATTGTCGGCCAGACGACTCGAACGCGACCGCGTGTACGGAGAGTTCCTATCGCCCGAAGGGCATCCGATGGTTGTGAAAGCAACCAAACAGGGTGTGCGCGCCCATGTGTTGCTCAACCATACCGAAGGACCGGTAGTTGCCGAAATCCTCGACCCCGTCGACCCTGCAAGCAGGACCATCAGATTCCGTCCACTGTGGCAAACCAACCGCAGTCGATGGAAGGACACGGTCACCAAGTCGGCATCGGAAGTACTCGACGATGCACTGGCCGCGGACACCGAGATGTCTTCCGTCATCGACGGGCAGAAGCAGGAGTGAGCGGTATCGCTACTCACCGATGACCTGACCGACCAGCGCGAAAGGATGAGCATGTCGATCGCAAGCCGACCCGATGGTGGTGTCGATGCCGCTCGGACGCAGCACGTGCACCACCTGCTCGAATGCGGCCCCTGCCGCACTGCCATCGCGCATCGCTGGAAGCGGGGTTGCTGGGTCGGTCGGCGCTTGCGGCGGCAGGTTCGAGCAGCTTCACGGCGTCTGGTGAGCGTGGAGGTCGCAGGTTCATGAGCAGCGATTCGAACTGGCAGGAAATCGATATACAAAAGCCTGGCCCCAGTGGGTCCGGACGCCTAGGTGGGGGCGTCCGGACTCGGGTCCCTTGGGAGGCGCCGGATCAGCATCAGCCGCAGGCCCCTGCGCGCGCGGCTACGGCGGGGGTCAGCTCGTGAAGGACTTCGAACGCACAGTCGACCTACGCGGCGTTCGGGGCGCCGCCGTGACCTCCGTCCACGTGAAGCGAACCGGCTATCACCTGTTCTGGTGCAAGGCGATGCCGCTCGGCCAGGACAAGCCGGTCGATCTCGGCCCGGTTCAGTTCGGGCTCGACCGGACCTTGAACGCGCGCTTCCTCGCCCGGATCGGCGCGCCCGAGGCCGGGAGACAGTTCCTCACCATCCTGGCGACGCTCCTGGAATCGGAGGGGATCGCATGACGGTGCCCGCGCAAGAGACGGTCGTCGCCGGAGAGTTCACGCTGTGCCCCACGGTGGGGCCGCCGCTTTGCTCTCGATCAGATGCCGCGCAAGCGGTGTGCAGTCGTCGACCTGCGTGCCGAGGACATCTACACCCGGCTCGCGGTTGTCTACGAAGAGCGTCTTCGAGCCTCCAAATCGTTCCTTGGCGGCTATGCCTTCGGGTGGTTCCAAGCGCGCCAACCGCGCATCAAGTTAGACCGATGATCGGGCCTCGGGAGGACCCATGAGCAATCAGACCACGGAACGTCGTCCGCTCGCTCGCAACCCGCAGGACAGGCCGGGCGGGGAGGTGATCGAGTTGGAGCACGGCCGATTCACCGACGGCATCGACTGGTTCTCGGTGCGGACGGCGACCAGCGACCCGACCACGATTCGGGTGCACGCACTCGATATGGACCGGGACGACTGGGCCCTGGTCATCACCGGCCTTCGCACTTCCAGCATGTCCGCGGACTGGCCCGGCAAGTGGGGCTCGTTCTCGGAGGAGTGGAAGAGTGACTTCCTGGAGCGGGTCTTCCAGGTCTACTACGCGTGCGAGCGCGGCACGCGGGTGCTGGCGATAGCCGGTACGCGATGAGCGAGGAGGAGCCCGAGGGCTCGGTTGAGGTCGATGTGCCGCTCGGTGAGTTCGTGCTCGGCCGCCTCATGGAGTTCTTCGTCCTCGGTGACGACAGGGTGCGGCCGACCATGGTCGACGTGTACGCGGTGATCGCCGACGAGCCGGTTCGCGTCCTCCACATCGACCACGCCAACGTGCTCGGCACCGGGATGTCGCCGAGCATGGCGTGGACGAGTGCGGGCGGGATCGAGTCGGGGACCGCGTTCTCCACGATCCTGTACGGCGAAACGATCCGCGTCTTGAATAGCTCACGCGCCCGAAGTTGTGAACACGTCGCAGGCCCGCTCGTCACCGCCGCCCTTGTCAGTGGGGAGCGGTCATGAGCGCAGGAGCGGTACCCAGCCGTGGGCAGCGGGTGATGACGGCCCTGGTCGAACGCCATGAGCCCATCGCAGCAACGATCAAGGCCGCGCGAGCGTTCCGGGAGGAACGGCCTCGCGGCGGTTTGGCGGTTGTGCTCGGCCGCGCGCACCTGCTCGCCGTCATCGAGGACCACCGGGCCGGCCGCCTCGGCGAGGTGGAACTGCGCGAGTGGGCAAAAGCGCTGCGCCTGTTGGACGCCCGGTGGTCGTACATGGGCCGTCCTGCGGTGTTCGCGCTCGATCCGGACGACCGTGATGTGGTCGCGCACGTGGTCTATACCCTCGCGGCTGAGCGGCACTGTCCTTACCCGCGGAAGCTTCTCGGCACCCTCGTATCCCTGCTGCGCGCTCTGCCGCATGGCATCGCCCACATCGATGGGAACCGGCGCCCGAACTCGGCAAGGCATCGGCCGAACCGCCCGAGACGCCTCCTCGGCCTCACCACGGGCCTGGGCCTGATTGCGCTCGCGACCGCCGCCGCGCCCCACCTCGGACCCGCCATCACAGCCGCCTTCCGGGCGCAGACCGCCGATCCGACCACGGTGACCGACGCCTTCGGATGGCTCCCGTGACCGAACCCGACACCACCAAGCGCGATCGGAACAGCACTGTGGACGATCATCAGGCCCGGCTCACCGGACTGCCCCGGCGCGGACACATGACGGTGATGGTGCGCGGCAGACCGGTCCGGATCGCCGTCTCCGAGAATGAGCACACTGGGGGCGAGCTGGTGCTCCTGCTACACGGTCTGGGTTGCGCGCGTGAGTGCTGGGACCCGGTCTATACCGGTGACAACCACCGGCGGTGGTTGGCGATCGACCTGCCCGGCCACGGTGCCTCCGCGCGCGTCGACACCGGCGGCGATGCGCTCGCCTTCTACGCCGACCTCGTCACCGCGCTGGTTGAGCAGCTTGACCCGGGCGCCGTTCACCTTGTCGCGCATTCGATGGGCGCCGCTGTGGCGCTCTTGGCCGCGCCGGGACTCCCGGTCGGCGCTCTGGTCTCGCTGGAGGGCAATCTCGTTGGCGAGGACTGTTCGCTTATCTCCCGCTCGATCGCAGGTCAGACCCGGGAGGCGTTCGTCCAGATCGGGTTCGCCCAGCTGCGCGATGGGCTGTGTGCCTCAGGTGACCCTGACGAGCGGATCTGGGGGG
The DNA here is from genome assembly GCF_900101745.1 of Glycomyces harbinensis. GTDB lineage: Bacteria > Actinomycetota > Actinomycetes > Mycobacteriales > Micromonosporaceae > Glycomyces > Glycomyces harbinensis. The sequence continues at coordinate 228,567 of NZ_FNAD01000008.1, read as the reverse complement.
CGTGGTTCGAACGCGCTGATCCTGGTGGCCTTTGGGAGGCGGCGAGGTCGCTGGTGTCGTGGTGCGAGTCCGGGGGCCTCACGTCCCGGTGGATGGAGCTACGCCACCGCACGTACCTGTGGGGCGAGCGATCCGGGTTCCCCATGCACCTGCGGCTCTGGCTGGCCGAGGCGCGCGTCCACGAAATCCCGATTGTCGGGCACTTCGCCATGAACGGCAACCCCATCGCGCTCGCTCACGCGATCCGCATCGCCATCGACAGCGCTGGGACGGGCACCATATGAACATCTTGGCTCAGCGGCGTGCAGGCGGCGTCGTCAATACGGCCCGAGGTCTATTGCAGGAGTGCAAGGCGGCTTTGGAGGCGGGCGGAGTCAACCTCGAGGTCTTCGATCTCGCCGATGACCGCTGTCGCGGCATCCTGTTCGCCTGTGGCGGTGTAGGACTCGGCGAGCCACGAGAGGTAAAGCGCCTTCTCGCGCCGGTGACTGGCCGGGTAGCGGTCGATCGCGGGGCGAAGAAGTGCGGCGGCGTGGTCGGGATCGCCGAGAATGAGGAGGCAGCGGGCAGCCATGACATCGCTCTCGTTGCGGTCGAGCCAATACACCCAGTCCGGCTCCGGTTCGTCTCCCACAAGCGCGTAAGTGTCGTCGACCTCGTGCAGGGCCGACCGGGCGAGGTCGTCGTGCCCTGTGTTGGCGGCGGCCCAGGCGATGCGTTCGATCAGCAGGATACGCCCGAGGGGGGTCAGGGCCGAGCTGCCGCCGTGGAGCGCAGCACGGGCCAGCAGCAGTGCGTCCTTGCCGCGGCTGGTGCGCTGGTAGGCGTTGCACGACAAGAGCTGTGCGACGAGTGCACTGTCGCCGGCGGAGCGGGCCGCGGCAGCTCCGGCGGCGTAGAACTCCTCGCCGCGAGTTACGCGGCCCAGGTCGATCGCCATCCACCCGGCGAGCTGGTGGAGTTCGGCGAGCATCCCGTGCAGGCGGCGCCCGGTGGCGTCGTTGTAAGAGTGATGAGACAGGACGGTCTCGACGCGGTGGACCTCGCCGACGACTTCGGGGAGCAAGCGACGGGCCGCCACGGTGTCGTCAGCGCGCCTGAATCGGATGATCCGGTCGGCAACTTGGTCGATCAGAGCGGTGCCGACGCGGCGGGTGCGTCCGGGTGCAGCGGCGAGGGAGTGGAGCGGCCCGGTCGGGTCGAGAATCCACTCCAGGGCGTCGCGGACGGCGTCGGTTCCGGGCTCGGAGTCCATAGGCGTCGGATCATATCCCGCAAACCGGCCCACTGCACGATCCAGCGAGAGGTCGTCGGCGTCGAGCAGGCGGGTCAGCTCGGTCGGGGAGAGGTCGAGGGCAAGGGCGAGCAGGCGCCGTTGGCGCGGCTGTGGCTCCGTCTCTCCGGATTCCCAGCGGCGCACCGTCGAGTCGCTGACGCCGCAGGCGGCGGCGAGCTGTTCCTGGCTGAGCCCGATCTCCTTGCGGCGCTGTTGCAGGCGTCTGCGTCGTCGCGTCATGGCGGTGTCTCCGGGGGTGCGGATGATCTTCCAGTTTATCCCGGTCTCGGCCCGAACGCGCGTCCTGGCCCTGTCGTGCATGGGATGCGCGGGAAATGCGCGCCTTCCGGGCGGAGAGCGCGCGGGCGATGCTCTCGCCTCCGCACCGCAGTGCCCCCTTAATAAGAGGTGAGCGGTAGCGCTTCCCGCCGCGGGCTCGCCCAGGAATGCATGATCCCAGAACGACCGATGACCACCAGCAACTGGAGGAACTGTGAGCACCGAACCCACAATGACCGATGAAGAGACCGAAGCGCCAAGGCTGCGACGCCGCCTGGCCGACGTGATCGTCCAGAGCCGCTCCGAGGTGGGCCGGTCGGTCGACGACGCGATCCTCGAGGCGGTGCGGACGGTGCCGCGGCACGCCTTCACGCCCGGACTGACGCTGGAGGAGGCGTACGCCAACACCTCGCCGATCATGCAGCGCGATGCGCACGGCGTGTCGATCAGCTCAGTGTCGGCGCCCTGGCTCCAGGCGGCGATGCTCCAGCAGGCGCAGCTCCGTCCCGGTATGAAGGTGCTGGAAATCGGCAGCGGTGGCTACAACGCGGCCCTGATCGCCGAACTCGTCGGCCCTACCGGCACGGTCGTCACGCTCGACATCGACCCTGACGTCATCGAACGCGCCGAACAGGGCCTGATCGACGCCGGATACGACGACGTGGTCACCGTCGTGCAGGCCGATGGCGAGTTCGGCGCCGAGCAGTACGGGCCGTTCGACCGCATCCTGGTCACCGTCGGCGCCCCGGACATCCCCCCGGCGTGGATCGATCAGCTCACCGAGGACGGCCGATTGATCGTCCCGTTGCGCATTCGCGGCCTCGAACGCAGCTTCGTGTTCAAACGCGAAGGCAACCGGCTGGTGTCCACCGACATCGAACTGTGCGGATTCGTTCCCATGCAGGGCGTCGGGGAGAACCGACTCCGGCAGGTCGCCCTGTACAAGGAGGACATCGCGCTGGGGATCGACGACCGCCAGCCGGTCGAAGTCCTCGCGCTGCGGCGGGCGCTGGAGCAGCCGCGCCACGAGGCGTGGTCGGGCGTCCAGGTCGGTGGAATGGAGCCGTGGGACGACCTCGACCTGTGGCTTGCCACCGTCGCCCCCACCTTCGGGTACCTCACCGCCACCGACGCTGGCCTTGCCTCGGAGCTGGTGAAGCTCTCGTTGCGCTGGGGCATGGCGGCCATCTGGGACCGTGACTCCCTCGCCTACCTCACCTTGCGACCACTCGATGAGGACCGCACCGTCTTCGAGTTCGGGGCCCTCGCCCACGGCCCCAACGCCAGAGAACTCGCCGATCGCATCGTGCAGCACACCCGCAGCTGGGACCGCGACCAGCGCCGCGGGCCCGGCCCGCATGTCGAGGTCCACCCCAAGACCGCCCCCGACGGCGACCTGCCGTCGGGCCTGGTCGCCGAGAAGCGGCACAGCCGCATCACCGTCTCCTGGTCCCCGATCCCCGGTCGCACGGACCAGGTGCAGTAACCGCAAACCGAGAACAAGGAAGTGACATGAGCACCCAGACACAGCCGCCCATCGTCGAGGCCGACGACGACGCCTTCGAACTCGACATCCAGTTCATCGAGTCCGGTGACCTCCAGACGATCCTCTACGACACCGGCGACAACTGCGGGCAGACCTGCCAGAGCGCCTGCAACTCCTGCCCCTAGCGCACACCGGGCCGGTACCGCAGCCTCCCTGTCGGTACCGGCCCACCCCGCCCCGACCTCGCTTCCAAGGAGCAGCATGATGTTCCGAGCTCTCGACGCTGGCCTCATCCGTGCGACCGCCCGCGCGGGCGCCTCACCGCTCCCGCCCCTGCCCACACCCGACCGCACTGACGACACCTCGGCTGCGGCGCAGCGCGAATGGATCAGGTTGGCCTGGTGCGACGCCGCATTCGCCGAGGCGATCGAGACCGCCTCGCCCGCGCTCGCGGAACGGATCGAAGCGGTCCTGGCCGGTCGGGTGGTCGATGCCGCGCAGATCCGGCGGGTTGCATTCGCCATCTTGCGCTACGACCTGCGCTTCGAATCACGCGCAACACCGTTCGGACTATTCGCCGGGGTCGCCCCGGTCCGCTTCGCTGATTCGCCGGAGGTGGTGAGCGGTGCGCAGCATCGCGCCCTCGCACGACCGGAAGCGCTGCGGCTGCGCCGAGCGACCATCCCGATTTTGCACAGCCTTCTCCGTGACATGACGGTCCTGTTCAACAATCTCGCCTCAGCTCAAGGCGGACGCCTGGTGGTGCTGGGCCAAGCCGAACACAACGAACTCGGCTCGGCCGCCGTCTCACTGCGCCACACCCCGGCCACCGCGGCGGTTCAACGGCTCGCGTCTGCTCCGATCCGGTACGCCGACCTGGCCGCGAAGCTCACCGCCGAGTTCCCGACCACCCCGGAAACGACGGTCGAGGCCATGCTGCGGGCACTGGTCGGCCAAGGGGTGCTTCTGACTCGGCTGCAACCGCCGATGAGCGAGACCGATCCGCTCGGTTTCATCGCTGATGAGCTAGCTCAATCCGGTCACGAAATCCGACAACAGATGCTCTGCGACGGACAGCAGGCCCTTCAAGCCGTCGCCGCGGCCCGAGGGGACGCCGAACAGCGCGCGACCCTCCGCGAAGCCACTCGCATCGTCGGCCAGGAAGGTGACCGTCCGGCACTAGCGGTCGATCTCGCCTTGGACCTGAACGTGGCACTGCCGCCGGACGTGATTGCCGAGGCCGAACACGCGGCCGACGCCCTACTGCGCCTGACCCCCTTCCCAAGTGGGTTCGGGGCGTGGGCGGACTACCACCACCGGTTCCTCGAACGCTACGGCCTGGGCGCGGCGGTACCGGTAAGAGAGGTGATCGATCCGGTTGCAGGACAAGGCTTTCCAGCGGGGTTCCGCGATTCGTTGCTCCCGCAACCGGTGACGGTATTGACCGACCGCGACCGGGCGCTGATCGCTCTCGCGACCGAGGCAATCCGCACGGGCCGCGAGATCGACCTGGCCGACGGTGCTCTCGACCAGATCGCCACCGAGACGATCACCCCGCCACCGCATGTCGGCATCACCTTTCACTTGCGCGCCGCCGACCTCGAATCGGTTGCCGCTGGACGGTTCACGCTCAGCATCGAAGGCGCCAGCCGCGCCGTCGGCACCACCGAAGGCCGGGTCCTGCACCTGCTCGACCAGGCAGACCGCGACCGCATCGTTCAGGTCTGGGAGCACCTGCCGACCACGATTGCGAGCGCAAGGCGCGTGCAGGTGTCAGCGCCGCCCTTGTTCACCTCGACCGAGAACGTTGCACGTGTTCCGCAGGTCATCGGCGAGTTCCTGGCGCTTGGGGAATACCCGCCGCCGAGCGCGAACCCTGTCAATCTGGACGACCTCGCCGTCTCAGCCGACACCGTGCGCCTGTTCTTCATCGACCTCACCGACGGTTCGATCGTCGAGCCGATGGTGCCCAACGCCGTTGAGCCGATTTCCAGGATGCACCCGGTTCAGCGCTTCCTCGCCGAGCTGTCGCGTGCCCGCGCCTCGGTCTACACGAAGTTCGACTGGGGAACCGCGAGCGCTCTGCCTGTTCTTCCCCAGATCCGGCTGGGACGCTCCATCCTCGTCACCGCCCGTTGGAAGATCCGCGCCGAGCAGCTTCCCGACCGAGAGCGGCCCTGGCCCGAGTGGAAAGCGGCGTGGCAGGAGCTCCGCGGGGAGCTCCAGATACCGGACCTGGTGTATCTGGGTGAGAGCGACGTCCGCATCCGCATCAACACCACCGACCCCGCGCACCAGGCCCTGCTGCGCCGCGAACTCGACCGGCACCCATTGGTCATCGTGCGCGAGGCCCCCAGCCGAGAGGACTTCGGCTGGATCGACGGGCGGGCCCACGAGATCACTCTTCCCCTCGCCACCACCACGCCGGCATCCCAGCGCGAGTGCGCACCGAGACTTCCGCAGCCCTTCACGATGAAGGATGAGCACCTGCCCGGAACGGGAACCTGGCTCTACGCCAAGGTCTACACCCACCCTGAACGGATGAGTAGCCTCCTCACCGACCACGTGGCCCGATTCGCCGCCGAGACCGGACTGGACTGGTGGTTCATCCGCTACCTCGACCCCCTCCCACACCTGCGCGTGCGCTTCCGCCTGACTCCGGCCACCGGATACGGGGCCGCCACCGAGCACCTCGGCGCCTGGGCCCAAGATCTGCGGCAGCGCAGCCTGATCGGCGGCCTCCAGCTCGACACCTACATCCCCGAGACCGGCCGGTACGGGCACGGCCCGGCGATGGCCGCCGCCGAGGAGTCCTTCGCCGCCGACTCGATCACCGCACTCGCCCAACTCCGCCACACCGCCGCCGCGGTTAAGCTGGCGCAGCCGCTGCTCGCAGCCAGCCTCATCGACCTGACGGTTGCCTTCACCGGCTCCGTTGACGCCGGGATGCGCTGGCTCCTCGAACACGTCGACCGCACCGGCCCACCATTGGACCGTACCGCAGTCACCGCCCTCGCCGGCCTCCTCGACCCCCATGCATCAGGGCGAACGCTTCTGACCGACTCACCCTCCGGCTCGGCCGTGGTCGACGCCTGGACGCGGCGGGCTGGCGCGGTCGGCCGCTACCGGTCCGCGCTCGCCGCTGCCGAGCATCCGACCGATCCGGTGCTCTCCGCGCTGCTGCACCTCCACCACATCCGGGCCGTGGGCATCGACCCCGGCAGCGAGCAGGCTGCCCTCAAACTCGCCCGCACCGCCGCGCTCGCTTGGCACTCCCGCAACCGAAGGAGCCCATCATGAACAGCACCACCAACGCTGGGACCGCCGCGGCCGAGCGGATCGCTCATCGACTGACGAAGCCGGGGACCGCCGGGTTCCGTCCGAATATCGGCGCGCAATCGCTGGGTGCAGGGGCCCTCGGCGGCGTGCTGCTGCACTTCGAACGCATCCGCCTCGGGCTCGGGGATGCCGCCACCGCCCGCGCCTGGCTGCGCGCCGTCGCCCACCCGAATGTCAACAGCACCACCGCTACCAATCTTTTCAACGGGGCCCCCGCGATTGCGTTCGTCCTCCACGCCACCGATGCCCCATCCCGCTACGACCATCTGCGCGCTCGCCTCCACGAACAAGTCCAGGCCATCACCACCGGACGACTCGCATTGGCGCGCGAACGCCTCCACCACCAGCGCCCCACCGGATTTGCCGAGTACAGCCAACTATCGGGACTCAGTGGCCTCGCCACCTACCTGCTCGCCACCGAGCCTGGCAGCGACCTCACCGGCGACGTCCTCACCTTCCTGGTCACCCTGACCAAACCGATCCGTATCGGCCGAACGTGGATGCCGGGCTGGTGGGCTGACCACGACCCCTTCCTCAAGCAGTCGCCCGAGTTCCCCGGCGGGCACCTCAACATGGGTGCCGCACACGGCATCCCCGGACCCTTGACGGCCCTCGCCCTGGCCTACAACGCGAACCTGCGCGTCCCCGGCCAGCGCGACGCGATCGAGTGGATCTGCCGCTTCTACGACACCTGGCAGCACGAGGCCGGCTGGTGGCCCCAATGGCTCACACGCGAGGATCTCGACCGGGGCCGCGCCTCTCAACCCCGCCCGGGACGCCCGAGCTGGTGCTACGGCACCCCCGGCATCGTCCGCGCCCTCCAACTGGCCGCCATCGCCCTCGACGACCCCGCCCGTCAGGCCGCCGCCGAAGGCGCCCTGGCCCGCTGCCTGAATGACGCCGACCAGACCAGCCTGCTGGTCGAAGGCGGTCTGTGCCACGGCACCGCCGGGCTCTACCGCATCACCCAGCGCGTCGCCGAAGACGCTTCTGGCGACCGCTTCACCACGGCGCTCGCCGATCTCGAGGTGCACCTGGCCGCCCGCCCCGTCCCCGAGCACGGGTTCCTCGATGGCGAAGTCGGACTCGCCTTCACCCTCCAAGCCGCTGGTCCCCGGATCACCGACGAGAGCATCTGGGACGCCGCCCTCGGACTGGCCGCACCGAAAGTACTCCGCTGATGGACCGCCAACCTCCGACCGCCATCTGGCTTCAGACCAACGTGCGCCTGGTCGATCCGACTCGCGCCGAACGCTACTGCGCCGACATCCTCTGGCCCGCCATCTGGTCGGGCATCGAGGACAACGTTCTCGGCGGCTGGTTCTTCGTCCGCAAGACGCCTTGGTGGCGACTGCGCTACCGTGCAGCCCTGGGCGTCGAACCCGAGCGGGCTCGCGCCCTCGTCACCGAGATCCTTAGCGGGCCCCAATCCCGGTCCTACCTCGCCGAGGTCACCCACCAGATATACGAACCCGAGGTCGCGGCCTTCGGCGGGCTTCAGGCGATGGATATCGCACACCGCCTGTTCAACCACGACTCGGGCTTCGTCGGTGAGTACCTCACTCACCAGCACCTCACTCACGGCACCGATCGCCGACGGGAGCTTTCGCTGCTGCTGTGCACCGCCATGACCCGCGCCGCCGGCCAGGAATGGTACGAACATGGCGACATCTGGGCCCGCCTCGCGAACATCCGCGGCACCGACCCGCACTTGCCCGCTGACCCTGACTCGGCCGCCGAGACTGCCTGGCACCTGCTCACCGCTGACCCCGACGCCACCCTCACCCGCCTCCCCGACCCCCTTGCCTACAACGCCACCGGAGCCCTCACCGAGTACCGCAGCGCCGGCATTGCCCTGCGCTCCCTTGCCGACCGAGGACACCTCGAACGCGGTCTCCGCGACGTCCTCGCCCACCACATTCTTTTCGCCTGGAACCGAATCGGGCTTGCCATCCCCGATCAACAGGCGCTCGCCCGGGCCGCGCGCGACGCTGTTTTCACCAGCCCCCGGACCCATGCACCTACCCGGCAAAGCCGGCCCGAAAGGAACCAACCCGATGCCTGAGCTCCCGAAGGCGCTCGCGACCTGGTTCCCCCTCGTACCCAGGGCCAGACCGCTTTGCGCACCCCTCGACAAGCGCATAGCCGCCGTCTCGACCATGGCCGAACGTGCCCGGAACGCCACCGAAGCCGCCGCGGCCCTCAACCTGACCGCACTGATAACCAGTGACATCGGTGCCCACGATCTCGCACGTGACTTGTGCTGGAACCAGTTCTTGGTCTTCGCCAAGCACGCACCGCTCAACGCCGAGCGTGCGGTGCTGGCGATGGAGCCGATAATCAATCTCGCCCGGCTCGCCACTCGAGAGGGCGACGGCGACCGCGCGCACCATATTCTCGACCAGGCGCTGACCGCTGCAACCGATCACATTTCCACGTGGATCGACCAGCGTGAAGTCGACGTGGCTGCCATGGCTGTAGACCGTCATGGACGCAATGCGATGCAGGAGAAGCTATGGATCGCGTTCCTGTCCGACGGCGCCCGGGCGTTGACACGTGCAGGACGGTGGACCGAGGCACGGCAAGCCGCCGAACGGTGCAGCGGTATCGGCAATCGACTTCTTGACGGCCGCCAAACCGCGATCATCGCCACCATCGCGGCCGACGAGACCGACGCTACGCAGGCACTCATCGCAAGCACCGAGGTGATCGAACCATGGGAAGAAGCCTTGATCACATACTTCGAGATGTGCAGTAGCGCCGCGCTCCGTGACTCGCCGGACGCAAAATCCAGGCTCCTCATCGACCAGATCGTGGGTTTGGCGCTGCCGCAGGAGCAACAGCTCTTCCAGGTCCGGCTCGGGTTGAGTGTCCTCGAACTTGCGTGTCTCGGCCGCGCAGCGTCGGAGCTGGCAGCGACATTCGGGCCGATCGCGATGCGCGACGGGGACGCATACGCTGCGCGAGACCTTCTCTCAAGTCCGACGTTCCGGAGGTCAATCGACCCCGCAGGTGCAGCTCATCTCGCTGAGGTGCTGCATAGATCCGGACTAGAACAGGGCGCTGAACCTGCATTGCGGGAGAGGTTGGAGTTGATTGCCGATGTTGCCGTTGCGCAGCTTTCCCGAGACCTTGCTGAGCACTAGAGAAGTGCGGCACCTGTTTCTACCTGCCGGAACCCAGACTCTCGATGCGATTGGGTTCCCGGTCGGCGCCGCTTGCGCTGTCCCAAGTCGACACGGTGACGCTGTCGAAGAGGTACAGCGTTCGGCTTTCGCGCTGGACAAGCAGCGTAGAGCGACGGACAGACAGTCCGGTTTGACGCTGGGGCCCTGTGGATATGCTGGAGGATGAGCGTGGGCGAGCCGCCGTGGTCGACCCTGCGACAACAGGTGTCGATCCGTTTGCAGTGGAGCCGCCCATGCCGGTAAGAGGGGTTCGCGACCGCTTGCTGGATCGTATCGCGGAGCTGCGAGGGCCACTGACCTGGATGGCTGTCATCGCTGGCTGCGGATCGGGCGTCATGGTTGGATACCTCCAATCATGGTTCCAGGGCCTCCTGGCGGTCGTGTCCGCGAGCGGAATCATCCTGGGATTCCGGATTTGGGCGAACAGCCGATCCCGCAGCGCCCCTTTGCAGGCACCTCGGGTGATCGGAGTGCTTTTCAGCCCGATCGCCAGGGCGATCGAGACTGGCCGGGCGCGATGGTGGCGACGGATCGTCGCTTCGGCGCTGACTAAACCTGACCTGTCTCCGGCCACGAAGTTGGAGATCGTCGATTTGCTGTGTGGGGCAGGGGCACATGAACCGGCAGCGATAGCGGACATGCTTCCTTGGGCGATGAACGGGCGGGTGCCAGCCGAGGTGCGCTTGGCAATCGCCGTGATCGCGGCTCGTGGTCGCGTCGGTGGTGCGGTGCGGATCATCCGTTCGTTGGCCGAGATGAACGATGTCCCGTTCCACGTTCGATTCGACGCGGCCGAAGAACTCCTGGCGTTTGACGAAGCCGCGGCCGAGCGGTGCTTCGAAGCGCTCGCGAGGTCGTTGGAAACCCCGAGCAACCTGCGGTTGGAGGCCGCGGCAATCCTCAGTGAGCGCTCCTATCAGGGTTTGACTGCTCAGCAGGGCCCCGAAGTGCTCGCTCTCTTGGTCGGTGATGAGTCGGTCGGCCCCTGGGTGCGGATCGAATCGTGCAAGCTACTGCGCTTGCATGGGGCCAAGCGCTATCAGCGGGCACTGTGGAGTCTGGCGAACGACTCGCGGCTGAGCCCGGCCCAACGGCTGTGGTGCGCGGAGCGCTTGGCGGACTCTGATGTCGGTGAGGGAGAGCGGGGATGGACCGCACTTGCACACGATGCCCGACTGCCGTTCTGGGCGCGAATAGACGCGGCAGCCCGTCTCGGCATGATTACCGAGAAGAGCGGAGTCTTCGCGCTGCGGGCGCTGTTGCAGGACCCGACAATCGATGAGCGGACCAAGTTCGATGTTGTCAGAAAGTTGACACTTCTCGACTTATCCCAGGCCAACAAGGGTGTGGCGGACTGTTTGTGCGACGCATTGCGGGAATCACTGATTAGGGTTGAGTGCCTACCGGGCGAGATCGCCCGGTAGTACTGTGTAACAAGGGAATCACCCTTTCAGTCCTACCGAAAGATAGAATCACTTCTATGTCTATGGACGGCTCCGAAGACAATCCGGGGCCTCGGTCCCGCCGCCTCCCGGTCATACTGGCGACCCTCGCCCCTGCACTCGCCTCAACTGGACTGGCACCCGCCGGCCTCGTGGAACCCGTCGACCTTCTCTGGGTCTCGCCGACCTGCGCCGCCGGGGCGGCAGGGATTTACGGTCTCTTCGGCTGGCTGCGGAACCGAGAGCTCTCGTTTCGATTCGAACTCGAACGGCGACAGGCCGGCGGCGTCTCACTCAGCGTCAACGCCAAATTCAACGAACTGCTCGGAGAGGAAGAGGCGCAGAACCCGAATCTCGCGGAGATGCATGCCCTGCCCGATGGGACGCAGGACCCGGTCCTCATTTTGGTGCAGCGTCTGCTCCACGTCCCCGAGGTCGAATGGGAGGACGCGCAAGCCGACATCTGGCGCTTCGCGGCGGACCGCAAGACACGCCCGTATTCCCGCGTCGTTATTGCCAGCGGGCTGGCGACCAGGAATATCACCAAGGGCGTGATGCTCCTGGTACGGATTGCGCGAGATGGCGAGCTCGCCTCCATGGTCCGCCTCATGGCCATTCACGAGCTGCGTCGTTGGGACCTTGATGTGGCCGCCATGGAATACGAGTGCCTGAACGCCGATGAGCGAATCAGCGCCGAGGATCGGATCGTGGCCGGGGAGTTGCTTGGTGAACTCGACGCCGAACGAGGAGCCGCCGCGCTGCTGGCGATCGTACAGAACCCGAAGCTCCACTTTGACGATCGGTTCAATGCGGCGGAGCGAAGCGGGCAGTTCTCCGACTGGGCACGCGAGCGGGCCTTGTGGGCGTTGGCGACCGACAGCACTCAGAGGATGACCAACCGAGTATCGGCATCGGGGCGACTGCACCAGCTGGGTGTACCAGGGGCTCGCGAACTGTTGGAGAGCGGCGCGGAGAACCTCTCGCTCGAACCGGAGGCCCGAGAGCTGTGCATGAAGTTCTTGGCGGAGGTGCAGCCTTTCTCGTGATGCGTCGGGCCCGCTTGCGCGGGCCGGCTTGATTGGCGCGCCAACGTAGCCATCCTTCTGCCTGTCTAGCATGCGAGCGATGCACCTTGCATGACAAGGCAGGGGAGTCATAGAATCCCGTGGTATGACAGACGGTGACGATGACTTCGCAAGCTCGCCCCCGCTCACTGAGCTTGCTCAGCAGATGATCTACGAGCGCACAAGGCCTCGCCCCCGCAAGCCGACTGGCTTCAAGAAGAGCGAGATTCCTGGCAGCATCGCTTCGACTCGAACGCTTGACCGGATCGAGTCAGGGACCTATCGCGGGATGGGCCTTGGCAAGATCCTCGAGCTCCTTGACTTCTACGACACCGAACATCAACAAGTCGATCAGATCAAGCGTCTCGTCCGAGCTGCCAAGGCTGACGATTGGTGCAGCGTCTACAGCGACGCGGTTGATGACAAGGGCTGGTTCTACCAGCAGCGCGAGGACGCTGCCTCGGACCTGTTCTTTCACTCGGGCTTTGTGTTGCCGTCGTTGATTCACGGCGAGGCGTACTACGAGCGGATCGTAAGCACGACCGAAGTCCACATGGCTGAAGTTGACGGCAGCCAGAATCCGGGTTTCCGTCTGGAGCGGCGACGAAGGTGGATCGCATCAGAGCGACCTGCTCAGTTGCTCATTCATCAGGCGGCGCTTACGATCGATCTGGGACCCAAGGCTGATGAGATTCACGCCGACCTGCGGAAGATGGTCACGCTTCCTTTCGCGGACGTGCGAGTCATCCCGTTCAATGTCGGCCGCTATGACCTGATGGGCTACGACATGAGCCTCCTGGAGTTTGATGGAGGAGGTGAGTCCATCGTTCAAGTTGAGTCATCCAGGGGTTCCGGGCTCATCAAGGCGGACTCGGCGCGAGGTAAGTTCTTCATCGACGCCTACAAGCGGGCGTCTGCGAAGTCGATCCCAGCAGAGGAGTTCCTACGATGAGCAGCCCCGGACCCTGGCGCAAGTCTTCCCGCAGCGCAGGGAATCAGAACAACAACTGCGTGGAGGTTCGTCTGAACAACGGCGTCCCCGAGATCTCGGACAGCAAGCTTGCTGACGATCGGCCGATCCTCGCCGCGTCAACCGGCAGCTACAACGCACTGTTGGCTTGGGTAAAGCAGCACAGCCAGGAGTGAACGTACGGCCCGCGGTGGCGAAACAGCGGGCCGTACCAAGCGAAGACGCTCATATCCAACGTACCGGAGGTGGCGGACCCACGGGCCTGCCACCTTTCCATATATTCAACGTAAATCACTCAAATCGCCGAATACTACGCGCAGCGTTGCCTTGAGGCTGCCTGGATGCGCGAAAGCTAATCGCCCGGGGTGGAACGATAGTCGTCCGCACTGTCGATGGCGGAAACATCGATCCCGAGTCTGCGCGAGAGTGCTTCGGCGGTGCGGATCAGGTCGGGTGAGGGTTCCTGCTCCAGAAGGCTGGCCGCGAAGGCATGGGCTTCTTCCCGCAAGGTGTCGGCCGTGCTCGCGGCCTCATCGGCATGAGAGACGATCTTGAACGCGAGTGCGCGGGCACGCTGGTCGAGACTGCCCTGGAACCTTCCGATCGGCGCACCGAACGGGTGGTGTTCCACGTACGGCGTCTCGTCTGCTCCTGGTAGGGGGCTGGTACCGGTTACCCAGGCGTTGAAGCGCTCGGCCGAGATGGTGACACCAGGGGCGACGTCGATCTCAGTGTGCTGGTCGGCGGGAAGGGTCATGAGGGCGAGCGGAGAGACACCGAGCGCTGCGGCGATGGCGAACAAGGTGTCGACGTGGATCTTGGTGCGATCGGACGCGAGGTTCCAGAGGCGATTCTCGGTGAACGGGTATCCCAATGCCGCAAGGCGCTCGGCGAGTTCAGGAATGCTGAGTCCAAGGGCGACCCGGATGTCACGGATGCGTTCGACTGCCGCCTTGGCGGGCGACAGGGAACGGCTCTGGTCGGCGTCCTCGTTATCCCTCGAGTTCTGATTTCCTGTCATAACTACAGGATAGCTGCCAGACCCTTGGTGAATGCCCTGTTCGGGGTGAGGATCGATCCATCAGCTAGCGACGGGAATGAATCATCCTGTCGAAAATACAAGCGATGGAGGGCCCATGTCTCGTCGAGCGCGAATCAGAAAACACCCGTACTACTTCCGGAACCGGATGTGGTCACGCGAGGAGATCGAGGATCTCGGCACGACCTGCCCACTGCTGACCGCGGCCGAAATTCTCAGCATCAGCCGCAACGCGGCCTACATCCACGTCGAGGCCGGCACCTTTCCCGTCAAGGTCGTGAGGATCGGGAACCGGCTTCGGGTGGTGGTCCCTGAGTTGGTCGAGCTCTTGTTCGGTGCCGATGAGCGGGCGGAGGTCCAGCGGTGACCTGCAAGCACGACTACTGGGCCCAGCTCGATCCCGAAGGCGAGTTCGAGGACTGGGGTGAAGCGTCGATCGAAGACGCGATCGGCGGCCCCGAGGAGTTCATGATGGTCTGGGAAGAGCTCGGCGAGTTCGGGGACCGCGTTGCCTTGGCCGAGTTCACCGGGAGGTGGATGCAGCTCGGTGAGCATGCGGCGCAGCTGCGCGCGAAGTGCCTCGATGCCGGTCTCGGTGAGCGCCTGACCGAGCAGACGATCGCGGGATTCCTCAAGGAGGTCGCGCCGCGCTGGGGAGAGCCGGAGTCACGATGAGCAGCGTCCGAGTCATGACCGTCGACGGCCGCGAGAGCGCGGCCGCGTCAGGAGGAGAAGCTGATCCCGCGATCGGCGAAATACGAGTAAGGGTCGGTCGCATTGGAGCTGTTGGCATCATGGTTGGTGTGCGTTTCGAGGTGGAGGTGGGGGCCGGAGGAGTTGCCGGAGCTGCCGACGTAGCCAATGATGTCGCCAGCCTCGACGGTGTCGCCGACCTCGAAGAGCGGTTCGCTCACCATGTGGCAGTACCTGGTCAAGGTCCCATCAGGGTGGGCGATCTGCATGTACCACCCGCAGCCCATCACCTCGGGGGAGCCATCGGTATCGCAGGAGTAGTCGGCGCCGTTGAGGGTGGCGTTGCAGCGGACCCGGTTGACGGCGCCGTCGCTGGCGGCATAGATCGGGGTGCCATGGTCGGCCCACAGGTCGAGGCCGTCGTGGTCGGGGCGGTCGCCGGTGCGGTAGCCGGAGACGACGGGTGCGCCCGGGAGTGGGTTGGTCCAGGCGCCTTCAGGGAGGTCGGCGGTCTCGCAGTCGACAATGGTCGCGAGCAGGTCCACGGCGAGCCGTGCGAGCGGTTCCCACTTGGCATAGGCGTCGGGGAAGGCCGATATCTGCACGGCCTGCGCGGCGTCGGTGACCGCCATGCCTTCCCACCCTTCGATGGTCTCGAGCTTGTCGTAGAACTTGGTGGAGGCGTAGACCGGGTCCTGGATCTGCTCGGGGGTTCCCCATCCCGATGAGGGCCGCTGTTGGAACAGGCCGAGGGAGTCGTGGTCGTTGGCGTCGCCGAGGTGGCCGAGATTCCTCAGCGTGGATTCCTGCATCGCCGTGGCGAGCGCGACGACCATCGCCTGCTCGGGCAGGCCGCGTTCGGCGCCGACGGTGTAGATCGTGACGGCGTTCTGGATCTGCTCGTCGGAGAGGTCGGTGGCCTCGATCAGTGCGGATGATCCCTCCGCCTCGGTCCGGCAGGTGTAAAACCCGCCCTCGGACAGTTCAGGGGTGCTCGCCGCGGCTGTGAGCACAAGGAGCCCGAGAGCAGCGACGAACGGCAGGGCCAGCAAGGCGGCCAGCGGGGCGCGAGGGTTCATGTGGGGTACCGGGATTGTCGGGGACGGGGAGTCGCAACGCGAGGAACTCGATCGAGGATCTCACTTTGGCGCTCCAATATAGGCGCCGCTATACGTCGGTCGTCAATACCGACGAGCACCAGTTTGCAAATTCGTTACTTGAAATCGTTCCTAATTCGAGTAAGAAACACTCAGACGTTACCGGCCGGTATTCAGGGGCTTGGTGTGCGCGTGAAGTCACTTTGGTGAGTCGATGGTGAGAGTGAGCTGTCGATGGAGCAAGTCGGTATAATCGGACATTTTTAGATGTGTTCAGGCATGAGCGGGCTGTAACAGGTCCATTTTTCACGGCCACTGAGCTGGATTTTCTCTCAGGTATCAAAAAGATAACGAAGCTTCTTTGGAGTTGTCGCCATGGTGTGACGGCCGCTACGTTAGTCCGACCTGTTGGACCTTTCGGCTAACCGAGAGTGTCCGTTCGGCCCGGAGCCAGATGCCCTCCTATCTCGCTCTGCAATTTGATTCCCCGACAAGGAGTGCCCTCTATGGATGTCCCTTCCGTTCTGATCGCAATCAGTGGATCTACTGATGTGCTCGGTATCGTCACCAACCCACCACCAGTCGACCCGACTGGGGGATCAGAAGGTGTCAGCTTCCTGATCTCGTCCGCGAAGTACGTCGTGCTCATTATCTGCGGGATCGTCGGAGTCGTTGCGGGGGCGCTGATTGCGATCGGCGGCGCGAGCAAGCGGCCCGACACCGCCGACCTCGGCAAGAAGGCGCTCTTGTGCTCGTTCGTCGGCATCGTCGTGGCCGGGGTCTGGATCGTGGTCACGAACACGACCTGGACTTTCGTCAGCTAGGTAGGAGCAGAACCTATGGGACGCAACGCCTTTCTTTCCCGCTCGCGATCGGGCCGCGTCATCGTGCCGCTCGCCGTGCTGCTCGTGCTGGGGCTCTGCGGAGCTGTTGCCCTGGCCGCACACCAGTCTCGCGACGACGACAGCCCGAAAGCCGAGAGCGAATCCCCGACATCCGCGGAGCCCAGCTTCGAAACAGGGCCGGTCGTCCCCGACCAGGACGTACCGGAGGTGCTCGTCCTCGACACCGTTGGCACGCAGCTCGTGTCGGGCATGTGGACCGGCTTCGACCACGACCTCGCCGGTGCAGTCTCCGCTGGTGTGGAGTATTGGTCGGCATACTCCGGCAACCTTGACCCGGGCCGCGGCGAAGAGCTCGGCGCAGCGATGTTCTCCGAGTCGATGCTCGCCGAGTTCGATGCTGAAGGGCTACGGGCCAAGGCGCTCGATTCGCGCGAATCGATCGGGATTCCAGCCGAAGGTGAGGTCCCCGAGGGCACCGACCTGATCGTGGCCTTCTCCAACTACCAGACCTACGGCTATGAGGCCGACCGTGTGAACCTCCTGCTGCTGGGCGAGGCGACCGTCTACGTCGACGACGGTGTCCCGCAGACTTCGCCCGTGGTCACGCCGCTGGTCATGGTCTGGGAGTCGGGCGACTGGAAGATCGACGGCTTTCCCTTCGGCGACCTCGACTACCAAGCGCTCGTGGCCGACCCCGGCTCGCTCGAAGCCACTGAGCTCGGCTGGTACCTCCTCACTCGCTGACCTCCTTTTCACCCTGAACCTGAGACCCACCTCCAGGAGCCCTCCCATGTGCGATGACGGATTCGACCCCACAGCGGTATCCGACTACGTTTTTTGCAGCCCAGTCAACGAATGGGCGATCGACCAACTGGCCGCCGACGCCGCCGACGAGGCCGGCGATGCCGTCGGCGGCTCGATCGGTGAGTCCGTGATGGGCGACCTCGCGCTCGACGCCGCGGCCGGGATGATGCAGATGATGGAGTGGTTCGCGGACGCCTTCGTCGCGTTCCCGAACATTGATCTCGCCGGCGGCGGGATCTCCAAGGTCTACGCCATCAGTATGGGCATCGCGGCCATCGTCTCGGTCTTCATCATGTTCACCCAGATCATCCGCACTGCCGTGACCGCTGAAGGCAGGCCGCTCGCCGAAGCCGTTGTGGGCCTTGGCAAAGCACTCCTGGCAGTCATGACGACCCTGACGATCGGTTCGATGGCGCTCGTCGCCTCGGACGAACTCGCCAGCGGCATCATCGACTACACCTTCGAGGACGGTGACGCCGAGCTCCGCGACAAGCTCGCCGCCCTGTTCGCCTTCGGAGCCAGTCCCGAGCTCGCGGCCACGCTGGTCTTCTTGATCTCGCTGGCCGGCATCGCGCTGCTCTTCGTGCTGTGGGGTGAACTGATCCTGCGCAACGCCGCCCTGGCCGTGCTGATCGCCACGTCGCCGATCGCTGCGGTCGGCCAGATGTCCCACACGACCAAGCAGTGGTGGAACAAGCTGGTTAGCGTCACGATCCAGCTCATCATCATGAAGCCGCTGATCGCGATTATCTTCGCGGTGGGCTTCTCGCTCATCGGCGAGACCGAAACCGAAGACGGCACCGGCGCGACCGACATCGCCACCTTGTTGAGCGGCATGCTCGTCATCCTGCTCGCGGCGCTCGCGTGGCCGGCGCTTGCGAGGTTCATGACGTTCACTTCTACGCACGTCGGCGGCGGGACGGGGCTCGCAGCGGTCGCCGGAGCCGGTGCCGGATTCCTCAGCGCGCAGTCCGCTCCCGCGATGGGTGGCAGCGCCAGCTCACTCCAGTTCGGTCAGGCCGCCGAAGCCCGCACGATGGCGGCCGTGGGCGGCCGCATGACGATGGCGGGCAACAAAAGCGGCGCGATCGGTGGCGGAGCGATGAAGGCCGCCGGAGCAGCAGGGCCGTGGGTTGCCGGTGCCGCGATGGCACTGCGCGCGGTCCAGCGGGGCGCGAACTCCCTCACCCAGCGGATGGAGCAGACCGCGGCCCGCGCCGGGATCGAAGGGGCGAACCCGTATGCGCTGCCCGGCGGCTATCCCGGCTACCACCAGTCCATCGCCCGGCCGCCGGGACCGGACACGAACGGTGAGCCGCGTCCCGGGCATGGGGCTCCGCAGGCGGTCCCGCCGCCTCCGGACTACGGCAACACGGGCGGGCCGCCCCCGCCACCGCCGATCCAGCCCCCGCCCCCGAACCCGACCGACCACGGAGGTAACCGATGAGCGAGCAGACCAAGCCCGAAGCACGCAGCTATTTCGGCTGGCAAGTCGAGCGCGTCGCCTTCATGTTCGGCATGTCCGGACCCCGAGTCCTCCTGCTCGGTGCCGCCTCCCTCCTCGCGGTGTGGCCCTTCACCGTCGCCGACCTCCTCTTCGGAGTCATCGTGTGGCCGATCGCCGCACTCACCGTCGGGCTCGTCTTCTTCCGGGTGCGCGGTCGCACCGCCGACGAGTGGATCACCGGGTGGGTCTCCTACCACCTTGGCAAGCGGCGCGACTTCCACAAGTTCGCCTCCGGCGCGCTCGCTCCCGACGCCAGTCCGGTCATCGACACCGCCGACCTCGAACCCGAAGCCGCAGAAGAGGAGCCGGAGCCGGAGTCCATCACTGCCCAGCACGGAAACGAACGCGGACACGGCTTCGGTCGTGGGCCGAAGCGCAAGCGCGCCGACCTTCCTGGGGTGCTGGCGCCGATCGAGATCCTTGAGGACGAGTTCCCCGATGGGACGCCGATCGCGATCGTCCACCACCGCATCGACAAGACCTTCACCGCCGTCGCCCGCATCACCTACCCCGGCCTCGGCCTGGTTGACACCGACCGGCGCGAACAGCGCGTCGCCGGCTGGGGCGGCCTCCTCGCCGGGCTCTGCACCGAAGGCAACCCGATCATCCGCGTCCAGGCATTCCAGCGACTGCTCCCCGAATCCGGTGCCGCGTTGCGCCGCTGGCACCTCGACCACGCCGACCCGCAAGCCCCTGAGGTCACCCAGGCCATCACCGAGGGACTGCTGTCGACGGCGACGCTGGCGACCTCCAGCCGGGAATCGTTCCTGGCCTTCACAATGGACGCCCGACGCGCGGCCTCCGCGATCCGATCCGCCGGCGGCGGCTCCCGCGCCGCCTCGGCCGTACTCGCCCGCCACGTCATCTCCCTCACCGCCTCCATTGGCGGCGCCGACCTGGCCGTCCAGTCCTGGCTCCAGCCGCGCGAGCTCGCCGAAGTCGTGCGCTCCGCGTTCACCCCGAACATGGCCCGTTCACTCGCCGAGCGCCGCGAAGCCGCCGACAGGGGCGGCCTCCCCGCCGGGATCGACCCGGTCCTCGCACGGCCGGCCTCGGCCGAGGCCCGTCCCGGCTACTACCTCCACGACGGGTCCGCCTCGATCACCTACTGGGTCTACGACTGGCCGAGATCGCGCACCTACTCCACAGTGCTCGCGCCCCTCCTCGGCGAGGGTCAGCACCGGCGCACCTTTTCCATGCACCACGAACCGCTCGGCCCGCGAAAGGCCGAGAAAGAGGTCATGAAGGAGCGCACCGCCCGCTCGGTGGCCGTGCGGATGCGCCAGCGGACCGGGCAGATCGTACCCGAGCACGAGCAAGCCGCCCTCGACCGCGCCGCACAGCAGGACGTCGAACGCGCCAACGGCCACGGGCTCGTCCGCTTCACCGGACTCATCACCATTACGGTCACCGACTTCGACGACACCAGCGACGCTTCGCACCGCGAACTCGAAGACGCCGCTGCCGCGCTCGAAGCCGATGCCGCCGCGGCCCGGATCGAGGTCGACCGGATGTGGAACACGCAGGACATCGGCTTCGCCATGTCCGCCCTGCCCTTGGGGTTCGGTCTGCCCAAGGCCCGGTGGTCCCAGTGAGACAGGCACTCGAACGCCGCCGCGCCGCTAAAGCCGCGCAGCACCTCCCGCACGCCGACCTCGCCGATGTGCTCGCACCTTCCGCCGTCCCCGAGGCGCCGGTGCGGGAGAAGGGACGCCGTGAGCGCCCGGAGCCGATCCCGTCGCGGCGCGGCGTCGCGAAGCCGTTCTCTGGGCGCGCCCCGCGCATCCCGAACTTGCCCGCGTTCCGGTCCTCGACCGGGCAGGTCCAGGGCCTGTACCCGTGGCTGTACGGCAAGTCCCTCCCGCCAGTCGGGGCATACATGGGGGTGGACTGTTTGACGGGCGGGGCGTTCTCCTGTCACCCCGTCGAATGGCTTCACCGCGGACTCACCTCGAACCCGAATCTCTTGATCACCGGGGTTCCGGGCTCGGGGAAGTCGGCGACGATCAAGGGCCTGGCTCTGCGCCTGCTGACCTATGGTGTGAAGACGTTCGTGCTGGGCGACATCAAGAACGAGTACGCCAAGGTCGCCCGCGCCCTCGGTGTCGAACCGGTCGAGCTCGGCCCCGGCCTGCCCACCCGGCTCAACCCGCTCGACTCCGGGCCACTCGGCCAACACCTGCCGACCGACCCGATCGAGCTGCGGGACCGGCTGGCCGAGATCCACCGCCGCCGCATCACCCTGCTTTCCTCGCTTCTCGAAGTGCGCCTGGACCGCAAGCTCGACCCGACCGAGGAAGCCGCGCTCGCTTACGCGATCAAGGACATCTCCGGCGAGCACGACGGCAACTCCCAACTTGTCGACCCGACCATCCCCGACGTGTGGGCGGTCCTGCGCGACCCCCACCCCGTGATGGTCGAGGAGCTGCGCGCCGACTCCGTGAAGGAACTGCGCGAACGCATCCGACCCGCCGCCGACGCACTCGGCAACATGGTCCAAGGCTCACTCTCCGGGCTGTTCGACGGCCCGACCACCGTCCGGCTGGACTTCAACGCCCCGATCCAGACCGTCAACCTCGAACGCATGAAGGGGCGCGGAGACGAGACCGTCGCCATGACCCTCGCTTGCGCTTCCAACTGGGGCCAGACCGCCATCGACGACCCCAACGGTCCCGTTCGGCTCGTCATCCGCGACGAGCTGTGGCGCGCGATGCGCATCCCCGCGATGGTCCGCAAGCTCGACGCCGACCTGCGCCTCTCCCGCTCCAACGGGACCATCGAAGTGCTCTCCACGCATCGCCTGTCGGACTTCGAGGCCGTCGGCGCGGCCGGCAGCGAAGAAGTTGCCATTGCCAAGGGGCTCATCAGCTCCTGCGACGTCCGGATCTGCCTCGCCCAGGACACCGCACCGCTCGCGATGACCCGCGACGCCATCGGCCTGACCGACACCGAATGCCAGCACATCGCCTCCTGGACCGGCCAGCACAAAGGACGCGGGATCTGGAAGATCGGCCGCTCCTCCTCCCACGTCGTCCAGATGATGCTCACGCCGATCGAGCAGGAGTTGACCTGGACCAACGAACGCATGTCGCTGTGACGACCTGAAAGGCCTCCTGATGTCCACCCAGTCCTCTGGAACCAGCACCGACTCAATCAACGACGTGCTCTGGTACACGATCTTTTACATCGTCTTCGGCGCGTTCCTCGGCATCTGGTTGACCGGCCAGGTCGCAGGACTCCTGTTCCGCTTCAACTGGCCCGACACCAGTCTCGACGACATGGCGCAGATCCTCCCCGGACTGTCCGGCAACTTCGACGACCCGGCCCAAGCCTGGCCCGAAGCGGTCGCCGCACAACTGCCCGGCCCGGTCGGCTTCTACATCGCCGCCCTTCTCGTCTTCAGCGTCTTGACCGCTGCCGGCATCCTCCTGATCCGGCTCCTCGGCACCGTCCGCAGCCCCCGCGGCTTCGCCAGCGCCGCCGAGCTCGACCGTGCACTCACCCACCGCGCCGCACTCAGGAAAGCCAAGCGCCTACGCCCTGACCTCGGCCGCAAAGCCGAGATCGAGGACGTCGCCGTGGACCTGGGCCGCGCCGTCGGCGGCTTCGGGAAGCGCTTGGCGGCCAGCATCGAAAACTCCATCCTCGTCCTCGCCGCACCCCGCCAAGGCAAGACCAGCCAGGTCATCATCCCCTGGCTGCGGGCTTGGCGCGGCCCGGCACTGGTGACCTCCATCCGCCGCGACGTCGTCCTCGCCACCCACGAACTCCGCCGCGACACCGGACCGGTCGCCGTCCTCGACGTCTCCGACACCGAATGGCCCTACCCGCTCAGGTGGAGCCCCGTCGCCGGATGCGAGGACTACGACCAGGCCCGCCGCCGAGCGAACGTCATGGTCACCGTCGGCAGGAGCGGCGGCGACTCGACCAATGCCGGCTACTTCCACAACAACGCCGTCAACCTGCTCGCCGGCTGGCTCCACATCGCCGCCCTCGAAGGCCGCACCATGGACGACGTCGTCCGCTGGGCCATGGACCCTGGCGACAACGAACCGATCGAACTGCTGCGTGCCAACCCGGGCACGGTGCCCGGCGTTGCGGGGAACCTCTTCTCGCTCTACAACGGCAACCCCGACTCCCGCGGCGACCTGTTCAACACCGTCCAGACCGCGGTCACCCCGCTCCTGTCAGCCAAGGCCAAGCGGCTGTTCTCCTGCCACCCTGCGGATTCGATCGACATCGAGCAGTTCCTTCGCGAGTCGGGCACCATGTACCTCCTCGCGCCCTCCACCCAGAGCAGCCAGCTCGCGCCGCTCATCTCCGCGTTCGTCGACCACGTCACCGAAGTCGCCACCAATCTGGCCGACCAGTCCCCGTCCGAGCGGCTCGACCCGCCGCTCGGGCTCATCCTCGACGAGGTCGCCAACGTCGTCCCGCTCGAAAACCTCCCGGCTCTCATGTCGTACTCGGCCGGGTCCGGGATCTTTGTCGTCGCGATCCTGCAAGAGATCGCCCAGGCCCGCGCTCGCTGGGGCCGCGACGGCGCCGACATGCTCTGGGGCGCATCGACCGTGAAGATTGCGCTCGCTGGCCTCGCAGGGGAGGAAGCGCAGTGGTTCGCCGACCTCTCCGGCACCTGGCGCGAACACGTCGTCAACCGGCAGCACGGCCCGAACGGCAGCTCCACCTCCCCGACCGAGCGCGAGCGGTCGACCATCACTTCCAAAGAAGTGCGCACTCTCAACGCGGACCGCGGCGAAGCCCTCGTCATCCACGCCTCCACGCCTGCGGTCAAGACCCTCATGCGCCGCCACTACGAGTCGGCTGAAGCCAAGGATTACGAGCGGTCGGCCACCGAGACGAAGCAGATGCTCGGGCGCGGCGCGGCCGTCGCAGAGTCTGTGGACCGCTGGCGCGGCACGGCCCGCTGAACCAAGGAGAGGACGGCAGCATGTCGACACCTGCCCAGCCGCAACGGCCTTCAACGCCGACGCTGCGCCGACCACACGGCGCGTCAGGTGACAGCGGCACGTCCGCATCCGGTTCCGGATCGGGTGTCCTTGCGATCAAGGGCCGCCTGCTCGAATGGCACTCCATGACCGACGAGCAGCGATCCGAGGCCTGGACCGGTCTCGTCGAATGGGTCGCCTGGCTCCACGACCGGTACGAGCTTTCCATCTCCTCGCGCCTCCCCGAGTGCTGGCCTCAGCATCCCGGCCTCATCGAGGAGTTGTGGGCGTTGAAGATGTGGCGCGAGGCCCTGTACACCACTGACACCGAATCAGGTGTCCTCATCGGACAAGAGGCGGGTGGCCTCGCCCAGCACGCCCGGTACTGGCACACCGACCTGCGCAACCTGTTCGGCCAGATCCGCTTCTACGCGGAACGCTGCGCCGCTGAACACCGCGGCGGGCAGCCCTTGGCCGAGCGCTCGAAAACCGACCTCAAAGCCGGATGGTTCCAAGCAGATTCCACCAACGCCATCGCCGCACCAGCGAGCCAGCCCACCCGAACCGCAAGACCCACAAGCGGACTGCCTGCCGCTGAAATGCACCGCCGCCTCGAACTCGGCAGCGCACGCAGCCTCGACCTCGGCGATGACAAGTACGCACGCTCCTTCGACGACTGGTGGGCGCGCGACAGCGAGACTGGTGAGTGGAACAAGGTCACCGACACCGACCTGGCTCGCCGACTCGACAGCCTCGCCGCTACCGAACAGCCTTAACCCGAAGGACTGCAACCAATGTCGACCCTATTGACCGAAGCCGAGCGGCGCTACCTCGCCGCGGTCCTTGACGAACCCGACCTCGCCCTTGACCAGATCCAGGCGAACGACTTCGCCCACCCCGGATACGCCCGCGTCTATCAAGTGGTCAATGACATCCACCGCGAACAGCCCACCCTTGAAGGACCCGAGCTGATCCGTGCCGTTGCTGAGCAGGCCGCAGCACCAGGCCTTGACGCCGACCGCCTTGAACTTCTGCGAGCGGAAGCACCTGACACCGAGCAGCTTCCCTTCTACGTCGGCATGGTCCTCGATGCCAGCGCCCAACGCGAACTCGTCACGATCGCGGCGAACCAGGACCACGTCGAGCAATACCAGAAACTCTTCAACACGCCCTGGCCCGACCAAGCTGTAGCCGCCATAGCCCCTGAAGCCGCCACCCGTGCCGGCCACGAAGAACTTCTCGTCGCTTCCCTCATGGCCTACCCAGAACAGGCCAGGACCCTCGTCGGCATCGTCCCGCCAGAAACCGTCCAGGACTTCCGCTGCCGCGTCGCCTATGAGGCCGTCGCCTCCGCCGCCTGGGACGGCGACTACACCTCCGACGTCAGCCTGGTCTGGCAGATCGCCAAGGCACAAGAAATCGCGAAATCCTTGGGCGATACTCCGCCTACCTACATCGAGCCCGATGCCTCCTTCGTTGCAAGGCTCTCTCGCACGGAGATCACCGATCAGACCGGTCTCGACACAGCTCGCCACCTTCTAGCCCAAGACCTTCGGCACAACCTGAGCGCGACACCAGAACCCGAGCTGGAGCAGCAGATCCGCGTCAGCCCGGCATCGATCTTCGCTAACCCGGCCCAGATCGATCCGCACGCACCACCTGCACCCACTCCCGAGTCCGGGATCGCTCCGCAGCACGGCCGAGCGGAGGGCACCCGATGAGCAACGCTGCCCAGCCCTCGCGAACCGGACTCCCCATGGTCATGACCGCCGCCGAGATGCGCCGCCACTGGCGCCGAGGCGAAGTCCGCCCGCTCTCCCCGCTCCTCGACATGACCGCGGAATACGCCGGCCACTGGTGGAACCTCGACGGCAACGACGCCTGGGTCCGCGCTACCGACCCCAACGCCATCGCCGTCTACGAAGCCCAGAAGCAGCGCTCGGCCGCCACCCTCGAAGATCTCCGGAAGAAGACCCAACGCCTCAACCTGCGAAAGCAGTTACCAATTCCTACATGCTGCCCTGGAAGAACGCGGTGCGTTCGGTCGCTTTCCGGCTGGTTGACGCCTCTGCTCCTTGGCGCAGCCTGGGCTCGACGGCATCGAAGTGAGTCTTGATGATTGTGAGGTGTCGGACCGGATACAACTTCGGCCTCCTGGAGCTCTGGCCCTGAGTATCCTTTGCCTATTGAGACGATGTTGTTGGAGACGCTGTCGCTAAGCAACGCTGGAACTTCTTGCCCAAGATGGCTCTGCAAAGGAGTCAATTTGGGATGAGACGGCCCGCCCGATCTCGGAATCGCGGTCTAGGATCATGGGATGACGCGTTCAAGATCCGCCTCTCAACCCGAAGGCGAGTCGGTGGCCAAGCGGCTCAAGATGTACAGCTTGGCGCCCGAGTACAAGCCTGAGGCTCATTCGATCTATGTCGCTGCCATAAGGCAAGCGCTCAATGAGGAAATCCCCGCCAGGAACATCGCTGTAACTGGACCATACGGTACCGGCAAAAGCAGCATCTTGCAGAAGATCGTCCAAACATACAAAAATCGAGTCGTTGAGGTTTCGCTCTCCACTCTCGGAGACTCGTCGACAGCGGCTCAGACGAATGAGCCTACCGCCCGAGCTGTGGATGCGAAATCGACAACCAATCTGATCCAAAAGGAAATCGTGAAGCAACTTCTCTATCTTGAGAAGCCCAGCAAAACACCTCAATCCAGATTCAATCGGATATCCCGCCCGAACTTCCTACGTGAACTCACCGGTGCACTGATATGCGGGCTTATTGCACTGATTATCCTATTTCTAACGGGCGGCGATCAACCAATCTTGGGCCGACTGTCCAGTACCATACCTTCTGCTCCCGCCTGGAGCCTGTATGTCGGCATCGGCCTTTGCGCGAGCGCCGGCTGGCTGGGAGTTCGGTACCTGTTCCGTGGAAGATTTGTGATTGAGAAGCTCACTGCCGGACCAACTTCACTGACTCTTTCCTCGGATCGGGGAAGCTACTTCGACGAGTATCTTGACGAGATCGTCTACTTCTTTGAGATCAGCAAGCGGGACATCGTCATCTTCGAAGATATTGACCGGTTCGATAATCTCGGTATATTCGAGGAACTTCGAGCTCTCAACGTCCTTCTTAATCGAGCTGGGCAGCTGCGCTCATGGTCGCGAAGTCTGCGCAAACGGAAAATCAAGTTCGTCTATGCGGTCAAAGACAGTCTGTTTGAGAAACTGGAACTCGTCACCGGAGGCGGCATCGATGGAGCGCAGGTTGAGCTAGAGCGCGCGGATCGGACCAAATTCTTCGACCTGGTAGTTCCGGTGGTTCCATTCATCACCCACCAAAATGCGCGTGACCTCATGAGCCGGAAAATGGATCGGGGCACTGGAGGAGTCTCCGATGAGCTAATCCGGCTCGTTGCCGTACATATCCCAGATATGCGGCTCATTATCAATATCCGCAACGAATTCGAAATCT
The DNA here is from genome assembly GCF_900101745.1 of Glycomyces harbinensis. Lineage (GTDB taxonomy): Bacteria > Actinomycetota > Actinomycetes > Mycobacteriales > Micromonosporaceae > Glycomyces > Glycomyces harbinensis. The sequence goes on along the minus strand of NZ_FNAD01000008.1, from coordinate 201,113 downwards.
ACCGACGCCAACTCCTTGATCATCCCGGGGCGGTGCCGGACTTGACTGCTGACAAACTCTTCGCCCTCGTAGTCTACAAGCACGTCTATATGTCCGATTTTGAAAAAATCCGGCACGGACGAAGTCGACTCGACGATCTCTATAGAGAATGGCGGCAGCTTGTCGAGGTAAACCTCAGCGATCTAGCAAGCGAACGGGCTCGTCTCCGCAGCCGGTTGAAGGATGATACTGCCTTGAGCGAGAGAAGCGTCAAGCTGGGTGATCTGCTGGAACAGCAGGCCAAGCTACTTGTGCGGAGTTCTCCGAGTTCTGGCCGCAAGTCGGATAACGCGACCATCGAGCTCGACGGGCGGATCCTAGATATGGGTGAAATACGCACGCCTGAATTCTGGAAAAGCTTGGTTGCGGGGAAGAAATCGATCAATGTAAAGCCTCATCCTCGGCAGGCGGTTCTCTTGGAACTTACATTGAACGACCTCGCCAATATCCTCGGAGAAGAGCCTGGGTCAGCACTCTGGGAGGCAGCTGACCGTGCTAAGACTGAGCGTCGACTGAAGGCCATTGAAGACGAACTTGAATTCCTGGACCATCACACCTGGAAGCAACTTTACGGTCGATCAGAGTTTCACGAGCAATCCGAGAATGCAGGCAAGGGTGGAACATTCCGTGCTCTGACCAAGAGACATCTCGTCGACAAGCTCCCCTGTGACCTCGTTGCCAACGGCTACATCGACCAGTACTTCATGCTCTACGTATCGTCATACTACGAAGAACATCTCAGCGTGCGCGCGCTGCAGTATTTGCTCCGGAACGTGGACCAAGGAGAGCCAGACCCGCTCTACGAGCTCACGCCGGACGACATCAAGGCAATCATTGCCAATAGGGGATCTGAGATATTGCGGGATCGCGTCATGCTCAACGTGTGGGTTCTTGACCACCTGCTAGCAATAGGTGAACCGGGTGAACTCATCGCGCAACTCCTGGGGTTTGGAGAATCGGAATACGAATTCATCGATCATTTTGTCGTCCATGGAGCGCGTAAAAGAGAGCTCATACGCGCACTGACACCGATGTGGGATGATGCCTTTACCTACCTTGCCGCAAGGGCCCCAGTTGGCGACGAAATTCGGCTAGACCTGTTTGATGCGGCCCTGGCAAGCTGGGATTCCGATCTAGGATACGACCTCGACGACAGCGTGCGTACCTACATCGAGGCGAACTACTCGAAGTTCACACTAGTCACGAAGACTTCGCAACCTATCGAAGTCAAGAGCGCCGTTGAGCTCTTCTCTGCCGCTGGCGCGACCCTCCATGATCTGGACCCGCTTTCGCCAGCGGCACTCGAATCAGTCGCTGAGGAGCGCGTCTATGCGATCACCGCCGAGAACCTGGCGCTCATCAGCGATGGAGATGACCTCGCGCTCGACCAGATCCGAAGGCGCAGCAGCCGGGTATACGAGTATGCCACCGACAGCCTTGACGATTACCTCCGATTGATCGACGAAGCGGATACGCCCTGGTACTCGATCGCCGACCCCGACGAATTCGAGTCCGTGCTCGACGACGTGCGCGAGGAGGGGCCATTCAAGGATCTTGTGCGGCTCTCAAACCCTGCCTGCAAGACTGAAGACATCCACGTGGTCCCGTCCGAGGTATGGCCGGCGCTGGCGCAAGGTCAACGATTCCCAGCCAGGTTCGCAAACGTGGCCGCCTACGTCCTTGCTTTCGACGGGATTGACCGGTCGTTGGCAGAGCTGCTAAGACACGAGGGCAAGATCATCGAGGCCGCCGAGGCTGGCTTGGCTGAGCGGAAGGCGCTCGGCATTGCTCTGGTAAACGACAGAACCTTCCTGGAGGACGTAGAGACGCGTGTGTCGTTGGCAAAGGGGCTCAATTTGGAGGAGCCCCTGAGAATCGAGGATGTGACCGCGGAATCCGGCCCACTCATCGGCAAGTTGATCAAGGAGAAACTCCTGGAAGATTCCGCCAGCTCGTTTGAAAACAGCCATATGCTTGACTGGGAGACAAGAGAAGCAGCAATCGCGGCGTCCGCGAACTTCCTCGATTTCATGAACCCCTCGCTGCTGCCACCCGATCAGGTACGCAGCCTATTTCGCAGCCCCAAGATCGACGAGCAAGTCAAGCTACGAGTCCTTTCCGACTTGCCACGATATGCAGCAGGTGCTGCTTCTGAAGTCTTTGTCGCAATCGCACGTGAAGCGCTTAAGCAAGAATGGGATCTTGACTTCGATCAGATCAAGGCGCTCATTGCGGGCGGGGCGACAGAGACAACAACCATCCTAGGCCTTATTAATTCTTCGGGTGAGTTGATTGAAATTGATCACGTGCACGAACTACTTCAGGGACTCGGTGGATCATACGGGGACCTAATTGTTCCAGGGCATAAGGCAGTGGTCCTGCCGAACGATAAGACCCATCGCCTCTTGGTAAGCGATCTCAAGGAACGTGGGTACGTTTCCACCTTCGTGACTGATAAGAAAGCAATCAAATTGCGCGTCCATATGAGACGGAAGTAATGACGAGCACCCGCCGCTGAACTGATTTCGCTTGCCCTCGAGTTCCCATCGGGTCTGGTCCCTTTGCTTCGGGCCTACCGAGAATGGTCCCGGTGTTTTGACTTGGGGCGGTGCCGAAACTCTGCACCGCCCCTTTTGCCTGATCTCTACCTTGTGAAGTACGAGTTTCCCAAGCGACGCCGATCCTTTGCGGCAATCACCAAGCACGGGTACCCCCTGATCTGGAGTTTCCCAGCCAGGAGCGAGAGGTCGAGGTCCCAGTTGTACCGGCTGCGCCAGTTGAGGCGTTCGGCCGCGTTCTCGAGCGCTAGGTCGATTTCGTCGTTGCTCCAGGCGTTGACGGCCTTGAGCTGCATTTTCACGAGAGACTCCTCTCCGCGGAGGTTCGCGAGGCCGATGTGTTGCAGTCGGTGGCAATCGACGCAGAGCGCGATAAGCCGTGCCAAACGCTGGACCGCCGTGGTGGAAGTGACCTCGAAGTGCCAGATTTCGTGGCAGTCCGGGCGACGGGGGCGACCGGTCTGCGGGTCATGGCCAGGTTGGCCGCAGACCTCGCAGCGCATTCCGGCCGCCTCGCACACCGGGATGCGGAGCCGGTCCCAATCGGCGCGCGGGAGAATGCCGCGGAGGTTCGAGCCCCAGACGTTCTCTGGGAGCACGTCGGGGTAAATCAGACCCGGGCCGATCGGGAGGGAGTCGACCATCGGCTTCACCGCGGGGACTTTGCTCTCGGCGGGCTTCGGCCGGTCGGGGCGAGTTACCCAGCGCCGCAATGACTTGAAGATGCGCTTCATGCAGCCGCACCAATCTTCATCTCGTTCTGGATCAGGCGCCTGTTCATCTCGGCCTGGAAGGTCCCCAGGTAGCTGAACAGCAGTTGGGAGTCGATCTTCGCGAGCTCGTCCTGGTTCAGCGGCTCCTGCGACACCAACCCGGTAAGGATGACCGAACCAAGGACCTCTACGTCCGGATGGCCGCCCTGGCGGACCCGCTCCAGCGCGTCGAGTGCCGCCATGCCGGAGTCGTCCACGGTGTGGAGGTAGCGCTCGGTGGTGAGGATACTGGCATGCCCCAAACGGTCCTTGACATCCATTAGGGTCGCACCACCGTTGAGGAGCCATGAGGCGTGGGCGTGGCGCAGCAGGTGCATCCGAATGTCCACCGGCAGATCCGCAGCGGCGAGCGCGGGCCGGATGACCCTCTCGCGGAACCATCGACTCGGGATATGCCCATCGGTGTCCCAGCGACGCTGCCTGCGCGGCTGATCCTTTCCCGATGCTCGGCGCTTGCGGCGGTAGTCCGTCATTGCGTCTTTGCAGTGTTCGCAGTGGCACCTGCCAGCGGTGTACGCGCTCATGGAGCCGTGCTGGTAAGTCCGGCCCTTCTCGTTGGGCTCGGTCCGACCCAGATCCATCGGCGCGGGCTCGACGACTCCGGGTTCGATGGCCTCGGGGATGTACCAGAAGAGGAGGTCTTCCTTCTTCAGGTTGCGGGTGGCGATGTGGTCCTTGATGCGCTTGGTCAGGCCCTCGCGGATACGGAGCACACGCTGCTCGTGGTCCTTGGGCGGCTTGACGAGGAAACGTCCGCCCTGCGGGTGGAACTTGCGGTTCACCTGGACGACGGCCCGGGACACGCGGAGGCGGTGCTGCTTGGGCTCGAAGTCCTTGACGCGTAGCTCGGTGATCTCGCCCCAGCGCATGCCGGTCTCGATCGCGACTTCGACCAGGAGTTTCCAGATGTCGTGGACGAGCGCGGCGTAGAACTTGTCGTACTGCTCCGGGGTGACGATCCGGAGCGCCTTCTTCGCCACCTTCTCGGTCTTGACCTTGAGGCAGGGGTTGGCCGGGACGATGTCGTCGTTCACCGCGTTGGAGAAGATCGTGGACAGGAGCGTCTTGAGGTACTTCCGGGTCGCGGCCGAGACACCGCCCTGCTTCAACTGGGTGAGCCAGCGGCGGATGTCGGCGGCGCGGATGTCGATCATGCGCCGCTCGGCGAAGTAGCCGAGGATGTGCGCGTGGAGCTCGTAGGAGTACGTTTCGAGCGTCTTGACCTCGACGGTGAGGTTCGGCTTCCAGTGCTCGTTGACATAGGTCTCGAAGCTCATTCGGCCACGGACCAGGTACTCGCCCTGGCCTTCATGGGCCTTCGACTCGGCCTTCTGCCACGCCTTCTTGGCGTCCTTCTTCAGATCGAAGGTGCCCGCCGAGCGGTACTTGTTGTCGACGTCTAGGTACATGGCGGTGTACCGGGGCTGTCCTGCTTTGGTGATTCGCTTTTCGCAATACCCCATGGGGCTGGCTCTCCTTGCTGGTCTCCTGCTGGGCGAACCAGGTGGGACTGGCGGGGACCCGCAGGTGCGCTCAGGGACGTTTCCTGAGTACGTTTCCGCAGGTCGGAGAGCAAATATGACCGCATCTCAGCAGGTCGACAAGGGTCCCTGTAGTTTCGACAGGGCTAGTTCGGGACGAGGGGGTCGCAGGTTCAAATCCTGTCAACCCGACCACATGAAGGGGGCCGCAAGGCCCCCTTTTCCGTGCGCGGCGGAAAAGAGAACATCGGGTTGTGGCGCAGCTTGGCAGTGCTTTTTGGCGGCACTCCGTGCCGGCGGCACCTCGTTCGGGACGAGGGGGTCGCAGGTTCAAATCCTGTCAACTCGACCACAAGATCCAGGCCGGGAGCATCGCTCCCGGCCTGGTTTCGTGCTGCGGCCCTTCGATTCGCCCCGAACGGGTGAGGGCCTAACGGTTGGTAGCCAGTCGACCGCGCAGGGGATTCACGGGCCTCGTGCGCGGGCATAGCCTGCTCGTACCCCGGCACACTCCTCCTACCCCATCGGAGACGCCCGTGTCCACCGATCCCTCCGCCGCGGGCCCGCAACGGCCCCGCGTCAAGTCCTGGTCCCAGATGTCGACGGCCGAGCGGGTCCTGGTGATCCTGGTCTTCGCCGTCCCCGTGCTCTGCTGCGGCGGCGTCATCAACATGATCGACGGCGACGAACCCGAACGGGAGACCATCGTCGAGGAGCCGACCGAGAGCGAGTCGGCCGAGCGCGCGTTCGACCCCGCCACCGACGGCCCGACCTATTACGGCCCTGCCGAGGAGACCACCTCGGCCTCGCCCGAACCCGCACCCGAAACCGAGGAGGAAGCGCCCGAGGTCGAAGAGGTCTACTACGAGAACTGCGACGCCGCACGCGACGCCGGCGCCGCACCGGTCGAGGAAGGCGACCCCGGCTACCGCAGCGGGCTCGACAGCGACGGCGACGGCACCGGCTGCGAGGACACCGGTTCCGGCGGCGGCGGGGGCGACTCCGGCGGCGGCGATTCCGGTGGCGACTCCGGCGACGATGACGACGACGGCGGCAGCGTCTACTACGAGAACTGCGACGCCGCACGCGACGCGGGCGCCGCGCCCGTCCACCGCGGCGACCCCGGCTACGGTGGCCATCTCGACCGGGACGGCGACGGCACCGGCTGCGAGTGAAAGTGCCACCCGCTCGGGGGTGAGGTTTTCTCCACCCCCGAGTCGGGCGTCAGCGGCAATGTGCGGGCCGCGCGGCGAACCTACTGTTCTAAGCATGGACATCTCAGCTACGCCGGCGCTCCCCTGGCGACAAGCCCCGCGGATCGCGGTGCGGGCCCTCTGGGCCGGGGAGACCTGGCGCTCCCTCATGCATCTGGTCACCGGCTCCCTGATCGGCGCCCTCGGCGGGATCCTCATCGGGGTCCTGCTGGTCCCGGCGTTCGCCGCGTTCCTCACCGTCGTCGTCCCGGTCCTCGTGCTCGGCGCGATCCTCCTCGTCAGCTCCGTGCTGACCGTGGTGCAGCGCAGCCGCCACTCCGCCTACCTCGGCGTCCGCTGGCCCGACACGTCGTTCACGAAACCGGCGGCGTTCGAGCTCCGCGCCGTCCTCGACTTCCTGCGCAATCCCAGGACCTGGCGCCAGTTCGCCTACCACGTCATCTCCGGGGTCTACGGCCCGCTCGCCGGGTTCTTCGCGGTGGCGGCCTGGACGTTCGGTCCGGCGATGCTCTTCTCGCCCCTGTTCGGGGCCACCACCACCGGGCTGAGCCCGCGGCACTGGATCCTGTTCGCCCTGGGGGTCATCGTGACCTTCGGCGCCCCGTGGATCACCCGCCTCTTCTCCTGGGTCGACGAGCTCATGGCCCGGCAGCTCCTGGGCACCAACCGGGTCGAGGAACTGCAGACCCGCGTCACCGACCTCGCCGCCAGCCGCGACTCCACTGTGGATGCCGCGGATGCGGAGCGGCGCCGGATCGAGCGCGACCTCCACGACGGCGCCCAGCAGCGCCTCACCTCCCTCGCCATGAACCTCGGCATCGCCCGGGCCACCCTCACCGACCTGCCCGAGGACGCCTCCCGCGCCCTCGCCCAGGCCCACGAGGAGTCCAAGCAGGTGCTCACCGACCTGCGCGACCTCGTCCGCGGCCTGCACCCGGCCGTCCTGGAGGACCGCGGCCTCGACGCCGCGCTCTCGGCGGTGGCCGCCCGCTCGCCCGTCCCGGTCCGCGTCAAGGTCGACATGGACCGCCGCGCCCCCCGCGACGTCGAAGGCGTCGCCTACTTCGTGGTCTCCGAAGCGCTCACCAACGCCGCCAGGCACTCCGACGCCCAGCACGCCGCGGTCGAAGTCCAGCTCGACGGCGAGCGCCTGCGACTCAAGGTCACCGACGACGGCCGCGGCGGCGCCGACCCCGAAGCCGGCACCGGCCTCAAGGGACTCGCCGACCGCGTCCGCTCGGTCGACGGCACCTTCCACCTGACCAGCCCGCTCGGCGGGCCCACCACCATCGAAGCGGAGCTGCCATGCGCGTCGTGATCGCCGAAGACTCGGTCCTGCTCAGAGAAGGCCTCGCCCGACTCATCGAGATCGGCGGCATGGAGGTCATCGACACCGTCGGCGACGCCGAGGCCCTGCTCCGCTCGGTCGAGCGCGACTGCCCCGACCTCGTGGTCGCCGACGTCCGGATGCCCCCCGACCAGAGCGACGAAGGCGTCCGCGCCGCCCTGGTGCTGCGCCGCCGCTACCCCGACCTCGCGATCCTCATGCTCTCCCAGTACGTCGAGGAGCGCTACGCGGTCGACCTGCTCACCGGGCAGATGCGCGGCATCGGCTACCTCCTCAAGGACCGCGTCGCCGACGTCGCCGAGTTCCTCGACTCGCTGCGCCGCGTCGCCGGCGGCGGGACCGCCCTCGACCCCGAGGTCATCTCGCAGCTCCTGGTCCGCCGCGACGGCGACGAGCTCGACCGCCTCACCCCGCGGGAGCGGGAAGTCCTGTCGCACATGGCGGAAGGCCGCTCCAACGCCGGCATCGCCGAGGCCCTGTTCCTCTCCGAAGGCGCCGTCAGCAAGCACATCAACTCGATGTTCACCAAACTCGGACTCCCGCCCTCCGACAGCGGCAACCGCCGCGTGCTCGCCATTCTCAAGTTCCTGCAAGGCAACCCGAAGGACCGGTCATGATCGACACCCCCGTGAAACAGTCCGACACCGCCCAGCCCGACGAACCCGCGTACTCCGGCCGCAAGGTCTGGTGGATCGTCGGCGGCACGTTGACCGCCGCCGTGCTCCTGTTCGTCATGGCCGTCGCCGGCGTATGGATCTGGTCGGCCTCCTCGCCGAGGGAGGAGTACACCCTCACCGAGGAGTACCCCGGCCCCGTCGCGAGCGCCAGTGTCGACGTCGAGGTCGGCGACATCGTCATCGAGGACGCCCCCGGGACGATGCTCGAACTGCGCACCCACGTCGAATGGCGCGGGGCCGAACCCGATGCCACCGAGGCGATGCACGGCGGCCACTTCAGCGCCGACGCCGGATGCGACTCCGGCCTCGCCCTGTGGGGCGGCGCCGACGACTGCCGCGTGGACTACACGCTCGGCCTCCCCGCGGGGACCGCGGCGACCGTCAGCAACGACGTCGGCGACATCCGGATCAACGGGGTCGACGGCGCCGTCAACGCCGAGACCAGCGTCGGCAGCGTCGAAGGCCTCGGCCTGCGCACCTCCGAACTTGAAATCGAGACCGGCGTCGGCGACGTGAACCTCGAATTCGAGCAGGTCCTCGGCGACATCACCATCACCTCGGGCACCGGCGACGTCGTCATCGAGGTTCCCGACGACGGCACCACCTACGCGGTCCGGTTCGACTCCGGTGTGGGCGACCAGCACATCGACATCGCGACCGACCCGGGCACGACCGCCGACCGGGTGATCAACGTGAACTCCGGCGTCGGCTCCCTGACCGTCCGATACGCCGCCTGACACGCTGACCGACACCACAGACCTGACACCGGAAACCCGAACGCCGCCCGCGACCACCCGGTCGCGGGCGGCGCCGTCATGCAAGCCCTTGCGGCCCGACCAGATCGCATGAACGTCAGCGGGCGCGCCCCCGTACCAGCGCGATATCAGCGGCCCGTCAGCGCCGGGCGCGAACCTATCGGCATGGAGCTGGGCGCCAACGGACTCCCGGCGGCGCCCGGCTCGGATCCACACCCGCCCAAGCCGAAGGAGCACGCCGTGAACACCCTCCGCCCCGCCCGTCCCGCCACCGTCACCGCCGCCGTTCTGCACTTCGCGATCGCGCCGGCGTTCGCCTCGATCCCGCTCGTCGGCCTGCTGTACGGCGCCGACGTCCAGGCCGCCGCCGAGGCCGAAGCCGCCCGCCAGGGCCAAGACCCCGGCGTGCTGGCCGAGGCCGGACTCAGTTTCGAGGAGCACGGCGTCGCGATCTGGGCGCCGTTCGCGATCGCCGCTCTCATCGCACTCCTCGGCGGACTGCTCCTGGCGGGCAAGCGGTTCGCCCGGACGATCGCCTTCTTCGCGCTGCCGCTGCTGCCGGCGGGGAACGCACTCATCATGGCCGGCAACGCGACTGCGACCGAGAAGGTGCAGGCGCTGTTCGACGCCTCGGACAGCGGGGCCGTCCGCTCGCTCGACGCGGCCGCCCTGCTGGAGGCCGACTACGCCGCCTATCCGGCCTGGCTGCCGGTCCTCGAAGGCGCCCGGTTCGCGGTGGTCCTCCTCGGCGGCGTGCTCGACATGATCCTGCCGGCCCTGCACCCGGCCCGGGCCCACTTCAAGAAGGCCTGAACCGTCGCGAATGGAGCGGTCCCGCATCTGGTGCGCCGCCGCGGGACGCCTCGGACCCGTTCGCCTTCGCCGCCAGGGCTACCGCTCAGCCGCCCGGAATCGTGCGGCGAGCCAGATCGTCAGGTCGTTCGCGATCCGGCTCATGTCCTCGCCCGGGTCCCGGCGATGCTCGCCGCGGCGGTCGTCCCGCCGCTCGACCTCGTACCCGCCGTCGGGCAGCAGGCGAACCGAGGCGGACCATGCGGGGCTGCCATTGTGCGGCCGAATCACGACGAAGGTGTTGCCGGGCCGTTCGAGTTCGCTGATCAGGATGAACAGCGCGTCCTCGGAAGGGTCGTCGATGTGGTCGCCGTTCTCGGTGTCGGCGATGTAATAGTCCGCGGCCACGCGCTCCTCCGAATGCAGGGTGAGGGTTCAGGATGCCAGGGGCGCGGGCCGGCGCTCGGGCGCGCGGTCGAACCCTGGCTTGCGGCCGGCAGCTCGCCGGTGCGGGGATTCCCTAGCGGCGCAGCAGGGCGATCGCGTCGTCGCGGCCGAGTTCGGCGCCGCGGGCGTACTCGGCCTCGAACACCTTGTCTCCCAGCGCTGCGCGCGTCCGCTCGGAGGTGCGCAGCGCCTTGTCGTAGCCGCGGCGGTCCTCGGTTCCCAGCAGCCCGGCCGCCGCGCCGAGCAGCGCGGCGGCTCGGGCCGCGTCGCCGTCCGCGAGGGCGATGGCCGCGCCGACGCGCGCGGCGACGGCCAGATTCGGGCTCGCCGCACCCTCGACATGCGCGTCCGTCAACGCGTCGAGGCGCCGCTTCGCCAGGGCCGCATCACCGTCGGCGAGGGCGACCACGGCGCGCAGCGCCGCCCCCCACACCTGCACCCGCGAGTCGTTCGCGGTGCCGTCGAAGACGTGCTCGGCGGCGGCGAGCTCGCGCAGTCCCGCCTCGACGTCGCCGGCGCACAGCAGCACCTGCGCGCGGCACCACCACACGTAGGCGGTGGTGTGCGGGTCGCGGTCGGCGTCGGCCCGTTCCAGGCCGAGACGCAGAGGCTCCCAGGCCTGTTCGACCGCGCCGCCGAGTGCGGTGGTGAGGGCGAGTTCGGCGTAGGTCTCGGCGGCGTCGGCGGCGGTGCCGAGTTCGTCGAACAGCCGAGCCGCCTGCGCGAGCGCGTCCTCGGCCGCGTCGTGGTCGCCGTGGCGAGCCCAGTACTCGGCGCGCATCCGCAGTGTCGAGGCCAGGCCGAAGCGTTCGCCGAGCTTCGCGAACTCGGCCTCGGCCCGCTCGACCTGGGCGATGCCCGCGGCGCCGGTGGAGCCTTCGCCGACGGCGGCCGCGGTGAGCAGGATGATGCCCAGCTCCCAGCCCTCGGCCGTTTCGGGGTCGCTGGCGACGTTCGGGTCCGAGAGAAAGGCCGGGGCGATCGCCAGCAGCGACCTGCCCCGCATGGCCGCGCCCGCCTTGCGGCCCAGGGCGATGCCCTCGGAGATCGATCGCGCGCCCGCTTCGAGGTCGTCGTTCACCGTCTGCGCCATGCCCGTCATCAGCAGGACTGCGGGGCGCAGCGACGCGGGGACCTCGCCGGGGAGGTCCAGGACCGCCGGGAACCAGTGCTGGAGCTGGGTGCGGAAGCCGCGCAGGTGCCAGTACCAGAACAGGGCCGCGACCATGCGCAGGCCGGTCTCCTTGTCGCCGTTGGTGACCGCCGCGGAGAGGAGCGAGAGCAGGTTGTCGTGCTCGGCGTCCAGTCGCGCCATCGCCTCGAGCTGGGTCGCCGACCGGATCTCGTCGTCGGAGCGTTCGGCCACGTCGAGGCAGTATCGGGCCTTCGCGTCCCGTTCGGTCTCGGCCCGGCCGCTGCGGTGCAGCTGCACGGCGGCGTAGAAGCGGATCGTCTCCAGCATCCGGTACCGCTCGCCATGGCGCTCGATCAGGGACTTCTCGACGAGCCCGGCGAGCGCGTCGAGATCCTCCACCCGGTCGAGTCCGATGCCGCCGGGGTAGACCGCCATGCGCATCGCCAGTGTCCGTTCGGCATCCGAGAGCAGGTCCCAGCTCCAGGCGAGGACGCCTTCCAGGGTGCGGTGCCGTTCGGGGGCGGTGCGGTCGGACCCGGCGAGCAGCGCGAACCGGTCGTCCAGGCGGGCGGCGATCTGGGCCGCGTCGAGGGCCCGCATGCGCGCGGCGGCCAGTTCGAGCGCGAGTGGCAGGCCGTCGAGTCGGCGGCAGATCTCCACGACCGCAGCGGTGTTGACCGCGTCGAGTGCGAAATCGGGTCGTACGGCGGCGGCCCGTTCGCAGAAGAGCCGGACCGCAGGGCTCTCTTCTGGACGGTCGTCCGAGATCGGCAGGGGCGGAATCGGGTACAGGCGCTCGCCGCCGATGGCGAGGGCTTCGCGGCTGGTGGCGAGGACGCGCAGGCCCGGGCAGGAGCCCAGGAGCCGGGCGGCGAGATCGGCGGCGGCCCGGATGCGGCGCTCGCAGTTGTCGAGGACCAGGAGCGCGTCCTGGTCGGCGAAGTACTCCTCCAGGCGGGAGGCGGCGTCGTGCGCGGAGGGCTCCAGGAGGCCGGATTCGCGGGCGCCGATGGCGCGCAGGACCGCGGGCGCGACGTCCGCGTCGTCCACGACCGCGGCGAGTTCGACCAGCCACACCCCTTGGGGTGCAAGGTCGGACATGCGGGAGGCGGCCTCGATCGCGAGCCGGGTCTTGCCCGCGCCGCCGGGTCCGGTGACGGTGACCAGGCGCGAGGCCGCGACGGCGCCGGCGAGTGCTTCGAGGTCGTCTTCGCGCCCGACCAGGCTGGTCAGCTGGGCTTTGAGATTGGTGCGGCGCCGTTCGGGGCGGGCCGCGGGTGCGGTGCTGTGGCGCAGGATCCGGAGGTGCAGTTCGGCGAGCTCGGCGGACGGGTCGGCGCCGAGTTCGTCGGCGAGTCGCTCACGGGCCCTTTCGAACACGTCGAGGGCTTCGGCCGGTCGGCCGGTGGCGTAGAGGGCGCGCATGTGCAGGGTCTGCCAGCGTTCGTCGAGCGGGTGCGCGGCGGCGAGCGGTTCGAGTTCGGTGAGGACGTCGGTGCCGGCGGCGGTCTCGAGGGCGAGGCGTTCGCGGGTGGTCTCGGAGCGGAGGCGTTCGAGCCGGATTGCTTCGGCCCGGGCGAAGCGGAGGTCGAGAAGGTCGGCGAAGGCCGTTCCGCGCCAGAGGGTTTCGGCTTCGCGGAGGACGGCGAGGTCGGCGGTGCGGCGGCCGGTCTCGGCGAGGCGTTCGAAGCGGAGGACGTCGATGTCGCCGGGGTCGAGGGCGAGGCGGTAGCCGGCGGCGCCGCGCGTGAGCCGTTCCGAGCCGATGGCGCGGCGGACCCGGGAGACGAGGGCCTGGAGGGCGTTCGCGGAGGGCGCGTCGTCTTCCCAGATGGCGTCGGTGAGGGTGTCGGCCGAGATCTCGCGGCCGGGTTCGAGGGCGAGGCGGGCGACGAGCGCGCGAAGCCGCGCCCCACCGAGCTCGACGGGCCGGTCCGCGTCGTCGCGGATGGCGAAGGACCCGAGCAGGAGTACGCGCATACGGGCAAGTGTGCCCTGAGGTGGCGACGAGCCGGGGAGAGGCGGGAGAGCAATCCCGGGAGGCACGCCGAAGGCGATGATCGGAGTGTGGGCCCCCAGACACAAGGGTGGCGCGAGGGTACGACACAACCTCGAGATCCAATCGATGCGAGTGTCCCGAATCACCGGCCTTGTCGCCGTCGCTGTTCCGGCCCACGCCGAAGGCGAGTGGCGCCGCTTGGGCCCCTGAACACAAGGGTGGCCCAGGGGTGCGACAGAACAGTGCCTCTTCGGGGTCGCGGGTGTGCGGAGTCACCGCACCCGCGGCCTGCGCGTTTCAGCCCACGCCGAAGGCGATGGCCGGCGCATGGGCCCCTGACACAAGGGTGCATCGCGGGTGCGACAAAACGGTGCGGGCCGGTCGGGTTGCTCCGACCGGCCCGCACCGTTCTCGCCCGGCTTCGTCCCAGGGCGCCGTTCCCGCTGGTCGCGCCGGCTCAATCCGCCCTGACGACCCGGCGGAACTCGCGTCCGCCGAGGTCGATGCCGGTGATCGCCCCGTCCTCACCGCGATCGAAGTAGCCGCGCTGGCCCTCCAGCGGCCCCTCGGTGATGATGTAGTCGTCGCCGTCCTCGGCGAGGAACCCCATGTGCGCGGGCTCGCAGTCCGCGGGCAGCTCGTCTTCCGACGCTTCGCGCAGCTCCGGCTTGATCCGCGCGGCGAGCGTCAGGCGCCCGCCTTCGTCGGTGACCGTCACCGTCATCATGTCCACGTCGAAGTCGCCGACGACCTCGGCGGCGCGAACCGCCTCGTAGGCGACCGGCTCGGGGTCGCGGTCGATCAGGCCCAGGTAGTGCTCCAGCGCCCAGCGGATGACCGCCAGGTTGCAGGGCGTGCCGCCCGGCGCGGCATTGGTGGCGACCGCGATCGCGAAATCGTGCTCCGGCACGACGATCAGGTCCGCGAACTGGCCGTACGCCGACCCGCCGTGCCCGAAAGAGGCCGCGCCGTCGATCTCGCGCAGGAACCAGCAGATGCCGAACGCGTCGCCGGTGGAGCTGCCGCGGAGTTCGACCGTGGGGTTCCGCATGGCGCGCAGCGCCTCGGCGGAGACCAGCCGCTCACCGCTCGGGGCGGTGCCGTCGCCGAGGTGGAACCGGGCCCAGCGGACGAGGTCGCTCGCGGTGGAGGCGAGGCCGCCGCCGGGGTTCTGGGCGCGGTGGAGCTTCCAGGGCCGCGAGACGGTCGTGCCCTCGTCGTCGACGTTGTGGCCCAGGGAGAACCTGTGCGTCATCGCCTCGGCCGCGAAGAAGGTGGAGCGTTCCAGGCCCAGCGGTTCGAGCAGGAGCCGGGAGACGGCCTTCTCGTAGGTCGTGCCGGTGACGGCCTCGATGACCCGGCCGAGGAGGTTGAAGCCGGCCTGGCTGTAGGAGGCGCGCTCGCCCGGCTTCCCGATGACGGTCAACTCCTCCAGATTGTCCACATAGGTCTTGAGCGCGTCGTCGCCGTCGCCGGTGTCCAGGAGCATCCAGGTGTCGAGCCCGGCGGTGTGGTTGAGCAGGTGGGCGACGGTGATCGACGCGGCGGTCTCCTCGTCGGCGAGTTCGAGGCCGGGCAGGTAGCGGCGCACGGGGGCGTCGAAGTCGACCTTGCCCTGCTCGGCGAGGATCACCAGGGCGGTCGCGGTGAAGCTCTTGCTGATCGAGCCGAGGGTGAAGATCGTGTCCCGGTCGACCGGGAGCGGATTCTCGACGCTGGTGACGCCGTGGGCGGCGTAGATTTCGCGGCCCTGGTGCCAGATGCCGACCGAGACGCCGGGAACGGCGTAGGCCTCGGCGTACTGGGCGACGGTCTCGTTGAGTTCTTCGACGGTCATGATGGCGTCCCTTCGGTGGACCCGGCTCGCGGGTGCTTCTGAGCGGCCGAGGCGGTGGGCCCGGGCCGTCCTTGCTGTCGAAGTGAACGATCGCCGCACGCGCTGACATCGCGCTGACGAGTCGCTGACAGGAACCGCGCGACCCGCGTCTTCCCAGCTGAGAGGCGCTGGAACGGAAATTGTCGGACCCCTTGGGTACGGTCGCCGAGGCAACTGAATAGCGAGCGCGGCGCCTTCGGGCGAAGCGCGATCACCGATCGGACGGTGCGATGGCGACAACGAGACCATCAGGCAGTTCACGGAAGCAGGCCGGGCCGAAGGCCCTCGCCGACCACCTCGGGGGCATCGCCCCGCCGAGCGCGAGCGTCTTGACCGACGCGGAGCCTGAAACCACTGCAAGCGGCCCGACCCTCTTCCCCGATCACCTGCTCGGCGCGATCCCGCCCGTCCCGGGCGGCGTCGCCGAGGAATTGGCGGGCGTCGCCCCGCCGGATGCAGGCGGCATCGGACGCGGGCTCGGCGCGACGAGACCGGATCCGAGACCGCCCTCGGACCGGAGCGACCCATTGCGGGGACCGGAGATGGTCGCGCAGGCACTGCCGTTCGCGACGGTCCCGTCAGAACCGCTGCGCGAGCACTTCACCAAGTGGCTGGTCCGCTCGCTGACCCAGACCGCCTGGAAACTGGGTCTCGCCGAAGCGAAAGCGCAGCAAGCCGAACCGGCGCGAGCCGCGCCTGAGACCAAGCCGGGCCCCGAGCCGCGGCAGACGCGGGAACCGAGCGGGCCGACAGCAACCACGAAGGCCGCAGCCGAACGCACCGCCGAACCGGTGAACCCTCCGGAAGGCTCCGTAGCAAAGCGTCGGCGAAAACCCCCGAGCGCACCGAGAACCAAACCGCGACAGGCCGCTCCTCCACCCGCACCGACGCACCTCCGTGGGCCATTGACGGCACCCGAGACGCCGGCCGCATCCGGCGGCCAGTCGACCAGTCCGCGACCGCAGTTCGTGCAGCGAGGCGATCCGACGGTCTGGATCACCAACGCATTCCTTCGCTCGCGAGGCTGGACCGGAGCCGCGATCCGCGACTTCCTTCCCGAACCCGAGGGTCTGAAACCGAACCCGCGATTCGCGGCCACCGGCGCACCGATGCCGGTCTGGCGACCGGAGACCGTGGCGGCGGCCGAGAAGACAGCCGACTGGCGGGCATGGCTGGAAAGGTCGCTGCGGCGCAGACAGACCACCTTGGCTGCGCTGGCGGCATCCGAAGACGCGGACTTCCGAGTCCGCCTCGAAATCGCGACGCAAGCCATCGAGGCCTGCGGCGGTTCAGCGAACGCAGGTCCCACCGATCGGGCGACGGGCGTTGAGAAAGGGGGCGAGTGACGGGCAACGATGCAGAAGGAGTGATACAGGTTGGCGGTGATGACCGTTCTTGAGCATTCGGAGTCGGCGAATCGCCGGATTGCGCGCCGCTCAACTCGTAGGTTGGAGGGCGGCCGCATTCAATCGGTCTGATTCAGGGCATCGGCGAAGGTTACGAAGGGAGCCGGGCATGAGTGATTTCGCGTTCGCGGGGAAGGTCTTCGAGATCCGTCTCGACAACGGGGTGGTCTTCCGCAACACCTACGGACCCGGGGGCGACAAGCTCCGCTACGAGATGATCGACGGCGCCACCGAGGGCGGCTCGGGCACGGTCGACCTGTATGTGGGAGAGGTCGCCGAGGGGGTGTACCTGGTGGGCTGGAACGAGGAGTCGGGCACGGCCGTCACACAGGTCATGGACTTCAACACCAAGCGGATCACCGCCTTCTTCTCGCTCGACGAGGACGGCGGACGGACCGGCGAGGTCCACGACGGGACCTTCCAGGAGGTGATCTAGCCGAGCAGTGAACGAATTCGGTCGAAGCGATGAAGCGGGAGCGGCGTTGCAACTGGCCGAGTGAAACGGTGATGGTCAAGATCGGCCGCCGCAACGCCGCAACGCCGCAACGCCGCAACGCCGCAACGCCGCAACCGGGCTATGCCAGTTTGAACCCCGCGGCCTTTGCCAGCTCTCCGGCGATCTCGACCGCCTGGTCGGCCGTGATCAGCGACCCGCGCAGGCTCATCAGGCCGGTGATGCCGCCCAGCTCGGCCTGGCGGAAGTCGCAGCCCTTGGCGTTCGCCACACGGGAGAAGTCGGCGCCCGGGAAGGTGCATTCGATGAACACCGTCTTCGAGAAGTCGCCCAGGAACGTCGCGTTCATGAAGCGGCACCGCTCGAAGACCACCGGTCCCTTCGCGCTTCCGATCGAGATCCCGGCGAAATCGGCCCGGCAGTCGGCGATGTAGACGTCCTGCGCCAGCGAGAACTGGGTCTGCCAGCCCACCAGGTTGCTGTCGGTGATCTCGAGCCGGCGCGCGGTCGCCCGCTCCCAGCGGCTGTTCGACAGCACCGACCGCTCGATGGTGGTGTCGACGATCTCGAAGGGCGTCAAGACCGTTCCCGAGAGGTCGGTGCTGCGGACCAGTGACTGGTCCAGGCTGCCGTCGGCCTGCGCGGAGGTCCACTGGAGTCCGTCGAGCAGCCGTTCGCTCAGCTCGAAGTCCGGATCGGGCGGCTCTTCGAGCGGTTGCAGCCGCTCGGCTTCCCACAGCGGTCTGCGCATCGAGCGCCGCTCATCGATCTTCCTGAACTTCACCGGGCCTCCTCGGTCGTCTAGACCCCGGCAGGCTACGGCACCCCACCGACATTCCGGCCCGCGCACCTTCGGCGCCGTCCGGTTTCGGCGCAGGGGAGATCCAACCGGAAGCGGTTCGGAATCGCCCCCGATTCAAGGGTGCCCGGCGGGTGTGACACTCCGGCGGAGCGAGGTCGACCCGGCCGCGCCTGTGAGGTCTTCAGGGCAGGGGAAATCCATAATGCGGCGGTTCGCGAGCGCCCCCGGTTCAAAGGGTGCCCGGCGGGTGTGACACTCCGGCGCCTGTCGAGCTTGCGATTTTCGGGCAGGGGCAATTCTGATTGCCGCGGTCTGCAGCGCCCCCGATCTAAGGGTGCCTGCGGGGTGTGACAGTTCGGTGCTTTCGTCCCCGGTTTTTTCCGGAGTGATCCCGCGAGTGATGCCAAGATCATATTTGAACGTGTTCAAGTTCTGGCGTATCGTTGGCGCAAAGGAGGAAGCCCCATGAAGATCGTCATTCCCGGTGGTACCGGCAACGTCGGCGCCGTCCTCGAGCGCGGCCTGCTCGCCGCCGGGCACCGCGTCATCGTCCTCACCCGCACCCCTTCGCGCCCCCACCACATGCACTGGGACGGGCGCACCCTCGGCCACTGGGTCGAGGCGATCGACGGCGCCGACGCCGTCGTCAACCTCGCCGGCCGCAGCGTCAGCTGCCGCTACACCCCCGAGAACCTCAAGGCCATGATGGACTCGCGAGTCGACAGCACCCGCGTCGTCGGCCAGGCCATCGCCGCCGCCCGCAAACCCCCGGCCGTCTGGCTCCAGGCGAGCACCGCCACCATCTACGCCCACACCTTCGGCCGCGCCAACGACGAGGCCACCGGCGTCATCGGCGGCACCGAACCCGACGCACCCGCCTACTGGGCCAAGAGCATCCGCATCGCACAGGCCTGGGAACGCGCCCTCGACGAAGCCGACACCCCGCACACCCGCAAGATCGCCATGCGCTCGGCGATGACCATGAGCCCCGACCGCGGCTCGGTCTTCGACGTCCTCTCCCGCATGGTCCTGCTCGCCCTCGGCGGCCCGATCGGCGGCGGGCGCCAGTACGTGTCGTGGATCCACGAGGAGGACTTCGTCCGCGCCGTCCGCTTCCTCATCGGCCACACCGACCTGACCGGCCCGGTCAACCTGGCCTCGCCGCACCCCCTGCGGCAGAAGGACTTCATGCGCGTCCTGCGGCGCGCCTGGGGCGGCCACGTCGGCCTCCCCGCGACGCGCTGGATGGCCGAGATCGGCGCGTTCGCGATGCGCAGCGACACCGAGCTCCTGCTCAAGAGCCGCCGCGTCATCCCCGGCCGCCTGGAAGGGGCGGGGTTCGCCTTCCTCTACCCCGCTTGGGAATCGGCCGCCGACGACCTCGCGCGAAGGGTCGCCGAGGACCGCAAGTGGCCGCTGGTGCGCACCCCGGGCATCCACGTCCGCGCCGCCTGAGCCGGGCCGGTCAGCCCTCGGAGCCCCGGTGGCGGGCCTCGGCGAACGCGGCGGCCGCCATGGCCGCCGCGACCGCCGCGGCGACCCAGCAGACCGCGCTGAACGACACCGCGTTCGCCAGGATCGACCCGAGCCCCGCCGCGACCAGGTACACCGCCCACACCCCGGCC
Source organism: Glycomyces harbinensis (assembly GCF_900101745.1). Lineage (GTDB taxonomy): Bacteria > Actinomycetota > Actinomycetes > Mycobacteriales > Micromonosporaceae > Glycomyces > Glycomyces harbinensis. Next base: position 181,732 of record NZ_FNAD01000008.1, on the reverse strand, counting down.
TGGAGCCGCGCCGTGCGCAGGTCCTCGCGCCCTCCGGACAGGTTCACCGACATCGCGATGAGCGTCCCGGTGAGCACCGTCGTGGTCACCCCCGACAGTCCGATCCGGGCCGCGTGGATCGACTGCACGCCCATCGCGAACGCCGCCAGCGCGATCGCGAGCTCGGTCGGCCCCGCCAGTCCCGCCGCCGCGAGCGCCACGACCTCGGCCACGAGGAGGAACGGCACCCCGAAGCTGGTGAGCACGTGCCGTCGCGTCGCCAGGGAAGCGAGCACCGTGCCGAGTGCGAACCCGGCGAGCGACCACAGCGGGCCGATGGGGGAGAGCCCGTCCTCGCGGCCGGTGAGGTCCCCGGACACCGCGACGGCCAGCAGGACCGCGTTCCCGGTCTGGTTCGCGACGAACTGCTGGCCGAGGCCGAGGAACCCGGCCCCGTCGACCGCCCCGGCGAGCGCCGTGAGGACCAGTGCGGTCCAGGCGTGCGCTTCGGCGCGGTCGAGCGAGGCGAGGGGCCGCTTCATGTCATCAGCTCCGGGCGCCCTTTCGCCGCACGGCCGTGGCGACGACCGCCGCGGTGCCGAGCGCCGCGAGTGCGCCCGCGGCGATGATCAGGGGGCGCATCGAGTCGCCGGTGGTCGCGAGTGAGTCGCCGCCCGATCCGCCCGGCCCGTCGGTACCGTCGGCGCCGGTCGTGCCGTCGCCGCTCGTGGGCCCGTCGGTGGCGCCGGTGGAGCCGTCGGCCGACATGCTCGGCTCGTCGCTCTCGCAGGTGAGTTCGGCCGCGAACGGGAAGTGGTGGATCTCGCCGCCGTTCTCGCCGATCTCACCCAGGTTGGCGTTCTTGGCGATGATCTGGCCCTCGACGTTGGCGGGGCTGATGTCGGAGTAATCGGCGTCGGGCGCGAGGATGCTGCCTTCGACGGTGTCGCCGGCGGCGATGCGGAGCCTGGTGGTGTCGTCGAAGTTCCACAGCATGTACGGCGCCTGGGGGCCGCTGATGCCGGCCTGCGTGGCGACCCGCCAGTCGAGTTCACCGCCGGTGCCGGAGGTGTCGACGTTGACGAGCAGGGGCGTGTCGGCGCTCGGGGGGTTCAGGAACGTCAGGTCGGACATGTTGTTGAGATCTTCGCCGGTGAGGTTGATGACGTTGGTCCTGCCCTGCTCCAGGGTGATGCGGATCTGCTGGTTGGTGCCGACCTGGCCCTTGGGGACGACCGCTCCCGAGCTGTCGGTCATCTCGACCGCGGCGGCCTCGCACGCGTACAGCTCGGCGGCCTCGGACCGGAAGGTCGCGAACGCGTCGGCGAAGTCGATCGGGGAGGTCGGGCCGACCGAGTCGATCGGCTGCTGCGCGGTCAGTTCGATGCGCGGCGTGCTGTTGTAGTCCTCGCCCGCGGCCACGAGGTGGGTGTTGACGGAGGCGCCGTTGCCGTCGGTGTTGAGGACGCTGGTGCCGCTCAGGTCGCCGATCTTGACATAGCCGCCGTTGAGGACCTGGACGACGGAGGTCGCCAGGTCGACGGTGTAGTCGACGCGGCCGCCGACCACGAGGGCGCTGGGCGCGGCGTCGCCGGGCGCGGTGAACGAGCCGGTGTCGTGGATCATGACGTTGTAGGACCCCTCGATGCGGAGGTCCCCGCCCGTGGCGATCGGTCCTTCGGCCTCGGTCGAGGCGAGGATCGTCCGGTTCTCCACGAAGGCGTTGAACCCGAGCGCCTTTTCCAGCGGGTTCAGGTTCACGACGGCGGCCTCGGCGTGGATCGTGGCGGCGACCGCGGTGACGGCCACGGCGGTGCCGGCGGCGGCCGCGGCGAGTGCGACGGTTCGCGAACGGCGGCGGGTCGGTGTGGTCTGCAAGGTGAGTCCCCCAGGATGTCGATGGTCGGCGGCGGTCGGGGGAACCGCCCATGAGCCTATCGGCGCCCGTCCCTCGAAGGGGTGAACGAAACACTGCGGTTCGCGACGTCCCGGGGAACGGCCGTCGAACTCGTCGCCGCTCCCGCGGCCCGGCCGCGGTCGTCGGCGCGACCGCTCACTGCGATGCGCCCGGCCGGGCGTGTCCGACGGACCGGCGCGCTCGGGCGACGGAGGCGCCCACCGGCGCTCGCGCCGCCCAGTCGCGCCGTTCACTCCGCCAAGAGCTTGAGGACCACCGGGCGGGAGACAGTGCCCGCGACCTCCTTGGCGAGCCGGTTCGCGCTGGTGCCCCGGGCGTTCGCGGCCCGCAGGGCCTCCCCGAGCGCCGCCTTCGCCTCGTCGGCCTCGGCCTGCGCCCGACGCAGCCGCGCGGCCGCCGCGGCGACGGGGTCATCTGCCGCCGACTCGGGCAGGGTCCCGCCCGCCGCGCCGACCGCCAGCACGGTCTCGTCTTCCGCGCCGACGCCTTCGGGGTCGTACGGCCCGGTCACCCGGTCCTCGCCGCCCTCGCCGGTCAACTCGTTGACCGGTCGCGGGAAGGCGCCCGAGGCCCGCGCCGCGCCCTCGGCGAAGGAGACCAGGAACGCCTTGATCGCGTCCGCGTCGTCCCACCGGTCGCCGAGCAGGAGCCGGCGCAGCTGCGGGACCAGGTTGAGCCAGTTGGGGATACCGCAGATGACGAGGGTCATCAGCCCGGCCCGGAACGGGTCGTCGGTGCCGAAGTGGCGCAGCGCGCCCTCCAGCTTCAGGCGGTAGTGCTCGCGCCGCCAGCCGCCGACGTCGTGCACGTCGCCGCCGCCGCGGTGCAGGGCCTCCCAGGCCAGGAGCCGCAGCAGCTGGGGGCGGGTGCGCTGGTAGTCGTAGAGGCTGCCGACGAACGCGCCCACGTCGCCGGTGCCCCACAGGGGGTCGACCAGCTCGGTGAACTCCTGCATGACGTCGATGAGGACCGCGTCGAACAGCTTGTCCTTGCTGCCGAAGATCCCGTAGATCCGCTCCTTGTTGACCCCGGCGGCGTCGGCGATGCTGTCGACGCGCCCGCCGGCCAGGCCGTGCTCGGCGAACTCCTCGCGGGCCGCGCGCAGCAGCGCCCTGCGGGTGGCGTCGGAGCGTTTCCCCTCGTGCAATGGCATGAGGCCCAGATTACCACCATGTAAACCAACTATTTGGTTGACAAGGGGGTCGGGCCGGGCCTAAATTTGCCGCCATGACAGCAACCACCACCGCGTCATCCACCCGCTACGTCCCGGCGCAGATGCCCGTCCGCATCGGCCCGGTCCACACCCCGGCCCGCCGCGCCGTCCCCGTCTTCGCGCTCGCCGCCCTGCTCGCCACCGGCCAGATGTACACGCCGATCCCCATGTTCAGCGCCATGGAGGCCTCCTGGAACGTCGGCCTGGGAGCGATGACCTGGGTCATCAGCGCCTTCGCGTTCGGCTACGCGGGCGGGTTCCTCCTCTTCGGCCCCATGGCCGACCGCTTCGGCCAGAAACGCGTCCTGGTCATGGGCCTGATCGCCGCCGGAGTGGTCACACTATTGACCGGTCTGGCGCCGACGTTCGCCACCGCCCTGCCCCTGCGGGTCCTCCAAGGCCTCGCGGTCGGCACGATCCCGCCGGCGATGACCGCCTACGCGACCTCCCGGATCGCCCCGGGCCGGCGCGCGGTCGCCGTCGCCACCATCGTCACCTCGTTCCTCGCCGCCACCGTCATCGGCCAGCTCGCCTCCCAGACCGCGATCCGGTTCGTCGACTGGCGCTGGGTCTTCATCGGCTCGGCCGTCCTCTTCGGACTGGTCGCGATCGCCGCGCACCGCATCATGCTGCCCGACCGCCTCTCGGGCGACGCGAGCCTGGCCCGCAGCTACGCGGCGATCCCGCGGGTCCTGCGCCTCCGCCGGCTCCTGCCGATGCTCGGCGCCGGGTCCCTCGCCATGGCCGCCATGGTCGCCGTCTACACCGGCATCGAACTCACCGGCATCGTCACCGGCTCGGGCGGCCTGCTCGCCCTGCGCGCCAGCGCCCTCCCGGTGATGATCGCCCTGCCGTTCCTGGCGATCCCGCTCGCGCGCATCGCCCGGCCCTCCCAGGTGGTGCTCGGCACGATCGTCGCCGCCGCCTCGATGCTCGCCGCCGCGTTCGCGGGCGGGAACCTGGTCGTGCTCGCGGTGCTCCTGGCCGTCCTCATCGGCGGCCTCGGCATCGTCGCGCCCGCGACCACCCAGACCGCGGGCGAACTCGGCGGCGAGCACCGCGCCGCGGCGTCCTCGGTGGCGATGTTCAGCTTCTACGTCGGCGCCACGGTCGGCCCGCTCGTCGCGCAGGCCGCAGCCGCCCACGGCTTCCCCGCGCTCGCCTGGACCCTTGCGGCGATGCTGTCGGTTGCAGCAGGATTGGCCCTGTGGGGCAAGCACATCCAGCCAACCGACGCTTAAGGGGCATCGCAAATGGAGCAGCACGGAGAACGGTACGAACGCGGGCTCAAAGCCCTGCAGCACATATCGGGCGACACGGAGCCGTCGGTCCTGACCTCCCTCGCCGGCATCGCCCCCGACCTCGGCCGCTACATCGCCGAGTTCGGCTACGGCGACCTCTACACGCGGCCGGGCCTGGAACCGCGCGACCGCCAGCTCGTCACCCTCGGCGCACTCGCGGCACTGGGCAACGCCGCCCCGCAGCTGCGCTTCCACATCAACGGCGCGCTCAACGCCGGCTGCACGAGGGCCGAGGTGGTCGAGGCGCTCATCCAGATCGCCGCCTACGCCGGGTTCCCGGCCGCGATCAACGCCCTCAAGCACGCCGAGGCGGTCTTCGCCGAAATCGACGCGAAGGCATGAGCCGCACGAGGTCTCGGGCCAGGACCTCGCGCACGAACCGGGGGCGGTGCCGCACGGCACCGCCCCCGCTCAACGTCATGACAGCGCATTGTCGGACCCCCGAAGCACCCTTGAGTTCGGGGGCGCAACGGATGTCCGAATTGCGGGGACACTCCCGGATCCCGCCGGTGGCCCTGCGCATTGTCGGACCCCGGGTGCACCCTTGGGTCCAGTCGAAGTCCAGTTGCGAAGACCGGGGCCGCATCCGCGGCTCAGCGCCGCTCTAGAGGTACTGCCCCACGTGCTGCTGCGGGATCGCGGACTCGGTCCGGGTCGGGTCGGTGCCGCCGCGCTTCGCGTACAGCTCGGCCAGGGTCATCGGCTCGCGCACGGCCTCCCCGCCCATCCAGTCCGTCGACTCCAGCGGCGACAGCTCCCCGACCTCGATCTGCGCCAGGCACCGTCCCGGACGCACCACCGCCGGGTGCAGCCGGTCCAGCCGCTCGTTCGTCGTGATGGCCACCATGATCTCCCGGCCCTGCCCGAGCAGCCCGTCCGTCAGGTTCAGCAGGCGCGCGAGCGACTGCCCCGACGCCTCCTTCGCCTCACCGCGGATCAGTTCGTCGCAGTCCTCCAGGACCATCAGCCGCCAGTGCTCGCGCCGCGTCTCCCCGTCGTCCAGCACCATGTCCATCTCGGACCCGATGATGACCTCCATCAGGTAGGACGGGTCGGAGAAGAACGCCTCCGGGTCCAGCACCGTGTCCACCTGGCACCACGGCGCCCACTCCCTCGCGAGGGCCCGCAGCGCCGTGGTCTTGCCCGTACCGGGCGGGCCGTGGAGCAGCACCAGCCGCCCCGTCACGTCGGACGACCTGGTCGCCATGAGCTTGCCGAGCGCCGAACCGGCGCTCGAGGAGTAGTTGCGCTCGATCTCGGGCCAGCGGGGCGCGCTGATCGACCGGGTGGAGCGGAACGGTCCCCGCGCCGACCGGTACCAGAACCCCATGTCGACCTTGTCCTCGCCGGGCTCCTCGGCCGTGCCGGTGCGCTCGGTGACGTACGCGGCGACCTCCTCGGCGCGCTCGCGCGTCTCGGCGGTCACGACCGCCTGGCCGGTGCCGTCGCGCCAGCGCTGCGTCCGCAGCGTCCAGCCCTCGCCCGTCACCAGTTGGAGGAAGGAGATCCCGGAAATCGACCGGATGAGTGAACCGCCCTCGGGAATCAGGTCGACGTCGTCCGCGACCATGTCGAGGGCCCGGACCACCGCGTGCGGCTGCGCGCCGGTCACATAGGCGTCCAAGGCCATGAGGTTCAGCACGTTGGACGGGTCGTCCGAGCCGTCGAGCGTGAAGTGCATGTTGCCGAGCACGCCGCCGCCTCCCTGGAGCAGGTTCATGATCTCACCGCGTCTTTCGATGATTCCCATCGCGATCCACCATAGAAAACTACGGCGCCGCTCGCCTCGCCGTGACTGCCGATGCACGACTCTGCCAATGTACGGCTCTGCGAACGGCGCACCGTGATCGTGCCTTATGACTCCGACAAGACTGGAGGACGCCCTCGGGCGCGCCTGGGAGTCGCCGGCGATAACTGACCCCACCCGGTGGGGCGTGAGCTGGATTAATCAGCCATGCTGGGATGCGTGACCGCATCGACCGAGACCAGCCAAAACACCGCCGCCACCATACCTGGCGGCGGCGGCGGGCACCGAGGGGGGCCGCGTGCGCGCGCGGGCCGGCCCCCGCGTCGCGGCATGCGGGTACCGGCCCTGTGCGCGGCCGCTCTCGCGGGCCTGCTGGCGGCCGTGATCGCCCTGGACCTGGGCGGGGCGGTGGACGTCGCCGCACTCCCGGGCCTGGCCGCCGCCGACCCGATGGTCACGTGGGCGGCGGGCCTGCTCAAGTACGGCTACGACCTCGCGATGCTCGCCGCGGTCGGCTGCCTCATCGCCGCCGCGTGCTTCCTGCCCGGGCGCGCGGGCGCGCGCCGCCGGCTCTCGGCCCAGTCGTGGCGGTGGCTGCGCATCGGCGCGGTCGCCTCCGGCCTGTGGGCCGCTCTCGCGCTGGTGAGCCTCCCGGTCGACTTCGCGAACACGTTCGCGCGGCCCCTCTCGGAGGTCACCGTCCCGGGTGTGTGGTCGTATGTGGCCCAGTACGAGCAGGGCCAGGCGCTCGGCCTGGCGGCGCTGTTCGCCGCGGCCGCCGCCGTCGTCGCGGCCCGCTCGTTCACGATCCCGGGCGCGGCCTGCGCCGCCGCCCTCGCGCTCGCCGCCGCGGTGCCGCCGATCTTCACCGGGCACTCGGCGTCCAACGGCAACCACCAGATCGCCGTCGACGGCCTCCTCATCCACGTGGTGGCCGCCGCGTTCTGGGCCGGGGGCCTGCTGGCCCTGTTCATCGCCCGCAAGGACCCGGCTACGGCCGCCCGCCGCTACTCGTTCGCGGCCGGCCTCGCCTACCCCGCGATCGCCGTCTCGGGCCTGATCGTGTTCGTCGCGAACGTGGCGCTCACCGACCTGTGGGAGTCGGCGTACGGGCGGATCGCGCTGGCGAAGCTCGCGGTGCTCGCCGTCGGCGGCGTCTTCGGCTGGGCCCACCGCCGCCGCACCCTGCCGGCGGTCGAGGCCGGGGACCGGGGCGCGTTCACGCGGCTCGCCGCGGTAGAGCTGGGGCTCATGGCGATCGCGTTCGGCCTCGCCTCGTCCCTGTCGGTGACGCCGCCGCCCGCCGAGGAGCTCCCGGACCCGAACACGGCCCTGCTGGGTTTCCCGACGCCCGGGCCGGTCAGCCTCACCGCCGTCCTGACCGACTGGTACCCGTCGATCCTGTTCTGCGCCATCGCGATCACCCTCGTCGGCTTCTACGTCGCGGGCGTGGTGCGGCTGCGCCGCCGCGGGGACTCCTGGCCCTGGTACCGGACGGCCCTGTGGATCGCCGGGTGGGGCGTCGTCGTCCTCACCACCTCGACCGGGCTCGGCAAGTACGGGATGGTCCTGTTCAGCGCCCACATGATCCAGCACATGGCGCTGAACATGCTCGCGCCGATCCTGCTCGTCCTGGCCGCTCCAGTGACGCTCGCGCTCCGGGCGCTCAAGCCCGACCGGGCGGGCGGGCCGCGCGAGTGGCTGCTCGCGCTCATCCACAGCGGCTGGTCGCGGTTCGTGTCGCAGCCGCTCATCGCGCTCCTCGTCTACCTGACGAGCCTGTACCTCATGTACTTCACGGGCATGTTCGAGTGGGCGATGCGCGGGCACTTCGGGCACCTGTTCATGACCGCGCACTTCCTCGCCGCCGGGTGCCTCTACTTCTGGGTCATCATCGGACCCGACCCGAAACCGCGGCCGCTCTCCTACCCGGCGAAGGTCCTGCTGTACTTCGTGTCGATCGTCTTCCATGCGATCTTCGGCCTGACGCTGATGATGGGCACGACCCTCATCGCCGAGGACTGGTACACGCAGATCGCGATGCCATGGGTCACCGACCTGCTCGCCGACCAGCGCGCGGGCGGCGGCATCGCCTGGGCGTTCGGCGAGATCCCGAGCCTCATCATCATCTGCGTGCTCATCGCGCAGTGGGCGAACTCGGAGGACCGCGAGGGCCGGCGCCTCGACCGGATGGCCGAGCGCGCCACCGCCTCCGGCCACCCGGAGGACGACCCGCACGAGGTCTACAACGCCTATCTCGCGAGCCTCGACCAAGAACGCCGCTAGGGGGCGGTGGCGCCGGCGCTCCCGGTTTCAATACTGTGGTGGCGGGGCAGTCGTCCGCCGACGAAAGGGGCACCGCCATGGCAACGTCCGACAGGATGCTGCTGATCGCTCTGACCGAGCAGCTCAACGGCCTGACCGCGGCCGTCGCGGACCTGCGCGAGACGCAGCGCGGCATCGAGCGGCGGCTCGAATCGATCGAAGCGGGCGTCGAGTCGAACCGCAAGGCCGCCAACGCCATCGCCCGCACCTCGTACGCGCAGGTCGAGGATCTGCTGGCGCTGTACCGGTCGGTCGGGGCGGACGGGCCGCTGCCGCGCATGCGCGACTTCGCGGCCGGGCCCGAGATCGTGCGGTTCCTGTTCGACGAGGTCGTCGCGCGCGGGGGCGCCCAGGTGCTCGAATGCGGTTCGGGGACGACGACGGTGGTGCTGGCGCACGCGATGCGCTCGCTCGGTGCCGGGCATGTGACGGCCCTGGAGCACGAGCCGCATTACGCCGCGCAGACGCGCGCCGATATCGCCGACCGCGGGCTCGGCGAGTGGGCGACGGTCGTGGACGCGCCGCTGACGGACGTGCACCTCAACGGCGAGGCCTGGCGCTGGTACGACACGGCCGATCTGGCGGACGGCGAGGTCGACCTGCTGCTGGTGGACGGGCCGCCCCAGAAGACCGGGCCGCAGGCGCGGTACCCGGCGCTGCCGGTGCTCGCGCCGCGCCTGGCGAAGGGCGCTCTGGTGGTCCTGGACGACGCGGACCGCCCCGACGAGCGGGCGATCACCGCCCGCTGGGCCGCGGAGTTCCCCGAGTTCGACGCCGAACGGCTCCAGCACGACCGGGGCACGGTGCTCCTGCGGCGCTGAATTCCCGCCGCGGTCGGCCGTCCACAAACCCCCACCCTCCCGAGAGGGGAAAGGCAGTCTGCCGCGATCCTGGCAGCCGGGTCCGACAGGAAATGCCGCCCCGGCGCCGCATCCGCCTGCGGTTCACCCGAAAGCGTGCGCGAAGCCGAGGGCTCCGCGCAAACGCGCAGGAACCGCCGTCTCTCGACGCCGGGCCCCGCGCACGCGCGCCGGGGCGCGGCCGCGCGCGCACCGGCGCAGCGCATTCGACAAGCGCCGGCGCGCGCTTCAGCCCCGCTTGCTCCAGTACGGCATCGGGATCGGCGCGAACCTGATCCCCGTCCCCGGCCTCGCCTGCGCCGCCGCCGCGAGCGACTCCGGGCCCACGACACCGATCACCGGGTACCCGCCCGTCGTCGGATGGTCCGCGCCGAACAGGATCGGCTGCCCGCTCGGCGGCACCTGCAGCGCCCCCGCCACGATGCCCTCGCTCGGCAGCTCCCGCTCCGCGTCGACGCGCCGCAGCGCCGGCCCCTCCAGCCGCAGCCCGATCCGGTTCGAATGCTCCGACACGATCCACAGCCCGCGCGCCAGCTCCGCCACCGCCTCCGGCCTGAACCACTCCAGCCTCGGTCCCAAATGGAGTTTCATGACGATCTCGGCGCTGATCCCCGCCCACGGCGCCGGCCACTGCGTCGGCAGCGGCGGGTGCGCCGGGCTCGGGCCCAGCGGGATCGTGTCCCCGTCCTTCAACGGGGCCGGACCCAGGCCCGACAGCAGGCACGTCGAGTGCGAGCCCAGGCTCGGCTTCGGATGCAGCCCACCGGAGAACGCCAAGTACGAACGCACCCCGACCTCCGCGGGCCCGGCGTCCAGCACCGACCCCGCTCTGAGCTTCACCGGCTGCCCCCACGCCTCGGGCCGCCCGTCCACGGTCACCGGGCACGGCGCGCCCCCGACCACCACGGTCACGTTCCGATGCGCCCGCACCGTGGCGCCGTTCAACGTCGTCTCCAGTGCGCACGCCCCGGTCGGGTTGCCCGCCAACTGGTTCGCCAGCCTCCACGAGGGACGATCGGCCGCGCCCGAGGGCGGCACCGCGAGGTGGCCCCAGCCGGGCCGCCCGGTGTCCTGGCAGGTCGTCAGCGCGCCCGCGCGCAGGATCTCGATGTGGCTCATACCCGCACCGCCGCGAACCGCACGCGCGTGCCGGGAACCAGGAGCGCCGCCGGTTCGCGGTGCTCGTTCCACAGCCGCCCCGGATTCGTCATGGTCGCGATCAACTGCCATCCTCCAGGGCTCGAACGCGGGTACACCCCGGTGTAGGGCCCGGCCACCGCGACCGAGCCGGCCGGGACGGTCGTCCTCGGCGTCTCCTTGCGCGGCACGTGGAACCGCTCCGGAAGCCCCTCGAGATAGGCGAACCCGGGCGTGAATCCGCAGAACGCCGCCTCGTACTCCACATTAGAATGAATGTCGGCCACGTCGTCGGGCGCCACACCCCACATCTTCGCGACCGCCTCGAGGTCCGGTCCGTCGTAGCAGACCGGGATCTCGACGGTCTCGCCCGCGGCCTCGGCCTCCTCGATCAGGGGCCAGCCAGGGAGTTCCGCGGCCAGCAGCTCCGGTTCGTCGATCCCGTCGACCAGGACGGTGGTCGCGCCCGGCACCAGGTCCGCGGCCTCCAGCAGCCCGGACATGCGCCGCGCCTGGAGCGACCGGTAGCAGGACCTCGCGGCCGCCGGTGTGCCGCAGTCGATCAGGATGCTCCGCGGTCCGGCCGGGAGCGGCCTGAGCCGGTGGGCGGTGGTTCTTCCGGTGGTCACGAGAATGCCTCCACGTCGATGCCTCGTTCGTCCAATGCGGCCCGGATCGCCGCGGCCACCGCGACCGCCTCGGGCCCGTCCCCGTGCACGCAGATCGATTCGGCCGCAACCGGGGTGCGCGCCCCGTCGATCGCGGTGACCATGCCTTCCGACGCCAGCCCGATCGCCTGCGCGACGGCCGACTCCGGGTCGAGCAGCGCCCCCGGCGTTCCCCGCGCGACCAGGTGCCCGTCCCCCAGGTAGGCCCGGTCGGCGAACGACTCGCCCACGACCCGCAGCCCCGCCCGCGCGGCGGCCCGGTCGAGCGCCGACCCGCGCTGGGTCAGGACGGTGCCCACCCCCGCGAGCTGCGCCCCCTCGATCACGGCCTCGGCCTGGACCGGGTCGCGTCCGGCCCGATGGTACAGCGCCCCATGGGGTTTCACGTACTCGACGCGTTGGCCGACGGCCTCGGCGAAGACCCGCAGCGCCCCGATCTGATAGGCGACCTCCGCGGCCAGTTCCGCAGGGGGCACGTCGATCTCGCGCCGCCCGAAACCGGCCAGGTCCCTGTAGGACACCTGGGCGCCGATCCGCACCCCCGACTCGGCGGCGAGCGCGCACACGCGGCGGAGCGTGGCCGGGTCGCCGGCGTGGAAACCGCACGCGACATTGGCGCTCGTGACGATCCGCAGCAGTGCGGCGTCGTCGGTGAGCTCCCAGCGGCCGAAACCCTCCCCAAGGTCCGCGTTGAGGTCCATGTGTTCACGGTACCGGAACGCGAGATATTCGGGCGCTTCGGGAACACGGGGTGAAATCACGCCCCCGACGAACACGTTCGGGTGACACCGCCGCCCGCGGGCGCGGTTCCTGTCGTACCCGCGCGGAAGGATGGGCCTACCTTTCCCCGGGAGGGTGGGGGTTTGGGATGGTATTCACTCCCCGTTTCCACTCGACGCCGCCGGGTTCGCTCGGTACGCTTGAGCCCTCTTCCGGCAAACGCTATCCAACCGCTACCTTTCAAGCACCCCACCGGGCCCGGCCAACCGGCCGCCGACTCCCCTTGGAGGAACCATGACGACCGGTCCTGCCCCGAGCCCCGAAGACTTCGCCACCGAGGCGGCCGAGGCCATCGCCGCCGACGCCGACGCCGACACCACCGGGGCCGCCGCTGCCGCCGTCCCGGACCTCCAAGCCGCGACCCCCGCCCCGGTCCTCCAGACCGCCGCCCCCGCGCCCCTCTTCACCGACCCGGTCTTCGACGGCCCCACCGACCCCACCGTCGTCCACGACCCCGCCACCGGCCTGTGGCGCCTCTACTACACCCAGCGCCGCGCCAACCAGCCCGACGGCGGCGTCGCCTGGGTCCACGGCACCGACATCGGCCGCGCCACCAGCCCCGACGGCCGTGTGTGGACCTACACCGGCACCCTGGCCGGCCTCGACCGCGTCCCCGGCAACACCTGGTGGGCCCCCGAGATCCTCCGCCACGGCGACCGCTGGCACATGTACGTCACCTACCTCGAAGGCGTCCGCGAGGACTGGTCCGGCCCCGCCGAGATCCGCCACTACACCTCCGGCGACCTCGAGTCCTGGACCTACCGCTCCACGGTCGACACCGACTCCGAGCGCGCCATCGACGCCGCCGTCCACCGCCTCCCGAACGGCAAGTGGCGCATGTGGTTCAAGGACGAGCGCCGCGAGAGCCGCATCCACGCCGCCGACTCCGAGGACCTCTACACCTGGACCCCGGCCGGCCCCGCCGTCACCGACCAGGCCCAGGAGGGCCCCACGGTCTTCGCCCTCGGCGGCGTCTACTGGATGGTCACCGACGGCTGGTCCGGACTGCTCGTCCACCGCTCCACCGACCTGGAGCACTGGCACCGCCAGCCCGTCCCGCTCCTGGCCGGGCCCGGCCGCCGCGCCTACGACGAGGCCCTCGGCCACCACGCCATGGCCCTCACCCAGGGCCCCGACGAGGCCTTCCTCTACTACTTCACCCACCCCGGCGGCGGGCGCCGCTCCACCGTCCAGGTCGCGCGGCTCCACGTGCGCGAGGGCTGGCTGCGCTGCGAGCGCGACGAGCACTTCGACTACCGGCCCGACCCGGCCCTCGTCGAACCCCTCCGCGGCGGCGCCGCCTGACACGAACGGGCCCAGAGTGTCGCAAGTGCACGGTGCGCTGAACGCAAACCGGTCCGACAAGGGGCGAATCGGGACGCTGACCCTCTGTGAACAAGGTTGCCGAATGCGCTGGTAGAGCGGCACATTCGGGGGACCCGAATGTGGCGGGGCCGGTCTATGCTGAGTCACGAACCGAGTCCACTGAGAACCCCGGAGGCGGCATGTTCGGTGAGGACCAGATCGCCCAGCAGCTGGCCGATGCCCGCTCTGCCCTCAATGACGTCAGACAGCAACAGCAGGACCACCAGGTCCCGCCCGTCACCGCGGAATCGGATGACGGGCGCATCAAGGTCACCCTCGGCGCCGACGGACGCGTCGACAACTTCAAGTTCGTGGAAGAGCGGGTCCTCAAGGAGGGCACCGAATTCCTCGAAGAGGCGCTGCGCAAGATCGTGAACGAGGCCCTCGACGCCCGCGCCGAGTCCCTGACCGCGGACGTGCCGGCGCCCGACCTCGACGCCCTCGGCGAGTCGATCGCCAGGATCCAGGACCAGGGCCTGCAACGGATGCGGGACATGTCCGCGCAGATCAGCACGGTCATGAAGAAACTCCAGAGCGGAGAATGACATGGTCGTGCAGATCGACACCGACACGATCCGCCGGGGCGCGGCCGAACTCGACGCCGCCACCGAGACCGTCCAGGGCCTGATCGACCAGTTCAAGTCCTCAGTGGAGGGACTGGCCGACTCCTTCGGCTCCGACATGATCGGCTCGCTGCTGGACCTCGCGCACCAGGCCGTCATGGAGGCCATCAGCGAGTGCTTCAGCACCAACATCGAAGACCTCCAGGACTACGCCGACACGCTGCGCGAGATGGCGGAGAACCACGACAACAACGACAGCGAGCTCGCCGAGATCTTCCGGCGGTTCCTCACCGAGCTGGGCGTCTAACCCCGCTCGATCCCCGCTTCCCCTGATCCCTTCGCACACAACGGCCGCCGGCACCGGCCCGCATCAACTCCCGCATAACGCTATGTGTCCCCCAAGGCGCTCAGCGTCGCTTCGAACGCCTCGCGCCCCTCCACGAAGGAGCCCCAACGTGGGTATGCAACTGCCATCCGAGCTGCGGAGCTTCCTCAGCATGATCGGATACGACTGGCCCGAGTCCGACGAGGAGAAGCTGCTCGACCTCGGCACCACCTGGACCGACCTGGCCGACCAGATCACCGGTTCGATCGACAAGCTCGAATCGGCCGCGAGGACCGTCATCGACAACAACGTCGGCGCCGACATCGACGCGTTCAAGTCCGAATGGGAGGACGGCGAGTCCGCCGTCCGCAACATCCAGGACATCGGCGAGCCCTCCAACATCATCAGCATCGGCCTGATGATCGCGGCCGGCGTCGTCCTGGCGCTCAAGCTCCAGATGATCGTCCAGCTGGTCACCCTCGCCATCCAGATCGCCCAGGCGATCGCGACGGCCGTGGTGACCTTCGGCGCCTCGCTCCTGGAGATCCCCATCTTCAAGATGATCACCTCGATGCTCGTCGAGCAGATCATCAACATGGCGATCGAGGCGGTGCTCAATGGCTAGGGTTCGCACGCGGGCCGCCCGCAAGGCCACCGCCAAGGGCGCCAAGATCATCTCCGGACTGATCAGCAACACGAAGTTCTTCCGCACCGGCAAAGGAGGCGGAAAGTGGAAGGACGTCAAGATCACCGACAAGGCGACGAAGAACCTGCGCAAAGCGCATCGCGCCCGGATGGGCACCTCCACGTCGAAGGACTACCGCGCCACCTTCTTCAAGAAGAACCCGCACCTCAAGGGCAAAGTGGTCGTCCACCACGCCGTCGAGCAGAACGTCCTCAAGAAGTTCAAGGGCCGGTTCACTCCCAGCCAGATGCATTCCATCGAGAACCTCCGCGGCATTCCAAAGGGAAAGGTCAACGGCGCCGTCCACTTGAGCGAGATCCGCAAGGACTGGAACAAGTTCTACAAGGCCAATCCGAATGCGACCTCACAGCAGATCCTGGACCACGCGACGGAAGTCGACCTGCGGTTCGGCACGAACTTCAATCCCAAGGTCCCCTGAGTTAGGATGCGCCCATGAACTACTACCTTCTGGAACCGGAAGTCGCGGGCGACTTCGGTGACGACACGGAAATGGACTACTCGGTGCAGCCGCCCGCGGTGACCCGCCTCCAGTACCGGTTCCTGGGTTGGCTCGGCGACGAGATCCTGGAATCGACGCCCGCGTTCATCGTGACCGAGCACCTCGCCGGCCTCATCGAGGAGGCCGGCCTGACCGGCTACCGCTTCGCCGAGGTCGACACGATCCTCGACGAGCAGGCCGAGGAACTGGACGAGGGCCCGGTCGAGCTGCCGGACTTCCGCTGGCTCCAGCTCACCGGCAAGCCGCAGGTCGACGACTTCGGCGCCTCGGACAACGGCAGCCTCATCGCCTCCGAACGCGCCCTTGAGGTCCTGCGCCGCGGGGCCCTCAACCACTGCGACATCGAACCCGTCTAGCACGGGTGGAACGGGGGCGGGCGGGGATCACCCCGCCCGCCCTTCGTGTTCGCCGGCGCGGGTAGTCGCGCCGGCGCGGTCCCCGCCGAGATCGTCGGCGGCAGTCACGCGCGGCTAACCGCGGTTGTACTTCTCCCACCAGGTGAAGGAGCCCCTGTAGGCGCTCGGGGTGTTGTCGGCCGCGTGGCTGGCGAGGCCGTTCTTGCCGAAGAAGCAGTCGTGCACCTGGGCCTGCGCCACGCCCGCCATGTCGGTGTCGGCCACCGCGTTCGCGTGGATGTGGTACGAGAACCCCTGCTCGGGGGTGCGCAGCCAGGCCGCGAACCCGACGTCGCGCAGCGCCTTGACCGTCTGCCAGCGCTGCGTGGCGGACATGGACCCGACGGCGATGTCGACCACGCCGCCGCCGTCGTGCGTCCCGGCCGAGTCGGGGTTGCCGGGCGTGTAGGAGCCCTGCGTGAGGGTGAGGCTCCACGACAGCTTCGCGTCGGCGGCCACGAGCATGGCCCGGGTGCGGGCGTTGACGCGCTTGCCGCCGTAGCTGGCGTTGTTGGCCCCCACGCTCACCTTGCGCGTCACCGTGAAGCCCTCGGCCTCGCCGAGCTTGGTGAGCGAGGTCGGCCCCGGGAGGCCGTTGGCGTCGAGCCCGGTGTAGCCCAACGACTTCTGCCACGCGGAGTACGCGGTGATGGTGGAGGTGCCGTAGTGGCCGTCGACCAGCGAGCCACCCAGGAAGCCCTTGTCCCGGAGCGCGCCTTCGACGGCGGTGACGGAGGGGCCCGCCGTGAGCGTGATGCCGGTGCCCGTACGCGGCGGGTCGACCATCGCGGCGACTACGGTCAGCTCCATGTCGACCGAGGTCGCGGCGCTGGCCTGCTGGACGGCGAAGACCGCCGGAACCGTTGCGGCGCCGACGGCCCCGGTGATGAGGGCGGCGCGGCGCAGGACCGCGCGCCTGGAATGGGTCGAACGGATGGTGTCGTCGGCGTGGGTGGAGTGGCTGAACTCGGTGGAATGCGTGTCGGGTGATTCGGACGAGAGATGGGTCATGTCCTTGTGTCCCTTCGAAGGTGACGCACCGAGGGGTGATCGGCGTTACAGCTGACGTCACGGAACCATATCGAAGAAATCTTTCGCCGGGAAGTCCTCCAGCGAAACAAATCTCCAAATCGGCGCACTACGTACCGCTTCGGCGCGTTCGCCGCAAGTGAGACGACCTGCTCGGGGGCGTGTCGAGGAGGTCTGGCGGGGCGCGTGTGGCGTTGCCCGCCAAGGGCTCGACTCGAAAAAGTCGGACTGAGGCTGGGACGTGTTGCGCTGCCGCGGAGTGCGTTGGCGGGGTGTTGGCTGGGTGTTGGCAGGGCGTTGTCGGTGGAGGGCCCGGCTTTTAAAGGGCGGCGGCGACGGTGTGGTGGGTGGTGGGTTGGGGTGCGTCGCTGATTCGGGCACCGTCTGGGTTGGTGTTCGGGCGGGCGGCGACGAAGGGGTGGGGTGTGGGCCGGTGTCCGGGGCGGGCCGGGGGCGGCCGGGGCGCGGCGTCCGCGCCAGCGGTCCCGGTGGGACCGGGTTCGCTTGCGGCACAAGGGGAGTGACTACGAAATGTGAGTGGTGTGTACCCGTGTGGGTGTTGCGGGTGGTGTCTGTGCGAGAGAGAATTGGGGTACGCACAAGGGTAAGGGATTCATACAGGCGGCGGCCGGTGTAAGCAGACTACGCCAAGCCTCTGGCCGAGAGTCGTTCCTCTGTATGGAGCCCCGACACTGCTACTCCATTGAACTGGGGGTTGGTGTGTGGTCGCCCTCGGAGTGCTATCGGGACCCCGCAGCAGTACGGCCCAGAGTGGCCGGATCGGGTGGGGGTGCCCTGTCGGCCGGGATCACCCCGACCGCCGGCAGGCTGGTGCTGTCAACGAGGCACATACCGCAGGCAAAGGCCCTCTGAAGCGCCACCTGCGATGATCACGACCGGTCGGCATCTGCGCCCGATCCACGCGCACCCCGACAGTCCCGACCAACACCCAGCACCACCAGCATTACCAGCACTGGGGTGCAGTACCCGCACGCCCGAACACGGGCACCGGGCGCTGACACCACGACAATGCCCCACCGGCAATCGACCCGATCGCCATCTTCCGCACGCGACAGCTCGAGTGCGGCAACCACAGCGCGCCCAGCGGGGCGCGGCCAGTGCAGCGCCCGACTCTCGAAAGGAGGTGAATACACACCATGACGACCACGACCGACAGGAACCTGACTGCGCCGTTCAGCCGAACCGCCTTGGGGCTCACCGCTGTTCGGTGGCTTACTCGTGCGCGAGTTCTGGCATGGCTATTTGCGGGGTTCAACCCGGCTGAACGACACTCAGGCGGCTTCCAGGACGAGGAACAGGAAGCACAGGAACGCCGAGTCGGGTGTCTTGACATCCTCGGGGAACAGCTTGTGGGCCTCGGGTGCCGGAGGCGGCTCGCTGATGACCGAGATCCGGAACCCGGCTTCGATGAACGCGCCGGTGACTGCTTGCAGTGGCCGGTGCCATTGCGACAGCAGGACGTTCTGGCCGCTGAAATTGCACTCCAAGCCGTATTCGTGGGTCGAGAAGTAGCTGCCGCTGTCCGGGTTGGTGTACTTGTAGACCCAGGGGTGGTTGACGGCCACGATGAGCCGACCGCCCGGCACCAGCACGCGCCGCAGCTCGGCGAGCGGCGCCGTCCAGTCCTCCAGGTAGTGCAGGACCAGGCACGCGACGGCGTCGTCGAACGTGTCGTCGGGGAACGGCAGGGGATCGTTGAGGTCCGCCTGCTGTAGCGCCGCGTCCTCGCCGAGTCGCCGCCTGGCCAGCTCGAGCATCTTGATGCTGGGGTCGACGCCGGTGACGATGGCGCCCCGTTCGCGGAGCGACTCGAAGAGGGGTCCGGCACCGCAGCCGACGTCGAGGATCCGTCGCCCGGCGACGTCTCCGGCCAGATCGACAATCGCGGGCCGTGCGTAGTAGCCGTTGAGGAGACTGGATTCGGTCTCGGCGGCGTACGCCTCGGCGAACCCGTCGTAGTCGCCGGTCGGTGTCTGGTCGGCAAGCGCGGAGGAGTTCTCGTGGTCAGGAGACATCGGCCCATCCTGGCATGGCTCGCTTGCCCGAAGAGCGGCGGTACCAGAAGGATTGGAGGGGCAGAGGTTTCCTGATTTGGTGCGGTGGCTGACCCGCAGCGGGGAGGCACAAAGCGCTTCCAACGGGAAGGTCCGAGAACGGGTCCTTAGCCGGCGGCGCGGAGCAGGCTGGTGAGATCACCTGCGGCAAGGTCGAACACGGGCGAAGCGTCGCCCAGTTTCGAGTCCCGGACATGGAATCCGGCCGACTGGTCGCAGGAGGAAAGCTCGACGCAGTTGGAGTTGTTGTCCCCGCCGCTGCGAGTGCTCTTGCGCCAAGCCCGACGAAGTTCCACGCAGCTGGAGTTGTTGTCGCTGCCGCTACGAGTGCTCTTGCGCCAAGCCGTCACGTCGGTCATCGAGGTACTCCTTCAGCATGATCGATTTAGTCAGCAGGATCTGCCAGAGCTCATCGTAACGTTCGATTCGTGTGGGGTCCTCGATGCACCAGCTGTTGTCCCAGACCTCCGTGTAAGCGAAGGTGGGCCCGCCGAACTGAGCCTTGCCCGCGCTGTAGATTTCGAAAGCGCCACCAGCCTCGGGATGGAGTGCTGAAACGATCCTGATCTCCCAATTGGGTAGGGCTTCGAGTTCGTGCAAGCGGTCGATCTGCTCCTGGCGGTCGGCCGGGCTGAGGAACCGCAGATTCAGGAGCGCGGTCTCGCTGATGAGGAGGACCACCCTCGGATTGTCGGTGCGGGCGAGCAGGGCCCGGATGCGCTCGATCTTGAACGACCAGCCGCGATTGAGCTGTTCGTCGGTGGAGCCTTCAGCCTCGCGCAGGATGTTGAAGTGGTAGGCGCGGGTCTGCGCGATGCCCGGAATGAACAGCGGGTCCCACTTGAAGATCGCGCCGTAGAATCGTTCGGCCATCTGGAGGCAGAGGGCGTTGAAGCGCCGGTCGGTCGGGAAGTTCTGCTCGGCTCCGCTGCGCGCGATGTCGACGAGGTACTTCTTCACCTCCTCGCTGAGTGAGTAGAGGTCGGCGAGCGCATAGCAGTCGCCCACGGAGGGAAAGACTTTGCCTTTCTCCAGATTGGAGTAAGCCTCGTACTGCTTGCCGAGGAACCGGCCCGCCTCGGTCTGGGTGTACTTGATGCGCTGGCGACCGATCCAGGCGGTGCGACCTGAGAACCACTTGGCGAGCTGGGATTGCGCCATCGAAGGCCTCCAAAGTGGGAGTAGTGACTATTCGGCCTCCCATGATGACATTGCGTTGCGACGAAGCAAACACCAATGCTTTTCCGTCACGGCCAATCAATGACGCTTGAACCGTGCCGGTTTTACCGGCACGGTTCGGCCGTCATGGTCAACACGGCGAGCGAACCTACTGGTCAAAGGCTTGCACCGTATCTACATTCAGGATGTCGAGACCGGCCGAACCGGTCTCGACTCGGTGGGACAGCCAGGGGGCCGAGGCCTCCCGACGACAAATCTCGACCTCCTGGCGTTCTCACTGTCGGAAATCCGATAATCCGAAGTGGAGTGGTGGCAATGCCCGAAGCGACACAACCCGGTAAGCCCGATACGGGCCTGATTCGCGGAGTCTTCCGTGATGACTTGCGCCAGTACAAGGTCCGCGCCTCAAGTCCCGATGCGCCCGACTCGTTTCAAGTCATCACCGGCGAGCGCGAGGATATCGTGCTGATCATCTCCGGTCTGAACTCCGGGGACCTGAAAGCCACCTGGGGGCCGTTCTGGCGGTCGCACAAGCCGAACTGGAAGATCTGGGTCGAGGAGTCGGCGTTCCGGGTCTTCTACAACGGCAGCAACCGCGTCCCGGGTCCGGCCGGTCCGAACGCCATGGGGCAGACGCAGCTCGAGTCGGCTTCGGTGTCGTGGCGGTTCTGCGATGGCTAGGACCGCGAACCCTGCCGATGAGGGGCCGTACCACCTGCGTTCGGACGGCGAACCCGGCATAGACGGCCACCTCGGTCATTTTCGCCGGGGTCCGGCGGTGTTCTCGCTCTACCAGGTCTCACCGGTGCCGCACCGGTACACGCCGGGTCCGCCGGAATACCTGATCGACGTGGACGACGGCGCTGGCGCCCGTGAGTGCTGCCGTTTCACGAACGATCCTGCGCCCGAGCCGATGTGGAACCGGAACTGGAACGGCGACGAGTGGTGCGACTGGATCATCGACCAGGCCCTCGCCCTCATCGCCAACCCGGACGACCAGTGAACCCGGTTGAACCCGACCGGTGTTCGGCGTCTTCGAGTGTTTCGGCGCCCTGAATGACCCGGTTCGGGCCTAGGGCCTCGAGGCGGGCCATGTGCCGTGCCGTTCCCGGTATGCCGACTCGATGTCGGCTTCCACGTCTTCTCCGGCGTGGAGACGCACGAGGAACGGAACCAGCCAGTGAAGCTCGGCCGCGTCGAATTCCTCTGCGAAGTTCGGGTTCAGCCCGGTCCCGGTCCCGTCGAGCACGCTGGAGAGTGGGACCCGTCCGCCTACGTTCGCGGCGTGTGGGCCGATCGAGAATCCGACGATGGAGTCCGCGCCGGCCGGATGCAGGCTCACCTCGACGGGGTGGGGCCAACTGCCGGAAGCGGTCTGCGCGAGCAGGAGGAAACGCGGGGGATCAGGTTTCCTCTTCTGCTTCTTCTTCGCCATTCGACTCAGTTCTCGGTGCAGAGGGATGTTCCGGCGCGGTCTCGGAACGGGGGAGATGCAACCCGTCTGATGCTACCGGCCCTTGCGGTGGGACGAACCCGGCGAGGGTTTCCCAGCCGTTCGCTGCGGTGAAGTCGACCGCGCCGCCGGTGAATGCCGCTCCGGTGAAGAGGACTCTGGTGCCTGAGAACGTCGCCCACATGAAGTTGATCCCTCCACCGGAGAAGACGGCCCAGTTGAAGTCGAGCAGGCCTTGTTCGAACCGAGCTCCGGTGAAGTCGACTTCGCCGGCGGTGAACGTGGTGTTCTCGAAGCGCAGCCAGTCCACCGCGAACGTCGCGTCCATGAACAAGACCCTGCTTCCCACGAACTGCGCCTCGGAGAAGTCGAGCCAGGCGTTGGAGAACCTCGCTCCGTAAAAGTCCACGGTGCCTCGTGAGAACCTCGCATTGGCGAAGGCGAATCCGGCGGCCGTGAACACTGCGTTGCGAAACCGCATGACGCCGCCCGTGACCATGATCCCCGACAGGTCGCCGCCGTCGAAATGCGCTTCGGTGAAGTCGAAGTCGTGACCGTGCCAGGTCTTGCCCCGCACCGGTTCCGATCGAAGCCGCTCCCGGATGACGTTGATGATGGTGTGTCGCACCTGCCGCTCCTGGCGGCGCGCCTTCTGCACTTCCGGCTCGACCGGGGTGGCCTCGGCGGTGTCCGCCGTCGCCGATTCGTCGGGCGGTTCGTAGGGCATCCGCAGGTAGGCGCAGAGGACGCTGATGCAGGTCTGGCGGCCCTTGTCCCAATCGTCGGCCAGACCCGCCATCGCGTAGACGCCGGCGAGCCGGTTCGCGGCCTGCTCCGACGACAACTGCTCGGCCGCGCTCTTGAAGCGCTCGTTGAAGACCTTGCCGTCCTCGCGTGCCTCGGCCTGCTCGACGCGGACCTCGGCGGCCTCGTTGAGGCCTTGGCGCCGATAGGAGATCACCAGGGCGAACACGCCGCCGATCCCCGCGATGATGAACAGGCTCAGCCGGATGACCTCGACCTTCAGCTCGTCCTTCAGCGAGGGCGAGAAGACCCCCTGGAAGATCGCCAGCAGAACGAACATCGATGCGACAGCGAGCCCGAAGAACAGCGCGATGTGAAACCACAACCGCAACGGCAGCCAGCGCCCGTCGTCGCCGCTCGCAATGAACCGCAGCTTCGGTGCGACCCGCTGCCGGGCGGCGCCCAGCCGCGATTTCAGCGGATGCACGGCCGCTACGAGCGGAGGCTGCTCGTCATCAAGTGAAGGCGAAGCACCATCGGCTGCCTCAGAAGGGGTGGGCATCCACCAGTTCTACCAGCATCCCCGAGCCGGAGGGTCCCACAATCTGCGCTCAGGTCACTGCGCAGCGAAGTCGGCCGGGTCGACGCGGTCCAGGTGCCGTTGCTTCATGGACACGATGCGTCTGAAGCATTCTTGGAAGTCGTCGAATCGAGCGAGCTCCTCGCCGGAGTCGATCCATACGACACGGCCCGGAGTGGCGGTGCCGGACCGATAAACGACGATGAGGTTGAGTCGCTGACCCGCCGCGATCGGTATGACATCTCTCGGATCGATGCCGATGGTCTCCAGCACCTCTTCATCGTCATATGTCCGCAACAGCTCCTGCGCCGGACTCCAGTTGCCGCCGCCGCGCAGCTCGGGGATGCCGAAAATGCCCATCCCGAAGTAGAACGCCTCCCAGCCGTCGGCGAACAGCAGGAAATCGCGGTACCCCGGAGGAAGCCGCTCGTCGAACTCAGCCTCAAATGCGCGAAGCCCCTCTTCGGTGTTCTCGACCCGGGGCAGCGTGGACGAGTGGATGTTCGGCTCCAGCTCGAGCAGCCGGGCATTGGTGCCGATTGCCGCTCCGAGCAGTGCCAGCCAGGATTCGGAGGCGTTCATCGCGGGCGAGCGGGGTCGTGATTGCCGGACTCCGAGGAGCCGCTACCCGTGTACCGGTTGACGAGTGCACGCTGGAAGTCGAGGATCGCCTGCTCCCTCGGTGTCGGGTCTGTGTCGCCGACAGCGAGTCCGGGCTCGGAATAGCGAGTGTAGTCGGCCTGATAGCAGTGGTCGAAGATCACGACGACCCGCTGCGGAGTGAGCTCGGGTCCGACTTCATCGAAGCAGAGGTAGTAACTCATGAGCAGGTCGGAGGCTCCGGGCTCCTCCGAGTCCTGGATGGGTTCGTCGAAGGCCTCTAGGAGTGCGGAATCAGTCGGGGCGATCGGCAGCGAGTTGCGAACCGCTGTTTGAACTGCGGCAGCAGCGCGGGTGACGAGGTCGAGGACGGTGCTGTCGGCGATGGGGGTCGCGAAGTTCGCCACCGTCCATTGCAGCTGCTCTGCCGCAATGGCGAGCCGTTGCGGCGGCGACATGCCGGCGAAGATCGCTTCGAGCCGGGCGATGCCATTCGGTGAAACGGTCATGCCCCTATAGCCCTTTGCGATGTATCAGGAGTTGTACCGACTGAAGGTCACCGGGGTATCGGCAGGGAAGCGCGGGACCAGTGAGGTCGGCAGCTCTCCGGTGACCAGCCTCGTGAGCACCTGGGTGGTCGACTGCTGGAAGAACTCCCAGTTCTCCCCTGCGAGCTGGAAGAACGCGATCTGCCACTGCTCCGCGGGAACACCTGACTCGGCGATCCAGAACATCTGAACGCCGTCTTCGGTGGTCGCCCAGCTGATGATCGTGAAGGTCCGGCCCTGCAGCTCGGAAGGCATGTCCTCGGGAACATCCTCCCAGTCTTCGCGGAGGTACTCGTCCCAGTACAGCCCCCGCTGAAGGAGGTTGAACAGCTGAATGGGCTCACCGGGTCCGAGAAGCTCGATGTAGTTGTCGTACGCACCTGCGCCGAAGTTGTCGATCAGTTCCCTGTAATCGGCCGGCACATCGTGGCCGAGAGTGGACCTGACGGCGTTCCAGTCGGGTCGGACTGCCGCGCCCTGGCTCATGGCCGTCAGCTGTGCGAGCCGCTGAAGTCGGTCACTGACCATGATGCGCCTCAAGTTCCGCCGAGCGGGGTCGTGACTGCCGGACTTCGAGGAGCCGCTAACCCGTGTACCGGTTGATGAGTGCACGCTGGAAGTCGAGGATCGCCTGCTCCCTCGGCGTGATCTCACGGGCGTCGCCGACGGCGATCGCGGGTTGCGAGTAGCGCCGCAGGTCGGCTTGGTAGCACTGGTCGAACACCGTCGTGAGCCTGTCGGGCCTGATCTCAGGGTCCAGGTCGTCGAAGCACAGATAGAGACTGACGAGGAGTTCATAGGCGCCGACTTCCTCGGTCTCTTCCGAGGCCTCGAACAACGCTGTGGTGAAGCCGTCCTGTCCCGTCGCCGTGGACGCCCCGCGGCCGACCGCTTCGCGGATCGTGGCCGTCGCCCGGGCGACAAGATCGCTGACGACCGGATCGGCAATGGGCGTCCGGAAGTTCGCCACGGTCCATTCCAGCAGCTCCGCCGCCATCGCCAACCGATGTGGCCCCGGCATCTTGCCGAAGGCTGCCTCGACCTGGTTCAGGTCATCCCAGGCTTCCTGCACGTTACGGGTACGGCGTGTAGGTGATCGGCTCTGCCGAGTCGTAGGGCTCGAGCAGCGAGCTGGGGAGCTCTCCTCTGACAAAGGACAGAAGAACCTCGACGGTCGACTCCTTGAAGAACTCCCAGGAGTTTCGCTCCACGGTGTGGAAGGCGATCTCCCATTGTCGCGGTGCGATGCCCGGCTCGGCGACCCAGAAGAATTGGAGCGCGTCTTCCGTGCTGCCCCAATTGATCAGGGTCACGTTCCTGTCGCGCAGGCGGGCCGGAACGGCATCGGGGCGCTGCCCCCAGTCCTGGTGGAGCATCCGGTCCCAGTACAGGCCGCTCTCCTTGAGGTTGAACGACTCCAAGCGCTCTTCCGGACCGAAGATCTGCACGTAGTAGTTGAACAGACCTGCGCCGTAGTTCTCGATCAACTCCCGGTAATCCTCCGGAGGGCCGAAACCGAGCGCGGCCTGCACCGCGGCCCAGTCGGGTCGACTGGGGGCCTCCTGCATACGAGTCAGCTGAGCCAGCTGCTCCAATTGGTTGCTCACCATGGTCTAACTCCAATTGACACTGCTGCGGTCGAACAGAGTGTATCCGGATTCATCCGGCCTCGGGACGTTCGGAATGCTCTCATTGATGGAGACGGGGGGATCTCCGTCGATGGTCTGGGCGTTGATGTTGACGTTCGAGGGGACCTCGCTGCTGTCGTCGTAAGTCAGGTCGACGGTGTACTGGACCTCGCGGCCTTCGTTGAACACGCCGTTGGCGACCTCGTCCTCGACCTGCTTCATCATGGGCGCATTGGCATTGCGTTCGAGTGCGACGAAGTTCTCGTAGTCTTTCCATCGGTCGGCCGGCAGGGTTCCGCCGTCCTTGAGGGTCTGGTTGTCCTGCGCTTGAAGATCCTCGTGGTTGGTACCGCCGAGCTGGGCGCCGAGGATATGGCCGCGGTTTCTCTGGTCGCCGACCTGCTTGCCCGGAGGAATCCCGTTGAATCCCCATTTGGCCATGTCTCTGGTGTTGGTCGAGACGGGGACGGTTTCGCCGTCCCTGAGCGTCACGGTCATGCGTGTGACTCGGCCCTGGCTGTCCCTGGTGTAGGTAGGGGTGTAGTTGCGCGGCGGCGGTGTCGTCGACGACGGAGTGGTCGTGGAGGGTGAAGTGGTGCTCGTGGTGGAACTCGCGGACCTGACTCGTGCGGTGTTGATCCTGCTTCGGGTCTCTCCCTGCGAGCTGGTCTGCCCGCTGGAGGGGAGGGGGCTGTTGGTTCCCCGTCGCCTGCGGGCGTGCAGGCCGATCAGGCCGATGAGGAGGGGTATGAAGGCAGCTCTCATGAGCTTATTGCGCATGTTGTTGCCTCTCATCCGAACAGGAGGTCGCGGAGGGCGGAGATGGAGTCGATGAGGCCGGTGATCCAGCCGAAGATCTTGCCGACCCACTCGGTGATCTTGATGACCGCCTTGGGAATCACCCAGGCCGCGCCGATACCGACGGTGAACGCGACCTCCGCCGCCCAGGCGATCAGCGAGCCGATGCATTCGGCGACGAATTCGCGCACGAACTCTCGGACCATCGACACCAGGTCGCCCGCGCCGCGGGTCGCTGTGGCGAGCGACAGCGCGGTGCCTCCCAGGCAGCCGAGCACGTCGGCGTTCGCGTCGCCCTTGTCGCGGTACGCGTCCGAAGCCTCACCATCCCAGGACTCCACGTCGGCGTCGACGAACGCGGCCAGTTGTTCGGACATCGCGAAACACTCGTTCGCGACGTTCTCCCATGTCATCGCATGTGTCGAAACCAGATCCGGACTGCCGGCGAGCATGTCGAGCGCATCTTGCAGCGGTTCCACGTGCTCGATGAGCCAGCCGACGCCCGCGGACGCGAGCGTGCCGATCGGATCGAGCACGGCACCGACGGTCTCCAGCGCGACGCCGAGACCGGCGACCGACGCGTCGATCCACGAGCCGGAGTCGATGGCCTGGGCCAGACCGCCGTAGGACTCGATGATGCCGGCGCCGGCAATGCCTTTGCCTTCCTGGCTGAGGTCGGCTTCTGTTGCCACGAGGTCGTTCAAGGGGTCACCTTCGCGTATTTAGAGCTGGTCTTCGATGCCGCGATGTTCCTGGGCGGCTGTCTCATCCGCGGATTCGTAGTCGTCGGCAGTGGCCCGCAGCGCCTGGGCGAGGAGTTCGAGGTTCTCCTGGGCCATGGTCGTCAGTTCCTTCTGGTCTTCCTGGCGGCCGGCGAGGATCGGGGGGAGGAACTGGCAGATGATGCCGTAGGCCTCGTTGTCCTGCGAGACGGAGTCGATGGCGCTCAGCACGGCGGCGAAGCGTTCGCGGACCGATTCGATGTTGGCGGCGTGCGCGCGCAGGTCGTCGGTGATGACCTCGATGCTCCCGGCCATCAGAACTCTTCCTCTTCTTCACGCTCGGGGAAGCGCATCTTGACGCTGTCCACGAGCGCGCGGGCCGTCGGTGAACCTTCGGGCAGGCGTTCGCTCACGGCGGCCTCGGCCGCGCGCATGAGGGCCTTGCCCGCGTTGTCGTACGCCTCCATGAACTGCCGTTCGGCGTGGCGCAACTGCATTCGCTGGAGGTCCGGGTGGAACTGCACCCCGATCACCGCGCCGCTGGAGTTGAGCTTGACGGCGACGACACCGTTCGCGTCCATGGCCGTCACGGTGAGCTCTTGCACCGCCTCCGACGCAGCGATGGCCTCGGCCGCGCGCTGGTCGGCGCGTTCCTTCCATTCCGCCAGCGCGGCGCGGGCGTCACCGGGACTGCTGATGTTGGCGAAGGGGCTGTTGTCCATCGCTGCTCCATTCCGAGTGGGGGCCAGCGGAAACCAGCTGGTCGGTCGGCGGGTACAACCCGGATTATATGAAAGCAAGTCTCACAATAGGGTACCGAACAGTAACAGATGAATTCTGTTGTTCACCAACGGGACTGAAGTTGCTGGATGGACTCGGCAGACGGCACGAATCCGGGAGTCACGTCCCGCTCACCGGAACGCCGAAGGCCCGCATCCCATCGGGGACGCGGGCCTTCGCGAAGTGCTAGAACAATCCGGCGAACGCGGCCACCACGAACAGGACCAGGACCACCAGGATCCCGATCGCCAAATACAGGAACAGCTGAGGCGCGGCGATGAACAGCGCCAGGGCGATCACCGCGACGACCGCCGCGGCCACCCCGGCGATCTTCCACTTGCGACCGCCCATGTCCTGGCCCTCGCGCAGCTGCTGGTTCGCCTTCGACAGCGGCGGCCGCATCTCCCGGGTCGGCTCGACCTGCTGGGCGGCGAACCCCGGCGGGGACAGCTGCTGGAGGTCGGAGATCAGAACGTCCAGCTCCGAGTACACCCGGGCCTGCATGGCGGCGTCGACGCGGTCCTGGTACTCGGCCACGTCCAGGCGGCCTTCCTCCACCGCCTGGCGCAGCCGCTCCATGACGACCTGCCGGTCGGACTCCGATGCGCGCATCTGATCGCGGTCCATTCGGCGACACCTCCATAGTCGGATGCTCCCCCAAGGATGCCAGGACGCGACAACACGCGGCCAGGCACTTCCCGAACCGGTGCGAAACTGGGACGATGAGGCGGTGAGCGAGCGCGAGAAAGTCGTCGTCGGCGTCGGAGCCGGGACCGAGCCCCAGGACATGGTGCTCAACATCGGCCCGCAGCACCCCTCCACGCACGGCGTGCTGCGCCTGGTCCTGCGCGTCGACGGCGAGCGCGTCACCGAATGCGAGCCCGTCGTCGGCTACATGCACCGCGGCGCCGAGAAGCTCTACGAAGTGCGCGACTTCCGCCAGATCATGCTGCTGGCCAACCGCCACGACTGGCTCTCGGCGTTCTCCTCCGAACTCGGCGTCGCCCTCGCCGCCGAGCGCCTCGCCGGTATCGAGGTGCCCGACCGGGCCGTGTGGCTGCGCATGGCGCTCGCCGAGATGAACCGCGTCCTCAACCACCTCATGTTCCTCGGCTCCTACCCCCTGGAGATCGGCGCGATCACGCCGATGTTCTACGCCTTCACCGAACGCGAACGCCTCCAGGCGGTCATGGAGGAGGCCAGCGGCGGGCGCATCCACTACATGTACAACTGCGTCGGCGGCCTCAAGGCTGATGTGCCGAACGGCTGGGAGGACCGGGCCCGCCGGGCCCTCGACGAGGTCGAGACCGGCATGGTCCGCCTCGACAAGCTCCTGCGCCACAACGAGATCTTCGCGGCCCGCACCAAGGGCGTCGGGGTGCTCGACGCCGCGACCGCCGCCTCGTACGGCGTGACCGGTCCGGTCGCGCGCGCCTCGGGCCTGGACTTCGACCTGCGCCGCGACGAGCCCTACCTCGCCTACGGCGAGATCGACGTCCCGGTGGTGGTGCGCACCGAAGGGGACTGCCACGCGCGCTTCATCTGCCTCCTCGACCAGGTCGGCGCCTCGATCGAGCTCGCCCGCCTGTGCCTGGGCCGGGCCGCCGCCACCCCCGGGCCGGTGAACACGAAGCTCCCGAAGATCTTCAGGCCGCCCGCGGGCGAGACGTACGTGTGGACCGAGAACCCCTTGGGAGCCAACGGCTACTACCTCGTCAGCCGCGGCGAGAAGACCCCGTGGCGCCTCAAGCTCCGCACCGCGTCCTACGCGAACGTGCAGGCCCTCGCGACCCTCATGACCGGCTGCCTCATCCCCGACATGATCGCCATCCTCGGCTCCATGTTCTTCGTCGTCGGCGACATCGACAAATAAGGCGCCGAAGAAGCAGGGCACCGGTGGACGGCCGCCGCTACACGCAGCCGCCGGTCGTCTCGTGGACGCGCATCGGCTCCGCCTCGACCGGCTCGGTCCAGCTCGACAGGCGCTCACCGCCCGGGCAGTCGACCGCACCGAACTCCCACGACTCGGCGGCGTCTATCGGCGGGTCCGGGGTGAAGGACCCCACCGGGGCCTCGATCGGCCGGCAGCCCGTGACCGCCTGCACCGCGACCGGCTCGGACCAGCGCCCGCCCGCCGGGTCCGACCCCGGGGCGTTGACGCGCAGACCGATGAAGCCCTCGACGTCGCCCGACCACGACGCCTCCTCGGCGCCCTCCGTCAGCACCCGCAGCGCATAGGTCTCGACCAGCGCCTCGATCTGGTCCACCGTCGCCCCCGAGACCTGGAGCGTCCGCTCCAGCGACAGGCCCGGGCGCACCGGCGTCACGTCGCAGGACTCCGCGTGCAGCGGCCCCGCCGCCAGCACCGCCGCGCCCGTCAGCGACCCGGCCGCCGCCCCGAGCACCGCGTCCATCGCCTCCCGCGCCCCGGCCGCGTCCACCTGCTCGCTCACCGTCGCCCGCGACCCCGCGAACGCGAGCGCGACCAGCAGCACCGCCCACACCGCGACCGCGGCCCGCAGACGGCGGCGCCACCGCGCCGAGACGTTCGAGAACACGCCTGACAGTCTGCCCTACGGCTTTCGCGCGATGCCGGTCACAATCCCTGACGGGATGTCACACTCTTGAACCATGCCCCGTCCACCCGACATGAACGAGCCCGAAGCGCACCGAACCACCGAAGCGGGAAACGCAGCGACCGGGCCGCGGCGCGGGGCGCGCGGCGGAGACCGGGTTCCCGGAGCGGGAACCGCCGAGGAACACGCCCTTGCCGAGTTCGCCGCGCTCCGGCCCCGCCTGGTCGGCGTCGCCTACGGCCTCCTCGGCTCCGTCGCCGAAGCCGAAGACGTCGTCCAGGACGCCTGGATTCGGTTGCAGCGCAGCGACATCGAAGCGATCGATGACCTCACCGGCTGGCTCGTCACCACCACCTCCCGCCTCGCCCTCGACGTTTTGCGCTCCGCCCGCACCCGCCGGGAGGCCTACGTCGGCCCCTGGCTCCCCGAACCAGTCGAAACCGCCCCCGATCCGGCCGACACCGTCAGCCTCGCCGACGCCATGTCCTGGGCCATGCTCATCGTCCTCGAAACGCTCAGCCCCGCCGAACGGACCGCATTCGTCCTCCACGACGTCTTCGGCCTCACCTTCGACGAAGTCGCCGCCGCCCTCGGCCGCAGTGCCGCCGCCTGCCGCAAGCTCGCCAGCCGCGCCCGCGAGCACGTCGAAGAGCGCCGCCCCCGCTTCGACGTCGACCCGCAGGCCCACCGCGCCGTCGTCGAGGCCTTCGCGGCCGCGGCCGGCACCGGCGACCTCGACCGCCTCCTCCGACTGCTCGATCCCGAGGCCGTCATGATCTCCGACGGCGGCGGCATCGTCAGCGCCGCCCGCAAACCCATCCACGGAGCAGACAGGATCGCCCGCTTCCTCGCCGGCGTCCACGACAGGACCCCCGAGCGGACCTTCAGGTTCGCGCTCATCAACGGCTCCGCCGCACTCCTGGCCGTCACCCGCGGCCAGGTCGACGGCGTCATCGCCCTGGGCGTCGAGAACGGACGCGTCGCCCGCATCGACTACGTCCGCAACCCCCACAAATTCCACGGCCTCCACACCACCGGGGCCGCGACATAGCACCGCAAAGGAAAGGAACCGACATGGAACCCCGACTCGCGTTCACCGAGACCGAGTTCGCCAAGCAGTACTACAAGAACATGCTCGCCAACGAGAAGCTCTTCCACGAAGGCCCGGTCGCGCACCGGACCATGGAACTGGTCAAACTGCGCGCCAGCCAGATCAACGGCTGTGGCTACTGCGTCGACATGCACTACAAGGACGCCGTGCACGGCGGCGAGGACCCCGAGCGGCTCAACCTGGTCACCGTCTGGCGCGAGGCGCCCGCGTTCACCGACGAGGAGCGGGCCGCGCTGGCCCTCGCCGAGGAGTCCGCCCGCCTCGCCGACAACCCGCACGGCGTCACCGACGAGACCTGGGAGGGCGTGCGCAAGCACTTCGACGACGAGCAGATCGCCGCCCTCGTCGCGATGTGCGCCCAGATCAACGCCTGGAACCGCATCAACGTCACGCTGCGCAACCCGGCCGGCTTCTACGACCCGGCCACCAAGGCCGCGCGCTACAGGAACCACGACAAGGCCTGAAGCACCGCATCGGCATCGCCCCTCCGGCCGGCGGAGGAGCGCCGATCGGGCAGCTGCGAGTGGCCGCGAACGGCTGCGCCGACGACGGCCTGCACCGGGGTGGGCGGGGAGGGGGAGGGGCCCCTTCCCCCGTTCGGAGCCAAGGCAAAGGGCGGGGCCGCATCTGCGGCCCCGCCCTTCAGACTGGGATACGAGCTGAATCGCCCCGGTCGGTCTCAGCGCCGGTGCGAAGGCACCGGCAGGCGTTAACGGCTGACGGCCAGGCTGGTCTCGTTGAGGCCGCGCGCGGCCTCGACTTCACCGGTCGCGTCGCCGTAGCGCGAGAGCGCGCGCAGCGTCCACTTCCCGGGTGCGGCGAAGAAGCGGAACTGCCCGCCCTCGCCGGTCACGACCTCGGCGGTGAACTCGCCGGTGCCGTCGAGGAGGCGCACGTACGCCCCCTGGACCAGCTCGCCCTCGTCGTTGACGACCGTGCCGGTGAGCACGGTCTCCTTCTCGAGGTCGACCGACGCCGGCAGGGCCGCGTCCTGATCGGGTGCAGCGCAGCTGTCAGACATGAGGTGTTCCTTTCCGTACCGTCGCCGGTGCTACTTGGTGCCGGGCTCGTCGCCGAGCGCGATCGGCACGCCGACCAGCGAGCCGTACTCGGTCCAGGAGCCGTCGTAGTTCTTGACGTCCTCGTAGCCGAGGAGCTCGCGGAGCGCGAACCAGGTGTGGC
This sequence comes from Glycomyces harbinensis, assembly GCF_900101745.1. Taxonomy (GTDB): domain Bacteria; phylum Actinomycetota; class Actinomycetes; order Mycobacteriales; family Micromonosporaceae; genus Glycomyces; species Glycomyces harbinensis. The sequence goes on along the minus strand of NZ_FNAD01000008.1, from coordinate 148,946 downwards.
TGGAGCGCTCGCCGATGCGGCAGTAGGCGATCGTCGGCTTGGACTCGTCCAGGCCCGCCTCGTCGACGTAGAGCTCGCGCAGCTCGGCCTCGGACTTGAACGTGCCGTCCTCGTTCGCGGCCTTGCTCCACGGCACGCTCAGCGCGGTCGGGATGTGGCCGGCGCGCTGGGACTGCTCCTGCGGCAGGTGCGCCGGGGCCAGGAGGCGGCCGGCGTACTCGTCGGGGGAGCGCACGTCGATGAGGTTCTTGACGCCGATCGCGGCCTCGGCCTCGTCGCGCTTGGCGCGCAGGCTCCAGTCGAGCGGGCCGGCGACATAGCTCGTGGCCGGGCGGTTCGGGACCTCGGTGACGACCTCGCGGGCGTCGAGCTCCCACTTCTTGCGGCCGCCGTCGAGGAGCTTCACGCTCGAGTGGCCGTACAGCTTGAAGTACCAGTACGCGTAGGCCGCGAACCAGTTGTTGTTCCCGCCGTAGAGGACGACCGTGTCGTCGTTGCCGATGCCGCGCTCGGACAGGAGCTGCGAGAACTGCTCCTGGTTCACGAAGTCGCGGCGGACCGGGTCCTGGAGGTCGTCCTTCCAGTCGATCTTGACGGCGCCCTTGATGTGGCCGCTGTCGTAGGCGGAGGTGTCCTCGTCGACTTCGACGAACACCACCCCGGGGGTGTCGAGGTTCTCTTCCGCCCAATCGGCGGTGACCAGCACGTCTTCGCGAGCCATGGCAGTTCTCTCCTGAACGTTAAAAGGAATGACTTGGGTTCTGTTCCGGAGCGTGCCCAGGGTGGAGCGGTGCGGTCGCTGCGATGTCGCAGCTGAGCAGGATTCGTTCAGGGAGGAAGGTCCCGAACTTGTCAGCCGATACGACGTCCCGGTTCGCATCGCGTCAGAAGGCGATGAGGATCGATGAATCCGGGAGGTCTTGCTCTTGAGTTCGCGCACGCTGGGCCGCAATGCGGCGACTGTCTCCGGGCCGTGTGGGCCGGGCGAGTCGCCTAGGGCATTCGACAGAGCGTGGTCGCGATCATGCAGTAGTCGATCGCGCGCCGCTTGGTGAGCATCGGCTTGCGCATGGGCAGAACGCTAGCAGACTTCCCGGCCCGAATCCACACCCGTTCTCGCGATGCGGACACTCCTGGGGACCGTGCGTGACCGTCAGGTCAGGACGACGTCCTCGGCCGAACCGGAGATGACGACCTCGTCGCCCTCGAACGCGAGCTCGACCAGCTGGATCCCGTACGGCAGCTCCGGCAGCGTCACCGAGGTGGTCAGCTGGGCCGCGTAGTCGTCGATGAGCGGCTGGATCTGCTCGGGCAGGCCCGAGGTCAGCGACTCGACCGCGTCCGGCGTGAACCGCAGCTCGCCCTCGCCGACCTCGATCGCACCGGTGGCCTGGAGGTCCACCGAGACGCCGCCGACCTCCTCGGTGCTCGTCACCGTCGCGACCCCCTCCTCGTCGATCGCGAGGTCGAAACCGGTCTGCTCCGCCATCAGCGCCTCGATCGACGCCACCGAGATCGACCCGCTCACGTCGAGGGTCCCGGCGACCGCGTCGCCGCCGTCCGCCAGCTCGCGCCAGTCCGCGGCCACGTCGCGCGCCTCCATCGCCAGCGACGGGAACACCAGGCCCTCGGCGCCCACGTCCCGCAGGTCGATGTCGATCTGTTCGAACTCGCCCGACCACGCCTGCGTCGCGAACGGCCAGCCGTGGATGGTCACCTCCGGACGCTGATCGGAGTAGGCGCCGTTGTCCGCGGCCGTCGCGGCGACCTCGTCGGCGATGCGCCCCTCCGCGAGCGCGTTCGCGACCCGGTCGCCCAAGGCGGCCAGGGCGACGACGATGACCAGGACGATGAGCACGCGGCGGAAGATCTTCACCAGGGGTTCTCCAGGGAAAGCGGGGGACGGGGCGTCAGCGGAGGTGTCAGTCGATCATGTAATACGCGGACAACAGGTACACGACCGGCCCCGTCACCGCGAACGCCAGCAGCGGCCCCGCCGCGTTCACCACCGGGTTCGGCGCCGTCCCGGCCCCGTCGATGCGCCGCGACGCCGACATGTACCCGCACGCCAGATCCGACAGCACCGCGATGAGCGCCACCAGCAGGCCCCCGATCGCCGCGTGCGAAGGGTCCGGGCCCTCGATGACCAGCCCGGCGTACGCCGCCGAGGCCGTACCGCACATCGTGCCGATGACGATCCCGAACGCGCCCCGCGTGACCTGCCGGTTGATGCGCGGATCGGGCATGACCAGGTCGACCGCGCGGGCCGCCAGGATCGCCGTCCCGGCCGCGACCACCGCCGAGTACATCGCCGGCGGCGCCGAACCCAGGCGCGACAGCGCGATGAAGCAGGTGTACCCGCACACCGCGACGCACAGGAGCATCGTGAACCCGAGGCTCTCGGTCGCCCCCGAATGCTCGCGGCGCAGCAGCTGGCCCACCACGGCCGCCACGAACGCCAGCGCCAGCAGCACCGTGATCGGCAGCAGCGACACCGGCGTCCACATGACCGCCGCCGCGTCCGCGGCGAGCGCCAGGCCCGAGGCGACCGCGAGGGTCACCCAGGCGCCCTGGACCTTCCGCACCCACGTCACGAGCGCGACCGTCGCGATCTGGAGCACCGCGATCCCCGCGGCGTACACCGGCCGCTCCATCTGGGCGCCGAGCACGAGCCCGGCGCTGATGACGATCGTGACCGCGAGGGCCGGAAGCCGGTGCAGCAGCGGAGGACTGGGCGGCGGGAGGGTGTGGTCCTCGCGCCCGTCGGGCCCGGTGGTGCGGTAGGAGCCCGTGTCCGCGCCGGCGCGGGGGTGCGCGCCGGCGGCCCGCCGGCGCTCGGTGCGGGCGGGCTCGGTCTCGGGGAGGGTCGCGCCCCAGGCGGGGTCCTCGGAAGGCGCCGGCGCCTCGGGTTCGTAGCCCCAGGTCTCGTCGGGTCGGCTGTACGACACGAGCACAGCCTACGGCAAGCCCTCTGTGCACTGTTCACCTTCGATGGGGCGTGCGCGGGGTGTCGGCCGGACCGCCCGGACGGCCGCACCGGTCGCGGCGCCGCTGAGCGCGGGGAAGGGCATCGGCGCCCGTCGATCGGTTCGGGCCGTGGCGAAAAGACGGCGCACATGAGCACTTCGTGTCGATTCGGTGAACGGCGCTTGTCCCACATCCTGCATCGGGCCGTCTCGCATGGTGAGGTTTCGCCGCGGTGACGCTGGTCTTTTAAGTGGTGACCGTTTACACTTGGCCAGGACTCCACCTACCGCATGTAAGCCCGCCCGTCGCCGAAGCCGGGAAGAGCGATAGTCGCGTGTGCTCACCTACCAGCGGAGGACTGCTGTGGAAATCCTGATCCTCACTTCCAACCCCGTTCCGGAGTCCCCTGAGTCGATCCTGCCGTCCCTGGAGCTCCTGCCGCACCGCTCGCGCTACGCGGGCCGTGACGTGCGGGCCCTGCTGAGCGGCCCGAGTCCTGACGCGGTCATGGTCGACGCCCGTTCGGACCTGGCCGACGCGCGCGCCACCTGCCGCGTCCTCCAGGCCACCGGCCTGACCGTCCCCCTGTTCGCCATCGTCACCGAGGCGGGTCTGGCCGCGCTCCAGGCCGACTGGGGCGTCGACGACTTCCTGCTCGCCTCCTCGGGCCCGGCCGAGGTCGAGGCGCGCCTGCGCCTGGCCACGGGCAAGCCGAACGCGGCCACGGCCGCGGGCCCGGCCGTGATCCGCGCCGGCGACCTCACGGTCGACCCCGACACGTACGCGGCGAAGCTCAAGGGCACCCCGCTCGACCTCACGTACAAGGAGTTCGAGCTGCTGCGGTTCCTGGCCCAGCACCCCGGGCGCGTCTTCACCCGCGAGCAGCTGCTGCGGGAGGTGTGGGGCTACGACTACTTCGGCGGGACCCGCACCGTGGACGTCCACGTGCGGCGGCTGCGGGCCAAGCTCGGCAGCGAGTACGAGTCGATGATCGGCACCGTGCGCCAGGTCGGCTACAAGTTCGTGGCGCCGCCGCAGGACCACGTGCGCGAGACCGAGCCGGTCCCCGAGAGGGTCGACGCGTAGTCGTTCGCGCATTGGAGTGACGCAAGGGATGGGTCCGAAAGGGCCCATCCTTTTTTGTTTCCAAAGTTGACAGAGCGACTTGTGTTCTTACAGGGATTGCAGTCGATCATTGTGCCGGAATCGAGTCGCGGACACCGATCGGATAAGGAATGTTTACCATCTTATACCCATCGGATATTCAGTCCTAACCGGACAAATGTGACAACTCTCCGTACCCATGGGGTTGCGCAGGGTGGATAGAATTGAGTTCGCTTTGGACCCCCATCCTCTCGCCATTTTGGAGTGTGACCCCGTGTCCGATCGCGCTGTCGACGCCGAAGCCCTCGCCGAGTTCCGCGAAGTCGCCCAGGGCCGCTTGGACCATCTCGATACGCTCATCGAACGGCTGCGCCACGGCAACGAACTGGGCGTCGAGCCCGGGTTCGGCCTGCTCGACAGCGCCGTGTCCGCACGCGAGGCGTATCGCGAGTTCCACCGCCTGACCTGGACCAACCTCCAGGATCTACGAGCCGACCTGGCCGGCATCATCGCCACCGTCGACGGCGTCGCCGAGCGCGCCGTCGAGACCGACGACGAGTCCGCCGCCTACCTGTCGCGAACCAAGGACTGATCGCCATGCCGGAGACGCAGACCCCCACCCAGGACCCTGAGCGCACTGACGACGACGCCGTCGACAGCACCGACGCACCCGACGAGGATCAGGACGACCAGGACGACGGCCCCGACCAGGGCGACCCGGACGGCCAGGACGACGACCAGCCTGAAGACCAGGACGACGGCCAGACCGAGGACCCCGACGACGACCCCGACGACGAGTCCGACGATGACCCGGACGACGAGTCCGAGGACGAAGAGTCGCAGGAGCCGGACGACGAGGACGACGACGACAAGGCCGGGCGCAACCGCGACGACGAGGACCGCGCCGGCCGCGACCGCTACGAGCGCGAGGAGTGGGAGCAGGGCGCGGCGCCCGACGACTCCACCGTCGTGGAGTACCAGCGCCTCGACGCCGAAGCGCTGTTCCTGTCCGGGCGCCCCTGCTCGGACCCGAACTGCCAGAACACCCACAACCCGGCCGAGGACGCGTGGATCAAGCTCGTCTCGGCGATCCCGGTCGCCGGGCAGGTCGCGAGCCTCACCGTGGTCACCACGGGCACGCCGGCGCCGAGCCAGGACGACATCCGGACGCTGGTGAACGAGGTGCGGCCCGACGAGCCGGACAAGTACGCGCTCAGGGAGGTCAGCGCGCACTGGCAGACCTTCAAGGAGGACTTCGACGCCGACCCCGAGAGCGGGATCGCCCCGAACCTCAAGGCCTCCTTGCGGACGCTCTCGGAGCACTGGAAGGGCGCCGACTTCGACGCGTTCGCCGAGCAGGTCGAGATCGTCATCGGCAACTGCGCGACCGTGAGCGACGACATCGGCGACACGTCCTCGGGCGCGGTCGGCCTGCTGGAGCAGAAGGCCGACGAGTTCTACGGGCTCCAGGGCGGGGACTCGGGCGAGCTGCCGTATCCCGCGCCGCTGTACTGGATCTCCGACATGGAGCAGCTGTACACCGACCCGTTCGTGCACGTGCGGCCCCCGTTCTCCAACGGGGACTGCCAGATCACGGCCGGGTGCGACAACGACGGCGGCCTGATCGGGGCCCTGCTGGAGCTCGGCGGCTTCAACAAGGACTATGTGGACGAGGTCTCGGACTACGTCGAGAACCAGACCGAGTACTACCTCAACAAGGGCAAGAAGCTCGACCCGCCGACCACGCCCGAGCAGGCCGCGCTGTGGGCGCAGGCGGACGCGAACAACAACATCAGCGCCGACGTCAACGCCGGGGTCGAGGACTACGACTCGCGGTCCCAGATCGCGAACGAGGACGTCGTCAACCGGTGGGAGAACGCCGAGGAGTCGGCGGGGACCTTCACGCCGGAGGCGCACCCGTCGAACCCGTCGAACTTCCGCGAGGCCGGCGACATGCTCGCCGGCTCCTACTCGGGGCTCGACGCGGGCTCGAACGGGTTCAACGCCGGCGACGAGCCGCCCGGAGGCGGCAGCGGCGCGGGCGGCGGCCTCGAGCCCCCGGGCGGGGGCGGCGCCGGCGGCGGTCTGGCCAGCGGCTCGACCCTCGGCGGCGGCGGCTCGTTCCCGGTCGGCGCGGCCTCCTCCACCGGAGAGGGCGCGGGCGGCGGCTCGGGCGCCGGCTCGGGCTCGGGCGGACGCGGCGCCGCAGCTGGCATGGGCGGCATGATGGGCGGCGGCGCCGGGGGCGGGCGCGGCATGGGCGGCGACCAGCCGTCGGAGGGCGAGCACTCCGACTGGCTGGAGGAGGATCAGGAGATCTGGGGCATCCGCGACATCGACGAGGACCCGTACGCCTGAGTGCCGTTCGGCGGAAGCGAACGGCGGGGGCCGCGATCCAAAAGGATCGCGGCCCCCGCTTCGTCGCCGCCCGAAGGCGCTTCGGACCCGCCGGACTGAATCGTCAGGCCGTGATGCGGTCCCCATCGGACGGCCGGGGGTGCCTCGGACGGTGTGTCAGCTCCCGTCGAGGACGGGCCAGCCGGACTGCCACTCGACGGCCTCGATGCCGAGGTCGAAGTGGCCGTCCTCGTGGTAGGAGTGGTAGGCCATGAGCCCGTTGGCGATCGACTGGCCGCCGGTCGCCACGTAGTCGCCGTGGGCGCCGAGCACGAGGGTGCCGCCGCCGTCGGTGAGGGCGACGCCGTCGGCGTCGGTGAACGGGCCGGTCGGGGAGGTAGAGCGGCCGACGCGGATGTTGTAGGTCGAGTCGGCGCCCGCGCAGCAGGCGTCCCACGAGGTGAAGAGGTAGTAGTAGCCGCCGTGCTCGACCAGCGAGGGCGCCTCGATGCCCGCGCCGCCGCGGCCGGCGACGTGCACCGGGCTCGCGCCCGACTTCACTTCGCCCGAGGGCCAGTCGAGTTCGAGCATGTAGATGCCCTGCCACCAGGAGCCGTAGGCCATGTAGTGGCGCCCGGCGGCCTCCAGAACGGTGGGGTCGATCGCGTTGTACGGGTCGCCGGCGTTCGACTCCCAGACCTGGCCCTCGTCGACCCACTCGTAGCCGTCCTCGGACGGGTCGAGGGTCGTGTTGGTGGCGAGGCCGATGACCGAGCGCTGGTTGCCGAACGTCGAGGCCGAGTAGTAGAGGTAGTAGCGCCCTTCGTCGGCGTCGTGGAAGATCTCGGGCGCCCAGAGGTTGTCGACGCCCGGGACGGCCTCGGTGAGCCAGTCGGGCTTGACGTCCCAGACGGTGTCCACATACGACCATGTGGCGCCGTCGTCGGTGGAGGTGCGGATGGTGACGTTGCCTTCGCCGAGCGGGCCGTAGCCGGTGGCGAAGACGTACCAGGGCTCGCCCTCTTCGCAGGGGGCGAACAGGCCGGGGTCGTGGGCGCCGAGGTCGCCGCCGAGGGTGCCGGGCGCATCGGCGACGCAGGTCTGCTCGGCGTGGCCGTTGCCGTGCCCATGGCCGTGTCCGTGCCCGTGGCCGCCTCCGCGGCCCGGGTCGGCGAACGCGTTCGCCGAAAGCGCCGTCAGGCTCGCGGCGGCGATGCCGGCCGCCGCGAGCGCGGCGATGAGGGAGGTGCGCTTTCGTTTCATGCTGGACCTCCTTGTCCAAGAATCGATGGATTGAGACGGGTCGATGTTAACGGAAACATGACAGGAGGTCAATCGATCGGGTGAATCCTCCACCGGCCCTGGCAATCCGGGGCGATTCCTGTCGGACCCCCCGGAGAGGATCGCCGCAGACCACGGTCCCCGGGTGGGTGGGGGTTAGGGATGGTATACGCGGCCCCGCAAGCGAAAGCACGGCCCGTGAGCTCCGCACGCTCCGCACGCGAAAGCGCCCGCCGCATCGGCCGACCATCACTGGTCCGACCGACGCGGCGGGCGCCGCGATTCGCTCAAGCCCTCAGGCCCGAACCCTTCAGGTGCTCACGCCCACGACCGTGGACCCGATCGACTCGCCGTCGGCGGCGTACTCGACCGTCCCCAGGTAGCGCGAACCCTCCGTCAGACCCGACCACGCCAGATCCAGCGAGAAGTCGCCCGCCAAGGTCACGTCCTGCTCGGCCGGGGCGACCGTGAGGTTCCCCTCGTCCGAACCCGGCACCACCCACGCGTGCAGCGTCGCCTCCAGCGGCGAGGGACCCGCCCACTCGTCGACGAACACCACGAACGTGTAGCCGCCCGGCAGCGTCACCGTCTCGTTCGAACCGCCCGAAGCCGAGTTCGCCACCAGCGTCAGCGAACCGTCCGCCTCCTTGACGTACACGAACAGGTCCAGGTCGGTCCCGGTCGGGTGCTCCTCGTCGAACGTCGCGAAGCGCACCAGCGCCGCGTCGGCCGGCGTCGTGAACTCGTACGAGACCACGTGCGAGTTCTCCTGCGGGTCGTCCGCGGGGAACGTCCCCGAGTCCGGATCCGTCAGCGTCGCCGTCTGCACGTCCGAGGCCACCAGGCCCGTCGCCGAGGCGCTCAGCGAGCCGTCGAAGCCCGCCACGCCGTCGATCTGGGCCGAACCCGAAGCGCCCGTGTACGACACCTCATCGGCCGCCGCGAGCTGCGTCGGCTTCACCACGATCGGCGAACGCACCTCGTGGACCGTCCTGGTGCCCTTCTTCTCCACCCAGGTGACATCGCCGAACGCCCACTCGTCGAACGCCGCGTCAGTGCGCGTGATCGTCAACGTGTACGTCGCCGACTCGCCCGGCTTCAACGTGAACTTCTCCGTGTCCACCGACACCTCGAAGCCCGCGGGCGCCGTGATGTCGGCCTTGTACGTCGACTTCTTGTCCGACGCGTTCGTCACCGTCCGGGTCACTTCGTACGTGCCCGTCAGCTCCGCCACCGTGATCGACGGGTAGTTCAGCTGCGACGGCTCCATCGAACCGAGCGCGTCGCAGTTCGACTGGATCTTGTACGCCTCCGGCGTGCCGCAGATGTACTGGATCCACTCCACCGGCGTCGACTCGTACACCAGACCCGGGTCCAGCATCTCCAAGCCGTCCGCGTGGCCGGCGCCGAAGTCGAACGGCGTCGCGTCCTCCGCGCCGCGCTGGATCGGATCGCCGTTCTGGTCCTCCTGGTACGCGGTCGTCATGATCGCCGACTTGATCGCCGTCGGCGACCAGTCCGGGTGCGCCGACGCCAGCAGCGCCGCCAGACCCGCGACGTGCGGGCTCGCCATCGACGTGCCCTGGTTCGTCGCGAAGTCGTTGCCCGCGTGGTTGTCCGGGGTCACGCCCGCCACGATCTCGACACCGGGAGCGGTGATGTCCGGCTTCAGCAGGTTCTGACCCGCCGCCAGCGCCGGGCCGTTCGACGAGAACGCCGCCATGCTCGGCGCGTTCTGGTCCTCGAGCTCCGACGTCTCCACCGAGACCTTCGGGTTGCCCTTCGAGTCGACCCACTCCTGGAACTCCTGCCCGTCCGTGTAGGACAGCGACAGCACCGGGACCGCCTGCGAGGTGACCGTGGTCGCCGGCCCCCGCTCGAACTGGTCGACCACGATCAAGGCGACACCGCCCGCGGCGGCCACCTGGTCCGCGTTGTCGGAGAACAGGTTCCCGCGAACGCAGACGATCGCGAAGTCCTCGGTCTTCTCCGGGTCCAGCGTGCCCGCGTCGCAGCGCGCCGCGGCCTCGGGATCGGTCCCGTCATAGGCGGCGTCCACCGCGTTCTTGACGTACCAGGTCGCCTCGCCGACCAGCCCTGCGGCGTCGACCTCGTCGCGGCCGAACTCGAGCTCGGTGCGGAAGGTCTGGTCGTGCGTGGAAGCGGCCACCGTGGTCACCCACGGCTCCTGGTGGTCCACCGTCGAGGTGGGGCCGTCGTTGCCGGCGCTGGCGGCCACGAAGACCCCCGCGGCGGCGGCGTTGAAGAACGCGATCGACACGGAGTCGACGAATTCGGGCGTGCCCGTCGAACCGATCGAGAAGTTGATGACGTCGACGCCGTCGGCGACGGCCGCCTCGATGCCCGCCACGAGGTCGAGACCGGAGCAGCCGCCCCAGCAGACCTTGTAGGCGGCGACGCGCGCGGCGGGGGCCAGGCCGGAGAACGTCCCGACCTTCTCGCCGTCGACCTCGACCTTGGTCTTGTAGTTGCCCGCGGCCGTGGTGGCGGTGTGGGTGCCGTGGCCGTCGGAGTCGCGCGGGGACGCGTAGCCGTTCACGGAGACGCCGCGGGCGTCGAACCAGCGGGCGCCGATCAGCTTGTTGTTGCACTCGATGTTGCCGGCCGGGTCCTCGTCCTCACCGGTGACGCACTCGCCGTTCCACTTGGCGTCGATGGTGGCCTGGTCGGGGCGCGGCTCGGAGAGCGGTGCCAGCGACGGGTTCTCCGGCCAGATGCCGGTGTCCAGGACGCCGACGATCACGCCTTCGCCGGCGCGCTTGGCGGAGCCGAACTCCTCTTCCCAGGCGCCGTTGTTGCCCGAGACGTCGAGGAAGCTGGTGGTGTCGACCGCTTCGGTCGTCTGGTAGATGACGTCCGGGATGACCGCGAGGACGTCGTCGCTGGCGGCCAGTTCCTCGGCCTCGTCGGCGGTGAGGTGCGCGGCGAAGCCGTTCAGGACCGTGTCGTACTCGGCGAGCGCGTCGACGTCGTGCTCGGCGATGACGTCGGAGCGCTCCTCGGCGAGGAAGTCGCTGTACTCCTCGACCGCGCCGGCGCTGAAGTCGATGGTGTCGCCCTCGGCGGGGGCGGTGGCGTCGAGGCCGGACTGGCCGCCCTCGTAGGTCGCGATGGGGTCGGCGGCGAGTTGGACGACGTAGTAGCCGTCCTCGTACTCGACGGGTGCGGACGCTTCCTTGAAGTACTGCGGGGTGATCTCGGGCAGCGCGGGGGGCTCTGCGGCGGCCGGGCCGGCGGCGGTGGTGAGCGCGGCGACCACCAGGGGGACGGACGCGGCCGCCAGGACGGCTCGGGTGCCTGATCTGGCGCGCTTGGTCGTGCGCCGTCTCAGGAGACGGGGGGACGGAGATCCCATACGATGAGCTCCTCTCAAGGGGGAAGAGCGCCGCCGTGGGTGGAGTTCGGGTCACGGGTCGCGAGCTAGCCGTGACTGCGGCGCACGGAAAAGAGCCTATTGCGAGCAAGGTTCGGTGTAAACCCTCATATGAGGAGAATGCCGGTATCAGGCATGACTGTTATGCGGCCGTTACATTGGACGTTCCGCGATATGGATATTCAGTGAATGGCGGGTGCCCCGGCTCGGCCGTTCACCAGCGCCACCAGAGGAAACGGTGCTCGTAGCGGATCGTGACCGAACTGGCCTTGGCGCGTCCGGAGACGGCGAATCGAATTCCCGAGGCTCCCTTGTAGGAGGCCTTATTGTTCATTGAACTGGCGATCACTTCGGTGTCGTCGTCGGCCGCGTAGGAACCGGCGGGGAGCACGACCTCCAGTGACGAGGCCCAGAGGTTCAGGTCGATGTCGACCCGGCCGGAGGTGATCGTGGCGTGGCGGAGGTCGAGCTTGACGGAGCTGGCCTTGGCGTCGACGATGATCTTCTGCGGGACCAGCCAGTCGCCCTTGCGCTCCACGGAGGAGGCCTTGGGGGCGAGGCGGAGCTCGGTGGGCGCGCCGGCGGGCGCGGCGCTCGCGGGGGCGGGGACGGCGAGCGCGCCGGCGGTCTCGGGCAGGTCGACCAGGAGGCGCTCGACCTCGCCGTAGGTCCGGGCCTCGTAGGCCTGGCGGGTGCGGTCGGCGAACTCGTCGAGGTCGAGGCGGCCCTCTTCGGTGGCGGCGTGGAGCTTCGCGATGATGGCTTCGCGCTCGGCGTTGGAGACGCGCATGTTCGGGTCGGGCGTGGCCATGTCGTTTTACCTTCTCGTCGGACCGGGGTTGAGACGCCGCGGCCGGCGCACGAGCCCGCCGTTGCACCATTCGTGGTAGTCGAACAGGTCCGGCTGGCGGATGAGCGCTTCGGTGTTGGCGGCCCACAGTCCAACATACTGGTCGCGCGACTCGCCCGCCTTTTCGAGGAGCCGGTCGACGCGCTTGCGCGAGTGGACCCGGAACTTGGTCCGCACGGCGTCGCCCGCGTAGATGTAGAGCACGTGGAGGGCGAAGGAGCGCTTCGGGCAGGTCGCGTCGGCCGCGAGGTCGAGCCAGGTGTCGACGAGCTCGTCGGTGGCGAGGGTGAGGTCCCACTGGCGGCCCTCGGGGGCGACCGAGTACGGGTCGAGCGCCCAGTCGCGGATCTCCTGCGGGGTGGGCACGGCAGGGCGCGCGAAACCGGTGAAGGACCCCTCCGCCACGTGCGCTCCCCGGACTCGAACAATGCTCGCACCGATCCTAGCCCGGCCGCGCCCGATTCCCGGTCCGCGATTTCACCTCCTGGACCTCCTCGCGCCTACCGCTCCCGGGGCCCTCCCCCCCCGCCCCCCACCCCACCCCTCTCGTGATCGCCCACCCGCCGCAGCCCAACCCGAGCCGCTCCGCGCCCCGTCCGGCGGAGTGCCCGATGCGCGATCGGGCCTGCGGCTTCGCGGACCCGCGTTTCGCGCGTCTCGGGTCGCGGTGGGGCGGGCGGCGCCGCCCGCCCCACCGCGCAGTCACTGCCGCTACGGCATCAGTGCCATGCTCACCGCCTCGATGCGGGCGTTGATGTCCTTGAGCTGGTTGGCGTCCGGATCCCAGCCCCGTTCGAGGAGCAGGTCCCTGAGCCGGAGCAGCCACGGCCCCGGATGCTCCATCACGTCAGAGGCCGTCAGGACCACGACCTCCCAGCCCAGGTTGCGCAGCACCTGATGCCGCCGGCGGTCGCCCGTCTCGGCCTCCAGGCCCAGATGGGTGCCCATGCGGTCGTACTCCGCACCGACCCGCCAACGCTCCCAGCCGAAGTCGAGGAACTTCGACCGGCCGTTCGGAGTGCGCACCCGCAACTGCGGGACCGGCGTGGGCAGACCGGCGTCGCTGATCAGGCAGCGCGTCCAGGACTCCATCGGCGACTCCGACCGCGGATCGGCCGCCAGGAGCGTCGCGTTCGCCCGGCGCAGCCGGTCGCCGTGCACCGGTTCGAGCGCGGCCGCCAGGGCGCCCCCGTCGACACCCGCCCGCAGGAGCTGGTCGGCCGCGGCCACCGCCTCCAGGCGCGGCAGGTCCGCCGCGCAGTCGACCAGGGTCCGGGCGAGCGTGGTCACCGGAAGCCCGTCGACCACCGTGATCTCGGCCAGCGGCGGATCGGGCGAACTCTCGACCGGCCAGTCGCGCTGGTCGGCACCCGGTGGCAGGACATCGAAACCGTGGATCCAGGCGGCCGTGCGACCGGTCGCCACCTGGCTGAAATCGGCCTCGAAGGCGGCCTCGAAGCGCAGGAGCAGATCCTCCCCGGCGCGGGAGCCGTCCTCGTCGCCGGCCGGCCGGCTCATCGTCGCGGTGCTGCTGCGGTACATCGGTAGTTGCGTCATATGTCAACTGTGCCGACTCGGCTACATACCGTCAACAACTTCTTTTCGGCCTGTGGATAACTTCCCGTCGGGAGCAAGAAATCGCAGTTCAACCGCTGTGGGCGAAGCAAGCGGGCGCGACCGGCCCCGGTCGCGTCCCCGAGCGGGCGCGACCCGTCCGGCGCATGCGAAAGCGGTGCGGGGCGCCTCCTGAAAGGAGGCGCCCCGCACCGCTTCGAGAGGTCGGCCCGCGTCCGCGGGCCGCCGCGTCGTTACTCGGGAGCTCCGAAGACCACGTCGCAGAGCTTCCAGGCGCCGTCTTCCTCGACCGCCGTGAAGGTGTAGCCGGTCGACAGGTCGTCGACCGAGTCCGGCGCGAGGTCGTCGTACGTCCAGCCGGCCCACGCCTGGACCGTGCCGTCCGCGTTCTCGCGGGCGATGCCCCAGTGGATGAAGTTGAAGCCGAGGCCCTCGTTCTCCACCTCCCAGTCGACGTCGCTCTGCATCGCGGACGTCGGGTTCGCGCACACGACCGACTGCAGCAGCTCGTTGTCGTCGTTGTCCGAGGAGAGCCGGTACGCGATCGCGGCGCCCTCAGGCGTGTTGACGTCGTAGTCCTCAGAGCTCACCGCCGTGCCCCAGCCTTCAAGGGTCCCGGTCGAATCGGCCGAAGGCTCCTCGCTGGCCTCGGGCGTCGGCTCCTGGGACGGCTCGTCCTCGGAGGCCTCCGCGCTCGTCGCCGGGTCGGTGCCGCCGCCCGCGTCCGGGTCGCCCTCGTCGTCCGTCAGACCGGGGATGATCAGGACTGCGGCGACGCCGAGGACCACCACGATCGCGACGATCACGCCGAGGATGATCCCGAGGTTGTTCCCCGAGTTCGGCTGCGGGATCGGCGGGGGCAGCACCGAACCGGGCGCCGTCGGGTAGCCCGGCTGCACGCCGACCTGCGGCGGATAGCCCGGCTGGCCGGGCTGCTGCGAGTACTGCGGCGGCTGCTGCTGGTAGTAGTTCCCGGGCGGAGGCGTGCTGCCGTACCCCTGCTGCATGTAGGGGTCGCTGGGCTGCTGCGGCTCGGGTTGCAGCTGGTACTGCGGGTTCTCGCCGCCAGGGGGCGGATACGTCATCGCTCTCTCACGCCTCGTCTGCTCGGATGGGATCTTCCTGAAGGCCCACGGCACAGGGCCCCGCAACGGGTCGCACACTGAGCTTCAAGAGCACTCCCACGCTGGTCGGGCTGGTGAACGGGTCTCACCGGGGGTCGATTCCGATCGTACAGGCCCCTGGCGACAATGTGGCACCCGCGAAAGACCAGGTCCAGGCCCCGAACGACCGCAACGGTCGCATTCCGGCACGAACCGCTCGCCGCCCGAGAGGCCTCACTCCCGGCCACGGACCCGTCGCACACCCTGTGCGACGACGATTCCCCCTGTGGGACTACGCTTTATGCCCCGGCACTCCGCACGCGGCCCCGCCATCCCGACGCCGGGGCCGCGCACGACGCCGCGACGGGCCTCCCGCCGCGACCCGCGGCGGAGCCGTACGAGAAGTTCTGGCAGCAACAGAGACACGCTCCTACCCGAGGTTCAACGTATGGCGAACGCCGACGCAATGCAGCTGTGGACCCTCCGTTTCTCCGCCGTGCTCGCACCCGTCCCGGTCGTCGAGCTCATCGGCGTCAACCGCCTCTGGGGCTACGGCCTCCTCGGCCCCGCGATAGCCGCGACCTGGGCCACCTGCCGCTGGCAGCGCCGCCGCCAGCTCGCCCGGCTCCGCGACGACCCCCCGCCGCCGAAGGCGCCCGCCGCCCGCACCGCCTTCTGGGGCCAGGCCGAAGGCGAGCCCACCTTCGGCGCGGCCGTCTCCGCCTCCGTCGACGCCGCCGCCGACCCCGGCACCCCCGCCGAGCGCCGCGACCGCGCCATGGGCAGCCTCGTCGCCTCCGTCAAGAACGAGAACATCGACACCGACCTGCGCATCCAGCTCATCCAAGACCTCGTCGACCTCGGCGGCGAGGACATGGCCGTGCGCCTCTCACCCGTCGCCACCGACGCCGAAGTCGATGTCGAAGTGCGCCTCGAAGCCGCCGAGCACATGAGCCGCTACCAGCGCGACGCGGCCGCCCGCGCCCTCGAGCTGATCGCCGCCGACGCCGCCGTCCCCGACAGGCACCGCCTCGACGCGGCCAGCGCCCTCGTCGACTGCGCCGCCCGCCCGGCCGGGGTCGCGCTCATGCAGCTGGTCACCGACGACTCCGTGAGCGAGTACGTGCGCCACAGCGCCGCGAACGCGCTGCGGCGCGTCAACCGTTCGGCGGCGGCGCTGGCGCTGCGGCACCTGGCGAACGCGCCGATGGTGACGTCGCGGCTGCGGATCATCTGCGCCGAGCAGCTCGCCGACGACTGCGTGGCCGACGCCGAGGACGCGCTGTGGCGGCTCATCAAGGGCGTCGAGGCGGTCATGGACCACCATCTGGGCATCGATGCGGCCGAGGCGATGTACGGGATCAGCCCCGACGTGGGGGTCGAGGCGTACTCGGTGCTGGCGGTCGACGGGTGCTTCCACTGGTCGGGGCGGATCGAGGCGGCGTACCGGCTCGGGCGGCTCGGGATGCGGGACGGGTTCGACCTGCTCAGTGACTTCGCGTGCTCGGAGAGCCTGGAGGACGCGTACGGGCTGGCCGCGCTGGACCGGTTGTTCCAGTTGGAGATCGAGTCGGGCACGCTCGAGGCCGACGACTGAGCCGGGACGGTTACCGGGGTCTGACGGCGGTGTAGACCGTGTCGACGCCCAGCCGGTGGAGGTCGCGGCGGTGGCCGAGCCACTCGGGGCGGTCGGGGTCGAGCAGCCGCGCCCAGGCGGTGCGGTCTTCGGCGCTGAGGTAGTGCTCGAACCAGCCGACCTTGGCGGCCAGGGCTTCGAGGGCGTGTTCGAGGTCGGTGCCGGTGAGCGGGGCGGGGATCGCGTCGAGTTCGTGGAGGCCGCGGGCTGCGGTGAGTCCGGCTTGTTCGAGGGCGAGGTTCCAGCCGTAGGGGAGCGGCACGGTGCCGTGCTCGTCGCCGCCGTCTTCGAGGCGGCGGGAGCCGGCTTCGATGAGGCGCAGTTCCAGGCCGGGCCGGCCGGTGCCCAGGTGCCAGGGGAGGTATTGGACGGCGGTGCCGCCTTCGCCGATGGCGATCGTTCCGCCGGGGGCGAGGAGGGCGGCCAGGTGGTCCAGGGCCGCTTGGGGGTCGGTGGCGTGGTGGAGGACGTGTCCGGCCCAGATGAAGTCGGCGGGGGTCTCGACGGCGGCGGTGAGTGCGGCGGGGTCGTCGACGGAGGCGAGGGCGGTGCGCACGGGGGTGCCGCGTTCGGCGGCGCGTTCGCGGACGAGGTCGATCATCGCCGGTTCGGCGTCGACGGCGGTCACCTGCGCGTCCGGGAGGGTTTCGGCGAGTGCGAAGGCCATGGAGGCGGCCCCGCAGCCGATGTCGGCGGCGGTGCGGGTGCCTGGCGGGGCGAGGCGGGCGGCGCGGCGGCGGTACCGGTCGGTCTCGGCGTCGGCGCGTGCGCGGAGCCGGGGTGCGGCCTCGGCGAAGTCGAAGGCCGCCGAATGCGCGTGTCCGCCGTGTGATCCCTGGTGGTCGCCGGGCTGGTGCGGTGCTGCCATGCGGCTCAACCTATCACCGGTTGAGAACCGTTCCCGGTGGAAGAGTCGGGTGCGGCGGGGACGGCGACGGCCCCGCCGCGGTGGCGGGGCCGTCGTGGTTCTTCAAGTCGCGCAGGGTCGTTCGCGGGCCGCCGTCTAGGCGGACAGGCGCTCCTGGACGCGGGTGACCTCGGTGTCGATCTCGGCGGCGCGGATCGGGCCGTAGGGCGCGTCCGGCTCCGAGAGGGAGGCGAGCAGGCCCCGGCCGAGCCCGGCCTGCGTCAGGGCCAGGCCCCGCAGCACCAGCGGGAGGAGCAGGGCCATGACCAGGCCGCCCAGGAGAGCCAGTGCCGACAGTGCGGCGTAGGAGTCGCCCCAGCCGAGCCAGCGGGTCGCGTGCTCCAGGCCGTCGCCTTCGCCGGTGGCGCGGCGGATGACCCAGGCGTACAGGGGGTAGGTCAGCGAGGCGATGGTCGCGGCCCACCACGACAGGGCCACGACGAAGCCGAGGATCGCGAGCGGGAAGTTCACCAGGCCCCACAGGAGGTTCATCCACGACTGGCCGTCGCCCAGCGGCGTCAGGTACCGGCGCAGGGCCGAGGCGTTCTCGGGGGCCCGCTTGTAGCGGGGTGCGGTGATCGGGCGGTTGAGGACGGCCGAGAGCTGACTGCGGCCGGCGGCGGCGAGGCCGCGCATGGCGAACAGCGTCGCGGCGAGGATCGGCACGCCGACCCACACGACCGCGGTGCCGATGCCGGCGGCGAAGCCGGTGACGGTGATGACGAAGGCGGGGAGGGCGATCGGGAACGCGGAGAGCAGGTAGCCGGAGTCGGCGCCGAGCTGCTTGAAGATCTTGTTCATGTGCTCAATACTCGTCCGCCCGGGGCGGTTCTTCGAGCCGGTGAGCAGGCATTTCGATGGTAGGGCGGGCCCTACCGGCATTGTCGGGTCCTCCTGCGGCGCGCCCCGCACTCGGGGTTCGGCGGTGCCCGCGGTGCGCTCCCGCCGGGCGCCGCGGTCCGGTCGTCAGGCACGGTACGCCCACCACCGGTGCTCGAACCGGGCCGGGACCGGGACCGTGCGCGACAGGAAGCGCTCGTCGAGCGGTTCGAGGAGGCGTCGCAGCTCGCGGGCCTGGCGCGGTGGGAGGCGGTGCGCCGTCCGTTCGAGGACCTCGCGCGACCACGTGCCGCATGAGGGGCAGGGGCACGAACCCGCCCCCGTGCTCAGCTGCCGTACGGGTCGGTGGACCCACCGCCGCCACTGCGTGAACGCCTGGGCGATGTCGCCGGGAGTGAGGCGGGCGTCGGCGTGTTCGAGCCGCACGACGGCGGCCTGGAGGGCGCCCGAGGCGCCGGGGATGCGGGGGAGGAACGTCGCCCGCCAGGGGGAGAGGCGGCGGGGCTGCTGTGCGCGTACCCGCGCGGGCGGCCTACGCGGCATCGCCCTTTCTGTAGTCGTCCATGCCGACCATTATGGGGCCGAGGCGAAGCGGGTGCAACACCCTTGTCCGCGGCGCGTGCGCCGGAGACGGAGGTGCGGCCCGGGTCGTTGACCTCGACACCGGGCCGCCATGTGCCACATAGTGACCGCTGCGGACCTTGACGGTAGCCACTGAATCTGCTGCTAGCATCGTGCTCTGCCATTGAGCTACCGCCGCATGTGGTGCGGCGGGGAGGACTCGAACCTCCAGCCCCGATGTCAAAAGGGAACTACTCGCGGTACCGCGCGGCGTGGCGAATGCTGAAGCTGGAGCGAGAGTCTGAGTTTTCGCGGTGCGCCTCTACCGATTGGGCCATTCGACCGGCCGGTCTAGCCGGAGAAGGGGGACTCGAACCCCCAACACCACCGCGTTCTGCTACGACTTGAATCTCAGTTTCAGCGTCGTCGGCGCTTGCGCGCCACCCCTGTCGCTCAAAACAGGGGGGTTCATGGGTTTCAGTCGCCCAGCAGGTAGCCGAAGACCTTGTCGCCGATCTTCTCATCGACGACCTCGGTCGCGTTGGCCTCCTCCCGGGCGAACTTGACGGCGGTCTGGAGCCGGTCCAGGCGGTCGGCGAGCGTCGCGACGCGCTTGGCCGGGGCCGCGCCCGAGAACTTCACGGTGGTCCAGTAGCCCACCGGGATGTCCTCGTAGTACACCTCGACCTGCGCGGGGTGCTTCTCGGTCGCCTCGGCCTTGACGTGGTTGCGCGGGACCTTCTTGGTGCGCACGGTCTTCACCGGGTCGGTCGCGAAGCTGTCGGCGGCCTCGTTGAACGTCCACGACTCGCCCGCGTCCAGGACCGGCAGCGACTTCACGAGGGCCTGCAGCTCGCCCAGCTGCTTCTCGAGGAACAGCAGGTAGGTGACGGGCATGTCCGCGACCAGCACCTCGCCGTCGACGACGATGTCGGCCGTCGCGAGCGCGTTCGTGCGGTCCTTGGTGGCCGTGACGTCGAACAGGCGCGTCATCGCCGCCGAGACCTCGCGCAACTGGTCCTCGACCCGCCGCTGCACCTTCGTCGACTCGGGCGGCAGCTGCTCGCCCTCCTCGTCCTTGGGCTGGTAGGTCCGGGAGATGCCCGACAGGAGCGGCGCCTTGGCCAGCTCGCGTCCGGCGTCGCCGAGCGCGCGGGCGGCCTTCGCCTTGACGCTCTTCTCGATGGCGATGATCTGGTTCAACTTGGTCACGGGCTGCCCTCGCTTTCGGGCTCCACCATAGAGACCGCGCGCCACCGCCCGCAACGCGGCAGGCGCGCCGCCCGTCGCGGCCCGGCCCCGGTGGCGCCGAGGTGAACGAGGGGTGTTTCGAAGCCGCCGATGCGGGTAGACGGGCGGGGCAGGGGAAGGTGTCGCTCCACAGGCCCGCCGCACCGCGGAGGGACGAACGTGACAACGGGTCTTAAGATGGATGACTGCAGGCCGAGCGCGGTACCGGACGCCTCAACGGACCGGACCGCAGCAACGGGACGAAGCGCTGCACACCAGGCGCGGGAGCGTCCGCGACGCCGGCAGCGCTGACGCGAACGACCACCGCCAGGGGACCGGTGGCAGGACGGAGGGCCTGATGATCACGAGACTGGCCGAGTCACTCGGCTACCGGGTGCTGGAAGTCGAAGACGGCGACGGCACGCTCGCGATCGGCGGCCACGACGGGGCCAGCTCGCTGAGCGTCGGCTGGCGGCCGCTCATCGTCGAGGGCTACACCGGGTCGGGGTCGATCGACCGGTTCGCGATCCGCACCCGCGACGCCGGCCTGCGCGGCGCGCTGCGCACACTGCGCGCACTGCTGCGCAAGCCCGTGGAGAACGCCGACCCCGTCGAACTGGCCCGCCCCATCCTGGGCCTGCTCCAGCCGGGCCACTACGGGGTCCGCGTCTGGCCCGACGCGAACGTCCACATCGAACCGTTCGGGGAGAACGGGTCGGCCTGGTGGTACCCCGACGAGCCGATCGGCACCGAAGGCACCGCGATCATCCCCACCGACCTGTGGCCGCCGCACGACGCGGACACCCTGGACGCCTACACCGCATCGATCGAGCGCGGAGAGCGCCCACTCGCCGTGACCCTCAGGTCCGAGCCGCCCGGCGACGAGGAGGACTGCGCCGCGTTCCTCCTCGACGGCCACCACAAGCTCGCCGCCTACCGCCGCACCGGCATCCGCCCGCACTTCCTCGACATCGCGCGCCTCGCCGACCGCCGACCCTGCGCCCCCGGCGACCTGCGCGACGTCATCGACGGCGACGCGAAACTCGAGCAGTCCGCCGCGAACCTCATGCGCTACCTGGAGGACAAGCAGCGCTAAGACGCGCCGCCCCAACGGGACGCCGCCGGGGCGGTCGGCCGCCGCGAACAGCGCCCCGGCCGCGGCGTCGACGGGCCGGCGCCCTTCCGAGGCCTCCAGGTTCTCGCGCAGGAACACCCCGATCGGCGCCCCCGCCACCGAACCCCCGACCGTCACATACTCGGGCGCGACGTGCAGGGCGAGCAGGAGCATCCCGTGGACGCGCCGGGCCGGACCGCCGATCCCCGGCTGAAAATAGGGCAGGTCCAGGACCTTCGCGCCGGCCCGCTCGTAGAACGCGAGCCGGCGGCGCGGATCGCCGTGCATCTCGTGGACCGGGCCGTTCGGGTCCTCGATCTCGGCCAGCACCAGGCACGGCGCGAAGCGGTCCCGCCACGCGCCGACCGCCTCGGCCAGGACGCGCCCGCCCAGCCCGTGCCCGCGGACCGCCGGATCCACCGCCAGGTACCACAGGAGCACCACCCTCGAACCGGCCGACCAGCGGCCGAACGCGGCCGCGACCGGCGTCCCCTCCGGGTCGAGCACGGCCAGGAGGCTCCCGGCGCCCTCGGCCAGCGCCGCCTCCAGATCACCCTCGCCGACCAGCTCGTCCGCGGGGAACGCCGGGACCAGCAGGCGCGCGTAGACCTCGCCGAGCAGCCCGCCCGGGCGCGTCAGCTCCACCGTCGTGAACTCCATGCGGCCGAGTATGGCAACCGGGGCGCGGCCGGGCGGCGAATCGCGCGGCTCAGGGCCGGGCGATCGGGCGCATCCGCCGCGCCGCGGCGCCCGTCCACACCCAGCGCACGAGGGTCAGCGGCACCCTGACCGCGTACTTCAGCGTCGACACGAGGCCGTTGTAGGTCACCCACCGGTGCGACACGTAGGCGACCGCCCACAGGGCCACGACCGCCGTCGTCACGCTCCATCCCAGCGGCGTCCACACCTTCGCCGCCTGCCAGATGCTGATGGCCGCGCAGATGCTCAGGGCCGACACGGCGGCCGTGGCCGAGTCGCGGACGCGCTGCTGGCGGTCGCCCTCCCATCGCTGGAGGGTCGCCTCGGACTGGTCGGCCATGACCTCGCCCAGGCGCGATTCGAACGTCTCGAGCTGCTCGTCGACGCCGCTGACGGCCAGCAGGCGCCGCAGCGCGGCCGCGTTCGAGGGCGACCGCAGCAGGTTCGGGGAGTGCAGCAGCGAGATCACCTGCCGGGTCTCGCTCTCGAAGCCGAGCATGCGCGTGCGGGCGGCCTTCATCGCCTCCAGCTGCGCCGACCGGTCGGCGCCCGGCAGGTTGTAGGCGGCGATGAACCCGATGACGCTGGCCCGGTAGCGGTCGAGCTGGTGGTTCCAGGACGCGAGGGTGCCGCTGAGGCACGCGGTGAACTCGGCGACCGCCTCCAGGTCCCCGGAGATGAAGTTCGGGGCGTCCAGGGCCGCGATCACCGTGGTGTTCTCGGTCGAGATGAGCAGGTCGCCCTGGTTGCGCTGGTTCCAGATCTGCCTGCTGTGGTCGTCGGACAACCGCACCCAGTCCCACAGCGACTCCTTCGCGTCCGGCGCCGCGTGGAGGAGCACGGAGGCGCCCACGAGCGTCAGGAGTCGGCGCCCGTCCTGGACCATCGGGGGGTCCGAGCCGGCGAGGTGCGGCTCGAACTCGCGGCGCCGCTCGGACGCTCGCAGCACCCGCACGAGCACATGCGACCGTCCCCTCTGGATCGTCACAGGGTCGTCGTCCTCGCCGTCGCCCCCGGCGAGTTGGGCGTGCAGCTGCTTCTGGACGAGGTCGCGGGCGAAGCGCGACAGGCGGTCCCAGGTCCGGTCGGCGCCGTCGCAGGCGACCTCGATCGTCCCGTGCTCGCGCGCCGCCCGGAACATCGCCGCGTGCAGCTCGCTCGGGTACAGGTCCTCCACCGTCCGCTCCAGGCGCAGGCAGTGGACGCCCATGGGCGAGAACCGGATCGCCGCACTGAGCTCCTCGACGGTCTCCTCGTCCACGTGCAGGCGGACCTTCGGCAGGAGCACCTCGAGGCCGTCGAACCGCTTCTCCCGCTCGAGACGCGGCTCCCAGATGTCCGCGTGGTAGGTGAAATGGTCGATGACCGCGGTCGGGCGGACCACGCCCTCCGGGCGCTCACCGGCGCCCCTGATCCGGGACGTGATCGTCTCGTAGTCGATCCCTGTGACGCCGAACGGGAACAGGTAGACGATGCGGCCCTCGTCCACGCGCATCCACGCCTGGCGCTCCTCCTGCGCCTCCTGGAGACGCTCGAGGGCCTGGCGGTGCGCGTTGAGCTTCGACAGCTCGACCGAGGAGAACGGCCACGAGTTCACCAGGCGCCGCAGGTCCTTGCGGAGCTCGTAGCGCCGGCGCTGGCCGGCGGACTTGGCGATGAGCGCCTGGTTCGCCTCCCGCAGCTGCAGGTGGTACTGGAGGCGCACCGTCACCTCGTCCCTGACGTAGGCGGCGATCGCGCTCGCCGAGGCCTGCGCCTCCTCCAGGACCGCCGAGCAGGAGTCGATGACCGCGTCCAGCGCCTCGCAGTAGCGCAGGCGCGAGCCGGTCTTCAACCGGTCCTCCAGCAGCACCTCCTCGCGCACCAGATCGCACAGCCGCAGCGCCAGCTCGACCGCCGGATCGGGCTCCTCGTCCAGGCTCCAGCACTTGCGCACCGTGTCGCGGAACTGGATCATGCAGCGGGTCAGCAGGTCGACCCGGTAGGTGTGGTTCCAGGCGCGCACGGTGCTGTGGTGGACCCACAGGCACAGCATGGCCCGGTCCGGCCCGAGCGGCGCCCGGGCGGCCTGGCGCTCGAACTCGGCGCCGGCCCGCTCCAGGAACGCGTCCCCGACATCGAAGAACCCGTCCACCTCGATCTCGGACTGGAGCCCGTTCCACACGAAGCAGTCCCTGACCGCGCGGGTGTCGACGCCGCAGCGGTCCCGCAGATGCGACTCGATGCGCAGGTGGACCTCGTCGCTGCGGGCCTCCAGGGGCCCGTCGAGCAGATCGTCGTCCGGCAGGCGATACGGGGGGTCGCTCATAGCAACAGAATACGGCGGGCGGGCCTCACGCCGGGGCCCGCGAACGGCTGCTGCTTGAGCCGGAGGGTCCCGGTCCAATAGGGTGAGGGCCATGGGTTTGTTTCGGCGTGTTGCTCGGGGTGTGCGCCCCAGAAGGCCGGCTGCGAGCAGGTCGACGGTCCACGACGCGTCCGGAAAGCGGTACCGCGTCGTGCCGGTGGACGAAGCGGAGGCCGCCGAATTCGCCGACCCGCCCCGCAAGTGGCCCCGGGTGGGCGCCATGGCGGGCGCCTGGGCGATAGTCCTGGCCCTGGGAGCCTCAGTGGCCCCGGGCTTCGCCGCAAGCGGCAGCGAGGAGAACGACGACCCTCGCGACGAGCCCGCGACCGACGCAAAGGGCGCCACGTGGAGCTACTTGCGATACGGCTCGAACGGCGACACGGATCTGGCTGAAGCCGCTCTCTGCGGTGACGCCTCGCCTGAACTGACCCCAGCCGATCTCGACGCCATTCGCCAGGGCTACGCCGATGAATTGGGCGGTATCAGCGATGTCGATGTAGAGACCGGTGACCCGACCGCCACGGCTGATGGAATCAGCGTCGTCGGTACGGTCTCGTTCATCTCGCAATCCAACAAGCGTGACGAGGAGTTCACCGTCACCGTTCAAGAGCGGGACGGGTCCTTCTGCGTTTCGAACGCGACCCAGCCCGATGACGAAAGTGAACAGCCTTCGATCGACGAGAGCGCTGAGCCGGGTGTTGATCCTGAGGTTCTGGCCACGGACTTCCTCCGCAGTGTCGTGCTCGAGCGGAATCCGATGGCCGCCACGGCAATGCAGTGCGATTCGTACTCCGGCATCACCGCCCAGGCGTTGGATCAGGCCATGATCGACTGGGCCGCACCCGATGAGAACCCCAGTGGTTACCTCAATGCCATTGACCCCATCGAGTCCGGCGATGATGCGGTCGCGTTGTTCGAGGTTGAAGCGGTCATCGAAGGCAACCTGACCGAGGAGACCTTCACGTTCCAGATCGGGGTGCAGGACGACTGCGTCGCGTCGCTCGAAGGCGGCGAGGGCCTCATCGCCGCCGACGACTGAGACGTTCCGGCGAACCACCGCTCCGCTCACATGACGGGGCGGTTGGACGACGCGTACTCTTCCGCGATGTTGAAGACGCTGGCACAGCGCGGACATTCCGCATAGCCGAAGAGATGGGCGATCCCGTCGGCGAGCGCGGACTCCCCGTCACGGACGGCGGTCTCATGCATCCATCGACCGACACCGGAAAGGGCCTGAGGGTCAGCCGGCCTGAGCCCGCGCCGGTCCACGTCGCCCAAGTTCCAGTCCCGGATCGCCGAGTAGCGCCCGTAATCGCCGATGGCGATCGTCACCTCCGCAGCGCAGTGAGGGCAGGCGACCTGGTAGAAGTCGTCTGAGAAATCCCCCACGACCGCGCTCCAGTGATACTGCTCTTTCGCCGCGAGCAAGTCGAGGAACGTCGCGAGGTAGTCGTCCGGCCGCGACCGCAGGTGCCGATCCAGCAGCTCGCGGAGCTCATCGATCGCGTCGGCGCAGCCCGCCAGCAGATCGTCGCATCCGTGGCCCCCTGCCGCGCGCCGCACGATCACCCCGGCCAGCCGGCGCGCCCGCGCGCTCCGCGACGCGAGACGCACCAGACGCGGCAGCGCGGCGAAACTGGCGGGGAACACCAAGTCGTGCTCGAGGACCAGCCGGTGACCCAGCTCATCCCATGCCTCCGCGTCGTCCTCGCGCTCGACGAGCGCCAAGAGCTCGGGGACGCGATCGATGTCCCCGTGGCAGTCGTACATCCGTTCCCAGTTCACCACTTGAGCATTCAACCGCCTTGAGGCCGCGGGGAGTGCTGCGGTGTAGCAGGCATGCGCTATTCGAGCGGGGCGCCCATCTGGTTCATGAAGGCGACCGGGTCCACCGCGCCCGCGGGGCTGCGGTCGCCGTTCAAGTGCGTCTCGAAGTGCAGGTGCGGCCCGCTCGACCGGCCCGAAGAACCCACGTAGCCGAGGATCTGACCGGCCTGGACCACGTCGCCCTCCTTCACCATCGGCGCGGACCCCATGTGGCAGTAGCGGGTCAGGTAGTCCCCGGCGTGCAGGATGTTGACCATCCAGCCGCACCCGGCCACCTCCGGAGAACCGTCCACATCGCATGAGTAGGACGCGCCGTACAGGCTCGCGTTGCACTCCGAGGTGATGACGGTCCCGCTCGACGCGGCCACGATCGCCGACCCGCGCGGCGCGCCGATGTCGACCCCGTTGTGGGTCGGGCGCTCGGGCGTCTGGAAACCCGAGTTCACCGGCCCCTCGACCGGGATCATCCAGCCCGAGGCCGACAGGTCGCCCGGCTGCGCGCAGGTCCCCAGCTCCGTGTCGACCGCCGAGACCCGCGCCCCGCCGCCGGTCAGGGTGTTGACGATCTCGGTCGCGAGCGGCTCGTGCTTGGCGTAGGCGTCGGGGAACGCCGAGATCTGGACCCTTTGGGCCGCGACGGTGAGCGGCAGCGTCTCCCAGTTCTCGACCGTCTGCAGCTTGTCGTAGAACTTCGTCGAGGAGTAGACCGGGTCGGTGACCTGCTCGGGCGTGCCCCAGCCGGATGAAGGACGCTGCTGGAACAACCCGAGCGAGTCGTGGTCGTTCTGGTCGCCCAGGTGGCCGAGGTTCGTCAGCCGCGACTCCTGCATCGCCGTCGCGACCGCGATGATCCAGCCCCGGGCCGGGATCTCCAGGTCCTGCCCGACCGAGATGATGATCGCGGCGTTCTTGATCTGCTCGGAGCTGTAGGGCCCGATCTCGGGGAACTCGGCGTTCGGGTCGACGACGACGTTCGTTCCGCAGCCGGCGAGGATCACGTTGCCGTCCTCGTCGCTCGACTGGTCCGACAGGAGCTGCACGATCGAGACCACCACGCCGAGGCAGCACACGCTGAGCACGGCGAGCGTCCACATGAAGGGCCGCAGCCGCTTCGGGATGCGGGGCCGTTTCGGCTTCACCTCGTCGTCGCCGATCGCGCTCATGACTGCTCCCAGTCGATCGCCGAGACGAGCCAGTCGCTCCCGGTCCAGTTGTTGGAGCCCTCGGTCATGGTGAGCGTCAGCGTGCCGGTGTCGAGCGGGACGGCGACCTTCTGGCCGTCGGCGGCCGGTTCGCCGGCGACCTCGGTGGCCGGTACGGAGACCGGGTCGACGCCCTGCATCAGGTCGGCGTTCTCGGTGGTGAGATAGGGGACGATCGAGTCGTACCAGCCGTCGGGGCCGTAGCCGTCCGGGTTGAGCCAGGCCTCGGTGAAGTCCATCGCGCGGTCGACGGCCTCCTGCGGCAGCTCTTCTCCGGCATAGCAGTCGTCGCCTTCGCACCCCTCGGTCGCGAACCCGTCGTCCTCGGTGAACGCCTCGGAGGTCGCCTCGCCCTCACTGCCCTCACTGCCCTCGGTGCCGGACTCGGCGCCGTCGAGCGGGGTCTGCTCGCGCGTCTGGGCCAGCGCGATCACCCCGAGCACCAGCAGCAGGATGATCGCGATGATCCCGTAGCGGGAGAAGATGATCCGGAGGGCGCGGTTCATCGGTCACTCCCCTCTCGAAGGCCGGTAGACCTCTCCACCACCGGGACTGGGGCCGGTGGGCGAACTCGGGCCGGGCCCACTGGTCGAGCCCGCGGGCCGGGCGGCGCTCTTCTGCTGCTCCGGCAGCGGATTGTTCGTGCCGCGCGGGGTGCGGACGGTGTCCGAGACCTCCTCGGGCCGGACGTCGTCGCGGCGCTGCCTGGCGCGGTCGAGCTCGCGTTCGCGCTCGCCGCTCTTGTCGGAGTCGATGCGGCGCCCCAGGAAGGCGTCCGCGGGTCCGCCGCCGGCCACGAGCCCGACGATGCGCCGCCCGGGTCTCAGGAGCAGCCATGCGGCCACGCCGAGGAGCCCGATCATGACCACCTGCAGCCATACGGGCATGGAGGTGGCGAGGATCCGACTGGAGGCCCAGATGTAGATGACCGCCGCAAGGGAGAAGATCGCTACGTTGATGATCGCGCCGAGCACCGTGTTGACCAGGCGTTTGAACGGGCCGCCCGCCGGGCGCAGGAGCGCGATGGTGCCGATGATCGGCAGCGCCACGATCGCGAAGCGCACGATCATGAAGCCGAGGATGATGAGGATTGACGCGGTGAGGTCGAACAGCGAGAAGAAGATCGCCGTCAGCAGGGCCAGGAAGCCGGTGCCGGTGCGCTCCCAGGCGCGCTGGCCGCTGATGTTGGCGTAGGCCTCGGGGTCCTCGGTCTGGATCTGCGCGACCAGGTTCTGCCAGAGTTCCTGCTTCTCTTCGATGAGGCGGTTGCGAACGGTGGAGGAGTCCTCGGCCTCTTCGTTCTCCTGCCAGGAGAACGCCTGCGCGGCGAACAGCGCGGGCCCGTACTTGTAGGCGGCGTTCGATTCGCTGACGACCGGGTTGCCCTCGTCGTCCTCGACGACATCGCCGTTGCGCTCCTGGAAGGTGACCTCTTCGCTCTGGCCGAGCATGGTGCGCAGCCAGTTCTGGTAGAGGACCTGGCCGGAGACGGTGTCGGAGGCGACCACGGCCGCTGAGCGGGTGTCGATGCAGAAGCCGTCGCCGTTGAGCTCCTTGAGCTCGTCGTACTCCGACTGGCTGAGGTTGTCGATCCGGACGCAGCCCTCGGCGGTGTCGTCGTTGATGAGCACGGTGCTCAGGTCCATGCCGATCGTGAGCGCCTGGTCGGTGTACTCGGCCGCCTTGACCGGCCAGCGGACCACGGCCGTCACCAGCACGAGGATGAGCACCGCCCACGCGACGGTCGTGACGGCGTTGTTCATGTCCGCCTGCCTCGAACGCCACAGCAGGTACAGGCCGATCAG
The DNA here is from genome assembly GCF_900101745.1 of Glycomyces harbinensis. Classification (GTDB taxonomy): domain Bacteria; phylum Actinomycetota; class Actinomycetes; order Mycobacteriales; family Micromonosporaceae; genus Glycomyces; species Glycomyces harbinensis. Next base: position 120,167 of record NZ_FNAD01000008.1, on the reverse strand, counting down.
GCCGACGGTGACCGCGCCGAAGACGGTGAATATCTGGCGGTAGAGCACCTCGGTGCCCTGCTCCATGAAGCGGTTCGACCAGCCCCACATGGTGTCGGGCTCCCACGCGGCCTGTCGCATCGAGTTGGCCGCACCGACTGTGGCCACCGAGAGGCTGAACTCCATGTTCGCCAAGGCGTTGGCGGTGTCGGCGCCGTTGGGGACCGACACGGAGTCCACGCACTGCCCGCCGACGCTCATCTGCTGCGCGCCGTACATCGGCAGTTGGTAGCCGGCGTAGCCGTATCGGCTGTAGGTGCCGATGCCCTCGCTGCGATCGAGCTCGCTCGGCTCGGCGAACCAGCCGGCCATTCCCGAGTCGGGCGAGGCCGGTTGGGGTGCGGCCTCGCACTGCAGCTCCTGTCCCTCGGGGAGTTCGTCGATGCACTGCGACCAGTACGTGTGCCACTCGTAGTCGCTGCACCCCTCCTCGGCCTGCGCTCCCGCCGTGCCCGGCGTGAACGCCAGGGCGCCTGCCGCCGCGGTCAGGACCAGGAGCATTCGCCCCAATCGCCCGACCGCCCGCTTCGCGAAGCCGGGGCGTCGGTGTTCGGTTGTCGGAGGGGCGAGGTCGTGCGCCGAGGGGTCGGTCACTTCTCCTCCCCGGGCGTGGTGTTCAGGTAGTCGAGCAGCCCCCTGACCCAGCTGAAGTCGGCGCGGATGCGCTGGACGCGGCCGTCCACGTCGCGCATGACGAACTCGCGGTACCGCAGCTTGCTCGTCTCCGTGACGTCCTGTTCGGACAGTGAGGCGAGCACACTCTCGTAGCCGACCCCGGTGGGCACCCGCAGCAGCTTGAGCGCCTCCTCGGCGACCTCGGTGTCCTCGGCGATGCGGCCGACGAACACGGTCGAGACGAGGTTCTGGACGTCGAGCCCGAGGATGTCCTTCGGGTTCTGGCTCGCCACCAGGGCCGCCAGGTTCCACTTGCGGGAGTCGCGGGCCAACCGCACCAGGAACGAGCGGCCGGACTTCCAGCCCTCCATGAAGTGCGCCTCGTCGAGGCCGACGAGCTTGCGCCGGTGCATGTCGCCGCCGTACGCGCGGCGCACGGCCAGGCGGTGCGCGGTGTGCAGCATCGGCAGCGCGAGCGCCTCCTCGGCCGACCAGTACTCGCGCTCGATCCCCAGGTCCGGCAGGCGGAGCCCGGACATGGTGATCACCGTGAGCGCCGTGTCGTCCTCCAGCACGCCCCGGTCGGGGGTGCCGAAGAACAGTTTCGCGAGCGGCATCTCGGCCGTGTCGAGCAGGAGCGCGGCGAGTTCGGCGCCGTCGCCGGTGGTGTGGTCCTCGGCGTCCTGGAGGGTCTCCACGATGTCCTCGAGCGCGGAGTCCTCCTCCGCCGGGACGTGGCGGGCCGCGTGGCGCAGGAGGCGGGCGGTGCTCGCCTCGCGCTGGACCTGCGGCGGTAGCAGCATCGCGCAGATGTCCTGCACGAGCATGCGCCGCTCCGAGCGGGCGTTGGAGACGGCGATGTCGTACTCGCGCTGGCCGTCGGGGCTGTCCTCGTAGTGCTCGCGCCGCGGGGACGGGATGAGCGCGTACGGCGCCAGCGTCCCGTACTCGGAGCCGGTCAGGTTGAGCACGCGGGAGAACGGCTTGAGCTCGGGCATCTCGCAGAGCTTCGCGAGCGGCCCGGACGGGTCGAGCAGCGTCACCTGGACGCCGCGCCTGGCGGCGAGGTATCCGATGGCGCCCATGAGGGTCGACTTGCCGCCGCCGGGTTCGGCGACGAACACGCTCAGGCCCGACTTCTCGCGGACCTCGGTCGCGAAGTGCAGGTCGAGGAAGACCGGCCTGCGGCAGGTGCCCGCGGTGCGGCCGATGAGGTCGCCGCGCTGGTCGCCGACGGTGGACGCCGCCTGCGGCAGGGCCGCGGCGAAGAGCTTGACGGGCATGCGCCGCACGTAGCCGGTCTGCGCGACCGGCTCGCCCGGGATGAACTCGCGGGCCAGCCAGTCCTGGTTCTTCGGGTGCTGGAGGCTGATGCGCATGTCCCGCTGGTACATCTGCATGAGCGTGCGGGCGCGCTCAAGGCATTCCTCTTTGGTGTCGGCGGTGACGGCGAGGCGGTGCCAGCCGTGGGCGCGCGCGGCGTCGATGGGCAGGCCGGTGGTCATCTCGTCGCCGACGCCCAGGGCGCGCTCGGCGAGGCGCTGGAGTTCGGGCGGGGCGTCCATCGCGTGCTCGTCGTAGTCGCGCTGCTGGCTGCGGATGAGCCGGAGGCGGTGGTCGAGGTCGCGGAAGGCCTCGCCGGGGCCGAGGATGTCGATGCGGCTCGACAGTTCGACCGGCCACGGGCAGCGCTCGTGGAAGTGCAGCCACGGCTCGTGGCGCTGGGGGATCTCGAGTTCCTCCATGCGCCCGACGGTGAGTACCGCGGTGTGCTTCTCCTCGCCGGTGAGGCGGTTGACGAGTTTGACGGTGGAGCCGTAGGGGCTCCGGTAGCGCTCGATCGACTCGGTGAGGGCCAGGATGTCGCCGGACTCCCACTCCTCGTTGGTGCCCGAGAGCAGGCGCGGCGGCTCCATGCCGAGCGCGACCGACCGGTAGACGAGCCCTTCGAGCTCGGCGGTGGTCGCGCGGCGAGCGCGCATCCCGAACGAGCCGAGGACCTCGTCGAACTGGAGGCTGCGCTTCTCGATCTTCTCGCGCTCGGACAGCTTGGTGCCGCGGCCGAACATGCGGCCGACCTTCTCGCCCAACTGGTCGAACGCGCCGCGGCGCGAGAAGGTGATGCCGAGGTAGGTCTCGCCTTCGGCGTGCGAGAGCTGCTGGAGGTGGCGCTGGGCGGCGACCAGGTGGTCGGCCCAGCTCGTGCCGCCGGGGACGGTGCGCAGCGGCCGCGCGGTGTAGCGGTCGACGGTGCGGGCCCACTGGTCGGCCGGGAACGGCCGGGTGGTGCGCCGCAGGTGGACGCGCATCCCCGCGAGGCCGGCGAACTGCTCGGCGATCGCGATGATGAGCGCCTCGCGCTCCAGGTCGGGACGGAACGACCAGCGCACCCCGGGCAGCGCGTACCAGGCCGTGACCGAGGCGGGCGTGAACGTGACGTGCCCGGCGATCTCGGTGAGGCTCAGCTCGCGCAGCGGCTGGCGCTCCTTCTGGCCGGCGATCGGCTTGACGCGGGTCGGCTTGTCGTCGGTCGTCGCCACGAGCGCGGCCTCGGCGCGGGTCTGCCTGACCGGGACGAGGTCTTGGCCCGGCACCCGTTGTGCACCGTTTTGCGTGGCCGGTTTGCGACCTGTGGAAACACTTCCCCGACCCTGGTCAACAGCCTGTGGATAACTCGGCGCCTGCTGTGGATAACTTCCGTTGTTCTGTGGATAACCCTGTGGATTCCCGCTGGTGGGGGCCTGTGGGTAACGCTGTGGATACCCCTGTGGATAACTCGGCGGATTCTGTGGATAACCCTGTGGAGGGGCCGGGGGACGGGCCGCTGCCGGAGGGGTCATCGACGCAGGTGGCGTCGCGTGTCGAATCGGTTCCACTGGGGATGGTGAGGCCGCCGCCGGGCCCGGCTGCGCCGAACGCGGCTCGGAGGGGGCCTGCGGCGCCGGGGCCGCCTCTGCCCGGCCCTGCCGATTGACGGGCTCCGCCCGGAACACGGCGTCCGCGAGCGCGGTCGCGTCGTCGCCGAGATCGCCCGACTGCCGCTCCCGTTCCCGCACGGGTGCGGGCGGACGGGGGGCGGAGAACTTGGCGACCGGCTGTCGGCGATCCTCGCCGCTCATAGGCGCTCCTCAATTCGGACGGGCTCCACGAGTGTGGGGCGCAGGCGGATCGAACGGGTCGTGAACGCGGGGATCCGCGCCTCGTGGCCGGCGTCGCGCGTGTGCTTCCAGTCGGTGAGCAGCGTGCGCAGGACGGTGGTCGCGGGGCGGTCGGCGTCGACGTAGCGGAAGATCAGCGAGGTCGCGACGAGGGCGAGGGAGATCTCGATGGAGGGGAACAGGTCGACGTCGCCGGTGAAGGCCCAGTGGAGGAGCATGAACAGGGCCAGCAGCGCGGCGAACGCACCGTACTGCCCGTAGGGCAGGTGGACGGGGAGGGTGTAGCCGGGCGGGCCCAGGTACAGCAGGCGGGCACGGTAGATGTCGTCGTCGGTGCGCAAGCGCATGGGCGTCCTCCGTCCGGCCTTGCCTCAAGGGGCGATGTGGGGGCTCACTAGTCCTCTTGGCTGAAGAGGACGTCGACCAGTCCGCCGCCGACGGCCACCAGGACCACGGCGCCGGCGATGAAGGCGATGCCGATGATCGCGATGGTCGATGAGGTCAGCACGCGGCTGACCTCGCCTTTGTTGGCTCGGGCGATGAAGATGAGTCCGAGGATGGCCAGGAGGATCGGAGCGATTCGGGACAGGAAGAACCCGATGATCCCCTGCGTGTTGATCTCGGCGCCGGCCTGGGCGTGCGCGGCCACCGTCCAGAGTGTCTCTGTCATCATCTTCAGTCCCATCCTTCCGTCACAGGAGTCACTCTCGTCTCACGTAACGCAATTTTCACTCATGTTTCTTGTCTCCCAACCCGTTGCGGGGTCTGCCCTCATCATATGCCGGGCCCCTGACGGAACGCACCTTCGTCGGCTCGAAGAGCGACCGTTCGACCCGCCACGGCACAGTGAAACCGATTGACCGGCGAATGGCAATCCGATGGGCGCGATCACTCCGTGTCGGTAATCCGACACTAAACTGGAGACGCTCGGTGTCCTACGCTCGAATCCGGCGCGGCACCGCACAATAGACCCGACCACGCAGCACCGTCCGGTACGACACGAACACGCCCACACCGTCGGCCACCAGGCCGAGCACCGACCTCGCGGAGACCACCATGGACTACATCGACGACATCGCCGGGCGGCTCACCGTCGCCGCGGTCGCCTTCGCCGTCGCCGGTCTCGCCGTCGCCGCCCTCGCGGCGACCGCGCTCGGCGGCGTGCGCGCCGCCGAGAAGTGGCCCTCGGCCCCGCTCCCGCGGCTCGGACGCCCCGCCGTCATGACCGGCGCCCTCGCCGGCCTCATCGTGTTCGCCCTCGCCGCCGGACTGTTCTCCCTGGCGCAGATCGGCACCGGTTTGAACGCCAACCTGCGGGTACTCCTCGCCGTCGGCATGGACCTCCTCGCCCTGGCCGTCGGCCTGTGGCTCGTGAGCTACGTCGCCGGCAAGGTCGAGATGCGCACCCTCATCGCCGTGCCCGACCAGACCATGGCCCCGCCGCCGATCCCGGTCTCGGGCGACCCGACCCGCTATCAGATGCCGGACTACACGGAGACCCCGATGGAACCCGAGTCGCAGGACTACACGCCGCGCTTCGCACCCGAACCGCGCCACCCGATGCCGCCGTACGCGCCCGACACCGCCGCGACCGGGGACCTGCCCGCCGCGCGGACCAAGGTGCCCACCATCCCCACCGACACGCGGCCCGGCTGGGTCTTCCAGGACCGCGGCACCGGCGCGTTCTACGCGGCCGTCGCCCAGAGCCGCGGCGGCATCAGCCTCCTGGCCCTCGACGACTTCACCGTCGCCCGCACCGCCTCCCTCGTCGGACCCCTGGAACTGGTCGGCTCGGTCGAGGCCACCGTCTGGCCCCTGGAGAACGGCAACAGCGATCCGGCCGAGGCCGCGTCCGAACGGTGACCGGCCCCGAAACCGGGGCGAACGCTCTGTAAACGAAGGTTCGCTATTGTCGGGGTGACTTCGACCGAAGCGAGCCGCCACCGTGAACGACCCCGAGCCGACCTTCACCGACCTCGACGAATACGTGACGCTGCGCGTCGACGACGGGAAGATCATCGTCCAGGTCACCGCGGCGGGCTTCCGGCAGCCTCCGAACGTGATCGCGGGCCTGGTCACCGAGCTCGCCGGCCGGCTGCCGCGCCCCGGAGCCGGATCCGACGGCGCGCTCGCCGAAGGCGTCGAGGCGATCGGCCGGCTCCAGCAGGCGGCGGCCACCGGCGGCTACGAGGCCTTCGCCGCCATGATGCGCGGGCGCCTGGGCATCGAGGCCCCCGCCGAGACCCTCAGCCGCGACCCCGAGGTCGACCGCGCGATCGCCAACCGACTCGACGGCGTCCTCAAGTCCATGCGCCAGGCCCAGAGCGCCCGCGCCGAACCCGCCGCCGAAGTCCTCAACGCCGAGGTCTACACGGACGAGGGCGACCTCAGCGTCACCTCCAGCTCCGAGCGGGCCGTCGCCGGCGTGTGGATCGGACCCGCCGCCCGATACCGGGGCATCGACGGGCTCGGCGAGGCCCTGACCTCCCTCATCGCCCGCGCCCGCGCAGAACTGCGGGCCGTCGCGGAGGAACGCGCCCGCGAGGCCGTACCGGCCCAGGTTGCGGAGACGATCGACAATGCGCCAGAGGACGCGCAGCGAGCCGGAGGAGCCGCCATGCAGATGATCGAGCGCATCCAGCAGATCAACGAGACCATCCAACGAAAGGCGGGACACTGATGGCACGGGTCTTCGACACCGCGTTCGTGCGACAGCTCGGGGCCGGCATCGACGCGAACGTCGTCCCGATTCTGGAGAGCACCAACGAGATCCTCCCCGAACTGAGCGCGGTCGACCGGGGTCTCTACACCACCGTGACGCTGCCGATGGCCGCCGCCTACACGATGGCCGCCTCGACCGTGACCGAGTCGATGGCCGGGGCCGCCGAGTGCTTCCGCGAGATGCGCGAGGCGCTCGACGCGTGCGCGCAGGACATGGAAGACACCGACGACGCCTGCGCGCAGTCGTTCGGCGGCAAATAGGGGGACTGGCAATGTCGGCAGGACAGAGCATCTTCGATGCGGGCGAGGAGATGGCGCCGTACTACAACGGCGTCATCAAGAGCTGCGCGGTCGCCATCGCCCCGCCGGCGATCGTCTTCGGTCTCGCCGTGCAGGCCATGGCCACCAGCGTGTACATGAACCAGTGCAACCCCGGCGACATCATGAAGGCCGGCGGCGCGTGGATCATGCTCGCCGAGAAGAACATGGAGGCCGCCGAGGCCCTCCAGACCGAGGTCGACACGGTCACCGACCAGAACTGGAGCGGCACCGACGCCGACGGCTTCACCGAGGCCGCCGGCAACGTCAAACTCCAGCTCCAGGAACTGGCCGTCACCGCGTTCCTCATCGGCACGCAGCTCATCGCCTTCGCGGTCATGCTCACCGTCTACTGGCTCTTCCTCACCGCCTGCACCGTCGTCATGGACGCCTTCCTCGTCGCCTACCTCGCCGCGCTCGCCGGCGTCCTCACCGCGCCCGGCGCCCCCGCGATCATGGCCAGCGCCCAGACCGTCGCCACCTCGCTCGTGGCCACCATGAAGAGCTTCGAGTCGGTGCTCATCTCCATCTCGACCGGCTGCGCCGCGCTCACCGGCGGGCTCACCGCCTTCACCTTCGGGTTCCAGAAGGGCGCGGGCAACCCCGTCAGCCCGGTCGACATCGCCGGAGCCGGCGTCGCGAACATGCTCGAAGGCTTCGCGGTCTACGGCCTCAACGCGCTCATGATGACCTCCGGCGGCCGCCACGCGAGCGTCGTCCCCGGGCTGCACGCCCTCCAGGGCGGCTCCGCCATCGCGCCGCTGTACAAGGGCGACGGCGAATGGGGCAGCGGCTACGACGGCGGCGGGCCGGGACTCGGCGCGGTCGACGGCCTCCTCAACCTGTGGGAGGACCACGCCCCCGACGAGTTCACCAATCCCGAAGAGGTGCAGTGGAGCTGATCGACGGCGCCAGCCCCCGCTTCCGGGCCCCGATGCCCGGCTGGCGGATCGCCCCGATCCCGGGGCGCGGGGCCACGACCGGGAACCCGATCCCGAGCGAGAGCACCGGCGTTCTCGACCTGCGCGTCGGCCACTGCCGGGGCCCGGCCGCCAGGACCATCGCCGAAGCCGCCGTGCTGATCGATGAGCGCGAACGCGCCGGCGACCCGGTCGCGGCCAAGGGCGACCTGCGCTCGAGCCTGGTGCCGGTCGTCCTCGTGGACGGCGACCCGGTCGCCGCCGGCTGGGGCCGCATCGCACTGCCGCTGCCCGCCGGGCGCCACCTCGTGGAGGTGCAGAGCCAGCACTCGCGGACCTGGCGGGCCTGCGAGATCGAGGCCGAGGCGACGACCGCGCTCGACTACATTGGGATGCTCGGCGACGTGCATCGGGCCTACGGCCTCCCCGAGGACATCGCCGATACCGCGGACACTGCGGGCAATCCCAAGGCTCCCGTTGCGCCGCAACGTACCAGCGGATCCCGTTCGGACGAGCCCGGCGCCGTCCGCGGCCTGCTCGCGGGCTACACCGGTCACACCCTCGGACCGCGCGGGCGGCTCGAGTTCTGGCAGTACCTCCCCGCGAACGCGCGGGGCCGCAGGAGCTTTCACCTCTTTCTTCTCGCGCTGGTCGTCGGCGTGGTCTCGTCCCTGCTGCTCGCCTCCTTCGGTGTCGCGGCGGCGGCCGCCCTGCTCTCGGGGGCCGCCGTCTGGATCGCGGCCCTCGCGGGATGGGCCGTTCGGGTGCTGTGGACGACGCTTCGATTCAACCGCGGCGAACCTGAAGCTGCGCTGAAGACACCTGAAGCGCTCCTTCAGGTTCCGGGCGCCGACCCGCGAGCCGGTTCCGGCCGCGTCCTCCGTCCCGCGATCCTCGACCCCGCCGGGCCGCTGCCCGAGCTCGGCCACGGGGCGGCCGCGATTCTGGTCGACGCGCGGTTCGTCAAAGCCGACCTGACCTCTGCGGAACTGGCACTGCAACTGCCGCAAGGGCAGTCGCGGATCAGCGGCCCGCAGCGCCGCGCGCTCGACGACCTCGGGGAACTCGTCCCGATCCGGCACCGGTTCGCCGTGCCCCCGCCCGAGATCACGCTCGGCCCCGCGGACCCGGGCGCGGGCGTTCCGGTCGCCGCCACCTGGACCCGCATGTGGATCGAGGTTCCCCCCGGTTCGCACCGCCTCACCGTGCGGACCCCGGCCGCCCCGATGCCCCTGAGCGGACCGGCCGAACCCGCCGAGACCCGCAGCGCCACCGTCAACCTCGCGGCCGGGCAGGTCGCCCGCGTCGACCTCGCGGTCGAGGTCACCGCCGTCCCCGACCCCGCCGAACCCCTGCTGCACCGCTGGCGCTGCCGCATCGACCGGCTCGGACCCGCCCCCGCCGCCGAGACCCGCCCGGCCCCGAGAGCCGACGTCCGCGGCGGCCTGCGCCGCGCCCTCACCGGGCGCTACTGGGAGCGTCCCGACCGCTGAAGCCCGGGAAGCGGCGGCTCGGGAGGTTCCCTTCGATGGCGCCATGTTGCTACCGTGAAGGGCATCTGTCACCCCTCTTCCGCCGCGAGGTGAGTACCCATGAGCGACAACTCGCTCGAGTCCTACCAGGGGCTCGACGCCGCCGCCCCGGCCTCTGCGGCCCCCGCTTTCGGCGACGTCCAGGGCGCGCCCCCGCCCCCTCCGCCCGCCGAGACCGACTCGGGGATCGACGCGCCGGCACCCGAGGAGTGCGCCCCGGCCCGGCCGGGCTGCTCGAACCCCGAGTGCGCCAACCCGACCGCGCACCCGGGCGAGATCGGCTGGCAGCAGCTCGTCTCCGCCGTCCCGGTCGAACGCCAGCTCTACCGGCTGCGCCCCAAGGAATCGGGCATGTCCTTCCCGACCGAGGCCGACTTCCGGGCCGCCGTCGGCGCCGTGCGCCCCGAGTACACCGACGCGCACTCGATCGAGCGCCTGCGCAACGCCTGGAGCGAGAACGTGGCCGGGCGCCTCGCCGACTGGTCCGAGCAGATCAAGTCGAACCTCACCGGCCTCTCCGAAGGCTGGTCCGGCGCCGACTTCGAGGCCTTCGAGGCCGCGTGCGGGCAGACCCGCGAACTGGTCGACGACCTCGTCGACGACATCGACGCGACCGTCTCGAGCCTCCAGTCGTCCCAGGAGGCGCTCTACTCCCTCCAAGGCGGCGACTCCGGCGAGATCCCCTACCCCGCACCGCAGTTCTGGATCGACGGCGACTGGCACAGCTGGGTCGCGGTCCACGTCAGGCCCGCCTGGTGGCACGGCGACTGCATCGAGTACACCTGCCAGGACGCCGAGCACGTGCTCGCCCTCGGCGGGGCCGAGTCCGAGCTCGCGACCGAGATCATCGACTACATCGACGAGCGCATCGTCCACTACGTCGACTTCTACTCCAGCCCCGTCAACATCGAACGCGACGGCTTGGATCCCAAGGGCCTCACCGTGGAAGAGGCCAAAGAGCTGGCCGTCGCCGACGCGATGGAGCACTACGGGACCCGCGTCGACCAGAGCTGGGGCGCCTACGACGCCCGGCACGGCGAGATCAACGAGGACATCGACCAGCGCAGCGCCGACACCGACGGCGAGGACCGGTCGGTGCGGACCGTGCGCAGCGACAAGGAGTACCCGGCCTCGGCCGACCCCGCGTACATGGACCTCGAACCGCCGCCGATGGACCAGCCCACCGGGACGAGCGCGCCCCTCGCCAGCGAGGACCCGTCCCTGGACCCGCCCGCGGGCGAGGCCCCGGTCGCCGAGGAACCCCCCGCCGAAGAGGAGGAGGACGACGAGAAGCCCGGCGGCGGCCTGGCCGGCGCCGGCCCCCTCGCGGGGGACCCCAGGTCCGCCACGGGCGGTTTCGGCCCTTCACCGGCGGCCCCCGCGGCGAACAGCGCGGCCACGGTCGGCGGCGGCGCCACCTTCGGCGCCACCACGGCCGGGGCGGCGGTGAGCGGCACCGCGGCAGCCGGGGCCTCCCGGAGCACCAGCGCGATGATGGGCGGCGGCGCCGGCGCGGCCGGGGCCGGCATGCCCACGGACGGCAACGAACGCGAACCCGACGTCGACCTGGTCGAGGACGAGAACATGTGGGGCTTCGTCAATGAGGACGACGACCCCTACGCGTAGAGAAGGAGCCCTGCATGGCCACGCGCGCTTTCGACCCGGCCGCGCTCGAGCGGTACCGCCAGTTCCTCGGCGACCTGCTCGAAGAGCTGGAGCAAGAGATCATCCCGACACTGCGCGACGGCGACCTGAAGAAGGCCCCGGCCTTCGGCAGCGCGCCCGGCGCCTCCGAGGTCGCGGCCGTCGAGTACGCCGAGTTCCACGCGACGTCCTGGCGCAACCTCCAGTACCTGCGCGGCACCCTGTACGGGCTGATGGCCGGACTCCAGACGGCGATCGACAGCGGCGGCGTGGTCGACCAGGAGGTCGCCACCGACATGCTGCGCATGTCCGACGGCGACGACCTGTACGCCTGAACGGATCGGCAGCGGGCGTGACCGGTGCGCGGACCTGTCCGTGAGCTGCGGTCACGCCCCGTATCGATGCAATCATTCAGGGGGAACACGGTTTGCACACTCCTGCTAACGTGGTCGGTGAACTTATACCCGAGACCCGCGTAATCCCCCCGAGGACGCAACGCAGCTTGCAGGTTCCGCCCTGAACCGCTCGCGTCCTCGCGCGATGGCGTCAGACCGCACGTCGGGGGAACGTACCGCAGGTACTGGACTCACAGACAGGGAATGCGATGGCGTCCACTAGCAAGCAAGTCGACCCGGAGGCGCTTCGCGCCTACCGCACGAAGGTCCAAGCGCAGCTCGACATCGTCGAGAACGAGATCATCCCGAAACTCCGCAATGGCGAAGTGCTCGGCAAGATGCCCGCTTTCGGTGCCATGGCCGGTTCGGACGCGGCGCGGGGGAGCTACGAGACCTTCCACACGACAACTTGGGAAAACCTCCAGGCGCTGCGCGAATCCCTGCACGGCATCATCGACACCCTCGAAGAGTCCGGCAATCTGCACGAAGAGACGGACCAGCAGAGCGCAGCCGACTACGAAGGCGCATTGTGACAGTGGTCAGCAGGCATCCGGGCGACCGAAAGAGAGGACTCACCGACGTGACTCGAAACCTGACTCTGATCAAGGGCTTCGCCGCGCTAGGCGCCGCCGGTCTCCTCTTGGCCGGATGCGGTGGCGACGAGCTGCCGGCCCCGGGCAACGGGGACGACAACGGCGGTTCCAGTGACGGTGGATCCGAGGTCGGCTCGTACAGCGTGATGCTGGAGTGGGATGGCTGCGAAGCGTTCGATGACATCCAGTCGATTCAGGACTTCATGGGTGTCACCGGTCTTGGAACCAGCGGACTGGTGACCAGCGATGTCCCGGGCGGTCTCGACGGTGAGGCGTTCAACTGCGGTGCGATGGCCGACCTGCCTGGTTACACGAACGATGCTGGCAGGGAGTTTCCCGGAGACACGAACATCGATGTCGGCGGCGTGCCGTGGGACTCGGACGACGAAGCGGCGGAGAATTTCCAAGGCCGTGTCGACCAGCTCAAGGAGTCGATCGAGACCGGCGGGCTGGAGTACGAGAACCCGCAGGAAGGCGAGCTCAGCGGCGACTGGGACGAGAGCTACTTCTACACGGCCGACACGAGCGTCGGATACGTTGTCGACTTCATCGCCCGAAAGGGCGATCTGATCCTTTACGTGTTCCTCGACTACACCGAGGACCCCGGCGTTCAGATCGGTGAGGATCCGACCTACCCCTTCACGAATGAGGAGCTGGTCGACTGGCTCTTCAACGAATATGCGCCCCAGACGCATGCTGACCTCCTCGCCAAGAAAGAGAGTGGGCTCTAGTCATGGCAGAAGAAGATTTCGCGCGGGAAGACTATGGAGACGCCGCGGTCGGGATGGAGAAGTCCGCGATCGAGTCTCGCATCAATGAGTTGATGAAGACGCCGACCTGCGGCCTCGGCGAGTGCACGGCGAAGGAGGTGGATCCTGCTGAGGAGGCTTGGCTCCGGCTCATGTCGGCGGTTCCCAAAGCCGGCCAGACCGCCAGCATCACGCCTGCCCGCGACATCCAGTCCTACGCCCTGCCGAACGGCGAGTCCGTCGCCTCGCTTGTGGCCTCGCTCCGACCTTCTACCCCCGACGAGTACTCGATCGACTTCATCAGTTCAGAGTGGAAGACCCTTTACCACTCGCTTTCGGTGGTGCCGGATGATCTGAAGACCGGGCTCTCCACCCTGTCCGAGGACTGGAAGGGCGAGGACTACGACGCCTTCGAGGAGCAGGTCGAGAAGGTCATCAAGAATGCCCGAACCGTTCTCGCCGACGTCTGGGGTGAGGAGAACACCGTAGGCGGCGCCGTCAAGATCCTCGACGAGAAGGCCGAGAGCATTTACAGCCAGCAGGGCGGCAACGAGTGCGTGTACCCCTCGCCGAAGTTCCACCTCGAGGACGCTGCCGCCTGCTCGCACAAGATCCACATCCGTCCGGCGTACTTCCCGGCGTGCGAGGTCTTTCCGGACGACGAGACCAAGGTCGCGATGGAGTGGGCCGGTTTCGAACCGACCATCATCGATGAAGTCCAAGATGAGCGCGAGCGCATCTACAACATGTACATCGATCACACGAACCAGTACCCGGACTACGAAGAGGACGGGATGAAGGGCGAGGAACTCGCCCGGACCCGTGCCGACGAGTACGCCAAGGACGCGACCGACAGCCTGGGCACCGACGGCCAGGACCAGCTCCAGGCGCAGGCCACCCAGGTCAACGAGGACATCACCGACCGCCACGAGAACACCGACTTGGCGGTATCGGAGATCAAGACCGATGCCAAGACGTCAGAACCGACCGCCTTCAACGAGGGCGGGAACGTCGATGATCCGGGAAGCGGCGGCCTCGACGGCGGTTCGCCTCCCGGCGGCGGTTCGCCTCCCGGACTGGGCGACATGGACAAGCCCGGCGCGCCCAAGGGGCTCACGCCGACGACCCCGACGATGCCGGACTCCGACACGAACGGTCCGGGCGACATCGGGACGCCGACGAGGCCTACGACGCCGGACCTTCCCGACTCGGGCGGGCTCGACGACGACCCGTGGTCGCCGACGTCGCCCGACCCTGACGACATCGGCGGCGGTCTCGCCGGCGGTGGCGGTCTCGGCGGTGGCGGGCTTCCCGGCGGCGGTCCTGGCGGCGGTGGCGGCCTGCCCGGCGGCGGTCCTGGCGGTGGCGGTGGCGGTCTCCCCGGTGGAGGTCTGCCCGGCGGCGGCATGGGCGGCATGATGGGTGCCGGCGGCGCCGGTCGCGGCGCAGGTGCCGGAGCCGGCGGTGGCGGCCGTGGCGCCGGTGCGGGCGGTCGCGGAGCAGGCGCAGGCGGCGGCCGAGCGGGCGGCATGGGCGGCATGATGGGCGCCGGCGGCGGTCGCGGCATGGGCGGCACCGGTGAAGACGGCCAGGAGACGAACACCTGGCTCACCGAGGACGACGACGTCTGGGGCATCGGGAACGAGAACGAAGACCCCTACGCGTAGTACTTGAAACGGCCGGGCCCGCGAAGTGCGGGCCCGGCCGTTCGCGTACCGCACAGCATCAGAGCACGCATGACCCGGCTGCGCGACTCGCGCACGCTGCTGGAGCGCGAATGGCTCCGGTCTGCGGAGCGGCTGCGCCGACGACCCAAGCCCGTCGGCAGGTGCCACTGATCGTGGTCGCCGACGGTTCGGGCGTCGACTTGTTCCGTTAGCGCTGCGGCGGCTCAGTCCTTCGGCCACAGCCGCGGCGGGACCCAGTCGTCCGGGTCGCCGTTGTTCACGTACGTCTTGCCCACGATGCCCTTGGCGCGCTTCGTGACCCGGTGCGCGATCCGCGGCGGCAATGCCGTGAACGACCGGGTCGGCTCGTCCCAGACCCGGAAGACCCGCACCGGCACGTGCACCACCGCCATGTCGTCGACCGACGGGACCTCGACGTCGAACTCGCAGTGGGCCCCGCCGTCCTCGACAGCGCCGTACTCAACGCGGAAGCGGTGCTCGCCCTCGGCGAGCGGGTAATGCCAGGCGGCCCAGTCGCCGGGCACCTCGGTGCCGTCGATCAGGCACCGGATCCCCTCGGCGTGCGACAGCGCGAGCGCCTCCCCGACGCCCGTGTACGAGACGGTGCCGTCGGCCCGGCGCGCGAGACGGTACAAGAACAGGTCGAACACGACCAGCGGCCCGCGCACCCGGCGCCCCGCGGCCCATTCACGGGCGTCCTGCGGCGAGGGGAACGCGACCGCCGGACCCGTCAGCGGCCCCGGCGCGCCCGTCGCGACCCGCTCGGACGCGAGCCGATTCGCCTTGGCGCTCTTGTGCAGTCCCCCGCTCTGGCGCAGCGCCACGACGGTCCCGGCGATGAGCGCGACGGCCGCGGCCGTCGCGATGATGCTGAGCGTGAGCCCGACCGCGCCGCCGTCGTCGACGAACTGCATGGCGATGACGATCCCGACGACGACCGCCAGGCCCGCGACCGCGGTCAGGCACCCGGCGCCGGACCGGCTCGCGGCGCCCTGCGAGAGCACCGGGACGAAATCGGACGCGTCCCGCACCCGGTACAGCTGGGTCCGGAACTCGACCTGGTGGCGGACCGCGACCCCCTGCCCGGTCGTGAAGTGGACCCGTTCGCCTGGCGCGAGCGTGAACTCCGCGCTGGCGCCGTCCTGCCCCTGCACGCCGAGCCGGTGGGGCCCGGGCGGCAGGTCGACCTGGTAGCGGCCGTCCCCGGCCGCGACCGGGACGCCGTCGAGCAGGAGGACCCCGGTGGCGTCCAAGGACTCCGCGGTGCACACCAGGACGTCGAGGAGCCCGTTGCCCGCGCTCGGCTCGGCCGTCGCGGACCGGCCCTTTCGGTAGTCGCGGATCGAGGCGTACCGCATCGGCGGCGCGCCGGGCGCCTCGTGGCGGCACCCGTTCGCGTCGCGGTAGGCGGCGTTCGGCTCCGGGTCGACGTCCCCGGGGCCGGTGAAGCCGTGCGCGGCGGCGCTCATCCAGCCGTCGAGCTCGTCGTCGACCCCTGGACGGCCGGGACCTGGCCTTTCAGCTGCTGCTCGGCCGTTACCAGTCGTGAGGGCGCGGTGCCGACGAGTTCGCTCATGAGGGTCACCTCGGGGTTCGGGACGCGGGCTGCGTGCGCCAACATATCGCGAATGCCGCCGCGGCCCCCGGTCCGGGCGTCGCCCGACGGTAACCGGTCGCTACCACCGGCGAGCACCACCCCATTAGCATCAGGGGGAACCGCGCCGGAACATCCGGTCGCGGTCTGATGAAGGGAGGGCCATGACCGGGGATCCGACTGCCGACATGCAGCGGCAGGCCGCTGAGATCCAGCGCCTCGCCGTCGAGGCGGAGGGCGAGGCCGTGAGCGAGGACGGCGCGGTCAGGGTCGTCGCCGGCGCCGCCGGCAACCTCAAGGTACTCGACCTGCGCCTCAACGCGTTCCAGCTGAGCGGCTACGAGCTCGGCGAGCTCATCGTGGAGACCATCCAGGCCGCCGACCGCAAGGTCGCCGCGGAGCTGTCCGAGGCCATGACCCGCGTCATGGGCACCGCCACGCCCGCCGACTTCCTCAGCGGGGGCGTCCGGCGCATCGACCCCGATTCGGAGGATCAGGCATGACCGACCGCAACGAGCGGCGCGACCCGCAGGAGATGCTCGCACGCCTCGAGCGGATGCAGGCCGACGCCGAGGCCATGCTCGAGAAGTACAACCGGCTGGCCGACGAGATGGGCGCCGCCCAGATCGAGGCGTTCTCCGAGGACGGCCGCATCCGCGTCAAGCTCGACTCGGACGGCAAGGTCGCCGAGATCGGCATCGACGAGACCGCGATGCGCTTCCGCCAGACCCTCGGCCCGATGATCATGTCGGTCGTCGAGGAGGCCAAGGCCGCCTACGGCGTCAAGATGACCGAGATGGCGCAGGCCTTCCTCGGGGACCAGATCGACGTCAAGCGCATCGTCCGCGACAGCCTGCCCGAGCACATGCGGGGCCGCTTCGACCAGGGCAACGGCCGCTGACCCGACGCACATCAGGGGAGGCGCGCGAGTGCGCGGCCCCGGTACAATCCCGTGAGACAACCCAGCGCGCGCCCGTCGCCCACGGCGCCGCCCTCCGATAGGAGACCCCGCCCATGGTCGACATCACCAGCATCACGCTCGCCGAACTGAGCGCCGCCGAAGGCGCCCTTCGCCAGGTCCAGCCCGACGCCGCCGCCTTGAGCGCCGAGGTCGACAAGGACGGCATGGACCTCATGGCGTGGGGCCTGACGGGCGCCGCGACCTTCGCCACCGGCTACTTCTCGATGATCGGCGAGCTGCGCTCGCTGTTCCAGATGATGGCCGACGGCATCGAGGGCCACGCCGAGCGCCTCGAGGCGTGCCGCACCGACTGGGCGAACGCCGACGACGAGATGGCGACCGCGTTCCACAAGCTCGCCCCCGAAGGACTCGGAGAGTCCTTCAACGTCGTCGGCACCACGTTCAACTACTCGAGCGCGGGCGACACGATCCGCACCGACTCGTGGAAGAGCGTCACCGGCCCGTCCTTCTACAACAACGCCGCGAACGGCGTCGACGCCGTCAAGGAGGTCGTCCGCGCGCAGGACGGCGCCTCCAGCGTCATGGGCGGCCTGGGCGACCTGAGCAACTCGGTCTTCCAGATCGGCGGCGACATCGGGACGTTCTTCGAGAACCCCCTGAGCCTGCTGCTCCAGAACGGCATGGAGTTCCTCATCAAGCTCATCAAACCGGTCGACGACCTCATCGGCATGGTCACCGGCAACCCCTCCCGCATGGGCGACGAGATCAAGCGCTGGCAGGACATCCGCGCCAAGATGCACCCCGTCGGCGAGGGCATCGCCGCGATCCCCGAAGGCGCGCTGAGGCAGTGGACCGGCAAGGACGGCGACGCCGCCCGCGAGAAGATCGCCGAGTTCGCCGAGGGCGTCTTCGAACTCGCCGACCGCACGATCATCCTGGAGAGCCTGCTGCGCCTGTGCGAGGCACTGGCGACGGCGATCCAGAAGTGGCTCATCAGCCTCGTCTCCGACTGGTGCGTCAACGAGATCATGGCCTGGCTCATCGCCCTCGCCTCCTCGGTGGCGACCTTCGGCGCCTCGGCCGCCTCGGCGATGGTGCGCTCGGTCATCAACGCGCTGGCCACCATCGGCAAGGCCATCAAGAAGGTCTACGACGTCATGAAGACGTTCGCGCAGACCAACAAGATCATGAAGCCGGTCCTGGAGGTCATGGGCAAGGTCTCCGGCCCCTGGGCCGAGGCGGGCGTGAAGACCGTGGGCACGGTCGGGCGCCTGATGGGCACCGGCGGCGGCGGTCCGACCAGCATCTCCGACGCGTTCACCCAATAAGCGCACGCCATGGGCGCACGGCCGCCGGCGAAGCCGGGTTACCTCGACGCGGACGACGTGCCCGCGCAGACGATGGACGCGTGGGTCCAGTTCCCGGCCCGGGTCGCGACCTTCGGTCCGCTCCCGGTCACCGCGGCCCCGACCGCGGACTTCGTCGCCGGCGACACCGCCGACGTCGTCCCCGAGCCGGGGCGCGGCGTGATCGACGTGCTGCTCAGCACCCGGTCCGGCGGCGGCGCGGCGGGCGTCCTGCTCGTCGACGGCGCCGTGGTCGGCTGCGGCGACGGCCGCTACCAGGTGCAGGTCGAACCGGGACGGCGCATCGTTGAGGCGCAGGGCCGCGGCGCCGCCCAGGCGTGCGTCGACATCGTCGCGGGGCAGCGGGTCTGCCTCACCACCGACCAGACCGGCGACCTCGTCTCGGCCGACCGGCACGTCTCCCCGATCGCCCGCGTCGACTCCTTGGAACGCCTGCGCCCCAAGGGTTCCGGATCGAAGACCGCACGTGCGGCGGGCTGGACGCTGCTCGCGCTGGCCTTCGCGCTGTTCGTTGCCGCGACCGTGTTCACCTATGAGACGGCCGACCGGGTCGGCTCGGGGCCGTTCGCGCGCGTCTATCCGACCGCGACCGGGCAGCTGGTGTTCTGGCTGTCGTGCCCGGCGGCCCTGGTCGTGCTCGTGTGCGGCGGCTTCGCGCTCAGCTGGGACCGGACCAGGCTCCAGAACCGCGTCCGCGGCAGCCTCGACTTCGACCTGGGACGGCAGGAGCCCTCCGGCGGCGGGACCGCCGTGCAGGTCGCCGACGGCCGGCGCCACCGCGAGATCCTCCCGGCGGGCGCCACCGGCGTGCTGGTCCGCTTCCAGCTGCGCCAGCACCGCGTCAGCGCCGAGCGACGGGCCGGCGCACCGGTCCTCCACGAAGGCGACGTCCCCGACCTGTCCGCCGCCTACGCCGCCCCGCCAGAGGCCACAGTGGACGGATTCGCGGTGCCGGTGTCGTGGGGCGGCTGGTTCTACCCGCTCCCTCCCGGCGCGCACCGCCTCGCCGTCGCCGCCGACGGCCGCTTCGACCCGGTGCGGGGCACCGCGGTCCACACCGGCGAGACCACCGCCCGGGGCGAGATCGCGTTCACGGTCGAGCCCGGTGCGGTCGCCGACCTGCGGGTCCGCGCCGACGTCTACCGGGTGTGGCGGCCCGAGGCCGGCCACGTCGAGTCTTTCACTCCCCGACTGGACCTCAAGGCGAAGAAGCCCTTCCGGGCGCGTTAGGCCACCGCCCGGTGGCCCGAAACCTGTATCTTGCTCGCATGGGAATGAAAGACCGCCTGGAGCAGATGAAGCAGCGCGCGCAGGACGCCGGGAAGCTCGTCGCCGACGTCACCGTGGAGACCGCACGCGAGAAGCGCGACGCCGCAACGGGTTTCGCCCGCAGCAAGGTCGACGCCGCCACCGGTTACGCGGTGGACAAGCGCGATGCGGCGCAGCAGTACGCCGTCGACAAGCGCGACGCGGCCCAGACGCTCGCCTCGGACGCCAAGTCCGCGTTCAAGGAAGGCGACCTCGAAGAGCTGCTCGGGCGCCTGCCGCTGCCGACCTCGCCGGTGGCCGAGGAGTGGCAGTGGAGCCTCGCCAAGCTCATCACCTCGGGCAACAAGCCCCCCACCGGGACCGGGATGCTCCTGGGCCTGCTCGACAACTTCGGGACCATCGACATCGGGCCCGAGGAGGTCGGCTTCGACGGCGCCACCGCCAAGTGGCACAAGGTGAAGGCGATCCGGACGCGGTCCCTTGACGGGATCATCCAGAAGCTCTCCACGGACTCGTTCACTGAGACCGTCGAGAACCTCCTGCCGCCGGTGCCGGGCCGCGGCTGGGTCTCCGAGAAAGCCACGTCCGCGGTCTTCACCCTGTGGGCCATGGTCGCCGACCTCGCGATCCGCGACCCCGAGGCCGGGCGCCGCCAGGTCGTGTGCGAGATCGAGTACAAGGGCTGGATCCGCACGAAGGAGGCCGAGACCGGCTTCTTCACCGGCCCCGTCATGACGCTGCTGCCCGGCCTCGACCAGGTCTTCCGGGCCGAGGCCGACCGGCGCGGCATCCTCGTCGAGGAGGGCGAGCAGACCGCGATCGAGACGGGCGAGGCGCGCGTGGCGTGGCTGCGCGAGAAGCACGCGGCCATCGTCGCCAAACGGGAGGCCGCGCAGAAGGAACTGGAGTACTGACCTACTTCGGGTGGGTCTCGCCGGGGTAGCGCAGCCCGATCTGGGCGCGCACCTCGTCCATGATCTCCATGACCTCGATGGTGCTCTGCGGCGGCACGAGCATGGACTCCAGGCGGCCCTGGCGCAGCGCCCGGTGGACCTCGAGGGCCTCGTGCACGTAGCCGTGGCCGACGTACGGGGCCTCGATCTCGCGCGGCGCCTCGTTGTAGCGCACCAGCGTGTAACCGCTGGGGCGGTAGGCGTAGTCGCGCAGTTCGATGCGGCCCTCGGTGCCCGAGATGGTCACCTCGTTGCCCGGCCCGCCCCGGTAGGAGCACGACAGCTGCGCGATCGCGTTGGGGTACTTCAGGGTGATCGCGGTCTGGGCGTCGACGCCGGTCGAGTCCATGACCGCGGTCGCCGTCACCGAATCGGGCGCGCCCAGGGCCAGGTGCGCCAGCGTGAGCGGGTAGACGCCCAGGTCGAGCAGCGCCCCGCCGGCGAGTTCGATGTTGCGCAGGCGGTGCGAGGGCGGGATGTCGCCGGCGAGCGAGAAGTTGCCGTGCACGGACACGACCTCGCCGATCATGCCCTCCTTGATGGCCCGGCGCATCTCGCGGATCGCCGGGTTGCAGCGGGTCCACATGGCCTCCATGAGGAACCGCTGGTGCTCACGGGCTACGTCGAACATGGTCCGGGCCTGGGCGGCGTTGTAGGCGAACGCCTTCTCGCACAGGACGTGCTTGCCGGCCTCAAGGAGCTGGAGGGTCGGCAGGTAGTGGTGGGAGTGCGGGGTGGCCACGTAGACGATGTCGACCTCGTCGTCGGCGGCGAGCGCCTGGACGGATTCCCAGGCGTGGGGGATGTCGTACTTCTTGGCGAACGCGGCGGCGCGCTCCGCCGATCGAGAGGCCACAGCGGTGACGCGGCAATCGTCGAGGAGGGCAAGATCTTCCACAAAGGTCGATGCGATTCCGCCGGTCGCCAGGATTCCCCATCGGATCGGTTCAACCATGGACGTAAGCACATCACAACTTCCGGCGATCGTCAACACGAGGGTGAGCGGTACTATCCGCACCTAGCGGGCGATTTCCACCGAGAACGCGTACGGATTGTGACCGTTCGCCCGTGTCCCGGTGGACGATGTGACCTTTCACCCAATGGGGAACCGCAGGCCCCATGGCACTATGGCGAAATGCAGAGAACTCCCATGAAACGGGCCGTCGCGCTCCTGCTGGCCGCCGCCGGGGGCGGCGCGCTGGCGCTCGGACTCGCCGCTCCCGCGTCCGCGCACGCCGCGCTGACGGGCACCGACCCCGAGGACGGCGCGGTCCTGCCCGAGGCGCCCGCCTCGGTCTCCGCGACGTTCTCCGAGAACCTCGACGGGCCCTCGACCGAGATCGCCGTGACCGACCCGGCCGGCGCGGTCGTGGACGTGCCGGACCCGACCTTCGACGGCGACACGTTCACGCAGGCGATGCTGTACACCGAGCCGGGGACGTACACGGTGGCGTTCCGGGTGATCTCGGAGGACGGCCACCGCGTGGACGACAAGCTGGAGTTCACCGTCGAGGCGATCCCGGAGGGCCTGTACGCGACGGGCTCGGAGCCGACCGCCGAGGCGTCGAGCGACGCGGCGACCTCAGCGGCGCCGAGCGCCGCATCGGAGTCGCCGGCGACCGGCGCCGCGGAGTCCGAGGACTCGAACACGGGCGCGACCCTGGCCGCGATCCTCCTGGGCCTCCTGGTGGTCGTGGGCGGCGGCGTGATCCTGGTGAAGACCGTGGGCCGCAAGCAGCACCACGACGAGCCGAAGGACGGCGCCGCCTCCGGCGAGTGACGTGAAAATTCGAGTCAGTGCAAAGAGCCGTCCACCAACCCCCACCCTCCCGAGAGGGGAAAGGTAGTCTGCCGCGATCCTGGCAGCGGGGTCCGACAGGAATCGGCCCCGCGCCCGCCCCGCCGCGCGCGTTCCACCCGTCCGGGTGAACGCGGCGCGGTCAGGGGCAGTTGACCCACTCGTCGGTGCCGTCGTCGAAGAACTGGTGCTTCCAGATCGGCAGGCGCGCCTTCACCGCGTCCACCAGGTCCGCGCACGCCTCGAACGCCTCCTTGCGATGCTCCGCCGCAACCGCCGCGACCAGCGCCGGGTCGCCGATCGCGAGATCGCCGACCCGGTGCGAGACCACCACGCCCCGCACCCCGGGCCGCGCCGCGATCTCCTCCGCGACCTCCCGCAACGTCTCGCCCGCCGACGGGTGCCCCTCGTACGACAGCGACAGCACCCCCCGGCCGTGGTCGTGGTTGCGGACCACCCCCGAGAACGAGACGACCGCACCCGCCTCCGCGGCACCGACCGCCCGCTCGTGCTCGGCGACGTCGAGGGGGGCGTCGAGGACGCGTGCGCGGATCATGAGCGGACTCCAGGGACGTGGGCGAGCGCGACCGCGGCACCCGCGGTCGCATGGTCGTCGGGCCCGACGACGGCGAAACCGGCGGCGCCCGCCAGGCCCCGCAGCATCGCCGACCCGTGGTGGGCCAGCCGGCGCCCGGCCGGATCGACCAGGGCCAGGTG
This sequence comes from Glycomyces harbinensis, assembly GCF_900101745.1. Classification (GTDB taxonomy): domain Bacteria; phylum Actinomycetota; class Actinomycetes; order Mycobacteriales; family Micromonosporaceae; genus Glycomyces; species Glycomyces harbinensis. The sequence continues at coordinate 97,175 of NZ_FNAD01000008.1, read as the reverse complement.
CGTGAAATCGCCCCGGCCCGGCACGTCCTCGGCCAGGACGATCGAGCCCAGCGGCGGCAGCGGCAGCCCCCGCAGGCCCGCGAGCAGCGGCGCGACCACGGTGACGACCGCGATCACCGCCGACTGCGGGTTACCGGGCAGCCCGGCGATGAACTTGCCGTTCCCGGTGCGCGCCAGCAGCATCGGGAACCCCGGCCGCACGGCCACGGTGTTGAGCACGTACTCGGCGCCGATCTCGGCGAGCGCCGCGTGCAGGTGGTCCACGGGCCCGACCATGGTGCCGCCCGTGGTGCACACCAGATCCGCCGCACCCAGCGCCTCGCGCAGGGCCGCGACGTGCGCTTCGAGCGTGTCCTCGACCGGGCCGAGGCTCGGCCCGGTCTCGGCGCCGGCGGCCGCGAGCATGTGGGGGACCATCGGTCCCAGCGAATCGCGGACCCGGCCCTTGTCGGAGACGCCGCTGGTCAGCAGCTCGTCCCCGAAGACGACCACGCGTGCGTCGGGCCTGCCGTGCGCGGGCAGCGTCAGATGCCCAGCGGCGGCGGCGAGTCCGATCACCGGCGGCGTCACCGGCGTGCCCGCGGGCAGCAGCTCCTCGCCGTGCCCGGCCTCCTCGCCGGCCTCACGCCACTCCGGCGCGGCCGGGCCCTCGACGAGGCCGTCCTCGCCGGCCAGGCTGTGCTCCAAGCGGATGATGCCCTCGGCGCCCTGCGGGACCTGCGCGCCGGTGGCGATCTTGACGGCCCGGCCCGCCTCCAGCGCCTCGGGCACCTGCCCGGCGAGGACCGCGCCGCCGATCCGCCACGGGCCCGGGCCGGCGACGGCCCAGCCGTCGACGGCGGAAGTGGGGAACGCGGGCAGGTCGGAGACGGCCACCAGCGGTGCGGCCAGCGCCGAGCCCAGCGCCTGGTCGAACGGCAGCTCGGTCGCGGCCGGGCGGGCCGCATAGCCTGCGGCCCAAGCGGTCTCGCGGGCCTCGGCCCAGGGCGTCGGGTTCGCGGTGTCGCTCATCAGTTCCTCTCGTGGTCGCCGTCGTGCAGCTGGGAGACCGCGTGCTCGACGAACGTCGCGGTGAGCACCGCGAGGCCGTCCTTGGCCGCGCCCTTCGAGCCGGCCAGGTTCACGATCAGCGTCGTGCCGGTGTACCCGGCGATGCCCCGCGACAGCGCCGCGCGCGGGGTCTTCGCGAGCCCGGCGGCGCGGATCGCCTCGGCGATGCCCGGCACGGGCACGTCGACGACCTGCGCGGTCATCTCGGGGGTCAGGTCCTTGGAGGTCAGGCCGGTCCCGCCGGAGGTGACGACCAGGTCGGCGCCGCGTGCGACGGCGTCTTCCAGGGCGGTCTTCACTTCGGGGCCGTCGTGGACGACGACCGGACCGGTCACGTCGAAGCCGCTGGACCGGAAGCCCTCGACCAGGATCGGCCCGGAGGCGTCCTCGTAAACCCCGTCGGCGGCGCGATTGGAGGCGACGACGACTTCGACCTTCACCGCTGCCACGAGCCCGCACCCGTCGCCCCGCCCGACCGCTCGCTGCGCTCGCTTCCCCCTTCGCGCCGCCATTCCCGTGTCTTCCCGCCGAGTTTCTCCTCGACCTTGATGTCGGTGATGACGGCGGCCGGGTCGACGGCCTTGACCATGTCCACGAGCGTCAGCGCCGCCACCGAGACGGCGGTCAGGGCCTCCATCTCGACGCCGGTGCGGTCGGCGGTCTTCACGCGCGCGGCGATGTCGACGCCCTCGTCGGTCACCGTGAGGTCGACCTTCACGCCGCTGATCCCGATCGGGTGGCACAGCGGCACCAGGTCCGGCGTCCGCTTCGCGGCCATGATCCCCGCGATCCGGGCCGTGGCGAGCGCGTCGCCCTTGGCCAGGGAGTTCTCGCGCAGGGCGGCGACGACTTCCGGGGTCGTGACGAGGCGCCCGGTCGCCAGGGCCGAGCGCTGCGAGACGTCCTTGCCGGAGACGTCCACCATCCGGGCGGCTCCGGTCGAGTCGACATGCGTGAGGTCAGACATGCCCGAAAGTCTAGTCGCGGGGGGTGACGGCGCCGAATGTCCGGCGCGGCGGGCCCCGGGGTCCGGCGGCGGCCACTTCGCGGTGCGGCCTCGGATTCGCCGCCGGGGGCCTGTATTAGCGTCAGGTGCGTGATCGAATGGCTCTACCTCGTCAACCAGGGCGCCGCGGTGGCGATGAGCGCCTGGTTCTTCGTCGACACGGCCCGCTCGCGGCAGGTGGGCCGCCGCCACCTGGTCGGGGTCGCGGCGCTGGAGGTCCTGCTGCTGGCGCAGCTCGCGGTGTCGATCGCGGTCGTGCCCGGTGAGGCGGGCGACGGGAAGGCGCTGTTCTTCTCGTACCTGGTGACGACGCTGCTGGTGCCGGTCGCGGCGACGTTCTGGGGTTCGATCGACCGGAGCCGATGGGGGATCGGCACGGTGGCCGCTTCGGGTCTCATCGTCGCGGCGCTCATGCTGCGCATCCACCAGATTTGGGAGTTCCAGATCCATGTCTGACCGCACCGCGCCGGCCGCCGAGTCGGCCGAGCCCCGTTCGCTCGCGTCGGGTTTCGGGCGCCTCATCGTGCTCGTGTACGTCGTGTTCGCGGTGTCGGCGGGGGCGCGGGCGCTGTTCCAGGTGGCGACGAAGTTCGGCGAGGCGCCGGTGAGCTTCGCGCTGAGCGCGATCGCCGCGGCGATCTACCTGGTGGCGGCGATCGCGATCATCAGGGGTGCGGGACGGCTGGCGCTGGCGGCCGTGGGGGTCGAGCTGGCGGGTGTGGTCGCGGTGGGCGCGTTGAGTTTCGCGGTGCCGGACTGGTTCCCGGAGCCGTCGGTGTGGTCGCACTTCGGTTCGGGCTACGGCTACGTCCCGCTGGTGCTGCCGGTGGCGGGCCTCGTGTACCTGCTGAAGCGCCGCCGGGTCGTCTAGGCACATGCTTGGTGAATGCTGAGGGGCCCGCCGCACGGCGGGCCCCTCAGCATTCGTGGTCTCAGACGCAGGCCCAGCCTGTAGGTGTTCGGGAGCGCGGTGTCGCTCATGATCATCTCCTGCAAGCGCATGAACCGCAAAGGCGCTTCGTGCTCATATGTGGTCACCCACGAGACGGTATGAGGACTCGTTCGAACAGAGCGGCAATGACGCGCTGCGACACGACGAGTCAGCGTCGGAATGCTGACGCTGTCGTCGTTGCCCGCAGTCGGGCTCAGCTGAAGAAGCCCATGCAGGCCACCACCAGCGTTGAGCCGCACAGGACCAGGCCCAGGCGGAAGTTGCGTTCGAGCTTTGCCGACTCGTCGCCGATCTTCGGCCTCGCGGCCACGCCGATCGTCAGCCAGCCCAGGCAGAACGCCGCGAGCGGCGCGGCGACGAGGATCGCGCCCAGCAGGATCGCCGCGGTCAGGTCGTCGGCCCTGACGTTGCGCAGCACCAGCAGCTGCACCACCACGCACGCCGCCGCGAACACCCCGTAGACGAGGCCGTTGCGTTCGTCGGAGCGCCAGCGCGGCAGCCACGGCGGGCGGTGCGCGAGGAACCGCGCCTCCTCCAGTTGCGCTGCGGCCGTGCGCAGGTCCGCTTCGGCGGCGTCGATCTCGGCGACGGGGTCGCCGAGCGGCGGTGGGGCCGCCGTCCGCTGCGGGGGTGCGACGCGCGCGGCCCTCGCCAGGTCGTCCACGGCCGCCCGCTGCGCGGCGGCCTGCTCGGTGAGGCGCCCGGCCCGCTGGCCGAGCGATTCGGTCGCGGTGGCGGTGCGCGCGGCGGCCTCGTCGGCGCCGCGCCGCGCCTCGTCGAGGCGCCGCATCTGCGCGAGGTAGTCGTCGAAGGCGGTCACGGGCGCATCCTCTCCGGCGCGGCCTCGCCGCTGCGCTGCGGTCCGGGGGCCGCTTCATGGCTTTCGGGCCGGGAGAACGGGACGATGAGCCGTCCGCCCCCGGTGTCGGCGTGGCGGTCGATCAGGAGCGCGCGCCCGGCCCGCGGATGCCAGTGCTGGAACTGGGTGCCGAAGTGCCCCATGATCTCCCCGCCGGGCAGGTTGAGCACGAGCGCGCACGCGACGTCCTCGCGTCCGGCGCTGCCGCCGATGTCGTCGGTGAAGCGCCGGAAGTTCCGCCACCAGCCGAGCAGGTGCACGCCGCGCGCCGGGCCGGTCCGCAGGAGGTCGCGCAATGCCTTCTGCGCCTTGGCGTCGAACGCGGCCGCGTCGAGGCCCCAGGCGGCCAGCACGGTGCCGTCGGGGATCGCCGCGAGCCGCGCGGTGAACGTCTCGGGTGCGATCCGCTCGGCTGCCGCGCCGGTGTCGGCGGTCCCGGTGAAGTCGGCGGCCCAGATCCGTGAACCGTTGCCCGCCAGGGCTTCGACGGCCGCTTCGAGGGCTTCGCCGCCGACCGGGTCGGAGCCGAGCACGGCCAGGTGGCGGCCGGGCCGGTTGTCGAGGTCGACGCCGGCCGCGTCGAGGCGCAGGGAGACCTCGCGGCCCAGCAGCGCCCGCCCGGGCTTCCGTTCGCCCGGCAGCGTCTCGTCGAGGTGCACGGGCCGGTACCCGTAGAAGACGCGCGGCGCGCCGACGCCGGCGTGGGCGGCGCCGAGCTGTTCGCGCAGGCGGTGCATGACTTCGGGGTCGGTGTCGGGGAAGCGCGCGATCCGGTCGGCCCCGGCGGTGCCGCCCTCGGGGTTGACCACGACCTGCCCGAGCGAGATCCGCGTGGCCGCGTCGTTGTTGTGCTCCAGCACGGTGCGCGCGCCCGGCAGGGCGATGCGCATCGGGAACTGCCCGAAGATCGAGTCCTTCTTGGCCCACAGGGCCTCGATCCCGGAGATCGTCTGCGACGCGAGCACCAGGTGCACGCCGTAGGACCGGCCCTTGCGGGCCAGGTTCTCCAGCAGTGCGACGGCTTCGGAGGCGACGCGGTCGTTCCCGGCCAGGAGCACCTGGAACTCGTCGGCCACGCACACGATCCGCGGGTACGACTCGTGCGCGCGCAGCCCCGAGAAGGACGCCACCCCGTAGCGCTTCATCACCGTCGAGCGGCGCGTCATCTCCTCGTTCAAGGTGGACAGGACCGCGAGTCCGTACTCGCGGTCGGATTCGACGCCGACGGCCCGCGCGTGGGGGATGAAGCTCTGGTCGCGTTCGGTCGGGATGAACTCGGTGAACGACACGCCCTCTTTGAAGTCGAGCAGGAACAGTGCCATGTCCGTTGGGGCGTAACGGGAGGCGAGGCCGTAGAGGACGTCGAGGAGGAACACGGTCTTGCCTCCGCCGGTGCGCCCGCCGACGAGCCAGTGCGGGGTCGCGTCGTCGAACCGCAGCCGCACCTCGCCGGCCGCGTCGCGCCCGACCAGGACTTCCAAACCCTTTGCGGGGTCGCCGGATTCGGGGGCCGCCGGGATGAGGTCGCTGAACGTCAGCGTCGCGGCGGCCTTGGCGCGCTCGGCGAGCCGCAGCGCCTCACCGGACACGAAGGACGCCTCCAGCGGCTGGGGCCAGGCGACCGGGGCCGCGAGGCGCTCGCCGCGCCCGAACGGCGCCGCGGGCGGGTGCGCGAGCTCGACATGGTCGCCGACCGCGTGCATGACCGCGGCCTGCGGCAGCTGTGCCAGGCCGCATCCGAGGACCGTGACCCCGTGGGCCAGGCCCGAACGCGCCACGGCGTCGATGCGCTCCACCAGTGCCCGCGGGGCCTCCCCGAGGGAGGCGACGACCAGGAGCAGCCGGTCGCTGCGGCGTCCCGCGATGTGCTCGGACACTTGGGTTTCGGCCATGGCGACGGCGTCGGCGGCCGTGCGGGAGTCGGTGGCGACCGCCTCGATCACGCCCGCGTCGGCGAGCGGTCGCAGCGGCGCGAAGCTCGCGCCGAGCGTCGCGAGGTCGATCCCGACGACCCGCAGGCCGCCGGGTTCGCGGGTCGCGACGGCGTGGAGGATCGCGGTCCGCACCAGGGTCGCGACGCCTTCGACGCGCGCGTCCGCGCTCGTGGCCAGGTGCCCCCGCCGGCCGAACGGCACCATCAGCGGCACCGTCCGTCCTTCATGGAGGATCACGCGGCCGGCCTGGAGGAGTTCGGGGTCGGTGCGCAGCTGCGCTGCGGAGGCGGCGGCCGCTTCACCGATCTGGCGTTCGGCCGCGAGCAGCTCGGGGTCGACGGGGGTCTGGAACGCGCCGTCCCCGAGGCGGTGCGCCGCCGCGGCGAGCCTGGCGGCGGCGGCGTCGCCGCCCGCGGCCGCGTTCGCCAGCGCAGTCTGGAAACCGGGCACCGGTCCTCCCCTTCTCGACGGGTTCGCGAGCCGCGCCCGTCCGTGCTCCGCGCGGTTGCGGCGCACCCGGACGGCGGCTGTTCGACCGGTCACACCATATCGCGGTCCGGCTTCGCGCGCCCTGGCCGCACGAGGGCGCCGGTGCCGGGACGGGGCGGGTCAACGTCCGCGATCGTCCGCTTTGCGCAACCTTCCCCGCATCGCCCGCGTGCATTACCCTAGAAGCAGGCCCGAACTGCTGACCCTTGTGCCCTCACAACCGCAGAAACCCGCCCGCGCGTTGCTCGCGCGCGGACGGCAGACAGCACCGAGCGACGCCCGTGAACGCCCGACCCGGCGCCCGCGCGGCGTACCTCGGATTCGCCGAGAAGGACCCGTGCCCCATGAGTGAGTTCCTGGATATCGCCCTATCCTTTCCGCCGGTCGTCTTCACCTTCGGCCTCGTGCTCGTGGTCCTGTACTGGCTCACCGTGATCATCGGCGCACTGGACGTGGACATCGTCGACTTCGGGACCGATTCGGACGCCGAGGTCGAGGCGGGCGGCGGCTTCTGGTCGGCGTTCGGGTTCGGCGCCGTCCCCTTCACCGTCGTGCTGTCGCTGTGGATCACCTTGGGTTGGATCGTGACCGTGCTCGGCACGACCTGGGTCCGCCGCTCCGACATGTTCATCCCGCCCGCGGCCTCGGGGATAGCGGTGCTCGTCGCCGGGATCGGCGTCGGGATGCTCGGCGCGAACCTCCTCACCCGCCCCCTCGCGAAGCTGTTCGAGGAGGCCCCGGCGACCGCCCACGCCGACCTGGTCGGCAAGGTGTGCGTCGTGCGCTCGGGCACCGTGACGCTGGACACGGGCCAGGCCGAGATCACCGACGAGGAGGGCCACCTCCTGCTCATCAACGTGCGCCGCTCGCCCCACGAGCCCGAGGGCATCGAAGACTCCCTGTTCGCCCGCCACTCCAAGGTGGTGGTCTTCGACTACGACGAGATCGACCGGGTGTTCCTGGTCGTCCCGGTCGCGCTCCCCCCGGACATCGCCGTCCTCGGCAACTGAGTCCGCCCCGTCACTGAAACCCCACGGGCCCCGAGCGCGTGTTCTCCCTGATTCGTGCCCGAGCCCAGGTCGCGTACCCCGGAACCGGCACGGCCCGGTTATCGTGTCCTCACGCCCAACACCGCCCCGACCCCGACCGTTCCCCCGAAGTCCCGATAGGAACCACATCATATGGACGCCTCCAACACGACGACGCTGATCACCATCCTGGTCGCGGCGCTGATCTTCCTGGGCGTGCTGCTCATGGTCATCCGGCTGTACCGCAAGGTCGCCCCCGGCCAGGCCCTGGTCGTCACCAAGCTCCGCACCCGCCGCGTGTCCTTCACGTCGGCGCTGGTCCTGCCGATCATCCACCGCGCCGAGTACATGGACATCTCGGTGAAGACCATCGAGATCAACCGCGCGGGCAAGGACGGCCTGATCTGCCAGGACAACATCCGCGCCGACATCTCGATCACGTTCTTCGTGCGGGTCAACGCCACGGTCGACGACGTGCTCAACGTCGCCGGCGCGATCGGCACCAAGCGCGCCTCGGACCAGGACACGCTCCAGGAGCTGTTCAACGCCAAGTTCGCCGAGGCCCTCAAGACCGTCGGCAAGCAGCTCGACTTCACCGACCTGTACACCAACCGCGACGAGTTCCGCGACCGCATCCTCAACGTGATCGGCACCGACCTCAACGGCTACTCCCTCGAGGACGCCGCGATCGACTACCTCGAGCAGACCCCCATGGATCAGCTCGACCCCAAGAACATCCTCGACGCGCAGGGCATCCGCAAGATCACCCAGCTCACCGCGATCGAAGCGGTCACCACCAACGAGCACCGCCGCACCGAGGAGAAGGAGATCAAGCGCCAGGACGTCGAGGCCCGCGAGGCCGTGCTCGAACTCGAGCGCCGCCAGACCGAGGCCGAGATCCGCCAGCAGCGCGAGATCGAGACGCTGCGCGCCCGCGAGAACGCCGAGGTCCAGAAGGTCCAGGCCGAGGAGCGGCTCAAGTCCGAGACCGCCCGCATCAAGACCGAAGAGGCCACGGGCATCCAGCACGAGAACCGCCTGCGCGAGATCGCCGTCGCCGAGAAGAACCGCGAACGCGTCATCGCCGTGGAGACCGAGCGCATCGAGAAGGACCGCATCCTCGAGGTCGTCGCCCGCGAACGCGAGGAAGAGCTCGCCCGCATCGGCGCGAACAAGGAGCTCGAAGGCCAGAAGCGCGAGATCGCCGACGTCATCCGCGAGCGCATCGCCGTCGAGAAGACCGTCGCCGAGCAGGAAGAGGGCATCAAGCGCCTGCGCGCGGTCGAAGAGGCCGAGCGCGAGCGCTCGCGCGTCATCATCCTCGCCGAAGCCGAAGCGCAAGAAGGCCTGGTCAAGGACATCAAGGCCGCCGAAGCGGCCGAGGCCGCCTCCAAGCACCTCGCCCGCCAGCGCCTCACCGAGGCCGAGGCCGCCCAGCAGGCCGCCGAACTCGAGGCGCGCGCGAAGATCCGCCAGGCCGAAGGGGACCAGGCCATCGCGGCCGCCCCGGGCCTGGCCGCCGTCCAGGTCCGCGAGGCCGAGGCGGACGCGATCGAGAAGGGCGGGCTCGCCGAGGCGAAGGCCGCCGAGGCGAAGGGCCTGGCCGAGGCCGAGGCGCTGGCCGCGATCGGCAAGGCCGAGGCGGACACGACCGCCGCGAAGGGCACGTCCGACGCGAACGCCCTGCGCGAGCGGCTGCTCGCCGAGTCCGCCGGGCTCACCGAGAAGGCCGTCGCCATGGACGCCCTGTCCGAGGCCTCGCGCGGGCACGAGGAGTACCGCCTGCGCCTGGAGATGGAGAAGGAGCTGCGCGGCGCCGAGATCGAGGCCCGCCGCTCCATCGCCGAGCAGCAGGCCGGCGTCATCGCCGCCGGGCTGTCGAAGGCCGACATCTCGCTGGTCGGCGGCGACACCCAGTTCTTCGACCGGGTGGTCGGCGCGATCGGCTACGGCAAGGCCGTGGACGGCTTCGTCGCCCACTCCGAGGTCGCCCAGACCGTCGCCGCACAGTTCTCAGAAGGGCAGTGGGGCAACGGCTCGACCTCGTTCGCCGAGGACTTCAAGGGCGCCTTGGCGTCCATCGGCTCCGAGGACGTGAAGAACCTGACGGTCTCGGCCGCGCTCGTCAAGCTCATGCAGGGCGGCGGCGACCACGACGTCCTCTCCGGCCTCCTGGGCAAGGCGAAGGAGCTCGGCGTCGCCGAGAAGCCCGCCCTGGAGATCGCCAAGTAGTACGTATCGGCCGAGGGCCGCCGACCCCGCCACCCTTGGGGTCGGCGGCCCTGCCGCCGTCCAGCACCACACCGCCCGCCGCGGACCCGCCCCGCGGCCTGCTGTCCCGGATCCCGAACGCTCCCAGAGGAACCCAGTCATGGCCGAAGAGAAGACCGCCTCCGCGCCCGCCGAGGCCGAGCCCGCCGCCGCCCTCGACGCCGGCACGTACGAGGTCCTCTCGTCCCGCCTCGCCGACTACGCCGACGCCCTCGCCGGGCGCGCCGAGTCCCTCAACACCGCCCGCACCGACGCGTTCGGGTCCTCCGAGCTGACGCTCCTGGGCACCACGCGCATCCGCACCGCCAACAACTGCGTGCCCCGCGACATGGCCCGAGTCGGCGACCGGCTCCTCTTCGGCTACAACGTCCACATGGGACTCAAGTCCCACACGGATGTGGCCGACGTGTTCGCCCTCCACGACTTCTCCCGCGACGACCTCGCGTTCACCGAGGTCGCCGAACCCGGGCACCTCCTCGACGAGCCGCGCTTCACCGCCGACTTCACCGAGATGTACCGCTACTACCGCTCCACCGAGCTCCTCCAGGTCCGCGAGGTCGACACCCGGCTCCTGGCGGTCTTCCGCATCGGCGAGCAGCTCGGCGACCAGCGGGTCCTGCGCTGGCAGCGCCACCCCGACGGCAGCGCCGAGTACATCGACGCGCGCGGCGAGGCCGACGCGGTCTGGCCCGAGGCGTACGACTTCGAGTGGACCCCGACCACCCGCGACCACCACGTGACCGGCCGCCACCCGCACGTCTCGATCGAGGACGAGATCTTCGTGGAGTGCCTGGGCGGGGACCTCACCGTCAAGATCGAGGACAACACCGAGACCGGCGAGGGCGTCTACTCCGAGCCGGTGGCCGAGCCGCTCCAGTCGCTCGCCGACGCCGACATCGCGTACGCGCGCATCGGGCCGCTCATCCTGCTGCGGATCCTCCCCTACAAGGAGACCGTCACCCGCTACCTGGTCTACAACACGCGCACCGCCTCGATCGTTCGCGCCGACGGGATCGGCGCCGCGTGCCGGCGCCTGCCCGAGGACCACGGCATCATCTTCCCCGGCGGCTTCTACCTCAACGAGGGCAAGCTCAAGACGTTCGACCAGGACACGACGGGCCTGCGCTTCAAGCGGGTCGTGCGCTCGCCCAATGGCGAGGACGTCCTCTACGTCTTCTACAACGAAGTCGAGGGACGCTCACTCCTGCTGCCGTACAACGTCATCCGCAAGGAGGTCGCGGCGCCGATGAGCGTCCACGGCCACGCGGTCTTCGACGACGGCACCATGGTCGCGTTCCGCTTCACCGGCGAGGAGGCCACTCGCGTCCACCCCGTCCAGGTCTGGTCGACCCCGTTCGTGTCCGAAGCCCACGCGGCCGCCGCCGAAACGGGCGACACGCCGGTCCACCGCATCGGCAACGCCGAGGCCGTCCGCGCCGTCTCCGACGCTTTGTCGGTGGCGCGCATGGTCCGCGAGATGCAGCCCGGCCAGGCGGTCTTCGAGGCGTTGATCGCCACCGCGACCCGCTGCCTGGACGACTACCCGTGGCTCGGCGACGAGGGCCTGTTCGGCCTCGACGAGTCGCTGCGCCAGGTCAGGGACACCGCCGAGGCGGTCCTGGACGAGTACGCCACGGTCGCCGAACTGACCGCCGAGGCCCGCAAGTCCCTGGAGCAGGCGCAGACCGACACCGTCAGGCTGCTGCGCCGCGCCCGCGGCGAGGCCCCCAAGTCCGCCGAGGAATGGGTCGCGCTGCTCACCGACCTGCGCGGCGCCGGCGGGCACCTCGTGACACTGCGCGAGACCCGCTACATCGACCTGGCCGGCATCGAGCGGCTCGCCGCCGACGTCACCGAATCCCTCGCGTCCACGGGCCGCCGCGCCGTCGCGTTCCTCGAACGCGAGGACGCCTTCACCGCCTACTTCGAGCAGATCGCCGGCCTCGAGGCCAAGGCCGAAACGGTCGCCACCGTCGCCGAGTCGACGCCGATCCTGGAGGAGCTCGACGCCCGCCAGCGCGGCCTGGAGACCCTCACCGAGGTCGTCGCGAACCTGGAGATCGGCGACGCCGTGGTGCGCACCGCGATCCTCGGGCGCGTCTCCGAAGTCCTCGCCGCCGTCAACCGCGCCCGCGCGACCCTCGCCGCCCGCCGCCGCGAACTCGCCGTCGGCGAGGGCAAGGCCGAGTTCGCGGCCGAGTTCGCGCTGCTCGGCCAGTCCGTGACCGCCGCGATCAGCGCCGCCGACACGCCCGCGGCCTGCGACGAGCAGCTCGGGCGGCTCCTGCTCACCGTCGAGAACCTCGAGACGCGCTTCGCGGACTTCGAGCAGTTCATGACGCAATTGGCGGACAAGCGCACCGACGTCTACGAGGCGTTCTCCTCGCGCAAGCAGCACCTGCTCGACGAGGCCGCCCGCCGCGCCGAGCAGCTCGCGGCCTCCGCCGCCCGCATCCTCGAGGCCGTCGCCCGCCGCACCGCCGCACTGTCCTCCCTGGACGAGGTCAACACCTACTTCGCGACCGACCCCATGGTCGAACGCCTGCGCAAGGTCATCGCCGAGCTCCGCGGCCTGGACGACACCGTCCGCGCCGAAGAGATCGAAGGCCGCATCAGCGCCGCCCGCGCCGAGGCCGGGCGGGCCCTGACCGACCGGCTCGACCTGTTCGACGGCGACGCCATCAAGTTCGGCGAGCACCGCCTCCCCGTCAACACCCAGCCGCTCGACCTCACCCTCGTGCCCTCGGGCGACGCGCTCGCGTTCTCGCTCACCGGCACCGACTACCGACACGTCGTCGACGACCCCGCGTTCGCGAGCACCAAGCCGTTCTGGTCGCAGTTCCTGCCCTCGGAGAACCCCGAGGTCTACCGCGCCGAGCACCTGGCCGCCGCGCTCCTGGCCGAGCACGGCCCCGCGGTGCTCCTCGCCGCCGACCTGCCCAGGTTCGTGTCCGCCGCCGCGTCCGAACGCTACGACGAGGGCTACGAGCGCGGCGTCCACGACGCCGACGCCGCCGCGATCCTCGCCGAGGTCCTGCGCCTGCACGCCGCCGCGGGGAACCTGCGCTTCACGCCCGAGTGCCGCGCCGCCGCCCGCCTGTACTGGGTCCACGGCGTCCCCAAGGAGGACCAGGTGCGCCTCAGCGCGCAGGCCCGGTCCCTCGCCCGGGTGCGCGAGACCTTCGGCAGCCCCGACGCCATGGCCGGCCTCGTCGCCGAACTCGAGAGCGAGCTCTCGCCGTTCCTCGACGGCTCCCGGCTCTCCCTCCACTTCAGCTACAAGCTCGAGGCGCCCACGGCGCTCGCCGCCGAATACCTGGCCGAAGAGCTCGCCGGAACCGGCGCGTTCGCCGCGTCCGCCCGCGCCCGCGACCTGCTCGCGGCCTTCGACCGCCAGATCGGGCCCTCCGCGAAGGCCGCGTTCGAGCAGGACCTGCGGGCCCTCGACGGCGACCTGTACGCGCAGTGGGGCCTGGCCTGGAACTGGCTGGACGCGTTCCTGCGCGGCACGGCCGCCGAACAGGCCGGCGCCGAGCGGTTCGACGCCGCCGACCTGCCCGAAGCGCTCGCGATCGTCCTGGCCGACGCCGACTCCTACGACGTCACCGCCGAACTCGTCGGCCAGGTCACCGGCCTGCTCGGCACCCACCCGCGCATCGAGAACCGCGTCCTGCCCCTGCGCCTCGACGAGTTCCTGACCCGCACCGCGCAGTTCCGCACCAAGACCCTCCCGGCCTACCGCGCCTACCAGCGCCGCCGCGCCGAGATCATCGAGGCCCACCGCGGGACGCTCCGCATCGAGGAGTTCAAGCCCAAGACGATGGCCGGGTTCGTCCGCAACCAGCTCATCGACGACGTCTACCTGCCGCTCATCGGCTCCAACCTCGCCAAGCAGATCGGCGCCGGCTCGGGCGAGGGCCGCCGCACCGACCAGTCCGGCATGCTCATGCTCATCTCCCCGCCCGGCTACGGCAAGACCACCCTCATGGAGTACGTCGCCGACCGGCTCGGGATGCTCCTGGTGAAGGTCAACGGCCCGGCCCTGGGCCACGGCACCGTCTCGGTCGACCCGGCCGACGCGCCGAACGCGACCGCCCGCGCCGAGGTCCAGAAGATCAACTTCGCGCTCGAGGCGGGCAACAACGTCCTGCTCTACCTCGACGACATCCAGCACACCAACCCCGAACTGCTGCAGAAGTTCATCTCGCTGTGCGACGCGCAGCGCAAGATGGAGGGCGTCTGGAACGGCCGCACCCGCACCTACGACCTGCGCGGGAAGCGCTTCGCGGTCTGCATGGCCGGGAACCCGTACACCGAGGCGGGCCAGAAGTTCCGCATCCCCGACATGCTCGCCAACCGCGCCGACGTGTGGAACCTCGGCGACGTCCTCTCCGGACGCGACCAGGTCTTCGCCCAGTCCTATATCGAGAACGCGCTCACCTCGAACAAGGTGACCGCTCCCCTCGCCACGCGCGAGCGGGCCGACACGCAGCTGCTCATCCGCCTCGCGAACGGCGACCCGACCGCCGACGCCGCGGCCCTGCGCCACCCGTACTCGGCCGGGGAGCTCGACCAGGTCCTGTCGGTGCTGCGCAAACTCGTCCACCTCCAGAAGACCGTGCTGGCCAACAACCTCGCCTACATCGCCTCGGCCGCGACCGACGACGCCTCGCGCGCCGAACCGCCGTTCCTCCTCCAAGGCTCCTACCGGAACATGAACCGACTCACCGAAAGGGTCGTGCCGGTCATGAACGAGGAGGAGCTCGAAGCGGTCGTCGACGACCACTACGCGGGCGAGGCGCAGACGCTCGCGTCCGGCGCGGAGGCGAACCTGCTCAAACTCGCCGAACTGCGGGGGCGCCTGGACGAGGAGCGCGCGGCGCGCTGGGAGGCCGTGAAGGAGGGCTTCCGGCGCGAGCAGACCCTCGGCGGTGCGAACGACGATCCAATGTCGAGGGCCGTCGGGGCCATCACCTTGCTCTCCGACCGCGTCGCGGGAATCGAAACCGCGCTGCAACAAAGAAGCAGCGTCCCGCCGCGCTAAAGTCGCTCCGCTCGGCCGTCCCGACCTGATCACCCGGTACGCTTTTCAACACAAGCTTGGCGCGTAGCCCGTAGTGTGCCCCTGCAGTCGCTAACGATCGAATAAGGGAGGTCCCCGTGCCGACGAAGACGGGAGACAAGATCAGGATCATCGTCTTGGGCACCGGCCCCGACGCCGAAACTGCCCGCCTCATCGCCGAGTCCGACGCCGACGTCGCACTCGCCAAACAGTTCACCAAGACCGTGACCCACCTGGTCGTCGACGACACCGTCAAGCCCACCGAGGCCCGGCTGACGAAGGCCCAGGAGGCCGGCGTGCCGGTGCTCTCCTTCGCGGAGTTCAAGGCGCTGCTGGTGGCCGGAGCCGAGGACGAGGTCGAAGAGGTCGTCGAAGCCGAGCTCGAGGAGGCCCCGGCCGAGACGCCGGCGGCCGTCGTCGAGGTGGCGGCCGAGACCGAGGTGGTCGACGAGGCGCCCGACGCCGGACCCGAGGCGGCCGAGGAGACGGCCGCGGCGACCGAACCCGAGCCGGTCGCCGAACCTGTCGCGGCCGACGAGCCGGCTCCCGCCGAGCCCGTCTCGGAGAGCAAGCCCGCCCCGGTCGCCGAACCCGAGCCCGTCGAAGCACCGGTCGCCGAGGCGATCGACGAGCCCGAGGCGGCCGCCGCCGACCCCGACCAGGCGGTCCCGTCCCAGGCCGACGCTCCCGCGATCGAGAACGACGCCGACAAGTCCGGCTCCAAGCCGGGCCTGCTCGCCAAGATCAAGTCGATCTTCGGCCTGACCGGCGCCCGCAAGTAGCAAGGCGAAAGCCCCGAGCCCCGCGGGCTCGGGGCTTTACGCTGCCTGTAGAGGGTCCGGCTCGAACGGCGGAACCGCCGACGAGCAGTCGGCCGGTCCCTGGATCGAGGGAACGGGACGCGGGGTTCGCTTAGGGCGAACGCTTATAAATTCGTCGTAAAGACTTGAGTCGCCTAGACTCAACTTGGCGACCCGGGGTGGACCGGGCCCGCCGCCGCACCGGACCGCTCCGCTCGACCCGGCAGCGGGCACCGGACCGGGCACTGGCACCGAACTTCGAGCACCGACTTCGACCAGAGGAAAGGCACCACGTCCATGGACGTCAACCGCTTGACCACCAAGAGCCGTGAAGTCATCTCCCAGGCCGCGCGCAGCGCGGCGGCGGGCGGCAACCCCGCCGTCGAACCCTGGCACCTGCTCGACGCGCTCCTCACCGTCGACGGCTCCACCGCGACCGGCCTCCTCCAGCTCGTCGGCGTCACCCCCGGCACCGTCTCGGCCGAGGCCGAGCGCCGCATCGAGGAGCTCCCGTCCGCGTCCGGGCCCTCGGTCTCCGAGCCGTCCATGGCCCGCGAATCCCTGCGCGCCATCAACGCCGCCGACAAGATCGCCACCGACTACGGCGACGAGTACGTCTCCACCGAGCACCTTCTGACCGGCCTCGCGCAGGCCGGCGGCGACGTCGGCGCCCACTTGACCGGGCTCGGCGCCACCGACAAGAAGCTCATCAGCGCCTTCCCCACCCTGCGCGGCGGCGACCGCAAGATCTCCTCCGCCGACCCCGAGCAGGGCTACAAGGCCCTGGAGAAGTACGGCGTCGACCTCACCGAGACCGCCCGCTCGGGCAAAGTGGACCCCGTGATCGGCCGCGACACCGAGATCCGCCGCGTCATACAGGTCCTGTCGCGGCGCACCAAGAACAACCCGGTCCTCATCGGCGAGCCCGGCGTCGGCAAGACCGCGATCGTCGAGGGCCTCGCCCAGCGCATCGTCGCCGGCGACGTCCCCGAATCGCTGCGCGACCGCCGCGTCATGCTCCTCGACCTCGCCAGCATGATCGCCGGCGCGCAGTACCGCGGCCAGTTCGAGGAGCGCTTCAAGTCCGTCATGGAGGAGATCAAGTCCTCCGACGGCGAGATCATCCCGTTCATCGACGAGCTCCACACCATGGTCGGCGCCGGCAAGTCCGAGGGCTCGCTCGACGCCTCCAACATGCTCAAGCCGGCGCTCGCGCGCGGCGAGCTCCACATGATCGGCGCGACCACCCTCAACGAGTACCGCGAGCACATCGAGAAGGACGCCGCGCTGGAGCGCCGCTTCCAGCAGGTCTACGTCGGCGAACCCACCATCGAGGACACCGTCGCGATCCTGCGCGGACTCAAGGAGCGCTACGAGGTGCACCACGGCGTGCGCATCACCGACTCCGCGCTCGTGGCCGCCGCGCAGCTCTCCGCCCGGTACCTCCCCGACCGCAGGCTCCCCGACAAGGCCATCGACCTCGTCGACGAGGCCGCCAGCCGCCTGCGCATCGAGATCGACTCGCGCCCTGAGGAGATCGACACCATCGAACGCGCGGTGCGCCGCCTGGAGATCGAGGAGATGGCCCTCCAGAACGAGACCGACGCGGCCTCGGCCGAGCGCCTCACGTACCTCCAGCGCGAACTCGCCGACGAACGCGAGCGCCTCGCCGCGCTGTCGCGCCAGTGGGAGTCGGAGAAGAACCGCATCTCCAAGGTCTCCGACCTCAAGGAAGAGCTCGACGACCTCCGCACGCAGGCCGAGCGGGCCGAGCGCGAATACGACCTGGAGAAGGCGGCCCAGCTCCGGTACGGGCGCATCCCCGAACTGGAGCAGCAGCTCACCGGCGCGGAGACCGAACTCGCCGGCGCCGACGCCGACCCCGCCCACCAGCCGATGCTGAAGGAGGAGATCGACGCCGACGAGATCGCCGACGTCGTCTCGGCGTGGACCGGCATCCCCGCCGGGCGGCTCCAGGAGTCCGAGACGCACAAGCTGCTCCACGCCGAAGAGGTCCTGGGCGCCCGCGTGGTCGGCCAGCTCGAAGCGGTCACGGTCGTCTCCGACGCCCTCCGCCGGGCCAGGGCCGGCCTGTCCGACCCGAACCGCCCGACCGGGTCGTTCATCTTCGCCGGTCCCACCGGCGTGGGCAAGACGGAGCTGGCGAAGGCCCTCGCCGAATTCATGTTCGACGACGACCGGGCGATGATCCGGATCGACATGGGGGAGTACACCGAGCAGCACTCCACGGCCCGCCTCATCGGCGCCCCGCCCGGCTACGTGGGCTACGAAGAGGGAGGCCAGCTGACCGAACCGGTCCGCCGCCGCCCGTACTCGGTGGTGCTCCTCGACGAGGTGGAGAAGGCACACCCGAGGGTCTTCGACACCCTGCTCCAAGTCCTGGACGACGGCCGCCTCACCGACGGCCAGGGCCGCACGGTCGACTTCAGGAACGTCATCCTGATCATGACCTCGAACCTCGGCTCCCAGGCGCTGACCGACCCGCTCCTGGAGGACGAGGCCAAACGCGACCAGGTCATGGGCGCGATCCGGGGGCACTTCAAGCCGGAGTTCCTGAACCGCCTGGACGACATCGTCATCTTCCACGCGCTCGAACACGAGCACCTGAAGTCGATCGTGGACGTGCAGCTGCGCCACCTCGAACGGCGCATGGAGACGCGCCGCCTGCGGCTGGACGTGAACGACTCGGCGAAGTCCTGGCTCGCGGACCGGGGCTTCGACCCGGTCTACGGAGCCCGCCCGCTGCGCCGCCTGATCCAGTCCTCGATCGGCGACCCGCTCTCGAGAGAGATCCTCGAAGGCAAGATCGTCGACGGCGACACGGTCAAGGTGGGAACGAGCGACCAAGGCGACAAGCTCACGGTCACCAAGGGCTGAAACGGCACTGACCAGGGCGGCGGCAAAGCCGCCGCCCGAAGATCGGCACAATCCACAAGAACTGTCGGACCTCGGAGGCGCCCTTGAATCGGGGGCGCTTGAGACCCTCGATCCTCCTCAGGCTGCCTGAGAACAGCCGCCGCCCCGAAATGCCTCCCCGCGCCACACCGGTCCGCCGGCCAACCCGTCGGTCCACCGGACCGTTGGTCAGCCAGCCGGCCACAGAATTGTCGGACCTCCGAGGCACCCTTGAATCGGGGGCGCCTGAGCACCGCGATCCGCGTCAGCGTGCCCGCCGTCCGGTCACCCCGACCCCTTCGCCCGAATCGCCCGCCTCCATCCGCCCTACTCCACCAGCCTCCAACCCCAGGTCGTGATCTGTTCGCACATCGTGGCCGCCACTTCCGCCCGTCCTTACCATTGGGCCGGTGACTCGCACCGCGGCCGCTTCCCGGACGTCCCGCCTCCACTGGCTGGACCTCGCCGGCCTCGGCATCCTCGCCGCCGGCCTCCTGTGCTGGGCCACCGGCGCCCTCCCCACCGCCGACGCCGTCGCCGGCCTCACCCGCGTCGCCCCGCTCGTGCTCTTCCTCGGCACCGTCATGGCCATGGTCGCCCTCGTCCAGGCCTCCCAGCTCTTCGACGTCGCCGCCCTCGCCCTCGCCCGCCTCGGCCGCGGCAGCCACGCCGCCCTCTTCGCCTGCTGCTTCCTCCTCGCCACCGCCACCACGATCTTCCTCAACCTCGACACCACGATCGTCCTGCTCACCCCCGTCATGCTCGCCCTCGCCGCCGCCACCCGCGCCCCCGCTCTGGCGCTGGCGATGACCACCGTCTGGCTCGCCAACACCGCGAGCCTGCTCCTGCCCGTGTCGAACCTGACGAACCTCCTTGCGGCCGACCGCATCGGCCTCGGCTTCGCCGACTTCGCCGCACGCATGTGGGCACCGCAACTCGCGGTCCTGGCCGCGACCGCCCTGTGCCTGTGGCTCGCGTTCTGGCGCCGCCGACACCGCGAGCTCGACCGCTACCGCGTCCCCGCCGAACCGCCGCGGATCGACGACCGGCGGCTCTTCTGGACCGCCGCGGCCGTCTGCGCGGGCTTCGTCGCCGCCGTCGTCGCCGAGGTCCCCATCCAGATCGTCTCGACGGCCGGCGCGGCGGTCCTCCTCGTCCACTGCCTGCGCCGCCGCCGCGACCTCCTGTCCTGGGACCTCGTCCCGTGGCGCCTCCTCGTCCTCACCGCCGGGCTGTTCCTCCTGGTCCCCGCGCTCATGCGCCACGGCGGCGACGCGGCCGTCTCGCTGCTCACCGCCGGCGCCGATGGCGACGCGGGCGTCTTCCGCGCCGGCCTCGCGGGCGCGGGCCTGTCGAACCTCGTCAACAACCTGCCCGCCTACGCCGCCGTCGAGTCGGTCATCCCGCCCGGGAATCCGGACGCGCTCCTCGGACTCCTGATCGGCACGAACGTCGGCCCGCTCATCACCCCGTGGGCCTCGATGGCGACCCTGCTGTGGTTCGACCTCGTCTCCGGACGCCGGTCCGGCATCCCCGCCGACCAGCGCCTCCGCGTCCCGCTCGGGAAATTCATCGCCGCCGGCGCGGTCCTCGCCGCCGTCGCGACCACCGTCGGCCTGGCGACCCTCGTCTGGCTCTGACACGCGAACCTCAGATACCACTATGGAATGAATGTTCGCGGTTTCAGAGCACGAGCCGTCACCATTGGTCATAGTGCTCACATGGCCGATTCTGCAACTCCGGGCCTGACCCGCCGCACCCTCCTCACTGGTGCGGCCGCCCTCCTCGCCGCCACGGCGGCCACCGCCGCGCCGCGCCGGGCCGAAGCGGCAGACCTCCCGCAGATCCGCGCGGCCGCCGCGGGCTGGACCGGCCGCCGCGGCGAGCTCCTCGTCCTGACCGCCGACCCGGTCACCGAGGCCGACTACGCCCTGCGCCTCCTGGAGGCCACCGAACCGGACGCGCCCGCGGAACTCGGCCCGCCGCTCCCGATCCCCCTGCCCGCCGACTTCCACCCGCATTCGATGGCCGCCCTCGGCAGCGTCCTGTGGGTGACCGGCGCCGTCGAACTCGACCACGACCGCGCCAGACCCGCGCTCGTCCGCATCGAGCACGCCGAAGGCGCCTACACCCAACTCCCCGTCCCCAAGGCGATCCGGTCGGGCATCGCCACCGGCGTCACGCCGTTCGGCGCCACCGGCCTCGCCGTCGTCCTCGAAGGCTGCCCCGACCCGCACTCGGCGGTCGTCACCCGCAGCCACCTCGCGATCAGTACCGACGCGGGCCGCACCTGGACGCAGCGGCGCCTGGCCTCGGGCCTCGGCGAAGGCTTCGGCACCGTCCTGACCGGGACCGGGCAGGGCCTGTTCGCGGCCACCGGCGACCAGGACGGCACCCAGACGATCCACATCGGCTCCAAGGAGCGAATCGAAGCCGTCGCCACGATCCCGGGCACCGGCCGCCCCATGGCCGCCGTGGCCGAGGCCGACGGCGTCCGCGTCTTCAGCGACCGCGACGGCACCGTCGGCCTGGCCCGCTACGCCGGCGACGGCACGCCGCTCGGCAGTGCCGCTGACGAGAGCGCCGCCGACTGCGCCTGCAGCGGCGAGATCTTCGCCGTGCCGGGCAGTCCCGGCCTGTGGCTCGAGACCGACGGCGTCAAAGTCCACATTAGAGGAAGTCGATAGCCCGCGACAGGAGGAGCGATGGCATTTCCCAGCAGCAGCAAGGCATTCGCGCGTTCGACCTGCGGTTATCCCGACATCACGCGCGACTGGCTGTACGAGCGCGGGTGGAAGATGCGCTACCGGACCGCGTTCAACGGCGACGGCCTCGGCGTCCACCCGGCGACCACCTCCTTCACCATGCACGCCGAGACCCACACGCAGGCGGGCAAAGTCGTCCGCGACCTGCACAGCCTCGGCCAGTACTACGCCCGCGGCGGCGGCAAGTGGTCCTACCAGTGGACCGGCGTCGCGGGCGCCAAGGTCTGCAAGCCCGGCTACCACCGCTACGGCGCCGCCATCGACCTGACCAAGTTCGACTGGGGCTCAGGCCATTACGTCGACGCCGCAGTCCACGGCAAGGACAGCCGCCTCTACCTGCGCCGCCGGTACCTCGCGGTGATCGCCACCTGCCGCAAGCACTTCGGGACGGTCCTGCACTGCAACAACGACCCCGACGGCTCCCACTGGAACCACATCCACGCCGACCGGGGCCGCCAGGCCGTCGCCATGAACTGGGGCTACGGGACCGACACCACCATCATCCAATGGGCCGCAAGGGACCTGGCCGGAGTGAAGGGCCTGGCCGTCGACGGCGACTTCGGGCCCAAGACCAAGCAGGCCTTCCAGATCCTGCGCGAGCGCTTCGGCGCCGAGAGCGTCGACCCCACCGCCTCGCCCGTCGCGGGCCGGATCTGGCTCGACCTCATCGGCCGCCACGGCATGGCCGACAAGGCCGCCGGGGCCTTCCTCGCCGGCGAGAGCGCCGAGGCCGAAGCGGACTAGCCGCAGGCGGAGCACCCGCCGAGAAGGAGGACGACATGCCCGGGCCGCACCGCAAGGACCGCCGACGCTGGATCGCCGCAGCCGCGGCGGTCGTGTTCGCGGGCATGGCCGCCGCATGCGACTTCGAAGGCGTCTCGGGCCAGGGCAACGGCATCGACGCGGGCGTGTTCTACGGGCTCGGCGACGACCACCGGCTCTACCGCTGGGACCCCGACGCCGAGGGCGAATCGCTCGCCCCCGTCCTGGACCTCAGCGGCATCTGGGAGCGGCAGGGCGACGTCGGCATCGTCATGCGCGCCTCGCTGAGCGTCGATCCCCTGCAGCGCCATGCCGCCTGGATCGAAGGCGCGAGCACCGGCGCGGCCCTGAAGTTCGGCGACCTGGAGACCGGCGAGATCACCACGGCCGTCGAATACCCCGTCGACCACGTCTGCATCGACCCGGCCTGGCTCGGCGACGGCTCCGCGCTCCTGGTCCACCGGGCCGCGGTCTGGGGCGACGCGGACACGCCGGTCGGCAGCGCCGAGCTCCCCCTGCCGGTCGAGTCCTGGGGCGCGACCGAGTGGTACTCGCCCGACTCCGGGAAGCTGCCGACCACTGTGGAGATGGCGAACCGGGGGTGCCGCGTGCGCTGGTACACCGCCGAAGACGGTACGGCCCAGGCGATCTACCACAACCTCGAAGTCACGGAGCTGTACCGCATGGACGCGTCCGGGAAGGTCCTGGAGACGATCCCGACGCCGAGCCTCCAAGGCACCGAACCGCTCACGATCGGCCTGGTCGGCATCGACCCCGCCGGCCGGTACGCGTGCCTCGTGGACGACTACGGGCCCTACGGCGCCCTCAAGGGCGACTTCACGATGCGGGCCGAATCCGGGACCCGCGTCGTCGACCTCCAGAACGGCGAAGCGGTCGGCGCCGAGGACGACGGGTGCGTCTCGGTCCACGCCGACGGCTACCTCTCCCGCGACGGCGCCTCGCTCGACTTCACCGGCTACGACGGCGACCGGCGCTGGTCGACCAAGCTGCCCGAGACCATCGCCGAATCGCCGGTGCTGTTCTTCATACCGAACGAGTCCTAGATTCGGCCCGCGGCGGCTTTTCACCGTGGTCCCGATCGCCCCACCGGCATAGGATGCGACCTGTGAACCGCGTCAAGGGCATCCGCCGCTATCCGCTGAAGTCGGCCGCCGCCGAGCACCCCGCCGAAGCCGAGGTCGGCAAGCACGGACTAGGCGGCGACCGCACCTGGGTCTGCGTCGACGCCGACGGCACCATCGGCAGCGCCAAGCAGCCGCGCCTGTGGGCCCGGCTCCTCGAAGTCGCCGTCAGATACGAACCGGCCCAAGCCGACTCGGAAGGGCGCACGATCATCACCGCCCCCGGCGGGGAGCCGTGCGAAGCGGGCACCCCGGAAGCCGACGCCGCGGTCTCGGCCTGGCTCGGCCGCCCGGTCCGCGTCACCCGCACCGCCCCGCAGCAGCTCAAGCGCCACCACTGGTGGCCCGACGAGCCCGGCATGATCCCCGAATGGGCCGCCGACGCCGAACCCGGCGGCGACGCCGTCGTCGACGCCCGCCCCAGCAGCGACGGCCGCTTCTTCGACTTCGGCCCGATGCACCTGGTCACCACCGGCGCCCTCGACCGACTCAGCACCGAACACGGCGAGGAGGTCGACCCGATCCGCTTCCGCCCCAACCTGATCCTCGACCTGCCCGCCGATCCCGAACCGGGACAGAGGATCACGATCGGCACCGACGTGGTCCTCGAGGTCGCGATCGCGACCCCGCGCTGCGTCATCCCGTCCCTCGCCCACGGCGACGCACCCGCCGACAAGGCGCTCCTCAAGACCCTCGCCCGGCACCACCGCATCGAGGTGCCCTACGGACGCGCCACCTGCTTCGGCTTCTACGCCGACGTGGTCGCCACAGGAACCGTCGCCACCGGCGCCGAGGTCCGCATCCTCCCCTAGCCGCGGCCCGGATCTCCGGTCAGCGCACCGACCCGCGGCTCCGGTGCGGAGCCGGACCCGACAAGGCCCCGGACCATCGGGTCAGGGGCCGCTCGGGAGCCGTTCGATGAACTGGTCGAGGACCGCTTCGAGGTGGGCGGTGCTGCGTGTCGTGCGCAGGATCTGCACGCCCCCTTGGATACCGGCGATCAGCGCGGCCGCCTCCCGGTCGGCCTCGGCCCCGGCGGCCGCGCGCATGGCCGTGATCCCGTCGCGGAGGTGCCGCTGCCACCGGTCGAGCAGGGCTGTGACGACCTCACCGGCCCCGACCGTGCTCTCCGCCTGGGCCAGCAGCGCCCCGAGCGGGCAGTGCGCGCCCTGCTCCCGGTAGCGCGCCACCAGCACGTCCCGCCAGGCCTGCCAGGACGCGAGCGAATCGAGCGCGCTCAGGTGCGGCTCCTGGTCGGCGAGCACCCGCTCGGCCTCGTACCGCGCGACCGCGAGGAGGAGCTGCTCCTTGCCGTCGGGGAAGTAGTGGAACAGCTGGCCCTTGCTCATGCCGGCGTCGGCCAGGACGTCTTCGAGCCGCATGGCCCCTGGCGCATCCCCGCGCAGGCGCAGCGACGCGGCCTCGACCAGGCGCTGACGGGAAGCGCGGCCCTTCTCGGTCAATCGCACCGTCCCACCCTACCTTTTCTGGACTGGCGGGTCCAAAAACCTGGCTTTAGCGTTGCCTTCATGACCAAGCGACTGCAAGGAAGACACGCCCTCGTCACAGGCTCCACCAGCAACATCGGCCGCGCGATCGCGGAGGCGTTCGCCGCGGAGGGCGCGTTCGTCGTCGTCTCCGGACGCGACCAGGACCGCGGCGAGGCGACCGTCGCGGCCATCCGCGAGCAGGGCGGGCGCGCCGTCTTCGCCCCGGCCGACCTCGACGGCACACCGGAAGCGTCCCGAGCGCTCGCTGCGACCGCCGCGGCGCTCGCGGGCGGGCGCATCGACGTCCTCGTCAACAACGCCGGCATCTTCCCGCCCACCACGACCGCCACCACGGACGCGGCGACCTTCGACCGGGTGTACGCGGTCAACGTCAAGGCGCCGTACTTCCTGACCCAGGCGGTCGTGCCGGGGATGCTCGCCGCGGGAGGCGGGGCCGTGGTGAACCTCGGCTCCTGGGTCGCCAGGCTCGGCATCGCCTCCTCGGCCCTGTACGCGTCCACCAAGGGGGCCGTGGAAACCCTGACCCGGGCCTGGGCCGCCGAGTTCGGGCCGCAGGGCGTCCGCGTCAACGCCGTCTCGCCCGGGGTGATCCGTCCGCCGTCGCTCGACCCCGGTGCGCCGCAGGCGGGTGCGGCCCTGATGCAGGGCACTCCTGCCGGCGCCGCCGGTCACCCGTCGGCGATCGCCGCAGCCGCGGTCTACCTCGCGTCCGACGAGGCCGTGTTCGTCCACGGCACCGTCCTCGACGTGGACGGCGGGCGCACCGGCGTCGCGGTGACCGCCGCCTGACCGGAGGCGGGCGGACGCTCTCGCGCCCGCCTCCGACCTAGTTGTAAGCGGTCGTGTAGTAGCGGGCCTTGTAGAACTCGGCGCCCGAACGCGTCCGGTCGGCCGACTGCGAGAAAACCACGGTCGGACTGCCCCAGTCGCGCGAGCCGGCGTTGTCACCGCGCACGTAGAAGTACTCGCCGGACTTCATCTTCACGTACGCCTTGATGCGCGTGGTCGTGTGCAGCGTCGTCTTCGCCAGCGTCGACTTGTTGATCGAGTACACGCCGTACGAGTCCGAGACCTGCAGCAGGCCCGAGTTCGAGAAGTCCGCCTGGAGGTCGTGCCCGAGTCCCGACAACACGACCTTCTTGCTCGTGGCCTTGAGCCGCACGTTGCGGTACGTGCCCGACACCGAGTACGCCTGCACGATCTTGTCCCCGGAGGCCCACAGCAGCTTGTTGTTCGGGTCCCACACGACGCCGTGCGCGCCGGGGAGCGAGACGGTCTGGACCTTCGCGAGCGTCGAGGGCTTGGAGACCGCCGTGGGGCCGTAGACGGTCAGGAATCCATCCGAGGAGGCCGCGACGAACGCGCCGACGTTCGGGATGCGCTCCAACGCATGCGGGTTCCCGCCCGGGGAGGCGCTCCACAGCACGTCGTTGAGCTCCTGATCCTTCTCGTCGGTGATGTTCCAGATCCCGACCTTCCCACCCGAGGCCGCGGCCAGGCCGATCGCCCCGAACTGGGCGGTATCCCGAATCCGGCAATCGGACAGATTCGACCACCCACCCGTGCCCGGACTCCACGACTTGTACCGGTTCGCGTCACTGAACGACTTGTTCTTGTCGAACACCATGACCTTGTTGGAGACCTGCTCGGTGACCATGATCTTGAAGCTCGCGGTGTCGGCCGAGGCCACGCCGACACCCACGGCCCCGGCAGCGGCCAGGGGCGCCCCGACGGCGAGCGCCCGGAGGAAGTTGCGCCGGTTCATGTTCGGCTTCTGCAAGCGGTGCCTGCTCGAGTTCTGCTCGTTCAAAAGAGTGCTCCTCTAGGGGGTAGGGAGGGTCCGGACCCGATCCGGGCCGCGGACCGCAACCAGTGTGCGGCACGGAGACCAGCCGCAGCAAGAGCGCGCAGACCGATCGATCTGACTGCGCCGCTTCCCATTCGCACCCGCCGGCCGGCGTCTCCACGCAGTGGCGCGGGGCCACTACAGTTCGGACATGAACCCTTTGCAAAGGCTCATGTACGGGACGGCCCGCCTGCCCGAGGGACTGCGGGATTCGCTGCGCAGCGAGGGCATCGTCCTGCTCGCCGAAGCCCTGCCGGGCACGGTCACCTTCCGCCGCTTGAAGATGCCCGGCCAGCACGCGTCCTGGAAGCGCACCGGGATCGTCGCCACCGTCGCACTCAGCGCGAAGCGCTTCGTCGTGTACGCCCGCCGTTTCAAGCACATCGACGTTCCAGTGACCGAGATGAACCGCTACAGCGTCACGGCCGCCGAACGCCGCCCGAACCAGCTGGCCGTCACCTACGACCTCGGCGTGACCCACCCGGACTGGAGCGGCGAAGTCGAACTGCGCCTGCGCACCGACCAGGCCGCCCGCATCACCGACCTCCTGCGCCGATACCCCCAATCGCATACGCCCTGATCAACGCACACGAGATGAGACCGGGAGCGTTGAAACCGCGCTCGGAAGTTCCATTGCGGCTCGGGGCCGACGTTCAAGCACGCGAGCAGCTCACGACGTGATGCGTGCGCCTTCACACCGGCAAAGGCTGATGGGAACGATCGCGGTGCGCTCCGGCTCATACAATGGGTGCCCTCCCCATCCCAGGAGTCCCCATGGCCAGCGACCCACGCGACAAGCGGAAGACACGCGAGCGCGCGCGCTCGCAGGTCGCCCGTGCTCGTGACACTCTGCGGCGGTACGACAGTCTTGCCGCCGCTCCCGCGCGGTTGCGGGATGCGGTGCGCGGGTATGTCGCTGATCTTGCTCAGGAGGAGGTCTCCGGGCGGCTTGTGACGATGCGCGTCACGGAGCTCAAGAAGGTCGCCAAAGGGCTGCGGTTGGCGAAGCTCGAGCAGGCCGGGATCAGCACGGTCGCCGATGTGCTCGCGAACACCCGTGAACAGCTTCTGGAGATCCCGGGGATCGGCGCGCAGACCGTCGATGAGATCAAGGCCGCAGCCGAACGGCTCGCGGCTCAGTCTGTCGTGGATACACGGCCCCGGTTCGACCCTGCCCGGCGGGACCCCCGGCATTCCCGCATCCTCGCCCACCTGCGGGCCGAACGGGACGCCGCGGCGGCGGTGGACGACCTCCGGGAGGCCGTGCACCGCTTCAGGAGCCGCGCCGAGCCGTACTTCGCCGCGGCCGATCGGGCCGGCAGCAGGCTCGCGATGCTCTTCTCCCGTCGCAAGCGCAAAGACGAGGCGCTGGCGGGGCTCGAAGCTCTCGAGGCGGCCAACGCCGATGGCGAGACCCGTGTCCTGGAACGGGATCTCGCCGCGGCGATCGACCGGGCCCGGCCCGAGCGCTGGACCTCTGACGAGCTGTGGCGCGACTACGAGCAGCAGGCCGCGAGCGTCAACACCGCCCTCGCCAGGATCACGGGCTCCGACGAGGAGGACGCCGAGCGCGCCGAGGACTTCGTCGACGCCGATCTGCGGCAGGAGATCGAGACGCTGCCGTTCGACGGGTCGCTGCTGCGCACCGACCTCCGCTTCTACCAGCTGTTCGGCGCGAAATACGCGATCTACCAGCGGAAGGCGATCATCGGCGACGAGATGGGCCTGGGCAAGACCATCCAGGCCCTCGCCGTCGCCGCGCATCTCGCCGCCAACGGGGAGCGCCGCTGCCTCGTCATCTGCCCGGCGAGCGTCGTCCCCAACTGGCTCAATGAGATCCGCAAGCACACCCGCCTTGAGGCCTTCGGTCTGCACGGGCCCGGACGGGAGGACGAGGCCCGCAGGTGGCTGCGCAGCGGCGGCGTCGCCGTGACCACGTTCAACACCATCGACCGGCTCGAGTCCCTGCCGCGGCGGGCGAAGCTCGCGCTGGTGGTCGTCGACGAGGCCCACTACATCAAGAACCCGAACGCCAAGCGCAGCAAGGCCGTCGGCGGTGTCATCGGGCGTTCGAGGCGGGCGCTCCTCCTGTCCGGCACGCCGATGGAGAACCGCGTCCAGGAGTTCAAGGCGCTCGTCGGCCACCTCAGGCCCGACCTCGCGCAGCGGGTCGGGGAGGGCGACGCCGTCGTGGGGGCGGCCGCGTTCCGGCAGACTGTCGCTCCGGTGTACCTGCGGCGCAACCAGGAAGACGTGCTCACCGAACTGCCCGAGAAGATCGAGGTCGAGGAGTGGGTCCAGTTCAACGCCGGGGACGAGGACGAGTACCGCGAGCAGGTGCGGCGCAAGAACCTCATGGGCATGCGCCGCGCCTCCTCCGCCATGCCGGGCTCGGCGAAACTGGAGCGGCTGGCCGAACTCGTCGAGGACGCGGGCGCCGAAGGGCAGAAGGTCATCGTGTTCTCGTACTTCCTCGACGTGCTCAAGGCCGTCGGAGAGCGGCTCGGGGACTCCGCGCTCGGCCCGATCACCGGCAAGGTCGCGGCCGCGAAACGCCAGGGCATGATCGACGAGTTCGCGCGGCGCGAGGGCCCGGCGGTGATCCTGGCGCAGATCGAGGCCGGCGGCGTCGGCCTCAACATCCAGGCGGCATCGGTCGTGGTTCTCGCTGAGCCGCAATGGAAGCCCAGCATCGAACAGCAGGCGGTCGCCCGGGCCCACCGCATGGGCCAGACCCGCCGCGTCCAGGTGCACCGACTGCTCGTCAAGGACGGCGTGGACGAGCGGATCCGGGAGGTGCAGGAGCACAAGGAACTCCTGTTCGAGCACTACGCGCGCCAGAGCGACGCGAAGTCGACGGGCCTGATGGCGACCGCCACCGCCGTGGCGACGCTCGGCGACGACTCGATCCCCTTGGAACAGCGCATCATCGCCGCCGAACGGGCCCGCCTCGGCCTCGGCCGGCCCTGAGCTCCCGGAATCGCGCTTGCGGGCGTGCCCGCGTGCTGCGAACATCCGGGTCATGGAAGACCCTCGACCCCCGGCGCGGCAGATCCGCGCCAGTTATGACGACGACGCGATCACCGTCTACCAGGCGTACGATCCGCACGTCGCCGAACCGGCTCTCGCCGCCCAGACCTTCGTCTCCCCCTTCAAGCGCCAGCGCATGACCTGGATCAAGCCCTCGTTCCTGTGGATGATGTACCGCTGCGGCTGGGCCGCCAAGCCCGGCCAGACCAGAGTCCTCGCCATCACGATCAGCCGCGAGGGTTTCGCCTGGGCGCTGGCACACTCGTGCGGCAGCAAGCCGGCGGCAGGCGAAACCCACGAGCAGTGGCAAGAGCGGTTGAGCGCGTCCCCGGTCCGGATCCAATGGGATCCCGAACGCGACCTGCACCTGAACCGCCTCGATCACCGCTCGATCCAGGTCGGCCTCTCCGGCGAAGCGGTCGACCGATACGTGGCCGAATGGATCACCGGCATCGCCGACGCCACGGACCGGGCCCGAGCGATCGAGGCTCACGTGGTCAACGGAGACAACGACAAAGCGAGGGCACTCCTCCCGGTCGAACAGCCGTACCCGCTGGAAGAGGCCCTGGCGACCCACATAGGCGCCGACCGCGAAAAGTGAGGCGGACCCGCCCCGAAATCCGCCACGCCGACGGCGACACGCCAAGGCGGATTTCTTGTTTTTTGTAGGGTTCCGCAGTTTGGAACCCTTACCGCCGGGCTGGTGTCGCTAACGACGAGCAGCCGACACGGCGGCGGTCGTCAGGAGTCCACAATCCCCGCGATCTCACCCGACCGTGTTCACCGTCAGTGCGATTGACTTCACGATGCGTCACCAATAGATTCCTCCTCGACCGGTCCCCACCGATCTGTTGGAGGAACCATGCAGTGCCGCAACGACATGACGACCCGAATCTCACCGCGACAAGCCGTCTCCTATTCCACCTTCTTCCTGAACGTCCTGACAGGCCGCAAACCCGCCGCCGACGCCCGCCTGCTGGCGACCGACAACGGCTGGGCGGCCTTCACCAGAATCCGCCGCCGCGTCCCGACCCGCTTCAAGCAGGTCCGTGTGGCCCGCGCCTTCTGCCCCAACCCGGACACCGCCGAGATCGTCGCCATGGTCGAGAACGGCACCGGCCACCAGGCCATGACGCTGACCTTCAGGACCACGCCCCACGGCTGGCGCCTCGATCACTGCGACCTCATCCACGCCAACGCCCAGCCGCGACACCGCCTATAGACGCCGCAACGCCGGAGGCCGCCGAATCCGAACGACTCGGCGGCCCCGGCCTGCTCGACCGGCACCGTGATGACCGATCGATGACGGACTCATGGCCGCCGCCCCTACGGTGCAGACGTGACTCAACATGCAGCGCCCAACGAATTCGACGACATCGCCTACCAGGCCGGACTCGGCAACTGGCGGGCCGAATACCGGCCCCGGCCCGCGCCGTTCGTCCTGCCGCTCACCATCGCCGGCGCGATCTACCTGATCACCGCGGCGTGCCTCGCCGGGACCAACATGCTGCAGAACAGCTTCGGCGTCATCATGCTCGTGATCTTCACGCTGTTCATCGGCCTCGGCGTCCTCAACGTGGTCCACACGAAGCGGAAGTCCGGCGCCGACGACGTGCTCCGCCTCTACGACCACGGCCTCATCGTCAAGGGCCCCAAGACACTCGTCTCCATCTTCTGGTGGGACACCGCCCGCGTCCACCAGCGCCTCTTCCACTACCCGCAGACCGGCCTCACCACGTACAACTACCTGCTCACCGGCCCCGAAGCCCACCCGATCGCCATCGGCGACCCCAAGGGCGCGGCCGCCTCAGCGATCGCCAACCTCCAAGGCGACCTCGCGAACTTCACGCTCGGCGCGGCCTTCTCCCGCCCCGAGGAATGGGGCCCGGTGATCCAGCAGGCCGTCACCCGCGCGCAGCTCCCCGACGTCCTCGCCCGCATCGACCGGGGCGAGCGACTCGCCTTCGGCGACCTCGTGATCGACCGGAACGCACTCACGATCGACGGCGCCGCCATCGCCTGGAACCGCCTCCAAGCCGTCTCGCTGCGCGACGGCGTCGCGCTCTTCAAGTCCGCCGACCGCCTCTTCCGCACCCGCGAACCGGTCTACACGATCCCCAACTTCTTCGTCCTCCAAGAGGCGGTGCGCGCCAGGACCGGTCTCGAGTGGACCTGACGTCGGCGCACCCCCCACCGGGGAATCCCGGTATCCTGGCCTACCGGCCTCGGCGCCGAGTTCCCTTGCCCCCCTGCGCTTATGCGCCCCACTGTCGAGCCCCTCTGGAACGGTGATGGACGACCCCGAAACGACCGGGCCCCGCGGCCGCCGCCCGGTCCTCGTCGCCGCCGTCGTGGTCGGCATCCTGACGATGTGCGCCACGTTCGCCGGGTCCGTGGTCAACCTGCTCACAGGGCCCGCCGCGCTCGCCATCGCCGCGACCGGCGCGGTCCTGGCCGGCATGGCCTCGATCATCGCGACGATCGTCTCCGGTCCCGCGGGCGAGTCGTCCGAGCGGCGCGCGCCCGCGTCCTGGAACTGGCTCGACGTGGCCCGCCACCCGCTCGAGGCCGTCCGCAACATCCGCCTCCCGCTCGCGTGCGCGCTCGCGGTCGCCGCGGCGATGACGACCCCCGAGGCGATCGTCGCGGTGATCCCCCTGAAAGGGTTCGCGGCGGCGCACGCCGGAGTGCTGCTGCCGGTGGTGACGGGCGCCTGGGCGCTCCTCATCGCCATGGTCGCGCAAGGCTGGAACCTCACGTGGGACGCCTCCGAACCGCGCCAGAAGGGCGCGGGCCTCGACGCTCTGGTCACCTACACCGTCGCCGCCGGCCTCGGCTTCTGGATCGGGACGATCACCGAGCCCTACCTCGGGCTCCTGATCGCCGCCGCGGCGATGTTCGTCCTCACCGCCGTCGCCGGCCGGATCGAGGACGACTACTACGCCAAGGGCCCCTTGCCTTTCGCCCTGTCCGCCGGGGCCATCACCGCGACCGCGTTCGCGGCCTGGCACACCGGCTTCGGACCCTTCGGCACCATCTTCGCGGGCATGAGCGCGATCATGGCGGTCACGTTCCCCGCGGCGATCCGCGGCAAGCACCCCAAGTTCGAGGCCGGCATCCTCGAATTCGTCCCGCTCATGGCCTTCGGCCTGCTCGGCCTCGACGACCGCCCCTGGTGGTTCGGCGTCGCCGTCCTCGTCTTCGCCGCCGGGGTCGTCAACTCCGGCGGCGAATCACGCGACGCCCCCGACTTCAAAGAAGGCGCCCGCTTCGTCACGCGCTGGTTCGGGCCCCTCCAGACCTTCGCGGTCCTCTACGTCGTCCTGACTCCGCTGGCCGCGCTCTACGCGGCCGTGGCGATGGCCTTCCCGCAAACCGGATGGGAACTGCCCTGAACCCCATCGGTCGGCGTTCGTGACGGCGCTGGCCGGCATCTCGGGACAGCAAAAACGCCGGTGGGAGATCTACCCACCAGCGTCTGCGAATGTTCGAATGCTGAGTTATTGGTGCGCCGCGAGGGATTCGAACCCCCAACCTTCTGATCCGTAGTCAGATGCTCTATCCGTTGAGCTAGCGGCGCTTGCCGGGCATAACCTTACCTGGGCCCGAATCGGAACTGCAACCGGGTACTCGGATGTGCCCTGCATCATCGCCCGGGTGGGATTCGAACCCACACTGGGGTTCGAGGCTTTTTCAGCAGTTGTCGAGGACCGCTCGTGCCAGGGCCCTCCATGCCTCCGGGAGGCGTTCGGCCCGCTCCTGGGCCGGGGCTCCCGCCGCCGCCCAGACCGCCGCTTCGGCCTCCGGGATCTCGTCGCCCAGCAGGTACCGCTCGACGAACGCCGCCCGGTTCTCGCGGCCCGGGAAGAAGTGCCCGCTCGCCGCGAACAGCGCCACGTACGCGCGGTGCAGGCCGCCCGTCAGGGCCTCCGCCAGCTCCCACGGGTCCTCCGCGTCGCCCAGCCGCTTTGCGAGCGACTCGGACTCGTTCGCCACCGCCTCGCGGGACGCGTCGGCCAAAGCCTGCGGGAACTCGGTGACCTCGGCCCGGGCCTTCGAGCCAAGCTCCGAGTCGTCGGCCAGGAGCGTGCCCTCGGCGAAACGCCCGATGACGTGCAGCGCCTCGTCGCCCGGCTCGCGCCAGCCCTCGCCCCGGTCGAGTTCGTCGAGCAGTTCCTGGAACCGCGCGACCGTGAGGTGCACGGCCTCGTCGCTCGCGTCAGCGGGGACCTCGTCGGTCTCCCAGACGCACACCAGCTCGGCCTCCTCCCCGAATCCGGACAGGGCCGGGCCGTGCGCGTAGGCGAACGCGAGGCGTTCGTCGTCGTTGATGTCGGCGAGAACGTCCGTGGAGAGCCTGAGTACCGCGTTCGGAAGGGACATGCCGTAATTGTGGCCGTTCTTCGCAACCGCGTCCA
The DNA here is from genome assembly GCF_900101745.1 of Glycomyces harbinensis. GTDB lineage: Bacteria > Actinomycetota > Actinomycetes > Mycobacteriales > Micromonosporaceae > Glycomyces > Glycomyces harbinensis. The sequence goes on along the minus strand of NZ_FNAD01000008.1, from coordinate 63,334 downwards.
CCCGGTCATTCACAGTCGCACCTGGTGATCCCCGCCATGCGGGCCGCGGACGCGGATCGATGGAGTGCTCGTGTCGTATGCGGCCGCTAGCATGAGCGCATGGCAACACCCACCGGCCGTACCGGCATGGACCTCGCGCCGGGGGCGATCGCCTCGTGGCGCGCCCACTCGCAGCGACTCTGGGGCGAGCGATTCGCCACACCGATGGACGCGTTCGCGCACCTGGGCGCGGTCCAGTCCCAGGAGTACCAGCCCTCCAAACTCACCCCCGCGATGCGCGCCGTCCCCGACGACGAGGGCCTGGCCTTCGCCGGTCCCAAAGCGGTCGACGCGCTCATCGAGCAGGGCGCGGTCGTGCGCACCCACGTGCTGCGCCCCACCTGGCACACCGTGCCCGTGGGCGATCTGCGGATGATGCTGACGGCCAGCGCCGACCGGGTCAAGCAGCTGATGGGCACCAACGACCGCGCGTTCGGCTTCGACGCCGCGCTCTTCGCGCGGGCGACGGCCGCACTCGCCGAGGCCACCGCGGGCGGGCGCCACCTGACCCGCGAGGAGGCCTCGGCGGCGCTGGCGGAGGCGGGCATCCCGGATCCGACCGGGCAGCGGTTGGGGCATCTGCTCGCGCACGCCGAGTTGAGCATGGTGGTCTGCTCGGGGACGCCCAAGGGCGCCAAGCAGACGTACGCGAACTTCGACGAGCGGGTCCCGGCGGGCCCGATCGCGCAGGACGAGGCGATCCGGGAGCTCGCGCGGCGGTTCTTCGCGTCGCGGGGGCCGGCGACCGTCAAGGACTTCACGCGCTGGGCGACGTTGAAGGTGGCGGACGCGAAGGCGGCGGTGGCCGACCTGGGCCTTGAGGAGGTCCAGGTCGAGGGGTTCACGCTCTACTTCGCCCACGAGCCGCCGGCGCCGCGCGAGGGCGGGCCGGTGGTCGACTTCGTGCAGGGCTTCGACGAGATGATGTGCTCCTACACCGACTCGAAGGACCTGGTGCTGCACCATTCGATGCCGCGGTCGGTGTTCCCGGACCGGCCGCGGTTCAACTCGGCGATCCTGCTCGACGGCCAGGTCATCGGCAACTGGAAGGCGACGCCGAAGCGGGACGTGTTGCTGGTGGAGACCTGGCGGGTCCGCGGGTTCACCGCCGCGGAGATCGCGGCCCTGCGCCGCGGCGCCGACCGGCTGCGGGCCTGGTACGGCAAGCCCGAGATGGAACTGGGCCTCGATCACGCCTGACGGAGACGCCGCCCGGATGCCGAAGGTGTTTCACCTGGTGGCGGCGTCACAGGGGCGGCCTATCGTGGTTGAACGGGGGAGCTCAGTGAGGGACAAATCCGGAATGACGGATATGTTCCGAACGCGGCGCCCCCGTTCAACAATCCGTACCCCAAGGGTGCGACACCGTCCTGCGGCGCCGCACCCCTGAGGATCACTCGTCTTAGAGGCGGCTGAGGGACTCGGCGAACGGGGCGAGGCCCATCGAGCCGAGGTTCAGCGCGTCGGAGTGGAACTGCTTGAGGTTGAAGTCCGCGCCCTTGCGCGCCTTGTAGTCCTCGCGGGCCTGCATCCACAGGCGCTCGCCGACCTTGTACGACGGGGCCTGCCCGGCCCAGCCGAGGTACCGGTTGACCTCGAACTTGAGCATGTCGTCCTCGACCGTGTGCGTGTGGGCGTGCATGAACTCGAACATCTTCTCGCCGTCCCACGACTCGCCCGGACGCCACCCGAACGGGTTGTCCTCGGGGATGTCGAACTCGCAGTGCAGGCCGATGTCGACGATCACGCGCGCGGCGCGGAACGCCTGCGCGTCGAGCATCCCGAGGCGACCGCCCGGGTCGTCCTCGTAGTAGCCCAGCTCGTCCATGAGCCGCTCGGAGTACAGCGCCCAGCCCTCGCCGTGGCCCGAGCACCACATCATCTGGCGCTGGAACCGGTTGAGCAGCTCCACGCGCGCCATCGTCTGCCCCACCTGGAGGTGGTGGCCCGGCACGCCCTCGTGGTACACCGTGGACTTCTCGCGCCACTTGCCGAACAGCTGCTGGCCCTCCGGCACCGACCACCACATCGCGCCCGGACGGGAGAAGTCCTCGCTCGGCCCGGTGTAGTAGATCGCCCCGTCCTCGGTCGGCGCGATCTTGCAGTCGATCGCGCGGATCTGCTCGGGGATGTCGAAGTGCTTGTCGGCCAGGTCGGCGATCGTGGAGTCGGCGAGGTCCTGCATCCAGTCGCGGAAGGCGTTCTTGTCGGTGAAGTTCTCGTCCGGGTCCTGGTCGAGGAACGCGACGACCTCTTCGATGGACGCGCCGGGCTTGATCCGCTCGCCGGTCGCGCGCATATCCGCTTCGATGCGGGCCAGCTCCTGCCAGCCCCACGCGTAGGTCTCCTCGAGGTCGATCTCCGCGCCGATGAAGTAGCGGGACGCGCGCGAGTAGCGGTCGCGGCCGACCGCGTCCTTCTCGGGCGCCTGCGGGGCCAGCTCCTCGCGCAGGAAGAGCGCGAACTTCGTGATGGCGTACCGGGCCAGGCTCGCGCCGTTGCTCAGGGCGATGCGCAGCGGCCCGGACTTGATCGGCTCGCCGTCGATCGTCACCGAGTTCGCCAGGCCGATCCAGAAGTCGGTGTCGTTGCCCTTGGCGCCGTTCCAGTTGTCGCAGTGCTGGGCGATCTCCAGCACCTGCCGCTTGGCGGCGACGCGGCCCGCGGCGGCCTCGGCGCGCAGCGTCTCGGTGTACTGCTCGACCGCGTCGGGGACGGCGGCGAGGCGCGCGGCGATGTTCTCGGCGGCCTCCTGGCCGTCCTTGGGCATGAGGTCGAAGATCTGGCGCACGCTGTGGACGTCCGAGGCCAGGACGTTCAGGCCCAGGTAGGTGTCGCCCGCCTCGTGGCGCTCCAGACTCAGCTTCAGGCGCTCCAGAATCGCCTCCTTGGCGACGCGCTCGCGCTCGTCGACGGGCTCGGCCGCCTCCAGCGCGGCGATGGTGCGCCGTTCCAGGTCGGCGAACGCGGCCTGACCGGCGGGTGAGAGGTCATCGAGTTCGCGATCGTGTCCCGGGACGCCCATCGCGGTCGCGTTCATCGGGCTGAGGGCGATCGCGTCCTCGACGTACTGGTCGGCAATCTGATCGATTTTTCTCATGAGGTGGACTTTACGCGAGGAAGCCGTCCCACCGCGACCTCACTTTCCACCGTTTCGAGCCTGCCTCCGGCCCTTCCGAACGCCAGTAGCGCACCCCGTTCGAGCTGCACTTCCACCGTTTCACCGGGCTCGGGCGGCCATGATGAGCGGCGCTCGCGGGCGCGGTCGAACCATTCACTGATTGGCTTTGCCCGATCGGTGGAGGCGGCCACGTGCCCGCGCGCGAGTTCGAGTTCGCCGCCGAGGTCGGCGAGCGCCGACAGGAGCTCGTCGCGGTTGCCTTCGGCCATGCCGGCGACCAGCGCGGTCGGGCTCGCGGCGACGCGCGTGCCGTCCCGGAACGACCCGGCCGCGAGCGAGCGCGACAGCGGGTCGTCGGCGACGCGGACGAGCGCGGCCGCGACGAGGTGCTCGACGTGGGAGATGCGGGCGGCGGACCGGTCGTGGTCGGCCGCGGTCGCGGGCACGACGTGCGCGCCGATCGACGTCCACAGCCGCGCGAGGGCCGCCCAGTCGCCCAGGTCGGTGTCCGCTTCGAGGCACAGCACCCACGGCCGGCCGCGGAACAGGCCCGCCTCGGCCGAGGCGAACCCGGCGGTCTCCTTGCCGGCCATGGGATGTCCGCCCACGAAACGGGGATGGGCCGCGAACGCGCGGGCGGCGGCGGCCTTCACCGACGCGACGTCGGTGACCAGCCCGGTGTACCCGCCGAGGTCCCGTGCGACGGCGTCCAGGTGCCGGAACGGGGCGGCCGCGACGGCGAGGTCGCTCTCGCGGAGTGCGGCCGGGTCGGCGGTGACGGGGAAGTGCGCGGCGGCGGACTCGCGGGTCGCGGGGTCGGGGTCGTGGCCGATCACGTCGTGCCCGGCCTCGGCGAGGGCGAGCGCGACCGAGCCGCCGATGAGGCCGAGGCCGGCGACCGCGACGCGCATCAGAGGTAGAGCCCGGTGCCGTCGTTGTCGACGCGCTTGGCGGCGACGGCGTGGATGTCGCGCTCGCGCAGGAGGATGAAGACGCGGCCCTGCATGTCGACCTCGGCCTTGTCCTCGGGGTCGAACAGGACGCGGTCCCCGGCCTCGACCGAGCGCACGAGCGGGCCGACGCCGACGGCCTCGGCCCAGTGGAGGCGGCGGCCCAGGGTCGCGGTGGCCGGGATGACGATGCCGGCGACGGAGCGGCGCTCGGAGTCGGCGTCCTCGCGGACGAGGAGGCGGTCGTGCAGCAGACGGACCGGCAGGCCCGTCGTGGAGTCCAGCGGTGTATCGGTCACAACGACCCAGCCTACCGCTCAGCGGGGGTCCGGCCCCCGGGGTCGGGTGTGTCCGAACGCGGCGCCCCCGAGTCAACGATGCGGGTCGGGTCCGACAGTTCACGGCGCCGTCCGACCCCCGAGATCGGGAGTGGCGCCTGCCGGGCCCCTCGCACAAGGGTGACGCGGGGGTCCGACAGTTCGCAGGCCACAGTGGCCGGAACCCGTTCGGAGCGCCGGGCGCGGGGCGATTCGTCCCCTCCCCGAGGTCGGGGGTGTCGCTTCCGGGGCCCCTCGCACAAGGGTGCGCCCGGGGTGCGACATTTCGGGCTCGGTAGTGCCTGCGGGCCCGGTCTCGGTCGCGCTGGCTGGATGGGGCGAGTCGCACCCAACCGGTACCGTACGTGTTGACGTTGCACCCACCTCCTTTCGGAGGAACCGTCCTTGGAGAGACCGTGAGCCGATTCCGCCGCACGACCGCCCGCGCAAGACAGCTCTGGATCGGCATGCGGCTCAACCCCGTCGCAGAGCGGGCCCGTGCCGGGCGCGCCGAGCCGGACCCCGGCGACCCCGACCTCTCCGGCGACGACGGCGACTTCCCGCCGCCCGAGCCCCACACGGCCGTCGACGGAGCCAACCCCGACCCCCGCTACGTCCCCACCGGCCTCGCCGTCGGCGCGGCCTGGTCCTGGCGCCTGCTCGTCATCGGCGCGCTCGTGGCCGTCGTCCTGTACCTGCTCAGCCAGGTCACCACCGTCATCATCCCGGTCGCCATCTCCTTCCTCCTCGCCGCGATGCTCCAGCCCGCCGCCGCCTGGCTCATGCGCCACGGCTGGAACAAGTCCCTCGCCGCGCTTCTCATGCTCGTCGCCGGCCTCGCCGCCGTCGGCGCGATCCTCACCTTCGTCGTCCAGCAGTTCATCGCGGGCATCCCCAAGTTCTACGACTCGATCCTCACCGGCCTGCGGGACGCGCAGGCCTGGCTCGAATCCGGCCCGTGGGGCCTCGACGGCGCGCAGGTCGCCGAGTTCCTCGGCGGCATCCAGGACAACATCACCGACTGGTACGACGAGAATCAGCAGGCGATCGTCCAGACCAGCCTCGACGTCGCCGGATCCACCGCGTCGGGCCTCGGCAACTTCGCCACCGGCCTGTTCCTGGTCCTGTTCACCACCTTCTTCTTCATCCGCGACGGCCACAGGATCTGGGCGTTCCTCACCGGAATGCTCCCCCGCAACGCCGCCGAGCCCCTGCGCTACGCCGGCACCGGCGGCTGGTCGACGCTCGTGCAGTACATGCGCACCCTCGTGGTCGTCGCCGCCGTCGACGCGATCTTCATCGGCCTGGGCCTGTGGCTCCTCAACGTCCCGTTCTGGCTGCCGCTGACCACGCTGATCTTCCTGGGCGCGTTCATCCCCATCGTCGGCGCCACGATCTCGGGGATCGTGGCCGTCATCATCGCGCTCGTCGCGAACGGCCCGGTCACCGCGCTCATCGTGCTCGGCATCGTCCTGGCCGTCCAGCAGCTGGAGTCGAACCTGCTCCAGCCGTACCTCATGAGCCGAGCGGTCAAACTCCATCCACTCGCGATCGTCCTCGCCGTCACCGCGGGCGGCTTCGTCTGGGGCATCATCGGCGCGCTCGTCGCCGTCCCGCTCCTGGCCATCGTCAACGGCACCATCCGCGCCCTCAACCGCTACCGCGAAGCCCGCCGCGAAGCCCAGGCCCGCGGCCTCGAAGAAGAAGCGGCCACGGCCGAAGCCGCGGCCGCGAGCGCCGACATCACCAGCGACGGCAAGCCCGCGGCAGGTCGCGCATGAGCGCCGAAGAGCAAGCGCTGAAGATCCTCGACGCCGCCGTCGCGGCCACGCCCCACGGCCAGGCCCGCGAAGGCCAGCGCGAGATGTGCGCGGCCGTCGCCACCGCCGTCGAGTCCGGTGAGCACCTGCTCGTGCAGGCGGGCACCGGCACCGGCAAGTCCCTCGCCTACCTGTGCGCGGCGCTCGCCGCGGGCAAGCCCGTGGTCGTCTCGACCGCGACCCTCGCCCTCCAGCACCAGCTCGTCGCGGTCGACCTGCCGCGCCTGGTGGAGGCCGTCGCGCCCGTCCTGGGCCGCAAGCCCTCGTTCGCGCTGCTCAAGGGCCGCCACAACTACATCTGCAAGCGCAAGGTCTCCGGCGAGGAGGAAGAGGACGACGGCGCCATCGAGGGCACCGAGCAGCTCAAGTGGGCCGGGCAGCAGGCGAGTTTCTCCAAGCAGGTGCAGCGCCTGTTCGACTGGGCGAACGACACCGACACCGGCGACCGGGACGACCTCGAACCGGGGGTGAGCGACCGCGCCTGGAAGCAGGCGTCGACGACCTCCTCGGAGTGCGTCGGCGTGAAGGACTGCGCGCAGGGCCAGGAGTGCTTCGCGGAGTGGGCGCGCGGGCGCGCGCACGAGGCCGACATCGTCGTCACCAACCACGCGCTCTTGTCGATCGACATGATGAACGAGCGCAGCGTCCTGCCCGAGCACGCCGTCCTCATCGTCGACGAGGCGCACGAACTGGTCGACCGCGTCACCTCGGCGGCGCGCGCCGAACTCCATCCGGCCCGGCTGCGCTGGCTCGCCCAGCGCGGCAGGCGCCTGATCGACGCCGATGTGGCCGACGAGCTGCGCGAGGCGGCCGACGCGCTGGAAGGCGCGCTGACGGCCGCGGGGGAGCGGCGGTTCTCCGGCGAGCTGCCCGCGCCGCTGGTCGAGGCGCTGAACCTCATCAACGGGGCGTGCGTCAAGGCCACGGTGCATCTGGGTTCGCTCGACGCGGAGACGAAGAAGCAGTTGAGCGCCCAGCAGCTCAAGGCCGGGCTGGTCGAGACGATCGAGACGGCCGGGCGCTGCATCGGTCCGGCCGGGGACGACGTGATCTGGGCGGAGCCGAACGGCCCGCAGCTGGTGGCCGCTCCCTTGTCGGTCGGCGGCCTGCTCTCGGCGATGCTCTACGAGGACCGGACGGTGATCGCGGCGTCGGCGACGCTGACGCTCGGGGGCCGGTTCGACATCGTGGCGCGCAATCTCGGGCTGCCCAAGGACGAGCAGGGGTGGACGTCGCTCGACGTCGGCTCGCCGTTCGACTACCGCAAGCAGGGCATCCTCTATGTCGCGGCGGCGCTGCCGCGCCCGACGGCCTCGGGCCTGTCGGAGGAGACCGGCAAGGAGCTGCTGCGCCTGGTGGAGGCGAGCCGGGGCGCGACGCTGGGGCTGTTCTCCTCGAAGAAGGCCGCCGAGTCCGCCGCGGAACTCCTTCGCGCCCAGACCGACTACAGCATTCTCCTGCAGGGCGAGGAGACCCTCGGGAGTCTCGTCAAGCGGTTCAAGGAGGAGGAGTCGACGTGCCTGCTGGGGGTCATGAGCCTGTGGCAGGGCGTGGACGTGCCGGGCATGACCTGCCGCCTGGTCGTCATGGACCGCATCCCGTTCCCGCGTCCGACCGAGCCGCTCACGGCGGCCCGCTCGGAGGCCGCGGACGCGGCCGGGCGTTCGGGCTTCACCGAGGTCTCGGTGCCGGCCGCGGCGATCCGGCTGGCGCAGGGCGCGGGAAGGCTCATCCGCCGCACCTCGGACCGGGGCGTGGTCGCGATCCTCGACTCGCGTTTGGAGACCAGCCGCTCCTACGGCCGGTTCATGCGCGATTCACTGCCGCCGTTCTGGTACACGACGAAGTCCGATTCGGTGGCGGGCGCTCTGGGGCGCCTCGCGGACGACTCGGCGAAGATCGGCGCCGGGGCCGCGTCGTAGCGGCCGGGCCCTATCCCATTCACGTATCGACGCTCGTGAGTGCCGTTCTGCGCGATGCTTAACGCGCGGCCCTGCGGGGAACCCGGCCGAGCGGCGACGGCGGGCGCCCGCTCGAGCGTCGGCCGCGCCCGTCGAAGCCTAAGGTTAACAATAGATGAATTCAAGTGAAACCTTTGCATAACCCCAGCTTAGAGCGGTTTCGTGGAGTCTCACACAGGCGACTTCACAAGCTTGTCTCGCGTTCACCTGGATGTTAACTTCGCGGAGACGAATTCCAGCCCTCCTCTGGACCTATCGGTACAGTGAGGACAGACAAAGCGACCGAAAGCAGGGGTGCCCGGTGCGGTTCTCGCTGAAGCCTCAGGACGACACGTTCTACGCCTTCTTCAACGAAGCGGCGGACAACATCCGCCGCGGCGTGGTGATCCTGGGCGAACTGGGCGACGACACGCCCGACTACCAGAAGATCTCCGAGCGCCTCGTCGACGTCGAGCACGACAACGACCAGCTGACCCACCGCCTGTTCACCAAGATCAACTCCACGTTCGTCACCCCGATGGACCGCACGGACATGTACCACCTCGCCGGCAAGCTCGACGACATCCTCGACCACATCGAGGCCGCCGCGAACCTGGTCTACCTCTACGGCCTCTCCGACCTCCCGGCCCTGCCCCGCGAGATGATCGAGCAGATCACCGTCCTCGCCTCCCAGGCCGACCTCCTCGTGGAGTTCATGCCCAAGCTCAAGGGCCTCAACGAGACCATGAAGGAATTCTGGGTCGAGTGCAACCGCCTGGAGAACGACGGCGACCGCGCCTACCGCATGCTCCTGGTGCGCCTGTACTCCGGTGAGTACCCGGCCCTGACGGTCATGAAGCTCAAAGAGGTCGGCGACGAGCTCGAGGCCGCCTGCGACTCCTTCGAGTCGGTCTCCAACGTCGTCGAGTCGGTCTACGTCAAGGAATCCTGAACGTGGACAGTGTGCTCGTCGCGGTCGTCGTCTGCATCGGCGCCGCGCTGCTCTTCGGCTACACCAACGGCTTCCACGACTCCGCCAACGCGATCGCGACCTCCATCTCGACCAGGGCCCTGCGGCCCCGCGTCGCCCTGGGCATGGCCGCGATCGGCAACTTCATCGGCGCGCACCTCGGCGGCAAGGTCGCCGCGACCGTGGCGAGCGGCCTCGTGGAGCTCCCCGGCGGACTCGACGGCATCCTCATCGTCATCGCGGGCCTCCTCGGCGCGATCACCTGGAACTTCATCACCTGGTACTTCGGCCTGCCGACCTCCTCGTCGCACTCGCTGTTCGGCGGCATGGTCGGCGCGACCATCGCCGGCGGCGCCGTCGTCCTGTGGAGCGGCATCGTCGACAAGATCGTCCTGCCCACGCTCATCTCGCCGCTCGTCGGCTTCGTGCTCGGCTTCCTGGTCATGATCGCCGTCTACTGGCTCTTCCGCCGGGGACGCCCCGACAAGCTCAACCGCGGCTTCCGCCACGCCCAGACCGTCTCGGCCGCCGCCATGTCGCTCGGCCACGGCATGCAGGACGCCGCGAAGGTCATGGGCATCATCGTCCTCGCCCTGACCGTCGGCGGGTACTACACCGAAGGCGCCCCCATCCCCGAATGGGTCTACCTCGCCAGCGCCGCCGTCATGGCCGCCGGCACCTACGCGGGCGGCTGGCGCATCATCAAGACCATGGGCCGGCGCATCATCGACCTCGGCCCGCCCCAGGGCTTCGCGGCCGAGACCGTCGCCAGCGCCGTGCTCTACGCGAACACGTTCATGCTGGGCGCGCCGATCTCGACCACCCACACCATCACCTCCGCGATCATGGGCGTCGGCTCGACCGGCGGCAAGCGCGCGGTCCGGTGGGGCGTGGCCCGCTCGATCGTGATCGCCTGGATCATCACGTTCCCGATCGCGGCCCTGGTGGGCGCGCTGTTCTACCTCCCGATCCAGTTCCTCGGTTAGGCACGGGAGCGGCCGCGGCCGGTCCCGGTACGGCCTCGCGGCCCGGCTTCGGCCGGGCCGCGCCCGTTTCCCCCGAAGCGCCCGGGAAGGCCCTGCTCTTGGGCTAGCGTGGGGGACATGTCCATCCAGCGCTTCGGCAAGTGGGACTTCAGGGCTGTCGACTCGGCGTCGGCCGTCCGGGCTCTCGCCCGGCTCAAGGAGCAGGGCGCTCCCGCCGAGCCCGAGCGCGCCGCCGCCGTCGTCCTCCTGCGCGAGGCCCCGCTGCGGGTCTTCCTGCTGCGGCACGCCGCGAAGGAGCCGTTCGGCCTGCCGGTCCTCGACCGCTCCGACCTGCCCGTGGTCGTCGTCCGCGAGCGCTGGGCCCACCTGGACGTGGACGGCTACGACGGGCGAGTCGTCAACGGCCGCACCGTGCCCCGCAACGTCCTGTACGGCTTCCCCGGCGGGCGCCACAAGCCCGACGACCCCGACGTCGCCATGACCGGGGTCCGCTCGGTCGAGGAGGAGACCGGTGCGATGGTCGCCCTCCAGCGGGCCTGGTCGCGGTGGGTCACGCCCGAGTACGAGCCGGTCAGGTTCGACTCCTGGATCTACGTCGCCACGCTCGCCGAGGGCTTCCAGCCGCGCATCCGCGTGCGCGAACCCGAGTACGCGACCTGGATCGGCCCCGAGCAGGCCGTGTGCCAGTACGGCGGCCAGATGTCCATGCCCGAGGCCACCACGCTCGCCGAACTCGCCCGCTATTCCACCGTGGGCGAGGTCTTCGCCGCCGCCGAGCAGCGCGACATGTCGCCGATCCTGCCGCGCGTGAGCCTGGGCGACGGGACCGCCAGGCTCGTGCTGCCCGGTGAAGAGGACTACCCGGCCGACGCCCTCGCCTCGGCCTGACCGACATTCCGGATATGCCCTTACCGAAGGCCCCCTGGCGAACCAAGGCGGCCGCAGGGGCCGACAGCACTCGGCGGTGAGGCGACGCCGGTCTTGCGGGGAGGCGAGGCGTCCTCGCTCCCTACAGCCGCCTGGTCCACTGCACGTCGGTCCTGACCACTTCGAAGCCCTGCGACCGGTACAGGTTGACGGCCTTGGTGTTCGACTCGTCGGCGTACAGGTCGACCTGCCGGATGCCGTGCGCCGCAAGATGGGCCAGACCGGCCAGCGTCAGCGTCCGGCCCAGTCCGGTGCCCTGGGCCCTGGGGTCGACGCCGAGGACGTACACCTCGCCGACGCCGTGCTCCACTTTGGTCCAGTGGAAGCCGAGCATGCCCGCGTCGTCCTCGGCGACGATGAGCCCGTCGGGGTCGAACCAGGTCTCCGCCTCGCGCGCGGCCAGGTCCGCCGCCGTCCAGCGCCCCTGCTCGGGGTGGGCGGCGAAGGCCGCCGCGTTGACCCGCAGCCACGACGCCTCGTCCGCGCCCACCCTGAACGGCCGCAGGCGGACACCGGGCCGGAGCACAGCATTCGGCGCGTCGCCGGTCGGCCAGTTCCGGCCGATCCCCTCGGGCCACGCGGCCGGCCATGCGAACCCTTCGAGGCCCCGTGCGAACTGGAACAGCACCCGGGACCGCTCGAAGCCCCTCGATGCCGCGAACGCGCTCGAATCGGGCCGGTCGCCGTGCGCCCACACCCGCAATTGCGTGATCTCGGCCTCAAGCCAGGCCGTGACCTCCGCGAGGAGCGCGGTGCCCACACCGCGCCCGCGATGGTCCGGATCGACCGCCAGCTCCGCTTCGGCGCCGTCCCCGACGACCTCCGCGCCCGCGTAGGCGATGACCGTATCGTCTTGCCGCACAAGGAAATGCATGCGACCAGGCGCTGCCCCGCGGGACAGTGCCAAGGTGGTCTGCTCGTTGAAGGGGGCGATGCCGTCCGCCGATTCGCAGCGGTGCGCCATCGTAACGATTCTGTGAATATCCCGACCCGGAAGTGAAGCATGTTGCGCCATGGGGTTACCCTAATCATGGACTCAGCACCGTGCCGGGGTGCTGAGTCCTTTTTCCTGCCTCGGGCAGGGATCTTTCCTGAAGCGCGACAGGCATCGCCGTCGTTTCCGGGGTTGCGCCGCAGCAGGCGCGCGATCGTGGTGGCGGAGAGGGTGGGATTCGAACCCACGGTGAGCTTTGACACCCACGGCGGTTTTCAAGACCGCTGCACTAGTCCACTATGCGACCCCTCCAGGGCCCCTTGAGGCAAGCGCCAATCTACCAAACGGTGCGCGGCGGCGTCAGCGCTGCTCGGTGCGGACGCAGCACGTCGAGCAGGTGCGACTGCCCTCGATGGTGAGCGCGAGGCAGCAGGTGCGGCGCTGGTAGACCAGGCGCCCGGCCTCGTCGGTCGCGACGTCGACCAGGTGGCTCACGTCGAACACGTCCAGGAGGGTCTTGGCCACGACCTCGTCGGGCTCGGGCACGACCTGCGCCATCGAGGCGACCGCGTACGACAGCCCCGAGGCCAGCGACCCCATGAGCGTCCGGCGCCCGACCCGCACCCGCGCCAGGAACGCGTCCAGGACCGGGGACAGGTGGCCCTCGAACACGCCGGCGCGCAAGCGGTCCAACAGGTCGCCCTCGTTCGCCGCCACCTCGGTGCCCGGCGCGCCCGCGCACGGGTCGTGGGGCAGGACCAGGAAGCGGGGCCGGATCTGGCGGACCGCGAACATCGGGGCCCGGGGCGACACGGAGAAGACGGTGTTCGCGGCGTCCATGACCGGGACGCGGCGGTCGGCCAGGTAGCCGAGCACGACCGGGGCCACGGTCCAGTAGCAGTAGGTCTTCCACGCGAGCGCCGCGTTGGCGTGGGCCGAGCCGCCCCACAGCGCGGCGGCCGCGCCCATGAGCTCGTCGAGGCGCCGGCCCGAGGCCAGTTCGGTCGCGGGGAACTCGACCGCGCCCTCGCGGGAGCCGCCGTCGAGCCAGTCGCGGAGGCCCGCGACCGGATGGGTGCCGACCTGGTGCTCGACCCGGTCGGCGACGTCGCGGAGCGCGTCGATCGGCCTCGGGATCGGGCGTAGTCCGGGGCGGCGTGCGACGGCGGGCGCGCTCAGCACGCCAGGGCCTGCGCACTCGTGGGCCGCATAGACTACCGCCTCTCAGGTAAGGACTGGCTAACCTTACCTGATTGAGGCGATCCAGTGTCAAGAAACCGACAGACGCCGCGCCGACACAGGGTGTAGGGAAGCGAGGTGCCGTGAGGGTGAGCGTCGCCGAGTGGGATGAGTTTCACAGCACCTCGCTTACGGATCGATCATCCCCTTGACGAGGGGCGACGTGTCGCACACGCGGTGCGACCGGACCGCGGCGCTTCCCGCGGACGTCCCGCCTCGGTGCTCTGGCACTCTGGTGCGCATGTCTAACCGCTCCGATGCCGCACCGCTCCTCGCCCCCCGCGCGATCCGGCGCGAAGTGGTCGTCGTCCTCGCCGTCTCCCTGGGCGCCTCCGCGATCTGGTCGATCGTCGACATCATCGGCACCCTCACCGAGCCGGGCGGCCTGGCCGACAGCGTCCAGTCGATGAACTCCTCGCGCGCCGAACCCGAACGGCCCTGGTACGACCTCGCGCAGCAGCTGGTGAGCCTCGCACTCGCCATGGCGCCCGTCGCGCTCGCGCTCCACCTCCTGAGCCTCGACCGCGGCAACCCCTTCCGCGCCATCGGCCTCGACGCCCGCCGGCCCGCCTTCGACCTCCTCGGCGGGGCCGCCCTCGCCGCGTGCATCGGCATCCCCGGGCTCGGCCTCTACTTCACCGCCCGCGCGCTGGGGCTGAACGCGACGATCAGCGCGGCGAACCTGAACGACGTGTGGTGGGCCGTCCCGATCCTCGTGCTCGCCGCGTTCAAGAACGCGATCGTCGAGGAGGTCGTGGGCGTGGGCTACCTCATCACCCGCTTGCGGCAGCTGGCCTGGCGGCCCGCGGCGATCGTCGCGACCCACGCGCTCCTGCGCGGGACCTACCACCTCTACCAGGGTTTCGGCGGCTTCATCGGCAACGCCGTGATGGGCGCGGTCTTCGCGCTGTGCTTCATGAAGTGGAAGCGCACCGGCCCGCTGGTGATCGCCCACACCCTCCTGGACATCGCCGCGTTCGTCGGATACCTGCTGGTCGCGCCCCACGTGGGCTGGCTCTGATCGACCCGAACCCGCTTGGGGAACGGGGGATCGGACCGGTATGCTCTGTGCTTGGTACGTGCTCCGGCGCGTCCTGGAGGATTCGCATAGTGGCCTAGTGCGCCCGCCTGCTAAGCGGGTTTCGGGTGATACCCGATCATGGGTTCAAATCCCATATCCTCCGCCACTTTTGCTTATAGCAATGTAGATGACCTGCGGGGACACTGTTTTTGACAGTGTCCCCGCAGTCGTCTTCCCCGCGGTCATGCGCACCCGGCCCGTGCCTCCGCCGTTCGGGTGTGACGCAGACTTCGTCGTTGTTCAATCGTGATCTTTTCGAGTTCGTTTCGCAGCGGTCGGGTTGTAGGTTCAGTTAATCGTTTAACTGTGGCCGTCCAGTCTGCGGCGGACTTAGTTAATCGATTGACCGATTGGAGCTTGTCGATGGTGACCAGACCGCCCCGCCTGACCGACGTGGCCAAGGCCGCCGGGGTCTCTACGGCGACGGCCTCCATGGCGCTCAACGGGACCGGTGGCAACCGCATCGGCTCCGAGACGCGCGACCGGGTCCTCGCCGCCGCCGCCGCGCTGGGCTACCGGCCCAACACCGTCGCCCGGGGCCTGCGCACCCGGCGCACCCAGATGATCGGGTTCGTCGGGGACAACGTCGCCACCACTCCCTTTGCGGGCCAGATGATCCGCGGCGCGCACGACGCGGCCCGCGAGGCCGGGTTCCTCCTGCTCATGATCGACACCACGGGCGACCCCGAGGAGACCGGCGAGGCCATCGCCGCCCTCCAGGAGCGCCAGATCGACGGGATCCTCCTGGCGACCATGTACCACCAGGCCATCGACGTGCCGAAGGAGATCAAGTCCACGCCGGTCGTGCTGCTGGACTGCAGCGCCGACGGCACGGTCTCATCGGTGGTGCCCGACGAGCGCGGCGGCACGCTCGGCGTCCTCGCGGAGCTCGCCGCGGCCGGCCACCGGCGCATCGGCCACGTCACCACCGCCGAAGACGTCGAGGCCCGCCACATCCGCCTGGCCGCCTGGCGCGAGCACGTCACCGCCTACGGCCTCGACGCCGGCGACCTGCTGGCCGAGTCCCCGGAGGCGCGGACCCACGACGGCTACGAGGCGGCCATGCGCCTGCTCGGCCGACCCGAGCGGCCCACGGCGATCTTCTGCTTCAACGACCGGATGGCCATGGGCGTCTACCGCGCCGCCGCCGAACGCGGACTGTCCATTCCGGGCGACCTCTCCGTCGTCTCCTACGACGACCAGGAACTCATCGCCCCGGAGCTCGCTCCCGGGCTGACCTCGGCGGCCCTGCCCCACTACGAGATGGGCAGCTGGGCCGTCAAAGAGCTGCTCCGCAGGCTCGACGAACCCGACGCCGAGCCCGTCCAGCACCTCATGCCCTGCCCCACGGCCCGCCGGCAGTCCGTGGCCGCACCGCGATAGCCCTTCAGCCGCATTCACATTGGAGTGACCACCATGCAACGACGACACTTCTTCCAGCTCGCGGCCGCCACCGGCGGCGCCGCGCTCGCCGGGCCCGCGCTCGCCTCCTGCTCGACCTCCGCGGGCGCCGCCGACGGCGAACTGGTCCTGTGGAGCCACAACGCCGGCAGCCCCCTGGAAATCGCCGTCACCGAGGACATCATCGCGGCCTTCAACGCCGCGCAGGACGAGTACTCCGCGAAACTGGAGCCGTTCCCGCAGGACGTCTACAACGACACGGTCGCGTCCGCTTCCATCTCCGGCGACCTCCCCGACCTGCTCACCGTGGACGGACCCAACATCGCCAACTGGGCCTGGGGCGGCTACCTCCAGGTCCTCGACCTCCCCGCCGAGGTCACCGACCGGTTCCTGCCCTCCACCCTCGGCCGGTTCCAAGGCGAGATCTACGGCATCGGCCACTGGGAGGCCGCGTGCTCGATCTTCGCCCGGCAGTCGGTGCTCGAAGCGGCGGGCGTGCGCATCCCCACCATGGACGCGCCCTGGACCCGCGAGGAGTTCGACGACGCCCTCCAGCGGCTCGTCGCCGACGGCGCCTACAAGCACGCGATCGACTTCTCCACCGCCGACACCGGCGAGTGGTACCCCTACGCGTACTCGCCGTTCCTCCAGAGCTTCGGCGGCGACCTCCTCGACCGCGAGACCCACCTCTCGGCCGACGGGAAGCTCAACGGGCCCGAGGCCCTCGCCTGGGGCGAATGGTTCCAGGGCCTGTTCACGGGCGGGCTCGCTAGCGTCGAGTCCCCCGGCGGCGCCGAGGACTTCATGCAGGGCAAGGCCGCGATGGCCTACCACGGCAACTGGGGCGCCCTCGCCGCGATGGACCTGTACGACGACATGCTGTTCCTGCCCCCGCCGGACTTCGGCACCGGCCCCAAGATCGGCGGCGGCTCCTGGCAGTGGGCGGTCTCCGCGACCGCCGAGACCGCCGGGGCGGGCGAATGGCTCGCCACCGCCACCACCGACGAGTACGTCGCCCAGTACGCCGAGCAGACCGGCCTCATCCCCGCCACCGACGCCGCCGCCGAGCTCACCGAGCACTACGGCTCCGAAGGGGACCTGCGGATGATGGTCGAGTACTCCAAGGCGTACGCGGTGCTGCGCCCCGAGACGCCCGCCTACACCGTGATCGCCTCGGTGTTCAACCAGTACGCCGGCGACATCATCCACGGCGGCGACGTCCAGCAGAGCCTCGACGCGATGGTCGCCGAGATCGACGCCGACATCGAGTCGAACGGCGGATACGGGTTCTAGCCATGCCGATCCCGGTCTCCAGCCGCAGCGCGCCGCCCGCCGGCGCCGGGCGGCCGGCGGCGGCCCCCGCGCGGCCGGCCCCGGCCGCCGCACGGCGCCGCCGCAGCCACTCCCGCACCGAGCAGCGGGCCGGGGCGGCCTTCGCCGCCCCCGGCGTGGTGCTCCTGCTCGTGTTCGTCATCGGACCCGCCGTCGTCTCGCTGGTCCTGGCGTTCACCAACGCCCGGCTCGTCTCCCCGACGCCGCCGGAGTTCATCGGACTCGACAACTTCGAGCGGGCCTTCACCGAGGACGCCGCGTTCCACCGGTCCCTGCTGAACACCTTCGTGTTCGCCGCCGTCGTGGTGCCGCTCCAAGGCGGGCTCGGCCTGGTCCTCGCGCTCCTGGTCAACCAGCGCCTGGCCGGGCGCAACATCTTCCGCACCGTCTACTTCCTGCCCGTGATCACCTCGATGGTCGTCGTCAGCCTCCTGTGGCGCTTCCTCTACCAGGAGGACGGCCTCGTCAACTCCGGGCTGTCGATGATCACCGGCGGCGCGTGGGCCGGGCAGGCCTGGCTCGCGAACCCCTCGACCGCCATGGGCGCCATCGTGGTGATGAGCGTGTGGCAGGGCGTGGGCTTCCACATGATCATCTGGCTCGCGGGACTCCAGACCATCCCCGAAGAGGTCTACGAGGCCGGCGCGCTCGACGGGACCACCCCGTGGCAGCGCTTCAGGCACCTCACGCTGCCGCTGCTCAAACCCACGTTCGTGTTCGTGCTCATCACCATCACGATCGCCGCGATGAGCCTGTTCGTCCAGGTCAACATCATGACCGGCGGCGGGCCCGTCGGGTCCACCAGCACGCTGGTGCTCCAGATCGTCCAGAAGGGCTTCCAGCAGCAGCAGATGGGCTACGGCGCCGCGCTCTCGCTGGTGTTCTTCTGCGTCGTGCTCGCGCTGGCGCTCGTGCAGCGCCGCCTCACCAGGGACAGGGACTGACATGGCAGCGACCTTCAAGCCGCTCTCGCGCCGCCGGTCGAGCGGTCGACTGTGGACTTACGTGCCGATGTCGGTCCTCGCGGTGTTCTTCCTGTTCCCGATCGTGTTCATGCTCGTCGCGAGCCTCAAGAGCGACCACCAGATCTTCGCCGACATGGACTCGCTCAGGGCGTTCCTGCCGGTGGGGGAGCTCTCGTTCGCGAACTACGCGGCGGTGTTCGACCGGGTGCCGTTCTGGCGCTTCCTCGGGAACACGCTGTTCGTGACCTTCATGGTCACCGCGTTCGGGCTCATCGTGAACTCCATGTGCGGCTACGCGCTCGCGCGGATGCGCTGGAAGGGCCGCGGCCTCGTGTTCGGCCTCGTCATCGCCACGCTCATCCTGCCGTTCGACACCACGATCGTCCCGCTGGTGTACCTGGTCGCGAACCTGCCCTGGATCGGCTTCGACGGCCTGACGCCGGTGCTCGAGACCGGCTGGCTCAACACCTACCGCGTGCAGATCATCCCGTTCATCGTGAACGCCTTCTCGATCTTCCTGTTCGCCCAGTACTTCAAGAGCCTCCCCAAGGGACTCGAAGAGGCGGCGGCGATCGACGGCGCGGGCTGGCTGCGCACCTACTGGCGCATCATCGTGCCGCTCTCCAAACCCGTGTTCGCCACGGTCGCGATCCTGACCGTGGTCACCTCCCCGGCCACCTGGAACGCGTACCTGTGGCCGCTCATGACCGTGCAGAGCGAGGAGCTGCGGCCGGTCATGGTCGGCGTGCAGTACTTCTTCCAGCTCGACACCGCCTGGGGCGAGGTCATGGCCTACATCAGCATGATCACGCTGCCGATGGTGATCGTGTTCCTCGTCTTCCAGCGCGCGTTCATCCAGTCCATCGCCTCCGCGGGCATGAAGGACTGAACTCCCCGCACATCAGATAGGACGACAATGCTCAAGCTCGCCGACCACTGGGTCTGGGACTCCTGGTACGCGACCGACGACGACGGCCGCCACCACGTGTTCTTCCTCCGCGCCTCCAGGGCTCTACAGGAGGAGGGCCGCCGCCACCAGCGCGCCTCGATCGGCCACGCCGTCTCCCCGGACCTGGAGGACTGGACGCTCCTGCCGGATGCGCTGGTCTTCGCCGACGCGCCCGCGTGGGACGACCAGGCCACCTGGACCGGTTCGGTGGTGCGCGAGGACTCGGGGCGGTGGCGCCTGTTCTACACCGGCGTCTCCCGCGCGGAGGGCGGGCTGGTGCAGCGCATCGGCTCGGCCGTCTCCGACGACCTCCTCACCTGGCACCGCAGGCCCGGCCCGCAGGTCGAGGCCGACCCGGCCTTCTACGAGCGGCTCGGCGAGGGCACGGGCTGGTTCGACGAGGCCTGCCGCGACCCGTGGGTGTACCGGGGCGAGGACGGCTGGCACATGCTGTTCACCGCCCGCGCCGACGGTCCCGAGCCCGCGCGCGAGCGCGGCGTCGTCGGCCACGCCGTGTCCGCCGACCTCGAGACCTGGGAGGTGCGGGGGCCGCTGAGCCGGCCCGACGCGCTCGGGTTCGGGCAGGTCGAGGTCACGCAGCTGCACCGGGTGGACGGCCAGTGGCTCCTGCTGTTCTGCTGCGGCGAGGGCGAGGCCTCCGACGCCCGCCGCGCGCTCGGCGAGACCGGCGACAACTACGTGGTGCCGGTCGAGCTGCCGCTGCGGGGGGTCGACATCGCCAAGGCCCGGCCGTTCGAGCATGAGAGCCTCTACGCCGCAAGGCTTCACGACGTGGACGGCCAGACGGTCATCATCGGCTTCCGCAACAAGGAGGACGGCGAGTTCGTCGGCGAGCTCACCGACCCGATCCCGGTGCGATGGGACGGCGAGCGGCTGGTGCGCAAGTGATCGGCACCGCCTCCGAGGCGCGGACCCGCTCGGGCGGGACGAACTGATTCGACATGCGGGCCGCCGTTCGGCGGCCCGCAGTGCTTTCCGCCCCGATGCGTATTAACCGGACGCTTAACCTATTTATCCATTGATTTAACTATTTTAACTCTTTACGTTTATCGACATCAGTTCCCCGCCTCAGATTTGGAGCGACGATGCCTCGAACCTCGAGAAGAAACCTCATCCGGGCCGCCGGCCTCGGCGGCGCGACGGCGATGCTCCCGGCCCCCGCCGGCGCGGCCGGCGCGGCACAGGCGACGTACCGGCCCGTGTACCACTTCTCCGTCCCCGACCACTGGAAGAACGACCCGCAGCGGCCGATCCGCATCGACGGGAAGACCCACTACTACTACCTCTACAACAAGGACTACCCCGCGCCCGGGACCGGCACCTCCTGGCGCCTGGTCGCCTCCGACGACAACGTCGCCTTCGACGACCTGGGCACCGCCATCGCGAAGGAGGAGAACCCGAACGGGTCGATCTGGTCGGGCTGCCTGGTCGTGGACGAGGACGACACCGCCGGGTTCGGCGCGGGCGCCGTCATCGCGCTCGCCACCCAGGAGGACCGCACCGCGACCGCCCCGAACCGCCAGGCGCAGTTCCTCTTCCACTCCACCGACGGCGGCCGCACGTTCGAGCGGCACGAGCCGGCCGTGCTCCCCAACCCCGGCGTGGTCGACTTCCGCGACCCCAAGGTCATCTGGGACGCCGAGCGCTCGCAGTGGGTCATGGCCCTCGCCGAGGGCGACAAGATCGGCTTCTACGTCTCCGCCGACCTCAAGGGCTGGACGTACACCGACGGCTTCATCAAGCAGGGCATCGGCGTCATCGAATGCCCGGACCTGTTCTGGATGGCGTCGGACAACGGGCCAGGCCGGTGGGTGCTCGGCGCCAGCGCCAACACCAAGGGCTCGGGCGGGCCCGCGACCTACGCCTACTGGACCGGCGAGTGGAACGGCACGGCCTTCGTCGCCGACCAGGCGGATCCGAAGTGGCTCGACCACGGATGGGACTGGTACGGCGCCGTCACCTGGGAGCGGTGGGACGGCGGCGCGGTCGACCCGCGGACCCGCTACGCCATCGGGTGGATGAACCACTGGGACTACGCGGACAAGACCCCGTCGTGGGAGGCGGACGGGTTCAACGGCACCGACTCCATCGTGCGCGAGATCGCGCTCCACTGGCACGACGACGAGGCCGTGCTGCTCTCGACCCCGGTCCGGACGCTCGCCGACCGGGCCTTTCGGACCGTCGAGCTGGGGAACGTCACGGTCGACGGCCATGCGGTGGTCGACTACCGGGGGAGGGCCTACGAGGTCCGGGCCCGCGTCACCTGGGACCAGGTGAACAACATCGGCTTCCAGTTGCGGCGCTCGGACGACGGGCTGCGGCACATCGACGCCGGCGTCTACGCCGCCGGCGGCTACGCCTACCTCAACCGGGGCAACACCCCCAACCCCGACGCCAGGTGGACCGAGAGCAGGACGCCGTTCGACTCCGGCCCGCGCGAGGTCGACCTGCGCATCCTGGTCGACAACCTCTCCGCCGAGGTGTTCATCGACGACGGCCGGTACGTCCACACCAGCCTGGTGTTCCCCGACCCGGCCCACGAGGGCCTCGCCCTCTTCACCGACGGCGGCCCGGCGGTCTTCAACGGCCTCACCGTCACCGAGTTCGCCCCGATCGCCTGATCGCGGACCACGTCGCAGCGGGCCGCTCCGCATGACCACCGGTCATGCGGAGCGGCCCTCGCCGTGCCTGCGAATCCTCGCTCAGACCGACAGTTCGGTGCGGCGCGGCGGATTCGCCCCGGCGCGCGAGCAGGTCGCGGCGGCGACCGCGGAGGCGAACTCGACCGCCTCGCGGGCCTCGCTCTCGCGGAGGCCCGCCAGCCTGTCCGGTCGGAGCCGATCGGCCCGGTCCAGCCAGTGCAGCAGGCCGCCGCTGAAGGAGTCGCCCGCGCCGACGGTGTCGACGATGACCGCGCGGTGTGCCGCCACCGTGAACTCGTAGCCGCGCCCGAACACCCGCGAGCCGTCGCCGCCGCGGGTCACGACGACGAGGCGGCGCCCGCGGTCGATCCAGCCGCGCGCCAGTTCGGCGGCGTCGCAGCCGGGCCGGATCCACTCCAGGTCCTCGTCCGAGATCTTGACGAGGTCGGCGAACGACAGCCACCGCTCCCATCGCGCCAGGTACCGGTCCCGGTCGCCCAGGAGCTCCGGTCGCACGTTGGGGTCCAGGCTGATCGTGGTCGATCCGCCGAGCCCCTCGAGCCACGTCTCGACCACCGGGCCGCCGGGTTCGAGCGCCAGGCCGAGCGATCCGGCGTGCACGGCGTCGAAGCCCGGCGCGGCGGCCAGCTCGGCGGCCGACCACTGCCAGTCGGCGGTCCGGTGGACGTGGAAGGAGTAGTCCGCGCCGCCGCCGGGGGCGACCGACACGACCGCCAGGCTGGTCGGCTCCGATGCGTCCACCGACCATCGCAGGTCGACCCCCGACGACTCCAGGTGTCCCCGGAGCAGGTCGCCGAACGCGTCGCCGGACAGGCGTCCGAGGAACGCCACCGGCGTTTCCAAGCGCCCCAAGGTGACCGCCACGTTCATCGGGCTGCCGCCCGGGTGCGCCACCGGCCGGGACGGGTCGGATTCGGCGACCACCAGGTCGATCAGCGCTTCGCCGACGACGCCGATCAACGCACGTCCTCCCGCATCGCGCCGGTCATGATCGCCACCGCGTCGGTCATCGAGTGCGTCCGCGGCGTGATCGTGGCCGCGCGCTTGCCGAGCCGCTGGACGTGGATGCGGTCGGCCACCTCGAAGACCTGCGGCATGTCGTGCGAGATCAGGATGACCGGGACGCCCCGGTCGCGCAGGCTCGCGATCATCTCCAGGACCTGCTGCGACTCGCGCACCCCGAGGGCGGCGGTCGGCTCGTCGAGCACGACCACCTTCGAGCCGAAGGCCGCCGCCCGGGCGACCGCCACGGCCTGGCGCTGCCCGCCCGAGAGGTTCTCGACCGGGACGGTCACGTCCTGCAGTGTGGTGATGCCCATCTCGGCGAGCTCCTCCTCGGCGCGCTGGCGCATCCGCTTCCTGTCGATCACGCGCAGGACCGTCCCCAGCGGACCGGGCTTGCGCAGTTCGCGGCCCAGGAACAGGTTCGCGGCGACGTCGAGCGCGGGGGAGACCGCGAGGGTCTGGTACACCGTCTCGATACCGTGCGCGCGGGCGTCCTGGGGCCGCTTGAAGTGCACCTGCCGCCCTTCGAGCCGGATCGTGCCCTCGTCGGGGATCTCGGCGCCGGTGAGGCATTTGATCAGGGTGGACTTGCCGGCGCCGTTGTCGCCGATGACGGCCAGCACCTCGCCCGGGTAGAGCTCCAAGTCCACGCCGTCGAGGCCGACGACGCGACCGTAGGTCTTGACCAGGCCCGTCGCCTGCAGGATCGGCTCGCCGGAGCCGGTGCCGTCGGTGCTCATTTGCGTGCCTTTCGGATCCACTGGTCGATCGAGACGGCGGCGATGACGAGCACGCCGACCGCGAAGGTCTGCCACAGGACGTCGACGCCGACCAGGGACAGCCCGTTGCGGAAGACCCCGACGATGAGCGCGCCCAGGAGCGTCCCCCAGACGGTGCCGCGCCCGCCGAACAGGCTCGTCCCGCCGATCACCACGGCGGTGATCGAGTCGAGGTTCAGGTCGACGCCGGTGTTCGGCGAGGCCGCGTTGGACCGTCCGATCTGGATCCACGCGGCGACGGCGAGGATCGCCCCGGCCGCGAGGTAGACGCTCGCCAGCACCCGCTGCACCCTGATGCCCGCCAGGCGCGCGGCCTCCGGGTCGTCGCCGGCCGCGTACACGTGCCGGCCCCACGCCGTGCCCTGGAGGATCAGCGCCAGTGCGATGTAGAGGACCAGCATCATCACGACCCCGACGGTGATGTTGACGCCGCCGACGGCGAAGGTCTCGCCGGTCAGCGTCAGCAGGGCTGGCATGTCCCCGCCGCGGACGGTCGCGCCGCCCGAGTACAGCAGCGTCAGGGCCAAGAAGATGTTGAGCGATCCCAGGGTGACGATGAACGGCGGCAGCTTCAGCCTGGTGACCAGGAAGCCGTTGGCCGCGCCCGCGCCGAGTCCGACCGCCAGGCCGAGCCCGAGGCCGACCGGCGCGGGCACCCCGTTCTGCACGGTGGTCTGCGCGACCACCATGGAGCCGAGCACCATGACCGCGCCGACCGACAGGTCGATGCCGGCGGTGAGGATGATGAGGGTCTGGGCCAGGGCGAGCGTCCCGACCACCGCGACCTGCTGGCTCACCAGCGACAGGTTGGACGGTTCGAGGAAGCGCTCGTTGAGGCCGCCGAACACGGCGACGGCGGCGATGAGGACGATGGCCGGGCTGATCGCCGGGTGGCGGTGCAGGAGGTTGCGGATCGCGCTCAGGGGCGTCGACCGGTCGAGGAACTCCTCGGCCAGGTCGGGCCCGGGCGAGGCGGTGGCGTGCTGATTCACGTGTGCTCCGATGTTCTCAGGACGTCCGGGACCTAGCCCCAGCAGACGTCGGTCGCCTCGGTGGAGGTGATCGACTCGATGCCCTCGTGCGGCTGGTCGGTGACCAGCTCGACGCCGGTGTCGAAGAAGTCGAGGCCTTCGGAGGTCTCGGGGGCCTCGCCGGTGGTCGCGAGCGCGTGGATCGCCTCCACGCCGAGTTCGGCCATGCGCACCGGGTACTGCTGGCTGGTGGCCGAGATGACGCCCTCGGTCACCGCCGCGACGCCGGCGCATCCGCCGTCGACGGAGGCGACGATGAGGTCGTCGGTGGCGCCGGCGGCCTCGAAGGCCTCGTACGCGCCGTAGGCGGCCGGTTCGTTGATCGTGTAGACGACGTTGATGTCGGGGTTGATCGACAGGAGGTTCTCGGCCGCGGTGCGTCCGCCGTCCTCGGCCCCCTGGGAGGCCTCGTGTCCGACGATCTCGTACTCGCCGCCCGAGTACCGGCCGGTCTCCGCCTCGTCGCCGTAGGCGGCGGGGTCGGCCACGTCGATCCCCATGCCGTCCAGGAAGCCCTGGTCCCGCTGGACGTCGACCGAGACGACCTTGTCGTCGAACAGGTCGATCATGGCGATGACGGCCCGGTCGCCGCCGAGCTGGGCGGCGGTCCACTCGCCGATGCGCTGCCCGGCGAGGAAGTTGTCGGTCGCGAAGGTGATGTCGACCGCCTCGGGGTCGGACGGCGGCGTGTCCAGGGCGATGACGTACAGGCCCGCGTCGCGCGCCTGGATGAGCGCGTCTTCGACGCCCGGTCCGTTGGGGGTGATGAGGATGCCCTTGTCGCCGCGGGAGACGGCGTTCTCGATCGCCTGGATCTGGGTGTCCTCGTCGCCGTCCTCGCGTCCCGCCGCGAGGGTGAGTTCGACGCCGGCCTCCTCTGCGGCGGCTTCGGCGCCCTCCTGCATGGACACGAAGAAGGGGTTGGCGGTGGTCTTGACGATGAGCGTGACGCCGACGGCGTCCGCGTCGGATCCGTCGCCGGAACCGCACCCGGTCAGCGCGAGGGCCGCGCCGATCGTGAGCGCGCCGGTGGCCACGAGGGTCCGGCGGAGGCCGCCGTGTCGATTGCGATTCATCGGTGAATCTCCTCTGAAGGTCGGCACCGCCGCCTGATTGACAACGATGTCAAATCTAGTTCTAGAGCATGCGAGCGTGTATCGTCAAGCCCAGTCGATTTCTGGAGGTCAATTCGTGACATCGTTGTCAGCGCGGGATGCGGGCAGCCGCCCCCGCGCCACCATGCGACAGGTCGCGGAGCTCGCCGGCGTCGGCATCAAGACCGTCTCCCGGGTCATCAACGGCGAACCGAACGTCACCCCCCAGACCACCCAGCGGGTGCTCGACGCCGCCCGCGCCCTGGACTACCAGCCCGACCTGCACGCCGGCAACCTCCGGCGCGCCGACCGCCGCACCCGGACCCTCGGGCTGCTCGTCGGCAGCGTCGACAACCCCTTCTCCGGCGCGGTCCACCGCGCGGTCGAGGACGCCGCGGCCGAGCGCGGCGTCGCCGTGTTCGCTTCCAGCCTCGACGACGACCCCCAGCGCGAGCGGGAAGCGGTGGCCGCGTTCCTGCGCCGACGCGTCGACGGGCTCATCCTCACCACCGCGACCGCCGACCAGACCTACCTGGAGCCCGAACTGCGGCACGGCACCCCGGTCGTGTTCGTCGACCGGGAGCCGTCGGGCATCGAGACCGACGCCGTGGTCAGCGACAACGCCGGCGGCGCGGCCAGAGCCGTCGAACACCTGCTCGCGCACGGACACCGGCGCATCGCCTACCTGGGCGACCTCCACAGCATCCAGACCGCGCGCGAACGCCGCCGCGGCTTCCTCGACGCCCTCGACCGCGCCGCCGTCCCCGCCGACGATGCACCCGTGATCGAGGACCTGCACGACCAGGGCACCGCGCGCGAAGCGCTGCTGCGGCTGCTCGACGGGCCCAACCCGCCCACCGCCGTGTTCAGCGCCCAGAACCTCATCACGATCGGGGCGCTGCACGCGCTGCGCGAACGCGGGCGCCACCGCGACACCGCGCTCGTCGGCTTCGACGACGTCGAACTCGCCGACCTCCTCGAACCGGGCGTCACCGTCATCGCCCAGCACCCCGAAGACCTCGGCCGCATCGCCGCCGAGCGGATCTTCGAGCGGCTCGACGGCGACGACGCCCCCTCGCAGCGCGTCGTCGTGGGCACCACCCTGATCGTGCGGGGCAGCGGCGAGATCCCGCCGCCCGGTGGGCGACGTACCTGAGGCGCAGGGCGCGTGGCGAATCGATCGAGCGCGCCGACCCGTTCCACCGGCTGCCGGTCACCGCCGCCGCGGACGCCGCGGCGACCCTCCAGGGCCTCCCGATCCGCGGCCGCGCAGGCCGCCCCGGAATCGGGCAGCGCCGAAGGGGGGATCGCCAGGCCGTGGCTGCGCCCGGCCGCCGCCGGTATACATGGGTCAGACCGAAGGGGGCACGCCGTGATCGACCGCACCGGACTCGCCGAGTTCCTCCGCATGCGCCGCGAGGCGCTGCAACCCGAGGACGTCGGCCTGCCGCGCGGCTTCCGCCGCAGGACCAGCGGCCTGCGCCGCGAAGAGGTCGCGCTGCTGTGCCACATGTCGGTCGACTACTACGCCCGGCTGGAGCGCCGGCGCGGGCCCCAGCCCTCGGAGCAGATGCTCGCCTCGATCGCCCAGGGCCTGCACCTGTCGCACCTGGAGCGCGACCACATGTTCCGCCTCGCCGGGCACCAGCCCCCGGCGAGCGGGGTGGTGGGCGAGCACATCAGCCCCGGGCTCCTGCGCGTCCTCGACCGCCTCGACGACACGCCCGCCGAGATCGTCACCGAACTCGGCGAGACCCTGAAGCAGACGCCGCTGGGCGTCGCCCTCACCGGCGACTCGACCGCCTACGCCGGTCCCGAGCGCAGCCTCGGCTACCGGTGGTTCACCGAACCCGCCACGCGCCGCCTCTACGCCCCGGACCAGCACGCCTTCCTGAGCCGCATGTACGCCTCGGGGCTGCGCGAGATCCTGACGCTGCGCGGCCCCGACTCCCGCGCCGCCCACCTCGCCGACCTGCTGCTCGACCGCAGCGAGGAGTTCCGGCGCCTCTGGGCCGACCACGAGGTGGGCGTACGGCCCGACCAGGTCAAGCACTTCGTCCACCCCGAGGTCGGCGCCCTCGAACTCCACTGCCAGCGCCTCGTCGACCCCGGCCACGCCCACTCGCTGCTGGTCTACACGGCCGTCCCCGGCAGCGAGAGCCACGAGAAGCTGCGGCTGCTCGCCGCCGTCGCGGCCTCACTGCCCCACTGAACCCCGGCCCCCGCCGACCGGGACAGACCTAGGCGACGCCCGGCGCGTCCCCGAAGTCCTCGATCCGGAGGCGTTCGCCGCCGCGCAGCGCGGACTCGTGGGCCACGACGCCCGGCAGCGTGTACCGCGCGGCCACCCAGGCGTTGACGCTCGGCAGCCGCCGGTCGTTCACCGCGGACACGAAATCGTGCACGAGCAGCTGGTGGCTGCCCATGTGGCCGTTGCCGAGGCCCTTGAACTCGACCGGGAGCGCGGACGTGTCGTGCACCGGCGCGTGCCCGGAGATGAACGAGTCGTGCAGCTTCGGGTCCACGCCGGCCAGCACGGGGTCGTCGGCGCCGCTCGCCCAGCCGGGACGCACCAGGTCGGTGAGGTCGTTCAGCGGACCGGACCGGTCGTGCCACACCGTGGCGAGGGCGCTCTGCTCGAGGATGCCCTCGGTGCCGTAGAACGTGAACCGCGACTCGGGGACGTTGTTCGCGAGGCCCACGCGGCGGAACTCGTTGGTGCGCATACTGCCGCCGTCCGCCGTCTCGAACAGCGCGGTGGCGTTGGAGAAGTCGTTGGCGAACATGCTCACGGCCGCGTCGAACACGCCGTCGCCGCGCTGGTCGTGCACGCCCACGGCGCTCACGCTGACGGCGTGCGTGTTCCAGGCGCCGAGCACGCCGCCGATGGCGTGGGTGGGGTACTTCAGCGGCGGGAAGCTCGCGGTGCGCTTCCACTCGGGACCGCCGCTGTACTGGTAGGCGGCGTAGAAGCCGTGGTCCATGTCGTGCACGTAGTCGCCCTCGGCGTAGAAGAGGCGCCCGAACGCGCCCTCGGCCGCCTTCTGCCTGGCGAGCACCGTGGCCGGGTGGTAGAAGCTGGTCTCGCCCATCATGTAGGTGAGGCCGGTCTCCTTGACCGCGTCGATGATCGCGCCGATCTCCTCGACCGTGAACGCCATCGGCACGGCGGAGTAGACGTGCTTGCCCGCGCGCAGCGCCCGCACCACGAGCGGCCCGTGGGTCCACCGCTGGGTGAAGACCGCGACGGCGTCCACGTCCGAGGCGAGCATCGCGTCGAAGTCCTCTGCCACGCCCGCCAGGCCGAGCTCGCCGACGAGGTTCGCGGAGCGCTCGGGGAGGAGGTCGGTGACGGTGACGCGCGAGACCCCGGGGTGGGCGTTGAACAGTTTCGCGAAGGCGCCGGCGAACTGCCCGGCGCCGACGATGCCGATTGAGAACACAGGGAGACTCCTTGGTGATCGGGGCCGACCGGCCGAGGCCGGCACCGGCCGCTGCGGCATCACCGTATAAGTTCCGATCGGAGAAGTCTTCACCGATTGGAACGAGTCTTTCTTGGATCCTCAGATCGAGATCGCCCCGCCGGGGCTGGTGGGATGGGCCGGGCGCCCGATCCTCATGGACACCGCCCACCAGCACGACGACCTGGAGATCAACTTCATCGCCGAGGGCGGCACGATGCTCTACCTCTTCGGCGGCGAGCCCGTCGAGATCGGCCCGGGATCGGTGGCGGCGTTCTGGGCGGCCGTGCCCCACCAGCTCGTCGCGAACTCCGTGACGCGGGCGCACTGGGTGCACGTGCCGTTCGCGACGTTCCTGGGCTGGGGCCTGCCGACCGCGCTGGTCGGCCGCCTGCTCTCGGGGATGCCGCTCATCGCCCCGCCTTCGGCCGCAATGGACTCGGACCCCGCGAACTTCACCCAGTGGGCCGCCGACCTGTCCAGCGCGCAGCCGGAGCGCCGCCGCATCCTGCTGCTCGAGGTCGAGGCGCGGGTCCGGCGCCTCGCGCTGGACGCGCCGCAGGGCCCGGTCCGCCGGTACTCCGGCGGCGATCCCGCGCTGCGCCACGTCGTCACGATGGTCCGGCACATCGCCGAGCACTTCCGCGAGCCGCTGACGGTCGCCGACGTCGCCGCCGCCGCGCGCCTGCACCCGGGTTACGCCATGGCGCACTTCGGGAAGATCGTGCGCACCACGATCATCGACTACCTCACCCGCTGCCGCCTGGCGGAGGGGCGGCGCCTGCTCGTCACCACCGACCTCCCGATCGCGGCCGTGGCGTCCGATTCGGGCTTCAGCTCGGTCAGCCGGTTCTACGCCGCCTTCAAGACCGAATGCGGGGTCCCGCCCGCCGCCTACCGCCGACTGCACCGCTGACGCCGCTCACCGCGCGCCGTCGTCCTCCCGGCCGACCGCGTTCTCCAGGAACGCGACGGCCAGCGCCTGCGCGTCCCGGTTCCGGTCGAAGGGGAGCCCGGACGCGGCGCTCCAGCGCAGGTACAGGTCGACGCACGCCAGCAGCGCCCTGCCGGCCTCGTCGCGGTCGTACCCGCACACCGTGGCCCGCATCGCTTCCGCCCGTTCGGGATCGAGCGCCTCGAAGCGGCGCACGCCTTGCAGGAGCCGTCCCTCGCGGTGGCCGGTGAGGGGGCCGAGGACGGTCTCGCGCAGGAACGCGAGGAACCCGACGACCTCGAACAGCTCGCCTCGCGCGAGCTTGGTCGCCGCGTAGTGGACCCACACCCAGAACCGGTCCTCGATCCACTGGAGGTCCAACTGCGGCGGGCGGGGCGGCCTTCCGGCGAGGACCGCGCTCAGCCGCCCGTCGCGCTCCCAGAGCACGCGGAGCCCGTCGACCCGGTCGCCGACGTCGCTCACCCTCACGAACTTGAAGTCGACGTGCAGCAGCGGCGGGCCCACGACGGCGATGATGAGCCGGGGTTCGCCCACGTGCTCCCCGGTGAAGGCGGCGACGAGCGGCGTCCACGACCGCACCAGGTCGATCCGCTCGGGCAGCACCGAGTCGAACCGGTCGTCCTCGACCGCGAGCACGAGGTCGACGTCCGAGTGCTCGTCCGGCCGGCCGTTCGCGATCGAACCGGCCGCCGCCACCGCGACGATGCGCTCGTCGCGCTCGATGCGGGGCAGCACCTCTTCGAGGAACCGGCCGTGCAGTGCTGGGAGCGCCATGCTTTTTCCTTCCGATCGAAGCAAAGCAGGACAGCGTAACACCGCATCGGCCGGGCCCGTTCGACGAAGGATCTCGGGACAACGGCCCAGGTGTACGACCGCGTCCGCTGATCGAAGCGGGTCTACCCGCCCTGCAAGGCCGGAGCGCTGGTGTCGGTGAGGCGCTCGGCCTCGGCCCACAGGCGCTCGGCCGTCTCCTTCGACTTGGCCTGGCGCGGGACCGGCGAGGTCGCGGCGGGGCCGACGAGCAGCCACCTCGGCCCGTAGAAGGCGCCCTGCTCGGCTTCGGGCGAGGCCGCGGCGAACAGCAGCGGCTCGGTCCCGGTCTCCACGCCCTGCGAAGGCAGGATCGTCCGCGTGATCGGCGGCAGCGGGTCGCCGGGGTCCCGGGCGAGGTTCTTCGCCGCGGTCTGGAGGTTGGTGCGCGTATAGCCCGGGTGGGCCATGACGCTCAGCAGCGGCCACCCGCGCTCCTCGGCCATGGCGGCGAGCCTGCGGCCGTGGAGGAGGTTGGCGAGCTTGGACCGGGCGTAGGCGCCGTACTTCGAGTACCGCTTCGACATGCCCGTCAGGTCGTCGAAGTCGATGCGCCCGGCGTTGGCCGCGCCGCTGGACATGTTCACCACGCGGGCGCCGGGCGTCTCGAGCAGGAGCGGCAGCAGCAGGTTCGTCAGCGCGAACGGCCCGAAGAAGTTCGTGCCGATCTGCAGCTCGAAACCGTCGGCCGTCGCGTAGCGCTCGGGCGGGAACATCAGGCCCGCGTTGTTGACCAGGGCATGGAGCGGCCGCCCGTCCGCCGTGATGCCGTCGGCGAACTCGCGGACCGAGGCCAGGTCGGCCAGGTCGAGCCGCCGGACCTCCAGCCGCGCCTGCGGCGACTCCCGTCCGATCGCGGCGGCCGCCTCCTCGCCCTTGGCGACGGATCGCACGGCGAGGACGACCTCGGCACCGGACGCGGCGAGGCGGCGCGCGGCCTCCCGGCCGGTCCCCGAGTTGGCGCCGGTGACGATGAACCGGCGTCCTTGCTGGTCGGGCACGTCGTATGGCATGAGCACCACTTCCCCTGCATAATGAAACCTTTGGTCTGTTATTTGAAAATAACAGACCGACGGTCTCTTGAGTAGGGGGAATGATGGGCGACACGTTCGCACGTGCCCGCAGCGCCGAGCAGCGGGCGGCTCGCCGCGCCGCGATCCTGGCGACCGCCCGCCAGATGCTCGCGGGCGGGGGGCGCATCGCCGATCTCAGCCTGAACGAGCTGGCGCGCCAGGTCGGCCTGGCGAAGTCGAACGTGCTGCGCTACTTCGAGAGCCGTGAAGCGGTGCTGCTGGAGCTGCTGTCCGTCGAATGCGGGGCCTGGCTCGACGACTTCGAAGCGGCCCTCGCCGCCGCCGACGCCCCGGCCGGCGTCGAGCGCTTCGCCGACGCCTTCGCCCGCACGCTCGAGACCCGTCCGGTCCTGACCGAACTCATGGCCAACGCCGGGACCGTCCTCGAACGCAACGTGTCGACCGACGCCGTCGCCGAGTACAAGCGCCGTTCCTTCTCGCAGATCGCCAGGCTCGCCGCGATTCTCGACGGCGAGGTCGGGGTCCTGCCCGAACCGGGCCGGACCGCCTGCGTCGCCTCCATGCACATCATCGTCGGCGGGGCGTGGAGCGCCACCCGCCCCTATCCGGCCGTGGCCGCGGTCTACGAGCGGCATCCCGAACTCGCCTACGCCCGGGTCGACTTCCGCGTCGTGGTGCGCGAACTCGTCGCCGTCACCATCACGGGGATGCGCACCCGCCCCATTTCGCTCGAGCCCTGACCCCGTCGGCGCCGAACGCTTCCGGGATCAGAGGCGGAAGGCCTCGAGCATCGTCCGGGCCGCGTCCACTGCGGCGCCCGATGATCGCGAGGACGACCGGCCCTGCCTGCGACTGCACGCAGCGGGGCCGGGCCCGGACGCCTCCGCGTACCGGACCCGGCCTCGTTCACTGCTAGCCGCAGCAGCCGCCGGTCTGCTCGAGCTGCGGCAGTTCGGTCCGCTCGCCGGAGTATCCGTGCAGGACACCGGTGGCGAGTCCGCGCGAGCCGATCGCCACCGGCTCGGGCCGCGCGGTCCCGCAACCCGAATCGGCGCTCGTCCCGCAGCCGGAGTCGGCGCTCGCGGTCGAACCGCAGCAGCCGGAGCCTTCGGCGGCGTCGGCGATGCTGGTCGCCTCCAGCGACCGCGACGAGGAGCAGACGCCCGTCTCGGGCAGGTCGAGTTCGACCTTGTCGGCGGCCTCCCGGTCGCCCGCGAGCGCGGCGGCGATGGACCGGACCTGCTCGTATCCGGTGGCGAGCAGGAACGTCGGCGCTCGGCCGTAGGACTTCATGCCGACGAGGTAGAAGCCCTCGTCGGGTTGGGCGAGATCGGCTTCGCCGTGCGGGGGCACGGTGCCGCAGGAGTGGAAGTTCGGGTCGATGAGCGGCGCGAGCTTCGCCGGGGCCTCCACCGTGCTGTCGATCTCGAGGCGGACTTCGCGCAGCATCTCCAGGTCGGGCCGGAATCCGGTCGCGGCGGCGACGTGGTCGGTCTCGATGACCTGCTCGACACCGCCGATGTTCCCGACCACCGCCACCGCGCCGTCGCCCCGCTCCTCGAAGCGGTCGATCGTGAACCCGGTGACGAGTTCGATCGCACCCGTCTCGACCAGCTCCCGCAGGCGGGTGCCGATGGTGCCGCGCGCGGGCAGCGCGTCGGCCGAGCCGCCCCCGTACAGTCGCGCCGGGTCGTCGCCGCGGATCGCCCAGACCACCGTCGTCGACGGCTCGGCCTCCTTCAACGCCGCCAGGTTCAGCAGCGTGTTCGCCGCCGAGTGGCCCATGCCGACCACGAGAGTCCGCTTGCCCGCGAAGCGGTCGCGAGCCGATCCGAGGACGTCCGGGAGCGGGCCGGCCGCCCAAGCGGCCGCGTGGTCTTCACCGGGGGCGGCGAGGCCGTGGGCCCCTAGAGGGTTGCGCTGTCCCCAGGTCCCGGAGGCGTCGATGACCGCGTCCACGATGACGTCTTCCCACGCGCCCGCCGTGTTCTGCGTCCGCACCAGGTACGGGCGGCCCTCGCGGTCGACGGTGCGGGTCTTGTCCACGCCCAGGCGCGCGACCGCGGTGACGCGGGTGCCGTAGCGGAGGTGCGGGGCGATCCGGGGTGTCTTCGCGAGCGGCGCGAGGTAGGCGTCGATGAGTTCGTCACCGGTGGGGAGGCCGTCGGGGTCGGGTGCGACCCAGTCCTGGGCTTCGAGCAGTCGCCTTGCGGCGCTGTCGATGTCGAAGCGCCATGGGGAGAACAGGCGCACGTGGCCCCACTCGCGGATCGCCGCGGCCGGTCCGGCGCCGGTCTCGAGGACGATCGGGGTGAGGCCGCGCTCGACCAGGTGGGCGGCGGCGGCCAGGCCGACCGGGCCCGCGCCGATGACGGCCACGGTCCGCGCCGGGCGGCTGATGAGGTTCGACATGTCGGTCCTTCGTTGTCAGCGGGTCGCGCCGTTCGCGATCACATCAACTGAACTAAGTAATATCAGTATTTACTGTTGATAGCAAGTTCCGTGGTTTACTTGACCCATGAGCCGCACGATCGAACTCACCCTGACCGACGTGAGCGCCGCCGAGCACTCCGACGCATCGGTGATCGAGCACGCCAAGGGCCTCGCGCCGCAGTTCAAGGCCCTGGCCGACGAGAACCGGCTCGCGATCGTGCTGCTGCTGTCGGAGCACTCCCGCACGGTCCGCGAGCTGACCGAGGCCACCGGCCTCGCGCAGACCCTCGTCTCCCACCATCTCGCGCCGCTGCGCGAACTCGGCCTCGTCTCGGTGACCCCCAAGGGCCGCAGCAACGTCTACTCCCTGTGCTGCGACGCCTTCTCCGCACCGATGCGCGCCCTCGCCGGACTCTCGAACCCCGTCGAGCACAACGGCTGCTGCTAGGGCTCGCGGGCGCTCAGACCGCGACTTGGACGGCGTAGACGCCGGCCACGGCGACGGCGAGCGCGCCGAGGAGGCTTCGGAGGAGCCGCTCGGGAAGCCGGGGCTGGAGCGCGGCGCCGAGATAGCCGCCGATGAGTCCGCCGACGCCGCAGGCGATGCCGAGGGCCCAGTCGGGCGCCACGTCGCCGGGGGCCGTGAAGCTCAAGGCCGCGAAGGCGAGGCATCCGGCGATCGAGGTGGCGAAGGTCGACAGCAGGGCCGCCGGAGCGACGACCGCGACGGACAGCCCCGCGCCGACCAGGAGCGGGCTCAGCAGCGAGCCGCCGCCGATGCCGTAGACGCCGCCGACGCACCCGGCCGCGAACGCCAGCCCCAGGACCGCCTTGCGGCCCAGCCCCTTGCGAGTGGCCGTACGGGTGCGGCGCGGCAGCAGCAGCCAGACGCCGAGCGGCGCGAGGACGACGGCGGCGCACAGCCGGAACACGTCGGCGTCGGCGACGAGATGGACGCGCACGGACGCGCCGATCAGGACGCCGGGCAACGTGCCCAGGACGAGGAGGCCGGCCAGCGGTGAGCGGAGCGCGCCGCCGCGGGCGTACCGGGCGAGGGCGCCGGGACCGGCGACCACGTTGTACAGCAGGTTGGTCGGGGTGACCGCGGGGTTGGGCACGTGCAGGACGCTGAGTTGGACCGGCAGGAGGAACACCGCCCCCGAGACGCCGGCCGGGGTGGTGACGACCGAGATCGCCAGTCCGGCCGCGAATCCGAGCAGCAGGTTCCCGTCGGGCATGGTCAGTGCCCTCTCGCGCGCGGATGGCCGCGGTCTGCGGGGGAGGGGGCCATGGGCTTCCTTGCTGCGGGGCGACGGGTCGCCGTCAACTCTACTGAATCGCTAGGATTCGGGTCCGCGGCCGCTCCGGTCCCGGCCCGGAAGGCCCGAGCGACGAGGGCGGCGGCCGCTCGACGCCGCAAAGCCCCGTCGACCTGCGAACGCAGATCAACGGAGCTTCTCCGGCTGCTATGCCGCAGTGCCGGCCTTCGCACTCCGGTGGAGCCGCACCGCGGAGACCAGGAAGAAGACGCCGCCGATGGTGGCGTACCCGGCCAGGTTGGTCAGGGACGCGCTCGAGGTGCCCGCCTGGAGGATGAAGGCCGTGCCGGCGAGCGTCGAGAGGCCGCCGCTGAGGATCTGGGGCCACTGGCCGCCGAGCCTGCGGCGTCCGATCGCCACGACGAGCTGCACGATCCCCGCGGTGATCGCCCAGGCGCCCCACACCCGGAGCACGGCCGGGAGGTCCGCGGAGGCGGCGACGGCCAGGCCAGCCGCGGCGAGCAGGCTCAGCGCCATGTTGGCGTACAGGCCCCCGGCGGGCCGGGCCTCCTTCGACGAGCGGAAGTCGACCACGGCCGCGGCGACGTCGAACAGGGGGTAGATCACCAGCAGGGCGACGGCGAGCGGGCCGAGCTCGGCGCCGGTCGCGGCGAGCAGGGCCGCCCAGACGACGGCGAAGCCGAACCGGACGTAGTACAGGTTCCGCAGCGCGGCGGCGAGGCCGGGTCGGGCGGCGACATCGGTGGTCATGGCGACTTCCTTCGATCGTGAGTAAGGTAGAATGACTAGTCACTCTACATGGAGGGTACCGCACCGTCAATCCCGTCGATCCCGGGTCTGGGGAAGGGGCACGTATGATCGCGACCGTGAAGACCTCGATGCGCGAACGCCTGGTGGCGGCGGCGACCCGGCTGTTCTACGCCCACGGGCTGCGCGCGGTGAGCGTCGACAAGGTCATCGAGGCCGCGGGCACGACGAAGGTGACGTTCTACCGCCACTTCAAGAGCAAGGACGACCTCGTGGTGGCCTACCTGGAGGGCCGCGCGCTCCTCGAGCGGGAGGGCATCGGCGCGGCGATCGCGCACGGCGGCGGGGACGCCGAGACCGTCCTGCGCCTGATGGCCGAGCAGATCGGGATGATCGCGTGCGAGCCCGGCTTCCGCGGCTGCCCGTTCATCAACGCCGCCGCCGAGTACCCCGACCCCGACAGCCAGGTCCGCAAGACCGTCGCCGCGCACCGGCGGTGGTACAAGGAGGCCTTCGCCTCACTGGCCGCCCCGCTCGGCCCCGAGCGCTCGGCCGAGATCGCGGACGACCTGATGCTGCTGCGCGACGGCGTCATGGTCGCCGGCTACCTCGACGAGCCGGACCGGATCGCGGCCTCGTTCCTGCGCAGCGGCAAGGCCGTCATCGCGGGCGCCTGACCCGCCCGCCGCTCAACCGGTCGACCCGGCGGGACCGCCTACGCCGGCGGATCGACCGAGGCCCGGCCGTTGCGCTCGGCCGGCCGCTCGCTGAACCGGTCCATCTGCGGCGCGAGCTCGTCAGTGATGAGGAGGTCGGTCCGGGTCTGGCCGTCGCGGTAGGCCGCGCGGCCGACCATGTGCGCCGCGACCGGAGCGGTCGCGAGCTGGAAGAACGCGATGAGCACCATGGTGGTCACGTCGACGACCGTCGCGATGCGGATCGCGCAGCCCGTGAGCACCAGCAGCAGGCCGAGCACCTGCGGCTTCGCGGCGGCGTGCATGCGGCTCAGCAGGTCCGGGAACCGCAGCAGCGCCACGCCCGCGGCCAGACTGAGCAGCGCCCCGGTGACCATGCAGACGGCGGCGATCGCGTCGAGGACCCCTTGGAGCGTCACGGCTTCTCCCTGGTGACGAAGCGGGCCACGCCGACCGAGCCGGTGATGCCCAGGAGCGAGACCACCACGACGACCGGCAGCGCGGTCGGGTCGCGGGTGAACGCCGCCTCGGCGATGATCGCGGTGGCGGTGATCGCCAGGAGCACGTCCGTGGCGACGATCCGGTCCAGTGTGGTCGGTCCGCGGATGATCCTGACCAGGGCCATCGCGCACGCGGCGATGAGCAGGGCGGCGACGGCGACTGCGGCGACGGTCATGTCGCGGGCTCCTCTCGGGGGGCGTTCACTCGGCGCAGCTCCTCGTCCGAGCCGATCGCCCGGATCAGCCGCGCCTCGACGTGCAGGACCTCGGCGCGGAGCCGCTCGAGATGCTCGGCGTCCCTGACCCCGAGCATGTGGATGTACAGCGTCCCGGTCTGCTGGTCGGCCTCGGCGATGAGGCTGCCGGGCACGAGCGAGACCGCCTCGGCGACCAGCGTCATGTTCAGGTCGGACTTGACCCGCAGCTCCACGGCGACGATCGCGCTCTTGGGCTCGCCGGGGCGAAACGCCAGGAACGCCACCTGGAAGCTCGCCACCACGAGGTCGTAGAAGAACCGCGCGAAGAACCCGATCACGTGCAGCGGCCGCAATCGGCCGCCGAACTTGACCGGCGGCAGCGGGAACACCAGCAGGATCGCGACCGCGATGACGGCGCCGGAGATCGTGTTCATCCAGGTGAACTCGCCCCACAGGAGGTTCCACACCAGGACGAGGCCGATGACGGCGGTGATCCGGCTGCGGATCCGCTCGCGCTTGGTCAGAGGGCTCATGGCGCACCGTCCGGGAAGACCGCTTCGATGTAGGGCGTGCGGGAGAGCAGGTCGGCGGCCGCGTCCGAGGTGATGCCGAACAGCGGCCCGGCCACGACGGTCAGCGCGACGCTGAACGCCACCAGCGCGAACGTGGGGGCGATCATGAGCCGCGGCAGCAGCACCGTCGACCCGTCGGCCTCGTCCTCGGCCGTCGGCATCTGGGGGTGCGGCCTGCGCCAGAACGCGAGGTTCCAGACCCGCCCGATCGCGTACAGCGTCAGCAGGCTCGTGACGACGCCGCCGGCGACGACGGCCCAGACCAGCGGCCCGGACTCGTCCACCCCCGCCTGGAGCAGCCCGAGCTTCCCGAGGAACCCGGAGAACGGCGGGATGCCCGCGAGGTTGAGCGCCGGGATGAAGAACAGGATCGACAGCACCGGCGCGATCTTCCCCAGTCCGCCGAGCCGGTCGAGCGCGGTCGTGCCGCCACGGCGCTCGATGAGGCCCGCGGCGAGGAACAGCGTCGTCTGGATCGTGATGTGGTGCGCGATGTAGAAGATCGCCCCCGACAGTCCGGCCTCGGTCGCGAGCGCCACCCCGAACAGCATGTACCCGATGTGGCTGATGAGCGTGAACGACAGGAGCCGCTTGATGTCCGACTGCGCGACCGCGCCGAGGATGCCGACGACCATCGTCAGCAGCGAGATCACCAGCAGCACGTCGGCTATGCGCCCGTCGGGGAACAGGAGCGTCTCGGTGCGGATGACCGCGTAGATGCCGACCTTCGTGAGCAGGCCCGCGAAGACGGCGGTGACGGGCGCGGGCGCGGTCGGGTAGCTGTCGGGCAGCCACGCGCCGAGCGGGAACACCGCGGCCTTGATCCCGAAGGCCAGCAGCAGCATCCCCTGCAGCAGCAGCCGCAGGTTGTCCGGCAGCTCGTCGAAGCGCCCCGCGAGCTGGGCCATGTTCAGCGTCCCGGTCGCGGCGTACACGAGGCCGAGGGCGCTGAGGAAGATCACCGAGGACAGGAGGCTCACCACGACGTACGTGGTCCCGGCCCGGATGCGGTTCTCGGTGCTGCCCAAGGTCAGCAGCACGTAGCTCGCCACCAGGAGCACTTCGAAGCCGACGTAGAGGTTGAACAGGTCGCCCGACAGGAACGCGTTGGTGACGCCGGCGGTCAGCGCCAGGTACGTCGGGTGGTAGATCGACAGCGGCGTCTCCTCGTCGCCGTCGGCCGCGCCCTGTCCGATCGAGTAGACCAGGACGCACAGCGTCACCGCGGTCGAGACCACGAGCATGAGCGCGGCGAGCTTGTCGGCGATGAGGACGATCCCCAGCGGCGGCGCCCAGCCGCCGACCGCGACGACCTGCGGGCCGTCGGTCACGGTGAGCACGAGCAGGACCGAGGAGACGGCGAGCGTGGCCGTGAGCGCGGTGAGGCTGATCGCGCGCTGGGCGACCGGGCGCCGGGCCAGCATCAGGGTCAGCGCGGCGCCGAGCAGCGGGATGACGACCGGGAGCGGGACGAGTGAGGTCATCGGACGGCCTCCCTCCCCGGCGCGCAGTCGTAGACCGGGTTCGGGAGGTCGTCGTCGTCCTCGTCGGCGTGCGGCACCTCGTCGCGGTCGGCGAGTTCGATGATGCGGGTGTCCTCGGCGTCGTCCTGCACCTCGTCGTGGCCCAGGAGCTGCCAGCTGCGGTAGGCCAGGGCCAGGAGGAACGCGGTGATGCCGAGCGTGATCACGATGGCGGTCAGGATCATCGCCTGCGGCAGCGGGTCGCTCATGCCCTCGACCGGCTCGTCGCCGACGATCGGCGGCGTCCCGAACGCGCCGCCCATGAGGATGAGCACGTTGACGCCGTTGCCGATGAGGACCACGCCGATGAGGATGCGGGTGAGCGTGCGCTCCAACAGCAGCGACACCCCGGCGCCGAACAGCACGCCGATCACGATCACGTAGACCAGGTTCGGGGTCATGCGGCCTCCTTCTCGAGCTGCGGCAGGGTCTCGGTGTCCTCACCGGACTCCTGGTGCCGGTCGATCTCGGCGCCGAGGCTGCGCAGGATGTCCAGGACCAGGCCGACCACGATCAGGTAGACGCCGATGTCGAAGAACGTGGAGGTGACGAAGTGGACGTGCCCGACCAGCGGCAGGTCGAAGTCGAGGATGGCGCTCTGGAGCACCTCGCCGCCCAGCAGCATCGACGCGGCGCCGGTGCCGACCGAGATGAGCAGGCCGGTGCCGAGGAGGCGCCCGGCGTCGACCGGTGCGGCGGCGTTGAGTTCGGCCCGCCCGCCCGCGAGGTAGCGGATGGCGAGCGCGAGCCCGGCGACGAGGCCCCCGGCGAAGCCGCCGCCGGGGTGGTTGTGGCCGGTGAACAGCAGGTAGATCGAGAACAGGACGATGGTGTGGAACAGCAGCCGCGTGACGACCTGGAGGATGATCGCCTGGTGGCTGCCGTCGGTCTCGGGCCGGTAGAGCCACTTGACGTGCTCGCCGGTCCGCGGTGGTGCGGGGCGTGAGCCGCCGCGGCGGTGCATGAGCCGGTCGCGTCCGAAGATGAGGCTCGCGACGCCGGTGGCGGCGACGAGGAGGACCGCGATCTCGCCCATGGTGTCCCAGGCGCGGATGTCGACGAGGATGACGTTGACGATGTTGTGGCCGCCGCCGTAGGAGACCGCCAGGTCGGGGAAGAGCTCGGAGATCGGCGCGGCCTGCCTGCCGCTGACGGCCACGTACGCCATCCCCGAGGCGACGACGCCGACCGCGATGCCGACGGCGACGCGGAAGCGGCGGACCTTCTTCAACGGGCGTTCGGAGAAGCGCGCGGGCAGCCGGCGCAGCACGAGCACGAACATGACGATGGTGACCGTCTCGACCAGGAACTGGGTGAGCGCCAGGTCGGGCGCGCCGTGGAAGATGAACAGCGTCGCCACGCCGTAGCCGGAGACGCCGGTGAGGACCATCGCGGTCAGGCGCCGCTTGGCGACGGCGGCCGAGATGGCCGCGATGACGATGATGCCGCCCGCGGCGACCTGGAGCGGGGTGTCGAACAGCTCGATGCCCACGGGCCACGGCCCGTCGAAGACCAGCAGCCCGCCCGCGAACACGACGAGCGTCACCAGGATGACGCCGAGGTAGAACGGCAGCGAGCCGCGCTGGGTGCGGCCGGTGAGTTCGACCGCGACGCGGTCGACCCCGCCGATGGCCTGCTTGTACACCGTCCCGGACTTGAACGGCAGCTTCAGCGACCGCCACGCGCTCGTGCGGTGGAGCGCCAGGAAGAGCCCGAATCCGGTGGCGAGCGCGAGGGCCGAGAAGCCGAGCGCGGGGGTGAGGCCGTGCCACAGGGCCAGGTGGTAGGCGTGCCCGGCCTCCGGGAAGCCGTCGGCGTACGGCGCCAGAAGTTCGTCGACCCCGGGTGCGAAGA
The DNA here is from genome assembly GCF_900101745.1 of Glycomyces harbinensis. Lineage (GTDB taxonomy): Bacteria > Actinomycetota > Actinomycetes > Mycobacteriales > Micromonosporaceae > Glycomyces > Glycomyces harbinensis. The sequence goes on along the minus strand of NZ_FNAD01000008.1, from coordinate 21,709 downwards.
GCCCGGCGCCGAGGCCGGCGAGCGCCAGCAGCACGGGCGCGGCGATGAACCCGGGTCCGATCGGCGCGGCGTCGGTCTCCTGCGCGTCGGCCTTGCGGGCGAACGCGCCCCACAGGAACCGCAGTCCATAGGCGACGGTGAGCGCGGCGCCGGCGATGAGGCAGGCGAGCATGGCCCGGCCCCACGGCCCGCCGTCCCAGAACGCGGCGAGCATCGCCTCCTTCGCGACGAACCCGAGCGTCGGCGGGAAGCCGATCATCGAGGCCACCGCGACGGCGGCGACGGCCGCGAGCAGGGGCCTGCGGGCGCCGAGGCCGCTGAGCGTGTAGATCTCGCGGGTGCCGGTCGTCTTGTCCACGATGCCGACGACCAGGAACAGCGCGGCCTTGAACATGGCGTGCCCGGCCAGGAGCGCGGCCCCGGCGAGCGCGGCGGTCCGCGTGCCGGTGCCCAGGACGATGCTGATCATGCCGAGCTGGGAGACCGTGCCGTAGGCCAGCATGAGCTTCAGGTCGGTCTGGCGCAGCGCCGTCCATCCTCCGAACAGGAAGGTGACGGCGCCGCAGGTCCAGATCACCTGCTGCCACGGCGCTTCGGAGGCCAGTGCGGGGGTGAGCATCCCGATGAGGAACACGCCGGCCTTGACCATGGCGGCGGCGTGGAGGTAGGCGCTGACGGGCGTCGGCGCGGCCATGGCGCTGGGCAGCCAGAAGCTGAACGGGAAGACCGCCGACTTCGACAGGGCGCCGAGGAGGACCAGGACCAGCGCGATCACGAGGTACGCGCCGCCGGGCAGGTGGCCGACGACCTCCGAGAGCCGGTAGGTGCCCGCGTGCTGGCCGAGCATGATGAAGCCCGTGAGCATCGCCAGGCCGCCGAGCGTGGTGACCAGCAGCGCCTGCATCGCGGCCCAGCGGCTCGCGCTCCTCGCCGGGTCGTGTCCGATGAGGAGGTAGGAGAAGACCGAGGTCAGCTCCCAGAAGACGTAGAGCAGGAGCAGGTCGTCGGCGACGACCAGCCCGAACATGGCGCCGGCGAACGCGGTGAAGACCGCGGCGAAGCGCCCGAGTCCGGCCTCGCCGGACGAGAAGTAGTGGGCACTGTAGGCGAGCACGAGCGCGCCGACGCCGCTGACGAGGAGCACCATGACCCACGGGAAGGTGCTCATCCGCAGCGAGATCTCGAGTCCGAGTTCGGGCACCCACGGGTGGGTCTCGGCGACCGCGCCGCCCGACCGCATTGCGCCCGTTCGGGTCAGGGCCCACACGAACGTCGCCGCGGGAACGGCGGCGACGGCGTACATGGCCTTGGGGCCCCACCACCGGACGAGGGCGGGCGCACCGATCGCCGCGATGGCATAGCAGGCAAGCAGAACTAGCAAACGACCCCCCGGGAACACGACCGCGCCGACTTGGCACCGACCCTATCCGCTATGACGGAGCCGTCGCCAAACTCGACGATCAAGAACACGTCGTGTCCGCCGGGACCGGTCCGAAATGCCCGGGGGCCGCCGGAATGTGCGGCCTGAAGGCGGAACCGGAACGGGGCGGGACCGATGGTCCCGCCCCGTCCGCACCCGGAATGTGGCTATTGGCAGGTCCAGACGACCGCGTTGAAGTTCGCCAGGCCCGCGTCGTCGTCGCCGACGTAGATGTCGCCGGCGATCAGGGTGCCGTCGGCGCTGATCTCCTGCGCGGTCTCGCCCATGGTCCGCTCGGCCGGGGGAATGACGCCCGGCAGTTCGACGACCGTGTCGCCGGCCTGGTAGGCCGCGTTGTCGGGCGTGCCCGCCACGAACCCGGCGACGGTCCCGTCGGCGCTGACCGCCACCTGCTGGTCGAGTTGGGTCCGCTCAGCGGTGCCCTCGGCGAGGTTCCAGCGGACGCCCAGGGGCTGCGACCCCGCGCCCGGCACGAAGAACTGGCCGGAGGCCCAGTCGCCGTTGATGTCCACGGCGATGGAGAACGCCTCGGCCGGGTCGGCCCCTTCCGGAACCGGCAGCGCCTCGCCGGTGCGGTCCGCGTCCCACCGGTAGGCCGTGGCGGTGCCGTTCTCGTTGTAGACGGCCCCGATGATCGTGCCGTCGTCGCCGATGTCGTGGGCGTAGCCCGAAGTCGCGCCGGCGGGCAGCGGCAGCCTGACGCGAGTGGAGCCGTCGGCGGGCCACAGGAGCGGGACGCCGCCGTCGGCGGTCTGGACGCTGCCGACGATGTCGCCGTGCTCGTTGATCCCCTCGGCCCGTCCGCCTGTCGAGGCGATCGGGAGCTTTTCGAGGACGCCGTCGCTCCAGACGTAGGGGACGTCGCGTCCCTGGGCATTCGTCGAGTACCCGGTGCCGTTCCCGAGGGAGTTCACGTCTCGGATCCGCGGGTGGTTGCCGGGCATGGGCACGTCGGTGACCTCGCCGTCGGCGTACAGGCGCGGGTACGCCCCGAGCCCGTCGGGCCAGCTCTGGTCGAGCGGCAGGGCGAAGTAGGCGATGACCGAGCCGTCGTCGCTCATGGCGCTGACGCGGCTGGAGGCGAGCCCTTCGGGAATCGGCAGGGCCTCCCTGACGCACGTCTGCGCGGCCTGGGGCTGCTCCTCGGCCGACGCGTACTGGACCGTGAACACCGTGGCGCCGGCCGCCGCGGCGGCCGCGATCCCGGCGGTGATCGCCTTGCGTGCGGTGCGTCTCGCCTTGGTCTGCATGTTGTCGTCCACCCGTCCTGTAGGAATCTGGTCGGCTGCCGGGCGGGCTTGCGCTCCGCGAGTCCGGCAACTCGTACAGGGTGCGGCGGCCGAAGCCCGATTTCAAGGCGGCATACCGGCGGGAAACCGGCAGTTCTGCACTATTCGACGCTGACGGTCACACTGTGGAGCCCGGTGGCGCCGTCGGGGATGACGCCCTGCTCCTCGCTGGTCTGCACTTCCCCCTCGCCGTCGGTGGCCCGCACCGTGAGGGTGTGCTCGCCGGGCTCGGCGTCCCATTCGAGGCGCCACTGCCGCCACGTGTCGCCGGTGGCCACGTCGGACAGCTCGCACGGGCGCCAGTCGCCGTCGTCCACCCGCAGCTCCACGGCGCTGATGCCCCGGTGCTGGGCCCAGGCGACCCCGGCGACGGCCACGGTTCCCCCGCTCGCGCGCGAGCGGGGCGTGTCGATGCGCGAGGCGGTCTTGATCGGCCGGGGCTCGGACCAGCCGCGGGTGATCCAGTAGGCGTCGTACGCGTCGAACGTGGTCAGCTCGAGTTCGGTGAGCCACTTGGTGGCCGAGACGTACCCGTAGAGGCCGGGGATGACCAGGCGGGCGGGCCAGCCGTGGTCGACCGGCAGCGGTTCGCCGTTCATGCCCACGGCGATTATGGCGTCGCGGCCGTCGAAGACCAGTTCGCTGGGCGATCCGGCGGTCCAGCCGTCGTCCGAGCGCGAGACGAGCTGGTCGGCGGCCGGGTCGGGCCCGGCCTCGGCGAGGAGCTCGGCGAGGGACACGCCGAGCCAGCGGGCGTTGCCGACCAGGTCGCCGCCGACGGGGTTGGAGACGCACGCGAGGGTGATGTCGCGTTCGATCAGTTCGCGGCCGAGCAGGTCGTCGAAGGTGTAGGTCCGCTCCCGGTCGACCATGCCGTGGACCCTCAGGCGCCAGGAGTCGACGTCGATGCGGGGCACGGTGATCGCGGTGTCGATCCGGTAGAAGTCGCCGTTGGGGACCCGGTACGGCGACAGGCCCTCGACCTCGAAGTCGGCGACCGGGCCCGGCTCGGTCGCGGGCACGTCGGCCTCGGGCAGCGCGACGGCGTCGCGGTCGGCCTCGATCGCGGCGGGCCCGACGCGCGAGGCCCACCACGAGCCGACGAGCGCCGCGACGCCGACGCCCCCGGCGACGAGCAGGAACCGGCGCCGCGTCCCGGACTCGGCGTCGCGGCCCGCGCGGGCCCACCACTCCAGTCCGGCGAAGGCGAGCGCGCCGGCCAGCAGCGACGGCACCACCGCGGCGGCGCCCAGTCCCGGACGCGTGGCCGCGGCGGCCGCGCCGACCGCCGCCAGCGCGACGACGGCGGCCCGCGCCGGCCACGGGCGAGTCCGCCGCAGTGCGCCGATCGCGGCGCCGGCCGCCGCGACGCCGAGCCCGAGGCCGGTGATCAGCAGCGGCTTGTCGGCGGTGCCGACCAGGTCGATGAACCAGTGCGACACCTCCAGGGGGACGACGGCGATGACGGCGTCGCTCAGCGCCGACAGCGGCGCGGAGCGGGGCTCGGTCAGTGCGGCGGCGAGGTGGCCGACCGCCAGGCCGGCGAGGGTCGCGATGAGCCCGGCGGCGGCCCAGGCGCGCGGCGAGGCGGGGAGCGTGGTGTTCACTCCTCCATGATCGCCCCTTCGGGGCGCCGTGTCCGGCGGCGCTGCTTACGATCCGCTAAACAACGCCGAGGCGGGAGCGGACGGCGCGGCGCGGCATCGGACGGCACGAAGCCCTGCCGCGGCTTTCACCTTGGGCGCCTTGGCGAACGCGGCCTGCCGGCGTCAGGCCCCGAGCGCCTGGGCGAAGTCGGCGACCAGGTCCTCGGCCGCCTCGATGCCCGCCGAGAAGCGGATGAGGTCGTCCTCCAGGCCCGCGGGACCGAACGCCGCGGCTCCGGTGTGGCCGCCCGCCGCCAGGCGCGTCACCAGCGACTCGACGCCGCCCAGGCTCGACGCCGCATAGGGCACGCGCAGCGCCCTGATGAGCGCCTCGGCCGCCGCCGTCCCGCCGACGGGCTGGAACGAGAGCACCGACCCGAACCCGTCGAACAGCTCGGCCGCCCGCCGGTGGTCCGGATGGGCGGCCAGGCCCGGGTACCGCACGTGCGCGATCTTCTCGTGCGCGGCGAGGAACTCGGCCACCGCGAGCGCGTTCGCGTTCTGCTGCCTGACGCGCAGGGCGAGGGTCTTGAGGCCGCGCGAGAGCAGGAACGCCGCGTGCGGGTCGAGGCTGCACCCGAAGGCGCTCAGCACCGATGCGACGCGCTCGATCCGCTCGCTCGACCCGGTCACCACGCCGGCGGCGATGTCCGAGTGCCCGTTGAGGGCCTTGGTCGCCGAGTGGCACACCAGGTCGAAGCCGACCGCGTGCGGCCTGAAGACGACCGGGGTCGCGAACGTGTTGTCGATGATGGAGGTCAGGCCGTGCTCGCGGGCGAAGCGGGCGGCGCCGACCAGGTCGCCGACCTGGATGAGCGGGTTGGTGATCGACTCGGTCAGGAACGCCTTGGTGCCGGGGCGCAGCGCCTTGCGCCACGACTCCTCGTCCTCGGGGTCGACCAGGTCGAAGGCCCAGCCGAGGCGTTCGGCGTGCTCGGCGAGGAACTGGTGCGTCCCGCCGTAGAAGGCCCCCGCGGCGATGAGGTGGCCGCCCGCGCCGAGGACGCTGTGGAGCGCGGTCGTGATGGCGGCCATGCCCGAGGAGGTGGCGACGGCGGCCTCCGCGCCTTCGAGGGCCGCGAGCCTGCGGTGGAGGTGGCGCTGGGTCGGGTTGGTGCCGAGCCTGATGTACGGGGCGGCCGAATCGTCGGGGCCGGCCTCGAAGACCGTGCCCTGGTAGATGGGGAACACCACCGAGCCGCCCGCGGCGGGCCGCGGCTCGCCGCCGTGCACGGCCAGGGTCTCGAAGCGCTCGGCGCTCATGCGGCCAGCCCCGGGATCGCCGCGTCGAGCAGCCTTCGGATCTTGTGGAGGTTCGCCGCGAAGACCGCGAAGACCGCCTCCTGGTTCACCGGTTCGACGTCCGGGTCCTCGTCGAGCCCGGCGTCGTAGTCGGTGACGAGTGCGATCCCCGCGAACGGGATCCCCGCTTCCATGGCCAGGGGCGCCTCGGGGGACTGGGTCATGTTCACCACGTGCCAGCCGGCGTCGCGGTGCCAGCGCGACTCGGCCCGGCTGGAGAAGCGGGGGCCGTTGACGACCACGACGGTGCCGCCGTCGTGCGCGGTGACGCCCGCTTCCGATGCCGCGTCGAGCAGGACGCGGCGCAGGCGCCGGTCGTACGGCTCGTTGAAGGCCACGTGCACCGGCACGTCCTCGAACTCGTCGTGGAACGTGGACGCCCGCCCCCACGTGCGGTCGACGATCTGGTCGCACACGACGAAGTCGCCCGGGCGGATCTCGGGGCGCAGCGAACCGGCCGCGAACGGCGAGACCAGGGCCCGCACGCCCAACTGCCGCATCGCGTCCACGTTGGCCCGGTAGTTCACCCGGTGCGGCGGGAGGCGGTGGCCGGTGCCGTGCCGAGGCAGGAACGCGACCCGCACCGGGTCCTCGGACCCGAACGCGGCGATGGTGACCGGCGCCGAGGGCGGTCCCCACGCGGTCGCGACCTCGACGCTCTCGGCGTCCTCGGTGAGGGTGTAGAAGCCGGTGCCGCCGAAGACGCCGATGTCGGCCCGGGGCTGCGGTCGGTCGTTCACTCGTCGCTCCTCATCGCTGCGTTCCGGGCCCGCGCCAGCTGGGCCCGCATGTCCTTGACGGCGCGCAGGGTGCCGCCGAGGGTGCCGGTCACCTTGCTCCTGCCGACCCTGGCCCGGTAGGGGACTTGCAGTTCGGTGATGCGCCAGCCGTCGAGCCCGGCCCGCAGGACCATCTCGAGGGGCCATCCCGAGCGCCGGTCGGCGATGCCGAGGCCGAGCAGGGACTCGCGGCGGGCCGCCCGCATCGGCCCGATGTCGGTGACGTGCGCGCCGCAGTGGCGGCGCACCTGCCGGGCGAGGTAGCGGTTGGCGATGCGGTTGTGCGGGGCCAGCGCCCCGGCCTCGGCGTCCCTCGCGCCGAGCGCGAGGTCGGCCTCGCCGGCGATCACGGGCTCGCAGACGCCGGGCAGGTCGGCGGGGTCGAGCGAGGCGTCGCAGTCCATGAAGGCCACGACCGGTGCGGTCGCGGCGGCGAGCCCGGCGAAGCAGGCCGCGCCGAAGCCGCGGCGCGGCTCGCGGACCACCTCGGCGCCGAGGCCCGCGGCCAGTTCGGCCGAGCCGTCGTCGGAGCCGTTGTCGACCACGATCGGCCGGTATCCGGGAGGCATCCGCTCCAGCACCCACCCGATCGCGTCGCGCTCGTTGAGCACGGGGAGGACGACGTCGACCGCCGCCGCACCGTCGAGCACGGCGCGCACCGCCGCGGCGGTGCGGGTGCGCGGGGCCAGGCGTGCGAGGGCTCGGGCGTCCTCGGCGTCGTCGAGGTCGCGCAGCACCGGCAGGTCCGCCACGGCGAGGCCGAGGGCCTGCAACTGCTTGTGCTGCATCAGTCCCGTGTCGCTCTCGCTCATCGGGACGTCCCGGAACGCCTCGGGGTGCGGCCGGACCATGCCCAGCGCCCACCACCCGCCGTCCTCGGCCAGGCCCAGCGCCGCGTCGCAGCCGCTTCCGGTCACGACCTCCAGTGCGGCGTCGAGCAGCCCGGGCGTCACCTGCGGGGTGTCCATGCCTATCTGGAGGCCGGGTCCGCCCGCGTGGCCCCAGGCCGCGGCCAGCCGCTCGTTGAACGTGCCGTCCACCTGCTTCACGACCTCGAAGCCCTCGGGCAGCCACGGGCCGGGCTCGCCGTCGAGCGCGACGATGCGCCGGTCGGCGCCGCACGCGGCCACCGCTTCGAGGGTGTCGGCGAGCGCCGCCTCGGCGACGGCGGCGGCCTCGGCGGGCGTCAGCGGGGGCGTGAGCCTGGTCTTCGACCGGCCCGGGAACGGGGCTTTCGCCAGGATGAGGAGATGTGTCCTCTGCATGGGGCCGATGCTACTGAGCGGAGGGCCTTCCGAGGCCCGGAAGTTTCTTACGGTATGCGAAAGTCTCGGCCCGTCGGTTGGCGGCGGCGGCCGCGATCGGTCAAGGTATTCCCATGAGCTCAGAAGCCGACCCGCGCGTGCTGGTCGTCGACGACGACCCCGCGCTCGCGGAGGTCGTCGCACGCTACCTGCGGCGCGAAGGCTTCGAGGTCGACTACGCCGCCGACGGGGCCACCGGCCTCGCACGGGCCCTGTCGACCCTGCCCGACCTCGTCGTCCTCGACCTGATGATGCCGGGCATGGACGGCTTCGAGGTCTGCCGCCGCCTGCGCCGGGCCACCGCGATCCCCGTGGTCATGCTGACCGCGCGCGGCGAGGAGAACGACCGCATCGCCGGCCTCGACCTCGGCGCCGACGACTACGTGACCAAGCCGTTCTCCCCGCGCGAGCTCGCCGCCCGCGTCCGGGCGGTCCTGCGCCGCGCCTCGCCCGAGACCGCGCCCGCCGCGGTCCTCGCCGGCGGCGGCGTCGAGATCGACACCGTCGCCCACCAGGTCCGCCGCAAGGGCGAACCGCTCGGACTGACCACGAAGGAGTACGACCTGCTCGTGTGCTTCCTCTCCAACCCCGGGCGGGCCTTCCGCCGCGAAGAGCTCCTGGAGACGGTGTGGGGCTGGAGCATCGGCGACACCTCCACCGTCACCGTCCACGTCCGCCGCCTGCGCGAGAAGATCGAGGACGACGCCTCCGCGCCCCGCCACCTGGCGACCGTGCGCGGCGTCGGATACCGGTGGGAGCCGTGACGGCCCGCCGCAGTCGCCGCCGCATCGGCTCGCTGCTGATCCTCGCGACCGCGCTCGGGGCGGCCACCGCGCTCGCGGTCGCCTTCGACTTCCCGCCCCGCGACATCGCGATCCTGGTGGCCACCGCCGCCGTCGCCTCCGCGGTGGCCGGCGGCGTCGGCGGCCTCGCGCTGCGGCGCCTGCGCAGCCGCCCCGCCCGCGTCCAGACCATGACCGTCGCCCTCTCCTCGGTCCTGGTCACGGCCACCGGCGTCGTGACCGCCGCGCTGGCCATGTTCATCTCCTTCCACGACCTCGTGCTGCTCTTCGTCGTCCTCATCGTCGCCTCCGGCGTCGCGTTCGGCGCCGCCTGGCAGCTCGGCGACGACATCGGCGCCGGCGCCGAGCAGGTCGGCGCCTACGCCCGCACCATGGTCGGCAGCGACGGGCACGTCGCCGCCGAACGCGCCCCCGCGGTCACCGGCCCCGGCGAACTGGCCGCGCTCGCGGGCGGACTCGCCGACGTCTCCCGCCGGCTCGAGGAGTCCCAGCGGCGCGAGCGGGCCCTCGAATCCTCACGGCGCGAACTCATCGCCTGGGTCTCGCACGACCTGCGCGCGCCGCTTGCGACCATCCGCGCGATGGCCGAGGCCCTGGACGACGGCATGGTGGACGACGACGCCGCCGTCAAGCGCTACCACTCCCAGATCCGCACCGACGCCGAACGCCTCACCGCCCTCGTGGACGACCTGTTCGAACTGTCCCGCATCAACAGCGGCTCGCTGCGCCTCGGCCGCGAGAAGGTCGACCTGTGCGACGCGGTCGCCGACGCCCTCGCCGGGGCCAGCGCCGCCGCCGACCTCAAGGGCGTCAAGGTGATCGAGCGCCTCGGCGCGCTCCCGCCCATCGAGGTGTCCGCGCGCGAGTGCTGCCGGGCCCTGGACAACCTGCTCGACAACGCCATCCGCCACACCCCCGCCGGCGGCACCGTGGCCGTCCGGGCCGGTGCGGCCGACGGCGCCGCCGTCCTCCACATCGAGGACCAGTGCGGCGGCATCCCCGAAGCCGACCTGCCGCGCGTCTTCGACATCGCCTTCCGCGGCGACGAGGCCCGCCAGCGCGACGACCGCGGCGGCGGCCTCGGCCTGGCCATCAGCCGCGGCCTCATCGAGGCGCACGCCGGGTCGCTCGCCGTGGCCAACGCCGCGGGCGGCTGCCGCTTCACCGTGCGGCTGCCCGCCGCGGGGCGCCGGTGACCGTGCGCCGCCCGGCCGTCCAGGCCGCCGCCGTCCTCGCCGCCTGGGCGCTGCTCCTGGTCGCGGTCTGGTTCCTCGGCCAGCACAAGCTCGCGAACGCCACCGGGCGCATGCAGCTGGGCGCGATGCCCTTGTTCGGCAGCTGGGAATGGCACGTCGAGTCGTACCTGTTCGCTCCGATCATCGTGGGCGCCTTGGTCATCGTTGTCCTGCCGGTGATCGCCGCGCGCTGGCGGTGGCGGTACGCGGTCCTCGCGACCGCTCTCGCCGCCGTCGCCTTCAGCCTCGCGCTGGCCTTCGCGCACTCCCACCCCCGGACCTGGACCGACCTCGACCACCACTACGCGAGCAACGCCCATTTCGTGGACGACGCGGGCGGCTTCGGGCCGTTCCTCCAGGGCTACACCGGTCTCCAGCTCGAAGGCGTCTACCCGGTGCACCTCCAGTCGCACCCGCCCGGCCTGGTCCTGTTCTTCTGGGGCGCCGCCCGGATCGGCCTCGAAGGGCTCCTGTTCCAGAACGCCCTCATCAAGCTCGCGGTCGCCGCCGCGGTGGCGGCCGCGCTGGTGATCGCGCGCGACGTCGCGGGGGAGCGGCTCGCGCGCAGGGCCGCGCCGTTCCTGGTCGTCGCGCCGGCCGCGTTCTGGCAGAACACCGCCGACCTGATCTTCGCGGGCGTCACGCTCGCGGCCGTCGCCTGCCTGATCCTGGCGACGAGCCGCACCGGCGCCCGGGCCGCGGTGCTGGCGGTCGCGGGCGGCCTGCTCGCGGGCGCGGCCCTCATGCTGTCGTTCTCCGCCGCGCTGCTGGCCCTGCCGGTGCTGGTCGTGGCGCTCTGGCGGCGGCGCTGGGCCGCGCTGCTGGGCGGCGGCGCTCTGGCGGCCGCGGTGGTGCTCGCGCCGTTGCTGTGGGGCTACTGGTGGCTCGAAGGGCTCCAGACCACGCGCGTGCGCTATTACGCGGGAGTGGCCGCGTTCCGCGGGTACTGGTACTTCCTGCTGGCGAATCTCGCGGTATTGGCGCTCGCGCTCGGACCGGCGACCGCGGTCGCACTCGCCCGGCTCCGCGAACGTCGCATGTGGATAGTCGTCGGCTCGTGCCTCGCGGCCGTCGCCGTCGCGGACCTCTCGGGCATGTCCTCCTCCGAGACCGAGCGGATCTGGCAGCCGTTCATGCCGCTGCTGCTCCTCGCCGGATGCGCGCTGAGCCGTCCGCGCGCCTGGCTCGGCCTCCAGCTGGCCGTGGCCGTCGTCCTCGCCGCCGCACTGCGCGTGCAGTGGTGACCGAGAGAAAGGCAATTCCATGCGTGTACTGGTGACCGGCGGCGCCGGGTTCATCGGCGGCCACATCGTCGAGCAGCTCTGCGCCCGCGGCGACGACGTGGTGGTCCTCGACTCCCTTGCGGCCCATGAGGGCCCGCCCGACCACCTCCCGGACTCGGTCGAGTTCATCGTCGGCGACCTCCGCGACGAGAGCGTCCTGCGGCGCGCGGTCGAAGGCGTCGACGCGGTCTGCCACCAGGCCGCGCGCGTGGGCCTGGGCGTCGACTTCGACGACGTGACCGACTATGTCGCCGACAACGACGGCGGTACGGCGAACCTGCTGCGGGCCCTGTGGCGGCGCTCCTTCGCCGGGCGCCTCGTCGTGGCCTCCTCCATGGTCGTCTACGGCGAGGGCCGCTACCGCTGCCCCGAGCACGGCGTCATCCACGTCGCGCAGCGGGGCGAAGAGGCCCGTGCCAGAGGGGAGTTCGAACCGCGCTGCCCCCGCTGCACCGTCGAGGTCTCCTGGGCTCCCGTGGACGAGGAGACCCCGTTCGATCCGCGAAACGTCTACGCCGCCACCAAGGTCCACACCGAGCACCTGTCGTTCCTGTACGGCCGCGAATCCGGCGTCGGCGTCTGCGCCCTGCGCTACCACAACGTCTACGGTCCGCGGATGCCCCGCGACACCCCCTACGCGGGCGTCGCCAGCATCTTCCGCAGCGCCCTGGAGTCCGGGAAGGCCCCCCGCGTGTTCGAGGACGGCGCCCAGACCCGCGACTTCGTCCACGTCCGCGACGTCGCCCGCGCCAACCTCCTCGCCCTCGACGGCTCGTTCCGCGGCGCCTGCAACATCGCCAGCGGCGAACCGCACACCGTCGGCGAGATGGCCCGCGCCCTCGCCGCCGGGTTCGAGGACGCCCCGGAGCCCGTCGTCACCGGCGAGTACCGGTACGGCGACGTCCGCCACATCGTCGCCTCGCCCGAACTCGCCGACTACGTCCTGGGTTTTCGCGCCGAGACCGGCTTCGCCGAAGGCATGGCCGCCTTCGCGCACGACCCGCTCCGATAGGAACCCGTTTCGCGAAACGTCGAGAGTTTCATAGATATCGATTTCATATCGAAATACGACCTATTCGTGAGAGCGATTCCACAGTTGTATACGCAATTCGTGCGATCGCGCTCCCGAAAGCCGCGAAATATGTCGGAAAGCGGGTCGATGCCGGGCTGCGAACTGCGATAACTTGAAGGCACCGCAAGGCCGCGGACTCCGATGCGGAGGCGACCCCACCCACGTGCCCGGCCTCGCGCACCGGCCGTCCGGAGCGCTCCCGATCGGGCCGCTCCGGCCGACTCGCGACCGCAACTCGGGATGCGCGTAATTTGCTTGAAATGACCTGCTCCTCACCTGCCGTCATTGATGCGAATGGATTGTCACCACTTGCGGCATTCGTGCATCGACATCGATCAGCGGCAGGACAGGTCATCCCTCATACCGAAAGCAGTTCCGAAATGACCAAGAGGCGAAATCTGCCCGCCATCGCCGCCACGGCGGCCCTGGCGGCGGCGGCGTGCACCGACGGGGAAGCCACCGGGGGCGGCGGTGACGCGAGCGACCTGTCGATCGACGAGTTCCCCCGCGGCGAGACCCTGTACACGACCGGCACGGCCTGGGGTCCGCCCGGCGACTTCAACACGATCTCGACGGGGCAGGTCACCGGCCTCAACGGCCTGGGCTACGAGTACCTCTTCCTGTTCGACACCGAAGAGCAGCAGCTCACCCCCTGGCTGGCCGAGTCCGGAGGATGGACCGGCGCCCGCGAGTTCGAGCTGACCCTGCGCGGCGGCATCGAGTGGAGCGACGGCAAGCCGCTGACCGCCGAGGACGTCGCGTTCACCCTCGAGCTCGGCAAGGTCGACGGCGTGCCCTACGGGAGCGTGTGGGACTGGCTCGAATCGGTCGAGGTCCTCGACGACCTGACCCTCAGGTGCTACTTCAGCGAAGCCCGCCACCAGGAATGGGACAACTTCCTCTACACCAACGAGATCGTGCCCAAGCACGTCTTCTCCGCGTACACCGAGGACGAGCTGCTCAACGGGACGCTCGACCCCGCGCCGGTGGTCTCGGGACCCTACGAGGTGCACAGCTTCGACGAGCAGCGCATCGCCTGGGTCAAGCGGGACGGCTGGTGGGCCACCGAGGCGCTCGGACTCGAAGTGCAGCCCCGGTTCATCGTCGACCTCGTGACCCCCGGCAACGCCGACACCCTCAACATGCTCATGGACGGCAGCCTGGACCTGGCCAACAACTTCCTGCCCGGCATCTCCGACTTCCTCTCCGGCGAACCGGAACTGAGCACCTACTACGACAAGCCGCCGTTCATGGCCGCCGCGAACACGGCGATGCTCATCCCGAACACCACGCGCAAGCCCCTCGACGACCCCGAGTTCCGCCGGGCCATGGCGTTCGCGATCAGCCCGGGCGAGATCGTCGACTCCGTCTACGGGAGCGTGGTCGGCGAGGCGAACCCGACCGGTCTGCTGCCGATTTGGGAGCGCTACATCGACGCCGGCGCGCTCGGCGAGTACGGATTCGCGTTCGAACCGGCCCAGGCGATCACGATCCTGAGCGAGGCCGGGTACACCGACGAGGACGGCGACGGCTTCGTCGAGACCCTCGACGGCGAGAAGGTCGAGCTGACGCTCGTCGTCCCCGCCGGCTGGACCGACTGGGAGGAGGCCGCGCAGTCGATCGCCCGCGGCCTGCGCGACGTGGGCATCAACGTCACCGAGGAGTTCATCGACGCCGCCGAGGTCGACGCCGCCCGCGGCAACGGCCAGTTCGACCTGCTCGTCAACAACTACAGCCGCATCACCAACTCCCCGTGGAGCCACTTCCGGTACCTGTTCGAGCTGCCGGTCGGTGAGATCCAGAGCAGCAACTTCTCCCGCTGGGAGAGCGAGGACGCCTGGGAGCTGACGCAGGAGCTGGCGACCGTCCCGACCGACGACCCGCGCTACCCCGAGCTCATCGCCCAGCTCGAGTTGATCTCGCTGCGGGACCTCCCGGCGATCCCCATCTGGTACAACGGCGCGTGGTCGCAGGCGAGCAACGCGGTCTGGACCAACTGGCCCTCCGAGGACTCCGAGAAGCCCGGCGTCTACTCCAGCGTCTGGGACGAGATGTGGGGCCTGGGCGCGGTGCGGATGCTGACCGACCTCAAGCGGGTCGAGTAGCCCGGCGGGCCGGGGGCGCCGCCGCGGCGCCCCCGGTCACCGCCGCATCCTCGGATCGCGGCTCGGGTCGGGGTACATCGGCGGGCAGCCGCCTTCGACGGCCTCGGGCCGCAGCTCGTAGTGCCAGGGCTCGTTGCGGAAGATCTGGCACAGCCCGTAGGCGGCGCCGTGCTCGGACAGCCACGCCTGCGCCTCGGCGCGCCCGACGTCGATCGCGTCCCCCGACACGTGCGGCGACGTCGCGGGGGTGGACACCCAGCGGGCGGCCTCCTCCTCCGAGCCGTACTCGGCGACCGCCTTGCGGCGCAGGCGGTGCTGGTACTCCGGGGAGCGCCAGCCGCCGTTGACGGTGAACGCGACGCCGTCGCCCGCCGCGTCCGAGGCCGCCCGGCGCAGCGCGTCCAGGAACGCCGGATCGAGGTTGCCCACGGCCGGGACGTCGTCGTCGAAGACCGTCGTGCGGTAGGGGACCGCGCCGTCGTCCGGGCCCAGTCCGGTGCGCTGGCGGATGCGGAGCAGCCGGTAGCCGAGGGCCTTGGCGATCGGTGCGATGACGGCCAGCAGGCCCGCGTTGATGCCGCCCCGGATCCGGCGGGTGGTTCGTGCTGCTGCTGCTTGACTCATGCGGCCAGTCAAGGAAATGCGGCGTTACCAGCGCGTATGCGGGTTTCCATATGCCGGCGATATGCCCCGGCTCGTACCATGGCACCCATGCGCGTACTGGTCGTGGAGGACGAGCCCTATCTGGCGGAGGCGATCCGGGACGGACTGCGCCTGGAGGCGATCGCGGCCGACATCGCCGGCGACGGCGACACCGCGCTGGAGATGCTCAGCGTCAACGCCTACGACATCGCCGTCCTCGACCGCGACATACCCGGGCCCTCCGGCGACGAGATCGCCGAGCACATCGTCGCCGCCGGCACCGGCATGCCGATCCTGATGCTCACCGCCGCCGACCGCCTGGACGACAAGGCCTCCGGGTTCGAACTCGGCGCCGACGACTACCTCACCAAGCCCTTCGCGCTGCGCGAACTCGTGCTCAGGCTCAGGGCGCTCGACCGCAGGCGCGCGCACCACCGCCCGCCCGTGCGCGAGATCGCGGGCCTGCGGCTGGACCCGTTCCGCCGCGAGGTCTACCGGGACGGGCGCTACATCGCGCTGACCCGGAAGCAGTTCGCCGTGCTCGAAGTCCTCGTCGCCGCCGAGGGCGGGGTCATCAGCGCCGAGGAGCTGCTGGAGCGGGCGTGGGACGAGAACGCCGACCCGTTCACCAACGCCGTGCGCATCACCGTCTCGGCGCTGCGCAAGCGGCTCGGCGAACCCTGGCTCATCGCCACCGTGCCCGGCGTCGGCTACCGCATCGAGGTCGACGGCGACGGAGCCGACCGTGGTTAGGGAGCCAGGCATGAGCGCCCGCCTCAAACTCGCCCTCAGCTACGCCGGGTTCCTCATGGTCGCCGGCGCCCTGCTGCTGGTGATCGTCTGGGTGTTCCTGCTGCGCTACGCGCCCAGGGAGGCGATCTCGCTGCGCGGCGGCCTCGACGAGAACGGGATGCGCGGCCCCGGATTCTTCATCCCCGGCCGGCTGGACCTGTGGGAGGCGTTCTATCCGAAAGCCGGTGCGGCCCTGGGGCTCCTGCTGGTCCTCGGGCTCGCGGGCGGTTGGTTCCTCGCCGGGCGGATGCTCGCCCCGCTCAACCGCATCGCGGCCGCGGCCCGGCTCGCGACGGGCGGCTCGCTCTCCCACCGGATCCGGATGGAGGGCCGCAACGACGAGTTCCGCGAGCTCGCCGACGCCTTCGACGCCATGCTCGAACGGCTCGACGCGCACGTCGCCGAGCAGCAGCGGTTCGCGGCCAACGCCTCGCACGAGCTGCGCACCCCGCTCGCCATCTCGCAGACGATGCTCGACGTGGCCCGCAGCGACCCGGCCCGCCGCGACGACGAGCTCCTCGACCGCCTGTACCTCGTCAACGCCCGGGCGATCGAGCTCACCGAGGCGCTGCTCCTGATGAGCCGCAGCGATCAGCGGACCTTCACCAGGGAGCGCGTGGACTTGTCCCTGGTGGCCGAGGAGGCCGCCGAGACGCTCCTGCCCCTCGCGGAGCGGCGCGGCGCGGCGATCACCGTCTCCGGAGACGTCGCCGCCGCCGACGGCTCGCACGCGCTGCTGCTCCAGATGGCCACCAACCTGGTGCACAACGCGATCGTCCACAACCTGGACGACGGGGGCACCGTGCGGGTCGCGACCGCGGTGCACTCCGGCCATGTCGTGTTCACGGTCGAGAACACCGGCCCGATGCTCACGCCGCACCTGGTCTCCACGCTCACCGAGCCGTTCCAGCGCGGCACCCGGCGCATCCGCAGCGACCACCCCGGCGTCGGCCTGGGCCTGGCGATCGTCAAGAGCATCGTCGGCGCGCACGACGGCACCCTCGCCCTCGCGGCCCGCCCCGAGGGCGGGCTCCGCGTCGAGGTCCGGCTACCCCTGAAGGTCGCGTAGGAACCGCGACGAGGTCCCCGCCTGGTCGCGGTAGCCGCGGCGCTCGTAGAACCCGTGCGCGCCGCGGCGCCGGTCGGCGCTGGTGACCTCCATGCGCACGCATCCGCGGCTCGCGGCGAACGACTCCGCCTCCGCGACGAGCCGGCCGCCGACGCCCCGGCCGCGCGCGCCGTCGGCGACGACCAGGGCCACGATCCGGCCCCAGGAGCCGGCGCGCTCGAAGAACGGGCAGGTGTGGACCGCGACGACGCCGAGGACGGCGCCGTCCGCCTCGGCCACGAAGACCGCTCCGGACGGGTCCCCGCCCCACGACTCGATCCGGGCCGCGGCCGGCTCCGGCCCGTTCTGGGGGTAGCCCAACTGGCCCAGCAGCTCGCCGACGGCGGCGGCGTCGTCGGTGCGCGCCGGTCGTATCCGCATCCGCGCCTACCGGATCGGGAAGTCGAAGTACGTGTCCGGGTGCGGCTCGTCCTCCAACGTGTAGTGCCACCACTCGTTCTCGTACGCGGCGAAACCGCAGCCCTCCATGATGGAGCGCAGCCTCCGGCGGTGCTCCGCCTCGGCCCCGGTGACGCCCTCGGCCCCGTGGTGCGAGACCGCGTCCATCAGGTCGTGGCCGCCGCCCATGTCCACGAGTTCGCCGGTGTCGAGGCGGTAGAGCGTCAGGTCGACGGTGCTGCCGCGGCTGTGGCCCGACTTGGCGATCACATAGCCCTTCGCGAACATCTCGCCCCGGTCGATGTTCGGGTAGTGCCGCTCCTTCGTCCGGCCGTCCTCGGGCAGCCGCGACCACCGCATGAAGTCGTCGACCGCGCGCTGCGGCCGGTACCCGTCCCACAGCAGCAGCCCGAGATCCTGCGACGCCGCCTTCTCCCGCACCTTCTCGAGGGCCGCGCACAGGGCCCTCGTGCCGACGACGCGGTTCGCCAGATAGCCGTCGACCGGTCTGCCGGTGAAGTTGTCCCAGGTGGCGTATTTGGCGTCCCAGCGGATGCCGGGCACGAGCTCGTCCACGAAGGCGAAGCCGTCCCTCATCGGCGCGCCCCCGCCAAAGCCAGCGACACCATCCTGTCGATCAGCCCGGTGAGCCCCAGCCCCGCGGCCGCCATCATCCTCGGATAGCGGCTGTACGAGGTCAGCCCGGGCAACGTGTTCACTTCGTTCAAGACCACGGTCCCATCCTCCTTGAGGAACAAGTCGACCCGCGACAGCCCCCTGCACCCCAGGGCGCGGTAGACCGCCTTGGCCGTCTCCTGCACGAGCGCGCGCGAGGCCTCCGGGATGTCGGCCGGGACGATGAACGTCGAGTTCTCGGACCCGCTCTCGGGCGCGGCCTCCTGATGGATCCTGAAGAAGCCGTGGGAGAGCGCGACCCGGTCGACCTCGCCGACGAACAGGTCCGGATCGTCGCCCAGCACGGCGCATCCGATCTCACCGCCGTCGACCGCCTCCTCCACGAGCACCTTCGCGTCGTACCGCCTCGCCTCCTCCACCGCTCCCTGCAGCTCCTCCTTGTGCGACACCTTGGTGACGCCGAACGAGGAGCCCGAGCGGGCCGGTTTCACGAAGACGGGGTAGGCGAGCTCGTCGGCGTCGACCTTCTCGTCGGGGCCGACCGTGAGGAAGTCCGGCGTGGCGATGCCCGCGCCCCGCACGACGGCGTAGGTCAGGGACTTGTCCATGCACAGCACCGAACTCTGCACGTCGCAGCCCGCGTAGGGGAGGCCGGAGAGCTCCAGCAGGCCCTGGATCGCGCCGTCCTCGCCGAGCGTGCCGTGCAGGACCGGCAGCACGACGTCCAGCCTGACGACCTCGTACTTCCCGTCCTCCAGGACCAGCAGGCCCGGCGTGTACCGGTCCGGCGACAGCACGGCCGGTCGGCCGCGGAGCTCCCAGCCCTCGTCGGGACCGTCGCAGAGCCGCCACACGCCGCTCTCGGTGATGCCGAGGTAGAACGGCTCGTACTTCGCGGTGTCGATGCTCCGCGCGACCTCCCGGGCCGACTTGACGGAGACGGGGTGCTCCTCCGAGCAGCCCCCGAAGACGATGCCGACGTGCGTCTTACCCATGCTGTTTCCCGCTTTCGAATTCGAGGCAGTTGATGATGGAGTTCTCGACCGTGTCCGTCAGGGCGTGGTCGGTGTAGTAGGCGCTGTGCGGGCTGACGAGCACGTTCGCCATCTCCTGGAGCCGCAGGAGCGGCTTGCTCTCGATGGGCTCGTTCCTGCGGTCGGCGTAGAAGACGCCCTCCTCCCCTTCGAGGACGTCCAGCGCCGCGCCGCCCAGCCGGCCGCTCTCCAGGGCCGGGACGAGCGCCTCGGTGTCGATGAGCGCGCCGCGCCCGGTGTTGACGACGAGCGCGCCGGGCTTCATCCGGTCGATGCGCCCGCGGTCGAGCAGATGGTGCGTCGTCGCGTTGAGCGGCGTGTGGAGCGTGACGATGTCGCTCAGGCGAAGCAGCTCGTCGAGCGGCACGTGGTCGGCGCCGGTCCGGGGGTTCCGGTCGCACGCGAGGATCCGGCATCCGAAGCCCCGCAACCGGTCCACGACCGCCGCGCCGATGCGCCCCGTCCCGACCACGCCCACGGTGAGGTCGCGCAGCTCCCTCCCGCGCGCCTCGTGCAGCCGGTAGTCGTGGACCTCCGTACGCAGCACTGTGGACTTCGCGTGGCGGATCGCCATGAGCATCAGCATGAGCGTGTAGTCGGCGACGCTGTCGGGCGAATAGGCGACGTTCCCCACGGCGATGCCGACGCTCTCCGCGTACTGCACGTTGACGTGGTTGAAGCCGACGCTCCTCGTGGAGACGTACGCGACGCCGCCGCGGCCGAGCGCTCGCAGCGTGCCGTTCGCCACCCGGGTCTTGTGCCCGACGCTGACGCACCGGTTGCCCAGGGCCAGGTCGACGTTGGCCTCGGACACCGGCGCCTCGGTGATGGTCGGCACCACCCCGAAGCGGGGCGCCATCGCCCGGAACAGGGCGGCCTCGTCCTCGCCGCATCCGTAGATCGTGATCCCCACCGGGTCGCTGTCGGTCATGCCGCACAGTCAAGGCGGTGCGGCGTTGTCGCACCGTATGGGTTTTTCGATATGCCGCCGATATGCCCGGCCGCGTTGACTGTCGCCATGAACCACAGCGAACCGACCACCAGCAGCCGCGGAGCCTCGACGTGATCCCGCTGCGCCTGGAAGAGATCGCCGCGATCGTCGGAGGCGCCGTCGCGGGGGGCAACGCCGAGAGCGCCGTCCTCGAAGCGACCGCCGTGACGGTCACCGCGCCCGCCGTGCTCGACGGCCGCCGGGCGGCGCCCGGGGGCCTCTTCGTCGCGTTCGCCGGCGAGCAGGCCGACGGCCACGACTTCGCCGCCCAGGCCGGCCGGGCCGGCGCGGTCGCCGTACTCGGCTCCCGGCCCACGGCGCTGCCCACCGTCGTCGTCGCGGACGCCCAATGCGCACTCCAGACCCTCGCCGCCCACGTCGCGGCCCGGCTCCGCGACCGGCTCACCGTCGTCGGAGTGACCGGCTCCCAAGGCAAGACCAGCACCAAGGACCTGCTTGCGGCCGTGCTGTCGAGCGCCGCGCCGACGATCGCCGCGCCCGGCTCGTTCAACAACGAACTCGGCGTGCCGATCACGATGCTGCGCGCCGACGCCGACACCCGGTTCCTCGTGCTCGAGATGGGCGCCCGCCGCGTCGGCGACATCGCCGCGCTCACCGACCTGGTCGCGCCCGACGTCGCCGTCGTCCTCAACGTCGGCCAGGCCCACCTCACCTATTTCGGCACGCGCGGGGCCATCGCGAAGGCCAAGGGCGAGATCGTGGAGGGCCTGGCCCACGGCGGCACCGCCGTCCTCAACGCCGACGATCCCGGCGTGGTCGCCATGCGGGCGCTCACCGACGGCCCGGTGCTGACCTTCGGCTCGGCGGAGCACGCCGACGTGCGGGTGCTCGACCTGACGCTGGACCGGTTCGGCCGGCCGTCGTTCACACTGCGGACCGCCGACGCCTCGGCTGCGGTCGCGCTGCCGCTCGTGGGCGCCCACCAGGCGCTCAACGCCGCGGCGGCCGTAGCGGCGGGACTGGCGGCCGGCGTGCCCCTGGAGAAGGCCGCGGCGGCGCTCGCCACCGCCTCACTGTCCAAGTGGCGCATGGAGAGGTGCGACCTCCCCGGCGGGGTGACGCTGCTCAACGACTCGTACAACGCCAACCCCGATTCGGCCCGCGCCGCCTTGGACGCGCTGGCCGCGATCGAGGGCGGGCGCCGCATCGCGGTCCTCGGCGGGATGCTCGAACTCGGCGACGAGAGCGAGGCCGAGCACCGGGCGATCGGGGCGTACGCGGTGTCGCGGGCCGACCTGGTGGTCGCCGTGGGCGAGGACGCCTGGCCGATCGCGGAGGGCGCGGGGGAGCGGGCGGTGGCGCTGGCCGACAACGAAGCGGCCGTCGACTGGCTGCGCGGATGCCTCACCGGCGGGGACGTGGTACTCGTCAAGGCCTCCCGAGAAGCCCGCCTCGACGAGGTCGCCGCCGCGCTGGCCTAGGGGGCGTTGAAGAAGAACCACCGCAGGTCGCTGCCCGGTTCAAATGCGCTGGCGGGGCTCGGCTGGTTGACGGTCGATGTTCAGGCGCGCAGCAAAGAAGCGGCGAGGGAGTGGTGGGTGGTGGGTCAGGGGTGCGTCGCTGATCCGGGCGCCGTCTGGGTTGGGGTTCGGGCGGGCGGCGACGAAGTGGTGATGGGTGGGGCGGGGTCGGAGGCGGTCGCGCGGTGAGTGTTGCCCGGTCTTGTTGCGGTGCAAGGGGAGTGGTGGGGTAATGCGAGTGGTCTCTACCCGTGTGGGTGTTGCGGGTGGTGTCTGTGCGAGAGAGAATTGGGGTACGCACAAGGGTAAGGGATTCATACAGGCGGCGGCCGGTGTAAGCAGACTACGCCAAGCCTCTGGCCGAGAG
>NZ_FNAD01000004.1 GCF_900101745.1 Glycomyces harbinensis | reverse complement strand
CCCCACCTCCTCGTCGCCGCCCGCCCGAACACCCACCAAGACGGCGCCCGAATCAGCAATGCACCCCGACCCACCCACCACCACTCCGTCGCCGCCCGCCCGAACACCGACTACGACGGCGCTCCAGGCCGGCAACACTCCCCCGCCCGCTCGGACGTCACCCTTCTCGCAGCGCCTTGGCCGAAGGGCGTCTTCCCTAGTCCGGAAGCGGTTTGAGGAACCTCTCCGCCTGGGGTGGTAGGTCGGGTTCTGCCTCGCAGTCGTTCCGGTCGTCCAGGAGGGTGCGCAGGTACCACAGGAGCGCCGCGATCAGGGCCGACGGAATCGTGAAGGCCGGCGCCCAGTGCCAGTCCATCCACCGTCCCAGCGCCGACGTGCCGAACAGGGTCAAAAGCACGCCTGCGGTACTGAGCCACAGCATCACCGGGTCGGGCCGGTGGGGCCGCTTCCAGGTCAGGTTGACCGCGAAGACGCCGACGGTGGTGAGCATCGCGCCCAGGAGCAGGGCGAGGCCCGCGGTGATCGGGAAGTGCCCGGCGAAGCCCGCGCCGAGCGAGAGGAGGAATCCGCCGATGAACAGCCCGACGATCAGTACGGGCCAGGCGAGGACGAGCGCGAACATCCCGCCCGCGTAGAGCAGCCGGCCGGTGGAGTTGAGGTCGCGCACGCGCACGCGGTGCGGGCACTGCGGGACCGGTTCGGGCTCGGAGGTGGCAGGGGCGGCGTTGGGGCGGGCGTCGAGAAGGGGGTCTCCGGCTTCCACCGTGATGCGGAACTCGTCGCCCGGCACTTCGTGGTCCATTGGGGGCCTTCGGTTGTCAAAAGTGAAGGTCCCGGCCGTGTCCGGCCGGGACGTTCGGAAGTCTAAGCGCTTCGCCGACACCCCATGGACAGGGCCCGGAGAGTGTTTCAGCGGTAGGCGGAGGACTGGAGGGTGTAGAGCTCGGCGTAGGCGCCGCTGAGCGCCATGAGTTCGTCGTGGGTGCCGGTCTCGGCGACGCGGCCCTGATCGAGGACGACGATGAGGTCGGCCATGGAGACCGTCGAGAACCGGTGGGAGACCAGGACGGTGACGGTGCCCCGCTGGCGTCCGGCGTGGACCTCCTCGGCGAAGCGCTCGAAGAGGGCGTGCTCGGTCTGCGGGTCGAGGGCCGCGGTGGGCTCGTCGAAGACGACCAGGAGCGGTTCGGCCCTCATGCGGCCGCGGCCGATCGCGAGTTTCTGCCACTGGCCGCCCGAGAGGTCGGTGCCGTCGTCCCAGCGGGCGCCGAGGCGCGTCTCCAGGCCCGCGGGAAGGTCGTCGAGGACGTCGTCGGCTCCGGCGCGGACCATGGCGGCGCGGACCTTCTCGTCGTCGTAGCCGCCCGCCAGATCACCGATGCCGACGGATTCGCGGGCGGTGAACTCGAACTTCGTGAAGTCCTGGAACGTGGCGCCGATGCGCTCACGCCAGGCGTCGGTGGCGAAATCGGTCAGGACGTGCCGGTCGACGGTGATGCGACCGCTAGTCGGCTGGTAGAAACCCGACAGGAGCTTGACGAGGGTGGTCTTGCCCGCGCCGTTCTCGCCGACGAGCGCGACCACTTTGCCCGCGGGCAGGTGGAGGGTGACGTCGTCGAGGGACCGGCGCTTCGACTCGGGATAGGCGAAGGAGACGCCCTCGAGGGTGACGCCGTCGTCGAGGCGCGCGGGGACGTCGGCGGGTTCGGTTGGGCCGCTGACGGACTCGGCGTAGTCGCGGAGCCAGCCGATGCGGTCGCCGAGTTTGCCCAGGCGCAGCAGCAGCGCGGACTGCATGGCGAGCTGCCCGGCCGAGCCGGCGACCATGCCGATGAGGCCGACGAGGAGGATGACGTCGCCCGCGGTGGCCTGGCCGCGGATGGCGAGGTAGAGGACGACGCCGATGCCGGCGGCCATGCCGAGGGCCGACAGGAGGCCCTCGCCGGTGGAGACGCGGGCGGTCTTCCACTGGCCCCGGTTGCGTTCGGCGACGACGGCCGCGCCGGAGTCGTGGTGGCGGCGGGCGACTTCGGCGGCGGAGCCGAAGAGGCGCAGTTCCTTTCCGGACTCGGCGAGGGTGGCGACCTCGAAGAGGTGGCGGCGCTTGCGTTCGCCGGCGCTGGTCTCCTCGAGGACGCGGTCCTCGATGTCGGTGGCGCGCTTGGCGATGGTCATGGCGGCGAGGGCGATGAGCGGGAAGACCAGGAGCAGCGGGTGGACCTGGACGAGGAGGATGCCGCCCACGACGATGGTCACGAAGGCGCGCAGGCACTGCGCGAGCCAGTTGACGCCGCCGGAGAGGAGCCACCGGTCCTCGCGGATGCGCTGGACCTTGTCGAGGTAGTCGGACCGCTCGTGGTGGTCGAGCCCGGCGGGGTTGCCCATGAGGGCCATGACTTCGCGGTCGGCGGCGCGGTTGGTGTGGTCGAGGACGAGGAAGACGAGTTTGACGTAGGCGAAGACGACCGCCCAGATGATCGCGACGCCGAGGGCGAGGCCGGCCGCCGCGAGGTAGGCGTCGCGGGACTGTCCGTTCTGGACGGCGTCGACGATGACCTTGGTGAGATAGACCGTGAGGGGCATGAGGATCGACTGGACGACGCCGAGGACGAGCAGGCCGGTGACGGCCTTGGGGTTGGACCGGTAGCCGACGGCGAGGGCTTCCCTCATGCCGCGCAGGCGCTTCGCGATGGTGGTGAGCATGGTGCGTCCTTCGAGATGCGGTCATCGGGGGTCAGCGGGCGAGGCGGGCGGCTTGGAGGGAGAACGCTTCGGCGTAGCGCCCGCCCAGGGCCATGAGCCGGTCGTGCGAGCCGTCCTCGACGACGCGGCCGCCGTCGAGCACCACGATGCGGTCGGCGCGGCGCACCGTCGAGAACCGGTGGGAGATCACGATGGTGGTGAGTCCGGCGGTGATGTCGAGGAACTGCTCGTACAGCTCGGCTTCGGCGCGGACGTCGAGGGCGGCGGCGGGCTCGTCGAGGATGAGGATCTTCGCGCCGGCCTGGACGGCGAACAGCGCCCGGGCCAAGGCGATGCGCTGCCACTGGCCGCCGGAGAGGTCGGTGCCGCCTTCGTACTCGCTCGACAGGAGCGTCTCGAGTCCGTCGGGGAGCGATTCGATCAGCGCGCGGATGCCCATGGGCTCGCAGGCCTTCCAGATCCGGTCGGTGTCGGCGGCCAGGTGGGGCGCGCCGAGCGCGATGTTGTCGCGCACGGTGAGCTGGTAGCGCGTGAAGTCCTGGAACAGGGCCGACAGACGCGTGCGCCATGCGGCAGGGTCGACCCCGGCGATGTCGGTGCCGTCCACAGTGATCTTTCCGCCGGTGGGCTCGTAGAGGCCGGCAAGGAGTTTGACGAGGCTGGTCTTGCCGGCGCCGTTGTGGCCGACGATCGCCAGCGAGGTGCCGGCCTCGATGTCGAGGTCGAGCCCGGCGAAGACGGGCCGGTCCGCGCCCGGGTAGGCGAAGGCGACGCCCTCGAAGCGGACGGCGCGCACCGGGGCCTCGGCGGGCAGTTCGGCCGTCGCCGCCCGTTCGCCGGCGGTGAGCTGGGCGTCGAGGGCGAGGACCTTGGGCACCGGGAGGGACCCGAAGGAGACGAACGCGGCCTGGTCGTCGAACGCGGAGAAGCTGAACATGCCCTGGAGGGCCACGATGTAGACCGCCAGCGCCCCGAAGCCGACCATCCCCGCGAGACCGGCCTGGGCCAGCGCCAGGGTGGTGGCGGCGGTGAGCGCCAGGAGGGTGCCGATGACGGCGACGGCGGTGCGGACCCTGATGCGCTGGAAGCGGTCCGACTGCGCCATGCGCTCGGCCCAGGTGCGGTCGTAGCGGTCCAGGAGCCAGCCCATGAGGCCCCACACGCGGATCTCCTTGGCGGGTCCGGCGGTGATGGCGAGGTCGCGCACGTACTCGGTCTCGCGCATCTCGGTGGAGCGCAGGTAGGCGGTCTTGCCGACGCGGGTGTACTCGGCCTGCATGGCGAGGAACACGGCGGGCCAGGCGACGAGCCAGGCGAGGCCGAGCCAGATGTTGAAGAAGGACAGGACGATCGCGGCTCCGGCGGCGGCGAGGAATTCGGGGACGATGCCCGCGAGGCCCTGGACGGCGCGTTCGGGCCGGATGAAGTCGGTGCCGAGCTGGCGGGCGATGCGCAGGAGGGCGAGGACGTCGTCGTCTTCGAGGTGGGCGATGCCGGTGGGGCGGGCGACGGCGGCGACGAGGCGGTCCTGGAGGAGCAGTTCGAGGTCGCGGCCGAGGTTGCGGGCGTTGGCGCGGTGGACGTTGTCGACGAGGCGGCCGAGCAGGAGCGCGGCGACGCCGGCGGCGAGGAGGAGGTAGGCGTCGCGGGCCTGGGGTGAGCCGGGGCCGGCGTCGGCGGCGCCGGGGACGGCGCCGATGAGCAGGCCGGTGGCGATGCCGGTGGCGAGGGGGAACGCGGCGGTGAGGACGCTGGTGGCGGCGAGGAGCGCGGTGCGGGGGCGGCTGATGCGGGGCAGGAGTGCGACGACGGCGAGGACGGCGCGCGCGGCCTCGAACCGCTGGGCCTTCGGGGGTGTCATATACATCCGATCATGACGTCATGATGACTGTTCCTTGACACCATAGCGAAGTCGGCAATGGCTTGCAACCGTCGGTGCGGAGCGGGGACCGGAAGGAGGGCAGGGCGGAGGCGAGCGGGAGCCGGACCGCGGGCCCCCGATACGAGGGTGACACGGGGGTCCGACAACCCGCTCCGCCACTGCCGAGACCGGCTCCCGGCCCGCACGCTGGGGCCGCGGGTAGTGTTGTGCCTCGTGTCAGCGCCCAATCTCGTCAACCTCGAAGCCGTCTCGAAGGCCTACCCCGACCAGGTCGTTCTCGACGCGGTCTCCCTCGGCATCGCCGCAGGCCAGCGCATCGGCGTGGTCGGGCGCAACGGTGACGGGAAGTCGACGCTGCTGCGCCTCATCGCCCGCGCCGACGACCCCGACTCGGGCCGGGTGGTGCACACCGGCGGCACCCGCATCGCCGTGCTGGGCCAGACCGACTCGCTCGACGACGGCGCCACGGTGCGCGACGAGCTGTTCGGCGACGCCGACGCCCACGAGTGGGCCTCCGACCCGCGCGTCCGCGAGATCCTCACGGGCCTGTTCGGCGGCCTCGACGCCCCCAAGCTCCCCGAGGGCCTCGACTCGCGGATCGGCGTGCTCTCCGGCGGCGAGCGCCGCCGCGTCGACCTCGCCCGGGTCCTGTCGGAGGACGCGGACCTGGTGCTCATGGACGAGCCGACCAACCACCTCGACATCGAGGGCATCGCCTGGCTCGCGGCCTACCTGGGCGCCACGAGGGCCGCGCTCATGGTGATCACCCACGACCGGTGGTTCCTCGACGAGGTCTGCGACCGCATCTGGGACGTGCAGCGCGGCAACGTGTACGAGTACGACGGCGGCTACTCGGCCTACGTCCTGGCCCGCGCCGAGCGCGAGCGCCAGGAGAGCGTGGCGGAGGGCAAGCGCCAGAACCTCATGCGCAAGGAGCTGGCGTGGCTGCGGCGCGGCGCGAAGGCCCGCACCTCGAAGTCGAAGTTCCGCATCGACGCCGCCAACGAGCTCATCGCGAACGAGCCGCCGCCGCGCGACACGGCGGAGCTCGTGTCCTTCGCGACGGGGCGGCTGGGCAAGACCGTGTTCGAGGCCGAGGACGTCACCGTCACGGCCGGGGACAAGACGCTGCTGGAGCACCTGGACTGGATCCTGGGTCCGGGCAAGCGGATCGGGCTGCTGGGCGTGAACGGCGCGGGCAAGACTTCGCTGCTGCGCACGCTCGCCCAGGCGCTCGAGGACCGCCAGCCCGCCGCGGGCCGCATCAAGGTCGGGCGCACCGTGAAGCTCGCCTGGCTGACGCAGCACATGGAGGACCTCGACGGGAACTGGCGGGTGCTCGAGGCGATCGAGCTCGTCGCCCAGCGGGTCCAGTTCGGCAAGAAGGAGATCTCGGCCGGGCAGCTGGCCGAGCGCCTCGGCTTCGTCGACGGGAAGCAGCGCACGTTCGTGCGCGACCTCTCGGGCGGGCAGCGCCGCCGCCTCCAGGTGGCGCGGCTGCTCATGGCGGAGCCGAACGTGCTGTTCCTGGACGAGCCGACGAACGACCTGGACATCGAGACGCTGACGCAGCTGGAGGACCTGCTCGACGACTGGGCGGGGACGATGGTCGTGGTCAGCCACGACCGGTACTTCACCGAGCGGGTGGCCGACGAGACGTGGGCGCTGCTGGGCGACCGGCGGTTGCGGATGCTGCCCAGGGGCGTCGAGGAGTACCTGGAGCGGCGCGCGGCGGCGGTGAAGTCGGGTTCGGCGCCGGGGCAGTCGAAGAGCGCGGCGTCGTCGGGCGCCGCGTCGTCGAGCGCGCCGAGAACGCCTGCGGCGGTGGACCGGGCGACGCAGAAGGAGCTGTCCAAGCTGGAGCGGCGCCTGGCGAAGGTCGAGGAGCGGATCGCGGGGGTGCACGGCGAGATGGCCGAGTTCGCGACCGATCCGTCCAGACTGTCCGAACTCCAGGAGCGGTTGTCGGCGCTGGAGACCGAGCGGGACGAGATCGAGGAGCGCTGGATGGAGCTCGCGGACTAGTCTCCGGGTTTCGTTGCGGCCCTGCTGGTTTCGCGGCTCGTGCGGGGCGGGCCGGCGAGGCGCGCCGGGTCGCGGTTCCATAACGGAGCCGACCATTCTACCGCTTTCCTACAGGCTCGTACCGATTGGTAACCGAGTCTTCATTCACTGATTTATGTGCCTCTTGCAGGGTCTTCACAATTCGTTGTGATTTCCCTAACCTCGGTTTGAAAGCCCGAAAGGGCCCGGTTCCACCGAACCGCGCCCTCCGCGCCGGTGCGCCCCCATCTATTCGCATTGCGCACCAGAGCGGATGAACCGAGAGGGAGTACCCCCCTATGACCGTCTCGCACCGTTCCGTTCGACGATTGGCGGCCGCCTCGCTCGCAGGCGCCGCGGCCGTCGGCTCGATCACCTTCGGCGGCCTCGCCGCACACGCCGACCCGGTCGGCCAGATCCAGGGCGCCGCCTCCGCCGAGGCCATCGACGGCGAGTACATCGTCGTCCTGGACGACGCCGCCGCCTACCGCGAGGCCGACGAGATCGCCGGCGACGCAGGCGCCTCGGTCATCGACGACTACGACGAGGTCGAGGCGGTACTGGTCGCGGCGACCGAGGCCGAGGCGCTCGAACTGTCCGTCGCCGACGGCGTGTCCTTCGTGGAGCAGAACGCGGTCGTCTCCATCAGCGACGTCCAGCCCGGCGCCACCTGGGGCCTGGACCGCATCGACCAGCTCGACCTGCCGCTCGACGGGAACTACGAGTACCTCGGCGACGGGGCCGGCGTCCACGCGTACATCGTGGACACCGGCATCAACGCCTCCCACACCGAGTTCACCGGCAGGGTCGGCGCGGGCTACGACTTCATCCAGAACGACGCGACGCCCCAGGACGGCAACGGGCACGGCACGCACGTCGCCGGCACCGTCGGCGGCACCACGTACGGCGTCGCGAAAGAGGCGACCCTCCACGGCGTCAGGGTCCTCGACAACGCCGGCTCCGGCACCACCGCCGGGGTCATCAACGGCATCAACTGGGTGGCCGCCAACGCCATCGAGCCGGCCGTGGCGAACATGAGCCTCGGCGGCGGCTACTCGGCGTCGCTCAACAACGCGGTCGAGGCCGCCGTGGACGCCGGCGTGACCTTCGCCGTCGCCGCGGGCAACGAGGACCAGGACGCGTGCAACGTCTCCCCCGCCTCCGCGCCGTCCGCGATCACCGTGGCCGCCAGCGACAACACCGACACCCGCGCCTACTTCTCCAACTTCGGCTCGTGCGTCGACGTGTTCGCGCCCGGGGTGGGCATCACCTCGGCCTGGCACAGCTCCAACACCGCCACCAACACCATCTCGGGCACCTCGATGGCCTCCCCGCACGTGGCCGGGGCCGTCGCGGTCTACCTGGGCCTCAACCCGGGCGCGACCACCGACGAGGTCGCCGCGTGGGTCACCGGCAACGCCGCCGAGGCGCGCGTCTCCGACGTCCAGGGCAGCCCGAACCTGCTGCTGTACACCGGCACCGAGGACGGCGGCACCGACCCGGGCGAGCCGAGCGACTGCACCGCGGCCAAGACGACCGCCACCGCGATCGCCGACCGCGCCACCGTGAACTCCACCCTCGCGGTCTCGTGCGACGGCACGGCCCGCGCGGCCAGCACCGTGTCGGTGAACATCACCCACACCTACCGCGGGGACCTCGCGATCTACCTGATCGCCCCCGACGGGACCAGCTACACGCTCAAGACTTCGTCCAGCACCGACTCGGCCGACAACGTCAACGCGACCTACACGGTCAACCTGTCGAACGAGACCGCCACGGGCACTTGGACGCTGCGCGTCACCGACGTCTACTCGGGCGACTCCGGCACGCTGAACAACTGGTCGCTCGCGCTCTGATGCCACCCCGCACAACTGAATAGGGGTTGACCGCGGGCGGGACCCTCCTCCATCGGCCGTATCGACAGCGGCCGGTCGGAGCGACCTGGAGCCGTCGCACCAGTCCGGCAGCCGCCGCGACCGGGTCCCGCCCGCAGCAACTCGCCGCCGTCCTTCCCGCAGACCGGCGAGCGCCGGTCCACACAGGCCCGATCCCCGCAGCAGTCACGATCCCCCGCCACCCTCAAATCCCGTCCCGGCACCGTGCTCCACCAGGCAGTGCCGGGATCACCCGAAGGGATCGAAAGTCCATGTCACGCACCAGATCCAGAGCCATCGCGGCCGCCTCGTTCGGCATCGCCGCCCTCACCGCGCTCGCGTTCACGGCCACCGCGGCCGAGGCGAAGCAGGAGCTCGGCCGCATCATCGGCGAGGACGCCCCCGGCGCCATCGCCGGCGAGTACATCGTCGTCCTGGAGGACGACACCGCCGTGTCGACCGCCGTCGCGGACGTCGAGGGCGAAGTCGTCGAGACGTACGACGGCGTCGACTCCTTCCTGCTGGAGGCCACCGAGACCGAGGCGAAGGAGCTCGCCGCCGAAGACGGCGTCGCCTTCGTCGAGCAGAACGCGGTGATCACCGTCGCGGCGACCCAGACGGGCGCCACGTGGGGCATCGACCGCGTCGACCAGCGCAACCGGCCGCTGTCGGGCACCTACACGTACAACTACACGGGCGCGGGCGTCCACGCCTACATCGTCGACACCGGCATCAACTCGTCGCACTCGCAGTTCAGCGGGCGCATCGGCGCGGGTTACGACTTCATCCAGAACGACGCGACCCCGCAGGACGGCAACGGGCACGGCACCCACGTGGCCGGCACCGTCGGCGGGACCATCCACGGCGTCGCCAAGAACGTCACGCTCCACGGCGTGCGCGTCCTCGACAACGCCGGCTCCGGCACCACCGCCGGCGTCATCAACGGCATCAACTGGGTCCGCAACAACGCGATCAAGCCGGCCGTGGCGAACATGAGCCTCGGCGGCGGCTACTCGGCGTCGCTGAACAACGCGGTCGCCTCGGCGGTGTCCTCGGGCGTGAGCTTCGTGGTCGCGGCCGGCAACGAGAGCACCAACGCCTGCAACCGGTCCCCGGCCTCGACGCCTTCGGCGATCACCGTGGGCGCGACGACCTCGACCGACGCGCGGGCGAGCTACTCCAACTACGGCTCCTGCCTGGACATCTTCGCGCCGGGCTCGAGCATCACCTCCGCGTGGAGCACGGGCTCGTCCGCGACGAACACCATCTCGGGCACGTCCATGGCCTCCCCGCACGTCGCGGGCGCGGTCGCACTCTACCTGCAGGCCAACCCGAACGCCTCGACGTCCGCGGTGTCCTCCTGGATCACCTCGAACGCCACCACCGGCGTGGTGACCAACCCCGGATCCGGCAGCCCCAACCGGCTGCTGTACACCCTGTAACCCCGATACGGGGCGGCCTCGAGAGCCGACCGCCCCGCGGCTGAGGCCCCCTGCTCGGTGAGCAGGGGGCCTCAGTCCATGTCCAAGCTGTCCGATTTGGACCTATGGCAGGATTTGGCATTCAGTGATCGGTTCATCCAATACAGGGCCTTTACACGTTTTGTTCTAACGGTTAGGCTCCTGGGCAGGGTCTGACGGCCCGTCAACGGCCGCTGGGCCCGGACGGGTGATGCGGGCCGGGTCTTCGGGTCCGGTCCGCGCCGGACCGGGCCGGCAGGCCCGGCCCCCGCCCGCCGGTCCCCCTCGGCGCCCGGTCGCGAACCGGGCGGCCGAGACGGCCCGCAGCCGAACCCCCTCGGCGGCGGGCCCGGGCCCGCCCCCCGCCTAGCGCACCGGGCCCGAACCACCACCCTCCCCGGGGCGGTAGCGGCCCAAGCACCGCGAACGCCTTGGGGCACAACCAAAGGAGTTCTCCTGTGTCAACGGCAGGAACGAAACGGCGGTTGCGCACGGCGACCGCGATAGCGATCGCCGGCGCGGCGGCCGGAGGCTCGCTGATCGCGGCCTCCGCGTTCGCCTCGGCAGACGAGCCCGCGAACGCCTCGGACCTCATCATCGGATCCGACTCCCCCGACGCCATCGAGGGCTCGTACATCGTCGTCCTCGACGACGCGGCGCCCAAGGGCCTCAACGCACTCGCCGACGACCTCGGCGTGGACGTGGACGTGGAGGACACGCTCGGGCTGGTCGACGGCTACGTGGCCGAGATGACCGAGTCCGAAGCCCTCGAACTGGCCGCCGACGACGCCGTGGCGTACGTCGAGCAGGACCAGTGGGCGCACATCGCCGAAGTCCAGCCCGACCCGCCCTCGTGGGGCCTCGACCGCGTGGACCAGGACGCGCTCCCGCTGGACGCGTCCTACGAGTACACGCAGTCGGGCACGGGCGTCGACGCGTTCATCCTCGACACCGGCCTGAACACCGAGCACCAGGAGTTCACCGGCCGCGTCGGCGAAGGCTACGACTTCATCGACGACGACGCCGACCCGGCGGACTGCCACGGCCACGGCACGCACGTCGCCGGGACCGTCGGCGGCACCACGTACGGCCTCGCCAAGGACGTCACCGTCCGCGCCGTCCGCGTCCTGGACTGCCAGGGCTCGGGCTCGTACTCGGCGATCATCGGCGGCATCGACTGGGTCGCCGCGAACGCCGACGGCCCGGCCGTCGCGAACATGAGCCTCGGCGGTTCCTTCAGCCAGGCCCTCAACGACGCGATCAGTGCCGCGGTCGAGTCGGGCGTGACCTTCGCGATCGCCGCGGGCAACGAGGGCCAGGACGCGTGCAACGTGTCCCCGGGCTCGGAGCCGACCGCGATCACCGTGGGCGCCACCGATGAGGACGACGCCGCCGCCTCGTTCTCGAACTTCGGCGAGTGCGTCGACATCCTCGCCCCGGGCGTGGGCATCACCTCCGCGTGGATCGACGGCGTCGACGCCGAGAACACGATCTCCGGCACCTCGATGGCGACCCCGCACGTCGCGGGCGTGGCCGCGCTCTACCTAGAGGCCAACCCCGAGGCGACCCCGGACGAGGTCGCGACGGCCCTGACCGAGGGCGCCGTCGCCGACGCCGTCTCCGGAGTCAACGGGAGCCCGAACCTGTTGCTCAACACGGCGTTCCTCGCCGGGTAGCGGCATGTAAGACCGAAGGATGAGGAGCGGAGGGCCGGCGCCGGAGGGCGCCGGCCCTCCGCGCGTCCGCAGCCGACCGGCGGTGACGCCGTCCAGCCCGGTCCGGGCGCTCAGGGCGCCGGCCGGTCAGGCGGCCCATTCGGGGTCGCGGCCGAGGTAGCGCAGGAGTGCGGCGACCTCGTCGTCCCCCTCCTGCGGGTCGAGCGCGGCGGCATAGGCGCCGTAGGCGCGCAGCGGCTCCACGATCTGCTTCGCGGCCACCAGGATCTGGGCCGCCGCCTCGGGGGTGAGCGGCTGGTCCTGGCCGGTCGCCTTCGCGATGTCCCAGGCGTGCACGGCCGCGTCGAGGGCGCACGCGCCGACGCCGGTCACCGCGTCGAGCCGGTTCGGCGGCACCGGGACCGACACGTCGGCGGCGTCTTCGGCGACGGTGGCCCATGCGGCCGCGGCGCGCCCGATCGCGGAGGCGACGTGCTCGACCGGGTCGCCGGCGAGCGTTCCTGAAGGGGCGAAGGGGTTCTCGCTCGGACCGTCCTCACCGGTGATGGCGGACGCGAAGGCGATCTGGTCGCCGGCGACATGCTGGAGGACCTGGGTGACGGTCCACTCCGCGCACGGCGTGGGCAGGTGCCACTGGCCGGAGCCGACGCCCTCGACGGCGTTGAGGAGGGCGGTGTGGGCCTCGGTCAGCAGCGACCATTCGGTGGTGGCGTTCACGGCGTTTCCCTTCGGGGGTGCTGGGCTTCCGAGGTTCCGGCGGCCCGATGCACTCAGTTTACCAGAACGGAATGATCCATTCCCTTAGAGGTCGAGGTTTCGCCGCGAAGAGAAATCGGGGGCCACCGCTGTGCGGTGGCCCCCGTCGCGACGAGCTACATGTCGCGGTAGCGCTTGGCGAGCTGCAGCTGCTCCTTGATGTCCTCGCCGGTGGCGCGGCGGGCCCCGGGCATGCCGTCGGCGCTGCCGGACGGCTCGGGCTCGAAGTACAGCGACGCGTACGCGGGCGTGTCCCGCTGGTAGCGCCAGCCCTCGGCGAGCGGTCCGACGTCGTGGGCGTCGAAGCCGAGCGAGTCCAGGAGCGTCGTCACGGCGGCCTTGGCGGCCTCCTCGTCGCCCGCGATCGCGAGCGCCGACCGCTCGGGGTCGCCGCTGGGGCGGGCGAGCTCGGGGATGTGCAGGAAGAAGATGTTGTTGAAGGCCTTGACGACGAAGGACTCCGGCAGGTGCGCCTGGAGCAGTTCGCTGGTGGTCGTGGACTCGTCGTCCAGCTCGGGGATGTTCCCGTCGCGCTCGGGGTAGTAGTTGTTCGTGTCGATGACGACCTTGCCGCGAAGCGGCTCGACCGGGACGGTCTGGTAGGCGCCCAGCGGGACGGTGACCACGACGATGTCGCCCGCCTCGGCGGCCTCCGCAGGGGTCGCCGCGCGGGCCCTCGGGCCCAGTTCCGCGACGAGTCCGGACAGGGAGTCGGGGCCTCGCCGGTTGCTGAGGACGACGTCGTGTCCCGCCGCCACTGCCAGGCGCGCGATGGCGCTGCCGATGTTGCCGCTGCCGATCAATCCGATAGTGCTCATGTACAGCGTCAACCGGCCCTCCGGGCGGGGCATTCCCCTGATTTGCGGTGATACGCGCCATGAGGGCCGAAGGCGCGCCTGAGCCGCGCCCCGGGTGTGGCGAGGACGACCCGGTCGGACGCGGAGGCCGCCGCCGCCCTTCGAGGCGGCGGCCTCCGCCGCCGCGCTAGGGCAGCGCCGCGATCCGGTCGGCGCCGCCCTCCTTCAGCCACGTGTCGAAGGTGCGCAGGCCGGGGTGGATGACGCGCAGCGCGGCGAGGTCCGCGCTCCACGACCGGTCGCCGTTCACGACCTCCCACACGCCCAGGATCGCCGGGCCCAGGGCGCGGGCCTCCGCTCGCGGCACCTGCCCGTAGCGGACGTCGCGACCCGTGGCGGCGGTGATCGCGGCGGCCGCGGCGGTGGGTGCCAGCTCGTCCCCCGCCAGTTCCAGGATCGCGCCGTGGAAGCGGTCGGGGTCGGCGAAGGCCAGTGCCGCGAAGGCGCCGATGTCGTCGACCGCGATGAGCTGCATCCGGTGGTCGGGGCGGAAGAAGTGGCGGTTGAGGCCGCCGTGGATGCCGTCGATCGGGCCCTCGCGCAGGAGGTAGTTCTCCATGAAGCGCACCGGGCGCAGGTGGGTCCAGCGCATGCCGCTCGCCTCGGCGCGGCCCTCGATGCGGCGCTTGGCGTCGGTGCCGGGGAAGGGCTGCCCGGGGAAGGACGCGATGGAGGCGAACACGAAATGCCCGACCCCGGCCGCCGCGGCGGCGTCGACCAGGGACGCGCCCCGGGTGTACTCGAGCTCCTCGTCCCAGCCGTCCGGGCCGAAGGTGGCGGGCGGGACGCCGAAGACGCCGCGGACGCCGTCCATTGCGGCCGTGAGGCTCGCATGGTCGTCGAAGTCGCCTCGGGCGAGGTCGGCTCCGGCCTCGGCCAGAGCGAGGGCCGCGGGGGCGCCGGGGTCGCGGACCAGGGCGCGGACCTTCCATCCGCCGTGGAGCAGATGGCGGGCGGCGGCGGCGCCCTGCTTGCCGGTGGCGCCGGTGACGAGGATGGCGCCTTCGTGACCTGTCATGTCGTCCTCTCATGGTGGCCCGGTAGGGACCGGGCCGGTAGCATCGGGTCGGTCGACCCGCTTGGCCACGATAGGAACCGGGCCGCCGACCCGTCCAGCTCCGGAATCGAGGATTCGTAACGTGCAGCGCCCCAACGCCCCGGCCGAACGGACCGGCGCGGACGCGCCCCGGGCGGACGCGCGCCGCAACCGCGCGAAGGTCCTGGCCGCAGCCCAGGCGGCGTTCGCGAAGGAGGGCACCGGGGTGTCGCTGGGCGAGATCGCCCGCCGCGCCGGCGTCGGCGCGGGCACCGTGTACCGCCACTTCCCGACCAAGGAGGCCCTGCTCGAAGCCGTGCTGTCGCAGCGGCTCGAGCGGCTGACGCGCCTGGCCGCCGGGTACGCCGAGGCACCCGACCCGGGCGCGGCCTTCTTCGACTTCGTGACCGAGGTGGTCGTCTCGACGCCCGCCAACCAGGACCTGTGCGAACTGCTCGGATCCGAGGACGGCTGGCCCCGCGCGGTCCTCCTGGCCTCGGGGCGGCGGTCCGCCGAGGCGCTCGCGGCCCTGCTGGAGGCGGCGCAGCGGGCCGGAGCGGTGCGAGCGGACCTCGATGCCGAAGGCGTGCAGGCGATCTTCACGGCGTGCGTCGCGATCCAGCGCATGCGCCCGGACCGGGGCGGTCTCGCGCCGATGAGCGCGCTCGTGATCGATGCGCTCCGCTCGGACGACGGCCGAGATTCCCGTTATGAAAGCCGGGCCGCTGCCGGGAAACGTAACGACGCGCCGACCGTCTGCGCCTCGTGCGGCGCGCCGATCACCCGGACGGGCCCCGGCAGGCCCGCCCGCTTCTGCGGGCCCGCGTGCCGCCAGAAGGCCTACCGCCAGCGCCGGGTGCGCGCGGCGTCCTGAAGCCGGCGGACACCCGCCCGGATCCTCATAGGAGGCCGTGCACGCTTTTCGTTCGGAGCCGCGGCGGGGGCTGACCGCAGCCCGGATACGGGGGCTGGCATGACTGCGCCGGGGCCCTTCCCGAACCAGAATATGGAGGCACCCGCCACCATCTGGAGGACACATGCTCCGCCGCACCGCCCCCGTCACCCGCCGCGTCGTCCTCGGCGCTGTCGCCGTCGCAGCCGCCGGCTCCACCGCCCCCGCATACGCGAACTCCCCGAATGGGTTGAGCGCCAGGGACATCGACGATGTCGCGGACGAATTCGACGCCGACCTCATCGCGCTGCGCCGCGACCTGCACGCCAACCCCGACGGGCCCGGTGACGAGGCGCGCACGGCAGGGGTGGTCGCCGGACTGCTCACCGCCGCAGGGCTCGAGGTGACCACCGGAGTCGGCGGGCACGGCGTCGTGGCCGTCCTCAAGGGACGAAAGCGCGGGCGTACCGTGGCCTACCGGGCCGACATGGACGCCGTCCCCGTCCAGGACCAGATCGGCGGCGGCACCGCCCCCGCCCACCTGTGCGGGCACGACCTCCACACGGCCATCGGCGTCGGTGTGGCGCAAGTGCTCGCGCGGCTGCGGCACCGGCTGCGCGGCACCGTCGTCTTCTTCTTCCAGCCCGCCGAGGAGACGCTGACCGGCGCACAGGCCATGATCGACGACGGCGCCCTCGCGGTCGACCGCCCCGAGGAGATCCACGCGCTGCACTGCGGGCCGTTCCCGGTCGGCACGTTCGGCGTCAACCCCGGCGTCGGGCTCCCCGGCCAGGACCGCGGCTCGGTCACCGTCTCGGGCGCCGGCGCGGCCGAGCGGGCGGCGCTCCTCGCCGCCGAGATCGGCGCTCTCGCAACGGTGTCGCTCCCGGAGGGCCCCGCCGACCTGGAGCGGATCGTCGCCGACATCCAGATCCCCGACGGCCCGCTCGCGGAGTTCGTGAACATCCGGGCCCGGGCGGCCGAGCCCGACGCCGACGGCCGCGTCGAGGTCGAGGTGGTCTCGCGGTGCTGGCCCGAGGAGCGCTACACCGACGTCCGCGCCGACGTCGACCGGATCGCCGGCGCCTACGGCGATGCGGCCGTGAGCTTCCCGGACGATCCGTTCCCGGCGATGGTCGTCCCCGAATGGGAGGCCAACGCGCTCAAGCGGTACCTCAGGCGAAGCCTCGGCCGGGGCGCCGCGACCGTGCTGCACGGGTCGATCCCGTTCAGCGGCGAGGACTTCGCGCTGTTCCTCGACCACCTTCCCGGCACCTTCACCTACCTCGGCGTCGAGGCGCCCGGCGCCGGCATCTCGACCTCGTACCCGCACTTCGGAACCTTCTCCCCCGACGAGCGGGCGATCGGCCACGGCGTCCGCGCCATGGCCGGCTGGCTCGTCGAACGCGCCGACCGCGAGGGCTGAACAGGACCTCGCAGACGGCGAAGGGCGGCCCCGCGTGGGAACGGGGCCGCCCTCTTCACGTGCCGTCGCCGGACCCTTCTCGGGTCGTGGCGTCAGGCGATCTCGAGGCCGTTCCAGCCGGAGCCGATCGCCGAGTAGGAGGAGAACCCGCCGGCGCCGTTGCCCCGGTACAGGTAGAGGGCGCCGTCGGAGGCGCGGCGGGCGGCCCAGTCGACGTGCCCGTCGGCGTTGTAGTCGCCGACCGAGGCGATCGTGTTCATGACGTTCCAGCCGCAGCCGATGTTGACGCCGTTCTTCAGGCCGCCGGTGGTCTTGCCGCCGTAGAAGTAGAGGCAGTTGTCCGAGTTCCTGCGGGCGATCACGTCGGCGGCGCCGTCGTGGTCGAGGTCGCCGGCGACCGTGATGAGCGACATGGCGTTCCAGCCGGTGCCGACGACGACGCGGGCGCCGAGTTCCCCGGTCCCGGTGCCCGGGTAGAGCCAGAGCCTCCCGGTGGAGGCTTCGCGGGCGAGGAGGTCGTTCTTGCCGTCGGTGTTGAAGTCGCCGCCGGAGACGACGGCGCTCATGGCGTTCCAGCCGGTGCCGATGAGGAGGTCCTTCGTGGCGGTGCCCACGGTGTCGGCGTCGCCTTCGCTGATGTGCAGCTCACCGTCGGTCTCGCGGACGAGGAAGTCGGGGAGGCCGTCGCCGGTGAGGTCCCCGGCCGACTCGACCAGGTTCGCGTCCCAGAAGGAGCCCATGAAGATCCGGGGGTCGAAGGCGCCGTCGTACCCGCGCGGGTAGAGGTAGAGGCCGCCGTCGGGGGTGTAGGCGAACAGGTCCGAGGTGCCGTTCTGCTCGAAGTCGTAGGTGCGGTCCGTCTCGGCCTCGGGCAGGCGCATCGCGCCCCAGCCGGAGTCCTGGACGGTCGCCACGTCGTCGACGTTGGCGCCGAAGCGGCTCATCGACATGCGGTAGAGCTCCCCGGAGCGGGAGTCGACCGCGACGAGCTCGGTGTCCTCGTCGCCGTCGAGGTCGCCGAGGAACGTGACCTGGCTGAAGTGGCGGTCCTCCTCGGGCCAGAGGTAGAAGTCGGAGCCGAGCGGCGTCGACACCCCGATGTCGCTGAAGTGGACCCGGTAGCCCTGGTTCCCGGCCGACTGGGGCGTGCGCCGCACCATGAAGTCGTCTTCGCCGTCGAGGTCGAGGTCGCCGGCGCCGATGAGGGCGTCCACGCGCGAGTAGTCGCCGGTCTGGGCCGTGGGAATGGAGAAGGAGCCGTCGCCTCTTCCGAAGTTGACGTACAGGCGGTTGTCGTGCTTGCGGGTCGTGAGGATGTCGACCGCTCCGTCGCCGTCGAAGTCGGCCGTGGTGAACAGCTCCACGGCGCCCCAGCCGGTGCCGTGCGAAGCGCGCGTGCCGAAGCCGCCGTTGCCGTCGCCGGGGTAGGTGTAGAGCGTGCCGCTCTTGTTGTCGCGGGCGAGGAGGTCCGAGTGGCCGTCGCCGGTGAGGTCGCCGGCCATGACGACGTCCATCTGGTTCCAGCCGCTGGAGAAGACGACGGCGGCGGTCCCGAAGTCGTCGGAAGCCAGGTCCGAGTAGAGGACGAGCGCGCCGTCCGATTTGCGGACGGCGACGAGGTCCTGGACGCCGTCCCCGGTGAAGTCGTTGCGGGGCAGCGGGTCTTGGGCCGCGGCCGGTGCCGCGAAGGCACCTGCGGCCATGAGTCCGGCGAGGGCGGCCGCGGCGGTGCGCGCGGTGGATCGGGTGTTCATGGGTCTCCTGTTGCGGTGCGGGGTAACGGGTGTCATTCGAAAGGGGTTCTGATGGGACTATACGCATTTTCGCGCGGATCGGTTGTCACCGAATATGACGAAGGGCGGCCCCGCAGTCGCGGGGCCGCCCTCTTTTACCTGTTCGTCCTGGGGCTACAGGTCGAACGCCTGTTGCACTATGCGGTGACGCGGTCGAGGACGATCGGGCCGCGCTTGGCCGGCTCGCCGCCGATCTTCCACTGCCCTTCAAGGGTCTCCTTCGCGGCGGCGAAGCGCTCGGGGGTGTCGGTGTGGAGGCGCAGGACCGTCTCGCCCGCCTTCACCGGCTCGCCCACGGCCTTGAGGATCTCGATGCCCGCGCCCGCCTGGACCGGCTGGCCCTGGCGTTCGCGGCCCGCACCCAGGCGCCAGGCCGCGACGCCGACGGCGTAGGCGTCCATCTCGGTCACGAAGCCGTCGGCGTCCGCGGTGATCTCCTCGAACTCGCGCGCGACCGGCAGCGGCGCGTCGACCTCGCCGCCTTGGGCGGCGATCATCTTGCGCCACTTGTCCATCGCGCGGCCGTCGCGCAGCGCGGCGGCCGGGTCGGCGTCGGGCTTGCCGGCGGCGGCGAGCATCTCCTCGGCGAGGGCCACGGTCAGTTCGACGACGTCCTCGGGGCCGCCTCCGGCGAGGACCTCGACGGACTCGCGCACTTCGAGGGCGTTGCCGGCGGTGCGGCCCAGCGGAATCGACATGTCGGTGAGCAGGGCCCGGGTGTCGACGCCGTGGTCGGCGCCGAGGCGCACCATGGTCTCGGCCAGTTCGCGGGCCTGCGCGAACTCCTTCATGAACGCGCCCGAGCCGACCTTGACGTCGAGCACGATCGCGTCGGCGCCCTCGGCGATCTTCTTGCACATGATCGAGGACGCGATGAGCGGGATGGCCTCCACGGTGGAGGTGATGTCGCGCAGGGCGTACAGCTTCTTGTCGGCGGGCGCGAGGTCGCCGGTGGCGGCGCAGATGACCGCGCCGATGTCCTTGAGCTGCTCCAGGACCTGGGCCTCGGTCATGTCGACCTGGAAGCCGGGGATCGACTCGAGCTTGTCGAGCGTGCCGCCGGTGTGGCCGAGGCCGCGGCCCGACAGCTGCGGGACCGCGACGTCGAAGACGGCGACGAGCGGGGCCAGCGGCAGCGTGATCTTGTCGCC
Organism: Glycomyces harbinensis; assembly: GCF_900101745.1. Lineage (GTDB taxonomy): Bacteria > Actinomycetota > Actinomycetes > Mycobacteriales > Micromonosporaceae > Glycomyces > Glycomyces harbinensis. Next base: position 347,484 of record NZ_FNAD01000004.1, on the reverse strand, counting down.
CACGCCGCCGGTGGAGTGCTTGTCCACGCAGGGCCTGCCGACCGAGGAGAGGTCGAGGGTGATGCCCGAGCGGATCATCGCGGCGGTCCAGTCGGCGATCTCGCGCGGCTTCGCTCCATTGAGGAAGATCGCCATCGCGAGGGCCGACATCTGCTCGTCGGCCACTGAGCCTTTGGTGTAGGCGTCGATGACCCAGTCGATCTGGGCGGTCGAGAGTTCGCCGCCGTCCCTTTTGGTGCGAATGACGTCGACTGCGGTGATCATTGGTGTTCCCTCACTCATCTACATGGGCCCGAACGGATCGGGAGGGCCTTCGGCCCTCCCGCTCACGCGAGATGGTCGGGGCCGAACGCGCCGGGAAGGAGTGCGCCCACGGTCGTGGGCTCGGGCGCGTCGTCCACGAGGCAGCCGGGTCCGCCGTGCTCGAAGAGCAGCTGGCGGCACCGGCCGCACGGGGTGAGGGGTTCGCCCGCGCCGTCGACGCAGGCGACGGCGATCAGCCGGCCGCCGCCGGTGGCCGCGAGCTGGGAGACCATGCCGCACTCGGCGCACAGTGTCAGCCCGTAGGAGGCGTTCTCGACGTTGCAGCCGGAGACGATCCGGCCGTCGTCGACCAGGCCGGCGACGCCGACCGGGTACTTCGAGTACGGCACGTACGCGTGGCGCATGGCCTCGCGGGCGGTCGAACGCAAGGCGTCCCAGTCGATGTCCACGGTCTCGTCCCCCATCGCTATTTGTCTCCGGGGTTGTACGGCACGCCGTCGGCCGCAGGGGCCTTGGCCCTGCCGATGAGCCCGGCGACGACCACGAGGGTGACCGCGTACGGGAGCATCTGGAGGAATTCGCCGGGCACCGAGGAGCCGGCGGCGGACAGGTCGCGGGCGATCTGCGTCGTGAAGCCGAAGATCAGGGCGCCGGCGAGCACGCCGAGCGGGTTCCAGCGGCCCACGATCATGACGGCGAGCGCGACGAAGCCGAGCCCGGCGGTCATGTTCTTGTTGAAGGCCAGGGAGTTCCCGAGCGTGAACCACGCGCCGCCGAAGCCGGCGAGGAGGCCCGCGGCCACGACGTTCCAGTAGCGGAGGCGGTTGACGTTGACGCCCATGGAGTCGGCGGCGGCCGGGTGCTCGCCGACCGCGCGGGTGCGCAGGCCCCAGCGGGTGCGGTACAGCAGGAACCAGACGACGGCGACCATGACGAGGCCGACGTACACGAACAGCTTCTGCTGGAACAGGACCGGGCCGATCACGGGGATGTCCGCGAGCGGGCCCCAGCTGATGACCGGCACCGAGAACGCGTCGTTGAGGCCGTCGGCCTTCTTCAGCTGGTCGTACATGAAGCTGGTGAAGCCGAGCGCGAGCAGGTTGAGGATGACGCCGACGACGACCTGGTTGACCTGGAACCTGGTCGCCAGGAGCGCGAGCAGCATGGTCGACAGGGACCCGGCGATCATCGCGCCGGCGAGGCCGGCGTAGATGTTCCCGGTGATGTTGGCGACCAGGACGCCGGTGAAGGCGCCCATGAGGAACTGGCCCTCGATGCCGATGTTGATGACGCCCGAGCGCTCGCAGACGACGCCCGAGAGGGCGCCGAAGATGTACGGCATCGACAGGAACAGGGCCCCGGCGAGGATCGACTCCGCGCGGAACACCGTCCCTTCCTGGGAGTAGGCCCAGAACAGGAGCGCGAGCACGACGGCGGCCACGGCGGCCGCGCCGGCGATCTTGTACCAGCGCTGCGGGAGTCCGGCGATCATCCACGCGCCGGCGGCGGTGGCGATGACGCCGAGGATGAGGACGACGGTGCGGGTGGGCGCGTCCCAGCTCGCGTCGGTGAGGGTCTTGTCGAACGCGACCGTGGTGGTGCGGTCCCCGAGCAGGGCGACGGCCGCGAGGATCACCAGGAGGCCGAGGACCGCGTAGACGATCCCGGCCCTCAGGTGGCGGGCCGGGGCGCGCTCGTCGACGAGCGCGGGCGCGGGAGCGGTGTCCACTGCCATGGGGCTCACCAGCCTTTCGCTTCGAGAGTGACCAGGCCGCCGCGCGGGGTGCGCAGGTGGAGGATCGCCTTGACCAGGGCCGGTGCGGCGATGAAGAGCACGATCGTGGCCTGGAGCAGCGTCGAGATGTCGACCGGGACGTCCGGCTGCGCGGAGAGCGCGCCCGCCTTCAGCGCGCCGAACAGGAGCGCCGAGGCGACGATGCCGCCGGGGTTGGCGCGGCCGAGCAGGGCCACCGTGATGCCGCTGAAGCCGTAGTCGAGCGCGGTGTTGGTGGTGATGCCGCCGGAGCTGACGCCGAGCGCGAGGGCCGCGCCGCCGAGGCCCGCGAGGGCGCCCGCGGCGGTCATCGTGGTCGTGTACGTCGAGCCGATGCGCATGCCCGCGGTGGCCGCGGCGTGCTCGTTGAAGCCGACGGCGCGGATGCGGAACCCGAAGGTGGACTTGGACAGCAGCCACCACACGAGCGCCGCGACCGCGAAGCCGATGATCAGCGCGAGGTTCACCCGCAGCGACGGGTTGAGCGAGGACAGGAGCGTCGGGAGCGTCGCCGAGTCGTCGACCGGTTTGGACACGAGGTCCGACTTGGTCTCGGAGTGGAGGAACGCGGTACCGAGCGCCCACACCAGGAACAGCGCGGCGATGTTGTTCAGCATGATCGAGGAGATGACCTCGTGCGCGCCGGTCGTGGCCTTGAGGACGCCGGGGACGGCGCCGAGCGCGCCGCCGGCGACCGCGCCCGCGATGATCGCGAGCGGCAGGTGGAGCCAGATCGGCAGGTCGAGGCTGAAGCCGACGATGAGCGCGCCCATCATGCCGAAGATGAGCTGGCCCTGGGCGCCGATGTTGAACAGTCCGGCGCGGAAGGCCAGGCCGACGGCCAGGCCCGTGAAGATCAGGGGGGTGGCGTACGTCAGGGTCTCGGAGAGGGGGCGCAGCAGGTTCCCGAACTCGGCGTCGCCGGCCCGGTAGGCCTCGAGGGTGTTGAAGTTGAGGATCGCGCCCTCGAACAGCGACGTGTACGACTCGACGACCAGGTCGCGGGAGGCGTACCAGGCGTCCTGGGGCCGGGAGAAGAAGTAGGAGAAGGTCGAGCGGGTGAACTCGTCGGAGACGATGAGGAGGATCGCGCCGATGAGGAACGCCAGCAGGAGCGAGTAGATCGTGACCATGACCGAGTTGGCCTCGGTCAGGTAGCCGCCGAAGAGCCGCATGAAGTTCGGTTTGGGCTCGGAGCCTTCGGTGTCCGGTGCGGGCGGTTCTGCCGGGGCTTCAGTGGTCGCGGTGCTGTCGCTCATCGGTCACCTCCATTGGCGTCCTCGTCGGTGCTGGCTTCGGTGTCGGAACTGGCTTCGACGTCGGCGGTCTCCGCCTCGGCTGCCGGGGGCGGCTCGGCCGCGGCCAGGTCGGCGCCGACCATGAGCCGGCCGATGACCTCGCGCGGGGTGTCGGGGTCGACCTCGCCGACGATGCGGCCGTTGTAGATCACGGCGATGCGGTCGGCCAGCGCGTAGATCTCGTCGAGCTCCGACGAGATGAGCAGGACCCCGGTCCCGGTGTCGCGCTCGGCGACCAGGCGGGAGTGGATGAACTGGGAGGCGCCGACGTCCACGCCCCGGGTCGGCTGCGCCGCGACGAGGAACCGGCGGGACCGGGAGAACTCGCGGGCGATGATGACCTTCTGCTGGTTGCCGCCCGACAGGGACGAGGCGGACTCGTCCGGGGACTGCGTCCGGATGTCGAACTCGGCGATCGAGTCGACCGCGCGCTTGTGGACCGCGCCGGCGTCGACCACGCCGCCCTTGGCGTACGGGGCGTCCCGGTACTGGTTGAGGACGATGTTCTCGGCGACCGAGAACTCGGCGACGAGGCCGTCGCGGCCGCGGTCCTCGGGGATGTACCCCAGGCCGTCGGCGATGCGCCGGGCGACGCCGCGACCGTGCACGTCGCGCCCGTCGATCGAGATGTGGCCCGAGTCGGGCTTGAGCAGGCCGAGGATGGAGCGGGCCAGTTCGGTCTGGCCGTTGCCCTCGACGCCCGCGAGGCCCACGATCTCACCTGAGTGGACGGTGAGTTCGAGGCCGTCGAGGACTTTGACGCCGGCGTCGGAGACGACCGTGAGGTCCTTGACCTCCAGCCGCGGCTCGCCGGGCTCCGCGTCGGTCTTGTCGACCCGCAGGGACACGGCGCGCCCGACCATCGCGGAGGCCATCTCGGACTCCGACGCGGTCGGCTCCAGCTCGGCGACCACTTTGCCGCGCCGGATCACCGTGATGGTGTCGGCGACCGCCTGGACCTCTTTGAGCTTGTGCGAGATGAACAGGATCGAGGTCCCCGCCGCGGCGAGGTTGCGCATGATCTGGAGCAGCTCGGTGATCTCGGCGGGCGTGAGCACCGCCGTGGGCTCGTCGAGGATGAGCAGTTCGGTCTTGGGGCCCGAGAGGGCCTTGACGATCTCGACGCGCTGCTGGACGCCCACGGGCAGGTCCTCGCAGACCGCGTCCGGGTCCAGGTGCAGGCCGTACTGCTCGGAGACGTCGCGCACGGCCTTGCGCGCGGCCTTGGCCGAGAGCACCCCCATGCCTTGGGTGTGCTCCCGGCCCAGCTGCACATTGTCGGCGACGCTGAAGGGACCGACGAGCTTGAAGTGCTGGTGCACCATCCCCAGGCCCGCGGCGATCGCGTCGCCCGGGCCCGAGAAGGAGACCGGCTCCCCGTCGATGAGGATCGCTCCGCTGGTGGGCTGGAGGATCCCGTACAGCATGTTCATGAGCGTCGACTTGCCCGCGCCGTTCTCGCCGAGGACGGCGTGGATCTGGCCGGGCTCGACCACGAGGTCGATGTCGTCGTCAGCGGTGAACGAGCCGAACTTCTTCGTCAGGCCCTTCAGTTCGAGTCGCAATGCACGTCCCTTTGGAGAGGAGTCCGGTGCCGGCCGGCTAGGAGGCGGCCGGGCTGGCCGGGGACTCGACGACGAGCGAACCGTCGATGATCGCCGCGGTCAGGGCCTCGAGCTCGGCCTTGGTCTCGTCGGAGACCGCCGCGTCGAAGTCGTGGAACGGGGCGATGGAGACGCCCTCGTTCTCCAGGGTGCCCACGTAGGTGCCGTTGCCGGCCTCGCCGTCGTAGGCGGCCAGGACCGCGTCGCGCACGGCGTTGGACAGGCCCTTCTCGGCGGAGGTGATGAGCTTCGAGCCGTAGTCGGTGGACTCGAAGCCGTCCGTGTCGACCCAGATCGCGTTGACCGCGTCGCCGGCCTCTTCGGCGGCGGTCAGCGCGCCGATGCCCGCGGGACCCGCGACCGGGAAGAGGATGTCCGCACCCTGCGAGATGAAGGTGTCCGAGGTGCTCTTGCCGGCGGCGGCGTCCTCGAAGCTGTTGAGGAACGTACCGGTCTGCGCGGCGGCGTCCCAGCCCAGGAGCTTGACGTCGGTGCCCTTGTCGGTGTTGTGCTGCTCGATGCCCGCGGCGAAGCCGTCCATGAAGATGGTCACCGGCGGGATCTGCATGCCGCCCCACGTGGCGACGGTGCCGGTCTGGGTCTGCGAGGCCGCGACGTAGCCGGCGAGGAAGGCCGACTGGGCGGTGTCGAACTGGATCGAGAAGACGTTCTCGGTCTCGACGGGGGCGCCCTCGGCGTCCGAGGGGGTGCCGTCGACGATCGCGAAGCCGACGCCGGTGTTCGCCTGGGCGGCGGTGGTGACGTTCGCGGCCATGAGGCCGCCGACGCCGACGATGAAGTTGCAGCCGTCGTCGACCGAGGACTGGAGGTTCGGGTCGTAGTCGTCGGTGTTGGACGACTCCTTGTAGGTGACCTCGATGTCGTCGTTCTCCGCCTTGGCGGCTTCCATGCCGGCCCAAGCGGACTCGTTGAACGACTTGTCGTCGATGCCGCCGGAGTCGGTCACCATGCACGCGGTGAACGACGCGTCGGCGTTGTCGCCGCCGTTCGAGTCGGACGGGGCGTCGCCGCACGCGGCGAGGGCGGCGAGGCCGACGGCGGAAATGCCCGCCAGGGCCAGCTTGAACGGCTTGACAGCCATCTCGGTCTCCTTTGACAATCCAAGGGGGTAAGTCGATACCCGCCTAATCATGGCCGCACTCGATGGCCTTTGACACTGTCCTTGATGATTTCGTTACCGAAACATCCTATGACTGAGACCAGCGGTGAACTGGTGTTTCGCCGGTACTACGCCGCGATTGCAGCTCCGGGCGGCCGCGCGGCGCCGCTGATGGCGCATCGGGGACCGACCGGGCGGGCTGCCCGGTCGGAGCCGTGCGTCACCGCTGGAAGCGACTTACTGCCAGAAGACGGCCACGCCCGCGGTGACGGCGATGAGGGCGCCGGTGGCCCAGAAGTGCCCGTCCGCGACCTTCTCGCGCTTCTTCCACACTGGAATGGCGATCATGACGCCGAGGAGCAGGGCGAGCAGGAACTTCACGCCGAGCTTGGCGTGGTTGGCGTCCCCGTCGGCGCTGGCGAGCCCGTAGAGGACGATGCCGGTGGCGAGCTGGACGGCGATGCCGTAGAGCATCGCGGTGTTGAAGTTGAACTTGCGCGAGAGCCAGGAGACCAGCCAGCCGCCGAAGACCGCGGCGAAGCCGAGCAGGTGCAGGTAGCGCAATGCGAGGTGCACGAGATCCATGCGGCGGAGTATTCCAGAGTGCGGGACCGGTGACGCTACTGCGCCGCCGGCCCCGAGCCTCAGTCACATCGCCCGAGCCCGGGGAGGCTCGGCCGTGCTCAGATGGCGCGGTGGGCGCCGGCGGCGGCGCGGGCGGTGAAGACGCGCGGCACGGGCAGTCCGGCCTGGGCCGCGGCGTCGACTACGGCCGCTTCGACCTTCGCGGCGGAGTCGGCCTCGACCAGGGCGATGGCGCTGCCGCCGAACCCGCCGCCGGTCATGCGCGCGCCCAGGGCTCCGGCCCCGAGCGCGGCGGCGACCGCGGAGTCGAGCTCGACCGAGGAGACCTCGTAGTCGTCGCGCAGGGACTCGTGGGAGGCCGTCAGCAGTTCGCCGATGCCGGCCACGGTGCCGCCCTTGAGGATCGCGACCGTCTCGAGGACCCGGTCGTTCTCGGTGAGGATGTGGCGCATCCGCCGGTTGAGCCGGTCGGCGTCGGGAACCGAGTCGTCGAGCTTCGCGTCCCGGGGCGCGTCGCGCAGGTGGCTGACGCCGAGGAGGCGGGCGGCCTGCTCGCAGTCGGCGCGGCGGGCGCCGTACTCGCCGTCGGCGTGGCGGTGCGGGGCCCGCGTGTCGATGACGAGCATCGTCAGGCCCTCGGGCGCCAGGTCGAAGGGGACCTGCTCGCGCGAGAGGTCGCGGCAGTCCATGAACATGACGTTGCCCTCGGTGCACAGCAGCGAGGCGGACTGGTCGAGCACGCCGGTGGGCGCGCCGACGTACTCGTTCTCGGCCTTCTGGGCGATGCGGGCGGCCTCGGCGCGGTCGATCTCGTGGCCGTACAGGTCCGCGAGGGCGATCAGTGCCGCGCATTCGAGTGCGGCCGAAGAGGACAGGCCCGCGCCGTGCGGCACGTCGGAGTGGAGCGCGATGCGCGCGGGGGCGACCGGGTAGCCGCTCTCGCCCAGCGCCCAGGCCACGCCCGCGAGGTAGGCGGCCCAGCCGTCGACGCCGTCGGCCTCCGAGGTGCCGAGATCGTCGGCCAGGACGGTCGGTTCGTCGCCGTACGTGGAGTGGAACTCCCAGGTCTCGGCCTTGGCGACGGCCGCGGCGGCGTAGAACGGCAGCGCGAAGGGCATCACGAAGCCGTCGTTGTAGTCGGTGTGCTCGCCGATGAGGTTGACGCGGCCGGGCGCGGCCCAGACCCCTTCGGGCTCGGCGCCGAAGACGGCGCGGAAGGCCTCGGCGGCGGTCCGGGCGAGCTCGGCGGCGTGCGCTTCGGTCTGGTTAGCGGCGGGCATGCTGGTAGTACTCCCAGGCGTCGGCGACCATGCGGTCGAGGGTGTCGCGGCTGGGCTTCCAGCCGAGTTCGGTCTTGGCGCGCTCGGAGGAGGCGACGAGTTCGGCCGGGTCCCCGGGGCGGCGCGGGCCGATCTCGACCGGGAAGTCCACGCCGGTGATGCGCTTGACGGTGGCCACGACCTCTTTGTTGGAGAAGCCGTTGCCGTTGCCGAGGTTGTAGATCTTGTGCTCGCCGGCCTCGGCGGCCTTGAGGGCGAGCAGGTGGGCGTCGGCGAGGTCGGCGACGTGGATGTAGTCGCGGACGCAGGTGCCGTCGGGGGTCGGGTAGTCGTCGCCGAACAGGCCGAACGACTCGCGCTTGCCGGAGGCGGCGTCGAAGGCAATCGGGATGATGTGGGTCTCGGGCTCGTGGTTCTCGCCGTGCCACAGGCCGCCCTGGTCGCGGTAGGCGCCGACGACGTTGAAGTAGCGCAGGGAGACCGCGGCCAGGCCGTAGGCGGTGACCTCGGAGGCGATCGCCATGTCGCTGGAGAGCTTGGTGGCGCCGTAGGTGGAGGTCGGGGCCTTGGCGGCCTCTTCCTTGATGGGGACCTCGGTCGGGTTGCCGTAGACGGCGGCGGTCGAGGAGAACACGAGGGTCTTCACGTTCGCTTCGCGCATCGCGTCGAGCAGCGCGAAGGTCCCGGCCGTGTTGGCCTCCCAGTAGATGTCGGGGCGGCTCATCGACTCGCCCGCGGCGATCAGGCCCGCGAAGTGCAGGACGGCGTCGAAGGTCCCGTCGAGGACGTCGCCGGCCTGCTGGACCGGCTTGCGGACCAGGGTCGCCCCGGCCGGGACGCGCTCGGCCGAGCCGGTCGAGCAGTCGTCGAGGACGACCACGTCGTGGCCCTCCTCGAGCAGCATCGTGGCGACGATCGAACCGATGTAACCGGCGCCGCCGGTGACGAGATACTTCACAGTGCTCCTTTGAGGATGTCAGCGGAAGCCTCCGGGCCCAGGTCGTGGACCCATCCGCCCATGACGGACTCCGAGGAGGCCAGGAACTTCACTTTGCCCGCCCCGCGGCGGATGGAGACGAGTTCCAGGCGCAGGCGCCCGAACTCGCGGCCCTCGCCGACGGGGGCCTGGTGCCAGCCTGCCATGTACGGCATCTGCTGCCCCGGAAACGCACCGTCGCAGCGCTTGAGGACTTCGAGGTAGAGCGGCGCGAACGCGTCGATGTACTCCTCGGGCAGCTCGGCGAGGTCGGCGAAGCGGGCCTTGGGGTGGATCTGGACCTCGAAGGGCCAGCGCGCCGCGTACGGCGTGAAGGCGATCCAGTGGTCGTTCTCGGCGATCACGCGGGGGCCCCTGCGCTCCGACGCGATGATGTCGTCGAAGAGGTCCCTGCCGGTGGTCTCCTTGTGGCGCTTGGCCGCGGCGAGGTGCTTGCGGGTCTGCGGGGTGACGTACGGGTAGCCGTAGATCTGCCCGTGCGGGTGGTGGAGGGTCACGCCGATCTCGACGCCGCGGTTCTCGAAGCAGAAGACCTGGGCGATGTCGCCGCGGGCGGAGAGTTCGGCGGTGCGCTGGGCGAGGGCCCGCACGACCAGGGCGACGCGCTCGGGGCTGAGTTCCACGAGGGAGGAGTCGTGGTCGTCGGAGAAGCAGACGACCTCGCAGCGCCCGGCGGCCGGGACGGCGGTCTCCATGCCGTCGGGGATCTCGGTCGGCGCGGGCAGGCCCGGGGCGTCGAAGCCGCCGAAGCTCGGGAACCGGTTCTCGAAGACCGCGACCTCGTAGTCGGGGGCGGGGACTTCGGTGAGCTCGTCGCCGTGTGAGGGGCACAGCGGGCAGGCCACGGGCAGGGTCGGGCGGTCGGAGCGTCCGGCGGAGACGGCGACCCACTCGTCGCGGAGCACGTCGTAGCGGATCTCGCCGGCGCTGACGCGGCCGCCGAGGTCGCGCTTGTCGGCGAAGCCGCCTCGCCCGGCGTCGGGTGCGGTGTTGAAGTAGAGGATCTGGCGGCCGTCGGCGAGGCTGCCGGATTCCATGTGGAACGCGGTCATGGTCTCTTCTCGGTGGAGTCGCGGTTCCCGGGATCGGGTACCGGGGCGAGCACGACCTGGTCGACGTGTTCGCTGAGGTTCCTGCGGGCCTCCTCGTCGAGGAGGGAATCGGTGACGATGACGTCGGCGTCGGAGAGGGACGCGATGGTGGCGATGCCGACGACGTCGAACTTGGTGTGGTCGGCGACGACCACGAGGCGGCGGCCCTTGGCGGCGAGGGTGGCGACCGTCTCGGCTTCGAGGAGGTTCGGGGTGGTGAACCCGGCGCGTTCGGACATGCCGTGGACGCCGAGGAAGACGGTGTCGACGTTCACCTTCTCGAGGGAGGCGACGGCGAAGGGGCCGACGAGGGCGTCGGAGGGGGTGCGGACGCCGCCGGTGAGGATGACGGTCTGGTCGGGGCGTCCGGCGCGGTAGAAGACGTCGGCGACGGGGACGGAGTTGGTGACGACGGTGAGGTCGGGGACGTCGGTGAGGCGGTGCGCGAGGGTCCAGGTGGTGGTCCCGGCGGAGAGGGCGATGGCCTGGCCGGGGCCGACGAGGGTCGCGGCGGCGTCGGCGATGGCCTGCTTCTCGACCTCTTGGCGGACCTGCTTGACGGCGAAGCCGGGCTCGGTGGTGGATCCGAAGTCGACGGCGGTGGCGCCGCCGTGGACTTTGGCGACGAGGCCGCGTTCGGCGAGGGTCTCGAGGTCGCGGCGGATGGTCATGTCGGAGACGCCGAACTCCTCGACCAGTTCGGCCACGCGCACGGCCCCGGTACGGTGGACGCGTTCGGCGATCCGGCTCTGTCGCTGCTGCGCCAGCATGACGCCTCCTCGAATATCACGAGCATAGCGCTCAAGATCCAACACAATTAAACATCAGGATCGGCGCCGCCGCAATACCGGGTGGTCGCCGTCTCGCCCCGGATGTCAGAATCGAGCCATGACCACTGCCGACCGCAAGCCCCGCGTCTTCTCAGGGATCCAGCCCACCTCGGACTCGTTCCACCTCGGGAACTACCTGGGCGCGCTGCGGCAGTGGGTGGCGCTCCAGGACGACTCGGACGCGCTCTACTGCGTCGTCGACCAGCACGCGATCACCGTCGATCACGATCCAAAGGTATTGCACGAGCGCTCGCGCGTCAGCGCCGCGCAGCTGCTCGCGCTGGGTGTGGACCCCGAGCGGTGCATCCTGTTCATCCAGTCGCAGGTCCCCGAGCACGCGATGCTCGCCTGGATCCTCGGCTCGGAGACCGGCATGGGCGAGGCGAGCCGGATGACCCAGTTCAAGGACAAGTCGGCCAAACAAGAACGCACAACCGTGGGGTTGTTCACCTACCCGATCCTCATGGCGGCCGACATCCTGCTCTACCAGACCGACCAGGTCCCGGTCGGCGAGGACCAGCGCCAGCACCTGGAGCTCTCCCGCGACCTCGCGGGGCGGTTCAACACCACGTACGGCAAGACCTTCATCGTGCCCGAGCCCTACATCGTCAAGGAGACCGCGACGATCAAGGACCTCTCGGATCCCGAGAAGAAGATGTCGAAGACCTCGTCGGGCCCGCGCGGCTGCCTGTACCTGCTCGACGACGCGAACGTGATGCGCAAGAAGATCAAGAGCGCGGTCACCGACTCCGAGGCGCAGGTCCGCTACGACTTGGAGCACAAGCCGGGCGTGTCGAACCTGCTGAACATCTACGCCGCGGTGGGCGACACCACGGTCGAGAAGCTCGAGGCCGACTACGCCGGGAAGGGCTACGGGGACTTCAAGGGCGACCTCGCCGAGGTCGTGGCCGAGGCGTTCGGCCCGGTCGCCGTGAAGACCAGGGAGTACCTGGCCGACAAGGCCGAACTCGACCGGATCCTGACCGCCGGCGCGGAGAAGGCCCGGCACCTCGCCACCCGGACCATCGACAAGGCGTACAAGAAGATCGGCTTCTACCCGCCGGCGGCGCTTTAGTGGCAGCGGTCGCGGCGGCGCCGGTGGTCACGGTGGGGGTGGCGATACCGGTGCCTTCGCCGTGGCGCGAAGTGCTCGACGGGGCCCGGGTCAGCTCGGGCGACCCGCTCGGCGAGATCGTCCCCGCACATCTGACCCTGCTGGGGCCCACGGAGATTCCGGCGGCGTCCCTGGAGGGGTTCCGGGAGCACCTGGGCGCGGTGGCGGCGGCGTGCCCCGTGTTCGACCTGCACCTGCGGGGGACGGGGTCGTTCCGGCCCGTGACCGAGGTGGTGTTCGTGGCCGTGGCCGACGGGATCGCGGTGTGCGAGCAGCTGGAGTCGGCGATCCGCCGGGGGCCGGCCGACCGGGAGCGGACGTTCCCCTACCACCCGCACGTGACGGTGGCGCAGAACGTGGGCACCGCGGCGCTCGACAGGGCCTTCGCGTCGCTCGCGGGCTTCGAGGCGAAGTTCCGGGTCGAGTCGTTCACCCTGTACACGCACCCGAGTCCGGGCGACTGGAGCATGGAGACCCTCACCGGGGCCCCGGTGCCGTGGACCCCGAGAGCGGTCTTCCACCTCGGAGGCTGACCGGCGGGCCGACCCGCCGCACCCGCGACCCGCCTGTCGCACCCGCCGGGCATCGTTGATTCGGGGGGTGCTGCGAATGTCCGTTTTACCCCGGAACCGCCGTTCACCTTTCCCGCCCCAGACGCAGAACGGCCGCCGAGCCAAGCCCGGCGGCTCGCGACTCTGCGTCCGCTAGAAGTCGAAGAGGTCCTCGAAGACGCTCTTTTTCTTCTTCTTCTTGTAGTAGTAGTCGTCCTTGCGACGGTGGTCGTCGTAGTGCTCCCGACGGTCGTCATGGCGGCGGTCGTCATAGCGCCGATCGTCGCGGCGGTCCTCGTAGCGCGGCTCGCGCGGCGGCGGGCCCGCCGGCGCGGCCGCGACCGGCGCACCGGCGCCGGCGTGGAAGGACGCCTCGAAGTTCATCAGGTGCTCGAGTTCACCGCGGTCGAGGAAAATGCCCTTGCACTCAGAGCACTGCTCCACGACCACGCCGTTGCGCTCGTACTGGTGCATGGGGTTCTGACATTTCGGACAGAGCATCTGCATCATGACATGAACCTATCGTGAAACCGGCATGTGTGCCCACCCGGAAACGGGCACCCCACCTGTGAGTCTTCCCAGGTTCTCCCCTTGGGGGAGGACCGGCGGCCGCGGTCGCCCGCGGCCGCCGGTCCCCGGACGTTCGCGATCAGCCGAGGTAGCCCGGGATGTACCCGTGGGTCAGGTCCTCGGGATGCTCGGGCTGCTCGAAGTCGCCGGTCACCGTGAACTCGGTGAAGTAGCCGTCCTCGACGGAGGAGAGGGTGATCGTGACGTCCTCGTAGTACTCGCCGTCGAGCCCGATCCAGACGCCGTAGAGGTCGCCGGTGCCGACGGCCTCGTCGGGCCCCCAGGACTCCCACTCGATGCCGCGGCCGGTGGTGAACTCGGACAGGATCAGGTTCGCCGGCTCGACGTCGTAGTGGACTTCGGCGCCGGGCCCGAAGGTGTTCGTGACCTTCGGCGCCTCCGACACGTGCGTGTCGGCGGGGCCGATCGGCATGGCGTTGTCGGCGAGCGCGGCGGAGGCGAAGCCGCCCAGGGAGATCGCGACGGCGGCCGCGGAGGCCGTCGCCAGGGTTCGTCTGCGCATTGGAACACCTTTCCTTTGCAGTGAGACTGTTCTCGCCTTCAATACGCGCGAGGCCGTCCACAAAGATGCACGCGCGCAACGGAATTCGTGCCCGTTGCGCGCGTGCGGTGAAAGTGGGCGACTTCGGCTAATGCGTGAAGTGCCGAGTGCCGGTGAGGTACATCGTGATCCCGGCGCGCTTGGCCGCGTCGATCACGGCCTCGTCGCGCACCGATCCGCCCGGCTGCACGACCGCCTTGACCCCGGCCTCGGCCAGGATCTCCAGGCCGTCGGGGAACGGGAAGAACGCGTCCGAAGAGGCGACCGCGCCGCGGGCGCGTTCCGCGCCGGCCCGCTCGACCGCGAGCTTCGCGGAGTCGACCCGGTTGACCTGCCCCATGCCGACGCCGACCGAGGCGCCGCCGGAGGCCAGGAGGATCGCGTTCGACTTCACCGAACGCACGGCCCGCCAAGCGAACTCGAGGTCCGCGAGGGTCGCCTCGTCGGCGGCCTCGCCCGTGGCGAGCGTCCAGTTCGCCGGGTCGTCGCCGTCGGCGTCGATCCGGTCGGGCCGCTGCACGAGCAGTCCGCCGGAGATCGGCTTGAGCTCCAGGCCCGCGGGCGTCCACTCGGGCGCGCGCAGGAGGCGCAGGTTCTTCTTCGCCGTCAGGATCGCGATCGCCTCGTCGCTGAAGGACGGGGCGACGACGACCTCGGTGAAGATCTCGGCAATCTGCGCGGCGGCCTCGGCGTCGACCTCGGCGTTCGCGGCGATCACGCCGCCGAAGGCGCTCAGCGGGTCGCACTCGTGGGCCTTGCGGTGAGCCTCGGCGATCGTGGCGCCCACGGCGATCCCGCACGGGTTGGCGTGCTTGATGATCGCGACCGTCGGCGCGTCGAAGTCGTGCGCGGCGCGCCAGGCGGCGTCCGCGTCGGTGTAGTTGTTGAAGCTCATGGCCTTGCCGTGCAGCTGCTCGGCCTGCGCGAGCCCGGGCGCGCCGGGGGCCGTGTAGATCGCGGCGCCCTGGTGCGGGTTCTCCCCGTAGCGCAGGTCGGCGAGCTTGACGGCGGGCAGGGCGAGGAAGTCGCCCAGGCGCCCGGTGGAGCCGGCGACGGGCTCAGTGTCCGCGACCTGCTCGGCGAGCCAGGTCGCGACGGCCGAGTCGTAGGTCGCGAGGTGCGCGAAGGCCTTGGCGGCCAGGCCGAGACGCTGCTGGGCGGTCGTGCCCTCCTCGGCGGCGTCGCGGATCCACGAGTAGTCGGCGGGGTCGACGACCACCGCGACGTTGGCGTGGTTCTTGGCCGCGCCGCGGACCATCGAGGGGCCGCCGACGTCGATCTTCTCGACGATGTCGTCGAAGCCCGCACCCGACGCCACCGTGGCGGCGAACGGGTAGAGGTTGCCGACCAGCAGGTCGAAGGCCTCGATGCCGAGCTCATCGAGCTGGGCGCGGTGGGATTCGCGGCGGACGTCGGCGAGCATCCCGGCGTGGACCTTCGGGTGGAGGGTCTTCACGCGGTCGTCGAGGATCTCGGGGAACCCGGTGAGCTCCTCGACCTTCGTGACGGGGATGCCGGCCTCGCTGATGCGCGCCGCGGTCGAACCGGTCGAGACGAGTTCGACGCCCGCGGCATGGAGATCCGCGGCGAGTTCGACGACGCCGGTCTTGTCGAATACGGAGATGAGGGCTCGTTTGATGAGCTTCCGCTCGGACATGAATGCACTGCTCCTGATCGAGTAATGACTGCGGCCCAGGCGTTCGACCGCAGTAACAGGTTCAGCAGTGCCGCTCCCTGGTGGTACTCCACCCGTGAACGTCTCAGAAGGTTCCCCCTCAACAACGAGCTGCCCGGTCCGTGCCACGGGAAACCTCGAAAGACGTCACTCGCCAGTCGCGACCCGCCGAGCGTAACACGGCCGCCTCGGGTTCCGGTTCGGCCGCCGCGCGTGCGCGTGTGCGCCGCCACCAGGGCCGGGACGCGAGCGCGGCCAGCACCGCCCCCGCCGCGTTCATGAGCGCGTCGTCGACGGAGACGACCCGTCCGGTCAGGAGCGCGAACTGGAGCGCCTCCAACACCACGGCCGCCGCGACGGCCCCGGCCGCGACCGCGCCGAGTCCGATCCTGAACCGGACCGGCAGGAAGAACCCCGCGGCGGCGAACACGAACAGGTTCCCGGCCAGCTGCTCGACGATGACGCGCGGCCCGGCGCCGGCCAGGTCCGCGAGATCCACCAGCGGCACGAGCTGGAGCGCGTTCGCGCCCTCACGCGAAGTGAGGCCGAGGAACAGCAGCGGCACGGACCCGACGACCGCGCCGACCTCCGCGAGCGAGTCCAGCCAAGCGTCCCGGCGCGGGCGGCCGCCGCGGATGCGGCGCGCCGCGAGCGCCCATGCCGCCCCGAGCGCCAGCGGCAGCAGGGCGAACGACACGAACAGCGTGTTCGCTTCGAGGGAGTTGACGGCTTGGGGTGTGGCCATGGGCCGAAGACTAGCCTAGGCGGACCCGGCGGTCCTCGACCTTCCAGCCGTCGCGGACCATGCGGCCGACCGAGGCGACCAGTTGGGCGCGCTCGGCCTCCTTGATGCGCTCGGTCAGGGTCTCGACCGTGTCATCGTCCTCGACCGGGACGGCGCACTGGGCGACGATCGGGCCGGTGTCGACGCCGGAGTCGCAGATGAACAGGGTCGCGCCCGCGAGCTTCACGCCCGCGGCGAGGGCCTCGCCGGGGCCGTTCATGCCCGGGAACGCCGGGAGCAGCGAGTTGTGGGTGTTGACGTACCGGCCGGGGAAGGCGGCGAGGAAGCGCGGGCCGCACAGCTTCAGGAACCCGGCGGAGACGACCAGTTCGGGGTCGTGCGAGGCGACCTCGGCGGTCAGGGCCTCGTCCCAGGCGTCGCGGGTCGGGTAGTCCTTCACGCGGTGCACGAACGTGGGGATGCCGGCCTTCTCGGCGCGCTCGATCCCGAAGGTGCCTTCGCGGTCGGCGCCGACGGCGGCGATCTCGGCCCCGTAGGCGGGATCGGCGCAGGCGTCGATGAGGGCCTGGAGGTTCGAGCCGGAGCCCGACACGAGCACGACGAGCTTAGCGGTCACCCCGCTACGGTAACCCGTCGTCACGGCTGGGCG
Organism: Glycomyces harbinensis; assembly: GCF_900101745.1. Classification (GTDB taxonomy): domain Bacteria; phylum Actinomycetota; class Actinomycetes; order Mycobacteriales; family Micromonosporaceae; genus Glycomyces; species Glycomyces harbinensis. Next base: position 330,775 of record NZ_FNAD01000004.1, on the reverse strand, counting down.
CCGGTTCGGGGATGACCACCGTGTCCCTGCGCACGAGCTCGGCCTCGGCGGCGCGGCGGTGCACCGCGAACAGGCGCGCGATCAGGGCGGCGCCGACGAGGCCGATGAGGAACTGGACGCCGCCGATCCCGGCCACCGCGAGCGGGTCGGGCCCGAGGTCGGCGAGCAGGTCGGTCCCGGCGGCCCCGCCCGACAGGTACGCGAGGAGGCCGAGCGCCAGCGCGGCGGTCGCGGCGGCGACGGTGGCGGCCGTGGTCACGCGCGGGACGCGCAGGTCCGGGGACCGGTAGGTGAGGATGACGCCGAAGACGGCCGCGAGCATCAAGGGCAGTCCGATGAGGATGGTCGCGTACGCGGGGAGGGTCGCGTTGGGGACGGCGGCGAACACGGGGAAGGCCGGGAGCGGACCGAGTTCGACCAGTTCGGCCTGTACGGCGGTGCCGGCGCCGACGGCGAATCCGGGCCCGGTGATGTACGCGGCGGCCCACACGGCGAGGTTGGGCAGGTAGAGCAGGCTCAGGAGGGCGACGATCCAGGATTCGGAGCCGTAGACGCGCAGCGTGTCGGCGACGACGGGGCCGCGGACGGCGAACGCGACGCCGGTGGCGGCGGCGCCGCAGGCCAGGAGCGCGCCGACGGTGATCATGCCGGTGCGCAGGCCGCGCCGCAGCCACACCGAGGCGGTGTCCCACGGCAGGACGCCGGCTTCGCGGGCGGCGCCGAACGCGGTCGCGGCGATGATGAGCGGCACCGCGTGCAGGAGCGCGGGCAGGAGGTCGACGGTGAACGGCCCGGTCGTGCACAGCGCGGCGGCCCCGGCGACGAGTCCGGTGTAGAAGATGGTGACGAGTCCGGCGGCGGCGCGGACGGCGGCGGTGTCGCGGCCGCCGATCGCGCGGGTGGTTCCGGCGGCGGCTTTGGCGAGGCGCCAGGCGATGAGGGCGGTCAGGGCGAGCGGGGGGATGCTCAGGTGCATCGGTCCGATGTCGACCGGGACGCCGTGGCCCGAGAGCCAGGCGACGCCCGCGGCGGCGGCGACGTTGGCGACCGAGCCGGTCGCTCCGGCCTGCCACCAACCGAGGATGACGCACACCAGGATCGGCGTGACGACGACGGTGGCGCACCAGAGGGTGGTCGCGAGCGCGGAGGCGAGGAGGGCGCGGGGGCGCCGGGGCGCTTTGGCGCGCTTGGCGTATGCGGCGGTGTCGACGATCTCGGTGTCGCGCCGGTGCACGGGGGTCTCGGTGCTTCGGGGGGAGCCGTCGATGCGCACGGTGTCGCGCTGGGAGGACCCTGCGCGGCCAGGGCGTCGGTTCGGTCGTTGCTCCACGCGGACCAGTCTGACACAGGAGGGCACGTGGAGGACGGTTCCCATGGCGGGCGGTCGAATGCGAGGATGGGTCGAGGTGCCCAACGGGGGGCCGGGTCTGAGGAGGCTGCAGTATGGATGGTCCGGGCGACTTCTACGCGACGGTCGACGTGGTCGACGTGGTCGACGGTGACACGTTCCGAGCGGTCATCGACGGTGAGAAGGTCCGCGTTCGCATCATGGGGATCAACTCCCCCGAGTCGGGCGGATACCGCGAGGAGGAGGACTGGGGCGCCGAGGCGAAGGTGTACGCCAAGAAGAAGCTCGAGGGCCGCACCGTCCACTTGTTCACCGATCCGGGTGACCCGGTGTACGACCAGTACGACCGGCTGCTGGTGCACGTGGTCATGGAGAACGGCATGAACTACGCGGTGCTCGCGGTCGCGGAGGGCATGGCCCACACCTACATTCTGGGCCACCAGGAGCTGACGATCGGCGACACGCTGCGCAAGGCCGAGCGCCTCGCGAAGGCGGAGCGCCGCGGCATGTGGTCGTCGGCGGAGCACGACTGAGTCTCGGACGCGGACGAGCCCCGGCCGCCGGGCGGCCGGGGCTCGTCGGCGCTCACACGTTCTCTGCGACGGGTGTGCGCTCGCGGCCGTACAGCAGGGGCTGGACGACCGCGGCGAGGAGGCCGCCGACGAGCGGCGCGACGATGAAGACCCACAGGTGCTCCAGTGGTGCGCCTCCGGCGAACAGGGCCGGGCCGAGCGAGCGGGCCGGGTTGACCGAGGTGCCGGTGAGCGGGATGCCGACCAGGTGGATGACCGCCAGGACGAGGCCGATGGCCGCGCCGGCGACGGGCGTGGCGCCCTTCTTGCCGGTGACGGCGAGGACGGTGAAGACCAGCAGGAAGGTCAGCGCGGTCTCGATGACGAGTGCGCCGCCGAGGTTGACGGTGGCGCCGTAGTCGTTGGCGCCGAGGGCGCCGGTCTGGTCGGTGACGTCGCCGCCGGTGGTCATGAACTTGATGAGGGCCGCGCCGAGGATGCCGCCGATGAACTGGGCGATCCAGTACTGGACGGCGGCGCCGGCGCCGATGCGTCCGGCGAGGAGCGCGCCGAGGGTCACGGCCGGGTTGACGTGGCAGCCGGAGATCGGGCCGATGGCGTAGGCGAGGGCGAGCAGGACGAGCCCGAAGGCGAAGGCGACGCCGACGAAGCCGATGGTGTCGATGCCGTAGACGGCCGATCCGACGGCGAAGAAGACCAGGCAGAAGGTGCCCAGTAGTTCGGCCCAGAATGCGCGCATGACGTCCCCCTCGATGCCGATCTGTCACTCGATATTCGAGGATTGCACGTAAAACGGCAGTAAGTAAGAGTTTCGCCCGATAAGGACGGTCGAAGCAGGACCTCAGGCGCGTTCGAGGTAGTGGAGGACGGCCGCCACTCGGCGGTCGGTCTGGTCGCCGGGGTTGAGGTCGAGCTTGAGGAAGATGTTGCGGATGTGCTTGTGGACGGCGTTCTCGGTGATGAACAGCCGCTGCGCGATCGCCTGGTTCCCGAGGCCTTCGGCCATGACCGACAGGACCTCCTTCTCGCGCGGGGTGAGGCGTTCGACGGGGTCGTCGGCGCGGCGCTGCGCGAACAGCTGCGCGACCACTTCGGGGTCGATCGCGGTGCCGCCGGAGGCGACGCGGTGCAGGGCCTCGACGAACGCGTCGACGCGGCCGACGCGCTCCTTGAGGAGGTAGCCGACGCTGCGGGCGCCGTCGGCGAGCAGGTCGGTGGCGAAGGACTGCTCCACATAGGCGGAGAGGACGAGCACGGCGAGGCCGGGGTGGGCGCGGCGGGCCGCGACGGCGGCCTTGATGCCCTCGTCGGTGTGGGTCGGGGGCATCCGCACGTCCACGACGGCGATCTCGGGCCGGTGCTCCTCGACGGCGGCCAGGAACTCCTCGGGCCCGCCCACGGAGGCGACCACGTCGAAGCCCTCGCCTTGCAGGACCAGGTTCAGGCCCTCGCGCAGGAGGAAGTCGTCCTCGGCGATCACGATCCGCATGGCAGCTCCACTCTGATCTCGGTAGGCCCGCCCGGCGGGCTCGTCACCTGCGACGTCCCGTCGAGGGCCTCGACGCGGCGGCTGATGCCGGCGAGCCCGGAACCGGCCTCGGCGTGGGCGCCGCCGCGGCCGTCGTCGGTGACGACGACCCTGAGCGTATTCCCCCTGCGGACCACGACGACCGAGGCGTGCTCGGCCCGGGAGTGCTTGGCCACGTTGGTGAGCGACTCGGCGACCACGAAGTACGCGGTGGCCTCGACGCTGGCGGGGCACCGGCCTTCGACGTCGACTTCGAGGGTGCACGGGACGGCGCAGTCGGAGGCGAGGGCGCTGAGGGCGCCGGCGAGGCCGCGGTCCTCCAGGACCGGCGGGAGGATCGAGCGGACGACGGCGCGCAGTTCGGCGAGCGCGCCCTCGACGGTGGTCTGGGCGCGTTCGAGGATCTCGTCGGCACGTTCGGGGGCGCGCTCGACCTCGCGCCGGGCGGCGCCGATGAGGACGGCGACGGCGACGAGCCGGTTCTGTGCCCCGTCGTGCAGGGCCCGTTCGATCCGGCGCAGTTCGACCGCGTGCGCGTCGAGCGCGGCGGCGCGGGTCGCGGTGAGCCGGGCGACGCGTTCGGACAGGTCGGCTTCGGGGTCGGGGCCGAGGAACACGGCGCCGAAGCGGCACTGGAGGTCGAGGAGCTTGGGGCCGAACAGGAGCCACAGGGCGAACACGGCGATGCCGGTGGCGCAGCCGAGGATCGCGGCCGAGGGGGTCTCGGCCTCGATCATCCCGGAGAGGATCTGCTGCTCCGAGCGCGGCGCGAAGCTCCACCACAGCGGGTAGGTGGTGTCGCGCACGGACAGGAACGGCAGTTGGAGGAGCAGCACGCCGAGGGCGAACCCGAGGGTGCCGTGGACGCCGATCCACTTGAGGTCGCGGCGGGCGCTCGGGTCGGCACTGACTTCGCGCAGGCTCCGCGGCGGTTCGGCGATCGGGCCCGTGTACGGGTTCTCGACCGCGTAGCCGAGGCGGCGCAGCCGCCGGCGCTCCAGGCCCGCGATCGTCCGCACCCACTGCATCACGGGGGCCACGAGCGGGCGGCCCACGCCGAGCACGGCGAGGAGCCCGGTGAGCACCAGGATCGGGATCGAGTACAGCGCGAGGATGCCGAAGCCAGCGCCGACCGCGCCGTAGCCGGAGGCCCGCAGGGACGCGAGCAGCAGGGACCGCAGGTCGGTCTCGTCGCCCTCGACGCGCACCAGCGCGTCGAACTTCGCGCGCCAGCGCCCGAACCGGCCCTCCGCCATGTGCACCTCCCCCGTCGTCGCCGCGGTGCGGTCGCCTGAAACCTACCCGCGGCGGCGCGGATCGTCGCTACAGCTGCCTATACCCCCGGGCATGCAGCTGGCCCCACCTCGGATTCTGCAGGTGACTGCATTGGGCGCGAGCGCGATTCGCCATAGCGTTCTCCTCATCCGATCCCACCGGAGGGAACACCGTGAACGACCAGTACCGCACCACCGCCCCCGCACCGCCGCAACCGACCGGCCACTACAAGCTGACCAGCGCCGCGCTGTGGATCGGCCTGCTCGGCGGGGCCGTCATGAACACCGGCCTCCAGACGGCGGGGCTGTGGCTCCTCGCCGTCCCCTTCGGAGCGGTCGCCGTCGTCTGCGCCGTCGTGCTCATCGTCCGCGCCGTCGTCACCGGGAAGCGCCGATGACCACGCTCACCGCCCCGCTGGGGGCGCCGCGCTCCGCTTCGGCCCGGCCGCCGGCCCTGCTCATGCGGGAGGTCACGAAGACGTACGACGGCGCGCACACCGTCCTCGACCGCGTCTCGCTCGAAGTCCAGCGGGGCACGTTCCTCGCGGTCATGGGCCCCTCGGGGTCGGGGAAGTCGACGCTGCTGCACTGCGCGGCGGGCCTGGACGACCCGACCAGCGGCGAGGTGCACGTCGGCGGCCACCGGATCTCCGGCCTCGGCGAGACGAAGCGGACCCTGCTGCGCCGCAACCGGATCGGCTTCGTCTTCCAGTCGTACAACCTGCTGCCGTCGCTCACGGTGGAGGAGAACCTGACGCTGCCGCTGCGCCAGTCGGGCGCCGCCGCCGACCGGACGTGGCTGCGGCACCTGGTCGAGCGCGTCGGCCTCGCCGACCTGCTCGACCGCCGGCCCGCGGAGCTGTCGGGCGGCCAGCAGCAGCGCGCCGCGATCGCCAGGTCCCTCGCCGCCAGGCCGGACGTGGTCTTCGCGGACGAGCCGACCGGCGCCCTCGACCTCGACACCGCCGCCGGGGTCCTCGACCTGCTGCGCGAACTGGTCGACGAGTGGGAGCAGACGGTCGTCATGGTCACGCACGACCCGGCCGCGGCGGCGCGGGCGCACGCCGCGTGCGTCGTCGCCGACGGCCGCATCGACTCCTATCTGCCGAATCCCGACGCGGCCGAGCTCGCGCGGCGGCTCACCGCGCTCGGGCGGCGCTGACCTCGGGCCTCGGGGCGCGTCGGCTCGGCATGGCCCGTCGCCGCCTCGCCGGACCCGTCGCGGCCGCGGCGCTCGCCGACCGAACGCAGGTGAGCGGCCGCCGTCCGAAGACGGCGGCCGCTCGCGTGCGGGTGTCGCCTAGGCCGCTTCGACCGCGGCCTCGCGCCGGCCGATCAGCGCGGTCGCGCTGGCGGCCAGGCCGACCAGGGCCACCACGGTGACCATGTAGAGGCCGGGCCGGTACTGGGCGATGCTGGTGGCGGCGCCGCCGGAGATCAGGCCGGTGACGACCGCCAGGACGACCGCGCCGCCGATCTGGCCGGAGGTCTGGACCAGGCCGGAGGCCAGGCCCTGCTCGTCGTCCGAGATGCCCTCGGTGGCCTGGACCATGACGGCCGAGAAGCCGATCGCGAAGCCGAGGCCCAGCAGCAGGAACGCGGGCAGGTAGTCCGCGAAGTAGTTCGGCTGGGCGCTGCCGCCGCGCACGATGAACCAGAGGTAGCCCAGGACGAACGCGGCCAGCGAGGCGATGATCATCGACTTGGTGCCGTAGCGGTCGATGAACTTGCCGGCGAACGGCGACAGGACCGCGACGATGATCCCGGCGGGGGCCAGGGCCAGCGCCATCTGGATCGGCTCCCACTGGAGCGTGTTCTGCAGGTACAGGGACACGATCGTCTGGAAGCTGATGTAGGAGCCGAAGATCGCCAGCGCGGCCAGGTTGGCCCGCACGATCGACTTGACCTTGAAGATGCTCAGGCGCACCAGCGGGTGGGCGACCTTGTTCTCGATCACGAAGAACGCGCCGAGGAGGACGACCGCGGCGACCGCGGTCGAGGTGACCAGCGGCGTGAAGCCGGTCTCGGGCACCGTGACGATGGTGTAGACCGCGGCGAGCATGCCGCCGGTGAGCGTGGCGGAGCCGAGGAAGTCGATGTGCCCCTTCTCGCGGTCGGCGTTCTTGGGCACCACGAAGAAGGCGGCGACGATGACCGCGGCGACCACCGCGACCGGCGCGAAGAACGTCAGGCGCCAGTCGATGCTGGTCAGCAGGCCCGAGGCGATGAGGCCCGAGGCGTAGCCGGTCGCGCCGAAGACGGTGAAGATCGACAGCGCCTTGTTGCGGTCGTGGCCTTCCTTGAAGGTGGTGGTGATGATCGACAGCGCGGCCGGGGCGGTGAACGCGGCGGCGACGCCCTTGACGATGCGCGAGGCGATGAGCAGGGCCTCGTTGTCGACCAGGCCGCCGATGAGGGAGGCCGCGCCGAAGACCACGAGCGCGGTCAGGAAGACCTGGCGGCGCCCGAGCAGGTCGGCCATGCGTCCGCCCAGCAGCAGCAGGCCGCCGTAGCCGAGGATGTAGCCGTTGACGATCCATTGGAGCGAGGCGGTCTCGAGGCCGAGTTCGGCGCCGATGGACGGGAGCGCGACGCCGACCATGGAGACGTCGAGCGCGTCGAGGAACATCGCGAGGCCGGCGACGAACAGGACGGCCCAGAGCTTTGGTCCCCACCGGCTCGGGGCGTGTGCCGGTGTATCGATGTCCTTCGAAGCGGTGTTGGCCAGGGGTTTCGGTTCGGTGATCGTCATGGAGGGAAACTTACATGCACGTGCATTGGATGTCAACACATCAAATGCATGGACATTAAATGTCTTGACATGGTAATCTCCTGGTCATGGAGGCTGGATCGGACAACGACGTATGCGCCAAGTGGTCTGAAACACTGCGCGTGTACCACACCACATCGGTCGAGCTCGAGAACGAGCTCCAGGCCCGACACGACTTGGGGCTCAGCGAGTTCGAGGTGCTCTCGAAACTGTCGAAGAGCTGCGGCGGGGCCGGGGGCAAGGCCAGGATGAAGGAGCTCGAGGCCGAGATGTACCTGAGCCAGAGCGCCCTCTCCCGGACCGTGACCCGGCTGGAGAAGGCGGGCCTGGTGGCCCGCGCGACCTGCGACTTCGACCGGCGCGCGAACTTCCTCATGCTCACCCCCGCGGGGCAGGAGCGCTTCGTGGCGGCCCAGCCGACGCACCGGGGCGTGCTCCTCAACCACCTGGGCTGACCGCGGCGTCCGCGCGTGAACGGGAACACCGCCGCAACCGGTGCCGACCCGTTGCGTCCCTAGGACATTTGGGCGCTTCCGGACGGCTTCCCCCGGGCCCCGGCCGAGGTCGGTATGGTGAAGGCGAGACAGTCACGACCTGATCCGGCTTGGAGAGTGGATGTAATGACTCCCCCTGAGAACGACCGACCCGACGACGAAGACGGCGGCACCTTCAAGCTCAAGCCCGGTGCCGGCGCCGCAGAACCCGCTCCGGCCTCCGGCGAGGAGCCCGGACTCGACCGCACCATGAAGATCCAGCGGTCCGCGGGCGGCACGCCCTCCGCGCCCTCGCTGCCCCCGCCCCCGCCCTCACCGCTCGGCAACCCGACCGGCCCGGCCGAACCGCAGGCCGCGACCTTCGCCGAGACCACCGTCATGCCGCAGTCCGGCACCTCCCAGACCGGGTTCCAGCCGGGGTCACAGCAGACCCCGCCGCCGAACCCGCTCGGCGCCCCGCCGCAGCAGCCGCCCACGGGCCAGCAGCAGTACGGCCAGCCCGGGCAGCAGCCCCCCGGCTACCCGCCGGCCCCCGGCTACCAGCAGCAGGCCCAGCCGGGCGTGCCGCAGGGCGCGGCCCCGGTGGGCATCAAGCACATCGGGCTCATCGTCCTCATCTGCGCCGGCGTCGGCGTCCTCGGCAACATCGCGAACATCGCCATCCTCGGCCCGCTCGCGATCGGCCCCGCCATCTTCGGCATCCTCATCGCCGCCGCGTTCGGCTGGTACGGCTGGGCGCTGCCGCAGGGGAAGATCACCTCCCCCGGGCTGCGCCTGACCGGCATCATCCTCATCATGATCGGCGCGGGCGGATCGATCCTCGGCCTCCTCGGCTCGCTGATCGTCTTCAACATCGTCAGCCTGCTCATGTACCTCGTCATCGGGGCCGCACTCGGCTACGCCAGCTTCCTGTACCTCACCAAAGACGAGGTCAAGGCGTTCATCAAGGGCCCGCAGGCCCCCGGCGGCTACCCGCCGCCCGGGTACGGGCAGCCGCAGCAGCCGTACGGGCAGCAGCCGCCGCCCGGCTACGGCCAGCCCGGGCCCCAGCCGCAGCAGCCCGGCGCCTACCCGCCGCCGCCTCCCGGCTACCCGCAGCAGGGCCAGCAGCCGCCCCAGCCCCCCTACGGCGGTTAGCCCTACCGCACCCAGCAGGTCGCGACTAAGCTCACTCGTAAGCAACGGCCGCGGTACGCACGGTTCGCCACGAGCGCCGTGGGTGCCGCGGCCTCCGTACGAGGAGGTACATCTATGTCTGCAGGCAGCGCACCGATCCGGGTGGTCGTGGCGAAGGTCGGGCTCGACGGCCACGACCGCGGCGCGAAGGTCGTGGCGCGCGCGCTGCGCGACGCGGGCATGGAGGTCGTCTACACCGGTCTGCACAACTCCCCCGAGCAGGTCGTCGCGACCGCGCTCGCCGAGGACGCCGACGCCATCGGACTGAGCATTCTCTCCGGCGCCCACATGACGCTCTTCCCGCGAGTGCTGGCGCTACTCGACGAGGCCGACGCGCGCGACATCGTCGTCTTCGGCGGCGGCATCATTCCCGACGGCGACGCCGCGCAACTGCGCGAAGCCGGAGTGGCCGCGATATTCGGCCCCGGCGCCTCGACTCAGGTCATCGCCGAATGGGTCCGCGAGCATGTGGCCTCACCCGATCAGGGGCGCACCGCGACCGTCTGATCCGGCCCCACCTGGGCGTTCGCCCCGGGCCAAAAAAACTTCTGGGAGACCGTAACCGGCCGCAGCGGCCCTCGTTCTTATTAGTGTCGGACGCAGTACGAAAGCACCGCGCGAGACGCATCGGCAGCGGCCGAAAGGCCGCCGAGAGAACAAGACCGCGAGGGCCCCGGAAGTTCACTTTCGGCGGGAATCGCACATCGCAAAGCTCGCAATGTAGAGCTATGCCACAAACTGCCGATGCCCTGTCGATTGAGGGGTGGCGATAGGGCATCGTGCCTAAGGGAGTCAAGCCTTTGAGGGGTGGGCTTGATTCCCGCTAAGGGGACCGGACGCCTGAGGGGTGCGTCCGGTCCCCGCCTCTTCGCCCCCATCACCCGCGCCTCCCGAGCCCGCGCGCCGCCGCGGCCGAGGACCTCCGCATCGCGCACAACCCCGCCTCGAAGCGGTGAACCTCCTGTACCGGACCGTGTCAACGGCTTTTCAGCCTGACTCGTCACACCGGCCCACTGCCAGGCGCCTCGACCCGCTGCCGGGGGTTACCCTGCGATAACGGGCGCCTGTACCTGCTCCCCGCTCGCCGGACCCGGTTCGCCGAGCCCGCGGCCCGCGCCGGGCCGCGAGCGGGAGGGACCAGGCCGTCCGGTCACAGAAGACTAGCTAGTGGAGCGGACTCTACAGTGGATCTGTACGAATACCAGGGCCGCGCACTGTTCGCCCGGCACAGCGTGCCGGTGCTGGACGGCGGCGTCGCCACCACCCCGCAGGAGGCCGTGGCACTCGCCGAGCGCCTCGGCGAGCGGGTGGTCGTCAAGGCACAGGTGAAGGTCGGCGGCCGAGGCAAGGCGGGCGGCGTCAAACTCGCCGACGACGTCGCCGAGGTCCAGACGCACGCGACCAACATCCTCGGCATGGACATCAAGGGCCACACCGTGGAGAAGATCATGCTCACGGTGACCGCCGACATCGACAAGGAGTACTACTACTCCTACCTGCTCGACCGGGCGAACCGCACCTTCCTGTGCATCGCCTCCGTCGCCGGCGGCATGGAGATCGAAGAGGTCGCGCACACCGACCCCGAGAAGGTCGTCAAGCGCCCCATCGACGCCGGCGTCGGCGTCAACGCGGACATCGCGAACGAGATCTTCGACGAGGCCGGGTTCCCCGAGGACCTGCGCACCCAGCTCGTCGACGTGTTCGTGAAGCTCTGGGACGCCTTCGTGGCCGAGGACGCGACCCTCGTCGAGGTCAACCCGCTCGTGCGCACGCCCGAGGGCAGGGTCCTCGCGCTCGACGCGAAGGTCACCCTCGACGAGAACGCCGCCTTCCGCCACCCCGAGCACGCCGAGTTCGAGGACAAGTCCGCGGTCGACCCGCTCGAGCAGCGCGCCACGGACTCCGGCCTGAACTACGTCAAGCTCGACGGCTCGGTCGGCATCATCGGCAACGGCGCGGGACTGGTCATGTCCACGCTGGACGTCGTGTCCTACGCCGGCGAGGCCCACGGCGGCGTCAAGCCCGCGAACTTCCTCGACATCGGCGGCGGCGCCTCCGCCGCCGTGATGGCGAACGGCCTCGAAGTGGTCCTGTCGGACCCCCAGGTCAAGAGCGTGTTCGTGAACATCTTCGGCGGCATCACCGCCTGCGACGAGGTCGCCCGCGGCATCCTCGGCGCCCTCCAGACCCTCGCCGACCGCGGCGAGGACGTCACCAAGCCGCTCGTCGCCCGCATCGACGGCAACAACGCCGAGGAGGGTCGCCAGATCCTCGCCGACGCCAACCACCCGCTCATCACCGTGGTCGAGACCATGGACGCCGCAGCCGACAAGGCCGCTGAGCTCGCGAACCAGGAGGCCTAGTCCGATGGCGATCTTCCTCAACGAGAACAGCAAGGTCATCGTCCAGGGCATGACCGGCTCCGAGGGCATGAAGCACACCCGCCGCATGCTCAAGGCCGGCACCGAGATCGTCGGCGGCGTGAACCCGCGCAAGGCCGGCACCAAGGTCGACGTCGACGGCGTGAGCCTGCCGGTGTTCGCCTCCGTGGCCGAGGCCATCGGCGAGACCGGCGCGAACGCCTCCGTGGTGTTCGTGCCCCCGGCGTTCTCCAAGGCCGCCGTGGTCGAGGCGATCGACGCCGAGATCGAGCTGGTCATCGTGATCACCGAGGGCATCCCGGTGCACGACTCGGTCGCGTTCTGGAACTACGCCGAGGCCAAGGGCAACAAGACCCGCATCGTGGGTCCGAACTGCCCCGGCATCGCCAGCCCCGGCAAGTCGAACGCGGGCATCACCCCCGCCGACATCACCGGCGCCGGACCGATCGGCCTCGTCTCCAAGTCGGGCACGCTGACCTACCAGCTCATGTACGAGCTGCGGGACATCGGCTTCTCGACCTCCGTCGGCATCGGCGGCGACCCGGTCATCGGGACCACCCACATCGACTGCCTCGCGGCGTTCGAAGCGGACCCCGAGACCAAGGCGATCGTCATGATCGGCGAGATCGGCGGCGACGCCGAAGAGCGCGCGGCCGAGTACATCAAGAACCACGTGACCAAGCCCGTGGTCGGCTACATCGCCGGCTTCACCGCCCCCGAGGGCAAGACGATGGGCCACGCCGGCGCCATCATCTCCGGTTCGGCCGGCACCGCCGAGTCGAAGAAGGAGGCCCTCGAGGCCGCGGGCGTCAAGGTCGGGAAGACCCCGAGCGAGACCGCTCGGCTGATGCGCGAGGTCGTCGAGAACCTCTAGCGACGCATAGCGACACGAAGGCCGGGCGGTTCGACCGCCCGGCCTTCGCCGTCGTCCGGGGCCGGCTTCGACGAGGCGGGCCTTCGCGGTGCGGGTCGCTTCGTCCGGGCCGGTCGCGCACGGGGTCGTTACGATCGGGTCATGCCCTCGACACCGCCTGCCGACTCACGCCCGAACCCGCTGCCGGGCCCGCAGCGCGGGCCCGGGGCGGCCGCGGTCCTCTGGGCGCTGCTGCCGGTCCTGGCCCCCGGCGTGGGCGCGCCGCTGGCGTTCGGCGTCGCCGCCGGGCGGCGCCCCTCCCCGGTGACCGTGACGCCGCTGGTCGTCTACACCGCGGCCGTGCTCGGGATCTTCGCGCTCATCCTCCCGTTCGACGTCGGCGAGACGCCGGAGTGGGCGCTGTGGAGCGCGTTCCTGGCGATGGTCGCCGGCACGGTCGGCGCGGTCGTGCACGCGTTCGCGATCCTTCAGTACGTCTGGGCGCCGAGGACGGCGACGCCGCCGGTCAAAGCGCCGAAGGCCGCCCCGCGCGGGGCGGCGGCCGACTGGGTCACGCCGCAGCTCGAGCAGGCCTCGCGGCTGCGCGAGGACGCCAGGAGGCTCGCCGAGGGCGACCCGTCGCTGGCGAAGCGCAACGGGGTGGGGCGCCCGGACCTGGCCCGGCACCTCGACGACGGCGGCCTGGTCGACCTCAACCACGCGCCCGTCGAGGTCCTGCGGGACCTCCCGGGCTTCAACGAGTCGACCGCCAGGCAGGTCCGCGAGCGCGTGGAGACCTTGGGGCCGTTCCAGAACCTCGACGAGGTGATCCTCGAGGCCGACGTCGCCCCCGGCTTCGAGCGGCACCTGCGCGAGTACGCGGTGCTCATCCCCTAGGGGTCACTCCTCGATCCAGAAGTTGTCGTGGAGCGCGAAGAAGGCCTTGCGCTCCTCGTCGGACATGTCGCCGAGGGTCAGCAGGCCCTCGAAGTAGTCCTCGCGCGGCGCGCCGGGGTGGAACATGAGCAGCATCGAGGCGGGCTCGCCCGATTCGTTGCGGAAGCCGTGGACGCCGCCCTCGGGGACGTGGACGAAGTCGCCGGGCTCGTGGTCGACCCACTCGGCGCCGTTGTAGATCCTGATGGTCCCCGAGAGGATGTAGAAGGACTCCGAGATGGTGCGGTGGAAGTGCGGGGAGGGCCCGGAGGGGGTCGCGCTCATGTTCCACTGGTAGAGCCCGAACTGGCCGTTCGTGGTCGCGCCGGTGGCGAGGTACCCGGCGGTCCCGCCGTTGGGGTAGAACAGGTCGGCCGCTTGCGAGGCCGGCCGGAACTGTGCGCTCATCTCGCCGTGGTCGCCGAAGTACTTCGGTTCGGGGTAGGACATGTCGCTCACTCTCTCTCGTGCGCCGCGGGTGTCACCGGTGCAGACGATCCGGGGCGCCCGAACTCATCGCTCGGCGTCCGCCGCATCCCGGCCGCGCCGCCGCTGGCCGGCGGCGGGCCCGCGTCCGACGTTACCGGGCCGTCCGGCATATTGGTACCGGAACTAGCCGCGCGGCAAGCGCGATACGGAGGAGACGACGATGACCGAGACTGTGCTGTTCGACCGGGCCTCGCTGCTCGATCCCGTTGCGGGAACGGTGACTCCGGGCCGGCGGGTGCTGGTGCGCGGCGAGGAGGTCGCCGCCGTCGGTCCGGACGTCGAGGCGCCGGACGGCGCGCGGGTCGTCGACCTCGCCGGGCGGACCCTCATGCCGGGCCTCATCGACTGCCACGTGCACGTCAACGCCCACACCGCGGACCTGGGGGTCCTGGCCGACCAGTCGCCCGCGTACGTGGCCGTCAAGGCCGCGATCGAGCTGCGCGAGATGCTCCACCGCGGGTTCACCACCGTGCGCGATCCCGGCGGGGCCGACTTCGGCATCCACGACGCGGTCGCCGAGGGCCTCATCGACGGGCCCCGGGTCCACTACGGCGGCAAGGCGCTCTCGCAGACCGGCGGCCACGCCGACCTGCGTCCCCCGGGGCGCGGCATCCGCGACCCGCACCAGTGCTGCCCCGACATCGGGGTGGTCTGCGACGGCGTCGACGGGGTGCGCAAGGCCGCGCGCGAGCAGCTGCGCACCGGCGCGCACCACGTCAAGATCATGCTGTCGGGCGGGGTCGCCTCGCCGACCGACCGGGTCGACTCGACACAGTTCTCGATCGAGGAGATCCGCGCGATCGTAGAGGAGGCCGAGGCGGTCAACCGGTACGTCGCCGGGCACGCCTACACCGCGCGGGCGATCAACCGGGGCCTCGCGGCGGGCGTGCGCTCCATCGAGCACGGCAACCTGCTCGACGAGTCCAGTGTGGATCTGTTCCTGGAGCACGACGCGTTCCTGGTGCCCACCTTGGTGACGTACCGGCGGATGGCCGTCGAGGGCGCCGCATACGGGCTGCCCGAGGGGAGCCTGCGCAAGAACACCCTCGTGCTCGACGCGGGCCTGCGGGCCCTGGAGCTGGCGCATCGGGCCGGGGTGAACCTCTGCTACGGCTCGGACCTGCTCGGCGGGATGCGGCGCCACCAGTTGGAGGAGTTCAGGATCCGCGGCGCGGTCCTGCCCGCGGCCGACGTGATCCGCTCGGCCACGGTCACCGCCGCGAAGCTGCTGGGCGAGGAGGGCCGGATCGGCCGGATCGTCCCGGGCGCTCTGGCGGACATGCTGGTCGTCGACGGCGACCCGCTCGAGGACCTCGGCGTGCTCACCGACCCCGAGGCGCGCCTGAAGCTGGTCGTGCAGGGCGGGAAGGTGAAGGTGGACCGGCTCGAGCGGTGAGGAGGCGCCCCGCGCCGGGCCCTCAGCCGCGCTTGACGACCGCGACTCCGGTGGCCCACAGGACGAGGGCGCTGCCGAAACCGGCGACGGCGCCGCCGATCTCGATCCCGCCGAAGCCGCCGGCGACGCCCCCGAGGCCGGCGGCGATCATGGCGTACCCGGTCCACCGGTACTTGGGCTCGTCGAAGGCCGGCGCCAGCGGGAGGAAGTGCGCGCCGACGATGACCGCGATGGTGCCGGGCAGGAAGTCGACGAGGTCGAGGGTGTTGAACAGGAATACGGCGGCGGCGATGAGCACGACCTCGAAGAGGATCCAGATCCCGTAGCTGCGTCCCCAGTGCTTCGGCAGTTCGCGGGGCCGCTCGCGGGCCGACTCGACCTTGAAGGCCGCGACGACCAGGGCGATGCTCACGGCGGCGGACCCGGCGATGCCGATCCAGCGCCCCGGGCCGTCGCCGAGGATGCCGGCCCCGCCCATGAACCAGCCGAAGCCGAAGAAGGCGCAGATCATGACGCCGTTGTGCCGCATGCTGCGGCTCATCTTGTCCGGGGCGGTGATGGTCTCCATGCCGTCATTGTGCCAGGAGGCGACTACTGTTCACACTGCGCCGCCGTGGACCCTCGCCCTGTACCGCATGGCTCGCGCGCCGTTGTATCGTCGGTGAACCCTGAGCAGTACTCCAGAATCGACACACCCGCGGAGTCCACATGAGTTCACCCTCCGACCAGTCCGGCATCACCGGCGCACTCGCGCAGGCCCTCCAGATCGCGAGGGACGGCCAACGGGCGCAAGAGGAGGCGGGCGCCGCCACCGTCGAGGTCGAGGCGGCCGAAGGCATGGTGCGGGTCTCGGCGACGCTGGCGGGCAAGGTGACCGTCACGGTCGTCGACCCCCGTGCGATGCGCCTCAGCGGCGCGGAGATCGCGGAGGAGATCACCATCGGCGTCAACGCGGCCCTCGACAAGGCCCGCGAGCAGGCCGGGCTTCCCGGCGCCGTCGACCTCGACGCCCTCACCGAGAAGGTCGAGGAGATCCAGCAGCAGTCGGTGCAGCAGCTGAGCTCGTTCATGTCGCGCCTGGCCGACTCGCACGAGAAGATCGTGCGCACCGCCGCCGAGAGCAAAGGGGTGCAGGGCTGATGTCAGGGCTCCAGATCAACCCCGACGGCCTCGACCGGGCGGGACAGAGCATCGAGGGCACCGCCGAGCGGTTCTTCGCCGCCGTGGACCGGTTCGCCGGCCGCATCGAGGGCGTGACGGCGGCGTGCGGCGGCGACGAGATCGGCGGTCTCATCGAGCAGGCCCACACCGAGGTCTTCGAGTGGGCGAAGGAGTGCTTCCAGGAGGCGGCGCAGTCGATGGCCGACGCCGGCCTGGACGTGCGCGACTTCGCCGCCCAGCACCTGGACGCGGACAACGAGATCGCGCAGGCGTTCATCCAGCTGTCCTCGAACCTGGACGGGGGCTCCTGATGGCGATCATGCTCCCCTCGGAGCTCGCGAGCCTGCTCGGCATCCTCGGCTTCGACTGGCCGCAGTCCAATGAGGACAACCTGATGGACTTCGGCCAGGCGTGGATGGACTTCGGCGACGAGCTCGGCGACATCCTCGGCGAGGCGGGCGGCAACGCCGCCCAGGCGTGGACCGACCAGATCGGCCAGGACATCGAGGCGTTCAAGACCTGGTGGGAGGGCGAGGAAGGGCCCGCGAAGACCCTCGACAACGGCGCGATCGGCGCGATGATCGCCGGAGTGGGCCTGATCATCTGCGCGGTCATCGTCCTGGTCCTCAAGATCATGGTGATCGTCCAGCTGATCATCCTGGCCGTGCAGATCGCCATCGCGATAGCGCAGGCCGCGGTCACCTTCGGCGCCTCACTGCTGCAGGTCCCGATCTTCCAGCAGCTCGCCCGGACGGTGGTGAGCAACCTCATCCAAGAGGCGATCTTCAAACTCATCGAGGCGTAGGGGCAGCGGACCCTCCGCTCTCAGTGCTCTCTCGGGACGAATGCAGAGCGGATCCAGAGCGCGCTGGGTCACTGTGGCTCCCATCGAGATCGCCCCCTCCAGACGGGCGGCACCGACCCAGGGAGACGCCCATGACCGATCCGCAACGGTCCCTTGAGAATCTCGCCGCCGTCGTCGACCGGGCGGCCGAGATGGCGGAGCGCCTTGACCAGGGCGCGAAGGTCCCGCCGGTCGCGGTGGAGGCCTGCGACGGGGGCCTGCGCGTCATCGCGGCCCCGCCGGGCTTCATCAAGGTCGAGATCCGCGAACCCCGCGTCCTCCAGCGCGGCGCCGCCGAGATCGAAAAGGAGATCGGCCGCGCCGCGAACGAGGCGCTGCACCGCTTGCGCCAGTCGATGTCCGCGGCGGTACCGGTCGACCCGGCCGAGGTGGCCCGGGAGTTCGCCACGATCAGCGCTCAGGGCCGCAGGTCCTTCGCCGAACTCCTCGACGCGGCGCGCCGGCTCCCCGGGGACGCGCGATGACCGTGCGGCACAACCCCGACGAGGTCGAAGCGCAGGGCCGGAAGCTCACCGAGACGGCCGAGGCGATCAATGTCGCCGTCGACCTGCTCAGGGACACCGCGGCCGCACTGGAGGGCTGCTTCGGCGACGGCGAGATCGGGCGGATCATGCAGGAGCAGCACGCCGAGGTGCTCGACACGGCGCTCAACGTGTTCTACGAATCGGCGCTCGGCGTCAAGGAGGCCGGCGGCGACCTCGAGGAGTTCGCCCAGACCTGGCGCAAGGCGGACGGCAGCGCCGCCCGCGACTTCGGGCGGCTGCGGGACGAGACGGGCGGCTGACATGGCGATCACCCTCCCCGACTGGCTGACCGGCCTCATGAGCGAACTGGGTCTCGAATTCCCCAAGGCCGACGAGGACGAGATCGCGGCGCTCGGCGCGGCGTGGACGGCGCTCGGCACCGACATCGCCGCCCGCCGCACCGAGGCGGACGCCACCGCGGCCGCGGTCTGGGACGACAGCACCGGCGCGGACATCGACGCGTTCAAGACCTGGTGGCAGAAGGAGGACAGCCCGCCGAAATCGCTGGAGGACGGCGCGACCGGCGCCGGCGTCACCGGCACCGCGCTCCAGGCGTGCGCGCTCATCGTCATCGGCCTGAAGATCTACATCATCGGCGAGCTCATCGCCACCGCGTTCGCCATCGTCGCGGCGATAGCGGCGGCGATCGCGTCCGGCGGCCTCGCGGGCGTCGCGGTCATCGCCGTCAAGCAGGCCGCGAAAGAGGCCATCGGGCTCGCCATCGAGCAGGCCGTCACCGCGATCCTGGAGGGCTGATGGCGGGCAAGCACAAAGGACTCATCAAGCAGGCGATCAACTACCTCAACCACCCGGCCGTACGCAATCGCGCGGGCGGGGGCACCCGCATGTCGGCCGAGCGGCTGCGCCACCAGCAGGTCGGCGGCATCACCTACAGCAAGAAGGACAACGCCCTGACCGCGACCGGGTACCACCACCGGCCCGGAGGCGTCGACCACCCCGGCCGCCGCATCGGCCCGGTCGGCGACCGCTGGGACAACGGCGTCTACTCCGCGACGATCGAGATCAAGAACCCGAAACCCCCGCCGCCATGGGTCCCGAAGCTCACCACCGACGGAAAGAGCACGTTCTTCCCCAACGACTGGAGCGCCGAGCGCATCGACGACGCGACCAGCGAGGCCTTCCGGACCAGTGTCTCCAAAGACGCCGCGAAAGGCACCTGGAAGGGCTTCGCGGACGGCGTCTGGATCGAAGGCCGGTACGATCCGGCCACCGGGAACATCGGCCACGGCTTCCCCTCGGGGAACCAGCAGACGGGAAGGCCATGAGCATGCGCTTCAACGACCACGGGGTCCTGGAGGTCCCCGAGGAGTACGACGACACCCTCGGCACGTTCCTGGTGCTCGACATCGGCGACGACCCCTACAAGTGCCTCGTGGGCCTGTACTGCGTCGCGCAGATCGAGCAGGGGCGGTCGCGGCGGGAGGTCGTCGGCGGCGAGTCGGTCGCCGTGGAACTGACCCCGGACCACGCGATCCTGGAGGACCACTTCGATCCGTCGCGGAGCAAGAGCATCCCGTTCGCGCAGTTCAAGTCCGCCCTCGAAGCGCTCTGGGCGGTCGTGTGCCGGGCGAACGGCGAGCCCCGGCCCAGCCGCGTCTACCGTCCCGACCTCGCTCCGGCCGAAGGCGACCTGCTGCTGTGGGAGGAGACCTTCGGACGGCGCCACCCCTACCGCGGCGCGATCGAGGGGATTCCCGCCCGCGGCCCCGAATAGACCCGCTTGCACGCATCGGCCCGGCGCGTTCCGCGCCGGGCCGATGCGTGCAAGCGGAGCGTCACAGGTCGAAGTGGCAGGCCACCTTGTGGCCGCTCGCCGCTTCGCGCCATTCCGGCTCGACCTCGGCGCAGATGTCCTCGGCCCACGGGCAGCGGGTCCGGAAGCGGCAGCCCGACGGCGGGTTCGCCGGGGACGGCAGGTCGCCCTTGAGGATGATCCGCTCCCGGTTCGCCTCGATCTCCGGATCCGGTTGCGGCACCGCCGAAAGCAGCGCCTTCGTGTAAGGGTGGCGCGGGTGCTCGTAGATCGACTCGGAGTCGGCCTCCTCCACGAGCTTGCCCAGGTACATGACCCCCACGCGGTCCGACAGGTGGCGCACCACCGCCAGGTCGTGGGCGATCACCAGGTACGTCAGCCCGAACTCGCCCTGCAGCTCGTCGAGCAGGTTCATCACCTGCGCCTGGATCGACACGTCCAGGGCGCTCACCGGCTCGTCGCAGACGATCAGGTCGGGCCGCAGCATCAGCGCCCGCGCGATGCCCAGGCGCTGGCGCTGGCCGCCGGAGAACTCGTGCGGATAGCGTTCCATCACCGACTTCGGCAGGCCCACCGCGTCGAGCGTCTCGACCGCGAGCTTGCGCCGCTCGGCCTTCGAGCCGACCCCGTGGACCTTCAGCGGCTCCGCCAGGAGCATGTCCACATTGTGCCTCGGGTTGAGCGAGCCCAGCGGGTCCTGGAACACCATCTGCATCTTGGAGCGGAAGCGCCGCAGGCGTTCGCCCTTCAGAGCGGTGACGTCCTCGTCGCCGAGGCGGACACGGCCCGCGGTGGGCTCCTCGAGGCGCAGCACGGCCCGGCCGAACGTGGTCTTGCCGCAACCGGACTCGCCGACGAGGCCGTAGGTGCCCCCGGCGTCGACCTTCAGGCCGACGCCGTCGACCGCGCGGACGTGGCCGACCGTGCGCTCGACGACGATGCCGCGCCGGATCGGGAAGTGGACCTCGAGCCCCTCCACCTCCAGCAGCGGCGCGCCGCGCTCCTGCGGCGCGGCGGATGCGCCCTCGGGCGAGTCGGTCTCCTGCACGCTCAAGTCGGGCTCCTCCGTGCGCTGGGCGGGGACGTGCGGCGCGGCGTTCTCGACGGGCTCGGTGCTCATGCGATCTCCTCGGCCATGACGCAGCGGTGGGCGTGCACGGCCCCGACGAGGGCGGGCTCGCCCGCGACGCACGGCTCCGCGACGCGGTCGCACCGCGGCGCGAACGCGCAGCCGTCCTTCCAGCGGATCACGTCCGCGATCGACCCGCGGATCGGCGTC
Organism: Glycomyces harbinensis; assembly: GCF_900101745.1. GTDB lineage: Bacteria > Actinomycetota > Actinomycetes > Mycobacteriales > Micromonosporaceae > Glycomyces > Glycomyces harbinensis. The sequence goes on along the minus strand of NZ_FNAD01000004.1, from coordinate 309,994 downwards.
AGCGGCTCGTGGATCCCCAAGTCCAGCCGGGGAATCGAACCGAGCAGCCCCACCGTGTAGGGGTGCGTGGGCCGGGCGAACAGCTCGCGGACCGGCGCCGACTCGACCACGCGCCCCGAGTAGAGCACGTTCACCTCGTCGCACAGGCCGGCCACGACGCCCAGGTCGTGGGTGATCATGAGCAGCGCCGTGCCCTCGGAGTCGACCAGGTCCTTGAGCAGTTCGAGGATCTGGGCCTGGATGGTGACGTCGAGCGCCGTCGTCGGCTCGTCGGCGATCAGGAGCCTCGGCTTGCAGGCCACCGCGATCGCGATGAGCACGCGCTGGCGCATGCCGCCCGAGAGCTGGTGCGGGTACTCCTTCAAGCGCCGCGCCGGGTCGGGGATGCCGACCCGGTCGAGCAGGTTCGCGGCCTCCTTGGAGGCCTTGTCGCCCTTGAGACCGCGATGGCGCTCGAGGACCTCGGTGATCTGCCGCCCGATCGGCACGACCGGGTTGAGGCTCGAGAGCGGGTCCTGGAAGATCATCGCGAGGTCGCGCCCGCGCTTGCGGCGCATGGCCGACGGTGCGAGCGTGAGCAGGTCGACGCCGTCGAACGCGGCCCGGCCGTTCACCTCGGCGCCGCCGTCCTTGCGGCCGCGCCCGGCCACGGGCACCGACTGCGGCACCGCGGCCTTGAGGGCGCCGCCGACCGGTTCGGCCGCGGCGACCTGCAGCGGCTCGGCCTTGCGGCGCTTGCCGGGACGGCCCTTCGGCAGCAGGCCCATGATCGCCAGGCTCGTCACCGACTTGCCGCAGCCGGACTCGCCGACCAGGCCGACGACCTTGCCCTCGTCCACGGTGAAGGAGACGCCGTCGACGGCGGTGGCCGCGCCGAAGGCGACCCGCAGGTCCTCTACTTCGAGCAGTGCCACTACTCCTGCCTCCTCAGCCTGGGGTCGAGCGATTCGCGCATGGCCTCGCCCAGAAGGGTGAAGCCCAGCGCCGTGACGATGATGGCGACCGCCGGATAGATCGCCAGCTGCGGTGCGCCCGAGAGGAACCGCTGGGCGTCCGCGAGCATGGTGCCCCATTCGGCGCTGCCCGGGTCGGGGTTGCCCAGGCCCAGGTACGACAGCGCGGCGGCCTCGATGATGGCCGTCGCCAGCACCAGCGTCGCCTGCACGATCACCGGCCCCAGCGAGTTCGGCAGGATGTGCGAGACCACGATCCGCCCCTTGGGGACGCCGAGGGCGATCGCCGACAGCACGTAGTCCGAATGCGCCTGCGCCAGCATCGATCCCCGCAGCAGCCGCGCGAAGATCGGGATCTGCGCGACGCCCACGGCGATCATCACCGTGCTCAGCGACGGGCCCAGCAGAGCCGCGACGCTCAACGCCAGCAGCAGCATCGGGATCGCCAGCGCGACGTCGACGGTCCGCATGATGACCGCCTCCACGCGTTCGCCCCAGCGGCCCCCGAAGGTGCCCGCCGCGGCGGCCACGCCGCCGATGACGGCCCCGGCCAAGAGGCCGATCAGGGTCGCGACGACGCCCACGAGCAGCGTCTGGCGCGCACCGATGATCATGCGCGAGAACATGTCCCGGCCCAGGTGGTCCAGGCCGAACCAGTTCTCGGCGCGCGGGCCCGGGAAGATCGCCCGGTTGAGGAAGACCTCCCGGCCCCAGGTCTGCGCCGTCGGGTCGTAGGGCGCGAGCAGCGGTCCGAGGACCGCGACGATGACGAACAGGCCCACGATGACCGCGCCGGTCACGGCCATCGGCGAGCGGCGCAGGCGCCGCAGCGACTGACGCACCAGCGAACCGGACTGGGCGTCGCGCGCGGTCGCGGTGGCCTCGACGAGGCGGTCGAGCTTCTCGATCTTCGCGATGGTCACTTCCGCACCCGCACTCTCGGGTCGAGGAATCCGTAGGACAGGTCCACGATCAGGTTGATGACGACGTAGAACACGGCGATCACGAGGATGAAGCCCATGAGCGCCGGGTAGTCGCGCTCGGTCGTCGCCTGGTACACGAACGATCCGATGCCGCCGAAGGCGAACACGCTCTCGGTCAAGACCGCCCCCGCGAACAGGCTTCCCAGGAGCAGGCCGATGATCGTCGCGATCGGCAGCATGGCGTTGCGCATGACGTGGCGCCCGCGGATCGTCGCGGGCTTGAGGCCCTTGGCGTCGGCGGTGCGCACGTAGTCCTCGCCGACCACGTCGAGCACGCTCGCCCGCGTGATGCGGACGATGACGGCGAGGGGGATCGACGCGAGCGCGATCGCCGGCAGCACCAGGTGCAGCAGTGCGTCCCAGGCGACGTCGAACTCGCCGGTTATGAGCCCGTCGAGGACGCGCAGGCCGGTCACGTCGGTGTACTGGGCTCCGGCCGAGAGGCGGAACGCGGTGGGCAGCAGGCCCAGCTCCTGGGCGAACACCACCTTCAGCATGGCCGCGAGGAAGAAGATCGGGATGCACGTGCCCAGCAGGGAGCCGGACACCGCGGTGAAGTCCAGCCAGGTCCCGCGGCGCTTGGCCGCGAGGTACCCGAGCGGGATGCCCACGCCCACGGCGATGAGCATGGCCGCCAGCGACAGTTCGATCGTCGCGGGCAGGCGGTCGGCGAGTTCGGTGGCGACGGGTCGCCCGCTCGACAACGAGGATCCGAAGTCGAGGCGGACGATCCGTCCCAGGAATTCGCCGTACTGGACCCACACGGGGTCGTCGAGCCCCAGGGAGGCCCGCAGCGCCTCCCGCTGTTGGTCCGTGGCGTTCTCGGGGAGCAGCCGGTTCTCGGGTCCGCCCGGGAGGGCTTTGAACCACGCGAACAGCAGCAGCGAGAGTCCCAAGAGCGCCACGGACAACTGCAGGAGGCGCTTAACGGTGTAGCGCAGCATGTTTCGCTGTAAATCGTTTCGTCAGGATCCGGCGGTGAAGTAGACCTGCGAGAAGTCCTCCTGCGTGAGCGGGGAGACGTCCGGCGGGTATACGTTCGCCGCGAAGGCGATCGAGGGCGGGGAGGACGAGAGCGGCAGGCCCGGGAGCTCTTCCATCACGGCCTCGTTCGCGGTCTTCCAGAGGTCCACGCGGGTGGCCTCGTCCGGCTCGGTGTTGGCGGCGGCGATCGAGTCGAAGACCTCCGCGTTGTCGAAGCCCCACTCGGTGGAGGGGGCGGCGAACCAGGTGCCGAGGAAGTTGTACGGGTCGGAGAAGTCGCCCGTCCAGCCCAGCAGGTACAGCGGGCACTCGCCCGAGCGCGTGGTCGGGATGTACTCGACCCAGGTGATGGGCTTGGCCTCGACGGTGACGCCGGCGGCCTCGAGGTCGGCGGCGATCATGTCGAAGATGTCCTTCGGCGCCGGCATGTACGGCCGGGTCACGTCGGTCGGGTAGCAGAACGTGAGGCTCAGGTCCTCCTGGCCCGCTTCGGCGAGCATGTCCTTGGCCTTCTCGGTGTCGTACTCGTACTCGACGACGTCCTCCGACCAGCCTTCGAGGCTCGGCGGCTGGAACTGGTTGGCGACCAGGCCGCCCGGCGGCAGCACGTTGTCGACGATGCGCTGGCGGTCGACGGCGTAGGAGAGGGCCTCGCGGACGGCGTGGTCCTCGAGCGGCGCCTGGCCCTGCGTGTAGGCGAGGTAGAGGAGGTTGAAGACGCCGCGGACGGGGACCTGGAAGCCGGCGTCGAGCAGCGGCTGCACGTCGGCGGGGGCGGCGAGGTCGTAGCCGTGGATGTCGCCGGCCTCGAGGGCCTGGCGGCGGGCGGTCTCGTCGGAGATGGTGCGGAAGATCAGGGTCTTGACCCCGGCCTTCTCACCCCAGTAGTCGTCGTTGCGGGTGAGGGTCACCTGCTGCTCGGAGTGGTTCCAGTCGGTCAGCGTGAACGCGCCGGTGCCGGCGAGGGTGCCGGCGGTCTGGGAGTACTCGGGCAGGGGCGAGTCGGCCGCTTCGAGCGGGACGTCGGCGATGGCCGCGATCGAGGTCGGGCTGAGGATCGAGAAGGAGCTCAGGGAGAACGCGCCCGGGAAGCTGGACGTGTACTTGCTCAGGCTGATCGTGGCGTCGAGGCCGTCTGCGGTGCAGCCCTCGTAGAGCGACTCGGTCTCGATGCCCATCTCGGGGTCGTTCTCGGCGAAGCCGCCGAAGATCGCCGAGTAGTAGTAGGAGAAGTTCGGGGACTGGTAGCCGCCCTTGAAGTTCGCCCACCGGTCGAAGTTCGCGCACACGGCGGCGCCGTCGAGGGCGTCGCCGTCGTGGAAGGTCACGCCCTCGCGGAGGTGGAAGGTCCACTCGGTGCCTTCGGGGTTCTGGTCCCAGGATTCGGCCAGGCCGGGCGCGTTGTCGGTGCAGTCGGTGCTGATGAGGGTCTCGAAGATCTGGCGGGTGACGCGGAAGGTCTCGCCGTCCGAGGCGAGCACCGGGTCGATGCTCGTCGGGTCTCCGGGCGAGCCGAAGACGAAGGGCTGGGACTCGTTCGCGGCCTCGTCGGGGGCGGGGTCCCCGTCGGTGCGCTCGGGACAGGAGAAGTCGAAGTCCTCGGCGGTGTCGGCGTCCCCTTCGGAGCCGCCGTCACTTCCGCAGGCTGTGAACAGGCCCAATGCCATGGCGGCGCCTGCCGCTGCGGCGAGGGCGCGCCTGACTGGGAATGGTGACGTGCGCATAGGTTGTCTCACCCGTCGATCGTTGGGTATTCGGAGGTAGACACAGCCTAGGTCAAGGTGAGTTACGGCACTGTTAAGCGTTATGTGATCGTGACCGTACCGGCGATTATTGTTACCCAAATCGTACGGATCGCACGCGAGTGAAACCTGTTGCGGCGCAATGGAACATGGAAAAGGGCACGCCTGAGGGCCGGCGAGGGAGCGCTTTCTCGGGGCTCCCCGCCGAACACCCGGTGAACGTCCGGTGGTTCAGTCCACGTCGCGGCGGCCGGAGAAGGCGCGCCCGAGGGTGACCTCGTCGGCGTATTCGAGGTCGCCGCCGACGGGCAGGCCGCTGGCGAGCCGGGTGACCTTGAACCCCATGGGCTTGACGAGCATCGCCAGATAGGTGGCGGTGGCCTCGCCCTCGGTGTTGGGGTCGGTGGCGAGGATGAGCTCCTTGGTCTCGCCGGACTGGAGGCGCACCATGAGCTGACGGATGCGCAGGTCGTCGGGGCCGATGCCTTCGAGCGGGTTGATGGCGCCGCCGAGCACGTGGTAGCGCCCGCGGAACTCGCCGGTGCGCTCGACGGCGAGGACGTCCTTGGGTTCCTCGACCACGCAGATGAGCGTCTCGGAGCGGCGGGGGTCGCGGCAGATGTTGCACTGCTCGGCCTCGGTGACGTTGCCGCAGGTCTCGCAGAACCGCACCTGGGCCTTGACCCGGTCGAGCGCGGAGGTGAGCCGTTCGACGTCGGCGCTCTCGGAGGCGAGCAGGTGGAAGGCGAGCCGCTGGGCGCTCTTGGGACCGATGCCCGGCAACTGGCCCAGCTCTTCGATCAGGTCGCCCAATGCGCCGTCGTACAAGGATCTCTCTTTTCTCGCCGCTCGATCGTGGTCAAGGTGCGCTGTCGGTGTGCGCTGTCGGTGTGCGGGGGCCGGCTACATGCCGGGGAGGCCGAGGCCGCCGGTCATGCCGCCGAGGGCGTCGCCGAGCGGGCCCATCTTCTCGGCGGCGAGGCGCTTGGCGTCCTCGCCCGCGGCCTGGACGGCGGCGAGCACGAGGTCTTCGAGGGTCTCGACGTCATCGGGGTCGACCGCCTCGGGGGCGATCTTGACGCGGACGAGTTCGCCGTCGCCGGTGACGGTGGCGGTCACGAGGCCGCCGCCCGCCGAGGCGCTCACTTCGGACTTGGCCAGCTCGGCCTGCGCGGCCATCATGTCGGTCTGCATCTGCTGGGCCTGCTGCAACAGCTTCTGCATGTCTCCGCCAGGGAACATTGCGATCACTCCTCGCCGGTGGGCTTCGGATTTCCTCGGTTCCCCGCCAGCCTAGCCGCCCGGGCGGGCGGGCACCCGCCGAGCGGACCGCTCGGCGGCCGTCCGACTGCCCGCCTGCCTGCCTGCCTGCCTAGCGCAAGGTTCTACCTACCATCCCTAACCCCCACCCACCCGGGGACCGTGCCGCAACCTTTCCGCGCGGGTACGACAAGAACCGGGCGCCGCGGCGCTCCTGTCACCCGAACGGGTCGGGAACGCGAAGCCCCTTGCACCCGTTTCGATGCGCAGGACGGGCGCTAGACGATCTGCTTGGCGCCGAACGCGGTCGTCAGGAGCTTGACGGCCTGCTCCTCGCTGGTGCCGAAGCCGCCCGGGGCGACCGGGTCGTCAGGGCTGGGTTCGTCGTAGTCCTGCGGCGGCGGCTCCTCGAAGGACTCCCGGGCCGGGGCCGAGGCCTGGCGGGCCGGGGCGTTCGCGTTACGGGCCGATGCGGGCGCGGGGCTCCTAGGCGCCGGGGCCGGCGCCGCTCCCGGACCCGCTTTTGGGAGGTTCGCGACCTCCCCCACCTCGCACCGGAGTTTCCAGTTCCCGCCGAGCACCTCGCCGAGCACCCCCACCACGACCCCGTAGGCGGGTTCCTTCTGCAACTGCTCGGCGTGGAAGGAGTGCTTGAACGCGAGCACCACTTCAGTGTCAGTGGCGTCGGCGACCGTGGCCTCGGACAGGAGCGCGGCGGTGGTGCGCTTCTTGTCCTTGACCGCCATCATGATCCGGTCCCACTGGCGCCGGATCGACGCGGCGGTCATGCCGCCGCCGGCGCCGACGCTCTCGGGGGCGGCGTAGGCCGTCGCCCCGGGGGCGGGCTCGGGTTCGGCACCGGCCCAGTCGTCGGTGCCCGCCGGTTCGGGACTGCTCGCCGGGGCGGCCGGAGCCGGGGGCGCTTCGTCCTCCCACGGCGGCGCGGCGGCGCTCGGGCCCGGGACCGCCTCTGCGGCGGGTTCCGGTGCGGGCGTCGCCGGTACGGGCTTCGCGGCCGCGACGGTGGCCTCGGCGAGGACGCTGCGCGCGGCGGCCGGACCGGTCGCGGCAGCACTCGGCGCCGCGAAGGCCGCGCCCGCGGCGCGCTGCTCGAGGGTCTCCAGGCGCTGCATCAGCCCCGCCATGGACTCGTCGGAACCGGGCAGAATCGCACGCACGCAAGCGAGTTCGAGCAGGAGCCGCGGCGCGGTCGCGCCGCGCATCCCGGCCAGGCCCGCCGCGACGACCTCGGCCATGCGCGCCAGGGTCGACGTGCCCATGCGCGTCGCCTGGCTGGTCATCTTCGCGAGCTGGTCGGACGGCGCGTCGACGAGGCCGTTCGCACCCGCGTCGGGCACCTGGGTGAGCACGATGAGGTCCCGCAGGCGCTCCAGGAGGTCCCCGGCGTAGCGCCGCGGGTCGTGGCCGCCCTCGACCACGCGCTCGACCACTTCCATGACCGAAGCGCCGTCGGCGGCCGCGAAGGCCTCGCACATCTCGTCGAGGAGCCCGGCGTCGGTGACGCCCAGGAGCCCCGCGGCCCGCTCGTAGGTGACGCCCTCGGGGCCCGCCCCGGCGATGAGCTGGTCGAGCACCGAGAGGGTGTCGCGCGCGGAACCGCCCCCGGCGCGGACCACGAGCGGGAGCACGTCGTCGGCGACGGCCGCGTTCTCCTCGTCGCACAGCCGGCGGCACAGTTCGCGCATCGCGGGCGGCGGGATGAGCCGGAACGGGTAGTGGTGGGTGCGCGAGCGGATGGTCGGCAGGACCTTGTCCGGCTCGGTGGTCGCGAAGATGAACAGGACGTAGTCCGGCGGCTCCTCGACCAGCTTGAGCAGCGCGTTGAAGCCCGCGGCGGTGACCATGTGGGCTTCGTCGATGATGTAGATCTTGAACCGGGAGTCCACGGGCGCGAAGACGGCTCGTTCGCGCAGCTCGCGGGCGTCGTCGACGCCGCCGTGGCTGGCCGCGTCGATCTCGATCACGTCGACCGAGCCGTGGCCGTCGGCCGCCAGCGCGCGGCAGGAGTTGCACTCGCCGCACGGTTCGGCGGTGGGGCCCTGGGCGCAGTTGAGGGAGCGGGCGAGGATGCGGGCCGAGGAGGTCTTGCCGCAGCCGCGCGGCCCGGAGAACAGGTAGGCGTGGTTGAGCCGCCCGGCTCGGATGGCGTTGATGAGGGGCTCGGTGACGTGTTCCTGGCCGACGACTTCGGCGAAGGTCTGCGGCCGGTATTTGCGGTACAGCGCGAGTGCCACGTCTTCCTCCTGCTAGCCGGTGCGCCCTCTGCGGAGCCGGTTCTCTGCTCAGCCCAGGGTACGGCCTGGGTCCGACGTTCGGCCTGCGACCGGTCGTCTAGGGGGAGTCCGGGCACCCGCGGCGGGCCGATATCCGGGCGCGCCGCGTTTCGGGGCGTTCCGCGGGGCGGCCCCCGTCTGTCCCTTGGAGTGGCCTTCGCCACCGGAAAGCGATATCATCCTCTTCGTAGTTACGAATTGATACGTTTCAATAGATTGGATTCCCCCTTGCGCACCCTCACTCCACCCCGCCTCCCGCGGCTCGCCCGGTGGCTGGCCGCCGCCGCGGTGGCCGTGTGCACCGCGGCCGGACTGACCGTCCTCGGCGCGGCCCCGGCCGGCGCCGTCGAGACCGGCACCTGGTACCGGATCGTCAACGACCACTCCGGCCTCGCCGTCAGCATCCAGAACGGCTCCACCGCGGCAGGGGGCGTCGCCGTCCTCGCGACCGCGTCGAACGCGACCAGCCAGCAGTTCCGATTCGTCGACTCCGGCAGCGGCTACTACCGGATCCAAGCCCGGCACTCGAATCAGGTACTCGACGTCTACGCCAAGTCCACCGCCAACGGCGCCGACATCGTCCAGTGGGCCGACAACAACGGCACCAACCAGCAGTGGCAGGTCAACACCCAGTCCGACGGCTCCGTCGAACTCGTGAACCGCAACTCCGGCAAGGCCCTCGACAACTGGGAGTGGGCGACCACCGCGGGCAGCCGCGTCTCCCAGTACGACCGCAACGACCTCGAGTCGCAGCACTGGAAGCTCGTCCCGGTCGAAGGCGGGACCGCCGGCAACGGCGCCGTCGCCGACCCGAACCTCCAGTACTACGGGCGCTGGAACACCAACGACGCCGCCTTCTACACGATGGGCTGGGCCGGCGGCTACGTCGAGTCGGCCTTCACCGGGTCCTCGATCGGCGTGAAGCTGCGGGGCGCGATCGACATGTACTACTCGGTCGACGGCGGCGCCGAGACCTGGATGCGCAACGTCTCGGGGAACGTCACGGTGAAGACCGGCCTCGGCTCGGGGACGCACACGATCCGGATCGGCTTCCGCGAGAAGGCCGGGTCCTACACCGGCGACCCGGCGTTCGGCGGGTTCCTCCTCGCCTCGGGCGGCGCCACGACCGGCATCGCGCGCCCGGCGAACTTCATCGAGTTCATCGGCGACTCGATCACCGTCGGCCAGCCGAACGGGAACCGGCCCTTCACCGCCTACGGATACCTGGTGGGCGACAACCTGAACGCGGGCCACACGCAGGTCGCCCAGGGCGGCGCGTGCCTGGTCAGCACCGCGGACGGCTGCTGGGGGATGATGGACTGGTTCCGCCGCACCTCGATGGCCTCCACGGGCGACGACTGGAACTTCTCCCGCTACCGGGCCACGGCCGTGGTGATCAACCTGGGCACCAACGACGTCGGGCACGGCGTCTCGACCGTGCAGTTCCAGGAGAACTACATCGTGATGCTCGAACGGGTCCGCCAGGCCTACCCGAACGCCCACATCTTCGCGATGGAGACCTTCCGAGGCCGCTACAGCCCCGAGACGCAGGCGACCGTGAACGCGCGCGTCGGCGCGGGCGACGCGAACGTCCACTTCGTCGACACGACCGGCTGGCTGCCCGACGCCTCCGACCTCGTCGACAGCGTGCACCCCAGCGACTCGGGGCACCTCAAGATCGCGAACCGGCTCACACCGATCATCGACCAGTACCTCTAGAAGCGCACAACGGTGCCCGCTCCGGCCGGAGCGGGCACCGTCGCGTTCACGCCTCGTTCTGGAGCTTCGCGACCTCGTGCTCGAGCCCCTCGCGGGTCAGGCGCAGCTGCTCCTCGGCGACCTCCACGGCCTCGAGGAAGCTGCGGGCCCGCACCAGCTGCCTGATGCGGTCCTCCGCCGCGCGGTCGTGGCGCCCGTCGTTGTCCCTGCGGTACTCGGCGACCGCCCGGTCCGCCTCGTCCTTCGCGCGCTCCTGGGTGTGGCGCATGAGTTCGGAGGCCTGGGCCCTCGCCTGGGCGATGATCTGGCGCGAGTAGTGCTGCGCCTGGTTGACGTAGCTCTCGGCCTGCTGCTGCGCCTGCGAGACGAGGTTGACGGCCGTCGAGGTCGGCGTCGCGGGGATCGGCGCCTGAAGCCGTTGCGAGTTCTGCTGCGACTGCCAGGACCGCAGCGCCTGCTTCAGCTTCTCCGCGTCGGTCCGCAGTGCGGCCTCGCGCTGGTCGCGGGTGGCCAGCTCGTCGGCCACGCGCTCCAGGAAGCGGTGGACCTCGTCGGGCTGGTAGCCGCGCCGAGTCAGGCTCGTCATGGAGAACCTGGCGTTGTTGACCTGTCCGACGGTGACTTTCACACCGGACGACCGGTAGCTGTACATGATGGAACGTCCTCTCTCACTCGCCCGTGGGCTCGAAGTGGATGGCCTCCGCCCGGATGCCGGAGCCGGCCAGGTGCTTCCTGCCCGTCTCCACCATTCCCGGCGGCCCGCACAGGTAGACGTCGGCGCCGGAGCAGCGGCCGTGCGCCACGGCCAGCTCCACCGGGGAGCCCAGGCGGGACTCCGAGCCGAACAGGTCCTCGTCGACGCACGGCACGAACTCGAGCCAGTCGTGCGCGGACGCGAGGGCGCGCAGCTGGTCGAGGCAGTACAGGCCCGCGGGGCTGCGCGCGCCCCAGTACAGGCTCGTCGGCCGGGGTGCGGCGGCCAGCTGCTCGACGAGCGCCTTCATCGGGGCGACGCCGGTGCCGCCCGCGATCATGGTGACCGGGCCGCGGCCCGGGCGGAGGGTGAGCCCGGTGCCGAAGGCGGGGCCGACCCGGAGGTGGTCGCCGGGCCGGACGAGGGAGACCAGCGCGGTCGAGACCTGGCCGCCGTCGACGGCGCGGACGTGCAGTTCGATGGTGCCGTCCGCTCTCGGCGCGTTCGCCGGCGAGTACTGGCGCCAGACCCGCGGTCGCAGGCTCGTGCACAGTGAGAGCGACTGGCCGGGAAGGTAGTCGATGCGGTTCCCGGGGTCGAGGGTGATCACGGCGGTCTCGAGGTCGCGACGCTCGTGGGCGACGATCTCGGCGTCCCACCAGGCCGGGGTGTAGTGGGCGGCCGCGTCGGCGGCGTCGGCCATGGTCGCGGAGACGAGCCCGTAGGCCGCCGTCCAGTCGGCGGCGATGGCGGGCGTCCAGTGCGGTCCGCTGAAGTGCTCGAGGGTGGCGACCAGCGCCTCGCCGACGGCCGGGTAGTGGCCGCGCAGCGCCCCGAACTTGCGGTGGTCGCGGCCGAGCGCCTGGAGGGTGGGGACGACCGCGTCGATGGTGTCGACGTTGCTGACCACGGCCCCGAGCGCGTTCACGAGCTTGTCGCGCTGCGCTGCCATGTTCATGGGGAACAGGTCGCGCGTCTCGGGGTGGGTCAAGAACAATGTCGAGTAGAAGTACAGCGGGACCTGGTCGCCGTGGGAGGCGACCAGACTCCAGTTCTTCTTCAACCGTTCGGCGTCGATCATGTGCCTAGTCGTCCGCCCCGATGACGTCGGGGGCGACCGATTCGAGGACCTGGCCGACGGTGTCGATGATGTCGCGCGGGACGTCGAGCTCCTCGAGGACCGCGGTGAGGTGGGCGCCGACGGCCTTGTACTGGCCGACGGAGATGTCCATGCTCTTGTGGGCTTCGGCGAGTTCGCGCCCGGCGTAGGACTTGGGGCCGTCGAGGACCTGGGAGATCAGGGCGACCTGGTGGCGCTTGAGCTGGACGAGGTCGGTGCCCGTGAAGAACGGGGCCAGTTCGTCGTCGGCGAGCAGGCGCCGGTAGAGGCGCTCGACCGCTTCGGTGACGGCGGGGGCGCCGCCGATGCGCTCATAGGGGGACATCGGCTGCTCTTCGGCTGCATTCATGGTCAGTCATCCTTAAAGGTGATATGCGATACGCGACCAGAGCCTACCGACGATGACCCCCGAGATCCATAGTGTTCCTCATGTTTTGGCGCTTTCCCTTGTTACGATGGTAAATCGCAATCAAACGGTCACCGTTCGCATTCGACAGGGGTCGATCACAGAGCGATGCGCACCGGGTTCCGGCGCAGTTCGCGAGCGGTGCATCGGCCAAAGGCGAAAGCGGGCGGTGCCCGCACTGACCAAGTGCGGGCACCGCGGTCCGATGGCGCCCTACTGCGCCGACAGGGCCTCGGTCGGCGAGAGCCGGGACGCCCGGATCGCCGGGTAGAGCCCGGCGACCGCGCCGATGAACAGCGTCGCGGCCACGCCGCCGGCGCTCGCCCAGTACGGCACCACCGCGGGCCAGGACCGCGACGACGCGTAGACCGCCGTCACCGCCGTCCCGATGAGGACCCCGCCGACCCCGCCGAGGGCGCTCAGCAGGAGCGACTCGGCGAGGAACTGGAGCCGGATCTGCCCCCGCGTCGCGCCCAGCGACCGGCGCAGGCCGATCTCGCTGCGCCGCTCCAGGACCGAGATCACCATCGTGTTGGCGACCCCGACCCCGCCGACGAGCAGCGCCACCGCCCCGAGCCCCAGGAGCATCCCGGTGAACGCCGTGTCGACCGCCTGCTGCGCCTCGAGCGCGTCCGAGGGCCGCGACACCGACACCTCGTCGGGCGCCGACGGGTCGGCCGTCGCCGCCAGCACCGAGGCGACCGCCTCCACGTGCGCCTCGTCGGCGCGCGTGTAGACCGTGGTCGCGTGGCCGTCGAACCCGAGGTGGGTCGCGGCGGCCTCCCAGCCGACCAGCGCCGTCAGATCGAGCTCCGGAGCGAGCACGACCGGTTCGAGGACGCCGACGACGGTGAACCACCGGCCGCCGATGTACACGTCGACGCCGGCGCCGGTGATCCCCATCTGCTCGGCGGCGCCCGCCCCGAGGACCACCGACGGGTACCGCGCGGTCGCCTCGTTGAGCCAGACGCCGTCGGCGAGTTCGGCGCCCACGCTCTCGAGGAGGCCCAGTTCGGCCGCGGCGACGCTCATGCCGCCGGACTGCCCCTCGGGGATCCGGTCGGACCGGTACACGTTCGCGTCCGGCACCTGCCCGATCGCGGCGACGTCGTAGACCGGTTCGATCCGGCCGATCATGTCGACCGCCTCGTACGGCAGGATCCCCACCTCGCCGCTCATCATCGACGTGCCCGGTTCGACGCGGAGCAGGTTGGTGCCCAAGGCTTCCAGGGTCCGGTCGAGTTCGGCCCGGCTCGAGGAGGAGATCCCCACGACCGCGATCATCGCCGCGATGCCGATGGCGATCCCCAGCGCGGACAGCCACGCCCGCAGCGGCCGGGTCCGCAGCCCCGTCGCCCCCACCCGGACGACGTCGCCCGCGTGCATGCGGGCGGCCCGCAGCGACCTGGGGTCCGGCGCCCGCTTCGGCGGGGCGGGCGGCACGGGGAACGGCGGCGGCGGGTAGCCGCCCGGAGGCGGGTCGTCCGTGCCCGAAGCGGTCGGCGCGCTCATGCGACCACCTCCCCGTCGTGCATCGCGACCTGCCGCGGCAGCGACCGGGCGATGTCCTGGTCGTGCGTGATGACCACGATCGTGGTCCCGGCGTCGTGCAGTTCGTGCAGCAGCGCCATGACCCCCGTCCCCGACACGGAGTCGAGGTTCCCGGTCGGCTCGTCCGCCAGGAGCACCGACGGCTCGCCGACGATCGCGCGGGCGACGGCGACTCTCTGGCGCTCGCCGCCCGACAGCTCGTTGGGCAGGTGGTCGAGGCGGTGCGAGAGCCCCACCCGGTCCAGCGCCCGGGCCGCGCGGGTCCGGCGCTCGGGCCCGCGCATCCCCGAGTAGAGGAGACCGTCGGCGACGTTGTCGAGGACCGGCTGGCCCACCGCGAGGTGGAACGACTGGAACACGAAGCCGATCCTGCCGGCGCGCAGTGCCGACAGCTGCTTGTCCTTGAGTTTCGCGACGTCGAACCCGTCGATGCGGACCGTGCCCTCGCTGGGCCGGTCGAGCGTCCCGATCAGGTTGAGCATCGTGGACTTCCCCGAACCGGACGGGCCGACGATCGCGCACAGCTCGCCGGTCTCGATCCGCAGGCTGACCTCCCGGAGGGCGCGGACGTCCCCCGGGTAGGTCTTGGAGACCCGTTCGAGCTCGACCACCGGGTACGGCTCCGGTTCGGCCGCCGCCGCCCGCACCTCGGCGGTGCGGTCCCACGAGTCCGCCCGCCCGGAGTCGGCCGGGGCCCCGCCGATGCGGCTCATGAGGGCACCACGACGGACTGGCCGGCCTCCAGGCCCTCGCCGCTGACTTCGACCGAGCCGTCCGCGAACATGCCGGTCTCGACGCCGACGACCTCGGTCGCGTCGCCGGAGACGATCTCCAGGCCGTACCCGCCCTCGGCGAGCCCCAGGAGCGCTTCGACGGGGACGGTCAGGACGTCCTCGGCCGTGTCGCCGGCGAAGCCGACGTCGATCGCGGCCTGGTCGAGGCCGTCGAAGACCGCGGGGTCGTCGGCGGCCACCGTGACTTCGAGGTAGGTGACCTCCTCGGTGTCGCCGCTCTGGCCGGTCTCCTCGCCGACGAGCGACTCGGAGTCGGTGACCGTGCCCGTCGCCTCGGTGCCGTCCGGGAGCGTCACGGTCACGGCGTCGCCGACCGTGACCAGCTCCTGGTCGTCGAGTTCGACCTCGACGGTGACGACCTTGTCGAGGCCGGTGTAGTCGAGGAGCGCCCCGCCGGGCCCGGCGGCGTCGCCGAGCTCGACCGCGACGGCGTCCACGCGGATCTTCCCGGGCGCGTAGACGACCTGGCCCAGGTCGACGCTGCCGGTCTGTTCGAGGCCGAGGTCGTCCTGCCACTCCTCGACCGCGCCGGCGGTCGCGTCGGTGTACTCGTCGTCGACGGTGAAGCCGTCGTAGCCGAGCTCGGAGAGGTTCTTCTCGAACTGCTCCACGTCGGCGCCCTCGGTTCCCGCCGTGAGCGACCGGTAGGCGGGCAGACTCCCGTAGAGGAGGACCACCGGCCGGTCGTCGACGGCGTAGATCTCGTCGCCCCGGCCGATCCGGTCCCCCGCCGCCGGCAGCGCGGTATAGGTGCCGTTGACGAGGCAGTCGAGCCCGATCACGTCGCCGTAGCCGAGGTCGCCGGTGTACTCCACGGTCTCGGTGAGGGTCTGCTGCACGACCTCGGCGGTCGCCGGGGTCTCGGTGTTCGCCTCAGCCTCGGCCTCGTCGAAGAGCGTGCGGGGGTCGAAGCCGAGCGCGGCGGCACCGGCACCGACCACGGCGACGGCGACCGCGGTGATCGCGACGGCCTTGCCCGCGCGTCCGCCCTTGCGGCGCTCGCGGCTCATCACCCGTCCTCGCCGTCGTTCTCGGGGCCTTCGCCGCGGCCCTCGGGCCGCAGGTCCGCACAGGCCTCCTCGGCGGCCTGGAACTCCTCGCTCTGCGGGTCGAAGCCCATGTCGCCGTTCATGATGATGCCGCCGCCCTCAGTGGGGTCCGGGAATTCCGCGATGCCGTTCTCGCGCATGCACTCGGAGTACTCCACGAGCGCCTGATAGACCTCGGGGTCGATGGTCGCGTTCTCGTCGGGGCCGGGCTGCATGTCCTCGCAGGCCTCCTCGGCGGCCTTGAACTCCTCGGATTCGGGGTCCATGCCCTCGGGGAGGCCCAGGCTGATGCCGCCCTCGCCCTGTTCTTCGGGGTCGGGGAAGTCGGCGATGCCGTTGTCCCGCATGCACTCGGAATAGGCGAGGGCTTCCTCGAAGCCGTCGAGGTCCTCGCCCTCCTCGGAGGCCGACTCGGTGGCGTCGCCGTCGGCGCTGGCCACACCGCCGTCACCGTCGTCGCTGCCGCAGGCCGAGGCCGTCAGGGCCATCAGGCCCAAAAGGAGCGCGATCTTGTATCGCCGCATTGCCGTGTCCTTTCATCGCGGACTGGGAGGTCCAGCCGCAGAGCCAGTACAGCGGCCCGGCGGTTTCGCGGCCGTAACCCGAAACGGCAATGTCGCGGCAACACCGCCCGCGCGATGATGGAGAACATGAGAATCCTGGTGGTCGAGGACGAGCCGCTGCTCGCCGACGCCGTGGCCGAATGGCTGCGCGGCGAATCGCACGCGGTCGACATCGCCCTCGACGGCGGCGCGGCGCTGGAGAGGATCGGCGTCAACGACTACGACGTGGTGGTCCTGGACCGGGACCTTCCGGTCGTCCACGGCGACCAGGTCTGCCGGGAGATCAACGCCGCCGGCGGCGACGTGCGCGTCCTCATGCTGACCGCCGCCTCCGACATCGACGACCGCGTCGCCGGACTCGCCATCGGCGCCGACGACTACCTGACGAAGCCGTTCGCGTTCCGCGAACTCGCCGCCCGCGTCACCGCCCTGGGCCGCCGGGCCCGCCCCGCCGCCCCGCCGGTCCTGGCCCGCGCCGGCATCACCCTCGACACGCACCTGCACCAGGTCTTCCGCGACGGCCGCTACGTGCCGCTCTCGCGCAAGGAGTTCGCCGTCCTGGCCGAGCTCCTGAGGGCCGACGGCGCGCCGGTCTCGGCCGAACAACTCCTGGAGAAGGCCTGGGACGAGCACACCGACCCGTTCACGCAGGCCGTGCGCATGACCATCCTCAAACTCAGGCGCAAACTCGGCGACCCGCCGGTGGTCCTGACCGAACCGGGAGTGGGGTACCGGCTCCGATGAGATTCCGACCAAGGCTGACGCTGCGCACCCGACTGACCCTCGTCTACGGCGGCCTGTTCCTCCTCGGCGGGATCTTCATGCTGCTGCTGACCTACAGCCTGGTCCGGCAGGCCATCCCCGAACCCGGAACGATGGTGCAGGGGACGCAGGAGTTCGTCGAAGGGGCGCCGTCCACGGACGACATCCAGGTCAAGAGCGAGGAGTTCGTCTTCAGGATCACCGGGGAGGTGTGGGACGACGCGCTCGGCGCCATCAGCAATCAGGGGGCCCTCTCGCTCGCGCTGGTCAGCATCGCGACGATCGCCATCGGGTGGCTCGTGGCCGGGCGGATGCTCCGCCCGCTCCAGCGCATCACCGACACCGCGGCGCGCATCGCCGAGTCCCCCGCCGCCGACCGCGGCCTGCACGAGCGCATCAAGGTCGCCGGGCCCCGCGACGAGCTGCGGGAGCTGTCCGAGACGTTCAACCACATGCTGGAGCGCCTCGACGGCTCCTTCGACGGCCAGCGCGCGTTCATCTCCAACGCCTCGCACGAGCTGCGCACGCCGCTGACGGTGACGCGGGCCCTGCTGGAGGTCGCGGTCAACCGGCGGGGCGCCTCGGAGGAGGTGCGGCAGCTGGGCGAGACGCTGCTGGAGGTCAACGTCCGCCACGAGCGGCTCATCGACGGGCTCCTGCTGCTGATGCGCTCGGACCGGGAGCTCGCCGAGCGGTCGTATGTGGACCTGGCGGACGTGGCCGAGCACGTGGTCGCGCAGACCCCGGCCCCGGACGTGGCGGTGGCGGCCGAGGGCGGTGAGGCGGCGACGCTCGGCGAGACGGTCCTGCTGGAGCGGCTGGTGCAGAACCTGGTGGAGAACGCGATCCGCTACAACCTGCCCGAGGACGGCTGGGTGCGGGTGGCGACGCGCACCGAGGGCGACCGGGCGGTCCTGGAGGTCGAGAACTCGGGTCCTCTGGTGCCGTCGTTCGAGGTCGCGGGGCTCTTCGAGCCGTTCAGGCGGCTGGGGACCGAGCGTTTGGCGACGGCGTCGAAGGGCGCCGGGCTCGGATTGTCGATCGTGCGGGCGATCGCGCGGGCGCACGGCGGCGAGGCGACGGCGAAGGCCCGCGGCGAAGGCGGCCTCCTGGTGACGGTGTCGCTCCCGGAGGCGCCCGCGTAGCGGTCAGAGTGCGATGCCGTCGACGCCGTTCGGGTTGGGGATCACGCGGCTGGACTGCGCGGGGTCGCCGCCGGCGACGAGCGCGGCGTACTCCTCGAAGACCAGGACCAGGTCGCCGGCGAGGGCTTCGCGGTCCTTGCGCACGACCTCCTCGACCCGGTCGAAGGCCGCGAGCACCTGGCTCCGCAGTTCGTCGGGGTCGGCGGAGTCCATCGTCGGCTGGTCGGTCTCCTCGAGGGCCAGTTCCGTGAGTCCCTTGTTGATGGCGCCCGCGACCCAGGCGGTCGCCGACATCGCGGCCGGGCCCCCGGGCGAGCTCGCGATGATGCCGATGACCGTCAGCCACCCCATGATCGGCTCGAGGCCGGTGCCCTGGCCGGAGCCGTTGTCGATGGCGGCGCCGGCGCCTCGCACCAGCCCGTCGAGGTGGTGCCGGAGCTTCATGACGACCAGGGCGTCGAGCTCGGCGGCGTTCGCCAGCGCGTTCGCCATCTCGGTGTGGCTCTGGGCGGACCTGGTGAAGTGGTCGGAGTAGTTCTCGCGGACGGCCGCGCCGGCGCCGCCGTGCCAGCTCTCGAACCGCTCCTGCACGATCCCGAGCTTGGCGTCGGTGACCGCGCCGTCGTAGGACTTGGCGAGCTGGCGGAGGTCGTGCGCGAGCGCGCTGAGGGCGTCCTCGTCCTTGTCCAGGAGGGCTTCGACGCGCACGAGCACGTCGACGATGAAGTTCGTGGCGGCCGCCCAGCACATGCTGCGCAGTTCTTCATCCTCGGCGCCGGTCATGTGCGTGTCGAAGTCGAAGGTCCAGGTGTCGTTCGGGTTCTGGATGACGCTGCCGGTGGGGTACCGCGCGTTGAAGAACTCGTCGTAGTGGAACCGGACGTACCGCATCTGGAGCGGCTCGCTGAAGCCCGCGACCATCTCCTTGATCGCGTCCCCGCTCGGGGGCGGGCTCTCGATCATGCTCTTGAAATCGGGGAATTTCGGCAAGGTCAGCGTCCGTCTCGTTCGGAGAGGGGCGGCCGGTCGCCGCCCCGGTCGGTCAGCCGGGTCCGTTCGGGGAAGGCTTCGCGGTCGATCTCGTAGTCCTGGGGGTCGGCCGGCGTCCGCGGGGCGCCCGACAGCGCGTCCTCGTATCCGGAGCCGTTCTCGGCGCGGTCGAAGTTGTTGAACCGGTAGCCGCTGTCGGACTCGTACTCGCCGGCGTCGACCTCGGTGAAGTCGGCGGCGACGGCGCCGGTGAGCTCTTCGCCGGTCATCTCGAAGCCGCCCGCGTTGGCCTCGTCGGCGCGACGGTACTCGTGCCCGGCCTCGGCCACGCTCAGGGCGACGGCACGGTGGCTGTCGGCGGTCTGCTCGGTGACGGCGTACAGGAAGCGGTGGCAGCGCACGATGGCCTCGCCGAGGGCGTTGCCCGCCGGGGAGGGGCGCAGGGTGAGCAGCCCGGAGGCGCCCTGGTCGCCGATCGCGCCGGCGCGGTTGGCCATCTCGTCGTAGAAGTCGGCCGCGTACGGCAGGGTTATCTCACCGGCGTCGATCAGGTCGTCGGGGTCGACCTCGAGTCCGCTCATCGCTTCCTCGCTCTCAAGTTGTGTTCCGGCGCGGCGGATGGGGACAGCGCTGTTCGTCCGCCAGAGGGGCGAACCCAACATAGGGCGGGGCGGGTCCGATGAAAAGGCGGTTGAGCGGCGCTTCACCGGCAGGATCGGAAGCGGGGGCGGCGAATCGGCCGCGGCCGCGGTGCGGCGGCAAGCAAAAAGGCCCCGGTGCAACCGAGGCCTTGCTGGAGCCGCCTGACGGAATCGAACCGTCGACCTTGTTATTACGAGTAACACGCTCTGCCGACTGAGCTAAGGCGGCTGGGTCCCTCACACACCCGACAGAGCTCGCTTATCCTTGCTGCCTTCCGGCCCTGGGGAGGTTCACAAGATGACGCCGCATGAGGGACGGGCAATAGCCTATCGCACTCGACCCGCCCCGGCGAACCGGGCGCGCCCGGAAGGTCGCCGACGTCACCGTGCCCGCGCGCCCGCTCGCCGGGCCTCTCCGCCCTTCCGGTGCAACACAGGTCACCCCTCGCAACCCAGTTGGAGGCCTTTCCGGACGTCGGGTAAGGTACTCCGCGGAGGATTCGCATAGTGGCCTAGTGCGCACGCTTGGAAAGCGTGTTGAGTGAAAGCTCTCAGGGGTTCGAATCCCCTATCCTCCGCCATTAGCGGCAGGGTCTACCTGCAAAAACATCAGCCGACCGGTTCTCACAAGCCGGTCGGCTTCTTGCTGTTCGTGCCCGGAGATTGCCGCTGTTGTCCCCCGCTAGAGATGCACTAGGGATGCAGGCCGCATCGGATCACCGGGGCTCAGGACGCTGGTAGCCGGGCCCACGACGGCGCCGCCACCTTGCCGCAGCCGACGCTTGCGGCGGCAAGATCCCCTACTGAACCCTGCGGCGGTGCCGCCGACCGCCACGGCATCGATTCCAGGGGGCCCGGACGCCGTTCATTTCGGCCTCTTCAAGAACGGAGCCGGAGTCTCGCGCAAGATAGTCGTACGTATGTTCGAGATACGCGACGCTTCCCACCATCCTCTTGTCGCTGCCTGGCGCCCCTGCGCCCACCCGGCCCGGAGTCCTGCGTCATGCCGGCCGTTCTGCGTCTAGTCCGTCTCGCTGGCGCCGCCGCCGCCGACGACTGGGGTGCCGGAGGCGGGCCCCCGGGCGGCGGCGAGTGGCGAGCGCCAGGGCGCGCTTGCGCGCCCCTTGATGATGTATAGAAAGTTTGAACCAGCACGCCGAGGCCACAACCAAGCACGACACCAAGGGAAGCGAGGGCAGGCGTAGGAGAGCACGGGCAAGCGGGGGAAGGTGGGTCGGTGCGGATGCTGGAGGCGGGATAGAACGACGGAAGGCCACTCGCGCGCCGGACTTCGGCGATGTTCGAATGGCCTTCATCTATTCTCATGCTGAAGCAATTGCGTCCGAGGAGCCTGAATCGATGCCACCTCTAGAACAGCTAGTAGAGATTAGCTCCAACTAGGTGGACTCCGCAAGATCGAGCACCATCGGTGAAGTGCTCCAGAAAGTAGGGAACGCCTTCCTTAAGCTCCGGCAGATTGCTCCATCCAGAAATCGAGTACTCGTAGAAATCTTGCACGTGCCAGTCGGACCCAGAGAAATAAACACGTTGCGCTACAGCATCGATATTGGGAACGGTCATAGGCAAGTCCTCGCCATCCGATGAGAGGCGAATACCCTCAACTTGATGATAGTGGGAAACGCCGTCCCGGAACCCAATGCCGGTTTCGTCTTCAGCCAGGAATGGAATTCGCTTGACGGTCGGCACTTCGATGCGTTCGCGAGGGTCAAGAATATCGATGCCATCGGGAAGCGCCGGGACCGATCGAAACGCAATTTCGAATAGTGCCCCTGAGCCACGATGTGTTGCCTCGACGGTCCGAAGATGCTTGCCGCCCTGCCCTTGATAGAAGTCATATAGCCCCTGGTTGCCACGCCAGACGTCCCAGCGGACACGTGGTAGCTGGTTCTGGGCCGCGTAGGCTCGCGCAAGCTGTAGCAGAAGAGCGCCAAGGCCCTTGCCGCGCGCTTCGATGTGTGTCGCCATCCTGCCGAAATAGAGGGCCGGTTGGCGCTGCTCCTGATCTGTCCAGAAATCAGAATCAGCAATGGTTGTCATGTTGATTACTCCGAGAGAGGTCGTCTCATCTCGAAGAATCCAGGTTGCTCCGGCGGCGATGGATTCGTGAGTGTCATCTGAGAAGTCTCGGCTATTCCACTGACGGCTTCCCGAGTCTCCAAGCCACTTAACGCGACTGGTGATGATCTCCATCGCATCCGAAAAATCTGCTTCCGATGCGCGGGCGAAAGTAAGCTTCTGCGACATGTCAGCCGTTACTTTCCCTCAGGGTCCCATTCATGCGTGAACATGATGTGGTGCCGATCGCCCGGAAGTACGTTGATTGAACACCGAACCGGGTTGTCCTGGGTGCTAAACGTGGTCACAATATGAACCGCTACAGGTGTGCCCGCGCCGATGTCGAGCTTCTGCTTCTCTTCCGGAGTAGGCATGCGAACGTCAATTTCGTGCACAGACCTGCATTGGATAATCCCCCGCTGAGCAAGAGGATAGCTGGTCCCGCGCTCAATGTCGGCAGGCGACTCTAGCTCGGTCCCTCCGGCGATCGACATAGGGAAGTACGAGTTGTTGATATTGATTGGCTCATCGTTGATGAATCGAATCCGCTTTCGCGCCAAGACGTTCTCACCTTCGGCTAGCGCAAGCCGAGTGGCAATCAACTCGGGTGCACGCTCGATCGCCACTTCGATCGTCTGCTGAGGCTTCCGGCCATCACTCTTGATCTGCTGAACCCAAGATTCAGTCTCGGACAGGGCTTTGACCGATCGGCCCTCGTCCTGAGGGCGGTAGATCTGCTGTTGCCGTGAGCGCACGAACCAGCCTAGAGGAGGCCTTGACTCGATGAGGCCTTCGTCCTTGAGCACCGTGAGGGCACGGCGTGCAGTCGTGACCGTAACTTCCTGCTCCTCAGCAATCCGAGGTTCAGTCGGAAGCTTTCCGGTCTCGGCGAAGTCTCCGCGCTCGATGCGCTGCCGGTAGCTGTCAGCGATCTGCTGGTAGACCGACCTGCCAGGGACTCGTCTGATCGTCATGCCTGCATAGTACCGCACGTCAGAGACATCATGTAGATGATGCACAACACAGGCGCCCGATTTTTGTAGAGTTACGATCTACTTGACAGACATCATGTACATGATATGTTTGATGTGTTCCAAGCGGAACAGCTCTGCCGGGAAGGCCTCGGCAGGCAACCCGGAAGAGGTATTCAGATGCTTCAGAAGCTCCCGATCAACCTGACTGGTTACTCGCTGATGGTGACCGAGGCTCCCGAGCTGAAGACGTTCGTCAAGGACGGTCAGTCGCAGGTCGCGATGACGTACGACACGCAGGAGTCGATCTACGTCGTGAGCGTGTTCGCGAAGTCGCTCCAGAAGTTTGAGAACGGCAAGCGTCCCAAGGGCGAGGAGATCAAGGTCGAGTTCACCCGCGACCCCGGCGAGGAGTTCGACGAGGGCATGTACGTCCAGCTCGACCGTCCCTCGGTCTCGGTCTCGGAGTTCACCAACGACAAGGGCCGGACCTTCGTGACGCAGAAGTTCGCGGCTGAGGGCCTGGTGCCGGTCTCCCAGGGCTAGCGGCTGGCGCTGCTTGGTGGCCCTTCCCTCGGGTTTTGACGGGGCGGCCGGTTTGAGTCCGGCTAGGGCACTGGACTAGTGGTTCCGTTCGGGCGGATGGAGAAGTCTGCGCGTTCGTTCTGCTGGTGCGTTGTTTCTGAATTCAACAGGGTGTTTGAGCTTGCCTTTTTCCGGGCTGACCTGCCGTCCGCAATAGACACATGGTGTCGCGGTCGCTGGGTTCATTCCTCCACGGGCACAGGGAAGGAGCTGCTTCTCCGTGGGGGTTTGTGCACGTCGAACGTCGATGTGCGGGTTTACCCGAAAGGCAAGGTGAATTGCATTGAGCAATCCGAGAACTGCTGACGAGATCGAAGCCCTTGGCGCGAACGTCGACACCTCGATAGAGGAGCTGGAGACGGCTCTCCTGGAGTACTTCGCGCCGAAGATGCCCGCTGGTATCGCCCTTGATGGGGTCGAGATGGAGTTGGCTCACTCCTTCGGCACCTGGACGACCGGGCTGACCACGGTTGGGGATCTGGAGGCCCTCGCCGACGCGCTCGGGACCGACATCGGCAGGCACGCGGACCCCGAGGGCAAGACGATCCTCGCTACCTGGGGCCGGGTCGGCCTGCTGGTAGTCCGGTTCGAAATCTACTTCGAGACCGAGGAGGAGCGGGCGGCGGCGCTGGAGCGTTTCCGCTGACCAGACCTTCCCCCCTCGATGAGTTCATTCCCTCATGGACAAGACGGTACCTGTTGCCGCCGTGAGGGTTTGTGCGCATCGAACGCCGATGTGCGGATCAGAGAAGGAAGATCACGATGACCGAAGAGATGCCCGAAAACTGGTATGACGCTTCGCGCCCCACGGCCCTGAAGTTCCGTTCGTTCCCCGGCTTCATCGATCACCTGAACCGCCTGGAGTCCCAGGCCAAGCAGCTCGCAGGCGAGATCCAGGTCGTTCGGAACTACGCGAAGGACTTCGCCTGGGGCCTGACCGAGGTCGTGGAGGATGCCGCTGCCATCGAAGAGAACCGGGCCAAGGGCAGCGAGTGATAGCGGCGACAACAGTCAAATACGCTGCGGCTGAACGCGATCCGAGCAAAGTTGACGCGCTGTTCCGGCAGGCCCTTACCGAGGTGCTTCCTGCCGGCACGGTGCAACCCCGGTGGATCGCCGGTCGCGAGCTGACGGGCCGGTTCGAGGGCTACGGCGCCGTCCGCGACTTCGCCGACTGGTGCGACGCCACCGGCGCCGACCCGGGCTTCGAATTCGGCCCGCCTCCTGAAGTGGTCCTCTACGCCCGGCACCTGCTGGGCGGTCATGTCGTCCACGTCGAATGCGTCGCCGAGCAACACGACGCCGAGACCTGGTTCCGACTCAACCCCTCGTGGCTGTAGCCAACGGCTGCAACCGAAACGAAAGGAGCTGAAGCGTGGGAGACACGCTGTACCAGAAGGAAAGGCGCGAAGTCGCCAAGTGGGCCAACGCCGAATCGCGGATGTCGAGCCTCATCAAGAAAGAGACCAACCGGCCCGGCCGGAACGCGGAAGACGAGTTCGCGACGCACCAGCTGAACGACTTCTTCGCCCGCGAATGCCCGGGCCTCCCGCTCCCCTGGGAGTGGCGATGGACCTACGGATGCCCTCGGGGCCACCTGACCACGTTCGTTCGCTTCGCGATCGCCGAGTGGTCCGAGGTCTGCGGTGACGGGACGGTCGAGGCCGATCCTGCGGGGCCGGGTGAAGTGCGGCTCCAGGC
This sequence comes from Glycomyces harbinensis, assembly GCF_900101745.1. Classification (GTDB taxonomy): domain Bacteria; phylum Actinomycetota; class Actinomycetes; order Mycobacteriales; family Micromonosporaceae; genus Glycomyces; species Glycomyces harbinensis. The sequence continues at coordinate 285,011 of NZ_FNAD01000004.1, read as the reverse complement.
GGACTGCCTGAAGTTCGGGCAGCGGTTCACCGTCTGGGGCTACGTCAATGAGCACGAGGTCCAGGGCATGTCCAAGCTCGTACAGGGCTGGTCAATGTGACTGGGCCGCAGAGAGAAAGAGGGAGGTGAATGTGGATGGAGCTGTTCATCGCGATGGGCGCCCTGGCGCTGCTGGGGTCGCTGTCGCTGAACCTGTGGTTCCTCCGCCGGGCGTGGGCGCGGTTCACGTTCCGGGCCTAAACGCTGCACGGTGGCGTCATTCCCCCATCGACCCGAGACCGGGTGGTGGGGGTTTGTGGTCACCGCCCGGTGGCCTATCCGGCACGACGCCTGGAGGTCAATGCCGATGGAAAAGATCGACTGGTTCGGGGTCAACGCCCGATCCGCCAAGAAGTACGAGGCCCTGATGGGCAACCTCGATGGCGTCCGCTTCGCCTTCGAGGACGCCGAGAAAGCCATCACCGACTACGCCCCGGAGGGCTCCTCGGGGGCCTGGCAGGCCGTAGAGAAAGAGGTCCTGAAGAAAGCCCTCGCCGACGCCTACGCCGATCTCGCGTCGCTGCGGGTCTCCATCGTCCGGCACGAATCGAAGCTCAAGAGCTGGGAATGGAGCCTCTAATGCTGACCAGGCACAAGGCCGACGAGATCAACATGTCCGTCCACATCGCCATGTCGAACCTGCGCGACTCGATGAAGAAGGTCCCCGACAAGGGGCTGGGCCTCAACACGGCCCACACCCGGTTCGCGTCCTCGGTCGCGGTGCTGTCGGTGCTGCTCGATGAAGCGGCCCGCTTCACCCCCGAAGGGGATGACCTGTTCGACCTGCTCTAGACCTGCGCTTCGGCCGGTCTGATCCTCCCTCGGCTCACGGGGACCGAGGGGGCGGTCACATCCGCCGAAACTGTCAATCACTAAGCCGCTCAACGAATCACGCCGAAAGGCGGGAGGTATCTGTCATGTCCGAGAACCGTACGAACTCCAAACGCAAGACCGGTCGCGAATGGCGCGTTGCCGCCTGGGCCATGCGCCACCCGGTGATCTCGTCGGGAATGCCGGCACTGGGCTACGCCGCCGCGACGGCACCCGAGATCACTGCCGCCGCTGCCGGTACCGGCCTGGCCGCTGCGATCGCCTGGGGCCGGGCTCACCCCGACTCCTTCGATCACGTGGTCCTGCCGCATCTGCGGAACCTGCGCCGCCGGTGGCTGTCGACCACCTACACCGGCCCGGCCTGGCGACGGAACATGCGCGAGGCGAACCTGGTCCGCGAACACCCGTCCACGGGCGAGCTGCTGGTGCCCCGGATTCTGCGGCTGCGCTCCTACTCGGCGGCGGTGGAGACGGTGTGGGTCCGGATGCTCAAGGGACAGACCCTCAAGCACTGGATGGACGCCTCCGAGGTGCTGGCGGCCTGCTTCAATGCCGAGCGGGTCACCGTCGAGAAGATCGCTCCGCGCAAGCTCGCTCTCGTCGTCCAGCGGCGCGAGCCGTTCACGTACACGATCCCCGCCCCGGACATCCCCGCCTCGGTCGAAGAGGTCGACCTCTCGGCGGTCCACTTCGGCTTTGACGAGTTCGGGCGCGAGTGGACCGAGGGCGTGACCGACAAGCACATCCTCATCGCGGGCGCGACCGGATCGGGCAAGAACTCGGTGCTGTGGGCCCCGCTGTTCACCCTCGCGCCGATGATCGCCGAGGGCTCGGTCCGGCTGTGGCTGTGCGACCCCAAGCAGGTCGAGCTGAACGCCGCCGCCCCGATCGCCCACCGCTACGCCTCCGGCGAAGCGGCCTGCGCCGAGGTCGTCTCCGAGTTCCTCGAAGACCAGCAAGCCACGCAAGCCAAGCTCAAGGAACAGGGCCTGCGGAAGTTCACGCCCTCGCCGGAGACGCCGCTGAACATCCTCATCATCGATGAGATCGGCGCGATCCTGGCCTACGCCTCCGACCGGGTTCGCATGGTGAACAACAAGCAAGGGCTCGCCCTCGTCGGCTCCCAGGGACGCGCGACCGGTCACGTCATGTGGGCGGCAGTCCAGGAGCCCACCAAGGACACGGTGCCGGTCCGCGACCTGTTCACGCTCCGAATCTGCCTGCGGGTCACCGCCGCCGTTCACCCCGAGATGGTGCTCGGCGAAGGCGCCCGGATGCGTGGAGCCCTGGCCGATGAGATCCCGAACGTTCCCGAGACGGCGGGCATCGGCTTCAAGGTCGCCGAGCGCACCCGCACCCCGGTCCGAGTCCGGGCGGCTTACGCCGCCGACGCCGATCTGGAAGCGCTCGTCAAGTACGTCCTCGCCGAACGCGCCGAGCACGAAGAGCAGGGCGGATCGCACCTGCGCCTCGTTGCCTAAGCCGCCACGACCACGAAAGGAGGGAAACCCTCATGGCTGCAACGAAACAGAACGTGAGTCTGTCCGAAGAGGATGAAGCGAAGAAGATCGTCAAGCTCCGTAAGAAGGTCGGGGAGGCGCGGCAGGTCCACGCGATCGCTGACGACCCGTATCTGAAGATCGTGGAGCTTGACCGGTTCCGGTCCTCGATCACGGGGTCACTGTGGTTCTTCTTGTCGGTCGGCCTGGGCTACACCACGGTCGGCGTGCACGACTTCATCGCCGAGGGCCTGACGATCAGTGACCCGATGTGGTGGGGCGCGTGGGCGGTCGAACCGGCTCTTGCCGGGATGCTCATCACGGTGCTCCGCTGGGAAGCGGCGATGCTGATGCGCGGCATCCCCATCGAGTCCAAGTGGGTCTCGTCCACCAAGTGGGCGCTGCTGGGCTCCACGCTCGCGATGAACGTGCTCTCTTCCCTCGACGGAACGACCGTTGAGAAGGTCTTGCATGTCGCCTTCCCGGCCCTGGTGTTCTGCCTCGCCGAGATCATGCCCGTTGTCCAGGACCGGTTCACGCAGGCGCGCGTCAAGGTCCTTGCCCAGATCGCCGCGCTCAACGCCGAAGCCGAGCAGCGGGCCGCACGGCAGATGCCGGCCAAACCGGCTCCGGTCTCTTCGCCGGTCACCGTCGCGGACTTCGAAGCCGACTTCGACCGGGCTCCGGCGCCGCCCTCCCCGGGATTGCCGCCGGTCGCGGCCTCGACCTCGGAGCCGACCCCGCCCGCGCACCTGCCGCGCCCGAAACTGCCCGCCTCCATGGCGCACACCATCGAGACCCGGGCCGCCGAACTCGCTGCCGCCGGTCGCACCATCACCGCCGCCGACGTCCAGGCCCTCATCAAGGTCCCCGCCGCCATGGCGGAACAGACCGCCAAGTACTACGCCGCCGCGCACGCACCGACGTAGGAGTCCTGAATAGACGAACGCCCGGACCAGCTAGACCCTGGTCCGGGCTTCGTGCTCTCCACGAACAGAAAGCAGATATCGCACATGAAGCCTACCGATCCTGACATCGATCTCCGTGCCCTCGTCACCCGTCCGGGCTTTCGCGTCTGGAAGACCAAAGTCAAATCCGTCCACGGCTGCGCGGCCCCGGTCAAGCTCCGCGGAACCTCCTCGATCACTCACCGGCACACCGGCGCCGTCCTGAAAGAGACCGCAGGCTCGGTGTGGGTGCCCTGCGGAACCAGGCGCGAAAAGCTGTGCCCGGCCTGCTCGCAGTGGTACGCCGAGGATGCGTTCCACCTCGTCCGCGCCGGTCTTGACGGCGACGCGTCCAAGGGCATCACGGCCGATGTCGCCGACCGGCCCCGCTACTTCGCGACGCTGACGCCGCCGAGCTTCGGTCCGGTCCACTCCCGCGTCACCGGCCCTGGCGGTCGCCTGCGTCGCCCGTGCTCGTGCGGGGAATGGCACCACGAGGCCGACACGCGACTCGGGACCGCCGTCGACGCCGAGGTCTACGACTACGAGGCGGCCGTGCTCTGGCAGGCCCATGCCGGCGCTTTGTGGCACCGGTTCACCATCGCGCTACGCCGCGCCCTCGCGCGCATTGCCGGCATGACGGTCACCGAGTTCAAGGACGCGGCGCGGCTCTCTTACGCCAAGGTCGCCGAGTACCAACGGCGCGGCCTGGTCCACTTCCATGCTGCGATCCGTCTCGACGGTCCCGAGGGCGCCGGTACTCGTGCCCCGGTGTGGGCCACGAAGGAACGCCTCGCCGACGCGATCCGCGCCGCCGCCGCCTCGGTGGTGCTCGAAGTCGCTCGTCCCGGCGGTGACGTTCTGGAACTGCGGTTCGGCGCGCAACTGGATCTGCGCGACATCACCACTGAAGCCACGGGCTCTGGTGAGATCGGCGACGAGAAAGACATCCGCTCGTCCCGCCTGGCCTCCTACATCGCCAAGTACGCCACCAAATCGACCGGCGCCCACGACGGTCCCGACCGGAAGATCCGCTCCATCGAGGACATCGACCGACTCTCGATCTCCTTGCACCACAAGCAAATGATGCGCACCGCCTGGGATCTCGGCGGACTGGATGAGTACGCCGAACTGAACCTACGGCGGTGGGCGCACATGCTCGGCTTCCGGGGCCACTTCCTCACGAAGTCCCGGGCCTGGTCGACCACGCTCGGGGAGCTGCGCAACATCCGCGCCCGGTTCCGCCTCGCCGAAACGCTCGCCGCGCTCGAGGTCGCCGAGGATGACGTGCTCGTCGTCAACGACTGGGAAGCGGTCGCCTTTGGCCACGACACCGACGCCGAACGCGAATACGCCGCCTCGATCGCCGAGACGCTTCTTGATCGAAAACTCAACAGCGACAACAGAAGGGACCGCACCTGATGAGCCCGCGAGTGATCGGCGTCGATGACGCCGCAACCTACCTGTCCGTCCCGGTGCGGTTCATCCGCCGCCTGGTGTTCGAGAGGCGTATCCGCTTCTACAAGGTCGGCAAGTACGTCCGCTTCGAGCAAGCCGACCTCGACGCCTTCTTGGAAGCCGAGGCTGTGGAGCCGGTCAAGGTCGCATGGCGCGGCGGACGGGCGGAGGTCGCTTGATGCCCGCCAAGAAACGCCGCAGCTTCGGCAAGATCTTCAAGCTACGTTCCGGCCGCTTCCAGGCCTCCTACATCAATCCGCAGGGGCAACGCGAGTACGCGCCTGACACCTTCGTCAAGCGCCGCGATGCCGAGGTGTGGCTCTCCCGGGTGGAAGCCGACATCTCGCGCGGCGTCTGGATCGGTCAAGAGGGCGCGAACATCGTCTTCGCCGATTACGCCAAGGAGTACCTGCAACGGTCCTCGATCGGCGATCGGTGGCGGGAAATGTGCACCATCAACCTGAAACTGCACATGACCGATCTCACATCGTTGACGCTCGCCGAGATCAGTTCGCTTCGGGTGCGCCAGTGGCACGTCAAGGTATCCGCCAGCAAGGATCACGGCAAAACCGTTGTGGCGCAGTCATACCGACTACTGCGGGCAGTCATGAATCAGGCAGTTCGGGATGAGCTGATCGTCAAGAACCCATGCAACATCCCCGGCGCGGGATCGGACAAAGCGCCCGAGCGGCAGATTGCTACGCCGCAGCAAGTTGACAAGCTGCTGGAGACCATCTTGCCGCGCTACCGCGCTCCGCTGCTGATCGCCGCGTGGTGCTCACTTCGGCGCGGTGAGATCGTCAACCTTCGGGTGGCGGACGTGGATCTCGAGGGCTCCGAGCTGCACGTGACTGACGCCAAGTCCGAGGCTGGCGTCCGGACAGTCGCGGTTCCGTCGAACATCATGCCGTACCTGGTGGCAGCCCAAGAGTGGAGCGATGGAACGTGGTTCTTCACCAGCCCGCACGGTGGTCGGATGAAGGCCAACACCTTCTATGCCGCGTTCGTCCGGACGCGATCGGAGTTGGGACTGGATCATCTGACGATCCACGATCTTCGCCACACCGGCAACACGCTGGCGGCGTCGGTCGGTGCCACCACCAAGGATCTGATGCGGCGGCTTGGTCATGCCTCGGATGCTGCTGCTCGCCGCTACCTCCACACCGTCGAGGGCAGGGATGCCGAGATCGCTAAGGCGCTCGCTGAGCTGGCGACGCACGGGGATGCAACGAAGCTCCCCAAGCGGCTTAAGGGTGCATGAGGGATGCGGAGGCGGGGTTTGGGGGTTCTGACCTGCTGAAATGCTGGCGCTTGGAAAGCGTGTTGAGTGAAAGCTCTCAGGGGTTCGAATCCCCTATCCTCCGCCACTGGCTGAATGGAACAACGCCGGAGCTGCACTTTCGTGCCAGCCCCGGCGTTTTTTCGTCGGCCTTCTCAGGCGCGCGAGGCGACGTCCTGGACGGCTTCCAAGGCGACGTCGGGCGCCTCGTTGTAGATGTAGTGGCCGCTCGCCTCGGCGGTGTCCAGCCGGCTGTCGGCGGAGAGGTTCAGCCAGTCGTTCTGGCCCGCGGTCCAGTCCTCTTCCAGGCCCAGCCCGTACTCGGGGTCGGCCGCCGCGAGGTACTGGACGCCGTGCTGGATGACGCGGACCGGGATGTCGCCCGCCGACTGGACCTCGCCGTCGGCGAAGACCAGCTGCTCGGGGTTCGCGCCCTCGAAGATCGCGAGCGTCTGGGCCCGCAGCTCGCCCGCGGCGCCGGCGGTGTCCTCGGGGATCCGCTCCGCGATGTCCCCCGCGGCGGTCGGCGAGGTCGCGTCCAGGAGCACGAGGCCGGCGACGTCGTCCTGGTGGTCGGGGGCGTACCTGCCGGCGATCAGACCGCCCATCGAGTGGCCGACGAGGACGACCGGGTCGCCGCCGGCGACCGCGTCGATGACCCCGCCCAGCGTCTCGCCGACGGACACGTAGTCCTGCGGGCCGTCCGGCTGGTCGCTCGCGCCCGCGCCGAGCCGGTCGTAGGAGCACACGCGGCTGTCGGCGCTGATCGCCTCCTGGAAGCCGGCCATCGCGGTCACGTCGTCCCCGCCGCCGTGCAGGAGGAGGACGATCGGACCGTCGGACGCGATGCTGCCCGAGCAGGAGATGTTCACCTGGTGGCCCGCGATGGTGAACGTGTCGGTGCCGGTGAACAGCTCGGACTTGACCTCCTCCTCGACCGCGTTCAACTCCGAGTCGCCGCAGCCGACGAGCGCGGCTCCGGCCAGCACGCAGCCCACCACGGCGGCCACGGACGTCCCGATCCTGTTGCGGTTCATGCTTTTCCTCCAATATGCGAAGTTGCCTGAACCGACGTTACGGAGACCGCGGGCCGGATTCATCCCCGTGAGGTGGACACTCGCCCGTAGCTCGCACGGGGGACGAATCATGCCGGGGCAGGACACGCCGCGCCCTCCGGACACGCGAAACGGGGCGGGACCGCATGGTCCCGCCCCGTTCACTCGCTAACGGCTTACGCGCCGCCCTGGCCCACCTGGCCGCCCCTGGGGCCCGCTCCGGGGCTCTTGGGGGGCATGGTGCCCGTGCCGGCTCCCGGGCTCTTGGGAGCCCGCTCGCCGGCCAGTTCGGCCGGGGGCGTGTCCGGGATGCCCGCGGGTTTGTCCGCGGCCCGGAACGTCAGGTTCGTCTTCTCGATGTCCTTCGGATCCCCGTCGACGTCGACGATGACGATCTGGCCGGGCACGAACTCGTTGAAGAGGATCTTCTCCGAGAGCGTGTCCTCGATCTCGCGCTGGATCGTGCGGCGCAGCGGCCGCGCGCCCATCACCGGGTCGTAGCCCTTGTGGCCGAGGTACAGCTTCGCGTTGTCGGTCAACTCGAGCGCCATGTCGCGGTTGGTGAGCTGGTCCTCGATGCGCTTGACCATCAGGTCGACGATCGCGACGATCGCCTCCTGCGTGTGCTTCGGGAACACGATGGTGTCGTCGATGCGGTTGAGGAACTCGGGGCGGAAGTGGTTCTTCAGCTCCTCGTTCACCTTCTCCTTCATCCGGTCGTAGTCGCCGCCCTCGGACGCGTCGGACTGGAAGCCCAGCGACACGGCCTTGCCGACGTCCTTCGTGCCCAGGTTCGTGGTCAGGATCAGCACCGTGTTCTTGAAGTCGACGATGCGGCCCTGGCCGTCGGTCAGGCGACCGTCCTCCAGGATCTGCAGAAGCGTGTTGAACACGTCCGGGTGGGCCTTCTCGATCTCGTCGAACAGGACCACGGAGAACGGCTTGCGGCGCACCTTCTCGGTGAGCTGCCCGCCCTCGTCGTAGCCGACGTAGCCGGGAGGCGCACCGACCAGGCGCGAGACCGTGTACCGGTCGTGGAACTCGGACATGTCCAGCTGGATCAGCGAGTCCTCGGAGCCGAACAGGAACTCCGCGAGCGCCTTGGCCAGCTCGGTCTTGCCCACACCGGACGGGCCGGCGAAGATGAACGAGCCGGACGGGCGCTTGGGGTCCTTGAGCCCGGCGCGGGTGCGGCGGATGGCCTTGGAGACCGCCTTGACGGCGTCCTCCTGCCCGATGATCCGCTTGTGGATCTCCTCTTCCATCTTCAGCAGACGGGAGGTCTCCTCCTCGGTCAGCTTGTAGACCGGGATGCCGGTCCAGTTCGCGAGGACCTCGGAGATCATCTCCTCGTCGACCTCGGTGACCTGGTCGAGGTCGCCGGCCTTCCACTCCTGCTCGCGCTTGGCGCGCTTCTCGTGGAGGCGCTTCTCGGTGTCGCGCAGGCGCGCGGCGGCCTCGAAGTCCTGGGCGTCGATCGCCGACTCCTTCTGGCGTCGGGTCTCGGCGACCTCCTCGTCGATCTCGCGCAGGTCCGGCGGTGCGGTCATGCGGCGGATGCGCATTCTCGCGCCCGCCTCGTCGATGAGGTCGATGGCCTTGTCCGGCAGGAACCGGTCGGAGATGTAGCGGTCGGCGAGCGTCGCGGCCTGCACCAGGGCGCCGTCGGTGATCGACACGCGGTGGTGGGCCTCGTAGCGGTCCCGCAGGCCCTTGAGGATCTCGATGGTGTGCGCCAGCGACGGCTCGGCCACCTGGATCGGCTGGAAGCGGCGCTCCAGGGCGGCGTCCTTCTCGAGGTACTTGCGGTACTCGTCGAGCGTGGTCGCGCCGATGGTCTGGAGCTCGCCGCGGGCGAGCATCGGCTTGAGGATCGAGGCCGCGTCGATCGCGCCCTCGGCGGCCCCCGCGCCGACGAGCGTGTGGATCTCGTCGATGAAGAGGATGATGTCGCCGCGGGTCTTGATCTCCTTGAGGACCTTCTTCAGCCGCTCCTCGAAGTCGCCGCGGTAGCGCGAACCGGCCACCAGGGCGCCCAGGTCCAGCGTGTACAGCTGCTTGTCCTTGAGCGTCTCGGGGACCTCGCCCTTGGTGATCGCCTGCGCGAGGCCCTCGACGGCGGCGGTCTTGCCGACGCCGGGCTCGCCGATGAGCACCGGGTTGTTCTTGGTGCGGCGGCTCAGGACCTGCATGACGCGTTCGATCTCGCGCTGGCGCCCGATCACGGGGTCGAGCTTGCCGTCGCGCGCGGCCTGCGTGAGGTTGCGGCCGAACTGGTCGAGCACGAGCGAACCGGACTGCTGCGCCTCGGTCGAGGTGCCGCCGGAGGTCGCGCCCGCGGGCTCCTTGCCCTGGTAGCCCGACAGGAGCTGCAGCACCTGCTGGCGCACGCGGTTGAGGTCGGCGCCGAGCTTGATGAGGACCTGGGCGGCGACGCCCTCGCCCTCGCGGATGAGGCCGAGCAGGATGTGCTCGGTGCCGATGTAGTTGTGGCCGAGCTGAAGCGCCTCGCGGAGGCTCAGCTCCAGGACCTTCTTCGCCCGGGGGGTGAAGGGGATGTGGCCGGAGGGGGCCTGCTGGCCCTGGCCGATGATCTCCTCGACCTGCTGACGGACGCCTTCGAGCGAGATGCCCAGGCTCTCCAGGGCTTTCGCCGCCACGCCCTCGCCCTCGTGAATGAGGCCGAGCAGGATGTGTTCCGTGCCGATGTAGTTGTGGTTGAGCATCCTGGCTTCTTCTTGAGCCAAGACGACCACGCGTCGGGCACGGTCCGTAAACCGTTCAAACATGCGCTTCTGCTCCTCGCGTCCGCCGCTACTTGTCGTCGATACTGGTCGTGGCTTGCAAAACCCTGTGGGTACACCTTAACTCCCGGGTCCGCGGACGGCGGGTGCCACATGGGTGACAACAAGCGTGCCCCGAAGACCATTCCCGGTGATAAAACGTTCGCTGTGAGCGCAATACCCTCCGCCCGCCTCCCCAATCCAATGGTGCCCGCCGGGTACGACAGTTCACGCGGCCACTCCGCGGGATCGGCGATCGGTCGCGAAAACGCCCGCCCCCGGGAGGGAGCGGGCGCCGAGTCGGTTCGCCGGTCTAGTTGTGCGCGGCGTTGTATTCCTCGACGATCGCCTGCGGGATGCGCCCGCGGGGCGAGACGCGCTTGCCGTTGCGCTCGGCCCACTCGCGGATGGCCTTGTTCTGCTCACGGTCCACAGTCTGCCGGCGCGGGGCGGCGGCGCCGCGGACCGGACCGCGGGGCGCGCCCAGGCTGTATCGGCCGAGACGGGTGCCGGCCTCCTGGAATTTCTCCAGTGCGTCGCGCAGTTCCTTGGCGTGCGAAGCCGAGAGGTCGATCTCGTAGGCCTGGCCGTCGATAGCGAATTTGACGGTCTCCTCAGCTTTGCTGCCGTCGATATCGTCGATCAGGATGACCTGTGTCTTCTTCGCCATGGCAAATTCCTCTCGAACCGTAAAGACTGCAACTTCCCCGGACAACCGTCCTGCTAGTGCCAGAGCATATACGAGTCCCTTAGAGAAGCGAAAGAGGGTTGGCCGATCGAATTGTGAATACACGGCTACACGCCAGCTCACCGCCGACTCGAATTCGAGCTCGACTGCGTGCTCCGGGCAAAAGGGGACCGCGCCGGACGTGAGAGCCGAGAATAGGCTCAGCGCGTCCGGCGCGGTCGCATTGCTTTCCCTATTCGGGTTTCACCAGCGGGAAGAGGATCGTCTCTCGGATACCGAGTCCGGTGAGCGCCATAAGGAGACGGTCGATGCCCATGCCCATGCCGCACAGGGGGGGCATGCCGTACTCCATCGCCCGCAGGAAGTCCTCGTCCACGCCCATGGCCTCGTCATCGCCCTTGGCGGCCTGCCTGGCCTGCGCTTCCATGCGCTCGCGCTGGACGACCGGGTCGATGAGCTCCGAATAGCCGGTGCCGAGTTCGAAGCCGCGCACGTACAGGTCCCATTTCTCGGTGAGGCCGGGCGTGTCGCGGTGACCGCGCACGAGCGGCGAGGTCTCCTCCGGGTAGTCGAGCACGAACGTCGGCTCGTGGAGATGGTCCGAGACCAGGTGCTCGAACAATTCCTCGGCGAGTTTCCCCGGACCCCACACCGGGTCGACGCCGAGTTCGACTTTGTCCGCGTAGGCGCGAAGCACCTCCATCGGAGTGTCGACGGTCACGGTTTCTCCGAGTGCTTCGGAAAGGGACCCGAAGACGGTGATCTCGGCCCACTCGCCGCCGAGGTCGTAGGTCGAGCCGTCCGCGAGAGTCACCGTCTCCGATCCGAAGACCGATCGCGCCGCGCCTTGAATGAGCGATTTGGTGAGGGCGGCGATGGTGCGGTAGTCGCCGTAGGCCTGATAGGCCTCCAGCATCGCGAACTCCGGCGAATGCGACGAGTCGGCGCCCTCGTTCCTGAAGTTCCTGTTGATCTCGAATACGCGATCGATGCCCCCGACTACGCACCGTTTCAAATAGAGCTCCGGCGCGATGCGGAGGTACAGGTCGATGTCGTAGGCGTTCATGTGCGTCGTGAACGGCCGCGCGGTCGCCCCGCCCGGCTGGACCTGCATCATCGGGGTCTCGACCTCGATGAAGTCCCGGGCGTCGAGCTGGTCGCGCAGGGAGCGGACGACCTTCGCGCGGTTGCGCGCGGTCTCGCGGGCCTCGGGCCGCACGATGAGGTCGACGTAGCGCTGGCGGACCCGGGTCTCCTCGGCGAGCGCCTTGTGGGCCACCGGCAGCGGGCGCAGGGCCTTGCCGGTGATCTGGAAGGAGTCGGCCATGACCGACAGCTCGCCGCGCTTGGAGGTGACGACCTCGCCGGTGACGCCGATGTGGTCGCCGATGTCGGCCAGGCGCTTCCAGTCGGCGAGGGCCTCCTCGCCGACCTTGCCCAGGGAGAGCATCACCTGGAACTCGGTGCCGTCGCCGTCGCGCAGGCGGGCGAAGCAGAGCTTCCCGGCGGTGCGCACGAAGATCACCCGTCCGGTGGTGGACACGGTGACGCCTGAGGACTCGCCCTCGGCGAGCTCGGCGAACTGCTCGCGCAGCTGGGCGAGGGTGTGGGTACGCGGATAGCCGAGCGCGTACGGCTCCTTGCCTTCCGCGAGGAGGGCGGCGCGCTTCTCGCGGCGGATCTGCATCTGCTCGGGAAGGTCGTCGCCGGTCTCGGTGTCTTGCTCGTGCTCGGTCACGTCTTACAGGGTAAATGCCGCCGCTGGAGGACGGCATGCGAGTTTCGTCGCAGCGAGCCCGCATCACACGTCCCCCGCGCCCGGGCGCGTCGCGAACGAGGGCCCCCGTTCACAACGATGCGCCGAAGGGGCGACATTCGGGCGGTGTCCGGCCCCCGAGGTCGGGTGCGTCGGCGGCGAGCGCCCCTACGACGAGGGTGCCCCGGGGGTCCGACAGTCCTGGGCGCTGCGGCGCCCCCGCGCTCGGGCGCGTCGTGCGCCGGCACCCCCGATCACAAGGGTGCCCCGGGGGTCCGACAGTCGGGCGGCGCTATTCGGCGACTCCCGGGAAGTCGATCGCGAACGCCGGGTAGCCGACCACCCGTTCGGGGGAGCCGACCGTGTCCGCCGAGGTCGCCAGGGCGAGTTGGCGCGGCCTGCGGCCCGTCGCGTCGGCCCAGGCCACGGTGCCACGCAGCGCGAACACGCCGCAGGCGTGCTGCGCGGCGATCTCGCGCGGGCGCAGGCTCTTGATCGCCTGCGCGGTCGCGGCGTCGATGCGTTCGGCGGTCGCCTGGTCGTGGAAGTGCGACAGGTCCGTCGAGCACACCAGGACGGTCTCCTCGCCGGCCTCGTCCAGGAGCGCGGCGATCATCCGGGCGGTGTCCGGCGCCTGGCTCATGCCGCACGCCACCGGCGTCACCTCGATGTCCTCGCCCAGGGCGACCTGGAGGAACGGCAGCTGCACTTCGAGCGAGTGCTCGGCCTCGTGCGGCAGCCGCGAGGAGCCGACCACGTTGGTCGGCGCGGCCCGCACCTGCCCGAGCGGGGTCTGCCAGGCGGTGTACGGCGCGGCGGCGTGCCCGCGCAGCGGGTAGTGGTGGGAGGGTCCCACGAGCACCACGCGCTTGATCTTTCCCCGGTGCGCGGCGAGGCGGGCGTAGACCTCGGCGGCGACGGGGCCGGAGTAGCGGTATCCGGCGTGCGGCACGATGTAGGCCGCCGCGAGCGGTTCGCTCACGGGGCCGACATTGTCGATGAGCTGCGCGATGTCGTCGCGCAGCCGGTTCGGGTCGGCCGGGTAGAACCGGCCGGCGACCGCTGGGGGCCGCACTGTCTCTGAAGTGATCGATGGCATCGCAGGTCTTCCGGTGGTGGTTCCTATTATCTGAGTGACGGTGCGGCGATGCGGATCGGTTGCCGCTTGGGACCCCAGTCTCCCGCCGGTCCCTCGAAAACGCCGGGAACGCGCGCGCCGCAACTACCGCACTGTCCGCTATCCGACACTGCATAACGGTCAATTCGGTACCAATCGCGCACTATGAGGGCTTCGCCACAAGTGCAGGTGGTCGTCTGCCCCACCCGATCGTGGACGTTCCCGGTATAGACGTACTTGAGCCCGGCCTCCAGCGCTATGCTCCGCGCCCGGCGCAGCGTCGCCGGGGGCGTCGGCGGCACGTCGCGCATCTTGAAGTCGGGATGGAACGCCGTGAAATGCAGCGGCACCCCGTCCCCCAGGTGCTCGGCGATCCACGCGCACTCGTCCGCGATCTCCGCGTCCGAGTCGTTGTGCCCCGGGATGAGGAGCGTCGTGATCTCGGTCCAGACGCCAGTCTCGTGCACGAGGTACTCGAGGGTGTCGAGGACCGTCCTCAATGAAGCGAAGGCCACCTTCTCGTAGAACGCCTCGGTGAAGCCCTTGAGGTCGATGTTCGCCGCGTCCATGTTGGCGTAGAGCTCCTGGCGCGCAGCGGGGTTGATGTACCCGGCCGAGACCGCCACGGCCTTGAGCCCGGCCTCGCGGGCCGCCGCGGCGCAGTCCGACGCGTACTCCAGGAACACCGTCGGATCGTTGTAGGTGAACGCGATGGACTTGCAGCCCAAGCGCTTGGCCGTCGCGGCGAGCTGGTCGGGACCCGCCTGCGCTGCGAGCGTGTCGATCTCGCGGGACTTGGAGATGTCCCAGTTCTGGCAGAACCGGCACGCGAGATTGCACCCGGCCGTGCCGAAGGAGAGCACCGGCGTGCCCGGAAGGAAGTGGTTGAGCGGTTTCTTCTCGATGGGGTCGATGCAGAATCCGGAGGATCTGCCGTAGGAGGTCAGGACGATCTGGTCGCCTTCGCGGGCCCGCACGAAGCACAGGCCGCGCTGGCCCTCCCGCAGGCGGCACGCCCGCGGGCACACCGTGCACTCGATGCGCCCGTCGTCCAGGGCGCGGCCGTAGGCGGTGCCGACGGTGAATGCGTCGGCGCCTTCGACTCGAGGCCTACTGGGGGTGAGGGCGGCCATACGCACAACGGTAGCGCTAAGCGGATTGCCGCTGCGTTTCGGTAAGCGCCCCAGTACGGAAAAGCACGAAAAAGCGAGGAGGGCCGCGCCGAAGCGCGGCCCTCCGAGGTGAAGCCGAGGCTGCCGGGCCGCGGGGGCCCGGTCGCCGTACTAGTTCAGACGCTCGCCGGTGGCGGCGTGGAAGACGTGCTCGTGGCCCGGCTCCGGCACCACGTAGACGGTCTCGGCCAGGCGCGGCACGTGGGCCGACTCGGTGCGCACGACGAAGCGCTCCGAAGAGCCGTTGTACGCGGCGTGGCCGTAGACGTAGGCCTCCGAGCCGAGCTCCTCGACGAGGTCGACCTCGATCGGGATGCCGCCGGAGGTCTCCGTGCCGAGCTTGCAGTGCTCGGGGCGGATGCCGATGGTGACCTGCTGGTCACCGCCGTCCTGGGTCGCGGCGTCGCGGACCTCGCGCGAGAGCGGGAGGGTCACCTCGCCGAACAGGCCGCCGGACTCGGTCAGGCTCACGGTCTTGAGGTTCATGGCCGGGGAGCCGATGAAGCCCGCGACGAAGGTGTTCTTCGGCTTGTCGTACAGGGTGCGCGGCGTGTCGCACTGCTGCAGCAGGCCGTCCTTCATGACCGCGATGCGGTGGCCCATCGTCAGCGCCTCGACCTGGTCGTGGGTGACGTAGACGGTGGTGATGCCCAGGCGCTTCTGGAGCGAGGCGATCTGCGAACGGGTCTGGACGCGGAGCTTGGCGTCGAGGTTCGACAGCGGCTCGTCCATGAGGAACACCTGCGGCTCGCGCACGATCGCGCGGCCCATGGCGACACGCTGGCGCTGGCCGCCGGAGAGGGCCTTGGGCTTGCGGCCCAGGTACTCCGAGAGGTCCAGGAGCTTCGCGGCGTCTTCCACGCGCTGCTTGATCTCGGCCTTCGGCATGCGGCGCAGCTTGAGGGCGAACGCCATGTTGTCGAAGACGGACATGTGCGGGTAGAGCGCGTAGTTCTGGAAGACCATCGCGATGTCGCGGGACTTGGGGGGGAGGTTCGACACGTCGGTGTCGTTGATGAAGATCGAGCCTTCGTCGACTTCCTCGAGACCTGCGAGCATGCGCAGGGAGGTCGACTTGCCGCAGCCGGAGGGACCGACGAGGACGAGGAATTCGCCGTCGTTGATCTCGATGTCGAGCTTGTCGACGGCCGGCTTCTCGGTCCCCGGGTAGATCCGGGTGGCACCCGAATAGGTCACTGTCGCCATGATGTGTTCCCTTTCACTGGCAGGCACGTGCCAGACGATCCGTGGTAAAAGGCGGGTTGTCACCACAGGTCGGACCACATCGATGTCGGCGCGGCCCTGCGCTGCGATGCGAGTCGCGATGTGAGCATCGCGACTCGTGAGGCGAGCCTAGCGTCGCCGGAGAACCTTTGCCAAGTAGGGGCCGAACGTTTGTCCGATTTCCCTGCAAGGTTTACCGAAACGTTATCCGGTCCCGGAAGGGCCCTAGACGACCCTCACGGCCTGCAGCAGGGACTCGTCGCCGACGACGTCGCAGATGCCGAACGGCAGCCGCCCCCACAGGGCCAGCGCGATGTCGGAGGCCGAGCCGGCGGCGCGGGCCTGGAGCTCGGCGCGCGCGTCGGGCTGGTCGAGCAGGGCGACGCGGCCCTCCCGCAGCCGCACGAACCAGGACGCGTCGGCGTCCTGGGCGAACAGCTGCACGAGCCCGGTCGCCTCGGGGTAGGCGCCGCGGCGGGCGCCGGAGGGGATGAACGCCTCGAAGACCTCGGCGATCGTCTCGGCGGCGAGGGCGACGGGGACGGGCGCGGTCGCGCCGACGGCCATCTGGGCGTCCCAGCGGGCCAGTCCGGTGGCGACGGCGGTGCGGCGGTGCCAGAACTCGGCGCGCCATTCCACGGGGGCCCAGGTCCAGGCGGGGGCGTCGGGGCCGCGGGTCTCGACGGCGTCGAGCACGGCGGCGAGCGACTGGTCGAAGGCGTCGAGGACGGCCGGGCCCTCGGCGGTGAGCGGAGCCGGTTCGGGCAGGTCGCGGTCGTCGGTGGGCGGGGTGAACATCGCGTCGACGGCCCACCGGTAGAGGTGGGCGAGTTCGAGGAGGAGGCCGGCGACGGTGGTGTCGGGCCGGGAGGGGGCGACGCGGTCGAGCACGTCGGGCCCGCAGATGGAGCGCAGCCCGGCGGCCTCGGTCTTCAGTTCCGTGAGGTAGTCGGTGATGCGCAGCTTAGCCATGGTGACCGCCGTTCCTCGTAGCCTGCGTAAAGCTTAGGCTTTTCGGCGTGACAGACGCCAGCCCACGCCCGAGCGAGAACGGCGACGACGGTCGGATTCCCGGCAAACCGCTCAGCGGCCACACGACGCTGCGGCTCGGCGGCCCGGCCCGCGAGCTGGTCGAGACGCGCGACTGGTCCGAGGCGGTGGCGGCGCTGCGCGAGGCCCAGGGCCCGACGCTGGTGCTCGCCGGGGGCAGCAACGTCGTGATCGGCGATGCGGGCTTCGACGGGACGGTGGTGCTGCTGCGCGGCGGCGGCATCGAGCACGTGGGCGGCGGGGTCGTCCGGGTCCAGGCCGGGCAGGTCTGGGACGAGTTCGTCGCGTGGACGGTCGCCGAGGGGTTCTCCGGCGTCGAATGCCTCAGCGGCATCCCCGGTTCGGCCGGTGCGACGCCGATCCAGAACGTGGGCGCGTACGGCCAGGAGGTGTCCCAGACGATCGCGGCCGTGAAGGTCTTCGACCGCGAGGCCGGGGACATTCGCGACTGGGCTCCCGATGAGTGCGGTTTCGCGTACCGCCACAGCGTGTTCAAGCATTCGAGCCGGTATCTGGTGTTGAGTGTGGACTTCCGCCTGGCCGAGAGCGGGCTGTCGCAGCCGGTGGCGTACGCGGAGCTGGCCAGGCGCCTCGGCACGGAAGTCGGCGAGCGGGTGCCGCTCGCGGCGGCCCGTGAGGCGGTCGTGGAGCTGCGCCGCGGCAAGGGCATGGTCCTCGATGCGGCCGACCACGACACGTGGAGCGCCGGTTCGTTCTTCACCAACCCGATCGTCGGCGAGGCGGTGCTGCACGGCATCGCGGAGCGGGCGGGCGGCGAGCCGCCGCACTGGCCGGCGGGCGAGGGCCTCGTGAAGGTCTCGGCGGCCTGGCTCATCGGCGCGGCCGGGTTCGCCAAGGGCTACAGGCGGGGCAACGTGGGACTGTCCACGAAGCACACGCTGGCGCTGACGAACCGGGGCGGGGCGACGACCGCCGAACTGCTCGACCTCGCCGACGAAGTGGCCGGCAAGGTCGAGCGCGAGTTCGGCGTCGAGCTGCATCCCGAACCGGTGATGGTGCTCTAGCCCGGGTCTCGCGGGCTTCAGTGCTCGCGCAGGCCGATCCGCTCGTGGAGGCGCCGCAGGGGCGCCGGGGCCCACCAGTTGACGCGGCCGGTCAGGCGCATCAGCGACGGGAGCAGGATCCCGCGGATCACGGTGGCGTCCACGACGACCGCGAGCGCCATGCCGAGGCCGAGCATCTGGAGCAGCACGACGTCGCCGGTGGCGTAGACCGCGAACGTCAGCGCCAGGACCAGGGCCGCGGCGGTCACGAGCGGGGCCGAGCGCTGGAGCCCGACCGCGATCGAGCCGAGCCGGTCGCCGGTGCGGTCGTACTCCTCCTTGATGCGCGCGAGCATGAAGATCTCGTAGTCCATGGACAGGCCGTAGGCGACGCAGAACATGAGGATGGGGACGCTCAGTTCGAACGAGCCCTGCGGGGTGAAGCCGATCAGGCCCGAGAGGTTCCCGTCCTGGAAGACCCAGACGAGGGCGCCGAACATGGCCGACATCGACAGTCCGTTGAGGATGGTGGCCTTGACCGGCGCGATGACGCTGCCGGTCATGAGGAACAGGATCACGAAGGTGATCAGGACGATGAGGCCGATCACCAGGGGGAGCCGGTCGAGCAGTGCGTCGCGGAAGTCGGCGAGGTCGGCGGGGTAGCCGGTGACGGCGACGTCGAAGGGCGCCTCGACGGCGCGGACGTCCTCGACGAGCCCGTAGGGGTCGCCGCGCATCGCGTCGACCGTGGGGACCGCGGACAGCCACGTGCCCTCGCCGTCGCGGGCGAAGCGCTCGGGGTCGCCGGGGGCGACGGACTGGCCGTCGGCGAATCGGCCCGCGGCGGAGTCGACCTGCGCGATGCCGTCCACCATGGACAGTTCGGCGGCGTAGGCGGCGAGGCCCGCGTCGTCGGCGCCGTCGACCAGCACCTGCATGGCATCGGTCTCCTCGGCGGCGAATCCGGTGGTGATCTGGTCGGTGACGATCCGGCTCGCGGCGTCCTCGGGGAGCGAGCGCTCGTCGGGCACGCCGAAGCGGACCCCGGTGAGCGGCGAGGCGAGCGTCAGGACGAGGAGCAGCGCGGCGGTGCCCCACAGGACCGGGCGGCGCATGACCGCGGTCGCGAGCCGGAACCAGCCGCCCTGCTCGACTGGCCGCACCGGGCGGCGGCGCTCCACCCGGTGACCCCAGACCGCCAGGGCCGCAGGGAGGACCACGACCGCGCCGAGCACGGCCGCGGCGGGCACGATGATCCCCGCGTAGCCGAAGGAGCGCAGGAACGGGAACGGCATGAGCAGCAGCACCGACAGGCTCGCGGCCGCGGTGACGGCGCTGAAGACGACGGTGCGGCCGGCGCTGGCGACGGTGCGAGCGACGGCCTCGGCCCGCTCGTGCAGGGCGGACTCCTCGCGGTAGCGGTTGACGATGAACAGGCAGTAGTCCACCGCCAGGCCCATGCTCATCACGAGGACGAGGTTGGCGGCGAACGTGGAGACCTCGGTCGCGGCGGCCACGAACCGCAAGGCGGCCAAGGAGACCGCGAGCGCGAACAGGCCCGTGCCGACGGTGAGGAGCGCGGCGACCGGCCTGCGGTAGAGGACGATGAGCAGGATCAGGAGCCCGGGGATGACGATGGCCTCGGCGAGGAGGAAGTCCTCGCGGGCGATCTGGGCGACCTCGCGGAACAGCTCGTCGGAACCGCCGACGGCGACGCTGAGCGCGCCGTCGTCGCGGGTGAAGGTGTCCTTCAGGCCCGGCAGGACGTCCTCGCGGACGGTGGTGACGTCGCCGGGGACGTGGGCGGTGATGAGCGCCTGCGAGCCGTCCTCGCTGCGGAGGGCCGGCGAGGCGGTGTCCCAGTAGGCGTCGACGCGGCCGACGTCGTCGAGCGCGGCCAGCTCGGCGGCGAGCGCGGCACCGGCCTCGGCGCTGGCGGCGGAGTCCACGTTCCCGTCGGCGGCGGTGACCAGGAGGAGGAAGTTGGCCGAGCCGACGTCGAAGCGTTCCTCGAGTTCGTCGCCGGCGACGATCGACTCCGAGCCGGGGGCCTCGTAGCGGGAGAGGACGAGGGCGTTCATGGTCCCGGAGCCGACGAGGCCGGCGGCGATGAGGAGCAGCAGGGCCGTGACGAGGACGGACCGCCTGCGGCGGTAGGTGAAGCGGCCGAGGCGGAGCATGGCGGCATCGGGTGGCGCGAGCGGCGGTGCGGTGGTGGTCATGGGGTCTCCCGACCGACGTAGACTGAAATACGAGTGAGCACTCGTAAATAAAAATACGAGCTATTACTCGCATTAACAAGACCGAGGAGTGCCCAGTGACCGACGACACGGCGAAGCCGGTCCGCAAACGCCAGGCCCGAGGCGAGAAGCGCATGGCGGAGCTGCTGGACGCGGCATCGGAGGTCTTCGCGGCGCAGGGGTACGCGAAGACGAGTACGAACGCGATAGCGGCGGCGGCCGGGGCGTCGCCGGGGACGCTGTACCAGTTCTTCAAGAACAAGGAAGCGATCGCCGACGCGCTCATGGAGCGGTACGTGAAGCGGCTGCGCGAGGCCCACGGGGAGGCCTTCGACCTGTCGGTGGCCGGGCTGCCGCTGGAGGAGATGCTGGACCGCATCATCGACCCGATTGTGGCCTTCGACCGGGCGAACCCGGGCTACTACGCGCTGCTGTCCGATCCGCACCTGTCGGCGGAGCTGGCCAGCGCGAAGCGCCCGGCCCAGAAGCTCATGTTCGAAAGGCTCGACCAGATCCTGGAGAAGAGGACCCCGGGCCTCGACGCGGAAAGACGCACCCGCACCGCAGCGGTAGCAGTCCACCTCTTCAGAGGCCTGCTCCCGATGATCATGGCCGCAAGCGAGCAGGAGCTGCCCGCAGTGGTCAACGAGACGAAGGCGGCGCTACGCGCCTACCTCGCCTCAAGCATCGGAAATTGAAAGCATTTCGCATTCATGAGAGATATAAAGCATTCATGACTGATCTCAGTGTCCGCGAAGTCTCCGAGGAGACGCTCTCCGCACTGAAGGTCCGCGCTGCAGCCAAGCGGCAGTCGCTCCAGGCGTACATCCGCGATCTCCTCGACCGCGAGGCATACGCGCTCAGCATCGAGCAAGCCGCACGCGAAGCGGACCGACTCGCCAGCCGAGCCAATGTCACCACCGATGACGTCCTCACCGCCATCGAGGACATGCGGCAGGCGCGCCAGTGATCGTTCTCGACACCTCGGCGATGATCGAGTTCCTGCTCGTTCGAGACGACGTCGGTCTCCGTGTTCGGGAAGCCGTGTCCGACACTGCGGTTGCCGCGCCTTACGCAATCGACCTCGAGTGCGCTTCAGTGCTGCGCGGGCTCGTGCTCGGAGGCAGGGTCCCCGGAGATGTAGCCGAGAGCGCCATCGAACTGCTCGACCGCACGAACCTGCGAAGGTTCGACCATGCACCGTTGATGCGCCGAGTCTGGGAACTGCGACACGACATGTGGCCCTACGATGCCGTGTTCGCCGCACTCGCGGAATACCTCGACATGCCGCTCGCGACTCTTGACAAGAAGTTCGCGGGCGTACCCGGGATTCGCTGCGAGATACGGGACCTCCGTGACTGAGCAAGCCAGGGCGGCATGGGAGAACCTGCGGAGGATGGCCGACGAAGGCCTCTTCGACTTCGACCGCATGGCCGACCTCAACAAGTCGGTCGATGAAGCGCTGCTTCAAGAAGCGATGCGAGAGCTCGGCGTGGACACGCGAACGGAAGCGACCAACCGATCGCTTCGGATCGCCATCGCGGCTTCCCGGGCTTCCGAGGGCTAGCGGAGCATTGCCGCCGCTTCGAGGGCCGTGTAGGTAGCGATGATGCCCGCACCCGCCCGCTTGATGCTGGTGAGGGACTCCAGGATCGCCGCTTCCTTGTCGATCCAGCCCTTCTCCGCCGCCGCCACGAGCTGGGAGTATTCGCCGCTGATGTGGTAGGCCGCAACGGGAACGGGGCTCCGCTCGGCCGCCGCCCGCACGATGTCCAGGTACGGCAGCGCCGGCTTCACCATCACGATGTCGGCGCCCTGCTCGATGTCCAGGTCGATCTCGTGCAGCGCTTCCGTCGCGTTCGCCCCGTCCTGCTGGTACGTGCGCCGGTCGCCCTGGAGCTGGCTCTCGACCGCCTCGCGGAACGGGCCGTAGAACGCGCTCGCGTACTTCGCCGCGTACGCCAGCAGGCCCGTGTCGGTGTGGCCCGCTTCGTCCAGGGCCGCACGGACATAGCCGATCTGGCCGTCCATCATCCCCGAGGCGCCGAGCAGGTCCGCTCCCGATTCGGCCAGGGCGAGGCCCATCTCGGCGTACCGCACGAGCGAGGCGTCGTTGTCCACGGTGCCGTCCTCGCGCAGGACGCCGCAGTGGCCGTGGTCGGTGAACTCGTCCAGGCACAGGTCCGGGACGACCACGAGGTCGTCGCCGACCTCCTCGCGGATCGCCCGCATGGCGACGTTGAGGATGCCGTCCGGATCGGTTGCGGCCGAACCGGTCGCGTCGCGCACCGCCGGGACCCCGAAGGGCATGAGCCCGCCGATGCCCGCCCGCGCCGCCTCGACGGCGAGCTTGCGGACCGAGTCCACAGTGTGCTGGTAGACCCCCGGCATCGAGGTGATCTCGACCGGTTCGCGCAGACCCTCCTTGACGAAGATCGGCAGCACCAGGTCGGCCGGGTGGACGCGCGTCTCGGCGACGAGACGGCGAAGGGCCGCAGTGCGTCGCAGCCTCCGCGGTCGGATCACCGGGAATTCGGAGCTGTTCGGCACTGCGGCCACTTCCTCTCAGTCTCTAGCGGAACCTGAGGGCCGTGGGGCCCTGGACCTTCTGTCCGCGGCGGGTCTTGATCGGGCCTTCGGCCAGGCGCTGCTTGAGCTCCGTGGCGTACTCGGCGAGGGCCTCGATGAGGTCGGGCACCGAGGCGTTGTCGGGCTTGGCGTCGACGCGCAGCCCGAACTCGGTGGCGGTGTCGGCGGTCGCCGGGCCGATGCAGGCCACGACGGTCCGCTGGTGCGGCTTGCCGGCGATGCCGACGAGGTTGCGCACCGTCGAGGACGAGGTGAACAGGACGGCGTCGAACCCGCCGGACTTGATCGCGTCGCGGATGTCGGCGGCCGGCGGCGAGGCGCGCACGGTGCGGTAGGCGGTGACGTCGTCGACCTCCCAGCCGCGCTCGGACAGGCCCTGCACGAGCGTCTCGGTCGCGATGTCGGCGCGCGGCAAGAGCACCCGGCCGACCATGTCGAGGATCGGGTCGTGCGGCGGGAAGACCTCGAGGAGGCCCTCGGAGGACTGCTGGCCGGTGGGGATGAGCTCGGGCTCGATCCCGAACTCGCGCACGGCGTCCGCGGTCGCCTCGCCGATGCAGGCGATGCGCAGGCCGCCGAAGGCGCGGGCGTCGAGGCCGTGCTCCTTGAACTTCTCCCAGATGGCCTTCACGGAGTTCTGGCTGGTGAAGACGATCCACGCGTAGCGGCCGTCGACCAGGCCCTTGATCGCCCGCTCCATCTGGGCGGGCGTGCGCGGCGGCTCGACGGCGATCGTCGGGACCTCGCACGGGATCGCGCCGTAGGCGCGCAGGCGCTCGGACATGATGCCGGCCTGCTCCTTGGTGCGCGGGATGAGGACCTTCCAGCCGTACAGCGGGCGCCCCTCCCACCAGGCGAGCTCGTGGCGGTCGTCGACGCCGGGGCCGATGGTGAGCACGACCTGCCCGGCGTAGCCGAGGGCCGCCTCCACGAAGGTGTCCACAGAGGACGTGGTGGTGTACTCGGTCTCGCCGGTCGCGTCGCCGGTGACGGCCACGGCGGTCTCGCCGGAGACGCCGCCCGCGAGCAGGATGTCGCGCAGCGAAGAGAGGTCGGAGACGTCGGCGGTGACGGTGAGCGAGCCGCGCTTGATCGCGTCGGCGATCATGAGCGGCTCGACCGCGGCGATGTCGTCGATGTCGATGACGGTGCGGATCTCCCCGGGGGGCATGCCGGCGTAGACCGCGACGGCCTGCGCGTGGCTCATGCCCGGGATGACCTCGAAGCGCGCCCGCTCGGCCGAGGCGGCCTTGATCTCGGCCTTCGCGAGGCGGTTCGGGTAGGCGTCGCCGACGATGAGGCGCGTGATGTGCTCGCCCTCGCGCGCGGCGGCGGCCATGAGCTTGCCCTGGTCGCTCGGGGAGGACTCGATCAGCTTGAGCTTGGTCTCGTCTCCGGTGAGTTCCTTGGCGGCCTCGATGAGCGACTGGGGCAGCGACCGGTCGTAGTAGATCCGGTCGGCCTCGACGATCGCGTCGAGAGCGCGCTTGGTCAGCAGTCCCGGGTCGCCTGGGCCGGTCCCGACGAAACGTACGCGGCCCACCGGCTTACGGGCACTGGTCATGTTCTCTCCATCAACAGTCGTCTGAGGCTTGCGGGTTATTTCAATAGTTGCTCGGCGCCGACTTCGAGCAGGTCCTCGGCGAGGGCCCGCCCCACGGCGGCGGCGCGTTCGACCAGGTCGGCGGTGCCCGCCTCGCCCGTGTCGGGAAGAGCGGCAGTGGTCGAGAGCCGTTCGACGACGGAACCGTCCAAGGCACCGACGGCGCCGCGCAGATACAGGTCGACCTCTCCGGGTTCGGCGCTTTCGGCGACATCGGCGAGTGCGGCGACAGGAGCGCTGCATCCGGCTTCGAGTCGTTGCAGAAGTGCGCGTTCGGCGGCGACGGCGGCCTGTGAGTACCGGTCGTTGAGCTTACTTGAGATCAGCGCAGTTGTCATGTCGGCTTTGCGGCATTCGACCGCCAATGCCCCTTGTGCGGGAGCGGGAAGCATCACCAGGGGGTCCAGGTACTCGGTGACTTCCCCCTGACGGGCGACCCGCTTGAGGCCGGCGGCCGCGAGGATCACCCCGTCGAGGTCGTCGCCGACGCGGCCGATGCGGGTGTCGATGTTGCCGCGGATCGGCACGCACTCGAAGCCGCGGCCCAGGGCCTCCAGCTGGCTGATGCGCCGGGGCGAACCCGTCCCGATCTTCGCGCCCGGCCCCAGGTCGGAGAGGGTGCGCCCGCCCGAGGCGATGAGCACGTCGCGCGGGTCCTCGCGCGGGGGCACGAACACCACGAGGTGCTCGGGCTGCGCGGTCGGCAGGTCTTTGTAGGAGTGCACGGCGATGTCGATCGCCTCGCTCTCGAGCGCCTCGCGCAGCTGGTTGACGAAGACGCCGACCCCGAGCTGGGCCACGGGCACCGTGGTCCCGTCCCCTGTGGTCTTGATCTCCACGAGCTCGACCTCCTCGCCCGTGGCGCGGCGGATCGCGTCCGCGACCATCCCGCTCTGCGCGAGTGCGAGCTTCGATCCCCTGGTCCCGACACGGATCACAGGTGACTCCCTTTCTTCATGCTGCGAGGGCGCTCGCCCTCACGGCTGCGTTGGGGCGGCGGGCGAGGAGTCGGCGCCCAGCGGGCACGCCTTCAGCGACTCGACGGCCGCGCGCTCGTAGGCGGCCGCCAGGTCGGCGACCGGCTCGGGGCTGACCTTCAGCGCCTCGGCGAGATCGGCGCCCTCGGCGACCGAGGGGGTGTCGAGGGCGAACAGGTCGCGCAGGGCGCGGGCGTAGTCGGGCGCGCCGGGCTGGCCGGCGAGCTCGCGGACGCGGACCGTCGGCTCGTGGAGGAGCCGCTGGACCACGCGGTGGACGGTGCGGGCGACCTCGGCGCGCTGGTCGTCGGTGAAGTCGCCGCGGCGGGCGACGCGCGAGAGCTCGGCGTCGACGATGTCGGCGGCGGCGGACCGCAGGGCGGCGACGGTGGGGGTGACGGCGTCGGCGCGCAGGCTCTCGTTGTAGGCCTCGATCTCCTCGGCGAGGAGGGCCTCGACGGCGGCGAGGGTCTCGGTGGCGGCGCCGACGGTCTCGGCGCGCTGCATCTGGGCGATGCCGATGACGCTGACGCCCGGGAGGTCGGCGACGTCGTCGGCGACGTCCTTGGGCAGCGCGAGGTCGCACACGACGAGCGGCTCGGTGCGGCCTTCGAGGTGGACGGCGCGCAGGACCGGCTCGGTCGAGGCGGTCGCGCACACCAGCAGGTCGACGTCGGCCGCGAGCCCGGCGAGGTCGTGGTAGTCGGCGGCCTCGGCGCCCCATTCGGCGGCGAGGCGCTCGGCCTTGTCGCGGTCGCGGTTGGCGACGGCGAGGGTCTTG
Source organism: Glycomyces harbinensis (assembly GCF_900101745.1). Lineage (GTDB taxonomy): Bacteria > Actinomycetota > Actinomycetes > Mycobacteriales > Micromonosporaceae > Glycomyces > Glycomyces harbinensis. Next base: position 258,919 of record NZ_FNAD01000004.1, on the reverse strand, counting down.
ACGCCCGCGCGGGCGAGGGTCGCGGTGGCCAGGGAGCCCATCGCGCCGGCGCCGACGACGGCGGCGCGCGCGGCGGCCAGGCCGGCGAGTCCGGCGCGGCCGAGCTCGGCCTCGGCGAGGTCGAGGGCGGCGGTGACGACCGAGGGCGCGGCGGCGTCGACGTCGGTCTCGGCGTGGACGCGCTTGCCCACGCGCAGGGCCTGCTGGAACAGCTCGTGGAGGTGGCGTCCGACCTGGTCGGCCTCGCGCGCGCCCTCGTAGGCGTCGCGCAGCTGGCCGAGGATCTGGGGCTCGCCGGCGACCATGGAGTCGAGGCCGGCGGCGACGCGGAAGGCGTGGGCGACGGCGTCGGCGCCGTGGCGCACGTAGCCGAAGGAGGCGAAGTCGAGCGCGGCCTCATGCTCGGTGAGGCCCCATGCCTGGTGGAGTTCGTCGACGACGGCGGCCAGGCCGCCGTGGAACGTGGCGGCAGTCGCGTAGACCTCGACGCGGTTGCAGGTCGAGAGGACCACTGCTTCACGGACCTCGCCGCCGCGCAGCAGGGCGCGGGAGAGGCGGGCGGCGGCTTCGGGGCCGATCGCGAGCCGTTCCAGGGTCTCGACCGCGGCACTGCGATGCGAGATGCCGACTACCAGGAGGTTCACTTCACCGTTCCCGTCTCTGAACGTTTCTTGACGTTGACCGCCGCTTGCTGCGGGTCGTCCCGGCCGAGCGTCTTGTGGTGTTCGTGGAAAGAGAGGATCTGCAGCTCGACGGCCAGGTCGACCTTGCGGACCGCCACGCCCTGCGGCACGGCGAGTACGCACGGCGCGAAGTTGAGAATGCTTGTGACACCAGCATCTACGAGAAGGTCGGCCACGTGTTGGGCGGCCGCGCCGGGTGTGGCGATGACCCCTATGTTGATGCCTTCGTCACGTACGGCCCGCGCCAGGAGCGCCACGTCGCGCACCCGGATGCCGTCGAGATCCTTCCCTATGATGCCCGCGTCCGCGTCGAAGAGGCCAACGATGTCGAAGCCGCGTTCGGAGAATCCGGGGTATCGGGCCAGGGCTTGTCCCAAGTGGCCCAGGCCGATGATGGCCACGCGGGAGTCCTTCGTGAGTCCCAGCACACCGGCGATGAAGGCGGCGAGGGCGGCCACGTTGTAGCCGACGCCGCGCATCCCCGAGGCCCCCAGCTGCGAGAGGTCCTTGCGGAGCATCGCGGAGTTGACGCCGGTCGCGGCCGCGAGGGTCTCGGAGGAGACGGTCTCGACCCCGGCCTCGGAGAGCGTGCCGAGCGCGCGCAGGTACTCGGGCAGGCGCCGGACGGTCGCGGCGGGGAGGTCGGCCGCCGTCGCGGGCGCGCCGGGAGGGGCCTCGCGGTCAGTGCCTTCGCCGGTGGTCGTCAATGGTGGAACTCCAGGTCCGCAGGTGTCGCGCCATGTTCACCGGCGCGTCACTCAGCTTAGGAGGTGGCCGAAGGATGGGCTCGCACAGGCAGCGCTAACAGGGCGGCGACCGGGGGAAAGGACTCGGCGGCTCGCGAGGCTGGTGCGGTACACCCCCGTAACACTGGGCGAAGCCCAGCTGTACCGATACTCCAGTGATCCCCGGCGAGCCGCCGTCCGGATTGATTTTGCACCAAAAATCCGCCGATGCCCGTTAATCACGGATTTTTCTGCGTGTCGTGTCGAACGCGTGCTCTCGCGGCGAACGCGAGGTTGCCGCCGGACCCCTCGGACGCGGCCGTTCACCCGTTCGGGGGTTCACGCGCCGGCGGCGAGGTCCTTCTTCAGACGCGGCACGTCCACGTCCCAGTAGCCGTGTTCGCGGCCGTCCAGGAGCACGACCGGAAGCCGGTCGCCGTATTCGCGCGCCAACGCTGCGTCGTCGGCGACGTCGACTTCCGCCCAGGCGACGCCCGTTTCACGGGCCACCCGGTCGAGGTCGGCGCGCGCCGCCTCGCACAGGTGGCACTCCCTTGTAGTCAGCAACGTCAACCTGTTCACCCTGCTCCCTCCGGGTCCGGGAAGATCGCACAGCTTGTGCGACACCCTCCGTCATTCCTCGATCACTATTGAGCCAGAACGAGTCCGCGAACGCGGACCTCCGAACATATGGGGAGGTAATGGTGGGATTCCGCCCCCGGAACGAAGGGTACGCCGGCGCACCGAGCGAGCGCCGACATCGATCCGGCCGAAGCCGTCACCGAGCGCGACACGCCGATCGCAAATCCGCCGGTGAAGCCCTCCTGATTTCTAGACTCAGGCGGGTCAGTCCCTGCGGGACCCGATCGCATGACTCGGCCCGACCCCTCAGACGAGGAGGCCACTAGTGCCCGGTATTGCACCGAACTCGGCTGGCCGGATTTTTGGCTCGCAAGCGTCGCCAAGCCTGCTCGCCGGCCAGCATTCGGTACTGCTCACAACAGATTTCGCCCCCTTCCCGACCGGCAGCGCCTTCGCCGAGGCCCTGTCCCGACTCCCGGCTCCGACCTTCGAGCGCCTCAAGCAGGCCGTGTGGACGGTACTGAGCCTCGACACCGGCACCGCCGAACAGCACCAGGTACGCCCGGGCCCCGAGGCCGCGGGCGCCGGAGGCGCGGCCGGGATGCACGCCGCCCCCGAGTCCTCCGGGCCCGACCAGGCCGACGGCGACGAGGTCGCCGACCTGGTGGCGCGCGCTCAAGACGGCGACCCGAGCGCGTTCGGGGAGATCTACGACCGCTATTCCGACACGGTGTACCGCTACATCTACTTCCGGGTGAACAACGCCCAGCTGGCGGAGGACCTCGCGTCCGAGACGTTCCTGCGCGCCCTGCGTCGCATCTCCAGCTTCACGTGGCAGGGCAGGGCCTTCGGGGCCTGGCTGGTGACGATCGCCCGCAACCTCGTGGTGGACCACTTCAAATCGGGCCGCTACCGGCTGGAGATCGTCAAGCCGGACGTGCTCGGCGCGGACGAGAAGGACTCCGACCCCTCGACCTCCCCCGAGACCGCCGCGCTGGAGAAGCTGACCAACGCCACGCTCCTCACCGCGGTGAAGAAGCTCAACCCCGACCAGCAGGAGTGCATCGTCCTGCGGTTCCTCCAGGGGTTCACCGTCGCCGAGACCGCGCGCACCATGGGCAAGAACGAGGGGGCGGTGAAGGCGCTCCAGTACCGCGCCGTGCGCACCCTCGCCCGGCTGCTCCCGGACGGCTTCCGAGGCTGAGGCTTGCCTCCAGTCATCCCTACGACCCCTTCCCGGCGGCCCAGGCCGCTGCCGGGAACCCGACAAGAACCCGTCCAGGATCGGCCTCGCGGGGCGCCCGCCCCGCGAGTTCGCGATCACCGGTCAGCCGGGGCCTCCCCCGCGCGGATCGGCACTGCCAGGTCAGGGCCGCTCATAGGCCCGATACCGCCGCGACACCCCACCGCGACGCGGACGAAGTGGTCTGCATCGCAAGGTTCGCGGCGAACCGTAACCTCAGGGGCTACTCGTGCGTTGTTCTCAGTACAGGAGCAGGATCCATGCAGTGAGAGGGGGTGTGCCAGGTGACATTGAACCCTATGGAGCGCCGTCGCGCGGAGGAATTCGCGCGGCTGCTTGACTCCGACGGACCCACCCTCCCTCACAGGCGCCGCGGCGTCGACGCATCGGGCGACTCAGCGGAGGCGTTCGCCGAACTCGTCGGAGTCACCGATCGGCTCGGCGGCCTCGGCGAGCAGCTCGTCAACGCCAGCCGGCCGTCGCGCGAATGGCACGACGCCACAAGAAGACGGCTCATGGCCGTCGCCTCCGAAGAGGGCATCGGCGTGACCGCCCGGCACCGGGCCAGCGCCGCGGTGCCCGAAACCAGGCGCGCGCCGGTGCTCGACGACATGTTCCCGCGCCGCCCCCGCGGCGGCAGGCGCCTCGCGATCGTCGCGGCGCTGCTGACGGGCACCGTCGCGATCTCCGGGGTCTCCGCGGCCTCGGGCGACGCGCTGCCGGGCGAGACGCTGTACGAGTTCAAGCGCTCCACCGAGCGCGCGCAGCTCGCGTTGGCGGGCAACGACCTCGGCAAGGCGCAGCTGTACCTGGAGTTCGCGCGCACCCGCATCGAAGAGGCCGCCGCCGTCAGCGGCGGCGGTGACGACCAGGCGGTCGCCAGCGCCCTGAACGACGCCGCTGCGGAGCTGCGCAGCGGCACGAAGCTGCTGGGCGAGCTCGCGGTCGCGGGCGAGGACCCGTCGCCGCTGGACTATGTGGACCTGTTCACCAACGAGCACCGGTGGGTCCTGGAGGACCTGGTGTCCGGCCTCGACGGCGACGCGCTGGAGTCCGGCGAGACGCTGGTCTCGGTGCTGGAGGCGGCCGCGACGCGCTCGGTCGAGCTGCGCGGGGCGCTGGACTGCACCGACCCGGGCGGCGCGAGCGACGAGCTCGGTCCGGTCCCGGGCGCGTGCGCCCAGGGCGCGGTCGACTCGTCGACTCCGGCGGAGCCGGGCGGCACCGAGGGCGCCGAGTCCGGCGGTACGCAGGGCGGCGGCGAGGCGGAGGGTTCGCAGGAGCCGGACGCCACGAGCGGCGCGAGCGAGTCGGAGGAGACGAGCGCTCCGGCCTCGGAGCCGAGCACCGGCGGCGCGAGCGACCCGGCGACCGGCGGCGAGACCGCCGGAGCCGAAGAAGACGACGACGCGCTCGGCGATCTGACGGGCATCATCTCGGACCTGTTCGACTAGCCGGGGTCGGTGAACACCGCCTGGCGCCGGCCGTTCACGTGGGGCGGGCGCGCGGGGTACGAGTGCGGAGTACGGGCCGGGGAGCTGAAGAGCGACCCGGCCCATCGCCGTCGCGGGGGCCGGAAACCTCGCATCGCCTCCCAGGGAAGCGGATCGGACGTAACTGGTCCCACACTGGAAATTCACCGGGCTCGCGTCCTGGCGTTACAGGCCGTCTGCCTGAGGCTTGTAGGCTTTTAGGGTGTCAGAGATCGAGGCTTCCTCCAGCGCCTCCGCCACATCCCGTTCAACTGCTGTGCGGGTCGGCGGCAGTGCCCGCGCCCACTCCGTCGTCGTGGACCACCGGTTCGACGACGATTCCGCCCACGTCCCCTCGGCCGCGTTCTTCGATGTCGACAACACCCTCATGCACGGCGCCGCCACGTACTGGCTGGCCCGCGCGCTCGCCAAGCACGGAGTGCTCTCCGCCAAGCACATCTTCAACTTCGCCTGGAAGCAGGCCCGGTTCAAGTTCCAGGGCAAGGAGCTCCACGGGGAGATCTCCTCGGTGAAGACCTCCGCGCTCGAACTCGTGGCCGGGTTCCCGGTCGACGAGATGCGGGCCCTGTGCGAGGAGGTCGTCGACCGCGACATCTCGCCGCGCATCCTCGCGCCCGTCCGCCGCCTGGCCGAACGCCACATGGAGACCGACCAGGAGGTCTGGCTCGTCACCGCCAGCCCCGTCGAGCTCGCCGGGGTCATCGCCTCGCGCCTGGGCCTGACCGGGGCGCTCGGCACGATCGCCGAGATCGAGGACGGCTGCTACACCGGCCGGCTCGTCGGCGACCTCATGCACGGTCCCGCCAAGGCCGACGGCATCGCCCAGCTCGCGGCCGAGCGCGGCCTGGACCTGGAGCAGTGCACGGCCTACTCGGACTCGGCGAACGACCTGCCGATGCTGCGCAAGGTCGGGCGCGCGATCGCGGTCAACCCGGACTCGCGCCTCGCCCGCCAGGCCCGCCACCACGGGTGGCCGGTCCTGGACTACCGGCGCGGTCGCCGCGCCGCGAAGCTGGCGCTGCCGACGGCGGCCGCCGCAGGCGTCGGCGCCGGACTGCTGTACCTGTACAAGTCCCGCGACCGGGACTGACGAACCGGGCGCATGGATACCGCGCAGCGGCTCACCCTCGCCGGCACGGCGGCGCTCGCCGTGGCCTGGCTCGTCTGGCCCTCCCCCGAGCGGCCCGAGACCGCGGCGGTCCCCGAGGCCCCGCCGACGGTGTGGGAGACGTGGGACGCCGCGCCGGTCGACTGGCCCGGCCTGATCGACGGGCGGGCGTGGACGCCGCTGCTCGACCTCGACCAGGAGCCTCCGGCGATGCTCGGCACCGACGAGGCCGGGAGCCTGCTCTACGTCGCCCAGGACGGGGACGGGAACGCCGCGGCCACGCCGGTGGCCGAGCCCGACGCCGTCCCGGGGGTCATCGCGGCGGCCGCCACCGATGACCGTTTCGCTTGGATCGCTTCGGTTCCCGACGATCAGGGCCGGGTGGTCTCGCAGCTGTGGACGGCCGAGCGCGGCCCCGGCGGCGCCCCCGGGGAGGCGGCGCTCCTGACCGCCGACACCGGCGACGTGATCGCCTCCGGCGGCGCCTTCGACCTCCAGTTCGCGGCCGAGGGCCTGCACTGGCTGTCGACCGCCCGCACCGCATCGCTCGTCACCGAGCACCGCTCGATCAGCGTGGACGGCGGCGAGGTCGAGGTCGTCGGGCACGCCGGCGCGTGGCAGGCCGCCGCGTGGCCGTGGCTGGCGAGCGCCGGCTCGGACTCGCTGGGCGGGGCGCAGCTGGTGCGCACCGACACGGGCGCGGGCGTCAAGGTGTTCGCCGGGTCCGAGGAGCTGACGCTGTGCTCGGCGACGTGGTGCCGCCTGATCGTGAACGCCGAGGACGGGGCGCGCATCGACCTCGTCCGTCCGGACGGGACGGACCGGGTGACGGTCGCGGAGGGCTTCACGTCGGCCGTGTCCCCCGATGTGGGACTCGTCGACCGCTTCGAGCCGCTCGCCGCTCGCTCGGCCTCGGCCGGGGACGGTCTGGTCGTGACGCTGTTCGACCTCGAAGCGGGAGCGGACTACCTGGTGGCCTCGGCCGCGGGGCAGGCCGGTGCGGATTCGCGGCGGCTGTGGTGGTCCACCGGGACCGGCGACCTGTTGGTGTGGCACGTGCTTGACCTCACGGACCTGGCTTAATGCGAGGCGTTCGCGCGCCGGGCGCGGGTAACGTCGATGCCGTGACTACGCCGCACGCAAGCGCTCCGGGGCCGGCCCGCCCGCAGATCATCGGGATTCTGAACATCACCCCCGACTCGTTCTCCGACGGCGGACGGTACCTCGACTTCGGCGACGCGGTCGCGCACGGCGAGCAGATGGCCGCCGACGGCGCCGACTTCATCGACGTCGGCGGCGAGTCGACGCGGCCCGGGGCCGAGCGGGTCGACGCCGCGACCGAGACCGCGCGCGTGGTCGACGTGATCGCGGCGCTCGCCGAACGGGGCCTGGCGGTCTCGATCGACACGACCCGGGCGGCCGTGGCCGCCGCGGCGATCGAGGCGGGCGCGACGGTCGTCAACGACGTCTCGGGCGGCCTGGCCGACCCGGACATGGCGCGGGTCGTGGCCGACACGGGCGTGCGCTGGGTGCTCATGCACTGGCGGGGCCATTCGGCGGACATGCAGCGGCTGGCGCACTACGAGAACGTGGTCGCCGACGTGAAGGCGGAGCTGGAGGACCGGGTCGAGGCGGCGCTGGACTCCGGTGTGGACCGCGAGCGGCTGATCCTGGACCCGGGCATCGGGTTCGCGAAGTCGGCCGAGCACAACTGGCGGCTGTCGGCGCACCTGGACGAGTTCGTGGCGCTGGGCTTCCCGGTGCTGTTCGCGTCCTCGCGCAAGTCGTACCTCGGGAGGCTCCTGGAGGACGAGAGCGGCAAGCCGCGCCCGGTGGGGCAGCGGGAGGCGGCGACGCTGGCGACCTCGATGCTGGCGTTCGCGTCGGGCGCGTGGGGCGTGCGGGTGCACGACGTGGCCGGCACGGCGGACGCGCGCGCGGTGTGGCTCGCGACCCGGTCCGCGCTCTGATCGCCGCTCACCGTTCTGACAGATCAACGACAGATGGCGGCGGCGCGGGCCTGCGGTGCGACCGTGACCTGCCTGATCGGAGCTTCCCGATCGGAGCGGTGGGACTGTGAGCTCGTCTCGAAACCTGGAACGCGTGTTGCGGTTTCACACGGCACACCCGTAGCATTCGGCTCGTACTTCATCCAGAGCAGCTGAGGGGTCCGGCCCTGCGACGCTGCGGCAACCACCGATCCGCCTTCCGAGGCGCAGCGGCAGGTGCCAATTCCGGCCCGCATTCGCGGGGAAGATGAGGGAGGAGCCTTCTCGTATGTCCAATGCTCTCTTTGCCGACAGTCCCGCCAAAGGCCTGGTCTGCCGCAGCTGCGACGCCACCTACGACCTGATCGCCCAGCACGCCTGTTGGCAGTGTTGGGGCCCGCTCGAGGTCGACTACGACCTCGGTGAGCTGGCGAAGGTCACGCGCGAGCAGATCGAGGCCGGTCCGCAGAACATCTGGCGGTACGCGCCGCTCCTGCCGGTCGGCGTCAATCCCGAGGACCGCGTCAGCCTCAACCCGGGACTGACCCCGCTCATCGACGCGAAGCACCTGGCCAAGGCCCTCGGCATGAGGAAGCTCTGGGTCAAGGACGACAGCGCGAACCCGACCCACTCGTTCAAGGACCGCGTGGTCTCCACGGCGCTCTCGGCCGCCGTCAAGCTCGGTTTCGACCGGTTCGCGTGCGCCTCGACGGGCAACCTGGCGAACTCGGTGGCCGCGCACGCCGCCCGCGCCGGAGTGCCCTCGATCGTGTTCATCCCCCACGACCTGGAGCCGGGCAAGATCGTGCAGTCGGCGATCTACGGCGGCCAGCTGGTCGCGGTGCAGGGCTCCTACGACGACGTGAACCGCCTGTGCTCGGAGCTGACCGAGACCGACGAGTTCGAGTCGACGGCGTTCGTGAACGTCAACCTCCGCCCCTACTACGCCGAGGGCTCCAAGACCCTCGGGTACGAGGTCGCCGAGCAGCTCGGCTGGCGGCTGCCCGAGCAGGTCGTGGTGCCGATGGCGTCCGGCGAGCTGCTCACCAAGATCCACAAGGCCTTCGAGGAGTCGGCGGAGATCGGCCTGACCGAGCCGGGGAAGGTGCGGGTCTTCGGCGCGCAGTCGGCCGGGTGCAGCCCGATCGCCGACGCCTTCAGCGCCGGGACCGACGTGATCACGCCCGTGAAGCCCACGGGGATCGCCAAGAGCCTCAACATCGGGGACCCGGCGGCCGGGCCCTACGCGATCGAGGCGTGCCGTTCGACCGGCGGCGGGATGGCGAAGGTTTCCGACGACGAGATCCGCGAAGGCGTGAAGCTTCTCGCTGCGACCACCGGCGTGTTCGCCGAAACGGCCGGCGGCGTGGTCGTGGCTACGCTCCGTAAACTGCTGGAGTCGGGCCAGCTCGACCCGGAGGCGGAGACCGTCATTTACAACACCGGTGAAGGCTTGAAGACTTTGGACGCGGTGTCGTCGCTGGTGGGGCCGACGCACACGGTGAAGCCGTCGCTCAAAGCGGCGAAGGAAGCCGGACTGCTGTAATCCTGAGTGGAGGAACGGGAGTTCGTCAAACGCTTGCCGAACTCCCGAAATTATCACTCACCGTGACCGTTGTGAATGGTTGTGTCGGGTACCCGACAAAAAGAAGCGAAGTTCGGGTCTTGACCGTATTCACTGAATGAGCAAGAATTCTTCTTGCGGGAGGCCGCAGCCGTCCTGTCGCCACTCACCCGGTTGACTGCGAGTCCTGGGGCTAGAACGTGTCGAGCAGCGCCAGCCGGTGTCAGGAGCTGCGGTCTCCCGACCACTGTGCTCTCATTCGGCGTATTCCCTGAATGCCGCAGCCCAAACACTCCCGAAATGTCGCGTGTGCGCCGCGCCGTGCCCGCACCGCCGCAACGCAATCGGCTTGTCAGTGTCGGACCGTTCCGCCAGACTCGGGTCCATGACGCATTTCGACCTCGTCCCGGTGGACCCCTCCGACCATGCGCTGGTCCAGTCCTGGCTGGCGGCCAAGGAAGCGGCGCGCAACCGCGACTCGGGCGGCCTGCGCCCGTGGAACCCGATGCGGCCCTTGACGTCCCTCGTGCTCAGCACCGAGGACTCGCGCCACGAGCGGTGGGCCGCCGTCTGCGACGGCCGGGTCCTCGGCGACCTGGACCTCCAGTTCACCGACCTCGACAACACGCACCTGGCCGGCTTCAACATCGTCGTCCACCCCGACGAGCGCCGTCGCGGCGTCGGCTCGGCCCTGCTGCGACGCGCCGAAGAGCTCGCCGCCGCCGAAGGGCGCACCACGCTGTCGACGTGGGTGTCCCTCCCCGAGTCGCCCGAGTCCCCGATCAGCCGCGTCGGCGCGGACTTCGCGGTCGCCAAGGGCTTCAAGCTGTCCCTCGAATGCGCCGTGCGCGCCTGCGACCTCGACCGGGTGGACGAGGCCGTGCTCGACCGGCTCCTCGCAGACGCCTGGACCAGGGCCGAGGGCTTCGAACTCGTCCTCTTCGAGGGCGCGCCGCCCGAAGAGCTCCTCGACGGGATGGCCTACCTGCACGCGCGCATGTACACCGACATGCCGCTGGGCGAGTGGGACCTCCAGGAGGCGAGCATCGACCGCCACCGCATCCTCGACTGGGCGCGCCAGCGCCGCCAGAGGGGCGAGCTGCACCTCCAGGCCGCGACGCGGCACCGGGAGAGCGGCGAGATCGCCGGGTTCACCGAGCTCGTCGTCGAAGGCGGCCAGGAGCACCACGCCTACCAGGGCGACACCATCGTCGACCCTCGGTTCCGCGGCCACCGGCTCGGCACGATCCTCAAGATCGCCAACCAGCGACGCCTGCGGGAGTGGCGGCCGAAGATGCGGCGCGTGTGGACCGGGAACGCCGTCTCCAACGAGCACATGATCAGCATCAACGAAGCGGTCGGCTACCGCCTGGCGGGCCTGGAGCACGTGTTCCAGAAGAAGATCGCCTGAGCGCCCGAATCGACGAGGCCGTACGGGACGTCGTGCGCGTCCTGTAAGTCCCTGACCGTCGCCGTCGCGCGGAACGGCGCGCCTCAGCGGACCAGGCGCTCGTGCATGCGGCGGCGCTCCGCGTGGAGCGCCGCGATGCGCTCGCGGACCTCCTCGCCGGCGTCCGCCTCCCCGATCCGCTCGCGCAGCGCCACGATCTCGCCTTCGAGTTCGTGGCCGCGGTTGTTGAGCTGGTGGAGCGATTCGCGGCGTTCGGGCTCGGGGGTCTCGCGCAGCAGCCGCGCGCCCTCGGGCGTGACGCCGAAGCGGGCCAGCGCCTCCGCGTCGAGCGCGAACCCGTTCCGGTGCCCGGCGACCTTGTCCATGCGGTCGCTGCCTTCGCTCTGCATGTGCGACAGCCCGGTGTGGGCGTACAGCCACCACATGGTCTGGCCGTCGAGGTGGCGGACGTTGACGCCCCACTGGGCGAGCCCCTGGGCGAGCGTGCGGTGGTTGCCGCGGTAGACCGTCGTCGCGCCCGAGGCCTTCTCGAGCAGGCTCAGGCCGATCGACGGGCTGTGGTGGTAGGCCCGGTGGCCCGCGGCCTTCGACGGGACCCAGTTGCAGCCCAAGGTGGGCGAGAGGACCGCGGCCGCCTTCGGGCCCTCGGCGAGGTAGGCGGCGGACTCCTGGTGCAGGCGCGCGACCAGGCCGCGGTCGACCGCGTCGTCGTCGTCCAGCCGCGTGGTCAGGACCCAGCGCTTCCCGCGGGCCCTCGCCTCTTCGCGGACCCACTGGACGAGGTCGGGGACGAAGTCGCGTTTGAGCTCGGTCTCGGTGATGCGGATGTAGGGGCGGGGCGCGGCCAGCTCGTCGAGCCGGCGGCGCGCGACCGGGGGCATGTCGCGGTCGACGGTGATGACCCACGTGAAGTCGCGGCAGGTCTGGGCGTCGAGCGAGGCGAGCGGCAGGTGCTCGAGCATGAGCTGGCGGTAGGCGAACCACTGCTCGTCGAAGACGCCGATCCCGTGGCGGGTGGCGATGACGTGCAGCGGCGCCGGCGGTGTGCGGGGCTTCGCGGGGAGGACGGCGCGAAGGCGCCGTCGCAGCGGCGCGGGAACGAGTCGTGTCAGTCGCATCGTGGACCCTCTGGGTGGCGTGCGGCCTCGGCACCCGCGGATCCGCGTCGGCCCGCCGGCGCCGGGTGGACGTCATGAGCTTAATGGACCGACGCCCGTCCCCGCAGTGCTCGAAACCGTCAGGCCTCGCGATTTCCCGCGTAGTTCTCCAAGTATTCAAGCTGCTCGGGGTCCAGGCTCGGCCGCACGCGCTCGATCGCCTGGGCCATATGGGAGGCGGTGACGATGCTCGCGTCCAGGGACTCGCGCATCGCCGTCAGCGCGGCCTCGCGCACCAGGGCGGCGCAGTCCGCGGCCGAGTACAGCCACAGTTCGTCGGCGACCGCGTCGAGGTCGACGTCGTCGGCGAAGGGCACGTTCTTCGCGTTGGCGCGCAGGATGTCCGCGCGGCCGTGCGCGTCCGGCGGCGGCACGTAGACGAGCCGTTCGAGCCGGCCCGGGCGCAGCAGCGCGGGGTCGATCATGTCCGGCCGGTTCGTCGCGCCCACGACCACGACGTCGCGCAGCGTCTCCGCCCCGTCGAGTTCGGTCAGCAGCGCCGCGACCACCCGGTCGGCGGTGCCGCCGTCGGTGCCGGCCCCGCGCACCGGGGCGAGGGCGTCGAGCTCGTCGAAGAACATGAGCGTCGGGCTGGCCTGGCGGGCGCGGCGGAACAGCTCGCGGACGTTCTTCTCGGACTCGCCGACCCACTTGTTCATCAGCTCGGAGCCCTTGACGCTCAGCACGTTCGCGTGGCCCTCGCCCGCGACGGCGCGCACGATGTAGGTCTTGCCGCACCCGGGCGGGCCGTACAGGAGGATGCCGCGCGGCGCCTCGATGCCCAGCCGCGTGAACGCGTCCGGGTAGGTCAGGGGCCACAGCACGGTCTCGGTGAGGGTCTGTTTGAGGTCCTCCATGCCGCCGACGTCGTCGAGGGTGAGCCCGCCGAGTTCGACCGAGTCGCCCGACATGCTGGTGGGCCGCACCGATTCGAGGGCGCCGTCGAAGTCCGACTGCTGGAGGGCGGTCGCGCCGCCGCTCTTGGCGCGCATTGCGGCCCGCACCCCGGACTCGCGGACCATGACGGCCAGGTCGGAGGCGACGTAGCCGGGCGCGCGGTGCGCGACGGCCTCGAGCTTCACGTCCTCGGCCACGCGCATCCCGCGCGTGAAGTAGACGAGGAGGTCGCGGCGGGCCTCAGCGTCGGGCATCGGGACGACCACCTCGTGTTCGAGGCGCGAGCGCAAGCCCGTGTCGACGTCCTCGACGCGGGCGGTCGTGCACACGACCGCGTGCTCCCCCGCCTCGGCGAGCACGTCGTCGACCAGCCGGGTGAACATGGTGCCCAGCGGGGTCCGCTTCCCGGCCGGGGCCAGGTGCTCGACGCCGCGGACGAGGAGCACGCCGGGGACGGTGAGGGCCGCGACGGCGGCGCGGAGCCGGTCGGCGGCCGCGTTCGCCTCCAGCGAGGCCAGGTCGGAGCCGGAGACCTCGCTCACGGCGGCGCCGACGGCGGCGGACACCGAGCGGGCGATCGTGGCCTTGCCGGCGCCGGAGGGGCCGGAGAGGAGGACGCCGAGCGCCATGTCGGTGCCGACGACCTTGAGGACCTCGCGGTGGTTGAACCCGAGATCGAGGAGTTCGCGCAGTTCCTCGGCAGGAATGCGGGCGCCGGCCAGCTCCTCGTAGGGGATCGCGGCGACGCCGGGGGCGGCCTCGGCGGGACGGGACGGCGCGAGCGGTTCGCGGGCGTCGACGCGCGGGCGGGCCGCGGCGGCCGCACCGCCGCGGGACTGCGGCTCCCGGTCGGCGCGCACGGTCGCGATCGGCAGGTCGCCGGGCAGGTCGGCCGCGGTGCGGGCCTCCTGCTCCCACTCCACGCGCGTGTCGGAGGTGATCATCGCCCCGCTCGAGGGGACGGCCCCGACCACGTTGAGCACCATGGTGGTCCAGCCCATGCCGAGCGTGTTGTTGAGGGTCCGGCGGGTCGCCGAGACCATCTCGCGCTGCGCGTCGCCCAGCTCGATGGGCAGGAGCGACACGTCGTCGCCCTCGCCGACGACCTTGGAGAGCAGGGCCAGGCGCAGCGTGTCCGGGTCGACCACGGCCACCGCCGAGGCCGGGCCCGACAGGACCACGCGCTCGGCCGCGACCAGGGCCGCAGGGTGCAGGCGCACGGGGTCGCCGTCCCTGGCGCCGATGTTCCCGAGCGTCAGGTCGTCCGCGTAGAGGGCCCGGCGCGAGGCGTACCGGTCGGCCGCCAGGGCGATCGCGGTGGTGGTCCGGCGCCCGGTGATCGACACGGGGTCGCCCGGGCGCATGCCGAGCGCGGTGAGGGCTTCGGAGTGGAGGCGGACGATGCCGCGCCTGGCGTCGAGTCCGGCGCGGGCGCGGGTCGCCGTCATCGTGAGGGAGCCTGAGTCGGTCACGCCGCCCAGCCTATTACGGCCGGACGCCGGTCGGCGACCGTCGCGATCGGGGCCCGGTGGCTCAGGACTCCTCGGACGGGGCGAGGTCCATCCGGTAGACCGTGCGGCCGTCCTCCAGGAGGGTGGCGACCGAGGCGCCCTGGTCCGCGAAGTCGCGCCAGCGCTCGCCCAGCCACGACTCGGCGTCGCCCTGGCTGCCCAGGTCGCTGTCCGGGGTTTCGAGGGCGTTGCCGTCGGCGTCTTCGAGCTTCCAGGTCCAAGTCATGGGGCAACAGTACGCGATCGGGCACTACCAGTCGAAGCGGTCGTGCGGCGGCGCGGTGACCGGAGTGCGCTCGACCTGGGGCGGTTCCGGTTCGCGCGGACGGGAGGCGGAGACGGCCGCGAGCGCGAGGAGCGTCCACAGGGGAAGGGCCGCCAGCCAGAGCCAGGCGGGGGCGAGGGGCACCACGGGGACGGTCCAGACGCCGCGGTCGACCGCGTCGAGCACGGCGAGGAGACCGACGAGGGCGGTGAAGGTCCCGAAGACGGGTCGGCCGCTGCGGCGCCAGGATTGCCCGGCGAGGAACCAGCCGAAGCCCCACAGGCCGATCGCGAGCGCCTCGTAGTCGGCGCGGCCGGACCAGACGGCGACCACGAACAGGAGCCCTCCGGCGCCGGTGGACAAGGCGGAGAACGTCATCTGTCCCGCGCGGGGCGGGTCGAGCGAGCGGGCGGCGGCGAGCCATCCGGTGGCGGTGAGGAACAGGAGCACGGCGGCGAAGGCGACGGCGACGCGGAATTCGAGGCGGTCGGTGAACTGGGCGCCGAACCAGTCGCAGTCGCCGGGCACGTCCGAGGCCGCCCCGAGGCCGCAGTGCCAGGCCTTGGCGGTGCGCAGGGGGTCGCCGAGGATGCGGGTCGCGGCGGCGTCGCAGCCGGGGAGCACCGCGGGCGCGGTGCGGTAGGCGCCGGGTTCGTCGAAGCAGTTCTCGGCGCCGGTGCCGTCCCACCAGACGTCGAGCCGGTTGCGCTGGCGCTGGCCGTCTTCGCGGACGCCGAAGTCGTTGTCGGCGACGGTGTTGCGGTTGCCGCCTCCGGCGGGGCCGGGTGCGCCCCAGGCGGCGACGGCGGCGGTGTGCTGGTTCCAGATCCGGTTGCCGGTGGCCTCGACGCCGTCGGCGTCGGCGAGGAGGAGGCCGACGCCGCTGGGGTAGGCGTGGTCGGGGCACAGGGCGCCGTCGGTCCAGTCGCGGACGTCGGGTCCGTTCGCGCAGGCGCCGCGGCCCGAGAAGTGGTCGGTGTTGTTGTCGTAGAGGAGGTTGGCGCCGGCGGTGATGGCGGACCGGTCGCCGGTGTCGTGGACGGCGAGGCCGGTGCTGTTGCCGTGCAGGCGGTTCCCGGAGACGTCGGCGACGGTGCCGGGGCCGTGGAGGGCGATGCCGGCGGTGCTGCCGGTGACCTCGCAGTCCTGTACCGCGACTTCGGAGCTGAGCACGTCGATGCCGGCGGTGTCGACGGCGTCGGCGCGGCATCCGGTCAGGAGCACCCCGGTCGCGTCGCTGACGTGGAGTCCGAGGTTGCCGCTCTGGAAGGCCGCGACCTGGTCGACGGTGGCGCCGGCGGCGGTGAGGCGCAGGGCGGTGTCCCCGGCCTGGGCGAGGGTGAAGCCCTTGAGGTAGAGGTTCGCTCCGGCGGCGTCCATGACGGTGTCGAGGGCGAAGCGGCCCGAGAGGGTGACGTCCTCGGGCCCGTCGCCGAGGCCTTCGATCTGGAGGTCGGTGAGGTCGGCGCCGATCTGGGCGGTCCGCTCCAGCGGGTAGTGGCCGGGGAGGATGTCGATGCGGTCGCCGGGGCTCGCGGCGTCGAGGGCGCTGAGGAGGTCGTGGTGGCCGGTGGCGGTGCAGTCCTCGTAGAGGCGCTCGTTCTCGATGCGCCGCAGGTAGTCGACCTCCTGGTTGCGTTCGGCGAAGGCGTCGGCGTCGGCGGGGCAGACCAGGATGCGGGGGCCGGTCTCGCGGTAGGCGGGGGGCTGGGCGTCGGAGGCGCCGGGCGGGAGCGGTTCGGCCAGGCGCGGTTCGGAGGCGAGGCCGCCGAGGTAGCAGGTGGCGACGAGGGCGGCGAGGACGGCGGTCGTGAACGCGAGGACGGGGAGGCGGCGCTCGGGCCGCGGCCGGAGGGGGAGGGCACGGCGCCGCTCGGGGCCGCGGGGCGAGGCGTGTGGGGGCACGGCATCAGGGTAACGCGGGGCGCACACCCAGGGAAGGGGCTGAATGCCGTTGGGGTGCAGCAGATGCGGCATACCGCCCTTGGAAGGGGCGGTATGCCGCTCGCGCAGCGGACTACGCCGTCTGCACTGGAGGCCAGTACAGAGAAAGGGAGAACCACTCACTTTACAGTGAGCGGTCCTCCCTCGCAGTACTCAGTCGGCCTGAGTTCGCGGTCCCGGAGGGGACTGCTTACATCATGCCGCCCATGTCGCCCATGCCGCCGCCGGCGCCGGCTCCGGCGCCTTCCTTCTCCGGGGCGTCGGCGACGACGGCCTCGGTGGTCAGGAACAGGGCGGCGATCGACGCGGCGTTCTGCAGCGCCGAGCGGGTGACCTTGGCCGGGTCGGGGATGCCGGCGGCCAGCATGTCCACGTACTCGCCGGTCGCGGCGTTCAGGCCGTGACCGGTGGGCAGGCCGCGCACCTTCTCGACCACGACGCCGCCTTCGAGGCCGGCGTTCTCGGCGATGGCGCGGAGCGGGGCGCCCAGCGAGCGGCGCACGATCTCCACACCGGTGGCCTCGTCGCCGTCGGCCTCGATCTTGTCGAACGCGATCGCGCCGGCCTGGGCCAGCGCGGTGCCGCCGCCGGCGAGGATGCCCTCTTCGACCGCGGCCTTGGCGTTGCGCACGGCGTCTTCGACGCGGTGCTTGCGCTCCTTGAGCTCGACCTCGGTGGCCGCGCCGACCTTGATGACGGCCACGCCGCCGGCCAGGCGCGCCAGGCGCTCCTGGAGCTTCTCGCGGTCGTAGTCGGAGTCGGAGTTCTCGATCTCGGCGCGGATCTGGTTGATCCGGCCCTGGATCGCGTCTTCCTCGCCGCCGCCGTCGACGATGATGGTGTCGTCCTTGGTGATGACGACCTTGCGGGCCTGGCCCAGCAGCGACAGGTCGGTGTTCTCCAGCTTGAGGCCGATCTCCTCGGAGATGACCTGGCCGCCGGTGAGGATCGCGATGTCGCCGAGCATGGCCTTGCGGCGGTCGCCGAAGCCGGGGGCCTTGACGGCGGCCGACTTGAAGATGCCGCGGATCTTGTTGACCACGAGGGTCGGGAGGGCTTCGCCGTCGACGTCCTCGGCGATGATGAGGAGCGGCTTGCCGGTCTGGGTGACCTTCTCCAGCGTCGGCAGGAGGTCCTTGACCGCGGAGATCTTCTGGTTCGCGACGAGGATGTAGGGCTCCTCGAGCACGGCCTCCATGCGGTCCTGGTCGGTCACGAAGTAACCGGACAGGTAGCCCTTGTCGAAGCGCATGCCCTCGGTGAGCTCGAGGTCGAGCCCGAAGGTGTTCGACTCCTCGACGGTGATGACGCCTTCCTTGCCGACCTTCTCCATCGCCTCGGCGATGATGGCGCCGACGGTGGCGTCGCCGGCGGAGATGGACGCGGTGTTGGCGATCTGCTCCTCGGTGTCGACCTCGGTGGAGGTGTTCTGGAGGTGCTCGACGACGGCGGCGACGGCCTTCTCGATGCCCTTCTTGATGGCGATCGGGTTGGCGCCGGCGGCTACCGCGCGCAGGCCCTCCTTGACGAGGGCCTGGGCGAGCACGGTCGCGGTGGTCGTACCGTCACCGGCGACGTCGTCGGTCTTCTTGGCGACCTCCTTGACCAGCTCGGCGCCGATGCGCTCGTACGGGTCCTCGAGCTCGATCTCCTTGGCGACGGAGACACCGTCGTTGGTGATCGTGGGGGCGCCCCACTTCTTGTCGAGCACCACGTTGCGGCCCTTCGGGCCGAGGGTCACCTTGACGGCTTCGGCGAGGGTGTTCATGCCTCGCTCGAGCCCGCGGCGAGCCTCCTCGTCGAATGCGATCATCTTCGCCATGGTCGATGGCTTCCTTTCGAAGAACGTTCGTTGTCGACGGTGAGGCGGCATCCCCGCGACGGTCGGGCTCTTGCGGAGCCCCGCCACCTCAACGCGTTTGTTAGCACTCCCCAGAGGCGAGTGCCAGAATCAGGTATAGCACTCTGGCCTTGAGAGTGCCAATCCGGGGCACGAAACCAGTGGTGGAAAGCGCGGAGGCCGGGGCGTTGGCCCCGGCCTCCGGTTCGGTGTGCGGTGCCTTACGGTGTCGGCGGGGGGCTGCCGGGGTGGCCGGGCTCGCCCGGGCCGGTGTAGCCGCCCGGGGCGGGGCTCGGCGAAGCCTGCGAGCCGTGAACCGGCACGGCGCCCGAGGCCTCGGCCGAGAGCGAGGTCGCCGAGACCGATTCGCCGCGGCCGCGCAGCCACGCGTACGTGCACAGCGAGGCGGCGAGGACCCAGATCATCGGCACCAGCAGCAGCAGCGCCATGATCGCCTCGGTCAGGACGGTGAGGACCGCGGCGAGCCAGGGCGCGAAGATGCCGTGCCAGACCCCGGCGAGCAGCAGCCCGACGAGCCCGATGACGAGGTTCGCGGCGATCGCGACGAGCACCACGATGACGATGCGCCCGAGCGCGGGCCAGAACGCGGCGTGCGTCAGCTGGATCGAGCGGGCGTACGGGCTGCGGCGGGCCTCGAAGACCGCCGCCGGGGCCATGAGGCTGAGCGCGAAGATCGCCCACAGGCCGGGCAGGACGCACAGGACGAGGCCGGCGCCGATGGTGACCCAGGCGAGCAGGAGCCACAGGAAGAACCTGCCGCCGCGGCGGAACCCGAAGGAGAAGGCCTCGCCGAGGCTGAGGAACCCGCCGGCCGCCTCGGCCGCGGCGGTGCGCACGGCGGCGAGCGCGGCCGAGCCGGCGACGTACAGCGCCGCGAGGCTCAGGACCGCGCCGATGACGCCGACGGCCACGCCCGGGGAGTACTCGCGGACCCAGGCGCCCCAGTCGTCGACTTCGACGTCGACCTGGGGGGCGCGCACGTTGTTGTCGAACGCGCCGATGATCCAGCGGGGCAGGACGACGCCGATGAGGAGGATGAGGCCGACGGTCCGCCAGGAGCGCTGGACGACGTCGAGCGAAGCGTGCCACCAGGTCTCGAACGAGTCGGTCACGAGCGGGTCGCCGCCCGAGAAGCGGCCGGAGGGTTCGCTGGACTGGCCGGAGTTCCAGTACGGATCGTCGCTCATGATCCGGATCGTAAACCAATCAATCGTGCATATCAGACATATGACCACGCCGCGTCCGTTCGGGGACGACGCGTTGCGCCGTTCGCGTCCCCTTTCGCGCCGGAGGCGTTAGCGTCGGCAGTTACCGGCGCGCGCCGCGCCGGCCCGCACGCACACCGGGAGCGCCGATGTCCCACCGCGAGTACCCCGCCGTCGGCCGCGAGAAGACCTTCTTCGGGCACCCCCGCGGCCTCGCCGTCCTCTTCGGCACCGAGATGTGGGAGCGGTTCAGCTTCTACGGCCTCCAGGGCATCCTGCTGACGTTCCTCACCGCGAGCGTCCTGGAGAACGGCCTCGGCCTCGACGACACCGTCGCCGTCCCGATCGCGTCCCTCTACTCCGGCGCGGTGTACCTGACGTCGCTGCCGGGCGGGTGGCTCGCCGACCGGGTCCTGGGCGCGCGGCGCGCGGTCCTCATCGGCGGCATCATCATCATGTGCGGCCACATCTCGATGGCGATCCCCGTCAGCGGCGCGGGACTGGTCTTCTTCGGCCTGTTCCTGGTCGTGCTCGGCTCGGGCCTGCTGAAGCCCAACATCTCCGTCATGGTCGGGCGCCTCTACGAAGGCGACTCCGACGCCCGCCGCGACGCCGGGTTCTCCGTGTTCTACATGGGCATCAACCTCGGCGGGTTCCTCGGCATCCTCGTCACCCCGTACCTCGCCGGCTCGGACCGGTGGCACCTGGGCTTCGGGGCGGCCGCGGTCGGGATGGCCATCGGCCTGCTCTGGTACGTGCGCGGCTGGTCGCGGCTGACGAACACCGGCGTCGGGCCCTCGCGCCCGCTCGCGGACACCGAGCGCGGCAAGGTGGTCCGGATCATCGTGATCGCGCTGGTCGGCGCCGGCGTCGCGATCGCGATCTGGGCCGCGACCGGGACGCTCACGCTCTCCACCGTGCCGACGGTGGTGACGATCCTGTCGATCGTCGCCGCGATCTGGTACTTCGTCTACATCTTCGGCCAGGCCAAGGACGTCACGGCCGCCGAGAAGGCGGGCCTGCGCGCGTACGTGGGCCTGTTCTGCGCCTCGGTCGTGTTCTGGATGCTGTACCTCCAGATGGGCTCGATCCTGACCGCGTTCGCGAGCAACTCGGTGGACCTCGACTCGTGGGGCTTCCACCTGCCGGCGGGCGGCGTCCAGAACCTCAACTCGATCTTCATCCTGATCTTCTCGCCGATCTTCGGCGCGATCTGGCTCAAGACGGGGCAGGGCTTCGGGACGGCGTACAAGTTCGCGGTCGGCGTGGGCCTGACAGGCCTGTCGTGGGTGTTCCTCGGCTGGCTCCAGGGCCGCGCCGACTCGGGCGTGCTCGTCGCGCTCGGCTGGATGGTCGTGGTGTACCTGCTGCTGACCTGGGGCGAGCTGTGCGTCTCGCCGGTGGGGTTGTCGGTGACGACGCAGCTGGCGCCCTCGGCGCTCAAGGGCCAGTTGATGGGCGTGTGGTTCCTCGGCCCGGCCGTGGGCACGCCGCTCGGCGGCCAGGCGTTCGCGTTCCTGGTCCCGCGGGTCGGCGAGCAGGCGTTCTTCTACATCCTCGCGGGGCTCGCCATCGCGACGGCCGTGGTGCTGGCGCTGTTCAGCCCGGCGCTGCACCGGCTCATGGCGCAGGGCGGGCACGGCCCGAACGCGACGCTGGAGACCCCGCCCGAGCCGGAGTACCGGCCCTAACGGCGGTTCAGCCACTCGCCGGCCTGCGCGACCATGCGGCGCACCGGGCCCTGGCGCGGCAGCTCCGTGCTGGCCGGACCCGGATGGCAGGCGGCGAAGCCGGGCTCGATGAGGCGGGCCTTGAGCGGATCGACCGGCTTGATCCACGAATCGGTCTCGCCCCCTTCGGGATCGGCGACCCATTGGCGACCGGCCCGGTCGAGCCCGATCGGGTACACCGTCGCGCCGTCCTTGTCGATCCGGATGCGCAGGAAGCACTTCTGGTCGATCACGGACATCCCGGCGAACAGCTCGTTCGCGTTGACGCCCAAGCGGTTCGCGACCACGAGGTAGAGGCCGACGAGCCAGGTGCCGACGAGTCCCGCCAGCGGCAGGTAGGCGACGTAGGTCCAGAAGGTCACGTCGTCCATCGCGTTGATCAGTTTCGCGCCCGCCCACGCCAGGCCGACCTGCGCGGCGCCGTGCAGGCCGCCGAGCAGGTAGTGCCTGGTGGTGCGCCGGCCCTGGCCGGGATGGGCGAACCCGACGCCGGCGCCGAGCAGCACCGCGGCGACCGCCACGAACGTGCCCGTGCCCTCCATGATGGACACCGTCGCGATGAGGGCGACGACGCTCATCAGTGCCACGAAGCCCTTGTTCAGCCACGGCAGGCGCGCGAAGATCCCGAACGCGTAGGACAGCGACTTCGCCTTCGACGGGTAGGTCTGCTCCAGCCGGTACTCCCGTTCGCGCGCATCCGGTTCGGGGATCGAGCGCTTCGGGGCGGTCAGCTGGTCGGGGAGCGTGTGGGTGGGCGAGAGATACGCGCCGCCGCCGCCCGCGCCGACCAGGTGGCGCACGCCGTCCACTTCGGAGTAGTGGGCGTAGTGGTGGCGGTCGCCGGTGAGGATGAGCGGGACGCGCGCGCCGCGCGCGGCCACCACGTCCCTGATGAAGTGGTCGATCCGGTCGAACGAGCGCGGGTCCTCCGTCGTCCACAGCCACGAGGGCTGCGCGACGCACAGGATCACCTGGTCGCCCGGCTTCAAGTCCCTGGCGGCGTTGCGGAAGTAGTCGAGCTGGGCCTGGTCGAGGTGCGTGTCGAACTGGGCGTCGAGCGCGAAGAGCCACCAGTTGTGCGGCAGCGAGAGCGCGAAGTACGAGCGCTTCTGGAACGTGCGGTAGCCGCCGATGGTGCGGCCCTCGGTGAACTGGCGGGAGAAGGCGGTGAGGCCGTCGAACCAGTCGTGGTTGCCCGGGATCGCGTACAGCGACACCGGGCTTCCGGGGTTCGCGGCCTGGTAGGGGCCCTTGAGGCGCTGCTCGTACTCGAGCCAGTCCCCCGCCGGGTAGACCTGGTCGCCGCCCATGATGAGGACCGAGCCGCGCGGCAGGCGCTCGGGGCCGGCCTCGACGTGGTCCTGCGCCATGAGGTACGCGATGGAGTAGGTCGCGTTGAAGCCGTCGCCGACGTCGGCGACGTAGTCGAGCCACAGCTCCTCGGTGCCCGAGTGGTCGTAGACCGGCTGCGAGCGGCCGCCGATGATCTCTCGCTTGTCGACGTAGCCGCCGAAGACGCGGGCGAGCCCGAACCGCATGCTCGTGTCGAGGAGGGTGCGCGGCGAGAGCCAGCGCACCGGCTTCTGCGGCGTGAAGCGGAGCTCGGCGGGACTGAGGTCCTTGGGGCGAGGGGACATAGAGCCCATGATGGCACGGTTTGGGCGCCAAAGGAACCCGCGACTCGGCGGGTCAGTCCTGGACGTTCAGCGACGGGAGGCGGAACCAGCCCGCGGCGGACAGTGACAACAGGAGCAGCACCGCGAACGCGAGTGCCGCGAGCACCAGGACCGGCAGGACGAACCCGATCAGCGCGATGACGGCCAGGGCCGCGAGGGCGGCCACGCGGGAGGCGGGGACCCGTCCGGTGACGGCCCGGTTGAAGACGAGGTCGCCGACAAGGAAGAGCGCGGGGCCGCCGAGGACGGTGGCGATCGCCGCGGCGCCGGCGGCGTCCCAGGGGCGGGCCGCGGCGAGCACGGCCCCGATGGCGGCGGCGACCGCGCCGGCGACCATGAGCGCGTACGGGCCGCCCGAGGCGCGGGTGTCGTGCTCCCGGGCGGTCGCGCGCGCGGCGGAGTAAAGGCGCCACAGGGCGACGACGGTCGCAAGGCCGATGAAGGCGGCGGCGACGGTACCGACGGTTACGCTCACGGACCGATGCTATCCGAACACCGGTCGTGGCGACCCGGGCTCGGCGCGGGTCAGAGGAACAGGCAGAAGGGGTGGCCGACCGGGTCGAAGAGGACTCGGACGTCGTCCTGGGGCTGGTGGTCGGCGAGCCGCGCGCCCTGGGCGAGGGCGTGCTCGACGGCGGCGCCGAGATCGTCGACGTGGATGTCGAGGTGCTGGGTCGCGTGCGGCGCATCGGGTTCGGCGGGCCAGACCGGCGCGTGCCAGTGGCGCTCGTACTCGAAGTTGAGGGTGGGGCCGCCGCCGGTGCGGACCTGGGCCCAGCCGGCTTCCGGGGGCTCGCCCGGTGCGGGGCCCGCGCTTTCGGTCACGGGGAAGCCGAGCAGGCGCGAGTAGAACCCGGCGAGCGCGCGGGGGTCGGGAGCGGTGACGGTGATCGAGGTCAGTGCGAGTCGCGGCATGCCCATGGATCCAGGCTAACGCCGCCGCTCGATTCGCCGGCCCGTTCGGCGAACGGCTGCGGGGCCGAGCCCGAAGGGACGGTTACGATTGCGCGCAGCGACACGCGTCGCATGAGGCTGATCGGGGGCTGACCTGCGGTAATATGATGGACAGCGACTCAGCGACTCAGCGACTCAGCGACTCAGCGACTCAGCGACTCAGCGACTCAGCGACTCAGCGACTCAGCGACTCAGCGAGTCCGCCATGCGTGACCGCCTTCTGCTCTTCGCCGGTCGCACCGCGCAGGCGCTCGGGCGCCTCCGCTACGACGTCGAGCCCCTCTTCGCGGCCGACTCGCGCCTGCGCATCGTCTACGCGCTCATTCCGGGCTCCCGATTCGGTTCCGGTGCAGCGGGATTCGCCGATCGCAACGGAATCGACCTGCTTCCTTGGGACGACGCCGCCGCCCTCGGTCCCGACCTGATCGTCACCTCCAGTCCCGACCCGTGCCTGTACGAGGCCGGCGCTCCCGTCGTCTCGCTCCCGCACGGCGCGGGCCACAACCGGCTCCGGCCCGAGCTCAGCGGCGTCTCCGGACTCTCCCCCGAACAGATCCGCGGCCCGCGCGGCGAGGTCCCCGATTTCCTGGCGCTCCCCGGGCCCGCCGCCGCACGCCGCCTCGCCGTCGACTGCCCGGAGGCCCTCCCGCACGCCGAAGTGTGCGGGGACCTCTGCTTCGAACGCCTCCGCGCCGGTGTCGCCCACCGCAGCGCCTACCGCGAAGCACTCGGCGTCGCGCCCGGACGACGGCTCGTCGTCCTTTCATCCACATGGGATAGAAGTGCGCTGAGCAGTCGTTCGCGGACGCTTCCCGAACGACTGCTCGACGAGCTGCCGATGGACGAGTTCGCCCTCGCGTACCTGCCCCACCCCAACGACGAACTCGCCGACGCGCCCCGCCCGACCGGTTTCCTGCACCCCCACCTCGCCAACGGCCTCATCATGGTCCCGCCCGACGAGGGCTGGCGCGCGGCGCTCGTCGCCGCCGACTGCCTCATCGGCGACCACGGGTCGGTGACGTTCTTCGGCGCGGCGATCGGGGTGCCGACCCTGCTGGCGGCCTTCGGCTTCGCGCACATGCCGCCCGAGCTTCCACTGGCGCGCTTCGGGAGGTCCGCACCTCGGTTCGACCACGCCGCGCCGGCCGCGCCGCAGCTGCGACGGTCCATTGCGGATGGAGCGCTCGCGTTCGACTTCTCGGAGGCGCTGGCGGAGCCCGAACCCGGTCCCTCGGCGCGCCTGTCGGCGGTCGTTCACGGCCTGCTCGGTTCAACGCCGCTGAAGCTCGTCGCGCCGCAGCCGATCCCCGTTCCGGCGATGGTGCCCGAGCACGGACGGGCCACGTCGTGGCGTTTCTCGCCGCGTCCGGACGGGAGCTGGGACCGGTATCCGGTCTCGGTTCCGGCCGGTTCCTCGGACCGCCGCGAGGGCCACCTCGTCGCCGATCTCGCGACCCGGGACGGCCGCCTCAAGGCCGCTGCGAACGTGCTGTTGCACCACCGCGACGCCGTCGGGGACGCGGCGGTGGTCGCGCGCCGCATCCTCGCCGAATTCCCGGTCTGCCGGGTCGCGAGCGTCGCCGAGCGGTCCGCGAGCACCGCAGCGGCGGTGATCGCGACCCGCGACGGCCGCCTCCTGCGCGTGAGGGCCGAACGCGGCCAGCTCGATCTGATCCCGTCGGTGCTGCTTTCGCTGCTAGACGAGCAGTCCACGGACCCGGTCGGCGTCGGGACCGCCGAAGCGATCGAACATCTCCAGGGCCGCTTCGAGCCAGCGCCGACCGTCCGCGCCGTCGAGGAGGAGGCCTAGGCGCTCCATCGCCTCGGCGGCGGCACGGTCGAGGCCGCGGCGGCGCATGGTCGCGATCGCGGCCTCCGCGGCGGTGGCGGCGTTCAGGTCGCCGGCGCGGATCGCGAGCGCGGCGAGTTCGAAGCGGACGACGGCGAGGTTCCGCTGGTCGTCCTCGCGCTCGAATCTCGGCAGCGACGCCGCGAAGTCCCTTCGGGCTTCCTCGAATCGTTCGGTGTCGCGGTGGACGAATCCGATGAGCTTGTGCAGCAGGGCCTGCGATCGGTTGCGGCCGAGCCGCTCGGCGAGTCGGAGGCTGGAGCGGTAGGCGTCTTCCGCGGCGTCCCAGCGTTCTCGGCGGTAGTGCAGCCAGCCGAGCTGCTCCAGGGCCGAGCAGACGAGGGTGTCGCCGAGATCGCCACCCGCCTCCCGGGCTGCGGCGAGGGCCGCTTCGAGTGCGGCTTCCGCCTCGGTGTGGCCCTGGACGTCGATGAGCCTGCGTCCGAGGCAGATCAGCATGCGGGCCTTGGGGATCGGTTCGGTCGCGGCCTCGGCGGCGGCCCGGTAGCAGTCGACGGCCTCTTCGGGGAGGGGCGTGTTGGTGTACAGCGCCCAGAGTGCTTCGGCGAGTGCCCACGACTCGTCGCCCCAGCCGGCGACGGCGGCGAGGCGCACGAGCCCGGCGAGCGTCTTGTGGTTGGCGCGCAGCCAGGGCAGGCCTTCGTGCTCGCCGAAGGGCCGGGCGGCGTCGGGTCGGAGCGTCGCGAATTCGGGCCTGCCGTCGACGCCGGCCAGGCGGAGGCGTCCGCCCATCACCTCCCAGTCGGCGCGCTGGGCCCGTGCGCGGTACCAGGAGACGACGGCGCGCATGGCGTGCGCGAGCTCGATCGGCAGTCCAGTCGCGGAGGTTCGGCCTTCGAGCCGGTAGCGGCCAGGGCTGACGGGGCTAGCGAGCTGGGCGTCGACGAGTTCGCCGAACGCCTCGGCGGCGTCGACGGCGGGCAGCAGCGCCGCGTCGAAGTCGTCGCCGGGCAGATGCGAGAGGAGCCGGTGGAGCCAGGCCGCGGAAGGGCTCAGCATCTGGCCGGTGGCGGTGATGAGTTCGTCGGTCGAGTACTCGGTGACGGCCCGGCGGCCGGACGGCAGTGCGGCCTCGGCGCGGCCGAGGGCGCGGATGAATCCCGCGAGTGCGCGGACCTTCGCAGGGCTCCAGGCGAGTTCGGCGACGTACTGGGCCGCTTCGGCCTCGGTGAGTTCGGGGCAGATCCCGGCGAGGAGCGCCGCGCTGTGGGGTGCGGCCAGGTCGCGCATCTCGTGGCGGACGACGTCGACGTCCTCGGGCCAGACGTGTCCGGTCAGGAGGAACCCGGCGGTCGGGGAGGCGGGTGCGAACAGCGTCCCGGCTTCGCGGCTCGGGGCCTCGTCGACGATGACGAGGAGTGCTTTGTCCCTTGTGGCGGTTCGATACTGACTCACCATGCCGCCGAGGCTCTCGGAGATATAGGGAGTGGGAACGCCCAGACGGAACAGGACCGAGCGCATGGCGGTGAGCGGGTCGTCGGCGCCGAGGTCGACGTAGAGCTGGCCGTCGGGGAAGCGTTCGCTCAGGAGCGCCGCGAGCATGGCGGCGAGCGAGGACTTCCCGACCCCGGCGGGGCCGGTCACGACGACCGGGACGCCGTTCTCGGCGGTCAGGTGAGAGCCGATGAGCCCGAGGTCGTCGTCGCGGTCGACCCAGTGCCGGGGCAGCGGCGGACCCTCCTGGGGCCGGTCGGGGCGGGGCGCCGCCATGTTGAGGGTGTTGGCCTGGATGAGGTTGTGGATCTGCGAGCGGTCGAAGTGGTTCGCGAACGCATTCGGCTCAACAGGCATCGCAGCTCCCAGGGTCGGCGTCACGACCATGTTCGCACAATGGAGCCCGCCTGAAGGGAGCCGCGGCGTGCCCATGGTTGCAGGCCGACGCCGCGACTCGGTCTAGTCGTCTGTCGGTCGTACTTCCGGCAACGACGGCTAACCGTCGAGTACGACCGATGCAGAACGGTCGGTGGCGAACTTGGCGAGCCAGTTCTGGAGCTGTACCAGATCGGTGCAGGCCTCGATCTTCCCGCGCTGTTCGGGGGTGAGGCCCGTCTGCGTGTTCTCGAGCAGAACGACGAGGGCACGGCGAAGCCCCTCCACCTGGCCTTGCTCGCGCCCTTGCTCGAGGCCCTGCTCGAGGCCTTCTGAACGGAGGCGGTCGCTGTACTCGGAGTGGTAGGTCCTGGTCTTCGTCTGCATGAGCTCCTCCAGCCGTGCGGCGGGCCCGGTCGCCAGTGCCGCGAGCAGATACGCGACGTAATCGGCGGCTTGGCCTGGGTTAATGGTACCGAGATAACGGTCGAGTGTCGAGGCGAACTGATCGGCTTCGTCCGGCTCGGGAGGCTTCCCGAACAGGGCGGCGACCACCGCGGCGGCCACCGTCGGCAGCTTTGACTCCTCGGTCACCGACGGGATTCCCGAGGGGCCGACGGCATGGACGGCTATCCGGTTGCCGCGGCCGAGATGGATTCCTTCGGCGTACCGCTGTGCCAGTCGGTCGCTGCCGCAGATGAGCAGCAGTTCGACTGGGAGCTTGGAATCCTCGAAGGCCCTGGTCATGTATCCGGGCAATCGGAAGTACTTCTCATCCGACCATTTGTTCTGCACTTCGCAGATCAGAATGCGATCGGACTCGTCGGGGAACGTCAGCTGCAGCACGAGATCGGCGCGGCGTTCGGTGAGGCCCGCGGAGCCGACCGAGTTCGCGCGGGTCTCGGCGTCTGTGCAGGTCTCGACATGGGCGTCGGCATCGGCGAGGCCGAGCAGCCAGACGGCGGCCATCGGGTCGTCCTGAAGGACCTTGATGACCCCTTCGTGGGGATCTCCCGGCATAGGGGGTGCTCCTTTCATCCGGAGGTACGCATGAGGAACGAGTGGGCGACAGCGAAGACGTGGACTCGTCAAAAATGTGACTCATGTCTACATGGCCTTGATGTCCCGCACATGGCCGATCGCGAACCGCCGAGCGATTGGACAAGGGCCCCAGTCGCTTTCGCGACTGGGGCCCTCTTTGCCGGAAACTATCCCCCGTTGCCGTAGAGGCGCAGTTCTGCCACGTCTATCAAGGCGCCGTTGGTCAGTCGCAGGTAGCGGTAGCTTCCGTCGTCGGTCGCCGGGAGTTCCTGCCATGCGAGGGTTTTCGTCGTCGGGTCGGTAAACCTGGTCCAGTGCTCCAGGTCGTTCGAGCCCTCCAGTACCAGGTCGGCCATTCTTGTCATGCCGTTGTTGTCCTGGCGTGCCAGGAAGTCGGCTCTGTTCACGGTGATCGCCGCGTCTTCGCCGAAGTCCCAGATCAGGTAGAACTCGCCGTCCACGGCCGGGACGTCGCTGAAGGTCGCGGCGTTGCCGTCGAGCATTGCCGCCGCGTGGGTCGCCTTGGTGGGGTCTTCCGTTCCGTCGAGCTTGATCACTTGGGCGCCGGATAGGTCGATGAGGTCGCTCTCGTCTGCGCCGTATAGGTAGGTCCCGTCGGTCGAGCCGTGGATCGTCGCCGCCTCCTCGCCGTCCTCGGTGGTGTGGTCGATCGCCACGTCGAGCAGGCCGGAGCCGGTGAGGTCGGCGAGTTCGCCGGTGGCCGTCCAGGTCAGGTCGTCTTCGCTTACGGCCTCGATGCTCTGGCCCCCGATGGAGACCGCGACTTCGCTGATCGGGGTGGCGCTGGCGAAGTTCACCGTGACGTTGTCGCCTTCGGTCACCCTGCCTGCCAAGGCGTCCGGGGAAGTCACCGATACCGAGGTGATCGCGCCCGCGACCTCGCTGCGTTCGCCGAAGATCCGGATCTCGCCGATCGACCAGATGCCCGGGTAGGCCGGGTCGGTCGGGATGCCCGGCTCGTCGAGCTGGACCTTCAGGTAGCGGTACTCGTCGTCGTCGTGCTCGCGCACCACGTCGATCGTCTCCATGTCCGGGTCGTTCGCGGTGGCCCGCTCGGTCAGCAGGTCCCAGGTGATGCCGTCGTTCGAGCCGTACGCGTTCGTCCCTTCGGAGCGGTTCCCGAACAGGGACCGGGCCTGGAAGCCGAACGCCTCGGCCGTGATCCGGTACTGGGGGCCGAAGTCGAGGATGAACGAGCCGGTGCGGAGGTCGCCGGTGTGCGAGGTGTTGTCGCCGTCCGCGAGTGCGCTCAAGGCGCCCGTGGTGATGCCGACCGGGGCGACCGCGCCCGTGTAGTCGAACGAGTCGTCGCCGAGTTCGGGGTTGAGCAGTTCGAGGGCGTCGATCGCCGCGATGAGAAGGTCGAGGGCGGCCGCGAACTCGTCGTCGGAGCCGTGCCTCGCGGCGTCCTTCGCCTCGTCGAGTGCCGCCTCGTACGGTTCCTCGGTGACGGCGGTGTACTCCGCGCGCCGGTCCACGCCGTCCTTGACGGCGGCGTCGACGGTGCCCTTCCTGTTGGGGGACACCACGAGTTCGACGGTGTGGGCGGCGACCGCGGTGCCGTCGTCGGCGACGATCTGGATCTCGTGGCGGCCCTTGTCCTTGGCGCCCGGCTTCCAGGTGAGCTCGCCGGTGGCGGTGTCGAAGGACGCGCCCCTCGGCAGGTCGTCGGCCGTGTAGGTCACGGTGCCGTCGGTGTCGGTCGCGGACAGGTCGATCGAGGCGCCGACGCCCTTGGTCAGGTAATACCGGTCCTCAGTGGAGTTGAACTGCGGGGCAGTGAGGTCCGTGGCGCCCGAGAGGATCACGCTGTCGAGGTCGACGGTGGTGCCGTCCTCGCCGGTGAGGCGGTAGAAGTTGACGTTCTGGCCGGCGGCCGGGTAGGTGATGTAGCGCCATTCACCGCCGGTATCCGGGAGTTCCAGCGCCGCAAGGGTTCTGGTCTCGGCTTCGTCGGGATTGAGGCCGCTCGCCTCCTCCTTGTAGAGCACTTCGAGGTCCGCGGGGCCGTCGCTGCGGAACTTGAGGCCGATCCGGGCGTTCGCGGCGTACATCATGCGGCTGACGACGCTGGTCGTGCCGTCTTCGGAGAGCGTCGCCCGCGCGAAGGTCGCGCCGTCCTCGGTCACCAGCTCGGTGTCCTCGTCGAGGGCCAGCCCCGCGTTCGCGAAGCTGAGCGAGGCGTCCTCGGGCTGCGGGTTCGGGGCGGTGCCGGCCAGTTCGGCCGGGAACGCGACCCAGTACTCGGGGTTCTTGTCCCCTGGGGCCCAGAAGTTCGCGGTGCCGGTCCCGTACCAGTAGTAGGGGCCGTCCATGCGCGAGGCGAGCTCGGCGACATGGGGCGCTTCGGCATCGACGTCCACGCCGCGCTCGAGCGCGTACTCGTAGTACAGCTCGTTGACCGGGTTGAAGATCCGGCCCCGGTAGGCCTGGGCGATGGTGTTGCTCTGGCCCTCTTCGTCGATCCACGGCGTGGGGGCGCCCATCATGAAGCCCCAGAACGCGTTCGCTCCGTCGAGGAGCCGCTGGTCGAGGAAGTCGTAGGAGCTGACGGCGTCGTCGTCGGTCGAGACGGTGCCGTCGACGGGGTCCACTTCGGTGCCCTGGACTTCGAGCATCCGGGCGAGGCCGGTGTAGTTGTCGATGTTGCATTCGCCGTGCGCCTGGTCGCGGCCCATCTCGCGGACCTGCACGAACGACTCGCCGTAGGGGTTGAGCGGGTCGTCCGCGTCGATGAGCGGCATCTGCGGGGCCATCGCGCCGTTGTCGTAGGCGGTGTCGCCCGAGTTCACGGTGAACCACTCGACGCCCGTGGCGTAGCCCTCGGCGTCGTCGGCGTAGATCGCGGTCGCGATGCGCCCGAACAGGCCGAAGTTGTGCTGGTTCATCCAGCGCTCGTTGGAGAACAGGAACGTCTCCACCACGGGGTTCGCGAAGTTGGCGAGCAGCTTCTCGTCGTCCTCGGCGCTCCAGGCGACGTCGTAGCCGTCGTACTCGCCGGGCGAGTCGTCCTCGATCGGTTCGGTGGCGCGGATGATCTCGGCGGCCATGAGGAACTGGTAGAGCGGGTGCCCGGTGTGGATGTGCGCGTCCGCGAAGTACACGTAGCGCGTCGGGTCCATGTTGGACCAGGTTCGCAGCGCTTGGATCGCGTTGCGGCGGTACACCTCGTCGCCGGTGGTGACCCACATGAGCGACTGCGTGAGGGCGCCGAAGGAGTCGTTGGTCTCGCGGTTGCGCATCCCGGCCTGGGTGAAGGTGGGGTCGAGCGGCACGTCGGGCTGCGAGGCGGACTTCGAGTTCGAGGCGCGGTAGGTCTCGGACGCGAAGCTCGTGGCGGTCATGGCCTCGAAGTAGGAGGCCCACGGCTCCTGGCCGCTGCGGACCATCTCCTGGGCGCTGCGCAGGTCGCCGGCGGAGAGGCCCACGCCGGGGTGGACGAAACCGGCGTCCGAGACCGTCTCGTTGATCGCCACCAGGTTGTCGGTGAGGAGGTCGTCGTATTCGGCGGCCTGGGCGGCCTGCGGGGGCAGCGCGACCGCCCCGAGTCCGGTGGCGAGCGCGGCGGCCAGGGCCGCCAGGCGCGACCGCTTCCGTTGTCCGACTTGCGTCATCGCACGTCCTTTCAAGTGAGCGTGAGGGGCCTTGCGGGTCTCGTCGCGGGGCGCGGACGTGGACCGTCTCGGGCCGCGAAGCAGCGGGATATCGCAATCCATCTATGCGGACGATAGCGGCTGCCGGGGCCTGAATCAAGGCTCAGACAGATAACGTTCTCTGTTCTCTCGGGAGACGATCCTACGGTTGCTCATGCAGTTGCCGAATCGTTATCTGATGCGAATCGCGTTGTCTAGCTGCACAGTTACAAGCTAACTATGGTGCCGTGGTGACCGTGGGTGGATATTGGTCGATGTTGAGGTCTCGACAATCGGCGCGGGAGATCTTAACGTAGAAACCGATATCTATCCGGCCGATCGAAGGACCCCGTGTGGCAGACCGACCGAGGGCACTGCTCGCCATGAGCCCCGAGTTCCTCCCCCAGCTCTTCCCCGAGCCCTTGATGAAGCGGCTCCTCGCCGTGCTCGACCTCGACCCGGAGCTGGTGGCCGAGGACTTCGCCGACGCGGCCGCGCAGCCGGTGCTGGCCGAGGCCGAGGTGCTCGTCTCCAGTTGGGGCGCACCGCGGCTCACCGACGAGGTGATCACCAAGGCGCCGAGGCTGCGGGCGGTCCTGCACGCGGCGGGCTCGGTGAAGTCGGTCGTCGGCGATGCGGCCTGGGACCGGCCGGTCGCCGTCTCCTCGTCCTCGGGCGCGAACGCGCTGCCGGTGGCCGAGTACACGCTGGCCGCGATCCTCATGGCGGGCAAGAACCTCTTCGCACTGCGCGAGGACTTCCGCAGGGAGCGGTCGTTCCGGCTCGGGTACATCTACCCCGAGGTCGGGAACTTCGGCCGGACCGTCGGGATCGTGGGCGCCTCGAAGATCGGGCGCCGGGTGCTGGAACTGCTGCGGCCCTTCGACTTCGAAGTCCTGCTGGCGGACCCGTACCTGGAGCCGGCCGAGGCCGCCGCGCTCGGGGCGGAGCTGGTCGACCTCGACTCGCTCGCGGCCCGCAGCGACGTCGTCTCCGTCCACGCCCCGGACCTGCCGGAGACCGCGGGCCTCATCAGCGCCGAACGCCTGGCCGCCATGAAGAACGGCACCGTCGTCATCAACACCGCGCGCGGGCGCCTGGTCGACACCGACGCGTTGATCGCCGAAGCGGCGGCCGGCCGGCTGTCGGCGGTCGTCGACGTGACCCACCCCGAGCCCCTCCCCCGCGATTCACCGCTGTTCGACCTCCCGAACGTCTTCCTCACCCCGCACGTGGCCGGCTCGCACGGCAACGAGCTGTCCCGCATGGGGCTGTTCATGGTCGAGGAGGCCGAGCGCCTCTCCCGGGGCGAACCCCTCGCCCACCTCGTCGATCCCGCGACGCTGTGGAAGCAGGCCTAGGGAACGCCACCCGTTCTCCCGCCGAAGCAGCGCACTCCGCATTCCCTCACCGCAATCAACGTCGATTCAAGGAGACACCTCTCATGGTCGAATTCTCACGTCGCAAGCTCCTCGGCGCGGCCGGCGCCGCCGCCGCGGCCGCCACCGTCGGCACGACCGCCGCCTGCTCGGGCGGCGGCGGGGCCGCCGCGGGCGGCGACTACGACCCGCCCGCCTTCCAGCCCGCGCCCGAGCTGGACGCCCAGCCGTACTACACGAGCGAGACGCCCGGCATGGAAAGCGTCTACACCGAGTACCCGAAGTCCTACTTCAAGTCGGTCGACCGGGACCCGGGCTCGGGCGGCAAGGTCACCAGCTTCCAGCTCACCTGGGGCGACCCGGCGACGCCGCTGGAGGACAACCCGTACTGGCAGGAGCTCAACGAGCGCCTCGGCGTCAGCTTCGAGCCGCAGTTCGTGCCGCAGCCGGTCTTCTACCAGAAGTTCGCGACGATGCTCGCCTCCGGCGACGTCCCCGACCTCGTGTTCGTCGACGATCAGAACGCGTCCTGCCTCCAGGGCATCCGCGACGGCGCGTTCGCCGACCTCTCCGAGACGTTCTCCGGCGACGGCATCCTGAAGTGGCCGAACCTGGCCGCCCGCAAGGAGGAGATCTGGAACGCCAGCCTCAAGGACGGCCGCATCTACCAGGTCCCCTCGATCGTGTGGAACCTGACGAACCTGCCGATCATGCGCACCGACCTGGTCGACCAGACCTCGATCGGCCGCGCGCCCAAGGACGCCGACGAGCTGTTCACCATGCTCAAAGAGGTCTCGGCGCTCGGCTCGGGCCCCGGGGGCCAGAAGGTCTACGGCTTCAGCAAGTACGAGCCGATCCCGTTCTACCGCCTGTTCAAGACCGGCCCCGAATGGCAGCTGAACGGCGACGGCGACCTGGTGCACATGATCCAGACCGAGAACTACAAGACGATGCTCGAACGGCTCGCCGCCGCCTGGTCCGAGGGCGTCTTCGACCCGGTCGCCATGACCGCCAATCCGGCCGACATCGTCTCCGGCAGCGCTCTGGCATGGGACGCGGTCGGCGGGGTCGTCTCCATCACGGGCCTCTCGCAGAAGGAGGCCGACCTGCCGGGCGCGACCTTCGACTTCTTCGACATGCCCGGGTTCGACGGCTCGGGCCAGCTCGTGGTCCGCAACGTCCCTTATGGCAGGTCGACCTGCGTCTCGGCCGCCGCGGCCGAGGACGAGGACCGCCTCACCGAGATCCTCAACGTGCTCGACTACCTCTCGGCGCCGTTCGGCTCGGAGGAGCAGATGTTCATCGCGAACGGCATCGAGGGCGAGCACCACACCGTCGACGAGCACGGCATCCCGATCGTCGACACCGAGCGCCTCGTCGAGATGGGCGTCCAGTACGTCGGCGTCACCTCCGGCGACAACTCGTACCGGGTGCACCCCAACCAGGCGCAGTGGACCGATTCGTTCGTCGCCGTCATGGAGTCCATGGCCCAGCACTCGATCGTGCGCCCCCTCGAAGGCCTCGAAGCCGCCTCGCAGACCTTCATCGCCAAAGGCGCGCAGCTCAAGCAGCAGTGGGACGACTTCGAGCGCGGCGTGATCACCGGCCGCGAGAGCGTCGACGACCTCCAGTCCTTCGTGGACGGCTACATGTCGCAGGGAGGCACCCAGGTCCGCGACGAATACGCCCAGGCGCTCGAGGACGCGGGCAAGTGAGCGTGAACATCGCCGAGACCGGCCCCGGGACCCGCGTCGAGCGGGCCTCGGGGCCGCCCGCTCCCGGCAAGAAGCGCACGCTTTCACTGCGCCAGAGGATCTGGCGTGAACGCTGGTCGTACACGTTCATCATCCCCGGCGCCGCGTTCTTCCTGGTCTTCATGTACGCGCCCATGGCCGGCAACGTCGTCGCGTTCCAGGACTACTCGCCGTTCCGCGGCGTCGAGGGCTCGCCCTGGGTCGGCTTCGCGAACTTCACCGCGATCTTCAACGACCCCGAGATCGTCACCGCGCTGCGGAACACGCTCATCATCGCGTTCCTCCAGCTGGCCTTCGCGTTCCCGGCGCCGATCGCCCTCGCCCTCCTGCTGCACTCGCTGCTGTCCGAAAAGGTCAAACGCCTCGTCCAGACCATCGTCTACCTGCCGAACTTCCTGTCCTGGGTCATCGTCATCTCGGTGTGGCAGCAGGTCGTCGGCGGCGGCGGGCTCGTCGCGGGCATCCTCGACGGGTTCGGCATGCCGGGCTTCGACCTGATGACCGACGCCGAGAACTTCAAGTTCCTCGTCGTCGCCCAGAACATCTGGAAGGACGCCGGCTGGGGCACCATCATCTTCTTCGCCGCCATCGCCGGGATTCCCTCCGAGCGTTACGAAGCCGCGGCCATCGACGGCGCCTCGGGCTGGCAGCGGACCTGGCACGTGACCCTGCCGGCCCTCGTCCCGGTCGCGACGCTCCTGTTGATCTTGAACATCGGCTCGATCCTCACCGTCGGTTTCGAGCAGCTCCTGCTCCAGCAGCCCATGGTCGGCGCCGACGCCGCCCAGGTGCTCGACACCTTCGTGTACTTCAGGGGCGTGCTCGGCGGGCAGTGGGGCATCGCCACCGCCGCAGGCCTGCTCAAGGGCGTCATCGGCACCGTCCTGGTGCTGGCGGCCAACAAGTTCGCCAAGAAGATGGGCGGGGAGGGGATCTTCTGATGGTCACCGCGACAACGACCAAGACCAATGATCGTCCGCCATGGATGAATCCGCCTTCGCCCTTGATCCGCGCCGTCAAGGCCGTGGTGATCGTCCTGATCGTGATCACCATGCTCTACCCGCTGGTGTACGTGATCGCGATGAGCTTCGCGTCCCCCGAGCAGGCCCGCGCGGGCGTGGTCTTCCCGACCGAGTACTCCCTCGACGCCTACCGGGCGATCTTCAACGGCGGCACCGTCCTCCAAGGACTGCGCAACTCCCTGTTCATCACCGTGGTCGGCACCGTCCTGTCCCTGGCGGCGACCTCCATGCTCGCCTGGGGCCTGGTGAGAACGCGGCAGGTGCCCGGCGCCAAGTTCGTGCTGATCCTGGTACTGGCGACCATGTTCTTCAGCGCCGGCATCATCCCGAACTTCATGCTCATCAAGTACCTCGGGCTCTTGGACTCGACCTGGTCGCTGATCATCCCAGGCCTGATCTCGGCCTTCAACATGATCGTGATCCGGAACTTCTTCCAAGGCCTCCCAGGGGAACTCATCGAGGCGGCCCGCATCGACGGCGCCGGCGAATGGCGGATCTTCCTGCGGATCGTGCTGCCCCTGTCGAAACCCGTGCTCGCCGTGATGGGCCTGTTCTACGCCGTGGGCTACTGGAACACCTACTTCAACGCACTGCTCTACATCAACGACTCGGAGAAGTGGCCGATCCAGGTGGTGCTCCAGCAGTACGTCCTGGCGGGCGTCGCCATCCCGGGAGCCGTGGTCTCCCCCGACCAGCCCCCGCCGCCGGGTGTGACCCTCCAGATGGCCGTCATCGTCCTGGCGACCGTCCCGATCCTGCTGGTCTACCCGTTCCTCCAGCGCTACTTCACCTCAGGAGTCCTGACGGGGGCGATCAAGGGCTGAACGGCTGCCGGACAACCGAACAGCGCAGGGGCCGGTCATGGCGCGACCGGCCCCGTCGCCGTTGCGGACGACGAGCTCTATGCGAACATCGAAGCGGTCCGGGCGGAATGGAGCATGCGCGGGATCGCGATCCCCGCGCCTTCCGAAGCCGATGAGGTCGACACCGAGAGTTTCCACCATGAATCCAGCCTCTAACGCCGTGCCGCAGTCGGGGAAACGGGGGCCCTGGTCGAACCGGCGGGTGCTCCTCATCGTGGGCGTCGTCGTCGGCCTCATCGGCGTCCTGGCGGCGGTGCCGCTCGTGAAGCGCCTCAGTCTGGACTACGAGTTCGCTTTCCCCGCAACATGGTCGGAGGAATGCCTGGGCGGCGGAGACGCGGTGGGCGGCCTCCTCGACTGGGACGATCCCGGCACGCCCCGGCCCGACATCCGCGACAGCGGCGCCACATGGGCCGAGTACAAGTGCGAGTGGGAGTGGAGGCCCGCTGACGGTACCGGTG
This sequence comes from Glycomyces harbinensis, assembly GCF_900101745.1. Taxonomy (GTDB): domain Bacteria; phylum Actinomycetota; class Actinomycetes; order Mycobacteriales; family Micromonosporaceae; genus Glycomyces; species Glycomyces harbinensis. The sequence continues at coordinate 221,070 of NZ_FNAD01000004.1, read as the reverse complement.
ACGGGCAACTGCTCACCCTGACCGTCGAGGTTCGCGAAAGCCGCGCTTACGAGCCCGTCGACACCTCCGTCGAGAACAGCCTGGAGCCGATCGAGTGGGGCGTCGACTACGAATCGCTCGACGGGTGGGAGCACGGCATCTGCCGGGAGAGCATCGCCGACACGGCGAGCGCGTCATATGAGTGCATCGCGTCGGAGAGCAACCTGCGGCTGACGATCTCGAACCGGGACCTCCCCGGCGGGGAGGGCCACGAGGACAAGTACTTCGGTCCGGGAGAGGTGTCCGTCGAGGACCTCACCGTCGAGATCGGCGCGCTGGTGAGGGAGGCGTTCCGCGCCTGATCGACCGGGCGAGATCGTCGCGCTGACTCGCCGCTTCCTCGAGCGGATCGGGTATCGCCGGGCCCTCGGTCCGGTCAGCGGAGCTGGTTCGGGAAGCGCAGGTACGACAGGCCCGCGGTGCTGAGCCACATCGAGTTCGCGCTCTGGACCAGTTGCAGGGTCACCTGCTGGCAGCCCGCGCAGCGGGCCACCGTTCCCGGTGCCGCCGTGTAGACGTGCAGGCTCGCCACCGGGCCGGTCATGCCGCAGGTCGCGCAGCGGCCTTCGGCCGTGGTGATGTCCGGCCGGAAGACCTGCCACAGGGCACCTGCCAGCATGTTGCCGTCGACGTGGTCGTTCATTGGGCCTCCTCAGCCGAAGCGTTCGGTCTTGATCCGATGGGAGTCATGGCCGAGGGCGATGAGGAGCTTGGCGGCGGCTTCCACGAAGCCGTTGGGGCCGCAGATGAAGCAGTCGGGTTCGAAGTCGGCGGGCCAGCCGTGGGCGGTGAGGTCGGCGAGGCCGATCCGCTCGGGCGGTCGGCGCGAGCCCGCCAGCGTCTCGCGGGTGAAGAGCAAGACCGTCTCTACGCCGTCGTCGCCGCGCGGCGGCCGGATCAGTTCGTCGGCGTAGATGACGTCCTCGGGCGTCCGCACCGAGTACAGGAGCCGGAACGGCACCCGGGAGCCGAGCGCGCGGCGCTGGCGGACCATCGCCTGGAGCGGCACGATCCCCGAGCCGCCCGCGAGGAGCAGGACCGGACGGGTCTCGTTGCCGCGCCACACGAACCAGCCGCCGACAGGCCCGCGAACCTCCGCATACGCGCCGACGGGAAGGTCGTCGCACAGGTATGTCGAGGATTCGCCGCCGTGCACGCGCTGGATCGTGAACGCGATCCGGCCGCCTTCGAGCGGCGCGGCCAGGGAGTACGAGCGCACGGCCTGGTAGCCGTCGTCGGCGGTGAGGCGGATGTCGGCGTGCTGGCCGGCGACGTGGCCGTCCCAGGTCTCGGGCTCGAAGACCAGGGTCGTGGCCGACTCGGTCTCCACGAGCCGTTCGACCAGGCGCGCCTTCTGCCACATGCCGGTCACCACCCCGACTGGTAGCGCTGCTCGAGCCAGGGGTCGCCGTAGTCGTGGTATCCGGCGCGCTCCCAGAATCCCGGCTCGTCCTCGTCGTGGAGGGTGATCCCCGAGACCCACTTGGCGGACTTCCAGAAGTACAAGTGCGGCACCAGGAATCGCGCGGGGCCGCCGTGCTCGGCGGTCAGGGGCGAGCCGTCGTAGCCGGTCGCGACCCAGGCCTGGCCGTCGAGGATGTCCTGGAGCGGGACGTTGGTGGTGTAGCCGTCGAACGAGTGGATCACCGCGAAGTCCGCGGCGGTCTCGACGTCGGCGAGCAGGGTGTCGACCGAGACGCCCCGCCAGGAGGTGTCGAGTTTGGACCACCTGGTGACGCAGTGGATGTCCACGGTAGGCGACTCGTGCGGGAGCCGGTTGAACTCGGTCCAGTCCCAGACGGTCCGCTCGCCGGTCTCGTTGACGACGGTGAACGTCCACCCGTCGGTGGCGACCGAAGGGGTCGGCCCGGCGCTGAGCACCGGGAAGTCCTCCACCAGGTACTGACCGGGCGGCACCCGGTCGCTCTCGGTGCGCCGGTGGCCGCGGAACCCCGGTGTCAATGCGCTCATGCACGCCTCCCTGACTCATGGTAATTCGCGCAGCGGCCTCAGGCACCTGGAGCGACGAAACGCACCATTCCGGGGTACACGCGGCGACCGGTGCTCAGCGGGACGGGAGGCCGAAGCGTTCCAGGACTTCTCGCAGGACGTGCCTGCCGCCCATCGACTCCGGGCCTTTCAGGCGGGTCAGTACGCGGTCGGTCCAGGTGCCTTTGAGGCCGAAGCGCCGGTTGTAGGCCTCCAGGCGCTCGTCGTAGACGGGGATGAGGTCGTCGGACGCCCTGTCGTACTGCTCCCGGTGGAGGACCGCTTCCTGGGGAAGCCTGGGTTTCACGTCGGCTCGCTCGGCCGGATCGGGTTCGCCGACGGCGAGGCCGAACGCCGCCACCGTGTGCGGCGGCAGGCCCAGCTCGGCCGCGACCGCTTCGGGACGGTTGCGGATGGCGCCCACGAAGACTGAGCCCAGGCCAAGGGACTCCGCCGCGACCACGGCGTTCTGGGCTGCCAGCGCGGTGTCGATGAAGCCGATGAGGGTCGTCTCGAGGTAGTCGGCCGCGTGCACGTCGGTGCCTGCGCGTTCGGCGAGGCGGCGGGCGCGGCCGAGGTCGGCGATCCAGACCAGGAACAGCGGCGCCTGCGCGACGAAGTCCTGACTCGCGGACAGGCGGGCGAGGCGCGCCTTGCGTTCGGGGTCGCGGACCGCGATGACGCTCCAGGGCTGGAGGTTCGAGGAGGTCGGCGCGGACTGGGCGGCCGCCACCAGGGCGGCCAGCTCCTCGTCGGTGACGTCCCGGCCCGTGAAGCGTCGCACCGAGCGGTGGGCGAGCTGGAGCCGGACGACGTCGTTGGCCACGTCGAGGGTCGCGTCGGCGTCGCCGTAGCGGGCGGCGGCGCCGGAGAGGCGTTCGGTCGCGGTGTCGGCCATGGTCAGAGCCCGGTGCCGTGCACGCCGTGCTCGTCGACGATCTTCAGCTCGTCGTCGGTGAGCGCGGGGAAGTCGAGGGCCTTGACGTTGTGGTCGAGCTGCCAGGTGGAGCTGGCGCCGATGAGCGCGGAGGTGACCTCGGGGCGGCGCAGGACCCACTGGATGGCGAGCTGGGCGAGCGACTGGCCGCGTTCGGCGGCGAGGGCGTTGAGGGCGGCGGCCCGCTCGCGGTAGGTCGCGTCGATCTGCTCGGGCTTGAGGAACGCGCTGTTCTCGGCGCGGGCGCCCGCGGGGATCTCGCTGAGGTACTTGTCGGTGAGCAGGCCCTGGGCGAGCGGGGAGTAGACGACGAGGCCGAAGCCGTCCCGGGCGGCGAGGTCGATGAGTCCGCTGGTCTCGGGGGTGCGGTCGAAGATCGAGTAGCGCGGCTGGTGGACCAGGAGCGGGACGCCGGCGGCGCGGAGCAGGACGACGGCCTCGTGGGCCTGCTCGGGGGCGTAGTTGGAGACGCCGACGTAGAGGGCCTTGCCCTGCTGGACGGCGCCGGCGAGGGCCCCGACGGTCTCCTCGATGGGCGTGGTCGGGTCGGGCCGGTGGTGGTAGAAGACGTCGACGTAGTCGGTGCCGAGGTCGCGCAGGCTGTGGTCGAGGGAGTTGAGCAGGGACTTGCGCGACCCTCCCTTGTGGTACGGGCTGGGGCTGATGGGGTTGCCGGCCTTGGTGGAGAGCACGAGTTCGTCGCGGTAGGGCGCGAGGTCCTTGGCGAGGACGGTGCCGAAGACCTGCTGGGCGGCGCGGTGCGGGGGCCCGTAGCGGTCGGCGTTGTCGAAGTGGGTGATGCCCAGGTCGAAGGCGTGGAGGAGGATGTCGCGCTGGGTCTGCGGGGAGTAGTCGGTGCCGAATTTCTGCCAGAGGCCGAGGGAGAGCGGGGGCAGGTCGAGACCGGAGGCGCCGGCGCGCCGGTAGGCCAGGTGCTCGTACCGGTCCTCGGCGGCCGCGTAGGTCTGCTCGAATGCGCCGTATGCCATGGGAGGGAAGCCTTTCGGTGGTGGGGTCGCGGCGGGCGCGAGCCGCCGCGCCCGTCGGGTGATCGGTCCGGTGCCAAGGGTAGATGAACGGCCCTCGCACAATCTACACTACATCGATAGGATAAATCGAGAATTGATGTCGCGCCGACCCGCAAGGAGACCCGATGAGCGCCGAACACCTCTGGTACATCCCCAACCAGGCCCGGCCCGGGCACCGCGGCGACGACGCCGTGGAGAACCACAACAGCCTGGACACGCTCACGGCCCACGCCGAGGCGCTGGAGCGGCACGGCTGGGGCGGCGCGCTCCTGGGCACCAGCTGGGGCCGGCCCGACACGTTCACCGTCGCCACCGCGCTCGCCGCCCGGACCACCACGTTCAAGCCCCTCATCGCGATCCGCCCCGGCTACTGGCGCCCGGCGAACTTCGCGTCCGCCGCCGCGACCCTCGACCACCTCACCGGCGGCCGGGTCCTGGTCAACATCGTCTCGGGCCAGGACAACCTGGCCGCCTACGGCGACAGCGAGGGCGACCAGGCGCACCGGTACGGCCGCACCAAGGAGTTCATCCAGGTCGTGCGCAAGCTCTGGACCGAGGAGAACGTGAACTACAAGGGCGAGCACTTCCAGGTCGCCGACGCGACGCTGGGCGTCAAGCCGGTCGCGGACGGGGAGCGGAGGCACCCGCGCCTGTACTTCGGGGGCGCCTCCGAGGCGGCCGAGCGGGTCGCGGCCGCCGAGGCCGACGTGCAGCTGTTCTGGGGCGAACCGCTCGACGGCGTGCGCGAGCGCATCGAGCGGCTCAAGGACCTCAGCGGGAAACTCGGCCGCGAGCACGCGCCGCTGGAGTTCGGGCTGCGCATCACGACGCTCGTGCGCGACACCTCCGAGGAGGCCTGGGCCGACGCGGAGGCGAAGGTCGCGCAGATGGCGGAGGGCCGGGGCGGCTTCACGATCGACCCCGACCACCGGGCGCAGCGGCGCAACGCGGTGGGCCAGCAGCGCCTGCTCGACCTCGCGGCGAAGGGCGAGGTCCTGGACGACAACCTCTACACGACGCCCGGGAAGTTCGGCGGCGGCGGCGCGGGCACCACGTGGCTGGTCGGCTCGGCCGAGGAGGTCGCGAAGTCCCTGCGCAAGTACGAGGCCCTGGGCGTCACGCACTTCGTCCTCTCCGACACCCCGTACCTCCGGGAGATCGAACGGCAGGGCGATCAGCTGCTCCCGCTGCTGCGCGGCTGATCGGCCGGCGGGTCGCCCGGGTGCAGCGGGGGTCCGAGCGGCCGTCGGCGCGTTCGCATGTCAGAGCCCCGACGGCCGGGTGTCGAGGAGCTTGCGGATCGGGCGCAGCGCGACGCCGAGCGGCACGAACCGGGCGGCCGCGTCGCGCACCGCCGCGGCCGCCGGCGAGCGGTTGAACATCATCGGCGCGAGCCGGCGCGAGTTCCGCTGCGCCGCTTCCACTCGGGGACGCTGGGTCCGCTCGTACGCGCGCAGCGCCGGGAGCACCGGTGCATCCCCGGCGAGGTGGTGCGCGAGGACCCAGGCCGACTCGACGGCCATGCCCGCGCCGATCCCGGCCGTCGGGAGGAACCCGGCGGCCGCGTCGCCGACCAGGGCGATCCGGCCCGAAGTCCAAGTGGCGCTGCGCTTGTCGTACAGCGGCCAGTAGTAGGACCCGCGGCCGTCGGCGGCGTCGGCCAGCACGCGGTCGAGGCGCCCGCCCGCTGCGGGCGCTTCGGTCCGGATGCGCGCGACGAGCGCCGCGAGCCCGTCGTCGGCCGCTTCCGCAGGGCCGCAGACGATGACGCCGAGCCGGCCCTTGACCGGATAGGTGCCGACGAACCAGCCGGCGCCCCACAGCTCCTCGCCGAGATCGGCGTCCGCGTCGGCATCGGTCCACACCACCCAGCCGCCCCAACCGGTCTCGTAGCCGCTCACCTGCTCGGGCTCCAGCACGAGCCCGCGGGTCGCCGAATGCAGGCCGTCGGCGGCGATCACCGCGTCGAACTCGGCCTCGGCGACGTCCGCTCCGGCGAACACGGCCGTCACCGCGTCGACCCGCTGGTCCAGCTCGATGACGTTGGCGCCGTAAGAGACCGCGCCGCCGCCGAGAACCGCCATGAGGTCGCCGCGGCTGATGCCGCGGTAGTCGCCGTAGGCGTCGAGGAGCCTGCCCATCGTGTACTCGCGCACGACCGAGCCGCGGCGCGAGCGGATGCGGTAGCGGTTCATCGGCACGCTCGCGGCGCGATAGGCCTCCGTCAGACCCAGCTCGGCCAGCACGGGGTCGACCAGGGGCATGAGCGCGAGCATGTACCCGCTCGGCGCGTCCGGCCCGGCCCGCTCGACCAGGACCGGGTGCAGCCCGCGCCCGCGCAGCAGCCGCGCCAGCGTCACACCCGCGATGCCCGCACCGATCACGAGGACGCGCCGCCGATCGGTGCGTGCGGCTTCCAGTTGCGCCCGAAGCGATGTCGACTCCAGCACGTCCCCTCCTCCACTACTGGACCGGTCGGTCCACTCCAGCGTAGCACCGTTCTTGGACCACCCGGTCCAACGGTGTTAGCCTGGCCGCATGGAAACGCGCGGAAAAGGAGTCCTCCCGGCCGGGCGGCGCCGGGCCCTGCTGGAGGCGGCGGCGGCCGAGTTCATCCGGGCCGGCTACGAGCGGGCCTCCCTCAACCGCGTCCTCCAGGCCCAGGGCATGAGCAAGAGCTCCTTCTACCACTACTTCGCCTCGAAGGAGGCGCTGTTCGGCGCCGTCATCACCGACCTCGGGCGCGAGGTCGCCGAGGCCTTGGAGGTCCCCTCCGACGCCGCGCTCGCCGAGGACTTCTGGGCGGCGGTCGGCGCGCTGGCCGAACGCCTCGGCGACCGGGACGCGCCCGCGTTCATGTGCTTCGCGGCGCTGTTCTACCTGCCCGACGCCCCCGCGGGCCCGGGCAGTCCGCTCGCCGCCGCCCGCGACGCGATCGACGGGTGGATCGACACGGCGCTCGCCACCGGGCGCGAGGCGGGCGCGATCGGCGACCGGCTGCCGGTGGGACTCCAGCGGCACCTGTGCAAGGCGGTCCTGTGGGCCATGGACGAGTGGACCGTCGCGCACCTGGACGCCTTGAGCCCCGGCGAACTCGGCGCACTGCCCGGTGCGGAGCTCGACGCTCTGCGGCGGCTCCTCGCGAAGGACTAGGCGGACCGCGGACGCGGACTGCTCGCCGTTCCCCCGACCTCCGGTTCATCACGCAGGGGCATCGCACGATCTCGCTACAATCAGTGCTCCCCCGTTCCCCGAACCCCTCCGGAGCCGAACATGGCGAAAGCGGCGAAGACCCGCTACTTCAGCCTGCGCACCGACGTGGAGCCGCTGCTCAAGGAGCGCCTGCTGTGGCCCGGCGAGCGCCTGCTGAACTTCCGCCCGATCAACGGAGACGACACCAGCCCCGGGCTGCAAGGCTTCTCGCCGCCGCTCACCGGCGGGCAGCGGCTCCTGAAGGTCCTGGGGTACGTCGGGATCGGGCTGCTGTTCGTGCTGATCTTCCCGATCCTGATCTACGCGCTCGAAGGCGTCGGCAGCAGTTCCAAGGACGACGGCAGGGACTCCCGCAGACGTCGGCCGATATACGCCTGGGGCGACGGCGCGGCGTCGGCCGCGGCGAAGGCGGTGCTCCCGACGATGCAGCGCACCGGCGTCTGGGTCGTCACCGACAAGCGCCTGGTCTTCGTGGCGCTGAACGGCAGGTTCACCGCCCTGGCCCCGCACCAGACCGGCGAGGCCGGCCGCGAGCCCGGCCCGATCGAGGTCGAGACGGTCGTCGAAATGGTCGCCGGTCGGTTCGCGTACCAGGGACAGGTCGAGCGCACCCGCACGACCTGGCTGCGGCGCGAGAAGCCCATCGGCCCCTACCACCGGATCGCGTTCCCGGACGGCTCCGGCATCGATGTGCGCCACCGCTACTCGCCCGCGAACGACCCGATGGCGCGCTTCGGCCGCTGACGCCGGGCAGAGCGGCCCGAGACGCCGGGCGCCTCGGGCCGTGTCGATGGGAGAGCGCCGATCCGGTTCGGCGCCTTGCGGTCAGCGCATGGAGTTGACCATGCGGGCGTAGTCGCCGAACGCCGCGTCGACCTTGTCGGGGTCCAGCCCGTAGTGGCCGAGGCTGTACTCGTGGCCGCGCTTCATGCCCGGGCGGGCGAGCACGGTCTCCAGGTTGCCCTCGTCGCGGGCGGTCCAGTCCATCTCCAGGCGCTTGAAGATGCCCGGCAGCTCCTCGTGCGGGTTCGCGGTGAGCTGGTGGTACGAGACGTCCACGACGCGGTCGCGCGGGAGCTTCGTGCGCATGTCGCGCCCGGCGTTCACCATCTGCGCCAGCATCTCCAGCCAGTCCTTGCCGATGACGTGCGGGTCGTACGTCCGGTTGCACAGGGCCACACCGGTCTCCATGAGCGAGCACCAGGAGCCGATCACGGTGTTCGGGTCGCGGTGCGTCCACATGATCTTGGCGTCGGGGAAGACCTTCAGGAGCACGTCAAGGTGCTCGAGGTGGTAGGGGGACTTCAGGACCCAGCGGCGGCGCTGCGTCCCGTACTGGAGCACCTGGAGGACCTGCTTGTAGTACTCGTAGTCGGGCTGGAAGTCGTGGGTGCTCAGCCAGTCGCGGTAGCCGGGCATCCGGAAGCACACGAGCCAGTTGCGGCCGTGGGGCAGCGCGAACACGCACTCCTCGGGCGAGAGCGGCTCCATCGCGTGGATCTGCGGCAGCACCGGCGAGAAGACGTGGCCGAAGTTCGCCGAGCGGGTCGCGACCTTGATGCGCCCGCGCCGGACCTTCTCGTCGACGTCGGCGCGGTCGGTGGCCTGGAGCTCCCACATGAGCGGGGCCCGGTTCTCCTCGGGCCAGGCGAGGATCTTGTGCGCCAGCGTGGTCGCCGTGCGCGGCATCCCGGTGACGACGATGGGCCGCTCGATCGGCTCGTCGAGGATCGCGGGGTTCTCGGCGATGAGGCGGCGCACGCGGAAGCGGTTGGTCATGCGGCCGCGGATGTCGCCGACGATGCCCATCCAGCCGAGGGCCGAGGCCGAGTCGACCCGCGCCACCTGGCGCACCAGGAACCGGTACTCCTCCAGGAAGGCCTCGTCGCCGGCAGCGGTCCCTCCGGAGGCGGCCTCGGCCTGGCGGATCATCTTGTCGAACAGGGCGTCGGCGTCGCCTCGCTGGCGGTCGGACGCCGGCCGCATCAGCGAATTGATGGGGCCGACGATTCGGGATACGCGTCGCACGGGGATCGCTGTCCTTTCGGAGGGTTCGGAGCGGGGGCCTCCTCAGCGAATCCTGGCACATACGGGCACCGGACTCAACAGTGGTTCCCTTGTGGCCCAGCCGTGCGGTCCGGTGCCGTTCGGGCACGAAACGGTCGCCGCGCCCTCGATCGCCGGCGCGTTGTCACAAACGGGGCCGCCGCCCTGTCTCTACTCGTATCGGGGCGGCACCGGCCGCTCCGGGGAACAGGAGGATTGCCATGAAGATCGCTGTCATCGGCGGTACCGGGCTCATCGGCTCGCAGGTCGTGCGGATGCTGGACGACGCCGGGCACGAGGCGGTGTCGCACTCGCCGTCCACGGGCCTCGACCTCATCAGCGGGGACGGCCTGGCCGAGGCGCTGACGGGCGCCGACGCGGTCGTGAACCTGTCGAACTCGCCGACGTTCGACGCGGCCTCGCCCGCGTTCTTCCAGACGAGCATGGACAACCTGCTCGCGGCCGCCGAGAAGGCCGGGGTCGGGCACGCCGTGATCCTGTCGATCGTCGGCGTCGACGAAGTGGACCTGGACTACTACCGGGCCAAGACGCTCCAGGAGGACGTGCTCAAGGCCGGGCCGGTGCCCTACTCGATCGTGCGCTCGACGCAGTTCTTCGAGTTCATGGACGCGGTGATGTCGTGGACCTCGGACGAGCACTCGGTGCGGCTGCCCGCCACCAAGGTGCAGCCGATCGCCTCGGCCGAGATCGCGCGGGCGGTGGCGGACGTCGCGGGCGGCGCGCCGCTCCAGGGCACGCGGAACGTCGCCGGGCCCGAGGTGTTCACGCTCGACGAGCTGGGACGGATCACCCTCGCCGCCAAGGGCGATGAGCGCACGGTGGTCGTGGACGACACCGCGGGCATGTTCGCGGCGGTCAAGGGCGACGCCCTGATCGCGGGGGACGACGCGGTGATCGCCGCGACGACGTACCGGCAGTGGCTGGCGTCGCGTTAGGGGATGCGGGCCCGCGCGGTGCGCGGGCCCGTTCAGTCCTGAGAGGACACTCCAGTGGTCTTGTCGGGGTTGACGATCCACAAGACCTGGTCGATGCCGTCGTCGCCCGCGCTGACGGCGACGACGGCGTAGACCGCGCCGTCGCGGCGCAGCACGGCGGCGGCCTGGCCGTTCACCATGGCCCATTCGACGTCGACGCCGACCCAGAACCAGTCGGCGATCGCGCCGAGGAACTTCGCGATGCGGCCGGCGCCGACCAGCGGGCGGCGGGACACGCGCGCCGCGCCGTTGCCGTCGGAGACGCTGGTCGCGTCGGCGGCGAGGAGCCGTTCGAGCGCGTTCATGTCGCCCGAGCGGGCGGCCGACATGAACGCGGTCAGGAGCCGGCGCTGCTCGCCCGCGTCCGCGCGCGAGCGCCGCCCGCCGGCCATGTGCTTGCGGGCCCGGCTCACCAGCTGGCGCGCGGCGGCCTCGCTCGCGTCCAGGATGTCGGCGATCTGCGCATACGGGTAGTCGAAGGCCTCGCGCAGCACGTAGGCGGCGCGCTCGTCGGGGGTGAGCCGCTCCATGAGCAGCAGCGCCGCGAGCTCGAGGGCCTCGCCGCGCTCGGCGCCGAGGTAGGGGTCGGCGCTGGTGTCGACGGGTTCGGGCAGCCACGGCCCGATGTACGTCTCGCGCCTGGCCCGGGCGGACTGGAGCGCGTTGATGGCAAGGCGGGTGATGGTGGTCGCCAGGAACGCGCCGGGGTTGGCGACCTTCGCGCGGTCGTAGGCCTGCCAGCGAACCCAGGTCTCCTGCACGAGGTCCTCGGCCTCGGCGGCGCTGCCGAGCATCCGGTAGGCGATGCCGAACAGGCGCGGCCGGACGCCGGTGAACGCGGCGGCGGCCGCTTCGAGCTCTTGCGCTGCGGCGTCCATCGGTCCCCCCGGGTTCCCGTCGCGGCCATTGTCGACCGCGCGGCCACATTACCGCGCGTCGGCGCCGCACGACGATGCCGAGGTGGCGGGATCGGCATCCGCTTTCGTGGGCCGGAGCGCATTCGCCGTTCGGTCGCGCGACCCGACTTTGCCATTCGCTCCCACCGGATGCGGCGCGCTTCCGGCGGACTCCGCAGGGCGACAAAGTATTGACAAGCGTAATTGTCGCGGACTAAAATCGTGACAAAGGTATAGCGCTAAACCTAATCTACCCTGCGTTTTCACTACACCTCAACCTCACAGCGATCGACACTTGTCGATTGAAATGATCTTGCGCGGCATACGGCGGCCACGAGGCCCGCCGGTCCACGCGGGACGGTCCACGCCCCCAGTCGCAATCGGCCGAAGATCCGGCCGCATTGGTACTGAGTCGTGCCCGGAAGACGAGTCGGCCGCTGCGGAGTACCCGAACAAGGAGTCGATGATGAAACTCTCGCGCATGGCCTTCGCGCTGACGACGGCAGTCGTCGCCGCGGCGGCGGCGCTCGTGTCGGTCGTACCGGCACACGCGATCGAAGGACCGAACCTGGCGGCCGGGAAGACCATGACCGCCAGCAGCTCCGTCCAGGGCTACACGCCGGACAAGGCCAATGACGGCAACCAGGGCACCTACTGGGAGAGCGCGAACGGCGCGCTCCCGCAGTGGCTGCAGGTCGACCTGGGCTCCCCGCTCGAAGTGAGCGAGGTCGTCCTCGAACTGCCCGCGCTTCCGGCGTGGCAGACCCGCACCCAGACCCTGGAGCTGCGCGGCAGCTCGGACGGGACCTCGTTCTCCACCATCAGCGCAGCCCAGGGCCGCACGTTCGACCCGGCCGCCGGCAACACCGTCACCATCGCCTTCGACCCGGTCGCCGTCCGCCACCTGCGGGTGGTCGTCACGGCGAACACCGGCTGGCCCGCGGGCCAGATCTCGGAGTTCGAGGTCTACGGCGAGAACGGGGCGCCCTCGGAGACCGGCGAGCTGGCGACGGGCAGGCCCGCCACCGCGTCGTCCTATGTGCACACGTATGTGGCGTCGAACGCCACCGACGGCGATCCGACGACGTACTGGGAGGGCGGTTCGGGGGCCTACCCGAGCACGCTCACGGTGAACCTCGGCCAGAATGCGGAGCTCGAGCGCGTCGTCGTCAAGCTGAACCCCGATCCCGCGTGGTCGTCTCGCACGCAGACGTTCTCGGTGCTGGGCAGGGAGGCCGGGGCCAGTGCGTTCACCCAGATCAAGGCGTCGGCGACCTACGCCTTCGATCCCTCCGGCGGGAACTCGGTGACCGTCCCGGTCTCCGGCACGGTGTCGGACCTCAGGCTCCAGTTCACCGCGAACACCGGCGCGCCGAACGGCCAGGTGGCCGAGCTCCAGGTCTTCGGGACCCCCGCGCCCGCACCCGACCTGGTCGTGTCGGACCTGTCGTGGAGTCCTTCCGCGCCTTCGGAGACCGACGAGGTCACACTGTCGGCCACGGTCGAGAACGACGGCGAGGTGGCCTCCGGTCCCTCCACCGTGGACCTCTTCCTGGACGGTGAGCTGATCGGCGCCGCGCAGGTCGGCGGCCTGGCCGCCGGCGCCTCGGCGACCGTCTCCGGTTCGATCGGCTCGCTCACGGCGGGCGACCACGAAGTGGGCGCCGAGGTCGACCCGGGCGGCACGGTCCCCGAGAGCGACGAGACCAACAACGACTACACGCACCCGGACGCGTTGGCCGTCAGCGCGATCGCCACCTCGGACCTGGTGCCCGCGGCGATCACCTGGTCGCCGAGCAACCCGTCGGCGGGCGACGGCGTCGGCTTCTCGGTCGCGATCGAGAACCAGGGCAGCGTCGCCTCCGCGGCAGGCGCCCACGGCGTCACCGCCACGTTGACCGACAACGACACCGGGCAGGCGGTGCGCACCTTCACCGGCGGCCACTCCGGTGCCATCGCCGCGGGCGCCGCCACCGGCGCGATCGACCTGGGCTCGTGGACCGCCGCGGACGGCGAGTACACGCTCACCGTCGTCGTCGCACCCGATGCGAACGAGCACGAGGTCAAGCGGGGCAACAACACCAGCACGCGGACGCTCTCCATCGGACGGGGCGCGGCGATGCCCTACACGATCGACGAGGCCGAGCACGGCTCCGCCGGCGGCGGGGCCGAAGTCCTGGAGCCGAACCGGGAGATCGGCGACCTCGCGGGCGAGGCCTCCGGCCGCCAGGCCGTGGTCCTCGACGCGACCGGCGAATGGGTCGAGTTCGACACCACGGCGCCCACGAACACGCTGGTCACCCGGTTCGCCATCCCCGACGCCGCGGGAGGCGGGGGCATCGACGCGACTTTGAACGTGTACGTCGACGGCGAACTGCTGCAACCGATCGAGCTCACGTCGAAGTTCGCGTGGCTCTACGGCGCCGAAGCGGGGCCGGGCAACTCGCCGAGCGCCGGCCCGGCGCGCCACATCTACGACGAGGCCAACGTGCTGCTCGACGAGACGATCCCCGCCGGCAGCACCATCCGGCTCCAGAAGGACGCGTCGAACACCGCGGCCTACTACTCGATCGACTTCATCAGCCTCGAGGAGGCGGCGCCGGCCGCGAACCCCGACCCGGACCGGTACATCGAGCCGGACGGCTTCACCCACCAGGACGTCCAGGACGCCCTGGACCGGTTCAGGATGGACGCCTCGGGCGACCTGCTCGGCGTGTACCTGCCGGCCGGCGACTACGCGACCGCGCAGAAGTTCCAGGTGTACGGCAAGGCGACCGAGGTCATCGGCGCCGGGCCGTGGTTCACCCGCTTCTACGCGCCGCAGAACCAGGAGAACACCGACGTCGGATTCAGGTCGGAGGCCACCGCGAACGGCTCCACGTTCGCCGGGTTCGCCTACTTCGGCAACTACACCACCCGCATCGACGGGCCGGGCAAGGTCTTCGACTGGCAGAACGTCTCGGACATGACCATCGACGACACGTGGGTCGAGCACCAGGTCTGCATGTTCTGGGGCTCGAACATCGCGAACACGCAGATCACGGACTCGCGCGCCAGGAACCTGTTCGCCGACGCGATCAACATGACCAACGGCAGCAACGACAACCTGCTGCGGAACATCGAGTCGCGGGCCTCGGGCGACGACAGCTTCGCGCTGTTCGCCGCCACGGACGCGGGCGGCGGCGACCAGACCGGGAACGTGTACGAGCACCTGACCTCGACCCTGACCTGGCGCGCCGCCGGGCTCGCGGTCTACGGCGGGTTCGGGAACACGTTCCGGGACATCCACATCGCCGACACGCTCGTCTACTCGGGGATCACGATCAGCTCGCTGGACTTCGGCATCCCGATGGACGGGTTCGAGTCCGATCCGCCGACGCGGTTCGAGAACATCTCGATCGTGCGGGCCGGCGGGCACTTCTGGGGGCAGCAGACGTTCCCGGGGATCTGGATCTTCTCCGCCAGCAAGACCTACGAGGGGATCAGGGTGAGCGATGTGGACATCGTCGACCCGACGTACTCGGGGATCATGTTCCAGACCAACTATGTCGGCGGCCAGCCCCAGAACCCGGTCACGGACACGGTGTTCACCGATGTGACGATCACCGGGGCCCGGTTGAGCGGCGACGCGTTCGAGTCCAAGTCCGGCTTCGGCATCTGGGTCAACGAGATGCCCGAGCCCGGCCAGGGCCCGGCCGTCGGCTCGGCGACCTTCCACAACCTGGAGATGAGCGGCAACCACCAGGACGTCAAGAACACGACGACGACGTTCGAACTCGTCTTCGACTGAAGATGACCCGCTGAGACGTCGAGGCCGGGGGGATTCCCCCGGCCTCGACGCGTTCGGCTCCTAGAAGCCGTGGTCGTTCTTGAAGTCCTCGACCGACTGCGCGGCCTGGTCTCCGGCGTTCTGCGCCGCGTCGCCCGCGCCCTGAGCGGCGTCCTGCGCGCTGTCGGTCGCCCCCTGCGCGGCGTCCTCGGCGCCCTGGGCGGCCTGGTCGCCGATCGATGAGTCCTGGGCCTGGCCGAGCATCTCCCCGGCCTGCCCCTTCACCTCATCCACTGCCCCGGTGATCATGTCCTTGAACTCGTTGAACTTGTCCGCCAAGCCCATATGGCCTCCTCGCCTCGTTGTCTCCATGATAGGCGGTGCGGCCGAAAAGCGAAATTCTCAACGGAGCGTTCGCGTTTCGACCGTTTCGGCATAGACTGCGATGAGCCCGCCGGCGGCACCGATCCGCCGCCCGGACCGAGGTTTCCCGTTTCGCCTCCGGGGAATCCTGCGATCCGGCGCCGAACCGGCGGCCGACCGAGGGAGGATGCGACCATGAAATCGCAGAAGGATTCGCCGGGCACGAACGCGGAGCCGGCATTCGAGTCGGACGCGCTGCGCCTCTCCGACATCGCCGGGCGCGACGCCGCAGAGATCGCCCGCAAGCGCGGCAACGAACCCGACCATCTGATCGAGGACGAGCAGGAGATCGCCGCGAAGGACGACGCCCGCCAGATCGTCCTGGCCGTGGTGGCCGTCGGCGTGGCCGCGGCCGTCGTGATCGGGCTCAAGATCGCCTACGACCGCCGCAAGTCCCAGCGCGGCTACCGGAAGGTCGTCGGCCAGCTCGAGGACGCGCGCGAGGCGCTCCTGTCGGCGGCGTCCGAACTGCCCGAGCGCGGCCGCGAGGCACTGCACCAGCTCGACGACCGGGGCCGGGTCGTCCTCCACCAGCTGGACGACCGCGGCCGCGACGTCCTGCACCGGCTCAAGCACCGCTGAACGCGACCGCCGCCCGGAACCGGCACGATCCGCCGGTCCGAGGCGGCGCCTCCTTGCCCCATTCGGTCACTTTCGGTGATATCAGCCTCACATTTGTGTGAACCTTGAGGCCGAAACCGGAGGACTCTGAGGGAGGCGTGCGATGACCGAGAAGGCGACAGCGGCCGCGACCAAGGCGAGCGGCGACGGCGCACTGGCGAGCGACCAGGGCAAGACCACCATCGCCGACCAGGTGGTCGCCAAGATCGCGGGCATAGCGACCCGCGACGTCGACGGCGTCCACAGCCTCGGCGGCGGCGTCAGCCGCACCGTCGGCGCCATCAAGGAGCGCATACCCGGCTCCCGCACCAACTACGGCCAGGGCGTCTCCGTCAAGGTCGGCGAACGCCAGGCCGCGGTCGACCTCGACCTCATCGCCGAATACGGGATCGCCATCGCCGACCTCGCCGCCGGCGTGCGCCGCAACGTCGTCTCCGCCGTCGAGCGCATGACCGGCCTCGAAGTCACCGAGGTCAACATCGTCGTCCACGACGTCCACCTCGAAGGCGAGTCGGGCGACGAGCCCGAGGGCGAATCGCGGGTGGAATGACGCCCGTGGCCACCGAGAACGGCGACTTCGCCGCCCTTGCCGACGCGATCGCCGACGCGGCGCTCGCGGTCCCCGGCGTGCAGGGCCTGCACGGCGGCGCGTTCGACGAGATCGCCACCGCCCTGCCCGGACGCCGCATCAAGGGCCTGCGCCTCGACCGGGACGGCTGCGCCGTCCACGTCGTGGCCGAGTGGGACGCCGACATTCCGCAGGCCGCCGCCGCGATCCGAGCGGCCCTGGCCCCGCTGACCGGCGGCCGGACCGTGTCCGTGACCGTCGAGGACGTCGGCGAACCCGAGAATGGGGACCGAACATGAAAGCGACCTTCGCCGGCCTGGTGGCCGGACTCCTGCTGGCCCTGGCCGTGACCACCGGCGGCTTCACCGGATTCCTGCTCGCCGTGGTCCTCGGCGCGATCGGCCTCGCGGTCGCCGGCAGGCTCAGCGGCGAGGTCGACGTCTTCGACTGGTTCCGAGGCCGCCGTGACCGATAGCGGATTCGCACTCGCCGACCTGCCCGGCGGCACCGACCTGCCGCCCGCCGAACGCGGCACGCTCCGCGTCGAGGACACCGCCGTCACGCACGTCCTCGAAGGCGCCGCCCGCCGCGCGCCCGGGGCCGCCGTCCGCGAGGCCAGGCTCGGGCGCGGCTACCCGCGCGCCCGCGCCACCGTCAGGCACGGCCGGATCTGGGCCCACCTCGACGTGGGCGTGCGCTGGCCCGGGCCCACCGCCGACACCGCCCGCACCATCGCCCGCCACGTCCGCGACGAGGCCGCCCGCATCACCGGGCTCGACGTGGCGTCCCTCGACCTCACCGTGCACCTGGTCGACGGCGCGGACGCGCCGGAGCGGAGGGTCCGATGAGCAGGCAGATCCCCCGCCGCCTCCCCGCCGCGACCTGGTTCGGCGTGGTCGGCGCCCTGCTGCTCGCCGGGTTCGCCGTGTTCGCGGGCCAGCACGCCGCCGCCGCGCGCGGCTGGATCGACGGACCGTCATGGCTCCTTGAAACCGTTGCGGCCCTGGAGGACCGGGAGCCGTCGATCTGGGTCTCGGTCGGCGGCATCGCCGCCGCGCTGCTCGGCGTCTGGTTCCTCATCGCCGCCTTCACGCCCGGCCGCCGCACCCACCTGCCGGTCGAGGGCCGCTGCGACCTGTGGGTCTCGCCGCGCGCCGTCGAGGCGCTGGCGGCCGACGCCGCCGAGCGCTCCCCCGGTGTGCTGCACGGGCGCGGCGACGTGCAGCGCCGCCGCCTGCGGGTCTCGGCGCTCCTCGCGCCGGGGGCCGACGCGGGCGTCGTCGCGATCTCGGAGGCGGTGGGCGAGCGGATCACCGGCCTCGCGGACCTGGAGTTGTCGGTGCAGGCGAAGGAGGGCGGCCGATGAGGACGCTCGCGATCGACCGCGTCGGCGCGGCGCTGCTGGGGCTGGTGCTCCTGGCGGCGGGCGCGGCCGTCGTCGACTGGCGCTTCGACCTGGTCGGAGCCTGGGACCGCCTCGACACGGGGCTGATCCGCGAGACCGTGGAGGCCGACTGGTTCGCCTGGGCCGCAGGCGGTGCCGCCGTCGTCCTCGCGGTGGTCGCGCTGTGGTGGCTGTTCGCCCGCGTGCCGCGCCCGGTCGAGAGCGGTGTGCGGCTGGGCTTCTCGGGGGCCGACCGGGTCGACGTGGACGTCCGCTCGATCGCGCCGCGACTGCGCGAGAGCCTGGAGCAGAGCGCCCCGGTCGACCACGTCACGAGCAGCCGGTCGCGCACCGGCACCGGGCAGCTGGTGCTGCTGCGGGCCAACGTCGACCCGCGCGCGGACGGCGAGTCCCTGCGGCGCGCCGCCGACGACGTGGCCGCGTCGGTCGAGGCGGCCTTCCCGGACCGCGAGGTCACCGTGAGGATCCTCATCGACGCCCCGCGGCGCCGGGGCAAGCGCCGCACGCCGCGAGTCCACTGACGCGCTATTCGAACATCCCGGCGAGGACCCAGACGAAGAAGGCCACGAAGAGGCCGCCGCAGAACCAGGAGGCGAACGCCTCCCAGCGCGAGTTCGCGACGTCGAAGCGCCCCACCCAGACCTCGGTGCGCTCGCCGACCTCGAAGGAGCCCTCGACCTCGGCGGTCCGCTCGCTCCCGTTCTCGCGGTACGACACCGAAGCCCGGTACGAGGTGGTGCAGCTGTAGGTCTGGTGCTCGGGCGGACCGCTCCAGCCGCAGGTCTCCTCGGACCAGGTGTCGAGCACGACCGCCTCGACGTATTCGCCCTCGTCGGCGTTGAGCGCGCCCATGACCGTCCCGCCGATCACGATCGCCGCCATGAGCGCTCCGACGACTAACGGGAATGCCTCGTACCGCCGGTATCGCCGCGGGCGGTCGGCTTCGCCTCGACGCCTCCGCATGACTCCTCCTGCCGCCTTTCTTCACAAGGTAGCGCCGCCGTGCCGGGACCGGTCCCCTCGTTCGCGCGAGGCGGAACCGGAGGAGCCCCCGCGGGCCCGGCCGGCGGGGGCTTCTCCATGTCGCGGAAGCGGTCCTCAGGAGGTGGGCGTCTCGGAGCCCTCCTCGGTCGGCGATTGGCTGTTCTCATAGGAGGGTTCGTAGCTGGGCGTTTCGTCATCCTCGTGCGTGGGCTCGTGACCTGGTGACTCGCTGTCTTCGTGCGTCGGCTCTTCGCCGTCGTGACCACCGCTCGTCGGCGACTCCTCGTCGTGGCCGCCACCGGTGGGCGACTCGCTGTCGTGGCCGCCGCCGGTCGGGTCCCCGGTCGGCGATGCGGTCTCGCACCCGGTGGGCCCCTCGGTCGGCGACTCCTCGTCGGTCGTGGGCTCATAGCTGGGCATGCCACTTGCGCCGGTGGTCCGCTCGTCGCTCGACGTTCCGCCCGTCTGAGTGGGCTCGTCGCTCTGCTCGATCGGCGCGGTGGGCGAAGGCGGAGTCGTGGTCGACTCCTCGCAGGCCTCGGGCCCGCTGACCGACTCCTCCCCATCGGGTCCGCCGTCGGCCGGGCCGGGGGCCTCGCCCGCCGCGGCCATCTGCAGGGCCCAGCCCGCCGGGATCACCAGGACCGCCGCGGCGACCGCGACGGCGGCGCGCGCGCTCCGGCGCCGCCGCAGCCGCAACCGCAGCTGCCCGGAGGTCGGCGGGGCGGTCTCGGCCGCGGTCCGCTCGGCGTACTGGTCGAACATCGCGTTCAAGGGGTCTCGCTGCGAGTTCATCCCCGCTCCTCGGTGGTGTCGATGCGCAGCAGCTCGGCGAGCGCCGCCCTGCCTCGGGTGAGCCAGGAGCGGACCGTCGCCTCGGCCACGCCCTCCTGCTCGGCGATCTCCGCCGTCGTCATGTCGGCCAGGTAGTACAGGATGACCGCCTTGCGGTGGCGCTCCTTCAGTTCTGACAGCGCCAACTCCAGATCGATCCGATCCGGTTGCGGCCCTTCGATGTGGATGGGGCGCTGGCGGAGCAGTAGCCGCCGCAGGACCGCACCGCGCCGCAGCTTCGAGGTCGCGAGGTTCCAGGCGACGCGCCGCACCCAGGTGGCGGGGTTGTCGTAGGCGCTGATGGTCTTCCAGCGCCCGAGCGCACGGCAGAAGGCCTCCGCGACCAGGTCCTCGGCTTCTTGGAGGTCGCCGACGTACGCGCGGATCTGCGCGGTGATCGGGCCGACGTTGGCGGCGTAGAAGCCGTCGAAGTCGGCGTAGGACGCGGGGGCGGCGGGCGGCGTTCGGTACATATTGGACGATGGTGCTAGCGAACTCGCAGCCATCCGATTCCTCGATTCCAGGGGTTTGACGTGCGGTCTGGTCGATCGCACCCATCACACGAACGATCGGAGCGCAATGGTGCAGCGGAACGGACGTTTTCTTCACGGACCAGGATCCGACGGCCCCGCCACCCTTGACCTGGAGTGCACTCCAGGTCCTAGCGTCGATGCCATGAGACGAACACTGGGAAGAAGCGGCATCGAAGTCAGCGCGATCGGCATGGGCTGCTGGGCGATCGGCGGACCGTTCTACCGCGACGGGCAGGCGTGCGGCTGGGGCGAGGTCGACGACGACGAGTCCGTCCGCACCGTCCACCGCGCCCTCGAACTCGGCGTCGACTTCTTCGACACCGCCGACGTCTACGGCGCCGGCCGCAGCGAGCGGGTGCTGGCCCGGGCGCTGGCGGGCCGGCGCGAGCAGGTCGTCATCGCCACCAAGTGGGGCAGCGTCTTCGACGAGGAGACCAAGGAGATCAGCGGCCACGGCGAGGACGCCGCCCACCTGCGCGAGGCCCTGACCGCCTCGCTGCGGCGCCTGAACACCGACTACATCGACCTCTACCAGCTCCACATCAACGACCTCGCGATCGACAAGGCCGCCGATCTGCTCGGGACGCTCGAGGACCTCGTCGCGGAGGGCAAGATCCGCTCGTACGGCTGGAGCACCGACTTCCCCGACCGGGCCGACGCCTGGGGCACGGCGGGCGCGCACTGCACGGCGATCCAGCACGACTTCTCGCTGATGCACGGCGGTCGGCCCGAGGTCCTGAAGACGGCCGAGCGGCACGGGTTGGCGAGCATCAACCGCGGCCCGCTCGCGATGGGACTGCTCACCGGGAAGTACCACGCGGGCAGCGAGATCGGGCCGAACGACGTCCGAGGCAGCGGCGTGTCCTGGATGGTGCTGTTCAAGGACGGCAGGCCGGCTCCGGAGTACCTCGCGAGGCTCGAAGCGGTGCGGGAGGTCCTCACGAGCGACGGCCGGAGCCTGGCGCAGGGCGCGCTGGGCTGGCTGTGGGCGGTCAGCGATGCGACCGTGCCGATTCCCGGGTGCCGGACGGTGGCGCAGGTCGAGGACAACGCCGGAGCGCTGGAGCACGGGCCGCTCACCGCGGCGCAGGTCGAGGAGATCGAGAAGCTGCTCGGCGTTTGAGGCGGGGTCTCGGGGGCCGTCGAGACGGTACCCGAGTCCATCGCTTCACCCGCCTCAGCCAATTGCGGCTAGCAAGCATTTATGAAGCGGCGGAAGGGACTTCGCGCACCGGTGTGGTGCGAGAAGACCCGGAGAACGCGTGGTCAAGCCCGGGGATGCTCGCCTCGGGTGTCGGGTGTCGGGTGTCGGGTGTCGGGTGTCGGGTGTCGGGTGTCGGGTGTCGGGTGTCGGGTGTCGCAGGGCTTGGGGCGCGCTGGCGGAAGTGGTGCAGTGATGGGCCCGGCTTTTAAAGGGCGGCAGCGACAACGAGGTGAGCGGCGGGCTGCCGTCTGTTTGTGTGGCGGCGTCTGTGGGGCCGGTCTTCGTTAGCGGGTAGGGCTCGCGGAGGCATCCAGTGCCCGAGGTCAGCGACGCACCCGAGGGTGGTCGACCCTTGTCGGTCCTGTCGGTCTTGTCGCGGTGCAATGGGTTTCTGGCGACCGGCACCGATGAGGGACGTGCGGCGAGCCCGGGGGTGCATGACCGACTCTGGGCGCCGTCTCGGTTGTGGCTCAAACGGGCGGCGACGAGGCGGTGGGTGGTGGGGCGGGGTGTGTTTCCCGGGTGTTGTTCGGTGGTCGTGGTTTGAAGCGGTGCAGGGCGAATGCGGGGGCTGGGCGCGTTGTTCGTGGCCTTTGGTGTCGGTGGTGGTGCGGGCGTCGCTTCTGGCGGCGGGTGTGGGCGTCGTGGTGGTGGCCGGTCGGGGCTGGTGGGGGCGGGATCGTGCTGTCGCCCCGTGATGTCGCGGGCCGAGCCGAGTCGTGGTGTCTGTGGTGAGTGGCGGGGTCGGTGGCGGCTTTAATCGTCGTCTCAGTTGTGGTTCGAGTGGCACCGATGCGGGGGTGCGTGGCGGGGCGGGGTACTTCGGTGATTCCGAAGCGTCGTTTCGGGTTGCGGTGCGTGTGGGCAGGGGTGAAGTGGTGGGTGGCGGGCCGGGGGTGTGTCGCTGGTCCGGGCGGGGTTGTGCTGGGGCTTCGAGCGGGCAGCGACGAAGCGGTCGGTGGTGGGTCGGGGTGTGTTGCCGGGTGTTGCTCGGTGGTCGTGGTTCGAAGCGGTGCGAGGCGAATGCGGGGCCGGGCGCGTTGTTCGTGGCCTCCGGTGTCGGTGGTGGTGCGGGGTACTTCACCGGTCCCGAAGCGTTGCTTCGGGTTGCGGTTCGGGCGGCGCCGACGGAGCGTTGTGCGGTGGGCCGGGGGTGGGTTGCCGACCTGGGGAGCCGTCTCGGTTGTGGCTCAAACGGGCGGCGATGATGAGGTGGGTGGTGGGCCGGGGTCGGTGGCGGCCTTGAATGCCGTCTCGGTTTTGGTTCGAGCGCGCCAATGCGGGGGTGTGCAGCGGGGCGGGGTACTTCGCCGATTCCGAAGCCTCGCTTTGGGTTGCGGTTCTGGCGGTGCCGACGGAGTGGTGGGCCGGGCGTGCATCGCTGGGTCCGAGCTGCATCTTGTTTGCGGTTCGAGCAGGCAGCGACGAAGGGGTACGGGGCGGGGCAGTTTGCCGATCCCGAGCAACGCTTCGGATTGCGGTTCGGGCGGGCACGGACGGAGCGGTGGGCCGGGGGTGGGTTGTCGGCTCTGGGCGCCGTCTCGGTTGTAGTTCGGGCGGGCGGCGATGATGAGGCGGGTGGTGGAGCCGGGCGGGTGGCGGCCTTGAGTGCCGTCTCGGGTGCGGTTCGAGCGCGCCAATGGAGGTGAGTGGCGGGGTACTTCGCTGATCTCGAAGCGACGCTGCGGGTTACGGTTCGAGCGGGCACCGACGGACCGGCGGGCCGGGCCTGCCTTGCCGACTCTGGGCATCGTCTCGGTCACGGTTCGACCGTGCAGCGACGAAGCGGTGAGTGTGGTGGGACGAGGGTGCGTCGCTGATTCGGGCGCCGTCTCAGTCGCGGTTCGAGCGGGCAGCGACTGAGGATTGGGTGGTGGGGCGGGCGTGTGTTGCCGACCCGGGACGCCGTCTCGGCTGCGGTTCGAACAGGCGGCGACAATGAGGTGGGTGGTGGGGTGGGCGTGTGTTGCCGGGGCCTGCCCGGTGATGGCGCGGCGGTGGCGTGGTGGTGGGTGTGGTTGCGGTGCACGGTCGCGCCCGCGAGGCGCACCGTGGTGTCGGCGTTGGTGGGTGTGTTGGTGGTGGTCATGTCGGGTCTCCTCCTTCCTGCTCCGGTAATGGCCGTCCTGCGGTAGGCCCCCTTGCGGCGGGTCTCTTGCGGTGAGCACCACCGCACCGGCCTCGGCCTCGGCCTCGGCTTCGACTCCTCTGCGCCCGTCCCCCGCTCCCGCCCCTGCTCCCGCTTCTGTTCCTGCTCCTGTGCTGGTTCCCCGATCCTGCCTTGGTGGTGCTGGCAGGCTGGGCGGGTACCGGGGTGCAGGGCATCGGCGTGGGTGCTGGTCCCTTGGGGTTCGTGCTGGCAGTGTGCGCGGTGGCGCCAGGCCGCCAGCCCCCAGGGCGCGGGCGTAGTTCCGGGGCAGTGATGCCCGGCGCCCGTGCTCGAGCGTGCGGGTACCGCACCGGTGTGCGGGTAGCGCTGAGTGTTGGTGGTGCTGAGTGGTGCTGCTGGGTATTGGTGGTGGTGCTTGCGGTGTTGGTCGGGACTGGTCGGGGTGCGCGTGGATCGGGCGCAGATGCCAACCGGTCGTGATCATCGCAGGTGGCGCTTCAGAGGGCCTTTGCCTACGGTATGTGCCTCGTTAAAAACACCAGCCTCCCGGCGCTCGAGGTGATCCCGGCCGAAGAGGACACCCCCACCCGATCCGATGCTCTGCACCGTACTGCTGCGGGGTCCCGATAGCACTCCCAGAGCGACCACACACCAACCCTGCTCAACCGAGCAAAGTGGCAGTGTCGGGGTTCCATTCAGAGGAACGGCTCTCGGCCAGAGGCTTGGCGTAGTCTGCATTCACCGGCCGCCGCCTGTATGAATCCCTTACCCTTGTGCGTACCCCAATTCTCCCTCGCACAGACACCACCCGCAACACCCACACGGGGGCAACATTCTCACATTTCTCGGCCACTTCCCTTGCACCGCAACCGGACCCGGATCCCGATCCCGCCCCGCGCACCAGGCCGACACCACGATCCACGCCCGCAAGGCCGCCACCGACCCCAACCCACCTCCCACCCCTACATCGCCGCCCGTTCGAACACCCACCGAGACGGCGCCCGGACTAGCGACGCACCCCGCACCCCACCCCTTCATCGCCGCCCGATCGAACATCGAACGAATCGGCCCCGCAGGATCAGAGAACGCTCCTGCCCTAGGAGGCGTCCTGTGAATGGTTTCGTTTCAGGCACCATCGTGTTGTGTCTGGTCGTGGTGAGTTGACCGAAGCCGCGTGGCGGCAGATCGAGCCGCTGCTGCCCGCCAATGGAGGCCGTGGCGGGCAGTGGAGTGATCACCGGACGGTGGTCAACGCGTTCTTGTGGAAGCTGCGGACCGGTGCGCCCTGGCGGGACCTGCCCGAGCGGTACGGGTCGTGGAAGACCTCGCACGAGTGGCCGCGCCGGTGGACTGCGGACGGCATCTGGGACAAGATCTTCGCCGCCGCGCAGGTCACAGATGACGGCATCCCGGTGGAGTGGACGGTCAGCATCGACTCCTCGGTCGTGCGGGCGGCCGGGGCGCGGGAAAAAGGGGCGCCGCTGCTGCAAACGGCCGAGGCGCTGGGGCGTTCAAGGGGCGGCTGGTCGACCAAGATCCACCTCGCCGTCGACGGGCGCGCTCGGCCGCTGTCGATTCTGCTCACGCCCGGTCAGGCCGGAGACAATCCGATGTTGTTCCCGGTCCTGGACGCGATCGGGGTCCATGCCGCGCAAACACCCCGACCTGCTCCCGGCGGACAAGGGCTACGCGCACGATTCGACCCGGGCCCGGCTGCGCCGACGGGGCATCGCTCACGCGATTCCCGAGCGGATCGACCAAGTTGAACGGCGCCGCCGCAAAGGGCGGTTCGGCGGCCGTCCGCCGCATTTCGACCGCGAGGCCTACCGGCAGCGCAACGTCGTCGAGCGGTGCTTCAACCGGTTCAAACAACGGCGGGATCTGGCCACCCGCCATGCGAAGCGGGCGCCCATCTACCGCGCGGGCCTGGTCTGGCTCAACGATCCACGCGAAAGGCCCTAGCCGCCCGCGATGCCGGGTCCGGAGACCGTCCCCGGGGCGTGGAGCAGGGCCAGCGCGTCGGGTTCCTTGAGGACCTCAAGGGTCGAGACGTCCAGGCCCGCCTCGGCCCGGAGGCCCTCGATCCTGCGGTACGTCAGGCTGGGCGTGAACATCACGCCCGCGACCCCGGCCACCAGGACCGGGATCGCGGCGATGCGCAGGATCTGCGTCCAGCCGCCGTCGACGCCGATCGCGGGGAGGACGACCCAGCCGACGATCATCGCGGCCAGCCCGATCACACCCGTGAGGACCGCCGCCGAGGACACGCTGCCGTCGCGCGCCACGGTCTTGTCGACGGCCTCCTCGAAGGCGTACAGGTCCGCCAGCGCCACGCGCCGCGTGGTCGCGTAGCGCTGGTACTTCAGCCCCTTCGGCGCCTCCTGCTTCGGATCGAAGTGGTCGAGGGCCTTCGGGTACGCCTTGATCGCCGAGCCGTCCGCGGCGAGGTGCCACTGGACCGCCCGGGCCTGCTGCGGCTGCTTCATGCTTTCTGCCTTCCCGCCGGAGGCCTGACCTCCGCGCCTGCGTCGGTACCGAGTATGACCGCCCGCCGCCAGCGCCTGAACGCGCAGAGCGGGACCCGGACCGTCGCGCTCCCGGCCGGCCTGATTCACAGGACAGGCCTTAGACGACCTTCGGGATCGAGCCCGTGTTCGTCAGGGCCTCGTTCAGCAGCGGCCCCACCTGCATCGTGAATTGCCCCAGCTCATAACCGAGCTGCTCGCGGTCGCACTGCGACACCGCGAGCAGCGTCAGGCAGATCTGCGGGCCCACCGGGGCGGCCAGGAGCACGCCCTCGGCCATCTCCACGATCACCTGCTGGGTCGGACCATGGTCCATCGCCCGACCGGCGCCCTCGCCCATCGAGAGCAGTCCCGAACCGATGCCCGCCAACTGATCGGCGCGCTCCTTCGGCAGCCCCGCCGAGACCGCCAGCGGCAGCCCGTCGACGCTCACCAGGACCGCGTGCGACAGACCCGGAGTACGGGCCACGAGCGAGCCCAGCAGCATGCTCAGCGAGCGCTCGTAGACACCGAGGTTGGCGCTCATCGGGCGGCCATCCTCTCCGTCCGCGATCCCATGCCGGGCCTGGCGCCGCGCGCGCGGCCCCAGCCCTTGAAGTAACCGGCGGTGTTCTGCGCCAGCAGCTCCGGGTCGCGCTCGATCGGCTCGTCGAAGCGGGCGTGCTCGTCCGCGACCACCGCGCCGGGCACCAGGTTCGCCTGGGGCTTCCTGCGCGGCAGGCCGGTCGACGTGGTCGCCTCCTCCGTCGCGGGGGTCTCGTTGACGGTGCGGGCGGTGCGCCAGCCGTCGTCGCCGGGAAGGTTCCACGACTCCGCTTCGGGCTCTTCGGTCTCGGGCCGCTTGAACCAGGCGCTGCGGGCCTGTCCGAGGATCAGGAGCCCGTCGTCGTCGTTCATCAGGCTCGCGACGTCGACCATGCTGACGTCGTTCTTCGGCTGCCACGGGTGGCGGCGCGGCTCGGGGTCCGGTTCGCGCATCCGCTCGGACTGGAACGCGTCCGGCTGCTGGAGTTCCGGCGGCTGCGCGCGGCGGCGGCGCCGGATCGACTGCGTGCTGCCGCTCTCGGCGTCGACCGGTCGGCGCTCGTGCGTCTCCGGCGGGATCACCTGGGTCGCTTCGAGATCCGGCGGGATCAGCGAGTGCAGCTGCGAGGCCGGGTCCAGGGCCCGCAGGCTCTGGCGGTCCGGCAGGTCGCCCGGGAGCCGGACGGTGGTGTGCGTGTCCTGGCCGCGGCGGCGGCGCGAGGAGGTGCGCTCCTCGGACGGCTGCTCCTGCGGCGTGCCGGGGGACGCGAGGGAGGCGGCGGCCGTCTCGAGGCGCGGGCGCTTGGCCTGGAGGAGGCCGATGAGGCCTTCGAGCGAGCGGTCCCAGGCCGAGACCGCGTCGGCGGTGGCGGAGACGGACGGGGCGACGGACGGGTCGTCCCCGCCGCCGATCTCGCGGATCGCCTCGGTGAGCGCGCCGGCCATCGCGGCGACCTGGCCGGGGTCGGCCACGGTCGCCAGGTCGGCGGCCAGCTCCTCGGTCGAGATCGACTGGAGCGCACCGGGCTGGGGGAGCCGGGTCAGGATCGCGACGGCGTTCGCCTCGCTCGGGTCGTCCCAGGCGGCCAGCGCCGCCGGGAATACCGCCCGCAGGAGGCACGTGAGCGCCTCTGCCGCGTCGTGGCGGGCTCTGGCGGCCGAGGCCACCGTGTCCAGGATCGGGCGCAGAGCGGCGATCTCAGGGCGCGGGGCGAACGGCTGTCCGGCGACCTCGCCGGTGGCGAGTCCGCGGGCGATCGCGATGGCGTCGTCGAGGGCGTCCTTGGAGCGGGAGCCGGGGCTGGCGGCGCGGACGACGAGCAGTCCGGCGGCGGCGGCGTACTCGGCCAGCTGGACGACCTCGCCGTCGACGGCCACCGAGACGGACTGGCCGGGCGCCGATCTGGCGAGGAGGCTGTTGAGGCGGACCCAGCCGCGGGGGTCGTCGCCGAAGGTGTCGGTGGCGATGAGTCCGCCGCCGGCCGCGACGAGGGCGACCGCGCAGGCGGTGTCGCCGTGCCCGGCTCCTGCTACCTGCTGGTCGGTCGTGATGCCGCAGAACACTTGCACCCGCGGAGCTCCTCTCGTAGGGCGCGCCCGTGCGGGCGTCGTTCCCTGTCGGCGAGGCTTGCGCCCGGCCCGTTTTTACCAGTCCGTTATCAGTTTTCCGCAGAATACTCGGTTCTGCAACCGGACAGCCAGTGCGGGTTCATCATGGGCGGGAAGGTCATACCACGCATTTGCGTCAATTCCCAACGGGTCCTGACCTGGGGATTCCACTTTGGAATAACGCAGTGGTGCCGCCGCGGTCACACTGCGGCGGCACCGGGAATCGAACTGGGCGTACGAGTCGGAATGGGCTGTTCGGCCGATGGACTTTCGCGCTATCCGCGCCAGTCAACGTGGTCGTTGACCTTCGCGATGACGCCGCGCCATGCGATGGCGGCCTGCTGCGAGTCGTTCTTGCGCAGCCGCCGCTTCGCGAGCTTGCCGCGCAGGCCGCCTTCGACCACGACGCGGAAGGTCTCGTCGAGGTCGTCGAGCGGTGAGCCGGGGGAGAGGGCGCCGACGATGGAGTCGTTCTTGAGCGCGTAGCCGAGGTCGCGGCCGACTTCGGCGGCCTTGATGAGCAGCTCGGGCTCCCAGGCGTCGTGCCCGCCGCGGAGGTTGGCGACGACCAGGTCCAGCTCGTAGGTGTCGTCTTCGTCACAGGAGACGTCGTCGGCGGTGAGCCGCTCCTGGAGCTCGGCGTACTCGTCGATCACCGCGAGGTCGTGGTCGTCGTTCTCCCTGACGTACGCGACGAGCGCCTCGGGCTCGCGGAAGACCAGCAGCTTTCCCTTGCGGGTCAAGAAGACCGGGACCTCTTCGGGCGCGGCGTCGAGGGCGTCCTCCTCGACTTCGGCCTCGGGTTCCTCGTCGTCCTCGAACGCCGAGGCGTCGGGCTCGGGGGCGTCCTCGTCTTCGGGGACCGCGGCCTCGTCGGCCTCGGGGCGGCCCTCGGCGTCCTCGACGGGGGCGTCCTCCTCCTTCGCCGCGGCCTCGTCGGCGTCGGTCTCGGGCTCCTCGGCCGCCTTGGCGCCCGGCAGGGTGTCCGACATCCGGTAGGCGCGCAGGGTGAAGCCCGAGTCCTTGCCCAGGTGGAGTTCCACCGGGTCGACCCCGGTCTCGTTCCAGAGCTTGTCGGTCTCGGCGCTGCGCGCCGAGGCATTGGATTCGGCCGCCATGTCGCGTCCCTCCCGCAGTCGTCAACATAGAGTCGTCTAGCTGGGGAACAGCCTACGACCACGGCGCACGGCGCGTCGCATCCGGTATGCGCTTTTCTCAATGGAATACGCGAAAGGCCCGCATCGCCATTGCGACGCGGGCCCTTTCGCCGGTGCTAGTAGCCGCCTCCGGCGGCCGCCGCCATGCCTGCCGGGTGCCACACGGTCTTGTACTCGGTCCACTGCCGCAGCAGGTCGAGCGAGGTGCCGGCCCTGCCGGGGCGGCGCACGACCTTGAGCGTCCCGGCCGCGTCGGCCTCCAGCTCCGCGGCCAGACCGGCGTCGTCGACGCCGCCCAGGTCGATCCCGTTCACGTCCGCGTGGGACGCCAGGTGCGGGGCGACCTCGGCGACGTTGCCGCTCAACAGGTTCACCACGCCGCCGGGGAGGTCGGAGGTGGCGAGCACTTCGCCGAAGCTCAACGCGGGCAGGGGCTTCGACTCGCTCGCGAGGACCACGACGGTGTTCCCGGCCGCGATCGCGGGCGCGACGGCCTCGATCAGGCCCAGGAACGGGTCGTCCTGCGGGGCGAGGACGGCGACGACGCCGAGCGGTTCGGGCTTGGTGTGGTTGAAGTACGGGCCGGCGACGGGGTTGGCCCCGCCGAGCACGGACGTGTACTTGTCGGTCCAGCCCGCGTAGTGCACGAGCCGGTCGATGGCCTGCTCCACGCTCGCCAGGGCCGCATGGGGATCGGCGCCGGTGGCGTCACCGACCTCCTCGGCGAACTGGCCGGCGCGGCCCTCCAGCATCTCGGCGGCGCGGTAGAGGATCTGGCCCCGCAGGTAGGCGGTCTGCCCGGCCCACGGCCGCTGCGCCTTGCGGGCGGCGGCGACGGCGTCGCGGGCGTCCTTGCGGCTGGCCTGGGCGGCGTTCGCCAGCTCGGTCCCGTCGGGGCTGCTCACCGGGTAGCTCCTTCCGGACTCCGAACGGGGGAACTTCCCGCCCACGTACAGCTTGTAGGTCTTGTTGACGCGCAAGCGATCTGGCAGCGTGTTGTCAGACATCGAGGTAGGCCTCCAGTCCCTGGCGGCCGCCTTCGCGGCCGTAACCGGACTCCTTCAGGCCGCCGAACGGGCTGGCGGCGTCGAACTGGTTGAACGTGTTGGCCCAGACCACGCCCGCGCGCAGCCGCTCGGCCGCCCACAGGATCTTGGAGCCCTTCTCGGTCCACACCCCGGCCGAGAGGCCGTAGGGGGTGTTGTTGGCCTTGCTGATCGCCTCGTCGGGGGTGCGGAAGGTCAGCACGGACAGGACGGGGCCGAAGATCTCCTCCTGGGCGATCCGCATGGACTGCTGGACGCCGGTGAAGACGGTGGGGCGGAACCAGAACCCGCGCTCGGGCAGATCGCAGGCGGGCTGCCACACGTCGGCGCCCTCCTCCTCGCCGACCTTCGCGAGGCCGGTGATGCGGGCGAGCTGCTCGGCGGAGTTGATCGCGCCGATGTCGGTGTTCTTGTCGAGCGGGTCGCCCACGCGCAGCGTCGAGACGCGTTCCTTCAAGCGGGCGAGCACTTCCTCGGCGACGGACTCCTGGACCAGCAGCCTCGAACCGGCGCAGCACACGTGGCCCTGGTTGAAGAAGATCCCGTTGACGATGCCCTCGACGGCCTGGTCGATCGCGGCGTCGTCGAAGACGATGTTGGCGGCCTTGCCGCCGAGTTCGAGGGTGACCTTCTTCTTGGAGCCCGCGACGGCCTTCGCGATCGCGCGGCCGACGGCGGTCGAACCGGTGAAGGCGACCTTGTCCACAGGGCTGTTGACGAGCGCCGAACCGGTGGCGCCGGCGCCGGGGAGGATGTTGACCACGCCCGGGGGCAGGTCGGCCTCCTGGCACAGCTCGGCGAACATGAGCGCGGTCAGCGGCGTGGTCTCGGCGGGCTTGAGGACCACCGTGTTCCCGCACGCGAGCGCGGGAGCGATCTTCCACGCCAGCATGAGGATCGGGAAGTTCCACGGGATGACCTGGCCGACCACGCCGAGCGGCTTCGGGTCCGCGCCACCGGGCCCCTGGCCGGCGAAGCCGGGCACCGCGAAGGCGAGCTTGTCGGCCCAGCCCGCGTGGTAGAAGAAGTGCTGCGCGGCGGTCGGGACGTCGAAGTCGCGGGTCTCCTTGATGGGCTTGCCGTTGTCGAGGGACTCGGCGACGGCGAACTCGCGGGCCCTCTCCTGGAGGAGCCGGGCGATGCGGAAGAGGTACTTGCCGCGCTCGGTGCCGCTCATGGGGCCCCACACGGCCTCCTGGGCGCGGCGGGCGGCGGCGACGGCGGCCCGGACGTCGGCCTCCCCGGCCTCGGCCACGGTGAAGAGGATCTCTTCGGTGGACGGGTTGAGCGACTTGAAGACCGCGCCGTCGGCGGCGTCGGTGAACCGCCCGTCGATGAACAGGCCGTAGTGCTCTTTGATCTGGGGCCGCACCGACTCGGGCGCGGGCGCGTACTCGAACATCGCTTAGTCCACCGTCACGTAGTCGGGGCCGGAGTAGTGGCCGGTCTTGAGCTTCTGGCGCTGCATGAGCAGGTCGTTGAGGAGGCTCGAGGCGCCGAAGCGGAACCATTCGTTCGACAGCCAGTCGTCGCCGAGGGTCTCGTTGATGCACACCAGGTACTTGATCGCGTCCTTGGTGTTGCGGATGCCGCCGGCGGGCTTGACGCCGACCTGGATCCCGGTGAGGGCGCGGTAGTCGCGCACGGCCTGCATCATGAGCAGGGTGACCGGGAGGGTCGCGTTGACGCCCACCTTCCCGGTGGAGGTCTTGATGAAGTCGGCCCCGGCGTACATGGCGAGCCAGGAGGCGCGGCGCACGTCGTCGTAGGTGACCAGTTCGCCGGTCTCGAGGATGACCTTGAGGCGGGCGCCTTCGGCGGCGGCCTTGACGGCCTTGATCTCGTGGTAGACCCGTTCGAGGTCGCCCGACAGGAACGCGCCGCGGTTGACGACCATGTCGATCTCGTCGGCCCCGGCCCGCACGGCGGACTCGGTGTCGGCGAGGCGGATCTCGAGCGGCACCTGCCCGGCGGGGAACCCGGTCGCGACCGAGGCGACCTTGACGCCGGTGCCCGCCAGGGCCGCGGCGGCGGTGGGGACCAGCGAGGGGTAGACGCAGACGGCGGCCGTCGAGGGGGCGTCGCCGTCGGGCCGGACGGCCTTGGCCGCGAGCGACTTCACCTTGCCGGGGGTGTCGGCCCCTTCGAGGGTGGTGAGGTCGATCATGCTGATGGCGAGGTCGATGGCCTTGGCCTTCGACTCCTTCTTGACGGAGCGGGTGGCGAGCCCCGCGGCGCGCGCTTCGAGGCCGACCGCGTCGACGCCGGGGAGGGCGCGGACGAGGGAGGCGGCCTCGGTGCCGCTCAAAATTGATCCCATGACCCGATGGTATCCGTATCTCTTGCGACGCTCGACTCAGAGTGTGGTGACCAGCTCACATTAGCGCGGCGAGCTGGCCGTTAAGGTTGGGAACCGTGGATGTGAAGATCGTCGAACACCCGCTCGCCGCCGAACGGCTTACCGCCATGCGGGACGAGCGCTCGGACTCACCGAGGTTCCGGGCTGCCCTGCACGAGCTCACCATGATGCTCGTCTACGAGGCCACGCGCGACGTGGCCGTGACCGAATACGGGATCAGGACTCCCGTCGCCCCTGCGAAGGGGTA
This sequence comes from Glycomyces harbinensis, assembly GCF_900101745.1. GTDB lineage: Bacteria > Actinomycetota > Actinomycetes > Mycobacteriales > Micromonosporaceae > Glycomyces > Glycomyces harbinensis. Next base: position 188,009 of record NZ_FNAD01000004.1, on the reverse strand, counting down.
CCGGCTGGGGAACCCGCCGGTGCTGGTCCCGGTGCTGCGCGCCGGGCTCGGCATGGCCGACGCGGCCCAGTCGATGATCCCGGACGCCTCCATGGGATTCGTGGGCCTGGCCCGCGACGAGGAGACGCACGAGCCGTACGCGTACATGGAGTCGCTGCCCGACGACCTGACGGGACGCCACGTCATCGTGCTCGACCCGATGGTCGCCACGGGCGGCTCGCTCCTGCGGTGCTGCGAGATGATCGCCGCGCGGGGGTGCACCGACATCGACCTGATCAGCGTCCTGTGCGCGCCCGACGGCATCGAGAGGCTGTCGAACTCGGGGATCGAGCTGCGCATGACCACCGCGGCGGTGGACCCGAGGCTGGACGACAACGCCTACATAGTCCCGGGCCTGGGAGACGCCGGAGACCGCCAATTCGGCGCCTACCGGCGGTTCTGACAAGAAGTGCGCGAAGGGCCCGACCGCGAAGCGGTCGGGCCCTTCGCTTTACGCCAGAACGCCCGATCGCTTACGTGAATGTGACTTCCTACATCTTTCGGGAGTTTGCCATCACCTTTCCTCACTCGGACGGGTTAGTCGCGCTGATGGCACCTCACGTCGAATGCCGAAGGAGGCGCATTGGCTCGCGACGGACTGACGCCGCAGCATGAGGCGATCCTCGAAGTGGCGCGCATGAATCCGGCCGACACGCTGGAACTGCTCAGGATCGCCGGAATCCACTACGACCCGAAGGAGCTCACCGACGCCCGAACCGATTCCGAGAACGCGAACCGGCGTTTCCCCCGTGAACGCCGGATCGACCTCGTCGCCAGGCTCGTCATGGACGGCGGGCCGATCCTGGTGCCGATCGAGGCACACCGACGCAACAACCAGAACCCGGCCAAGCTGGTCGCGAAGGCCCGCCGGAAGTGGGCCGCCGATGTCGCGGTGCTCTTCGAGGACTACCACTGCCCGGTGATCATGCTCGTCATCAGCGACTGCGACGAGGTGGCCGCCGAGGCCCGGCAGCCGATCGAGCTGGGCCCGGGCTCGAGAGTCGTGCCCGTCTCGATCGGCCCGGCGCAGGTCCGCGTGATCACCGACCCAGTTGCCCCGGATGCCAATCCCGGGACCGCGATGCTGTCGGCGATCTTCCATGGCAACGGGCCGGACCGCGTAGCGGTCCTCAACGCACTCGACCAGGTATTGGCTACCATCGACAAGGAGGAAGCGGGCCGTCGTGTCGGCGTGGTCTTCACCGCGCTGAACGAGGAGTCCGCGAAAGTCTTGGAGGCGATCATGACAACCACCAAGTTCGAATATCACTCGGAGTGGACCGACGGCCTTCGCAAGGAGGGCCGTGAGCAAGGCCGTGAGCAAGGCCGCGAGGAGGGCCAGCTCAAGCAGGCGCGCAAGTCACTGCTCGCGGTCCTGAAACGGCGCTCGATGCCCGTCACCTCTGAGACGCAGAAGTTCGTCGAATCGTCCGGCGACCTCGATCAGCTCCAGGCCTGGCTCGTCGCGGCGGCGACCGCCGACAGCCTCGACGAGGTCTTCGGGGTCGATCCCGATGTCCAGCAGATGCTCTACGGCGACAACTGAGCATGAATGAAGCGGGGCCGGGCGCTGCGCGCCCGGCCCCGCTTCATTCGGTTGCTAGTGCGGCACGCCCAGGAGGGCGGCCACTTCCGCCCGGAGGGCTTCGATGCTCGCGCGGGCGCGTTCTCTCGCCCCTTGGAGGTCCCCGCCGACGTCCTCTCGGACTTCCAGGTACGCCTTCAGCTTCGGCTCGGTCCCGCTCGGGCGGCACACGACCCTCGCGTTCGCGGTCGTGATCGTCACGACGTCGGCGTCCGGCAGCCGGTCCAGGTAGTCCGACACCGGCTCGTCGAGCAGGCTCGTCGGCCGGTGCGCCCGCAGGCGCTTCATGCACGCGTCGATCTCCGACAGGTCGTCCACGCGGATCGAGAGCTGCCCGGTCTCGTACACGCCGAACTCCTCGGCGAGCTCGTCCAGGCGGTCCTGCAGCGTGGCCATCCGCGCGGCCTGGCCCGCCGCGATCTCCGCGACCACGAGCGAGGCCGAGACGCCGTCCTTGTCGCGCAGGAACTCCGGGGCCACGCAGTAGCCCAGGGCCTCCTCGAACGCGAACGCCAGGTCGGCCCCGGCCCGGGCCAGCCACTTGAAGCCGGTCAGCGTCTCGTCGTACTTGAAGCCGCGCTTGGCGCACATGGCCTTGAGCTGCGTGGTCGAGACGATCGTGGTCGCATAGGTCCCCTTGCGGCCCTTGCGCATCCAGTGGTCGGCCAGGAGCACGCCCACTTCGTTGCCGGTGAGCTGGCGCCACGTGCCGTCGCCGACCGGGACGGCCACCGAGCAGCGGTCGGCGTCCGGGTCCAGCGCGAGCGCCACGTCCGCCCCCTCCTCGGCCGCGAGGGCCTTGAGGAGGTCGATCGCGCCGGGCTCCTCCGGGTTCGGGAAGGCCACGGTCGGGAAGTCCGCGTCCGGGTCGGCCTGCTCGGGCACCAGGATCGGGGCGGGGAATCCGGCCCGCTCCATCGCCTTGACGAGGGTGCGGCCGCCGACGCCGTGCATCGGGGTCGCGACCGAGGCGAGCCGCTTGGGGTCGTCGGGGTCGACCACCGAGGCCACCGCCGTCAGGTACTCCTCCAGGACGGACTCGTCGAGGGTCTCGCCCTCGTCGCCCAGGGGGATCTCCGAGAGCGGCCCGAGCGCCTCGATCGCGGCCTCGATCTCGGTGTCGGCGGGCGGCACGATCTGCGCGCCCGCGCCGAGGTCGCCGCCGAGTTCGCGGCCCAGGTACACCTTGTAGCCGTTGTCCTGCGGCGGGTTGTGGCTGGCGGTCACCTGGACCGCCGCCGCGCCGTCGAGCTTCGTCACCGCGTACGCGGTGACCGGGGTCGGCAGCGGCCCCGGCATGACCAGGGCCCGGCGGCCCGAGCCGGTGACGACGCGCGCGGTCTCGGCCGCGAAGTCGCGGCTGCCGTGGCGGGCGTCGTAGCCGATGACGACCGGCCCCTCGGCGCCCTTGGCGTCCAGCCAGTTCGCGAGCCCGGCGGCGGCGGCGCGCACGACGGCGAGGTTCATGCCGTTCGGGCCCGCCCGCAGCGGCCCGCGCAGGCCCGCGGTGCCGAACTTGAGCCGCCCGGCGAAGCGCTCGCCCAGCTCCTCGGCGGAGTCGGGGAGGGCGTCGAGGAGGCGGTACAGCTCGTCCCGGGAGGACTTGTCAGGGTCGTCGGTGATCCACTGCAGCACTTCGGCGCGCAGGGCATCGAGGTTCACGTCGTTGGCAGGCGCAGACTCCTTCATGGGGAAATGGTCGCACATCCACCACTGGGGAGGCCGCTGTTGCGGGCGGTGTGGCCTCAGCCGACGGCGAACGAGGCGAGGGCCTCGTCGTAGACCTCCTGTGATAGTTCCCATGCGTCGGCGTCGCCGGAGATGAAGACGCCGAACGTGGTCCCGTCGCCGGCGTCCACGATGGCCCAGATCGAGTGCCGGTCGGCGCCGGCCTCGTCGAGGTTCGTGCCGGTGTACTCCAGGACGGTGCCGCTCAGCCCGGCGAACTCGACGGGTTCGAGGCGGACCTGTTCGAGGTCCTCCATGTCGGCCGGCAGCCCGTCCCAGTACTCGCTCAGGTAGTCCTCGGTGCCCGAGGCGGCCCGGTCGGAGCCGGCGTAGAACCGCACCCACTGGGTGTCGTCGTCGGGGTTGAAGTACGAGACGAAGTCGTCGCCGCCGTCGCCCGCGCTCCAGGCGGCCGGGTAGTTCACGGTGTAGCCCTCGCCCTCGTGGACCGCGGTCTCGAAGCTCGCGCCGCCGCCCTCCTCGGAGTCCCCTTCGCCGCCGGACTCGCCGCCGCTCGCGTCCTCGGAGGCGCCCGGGTCCTGACCGGCCCCGCCGGTGTCGTCGTCGGCGAACAGGAACCGGTAGACGCCCCAGCCGAGCACGACCACCAGCAGCACGCAGATGACGATGACGGCCCCGGACTTCCACGGGTTGCCGCCTTCGGGCTCGGGTTCGGGCTCGCGCACGCGGGGGCGGCCGCCGGTTCGCGGCGGCGAGACCTCCTGGTACCCGGAGGTCTGCCCGCCCTGCTGGTACGGCGGCGAGGGCGTCCCCGCGGCGCCGGGGGCGGCGAACTGCCCGGCGAGGAGGGACGCGAGCTCCTGGCGCACCTGCGCGAGCGGCGCGCGCTGCTGCGGGTCCTTGGCGAGCATCCCGCCCAGCAGCGGGGTGAGCGGCCCGGCGTTGCGCGGACTCTCCGGCGGCTCCTGCACGACCGCGCGCATGGTCGACACGGCGTCGCCGCGGTCGAACGGCGGGCGCCCCTCGACGGCCGCGTACAGGGTCACGCCGAGGCTGAACACGTCGCTGGCCGGCTCGGCCGGGTGGCCGACGGCCCGCTCGGGCGCGATGTAGTGCGCCGAGCCGAGGACCTTGCCGGGGGTGGTGCCGCCCGAGACCTGGTGCATCTGGGCCGCACCGAAGTCCGACAGGACGCAGCGCCCGTCGGTGGAGATGAGGACGTTGCCGGGCTTGACGTCGCGGTGGATGATCCCCGCGTCGTGCGCCGCCTGGAGCGCCCCCACCAGGGCCAGGCCTATCTTCGCGGCCACGCGCGGGGGCAGCGGCCCGTCCTGGGTCAGGATCTCGGCCAGGCTCCGCGCCTGGAGCAGCTCCATGACGATCCACGGCAGCCCGAGGTGCTCGACCACGTCGAAGACGCGGATGACCGACGGGTGCGAGAGCCCCGCGGCGATCTGCGCCTCCCTTCTGGACCGGTCGATGAGCTGCGCGCGCTCCTGCGGCGGCAGGTCCGGCGGCAGGAACACCTCTTTGAGGGCCACCTCGCGGCGCAGCACCATGTCGGTCGCGCGCCACACCGAGCCGTTGCCGCCCTTGCCGACCAGGTCCACCAGCTGGTACCGGTCGGCGACCAGGTCGCCGGGCCCGGCCCGGTTGCCGCTGACGGGGCCCGGGCCGAAGGACCGCGGCCCCGGCTCGCCGCCGACCGCGAAGCTCTGGCCGAGGTTCCCGTAGTTGCCGTAGGACGCGCTGTTGCGGGGGGCGGAGGAGTCGCCGTACGAGTCGCCGCCGTAGGGGTCGCGGTTGTAGCCGGACTGCTGGCCGCTCGCGTACGAGTCGGAGCCGGTGAACCTGCCCCCGAGGGAGGGGTGCGGGTCGCGCCCGCGCGGCTCAGAGTCGTACGGGGTGCCTGAGAACCCATGCGACCCTTGGGACTGGGGGGGATGGCGCGGAGGGGGCGCCGCACCGGGTCGGGGGTCCTCATATGCGCCGGGACCACCGCGACCGTAGTCAGATGAGTACGTCATTCGGCCACTCCTCGCGAGGGATCCCCACTAGTCTGCCGCGTCCCGGCCACCGAGTCGGTACCGGGTTTGCGTAACGATCCGGGAGCGGTGGCGTAAGAAGACGCGCCGCCCGTCCCGGCCGCGTCGCTGGGAGTGGGTCGATGCTTCCCGAAGACGCAGTTCAACACTAGGATGGCAGCCATGCAGCCGCCACCGCAAGGCCGAGACGGGATCGGGATCCGGCCCGTCTACGGCCCCGACGACACCGCGAAAGACCTCCCGGAGCGACTCGGCGAACCCGGGTCCTTCCCCTACACGCGCGGCGTCCACCCGACGATGTACACCTCCCGGCCCTGGACGATGCGCCAGTACGCCGGGTTCGCCAGCGCCGCCGAGTCCAACCGCCGCTACCGGGACCTCCTGGCGGCCGGGACGACCGGACTGTCGGTCGCGTTCGACCTGCCCACGCAGATGGGCTACGACTCCGACGCCCCCGAGGCCCTCGGCGAGGTCGGCAAGGTCGGCGTCGCGATCGACTCGCTCGCGGACATGCGCGTCCTCTTCGCGGACATCCCGCTCGAGGAGGTCTCCACCTCGATGACCATCAACGCCCCCGCGGCCGTCCTCCTCCTGCTCTACCAGCTCGTCGCCGAGGAGCAGGGCGCCGACCCGGCCGCGCTGCGCGGGACGATCCAGAACGACATCCTCAAGGAGTACATCGCGCGCGGGACGTACATCTTCCCGCCCGCGCCGAGCCTGCGCCTGGTCAGCGACACCTTCGCCTACTGCGCCGCCGAACTGCCGCAGTGGAACACGATCTCCATCTCCGGCTACCACATGGCCGAGGCCGGGGCGACCCCCGCGCAGGAGCTCGCCTTCACGCTCGCCGACGGCATCGAGTACGTCGAATGCGCCCTGGCCGCCGGGCTCGAAGTGGACGCCTTCGCGCCGCGCCTGTCGTTCTTCTTCGTGGCCCGCTCGACCCTGCTCGCCGAGGTCGCCAAGTTCCGCGCCGCCCGGCGCCTGTGGGCCCACATCATGCGCGACCGCTTCGGCGCGAAGGACCCGCGCTCGCTCAAGCTCCGCTTCCACACCCAGACCGCCGGCGTGGAGCTCACCGCCCAGCAGCCCGAGGTCAACCTCGCCCGCGTCACCATCCAGGCCCTCGCCGCCGTCTTCGGCGGCACCCAGTCGCTGCACACCAACGCCTACGACGAGGCCATCGCGCTGCCCACGGACGCCTCGGCGCGCTTGGCCCTGCGCACCCAGCAGGTCATCGCCGCCGAGACCGACCTGACCGACACGGTCGACCCGTTCGCCGGCTCCTACGCCGTCGAGGCCCTCACCGACGCCATCGAGGCCGAGGCCCTGCAGCTCATCGACGCGGTCTTCGCGCACGGCTCGGCGGTCGCCGCGATCGAGGAGGGGTTCCAGAAGGGCGAGATCGAGCGCAGCGCCTACGAGACGGCCAAGCGCATCGACTCGGGCGAGCAGACCGTCGTCGGCGTCAACGCGTACACCCTCAATGGAGCCGAAGCGCCGTATCAACCGCTCAAAGTGGACGCGGCAATCGAGGCGGCGCAGGTCGCCAGGCTCGCCTCCCATCGCGAAGGGCGCGACGCCGGTACGCTCGAAAGCGCACTGGCCGGTTTGAAGTCGGCCGCCGCGGGAACGGACAATGTGTTGTATCCGCTCAAAGCGGCACTGGCCGCCGGCGCGACCGTGGGCGAAGTATGCGCCGCACTCGCCGCCGAATGGGGCCGATACGTCCCCACTGACAACTGGTGACCCACCGGTGACCGGGATCAGAAGCGCACAACGGGTCTGTCGCCGGAATCGGTGACCGGGGAAACACTGGTCAGCGGACGCGTCATCGAGTCGGGACGCGTCCGTGTCCTGTATGAAAAACCGGAAGTCGGCCGTAACTTATCGGCCCGGCAAGCGTTATGCCTCATGACGGCGGGTTCGGCCACGGGGCCGTAACCGCCGGTCGTGCGACCGTGACCCCTGAGTGAGCGATCCCTCGGTGACGCTCGCGAGTCGGATGTCGGAAGGGCCCGAAATCCGACGGGCGGGCGTCGCAAATCACGGCGCTAGCCGCAACGGAGTGCGATCGGATTAAGCTTGTCCAATCGCCCTCCAATGGCTTTGATCCTCGAACGGAATTGCGAGGCGCGAAGAAATGTACACGCTCACTGCGGAGAAAGTCGTCGAGATGGGTACCGCCACAAAATCCAATGAGCCCCTGCCGAGCGCATCGTCGCCGCAGGAGCGTCTCGTGGTACCGGGTGCGCTGCCCACCCTCGACACCACACCCGGCAAGACCGCTACGGAGCCGCAGGCCATGTTCACACCGCTGCCCGAATTCCTCGACGGATGGCTCGGCGCGCACGCCGGCGAGATCATCGCCGCCCGCCGCCACATCCACGCCAATCCGCGCCTGTCGCGCCAGGAGCACGACACGGCCGAGTTCGTGGCCGCGCGCCTGGCCGAGGCGGGCCTGTCGCCGCAGATCATCCCCGACGGCACGGGGCTCACCTGCGACATCGGCACCGGCGACCGCGTCATCGCGATCCGCGCGGACATGGACGCCCTGCCGATCCACGACCCGAAGCAGGTCCCGTACCGCTCGACCGTCGACGGCGTGTGCCACGCGTGCGGGCACGACGCCCACACCGCGATCGTCCTCGGCGTCGGCCGCGTCCTGGCCGAGCTCGAGCGCCGCGAGGGCCTGCCGGGCCGCTTCCGCCTGGTCTTCCAGCCCTCCGAGGAGCAGTTCCCCTCGGGCGCGCCCACGATGATCAAGTACGGGGCCCTCACCGACGTGGCCGCGATCTTCGCGTTCCACTGCGACCCGCAGTTCCCGGCCGGGAAGGTCGCCGTGCGCAACGGCCCCCTGACGGCCGCGTGCGACGTCATGGAGATCCGCATGCACGGCCGCGGCGGCCACACCTCGCGCCCGCACCTGACCTCCGACCTGGTCAACGCGATCGGGCGCGTCGTGGTCGACGTGCCCGCGCTGGTCAACCGCCGCCTCGACCCGCGGCAGTCGGTCGCGATCGTCTTCGGGGCCGTGCAGGCCGGCGAGGCCGCCAACGCGATCCCGCAGGAGGCCCTCGCCCGCGCCACCGTGCGCGTGCACGGGCGCGAGACCTGGGACATGATCCCCGACCTGGTGCAGGAGGTGACGCGGTCGGTAGCCCGCGCCTCCGGCGTCGAATGCGAGATCGACTACCGCCGCGGCGTGCCGCCGGTGGTCAACGACCGCGCGGCCTCGGCGATGTTCGCCGGCGCGACCGCGGCCGCCCTGGGCGACGAGGCGGTGGCCGAGGCGCCGATGTCGATGGGCGGCGAGGACTTCGCGTACTACCTGGAGCAGATCCCCGGGGCCATGGCGCGGCTGGGCGTCGGCCGCCCCGGCGAGCGCCTGGACATCCACCAGGGCAACTTCGACATCGACGAGGCGGCGCTGGCGCACGGCGTCCGCGTCATGACCCACACGGTCCTGGCCGCGGCGCAGAGCCCGGCTTTTTGACACGGCGCACGCGTTGAGGGGCGAGGCGCGCGCGGCGCTTCGCCCCTCGCGCTCGGCGCTGCGAAAAGATGAACGGAGCGTCCCGGCAAATCGGACACCGGGGGACCCCCGATTGCAACGCTAGCCGCCGGGTGCGACAGTGCCGGGCTGCGGCGAATGTGAACGGAGGGTCCGGGGCAAATCGGACATCGCGGCCGCCCCCGGCTTCGAAGGTACGCGCGGGGTGCGACGGGCGGTGTCGGCTATTCGGCGGTCGGGCGCTTGCGCAGGGCCTCGATGTAGTCCTGCGGGGCCCCCGCGGCCTCGGCGGCGCGCGTGAGCTCGTCGAGGTACCACTGGCTCGGCAGGCCGCCCTCGAAGCCCTCGAAGACGTACAGCCACACCTGGCGGTTGGCCTCCAGCGTCGCCGCCTGGGTGTGCATCTTCCGGTACAGGCCGGAGTTGAGCCCCTCCAGTTCGTCGAGCACCTGGCGGTCGGCCGCGTCGAGGTCGTACAGCGACACGAAGACCCGGTCGCCGGGCGCTTCGACGACCGTGGCGACCGCGGACTCCCAGCCCAGGTCGGCGCCGCCGAAGGTCAGGCGCCAGCCTTCGAGCCAGCCCGTCCCCACCAGCGGTGAGCGCGGACAGGTCGCCCGCATGCGGGCAGGGTCGAGATTCGAGCCATAGGCGGCATAGAGATGCACGCCTCGAAGATACCCTTAAACGAGCTCGCACTGAAGCATCCGAACCTCGAAAGGCGCGTCCGTGGCACGAGTAGCGATCATCGGCGGAGGCCCGGCCGGGTACGAGGCCGCCCTAGTGGCGGCCCAACTCGGGGCCGACGTCACCCTCATCGAGGCCACCGGGGCGGGCGGGGCGTGCGTCCTCTCCGACTGCGTCCCCTCCAAGACCTTCATCGCCGCCTCCGCGGTCCTCACCGAGATCCACGAGTCCAGCGAGCTGGGCGTCGGCACCAAGGAGGCCACCGCCGACCCCGTCGCGGTCAACGGCCGCGTCCGCCGCCTCGCCACCCAGCAGTCGGCCGACATCGCCCAGAAGCTCGTCAACGCCGGCGTCGACATCGTCTACGGGCGCGGCGCCCTGCGCGTCGACAAGGGCTACAACTACGTCCACGAACTCCACGTGGTCCCCCTCGAAGGCGAGCCCTACGACGCCGACGCCGACGTGGTCCTCATCGCGACCGGCGCCACCCCCCGCACCCTCACCTCCGCGCCCGTCGACGGCGAGCGCATCCTCACCTGGCGCCAGCTCTACGACCTCAAGGAGCTCCCCGAGCACCTCATCGTCGTCGGCTCCGGCGTCACCGGCGCCGAGTTCGCCTCCGCGTACCTCGCGATGGGCTCGGCCGTCACCCTCATCTCCTCCCGCGACCGCGTCATGCCCCACGAGGACGCCGAGGCCGCCGAGACCGTCGGGCGCGTCTTCGTGCGCCGCGGCATGGACGTGCGCAACCACTCCCGCGCCGCGGCCGCCCGCCGCACCGACGCCGGCGTCGAGGTCGAACTCGACGACGGCACCGTCATCGAGGGCAGCCACGCGCTCATCTGCGTCGGCTCGATCCCCAACTCCGACAACCTGGGCCTGCACGCCTACGGCATCACCGTGGACGAGCGGGGCTTCATCCCCGTCGACAAGGTCTCGCGCACCAACGTCCCCGGCGTCTACGCCGCGGGCGACGTCACCGGCGTGCACGCCCTCGCCTCGGTCGCGGCCATGCAGGGCCGCATCGCGGTCTGGCACGCCCTCGGCGAGGCCGTGCGCCCGATCAAGCTCGCCCACGTCGCCGCCAACGTGTTCACCGACCCCGAGCTGGCCTCGGTCGGCGTCACCCAGGCCGACGTCGACTCCGGCAAAGTGGACTGCCGCGGCGTGCTCCTGCCGTTCGCGTCCAACCCGCGCGCGAAGATGGTCGACCGCACCGAGGGCTTCGTGAAGCTCTTCGCGTGGAACTCCTCGGGGATCGTCGCCGGCGGCATCGTGGTCGGCTCCCGCGCCTCCGAGCTCATCACCCCGATCGCGCTCGCCGTGGAGCAGCGCCTCACCGTCGAGCAGGTCGCCCGGACCTTCACGATCTACCCGTCGCTGTCGGGCTCGATCGCCGAGGCCGCCCGCCAGCTCATGGAGTACTAGCAGGACATGGGGAAGGGCCCGCGGCGGACGCCGCGGGCCCTTCACTGCATCCGTCCTCAGTCGACGAACGTCTCGACCCGCAGGTGGCGGATCAGGTGCACGTCGGTCGCCCCGCCGGTCGAGGAGGCGAAGCCGATCTTGAACGTGTCGGGCGCCGCGAACGGCATCGCGGTCTCCAGGACCCGCGTCCAGCCCTCGCCGTCCAGGAAGTCGATGTCGACGGTGACGGTCGGGTGCTCGCCGTCGGTGACCTTGAGCTTGACCAGGCGCTTCGCGTCGGCGAGGGTCTCGGACCGCAGGCTCTCGGGGAAGTCGGTCCCGTAGATGTCGCCGCTGGCGTACTCGCCGATCTTCTCGTCGGTGGCGGTCGTCGCGAGCAGGCAGTAGCCGTCGAAGCCCTGGCCGGGCCCGCGCAGCGCCACGTTGTCGGGCGCGCGGTTCGTCGCGATCTGCAGGTGCGCCGGCGCCCGGTAGTCCTCGGGGCAGCCCTCGCCGCGTCCCTCGGTGTCCGCCGAGTAGTTCCCCCACGCGTCCAGGCCGAGGCCGAGGTAGCCGCCGTCGATGCCCGGGTTGTCGGTGTGCGGCGCGTAGCCGAGGCTGCCGCCGAAGCCGCCGGCCTCGGTCAGGTCGGTCTCGCCGTCCACGAGGAAGAACGAGATGCCGTCGGCGCCGGTGCCCCCGTACTGGAACTGGGCGAACGTGACCTCGATGCCGCCCTTGTTCGGCAGGGCCTTGTTGTAGACCGCCGCGCCCGCGTCGTACTCCCCGGCGTCGGTGAGCTGGAGGAAACCGGGGCTCTTGCCCGACTCGGGCACCGGCCCGACGTTCTGGTCGGCGCACGAGTCGAACTCGTCGACGCCGCCGAGCTCGGTCGCCGCGGTCAGGCAGGCGTCGAGCGAGATCGCCTCGGGCGGCATGCCCTCCCCGTCGCCGGTGAACGGCGCGTTCACCAGCACGACCTTCTTCTCGTCGACCGCCTGGGCTCCGGCGGTCGCGGGCACCGCGGCGAGCGCGGCCGCGAGGACCATCGAACCCGCCCCGACCATGGCAATACGTTTCACAGGTGCTCCTTCGATCCTGTCGCGCGAAGCGCCGGCCTGCCCGGCCGGCGGTCCCCCGGAAGTGGGACGGCTACAGGGCGAAGCTATATGAGAACACCGTGCGCAGGTGGCGGTTCGGTCAATTGAGGACGGTCCGATGAGGGACGGGGGCGGCGGCCGGAGCCGCGCTCCGGCCGCCGCCCCCTCCGCTCAGGCGTCCCTGCGGCGCATCGCGAACCAGCCACCGGCCAGCGCCGCGGCCGTCCACGCCACGAGGATGGCGATCCCGGTCCAGGCCCCGTAGTCGCGGCCGAACTGGGGGTCGCCGGGGATCGTCATGTGCATGACGACCATGCCGACCTGATCGGGGAAGTACTGGACCACCGGCCTGATCGGGTCGAGGTTCCCCAGGCCCTGCCCGGACAGGAACAGGATCGGCAGCAGGATCGCGAGCGTCCACACCGTACTGCGGGTCATCACCGCGATCGCGGCCGCGAACACGCACAGCAGCGTCATGCTGATCCAGCCGCCCAGCAGCGACTCGACCGTCTCCCACGCCGTCCACGGGACCGCCCCGGCGCCCGCGCGCGACTGCACGATCGCGAACGCCGCCAGCTCGACCGGGAGCACCGCGGCGGCTACCGCCGCCCCGACCGCCGCCATCTTCGCCGCGAACAGCCGGCCGCGCGAGGGCACCGCGGCCAGCGCGGCCTTGATCGTGCCCGTCGAGTACTCGGAGCCGACCGACGAGACCGCGAAGGTGACGAGGACGAGCTGCGCGACGAGCAGCCCCATGAACGTGGCCGACAGCGTGTCGCCGTTGTAGAAGGCGTCCTCGACGGAGCCGCCGATCAGCCACCCGAACCCGAGCGCCAGGGCCGCGAAGACCGAGAGCGTCACCGCGGTGGAGCGCACCGACCGGAGCTTGACCCACTCGGCCGAGGCCGCGTTCGCGAAGGCGCTCATCGGGCGCCCCCCGCCCGGAACTCGACCGATTCGCTCGTCAACCGCATGAACGCCTCCTCCAGGCTCGCGCCGCTGTGCGAGGCGACGAACGCCTCCGTCGGCACGTCCGCCAGCAGGCGGCCCCGGCCGATCACGATCAGATGCTCGGCCGTCAGCGCCATCTCGGCCATGAGGTGGCTGGAGACGAGCACCGTGCGGCCCTCCGCGGCCATGCGCTTCATGAGCGTCCGGATCCACACCACCCCTTCGGGGTCGAGGCCGTTCACCGGCTCGTCCAGCACGAGCACCCCCGGGTCCCCGAGCAGGGCCGCGGCCACCCCGAGGCGCTGCTTCATGCCGAGCGAGAGGGTCTTGGCCCGCTTGCGGGCGGCCCCGGACATCCCGGTCGCCTCCAGGACCTCGCCGATGCGCCGCTCGCCGATGCCGTTGCTGCGCGCCAGCCACCGCAGGTGCTCGCGCACGGTGCGGGTCGGGTGCAGGTCGCCGGCCTCCAGCAGCGCGCCGACCGCGGTCAGGGGCCGCTCGATCGACCCGTAGGGGCGCCCGCCGATCATGGCGCTCCCGCTCGTGGGACGGTCCAGGCCCAGGATCAGCCGGATCGTGGTGGACTTGCCCGCGCCGTTGGGGCCGAGGAAGCCGGTGACGCGTCCCGGCTCCACGGTGAAGGTCAGATCGTCGACGGCCGTGCCGCCGCGATACCGCTTGGTCAGATTGCTCACTTCGATCACGTTGCAACCGTAGAAATCCCGCCGCCCCCGCGATAGTCGCCGAAGGTCGCCGAAAGCGGCGACGAAAGTGAACGCGGCGGTCGGCCCCGCCGGGCGGTCCGATGCGTACCCTGACCGTATGAGAGGTCTCCTCGCGACGATCGCGGTGGTCCTGGTCGAATTCGCCCTCCTCGCCACCGTCCCCGCCGGGCCCGTGCCCGCCGGGATCCTGGCCCTGCTCGCGGCCACCGTCGTGGTCGCCCTGTGGCAGCGCTACCGCAGGTCCGAACGCGAACGCGAGGCCGCCGTGCACCGCGAACGGGTGCGGCTCGCCCGCGACATGCACGACCGGATCGGCCGCCGCCTCGGCCTCGCGGCCCTCCAGGCCGCCGCCCTCGAAGTCCGCGAGACCGACGCCCGGCGCCGCGGCGAGGCCAGGCAGGTCGGCGACTCCGTGCGCGCCGCCGTCGAGGACCTGCACGGCCTGGTCGCGGTCCTTCGCGGCGACGAGACGGCGGACGAGCGGCCCCTGTTCGACCCGGCGGCGGCCGCGGCCCTGGCGTCGCAGTTCGTGGAGTCGGGCGTCGCGGTCGAGCTGCGCCAGAGCGGCGCGCCCGGCCCCGTCCCGGCGGCCGGGGCGAGCGCGGCCTACGCGGTGCTGGAGGAGGGCATGGCGAACGCGGTCAAGCACGCGTCCGGCCGCCCGATCACCGCGACCGTGACCTGGGAGGACGACGCGCTGCTGGTCGCCGTCGAGAACCCCCTGGCCGAAGCGGCGCGCGGCGCGGCCCCGGGCGGGCACGGGCTGACCGGACTGCGCGAACGCGTGGACGCGGCCGGAGGCCTGCTGGACTGCCGGGTCGAGGACGGCCGGTTCCGCTTGAGCGCCATGCTGCCCCGGGCCTCCGGGGCGCGGGCGGCGCTGGCGGCCGCGCGGGTGCCGCGGCCGGTCCGGGTGGCGGCCTTCGTCACGGTGATCGTGCTGCTGGCGATGCTGCCGCTGAGCGTGTTCTCCGGGGTGCAGACGTGACCGCGGTCGTGATCGTCGACGACGAGCCGCTGGTCGTGGCGGGGGTGCGGACGGTGCTGGAGGCCGCGGGCATCGCGGTCGCCGCGACCGCGCACGACGGGGCCGACGCGGTGGCACTGGCCCTCGCGCACCGGCCGGACGTGGCCCTGGTGGACCTGCACATGCCGGGCATGGGGGGACTGGAGGTGGTGGAGCGGCTGGCCGCGGTGTCGCCGGGGACGCGGGCGCTGGTGCTGACCTCGTTCGGGGACCAGGAGAACGTGCTGGCGGCGGTGGAGGGCGGCGCGGCCGGGTTCGTGCTGAAGACGTGCGCGCCCGAGGAGCTGGTGGCGGCGGTGCGGGCGGTGGCGGCGGGGGAGGCGTACCTGTCGCCGGCGGTGACGCGGATGGTGCTGGGGCTGGTGGCCCCGGAGTCGGTGCCGCGCCGCAGGGACGCGGTCGAACGGGTGGCGCGGCTGGCAGCCCGCGAGCGGGAGGTGCTGGAGCTGGTGGCCGAGGGCCTGTCCAATGCGGAGATCGCCGGGAGGGCCCACATGAGCGAGGCGACGGTGAAGACCTATGTGAGCCGGGTGCTCGCGAAGCTCGCCTGCACCAACCGGGTCCAGGCGGCGATGCTCGCGAGGGACGCGCGGCGCTGAAGCGCCGCGGGCGCCCGCCTTGCGGCGGACGCCCGCGACTTCGCCTGCGGCGCTCACCAGCTGCTGGGGACCGGGGCGCCTTCCGTATAGCCGGCGGCCGACTGGATGCCGATCGCGGCCCGCTCGTGGAACTCCTCCAGCGTGGTCGCGCCCGCATAGGTCGCCGCCGAGCGCACGCCCGCCACGATCGAGTCGAGCAGGTCCTCCACGCCCGGGTTCTTCGGGTCCAGGTACATCCGCCCGGTGGAGATGCCCTCCTCGAACAGCGCCTTCCTGGCCTGCTGGAACGACGACTCGCTCGCGCTGCGGGCCTTCACCGCGCGCGCCGACGCCATCCCGAAGGACTCCTTGAACGGGCGCCCGTCCGCGTCGTAGTGCATGTCCCCGGGCGACTCGTGGGTCCCCGCGAACCAGGAGCCGATCATGACGTTCGACGCCCCCGCGGCCAGCGCCAGGGCGACGTCCCTCGGGTGCCGCACGCCGCCGTCGGCCCACACGTGCCGGCCGTGGCGCCGCGCGGTCGCGGCGCATTCGAGCACCGCCGAGAACTGGGGGCGGCCCACGCCGGTCATCATCCGCGTGGTGCACATCGCGCCCGGGCCCACGCCGACCTTGACGATGTCGGCGCCCGCGTTGATGAGGTCGGTCGCGCCCTCGGCGGTCACCACGTTGCCCGCGGCGATCGGCAGGTGCGGGGCCGCGTCGCGCACGAGCTTGAGCGCGTCCAGCATCTTCTCCTGGTGGCCGTGCGCGGTGTCGACGACGATCACGTCGGCCCCGGCCTCGACCAGGGCGGCGGCCTTGCCGGTCACGTCGCCGTTGATGCCGATCGCGACGGCGACCCGCAGCTTCCCGTCCGCGTCCGTGTTCGGCTTGTAGATGGTGTTGCGCAGCGCCCCGGCCCGCGTGATCACCCCGTGCAGGCGCCCGTCGGCGTCGAGCACCGGCGCGAGCTTGATGTTGGCCTCCTCCAGGACCCTGAACGCCTCGGCCTCGGGGGTCCCGATCGGGAGGGTCACGAGGCGGTCGGACGCGACCTGCTCGAGCTGGGTGAACCGGTCGACGCCGCGGCAGTCGGCCTCGGTGACCACGCCCAGCGGGCGGTGCTCGGAGTCGATGACGATGACCGCGCTGTGGGCCCGCTTGGGGAACAAGGCGATCGCCTCGGCGACGGTGGCCGTCGGCGGGAGGGTCAGGGCCGCGTCGCAGTCGAGCGGGCGGGACTTGACGCGCGCGATGACGTCGGCGACGACGTCGACGGGGATGTCCTGCGGGATGACGGCGAGCGCGCCGCGGCGCGCGAGCGTCTCCGCCATGCGCCGGCCCGAGACCGCGGTCATGTTCGCCGCGATGATCGGGATCGAGTTCCCGGTCCCGTCCTGGGTCGAGAGGTCGACGTCGAGCCGCGAGGCCACGTTCGACCGGTTCGGGACCATGAACACGTCCGAGTAGGTGAGGTCGTGTCCGGGTTGTCCGTCGATGAAGCGCATGTCAGGCCCCCTGTAGGGAGTGGTGGAGTACCGGCGGTGGATGGCCGCCGCCGGGCACTCTAACCGGTTTTCAGTCGGCAGGCGCGGTGCTTGTGGTGCTACGCACAGCGACTTCCATCATCTCTCGCCGAGGGCCCGCCTGTAAGTCGGAGATGTGACAGATCGGGGCACCGGCCGCGACGACGTCGCCGATGCCGACCTCGAGCCCCGAGACGGTGCCGGACTTGTGCGCCTCGATGGGCTGCTCCATCTTCATGGCCTCCAGGACCACGATGGTGTCGCCCTTGACGACCGACTGCCCGTCGGCGACGGCGACCTTCACGATGGTGCCCTGCATCGGCGAGGGCAGCGAGTCGCCGCCGATCGCCGGCCCCGCGTCAGCCTTCTTCTTGGGGCCGCGCTTCTTCGGCTTGCTGGAGGCGACCGGGTTCAGCAGCCCCGCCGGGATCGACACCTCGAGCCGCTTGCCGCCGACCTCGACGACGAGGCTGGTGCGCTCCTCGGCCTCGGCGCCGCCGCCCGCCCCCGCGCCGTACGGCTCCAGGGTGTTGTCGAACTCGGTCTCGATCCAGCGGGTGTGGACGGTGAAGTCTTCGGCGAAGGCCGGGTCCTCGATGACGGCGCGGTGGAACGGGAGCACCGTCGCCAGGCCCTCGACCTCCATCTCGGCGAGCGCCCGGCGCGAGCGGCGCAGGGCCTCGTCGCGGGTCGCGCCGGTGACGATGACCTTGGCCAGCAGCGAGTCGAAGTTGCCGTCGATGACGGAGCCCTCTTCGATGCCGGTGTCCACGCGCACGCCCGGGCCGGCCGGGAGGCGCAGCTTCGTGACGGTGCCGGGCGCGGGCAGGAAGCCGCGGCCCGGGTCCTCGCCGTTGATGCGGAACTCGATGGAGTGCCCGCGCGGCTCGGGGTCCTCGGTGATCGGGACGGCCTCGCCGGAGGCGATGCGGAACTGCTCGCGCACGAGGTCGAGGCCGCTGGTCTCCTCGGAGACGGGGTGCTCGACCTGGAGGCGGGTGTTCACCTCGAGGAAGGAGATGGTGCCGTCGACGGCCACGAGGAACTCGACGGTGCCCGCGCCGTGGTAGTCGGCCGCCTTGCAGATCGCCTTGGCGGCGTTGTGGATGACGGCGCGCTGGTCGTCGGTGAGGAACGGCGCGGGCGCCTCCTCGACGAGCTTCTGGTGGCGGCGCTGGAGGGAGCAGTCGCGGGTGCCGACGACGATGACGTTCCCGTGCGTGTCGGCCAGGACCTGCGCCTCGACGTGGCGGGGCCGGTCGAGGTAGCGCTCGACGAAGCACTCGCCGCGCCCGAACGCGGCCTCGGCCTCGCGCACGGCCGACTCGAACAGGTCGGGGATCTCGTCGCGCTCGCGGGCGACCTTGAGGCCGCGCCCGCCGCCGCCGAAGGCGGCCTTGATCGCGACGGGCAGGCCGTGCTCGTCGGCGAACGCGAGGATCTCGGAGGCGTCCTTCACGGGGTCCTTGGTGCCGGGCACCAGGGGCACGTCCGCCTTCATGGCGAGGTGGCGCGCGGTGACCTTGTCGCCGAGGTCCCGAATGGACTGCGGGGTGGGGCCGATCCAGGTGAGCCCGGCGTCGATGACGGCCTGGGCGAAGTCGGCGTTCTCGGAGAGGAACCCGTACCCCGGGTGGACCGCGTCCGCTTCGGACCGCTGTGCGATCTTCAGCAGCTTGTCGATCCGCAGGTAGGTGTCGGCGGCCGTGAGGCCGTCGAGGGCGAAGGCCTCGTCGGCCAGGAGCGTGTGGGGTGCATCGCGATCGCCGTCGGCGTAGACGGCGACGGACTCGTAGCCGGCGTCCCGGCAGGCCCGGATGACTCTCACTGCGATCTCGCCGCGGTTGGCGATCAAAACCTTGCGCACGTCCCGCAGTGTAGTTGCCGCGTATCCGGGTGCGGGCGGGCGGCGAGCCGGAGTGCCCGGATGAACCGGCATATACCACCCAGAGTTTGGAGGGTTTCCATAAGACGGCTTGTGGATTTTTTAGCGTGATCAATCAAACGATCGTTAAGGCGCGAAGCGCCTCGCCATTCCGTCCGCGGCGGTGTAGCGCGCCCGGGCCCGCCTCACTCGAAGGCGGCGTGCCAGATGGCCGACTCCTGGGCGAACCGCTCGCTGCGGATCGCCTCGCGCCAGTGCGCGGACGCCTCGGCATCGGGGGCGGGGTCGATCACGAGGTCCCCGGACTCGATGCGGGCGGCGACGTCCTCGCACCATGCGGCGTCGGCGTTCCACAGGTCGGTCTGGCGTTTGAGCAGCGCCCGGGCGTGCGCCGGGACGAAGGACGCCTCGGCGCCCTCCTCGAAGTCCGGCGTCGTCGCGGCGAGGATCATCGTCACCGCCTCGATGCGCTGGTAGAGGACCTCGGTGCGCTGGCGCAGCAGGGCGATGTTCTCGGCGGGGGTGAGCACCTGCGCGAAGGACCACGCGGTGTGGAAGGGGTCGTCGGAGGCCGTGACCTCCCAGAGCTTCTCGCGCAGCGTCCGCTGGAAGTCGGCCTCGCCGACGGTGGTGATGCGGTACGTCGTCCTCGCGGGGCGGTCGTCAACCGACTCGGTGGCGACGACCTCGATGAGCCCGTCGGCGGCGAGCCGCTTGAGCGCGTGGTAGATCGAGCCCGCGCCGATCTCGGAGGCGCCGGGCATCCGCCACGAGTCGATCTCGCGCCGCACCAGGTAGCCGTGGACGGGGCCGAGCCACCGGACCAGGCCGAGAACGATCAGACGCGTGCTCCACATGCCCACATATTATACCGTTGACTAATCTCATCTCGACGTCTATACCTGGTTGTGCCCTGCGCGACGGGCCCTATATAGTCAAACTTGAACAAGGAAATCGGTCGTGTTCCGCACACCCGCGAGCCCGCCGGGCGCGACCGGTGCAACCCGAACCCACCGCGAGGTACACATGCTCATCGAGACCAAGGGGCTGAAGAAGACCTTCAAGTCCCGCGGCAAGTCAGTCGAGGCCGTGCGCGGCGTCGACCTGTCCGTGAAGGAAGGGGAGATCTTCGGACTCCTCGGCCCCAACGGCGCCGGCAAGACCACGACGATGCGGATGCTCTCCACCCTCATCGAGCCCACCGAGGGCGCCGCGAAGGTCTGCGGCCACGACCTCTCCAAGGACGCCGCCGCCGTCCGCCGCGACATCGGCTACGTCGGCCAGGAGGGCGGCACCTGGGGCGAGGTCACCGCCCGCGAGGAACTGGTCATGCAGGGCCGCCTCTACGGCATGTCCAAGAAGCGCGCCGCCGACCGCGCCGAGTCGGTCCTGGGGTCCTTCGACCTCACCGAGTTCGCCGACCGCAACGTCAAGACCTACTCCGGCGGCCAGAAGCGCCGCCTCGACATCGCGCTCGGCATCATGCACGAGCCCAAGCTGCTGTTCCTCGACGAGCCCACCACCGGCCTCGACCCGCAGTCGCGCGCCCACATGTGGGACGAGGTGCGCGCCCTGCGCGAACGCGGCACCGCGATCTTCCTCACCACCCACTACCTCGACGAGGCCGACGCCCTGTGCGACCGGCTCGCCATCATCGACCACGGCGAGGTCGTCGCCGAGGGCACACCCCTCGAACTCAAGAAGGAAGTCGCGGGCGACGTGGTCGCCATCGGCGTCCTCGGCCTCGCCGCCGAAGCGCTCGACCTCCTGGGCGCCAAGGACTTCGTCCGCGAGATCGAAGCGGGCGAACCCGACCCGGCCACCGGGGTCGCGACCCTGCGCATGTACGTCGACGACGGCGCCGCCGCCCTGCCGGAGCTCCTGCGCTCCCTCGACGGCAAGGACATCGCCCCCGCGTCCATCGAGCTGCACCGGCCCAGCCTCGACGACGTCTTCCTGAAGCAGACCGGCCGCTCGCTGCGGGAGGAGAACTGACATGAAGGCACTTCGCGACACCTGGCTCGTCTACTCGCGGGCCATGAAGCTCAACCTGAAGCAGCCCGTGTGGCTGGTCGTCATGCTCATCCAGCCGCTGTACTTCCTGATCTTCTTCGCCCCGCTGCTCAACGGCCTCGACGGCGCCCCCGGATTCGAATCCGGCGCCATGGAGACCTTCGTGCCCGGCCTGATCATCATGATGGCCCTGTTCGGCTCCACGTTCGTCGGCTTCGGCCTCATCGCCGAACTGCGGGCGGGCGTCATCGAGCGCATGCGGGTCACCCCCGTCAGCCGCGCGGCGCTCCTCATCGGACGGACGCTCGCCACGGTGACGACCACGCTCATCCAGGCGCTCCTGCTGGTCGTGCTCGCCGCCCCGATCGGCGGCCTGACCATCTACTGGCCGGGCGTGTTCCTCATGTTCGGGATCATCATCCTGACCTCGTTCATGCTCGGCGCGCTCTCCTACGGGGTGGCGATCGTCCTCAAGAGCGAGGACACGCTCGCGCCGGTGCTCAACACCTTCGTCCAGCCGATCATGCTGCTGTCGGGCATCATGCTGCCGATGGCGCTGGCCCCGCAGTGGCTCCAGAGCGTGGCCGACTTCAACCCGTTCTACTACGCGGTCGAGGCCGCGCGCTCCCTCTTCGAGGGCGACATGGGCGCGAACGCGATCTGGCAGGCCGCCGCCTACATCGGCGCGCTCGCGATCGTGCTCGTGTGGTGGGCGACCCGCAAGTTCGCCCGCGCCGTCGCATAGCCGGGGAAGACGAGAACCGCCGCGGGCCGGAAGGCCCGCGGCGGTTCTTTCACTCTTTCGGATGACAATTTCGCTTACGACGGTAAGACGGCCGCTTTTCTGTCGGACCCCCGCAGAAAACTTGAGCTGGGGACGCCCCCCTGGGAGGGCGGGGGGCTGCCGTCAGAGCGTTTCGACGCCTTCCGTGCCGCGCAGCGCGCCTCGCGTGTCGAGGACCGACACGCCGGCCGGCAGCGCCTCCGGCGCGTACTCGGCGTGGTTCGTCAGCAGCACGATCAGGTCCGCCTTGGCCGTGGCCAGGTCCACCACCCGCTCGACCTCGTGCCCGGCGACCGACCAGGACGGCACGTGCGGGTCGTGGTAGGCCAACTCGGCGCCCGCCTCGATCAGCTTGCGCGCCACCGGAGTCGAAGGCGACTCGCGCTGGTCGGCGATGTCGGGCTTGTAGGTCACGCCCAGCAGCAGCACGCGCGCGCGCGAAAGCGCCAGGCCGTCCGCGTTCAGCTTCGCCATCGCGCGGGTGACCACATATTCCGGCATCCGGTTGTTGATCTCCTGCGCCAGCTCCACGAACCGGAACGGGTACCCGAGCGTGCGGACCTTGTACGACAGGTAGTTCGGGTCGATCGGGATGCAGTGCCCGCCCACGCCCGGCCCGGGGTAGAAGGCCTGGTAGCCGAACGGTTTGGTCTTCGCCAGGCCGATCGCGTCCCACAGGTCCACGCCGAGCTCGCGGCAGAAGACCGCCATCTCGTTGACCAGCGCGATGTTCACATGCCGGTAGGTGTTCTCGAGCAGCTTCGCCATCTCCGCCTCGCGGGTGCCCTTGGCCTCCACGATGGTGTCGATGAACTGCGAGTAGAGCGCCTTCGCCACGGCGGTGCACTCGGGCGTCAGACCGCCGACGACCTTGGGGGTGTTGACGATCCCGTAGACCGGGTTGCCCGGGTCGACGCGCTCGGGGGAGAACGCCAGGTGGAAGTCGACGCCCGGCTCCAGGCCGGACTCCTCGCGCAGGATCGGCGCGACGACCTCCTCGGTGGTGCCGGGGTAGGTGGTGGACTCCAGGACCACCAGGGCGCCCGGGGTCAGGTGCTGCCCGGCGGCGCGGGACGCGCCGATGACGGCGGCCAGGTCGGGCCCGCCCGCCTCGCCCAGCGGCGTCGGCACGCAGATGACGATCGCCTTCGCCCGGGACTGGACGGACGCGTCGGCCGAGGCGGTGTAGCCCTGGCCGAGCATGACGTCGAGTTCGGCGTCGCTGACGTCGTCGATGTGGCTGACCCCTGAGTTGAGCGCGTCGACGACGCGCTGGGAGCGGTCGAGGCCGACCACGGTCAGGCCCTTGGCGGTCGCCGCCTGGGCCAGCGGCAGGCCGACGTAGCCCTGGCCGACCACGACCAGGTCGATCGGGGTCCCGGCTTCAACAGATGCCACAGTGGAGTCCTTTGCGATTCGGCGGGGTGGTTCGAGGGTGCTCGAAACGAGATTAGCAATAGCGAATTACTACACTTTGACCAGGGCAAACGTCGGATATTGTTGACCATTGGTTCAGGTGTTGTACATGTAAAGTCAACGTGGCGGCCGACTGACCTGATTGTTCACCCGCCGCTCGAAAAGAGTTCACCATTATCCGAATCTTCGCGGCGCGGCGGGAATGGTACGAAACGCTCCCCGTAATCTGTCGTTTACATGCGAAAACGGCCTGTCTGTGACGAGACATGGGCCCTATTCGGTTCCCGCGGTTCGCGGTGACGTAGGGCTACGATCGGTGCATGCCCTCTTTGAGCATTGTCATCCCCGTCTACGAGGCCGAGGACTACCTCGCGGGTTGCCTCGACACCATCGTGGGCGGCGGCGGAGACCGGCTCGAGATCGTCATCGTCGACGACTGCTCGCCCGACGGCTCGCGGGCCGTCGCCGAGCGGTACGCAAGCGCCGACCCGCGCGTGCGCGTGGTCGCCACGCCCGAGAACGCCGGCTCCGGTCCGGCGCGCAACATCGGCCTCGCCCAGGCCACCGGCGACTACGTGTGGTTCGTGGACGCCGACGACGAGCTCAAGCCGGGTGCGGTCGAGCGGGTCCTCGCCGCCGTCACCGGAAGCGAGCGCCCCGACGTGGTCCTCGTGCAGCACGAGAAGGTGCGCGACACGGGCGTCGTGGAGACCGGCGAGCTCGCTGAACTGGCCGAGCGCTGCCCGGCGGACCCGAACGGCTTCACGCTCGCCGAGTGGCCCCGGATCGTGGACTACACGCACACGCCGTGGACGAAGGTCTCCCGCCGCGAGTTCCTCACCGGCATCGACCTCGACTTCCCCGCCGGCTGGTACACCGACATCCCCTGGACGTACGGGCTGCTGCGCCGCGCCGAGCGGATCGCGGTGGTCACCGAGTGCTGCTACCAGTGGCGCCAGCGCGCCGGCTCCTCGATCACCCGCACCCGCGACGACCGCCACTTCGACGTGTTCACCCAGTGGCAGCGCACCTGGGACGACTTCGACGGCGTCGAGGACGCCGGCGTCCGCGTCGCCCTGTTCAACCACATGGTCTGGCACCTGCTGCTCGTCATCGGCAACACCGAGCGGGTCGACCCGCGCAAGCGCCGCGAGTTCTTCCGCCGCACCTCGGAGCTGTACCGCCGCTACCACCCCGGGCCCGAGGCCTGGCGGCCCGCCGAGGGCGTCACCGGTCTCAAGCAGCGGCTCCTGGCCGCCCGCGCCTACCTCGGCTACGAGGCGCTGCGCCAGGTCTACCGGTTCAGCAGGAAGGTGCGCGGGGACGCGAGCGTCCCGCAGGCGCGGGCCGAGGTCCGGGCCCCGGCCGACCTGTCAGGACCCCAGAACGCGCCTGACGACGCGTCGGGCCTTCCCGCTCAGCCCACGCTTCCGGCCTCCACCCGCCTCTCGGGGTCCTGAGGCCCCGGGCTCCGGGGCCGCCCCGAACGCTTCGGCGAGCGGTCCGGCGGTGACGCGCTCGGCGCCCCACACCGCGTCGATCGTCGTCTCCAGGTGCGCCGCGCGCGCGGCGGCCGCGGTGCGCTCCAAGCGGACCGCGCCCGACGGGAGCGCCACCTCGACCAGTCCGAGCCGGTGCTCGTTGGCGTGGGCGACGAGTGCGGCCACGGCTTCGGGCCGCGGCTTCGCGTCGGCGGGCACATGGATGCGGTAGGGCACGCGGCGGTCCGTTTCGGCGTCGAGCGCGAAGCGCACACGGCCCTCGCCCTTGAACGACTCCAGGAGCAGCCGGGCGTCCAGCTGCGGGTCGTCAAGGGGCGCATGGCGTCCGGCGTCGGGCTCGGGCCACTGGCCGAGGAGGGTCACGCGCAGGTCCGCGGTGGTGCCCGTCAGGAGCGCGTCCACGCAGGCCTCGGCGCCGGGCGCGGCGTCCACGAACACGTCGGCGAGCGGCGTGTCCCAGCTTCGCGGGGCCCTGGGCCGCTTGAGGTCCAGTTCGGGCACCCGGTTGGCGATGTGGGGCCTGCGGTAGCGCTTGGCGAGGTCGCCCCGCGCGCTGATCTGGCGCGGGCCCAGGTGCCAGGACGAGGAGTCGTCGTCGGGCACGAAGAGCGCGCCGGCCTGGTGCAGCCGGTAGCCGAAGACCGTGTCGGAGCCGAGGACCACGTCGGCGTCCATGCCGCCCGAGGCCTCGTACAGGCTGCGCGGCACGGAGAACGAGGCGCCGACGAGCACCCGGAACGCCCGGTGGTCGGCCTCGCGCAGGCCGCCGGTCGCGTCGATGATCCGCTCGATCCACTGCGGCTCTGAGCTTTCGCGGTCGAACAGCTCGGCGGCCTTGCCGGCCTTCACCGACTCGTACACCGCGGCCGGGTCGAGGTCGCCGACCGCGTAGGCCACGAACCGCTTGTGGCCCAGCACCGCGAGGTAGTCGGCCGCGTGGTGCCAGCGCAGCTGCGACTCGACGTGGTCGTCGAAGACCAGCATGTCCGAGTCCAGGCGCAGGACGACGTCGCCGTCCGACTGGGCCGCACCGGAGTTGGTGGCGTGCGCCGAGGCCCATCCGCCCGGGAGCGGGGCGACGATCCGGGTCCGCTCGGGGCGGATCTCGGGCAGGCGCAGCGGGGGCTCGGTGCCGTCGTCGACGACGACCGCTTCGAGGAGCGCGGCCGGGTACGTCTGGGCCGCGAGGGACGCCAGTGTCGCGTCGAGCTTGTCCTGGTGCCCGTGGGCGGGGATGACGACGCTGACGCTCAGCCGGGGTTCGCCGGTGTGGCGCTCCAGGGGTCCGTAGTCGTTGCGCCGCAGGACCGGTCCGTGCTCCGCATGCATCCGCTGCTCACTTCCTCAGGATCTCGCGCAGGCGCGCGCGCTGGCGTGCGTTGAAGAACCGGCGTACGAACCGCCTGGCGGGGCACACGGGCGGCGGTTCGAAGACGGTGCCGTCGGCCTCGGCCTCGGCGAGGCCGGTGTAGCTCGTCGCGCCCCAGATGCCGGCCACGACCTGGTCGAGTCCGCCGCCGCCGGTGATGTGGCGGGCGCGGGCGAAGGCCGCGGTGCGTTCGAAGCGGGCGGGCGGCCCGCCGGGCAGTTCGGCGAGGACCAGGCCGGCGTCGGCCCGTTCGATCGCCTGCACGAGTTTGCCGACGCTGCCGGGCCGCAGGGGGACCGGCTTGGGGAGCAGGAGCCGGTAGGGCACGGACGGGTCGGGTTCGGGGGCCTGCGCGGACAGTCGCACCCGCGCTTCGGCGTCGTACTGCTCTTCCATGAGCCGCAGCTGCGCGCCGTCTCCGGCGAGGATCGAGGCGCGGTCCTGGGGGGCGGGGCCCTGCCCGGTGACGAGGGTGATGCGCGCGTCGCCGTCGGGGCCGCCGAGCACGGGCGCCACGGCCGCGTCGACCTCGGCGACGGTCGCGTTCTTGACGTCGATGACGATGTCCACCAGGGGGACGCGCCAGGCGCGCGGGGGCGCGGTGCGCCGCATCCCGTGCAGCGGCACGCGCTGCGCGATGTAGGGGACGCGCTGGAGGCGGCCGGTCTCCTCCTTCTCCTGCATCTGGGGGAAGCCCAGGTGCCAGGCCGAGGAGGTGGTCTCGGGGACGAACACCGCGCCGGCCTGCGAGAGCCGGTAGGCGAATTCGGTGTCCGAGCCCAGTCGCAGGTCGGTGTCGAGGCCGCCGACGGTCTTGAAGAAGTCGCGGTGCAGTGAACCGGTGGCGCCGATGAACACCCGGAAGTTCCCGGGGTGGTGGGAGGTCAGCCGGTCGGTGTCGGCGATGGTCTTCTCGATCCAGTGCGGGCGCGAGTCCTCGACCGCGAACAGCGCCGACGCCTCGCCGCACAGGACTTTCTCGTGGACCTGTTCGGGGGTCATCGCGTCCGGTTCCCAGGCCACGAACCGCTTGTGGCCCAGCACGGCGAGGTAGTCGGCCGCGTGGTGCCAGCGCAGCTGCGCCTCGACGTGGTCGCGGAACGCCACCATGTCGGCGTCGAGGCGCAGGACGACCTGCCCGTCGGTGTGGTTCACACCGGTGTTCACCGCGTGCGCCGAGCCCCAGGACTCGGCCGTGGTGACGACCAGCCGGGTGTGCTCGGGGCGCAGTTCGGGCAGTCGCAGCGCGGGGGAGGAATTGTCGTCGACGACGACCACTTCCATGAGGTCCGACGGATAGCTCTGCGCCGCAAGGGCGGCCAACGTGAGGTCCAGTTTGTCCTGGCTACCATAAGCCGGGATGACGACGCTCACCGCGAGACTCGGCTTCCATTCACCCGGTTTCGGGGGGTGCAGGGCCATATAGTCGTTGCGGACGATGCGCGGGCGTTTCGGTGAGTCGCTCATTTCGCGCTCACGATATCCCGCCTACCCCGGTTGACATTGACCGGCTTCCCGGTTCAACATCTGTTTACACAGGTGAGGACATTTGTTCGCCTTCAATTCAACATTATTGCCTTTAAGCAGGCGAAGATCTGGGCGGAATGCAACCTGGAGATGAACGGACGAGATGACCGCAGCTGACGAGACCGCGCGCTATCCGGCCCGCCTCACCGACGACTACCTGGTGCGGGCGAAGGCCCGGCCGCCCGGCACGCTCGCCGCGACCGCGCTGCGCACCCGCTCGCCGGGGGCGCGCCACCTGCTGGCGCGCGCCGCCTGCCGGAGCCTGTCGCTCCCCGCGCTCCTGGAGGCCGCCCGCGGCGGCGGCACCGACGCCGCGGTGGACGTCGAGGCGCTGTGCGCCCTGGCCCGCGTCGTCGGGCTGCAGTTCGGCGGCGAGGAGGACCGCCGGGACGCCCTGGCGCTGTTCGACCTCGCCCTCGACCGCGGAGGCCCCAAGCGGGTCCCCCCGCGGGACGCCGCCGTCCACGGGCAGCTCGCGTACGCGCTCGGCGACTTCGACCGGGCCCGGCAGCTGCTGCGCCGCTACGGGAAGCACATGGCGCCGCTGGAGCGCGGCGGCCTGGCCGCCGACCTCGCGCACCCCGACCGGGGCGGCGACGAGGCCGCCTGGGTCAAGCGGTTGGGCGCGCTGTCGCGCCAGCCCTCGCTGCGGCTGGACCCCGACCGGGGCCTGCCGTGGTTCGACCGCCTCCGCGCCGACGCGGGGCCGCGGATCGAGCACGGGCCCCGGATCTCGGTGGTCATGACCGCGTTCCGGCCCGACCGGGCGCTGCTGACCGCCGTCAGGTCCCTCCTGGAGGGGACGTGGCGGAACCTGGAGGTCCTCGTCGTCGACGACGCCTCGGGGGCGGAGTACGACGCGGTCCTGGAGGCCGCGGCGGCCCTGGACGACCGCGTGCGGGTGATCCGCAAGCCGTCCAACGGCGGCACGTTCGCGGCCCGCAACACCGCGTTCGACCGCATCCTCGACCGCGCCGCCCTCGACAGTGCGACCGGCGAGTTCATCACCGGGCTCGACTCCGACGACTGGGCCGTCCCCGACCGCCTCGCGCGCTCGATCGCGCCCCTGCTGGCCGAGCCGGAGGTCCAGCTGACGCACGGCGAGGCGTTCCTGTTCAACGAGGACCTCACCGTCACCCGCCCCGGCCGGGTCGTCACCACCATCTCCACGGCCTCGATGATGTTCCGCCGCGGCGTGCTCGAGCGGATCGGCTACTACGACGAGGTCCGCAAGGGCGCCGACACCGAGTTCCTGCAACGGGTCTCGTCCGCGTTCGGCAAGGACGCGGTGCACCGCCTCCAGGGCGCGTGGGACACGTTCATGCGCCAGGCCCCCGGCTCGCTCTCCCGCGAGGAGTTCGGGCCCGGCTGGAAGCACCCGTCCCGGCGCGCCTACCAGTCCTCATACCCCTTGTGGCACAAGGAGATCAGCAAGGGCGGCGCCGACCCGTACCTGCCCCGGAGCCCGCGGCCGCGCCCGTTCTGGGCCCCGCAGCACACCGCGGTGGCCCGGGCCGACCAGCGGCAGCGGCACTTCGACGTCGTGTTCTGCCTCGACTGGCGGCCCTTCGGCGGACCGCAGAAGTCCACGATGGAGGAGATCCGGGCGCTCAGGGCCGAGGGCATGTCCATCGCGGTCATGCACCTGGAGTCGTGGCGGCACATGACCACCGAGGACCGGCTCTACTGCGAGCCGATCCAGCGGATGATCAACGACGGCACCGTCGAGCAGGTCCTGGTCACCGACGACGTCGTGTGCGACCTGCTGGTCCTGCGCTACCCGCCGATCCTGCAGTTCCGCTCCGGGGAGGTGTCGAACGTGCGCCCGAAGCGGATGGTGGTCCTGGCCAACCAGGCCCCGGCCGAGCGCGACGGCACCGACATCCGCTACGTCCCGGACGCCTGCCACGACAACGCGGCCGAGATGTTCGGGGTCGCGCCGCTGTGGGTCCCCCAGGGCCCGCAGGTCCGCGAGGCGCTCGCCGACCTGACCGCCGGGCGCATGGCCGCCTTCGACATGCCCGGCATCCTCGACACCGCCGACATCGCGCCCGCCCGCACCGGCTTCCGCTCGGTCCTGCCGGTGGTCGGGCGCCACTCCCGCGACGACGCGACCAAGTGGCCCACGGCCGCCGACCTGCCCCGGATCTACCCCGGGGACGGGCGCTGGGACGTGCGCGTCATGGGCGGGGTCAAGTCCGTCGCCCGCATCACCGGCCAGGCCCCGCCGGTGTCGTGGACCTGCTACGGCTTCAACGAGACCGACGTCGACTCGTTCCTGTTCCAGCTCGACTTCTGGATCTACTTCCCGCACCCGAACCAGTACGAGGCCTTCGGGCGGGCGGTCCTGGAGGCGCTCGCGGCCGGGTGCGTGACCGTGCTGCCGCCGCGCTTCGAGCCGACGTTCGGCGACGCGGCCCTGTACTGCGAACCGTCCGAAGTGGTGGATCTGGTCGACGCCCACTACGCCGACCTCGAACGGTTCCTGGCCCGCAGCGCCCTCGCCCAGCAGCGGGTGCGCGAGCGGTTCAGCCACGACTCGTACCGCAAGCTCGTGTCGGACCTGCTGGCCGACCCCATCGTGAGTTGAGAGTGCACCGCGCATGAAATCGAAGTTCAAAGCCCTCTACGTCCGGCTCGGCCGGCCCTCGGTCCTGCGGGTCGGCGCCGCCGCGGGGCTCCTCGCCGCCGCCGGGCTGCTCGCCGTCGCCCTGTTCGGCGACCAGCGCCTGGTGTGGGCCGTCTCATTCCTCATGAGCCTGGTCACCCTGGGCGCCTTGGGCCTGGTGTGGAACGAGAGCTACCGGGCCCGGCTCGAAGCCAGAGCCTCGACCGAGCGGGCCGAGGTCACCTACCGGCGGATCCTGGCCGCGTTCGAGGTCGAACGCCTGGCAGCGGAGCGCCGCCACGCCGCCGGCGCCGACCGGAGCGCCTGAGGCCCGCAGGGGCGCCCGGCCGGCCGCGGGGCCATGAGAAGCGTCTCGGATCGGCCGTCATCCGGCGGCAACGACCGGGCGGTACTATTGGCGCGCCGTGTCAACCACCTGTTCCGGGAGGGCCGCCCCCATGGAAGAGCCGATCATCCAGGCTCGCGACCTCGGGATCTGCTTCGCTAAAGGCAAGCAGAAGAAAGGCCGGGTCAAGGACCTGTTCGTGCGCCGCAGCGCCAACCAGAAGGGCGCCGCCGCGCAGGACTTCTGGCCGCTGCGCCACGTCAACTTCGACATCTTCCCCGGCGATGCGGTCGGCATCATCGGCCGCAACGGCACCGGCAAGTCCACGCTGCTGCGCCTGATCACCGGCGTGCTCATCCCCGACGAGGGCTACGTGCGCCGCGAGGGCCGCGTGGCCCCGCTCATCGCGCTGTCGGCCGGCTTCTCCGGCGACCTCACCGGGCGCGAGAACGTCAACCTCGTGGGCGCCCTGCACGGCATGTCCAGCAAGGAGATCAAGTCGAAGTTCGACGAGATCGTCGACTTCTCCGAGCTCGAGGACTTCATCGACACGCCCGTCAAGCACTACTCCTCGGGCATGAAGGTGCGCCTGGGCTTCGGCGTCATCACGCAGCTGCCGCACCCGATCCTCCTGGTCGACGAGGCGCTCGCCGTCGGCGACGCCGCGTTCAAACGCAAGTGCCAGGTCGTCATCCGCGGCCTGCTCGACCAGGGCCGCACCCTCGTGTTCGTCTCCCACTCCGAAGGCGACCTGAAGAAGTACTGCAAGCGCGGCATCTTCCTCGACGCGGGCACCGTCGTCACCGACGGCACCGTGCAGGAGGCCCTCGACTCCTACAAGGAGGCCGAGGAGCGCGACACGAAGCGCAAGGCCGAGAAGAAGAAGCGCCAGAAAGCGGAGAAGGAGGCCGCCGAGCGGGCCGCCGCTCCGGTCCTCGTCCCCGGCCCCGCCGAGGCGGCCACGTGAGTCGAGCCGTCATCTTGCCGGCTCCGGGCGGCCACGCCGAACTCGACGAAGACCGCACTGTTCTCGACAGGCTCATCGCGCAGATCCGCGAGGCCGGCTGCGACGACGTGATCGTGCTCTCCAGGCCGGGGACGGACCGTCCCGTCAAGGCCACCCAGGTCGAGTCGGCCGACGCCGACGCCGACCTGGAGCACCTCGGCGAACTCGCCTTCTCCGGCTCGGGCGCCCTGTTCCTGGCCTGCGCCGACCTGGTCGCCTCCCAGACCACGGTGGCCGCGGTCCTGTCGGACTCCACCCGGCGCTCGGGCGTCCTGATCGGCGCCGACGACCCCGCCGCCGCCCCCGTCACCGTCGAACGGGGCCTGGTCACCGGCCCCGGGCCGGGCCCGACCCGCCTCGGCGGCCTCGCGAAAGTCTCCGCGGCCCACCTCGCGCGCCTGCGCCGGCACTGGCCGCGCCGCAGCGACGGCGACGCCTTCGCGGCCGTGCTCGCCGGCCTCCAGGCCCGCGCCGTCCCCGTGAACGCCTACCGGACCGGCGGCCTCGAGCACCGCCAGGTCGACACCGGCGAGGAGGCCCGCGAGGTCATCGGCGCGTTCGAAGCGGTCGACATGGACGCCTGGCGCCTCGGCAACGCCGTCAAGCACGACGACGACCTCTTCGCGACCTACGCCGTCTCGACCTGGTCGCCCCGCCTCGTGAAGCTCTGCGCGCGCCTGGGCTGGACCCCCACCCCGATCACCTGGGTCTCCATCGCCCTCGCCCTCGGCGCCGCCGCGATCTTCGCCGCCGGACACTCCCTGCCGCTGTACCTCGCCGCGGCCGCCCTCATGTACTTCAGCTTCGTCTTCGACTGTGTCGACGGCCAACTCGCGCGCTACACCCAGAACTTCTCCTCCTTCGGCGGCTGGCTCGACATGATGGCCGACCGCTCCAAGGAGTTCGTGCTCTACGCGGGCCTCGCCGCCGGGGCCGTCGCCGACGGCGCCTCCGCGCCCGCCGCGTGGGGCCTCGCGATCGGTGCGATGGCCACCCAGACCGTCCGGCACACCGCCGACACCTGGTACGCCGTCCTGCTCGACACCGCCGTGGTCCGCCAGGCCCGCCGGCGCGAATCCGCCCCGCCCGTGGGCCGCGCCGCCCACCTCGGCCAGCGCCTCGGCTCGGCCTCCGAGCAGGTCATGGGCGCGCACCGGACCCCCCTGTACTGGGTCAAGCGCACCATCGTCGCGCCCGTCGGCGAACGCTGGCTCCTCCTCGCCGCCGCCGCGGTCGCCTTCGGCCCGCAGATCGCGATCACCGCGCTCCTGGCCTGGCAGCTGCTGGCGCTCGGCTACACGACCGCGGGCCGCACGCTCCGGTCCCTGGCCGCCCGCACCGCCGCCCTGCGCCGCCCCGACCGGTCCGCGCACCGCGACGACGGGCCCCTGGCCCGCCTGGTGCCGCGTTCACCCGTGGGCGGGGACATGACGCCGTTCGCCGCGACCGCCGCCGCGGTGCTGGCCGCGGGCGCGGCCGTGCTCGCCGCGGGCCTCGGCACGCCGCCGTGGGTGCCGTTCGGGCTCGCCGCGCTCGCGCTCGTGCTGGCCGCCTCGGTGGCGCGCACCGATCACGAGGGCCTGTTCGACTGGTTCATCCCCGCGGGGCTCCGCGCGGTCGAACTGGGCGTCATCTGCGCGTCCGGGATCGCCGCGGGCGTGTCCTGGCCGGTCCTGTACCTGCTGCTGACGGTGATCGCGCTGTACTTCTACGACCTCGCCGCGGGGCTCGACAAGGCCGCCTCGCCGGTGGCCCGCCGCGACCTCGGGCTCGGCTGGCCGGCGAGGAGCCTCGTCGCGATCATCGCGGGCGCCGTCGCGGTCGCGACCGTTCCCATGGCGGCCACTGTGGTCTATGCGGCGCTGGCCGCGTACGTCGCCGCGGTGTTCGTCGGGGCCGTCGTGGCGGGCACGGTCCGCGCCTCGCGCGAGGCCGCGGCCTGACCGCCGCGGGCCCCCGATCGGACTGTCAAGACCGTCAACCGAACTCGTTCGGCGTACATGCCCCGACGGGCGCGCGCCGATGGTTCGCCGCGACTAAGGTGTACGTGTGCGCAAGTGTCGGCTCCAGCGTCTGGTGCTCGCCGCGGCCGTGGTCGGGGCGGTGGGCGTGCTTTCCCTGCCCTGGTATGCCGACCGCGGTTCGAACGCGGAGGGCGAATCCGCCATTTCCCAAGTGGACTGGCTCAACGCCGACGAGACCAACCCGTGGCCGCCCGGCACCTCGCCGGGCGAGAGCCCGAGTTACGACGGCGACGGCACCTCGGACACCGGTGACGGTGACGGTGACGGGGACGGCGACGGCGACGGCGGCGAGGGTGACGAGGGCGGCGACGGCCCCTCCGGCGACGGCGCCACCCCGGGCTCGGGCCCGGTCGGCGGCCAGAACAAGTCGGACGGCATCCTCGGCCTGGCCTTCCCGGTCCAGGCGGGCATGAGCGTGGGGCTGCTCGCGCTCGCGTTCCTGGCGCTGCTGCCGGGCCGGAAGATGCCGGCCGGCCTGCGCTGACCGCGCCTTAGGGCGGGGAGCTCACAGCCCGGTGTAGGTGTAGCCGCGGCGCTCGAACTCGTCGAGGATCGACGTCAGGGCCCCGCACATGTCCTTCTGGTTCGAGGCGCCGTCGTGCAGCAGCACGATCCCGCCGGGCTCGGTCCGGTCCGTCACGTGGTCGCGGATCTGGGCCTCGGTGGTCGCGTTGTCCCAGTCGGAGGGGTCGACCGACCAGTGCAGGGACTCCATGCCCATGTCGGCGGCGACCGCGACGGCCCGGTCGGTCCACTGGCCGCCCGGGTGCCGGAAGTACGCCACGGCGGCGCCGGGCGCGGCCTTGGTGATCGCGTCGTTGGTGCGCTGGAGGTTCGCGCGGATCTCGTCGTCGCCCTGCGTGCCGAGGTCGAACTCGTGGAACCACGAGTGGTTGCACAGGGTGTGGCCCTCGCGGACGATGTCGGCGACGAGCTCGGGGTAGGCCTCGGCGTAGGCGCCGATGAGGCAGAACGTGGCCTTGATGCCGCGTTCGCGCAGCTCCCCGAGGACCTTCGGCGTCCATTCGGGCGAGGGTCCGTCGTCGAAGGTGAGGGCCACGGCCTCGGTGCCGGTGTGGTTGCGGGTGCCGAGCGGCCCGTCGTAGGCGTTCGCGGCCGGTTCGGCCGCCGGGGCCGGGGACGGCTCCGCGGCGGACTCGGGGGCCGTGGTGGGCGCCGGTTCGCTCGGGGTCTCGCCGGAGGCGTCCGGCTCCGGCGAGGAGGAGGAGCCGGTGTCCTCGGCCTCGTCGGGGTCCTCGCTCGCGGGCGGGGCGTCCGCGGAGGCAGTAGGCTCGGTCGCGGTCAGGGTCCCCGCCGGCGGCTCACTGCCTTCGGGCCACACCCAGGCGAGCGCGAACAGTACGACGATCGCTGTCGCTATGCCCAGCTTGTGGCGTCCCATCCCGTGATTGTAGGTGTCCCCGGCGAGGGGACGCGGTATTCGAGGAGGCTCATATGCGACTGGTCGTCGGCATGACCGGCGCGACCGGCGCGATCTTCGGCGTGCGGCTGCTCCAGGAGCTGCGGGGGATCGACGGCGTCGAGACGCACCTGGTCATGAGCCGCTGGGCGCGCACGACGCTCCGGCTGGAGACCCCGTACTCGCCGTCCGAAGTGGCCGGTCTGGCCGACCACTCGTGGGGTCCGGGGGAGCAGGCCGCGCCGATCTCCTCGGGGTCGTTCCGCACCGACGGGATGATCATCGCGCCCTGTTCGATGAAGACCGTGGCAGCGGTGCGCACCGGCTACACCGAGGGCCTCATCGGGCGGGCCGCGGACGTGACGCTCAAGGAGCGGCGCCGCCTGGTGCTGCTGGCCCGCGAGAGCCCGCTTTCGGAGATCCACCTGGAGAACCTGCTCGCGCTCTCGCGCATGGGCGCGGTGGTGCTGCCGCCGGTGCCCGCGTTCTACAACCTCCCTGAGACCATCGAGGACATCGTCGACCACGTGGTCGCCCGGACCCTCGACCAGTTCGGCCTCGAGAGCGCGAAAGCGAAGCGCTGGAAGGGCCTGGGACCGGACGGGGCGGGCGCAGAGGAGGAGTAAGCGGTGGACACGCTGATGTGGGAGGCCAAGGCCGCCGAGGGGCGGGGGGCCGCGCTGCTGCGCTGGGTCCTGGACGAGGGCGTGCGGACGATCAACGACCCGTCGCTGCGCACCGAGGTGTTCGTCGCGGGCGACCGGGTGGTCGTCATCGCGGTGGGGGAGCACCCGCCCAGGCGATTGCCGGACCCGCCCGAGGAGCTCGTCGACCGCGCCCCGCACGCCTGGCCGTTCACGCGGGTGAACCTCGCGACCTGATCGAACACGCGGTCGTCGCACCCCGCGGGCATCGTTGAGCACGGGGGGACCTCGGGATGTCCGGTTTGAAGGCTGACGCCGCGAATCGCCGGAAATGATGAACCGCCCGGCGCGATGCGCCGGGCGGTGTCGCGTATGCGGGCCTAGCGGCCGATGCCCTGGTAGGTCCAGCCGTGGCCGCGCCAGCGCTCGGGGTCGAAGGCGTTCATGCCGTCGAGGATGCGCCGCTCGGCGACCTGCTGGCCCAGCGCCTCGGGGTCGAGCGTGCGGAACTCCTCCCACGGGACCATCGCGCACACCACGTCGGCTCCCGCCACGGCCTCGGCGAGGGTCTTCACGAAGCTCAGCTCGGGCGCGTGGGCCTTGGCGTTCTCCAGGCCCTCGGGGTCGTACACGACGACGTCGGCGCGCGCGCTGCGCAGGCGCCGGGCGATGTCGAGCGCGGGCGAGTCGCGGATGTCGTCGGTGTCGGGCTTGAAGGTCGCGCCCAGGTAGGCGATGCGCACGCCCGACAGGTCGGGTCCGTTCGGGCCCGGCGTGCGCCCGACCAGGTTCGCGACCGAGCGCACGGCGTGCGAGCGGCGGCGCGTGTTGACCGCGTCGACCTCGTCGAGGAACCGGAAGGACTCGCCCACGCCCAGCTCGCCGGCGCGGGCCGAGAGCGCCCGGATGTCCTTGGGCAGGCACCCGCCGCCGAAGCCGATGCCGGCGCGCAGGAACTTGTTGCCGATGCGCTGGTCGTAGCCGATGGCCTTGGCCAGGTCGGCGACGTCGCCGCCGGTGACCTCGCACAGGTCGGCCATGGCGTTGATGAAGGAGATCTTGGTGGACAGGAACGCGTTGGCCGCGACCTTCACCAGTTCGGCCGTGGCCAGGTCGGTCTCCACGACGGGGACCTCGCGGTCCTCGACCGCGGCGAGTTCGAGGATGCCGCGGTGGACGTCCTTGAGCAGCTGGGAGGCCCATTCGGACTGCGCGGCGTAGACGATGCGGTTGGGGCGCAGCACGTCGTGCATCGCGTTGGACTCCTGGAGGAACTCCGGGCTCCAGCCGACCTCGACGCCCAGGCCCTGCGGGGCGTGGCGGTCGACGAGCTCCTGGACCCAGGAGGCGGTGCCGACGGGCACCGTGGACTTGCCGACGATGAGGACCTTGCGGCTCAGGTGCTTGGAGAGGTCGACGACCGAGGCCTCGATGTAGGAGAGGTCGGCGCCCGGCTCGCCCTTGCGCTGGGGGGTGCCCACGCAGATGAAGTGCACGTCGGCGAAGTCGGCGACGGACTGGACGTCGGTGGTGAAGCGCAGGCGCCCCGATTCGAGGTTCTTCTTCAGCAGCTCGGGCAGGCCGGGCTCGTGGAAGGGCACGGTCCCGGAGGCGAAGGAGTCGATCTTGGCGGTGTCGACGTCGTATCCGATCACCTCGTACCCCAACTCGGCGAAGCAGATCGCGTAGGTCGCTCCGAGGTAGCCGCAGCCCAGGAAGGAGATGCGGGGCCGTGTCGTGGTGTTCTGCGAGGGGTTCTGGATCGCGTTGACCATCTGGTGCGTGCCCTGTCTGTGTCGTCCGGCAGTGCCTGGCTGGCGCACCGGTTCGGCAGTGCGCGCTCGTTCGTGCGGTATCGGCGGAGCTCAAGTCTGGCGTGTCCGCGGGCCGATAGCGCGGGGACCTCGAATTGTACGTGAGCACGCACTATGGCCTGCGCCATCGTATATTCAACTTCACGCATGAACGTCCGGTGACGTTGCAGGGAAGGCGTGGAGAATTCGCGGTGTTGACCGTCACCGGTCCGCTCGGGCGTGCGTTACACTCGCCCTACCTTACTGACGAGTAACAACTGCCGGGAGTCATCGATGCCTGCTGGGTTCGCCCCCTATCAGCTGCCAGACGAGTACGCCGACATCCGCGCCGCGACCCGGGACGTGTGCGACGCGGGCGTCGCACCGCACGCCGCCGAGGCCGACGCGACCGCGACGTTCCCCGAGCAGTCCTACGCGGCGCTCAAGTCCGCCGACCTCCACGCCCCGCACGTCCCCGCGGAGTACGGCGGGGCCGGCATCGACGCGCTCGGCACCGCGATCGTCATCGAGGAGGTCGCGCGCGCGTGCGCCTCGTCCTCGCTCATCCCCGCGGTCAACAAGCTCGGCTCGCTGCCGCTGCTGCTCGACGGCTCCGAGGACCTCAAGCGCCGCTACCTGCCGCCGGTGGCCGCGGGCGAGGCGATGTTCTCCTACTGCCTCTCCGAGCCCGAGGCGGGCTCCGACGCCGCCTCCATGACCACCCGGGCCGTGAAAGACGGCGACGGCTGGGTCCTCGACGGCGTCAAGCGCTGGATCACCAACGCGGGCGTCAGCGACTACTACACGGTCTTCGCCGTGACCGAGCCCGGCGCCGGCGCCAAGGGCATCTCCGCGTTCGTGGTCGAGAAGTCCGACGCGGGCGTCTCCTTCGGCAAGCCCGAGAAGAAGCTCGGCGTCAAGGGCTCCCCGACCGCCGAGGTCTACTTCGACGGGGTGCGCCTGGGCGCCGACCGCCTCATCGGCGAACTCGGGCAGGGCTTCTCCCTCGCGATGCGCACGCTCGACCACACGCGCGTGACCATCGCCGCGCAGGCCCTCGGGATCGCCCAGGGCGCGCTCGACGCCGCCACCGGCTACGCGGCCGAGCGCGAGCAGTTCGGGCGCCCGATCGCGGCGTTCCAGGGCGTGCAGTTCCTCCTCGCCGACGCGGCGATGAAGATCAGCGCCGCCCGCGAGCTGACCTACGCCGCCGCGGCGAAGTCCGAGCGCGGCGACGGCGACCTCACCTACTTCGGCGCGGCCGCCAAGTGCTTCGCCTCGGACGCGGCCATGCAGATCACCACCGACATGGTCCAGGTCCTCGGCGGCTACGGCTACACGCAGGACTTCCCCCTCGAGCGCATGATGCGCGACGCCAAGATCACCCAGATCTACGAGGGCACCAACCAGATCCAGCGGATCGTCATCGCTAGGGAGCTCCAGCGCGGCAAGGCGTTCTGAGGCTTTCGAGCGGGCCCGGACCGAACGGTCCGGGCCGCTATTTCGTCGGGGCCGGCGCCGGCTCGCCCTCCGGGCGCTCGTCGGGCGCCGCGACGCCCGGGTCCTGCTCGGCCCGCGCCTCGGCCGCCTTCGCGCGGACCGGGCCCACCAGCGCCACCGCCCAGCCGGCGGCGAGCGCGAGGTACAGGAGCACCACCACGGGCCAGGGCACGCTGAAGTTCCCCAGCAGCGTGCGCAGGTTCAGGGCGACCACGAGCATCCCGATGGTCGAGCCGAGCTTCGCGGTCGGGATCCGGCGCGTCAGCCACGCCGCGAGCGGGGCCGCCGCCATGCCGCCGAGCGCCATGCCGACCACCAGGGGCCACACCACCGTGAGCGTGTGCGGCACCGCGAGCCAGAACCCGAGCACGGCCGCCGCCGAGGCGAACAGCTGCGCCGTCGAGACCGACCCGACGACCCGGTGCGGCTCCAGCCGCGACGTCGAGAGCGTGATCGGCATCGTCACCGGACCCCAGCCGCCCCCGCCGACGGCCGCGAGGAATCCGCCGACCAGGCCCGTCGGCACCGCGAAACCGGTCCGGATCGGGCCCGTCCCGGTCCCCTTGCCGTAGGCGAAGCGCCACACGATGACCGCGCCCAGG
Source organism: Glycomyces harbinensis (assembly GCF_900101745.1). GTDB lineage: Bacteria > Actinomycetota > Actinomycetes > Mycobacteriales > Micromonosporaceae > Glycomyces > Glycomyces harbinensis. The sequence goes on along the minus strand of NZ_FNAD01000004.1, from coordinate 148,694 downwards.
GCGATGAGGACCGCGCTGGTGACCGGCGTGGCCGCGTCGAGCCGGGTGAGGGAGGCGAGCGCCCACGCGCCCGCGAAGCCGCCGACCGCGCCGGGGACGCCGAGCCGCAGCGTGGTGGGCCAGTGGACGTTCCGCAGCCGGTGGTGGGAGGCGGCGCTGACCGCGCTGGTGGCGATCGTCGCGACGTTGACCGATGCCGAGGCGGCGGCCGGGGCGATGCCCAGGCCCAAGAGGAAGGTCATGGTGATGGTGCCGAAGCCCATGCCGAGGCTGCCGTCGACGAGCTGGGCGACGAAGCCCGCCACGACGGCGGAGATGACGGTGGTCGCGATCAGCACGCGCGGCTCCCTCGGATTCTGGTCGGCCTCAGAATAGTCCACTTGACCGCTGGGAATCGTCGACGCGAGTCCCGTCCAGCGGGACGCCCGGGCCGCCCGCGAGCCCGTAGAGGTGCCCGCCACCCGGGCAGGGGCCGGATGCGCTCCCCGAGACCGGGGTCATAGCGTGGACGAACAGTCCTGGTGACAGGCAGTCCTGATGCAGAGGAGCATTCGATGGGTAAGAAGGTCACGGTAGTCGGCGCCGGTTTCTACGGCTCCACCACCGCCCAGCGCCTGGCCGAGTACGACGTCTTCGACGAGGTCGTCCTCACCGACATCGTGGAGGGCAAGCCTGAGGGCATCGCCCTCGACATGAACCAGTCCCGCACCATCGAGGGCTTCGAGACGAAGGTCGTCGGCGCGACCACCGACAACGACGGCAACGGCTACGACAAGACCGCCGGGTCCGACGTCATCGTCATCACCGCCGGCCTGCCCCGCAAGCCCGGCATGAGCCGCATGGACCTCCTCGAGGTCAACGCCGGGATCGTCCGCGGCGTGACCGAGAACCTCGCCAAGCACTCCCCGAACGCCGTCATCATCGTCGTCTCCAACCCCCTCGACGAGATGACCGCCCTCGCGCAGCTCGCCTCCGGGTTCCCCAAGAACCGGGTCCTCGGCCAGGCCGGGATGCTCGACACCGCCCGCTTCACGAACTTCGTCGCCGAAGAGCTCCACGTCCCCGTCAAGTCCGTGACCACCCTGACCCTCGGCTCCCACGGCGACACCATGGTCCCGGTCCCGAGCCAGTCCTCGGTCGACGGCAAGCCGCTCGCCGAGCTGCTCCCCGCCGACAAGATCGAGGAGCTCGTCACCAAGACCCGCAACGGCGGCGCCGAGATCGTCGCGCTGCTCAAGACCGGCTCGGCCTACTACGCCCCCTCGGCCGCCGCCGCCCGCATGGCCAAGGCCGTCGCCGAGGACTCCGGCGCTGTCATGCCCGTGTGCGCGTGGGTCGACGGCGAGTACGGCATCTCCGGCGTCTACCTGGGCGTCAACGCGCAGATCGGCGCCGAGGGCGTCAAGGCCGTCGTCGAGACCCCCCTCAGCGACGACGAACTGGCGAACCTCAAGGAGGCCGCCGAAGCCGTCCGCGCCAAGCAGGGCGACGTCGCCGACCTGTAGACAGAGCGCGAAACCGGCCCGGGGCGTCCGATCGCGGACGCCCCGGGCCGCTCCGCGTGAACCGAAGGCCCGGTCATGCGGTATCGGATTCGACCGGCCCGCTCCAGTCGCTAGGCTTACGCCCGTGATCGCCGCAGACCAGCGCCGCACCGGGGCCCCCGCGCAGGCCTGGCGGCCCTTCGTCCTCAAGCGACCGAAGTCGTGGTGGCCCGAGACCGCCATGGTCGCGGCGTTCGCACTGCTGACGATCCCGCTGTCGTGGCCCAGCCCCCTGATCGACCTCGACATCTGGATCCGCGACCTCTCCGACGCCAACCGGCCCGCATGGGCCTACTTCATCGCCGTGCAGACCAACCGGCTCGGCCAGGGGGGCCTGCTCGGCGGGATCGCGCTCGCGCTCGCCGCGTTCCTCGCCCTGCGCGCCCGCAGCGTCCGCCCGCTGCTGGCGTTCCTCGCGGCCTACGGGATGGCCGGCGCCGTGCTCGTGCTCAAGGACGTCCTCCCGCGCGTGTACCCGCACTGGCCCCGGCCCGCTTCCGGGGCCTATGCCGAAGCGGCCCAAGCGGTCCTGTTCACGTCGCTGGAGCCGTCCGGCGCCTACCCGTCGGGCCACGTGCTCAACACGATCGTCTGGTACGGGTTCATCATCTTCCTCGTCGGCGCCCGCATGCGGCCCTGGCAGCGGGGACTGATGCGGTTCGCCCCGCCGGTGATCGTCATGTTCTCCACGACCTACGTCGCCTTCCACTGGTTCAGCGACACCCCCGGAGGCCTCCTGATCGGCGTGGTCATCCTCCGCATCGTCCAGCGCATCCCGTGGGACGCAATAGAGCTGCCGCTGCTGCTGGAGCCCGAGAGGCGTTATCGCTAGCGGGGTTCCGTAACGTCCACGCGGTATCTTCAAGCCATGCCCACTCCTGCGCGGGACCGGCCGGCCCTCCCCCGGCGACTCGGCCTGCCGTCCGCGATCGCGATCGGCCTCGCCTCCATGCTCGGAGCGGGCGTCTTCGTCGTCTGGGGCCCGGCCGCGCAGGCCGCCGGCTCCGGCCCCGGCCTCCTCGCCGCCCTCGCGATCGCCGGGTTCCTCGCCTACTGCAACGCCCGCTCCTCGGCCCGCCTCGCCGCCCTCCACCCGCAGTCCGGCGGCGCCTACATCTGGGGGACGCGGCAGCTCCACCCGGCCGCGGGGTTCGCCGCCGGATGGGCCTTCCTCGTCGGCAAGACCGCCTCCGGCGCCGCGATGGCCCTGACCCTCGGCGCCTACCTCATGCCCGACCACCCGCGGGCGCTCGCCGCCGCCGCGGTCGTGGCCTTCTGCGCCATCAACCTCCTGGGCGTCAAGAAGACCGCGCTCGCCTCCGCGGTGTTCTCGGGGATCACCCTCGCGGTGATCGGCGCCGTCGTCATCGCCGGCATGACCGGACCCGTCGCCGCCAGGCCCCTGGGCGACACCCACTTCTGGGGGACGCTGACGGCGGCCGGGTTCATCTTCTTCGCCTTCGCCGGGTACGCCCGCGTCGCCACCCTCGGCGAGGAGGTCGAGAACCCCGAGCGGACCATCCCGAGGGCGGTCGCCGTCAGCCTCGCCGTCACCGTCGGCGTGTACGCCCTCGTCGCGGTGACCCTCCTCAGCGTGCTCGGCGCCGGGACGCTCGCGGAGTCGACCGCGCCCCTGTCCGACCTCGCCGGGGCCGGGGCGCCCGCGATCAAGCCGCTCGTGGTGATCGGCGCCGGGATCGCCGTGGCCGGGGTCCTGTTGAGCCTCCTGGCCGGGATCGGGCGCACGGCGCTGGCGATGGCCCGCGACGGCCGCCTCCCGGGCCTCCTGGCGGCCGTCTCCGAGCGCTTCGGGGTGCCGTGGGCCGCCGAGCTCGCCGCGAGCGCGATCGTCCTCGTGCTGATATCCACCATGGATCTCGCCGGTGCGATCGGGTTCTCGAGCTTCCTGGTGCTGCTCTACTACGCGGTCGCGAACGCCTCGGCCGCGACGCTGGACCGGCGCGCGCCGCTGCCGTGGATCGGGCTCGCCGGCTGCGTGCTCGTGGCCGCGAGCCTGCCCGTGTCCTCAGTGCTCGGGGGCCTGGCGGTGCTCGCCGCCGGCGCCGGCTGGTACGCGCTCACCGAGCGCCGCCGGGCCTGACTCCCGGTGCGCCGCTTACCGGGCCGCGCGGCGCTCGTCGCGGGCCGCCCTGAGCCGGCGGACCACCGCCGGCTGCTCCGAAGCGGCCGCCGGGTGCTCGATGAGCCGCGCCAGCTGCTGGTAGTACCGCTCCGGCGTGAGCTCCAGCTCGTCGCTGATCGCCTGCGTCTTCGCGCCCGAGGCGCGCCACCAGCGCGCCTCGAACGACAGGATGCGCGACTCCATCGCGCTGAGCTTCGACTCCGGCTCGCGCCGGTGCGACTGGCCTTGGCGCGCTTGCTTGGGCGCCTCCCGGGACGGACGGGGGGCCTCGTTCTGGGGGCCGCGTGCGGGGCGCGGCACGGGCGAGGGCTCGTCCTCCTGGCGCGCACGCGGAACTGACTGGGCGGGGCGGTGGCCGGGAGGCATGGGTACTCCTATTCGATCCAGTCGATGAGGTCCGCCACCGAGTCCTTGACGTGGTTCGGCCGGAACGGGTAGCGCTCGACTTCCTCCAGTGTGTCAGTGACCCCCGACAGAACCAAGACCGTCTCGAGCCCGGCCTCGAGGCCCGACAGCACGTCGGTGTCCATGCGGTCGCCGATCATCACCGTCGACTCGGAGTGGGCTCCGATGCGCCGCAAGGCGTTGCGCATCATCAGCGGGTTCGGCTTGCCGGGGAAGTACGCGTCGGAGCCGGTGGCCGCCGTGATCATCGCCGCAACCGCGCCGACGCCCAGCAGCACGCCGTCCGGGCTCGGACCGGTCGTGTCGGGGTTCGTGCAGATCAGCCGCGCCCCGGCCTTGACGAGGCGCACCGCCGTGGTCAGCGAACCGAAGTCGTACCGGCGCGTCTCGCCCAGCACCACGTAGTCGGGCCGGTAGTCGGTGAGCACGTAGCCGATCTCGTGCAGCGCCGTCGTCAGGCCCGACTCCCCGATGACGTACGCCGAGCCCTTGGGCCGCTGGGCGTGCAGGAAGTCCGCGGTGGCCATCGCCGAGGTGTAGATCGACTCCTCCGGCACCGCCAGACCCGAGTTCTTCAGTCGCACATGCAGGTCGCGCGGGGTGTAGATCGAGTTGTTGGTCAGGACGAGGAACCGCTTCCCCGCCGACTGCAGCTTCTCGATGAGCTTGTTCGCGCCCGGAACGGGCACCCCCTCGTGGACGAGCACGCCGTCCATGTCCGAGAGCCAGCTGTCGAAGGGTCCAGGTGTAGTCATGTTCAACATCTTGCCATCGCTTTGGGAAATCAACGAGGACCGCACGTAAAGTGGTGGCCGTGGAGACGGCATTGACAGCCGTGCTCGTCATCGCCGCAGGCGCCATGGCGGGTGCGCTCGGCTACTGGACGATTCGAACCGCGAGGAACAAATGAGCGAGCGCGAAGTACCGACGGAGTTCGCCTCGACCTTCGAGAAGGTCGAGCCCTACCCGTTCGAGGAGACCGACGACCTGCGCCGGGGGCCCAACCTCCATGACGACCTGCTGCCGCTGCTGCCGCTGGTCGGGAGCTGGCGCGGGCGAGGGCAGGGCGGCTACCCCGGCGCCGAGGACTTCCTCTACGCCCAGGAGCTGCGCTTCACCCACGACGGGCGGCCGTTCCTGCGCTACGAGGCGCGGTCCTGGATCATCGACGCGGACGGCAAGCCCGTCCGGCCCGCCGCCCGGGAGTCCGGGTGGTGGCGCGTCGTGCCCGGCGACGACCCCAAGCGGCCCGACGTCGAAGTCCTCCTCGCCCACCCCACCGGGGTGCTCGACCTCTACTACGGGCACGTCGACGGCACCAGGATCGAGATCGCGACCGACGCCGTCGTGCGCAGCCCGCAGGCCAAAGAGGTCACCGCGGGCAAGCGCCTCTACGGACTCGTCGAAGGCGCCCTCATGTACGCGCAGGAGATGGCCGCCGAAGGCCACCCGATGAGCCCCCACCTCAGCGCCAGCCTCAACCGCGTCGCGGGCTAGTCGCAGGACAGGCCCTAGAAGTCGCCGGGCCAGAGGTCGTCTTCGGGCTCCTTCTCGGCCCCGGCCGCGAACGTCGTCGCCGTCACCGGGCCCTCGCCCGCCTTCAGGACCTTGTCCAGCAGGGTGATCGCGCCCCGCTTGCTCAGCGGCTCGTTGCCGTTGCCGCACTTGGGGCTCTGGATGCAGCCGGGGCAGCCCGCGGTGCACTCGCAGCCGGTGATCGCGTTCCTCGTGGCGCCCAGCCAGTCCGTCCACTCGCGGAACGCCTGCTCGGCGAAGCCCGCCCCGCCGGGGTGCCCGTCGTAGACGAACACCGTCGGCAGCTCCGTGTCCATGTGCGCGGCCGTCGACAGGCCCCCGATGTCCCACCGGTCGCACGTCGCCACCAGCGGCAGCAGGCCGATCGACGCGTGCTCGGCCGCGTGCAGCGAACCGGCCAGGTCCTTGAGCCCGCCGAGGGACTCCGGGTCCACCGTCCACCACACCGCGACGGTCCGCAGCGTCTGCGGCGGCAGGTCCAGCGACTGCGTGTCGATCACCTCGCCCGACGGCAACCGCCTGCGCTGGTAGGAGATCACGCACGACGTGACCTCCACCTCCCCGAGGCTCAGCGTCACGTCGCCCATCTCCAGGCGCTCGCGCTCGCCGAGGATCTCCAGGTGCGTGATCTCCTGCGTGGTGGTCGTCCACGGCGGCTTCGCCCGGTGCACCAGCGCCAGGCCCTCGTCCAGGTCCAGGTCGTCCACCACGTACGACTCGCCCTGGTGCAGGTACAGCGCGCCCCGGTGCACCAGCCGGTGCGACGCGGCCGCGTCGACCGTGCCGATGAGCCTGCCCGTGTTCACCTCCGCGATGTCCACGCCCATCGGGCCCGAACCGCGCAGCGTCACCTCCGGGCGCTCCGAACCGACCCAGTAGTACCGCCCGCCGGGGCGCCGTCGCAGCAGCTTCTGCTCGCACAGCTGCTCGGCCACCGCGAGGCTGCCGGGGATCGACGCCAGGTCGGACTCCTTCAGCGGCAGCTCCTCCGCGGCCAGGCACAGGTGCCCGGCCAGCACGTACGGGTTCGACGGGTCGCACACGCTCGCCTCCACCGGGCGGTCGAAGATCGCCTCCGGGTGGTGCACCAGGAACGTGTCGAGCGGATCGTCCTTCGCGAGCATCACGGCGAGGGCCTCGGTGTCCCCGCGCCCGGCCCGCCCGATCTGCTGCCAGAACGAGGCCAGGCGGCCCGGATACCCGCACAGCAGCACCGCGTCGAGCCCCGTGACGTCGATGCCCAGCTCCAGCGCGTTCGTCGTCGCCACCCCGAGGAGCCTGCCCTCGCGCAGGTCGGCCTCGAGGTCGCGCCGGTGCTCGCGCAGGTAGCCCGCCCGGTAGGCCGCGATTCGGCCGGCCGCCGGATCGGCCCCCAGCCGGGAGCGCGCCTCGGCCGCCACGATCTCCGCGCCCCGGCGCGAGGGCACGAACGCGAGCGTCCGCACGCCGCGGCGCACCAGCTGCGCCAGCATCCGCGCGGTCTCCGACAGGGTGCTCGCCTGCTGCGGCTCGCCGTCGATCACGTGCGTCACCGGCTCCCACAGGGCGACCGTCGCCCCCGGGTGCGGCGAGTGGTCCTCGGTGACCGCCACGGCGGGCCGCCCCGTGAGGACCGACAGGGACGCCGCGGGGTCGGCGGCCGTCGCGCTGGCGGCGATTACGACGGGGTTCGCGCCGTAGTGCTCGGCGAGGCGCAGGAGCCGGCGCAGGGTCAGGGCGACATGGGCGCCGAAGACGCCCCGGTAGACGTGGCATTCGTCGACCACGACGTACTTGAGGTTCTTGAGGAGCGAGCGCCACATGCGGTGGCGGGGGAGCAGCGAGTGGTGCAGCAGGTCGGGGTTGGACAGGACGAGGTTCGCGAAGCGCTGGGCCCACTGGCGGTGCTCGAACGGGGTGTCGCCGTCGACGATCGCCGGGATCAGGCCCGGGACCTCGAATTCGGCCACCGCGCGGGCCTGGTCGGCCGCGAGGGCTTTCGTCGGGGCGAGGTAGAGCGTGCGCCCCTCGCCCGAGCCGTCGGCCGGGCCGGAGGCGGCCTCGGTGAGCAGCGGCAGCAGGTACGCGAGGCTCTTGCCCGAGGCGGTGCCGGTCGCGATCACGACGTCGCGGCCCTCGAACGCGTGCGTCGCGGCCTCGGCCTGGTGGGGCCACGGCCGCGTGATACCGATGGCGCCCAAGGCGTCGCGGACCTCCGGCGGGACCCATTCGGGCCATTCGGTGCGCACCGCCCGGCGCGCCGGCAGGCGGCGCACATGGCGCACGCCGCCGTCCTCGGAGTCGAGGGCAGTCAACAGCTGCGCGGCGGGATGGTCGGTCGGCACTTCCCAATGATGCCGCAGGCCTCCGACATCGGGCCGCACCGCTGCGCCCCCTCCGGCTGCGTCGAACGCAATTCGGTCATACGCTCCCGGCTCCCCTCCAGTGCGAACGCAGTACGCTTATGGGCCAAGACACAGTGTTTTCGAGGCACTGAGCAGACAGGCCCGGGCCCCGGCCCGAGCCTCGCCATCGGTGAGGGAGACGGCGTGAGGGGAACATCAGGGGACGGCGCGGCCGAGCCCGAACTGGGGCTCGGCCTCTCGACTGTCGGCGACTACGCCGTCATCAGCGTCACCGGCGAGATCGACATGTACACGGCCCCGCAGCTGCGCGAGGCCGTCCGCCAGCTGTCCTCGGAAGGCCGCATGCGGGTCGCCATCGACCTGACGCCCACCGAGTTCTGCGACTCGACCGGCCTCGGCGTGCTCATCGGGGCGCGCCGGCGCCTCTCCGACGCGGGCGGGAGCCTGGTCGTCGTCTGCGCCAACCCACGCATCAGGAAGCTCCTGGACCTCACCGGACTCGACAAGGTGCTCGATGTCCGGGAAGCGGTGCCCGGCGAGTGAACGGCTCCAAGCACGACCGCGCCGGAGCACGGGCCGAGGCCGCCACGGTCCGGTTCGCGTTCACCCCGGCCGCCGCCTACGTCCGCGCCGCCCGCCTCGTGGCGGCCGACGTCGCGGCGCACGCCGGCGTGGCCTCGGGGCTGCTCGACGAGGTGCGCCAGGCCGTCGGCGAGGCGTGCACGCGCGCGGTCCTGCGGCACCGCGACCGGGGCATCGATGAACTTGTGCGCGTAGAATTTTCGATCGGTGATCGTTTCGTTGCGAAAGTGACCGACAACGCGCAGGATCTGCGCGCGCGGTCCGGCGACCGGGTCGGCGCGGGCGTGGCCGGCGGCGATGCGCGAGCGAACGATCACGAAGCGATCGAAGAGGACACCCTCTCGGAGGAGATCACGCTCATCGTCCTCGGCGGACTGGTCGAAGACCTGGTCGTGACCGGTCCCGACGCGGAAGGCGGCACCACCGTCAGCATGAGCTGGCCCCTGCCCGGATCGGGCTCGGCGGCCGACCACTGAGGCCTTCCCCACCCGGCGGTGCACCCGTGACCGACCCCACTCCTAAAGCCCTCACATCGTTACACTCCGCACGTTCAGTCTGCCGGGCCACAGGTCCGGCCCGGCCGCTCCGTCCTACCCGGTACCGCGGCCGTCGGTCTTTGTGTCAGCCGGACGCGCGTTGCCCGCGCGTCCGTGCACTGCTTGGAGGAATACATGCATACGTTGCTCGCCAACGGCGACGAGGGCGTAGGCCAGCTCGCGGGCTCGAACCTGAGCCTCGTCGTGGTCGCCGCCGCGCTCGCTCTGGTCGCGCTCGGGGGGGCCGCCGCGCTCGTCAAGGGCATCCTCGCGGCCGGAACCGGCACCGACAAGATGCGCGAGATCGCCGGAGCCGTCCAGGAGGGCGCCTCCGCCTACCTGCGCCGCCAGTTCCGAGCGCTCGGCGTCTTCGTCGTGATCGCCGTGGTCCTGCTCTTCCTGCTGCCCGTCGGGGAGGCCGGGAACGACGTCCGCATCGGACGGAGCCTGTTCTTCATCGTCGGCGCCGGATTCAGCGCCTTCATCGGCTGGGCCGGCATGAGCCTCGCGACCCGCGCGAACGTCCGCGTCGCCTCCGCGGCCCGCGACGGCCAGCCCATCAGCGCGATGCACCTCGCCTTCCGCACCGGCGGCGTGGTCGGCTTCCTCACGATCGGCCTGGGCCTGCTCGGCGCCTCGATCGTGGTCATGGTCTACAACGGCGACGCGCCGGTGGTCCTGGAGGGCTTCGGCTTCGGCGCCGCGCTCCTGGCCATGTTCATGCGCGTCGGCGGCGGCATCTTCACCAAGGCCGCCGACGTCGGCGCCGACCTGGTCGGCAAGGTCGAGCAGGGCATCCCCGAGGACGACCCGCGCAACCCCGCCACCATCGCCGACAACGTGGGCGACAACGTCGGCGACTGCGCCGGCATGGCCGCCGACCTGTTCGAGTCCTACGCGGTCGTCCTGGTCGCCAGCCTCATCCTCGGCCGCGCCGCCTTCGGCGAGACCGGCCTGGTCCTGCCGCTCCTGGTCGCCTCCGTCGGCATCGTCTGCGCCATCATCGGCGTGCTCATCACCCGCATGCGGGCCTCCGACGCCTCGGGCCTGACCGCGATCAACCGCGCGTTCTACATCTCCGCGTTCATCGCGGCGCTGGCCACCGCGGCCGCCGTCATCGCCTACGTGCCCTCCAGCTGGAGCGAACTCGGCAGCGGCATCGACGCCTCCGAGGTCCCCGTGAACCCGCAGGTGCTCGCCATCGTCGCCGTCGTCATCGGCATCGCGCTCGCCGCGGCGATCATGAGCCTCACCGGCTACTACACCGACACGCGCTACAAGCCCACGCGCGACGTCTCCGCGGCCACGCGCACCGGCGCGGCCACGAACATCCTCGCGGGCTTCTCGCTCGGCCTGGAGTCGGCCGTCTACACCGCGCTGCTCATCGCCGCCGCGGTCCTGGGCGCCTACCTGCTCGGCGGCGGCGTCATCCTCGTGGGCCTGTTCGCCGTGGCCCTCGCAGGCTGCGGCCTGCTGACCACCGTCGGCGTCATCGTCGCGATGGACACCTTCGGGCCCATCAGCGACAACGCCCAGGGCATCGCGGAGATGTCCGGCGACGTCGACGGGGACGCCGCGCAGACCCTGACCGACCTCGACGCGGTCGGCAACACCACCAAGGCCATCACCAAGGGCATCGCCATCGCCACCGCGGTCCTGGCCGCGACGGCGCTGTTCGGCTCCTACACCAACGCGGTGGAGATCGAGGGCCTCATCGGCGGCCAGCTCCTGTCCGAGCTGAGCATCGCCGACCCGGCGAACATCGTGGGCCTGATCATCGGCGCCGCGGTCGTGTTCCTGTTCTCCGGCCTCGCGATCAACGCCGTGGCCCGCTCCGCGGGCTCGGTCGTGCACGAGGTCCGCGACCAGTTCGCGCGCTTCCCCGGGATCATGGCGGGCACCCAGCGCCCCGAGTACGGCCGCGTGGTCGACATCTGCACCCGCGACGCGCAGCGCGAACTCGTGACGCCCGGCCTGCTGGCCATCACCGCGCCCATCGCCGTCGGCTTCGGCCTCGGCGTGGGCCCGCTGGCCGCGTACCTGGCCGGCGCGATCGCGTGCGGCGTGCTCATGGCGATCCTCCTGGCGAACTCGGGCGGCGCCTGGGACAACGCGAAGAAGGACGTCGAGGACGGCAACCACGGCGGCAAGGGCTCCGAGGCCCACGCCGCGGCCGTGATCGGCGACACCGTCGGCGACCCGTTCAAGGACACCGCCGGCCCGGCCATCAACCCGCTGCTGAAGGTCATGAACCTGGTGAGCCTCATCATCGCGCCGACCGTGGTCGTCTACACGGTCGAGGGCGTGGGCGAGGGCGCCGACGGACCGGTGCGCTGGATCATCGCCGGGATCGCCGTGGCCGTGCTCGTGGGCGCGATCCTCGTGTCCAAGCGCCGCTCAGCGGTGGTGGAGTCGGGGGAATCCCGAGCCCCGGAACAGCGTGAGTCGGTCGAAGTCGGCTAGCTGACCGGGACGAACGTCGGGGTGTGCCCCGGTCGCTTTTTCCGCGGAGCGCGCGCGTCGCAGCTTCGCCCGGCGACCGGGGCACACCCATACTCAGGGGACGCAATACGGAAGCGTGAGCTAACGTAACGAATCGAGTGCATTTTTCCGAGTGAACGGTGGGAGCAGTGCCGGACATCAAACGCCTGGTCATCGTCGAGTCTCCGGCGAAGGCGAAGACCATCGCCTCTTATCTGGGCCCCGGCTACATCGTCGACTCCTCTCTCGGGCACATCCGCGACCTCCCGCGCAGCGCCAAAGAGATCCCGGCGAAGTACAAGGACAAGGCCTGGTCGCGCCTGGGCGTCGACGTCGACAACGGCTTCGCGCCGCTCTACATCGTCAACCCCGAGCGGTCGGCCCACGTCAAGAAGCTCAAGGGCTACCTCGCGGAAGTCGACGAACTCTTCCTCGCCACCGATGAGGACCGCGAGGGCGAGGCCATCGCCTGGCACCTCCTGGAGACCCTGAAGCCGAAGATCCCCGTCAAGCGGATGGTCTTCCACGAGATCACCCCGCAGGCCATCGCCGAGGCCGCCGCGAACCCGCGCGAACTCAACCAGGACCTGGTCGACGCCCAGGAGGGGCGCCGCATCCTCGACCGCCTCTACGGCTACGAGGTCAGCCCGGTCCTGTGGAAGAAGGTCATGCCGCGCCTGTCGGCCGGCCGCGTCCAGTCGGTCGCGACCCGCCTCGTCGTCGAGCGCGAGCGGGCCCGCATGGCCTTCCGCGCCGCCGACTACTGGGACGTCTCCGCGAACCTCGCCACGGACGACGACCAGACCTTCAAGGCCACCCTCATCGCCCTCGACGGCGACCGCGTCGCCACCGGCAAGGACTTCGACGCCGCCACCGGCAGGGCCAAGGGCAACGTCGTCCACCTCGACGAGGCCGGCGCCCGCGGCCTGGCCCGGCGCCTCGAGGGCCGCGACTTCACCGTCCTCAAGGTCGAGAAGAAGCCGTACCGCCGCAAGCCCTACGCGCCGTTCATCACCTCGACGCTCCAGCAGGAGGCCGGGCGCAAGCTCCGCCTCTCCAGCGCGCAGGTCATGCGGGTCGCCCAGCGGCTCTACGAGAACGGCCACATCACCTATATGCGGACCGACTCGACGAACCTGTCGAGCACCGCGATCAACGCCGCCCGCGCGCAGGCCGCCGAGCTCTACGGCGCCCAGTACGTGCCCTCCGAGCCGCGCCACTACGCCCGCAAGGTGAAGAACGCGCAGGAGGCGCACGAGGCCATCAGGCCCTCGGGCGACCGCTTCAAGACCCCGCAGCAGCTCAAGAGCCAGCTCTCGGCCGAGGAGCACCGCCTCTACGAGCTCATCTGGCGGCGCACGCTCGCCTCCCAGATGGTCGACGCCACCGGGAACTCCACGTCGGTGCGCACCCGGGCGACCACCCCCGACGGCGAGCAGGCCGACTTCGGCGCCTCCGGCAAGACCATCACCAACCCGGGCTTCCTCCTCGCCTACGTCGAGTCGATCGAGGAGGGCGACGCCGACGACGCCGAGAAGCGCCTGCCGGAGCTGACCGAGCGCCAGCACCTGGCCGAGCGCGGCCTCGAGGCCGCCGGGCACACCACCCAGCCGCCCGCCCGCTACACCGAGGCGAGCCTGGTCAAGGCCCTCGAGGAGCGCGGCATCGGCCGGCCGTCGACGTACGCGTCGATCATGCAGACCATCCAGGACCGCGAGTACGTGTTCAAGAAGGGCCAGGCGCTCGTGCCGGCCTTCCGGGCGTTCGCCGTGATCGGCCTCATGGAGCAGCACTTCCCGCGCCTGGTCGACTACGACTTCACCGCCGGGATGGAGAACGAGCTCGACGAGGTCGCCTCCGGGCAGGAGCGGCGCGGCGAGTTCCTCAGCAAGTTCTACTTCGGCGGCAAGGACAAGGAGGGCACCGTGGCCGCCTCCGGCGGGCTGCGGCGCATGGTCGAGGAAGAGCTCGGCAAGATCGACGCCCGCGAGGTCAACTCGATCCCGCTGTACACCGACGAGAAGGACCGCAAGGTCGTCGTCCGCGTGGGCCGCTACGGCCCCTACCTGGAGCGGGCCGACCCGGCCCAGGTCGAGGCCGGCGAGCCGGGCGAGCGCACCTCCATCCCCGAGTCGATGGCCCCCGACGAGCTGACGCCCGAGAAGGTCGAGGAGCTCTACGAGCTCGGCTCCGGCGAGGGCGAGCTGGGGACGCACCCCGAGACCGGGGAGCCCGTGTACGCCAAGACCGGCCGCTACGGGCCGTACGTCACCTCCGGTGAGAAGTCGTCCTCGCTCCTGACGGGGCAGAAGCTCTCCGAGCTGAGCCTGGAGGACGCCGTCAAGCTCCTGACGCTGCCGCGCCTGGTGGGCAAGGACGCCGACGGCGAGGAGATCCGCACGGGTCTGGGCCCGCACGGCCCCTACGTGAAGAAGAACCGCGACTTCCGCTCCCTCGAGAACGAGGAGCAGCTGTTCACGCTCACCCTCGAGCAGGCCGAGAAGCTGCTCGCGCAGCCGAAGTCGCGCGGGCGCCAGCAGCGGGCGCAGTCCCTGCTCAAGGAGCTGGGCCCCGACCCGGTCACGGGCAAGGAGGTCTCGCTCAAGGACGGGCGCTTCGGCCCCTACGTCACCGACGGCGAGACCAACGCCTCGATCCGCAAGACCGACTCGATCGAGGACCTGACCATCGACCGCGCGGCCGAGCTGCTGGCCGAGCGCCGCGAGAAGGTCGCCTCGGGCGCCGTCCCGGCCAAGAAGACGGCGAAGAAGGCCGCCAAGAAGGCGACGAAGAAGACCGCCGCGAAGAAGACGGCGGCCAAGAAGACCGCGACCAAGTCCGCGGCCAAGAAGACCACCGCCAAGAAGACGGCGAAGAAGGCCGCCAAGAAGGCCGCGTCCTCCGACGAGTAGCCGCCGCGCGACGCCGACATCGGCCCGCTTCCGCATCGCGGAAGCGGGCCGTCGCTTTCTCGCAGTTGTGGCATGGCTGACAGGAAGATGTCATCGGCCACGCCCGGCCATGGTAAGGATCCCTAGTGTTCAATCTTCCGTAAACTCAACGGCCTGCGGATGCAACCCGTGGCGGGTGCCGATGCGTCAAGGCATTGCGGACAATGTTCGAAGGCGAGCATCGAATGTCCGATGTGGCTGAAGACGGCAATTCTTCGAAAGCGAGTTTCGAGTTCATGCGAATCACATTTCTGGTACGTAGCATCTGGGGTATCGGCGGCACCATCAAGACCACCCTCAATACCGCTGAAGCCCTGGTGGAGCTCGGCCACGACGTGACCATCGCGTCCTGCGTGCGCAACAAGGCCAAGGCCGATTTCGCCATCGATCCGCGCATCGAGGTCGTCTCGCTCTGGGACGTCCGCAAACCCGAAGAGGGCGGCGAACGCCTGTCCTTCCTGGACCGTTGGCGAATGAAGCGTCCGTCGTTCCTCGATGCGGACAAGGTGAACAACATGGGTGAGTCATCGAAATTGCTCGATGTACGAGTCCGGAAGTTCCTCCAGACGCACCAGACCGACGTCCTCGTCGGCACGCAGATCTCGATCAACCTCTATATGGCGGCCTATGGGCGGCCCGCCGCATACGCGATGGTCGCGCAGGAGCACCTTTACCTCGACCATTACACCGACACGCTGCGCGGCCTCATCCTCGAGCACTACCCGAAGATGGACGCGATCGTGACCATCACCGACGCGGACGCCGCCGCCTACCGCGAGGCCCTGCCCGCGCAGGCCGACAAGGTCGTGTGCGTCCCCAACTCGATCCCGCCCAGCTCCAAGGCCCCGTCCGAGCTGACCGAGCCGGTCATCATGACCGCCGGGCGCCTGACGGGCATGAAGGGCTTCGACATCCTCATCAAGGGCTTCGCCCAGGTCGCGGACGACTTCCCCGAGTGGAAGGTCAAGATCTTCGGCCGCGGCAAGGACCGCAAGAAGCTCAAGGGCATCATCGACGAGTACGGCCTCCAGGGCCGCGTCGAGATGCCCGGCCCGGTGACCCCGCTCGACGCCGAGTGGCAGCAGGCCTCCATCGCCGCGATCCCCTCCCGCTTCGAGCCGTTCGGCCTGGTCATCGTCGAGGCGATGGCCGCCGGCCTCCCGGTGGTCTGCTCCGCGGTCAAGCACGGCCCGCTGGAGATCGTCCGGACCGAGGAGAACGGCATCCTCGTCGAACCCAAGCAGCCCAAGCAGCTCGCCGACGCGCTGCGCCGCCTCATGAGCGACCCGAGCCTGCGCCGCAAGCTCGCCGACGGCGGCCTGAACACCGCCAAGCGCTTCGAGCCCGGCCAGGTCGTCGGCCTGCACGTCGACCTGTTCGACAAGCTCGTCAAGGCGCGCGCCTAGACGACTCGCGGGCGGGCCCGCACCGGTTCGGGGCCCTCGGGCCCGTAGATTGGTGCGGCAGCCGCCCGCCGACGACCAGGAGTCCCGCCGTGCCGACCGACCAGTTGACGATCGCGGCCGTCCTCGCGGGCGGCACCGGCGCCCGCATGGGCGCCGCGGTCCCCAAGCAGCTCCTGGAGGTCGCCGGCAAGCCCGTCCTCCAGCACACGCTGGAGGCCTTCGAGGCCGCCGGCGCGGTCGACCGGATCGTCCTGGTCATGGCCGAGGGGCACCACGACGCCGCCTGGGCCATAGCAAAGACCGCAAATGTGACAAAACTCTCTGCGGTCATCGCGGGCGGGGCCGCCCGCTCCGACTCGTCGCTCGCCGCGATCCGCTGGGCGCAGTCCCAGCCCGAAGCGGGACCCCGGACCCGCCTGCTCCTGCACGACGCCGCCCGGATGCTCGTGACCGGCCGCATCATCGCCGACGTGGCCGCGGCCCTCGGCGAGCACGCGGCCGTCACGGCCGCGATACCGTCCTCCGACACCGTCGTCGAGACCGCGGACGGGCGCATCACCGCCGTCCCCGACCGCGAGGCCCTGCGCCGGGTCCAGACCCCGCAGGGCTTCCACCTGGGCCTCATCGGCGAAGCCCACGCCGCAGCCGCCGCCGACCCGCACTTCACGCCGACCGACGACTGCTCGGTGGTCCTGCGGTTCCGGCCCGACGTCCCCGTCCGCATCGTCGCGGGCTCGACGCGCAACCTCAAAGTGACCGAACCCGCCGACCTGGCCGTCGCCGAGGCCCTCCTGCGCGCCTGAAGCCGTCACCGGACGTCCGGCGCCGACCGCGCACCGTGCGCATGTGACGCCCGCGAGCGCCACGCGTTGGGCCCCGCGTAATAGCCCGTTTAACTAGGTAAACTGCACGAATCCAGCACCCTAACCGAACGAGGTGGCTCTCGACATGTCCACGAACATCGTGATCCTCGCGGCCGGCGTCGGCTCGCGGCTC
Source organism: Glycomyces harbinensis (assembly GCF_900101745.1). Lineage (GTDB taxonomy): Bacteria > Actinomycetota > Actinomycetes > Mycobacteriales > Micromonosporaceae > Glycomyces > Glycomyces harbinensis. The sequence goes on along the minus strand of NZ_FNAD01000004.1, from coordinate 131,769 downwards.
GGCAAGCCGCACCCGAAGTCCCTGACGCCCCTGAACACCGGCGAGACCATCCTGGGCCGCTCGCTCCGGCTGCTCACCTCCCGGTTCAGCCGACACTCCATCCACCTGGTCGTGGGATACAAGAAGGAGATGATCATGGAGGAGGTGCCCGACGTCGGCTTCATCTACAACCAGGCCTACGGCGACACCAACACCTCCAAGAGCCTCCTGAAGGCATTCAACATCCTCGGCCCCGGCGGGGTCCTGTGGCTCAACGGCGACGTCGTCTTCGACCCCCAGGTCCTCGACGTGCTCCTCCCGCACATCGCCATGGACCACTCCTTCGTCGCGGTCAACACCGCGAAGGTCTCCGACGAGGAGGTCAAGTACACCCTCGGCGCCGACGGCTACATCAACAAGCTCTCCAAGCAGGTCTCCGAAGGCGCGCTCGGCGAGGCCGTGGGCATCAACTACGTCTCCGCGGACGACCGGGCCCTGGTGGCCAAGCGGCTCGCCGAGGTCGACGACCAGGACTACTTCGAGGGCGGCATCGAGCTCGCCATCGAGAAGGACGGCCTGAAGTTCGAGGCCGTCGACATCTCCCAGCACAACGTCATCGAGGTCGACTTCGCCGAGGACCTCAACAGCGTCAACGAGGCCTTCAAGTAGGCCACGCCTTCGACCCGGCGAAACGAAACGCGCGGCAGCGGCGCCGACGCCCGACACGCACCGATCAGCGAAACACCATGTAAGGGCACGCCGAGTTGAAGAATCTGCTCAAATCCTGGTCCATCCGCCTGAACCTACTGGCGTTCGCGGCGGTCGCCACCGCCGTGGCGCTGCCCGACCTGCGCTGGGTGCCGCTCGCCCTGTCGCTGGCCGTCTTCGCCGTGGTCCCCTGGCAGTTCGGCGGCGCGGTCGCCAGCGTCCGGATCGCCCGCACGCTCACGGCCCTGTCGGTGCTCATCTGCGCCTGGGGCGCCGGCGGCCTCGAACGCTGGCCGCTCCTGGCCGCCGGCCTCATGGTCACGCTGTTCATCGCCTACGCCGACATCGTCGCCCGGGCCCTGAACGTGGGCTTCCTGGAGACCGTGAACCTCGGCGTCACCCGGACCCGGCGCCAGCGCTGGACGGCGCCGGCCGTGGTGGGGGGCCTGGTGAACGGCCTCGCCGTGCTCTACGCCCTGGCCGCCTTCGCGGCCGGGCCGGCGGCGCTCGCGACCGACCTGGTGCTCCTGGCGGCGTCCCTCGCCGTCTTCGGGTGGACCGGTTCGGCGGTCCTGGAGAACTACCTCCACCGCCGCCGCGAGTCGCACCCGGTCGACACGCAGGTCATCAGCGCGGTCCGGCGGCTCCAGCCGCGCTACGTGGTGCACTTCGCGGGCGCGCGCGAGTCGGAGTACCAGCTCCAGATGTGGCTCGACTACTTCGAGGCCGTCGGGGACCCGTACCTCATCATCATCCGCGACCGGTACCTGCTCGACGGGATCGCGGCCAGGACCGCGGCGCCGATCGTGCTCGTCCCGGCCCAGTCGGTGCTCGACAGCCTGCTGCCCGAGAGCGTGCGCGCCTGCTACTACGTCAACCACGCGGTCAAGAACGCGCAGCTCATCAAGCTGGACAAGTACATCCACGTGCAGCTGATGCACGGCGACTCTGACAAGGCCATCAGCCGCAGCCCGGTGTCGCTCATGTACGACCGGGTGTTCGTCGCCGGGCAGGCCGGCGTCGACCGCTACCACCGCCACGGCGTGGACATCCCGAACTACAAGTTCAAGCGGATCGGCCGCCCGCAGCTGCACGACCTCCAGGTCGGCGAGCGCGCCCGGATCGAGGGCAGCCGCCCGGTGGTGCTCTACACGCCCACGTGGACGGGCCTGACCGCCGACGTCAACTACTCCTCGCTCAAGCAGGGCCGGCGGATCGTGGAGGCGCTCCTCAAGCGGGACGTCACGGTCGTCTTCCGCACCCACCCGTACACGCGCACCAACGCCGCCTACCAGGCGCTCGCCGACGAGATCAAGGCGCTGATCGCGGCGGACGCGGCGCAGACGGGCCGGGCGCACCTGTGGGGCGGGCAGGCCGAGACCGCGGTGAGCCTGACCGAGTGCATCAACGCCGCCGACGTGGCGATCTCCGACATCAGCGGCACGGCCTCGGACTGGCTCTACAGCGGCCGGCCGTTCGCGATGACCGACCCGAAGGGGTTCCGGGCCGCGTACCTGGAGGAGTTCCCGCTGGCGAAGGCCGCCTACCTGCTCGACCCGGAGGCCGCGAACATCGACCAGGTCCTCGACGAGCTGCTGCTGACCGACTCGAAGGCCGGGGTGCGGGCGGAGGTCCGCGAGTACTACCTGGGCGACGTCGAGCCGGGCGAACTGATCCCGCTGTTCGCCAAGGAGGTCAAGGCGACCTACGGGCACCGGGTCCGCAAGGTCGCGACGGGCGAGTCGGCGCTGCCGGTCGAACGGGCCGCCTGAGCGACGCCGTCCGAGGGGCCCGCCGCGGCGGGCCCCTCGGCGTTTTTGCAGTTCCGGACCGCGGGCGGCGGTTTCGTGATACCTGCCACCGGAGCGCGGACGGATGCGTGTTTACTTCATCTTGAGTTAATAGCCCGTTAACTCGTGCTTCAAGGGAGTGAACATGACCCGTTTGTGGAGGCAGCGGTACGAGGTCATCGCGCTCGCAGCGGTGATCGCCGCGGCGATCGCGCCGACGCCCCTCATCGCTTACGCGCTGGCCGCGTTCGTGCTCGCCGTCACCGCCTGGTCCTACCGGGACGACCAGGCCACGGTGCGCACCGCCAAGCTGCTGGCCGTCCTCGCGGTCCTCGTCGCCGCCTGGTCGGGCGAGACCCCGCTGTGGACCCTGACCGCGGCCTGCGTCCTGGCCGCCGGATTCCTGGCCGTCGCCGGCGCGGTCCGCATCGCCCTCGGCCTGTCCCACCTGGAGACGGTCAACCTGGTCGTGCACCGCAGCTTCGCGCAGCGCGCCGCCGAGCCGAAGCTGATCATCTCCGCGACGGGCGCCGCCGCGACGCTGCTGCCGTTCGCGGCCGCCGTGCCCGAGCCCATGCGGCCGGTCACCGACGCCGCCGCGCTGGGGATCATGCTGGCCGTCCTGCTCTGGACCGCCGTCGCGGTCCTGGCGAACCTGCGGCGCCGCCGCGTCGAGTCCCACCCGATCGACGAGGACGTCGTGGCCGCCGTGGAGGCCCTCCAGCCGCGGTTCGTGGTCCACTTCGGCGGGGCGCGGTTCTCGGAGTACCAGATCCAGATGTGGCTGCCGTACTTCGACCAGATCGGCGACCCCTACCTGGTCCTGGTCCGCGACGCGCACCTGATGAAGGGCACCGCCGCGTGCACGAGCGCGCCGATCGTCCTCGCCCCCGGGCAGAACGTCCTCGACAAGCTCCTGCCCCAGAGCGTGCGCGCCTGCTTCTACTCCAACCACGCGCAGAAGAACACCGCGCTCATCCGCCACGGCGAGCTGCTGCACATCCAGCTCATGCACGGCGACTCGGACAAGGCCATCAGCCGCAGCGCCCTCTCGCTCATGTACGACCGGGTGTTCGTGGCCGGCCAGGCTGGCGTCGACCGCTACCACCGCCACGGCGTCGACCTCCCCGAGCACAAGTTCCGGCTCATCGGCCGCCCCCAGCTGCACGGCATCCGCGTCGGCGAGCGCGAGCGGGCCGAGGGCGAGGCGCCCGTGGTCCTCTACGCCCCCACGTGGACCGGCTTCACCGAGGACGTCAACTACTCGTCCCTCGAGGAGGGCCGGACGATCGTCCAGGCGGTCCTCGCCCGCGAGGCCAGCGTCATCTTCCGGACCCACCCCTACACGCGCACCAACGCCGCCTACCAGGCCCACGCCGAGGAGATCCGCGCGATCCTCGCCGCCGACGCGGCCTCCACGGGGCGTCCGCACCGCTGGGGCCCCGCCGCCGAGCAGGAGCTGAGCCTCGTCGACTGCATCAACGCCGCCGACGTCGCCGTGAGCGACATCAGCGGCGCGGCCTCGGACTGGCTCTACAGCGGCCGGCCCTTCGCCATGACCGACCCCAAGGGCCTGCGCGAGGACTACCTGGAGGAGTTCCCGGTCGCCGAGGGCGCGTACCTGCTGGAGCCGGGCGCGGCCAACATCGAGGCGGTGCTCGACGAGATGCTCGTGACCGACTCCAAGGCCGTGCGGCGCCAGGCGACCCGCGAGTACTACCTCGGCGACCACGCCCCCGGCGACCTCTTCGAGGTCTTCGCCGGCGCGGTCCGCGAGACCTATGCCGAACCGGTCCGCAAGGAGGTCGCCGCGCTCGTCGGCGAACCGGTCCAGGCCGCCTGACCCCTCGAAGGGCGAGGCCCCCGGCGCGATGCGCCGGGGGCCTCGTGCGTCATGGGCCGACTTCAGTTCAGGGCCGCCTTCAGTTCAGGGGCGTCGCGTCCGCCTTGCGCCGCCGCAGCGGGATCGGCAGCCGCTTGAGGGCGGCGGCGCTCGCCGGGTGCGGGGCGACCAGGCCGCGCTCGTCCCGCTCGGCGCACAGGTCCGCGAGGCGCTCGTACGCCGGGGCGCCGAGCAGCTCGGTCAGCTCCACCGCGTACGACAGGTACACCGGCTCGGCGGCGGTGTGCGCCAGCGGCGAACCCGTGCACCACCAGTCGAAGTCGTGCCCGCCCGGACCCCACGAGGCCCGGTCGAACTCGGTGATGAGGGTGACGTCGACCTTTGTGCCGTCCGCGCGGTGCTCGGTCTTGAAGTCGCGCTTGACCGGCAGCTGCCAGCACACCTCGGGCTTGTACTCCATCGGGTGCACGCCGTCGCGCATCGCCTGCTGGTGCAGGGCGCAGCCCGAGCCGGTCGGAAAGCCCTCGCGGTTGTGGAAGACGCACGCGCCGTCGACCACCGCGGTCTTCTTCGCCGGCTCCTCCTCGCCCTCGTCGTTCTCGAGGGTGTCGTCGACGATGGTGTCCTTCCACCGCCGGTGCAGCTGCCAGGTCTCGGGGGTGAGCTTCTTGACGATCTCCTTCGTGCGCCGCACGTCGGCCTCGTCGGTGTAGAACGCCCCGTGCAGGCAGCACCCGTCGGCGGGACTGCCCTGGTCGATGCCGGGACACCCGCCCTCGTCGGGGTGCTTGCCGAAGATGCAGCCCCACCTCGAAAGGAGCCAGGTCAGATCGGCCCGGACCATCGTGTCCTGATCGGCCGGATCGAGGAACTCCACCCACTCGCGGTCGAAACCCGCGGCCACCTCGTCGGTCATCCGTCAACGGTACCCGCAGCCCCGCGCCCGGACCGGTACGCGCCGCGCCCACCGCGGGCGAGCGGGCACCGCGACGTTCACCGGCCGTCGGCCCCCCGTCCCCGCGAAGCTCGCGAGCTGTAAATGTGCGTCCACGGCGATGTTCCCGAGCCGTACATGTGCGGCCACGGCGAAGCTTGCGAGCCGTAAATGTGCAGGGCGTACCCTTGTCCCCGTGACCCAGTCCGTCCCGGTTCTGCTGTCGACCACCTCCGTCTACCCGGAGCCCACCGCGGTGGGCTTCGAGCTCGCCGCCGAACTCGGCTACGACGGGGTCGAGCTCATGGTCTTCACCGACCGGGTCTCCCAGGACCCCTCGGCCGCGGCCAGCCTCGCCAAGCACTACGGCGTCAAGATCGGCGCCGTCCACGCCCCGTGCCTCCTGGTCACGCAGCGCGTGTGGAGCGCCGACCCGTGGACGCGCCTGCGCCGCTCGGTCCAGGCCGCCGAATACCTCGACTCGCCGACCGTGGTCATCCACCCGCCGTTCTCCTGGCAGCGCGAGTACGCCGCGAAGTTCTCCACCGTCCTGGACGGCCTCAGGGCCCGATACCCCCAGGTCACCATCGCCGTGGAGAACATGTTCCCGCTCAAGGTCGGCAAGCGGAATCTCGTGCCCTACCGGCCCCACTGGGACCCCACCCGCCACGGCTACGAGGCCTACACCCTCGACCTGTCGCACTGCGCCGCCTCCGGGGCCGACGCCATCGCCATGGCCGAGCGCATGGGTAAGGGCCTCAGGCACATCCACTTGTGCGACGGCACCGCGCCCGGAGCCGACCAGCACCTCGTCCCCGGCCGCGGCTCCCAGCCCTGCGCCGAACTCCTCGGATCGCTCGGCGCCTCCGACTGGGACGGCTCCATCACCGTCGAGGTCTCCACCCGCAAGAGCGGGAACCGGACCCGGCGGGCCGATGACCTGCACGAATCCCTGAAATTCGCCCGCGACGCGCTCAACTCGCGTTCACCCGGGTGACGCTTCGACGTTGATGGGAGTTCTCCCCGCGTTAACGCCGGATTGCATCGGTATTATCGACGTCGCATCACCACCGACGTACCCACAAACCCAGGGGGAACGAATGCCGGACGAGCAGCGGGACTTCATTCCCCCGGCGAAACCGCACATCGGCGACGACGAGATCGAAGCCGCAGTCAGAGTCCTCCGGTCCGGAATGGTCGTCCAGGGCCCCGAGGTAGCCGCCTTCGAAGAGGCCTTCACCGCCGTCTCCGGCACCGCGCACTGCGTCGCCGTCAACTCGGGCACCTCCGCCCTCCAACTCGCCCTCCTCGCCATGGGCATCGGCCCCGGCGACGAGGTCATCGTCCCCTCCTTCTCGTTCGCCGCCAGCGCGAACGCGGTCCGCCTCGTCGGCGCCGACCCGGTCTTCGCCGACATCGAGCCCGACTCCTTCGGCCTCGACCCCGACGCCGTCGCCGCCCTCGTCGGGCCCCGGACCGCCGCGATCATGCCGGTGCACCTGTACGGCCACCCCGCCGACATGACCCGCCTGACCGCGCTGGCCGAGCGCCACTCGCTGGCGATCCTGGAGGACGCCTGCCAGGCCCACGGCGCGCAGATCGGCGGCAAGCCGGTCGGCTCCTTCGGCGCGGCCGGGACGTTCAGCTTCTATCCGACGAAGAACATGCACTCCCTCGAGGGCGGCATGGTCTCCACCGACGACGCCGAGCTCGCGCGCACCCTGCGCCTGCTGCGCAACCAGGGCATGGAGCAGCGCTACGCGAACGAGATCGTCGGCGCGAACATGCGCATGACCGACGTCGCCGCCGCGATCGGCCGCGTGCAGCTGGGCCGGCTCGACGAGTGGACCGAGCGCCGCCGCGCGAACGCGGCCCGCTTCGACGCCGGGATCAAGACCGTCACGGTGCCCCCGGTCGCCGCCGGCGTGCGGCACATCTACCACCAGTACACGGTGCGCGTCGAGGGCGACCGCGACGGCGCGCAGGCGCAGCTCAAGGACGCGGGGATCGGCTCGGCGGTCTACTACCCGACCCCGATCCACAAGCTCATCCCCTACCGGCACATCGACGTCGACCTCCCCGAGACCGATCGGGCCGCCGCGGAGGTCCTGTCCATCCCCGTCCACCCCTCGCTGACCGACGGCGAGATCGACCGCGTCATCGACGCGGTGAACGCTTTGGAGGACCTCTCGTGACCGCAGACCTTCGCGCCGGATTGATCGGCCTGGGCGCCATGGGGCGCAACCACGCCCGCGTCCTCGCCGCGCTCGAGGGCGTCGACCTCGTCGGCGTGGCCGACCCGGTCGCCGACGGCTCGGCCCTGCCGTCCGGGGCCGTCCTGGTCGGCACGGTCGAAGAGCTCATCGGCCTCGGGATCGACTACGCCGTGGTCGCCTGCCCGACCGGCTACCACGAGCAGATCGGCCTGGCCCTGGCCGAGGCCGGGGTCCACGCGCTCATCGAGAAGCCCCTCGCGCACTCGGTCGAGGCGTCCGAGCGGCTCGTGGAGGCCTTCGGCTCGCGCGGGCTCGTCGCCGGCGTCGGGCACATCGAGCGCTTCAACCCGGCGATCATGAGCCTGCGCCAGCGGCTCGAGGCCGGGGAGCTCGGCGAGATCCTCCAGGTCGTCACCCGCCGCCAGGGGCCCTTCCCGGGCCGCATCGCGGACGTCGGCGTGGTCAAGGACCTCGCGACCCACGACATCGACCTCACCAGCTTCGTGACGGGCCAGTCGTACCGGTCGATCACGGCGCAGACGGTCTCGCGCTCGGGGCGCGAGCACGAGGACATGCTCTCGGCGATCGGCCAGCTCTCGGGCGGGGCCATCGCGAACCACTCGGTGAACTGGCTGAGCCCGTTCAAGGAGCGCACCGCCGTCGTCACCGGCGACCGGGGCTGCTTCGTCGCCGACACGCTGACGGCGGACCTGACGTTCTACGCCAACGGCGTCCAGGACACCGAGTGGGAGGCGCTGCGCGCCTTCCGCGGCGTGTCCGAAGGGGACATGGTCCGCTACGCGATCCGCAAGCGCGAGCCGCTCCAGGTCGAGCACGAGCAGTTCCGCAACGCCGTGCGCGGCGAGGAGAGCGACATCGTCGACCTCGAGTCGGGCGCCGCGACCGTGGTGGTCTCCGAGACGATGCTGCGCTCGGCCGCGCTGGGGGAGACCGTGCTGCTGGACGGGTCCGGAGCGACGGTGCGGGCATGAGCGAGCGCGTCCCCGACGTCACCGTGGTCACGGCCGTGTACAACACGATGCCGTACCTGACCGCGTGCCTCGAATCGCTCGCGCACCAGACGATCGGCGCCGACCGCTTCGAGGCGCTCATGGTCGACGACGGCTCGACCGACGGCAGCGCCGCCGAGCTCGAGCGCTTCGCCGCGGCGTACCCCGACGTGTTCCGCGTCTTCCGCCAGGAGAACTCCGGCGGGCCCGCCGCGCCGAGCAACCTGGCGCTCGAGCACGCGAAGGGCCGCTACGTCATCTTCCTCGGCTCGGACGACTACCTCGGGCCCGAGTCGCTGGAGCGGATGGTCGCCTCGGCCGACGAGTGGGGCTCGGACGTGCTGCTGTGCAAGATGGTCGGGGTCGGCGGCCGCAAGGCGCCCCCGGTCTTCGAGCGCACGGTCCCCGACGCGGAGTACCCCTCCAACGACCTGGCCTGGGCGCTGTCGAACACCAAGCTGTTCCGCCGCGAGCTGATCGAGCGCGAGGGCCTGCGCTTCCCCGTGGACATGGAAGTGCTCTCGGACGGCCCCTTCACCATGCGCGCGATGGCGAAGGCCTCCAAGGTCTCGATCCTGGCCGACTACGACCACTACTTCGCGGTGAAGCGGGAGAAGGCCGAGAACCTGACCTACGCGACGCCGCCGTTCGGCTGGGTCGACGCCGCCGACCGCCTGGTCGCCACCACCTACGAGCTGTTCCCCGAGGGCCAGGGCCGCGACGACCTGATCTACCGCGTCTTCTCGCGCGAGATCGACAAGATGCTCCAGCCGCAGTTCTTGAAGACCCAGCACGCCGAGCGCCACAAGTTCTGGGAGGCCGCGGCCCACTTCGCGGACCTGCACCTCACCGAGGCGATCCGCGAGCGCCTGCCGAGCATCAAGCGCGTCAAGGTCTCCCTGGCCCAGGCCCGCGAGTTCGCGCTCCTGGAGGAGGCCATCGACGAGCCCGCGCCGCGGTTCCTGGTCGAGGACGGCCGGATCTACGCGTGCTACCAGGGCTTCCGGGACGAGGAGAAGGACTTCCCCGACTCCTGGTTCGAGGCCGGGAACGAGCGGGTCCTCGTGCGCTTCGCGCGCGGCGTCGAACCGATCGACCTCGCCTGGCCGCAGGACCCCGAGGACGGGCACTGCCTGGAGTACCTGTTCCGCCTTCCGGTCGCCGGCCTGCCCGCCGAGGCGGTGACCGCCGGGGCCGAGCGCGCCGCCAAGAGCGGCAAGCCCAGGCGCCGCGCCGCCGTGCCCGTCGAGGAGGTCGCCCCGATCGCCGTGCCGGCCGCCGTCTCGGTGCGGGAGGACGGCGACAGCGCGGTCGTCACCGTCCGCCTGCCGCTGCACGCCCTCGACTCGGGCAAGTGGTCGCTGCGGACCCGGGTCGCCCTCGGCGAATGGGTCTACGACCTGCCGTTGAAGATCGTCCCCGAGCCGGTCGAGCGCCAGGGCCGGGTCAGGACCGTCACCGCCGGGCGCGACGACAAGCGCAGCCTGGTGATCACCGTGGAGCCACCGAAGCGCGGCCTGGCCGGACGCCTCGCCCGCTTCGCATCGAAGAGGAAGTGACCATGAAGATCTGCGTCGTCGCCCTGGGCAAGATCGGGCTGCCGCTGGCCGTCCAGTTCGCCTCCAAGGGCCACACCGTCATCGGGGCGGACGTCAACCCGAAGGTCGTCGCCGACGTCAACGCCGGCACCGAGCCCTTCCCGGGCGAGCACCGCCTCGGCGAGCTGCTGAAGACCGCCGTCGCCGAAGGGCGCCTGTCGGCCACCGTCGACACGGCCGCCGCGGTCGCCGAGTCCGAGGCCGTCGTCATCGTCGTCCCGCTGTTCGTGGACGCCGAGGGCGTCCCGGACTTCGGGTGGATGGACGCCGCGACCGACGCCGTCGCCAAGGGGCTCAAGCCGGGCACCCTCGTCTCCTACGAGACCACGCTGCCGGTCGGCACCACCCGCGAGCGCTGGGCCCCCCGCCTGGAGTCGGGCTCGGGCCTGCGCGTCGGGGAGGACTTCCACCTGGTCTTCAGCCCCGAGCGGGTGCTCACCGGCCGCGTCTTCGCCGACCTGCGCCGCTACCCCAAGCTCGTCGGCGGCGTCGACGAGGCCTCGGCGAAGGCCGGGGTCGAGTTCTACGAGGCCGTCCTCGACTTCGACGAGCGCGAGGACCTGCCGCGCGCCAACGGCGTGTGGGACCTGGGCTCCGCGGAGGCCTCCGAGATGGCCAAGCTCGCCGAGACCACCTACCGCGACGTCAACATCGGACTGGCGAACCAGTTCGCGCGGTTCGCCGACAAGCAGGGCCTGGACGTCATGAAGGTCATCGAGGCCTGCAACTCCCAGCCCTACAGCCACATCCACCGCCCCGGCATCGCCGTCGGCGGCCACTGCATCCCGATCTACCCGCAGATGTACCTGTGGAACGACCCCGAGGCGACCGTGGTCCGCTCCGCGCGCGCGGCGAACGCCGCCATGCCCTCCTACGCGGTCGACGTGCTCGCCGCCGCCTACGGCGACCTCGCGGGCGCGAACGTGCTCGTCCTCGGCGCGGCCTACCGCGGCGGCGTCAAGGAGACCGCGTTCTCCGGCGTGTTCGGGCTCGTGGAGTCGCTGCGCGCCAAGGGCGCCCACCCGTTCGTGGCCGACCCGATGTACACCGTGGACGAGCTCGAGCACGAGGGGCTGCCCGCCCACCGCGGCGAGGCCGTCACCGCCGCGCTGGTCCAGGCCGACCACGCCGAGTACCGGGCGCTGTCCCCGGCGGACCTGCCGGACGTGCGCGTCCTCCTGGACGGGCGCCGCGTCACCGACCCGGCCGCGTGGGCCGACCGCCGCCACATCGTCATCGGCGGGGGCGCCGAGTGAGCTGGCTGGTCACCGGCGGCGCCGGGTACATCGGCTCGCACGTGGTGCGGGAGATGGCGGCCGCCGGTGAGCGGCTCGTCGTCCTCGACGACCTCAGCTCCGGCAGCTCCGCCCGCCTCCCGGCCGGCGTGGCCCTGGAGAAGGGCAGCGTCCTGGACCGGGCCCGGCTCGACCACGTGCTGCGCGAGCACGAGCTCACCGGCGTCGTCCACATCGCCGCCAGGAAGCAGGTGGGGGAGTCGGTCGAGCGCCCCCTGGAGTACTACCGGGAGAACGTCGAGGGCCTGCGCACGGTCCTGGAGGCGTCCGCCGCCGCGGGCGTGCGGCACTTCCTGTTCTCGTCCTCGGCCGCGGTCTACGGCATGACCGACGTCGACCTGGTCACCGAGGACACGCCCTGCGCGCCCATGAGCCCCTACGGCGAGACGAAACTGGCCGGGGAGTGGCTGGTGCAGGCCGCGGGCCGGGCCCACGGCTTCGCCACCGCGTGCCTGCGCTACTTCAACGTCGCGGGCGCCGCGGTGCCCGAACTCGCCGACGAAGGCGTGTTCAACCTGGTCCCGATGGTCTTCGACCGGCTGACCAGGGGCGAGGCGCCGGTCATCTTCGGCGACGACTACCCGACCGCCGACGGCACCTGCGAACGCGACTACGTCCACGTCGAGGACGTCGCCTCCGCGCACCTCGCGGCCGCCCGCCGGCTCGCGGCCGACCCCGAGACCCGGCTGGTGCTCAACATCGGCCGGGGCGAGGGCGCCTCGGTCGCGCAGATCGCCGGGGTCATCCTCGACGTCGCCGGCTGCGAAGGCGTCCGCCCCGAGATCGCCCCGCGCCGCCCGGGCGACCCGGCGCGCGTGGTCGCCTCCGCGGAACTGGCCCGGCGCGAGCTGGACTGGTCGGCGAAGTACGGCGTGCGCGACATGATCGAGTCCGCCTGGCGGGGATGGTGCCTGCGCCACCCCGAAGCGCAGCGCTGACACCGACGTGAAAGGAGCGCCTCCCCGGCCGGGGAGGCGCTCCTTTCACGTCCGCTACTTCTGTTCGCCGAGGAACAGCCGGTCGAAGTCGGCGCTGACGACGGACCAGTCCCAGGTGGACAGGGCGTACTTCGAAGCGAGCTTGCCGTTGTCGTGCCAGTTCTCCTCAGAGGCGTTGACCTGGAGCACGCGCTCGGCCGCCGCGGCCGGCGTCTCCACGATCCAGCCCTCCGGGTACAGCGTGCGGGCGCCGTTGGCCTTGTCGGCGTAGAACGGCCAGTTCCGCACCACCGGGACCGCACCGCTGGCCGCGCCCTCCATCAGGGCGTTGTGGCTGCCTTCGCGCACCGACGTGCTGAGGATGAACCCCAGGTCGACGAGCTTGCCGGCGACGTCGTCGGTCGGTCCGAGCCGCAGCACGGCGCCGGACTCGACCAGCGGGTCCAGCACCTTCTCCATCTCGTTGCGGTAGTTGCGGCTGGCGCGGCTGTTCTTGTGCGGCATGTCGCCGCCGACCATCCAGAGCCGGTAGCGCTCGTCCTCCTCGCGGAGCAGGCGCAGCACCTCCACCGCCCAGAGGGGGTCCTTGGCGACCTGGCCGACGCCGACGAGCCCGAGGTTGAAGCGGGCGTCCGGCGTCTTGGGACGGGCGAAGTCGTTGAGTGGCATGGCGTTGTGCAGGACGGGCTTGCGCGGCGCCTGCGGGCCGCTCAGCTGCGGCACCACCACTTCGGCGAGGTCGCGCACGTGGTCGGCGACGAACACGAGGTCGTCGATGCGGGAGAAGTCCGCCATGTGCGTCCAGCGGGTGAACGCCTCGTAGCTGTGCAGCCGGATGATCATCCGGGTGTCGCCGGGGTCGATCGTGGTGAGCATCCCGGACGGGGCCAGGCACCAGTCGAGGAACACGGTGTCGGCCCAGTCCAGGTGGGGACGGAGCAGGCGCTCCACCGTCTCGGCGTACTCGTCGTCGCCGCCCAGGCGCTCCTTGAGGACCCGCAGTGGTGCGCTCGAGGCGTCCCTGAGCGCGCGGTGCTGCGCCAGGTCCAGGTAGCGCAGCTCGACGCCGGGGTGCTCCCGGTACCGGTCGAGGATCTGCGGCAGGAAGTGGTCGTTCGCCCTGACCATCACCAGCAGTCGCAGCGGCCGGTCGGTCGGCGGCGGTGCGGCCGGGCGGACCCGGCCCCGGGTGGTCGCGACCGTCTGCATCGCGCGGGAGCGGTGGAACGGCTTGACGTAGGCCTCGGCGTCCTCGGCCAGCGGCGAAGAGAGCTGGTCGATGTGGACGACCCGGTGGAAGCCCAGCATGAGGGCACGGAGCAGGGACTGGGCGGCGGCGTCGATGCGGCCGTTCTCGGCCGACTCGTCCGCGTGGGCGAGCAGCGCCTGAACGGCGTCGCCGAGGTGCTCGGGGACGACGCCCCGGTCGAGCTCCTGCTGCACCGAGTCGTCGAGCAGTTCGGCCTTCGTCGCCGGGTCCGAGATGTGGGTGGCGGTCAGCGCGAGCGCATACGCCGCGCCGCTCCTGCGGCCCGCCCAGTTCATGGCCTCGGCGACCCGGCGGCCCGTCGCGACGCGGAGCCGGTCGGGCACGCCCGGAGCGCGCAGCGGCACTCGCCAGAGCTTGGCGCCCAGCGAACTGCGCATGATGGAGCGGGAGGTGAGGGCGCGCGCCACGGAGGCCGGCAGCTCCCGGGCGACGCGGAGCGTCTCCTGGGCGATGAACGACGGCGACGGCAGGGAGCTCCCGCGGGCGGGCGTCCCGCCTTCGCGGGCGAGTTCGCGCACGGAGGCGAGGGCGGGGCTGAGGCCGAAGACGGCCCTGGCCGCACGGTTGCGGCGGGCCAGTTGCCAGACCGTGTAGATCGAACCGTTGTCGAGCGCGACGATCACATGGGCCGCACGCGCCTTCTCGCGCAGCCAGGAGTCCGTGCGGTTGCGCAGCCAGACCCGCTCCCCGTTGGGGAGCCCGACCGCGTGCCGCAGATTGGTGCGGGGGAGGCGGTGCCGGTCGGCGAAGGGGACGTCGACGAGCTCGTCGTCCTTCCCCGCGGACGGGACCGTGCCGCCGTACCAGACGCGGGCGCCCTCGGCGTCGAGCAGCCGCACGGTGTCGGCGACCAGGTTGACCGGTGGGTTGCTGCTGCTGATGAAGAGAACGTCGATCACTGGGTGTGGCCCTTCCGCACCTGCAACTCGCTGATCAGATTCTTCACGGCGGCGGCCATGATGCTCTCGCGCGCGAACTGGTGGGCGTGCGTCATCGCCGCCGCGTACTGCTCGTCGGTGGACTCCACCGACATGTGCGCCGCCTTGACGAACGACGCGGCCATCGACTCGCTGTCGACGTCGTGCGCCCCGGTCCACAGCGGACGCCCCTGCAGGAGGTTCGTGGCGTCGTGGTCCGCCGCGTGGGCGGACACGATCGGAAGGCCCGTGGCCATGTACTCGTAGACCTTGCCGGAGGTCATGTAGTGGCCGCCGGTGATGATGAGCACCAGCGCGTCCCAGGCGCCGTAGGTGGCGGCGACGTCGGCCTTCGCCACCGGGCCGCCGAAGCTGACGCCGTCCGAGGCGGCCTCCCGCAGGATCTCGACCTGGCGGTTGGTGCCGCGCTGCGAGCCGTTGCCGGTGTGGCCGCGGAACTCGAAGCGGGCGTTGGCCAGCAGCGGCTCGCGCTCGCGGGCGAGGTGCCAGCCCTCGAGGACCGCCCTGAGGAGGTTCGTGGGGAAGGTCGCCGTGCCCAGGTAGCCGAAGACCAGGCCCGAATCGGGGTCGGGGCGGTGCGGCCGGGCGGGCGCGCTGTCGGCGTCGTAGCCGTTGCGCACGACGTGGACGCGGTCGGCGTACTCCGGGTAGTGGCCGCGGTAGTGCTCGGCGATCGGGTCGTTGACGGTCCACAGGCTGATCGCGGAGCCGAGGATGCGCTCCTCCCAGCGGCCTTCCGCGGAGTCCCGGCCGAAGGCGATGTTGCCGTCGATCACGTCGATCGACCAGCCGTCGCGGAAGTCGACGGCGTACGGGACCCGCGCCTCCTCCCACAGCCTCCAGGCCGCGGCGAGGCTCACGTACGGCACGCAGCTGGTCAGCAGCAGGTCGGCGGGCCGCTCTCGGTGGAGGCGCAGCACCGCCTCTTCGAGCGCGCCGCGCCATCCGCCGAACGTCGGCTCGGGGAACGACTCGGCGTTGCGCTCGCGCAGGGACTTGACCCATTGCGGCGGGTCGACGGCCCGCTCGGCGCTGTAGCCGCGGATGTCCGTCTCCAGGTCCTCGCGCCGAAGCGGGAGCTTGACGACGTTCACACGCGGGTCGACCTGCTCGGAGAGGGTGTGGTCGACCCCCGAGTCCAGCTCCCACGACTCGTCCTCGATGGTGACGACCGTGACGTCCCAGCCCTGCGCGGCGAACTGGTTGGCGGTCTCCCTCATGCGGTACGTACAGCTTTTCGCGGCCGGGGGAAACCCGACCGCGATGTAGATCAGATGGGGGATTTGCGTGTCACGGCCCGGTCCGGGTGATCGTTCCGACCGAGCGGCCCCGGACGCAGAAAAGGCTGCCATGGGGTGGATGCTAGCACGTCGCGGCGAGGGCCTCGGCCGTCCGGATCGCAGGCGCGGACCGGCGATCCGCGGCGGTGCCGGGGACGCGGTCAGGCCACCGTGGAGGGTGTCTCGGGGCCGCCCGCACCGTGGCCGACGGCGCGCCGACCACGCTCGCTACGCCGCTTCCTCCGGCTCGGCCTCGGACAGTACGCCGTCGGACTCAACGTAGTGCGCGCCGGTTTCGGGGCAGCGCCAGCGGCCCTCGCCCTCGTGCTCCAACCGCGCCCCCCCGCGCCCGACCCACCCGGCCCGTTTGGCGGGGACGCCCATGACGAGCGCGAAGTCCGGAACGTCCCTGGTGACCACGGCCCCGGCGGCGACCATCGCCCAGCGGCCGATGCGCACCGGCGCGACGCAGACCGCGCGGGCCCCGATGGAGGCCCCCTCGGCGACGTCGACGCCGACGGCCTCCCAGTCCGAAGCGCGCTTGAGCGTGCCGTCGGGGGCGACCGAGCGGGGGTTGTGGTCGTTGGTGAAGACGGCCGCGGGGCCGACGAACACGCCGTCGGCGAGCGTCGCGGGCTCGTACACCAGCGCGTAGTTCTGGATCTTCACGTTGTCGCCGATCCGCACCCCGGTGCCGATGTACGCGCCGCGGCCGACCACGCAGTCGGTGCCGAGCGTCGCCTCTTCGCGGATCTGCGCGAGATCCCAGACGGCCGAGCGATCGCCGATGGTCGCGCTCGGGTGCACCTGCGCGGATTCCTGGACCCTATAATGCATTGGCTGCTTTCGATGGGTCGGCGACGTGCGCCGAGGCCTGACATGTCCCAGCGATCATACGGAAGGGCCTTCGGGGCCGCCCCGTTCCCGGCGGGCGTACGACGTTTTGCCCGGTCGTATGCGCAGGTGCCGCGGTGCATGACTCCCGAATCGCGGGTGGCTATCATGAGCCCTTCCCCCGATTCATCCTCCAGTGCCCGAAGGAAGAGTGGAACCGATGAAGGACAAGGTGCGGTTGCCCGCCGGTCGCCGGGTCGTGATGCTGGTCGACAACAGCATCGACGGGGACTCCCGGGTGCAGAAGGCCGCGAAGTCGATGGCCGAGGCGGGCTGGGACGTCCACCTCATCGGCCGCGCCGAAGGCAAGCGGGCCTCCCGCTTCGCACTGGGCGGCGCCACCGCCCACCTTCGCGTCGTCGGGCTCTGGCCCGGCCTCAAGCCCCTCCGGCAGCGCCTCGCGATCATGCGCTACCCCTTCGCCCACGTCAGCGTCGTCAAGGCCGAACGCGAATGGGAGCGCAGGCGCTTCCTGCGCACCGACCTCGCGCAGCGCCGCCTGCGCGCCGAGCTGCGCGCGCAGGGCCGCGGTCCTCGCGGGTTCGACCTGCCGGTCCTCTTCCACCGGTTGCGGGTCAAGCTGCAGGTGCGCTGGCTTCGCATGCGCCTCGACCAGACCAAAGCCCTCGGCGAAGCGCAGAAGGTCCGCCCCGACGGCGGCCTGGAGCGGTTCGAGACCGCCTACTGGAAGGCCCTGCTCGGCGACCGCTGCTGGCGCAGGCTCGACCCCTGGCCCCTGCGCTTCGAACTGGGCTTCGGGCCCCTCATCGACCAGCTCAAGCCCGACCTCATCCACGTGCACGACTACTGGATGATCGGGGTCGGCGTCCGAGCGGCCGCCCGCGCCGGCGCCAAGGGCCGCAAGGTCCCGGTGCTCTACGACGCCCATGAGTTCCTGCCCGGCGTCCAGCAGCGGAACCGGAAGTGGCAGGTTGCGAAGATCGCGCACGAGCGCGAGTTCGTGCCGTACGCCGACGCCGTCGTGACCGTCTCGCCGCGCCTGGCCGAACTGCTCGTCGAGAACCACCGCCTCGCCGAGCTCCCCACGGTGGTGCTGAACTCCCCGCCGCGCCCCGACCCGGCCCGCGCGGACTGGACCACCCCGGAGGGCTTCCGCGACGTTCGGCAGGCCTGCGGCCTGGACGCGGGGACGCCGCTCATGGTCTATTGCGGCTCCGCCACGCCGCAGCGCGGCCTGCACCTCATGGTCGAATCGCTCGCTCTGCAGCCCGACGTCCACGCGGCGTTCGTGATCGGCACGCTCACCGGGCCCTACGTCGACTCGCTGCGCGAACTGGCGGACCGGCTCGGGGTCGCCGACCGCGTCCACCTCATGCCGTACGTGCCCTACGACGTCCTCACCGCGTTCCTCGCCACCGCCGACGTCGGCGTGCACCCGCTGGAGACCGGCCTGGTGAACCACGAGGTCGGCCTGAACACCAAGTTCTACGAGTTCATGCACGCCGGCCTGCCGATCGTCATCAGCGACGTGAAGGTCATGTCGGAGGAGACCCGCCGCCTCGGCATCGGGGAGGTCTTCCGGTACGGGGACGTGGAGGGACTGGCGCGGGCCGCGCGGACCGTGATCGACGACCGCCCCCGCTACACCAAGCCCTTCGCCGAACCGGGCTTCCTCGACGAGTTCACGTGGGAGGCGCAGGCGGCCCGCTACGACGCGCTCTACCGCCGGCTCCTCGGCACGGCCCCCTCGGCGGTGCCGCAGCCGCGCTCGGACGAGTCCCCCGTCACCGCCGTCAACGGATCGTGACCCCGGCTCGGCGGCCCGGCCGCTGAAGGCGTCACCCGGGCGGGGGACCGCAGGTCGCAAGACGAGCGGTCCCGGCCGGTCTTTCGCCGTATTCAGTCCCCTTTGGATATCCCGCCTCCATAGCATGGGAGCGCCCGGCCGGGTCACCGCCGGGCTGACGGGGGAGGGAACAGCCGAATGACGGACCAGGAGCGCCCGAAGCAGGACCGCCGCGTCGTGATGCTCGTGCAGAACGACGTCGAAGGCGATTCGCGCGTGCAGAAGGAGGCCGCCTCGGCGGCCGCCGCCGGATTCGAGGTCTTCCTCCTGGGCCGCTCGCCCGACTCCCACCAGCGCGAATGGGACCTCGGCGGCGCCACGGTGCGGCTGCTGCCGGTCACCCGCGGTTTCGCGCGCCGCCCCCACGAACTGCGCCCGGCCTGGCTGCGCGACCCGCTCGCCTACCCGTACGGACCGCTCCAGCCCTACCGCGAACGCCAGCTGCGGGTCCGGTCCGCGCAGCTGCGTCTCGACGGCATGCAGTACGGACTCGACGAGCCCGGGCTCGCACCCGCAGCCCGGCTCCGCCGCCGCGCCGGGCTGCGGGTGCGGGGCGCCCTCCTGCGCGCCAACGAGAACTGGGTCCGGCTGCGCGCCGAGCACACGGTGCGGCTGCGGCTGCGCCGGCGCCAGATGATCTCCCGACTCGACCGGTTCACCACCTGGCTGTCGGGGCTGCTCCCGGGCGGCCCCGGGTGGCGCCGGTTCGACCCGGCCCTGTGGGACCTGGAGCTGGCCTTCGGCCGCGCCGTGCACGACCTCGAACCCGACCTCATCCACGCCAACGACTTCCAGATGCTCGGGGTCGGCGCCCGCGCGAAACTCCGGGCGGCCGCCGAGGGCCGCGAGGTCAGACTGGTGTGGGACGCCCACGAGTACCTGCCCGGCATGAAGCCCTGGAACGCCCACCCGCGCTGGCACCCCGCGCAGCTGGCGCACGAGCGCGAGTTCGCCGCGAGCGCCGACGCGGTCGTCACGGTCTCGGCGGCGCTGGGCGACCTGCTCCAGGACCGCCACCGCCTGGCCGAGCCGCCCGCGGTGGTCATGAACGCCCCCGGCGCGGCCGCCGCGGACGGCGCCGCGCCCGCGCCGAGCCTGCGGGCCGCGTGCGGGATCGGACCCGACGTCCCGCTCATGGTCTACAGCGGCGCGGCCGCGCCCCAGCGGGGTCTGGACCTCATGGTCACGGCACTGCGCTCGCTGCCGGACGTGCACAGCGCGTTCGTGGTCGCCAACCCCGAGGCGCCGTACATCCGCCAGCTGCTCGAACGCGCCGGGAGGCTCGGCGTCGCCGAGCGGGTCCACGCGGTCCCGTACGTGCCGCACACGCAGGTGGTGCCGTTCCTGTCCGAGGCCGACGTCGGCGTGATCCCGCTGCGCCGCTACCTCAACCACGAGATCGCGCTGATCACCAAGTTCTTCGAGTACTCCCACGCGCGGCTGCCGGTGGTGGTCTCCGACGTCAAGGCCATGGCCGAGACGGTCGCCGCGACCGGCCAGGGCGAGGTCTTCGCCGCCGACGACGCCGAGGGCCTGGCCCAGGCGGTCAAGTCCGTGATCACCGCCCCGGAGGCGTACCGGTCGGCCTACACCGCCGACCGCCTCGCCGAATGGAGCTGGGAGGCCCAGGCCGCCCGATTGAACGGGCTGTACCGGCGCCTGCTCGACGAGGTCCCGGCCGTGCCGTCGGCCCGGACCGGCCGGGCCGGCGCCAGTGGACGGAACGCCCCGCACTATCAGGACTTACACAGGCCCCGGATCCACAAGGCCTTGGAAGAAGATGATCCTTCCTATTCTTTGACTTGGTTTCCAATGTTGCGGCGCACGTGTTATGACGCTGTGACCTGATCCGGAACGCCGTGCGGTTACGCTGCACTCATGCTGCGTTCTGTCATCCTCGCCGCCGCCCGGTCATCGAAGATCGAGCGCCTCGTCGGCACCGCGCCGGTCACGCGGTCGCTCGTCCGCCGCTACGTCGCCGGCGAGACCACGGCCCACGCGGTCGCCACGACCCGCACACTCGCCGCCGACGGGCTGCTCGCCACGCTCGACTACCTCGGCGAGGACACCGTCGTCGTCGAGCAGGCCGACGCGACCCGCGACGAGTACCTGAACCTCCTGGCCGCCCTCAAGGGCGAAGGGCTGTCCCGGTCCGCCGAGGTCAGCGTCAAGCTCTCCGCGCTCGGCCAGCGCATCGACGCCGACCTCGCGTACGACCGCGCCCGCGAGATCTGCGAGGCCGCCGCCGACGCCGGGACCACGGTCACCGTCGACATGGAGGACCACACGGTCACCGACTCGACCCTGGAGATCGTCCAGCGCCTGCGCGCCGACTTCGAGTCCACCGGCGCGGTGCTCCAGGCGTACCTGCGCCGCACCGAGGACGACTGCAAGGCCCATGCGACGCCGGGGTCGCGCATCCGCCTGTGCAAGGGCGCCTACAAGGAGCCCGAGTCGGTCGCCTACCAGCGCAGCCTCGACGTCGACCGCTCCTATGTGCGCTGCATCAACGCGCTCATGGCCGGCGAGGGTTTCCCGATGCTCGCGACCCACGACCCGCGCCTGATCGAGATCGGCATCGACCGGGCCCGCTGGTACGACCGCGACAAGGACTCCTTCGAGTTCCAGATGCTCTACGGCATCCGCACCGCCGAGCAGTTGCGGCTCGCGGCCGAGGGCTACCGGATGCGCGTCTACGTGCCCTACGGCGACCAGTGGTACGGCTACCTCATGCGCCGCATGGCCGAGCGCCCCGCGAACCTCGCGGTCTTCGCCCGGTCACTGTGGACGAAGTCTTAGAAAGCTCGCAACGCGGGCCGGAACGCACCCCTGCTCCGGCCCGCGGCCGTGAGCAGCGTCGCAAGGGCCGTCACCGGCTGGACGCCCAGCGCACACGGCCTCCTCGCGTCTCGCGCGGGTAGCGATCGGCGACTACAGTTGCGAACGTGACTCAAGCCCCCGAGGACTTCACCCCGGACTCTTCCGAGCGCGGCCACCCCGGCGAATCCCGGCCCGCCCCGCACGGCCCCGCTCCTCTGGTGCCCGGCCAGCGGCCCGCGCCCGAGGCGCCGCGTCCCGCCTCCCCCGAACCGGTCCTCCCGCAGGCCGCCGAGGGCGGCGCGCCCATGCCCCAGGCGTCCCCGGCCGTGCCGATGCCCGAGCCGACCGCCCCGCCCTCGGCGCTCCCGATCGACATGGCGCCGCCCGGCATGGCCCACCCGGGCATGGCCCACCCCGGGCAGATGGGCCCGCGCGGACCCGTCCCGCCCGGCGCGATGCCGCCGGGCCCCGTCCCGGTCAGCGCGATGCCCCCCTGGCCCGGCCCGCCCCGGCCGCTCGCCTACTACGCGCCGCGCCCCGACCCCAAGCGCTCCCGCCTGGCCACCGTCTTCATCGTGGTCCTCCTGGTCGCCACCTCCGTGTTCGCCGGGGCGCTCGTCAACGGCTGGCGCCCGGCCATGCCCGCCGCCGAGACCGGCAGCATCGAGGGCCTCGCCGTCCAGCCCGGCGAGGGCACGGTCCCCAGCCCCGGACCGAACGCGCCCGAGTCGGAGATCCTCGCCTACCTCAGGGAGCAGGCCCAGCTCACGCTCGACGCCCAGGCCGAGTCGCTGCTCAACGGCAGCCTCGAGGGCTGGCTCGCGGCCTACGACCCGACCCTGCACGAGAAGATGACCGGCCGGTTCGACTCGCTCACGTCCATGCAGGTCTCCCGCTTCGACTACACGATCACCTCGGGCCCCCTGGAGGACGCCTCCGGCGCGGTGCCCCTCTACGACATCTCGGTCGCGCTCTCCTACTGCTTCGTCGAGCCCGCCGACACCTGCAAGGCCGCCGACATCGTCTTCGACACCCGCTGGCGCGCCGGGGACGAGGGCATGACGATGATCGAGGTCGCCGACTCCGAGTACGGGCAGGGCCCGCACCCGTGGGAGGTCACCGACCTGGTCGCGGCCGTCGGCGAGCGCACCGTCACCGCCGTCCCGGCCTCGATGGCCGCCCGCCTCGACGAGGCCCTGGAGGTCTCCGAGGCCGCCGCGGCGAACGCCGACGAGTGGGCCTACTGGGAGAAGCCCGACCGGTACGTCATCTACATCGCCAGCGACGAGGAGTTCGACACCTGGTTCGGCAGCGGCTGGGACTCCGAGGACGTCCTCGGCTTCGCCCTGCCCCTCACCGGCACCAACAACGGCGTGCGCGAGCCGTCGACCTACGCCACCGTCATGGGCGTCGACCGCACCGGCTGGAACGAGGGCCTCACCAGCGTCATCCGCCACGAGCTCGGCCACGCCGTGACCCTGTGGGCCGCGCCGTCCGAGCGCTACGCCGACGACACCTGGTGGATGGTCGAGGGCGTCGCCGAGTACATCGACCACGGCGACCGGGCCCTCGAGGACTACGACCGGATGTGGGACGTGCGCGACTACGTCGACCAGGGCGGCTGCGCGACCGACATCCTCCCGCCGGGCGAAGAGGACGACACCCTCGCCGGCTCGGGCAAGTACGGGTGCGGGTTCCTCGGCGTCCACTACGTCATCGACGAGTACGGGGTCGAGAAGTTCAGCGAGTTCTTCGGGATGACCGCGCGTGAGGGCACGCCTGCGGTCGACGCGGCCGAGACCGTCTACGGCAAGAGCTATGCCGATCTGATGGAGGAGATTACGGCCTTCATTGCCCAGACCGTGTGAGATCGGGTGTTGCCGGGTGGCGCGGACTGCCGTAACATGAGCAACATCCCAATCGAAATACATCAACGTCACGCTTAGTGACGACCGGCTTGTTTCGGTTCATATGGGCATTCGCGTCCACCGCACCTCTAATACATCACACAACCCCACGTCCTTGCATAAGTGCTCGCAACAGCCCTCGACAGAACGGTGAGACACATGAGCGAACCCGGGGACCTCCTCGACGAGGTCAAGTTCTTGACGGTGACGGAAGTGGCCGAGTTGATGCGCGTCTCGAAGATGACGGTGTACCGGCTCGTCCACAACGGTGAGATCGCGGCGGTGCGGGTGGGGCGCTCCTTCCGCGTCCCCGAGAGCGCCGTGAAGACCTACCTCTCCGAGGCCCTCCAGACCGACGAGTGACCTCGCTCGTCCTTCGAGGCCCCGCCACGCGCGAGCTGTGACGGGGCCTTCGGTCGGACTCGCCCGGCGCGGGGGCCGCCGGTAGCGCGAGTTAGGCTTGTCGGGCTCTAAGTATTGTCTAGTGAACATCTGTGAGGAAGCTCTATGGGCTCGGTCATCAAGAAGCGGCGCAAGCGCATGGCGAAGAAGAAGCACCGCAAGCTGCTTCGCAAGACCCGCGTTCAGCGTCGCAAGCTCGGCAAGTAGCCGAGGCGACCGGCTTCCGAGTACCTGCGGGTAGGCTGGCCACATGCCAGAGTTCGCAACTGTCGCGTTCGCCTTCGAGGTCCGTGGCGTGATCTCGCAGATCATCGGTTACGGGGGCGCGCTCCTGTCCCTGATCGCCTGCATCCACTGCGCGGTGCAGAAGCCCGACGCCTTCAGTGCCGTCGGCACCCTGTCGAAGGGCGCCTGGCTCGGGATCCTGGTCATCAGCCTGGTTCTCGCGCTGCTCTTCGGCGGATACGCCCGGTTGAACCTGTTCGCCCTCGTCGCCATCGCGGCCGCCCTGGTCTACCTCCTGGATGTCCGCAGCGGCATCAAGGACATCGGCGGCAGCGCCTACTGACGCGACGTCGCGGCGGACCCGGGTCCGGGCGATTTCTGACTTCAGCGAAAAGCCGCGCCGGCAATTGCCGGCGCGGCTTTCGGTGTGCCCGAACGCATTCGGTCTAGCGGACGACGCCGCGGGCCATCTCCCGCAGGCGCTTGACGCGCTCGGCGGTCGGCGGGTGGGTCGAGAACAGGCTCGTGAGGCCCCGGCCGCGCAGCGGCGACTCGATCATCAGGTGCGACTGCTCGGCGACGCGGCTGTCGGTGCGCGCCGGGAACCGGTCGACGCCCGCGGAGATCTTCTCCAGGGCGCTGGCGAGGGCCAGCGGGTCGCCGGTGAGGCGCGCGCCCGAGGCGTCGGCCTCGTATTCGCGCGAGCGCGAGACGGCCATCTGAATGAGCCCGGCCGCGAGGGGGCCGAGGATCATCGTCAGCAGCAGGACCAGCGGGTTGGGCCGGTCCTCGTCGTCGGAGGCGAAGAACGGCAGGAAGATCGCGAGGTTCGCGAGCATGGTGATGATGCTGGCGAGCGCCCCGGCGACCGAGGAGATGAGGATGTCGCGGTTGTAGACGTGCGACAGCTCGTGCCCGATCACGGCCCGCAGCTCGGCGGGCGTGAGCAGGCGCAGGATGCCCTCGGTGACGGCGACCGCGGCGTTCTCGGGGTTGCGGCCCGTGGCGAACGCGTTCGGCTGCGGCGTCGGTGAGACGTAGAGGCGCGGCATCGGCTGGCCGGCGCGCTGCGCCAGCTCGCGGACCGTCGCGTACAGCTGCGGGGCCTGCGCTTCGGTGACCGGCCGGGCCCGCATGGCGCGCAGGGCGATCTTGTCGGAGTTGAAATAGGCGTAGGCGTTCATGCCGACGGCGATGACCGCGGCGATGAGGATGCCGGTGGAGCCGCCGAGCGCGTAGCCGATCGCGATGACGAGCGCGGACATGGCGCCGAGCAGCACCGCCGTTTTGAGGCCGTTGTGGTGCTTCATGGTGGTTGGGTTTCCCTCCTGGTGGGAAAAGCAACGTCCTGGTTACGGCCAGTATTTCGCCACAAGCTGGGAAATTACTGCAAAACGGACGTGAACTCCAACACGAGCTGCGGCGCGAGGGAGGCCGCGAGGAGGGCGAGGCCGATTGCGGCGACCGCGATGGCGAAGCGGCCCCCGGCGAGGGTGGCGGGGCGGCCGAGGAGGAGGGTGCGCGCGAGCGGCAGGTAGTAGGCGAGCCCGACGACGGCCCCGGCGGCGACTATCACGGCGAGCCAGACGGCCGAGGAGGCGAGCACTTCGAGGATCGCGACCTTGGCGAACGTCCCCGCGAGCGCGGGCGGCAGCCCGGCGAGCCCGATGACGGAGAAGAGGAGGAGCGAGGCGGGCAGCGGCGCGGTGCGCCAGAGCCCGGTCAGCTCGGAGATGCGCCCGCCGTCGCCGAGCCGATCCGGTGCCGCAAGGGTCCGACGGTGCCCGGCGGTAAGACCCGAAACCGGGGCATCAGCCTTCAAATCGGGCACGGGGGGACCCCCGGCTTTCAAGTCTGCCTCGGGGGTACGACCTTCCTCCGAGGCGAGGAAATCTCCGCTTCCCGGGCGGACGGCGGTCAGGGCCGTGAAGGCCCCGGCTTCCAGGAGCACGAAGAGCACCGCGTACGCCAGCGCCGCCGAAGCCGCGGCCCCGGCCTCCTCCCGGCCGTCGGCCGTGGTGATGACCGCGAGCGGTGCGAGCACGTACCCGGCGTGGGCCACGCCCGACCACGCCAGCAGCGGCACCGTGCGGCGCTGCGCCAGCGCGGCGAGGTTCCCGACCGCGATCGAGGCGACGCTCAACGCCGCCAGCACGATCCCGGCGCTGCGTTGCGCGACGGGCGCGCTCGGGAAGCCCTCGGGCGGCGGAAGCAGGTCGCCGAAGGCCCCGGCGCCCGGAGTGAGTCCGAAGTGGACTAGCCAGACGATCGCGAGCGCGCCGCCGAGCTTGGAGGCGCTCGCCAGGTAGGTCGCGATCGGCAGCGGCGCGCGTTCGAGGACCAGCGGCGCCCATGCGTGGAGCGGCGCGGCGGCCAGCTTGAACGCCAGCCCGCCCAGGAGCAGCGCGACCCCGGCGGCCGTCAGGCCCGCGTCCGCGTCGGCCAGCCCCGCCGGGAGTCCGCCGAGGTGCACCGTTCCCGCGGCCGAGTACAGCAGCGCCGCGCCCATGAGCGCGGTCGCGGACGCGGTGATCGAGGAGATCAGGAACGTCACCCCGGCCTCGGCGCCGTCCCGTCCCGGTTTCGTCACCAGCACGTACAGCGGCACGGTCAGCGTCTCCAGCGCCACGATCAGCGAGATCAGGTCGCGAGAACCCGCGAGCGCGATGCCGCCGGACGCCGAGGCGGCCAGGAGGAACCAGTACTCGCCCGCCTGACGGCCGCTGATGCCCGCGACGAGGACCGTGACGGCGGCGAACAGCGCCGCCGCGCCCATCGCCGGGTCGTCGGCCACATAGGAGTGCCATTCGCCGACGTTGAACGCGGCCCGGTCGGGCCCGACGCCGACCCAGACCGCCGCGATTGCCGCGGCCGTGAGCCCGATCATCATGGCGGCCTTGGCGAACCGGCCCGCGAACAGCGCCAGTACCGCGGACGCCGCGGCGAGGTACAGCGGCAGCAGGGCCGCGTGGTCGATCGTCTGCACCTGCATCGCTCACGCCCCCGCGTTCATCGGGCGCGACGTGCAGCCTGGTGCGGGCGGGCCCGCGAGGCGGCCGACCGGCCGGGCAGTGTCCCGTGCCATCGTTTCGCCGTCCATCTACAGCAGCCCTTCCGCGAACAGGGCCAGCAGCGGGCCCGGCATCAGGCCGAGCAGCAGCGTCCCGGCCACGAGCGGGGACCAGACCGCGATCTCGGCCGCCGAGGCGTCGCCGATGCCGGCGATCGCGGGCGCGACCGGGCCGTGGCTGACACGTTTGAGCATCCGCAGCAGGTAGGCGGCGGCCAGGAACGCGCCGAAGGCCGCCACCGCGGCGAGCGCCAGCCAGGCGCCGCCGCGTTCGGCGGCGGCGTAGACGGTGAACGCCTCGCCCCAGAATCCCGCGAGGCCCGGCAGGCCCAGCGACGCGAGCGCCGCGAACCCGAAGAGCCCGGCGAGCATCGGTGCGGCCAGGCGAAGGCCGCCGAGTTCGGCGAGCCTCCCGGTGTGCGTGCGGGACTTGAGGGCTCCGGCGAGGAAGAACAGGAGCGGCGTGACCAGGCCGTGCGCGAGGTTCCCGAACAGGGCCGCCCGCACGCCCGCCTCGGTTCCGGCCGCGAATGCGAGAACCACGAATCCCATGTGGCCCACCGAGGAGTACGCGATGAGGCGTTTGATCTCGGGTAGTCCCAGGCACACGAGTCCGGCGACGATGATGCCGAGCGCGGCGAGCACCGCCAGTACGGGTGCGGCGTCGGCGGCGCCGTCGGGGGCGAGGCCTCCGGCGACGCGGATGAGGCCGTACGTGCCGAGTTTGAGCAGCACGCCCGCGAGGAGGACCGAGCCGACGGTGGGTGCGGCGGTGTGCGCGTCGGGCAGCCACGAGTGGAGCGGCCACAGTGGTGCTTTGACCGCGAATCCGGTGGCGAGCAGGGTGAACACGAGCAGCGAGACGTCGTCGGAGACGCCTCCGGCGGTGATGATCGCGCCGAGGTCGGCGGTCCCGGCGTCGGCGACGGCGACGAACAGGCCGGTGGCCATGAGGAGCGAGCCGGCGACGGTGAACAGCGCGAACTTGGCGGCCGCGTGGCGCCGGGCGGCCGGGTCGCCGTAGCGGTGGATGATCGCCCACATGGGCAGCAGGACCGCTTCGAAGGCGATGAAGAACAGGATGAGGTTGTCCGACAGGAACACCAGCGTTGAGGCGGCCTGCACGGCGAGGAGCAGTGAAGTCAGGGTCGGCGACGGCCGGGCGGTGCCGGGGTCGAAGCGGCCGGGGTGCAAGCGGCCCGATGCGGCGGGCACGCCGCGGGCCTGGTCCGCCGCCGGGAAAGGGCCCCCGGTTTCAACGGTAGCGGCGGGAACCTGAAGGGGAGCTGAAGTGTGATGTTCGGCAGTCGCAGTCGCAGTCGCAGTCGCAGTCGCAGTCGCAGTCGCTTCGCGCGGCTGCGGGGCCGTCTTGCCGCGCTCGATCACCGCCGCGTTGTGGACGCAGCAGAGGAGGCCGAGGAGCGCGGTCAGCAGGATCAGCGGCCAGGAGACGCCGTCCACGGCCAGCGAGAAGTCCAGGTGCAGTGAGGGGGCCCAGGCGGCGTCGAACTCGTGCCACCAGCCGCTGGTGAATCGGCCGCTGTCGAGCATCCGGGTGCCGTCGGCGCGCCCGAGCGGCAGCACCGCGGCCGCCGCGAGGCCGAGTGCGGCGGCCGCGACGCCGATCCAATGCGCGAACGCCTTGTGCTGCCAAGCCCAGACCAGCACCGCCCCGATGAGCGGAACGCCCACGGCCACAACGAGAAGTGCGCTCATGCGAACGCCCCGCTTCCCGCGGCGATCGCGGCATTCGGTCGCTGCTGGGCCCGTTGACTCGGCCCGGATCGGACGCTTGCAGCAGCAGCCGTCGCGACACGCGCAGCGCCGGGCCGACGGAGCGAGGTCTGATCCCGGTGGAGTGCAAGGCCCGCAGCGGACACCGTTGCAGCCGCAGCGCCGTGTCGACCGAGTGCGGTCCGACCTCGATGGAGCGAAGAACCCGCCGTGAATACCGCCGCATGCGATGTGTCGGGGCGGCGGAGCGAAGACCGATTCCGACGAGGTGCAGGGCCCGCGTCGAGTCCTGTCGCATCCGCAACGCTGAGCAGGCGGAATACGGTCCCATCTCGATCGGGGGCAAAGCTCGCGGCGAGTGCTGCTACCGCCGTTTTTGCTGCACCGTGTCGGAGGAGCGCGGGGCGATCCCGACGGGGCGCAGAATCCGCCCTGAATACCACCGCATCCGATGGGCCATGTCGACCGTGCGCGGACCGATTCCGACGGGGCACAAGGCCTTCCGCGAATACCATCGCATCCGCAGCGCCGCGGCGCCGGTCTCGAGCCTGCCCGGCCTCGACCGCGCGCACGGCCGCGCAGACTTCCGCGACTTCCCGCGCGCGAAGCCGTCGACTCGAAGGCAACGCTTCGCTCACCGCCCCCGCTTCACCGATCCTCAGCTCCACAGGCTCACTCCGATCGCCACGGCCGCGACGACCAGTGTCCCGGCCGCGCTCAGCCGCAGGTACCGCACGAGCCCGCCGCGGTGGCCCGCAACGGTCTCACGACCGGCCGCCACCGTCGCCCGCGCCGAACCCTCGACCACGGTCCGGTCGACCAGGCGCTCGTCCAGAGCCCGCGCCCCGGCGCCCGCCGCGCGGGCCATCGCCCGCGTCGCCTTGGCCGCCAACCGCTCCGCGTACAGCCCTTCGGCGAAGGCGGGCCGGGACCGGCCCAGAATGCGGGCCGGGTCGCGGTCGGTCACCCGCGTGCCCGATCGCGGCCGGTCGCGCCACCACGAGTCGCCCACCACGGCGAAGCCGCCGAGCGTCGCCAGCAGCAGCAGCGCCATCAAGTCCCAATGCAGCTCCGGCACCGCGAACGGCCCCGCGTAATACAGCATGCCGACGCCGACCGTGGCCGCCGTCAACGCCCACAGGCTGAACGACTCAGCCCAGGGAACGGCCGCCCGCTCGATGGCGCCCCGGCCGCGCCAGAACAGCAGCAGCCACAGCCTCGCCGCGTAAGCGGCCGTGAGGATGCTCGCGCCGACCCCGGCCCAGAACACGATCACGCCCGCCGGCGTCCCGGCCTCATAGGCCGCGCCGAGCACGGTCTCCTTGCTGTAGAAGCCGCCCAGCGGCGGCAGGCCCGCCATGGAGGCGAGCCCGATCGTCATGGCCCAGAACGCCAGCGGTGAGTCGCCCGGTCGCAGTCGCGTCGCGCGCAGCGACCCGTCCGTCCCGGCCAGCGCGATTACGACCCCGGCCGTCAGGAACAGCAGCCCCTTGAACGCCGCGTGCGAGACCAGGTGGAACAGCGCCGCGTCGCCTGCGGCGACGGCGACGCCCGCGAACATGAATCCGACCTGGCTCACCGTCGACCACGCCAGGACGCCCTTGAGGTCGCGGGCCGCGAGCGCGCACAGGCCCGCCCCGATCATCGTCACCGCCGCGACGAGCGCGACCACGAGCAGCAGCTCCGTCGGCCACAGCGGCAGGAGCCGGGTCAGGACGTACGCCCCGGCCGCGACCATCGTGGCCGCGTGGATGAGCGCGCTGACCGGCGTGGGCCCGGCCATCGCCGGCGGCAGCCAGATCTGGAGCGGGAACTGCGCCGACTTCCCGATGCAGCCGAACAGGATCAGCAGCATCGCCGCTCCGGCGCCCGCCGGCGGGTCCTGGATCTCGCTGAGCCGGAACGTCCCGGCGGACGCGCCGATCCACATCACCCCGAGCACGAACGCGACGTCGCCGAAGCGCGTCACCAGGAACGCCTTCGCGGCCGCGCCCGGCGCCTCGGGCAGTTTCGCGTAGTGGGCGATGAGCAGGTACGAGCAGGCGCCCATGACCTCCCAGCCGATGAGCAGCAGTACCAGGTCGTCGGCCGCGACCACCAGGAGCATCGCGGCGCAGAACAGGTTCACCTGCGCCCCGAACGCCGCATAGCGCGGGTCGTCGCGCAGGTAGGCGACCGAGTAGAGCTGCACGAGGAACGTCACGAACACGGCCGCCAGGGCCACGGTCGCGGCGGTGGGGGAGAGGTCGAGGGCGGCAGCGACGCGGATCGTCCCGAAGTCGGCGAGGACGAAGTCGCCCTTCGGGTTCGCGACGGCGCACGCGGCCGCGAGTCCCAGCGTCAGCGCGGGCGCGGCGACCGCGACGTACCGGGCGGGGCGCCGGTCCCGGATCAGGAGCCCGGCCAGGCCCGCCAGCGCGGGGCAGGCGACAAGAAGGAGCGTGAGCGTCATCGGCCGCCTCCGATGTCCATTTCGGACGATTCTCGTCCGGAATCGCGCTCGGCGGAAGGCTCGTCAGCGGTCTCGGCGGGCAGGTCGTCGGTGTCGATCGTCGCCCGCTCGCGCCACAGGTTGAGGATGAGCGCGAGGCCCACCCCGACCTCGGCGGCGGCGATGACCACGATGAACAGCGCGAAGCTCTGGCCGGTGAGGGCATTGTGGACGAGATCGGCGGTGACCAGCACCAGGTGCACGCCGCCGAGCATGAGCTCGGCGGCGGCCAGCTGCATGACGGCGTTGCGGCGCGTCAGCACGCCGTAGAGGCCGATCGCGAACAGCCCCACGGCGATCAGGAACCCGATCAGTGGATGCACGGGGTCCTCCCCGGAGGGATGAGATCGGTCGATCGGGACCACATGGCCTCATCTTGGACTACGGGGCACCCCGAAGTCCAGCGTCGAGACCGTGTTGATACTCGTCGATCCATATGCGGCCCCGCCTACCGTGGCGACCGCGGGCGGACCGGGCCTTCCGCCGGGCGCGGCCCGGCCCCGCGGCGGCGGGGTCGTTCCCGAAGGCGGTGGTGGGGTCTGCCCCACCCTGTATCCGCCAGGCTTCCTCATTGAGAGAACTCCTGTGTCCCAATACCGTTCAACGCATGAACAAGCCCGCACCCCTTCTGGTCCCGGCCCTGGTCCTGGGGGCCGTGTTCGCCGCCGTGCCCGCCCATGCCCAGGACGAGACCGACGTCGCGGCGGTCGCCGACCTCATCGACACCCGCATCGCCGCGATCCTCGACGAGCACGAGATCCCCGGCGGCGCCGCCGTGCTCGTCGTCGACGGGGAGCCGGTCCTCACCGAGGCGTACGGGGAGGCCGTCGTGGGCGGCGCCCCGTTCGCGACCGACACCGCCTACTACACCGGCTCCGTGGCGAAGCTGTTCACGACGGCGGCCTCGCTCCAGCTCGTCGACGAAGGGGCGCTCGACCTCGACGCCGATGTCAACGACTACCTCGACTTCGACGTTCCCGACACCTTCCCCGGCGACCCGGTCACACTGCGCCACCTGCTCACCCACACCTCCGGTTTCGAGGACCGCATCCTCGGCTGGGGCCGCTGGGCCCCGGAGGACATGCCCTCGCTCGCCGACTTCGCGGCGCAGGAGCAGCCCGAGCGCCTGCGCGAACCGGGGACGCTGATCGCCTACAACAACTACGACATGGTCCTCGCCGGCGTCCTCATCGAGGAAGCCTCCGGTCAGTCCTATGAGGACGTTCTCTCCGAGCGCCTGTTCACGCCGCTGGGCATGGACGACACCCGCGTGGTGCGCGAGGAACCCGCCAAGGGGGCCGACGCCGCCGAAGGCTACCGGTACGCCGATGGGCAGGTCGTCACCGCGGGCCGCATCGCCCCGGGGACCGCGGCCGGCCCCGGCGTCCTCAGCACCGCCGACGACCTGAGCCGGTTCATGGCTGCGCTCGCCCAGCGCGACCCGATCCTCGGGGAGGGCGTGGCGGAGCAGATGACCACCCGCCAGTTCGGCTCGGACGACCGCATGCCCGGCATCGGCTTCAGCCTCCAGGAGTTCGCCGGGCCCGGCGACGGCGTCTGGTTCAAGGCCGGCGACCTGCCCGGTTTCCACACGGCGCTCGCCGTGGTCCCCGACCGGGGCATCAGCGTGCACGTGGCGTTCAACGGCGCCGGCGAGTCGGCGGCCGCGACCTCGTTCGCGGCCGAGGAACTGGTGCGCGACGTCCTTGCCGCGCTCGGCGCCCTGCCCGAACCGCAGGCATTCGAACCGGTTGAGGACGACCTCGACCGCTACACCGGCGAGTACGTCAGCATCCGCACCGCGAGCTCCGACTTCACCGAGCTCGCCCGCGTCGTCGCCCCGGTCACCGTGGAGACCGCGGACGGCGGCCTGACCACGACCGGGCTCTCCTCCGACCCCGCTGCGGGCGAGCAGCGCTGGGTGCCCGTCGGCGACGGGCTGTTCCAGGAGCAGGGCGGCACCGCCACCATCGCCTTCACCGACTACGGCATCCTGCTGAGCAGCGTGGACCCGGCCGTTTCCTTCGCGCCGGTGCCCTGGTACAACGGTGCGCTTCTCCACCAGGTGGGCCTCGGTGCCGGCGGGCTGATCCTCGCCGCAGGCTTCCTCGCGCTCTCGGCGACCGCGGTGGTCCGGCTGGTGCGCCGCGCGCCGCGGCGGCCGGTCCTGCGCTCGCTCAACGCCTGGTCGTCCTGGCTCACGGGCGCCGCCGCGCTCGCGGTCCTGGGGCTCCTGATGTCCGTGGTCAGTGACGCGAACCTGCTGTTGCAGCAGGTCGTCACCGGCTCACCGGGTCTGACGGCCACCATGTGGGCCGCGCTCGCCGCGGTCGGCCTCGCCGCCGTGAACCTCGTCCTCTACGCGGCCGCCGCCGCCAAGCGGCAGTGGAGCATGTGGCCCGCGGTCGGCCAGGGCCTCATGGTCGCCGGGGGAGCGGCGTTCTCCGTGGTCCTCATCGCCCTGAACCTGGCGGTGCTCTGACGCAACGACCTGGGGCCCGGTGACCGCATGCGGTCACCGGGCCCCACGTCGTCTGGTGCAGGTTCGCGCACCCGCCGCCCACACCGCCGCCGGCGTCGCCACCCCGGCCGAACAACATCGGCACGAGAACGAGGTTGCCCCCAGTCGGTCAGCGCCAGCTCTCGCGGTGGCGGTCGAGGCCGTCGATGATGAGGTCGAGGCCGATCGCGAACTCGTCGCCGTAGTCGTACCCCGGTTTGAGGGCGTGCTCGGCGGCCATCGCGGTCAGGTGCGGGAACTCGTCGGCGGGGACCGTCTCCATCATTCCGACGGCGGCCGCTTCGAAGTCGCCCTCGTCGCTGATCGGCAGGGCGTTCTCCTGGATCGCGAACCCGTAGATGTAGCTGTCGAGCATCGAGAACGCATGCGCCGCACCGACAATCGTGAACCCGCCCGCGAGCAGGCACCCGATCACCGTGTCGTGGTGGCGCAGCGTCGCCCCGCCGGGGTCGACTCGGGAGTCCATGAGCCCGACCGCCCACGGATGGCGCTTGAGCGCCTCGCGCATCGACGCACCGCGCCGCCGCATCGCGGTCTGCCAGTCCAGGTCCCCGGTCGGCAGCTCGACCTCGGCGAAGACGAGGTCGACCATGCCGTCGAGCAGCTCGTCCTTGTTCTTGAAGTGGTGGTACAGCGCCATGGCCCGGACGCCGAGCCGGTTCGCGAGCTTGCGCGTGCTCGGCACCTCGCCCTTCGCCTCGTCCGCCATCGCCACCGCCGCGAGCAGGACCTTCTCCCTGCTGAGCGGGTCGCGCCGGACCGGTGGATCGGCTGGCTCGGTCACGCGCGTCTCCTGTTCATCGACTTGTTCAGCATTGTACTTTACACCGTACAGTTTTACTGTACAGTGTAAAGGCAGACTCACCCTTCGAACGAGGAGCACGACATGGAACCGATGGAATTCGTCCCGCAGACCGGCGCCGGCAAGCGCGTCTGCATCGTCGGCGCGTCCGGGAAACTGGGCCGCTACATGGTGCAGCACGCGCTGGACCGCGGCTACGAGGTCGTCGGCGTCTGCCGCGAGAAGAGCGTCCCCAAACTCGACGACTACGCCGACCGGATCACCGTGATCGGCGGCCGGACCAACGACCGCGAGGTCATCGAGCGCGCCGTCGACGGCTGCGACGCGGTCCTCTCAGTGCTCGTCCCCTGGGGCGTGCACGACTACTCCTCGGGCACGGCCCGGGCGGTCATGGACTTCGCGAAGCCCGGAGCGCGCCTCGTCTTCTCCTGCGGCTGGCACATCACCCGCGACGGCCGGGACAAGTACTCGCGGGGCATCAAGGCCGCGATCGCCTTCGCCAAGCTCATGCGGATCACCCGGCTCGTCGACATCGCCGACCAGTACCGCGCCGCCGACCTGATCTTCAACAGCGACACCCGCTGGACCCTGGTGCGCGGCTCGGACCTCGAAGAGGGCCCGGCCCAGGGCCTGCCGGTGTGGAGCCGCCACGTCGGCGACCCGGTCCTGGAGAGCAACATGACCCGGCGCACCGACTTCGCCCGCTTCATGGTCGAGGCGGCCGAGAACGACGAGCTCGTCCACGAGGCGCCCGCCATCAACGGCTGCAAGACCCCGTCGGCGCTCGCCCACGCGAGCGAGTCGGCCTAGCGCAGCAGCAGGTCCGCGAGGGCGAAGGCGAACAGCGCCACGGCCACGAATCCGTTCGCGGTGAAGAACGCCCGGTTGACCTTCGAGAGGTCGCCGGGCTTCACCACCGCGTGCTCGTACGCGAGGGCGACGGCCACGACCGCGAGGCCGATCCAGTACAGGAGGCCGTAACCGGTCAGCGTCCCGAACCACGCGAACGCCGCCCAGGCGAACACGTGGGTCACCGTGGAGGCGTGCAGCGCGGCCTTCACGCCCCAGCGGGCCGGGGTCGAGCGCACGCCGATCTCGCGGTCTACGCGGACGTCCTGGCACGCGTAGATGAGGTCGAAGCCGCCGATCCACAGGCCCACGGCCGCACCGAGGACGATCGACGGGCCCGAGCCCTCGAACGTGCCCGTCACCGCGAGCCACGCGCCGACCGGCGCGACCATCTGGGCCAGGCCCAGGATCGCGTGCGGGTAGTTCGTGAAGCGCTTCGCGTACGGGTAGACGATCAGCGGCGCGACGGCGAGCGGGCTCAGCACCAGGCACAGCGGATTGAGCAGCGCGGCCGAGGCGAGCAGGGCCGCCAGGCTCACCGCGCAGCCGACGTAGGCCGTGCGCAGGGACACCCTGCCGGTGACCAGTTCGCGCTGGGCGGTGCGCGGGTTCCGGGCGTCGATCTTGCGGTCGATGATCCGGTTGGCCGCCATGGCGAGCGTGCGGGCGCTGACCATCGCGATCGTGACCAGGACCAGCACCCGCCAGCTGAAGGCGTCCTCGAGGTGCATCACGGTGAGCGTGGACAGGTACGCGAACGGCAGCGCGAACACCGAGTGCTCGAACGCCACGAGTTTGAGGAAGTCCTTGACGTGATTGGGTTTTGCCGTTGTCGAAGGCACAGTGTTCACTCCGGTTCGGGGAGGCGAGCGGAGCGAGCGGACGGGCGGGGCGACGGGTGCGGGTCAAGGCCGTATTCTTTCCACCTTTTGTCCACTGTGGCTTTCACCGAGGAGCTCATGCGCATCGGCTCGGGCCAGCCCCTGGTGTAGCCCTCCTGGGGCCATTTCGCGGTCGCGTCGATGCCGGCCTTGCCGCCCCAGAACTGGTGGTACGACGCGTGGTCGAGGTGGTCCACCGGGCCCTCGGTGAGCAGCAGGTCCCTTGAGTAGTCCACATTGCCCAGTGCGCGCCAGGCCACCTCGCGGTAGTCGTGCACGTCGCAGTCGGCGTCGACGACCACGATGAGCTTCGTCAGGCTCATCATCTGGAGGCCCCAGATCGCGCTCATGACCTTCTGCGCCTGCTTGGGGAACTTCTTGTCGATCGAGACGATGACGCAGTTGTGGAAGACCCCCGCCGCGGGCATGTCGTAGTCGACGATCTCGGGGATCATGATCTTGACGAGGGGCAGGAACGTCCGCTCGGTGGCCTTGCCCAGCCCGTGGTCCTCCTGGGGCGGGGCCGAGGTCACGATCGTGTGGTAGATCGGGTTCTGGCGCATGGTCATCGCCTCGATCCGCATCACCGGGAACGGCTCCACGGGCGTGTAGAACCCCGTGTGGTCGCCGAAGGGCCCCTCGGGCAGGCGCTCGCCAGGCTCGGCCCAGCCCTCGAGGACGATCTGCGAGTTCGCCGGCACCTGGAGCGGCACGGTCAGGCAGTCGACCATCTCGACGCGCTCGCCGCGCAGGAACCCCGCGAACAGGTATTCGTCGATGTCCGGCGGCAGCGGCGCGGTCGCCGCGTAGGCCATCACCGGGTCGGGGCCGATCGCGATCGCGACCGGCAGCCGCTCGCCGCGACGCTCGGCCTCGGCGTAGTGGCTGGTGGAGTTCTTGTGGATCTGCCAGTGCAGGCCGATCGAGCGCTCGTCGTGCTGCTGGAGCCGGTAGAGGCCGACGTTGCGCTTGCCGGTCTCGGGGTGCTTGGTGTGCGTGAGCCCGAAGTTGTGGAAGACCCCGCCGTCGCCGGGCCACACCTGGAGGCCCGGGAGCATGTTCAGGTCCACGTCGTCGCCGGTGAAGACCACTTCCTGGCACGGGGCCTTGCGGATCTTCTTGGGCGGCACGGACTTGAGCTGCATGAGCTTGCCGAGGCCGTCGCGGATGCCGGCCCACCCGAGCGGGAGCTCGGGCTTGGCCAGCTCGCCGATGCGCTGCCCGATCTCGTCGAGGTCGGCGACCCCGAGGGCCTTGGCCATGCGCTCGGTCGTGCCGAAGAGGTTGATGGCCACGGGGATGGTGCTGCCGGCCGGGTTCTCGAACAGCAGCGCGGGGCCGTCCGCGCGGATCACCCGCTGGGTGATCTCGGAGATCTCCAGGTGCGGGTCGACCGAGGCCGAGATCCGCTTGAGGTCGCCGTCGGCTTCGAGGGCGGCCAGGAACGACTGCAGGTCGTCGTACGGGAACTTGGGTGCCACGAGGCCCATTCAATCACCCGGGGCGAGGGCCGCCCGCCACGGCCGATGCGGAGTGAACACGGTCCTTCGCACGGCGTTCACGGCCTGGTCACCGATACCATCCCAAACCCCCACCCTCCCGGGGGAAAGGTAGGGGCAATCCTTCCCCCGGGGTATGACGGGAACGGGCCGCCGCGGCACCGCTGTCCCCCGAAAGAGCGAGGTCGGGCCGTCTTGTCGGTGCCTCGAGATACGATTCTTGTGACACGTATTACGATACGGTACCGTATCGTTTCGGAATGGCGTAGTCTCGGTGGCGACACCACATCACCGTCGCGGTCGGCGCCGCGACGAGAACACCGCACAGCACGGCCCCCGGCCGGACGGCGCCTCTGCGCGCGCCGCCGCAGACCGGGCCCGGGCTGCCGAGCGGCAGGGACACCCGTCCGCCGCGACCAGCGCACTCGCGCTCTCAACAGAAGTGGAAACCCTGTGAGCGAAACCCGTTCCGTCCCAGCCTTCGAGGCCGAGACCGAGGACCAAGGACACCCCCGCCGGTGGGCGATCCTCAGCGTCCTGGTCATCAGCCTCATCGTCGTCGTCCTCGACAACACCGTCCTCAACGTCGCCATGAAGACCCTCGCCGAACCCGACCCCGTCGGCGTCGGCGCCACCCAGAGCGACCTCGCCTGGATGATCAACTCCTACACCCTGGTCTTCGCCGGCCTCCTGTTCGCCTCCGGCGTCATCGGCGACCGCCTCGGCCGCAAGAGAATGCTCATCGCCGGCCTCGTGGTCTTCGGCATCGCCTCACTGCTGTCGGCCTACGCCACCACCCCCGACCAGCTCATCTGGTACCGGGCCCTCATGGGCGCCGGCGCGGCGATCATGATGCCCTCGACGCTGTCGCTCCTGCGCAACGTCTTCTCCACCAAGGAGTTCCCCAAGGCCCTCGGCATCTGGACCGGCGCGGTCGGCATCGGCGGCGCCATCGGCCCGATCGTCGGCGGCGCGCTCCTGGAGCACTTCTGGTGGGGCTCGGTCTTCCTCATCAACGTGCCGATCGTCGTCTTCGGCCTCATCGCCATCATGATCCTCGCCCCCGAGTCCAAGGGCAGCCAGGCCAAGGCCGACTTCGTCGGCATGGCCCTGTCCATGATCGGCCTCGTCAGCCTCACCTACGGCATCATCGAAGCCGGCGACGCCGGCTCCTGGGCCGGCATCGAGGTCTGGGGCACCATCGCCCTCGGCGTGATCGTCCTGGTCGGCTTCGTCCTCTGGGAGCGGCGCATCCCGCACGCCTCCCTCGACATGAAGCTGTTCAAGAACCGGCGCTTCTCGGCCTCCTCGGCCATCATCACCCTGACGTTCTTCGGGATGATGGGCCTGATGTTCTTCATGACCTTCTACCTCCAGCTGCTCAAGGGCTACTCGCCGCTGGAGACCGGTCTGCTGTTCCTCCCGTTCGGCGCCTCGATGCTCGTCTTCGCACCCATGTCGAACTCCCTGGTGCAGCGCTTCGGCGCCAAGGCCGTCGGCATCGTCGCGATGCTCCTGGTGATCACCAACTTCCTGGTCACCGCGTTCGTCTTCGAGGCCGACACCCCCGTCTGGGTCGTCATCGTCCTGTTCGCCATCACCGGCGCCGGCATGGCCAACCTCATGCCGCCCGCGATGAACACGCTCATGTCCTCGGTCCCGAAGGAGAAGGCCGGAGTCGGCTCGGCGCTGGCCAACACCCTGCGCCAGGTCGGCGGCGCCCTCGGCGTCGCCGTGCTCGGCACGATCATGGCCCAGTCCTACCAGTCCGAGATCACCGAGACCGCGCCGCAGCTGTCGGACGAGGCCCGCGAGTCCTACGCCTCCACGTACGGGGCGCTGGAATCCGGGCTGGTGCCGCAGGAGACGGCCGGCCAGGTCGTCCAGGCCGCCAACGACTCCTTCATCACCGCACTGCACACCACCGCGCTCGCCGCGGTCGCGGTCGGCGTCGTCGGACTCGTCGTCATCGCCCTGTTCTTCCCCGGCCGCCGCCGGGGTGAGACCGACGAGACCTCGCCCGAGCAGGCCGCCGAGCCCGCCCTCGTCGAGGTCTGAGGAACAATGGAGTCATGCCTCCCGAGCTCAGCGCAGTGACGACCGGTCCCGACGAGTCCGCCGGGGCGGCCCCCGCCAAGGGCCGCCCCCGCAGTGAGGCGGTCAGCCAGTCGATCCTGGAAGCCGCCCTGGACCTCATCGCCGAGCACGGGACCATCACCGACGTCAGCGTCGAGGCCATCGCCGAACGGTCGGGCGTCTCGAAGGCCACGATCTACCGGCGCTGGCCCTCGAAGGAGGAGCTCATCGTCACCGCCGTCGAGCGGCTCAAGGCGCCGATACCGACGACCATGCCGCGGACCTCGCTGCGCGACGACCTGACCCACATCGCGAACAACATGCGCAAGACGTTCGGCGCGAGGGACCGCAAGGTCTTCAAGTGCATGATGACCGCGGTGAAGGAACCGGAGTACAAGGAGCACCACGACCGCATGGTCGAGCAC
The DNA here is from genome assembly GCF_900101745.1 of Glycomyces harbinensis. Lineage (GTDB taxonomy): Bacteria > Actinomycetota > Actinomycetes > Mycobacteriales > Micromonosporaceae > Glycomyces > Glycomyces harbinensis. Next base: position 91,567 of record NZ_FNAD01000004.1, on the reverse strand, counting down.
CGGCGCCTCTTCGTCCGCGAGACCTTCGCCCACTGGGCCGAGCGCGGCGAGCTGGCCGACGACGTCGACCTCGACCTGGCCGTGGCCATGTTCATCAGCCCGCTCCTGACGATCTTCGTCTACGGGCACTACAGCGAGCTGAACCGGCCCGACACCGTCGAGCAGTTCGTCGGCACCCTGCTGCGCGGCATCGGCGGCCCGCTCTGCGAGTCCAGGGCCTGAAGCACGGGAGACACGCGGCCCCGGCCGGTCTGATGACCGGCCGGGGCCGCTTCCGTTCCCCTGCGGAGACCGGTAAAGACCGGGCCCCGCCGTCCCGCGGGGCCCGGTCACCGGAAGGAACCGAGGATGTGGTCTATGGGGGCCCGGCGATCCGCCTCCCGGAGAGCGCCGGGCCCATTGATATAGCAGCCGTCAGTTGACCGGCGGGTAGGCGTTCTCGAGGAGCTCCTGGAACTGCTCGGAGGACCAGTGGCCCGAGATCGGCATGTCGTCGCGAGCACCGGACGGGTTGTTGCCGTTGCGGATGTTGCCCTGGTAGTCGGGGTCGCACATCTCGTCGAAGCCCTTGCCCTCGTCGTTGTCGATCAGCTCCGAGGAGCCGTCCGACTCACCGGGGGGCTTGATCCACACGTAGGCGTCGATCCAGGGCTCGGGGTCGGCCTGCGGCCGCTCGCCGAGGCCGGCACCGGCCTGGTTGCACCAGTTGCCCTTCTGGAAGCGCTGGTCGAGCCGCGACTCGTCCACGAACGTCACCGGGTCGGTCGAGGTCGAGGTGCCGGTCGGACGGTAGTCGCCGCCCCAGCCGTTGCGGCTGGTGTCGATCAGCATGCCGATGTCCTCGTTGAACCCGTTGTCGATCAGTTCTTCACGCATGGCCTCCGTGAAGTCCTTCTCGTTGTTGAAGTCGTTCCAGTCCACCCACGGGAGGTTGGGGTTCTGGTTCAGCGCCTGGCCGCCGACGTTCTGGTTGACCGCCCAGTAGGGCTCTTCCAGCGCCGAGTAGTTCGCGGTGTTGGAGATGAAGCCGTGGACGTCGTCCGCGGTCATGCCGTTCTCGCCGATGAGCGAACCGAACAGGGCGGCGGACGCGTTGAAGTTGTCGTACTGCGCGTTGGTGTCGGCCCAACCGATCCAGCCGTGGTGGCCGGCGTCGATGTAGTTGTACGTGTTCGCCAGAGCGCCGAGCTCGGCGACCGCGTACGAGACGCCGTCGACGTAGTTGCCGTTGTTCTTCATGGTGTCGCAGTTGGCGGTCGCGGTCTCACGCGGCGACACGTTGGTCACCAGGTTCGGCAGCGAGTCGATCTCGATCACGTTGACGATCTTGAGGTCGGCGTACTTGGCCAGGCCCTGGATCTCCACGATCGGGTCGATGTAGTCGTTCTTGTACTCGTCGATCTCACCCGCGGCCAGTTCGCCGTTGGAGGCGAGCGCGGCGCAGTCGCGACCGGGGAGGTTGTAGATGACGATCTGGATGACGTCGGCGCCCTGCGCCACGGCCTCGTCGAGGTGGTCTTCGAGACCCATCGAGCCCGTGGTCGGGGAGTCGTTGCCGTAGATCGCGCTGGTGCGGTCGAGCCACACGCCCGTGGGCTGGTCGGCGACGGCGTCGCCGCCCGGCTCGGCCGCGGCGCGCTCGGACCACTGCGGGTTCACGTAGACCTGCGACCCGGAGTAGGGGTTGTCGACCTTGTCGCCGCCACCGGGGTTGCCCGGGTCGGTCGGCTCGTCGGTGGTCGGCGGCTGGCTCGGACCGTTGCAGACGTCGCCGTTGATGGTGAACGTCCCGGGGGCCGTGGAGGAGCCGGAGCCGATGAAGCCGAAGATCTCACGGCTCTGGCCGGAGCTGATGGAAGCGTTCCACCCGACGTCGCCGCCGGTGAACGCGGTGCCGCTCTGGCTCCAGTCGACGTTCCACGCGCTGGAGATCGTGGTCCCCGAGGGGAAGTTCCACTTGATCTCCCAGCCGTTGATCGGCTCGTCGGCGGTGACCACGACATTGGCCTGGAATCCTGAGCCCCAGCTGCTGGTGACGTTGTAGTCGACTTCGCAGCCTTCTTCGGCGAGTGCCTGGTTCGCCGAAGCGAAGGTCAGCCCAGTGGCAGCGAGCGCGGCGACGGCCACACCGGTGACGGCCAGTCTCCTTCGTCTTCGAGGTACGTGCATAGTTCGATGTCCTTCAGGGTCGAAGGGCCGCTGTGAATCGGCCCAGAACGGGTGTCCACCGAGGGAAGCGCTCCCAAGGTGTGCATTGATAATCTCCGATATATAGATGGACTGTCAAGAGGTAAGCCGGGATATTTCCAGCGTCGAGCCCGTATTCGCAGTGGATTCGAAGGCGCGGATCTGACCGGCAAGCGCTTGAATCAGTGAAAACGCTCCCGCGGAACCGGACGGTTCCCTTAGAAAAACTTCTTCACCGCAACGGCTTCCGCGTCGCCGGTATCCGCGGCGACCGCTTTCCCGGGCGCACGACGGCGGGGCCGCGCTCTCGCGCGGCCCCGCCGTCCTGTCACGGGCGAAGTGCCGGTTCGCCCTCAGCCTCCCTCAGCCCACCGGGGGATAGGCGTTCTGGAGGAGTTCCTGGAACTGCTCGGAGGACCAGTGGCCCGACAGCGGCATGTCGTCGCGGGCGCCGCTCGGGTTGTTGCCGTTGCGCGGGTTGCCCTGGTAGTCGGGGTCGCACATCTCGTCGAAGCCCTTGCCCTCGTCGTTCGGGATCTCCTCGGAGGCCCCGTCGGACTCGCCCGGAGGCTTGATCCAGACATAGGCGTCGATCCACGGCTCGGGCGAGGCCTGCGGGCGCTCGCCGAGGCCGGCACCGGCCTGGTTGCACCAGTTGCCCTTCTGGATGCGCTGGTCGATACGGGAATCGTCGACGAAGGTCACCGGGTCGGTCGAGGTCGACGGGCCCGTGGGCCGGTAGTCGCCGCCCCAGCCGTTGCGGCTGGTGTCGATGAGCATGCCGATGTCCTCGTTGAACCCGTTGGCGATGAGCTCCTCGCGAAGGGCCTCGGTGAAGTCCTTCTCGTTGTTGAAGTCGTTCCAGTCGACCCAGGGCAGGTTCGGGTTCTGGTTCAGCGGCTGCCCGCCGACGTTCTGGTCGACCGTCCAGTACGGCTCCTCGAGCACCGAGTAGTTCGCGGTGTTGGAGATGAAGCCGTGGATGTGGTCGGCCGTCATGCCGTTCTGGCCGATGAGCGAGCCGAAGAGCGCCGCCGAGGCGTTGAAGTTGTCGTACTCGGGGTTCGTGTCGCCCCAGCCGATCCAGCCGTGGTGGCCGGCGTCGATGTAGTTGTACGTGTTCGGCAGCGCGCCGAGCTCGGCCACGGCGTAGGAGACGCCGTCCTCGTAGTTGCCGTTCGACTTCATCTCGTCGCACTGCGGCGTGGCCGTCGCGCGGGGCGAGACGTTGGTGACCAGGTTCGGGAGCGAGTCGATCTCGATCACGTTGACGATCCTGAGGCCGGCGTACGCCGGGTCGCTCTGGATCGCCACGATCTCGTCGATGTACTCGGACTTGTACCGGTCGATCTCGTCCGCCGCCAGCTCGCCGTTGGAGGCGAGCGCCGCGCAGTCGCGGCCCGGCAGGTTGTAGATGACGACCTGGATGACGTCCGCGCCCTGGGCGACCGCCTCGTCGAGGTGGTCGGCCAGTCCCATCGAACCGGTCGTGGGGGAGTCGTTGCCCTCGATCGCGCTGATGCGGTCGAGCCACACGCCCGTGGGCTCGTCGGCGATCGCCTCGCCGCCGGGCTCGGCGGCCGCGTTGGCCGACCAGGTGGGGTTGACGTAGACCTGTGCGCCCTCGTAGGGGTTGTCGACCTTGGCCTGCGCGGCCCCCACTCCTTCGTCGGGGTTCTCCTCGGCGCCGGCGGTGTTCACCGCGACGGCGCTGACGGTGGCGGCCGCGAGCGTCGCCGCTGCGAGCGCTCCCAGGCGCCGCCCGCGCCTGCTCCTCGTGGTCTGCTTGCTTCGGTTGAGCGTCATGTGCCTTCCCTTGCTCGTGAGGCTGACGAACCGGTGGCGGCTCCGCAGGTACCGGGTGTACAGCGGAAGCGCTCCCAGTTTCACCGGACGCATCCGGATAACATCGAAGTTTGCCTATGTCTCACTGTGATGTCAAGGGTCTCGATACCGGAGAATCCAGAAAATTCCGATTAGCGGCTTAGATATCAACACAGGGTATTGATCCGACTTCGGAGCGTGGACAATTGCCCTAAATGGAACAAATCGGGTCCAAAATGGAGTGACGAAGGCATGACAGAAGCCCGCGCCCCCGATCTGAGGATCGGCGGCGCGGGCGTGCTCGATGGTCGATCGGCGCCGCCTGGCGGGCGGCGCCGAACATGCAAGAAGCCGGTCCCCGGTGCGTCCTGCCCCTGCCGTGTGCGGCTTCGGGGGCGGTGCGGGACCGGCTTGTGCCGGACGGTTTGCGGCTCGCGGTGGTCCTTCGCGAGACCCGATCGGCCTCGCGGTCTCCCGCGCGACCAGTCGATCTACTGTTGGGTGTGCCCTTCGAAAGCGGCCTGTGCTCCAGCGTCGCCTTCCAGCAGCGCGCGGACCTCGGATTCGCGGAACCGACGGTGACCGCCCGGTGTGCGAATGCTCCCGATCCGGCCGGCTGCGGCCCAGCGCGTGACGGTCTTCGGATCGACGCGGAACAGCGAGGCAACTTCGCCGGGTGTGAGTAGGCGGTCCTCGGTCTCCATGATTTCTTCCTCCCCGTGATGAAGACTCACTTCGTGCGTTAAACCCATTACACCACTATTCAGTCAAACCTGCCATGAGTTCTTGGACATACTTTCGGTCGGTAGGTTTTGCCTGAAAGTACCACGCGTATGTCAACGGCGCTCTGAGCCGATTCCGACGCTCTAGGAGTTCCCGGGTATGAGGTAGGCACAGGGCGCAAGTGGCAACTCTGGTTATCCTCAACAGGTGGACGAGATCGACCAGACCATCGTGAACCTCTTGCGCACCGACGGGCGTACCTCCTACGCCGAGCTGGCGCGCAGGGTCGGTCTCACCGCGCCCTCGGTGCAGGACAGGGTGACCAAGCTCGAGAAGAACGGCGTCGTCACCGGCTACCGGGCGGTGGTCGACACCGAGCTGATCGGCCTCGGCATCACCGCGCTCATCGGCATCATCCCCGACAACTCGGCCGACCACCAGGACATCTGCGAACGCCTTCGCGCCATTCCGCAGATCGAGTCCTGCTATTTCCTCGCCGGCGTCGAGTGCTATCAGCTCAAGGTCCGCGTGCCCAAGATGGGCGATCTGGAAAAGCTCATCCACCGCGTCGGCGCGATCCCCGGCGTCGCCCAGACCCGCACCACCATCACGCTGTCGACCAAGTGGGAGGACCGGCCGCAGCCGGTGCCGACGGACGGGGACGGGCATGGAGTCGATTGACCGCACCAGGAGCCGGCTCTGGACCAACTGGGCGATAACCACAGTGGAGGCCGACGCGAACCGGTCGGCCGACACGCACCTGCTCCCGTTCCCACTCCCGCCGGAATGGGGAGTGGACCTTTACCTCAAGGACGAGTCGACCCACCCGACCGGCTCGCTCAAGCACCGGCTCGCGCGATCCCTGTTCCTCTACGCGATCTGCAACGGCTGGGTCGACGAGGGCACGCCGATCATCGAGGCCTCCAGCGGATCGACGGCCGTGAGCGAGGCGTACTTCGCGCGGATGCTCGGCCTGCCGTTCACCGCGGTGATGCCGGAGTCGACCAGCCGTTCGAAGATCGAGCAGATCGAGTTCTACGGCGGCAGGGCGCATCTGGTGCGCGACGCGACGCGGGTGTGCGCCGAGGCCGAGCGGCTCGCGGCCGAGACCGGCGGCCACTTCATGGACCAGTTCACCTACGCCGAGCGGGCCACGGACTGGCGCGGCAACAACAACATCGCCGAATCGGTGTTCGACCAGATGCGCCTGGAGCGCCACCCGGTGCCCGCCTGGGTCGTCGTCGGCGCCGGGACCGGCGGCACCTCGGCCACCATCGGCCGCTATGTGCGCTACCGGAAGTACGCGACGAGCCTGTGCGTGGTCGACCCCGAGCGCTCGGCGTTCTTCGCCGGATGGCGCGACGGCGACCCGGAGGCGACCGCGAGCGGCTCGCGCATCGAGGGCATCGGCAGGCCGAAGGTCGAACCGTCGTTCGTGCCGGCCCTGGTGGACCGCATGGTGAAGGTGGACGACGCCGAGTCGATCGCGTGCCTGCGCTGGGCTTCGGAGCGGCTCGGGCGGCGCCTCGGCGGGTCGACGGGGACGAACCTCGTGGCGGCGCTGGCGATCATCGCGGAGATGCGCGGGAGCGGGCAGGGCGGGAGCATCGTGACGCTGCTGTGCGACTCGGGGATGCGCTACGGCGCCACCTACTTCGACGACGCATGGGTCGCGGCCCAGGGCATCGACCTGGCGGCCGCGGCCGAGAAGCTGGCCCCGCTGCTGCCGGCGTAGCCGGCGGCCGGGCCGTGGCGGCAGCGCGCGGCCGCACTCTTTCGGGTGACAACGCGGCCGCCGCGGCGGGTTCCTGTCGCACCCGCGCGGGAGGATCGGACTACCTTTCCCCGTGGTGGGCGGGGGGTGAGGACGGTATACGCGCGCGACTTCGGCGGGGCTTGTGCGAACGCTTGCAGCGGGTTACGATACTCGCCAAACAAATCGACAACCATCAGTACATCTATTGCTAAGTGCGGTCCCCCGGCAATCCCGGCACGGCCCGGGGAGCGCGCGGCGTCAGCGGTGCGGTCCGCCGCGGAGTTGAATCGTTTCATCTCCGCGGCGGCGAGTCGCCCTGCCGTCCTTCACCTCCCATCGACCGACCCCTCTCCTCACAGAGGCCGCGGCGCCGCTTCGGAACCGCTCGTCGTTTCGCAGCGCGGCGGCGCCGCGGTCTTCTCCTCTGAGCTCTGGAGCACACATGACACCACCCAAGCACCGCCCGAACCCGTTCGGCGCCAAGCTCTCCCGCCGCTCGCTCGGCGTCCTCGCCGGGCTCGGCGCCGGCGCGGCGGCCGGCGGCCTCCTCGGGTCCGGGGCCGCGAGCGCGGCCTTCACCCCCGGCGCCTGGTATCACCTCCAGTCCCGCTACTCCGGCCTCGTCCTGGAGATCGACGGCGCCTCCACGGCCAACGGCGCGCTCCTGGTGCAGCGCAACCGCACCTACGCGACCAACCAGCAGTTCCGCTTCGTCGCGGCCGGCGCCGGGTACTACAAGATCGAGGCCCGCCACTCCGGCCTCGCGCTCGACGTCTACGCCAAGTCGACCGCCAACGGCGCGAACATCGTCCAGTGGACGGCGAACACCGGCGCCAACCAGCAGTGGCAGATCATCGACGACGGCACCTGGCTGCGCTTCGTCAACCGCAACTCCGGCAAGGCCCTCGACGTCTGGGAATGGGCGATCGCCGAAGGCTCGCGCGTCTCCCAGTACGACAACCTCGCCGGGGTCAACCAGCAGTGGAAGCTCGTGCCCGCCGAGGCCGCGCCCGCCTCCGGCGTCCCGACGATCTACGTCGCCTCCGACTCCACCGCCCAGACCTACAACTCCTCGGCCTACCCCATGACCGGCTGGGGCCAGAAGCTCGGCGGCTGGATGGACGCCAACACCCGCATCGCCAACCACGCGATCGGCGGGCGCTCCTCGCGCTCCTTCATCGAGCAGGGCCGCCTGGCCGCGATCCTCGACGCCATCCAGCCCGGCGACTACCTCTACGTCCAGTTCGGGCACAACGACGCCGACTCCTCCAAGCCCGAGCGCTACACCTCTCCGGCGGACTACAAGCGGTACCTGCGCGACGACTACATGGCCGGGGCCGCGGCCAAGGGAGCGATCCCGGTGCTGCTCACCCCGGTCAACCGGCTCGACTACAACAGCTCGACCGGCCAGTTCAACACCTCGTTCGCGACCTACGCGGCGAAGGTCCACGAGCTGGTGAGCGAGACCGGCGTGAACCTGATCGACCTCGGGGCCCGCTCGCGCGCCTACCTCAACGCGATCGGCCCCGACCGCGCCAAGGACGTCTTCATGCACCTCGCGGCGGGGGAGTACCCGAACTACCCCGCCGGCCTGGCCGACTCGACCCACTTCCAGGACTACGGCGGCAACCAGATGGCGCGCCTCGTCGCCGAGGGGACGAGGGCCCTGAGCCGGCCCATCGCCGGCCACGTCCGCTGACACGGCGTTCCCGGATGCGGGGGCCGGTTCGGCCCCCGCACCCGCGGGACTGTCGGTCCCACCTGTCACCCTCGTATCGGGGGCCCCGCGGACCGGCTCCCGGTGCACTGCCCCTGCCCTGGTGACGCAGACATCGACATGTATTGACTTTCAGCGATCCGCTCGGTACCGTCCCTTTGGCAGTAAACGCTTGCCCAGTGATCCGTCGCGATATTGAAACGATTCACTCACGCTTGCCCCCGCAAGCCCCCTCCTCCTCACTACGGAAGTGAACATGAGGCCCATGACTCCTCCTCCACCCCACTCGTGGCGCCGCCCCCTCGCGGCGCTCGCCGCCGGGGCGACCGCGCTCGCGGGCGTCCTCGTCGCAGGCGCCCCCTCCCAGGCCCAGGACGACGACGGCATCACCGTCTACCTCGCCTCCGACTCCACGGTCCAGACCTACGACCCCTACTACGAGCCGCAGGCCGGCTGGGGCCAGGTCGTAGACCGCTACTTCGACGACGAGGTCACGATCGCCAACCACGCGATCGGCGGTCGCTCCTCGCGCTCCTTCATCGAGCAGGGCCGCCTCGACGCGATCCTCGAGCTGATCCAGCCCGGCGACTACCTGTTCGTCCAGTTCGGACACAATGACGCCACCGTCTCGGTCCCCGAGCGCTACACCTCGCCCGAGGACTACAAGACCTACCTGCGCGACCACTACATCGCGGGCGCGATCGAGAAGGGCGCCGTCCCCGTCCTGGTCACCCCGGTCTCGCGCCGCAGCTTCGACGCCGACACCGGGGAGTTCAACACCTCCTTCCCCGAGTACGTGGAGAAGGTCTACGAGCTGCACGAGGAGACCGGCGTCGCGATGGTCGACCTGTCGGCCTCCTCGCGCGCCTATCTGAACGAGATCGGCCCCGAAGAGGCCAAGTCGGTGTTCCTGCACGTCCCGGCCGGGGTCTACCCGAACCGGCCGGCCGGCACCACCGACGACACCCACTTCCAGGAGTACGGCGCCATCCAGATGGCCCGCCTGGTCGCCGAGGAGACCGCCGCGCTCGGACTCCCGTTGTCGGAGCACGTGGTCGACGTCGCGCCGCCGGCCGACGTCCCGCCCGCGCCGACCGGCCTCACCGCCGACACGGTGTCCAACGCGAGCGTCACCCTGACCTGGACCGCGTCCGAGGGCGCCGACGTCTACCGCGTCTACGTCCGCGAAAGCGGCGGTGCATGGCGCCTGGGCACCACCGCCACCGTCGGCGTCGGCCGCGTCTCGGCCCTGACCGAGGACACCGCCTACGAGTTCGCGGTCGCCGCCGTCAACGCCAAGGGCGAGTCGGACCGGTCCGCGACCCTCGCGGTCACGACCGCCAGCGCGGGCTGGAAGTTCGACTTCGGCCCCGCGAGCCAGACCGTCGCGCCGGGCTTCACCGAGGTCAACCGCGCCAGCGCGTACTCCGCCGAGCTCGGCTACGGCTTCACCACGGACATGTCGACGGCGATCGACCGCGACCGCGGCGTCGCCGGCGACCCGGTCGGCAGCGACTTCGTGGCCTGGTTCGGCGGGAGCTACGACTTCGCGGTGGACCTGGCCCCGGGGCTGTACACCGCTCGGGTCTTCACCGGCGACTACTCCGGTTCGGCCCGTTCGAACTTCAAGTTCGAGGGCGTCGACTTCGGGGCGGCGAACGCCGGGTCCAGGTCGATCCTGACGAAGGACTTCGAGGGCGTCGTCGTCGAGGACGGCCAGTTGAACGTGAACGTCTCGGGCCAGACCGGGCACTTGAACGGCCTGGAGCTGACCCGGATCGGCGACGTGCCGGACTCGGGCGGGAACGGCCCCGACGAGCCGTGCGCCGACTGCGCGGCGGCGGTCGAGGACATCGACCGCGCGCCGGTGGCCGTGGCCGTGGAGGACGGGGTCTACGTCGGCTGGCGCAGCCTCGCCACCGACGGCGCGGACCTGGCGTTCAACGTCTACCGCGACGGGACGCTGCTCACCGTGGAGCCGACCGCGACGACGAACCTGACCGACACGGGCGGCTCGCCGAACTCGACGTACTGGATCGCCACGGTCGAGGACGGCGTGGAGACCGGCTACACGGACGCGTTCTCGGTCCTCGGCGAGCAGTTCATCGACGTGGACATGGACCGCCCCGAGGGCGGCACGACCCCTGACGGCGTCGCGTACACCTACAGCCCCAACGACGCCACGGTCGCCGACCTGGACGGCGACGGGGTCTACGAGCTGATCCAGAAGTGGGACCCGTCGAACGCGAAGGACAACTCCAAGAGCGGCTACACCGGGAACGTCTACGTGGACGCGTACACGCTGAGCGGTGAGCGCCTGTGGCGCATCGACCTGGGCGTGAACATCCGCGCCGGGGCGCACTACACCTTCCTCATGGCGTACGACCTCGACGGGGACGGCAGGTCGGAGGTGGCGCTGAAGACCGCCGACGGCACGGTGGACGGCGCGGGGACCGTGATCGGCGACGCCGGTGCGGACCACCGCAACTCGGGCGGGTACATCCTGTCGGGTCCGGAGTTCCTGACGGTGTTCGACGGCGCGACGGGCGCGGCGCTGGACACGGTCGACTTCCAGCCCGACCGCGGCGACGTGGCGGACTGGGGCGACGGCTACGGCAACCGCGTGGACCGGATCATGGCCGCGGTGGCGTATCTCGACGGGAGCACGCCGTCGCTGGTGACCACGCGCGGCATCTACACGAAGATGGAGCTCACCGCCTGGGACTTCTCCGGCGGGAGCCTGTCGGAGCGCTGGGCGTTCCGCTCCACCGAGTGGGGTTCGCAGTATTCGGGCCAGGGCAACCACAACCTGTCGGTGGCCGATGTGGATGCGGACGGGCGCGACGAGATCGTGTACGGGTCGCTGACGCTCAACGACGACGGCACGGTCCTCCAGTCGGCGGGCCTGGGCCACGGCGACGCGCTGCACGTGTCGGACTTCGACCCGTCCCGCGAGGGGTTGGAGGTCTTCAGCCCCTTCGAGAGCATGAGCTCCTCGGGGAACCGGGCGGCGGCCTTCCGCGACGCGGAGACGGGGGAGGTGCTGTGGTCGGTGCCGGGCACGCGCGACACCGGCCGGGGCACGTGCGGGGACATCGACCCGGACCATGCGGGCGCCGAGTGCTGGACCGTGTCGACCACGGGCGCTTGGAACTCGCGGGAAGGGGCGCTGCACGCGGCCGACGGGACGCTGATCGGGACGACGATCCCGTCGGCGAACTCGATGGTGTGGTGGGACGGCGACCTGGGCCGCGAGATCCTGGACCACGAGTTCGACGAGCCGAACTACGTGCCGGTCTATCCGTTCGTCGCCGAGTGGGACCCTGAGACGGGCACGCAGGAGGAGATCTTCACACCCGACGGGGTGCACACGAACAACGGCACGAAGGGGAACGCGGTCCTGACCGCCGACCTGCTCGGGGACTGGCGCGAGGAGGTGGTCCTGCGCAAGGACACGAATGACGGGGTGCGGATCTTCACCACGACGATCGAGACCGAGTACACGATCCCGACGCTGATGCAGGACCCGCAGTACCGCCTGGCGGTCGCGTGGCAGAACATCTCGTACAACCAGCCGCCGTGGCCGAGCTTCTTCATCGGCTACGGCATGGAGGCGCCCGCGTGGCGTCCGATCGCGGCGTCGGCGACCCGGGACGCGGCGGCCGCGCCGTACGCGTCGGCCTCGTGCGAGGTCGACTACCGCGTGGTCGCGGACTGGGGTTCGGGTTTCGTGGTGCAGGTCAAGGTCACGAACACCGGTGACGCGTCGATCGGCGAGTGGGATCTGGAGTGGCGGTCGGGCGGGGTCGAGTCGGTCCTGGTCGACTGGGGCGGCGCGATCGCGATCGACGGGGAGGCCGTGCGCGCGGACCCGGCGTTCTGGAACTTCCCGCTCAAGCCCGGGCACACGAGGCAGATCGGCTTCCAGGGCACCGGCGACCCGGACGATCCGGGCATGTTCCTGATGAACGGCCAGGTCTGCGCCGTCGCTTAGCGACTGCTCCGAGGTGCGGCCCGGGCGCTCACGCGTCCGGGCCGCTGCGCGTCTCCTCCGCTTCGGCGTCGGCGTCGGCGTCGGCGTCGACCTCGGCCTTCGCTTCGGCCTTGACCTTCTTCTTCTCCTTGTCGAACTTGAAGAGCCGGCCGACGCCGTTGGGGATCGCGGCCCGCTCGTACAGGTCGATGGCCCTGCCGCGCAGGGACGTCGCGGTCCACGCGGCGGCGAGCAGCAGCATCAGGTTGAAGAGGTAGAGGAACACCAGGAGGCCGACGGCGGTGGTCACCGCCTGGTAGGCGGGCCGGTCGGAGACGTGGAGGACGTAGATGCGGCCGACGGTCTTGAGGATCTCCGTGCCGACCGCGACCGCGACGGACGCCCAGAAGACCCGCCGCAGCGGCATGACGACCCGCGGCAGGGCCTGGAGGAGCACGATCGCGAGGACCGTGTTCGCGATGAGGCCCACGACGACCGAGACCCCCCGCACCAGGAACGCGAGGTTCCCGGTGACCTCGTCCCAGTCGAGCCAGGCCAGGACCACTTCGGCCCCGGCGGTCGCGCCGATGGTGATCAGGAGCAGCACGGACAGGCCGATGAGGATGCCGAAGTCGATGGCCCACCGCAGGAACGGGTTGCCCGGCTGCGCCTCGATGTCCCATACCTGGCGGATGGCCGCGCGCACCGACTGGACCCAGGCGACCCCGGCGACCACCAGCGCGACGGCCGCGAAGATCGTCACGGACTGGCGCGAGCTCTCCAGGACGCCGATGTCGATGACCGGGAGGTTCGTCTCCAGCCACTGCTCGACCGAGTTGTACACCTCGGGCACGTTGAGCATGAACCCGAAGATCGCGAGGGCCAGGAGCGACATGGAGAACGCCGCGAAGAAGGCGTAGTAGGAGATCGCGGCGGCCAGCTGGCCGCCGTGGACCTCGAAGTAGCGCTCCTGGGCGCGCCAGGCGTGGTCGACCAGGTTGGACCGCCTGCGGGAGGCCAGGAGCACCCGGTCCCACCAGGCGCCCAGGTCAGGGAACTTCACGCGTTGATTCTGGCAGAGGCCGGGGCGGCGCGAGAGCCCGACGCGTCAGGCGCCGCGGATGACCCAGGCGTCGGGGTCTTCCAGGAGCTTGGTGACCGAGGTCGGGAGGTCGTCGCTCGCGACCGCGGCGAGGGACACCGATTCGAGGATGTTGCGCTCGGAGACGCGCAGGGCGATCCACACGTTCGTCAGCGCGGTCGCGGTCCCGGAGTAGGAGACCTGCTCGGGCCGTTCGCCGCGGACGCCCACGAGCGGGCCGTCGACGGCGCGGATGACGTCGGCGAGGCTGATCTCCCCGCCGGGCCGGGCGAGCTGGTGGCCGCCCTCGGAGCCGCGCTTGGAGGCGGCGATGCCGCCGCGGCGCAGCTGGAGCAGGATCGACTCCAGGAACTTGCGCGGGATGCCCTGGTCCTCGGCTATCTGCTCGGCCGAGACCCACCGGTCGCCGTAGCCGGCGAGGGCCACGGCGGCTCGCAGTGCGTAGTCGACGCGGGCGGACAGGCGCATGAGGACTCCCTACTGGTTCTTCGTCGCGTGGGCGACGTCTCCGACTCTATCTCCCGAAAGCGCCTGCCCCGGCGGCGAGCGAACGGACGGCGGTCGGATCGTGCGGCGCGGCCGGTCAGTCGTCGATGAGCAGGCGCAGGTACATGGCGGTCTCGGCGGCGGCGAGGTCCGGGTCGCCGGCGATGATCGCCTCGATCGCGCGCGTGTGGTCTATGTGCGGCTCTTCGGCCAGGACCGGGCCGAGTCCGGCCCGGACGGTCTCGCGCAGCGACTCGGCCAGCTCGGAGTACAGCTCGGCGAGGAGCTTGTTGTGGCTGGCCTCGGCCACGGCCTGGTGCAGGGCGATGTCGGCCGCGACGAACGACTCGGTGTCGCCGACCTCGTGGGTCGCCTCGCGCTCGGCCAGGAGGATGCGCAGCCTGGTGATGTCGGCCTCGTCGCGGCGGTGGGCGGCCAGGCGCGCGGCCTCGACCTCCAGGCCCCGGCGGACCTCCATCGCGTCCGAGGCGGGGCTGGCGGCGATGCGGCGGCGCACGGCCGCGGTGACCTCGGAGCGCCCGACGACGAACGTGCCGGCGCCCTGGCGGATCTCCAGGAGTCCGGCGTGTGCCAGGGCCCGGACGCCTTCGCGGATGGTGTTGCGGCCGACGCCGAGGAGCTCGGCGAGCTCGCTCTCGGTGGGGATGCGCGAGCCGAGGCCCCATTCGCCGTCGCTGATCTGCCGGCGCAGCTGATCGATCACCTGATCGACGAGGGCGGACTTGCGTGTCGACTGCAATGCCACTGGCGGACCTGGCCTCTCCGGAGCGCTTCCACGGTCAGCGGGGGGCTGCCGGGGGGTGCGTGTTTCCCAACACTAGAAGGATTAAAGCAGACAGCCGTCGCGATACCGTTGACAGGCCGTTAATTCATCCCATGAATTGACTCGATTCTATCCTGGCTGCTCACGACGCACCAATGCGCCCGCGAACCAGTTGGACAACGGTTTCCACCCCGCCGGACCATTGCCCGCCTCCCGATCCCGGTAGGAGCCACGTGACGACCGATGCCGCCCGCGCCCACGGCGCCGCCGACGAGTCCGCCGCGCCCGCCCAGCGGTCCGGGCCCGACGCGCGCCACCCCGACGAGCACCCGGCCCCCGCGCCCCGCGCCGAACTCGCCGACCCCCCGGCCGGGAGCGCCGCCGCAGCCGCCGGCTGGATGCTCGTCGCCGGGATCATCCTCGCCGCCTTCAACTTCCGCACCGCCGTGACCAGCGTCGGCGCGATCCTCGCCGAACTGCGCACGGGACTGGGCATGTCCGAGACCGTCGCCGGGCTCCTCACCACCCTGCCCGTCCTCGCCTTCGCCGGCCTCGGCGCCTTCGCGCCCCGCCTCGCCCGCCGCTTCGGCCCGCGCCCGCTCCTGACCGGCGCGCTCCTGACCATGAGCCTGGGGCTCATCGCCCGCGCCTGGGCCCCCAACACCGCCGTCTTCCTGCTGTGCAGCCTCCTGGCGCTCGCCGCCGGCGCCATCGGCAACGTCGCGGTCCCGGTCATCGTCAAGCGCTACTTCCCCCACCGCATCGGCGTCATGACCACCGCCTACTCCACGACGCTCGCCGTCGGGACCGCCGTCGCCGCCGCGACCACCGCCCCCGTCGACCACCTCACCGGCGACTGGCGCATCGCGCTGGCCGTCTGGGCCCTCCCGGCGCTCATCGCGATCGTCCCGTGGCTGCTGTGGCGCCCGTCCGCGGCGGCCGCCGCCGCGAACCCGATCGGGCGCCTGCGCGGCGTCAGCCGCTCGCGCCTGGCCTGGATGATGCTGGTGGCCTTCGGCTGCCAGTCGGCCATCGCCTACATCCTCATGGGCTGGACCACCACGATCCTCGCCGACGACGGCATGGACGCGGCCGCCGCCGGGTCGATGCTCGGCCTGCTCACGATCGTGCAGATCCCCGTCTCGGTCGTCGTCCCGATCCTCACCGTCCGCTGGGGCCCCAGGCCGGTCTTCCTCATCCTCATGGCCTGCTACCCGCCCGCCCTCGCCGCGCTCTGGATCGACGGCGGCGGCCCGCTCACCTGGACCGCCATGGTCCTGTTCGGCATCGGCACCTCGGTGTTCCCCCTGATCCTGACCCTGTTCGGGCTCCGGGCCCGCACGCCCGCCGGCACCAGCGCCCTGTCCTCGTTCGCCCAGTCCGGCGGCTACCTCATCGCCGGGTCCGGCCCGCTCGCGGTCGGCTGGGTCTTCGGCCTCACCGGCTCCTGGACCGTCCCGTTCACGGTCGTCGGCGCCCTCGCCGCGGTCCTGTTCTTCGCCGGCCTGTACGTCACGCGCGAGCGCTTCATCGAGGACGAGCTCCACCCCGCATAGCACTGGCGCCCACCAGACCTCCTGGATAGCGGACGAAAAGGGGCAAACGATCCCCCGCTCCCAGGCGCGAACCTGAGGCGTGCCACGATAGTGCTGTGGACCACACTGTCGTGGAAATCGGGAGGCGATCGTGACCGACGGGGAACTGTGGCTGCCGCGGCCTGACGCGGTGGAGACGACCAACATCGGGCGCTTCGGCCAGTGGCTGTCGCGCCGCGAGGAGCGCGACCTCACCTCTTATCCGGCGCTGTGGCAGTACTCGGTGGAGCACCTGCGCCCGTTCTGGGGCGCGGTGTGGGAGCACTTCGGCCTCGGCGGCACCGTCCCCGAGCACCGCGTCCTCGCCGACGAGGCCATGCCCGACACCGTGTGGTTCCCCGACGAGACCTTCAACTACGCGCGAGCCGTCCTCACCGCGCCCGGCGTGGGGGAGGAGGACGTCATCGTGCGCGCCTACTCCGACACCCGCGAACCGGTCGAATGGACCCTCTCGGACCTGCGCGAGGCCGTCGCCCGCGCCCGCGCCGGCCTGGTCGCCCACGGGGTGCGCCGCGGCGACCGCGTCGCGGCCTGGATGCCGAACATCCCCGAGACCTTCGCGCTCATGCTCGCCTCGGCGAGCCTCGGCGCGGTGTTCTCCAGCTGCGCCCCCGAGTTCGGCGCGAAGGCCGTCCTCGACCGCTTCGCGCAGATCGAACCCAAGGTCCTGGTCGCCGTCGACGGCTACAAGTACGGCCCCAAGTCGATCGACCGCACCGCCGACCTCAAGCGCGTCGTGCGCGGCCTCGAGGGCCTCAGCGCCTCCGTCACCCTGCCCTACCTGGGCTCGGGCGAGATCGAGGGCGAGACCTGGGACCGCTTCTGCTCCTACGACGAGGGCGTCGCGTTCGAGCCGCTCACCTTCGACCACCCGCTCTACATCCTCTACTCCTCCGGCACCACGGGCCTGCCGAAGGCGATCGTCCACTCGCACGGCGGCATGGCCATCGAGCACGCCAAGATGCACTCGCTGCACCACGACCTCGGCGTCGGCGACCGCTTCTTCTGGTACTCCACCACCGGCTGGATGATGTGGAACTACCTCATGTCCGCGCCGATCGTGGGCGCCGGCATCGTCATGTTCGACGGGATGCCCGACCCGGCCGGCATGTGGCGCCTCGCCGAGGAGTCCGGCACCACCTTCTTCGGCACCAGCGCGCCCTTCCTCATGGCCTGCCGCTCCCGCGGTATCAAGCCCCGCGAAGAGGCCGACCTGTCCAAGATCCACGGGATCGGCTCGACCGGGGCCCCGCTCCCCGCCGTCGGCTTCGACTACGTCTACGAGCAGATCAGCGCGACCGCGCAGCTCCAGTCCCTCTCGGGCGGCACCGACCTGTGCACCGGCTTCATCGGCGGCGCCCCCACCGTCCCGGTCTGGCGCGGCGAGCTCTCGTGCCGGTGCCTGGGCGCCGACGTCCAGTCCTTCGATCCCGAAGGGCACCCCGGGATCGGCCGCGAAGGCGAGCTGGTGATCGCCTCGCCGATGCCCTCGATGCCCGTGGGCCTGTGGGGCGACCCGCTCAAGCACCGCTACCGCGACACCTACCTCACCGACTTCCCCGGGATCTGGCGCCACGGCGACTGGATCACCATCACCGAGCGGGGTTCGGCGGTCATCTCCGGGCGCAGCGACGCCACCCTCAACCGCGGCGGCGTGCGCATGGGCACCTCGGAGTTCTACGCCGTCGTCGAGGCGGTCGAGGGCGTCGCCGACTCCCTCGTCGTGCACCTGGACGACCCCGGCCAGGACCGCCTGCTCCTCTACGTGGCCTGCGCCGACGGCGTCGAGCTCGACGAGGCGCTGCGGGGGCGCATCACCGCCGCGCTCCGACAGCAGCTCTCGCCCCGCCACGTGCCCGACGAGGTGCGCCAGGTCCCCGCGATCCCCCGCACGCTCAGCGGCAAGAAGGTCGAGGTCCCGGTCAAGAAGATCCTCAAAGGCGTCAAGCCCGAGGAGGCCATCGCCCGCGACGCCCTGGCCAATCCGGAGGCGCTCAAGTCGTTCCTGCGGTGAACGCCGTGCGGGAGGTGCCAGTGTGGACCGCAGTGCCGGTGCGCTTCTTGCGAAACCTGAGTGACACGGGACGGTTTAAGACCCGATTTCCTTCTGCGGCAAGGGAATTCAATTGGGTGTGTGCCCGCTCGCAGCTGTCGGGTAGTTAGTATGTTTCGTGTCGCCCCGGTCGGTTTCCCCCGTAGCCGCCGGGGCGGCGCTATGCCCGGCCCCGAGCGCGCAAACCGCCGCCGGCGCCTGTGCTCCAATGGTCGGCGTGACTGACGAGGAACCGGGTGCCGCAGACCTTCCCGCCGCAGACCCGGCCGCCGAGGACCGGGCCGCCGACGACGTGGGCGTCGGCCCCTGGACGGGCCCCTGGCCCGAGGGCCCGCAGTACGACCCCGACCTCCTGCGCCTGGGCGACCGCCGCAACGTGGTCGACCGCTACCGCTACTGGAGCCGCGAGGCCGTCGTCGCCGACCTCGACGACCGGCGCCACGACTTCCACGTCGCCATCGAGAACTGGCAGCACGACTTCAACATCGGCACCGTCGTGCGCAACGCGAACGCGTTCCTCGCCAAGACCGTCCACATCGTCGGCAAGCGCCGCTGGAACCGCCGCGGCGCGATGGTCACCGACCGCTACCAGCACGTCGAGCACCACGCCACGGTCGAGGACTTCGTCGCCTGGGCCCGCGCGGAGGGCCTCGAGGTCGTCGGCGTCGACAACCTGCCCGGCTCGGTCCCGATCGAGACCGCCTCCCTGCCGCGCAACGCGGTCCTGGTCTTCGGCCAGGAGGGCCCCGGACTGTCCGAACCGGTGCGGGAGGTCTGCTCGATGATCTGCTCGATCACCCAGTTCGGATCGACCCGCTCGATCAACGCCGGCGTCGCCAGCGGCATCGCCATGCACGCGTGGGTGAGGGAACACGTGTTCGCACAAGCCCCCCGGGACTAGAGCGTCCGGAATCCGACCCTCCCGAGACCCCCGATCGTCACACGGCGGTGGCACCCTTGAGAGGTGCGCATCGTCCCGTGCCGGATCCGAAGGCGGCGCCGGTTCGCCGCTTCGCACCCGCAGGGCGCGTTCGTGAACGACCGGTGTCGGATACCTGACGCTTCCCTACGGTAACGGGGGGCGATGCGCCCACATTGAGCCAACGGGAGATTACTTGGGGTAAGCTCCCGGAGGTACAAACGAATAGGTCATTCCGCTGGTAGACAGGCGGAGCCGGGCATTTGTTGCTTCGCCGGGCTACCCTGGCTCCCGGCATCGGCCGCGCGGCTCACACCGATGTGGTCCAACAGAAAACTGAAAGCCGAGTCATGCTCGTACGCTAGACTCGTGCCAGCCTGCGCCAGACGAAGGATCGGCCAGGACCCTTGACGGGAGGGGTGAGGAAGTTGAAGAAGTTTCTGACTTGGGGCGGACTTGCGTTCCTGGTGTTCTTTATTGCCTTCAGACCAGGCGAAGCCAGCGATGTGGTCGGGAACCTCGCAGGCGGAATCCTCGATGCCGCGAACGGATTCGCGGCGTTCTTCACGAACCTCGTGACCTGATAGCGACGGCAGCATGACCGATTCCGGTGCAGGCGGCTCGGGGGACAACAAGAACACCGAGCCGCTGGAACCCCCCAGTCCGCGCCCCCCTTCCGACGGTCCCGCCCCGGGCGCCGAGTCCCCCACGCGCGAATACTCCTTCCCCGCCGGCACCGCGCCCGCCGCCGCCGCGAGCGACATCGACGGCGTCCGCTTCGACGACGGCCTCGGCGTCGGCCTCCTCGCCGGCGTCCGCGCCCCCACCGTTCCCGACGTCCCCTCCCCGATCTCCGCCCGGTACCTCTTCCCGACCGAGAAGTACCGCGGCGAATGGCGCCGGCACTGGGTCCACCTCATGCCCTGGTACATCATCGGCACGCTCTCGACCTTCATCATGGGCCTCGCCTCCGGCATGATGACCAGGATGGGCGACGGCCGCGACACCGCGCTCACGGTCACCATCGTCCTGTGGCTGCTCATCCTCGGCTTCGTCGGCTGGAAGATCCTCGACTGGTACATGGACCGCTTCATCCTCACCAACAAGCGGATCATGCTCATCCAAGGGGTCATCACCCGCTCGGTCGCCATGATGCCGCTCGGCCGCGTCACCGACATGAAGTACGCGCAGACCCCCATGGGCCGCATGCTCAACTACGGCGAGTTCATCATCGAGTCCGCGGGCCAGGACCAGGCGCTGCGCAACATCCCGCACCTGCCGAACCCCAACGAGCTCTACCTCCAGATGTGCGAGGAGATGTACGAGCCCGAGGCCGTCGACGAGCGCGAGGCCGAGCCCGAAGAGGACCTCATCCCCGAGGAGCCGGTGCGCAAGGACGCGGAGGCCTAGAAGGGCCGCCGCAGCGCCCCGATCCCGACACCGTCGGACACCCGCCGATCACTCGGCGGGTGTTTCGCGCCCTCGGCGTCCGCGCCGCCGTGACGTCCGCTGCGCCCTGCGATGCCGGGACCCACCCGGTTGCACCTACTTCGTATACTCACCTTCTATACGACCCTCGGTTGCCGACCACACCCATCTTTTGGCAGAATTCCGCCCTACGGGGCAACTTTCCACCGGGGGTATGTCGTCTGTTGTTCGACCCCCCCAGGGAGACGCGTGAGCGAGGCCAAATCGTCCCAGGACGAGGAGTTCCGCGAGTACGTGGCGGCGCGCTCGGCTGCGCTGCACCGTGCGGCGTATCTCCTGACGGGGAACTGGGCGACAGCGGAGGACCTGGTGCAGACGACCTTGACGAAGACCTATTTGGCGTGGGGGCGGATCAGAACCACTGATTCGATCGACGCCTACGCCCGTCGCATCCTCTACAACACCAACGCCTCCTGGTGGCGCAAGCGCTCCAACCGCGAGAAGCCCACCGAGGTCTTCGAGGACCGCCCCGACCACTCCCGCGACTTCACCGAGCACTCGGCGATGCGCGACGCCATGTGGCGCCACATCGCCGCGCTCCCCAAGCGCCAGCGCGCGGTCCTGGTACTGCGCTACTACGAGAACCGCTCGGACCCGCAGATCGCCGAGATCCTCAGCATCTCGGTCGGCACCGTGAAGAGCCAGGCCTCCCGCGCGCTCGCGGGCCTGCGCAAGCGCCTGGGCACCCCCGCCGCGGCGCTCGGCCTCGCGATGGACTCGAGGGAGGCCGCGTGAGCGGGGACATCGAATCCCTCCTGCGCAGCGAGATGGCCCAGAGGGTCGACGCCGCGCCCGCCGCCACCGAGGATCCCGGCCTGGCCGACCTGGCGATCGCCGGGGCCGGCCGCATCCGCCACCGCAGGCGCGTCGCCGCCGCGGCGAGCGGCGCGGGCCTGCTCGTGCTCGGCGCGGCCACGTTCGTGTGGCAGCCCTGGGTCGCGCCCGACCCGCAGGAGGGCACGCTCGCCGCCGACACCAGCACGACCGAAGTGCAGAACGAGTTCGCCATGGAGTTCGTCGTCGAGGACGGCGACGGCCGCTACTCGGTGCTCAACAGCGAGGGCACCTCGGTGGCGATCGACGTGGCGAGTCCCGACTACGGCGTCTTCCGACTCGACGGCGCCTACATGGCCGAGACCGAGTCCCAGGTGGCCTTCACCGGCTTCGACGGCGCGGCGGGCGAGGTCTACGAGAAGCCGACCATGGAGACGTACACGCGTGTCAATTACGGCGGCACCCAGTTCGCGATGGTCACGCCGGACGCCGCGTACACCGTGGAGGAGCACCGGCTGCAGGACGTCACCCTCGCCGACAGCGCCGGGCAGGCCGTGGACGCGACCTTCACCACCGCCTACGCGCTCACCCTCATGGACTGGAGCGCCAGCACCGCCGTGTTCACGGCCGACCTGCAAGGGGTCAACGGCGGGGGCATCGGCGAATACCACTTCGACGAGCAGTTCAAATGGGGCCTGGAGTCGGTCGGCGCGGCCGGGTTCGAATCGGTGGCCGTCACCGACCTCGAGGACCCCGGCTACGTCTGCGTCGCCGACCTGGAGGCCGGCGTCGGCCTCGCCGACGACGGTGAGCAGTGCGGATCGCTCGACTCCGCGGTCATCCAGGACGAACTGGTCGCGACCGCGTCCGACGACGCCGCGCCCGAGCTGGTCCGCGAGTACGTCGAGTACAGCCAGGCGACGTACACGTTCCCGATGATCGAGGACTTCGACTTCGGCGAGTACCAGGAGCGGTACTTCGAAACCGGCCTGTACTGGACCGATCCGTACGGCCGCTGGGAGCTGACCGGGAACCTGGGCGACGAGACCTGGCTGCTCCTGGACGCGAGCACCGAAGAGGGGTCCCTGTCCGAGCTCACCCCGCCCGCGGGGGCCGTCATGCCGGTGCTCGACTACACCCGCTTATCCCGTCCGCGGCCCCGCTGAGCCGCACCTAACACGAGTGTCCGAATGCGGGGCTGTGACCTGGCGGACTTGACATACTCGCTGCGTGGGTGGACTCGAGTATTTTCTGACCGTCGCGGTGACGCTGTTCGTCATCATGGACCCGCCCGGCATCGTGCCGATCTACCTGGCCCTGACCGGGACCATGGATCAGCGCGAGCGCAACCGGGCCGCGCTCCAGGCGACGTGCCTGTCCCTGGGCGTGATCACGCTGTTCGCGCTCCTGGGGCAGCAGATCATCAGCTACCTGCACATCGACCTCGCCGCGCTCCAGGGCGCGGGCGGACTGCTGCTGCTCCTGGTCGCCCTGCAGCTGCTCACCGGCAAGGCCGACGACCCGAACGAGGCGGCCACGTCGAACATCGCGCTCGTGCCGCTGGGCACCCCGCTGCTGGCCGGGCCCGGCGCGATCGTCGCGGTCATCCTGTTCGTGAAGCAGGCGCCGTCCCATATGGACTACCTGTGGATCGCGCTGGCGATCGTCATCATCCACGTCGCGATCTTCCTGGTGATGCGCTTCTCGGGGTTCCTGGTGAAGATCCTGCGGCGCGGGGGCATCGAGGTGCTGACGCGGATCGCGGGCGTCCTGCTGGCCGCGATCGCGGTGCAGCTCATCGCCGATGCGGTGATGGGATACGTCGAACTCTTCGAAAGTTCTGCTGGAGCTGTCGGTTGGTGATCACTTTAGGGTTCAATTAACCCTATGACGACGATTCTCGATCTGCCCCTCCACCCGCTGGCGGTGCACGCGCCGATCATCCTGGTCGCCCTGCTGGTGCTGCTCGGCATCGCCTACCTCCTCATCCCCCCGCTGCGGCGTCTGCTCGGCTGGGCGGTGGCGGTCCTGGTGCTGGTCACCCCGGCCGCCGCGTACGGTTCGATCTTCAGCGGGCAGCAGCTCGCCGACTACACCTACCCCGACGGCTGGCCCGACGCCGTCCAAGCGCACCACGACAACGGCTACTGGCTCCTGTGGACGCTGATCGCCCTGATCCCGGTGTGGTTCCTGTTCGCCGGGCTCGACCGGGGGCGCCGGGCCGCGCTGCTGCGCAACGCCGACGCGCCGGCGCCGGCCGCGACCGAGGACGGCGAGGCCAAGGGCTCGGACGACCCGGCCGCGACCGGACGCAAGATCATCATGTTCGTCATCGGGCTGGTCGCGTTCGCGCTGCTGGTGCTGGCGGCCTGGTGGGTCTACAAGACCGGGCACACCGGCGCCGAGATGGTCTGGGGCGGAGCGGTCCAGTAGCGGCCTGCGACGAAGCGGCCCCGGCCGGGCGGATGCCCGGCCGGGGCCGCGGTGCGTCGCGGTCAGGCGCTGACGAGCCCGATGATGAGGACGGTGAACATGAGCGCCACCGTGACGAGCGTGACCCAGTGGGTGACGAGGCGGGCCCGCTGCTCGGCGGCGTTGATCGCCTCATGGTCCTGGGGCGGGAGCCGCCGGGGCTCGCCGGGCAGGGCCACGGCCTCGACCCGCCAGCCGGGAGGAGGGGGCACGTTCACGGGCGGGCCCTGATAGCCGCCGTCCGACCGGTCGCTCATGGGGAGAGCCTAACGCCGGGCAGGGCCGGGGCCTCAAGGAGCCGGATCGCGGGGCCCCCGAATCGAGGGTGCCCGAGCGGTGCGACGGTTCCGCCTCGGTGCGGAGGGCAGCGCTGACACCGCAGGGAGCCGGATCGCGGGGCCCCGGTTCTAAGGGTGCTCGTGGGGTACGACAGGACGGCGGTGGCCGGGTGTCCCTCGATCGAGGGACACCCGGCCACCGCCGTTCGTTGCTCGCTAGCCTTCGGTCGACTGGCGGTCGCTGCCGCCCGTCGGGCGACGGCGGCGGCGGCGCCTGCGGGCCGGGGCGTCGCCTTCGGCGCCGCCCTCGTCCTGCGGGGCGCGCTGCTCGGGCGCGGGCTTCGACTCGCTCGCGGCCGCGACCGCTTCGCCCTCACCGCGGATGCGGCGGCGCTGGCGCGTACGCGGCTCCTGCGGCGTGCTCTCGGCGCTCTCGCCGGCGGAGGACTCGCGGCCCGCGCCGCGGCTGTCGCCGCTGCGCCCGCCGCCTCGCCGGTCGCTCTCGCCGCGGCCCTTGCCGCGCGGAGCGCGGCTGCTGCGGGACTTCTTGCGGCTGTCGCCCTCGACGTTCTCCTCGCGCTCGGCGCTGAGGCCGTCGCGCTTGCGCATCTCGCTCGGCAGCGACGACGGCGCTCCCTCGGGGATGTCCAGGTCGGAGTAGAGGTGGTCGGAGGTGTGGTACGTCTCCGGCGGCGCGATGGCCAGGTCGAGGTTGTTGACCTTGACGATGATCTTCCAGCGCGGCAGGTCCTCCCACGTCAGGAAGGTGACGGCGATGCCGGTCGCGCCCGCGCGGCCGGTGCGGCCGACGCGGTGGATGTACGTCTCCGCCTCTTCGGGCGCGTCGTAGTTGATGACGTGCGTGATGTCGGGGACGTCGATGCCGCGCGCGGCCACGTCCGTCGCCACGAGCACGTCGATCTTGCCCGAGCGGAAGGCCCGCAGGGCCCGCTCGCGGGCGTTCTGGCCCAGGTCGCCGTGGACCGAGCCGACCGCGAAGCCGCGGAAGTCCAGTTCGTCGGCGAGCTTCTGCGCCGCGCGCTTGGTGCGGCAGAACATGATCGTCAGGCCCCGGCCGTTGGCCTGGAGGATCCGGGCCGCGACCTCGACCTTGTTCATCGCGTGGGTCATGTAGACGAGCTGGCGGGTGTTGTTCGCGGCCTCGAGGTCGGGCGCGGACACGTCGGCGGCCACGGTCATGGGCCGGTTCATGTGGCGGCGCGACAGCGACATGATCGTGTCGGGCATCGTCGCCGAGAACAGCATCGTCTGGCGCTCGGTGGGGAGGAGCTTGAGGATCTTCTCGACGTCCTCGGAGAAGCCGAGGTCGAGCATGCGGTCGGCCTCGTCCAGGACGCAGTGCGCGATCCGGTCGAGCTTGATGTGCTTGGACTTGTGCAGGTCGAGCAGGCGCCCGGGGGTGCCGACGATGATCTCGACGCCCGCCTTGAGCGCGTCGACCTGGGGCTCGTAGGCGCGGCCGCCGTAGATCGGCAGGACCCGGATGCCGCGGGTCTTGCCCGCGTCCTCGAGGTCCCGCGAGACCTGGAGGCCGAGCTCGCGCGTCGGGACCAGGATCAGCGCCTGCGGTCTGCCGTCGGCGCCCTCCTCGGCGGAGGTGATCTGGTCGATGATCGGCAGGCCGAACCCGAAGGTCTTGCCGGTGCCGGTGGGGGCGCGGCCGATGATGTCGGAACCGCGCAATGCGATCGGAATCGCGTACTCCTGGATCGCGAAGGCCCGTTCGATACCAAGCGCCGCAAGCGCTTCGACGGTTTCTTCGCGAACGCCTAGAGCCGCGAACGTGGGCCCGTCGTTCTTGGGCCGGTCATTGTTCACTTCGTTCACTCTGTTCACCTCGTGGCGGAGGACGTCACCAGATCCGGGGAACTCGGCGCCACATATAGTCTCGTTACACAGCGGCGACGACCGCCGGATTCGGAGAGTCGCCGCTTCGCAGGAGCGGTCCGGCGCTTCACGCCGGAGCCGCGTTGAGGACCGTTCGCACTGTGCTGATGCCCGGCTTGCAAGCATCGTCAAGGGGAATGCCCTGTGAAAGGCCGCGGTCGCTCCTGTCCATCGTACGCTCTCCGTGCGCCTTCGTCTCGGAGCGCCGCTCTGGACCCCCCTCGGGGGTGGCTGTTCTCACCCGAATGTGGCACTCCTGGCCTGCGAAGACGTGTCGAACCGTCCGGTTCGCGACAACCCGCGAAGGCGAAGGGCGCTCCGGGCCAGTGATAACCTGCCCCCGTGTCCGAGACAACTGATCCCGCCGCCGGAGCCGACGACCCCGTCCCCGTCGCCGCGGCCCCCAGTCGCGAATCCGTCATCGATCTCCTTGGGCTGCTTGCCCTCGGCGAGCTGCTCGCGTTCGAGCGGATGGTCTACGACGCGCGGCTGGCCCCCGACCTGGGGCGCAGGGCCGCCCTCTCCGAGGCGGCCGTCGGTGAGATTCGCAACTACCGGCTCCTCGCCGACCGCCTCGCCGAGCTCGGCGCCGACCCGGCCGCGGCGATGGCCCCGTTCAAGGAGGCCTTCCGCTCCTTTGACGCCTCCACCTCGCCGCGCGACTGGCTCGAAGCGCTCGTGAAGGTCTACCTCGGCGACGCCGTCGCCGACGACTTCTTCCGCGCCGTCTCCACCGGGCTGGAACCGGGCGACCGCACCCTCATCGAGACCGTGCTCGCCGAGACGACCGCCGCCGACTTCGCCGCCGAGGAGATCCGCGCCGCCGTCGAGGCCGACCCCTCCGTCACCGGGCGCCTGTCGCTGTGGGCCCGCCGCCTCGTCGGCGAGGGCATCAACCGCGCACAGGGCGTGGCCGCCGCCAACGCACGCCTCACCGGACTCATCGTCGGCGACGGCGGCACCCTCGACACGCTGCTGCGACGCCTCACCCGGGCGCACCAGGACCGCATGAAGTCGGTCGGCCTGAACAACTGACGGCGGGCCCCGCAAGGGGTGTTACCGAATTGAGACGGTTCGGCCGCAACGAAGCCGTTCTTCTCCCGCGTCTTGGGGGCGGAGGAGGACACAAACATGCGGCTCACGAAAAGCCATGTCGTCAGCGGGGTGCTCGCCCTGGCACTGCTGGGTGCGACCGGTACCGCCTGGTACTTCGCCGCGCAGGCGCGCACGCCGGCGCAGCGCGCGGAGGAGACATCCGAACCGGACGACAGTGTGATCACCGTCCGGGTCGACCAGGACCAGCTCATCGACACGATCGAATTCGACGCGGTGCTCGACCGGACCGGGGACTTCAGCGTCCAGGCCCCCGCCGCGCCCGAGGGGATCGAGACCGCGCTGGCCTCGGACATCCCCCTGAAGGTCGGCGACGAGGTCAAGGCCGGAACGGTCCTCTTGGAGGTCTCCGGCCGCCCCATGATCGCCCTCGAAGGCGACGTCCCGGCCTACCGGGACCTCCAGGAGGGCGACACCGGACCGGACGTCGAACAGCTCCAGCTCGCGCTGCAGCAGCTGTACGGGACCCCCAAGACCGGCACGTTCGACTCGCGCACGGCCTCGGACCTGAAGAAGCTCTACGACCACGCCGGCTACGACCACGCGACCACCAGTGAAGAGGTCATCACCGAAGAGGACGAGGGCGACGCCGGGACCGAAGGCGACGCCGGCGAGGAGGACGCCGAGGGCGGCGAGGAGAACACCGGCGGCGCCCAGACCGAGACGGTCGAGCGCGTCGCCCTGCCCGCCTCGGAGATCGTGTTCCTGCCGAACCTGCCCATGCAGGTCAGCAAGATCAACGCGGAGCAGTCCGCGCCGGTCACTGCCGAGGAGCCCGTGATGGTCCTCGCCTCGGGCGACTGGAAGCTCGAGGCCGAACTCGACGAGGAGACCGCCGCCGAGCTGACCGCTCTCGGCGGGGACGCCGAGCTCGAGTACGGCTCGGGCCCCCTCGAGGGCCAGGAGGTCGGCAACTTCGAGCTCGACGTCCGCGAAGAGGCCGGCGAGACCGACGAGTTCACCGGCGAGGAGGGCGAGGCGGTCGAGAAGACGTTCGCCGTCTTCGAGTTCGACGCCGACAAGGTGGAGGGCATCGACGACCTCGCCCCCGGCGAGGAGCAGGAGGTGACCCTCATCAGGGCCCGCTCCGCCGAGGACGCGCTCATCGTGCCGCTCTCCGCACTGTGGACGGACGCCGAGGACCGCACCATGCTCACCGTCCTCGAAGGCGAGGAGGGGAAGGAGCGCCACATCGAGGTCGACGTGACCCTGCGCCACGAGGGCCGCGGCGTGGTCGTCCCCGTGGAGGACGAGCTGAGCGAGGGCGACAAGGTCGTGATCGCCTGGCGCGACCGGGGCAACGGCTGATGGCCCGCAGGCGCCGCAAGCCCGAGACCGACACCGAGATGCTCGACTACGTTCCCGCCGAGGGAACCCCGGGCACCGTCCCCGACGGCGAGGGCGGCCCCGAGCCAGGGGGCCGCGCGGCCCGCAAGGAGGCCAAGCGCGCCGCCAAGGCCGAGCGGCGGGCCGCGAAGGAGGAGGCCGCGAGCCTTCCGAAGGCGAAGGGCCGCTTCGGAGTCCGCACCATGGGCATCGCCTACGAGGCGGTCCAGTCGATGCGCGGGCGCTCGATGCGCACCTGGATGACCGCGATCGGCATCGCCCTGGGCATCGCCGCCACGGTCGCCACCGTCGGCCTCTCGTCCACCTCGGCCAACGCCATCGCCGAGCGCTTCGACTCGACCGAGGCCACCCAGGTCACGGTCTCGTTCTCCGACAACATGAGGGACGCCGGATACGCGCCCACGTTGGAGTCCTCCGAGCGCGTGCGCGCCATCAACGGCGTTCTCGACGCAGGGATCTACTGCGCCGCAGGTGAAGAGCGCGCCGCTTCGCGCACCGAGGACCAGGACTACCTCCGCGAGGTGCCGGTCTTCGGCATGGAACCGGGCGCGATGGACGCGTTCGGCTTCGTCTTCACCCACGGAGCGGCCTTCGACGCCGGGCACGTCGCCCGCGACGACCGCGTCGCCATCATGGACGAATCGGCCGCCCGCGACCTCGGCTTCTCCTCCCTCGAAGGCGGGCCCATGGTCTACCTCGACGGCGAGGAGTACGCCCTCGTCGGCATCTACCAGGCGCCCGAAGGCGAAGCCAAGCTCACCGGCGCCGTCATCGTCCCGCCGACCCCGTGCACGGCGGCCGACGCGGACTACGACGCCGCCCAGGTCTTCATCCGCACCGACCTCGGCGCGGCCGACAAGGTCGCCGACACCGCGCCCACCGCGGTCTTCCCCGAAGGCGCCGAGAACCTCTCGGTGTCCAAGCCCTCGGACCTGCGCAGCTTCCGCAAGGGCGTCGAGAACGAGATGCAGGCACTCCTGCTCGGCCTCGCGGCCGTCTCGCTCGTGATCGGCGCGGTCTCGGTCTCCAACACCGCGCTCGTCTCCGTCATGGAGCGGCGCACCGAGATCGGCCTGCGCCGCGCCGTCGGCGCCGCCCGAAGGGCCGTCGCCATGCAGTTCGTGTGGGAGTCGACGTTCATCGGCCTCATCGGCGGCCTGTTCGGCACCGTCCTGGGCGTGAACGTGACCGCGTTCGTCTCGCTCTACCGCGACTGGCAGATCGTCTTCGACCCCGCCCTGTTCGCGGCCGGACCCGTCATCGGGGCCGTCGTCGGCGTGGTCGCCGGCGTCTACCCCGCCTGGCGCGCCAGCCGCATCCCCCCGGCGGTCACCCTGAGGGCCTGACGCTCGTTAGACCCGCGTGAACCTCGCCGAGGACGCCCGGGACCTGTTCCTGCCCGCCGCCTGCGCCTCCTGCCGGAGCGCGCCGGCGGCGGGCAGCGGCCTGTGCCCCGACTGCGCCGCCGAACTGACCGCGCTCCGGCCCCTGCTCGCCGCGCCGCTGCACGACGCCGTGCCCGTGGTCGCCGCCGGGCCCTACGAGGGGACGCTCGCCCACGCCCTCAACGAGTACAAGGAACGCGCCCGCCGCGAACTCGCCCCCGCCTTCGGCGCACTCCTGGGCCGCGCCCTCGCCGTCGTCGCCGAGGAGGTCCCCGGCGCCGTGCTCGTCCCCATCCCGCCCACCCGGGCCGCACTCCGCGCCCGCGGCTTCGACCACGTCGCCGCCGCCTGCGCGGGCATCCCCGGGAACGCGGCGGAGATCCGCCCCTGCCTGAGGGCCCTTCCCCGGCCCGACTCGGTCGGCCTGACCCCGCGCCAGCGGGCGCTGGCCGCGAAGCGGAGCCTGCGGGCCGCTCCCCGCCGCACCGCGGCCCTGGCCGCCGCCGGCAGGCCCGTGGTCCTCGTCGACGACGTCGTTACGACCGGGGCCACGCTCGCGGCCGCCGCCGCGGCCCTGCGGGAGGCGGGCCTGCGCGTCCCGGCCGCGATCAGTGTCGCCGCCGCATGAGAGCGACGAACGAGGTTCATGAGGCGGGGTCCGGGTACTCCCGCGAGTGTCGTCAAGACGACAGGCGTCGAGACGCCCATTCGACCGTGAATGCGAATGGTTATCCCGAGTCCGGTGAATACCGCGCGCACGCGCCCCCGGGCATTGGAGAATTCCGGTAGCCGAAGGGTCGACTTTCGGTGACCGAAGGGATAGTCTCGAAATCTCAGATCGGTAACGAGACGACAGAGGCCAGATGGCCCAGAGGTGAACGCCCCCTTGTCGAGAGGGGTTGCACTGCAGGTCGTCCCATCCGTGAGGGGAGGTAGCTCCATCCGCCGTACCGGAACTTCGGCTCCGGACCCAGCACACAACTTCGACAGCCTTTCCGCCTGGCAGGGCGAGAGGCACCTGGGAGGTTCAGAGGTGGACATCGTCGTCAAGGGCCGTAACGTGGAGGTTCCCGACCACTACCGCGAGCTCGTCGCGGAGAAGATCGAATCGAAGATCGCCAAATACCTCGCCCGTTACGACGGGGAGGCCATAGCGATCGACGTCGAGCTCTATCACGAGCCCAATCCCCGTCAGGCCGACCACGCCCAGCGCGTCGAGATCACATGCCGTCCCAAGGGAGCGGTCATCCGCGCCGAAGCCTGCGCCGGCGACTTCCGGTCGGCGTTCGAACTGGCGGTCACCAAGCTCGGCCACCAGCTCCGCAAGACCTCCGACCGCAAGCGCATCCACCGCGGCGGCACCAAGACGCCCATGTCGGTCGCCGAGGCGACCTCCAACGGCAACGGCAGCCGCGTCTCGCAGGAGGCGGGAACGCTCCTCGCCGAGCCCGACGGGCAGCACCCGCGGACCGAGGCCCGCTTCGTCTCCGAGGACGTGGACCACTACGAGGGCCTGGTCGAAGAGCACCTGCCCGGGCGCATCGTCCGCGAGAAGGTCCACCCCGGCGAGCCGATGACCGTCGACGACGCCCTCCAGAACATGGAGCTCGTCGGCCACGACTTCTACCTCTTCCACGACAAGGAGAGCGGCCGCCCCTCAGTGGTCTACCGCCGCAGGGCCTTCGACTACGGCCTCCTGCGCCTCGACCTCTGAGCAGACGCGAACGCCGAGCCGAACCGACTCCGCCGCGGCACCGAGCCCGCGGCAGCGAAAAAGGGGGAACTTGATTCCGCGGTCCGGATGCATTGAGGGGTGGTATTCGGACCAGCACTGAGGCCCCGGGCGCAAGCCCGGGGCCTCGGCCTGTGTTCGCGCTAGAGGGCCGAGCCCTCTTTCCACTCGTCGAAGGACAGGATCCAGTAGCCCCAGCCGTTGTTCCACGGCATCTCGCGCGGGGAGCCGACGACCTCGACCGGGTCGCCGCGCTGGGCGATCTCGTAGAACCACTTCGCGTCCGAGTCGCTGGCGTTCAGGCAGCCGTGCGAGAGGTTCGCCGAGCCCAGGCTCCCGTTCCACGGGGCGCCGTGGACGAACTCGCCCGAGGAGTTGATGCGGGTGGCCCACTTGACGTCCGTCGAGTAGTAGCCCTCGTCGCCCTCCTCCTTGCCGGGGGAGACCATCGTCTTGTCGGCGAACTTCTCCATCACCAGGTGCACGCCCGTGGCGGTGTAGTACTCCCACTCCTCGCCGTTGCCCCCGCTGATCGGGATGTTCTTGGCGACCTCGCCGTCGATCTCGACCGTCATGGTGTGGGTGTCCAGGTCCGCGTAGGAGATCTGCGACTCGCCGATGACCATCTCGGCGGTGTAGTCCTCGCCGCCCCACGTGTCGTCGCCGAGGAACTCGCCCTCGAAGCCGGCCGTGAACGTGACGGTCTGGTGCGGCTCCCAGTACTCCTTGGTCCGGTAGATCACCTGGTTGTCGCTGATCCAGTTCCAGGCGCCCTCGTGCTCCTTCTCCGACTCGACGGTGAGCAGGCCCTCCACGGCCGCCCGGTCGGGTGCGTCCTCGGTG
Organism: Glycomyces harbinensis; assembly: GCF_900101745.1. GTDB lineage: Bacteria > Actinomycetota > Actinomycetes > Mycobacteriales > Micromonosporaceae > Glycomyces > Glycomyces harbinensis. Next base: position 59,108 of record NZ_FNAD01000004.1, on the reverse strand, counting down.
AACGTGACGATGATCGGCGCTCCGACGCCGACCTCCTCGCCCTCGGCGACCGGGGTGACGTCGGCGACCTCGAAGCCCGAGCTCTCGCGCGCCTCAGTCGTGAACTGCTGCTCGAACTCGGTCACCGTGCCGTCGGAGCTGACCGCCTTCGCCACGACCGTGTGGGTCGAGCCGGCGTCGAGCACGCCGTCGGAGGTCCAGGTCGTCAAGTCCTCGGAGAAGGCGCCGTCGATCGTCTCGGCGCGGTCGGAGGTGACGTTGACCTCCTCGAGGATGCCGTCGACCACCGAGAGGGTGAACGGCGCGGTCGGGTCCTGCGCTTCGAGGACGGCGTCCAGCGAGACCACGGGGACGATCGGCGCGGGCGTGAACGTCCCGGTCTCGGGCGCAGCGCAGGCACCCGCCATGAGCAGCAGGGACAGCACCGCCAAGGCGCGCGCGGGCATGAGCTTCAAAGGGGGTTCCTCCACAAGGCGAAATGACGCAATCACTATATCCTCGACGCGTAGCGCTACCCGTTGGGTTGCACGTCAGTCGCTGGATAGTGCAGCCCACAGCAATGTGTCGCGCCGTTCGCCTACCAGCGTGGGCAATCCGCCCCTTTCGACCCCTTCCAACCGGAATCCAGCGCGACGCAGCACCGCCTGCGACGCCGCGTTGTGCACGTCCGTCCCGGCCCAGATCCGGTCGAGCCCGACCTCCCGGAACGCCCACCGCCGCACCAGCGACACCGCCCGCGTCGCGTACCCCCGGCCGCGCACCTGCGCGCGCAGGTCGTAGCCGACCATCCCGGTCCCGACCACGCGCGCCACGTCGTAGAGCCCGATCGTCCCCTGGTACCCCTCGCCGTCGTCGATCACCATCAGGGCGCTGCGCCCCCGCAGCCAGTCGACCGCGGCCCGCCACTCGCAGAACTCCCGCGCCTCGTCGACGCTCGGCGGCAGCGGCAGGGCCGCCCCCGCGTACACGTCCGGATTCGAACGGTGCCGCAGATGCGCCTCGAAGTCATCGGGCGCCAAGGGCCGCAGCGAGACCACGCCATCGCTGAGCGTCCCGCCCGGCAGGTCCGGCAGGACCCTCGGCGCCGGTCCGGGGCCGTCCCCGGGCACGAACCCGAGCGTCAGCGCCGCCGTGCCGTCCCACGCCCCGCACCGGGCGATCCCGCCGTCGGGCCGAAAGCCCGCGCGCATCGCCGACCGGATCGCCGCCTGGTCGCGCACCGGCGCGCGCACCTCGACCCGCCGCGCGCCCGCGGCGAAGAGGCCCGGTACGGCCGCCCGCAGCATCTCCGAGGCCAGCCGCTTGCCGCGCCGTTCGGGCGCGACCCAGAACCGGACGGACACGACGGCCGAACCCTCGAAGCCCAGCGCTCCCCAGGCCGGTTCGTCCTCCGGCCCGACGGCGACCGCGTCCGGCTCGAACCCGCAGTCGACCTTCTCGCCTTCGGCGGCCGGACGCAGCGCGAACGCCGTCGGCTCGACGGGTTCGAAGAAATTCACGAACCCAGACAAGCAGGTCGGCAGCGGTGCGTCAAGGTTTCGGATGCCTGGTTTGCGAGAGATGCCCGTCCCGGCCCGCGCCGCCGGGGCCCGGGCCGGCGCGGTCAGTGCAGCTCTTCGGGGAACAGGCTCCCGAACCACGAGTCGAGCCGGCCGTCCGCGCCGTGGCGGATGCGCCGCCTGACCCCCTCGACGGTGAACCCCGTCTTCTCGGCGACCCGGCGCGACGCCTCGTTCCCCACGACCGCGCGCCACTCGATCCGCTCCAGGCCCAGCTGCTCGAAGCCCAGGCGGCAGACCCGCTTCGCCGCGGCGGTCATCCAGCCGCGCCCCCGCGCCCACGGCGCGCAGAAGTAGCCCAGCTCGGCCTCGCCCGGCTCGCCCAGGAGGAGCTCGACCGAACCCGAGTAGCGGTCGTGCTCGTCGGCCAGCGCGAACAGCATCGAGTCGCCCCGGTCCCAGCGCTGCCGGGACTCGGGGAGCCAGCTCTCGGCGCTGGCGCGGGTGTACGGGTTCGGCAGGCTCACCCAGCGCTGGGTCTGCTCGTCCGCGCAGGTCGCGGCGAGGTCGTCCAGGTCGTGCTCCATGAGCGGCCGCAGCCGCAGCCCGGCCGCGTCGGTCGCCATCGGCCGGCGCTCGGCCATGAGGAACCGGGCCTGGCGCTTGAGGACGCCGTAGTGCTCGGGCGGGTCGTCGGCGCCGCGCAGCTCGCCGGGGAGGATGCCGCCGACCCAGCAGTCGCGGGAGGCGCCGCGCTGGTTGACGCCCGAGCGCGCGACGCCCTCGACGGTGAACCCGGTGCGGATCGCGGCCAGTCGCGAGGCGTGGTTGCCGACGATGGCGTCCCAGGCGATGCGCTTGGCGCCGAGGTTCTGGAACCCGAACTTCACGGCGGCCCGGATGGCCCGCTGGGCGACGCCGCGGCCTCGGGCCCACGGCGCGGTCACGTAGGTGATGGTCATTTCGGAGGGGAACGACTTGGTGAGCGCCATCGATCCGACGAGGGAGCCGTCGGCCTCCACGACCGCCCAGCGGGGGTTGCCGCCGTGCCAGTGGCGCACCTGCGTCCCGACGAACCGGTCGCGCGCCGGACCCGCCCACGGCAGGGGCATGACGAGGTACCGCTCGATGAGCGGGTCGGCGTAGATCCGGGCCAGATCGGGCATGTGCCGCTGCTCCCAGGCCACGAGGCGCAGGCCCTCGGCCTGGAGGGTGACGGGTTCCATAGGCAACGATTGTGCCGCACCGGCGGCGTCCGGGCCAGTCACCGCCTACGCGTACTATTGAGCGGGAAATCCACCCGATTTGGTCAAGACGTTGCTGGGGGCTGATCTTCCGTGTCGATGTTCGAGAAGGTGCTGCGAGCCGGTGAGGGCCGCGCGCTCAAACGACTCAATGCGATCGCCGACGCGGTCGACTCCCTTGAGGACGAGTACGAGGCGATGACGGACGCGGAGCTCCGCGCGCTCACCGACGAGTACAAGGAACGATTGAAGGACGGCGAGACCGTCGACGACCTCATGCCCGAGGCGTTCGCGACGGTCCGCGAGGCGGCCAAGCGCGTCCGCGGGATGCGCCACTACCACGTGCAGATCATGGGCGGCGCCGCCTTGCACCAGGGCAACATCGCCGAGATGAAGACCGGTGAGGGCAAGACCCTGGTCTCGACGCTCCCGGTCTATCTGAACGGGTTGACCGGCAACGGCGTCCACCAGGTCACCGTCAACGACTACCTGGTGCGACGCGACGCGGAGTGGATGGGCGAGATCCACCGCTTCCTGGGCCTGTCGGTCGGCATCGTGCTCCCGGGCGAGGGCTCGGAGAAGCACCGCGAGGCCTACCAGGCCGACATCACCTACTCGACGAACAACGAGCTCGCGTTCGACTACCTGCGCGACAACATGACCAGCTCGGCCGACAACCTGGTGCAGCGCGGTCACCACTTCGCGCTCGTCGACGAAGTGGACTCGATCCTCGTCGACGAGGCCCGGACCCCGATCATCATCTCCGGCCCCGCCGACCACACCCCGCGGTGGTACAAGGAGTTCGCGGAGATCGTGCGCGGCATGAAGCGCGACGAGCATTACGAGGTGGACGAGGGCAAGCGGACCATCGCGATCTCGGAGTCGGGCGTCGCCCGCGTCGAGGACCGCCTGGGCATCGAGAACCTCTACGACTCGGTGAACACCCCGCTGGTCGGCTACCTCAACAACGCGATCAAGGCGCAGGAGCTGTTCGAGCGCAACCGCGAGTACATCGTCTCGGAGGGCGACGAGGTCCTCATCGTGGACGAGTTCACCGGCCGCGTACTGCCGGGCCGGCGCTTCAACGAGGGGATCCACCAGGCCATCGAGGCCAAGGAGAAGGTGGACATCAAGCAGGAGAACCAGACCTTCGCGACCACCACCCTCCAGAACTACTTCCGCATGTACGACAAGATCGCGGGCATCACGGGTACGGCCCAGACCGAGGCCTCCGAGTTCAACAACGTCTACGGCATGGGCGTCATCCCGATCCCCACGAACAAGCCGATGGTCCGCAAGGACCAGTCCGACGTCATCTACAAGACCGAAGAGGCGAAGTTCCAGGCGGTCGTCGACGACATCGCCGAGCGCCACGAGACCGGCCAGCCGGTCCTCGTCGGCACCGTCTCGGTCGAGAAGTCGGAGATGCTCGGCCGCTTCCTGAAGAAGCGCGGCATCCCGCACAACGTCCTGAACGCGAAGAACCACGCCCGCGAGGCCGACATCATCGCCCAGGCGGGCCAGCGGGGCGCGGTCACCGTCGCCACGAACATGGCCGGCCGAGGCACGGACATCATGCTCGGCGGCAACCCCGAGTACCTGGCCGCGACCGACCTGCGCAGCCGCGGCGTCGACGAGGCCGACGAGGAGACCTACTCGGCCGCCTGGCAGGAGGCCCTCGAGAAGTTCGAGGAGACCACCAAGGCCGAGGCGGAGGACGTCAAGGACGCGGGCGGGCTCTACGTGCTGGGCACCGAGCGCCACGAGTCGCGCCGCATCGACAACCAGCTGCGTGGCCGCGCCGGGCGCCAGGGCGACCCGGGCGAGTCCCGGTTCTACCTGTCGCTGTCCGACGACCTGATGAAGCGGTTCAACGCCGACGCCGTGCGCGCCATGATGAACCGCCTGCGCGTGCCCGACGACGTCCCGATCATCTCCAAGATGGTGACCAAGCAGATCGAGTCGGCCCAGTCGCAGATCGAGGGTCACAACGCGGAGATCCGCAAGAACGTCCTCAAGTACGACGAGGTCATGAACAAGCAGCGCACGGTCATCTACGACGAGCGCCGCAAGGTGCTCAACGGCGAGGACGTGTCGGAGCAGATCGAGCACTTCATGGACGACGTCCTGGAGGCCTACGTCGCGGGCGCGACCAGCACCGGCTACGCCGAGGACTGGGACCTGGACGAGCTGTGGAGCGCGTTCAAGCAGCTCTACCCGATCGGCCTGAACCACAAGGAGTTCGTCAAGGACGCCGGCGGCATCGACGAGGTCGACCCCGAGTCGCTCCTGAAGGCCGTGAAGAAGGACGCGCGCGCCGTCTACGCCGCCCGCGAGGAGGAGTTCGGCGAGGAGATCCTGCGCAAGCTGGAGCGCCGCGTGCTGCTCCAGACGATCGACCGCAAGTGGCGCGAGCACCTGTACGAGGTGGACTACCTCAAGCAGGGCATCAGCCTGCGCGCCTACGCGCAGCGCGACCCGGTCATCGAGTACCAGCGCGAGGCCTTCGAGATGTTCCAGACGATGCTCGACGGCATCAAGGAGGACACCGTCAGGTTCCTCATGAACGCCGAGCTCAAGGCCAAGCCGGGCGAGGGCGGCACCGCTGAGCCCGAGGCCCAGATCCGGGGCCTGGAGCCGCTGCGCAAGCCCGAGATGCTGCTCCAGTCGGCCCCGTCGATCGACGGCGCCGACGGTACCGGTGCGGTGCACCAGCAGGCCACGACCGACGAGGGCACGGTGTTCAAGCGCCCGCCCAAGCCGGTCCCCGGTCAGAAGCGCGACGTCAAGCGCACCCCGGGCGCGGGCTCGAAGGGCGCCGCCAAGGTCGCCTCGAAGTCGGCGCGCTCGGCCGGCCCCCGCAAGGCCGCGACCGCCCCGCCCGCGCAGCAGGCGAACCCGGGCCAGCGCCACTCCGAGAAGGTCGGGCCCAACGAGCAGTGCCCGTGCGGTTCGGGCAAGAAGTACAAGCGCTGCCACGGCGCTCCCGGCGGGGCCGCACAATAAGCGGCATGGCGCGCATCTACATTCCAGCGGACGTCGCGATGCTGGCGCACCTCGCCGAGGCCGGCGAGGTGCGGCCGGTGGCGACGGTGCACGCGGTCACGGCCTGGCTCACCGGCGCGGCGCCGGGCGCCGACGTCGAGGACCTGGAGTACACGGCGTTCGCCGACGCCGCGACGGCGTCGGTGGGGCTGCTGGCCGGCCAGGTCCCGCGGCGGGTCGTGATCTCGGCGGACGTGCCCGAGGCGCTGGTGATCGAGCGGGCCGAGGGCACCGAGGCGGACTTCGAGGGCGGCGTGAGCCTGAAGCAGGTCGCGGCGATCCACGTGGACGACGCGGCCGCCGCCGAGGAGATCGCCGCCGAGCTGGCGTCGGGCTCCCCGGACCTGGGGCTGATCGAGGCGAACGTCCTGGACTGGTACGCCCCGGAGGAACTTCAGGAGCTCTTGGCGGCCTTGGCCTTAGGGGCCTTCGGCATGAGCAGGCCGTAGGCCAGCACCGCGCAGAACGCCCCGGCGAACATCGCGGTCATCGAGCCGTTGTACTGCCACTGGAAGCTCAGCGCGAGGAACGCCGTGTCGAGCGCCGAGACCTCCTCGAGCCCGATGTTGAGGACCGCCTCGACGCCGATCTGCGCGAGCACGGTCGAGACCAGCCAGATCGCGCCGGGGATCGCGCCGGCGAGCAGGTGCCCGAGGAGCTTCACGCCGGCCTTCTTGCGGCGCAGGTACAGGAACGCGCACAGGCCGCAGGCGAGCCCGGTGATGAACGGGACGGCGCTGCCGAGCGCGCCGTACTCGTCGAGCGGGTCGGAGAACAGGCTCACCGTCGAGGTCCGCTGGAGCACGCCGCGCGCGTACATCGACAGCAGGAGCAGCAGGGTCGCGCTCAGGCCGGCGACGACGGTGACGCTGCGCGCCGGGAGTGCGAAGAGCCCGCCGACGAGCGCCGAGCCGAACAGGACGAGCGCCAGGGCGAGCGCGATGTCGGCGTCGACGCTGAAGCTCAGGTAGGCGACGACGGCCGCGATGATGCCGACGACGGTGAAGCCGAGCGCGGCGACCGCCCGCCGCGGGCCCTTACTGCGCCTTTTAAGGATGAGGCGCGGGGCGACGGCGCCGCCGACCGCGCCGGCGAAGGCGGTGACGATGATGGGGCTGAACAGGTTGTTCGCCAGGAGCATGACGCCGGTGTCGTCGAGTCCTTCGGCCATGCCGAGGACGCGGTAGAGGGAGTAGACGACGCCGCCGAGCGAGAGGGCGGCGGCGAGGCCGAGCACCCACAGCGCGGGCCGGCCGGGCCGGGGGGCCTCGTGCACCGGGTCGGCGGACTCGCCGGCGCTCGCGGCCGGCGCCTCCTGCGGCTCGGGCTCCGGCGACGGCACGTCCTTCGCCCGCTCGGACCGTGCTTCCTGCGACGGTGCCTTCTCCGACCGTGCTTCCTGCGACCGTGTTTCCTGCGAGTTCGTCACCAGCCCAGCGTACGGACCGCCCGCCTCCGGGCCGCCCGCGGAGGCGCGAATGTGGTCGGGACCCGCCCTGGGCGCTCCCACAGTCCGCCGGGCCCGTATTTGTTCGCATCGCACCAGGTCGCGAGGGAGGAACTGTGCGAGGATGGCGATAGCGATGCGCGTCTTGTAACCTACAGATCAAAGACATGAAATCGTAGTTGCCATCGAATCAATGGGAGGGTGCGATGGACGCCTTGTTTACGGTACCGACGCCCGAGAACGAACCGATCAACTCGTACGCACCGGGCACCCCCGAGCGCGAGAGCCTCCAGAAGAAGCTCGCCGAGCTCGCGGGGGAGCAGCTGGAACTGGACCTGCACGTCTCGGGCGAGTGGCGCCGCGGCGCGGGCGCCGAGATCCAGGTCGTCCAGCCGCACAACCGCGCGCACGTCCTCGGCACCGCCCGCGAGGCCACGCGCGAGGAATGGGCCGCCGCGGTGGCCGCGGCCAAGGCCGCCCGCCACGACTGGATCCGCACCGACTTCGCCGACCGCGCCGCGATCTTCCTGCGCGCGGCCGAGCTCATCTCCGGGCCCTACCGCGACGTGCTCAACGGCGCGACCATGCTCGGCCAGTCCAAGACCGCGGCCCAGGCCGAGATCGACGCGGCCTGCGAGCTCATCGACTTCCTGCGCTTCAACGTCAGCTTCGCGGAGGGCATCTACCGGCAGCAGCCGAACTCCTCCAAGGGCCTGTGGAACCGCACGGACCACCGCCCGCTCGACGGGTTCGTCCTGGCGATCACCCCGTTCAACTTCACCGCGATCGCGGGCAACCTCCCGACCGCTCCGGCGCTCATGGGCAACACCGTGGTGTGGAAGCCCTCGCCGACCCAGCAGTTCGCGGCGCACTTCGTGATGCGGGTGCTCGAGGAGGCGGGCCTGCCGCCGGGCGTCGTCAACATGGTCACCGGCTTCGGCGAGCACTCCGAGGCCGCGCTGCTCGACCCCGAGCTCGGCGGCATCCACTTCACCGGCTCCACCAGGACCTTCCAGCACCTGTGGGCCACGGTCGGCCAGAACATCGCCGGCTACCGCACGTACCCGCGCCTGGTCGGCGAGACCGGCGGCAAGGACTTCATCATCGCCCACCCGAGCGCCGACCTCCAGCAGCTCGCGGTCGGCATGGTGCGCGGCGCGTACGAGTACCAGGGCCAGAAGTGCTCGGCGCTCTCGCGGACCTACGTGCCGGCGTCGCTGTGGCGGGGCGGCCTCAAGGACGCCGTCGTCGGGATGACCGAGGACATCACGTACGGCGACGTCACCGACTTCGCGAACTTCGGCGGCGCGGTCATCGACGAGCGGGCGTTCGCCAAGCACACCGCGCTCTTCGAACGCCTGCAAGGGGACCCGAAGGCCACCGTGGTCACCGGCGGCACCGCCGACGACTCGCAGGGCTTCTTCGTGCAGCCGACGCTCGTGGAGTCGACCGACCCGACGCACGAGCTGTTCAGCGAGGAGTACTTCGGGCCGATCAACGGCGTGTACGTCTACGACGACGCCGACTTCGACGCCGTGGTGCGCCAGGCCGCCGACATCGCCCCGTACGCGCTGACCGGCGCGGTCTTCGCGACCGACCGGGCCGCGATCAGCCGCGCGAGCGAGGAGCTGCGCTTCGCGGCCGGCAACTACTACATCAACGACAAGCCGACGGGCGCGGTCGTGGGCCAGCAGCCGTTCGGCGGCTCGCGCGGCTCGGGCACGAACGACAAGGCCGGGTCGTGGCAGAACCTCGTCCGCTGGGTGAGCCCGCGGTCGATCAAGGAGAACTTCGTCCCGCCGACGGAGTACCGCTACCCGCACCAGGGTTAGTAGAACCGCACGAGGGGCCCGGACCGCGCGGTCCGGGCCCTTTTATGCTTGGGCCATGACGAAGCGTGAGCACCCGCTCAAGGGCGAGTTCGACACCGCCGCGGCCCGCTGGGAACGCACCACCCACGAGGACGGCACGCCGGCGGCACTGGAGATCGGCTACGCCGACAACGGCCTGGTGGCCCTGCGCATGGCCGAGGACCCCGAGGGCGACGTCCTCATCTACACCCCGTCCGAGTGGGAGGCCTTCGTCGAGGGCGTCCGCGACGGCGAGTTCGACCTCGAGAGCTGGGACGACGAGCCCATCGTCGAGATCATCGAGGACGACGACGAGGACGAGCCCGTGAAGCGCTAGGGCCACAACCGAACCCGAGGTCAAACGGCCGCGCCGGCCACCCAGGTGGTCGGCGCGGCCGTTCGCGCGCGGGGGAGTTTTCCACCTTGGAGTGAACGTGCCAAGTTCAAAAACGGGAACGCGGGATGTATCCCATCGAACGCGGAGGTCTCTTCCCAGGTGATTGTCGCGATACCCGCCCAGCCCGTGGCGTTCACGGCATTCCGGGCCTGAGTGCCTCCCGACCTATCGGAGCTCGCGTGTACCCCGCGCGTTGCGACTGGCGAGGAGAATGGATCTCGAAGGATCCCCCTCCTCGACACATAACCGCATACCCCCCCGAGAGACGACCAGAGGAGCTCCCATGCGATTGGTGTTCGCCGATAACGAACCCCATCTGAAGCCCAATCCGCGCCGCGACCACATGAGCGGCGTGCCCGAGCTGTCGTATTCCACACTGGACCGCCACGGCGGTCGAGTCCTGGCCCCCGGCCAGGTCGTCCGCACCGCCGGCCAGTCCTCGCCGGTGGGCACCATCTACCGCTACGACCGCCTGCTGGTGGACGAGTCGGTCATCAACGACGCCGAGACCCGCGAGAAGCTCGAAGCGGCGATCCGCCCGACCGGCATGCTCCTGGAGAGCCAGTCCGCGACTTCGATCGTCTCCGGCCAGGGCTCGTACCGAGTCCCGGTCACGAGCACCCACGGCGACCAGGCCGCCGTCGACGCGTGGTCGCTGCTCCAGCGGCTGCGCACCGACTCGAGCGACGCGAGCCTGCCGAGCGAACTGCTCGACAAGGTCCGCCTCGAGCACCTGATGATCTGCTCGAAGACGGGCGGCGGCGGGATCGGCAGCGGTGAGCCGCCGATCGGCGACGGTCACTCGCATTCGCTCGGACGCATCCCGGTCGACATGGTGAACCCCATGCCCAAGCGCTCGCGGCTGGACAAGCGCCTGCGCGTCGCTGTCCTGGACACCGGCGTCCCCTCGCGGCACCCGGCCTTCGACGTGTCCGACCGGACCGAGCACGAGGACACCTTCGTGGTGGTCGACCACGCCTTCCAGACCAAGCTCGGGCAGCATTCCGACTCGCCCGCGCCGCCGCTGGACGACCCGTGGGAGGGCCCGGTACACGAGCCCACCCTCATCGGCGAGGTCGCCAGCCACTTCGGGCACGGCACGTTCATGACCGGCCTGCTTCGGCAGATGTCGCCGAACGTCCAGATCTATTCGCTCCGAGTGATCCACAACGACGGACTCGCTTATGAGCACGAGGTCATCGCCGCCATCCACCATGTGGCCGACCAGGTCGAGGCCGCCCGCCGCGGAGACGCGGAGGCGATCGCGGTCGACGTGGTCGTCCTGGCCATGGGCTATGTCGACGAGGACCCGGACGACCAGCCCGGCGGCTGGATCGGCGACGCTCTGCAGCGCCTTGTCGCCCTTGGCATCCCTGTGGTGGCCGCGGCCGGAAACCAGTCCTCGGACCGGCCCTTCTACCCGGCGGCGTTCGCGGCGCACTCCCCGGTGGAGAACGCCGCGCCGATCCTGAGCGTCGGGGCCCTGAACCCCAACCGCCACATCGCGATGTTCTCCAACGAGGGCCCCTGGGTCTCGTGCTACGCCACCGGGGCCGGGTTGGTGAGCACGTACCCGTGCGAGGCGAAGGGCTCGCGTATGCCCGATCGCCGTTCCAAGTCCACAAGCCTCAACCGCCACAGGGAAAGCCATGACCCCGACGACTTCTCGTCCGGGTTCGCGGTCTGGAGCGGCACCTCGTTCGCCGCGCCCTTGGCGGCATCGTTCCTGGTGAACGCGATGGCGGAGGCCGAGGCCGGCGAGGTGAATGACGCCGTTCAAGCGTCAGCGCGCGCACACGAAGCGTTGAGGCGATTGAAGAAGCAGCTAGCCTGAAATCATGAACGCGATTTCGGCTCATTCGGTGGCTGCCGTCGATTACGACCGGCGCGCGCGGCTCTATCTCGCCGCGCGCGCCGGCGACGGCACCGCGCAGCAGGTCCTCGTCGGCGAGCTCAACGAGCTCCTGTGGCGAGCGGCCCGTCGCACGGGCCTCGATCGGGAGAGCGCCTCGGACGTCGTGCAGACGGCCTGGCTTCGACTGTGGCACATCGATAAAGAGCTGGAGCAACCTCGGGCGCTGACCAAGTGGCTGCTCACCACGGTCAGCCGGGAGGCCTGGAAGCAGATCGGGCACATGCGGCGGGAGATCGTCGCCGATCCCATCGACATCCAGGAGGAAAAGGCCGCCGAAGGCATCGAGGACGACCTGGTCCGCGATGTCGAGCGAGAAGCCGTGCGCCGTGCCTTCCTTGCCCAGCCTGAACGGTGCCGGAGACTGCTCGCCTTCGTGGCGACGGTCGCCCGGCCCGATTACGACGTCATCGCCGGGGCACTCGGGATGAAGAGGGGGAGCATCGGTCCCACCCGGGGCCGTTGCCTGGACAAACTGAGGAAAACGCTCCTGGACGATCCGTCCTGGAGTGGAGGTGAGGAGCGGGATGAACATGCGGCCTGAACTCGAAGATCAGGGTGAATACGAGCCTTTGGACTCCTGCGACGAGCGGATTCTCTCGGTGATCAACGAACTGCACCACCGGGACGATCCACTGCCGGAGGACCTCAACGAGCGGGTGCAGTTCGTGCTCGAACTCGAAGCGGAACTCGATGCGCGAGTGGCCAGGGTGTCACGCTCAAGTGAACTCGTGCCGACCAGAGGCGACGCCGACCTGGTCGTCGGCCAAGGTGATCCGGCCTCGGTCACCTTCGACTGCGAGTCGGTGACCGTGATGGTGACCCCGCGCCCATCCGCACTGCGAGAACTTCGCCTAGACGGATGGATAGGGCCCGAAGGCACCTACGAGGTCGAACTCAGAAGTCCCGAGGGCTCTCGAAGGGCCTCAACCGATGAGTCCGGCCGGTTCGCGCTCGAAGGCTTGCCCGACGGGCAGATGTTCCAACTGGTGATCCGGCCCGATGAAGCGCTTCAGCGAGAAGGACTGCCAGCGGTTGTCGTCACGCCCGCAGTGCGGCTGTAGCATATGAAGAATGCTCCACGGCGCTTGGCGTTTGTTCACACGTGGTCAGCGCCTCAACCGTCGCGGCCGAATCGCAGAATCGGCAGCGGTTCTGGAGGAGGCGTTGGCACTCCTCGATTGGAGTGAAGAACGACTCCCGGAAGTGGGGACCGCGCGGGCGCGCCTGACCACCAAGATCCTGATGGTGATGGCTTTCAACCGGGCGAGTCTCGGCGCTTCGGCGGAAGGGCAGCGGCTTCTCGACTTCGCCGATACCCTCGCATTCCCTGAAGACCGAGGAATTCTGCTGCATCAGCGCGCGCTGATCCTCTGGCAGAACGGTCGCCTCACCGACGCACTGCACTGGTTCGAGATGGCTGAGCCGCTACTGGCGCAATACGGTCCCGGCAATTTCTATGCGGCATCGTTCTACAACCGCGCGATGGTGTGGAGAGATCTAGGCGAACTGCGCAAGGGAATGGAGAGCATCCAGCGCGCAATCGAGCTCTACAACACCGTCGATGTCCCCGTCAACCGGGCGAGGGCGATCCACGCCGAGGCCTTGCTTCTGCTCGACCTGGGCGAGGTCACCAAGGCGCTCACGGCATTCGATGTGGCCCGTGAGCAGTTCCGAAAGCTCGCTCCGGACCTCGAGTCCTTTGTCGATGCCTCCTACGCCCACGCACTGCTGAGCGTCGGCATGTATCGGCAGGCCGCCGAGCGGTGGGAGCACGCCATTGCCGCGCAACGACTCGCGGGCGACCAGCGGAATGCAGCGATGGCCGAATACTGGCGGGCACTCGCCGCCTTCGAGGACAACCGATCCGAACAGGCCGACCAATGGGCCAGACAGGCGATGGATTCGCTTTACAGCCAGGGGAACGAGCCGATGGCCTTCCTGGCCCGCCTGCTCATTCTTCAGGGACAGTTCGACTCGGGTCAGCAGGGCTCGGACTTCGCGAACAAGGTGCAGCGGCTGTGCGATGCCCTGGAACAGCGCGGCTGGACCCTCAGGCTCAAGCAGGCCAAGATCCTCGCCGCCCGCGCCAAGATCAATGCCGGCGAGCTCGACGGCGTCGAGGAAATGCTCCAGGGCGAACACGACGGACCGGGCCACGACGTGCTGGCCGAGGAGTTGGCACGGTATCTCGCCAAGGCGGAACTCGCGGTGGCGCAGGATCGCGATCCCCTTCCTGAGCTGCTCGCCGGACTCAACCTGCTCGATGAGTATCGGATGGCCTTCGGCTCGGTCGAGTTCCAGGCCGGGGTCTCCGCCCTCGGGACCCAGCTCGCGTTCATGGGGCTCGGTCACGTGGCCAGGCACAGCGGCCCTAAGGACATGCTCTGGTGGGTCGAACGCAGTCGCGCCCAAGCGCTTCGAATTCCGCCGGTCAAGCCCAGCACCGATCCCGCGGCCCGGGAAGCCCTCGGTCAGCTTCGCCAAGCACGTCAACGACTCTGGGATCTGCAGGTCGAAGGCGGCGACGACGCCGAGGCGCTCGGCCGAGTCCACGAGCTGGAGGAGGAGATCCGCGCTCACGAGCGCGCGCAGCCCGGCTCGGGAAAACGGGCCGACCGCATCGCTCCCCATGCCATTCATGATCTCGCCGAATCGCGAAACACCGTCGTGGTCAACATGTTCGAGATCGCCAACAAGGTATGCGCGGTGCTCGCCGGGGGCGACGGGCTGCAGTTCACGTGGATGATGCCGCTCCAGGATGCGGCAGAGCTCGAACGTCGTCTGGGCGCGGACCTCGACGCCCTCGGCAGCCGCCGGAGGCTCCACCCCCGCATTCAGGCGAGCGTCGAAGGCGCGATTCGGCGCAGCGCGACCGCACTTGCCGATGGCATTTGGAAGCCGATTGCCGACTACGTCGGGGACCGGCAGGTGGTCATCGTTCCGCACAGCCGACTCAACTGGGTGCCGTGGCCGCTGTTGCCGCCCCTTCGCGGTCGGGCTGTCACCGTCTCACCCTCGGCCGAGGCCTGGTGGCGTGCGGTGCAGCGTCCCGCCGCGACCGGCCGCGCACTGGTCGTCGCAGGGCCGAACCTCACCCGGGCCGACAGCGAAGTGGATTCCATCGCGGAACTCTATGCGGACCCGCTCCGCATCTCCGCGAAGGAATCCGACCCCGATGCCGTGCTCAGCGCGCTCGACGGCGCCTCGATCGCGCACATCGCAGCGCACGGCCACCACGAGCCGAACAACGTCCTGTTCTCCCGACTCGACTTCGGCAAGGGCTCGCTGAACGCGTATGAGCTCCTCGGTCTCGACCAGCCGCCGAGCCATGTCGTCCTCTCCTCGTGCGACCTCGGCAGGTCGACGGTCGCCGTCGGGAATGAGACGCTCGGCTTCACCGCGGCGCTGCTGCACGCCGGTGCCTCCACCGTCGTATCGAGTCTCGGCCAGGTGCCCGATGACATGGCCGCCGAGATGATGATCGAGTTCCACCGCCACTGCGCTGCGGGTGCCAGCCCCGCCGAAGCACTTGCGGCCGTTGGCGAGCACCGGCCGTGGCACCCGTTTGTCGCGTTCGGCGCCTAAGCTCGGACCCATACCCCCCGGTGAAAGGTCCGCCCCGATGAACGACACCCCCGGTCCGAGCTGATGTTCCGACACCCCGACCACCGCCTCCTCCTCATCTCGGTCGCCTCCAGCCAGGTCGCCCTTCAGATCGCGTACTTCTCGGTCTCGATCATCGCCGTCGTCGTGCTCAAGCTCGGCGAGGCGCAGATCGGCATCCTCAACGCCATGGACCAGATCGCCCTGGTCGTGTTCGGCCTCCTGGCCGGCGCCTGGGTCGACCGGGTGCGGCGCAAACCGGTCATCGTCGTCAGCGAGACGATCCGGGCCCTGCTGATGCTGAGCGTCCCGGTCGCCTGGATGTTCGACGCGCTCTCCCTGTGGCACATGTACGCCGTGATGTTCCTGCTCGGCCTCGCCTCGGTGTTCTTCGACGTCGCGCAGGCCAGCTACGTGCCGATGCTCATCGACAACGATCGCCTCACCGGCGCGAACTCCCGCATCCAGGGGATCAGGTCCGCGTCCGACACCGGCGGGCCGCTCGCCGCCGGGCCGCTCGTCTCGCTGCTCACCGCCCCGATCAGCGTCGCGGTCGCCGTCGCGGGCTTCGCGGTCTCGGCGTTCAGCTTCTCCCGCATCCGCTTCCAGGAGGCCGACCCGGTCCGGCCCGAGAAGCCGAACCTCAGGGCCGAGATCGCGCAGGGCGTCAAGTTCATCCTCAAGGACCCGATCATCAGGACCGTGGCGTTCTCGAGCGCCTGGTGCAACCTGTCGGTCGGCGCGTTCCAGGCCATGCTCGTCGTGTTCCTGATCCGCGACACCGGCCAGACCAGCGCGGTCGTCGGCCTCATCCTCGCCGGGTCCGGCGTCGGCGGCGTGCTCGGCGCGATGCTGGTCGGGAAGATCTCGGCGAAGGCCGGCATGGGTCCGACGGCGCTGGTCGCGCTGGCGGTCTCGGGGCCGGGCATGGCGGTCGTCGCGATGTCCGGGCCGGGCTGGGGCGCGGTCTGCGCCTTCCTCGGGCAGGTCGTGTACATCGCCGCGATCGTGATGTTCAACGTGAACGTCGTCAGCTACCGCCAGGCGGTGACCCCCGACCCGATCCAGGGCCGCGTCAACGCGACGCAGCGAGTCATCACCTGGGGGTCGATGGCCGTCGGCTCGATCCTGGGCGGCTTCGCCGGCGAGGCCATCGGGGCCCGGTACGTGCTCTTCATCGCCGCCGGGATGCTGTTCGCCGGATGCCTGGTGCTCCTGAAGACCCCGATCCGCACCCTCCGCGACCTCCCCGAAGAGGGCACCGGGCTGTCCGACGCCTTCGCGGGCCCCGATCCGCACCCTCCGGAAACTCCCGAGGGAAAGCACCGGGCCGACTGAGGTGCGGAGAAGTGCCTGTGCCGCAGTAGAGTCGGACGATGACTTGGGAACATGGCGCGCCCGGCGTGCTCCGGCTGCCTTCGGGGCGGCTCGTGCGCGGTCGGGGCCTGGGCAGGCCCCGACCTGAGGGGCCGGTCCCGTCGTTCGCGCTCTACCTCCTCGGCCACGAGCCGCCCGAGGTCGAGTGGGAGTCCCGCTGGATCCCCTGGCACGACTTCCGGCTGCCGCTGGACAAGCCCGCGTTCGGGGTCGCGCTGCGCGAGGCCTGGAAGCGAGCCGAGGCCGAGCGCGTGGAGCTCGCCTGCCACGGCGGCCACGGGCGCACCGGCACCGCGCTGGCCTGCATGGCGATCCTCGACGGCGTGCCGGCGGACAAGGCGGTGTCGTACGTCCGCGCCAACTACGCGAAGCGAGCGGTGGAGACCCCCTGGCAGCACCGCTTCGTCAAGCGCTTCCACTGAGCCGGCACCACCCGGCCGCCGAAGGGCGCGGGTTCATCCCGCTCTGAGCGCGGCGGTCGCCTCGACCGGCCCCGTCCGGGGTGGTAGGCGGTTGCACGGCCGTTGGCATAGGGTGGGCCGGTAACCCCAGACGTATCGCTCCCCTTGAGGTCCCCTATGGCGCACCCCGATCCGCAGCCGCGTTCCGCTGCGGCGCGCCGGCGATGGCTGCCCGTGCTCGTCATCGCGGCCGCGCTGCTCGTCGCCGGGATCGCCGCCCAGGGCGCCGGGCTCTCCTGGCAGGAGGGCGAGCTGCCGACGTCGACGGGCGAGGCGCCGACCCTGGGGCCGCTCCAGCCCGAGAGCCAGTCGACCCTGCCGAGCGAGCTGCCCACCGGCGAGCCCCGCGACGGCTTCACCCTGCCCGCCTGGGTCACCTGGCTGATCCTCGGCGTCCTCCTGGGCATCCCGGTGGCCCTCGTCCTCACCCTCCTGGCCCGGCGCCTCATCGACTGGCTCGTCCACGCCCCCGAATCCGACGGCGAGCCCGAACCCGAGACGCAGTACCTGCACCGCGACTTCTCCCTGGTCGAGGACGCCGTCGCCGCCGCGCTCGCCGAGATGGACCTCGGCAACGACCCGCGCTCGGCGATCATGGCCTGCTGGGTGCACTTCGAACGCGCCTCCGAAGCGGTCGGCATCGAGCGGGACGGCTCCGACACGCCCGCCGACCTCGTCGGTCGCCTGCTCGAGCGCCACCGCCTCGACGGCGCCGCCCTCGCGCGGCTCACCGAGGCCTACCTCCGCGCCCGCTACTCGCCGCACGACGTGGTCGAGGCCGATCGCGACCAGGCCCGCGACGCGCTCGTCGCGCTCCAGTCGCAGCTCGGCGTCAGGGGGACCCGATGAGGGAGTTCCTCGCGCCGTTCGGACGCGTCAGGCTCTGGCCCGCGGTCGCTGCCGTGGCCGCCGCCGTGCTCCTGTGGGCCGCCGCCCTGGTCTCGGGCGTCGACTTCGCCCTGTGGCAGCTGATCCTGCTCGCCCTCGCCGCGCTGCTCGCCCTGTCGGTGGTCGACGGGATGCGCGCCGACACCGAACCGTCCCCGGAACTCCACGTGCGCAGCGTGAACGAACCGAGCTGGCGGCCCTTCGCGGACGTCAGCCGCTGGGAGGACCGGCTCATCTTCGCCGAGAACAAGCCCGGCCGCTTCGAAGACTCCAACGCGAAGAAGCAGCTCGTCGAACTCGCCTCCGAGCGCCTGCGGCTGCGCCGCGGCCTGTCGCTGGAGCACCAGCCCGACCAGTGCCGGGCGCTCCTGGGCGACCGCACCTTCCTGTTCCTGACGCAGCCCGCACCCGACTGCCCCACCCCGCGCGAACTGGGCGAGCACCTGACCGCCATCGAGGAGATCCAATGACCGACCACCCGACCATCAGCCTCGACCAGGTCGCCGACCACGCCGACGCGGTCCTGAAGTCCGTCCAGTCGGTCATCGTCGGCAAGGAGCAGCCGCTGAAGCTGGTGCTCGCCGGCATCCTCGCGGGCGGGCACATCCTCCTGGAGGACCTCCCCGGCCTCGGCAAGACCCTCACGGCCCGGTGCTTCGCCCAGAGCCTCGGCCTGGACTTCCGGCGCCTCCAGTTCACCCCCGACCTGCTGCCCGCCGACGTCACCGGCTCCTTCCTCTACAACCAGAAGACCGGCGACTTCGTCTACCGCAAGGGCCCGGTCCACACGAACCTGCTGCTCGCCGACGAGATCAACCGGACGCCCCCCAAGACCCAGTCCGCGCTCCTGGAGGCCATGCAGGAGCGCCAGGTCTCGGTCGAGGGCGAGACCCACCCGCTCCCCGAGCCCTTCACCGTCCTCGCCACCTCGAACCCCGTCGAGTTCGAGGGCACCTACCAGCTCCCCGAGGCGCAGCTCGACCGCTTCCTCCTGCGGGTCTCCTTCGGCTACCCCACGCCCGACGAGGAGTGGGAGGTGCTCCAGCGCCGCCTCTCCCGCCGGGTGGAGACCGTCGACCTCGACCCCGTCATCGACGCGGCCACCCTGGTCGGCATGCAGCGCGCCCTGGAGAACGTCACCGTCGAGGACTCGGTCGGGCGCTACATGGTCGCCATCACCACCGCCACCCGCGGCCACGCCCAGGTCCAGGTCGGCGCCTCGCCGCGCGGCTCGCTCGCGCTCCTGCTCGCCTCCCGCGCCGTCGCCGTCCTCTCCGGACGCGACTTCGTGACCCCCGACGACGTCAAGGGCGTCGCCGGGGCCGCGCTCGCGCACCGCATCACCCTCAAACCCGAGCTGTGGATGCGCCGCATCGACCCGGCCTCCGTGGTCGCCGACATCTGCCGCGGCGTCCTGGCGCCCCAGACCGCCCAGTCCCCGAGCTACAGCACTCAGCCCCAATGACGCTCGCCGGCGACCCCGCGCTGAACCTGCGCACCGACAACGCCCGGCCCCTCCGCCGGGCCGTCGCCGAGCCGCCGGTCACCTGGCGCCGCACCCCGGCCCTGACGCGGGCCGTCGTCCTCGTCGCGGTGTGCCTGCTCCTCGGCGTCGCGTTCGGCCGGGTCGACCTGGTGCTCATCGGTGCGCCCTTCGCGATCGGCACCGCCGTGCTGCTCCAGCGCCGGCCCGTGAAGCCGCCCGAAGCGCGCATCACCGCCATGGACGACGAGTCCTGCGCCGAAGGCGCCACCGCCGCGGCGAGCCTCGTCGTCGTCAATCCCGAGCCGGTCGCGATCACCACGCTCGTGACCGCCGCCGCCGACCCGTGGATCGCCCTGCACACCGGCAAGGGCGACTTCGCCGAGTCGCTCGCGCCCTCGTCGGGGCGCGACATGGTCGTCGCCGGGCACGCCCGCCGCTGGGGCGGCCACCACCTCGGGCCCGTCCACGTGCGCTCCGTCGCCTGCGGGGGACTGCTGGAGACCACCGTGCAGCGCCTGCCCGGCACGACCGTGTGGGTCCTGCCGGTGCCCGACTGGTTCGAGTCGGCCCAGTCCCTGCCGTTCGCCGAGGGCGTCACCGGCGTCCACCGCTCGCGCCGCGGCGGCGACTCCGGCGAGCTCGCCGAGGTCCGCCTCTACCAGCCCGGCGACCGGCTCCGGCGCATCGACTGGCGCACCTCCATGCGCTCGCAGGACCTCTACGTCAACGCCACACTGTCCGAAAGGGACACCGACGTCACGCTGATACTCGACCTCCAGGTGGAGGCCGGGGTCTCCGGCGGCGTCATGCCGATTGACGGCTCGCAGGCGTCGCCGAAGTACGGCTCGGCCTCGATCGCCGACCTCACCGTCCGCGCCGCGGGCGCCGTCGCCTCCCACTACGCGCTCCAGGGCGACCGCGTCTCCTGCGTCGAGTTCGGGGCCCGCGGCCGCAAGATGCGCCCCGGCGCCGGCAGGCGCCACGCCGCCGCCACCCTGCGCTGGCTCGCCTCGATCGACCTCCCGGCCGATCCGCTCCCGCCTTCGCCGGAGATGATGCGGCGCCAGCTCTCCGGGCAGCGCGGCCTCAACGTCGTCTTCACACCCCTGCTGACCGACCGGGCCCTGCAGCTCATCGCCTCGCTCGCCCGCGCCGGCCGCCCCGTGCTGTGCGTCGACACGCTCCCGCCCGGCGTCGCCCCGCCCGCCAGGACACATTGGACGCCGTACGCCGACCGGCTCTGGCGGCTGGGCCGCGAGAACACCGTCATGGAGCTGCGCGACCTCGGCGTCGCCGTCGAGCCCTGGCAGGGCGCGGCCTCCCTGGACAACGTGCTCGCCGAACTCAACCGGAGGCGCTACCGATGAGCCCCCTCGACGAAGCTTGCGAGTCATAGATGAGTGATGTCCAGCGCGGCCTGGTCCAAGCGCTCAGGGAAGGCGCCCGCGAACGGCTCAAGGCCGCCCGCGGCGGTGGCATCACCTGGGCCCGCCGGATCGCGCCCGCCCCGGTCCTGCTGCGGCTCACCGTCGCCCTGACGCTGTTCGTCGCCGCCGAACTCGCGGTCCCGCCCGAATGGGGCGCCTCCGGGTTCCACATCGCCGCCGCCTCGCTCTTCGCCCTGGCCGCGGCCCTGCGCCCGGCCGGGGTCGCGCCGCTGCTCGCGATCGCGTTCGTCCTCGTCTCCTGGCTCCTCGGCGGCGTCCTCGACCGGGAGTCGGACGGCGACCCTTCCCTGTGGACGGCCGCCGCCCTCGCCTGCCTGCTGTACACGGCCCACGCCACGGCGGCCGTCACCCAGCGTCTGCGGACCACTACCGCAGTGGACGGTGAGATCATCCTCACCTGGGTGCGCCACCTGGGACTGGTCCTGGCGTCGACTGTGGCCGCCGCCGGCACCTTGGCCCTGTTCACCGCCTTCTTCACCGGTCTGACCGCCGGATTCGCCGTCGCGGCGGGCATCGTGGCAGCGGTTACCGTGATCTACCTCCTTGCGCGTTCACTACACAAGAACCCCTGAGCAAGGCCAGAATTGAACACGTGAAACGTATAGTCGTGATAGGTGCCGGTCACGTCGGTTTTTACGTTGCCGAACGCTTGAGCAAGTTGCTGAAGGGCGACATCAAGCGCGGTCAAGTTGAACTGATGGTCATCGACCCCAACCAGCACATGACCTACCAGCCGTTCCTGCCCGAGGCGGCTGCTGGATCCATCTCCCCGCGACACGGTGTTGTGCCGCTCCGTCAGGCCCTCAAGTACTGCACCATCCTCACCGGTGCCGTCACCGAGATCAAGCACGCCGAGCGCAAGCTCACCGTGCAGCCTTTCGCCGGTCCCACCCGCGAGGTCGAGTACGACGAGGTCATCGTCGCCCCCGGCTCCGTTTCCCGGCCCCTGCCCATCCCCGGACTGGCCGACACGGCCATCGGCATCAAGTCGATGGGCGAGGCGATCTGGCTGCGCAACCACGTGCTCCAGCGCTTCGACATCGCCGCCACCACCGAGGACCCCGACGTGCGCCGCAAGGCGCTCACGTTCCTGACCGTCGGCGGCGGCTTCGCCGGCGCGGAGACCCTCGGCGAGCTCGAGGACCTCACGGCGAACATCGTCAAGAACTACCCGATGCTCGACGCCTCCGAGATCAAGTGGTACCTCGTCGAGTACGCCAACAAGATCATGCCCGAAGTGGGCCCGGAGATGGGCGCCTACGCCGCCCGCGAGCTCACCAAGCGCGGCGTCGACATCCGCCTGGGCACGACCCTCAAGTCCTGCGAGGGCGGCCACGTCGTCCTCACCGACGGCGAGGAGTTCGACTCCGACACCATCATCTGGACAGCCGGCGTCATGCCCCACCCGCTCATCAAGCAGTCGGACCTGCCGATCGGCCCCCGTGGCCACCTCGAGTGCAACACCCGGCTCCAGGTCGCGACCGGCGTCGAGGCCGGCACGAACACCGTCGGCGAGGTCGTCGAGGACGCGTGGGGCGCGGGCGACTCCGCCCAGGTCCCCGACACCTCGGACTTCCCGATGGACTGGTGCACGCCCTCGGCGCAGCACGCCGTCCGCCAGGCCCGCATCCTGGCCGACAACGTGTACGCCGAGCACGTCGGGCGCGCGCTCAAGCCGTACGAGCACAAGTACCTCGGCTCGGTCGCCGGCCTCGGCCTGTACAAGGGCGTCGCCAACACCTACGGCTTCAAGGCCAAGGGCCTGCTGGCCTGGCTCATGCACCGCGGCTACCACCTGTCGCGCGTGCCCGGGACCGGCCGCAAGGGCCGCATCCTCGCGGACTGGATCGTCGGCTTCTTCACGAAGCGCGAAATGGTACAGCTCGGTGAAATCCAGGCAGGGCGCGAGCCCTTCGAGGCCATCGCCGCAGGCACCGACCCCGCACGAGCCGTCAAGGCCGCCGGTTAGTCGTTACAGTTAGAGCACCACGGGTAGACACCCGTGGTGCTCTAGCCTTTTGCGAGGTGGAAAACTGGTGTCCATGAGAGCACGTGTACTCGTCGTTGACGACGACCCGGCCCTGGCGGAGATGCTCGGCATCATCCTCCGGACCGAAGGCTTCACCCCCACGTTCGTCACCGACGGCGAGAAGGCGCTCGCCGCGTTCAAGGAGCACCGCCCCGACATCGTCCTGCTCGACCTCATGCTCCCGGGCATGAGCGGCATAGACGTCGCGAAGGCGATCCGCGGCGAGTCCGGCGTGCCCATCGTCATGCTCACCGCCAAGTCGGACACCGTCGACATCGTGCTCGGCCTCGAGTCCGGCGCCGACGACTACATCGTCAAGCCGTTCAAGCCCAAGGAGCTGGTCGCCCGCATCCGCGCGCGCCTGCGCCGCGGCGACGACGTCACCCCCGAGCGCCTGGAGATAGGCAAACCCGGCCTCCAGGTCCAGATCGACGTCCCGGCCCACCAGGTCACGCTCAACGGCGCGGAAGTCAAGCTCACGCCGCTGGAGTTCGACCTGCTCGTGGCCCTGGCCCGCAAGCCCCGGCAGGTCTTCACCCGCCAGGTCCTGCTGGAGCAGGTGTGGGGCTACCGCCACTCGGCCGACACGCGACTGGTGAACGTCCACGTGCAGCGCCTGCGCGCCAAGATCGAGCCCGACCCCGAGCGCCCCAGCTCATCCAGACCGTCCGCGGCGTCGGCTACAAGGCCGGACTGGGCTAGCGGCGGCGAATGCTCGCGGAGACGTAAGTGGCGGACAACCGGAACCGGCCTCGTGAGAGGCCGGTGTGGCTTCGACGGTTCGGCAGCGCCGCGGCACGCTGGGCCGGCCGCGCGGCCACGCCCGTCGTCGCCCGCTTCCGCGCCTCCCTCCAGCTCCGCGTCGTCGCCTCCACCCTGATCGCCTCCACGATCCTCGTGCTCATCTTCAGCTTCGTGGTGGCCGGATCGGTCACCTCAGGGCTCCTCAGCGAAGGCCGGAACACGGCCGTCGACGAGACCGAGAACGCCGTCGAGCGGGTGGCCGAGCAGCTCGCCCCCTACGGCACCACCTCCGACTCCGCGCTCGCCACGACGATGCAGCGAATCGTCAACGAGCTCGCCGAGGACCCGGTCTACGCGCCGGTGATCGTGCTGCGCACCGCCGACGGCGCCGTCACCAAGACCCACCCGGTCGCCGGGGGCGCCCTGCCCTCCGAGGCGCTTCAGGCGAATGTGGCCGAAGGCAAGATCGCCGTCCAGTACGGCGACTTCACCCTCGACGGCGAGTCGATGCCCTATCTCGTCGTGGGCTCCTTCATCGACCTGCCCATCGACTACGAGCTGTACGCGTTCTACCCGCTGGAGTCCCAGCAGGACACCATCAGCCTCCTGCGCACCAACCTCGCCCTCGCGGGCGTCGCGCTCGTGCTGCTCCTCGGGGTCATCGCCGCGCTGGTGACGCGTCTGGTCGTCACCCCCGTGCGCGAGGCCGCCCGCACCTCCCAGCGCCTGGCCGCCGGGCTCCTGCACGAGCGCATGGAAGTGCGCGGCTCGGACGACCTCGCACGGCTGGCCGGGTCGTTCAACCTCATGGCCGAGAACCTCCAGAGCCAGATCAGGCGCCTGGAGGAGATGTCGATGATGCAGCGGCGCTTCACCTCCGACGTGTCCCACGAGCTGCGCACCCCCCTCGCCACGATCCGCATGGCCGCCGACCTGCTCTTCGACAACCGCGACGACTTCGACCCCGTGACCAAGCGCTCGACCGAGCTGCTCCAGGACCAGATCGACCGCTTCGAGGACCTGCTCCAGGAGCTGCTGGAGATCTCCCGCTTCGACTCCGGGTTCGCCTCGCTCGAAGTGGACGCGGTCGACGTGGGACGCATCGCCGAGGAGGTCGTCGAGGGCCTGTCGCACCTCGCGGGCGAATGCGGCGTCGAGGTCTCGGTGTCCAAGCCCGCGCGCCGCGTCATCGCCGAGGTCGACCCGCGCCGCGTCCAGCGCATCCTGCGCAACCTCGTCTCCAACGCCATCGAGCACGCCGAGGGCAAGCCCGTGGAGATCACCGTCGCCGAATCCGAGACGGCCATGGCGGTCTCGGTGCGCGACCACGGCGTGGGCCTGCGCCCCGGCCACGCCGACCGCGTCTTCGACCGCTTCTGGCGCGCCGACCCCTCGCGCAACCGCAAGACCGGCGGCACCGGTCTGGGCCTGGCGATCAGCCTGGAGGATGCGAAACTGCACTCCGGGACCCTCCAGGCCGCCGGCGAGCCCGGCAAGGGCACGCTGTTCGTGCTCACGCTGCCGCTCCAGGCCGGGAACCGGGTCATCGCCTCGCCGATTCCGCTGCGGTTCGAGGCCCGTCCGCCGACCGATTCGGAGGTACCGCATGCGACGCAGGACTAGCCTCGCCGCCGCGCTCGCGCTCGGCGTCACCTGGGTCGCGTCCGCCTGCGGCATCCCCTCCGACAAGGCCCCCGAGGTCGTCGGCGACGCCCCCAGCGACTTCGACCAGTCCTCGGGCACGAGCGCCGAGGCGTTCGGCCCGGAGCTGGACGCCGTGCCGACAGTCGAGAACTACCTCAAGGCCGCCGGCGGCAACGCGGAGGGACGCGACGACCGCCTCAACGCGTTCACCGCGAGCGAGAAGCAGTTCTCCGAGCCTTCCATCGGCATCGACCTGCTCGACAACATCAGCGTGGTCACCGCGAGCGCCACCGGCGTCACCTCGGCCACGGTCACCGTGACCGGCTCGGTCGTCGGCACCTACCTGCCCGACGGCTCGGTGCGCATGAACGCCGCGCCCCGCGACTACGACGAGACCTTCACGCTCCAGCGCGAGACGCTCCAGGACCTGTGGAGCATCTCGGTGCTGCCGTCCCAGGCGATGCTCGACTACGACCAGTTCACCGCCGTCTACGAGCAGGCGCCCCTGTACTTCGAGGCCGCGCAGAGCGAACTGCTCGTCCCCGACCTGCGCTGGATCTACCGCGACCTCGACGCCGACGCCGAACTGCGCCTGCGCCTGGGCTGGCTGCTCGGGGGCCCCTTGGAGTTCGCGCGCTTCTCGGCGCGCAACGCCATCCCCGAGGGCACCTCCGGGAAGCCCGTCGCCGACGACGGCGTCCTGCGCATCGAGCTCTCCCTGGGCGAGGCGGTCGAGCCCGACACCCACGCCGCCATGGCCGCGCAGGTCGCCTGGAGCCTCGGACTCGACAACCGGTTCGTCCTGATCGCCGACGGCGAAGAGGTCTTCGACGGCTCCCTGAGCGACTGGCGCGGCTGGAACGCCATCCCCGCCGACCTGCCCGAGACCGGCTACTTCGTCGCCGACGACACCGTCTGGGAGTACGACAGCGAGAACGTGACCACCGAGTCGCCCGACCACCCGTGGGTCGGCTACCAGGTCGCCGGACTCCGCCAGGTCGCCGTCTCGCCGGAGGACCAGATCGCCGCGGTCGTGCGGACCGCCGGCGTCGACACCCTCCAGACCGGGACCAGCTCCTCGGCGATGCGCGTCATCACCGACCTCAGCGGCAACCTGGCCGATCCGCAGTGGCTCTCCGCCGGCACGGTCATCGTCGTGGACGACGGCGTGCCGACCGCGATCGCCTCCAGCGGCGGCACGGTGCAGACCCTCGCGGTGGGCACCGACGTCACCGACCTCGCGCTCGCCGCCGACGGCCGGCGCCTGGCCTACGTCGAGGACGGCTCCGCGTGGGTCGCCCCGCTGAGCATCGACGCCGACGGGAACATCCAGGTCGGCGACCCCCGCCGCATCGGCCACGACATCACCGACGTGACCGGGGTGGCCTGGAGCTCGGAGAACTACCTCTGGGTGGCCGGGGTGCGCGGGGACGACCGGCTCTTCCGGGTCGCCCTCGACAACTCGCGCACCGACGTCCAGAGCTGGACGCTCGGGCTGGAGATCGCGCAGATCGCGGCCAACCCGGCCGACCCGGTCGAGTCGAACCCGCTCAACCGCGGCGAGCCGGTGCTCGTGGTCGCGAACGCGACCCTGTACAGGGTCCAGTCGTCCGGTCCCGAAGAGGTCAGGAACGGCGAGCAGGCCGTGGCGGGCACGGCCCCCTTCACGGTGCTGCAGTAGCGGACGCCCGGCACGAGGAGAAGGCCCGGAGCAGGTGCTCCGGGCCTCCGACGTTTCCTCATCGCTCGCGCGCGGGGCTCACGCACCGGCGGCGCCGCGCCGCCCGTCCGCGGTTCCCCGCGAGCTCAGGCGTCGACCGTGAAGCCGACCGAGCGCAGGTTGCTCGCGACGACCTCGACGTACGCGATCTTCTCGACGGGGATGAACAGCTGCCGGCCCTTGTCGTCCTCGAGTCGCAGGATCCCGCCGTCGCTGACGGCCTGCTCGATCTTCTCGGACAGGTCCTTCGGCGACAGCTTGCTCTCCAACACCAGTTCGCGTGGGGCGTACTGGACACCGATCTTGACCTCCACGGGCCCTCCTCAATCGAAACACTCTGACGTCTAGACGTTGCAAGACTACTCGTGGGGCGGTGCCGGGCAGGGGACCGAGGAGTGCGCCGAGAGCGAACTAATCGCGCAGGGCCGGCCGTCGCTGCGCGGGCTCGCCTTCGGCTCCGCGCGGACCGGGCCCTCGCTACCCGGGTTCGCCTTCCCTCGGGAAGTGCGAGATCCCGCGCCAGGCGAGGCTGCTCATGAGCTGGATGGCCTCGTCCTTGGGGATCACGCGGCCCGAGGCGATCCACTTCCGCGCCGCGATCTCCGCGGCCCCGACCAGGCCGGTCGCGAGCAGTTCGGCGCGGGCCTTGTCGACGTGGGCGTCGGCCA
This sequence comes from Glycomyces harbinensis, assembly GCF_900101745.1. GTDB lineage: Bacteria > Actinomycetota > Actinomycetes > Mycobacteriales > Micromonosporaceae > Glycomyces > Glycomyces harbinensis. The sequence goes on along the minus strand of NZ_FNAD01000004.1, from coordinate 31,643 downwards.
TGATCGTGTCGGCCATCGCCTCCACGCACTCGGTCTCCATGCGCAGCACCCGCTCGGCGACCTCGGGGTCGTTGCGCTGGTCGGACTCGAAGACGAGCCGGAACGCCTCGCCCTGGGCGTCCACGAAGTCGAAGTAGGCCCGCATGGCGCGGTAGACCCGCTCCTTGTTGTCCTCAGTGGATTCGATGGCGTCCCTGACCTGGCCCACCAGCTCGGCGGCCCGCCCGTCCAGCAGCGCCAGGTACAGCTCCAGTTTCGAGGTGAAGTGCTGGTACAGGACCGGTTTGGAGACCCCGGCGTTCTCGGCGATGTCGTCCATCGAGGTGTTGTGGTAGCCCTTGGACACGAAGACGTCCTGGGCGGCCCGCAGCAGCTGTGCGCGTCGTTCGCTCCTGGGCAGTCGGATCCGGCCCTCACCAGCGCTGTTCACCAGGGCACCTCTCCTCGCGTCATGTCGCCCATCCGTCAGTCGCGAGATCTTGCGACCTGAAGGAAGTTTACGGAAACCTGAATACAGTCTCCCAGCGTACGGGGGCGACAAACGCGGGTTCGAGTCACTGGGCGCGCCACGGTACCTTGAGACCGGGAATATGAAGGAGTTGTCTAGTGGTGTATGACCAGAACCGACCGGATGAGCCGTCGCGTCCGAGCGGGGAGGAGCGGACCTCCCGCAGGCGCATCGGCAGGTCCTGGGGCCCGCCCGCCGAGGAGGCCCCCGAGGCCGCCGAGGAGGCGCGCCAGGGGATGGCCCAGGCGCCCGAGCAGTACCGGTTCGACCCGGACCGCGGACGCCGCCACCGCTACAGCGAGGACCCGACCGGACAGGTCCCGAACGTGGAGATCGCCGAGACCGGGCCGATGGTCCCGGCCACCAGGCGCCCCTCGCCCGGCGAGCAGTTCGCCCCCCTCCCGGCGGCTCCGGAGACACCCCAAGGCCCCCAAGGATTCCCGAACGACCAGCAACCCCAGCAGCCGCAGTCGCCGTTCGCGCCGCCGGGTGCGAACCATGAGTACAGTGCGCCGCCGGGCGTGAACCATGAGTACGGCGTGCCGGGAGCGAACAACGCGCAGCCGGGTGCGAACCACGAGTTCGGGGCGCAGCCGGGCGTGAACCACGGCGCGCCGCAGCCGGGCGTGAGCCAGGAGTTCGCACCGCCGGGCGCGAACCAGACGCCGGGGGCGAACCCGGAGTTCGGCGCTCCGCAAGGCGCGAACCACGAGTTCGGCGCGACGCCCGGTGCGCACCAAGGCGGACCGTCGGCCCCGCCCGAGTACACGGCCCCGCCGGCGCCTCCCGTTCCGCCGCAGCAGCACTTGAGCGCGCCGCAGGACTTCGGCGCCCCGCAGCAGCACCCCGGCTACAGCGCCCCGCCGATGCCCGGCGACTACGCCCCGCAGCAGCACCCGCAGGGCCCGGCGCAGCCGGGGCCGAACCAGGATTTCGCGCCCGGCGGCGCGAGCCACGAGTACAGCGCGCCGGCCCCGAACTCCAGCGCCCCGCAGCACTTCAGTGCGCCCCAGGCCAACGCGATGCCGAGCGCGCCGCCCGCCAACCCGGCGTTCGCCACGCCCGCCCCGAACCGCGAGCGCACCGCCCCGCCGACGCCGCAGGAACCGCCCGCGCCCCCCGCCGCGCCCGAGCCGCAGGGGTACTCGCAGCCCGCGCCTCCCGCGCCGCCGCAGCACACCGGGCCCATCGAGGTCCCGCAGCCGCCCGCGCAGCAGGCCCCGCCGCCGCAGCCGACGCCGGCCGCTCCCGCCCCGATCCCCGTCGGCGAGCAGCAGACCGACCAGTTCCCGCTCGTCCAGCAGCAGCCGCTCACCGAGGTCTCGCCCGCGGCCGTCCCGAGCCCGCCGGTCACCGAGCAGGCGCCGCTGCGCACGGCCCCCGCGAACCGGCCGCCCTTCCCCGAGCCCACCCCGCCCGCGACCGTGGAGCAGCCCGGACACATGCCGCCCAGCCCCGCCGCAGTGAACGAGACCGAATCCGAGCGCCTGGTGGACGCGGTCCGCCAGGTTCCCGGCGTGCGCGACGCCTTCCACGTGACCGCCCCCGACGGCGCCTCCAGCCTCCGGCTCGAACTCGAGGAGGGCGTCGACCCCGACGAGGTCCACGCCGTCGTCTCCGCCGTCGTCGCCGAGCAGCGCGCGGTCGAACCCGGCCCGCAGTCCGCCGACGAACCCCGCCGGGACCTCAGCGGCCAGGTCGAGACCCCCTCCTCCGAGATCGACGTCGCCCAGGTCGGCCCCGTCGTGCTCCGCCGCGTCGACATCGAGTCCGCGGGACTCGAGGCCGAAGTCAGCGTCACGCTCTCGCTCGGCCGCGAGGAGTCCACCGGCAAGGTGGCCGTCCCGCCGATCGACTGGCACATCCAGCACGCCGCCGCCGCGGCCACTGTGGAGGCCCTGCGCCCGCGCCTCGGCGCGAGCGACGTGCGCGTCGAGGTCGAGCACGCCTCGATCGTCCCCACCGGCCCGGTCAAGACCGCCGTCGTCGTCATCCTCTGGCTCGACGGCCACTCCGTGCGGCGCCTCTCCGGCGCGGCCGTGGTCACCGCCGAACGTTCACGCGCCGTCGTTTCGGCTACTTTGGGTGCATTGGCAGCCGAAGTGTCACACTAGGACCCATGAAACGGGCACGGCTGGTGGACGTCGACGGGGTACGCGACCCCCAGCGTCCGCACCCGCCGTGGCCGGGCATCGAGCACCAGCTCAGCCGCCGCCGGCTCTTCATCCGCCACACCCCGCCGACGGCCCCGGGCGCCGAGCCCGCGGTGTTCGTGCACGGCCTCGGCGGCTCCGCCCAGAACTGGACCGACCTCGCCGACGCCCTCTCCGACCGCGTCGCGGCCGACGCGATCGACCTGCCCGGCTTCGGCCACTCGGCCCCCGCCCCGCGCGTCACCGTCCCGCTCCTCGCCCGGGACGTCGCCGCCTGGATCGTCGAGTCCGGCCGCGGCCCCGTCCACCTCGCGGGCCACTCCCTCGGCGGTGCCGTCTCCGTCTACCTCGCCGCGACCCGCCCCGGCCTGGTCCGCACCCTCACGCTCATCTCGCCGGCCATGCCCTTCGCCAACCCCCGGCGCTCCCACCAGGCCCGCTACCTGCCGATGCTCGCCGTGCCGAACATGGCCTGGTTCGCCGACCGCGCCATGCGCTCGCGCACCCCCGAGCAGGTCGTCGACGACATCATCCTCGGCACCTGGGCCGACCCCAGCCTCATCCACCCCCAGCGCCGCCGGGAGGCCATCGCCGAGGCCCGCCACCGGCTCGCCGTCCCCTGGAACTCCCGCGCGTACATCCAGACCTACCGGGGCCTGATGGCCTCCTTCTTCCAGGCGTTCGTCCCCGGCACGCACTCGCTGTGGCGCCTCGCCACCGAGATCCAGTGCCCGACCCTCGTCGTCTGGGGCAAGCAGGACCGCGTCATCGACGTGCGCCAGGCGCCGCCCGCGGCGCTGGCGATCCCCGACTCGCGCCTGCTCATCCTCGACCAGACCGGCCACGTCGCGATGATGGAGCGCCCGCAGGCGACCGCCCGCGCGATGGCCGCGATGCTCGACGAGTTCCGGGCCTCCGAGGAGTCCGAGCCGTCCGCGCAACCCGAGACGGCCGTACCGTGATTTCCGCCGCGGACGCGGATGCGACCGCCAGGAATGTCGGACCCGCAAGGCACCCTTGGAATCGGGGGGCCCGGGCGGGCCCTGTGACCTCGGCGTGCCCGCATGGTGAACTCGAATCGGACCACACAAAAACCGCGGGTCGGCCAATCGGGGCCCCGTCTGTCTTAGACTCGCCGGTGTGACTGAGGGACGGCTGGATCGCAACCGCAGGCTCCGCAGACGGCGGCGCCTCGTGCTGTTCGCCGTCCTCCTCCTGATGGCGGGCGCGGGCGCCTACTTCGCCCTCGGCGCCGCCGTCACCGAGAAGCCGCAGGCCCTGAACGAGGACGAGCAGGTCGCCCCGACCATCGTCGCGCCGTCCCCCGACGACCCGACCCTCTCGGCCCCGCAGACGCAGGCCACGCCGCCGCTGTACTACTCCGGCACCGGCACCTGGACCTACGCGAACCCGGCGGACGCCTCCGTCGCGGGCACCGCCGGCACGCTCCTGAAGTACGACGTGGCCGTCGAGAACGGCCTCGGCCTGGACGCGGACGGCTTCAGCGAGTTCGTCCGCGCGACGCTCGCCGACTCCCGCTCCTGGACCGCCGGCGGCGCCTGGCGCCTCCAGCAGGTCGGCCAGGGCGGCGGCGCGGACTTCACCGTCTACCTTGCCAGCCCCGAGCAGCGCGCGATCCTGTGCGGCTCGACCAACACCACGGTCTCGTGCCGCAACGGCGACAGCGTCGTCATCAACTCGGCCCGCTGGATCACCGGCGTCGGCCACTGGGACGGCACCCTGGAGACCTACCGCCAGTACGCCGTCAACCACGAGGTCGGCCACCGCCTCGGCCACGGCCACGAGGTCTGCCCGGCCGACGGCGAGACCTCCCCGGTGATGGCCCAGCAGACCTACCAGCTGGGCGGCTGCGTCGGCAACGCCTGGCCCTACCCCGACGGCAGGACCTACATCTCCGGCCCCGCGGGGGACTACAACGGCCCTGAGCTCCCGCCGGACGACTTCGTCGACCGGTGACCGGCTCGAACCATCCGTTCCACGGAATGGGACGATCCGTCCCACAGGCGTGAAGCTCCGCACATCGCGCTTCCCGGTGGAATATCCAAGGCGTGAACATGCATTATTGGACATATGAGTTTGCCGCCGCTGGTCGAACCAGCCTCTGAGCTGTCGGTCGACGAGGTGCGCCGCTATTCGCGCCACCTCATCATCCCCGACGTCGCCATGGACGGTCAGAAACGACTCAAGAACGCCAAGGTGCTCTGCGTGGGCGCGGGCGGCCTCGGGTCCCCCGCCCTCATGTACCTGGCCGCCGCCGGGGTCGGCACGATCGGCATCGCCGAGTTCGACACCGTCGACGAATCCAACCTCCAGCGCCAGATCATCCACGGCCAGTCCGACATCGGCCGCCCCAAGTCCGAGTCGGCCGCCGCCTCGATCCGCGAGATCAACCCGTACGTCGAAGTCGTCATCCACAACACGGTGCTCGACAACGACAACGTCTTCGAGATCTTCGAGCCGTACGACCTCATCATCGACGGCACCGACAACTTCGCGACCCGCTACATGGTCAACGACGCGGCCGTCCTCTCCGGCAAGCCCTACGTGTGGGGCTCGATCTACCGCTTCGACGGCCAGGCCAGCGTCTTCTGGGCCGACCAGGGCCCCTGCTACCGCTGCCTCTACCCCGAGCCCCCGCCGCCCGGCATGGTCCCGAGCTGCGCCGAGGGCGGCGTCCTCGGCGTGCTGTGCGCCTCGATCGGCTCGATCCAGGTCACCGAGGCCATCAAGCTGCTCACCGGCATCGGCGACCCGCTCGTGGGCTCGCTCATGGTCTACGACGCGCTCGAGATGACCTACCGCAAGATCAAGGTCCGCAAGGACCCGAACTGCGCGGTCTGCGGTCCCAACGCCACCGTCACCGAGCTCATCGACTACGAGGACTTCTGCGGCTCGGTCACCGACGAGGCGGCCGAGGCCGTCGTCGGCTCCACCATCACCGCCCGCGAACTCGCCGAGTGGATCAAGGAGGGCCGCGACATCGACCTCATCGACGTGCGCGAGCCCGCCGAGTACGAGATCGTGCGCATCCCCGGCTCGCGGCTGATCCCCAAGGGCGACATCGTCTCCGGTGCCGCGCTCTCGGATCTGCCGACCGAGCGGCAGGCGGTGTTCTACTGCAAGGCGGGCGTGCGCTCCGCCGAGGCGCTGGCCGCGGCGAAGGCCGCCGGCCTGAAGAACGCCGTCCACGTCCAGGGCGGCGTGCTCGGCTGGATCAACCAGGTCGACCCGAGCCTGCCGGCCTACTAGCGAACGCGATTCGAGGGGCGTACGGCCACCGGCCGTACGCCCCTCGTCGCGCTTTGCGTTGCTTCGGCAGGATATGAGATTTCCGACGGGGTTCATCAACGGATTCCCGTCCTGGGGCATTGACTCCCCCTTGACCGATTACCTAGCCTGGGCACCATGATCCGCAAAAGCGAACGAAATTCCAGTCGCCTGCGTCCCTCCCGCCGCACACTCCTGCGATTCGGCGTGCCCGCCGCGGCCGTCCTCGTCGGCGGCGGCGCCGTGGCCACGGTGGCCGCGAACGCGTCCGAGAACGGACTCGACTCGGTGTTCGGCCCGTCCCGCGAGGACCTCGAAGCCGACCTGAAGGCCCGGATCGACGACTACCTCGCCTCCACGGACACCCAGGTCGAGGCCTCGATCGCCGTCGAGAAGGGCGACATGCACCTTGACTACAACCCCGACCAGACGCACATCACCGCCTCGATCGTCAAGGTCGAGATCCTCGCGATGGTCCAGCAGTACTGGGGCTCGGTCGACGTCATTCCCGAGGACCACCGGGAACTGCTCGAGCGCATGATCACCGAGTCCGACAACAGCGCGACCACCACCCTCTACAACTACCTCGGCGGCGTCGAGGCGCTCCAGGCCGCCCACGACCGCTACGGCCTCCAGAACACGACCGTCGACGCCCAGGGCCGCTGGGGCGTGGGCTGGTCCAGCGCCCCCGACCAGCTCGTCCTGACCGAGATCGACCTCTTCGAGGGCGTCCTCGACGCCGAGCAGGTCGCCCTGAGCCGCGAGCTCATGGGCGCCGTGATCGAGGAGCAGGCGTGGGGGATCTCGGCCGCGGCCGCCGAGGGCGAGACCGTCTGGCTCAAGAACGGCTGGGACGTCGAGTCGCAGCTCGGCGGCCTGTGGGTGGTGAACTCGATCGGCGTGATCGACGGCGAGGGCGAGGAGCCGATCTCGATGGCCGTCCTCACCAGCGGCGCCGTCGACGACATCGAGGGCATCCCGATCGTCGAGGAGATCGCGGCGATCACCCGCGAGGTCATCGACGAGGTCTGAACCGCATCGGCGTGAGCGGACGTCGGTCATACGTCCGTTCACGCCGAAGCCGTTGCCTCGCAAAAGGACGGAATAATCCGACCGTGATCGGCCGTGCGGCCTATTGTGAGATTCAGTCCGATTCCATAGCCTTGCGGGATGATTCGGCAAGACCACGACAACACCATCGCGCGGCGCCCGCGACCCTCACGGCGCACCGTCCTGCGAGCGGCCGTCCCCGCGGCCGTCGCACTCGCCGGCGGCACCGCCTGGATCGGCACCAACGCCTGGGCCGCCGGCCCCACCGACACTGAGCTGGCGATCGAGCTCACGAACCGCGTCAAGACCTATCTGGCGACGACCGGCACGCAGACCGAGGCCTCGGTCGCGGTCTCGCGCGGCTCCCGGTTCATAAGCACCAACGGGCGCAAGACCCACGACACGGCCTCCATCGTGAAGATGGAGATCCTGCTGATGCTGCTGGAGGAGTACGACGGCGTCGCCTCCATTCCCGCGCAGCAGAAGGAGTGGGCCGGGCAGATGATCAGGGCGTCGAACAACGACGCCGCCACGAGCCTCTACAACCACCTCGGCGGCTGCGACGCCCTCTCAGCGGCCCACGAACGGTACGGCCTGAACTACACGGAGGCCTCTTCGGACTGCCGCTGGGGCCTGACCAAGACCAACGTGGGCGACCAGATCAAACTCCTGAACCTGCTGCTGTACCAGGGCCTGCTCGTGCAGGACGAGGTGCTCTACGCCCGCTCGCTGATGGGCTCCGTCAACGCGGATCAGGACTGGGGCGTCAGCGCCGCCAAGAAGTCCGGCGAGACGGTCTGGCTCAAGAACGGCTGGGACACCCGCTCCTCACTCGGTGGTCTGTGGGTCGTCAACTCCGTCGGCATGATCCACCGCCCGAACCTGGCGGCGATCCGCATGGCGATCCTGACCAGCAAGGCCCCCAACCAGTCCAAGGGCGTCGCGATCGTCGAGGAGATCGCCGAGATCTCCCGCTCGGTGATCGACAAGGCGGTGTAGCGCCCCGGTCCCAAGCCAAGGCGAACGGCCCGGTCCGCAATGGACCGGGCCGTTCGCCGTATTCATCCTTTGGGAACCGGCTTCGCTCGGTACCGGCTGTGCCGCTGCTATCGTTCCTTCGCTCCGCTCAGTACCGGCTGTACCGCCGCTACCGTCCCCTCGCTCCGCTCAGTACCGGTAGTGGTCGGGCTTGTACGGTCCCTCGACCTTGACGCCGATGTAGTCGGCCTGCTTCTTGCTCAGCTCGGTGAGCTTGACGCCGAGGGCGTCCAGGTGCAGCCGGGCGACCTCCTCGTCCAGGTGCTTGGGCAGCGTGTACACGCCGACCGGGTACTGGTCGAGCTTGGTGTGCAGCTCGATCTGCGCGAGGACCTGGTTGGTGAAGCTGTTGCTCATCACGAAGCTCGGGTGCCCGGTCGCGTTGCCCAGGTTGAGCAGCCGGCCCTCGCTCAGCACGATGATCGAGTGCCCGTCGGCGAACTGCCACTCGTGGACCTGCGGCTTGACCTCGAGCTTCTTGATCCCCGGCTCGGCGGCGAGGCCGGCCATGTCGATCTCGTTGTCGAAGTGGCCGATGTTGCCGACGATCGCCTGGTGCTTCATCCGGCGCATGTGGTCGACCGAGATGATGTCGCGGTTGCCGGTGGTGGTGATGAAGATGTCGGCGTACTCGACCGCGTCCTCGAGGGTCAGCACCTGGTAGCCGTCCATGGCCGCCTGGAGCGCGCAGATCGGGTCGATCTCGGTGACGATCACGCGGGCGCCCTGGCCGCGCAGCGCCTCGGCCGAGCCCTTGCCGACGTCGCCGTAGCCGCACACGAGCGCGACCTTGCCGCCGATGAGGACGTCGGTGGCCCGGTTGATGCCGTCCGGCAGCGAGTGCCGCACGCCGTACTTGTTGTCGAACTTCGACTTGGTCACCGAGTCGTTCACGTTGATCGCCGGGAACGGCAGGCGCCCTTCGCGCTCGAGCTCGTAGAGCCGGTGCACGCCGGTGGTGGTCTCCTCGGTGACGCCCTTGATCTCGGCGGCCTGGCGGCTGAAGCGGGTCGGGTCCTCCTTGAGCGAGCGGGCCAGCAGCGCGAGCACCACGGCCTCCTCCTCGCTGTCGGCGGACTCCGGGGCGGGGACGGACCCGGAGGCCTCGAACTTGGCGCCGTTGACCACGAGCATCGTGGCGTCGCCGCCGTCGTCGAGGATCAGGTTCGGCTCCTCGTCGCCCCAGTCGAGGGCGCGCTCGGTGCACCACCAGTACTCCTCGAGCGACTCGCCCTTCCAGGCGAAGACCGGGACGCCCTGGGGCTGGTCCGGGGTGCCCTGGCCGACGGCGATCGCGGCGGCCGCGTGGTCCTGGGTGGAGAAGATGTTGCACGAGGCCCACCGGACGCGGGCGCCGAGCGCCGTGAGCGTCTCGATGAGGACGGCGGTCTGGATCGTCATGTGGAGCGACCCGGTGATGCGGGCGCCCTCCAGCGGACGGGACGCGCCGTAGCGCTCGCGCAGGGCCATGAGGCCGGGCATCTCGTGTTCGGCCAGTCGGATCTCGTGCCGGCCGTAGTCGGCCAGCTTGAGGTCGGCGACCTTGTAGTCGTCGGCTCGCAGCGTGTTCGTCATGCCTGAAATGCTACGCGGTGCGCTGCGCGGCCCCGCTGAACGGCACCGTGGCGGAAGCCACCGAAGAGGCTGCGGCGGGAGCCGCCGAAGGGGCGTCGCGGGGGCCTCCGAGGGAACGGCGGCGGCTCCGCGGCGTGGGGCTGCTGGGGCTGCCGTCACCGGTCGTGGCGGGAGCCACGGAAAAAATATCTGTGGCAACTCGAGTTTCTGCTTGACACTGGAGAGGCTGTGGGTAATATTGCAGATACGCAGCGTCACGGGGATGCGGGGATCCACAGGGTCCCGGACCATCACCGGCGGCGCGGCGGAGATACCAAACCGGGGGGAGTGCCGGGCAGTCTGGGGTGGCTGCCCGGCACATTAATTTTTGCGCCGGATCACAGGCCCGGGTCGCGATGCGACCCGGGTTTTCTGTCGTACCCGGCGACTACTCTTAAAATCAGGGGCCCCCTAGGACTACCCGCTTTCGCGTGCGCGGCGTCCGGATCGCTAATTCGATTGCGCGTCCTCGCGATCCGCGAGAAGGTCGCTACGTGAGCAACCCTGACATCGACATCGTTCCGATCGATCCGCTCGACCGCGACCTGGTCAACGGCTGGATCCGCGCGCAGCGCGCCGTCACCGAGCACGACCTGCCGGGCGAGCCCCTGCCCAGTCCCGCGTTCCAGCGCCTGCGGCTCCTGCTGTGGCCCGACGCCCTGAACGTCGAGCGCTACGTGGCGCGCAGGGGCGGCGACGTCATCGGCTCGATCCAGTTCTCCATGCCGAACAAGGACAACCAGCACCTCCTCGAGCTCGAACTCGACGTGCGTCCCGAGCACCGCCGCCAGGGCGTCGGCACCGCGCTCCTGGAGTTCACCGAGCGCCGCGCGCGCGAACTGGGCCGCGACACGATCCTCGCCTTCGCCGTCGACTCCCTGGAGGACGGTCCGCGCTTCGACCACTCCGGGCAGGAGTTCGCGAAGGCCCGCGGTTTCAAGGTCGTCGACCAGGAGATCCACCGCCGCAACGACCTCACCCTCGTCGGCGACGACGAACTCGGCAAGCTCTACGCCGACGCCTGGGAGAAGGCCGCCGGCTACGAACTCGTGCAGTGGATCGACGACTGCCCCGACGAGATCATCGAGGGCTACGCGGGCCTCAACGAGCGCATGTACACCGACCCGCCGATGGGCGAGGAGTTGGACATCCGCCCCGCCGTCTACGACGCGGCCCGCGTCCGCAACAACGAGTGGACCTCGAAGGAGCGCGGCCAGACCCAGTTCGCGTCCGCCGTCGTCCACGTCGAGACCGGCGAGGTCGCGGGCATGTCGGTCGTCGGCCTCGTCCCCGGCGAAGAGCTGCACGCTTGGCAGGAGGACACGATCGTCGACGAGAAGCACCGCGGGCACCGCCTCGGCATGGTCCTCAAGATCGCCAACCAGCGGCTCCTGCGCCGGTACCGGCCCCAGATCCGCTACGTGCACACCTGGAACGCCGAGGTCAACGACCACATGATCGCCATCAACGAGGCCATGGGCTACCGGGCCCTGTGCCGCGACTTCGACGTCCAGAAGAAGCTCGCCTGATCCGAGGCGCACGACCACGGATTCCCGCGTTGCAGAGGGAGACGGCCCGACCGCTCGGCGGTCGGGCCGTTCGTTCTCCGCCAATTCGGTTGCGCGCTCCCGGGCGAGTCCGGGATCGTCGAAGGCATGTCCGCCCCTGAACTCGAAATCCTCCCGATCGACCCGCTCGACCAGGCCCTGGTCGACGACTGGATCGGACTCCAGCACACCGTCGCGCGCCACGACAGGCCCGGAGATCCGCTCCCGTCGCCTGCGCTCGCGCGGCTGAGCCTCCTGATGAGCGGCGAATACCACCGCACCGAGCGCTACGTCGCCCGCGCCGCCGGCGCGGTCGTCGCCGCGCTCGGCCTGGAGACGGCGCTCCAGGACAACCGGCACCTGGTCGAGGTCAAGCTCGAGGTCCACCCGGACCACCGCCGCGCGGGCGTCGGCACCGCACTCCTCGCGTTCACCGAGCGGCGCACCGCCGAACTCGGCCGCGGCACGATCCTCGGCTCCGCCCACGAGGACGTCGAGGGCGGGCCCGCATGGGACCGGTCCGGGCGGGACTTCGCGAACGCCCGCGGCTACACGGTCGTCGACCGGGACGTCCACGGCCGGTGCGACCTCGCCCTCGTCGGCGACGACGAACTCGACAAGCTCTACGCCGAAGCCTGGAACAGGGCCGCCGGATACGAACTGCTCCAGTGCGCCGAACCCGCCGTGTCCGACGACCTGGTCGCCGGCATCGCCTACCTGTGCGAGCGCATGTACACCGACATGCCGATCGCCGAGGCCCTCGACCTGCGGCCCGCCGACGTCGACACCGCCCGCATCCGCGAGTACGAGCGGTCCCGCGTGCGGCTGGGGCAGCGGCAGTTCATCAGCGCCGTCCGCCACATCGAGACCGGCGTGGTCGCCGGGTACACCTTCATATGGGTCGACCCCGGCGAAGACGAGCACGCCTGGCAGGACGACACGATCGTCCTGCCCGAGCACCGCGGCCGGCGCCTGGGCACGATCCTCAAGATCGCCAACCACCGGCTGCTGCGCGAACACCGGCCCCGGATGCGCTACGTCCACACCTGGAACGCCGAAGTGAACGGCCCGATGCTCGACATCAACACCGCCGTCGGCTACCGGCCGCACGGCCGCGACCTGATCGTCCAGAAGAAGCTCGCCTGATCCGAGGCGCACGACCACGGATTCCCGCGTTGCAGAGGGAGACGGCCCGACCGCCGAGCGGTCGGGCCGTTCGTTCGTCTTTCAGGCGCTCGCGATGAACAGTTCGCCCTCACCCGAGGCCGTGAGCGGTCCGGCGGTGCCCGGCGAGAACGCGGCGCGGCCCGGGGACAGCGCCACCTCGCCCTGGCCGTCGGCCACCGTGACGCTTCCGCCGGTGGACAGGCAGATCCGCGGGCCGTCGACCTCCACGGTCACCGGCTCGCCCGTCAGCTCGACGCGCTTGAGCGCGAAGTCGTCGATCGGGACCGGCCACGAGCGCACCGGGCCCTCGTCCTCGGCGGCGGTCCGCGGGTCGGCCATCGCCTGGAAGTCCAGGACGCGGAGCAGCTCGGGCACGTCCACGCGCTTGTTCGTGAGGCCGCCGCGCAGCACGTTGTCGCTCGCGGCCATGAGTTCCACGCCGAAGCCGTGCAGGTACGCGTGCAGGTTGCCCGCGGGCATGTACACGGCCTCGCCCGGCTGGAGCGTGATGTGGTTGAGCAGCAGGCTCACCAGGACGCCCGGGTCGTCGGGGTAGTGGCGCGCCAGCGACACCAGGTCCGCGCCGTCCGCGGTCTCCAGCTCGCTGGCGGCCTTGGCGGCGGCGTCGATGATCCCGCGGCACTCCTCGCGGCCGAGCCCGAGCAGGTCCGGCACGGCCCTGCGCAGCCCGGCCTTCTTGTCGCGCAACGTGGCGACGAGGTGTTCGAGCTCGGTGACGCCGAGCGCCGCGATGTCGTCGGCCGCGGCCAGCGGGTCGCGGAAGCCGCACATGGCCCGGAACTCGGTGAGCGCCACCAGCATCTCGGGCTTGTGGTTGTCGTCCACGTAGTTGCGGTAGGCCGCGTCGATGCCGATGCGCAGCTCGCGCTGGTGGCCCGAGTGGGCCTGGCGCGAGTTCGGGTGCGCCTGGAGCGAGAGCGGCTTGCCCGCGGCGAGGAGCTTGAGCAGGAACGGCAGCTTCGCCCCGAACCGCTCGTTCACGCGGTCGCCCAGCAGCGCGGCCGGCGCCGACGCGATCGCGTCGTCCAGGGGACGCCCGTCGTGGAGGGTCGAGGGCGCGCTCGGATGGGCACCGAACCACTCCTCGGCCTCTGGCAGGTCCGCGGGGACCTCGCGGCCCTGAAGCCTGGCGAGGTCGACCTGCGATCCCCAGGCGTAGTTGCGGATGACGCCGTACAGCCCCTGCACCGCCGCTCCTCTACTGTTCGGGTCCGGAGGTCTCAACTGTATCGGTACGGCCCGTGCGCCCCGAGACCCCGGCCCGTCTCCGGGGAAGACCGGGGTATCGATACCAGGGGCCGTGAGGAGCGATGCTCCCCGCAGCCCCCGGTCGGCGTTGCGGCGCTTGGAAAACGCTCGCCTACTCGGCGCCGAGCGTCAGGTCCTTCATCTCCGAGACCGCCGGGACGCGCATCGGATCGAGCCCGTGGGCGAGCGCGAGGTACACCGACGCGAAGTCGGGCACCGAGATGAGCGAGGCCAGCCGCTCCAGCGCGCAGCCGCCCTCGGCCGGGAGCACGTCGCAGCGGACGCCGCGGCGGGAGGCCAGGTCGGCCACCGCGTCGGCGCGGCGGGTGTCGGGCTTGGGGGAGGAGTCGTCGCCGTCGAGGCCGTCGTCGCGCATGAGCACGATCCGCAGGCGCGTCAGCTCGTCGTCCTCGGGGTCGGCGAAGATGTCGGTCTGCCCTTCGGCGAGCGAGCCGAACACGCCGTCGAGGAGGCCCACGCGCCCGCGCCCGACCTCGCCGAGTTCGCCGGAGACGACCGGGTAGCGGGAGTTCGCGGCGAGCATGTCGCCGAAGCGCCGGGCGGCGACGCCCGCGAGCGGGCTGGAGCCCCACACGACCGGGATGGACCCGGCCAGGTTCATCGCCAGCTCCTTGGCGGGGTTCACGTACGCGTCGGCGTCGGGGCGGCAGCGCTCGGCGTCCTCGTCGAGGCGCCTCGCGGTCTCGGCGATGTCGGCCTCGACCAGGCTCACGAGCCCGAGTTCCCTGGCGGCCATGAGCACCGGCACGGCGAGCGCCCACAGGCTGAGCCGGGCGGGGGCCCGGCGCGGGACGGCCACGAACGAGGCGCGGGCGCGCTCGGCGAGGGCCTGGAGCTCGGAGTCGGGGGCGCCGATGGCGACCAGGCGCGCGCCGCGGCGGGCGGCGGCCTCGGCGGCGGCGAGCGCCTCGGGGCTGCGTCCGGACGCGGACACGGCGATGACCACGTCGGCGGCGCCGACCCAGCCGGGGACGCCGGCGGAGCGGTGCGCGAGGATCGGCACGGGGCAGCGGGGCCCGGCGACGGTGGCGAGGATGTCGCCCGTCCGGGCGGCGGTGCCGACGCCCGCGACGACGACCGCGCGGGGGCGGCCCTCCTCGGCGAGGGCGGCGAGCCCGGCGTCGGCGGCGAGCGCGGCGGACTCGCGCAGCTGCGGTCCGGCCGAGGCGAGCGCCCACAGGGCGCTGCCGGGGCGGATCGAGTCGCTCAGGTCGCCTTCGATGCGGCGCTCGTCGGGGAGCCGGTCGCCGGTGATCCCGGCGAGGCCGTCGTCCTCAAGACCCATGCTGTGTTCCTCCTTGGCCTGTGGCCTGTGGGGTCGCATTTCGGTGCGCCCCTTGGCGGTTCGCTTCGGTTGCCGGGGGATCGGTGGCCGCTGCGCGGCGTCTGCGGGTGGGGGTTACTCGCCGTTGACACCGTAGCTCGAGGAGGCGCCGTCGAGGAGCATCACGGGGATGCCGTCCTCGACCCGGAAGACCTTCGCGCACTCGGAGCACGTGAGCGCGTTCTCCTCGCGGTCGTAGGCGAGCGGCGCGTGGTGGGGCTCGGGGCAGCGCAGCAGTTCCAGGAGCACGGGTTTGGGCGCGGTGGCGGGCATGGGCTAGTTCCTTACGATGCGGAGGAGGTCGTCGCGCAGCCGTTCCATCGAGGCCTGGTCGCGGTGCTCGACGTTGAGCCGCAGCAGCGGTTCGGTGTTGGAGGGGCGCAGGTTGAACCAAGAGCCGTCTTTGAACGAGACGGTAATGCCGTCGAGCAGGTCGGTGCCGACATCGTTTTGGCCGGCGAATTGCTCAGCGATTTCGTCTATCTTGCCGTGGGGGTCCGTGACCTTGGTATTGATCTCGCCGGAGGGCGTGTAGCGGACGAACTCCTCCGCCAGGTCCGACAGGGGCCGATCCGTCTCGCCGGCTGCTGCCAAGACGTGCATCGCGGCGAGCATGCCGGTGTCGGCGAACCAGAAATTCCGGAAGTAGTAGTGCCCGGAGTGCTCGCCGCCGAAGACCGCGTTCTGCTCGGCCATAGCAGCCTTGACGAACGAATGTCCGACTCGGGTGCGCAGGGGCCGCCCGCCGCGCTCGGCGATGATCTCGGGGACCGCCTTGGAGCAGATCAGGTTATGGCATACGGCGCTGCCGGGGTCCTTGGCGAGTTCGCGGGTGGCGATGAGCGCGGTAATGGCGGAGGGCGTGACGGGATTGCCGTCGGCGTCGACCACGAAGCAGCGGTCGGCGTCGCCGTCGAAGGCCAGACCGAGATCGGCGCCGACCTCCTTGACGCGGGCCTGGAGGTCGACGAGGTTCGAAGGCTCCAGCGGGTCCGCCGGGTGGTTGGGGAAGGTGCCGTCGAGCTCGAAGTAGAGCGGGTCGATCTCCAGCGGGAGGGCGGCCAGGAGCTGGTCGCCGAGGACGGCGGGGACGGTGTGGCCGCCCATGCCGTTGCCCGCGTCCACGACGATCTTGAGCGGGCGGATGCCGGAGAGGTCGACGAGTCCGCGCATGTAGTCGGCGTACGCGGCGAGGAAGTCCTCGCTGGTGACGGTGCCGGGCTTGGGGGCTTCGGGGGCGGGCTCGCCGTCGAGGATCGCCTGGGCCTTGTCGCGGATGTCGGCCAGGCCCGTGTCGAGGCCGATGGGCCGCGCGGCGGGCAGGCACATCTTCAGGCCGTTGTACTCGGCCGGGTTGTGGCTGGCGGTGAACATCGCGCCGGCGACGCTGCGCTGCCCGGCGATGAAGTAGAGCATGTCGGTCGAGCACAGGCCGGCCTCGACGACGTCGGCGCCGGCCCGCGTGGCGCCGCGCGCGAAGGCGGCGGCGAAGTCGGGGCCCGAGTCGCGCATGTCGTGCCCGACGGCCCACTTCAGCTCGCCGGTGACGGCGACGGCGGCAGCGCCGATCGCCTCCATGACCTCGGTGGTGAGCTGCGAGCCGACGAGTCCGCGGACGTCGTAGGCCTTCACGAATTCACTGAGCTGGGGAGCCACGGGTCAGATGCCGCCTTTCCGGGTTACGGGGCCGGTGGGAGGCGGCATGGCCGACGGCGCGGGCGCCGCGGCGGATGGGGCCGCCTCCGTGACGAGACTAGCGCTGTTGGTCCTCGTCGCCGGACACCACCCGGAGGTGACGCCGGGCACCGAACTGGGGCGCCGCGGGGCGGTGCCCTTGGCGCTGAGCGGGTTCGACCTCGGCCAGGCGGCGGCTCGCGAGCGTGGCCGCGTCCGACGGCTCGGCCTCCGGTTCGTGCCGTTCGCCGACGGCCGCCTCGCGGACGGCGTTGGCCAGTGCGACCAGGTCGTCGTCCGTGGGCATGGGCACGGCGTAGTCGCCCTGATGGCGGACCAGGTCCCAGCCGTGGGGGACGGTGAGGCGCCGGGCGTGCGCGTCACACAGGTCGTAGCTGTGGGGTTCCCGCGTCGTGGAGAGCGGGCCGACCACAGCGGTCGAATCCGAGTAGATGTATGTCAAAGTGGCCACCGCAGGCTGGCGGCAGCCGTTCCGGGAGCAACGCCGATCCGACCTCACCCCACGAAACTACCACTCGCGGTGGCGAAGTCAGCGGCGCTGAGCAGTGGCCCCTCACCGATTCGTGTCGCCGGGCATCGCGGGGACCGATTTCGTCGGACCCGGACGCTATGGTTTCTCCATGCGCAGAGATCGACACGGACGGGGGATGCGGGGTCCGCTCGCACCCAGCGCCCTGCCGCTGCGGCGCACGGCCGTGGAGGAGTTCGACGCGCTGGTGATGGACTCGGTGGTGGTGCTCGAACGGCGCCTGACCGAGGCCCTGGGCTCGAAGTTCACCGATCTGCGGCATATCGAGTTCGCCGTCGACGAGGTCCCGCCGGACTCGCAGGACTACGACGCCGACATCGTCGAGGACCGCGGGGTGCCGCTGTCGAAGCTGTACCCGGCGCAGCCGGGCACGGTCGCGGCCGCGCCGCGGATCGTGCTCTACCGCAGGCCGATCGAGCTGCGGGCCGAGTCGAAGGGCGAGGCCGAGTCGCTGGTGCGCTCGGTCCTGGCCGAGCAGCTCGCGTCGCTGCTCAACCTCCCGCCCGACGATCTGGAGTTCTGAAGCCTCCGGGTACGGCGGAAGGGCGGGACGTCGCTGTCCCGCCCCCTCGCCGTCGTGGTTCGCTCGTAGGGTCGTTCTCTTATGCGGCGACCGGAACGCGCTCGTGCACCGCGGGTTCCTCGACGGGCGTCTCCTCCGGCGCGCCCAGGTGCGCGCCGACGAGTTCGTCCATCAGCCCGAGCCGGCCCTGCCCTTCGGCGACCAGTACCGGTTCGGCGTGGCGCAGCTGCTGCGCGAACGCCAGTTCCGCGGCCACCGCGGGGTTGATCATCGGGGTCGGCAGGCACACCACCACGGGCAGGCGCTCGGTGCGCCGTCGTGCCGCTTCGCGCGCCTGGCGCTTGATCTTGCGGCGCTCGCGCTCGGAGAGCCCGCCCCAGATCCCGAACCGCTCGTCGTGGTCGAGCGCGTAATTCAGACAGTTCTCTTTGACCTCGCACCGCGCGCAGATGCGTTTCGCATCGCGCGTGGAACCCCCTTTTTCGGGGAAGAACGCCTCCGGATCGGTCTGCGCGCACAATGCGCGAGCCTGCCACTCCGGAACGTTACCCAGCAGGTCGGCCAAGTAGTCACGGCCGTCCATATACGTCCGCCTCCTCGTTCGCGCACCGGTCGAACCGGTGCTCCCCCCTTGCAATCACTTGCGCGGCATCGGTATGCGGACTGGGCGCGAACGCGTTCCCTCCCCTGAAACGCGTACGGCCCTGCTGCGGGCCACATAGTGGTCCGCTTGTTTCTCAGTCCTGCATGTCTGTGCTTCTCTAGAAGCTCCGGTGCCCGCGGGCGGCCTGTAGATGGGGCCGCACCGCCTTGCTCATCTCTATGGACGATGAGACTTCATCGCTGATTCGATAACGGTTCGATGTCAGACGATAGCGCACAGTGATCTGGTTGATGGAAGGACCCCTCAGACTCACGCTTGTGGGGGACTGGTCTTGACAGGACTGTCTAGTCTTCGTCGTGGCCCTCTGGAGTGGAGGATCGCTCGCGAGTCCTTTGCCAACGGGCGAAGACCAGGCCGATGCCGGCCAATGTCAGCCACACCGCGTCGAGCAGCAGTCGTTCCACCGCCGCGCGGGTGTCGATGAAGACCTGTCCTTCCTCAGCCAGCTGCCTGGCATCGTCGAATCCGTACCGAGCCGCCGACAACGCCAGCAGCACTCCGATAACGAGGTAGGCGACGTAGAGGAGACGGGTAAGGCGGCCGATCACCCGTCCGGGTCGCGTGTCGGGGGCCAGGAACGCCGCCAGCGCCGGCAGGACGACGGGGACGACGGAGAAGAGGGTGTCGCGCGCGGTGTCGGTGAAGCCGATCCCGGCGGCGCGCCGGAGCGTGTCGTCGCGCGGGTCGAGGCCGACCCCGAAGAGCCACTGGGAGAGGGCGACGGCGATGAACACCGCGGCGCCGGCCAGCAGGACGACGGCGACGGTGGTGCGGTGGCGCGAGGCGAGCTGCATGGGCGCCATTACACCAGATCGGTTCGCTTCGCCTGCTTCAGTTCCTCGACCAGGGCCTTGACCTCCTGGGCGCGGTCCCTGGGGCAGACCAGGAGCGCGTCGGGGGTGTCGACGATGATCATGTCGTCGACGCCGATGGCGGCCACGAGGCGGCCTCCGGCGGGGACGACCACGTTGCGCTTCGACTCGGTCAGCAGCGCCTCGCCCGAGCCGTGCGGCTCGACCACGACGTTGCCGACCTTGTCGGCGGCCTTGAGGACCTGGCCGAGGGTGTCGTAGTCGCCCACGTCGTGCCAGTCGAAGTCGCCGGGGACCACGCCGACCTTGCCCGCGGCGGCGGCCGGCTCCATGACGGCGTAGTCGATCGAGATCTTCTCCAGCGTCGGCCACAGCTGCGAGAACAGGGCCTCGCGGCCGGTGGAGTCCCAGGCGGCGGCGAGGGTGCGGACGGCGTCGTGGAGGGCGGGGCGGTGGCGGGCCAGCTCGGCGAGGAAGACGTCGACGCGCCAGACGAACATGCCGGCGTTCCACAGGTAGTTCCCGGCCGAGACGTACTCGACGGCCGAGACCTGGTCGGGCTTCTCGACGAAGGCCTCCAGCTGGTACCCGGGGCCGACCGGCGCACCGAGGCGCAGGTAGCCCAGGCCGGTGTCGGGGCCGGTCGGGTTGATGCCGATGGTCATGAGCAGGCCGGTCTCGGCCAGTTCCATGGCGCGCTCGACGGTCTTGGCGAAGGCCTCGCCGTCCCGCACCAGGTGGTCGGCGGCGAAGGAGCCCATGACGGCGTCCGGTTCGCGCTCGGCGATGACGGCCGCGGCCAGGCTGATCGCGGCCGCGGAGTCCCTCGGCGAGGGCTCGACGAGGATGTTGTCGCCGGGGACCTCGGGAAGCTGGCGGGCCACGTCGACGGCATGGGCCGCACCGGTGACGACGTACACGCGGTCGGGGTCGGACAGGAGCCGGACCCGTTCCACGGTCGATTGCAGCAGCGACGAGTCCGTGCCGGTCAACGGCAGCAGGAACTTGGGTCGTTGCGCGCGAGACAGGGGCCAGAGCCGGGTTCCGGAACCGCCTGCGGGGACCACCGCGTGAAGCATGCCAATAGTCTTGCACGCCGCTCCCACGTGCTCGTTCACCCCTTGGGCCGGGCGGGCGGCGTGACGCGGCCGTTGCCGCCGCGTGAAGAATGCACCAATTCCGGCGGGTCCGCACCGGGAGACACCGGTTGCCGACGGGAGTCCGCGGGGGACTCACGTCGGATCGGTCTGGAGCCGCTGTCCTAGACTCACCGCTGTTCCGCCCGTTCCCTTTGTTCATCGCAACCCATAGGAGTCTCTTCGTGGCCTACCCGCCCGCCCCGGCGCCCGCCCCCTACCCCGCCGCCCCTGTCAAGCAGGGCAACGGCTTCGGCGTGACCGCACTCGTGCTCGGTCTCGTCGGCCTCATTGTCTTCTCCTGGATCCCCGGGATCAACCTCTTCACCGCGATCCCGCTCGCCGTTCTCGCGATCATCTTCGGCATCGTCGCGCTGGCCAAGGCCGGCAGCCGCGGCGGCAAGGGCAAGGGCACGGGTGGAACCGGCCTGATCACGGGTCTGCTCGCGGTGATCGTCGCGATCGCCGTGAACGTCTGGATCGTCAACTTCTTCGAAGAAGAGGGCGACCAGATCATGCAGGACACCGTCGAGGAGTGTGCCGCGGACGGACTCATGACCGAGGAAGAGTGCCAGCAGATCTGGGACGACGCCGAGGACGACGTCTACGGCGGATAGCCGTATCGAACACCTGGGGCCGCGGCGATGCCGCGGCCCTTCTTCGTTGCGGCAGAACGGTTCCGGCGCTGCCGTCCAGGTCCGGCGGCCCCGTCCGGGATGCCATGATCCGTGAGGGCCTGACAGCGGCGGCGGCGATGGCATACACTCGCCGCAGTTCTGCCCGGACCGAAATCGAACATTGGAGTACTCCGTGTCCTACCCGCCCGCACCGGCTCCCGCCCCCGAACCCGTGCCCGTCAAGCAGGGCAACGGCTTCGCCGTCACCGCCCTCGTGCTCGGCCTCATCGGCCTCATCATCTTCTCCTGGATCCCCGGGATCAACCTCTTCACCGGGATCCCGCTCGGCCTGCTCGCCATCGTCTTCGGCATCATCGCGGCCGTCAAGGCCGGCAGCCGCGGCGGCAAGGGCAAGGGCATGGGGATCACCGGCGTGATCCTCGGCGTCCTGACGATCGTCGCCTCGATCGCCGTCTACTTCGTCCTCCTCGGCATCGTCGAGGACCAGTGCGCCGACCCCGACTCGGCGATCTACGGCACCCAGGAATGCGCCGACATCGAGAACATGTGACGCAGTGAGAAAAAGGGCCGCGGCGGATGCCGCGGCCCTTTCTCGTTGCGCTAGAACAGCCTCGGCTGGCTCTCGTCCACCGCGCCGCGCAGGTCGTCGTAGTCGAGGACGACGCAGCGGATGCCGCGGTCCTCGGCCAGGACGCGGGCCTGCGGCTTGATGGTCTGGGCCGCGAAGACGCCGTCGACCGGCGCGAGCAGCGGGTCGCGGTTGAGTAGCTCCAGGTACCGGGTCAGCTGCTCGACGCCGTCGATGCCGCCCTGGCGCTTGATCTCCACGGCGACGTTCTTGCCGTCGGCGTTGCGGCACATCAGGTCCACCGGGCCGATCGCCGTCGGGTACTCGCGGCGCACGAGGCTCCAGCCCTTGCCCAGAGGCGCGGGGTCGGCCGCGAGCAGCTCCTGGAGGTGCGCCTCGACCCCGTCCTTCTGAAGCCCGGGGTCCACGCCCAGCTCATGGCTGGAGTCGTGGAAGACCTCCTCGATGGTGATCTTGAGCTGGTCGCCGGACTTCTTGGAGGTGACGGTCCACTCCGTGGCACCCTCGACGACCGTGCACGGCGGCGTCATCCAGTTCAACGGCTTGTACGACCCGCCGTCGGCGTGCACCAGCACGCTCCCGTCCGCCTTCCATATGAGCAGGCGGGTAGCCATGGGCAGATGGGCGGAGAGCCGCCCCGTGTAATCGACCTGGCACCGTGCCACCAACAAACGCATGCCGAGCACCCTACCGCCGCCCCGGCACCGGGCCCCCGCGTGCTCGTGCCGCTGAGAGGTGCGGCCGGCCGGTATAGCTCATCGGGCGCTCGAGCGCAATCCCGTGGGCCCTCGCAACGGCACGGGGGCGCAGCGCAATGCGTTGTGGCCACGCCGTTCATAGCCTTGGAGGCGACCTCCCGCCTCAGCCACTTAGGAGCCTGTCGTGACCACCGCGGCTCAGCACGCACCCGGCCCTCCCGGCCTCCGTCCTCCAACGCCCATGCCGCGCGCCGAGCGCTCGCTCGCGCCCGACATCGCCCGCGGCGCGATGCTGCTGTTCATCGCCGTCGCCAACGTCGGCGGATACCTGTACGGCCGCTCGGTCGACGCCTACGGTCACCTCGCGGACGCCGGCACCGCCGACCACGTCGCGCTGTTCCTGGAGCAGCTGTTCATGGCCGAGCGCTCGCGCCCCATGTTCGCGATCCTCTACGGCTTCGGCATCGCCGTCATGGCCTCGCGCATGTTCGACCGCGGGCTCGGCGCCAAGGCCGTGCGCAAGGTCCTGCGCCGCCGGTCGCTGTGGCTGCTGGCCTTCGGGATGCTCCACGCCACGCTGCTGTTCCTCGGCGACATCCTCGCCGCGTACGGCGCCGCCGGCCTCGTCGCGCTCGGCCTCGTCCACCTCTCCGACAAGGCGCTGCGCCGCTGGCTGTGGGCCTCCTCGGCCTTCTTCGTCCTCGTCACGATCCCCGCCATGATCTTCTTCATGACCCAGGTCGGCGGCCCGCCCTCCCCGGACATGGCGCCCTACCTCGAGCAGATCATCGGCGGCTTCGTCGGCGGATCGGTCAACGCGGCGGCGACGATCGTCCTCTCGATGTACCTCCCGATGCTCGTCATCGGCATGATGATGCAGCGCGCCGGATGGTTCGACCACGCCGAACGCCACCTCGCCCGCCTGCGCCGAGTGTTCCTCTCGGGCATGGCCGTCAACCTCGCCAGCGCACTCCCGGTCGCCCTCATCGCACTCGGCGCCTGGCACCCGAGCGGCCCGGTCCACCAGGTCGCGCTCGGCGTGACGCTGCTCGGCGGCGTGTACGCCGGCCTCGGCTACATCTGCGGCTTCGCGCTGCTGGCCCACCGCTGGCGCTCGCGCGGCCGACGCGGCCTGCCGGGCGCGCTCGCCGCCGTCGGCGAGCGCTCGCTGACGAGCTACCTGACGCAGTCGATCATCATGGCGTCGCTGCTGTCGCCCTGGGGCTTCGCCCTCGGCGAGGACCTGGGCTACCTGGGCGCCTACGGCGTGGCCGTCGGCACGTGGGCGGTGACCGTGGTCCTGGCCGTGCTCATGGCGAGGGCCGGCAAACGCGGCCCGTTCGAAGTGCTGCTGCGCCGGCTCACCTACGGGCGCGAGCGGTAGTGAACGCGGCGCCCGGACTTCGGTCCGGGCGCCGCCGCGGTCAGTCCATGTTGTGGCCGCCGTTGACGGTGAGGCGCTGGCCGGTGATGAACGCGGCGTCCTCCGAGGCGAGGTAGGCGACCGCGGCCGCGACGTCCGAGGGGACGCCGATGCGCCCCAGCGGCAGGTCGGTCAGGTAGCCCACCAGGTCCGCGTCGGTCAGCTCGCCGTGGCGCTCCACCGGGATCCAGCCGGGCGCGACCAGGTTCACGGTGATCCCGTCCGGCCCGAACTCGCGGGCCCACACGCGGGTCAGGCCCCATTGCGCGCCTTTGGCGGCCGTGTACGCCGACATGCCGGCGAGCGAGCGTTCGAAGACGTCCGAGCCGATCTGGATCACCCGGCCCCCGCGCGCCGCGCGCATGTCGGGCAGGGCGGCCTGGACCAGCAGGGTGGGGCTCTTGACGAAGAACTCCAGCTGGTCGAGGTGGTCGCGCCAGGTCACCTCGTCGGCGGGCATCGTAGGCTGCGGGCCGGTGGCGTTCGCCACGACCACGGTCACGGGGCCGAGCGCGCCGCGGACGGTCGCGAACAGCTCCGGCACGGCCTCCTCGTCGGTGACGTCGGCCCTGAAGGCCTCGGCGGTGCCGCCCGCCTCGCGGATCTCGGCCACGACCTGCTCGGCGCCGGCCTTGCTGGACGCGTAGTTCACGGCCACGGCGAGGCCGTCGGCGGCGAGGCGCTTGGCGATGGCGGCCCCCAGGCCGCGGGAGGCGCCGGTGACCAGTGCGGTTCTCATGGGATTCCTCGGGTGTCGTAGGCGGTTCCTATGCTCTTCCCGTGAACCTAACTGACTCCTCACCGATCGCCGAAGACCGCGTCGACTTTCCCGACGCCTGGCGGGCGTACACCCTCGCCTGGCGCTCACGCGGGAATCCGCGTCCTGTCGACATCGACCCTGAAGCCCCCCAGCGGCTCGCGGCGCTCTTTCGCGACTCCCGCGAGTCGATCGAGGCGCCCATCAAGGCGCTGGCCGATCCCGCCTACGAGCCGGTGATCCGCGACGGGATCGCCGGGAAGGCCGATCCGACCGGTGCCGCCGTCGCCCTTGTACTGCTGACCCGCGTGCGGTCCGAGGCGAGCGCGGAGCTCGTGCGCATCGGCTTGGACGCCTGGGTCACCGCGCACGGCCCCGCCTTCGCGGCCGAGGCCGTCATGGAGATGCTGGGCCTCGCCGTCTACTGGAACGAAGGCTGGTCGGGCCGGGACCCGTTCTCGCGCATCAGCGACATCACGGTCTCGTCGGCGCTCCGTTTCAACGACTTCATCGGGAGGGCCGCCCGGGTGCGTTCGCTGCTGGCGGGCCTGCCCGAGGCCGAGTACGTCGTGGCCCGCGACGCGATCGCATCGCGGCGCACCACCGAAGCGAAGCGCTTCATCGGCGCGATCCTCATGCCCGAGCAGGAGGAGTGGGCCGCGGATGCCTGCGAGCTCGCCGCCGCCACCCAATGGAACACGACGGATGGCGAGAACATCTGGGCCGTCGTCTCGAACCCGGCGCTCCTCGCCAAGAGCGGTGCGATCCGGCTGCCGGGCGGCCGCGGCGAACTCAAGGACGTCGCCCGGGTGGTGGACGCCCTCGGCGTCGACGCCCTGCCGGTCCTGGTGAACACCCTTGAGCACGACCCGAACGCGGACCTCCGCCGGGCCGTCTTCGACGCGATCGGGCGCCTGCCCTCGGACGAGGCCCTGTCGTACCTCGTCGCTCGGTTGACCGTCCCTTCCGCGTTCGCCGCCGCCCGTGAAGCCGCGCAGCGGTTCCCGACGCGGGGCCTGCGCGCCGTCGCAGCGGCCGCCGCCTCGGCCGCCGCCGCCGAGCAGGCCCGCCTGGCCGGGTTCGTCCGGGCGAACGGCCTGCTGGACCGGGTCGACGCGCTCGACGCGGCCGAGCGCGAACACCTGGACGCACTCCTGGCCGCGGCCCGGCGCCACCCCGAGGCCGCCGAGGTCCCGGCGGTGTTCACGACGCCGCCGTGGCTCCCGTTCGCCAAGGCCGCCAAGCAGAAGCCCGTGGTGGGCCTCGAGCCGCCGAAGACCGACGAGCTCCGCTGGGCACCGGGGGAGCAGGAGGAGTGGGTCGTTCCCACCGACGGCGACCATTACTGGACCAGACCCGGCGTGTGGGACCGCCTCATGCCGGACGGGCCCGACCCGGACCATTACCTCTTCCCCGAGTACCTGGTCCGCGCCGACGAGGACGTGGCCCGCCCGGTGGTGGCGAAGTGGATCGGCACGATCCCCACGGGCCGGGTCGGCACGGCCCGTTCGCTGCTGGCCCGGTTCGGCCCGGAGGTCGCTCCGGGAGTGCTCGAGGTCATCAGGAAGAAGCCCTCGTTCCGGCCGGTCATGATGCCGTTCGTGAATCTCGACGCCGCCCGCATGGCCGCCGACTGGCTCTCGCGGTCGAAGGGGGACCGCGCCCTCGGCAGGGCCTGGCTCGACCGGCACGCCGCCGACGCCGCGTCGCTGCTCATTCCCGACGCGGTCGGCAAGGACGCCAAGCGCCGCCACGCGGCCGCCGACGCCCTCAGGCATCTCGCTTCCAAGAACAGGTCCGATGTGGAGGAACGGGCCGCCGCGTACGGTCCCGAGGCCGCTGCGGCCGTCGCCGGGCTGCTGGACGCCGACCCGCTCGACCCCCGGGTCGCGCGCGTCCCCAAGCCGGGCGCCTGGGCCGACCCGACGCTGCTCCCGCAGATCCTGGTCGGAGAGGCCGCGCTGCCCGAGGCCGCGGTCCGCACCTTCATGACCGCGCTCGCGCTCGACGACGCCGAGCGCCTCTACCCCGGCGCCGACCTCCTTGCGGCCGAGTGCGAACCCGAGTCGCTCACCGCGTTCTCCTGGGGCCTGTTCGAGCTGTGGCTCGCCGAGGGCGCGCCCTCGAAGGACGCCTGGGCGATGGACCAGCTGCGGCGCTTCGCCGACGACGACACGGTGCGGCGCCTGACCGCGCTCGTGCAGGAGTGGCCGGGCCAGAGCCAGAGCCGCAAGGCCGTGCGGGGCTTGGAGATCCTCGGCTGGATCGGCACCGAGGCGTCCCTGCGCGCCGTCCACCGGTTCTCGCAGAAGGCGAAGTTCAAGGCGCTCAAGAAGACCGCGACCGAGCAGATCGAGGTCATCGCCGAGCGGCTGGAACTGAGCCTCGACCAGCTCGCCGACCGCCTCGTGCCCGACTTCGGCCTGGACGCCGAGGACGCCATGGTCCTCGAGTACGGCCCGCGCCGGTTCACGATCCGCTTCGACGAGAGCCTCAAGCCGTACGTGCTCGACGAGGACGGCAAGCGCCGCGCCGCGGCGCCCAAGCCCAGCGCGAAGGACGACCCCGAGATCGCCCAGGCCTCGTACGAGCGGTTCGCGCTGCTGCGCAAGGACCTCAAGGCCACCTCGGCCGACCAGGTCAAGCGCCTCGAAGCCGCCATGGTCGCCGGCCGCACGTGGACCGCCGCCGAGTTCCGCACCTACCTCGTGGAGCATCCGCTGGTGTGGCACCTCTCCAGCCGCCTGGTGTGGCAGGCCGCGACTGCCGAAGGCGTGCAGTCGTTCCGCCTCGCCGAGGACCGCACGCTCGCGGACGCCGAGGACGAGCCGTTCGAGCTGCCCGAGGACGCGGCGGTGCGCATCGCCCACCCGCTCACCCTGGGGTCCGAAGTGGAGGACTGGGCCACGGTCCTGGCCGACTACGAGATCCTCCAGCCGTTCGACCAGCTCGCGCGCCCGGTGTACACGCTGAGCGAGGAGGAGCGCGCGACCGGGCGCCTCACCAGGTTCGAGCACGGCACGGTCGGCGCGGGGCCGATCGTCGGCCTGCTCAAGCGCGGCTGGAAGTACGGGAGCCCGCCGGGCGCGAACGCGTACGGCGACGTCTTCCTGGAGTTCCCCGACGGCGGGTTCCTGTCGCTGCACCCTTCGCCCGGCGTCTACCCCGGCTACGACCCGGGCGGCGACCAGACCCTGGAGATCGCGATCGCGCTGCCCGAGGGCGGCGTGGACCCGGTTGTGCTCTCGGAGTCGATCAACGTCGTGGCGAGGCTCACCCGCACGGCCTGAGGCGAGGCCCGGCGGGAATGTCGCACCCGCCGGGCACCATTGCAGACCGGGGGCCCAACCCCGAGGCCCCGAGGAGCTTGCGTGGTGCCCGGCGGAAGCCGAATGTCCTGCGGAGGCCGACCGCCCCGCGCCTCAGATCCGCGCGTCGGGCACCAGGGTCTCCAGTTCCTCCCACAGCGACTCGGGGATCTGGACCTCGAGGAGGTCGAGCGTCTGCCCGACGCGCTCGGGGCGCGAGACGCCGACCACGGTGGAGTCGACCAGCGGCGAGCGCACCGAGAACTGGAGGGCCGCCGCGATGAGCGGCACGCCCGCCCGCTTGCAGGCCTCGGCCATGGCGAACGCGGCGTCTGCGAAGGCGTCGTCGCGCTCGTCGTAGCAGTACTTCGGCTGCTGCTCGGGGCCCTTGGCGAGCATCCCGCCGCCGTAGGGCGCGGCGTTGAGGACGCCGAGGCCCGCGGCGCGGGCGCGCTCGAACAGGCCCTGGGCCTCGCGGTTGAGCAGCGTGAAGCGGTTGTGGTTGAGCACCACGTCGAACTCGCCGGTGTCCAGGTAGCGCTGCGAGACCTCGACCGAGCCCGAGGCGACGGCGAGGTGGTCGGCGATGCCGGCGTCGCGGATCGCCACGAGCGCTTCGAGGGCCCCGCCGGGCGCGAAGCCGTCCTGCTCCATGAACTCGGGGTCGTGCAGCGCGAGGATCGGCAGGTGCTCGATGCCCAGGCGGTCCAGGCTCTCCTCGACCGAGGCGCGCACGCGGGCCCCGGAGTAGTCGCGCGTCTCCGGATCGGGGTCCACTTTGGTCTGGAGGATGAAGTCGTCGGGCAGGCCGCCGTTCTCGCGGATCGCCATGCCCACGCGCCGCTCGGCGATGCCGTCCTCGCCGTAGCCGTTCGAGGTGTCCAGGAAGTTGATCCCGCTGTCGAAGACCGACCGGATGGTGGCCACGGCCCTCGCGTCGGTGACTTCGTAGCCGTAGAGGCTCCCCATGTTCGCCAGCGGGCTGGTGCCGATGCACAGCGGGCTGACTTCGATGCCGGTCTTGCCGAGCGTGTTGCGCTGCATGATCATCCGTTCGTTCAGAGAAGTGGGCCCGAAGCGGCGTCGAGTCGGGCGGGGTCCAGGGCGTGCTCGATGACCATGACGCCCGCGCCGATCGCGCCGCTGCTCTCGCCCGTGCGGGCGGCGGCGATGCGCAGGTGCCTGGTCGCCAGCGGGAGCGAGCGCTGGTAGATGACTTCGCGCACGCCCGCGATGAGGTGGTCGCCGGCGAGGGCGAGCGAGCCGCCGATGACGATGATGGACGGGTTGAAGAAGTTCACGGCCCCGGCGAGGACTTCGCCGATGTCCCTGCCGGCCTGGCGGACCAGGCGCAGCGCCGGGACCGATCCCGAGCGGGCGAGTTCGACCACGTCGAGCGAGCCTCCCGCCGGGATGCCCCTGCCGGTGAGCTTCGCGGCGATGGCCGCGCCGGAGGCGACCGCTTCGAGGCAGCCGGTGTTGCCGCAGCGGCAGTGGGTGTCGCCGGCGCCGGCGACCTGGATGTGCCCCATGTCCCCGGCCGCGCCCTGCGCTCCCCTGTAGACCTGGCCGGAGGCGATGATGCCGCAGCCGATGCCGGTGGCGGCCTTGATGAAGAGCAGGTGCTCGTATTCGGGCCAGGCGGTGAAGTGCTCGCCGAGGGCCATGATGTTCACGTCGTTGTCCACCAGGACGGGCACCGGGAGCCGCTCGCTCACGTAGTCGGGGACGTCGAAGCCGTCCCAGCCGGGCATGATCGGCGGGTTGACGGCCCGGCCGGTGGAGTGCTCGACGGGCCCGGGCAGGCCGATGCCGATGCCGATGAGGTCGGCGAGGGGCCGGTCGACCTCGTCGAGGAGCTTTCGGCCGTGCTCGACGGTCCAGTCCAGGACCGCCTTGGGGCCCAAGGCGATGTCGAGGTCGGCGTTGACGGCGGCGAGGACGTTCCCGGCGAGGTCGCAGGCCGCCAGGCGCGCGTGCGTGGCGCCGAGGTCGGCGCCGATGACGATGCGCGCGGCCGGGTTGAACGCGAACGTGGCGGGGGGCCGCCCGCCGGTGGAGGCGGTCTCGCCGCTGGGGGCGATGAGCCCGGCGGCCAGGAGCGCGTCGATGCGGGCGGTGACGGTGGAGCGGGCGAGGCCGGTGATCGCGGAGAGCTCGGAACGGGTGCGCGGCACGCCGTCGCGGAGCCGTTGCAGCAGCGTCCCGGCGCCGGTCGCGGCCGCGGCGACCGGTTTGCGCCTCGCCTCAGGATCATCCGTCACGCCAACTAGTGAAGCACATCAGTTTTGTTGACTCGGTGACATAACTGTTTCATAACACGAACAACTTTTGCTTGTGCTCCGACATAAGTCTGTCATACCGTCGTCATATGGCTTACGTCACGGACACTCGGTCGACGACCTATCGGGCCGCGATCATCGGCACCGGCTTCATGGGGCGGGTGCACTCCCACGCCATCGCCGTCGCCGGAGGATCGGTCGCGGGGATCGTCGGCTCGTCGCCCGAGCGGGCCCGCGCCGCCGCCGCCTCGCTGCGGGCCGAAGCGGTCTACGAGGACGTCGAGGCGGTCATCGAGGCCGCCGACGTCGTCCACGTCTGCGTCCCCAACCATCTGCACGCCCCGATCGCCTTGGCCGCCATCGCCGCCGGGAAGCACGTCGTCTGCGAGAAGCCCCTCGCGACCGACGTCGACGCCGCCCGCGCGATGACCGAGGCCGCGCTCGACGCGGGCGTGGTCGCCGCGGTCCCCTTCGTCTACCGCTTCCACCCGATGGTCCGCGAGGCCCGCGCCCGCGTCGCCGCCGGGAAGCTCGGCCGACTCACCCTCGCGCACGGCTCCTACCTCCAGGACTGGCTGCTGCACCCCGGCGACGACAACTGGCGCGTCGACGCGGACAAGGGCGGGGCGCTGCGGGCCTTCGGCGACATCGGCTCCCACTGGTGCGACCTCCTCGAGTTCGTCACCGGCGACCGCATCACCGCCGTCTCCGCGCAGCTGTCGACGGCGAACCGCCGCCGCTCCGGCCGCGAAGTATCCACTGAGGACATCGTGACGCTCCAGTTCGCCACGGGCGGCGGCATGATCGGCTCCACCGTCATCAGCCAGGTCTCGGCCGGGCGCAAGAACCGGCTCCTGCTGGAGATCTCCGGGTCCGAGGCCTCGGTGGCCTTCGACCAGGAGCGATCCGAGACGCTGTGGGTCGGCGGCCGGGCCCAGAACGCCGAGCTCATGCGCGACCCCGAGACGCTGACCCCCGAGGCCGCCCGCTACGTCACGCTCCCCGGCGGCCACGCCCAGGGCTACCAGGACTGCTTCAACGGGTTCGTCGCCGACACCCGCGCCGCCATCGCGGGGGAGGCCCCCGACGGCCTGCCGGTCTTCGCCGACGGCCTCCGCGCGGCCCGCATCGCCGAGGCCGTCGCCGCGTCGGCGCACAGCCGCACCTGGGTGGAGGTCCCGCGATGACCGAGACGCCACTGCTGTCCATGCGCGGCATCGGGAAGTCGTTCCTCGGCGTCTCCGTGCTGTCCGACGTGGACCTCACCATTGAGCAGGGAGAGGTCCACGCCCTGGTGGGGGAGAACGGCGCCGGCAAGTCCACCTTGATGAAGATCCTCGCGGGCGTCCACAGCGCCGACGCCGGCACCGTCGAGCTGAACGGCCGCGCCGTCTCCTTCACCCACCCGCTCCAGGCCCAGAACGCCGGGGTCGCCTCGGTCTTCCAGGAGTTCAACCTCCTGCCCGAGCTCACCGTGGCCGAGAACGTCCACCTCGGACGCGAGCCGCGCCGCCGCGGCCTCATCGACCGCCGGGCCATGACCGCGCAGACCGCCGAGACCCTCGCCGACCTCGGCGTCGAGGACCTGTCCCCGACCGCCAAGGTCGGCT
>NZ_FNAD01000009.1 GCF_900101745.1 Glycomyces harbinensis | reverse complement strand
CTGGGCATGGTGAGGGGCCCGATCCCGCGTGGTGGGTTCGGGCTGCGCCTGGCGTGTGGCGCTTCCCCCAGCAGTGGCCTGCTGGGGCAGGGTAAGAACGGCGGTTCCCCGAAGTCGGTCGACCGAGAAGGGCCCGGCCCCGGTGCGGTGGCGGTGGCGGTGAGGGCGGGCTCCGACCTTGATCGACGCCCTTGGGCGGCTTGGGGTTCGGGGTCCGGTGTTGTGATGGCGAAGCGTTCTCGTGCTTTGGCCCTGGCGGCTTTGATCGCGGCGAGGGTTTGCCGGCGGTCGGCTTCTTGGTCGAGGGCGTCCAGGTCGGGTGTGAGGGTGTCGGACCATTCGGTGCGGTAGAGCCCGGTCGGGAAGGCATCCCAGTCCGAGTCTCGGTGCTCGGCGTCCATGTCGGCGTCGGAGCGCCAGTCTGAGCACCCGCATTCGGTGTTGTCAGTGCCGCTGTGGCCGTGCACCCCTTTGATACCGGTGCCGTCACTGGCGGTGGCACGCTTGGCGTGGGGGTGGTCGTGGTGGGTGATGAGGGCCTGGCCGGGGCCGGTCTTCTCCACCGACCAGCCGGTGGTGTGCACGCGGCCGTGGTGGAACCGGCAGACCAGGATCAGGTTGGCCGCGTTCGTCAAGCCGCCGTCGGCCCAGTGGGTGATGTGGTGGGCTTCGGTCCAGGCGACCGGCCGGTCGCAACCGGTCCAGATACACCCCTCAGGCTGCTCCAGCTCGAGCTTGCGGCGCAGGGCGACATTCGGCAGCCGCAGCGCCCGGCCGAGCTCGACAGCCTCGCCTTCCTCGTAGTCGAAGACCGAGGGGACGACACCGGCTTCACAGGCCAGCAGACGCGCCTGGGCGACACTGACGGGCTGGCCTTCCAGAAGGGGCAGGCGCCCGGTGTCCTGGCCCTGGAGCGTCTGAACGTCGACGGTGAGGTCGAGGGTGGCGGTGTGCCCGTGGCGGGTGGCGGCTTCAGGTGACGTGCCGTATCCGGCGAGGAGTTGGTGGAGGGCTTCGGCGTGCCGGTTCGCCTGCGGGGGCAAGACCCCTTCGGCGTCCTGCTCGTCTTGGCGCGGTGGCGGGCAGGCGGTCTTCAAGTACTTGTCCAGGAGCCTGCCGGTGGCATCGGAGAGATCGCCTTCCAGGTGCCACATGCCGTTGCCCTGCTCGGTCAGCTCCAGGCGTTGCAGGGACTGCTCGCCCAGGGCATCGAGGAGTTCGGTCTCCTCGGCGATCGCGGCCCGCAGCTCATCGAGGTGGCGGCGCAGGTCCTTGAACGAGGCATGCGCGCAGTACTCGCTGACCATGGCTTCGGGGGTCGTGCAGGTGACGTCGGGGTCGAAGGGTGAGGCGACCGGGGCCCTGAACGGTGTCTTGGCGAACTGGCGCATGGCCGGGGTCTGGTCGAGCTGGCGGACGGCATAGGCGACCTGGTCGATCCTGGCCGCTCCGGTCGTTGCCGCCCGTGCCAGGACGGTGAACTTGCGGGCGAGGCGGGCGATGGCCGCGATCGAGCCTGCCGTGTTGAACGTGAAGTCGAACTGCGACAGCAGCAGATCCCGCAGCGCGGAGAACCCGAACTGGGAGCGGTGGAGATTGGCCTCGTTCATCGCGATCACCGCCGACAGGACTTGCGCATGCTGGGCATTGATCAGCGAGGCGGCCGCATCGAGCGTGGAGCGGAGGGCCCGCGCCCGCGAACGGGAATCGGCCGGAACGATGAGAGAGCCAGCAGCGGGGGCGGTGAGCGAGTGGTCCGGGGTGGTGGTGCACGTGCTCATGGGTCTCGTCTCCCTTCCGCTGTTCTCGAAGGTGTTCCCGCTTTTCGATCCCGCGTTCTATACCAATAGTGACATGCCAACCGCGCACTGTCATCACTCGATGGAGTGAACATTCCATTGAGGACCATCAATGTCGCCCTTGAGACCGCCTGCACCGCAACACAACCCGCCACCCGCCTCGGCGCTCCGCGCCTCGGGACCAGGCCGCCCGACGGCCTGACGGCCTGACGGCCTCCTCAAGGGAGCCTCACCCCTTGCCCGCCCGACGGCCGCCCGCCGACCCCGGTTCAAGATGACCTCTTCGTCGCTGCCCGCTCTAACCCAGACCCAATCGCTCCCGTCAGACGACGAGCCACCCCACTCCAAGTCCACCCCCCATCGCCGCCTTCCCTAACCGCGGCAGCCCCCGCCCCTTGTGAACCAGCCACCCTAGTGTCGAATCCACTACTACTGCGGCGGCGGCCGAAACGGGCCCAACATCGTCTACCTCCGCTACCGCGAGGTCCGCTCGGCGCTGAAAAGGGCCCCGCCGCAGTGCGGCAGGGCCCCGATTTCAGCTAAGGCTATTCGTCCTCGCAGGGCGGCGTGTCCAACGGGTTGTCGCACGTCGTCGGATCCTCGGACGTCTCGCCGCCACCGCCGCCGTCGTCCTCGGCCGCCGTGATGGTGATCGTCGAACCCGGGGCGACCACCGCGCCGCTGGTGAGCTCTCCGTCCTCGCCGGAGACGCTCTCGACGGTCTCCGCCTCGGGGTCGCCGCTGATCGTGGCGTCCAGGCCCATCCCGTTGAGCGCGTTCATGAGGTCGGCCGGCGTCATCGCGGCGTCCCACTGGACCACCACGCCCTGGGCGGTGATCGTCACCGTGATGCCGGAATTCTCGACCGAGTCGGCGCCGGGATCCTGCGCGTAGACGGCGCCCTCGGTGTCGCCGTCATTGCCCCAGACGACCTCGTAGCCGAACCCGGCGCCCTCGAGCGTGTCGATCGCGGACTGTACGGTCCGGCCGACCACGTCCGGCACACCGGCCTGGCCGCCGGCCGAGACGGTCAGCGTCACCTCGGTGTTCAGCTCGACCTCGGTGCCGTCCTCGGGGTTCTGGCCGAGGACCGTGCCCGGTTCCTCGGTGCTGGCCACTTCTTCCTTGACGACCGTGAGGCCGTCCCCCTCAAGGGTCGCCTTCGCGTCCTCGTAGGAGTCGCCCACCACGTCCTGAACGGGCACCAGGTCGGGCGCCTGGAGCACGGTCAACCTCACCGTGGTGTCCTCCTCGACCTCGTCGCCCGGGGCGGGGGTCTGCTCGGTGACGTTGCCGATGTCGGTGCTGTCCGGATCGGTGGCCTTCTCGTACTCCACTTCGACCTGGAGCCCCTCGGCCTCCACCGCGTCCACGGCCTCGGCCTCGGCCTGGCCGATCACCGACGGCACGGTCACCATCGCGGCCTGGTTCATCATCCGCGATATCCCCCAGGCCGCCGCGGTCACCGCGACCAGCGCCAGGATCACGCCCAGCGTGATCAGCCAGGGCCGCTTCCTGCTCGACGACGTGGCGATCGGCCGGATCGGGGCGGTCGAGTCCGCGTCGATCAGCTGGGTGCGCGCCTCGGCGCTCATCACGGCGGGGGCCATGACGGCCTGGCCGCGCGCGGCGCGGATCAGGTCCTCGCGCATCTCCCCGGCCGAGTGGTACCGGTTCTCGGGGTTCTTCGCCAGCGCCTTCATGATCACCGCGTCCACCGAGGCCGGGATCGCCGGGTTGAGCTCCGAAGGCGGCCGGGCCTCCTCGCGGACGTGCTGGTAGGCCACCGAGACGGGGTTGTCGCCGGTGAACGGCGGGTGCCCCACGAGGAGTTCATAGAGGACGCAGCCGACGGCGTACACGTCGGAGCGGGCGTCGACGGTCTCGCCGCGCGCCTGCTCGGGCGAGAGGTACTGCGCGGTGCCGATGACGGCGCTGGTCTGGGTCATGGTGGCCTGGTTGCTGGCCAGCGCCCGGGCGATCCCGAAGTCCATGACCTTGACCTGGTTGGTGTCCGAGAGCATCACGTTGCCGGGCTTGACGTCTCGGTGGATGATGTGGTGCTTGTGGCTGAAGTCGAGGGCCGAGCACATGTCGGCGACGACTTCGCAGGCGACGGCGGCGTCGAAGCGCCCCTCGGCGAGGAGGACTTCCTTGAGGGTCCGTCCGTTGACGAACTCCATGACCATGTAGGGGATGCCGCCCTCTTCGCCGGTGTCGAAGACGGCGACGATGTTGGGGTGGTTGAGGGAGGCGGAGTTCTGGGCTTCGCGCTGGAAGCGGATGAGGAACGACTCGTCACGAGAAAGGTCGGCCCGCAGCAGCTTGACCGCGACGTCACGGCCGAGACGCAGGTCCCGACCGCGGTGGACTTCTGCCATCCCGCCGTAGCCGACGACCTCGCCGATCTCGTATCTGCCGCCGAGCAGGCGGGGAGCTGTCGTCATCGCGTTTTACGTCCTCGTGTTCCGTTCATCGCGGATTGATTCTAGTCGCAGCGGCAGGCCCGGAAGCCCGCTATCAGTCACAGTCTTGGCGCAAGCAGGACCCCAGGCCGCCGCCGTCCGGTCCGCTCTGGTCGGGGGTGCTGACGGTGTCGGACGGCGAGTCGTCTTCGTCGACGGTCTCTTCGGCGGCGGTGGTCGCGTCTTCGGTGCCCCCATCGCCGTCGCCGGGTTCGGCGTCGCCGTTCATCGACATGAGCAGCCACACCATACCGCCCACCAGGGCGAGTGC
Source organism: Glycomyces harbinensis (assembly GCF_900101745.1). Classification (GTDB taxonomy): domain Bacteria; phylum Actinomycetota; class Actinomycetes; order Mycobacteriales; family Micromonosporaceae; genus Glycomyces; species Glycomyces harbinensis. The sequence continues at coordinate 226,828 of NZ_FNAD01000009.1, read as the reverse complement.
GATCACACCCACGATGGCGCCGAGCAGGGTCTTGTTCGTTCCGGAGTTGGACGCCGGGGGCGGCGTCGGGGCTCCCAGGCTGATGCCGGGAGGTGATCCCGGGGGTGGCCCGGGGGGCGTGTGCGGGGGCGGGGCGTACGAGGGTTCGGCGACGCCCGCGAGGGGTCCGCCCATGCTCACGACGCCGGCGCGCTGCGGGAGCTGGCCGACGGGGGGCATGACGGAGGTCGCGGGGGGCGCGCCGGTGGCGTCGACGGCGCCGCGTGCGAACAGGGCCATCTCGCCGCCGGTGGCGAACCGCTGGTGGGGGTTCTTGGTCATGGCCCGCTCGACGAAGGCCCGCACGCCCGGGGGGATGTCCTGCGGGAGCGGCGGGGCGGGGGTGCGCACGTGGTGGAGGGCGAGCTCGATGGGGTTCTCGGCCTGGAAGGGCCGGTGCCCGGTGAGGCCGTGGAAGGCGACGACGCCGAGCGAGTACATGTCGGAGGAGGGCAGGACGCCGGTGCCTTCGGCCTGCTCGGGGGCGATGTAGGAGGCGGTGCCCATGACGGCGCCGGTGGCGGTGAGGTCGCCGGAGGCGCCTGAGCGGGCGATGCCGAAGTCGGTGAGCACGGCCTGGCCGTCGCGGGCGCGGACGAGGATGTTGCCGGGTTTGATGTCGCGGTGGATGATGCCGCGGTCGTGGGCGTGCTGGAGGGCGTCGGCGGTGGCCGCGATGATGGGCATGAGCTCGCGGGCGTCGATGCGGCCGCGCTCGGCGATGAGGTCGGCGAGGGATTTGCCCTCGATGAACTCCATGACGAGGTAGGCGGTGGTCTCGCCGCTGGGCAGGTCGGCGTTGCCGAAGTCGTGGACGCTGACGATGTGCGGGTGGGTGAGGGCGGCCACGGTCTTCGCCTCGGCGGCGAAGCGCTTCTCGAATCCGGGCTCGCTCAGGAGCGAGGGCAGCATGGCCTTGAGGGCCACCGTGCGTTCGAGAACGGTGTCCTCGGCCCGCCAGACCTCGCCCATGCCGCCCACGGCAATGCGTTCGCGCAGGCGATAGCGTTGCCCGAGGAGCATTTCGGGGCTCAACACGGCGTCTCCTCAAATCTTTTGGAGGGATCAGCTCCGGGGGGATCGACGCTTCAGTCTACTGGCAGGCCGCCCAGGGTCTGACCCCGTGAATACGGGGAGCAGGGCTGTCGCACTCTCTCCCAGGATCCACGTGCGGGCGCCCGGTTCGGTTGCCCTGTCAGCGGATCTTGAGGAAACCGTGTCGTTCTCGTGTTGTTCCGTCCCGTACCGGCGCCGAAGCGTAAGTCCGCGGTCGGCGGAGCGTTACGGGTCATTCGGATCGCCCTTCGAGGTACTGCTCCATGAGGTCGCCGGAGATCTGGGCGGCCTGGCCGGAGGCGCCGTCACCGTAGGAGTCGAGGAACACGCAGACCGCGACGGCGGGTTCGCCGTCGTCCATGGCCCAGCCGTGGAACCAGCCGTGGTCGGGCTCGCGGTTGTCGCGGTCGTCGGAGTGCTGGGCGGTGCCGGTCTTGCCGCCGACGGTGTAGCCCTCGATCTGGGCGTTCGAGCCCGAACCCTCCTCGACGACCGCTTCCTGGAGGATCCGGAGCTCCTGGGCGGTGTCGATGTCGATGACGCGCCCGGCGGAGTCCTCGCCGCCCTGCTGGACGGTGTCGCCCTCGGAGTCGGTCAGCTCGGCGATGATCTGCGGGTTCATCCGCTCGCCGTCGTTGGCGATGGTCGCGGCGACGATCGCGTTCTGGAGCACGGTCTCGCGCACCTCCTGCTGGCCGATGCAGGCCTGGGCGCGGAAGGCGTCTTCGGTGATGTCGCCGGTCGCGGAGGGCACGGTCGGCAGCGGGGTCTCGAAGGCCTCGCCGAAGCCGAAGGCGTTCGCCATCTCGGTGATGTCGTCGGCGCTGAGCTCTTCGACGCACAGGCGGGCGAACGTGGTGTTGCAGGACTTCGCGAAGGCCTCTTCGAGGGTCATCTCCTCTTGGGGGCACTGGTTGTTCGAGTTGGTGATCTCGTGGTCGGTGTTGGGGGCCGTGTAGCCGTTCCCGGCCGGGACCATCGAGTCGGCGCTGCCGCCGTTCTCGATGTACGCGGCGGCCACAATGGTCTTGAAGGTCGAGCCGGGCGGGTAGTAGTCCGAGCGGGTGCGGTCCAGGCCCGGGTTGTCCTCGTCCTCGTCGAGCGCGGTCTTGGCCGCGGTGGCGGTGTCGCCGTTGTTGGAGGAGATGTCGGTCGGGTTCCAGCCGGGGTAGGAGGCCTCGGCGAGGATGCGGCCGGTCTGCGGGTCGATGACGACGGCGCCGCCCTTGACGCCGGTGGCCTCGAGCGCGTCGTACGCGGCCCGCTGGAGGTCGGCGTCGAGGGTGGTGACGACGTTGCCGCCCGCCTTGCGGTCCTTGGAGATCGTGGCCCAGAAGTCGTCGAACGCCAAGAGCGAGCTGGTGCCGTTGAGGAGGGAGTTCTCGGCGTACTCGATGTTGCTGGCGCCGTAGTTGATCGACTTGAAGCCGGTGATGTTGCCGAAGTAGTCGCCTTCGGGGTAGTCGCGCTTGTAGCCGTAGCTGCTGCCGGGGTCGGTCGGCACGGACTGGGCGATCACGGTGTCGCCGGCGAGGATCTGGCCGCGCGGGACCTCGTACTCGGCGATGAGGGTGCGGGAGTTGGCCAGGCCCTGGTAGTCGTCGTGGTGGAAGAAGCCCACCCACGTGGCCTGGGCGATGAGGGCGCCCAGCAGGATCAGGGCGATGATGCCCATGCGTCGCAGAGCCGGGTTCATTCACCGCCTCCCTTCTGTCGGTCTTGGCCCGCCGGGGGCTGCGGCCGGTAGTCGAAGGCCGACGAGGGCGGCGGGGGAGGCGGAGGCGGCGTCTGGGGGGCTGGCCGGGTCGGGTTGCCGGTCGGGCCGCCGCCGGGGCTGCCGTAGGCGGATCCGGGGGGCGGCGGGGGCGGGGACTGCGGCGGCTGCGGCGAGTACGGCCGCGCGGGCAGGCCGGTGGAGCCGCCGGGGGGCGGGCTGTACGGGCCGGTGGGCGGCGGCGAGCCCGGGGGCGGGCTGACCACGGACTCCTCGACGGTCCCGGTGCCGGGCGCGCCCTGGAGGTGGCCGGGGATGATGAGCTCGGTCGGCTGGTCGCCGCCGGGGATCGGACCGGAGTCCATGACGCCCGCGGCCGCGGCCTTCTCCGCCTCCTCCGCGGCGCGCTTGGCGGCCTGCTCGGCGAGGAACTCCGGCGGGGCCTCGGTCTTCTGGAGGCCGAAGGAGGCCTGCCAGGGTTTGCGGGCGTCGTCGGAGACGCGGATGAGCAGCCCGACGAGCAGCCAGGACGCGACCAGCGAGGAGCCGCCCGCGGCGAGGAACATCGTGGTCTGGCCGGTCATGGGGATGAGCCCGGTGACGCCGCCGAACACCACGAACAGCTGGAAGGCGACGAGGAACGCCAGGCCGCCGGCCATGAGCGTGCCGAACAGGTCGCGCGACATGATGCCGGTCTTGAAGCCGCGCTCCACGAGGATCGCGTACAGCAGCAGGATCGCGATGAGGCCGATGAGGCCGACCTCCTCGCCGATGGCGGCGAGGATGAAGTCCGACTCGGAGGCGGGGATCATGTTCGGGTTGCCGGCCCCGGGCCCGTTGCCGATGAGGCCGCCCGAGTTCATCGCGACCAGGCCCTGCACGAGCTGCCAGGAGGTGCCGGTCTCGTAGACCTTCACCGGGTCCCACGGGTCGAGCCAGATGTCGACGCGCGTCTGGAGGTGCGAGAAGAACGGGTAGATCGCGATGCAGCCGCCGATGAACATCGTCAGACCGATGACGATCCACGAGGCGCGCCGCGTGGCCATGTACAGCATCGACAGGAAGATGCTGAACAGCAGCAGCGAGGTGCCGAGGTCGCGCTCCATGACGAGGATGACGAGGCTGGCGGCCCAGACGATGACGATCGGGCCGAGGTCCTTCATGCGCGGCAGCTGGAGCCCGAGGATCTTCTTGCCCGCCACCGAGAGCATGTCCCGCTTGCGCACCAGGTACACCGCGAAGAAGATCAGCAGCATGAGTTTGGCGAACTCGGAGGGCTGGATCGAGAAGGAGCCGAGGCGGATCCAGTTCTTCGAACCGCCCGAACCGGAGATCGAGTACGGCAGGAAGCCCGGGATCGCCGCCAGGAAGATGCCCGCGAACAGCAGGATGTACGCGTACCCGCGCAGCACCCGGTGGTTGCGTACGATCACGAGCAGCACGGTCAGCAGGAACACGCCCGCCATGTAGTACATGAGCTGGCGCCCGCCCGAGCCGGCGAAGACGCCCGCGTCGGCCGACAACCGGTCCTCTTCGAACGTGGCCGTGCGGTCGATCCGCCTGATGTAGACGATGCCGATGCCGGTGAGGAACGCCGCGATCGGCACGAACAGCGGGTCGGCGTAAGGGGCGAGGAACTTGACCGCGCCCCACGCGCACATCGAGACGACGAAGATCGCCAGCGGCAGCATGAACGTGACGGAGGTGGTGGTCTCGGTGAGCGCCAGGTCGATGGTGAGCTGGAGGCCGAACACCCCGATGCCCGCCACGACCAGCATGACGATCTCGCGGAAGACCCGCTTGGGCATGCCCGTCAGGGGCGTGAGCGCCGGCTCGGACGGTCCCGCCGGCCGGGCGGTCGCCGACATGGGCTGGGCCATCAGTTCCCCTCGCGTCTTCGTTCCGCGGTGTCAACCGCGGCATTGCAGGTGTTCACCGCTGTGCCGATTGTCCGGCTTCGGACCGGTTGCAGGCCTGCGTACTCGGTCCCCCCGGGCCGCTCGAGCCCGGACGCAGTGAGCCTACATCGACCACGCTCAGTCGTCGCGACAGTCCTTTGAAGCCGCCGGGACCGACTCGGCGTCGCCTCCGGCGGTGGTGCACAGCGGGTCGAGGTTGTCGTTGTCCGAGGCCGGGTCGATCAGCTCGGCCAGGTCGTCCTCGGCGTCCTCGCGGCCGTCGGCGGTCATCCCGGCCTCCAGGTCGGCCTCGACCGAGTCGACGGCGTCCTCGGCGGAACGCCCGGAGTCGACCTCGATCCAGGCCGCCCGGTAGCCGGCCACTTCAAAAGGGAGGCCTCGGAAGAGGCTGATGTTGCCCGCGTCCGAGACGCCGACGAAGTACTGGGTGCGGATCCACCACGCGCCGCCCCCGGCGGCGAGGACGATCACGATCAGGCAGGCCAGGACGGTGCGCCACACGCGGCCCTTCCCGCGGCCCTTCGCCCCGGACTCCTCGTCCGCGGCTTCGCCGTCCTCGTCCGCGGCCTCCTCCTGGTCCTTGACGGCCCGCAGGACCGCCGTGTCGGACTCGGCCAGGCGCGCGTCGGCGGCCGCGCCGCCGATGATCTGGCGCTGCTCGCCGGGGTGCTCGGTGACCACGTCGGCGATGAGCACCGTCACGTTGTCGGGCGCGCCCGCGTCGAGGGCCTGCTGGACCAGCGACTCGGCGGCCTCCTGCGGGGAGGCCGCGGTCTGGAGGGTGCGGGCGATGTCGGAGTCGGAGACGGGCCCGGAGAGCCCGTCGGAGCACAGGAGCAGCCGGTCGCCCGGGACGCCCTTGATGGTCTGGAACGCCGGCTCGACCTCGGAGGCGCCCAGCGCGCGCAGCAGCAGCGACCGCTGCGGGTGCACCTCGGCCTCCTCGGCCGTGATGCGGCCCTCGTCGACGAGCATCTGCACGTAGGTGTCGTCGACGGTGATCTGCTCGAAGCCGCCCTCGCGCATCCGGTAGGCCCGGGAGTCGCCGATGTGGACCAGGTTGAACCACTCGCCGTCGAACCACAGGGCGGTGAGCGTGGTGCCCATGCCTTCCTTCTGCGGGTCGTCGGCGACGCAGCGGCGTATGGCCCGGTTCGCGTCGGCGACGGCGTCGGCCAGCTCGTCCACCACCGAGTCCGACGGCGGGGGCACGTCCAGCCGGGCGACGGTGTTGATGACGATGGCCGAGGCGAGGTCACCGGCGGCCATGCCGCCCATGCCGTCGGCCACGGCGATGAAATGGGCCCCGGCGAACACCGAGTCCTGGTTGCCTTGCCTCACCACACCGCGATCGGAGATCGCCGCGTATCGCAGGTGCAAACTCATGTATCAACCGCCGTAGCGCGGGGCACACCCGCTATTCGTAGCCGACATCGCCGTCTCACGTTCCACGAGCCGCTAGGGACGCAGCTCGAACGAGGAACGCCCGATCCGGATGGGCACCCCGAGCGGGACCGGCGTGGGTCTGGTGACTCTAGCGCGCCCCAGGTAGGTGCCGTTCGTGGAGCCCACGTCCTCGACCATCCACTGGCCGTCCATGGGCACCACGCGGGCGTGCCGGTTCGAGGCGAAGTCGTCGCGGATGACGATCGTCGAGTCGGGGGCGCGGCCGATCGTGATGGGCTGACCGGAGAGCACGAACCGGCGTCCGGCCAGCTCACCGGTGGTGACCACCAGCCACTGCGCCGTCTGCGCGGGCCCCTGGGGGCGGGCGCCGCGGCCCGATGCGGGCGGGGCCGAGACCGGGCCGGCCGCGGGCCCGGCGGCCGCGGGGCGGCGCTGGGCGAGCAGGTCGCGGGTGATGGTCCTGGCGGCGGCGAACACGAACAGCCACACCAGCACGAGGAACCCGAACCGGGCGACGGTCTGGACTATCTCAGGCATTCGGCGCTCCCAGCGGCTGAACGATCGGTCCAGGACACGGTAGCCCACGCGCGCGCGACCGAGGCGGCGAGCCGCCGAACCCAGCGGGTCGTCCGACCGCTACCGGCATGGGGCCCTGAGGTTTTCGAAATCCGCCCCGCGAAGGGCAAAAAGGTACCCCGACCCGCCGGGCCGGGGCGCACCGAGAGGCGGGATCAGCCCGCCGAGAGTGTCAGGGAGGTCGTGCCGATCTGGATCACGTCGCCCGGCTGCATCGAGACGGTGGCGATCCGCTGGCCGTTGACCAGGGTGCCGTTGGTCGAGCCGAGGTCGGTCACCGAGACCTGGCGGCCGTCGAAGTCGACGCGCACGTGCCGGCGCGAGATGCCGACGTCGGGCAGGCGGATCTGGGCCTGCTCGCCGCGGCCGATGATCGTGGCGCCGTGCGCGACGGTGAACTGGCGCCCGTCGGCGGTCACCAGCACCGGGCCCGTGGGGGCCTGCTGCTGCGCGGGGCCGTAGCCGCCGCCGGAGACCGGCTGGTCGACGCCCTCGTTCAGGGCCGCGACCTCGGCGGTGACGCGGAACATGCCCGTGTCCAGGCCTTCACCGCGCTCTATCTCGACGATGACGTCGCCGTAGACGGTCCAGCCGTTCTCGCCGATGAACTCGGCCTGCGACTGGGCGAGCTCCTGTGCCAGCGCCGCCGCGTACGGGGCGAGCCGGTCGTGGTCGGGCGGGGAGAGGTCGATGACGTAGCGGTTCGGCACCAGCACGCGCCCGCCCGCGAGGACGGCCTTGTGGGTCTCGGCCTCGCGCTGCATGGCGCTGGCGATCTCGACCGGGTGCACAACGCCCTTGAACATCTTGTTGAAGGTGCCCTCGAACAGGCCCTCCAGTTGTTTTTCCAAGCGTTGCAGAACGCTCACCGGTTCTCCTCCTCGTCTGACGCCAAGCGTGCGGTGACGCACCAGATCGGCGACGTCGACTTCCGATGGTATCGGCTGGCTTCACGCCGCGGCGAGCGGTTGAGACGCAACCCTTCCCCGAGTCCGGTTCATATCGTCTGTTCGGGTGAGGGCCGTGTCAGCTGGTGGTACCGAATGGCGGGGCGCCCAGGCAGGGGCGGGTGGCGTCGAGGGGGGAAGGCGCGTATGGTGACGCGGGTGACAGATCGCGACTTCAGCTCATTCGTCCGGGACGTGCGCAAACGCGCCCACGTCTCGTTCCGCGAGCTCTCCGACTCCGCCGGGGTCTCCAACCCCTACCTCCAGGGCGAGCGCGGCGTGCGCCGCCCCAGCGGCGCGGTCCTGCGGCAGCTGGCACTGGCGCTGCGGATGACCACCCCGATCATGTACCTGCGCGCGGGGATGACGCCCGAGAAGGGCTCGGGCATGCCGCTGGCCATCGCCACCGACCGCGAGCTCACCTCGAAGCAGAAGCAGACCCTCACCGAGATGTACGACGCGTTCGTGCACCAGAACGAGCGCACCGTCCCCAAGTAGCGCGGCCGTAGTATCGACCGGGCGCCGGTGGGGCGCCCGGTCCTGTTGTGTCCGTACCGGAAAGACTTACGCTTCGACGAAGTCGCGCAGTGCGTCGAGCAGCGCGTCGTTCTCCTCGGGCAGTCCGATCGTGACGCGGACGCCGTCGCCCGCGAAGGGCCGCACCAGCACTGCCCGCGCCTCACAGTGCGCGGCGAACTCGACCGCCCGCTCCCCCAGGGGAAGCCAGAAGAAGTTCGACTGCGTGTCGGGCACCTCGGGCACCAGTTCCCTCGCGGCCATGACCGTCCGCTTGCGCTCGGAGGTGACGAGTGCGACGCGGCGGCGCATCTCCCCTTCCGCCCCGAGCGCGGCCAGCGCGGCGGTCTGCGCGGCGACGTTGACGGCGAAGGGGATCACGACCTTGCGCACGGCGTCGGCGACCTCGGGCGCGGCGACCATGTAGCCGACCCGCAGGCCGGCCAGGCCCCAGGCCTTGGAGAAGGTCCGGAAGACCACGGCGTTGGGCCGGTGCCCGTAGCGCTCGATCGCGTCCGGGCAGGCCGGGTCGGTCACGAACTCGCGGTAGGCCTCGTCGACGACGACGAGCACGCGCTCGGGGATCGCGTCGAAGAGGCGGTCGAGTTCGGCGGCGGTGACGGCCGGGCCGGTCGGGTTGTTGGGGCTGCACACCAGGACGGCCCGCGTGTCGGGGCCGACGGCCGCGATGATCGCCTCGACGTCGTGGCGGTGGTCGGCGGTGTTGGGCACCTGGACGCTCTCGAGTCCGGCGACGGTGGCCGCGATGGGGTAGGCCTCGAAGGACCGCCACGAGTAGACGACCTCGCCGCCGGGGACCCCGATCGCCTGGAGGAGGTGTCCGATGAGGGCGACCGAGCCGGTGCCGGTGGCGATGCGGTCGAAGTCGACGCCGAGCCGTTCGGCGAGGGCCTCGCGCAGGCGCACGACGCCGAGGTCGGGGTAGCGGTGGACGTCGGCCGCGGCGGCGCCGATCGCCTCGACGACGCCGGGGAGGGGGCCGTAGGGCACCTCGTTGCTGGAGAGCTTCACGGCGTTCGGGACGGCCTTGCCGGGCACGTAGCGGGGGATCGCGTCGAGATCGGCTCGCAGCGGGTCGGTCATGCGGAGGGCTCCTTGTCTGCATGCGCCGGAGTGGGTCGCACTTCGACGACGGCAGTGCCGGGCGACTTGTCGTGCAGGCACTGGCGGAACGGTTGGTCTCGGATGCACCATATCCCGTCCATCAGCCACAGGACCGCGCCGAAGGGGAAGCAGATGAGCGGCAGCGCCGCGTAGGACCAGCGCAGCAGCAGGCGGCCCCAGCCGAGGTTGACGGGCGCGAGCGACACGACCTGGATCCCCATGAGCCGCTTGCCGAGCGTCTGCCCGGAGTTGAGCGTCGCGGGGACCTCGTAGGCGAACCACAGGCCGAGGGCGATGAGGAGGACGACCCACCACTGCTCCGAGGCCCGGGCGGGCATCTGGACGTCGTTGGGGTCGTCGGCGGCCGCCGCTTCGAGCACGTAGGGCCAGACGGTCTGCATGAACTGGTAGATGAAGTAGCCGTTGACGACGGCGTTGAGCACCAGGAGGGCGACGAGGTCGACCAGGCGGGCGACGAAGCGCTGGCCGGGGTGGGCGAGGATGCGGCCGCCGAGGATGCGGTGCACGTCGGGGCGGGTGATCCAGCCGACGGTGACGCCGAGGGAGCGGATCGGCACGGTGTCGGGCGGCTGGACGGCGCCGGGGGTGCGCTGGACGATCTTCGGCGGGGGGCCGTCGCCGAAGCGCGGGTCCGGGGGCAGGGTCTCGACCGGCGCGTCCTTAGTGGACTCCGGAAGGGGTTCCGGTTCGGGGTCGACCGGTTCGGGTTCGGCGGGGGGCTCTGCGTCGGCGGGGACGGGCTTGCCGATCCAGCCGGCGCCGTCCCAGTAGCGTTGCGTGGCCGGGTCGGCGGGGTCGGCGTACCAGCCGGGTTCGATCGTGGTCATCGTGGCCCATTCTTGCAGCCCCGGCTGAGCTTTCCCAGTCAGTTCGGACACAGGAGGCTGTGAGTGGACCGCGAAGCGGGAAAACGGGGTACGGGCGCGCGCACAGCGACGCGGCCCGGTCGGATACTGCCTCGACTGGGCCGCGTGCTACTTGCTCCACATCCAACCGAGTTACCAAGCGTGAAGTCTTGTATAGCGGTGTCCTGCTCCTAGGTGCTGGACCCGCTGTGCCTCCCGACGGCAAAGGTCGCACGTGGGTACTCGGCGGCTGTGCGCGATTCCTTCAGGTCTGCGAGGACCGTGTCCTCGGGAAGTCCTTCCGGCTCCGTAACTCATTTCTACTCGTGTACTGACGGGTAGTAAACCCCTAACCCGAAAAAATCCGAACAGAGTTCGCTCATGGACGGGCCGGGTCCCGCCTCCGGGCCCGGTTCCCCCGATTCGGCACGGAGGGGCGCGGACTGGGCTACCTTGCGGGACAGCGGGGCCGCAAGCCCCGGACCTGCCGAGGAGGGCATCATGACCACCTACCCGCCCGTTCCCGAGCCGCCCGAGCCGGAGCGGCCGGGGTCGGACCAGCCCGAGCCGCCCGGTGGGCCCGCGTGGAACCGGGCGGACCCGGCCGAGCCGGGGCGGGCGCAGGAGCCGGATCCGAACAGTCCGGACCCGGTGGGGCCGAACGAGTCCCCTTCCAGCGATCCGGCATGGAACCGGCCCGGGCAGGACCCTCCCGAGCCCGAGCCGTTCGGCGGCGATCCGGCCCCTTGGGGCCCGGCCTCGGAGCGCAACCCCGGCGGCGTGCCGCCCGAGGACCCCGTGCCCGGGGCGGTTCCCGGCTCGACGCCCCAGGGCCCGTCCCCCGAAGGCTCGCCGCCGCCGTCGATGCCGCCTCCCGCCGTGCCGCAGCCCGCCGCGCCGCCGTATCCCGGCGGCGGAGGCGGGTACAGCCCGTACGCGGGCGGGGCGGTCCCGCCGCCACCGCCTCCGGCCTACAACGGCGACGGGGCGCTGCACGGCCAGCAGCCGCGCAACGGCCTGGGCACGGCGGCGCTCGTGTGCGGCATCATCGCCGTGGTGCTCTCGTTCATCCCGGTGCTCAACGGCTTCTCCTGGCCGCTCGGCGTCCTCGCGATCGTGTTCGGCGCGGTCGGCTGGAGCCGCGCGAACAAGGGGAGGGCGACCAACAAGTCCATCGCCATCACCGGCCTCATCCTGGGCATCCTGTCGTTCTTCACGTTCTGCCTGATCTACGTCATCATCGGGGCGGGCAGCGGCTCGATGTACTACAACACCTAGCGGCGCAACGAAAAGCGGGCCGGGAGCTGTGCTCCCGGCCCGCTTCGCGTACGTGTCAGACCTGGAGCCAGGCCCCGCGGCGCATGACCGAGACGAGGTTCAGGTCGTCGTCCAGGACCACGGCGTCGGCGAACTTCCCGGTCTCGATCGTGCCGACGTCGTTCAGGCCGAGCAGCTCCGCGGGCGTCGCCGAGGCCATCTGCGAGGCGGCCTCCACCGACTGGCCGGCGAGGCGCACGGTGTTGCGGAACGCGTCGAGCAGCGTGATCGTGGAACCGGCGATGACGTCGGTCCCGGCCACCGTGGCGACCCCGCCGACGACCTCGACCTCGTGGCGCCCGAGCATGTAGTGCCCGTCGGCCAGCCCGGCCGCGTCCATCGCGTCGGAGACGAGCAGGGTCCACGCCGGCAGCGAGGTGTCGAACGCGAAGCGCATCGTCCCCGGGTGCAGGTGGACGGGGTCGGCGATGATCTCGGAGAAGATCCGCTCGTCGTCCAGCAACGCCGGGATGGGGCCCGGCTCGCGGTGGTTGAAGGCCCGCATCGCGTTGAACAGGTGGGTCGCGGCCTGGGCGCCCGCGTCGATCCCGGCCGTGGTCTGCTCGTAGCTGGCGTTCGTGTGCCCGATCGCGGGCACGACGCCGCGCTGGTCGAGGAACTCGATGGCCGCGATCGCGCCGTCGAGCTCGGGGGCGATGGTGACCATCTTGACCGCGCCCTCCCCCGCCTCGATGAGCTCGGTCAGCTCGCCGATGTCGGGATCGCGCAGCACGTCGGTGCGGTGCGCGCCGCACTTGGCCGCCGAGATGTAGGGGCCCTCGAAGTGGACGCCGGCCAGGGTCCCCTCTTCGACCAGCGGCTTGAGGGCCCGGGTGGTCTCCAGCAGGAACTCGTGGGTCGAGGACACGAGCGAGGCGACGAGCGTCGTGGTCCCGCGCGAGGCGTGGAAGCCCGCGGCGCCCTTGGCCGAGTCCGCGTCGCCGTTCGCGAGCGAATAACCCCCGCCGCCGTGGCAGTGCACGTCCACGAAGCCGGGCAGGACCCAGCCGGTCGGATCGCCCTCGCGTTCGAGGATGCCCTCGAAGCGGTCCCCCTCGACGATGAGGGTCCCGTTGACCACGCCGTCGGGGGTGACGATCCGGCCTATCGCCGGCAGCATGACGCCGTCCACGGGCGCTCCTTCCAATCGATCCTGCGTGTGCGAGCCCACGTCGGTGCGGCACAATGATCGTGAGCGCACGAGCATGACTTGAGCACCGCCCGAGCGCCTACCGACCTACTTCGAACACTATCGTGCAGACCGCGGCCGCCCGCCGCGATCCCGACCCGAGGAGCGCCGTGGACCGCTACGCCCGGTGGAACACCCTGCTGGAGATCCTCGCAGAGACCGGACGCATCACAGTGGAGGAGGCGGCCGAACGGCTCGGCGTCTCGCAGGCGACGATCCGGCGCGACTTCGACCAGCTGTCCCAGCAGCAGATGATCACGAGGACCCGCGGCGGAGCCGTGGCCGGAGGCATCTCGTACGACCTCCCGCTGCGCTACAAGACCGCTCGCCACGTCGAGGAGAAGCACCGCATCGGCACGGCCGCCGCAGGGCTCGTGAGCCCGGGTCAAGTCATCGCCCTCAACGGCGGCACGACGATCACCGAGGTCGCGCGCTCGCTCGCAATGCGAACCGACCTGGTGGCGACACCGGGCTCGACAGGCCTGACGATCGTCACGAACGCCCTGAACATCGCCAACGAGCTGATCGTGCGCCCACACCTGAAAGTGGTGGTGGTCGGCGGCGTCGTGCGCCCGCAGTCCTACGAGCTGATCGGCCCCCTCGCAGCGCCGATCCTGCGCGAGATCACCCTGGACATCGCGTTCCTCGGCGTGGACGCCATCGACATGAAGCTGGGCGCGACCAGCCATCACGAGGGCGAGGCGGCCATAAACGCCCTCATGGCCGCGCGGGCGCGCAAGGTGGTCGTGATCGCCGACGGCTCCAAGATCGGCGGCCACGCCTTCGCGAGGATCTGCCCCACCGACCGGGTCCACACCCTGGTCACCGACGGCAACGCCCCCGCCGAGCAACTGCGGGGCTTCGAAGAGGCGGGCATCCGCGTCATCGTCGTCTGAGCGGCCGGGTTCTAAAGGTCCGCGCGGTACTCAAGTTCGTAGACGCTGCTGTCGAGAATCATCTCGGTGACCTCGACACACCGGTCCTCCGCGTCAAAGGCGGTGCGGACGATGGCGATGACCGGTGTACCGCCGGGGAGGTCGAGTGCAGCCTTCTCGGTCGGCAGCGGCATCCGGACTCTGAGGTGCTCGGCAAAGCAAACTGGTGCATGGCCGATCTCGGCGAGGCGGGCGTAGACGCCACCAGGCCCAGTGTCGGTGTAGACGATCGGCGTGGCTCGAACCATCTCGGGCAAGTAGAAGGAATCGGCGAGCTGGACCGGCCGGTCCTCCACGGCGAACCGTCGCGAGCGGCACAACACCGGATCGCCGGGCGCGAGACCGAGCGATGCGGCGACCTTCTCGCTTGCGGGGCGCTCTCCGACATTCACCTCGACCACTCGAGCCCGCTTGCCGGTGTCGGCATCCTGGATCGCCTGGCCGTCACGCCAAGTCGAAAGCCGGTTCGGGAAGACCCGGAGAATCGGCTCGAAGGTCCGGACATGGCTGCCCGAGCCTGGCTTGGTGATAATGAATCCGGATTCTCGGAGTTGCGCCAGGATTCTTGCCGCAGTCCCACGGTCGAAACCGAATTCTTCGCTGATCGCAGTCGCGCTGGGGAACCGGGCGCCAGGTGCATAGACGCCGTCGACGACACGCTGGCGCAGCACATCCGTGGCGTGAGCCGCCGCAGAAGTCTGCTTGCCTTGCATGTCGGTCGATCCTCCCTGGCCTGGTGCCGCCCCAGCCTACCCAGTGCCCCGTGCGGCGGGTCTCGCGCGAGCGTAGCTCACTTCGATGACATCAGTAGTTGATTGATGCCATCGGTTGTGATCTACTTATTCGCAGCTTCATTCGGATCGCCGCTTTGCGGCGCTGACTCGCAGGCCGCCTGATTCGGTGGGGAATCAGGCAGCGTGCCGCACGGCGATCCTCGCCCGCCCCGAGCCCGAAGTGCTTGGGGCGGGCGGAACTCGAACTCAATACGGCCGCACATAGACAGCGGCCCGCCGAGAAAGCTTGGAACCTAGACCGGCGGGCCGCGCACTCCAGGAGAAACGGATTTCTCATGGCGCTATCGACCCTATCCCGCGACCTCATCCCTGGCTGGGCCAAGATCGATCTGCAACTCCACCAGCCTTTCCGGGGGTGGTTCGGCTTCAGGCGGCTGCGATGCGACTGGTGCGGCGAGCGGTGGGGGCGACACAGCTGCCCCATGCGGGAGTCCGCGGCCAGGCAGTTCGTCTACACCGCCAGCTCCGCGCAGCAGGAGGCCGCGCTGGTCTCCGGCGACATCACTGAAGCCGACCTTCAGCTCCGGCGGTCCCAACCGACCGGGCACCGGCGCAAGCCCAGTCCGCACCCGCGCCATTCGCGCCGATCGGCAAGCTTCACCGCCCTGCCACTGGAGTGGTCGCATGTCTGAGGTCGAACCCTGGGTCCATCTCGGCGACTTCATCCGGAACATCGGCATGCGCGCCCACATCAGCTTCCTCGTCGAGCGATCCACCGACAACCATGCCCGGCATCGGATCCGCTGCGATGAGGGTCTGGGAAACGAGCCTTACCTCGTCGCCGTCTTCACCGAGCCGGTAACCGCGGCCACCGAATGGCGACCCACTTGGCGCGGCGACCAGATGAGTCCCGGTATCGAGGCGGATGCCCGCGCCATCGCGCGCTGGACCTAGCGGCAGTCGGTCGGCTCGCCGAAAGGCCAGTGGCGGGGCCGCCCGAAGGGCGGCCCCGCCACTGCATGTCCTGGAACGTGTTACTGGCGCTGCGCGTTGGCGTCCGGGAGGGTCGGTTCGAACAGGCCCGTGCCCGCCGGGGCCATGCCGTTCTGCGGCTCGTAGAGCTGCATCTCGCCCTGGAACGGCGGGAACTCCTCTTCCTCCACGGGCTCCTTCGGGCGGCCGAGCCGGTCCAGGCCGAAGGAGACGAACAGTCCCAGCAGCAGCACCCCGGCGAAGATCGCCTGCGAGTAGTCGGCCTGCCAGGAGCCCTCGCCCGCGTCCTCGACCGCCTGGCCCCAGAGGACGAGGCCGGCCCAGACCGCGATCGTGGCGAGCACGACGCCGAGGACGCCGCCGCTGCGGCCCCACAGGCTCGTGCCGCCGATGAGGACGATCGCGAAGGCGAGCACCTGGAGTTCGACCCCCGTCGGATAAGCGCCGTACGGGCCGAAGTTCAGCGAGTTCGCGCCCTCGATCGGGCCGAGCGCGAACACGTAGACCACATAGCCCGAACCCGCGGCCAGGAGCATCGACAGGATCGTGCCGCCCAGCAGCAGGAACACCGCCGGAGCGGAGCGCTCCTCGCCGTCGGTCATGCGCTTGACCGCGCTGAAGCCGTCCCGCACCCGCGGCGACAGGCCGATGAGGCCTCCCGCGACGGCGAGCACCGCCGTGCCGCCGAACAGGTAGAACCCGTTCGGCATGCCCGGCAGCGAATACGACTCGCGCGGCGCCAGGCGGTCCACGACCGGCAGCGCCGCGAGGATCAGGACGCCGACCGCGAGGCCCGCGAACCACGGCGGCACCCGGAAGGCCACCGCGAGCAGCACGTACAGCAGCCCGGCCGCCACCGCGGCGCCCGCCACGTAGGCGAGGTAGAGCCAGATGTTCGTCTCGACCGGAGTCGCCATCGTGACCGCGAACGCGAGCGCCGGCACCGCGAGGTTCACCGCGCCCAAGCGCAGCGACATGCCGATCGCCAAGGCCGCCAAGAGAACTGGAGTCAAGTACAGGGCGTGCCGGTCGAACGCGTCGAGGAGGGAGTCGAACTCGCCTCCGAAGAGCTCGTCCTCGCGCCGGTAGATCAGGAACAGCGCGTTCAGGGTCAGCAGGAGCAGGATCGCCCCCCACACGAACTGGAAGACGACGCGGTCGCGCCGCGGCCGCTCGTCGGCGACCATGAGCGGCTCGGCCTCCCGCCCCGCGAACGGGTCGACCGGTTGCGAGTCCACGCCGTTGCCGACCGCGGGTCGGCCGGTGCCGGGGGCGGCCGGGGGCGGCGTGAAGTCGAGCTGGCGGGTCTGGTCCAGCGCGGGCTCGTCGCGCTCTGGAGGTACATAGGTCATGGTTGTCGTCCCGGGGAGAGTCGGATCAGGGGTCAGCGGCCGTAGCGCCGGTCGTTGTCGGAGCCGAAGCGCGTGCCGTAGCCGTCGCGCAGGTCGTCGAAGGCCCCGGAGGCGCCGAACGGGTCGGCGGCGGCGGCGTTGGGAATGGGGCCGGTGTTGGTCCGGATGCCGCCGGTGTTGGCGGGGATGGCGCCGGTGTTGGCGGGGATGGCGCCGGAGTTCGTCGACCACGGGTCGCCGCCGGAGCCGAGGTCGGCGAGGTCCTCGTCGTAGCGCTCGTACTCGCCGGTGCGGTCCGGGCGCGGATCGTCGTCGCGCAGGTCGTCGACCGATCCGGCTCGGTTCGCGGTGGCCGCCTCGACGTCGTCGACGGCGTTCATGGCCTCGACCAGGCGGGTCACGAGGAACCCGGCGACGATGGCGCTCAAGGCGATCCAGCTCGGGTCGAAGCTCCAGCCGCGGCCTTCGGCGAGCCACATCAGCGACAATACGAGCAGGGCCGCGAACAGGGTGCCGCAGACGCCGCCGCGCCGGCCCAGGAGGCTGGTGCCGCCGAGCAGCGCCGCGCCGAGCGCGATCACGGTGAGCAGGATCGGGTCCGGAAGTCCCGCGCTCCCGGCGTCGGGGACGGTCGTCCACGCGGCGACGACGCCGGCGGCGCCCGCCAGGGACGAGGACAGCAGGATGCCGAGGAAGACCAGGCCGCCGCGGCCGTGCCGCTCCCCCGCGGGGGTGTCGCGGATCGGCGCGAGGCGTCCGCGGATGCCGGCGAACGCGCCGACCAGGCCGAGGAACAGCGACAGGCCGGCCGCGCCCGCGAGGGCCGCGAGCACGCCGGTGTCCGGCAGTGCGGACAGCATGAACGCGGACGGGTCGCCTGAGGTCCCGGCCCAGAGGCCGATCGCGCCGCCGACCGCGCCGCTGGCGGCCCAGCCGGGGGCGCGCAGCCACGCGGTGAGCGTCGCCAGGACGATGCCGACGAACACGGCGGCGCCCAGGCCCATGCCGAGGGCCACCGCCGAACCGGAGCCCGAGGCGTCGACGAAGAGCCAGGCGGCGAGGAGCGCGATCGGGCCGACGGCCAGGTTGACCGCGCCGACGCGCAGGGACACCGCCATCGCCGAGGCCAGCATCGCCACGGGGGCGAGGGCGGCGGCGAAGCCGTTCCAGGAGTTCTCGGCGAAGGGTCCGCCGGCGGCTTGGGTGAGGGCGAACAGGACGCCGCCGCCGAGCAGCAGCAGGCCGATCTCCCAGACCACGTGCACTGCCATGCGGTCGGACGGCGTCTCGTCGCCTCCGGTGGGGACGACGCTCATCTGCGAGGTCGAGTCGCGGTCTTTGGATGGGGAGTCGAATTTCATGGGGCGCACCTCTAAACGCGCGAACATATGGGGGATATGGGGAATGGGTTCAGCATCGGGGTCGCCGGGGAGGCGGGTCGGTGGCGGTCAGGGACGGGCGGGGCCGTCGTCGTCCTGCTCGTCGTCCTGCGGGGGAATGCGGCAGGAGTGTTCGAGCCAGAGCGCGGCCCCGGTGAGCGCGGCGCAGGCGATGGTGCCCAGCACCGCCGCGGGGAGGTCGTCGGCTGCGGCGGCGAGTCGGCCGGACTGGACCGCGAGCCACACGGTGAAGCCCAGGTAGGCGCCGAAGAAGGCGGTCCCGCCGATCGCGGCGGCCTTGGCGAGCACGGCGAAGCGGGCGATCTGGAGCGCGTGCTCCGGTCCGTCCAGCCTGCCGGGCGCCGCGGCCGGTCCGCCCTGGTCGACGGCGGCGGCGCGCACCTGCCTGCGGCTGGGGCGCAGCGCCTTGCGGGTGGTGTGGGCGAACCACGCCAGCAGCAAGGCCAGCGCGAAGATCACCAGGGAGTTGTGCCAGACCAGGTCGGGGGCCTGTTGGTAGTAGCGGGCGACGAGCAGCAGCGTGAGGGCGGCTCCTGCCAGTCCGGCCACCGCGAGGGTGGACGGAGCGGTAGGCCGCAGACTCGGCCCCGGACCGTGTTCGTCGTCACTCATACTGCTTTGACCATATCGGGTGGAGCCTGCGGAGTGCGCGCGCATCCGCCGCGATGGACTCGTCGCGTAGCAGGTCCCTCACTCGGCCGCGGCCGGGGAGCTCGGCGTCGCGGTCGATGGCGAACCACGGGACCAGGACGAACGCCCGCAGATGCGCGAGCGGGTGCGGGAGGGTCAGGTCCGGCTCGTCGCGGCGCACGGGCTCGCCGCCGTCGTGGACGGCGATGAGGTCGACGTCGAGCGTGCGGGGACCGTAGGGGCGCTCGGGGTCGCGGACGCGTCCGGCCTCGGCTTCGAGGCGCTGCCCGAGGGCGAGCCAGTCCTCCGGGCCGCGTTCGGGGTCGTCGGCGATGACGGCGATGTTGTAGTAGGCGGGCTGCTCGTCGTCGCCGCCCCACGGCGGGGTCTCGTAGACCTCCGAGACGAGGTCGGGGCGGACGGCCTCGAGGGCGGCGGTGAGGTTGGCCTCGCGGTCGCCGAGGTTGGCGCCCATGCTGAACACGACACGGCTCATCGGCGGGTCCTCTCGATGGTGACGGAGACGTCGGTGAACTGCTGGCTGATCGGGGCCTGCGGCTTGTGGACGGTGACGCGGGCGGCGGCGACGCGTTCGAGGCCGAGGCAGGCGTCGGCGAGGCGTTCGGCGAGGGTCTCGATGAGGTCGACCGGTTCGCCCGCGACGATGTCGGCGAGCGTGTCGGCGAGCGCGCCGTAGTCGACGGTGTGCTTGAGGTCGTCGCTGGCGGCGGCCTCGGCGGTGGAGGTCCGCAGGGAGACGTCGACGATGAAGTCCTGGCCGGCCTCCCGTTCATGGTCGAAGACGCCGTGGCGCCCGTGCACCCGCAGGCCGGACAAGGTGATCAGGTCGGTATCCACGCGCCGAGCCTACTCGAATCGCGGGGAAAGTCGAGGAAGGACGGTATAGGCGCAGGTGCCCTATGACGCGGCGGGCGGTTCGGCGTCCATGGCGCCGGCGCGCTTCGCGGCCTTCTTCGTGCGGAAGACGAACCAGGTGGCGGCGGCGAGCACGGCCCCGGCGAAGAGGATCGGCAGGAGCCGGAGGTTCGCGTCGAGCCAGTGCAGGATCTCGCCGTACTCGGCGTCGGGGTCGAACAGGACGACCGCGGCGGTGGCCGCGGCGATCGCGCCCGCGCCGGTGAACAGGCCGGACTTCCACCAGATGCCGAGGCTGAGGCGGCGCCCGAGGATGCCGGCGGCGTCGATGATGCGCTTGGCGCGCAGGGCCCGGACCGAGCCGATGAGGTAGGCCAGGCGCAGCACCTGGGCGCCGCCGGCGGCGGCGACGAGGCTCGCGAGCGTCAGGACGCAGACGAGGATCATCCACTTGTGCCGCCACAGCCACTCGCGCTTGTGCTCGGCGGCGACGAGCAGGACCACCGATTCAAACCACAGCACGGCCCCGGCGACCCAGCCGACGACCTTTCCGGCCAGGGCCGGGTTCCCGTCGGTCCAGATGGTGAGGAAGACGGCGGGCACGGAGACGCACACCGCGACGATGACCGGTATGCGCAGTTTGAACTGGAGGAAGCGGGCGAAGACGGTGAGTTTGTCGGGACGCCTACGGGGGGAAGGGGTCACGTCTCCAATTTACGGGTCGCGCGCTTCCCTCGGGGCCCCGCCCTCGGCGGAGCCGCACGGCGCGGATCGACGCCGTCCCAGGTGGATGGACGGCCGGGACGATGAGGGCCGCGCGGGCCGGAGCGCTCCCCTGACCGGCGGAGCGGTCCCGCCGCGAGGATCGGCTAGACTCTCTCCTCGTCGCCCCAGTAGCTCAGGGGATAGAGCAACGGTTTCCTAAACCGCAGGTCGCAGGTTCGA
Source organism: Glycomyces harbinensis (assembly GCF_900101745.1). Lineage (GTDB taxonomy): Bacteria > Actinomycetota > Actinomycetes > Mycobacteriales > Micromonosporaceae > Glycomyces > Glycomyces harbinensis. The sequence goes on along the minus strand of NZ_FNAD01000009.1, from coordinate 206,292 downwards.
TTCCTGCCTGGGGCACTCGCACCGCCCTCACAGACCAGCAAAAACGACCCTTGACCAGGCATTTCCCGGTCAAGGGTCGTTCTCGTCGTTCAGGTGGTGGTCCGGCTGGGTACGGCTCGGGACGGCCGATTCCGGCTCTCTGGTAAGAATTAGGTGAGATTTTTAGCCGGGCGAGTCCTCCTCACCACCTGGGGTTTCTTCCTTTTTCTCCTCGGTCTCCTCCTCGGCGATGGCCTCCAGGAGTCGCCGCTTGGCGCGCTTGCTGCTCCCGTCGATGCACTTCGCGTAGATCTTCAAGAGCGTTTCGATGCTGTGTCCGGCCCACTCGGCGACTTGGGCGACCTCGATTCCAGCGGCGAGCCACCCGGAGACGCAGGCGTGCCGGAGGTTGTAGGGGACGGCGGCGATGCCGCGCGTCAACTCGTCCTCGGTGAGCGCGTTCGGGCGCGACTCGCGCCAGACCTTGCTCACGCGCTCGGGTGACAGGACCCCGTTTTGCGGGCCGACGAAGAGGCGGTCTCCGGGGCCGTAGCCGAACTGGTTGATGTGCTTGCGGAGGATCGCAACCAAGCGGGGTTCGATGGGCACGATGCGTACTGCTTTCTCTCCTCGGTGCTTGAGTCGGCGGCGGCTCCTGCGCTGTGTGCGGTCGTCGTTGAACCGCGTCGGCGCGTGGGTGTCGGCCCGGCGGAGTCGGAATTCGCCGAACTGCTTGCCGTGCTCGGGGTGGTCCTCCCCCACTTCCGGCGGAAGCTCGACGTTCTCGCGGTGTAGTGCGATGGCCTCCTCCGGGCGGAGCCCGGCGCGGACCATGGTGGCGAAGAACGCTTCGAGCCGCTTCCCGAGTGCACCGTGGGCAACGACGGCCGCCAACAAGCGGTTGATTTGGTCTGAGTTGGGGACCACCGCAGGGTCCACGGTGTCGTCGCTCCTCTCCCGTCGCCAGGTCACGCCCTTGAGCGGGTTTGAGCGGAGCAACCGCATCTCCACGGCGTACTCCAGGAACCCGTTGACGGTGGTCCGGCGGCGGTTCGCGTAGTTCGCCGAGGCGGCTTTCCCGTCCTGCTTGCGGCTCAGTGCCTCCAGGACGCCACGGGCGAGGGCAGGGCCGGTCTGGTCATCTTCGAACGCGGTCATGTCGATCGTGTTGTCCTGCAACCAAGCGATCGTTGCCCGATGGCCATCGGGCAGCTCATCACCTTGGAGTCGAGCCGCATACGCCCACTCGCGGAGGGCCGCGCGGATCTCCTTGTCGGTGGGTCGCTGCTTGCCCGCCTTGAGTACGGCGAGCATCGCCTCACTCAGGCCTTCCGCGATGCTGAGCCGCTGGCGACTGCCCACGTGCGGCCAATGCGCCTCGGTGTACTGGAGCGTGGCCGCGTACCAGTCGGCCGCCGTCTTCTGGCGCAGTTCCGATTCAGGCAAGCCCGAGTCGATGTCGAAGCGTTCGCCGCGCGCGTAAGCGGTCATCAGCTCGGACTTGCGATTGTCGGCGGCCGTCTTGGCGCGCAGCGGCTCGCGCTGTCGCTCGCCGTCCACGGTCCATCGGACGGTGTACGTCTTGCCTTTCTTCCGCTCGCTGATCTTGTGTTCCCAGAAGGTGACTTTCCGGCTCCATCGCATCAGGCGCTCACCAGTTCCAGCGTTGCGAGCCACTTGTCATAGTCGGCGCGGCGGACACGAACTTGCCCGTTCGGGAGCTTGAAATGCTTCGGAGCCCGACCCTTGTTCTTCCAGTCGTTCCAGGTGGACTTGGAGATGCCGAGCTCGTCGTAGACCTCTTGCAAAGTCATGAGGCCTTTGGTCGGGTGTGAGGGTGTCGGATGAGCGGTTGCCCGTGTCATGCTGATGGTTCCTTCCTTCTTGGCGGACGGGAGGACGAGGGCCGGTGAGGAGCTGCTAGGCGAATTCACCGGCCACCGTCATGTCTGGGTGGAGGTCGAAGCGGGGCGAGGCGGGGCGGCCGCCTCGGCGGGGTGCGCGGGGGCGCTCGCGGAGGTAGCCGTGGTCGACCAGGCGGGCGGCGGCGTCGCGGACCTTGTCGGCAGTGCCGAGGCTGCGGCGGCCTCGGACGCCTCGGTACATGTCGCGGATGCTCATACCGGGCTTGCCGTGGCGGGTCAGCCAGGCGAGCAGTTCAGCGGCGGGGCCGACTTCGGCGCCGGTGCCCATGTACGACCAGACGCCGAGCGCGTGGTCGGCGAAGTAGTAGCCGAGCACGGTTGCCGCGTCGATGGTGTCGGCTTCGATCGGTGAGGCGTGGCCGGTGGTCGGGTACTGCGCCATGTGAAGCAGTCCGGCGATGCGCACGACGACACCGGTCCACTTGTTGGCCCAGTTCAGGATCGGTTCCCACGCGCCACCCGGGCCGAGACGCGGCTCCCGCTCGCGTTCCAGGGCAACGACGCGCTCGCGCGCTTCGGCCGTCAGCTCCAGGACGGCGGCCTCGGTGCGGTGGTGCATGGTGTGGACGATCCCGGACACCTTGCGCCCGTAGGCGGCCTTCACCGAACCGGGGACGGCCGCCGGTGCGGGGTTGCGAAACCCGACCCGCGAAGCGGGCAGGGAGAACAGGAACCGCGCCAACAGGCCCCGGTCCTCGAACCCCGGCATCCGCGCGGCTTCCCTCAGCACCTCGGGCTGGACTGCGAGGCCGACCGTGAGCGCCGGGGCGGCGACATACTCGGCCGGAGCCGACTTGCGAATGACCCGCAGCATGTCTCCGGCGTGGCCTTTGAGGAACACGTCGAGGTCGGGGACGCCGGAGTAGCGTCCGGCGATGGTCGCGAAGATCCCGCCTTCCGCGCTGAGGATTGCGAGGCGGCCGTCCTGCTCGGCAAGCAGCGACTTCGCGGCCTCGGGCGTGATGTCGTCGGCAACGAGCTTGGGTTGCACGGGGATCGTGACGGCGTCGGCCTCCATCGCGGCCGACTTCGCGCCGTTGGCCGCGTCGGGGTCACCGGGGTTCTTGGACGCGACGGCAAGAGCCTGCTCGGCGGCGCGCTTGGCAATCTCCGCCTCGGTGATCGCTTCGATGATGCGGGGCCGGGTGGCCTCGGCAAGTTCGGCCTCGGCGTCGAGGATCGGGCGGACCATCGCGGCGAACACGGACGACTTGCGGTTGCCCGGAGGCAGCGCGCAGCAGGTGAACAGGTTGGCCGGTTCGATCCAGTCGGGCCCGGCTTGGACGTGGACGCGGCCTTGCGCCGCAGTGGAGAGCGCGGCGAGGGCGACGGACCCCGCGAGGTCGGTTGGTGTCTGGGTGGCCTCGGCGACGGCGTCGACCATGTCGCCGAGCCAGTCGGGCAGGCACGCGGCTGGGAAGGCGGGCAGGGCGCGCACCTCGGTCAGCGGCACCGGGGCGGGCCACGCCTCGGCGTCGGTAGCGACGCCGTCGAGAGCGGCGCGGGAGAGCGCGACGACTTCCTCAAGGTCGCGGTTCCCGCCTTCCTTGGCGAGCTGGCCGATGCGAGCGGAGACGGCCGCGAGGTCGCGCCGCTTGGCGGCCTCGGCGATTCGGCCGGCATAGTAGGGCCCGCTGGCGGCAGTGGGCACGGCTTCGAGCAGATCGTGCAGGTAGGGGCCGCCTCCGGCCTTGCTGAGGTTGCCTTCCTCGTTGAGCCGGTGCGCCACGGCGAGCGCTTCGGTGGGCTTGCCCTCGGCGTGTTGGGCAGCGATGGCCTCCCAGATGATCATGTGTCGAGGCACGTCGAACGATCCGACGTCGACCAGGGCGGCGAGTTCGGGAACGGTGCGGCCGTCCATCATCGCCGCGCCGAGCACGGCGCGCTCGGCCTCGTGGGTCGGGTTCTTGGCTTTCATGACATTGACACCCCTTCGGTTCGGGTTACTTGGTGCCGCGTCGGTACTCGGCGCGGATCAGGTCGTAGACGTGGCGGCCGAGGCGGACGCGGCGGCCGGTGCCGTGGCAGGCGTTGCAGTAACCGGCGGCGTTGCGGCCGTCGGCCTTGCACCACCAGCAGCGGGCGAACGGGAAGGCCCAGCAGCGGAAGGCGTAGACGAGGGCGGCGGCGAGGCCGAGGGCGATAGCGGCGACGGTGAGGGTCACGGGAGGCTCCTTCGGGCGGTTTTTGGGTGAGGTCGGGGAAGGGCGCTAGCGGCTAACACCCTGGTCAGTGATCATTTGTTGCGCTAGCGGGCCTACTACCGGTAGCAGCGGGCCCGCTAGCGCTAGCGGCCCTTAGCGGCCCCCGGGGCGGCCCTCGCGGGCCGTATCGAGGTCGCCTCGGTTGAGGCCCCGGCGGTTGATCTGCTTGGCGCCCGAGCGGCGCGAGACGCCCTTGGACGCGAGCCCGTAGGCCTTGACGGCGGCCGTCAAGGTCTCGGTCTTCTCCTCGTCGGCGAGGTCGGCCCAGTGGCCGTACACGGCCGGGCGCAACTGCGCGAGGCGGTCGACCAGGGTCGTGTTCCACACGTTGGCCTCGCCGCCGGGCCAGATCGCGGCGAGGTCGTCCAGCAGGTTGAACTGCGGACCATCGGCCTCGGTCACTTCCCCGGCGGCGTAACCGGACAGGGTTCCTCGGGCGATGCGCAGGGCGCGGGCCCTGGCGGCGACGAGGTCGGCCGTGGGGCCGTCGACGTAGGCGCCCTTGACGATTTGCGGCGCCGGGGAGGCCCCGGCGAGGTAGAACACGCCGAGGTCGCGGCTGGTGAACATCGTTGCGCGCGTGCCGTTCTTGTAGGCCGAGGTCCCGAGGATCATGTCGTTTTCGACCTGCCCCATGACCCGCAGGCACGCGCGGGTGCCGACGTTGGCGGTCACGCCCGTGGGCAGCGAGTCCTTGTCCGGTCGCTGCGTCGACAACACCAGGCTGATGCCGAACGCGCGGCCGAGCTTGATGACCTTGGGCGCCAGCTCTTTCGCTTCCTTGCCGTACTCGGCGTGTGTGAACAGCTCCTGGACCTCATCGATCGCCGCGACTAGCGGGTGCAGCCCGAGGTCTTTGCGGGCGGCGAGTTCGGGCGTGACCTTGTTCTCGGGCACGAGGTCACGCGGGAGGTTCTTGATGACCTCGGCGCGGCGCAGGCACTCTTCGCGCAGGTCCCTCAGGGCTTGCAGCGCGGCCTTGACCGGGGCATCGTCAGCGCCCGAGGCGTAGCGGGTGGCGTAGGCCTCGGTGAACGCGAGGTCACCGGAGCCCTTGAGTTCGAACGCCCACACCTCGGCGCGCTCGTCCAGGCCCGCCGCGAGGAGCGGCAGTTTCATCAGGAACGTTTTGCCCATGCCGGGCAAGCTGCCCACCAACCAGTTGGTGAACATCAGCTCACCGCTGATGACCCGGCCCCGGGGGTCGATGCCGACCGGGAACGTGTCGAACAGGTCCACGGTGCCCTTGCGCGCCAACGGCCACGGGTAGGGAGCGGCGGCGGCGAGGTCTTCGTGCCCGACCCAGATCACCAGGCGTCCGGGGTGCACCTCGGGCTTGCCCTCAGGCCACACGCAACCGAGCGGGCGGCCGAGGGCACCGGCGAGGCGGTCGCGCCGCTCGCACACGTCCGAGGCGGTGACCCCGCCGGGAAGGTCGACCTCGGCGAGCCACCCGGGCCCGTCCTCGCGGATCGGCGAGGGCCAGTTCACGCGGTCCTCGGACTTGCCCGACGACAGTGCGGCGATGCCGATGCGCGACAGGGCGCGTTCGACCATGGGCGAGGTCAGCGGTTGCAGCTTCACCTTGACCACGGCGCGGGTCGCGAGCGGCTTGTCAGCGGGCTTCCCGGCGAGGCCGAGGGCGGCGACGGCGGCGGCTCCCGCGCCCCACAGCGCCAGCGGCGGGGCGGCGAGGGCGCCGACCGTGCCGAGCGCGACCAGGCCCAGGCCCGTGCAGGCGCAGACCGAACCGCGCCACCGCACCCGGCGGTCCCGCAGTCGCGCCAGGGACTGGTACGCCTGCCAATCGTGCCCGGCGACGGCGTCGGCCCGGGCGGGGCGGCCCTCGGCGTCCGAGGCCCAACGCCAGACCGCACCGACCGCACGGGCGGTGCCGACTGGGGCCCAAGCCATCAGGCGGGCGCCGTAGACCGGTACGCGCACCGCGTGGAACGCGCACCGGTAGGCGGCGAGTTGGCCGTACCGGGTGGCCGCGTTCAGCAGTCCGGACCGGGAGGTGGCCCAGGTCGGCAAGATCGCCTCGCGCTTGTCGGCGGCCGGACCCTTCCAGGACCGGATCGCCTCGGCGTCGTCCACCAGGACCGGGCCCGCCTCGGCGCGGCCGTCGTCGTCGGGCTCGATGGTTTCGATCTCGGGCTTGCGGCCGTTGATTTCGTCCTCGGCGGCCTGCCAGTCGTAGTTCTCGATAGTCATAGTCGTTGGCTCCCTTCCAGAGCGGTGTGGGGCGGTGGGGCCGGGCCGAGCAGCTGGCGCGGCCCCACCAGGGGTAAGTCAGTCGGCGGACGGGACGGTGAAAGACGAGTCAGCGGCGAGGGACAGCAGCCGCTTCGCCCGACCCGTACCGACCTTCAGATCGGTACGGGCCCGGTTGATGGAGACGGCCGTACCGGTCTCGGCGGCGAGGGTGCGGAGCCGGGCTACCAAGGTGGCGTCATCGGCGTTCCGCTTGACGGCCTTGGCCGTACCGGTACGGGCACGGGGCGGCTTGACCGGACCGTCCTGCTTGGACGCATCGGTCTTGCCCTCCTTGGCGGCCTTGGCGGCCTTGGCTTCGGAACGGGCAAGCTTGATGGCATCCTGGCGGGCGGCCTTCTCGGCGGCCTTCGCGTCGTGCTCGGCCTTGGCGGTGGCCTCGGCTGCGGCGCGGTCGGCTTCGACCGTGGCGAGCAGGGCGGCGGCGCCGGTGCCGACTCGGGAGCGAACGTCGAGGGACCAGGCGGCGAACGTCGACCGGGGGTAGCGGACCCAGCGTCGCCACCCGAACCGCTCGGGTGGGTCGGGGATGAGGCCGAGCTTGCGGAGCGCGTCGCGGTGCTTGGCACCCGAGCGGACCTCCCACACCACGATCGCGGCGAGCGAGGACGAGCCGAGGACGGCGGCCATGATCATGTCGTCGGCGTGCGCGCCGAAGTTGATCGCGGCAGCGAACCCGGCAGCGACCCAGGTCATGATGCGCGGGGTCAGGGCTCGTTCGCCCTTGAGCCGTTGCTGGTGCGCGGTGAGCGCCATCGCCAGGGCGGTGCCTTCCAGGAACGCGGCCATGCCGATCCCGATGGCGATCGGCCAGCCCCGATCAGTCGCGACTCCGATCTGACCGGAGACTGCCACGTACAGGGCCATGGCGTAGATCCCGGCCGAGTAGACGCCGGGCATGTTCCCCGCGACGTAGGCGGTCACCCGGGCGACGGCTGCGGTACGGCGCGCGGCGCGGGCCGCGCGGCGGGTACGGCGGGCTTCCGTCTTGCGGGTGGTCTCGGCGGACTTGGCGGTGGACTTCGCCTCGCGCTCGGCGGCACGGTTGGCGATCCGGCGGGCCTCCAGGTCGGCCTCAGCGGCGGCGGCGCGGATCTTCCGATCGGTCTCGGCATCGCGGACGGCGATCTTGGCGTCCGCGTTGGCGGCGAGGGTGCGGGCCTTGGCTTCTGCCTCGGCCTCAACGTAAGTGGTTGCCACGGTGAACCCCTTAGGACAGTGAGAAGGTCGGGAAGCCGGGAGCGACGGTGTCGCCGAGGGCGCGGTCAATGTCGAAGGCCACGAACCGCTCGGGGTTGGGGCCGGTGAGGGCGCGGTCGAGTTCGGCAAGGTCGCGCTCGATCCGGGGCCACTCGATCTCGATCGCGTCGAGGTCGGCGAACGTGGGCTCAGCGTCGAACCAGTCGGGGCGGTCCGGGGTCGCGATTGCGGTGGTCATGTTGTCTCCCTTGGTGTCTTGGCGGACGGGATTGGCTTGGCTTCATCAGCGGGTCGGGAGCCACCCGGGCCCGGACGCGAACCCCGCAGTACGGGGCCGCGTTTCGCCGGTCAGCGCTTGACGTTCACGGTCATCGAGCCCCGCGCCCCCTTGCCCGCAGCGGCGATGTTCGCCGTCGCACCGTCGCCGATCGCGCCGATCACCTCGCTCTGCACCACCGTGGTCTTGCCACCGTCATTGGTCGTGATGTCGTTGGTGCTCTTACCCATCGGGAGTCCTCCTGTCAGTGCGGCTTGGCTCATCAGCGGGGAGGGAGCCACCCTCACCCGGACCACGGGCCCGAGGGCCCGGGTTTCGCCTAGACGCTGGAGGTCTGCGCCTGCGGCGACTCAAGCCGCTGAAACGACAGGATGATGATGTTGTTGCCGGGGTTCTCCCCGTTGAGGTAGTCGTGCATCTCCTTCACGACGTCGCCGGTGAGCGGCCGGGTCAGGGTGAAGATCGCGTAGCCGAAACCGAAGTTGCCGCCGTGGTCGGCGATGCGGGAGTAGGAGACGTAGTAGTCGTTCTTCATGGGTGGCCCTGCTTTCAATGTCTTGGCGGACGGGAGAGCGCCGGTTGACGCCTTGCCCAACCTGGCTAGTCAGGTTGGAATGGACATGACCTTACTGAGCCTGGCTAGTCATGTCAACCGTTCGGGGAAGAAATTTCCATCCTGGCTAGCCAGGTGCTAGCGTGGGGGCATGGATGACTACACAGACGAGTACGACTTCCTGGGGAAACTCGATCCGGACAGCTCTGACAGCTCGTCACTCCAGATCGCAAACCGCCTCAAGGCAGCGATCCTCACGGGCAAGTTCGCGCCCGGCGAGACGCTGCCCTCCAACCAGAAACTCCAGAACCGTTTCGGTGTCGCCCGCGAGACCGTCAAGAGCGCGTTCAAAATCCTCACTGACAAGGACAAGCTCGTCGTCACCCAGCAGGGCCGACTGCCGCGAGTCCGGGTCAAGACGCACCGCACTGTGGAACTGCGGCCGCACGTCGAATCGCTCTTCAAGGACGATCACGTAGCCATTGACTTCGCGGGGTTCTCCGGCGAGACGCTCAAGGGAGTGGTGCTCGAACCACTCGACCGCATCCGTATGGGCGAGTTGACCCCTCAGGACATCAAGTTGCGGATCATGGTGTCTGACATGCGGCTTCCGATGTCGCTGCCGATCCCTGTCGACCCGACCCAGGACGCGGCGAGCGTGACCGAGCGGATGGCTCGGATCACTGACCGGGCCTTGGAAACCATCGTCAACGACGTGCGTGAGCTGGAAGAACTCGGCCTCATCAAGTCAGGCTCGGTCGAGGTTCGAATGCACGGCATCGCCCCGGTCTTCAAGCTCTTCATCCTCAACAACGCCGAAGTGTTCTTCGGCTTCTACCCGATCGTTCAGCACTCGGTGCCCATCAACGGCGACCGCGTCGAGATCTTCGACCCCATGGGCAAGGACGCCAGCCTGTTCCACTTCTCCAGCACGGGGGAGGACTCCGAGCAGGGCGAAATGTTCGTCAGCGCCGCGCGCACCTGGTTCGACTCGCTGTGGGACACCGTCGCGACCGCGCGGGACATCGGATGAAGCTCGACCCGCAGACAGCCCTAGCGGGCAAGTCGCTATTGCTGCTCGACTTCGACGGGCCCGTATGCAGCGTCTTCGCCGGATATCCCGCGCCGCAGATCGCGGCTGAACTGGTCGTCGAGCTGCGGACCTTCGCCCCCCAACTTGCCGACACCCTTGGCAGTGAGAGAGATCCGATGGAAGTGCTACGCGCTGCCGCCGGTTCCCTTTCTCGCGCCGAGGTCGAGAGGGTCGATGAGCAGTTGACGCAGGCCGAGCTAGCAGCGGTTGAGTCGGCCGAGCCGACTGCCGGCATGGCCGACCTCATCGCCACCGCACGGCGAGTAGGCCTCGCCGTCGCAGTGGTGAGCAACAACAGCGCGGGCCCGATCGCGAAGTACCTCAAGCGCCACGGGCTTGACGGCGACATCGGCGCTGTCATCGGTCGGCCGTTCGGCCGTCCGGAGAGGATGAAGCCAGATCCGTATCTGTTGCACGAGGCGCTGAGCGCGATCAAGGTCGGTGCCTCGGATGCGGTCTTCATCGGCGACTCGCTAACCGATGTCGAGGCCGGGACGTCGGCCGGGGTGATGACGGTCGGCTTCGCCAACAAGCCCGGGAAAGCCCTGAGGCTCAGGGAGGCCGGAGCCGAGGTCGTTGTGGACTCCTTCTGACCAGCAACGAAGAGGGCCGACAACGCGATGCGTTGTCGGCCCTCTACATATGCTCATTGAGGTGGACTCTGCCCTGTGACCACGGCAGCAACTCGAGCTAGCTGGGTTGACTTCCACTCAGCCCCGCGGCTCGACGCCAGTCCGCGCCAGATGACCCCGTGGAACACCGCCCCCGAAAAGTAGACCGTGGCGATCTCCTCCTCGTCGGTGAATCCCTCGCGGAGGTACAGGCAACCGTCGCCTTGCTCGCGGTCCAGGTGCAGGGTGAATGCCTCGCGGCCGTCTTCCCAGCCACCGGCGTAGTCCATCCGTATCGGCGGCCGTGCCATGCCTGGGGGTCCTTGCAGCCCAGGCACTATGCCTAGCCAGGGGAATCTCGGTACGCTGTCCATGTCTCGCTCTCACGTCGAGTGAGGCCACACCCTGGGGCCGGTCCTACGCGGCCGCCAGGGTCTTTCCTTCCCTACAGCCTAGACAACCTGTCTACTCTTGTACATGCACGTTCATGAGCGTGTATGAACGTTCATACTGGTGGACGGAGGTCTACGCCCCTCTAACGTCAGCTCATGGACGCAGACGCAGTGATTGACTACGACTCGCTGACGCCGGTGTATGCCCAGCTCGCCGCTATCCTGCGCGCTCGAATCGACCGAGGCGACTGGGCGGCGGGACGGCGCATCCTCTCGGAATCACAGCTCGTCCAGGCGTACGGCCTTGCGAGGGGAACTGTCCGCAAGGCGATTGCGGCCCTTGTCGAGGACGGCGTGTTGGTCGCGGTGCCCGGACGCGGCACCTTCGTAGCCCTCGCCGAGGACAACGACCCGGCCGAATGAGGCCCGCCGGGGTTCGCCCTGGGTTGGACCCCATGGCCAAAATGGCCAATATGGCCAAAACCCTGAACATGGGCGTTTGACCTGCGGAAACGATGCCCTTCGGCAGCATGGCCAAAACCCGGCCAATATCCCTTCAGGCATGGCCAAAACCCCCGACCCCTGGGTTATGGCCATGTTGGCCCGGGTTTTGACCGGGTTGTGGCCAGGTGGCCTGCCAAGGGTGTACCCACTGGTCAGCGGCTCACGGCAAGGGTTTTGGCCGTATTGGCCATATTGGCCATGGGGTCGAAACCGCCGACGACCGAAGGTTCTCCGTTCGCGGCCCATTACCGAGGCGCAAGCGCAGGCTGAACTGTTGCGGGTGAACTGGGGCGATGGAGACCCTACGGGCGGAGCGCCGTGATTGTGGCATATGGGGGTCACAATGCGGCATGACGTTCTGTGATCAATGCGGTGCGCGACTGCCAGCTGATGGCGTTCCGGTGTGCCCGGCGTGCGGCGCGTCCTTGGTCGGCCCGGCGCCCTCGGCGGCGACTGTGGCTCCCACTCGGTGGGCGGGTCGACCGGCGGGGTGGGGTTCGGCGGGACGGTGGTTGTGGTCGGCGATCCTCGCTCACCCTGCCGGGACGCTCGCCGCTCTCGCGTCCGCGTGGTTCGGCGTGCCCCTGGCGGTGCTCCTCGGCGCGGTCGGGACCGTCGCCGGTGCGATCCTCGGTTTCTTCTCGGGTACGCCGCTCGGTGAGGGCGTGCAGTCGCGTATCTGGGTCCTGTTTGACCTCGTGCTCCCGCTCCCGGTCGCGGTCCCCGACCTCATCCCCGACGTGGCCTGGCAGCTCGGCGCCGCGCTCGGTCTCATCATCGGCGCCGTCTACGGCGGCGTCTCCCTCGCCTGGCTTGGCCTGTCGGGGTCCTGGCGGGCGCTGTGGGAGTCCGATCCGACCTGGCCGGTATCGATGGCGCTCGGGAACGTCGCCGCCGCCCTGGCCCTCGCCGTCGCCTACACGGCCGTCATGGTCGCCGCCGAGCGGTGGCGGCTCACCCGCTTCGGTGGCGTCCGGGCCCTCAGCGCGCGCGAGGCCGACGTGCTCGCTCCGGCGGTCGCCGAGGCGGTCCGGCGCCTCGGCGTCGCCTCGGTCCCACACCTACTCATCACCGACACCGGCGCCCCCGAAGCCGTGGCCTACGCTCGCCACCTCGTGGTCTCACGGGCGTTGCTCGCCGAATGCGTCGGCGACGCCGACCGGTTGACGGCCCTGGTCGGCCGGGAGCTGATTCACTGGCGGGCCGGGCATCCGGTGACGCGGTTGTGGGTGTCGGGCGTGGCCTTGCCGCTCACCGTGATCTATGAAGTCGCCGCCCGGCTCCTGGCGCCGTCGACCAACACGCGGGCCCGGCCGTTGACGTTCACGCTGTACGCGTTGCTGTGGCCGGTGCTGTTCACGGTGCGGCACTTGCTCATCCCGATCCAAGCCGGGTGGTGGCGACGCGCCACGCTCGCCGCCGACGCCGAGGCGGCCCTCTGCGGGTGGGGCCCGGCCCTCGCCGAGGCCATCGCCGCCCATCCCGCCGAGGCGCACGCGGGGGTGCGCACCTGGCGTCGCGCGTTCGACGTGACGCCCCCGGCGGAGACGCGTCTGGACGCGCTCGAAGCCGCCGGGGTCCCGCGTCGCGACCTCGCAACCGACCTCGGCGTTTGTAGGAACCCCAACGGCCGGCATGGGGTCCCGCTTGTAGCACTCCCACAACGCAAGGAGGCTCGCGCCGATGCACTCGACTGACCACGCCACCGCCGACGCGCCCGGCGCCGAGGACTGCGACCACCAGGGCGCGCGCGAGGGCGCCCGGTTCTGCGCCTCGTGCGGCGCAACCCTCACCACCCCCGACGCCGCCCCGGTCACCGAGGCGGCCCCGGCAGGGATGCCACGCCCGGCGCGGCGTGAGAGCCCCGGTTGGGTCCGGCGGCTTCGCCTGCCGCGCCGTATCGCCGTGCCGCTCGCGGTCGTCGCCGTCGTCGCCGTGGCAGGCGTCGGTGGGCTCTACATCGTGCAGGGGCAGCGGTACTCACCCGAAGAACCCGCACGCGAACTGATCGCCGCGCTCGAGGACGGCGACGGCCGGGCCGTCGCCGCGATCCTCGGCGTCGACGCCGAGGCGCACCCGCTGCTCGCCGCCGGAGCGCTCGACAGCGGCTACGAGCCGCCGACGAACCTCGAGGTTCTCGGTGTCGCCTTCGACACCGCAGGGGAGCGGGAAGCGACCGGCGACGGGATGTCGACGCGGTGGACCGAGGACTACACGCAGCGCCCCGACATGGAGCACGCGACGGTGACCATCGGCTACGAGCTTGCCGGGGAGGCGTTCACGGTCGACCTTGACGCGACGCGCGAGGGGAGCGGTTGGGCGCGGCCGTGGGCGCTGAACCCGGCGGGCCTGGAAACCACGGTCCGCGCTTCGGGGACCGCGCCCGGGGCGGTCCAGCTCGCCGCCGTGAGCATCGACGCCGACCCCGCCGAGGAGACCGACGGCGACGGGTGGGGCGATGCCGACGAACCGGTCGGACTCCTCGCACTCCCCGGCGTCTACACCGCCACGGCGCCCGGAGACGGCCTGTGGACCGACGCGGCAACCACGGTGACCGTGCCGCTGGGGGAGGACGGGACGGCGGTCCTGTCGGCCGACATTCGGCCCGAAGCCGAAGCCGACACCCTTGCCGCAGTCGTCGCCCACGTCGACGCCTGCGCAGCGGCAGGCGGCTACCCCGACGCCGCCTGCGGGTGGCGCGACGACACCGGATGGATGTCCCTCATGCCCGACGACGCCACATGGACCGTCGAGACGTATCCCAGCGTCGAAGTCGAGCCCGACCACGCGGGCGGTCTCGAAGTCCACACCACCACACCGGGCGTCGCAGTCGCCAAGTACGACACCGTCGCAGGCGAAACGCGGACCATCACGGCCGAGGTGCACGCCAACGGATACACCACCCTCGGCGACGGCGGGACGCTCGACTATGAGCCGCAGGCGTGCGACATCGGGCAGTCCTACTGTTAGACCAGCCGAAACGCTCTAAATCCGGCCCGCTGAGAGCGCTTGAGACGAAACCGGCCCTACCTCGGGTAGGGCCGGACGCTGAACGGCTCGCAGAAACGCACTCAGCGGGTTACGTTTCCGCAGGTCAGAGGCTATGTCTAGGGGCGTGGGTGCGGCGTGGCTTCCAGTCGGTGATCCGGGCCTAGAATCGCACACATGATCGATATTCCACCAGGTGCGCGACTATTCCGCCCTCTGCCTCGCGGCGGGACCCTGGAACCCGCCGGGCACGGCCTCGCGCTCGGGTGGGCATGGGACGACGGCCGGGTCTTCATCCGAGTGTGGGGCCGTCGCAGCGGGCCTGGAGGCGACGGATTCGAGGATCTGTGGTTCGGCTCCATTGACGAATGCCTCGCCGCCCTCGGCGGGCACTCAGACGTCCATTGGACCGACGAGCCGTGGCCCGTCCATGCACACACGAAGCGGCCCTTTCGCCGCCTGATTTGAGGCCAGGAGGAGGCGGCCCGGGCTCACGGGCAGAATGCGGTCAGATTTCCGGGCCCCCTCGCGCGAACCGCCTGGTCAGGTCCGGTTTCCTTCACGGTTTCCTAAACCGCAGGTCGCAGGTTCGATTCCTGCCTGGGGCACCCTCCCGAGCGGCGGCCCGGAACGCGATGGCGGGCGGGACCTCTCGGTCCCGCCCGCTTCGGTGTGTCAGCACTGTTCGCAAGTGATACGTCTGCTTGCAGAGCTCGGGGAGGCCCCCACCGGCCTCCCCGAGGCTCTATCCCACCAAACAGAACAAAGTCTCGGGGGCGCTTCCAACCGGGTGCTCGCGCACCCTGCGCCCTGTTCTCATCTGAACCGTGCCGTGTAGATGTCGCCGTCGCGGATCCAGGCGAGCTGGAGCGCCGCGAACATGTCGTCGACGATGTCCTCATCGGGCAACCCGTAGTGCTCGCCGAGGCTGCGACCGCGGTAGTGCCACAGGAGTCCTGCCTGGACCTGGCCGGCGTCCGCGGTGTGCTTGCCGCACGAACGGGCGCAACGGTAGAGCACCTGTCCACTGCGGTCGTACTCGATGGCCATCACCTGCTGGCACATAGAGCTCCGCAGCTTGCCTGCCGCGGCTGCCTGTAGCAACGTCTGCGCCTCGAGACGTTCCATGGCACCCAACCCCTCTCCGGCGATGTTCCGACCGGCCGTGCGAAGCCCGGCCCGGCTGTGCAAAACGATTGTCCGGTTGTGCGATGCGGAGCGCCCGGGCGCGAAGGCGATTGCCGGCCGGGACCCACATCCCTGACGGCGATCGCGCGTCGCTTCACCGAACCTCGGTTAGCGGCAACGGTGACCACGGTCGCACACCTCGCGCGCTCGTGTCTATGTGCATTGTCACATTCATCGTAACATGCATCGACACCGGGCAGATGCACGTGCATCTGAGCCTGCATCCTCATGTGCAGTTACCGTGTGTAATGTGGGACACTTAGTCCGGCCCTCATTGGGGATGTCGGAATCGTCCGCCGCGGTACCGGTCTGCTACAGCCCGACCGTGCGGTTCCGCCGCCTCCGATGTCGGCCGACGCAATAGAGAATCCGGCCGGACCGTCCGGCCACTGGTGGAAGGATCTCTGATGAACAAGGCCCTCAACGGCATCTCCGCAACGGAACTCCCCTCGACACTGACATGGCGCAAGAGCGTGCGCAGCGGCCCCAACGGCGGCAACTGCGTCGAGCTGGCCGCGCTCCCCGGTGGGGACGAGATCGCGGTCCGGAACTCCCGCTTCCCCGAGGGCCCGGCCCTCATCTACACGGTGGCGGAGATCCGGGCGCTCGTCGAAGGCGCGAAGGACGGCGAGTTCGACGATCTGATCGTCTGAAGCGCAAGGGCGAGAGCCCTTGGGCGGCACACTCACCCTGGCGGGGCGGGCTTAGCGGCTACCCTGTCAGGGTGAGTTTTTCGTCCACGGTGATCTAGAGCGAACGGGAGGTGACGCATGGCGAAGGCGACCCCGGAAGGCATGCCGACCGGTCCCACCACGCTGCGCATCATCATCGGCGGCAACCTGCGCAAGCTCCGCCAGGACGCCGACATCTCCCGCGAGGACGCCGCCTACGAGATCCGCGCCGACGCCACCAAGATCAGCCGGTTGGAGCTGGGCCGCGTCTCGTTCCGGCTGCGCGACGTCCGCGACCTCATGCTCATGTACGGGGTGCAGGACGAGGAGGAGATCGAGCGCGTCGTCGAAATGGCGCGGGCGGCCAACCAGCCAAGCCAGTGGCACCGCTACAACGACTACCTGCCCGACTGGTTCGGCAACTACCTGGAGATGGAGGGTGCGGCCTCGATGATCCGCACCTACGAGGTCCAGGTGGTCCCGGGCCTGCTCCAGAACGAGCAGTACGCCCGCGCGGTGATGATGCTCGGCTACGGGCACACGCCGCTCACCGAGATCGACAAGCGGATCGACGTCCGAATGAAGCGCCAGGAGATCCTGGACCGCAAGGAGATGCCGCCGGAGCTGTGGGCGGTGATCGACGAGGCCGCGCTGCACCGGCCGTTCGGCGGCGCGGGCGTCATGCGGGGCCAGATCCAGACCCTCATCGAGGCCTGCGACAAGACCAACGTGCGCATCCAGATCGTCCCGTTCGCCTCGGGCGCCCATTCCGGAGCGGGCGCGCCGTTCACCTGGCTGCGCTTCGCGTACGAGGAGCTCTCGGACGTCATCTACCTGGAGCACCTCACCGGCGGCCTGTACCTCGAGCGCGACAACGAGGTGGACTCCTACCAGGCGGCCATGGAGCACCTGTGCGTCCAGGCCACGCAGCCGCACAAGACCCAGGACTTCCTGCGGCAGATCATCCGCGATCACTACAGCTAGTAGTCGCCCGGCCGTTCTGGACGGCCGCGAACCGAAATCGCGAATTCACCCGATCGAGTGAGCCGGACACGGCGAAGGCGCGCGGCCGCCGGCGCGCGCCTTCCATGCGTTGCGGACTAGGGCTTGTAGGCGACCCCGGCCATGATGATCCGCTGGTGCTCCTCGAGGTCCTCGACCGGCGTGAGCTCCCTGTCGGTCTCCCCGGGGAACCAGCGGGAGGGGTAGTCCAGGCCCGGCGGGACGAGCGGCAGGCCCTGGAAGTGCGCCTCGATCTCCTCGGGCGTGCGGATCCAGCCGTTGCCCATCGCCATGATGCAGGACTTCTCCATCGCCTCCTGCTCCGGGTAACCGGTGTCGACGAAGTCGGTCATGTGCAGGTACGACCCGCTCGGGCAGGCGTCGAGCAGCGCCCGGATCCAGGTGCCCGGGTCCTCCTCGCGGTGGAAGTGCATCATCAGGCCCACGATCATCAACCCGACGGGGCGGTCGAAGTCGATCATCTTGTTGACGTCGGGGTGGTTGAGGATGCTGGGGGGGTCGCGCAGGTCCGCGGTGGCGATCGCCGTGGACTCGTTGGTCGCCAGCAGGGCCCGGCCGTGCGCCAGCACGATCGGGTCGTTGTCGACGTACATGACCTTCGCGTTCGGGTTGATGGCCTGGGCCACCTGGTGCGTGTTCTCCTGCGTGGGCAGACCGGCGCCGATGTCGAGGAACTGGTCGATGCCCTGGCGCGCGACGTACTCCACGCCCTTCCTGAGGCCGAGGCGGTTGTCCTGGCTGGCCTCGCGGATCTTGGGCACGTACTTCGCGATCATGGCCGCGCCTTCGCGGTCGACCGCGAAGTTGTCCTTGCCGCCCAGCGTCGCGTCGTAGATGCGGGCGATGGAGGGCTTGCTGATGTCGAAGTCGGGTACGTAGTCTTCGGTCTCTTCGGGCTTGGTCCCGTCGTTCTCTGCCATCGGCCCTGCCTCTTCTTCGAAGGAACGGTTGCGCACATCGTACGACCTTGATCACAGTGCCGGACTTCGGGACCACTCCATCGAGCCACACTGGACCCAACGTTCGACAAATGAATCACGAGGCGCACCAAGCGCATCGGTGATCACGAGTGCACTCGCCGATCAGCGGCGGAGACGACCCGGGCCCGCGCGGACAAGCCGTGCGGGCCCGGGTGAACGGGTGCGGTTACTCCTCTTCGCCCTGTCCGGCGGCCTCGGGGTTGGCGGCGACCCACGCGGCGACGTCGTCCTCGCGCAGGGCCTCCCAGAGGCTCACGGCCTCGGGGTTGGAGTCCCCGGGGTTGTCGAGGTCCTCGGCGTAGACGACGACGGACTCGCCGCCCTGCTCGCCGGTGCCGAGGTTCGGGGCGGTCATGAAGACCAGGTCGTCGCTGCGCATCGACATCAGGTTGATGGCGGTGGAGACGACGTTGAACTCGGTGTCCACCTTGACCGCGTCCGAAGTGGAGTCGATGAAGCTGGTGAGCCGGTCCTGGTCGGTGAGGACGCCGGCGCTGAGCGCGGAGTCCATGATGGCCTTGATGAGCTCCTGCTGGTGCTGCATGCGGGCGAAGTCGCCTCGGGCCCACTGCTTGCGCTGGCGGACGTAGTCGAGCGCCTCTTCGCCGTTGAGCTGGTTCGGGCCGACCTCGAAGTAGCGGTGCTCGCCGTGGATCGAGGTCACGCCGTTCTCGTCCCAGTACTCGTCGGCGTCGGCCGCCTCGATGTTCATCGTGACGCCGCCGAGGGCGTCGACGACCTGGACGAGGCCGGCGAAGTCGATCTCGACCACGTGGTCGATGCGGACGCCGGTCAGGTCCTCGAGGGTGAGGACGGTGAGCGGGACGGCGCCCCAGGCGTACGCGGCGTTGAACTTCGCGTTGTCGCCGGTGTACTCGGGGTAGTACTGCGCGTCCGCGTACTCGGGGATGAACACGTACAGGTCGCGGGGGATCGAGATGCCGTAGGCCTCGGATCCGGCCTCGTTGACGTGCATGACGATCGTCGTGTCCGAGCGGGCGTCGCCCTCCTCGGAGTCCTCGCGCGCGTCGGAGCCGATGATGAGGAGGTTGAGCGCCCTGTCGGGCTCGGGCCGGTTCTCCTCGGGGAGGCCCTCGAGGTCGAACGCGCGGTCGAGGTCGGTGTTGGTGTCGTTGGCGGTCGACCAGACGGCCAGGCCGCCTCCCGTCGCCGCGATGGAGGCCACCAGGCCGACCCCGGAGCCGATGAGGCCCCGCCGGGTCGGACCGCCGCCGGTCGCGGCCGCGGCGACTCGGGCGCCGCCGCCTCCCCCGCCGCCCGCGGGCGGCACCGAGGCGCTGCCGCGGTAATTGGAACCGGAATACGTCATGACCCGAGCTTACGTGGTCGGCGCCAGCGCAGCGGAACCGCGCACGCGGGCCGGACATCGGAGTTTCCTCAGGAGACGGTGAAGTCCGTCGCGTCCAGACCCAGGTCCGCGGCGGTGCCGCGGCCGGGGCTGGAGGCCGTCGCGAAGTAGTCGATGGTCGTCTTGAGACCGGCCTCATAGTGGACCTGCGGCTCGTAGCCGAGCAGTTCGCGGGCGGCGGTGAGGTCGGGGCGGCGGCGCTCGGGGTCGTCGGAGGGCCGGTCGGTGTACTCGATGGTCGACTTCGAGCCGGTCAGGCGCAGGATGACCTCGGCCATCTCCGCCACGGTGAGCTCGTACTCGGTGCCGAGGTTGACCGGGCCGTACTCGCCCGACTCGAGCAGCAGCACCAGGCCGCGCACGAGGTCGTCGACGTAGCACAGCGAGCGGGTCTGGGACCCGTCGCCGTGGATCGTCAGCGGCTCGCCGGCGAGCGCCTGGCTGATGAAGCTGGGGACGACGCGGCCGTCGTCGGGGCGCATGCGGGGGCCGTACGTGTTGAAGATCCGCACGATCGACGCGTCCAGGCCCTTGTGCCGGTGGTAGGCGGCGACGGCGGCCTCGGAGAAGCGCTTGGCCTCGTCGTAGCAGGAGCGGATGCCGATGGGGTTCACGTTGCCCCAGTAGGACTCCGGCTGCGGGTGCACGAGCGGGTCGCCGTAGACCTCGGAGGTGGAGGCCATGAGGAAGCGGGCGCCGTCGGCGAGCGCGCGGTCGAGGGCGTGGAGGGTGCCGATCGAGTCGACGCGGAGGATCTCGACGGGGAGGGTCGCGAAGTCGACGGGGCTGGCCGGGCACGCGAAGTGCAGGACCGCGTCGAAGGGGGCGTCCCCGACGGGCAGGCCCTCGGTGACGTCGGCCTCGACCACGGTGAGGTTCGGGTGCTCGGCGAGGTTGTCCCGCGAGCCGGTGACGAAGTTGTCGACGGCGGTCACGTCGCAGCCCTTCGCCAGGAACGCGTCGACCAGGTGGCTGCCCACCAGGCCCGCGCCACCCGTGACGAGGATGCGGTTGCCTGTTCCGTAAGTAGTCATCAAGATCCAAGATTATCAGGGTTGGCCTGGCGTTCACCTGGGCGCAAGCTGTGTATTCGCTCAGGACACGGCATCGTGTCGAAAGCTCGGCTCGCGGTCAGTAGGCGCCCTTTCGGCGCAACACTACAGCGACGGTGCGGAACAGGATCTGAAGGTCGGTCGCGAGCGACCAGTTGTCGACGTAGTAGAGGTCGAGGCGGACGGCGTCGTCCCAGGACAGGTCCGAGCGGCCCGAGACCTGCCACAGGCCGGTGATGCCGGGGCGGACGAGGAGGCGGCGGCGCACGTCGCCGAGGAAGTCGCCGTTCTCGGCCGGGAGCGGGCGGGGGCCCACGAGGCTCATCTCGCCGCGGACCACGTTCACGAGCTGCGGGAACTCGTCGATGGAGGTGCGCCGGAGCCATTTGCCGACGTTGGTGATGCGCGGGTCGTCCTTCATCTTGAACAGCAGGCCGTCGGTCTCGTTGTGCATCATGAGCGCGGCCTGGCGCTCCTCCGCGTCGATGTACATGGTGCGGAACTTCCAGCAGCTGAACGTCTCGCCGTCGCGTCCGACGCGGTTCTGGCGGAAGAACACGGGGCCGGGGCTGTCGGTCTTGATGGCGATCGCGACCGCCAGGAACAGCGGCGAGAGCAGCGCGAGGCCGATCACCGAGGAGGAGATGTCGAGGATGTTCTTGATCAGCCAGCCGACGCCGGAGATCTTGGGCTCCTCGACGTAGAGCAGGGGCAGGCCTTCGACGGGGCGGATGTGCACGCGGGGGCCGGCGATGTCGGTGAGCTGGGGCGCGACCACGAGGTCGCGGCCGGTGCCTTCGAGCTGCCAGGCGAGGCGGCGCAGGTCGGCGGCGTCGGCCGAGGCCGAGCCGCAGACGGCGAGGGTGTCGGCCTCGAGCTGCTCGGCGCAGGTGACGACGTCGGTCCCGGCGAAGACCGGGACCGGGGTGTCGAGGTTGCGGACGGAGGAGGCGCCCTCGGTGACGTATATGCCCACGGGCACGAGTCCGGCGGCGGGCGCGCGGCGGACGGTGCGGTAGACCTCCAGCGCCTCGGGGTAGGCGCCGATGAGCAGGACGCGCTGGACGCCGCGTCCGGCGACGCGCATCCTGTGCAGCCCGTAGCGGGCGCCCAGGCGGAAGGCCATGATGAGGCAGGCGGCCGCGAGGAGGATCACCGCGACCGTGACACGGGAGACGTCGGCCTTGAAGGTCAGCGCCGCGAAGGACACGAACGCGAGCATGAACATGGAGGCGCGGATGACGCGCTTGAACTCCTCGTTGCCCATGCCGAAGTAGCGGCGGTCGTACGAGCCGGTGCCCCAGACGGTGAGGAGCCACGCGGCGGGCAGGAGGAGCCACACGGTGAGGTAGAAGAAGTGGAGCTGGCCGTCGGTGTCGAAGCCGGCGTGGGGGGTGGGGGTGAGGTTGACGGCGATGACGCTGGCGAGGAGGACCGCGAACATGTCGACGCCGACGAGCGCGCCCTGGTAGTAGCGGTGCCAGTTGGAGGCGCGGGGGGCGAGGCGCCGCCAGGCCGAGCGGGTGACGCCGTTCGTGACCAGCTGCTGGTCACCGCCTTCGCGAGCACCGGCCACGCGCATCCCCCGTCCGAAATTCCCGGTTGGATATTGCGGAGCACCCCCACTTCCGTGGAGATCTTTTGCTGGGCGTTCCAGGCTCGTAGCCACTGCACATCCCTGCGGTCGTCAGCTTACGGTGGAGGTGAGTGTCCGCGGGCGGAGATCGACGCTGCGTCTCCTGCGCTTTCGCAAGCTGGGCGGCCCGCTGACACGGTACCCGACAACCTACACCTATTCGGCCGCTGAGGTATCTTCGGCCGAACTGAACGCCGCCCGCGCCACTCGGAGATCCTGTGAAGATCGTCATCGCCCACAACCGGTACTCCTCGGCGCAGCCCTCGGGCGAGAACACGATCGTGGACTACGAGATCGGGGCGCTGCGAGCGGCCGGCGTCGACGTGGTGCCGTTCCTGCGGTCCTCGGACGAGATCGGCGACCTCCCTCCTCTTAGGAAGGCCGCGCTCGCGGTCTCGCCGATCCACGCGGCCGGGACGCAGCGCGAGCTGGCGGCGCTGCTCGAACGCGAGAAGCCGGACCTGCTGCACCTGCACAATCCCTATCCGCTGCTGTCGCCGTCGGTGGTGGGCACCGCGCACCGGCACGGGGTGAAGGTGGTGCAGACCATCCACAACTACCGGCACGACTGCGTGAACGGGCTCTACTTCAGGGACGGTCACGACTGCCGGGACTGCCACGGGAAGCGCTGGAACGCGCCGGGCGTCGCGCACGCCTGCTACCGGGGCTCGCGCGCGCAGAGCGCGGTCATGGCGGTCGCGCTCGGCGTGCACCAGGGCACGTGGCGCGGCGTCGACCGCTTCATCGCGCTGACCGACGCGATGGCCGCGTACCTGCGGAGCATCGGCATCGAGGACGGGCGGATCCGCGTGAAGCCGAACGCGGTCGCCGACCCGGGGGTCGTGCCGCTCGGGGAGGGGTTCCTGTTCGGGGCGCGGCTCGTCCCGGAGAAGGGCGTCGAGCTGCTGCTGGAGGCGTGGCGGCTCGCGGACCTGCCGGGGTCGCGGCTGCGGATCGCCGGGGACGGGCCGCTGCGCCCGATCGTGGAGGCGGCGGCCGCAAGGGGCGAGGTCGAGTACCTGGGGCAGCTGGACGCGGACGGGATGCGGGCCGCGCTCGGGGAGGCCGCGGCGATGGTGATCCCCTCGATCTGGCAGGACATCCTGCCGACCACCGGTCTCGAAGCGCTCGCGAGCGGGCGGGCCGTGGTCGCGACGCGCATGGGCGGGGCGCCGTTCATCGCCGGGCACGGCACCGCGAGGCCGGCGGGCGTGGCGGTCGAGCCGGCGCCCGAGGCGCTGGCGAGGGGGCTCGAGGCGGTTGCGAAGGACCCGTCGTTCGCGGCGAATGCCAGGGCCCGTTACGAGTCGGTGTTCGCGCCCGGGGTGACGCTGCGCCGGCTCGTGGAGATCTACGAAGAGGTCATCGCCTAGCGGAGTGCGGTGCGGGCGCTCGCGGCGATGCTCGCGAGCAGGAACAGCGCGTTCACCGCGCCGAACCCGAGCATGACCAGCCACATGAGATCCGGGACGAGCAGCGCCAGGGCGATCACGGCGATGACGAAGCCGTAGTCGCGGACCAGTTTGACGAGCCGGACGGGCAGGCTCGTGCTCGTCACCATCGACACCGACGCGTCCTCTTTGGCCATCACCGAGGTGACGAGGTTGGTCATCCACAGTGCCGCGAAGGCCGCACCGCACCAGGCGGGGACCGCCGGCGTGTAGGCGTCGGCGACGGCGACGACGACCGCGACGACCGAGGCCTGGATGGCGATGTCGCAGAGGATGTCGACGCGGGCGCCCGCGTCGGAGCCGGTGCCGGTGACGCGGGCGAGCTGGCCGTCGGCGCAGTCGAGCATGTACGCCGCCTGCCACAGGATCAGAGCCGCGACGGCGACCGGCCACCACGGGGCGCCCTCGCGCGCGGCCGGGATGTAGGCGACGATCCCGGCGCTGACGCCGACCCCGATGACGAGGTTGAGCAGCGACAGGTGCGAAGGCTTGAGACCCGTTCGCCAAGCGGCGTAAGCGAACAGCGCGCCGCCGCGCTGGTCGAGCATGGTCACGAGGCCGCCGCCGCGATTGGCGGCGAGGAAGTCGGCGGGCCGGCGGGACGGACGCGGTGCAGTCACGCGCAGATCCTACCCACGACACCGCGCGTGGCCTCCGGGCAGCGCACCGTGATGCGAATGACGCTTTCTGTGACCAGGTGCGATACGCAACGTTGCCGCCCGGGACCCGGTTGTGTCAAGATGCCGACACCACCAAGGGTGCGCGGTCCCTAATATGAGCGCGATCCACACCATTTGGGACGAAACAACATCTCCCTTGGTAGCCACGGCATGACCAACGGTCTTAAAGTTGATGAACCATCGATTCCTGGGGAGGAAACATGGGGGACGAGGTGACCGGCTCTGCCTTGAAGCACTGGGACCATCCCGCGTACACCGCGAGACTCCAGGCGGGCCGGGCGGCCCTCGCTCAGCTGCTGGCCGATCGCAGGCTCGACCGCGACCGGCCGATGACGGGACTCGAACTCGAACTCGATCTCGTTGAGCCCAACGGTGATCCGGCATTCGCGAACGACTCGGTGCTGGAACACCTGCACACCTCGGGCGACGAGGACGCCCTGTACGGCGCCCAGCATGAGCTGGGCGCGTTCAACATCGAACTCAACCTGCCGCCCCGGCTCCTCGACGGCGCCGGGATCTCCTGGTACGAAAGCGATCTGGCCGCGGTGCTGTCGGAGGTCAGGGAAGCGGGCGACAAGGCCGGCGTGCACATCTGCCCCATCGGGACGATGCCCACCCTGTACCCCGACCACATGGGCATCGACGCCCTCTCGCGCACCAAGCGGTACCGCATCCTCAACGACGAGATCATGTCCCAGCGCGGCGAGCACCTGCGCATCGACATCCGCGGGGCCGAATCGGTCGACCTGACCTCCTCCACCATCGCACCCGAGTCGGCCAACACCTCGGTCCAGTTCCACCTGCAGGTGTCCCCCGAGGACTTCTCGAGGTACTGGAACGCGGCCCAGGCGATCGCCGGCATCCAGGTGGCGATGGGCGCGAACTCGCCGTACCTGTTCGGACGCCAGCTCTGGGCCGAGACGCGCGTGATCCTGTTCGAGCAGGGCACCGACACGAGGCAGGCGGACGAGCGCGCGGCGGGCGCGAAGCCGCGGGCCTGGTTCGGGGAGCGGTGGATCGGCGGCGTGCTCGACCTGTTCGACGAGAACTACCGGCATTTCGCGCCGCTTTTACCGCTTTGCGACGACGAGGACCCCGCTGCGGTGATGGCCGTCGGCGGGGTCCCCAATCTCCAGGAGCTGCGCTACCACAACGGGACCGTGTACCGCTGGAACCGGCCGGTCTACGACGTGCACCGGGGCCGCCCCCATGTGCGCGTGGAGAACCGGGTGGTCGCCGCGGGTCCGACCGCGATCGACATCTGCGCGAACATGGCCCTGTTCTACGGACTGGTGGTGCACTACGCGAACGCCGACCGGCCGCTGCACGACCGGCTCGAGTTCGGGCAGGCGCTGGCGAACTTCCGTTCGGCGGCGCGCCACGGCATCCACGCCGACCAGCACTGGCCGGGGCGGGGGCTCGTGCCCGCCCGCAGGCTGGTGCTGGACGAGCTGCTGCCGGCCGCGGCCGAGGGCCTGTCGGCCCTGGGGGTCAGCGGGCGCGACGGCGACCGGTACCTCGGGGTGATCGAGGCGCGGTGCCGCCGCGGCGTGAACGGCGCCTCGTGGCAGGTCGCGCGGGTGCAGGTCGCCGAGCACCGGCAGCGGTTGGAGCGGCGGGACGCCTTGCGGGCCATGGTGCTCGACTACGCGGGCCGGTCGGCCGACGGCAGGCCGGTGCACGAGTGGGAGGTGTGAGGACGTGACGGCGGCCGGGCCCTGAGGGCCCGGCCGCTTCGCTTCGGGGGTGCTGGGACTCGTCGTGTCAGGACTCGTCGTGTCAGGACTCGTCGTGTCAGGACTCGTCGGTGTCGGTCGCCTCGTCGGAGTTGATCTTGCGGCGGGTGCGGCCGACGGCCTTCTTGGCGCGGCGCTTGGGCTTCGCCTCGGGCTCGGCGGGCTCGTCCATGTCGACGGCCTTGAGCTCCTGCACCCAGTCGACGTCGGGGTTCGGCTCGTCGTCGCCCTCCTGGGGCTCCCAGTCGGCACGCTTCTGCTCGTCGTGCTTCGCGGCCTGCCTGGCGGCGCGGGCCTCGCGCCGGGAGGGGCGCTTGGGCTGCTCGGGCACGAACGTGGCGGGGAGGTCCTTCGTGTCGCCCTTGCGCCCGTCGTCGTAGGCCGAGGCCGGTTCGGGGACGGTCCAGCCGGGCACCGACTCGGTCAGCCCGGCGGGCACGGGCTCGCGGACCTCGGCGCGGTCGTCGATCTGGCCGCCGGCCTTGGGCAGGGCGCAGACGATCAGGGATCCGAGGAGCCCGGCGATGGCCGCGTACGGGCCGACCAGGATCACCGACATGGACTCGGCGTTGTCAACCCGGGAAGGTCCCGCGACCAGGTGCGCGACGGTGACGATGAGCGGTCCGGCGATACCGGAGGCCGCCGCGATCCGGTAGCCCGAGCTGGTGATCGTCCCCCGGCGGGCGATGAGCGCGACGATCGCGCCGATGAGCGCCGAGCCGATCACGAAGGGGACCGCGATCGAGAAGCCGCGGCGGCCCAGGGCGGTGTCCGGCCCGGCCCACGAGCCCCACACCGCCAGTTCGGTGACCGGCGAGACGCGGTCGCCGACCTCGACGAACACCGAGAGGATCGCCAGGAGCCACACCAGGGCGACCGAGGCGCCCACGTTGACCGCGACCGAGCGCGAGCTGAGCCCGATGAGCGCCAGCGCGACGCCGACCACGGCGCCGAGGCCGGAGGCGATGAGCGGGTCGGTCGGGAACGAGGTGAAGACCGCGCCCTGCTCGGCCGACAGCGACACGAGCGGCCCGACGAGGAACGCTCCGGCGGCGCTCGCCAGGACCGCGGTGACGCGCGTGGCGGCCCCGAGCCTGGCGGCGGCGCGGGAGCCGATCGCGCCCGAGGCCAGGCCGCCGACCACGCACGAGGCGGCCGAGAACCAGGCCACCCATGCGAGGTTGGCGTTCCAGCGGAACTCGAGGACGGCGTCGGCGGCGCCGGGGGCGTCCTCAGCCCAGGAGAGGAGGCCGAAGCCGTAGGCCAGCCCGAGCTGCGCGAGCGCGGCCAGGGCCGCGACCGCGAACCCGGCGCCCACGGTCTTTGCGGCGGATCTAGGTGACATACGTCGCACGCTACTGCGTGTACGCAATGGAGTCTCGTACGGGCGGACGCGTGAGCGTACGACGGGTCACGCCGTCTCACACGGGAGGAAACGCCCGGGCCCGGCGCCCGCGGCCCCGGCTATGCTCGGTGCATCAAGGCCACCTGCCCGGTCGCCGTGCGAGATCATGCCGATCAGCGAGGAGCATTGCATGTCCGACGCCTACGAGGCCCTCACCGCGAACCTGGCGGCCGCCGACCCCGAGATCGAACGGCTCATCGAGGCCGAGGGCCGGCGCGAGTCCGAGAAGATCCGCCTCATCGCCTCCGAGAACTACGTGTCCCAGGCGGTCATGGAGGCCACGGGCTCGATCCTCACCAACAAGTACTCCGAGGGGTACGCCGGGAAGCGCTACTACGAAGGCCAGCAGCTGATCGACCAGGTCGAGCAGCTGGCCGTCGACCGGGCGAAGGCCCTGTTCGGGGCCGACCACGCGAACGTCCAGCCCTACTCGGGGTCCCCGGCGAACCTGGCCGTCTACATGGCGTTCCTGTCCCCGGGCGACAAGGTCCTGGGCATGGGGCTGCCCGCGGGCGGGCACCTGACCCACGGCGCGAAGGTCTCCGCGACGGGCAAGTGGTTCGACGCGGTCCACTACGGGGTCCGCCGCGAGACCGGCCGCATCGACCTCGACGAGGTCGCCGAGATCGCCCGCCGCGAGCGTCCGAAGATGATCATCTGCGGCGGCACCGCGATCCCCCGCACCGTCGACTTCGCGGGCTTCAAGGCCATCGCCGACGAGGTCGGGGCGATCCTCATGGCCGACATCGCGCACATCGCCGGCCTGGTCGCGGGCGGGGCGCACCCGACCCCGGTCGGCCACGCGGACGTCGTCACGACCACGACCCACAAGACCCTGCGCGGCCCGCGCGGCGCGATGATCCTCGCGAACGCCGAGCACGCGAAGGCCATCGACAAGGCGGTCTTCCCCGGTCTCCAGGGCGGGCCGCACAACCACACGACGGCGGCGATCGCCGTGGCGCTGCGCGAGGCCGCGAAGGACTCGTTCAAGGCGTACGCGGCGCAGATCGTCGCGAACGCGAAGGCGCTCGCCGAGGGCCTGACCTCGCGCGGGTTCGACCTGGTCTCGGGGGGCACCGACAACCACCTGATCCTGGTGGACCTGACCAGCAAGGACATCCCCGGGAAGCCGGCGGCGAAGGCCCTGGACGCGGCCGGGATCGAGCTGAACTTCAACTCGGTGCCGTTCGACCAGCGCAAGCCGTTCGACCCGTCGGGCCTGCGCATCGGCACCTCGTCGGTCACGACCCGCGGGATGACCGAGGGCGACATGGACCTCATCGCGGGCTGGATCGACCGGGCGGTCGCGGCGGCGAAGGACGGCAAGGACGCGGAGCTGGACGTGGTCGCGGGCGAGATCCGCGAGCACACGAAGGCGTTCCCGATTCCGGGCTGGAAGGCGTAGCCGCGCTGCGGCGAAGGTGAACGGCAGGGCGCTGCTCCTTCGGGAGCGGCGCCCTCGCCGCGTCCTGGGCGGCGTTCGGGGAACGCCCAGGTGAATTCCCCGGAGCGGCATTGCAACGAGTGACATGCTGAACGCGTCTAGTATTCATCAGTCCCTCTCCCGGGCGACCCGTGGCCGTCCGGCCCAGTGCGAGGAAGCCCTTCATGCATGCACGCAGCAACCGGACCAGGCGGGCACTGCTCCTGCCGGTCGTGATCGCCGCCGCGGCCCTCGGCGCCGGGGCGTTCGCTTCCCCGGCGTCCGCACAGGTGCCGACGCCGGAGGAAGTCGGCATCGACGACGGTTCGCCGGTCACCGTCGGAGGGGAGCCCGTGCGGTTCTCCGCGGAGGTGGTCTTCGGCGAGGACCTCCCGGCCGGGCACACCGTCACCATGACGATCCTGTTCGACACCCCCGCGGGCGCCATCGTGCCCGAGAACGACGCCGATGACGACGACTGCACGACGGACGGCCCGTACGCCGCCGACTGCTCCCTGGACGTGGACGGGGACCGCGTCTCCTTCGACTTCCTCTACGCCGCGACCGACGCGGTCGAGGACGACTCCTTCGCCTACTTCGCCTCTTTCGCGGTCGACGGCGCGACGGTCGAGACGGTCGAGGGCGCGATCGAGGTCCTGCCCGTCGAGGAGGGCCCGGGCGAGGCCTGGCCGTACCTGCACGGCGACGCGGTCTTCACCGGCGTCGAACCGGGAAGCACGGTGGAGGTGCAGCCGGAGTTCCTGCAGGAGCAGGCGCTCGGGGACGACGCGGCGGCGGTGATCCTCACGTTCAGCGAACCGGAGTACCCGTTCAGCGAGGGCCGGGGCGCGGACGCGTCGGCCGGCTACGACAACTGCACCGACCGCTACTTCGACTCGCCCGGGGTCACGTGCGTGGTCACCGACTTCGCGGATGCGCCGGGCACGGTGTTCACGCCGACCGTGCCGGTGCACTACGCGGTGAGCGAGCGCGCGCCGGGCCCGGTGGACGTGTGCGTCTGCTACTACAGCGCGTATGTCGTCAACGCCGCCGAGCTGGAGGACCGGTTCGGCGACGTGGACTGGGACGCGGGCTCGGGGAACCTGTTCGGGCTGCGGGTGGTGAGCGAGCCGGAGTCGGAGTTCGCCGACTCCACGGTCGGCGAGATCGTCATCACGACCGCGGACCACCCGTGGGACCTCGCGGTCGACGACGCGAATGCCAAGGGGGCCTTGGGGAGCAAGACCACGGTCACGGTGGAGGTCGTCAATGACGGTCCGGCGGACGCGTACGACTTCTTCGACGGCCCCGGCTCCTACGCGCTGCTCGGGAGGCTCCCGACGGGCCTGGACCTCGTGTCGATCGACGAGGAGGGGTGGATCTGCCTCGACGAGGCGGACTGGGAGACCTACCTGCCGAGCGTGGACCCCGGCGACCTCGCGAAGCTCGACTTCGCGTGCCTGTTCGACGAGATCGCCGCCGGCGAGACGCATGAGCTGCCGGTGCGCGTCGAGATCACCGGGACCGGCGCGAAGCGGGACGGGACCCTGGAGGTCGTCACGCTCGACAACGACGGGTACCCGGGCGTGCTCGAGGCCGACCCGAAGGACAACTCGGCGGTGTTCAGTGTCAACGCGGACGGGCACGGGCAGCTGCCGAAGACCGGTTCGTCGCTGACGCCGGTGCTCGGGATCGCCGCCGCGGCACTGGTCGCGGGGGTGCTGCTGTTCGTGCTCACCCGCCGGCGCGGCCCGTCGGAGCCCGCCTCGGAGCCGGAGGCGGAGGAGTAAGCGCCGCAAGCGCATCGGGGCCCTCGTCCGGGTGGACGGGGGCCCCTCTTTCACGGGCGGCACGCACCGTGAGATCACCGTCACGAATTTTCCCCGCAACGGCTGCGTCAACTCGGGGACCGGCCGCGTCTAGTAGACATCCAGTCCCTCTGAGGCGGCCACAAAGGACCGTCCTCGATCACCAGCTAGGAAACCCTGCCATGAGTGCACCCAAAAACAGGTTCGGGCGTGCCTTCGCCCGGACCGCCGCCGCCGCGGGAGCCGCGGCGCTCGGCGCCGGAGCGTTCGCGCTCCCGGCCTCCGCCCAGGCCCCCGTCCCCGTCTCGGTCGACCTGGACATCGCCTCCGAGGTCGTCGCCGACAACGAGCACCACCTCGGCGGCCTCACCCTCGAGTTCGGCGAGGACTTCGCCGAAGGCGAGCACGACGTGACCGCCCACATCGACTACGACACCGGCTCCGGCTTGCGACTGCTCCAGACCTACGACTGGGACGGCTGCGGCCTCTACGCCGACACCGGGCAGTTCCTGTGCATCGCCGAGGACGCGGACAACCCGGTCGAGTTCGCCTTCGAGTACAAGGCGCTCGTCGGCGCGGTCGAAGGCGTCCACGACTACACCGTCACCGTCGACGTCGACGGCGAGACCGTGGAGACGATCGAGGGCACCGTCGAGGTCCTCCCCTACGAGGGCGACGGGTACGGCCGCCCGTACCTGCTCGGCAACGCCGCCTACGACGGCGTCGAGCCCGGCTCCACGGTCGACGTGGCGCCCGAGTTCCTCCAGGAGTCGGCGTTGTCGGCGAACGCCGAAGCCGTGGTCGTCACCACCTGGGCACCCGAGTACCTGCCGCACGGCCTCGCCTGGCCGGGCGCCGGCTACGACAACTGCATCGTGAACGAGGGCGTCAACGTCACCTGCGTCGTGACCGACTTCGAGGACCTGCCCGGGACGGTGTTCACCTTCGACACCCCGATCGGGTACACGGTCCACGAGAGCGCCCCCGGGCCGGTCGACGTGTGCGACTGCGTCTACGAGGTGTACACCGTCGGCGCCGACCGGCTCGAAGCCGACTTCGGCGGCGTGTTCTGGGACGAGGGGTCGGGCGACCTGTTCGGCCTGCGGACCGTGAGCGAGCCCGAGAGCGAGTTCGTCGACGAGTTCCACGGGAACATCGACATCACGACCTCCCAGCAGCTGTACGACCTCACCACCGAGGCCATCGACGTCAAGGGCGGGAACGGCGACGAGGTCACCGTGAAACTCCGGGCCGGGAACGAGGGCCCCGCCGGCGCCTACAGCTTCTTCGACGGACCCGGGTCCTACGCGGTCCTGGTCGAGCTGCCGGAGGGCGTCGAGGTCGTCATGACGGTGGGCGGCGACGAGTGGAACTGCTTCGAAGGGGACGAGATGGGCTCGTACCTGGACGACGAGGTCACCGAGGAGCGGCTCGCCGAGCTCGACTTCATCTGCATGTTCCACGAGCTGTCCCCCGGGTCGGACCAGGCCATGCCGGTCGACGTCAAGGTCACCGACGAGGACGCCGACGGCGCCGGGTCCGTCGAGGTCATCGCGCTCGACTACGAGGACTACCCCGGCGACTTCGAGAGCGACCCGAAGGACAACAAGGCCGCTTTCACGCTCAACGGCGGCGGCTCGGGCCGGCTGCCGACCACCGGGACCTCCCTGACCGTGATCTACGTCGCGGCCGGCGCGGTACTGGTAGCGGGCGTGGTCCTGATCGTCCTGGGCCGGCGCCGCAAGACCGCCGGCGCGGTCGCCGAGTAGACCGTCACCACTGGGCGCCCGGCCGTTCCCGGCCGGGCGCCCGGCGCGTGCCGGGACGCGACGGCGGGTCCCGGCTCGAAGCCGGGACCCGCCGTCTTCCCACGTCCTCCGGTCATGACCCCGGAGCGAACGAAACGCACTGGGGCTCTTGGGAAGCAGCCGCAGCGCGTAGCGTTCTAGTGGGTTTTTGAGTTGTGCAGTCGGGCGCGGCGCCTTGTGGGCGCGCTCGCCTCGGACCTATCGGGCCAGGCCGGCGAGGGCGCGGCCCTCGACACGGTCGGCCACCCGGCGCAGCACGCCGGCGGTCGAGAGGCGGACCTTCTCGGGACGGGTGACGCCGAAGACATACGGCTTGTCGGCCCGGCCATCGTCAACGACCGGCGCGTTCGGCAGGGCCGAGGTGGCGGTGGTGTTGGCGGCGTCGACTGCGAGGTAAGCACCTACGAACTCGTGCATGATGATTCCTTCCCGGCAGGGTGTGCCGGATTGCTATCTGAAGGGGGACCGCTCGTCGATGACGCCATTGTCGACGGCGGTGATCCGTCGCGATCCCGCTGGATCGCTCCGGTGGCCGGCAGCACGAGCGGTTCGGGTTCGCCGTTCCGCCACTGCTTCCATCGGCCTCAACATCAATGCTAGGGCCTGTATGCCCTGAAAATCCAGGGATTTCGCGTGGGTCACATGTAGCGCGCAACACTGTCCACAAAGCACTTAGTTATCGTTCGGTTATGAAATTCGAGCAGCGGGTTTCCGGCAGGTGAAGGTAGTCTGTCCGGATGCGGGACTTGGGAGTTCGCGTCGGCCACTGGACCGGCGAGCACACCGGCTGCACGGTGCTGCTGTTCGACGAGGCCACCGTCGCCTCCGGCGAGGTGCGGGGAGGGGCCCCCGCCAGCCGGGAGATCGAACTGCTCGACCCCCTCCGCGCCAACACCGGCATCGACGCGGTCCTGCTCACGGGCGGTTCCGCGTTCGGCCTCGCCGCCGCCGACGGGGTCATGCGCTGGCTCGCCGAGCGCGGCCGCGGCGTCGCGACCCCCGGCGGACCCGTCCCGATAGTGCCGACCCTCGGCCTCTACGACCTCGACGGCACCGGCAACGTCCCGGCCGCACCCCAGGGCTACGAGGCCTGCGACGCGGCCATGGCCCCGTTCGAACCGGCCCTCGACGGGCCCGTCGGGGCGGGCAGGGGCGCCACGGTGGGGCAGTGGCGGGGCGTGACGCTCCCCTCCGGGCTCAGGTCGGCAACCGTCGCGGCCGGACCGGTCGTCGTGAGCGCGCTCGCGGCCGTCAACGCCTTCGGCGAACCCGGGCCGCTCGACCGCCGGCTCCTGCGGCCCGAAGGCTTCGCGAGCGGGTCGTTCGGGCGCAACACCACCATCGGCGTCGTGGTCACCAACGCGCGGCTCGACAAGGTCGACTGCGCCCTGGTCGCCCAGGGCGCGCACGACGGCCTCGCGAAGGCCATCAGCCCCGTGCACACGCGCATGGACGGCGACGCGTTCGTGGCCGCCGCCACCGGCCTGGTGCCCGCCTCCGTCGACGTCGTCCGGGCCCTCGCCGTCGAGGCCGTGGCCGAGGCGATCGGCACGGACATCTGAGCCACCCCCTTAGACTTCGGGCATGAGACGCCTCCCCGCCGCGCTCCTCGCGCTCCCGCTCCTGCTCGCCGCCTGCACGCAGGACGCCGGGGCCGAACCGACCGGCCCGCCGCCCGCGACCGAGGAGCCCGCCGGCGCCGCGCAGGCGCCCCGCGACTGGATCTACCAGCTCAGCGGCTACGACGGCGACGCGCTCGACGCCCTCGCGGCGACGCCGCAGGAGGTCGCGGTCATCGACCTGGCCCGCGACGGCGGCGAAGGCTACTGGAGCACCGAGGAGATCACCGCGCTCAAGGACTCCGGCAAGACCGTCTACGCGTACTTCACGATGGGCTCGATCGAGACCTACCGGCCCGAGTACCCCGCCGTCGCCGAGACCGACCTGGTCCTCAACCAGTGGGGCGACTGGCCCGACGAGTACTTCGTGCGGTACTGGGACGAGCGCTGGCGGGACCTGGTGATGCGCCCGCGCCTGGACCAGGCGATCGCGGCCGGGTTCGACGGGGTGTACCTCGACGTGCCGAACGCGTACGAGGAGATCGACCTCGGCCTCGTGCCCGGCGAGGACCGGGATTCACTGGCGCAGAAGATGGCCGACCAGGTCAAGGCCATCGACGAGTACACCGACGACCGGCTCGACGTGCTGGTGCAGAACTCGCCCGAGCTCATCGGGTTCGACGGGTACCTCGACGCGATCGACGGGCTCGGCGTCGAGGAGCTGTTCTTCATCAACCCCGACGAGCCCTGCACCGAGGAGTGGTGCGCCGAGAACCTCGCCCATGTGCGGGAGATCGCGGCCGCCGGAAAGCTGATCCTGGCCGTCGACTACGCCGCGGAGGAGGCGAACATCGCCGCCGCCTGCGCGAGGTACGAGGAGGAGGGCTTCGCGGGCGCGGTGGCCGACGTGGACCTGGACGCGATCTTCGCGCCCTGCCCGTAGCAGGGCCGGACCGCGCGAGCGCGACTCGCGTTGCGCCCGAACCGAAAGCACCGTCGGACCCGGGAACTACGCTTGAACCGGGGGGTCCCCGGAGCGTCCGATTTGTTCAGACTCTCCCGGGCTCGCCCAGATCCGCCCGATCCAGCCTTTGCTTAAGTAGTGCTTGCGCGAGCGCTTCATCTGGTACATCGCCTGGTCGGCCGCCCACAGCGTCTGCGCCGGATTCCCGCCCGCCGCCAGCCGGGCCCAGCCGATCGACACGTCGACCGGCGTTCCCGGCACCGAGTACTCCCACTTCTCCGCCGCGACGGCGACCCGGATGCGGTCCGACACCGCGTCCGCGTCGTACTCCGTCGCACCCGGCAGCACCAGGATGAACTCGTCGCCGCCGGTGCGCGCCAACAGGTCGCCCGAGCGCACCACGCTCGACAGGAGCGCCGCCACCCGCTGGAGGATCGCGTCCCCCGCCTGGTGCCCGTGCGTGTCGTTGACCGCCTTGAACCCGTCCAGGTCGAGCACCGCGATCATCCCGTCGCCGTCCACATCGGACAGGAACGCGTCCAGGCGCCGCCGGTTCGGCAGCCCCGTCAGATCGTCGGTGTTGGCCCGGTCGGCCCAGCCCGCCGCCGCGCGGCGCAGCTGGTCGTGGTCCACCAGCGCCGCCGCCGAGGCCAGGTAGATCGTGTGGAACTCGTTAATCTGCTTGTAGAGCGCGTACGTCGTCGCGTGCGCCGCCAGGATCGAGGCGGCGTGGTCGCCCTTCGCGACCAGGGCGAGGGACTTCAGGTGCTGCGGCTCCATGACGCCGAGCGTCTCGTCCCCGATCTCGCGGGTCTCCAGCACCTCCAGGGCCTCCAGGCCCCGCGCCTGCGCGATGAGCCGCGAGGCGCGCGCCATGATCCGCAGGTCCTGGGCCTCCACCGACGAGGTCTCCTCCGGCAGCAGGTGCTCCACCGACCACTGCTCGCTGAAGCCGAGCAGGCTCAGGCGCGCCAGCGCGTAGTGCACCCACTCGAGTTCGCGCGTGTCCAGGTCGTGCAGGTTCGGCTTGACGCGGCGCAGCTCCTGGCGCAGCTGGCCCGTGCACGCCCGCGGGTCGCCGGTGTAGTAGCGCAGCAGCGCGTCCCGGACCCGGATCTCCACGCCCTCCACTGAGGACCGGCTGATTCCGGCGCGCTCGGCGAGGGTGTGGCACTGGTCCAGGGCGCCGGCCGCCTGCTGCTGGTAGCCGCAGTTGGAGAGGATCACGGCCAGGTCGTACCAGGCGTCGACCGCGCCCTGGCTCGCCTCGGTCATCGAGCGCAGCGCGCGCTGGGAGAGGACCAGCCGCTGCGCGGTGAAGTCGAGGGACTTGATGTGGTGGTGGTAGTACCAGGCCGCGAGCGCGTGGTACTTGCCGTCGAGCCGGGGGTCGCGGCAGCGGGCGACCGCGGTGCCGGCCTGGTCGATGGTGCCGGGGATCTTGTCGATCGCCCGCTGGCTGATCTGGCCCTCGAGGATGAAGAGCCACGCCTGGGCCCGCTGGTGGGCGGTCTCCGAGTTGTAGGAGATCCAGGTGCTCTCGCTGACGGCCTCGGCGACCTGGCCCGACCGCATGAGTCCGCGCAGGCGCAGATACTGGTCGTCATAATCACGCGCAGACGTGATCCCCCTCCGTGGCGTCACGCGCTCTATCCTGCCACCGCCGCGGCGATATATCCAGTGGGGCGGGTCCCGACCGCTCCGTCCGGACTCGACGGATGGGCATGGGCCCGAACCGTTTTCCTCCGTCGGGCGGCCGCGGCCCTTAGAGTGGGAGCAGTGCCCGAAATGGAAGGATGGTGTGCGTTGCTCCCCTCATGTCCGTGCACCTCCTGCGGCGCCCCGCTGCGGACCGCACCCGGCGCCACCGTCCTCGCCTGCGGCGCCTGCGGCACCGAGCAGCACGGCCGCCCCGCGGCCCGCCGCCTCCAGGACCCCGACTGGACCGCGTTGGCGCCCAAGGCGACACTGCGGTACGCCGACGACACCCCCGAGCTCATCGTCGCCCCCGAGGCGCTCGTGCCGTTCCGGATCGAGCGGGCCACCGCGCGCCGGCTCCTGCGCGACTGGGCGCGGCGGCGCCCGTTCGCCCCGTCCGTACTGCGGCGCATCGACGAGTCCACGACGTTCCGGGGCGCCTACCTGCCGCACTGGGTGTGGCAGGCGCGCACCAGGTCGCGGTACCGGGCCGCCCGCGGCGAGGCGTACTGGTCGCGGGCCGGGGGCGACACGGGCGCCCGGGTCAGGGGCGTGCACTGGACCCCGGCGGCCGGCGTGGTCGACCGGGACTTCACCGCGGTCGCGATCCCGGCGACGGTGCGCCTCGACGGCCGGGCGCTGGCCGACCTCATGCGCGACTGGACGCTCGCCGATGCGGTGCCGTTCGCGCCGGAGCGGCTCGAGGGGTACTGGGTGCAGCGCTACGACCTGGAGCCGGAGACCGGGCTGGAGCTGGCGAAGGCCCGGATGGCCGGGTCGATCGAGGCCGAGGTGCGCGCCCGGGTCGGCGGGGACGAGCGGCACGTGCAGGGCATCGACACGGCGTACGCGGGCCTGGCGTACCGGCTGGTGCTGCTGCCGGTGTGGCTGGCCTCGTATCCGCACCGGGGCCGGGCGCGGATGGTCGCGGTGCACGGGGAGACCGGCCGGGTGGTCGGCGAGCGCGCCTGGAGCGCCGCGAGGCTCGCCGTCGCGTTCCTGTTCGCGGTGGGCGCTGCAGGCGTCATACTGTATTTCAGCTCTTAATCCGAATCATTCTCACTGAACGGCCCGACGGGCCGTGGACCGAGTGGTTACGCGATGGAAATGAACTATGGTCATGTATGCGCAACCCCCCAGGTGAACTGCGCGTGTACCCCTCAGAGCGGCCCAGCCCACCCCGGCTGCGCCGCCGCACCCCACTGAACGTACGGGAGAGGCAATGAGCCCGGTCAAACACGCTGCCAAGGCGTCGTCCCCCTGGTGGGCGAAGGCCATGGTCATCAGCGGTTCGATGGTCATGGTCGTCGCCGGCGGCGGCGCGATCGCCGCCCAGGTCAGCCTCAACCTGGTCAACAACTCGGTGAACCAGGAGGACCTCCTGGGGGACCAGCGGGTCGAGGCCGTGGCGGGCGCCGACATCGAGGGGCCCCTGAACTTCCTGGTCCTGGGCACCGACGAGCGCGTGGACGCGGGCGGCGAGGCCCGCACCGACGCCGACATCATCGTCCACGTCAACAAGGACCTCACGCAGGTCTCGATGATCTCGCTGCCGCGCGACCTCCTGGTGGACATCCCCTCGGGCGTCCCGGCCGAGCAGACGAAGCTGACGGAGGCGTTCGCCTACTCCGAGGACTGGGGCGAGTCGTTCCAGAACACCGCCGAGACCATCACCAACCTCACCGGCGTCCAGTTCGACGGCGGCGCGATCGCGAACTTCGAGGGCTTCCTCGACATGGTCGGCGAGCTGGGGACCATCGAGCTGTGCCCCTGGCACGAGATCACCTCGATCCACACGGACAAGACCTTCCCCAAGGGCTGCGCCGAGTACGACCGCAAGGACGCGCTCGACCTGGTGCGCCAGCGCTACGGCTGGGACTCCGACGAGGACTACGAGAACGGGACCTGGGGCGACTTCGGCCGCCAGAAGATGCAGCAGCAGGCGATCAAGAAGATCCTGGAGCGGGCGAAGGAGCAGGGGTACGCGACCGACCCGGCCAAGGCCGTGAGCCTGCTCAACAGCTTCGGCGACGCGCTGACGCTCGACGTCGGCGGCTACAACCTCATCGACCTGATCACGCAGATGCGCGACATCGACCCCAACGAGATCCTCTCGATCGGCACGCCGTCCTCGGAGGGCAGCATCAACGGGACCTCGTACGTGCTCATCCACGAGGGCACCGACGAGGAGGTCGCGTCCGAGGCGCTGTGGGACGCGATCGAGAGCGATACCCTCAACGAGTGGGCCTGCGAGTACCCCGACTGGCTCAGCGGCGACTCGCACCCCGACTGCGCGACCGTGACCAGTGAGAACTCCTCGGCTCCGCCCTCCGACGGTGCCACCGAGACCGCCGATTAGGCTGTCTCCCATGCAACCGGGCCACGTTACCGAAGCGTTATCAATACGGTGATATCGCCGACCGGACCCTTGGAGAGGCATGGCTGGTAAGAGCGGCGCCCCGTGGTGGGCGCACCTGATGATGTACGCGGGCGGACTGACCCTGGTCGTCGCCGGCGGCGCGGCCGCGGTCGCCCAGATCGCGCTCCACACCGCGAACAACGCGGTCGAGAACGAGGACATCCTCGGCGACAACCGCGCCGAGATGGACGTGGAGGACATCAAGGGCCCGCTGAACATCCTGGTGCTCGGCGTCGACAAGCAGGGCGGGTCGACCCGGTCCGACACGATGATCATGGTGCACATCAACGAGGACCTGACCGACGTGTCGATGGTGTCGCTCCCCCGCGACCTGTACGTCGAGATCCCCGACTGCGGCCCCGACTGGGGCAACAACACCTGCATGCAGAAGCTCAACCACGCCGCGTCGATCTCCGACGACTGGGACGTGACGCGCGCGAACGTGGTCGAGACGATCTACAACCTCACCGGCGTCGAGTTCCACATGGGCGCCACGGTCGACTTCGAGGGCTTCATGGACCTCGTCGACCTGGTCGACACGGTCGAGCTGTGCCCGTGGCACGAGATCACCTCGATCCACGGCGACAACCGGGTCTTCCCCGAGGGCTGCAACGACTACAACAAGGAAGAGGCCCTCGACCTCATCCGCCAGCGCTATCCGTGGGACCACCCCGAGGACTACGAGAACGACCTGTGGGGCGACTACGGGCGCCAGGCGATGCAGCAGCAGGCCATTAAGGCGCTCATCACCGAGCTGAAGGCCGACGGGTACCACAAGGACCCCGCGAAGCTGACCGAGGTGCTCAACGGCCTGGGGAGCAAGCTGACCCTGGACCTGCCCGACGGGCTGACGGTCACCGACCTGGCGGTGAACCTGCGCGACATCAACCCCGACGACATCACCTCGATCCGGGTGCCGGCCACGTCCCAGGAGACCGACGTCGGCTCCTCCGAGGTGATCGCCGAGGGCGAGCAGCAGATCGCGGCCGACGCGCTGTGGGACGCGCTCCAGAACGACACGATGGACCAGTGGATCGTCCAGTACCCGGAGTGGGTCAAGCAGACGACCGGCAGCGGTGCCGACACCGCACCGAGCGAGGACGCCTCGGCGGGCACCACCGACTGATCGGGCCCGCTCCCGCCGGCGTGCAACCGGAAGGCGTTACCGCGGCGTTATCGCTGTGGAAGACCCCTATCCGACTTGGAGACGCATGGCCGGCAAGAGCGGGGCCCCGTGGTGGGCGCACCTGATGATGTACGCGGGCGGACTGACGCTGGTCGTCGCCGGCGGCGCGGCGGCCGCGGCGCAGATCGCGCTCGACACGGCGAACAACGCGGTCGAATCGGAGGAGATCCTCGGCGACGCGCAGGCCGAGGTCGTCGCGGACATCCAGGGGCCCTTGAACATCCTGGTGCTCGGCGTCGACAAGCAGGGCGGGTCGACCCGCTCCGACACGATGATCATGGTGCACATCAACGAGGACCTGACCGACGTGTCGATGGTGTCGCTGCCGCGGGACCTGTGGGTGGACATCCCCGACTGCGGCCCCGACTGGGGCAACGACCCCTGCGAGTTCAAGCTGAACCACGCCGCGTCGATCAGCGACGACTGGGAGACCACCCGGCCGAACGTGGTGAACACGATCTACGACCTCACCGGCGTCCAGTTCCACATCGGCGCGACGGTGGACTTCAACGGCTTCCTCGAGCTGGTCGACCTCGTCGGGGAGATCGAGCTGTGCCCCTGGCACGAGATCACCTCGCACCACGGCGACAACAAGGTCTTCCCCGAAGGCTGCGCATACTACGACAAGAAGGACTCCCTCGACCTGATCCGCCAGCGCTACGGCTGGAACTGGGATTCGGACTGGGAGGAGGGGCGCGGCGGCGACTACGGGCGCCAGGCCATGCAGCAGCAGGCCATCCGGTCGCTGATCACCGAGCTGAAGGCCGACGGGTACCACAAGGACCCGACCAAGCTCAACGACATCCTCTCGGGATTCGGGGATTCGCTGACGATGCAGCTGCCCGAGGAATGGGCGCTGACCGACCTCGTGGTGAACCTGCGCGACATCAACCCCGACGACATCACCTCGATCCAGGTGCCGTCCACGGCCGAGGAGATCGACTACAACGGCGAGCCGCTGTCGATCGTGCGGACCCACGAGGGCGAGGAGCAGACCGCCGCGGACGCGCTGTGGGAGGCGCTCCAGACCGACACCCTTGACCAGTGGATCGCCGCGAACCCGAAGTGGGTCAAGGACAGCGGCGCCGGCGCAGGAGAGACGGCCGGCGACGCCGGGGAGTCGCCGACGGCGGGCACGGACTAGGGCCCCGATCCGAGAGCGCAGCAGCGACGGGGCCGCCCGGCGGGCGGCCCCGTTTCACGTTGCGGGAGTGGGGGAGGTCAGCTGGACCGCTCGCGCTCGGCCTTCTGGCGCAGGCGCTCCTGGAGCAGGCGCTCGGCCTCCGCCGCGGGGACCTCCTCGTACTCGTCGTCGACGCTGCCGCGGTCGTAGTCGAGGAAGAAGTCGGTGTGGTCCCACTCGGCGGTGAAGAAGTTGAAGCTCTCGGTGTGGTCGGTGTTCCCGCTGCGGTAGGTGCGCAGGAAGCCGGCCGGGTCGGACCGGGAGGTCCACGCGTTCGTCCTCACGAAGTACTTGAGATCATCCACGTCTGTTCCCCAATTGATCGATCTTCAGGTCCTGCACGCCGGGCGGGCGCTGGACGTTGTTGAACACGTCTTTCTGCTGCTGCACGAGCTCCTGGTACCGCGGGCTCGACTTGTCCCCGATGCTCTTCATCTCATCGTAGAGGTGGTGGGTGCCGGCGTCCTTGGCCCAGAAGCTCTGCTCGGTGTGATGCTGGACCTCGAACTGCGTGCCCGTCTTGGGGTCGGTCCAGGTGGAGTTGATGCCCTGGTAGGTGCCGTTCTCGTTCCACTTGTTCTTGAACTGCTTCGGGTCGGCCTCGAAGCCGCTGTCCTCGAGCAGCTTGTGGGTCTTCTTGACGCCGTCGGAGTAGCCGTCGGGGGAGTGCTGGACGGTGTACCTGACGGAGTCGTTCATGCGCTTGAGCGCGGTGTCGTGGTCGACGCCGTCGTCGCGCATGGTCCGGTAGACCTTCTCCTTGAGGGAGTCCTCGGTCTTGAGCCGGTGCTCGCGGCCGAGCAGGTCGGCGGGGAGGTCCTTGGCGAGCTGGTCCATCTTCGGGGTGACGCGCGCCTCGGTGTCCCTGGCGTTCTTGAGGAACTGGTCCGCGGCGGCGTTCGCCTCGGGGGACAGCTTCGCGTTCGGGTTCGTCGGGTGCGTCCAGCCCTTCGGCTCCGTCGTGACGTCGGGAGTGGTGTCGGGGCCCTTGCCCTTGTCGAGCCCTCTGCCCTTGCGCTTCTTGCCGATCCTGAAGAAGTCCAGTGCGGCGCGGATCATCTTGCCCTTGGGCATCCGGTCACCTCTCCCTGCGCGCGGGAGTGCGGGGGTCGGCCATGCGTGCCTCCAGGAGGAGTGGTGGGGGGGGTGAAGTTTTTCTGTCAACAAAGTAGCTTATAGATGAACTGCGTGCGATGTCGGTTTCGTTTGGTACACATGACGTACGCGTGGATTCCGGGTCGGACCGGGGCGCGGGCCGAACCGGGGCCGGGGCGCGGGGGTCGTTGCGGCGCGAACAGAAGGGGCCGCCCCATGGGGCGGCCCCTTGCGTCGTCGGTCCTCAGTTCGCGGCTTCGGCCTCTTCCACTTCGTCGACCTTGTTCCACTCGGGCTTGGAGGACTGCCAGCCGTCCTCGTTGTGGCCCAGGCGCCAGTAGCCGGAGATCGAGAGGCGCTCGCGCGGGACGCCGTGGTCGAAGCGCAGGTGGCGGCGGATCTCGCGGACGAATCCGGCCTCGCCGTGCACGAACGCCTGCACGGTGCCGCCGGGGAACTCGAAGCCGCGCACGGCCTCGACCAGGCGCTCGCCGACGCGGTCGGCGCCGCGGTGGAGCCAGGTGACCCGCAGGTCGCCGGCGGACTTGAACTGCTGCTCCTCGTCGTGGCCTTCGACCTCGACGAAGACGTGCGCGCGGGCGCCGGGGGCCAGGCGCTCCACGGCCGAACTGATCGCGGGGAGGGCGCTCTCGTCGCCGACGAGCAGGTGCCAGTCCGATCCGGCGTCGGGGGCGTAGCCGCCGCCCGGTCCGGCGAAGCGGAGGAGGGTCCCGGGCTTCGCGTTCGCGGCCCAGGGGCCGGCGACGCCCTCGTCGCCGTGGTAGACGAAGTCGATCCACAGTTCGCGGGCGGCCGCGTCCCAGCGCCGAACGGTGTAGGTGCGGGTCACGGGCCACTGCTCCCTGGGGAGCTCCTCGCGGATCCGGGCGAGGTCGAACGGCTCGGGGTAGGCCACGCCCTCGACGGGGAACTGGAGCTTCAGGTAGTGGTCGGTGTAGTCGCCGCACTCGAAGCCCGCGAGGCCCTCGCCGCCGAGGACCACGCGAATCATGTGCGGTGTGACCTGCTCGGTCCGCAGCACTTCGGCGGTCGTGACATTCGGGGTTCTGCGTCCTCGACGTTCAGCCATCAGGGCTCCTCGGATTCGCGGCTCGCAGACCTGCCTGGCGAGGCCTGCGAGCCGTCGGTCGGCCTCGTCACGGGAAGACAGCTTAGGTTTCCCTAACTATCACATCCTCAGTTCTATCTCGTTTTCGGGGACACCGCCCGCACCGGGGACACCACACCGCCGTGCCGGCTCCCGGCCGACCTGGAATACCCGGTCCGCGGCGGTCGCACACGTCGCGAACGCGGGCGGACGGGAGCCGTCCGCCCGCGCATGGGGCGGCTTCAGTCGGGCCGGGGGCTCACGTCCTGCATGACCGACCGCAGGAGCGGGCGCGACACGGCCCCGGCCGCGACGACCGCCCCGAACCCGAGGGCGACCGTGGCGCCCAGGATGAGGGCGCCGCTGGCGTCGAAGCCCATCGCGCCGATGACCGGGGCGGTCAGGAGCATCCCGGTCAGGATCGAGGCGCCGCCGAGGAGGCCCAGGGGCAGCAGTGCCTCCTGGCGGCGGGCCCGGTCGAGGACCTGCTGCGGGGTCCCGGCGAGGTGGAGGAGGCGGTAGGCCTGGCGGCGGTCGAGGACCGAGCCGATCGCGCTGATCGCCGCCGAGACGGCCGCGGTCGCGAAGACCACCGCGAGGACCACGGTCACGCCCACGCGGATGCTGCCGACGAGGCGGTTGGACACGATGCTCGAGTCGACCTCCCGTTCGGGCGGGTCGCCGGGCAGGACCGCGGTCATGGCGCTGCGGACCGCTTCGAGCTCCGCGCCGGTGGTGGTCGCCTCGACGACGGCCGCGCCGTCGACGGCGGTCAGGTACCCGCTGGAGTCCACGACCGCGACGCCGGCGCCGTCGCCCAGCCGCTCGCCCAGGACCGCGGCGAGGGCCTCGGCCTCGCCTTCGGGGACCATGGCCGCGATCGTCTCGGTCTCCCGCGTGCTCGTGTCGGTCACGATCATCGGGAAGAGCGCGACCGATCCGGCGATGAAG
Organism: Glycomyces harbinensis; assembly: GCF_900101745.1. Lineage (GTDB taxonomy): Bacteria > Actinomycetota > Actinomycetes > Mycobacteriales > Micromonosporaceae > Glycomyces > Glycomyces harbinensis. Next base: position 161,899 of record NZ_FNAD01000009.1, on the reverse strand, counting down.
CCGGCGATGGCGACGCCGGCGACGGCCCGCCAGGCGGCCTTGGGGTCCTCGGCGAGGCGCCGGGCGGCGAGCAGCCGCGCGGGGCCCCGGGCGGTGCGCGCCAGGACGTTCCCGAGCTTCTGGACCGTCCAGGGGCCGATGAGGTTCACGGCCGCGAGCGTCGCGGCGAACAGCACGACGAGGATGCCGACCGCGAGCATGCTGCCGCTCACCGCCTGCGTGGCCGCGAGGAACAGCACCGCGAGGACGACGAACACGACCACGCGAATCGCCTTGAGGCCCTTGGGCTTCACGCGCCGCGCGACCCCCAGCGGGCTGATCACGACGCCGCGGAGCCCGATGAGGGCCGACACGGCCACCAGGACCGGCACGGCGAGGGCGACCGCGGTCATCCACGGCGCCCCGGCCCACAGGTCCGCGACGTACCAGCGGCCGCCGTCGATCGGGATGAGCGCCACCAGCGGCGTCACGAGCATCCACGCGATGGTGCCGGCGACCGCCCCCGCGGCCGCGGCGAGCACGGTCTCGATGAGCGTCAACCGCATCACCTGCCCGGGCGTCGCCCCGATGAGGCGCAGCGTCGCGAGCCGCTCGTCCCTTCTCGACACGGTCAGGCGCGCCGACGCCGCACCGAAGACCGCGGCGGGCACGGCCATGAGGATCGCCGCGAGGACCATGAGGATCATGTAGAAGCCGTAGACGGCGTCGGCGGCGCCGCCCGCGAAGCTGTCGAACCCGCGCGGCGAGACCGCGTCGGCGTTGAACCGCTCCGTGGTCATCACCGGGTCGTCGGCGGACCGGCCGACCACCGCCACCAGCTCGTTCGGATGCGCGAGGGCCTCCCCGCCGAGCTCCCCGGCGACGGCGACATCGCCGTAGCGGGCGAGGAAGTCCGACTCGGGCACGCCTTCGAGCAGGTCGGCGGCGGCCGGGGAGAGCCAGACCTCGCCGGGGGCCGGGAAGGCGTCCAGGCCCGGCGGGACCGGGGCGCCGCCGAGCGAGGCCAGGTCGACGCGGGTGATCGTGTCGCCGCCGAAGTGGTCGGCGGCCGTGGCGATGACCGCCGAGGCGGCCCCGTCCGCCTCGCCGGGATCGCGCCAGGCGGTGCGGTCGCCGCGCTGGTCGAACGCGAAGTTCCCGGCGACCGCGAACTGGAGCAGCAGCGTCGCCACCGCGACGGCGAGCGCGGTCAGCCCCGTGCTCAGCAGCGCACTGCGCCCGCCCAGGCGGGTCAGGCGCCAGGCCAGCTCGGTCATCGCCACACCTCCGCGACCGGCTCGTGCCCGAACGGTCCGCCGTCGGGGCCCGCACCGGACGCGAAGGCGTCACCGCCCCCGCCGACCGCGCGGACGGCCGGATCCGACGCCGGACCACCGCCCGAAGACGCCTGCGCGGCGACGCTTCCCGCCGCGAACCGCGGCGCGACCGGCACGCCGGCCTCGGGGGCCGTGCCGTCACCGGTGCGCGGCGCGCCGCTGAGGCGCCCGTCGCGGATCTCGATCGTCCGCGTGCACCGGGCCGCGATGCGCGGGTCGTGGGTGACCACCACCAGCGCCGCGTCGAGCTCCGCGACCGTGTCGAGCAGGACGCCCATGACCTGGTCGCCGGTGGCGCGGTCGAGCGCGCCGGTCGGCTCGTCCGCGAACACCACCGCCGGGCGCACCACCAGGGCGCGCGCCAGGGCGACCCGCTGGGCCTCGCCGCCCGACAGCTCGCCGGGCCGGCGCCCCTCCTTGCCTTCGACGCCGAGCCGGCGCAGTTCGGTCCGGGCCGGCTCCAGCGCGGCCCGGCGCGAGATCCCGCCGAGCATGAGCGGCAGGGCCACGTTCTCCTCGGCGGGCAACTCGGGCAAGAGCTGCCCGAACTGGAACAGGAACGCGAACCTGGTGCGCCGCAGGTGACTGCGCTGGCGTTCGGACAGGGTGTCGATGCGCTCGTCGAACAGGTGGACCTCCCCCGAATCCGGGCGCATGATCCCGGCGAGGCAGTGCAGGAGCGTCGACTTGCCCGAGCCGGAGGGGCCGGTCACGGCCACCGACTCGCCGGGCGCGACGCCGAAGTCGACGCCGTCGAGCGCCGGCGCGGTGCCGAAGTGCTTGACGAGCGAGCGGGCGCTGAGCATGGGCGGCCTCATCGGCGGGCCTTTCGCTGCGACGGGAGGAAGGGCAGGGCCGTCCCCGCGATGAGGAACGCGAGGGTGAGCACCAGGCTCACGATGGTGGTGATCTCCAGGAATCCGTTCATGGGACCAGCGTCGCCGTGAACGGGGTGCCGCCGCTTCGGCTCCCCGACCGGTTTCGCACGCCGCGGGTCGGCCGTTCGGCCGAGGGCCGCTCCGGGGCGGATACCGTCGTGGCATGACCGCCACTCCCGCCGCGTCGGCCAAGCCCACCTGGAGCAAGCGCTTCAACCGGCTCAGCATGCGCCTGCTGAGAATCGGCATCGTCTCGACGCTGCTGCTCATATTGACGGCCGAGATGGCCTCGCACGGCCTGGACGAGAAGCCGCCTGCCTACTCGTGGGTCTCATGGGTGCAGTTCGCGACCTCCCTGCTCGCGATCGGCGTGTACGTCTGGTACCGGCCCGGCCGCAAGCGGTGGATCGCGGCGGCCGCCATCGCATCGCTCGCGGTGACCGGGCTCGACGTGGTCGTCGACCAGGCCCAGCGCGGCGTGGGCACCGCCGAACTGCTGGCGCTGGGACTGCTGATGCTGTTCGCGGTGCGCCACTGGGACGCCGCACCGGGCCGGTGGGTCGCGTTCGCCACCGGCGCCGCGATCCTGGTGATCGGAGCCCGGCTGTTCGTGCTCGACGGCACGCGGGTCGGCGGGACCATGATGGTCGTCATGGCGATGACCACCGTCATCGGATTCGGCGCGTACCTGCGCAGCATGGACAGGCTGCGGCGCGAGACGCAGGAGGAGGTGCGCCGGGCCGAGCGCCTGGAACTGGCCCGCGAGATGCACGACTTCGTCGCCCACCACGTGACGGGCATGGTCGTGCTCGCGCAGGCCGCGCAGGTGACCGACACCGATCCGCGCAAGGCGTTCGCGGACATCGAGGAGGCGGGACTGTCGGCGCTGGCGTCGATGCGGCGGATGGTGGGGATGCTGCGCGGCGCCGACGGGGCCGGGGTGAACCCGCTGGGCGACCTGTCGCAGGTCGAGGACCTGGTCGACCGGTTCAGCCGCGAGGGCTCGGACGCGACGTGCTTCATCTCCCCCGAGCTGGGGGACGTGGCCCCGGAGATCGCGGCGACGGCGCACCGCGTGGTGCGGGAGGCGCTGACGAACGTGCGCAAGCACGCCCGCGGGGCGACCCGGGTGCGCGTGGTGGTCGCGGCGGCGGGCGGCCAGGGCCTGGAGGTGTCGGTGCGCGACGACGGCCGCCCGGCGAAGGGCCGCCTGTCCGACTCCGGCGCGGGACTGGGCCTGGTCGGCCTCACCGAGCGGGTGGAGGCGGTCGGGGGCCGGCTGCGGGCGCAGCGTCGTCCGGAGGGCGGCTGGGAGACCACGGCGTGGCTGCCGCGCACCGCCCCGACGCCGGCGGTCTGAGACGCGTTCCGGGCATCGGCGGCGGGCCCGGAACCCGCGAGGGGGCCGTCCGCGTCCACGGTGGAAATGAAGCGGCCCGCGATCCGATTGCTCGGATCGCGGGCCGCTCCGCTACTGGTGGCAGGTGCAGGATTCGAACCTGCGTAGGCAATGCCGGCTGATTTACAGTCAGCTCCCTTTGGCCGCTCGGGCAACCTGCCGTGCTGTGTAGCGAGAGCAAGAATAGCCTCCCCCTTGCGGGCGGGCGCAAGCGGGTTCTCCTCCGATGAGACCGCGTTCACTGGCTCCGGGCCCGTAGGGGCGCGTGCGGTGGGGCGGGGCCCGACTAGGCTTGACGATCGCGACCCTCGCGCCGCCCCGACGCCGTGCTCGGCAATGCAGCACCTCGATATGGAAGGACCGGTCCGCCATGGCTGACGCCTCGTTCGACATCGTTTCCGAGATCGACCTGGCCGAACTCGACAACGCGATCAACCAGGCCCAGCGGGAACTGGGGACCCGGTTCGACTTCCGCGGCACCGGCGCGGGCGTCGAGCGCAGCGGCGACGAGGCGGCCGTGATCACCGCCGAGACCGAGGACCGCGTGAAGGCCGCCCTCGAAGTGCTCAAGGAGAAGCTCATCAAGCGCGGCATCTCCCTGAAGGCGCTCGACGCGGGCGAGCCGCGCCAGTCCGGCAAGGAGTCGAAGATCGACGTGTCCTTCAAGCAGGGCATCTCGACCGAGGACGCGAAGAAGATCGGCAAGATCATCCGCGACGAGGGCCCCAAGGGCGTCAAGCCGCAGGTCCAGGGCGACAAGCTGCGCGTGACCGGCAAGAAGCGCGACGACCTCCAAGAGGTCATCGCGCTCCTCAAGGGCAAGGACCTCGAAGTCGCGCTCCAGTTCACGAACTACCGGTAGCGATGCCGGACATCTCCCTCACCGACTGGCTCGCACTGGCCCTCTTCCTCGCCGGAGGCGGACTGGTCGCGCTCATGGTGATCGTGACCCAGCGCAGCTACCGGCGCGACGAGCGCACCGAGCACTGGGTGCAGTACCCGACCGCGAAGGGCGAAGTGCCCGTGGTGCCCCCGCAGCCGGGCCTGTGGGCCCTGGTCGTGGACGACGCCGGGCGCAAGCCGATCCAGGTCGTCAAGGAGATCCGGGCGCTCACCAGGCTCGGACTGGTCGAGGCGAAGCAGCTCGTCGACCACGCGCCGTCCACGATCCTGTCCGGCGTCGACCACGCCGCCGCGAGCGTCGCCTACCGGGTGCTGGCGACCGCCGGCGCGACGGTCCGAATCACCGAGGTCGCCGCGACGCCGGAGGCGCTCGCGAGGGCGGCGGCCCCGGGCGACTCCTACGCGGTCGTCGTGGACCACGCCGGACCCAAGCACATCCAGGTCATCAAGGAGATCCGCGCCCTGACGGGCCTCGGCCTGGCCGAGGCGAAGCGGCTCGCCGATGTCACGCCGTCCACGATCCTGTCCGGCGTCGACCACGCCACCGCGACCGCCGCCCACGACAGGCTCGCCGGAGCCGGCGCGGTCGTGCGGGTCGCCGAAGCCTGAGCCGGGTGGCGTTCGGGGATCCCGTGTAGGTCGGGCATCGCCTACGGCCGATGCGAACGTCCCGGGCGGCCGTCGTCCGGACCCGCGAGCCGGTGCGTGAGGCCGGTGTGGCGCTTCCCGGTGCCCGCCGTCCGCACCGCCGCCGCGAGCGCCTGCTTGGAGCCCACGAGGACCACCAGGCGCTTGGCGCGCGTGATCGCGGTGTAGATCAGGTTGCGCTGCAACATGGTCCACGCGCTCGTGGTCACCGGGATCACCACCGCCGGGTACTCGCTGCCCTGCGAGCGGTGCACGGTGATCGCGTAGGCGTGCACGAGCTCGTCGAGTTCGGTGAACTCGTAGACCACGTCCTCGTCCTCGTCGGTGCGGATGGTGAGGGTCTGGTCCACCGCGTCGATCGACTGCACGAGCCCCACCGTGCCGTTGAAGACCCCCGCCCTTCCCTTCGTGTAGTCGTTGCGGATCTGGATGACCTTGTCGCCCAAGCGGAAGACCCGCCCGCCGTGGCGGCGCTCCGCGAGCCCGTCGTGCGGGGGCGTCAGGGCCTCCTGGAGGCGCGCGTTGAGGTTCCCGGCGCCGGGACCGCCCCGGTGCATCGGCGCGAGCACCTGGACGTCCCGCACCGGGTGCAGCCCGAACTTCGCCGGAATGCGGCGGGCGACGATCTCGACCACCCGGTCGGCCACGAGGTCGTTGTCGTCGCACGCGAACCAGAAGAAGTCCGGGTAGGCGTCCAGATCGGGGAACCGCCCCTGGTTCACGTTGTGGGCGTTCGCGACCACACCCGACTCGGCGGCCTGCCGGAAGATCCGCGTCAACCGGACCCTCGGAATCCGCTCGGCGGCCAGCAGGTCGCGCAGGACCTCCCCGGCGCCGACGCTCGGCAACTGGTCCACATCCCCCACGAGCAGCAGGTGCGCGCCCGGCGGAACGGCCTTGACGAGCTTGTTCGCCAAGATCGCGTCCAGCATCGAGGACTCGTCGACCACCAGCAGGTCCACGTCGAGCGGATTCTCCCGGTCAAAGGCGGCGTCCCCGCCCGGGCGCAACTCGAGCATCCGGTGCAGCGTGCGGGCCTCGTGGCCGGTGAGCTCGGCGAGGCGCTTCGCGGCCCGCCCGGTCGGCGCGGCCAGCATGACCTTCGCGCCCTTGGCCCTCGCGAGCGCCACGATCGAGGCGACGGTGAAGCTCTTGCCGCAGCCGGGCCCGCCGGTGAGCACGGCGACGTGCTCGGTCAGCGCGAGCCGGACCGCCGCGGCCTGCTCCGGCGCCAGCTCGGTGTCCGCGCGCCTGCGCAGCCACGCGAACGCCTTGTCCCACTCGACGGTGCGAAACGCCGCCAACCGGTCCTCGCCGCTGTCGAGCAGACCCAGCAGCCCCGCCGCGAGCCCGCGCTCGGCGTGGAAGAACGGCGCCAGGTAGCGGGCCGGGACCCGCGAGCCGTTCACCGGGATCTCGTCGGCGACGACCCGCTCGCCCTCGGCCGCCAGCTCGCCGAGCGCCTTCGCGACCGGCCCCGCCTCCAGGCCCAGGAGCGCCACCGTGTCGGCCACGAGGTTCGGCGCCGGAAGGAAGCAGTGCCCGCCGTCTGACGCCTGCGAGAGCGTGTACTGCAGCGCCGCCTTGATCCGCTCGGGGGAGTCGTGCGGAATGCCCACGGCGCGCGCGATCGCGTCGGCGGTCTTGAACCCGATGCCCCACACCTCGTTCGCGAGCCGGTACGGCTCGTTCTTGACCACGCCGATGGACGCGTCCCCGTACTGCTTGTAGACGCGCACCGCCAGCGAGGTGGAGACCTCGACGGACTGGAGGAACACCATGACCTCCTTGATCGCCCGCTGCTCCTCCCACGCGGCCGCGATCATCCCGGTGCGCTTGGGGCCGAGCCCGGGGACCTCCACGAGCCGACCCGGGTCCGCGTCGATCACCTCGAGGGTGCCGGCCCCGAAGTGCCCCACGATCCTCCCGGCCGTCTTCGGCCCGACGCCCTTGATCAGACCCGAGCCGAGATACCGCTCGATGCCCTGGACGGTGGCGGGCAGCACGGTCCGGTAGGACCAGACCTCGAACTGGCGGCCGTACTTCGGATGGCTCGACCACCGGCCCGTCAGCGACAGCGACTCGCCGACCTGCGCGCCCAGGAGCGGCCCCACGATGGTCACCAGATCGGACCCCGCCCCGGCGGGGCTGGCGCGGGCGATCGTGTAGCCCGTCTCCTCGTTCGCGTACGTGACGCGTTCGAGCACCGCCTCCAGCTCGACGGCGTTCACGGGGACCTGGTTCGCGCTGGCGCCGGATCGGGGTTCGGCCATGGCCCGATGCTAGACGCGGGGTCCGTCACTCCCTTTCGCCCGGTTCGACCGGCCGTGTTCGAAACGGAGACGCGCGACCGCGAAGCGGCCTAAAGCCGCTCGGCGCGCAGGCAGGCCGAAAACCCGCAGAAGGGCAGCGCAGCGGTGAGCGAGAGCATATCGGTGGATTGTCGGACCCTCCCGGTACCGTGTGGGCATGAGCGAGCGATGGTTTGAAGGACCCCTGCTGGGGTTCGACACCGAGACGACCGGGGTCGCCGTCGACCGAGACCGGATCGTCCAGGCGGCCCTGGTGACCGGCGAAGGCGCACGGACCTGGCTGATCAATCCGGGGGTGCCGATCCCGCCGGGCGCCACCCGCGTCCACGGCATCACCGACGAACGGGTCCGGGCCGAGGGCCGGGCGCCGGCCGAGGCGCTGGCGGAGATCGCCGAACTGCTGCGGGCGGCCGTGAGCGCCGGGGTGCCCGTGGTCGCCTTCCGGGCCGGATTCGACTGCACCCTGCTGTCGTACGAACTGGAGCGCCACGGGATCGGGCAGCCCGACTGGACGCGGCTGTCGGTCGTCGACCCGTCGGTGCTCGACAAGCGCGTCGACCGCTACCGCAAGGGCAAGCGGACCCTGGGCGCGACGTCGCTGCAATACGGCGTGGCGCATTCGGAGGCGCACTCGGCGGCGGGAGACGCCGCCGCGACCGTGGCGCTGGCGCGGGCGATCGGGGCCCTGTACCCCGAGGTCGGCGACGTCACGCCGCAGGAACTGCACTTGTCGCAGGTGCGCTGGCACGCGGAGGACGCGGAGAGCCTGGAGGCGTACTTCCGCCGCAAGGGCCGCGAGGAGACGGTGGAGCGGCGCTGGCCGCTGCAGCGCTGAGACTCGCGAGTGCGCATTTCACGAGCGCGCTTCGCGATCGGGTCGCATAAAGCTTAAGGCCGAATGCCGTCCCGAGCCCCCACCCACCCTGAGGGGATCGCGGGACCCGCCGCGATCGTGGCACCCGGGTCCGACAGAAAACCGCCCCGAAAGACGACCGAAGGCCCCGGTTCACTCGAACGGGGCCTTCGTCGCGTGTATCGCTCAGGTCGCCTAGTGGCCTTCGGCGGCTTCCTCGGGCTCGTAGTACGAGCGCTCTTCGCCTTCGAGGCTCTGGCCGACCGGCAGTTGCGCCGGGATCTCCGAGCCGTTCGAGAACACGAAGACGACCTCGATGACGTCGCCGGGCACCAGGGCCTCGCCGAGGCCCTCGATGAGGAGGTAGTCGCCGTTCTCGACGCCCTGGTCGAGGCGGACATGATCAGCGGGGGTGATCGGAATGTCGAAGGAGGTCTCGCCCTCGAGCGGGTCCTCGGCGGGCGCCTCGGTGGTCGCGTCGTCGGCCGGAGCGCTGGACTCCTCGGTCGACTCGGCGCCGTCGGCGGCCTCATCGGAGGCGGAGGCGTCGTCGGCCGGTTCGCTGCTGGCCGCCTCGGCGGCCTCCTCCTCGGCCTGGGCGGCGGGACTCACGAAGGTCACCGTGCCGGCCCCGGTCTCGACACCGACGAGACTGACCTCTTCGGTGCCCTCGTTGGCGATCCACACCCGCAGCGCGGCGTCGTCGCCGGCGGCGTACCCCTCGGTCGAGTCGAACTCGACCTGGAGGTCGCGCAGCGCGAGGTCGCCCGCGTCGACGTTGACACCGGCGATGGCGCTCTGCTTGGTGTCGGTCTGCGTGACCTGACCCGCACCGCAGGCGGACAGCACGGTCGCAGCGGCCCCCGCGATTGCGATGGCGGCCGCGCGGCGAACCGTGATCACCGAGCTGTTTCCCCTGACCACTGCTGGTCCTCCCTGAGTTCCGACAGGAATGCTGACGACAGCGTAGACGACGAGGACTCATCGCTTCCCTTGGCCGGGCACGAGGCGAGCCCTGGATCTCACCCCGCGTGCGGATTCGAGCGAAATCACTGGGGCCGAAGGGGATGCGAGTACTTCGATGCCGTTCGGGCCGGTGGGCGGCCCGTCGGCGCGCGTTACGAATCGCTCGCCCCTGCGACCCGCATTCGACCCCGCCGCGGCGCGAGAGGCGCCCGACACACAGGAGCGACCCAGGCCTCATTCGCGTCCTCCAGACGGCGCCCGAAAGTCCAACGTGCCGTAGAGTAATCAGTCACATACCAATTGACCAGGGAATTCGTGGCGATCCGCTGTCGGGGAAAACCCCGATGACGTGTTAGGCTAGACACAGCGAAAGGGGTTTCGATCCTATGGGTTTTAGTGTCGGCGAGACCGTTGTCTACCCCCACCACGGGGCCGCACTCGTTGAAGCTGTAGAGACTCGCGTCATCGGCGGTATCGAACAGGAATACCTCGTGCTGCGCGTCGAACAGGGTGACCTCACGGTCAAGGTTCCAGCCAAGAACGTCGAGCTCGTCGGCGTCCGGGAAGTCGTCGGCGCCGAAGGCCTCGAAGAGGTATTCGAAGTGCTGCGCGCTCCCCACACCGAGGAACCCACCAACTGGTCGCGGCGTTACAAGGCCAACGTCGAGAAGCTCGCCTCGGGTTCTCCGCTGAAAATAGCAGAGGTCGTGCGCGACCTGTGGCGGCGTGACCGCGAACGAGGCCTCTCCGCCGGAGAGAAGCGCATGCTCTCCAAGGCCCGCGAGATCCTCACCGGCGAGATCGCCCTCGCCGAGGACTGCGTGAAGACCGAGGCCGACAACATCCTCGACAAGGTCCTGCTGTCGGAGGCCCCGGTCAAATAACCGGTCCCCGCCAGCGAACCGCATCAGCGTGAATCACGACCACAGCGCGAGCCCGCCCGCGGGCTCGGCATTCCGAATGCCCTTCGTCATCGGCCACGGCAGCGACGTGCACCGCTTCGACGACGAACGCCCGTGCCGCCTCGCCTGCCTCGACTGGCCGGGCGTCGCGGGCCTGGCCGGGCACTCCGACGGCGACGCGGCCGCCCACGCGGCCTGCGACGCCATGCTCTCCGCCGGCGGCCTCGGCGACCTCGGCTCCAATTTCGGCACCAGCCGCCCCGAATGGGCCGGCGCCTCCGGCACCGCCCTCCTCGTCGAATCCGCCCGCCGCGTCCGCGAGACCGGCTGGGCCCTCGGCAACGTGTCCGTGCAGGTCATCGGGAACCACCCCAAGATCGGACCCAGGCGGGCCGAGGCCGAGGCGGCCATGTCCGAGGCCGTCGGGGCCCCCGTGCGGCTGTCGGCGACCACCACCGACGGCCTGGGCTTCACCGGACGCGGCGAGGGTCTGGCCGCGACCGCGGTAGCGTTGCTGTACCAGCCCTGATTCCCATCCGGGAGTAGACCCATGGACGCAGACCCCACTCGTCGCACCGTCGCCGAGCACCTCCAGCGCGCCGAGCTCATGTTCCAGCTCGGCCAGGTGCCCGACGCGCGCGAGGAAGTCGACGCCGCCCTGCGCGTCGACCCCCTCGACCCCGACGCCAACGCCATGGCCGCCGCATGCGCGGTGGCCGAGCAGGACCCGGACGAGGCCCTCGTCTACGCCGGAGCCGCGCTCGCGCACCGGCCCGAGCACCAGCGGGCGCTCATCATGCGCGGCTACGCCCTCGCCGACGCCGGCAGGCGCGAAGAGGCCCTCCAGGCCGCCGCGAGCATGCTCGAACTCGACCGGGGCTCCTGGCTCCACCACGTCCACTACGCGCTCATCACCCGCCGCGCCGGCGCGGGCCAGCCCGCGCTCGACGCCGCGTGGAACGCCGTGAACCTCGCCCCCGAGCAGCCGCGCACCCACCTGACGCTCGCCGCCATCGCCGACAGCCTCGGCATGGCCGACCTCGCCAAGCGCTCCCGCCAGGCCGCCGAGGAGCTGTCCCCCGGCGAGGCCGGCGGTATCGGCGCGCCCGAGGGCATCGCCGCGGACCTGCCGCCGCTGCCGCCCGAAGCGCGGCGCGTGCGCAGGCGCTGGGTCGACGCCGCCGACGACGACCCGCAGTGGCGCGACAAGATCTACGGGCCCGGACTCTTCTCCGGCGCGCTCGGGCGCTCCGTCCTGCTCGGCCTGGCCATCGTCTTCGCGATCCCGGCCCTGCTCGGCACCGAGATCGCCACCGGCCCGCGGCTGTTCCTGGCCCTCGTCGCCGTCGCCGCATGGGTGGGCTGGTTCACAGTTCTGCGCCGCCACCGCCGCACTGAGTGACCTTTGGCGCGCGGCGCTCGTTAGTCCTTCACCACGACATCTGGAGGACTGACCAGTGACAACCTGCTGGGTTCCCGGGGCCGACGAAAGCCTCTACAACATCCACAATCTCCCGTTCGGGGTCTTCTCGACCGCCGAGGAGAACCTGCCGCGGATCGGCGTGCGCATCGGGGACCAGATCCTCGACATGCACAAGGCCGTCCTCTCCGGCGACTGCCAGACCTGCGCCGCCTGCACCGCACTGCGCGACCCGGCCCTCAACCGGCTCCTGTCGCTGGGCAAGGAGGCCTGGAAGCAGGTCCGCGCCCAGATCCAGGAATGCCTGAGCGAACCGAGCCTCCAAGAGGTCGCCACCAACTGGCTGACCCCCATCGGCGAAGCCGTCATGCACGCCCCGCTCCTGGTCACCGACTACGTCGACTTCACCATGCGCGCACCCGACGCCGACCGGCTCTTCCCGCGCGCCTCCAACGGCCGGGCCTCGACCCTCATCCCCTCCGGGATGGACCTCGTGCGCCCCGCCGGCCACCGCCGCGGCGAGGACGGACAGCCCCTCTTCGGGCCCACCCGCGCCCTCGACATCGAGGCCGAGGTCGGATTCCTCATCGGCGGCGAATCCGCCCTCGGGCAGCCGATCTCCCCCGACGCCTTCGAGGACTACGTCTTCGGCGCGGTCCTGCTCAACGACTGGACCGCCCGCGACTTCGCCGAACTCGAGACCGACGGGCTCGGCCCGTTCGCGTCCAAGTCCTTCGCGACCTCCATGAGCGCCTGGGTCACACCGATCGAATCGCTCAACGCGGCCCGCACCACCGCGCCCGCCCAGGGCGGCGACATGGCCTCGTACCTGAAAGAATCCGACCGGTACGGCTACGACCTGCGGCTCAACATCGAAGTCAACGGCGTGGGCGTGGCCGGGGCCGACTTCGCGGAGGCCTACTGGACCCCCGCGCAGCAGCTCGCGCAACTCACCGCCGGCGGCGCCGTCCTGCGACCGGGCCTCATGTACGGCTCCGGCGAAGCCGTCACCGGCCAGTGGAGGCTCGAGAACGGCGACACCGTCAAGGTCACCGCGACCGCGCCGGGCCCGCGCGGCACCACCATCGCCCTCGGCGAGGTCGAAACCCGCGTCCTCCCCTCGATCACCTGACGGGAACACGCGAACGGCTGGTCCCGCTACTTGCGGGACCAGCCGTTGAGACCGATGAAACTCAGACCAGGACGGTCTTCGCACCCGGAGCGAGCTGAGCGATCAGCTCCACCTCCACCGGTGCGCCCAGCGGCAGCTCGGCGACGCCCACCGCACTGCGGGCGTGCGTCCCGGCCTCACCGAAGACCTCCCCCAGCAGTTCGGAAGCACCATTGAGCACCTTCGGCTGACCGGTGAACCCCGGCGCCGACGCCACGAACCCGACGACCTTCACGATCTTCACCACCTGGTCGAGCGGGGCGATCGAAGCCACGGCCGCCAGCGCGTTCAACGCGCAGATTCGGGCGAGCTCGTAGCCCTGCTCCGGGTCGACCTCGGCGCCGACCTTGCCGGTCGCGGCCAGCGCGCCGTCGACCATCGGCAGCTGGCCGGAGGTGTACACGTAGTCGCCCGAACGGACGGCGGGCTGGTAGGCGGCGACCGGCGGGACGACCGCGGGAAGCCGCAGGCCCAGGCGCGCGAGCGCCTTGTCCACATCGACCACCGCTACTGCTCCTTCTTGCGCTTGAAATAGGCCACGAGCTGCTCCGAGTTCTGGCCCGGCAGGACGGTCACCAGTTCCCAGCCGTCCTCACCGAACGTATCGAGGATCATCTTGGTGTTGTGGATCAGCAGCGGCGCCGTGAAGTACTCCCATTTCTCCATGGGCCCACAGTACGGCGTCTTGATTCACCGACGGCGCACCGCTACGCTCAGAGTGCGTCGCCTCCCCAATGTGTTGTCGAACTACGGTGCCGAGCCGCAGGCCGCACCCGTGAACCAGGGAGTACCCGTGTCGTCAGGCACTGCGGCCCAGCCGCCAGACACCGCCGCCACACCGCCCGAATCCCGGGCCGGAGGACCGCCCGAGGGCGCCGACGGGCGACGGCACGCCGTGCCGAAGCAGTCGTCCCACGACGCCGGACCCGTCGGGCCCGGCCGTCATCTCAAGCACGCCAAGCGACCCGGCCGGGGGTGGGCCCTGCTCACCGCCGCGGCCGCGGTCCTGTTCTGCGTCGCGCTCGTCCTGGGCGCGATGCGCCTGTACACGGACGTCAACGACGTCACGGACACGCCCGAGCGGACCGTCGACGCGTTCCTGGAGGCCCTGCTCGACCAGCGCGACGCCTCGGCCGCGTCCCAGTGGCTGTGCTCGGACAAGGCCGACCGGGACTTGAGCGAGGCGGTCTCGGCGCTGTCGTCCCTCGACGGCGAGGGCCGGTTCGAGTGGGGCGAGGTCGCCGAGACGGGCCGATCGGTCGCCGCGGCGACGGTGACCGCCGAGATCCGGATCGGCGGCGGACACGACGACACGCTCTCGGACCCGACCACGTGGGTGTTCTCGCTCGTCGCCGAGGAGGGCGAACCGCAGTGGCTCATATGCGGTATCGCGGCCCAATGACTACACTCCGATGAATGAGTGCCACCGCCCCCAACGTGTCGCGCCTGCACGTCGTCACCGGGAAGGGCGGCACGGGGAAGACGTCGGTCGCCGCCGCGCTGGCCCTGGCGCTGGCGGGTTCGGGCAGGCGGGTCCTGCTGGTCGAGGTCGAGGGTCGGCAGGGGATCGCGCCGCTGTTCGGCGCGGCGTCGCTGGGTTACCAGGAGCGGCATCTGGCCGCGGGCCTCGACGGCGGCGAGGTCTTCGGGCAGTCGGTGGACGCCGACGAGGCGCTGCTGGACTACCTGGCGATGTTCTACCGGCTGGGTTCGGCCGGGAAGGTGCTGCAGAAGACCGGGGCGATCGATTTCGCGACGACGATCGCGCCGGGGCTGCGGGACATCCTGCTGACCGGGAAGCTCAAGGAGGCGGTGGCGCGCACCGAGTCGGGGCGGATGGCCTACGACGCGGTGGTGCTGGACGCGCCGCCCACGGGGCGGGTGGTGAAGTTCCTGAACGTGACCGTGGAGAGCGGGCGACTGGCGAAGACGGGCCCGATCGGGAAGCACTCGCGTTCGGTGGCGCGGATGCTGCACTCGTCGCTGACGGCCGTGCACATCGTGACGACGCCGGCGGCGATGCCGGTGCAGGAGACCGCCGATGCGTACAAGGAGCTCATGGCGGCCGACCTGCCGGTGGGGCACCTGGTGCTGAACAAGGTCGCGGGGGCGAAGACGGTGGAGGTCACGGCCGAGGAGGTCGGGGCCGGGCTCGCGCGCGCGGGTCTGAGCGCCGATGCGGCGCTCGTGGGCGGGCTGATGGACGAGTACGCGTCGGCGCGGGCCGAGATCGAGGCGGTGGACGCCTACCGGGACCGGTTGGAGCGGTTGGGTCGCCCGGTCGCGGAATTGCCGCTGCTGCCCGAGGGCGTGGACTTGTCGGGGCTGTACCAGCTCGCGCGGGTGCTGCGCCCGGGGGTCGCCGGTGCGCGGCGGTCGGCGGGGGGTTCGGATGCGGCCTGATCTTGATGTCGACGCGCTGCTGGGCGACGGCGGCAAGCATGTGATCGCGTGCTGCGGTTCGGGCGGGGTCGGCAAGACCACGACGGCCGCGGCGCTGGCGCTGCGGGCGGCGGAGGTGCACGGGCGGAGCGCGGTGGTGCTGACGATCGACCCGGCCCGGCGTCTGGCGCAGTCGCTGGGCATGGAGGCGCTGGACAACACGCCGCGCCCGGTCGCGGGGGTGCGCGGCGGTTCGCTCGACGCGATGATGCTCGACATGAAGCGGACGTTCGACGAGGTCGTGGCGTCGCATACGACGAAGGAGCGGGCGGCGGAGATCTTCGCGAACCCGTTCTATCAGGCGGTGTCCTCGACGTTCTCGGGCACGCAGGAGTACATGGCGATGGAGAAGCTCGGGCAGTTGCGGGCGACGGGCCGGTGGGACCTGATCGTGCTGGACACCCCGCCGTCGCGGTCGGCCCTGGATTTCCTGGACGCGCCGGCGCGGTTGGCGCGGCTGCTGGACGGGCGGGTGATCCGGCTGCTGTCGGCGTCGACCCCGGGGGCGCGGCGGTCGATGCTCTCGCTCATGGGCGCGAGCGCGGCGGTGTTCACGCGGGTGTTCAACAAGGTGTTGGGCGGGCATCTGCTGACGGATGTCGCGGAGTTCACGGCG
This sequence comes from Glycomyces harbinensis, assembly GCF_900101745.1. Lineage (GTDB taxonomy): Bacteria > Actinomycetota > Actinomycetes > Mycobacteriales > Micromonosporaceae > Glycomyces > Glycomyces harbinensis. Next base: position 146,073 of record NZ_FNAD01000009.1, on the reverse strand, counting down.
AGCCTGGAGGACACCTTCGGGGGTTTCCGCAAGCGTGCGGAGGCGACGTTCCGGGCCCTGCAGGACGATCAGACGTCGTTCCTGGTGATCGCGGCCCCTGAGCCCGCGGCGGTGGGCGAGGCGGTGTACTTCACCCGGCGGCTCACGGAGGAGCGGATGCCGCTGGACGGGTTGATCCTCAACCGGCTCACGCCGGTGGCGGCCGACCTGTCGGCCGAGCGCGCGCTGGGTGCGGCGGCGGCCCTCGAGGAGGCGGACGCGGACGACCCGGTCGCGGCGGTGCTGCGGACGCATGCGGATTTCGCGCGTCGGCGCGCCGCCGAGGAGCGGGTGGCGGCGCGGTACGAGGCGGCCTGCCCGGCGGTGCCGCAGCGGTGGCTGCCGTCGTTGGGTGTGGAGGTGGTCGATCTGGACGACCTGCGTGCTTTCGGTGCGGTGGCCGCCGGCGAGGTGTAGGTGCGGGCGGACTGCAACCAGCAGTCCGCCCGCGATGGTCACCTCGCGAGGTGTGCCTGTGGGAGCCGCGTGCGGGTGCACCCGCACGCGGTCTTCGGGGGCGGCTCCCGGGATTCCCTCTTCCTATGCCGCCGGTCCCACAGGGCCGGTTGATCGATCTCGCACTACCACCACCACCGGCGATATCGACCTCTTTTTTCTATCTACTGTCACATGAACCGCAAACAGCGACAAGGACGAGTTCTTCACCTGTGGATAACTATGCGAGGAATTGTTATTTTGCCTGTTGGCATGCGGCAAAGTTATCCACAGGGAACGACGACGCGCCCGGACGGCTGGGCCGTCTCGGGCGCGGTTGTCTTGCTCCGCCGATGCGGCGGATCGCCGGTCAGAAGTTGATGTTCACCGGTATCCGGCGCCGGCTGCCCTTGCGGGCACTGCGCTGCTCCTCCTCCAGTGCGACCTCGAAGACCGCTCTCCAGGACCGGACGTCCGCGTGCCTGCGCAGCAACGCCCTCCGTTCCCGCTCGGTCATGCCGCCCCAGACGCCGAACTCGATGCGATTATCGAGCGCGTCGGCGAGGCATTCAAGCCGAACCGGACAGCCGCGGCACACTTTCTTCGCGTTGTTCTGCTCTGCTCCTTGTACGAACAGGGCGTCAGGATCACCTTCCTGACATAGCGCCTTGGTCGTCCAGTCGATCAGCAGTCCCATCCGCATGACCTCCCCGTGAGATCTTTCCCTTCATACCCCCCGACGACTACAGTCGAGTGACCTCTCGGTCACGCAATGTCGTCGTCAGAACGGACCCTACACCTCTTGTAAGGGTTTGACTACTCTCCGAGACGAAAATCGGACTCCGCGGGACGGCTTCACCCCTAAGGTTCACTACGCGATGACGACTCGCGATAATAACGATTCCGATACGAGGGCAGCTCGATGCCGAGCCCGCGGCGTATCAATGTCGAGCGCCGGCGGCGACTGAACTCGCGTGCCGTTTTTGATACAGGGACGTAGCAACTTCCGCGCTTCCCGACGTTCGTTCTAATCTGAGGCGGTGCAGACCTTGAAACGCGACCGGAGCCCTCTAGGGGACGGCATAGCCTTGCTGATCTGCGGCGTCCTCGCCGGAGTCCTCGCGGCCGCGGCCGCCTTCCCGCTGGTGGGCCTCGCCGGGATGGTGACCTCGAACAGTGTCGACTCGTTCGAGTCGCTGCCCACCGAGCTCACCCAGCCCACGCTTCCGCAGACGTCCTATGTGTACGCCTCGGATGGAGAGACGCTCATCACCTCCTTCTACGAGGAGAACCGCCGCGAGGTCACCCTCGACGAGGTGTCCCCCCTCATGATCGACGCGCTCCTGGCCGCCGAGGATTCAAAGTTCTACGAGCACAACGGGGTCGACTGGGCCGGGATCATCCGCGCCGCCGTGGCGAACCAGGGCGGCGACTCCCAGGGAGCGTCGACCCTCACCATGCAGTTCGTACGCAATACCCTGATCTACTCCGCTTCAACCATCGACGACGTGATCGCCGCGTCCGAGGACACGTACGAGCGCAAACTCCGAGAAGCGCGCTACTCCATGTCCATCGAGGAGTCGATGTCCAAAGAGGAGATCCTCGAGGGATACCTCAACGTGATCTACCTCGGCAACCAGGCCTACGGCGTCCACGCCGGGTCCTACACGTACTTCAACAAGCCCCCCAGCGAACTCACCATGGCCGAGGCCGCCACCCTCGCCTCCCTGCCGAAGTTCCCCTCCTACGCCGACGGCCTCCTCGACGGCGAAGGCGACGACTCCCAGATCGTCGAGCGCCGCAACTGGGTCCTCGACCGCATGGTCGGCCTCGGCAACATCAGCCAGACCGAAGCCGACGAGGCCAAGGAGCAGCCCCTCGGGCTGAACCCGCGCCCCGTCCGCAGCGAATGCGTCGACGTCGCCACCGCCAACTGGGGCTTCTTCTGCGACTACTTCAAGGAGTGGTGGGCCGGCCAGGAGGCCTTCGGCGCCGACGAGCGCGAACGCATCAGCCTCCTCAAGCGCGGCGGCTTCAAGATCGTCACCAGCCTCGACGCCGACCTCCAGGACAAGGCCACCGAGAAGCTCGCCGACCGCGTCGACGTCGACAACCCCGCCACCCTCGGATCGGTGACCATCACCCCGGGGACCGGACACGTCAGAGCCATGGCCGTCAACCGCGTCTACTCCCTCGACCAGACCGACAACGGGCCCCGAACCGACGGCAAGGACGAGCCCTCCAACTACCCCAACACCACCGTGCCCCTGCTCAGCGGCAACGACCAGCTCGCCGGATACCCGGCCGGCTCGACGTTCAAGATGTTCACCATGCTCGCCGCCCTCGACGAGGGCTGGCCGCTGGAGACCCGCATCCCCTCGCCGGGCCGGTACACCTCCCACTACCTCACCGCCGCCGACGACCCGTCCGCCTGCGGATCCGAACGCGACGGCCTCAAACCCTGGTGCCCCTCCAACGACAGCAACTGGTCCTCCAGCCCGCTGAACATGTGGGGCATGTTCGGACGCTCCTCCAACACCGCGTTCGTGCAGCTCCAGGAGTTCGTCGGCACCTCGAAGGCCTACGAGGCCGCCGTCGCCGCCGGCATCGACTTCCACCCCGACAGCGAAGTGTCCAAGCGCGACGAGGCCGGCAACCTCGACGACTACGGCACCTTCACCCTCGGGTTCGACGCCACCACCCCGCTGGAGATGGCCGAGGCCTACGCCACGGTCGCCGCCAAGGGCAAGCACTGCGAGCCGCTCCCGGTCCTCCAGGTCATCAACGCCGAAGGCGAGGAGTGGGCCGACGTCACCGAGCCCGTCTGCGACCAGGCCTTCCCCAAGGAGGTCGCGAACGCGGCCGTCAGCGCCGGGCGCTGCGTCGTCGGCCAGCAGGCCGAGGGCACCCAGTGCACGGGCAACGGCACCGCCGCCGCCTACACCGGCAACTTCGACCGCCCGATGTTCGGCAAGACCGGCACCGCCGACTCCGACCGCTCCTACTGGTTCATCGGCTCGACCCCGAACGCCACCACCGCCACGTTCGTCGGGGACACCGACGCGACCTACCGGTCCGGCGTCGCCACGGCCGACCTCAAGGACGCGGTGAAGTCCACGGGCGTCGCGATCCTCAAAGCGGCCGTGAAGGACCTCGAGGAGAAGGGCTGGGGCGAGCCGTCGAGCGACATGGTCAACGGCAAGAACCTCGTCTCCATCCCCTCCATCGACTGCATGGACGCCGACGACGCCCGCTCGCGGGTCGCCAACGCCGGCTTCGACGCCGCGATCTCCCCCGGCCAGTTCGACTCCGACTGCAAAGAGGGCGAGGCGTTCTCGACCTCGGTGACCGGCTCCGCCCCCAGCGGCAGCCCCGTCTACATCCTCATCTCCAACGGCTCCGACTACAAGGACGACGACGAGACGCCAGGAGACGACGAGAGCTCCAGCGGGCCGCCCGGCCAGGACTGACGAAACGGCGCGACGGGCAGCGGCGCCGCACCGCTCGAAGCGGGGCCTCTGCCCGAAGCCGAAGCCGACGGAACGCCTCGCGCGAACGGGCACGAACGGGCACGACCAGGCGATTTCAGCGGCAGACGCACCCCACCTGCATGAGGGCCACTCGCGTCATTGACGAGGCCAAACGTTAGAGTCGTACCACCTTGCCCCCTAAGGAAAATTGGCGCACCCACATGAACCTCCGAACACGGGAAGGCTGGGCGGACGTCGCAAAGGGCGTCTGCATTATCCTCGTCGTCTTCTGGCACGTCATCACCAAGCACGTCCACTTCATCGACTGGGGATCGGCCGAAGGGATCGCCTCCCTGTGGGCGACGTTCAGCGCGCAGCTGCTGCCGCTGCGGATGCCGCTGTTCTTCCTCGTCTCCGGACTGTTCGCCGCCAGCGCCGTGTTCGCCGCCGACCGGGCCAAGGCGGGGCGCCGCGTCGGGCTGCTCCTCAGCCTGTACGTCCTCTGGCTCACCATCCAGACCTTCGCCCTGGCACTGGCGGCCCCCGACTTCGACACGGCCCGCGCCCACAACGTCGTCGAATACCTCGCCGAGCTGACCATCAGCCCCACCAACCTCTGGTACCTGCTCGCGCTCGGCCTGTACCTGGTGATCGCCCGGACCACCAGGAAGGTGCCGACGCCGATCGTGCTGTCCCTGGCCTTCATCGTGTCCGGGGTCATGGGCATGGGGGTCCTGCCCGACCTGGGGAACCTCTGGCAGGTCATCCAGAACCTGTTCTTCTTCCTCCTCGGCGTGCGCATGCGCGACCTGGTGAAGCGGATCGCGGCCTCGGTGAACGTGTGGACGGCCCTGGCCGCCGGCGCGGTCTTCGCGGCGGGTATCGGGGGCATGGCGCTCCTCAACGCCCGCGAGTGGTTCGGCGTCTGGACGCTGCTGTGCCTCGCGGCCGTGTACTTCGGCATGTCCTGGTGCGTCCTGCTCGACCGGTGGCTGCCGCGGATGACGAAGCCGCTGGGCTGGATCGGGCAGCGCACGCTGCCGATCTACGTCATCCACATGCTCCCTCTCGCGGTCATCGACAGGGTCGTGCGCGGCACCGGCGCCGCGGAGGCGCTCGCGAACCCCGCGGTGGCGCTCGTCTACCCGCTGCTGCTGACCGCCGCGGTGATCGCGATCTGCCTGCTGGCGCACAACCTGCTCAACCGCATCGGCCGGGGGTTCCTGTTCAACCCGCTCGTCGTCCTCCCCCGCAAGGAGCCCGCCGCGGCGGGGACGCCGGCCCCCGTGAACGACGCGACGCTGATCCTCCCCAGGCAGCCCCGGGCGCCGGGCCAGTACGGCCCCGGCGGCGGCGGGCCCGTGGACAGCGACGCGACGATGCTCCTGCCCCGGCAGCGCCGGACACCGAACCAGTACGACCCCGACGAGCGCGGCCGGGTGTGACCGGAGCGGTTGCGCGGCATGGTGATCGCCGACGCCGATCAGCAGCCTGACCGCGTCCGGCGGGCCTCGGCCCGCTGAGGCGCGGGCAACGGTCGGGGACCGTCTTCAAGCCGTGCAGGTGATCTGGAGGCGGCCCGGGATCGCCCCGGGACTGCCCGGGGTCGTGCCGAGACCTTCCGGGGTCACTCCAGGGCGTTCCGGGGCCGTCCGGTGCGGCGATCAGTGCTCGGCGAGGTGGTTGCCTTCGCGCAGTTGGCCGTCGCGGATCGTCACCGCGCGCTCGGCTCTCTCGGCCACGTCGTGGTCGTGGGTGATCATCAGGATCGTCAGACCCTGCGCGTGGAGCTCGTCGAGCGTCGCCATGATCGAGTCGGCCGTCTTCGAGTCCAGGTTGCCGGTGGGCTCGTCGCACAGCAGCAGGCTCGGGTCGGCCGCGAGCGCCCGGGCGATCGCCACGCGCTGGCGCTCGCCGCCCGAGAGCGTCGTCGGGAGCGCGTCCAGGCGGTGGCCGAGGCCGACCAGTTCGAGCTTCTCGCGCGCGATCTGGCGCCGCCTGCGGCGCCCGATCCCCTGGTACACCAGCGACATCGCGACGTTCTCCGTCGCGGTGCGGTGCGCCATGAGGTGGAAGGCCTGGAAGATGAACCCGATCTTGTCGGCCCGCAGCTGCGTGCGCGTGGCCTCCTTCATCTTCGACGTGTCGTGCCCGTCGAGCCAGTAGGTGCCCTCGGTCGGGGCGTCCAGGAGGCCCAGCAGGTTCAGCAGCGTCGACTTGCCCGAGCCCGACGGGCCCACGATCGCGACGTACTCGCCGTCCTCGACGCGCAGCACCACCGGCTTGAGGGCCTCGACCGGCGGCGGGCCGGGGTAGGTCATGCCCACCCCGTCGAGCTCGATCAGGGCGTGCTTGACGTCCTCGACATCGCCGACGCGCGCGAACACCGCGGTCGCGTCGATGGCGCTGTCGTCGAGGATGCCGCCTGCCGCGGGCCGGTCGGTCACGGTCGGCAGGATGATGGTGGCGTCGTCTTCGGTCACGTCTCCAAGACGCCCGAGGCGCCGCCCGGGGTTGCACGGCAGGGCGGACGGTACGGCGCGATGTGCGCGCGGCGCCTGCACGGTACGGCCGAGCGGTCCGCGGCGGGGGTCAGAAGGAGAAGTCGGCGAGCACCGGGCGGTGGTCGGAGGCGGTCGCGTCGAGCACGTCCGAGCCCGTGGCCTCCAGGCCCCGGAACAGGACCTGGTCGATCCGGGCCATCGGGGACTCGGCGGGCCAGGTGAAGCCGAAGCCCTTCCCGGCCGCGGCCTGGGCCGACTCCAGCTGGTAGGTGATGGGCGCGAGGGCCCGGTCCTGGACGGTCCCGTTGAGGTCTCCGGCCAGGATGACCTTGTCGAGCGGCTCGTCGGCGATGGCCTCGGCGAGGAGTTCGGCGGTCTCGTTGCGCTGCGCGGAGGTGAAGCCCTCGGCGTTCACGCGCACCGACAGGAGGTGGGCGACGTAGAACGCGACCTGCTCGCCTTCGATCTCGACCGCGGCGCGGAACGCCCGGGCCCAGCCGAGGTCGAGGTCCACCTCGTTCGAGTCGACGACCGGGTAGGACGACCACAGGGCCACGGTGCCGTAGGCGACCGAGTACTCGTACTGCCCGTCCAGGAGGTCGCCCCAGGCGAGGCGCTGGTCCTCGGTGAGCTCGACGAGGACGATGATGTCGGGTTCGGCGGCCAGGAGCGCGGCCGCGGTGCCCTCGGTGTCGGTGTTCTCGGCGTTGACGTTGTGGGCGACGACGCGGAAGTCGCCCTCGCCGACGTGCTTGTCGGCGAAGGCGCCGGCGTACATCTGGAACCACACCAGGCCCGGCAGCAGGGCGCAGACGATCGCGAGGGGCCTGCGGCGGATCGCGGCCAGGAGCACCAGGACCGGGACGGCCAGGCCGAACCAGGGCAGGAACGTCTCGGCGAGGCTGCCGAGGTTGAACCAGCGGTTGGGGATGAACCGGTGCAGGAGCAGGATCGTCGCCAGCAGGAGCGACAGGACGATGACGGCCGCGCTGTAGACCTTCGCGCCCGTGGAGGATCGACTCACCGCTGCCCGTCCTTCTCATACCGTCGGCGCTGTCGCGCCCGCTCGCACTGTCGTCGTGTCGCCGGCGGCGTTCGGGACGTGCCGGCGTTCCGGATCCGCGGTCCCGACAGATTAGCCGCAGGCCGCCAGGAACGGCGAACGCCGGGCCCGATATCGGACCCGGCGTTGGCCTTGACTGGCGGTGGCGGTGGGATTTGAACCCACGGTTGAGGGTTACCCAACACTCGCTTTCGAGGCGAGCTCCTTCGGCCGCTCGGACACGCCACCGCCGAGAAGATTACCGGACCCCGGTTGCGGAACCGCAGCCGGGATCCGGCGATCCACCTCACAGACGGTCCCCGCAAATTCATGGGATGTTTATGAGAAGCTGGCGTCATGACTGCACACATCTCCGCTGCGCCGGGCGACATCGCCGAGAGCGTCCTCCTCCCGGGGGACCCCCTGCGTGCGAAGTGGATCGCCGAGAACTTCCTGCAGGACGCCACGTGCTACACCGAGGTCCGGAACATGTTCGGCTTCACCGGCACCTACAAGGGCAAGCGCGTGTCAGTCCAGGGCACCGGGATGGGGCAGCCGTCGGCGTCGATCTACACGCACGAGCTCCTCGACGTGTACGGCGTCAAGACGGTGCTGCGGGTCGGGTCGGCCGGGGCGATCCACGACCGGATCGAGCTGCGCGACGTGGTCGCGGGCATCGGCGCCTCCACGAACTCCTCGATGAACCGCATCCGCTTCAACGGCGTGGTCGACTACGCGCCGGTCGCGGACTTCGACCTGCTGCGCGCCTCGGTGGACGCCGCGGCCGCGCGCGGGATCAACCTGCACGTGGGCCAGCTGTACTCCTCGGACACGTTCTACACCGACGCGCCCGAGGTCGAGGCGAAGCTCGCCGACTACGGCATCCTCGCGATCGAGATGGAGGCCGCGGCGATCTACACGATCGCGGCGAAGTTCAAGGCCCGCGCGCTGGCGCTGTGCACGATCTCCGACCACATCCTCAAGGGCACCGAGCTGCCCGCGGCCGACCGCCAGGAGTCCTTCTCCGAGATGGTCGAGATCGCCCTGGACGCGGTCGCCGCTTAAGGCGCGGAACGGACGGCCCGGCTCATCGAGCCGGGCCGTCCCGCTACCCGGCCCCGGTGCGGGCGGCGAGGGCGGCGGCGAGCTCGGCCTCGAGGTAGGGGCCGAGCGTCGCGGCGTACGTGTTCGTGAGGTGGGCGTCGTCGCGGTAGACCAGGACGTTGCCGACCACCGGCTCGCAGGAGCGGGGCCCGCAGATGTAGTCGGTGAGGTCGACCTTGCGCACGCCCTCGGGGACCTCCAGGGACGCGAAGGCGCCCTCCTCGTAGTAGGAGGACCGGTCCACGGCGCATTCGGCGGCGCCCGCGCCGTTGAGGTCCACGCACAGGGGGATGTCGAAGCGCGGGCTCGGGGTGTCGCGGATCGCGACGACGGCGGCGCCGGTGGCGAGCAGCTGCTCGTAGCGGTCGGTGTAGTCGGGGAAGGTCTCGTAGGCCTCGTAGCCGACGCGCGAGCCGTACGTGAAGACCAGTTCGGGGCCGATGCGGTCGATCTCGGCGACGACGGCGTCGTTCCACGCCGCGCAGGAGCGGTAGCGCTCCTCGCCGAGGTCCTCCTGGCCGGTCTCGATGATGCAGGCGTTCTTGGTGTAGGCGATGACGTGCCAGTCCTGGGCTTCGGCGGCTTCGAGCACGGCCGGGAGCCACTGCCAGATCTTGGAGCCGCCGTACATGACGACGGTGGCGGCGGCCTCGGACTCCTCTGCGCCGAAGTCGCACCGGACGGGCTCGTAGCCCTCCATGGTCTGGTTGCACCGGCCCGACAGGGCCGGGTCGTAGTCCTCGGCGGCGTCGAGCGTGGAGGGCGTGAAGTCCGCTTCGGGGACGTCGAGGCCTTCGGCGAGGGCGGCCGCGCCCGGGTACCGCGAGGCGTCGGACGCGGCTTCGGCGAGGCGGTCGCGCTCGAAGGAGACGTACCAGGTCAGGGCCGCGTAGGAGGCGAGCACGAGGGCCAGGCAGGCCGCGCCGAGCGCGAAGGCGCCGCGCTTGGTGCGCTGGCCCAGTCCCGTCGCGGGCAGGCGCTGCTCCAGGGCCCAGCGGGTGGCCCAGGCGAGGAGGGTCGCGGCGGCGAGGACGCCGAGGCCGCCCATGAGCGTGGCGGTGTCGCGGCCGGTGGCGGTGAGGTAGCAGATGAGGACCGGCCAGTGCCACAGGTAGAGCGTGTAGGAGAGGTCGCCGAGCCATTGGACCGGGCGCGCGTTGAGCAGGTGCCCGGCGCCGGTGCCGGGACTCAGCGAGGCGGCGATGACGACGGCGCAGGCGCCGCCGACGGGCCAGAGCGCGGCGAGCCCGGGGAACTGGGTGCTCTCGAGGAAGAAGCCGGCCCCGAGGAGGACGGCGACCCCGGCCCAGCCGAGCGCGGCCGCGAGGACGCGGCGCTGCGGCGCGTCCGGGCCCGCGAACGCGGTCTGCAGGCGCGGCAGGGCCACCGCGAGCAGGCCGCCGGCGGCGAACTGCCACAGGCGGGCGCGCAGGTCGAAGTAGGCGAAGGCCTGGTTTTCCGCGGTCTCCCACAGCGCGAAGGCGAACGAGGCGGCGAAGACCGCGGCCAGCGCGACCGCGAGGACGCGGCGGCAGCCCCGCCCCGCGCGGTGGGCGAGCCACGCCGAGGCGCCGATGAGGATCGGCCACAGCACGTAGAACTGGGCCTGGATGCCCATGGACCAGTAGTGCTGGACGATGCTGGCGCCGTTGTTGGAGGAGAGGTAGTCGACGGAGTTGAGCGCGAGGTGCCAGTTGCCGTAGTAGAGGGCGGTGGCGAGGATGTCGCCGAGCTGCTGGTTCCAGGTGGCGCGCGGCAGCCAGATGACGGTCATGAGCACGGTGGCCGCGGCGACGACGAGCGCGGGCGGGAAGATGCGGCGGACGATGCGGGCGGCGAAGGCGAGGGGCGCGACCGAGCCGGCGCGTTCGGGGGTGGCGGTCTTCTCGACGGTGCGCAGGAGGCTCGCGGTGATGAAGAAGCCGGAGAGCAGGAGGAAGACGTCGACGCCGCCGGAGACGCGGTCGAACCAGATGTGGTAGACGGCGATGACGGCGATGGCGAGGCCGCGGAGGCCGTCGATCTCGCGCAGGCGCGGCGCCCGCGCGGCGGGCGCGGCGGCGGGGGCCGCGGTGTCGGCCGGGGTGGCGGTGGCGCTCATGGGTCTCCGGGTGGCGGTGGGTGTGCCCGCGGTTGGCGGTGAGGAGGCGACTTCGAGCCTAATGCGGCCGGGTTGCGGGAAGGCGGGGGCCGGGTGCGATCGGGACGGTCCGGGCACGGGCCAGGGGCGGCGCGGGAAGGTGAACGGAGGGTCCGGGGCAAATCGGGCGTTCGCGGGCGCCCCCGAATCAACGATGGCGCGGGGGTGCGACATGGTTTCGGGCGCGGCCGGGCGGGGTCGTGCGAAGCGTTGACACGGGGGGTTCCCACATGCCAGGATTGCATTGCCTTAACGATCGTTAAGGGACTTGGGTCGTCGAGGAGGAGCGGTTCCGTGGACTTCAGCGGGCACTACCCGGCCGAGCGCGCGCGGATCGAGCGCGGCGGGGCCGAGAAGTACCACCAGGCCGCCGCCGCGGCGGGCAAGTACCACGCCCGCGAGCGCATCAGGCGCCTGTGCGACCCCGACTCCTTCCGCGAGGACGCCCTCTGGGCCAACCCCGACCCGACCCTGCCGGCCGACGGCGTCGTGGTCGGCACCGCCACCGTCCAGGGCCGCCCGATCCGCCTGGTCGCCAACGACTCCACCGTCAAGGCCGGGTCCTGGGGCGCGCGCACGGTCGAGAAGATCATCCGCACCATCGAGGCGGCCCAGCTCGAGCAGCACCCGATCGTCTACCTCGTCGACTCCGCCGGCGCCCGCATCACCGACCAGGTGCAGCTGTTCCCCGGCCGCCGCGGGGCCGGCCGGATCTTCCACGAGCAGGTCCGCGCCTCCGGGCGCATCCCCCAGGCGTGCGCGCTCTTCGGCCCCTCCGCCGCCGGCGGCGCCTACATCCCCGCGTTCTGCGACATCGTCGCCATGGTCGACGGCAACGCCTCCATGTACCTCGGCAGCCCCCGCATGGTCGAGATGGTCACCGGCGAGAAGACGACCCTGGAGGAGATGGGCGGCGCGCGCGTCCACTGCGAGCAGTCCGGCGTCGGCCACTTCCTGTGCCGCAACGAGGACGAGGCCATCGCCGACGTCCGCCGCTGGCTCTCCTACCTGCCGTCGAACTGGACCCAGCCCGCGCCGGTGCGCGCGGCCCGCCCGCCGCTGCCGGTCGACCTCGCCGCGGTGGTCCCGCCCAGCGAGTCGGCCCCGTTCGACATGCACGCGTTCCTCGACGGCCTGGTCGACCGCGACTCGGTCCTGGAGGTCCAGGCCCGGTGGGCCGGGGAGCTCATCACCGCGTTCGCCCGCCTCGACGGGCGCCCGGTCGGCCTGGTCGCCAACAACTCGGCGGTGCGCGGCGGCGTCCTGTTCTCCGACTCCGCGGACAAGGCCGCCCGCTTCGTGAACACCTGCGACGCGTTCAACGTGCCGCTGCTGTTCCTCGCCGACGTCCCCGGCTTCATGGTCGGCTCGGCCGTCGAGCACGGCGGCATCATCCGCCACGGCGCCAAGATGATCGCCGCCGTCGCCGAGGCCACCGTCCCGAAGCTGTGCGTCGTGGTCCGCAAGGCCTACGGCGCGGGCCTGTACGCGATGGCGGGGCCCGCGTTCGGGTCCGACGCCGTGCTCGCGCTGCCGACCGCCCGGATCGCCGTCATGGGCGCCGAGGCGGCCGTCAACGCCGTGTACGCCAACAAGATCGCCGCGATCGAAGATCCGGCGGAGCGCGAACGCTTCGTCGCCGACCGCCGCGCCGAATACGAAGCCGACGTCGACCTGCGAAGGCTCGCAGGGGAACTCGTCGTCGACGACGTCCTCGCCCCCGAGGAACTCCGCGATGACCTCATCGCCCGTTACCGCCGGCTGACCCACAAGGACCGCCGGTTCTCCGACCGCAGACACCCGATCACACCGGTGTAGCCGCCTCGGCGACGCCTGCGATCCGTACCACACCTGGGAGCAGCCATGAGACTCGACATCGAGCAGACCGAGTTCGCCGCAGCAGTGCGCGAGTTCGCCGAGGAGCAGATCAAGCCGGTCATCGGCGGCTTCTACGAGCGGGGCGAGTTCCCGATCGACCTCGTCCGCGAACTGGGCAAGCTGGGCGTCCTCGGGGTCACCCTTCCCGAGGAGTACGGCGGCAGCGGCCAGGGGCTGTTCATGCTCGGCCTCGCCCTGGAGGAGATCGCCCGCGTCGACGCCTCCGTGGCCGTCACCGTCGAGGCCTCGGTGACCCTCGGCGCCGAGGGCATCGCCCGCTACGGGACGAAGGAGCAGCGGGAGCGCTGGCTACCGCGCCTGGCCGCCGGGGAGGGCCTGGTCGCGTTCGCGCTCACCGAGCCCGGCGGCGGCACCGACGCCGGGCACACCGAGACCAAGGCGCGATTGGAGGACGGCGAGTGGGTCATCGACGGCGCCAAGTGCTTCATCACCAACGCCGGCACCGAGATGACCGACCTCATCATCGCCACCGCCCAGACCGGGCCCGGCGAGGTCTCCTGCATCGCGGTGGAGCCCGGCACGCCCGGCCTCCAGGTCGGCCCCGAGTACTCCAAAGTGGGCTGGCGGGCCTCGGACACGCGCCCGGTCTACTTCGACTCGTGCCGCGTCCCCGAGGCGAACCTCATGGGTCAGCGCGGGCGGGGCTTCGTGCAGTTCCTGGAGCTCCTGGACGGCGGCCGCGTCGCCATCGCCGCGCTCGCGACCGGTTCGGCGCAGGGGTGCCTGGACGAGTCGGTGGCCCACGCGAAGGAGCGCGAGGCGTTCGGGCGCCCGATCGCCCAGAACCAGGCGATCGCGTTCATGCTGGCCGACATGCGGCTGCGGGCCCACACCTCGCGCCTGGCGTGGCAGGACGCGGCGCTGAGGGCCGATGCGGGCGAGCCGTTCGGCGCCGATGCGGCGCTGGCGAAGCTGCACGCCTCGCAGGCGGCGGTCGAGAACGCGCGGGACGCCACGCAGATCTTCGGCGGCTACGGGTTCATGAACGAGACGCCGGTCGCGCGGGCGTGGCGCGACTGCAAGATCCTGGAGATCGGCGAGGGCACCAACGAGGTGCAGCGGATGATCATCGCCCGGTCGCTGGGGGTGTAGTGGCGCGGGTCGAGCAGTGGTGCCTGAGTGCCGATCAGGTCGCTGAGAGTTTTATGAAATCTTCAACTAAAACTCTTGAGATTCCCCGTCAGGGCGTGACAAGCTCGGCATTCCGGCGTTAACGTTGCGGCCGCAGGCGCCGCAACGACCGGATCGGGGTTCGCAGGCAACCCCGGCCGGACGCGGCGCCGCACCACGACCGCAAGGAGTTCGACAATGACCGACACCAGAGTCGGGGCCGATCTGGCCCGGGAAGCGCTCGCGAAGGGCAACGCCTCGCGGCGGGGCGTCATGTGCGGGCTCGCCGGGCTCGGGGCGGCGGGCGCGCTCGCCGCCTGCGGCACCGCCGAGTCCCCCTCCGACTCCGACGCGGAGTCGTCGGCCGGTGCGACCGACGGCGCCACCAGCGAGGGGGCCGATTCGGGCGCCGGCACCGGGATCGCGACGACCGAGGACGTCCCCGAGGGCGGCGGCCTCGTCGTCGACGAGACCGTGATCGTCCAGCCGACCGCGGACGAGTTCCTCGCCTTCTCGGCGGTCTGCCCCCACATGGGCACCATCGTCGAAGCCCCCGACGCGGACGGCAACATCGTCTGCCCCAACCACGGCTCGACCTGGACCATCGACGGTGAGCTGGAGCAGGGCCCGGCCGAGGTCAACCTGTCCGCGGTGGAGATCACCGTGGAGGACGGCCAGATCTTCCTGGCCTGAGGCCGGATGCGCGGAAGCGGCCGGAGAGCGTGGGCTCCCCGGCCGCTTCGCTGCGCGGATCAGGTCAGGGCGTCGGCCGCCGCCGGGTCCGAGTCGCGCAGGAACTGCGCGCAGCGGGCGGCCTCGTCCGCCTCGCCGATGGCCGCGGCCGAGCGCGAGAGCTGGTGGAGCGACTTGAGGAAGCCGCGGTTCGGTTTGTGCTCCCAGGGAATGGGGCCGTGCCCCTTCCAGCCGCTGCGTCGCAGCTGGTCGAGCCCGCGGTGGTAACCGGTGCGGGCGAAGGCGTAGGCGGTCACGTCGTCGCCCGACTCCAGGGCGTTCTTCGCCAGCCGGGCCCACGCCGCGCAGAACCACGGGTAGTGGCGGACGGTGTCCTCGGGTGTGTGCTCGTCGAGGTACTTCCTGGCCTCGGCATCGTCCGGCAGCGTGGTCGCCGGCGGTTGGGACATGAGATTCTGCGGAGCCAATTGCGCTGTCCTCACTCTAAGATCGAGTCGCTCGTGAAAGCAGTCAGCCAAGCCTAACCCCGCATGCGCGGCGCCCTTTGGCGCCTGCTCATCCTCCCCGGAGTCCTCATCCTCCCCCTCGTCCCCGTCGCCGCCCCGCGGCCTTCGGGGGGCCGTGAGGTGCACGGCCAGGGCGCCGAGGAGCGCGGCGAGGAGCGAGGCGCACAGGACGCCGATCTTGCCCTCGTCGGTGAGCAGGGCGGCGTCGCCGCCGCGGAAGGCCAGCTCGGTGATGAACAGCGCCACCGTGAACCCGATGCCGGCGACCATGCCGATGGCGCCCAGCAGCGGCCAGCTCGTGCCGCGCGGCATCCGCCCGATCCCGAGCCTGACGACGAGCCACGTGGCGGCGGTGATGCCGGTGACCTTGCCCAGGACCAGGCCGAGGACGATCCCGAGGGTCACCGCCGAGCCCATGGCGGCGGTGAACAGGTCGGCGCTGAGGGCGACCCCGGCGTTGGCGAGCGCGAACAGCGGCAGCACCACGAACGAGGAGAAGTAGTGCAGGCGCAGCTGGACGCGGTCGGCGGGCGGCTGGGCGTCGCGGGTGAGCTTGACGAGGCGCTCGGTCTCCTCGACGGTGAGGCCGTCCTGGGCGAGCTCCTGCGCCTCCGCATGGGCCACTTCGGGGTCGAGGAGGGGCCGGGCGGAGATGATGAGGCCCATGACGACGCCCGCGATGGTGGCGTGGACGCCCGATTCGAGCATGGCGAGCCAGAGGGCGACGCCGATGACGAGGTAGACCGGCGTCGACCACACGTGCAGCAGGCGCATGGCGACCGCGAGCGCGATGAGGGCCGCGGCGGCGCCGAGCCAGGGCATCGAGAGGTCGTCGGTGTAGAAGACGGCGATGACGGCGATCGCGCCCAGGTCGTCGACGATGGCGAGCGTGAGGAGGAAGATCCTTGCGGCCGAGGGGATGCGGGAGCCGAAGAGGGCGAGGACGCCGACGGCGAAGGCGATGTCGGTGGCCATGGGGATGCCCCAGCCGGCGGCGCCCGGGCCGCCTGCGTTGAAGGCGGTGTAGATGAGGGCGGGGACGATCATGCCGCCGAGCGCGGCGGCGATGGGGGGCAGGGCGTTGCGCAGGCGCCGCAGTTCGCCGGTGACGATCTCGCTCTTGATCTCCACGCCGACGACGAAGAAGAAGACGGCCATGAGGCCGTCGTTGATCCAGTCCTTGAGGGTGTGGTGGAGCGTGAAGTCGCCGAACTGGAAGGTGATGTCGAGGCCCCAGACGGTCTCGTACGAGGCGGCCCAGGGGGAGTTGGCCCAGAGCATCGCCAGGACCGCGCAGATGACGAGGACGACGCCGGCGGCCGGTTCGATCTTGAGGAACTCGGCGGCGGGGCGGCCGACGTAGCGGGCGAGGGAACGTCGCGAGTAGAGGAACGCCGGCTCGGAGCGCCAGATGGGTGACTTCCAGGGTTCCTTCGACTGCGTCATGCGCGTGAGCCTACCGACGGGTCCGAGGGAGTGGAAGGGCTCATCACTATTCGTGCCCGCGTGTCAGCGCATCGGCGGCGCGGCGGGCCCGGAGCGCGATCGGTGGCGTCCGCAGTGGACGGTGGGGGCTATGCGGCCCGGCATTCGGGGCACAGGCCCCGGTAGGTGACGGAGGCGCGGGTGACGGTGAAGCCGTGGCGCTCGTCGCCGGGGAGCCAGTCGACGGGGTCGGCGAGGGCGTGGACGTCCTTCATGAGGCCGCAGCCCTCGCAGATGAGGTGGTGGTGCTCGTGGTCGGCGTTGGGGTCGTAGCGCTTCGAGCGCCCGTCGAGGGCCAGTTCGAGCACTTCGCCGAGGGCGACCATCTCGTTGAGGGTGTTGTAGACGGTGGCGCGGGAGAGTTCGGGCATCTGCTCGCACGCGCGCTCGAGGATCTCTTCGGCGGTGTAGTGCACGTGGGAGCCGTCGAGGGTCTCGGCGATGACCCGCCGCTGCGGGGTGATGCGCCAGTTGTGGCGGCGAAGGCGGGTAACGAGGTCGCTCATGCAGGTCTCTCACGCGGTCGGGGAGTGAAATACCACTCTAGCAGGCTAAACACTGTGGTACCACTTACTCGGGACTGGTTCTTTGTTTAGACATAGTCTAAGCTAGGATTCTGTCGAAAGCCAAGGATTCCGCGAGCGGTCGCGCCGCGGGAGCCGGTGACACGCTAGAGAGGGCCGATTCATGAGCGAGCAGTTCGACAACACTGCTGGGCCGCTGACCACCGAGTCCGGCGCGCCGATCTCGAACAACAACCAGAGCGAGGCCGCCGGCGTGGGCGGGCCCCTGCTGGTGCAGGACCAGGTGCTGCTGGAGAAGCTGGCGCACTTCAACCGCGAGCGCATCCCCGAGCGCGTGGTCCACGCGCGCGGCGCCGGCGCCTACGGCACCTTCACCGTGACCGCCGACGTCACGAAGTACACGCGGGCGGACTTCCTGTCCCAGGTGGGCAAGGAGACCGAGACGTTCCTGCGCTTCTCCACGGTCGCGGGCAACCTCGGCGCGGCCGACGCGGTGCGCGACCCCCGCGGCTTCGCGCTCAAGTTCTACACCGAGGACGGCAACTACGACCTCGTCGGGAACAACACCCCGGTGTTCTTCATCCGCGACGCGATCAAGTTCCCCGACTTCATCCACACCCAGAAGCGCGACCCGTACTCCGGTTCGCAGGAGGCCGACAACGTGTGGGACTTCTGGGGCCTGTCCCCCGAGTCGACCCACCAGGTCACCTGGCTGTTCGGCGACCGGGGCATCCCGGCGTCCTACCGCCACATGGACGGCTTCGGCTCCCACACCTACCAGTGGGTCAACGAGGCCGGCGAGCAGTTCTGGGTCAAGTACCACTTCAAGACCGACCAGGGCATCAAGACCCTCACCTCCGAGGAGGCCGACGTCCTCGCCGGCGCCGACCCCGACTCGCACCAGCGGGACCTGCGCGAGTCCATCGAGCGCGGCGAGTTCCCCTCCTGGACCGTGCAGGTGCAGATCATGCCCGCCGCCGAGGCCGCGAGCTACCGGTTCAACCCGTTCGACCTCACGAAGGTGTGGCTGAACGCGGACTACCCGCGCATCACCATCGGCAAGCTCGAGCTCAACCGCAACCCGGAGAACATCTTCGCGGAGGTCGAGCAGTCGATCTTCTCCCCCGCGCACTTCGTGCCGGGCATCGGGCCGAGCCCCGACAAGATGCTCCAGGGCCGCCTGTTCGCCTACGGCGACGCGCACCGCTACCGCGTCGGCGCCAACGCCGACCACCTGCCGGTCAACCGCCCGCACGCCACCGAGGCGCGCAACGGCAACCGCGACGGCTACTACTACGACGGCCGCCACGGCGGGCAGAAGAACTACGAGCCGAACTCCTTCGGCGGCCCGAACGAGACCGGCCGGCCGCTGTGGGCGCCCGTCCAGGTCAACGGCCCGACCGGCGAGTGGGAGACCCCCAAGCACGCCGAGGACAACGACTTCGTCCAGGCCGGGTACCTCTACAACCTCATGACCGAGCCCGAGAAGGAGCGCCTCATCGCGAACCTGGCCGGGTTCATCGCCAAGGTCAGCCGCGAGGACATCGCCCAGCGCGCCATCGCGAACTTCGCGAGGGCCGACGAGGACTACGGCAAGAGGCTCACGGTCGCCGTCGCCGAACTGCGCGCGAAGTAGGACCACGAGGCGCGGCGCCGACCCGAAGATAGAAGCCGCCAGGGTCGGCGCCGCGCCCGCGGCCCGCATCGGTCCCCTGTCCGGGACGCCGATGCGAGCCGATCGCCCGGCCGGGATTCGAAGGGCTTCCCGGCCGGGCGCGAAACGGCACCGGCCCCCTGCTCCATGCGGGGGGCCGGTGCCGTCGTCGGTGCGCCTACTCGTCCAGTTCGCGTCCGCATTCGCCGCACTCCGGCGGCTTCTGGCGCGGCACCTCCACGAACTCCTCGGCCACGATCCACAGCTTCCAGCGGTCCTCGCCCTCGCGCAGCACCGTGATCGAGGTGATGTCGTCGCGGCTGGGCCGCTCGAGTCCCCACGCGATGTCCAAGGGCTCCTTGTGCTTCGCGAGCTTCACCTCGCGGCCCTTGAGGTAGTAGCCGGCCCGCGAATACACCAGCTGCACCTGCTCGCCGTGCTCCTTGGGCACCGGCTCGCGGCTGCGCCCGTTGAGGAACGCGTGGTACTCGGTGTGGAGCTGGCGGGCGATCTGCTGCAGCGGCACCGACGAATAGGCCTTGACCCACCGGTTCGCGGGCAGGTTCTTCCACTTGGTCAACCGCGCCGAGATGTCCGCGTACGAGATCTTCTCCGCCTTCGCGCGCCATTCGCGCTGGAAGACCGACAACGACCAGTTGTAAACGGCCCGAACCGCTTCGAGGGTCTCCTCCAGGTTCCGCCGCTGCTGCTCATCAGGGTCGAACGTATACTCGTAGCCGCGTTTCACCAAGTGGGTCATAGGCTTCGTCAAGTCCATGACCTGTTGATATCAGATGATTACGCACCGACACGTGTTCCTCACCTCATCGGCGTGTCGACTGGCCGTGCGGCAAGTAATTTGGCCTGGTGCCCTTCGACATCGACCCAGGCCTGTTCGCCCTGCTCATCGCCGCGGCACTCTTCGCAGGCTGGGTCGACGCGGTCGTCGGCGGCGGCGGCCTGATCCAGCTTCCCGCGCTGCTGGTGGCCTTTCCCACAGCGCCCCCGGCACTGATGCTGGGCACCAACAAGATGGCCTCGGTCTTCGGCACCGCCACCTCGGCGATCACCTACGCCCGCAAGATCAAACTCGACCACCGGCTGCTGTGGCCCACCGTCGGCCTCGCCCTGGTCGGCTCCGGCGGCGGGGCCGTGGCCGCGCTCGCGGTCTCCGCGAGCGCCTTGAAGCCCATCATCATCGCGGTGCTCCTGGCCGTCCTCGTCCTGGTCGTCGCCAAGCCCCAGCTCGGGCTCGAGCCGCAGCCGAGGCTGCGGACCCCGGTGCGCGGCGCCGCCGTCATGCTCGTGTGCGGCGTCGCCATCGCCTTCTACGACGGCATGATCGGCCCCGGCACCGGCATCTTCCTCTCCGTCGCCTTCACCACGATCATCGGCCTCGACTACGTCGTGGCCGCCGCCCACACCAAGGTCGTCAACGCCGCCACCAACTTCGGGGCCCTCGTCGTGTTCGGCATCCAGGGCAACATCTGGTGGCTCCTGGGCCTGACGCTGGGCCTGTGCTGCATGGCGGGCGCGTGGTTCGGCGCCCGCACCGCCATGGCCCGGGGCACCCGGTTCGTGCGCGTCGTCCTGGTCGTCGTCGTGCTCGCGCTCCTGGCCCGCCTCAGCTGGGACGTCTGGGGCGCCTGAGCCCTACGGGTTGATCGCCAGGAACAGGTAGGCCGCCAGCAGCGCCAGGTGGACGCCGCCCTGGAGGCGCGTCGCCCGGCCCGGGACCACCGTCAGGACGCTCACCACGATGGTGAGGCCCAGCAGCACGATCTGGGTCGGGCCCAGACCCAGCAGCAGCGGCCCGTCCATGAAGAACGACGCGATCGCGATCGCCGGGATCGTCAGGCCGATCGAGGCCATCGCCGAGCCGTAGCCCAGGTTGATGCTCGTCTGCACCCGCCCGCGCGAAGCCGCCCGGACCGCCGCGATCGACTCGGGCAGCAGCACCAGCAGCGCGATCGCCACGCCCACGGACGAGGCGGGGAAGCCCGCCGCGTCCACGCCCGCCTTGATCGCCGGGGACTCGACCTTCGCCAGGCCCACCACGCCCACCAGGGCGACCATGAGCATCGCGACGCTCAGCAGCGCGGTCCTGCCGCTCGGCGGGTCCGCGTGCTCCTCCTCCTTCACCACTCCGGTGGAGGTCACCGGCAGGAAGAAGTCGCGGTGGCGGCCGGTCTGCGTGAACACGAACAGGCCGTACAGCACGATCGACGCCAGCGCCGCGAACACCAGCTGCGAGGTCGAGAACTCCGGGCCCGCCGTGCTCGTGGTGAAGGTGGGCAGGACCAGGCCGAGGGTGGCGAGGGTGGCGACGGTGGCGAGGGCCGCGCCCGAGCCTTCGGGGTTGAAGTGGGTGAAGCCGAACTTGAGGGCGCCCACGAGGAGGGCGATGCCGATGATGCCGTTGGTGGTGATCATGACGGCGGCGAACACGGTGTCGCGGGCGAGGGTCTCGGCATCGTGGCCGCCGGAGGCCATCACGGTGAGGATCAGGGCGACTTCGATGACGGTGACGGCCACGGCGAGGACGAGGGAGCCGTAGGGTTCGCCGACGCGGTGGGCGACGACTTCGGCGTGGTGGACGGCGGCGAGGACGGTCGCGACGAGGGCTGCGGCGGCGATCGTCACGAGCGCCGGGCCCGAGTCGCGACCCCAGGTCACGGCGAGGACGAGGATCCCCACGATCGGTGCGATGACGGTCCAGGACAACAGCGGGGATCGTTTCGCGACTTTCATGTTCGACATCGTGTCACGGGGTGGTCGCATTGTCTCCGGGACCACACCCGCGCCATGTGCCATGACACACCTGTACTGTCCCTTATGTCTTGTTCGGATTCGCGGTCGGCTATGCCGCCGGGCGGGGCCCGAACTCGCTAGAGTCATTGCATGGCAAGCGTGAACGACTCCCCTCCCGTCTCCGAGACCGTCGCCCGCCTGCGGGCCCAATTCGACACGGGCCGGACCAAGCCGCTGCCGTGGCGCCTCGAGCAGCTCAAGGGCCTCGACCGGATGCTCAGGGAGGCCGGCGAGGAGCTGGCCGACGCACTGCGCGCGGACCTGGGCAAGGCCGCGCCGGAGTCGTTCCTGGCCGAGATCGACTTCGTCGCCGCCGAGGTGCGGGCGCTGCGCAAGCACCTGCGGTCGTGGATGCGGCCCAGGCGGGTCTACACGCCGCCGCACCTCCAGCCGGCGAAGGCGTACACGCTGCGCGAGCCCCTCGGGGTGGTCACGGTGATCGGGCCGTTCAACTATCCGGTGCAGCTGCTGCTCGCGCCGCTGGCGGGGGCGCTGGCCTGCGGGAACGCGGTGGTCGTGAAGCCGAGCGAGGCCGCGGGCGCGACCAGTGCGGTGCTGGGCCGCCTCATCGGGGAGTACCTGGACCCGGAGGCGGTGGCGGTCGTGCAGGGCGGGCCGGACGAGACGGCGGCGCTCCTGGCCGAGCGGGTCGACCACATCTTCTTCACGGGGTCGCCGCGGGTGGGGCGGATCGTCGCGAAGGCGGCGGCCGCGCACCTGACGCCGACCACGCTGGAGCTGGGCGGGAAGAGCCCGGCGATCGTGGAGCCGGGCGCGGACCTGGCGACGGCGGCGCGGCGCATCGCGTGGGGCAAGTTCATGAACGCCGGGCAGACGTGCATCGCCCCCGACTACGTGCTCGCGGTCGGCGACACGGGCCCGGAGCTGGAGCGGCACCTGGCCGAGGCGATCCGGGAGATGTACGGGCACGCGCCGGCGGAGAGCCCGGACTTCGGGCGGATCATCGACGCCTCCTCGTTCGACCGGCTCGCGCGGTTCCTCGACGAGGGCCGGCTGGTCTGCGGGGGCGGGTACAACCGCGAGGAGCGCTACATCGCGCCGACGGTGATCGCCGACGTCTCGGCGCACGACGCGGTGATGGGCGAGGAGGTCTTCGGGCCGGTCCTGCCGATCCTGGCGGTCGCGTCGCTGGACGAGGCGATCGCGTTCGTCAACGCGAGGGAGAAGCCCCTCGCGCTGTACGCGTTCACGAACTCCGAGGGGTCGCGGCGCCGGCTGCTGACGCGGACCTCGTCGGGGGCGGTGGGCTTCAACGTGCCGATGGCCCACATCGACGTGCCCGGACTGCCGTTCGGCGGGGTCGGGAACTCCGGCCTCGGCTCCTACCACGGGAAGGCGTCGATCGAGGCGTTCAGCCATGTGAAGTCGGTGCTGGACAAGCCGCTCGCGCCGGACACGCTGCGGGTGGTCTACCCGCCGTTCACGGCGCTGAAGGAGCAGGTGCTGCGGCGCCTGCGCTGACCGCCTAGCCCGCCGCGAGGTGGGCGTTGATGCGGCCGAGCAGGGCGAACAGCTGCTCGCGCTCGTCGGGGCTCAGCGGCGCCATGATGCGGTCGTTGACGCCGGCGAGGATGCGGTCGAACTCGTCCAGTCGGCGGGCGCCCGAGTCGGTCATCGTGATGACGTTGCGGCGCTTGTCGTCCGGGTCCGGGGCGCGCTCGATCCAGCGGCCGTCGGCGAGTTCGTTGAGGACCGCGACGAGGTCGGAGCGGTAGACGCGGGTGCGGTCCGACAGCTGCGCCTGGCTGGCGGGGCCGAACTCGGCGAGGGCGGCGAGCACCACGAAGTGGTCCTTGCGGGCGCCGACCGCTTCGAAGGCCTCGTTCGCGATCCGGCGCATCTGCGCGCCGGTCATGCCCATGAGGCGCGAGATCTGGCGCTTGAGCCGTTCGGGCGTCTGCCCGCCGTTGTCGAACCGCAGCTCCGGGTGGGATTCCATGGGGAGAGCCTACCCCATTTGCGTTAGTGACACTAACGATGTAGTTTCATTAGTGCAACTAACGTTAGTGAATCTAACGAGCAAGGGAGCCTTTCATGACCACCACCGAAGCCCTCGTCCGCCGCCTCGCCGACCGCGCCGAGCTCGAAGACCTCGTCGCCCGCCACACCCTGTGGGTCGACCAGGCCCGCTGGGACGAGACCGCGCTGATCTTCACCGGGGACGTCGCCGTCACGTCCCCGCGCGGCGAGGCCCGCGGGATCGAGGCCCTGGTCGGCCTGGTCACCGGCAGCCAGAGCGCCTACGAGGCCACGCTGCACACCAAGGCCAACCTCGTCATCGACCTCGACGGCGACACCGCGTCGGTGCGGGCCAACGACATCGCGATCTTCGCCATCAGCGGCGAAGAGGAGGCCGTGGCCGCCGGAGTCCACCGCTACACGGCGCGGCGCACCCCGGCCGGGTGGCGCTTCGACAGCCTCGAGGTCGTCCCGTTCGCCCTCACCGAATCCATCGCCCGAGCCCTCTGAAAGGCATGCGCATGAACACCATCGACCTCCTCGACTCCCACATGTCCTACCGCGACGAAGGCGCGGGAGCGTCCACCGTCGTACTGCTGCACGGCAACCCGACCTCCTCCCACATCTGGAGGAACGTCGTCCCCCGCCTCACCGGCGCCTCGCGCGTGATCGCGCCCGACCTCATCGGCATGGGCGACTCCGGCAAGCCCGACATCGAGTTCGCCTTCGCCGACCACGCCGCCTACCTGGAGGCGCTGCTCGACGCGCTCGGCGTCGAGGACCCGGTCCTGGTCGGCTACGACTGGGGCGGCTCGCTCGCCCTCGACTGGGCTGCAAGGCATCCGGGCCGCACGAAGGGCGTGGTCGTCATGGAGACGTTCCTGCGGCCGATGACGTGGGCCGAGTACCCCGCCGGAGCGGTCGAGTTCTTCCGGACCCTGCGGACCCCCGGCGCGGGCGAGCGGATGGCCCTAGAGGAGAACTGGTTCATCGAGAACGCGGTGCGCGCCACCAACGGCGGCATCTCCGACGAGGACCTGGCCGTCTACCGCAAGCCCTACCCGGACCCGGCCTCGCGCAGGCCGCTCCTGGCCTGGCCCCGGCAGATCCCGCTCGCCGAGGAGGGCGGCCCGTTCGAGCCGGCCGCCGTGGCCGAGCGCTTCGACGCGTACGTCGACTGGATGCGGACGACCCCGCAGGTCCCGAAGGTGCTCCTCACCGCGAGCCCCTACGGGCTCGGGTCGCCCGCGATGGTCCGGTGGGCCGAGGACCACATCCCGGCATTGCAGGTGGCGGACATCGGCGAGGAGGTCGGCCACCACGCCCCCGAGGACGCGCCGGGCCCGATCGCCGAGGCCGTGCTGGGACTGCTCGACCGGCTCGCCTGACGGCGCGCGGCGGACACGAGAAAGGCCCTGACCGGCGGTGACGCCGGCCAGGGCCAATACCCCTCGAAGACAAGCTTGGCATGAGCGTATCAAACCACTTGCGCGCGCTATGGGCGGGCGGGTGCACACTGATTGCGAACGCTCCCAACGGAAACAGTCACTACTGGAACCACCATCAGTCCATTGGGGATTCGAGTGCCGTACCAGTCCGTTTCGGGATGGTGCGGACTGGTCTGTACAGCAACCGTCCCTGTCGGATATATTGTGCCTCTCAGCAGTGACAAGACCGTCCTTTAAGGACTTCATGCCGTGAGGACGTCTTCATGCGACGTATGGTGCTCAATGCCGCACTGGGCCGGGCCGCGAAGGACCGCCGCGACCCCGGGCGGGCACTGGCCCTGTGGCGGGAGAGGGCCGCGGTGGTCGCCGCCGCGGCCGACACCGAGCCCGACGCGGACGACGCCGCCTTCGTCGAGGACCTCGGCTTCACCCTCCAGTGCTTCGCCCGCGTACCGGAGCTGACGCCCCTGGGGTGGACCGTGCAGCTGCGCAGCGCCGAGGAGCGCCTGGCGAACCGGTTGCGCGTCAAATGGATCCACTCCCAGAACCCCCTGGTCGCGGACGAGCCGATCGAGCGGCCCGTCTTCGTCGTCGGCCTGCCGCGCACCGCCTCCAGCCTCGTCCACCGCATCCTGTCCGCCTCCGAACCGCACCGCGGCCCGCTCCTGTGGGAGCTGCAGCGCACGGGCCTCGGACGCGACGCCGCCAGCGCCGACCGCAGCAGGCGGGCCGTCGAGCGGCAGGTCGCGCGATTGACCGCGCTCGCCCCCGCCTACGACGCCATGCATCCGCTGCGGGCCGACCGGCCCGAGGAGTCGATCGCGGTCATGTGGCGCACCTACTTCCCGCTCAGCTGCGCGGTCATGCCCGACTACCGGGCCTGGCTGGAGCAGGCGGACGTCACCGCCGACTACGAGTACCTCAGGCAGGTGCTGCAGGTGCTCCAGTACGGGCGGGAGCGGCGGCGCTGGATCCTGAAGTTCCCCGGGCACGTGGCGCATCTCGACGTGATCCGGCAGGTGTTCCCGGGGGCGGTGTTCGTGTGGACGCACCGCGATCCGGTCGCGGCCGTGGGGTCGTTCTGCGCCCTGGTGGAGGCGCTCGCGGGGGTGCACTGCAGGCGGGTGGACCCGGTGGCGGTCGGGCGGCTGTGGCTGGGGGTGCTCGCGGAGTCGATCGACCGGGGCCGCAAGCTGCGGCGGGCGCTTCCGGCCGACGCGGTCGCGGACGTCAGTTCGCACCGGATCGTCGCCGATCCGCACCGCTACGCGCCCAAGCTGTTCGAGCGCCTGGGCGTGCCGTGGACGTTCGCGGACCGGATGGGCCTGGACGCGATCGCCGGCGTTCCGGACGGGGGCGTGGGTCCGCGCCGCGACCTCTCCCGGTACGGGCTGGGGACCGAGGAGGTCGAGGAGGCCTTCGGGGACTACGGGCAGGAGGTCGCGGACCTGCGCGGCTGACGGCGCCGGTCCGGCTCAGGTCGGTGCCGCCGTTCAGCGGCGCGGTCGGGTGATGCCGCCGTTCAGCGGTGCGGTCGCGATTTCGGTTGCGGCCCTATAGGTACCGCCAGCAGACGGTGTAGGTGTGGACGGCGAAGTCGGGGCTGGACCAGGTCGTCCAGCCGTCGTCGCCGCAGAAGCCGCCGGCCTCGTACTCGTCGGTGCGGCCGGTGACGTAGACGTTGGCGGAGTCGCAGTCGCTGAACCAGTAGTAGGCGCCTGCGGCGGGGTCGCCGTCCATGTACATGCAGTCGTCGAGCTCGGCGTACCCGGCGTCGTCGGGGTAGATGAACTGGAGGCACAGCACCACGTCCAGATAGGACTGGTCGGTGGTGAACTCGAAGCCGTGGTTGTAGTAGGTCGAGTCGGTGCACGCGTCCATGTCGGACTGGCCGGTGAGCCGCTCCAGGACTTCGAACGCGCCCGTCTGGCATTCGATCTGGTACCAGGGGGACACGTCGTCGTCGGGTCCGAACACGCATTCGCCGACTTCGGCGTGGTACGCGTCGCCGTAGGAGTGCTGGTAGCTCAGGCACAGCACGGTCCGGCTGGCGGAGTCCGAGACGCTGGTGGTGAGGTCGTCGGTGCCGTCGCACATCGAGAGGTCGGTGGTGTCGTAGTAGATGTCGACGACCGTGAAGGTCCCGTCGCCGCAGGTGGCGGCCTCGAGGTCGGCCTCGTCCGCGTCGCCGTAGTCGTAGAAGCAGTCGCCGACGGCGGCGTCGGCGACCGGGTCGGTCGTGGCCTCGACCGGTTCGGTGTCGTCCTCCCCGCCGGCGCCCGGGTCGGTGCCGTCGGAGTCCGAAGTGGTCGATCCGTCGGCGATGGTGGCGGGGTCGTCGTCCTCCGGCCGGTCGATGAGGAAGAGCAGCGAGGCCAGGGCGACCACGGCGATCACCGCGACGATGCCGTAGAGGACCGTGCGGTCCTGCTTGGGCCGCAGCGGGACCGGACCGGGCATGCCCGCCGGGTACTGGAAGGCGGGGCCGCCGGGGTTCGGGTGCGGCGAGCCGGGGCCGTTGGGCGCCGAGGGGCCGCCCGGGTACTGGAACGCCGGGGCGGCAGGGCCGCTCGCGTACTGGTACGCGGGTCCGCCGGGGGCCTCGGCGGCGTGGACGATGCCGGGGCCGTACATGAGCACGGTGCGGTCGGGCTGCACGCGGGTCTCCCAGCCGTGGCGCCGGGCCATGGAGGCGACTTCGACGCGCTGCATCTCGTCCAGGGCGGTGACGCCGGGCGGCCACGGCCCGGCGAGGGGTTCGCCGATGCGGGTGAGGAGTTCGGCGGCGGTGATGCGCTCGCCGGGGTCCTTGGTCATGCACGGCGCCACGAGGGAGCGCAGGCCCTCGGGGAGGGCGTCGAGTTCGGTGGTGCCGGAGACGACCTTGTTCATGATGTCGAACAGGGCTTCGGCCTCGAACGGGTTGGCGCCGGTCGCGGCGTTGATCACCGTGGTGCCCAGGGAGAACAGGTCGGTGGGCGGACCGACGGGGCGCTTGGTGATCTGCTCGGGCGACATGTGGGCGGGGGCGCCGATGAGCGCGCCCGTCTCGGTGATCGTGGTGTCGCCGCTGCCGCCGGGGACGCGGGCGATCCCGAAGTCGATGAGCCGCACGCCGTCCTCGGTGAGGATCACATTGGACGGTTTGAGGTCGCGGTGGACGACGCCGTGGGAGTGGATCTCGGCCAGCGCCGAGGCGAGGCCGTGCATGAGGCGGCGGGCGGCGGGCTCGTCGAGCGGCCCGGAGGCGGCGATGGCCTCGGCGAGGGTGGGGCCATGGAAGAACTCGGAGGCCAGCCAGGGCTCGGGGGCGTGCTCGTCGGAGGCGACGACCGTGGCCGTCCAGCGGCTGGCGGCGACCTCGCGGGAGGTGATGACCTCGCGGCGGAACCGGAAGCGGAACCGGTCGTCGTGCAGGAGGTGGGGGCGCATGACCTTGAGGGCCGCGAGCTTCCCGTCCGAGGCGGTGGCGAGCAGGACCCGCCCCATGCCGCCCTCGCCGAGTTCGGCGAGGAGGCGGTAGGGCCCGATCTCCCTGGGCTCTCCATCCCGGAGTGGTTTCATGCGACGGCTCCCGATCTCGACGAATCAACGATTCGCGACGCTAAGACCGCCCGTCACAATTTCGTCATGACGGCGCGGTCCCGATTCATCGAGTCTCGGATGCCCGTGCAACCGCTGGATACCGCCGCAAAGCACCAGGTAACAGCCGAATCAATCCGGCAAAGTTGGCATATGCCGCATGTTTAGAAAAGTCGCCGCAAGCCAGTCTGACGACAGTGTGAAGATTCCGTTATACGCTGGAGTCTCGTTGGAGACACGAGGGAGCCTGCGGGGACCGGTCGTTTCCGGACCCCCGCAGAGGCGCTGTCGTCTGCGAACTCGATCCGAAGCCGGCCAATGGGCCGGCTCGCCCAACGAGACCGCTGATAGGCGGTAGCCGCATGGCTGCACAGCACGGCAAGGCACACACCGAGAACGACGGCAAACGCGTCCGCGACGAATACGGCGCCCTCACACCGCTGTTCCACCGCCTGACGACCCTCACCGACGACGATCCCAAGCGCGCGGGCCTGCGCGACCAGCTCATCACCGGATACCTTCCGCTGGCACGCCACATCGCACAGCGCTATTCGGGCAAGGGGATCGCCAAGGAGGACCTGCTCCAGGTCGCCTCGGTCGGCCTCATCCACGCCGTCGACCGGTTCGACCCGGCCCGCGGCAGCGACTTCCTCTCCTTCGCCGTCCCCACCATGATGGGCGAGGTGCGGCGCCACTTCCGCGACACGACCTGGCCCATGCGCGTCCCGCGCCGGCTCCAGGAGCTGCGCCTGGCGATCAACCAGGCCGGGGCCGACCTGACCCAGGAGCTCGGGCGCCCGGTCACCAACGCCGACCTCGCCCGCCGCCTCGACGTCACCGAGGCCGAGATCGAGAAGGGCATGGAGGCCAGGCAGGCGTTCCGGTCCGTCTCGCTCGACGAGCCGGCGTTCCAGGACTCCGGAACAGGCGCCCTCTCCGATACGATCGGCGAGGACGACCTCGCCCTCGAACTCGTGGTCGACCACGAGGCGCTGGTGCCGCTCCTCCAGGACCTGCCCGCACGCGAGCAGCGGATCCTGGCCCTGCGGTTCTACGGCGAGAAGACCCAGGCGCAGATCGGCGAAGAGGTCGGCATCTCCCAGATGCACGTCTCCCGCCTCCTCAAGGGCACCCTCGACGACCTGCGCGAACACCTTCTGACCGCACCGCGCTGACGCGCCGGCGTCTACGCGGTTCTCCGATTCATGCGCCGCCGCGGGGGACCCCGGGGAGGTTTATCCCCGCGCCGCGGCGGGAATCTCTCCTGTATGGAATCACGAGCGCATGAGTCGGAGAGCGCGTCGGCGACCATGCCGCTGGACGTCTCCCACAAGGTCAGTCCCTTCGACCACTTCGCCACCAGGGCCTCCCAGCTTGCGGCCAGGGCGCCGTTCTTCCTGTTCTGCATCGTGCTGGTGCTGGTGTGGGCGCCGTCGGTCCTCTTCCTCCCGCTCGACACCTGGCAGCTGATCATCAACACCACCACCACGATCATCACGTTCCTGCTGGTGGCCCTGCTCCAGAACACCCAGTCGCGCAACGACGCGGCGACGCAGCACAAGCTCAACGCGGTCGCCAGCGGCCTGGCCGACCTCATGGAGCACGTGGCGAAGGACTCGGGTTCGCACGACCTGGACGAGCGCCGCAAGGAACTGCGCCGCGCGGTGGGCCTCGAACGGGACGAGAGCGCCTGACGGCTCGCCCGCACGCCGGATCGGGCAGGCGGGCCGCGAGTAGCTGTATCGGGGGGAAATCCCGCCCAAAGGCGCTGGCGGCCGTCGATTAGTATCGCCAGACTGTCGAACCCGGCCGATGGGATCAGGTCTTATAATGTCTGGTAGTCGAATCAGTGGTCAGCGCATGGTGTCGCGTGTCGGTGTCTTCCTCGACCCCGAGCGCACTGCCGCTTTGGTGCGCAGGATCCGGATCATGGGCGCCTGTCTCGGGATCGTGCTGATCGTGGGCTCCGTGGTGCTGGCGACCGCCGACGGCGGATTCGAGTGGACGAGCTATCACAGCTCCTCCGCCCGCCGCAGCGGCGGGACCGGATTGTCTTACGAGGCCACGGGTGTCATGTTCGGCCTCGCGTTCCTGATCGGCCCGCTCGGCATCGGATACGCGCTTCGATCGAACGCGGGCGATCTGCTGTACCTCAACGGCACAGAGCTGACCGTGGTGAAGCCGGGACGCCGCGCCCCCAAGGTCTTCGACCTCACCCGGGCCCGTTCGGAAGTGCGGTTGGACAAGGTGCCCGGATCGAGGCCGGGCAGCGCCGAGGCGCGTGAGAAGGTCGGCAGCTTCCGTCCGGTTCTGGTGCTGCTCTCCGAATCCGGTCAACGCGAAGCCGCCGTCGAACTCGCCGATCTGCGCGCCCGGCACATGCGGCTCTCGCACGAGACCCTGGCGCTCGAAGCCGCCATGCGGTTCGCCTCCGATCCCGCGATCCAGCACGCGGCGGGCCAGCTCCGCACGGTGCTCCGGTGGACGAGGCTCCCGGTCATCCACGATGCCTCGCCCGATGCGATTCCGGCGACCCCTGACGGTGCGGCGTCCTCGACGGTCCTGCGGACCCCGGTCTTCAGCGGTGTCGAAGGACCCGAGATCGAGGTCGTGGGACCGAGCCGAGGCTGAGCGGCGAAGGCGATTCGGGGTCGCGCCGTGGTGCGGGGCCGCGGATGCTGAGCGGCGGTCCGGAGTCGGTCCCGAGGCGCGGCAGCCGTCTTCGCCGTCGGCACCCGTGCCTCGACGGCTCCCTGATGGGTTGAGCCCGGCGATCTTCTTGCCGGACGGGGATACCCGAAGGAGCAGCGGCAGCCGCCTCGCCGGCCTCGGCCGCGTCAAATGTCCGTCCAGATCGTCTCAATGTCGAGGACGCGGTTGCGGCGGAAGGTCAGCACCCGCTCGACCGAGGCGGCCGCGCCGGCGAACACCAGGCCGATGTTCAGCCAGGCCGGCAGGTCCACGGGCGAGTCGAACGTCCCGAACCGCTCGGCGACCCGCGGGATCTCCGAGACGAACTCGACCGCCTGCGGCGCCGCCAGGACCAGGTTCACCGCCAGGGCCGCGACCGCGGCCCAGCCGATCGCCCTGCTCGCGCCCGGGTGGCGCCGCGCGAAGCGGCCCCTGAGGTCTTCGAGGGTCCCGCGCACCGGCGCGAGCCGCCTCTCGGCGCCGTCGTCGGGCACGAAGTGGACGCGGGTGACCCCGTACAGCCCCAGATCGACCTCGACGACCCCGCCGGGGACCGGCAGCCGCGCCGGGAGGTCCGCCTTCGCGACGCGCCTGCCGTCGGCGTACAGCAGTGCGACCCAGTCCTCGTTCCCGTCGGCCTCGACGGTGTACCTGACCGGATCGCCGCCCGGCCCGGGCAGGTCGATCCAGTAGAGGTACCGGTGGAAGACCTCGCGGCGGCGCAGCGGCCGCAGCCGGTCGGTCGGAGAGTCAGGCTCCATGCCCTCCATGGAAGACCATGCCGCTGCGGCACGCTCAAGGCCGAAAACGGGTGATACCCCGCACAACACCGGGCGCGGTTCGTCGACCGTGTGCCGCGAGCGCACGCCGCCGTCCCGCCGCCATCCTGCCCCCGTTCCGCCTCGACCGGGGCGCCGGTTCCACGAAGTATGGAGGTCACGCCGACCGGACCCCCCGTCCGGCCATCCCTCAGAGGAGAACCGCATGACCGAACGACCGCTGCTCTCGCGGCGCCGCCTGCTCCAGGTCGCCGCCGTGGCTCCCGCCGCCGCGATCCCCGTGCTCGCCGTAGGCAGCCCGGCGAACGCGGCGTACCGGGGCACCATCGTCCGCGACGAAGTGATGGACCGCGCCCGCAACTGGTTCACCCGCAACATCCAGTACAACGGCAACAGCCGGGCCACCGACATCGACGGCGACCACACGTACCGGCAGGACTGCTCGGGCTTCGTCTCGATGTGCTGGCACACCTCCACCCCGGGCCACAGCACCAGGAGCATCCCCGACATCGCGAACAGGATCGAGTGGAGCCAGCTCAAGCCCGGCGACGTCGTCAACTCCGCCGACAACCACTGCATGCTGTACCACATGCGAGGCGACAACGGGAAGATCTGGATCTACGATCTGGCGACGCCCGCGAGCGACATGCGGCACATCCAGGTGTCCCCCTCCTCACTGCGGGAGCAGAACTACATCCCGCGGCGGTACCGGAACATCCGCGACAACTGACCGACCACCGGCGGCGGGGCTCAACGGCTGAAGCTCGCCTCCGAACTCGACCGCGACCGGCGCGACGCATGGAGTCGGGGCCACTGTGGGGCCACAGATCGGCCGTATCCTGCCGGACGAGAAGAAACCCCGCCTACCAGTATCACTACTGGTAGGCGGGGTGTTCTCCCTGTACATCGCGGTGGCCAGGGCCGGGGTCGAACCGGCGACCTTCCACTTTTCAGGCGGACGCTCGTACCAACTGAGCTACCTGGCCAGGATGCGCTGCCTGAGCGCATCGCCGTGAACACTGTACAGCACCACCGGCCGCGGACTCCATGCGGTGTCGGCGGGGACCAGGCGTCCGCCCCCTCC
Source organism: Glycomyces harbinensis (assembly GCF_900101745.1). Taxonomy (GTDB): domain Bacteria; phylum Actinomycetota; class Actinomycetes; order Mycobacteriales; family Micromonosporaceae; genus Glycomyces; species Glycomyces harbinensis. Next base: position 113,093 of record NZ_FNAD01000009.1, on the reverse strand, counting down.
CGGGCCCGCCCGGCCCCGGCGGGGCGTTCTTCGAGGCCGCGGCGGGTAAGGCCAAGGGCTGCAATCGCTTTCGAAGGGGCGGTAGTGGGCGTCGGCGGGCGCGGGTAGCGTACATGGGACTCAACCCCCGAGGAGGTTTCTGTGACCCGACTCGCCGCCACGCCACCTATGGGCTGGAATTCATGGGATGTGTTCGGGACCTCGGTGACCGAGGCCGAGACCCGCGCCAACGCCGAGTTCATCGCCGAGCACATGGCCGAACACGGCTGGGAGTACGTCGTCGTGGACATCCAGTGGTACGACCCCGCGGCCCGCTCGGGCGGTTACAACTCGAGGGCCAAGCTGGTGCTCGACGAGTACGGGATCCCCCAGCCGGCCCCGAACCGCTTCCCCTCGGCCGCCGGCGGCGCCGGGTTCAAACCGCTCGCCGACTACGTGCACTCGCTCGGCCTCAAGTTCGGCCTCCACATCCTCCGGGGCGTGCCGCGCCAGGCCGTCGCGGCCGACACCCCGATCAAGGGCAGCGAGTACTCGGCGGCCCAGATCCCCGACCGCGAGCGCCTCGCCGGGTGGATCGACGACAACTGGGGGATCGACCACTCCCACCCCGGCGGGCAGGCCTACTACGACTCGCTGGTGCGCCAGTTCGCCGACTGGGGCGTCGACTACGTCAAGGCCGACGACATGATCGCGCCCTACTGGGAGGACGAGGTCGAGGCCTTCGCCCACGCCGTCCAGCGGTCGGGCCGCGACATCGTGCTCAGCCTCTCCCCGGGCGTGCACCTCTCGACCGACCACGCCGAGCACCTCCAGGCGCACTCGCACCTGTGGCGGATCTCGGCGGACCTGTGGGACCGCTGGCGCGACATCGACGCCCAGTTCGACCTCCTGCGCGAATGGGCGCCCTACGGCGGCCCCGGCCACTGGCCGGACGCGGACATGCTCCCCTTGGGCCGCATGGGCCTGCGCGCCGAGGTCGGCGAGCCGCGCGAGAGCCTGCTGACCCCCGACGAGCAGCGGACGATGCTGACCCTGTGGTGCATCGCCCGCTCGCCCCTCATGGTCGGCGCCGACCTGCCGACCTCCAGCGGTGAAACGATCGAACTGCTCACCAACCCCGAAGTCCTCGCGGCCCAGCGCCACGACGCCGGGGCGCGCGAGGTCTGGCGGGAGGGCAAACAGGTCGCCTGGGCCTCCGAGGACGGCGCCTTCGCGGCGGTGTTCAACCGCGGCCCCGAGATCGCCGAGCTCCGGCTGCCGTGGGCGACGCTCGGCCTGACCCGGCCGGACGGCTTGCGGGACTGCTGGAACCGCTCGGACATCGTGCCGGACGATCAGCTGCGCGTGAAGCTCCAGCCGCACGGCGCGGCCTTGTTCCGCCTGTCGTAGTTCGAGCCCGGCCGGCTTTCGAGTCGCGTTCTTCCGGCGCGGGCGCACCGGCCGGTGCGCCCGCGCGCTCACCTCGCCAGGGCCCGTTCCGATTCACAGGACGGGCCCTAGGCGCACGCCCCGGTCGTTCAGGACTGGGCCGCCTGCGCGGCGGCCTCCTCGGGTGCCGTCATCCACTGGACCAGTTGGATGATCACGCCGTTCGGGTCGGCGGTCTGGAAGTAGCGCTCGCCCCACGGTTCGGTCTCGATCGGCGTGGTGATCGCGACGCCTTCGGCCCGGACGCGCTCGTACTGGGCGTCGATGTCGTCCACCACGAAGGCGAGCAGGAGGCCGTCGGCGTGGCCCTTGGCGCTCTCGGGCTTGAAGCTCGACAGGCCCGTTCTCAGGAAGACGACGCTGAAGCCGGCGTCGGGGCGCGAGACGGAGACGAAGCCGTCGGCGGCCATGTCCTCGCTGAAGCCGTAGTGGCGCTTGAGGAACTCGGCCGAGGCGGTCGGGTCGGCGACGTTGAGGGAAACGGCGGAAGCGGTGATGTGCATGTGCGGCTCCTTTTCTTCGTACGTTGTATATTGTACAACGTACGATGTACGGCGTACAAGTTCACCGGTTAGGATTTCCCCGTGAGTGCCGCCACTGAGACGCCCAAGCCGAATCTGCTCGAACTGCTCTGGAGGGCCGCGCCGGAGACCGGCCGCGGGCCCCGCAAGGGCCTGACCGTGGACGAGGTGGTCGCCGCCGCGATCGGCCTCGCCGACGCAGAAGGGCTCGACGCCGTCACCATGCGCCGGCTCGCGCAGTCGCTCGGGAAGGCGACCATGACGCTCTACACCTACGTGCCGGGGAAGACCGAACTCGTCGCGCTCATGATCGATTCGCTGTTCACGGCGATGACGATGACGCCGGTCGAGGGCCGGCCCTGGCGGGAGGGCCTGGCCGCCGTCGCCCGCGACAACTACGCGCTCTACCGGGCGCACCCCTGGGCCGCCGCCGCCTCGCCCGGCCGACCGCCGCTCGGGCCGGGCCAGTGCGCCAAGTACGAGCACGAGCTGCGGGCGCTCGAGGGCCTGGGGCTCGGCGACGTCGCGATGGACGACGCGCTCGCCTACCTGCTCGCGTTCGTGCGCACCGCCGCCCAGGACGCGGCCCAGTCCGAGGCCGAGCGCGAGGCCACCGCCATGACCGACCACGAGTGGTGGCAGGCCAACGGGCCCTTGCTCGCGAAGGTCCTCGACACCGAGCGCTTTCCGGTCGCCGTCCGGGTCGGGCAGGCGGCCGGGGAGGCCCACGACGCGGCCTACGACGCCGAGCACGCCTTCGCGTTCGGGCTGGAGCGCACGCTCGACGGCCTGGCCGCGATCATCCCCGGCTGACCGGGCGGGCGCGTCCCAGCCCCCGGAACCGGTGCGGCTCGGGCGGTGTCCGGAACCGGCGGCGCGTCGGGCCCCTCAGACCTGGAGCGGTTCGTTCAGGCTGTCCGGCCGCCACCTGCGGCGCACGGCGACGATCAACGAGGACAGCGCGAGCGCGCCGATCAGGTACGCGCCCAGGACCACCAGGGCCCGCACCACGTGCGCGGTCTCGCCGCCGCTGATCGTCACGCGCAGGGCGTCGACCACATAGGTCATCGGCAGGAGCGGGTGGAGCGCCTGGAAGAACCGCGGCGTCGTCTCCACCGGGTAGAGCCCTCCGGCGCTGGTGAGCTGGAGCATGAGGAGGACGACCAGCAGGAGGCTGCCCGCGGTGCCGAACGCGAGCTTGAACAGGTGGGCCATCGCCGAGAACGTGAGGATGACGAGGATCGAGAGGCCGACGGTGTCGAGCGAGTCCTTCGGGTGGAGGCCGAGGCCGAGTTCGACCGCGAAGTAGAGGACGAGCGCGGAGATCACGCCGAGGAACGCGCCGGGGAGCCAGCCGCCGATCGCGATCGGGACCGAGCGCAGGGGCCCGGCCAGCGCCCGGCTGTTGACCGTACGCAGTACGAGGTAGGCCATGAGTCCGAAGACCCACAGGGCGATCGCGATGAAGAACGGGGCGAGGCCGCGCCCGTAGGTCTCGGCGGGGTTGAGGTTGTCCTCGGCGACGGCGACGGGGCTGCCGTAGGCCTCGGCGTTGTCGGCGTCCTCGGCCGGGTTGGTGCTGGGCACGGATTCGGCGGCGGAGGCGAGCGAGGAGGCGAGGGTCTCGGCGCCGTCGTGGAGTTCGGTGAGGCCGCTCGCGAGGTCGCCCGCGCCGGTCTGGGCGGTGGCGGCGGCGTCGGCCACCTGGGAGGCGCCGGTGGCGACGTCGGCGGCGCCGGTCTGGAGGTCGGTGAGGTCGCTGGAGGCCTGGTCGAGCGTGTCGGTGGAGGTGCTCTGGATGGTGTCGTCGGCCGACTGGATGTCGCTGTTGACCTGGTCGGCGTCGTCGATGTAGGTCTGGAGCCGCGCGCAGGCGTCCGCGTCGGCGTCGGGGTCGCCGGTGCAGAGGGTGCCGTAGACGGTGTCGAGGTCGGTGTCGGCCCGGTCGGCGAGGTCGGCGGCCGAGGAGGCGCCGGTCTGGATCCGGGTCCAGTTGTCGGCGAGGGTCTGGACCACGGGCTGGGCGACGTCGACGGCCTGGTCGACGCCGTCGCTGACCTGGTTCGCGCCGTCGGCGACCTGCTGCGCGCCGGCGGTGAGGTCCCCGAGTCCGGATTGGAGGTCGTCCGCGCCGGTCTGGGCGGTGCCGATGCCGTCGGCGAGGTCGCTCGCGCCGGAGGAGGCGTCGGTGAGGCCGGTGTGGAGTTCGGTGAGGTCGCCGAAGATGGTGGTGGCGAAGGTGACGTAGACGGCGGTGTTGATCTGGTTGCGCAGTTCGGCTTCGACGGTGGAGGCCATGACGCCGGCGACGTAGCCGTTGGCGTCGTTGAGGTCGAATTCGACGGTGGCCTGTTCGGGGTCGGTGCCCGAGAGGCTGGCGAGGCGGGTCGAGAAGTCTTCGGGGACGGTGATGACCATGTAGTAGTCGCCGTCTTCGAGGCCTTGGCGGGCGGTGTCGGCGGAGACGAACCGCCAGTCGAAGATGGGGTCTTCCTCGAGCTGGTCGACGAGTTGGTCGCCGCCGTTGATGGCGGTGGTCTCGCCGTCGGTCTCGACGCTCGCGCCGGTGTCCTCGTTGACGACGGCGACGGGCATCCGGTCGAGTTCGCCGTAGGGGTCCCAGGCGAACCAGAGGTAGAGCCCGCCGTAGACGAGCGGGATGAGGACGATGGCGACGAGCGCGGCGGTGCGGATCGGGTGGCCGCGGAAGCGCCGCAGTTCGGCGGCGGCAAGCCTGAAGGGGCTCAGCATGAACGGGCTCATCACTGGTGGCCTCCGTTTCGATCGGCCTCGTGGCGGTGCCGGCGGGGCGGGGCGTGGTCGCCGCGGCGGTGTGCGGGGGCCGCGGACGCGTGCTGGCCGCGCAGGTCGACGACGGCGTCGGCGGGCGGGTCGGATCGGGTGCAGGCGGCCAGGACGAGCTGCCCGGCGTCGGCGACGGTGCGCAGGGCTTCGAAGACGCGTTCGGCGCCGCAGGTGTCGAGGCCGCTGTCGGCGTCGTCGACGGCGATGGCGGGGGTGCGGCAGGCGGCGGCGCAGGCGACGGCGAAGCGGATCTGGTCGATGCGCGGCAGGAAGCCGAAGGTGTCGCCGGTGTCGACGCCGACGGCGAGGCGGTCGAGCCAGGCGTTGATGTTGGCGCGGGTGGCGGCGCCCTTGGAGACGGCGATCGTCTCCTTGATGCAGGAGGCGACGGTGTGGTACGGGTCGAAGCGGATCGGGGGCCCGGCCTGGGCGATGGTGAAGCGGCGGCGGATCTGGCCGGGCCTGGTCTGGCCGTCGACTTCGAGTTCGCCGCTCTGGAAGGCGAAGCGGCCGGTGAGGGCGAGGAGGAGCGAGGAGCGGCCGTCGCCGCCGTCGCCGCAGATGGCGACGACCTGGCCGAGGCCGGCGGTGAGGGTGACGCCGGTGAAGATCGGGCCCTGGCGGCCGCGGGAGGAGAGGCCGCGGGCCTGGAGGAACGGGGTGCCGTTGGCGTGTTCGAGGAGGGCGGTGTGCTCGGCTTCGCTGAGGGGGACCGGGACGGGGGCCGCGGCGGCGCCGTCGGCGGCCGGGAGGATCCGGGTGCTCGCGTCCCCGGCGCCGGTCGGCTCCGCGGGGTCGACGGGATCGACGGGATCGACGGCCGCATCGCCGGGGGTCTCGACCCAGGCGGGGGCCTCCAGGGCGGGGACTTCCGGCGTCGGCGATTCCGGGGCGAGGGCGTCCGAGGCGGGCGTCGCCGCGCCAGGGAGCTCCGAGGCGGGGGTCGGTGCGGCGTTGTGGCCCAGGGCATCGTGATCCGGGACGCCGTTCTCGGCGCGCTTCGGCGGGGCCGCCTCGGCGCCGTCGCCTCCGGACACTTCGGGCACTGGACCGCCGTCGTCGCTCCTGTCGCTCATGGGGACCATCCTCACAGGCCGATGCGCCCCGGTTCGGGCGTTTTCGCGGGTTACTGACCGATCGGATATTACTAATGAGTAACTTACGGTCGGATGGAGGCGGGCGCGCTGTGACCGGCGCGTCCCGCGCGCGGCCCTTACAGTTGAGGCATGTCGGAAACGCAACCCGCGAAACCCGCGGCTCCTCGCCGCGACCACCCGCGCTCCCAGCACGGCGACACGGTGAACGACCCCTACGCCTGGCTCAAGGACCCCGCGGACCCTCAGACCCGCGACTACCTCAACGCCGAGAACGCCTTCACCGAATCGCGCACCGCCCACCTGGCGGGCCTGCGCAAGGCGATCTTCGGCGAGATCAAGGACCGCACCCAGGAGACCGACCTGTCCGTCCCGGTCAGGGACGGCGGCTGGTGGTACTACGGGCGCACCGAAGAGGGCAAGCAGTACCCGATCCAGTGCCGCCTCAAGGCCGCCGGGGACACGCCGCCCGAGATCGAGGCCGGCGTCGAAGTGCCCGGCGAGGAGGTCCTCGTCGACGGCAACGCCCTCGCCGAAGGGCACGACTTCTTCTCCCTGGGCATCTACGACGTCTCGCCCGACGGGAACCTGCTCGCCTTCGGCGTCAACTACTCCGGCGACGAGCGGTTCACCCTGCGGTTCAAGGACCTGCGCACCGGCGAGGTCTTCGCCGACGAGATCGCCGGCGTCTTCTACGGCGGCGCGTGGTCGGCCGACGGCTCGGTCTTCTTCTACTCCAAGGTCGACGGCGCCTGGCGCCCCCACCAGGTGTGGCGCCACGTGCTCGGCGAGACCGAGGACGCGCTGGTCTACCAGGAGGACGACGAGCGCTTCCGCACCGGCATCGGCCTCACCCGCTCCAAGGGCTACCTCGTGGTCTACTCCGGGTCCTCGACCACCACCGAGTACCGCTACCTCGACGCCGACGCGCCCACGGGCGACTTCACCCTCTTCGGGAACGGCCGCGAGCAGGGCGTCGAGGTCGTCATCGACCACCAGGGCGACCGCTTCTGGGTGCTGCACAACAAGAACGCCGAGAACTTCACCCTCGGCTGGACCCCCGTCGAGGACACTACCCGGTTCCACGAGGTCATCCCGCACGACGAGACCGTCCGGCTCGAGTCGGTCGAGGCCTTCGCCGACCACGCCGTCGTCTCCCTGCGCCGCGCCGGGCTGCCCCAGGTCGCCCTGCTCGACCCGGAGGGCCGCCTCACCGAGATCGCCTTCGACGAGCCGCTCTACGACGTCGGCCTGGGCCAGAACCCCGACTACGAGTCGCGCCAGCTGCGCATCGGGTACGGATCGCTCGTGACCCCGCCGTCGGTCTACGACTACGACATCGACACCGCCGAACTGCACCTGCGCAAGCGCACCGCCGTGCTCGGCGACTTCGACCCGGCCGACTACGTCCAGTACCGCGAGTGGGCCACCGCCGCCGACGGCACCCAGGTCCCGATCTCGATCGTCGCCAAGGCCGGCGTCGAGCCCGACGGGACCGCGCCGTGCCTGCTGTACGGCTACGGCTCCTACGAGCACTCGATCGACCCGTACTTCTCGATCGCCCGCCTCAGCCTCCTCGACCGCGGCGTGGTCTTCGCGATCGCCCACGTCAGGGGCGGCGGCGAGATGGGTCGGCAGTGGTACGAGCAGGGCAAGCTCCTGCACAAGAAGCACACCTTCACCGACTTCGTGGACAGCGCCAACCACCTCGTCAAGGCCGGCTGGGCCGCGCCCGACCGGATCGTCGCCCGCGGCGGCTCGGCCGGCGGCCTCCTCATGGGCGCGATCGCCAACATCGCTCCCGAGCGCTTCGCCGGCATCCTCGCCGACGTCCCGTTCGTGGACGCGCTCAACACGATCCTCGACCCGACCATGCCGCTCACCGTCGGCGAATGGGAGGAGTGGGGCAATCCGCTGGAGTCCGCGGAGGTCTACGAGTACATGAAGTCGTACTCGCCCTACGAGAACGTCACCGACGTGCGGTACCCGTCGATCCTCGCCGTGACCAGCCTCAACGACATCCGCGTGGGCTTCCACGAGCCCGCCAAGTGGATCGCGAAGCTGCGCCACGAGAGCCCGGAGTCCGACGTGCTGCTCAAGACCGAGATGGAGGCCGGGCACGGCGGCCGCTCCGGCCGCTACGACGCCTGGGAGGAAGAGGCCTTCAACCTGGCCTGGGTGCTCGACAAGCTGGGTGCGGCCTAGATCGCCTGAGGCACACAGTAGTTGGGCGCGGCCCGGCGCCTCTGACATTGCAGGGCCCGGCCCCGCGGGAGACCGCGGGGCCGGGCCCTGCACCGTTCCCAGCCCGACCCGTTCAGCCCTGCCGGGAGTCCTCGTCGTCGACCGGGACGGCACGGCGCTGCTCGGCCGCGTCCGCCGGGTCCACCTCGTCGGGTACGGAGCCGTCCTCCTCGGACACGTTCTCCTCGGGGTCGCGCTCGTCCGGCGGATCGGCGGAGTTCGCCAGATCGAACTCGGACAAGTCGTCTTCCGCCCATTCCTGGTGATAGTTCATAAAGCCCACCGTAGACCGCCCGACCCCTCCCAGCCCATGAACCAACAGGTAGCCTGAGGAGGGCCTTCACATGGTCGTCGGCGATACTTCACCCCGGCGCAACAGTTCGAGGCCGTCAGACAGCGGCGTCTGAGTCCCGCCCCCGGTCGGGGAGCAATCAACGACTTGTCTAAGGAGCAGGCAGCATGCCTATCGCAACACCCGAGGAATACAACGAGATGCTCGACCGGGCGAAGGCCGGCTCCTTCGCCTACCCGGCCATCAACGTGACCTCGACCCAGTCGCTCAACGCCGCGCTGGCCGCGTTCGCCGAGGCCGAGTCCGACGGCATCGTCCAGGTCTCCACCGGCGGCGCCGAGTACCTCTCCGGCCCGACGATCAAGGACAAGGTCACCGGCGCGGTCGCTCTCGCCGCCGCGGCCCACGAGATCGCCAAGAACTACCCGGTGAAGGTCGCCCTCCACACCGACCACTGCCCGAAGAACCACCTCGACGCCTTCGTCCGCCCGCTGCTCGCCGTCAGCGAAGAGCGCGTGGCCCGCGGCGAGGAGCCCCTCTTCCAGTCGCACATGTGGGACGGTTCGGCCGTGCCGCTCGAGGAGAACCTCGAGATCGCCCAGGAGCTCCTGGCCCGCACCTCCAAGGCGAAGGTCGTCCTCGAAGTCGAGATCGGCGTCGTCGGCGGCGAGGAGGACGGCGTCGAAGCCGAGATCAACGAGAAGCTCTACACGACCGTCGCCGACGCGCGCGCCACCGTCGAGGCCCTCGGCTCCGGCGAGAACGGCCGCTACATGACGGCCCTGACCTTCGGCAACGTGCACGGCGTGTACAAGCCCGGCGGCGTGCACCTGCGTCCGGAGATCCTCAAGGAGATCCAGGACGAGATCGGCAAGGAGATCGGCAAGGACAAGCCGTTCGACCTGGTCTTCCACGGCGGCTCCGGCTCGACCGCGCAGGAGATCTCCGACGCCGTCGACTTCGGCGTCATCAAGATGAACATCGACACCGACACCCAGTACGCGTTCACGCGTCCGATCGTCGACCACATCTTCAAGAACTACGACGGCGTGCTCAAGGTCGAGGGCGAGGTCGGCAACAAGAAGGCCTACGACCCGCGCGCCTACGGCAAGCTCGCCGAGGCCGGCATGGCCGCCCGCATCGTCGAAGCCTGCCAGCAGCTGCGAAGCGCCGGCAACAAGATCAAGTAAGCAAGCGCCGCAAGGCGAATGAAGGGCCCGGCCGCTGTGCGGCCGGGCCCTTCGTCGCTTCCCGCAGCTTGGCGACAAGGCCTTCCGGCACCTCGTGCGCTTCGACGGTCGCCGCGAGTCGACGCTGGGCGGCCTGTCGTCGGATTCCATGTTTCGGCGCGCCGTGTCGATCAGTGCGGAGATCGCGAGCGGGCCCGAAGCTGCCGCTTCGGGCCCGCCTTTGCGCTTGGGTTACTTCTTGAACCAGACGGCTGCGCCGCCCGGGAGTTCGCCGTCCACCAGCGGGGTGCTGGTGAGGAGGACTTCCTCGCCGTAGGCCTCGACCGGGACCGGTTCGTCGCTGAAGTTCACCACCGCCACCAGCGCGCCGTTGTCGAACGCGAAGGCGTCGTCGCCCGGGTCGGCCAGCCAGGTCAGGCCGGTCGCCTTGTGGCCCTTGCGGATCGCGATGGCCTTGCGGTAGAACTCGAGGGTGGAGCCCTCGACGCCGTCCTCGGCCTCCACCGACAGGTCCGTCCAGTCCGCGGGCTGGGGGAGCCACGGTTCGCCCGCCGGGCCGAAGCCGAGCGAGACGCCCTCCCTCGTCCACGGCAGCGGGACGCGGCAGCCGTCGCGGCCGATCTGCTCCCCGTTGGTGCGGTGGAACGACGGGTCCTCGCGGACCTCCGCGGGCAGGTCGAGGACTTCGTTCAGGCCGAGTTCCTCGCCCTGGTAGACGTAGACGACGCCCGGCAGCGACAAGAGCAGCTGCGTCGCGGCCCTGGCCCGGGCCAGGCCCGTCTCGCCGCCGCCGTAGCGGGTCACGTGGCGCTGCACGTCGTGGTTGGAGAGCACCCAGGTGCAGGGCGCGCCCACGCCGGCGTTGTTGGCGATCTCGGAGTCGATGGCCTTGCGGAAGTCGACCGCGCCGAACGGGGCCAGGACCAGGTCGAAGTTGAACGCCTGGTGGAGCTCGTCGGGCCGCAGGTACAGCGAGCGGCGCTCGGCCGAGTCGGTCCAGGCCTCGGCCACGAAGATCCGGTCGCCCTCGTACTCCTCGATGATGGGGCGCCAGGTGCGGTAGATGTCGTGGACGCCGTCCTGGTCGAAGAACGGGGCCTGCGTGGTGCCGATCATCTCGATGGTGCCGTCGCCGCCGGTGTCCGGCAGGCCCGGGGCCTTGACCATGCCGTGGGCGACGTCGATGCGGAAGCCGTCGACGCCCCGGTCGAGCCAGAAGCGCAGGACCGACTCGAACTCCTCGTGGACTTCGGCGTTGTCCCAGTTCAGGTCCGGCTGCGACGAGTCGAACAGGTGCAGGTACCACTGGGCGCCGTCGGGGGTCCGCGTCCAGGCGGGGCCGCCGAAGATCGACTGCCAGTTGTTCGGCGGCGTCTGCGGGTCGGCCGGGTCCACGTCGCGGAAGTGGTAGCGCTCTCGCTCCGGCGAGCCGGGGGCCGCGGCGAGGGCCGCCTGGAACCAGACGTGCTCCGAGGAGGTGTGGTTGGGAACCAGGTCGACGATGAGGCGGATGCCCGCCTCGTGGGCGGTTTCGAGCATCCGATCGAAATCCTCGAGGCCGCCGAAGCGCGGGTCGATGGCGCGGTAGTCGGAGACGTCGTAGCCCGCGTCCTTCTGGGGCGAGGCGTAGAACGGCGACAGCCAGATGGCGTCGACGCCGAGCTTCGCGAGGTAGGGGATGCGGGACCGGATGCCCTCGAGGTCCCCCATGCCGTCCCCGTTCGCGTCGGCGAAGGAGCGCGGGTACACCTGGTAGATGACCGCGTCGCGCCACCAGTGTTCACTCATCGAAGAGTTCCCTTTCAGTCTCGGGGCGCCGCACCGGTGGAACCGCGTACGACGAGTTCGGGCCGGAACAGGTATTCCGACGACGGCGTGGGCTGCCCGGCGATCTCGTCGAGCAGCGCCCGGGCGGCGGCGGTGGCGATGTCGCGCACCGGCTGCCGCACGGTCGTGAGCGGGGGGTTGGTGTGCGCGATGAGGGGGGAGTCGTCGTAGCCGACGACGGAAAAGTCTTGCGGGACGTTGAGTCCCCGTTCCTCGGCGGCGCGGATCGCGCCCAGGGCCATCATGTCCGAGCCGCAGACGACGCTGGTCGCGCCGCGGTCGATGAGCCGGGACGCGGCCGCGTACCCGCCCTGCTCCCCGAAGAGGGTGAGCTCGATGAGCTCGGGGCCGACCCCCTGCATGGCGGCGCGGTAGCCGGAGATCTTGCGGCGCACCGGCCAGTAGCGGTCCGGGCCCGAGACCAGGCCGATCTTCTCGTGGCCGAGTCCGGCGAGGTGCTCGACGGCGATGCGGGCGGCCACGGTGTCGTCGCAGGAGAACGAGGCGGCTTCGACGCCCTCCGGGTGGCCGGTGACGAAGGACACGGGCAGGCGCTTGTCCTTCAGCTCTTGGTAGCGTTCGGTGCTGGCGGTGGTGTCCGCGTGCAAGCCCGAAACGAAGATGATGCCGGCGACGGCCCGCTCCCGGAGCATCTCGACGAACTCGTCCTCCGAAACCCCGCCGGGCGTCTGCGTGCACAGCACCGGGGTGTACCCCGAACCGGCCAGGACGTTGGAGATCGTCTGCGCGTACAGCGGGAAGATGGGGTTCTCGAGTTCGGGCACGACGAGGCCGATGAGGCCGATAGCGTGCTTGCGGAGAGCCTGGGGGCGTTCATAACCGAGCACGTCGAGAGCAGTGAGGACGGACTGTCGGGTCTGCTGACCGACGCCGGGCTTGTCGTTGAGCACCCGGGACACCGTTGCCTCACTGACCCCGGCCTGCCGGGCGATGTCAGAGAGTCGAAGCCGCATGATGACAGACTAGCCTATCTGAAACTTAGCAACAGTTTGGTTGCAAGGCTTTCCTCATTCTGAAACATCTTGCTAATGTGTGATGGAGTCGGGACGCGAGTCCCGCACCAGCGGCCCCCGCCCCGGGGCCCCTCAACGAGGAGTGAAAGACACATGCGTAGAAGGACCCTGGGTATCACCGCCGTCTCGGCCGCCGCTCTCGGCGCGGCCGCCGCCTGCGGTTCGGACGACGGCGACTCGTCCGGCGAGGAGACCGACTCGTTCTCGGGCGAGCTGGTCATCTGGGCCGACGAGACCCGCACTCCCGTCCTCAAGGAGTTCGTCAAGGACTTCGAGGCGAGCGTCGGCGTGAAGGTCACCGTCGAAGAGCACGTGGAGACCCTCCGCGAGGACTTCCTCACCGCCGCCGAGCAGGGCCAGGGCCCCGACATCATCGTCGGCGCGCACGACTGGTCCGGCCAGTTCGCCGCCGACGGCGTCATCGCCCCCGTCACCCTCAGCGCCGACCAGCAGACCGCCCTCAGCGAAGCCTCCGTCAAGGCCTTCACCGTCGAGGGCAACGTCTACGGCGTCCCCTACGCGCTCGAGAACCTCGCGCTCATCCGCAACACCGACCTCGCCCCGGCCGCCCCCGCCACCTTCGAGGAGCTCATCACCGCCGGCCAGGCCGCGGGCACCCAGGAGGTCCTCACCATGGAGGTCGGCGTCGACGGCAACGCCTACAGCGCCTACGCGCTGTTCTCCTCCTTCGGGGCCTACCTGTTCAAGGACGACGGCTCCGGCAACCTCGACCCGACCGACGTCGGCGTCGACTCCCCCGAGGGCATCGCCGCGTTCGACAAGTTCGCCGAACTCGGCGCCGACGGCATCCTCAAGACCACCTACGACGCCTCGAACGTCATCCCGTTCTTCGTCGACGGCAAGACCGCGTTCATGATCTCCGGCCCGTGGGCCCTCACCGACGTCCAGGGCGCCGGCCTCAACTACGAGGTCACCGCCATCCCCGGCTTCGAAGGCCAGGGCCCGGCCTCGCCGTTCCTGGGCGTCCAGGGCTTCTACGTCTCCGCCACCGCGGCCAACGCCGTCTTCGCCCAGGAGTTCGTCACCAACTACGTCCTCACCGAGGACCTCCAGCTCAAGCTCGCCGAAGCGGGCGGGCGCCTCCCGGCGCTCACCGCCGCCGCCGAGGCCTACTCCGAGGGCAACGCCGACGTCCTCGGCTTCGCCGCCGCCGGCGAGAACGCCGTCCCGATGCCGAACATCCCCGCGATGAACGCCGTCTGGGAGCCCTTCGGCCGCGCCGAGGCCGACGCCATCGACGGCGTCTCCACCGGTGAGGAAGCCGCCACGACCGCCGCGCAGACCATCCGCGACGCCGTCGCCGGCTCCTAGGGCCTGTCCTGTGAATCAGGGCGAGGCGGGATCCGAGTCCATTTGTTCGCTCGCAAGGCGGAAGGGCCTTCGAATACCGGTGTTGTATTCGAAGGCCCTGACAACGCAGCGAGCGGGCAAATGGGCCGGAGCCCGACCGTTCTGATTCACAGGACAGGCCCTAAGGGGCCGGTCCGCACGACCGTCCCCCACGACCTCCGGCAAGCCCTCGACGAGCGAAGGATCGCACTGTGCTCGACCAACGGCCCAAAGGCTCCGCGACCGCCGCGGGCCTGCTCATCAAGATCGGCGTGCTCGCGGTGGTCGCCGCGCTGGCCGTCTGGGCGGCCGTGCCGCTCATCGCGGCCGAGGCCTGGTGGGGCCTGGCGCTGGAGGCGCTCGTAGTCGCCGTCATCTTCTACGTGTACCTCCAGCGCCGGGCGATCCAGCTCAAATACCTCATCCCCGGCACCCTGCTGCTCCTCGCCTTCCAGATCCTCCCGGTCGTGCTGACCGTCGGCACCTCCTTCTCCAACTACGGTGACGGGCACCGGGTCGACAAGGAGCAGGCCACCGAGGCGATCATCGCCGCGGGCGTGCAGCAGACCCCCGGCGGCGCGACGTACCTGCTCGCGGTCGGCGAGTCCGCCGCCGGCGAGCTCACCCTCCTGCTCACGGACACCGCCGACGGCTCCACCTGGGCCGGAACGGAAGAGGGCCTGACCGAGCTCGACGACGCCACCGTCGACCCCACCGGCCGCATCACCGCCGCCCCCGACTACACCGTGTGGGACCTCGCCGAGCTCAACGAGCGCCAGGCCGAGCTGGCCGAGCTCGCGGTCCCGACCGGGCCCGAGACCGGCATCAAGGTGCAGGGCCTGTCCGCGTTCGAAGGGGCCTCGACCCGCTCCTACGACGAGGCCTGCGACTGCATCACCGACTCGGGGACCGGCACGGTCTGGTACGCCGACAACGAGACCGGCTCCTTCCTCACCGAGGACGGGGAGGCCGCGCTCGTCGGCTGGCGCGTCACCATCGGCGCCGACAACTACCTCGACGTCCTGACCGACCCCGACATCCGCGGCCCCTTCCTCGGGATCTTCGCCTGGAACGTCATGTTCGCGGCCGGATCGGTCCTGTTCACCTTCGCGATCGGGCTGGGCACCGCCATGGCGCTCAACAAGCCCTCCATGCGCGGCACCAAGGTCTACCGGACGCTCATGATCCTGCCGTACGCCATGCCGTCCTTCGCGATGCTGCTGGTGTGGGCGCAGATGTTCAACCGCGACTTCGGCCTCATCAACGAGCTGTTCAACCTCAACGTGAACTGGTACGGCGGCACCTGGTCGGCGCGGGCGATGGTCCTCATCGCCAACACCTGGCTCGGCTGGCCGTACATGTTCCTCATCTCGCTCGGCGCGCTCCAGGCGCTGCCCTCGGACTCGCTGGAGGCGGCCAAGATCGACGGGGCCACGGGCGTGACGGCGTTCCGCAAGATCACGCTGCCGCTGCTCCTGATCGCGCTGACCCCGCTGCTCATCTCCTCTTTCGCGTTCAACTTCAACAACTTCAACGCGATCGAGCTGCTCTCGGGCGGGCACCCGTTCGGGGCCGGCGACGCCGTCGGCGGCACCGACCTGCTGATCACCTACGCGTTCCGCCAGGCCTTCGGGTCCTCGAGCGCCGACTACGGCTTCGCCAGCGCCATCAGCGTGTTCATCTTCCTGATCGTCGCCACGATCTCGGCGTTCATGTTCCGCTTCACCCGCAACCAGGAGGACGTGTACTCATGACGGTTTCGGCGCCTGTGAAGCGCAAGAGCAGGCCCGGGGCCGCGAAGTGGTTCGGGGACACCGGCTGGCGGCACCTGGTCGCGATCGCGGTGCTGGTGTTCGGGCTCGTCCCGATCGTGTACGTGATCTCGGCGGCGTTCAATCCGAACGGGACGCTGTCCTCGACGAGCCTGCTGCCGACCGGGTTCAGCCTCGGCAACTTCGAGAAGCTGTTCTCCGACCCGAACGTGCCGTTCGGGCGGTGGTTCCTCAACTCGCTCGTCATCGCGGTCCCGGCGGCGTTCATCTCGATCTTCATCTCGTCGCTCGCGGCGTACGCGTTCAGCCGGTTCCGCTTCAGGGGCCGGCGGCCGATGCTGCTGTTCCTGCTGCTGATCCAGATGTTCCCGGCGTTCCTGGCGGTCGTGGCGCTGTACCTGATCTTCGGGTCGATCGGCGAGTTCTACCCGGTGGCGGGGCTGAACACGAAGCTCGGGCTCATGCTCGTGTACATGGGCGGGGCCCTCGGGGTCTCGACGTGGCTGATGAAGGGCTTCTTCGACACGATCCCCAAGGAGCTGGACGAGGCGGCGACGATCGACGGGGCGACGCACGCGCAGATCTTCTTCGGGATGATCCTGCCGCTCGCGGCGCCGATCATCGCGATCTCGGGGATCCTGGCGTTCGTGGGGACGATGAACGACTTCATCCTGGCGTCGCTGTTCCTGACCGACCGGCCGGAGATGACGCTCGCGGTGGGGCTGAAGACGCTGACGGCGGAGAACTCGCCGGCGAGCTACTTCGGGATCTTCGCGGCGGGGACGCTGCTGACGTCGATCCTGACGGTCGCGGTGTTCCTGAGCCTCCAGCGCTACATCGTCTCGGGCCTGACCGGCGGCGCCGTGAAGGGCTAGGCCGAAAGCCCGCTGCTCGACGCAGAGGGCCTGTCCGCGGGACAGGCGTTGCAGGGGCCCGGATCGGGGAGAGCCTCCCTCTCCCCGATCCGGGCCCCTGCAACGCGGTCGCGGCGGCGTCGCCGGGCACGGCTTCGGGCCGCTTCCCTTGCGGGGGCGGCGGAGTGTGCGGGAAGGGGGCTACCAGTGCGGGGGGCGCTCGGCCAGGAGGTCGAGGTCCCGGGCCGTGAGCTTGGAGCGCGCGGGGCGCTGCGGGATCGCTTCGCCCCAGCCCTGGTCGGTGTCGTCGGAGGTCTGGTCCGGGAGCACCGAGAAGTCCTCGTCGAGCTCGACGGAACGGTCGTCGTCGGAGACTGCCATGCGTCGACTTTACGTCAATCGGCGCAGCGGCCCGCAACGACGAGACCCTGAACACCCGTTGACATCCTCTCCACCGTGAACGGCGGAGGTTCCCGGCTTGCGGGCCGCTGTTGCGGTCCGGCTACGGTCGGGTTCCTGCTTCAACAGGCCGCGCCAGGTGTTCCTGGTCTTACCAACCCTCCACAGGCATTTTGCGTCTCCCAGTGCCCCCGGGCGACGGGTCTTGCTCATTTCACGGCGACAGCCACGAGACGCTGTCCTTCGCGACGGATGTTGACCTCCGCGTTGGCATCCCGGTCATGGACCGCCCCGCACCCACAGACCCAGGTCCGCACTCTCAAGTCCGCTGGCCCTTGTGGGCCGGTCAGCGCACCGCACATGGAGCACAACCGCGTCGAGGGGAAGCACCGGTCGACTTTGACGAAGGTGCGTCCGGTCCTGGCCGCTTTCGATTCGAGTTTCCCCAAAAATCTGCCCCATGCGGCGTCGCGTACTGACTTCGCAGCCCGACCGCGTGAGAGGCCCTGCACATTCAGGTCTTCAACATAGAGAGCTTGGTTCTCGCTCACCAGTGTCTTGACCTGTTTGTTCAGCCAGTCCTCGCGCGTATTCCGGACCCGCTCGTGGATCTTCGCAACCTTGATACGGGCCTGCTCGCGATTCACCGAGCCTTGCTGCTTGCGAGACAGGTCCCGCTGCGCCTTCCGCAGCTGACGTTCCATCCGAGCGAAGAATCGCGGGTTCGCGATCACCTTTCCGCCGCGCAGCACGGCAAAGCTCTTCAGGCCAAGGTCGATCCCGGTCTCGGCCTCTGGGTCGGCGCACGGCTCCAGCTTTTCGGCTCCGTCATCGACACCGACGACAAAGGAAGCAAAGTATTTTCCCGTCGTTGTCCGAACGATCGTCACTGAGCTGGGTTCGGCCACCAACTGACGCGACCAGACGACCTTGAGCTCACCGACCTTCGCCACATACAACCGGCCGTTCGGTTTGAGGGCGAATCCGTTGCGTGTGTATCGGGCGGTCTGCCGATTCGAACGGCGTTTGAAACGCGGTGGTCCGATCCGTGCCCCGCCTCGCTTCCCCCTGAGCGAGTCGAAGAAGTTCCGGTATGCCACATGGCAGTCCCGCAATGCTTGTTGCAACGGCACCGTCGACACCTCAGCCAGCCAGGCCCGCTCTGGAGTGCGTTTCGCCGCCGTTATCAGCTGCTTGTCGAGCACCGCCGTGGATGGGAACGGCAGTCCCGCGGAGTGCGCCTTCCGGCGCGCGGCGACAGCGTCGTTGAACACCGTCCGGACGCACCCAAACGTCCGCGCCAGCGCGGAGCGTTGCGGCGCGGTCGGGTAGACCCGGTAGGTGTAACGAAGCTGCACGACCAACACCATAGACAACGGGTCCGACATTTCCCCTGCCCCGGTTCCGCTCCGCGGAACCGGGGCAGGCAAGTGCCCGGGTTGTTCCCCAGCCTTAAAGCTGGCGAGGAACCCGGGCACTCAGGTGAACGGGTGTCCAGGGTCCGCGGGTCTACGCGACGCCGACCAGTTCGTAGCCGGCCTCGTCGACGGCGGCGCGGACCTGGTCGAGTTCGAGGGCGGCCGCGCTCTTGACGGTGACGTTGCCGGTCTCCAGGGCCACGTCGACGCCCTCGACGCCGGGGAGGGCGGTGAGTTCGGAGGTGACGCTGCCGGCGCAGTGCCCGCAGGTCATGCCTTTGACGACGTACACGGTTTCCATGTCGACTCCTTACGGTCAGGTTCTGAGCAGGCGGGCCACCGCGTCCGAGGCCTCTTTGACCTTGGCTTTGGCGGCGGCCTCGTCGCCGGAGGTCTGGGCCTCGGCGACGCAGTGGGCCAGGTGGCCCTCGAGGAGGTTGAGCGCCACGGCCTGGAGGCCCTTGGTGGACGCCGAGATCTGGGTGAGGATGTCGATGCAGTACTCGTCGTCCTCGACCATCCGCTGGATGCCGCGGACCTGCCCCTCGATGCGCTTGAGGCGGCGGGTGAGGGCGGCCTTGTCGCCGTGGTACCAGTACTGCTGGTTCTCGCCGCCGTCGCCGGGCCCGTGTGCCGTCCCGCAGTCGGTCTGATCGCTCGCCATGTCGCTTCCCTCCGGTCGTCAGTGTATACCCCGCAGGGGTATCCCGGCAACTGCTCGTTAGCCCTGAGCAGCGGCCCGTAGTATTCCGTGCCATTGTGCGAGAAATTCTCCCCCCGCCCTTGTCAAGGCGCAGAAGGCACCTCTAACGTGAACCCGTCGCGTCGGAAACTCGGGTGCACCCCGCATCCGCCGCGCGGCACCGCCGAGTCGGCCGGGCACCCCGCCCTTCCGAACCGGGGAACCAGCAGTCGGCGCCACGAGGGCCGACGGGGTGAATCGCGTCCTCGGGCGCGTAGGGCGACCCTTCCTTCCGCCCGAACCCGACAGCTAACCCGGTAGGCGGCCAGAGGAAGGAGCGCATCCTTGGTGCGTACCCGGCGAATCGCGGCTGCCATCGCAGCCGTCGCACTGCTACCGGCCACCGCGGCGCTGCTCAGCGCCTCGCAGGCGTCCGCGCAGACGAGCGACGAGATCCAGGCGGAGATCGACGAGCGCAACGAAGACCTCGAGAAGGTCATCGAGGACTTCAACGCCAAGCGCGAAGAACTCGACGACGCCAACCAGCTCATCGCCGACATCGAGGCGGAGCTGCCCCTCTTGGAGGCCGCCTCGCTCGAGGCCACCGAAGCGCTCGGCGAGTTCGCGGCGAGCGCCTACACCGGCGGCGACTTCGCGATGGTCAACTCGGTCCTGTCCGGCGACCCCGCCGACTTCGCCGACCGCCTCATGTACCTCGAGAACCTGACCTCGGCCGAGAACGAGGCCCTGGCGGCCAACCTCGCGCAGGTCGAAGAGCTCCAGACCCGCAAGTCCGAGCTCGAGGCGCTCCAGGCGAGCGCCGACGAGATCCTCGAGGACATCGAGAAGCAGCAGGAGGAGATCGAGGCCGAGATCGCCGCCCTCGAAGAGGAGTACGACGACGCGTACGCCGAGGAGAACCCGCCCGACTACAGCGACAGCAACTACTCTGGGTCCTCCGGCGTGGTGGAGTTCGCGTACGCCCAGCTCGGCGACCCCTACGGCTACGGCGACGCCGGACCGGACTCATGGGACTGCTCGGGCCTGACCCAGGGCGCGTGGGGCGCGGTGGGCGTCTCGCTCTCGCACAACGCGGCGATGCAGTGGGACGAGACGGCGCGCATCTCGCGCGACGAGCTCCAGGAGGGCGACCTCGTCTTCTACAACAACCTGTCCCACGTCGGGATCTACATCGGCGGCGGGGAGATCATCCACGCCCCGAACTCGAGCACGGTCGTGAAGATCGTCGACATGGACTACAGCGGATCGATCGACGGCTACGGGCGTCCGTAGTCGCGACCGGGCCCCTCGGGGCCCGGTCCACTGACTCCCCGGCGACGGGGCGGGCGCTCCCATATTGCTGACCCTGCTGCTGACCCGCAATAAGCCAGCTCCGCCGCCGGGGCCTCCATCGTAAAGAAACCCTCGCGGGCGGCCGTAGCCGCCCGCGAGGGTTCTTCGTCTGTCCGCGTTCGAAGCCGCTGCGGCGCAGCGCCTGCGGCTCCGGTTCGCGGGGCCGCCTACTCGGCGGGGTGCTCGACGAACTCGCGGTCGAAGCGCTTGCGCCGGCCGGTGCCGCCGCGCTGCCACGGCTTGGGGCCCTCGAGGGGGCGGTAGCCGATGCCCATGGCGTGCAGGCGTTCCAGGTGGTCGCCGAGGCGGTCCAGGACCGGGTTCGCCTCGCGCACTTCGAGGTTCGTCCAGCCGACCTCGGCGAGGACCGACAGGCGCGGGAAGGCCGCGTACTCGACGTCCTTGGGGCTGGGCATGTACTCCGCCCACAGCTGGCACTGGATGCCCAGGACCTTGGACTCGTCGGTCCCGGGCGGGACCGGGTCCCAGCCGGCGACCTTTTCGACCGGGGTGTGCCCGTGGATGCGCAGCGGCTCGTCGGGGCCGTCGCTCTCGTAGTGGTCGTAGTAGCAGTACGGTTCGGGCGAGGCGACGACCTGGTGGCCGGCGGCGATGGCCTTCTTGACGTAGGCCTCGTTGCGCCACACGTGGACCACGGCCTCCTGGGGGGCGCCGCCGTCGAGGATCTCGTCCCAGCCGATGACGCGCTTGCCCATCCCGGTCAGGTGGTCGCAGAAGGCCTTCGTGAACCAGGCCTGGACGCCGCGCACGTCCGCGATGCCCTCGCGCTCCATGAGCTCGCGGGCGATCGGCGAGGACTCCCACTGGGTCATCGGGACCTCGTCGCCGCCGATGTGGACGAACGGGCCCTCGAAGACCTCGCCGATGGCCGTGTAGGCCTCCAGCGCGAAGTCCAGCGAGGCCTGCGTGGGCTCCAGGACCTCCTCGAACACGCCGAAGGTCGGGCAGACGGGTTCGTTCTGGCCCGCACCGAGTTCGGGGTAGGCGGCGAGCACCGCGCGGGCGTGGCCCGGCAGGTTGACCTCGGGGACGATCATGATGTGGCGCACGCGCGCGTACGAGGCGATCTCGCGCAGGTCCGGGACGGAGAAGAACCCGCCGTGCGGGGTGGGCTCGTAGCCGGCGGACTCGTCGCGGGCGTGGCCGACCTTCGTCTCCGCGCGCCAGGACGCGGTCTCGGCGAGCCCGGGGCGCGAGGGCACGTCGAAGCGCCAGCCCTGGTCGTCGGTCAAGTGCAGGTGGACGACGTTGAGCCGGTGCATCCAGGCCCGGTCGATCATCTTGAGCACGAAGTCCTTGGGCTGGAAGTGGCGGACCACGTCGAGCATGACGCCCCTCCAGCGCAGGCGCGGCTCGTCGCGGATCGCCACGAGGGGCACGATCGGATCGGCGGCGGGGGCGTCGCGGAGGGCGTCGGGGGGCAGGAGCTGGCGGAGGGTGGCGATGCCGCGGCTGATCCCTGCGGGGTGGGCGGCGACGAGGTCGACGCCGTCGGCGGTGACGTCGAGGCGGTAGGCCTCGGCGGCGGTGGTGAGGTCGGCGGGACGCTCCGGGGCGGGGGTGTCGAGGCGCAGGCGCAGGACCGGGCCCTCGGCGTGGTCGACGACGGGCAGGCGCAGGCCCGTGCCGCGGTCGAGGAGGTCGGACAGGAGCCAGGCCAGGGAGCGCAGCTCGGGGTCCGACGCGATGGCGCCGAGGGAGGCCAGGTCGAGGTCGCCGTCGGCGGCGGTGAGCTGCTGCGGCTGCGGAATCAGCGAGATGCGGCGCTGCATAGTGCGGGGGCTCCTGTGGTCGGTGTTGCGGAGGGTCGGCCCGAGGCGGTGAACCGCTTGCCTTGGTCGGCCTCGCGGTCCGCTGGCGCGGACCGCTCCGGGGTGTGCGGAGGGCGACGATCCGCCCTCAGCGAATTAGTTCAGTTTATTTATAATATAGGGCCGCGCCGCGGTCGGCCAGTGCGGCGAACGGATTCGATGGATTCCGTTACCCACTGGGTCCGACCGCGGCGCGCGGCACTGCCTTCGGTTATCGGACCACCGGGAGCTGCTGGGTCCGGTCGATGTCGGAGCCGTCCCGCTGGCGGTTGATCGGGATCGGCGCGGATTCGGACTCGAACACCCCGCTCGACTGGCCGCTCCCCATAGACGGCGAGTCGAAGCCGCTGCCGGTCAGGGGCGAGTCGTAGGAGCGCGGCGGGCTCTGCGCGACCGTCGACTCCTCCTCGCCCGAGACCAGGCCCAGCTGGCGGCGCAGGTCGGTGAGGTTCGAACCGGCGCTGTCGCGCTGCCGCGAGAGCGCCTCGACCTCCTCGGCGAGCGGCTGGATGCGCTCGGCGGCGCGCTCCTGGGCGCTGCGCCGCAGGCGGTCGGCCTCCTTCACCGACTCGGCCGTGACCGCCTTGACCTGCTCGGCGGCCCGGTTCAGCGCGTCCTTGGCGTGCTGTTCGGCCTCTTCGCGGCGCTCCAGGGCCCGGTTCTCGGCGCTGCGGGCGCGCTCCTCGGCGAGGGCCAGGCGGTCCTCGGCCTCGGAGACGATCCGCTGCGCGGTCGCGATGGCCTGCTGGTGGCGGTCGGCCTCCTCCTTCTGGGCCCGCTCGCGCCGGTCGGCCTCGGTGAGCGCCAGCTCCTGGGTGCGGCGCTTGCGGTGCTCGGCGGCCTCGGCGAGGAGGCGCTGCGCGGCGTTGCGCTGCTCGTCGGCCTCGCGCGAGGCCATGGCCTTGAGCTCGGTGACCTCGCGTTCGGCGGTGGCCCGCAGGACGGCGATCTCGCGGTCGGCCTGCGAGCGGGCCTTCTCGGCCCCGGCCCGCGCCTGCCCCTGGGCGGTCTGGACCTCGCGGTGCACGTCGGCGACGGCGAGGTCGTGGTTGCGCCGCGCGTTCTCGCGCAGCTCGGTGGTCTCGTTGACCGCGCGGGCGCGGATCTCGGTGACGTCCTGGTCGGTGGTGGCGGTGATGTCGGCGGCCTCGGTGTGGGCCGAGCGCATCATCGCCTCGGCCTCGGCGCGGGCCTCGCCCAGCATGGCCGCGGCCTGGCGCTTCGCGTCGGCCTTCTGGACCCCGGCGTCCTGCTCGGCGGCGCGGAGGATCTTCTCGACGCGGGCGCCGAGCCCGGCCAGGGTCGGCTGCTCGGCCTCGGCGATCTGCGTGGCGCGGTCGGAGACGCGCCGCTCCAGGGCGCCGATGCGCTCCTCGGCGCGGCGCAACTGCTGCTCGGTGGCGTCCAATGCACGCGCGGCCTCATCGCGGTGCTGCTCGTGGGTCTTGATGTTCTGATACAGCCGGGTGGTGAACTCTTCGACCTGATTGCGGTCGTAGCCGCGCATGGCGACGGCGAATTCGGGCCCGGTTTCCTCGAAGAATTTCGACATGGTCTTCCAGAGTCACAGGAAACGGTTGATGAATCATGATCACGCCTGAAGACCCCGAAACCGGCGACGAACACGCCACGGTCCGCGTGTCGTCGCGATTCGTCCAGAGGGCACGGGAAAAGGGCCCCGGCGAAGCCGAGGCCCCCTCTCATGTGGTCGTCGCTAAGGGCCTGTCGGTCTCGTCCTCGAAGTCGCCCATGATCTCCTCCAGCAGGTCCTCCATGGCGACCAGGCCGGTGACCTCGCGGTCGGCGCCGGTGACCAGCGCGAGCTGGGCCCGCTGGCGCCGCATGAGCGCGACGGCGGCGGCCACGGTGGTGTCGGCCGTGACCAGCAGCGGGGCCGCGGCCAGGTCGGTGACCGGGACGTCCGGCGCGGCCTGGACGGCCTCGCGCACGTGGACCAGCCCGACCGGGCGCTCCTCCCCGTCCACCACGACCAGGCGCGAGCGGCCGGTGGCGCGGCTGCGCTCCTCGGCCTCCACCGCGTCGGCGCCGAACGGGATCGTCACGACCTCGTCCCACGGGATCGCGACCTCGCCGACGCCGCGGCGCTGCACTTCGATGGCGTGCGTGAGCATCTGGTGCTCCGGCTCGCCCAGCACCCCGGCCTCGGCCGAGGACCGCAGCAGGTAGCGCAGCTCCTCGGGCGAGTGGGCCTGGGCCTTCTCGTCGGCCGGCTCGACCTTGAGCAGCTTCAGGATCGCGTTCGCACCGTGGTTGAGCCCCAGCAGGATCGGCTTGGTCACCCACACGTACGCGGTGAACGGCCAGATCAGCGCCATCGCCGAGGACTCGGGGCGGGTGATCGCCCAGGACTTGGGCATCATCTCGCCCACGACCATGTGGAGGAACACCACGATCAAGAGCGCGATGGCGAACGCGATCGGATGCGCCGCCGCTTCGAGCCCGAGGTGCTCCAGCGGCACTTCGATGGCGTGCGCCAGGGCCGGCTCGGCCAGGGCGCCGAGGCCGACCGTGCACGCGGTGATGCCCAGCTGCGCGCCCGCGAGCATGAGCGAGAGGTTCCTGGTGCCGCGCAGGGCGGCCCGGGCGGCGGCGGAGCCGTCCCGTTCGAGCCGGTGCTGGCGCGAGGCGACGAGCGCGAACTCGGCGGCCACGAAGAACGCGTTGGCGGCCAGGAGGATCAGCGAGATCAGCAGTGCGGGACCGGTGCTCACGCGCGCGCCTCCTCGGACTGCGGGTGGAACTCGACCATCAGGGGCACATGGCGCGCGCACGAGACGACCACCAGCTTCACGCTGCGCGGGGCCGGATCGGCCTCGCCGTCGCCGTCTTCGTCGTAGCCGCCGTTGGCCGCCACAGTGTTCACCTCGACGGTGTCGCCGGGGTGGGCCACGCGGCCCAGCTCGGCCATGACCAGGCCCGCGAGCGTCTCGTAATGCTCCCCTTCGGGCAGCTGCACGCCCGTGGCGTCGGCGACCTCGTCGACGCGCCAGCGCCCGGGGATGAGCCAGGCGCCGCCCGAGAGGGAGACCGGGACGGCCTCGAACCGGTCCTGCTCGTCGCGGATCTCCCCGACCAGCTCCTCGGCGAGGTCCTCGAGGGTCACGATCCCGGCGAAGCCGCCGAACTCGTCGACCACGCAGGCGAGCTGGCGGTGGCGCCCGCGCATCTGCTCCAGCAGCTGCGGCAGCGGCAGGGACCCGGGCACGAGCATGGCCGGGTCGGCGATCTCGGAGAGGCGCACGGATTCGCGCATCGAGCGCGGGACGGCGATGATCTGGCCGAGGCCGACCACGCCGCGCAGGTCGTCCACATCGTCGCCGACGACCGGGAAGCGCGAATGGCCCCCGGCGAGGGCCTCGACCGCGTCGGCCACGGTGGCCTCGGCCGCGAGGGTGTGGACGTTGACGCGCGGGGTCATGGCCCGGTCGGCGGTCGTGTCGGAGAAGTCCAGGCCGCGGTCGAGCAGCAGGGACAGCTCCTTCTCGAGCGCGCCCTCGTCGCGGGAGACGTCGATGATGCGGTGCAGGTCCTCGGCGGTCGCGTTGTGCTCGAGCTCCTCGACGGCCTGGATGCCCAGGAGCCTGAGGAGCCGGGTGGAGGCCGCGTCGAAGAACCGGATGATCGGTCCGCACACGGTGAGGTAGAAGCGGGTGGGGGCGGCCAGGCCGAGGGCGAGCGCCTCGGTGCGGGCGATCGCGAGGTTCTTGGGGCCGAGCTCGCCGAGGATCATCTGGACGACGTTGGCGAACAGGAACGCGATGGTCACGCCGATGGTGACCGACAGGGCCGCGGGGACGCCCGAGACGTCGAGGAGGTCGGCCAGGCCCCGGCCCAGGTAGGGCTCGGCGAAGAAGCCGACGAACAGGGCGGTGACGGTGATGCCCAGCTGCGCGCCGGAGAGGGCGAAGGACAGCTGGGAGCAGATCTGGAGCGCGCGGCGGGCCCGGGAGGCCCGCTTGGCGTCGGTGCCGGCGGCGAGGTCTTCGAGCTTGGACCGGTCGACGGCGGTGTAGGCGAATTCGAGCGCCACGAAGAAGCCCGTGGCGGCGGTGACTGCCAGGATGATGGCCAGTCCGATGGCTATGAGCAACGCTCACGCCCCCTAGTCGGCTCCGACCCGCGGAGCCCGGGCCCGCTGCCGGGCCGGGGACTTCGATGCCGGCGTCGTCGTCTTCGCATGGGCCCGATCCTAACGAAACCGGTGCGACCGCATACCGGTCGTCATTGGTCGCCCCGCCACAGGACGATGTCGGTCGAGCGGCCGAAGGGGCCGGCGACGGCGCGCAGTTCGGCGAGCTGCGCTCTCGCCCGACGGAGCTCTTCGGCGAGGCCCTCGATGCGGGCGGCGGCCTCGGCGCGCACGGCGTGGACCTCGCGTTCGAGGTCCATGATGCGCTTGATGCCGGCGAGGTTGACGCCCTCGTCCTGGCTGAGCCGCTGGATCTCCCGCAGCCGCAGGACGTCGCGCGCGGAGTAGCGCCGGCCGCCGCCGGGGGTGCGGGCGGGCTCGACGAGGCCGAGCCGGTCGTACTGGCGCAGGGTCTGCGGGTGCATCCCGGCCATCTCGGCGGCCGCGGAGATCGCGAGGATCTTCGCGTCGAAGTCGATGTCCTCGCCGCCGGGGACGCGCTGGCGGAAGGCGATCTCGATGCGCACCCGCCCGGGCCCGCCCATGTCGGGGCTGCGCCCGCTGGCGGGGCCGCCGGTGCGGTCCGAGGCGGTCACGGTTCCTCCCTGGTGCCTTACCGGGCGCCCGTGGGCCCGGTGGTCGCGGGCGGTGTCCCCGTCCGCGGCGTCGTGCCGCGCGCGGTCGCGCGCGGTGCGGTCGAACAGTGCAACATCATTGGCCCGTCAGCTGTTCCAGCTTCGAGCGGTCGGCCGCCGGGGCGGCGGCCGCGTAGCGTTCGAGGGCGTCGGCGGCGTCGGCCGACAGCGAGGAGGGGACCTCGATGTCGACGGTGACGAGCAGGTCGCCCTTGTCGGGCACGCCGCGGCCCTTGACGCGCAGGACGCGTCCGGTGGGCGTGCCGGCGGGGATCTTGAGGGTGACGGGCCCGTCGAGGGTCGGGACCTTCACCTTGGCGCCCATGGCGGCCTCGGGGAAGGAGACGGGCAGGCGCAGCGTGACGTTGTCGCCGTCGCGCGCGAACAGCGGGTGCGCGCGGACGGCGATGCGGACGAGCAGGTCGCCGGACGGTCCGCCGCGGTCGCCGGGGGAGCCGCGCCCGGCGAGGCGGATGGTCTGGCCGTCGCCGATCCCGGCCGGGACCCGGACTGTGACGACGCGGTCGCGGGTGGTGGCGCCGGTGCCGCCGCAGTCGGGGCACGGGTCGGCGACGACGGTGCCGGTGCCCTCGCATTCGGGGCACGGCTGGGCGAAGCTGAACGCGCCCTGGTTCTCGGTGACCAGCCCCCTGCCGTTGCAGCGGGGGCAGGTGGTCGGGGCGGAGCCGGGCTTGGCGCCGGAGCCGTGGCAGGTCTCGCACTCGCCGGGCGCGCGCATCCGGATCTCGGTGGTGGTGCCCTTGACGGCGTCGGCGAAGTCGAGGGTGATGTGGGTGCGCAGGTCGTTGCCGCGCTGGGCGGCGCCGCGGCGCTGGCCGCCGCGGGAGAACAGGTCGCCGAACAGGTCGGAGAAGCCGCCGGAGGCGCCGGAGCCGAAGAGGTCTTCGAGGTTGACGCCGCCGGGCGCCGCGTGGGCCCCGCCACTGTGCATTCCAAACCCGCCGCGCCCGGACTTCATCAGCTGGATCTGGTCGTACTCGCCGCGGGCCTTGTCGTCGTGGAGGACCGAGTAGGCCTCGGAGACGCCCTTGAAGCGCTCCTCGGCGTCCGGGTCCGGGTTGTGGTCGGGGTGGAGTTCGCGCGCGAGCTTGCGGTACGCCTTCTCGATGTCTTTTTTGGAGGCGTCCTGCGGCACGCCGAGTAGGGCGTAGAAGTCCTTCTCAAGCCATTCCTGCGATGCCACGGGACGCCTCCTTCACTGTGCTCGTTGCAGGGCGGGGAGAACCTAGCGGACTAGGAGTCCTTGCCGCCCTTGTGTTTACGCTTCTTGCCCTTGCCGTCGGACTCGTCCTCGGACGCTACCTCGGACTCCGGCTCCGCTGCGGCCGCGGGGGCCTCGGCCGCATCGGCGTCGGTGTCCTCGGCGACGTCGACCGCGTCGGCCTCGGGCTCGGAGGCCTCGGCCGCCTCGGCGGTCTCGGGCTCGTCGGCGCCGGGTTCCGGTGCGGCGGGCTCGGCCGGCTCGTCGAGCGGCTCGGCCACGGCCACCAGGGCCGGGCGCAGCAGCTTGTCGCCCAGGCGGTAGCCCGCCCGCATCACGTCGATGCAGGTCGGGCCGTCCACGTCGGGCATCTGCATGTGCGCCACGGCCTCGTGCAGCTGCGGGTCGAACGGGTCGCCCTTCTCGCCGAAGGGCTCCAGCCCGTGCTTGTGCAGTGCGTTGACGAGCTGTTCGGCCACGGAGCCGAAGGGGCCGTTGAGGTCCCCGTGGCTGCGCGCCCGGTCCAGGTCGTCGAGCACCGGCAGCAGGCCCTGGAGCACCGCCGCGGTCGCCAGCTCACCGGAGCGGGCCTTGTCGCGCTCGACCCGCTTGCGGTAGTTCTGGAACTCGGCGGTGATCCGCTGCAGGTCCCTGGTGCGCTCCTCCAAGGTCGCCTGGAGGACGGCCACCGCGTCGTCCGCGGCCTGTCCGTCGTCCGAGGCGGCCGCGAGGATGTCGTCGACCGTCAGTTCGTCGTCGCCCTGCTCGGGCTCGGGCGGCTGCGGGTCTTCGGCGTCCTTGTTGCCCTCGTCCGTCACTTCTGGTCCTTGTCGTCGTCGACGATCTCGGCGTCGACGACGTCGTCGGCGCCCGGAGCCGCACCCGCGTCGCCCTGCGGCTGCGAGCCCTGCTCGGTCTGCGCCGCCGCGTACATGGCCTGGCCGGCCTCCTGGCTGACCTTCGACAGCTCCTCGGTGGCGGTCTTGATCGCCTCGATGTCGCTGCCGCCCAAGGCGCCCTTGAGGTTGCCGGTGGCGTCGTTGATGCGGCCCTTGAGTTCCTCGGGGACCTTGTCGCCGGACTCGGCCAGCAGCTTCTCGGTCTGGTAGACCAGCGACTCGCCCATGTTGCGGGCCTCGGCCTCGTCCTTGCGCTGGCGGTCCTCCTCGGCGTGCTCCTCGGCCTCGGACATCATCCGCTGGATGTCGTCCTTGCCGAGGCTGGAGCCGCCGCTGATGGTCATCGACTGGGCCTTGCCCGTGGCCGAGTCCTTCGCGGAGACGTTCACGATGCCGTTCGCGTCGATGTCGAAGGTGACCTCGATCTGCGGGACGCCGCGCGGCGCCGGCGGCAGGCCGGTGAGCTCGAAGGTGCCGAGCTTCTTGTTGTAGGCCGCGATCTCGCGCTCGCCCTGGAAGACCTGGATGAGCACCGACGGCTGGTTGTCGTCGGCGGTCGTGAAGACCTCCGAGCGCTTGGTCGGGATCGTGGTGTTGCGCTCGATGAGCTTGGTGAAGATCCCGCCCTTGGTCTCGATGCCCAGGCTCAGGGGCGTGACGTCGAGGAGCAGCACGTCCTTGACCTCGCCCTTGAGGACGCCGGCCTGGAGGGTCGCGCCGACGGCGACGACCTCGTCCGGGTTGACGCCCTTGTGCGCGTCGCGGCCGATGAGGCGCTTGACCAGTTCGGACACGGCCGGCATGCGGGTCGAGCCGCCCACGAGGATGACGTGGTCGACCTCGGAGACGTTGATCCCGGCGTCCTTGACGGCCTGCTCGAACGGCTTCTTGCAGCGGTCGAGGAGGTCGGAGGTCATCTGCTCGAACTCGGCGCGCGAGAGCGAGACGTCCAGGTGCAGCGGGCCGTCGGGGCCGGCGGTGATGTACGGCAGGTTGATCGAGGTCTGCGTGGCGCTGGAGAGCTCGATCTTGGCCTTCTCGGCGGCCTCCTTGAGGCGCTGCATGGCCATCTTGTCCTTGGACAGGTCCACGCCGTACTGGCCGTTGAAGGTCTTGACCAGGTGCTGGATGACCCGGTCGTCCCAGTCGTCGCCGCCGAGGTGGTTGTCGCCGGAGGTGGCCTTGACCTGGATGACGCCGTCGGCGATCTCCAGCAGGGACACGTCGAAGGTGCCGCCGCCGAGGTCGAAGACGAGGATGGTCTGCTCCTCCTCGCCCTTGTCCAGGCCGTAGGACAGGGCCGCGGAGGTCGGCTCGTTGATGATGCGCAGGACGTTCAGCCCGGCGATCTCGCCCGCCTCCTTCGTGGCGGTGCGCTGCGCGTCGGAGAAGTACGCCGGGACCGTGACGACCGCGTCGGTCACGTTCTCGCCCAGGTACGCCTCGGCGTCGCGCTTGAGCTTCATGAGGATGCGCGCGCTGATCTCCTGCGCGGTGTACGACTTGCCGTCGATGTCGACGGTCCAGTCGGTGCCCATGTGGCGCTTGACCGAGCGGATGGTGCGGTCGGGGTTGGTGACCGCCTGGCGCTTGGCGACTTCGCCGACCAGCACTTCGCCGTTCTTGGCGAACGCGACGATGGACGGGGTGGTCCTTGCCCCCTCGGCGTTGGTGATGACCGTGGCTTCCCCGCCTTCGAGGACGCTGACCACGGAGTTCGTCGTGCCGAGGTCGATACCGACCGCACGTGCCATATTGATCTCCTTGAGTAGCAGAACAGGTGTCTCCGCGCTTCGGGACCGAAGCGCCGCCGCACACGGCCGGGCGGGAACCCCGAACCAAGTTGAGCCGGATAGACTCAATGTTCTGCCTGCGGATATCGAGTGTCAAGGCGATCGCGATGATTGTGACGAAATACACTAAAGTTGAGTCGGGTCGACTCAAGTCCTGACTAGCGGGCCGCGGCCGGGGCGCCTCCGGCGGCCTCGCAGCACTCGGTGAGCAGGTCGTCGGCGATCTTCCAGGTGTCGCACGGCCAGGCCTGGCGACAGGAGGCGCAGTCGATGCCCAGCAGCTGCTCGGGCAGGTGGTCGCGCCACATCGCCGAGGCCAGGGACCAGCCGGTGATCTCGGTGATCCCCGCGGGCGCCTCCAGCGGCGGCGGCTGCTCCAGGGAGAAGAGCTTCGAGGGCTCCTCGCGCCGGTTCCGGCGCGAGCGGGCCGGTATCGGCACCACCATCGAGGCCTGGTCGGCGGCGTCGGCGGTGTGCCGCGAGCGGCGAGGCGGCGCGGTGCGATCCTGGCGCGGCAGGCCCCGGCCCCCTTCGGGCGCATCGGTGTCATGCGACGCCGGCCTCGCTGAATGCTGCATGCTCACGCTATCTCCTCATTCGCCTTCGCTTCCGTGCCTGCGTACTCCTCTATCCGGGTTTAACGGTCGAGCGGCCGGAGAGGACACGGGTCCGAGTCTCCGGCACTCTAGTCCGCCCGGTCCCGCGAAAAGCAGAAGCGAACTCGCGAAACAATGAGGATCACATGCAGCGCGCGGCGCATTGGCCTCGCGGAGGGCGCGGTCGGCGCGGGCGGGGTAACGTGGTCGGCATCGGCCCCTGCGCGCCGCGCGGCGGAAGCACTGGGCCGCAGGCGCTCCGGGCTCCGGAGGGCCTGGCCGTGCGTTCTCCGGGAAGCGTAACGGATACCGCACCGAGTGCATCAGATCCGCATTGAGCTGCGGTTTCAGGCAGGTGACAAACCCGAAGTCTGGATTAACTTTGGGTTACCATGACCGTTTTGTCAAAATACGACCATTTCGCGTGTGGCATCATTGAAAGATGCAGTCTCCTTCAGAAGAAGTACAATGGACGGTTGACGGTGGATTGATCACTCCCTACTTCGAAACGAAGACCACCTTCAGTCGAAGCGCGGGGACCGAGCACCAGCGCGACCACGTCTACATTTACGGCCTCAGGCTCGACGGGGACGGCGAGATCGCGATGCGCTTCCGCCCCGAGCACCGCCACCAGCACTCCGAAGCCTCGCTGACCATCCGCGTCGACGACTACAACTGGATCCGCACGGGCGCCGAGTACCTCGGGGGCCAGCACCTCGTCACGACCGTGACCACCCGCGACCACACCGACTGGTCGCTGTCCCCGGTGGACACCGAGTCCGACGAGATCTGGCTGCGGCTCATCCGCAGCGGCGGCACCATCAGCGTGGCCCACGCCGAGGACGGCTCGGACTACACCACCATCGCCTCCACGTACCTGCCCGGCGGCGTGCCCGCGCTCGCAGGCATCGCCAGCACCCGGCCCGTCTCCGAGAGCTTCTGGGACGCCGCGCAGGACCTCGACATCGACGTCGACTGAGCAGGGCGCAACGCAAGGCCCACAACTACATCCAGCGCGCCGGCCGAGGGGGGCCGGAGAGCGCTGAGCATAGAGGTCGGTCCCGGTGGGATCCGTCTCGAAGGCCCGGCGGAGCCGACCTGTGTGCTCAGCGAACCGTGAGGGGCGCAATGAGAAACGCGACCGGTTGCAGCAGCTGCAACCGGTCGCGCCGTTCATCGCGTCATATCGGGTGCGGCGCCCGCTGGTCACGGGCGCCGCGCCCTCGGTCTACTCCAGTCGCTCCACTGCCCTACTCGAACAGCGCGGCGTAGGTCTGGAACGCCGTGGCGACCTCGACCTGGTGCCAGTAGCGGTGGTAGTCGAACTCCGGCGGCGCGCCCGTGCAGCCGCCGTCGATGTACGCCTGGACCTGGTCCCAGCCCTCGAACTCCGTCATGAAGGAGCGGGTCTCGATGAACGTGACCCCGTTCTCCAGGACGTCGCCGTTCGGCATGGTGCCGGTCCAGCCCTCGGGGATGTAGACCTCGTCGCCGAAGCGGCAGTAGTCCGCCCGGCCCTCGGTCTGCGTCACGCCGATGCCGTCGTTGACCGCCCACAGGCCGTCCAGCAGGTTCGAAGCGGCCGTCTGCGACGCGGTGTCGCCGGTGGCGGCCGCGTGGTAGGACAGGATCTTCGCGAACGCGCCGGCCACACCCGGGTCCTTGGACATGGTGCTCACCGTGGCGGACAGGCCCGCCCCCGGCTCGCCGTTCCACTCCAGGTCGCCCGGCAGGCTGTAGTCGGTCGCGCTGATCTCGCTCTCCGACAGCGCCCACGCCACCCAGTTGTCCAGCAGCTCGCAGGCGCGGGCCTCACCGGTCTCCATGCAGTACTGCGCGGTGCGGTCCATGCCCCAGACCTGGAAGCCGAACCAGCGGTTCGACGGCGGGTCGTGCCACACGGGCTGCTCGTCGTAGTACAGGCCCTCGTGCTCGGCCGAGGTGGTCGGGGTGCCGTAGTTGCCGCCCCAGTTGTTCGTCGCGCCGCCGGCGATGGCGCCCGCGCCCGGCGAACCGGCCGGAACCTGGAGCCACTCCAGGAACTCCAGCTGTGCGTCCAGGCTCGCGGCCCAGTCCGCCGCAGCGGTCGGCGAGTCGGGGGTCAGCCCGCCCTCGGAGAGGGCGTAAGCGGCCATGGGGTTCTGGTAGCCCTGGTGGACACCGGAACCGCCGATGCGGAACGACCAGTCGCCGTTCGCGCCCGCGCCCCATGAGTAGTACCAGCTCATCAGGTAGTGGAACGAGTTCTTCCCGGTGCCGTCGGCGCAGTTCTCGATGCCGATGCAGTCGCCGTCGATCTGCTTGAAGTACTTGTCCGCCATGGCGTACCGCAGGTAGTCGCCCATCTTGGAGGCGTTCTCCAGAGACCCGGAGATCTCCGAGGCCTGACCCTGCTCCTCGGCCCACTGCTGGGCCATCCACGCGACCTGGACGGCGCGCGCGTCGGCGTCGGGGGCGTTGGTGTAGCGCTCCTGCTGGGAGTACGCCTCGTCGCCCACGAACAGGTCGAGGAAGCCGTTCGGGCCGCCGAAGTCGAAGGTCTCGCACGACGGGTGCGCGACCGTCTCCCACGTCGACTCCTGCGAGCCGCGCTGGAACGTGTTCATGTACGCGGGCTCGGTGGTCCCGTCGCCGCACTCGCCGAAGCCGTAGGCGTTGTCCACGTCCAGGATCCAGTGCATGCCGTAGATCTGGTTGTTCCCGTAGGTGGAGCGCAGCTCCGCGCCGAGCGGGTCGGTGCCCACCGGGGCGTCGAAGTCGATCTGCGTCGGGTAGGCGTCCACGCTGTCCGCTTCGGGAGCGTAGGAGGCCGGGGAGTTCGGGTCGTAGTTGGTCGGGTTGAGGTCCGGGATCGCGTACTGCTCGGTCACGTCCCAGGCGTTGTTGTAACCCGACCAGTCACCGGTGACCTGGCCGTAGGCGGCCTCGAGCCACATCAGGTAGCTCAGCGCCTCCGAGGTGGTCTCGTGGCCGTAGTCGGGCGCCTCGACGATGAGCTCCTCCACCGAGTGGTAGGGGACGCCCGTCTCGTGCAGGTACGGCGAGTCGGCGCCGGCGAGCTGGTCGTACAGCGTGAGGAAGCGCTCCTCGTTCTGCGTGACCTCGCCGAGGTCGGCGACCGTGACCGTCACCGGCAGCGGGTCGTAGCCGGGAGCGGAGACCGTGAAGACGGCCGACTCGCCCGGTTCGGCGTTCGCACTGGCGCTGAAGGTGACCGGCTTGGTGGCGGTGGCGCCCGCCGCGAAGGCGAGCGAGCCGCCCGAGGCCACCGTGAGGTCGGTGGAGCCGGAGGTGCGGGAGGTGGTCACCGTGGCCGCGGCGGTGGTGGCGGCCGAGAAGCCGACGTCGATCGAGGCGGTCGAGCCGGCGTCGACGACGACGTTCGCGCGCGAGACCTCGAGCTCGGGTTCTACCGGCTCCTCGGAGCCGTCGCAGGACTCGCCGTTGACAGTGATGCCGGTCGGCGCGGTGGCCGGGCCCGAGCCGATGAAGCCGAAGACCTCGCGGGTCTGTCCGGCGGCGACCGTGCCGTTCCAGCCGACGTCAGAGCCGGTGAAGCCGGTGCCGCTCTGGCTCCAGTCGACGTTCCACGCGCTGGTCACGCTGGTGCCGGCCGGGAAGTCCCATTCGATGTCCCAGCCGCTGAGGCCCGCGTCGCCCGCGGTGAGGATGACGTTGGCCTGGAAGCCTGAGCCCCAGCTGGAGACGACCTTGTATTCGAGGCCGCCGCAGTACTGCGCGGCGAACGCCTGGGGTGCGGCCACGGCTGCGAAGGTGCCGACGAGGGCGACCGGCAGCGTCACCGCCGCGGCGCGGCGCCATCGGCGCCGCCTGGCCGGCGGGGCCGGAGTGTCGAGATCCATTATGGCTACTCCTGAGAGTGGTCGGTCACGGCGATGCGCGCAGGCCGCAGATTAGCGGTCACGGCGATGCGAGCGAGCCGTAGATTAGCGTGGTATGTCCGTTTTCATGGGAGCGCTCATGCCGGGTTCGTGGTCGTTGAATCGCACGAGTGGAACGAAACGGACCGTAATGCGGAAGCGCTCCCAGGCCATGTTCCCAAGGTCCGTCCCGATATGTCAATACATTGATATCTCTAAATTTCTTCGTGGACCTGCCGATGTACCCCCAGCCGGCAAATATTTTGCCAGCTCAACGTCTTGTTGATCCCGAATCACAGTTATGGATCTGCGACCTTCGATTCTTGTCGGCCGCCCGGCAGGATTACAAGCAAGTAACGACCCTCACATCCGGACTTGCGTCATGGAACACGCTCCCGTACGATCCTGGTATCGCTCCCAAGAGCGATCGCCTCGGCGGTTTCAGTCCGCGGGCCGCCGCGCACTCTCGGCGGCCCGCACCCCGGGCGCTCTGCACGACAACACCATCGATTCCCTCAACCCCTCTGTAAGCACACGGCGCCGCCGAGGCGCCTGGAAGGAACCAGCAAAGATGCATCTCCTCAAACGACAGCACGGCAAGGCGGCCCTCGCGGCCGCCGCCGCGGGGGCGCTCGCGCTCACCGCCGCCTGCTCGGGCGGCGGCGACGAAGAGACCGGCCTGACCGAGGACGGCAAGATCGAGCTCACCGTCTCCCTCTTCGGCACCTTCGGGTACACCGAAGCCGGGCTCGAGGCCGAGTACGAGGCCCTCCACGACGACGTCGACGTGGTCCTCGAAGGCGACGGCGTCAACTGGGACGCCGAATTCCGGCCCACGCTGGAGACCTCGCTGGAGACCGGCTCGGGCGCCGGCGACGTGGTCGGCATCGAAGAGCAGGGCGTCGTCCAGCTCTTCTCCAACCCCGACCACTGGTACGACCTCGGCACCGACTACGCCGACCGCTCGGCCGACTACGTCGACTGGAAGTGGGAGCTCGGACAGAGCCCCGACGGCACGCAGGTCGGCTTCGGCACCGACGTCGGCGGCATGGGCATGTGCTACCGCAAGGACCTCTTCGAGGCGGCCGGGCTTCCCACCGACCGCACCGAGCTCGCCGCCGCGTGGGCGGACTGGGACGGCTTCAAGGCCCTCGCCCAGCAGTACGTCGACGCCGACACCGGCGTGGCCTTCCTCGACGGCCCGACCCAGCTGCAGAACATGCTCCTGGGCCAGCTCGCCGGCCAGAACGACGGCGAGATGTACGTCGACGCCGACGGCAACCTGACCCTCGAGTCCCCCGCGGCTCAGGAGTCGGTCGCCACCGTGCTCGAGCTCAACGAGATGGGCGCCATCGGCAACTTCGTCTCCTGGAGCGAAGAGTGGATCGCCGCCCAGGCCGAGGGCGGCTTCGCCGTCATGCCGTGCCCGGGCTGGATGCCCTCCGGTGTCATCGAGCCCAACTCGGGCCCGGACAACGCCGGCAAGTGGGACATGGCCGCGGCTCCCGGCGTCGCCGGCAACTGGGGCGGTTCGTGGCTGGCGGTCCCCGCCACCAGCCAGCACCCCGAGGAGGCCGCCGAACTGGCCGCGTGGCTGAGCGCCCCCGAGCAGCAGGTCAAGGTCTTCGAGGCCGTCGGCAACTTCCCGTCCTCCCCTGAGGCGCAGGCGGACCCGAAGGTCGCCGACTCCACCAACGCGTACTTCAGCGACGCCCCGACCGGCCAGATCCTGGCCGCCTCGGTCCAGAGCTTCCCGCCGCTGACCTACTCGTACTACCACCCGCCGGTGAAGGGCGCGGTCGAGACGGTCCTCAACGGCGTCGTCGACGGCACCTTCGAGTCCGACGAGGTGTGGGACCAGATCCAGTCCTCAGCCGAGGAAGCGATCCAACTCGCAGGAAGCGGGCTCTAAGCTCCTCCCGCGGGTCCGGACCGGCGGCACCTGCCGCCGCCGGTCCGGCCCCCGGGTCCAGCGCCGGAAGGCCCGCACGGGCCGACCCCGCTGAGCCCAGTGCCGCCGGGCCGAGACCGAGCGGCGCCCCGTTGCCCGGCATCGGGACGCCGCACCGCCCCAGGACCGGTCTCCACCCCCTCCCGGCGGCACCGTGTCGGCCCGCCGCGCCCCAACCCGCGGCGGGCCGGCTCCCTCGAAAGCCGTACCCGCGCCCCTCCCGATGAGCCGCACGAAAGCGCTCACCAGGACAGCAAGGAAGTCCCGAATGACCACCGAAACCGCGGCCAAGGCCACCAAATGGCGGCTCCGGCTCTCACGCGCCGACGTCAAGGCCACCCCGTACGCGCTCGTCTCGCCGTACTTCATCCTCTTCACGATCTTCGGCCTGTTCCCGATGGGGTACACGCTGTACGCCTCGCTGCACAGCTGGAAGCTCGGCGGCGCCGACCGGGAGTACGTGGGACTGGAGAACTACAAGTTCCTCCTGTTCGAGTACGACCGCTTCAACTGGTCGGTCTTCAACACCCTCGGCATGTTCCTGCTCGCGACCGTCCCGCAGCTGGTGTGCGCGCTCATGGTCGCCAACGCCCTCAACAAGAAGCTCAAGCGCCCGATGCTGTGGCGCATGCTCATCCTCGCCCCCATCGTGACGTCCGTGGTCGCCGTCGGCGTCATCTTCGCCCGCATCTGGGGCCAGGAGTACGGCATGGTCAACGGCTTCCTCGACCTCATCGGCATGGAGAAGGTCGACTGGGAGGGCGCCCGGTGGAGTTCCTGGATCGCCATCTCGTCCATGGTCGACTGGCGCTGGATGGGCTACAACGCCCTGATCTTCCTGGCCGCCATGCAGACCATCCCGCGCAACCTCTACGAGGCCGCCACGGTCGACGGCGCCACGCCCCGCCAGCAGTTCTGGCAGATCACCGTCCCCCAGCTCAAGCCGGTCATCATCTTCACCGTCTTCGTCTCCTCCGTCGGCGGCATGACCATGTTCGTCGAGCCGATGATGTTCGACTCCGGCCGGCTCCTCGGCGGCACCGACGGCCAGTTCCAGACCACCGCGATGGTCCTGGTCGACATCCTTCGCACGCACGGCAACTACGGCGTCTCGGCCGCCACCGGATGGCTCCTGTTCATCGTGATCGGCATCGTCGCGGCCATCAACTTCCTCGTCGTCAACCGCATCCAGGGGAACAAATGAGCACCGCAACCGCGCCCCGCCCCGTCCAGGCCGACGCCCCCGGCCAGGCGAAGCCGCCGCGCCGCAAGAAGCGCCGCGAGGTCGAGTCCGGCGAGGGCGTCTACGCGCCCACCGTGCTGACCCGGCTCGGCCTCCTCGCCGTCGCCGCCCTCTCGATCTTCCCGCTGTACTGGATGATCGTCATCGCCTCGACCACCACCTCGAACGCCGCCGGCTTCCCCCCGGCCCTCCTCCCGGGCCCCAACCTCCTCGAGAACCTCCAGCAGGCCCTCACCGACCCCGAGGCCAACCTCCTGCTGGGCCTGCGCAACTCGATGATCATCACCGGCATCGTCACGTTCTCGGTCGTGCTCATCTCCACCCTCGGCGGCTTCGCGTTCGCCAAGCTCAAGTTCCGCGGATCCAAGTTCCTCATGGGCACGGTCCTGTTCTCGATGATGGTGCCGCTCCAGCAGCTCGGCATCGTCCCGCTGTACATCGTCATGGTCGAGCTCCAATGGCTCGACACGCTCCAGGCGGTCATCCTGCCGTTCCTGATCAACGGGTTCGGGATCTTCATGATGCGCCAGTACGTGGAGCAGGCCGTACCCGACGAGATCATCGAGGCCGCCCGCATCGACGGCGCCTCCACCCTCGGCATCTGGTGGCGGATCGTGCTCCCGGCCCTGCGCCCCGCGATGGTGGTCCTCGCGCTGCTCACCTTCATGCTCAACTGGAACGAATTCCTGTGGCCGTTCATGGTGCTCAGCGGCGAGAACCCGACCATCCAGCTCGCCATCCGGCAGCTGTCAACCGCGACGTGGTCAGCGGACCTGTCGATGATCTTCACCGGCACGTTGATCTCGATCATTCCCATCGCGATCCT
The DNA here is from genome assembly GCF_900101745.1 of Glycomyces harbinensis. GTDB lineage: Bacteria > Actinomycetota > Actinomycetes > Mycobacteriales > Micromonosporaceae > Glycomyces > Glycomyces harbinensis. The sequence continues at coordinate 73,802 of NZ_FNAD01000009.1, read as the reverse complement.
GTTCGTCGTGTTCGGACGGCAGATCGTGAGCGGCATCATGGAAGGTTCCTCCAAGTAATGAGCAACGAATTCGAAGGGGACGCGCTCGCGTCCCGGTTCCCAACCGGCTTCACCTGGGGGGCGGCCACGTCCTCCTACCAGGTCGAGGGATCCACCGAAGCCGACGGGCGCGGCCTGTCCATCTGGGACGCGTTCGTGAACGAACCGGGCCGGGTGGTCGACGGCTCGAACGGCGACACCGCCATCGACTCCTACCGCAACATCGCCGGGGACGTCGCCGCCATCAAGGCCTTGGGCCTCAACAGCTACCGGTTCTCCCTGTCGTGGCCCCGGATCTGCCCCGACGGGGACGGCCGTGTCAACGCCAAGGGCCTCGCCTACTACTCCGACCTCGTCGACGCCCTCCTCGCCGAGGGCATCACCCCCTGGATCACCCTCTACCACTGGGACCTCCCGCAGGCCCTGGAGGACGCCGGCGGCTGGCCCGAGCGCGCCACCGCGACGCGCTTCGGCGAGTTCGCGTCGATCGCTCACCGCGCCCTCGGCGACCGCGTCAAGCACTGGATCACCGTCAACGAGCCGTGGTGCGCGGCGTTCCTCGGCTACTCCTCGGGCGAGCACGCCCCCGGACGCCGCGAACCCGCCGCCTCCATCGCCGCGGCCCACCACCTCATGCTCGCCCACGGCCTCGCCTCGCGCGCCATCAAGGCCGCCGACCCCGAGGCGACCGTGAGCATCGGGCTGAACTTCTACCCGATCCACGCCGCCAGCGAGGCCCCCGTCGACCTCGACGCCGCGCGCCGGGTCGACGGCGTCCAGAACCGCTGGTTCACCGAGGCGGCCCTGCGCGGGGCCTACCCCGAGGACGTCGTCGAGGACTTCAAGGCCATCACCGACTTCTCGTTCATCCTCGACGGCGACCTGGAGACCATCCACGCCCCCGTCGACGTCCTGTCGGTGAACTACTACAGCCGCTTCACCGTCACCGGCAACGGCGGCGCCACCTCCGCCTCCGCGGCCCCCACCGGCGCGGGCTCGGCCTGGCCGGCCAACGAGCACATCGGGTTCGTCCCCGCCGGGCTCCCGGTCACCGACATGGGCTGGGAGATCGAACCCGCCGGGCTCACCGAGATGCTCACCCGCCTCCACGCCGGCTACCCCGACGTGGCCCTCGCGGTCACCGAGAACGGCGCCGCGTTCCCCGACAAGCTCGAGGACGGGCGCGTGCACGACCCCGAGCGGCTCGACTACGTGCAGGGCCACCTCGCCGCCTGCGCCGACGCCGTCGAGGCCGGAGTCCCGCTCGTGGGCTACTTCGCCTGGTCGCTGGCCGACAACTTCGAGTGGGCCTGGGGCTACACCAAGCGGTTCGGGCTGGTCTACGTCGACTTCGAGACCGGAGAACGCACGGTCAAGGACTCCGGGCGCTGGTACGGCGACCTGGTGCGACGCGCCCGTTCGAATCGTGAGGCAGAATAGTTCCACGCGACGATGCCCGAGGTGATGCACGATGACCGATACCCGAACTGAGGTGCCCGACGAGCCGACGGCGGCCGCCGGGAGGGGCGAGCGCTCCGGACGCAGGCGCAGCGGCGGCCGGCCCACGCTCGACACCGTCGCCCGGCACGCGGGTGTCGGCAGGGGCACGGTCTCGCGCGTCATCAACGGCTCCCCCAAAGTCGCCGAGGACACCAGGGCCGCGGTCCTGGCCGCGATCAAGGAGCTGGGGTACGTCCCCAACCAGGCGGCCAGGACCCTCGTCACCCAGCGGACCGACACGGTGGCGCTGGTCGTCACCGAGTCCCAGGAGTGGCTCTGGAGCGAACCGTTCTTCGCGGGGGTGCTGCGCGGGATCACCGAGCAGCTCGCCGAGGAGAACATGCGGCTGATGCTGACCTTCGCGCCCCGGGACGGCAACCGCGCCGACCTGGAGTCGTACCTGATGGGCCAGCACGTCGACGGCGTCATGATGGTCTCCAGCCACTCGGGCGACCCGCTGCCCGAGCGGCTGGAGGACGCCGGCATCCCGATCGTCCTGTGCGGCACGCCCGTGGGCTTCCGCCCGATCGCGTACGTCGACTGCGACAACCGCTCGGGCGCGAGGCAGGCCGTGGAGTACCTGGCCGAGCGCGGCCACCAGCGCATCGGGCTGATCGCGGGCCCGCAGGACATGGCGGTGGGCGTCGACCGCCTCAACGGCTACCGGGACGGCCTCAGGGGCCACCGGCTGCCGGTCGAGGACGGCCTGGTCTCGGTCGCGGAGGGCTTCGACGAGGCGAGCGGCATCAAGGCCGCCCGCCACCTGTTCGACACCGCCGGGCACCTGGACGCGGTCTTCGCCAACTCCGACCCGCTCGCGATCGCGACGCTGCGCGTGGCGCGCGAGCGGGGCATCAGGGTCCCCGAGGACCTGGCGCTGATCGGCTTCGACGACTCGCCGCTGGCGGAGGTCGCCGAACCGCCGCTGACGACGGTGCACCAGCCGACCGAGACGATGGGCCGCGAGATGGCCCGCCTCCTGTGCGGCCGCATCCGCGGCGAGGAGGCGGGACCGCTGGTGACGATCCTCGGCACGAGGATCGTCGTCAGGCAGTCCGCTTAAGACGCAGTGAGGAAGGGCCCGGCTCCGAGTGGAGCCGGGCCCTTCCTCGTTGCAGCTCAGGCGATGAACTTGATCGAGTTCCAGCCGGTGCCGTTCTGGGTGCGCGTGCCGTAGCCGCCGGCGCCGTCGCCCTTGTACAGGTACAGGGCCCCGTCGGACTTGCGGCGGGCGATCCAGTCGGCGTGCCCGTCGCCGTTGAAGTCCCCGACGGCGGCCGCCTGGTCGTAGCCGACCCAGTTGCAGCTCTTCTTGACCCCGGGCTTCACCGTCCCGTTCCCGCGGCCGCCGTAGAAGTACATGCAGTTGTCGGAGCTGCGGATCGCGATGACGTCGGCGTGCCCGTCGTGGTCGAGGTCGCCGACCGAGGTGATCTCGCGCATCGCGTTCCAGCCGGTGCCGATCTTCACGCGGGTGCCGACCCGGCCCTCCCCGTTGCCCGGGTACAGCCACAGGTAGCCGGTGGACTTCTCGCGGGCGACGATGTCGGTCTTCCCGTCGCCGTTGAAGTCGTGCCCGGACACGATGGCGCTCATGGAGTTCCAGCCGCGGCCGACATTGAGGATCTGGCCGAAGCCGGTGCCGCCGGCGTTGTTGCCGGTGTGGAGGTCCAGGATCCCGTCGGTGTAGCGGACGAGGAGGTCGGGGATCTCGTCCCCGTTCAGGTCGCCCGCCGACTCGACGAGGTTCATGCCGTCGATCAGGAAGCCCGCGTCGCGGCGCGGGCCGAAGAATCCGGTGCCGGTCCCGGGGTAGAGGCTCAGGTCCGTCGGGGTGGCGGTCCTGACCGTGTAGAGGTCGGCGGTGTAGTCCTGGTCGTAGTCGTACGTGTGGTCGAACGCGGACGCGGGCAGGCGGTAGGCGTTCCCGTTGTTCGCAAGGCGGGTCTTGTATCGCCCGTTGCCGTAGCCGTCGCCCTCCAGCAGCAGGAGCTCCCCGGACTGGAGGCCGATCGCGATGAAGTCCTGGTTGCCGTCCTCGTTCCGGTCCCCGGCCGCGACCACCTGGCTGAACCGGGTCGGGTCGTCGGAGGAGTACAGCGAGCCCGCGGTGTAGGAGGGGTACGGGTCGAATCCGCCTTCGCCGTCGGAGTGCAGGCTCAGGTAGTAGCCGGAGGAGTAGCTGTGGAGCAGCAGGACCGGTCCGTAGCCGTGGTCGACGGTGGTCATGCCGTCGAACACGGCCCACCCGGTGCCGAGGTCCTCGTCGACCTCGGTCAAGGACCGGGCGCCGAACGTCCCGTCGCCTCGGCCGGGGTGGAAGTAGAGCTGTCCGTCGGACTTGCGGACCGCGTAGAGGTCGAGGTGGCCGTCGCCGTCGAAGTCGCCGGCGGCGCTGAAGGCGACCATGGTGTTCCAGCCGCCGCCGACCGGGATCCGGGTTTCGAAGCCGCCGCTGCCGTCGCCCGGGTAGGAGTAGAGGTCGCCGGTCCTGGCGTCCCTCGCCAGGAGGTCGGGGGTGCCGTCCTCGGTGAGGTCCCCGGCCATGGCGATGTCCATGTGGGCCCAGCCGCTTCCCCTGGAGACCGGGGCGGGGAGGGTCTCTGCGCCGTTGCCCGCGGAGAAGAGCAGGTGGCCGTCGGACTTGCGGACCATGTAGAGGTCCTGGAAGCCGTCGCCGTTGTAGTCGTAGTGGTCGCCCGCGGACACGGCGGCGTGCGCCGGGACGGCGGCCTGCGAGGCGAGGAGGGCCGCGCCGAAGAGCATCGCGGCCGAGGCCGCGATCCGCTCGACGACGCGCCGCTTCGGGCGGGAGCTCTGGTTCATGTGCGGTCCTGTGGTTGTCAAGGGGGTTGCCGGCGGTCGGCCGCGGCGCGGTCCCGGGGAGCCGGCCGGTCAGGCGATCAGGTTGACCCAGGTCCAGTCGTCGATGAGGACGGACGTCGCCTGGTAGTCGCCCTTGCCGTCGCCGTGGTGCAGGTACGTGCGGCCGTCCGAGCCGCGGCGGGCGATCCAGTCCGCGTGGCCGTCGAGGTTGAAGTCGCCGACCGACGCGAAGCTCTGGATGCCCGAGAACCCGCAGCCGATCTTGACCCCCGCCTTGAGCGTCCCGTTCCCCCTCCCGCTGTAGCGGTACAGGCAGTTCTCGGAACTGCGGACCGCGAGGAGGTCGGCGTGGCCGTCGTTGTCGAGGTCGCCGACCGCGATGAGGTCGCGCATCGAATTCCAGCCGGTGCCGATCTTCACGCGCGGGCCGACTTTTCCGGTCCCGCGGCCCGGATAGAGCCACAGGTAGCCCGTGGACTTCTCGCGGGCGATGATGTCGACGTGTCCGTCGCCGTTGAAGTCGTGGCCGGACACGATGGCGCTCATCGTGTTCCAGCCGGTGCCGACCCGGGTCCGGGTCGCTCCGGCGCTGGCCCCGTCGCCGAGGTAGGCGTACAGGTTGCCGGAGGAGTCGCGGGCGAGGAGGTCGGAGAAGCCGTCCGAGGTGAGGTCGCCGGCGGTCTCGAGGAGCGTCATGTTCTTGAACCCGGTCCCCCACGACTCGGAGGGCCACCAGGAGCCGTGCTGGATGCCCAGCGTCGAGACGATCCCGTCGGCGTTGCGGTAGACGGTCTCCGAGACGCCGTTGCCGTCGTAGTCGTAGGTGCGGTCGGTGTCTGTGGAGGCCAGGCGCATGTCGCCCCAGCCGTCGTCGATGACCACCGGTGTGCGCAGCGGGCGGGCGGTGCCCTCGGTCTCGGAGAACGAGACCGTGTGGAGCTCCAGTTCACCGGTGCGCGAGTCGATGCCGACCACGTCCGGGATGCCGTCGCCGTCGAAGTCGCCGACCGGGGCGACCTGGGTGTACCGGGTGGAGGTGCCCTGGCCGAGGGAGCCGTCGAGCACCGAGTCGGCGTTCTGCTTCTGCGTCTCCCCTTCGCCGGAGACCATGACGTACCGTCCCGACGTCTCCCGGATGAGGAGTTCGTCCCTGCCCCAGGAGTCGGGGTCGCCCACCGTGATCAGCGTGTCGGCGTCGTCCCAGCCCCGGTAGTTGTCGTCGGCGAGGTATCGGGTGCCGAAGGCGCCGTTGCCCTTGCCCTGGTACAGGTAGAGCTTCCAGTCGGCTTTCCGCACGGCGTACAGGTCCAGGTGGCCGTCGTTGTTGAAGTCGCCTGCGGAGGCGATCAGGCTGATGCCGTTCCAGCTGGTGCCGGCGGTGATGCGCGAGCTGAAGCCCCCGGCCCCGTCGCCCGGATAGGTGTAGAGCGTCCCGGTCCGGTTGTCGCGGGCCAGCAGGTCCGGGTTCCCGTCGCCGGTCAGGTCGCCGGGCGTGACGATGTCCCTTCCGCCCCAGCCCGATCCGAGGGAGACCGCCGCGTCGAAGGTGGCGTCGCCGTTGCCCGCGTAGAACAGCAGGTTCCCGTCGGATTCGCGCACCGCCAACAGGTCCTGGAAGCCGTCGCCGTCGAAATCGTTCAGGGACGCGGTGTCCGCGGTCTGGGCGCGACCGGTCGTGTCGCCTGGGACGGGGGAGGCCCCGGCGGCGGGGGCGACGGTGGCGGCCAGCAGCGCCAAGCCGAAGGCGGCGGCCGAAGCCGACGCCGTTCGACGGAGCGCAGCGGCACGCGGCTCAGGGGAGGCAGCTCGGTTCATACAGTTGTCCTGGGGGTCGTCGAGGGGTCATGGATCGCCGTAGGGAGGCGTCGACTGCACGTGGCCGGAAGCCGACGCGTTGCAATCGTTTCCCCATTGTAGGCGGAGCGGCCGCGGTGCGGGGTCCGCTGAACGACGGACGAGGCCGACAACGGCGGGGGCCCGCCCGACGAATGACGTCGGGCGGGCCCTGATTCGTTGCCGCCGAACGGGTCGCGCTCGGCAAGGCGTCCTATGCGAGGTAGCTCATGGTGTTCCAGCCGGTGCCGACGATCTTGCGGCTGCCGAAGCCGCCGCTCCCGTTGCCGTAGTACAGGTACAGGGCCCCGTCGGACTGGCGGCGGGCGAGCCAGTCGGCGTGCCCGTCGCGGTTGAAGTCGCCGGTGCCGGTGACCTGGTCGTACCCGACCCAGTTGCAGCTGACCTGGACGCCGCCCGCCACGGTGCCGTTGCCGCGGCCCGCGTACAGGTACAGGCAGTTGTTCGAGGACCTGATGGCGAGCACGTCGGCGAAGCCGTCGTGGTTGAGGTCGCCCACCGAGGAGATCTCGCGCATCCCGTTCCAGCCGGTGCCGATCTTCACCCGCGACTCGAACGTGCCGTTGCCACGGCCCTTGTAGAGGTACAGGTACCCGGTCGACGACTGGCGGGCGATCAGGTCGTCCTTGCCGTCGCTGTTGAAGTCGTGGCCGCCGGTGATGTAGGACATCCCGTTCCAGCCCGTGCCGGACCGGATCCCGGTGGTGAAGCCGATCTCGCCGTTGTCGAGCCCCGGGGCGATCCACAGCTCGCCGTTCGAAGCGCGGTACAGGAAGTCGGTGCGCCCGTCGGAGGTGTAGTCGCCGCCCGCCGACGCCGCGGTGATGCCGCCGCAGTCGTCGCACATGTTCCAGCGCGACCCGATCCCGGCGCCCGTCCCCCAGTACAGGAGGACGTCCTTGTTCGTCTTGTGGTGCGCGATGAGGTCGCTGAAGCCGTCGTAGTCGTAGTCGTACGTGCGGTCGAGCTGCACCACGGGGAGGCGGAGGGTGTTCCAGCCGGAGCCGATGACCGTGCCGGTGACGGTGGTCGGCTGCTCCGGGTTGAAGCTGCGCCGCACCAGTTGCCCGGTCTTGAGGTCGGCGGAGACGATGTCGGCCTTGCCGTCGCCGGTCAGGTCCCCCGCGCCGACGACCTGGTCGTAGCGGCGCGTGTAGACCCAGTCGTACAGCGACTGGTCGAGCTCGTGGACCTCGCCGGTGGACGTGTAGACGTAGTAGCGGCCGTCAAAGTTCCAGCGGCTCAGGAACTCGTCGAAGCCGTCGCCGTCGAGGTCGCCGACCGAGCTGAGGACGTCCATGCCGTCCCAGAACTCGCTCCACGCCTCGCGGGCGCCGAACTTGCCGTTGCCCAGGCCCGGGTAGTAGTACATGTTGCCGTCCGCGAAAGCGGTCGCGAAGATGTCGGGGTGGCCGTCGCCGTCGAAGTTGCCGACGGAGATCTGCCCCATCGCGCCCCAGCCGGTGCCGACGGTGATCCGGCTCTTGAAGCCGCCCTTGCCGTCGCCCGGGTAGGTGTAGAGCGTCCCGGTCTTGTTGTCGCGGGCGACGAAGTCCGGCAGGTCGTCGCCGGTCAGGTCGCCGCCCATGACGATGTCGTACTTGCCCCAGCCGGTGCTGACGGCGCTCGCGTTCGCGTACTTCCCCGAACTGGTGCCCTTGTAGAGCACGAGCGCCCCGTCCGTCCTGCGGACGGTCAGCAGGTCCTCGTAGCCGTCCTGGTCGTAGTCGTAGCGCGCCTCGGTGGCGTTGTTGTAGACGAGCGCGAAGTCGCTGGAGAAGTCGCCTTCGAAGTCGTCGCCCTCGCGGCCCGCACCGATCTCGACGGCGCCCTGGTAGGCGGTGGTGTCGGTGAGCTTCACCGTGAAGGTGAACTCGGCGGACTCACCGGGCTCGAAACCGTCGATGGCGCAGGCGAAGTCGAACCACTCCAGGCCGGTGTACACGATCGAGTCGTAGACCGCGTCGAGTTCGTCGGCGCCGTGGCACTCCCAGACCCCCTCGCCGTCGCTGTCGACGCGCACCAGCTCGGTGCCCTCGGGCAGCTGCGCGCGGGCCAGGTACGTGTCGCCGGCGGGGTGGAGGTCGTCGGCCGCGGCCGGGCCGTCGTTGGTGAACGTGGTGGTGACGGTGGTCGTGTCGCCGACCTCGCCGTCCAGCTCGATCTCCTCGGCGGTGAGGTCGTAGTGGTTCTCCTCGGTGGTGAGCTCGACCAGGCCCCAGTAGTAGCCGATGGAGTCCTCGGCGCCGTCGAAGCCTTCGGACGCCGCGGTGAGCCCGATGGCGTTGCCGGTGTCCTCGAACGGGAAGTCGTACTCGCTCGCCAGCGTCTCGGCATTGACGGTCTCGACGCTGTAGCGGCAGCTGCACACCGCCAGCGGGCCGACCACGTCGTCGTCGATCGCGTAGCCGACCGAGTCGGTGAGGGTCAGGAACTGCCCCTTGGCGTCCGCGAAGTCGGTGATGACGCACACCACGCCGGGGTCGGCGGAGTCGGCGACGTTCATGCAGTTGTCGTAGTCGGCGAACGCGGTGGCCAGACCCGAGGGGTCGATGCCGAGCCTGGGCAGTGCGTCGGTGAACGAGACGATCACGGCCGCGGCGGTGGGGGTCAGGTCGAGGTCCTGGTAGAACACGGGGTTCACCGCGGCGGTGCCGCCGCCGGTGACGTCCGTGACGGCGACGCCCCCGTGGACGTACGGGTTGTGGACGTCGTACGTGGACACCACCTCGAAGGCGGTGGTCCGGGACGCGACCTCGGTGCCGTCGATGGTGACCGTGAGCGTGTAGTCGAAGGTCTCGTCCTCGGCGCTGGCGACCGCGCCCAGGTCGAAGCCGAACGCGGTGCTCGCGTCGGCCTCGTCGTCGGCGCAGTGCACCCGGTAGGCGGTGGCGGCGTCGCAGGCGGCGTCGGCCGAGGTCAACTGCACGACCTCGGCGCTGCCCTCGATGACGAGTTCGGCGGCGACGGCGTGCGTCGCGTCCTCGGAGCCTGGGGCGGGGGTGTAGTCGACGGTGATCGAGCCGGGGGCGCTCGCGCCCGCGGTGACGATGGGACTGAGGGTGAGGTTGACGACGGGATCGCCGGTGATGCCGGGGACCGCTGCCGCGGACGGGGCCGCGAACGCGGCCGCGACGACGGCTCCGATGGCCGCCGCGGCGGCCAGGCGCGTGCCGGCCCGCCGGACCCGGGGGGAGTCGAGGGACATTGAGCTCCTTGTTCAATTAGGGCAGAGGGGTTCTCGAGGGTGCTGGAAGGGACCAGCGGTGTGTACACGCCTGGCCGGTGGAACCGGTTGCAGACGCGCGGTGCGGGGATTGCGGCGGACCGCGGGGCGCCCCGGCGGCGTGGGCGGCGCGTCCCGGGGACGGACCGGCGGCACCGCCCCGTCCGGCCCTGCCGCGCTCGTCCCGACGGCCCTGTCGACCGGTAGACTACCGGCCAGTAACATGTATCGTGATCGGGAACACCGCTCCGTCGAGAGGTCGCCATGGGAGTCGTCCAAATCGTCACGGCCACGATCGCGTTCGCGTACACCGCGCTCGCCATCGGGCTGTTCGTCCGCGCCGGGCTCGGGATGCTCGAACTCGTCCGGCTCGGCGCGCCCGACCTGACACGCAAGGGCGACCGGGGCGCCCGGGTCAAGACCATGCTCCGGGAATCCCTGGGGCACACCAGGATGCTGCAGTGGACCTGGGTCGGACTCGCGCACTGGGCGGTGTTCTTCGGGTTCTTCCTGCTGTTCCCGGCCCTCGCCCAGTCGTACTTCGAGGTCCTCAACCCCGAATGGGGCCTGCCGATCATCGGGCACTGGGGGCTGTGGCTGCTCGGCTCGGAGATCCTCACCGTGCTCACCGGCGTGGCCATCCTCACGCTCTTCGGCATCCGGATGTTCAGGCAGCCCCGGGCGCACCGGGTCCCGCCGCAGGGCACCGCCTCGGACGCCGGCCAGCGGCGCTCCTCGTCCAGGTTCGAGGGCTCCCGGCAGTGGATGGCCTTCTACATCGAGGCGACGATCTTCACGATCGTCCTCTCCCACATGGCGATCCGGTCGTTCAAGGTCGCACTCGGGGAGATCGGCCAGGAGTGGACCTCGCCGGTCTCGGTCCTCATCGCGAACGCGTGGAGCGGCGTCTCCGACGAGGCCCTGCACACCGCCGTCACGCTGGTCGCGGGCCTCGACATCCTCGTGTCGTGGACGTTCTTCCTCATGCTCGCGCTGATCCCGTCGATGGGCATCGGCTGGCACCGGGTCACCGCGTTCTTCAACCTCTACTTCAAGCGCCACGCCGACGGCGCCGTCTCGCTGGGCGCGGCCAAGCCGATGCTCATCGACGGCGTGCCGGCCGACTTCGAGACCGCCGACCCCGAGACGCAGCCGTTCGGCGTCGCGACCATCGCCGACTTCTCCTGGAAGGGCCTGCTCGACTTCTCCACGTGCACCGAGTGCGGTCGCTGCCAGTCGCAGTGCCCCGCCTGGAACACCGGCAAGCCCTTGTCGCCCAAGAAGCTCGTGACGGACCTGCGCGACCACCTCTACGAGCAGGCGCCGTACCTGAAGGCGGCGGCCCTCGCCAAGGAGCGCGGCGGCGAGGCCGACCCGCACGAGAAGATCAACATCATCGGCTCGGTGATCGACCCCGACGTGCTGTGGGCGTGCACGACCTGCGGTGCGTGCGTGGAGCAGTGCCCGGTCGACATCGAGCACGTCGACCACATCCTGGACCTGCGCCGGAACATGGTGATGATGGAGTCGGACTTCCCCGAGGAGGCGCAGACGATGCTGCGCAACCTCGAGAACAAGGGGAACCCCTGGGGCGAGAACCCGGCCCACCGCCTGAAGTGGGCCGAGCCGCTCGACTTCGAGATGCCGATCGCCGAGTCCGGCGGCGACTGGGAGTACCTGTACTGGGTCGGCTGCGCCGGCGCGTACGACCCCAAGGCGCAGAAGACCTCGCGCGCGGTGGCGACGCTGCTGCACGACGCCGGCGTCAAGTACGCGGTGCTCGGTGAGGCCGAGACCTGCACGGGCGACTCGGCGCGGCGCATCGGGCACGAGTTCATGTACCAGATGCTCGCCGAGCAGAACGTCGAGACGCTGAACGGGGTCGGCGCGGTCAAGATCGTCGCGACCTGCCCGCACTGCCTGAACACCATCGGCAACGAGTACGAGGAGCTCGGCGGCACGTACGAGGTCGTGCACCACACGGAGCTGCTGAACGACCTGGTGAACGCCGGGAAGATCACGCCGGTGGAGCAGCACGAGGGCAAGCTGACCTACCACGACCCGTGCTACCTGGGCCGGCACAACCGGATCTTCACGCCGCCGAGGGAGCTGATCGGCTCGTTCGCGGAGGTCACCGAGATGCCCCGCAACAACGAGAAGTCGTTCTGCTGCGGCGCCGGCGGGGCCCGGATGTGGCTCGAGGAGCCGATCGGCAAGCGCGTCAACCGGGAGCGCGCGGACGAGGCGGTGGCGACGGGGGCGAACACGGTGGCCGTGGGCTGCCCGTTCTGCTCGACGATGCTGCGCGACGGCGTGGCCGACGCGGGCCGCGAGGACGTCGAGGTCATCGACATCGCGCAGCTGCTGGCGAGGACTCAGGAGAAGCGAGCCGAAGCGGCCGCGGCGAGCGACTAGGCCGCAAGACGTGTCGGACCCCCGTGCCACCCTTGGTATCGGGGGTCCTGCATTTGTCCGTTTTGAAGGCTGGCGCCGGGAAACGCCCAAGTGTTAGGCGTTCAAGTACCGGTCGCTGCGCTGCTCGATCGGGATCCGCCCGCTGCACTATCGGTTCGGGCTCCGCCCGCTGTGTTACTGGTTCGGGATCCGCCCGCTGCACTATTGGTTCGGGCTCCGCCCGAAGTAGCCGCGCAGGAGCGCCGCCGATTCGGTTTCGAGTACGCCGCCGTAGACGTCGGGCCGGTGGTTGAGCCTCGGGTCGCGCACCACGTCCCACAGCGAGCCGACCGCGCCGGTCTTGGGTTCCCAAGCGCCGAACACGATTTCACCCACCCGTGCGAGCACGGCCGCCCCCGCGCACATCGTGCACGGCTCCAGCGTCACCACCAGCGTGCAGTCCTCGAGCCGCCATCCGTCCCCGTGGACGGCGGCGGCCTCCCGCAGCGCGAGCACCTCGGCGTGCGCGGTCGGGTCCCCCAGGGCCTCGCGGGCGTTGGCCGCCGCCGCGAGTTCGCGGCCGTCCGGGCCGATCACGACGGCGCCGACCGGCAGGTCGGTGCGCGGCTCGCGGTTCGGTTCCGGTCGGGGCGTACCGGCCGCACCGGCGGCCGGCTCATGGCGTTCGACCTGGCGTGCCGGGTTGCCGGGCCGGGGCGGCTCGCCCGCCGGGAGGCCTGCGGTGCGCGCGACCTCGAGGGCGCGGCGCATCCAGTCTTCGTGGACCTCGCGGCGAGACTGCATGGGGGACGGGCTTCTAGGCGCCGGTGGCGTCTTCCAGGGCTTCGGCGAAGCCGATGGAGCCGGCGACCTCGGAGACCACGTCGGAGGGCATCATGCCCTCCTTGGCGCACAGGGCCAGCAGGGTCGAACCGGGCACGCCCAGGTCGCCCAGGAGGTCCGCTTCACCGACGGGCTCGGCGTCGAGCTCGGTCGGGCGGGCCGAGATCGACTCCTCGTCCTCGGTGTCGATCTCCTCGGTGTCCTCGGGCTCGAGGTCGCCCAGGAGGGCCTCGCCCAGGCGCGACTGCGACGCGTACTCGGCGTCGGAGCCGAAGGTGCGCAGGTCGTCCCCGTTGTCGAGGCGCATCACCGTCAGGTACTCGTCGTCGGCGTCGACGAACAGCAGCGTCAGGTCGGCGTCAGGGAAAGCCTCACGCATGACCTCGGCCGCGTCCTCGACATCGGCAACAGCGTCGAGGTCGACCTCCGCGGCCTCCCAATCGTCGCCCTCGCGGCCCACAGCCACAGCGAAATACGACACGATCCGTCCCCGTCTTCTCAATCAATGGAACCAGCGGCCCGATGGGCAGCCGTTCGATACGAACTACTGAAGGATGTGGCGACCCGCGGTTGATGTAACCACAGGATCCAATCGCCGGTCAGGAAAAGATACAGCTCGCACGAGAGCCCCGCGACCCCAGCGGCCGTCCCTGCGACCGCCGCAACGCCGACCGCGGCCCCGCGGTCACCGTAGCGCGCCAGCGCGGCTGCGGCGACCAGCCCGATCGTACTCGCGGCCAAAGTCACCCAGGCGAAGCCCGCTCCGGTGGGAGGGGTGTCGCCGGTGCTCCTGGCGTAGGCCAGGAGCCACATGAGCGCCCAGACGGCGCTCAGGACCGAGCCGGCGGCGGCGGGGCCGACGCGGACGGGGTGGGGCTCCCTCCAGTGGGGTCGGCCGGTGCGCCGCGGCGGCGCGTCGGGTCCGGTCCAGGAGGTGGGCCCGATGGGTCCCTCATGCATACGTGACAGGGTACGCAGGAGGCGGCGGCAGGGGAAGCGGCATGACGGGCTGGATCGGCGCCTCGACCGGGCGCATCTGGCCGTCGGGGAAGACCACGTGGTAGCGGCGGCCGTCCCACAGCGCCTGGGGCGTGCGGGGATCGCGTCCGATGTACGCGGCGCGGGCGGCGTTCATGCGGTGGGCGCCGTGTTCGGCGGCGCGACCGTCCCAGGTGCCGCCGATGCTCGCGAGGTCGTACTGCTCGGCGACGTCGGAGGCGGCCCGCTGGAAGTCGCGCATGGCGGTCTCGCCGGGCTTCCCGGCGTGGCGGCGGGCCCAGGCGCGGGCGGCGCTGCGGCGGGAGAAGCTGGCGAGGGAGGCGAGTTCGGGCGGGGAGAGCTGCCCGGCGGCGACCATGGGGGCGAGGGCGGTCTGGGTGCGGCGGGCGTCGGCCGAGCGCAGCCACAGGGCCGCGCCGACCATGGTGAAGAACAGGGGCGCGAGGAACGCCGGGTAGAGGGCGAACCAGAGGCCGGGGAGGTCGAGGGCGACGCCGAGGACGGAGGAGCCGTTCCACAGGGCGTGCAGGCCCATGCCGCACAGGAGCATGCCGATGATCCAGGCGGTTTGGCGGCCCTTGCGTCCGGGGCGGCGGGCGGCCTTGCCGAGGCCGATGGCGGTCAGGCCGGTCATGAGCGGGTGGGCGAACATGGTGGCGAGTCCGCGGACGACGACCAGGAGGGTGACCTGGGCGATGCCGGCGGCGTCGTCGAGGGACTGGGCGCCGATGACGTAGGCGCCGGAGGCGTAGAGGACGTTCTCGGCGACGGCGAAGCCGGCCCCGGCGAGTCCGCAGTAGACGATGGCGTCGAGGGTGCCGGTGAGGTGGCGGCGGGCGAACCAGAAGACCATGAGGGGGCCGAGGAGTTTGGCGATTTCCTCGATGACGGGGGCGGAGACGACGGCGGCGAGGTTCTGGTCGAGGTCGTTCCTGTCGAGGAGGTAGGCGGCGTAGGTGTTGACGGCCAGGGAGATCGCGGTGGCGACGCAGGCGCCCCAGCCGAAGCAGAACGCGAGGACGAGCCAGGGGCGGCGCCGGTAGCGGCCGAGCCACAGGAACGTGCCGACGAGGATCGGGGCGGGCAAGAGCGCGGCGATGAGGCCGACTGCGGCGGCCCGGGCGCCGGCGCCTTCGATGATGGCCCAGGCGAGGACGGTGCCGCCGCCCGCGAAGAGCAGGAGGGAGCCGGTGACGATGAGGGGGCGCAGGCGCTTGGCGAGGCCGACCCAGCCGAGGGCGATGCCGGCGGCCGCGAGGAGGCCTGCGGCGCCGAGGGTCAGGACGACGGTGGTGGAGACGGCGTCGGTCATCGGGGGCGCTCCT
This sequence comes from Glycomyces harbinensis, assembly GCF_900101745.1. GTDB lineage: Bacteria > Actinomycetota > Actinomycetes > Mycobacteriales > Micromonosporaceae > Glycomyces > Glycomyces harbinensis. Next base: position 58,796 of record NZ_FNAD01000009.1, on the reverse strand, counting down.
GGTCGGGGCCTTCCGTCCCGGAGCGCTCGGAGCCGATGGCCTCGGTGCTGTCGACGCCGTACTCTTCGACGTCGCTGAGGCCGAGGGCGGCGTCGTCCTCGGGGTCGGGTGCGGGTTCGCGGATGACGAAGTGCTCGCCGATGCCGGAGACGGCGAGGAGGCGTTTGAGGAAGTCGCCGAGGTTGGCGAGGACGAGCACGGCCCGGGAGCGGGCGGCGGCGCGGGCGAGGATGACGAGGGTGCCCAGGCCGCGGGAGTCGCAGAAGGTCACGCCGCTCATGTCGAGCACGACGCGGACGGGGTCCGCCGCGAGCGCCTCGTCGACGGCGACGGTGAGCCGCGGTGCGGTGTGCAGGTCGATTTCGCCGGTCAGCACCACGATCGTCTCGTTCGCTTCACGGTGGACCGAGATGTCGAGTTTCTGGTGCGCCACGGAACCAACCCTAACCGGTATTCGCGAGCCGCAGGAGTCCAGGCGACAGCACGAACCCGCATCATTGGCGGACCTGCTGTTCGAATCCGCCCCGAACACGCTGTCGTACCCGCATGTCATGGTTTTTGAACCGGGGGCCCAGCGATCCGCGACCCGCTTCGCGCTGCCCGCACACCGATTTGCGGGTTTCATTCGCTTTCCACGCTTGGTCCCGAATTGTCGTACCCCCGTGGCACGATTCTTGAATCGGGGGCCCAGCGATCCGCCGCCCGCTTCGCGCTGCCCGAACCCCAAGAACCCGAAGCAAACTCGCCTTCATGTGGGATCGTGGAACTGTCGTACCCCCATGGCACGGTTATTGAACCGGGGGCCCATCGAAAAACGACCCGCTTCGCGCTGCCCGGATTACGCCGGGCCCGGCTCCAGCAGCGAGAGGATGCGCTCGATCTCGGGGTCGGCGTCGCGCCCGTCCTGCCAGGAGGCGAGGGCGTCGCGGACCTCGTCGAGGCGCCGCGTCAAAAGCCCCTCCCGCTCGCGCAGGTCCTTGGTGCGCTCGGAGGTCTGGCGCAGCGCCTGGCCCTGCGCCCACAGGTCGATGAAGACCTTCACCTTCGTGCGCAGCATCCACGGGTCGAACGGCTTCGTGATGTAGTCGACCGCGCCCACCGAGTACCCGCGCATCGCCAGGTGCGCGTCCCGGTCGGCGGCCGTCAGGAAGATGATCGGCGTGTGGCGGGTCTTCTCGCGCTGCTTGATGTGCCGCGCCGTCTCGAACCCGTCCATGCCCGGCATCTGCGCGTCGAGGAGGATCGCCGCATAGTCCTCCGACAGGAGCCGCTTGAGCGCCTCCTCGCCCGAAGTGACCGCGATGGTGTTGACCGGCAGCCCCTGGAGGATCGCTTCGAGCGCGAGGAGGTTCTCGGATCGGTCGTCAACGAGCAGGACGCGGGCGGTACTCATGCGGTGCCTCCATCAGTCGGTTCGCCATTGTCCCGTCCTGCCGCCCCGTCCGCCTCCGCGGGGCCCGGCCCGTGTGCGTCCCCTCGCGTTCCCTCCTCGGCGTCCCCGCCGATCCACTGCGACATCGTGTCGAGCAGCAGGTCGAGGTCCACCGGCTTGGTCAGGTACGCGCTCGCCCCGGCCTCGACGGACTTCTCCCGCTGCTCGGCGAGGGCCTGCGCGGTCAAGAACACGATCGGCAGCTCCTTGAACTGCGACATGCGCCGGATCACGCGCGTGGTCTCGTTCCCGTCCATGCCCGGCATCATCGAGTCCATCAGCACGATGTCGATGCCCGGGTGCTGCTGCAGCGAGTCGATCCCGTCCGCGCCGTTCTCGGCGTAGTGCACGTCGATCCCGTGCAGCTCCAGGGCCGCGGTCAACGCGAAGACGTTGCGGATGTCGTCGTCCACGATGAGGACCGTCGCCCCCTCCAGGTGCTGGGCCGCGGCCGACGACGAAGGCGTCTCGGGCGCCCCGGTCAGGATGCCCGCGGAAGGCGCGACCGGGGTCAGCGGCAGGTCCGAGCGCACGGGCGCGAAGTCGCCGTCCGCGTCGATCTCCACCGGCACCACGAACGTGAACTTCGAGCCCGCGTCCCCGGTGTGCTCGATGTACACGTCGCCGCCGAGCATGAGCGACAGCGACTTCGAGATCGACAACCCCAGCCCGGTGCCGCCGAACGTGCGCCGCGTCGTGCCGTCGGCCTGCTGGAACGGCTCGAAGATGATCGCCTTCTTCGACTCGGCCACGCCGATCCCGGTGTCGATGACGCTGAACGAGATCCGCTCCGCGGCCGCGTTCAGGTGCGGGGCGTCGAAGCGCAGGTCCGCCGGAACCCGCCGCACCGCCAGCGTGACCGAGCCGACCCGCGTGAACTTCACCGCGTTCGACAGGAGGTTGCGCAGCACCTGCTGGAACTTCTGCCCGTCGGTCTGCATCAACTGCGGCACACCGGTGCCCACGTCCACCGCGAACTCCAGGCCCTTGTCCTCGGCCTGGGGCCGGAACGCGGCCTCGATGTCCCCGAGGATCTCGGCGAGGTCGACCGGGTGCACCGAGACGTCCATGCGCCCCGCCTCGATCTTCGACAGGTCCAGGATGTCGTCGATGAGCGTGAGCAGGTCGGTGCCCGCGTTGTAGATCGTCCGCGCGAACTCGATCTGGCGGTCCGACAGGTTCCCGTCCGAGTTCTCCGACAACAGCCGCGCGAGCAGCAGCAGCGAGTTCAGCGGCGTCCGCAGCTCGTGCGAGACGTTCGCGAGGAACTCCGACTTGTACTTCGAGGCCTGCGCGAGCTGCTCGGCCTTCTCCTCGATGTCCTTGCGGGCGGTCTCGACCTCATCGTTCTTCAGCTCGATCGCGCGGTTCTGCGCCGACAGCAGCTGCGCCTTCTCCTCCAGCTCCACGTTCGTCTCCTGGAGCCGGTTGGACTGCGCCCGCAGCTCCTGCGCCATGCGCTGGGACTCGCGCAGCAGCACCTCGGTGCGCGCGTTGCCCTCGATCGTCGCGAGCGTGACCCCGACGTTCGGCGCCAGCGCGTCCAGGAACCGCTTGTGCAGCCCCGAGTAGGTGTTGAATGAGGCGAACTCGATGACGCCGCGGACCTTGTCGCCGAACTGCACCGGCAGGATGATCAGGTCCGTGGGCGTGGCCTGCCCGAGCCCGGAGGAGATCTCCAGGTAGCCCTCGGGGATGTCGTGCAGGTGGATCGTCCGCTTCGAGGCGGCGGCCTGGCCGACCATGCCCTCGTTGTCCTCGATGACCTTCTTCTCGCCGGGGCTGGGGTGCCCGTAGACGGCGTTGAGGCGGTACGTGACGTGCCCCGAGACGTCCTCGTGGCGGACGTAGAACGTCGAGGTCTGCGCGTCGATCAGCGGCGTGACCTCGTCGAGGACCATCCGCGTGACCTCCTCGACGCCCCGGCGGCCCTGCAGCAGCGAGGAGATGCGCGCGAGGTTGGAGTTGAGCCAGTCCGCGTCGGTGTTCTGGCGGGTCTTGTCGCGCAGCGCGGTGATCATCTGGTTGATCGACTCGGTGAGGTCGGCGATCTCGCCGGCGGCCTCGAAGTCGACCGACTGGGTCAGGTCGCCGCGGGCGACGGCGTGGGCGACGTTCGCTATGGCCCGCAGCTGGAGCGTCAGCGTCGCGGCGAGCGAGTTCACGTTGCGGGTCAGGGCGAGCCAGGTGCCCGAGACGCCGGCGACCTCGGCCTGGCCGCCGAGGTTGCCCTCGACGCCGACCTCGCGGGCCACGCGCGTGACCTCGGTCGCGAAGCTCGACAGCTGGTCGACCATCGTGTTGACCGTGGTCTTCAGCTCCAGGATCTCGCCCTGGGCGTCCACGGTGATCTTCTGGTTCAGGTCGCCCTTGGCGACGGCGGTGGTGACCTTCGCGATGTCGCGGACCTGGCTGGTCAGGTTCGAGGCCATCGAGTTGACGTTGTCGGTGAGGTCCTTCCAGGTGCCCGAGACGCCCGGCACGTTCGCCTGCCCGCCCAGCTGGCCCTCGGTGCCCACTTCGCGGGCGACGCGCGTGACCTCGTCGGCGAAGCTGGAGAGCCGGTCGACCATCGAGTTCAGCGTCGACTTCAGCTCGAGCATCTCGCCTTGAGCATCGACGGTGATCTGCCGGTTCAGGTCGCCGCGGGCGACCGCGGTCGCGACCGAGGAGATGTTCCGCACCTGGCTGGTCAGGTTGGAGGCCATGGAGTTCACATTGTCGGTGAGCGCCTCCCAGATGCCGGAGACGCCCTGGACGTTCGCCTGCCCGCCGAGCTTGCCGTCGGTGCCGACCTCCCGGGCCACACGCGTGACCTCGTCGGCGAACTGCGACAGCTGCGCGACCATCGAGTTCAACGTCGACTTCAGCTCCAGCATCTCGCCCTGGGCGTCCACGGTGATCTGCCGGTTCAGGTCGCCGGCGGCCACGGCGCTGGCGACCGAGGAGATGTTCCGCACCTGCGCGGTGAGGTTCGCGGCCATGAGGTTGACGTTCTCGGTGAGGTCCTTCCACGTGCCCGAGACGCCCGGCACGTCCGCCTGGCCGCCCAGGCGGCCCTGCGAGCCGACTTCGCGCGCGACGCGGGTGACCTCGTCGGCGAAGCGGGAGAGCTGGTCGACCATCGTGTTGACGGTGGTCTTGACCTCCGCGACCTCGCCCTTGGCGTCCACGGTGATCTTCTGGCTGAGGTCGCCGGCGGCGACCGCGGAGGTGACCTTCGCGATGTTGCGGACCTGCTCGGTGAGGTTCGCGGCCAGCTGGTTCACGTTCTGCGTGAGGTCGCGCCAGGTGCCGGAGACGCCGAACACCTGCGCCTGGCCGCCCAGGCGCCCGTCCGTGCCGACCTCGCGCGCGACGCGCGTGACCTCGTCGGCGAAGTTCGACAGCTGGTCGACCATCGTGTTGACGGTGGTCTTGAGTTCGAGGATCTCGCCTTGGGCGGGCACGGCGATCTTCTGGTTCAGGTCGCCGCGGGCGACCGCCCCGGTGACCTTCGCGATGTCGCGGACCTGGTCGGTGAGGCTGGAGGCCATGTCGTTCACCGACTCGGTGAGGTCCTTCCAGGTCCCGGACACGCCCGGCACGTCCGCCTGGCCGCCCAGGCGCCCCTCGGTGCCGACCTCGCGCGCGACGCGCGTGACCTCCCCGGCGAAGACCTGGAGGGTCGAGTTGAGCGAGTTGATGGTGTCGGCGAGTTCGGCGACCTCGCCGGAGGCCTTGACGGTGATCTTCTGGTTCAGGTCGCCCGAGGCGATGGCCTGCGTCACCGTGGAGATCGACCGGACCTGCTCGGTCAGGTTCGAGGCCATGAGGTTCACCGCGTCGGTCAGCGACCGCCAGGTGCCCGAGACGCCCTGCACGTCCGCCTGCCCGCCCAGCTGGCCCTCGGTGCCCACCTCTCGGGCCACGCGCGTGACCTCCCCGGCGAAGGAGCGCAGGAGCCCGACCATCTGGTTCACGGTCTCGCCGAGGCGGCGGAACTCGCCGCGCAGCTGCTTGCCCTCGATCTCCAGGGCGGCCTCCTGCGAGAGGTCGCCCGCGGCGACCGCCTCGAGGACGCGCCCGAGCTCGGTGGTGGGCCTGACCAGGTCTTCGACGAGCCGGTTGACGCTGGCCGCGCCCTCGGACCAGCCGCCGTCGAGGTGCTCGATGACGAGGCGGTGGTTCCAGGACCCCTCCTGCCCGACGGCGCGGGCGATGAGCGCGAGGTCGCGGGTCTGCCGGTCGGCCTGCTCGACCACGGCGTTGAACCGGTCGACGACCTCCCCGGCCAGGCCCTCGCCCCGAGGCAGCCGCACCGAGAAGTCGCCCAGCTCGACGGCGCCCAGCGCATCGGCCAGGCTTCGGAGCAGGTCGGATTCATCGGTCGGGTTCGCTGTACGGGAAACGGTGTCCGTCATGGCGTGGTTCCTCAGCTGCGGAGACAGGCTTGCCTAAAGGTTGTCACACCGGACGGGCAAACGTGAAGGCAGGTTACTCAAGGCATTGCGTTCGATCACTCGACGTGACCGGAAGAAAACTGGTCGAATCCCGCAACCGGCGACCACTGGGGCACGTGTGCACCATGACGGCGTCGCCGCGGGAGAGTGCTCGCAGTGGAGGACCGCGGAGACGCCGCACCCCGACGAAGACCCCCGAGGAGACGGATGACCATGCACAGGAAGCACCGCCTGCGCCTCGCGGCGGCCCCGGCCGCGGCGGCCCGCCGCAGAATCGCCCGAAACTGGGAGTAGCCCGACCCGTTCGGCAAGCGCCGCAACACGATCGCCCCGCCGCGTAAACCACGGCCGCCCCGGCCCGCCCAAGGCCGGGGCGGCCGCTCCCGTCCCGGCCCCCGGGCCAGGTCGCACCCCTCGAACGGGTGCGGCGGGCCCCGGCGGCACGGGCATACACTGGGCCGGTGACGTACCCCGAGAGGGCCGCCCGTCGGCTGCGTCTGCCGGCCGACGACCGCTCCCCCGCAGCCGCACGCGCCGCCGTCCGCGCCGTCCTGGCCGAGGCCGGCCTCAGCGAACTGCTCGACGAGACCCTCCTCCTCACCACCGAGCTGGCCACCAACGGCGTCGTGCACGCCGGCACCGACATCAACCTCACCGTCGCCGCCGACTCGATCGGCGTGCGCGTCACGGTCACCGACTACCGCTCCGGCGGCATCGACCCCCTCGAGGCGGCCATGCCCGAGGTCACCGCCGAAGGCGGCCGCGGCCTCCTCCTGGTCGACCGCTTCGCGTCCTCCTGGGGCACCACCCACGACGCCACCGGCAAGTCCATCTGGTTCCGCATCGATCGCGACCCCGACGCCCCGCCCGCACCCCGCCCCGCGGTCGACGCCGACGCCGACACGGCCCTCCCCGACCTGGCCCAGCTCGCCGCGCTCCTCACCGTCGCCCCCGCCCTCCAGTCCCGGCTGCCGCTCGACCAGCTCGTCACCGAACTCCTCGCCCGCTGCCACGACGCCACCGCCGCCGGCGGCGGCGCCATCGAATACGACGCCGGCGACGGCACCGGGACGCAGATCATCGCCAAGTTCGGCGACGTCGGCAACATCGCCCTCGCCGTCCCCCTGCCCCTCACCGCCCCCGCCACCGGCAAGCTCCTCCTCGCCGGCGACACCCTGCCCTCCTGGCGGCCCCTCGCCGAACTCGTCGCCGAGCGCATCGCCCTGGCCGTCCAGATCGACCGCATGCGCACCGACGAGCAGCGCCGCTCCGGCTGGCTCACCTACCTCGCCGAGGCCGGGGAACTCCTCGCCCACTCCCTCGAAGAGCACCTCACCGTCGCCCTCATCCCGCAGCTCATCGTCCCGCAACTGGGCCGCTGGGCCGCCGTCCACCTCACCGGCGACGCCGGGGAGCTGCGCGCCGCGGCCCTCACCCACGTCGAGGAGTCCGAGATCGAGCACCTGCGCCGCAAACTCGAAAGCGCCGCCCCGCCGCTCGCCGCCTCCCTCGCCACCGACGGGTGGACCGGCATGGAACTGCCCGTCCCGCGCGGCCTCGACGGCATCGCCGTCCCCCTGTCGGCGCGCGGGTCCACCATCGGCGTCCTCACCGTCGGGCGCCACCTCGAACGCAACCACTCCTCCGAGGAGCGCGCGGTCGTCGCCGACCTCGCCAAGCGCTCGGCGCTGGCGCTCGACAACGCCCGCATCCACGCCGAGCGCCAGGCGGTCGCGCATGAACTCCAGGCCGCGCTGATGCCGGGCAGCCTGCCCGACGTCGCAGGGGTGTCGTTCGCGGCCGAGTACCTGCCCGCGACCGCGCGGCGCCTGCCCGGGTCGGGCCCGGGCCCGGTGATCGGCACCGAGGTCGGCGGCGACTTCTACGACGCGACCGAGCTGCCCGACCACCGCCTGTGGGTGGCGATCGGCGACGTGTGCGGCAAGGGCGCCCAGGCCGCGGCCGTCACCGGCGTGGTCAGGGACGTCCTGCGGGTCATGGCCCGCGACGGCCGCCCGCTGCCGCGCGCGCTGGAACTGCTGAACGCGACGCTGCTGGAGCAGCCCGGCGACATGCGCTACGCGACGATCGCCTCGGCCCTGATGGAGCGCGACGCGAACGGGTCGCTGGCCGCGACCCTGTGCTTGTCGGGCCACGAGCGCCCGCTGCTGCTGCGCGCGGGCGGCGAGACCTCCTGGGTCGGCAAGGAGGGCACCGCGGTCGGGCTCTTCCCCGAGGTCAAGGTCAACCCCGTGCAGATCCTGCTCGACCCCGGCGACGCCCTGGTGTTCTTCACCGACGGGGTGACCGAGCGCCGCGACGGCGCCGCCATGTTCGGCCACGACCGCATCGAGCGGGCGGTGCGGGACGCGGCGGGCAAGAGCGCCCGGCAGGTCGCCACGTCGCTCCTAGAGGCCGTGGAGGCGTTCTCGCCGGAGTCCCCGCGCGACGACATCGCGATCCTCGTGGTCCGCTGCGACCCGCACTGACGACTGACCGGACAGGGCCGACCGGACGGGACCGGGCGAAGGCGATCGACCGAGTCCGGCCGGCCCGGCGACGCCGGCTTCGCCGGAGGCACGGCCCGGCGGTTCCCGGATGCGGCCGTGAGGCGACCGAAGGCCCCGCGATCGCTCGCGGGGCCTTCGTGCTGCTGCGTCAGTGCAGGATCGTGGTCGCGCCGTAGTAGACGTTGCCGTGGTCGAGTTCGACGACCTTCACCACGGTGGTCGAGTTGGGGGCGTGCACGATGTACCCGTTGCCGATGTACATGCCCACGTGCGCGAGGCCGTTGTAGAAGACCAGGTCGCCCGGCTGCAGCTCGTCGCGGCTGATGCTCGCGGTCGAGTTGTACTGGGCGGCGGCGTTGTGCGGCAGGCTGATCCCGAGCTGGGCGTAGGCGCCCATGATGAGGCCCGAGCAGTCCCACGAGTTCGGTCCGCCCGCGCCCCACACGTACGGCTCGCCGATCTGGTCGAGGGCGAAGTCGACGACGGTCCACTGGTCGTCGGTCATGTGCGGCAGGTCGTACTCGACGACCTCCTCGCCCGCGGCGGTCTTCCACTCCTCCTCGAGGTCCTCCATGCGCGTGGAGAGCTCCTCGGCGGTCGCGTCGAGTTCGGCCTCCTCGGCTTCCAGGTCCGCTTGGAGGGCCGTGAGGAGTTCGAGCTGGGTCGTGTACTCCTCGGAGGCGTCCTTCAGCTCGTCCATGAGGGCGAAGTTGTAGAGGTTCGCGGAGTTGAGCCGGTCGAGGCGCTCGACGAACGCGTCCGGGGAGCCCGACTCGAGCAGCATCGCCGCGTCGCCGATCCCCTGCTCCACATAGGTCGTGTTGATGTAGTCGGAGAGCTGGTCGCGCAAGGCGTCCAGTTCCACCTCGGCCGTCTCCAGGGACTCCTCGGTCTCGCTGATGAGCGCCTTGTTGTCGTCGACCTGCTCCGCGAGCTGGTTGTACTCCTCGACGGCGGCGGCCAGGTCCTCGTCGGCCGCGTCGATCTCGTCGTTGATCTCGGAGGTGTCGCGCTGCGCCCATGCGGGGGCGGAGCCCACCGAGGCGACCATGAGACCGCCGATGACTGCGGCGGACGTCCACTTGCGTCGAACAGACGACTGCTTCACGAGGAGAGTGCTCCTTCGAATTCCGGGAGGTCGGGGTGCGCACCGCGCTGCGGTTCAGGCACGAGGCCCCTCGACAGAACGCGGTCCGCGACTTCGCCGGGGGGCGAGCGGACCCGGGGCGCCGGGAGGCCGAACATGAGCCTAGCGCGCGGGATTTCGCACCGGTAGACCCCGGACGTGACAAATTCGCAGCGTAGCGAGCATTCCACCGAAGGTGTGTCACTCCTGTGAGTTGCCTGGGAATTGGTAGTATCGCGGCATGACCTTCACGTCGTGTCCCCGTCGCCGCTGTCACCAGCGCTGAGCCGCTCGTCGCCGCTCGGCGCGCCCAGTTCCGACGACCGTTCCGACACACCGAAGGTATGCAGCTCCATGAGCACTGTCACCACGGCCGCGCCGTTCCCGGCCGGGCCCGCACACCCCGTTTCCGCCGGCTCTGCTTCCGGCCGCACCGTTCCCGTTGGCGTCGTTGCCGACAGCGCTGTTGCCAGCAGCGCCGTTCTCGGCGGCGACCGGCTCGAGGCGCTCGCGGGGTTCTACGCCGCGAACCTCACGCTGCGCCCGCGCTTCACCAGGGGCAGCCGGTGGGCCCGCCGGGTCCTGGCCGGGCCCGACCACGAGGCCTGGCTGCTCGCGTGGCTGCCCGGTCAGGGCACCGAACTCCACGACCACGGCGGCGTCGCCCGTCCCGCCGCGGCGGCCGTCGCGGTCGTGTCGGGGAGCCTCACGGAGTACACGGTGCGGCCCGGCGACTTCCCGGGCCTGCGCCGCAGGCCGCTCGCGGCCGGAGAGGTCTCGGCCGTCGACGACCGGACCGTCCACGCCATGCGCAACGATTCCGACGCTCCGGCGGTGAGCCTGCACGTGTACTCGCCCGGCCTGGAGGCCATGCGCACCTACCTGCTCGACGAGACCGGCCTGGCCCCGGCCCGGATCAAACGCGCCGGCGAGGACTGGTAGGCCCGGCCGAGCAACGCCTGCCGGTCGCGCTGCACCCGTTCGGGTGACATTCGCGCCCGCGGCCCCTCGAAGGCCCGATTCCTGTCGGACCCCCGCGGAACGATCGAACGGCGCGACAGTCCTTCCTTTCCCCTCTCGGGAGGGTGGGGGTTTGTGGACGGCCGATTTGCAACGCGCCGAAAGATTCTGCAACGGGCGCTAAGCGCGCGACAGCACCGCGCCCACCGCGCCCGGCAGGGCGCGGGCCACGTCGGAGGCCGTCACGGTCCGGTGGCCGGCCGCCGCGATGCCGCCCGCGCGACCGTGCACGAACGCCGCCGCCACCGCCGCCCGCACCCCGTCCATCCCCGAGGCCAGCAGCGAGGCCATGAACCCCGCCAGCACGTCCCCGGACCCGGCCGTCGCCAACTGCGGGCGACCCGTCGGGTTCGCCCACACCGCGCCGTCGCTCCCGGCGACCACCGTGTGGTGGCCCTTGAGCAGCACCGTGCAGTTGAGCCGCTTCGCCAGCGCCGCCGCGGCCGCGCCGCGGTCCTCGCGCGGCGGCGAGCCGTACAGCCGCTCGTACTCGCGGTCGTGCGGCGTCAGCACCACCGGCGCCTCCCGCCGGCTCAGCACCGACGGATACTCCCCGATGAGCGTCAGCGCGTCCGCGTCCAGGACGACCGGCGCGGGCGAGACGAGCGCGTCGCGCAGCTCGGCGAGCGCGGCCTCGTCGGTCCCGAAGCCGGGACCGGCCAGCCAGGCCTGGACGCGACCGGCCTCCTTCACCGTCGGGGTGCACACGACCTCGGGGTGGCGCCGGCGCACCGCTTCGGCCGCGGCCCCGGCGTAGCGCACGTACCCGGCCGGTCCCGCGAGGGCGCCGGCGGTGGCGAGCACGGCCGCGCCCGGGTAGCGCTCCGAGCCGGCCGCGACGCCCACGACGCCGCGCGTGTACTTGTCGTCGTCGGGCCCGGGCCGGTGCCACCAGCCGACGATGTCGGCCTCGTCGGCGACGCTGACGGCCGGGTGCGGGTCGAGGTAGGGCGCGAGTCCGATGTCGACGAGTTCGAGCCGGCCGGTGAGCAGCGCGGCGCGTCCGAGCACGTGGCAGGGTTTGCGGGCGCCGAAGGCGACGGTGACGTCGGCGGTCACGGCGCTGGCGGGGACGGCGCCGGTGTCGACGTCCACTCCGGAGGGCACGTCGACGGCGACGACGGCCCGCGCGTGGATGCGGCCGAGCTGGTCGAGGGCGCGGCCGGGGAGCCCGGGGCGCCCGCCGATGCCGAGGACGCCGTCCAGGAGCAGGTCGCAGTGGTCGGGCGGCTGGGCGACGAGGCGGCCTCCGGCGCGGGTGAGCGCGGCGGCGGCGAGCGGGTGGACGCGCTCGCCCATGACGGGGACGGCGAAGACGCGGGCGCCGCGGTCGGCGAGGCGGGCCGCGGCGTAGAGGGCGTCGCCGCCGTTGTCGCCGGGTCCGGCCAGGACGATCACGGTCGAACCGTACACGCCCCCTTGGCGTTCGGGGTGCTGCTGGCGCAGGATGCGGGCGCAGGCGGCGGCGAGTCCGGCGGCGGCGCGCTGCATGAGGGCCCCGGGCGGGAGCAGGGACATGAGTCGGGCTTCGGCGCGGCGGATCGCCGCTGCTGACCAGGCACCGTTCATGGCTGTCCCTCTCAGGCCCCGAAGGCCGTCATGCCGTCTCGGCGATCACCACCGCTGTCGCGATACCGCCATCATGCGACAGCGACACGTGCCAGCGGGAGACGCCACGCTGTGCGGCGGCGGCGGCCACCGTTCCGGTGATGGAGAGGGAGGGCCGGCCGTCGGGGAGGGAGAGGACTTCGCAGTCGGCCCAGTGCATGCCGCCGGGCGCGCCGAGTGCTTTGGCGACGGCTTCCTTGGCGGCGAAGCGGGCGGCGAGCGATTCGGTGCGGCGGGCGCGTCCGTCGGGGGCGAGCCGCTCGGCCTCGGTGAAGAGTTTGTCGGCGACATGGGGGGTGCGTTCGAGCACGCGCTCGAAGCGGTCCACTGCCACTACGTCTATGCCCACGGCGACGATCACCCGTCAAGAGTGCCACGGGATCGGGCGTACCGCCCTCTTTCAGGACGGTTCACCGCCGCGGGTGACGATTCGCCCGTCCCCCTTGGGGTCAGGCGGTGTCCGGGGTGAGGCCGACGGCGGGGAGGATCGCCTGGTCCACGATGGCGGCGAGGTAGTCGTCGCCGGGGTCGGCGCCGGTGTCCATCATGCGCTTGGTGACCAGGGCTTCGCCGATGTCGAGCACGACGGGGGTGAGGCGGGCGGCGTCGATGCGGCCGTGCTCGGCGTAGTGGTGCAGCACGGTCTTGGTGAAGGTGCCGCCGCGCCTTGCGAAGACGCGTTCGAAGAGGGCTTCGACGGCGGCGGGGTCGCGGCCGGGGTCGGCGACGATCGCCATGACCGCGCGTCCGGCGGGGCTGAAGGCCCAGTCGGCCATGAGGCGCAGGGAGGCGACGAGGTCGCCGCGGAGGTCGTCGGCGCCGGGGGCGGGCTGCTCGACGGGGTGGAGGGCGGCGAGGGCGTCGAGGAGGAGGTCGACGGGGTCGGCCCAGCGGCGGTAGAGGGTGGAGCGGGCGGTGGCGGCGCGTTTGGCGATGGCGTCCATGGTGAGGCGCCCGGGCCCGGCGGCGGCGGCCTCTTCGACGGCGGCGGTGTAGATCGCGTCGAGCAGCGCCTGGCCGCGGCGGCGGGTGCGGCCCGCGGTCTCGGCTGCGTCAGCGCCTGTCTCTGCGGACATGAACGACCCCCGTTGATTAGCTACAGTCGTGTATCTTAAAGTTTTAGATACAGTCGTGTACCTAAAAATCTGGAGACGAGATGTCACTCGCCCCGCCCGCCATTATGAGCACGCCCCTGCGCGAACGCTCGCTCGCACCCGACCTGGCCAGGGGCCTCATGCTCCTGCTCATCGCACTCGCCCACGCGCACATGTTCCTCGCGCACCCGACCACCGGCTTTCGCGGCTACGCCGTCGACGGCACCGCCCTCGACCGGACCGTCGCCGGACTCCAGGTCCTCCTCGTCGACGGCCGGGCCCTGCCGATGTTCGCCGCCCTCTTCGGATACGGCCTCGCCCGCCTCGCCGACCGCCGCCTGCGCGCCGGCGTCGAACCGCGCACCGTGAAACGGCTCGTGCGCCGCCGCTCCGCCTGGCTCCTCGCCTTCGGCTTCGCCCACGCGCTCCTGCTGTTCTTCGGCGACATCCTCGCCGCCTACGGCCTCATCGGCCTCCTCTTCGCCGGGCTGCTGTGGAGCCGCGACCGCGTCCTGATCCGCACCGCGTGGATCGCCGCCGCCGCGCACGTCCTCGTCGTCGCCGCCCTCGGCGCCTCCGCCGAGGCCGCCGGCCACGCCAACGCGATGCCGACGATCATCAGCGACCCGCTCGAGGCCGCGCTCGCGAGGATCATGGTCTGGAGCGCCCTGACCTCCACGTTCTACATCGTCAGCGTCCTGCCCGCGTTCGCGTTCGGCATCTGGGCGGCGCGGCGGCGCCTCCTCGACGAGCCCGCGCGCCACCTGCCGCTGCTGCGGCGGACCGCCTTGTGGGGCATCGGGATCGGCGTCGCCGGCGGACTGCCGCTGATGCTCGTCGACACGCAGCTGTGGCACCCCGGGGGCGTCGCCGGCGTCGCCCTGTACGCCCTCCACAGCGTCACCGGCCTCGCCGCCGGGCTCGGCTACGCGGCCCTCATCGCGCTGGTCGCCGCGCGCCCCGGCCGGGCCGAGGGGCCCGTGGCGAACGCCCTCGCGGCCTGCGGGCAGCGGTCGCTGACGTGCTACCTGCTCCAGTCGGTGGCGTTCACGCTGCTGTTCACGCCGCAGCTGGGGAACCTCGGCGCGCGGGTGGGCGATGCGGCGGCCTCCGGGATCGCCGTGCTGATCTGGGCGGCGACCGTGGCGCTCGCGGCCTGGATGGCCCGGGCCGGGGTGCGCGGCCCGTTCGAGGTGCTGCTGCGGCGCCTCACCTACCGGAAGCCCTGACACGGCGCAGGGCCCGACCTTCCGGTCGGGCCCTGCGCGCTCAACTCGCCCTAGCAGATGGCCGGCTCGTACCAGGAGCACTCGAGGTCGGCCGGGAGCTCCTCGGCGGGCTCTGCGGCCTCCTCGGCCTCGGACATGAGCGTCGCGATGTCGGCCTCGGTGGCCTCCGAGCTCTGCCCGGCGATCGCGGCGGCGATCTGGTCCTCCAGGCCCTTGACGCTGCTGGTCAGGAAGTCGTTGAACACGACGCTGAAAACATACTCGCGGCCGTCGGCGTCGGTGGCGTACCCCGAGAGGGCGGACACGGACGTGAGCGATCCGGTCTTGGCGTGGACGTTCCCCTCGGCAGCGGTGCCGCACATGCGGCTCGCGAGGGTCCCGTCGACGCAGGCGACCGGCAGCGCGTTGTAGTACGTCTCGTACCAGGGCGCGTCCTGGACGCCGATGAGCAGGTCGGTGACCATGTCCGGCGTCAGCTCGTCCCAACGGGACAGTCCGGAGCCGTCCGACAGGCGGATCGGGCCGGTGTCCACGCCGTACTTCTCGATCGCGTCGTAGACGGCGGCCTTGCCCGAGTCCACGGTGCCCAGGCCGGTCCGGGCGTGGCCGGCGGCCTTCAGGAACGCCTCGGCGTAAAGGTTGTTCGAGGGCTTCTGGAGGTCGACGGTGAGCTCGGCGAGCGTCGCGGACTCGTGCGAGACGAGGACCTCACCGTCCTCGGGCGCGGCCTCGTGCAGGCGCACGTCGCCTTCGAGCTCGATGCCCTCGGCGGCGAGCGCGTCGGCGAAGACGTCGGCGACGAGCCCGGTCGGGTCGATCACGGCGCGGGTCCCGAGGGTGCCGGAGGAGCCGGCGGCGACGGTCCCGGAGACCCGGATCGTGTTCGAGTGCTGGTCGCGGACGATGGAGACGTTCGTCGAGGAACCGGTGGCGGCGGTGTTCTCGATCGTCACGTAATCGGTCGCGGGCACGGTCTCGACGACCGCCGGGTCGCCCGCGGCGGCACCGGGTTCGACGAACACGCGCACCGAACCGGCCAGGTGGTCGTCGCCGGAGCCGATGGAGAGCGCGGAGATCTCGGACGCGTACGCGTACACGAGGTCCTCCCAGGCCCATTCCCTGCCGTGCCGAACCGTGTCGAACGCGGTGTCGTCGGCGACGAGGTCGCCCTCCACCTTGGTCACGCCGAGGTCGGCGAGGTCGGCGGCGAGCGCATCGAAGTCGGCTTCGAGGAGCGACGGGTCGCCGTTGCCGCGCAGGAAGAGGTCGCCTTCGATCGAACCGTTCTCAGGGCTGTCGCCGATGACCTCGGTGCTGAAGGTGTAGTCCTCGCCGAGGACTTCGAGGGCGCCCGCGACGGTGGCGAGCTTGTTGTTCGAGGCGGGGATGGCGCGCTGGTTTCCGTTGTGGTCGTAGATGACCTCACCGGTATCGGCGTCCTTCACCATGACGCCGGACTGGGAGTCGGCGAGCTTCGGATCGTCCAGGACCGCGTCGATGGCGGCGGCCAGGGCCTCGTCGCCGGTCTCCTGGGCCTGGGCGACGACCGTGCCCGCTAGGGTGATGGCGCCTGCGGCGGTGACGGCCACGGCGCTCGAAATCAGGGTGCGCTTCTTCACAGCGCGAGCATAAACGCCTCGTGCCGCTTGCGGGAGTTCGCACAGAAGTGTCCAATATCGCCCTCACTGAATGCAACCGATTCGTGCCGTTGCGGCGTATTCGGTCAGGCGGGCCCTTGCGGCCCAGGGAGACGGGCGGCCGCGCCGCGCGCGACCGCCCCAACGTTGCTCAATTGTCCTTATGCGACGGTGCTGCTTCGCCCCTGCCTGGTCGAACGCGCCTGTTCGGCAGTTCCTATTCGACCGTAACGGACTTGGCGAGGTTGCGCGGCTGGTCGATGTCGCGGCCCAGGGCCGTGGCCAGCTCGGCCGCGAACTCCTGGAGCGGGACCGCGGTGAGCAGCGGTGCGAGCAGCGTCGGCGAGGCCGGGGTCTCGATGACGAGGTCGGCGTGCGCGGAGGTGATCCGGTCGCCCTCCTCGCAGACCGCGATGACCTTCGCGCCCCGGGCCTTGACCTCCTGGATGTTGGAGATGATCTTGTCGTGCAGGAGCGAGCGCCCGCGCGGGCTCGGCACGATCGCGATCACGGGCGTCCCGTCCTCGATGAGCGAGATCGGGCCGTGCTTGAGCTCCCCGGCCGCGAAGCCCTCCGCGTGCAGGTACGCGAGCTCTTTGAGCTTGAGGGCGCCTTCGAGGGCGACGGGGTAGCCGACGTGGCGGCCGATGAACAGGACCCGGTCGGTCCCGGCGGCCGCGCAGTCGCGCGCCATCTGGCGCACCGGGTCGAGGTGCTCGATGACCTTGGCGATCTTGCCGGGCGCGGCCACGAGCTCGTCGAGCACGGCCGAGACCTCGTCGGCGTACTTGATGCCGCGCACCTGCGCGAGGTGCAGGCCCACCAGGTAGCACGCGGCCAGCTGGGTGAGGAACGCCTTCGTGGAGGCGACGGCGACCTCGATGCCGGCCCTCGTGTACAGCACCGCGTCGGACTCGCGCGGGATCGTCGACCCCACCGTGTTCGAGATCGACAGGACGCGGGCCTTCTGGTCCTTCGCGTGGCGCACGGCCATGAGCGTGTCCATGGTCTCCCCGGACTGGGAGATCGCGATGACCAGCGTGGACCGGTCGAGCACGGGGTCGCGGTAGCGGAACTCGCTGGCGAGCTCGACCTCGCAGGGGATGCGCGTCCAGTGCTCGATGGCGTACTTGGTGACCATCCCGGCGTGGTAGGAGGTGCCGCACGCGATGATGAAGACCTTGTCGACGTCGCGAAAGTCCTGGTCGGACATGCGGACCTCGTCGAGGACGATCTGCCCGGTCTCGTCGATGCGCCCGCGGAGGGTGTCGGCGACGGCGGCGGGCTGCTCGTGGATCTCCTTGCGCATGAAGGTCTCGAAGCCGCCCTTCTCGGCGGCGGCGATGTCCCAGTCGACGCTGAAGTGCTTGCCCTCGCAGGCGACGCCGTCGAAGCCGCGGATCGACACGCCCTCGCGGCCGATGGTCACGATCTGGTCCTGGCCCAGTTCGATGGCCTCGGTCGTGTAGGCGATGAACGCCGCCACGTCGGAGGCGAGGAAGTACTCGTCCTCGCCCAGGCCGACCACGAGCGGGGAGTTGCGGCGGGCGCCGACCACCGTGTCGGGGTCGTCGGCGGCGACGGCCAGGAGCGTGAAGGCGCCTTCGAGGCGCGCGCACACGCGCGTCATGGCCTCGGTGAGGTCCCCGTCGACCGCGTACTCGCGGCCCAGGAGGTGGGCGGCCACCTCGGTGTCGGTGTCGGAGGAGAACTCGATCCCCTCGCCCTCGAGCTCGGCGCGCAGCTGCCCGAAGTTCTCGATGATGCCGTTGTGGATGAGCGCGATGCGCTCGTCGGAGGACCGGTGCGGGTGGGCGTTGCGGTCCGAGGGCACGCCGTGCGTGGCCCAGCGGGTGTGCCCGATGCCGCAGAACGACTCCGGGAGCGGGTGGTCGGCCAGGGCCGCTTCGAGGTTCGCGAGCTTCCCGGCGCGCTTGTCGACTTCGAGGCCGCCGCCGTGGACGAGCGCGACGCCCGCCGAGTCGTAGCCGCGGTATTCGAGACGGCGAAGGCCGTCGAGCACGACGTCGACGGCGCCGCGGCGGCCGACGTATCCAACGATTCCACACATGCGAAGAACCCTACCGCAGTTTCGCGCATCGCTCATGATCAGAGTCCGGGTAATCGATCACACCGATTGATCATTGTCGTCGTTGGGGCGCCGTTCACCGCACGGACACCGCGCGTTCGCGATGCCCGCGTCGTCCGCCCGGCGCGGGGGCCGGGAAGCGGCCCCGCGGTCGTCGGCGTTCCGGAAGCGGCGCTATGGAAAGGCGCGTTCCCGGAGGCCGCTCTTCACGAAGCGGCGCTTCGGTCGGCCATGCTTCGGTCGGCCGTGCTTCAGGAGACGACGGCGATGCCGCGTGTGCCGTCGTCGTCCACGTAGCTGACGGCCGCGCCCGTGCCGACCGCGCTCAACTGCGCGTCGTGGCACCAGTCCTCCGGGATCCGCGTGCCGTCGGCGTGCTCGGTCGCGAACTCCACGCGCTCGGGCTTGCCGCCGTCGACCTGGTAGAGCCGGCAGTCGGGCCGGGTCGGGTCCAGCGACAGGTCGGTGGCCAGCAGCGCCCGGTTGTCCGGCAGCACCGTCCCCCAGCCGCGCGCGACCTCGGGGTCCAGGGGCGCGTAGCCCAGGCGCACGGACTCGCGGTGGAGCCGCTCGCCCGAGTCCGCGTCGTAGGACATGACGCCCAGCCACGACCCCTCGCGGTCCTTCGCCGAGTAGCACTCGATGATCTGCACGGTCCGCCGCTGCGCCTCGGACACCTGCGCCTTCGCGTCCCCGGCGGCCGAGACCCCCGCGGCCGGCTTCGCCGTCGGCTGCGACAGGTGCAGCGTCCCGCCGCACGCCGAGGAGTTCGTCGAACCGAAGCTCTGGTCCCTCATGTGCCAGCGCTTGGACCCGTCGGCGGCCGAATACGAGATGAGCTTGTGCTCGAAGCGGCGCGCCGAGAACGGGCCGTCGGTCACGCGGTGCTCGATGCGGCTGTCGACGATCACCGAGTCCTCGGTGACCAGGAACGACTCGGGGAGGACCACGGCGCGGATGTCGAGCTCGCGCTGCCAGGCGGCGTCGCCGTCGTCCAGGTCGAAGGCGAGCACGTAGTCGCGGGCGACGGGCCGGTCGGGCGCGGGCACGCAGTCGGCGAGCAGGAGCACGCGCGAGTCGGCGATCTGGGCGGCCGTGCCCTCGCAGCCCGCGGGCATCTCCGCGTCCCACAGCAGCTCCCCGTCGAAGTCGTAGACGTGGAAGGCCTCGCTGTCGTCCTCGGCGTAGAGGAGGCGGTCCTCGGCGAGGGCGAGCAGGACGCCCGGGTCGCCGTCGAACCCGGCGGTGGCGACCTCGCTGCCGTCGCGCGAGCGCAGGACGCGGGTCTGGTAGTCGTCGGCGTTGTCGGCGCGCGGGCCGGTGAGCGCGACCAGGTCCTGGGCGTGCGACAGGACCGGCTGCTGGGAGGCGAGCCAGTTCCAGCGGCGGTGGTACCAGACCGCGGCGCCGGTGGCCGGGTCGAGCATGGTGACCGCCTGCGGGGTCCGCTCGGTGGGGTGGTCGGTGCGCAGGAGCCCGTACGGGGTGTCGGTGAAGCGCTCGACGCCGGCGAGCGCGGCCATGCCGTCCAGTGCGGTCTCGCTGGCGGCCGCGTCGGCGACCAGGACGTCCTGGTTGGCCAGTTCGGCCCAGCGCGACATGGCCGGGGCGAGCGCGGCCGCGAGCATGACCACGATGGCCGCGGCGAGCACGGCGACCTTGCGGCGCAGCGGCTTCGGCGCGGGGGCACGGCCGCCCGCGTAGCCCTCGACGACGAACTCAGACAGGGCCAGGAGCCCGCCGCCGACCACGCCGAAACCGTAGGCGAGGGCCGCGACCCCGGCGCGGTGCGTGATGAACTGCCCGGGTCCGGCCTCGGGCATCGACGAGTAGACGGCCCAGCCGGCCGCGGCCGCGAAGACCGCGGCGATGAGCGCCCCGATGATGGTGCGCAGGCCCGGGTAGCTCGCGGCGGTCGCGATGACGACGGCGACCGTGAGCACCGAGGCCACGGTCCCGATGATCATGTACAGGCCCGACGACCCCGAGCTCGCGCCCGTGCCGAACGAGGCCCACACCAGCAGCACCGCCCAGCAGACCAGGGACGTGAGCCCCGCGGTCCGCAGGAAGACGCGGGCGAGCGGGCGCCCTGTCGGCGTCTTCGCGCGCCGCGAATGCGCAGGGGCGGCGTCGGTGTGGCGGCGGCCGGTGCCGGAGGCGCTGTGGGACATGACCTCTTTCTACCGGTCGCCACCGCCGCCTTCCGGGCTTTCGCGCAGATCGCGAGCCGGTTTCTCCCTTGAGGCCGGTCCCGCGGCCGTCAGGCGCCGCCGAGCGGCGCGGCCGCCATGCGCGTGTAGTCGGGCTGCACGCCGACCGGGCCCTTGCCGAAGTCGGACTTGTAGAGCACGACCTCGTTCGCCGTCCAGCTGGGGCCGTAGTAGCGGCGCAGGGTCAGCAGGTCCTGCGCGGCCTGCTGGTTGGTGACGCGGTCGCCGGGACGGGCGAGCGTCACGTGGGGGCGGTACTGCTTCTGGTCCACGGGCAGCCCGCTCGCGATGAGGCCCGCCCGGATGCGGTGGACGAGGCCGACGAGGGCCGCGACGTCGCCGTCGAGCCCCGCGTAGACCACCGAGTAGCGTCCGCGTCCGAACCTGCCGCCGCCGGAGACGCACAGCCGCATCGGATCGGACTCGCCGGCCGCGGCCGCGATGGCCTCGGCGGTGTCGGCGCACCGGTCGACGGGGACCTCGCCGAGGAAGGCGAGGGTCAGGTGCCAGTTCTCGGAGCGGACGAGCCGCCCGGTGGAGGGCCTGCGGCCGACCGCTCCCGGTCTGCTGGAGGTCGCGCCGCGCCGCGCGATGTTGAGGTCGGAGACGACTTCTGCGAGATCGGCGACGGCGTTGTCCGGGAGCGGGAGCGCGACGAAAAGGCGCTCGGTCCGCACTTGGGGTGCGGCGTGCTGGACTGCGGTGGCGGAGGCACTCACTGGATTCCCTCCAGGGGCTCTACTCGGGGTGAGTGACACGCGTCCGCGGCGAATGGTGTGTCGTCGCGGCGTGGTCGGGGGCTGTCACGATGTGACCTATCCTCGCAGCAACCAATAGAGTTAATTCAGTGAAATCCCAAGGGACGGGACAGTAATTTCGCGGAAGTAACGCTCGAGTGCACTGGGGAGACACGCGTGGCGCAGGAGTTTCCCGGCAGTTCGGGAGGACCCGGACGAGTCGTGGGAACCACGTGAGTGACACGGTTCAACCAGTGGGAATCAACGGTTTAAAGGGAGCGCCCGCTCAGGGCATGGCCTTGCCGGTGAGGGCGGTGGCGCGGCGGCGGATCTGGGCGCGCTTGGCGAAGGCCAGCGCGATGGGCGTCGCGATGGCGACGAGGCCGCCGAGCCACAGGCCCGTGCGGGCGCCGTACTGCTCCATGATCCAGCCGACCAGCGGCGCGAAGACCGCGGTCGAGCCGAGGAAGACGAGCATGTAGAGGCTCAGCACCCGGCCGCGGTAGTCGGCGCGGACGCCCATCTGGACGCGCTGGTTGGCGGCCTGGGCGTAGTAGACCATCGCGAAGCCGGTGGGGCCGAGGAGGATCATGGCGCCCCAGATGGTGGGGGCGAGGCCGACGAGCAGCGTGCCGACGCCGAGCAGGCCCGAGGAGACGAGCATGGTGTTCAGGGTCGGGCGCCCCGAGCGGCGGCCGGAGGCGAGCGAGCCGGCGAGCGCGCCGACCGCGAGGGCGGTCAGGAGCAGGCCGTAGCTGTCGGCGCCGGTGTTGAACTCGGTGCGGGCGAGCATCGAGAGCGTCAGGGCGAAGTTGAAGGTGAAGCCCGAGACCAGGAGCGAGACGACGAGGACGGCGATGATGTCGGGGCGGGCGGCGGTGTAGCGCAGGGCCTCGCGGATGCCGCCGGCGTCGGCGGCGCGGTGCACGGGGTTGGTGAGCGGGCGGCGCAGGAGCACGGCGCACGCGAGCGCGGGGCCGAGGAAGACCACGGCGCAGGTGAGGATGACCGCGCCGGTGGAGGTGAGCGCGATGAGCAGGCCGCCGAGGGCGGGGCCGGCGATGCGGCTGGTGTTGAAGATGGCGCTGCCGAGGCCGACGGCGTTGGGGAGGGCTTCGATGTCGACCAGTTCGGAGTAGAAGGCCTGGCGGGCGGGGCCTTCGACGACGGCGACGGAGCCGAAGGCGAACATGCCGACGTAGACCATCCACAGCTCGATGTGCCCGGTGAGGACGACCGCGCCGAGGGTGGCGGTGACGGTGGCCGAGCCGAGGGAGCACAGGAGGAGGATGCGGCGCTTGTCGAAGCTGTCGGCGATCTTGCCGCCCTGGAGGCCGAAGAGGAGGTAGGGGCCGAACTGGAGGGCGAGGGTCCAGCCGAGGGCGGTGCCGGAGTTGCCGGAGAGCTCGAGCACGAGCCAGCTGACGGCGGTGGTCTGGAGCCAGAAGGCGAGGGTACCGATGAGCTGCCCGGCGGCGTACACGCGGAATCCGGGATAGGCGAGGGCACGGAACGTGCGCTGCAGCTGGGAGGCAATGACCGGGGACATCGCATTCAATGATATTTACTTACCGGTCGGCAAGCCAGTAACTGAGACCGACTTCTCCCAAAATTCGAAGCCGCCTCGCCACCACCCCGAAAACCCCGGCGCCGCCCCCAGTGCCCCGAAAACTGTCGGACCCCCGTGTCAGGGTTGTCGAACGGGGGCCCATCGATCTGCGACCCGCTTCGCGCTGCCCTCGAACTCCCGAGCGCCGCCTTCGAACACCCGGGCCCGCTGCGGCCCCGCGAAAATGTCGGACCCGTATGTCAGGGTCGTTGAACCGGGGGCCCATCGATTCCGCACCCGCTTCGCGCTGCCCGAAAACCCTCAGCGGCCCGCTTTCCCGCCGAGCGCGGCAGCAGAGCGGGGCGGGCCCGAAGGCCCGCCCCGCTGCTTGAGCACTGTGCGCCGCTAGTCCTTGCCGGAGGTCCCGAACAGGACGTCGTCCCAGCCCGGGAGCTGGTTGCGCGGCTTCGATCCGGCCGCGGCGAGCGGCTGGTTGTTCAGGTCGTCGTCTGCGACCGAGCGCTTGCCAGGACGCAGGACCGCCAGCGACGGGACCTCGGGGGTCTCGCGCTGCTCCTGCGCCGTCGTGCCCGGCAGGCCCAACGACGAGGTCCGCTTCCCGCGGCTTTGCATGTCGTCGAGCGGGCGCTCGAGGACCTCCCGGAGGCGGTCGCGCCGCAGCGGGTCGGGCCGGCCCATCTCGTCCTGCTCGCGCAGGCCGTGCATCGGGTCGCGCGAAGGCCGCACCGGATCGCCCGCGCGCATCCCGGTGTCGGAAATCGGCTCCTTCGGGCCGGGCACCTGCTGCGGCAGCGGCGTCGAGAGGAACTGCGCCATCTCGTCGTCCGGCGTCACCGTCTGGCGGGCGCGGTCGAGCTTCCAGAGGGCCCTCGCGGTCGTCTTGCCCGAGGACCACGAGGCCTGCACGAGCCACGAGCCGTCCTCGGTGCGCCATGCGTCCCACGAGACCGCCTCGGGATCGACCCCGTGCGTTCCGAGCTTCACGTCGACCACATTGGACATTCGCTCGCCGCGCTCGGAGGTCGCCAGCCGCGAACGGCGGGCGGCCTGGGCGAGCATGGCGCGCTCCTGGAGCACCGGCCCGGCGTAGCGCAGGACGCGGTCGACCGCGACCTGAGCGGACGCGGCGATGTCCTCGGCGCTCTCACCGGCGCGGATGCGGGTCTGGATGTCGCGGGGGGAGAGGTTGACGGCGACGGGGCGCTGCGGGGCCGGACGCCGGGGCGTCTCGGACTTGCTCTGCGCGCCTTCGGTTTTGGCCCTGAGAGCCTTGCCGCTCTCGGGAACGTCGACCACGGCCGCGACGCGCTCGTCCAGCGGCAGCGCCAGCAGCCTCCCGAGTTCGTCGGCGAGCACCAGCGCATGACCGTCCTCTGAGAGGGCTACGAACCGTACCGGCCTCATACCTTTCCACCCCTCGCGTGTCTTCAGTCAGCGCCGCATCGCCAGCTCATTCGAGCGTACGCCCAACCCTACCGGCGGACCACAACCGGCGGGGTGCCGATAACGGATCGCCCTCGCACGAACCGGTGAACGACTCGTGGTGCCTGCGTTGCCGGTGATGCGACACATTTTCGTGTCAGCGTGACCGATTGTCGCAGGGACTGACGCAGCGTACATTGGCTGCGTGTCCACCGACGGAACTTCCCAGCCCCCGGCCGCGTCCGGCTCGTCGGCGACCCCGCGCGAGGCCTACCAGAGGGTGAAGCGGTCCCCCGAGCTTCCGGCCCCCGATTCGGCGAAGCTGCGAATGACGCCGATCGCCGCCGCTGGAACTCTGCTGTGGACGGTCGCGCTGATCTTGACGCAGCTGTTCAAGGACGACCTGTCCGGCGCTGGCCGCGAGTGGTGGGCCGCCTGCGCGCTGACGGGTGTGATCCTCGGCCTGATCGGTACGGCCGCGATGGCGGTGGCCGACAAGCGGCACGCCTCCAGGCCCGAGCACGACGGCGCCTGATCCGCGGCGCTGCTTCGAGGGCAGCGCGAAGCGGGTGCGGAAACACTGGGCCCCGGCCTCGGCGAAGCTTGCGAGCCGTAATTCGGCAGAGTCAAAAACCATCCCACACGGGTCCGACAATTCGGGTTGTGCGGGTTGTGACCTGGGGGTTTAGAGGAGTTCTGAGCCTTCGTCGTCGTAGATGATCTCGGACTTCTCCACGCCCTGGGGCGTGGTGTCGACGAACTCGCTGATCTGGGAGTGGGCGCCGCAGCCGTGGTCGGCCGAGACGACTCTGGCGTCCTCCGAGGAGTACAGGTTCGCGCAGGCCCCGAAGGCCAGGCGCATCGAGCCGGCCAGGGGCATGAAGAAACCGCAGGTGCCGCAGCGGGCCGGCGCGGGGGCGGCCTCGGCGATCGGCGCGGTCGGGCCCCGGTCGCCGTCGTACCAGCGCTGCGCGGTCTCGGCGCGGCCCTCGCGGTTCATCACCCGCGTGCGCCCGACGCCGAGCTCGGCGGCGAGGTCATCGACCGCGTCGTCGTCGGAGAGCTGGTAGGCGGGCATGAGCCGGTCGTCGTCCTCCTCGGTGGGGAGGACTTCGCCGGTACCGACCTCGCCGCCCTGGAGCCGTTCGGACCACGGCACCCAGGCGGGGGCGCGCAGTGCGTCGGGCCCGGGCAGCAGCGCGGTCTCGGAGACGGTGGCGACGCGGGCGCGCGGCGCGCGGGTGAGCACGACGGCCCACCGCCAGCCGCGGTACCCCGCGAGGGAGCAATCGAAGTAGTGGGTGACGACCCGGTCGGTCTCGGCCTCGACGCTCAGGTGATCGCCGATCCCGTCGCCGGCCTCCTCGGCGGCCTCGCGGGCCAGGTCGAGGGCATCGGCGAGGACCCGGTCCAGTTTCGGCTTCCGGGCGCGGATCTTGGCGGTGGCGGTAGAGCTGTCAGGCACGCCTTCAAGCATAGGTCAGCGCCGGTGCCGACCCGCCGGTCGGTGCGCCGCGAGGAGAGCGGGATGCGCCACACTCCGCCGCCGGCGCCCGAGTCGCGCGCCACTGCCGCTCAACCGGCTGAAGGCGCCGCGCACCCGGTAGGTTGGGTTCCATGCGAATACTCGTCGTGTGCGCGGTCGCCGAAGAGGCCCAGGCGGTCGAGGCCGGGCGTGCCGTCCGCCACGAACTGGACGTCCTGGTGTGCGGCGTCGGCCCCGCCGCCGCGGCCGCGGCGACCGCCCGGGCCATCGCCGACAACAGCGGCATGGGGCGCGCCTACGACGTGGTCGTCAACGCCGGCATCTGCGGCGCCTTCGAGGGCCGCGCCGCGATCGGCGACGTGCTCATCGCCACCGACTCGGTCCACGCCGAGCTCGGCGTCGCCCTGCCGTGGCGGTTCCAGCCGATCGACGAGATCGGCTTCGGCACCAACCGGATCGGCTGCAACACGGTCCTGACGGTCGCCGTCGAGGGCGTACGCGGCGAGATCCTCACCCTCGCCTCCATCACCGGCTCCGACGGCCTGGCCGCCCAGCTCGCCCACCGCTACCCGGAGGCGATCGGCGAGGCCATGGAGGGCTTCGGCGTGGCCACGGCCGCGCAGCAGGCGGGCCTGCCGTTCGCCGAGATCCGCACCGTCTCCAACTTCATCGGCGACCGCGAGGTCGGCAACTGGGACTGGGACGCGGCCCTGAAGTCCCTGACCACCGCGATCCGGGAGCTGTGACCCCATGAACGCCCTGCACCTGGCGCATTCGCCGTGCCCGAACGACACCTTCATCTACCACGCGTGGACCTCGGGCCTCACCGACGGACCGGCCACACGGCTGACGTTCGCCGACATCGACGTCACCAACACCGCTTGCGCGCGAGGCGAGTTCGACGTCGCGAAGGTCTCGTACGCGGCCCTGCCGCACCTGGGCGACGAGTGGCGGCTGCTGCCCGCAGGCGGCGCGCTCGGCCGCGGTTGCGGCCCGCTCGTGCTCACCCGCGGCGGCCTCGACGGCCTGGCCGGGAAGCACGTGGCGGTCCCCTCCGACCGCAGCACCGCGTTCCTGCTGTTCAACCTGTGGCTGCGCGACCTCGGCGGACCCGACGTGACGTGGGAGGTCGTCCCGTTCGACCAGATCATGCCCGCGGTCCGGGCGGGGCGCTTCGACGCGGGGCTGGTCATCCACGAGGCCCGGTTCACCTACGGCGAGTACGGCCTCGACTCCATGGTCGACCTGGGCGAGTGGTGGGAGTCGAGCACCGGCTGCCCGATCCCGCTCGGCGCGATCGTCGCGAAGTCCCATCTCGACACGGCCGGGATCACCGAGGCGATCCGCGCCTCGCTCGACTACGCGTGGGCCCACCCCGAGGCGAGCCGCCCCTACGTGGCCGAGCACGCGCAGGAGATGTCGGAAGAGGTGTGCCGCAAGCACATCGAGCTGTACGTCAACGAGTTCTCGCGGGACCTGGGCGAGGAGGGCCGCTCGGCGGTCGAACGCCTCCTGGGCGGCGCGGCCGAGCTGGGCCTGGTCCCGAAGCTCACGATCCCGATCCCTTAGGGAGCGAGCCGCGACCGCGTCGCGTGGCGGCGTCGTCACCCGGGCGATCCGAGCCCTTCCGTCCGTGCCACGCTAGGCTGGACGGACTCATCAGTTCCCAGTAGACGAGAAGTTCGAGGTTCAGCGGTGCCCAGTGGTCGAGTGAAATGGTTCGACGCCGAGAAGGGATTCGGATTCGTCTCCCGTGACGACGGCGGCAAGGACGTCTTCGTGCACCGCGACGCCCTGCCCGAGGGCGTCGAAGAACTCGCCAAGGGCACGAAGGTCGAGTACAGCATCATCGACACCCGCCGCGGGGTGCAGGCGATGGGCCTCCACGTGATCGCCGCGCCGCAGGTCGGCGCCGCACCGGTGGCCGACACGTCGAAGCGCTCGCCCGAGGACCTCAACAGCCTGCTCCAGGACATGATCGGCGTGCTCGAGCAGCAGGTCATGCCGCCGCTCTCGCGCGGACGGCGCCCGGACCGCAAGACCGGCGCTAAGATCGCCGAGATGCTCCGCGCCGTCGCGAGCGACCTCGAATAGGCGGGCGGAGCATCGGCGCGGCCCCGCCCGCGCCGCTGTTCGAAACCGCCCGGCAAAACGACGTCGTACCCCCGTGTCACGGTTTTTGAACCGGGGGCCCATCGATTTTCCGTCCGCTTCGCGCTGCCCGCCGGTCGATTCGCGTGCACGGCTCGCCTTCGGCGAAGGGCCCGGAACCGTCGGACCCCAAGGGCTGGGTTGTCGACTCCGCTGACGTACGGCTCGCAAGCGTCGCCGAGGCCGGGGCCCATCGTTCGGAATATATCCGGAATGTCACTGGAAATCGGTCAAGTGCCCGGGTCGGGATAGGCTCAGTGGGTGACCTCCCAGGCGACTCCCCAGGCGACCGAGGCCGGCCTCGACGGCACCCCCTCCGACCGGGTCGGTGATCTGCTCGACCGGCTCGGCTCGCTGCCGTCGCTCATGGTGGCGTTCTCCGGCGGCGCCGACTCCGCGTTCCTGCTCGCCGCCGCCGTCCGCGCGCTCGGACCCGAGCGCGTCGAAGCCGCCACCGCCGTCTCGCCCTCCCTGCCGCGCAGCGAACTCGACCGCGCCCGCGAGTTCGCGACCGGGCTCGGCGTCGCGCACCACGCGCCCGAAACCGACGAGCTCGCCCGCGAGGGCTACCGCGCCAACGCCGGCGACCGCTGCTTCTTCTGCAAGACCGAGCTCATGAGCGTCGTCGGCCCGCTCGCCGCCGAGCGCGGCATCGCCGCCGTCGCCACCGGCACCAACGCCGACGACATCGTGGCCGGGTTCCGGCCCGGCATCCGCGCCGCCGCCGACGCGGGGGCGCTCACGCCCCTGGCCGACGCCGGACTCGCCAAGACCGAGATCCGCGCCGCCTCCAAGGCGTGGGGACTGGCCACTTGGGACAAGCCGGCCGCGGCGTGTCTCGCCAGCCGCATCGCCTACGGGGTCGAGGTGACCTCGACCGGACTGGAACGGGTCGCCGCCGCCGAGCAGGCGCTCCGCGGCGCTCTCGCCGCGGCCGCGATCCCGGTGCGGAACCTGCGGGTGCGGGACATGGGCGGCGACGCCGCGAAGGTCGAACTCGACGCCGACCTCGTTGCGGCCGTGGCCGCCCGGCCGAGCGTGCTCGCGGCGGTGGAGGGCTTCGCGGAGGTGCGGCTCGACGAGCGGGGCTTCCGCTCGGGCGCGATGAACGAACTGCTGCCGAACCCCGAGCGGTTCCGCTGAGGTCGCATACGGCAGTGCTTTATCCGGATATTCCGGATATGTTCCGAATGATGGGCCCCCGGTTCAATAACCGTGCCATACAGGTGTGACAGGCGGGGAGTGTGAGTCGAACTCGGGGTTGGTTCGGGCCGGGGCGTGGTGCGGGATTGGTGGTGCCCGGTGAGACAGGCCAGCGGCGATCGTCAGTGGAGGATGAGTCCGAAGACCGCCTCACCGGGTCCATAACCCCTCGGGAACCCCTCATTCCCCGAGGCCACCACCGTGGGACACGAGCCTGAGCGGGCCCTGAACCGCTCCTGGCAATTCCCTGATACATGGGTGTTCGGCCCATAACGGGCGGTGTGTACAAATTGGGCCGTGCCCGGCATCAACCATCCCCAATCGACACCTCGGCCCGCGTGAAGTCCTCGGGAGGTGCGGGCCCGGCGCGGGCGCGATCGGCGATGCCAGGCGTGTAGAACAGTCCTGTGGAGGTTTCAGCCTGCGCCGGCGCCTATCAGCCGGGCTGTTCGGCCGGCTGCGGCGCGCCCCTCGCCGCCGCCTGCAATCCCGGCGGCCCCTGCAACACCTGCGCCGCGGCCTGCGGCGGGACCACCGATCCCGGGCCGTTTCATTCGATCGCCCTGGCCGCCTTCGGGTTCGGTCGGCTGACGCCCGAGCGCCTGGCCCTCGCCCGGGCACGGCATCGGCCCGGGCCGCGGCGGTTCGGGCTGCGGGCCATCGCCTGGTACCGGCGCCACCTCTCCTCGCGCGTGCAGGTGCAGTGCCGGTTCACGCCGACCTGCTCGGGGTTCGGCTTCCGGGCGGTGTCCCGGTACGGCCTGTGGGTCGGCGGGCGCCTGGCATTGGGCCGGGTGCTGCGGTGCCGCCCGGGGGTGACGCCCGGCACCCGTGATCGGGTGCCCGCTCCCTGAGGCGGCGGATAAAATCCGGGGCATGAGTGACGCGAACCTGGCCGAATGGCAGTCCGACAACGCGCCCGCCGAGAACGGCGACGACGCACCGACCCGCTCTCGCGCGGTCAAGCCCGGGCATCTGGAGGTCGGCGAGTTCACCTCCGGGCGCATCGGGGCCTCCTCCCCGTTCGGCGGCGCGGTCTTCCCGCTGCCGGTCGGCGACATCTACTACGAGCCCTCGAAGCCCGTCGCCACGCGCATCCTGGAGGACGAGCGGCACTAGCGCCCGCGGGCGGCCGCACCGGCCGCCGGGGCGGCGTTCGACGACGCGACCGGGAGTTCACCGTGCCGGGCCGGACGGTGGCGGTCTTCGTGAGCTGAACCGGGCGTCGAACGGTATCGATTCGCTCACGAATCCAGCCTTGACAGGCCCGGAATACTAGGGATCAGTATCGGATCCCTGAAGCCGGGGCGGGCGCGGCACCCGTCCCGGTTTAGCGTTTTCTGATGGAACGCGAGGAGGACACGGCTCGTATCCGCCGGTTACGATCGGTCCATGACGTACCCCCCGCAAGACCCCGGCGCGCCGGCAGGCGACCCGTACGGGCAGTCCCAGCCGAACGCGGGACCGCCCGCGGGAGGCTACGCGCCCGGCCAGGCCGGCGCGTCGCCGTACCAGGCCCCCCAACCCGGCTACGAGCCCGGATACGCCCCTGCCGCCTACCCGGGCCAGGCCGACCCGAACGCGGCCTACTACACGCAGCCGGCCTACGACCCGTCGCAGGCCGGTCAGATCCCGTACGGGCAGTACGGCCCGCCGCCGGTGCAGGCGACCACCAAGAACAGCGGCGGCACGGTGCTGCTGGTCATCGTCGTGGTCCTGCTCATGGCGGCCGGCGGCGTCGGCGGCTACTTCCTGCTCGGCCGCGACGGCGACGAGGGCTCGATCGCCTCCGACGACTCCGCGAGCGCCGAGGAGTCCGACCCCGAGGGCGGCTCCGACGGCGAGGAGACCGCGCCCGAGGAAGAGGCCGCGCCGACCCCGTCGGGGACGGCCCTGTCGGTGCCCTCCCTGGGCTCGCTCACGCCGATCCCCGGCGAGGAGTGGATCTACACGGCCGGGCCCGGCGCGAGCGACGAGCTGATGGCCGACGCCGAGATCTACACCATCCAGCACACCCCGGACTGGATCTCCTACCTGGGCGTGGGCCTGTACGCGAGCACCGCCGCCGCGTTCGACCCGGCCGACCTGAACGCCAGCGCCGAGGGCGCGGCGTCGGTGTGGCTCCAGGGCGCGTTCGACACCACGGAGGGCTACGCGCAGGGCGAGATCGCCTACACGGCGGTCGAGGTCGACGGGCGCCCCGGCGTGCTGGCCGAATGGCGCAACTCGTGGACGTCGGCGGGGCAGTACACCGACGACCTGTACGAGGACACGGCGATCCTGGTGGTCGACGTGGACGGCGTGAACGGCTTCATCGGGGTCGCGAGCGTCTCGGAGTCGGGTACGGCCTCGTACGCTCCGGCGGTGGAGGCGCTCCTGGCGACCGACTTCGACGCCGAGACCGCTTGATCCGCAACGTTGTCGAACGGGGCCCCGCCGGCGGCGGGGCCCCGTCGCGTTTCGGGGAGGGGCGGATCAGGGTCGCCGGTGCCTGCCGTCGGGTCGGGCGTCGGTCGGCTGCGAGCGTGCCGCGGTCAGGCGGTCGATCAGGGCCATGAGGTCCGGTGCCGAGGTCAGGACCGCCGGGTGCAGGTGTCGCTCCTCGTCGGGGGTGAAGGAGTGCACGCGGAGCCAGTCCCCGGATTTCACGACGACCAGCGGGCCGAGGCTGACCACCGCGTCGCGGCAGTCCCGCAGTGCGGCGATCAGGGAGGCGACCGCTGCGACCTGCTCCTTGTCGAAGGCGGGAACGCGGGGCTCGGGCGAACCGAGTCCGGGCCCGCCGTGTCCGGGCCTGGCGGACGGCTCGCGGACCGGTCGCAGGCCGCGTTCGACGGCTTCCGCGAAGGCGTCGAGGCCGCCGGTCCAGTCGCCGGTCTGGTGCCCGATCGTGAACTCGCGCCGCCACTGGGGGCCGCGTCCGTTCGCGTCGCTCATCGTGCGGTCTCGTCGGAGGCCGGTTCCAGTACGTCGTATCCGAATGCGTTGAGCGCCTTGTGGAGCGCGGCTTCGACCCGTTCGTGCGCGCTGCCGGGGCTCAGGACGATGAGCCCCTCTTCGGGGCCGCTCAGGGCCGTGCCGGGGTCGGCGAGGCGGGTGCGGACGCGGGCGAGTTCGAGGACGCATCCGAATTCGGCGTAGACCGCTTCCGCGGCGAGCCAGTCGCGCCGCGCCGCCGCCGTGTCGCCGAGGGCCGCCCGGGCGTCGCCGGTCCGCTCCCGGGCCAGTGCGGCGCTGGGGAGGTAGCCGATCGCCGTGAAGCCGCGCTCGGCGTCGGCGTAGCACTCGAGGGCGTCGTTGAAGCGGCCCCGGAGCTGGGCGATGAAGCCGAATCCGAGCATGCCGTTCGCGATGCCGAGCTGGGACCCGGCTTCCTTTGCGGCGGCGTGGAACTCGTTGAAGCGGGCGTAGGCCTCCTCGATCGCGCCGAGCTGGGCGGCATGCCAGCCGACGACCCATATGGCCCGGAACTCCCAGAACGGGTCGCCGGCCTCGAGGAAGAGGAGTCTGGCGGTCTCGGCGGCGGCGCAGGCGTCCTCGTGGCGCTCTTCCCGCCCGGCCCGCACACTGTGTCCGTAGTGGACGAATCCCAGGGCCCAGGGGTGGTCGGTCGCCTCGGCGTGCGCGGTCGCCCGTTCGAGCAGTGCTGCGGCGCCTTCGTGGTCGCCGTCGAGCATCAGCGCCGCCGAGAGGTATCCGAGGGCGACGGCCTGGCCGAATCCGTCGCCGCTGCGCTCGGCGGCGGCGAGCGCCGCCGTCTGGGCCTCGCGCAGGTCGCGTCCGAGGCTGCGGATCATCATGTACTCGGCGAGGCACCAGGCCAGGCGCCAGGTGCGGGTGTCGTCGAGTCCCCGTCCGCCCCGCAGCAGCCCGAGAAGCACGTCGTACTCGGTGGTGAACCAGGCCGCGGCCGCGCGCAGGTCGGGGACGGGTTCGGTGGTCACGCCCGGGGCCGGATCGCCGAAGGCGAGGCCGCCGCCGTGCTGGGTGAGCAGCTCGTCGGCGGCGCGGGTGGTGTGGAGGAGGTAGTCGAGCATGCGCTCCTCGGCGGCGCGGCGGCGTTCGGGGGCGACCTCCTCGGCGAAGCGCTCTTTCGCGTAGGCGCGCAGGAGGTCGTGCATGGTGTAGCGGCCTTCGCGGGGCTGGTCGATCAGGTGGACGCCGGCGAGTTCGGACAGGGCCGCCTCGGCGTCGACGGGCGCGGCGCCCATGAGGCTCGCCATGGCGGCGACCGTGAGGTCGGGCCCGGGGTGGAGCCCGAAGAGGCGGAACGCCTGGGCCGCGAGGGTGCCGAGGGCCTGGTAGGAGCAGGCGAAGATCGAGCGGGGGTCGGAGGCGAGGTCGGTGGAGGCGAGGACTTTGAAGACGCTGGTGGCCCGCTCGAGGCGGTCGGCGAGGGTCGCGAGGGACAGGCTCCGGTTGGCGGCGATCCACGCGCCGATGAGGGTGAGCGCCAGCGGGAGCCGGCCGCAGGCGGCGATGATGCGCTGCACGGCGGCCTCGTCGGCGAGCGCCCGGTCGAGGCCGATGCGCCGCACCAGCAGCGCCCACGCCTCGGACTCGGAGAACAGTTCGAGCGGGACGGTGTCGGCGCCCTCGGTGGCGTCGAGGGCGGCGAGGCGGTCGCGGCTGGTGACGAGGGTGAAGCTGCCGGGGGCGACGGGCAGGAGCGGGCGGACCTGCGCGGCGTCGCGGGCGTTGTCGAACACCACGAGGATCTTGCGCTGGGCGAGGACGGTGCGGTACAGGCCGATCCGCTCGTCGAGTCCGACCGGGAGCTGCTGCGTCTCGACGCCCAGGGCCACGAGGGCTTCGGCGAGGACCGCGCCCGGCTCCACGCCGGGTGCGGCGGGGTCGAAGCCGCGCAGGTTGAAGTACAGCTGGCCGTCGGGGAAGCGGTGCTTGACCCGGTGGGCCCAGTTCACGGCGAGGGAGGTCTTGCCGACGCCGCCCATGCCGGTGATGACGGCGAGGCCGGCTTCGCCGTCGGCGGCGTCGAGGTAGCCGTCGAGGAGGCGGGTCTCGTTGTCGCGGCCGGTGAAGCGGGTGTTGCCGCGCGGGAGGGTGGCGGGGACGCGGCGGGGCGGTTCGGCCGCGGGGGCCCGGTCGCCCTCGCCGGGGTCCGCGGGGGCGGCGCGCAGGATCCGGACGTGCTGGTCGCGCAGGGCCTGGTCGGGGTCGACGCCGAGGGCGTCGGCGAGGCGGACCCGAAGGGCCTCATAGGCGTCCAGGGCCTCGGCGGCGCGCCCGGAGGCGTGGAGGGCGCGCATGAGCAGGGAGGTGAAGCGCTGCCGGGTGTCGTGGACGGCGACGATCTGGCGCAGCTCCTCGACGACCTCGGCGTGGCGGCCCAGTTCGAGGTCGAGGTCGATGCGCCGCTCCAGGAGGGTGAGGCGGTGCTCGTCGTAGCGGCGGCGCACGGCCTCGACGGCGGCGCCGGACAGGTCGGCGAGGGCCGGGCCGCGCCATTCGGCGAGGGCGTCGCGCAGGGCGGCGGCGGCCCCGGCGAGGTCGCCTTCGGTGCGCAGGCGCCGCGCTTCGGCGTCTTTGGCCTTGCAGCGCAGGAGGTCCAGCTCATCGGTCGCGACGTCGAAGCGGTAGGCGCGCCCGACGGTGGCGAGGCGTTCGCGGGCGGCGCCGAGCTTGCGCCGCAGGATCCCGATGGTGTTCTGGACCTGCGTGTCGGGGTCCAGGGGGATGTCGGGGCCGTAGACGGCGCGGACGAGGTCGCCCAGCGGGACGACGCTGCCGGCCTCGTCGAGAAGGATCGCCAGGACGGTGGCGGTGTTGCCGCGGGGGACCGCGACGCTCTCGCCGTCGATCCGGACCTCAAGGGGCCCGAGCAGCCGCACGTCGAGGGTCGCCATGTCCTCCGCCTTCGATGAATGGGGATTCCAGTGTCCCACAAGGGCGCGCGGGTCCGCTCGACGCGAAGCATGACCGATCGGTGACCGATCCGTGAGCGGGTTGCGAAGGATCGTTCGGTCAGCGCCCCTTGGAGTGGAAGGCAGACCGATGGAGCGGATGGAGTTCCCCGAGGACTACGAGGACCGCGTGTCCCGGGGGCGTCGGGCCGCGTCCCGGCTTCCGGCGGGGCCGGTGCGGGACGCGGTGGACCGGGCGCTGGGGGCGGCCCCGTCCCGGGAGCGGTACGGGCGGGCGGCGGACCTCGCCGAGCGGGCGTCGGCGCTGGTCGAGGACTTGACCGGCCGCGGCTTCGACGGCTCGGACGCCGACCGGGTCGCGTGGCTGCGCCTGGACTACACCGGCCGGCTGCGGTCGCTCGCGTTGAGCCCCACGATCGACCGGTTGAGCAACCGGGCGGTGGCGGACGCGATCGAGGCGGCGTGGACGGCGGCCGAGGCGGCCCGCTCCGAGCACGTGCTGCGCCTGGAGCGGACGCACGCCGACCTCGTGGCCGCGCGGGTGCCCGACCGGCGGGGCGACGAGATCCGCGAGCTCGTCGCCGCGAGCACCGAGCGGTTCGCGCACACCACCGACGACGACCTGTGCTCGGCGGAGGTGAACCTGGAGGGGCGGTTGACCGGGTTCAGGTTCCTGGTGCCGAACGCGACGCTCGACACCGAGTGCGAGGAATTGTCGGCGCGGGCGGCGGCGACGGTGCGGATCGTCCAGGAGCGGGCGGCGGAGCGGTTGAGCGCCCTGCTGGCGCACGCGTTCGAGTAGCGGCGCGCGGTCGGCCCGGCGGCCCACGGGGGGCGGCCGGGCCGCTCGGTGCCGGTGGACGCCGTTATTCGTCGGGCACCCAGCGCAGGACGTCGCCGGGCTGGCAGTCGAGGATGCGGCAGATCGCGTCGAGGGTGGTGAACCGGACGGCCTTCGCGCGGCCGTTCTTGAGGACGGCGATGTTGGCGGGGGTGATGCCCACGGCGGCGGCGAACTCGCCCACCGACAGGCCGCTGCGGGCCAGTTGGAGGTCGAGGTCGACGATGATCGCCATCAGACCACCTCGGACATCTCGGCCTGGAGGTCGGCGGCCTTGCGCAGCAGGCCGCGCAGGATGGTCACGAGCATCGCGAACGCGGCGCCGGCCCCGGTGCACAGCACGGCCCCGCCGAGGGCGCCGAGCGCGGCCATGTCCTGGCCGGGGGGCTCGGGAACGCCCGCGAACAGGAGGTGCCCGACGATGCCGAGCGCGAGCAGGGTCGCCGCGACCGACGCGCCGATGATGGTGTCGACCCACAGGAACGCCCGCTGCGTGAACAGCGCCTCGCGGTCGATCATGTTGAGCAGCATCCACATCGCGACGAGCGCGACCTGGATGCAGACGATGCCGAGGATCGCCGTGGTGACGTAGAAGGCGGCGAAGGGCTCGTAGGGCGGGAACCGCTCGACCTCGTCGGCCGCCGTGGTCGGGATGACGACGATCTGGCCGAAGAGGCCGCCGAGGAGGGTCGCGAGGACGCCGAGGCGCAGCACGGCGATGAAGAAACTACTCATGGATCGATTCTCGATAGATATCTATCGAAAGTCAATAGATTCCGGGGGATTATTTCGCGATGGACACCGGGAAGAGGATCGTCTCGGCGACGGTGCGGTCCCGTTCGCCCGCGAGCGCGAGGCGCCGCGGGTCGGCCATGTAGGCGTCGATCGCGGCCTGGTCGGGGAAGCGGTGGACCTGGACCTCGTGGGGGTGCCCGTCGGCGCCGTCGCCGATCACGCGCGAGACGACCTCGCCTCCGTGTTCGGGGACCAGGGCGAGCACCTTGTCCTCGTAGGCGGTCATCTCCTGCTCCGCTCCGGGCCTGGCCCGGAGCAGGCAGCACAGTTCGATCGGGGGGTTCGCTGCTTCCATGGCTCCCATGATCGCAGAGCCGCACGGGACGCCGGGCGAGGAACGGCGCGGGCCTCAGATCGCGGGACGCGCCGGAGGAGGCGGCGGCGGACCGCGACCGGGCGGGCCGAAGCGGGGCACCGCCGATCCCGACCACGCCTGCGACTCGGACCGGGGACGGGCCGGTTCCGGAAGCGGCCGAAGCGACAGGGAGTCCGAGCCCGCCCGGCTCGGACTCCCTTCCTCTCCCCCTGCGCCCGCCTGCCTCAGGCGTAGGGGTCGTCGTCCGCCTTGCCGATGCCCCACACGTCCTCTTCGGGGTCCTCGATCAGGTGCGTCTCGCGGCCGGTCTCCTCGTCGCCGCCGGGTCCGCCGCGGGCCCCGCCCGCACCGGCGCCCGTCATGGCGCCCGCGCCCGGCCTGGCGCCCGCGGCGGTCGCCCCCGCGCCGACCGGCGCGCTCATCGCACCGCCCACGCCTCCCATGCCGCCCGCGGTCGCCGCGCCCGCACCGGAACCCAGGCCGCCGGCGCCGAGACCGCCGCCGCCCAGCCCGCCCGAGCCGAGGCCGCCGCCGGAGGCGAGGCCGCCGGAGA
This sequence comes from Glycomyces harbinensis, assembly GCF_900101745.1. Classification (GTDB taxonomy): domain Bacteria; phylum Actinomycetota; class Actinomycetes; order Mycobacteriales; family Micromonosporaceae; genus Glycomyces; species Glycomyces harbinensis. Next base: position 21,440 of record NZ_FNAD01000009.1, on the reverse strand, counting down.
GGTCGTCGGGGTCGGGCAGTTCCGAAGCGTCCCAAGGATTGTCCAGCTCCGGCGTCTCCGGCTGCGCGAGATCGTCCATGGCCGAGGGATCCTGCGGGGTCTCCGGCTGCTGCGTGTCGGAGGCGGCCGGCTCCTCCTCCTGGGGCTCCTCCGATTCCTCCTCAGTGGACTCCTCTTCTTCTTCCTCTTCGCCGCCGGACTCCTCACCCGCGGCGCCCGACTCGTCCCCGGCGCCCGCCGAATCGTCCTGGGCCGTGCCCGCCTTGTCCTCCAAGGGCTGCAGGACCGACGCGATCGACTCGAGCACGGCCCCCGACGTCGCGTCCGCCGCGTTGATCAGCCCCAGGATCCCCTGCAGCTGCAGCGTTCCGGCCGCCGCCTGTGCCTGGAGCGAGGCCTCGAGGAGCCCCGCGAGCGGCCCCGCCGAAGCGATGAGCGAGCGCTGCGCCGCGCTCAGCATCACCAGCGGCGAGGGCAGGATGTCGAACCCGAGCCCCTTGAGCACGCCGTCGGCGGTCTGCAGCGCCGTGCAGTCGGCGGACAGCTGGACGCCGGTCGCGTCCAGCACCGTCGAGGCGGCCGCGATCTCGCTCCCGACATCGCCGATGTGGGTCACGACCGCCGTGACCTCGGCGTTGAACGCCTCGTTCGCGGTGTCCTTCCAGTGGCTGTTGATCTCGCCGACCTTCGTGCCGTAGTCGGCCAGGTGGGAGACGAGGTCGCCCGCCGCGGCCGTGGTCTCCGCGGCGAAGGCGAGGAACTCCGACGGCGCCGCCGTCATCGCTTCCTGGTAGCTGGGCATGGGTGGTCTCCTAACCGGCGGTGGGAATGTCGTTGTGGATGCCGCCGAAGCGGTCGCCCGCCGCATGGTCGGCGGCGTCGAAGTCGTCGGCGCTGCCGACCACCTGCTCGCCCTGCCAGTCCAGGCGGCGCTCGATGCCCGCGGTGCAGGCCGCGAGCGCGGTCTGCCACCGGCGGCCCGCGTCGCCGGTGGCGAAACCGGGGTTGCGCTCGGCCGCGGCCTGCGCCGGGCGCTCCACCCTCCGCGACGCGTTCTGCGCGCCGGGGGCGAGGCCGCGGAGCCCGGAGCCGCCCGATCGCACATCGTCAACGTCCATGTGCACGGTCATGGGGTACCTCCTTCGAGGTCTTCGAGGTGTCGACGCCCGTCGGGGCGGACGCCCGGCGGCGTCCCGCATACTCTCGCGCCCGCCGTCACGGGACGGTCCCGCCTCTGTGGAACGCGGGGCATGACGGATTCGTGACACGGCGGTCTTCCATGGGCGGCACACGCATCGATGGAGCGCGGGCCGAGCGCCCGGGCCGGAGGAAGGGCGCTGGCGATGACCGACAGCCTGTTCGCGAGCGGCGACGCGGCCGAGGAGGGCGCCGGCGACGGCGCCGGCCTGTACTTCGAGGCGTCGCTGGAGGCGCCCTCGTTCGAGTTCACGATCGCCTTCGGCGACACCGCGGGCTCGGGCGCCGAACGCGCCGGATGCTCCTCGGCGGCCTGCCCGCACCCCGTCGCGCACCCCGCCGAGGAGGACTGGGTGCAGCTGGCGTCGGCGGTGCCGGCGGAGGGGCAGCTGCACCGCTTCAAGCCCCGGTGCGAGGGCATGGCCTACCCGACCGAAGACGACTTCAGGGCCGCGGTGACCGCGGTCCGGCCCCAGGACCCCGACGCGTTCTCCCTGCAGCGCTTGCGCACCGGCTGGACCGACGAGGTGGGCGCGCGGATCGGGTCCTGGCCCGACCGGTTGAAGTCGCGGCTGTCGGCGCTCGCGGAGGGATGGGCCGGAGAGGACTTCGAGGCGTTCGCCGCGCAGGCCGACGAGGCGCGGGCGCTCCTGGAGGGCGTGATCGACGACATCGACGCGACCACCGCCGAACTGGCGACCTGCGAGACGGCGATCTACACGCTCCAGGGCGGGGACTCGGGCGAGATCCCCTACCCCGCACCGATGGTCGGCGTGGAGGGCGAGTGGTCGAACCTCGTCTCGCTGCACCTGCGGCCCGCGTGGTGGCACGGCGACTGCATCCGGATGACCTGCGAGGAGGCCGAGAAGGCCATGGAACTGGCCGGGGCGGACCCGCGGCTGGCGACCGACGTGCGGGAGTTCATCGAGGAGCGCGTCGGCTCGGCCCTGTCGGGACTCGGGGCGCTCGTGGCGGACGTGCGGGCGCTCGCGGGCGAGGAGGCGAAGGAGCTCTTCACCGACCGGGTCGCCGCCGAGCTGGCGGGGTACTTCGAACGGCAGGCGGCGATCGACGAGGCCATCGCGGCCAAGCGCGACGGGCAGAGCGAGGAGCTGACGGCCTTGGGCCCCACGGGAGAGGACCGTCCGCTCCCCGGCGGCGCCGACACGTCCTATATGGATCTGGCGGCGCCGGAGGCGGAGCGGCCGTCGCCGCCGGCCGCCCCGCGGGCGACGCAGGACCCGAGCCCGGTCCCGCCCGGCGGCGACGGGACGGTGCGCGAGGACCAGGCCCCACAGGACGAGGACGAGGCGGACGACGACGTCGCGGGCGGCCTCGCCTCCGGCGGCGGTTTCGGCTCGGGCCCGGGCGGCGCGTTCGGCTCCAGCGGCGGCAGCGCGATGCGCGCGGGAGGCGCGATGGGCCCGGGCGGGGCCGGCGGCGTGCCGCAGGGGCTGTTCGGACCCGCGGTCACCGCACCGGTGCCGACCGCGGGGCCCGCAGGAGCGGGAGGCGGCGCGGGCGGCGGCGTCCGCCCGGGCATGGCCCCGGCGCACCAGCAGGGCGGCGCCGCGGGCAGGGACGCCAAGCGGTACGACGAGGACGAGGCGGAGGAGGACGAGCGGCCGCAGGACCTCACCAGGCGCGAGACCGGAAACCTCTGGGGCTACGTCAAACCGAACGAGGACCCGTACAACTGACCGGCGCGGGCCGGTCCACGAGCGAAGGAGGACCCATGGGCGAGCGAGTGTTCGACCCCGCGGCGATCGGGGAGTACCGCCAGCTCCTGCTGGAGCTGCTGGACGAGTTGGAGAACGACGTGATCCCGGTGCTGGGCACCGGGACGCTGAGCCGGGCGCCGGCGCTGGGGACCGCGCCGGGCGCGCCCGAAGCGGCCGGGCGGTACCTGGAGTTCCACGCCGCGACCTGGCGGAACCTGCAGTACCTGCGGGGGACGCTGCACGGCATGGAGGCGGCGCTGGCCGCGGCCTCGAGCGGCGAGGAGGAGGCCAACGCGGCCTTCCTGGAGTTCGGCACAACGGCCTCGATCCCGACCGATCCGGAGATTTGAGTTCCGCATCGCAACGGCCGTCCACAAACCCCCACCCACCACTGGAGGGGAAAAGACTGTCGCGCCGCTCGATCCTCCCGCGGGGGTATGACAAGACCCGGGCCCTTCCGGGCCCGGGTCGCTCGTTCTCACCCGATCGTGTCGCCTTTAGAACGCCCCGTCCGGGAGGTCCATCGGCACCAGGTCGGCGGCCTCGACGACCTTGCGGTCGGCGGTGATGCGCGGCAGCACCTCCTTGGCGAAGAACTTCGCCGAGGCGACCTTCCCGCGGTAGAAGTCGTCGTCCGCGCCCGCGTCGAGCTTGTTCTGCGCGACCTCGCCCTGGCGCAGCAGCAGCCAGCCGACCATCAGGTCGCCGACGGCCAGCAGCAGGCGCCGCGAGTGCAGCCCGGCCTTGTACAGCTCGCGCGGCTCGCCCGACATCGGGCCCATCAGCGCGGGCTGGAGCGCCTCGAGGATGCCCTGCACGTCGCCGAGCGCGCGCAGCACCTTCCCGCGCGTCTCCTCCAGGTCCGCGTGCCCGTCCTGCGCGGTCGCCATGATCTCGGCGGCCAGGGCCATGAGCGACTCGCCGTTGTCCCTGATGATCTTGCGGAACAGGAAGTCGAGGCTCTGGATCGCGGTCGTGCCCTCGTAGAGGGTGTCGATCTTCGCGTCCCGCACGTACTGCTCCAGCGGGTAGTCCTGGAGGTAGCCGGAGCCGCCGAAGGTCTGGAGCGACTCCGAGCTCAGCAGCTCGTACGCCCGCTCCGAACCGCAGCCCTTGACCAGCGGCAGCAGCAGGTCGTTGATCTTCTTGGCGGTCTCGGCCGCCTCCTCGTCGCCGTCGGCCTCTGCCAGCAGGGCCTTGTCCTGCCACGACGCGGTGTACGCCACGAGCGCGCGCAGACCCTCGGCGTAGGACTTCTGGAGCAGCAGCGAGCGGCGCACGTCCGGGTGCTTGATGATCGGCACGCGCGGGGCGGTCTTGTCGGTCGACTGGAGCAGGTCGGCGCCCTGGATGCGGCTCTTGGCGTAGTCGAGCGCGTTCAGGTAGCCGCTGGAGAGCGTGGCGATCGCCTTGGTGCCCACCATCATCCGCGCGTACTCGATGATGAGGAACATCTGGCGGATGCCCTCGTGCTTGTCGCCGAGGAGCCAGCCCTTCGCAGGGGTCTTCTCGCCGAAGGTCAGCTCGGCTGTCGCGGAGACCTTCAGGCCCATCTTGTGCTCGATGTTGGTGACCTTGACGCCGTTGCGCGCGCCGAGCTCGCCGGTCTCGGGGTCGAACTCGTACTTGGGGACGATGAACAGGCTCAGGCCCTTGGTGCCGGGCCCGCCGACGCCCTCGACGCCCACGGGCCGGGCCAGGACGTAGTGGATGATGTTGTCGGTCATGTCCTGGTCGCCCGAGGTGATGAACCGCTTGACGCCCTCGATGTGCCAGGAGCCGTCGGGCTGGAGGTGGGCCTTGGTGGTGCCCGCGCCGACGTCGGAGCCCGCGTCGGGCTCGGTGAGGACCATCGTGGCGCCCCAGCCCTTCTCGATGAAGAGCTTCGCCCACTCCTGCTGCTCCGGGGTGCCCTCGCGGTAGGCGCTGTGCGCGAACGAGGAGCCGGCGGCGTACATCCAAAGGGCGGGGTTGGCCCCGAGCACGAGCTCGGCCAGCGACCACCAGAGCATGCGGGGCGCGGAGGTGCCGCCGAGGACCTCGGGGAGGTCGAGGCGCCAGTACTCGGCGTCGATGAACGCCTTGTAGGACTTCTTGAAGGCTTCGGGGAGCGTCACCGAGTTGGTGGCGGCGTCGAACACGGGCGGGTTGCGGTCGCCTTCGACGAAGCTGGCGGCGAGCTCCTCCTCGGACAGGCGCGCGAGCTCGCGCAGGACCTCGCGGGCCGTGGCCTCGTCCAGGTCCGCGAAAGCCTCGTGTTCGAGGATCTTGTCCGCTCCGAAGACCTCGAAGAGATTGAACTCGAGGTCTCGAAGGTTGTGGCGGAAGTGCGTCATTGCGGGTCCTCCATTACTCGGTGGTAACCACCATCATATTACCCGCCAGTAGGTAGCTCAAGCGTCCCGCGCAAGGAGCCGGGGCGCGTGTCGGATTTCCGCCACGCCGCCGAGCCGCGAAAAGGCCCGTAACCGACTCTAGCCTGCAAAACGGGCAGCGCGCGGACCCCGTTCGCCGAAGTGCGCCGGGGGTCCGGCACCCGCCTCCGGCATCGGGGCCCGGGGTCCGGCATCGGCGTCCGATCGCCGCCTCCGACGTCCGCCCGCGTGCGACGCGTCCATCGATCGGGTGAGCGGGCCGGGGTTTCTCCGCACCGCCGTAACCGGCGCACCCGTGCCTCGTTGAACCGGGAAACAGACCGCCTGTGCGATCACACCAGGAGTCGCCCCCATGATCCGAGCCGTCGCCGACCGCATCGCCGCCCGCGCCCGACCCGCCTACGTCGGCCGCCACCGCCGCGCCAGACCCGTGCTCCAGCGCGTCTTCGGCGCGCCCGGGCCCGCCGCCCCCGCAGAGGGGGCCGTCTCGTGAGCGTTCCCAGGTTCCCGCCGGTGCGCCTGACCAAGCGCCGCCGCGCCGCTCCCCGGCTGCGCGCCCTCAGGCGCTGCCGCGTCGGGCGCACGGCATGACGGATGAGCACGGGCGCAGCGGTTTCGGGCCCGACCGGGCCCAGACGGCATGACGAACTAGCACGAACCGGACGGCGTCCGGGCCTCAGTCTGAATCGGGCCGGTAGTCCAGGAGCAGCAGGGCGATGTCGTCGGTCAGCGGGCCGCCGACCCAGCGCCGCAGCGCCGACTCAAGCGAGGCCAGGCCGTCGCCCACGTTCCCGTGCCCGATGAGGCTCCAGGCCCGCTCGCGGATCGGGAAGAACTCCCCGTCCTTGCGCGCCTCGGCCAGGCCGTCCGTGTACAGGAAGATCCGGTCCCCCGGCTGGAGCCGCAGCGTCAGCTCGCTCGGCGTGGGGTTGAGCCCCAGCGGCGGCGCCATCGACTCGGGCTCCAGATACGTCGCCACCCCGTCGCGCACCAGCATCGGCGGCGGATGCCCGCAGTTGACGATCTCGAGCGTCCCGCCCCGCTCCTGGAGCAGGATCGCGGTCACGAAGTCCTCGTCGCCCGCGTTGCGGGCCACCGCGTGGTCGAGGTCGGTGATCATGCACCGCTGGTCGGCCCGCTCGAACGCCACGTGCCGGTACGAGCCGAGCACCGTCGAGGAGAGCCGCACCGCGTCCAGGCCCTTGCCCCGCACGTCGCCGATGATGATCCGCACCCCGAAGTCGGTGTCCAGGGCCTCGTACAGGTCCCCGCCGATCTCCGCGCCCGAGCGCGCCGAGACGTACCGGGCCGCGATGTCGAAGGGTCCCAGCCGCTCCCCGATCGGCCGCAGGATGGCCTGCTGCACCACCGAGGCCAGCTGCGTCAGCCGCTTGAGCCGCTCGTCGTCGCGCTCGCGCACGATCGCCACCGCCGCCGAGATCACCACCGCCACGGCCACGACCAGGAAGTCCACCCCGTAGGCGGCCACGCTGGAGACGGCGAAGTCGTGCAGGATCCACAGGTACCCGAAGGCGGCCGCCATGCTCGCCAGCCCGACCCCGGCCACCCAGCGCCACGGCAGGAACGCCGAGGCCACCAGCGGAGGCAGGGCCAGCCACGAGACGGCGTGCGAGTCGTCGCGCACGGTCAGGCGCAGGCCGACCAGGACGACCACGACGGCGAAGGCGGCGGTGAACGCCGACCGCACCGAAGGTGCCGACCAGCCGTTCAACCGGTCAGCGCGGGCCATGGCGGGCCTGCGACGCATCGTCGTGCGCATGTGGGCGAATGCCTCCTTCCTACCGGATCGCGGCCGGGTCGCCGTGCATTCGAGACGGACCCGGAGCGGGAGTACCCCGTTCGGGCGCGGGCGCGCCCTGCCGTGGCCGGAAGGGAGCGTCTCGCCCGCAAGCGGTTCGGTCGCAGCGGCGCGGGGATCAGGGCGCCGGACTTCGACCGTCGTCGATGGGGTGCCCGGAGCGCCGGACCCGATTCGAGCATCGCCGATGTGAAGATCGTAATGGTCCGCGCGGCGCTACCGGGCGTGGAGGAGCCTGCCGGACGGGTAAGGGCGAAGTCTGTGCGTTCGGTCGACCCGAGGCGACGAAAGGGCCGCCCCGGCCTCATCTGTTCGGACGGTACCGAACCGTCCTGAACTGGGCGCCGCATCACGGTCGCGCCGGTCCGTCCCCCCGACGGGGCGGGTCCGGTTCGCGCGCCGCGGACCCCGCCGTGCGTGATGCAGCGCTCTGGCACCGTGACCATCGGTTGTGCGAAAGTTGTGGGCGTGGAAATCCAGATTGCGCGCACCCACTTCGACAGCCCTGTGGCGCAGACGCTCTGCGACGAGATCCAGGCCGAGTACGTGCGCCGCTACGGCGGCGGCGACGAGACGGCCCTGGGGGCGGGCGACTTCGACCCGCCGAACGGGGACTTCCTGGTGGCCTACGACGAGTCGGGCGAGCCGCTGGGATGCGGCGGCTGGCGGACGCACGAGGACGACGCCGAGATGAAGCGCGTCTACGTGCGCGAGCACGCCCGCCGGCAGGGCCTGGCCCGGCGGCTGGTGGCGGCGGTGGAGGCCTCCGCGGCCGCGGCCGGGCGCAGGCGGCTCATCCTCGAGACCGGGCCCGAGCAGCCCGAGGCGATCGCGATGTACCGCGCCCTGGGCTACGTCCCGGTGACCCCCTTCGGGTTCTACGCGTCGGAAGAAGGGTCGCTCCACCTGGGCAAGGAGCTGCGCTCGAAGCAGTCCGCGGACGCGTAGTCCAGGGGCGCAAGCACTTTCGGACCGGACGGCGGGGCCGTCCGGTCCTTTTCGCGTGCCCTACAAGAGGAGCGGCCGGCTGTCAACCCGTGCCGCACGCGACTGGCATTGAAGACGTTTGCCGCTATTTCACTGAATACTCATCAATACCCCCGCACAACCATCAATCCAGCACATGGCGTCTTTCGGTCTAGGAAGGCCAAATCGGCCGTTCCGCACATCCATCCCGAAAGGATTCACAGTGGACAGGAATAGGAAGCACCTGATCCGCCTCGGCGCGGGCCTCGCGGCCGGCGTCGGCGCCGCCGCGATCGCGTGGGCCGGCGTCGCCGCCAACGCGGAGGACAACACCCCCGAGGGCGGCTTCGAGGCCCAGATCATCGGCGGCCAGCCCGCCGAGGAGGGCCAGTTCCCCTGGCTCGTGGGCCTCGGCTCGCCCGGCGAGGGCACCCCCTGGGAGCGCCAGTTCTGCGGCGGCTCGGTGATCGCCGAGGACGTCGTGCTCACCGCCGCGCACTGCGTCGAGGACGCCACCGCCGAGGACCTCGTGATCTTCTCGGGTTCGGTCGACCTCGAGTCGGACGCGATCGTGGAGACCGCCGTGGCCGACCTGCACGTCGCCGAGGACTACAACGACCCGGTCGCGTTCGCGAACGACTGGGCGCTGCTCAAGCTCGCCGAACCGGTCGACGTCGAGCCGATCGCGCTCGGCGCCGAGTCGGCCGAGCTCGACGTCCTGGAGGTCGCCGGCTGGGGCGACACCGGGGAGGAGTACCCGGTCGTCGCCGAATGGGTCGAGGTGCCCTTCGTCAGCGACGCCGACTGCGAGGCGGCCTACCCCGACGAGGTCGACGCGGCCTCCATGCTGTGCGCGGGCGACCTCGCCAACGGCGGCGTGGACTCCTGCCAGGGCGACTCCGGCGGCCCGATCATGACCCCCGCCGGCGACGAGCAGGTGCTCGTGGGCATCGTCAGCTGGGGCTACGGCTGCGCCGAGGCCGGCAACCCGGGCGTGTACTCGGAGATCGCCGGCTTCGCCGACGCGATCGACGAGGTCCTCGCGGGCTGGGAGTAGCCGCGCGGCCGCCCTCGCGGCGGTCCGACACGCTCCCGCGGGGGCCGGGCGGCCGATCCCGCCCGGCCCCCGCCGCGCTCCGTCCTCAGTGCCGTTGACCGAATTGGACGTTTGCACCACGTCCATCCTCATTGATGTCCGCAACAAGGTGATTCGCCGTTATTCAGTGAAATATCGCTTGCGTCGTGATTATTTAAATATGAGTGCTTTTCCCGTAAGGTCTGGGGCGGCAGGCAGTCAACATCGCCGCTTCCTCACCACCCTTACGGAAGGAACTCGCGCGTGTACAACCGCAGAAAGACCCTCACCCGTATCGGCGCCCTCGCCGCCGTCGGCCTCGGCGCCGCGGCACTGGCGCTCGGCACCACCGGCGCGAACGCCGAAGAGGCCGCCCCCGAGGGCGGCTTCGACGCCCAGATCATCGGCGGCCAGCCCGCCGAGGAGGGCCAGTTCCCCTGGATCGTCGCCCTCGCCGACGCCGGCGACCCGTCGTTCAACTACTGCGGCGGCCAGCTCATCGCCGAGGACGTCGTCCTCACCGCCGCCCACTGCACCGAGGGCACCGCCGCCGCCGACGTGGTCATCCGCCACGGCGGCACCGACATCACCCAGACCGACGTCTACGAGGTCGCCGAGATCGTCGTCGCCGACGGCTTCGACGGCTCGACCATGGTCAACGACTGGTCGCTCATCCGGCTCGCCGAGCCGATCACCGGGGCCGAGACTCTGCCGCTGGCCGACGCCGACACCAAGGACTGGGGCACCCTGACCGTCGCCGGCTGGGGCACCACCGAGTCCGGCTCGACCTCGCAGGACCTGCTCTACGTCGACGTCCCCTACGTCACCGACGGCGAGTGCGACGGGGCCTACGGCGCCGAGTTCGACGACGCCACCATGCTGTGTGCGGGCGACCTCGCCAACGGCGGCGTGGACTCCTGCCAGGGCGACTCGGGCGGCCCGCTCGTGTCCGCCGACGGCGTCCTGGTCGGCATCGTCAGCTGGGGCTACGGCTGCGCCGAGGCCGGCAACCCGGGCGTCTACGCGAACGTCGGGCTCCTGCACGACGACATCACGGCCGCCCTGGCCGCGCTGTAGGGACCGCGCGGCGGGGCCGGAATGCCCCGCCGCGGCGGCCTTGTATACTTCGTGCGGCTCTGTTCGTCAGAGCGCGCGGGTGTAGTTCACTGGTAGAATGCGACCTTCCCAAGGTTGAGAAGCGGGTTCGATTCCCGTCACCCGCTCCAGGATGCGAAGCGTCGCAGATCCGCAACAATTTTCACGGCCGTCCCGGCTCCGGGGCGGCCGTTTCGCCGTTTCGGGACCCTTTTTCAAACCCCCGGAATTGGCATCGACCTGCATGGATACGTCGATCGCTTGACCGCCGGGGTGCCGCGGAGAGACCCTCTTCACATTCGTCGGCGTCGCAGGTACTATGACCGCATCGAAAGTTTCCGATACTTGTTCCGAAAGTTTCGGTGGCGTTGCCGTACCCGGGCGAACCTCGCGCCCGGCGAACGGCGGCGGCGCCCCCGACTCCTACCGGACCACGCATCCCTCGAAAGGACGACTCCGATGCGCAAACCCTTGAGGCGACTCCGGGCGGCCCTCGCCGCCGGCGCCGCCGCCTCTCTCGCGCTGACCGCCGCCGCGTGCGGCGACAGCGGCGAGAGCGACGCCGACATCACCTGGTGGCACATCCAGAACCAGGACCCGCTCATGTCCACGTGGCAGGAGTTCGCCGACGACTTCAGCGCGGACAACGACCTCACCATCGACGTGCAGGCCATCGAGAACCAGGCGTTCAAGGACCGCATGGGAACCGCCTCGCAGTCCGGCGACGTGCCCGACATCTTCCACACCTGGGGCGGCGGCGTCCTCGCCGAGCAGGTCGAGGCCGGCCTCGTGCAGGACCTCACCGGCAAGCTCGACTGCATCGACCAGATCAACCCGATCGCCCTCGAGCCCTACACGATCGACGGCAAGCTCTACGGCATGCCGTTCGACGCCGGCGTCGTCGGATTCTGGTACAACATGGACCTCTTCGCCCAGGCCGGCATCGACGCGCCCCCGGCCACCTGGGACGAGTTCCTCACCGCCGTCCAGGCACTCAAGGACGCCGACATCGCGCCGATCGCCCTCGCCGGCGCCGACAAGTGGCCCGGCCACTACTACTGGACCTACCTCGCGATGCGCACCGTCGGCCTCGACGGCCTCGAGGCCGCGGCCGAAGCCGGAGACTTCTCCGACGAGGGCTTCATCCAGGCCGGCGAGATGGTCGCCGAACTCGCCGCGATGGAACCGTTCCAGCCCGGCTTCGAATCCGCCGTCTACGGCGAGGCCGACGGCCAGTCCGCGGTCATGGGCGAAGGCCTGGCCGCGATGGAGCTGATGGGCCAGTGGGCCCCCCAGGCCCAGCGCGACAACTCCGGCACCGAGGGACCCGAGAACCTCGGGTTCTTCCCCTTCCCGACGGTCACGGGCGGCGCCGGCACCACCACCGAGTGGCTCGGCGGCGGCAACGGCTACGCGGTCGCGGCCGACGCCCCCGACGAGGCGCTCGACTTCCTGTGCAACTTCATGGAGCCCGAGAACTACTCCCGCGCCATCACCGAGGGCAACCTGACCCCGGTGGCCGCCGACCCCGCGTCGGTCGCGCCCGAGATGAACGAGGACACCCAGAAGGTCGTCGACGCGCTCGCCACCGCCACCGGGACGCAGCTCTACCTCGACCAGGCGTACCCGCCGGCCATCGGCGGCGTCATCAACGACGCGACCGAGGGGCTCCTCCTCGGCCAGGTCACCCCTGAGGACTTCGTGACGATGGTCAACGACGCCTGGGCGGCCGAGGCGTGACACTCAAGGAGTCCCCTGGGGCCTCCCCGGTGACGGGGCGCTCGGACCGCCGCGCGGGCACCAGCCCGCGCCGGCGGTCCGGGCGCCCCGGCGCGGGGACCCTCGCGACGTTCATCGCCCCCGGCCTGATGCTGTTCCTGCTGTTCGTGATCGTCCCGGTGCTGTTCGCCGCGTACGTCGCGTTCTTCCGTTGGAACGGCCTCGGCGGCGTGCCGACCGACTTCGTCGGCCTGGAGAACTTCCGGAACCTGCTCCAGGACGAGGTGTTCCTCGGCGACCTGTGGCGCCTGGGCCTCATCGTGGTCCTGTCCCTGGCGGTCCAGCTGCCCCTCTCGTTCGGGCTCGCGATGCTGCTGCACCAGCGCTTCCCCGGGCGCACCGCGTTCCGGCTGCTGTTCTTCGTGCCGTACGTCCTCACCGAGGCGGTCACGGCCGTCCTGTTCCGCCTGGTGCTCTCGCCCAACCGCGGCTTCGCCGACTCGCTCCTGGCGACCGTCGGCATCGACACCCACATCGGCTGGCTGTCGGACCGCAACATCGTCATGTTCGTCATCTTCGGCATCCTCACCTGGAAGTTCTTCGGCTTCCACATGATCCTGTTCCTGGCCGGGCGCCAGAACATCCCCGACGAGCTGTACGAGGCCGCCGCCATCGACGGCGCCACCGGGGCCCAGGCGTTCCGCAGCATCACCCTGCCGCTCATGGGCCCGACCGTGCGGATGATCGTGTTCCTGTCCATCATCGGCTCCGTCCAGCTGTTCGACCTGGTGTACGTGCTCACCGGCGGCGGTCCGTTCCACGCCTCCGAGACCCTCGCGATCACCATGTACGAGCAGGGCTTCCAGCGCAACCAGATCGGCTACGCCTCGGCGCTGTCGATCGCGATGTTCCTCATCAGCCTCGTGTTCGCGCTGCTCTACCAGCGCTTCGTCCTCAACCGCGACCTCCAGGGGTCGCTCACCAACGCAGGGGGGAACCGCTGATGAAGGTCAACACGCCTCGCGCCCGCCTCCTGCGCCACACCGGCATCTACGTGGCCGCGTTCCTGACGACCGCGTTCGTGGCGACGCCGATCCTGTTCGCGCTCCTGGGCGGCTTCAAGGACAACCAGCAGCTGCGCGAGAACGCGCTCGGGCTGCCGAACCCGTGGAACGTCCAGAACTACACCGACGTCCTGGAGTCGGGCGCGTTCTGGCAGCAGGTCTTCAGCTCCATCTTCATCGCGCTCATCACGACGTTCATCGTCGTGGCCTGCTCGGCGATGATCGCGTTCGTGTTCGCCCGCTTCGCCTTCCGGGGCCGCGAGGGGCTGTTTACGCTCTTCGCCGCCGGGATGATGTTCCCCTTCGCGGTGGCGGTGCTGCCGCTGTTCATCATCCTGCGCAGCTTCGAACTGCTCAACAGCCCGCTCGGCGTGATCCTGCCGCAGGCCGCGTTCGGCCTGCCGCTGACGATCATCATCCTGCGCACGTTCTTCCGCTCCATCCCCGGCGAGGTGGAGGAGGCCGCGACCATCGACGGCGCGGGGCCGTGGCTGTTCTTCACCCGCATCCTGCTGCCGATGTCGCGGCCGGTGCTCGCCACGACCTCGGTGCTCGCGCTCGTCGGCTCCTGGAACTCGTTCCTGCTGCCGCTGGTGGTGCTCCAGAAGTCGACCTGGTGGACGCTCCCGCTGGGCGTCACCCAGTTCAGCGGCCAGTACGCCTCGGACACGGCGAAGGTGCTGGCGTTCGTCATGCTGGCGATGCTCCCGGCGCTGGTGTTCTACGCGTTCGCCGAACGGCACCTCATCAGCGGCCTGACCTCGGGCGGCACCAAGGGGTGAGCCGTCCCGACACGACACGGGCCCGGGGGGCGGGACCTCCCCGGGCCCGTCTTCGCGTCGAGGGAACCGAACGCGGCCACCCGGCGTCCGAAGGAACATGAAGACCAGACTCCTCACCGCACTCGCCGCGGCCGCCGCCCTCGGCGCCGCCGGGTGCACCGCATCCCCCGACGACGACACCGTGCCCGATCCCGTTCAGTGGGTGCCGGTCTCGGCGCAGCTCGCCTCCTACCAGACCTGCGACGAAGCCCTGGAGGGCATCCAGGACGCGGCGATCACCGCCCTCAGCGGCTGGAGCACCGGCCCCTACGGAACCGAAGAGCTCGCCCGAGGCGACGAAGGCGCCATGGCGGAGGAGGACAGCTTCGCGGGCGCCGGGACCGAAGCCGCCGACGGCTCCTACTCCGAGACGAACAACGCCGTTGCCGGCGTTGACGAACCGGACGTGGTCAAGACCGACGGGACCGTGGTCTACAGCGTCACGGACTATCGGCTGCGAGCGGTCGACACCCGCTCGGCCGAGGTGGTCGCCGAGCGCGGCATGCCCGACGCCTCCTGGGACCACCAGCTGTTCCTCAGCGAGCACTCGCTCATGGTGATGTACACGAACGACGTGCAGACCGACGAGTCCTACTACAGCGAGTTCACGCTGGAGCGCCTGGACCCCGAGACCCTGGACGTGCTCGACCGGTTCACCATGGAGGGCTCCATGGTCGACGCGCGACTGGTGGGCGGCGAGGTGCGCCTGGCGGTGTCCTCCCAGCCGCAGATGCAGCCGGTGTGGGACCTCATGTGGTCGGGCGAGGCCGACGAGGACGACATCGCCGCCGCCGTGCGCGACACGGAGATCGAGGACTGGCTGCCCGAGTACTTCGTCAACGACGAGGCGGGGCAGGTCGACTGCGAGAACGTGGCCCACCCCGAGCGCTTCTCCGGCTCCTCGGTGAGCGTGTTCGCCCTCCCCGCCGAGGACGCCTGGCCGCTGGTCGAGCCGCACACGATCATGGCCGACGGCGAGACGGTCCACGGCACCGCCGACAGCCTCTACCTGGCGCACTACGACTACTCGTGGGACGAGGAGGAGTCCAAGGCCGAGTCGGAGATCTACCGGTTCGCGTTCGAGGACGGCGCTCCGCGCCTCGCGGGCGAGGCCGCGGTCCCCGGGTCGCTCTTGAACCAGTACTCGCTGAGCGAGTACGACGGGCACCTGCGGGTGGCGACGACCGAGACCCCGGGCTGGGGCTGCCCGATGGAGGCCATGTGCGCCTGGGGCGGCGACGCCGCCGAGGTCGCCGAGCCCTCCAAGTCCACGGTCACGGTGTTCTCGGTCGGCGACGACTCCCTGGAGGAGACCGGATCGGTGAGCGATCTCGGCGTGGACGAGCAGATCTACGCGGTCAGGTTCATCGGCGACACCGGTTACGTGGTGACGTTCCGCCAGACCGACCCGCTGTACACCCTGGACCTGTCCGATCCGGCGAACCCGGTCGTGACGGGCGAACTCAAGATCACCGGGTACTCGGGCTACCTGCACCCGGTCGGGGCCGACCGGCTGCTCGGCGTCGGCCAGGAGGCCACTGAGGAGGGTCAGACGACCGGACTCCAGGTGAGCCTGTTCGACACGGGCGCAGCCGAAGCGACGGTCCTCGACCAGTACCAGCGGGAGGGGGCGCAGTCGAGCGTCGAGTGGGAGCCGCACGCGTTCCTGTACTGGGAGGAGACCGGCATCGCGGTGGTCCCGGCGACCGAGTGGGGCGACTACGGCGACGAGTTCGCTACCGGCGCCGTGGTGCTGGAAGTCGGAGAGGACTCGCTCAGCGAAGCCGCGTGGATCACCCAGTCCGAGGCGAACGAGAGCGACCCGTACCTGGGCGAGATCCTGCGCGCGATGGTGATCGACGGCCGGCTCTGGACCCTGTCCAACACCGGACTCCAAGCGAACGAACTGGGCGGCGACTACGAGACCACCGCCTGGGTGAGCTTCCAGTAGGGGGAAAGCCGGGCCCGCACCGCAATTCGGGTGGCGGTGCGGGCCCGTTCCTGTTTCCCGCAGGTCTTTCTCGGACTTAGCGGCCGAGGTTGCGGAAGCGGCGCACCGCGAGCGGCAGGAAGATCGCGGTGATGATCACCGGCCAGATCAGGGCCGCCATGAGCGCGTGCTGCTCGGGCCAGGAGTTCCCGGCGGCGACCGGGTTGCCGAACAGCTCGCGGATCGCGGTCGCGGTGGCCGACACGGGGTTCCACGCGGCGATCGCGCCGAGCCAGCCGGGCATGAGCTCGGGCGGGGTGAACACCGAGGAGACCATCCCGAACGGGAAGGCGATCGCGAAGAGGTTCCCGGCCTGCTCGACGCCCTTGACCATCAGGCCGAGCCAGACGCCGACCCAGATGAGGGCGAAGCGCAGCCACAGGAGGATCGCGAAGGCGCCCAAGGTCTCCCAGAACGTCCCGTCGCTGCGCCAGCCGATGGCGAGGGCGATGAGGAACAGCACGAACAGGTCGATGGCGGCGTGGATGGTGTCGGCGATGTTGCGCCCCACCACGACCGCCGAGGAGGCCATGGGCATGGAGCGGACCCGGTCGACGAAGCCCTTCTCCTTGGCCTCGGCGACCGCCCAGGCGGTGTTGGTGAAGCCGAAGGCCATGGTCATGGCGAACATGCCCGGCATGGCGTAGGCGACGTAGTCGACCCCGGCGCCCTCGCCGGTGACGTCCATGGCGGAACCGAAGACGTACACGAACAACAGCACCATGACGATCGGGAAGCCGAGCGCCCACAGGAAGTTGACGGGCTGGCGCCACAGGTGGGTGAACTCCTGGCCGACGATGGTCCGGTAGTCGTGGAGCGTCCATTTCAGGCGCCCGGCGAGGGTCTCGTCGGGGAGCGGGGCGAGGGTGTTCACTGCTGGCCCTCCTTCTGGGTGGTGCCGATGAGTTCGAGGAAGGCCTCGTCGAGGGTCGGGCGCCGCAGCCCGATGTCGGCGACGGTGAGGCCCTGGTCGCGCACCGCGGTGGCGGCGGCGGTGAGCGCGGCGACCGGTTCCTTGACCGGCGCCGAGACGCTGGAGGCGCCCTCGTCGGTCGCGGTCTCGCCGTCGGCGACGGCCGCGACGATGCCGTGCAGGACCGCGAGGTCCGCGGGGTCGGCGGCGACGATCTCCAGCCGGTCGGCGCCCATGCGGCGCTTGAGCCCGGCCGGGGTGTCGTCGACCAGGTTGCGGCCGTGGTCGATCACGGCGATGCGGTCGCAGAGCCGGTCGGCCTCGTCGAGGTAGTGGGTGGTGAGCACGACGGTGGTGCCGTCGGCGGCGAGGCCGGAGACGGCGTCCCAGACCTCGCGCCGCCCGGACGGGTCCAGCCCGGTGGTCGGCTCGTCGAGGAAGAGGACCTGCGGGGCGAGGATCATGCTGGCGGCCAGGTCGAGGCGGCGCTTCATGCCGCCGGAGAAGCCCTTGGCCTGGCGGTCGGCGGCGTCGCGGAGCCCGAACTGGTCGAGCAGCTGATCGGCCCGTTCGCGGGCGCGGGCCTTGGTGAGGCGGAAGAGCCGTCCGAACAGGACGAGGTTCTGGCGGGCGGTGAGCACCTCGTCGACGGCGGTCTGCTGGCCGGTGAGGCCGATGCGGCGGCGCACCTGGCGGGCGTCGCGGGCGATGTCGAACCCGGCGACGGTGGCGCTGCCGGTGTCGAAGCGCAGCAGGGTGGTGAGGATGCGGACGGTGGTGGTCTTGCCCGCGCCGTTGGGGCCCAGGAGCCCCAGGACGGTGCCGGCCTGGGCGCTGATGTCGAAGCCGTCCAGGGCTGCGGTGTCCTTGTATCGCTTGCCGAGGTTGACGGCCTCGACGGTCGTGGTGGTCATGGACTGGTCTCCCTTAATCGGGTACGGTGTACCCAGTAATAGCATACAGCGTACCCGATTAGCAAGCGCGTTAGTATGAGGCCGATATGGCGACACCACAGACGGGGGCGGGCGACCCCAAGCGCAGTCTCGAACTGCTCTGGCGCGGGTACGAACCGCAGCAGAGCAGGCCCGGGCCCAAGCCCCGGCTCACGGTCGACCGGATCGTGGAGGCCGCCATCGCGGTGGCCGACCGCGAGGGCAGCTGCTTCGGCATGCGCGAGGTCTCGGCCGAGCTGGGCGTGGGCGCCATGACGATCTACCGGTACGTGCCGGGAAAGCGCGAGCTGGTCGACCTCATGGTGGACCGGCTCTCCAAGCTCGGGCCCGACGCGCCCGACCTCGCCGCCGCGGGCTGGCGGGAGGGCCTCGAGATGCTGAGCGAGGGGACCTGGCAGGTCTACCTCGACCACACGTGGCTGCTGGAGATCAACCAGCGCCGCCCCGTGCTCGGCCCGGACTCGTTGGAGGGCTACGACTTCGCGCTCTCGGCGTTCGAGGGGCACGACCTGCCCGACCGCGAGATCAACCTGATCGTCACGGCCGTCATGAACCTCGTGACGGGGACGGCGCGCCAGTACCTGCTGGGCGACAGCGAGGACGAGGCGCCCGAGTCCGCCGAGGAGGACTGGTGGCGCGCGCAGGGGCCGTACCTGGAGCGGGCGGTGGCGTCGGGCCGGTACCGGCACATCGCGCGGTTCGCCGACCCGGGGGCGTGGGACATCACCGGGCACGAGGCGATGCGCTATGCCGTGGCCCGGTTCCTCGACGGGCTGGCCCCGCGGATGGAGGCCAGCCGCCGCAAGGGGACGGAGTTCCGGCTGCGGTTCCGGCTGGAGTAGTGCGGGTCCCGTCGTATGGGCGCTACGCCCACCTGCGGCGCTCCTGGTTCAGGAGGGCTACGCCCACCTGAAGTACCAGGCCTTGGAGCGGATCATGTGCTCGGCGAGGTCTTCGAGGGTGGGCACGCCGGAGTCGAGCAGGTCGGGGCAGTAGGCGTAGGCCTCGCCGGCGACCGCGATGGCCTCTTCTGCGGTGGGCGGGCGGGGGACGTAGAGCTCGATGACGTCGTAGGTCATGGCGACGAGTTCGGCCTCGAAGCGGCGGTGCCAGCTGTGCAGGACGGCGGCGTGCTCGGCGCCGTACAGCTCCCAGTTGGTGGAGCCCTTCCAGGGGAACATGGCCGGGATCTTCCAGCCCGCGTCGATCTCGACGAGTCCGAGCAGGCCCTCGCGCTGGGGCGTGGCGAAGTCGGAGTCGCCGCGGCGGGGCAGGATCGGGACGCCGCGTGCGGGTTCGCCGGCTTCGGCGGCCTTGTCGTGCAGGAGTTCGGCGGCGTCCATCTCCTCGGCGCGGGTGAGCTCGTCGTCGCCTTCGTGGATGATCGCCTCGCCGTTGTCGCGCCATTCGCCGGGTTCGCCGAGGAGGACGGGCATCCACCCGGTGGCCTCGGCGGACTGGCGGATGTCGAGCCACCAGCGCAGGGCGTCGGAGGCGCGGACGCCGAAGGCCCACATGGCGGTGTCGCCGCGGCGCACGAGCTGGTGCATCTTGGGGACGGCGAGTCCGGCGGCGCGCAGGTCAGCGCGGGGCGAGCCGGCGATGTCGAGGTCCTCGGAGTCGATGCGGGGCATCATCTCGTCGCGGCCGGTGCCGGGGTGGCGGGGCGGTTCGGGTTTGTCCAGTGTGAGCAGTTCGCGGCGGGGCCGCTCGGGGACGAAGATGTCGTCCGTCGGTGCGGGGAGGCCGCGGGCGGACGTCTCGGGGAGGTCGGGCTCGGGAGCCGCGGCGACCGGGGGGTCGTCGTCGGGCTCGGGTTCGAGTGCGGGCACGAGTCGCAATCCGGTCATGGGCGCCGAGGTAGCGATGCTGTCCTCCTCCTGAGCATCCGGTGAGGGTGCCGGGCTGGTCTCGGGGGCGGCATCGTCGAGGGCGCCCGACGACGGACCGCTGTCGGTCGCGTTGTCAGGCTCGGTGGCAGGTTGGGGCTGGGCGGCGGGATCTGGCACTGAATCAGGTGTGTCCCGGCGCCCCAACAGACGCTGGAGAAGTCCCACAGTTCTCCATGATGCCCTGTCCCTGCGACAGATCGAACCCCGCCCCGGCGTTTCTTTTGCGGAGGTTTCGGATCGGGGCGGCGCGACCCCCCATTGGGGAACGCGCCGACGGCGCCGTGCCCGAGGGGCGCGGCGCGGGGCGGGGGAGGTCGCTCGGGAGGGTGGGGCCTAGCGGCCGCCGCGGCCTTTGCGAAAGAGGATGCCGAAGAAGAAGGCGCAGGTCAGGATGACGACCATGACGGCCAGGAGTTTGAACAAGAGAATCAACAGCGCTCCTCGGTAGGGTTCGGGCGGCGCATCATTTCACCTTGGTGAGTTCGGGGCGCTTGGGGTTGACGGTGTCGCCGCTGGACTTGCCGGTGAGGCGGCGCTTGACCCATGGTGCGAAGTGCCTTCCGGCCCACTGGACGCCGTTCATGTCGCGGCGCGGCCGCGGCAGGTCCGGGAGCGGGGTGAGCCAGTCGGGGTCGGGTTCGACGTCGAGGGCGCGGCACACGTCGTAGGCGACCCGCTGGTGGCCGAGGGTGTTGAGGTGCAGGCGGTCGGGCGACCACAGGCGCGGGTCTTCGAAGGCCCGGTCGGCCCACAGGTCGACGAGGATCGCGTCGTGGCGCTTGGCGACCTTCTTGTAAGCGTCGTTGGTGGTGATGAACCGCTTGCGCAGCACCGAGATACCGGGGATGTGCGGGGTGACGTCGGCGCAGGTGAAGAGGATGACCTCGGCGCCGGAGGCCTTGAACAGGCGCACCACTTCGTGGGCGCGGGTGGCCAGCTGCACGGGGTTGAAGCCGGGGCGCAGGGCGTCGTTGCCGCCCGCGGCGAAGGAGACCAGGTCGGGGCTCTGCTTGATGGCGGGGACGACCTGCTCGTCGACGATGCGGTCGAAGAGGCGCCCCCGCACGGCGAGGTTGGCGTAGGCCAGGGCGGGCCACTGCTCGGCGGCGCGGAGGGCGAACAGGTCGGCCCAGCCGCGGTCGCGGCCGCCATTCGGGTCGGGGTCGCCGACGCCTTCGGTGAAGCTGTCGCCGATGGCCACGAAACTCGAGTACTCCGCCGCCATAGCCGCCCCTCCGTCGTCGCCGTGCCGCTGAGATGCCCCCACGCGAGACCTTCCGGGTGGGCGCTGACCAGCTTGCCTCACGTAGATAACGATCGGATTTCGATCAGGTGGCGAGGACGGCCACAGACGTCCAGACCGGCCGGGGGCGGCGAAAACACCGCCCCGGCGGCCCTGAAACGTGAAGGGAGGGTCCCGGCGAATCGGACATCGGGGGACCCCCGTTTTCAACGCTACGCGGCGGGTGCGACGGTCCGGGGCCGTCGCACCCGGCTAGGGCGTGTCACCGGGGATTCCCGAACCCTCCTAGCTTGATTTTTAACCTTTGGTGCTGGTCAGGTGCTGTTCTCGCTCTCTCATGGTTTTTTCGCGTTTGGCTTTCTTGCCCGGGTCGCGGATCGGTGCCTTGCGTCGATTGCGTTGCCCGGCAGGGCGTCCGGGCCCGGGTTTCGAGGGTTTCGGCGCTCTGGTCAGGCGGGGTAGGGCCGCGTGGAGGTTCGGAAAGTCCCGGCGGACGCGGGCGGGCGTGAGTCGGCCCGCGACCGCCGGGGCCTCCCAGGGCAGGCGAAGGTCGGCGGCGAGGGCGCGGGCGAGGCCGAGCTGGGTGAACGCGGCGAC
>NZ_FNAD01000029.1 GCF_900101745.1 Glycomyces harbinensis | reverse complement strand
GGGGAGAGAGAGAGAAGCTGCCGCTGCCGGGGTCGTTCGGGGACCCTCTGTGATGAGTCCTGATCACGGAGACGACACCGATTGGGTGATGGGGACGGGGACACGTCGTGCGGTGGAATCACGAACCGGCAGGAAACGGGGGTTGCGCGGAAGACGTCGGCCCAGTCGAAACCCCGGCCGTCCCCGGCGGCGTGGGAGGATGGTCCGGTGGCTGCACTCGAACCCATCCGCCTGATTCTGGGCGACGACGAATTCCTCGCCGAGCGCGCCGCCGCCGAGTACGTCAAGGCGGTGCGCGCCGACATGCCCGAGACCGATCCGGCGCCCGCCGTCAACCGCATCAGCGGCGGCGACCTCAACAGCGGCGCCTTCGCCGAGCTGACCAGTCCGACCCTGTTCGGCGGCGCGGTCGTCGGCGTCATCGAGTCGGGCCAGGACGTCGACAAGGACCTCGCCGCCGCCGTCATCGCCTACGCGAAGCGACCCGCCCCCGGCATCTACCTCGCCGTGTGCCACAACGGCGGCAACAAGGGCAAGGGCCTCTCCGAAGGCCTGAAGAAGATCGACGTGCCGGTCGTGCGGGTCTCGAAGATCAAGCGCCAGCCCGACCGGGTCGCGTTCGTGCGCGGCGAGCTGCGCGCCGCCGGCGCGTCCCCGCGCTCCGCCTCGGCCGAGATCGCCGACACCATCATCCAGGCCGTCGGCTCCGACCTGCGCGAACTCGCCTCAGCGTGCGCCCAGCTCGTGTCCGACACCGACGGGAACATCACCCACGAGAACGTCGCCCGCTACTACTCCGGCCGCGCCGAGGTCTCGGGCTTCGCCGTCGCCGACGCGACCATCTCGGGCGACACGGGCGAAGCGCTCGGGGCGCTGCGCTGGGCGATGCAGGTCGGCGTCGACCCCGTGCCGATCGCCGACGCGCTGGCGATGGCCGTGCGCAACCTCTCCCGGGTCGCCGCGGAGCGCGGCGGCGCGGCCCAGCTCGCCGGGCAGCTCGGCATGGCGCCCTGGCAGATCGAGAAGTCCCGCAAGCAGGCCCGGAACTGGACCGCCGACGCGCTGGCCGAGGCGATGCGGGTGTGCGCCAGGCTCAACGGCGAGGTCAAGGGCGGCGCGGACGACCGCGGCTGGGCCCTGGAGCACGCGATCCTGGAGATCACCCGGTTGAGCGCCGCAGGGAAGGGCAGCCGTGTCTGAGTACCGCCACGGACGAGTCGCCAGGCCCCGCAGGCCCTGGTACGCGCGGACGCTGCGCCTGAAGCACCTGTACCTGTCGAACCTGTGGTGCGTGGTGCTCTTCGAGGGCTCGATCGCGATCGCGGTGCTCATGGCGCTGACCGAGCTGGTGTCGTGGTGGGTCGTGCTCATCCTGCCGCTGGGGGTGGCCGCGATGGTCAAGCTCAACGACTTCATCGCCGGGTCCGTCGAACGCCACAACTGATCGTCCGGTCCCGAGGAACGCCGAAGGCCCGGGGCTCGGCCCCGGGCCTTCTGAAGCTTGTCGCTCTTCGCGCGCTCGCTCAGGCGGACGCGGAAAGCTTGTTGTAGGACGCGGCGAGCTTGGACTTGCGCTGCGCGGCCTGGTTCTTGTGGATGACACCCTTGGTGGCAGCCTTGTCCAGCTCACGGCTGGCGGCGCGCAGGTGGGTCTCGGCAGCGGCGACGTCGCCAGTGGCCGACGCCTCACGGAACTTCCGGACGGACGTCTTCAGCGACGACTTCACAGACTTGTTGCGGAGACGGCGCTTCTCGTTCGTCAGAATCCGCTTTTCCTTGGACTTAATGTTCGCCACGCGTGAAGCCTCAGTTTCGTGATTGCTTGGTTCCTTAATTGATCGCGACGGAGGCAGAAGGCACTCCGAGCGCCTGTCAACGTTACCAGGAGCCGAGCATCGCACACGCCCTGGGAGCATGACCGCAGACCAGATTACACCAGGTCGCGGGTACCGCCTTCGGCCCGGTGCCCGGCTGTATCCCGCGTTACCCGGCGCGTGTTCCCCCGGGTCGCGGGTACCGGCCGGGACATGGCCGGATCAGGTGGTGACGAGTGCGCCGTTGCCTTGCAGCGCAGGGATGTACACCTCGTCGACGATCGAGTGGATCGCCGCGTCGGGCAGGTCGCTTGTGATGAGGAACTCGTTGCGGGCCAGGTCGATCGGGACCCGCCGCAGGCGCTCGGTGAGCGCCTCGGGCCGCAGCTCGCCGCGTGTGACCGCGCGGTCGATCACCACGTCGGTGAGGGTGAGCAGGTGCTGGACCAGCCCCTTGACGAACAGGTCGCGGCCCTCGGGATCGTTGCTGATCTCGCTGAGCATGCCGAGGATGGCGCTCGACCCGATCAGCAGCATTCGCTTGCGCAGGTGTGTGAGCAATTCGATCGTGTCGTCGCGCAGCGACCCGGTGTCGCGGAGCGAGTCGGCCGTGGGCATCCGGTGCGCGGCGCAGGCGATCATCATCTCCAGGCGGTTCGGCCAGCGCCGGTACAGCACCGGCTTGCTCGTGCCGGCCCGCTTGGCGACCCCTTCCATGCTGAGCTTCGCGAACCCGCCCTCCTGGAACTCCAGCCAGACGGCCTCGAGAATCGCCTGTTCGAGCTCCTCGCCGCGGCGACGGGAAGTGACTTTGCGCTCCAACCGGGACCCCCTAGATACTCATCGTTTCTTATGTTAGCTTGAGCTTATCAAGATACGGTCCGTATCTTGCGGATGATTGGAAACCATCATGGAAGCCTCCGCCCCGGAGCACACCCCGATCGGCCGGGTGATCGGCGTCAGCGTCGGCCTCGCGGTCATCGTCGGCGTCATCACCCTCGCCTTCGCCTGGCCCTCGGCCGACATGGGCCCCAACGAGATCCCGATCGCCGTGGTCGGACCCGACGAGGTCGCCGAGCAGGTCCAGGGCCAGCTCGACGAGGCCCAGCCCGACGGCTTCGACGCCGCCGCCGCGGCCGACGCCGACGAGGCGGCGACCCTCATCGAGGAGCGCGAGGTCTACGCCGCGCTCGCCGTCGCCCCCGAGGGCGTGACGGTCTACACCGCTTCGGCCGCCTCGCCCACGGTCGCGCGCCTGATCACCGGCATCGCCGAGCAGGTCGCGGCCCAGATGGGCCAGGCCGCCGGGGAGCCCGGGAGCGTCCAGGTCACGGTCGAGGACCTCGTGGCGCTGCCGGCCGACGACCCGAACGGGGCCGGGCTGGCAGCTTCGGCGCTGCCGCTGGCCATGGGCGGGATCGTGGTCGCCGCGCTCATCGGGCTGACGATCCGCGGTACGGGACGCCAGGTCGTGGCGGCGGTGCTCGCGCCGCCCGCTGTCGGTGCGGCCGTCGCGGCGGTCCTGCTGTACGTGCTCGAGTCGCTCGACGGCGACTTCCTGCCGATCGCCGGTGCGCTGGCGCTGGCGATGGCGGCGAGTTCGTGGTCGATCCTCGGCCTGGTGAAGCTGCTGGGCCGCGCGGGTCTGGCGGTCGGTGCGGTGATCGTGATGCTCATCGGGAATCCGTTGTCGGGCATGACGAGCGCGCCGGAGATGCTGCCGGCGCCCTGGGGCGGGTTCGGGCAGTTCCTGACGCCGGGCGCGGGCGGGACGCTGCTGCGGTCGACCGCGTACTTCGACGGGAACGGGGCGGCGACGGCGGTGTGGGTGCTGGGCGCCTGGCTCGCGGCGGGTGCGGTGCTGTTCGTCCTGGGTGCGGTCCGCGCCAAGGTGAAGGGCGTCGGCGTCGAGGAGCGCGAGAAGGCCGAGGTCGCCGCGTAGCGGTGCGAGGGCCGGGGCCGCTTCGCCGGAAGGCGGGGCGGCCGTTTCGTGTGTGTGGGAGGCGGCGGGCACGGTGAGGTGGGAGTCGCCCGAATGGGGGAGTTTCGCGCCGCCCCGGCTTCGATAGTGCCTGGTGGGTACGACAGGTCACGGCTGGTGGGTGCGACAGGTCACGGTGAGGCGTTCGCGGGGCAGACCGACCCGGGGGGTCCGTCGAATGGGGGAGTTTCGCGCCGCCCCCGGTTTCCATGGTGCCCGGCGGGTGCGACGGTTTCGGGCGGAAGCCGTGCGGCTCGGCGGGCGCGGGTGTTCGGGGTGCTCGGGGGCCTGTGCTCCGGCTGTGGTGAGCGGGGCGCCTTTTCTCGCTGGCTGTGCGGGGTTCCTCAGGTCCGTAAGGCAGAATTGGCACGCCCACCCGTCCGATCAAGGAAGGTCAACGTGACCAACGCGCCAGGCTCGACCGCTCCGGAGACGATCCGGAACTTCTGCATCATCGCGCACATCGACCACGGTAAATCCACCTTGGCCGACCGCATGCTGCAGATCACGGAGGTCGTCGACGCCCGCCAGATGCGCGCCCAGTACCTCGACCGGATGGACATCGAGCGCGAACGCGGCATCACCGTCAAGTCGCAGGCCGTGCGCATGCCCTGGACCGCCCGCTCGGGCGAGCTCGAGGGCCAGGGCTTCGTCCTGAACATGATCGACACCCCCGGCCACGTCGACTTCACCTACGAGGTCTCGCGCTCCCTCGCCGCCTGCGAGGGCGCGATCCTCCTGGTCGACGCCGCGCAGGGCATCGAGGCGCAGACCCTCGCGAACCTCTACCTGGCGATGGCCAACGACCTCACGATCATCCCGGTGCTCAACAAGATCGACCTCCCCTCGGCCGACCCCGACCGGTACGCCGAGGAGATCGCGCACCTCATCGGCTGCGAACCCGAGGACGTCTACCGCGTCTCGGGCAAGACCGGTGCGGGCGTGTCGGAGCTGCTGGACGCGGTCGTGGAGCAGATCCCGGCGCCCGTCGGGGACGCGGACGCCCCGGCCCGCGCGATGATCTTCGACTCCGTCTACGACGTCTACCGCGGCGTCGTCACGTACATCCGGGTCATCGACGGCAAGCTCAACGCCCGCGACAAGATCCGCATGATGTCGACCAGGGCCGACCACGAGCTGTTGGAGATCGGCGTCATCAGCCCCGAGCCGGTGGTGTCCAAGGCGCTGAGCGTCGGCGAGGTCGGCTACCTCATCACCGGTGTGAAGGACGTGCGCCAGTCGAAGGTCGGCGACACCGTCACCCTCAACAAGAACCCCGCGACCGAGGCGCTGCCCGGCTACACGATCGCCAAGCCCATGGTGTTCTCCGGGCTCTACCCGATCGACGGCTCCGACTACGGGAACCTGCGCGAGGCGCTCGACAAGCTTCAGCTCAACGACGCCGCGCTCCAGTACGAGCCGGAGACCTCGGCGGCGCTCGGCTTCGGGTTCCGCGTCGGGTTCCTGGGCCTGCTGCACCTGGAGATCATCCAGGAGCGCCTGGAGCGCGAGTTCAACCTCGACCTGATCTCGACCGCGCCGAACGTGGTGTACCAGGTGGTCAAGGAGGACGGGGAGCACATCGAGGTCACGAACCCCTCGGAGTTCCCCGAAGGGAAGATCTACTCGATCACCGAGCCGGTCGTCAAGGCCACCATCCTGACGCCGAAGGAGTACATCGGGACGGTCATGGAGCTGTGCCAGACCAAGCGCGGCGTCCAGATCGGCATGGACTACCTGTCGACCGACCGGGTCGAGATCCGGTACACGATGCCGCTCGCGGAGATCGTCTTCGACTTCTTCGATCATCTCAAGTCGCGCACCAAGGGCTACGCGTCCCTCGACTACGACATCGACGGCACCCAGGAGTCCGACCTGGTGAAGGTCGACATCCTGCTCCAGGGCGAGCGCGTGGACGCGTTCGCGGCGATCGTGCACAAGGACCAGGCGTACTCCTACGGGGTGCGGTTGACCGAGCGGCTCAAGAAGCTCATCCCGCGCCAGCAGTTCGAGGTGCCGATCCAGGCCGCGATCGGGTCCCGGATCATCGCGCGCGAGAACATCCGCGCGCTGCGCAAGGACGTGCTCGCGAAGTGCTACGGCGGCGACATCTCCCGCAAGCGCAAGCTCCTCGAGAAGCAGAAGGAGGGCAAGAAGCGGATGAAGAACATCGGACGCGTCGAGGTCCCCCAGGAGGCGTTCATCGCCGCGCTGCGGACCGACGACGACTAGCGGCAATGCGAAAGGGGCGGAACCGGATCGGTTCCGCCCCTTCGTGTTGCAAGCGTTACATCTCGTTCGGGTACCCCGGCGGGATCTGCTGGCCCGCGGCCGGGGGCTGCTGGTAACCGCCGCCCGGGGGCTGCTGCTGCTGCTGAGGGCCGCCGGGCTGCTGCGGGTAGCCCCCGCCCGGGTGCTGCGGCGGGACCGGCGGCTTGGGCTGGTTCCCGGGCCGCGACTTCAGCCAGTGCTCGGTCTCGGGCTGGAGCAGCAGGTAGAACGCGGCGACGACGGCGCCGAGCTTCGCCAGCGCCAGCAGGGCGCTCAGCGCGGCGTACCAGCCGATGCTCCAGCCGCTCGCGAAACCGCCGAGCGAGAAGAACCCCAGGACGCCCAGGGTGATGTACAGGGGGAGGCGCGGGTCGTTGGCGCCGAAGGCGCCGAGCTTGTCCTTGATGACGAACCAGGCGATCGCGACCGCGGCGGCGCCGAGGATCAGGCCGAAGACGGCCGCCCCGGTGAAGAAGCCGGTGCCGTACCACCAGGGCGCGGTGGCCGAGGCGATGATCGCGAAGACGAGGTTCAACACGGTCGCGGCGGCGAACGCCCACATCAACTGCGTCAGTTGATTGATCTTCTTGGGGCGGCCCGGGTGCTCTTTGATGCCCCATTCGGTCGCGAAGTCGCCGGAGGGGTTCGGTTGCGGTCCGGGGACGCCGGGACCGGGTGCGCCGGGGTACTGATGGGGTTCGGGCGATTGCGGCGGATACGTCATAGTCGCTGCTCCGGGCAAGAGAAGGGTGTGCTTTCAAGGATCACTCTAGCCTTGTCGCGCCATCGGCGGGGATACGGAGTTTCCGTGCAATCCCATGCCTGATCTGGCATTCCGTGGCAATTCCGAGTGCGGTCCGAAAGGGTCCGAAGTGCAGGGGCGGAATGGAAGACGGGCCCGTTCCGCGCCGGAGTAGCGTCCGCGGATCGGGCCCGCCTTCGTCTTGCGGGAGAAGCTAGTTCAGGTGGTCGTCGGCGTTCTCGTCGGAGTCGGCGAACGGGTTCTCGTTGGTGGACATGGTCGAGGGGTCCACGGGGCGGTCGTACGTCTGGTGGAGGACGCGCTCGCGGTCGGCGATCGTGTAGGACCGCCGCGTGTACACGGGGGCGTCCTGCACCGTCACCTGCGGCACCACCCGGAAGTGCACGTCCATCTGGTCGGGGGTGATGACCGTCTCGACGTAGCCGCGCTGGGCGTTGCGGAACTTGATGTGCGGGTTGATCTTCAGCGCGGCGTTGTCCTCGGGCACCGAGTCCGCGCCGTTGCCGCCCGAGGTGATCGAGGTGGCCACGAGTTCCACGCCGACCGACGGGCCCTGCGCGTCGGGGAAGTCCGCGAGGATCTCGCCGGCCCAGTGCGTGTGCACGTCGCCGGTGAGCACCACCGGGTTGCGCACCTCCGCGTCGACCCAGCCGTCGATGATCCGCTGCCGCGAGGCCGCGTACCCGTCCCAGCCGTCCATGCTCGTGCGCAGGGGGCCGCCGGCGTCGGCGTCGCGCTGGGTGAAGAACACCTGCTGGCCCAGGACGTCCCAGCGCGCCCGCGAGTCGTGGAACCCGTCGATGAGCCATTCCTCCTGCGCCGCACCGGTGATGGTGCGCGACTCGTCCCACGCCTCGGCGCAGTCGGTCTGGGTGCCGTCCCCGCACGCCTGGTCGTCGCGGTACTGGCGCGTGTCCATCATGTGGAAGGTGGCCAGGCGCCCCCACTGGACGCGCCGGTACAGCTGCATGTCGATGCCCTGGGGCACCGAGGACTTGCGCAGCGGCATGTTCTCCCAGTACGCCTGGAACGCCGCGGCCCGGCGCGCCAGGAAGTCCTCGGGGTTGGGCGTGTCCGAGCCGGACTCGGGGACCTCGTCGGCCCAGTTGTTCTCCGTCTCGTGGTCGTCCCAGACGACCAGCCACGGGGCCGCCAGGTGCGCGGCCTGGAGGTCGGGGTCGGCCTTGTACTGGGCGTGGCGCTGGCGGTAGGTCGCGAGCGTGACGGTCTCGGGCCCTTCGTGGTCGCGCACGTTCCCGTCGGGGGAGTTGTACACCCCGGCCTTGTACTCGTACTGGTAGTCCCCGAGGTGCAGGATCAGGTCGGGGTTCGACTCGGCGAGGTGGCGGTAGGCGGTGAAGTAGCCGTGCTCGAACTGCGAGCAGGACGCGAAGGCCATGCGCAGCTCCGAGGGCATCGACCGGCGGGAGGGGGCGGTCACGGTGCGGCCCACCGGGGAGGTCCACTTGCCGGTCTTGAAGCGGTAGAAGTACTCCCGGCCCGGTTCGAGGCCGTCGACCTCGACGTGGACGCTGTAGCCGATCTCGGCGGCCGTCTCCTTCCACCCGGAGGCGACGCGGCGGCGGAACCGCTCGTCCTTCGCCACCTCCCATTTGACGTCGAAGGACCCGTTCGGCATGCCGCCCATGCCGTCCTCGGCGAGCGGGTCGAGGGCCAGGCGGGTCCACAGGACCACGCCGTCGGGCTCGGGGTCGCCGGAGGCGACGCTCAGGGTGAAGGGGTCGGCGGTGAGGGTGGGGTGGATCCGGGTCTCGGCCCAGGCCGCCGCGGGGACCGCCGTGGCGGCGGTGGCGGCGGAGGACGCGAGCAGGATACGGCGCGACAGGCGCATGTGGACCTCGCTTTGATGGGGGTTGTGCGGGTTTGACCCACACAGACCACCAAGCGAGCGTGGATGGTCCGGAACCGTCGGACGACGCTGCGGTGAACCGCCGCCTAACTCTGGTGCCGCTGTGACGCGGGAGTGCCTATTCCGGTGTCGCGAAGGTGACGACGATCTGGGAGGGCTCGTCGCTCACCTCGGTCGCTTCGCCTTCGGCCGCGACCCAGCCGTCCTCGCCGGGGGTCCAGACCATGCCGGCGTACGCGACGCTCGCGATCGAGTGGTCGTAGGCCCGCGCGACCGCCCACGCGGCCCGGTTCCATC
Source organism: Glycomyces harbinensis (assembly GCF_900101745.1). Taxonomy (GTDB): domain Bacteria; phylum Actinomycetota; class Actinomycetes; order Mycobacteriales; family Micromonosporaceae; genus Glycomyces; species Glycomyces harbinensis. The sequence continues at coordinate 32,620 of NZ_FNAD01000029.1, read as the reverse complement.
CCGGCACCGCGTCGTAGGGGCCGATCACGACCGTCGAATCGTCCACACTGGTCGCTTCGATGCCCCACTGGTACGCGTACGCCTCGGCGAGGACCGCCGGGTCGGCCGCGACCTCGTCGGCGGCGCCGCTGACGCACATCAGGCCCGACTCCGCGCCGCCCGCGAACGCCGCGGCGATCGCCGTCGCCTCGTCCTCCCACTTCACGTACAGGTCGGGGTACGCGCTGATCTGGACGGCCTGGGCCGCCTCGGCGAGCGTCATGTCCTGCCAGCCGTCGGTGCGCCGCAGCTTCTCGTAGAACTTGAACGAGGAGTACACCGGGTCCATGAGCTCTTCCTCGGTGCCCCAGCCCATGCTCGGGCGCTGCTGAAACAGGCCCAGCGAGTCGTCGTGCCCGTAGTCGACGTTGATGAGCTCCGACTCCTGCATCGCGGTGGTGAACGCCACGGCCACGGCCCGCTCGTCCATGCCGTCGCGCTGTCCGACGGCCGCGATCGTCGCCGCGTTCGCGGCCTGCTCGGCCGACAGGTGGGTCCGGTCATCGCCCGAGCCGAAATAGCACCCGGTCGGGCTGGGGCGCAGCAGGTCCCCGGCGTCTTCAGTGCAGCCGGCCACGGCCGCGGCCAGGAACAGGGAGGTCAAAGCGGGGAGAAGACGCAAGCGGAACTCCGATCAGGTCGGTCGGGGCCGCTAAGCCTACCCAGGAGGGCGGCCGCTTCCCAAGGAACGAACGGACGCCTTCGCGGCCCTCCTCGGAGAAGAAGAACTCCGCCGTTCGGGCAGCCTCGGCCCGCAGCTGCCCGCGCAGTCCCGGTGTGGCCGTGAGCACCTTGATCCCCGCCTGCGCGGCAGGGCCGCCCATCTTGAGCCGGTGGACGAGGTCGTCCACGCACGCTTTGAAGAAGTTCTCCGGGGACGCGAACGTCAGCAGCCCCCACTCCTCGGCGTCCGCGCCGGTGAAGCAGTCGGCGAAGTCGATGACCAGGCCCCCGCCGACCAGGAACAGCTCGCGCGTGCGCGCCGGGCCGATCCGGCGCATCACCACCGGCGCGATCACCGCCGGCACCACGCCCAGCCGCACCTCGCTGAACGCGAACTCGGCCTCGCCCAGCCCGATCGCGAAATCGGCCGCCGCGATCAGACCCAGCCCGCCCCCGCGCGCCGCCCCCCGCGCGAGCACGATCACCGGTTTGGGCGCTTCGGCGATGTCCGCCAGCGCCTCCGCCAGGTGCGTCGCCGGGAGCTCGGCCGCGGTCTGCGCCGCCGCCGACTCCTTCAGGTCGGCCCCGGCGCAGAACACCGGCCCGGTGTGGTCGATCACGATCACGCGCACGTCCGGGTCGCCGACGGCACGGGCCAGGGCCCGGCGCAGTTCGGCGATCAGGTGCGTGGACAGGGCGTTGCGCCGCTCGGGGTCGTCGAGGGTAATGGTCGCCACGGCCTCGTGGGCCTCGTAGGCGATCGGTGCGTCGTTGCCGCTCATGCCAGTACCGTAGTCAGGGTGCCCACCAGTCCCGCAACCGCCGCCGTGAATTCGCCCACCTCGGCCATCGCCGCCGCCGCCGTCCAGCCACTGGAGGCCGGCTTCGGGTTCTACGTGCACGTCCCGTTCTGCGTCTCCCGCTGCGGCTACTGCGACTTCAACACCTACACGGCCGCCGAGCTGGGCGCCGGGGTCTCCCGCGACACCTATGCGGCGATCGTGCGCGCCGAGATCCGCAAGGCCGCCGCCGCGTTCGACGTGCGCCCCAAGGTCGACACCGTGTTCTTCGGCGGCGGCACGCCCACGCTGCTGGCGGCCGCCGACCTGGCGGCGATCCTGGCCGAGATCGACCGCGAGTTCGGACTCGCCGACGGCTACGAGGCCACCACCGAGGCCAACCCCGAGTCCGTGGACGCCGACTACCTCGCCGAACTCCACGACGGCGGCTTCACGCGCCTGTCGGTCGGCATGCAGTCCACCGCCTCCCACGTGCTGAAGGTCCTCGACCGCGAGCACTCCCCGGCGAAGGCCCTCGACGCCGTCGCCCACGCCCACCGGGCCGGTTTCGAGCACGTGAGCCTCGATCTGATCTACGGGACGCCCGGCGAGAGCGCGGCCGACTTCACCGACAGCCTCGCCTCGGCCGTCGACGCCGGCGTCGACCACGTCTCGGCGTACGCGCTCATCGTCGAGGAGGGGACCGCGCTGGCCCGCCGCATCCGCTCGGGCCAGGTGCCCCAGCCCTCCGACGACGTGGCCGCCGACCGCTACCTGGCGGCCGAGGCGGCCCTGTCGGCGGCCGGATTCTCCTGGTACGAGGTCTCGAACTGGGCCAAGACCCCGGAGGCGCGCTGCCGCCACAACCTCCTGTACTGGGAGGGCGGGCACTGGTGGGGCGCCGGGCCCGGCTCGCACTCGCACCTGCCGGGCGTGCGCTGGTGGAACCACAAGCACCCCTCGACGTACGCGGCCGCGCTGGCCGAGGGCATGCCGGTGGCCGGCCACGAGGTCCTCAGCGACGACGACCGGTATCTGGAGCGGGTGCTCCTGCTCACCAGGCTCGCGAGCGGCATGCCCGTGGACGCCTTGCGCCCGGCGGGAGCGGCCGCGGTGGAACGCGTTGTGGCCGACGGGCTCGGCGTCCTCGAAGGCGACCGGCTCAAGCTCACGCTCCGCGGTCGTCTCCTTGCGGACGCCGTGGTGAGAGACCTCACCGCCTGACGACGCCTGAGCGGGCGGCCCGTAGATTTGACTCCGTCATCGAGGTGCCCTCATGTTCGCGGGCGCCTCACGGCCGTACCGGTCCGCGCCCCAGCGGTCCCACCCCGCGGCCGCCCCGACCCCTCCCCGTCCCCCATACCGGAGCCCAGCACCCATGCACACGCCACTCCCCGCCGCGACGTCCCTGCGCCGCCGCGGACTGCTCGTCGCCTCCGTCGCGGGCCTCGCCGCGGCCGCCGCCTGCTCCGAGGAGGAGCCGCCCCCGGCCGATGACGGCGGCGAAGGCGCCGCCGAGGAGACCCCCTCCGAGTCGCCCTCGCCCGAGCCGCCCCGCGAGATCACCATCACGCACGTGGGCGACACCATGCCCGGCTCCGTCCCGAACCAGCTGCCCTCCGACGAGGGCGCGAGCTTCTTCGACGGCGTGCGCGACAATCTCGTCGGCGACCTGGTCATCGCCAACATGGAAGGCGCCCTGTCGACCCAGGAGTACGACAAGTGCGGCGGCTGCGACGCCTACTACTTCCGCCTGCCCGGCGAGTACGCCCAGGTCTTCGCCGACGCCGGCTTCCACGTCCTCAACCAGGCCAACAACCACGGCTGGGACGCCGGCCCCGACGGCGCCTCCGAGACCCAGGAGGCCATCCGAGCCGCCGGCATGGAGGTCACCGGCGTCAAGGACGAGGTCGCGTTCTTCGAGACCGAGAGCGGCCTCACCGTCGGCATCGTCGGCTTCGCGCCCTACAGCTTCTACACCGACAACCGCGACCTCGACGCCGTCGCCGCGCTCGTCTCCGCCGCCAAGGAGCAGGCCGACCTCGTGGTCGCCACCGCCCACGTCGGCGCCGAGGGCACCGACTACCGGCACGTCCCCGAGGGCAGCGAGGTCTACTACGGCGAGGACCGCGGCGACACCCGCGCCTTCGTCCACGCCTGCATCGACAACGGCGCCGACGTGTTCTTCGGCCACGGCCCCCACGTGCTGCGCGGCATCGAGCTCTACAACGGCAAGCTCATCGTCCACTCGCTGGGCAACTTCGGCGGCGGCCAGAACCTGTTCAGCACCGACGGGCCCCTCGGGCGCTCCGCGATCATGTCCGTCACGCTCCGCGAGGACGGCACCCTCGTCTCCGCGGGCGCCGTGGCCACGATCATGGACGGCGACGGCTATCCGCGCCTCGACGACGACAACGGCGCCTTCGACGACTTCAACGAGCTCGCCGAGGACTTCGGGGACGCGGGAGTGACCGTCGACGACGACGGCGCGCTCGTCCTCCCGGCAGCCTGACCGCACACGTAGACTGGCACTCCCGGGCCGGGAGTGCCAAACTTGAGTCCGGCCGACTGAGCTTAAGCTCGGTTCGCGGGTTTCACCGAGTGGTTTCGAGATCGAGGGGACGTGGCGGCGATGGACGATCGCAAGCTCGAAGTGCTGCGCGCCATCGTCGAGGACTACGTCTCGACCCAGGAGCCGGTCGGCTCGAAGGCGGTCGCGCAGCGCCACGCCCTCGGCGTGTCGGCCGCGACGGTCCGCAACGACATGGCCTACCTCGAGGAGGCCGGCTACATCCAGCAGCCGCACACCTCCGCCGGGCGCATCCCCACGCCGAAGGGCTACCGCCTCTTCGTCGACCGGCTCGGCAAGATCAAACCGCTCTCCACGGCCGAGCGCCGCGCGGTGCACCGCTTCCTCTCCGAGGCCATCGACCTCGACGACGTCGTCACCCGCACGGTGCGCCTGCTCGCGCAGCTCACCCACCAGGTCGCCGTCGTCCAGTACCCGAGCCTCAACCGCTCGTCGGTGCGCCACCTCGAGATAGTCGCCGTCACCCCGGCCCGGCTCATGATCGTCATGATCACCGACACCGGCCGGGTCGAGCAGCGCTACGTCGAGACGCCCGCCGAGCTCAGCGAGGACCACATCCTCGAACTGCGCCGGCTGGTCAACGAGCAGCTCCAGGGCAAGGCCCTGGCCGACGCCCCCCGCATCATCGCCGACCTCGCCTCCCTGGCGCGCCCGGAACTGCGCGACAGCGCCTCGGCGCTCGCCCGCGTCCTGTTGGAGACCGTGGTCTCCCGCACCGAGGAGCGCGTCGCCGTCGCCGGCGCCGCCAACCTCACCAGGCCGGGGAACTTCTTCTCCGGGTCGCTGCGGCCCATCCTCGAAGCGCTCGAAGAGGAGGTCGTGCTCATGCAGCTGCTGGGCCGCGCCGACTCCAACGCGCTCCTGACGGTCCGCATCGGCGACGAGAACGAGATCGACGACTTCCGCGAGACCACCGTGGTCACCGCCGGATACGGACCGGGTTCGGTGGTCGGCCACATGGGCGTCCTCGGGCCCACCCGCATGGACTACCCGGGCACCATCGCGGCCGTTCGCGCCGTGGCCCGGTACGTGTCCGAGATTTTGGAACAGAACCGCTGACAGGACAGAGCGCACGTGGCTAAGGACTACTACGGCATTCTCGGCGTCGACCGGAACGCCGCCGACGACGAGCTCAAGAAGGCGTACCGGAAGCTGGCACGCAAGTACCACCCGGACGTCAGCGACGAGCCCGACGCACAGGAGCGCCTCCAGGAGATCAACGCCGCCTTCGAGGTCCTCATGGACCCGCAGAAGCGCGCGATCGTCGACGCCGGAGGCGACCCGTTCTCCCGCACCGCGGGCGGCGCCGGAGGGGCGCCGTTCATGGGCTTCGAGGACATCATGGACGCCTTCTTCGGCGGCTCCATGGGCGGCTTCGGCCGCCGCGGCCCGCGCTCGCGCACCCGCCCGGGCAACGACGCGCTCCTGCGCCTGGACCTCGACCTCGAAGAGGTCGCCTTCGGCACCGAGTCGACCCTGACCGTGGACACCGCGATCCTGTGCGACTCGTGCAACGGCTCCTGCACCGAGGGGAACGCCGAACCGCAGGCCTGCACGACCTGCGGCGGCTCCGGCGAAGTCCAAGTCGTACAACGTACGATCCTCGGCCAGGTCCGCACCGCGCGCCCCTGCTCGGCCTGCTCGGGCTACGGCACGATCATCACCGACCCGTGCCGCAAGTGCGGCGGCGAAGGCCGCGTCCGCTCGCGCCGGCGCATCACCGTGAAGGTCCCCGCCGGCGTCGAGGACGGCATGCGCATCCGCCTCTCCGGCGAAGGCGAGGTCGGCCCCGGCGGCGGCCCCGCCGGCGACCTCTACGTCGAAGTCCACGAGAAGCCGCACGAGGTCTTCTCCCGCGAAGGCTCCGACCTGCGCTGCCGCGTCCGCGTCCCGATGACGCAGGCCGCCCTCGGCACCAAGCTGAACATCCACACCCTCGACGACCAGGTCGAAGTCGAACTCGCCCCCGGCACCCAGCCCGGCACCATCAAGAAGGTCCGCGGCCACGGCGTCCCCAAACTGCGCGGCGGCGGCACCCGGGGCGACCTCTTCGTCGAACTCGACGTGCGCACCCCCGTCAAGATCGACGCCGAACAAGAAGAGCTGCTGCGCAAGCTCGCGAGCCTGCGCGACGAGGAGATCAAAGAGGTCAAGGGCGGTTCCGGTTTTTTTAGCCGCATGAGGGACGCGTTCAACGGACACGCGTAGCCCGCGAGATCGCGGCGGTTCGCGAACTTTAGACCCGAATGCGAGTGCTGCTACACTCCCTTGCCGTGATCTCCTTCGACATCGACGCCGTCCTGCCGTCGCTCGCCTGCCTCGCGGTCCTGGCCGTCATCGGCCTCGTCCTGTACCGCCAGTACAAGCGCCGCGCCGCGCCGGCAGGACCGGCGGGAGTCCGACTCGACGCCCCCGCACCGCCCGGCGGCCCGCAGCCCGCCGAGCGCTGGTGGGCCGACTTCCCGCACCAGGACGACCCCTCGCGCTCCAAGGCCAGGCCCTGCCTGGTCCTCGGCTACTCCGGCAAGGGCTACTGGGTCCTCAAATGCACCACCCAGGCCCCCCGCGAAGCCGAATGGCGCGTCCCCGCCGGCGCCGGACGATGGAGCCCGCCCGCCGACAAGGACGGCTACGTCGACCTCGTGCCCTTCCACCTCCCGCGCCGCCTCCTCCAGCGCAGGCAGGGCCGCCTCGACAGCCCGGCCCTGTACCGCCAGATCACGAGCCGGCTCCGCTGGGACCGCGCCACCGACTTCATCGGCTGACTAAACTGCCCGGGTGAGCGATCCCGTATTCCTCGTCGACGCCCTCCCGGACGGCGACCACTGCACCCTCGACGGGCCCGAAGGCCACCACGCCGCCGACGTGCAGCGCCTCCAACCCGGCGAGACCCTCCAGCTCGCCGACGGCGCCGGCGCCATCGCCACCGCACGCGTCGAATCCGCCGAACGCGGCTCCCTGCGCCTGGCCGTCCTCGACCGGCGCACCCTCCCGGCCCCCGACCCGAGACTCACCGTCGTCCAGGCCCTGCCCAAAGGCGACCGCGGCGAACGCGCCGTCCAGATGCTCACCGAGATCGGCGTCGACGAAGTGATCCCCTGGGCCGCATCGCGGTCCATCGTCCAATGGAAGGGCCCGCGCGGCGACAAGGCCCGCGCCAAATGGACCGCCACCGCCCGCGAGGCCTCCAAGCAGGCCCGCCGCGCCCGCCTCGCCGACGTCGCCGAACTCCACACCACCAAGCAGCTCGTGCAGCGCCTGCGCACCGCCGCCCGCGTCCTCGTCCTCCACGAGGAGGCGACCCTCCCGCTCTCCCGAGCCGACCTCCCCGAGACCGGCGAGATCGCCCTCGTCATCGGCCCCGAAGGCTCCATCAGCCCCGACGAGCTCGCCGCACTGGGCGAATTCGGCGAACCGGTCCGCCTGGGCGACACCGTCCTGCGCACCTCCACCGCCGGACCCGCCGCACTCGCCGTGCTCCAGGCCCGACTCGGCCGCTGGTGACGAAGCTGTGCCTCTTAAGATCCACGGCATGAACGACGCCGACTGCATCTTCTGCAAGATCGCCGCGGGGCAGATCCCCTCCACCAAGATCGCCGAGACCGAACGGGTCCTCGCCTTCCGCGACCTCCACCCCAAGGCGCCCAGCCACGTGCTCGTGATCCCCAAGGACCACTACGCGAACGCCACCGAACTCGCCGCCTCCGACCCGGCGCTGGCCGGCGACGTGCTCGCGGCCGCGGCCGAGGTCGCCGTCGCCGAGGGCATCGCCGACTCGGGCTGGCGCCTCATCGCCAACTCCGGGCCCGACAGCGGTCAGGACGTCTTCCACGTGCACTTCCACGTGCTCGGCGGCAAACCGCTCGGGCCGATGGTCTCGGCCTGAAATCACACCCCAGGCGCGATTACTCGTTGTCCCTTGTCGCAGGAGGCAACTACCATTGAGAGACCGCAAGCAGCGCCTGCGCACGGCGCCGAAGCACGATCTGAGGAAGCAGGTGGCGAACAGCCCTACGGGCGAAGCCTATGACCGACCGCTCTGACAACGTCCAGAACCTCTCGACGATCACGTCCACGATCACCGTCGGCGACCAGAGCTCGCTCATGGCACTGCTGGGCCGCGCCGACGAGAACCTCCGCTTCATCGAACGCCAGTTCCCGGGCGTCGACCTCCACGTCCGCGGGGACACGATCACCCTCACCGGTATCAACGGCGCCCCGCGTGCCGCCGAACGACTCGTGAAGGAGCTGCTCGCCTTGATCGAGAACGGCGAGAACGTCGACACCGACATCATCCGGCGCACCGAGAACATGCTCAAGTCCGCTCCCGGCGAGCGCCCTGTCGACGTGTTCACGCAGGACATCCTCTCCAAGCGCGGCAAGGCGATCCGGCCCAAGACCATCGGCCAGAAGCGCTACGTCGAGGCGATCGACCAGAACACGATCATCTTCGGGATCGGCCCGGCCGGCACCGGCAAGACCTATCTCGCGATGGCCAAGGCCGTGCAGGCGCTCCAGTCCAAGGAGATCACCCGGATCATCCTGACCCGGCCCGCCGTCGAGGCCGGCGAGAAGCTGGGCTTCCTGCCCGGCACGCTCTTCGAGAAGATCGACCCGTACCTGCGCCCGCTCTACGACGCGCTCCACGACATGATCGACCCCGCCACCATCCCCAAGCTCATGGAGGCCGGCACGATCGAGGTCGCGCCCCTGGCATTCATGCGTGGTAGGACCCTTAATGACGCGTTCATCATCCTGGACGAGGCGCAGAACACCACGCCCGAGCAGATGAAGATGTTCCTCACGCGGCTGGGCTTCGGGTCCAAGATCGTCGTCACCGGCGACATCACCCAGGTCGACCTCCCCGGCCACGCCACCTCCGGGCTGCGCATCATCCGCGACATCCTCGACGGCATCGACGACGTGCACTTCGCCACCCTCTCGGCGGACGATGTCGTACGGCACCAGCTGGTCAGCGATATCGTGAACGCCTACGAGAAGTGGGACGCCAGACAGGGCGACCCGAAGAAGGGGCAACGAGGGAACCGTGGGCATCGAGATCATCAATGAGTCCGGGCGCGACGTCGAGGAATCCGGCCTGCGCGCCGTCTCGGACTTCGCCCTGCACGAGATGGGCGTCAACCCGCTCGCCGAACTCTCGATCCTCATCGTCGACATCGAGCACATGACCGAGCTCAACAAGCGCTGGATGGGCGGTACCGGGCCCACCGACGTCCTCTCGTTCCCGATGGACGACGCCATGCCCGGCCGCCCCGACTCCTCCGAGCCGGGCACGCCCATCCTCGGCGACCTCGTCCTCTCGCCCGAAGTCGCCGAGGCCCAGGCCAAGGAGGCGGGGCACTCCACCGACGACGAGCTGCACATGCTCACCGTCCACGGCGTGCTCCACATCCTCGGCTACGACCACGCCGAACCCGAGCAGGCCAAGGAGATGTTCGGCCTCCAGAACCGCCTGCTCGACGCCTGGCGCGCCAAACGCGTCGCCGCAAGCGGTGAGTGAGACCGCGATGGTGCCTTACACGCTCCTGGCGACGGCGGTCGCGCTGATCCTCGTCGCCGGGGGCGCCGCCATGGTCGACTCGGCCCTCACGGCCGTCTCGCCCGCCCGCGCCCACGAACTCGCCGAGCAGCGCCGGCGCAGCGCCGAATCGCTCGTCAAAGTGAGCGAGGACCTGCCTCGCCACCTCAACCTGCTCATCCTGCTGCGCCTCGCCTGCGAGGCCGCCGCCATCGCGATCGTCGCCGTCGTCGCCTTCGACACCTGGAACGACTCCTGGACGGCCGTCGGCATCTCCGCCGCCGTCATGACCGTCGTCTCCTTCGTCGTCGTCGGCGTCAACCCGCGCACGCTCGGACGCCAGCACGCCTATCCGATCGCGCTCGCCGTGGCCGGCTTCGTGGCCCTGCTCGGCACCGCGCTCGGCCCGCTCGCGAAGCTCCTGATTCTGGTCGGCAACGCCGTCACCCCCGGCAAGGGCTTCCGCGAGGGCCCGTTCGCGACCTCCGAGATCGAGATCCGCGAAATGGTCGACGCCGCCGAAGCCCAAGGGACCGTGGACCACGAGGAGCGCGACATGATCGCCTCCGTCTTCGCCCTCGGCGACACCGTCGCCCGCGAGGTGATGGTCCCGCGCACCGCCATGGTCTGGGTCCGCGCCGACACGCCCGCCGACGAGGCCAAGCAGGTCGCGCTCCGCTCGGGCTTCTCGCGCATCCCCGTGATCGGCGAGGACCTCGACGACCTGCGCGGCGTCGTCTACCTCAAGGACCTCGTGCGCCTGGACGACGGCGCCAACCCCGCCGCGGGCGACGTCATGCGCGCCGTCTCCTTCGTCCCCGACTCCAAGCCCGTCGACGACCTGCTGCGCGAGATGCAGACCGCCCGCATCCACATCGCCGCCGTCGTCGACGAGTACGGTGGCACGGCGGGGCTCATCACCATCGAGGACATCCTCGAGGAGATCGTCGGCGAGATCACCGACGAGTACGACCAGGAGCTGCCGCCCGTGGCCTGGCTCGACGACCGCACCGCCCGCGTCACCGCCCGGCTCTCCGTCGAAGACCTCGCCGAGGCCTTCGACGTCGACCTGCCCGAAGTCGACGTCGACACCGTCGCCGGGCTGCTCGCCGCCGAGCTCGGCAAGGTCCCGCTCGCCGGCGACCGGGCCCGGCTCGCCGGGCTCGAACTGACCGCCGAGGGCACCGTCGGGCGCCGCAACCGCATCGAGACCGTCCGCGTCGCGCGGCTGCCCGAAGCCGATGAGACCGTCCCCGAGGCGGCCACCGAGAACGATGAGAGGCACGAACTGAATGTCTGACCTGACCGACCTCGACGCCGAGGACGCGAAACTCGCCACGCTGGCCCGCGGGGCCGCTGGCCGCGTCCAGCAGGCCACCGGCGCGGCCGTCCGCGACGGCATCGGCCGCACCTACGCCTCGGCGGCGGTCGACCTCCCGTCGCTGCGCCTCACCGCCCTCCAGGCGGCGGTCGCCCAGGCGTACGCGGCCGGGGCCGACAAGATCGAGGCGGCCGTGGTCTTCGGCGCCGAGTCCGACGAGGACGGCCTCAAGGCCGCCCGGGAGATCAGTGCCGACCTGACCGCGTACGCGGTCCTTCGCAAAGAGGTGACCCGTCTTGTCTAGCAACGCCGGAAGCTCCGCTTCCAAAGACGCATTTCACGCGGGCTTCGCCTGCTTCGTAGGACGCCCCAACGCGGGCAAGTCCACGCTGACCAACGCGATCATGGGCCAGAAGATCGCCATCACGTCCAAGCGCCCGCAGACCACGCGCCACGTCGTCCGCGCGATCCTGCACCGCCCGGACTCCCAGCTCATCCTGGTCGACACGCCCGGCCTCCACCGCCCGCGCACGCTGCTGGGCGAGCGGCTGAACGAACTCGTCCGCCAGACCTGGTCCGAAGTGGACGTCATCGGACTGTGCCTGCCCGCCAACGAGAAGCCCGGCCCCGGCGACAAGTTCATCACCGGTGAGATCGCCAAACTGCACGCCAAGGTCGTCGCCGTGGTCACCAAGATCGACCTGGTCTCCAAGGACACCCTCGTGCGCCACCTGACGAACGTGGCCGCGCTGGGCGACTTCGCCGACATCGTGCCGGTCTCGGCCAAGACGGGCGAGAACCTCGAAGAGCTGGTCAAGGTCCTCTCGGACAAGCTGCCCGAATCGCCGCAGCTGTACCCGGACGGGATGATCACCGAAGAGCCCGAGCGGGTCATGATGGCCGAGCTCATCCGCGAGGCAGCCCTCGAAGGCGTCCGCGACGAGCTGCCGCACTCTCTCGCGGTCGTGATCGAGGACGTCGAGGACGAGGACTCCGACGGCGGTCCGCGCAAGAAGATCTGGGCCGAGATCTACGTCGAGCGCGACAGCCAGAAGGGCATCATCATCGGCAAGGGCGGCGAGCGCCTCAAGCGGGTGGGCACCAAGGCCCGCAAGGGCATCGCGCAGCTCATCGACAGCCGGGTGTACCTCGACCTGCACGTGCGGGTCGCCAAGGACTGGCAGCGGGACCCGAAGATGCTCGAACGCCTCGGGTTCTAGCGGGGCCTGGGGCCCGCGCCGTATGCGGGAAACGGCGCGGGAATGAGCGGTGACAGCGCTCACCGGACCCTCGCTGGCGGGCAGTTGCAGTGGCGTGTAAGCTTTGTACATACGGCGCGGGATAGAGCAGCTCGGTAGCTCGCCAGGCTCATAACCTGGAGGTCGGTGGTTCAAATCCGCCTCCCGCTACTACGAAGACCCTGGTCAACGACGAGTTGGCCAGGGTTTTTTCTTGTCTGGAAACGAGCTCGTCCGTCATTCGTCCGTGAGACAGGACATCCGAGGCCGACAGTACGCGACAGCCAATCAATCGCCTAAGTGACTTGGAACACATATAGATTCTTTGACCGGTTCTGTATGAATGTGCTGAGGTCCCACAGTGATTCTCCGAAGCTACTGCAGCAGAATTTCTTCTGGACGTCGGTTCGTTATCACGGTCGACCGACCATCGAGTATGTGCTCAATGCATGCTGTCAGGCTTCCGCCGTGGTCATCCCTTGCCATGCTGCGTAGCTCTTCGACCAGTTTCATTCCATTTACGAGACTGATCGGGTACTGGTCCTCCACTATTTCGGCTTGCGCAGGCTCAGAGTAGGCACCCGTGGTGACGTAGACGCCGACCCACCCGCGACGGAGCCGGGCGACCACCCGCGCGATCTGCTCCGCGGTGATGAGCGTGCTGGGTTTGATGCACTTCGCCTGCCCGAGAACGACAAGGCTCGTGCCAGCGAGTCCGTTGCCCCCGCCGAGATCGAGTCTTCCGACGAAATCAGCTCCGCCGTCACCGGAGCGGCGTGTCAGCCAGCCATCGACATATCGATTGCCGGCTCCTCGAAGCAGGCGAGCTGCCACTGTGGCGGCCAACGCCTCAAAGTCGTGTTTGCGGCCGTCAAAGTACTTGTAAACCATCTCCAGGTCAGTCTCCTCCCTGCTGCCCGGCGCTGGACGCTGGTCACGCACTTTGGTCACTTGCGCCCGGGCAATTCGGCGGCGAAGTCTGGGAAGAGCCGTGGACCCGTGTTTGACCCACTCACGCCATGCGCGCGGCGCCAGGTTGAGAGCTTGATCATGGGAAACTGTGCTTTCCCGCCGCGCTTCGATCCATTCCCAGTCGACCGTGTCGTTCTCCGAGGTCAGGTCGATGAGGGCCACGTCGTAGGCGTAGTTCACGAACGGCGTGTGCTCGCCCCCTCCCCATTGCATCAGCCGTTCGGCGCGCTCAACGATTCCGACTCCGCAGAACTCAACATGGCCCTTGGGCTTTCCGTTTTGCGAGACTGCGCGGAACAACAACAGAGGGATTGCTGCAGCCCGTTCTTCCGGAGTGTGTCCCTGATGGTCGGTAAAGGCGTCGAGCAGTGCGGCGTTGCCGGTGGTGGTGCCGGGTGGGATGTTCAAACCTGCTTTATGATCGCCGAAGTATCTGACGTGGCCGTTGTCCAAGTCGAATACATCATGCCAGGGGGTTTGCTCCGTGCCGGCCTTCCAAGGGCTGGAGCGGATGAAGATCGCCGGACGACGGGGCCCGTCGGAGGTCATGACCTTAGCCATCCCGTTGATGCCAGCTTCCAACAAGGCGCGCTTTTGACCTGGAGTGTGGGTGACATGGTGGAAATTCGGAAAGCCGTCCAGCAAGGGTGGCTTCGGGTCCTTGCCACCGGCATAGCGGTACACCTGCCCCACTTGTAGCTTGCCGCTCACGGCCGATTCCCTTCCTGGAGTTGCTTCTTCGAAGCTTCATCACCACTGTAACGGCGAGCGCCGACAACGTTGCTGTGCTGTGCTGAGGTCGAGGTCGATCGGTCGGGCGTACTGGTGATTGAACGGCGGACACCATCCACCGTGACGCGCTGAACTTGGGTGCGCCTACGTGAAGCTGTGCGAGCGTGGCCAGGCTTGCTTGCCGCTATGGATGTCATGGTCAGATTGGGCCGGTTCCCCGGCGACGCAAATCGATGATCGTCTTCAGAAGTTGTTGCAGGCCCTTCGGAATCTGATCGGTGCGCCACTGGCGATTTCCAGCTGGGATGACACGCGATCTGGGCGCGGATTCGAGTTCGCGCCATACAGCCTCGTGACCAGTACCGTCGACACAATGAGCCCAGCAGGCGAATGCCGTTGTGGCATTGGGATGCTCCTTCATGCGATGTTCGCCGGTGAGCAGTTTGGCGAGATCGAGCGAGATGTCGTTGTCGGCGGCGTCCACCATCCAGGTCTCGACTCGTAGGACTATGGCGATCAGGTTCGTGGGATCGGAGACTCCGAGGTCGTCGAGGGTTTCGTCTTGGGCGAACCTGGCCACTAGCCCGAGTGCGGTTCCGATCGGCTGGCCGCTCTGTTCGGCCGTCAACAGGAGCTTGGTCAGCGAGCCAAGGTCCATCATCGTGATGTCGTCGTCCTCGCGCCAGATGCCGAACAAGACTGGATCCGCCCCAGGTTCGTGGTCGGTCAGCGCTCCCCGAAGCAGCGCAGAGATGCCATCATGTTCGATTCCAGTCATCGGTGAATACAGCCTCAATCCAGTGCGCGGTTCAATTTCTACAGCAGGGCTTCACAATCCGCGACGCGTCGCCGGGCGAATTCCGGATCCTGTGGGTCACCCGGAATCGAGCCGGACTTGTAGTCATGGATCTCGAGCGCGACCATCTGGCGGAGGAGTTCGGCCTCATATCGGGTGACCTCGAAGGTAAACAGCGGCTCATCTGTGCTCACGTGTCCTCCTAGCTCGACTCAGACTGCGTCGTGGTGGGCTTGGCCGGCTCGACCTGCTCCCGAACAATCTCGCTACCGCTGACGAAGACCTTGAATTCGACGTCGCCCTTCTCGATGTAGACGGCTCGCTCGAAGCGACGCGGAGTGCCGTCAGGGGTGGAGCCGAAGTCATCCACGATCTTGCGCAGTTCGACCTCGATCGTCGAGTCCCGGTGGTCCTCCTCTAGAGGATTGGCCTCGACGGCGATACCGCGATGGCGATGCTTCCCGTTCTCATCGAGCACGGGACTCATCGCGATCCCGATCATGCCGTGCTCACCGACTTTGACGAAGTACCCATCCCCGATCCGCCCGTCGTCCTCCCAGGTGACCTTCTGGTACTCGCCAGCCCTGATCCGGACCTCGATCTCTGCTTCGGTGATGGCCGGTTTGAGGAGAATCGCCTCGAACACGTAGATGTCTTCGCTCATCGGCGCGGTTCTGGCGCCTCGGAACCCCTGATCACGGTCGTCCGGCCCCGCCAGCCGGGTGTCGTGGAGGCACGTCGGATTCACCGATGTACCAGCGCACCAGGTCTCGAATGATCTGGCCGCGAGTGAGCCCTTGAGCCGCGGCGAGCTCGCCGAGAGTCTCCCATTCCTCATCCCGGATGCGGCAGGTGCGTGCCGGGGTCTTGGGTTGGTTGGGCATGCCTTGAACCCTACCTATACGAGTGACGACCCGCTTTCGCCCACGGAGCATTAGGCTCACGACACGCCATGATCGCCGCCCTCGACGGGTGTAATACACCTCGGTTAGGATGTGATCATGCAGGGAGCCGTTCGAGAAGATCTTGTCACAGGTGGTTCGTATGATCGATCGCGTGTGATCGACCAAAGAGAGGCGGGACCGATGGCGAACGTGATCCGAACGATCGACCTCTTCGCTGGCGCGGGCGGGCTCAGCCACGGATTCGAGCTCGCTGGTCGAGGATACGAGCCGGTCTTCGCAGTCGAGATCGACGATGCGGCTGCCCGTACCTTCAAGCGGAACTTCGGTTGTGAGGTTTACACCGGCGATATCGAGATGGTGGAGGACTTCCGTGAGGGCGAAGTCATCATCGGTGGGCCCCCCTGTCAGGGCTTCTCACCTCTCGGGCGAAACCGCGACGACGAATCCCGTGCGCAGTTGAACGAACTATGGCAGCAGTACCTCAGAGCCGTCCACGAGGTGAAGCCGAAGGCGTTCGTGATCGAGAACGTGCCGGAGTTCCAACGTTCGGCTCAGTTCGCCGAGCTGTTGCATCTCATGGAGTCCGACCCCCTGTTGAAGGAATACTCCTTCGGCTACGGAGTGCTGCACGCCGCCGATTACGGTGTTCCGCAAAGCCGGCGTCGCGGCATCTTCATGGCGGTTCGGGGTGTCGACGAGGTTCCGTGGCCCCCACCTCCGACGCACGGACCGGAATCTCCGGGAGAACGGCCGTATGCCACCGTTCGAGACGTGATAGCAAACCTTCCGGCGAAGCCGAAAGCCGACGAGATCGGATGGGACGGTGAACGGCAGGATCTACATCTTCGCCGTAACCCGCGTCCTATGTCCCTTGAGCGCTACAAGGCGATTCCGGAAGGCGGCAACCGCTTCGATCTGGCCAGGAACCGGCCCGACCTTCTTCCCGACTGCTGGAGAAACAAGCCGACCGGCACGACCGACGTCATGGGCCGACTGTGGTGGGACCGCCCCTCGGTCACGATCCGGACCGAGTTCTACAAGCCGGAGAAGGGGCGCTATCTCCACCCGGTAGCCGATCGGCCCATCACGCACCGCGAGGCCGCACGTCTACAGTCCTTCCCCGACGAATTCGTTTTCGAGGGCAGCAAGATCGAAGTCGCCCGCCAGATCGGCAACGCGGTTCCGCCGCTGTTGGGCAAGGCGATCGCCGAACACGTTCACAGGGTCGCCTTCCCGGATCACGGTTCGAAGAACGGCGACGAGTAGGGCGTAGCAAGATGGCGGCTTCGACTTCGTGGGCCTCGAATGAGGGCGTGCGCCGAAGCATGCAGTCGAACAAAGGGCGCGACACGAAACCGGAGCTCCGCCTCCGACGGGAGGCTCACGCGCTCGGTCTGCGCTATCGGGTATCGATCCGTCCGTTGCCCGAAGTCAGACGTACCGCGGACATGGTGTTCACCAGGACCAGGATCGCGGTGTTCCTCGACGGATGCTTTTGGCACGGATGTCCCGAACACCACACCGCAGCCAAGACCAATATGGAGTACTGGGCCGAGAAGGTCCGACGGAACCGAGAACGCGACCAGGAGACCGACGAGGCGCTTCGTCAAGCCGGATGGACCGTGGTGCGCTTCTGGGAACATGAGGACCCGGTGTCCGCCGCTCGCCGTCTCGTCGAGATCGTCGAGGCGGAACGAACCAAGAGGTGACCGCGACGGCTCACCGCGGCTTCGAGCTTCTGAATCTCGAGCGGGGCCACCGGCGGTCAGACGGTAACCGGACGTCGGCCGGGTGTGGCAGGGTGTCCTCATGGAAAGACTTCCCGGTATTGATGCTGTGTGGCCCAACCGATCTGATCTCGTCTACGAGCAAGATCCCGATCTGGCGGCGGTTGCGGACTGGTTCCGGGCTCAAGAGGACTTCGAGAGGCGATTCGGCCTGGTGTTCCGTCGGTCCTTCAACGAGGTTCTCGACGGAGTGCGAACCGGACGATACGACGTCGCCGAGCTCGAGAAGACCGAGAAGACCTACATCGGCACGAAGGTCGAGATCGTAGTCCGCTCAGAGTTCGGCTTGGAGAAAGGCCGACCGATGGACTACGTCATCGAAGACCGTCAGGTAGACGCCAAGTTCTCGCTTTCCGCGAGCGGCTGGACGATTCCGATGGAGGCCGTGGGGCATCTGTGCCTGTTGCTCCATGCGGATGATCGAGGGTCCAGGTTCACAGTCGGACTCATCAGGACCACCGAAGCGGTGTTGAGGGGCGGAGGGAATCGGGACAGCAAGCGTGGCGTGTCCAAGGAGGGTAAGAAGATGATCCACTGGCTCGTTCCCGACGGAGAGCTACCGGTCAACCGCCTTCTTCATCTGCCGGAGAACACGAGGGATCGGATTCTCGCCTTCCGGTCTGGGCAGCAACGGGTGAATGAGCTGTTTCGCCGAGTACAGGGCGAGATCATAGGCAGGGATTCGGTCGAGCCTGTCGCGATGCAGACGGACGTCGCGAAGCGGGTCCGTGACAGCCGGCTGCAACTTTGGTTGGAGGGGATCGTGATCCTCGGCCATCAGAGCGACCACCCTCGGATCGCGCGGGAGCTCGCACTGCCAGTGCCAAGCAAGGGGGAGTGGATCTCTGTGCGGTTGGTGCCTGACACCGGCGATGGTCGACCTGTGACGATATTCAAAGGCAGACCCTCGGTCGTGGCGCGGGAATACGAGCCGGTTCAATCGTTGCCGGTTGGAACCTACTAGCGACCGGGATCGGCGTCGCTGGCAGCGGCTGCCACGTGCCCACGGGCCGCGCGGCCATCTCAATGGGTTCTCGGTCCTGAACGGCCCCGAATATCAGATGGCCGCGGACGCAGTTACCCGTGCCCCCACTCGTAGTCGTAACGATGCGGTCGTGAAGTGTAGGATGGCGTCGCCGCTCCTGTACGAATTCGTCATGATCCACCTCCTCAGCGCTGAATGACCGAAATTCTGGAGCGTGACACGGGTATTTGCCTCTAAGGAAGGATCTCCATGGTGGCACCTGAATGGCTTCGACCGTTGCTCTACTACAAGAAGACGAACAACCGGAAGTCGATCGAGGTGGTGGGAAGTCCAGCGGCACCGAACATCTCCGACGTCGACAACCAGCAGAGCCTGGCGATTGCCCATGACGTCTACAGGTCGATCGGTGTTGAGATCGAACTTGAGGTCAGGGAGGGCGAGAAGGGCAACTCGCTCGGGTCGCCGCTGGAGGCGGCCGTGAGGGAACACCTCCGCGAGCGACTGCCTGAAGGCACGTTCCGGCGGTTCGGAGAGCAACTGCCGAATAACCCCGCCGGTCCGCTCAAGGTCGCCGACATCGACTCGGGGTGGGTGGTCGGGTCGGAGAAGATCGAGGTCTTCGAACAATATCGACACCTGGCAGATATGGCGAAGCTGTTCGCAGAGCAGCCGAGCTTGCGTACCTTGCTTGGCTCCGACTACCAGATCAAACCGGATGTGACTGTGGGAAAGGAGCTCGCCGGCGTGCGAATGCTTCATGCCGTGGTTTCGTGTAAATGGACCATGCGGTCGGATCGGGCTCAGAATGTGCGTCAGGAGTTCAAGCAGCTCATAGTCGCCAGGAGGGGCCGGACGCCTCACCTTGTCGCGGTGACCGCGGAGCCATTCCCCACGAGGTTGCTGGCTCTGACGAGAGGAACGGGTGAGACTGACGCCGTGTACCACGTTGCGTTCGAGGAGATGGAGTCCGCCGTCCGAGCACATGGCAATAAGGAACAGCGGAACGCGTGGACCGAAATGCGCGAACAGCGCCGTCTGAAGGATTTCAACCATCTAGTTGATGACCTCACGACGGCCTGAGTCACAGATCGTATGGGCACCGGATCCCGATTACCCAGAAGGTCGCTCCCCGATCAAGTCTGTCCGACGGTTCCGGTCACTTGTTGGCTGGCCGGCCCACATTCTCAGCTGGTCGGCCTGTGGCCTAGGGCCTCGCAATTAATTGGGCGGACGCCAAACGGCGGCATCGCTCTCCTGTTCTTTCACTTGCACCGTCCACTGGATCAGGTCCCTCCTGTGCGGTGTTGCGGAACGAGGGGTTGCAAATGACAGCAGGGGGATGACATGGTCTGCGTCGACGTCTCCGATTGTCTTCATCCGTGCATCCTCGGGCCTGTCGTCGGCGAGGTAGACGAGCACGACCCCTCGCGCCTCGGCGCCCGGAAGTCCCGGAACATCACTGCCCGCGGCAATTGGTTCAAGCGCTGCGGTGTGCTTGCGGTCGGAGCCGGCAAAGTCGGTTCGCGGAGCCGCACGACGCTTGCGGGTGACGATGGGCGAGGCGCCCAGGCCATCCAAGTTGACCAAATTTGCGTGCTTCGAGGGCTGGTGCCATGCGATGACCCACTCTGAAATGCGGCCGTCGGCCGTCGCCCTTTCCAGGAATGCCTTGAAGGGGGTGATTACCTCGTCGTATTCCGGGTGCCAACTGTATTTCGACAGGGTCCTGAAGAAGTCGGCACTTCCGACGGTACCGATCATGAAGGTCTCGTTCCCGGTGGGTCCATCGTTCAACTTAAACGGGAGAGAGACTGTTCTACGAACGTGACTGAGCAGTGGCACCCCGACCTCGTGGAGATTCGCCAGATTGGCTGCGTCGCCGCGTCGAGGCAGGCTGTAGCGATCCTGGAATCCGCCTGCGGTGGCCTTGGCCGCGATGACGGCGTTCCACATCTTGTTTCGCGCCGTGGGCCTGAGCCCAGGGAGATGCTGGCTCACGAGCGGCGGGATCTGGCGGGGCTCGATGCACGGCATGCCATCCTCGTCGAAGCCTTCGTACTGTTTGAGCTCCGTTCGGAATGCCTCCTCGTCGAGCAGAAGAGCTTCGAACGCGTCGTACAGGTCGACCGTCTCGTCACGCCGGATGTAGAGGCGGACGAGGTCCTGATAGCCGGGTCGAAAGCCGAACCAACGGCCAGCCTGCATCAACGTGTCGGCTTGACCGGCCTTGCGCCGGAAGTAGGAGATCGTGAGTCCTTCGATGGTGAAGCCTCGGCTCAGCTGATTGCCGCCGACCAGGATCCTCCAGACCTTGTCAGCTTCGAAGTCGAGCTTCTTCTGCTGCTTCTTGATCTCTTTGTCGGAGTTGACGATCAGGATCGGGTCGCCGTCGATAGTGATCTGAGCGAGGGCCTCACCGATGAAAGGCTTGAGCTCGTCGAATGAGTTGGGGACGTCCTCACCGTTCGCCCGAGCGATCATCACGGGGTGATAGTCGTCGTCATAGAGGGACTTGAGACGAGCGTGTCCTTCGGTGGAGTTGAACTTCGAGCGGTGCCATAGCGTACGAACGTCGCTGGCAGCCACGTCGTGTTCAGCTTGTTTGGCGGACTCGTGGATCAGCATGGTGTGGTGGCGGTAAGATTTGGCGCCCTTGCTTTCACGGAATTTCTTGATGGCGCCGGAGAGCACCCATGCGTCGAGAGCCTCCTGGAGTTCCTTGACCCGAGCATCTGGGTTGCTCGACACGTCTCCGATCAAAGCTCGGACGTGCGCCTTCTCGTTTGAAGTGCGGAAGGTCTTGTCTTCGTCGTCCCAGCGCTTGCCGACGTCGTGGAATTCCTTGACGCCCATGTATCCCGGTGGTGGGCGAAGCGACAGGGCAAAGTCAGCCGGGAAGAGGTCCCGTCCGTCATCGGGATCCACAAGCACGTTTGCGAACGGAGTCGCCGTGTAGCCGACGTACTGGGCCCGAGGACAGACTTTGAGAATCTCGGTGATCAGCTCGTTGATTTTGGTGCGCTCACGGATCGTGGTGGAATCCTTGTTCCACTTCGCTGGATTGGTCGTGTCCACGGATGCTTGATCCGACTCGTCGTCGATGATCAGCACCGGTAGCTGGGCCAGGTCTCCTTTATGCGGCTTCAGGTCGGCGAGCAGCTTTTCCAGCGGTGCCTTGTGCTTCTTTATGACGGCGACGTAGGCGTTGGCGTTGAACAGGTTGATCGGATCGTTGAGCAGTCGCTGTTTGTCCGTGCGGAAGAATCGAAGTTTCGTCAGTCCCTGCGGGAGCCGCTTGTAGTCGCTTCGATGTGTGGTGACTCGGTCGATGTGGACCACGTGCGGTTGGTCGAGCATCGCACCGTGCCTGACGAATTTGTCGGCGTGCCAGTCCTCGTCATGCTGGTAGTCCAGTTCCCTGGCAACCTTCGGGTCGGATGGGTCCAGGCCGCGGAGGATATTCTCGCGTCCGATGAGCTCCATGTCCATCCGTCGTTGGGTCTGTGCACGTAGGATCTCGATCGTTCCTGTGAGAACGATTATCAGTCGGTATCCGGCGTCAACGGCTTTGGCAACCACACCGGTGAAGTTGGCGGTCTTCCCGCTCTGTACATACCCGACGACCAGTCCCTTGGTCTGCTTGATGTCGGTACGGACCGGATCGCTTAGCCGCTCAACGATCTCCGTGGTGGTTTGTTCGAGAGACGCGATTGAGGGGGCAGACCACTTCTTGACGTCGCGGAGGTAGGACTCATAGTCGTCCCAGTAGACGTTCGTGCGTCGTTTCCGTGCATCGGCGTACCAGGGCTGAAATGCCTTGGAAATGACGATGGCGGGTGCCTCGAAGACGGGAAAGTGTTCCGCGAAGGCCGCTGCCACTGAGTCAGAGAGTCCAAGCGCTGCATAGATTTCCGCACGTCGAGCGTCCGAGCGTGCAACAGTGTCGCGCCCGGGTGCCTCGTCTGCGTCCCACTTCGCCAGCGCCATTCTGATCTGGGTGCGGGTTGAATCGTTCTCGTCGGCGCTCCTGACGAACTCGATCAGTTCGTCGTCCGGAACCGGGGCGCCTGCCATGGTGTCCAGAATCGGGGACAGGGGAGCCGGTTCTAGGTTCGAGAGGGCGCTGAATGCATACTTGAGCGCATCTGACCAAGTAGGGCGCTGAAAGGTCATGTGAGTCGGTTCTCCTTCAGTTCTACGAAGCCAGCTATCGGCTTCGGCAGCGTGTCGAAGTCCAGGTTGGTCAGATCTACCTTGTATGAGACGTCTGATAGGAGTGCGAAGTTCGGCACGACAGGGCCGATCAAGTCGGGGGTCATTGCGGGGAACTCATGGTTCACCGAGTAAGCCCTCGGGATGGATCGCACGGCCCAATGAGTCGAGTAAAGGTCAGCGTCTTCCGCCTGCCAACCGAAGGTGTCGAGCATGGCGTTGACGATCACCTGGTGCCCGCCGGCCAGGGTTCTGACTTCGGCCACGATTTGTGGCAACGATCGTCCGCCGTCAGGTGAACTACGAGTGAGCTGGATTGAAAGCAGGCTCAGCGGCACGTCCCGCAGGGGTACGAGCTGCTCAAGTCCGTTTATCACATGTCTTCGGCGCTCTGAGGTGGTTGTCTTCACCTCGATGTGCGCGGAAGCGAGTGTGAAGTCGTGCTCCTCAGCGGCAGGTCCCTGCCAGGCGGACACTGCGGGACCGGGGCCGATCGCGTGGATGAGGAACTCCAGGAACAACAGCTCGCCGAACAGCCCCACCTCCTGCTCGGTCGTGAGTGCGCCGCGGCCGGCGAGTATGTTGCGATGTCGAGCCACGCCCGTCGCGACGGCGGCTGCCAACGGCAGTTTCTCGACTTGGAGCTCGTCGGCGATGCCGGCGAGCAGTCCGTATGCTCCGCGGACGTTGCCCTCGACCTGGACGACCAGCTCGGCCAAGTCTTCGTCCCCTGAGACGAAGGCGTTGAACTTGACGTTCTTGAGCCTGGCCACATCAGGTTCAGGTGCCTCATAGAGCGTAACGAGCGTGAGGATCCTGTTCTTGGGATCGAACTGAAGTCGGCAGGGCGGCTCCCCTTTGATGGGCAACACCATCGGGACTCCGCTGCCCCAAAGTTCATCGAGGGTGGTGAAGGTGAGGTGTCTTGCGTCGTCAGACGATGCTGTCATCGGGCACGACCTTACTTGTTGCGCATGTTCTCCTCAGCGACCACCGCGGCGCCGAGGATGCTCTTCCACAGTGCAATCTCGTCCTTGTCCTTCGCCCCGAGGTGCCTGCCCTCGAAGACATGATGGGTCAGCAGGAACATCAGGGCCTTGAGGACCGGGGCGTCGTTGAGACTGCCTCCGTTCGGAGCGAACAGTGAGCGGTAGAGACTGTTGAGCCACAGCGTTTTCGCAGCGAAGTCGATGTCGAAGAATTCTCCTGCCTCCATCCGCCTCCACTTGATCTGGATCGGATCATCTTCGATGAATTGGAGCTCGGCTCCGATTCGCCTGCGGATTGTCGGCGCGAAGCCCTTGTCGGGCATGATCACGGGTTTTCGCTGGCGTCGACGCTTCCTCGCGTCGGTATAGATGGACTCGGCGTCCTGCAGATACTCGATGAAACTGGTCCCATCGGACGCTGCCGCGTGGTTGATCGCGTCGTGAAAGATCGGTTCGAACTTGAGACCGCTCTTCTCCGGGTTCATCGTCAGGAACGACCCGATTGCCGTGCTGTCCTCGAGCACGACGCGTGCCAATTGACGTGCAGGGCCCGGGTTGGCGGTGTTCGACCATCCGCCCATCTGTAGGAGCCTGTCGTTGCGATAGATGAAGAAGCCTTGAAACGCTTCCCCTGGCATGCCGCCGATCCGGAAGCCGGTGACGTCAGCCTTCGCCGGCCACACATGGCACGTCAGTTCGACCCGCGTTTCGCCGGCTTTGGCGATCAGGACCTTCGGGTACCTCGGATGTCCTGAGCTGGCGTAGCCGAACGGATCGATGGGGAGGATCGGCTCACCGGGAGATGCGAGTGCTTCCTCCAGCTCGTCGACGAGCACATCGACCTTGAGGCGGCCATCGGTCAGGAGACGGTGGAATGTGACGCCGAGATGTGAACGCAAAGCCTGGTTGCAGGTCGCCAGCCAACTGCGGGCCTCGTCAGGATTGCGCCCGCGGTAGGTATTTCTCACGTCGGTCCAGACGACGGAAGTTCCCCTCTCGGAGCCTAGAATCGTCATTCGGCTGGCTGAGTGCTCCGCTGCGGCGTCGGTGGACAGCACTTCACAGGTGAAGTCTCTGGAGAAGTCGGCACGTTGGATCCGTCGTCCGACTGGCCCGACCCCCTCCTTCTTCGACCACACGGTGAGCGCGTCGCTGTGGCCGAAGGATGCCGCCTTCAGACCCATCCCGAAATGGCCGAGATCGTCGTCGTTGTACTCACGCTGATGGCCGATCGTCATGGCGGCGTTGATGACATCGTCGTCCATGCCGTGACCGTCGTCGAGAACCTCAACCTGTACGAGCCGATCGTCACGTGTCAGCAGACGGATCGACACTCGCGTCGCTCCGGCGTCGATGCTGTTGTCGATGAGGTCGGCGATCGCCGATTCCAAGGTGTGGTTGGCCCCGAGACTCTTGACCAGCCCGGCGTCGGGGGCGAGGGTGATGCGCCGAACCACGTCATCGAAGGCGGTCACTGGTCGGCGTCCTCGACGGCGCTCTGGCCGAAATCGACTCGCATATGGCGCACAGAGGGCGGATCATGGCGAACCGAATTCGTTCCGGCGAATGCGGTGTCGGTCGCGCCCACGGGTAGCGGCGCCTCGATGACCTTGTGCTTCAACTTGTAACCTCGGTTCGGCTTAGTCAGGGACCTCTCGGCTCACTCGATGTGTACCAGAGGCGTCGGACGGAATTGTTTCACGATCTGCCTTGCGTAGGAAGAGCAACGACTGCCAAGCGGATCGCAGTGCACTCCGAGGCCTCAGGTTCCTAGATTTCAAGCACTCGTCAACCGGAAAAGTCCAAGTACGCGTCGTTCTCACGATCGTGCTTGGCAACCGACTTTGAGCAGGGTCTGTGTACTCGGCTGACCTCACTTCCACCGGCCTCGAGAGACGATGAATCAACGGTGTCTTGGGGGTTGGCTGTGTATTTGAGAGTTTGGGTGGCCCGCTGAACATGTCGCGCTCCAACCGATTGCAACCGAGTTGTAATGGTCTCAGTAGAGAAGCCGAGGGCTCGATATCGGCGTGACCGAGGAGGTGAATTCGGGACCACCGATTTCGACCCGCACCGCATTGGGAGAGACCGTGATACTTCCGGCTTGGTCGGGTTGATCCTGGTTGAGGTGCGGTTTGGTGATGCCGAGGTCGGCGGCGGTCCGTGGGGTGAGGTGGCCGGCATCAGCGAGTGAAGCGAGGAGTGCGGATGCGGCAGCCGAATGGTTCACGACGGCTTCGGGGTCCCTTTCGAGCGCGGTGGTGGTGATCGAGTCGAGTTTGGCGGCGAGGCTTGCGTGGAGTTCGGCTCGTTCGGTTTCGGGGATGGCCTTGTAGAGGTCGTGGGCGATGGCGCCGGCAAGGTGCTGCTCCACGAAGGCACCGAGTCCGGTCGGGGTGGCTGTCTCGTCGATGGTGTTGCGGGTGAGGACGGCGGATGCTGATGCCCACCATTCGCGGTGTCCGGCACGGCCGGTGATCGGGTAGGGGCCGAGCGAGTTGGCGGGGTCGTCCGTGGTGATGTTGTGTTGGTCGC
The DNA here is from genome assembly GCF_900101745.1 of Glycomyces harbinensis. Taxonomy (GTDB): domain Bacteria; phylum Actinomycetota; class Actinomycetes; order Mycobacteriales; family Micromonosporaceae; genus Glycomyces; species Glycomyces harbinensis. Next base: position 6,538 of record NZ_FNAD01000029.1, on the reverse strand, counting down.
GGTGGGCGGCGGCGAGGCGGAGAGCCGCTTCGCGGGCCTCGCGTTCGGTGGAGTCGGCTGGTTCGGGTCCGAAGGCGCGAGTCCATTCGGGCAGGTCGTCCACGGCGGCCTCGGCGAGTGCTCCGGCACGGCTTCGGATGGCGCTGGCGAGGTGTGCGGCGAACTCGCGCATGCCTTCTTCGGCGGTGTCGTTGTCGAGGACGTGGGTGGGGTAGGCCAGCCAGGGCAGGCCGGTCGGGTTCTCGTCCTTCGCTTCGCGGCGCATGGATTCGGTGGTGGCGTGACTGACTGCGAGGGCGAGGTTGTCGAGTCCGCGGCCGGGGGCGAGGGCGTCGACGAGGTAGGCGGCATCGGACCCGGTACGGGTCTCCCATGCCTTCAACGTCCACGCGATCGCGGGCCGCGCCTGGCCGGAATGGGTGGGATCGTGAGCGATGAGGCGGGTCTGGCGGTCGAGCCGCCAGGCCAGGAGCTCGCTCATGGAGTCCAGCCCGTCGAGGTCGCGTTGCGCGAGGGCGCGGCGGAGGGCTTCGTGGGAGTGCTGGCCGGTGTCTTCGGCCCGGCCGAGCGCCCCGACAACGGCGGGCCAGGCCCGCTCATTGCCGATCCGCGAGGCCTGCTGATCGCCGAGGACTTCGGTGAGCTCGGCGCTGTACCGGTCAGCATCTGGCTGTGCGGCAATCCGGTTCGCGTCGGTCGCGGGGTACTTCGTGGCGGGCGGGTTGAGCGCGGTGTCGGGGTCGAGGTGGATGCGTGGGTGGTGGTCGTTGATGAGCCGCGCGTAGTAGACGACATCGCGGGCCTCGGGTTGTATGCCGGGCGGGGGCGCGGGGTGGTCGGTGGTGAGCTTCTGGACCCGCGCGGTCAAGACTGCGGCGGGGGAGATTGCGTCGTCGAAGGTGCGGCGGCAGGTGAGGTCGAGGAGCTGTTCGGCGTTCCAGCCCTTGGTTTCGGCGGTCGCGAGGGTGCGGGCGAGCGCGCCGTGCCCGTTGCCCTGGAGGTCGGCCTAAGCGTCGGCGCTCAAGTGCGGCTTGACCTTCTGCTCGATGAGCTCGGTGTAGTGGGCGGTGGCGATCCGGCCGAGGGCATACCGATACTGCGGCACCAGCGTCGAGAGCCATTCGGCCTGGTGTGCGGCGAGCTCGATCGCTTCCGTTGCGGAGGCGTCGTCGGGCTGCGTGTTGAGGATCTGTTCGGCGATTTCGCGGGCGGCGGTGGCGTCGGGGTCTCACCCGGGCCGCCAGGTCCGGTCGTCCGGTGCGGCGGGGAGTGGGGTGTGGGTGACGGCGTAGAGCGTGGTGGTCTCGGCGGCGCGGGTCGCGGCCACATACAGCGCGTTGCGGTCCATGCCCGCGGTCATGAGCGGGTGCGCGGTGTCGACGGTCATGCCCTGCGACCGGGCGACCGTAGAGGCGTAGGCAAGCTCGACCTGCTGCTTGACATACCAGCCGGGCAGGGTAGTGGTGGCTTTCGAGGTGTGGTTCTTGACCTTCATGGACCCGTCTTTGAACGTGCGGATGACGGTCCAGGTTTCGCCGTTGCGGACGGTGTCCTTGCCGCGGCAGTACCGCAGTCGAGAGTCGTTCTCGCGGGTGACGACCCAGTCCCCGCGCCCGGCGGTGTTCCCGTCGTGCAGGGCGATGCCATGGTCCTTGACTTCGCCTGCCGCGACTCGGTCGGCCCTTGCTTTCGCGGTCAGGGCCGAGACGGCCTTGTTCTCCTTGGCGAGCATGAGGCTGCGCTTCCCGGCGGTGGTGTCGGCTTTCCACGCCGCATAGAGCGCGCCGGCCATGGCGTCTTCGGTCCCTCCGACGAGTCGGCCGCGGTTCTGGAAGTAGTCGAGGGCGTTCCCGCTCCCCACGCGCAGCTCCAGTGACGCGGTGGCGAAGGCCGGGTCTTTGAAGCGGTGGAGCTCGTTGAGTTCGGTCGCGCCGGCCTTGGCGGCGATCAACCGGAGGGCGCCGCCGGAGGCGACGGCGCCGAGCTGGTGGGCGTCGCCCAGGAGCCGGACTTGTGCACCCGCGTGGGCGGCGAGGGCGGTGACCCGGTCGAGGTTCAACGTCCCGGCCATCGACGCCTCGTCGACCAGGATCACATCTCCGGGGCGCAGTCCCAGCTGGCCGGACCCAAAGGGGGCGGATCGATCCGCGCTGGAGCGCACCCGGCCCGCGCCCATGTCTTGCTCGGCATCGAGGCGGGTGTCCTCATGCCGAAGGGTTGCGACGAGTTCGGGGCCGGAGCGGCGGTTGCCGGGGCTGATGTCCCACAGGAACTTGTCAATGGTGGTGCAGCGGATGCCGAGCTCGTGCTCGAGGACTTTGGCGGCCTTCGCTGAGGGCGTGAGTCCGATCAGGCGGTGTCCTTCGGCGTCGAGCACGTCCCCGTAGGCGCGCATCGCGGTGGTCTTGCCCGACCCTGCGGGGCCGATGCCGACTGCCAGGAGCCGGTTGTCGGTCGCGAACGCTTCGACGAGGCGCCGCTGGCCAGTGTCGAGCGTCCGACCGGAGTCGGATTCGAACGCATCGGGCTGCCCGCGGACCGCTTCGGCACTGGCGGAGTACACGGTGGCGGTGCTCGCGGCGTCAACCAGGCGGGTCTCGGCGTCGAGGATCTTTTGCGAGGTGAACCGGTGGCCTTCGTGCTTCTCGAACACCGAGACGCCGTCCGAGCGGCGCAGCACCTTGGGGACTTCGACGGGAGCGGGCATGCCGATCCGGATCGAGACGCCCTCGCCGAGCGCGGCGGCGACGATCTGCTCGGCGGCCTCGCGCTGCGCCTGCGGTGTGGTGAAGACGTGCTCGGTGCGGAGTTGGCGCATCGTCTCAGCGTGGATGTTCCACCGCGTCCACGTCGCCCGTGCCTCACCGATCACCTCCACGACGCGCGCAGCGAGCTCGTTGATCTGCTTGGCTTCCAACGCTGCGACCGGTTCCAGGGCGGCGTTCACCGTGGCGGTGATCTGGTCGAGCGCGTTCGGCCCGAATCGGCCGGTGAGGTTGGCGGTCCAGTCGGCGCGCATCTGCTCCAGTGAGCGGACCATGTCCTTCGCGCCGCGCGTCTCCAGCGTCGCCTGCTGCGCCAGCTCGTACGCGGCCTTCGCATCCGGTTCGCGCCCGTGCGTGGCCTGGTAGTTCGAGCGCAGTTCGGCGTAGCGGGACTCGATGTCGCTGCGTCGTGCCGAGAAGTGCTTAATGATTGCGGGGTCGATGCCGACGATCTCGCGCACCGGGCGGCCGTTGCGCGTCGGTCCGGGACGGTCCGCGAAGGCGACCCCGAGCCAGGGCGTCATCTCGGCCTCGACCGCCGAGTTGTAGGTCTCCGAGGCTGCCACGCCGAGCGCACACAGCGCCGATCCGTCGAGGGACCGCCACTTCCCGTCCTTGCCCTGCACCTTGTTGACCACCGCGAGGTGGGTGTGGAGGTCGGGGTCGCCAGCGCGCGAGTCGAAGTGGTCAAGGCGGCGGCGATCAAGCCGTTCGTCTCGATCTGCGCGACCCCGCCGACCCCGAGCGGGTGAATGCCGCGTGCTGCTCCAGCATGTCGATCACCGCAGCCACGGCGGCGTCGTGCGCGGCCTTCACCGCGGTGCGGACGCGTTCATCCGGGTGGAGGCCGAAGATGATCGACACCGACTTGACGGGTGAGAACACGAGGTTGTAGCCCACCACGGACGTGCGCTGCCGGGAGGCTTCCTCCCGCTTCACGTTTGCGATCTCGGCGGGCGTGGCGGCCCGGCCGGTCTCGGTTTCGATGGTGCCCAGGCGCTTCGCGACGCGGTCGGCGAACGGCTCCAGGGTCTCGTACTCGGGGAACTTCTGGTTCGCGAACTCCAGTACCAACTGTATATCAAGGGCTACAACGACTTCCGCGAAATGCTCGACTCCGAAGCGCTCGACTTGGTCGTGGTCTGCGTCCCCCACCACGTCGGCCGCGAAGTCATTGAGATCGCCGCCGAACACGGCGTCATCGACATGCTCCTGTGGTGCTGCAGCATGCCCGATCGCGTATTGGCCGACACCTCCGCGACCGCCCGGTCCGACCGGACCTACGGTGCCGAGGGCACCGCCCTCATCCACTTCGGCTACGACTCCGGCCTGTACGGATCGGCGCTGCTGTCGCGGTTCATCGGTCCCAAGAGCGAGCAGATCCGCCTCGTCGGCTCCAGAGGCATTGTCAGCCTCGAACGGGGCCGCTTGCGCCGCCTTGACAACCATGGTGAGGTCATCGAGTCTCTGACCCGAGAGCAGTCCTGGCCGGCCGCGGCGACCGCGCAGATCGACCACTTCGCACGTGTCATCGTTGGCACCAGAACCAACCCCAGCGGCCCGGCCGAGCACCTGGCGCATCTGGCCTTCATCACCGCCTGCTACACCTCTGCGCGCACCCGCGCGGCCGTCAACCCGAAGGAGCTGCTGTGACCTCGTCCCCGCTCGCGCTGCTCGGCGGCACACCCGCTGTGCTCATGTCTCAACCGCACTTCACCTGGCCGCCGGTCACCGACGCGACTCGCAAAGCGGTGGCCGACCAACTCGACCGGGCAGTGTCGATCTATGACTGCTCCGGCGTCGTCGCCGAGCTGGAAGACGCGCTCGCCGACTACTTCGGCGTCCGCTACGCAGTGCTCACCAGCTCGGGGACGGCCGCGCTGTACTCGATGTACGCCGTGGCCGGGATCGGGCCGGGCATGGAGGTGATCGTCCCGGCTTACACGTTCTTCGCCACGGTCACACCGCTTTTGCACCTCGGCGCGACCCGGTCCTGGCCGAGTGTGACGACCGCGGCAATCTCGACCCGGCCGACGTCGCCCCCCGGATCACCCACCGCACCAGGGCCATCGCCGTCACCTATATGTGGGGAACCCCAGCGCAGGTCGCTCAGCTTCGCGACCTCGCCGATCAGCACGGGCTCAAATTGTTCGAGGACGGCTCCCATGCCCACGGCGCGACCGTCTCCGGCCGCAGGGTCGGCTCGTTCGGCGATGCGGCGGCCTTCAGCATGAACGGCCCCAAGCCTCTCTCAGCAGGTGAGGGTGGGTTTCTCCTCACTGATGATGCGGAGGTCTACCACCGCGCGCTCCTCCACGGCCAGTACAACAAGCGCTGCCGCAACGAGATCCCCGAAACCTATCCGCTCCACCGGTACGCGGTCACCGGCATGGGCCTCAAGCACCGCATCCACCCCCTCGCCGCGGCGATCGGCCTCAACCAGCTCAGCAACCTCGACACCTACCTCGCCGGCCGCCACAGGATTGCCGACTACCTGTGCGAACGGTTGCGGGACGTACCGGGCGTTGAGCCGATCGTTCCCGCTCAGAGCGATCGCTCCTCCTGGTACGGCCTGATCCTTCGCTACCGGCCCGAGCAGCTGGACGGACCCGCTCGACCGCTACTTCGCCGCCCTACAAGCGGAAGGTGCGACCGAGGCCGACAGGCCCGGTTCGACCTGCCCGCTGAACCTCCTGCCGCTCTTCCAAGAACCCGGCCCGCTCTTCCCTGCCCTCTCACGCCGCTTCGCTTATGCTCCAGGGCAGTTCCCCAAAGCTGAGACCTTCCATGGCAGCATCATCAAGCTCCCCGTCTGGCACTGCGAGGACGGCGAGGAGACCGCCGATGCCTACCTTGAGGCGTTCCGGAAAGTCAGCGCCCACCACACCGATCTCATCGAGACAGAAGCCGAACATGGATGACCAGTTGGTCGACAATCTCACCGCTGCAGCCGAACAGGACGGGATCGCCCGGCTCGTTGTCGGCGCCGTCATCGCCGATGGCGACCAGGTGCTGCTCCTGAAGCGTCCGGCCGACGACTTCATGGGCGGCCTGTGGGAACTCCCCAGCGGGAAAGTTGACCCCGGCGAGCGACTTGACACCGCTCTCGCCCGTGAGGCCAAGGAGGAGACCGGTCTTGACCTCTCCGAAGTGACTGCCTACCTCGGCCACTTCGACTACACCAGTGGCAGCGGCAAGCTGAGCCGTCAGTTCAACTTCGCCATTGAGGTCGGTGCCATCGAGCCCGTCGCTCTGACCGAGCATGACGACTTCCAATGGTGCGAGGTCACGGACGACCTTCCAGTGAGCGCGTCCGTCAAGGAGACGCTGGCAACACTGGGCGAATAGATTTGGAAGACGGCGTTGCGGCTTCAACTGGGCTGCTCGGGCATCAGCCCCTGACGACTCGGACGAGCCTGAGCCATAGAACTGGTTTCAAGTTCGTTGGCGATCGGACTGGTTGTCCGGTGCAGGGTTTCGGGTTTGCTCGTTGAACGGGCATGGCGAAGCCTTGGGAGATTGATGAAGGCCTGTGGGCGCGGATCGCGGCGCTGTTGCCTGAGCATCGCCCCGGGTCACGTGGTCCGGTGCCGTTGGATGACCGGAAGTGCCTGCAAGGCGTCCTGTTCGTGCTCTATACCGGGATCAACTGGAAGCACCTGCCACCCGAACTCGGCTTCGGATCCGGCATCACCTGCTGGAGGCGGTTCCGCCGCTGGTGCGAGGCCGGAGTCTGGGACCGGCTCCATCGTCGCTTGCTGTCCGAGCTGCAC
>NZ_FNAD01000023.1:42248-89259 GCF_900101745.1 Glycomyces harbinensis | reverse complement strand
GCTCCCCGCTCCCCGCTCCCCGCTCCCCGCTCCCCGCTCCCCGCTCCCCGCTCCCCGCTCCCCGCTCCCCGCTCCCCGCTCCCCGCTCCCCGCTCGCCGCTCGCCGCTCGCCGCTCGCGCCGCGTCTGCGTGGGCAGCCGTTACCCCTTTCGGATGACACGGGGACCGCGGGGCGCGGTTCCTGTCGGACCCCCGAGGGAAGGTGGGACTACCTTTCCCCAGGGAGGGTGGGGGTTAGGGATGGCCGGTACGCCCCGGGTTGCCGGAAGCATCGCCGTCACCGTCACCGTCACCGTCACCGCCGCCGCCGTCATCCTCGGTCGCGCTCGGTTCGCCCGCCTCGCCTTCGGCGGTGCCCGCCGTGTCGGCCTCCGGGTCGGCGGTGGCGTTGAACTCGGACCCGAACAGCAAGGCCGCGTTGGTGATCCACAGCCACACCAGGAACACGATCACGCCGCCGAGCGCGCCGTACGTCTCGTCGTAGCTCGCGAAAGACGCCGCATACAGACCGAACAGGGCCGAGGCCGCCAGCCACAGCACCACCGCCAGCGCCGCGCCCGCCGCCCGCTCCCGAAAACGCGAGCGCTTCGCCGGCGCCAGCCAGTACAGGAGCGCCACGATCACGACGACCAGCACCGTGATCACGGGCCACTTCACCCAGGTCCACACCGTCGCGGCCGCCTCGTCGGCGCCCGCCGCGCGCCCGATCGCGCGCGCCACCGAACCGCCGGTCGCCGCCACCACCGCGCACACCGCCGTCAGGGCGCCCACCACGAGGGTGAGCACGACCCGCACGATGAGGACCGTCCACCACTTGCGCGTCTCCCCGGTCCCGTTGACCGCGTTGAGGGCCCGCGAGAACGCGGCCACGTAGTTCGAGGCCGCCCACAGCGCCGCCACCAGACCCGCGAGCGCGACGAACCCGGCCGCGGCCGGGTTCATCTGGAGACGCGCCACGGCGTCCTCGATGATCGACATGGATTCGGCGGGAGCCAGCGAGGCGATGCCGTCCAGGAGCGAAGCGGTCGCGTCCTCGTCGAGCAGCCCGATGAGGGAGGTGCCCACCAGGATCGCCGGGAACAGCGACAGCACCGAGTAGTAGGTGAGGGCCGCCGCGGCGTCGCCGCGGCTCTCGGCGCCGTACCGCTTGGCGGCTTTGATGATCGAACGTCCGCCCATCAATCCACCGTGCCAGGTCCCGCGCTCCCGCGGGGGCGAACGGCGAACCGGATGCGTCCTATCGGGTGTAGCGGCCGGGCTCCTCGCCGCCGCCGGTGGGGCGGGTGCGCGTGGCGAGGTCCCAGATGATGAAGACGTCGACGGCGACCACCAGCGCCGCCCACAGCGGGTACTGCGGCGCGAGGAAGAACTGGTTCATCGCGGAGACCACCGCGACCAGGAGCGCCGGGACGGGACTGCGCCGCAGCGGCTCGAAGATTCGGCCCGGGCCCCACTGCGCGAGCCCGATCACGATGGCGGCCAGGCCGATCGCGATGCTGACCCAGCCCCAGCCGGTGTTGTCGGCCCGGTACCAGTACCCGCCGCCGGTGAACACGAACGCCTCGCCGCTGGCGACGGCGTACCCGACGAAGACCTGCCAGGCGCCGACCAGCAGGAGCAGGATCCCGGCGAACGCGGAGCCGCCGGGCCCTCGGCGAGGATTCCAGTCCCCTTGCGTCATGTGCGGTCCCCCGGATGCCGGACGGCTCCGGCGCCGCCGCTTGCGAAGCCCAGCTTAGGCGACGCGTCGGCGGGGCCTCGGCTTCGACGCCCGGGGACGGGCCGCAAGCGCTCGCCGCGGCGTCCGCGGCGGGACGTTCGCCGAACCGGGCCGCCGCGCGGTCCGCTACGCGCCCTTGGCGTCTTCGACGCGGCGCAGCCAGTTGCCGAGCAGGGCGCTGCCGTCCTCGGTGAGGATCGACTCGGGGTGGAACTGCACCCCCTCGACGTCGACGGTGCGGTGGCGCAGGCCCATGACGGTGCCGTCCTCGCTGGTGGCGCTCACCGTGAGCGGGTCGCGGACGCTCGCGGGCTCGACCGCGAGCGAGTGGTACCTGGTGGCGGTGAACGGGTTCGCGAGTCCGGCGAAGACGCCCGCGCCGTCGTGGCGTATCGGGGAGGTCTCGCCGTGCCGCAGCTCGGCCGCGCGCGAGACGATCGCGCCCCAGTGCTCGGCGATCACCTGGTGGCCCAGGCAGACCCCGAGGACGGGGACCGCGCCGGCGAAGCGGTCGAGCAGTTCGTGGCCGAGGCGGGCCTCGTCGGGGCGTCCGGGCCCGGGCGAGAGCAGCAGCCCGGCGGGGCGCAGCCGCTCGGCCTCGTCGGCGTCCGTCCGGTCGGAGCGACGCACTTCGACCTTGGCGCCCAGCGCCCGCAGGTAGGAGACGATGGTGTGGACGAACGAGTCGCGGAAGTCGACGACCAGCACGCTACTCATCGGTGCGTTCCCGAATGCGTTCCGGCGCGCGCCCCACCGTGCGCCCCAAAGGTTCGGCCCGGCTCAATCGGCGTCCTCGCTCGACTCCCCGCCCGGCGACTGCGCGGTCTGCCAGTCGTCGGGGTCGAATCCGGTGCCCTGGCAGTCCACGCCGGGCGTGCACGTGGGCGACTCGGCGTCGGCGCCGCCGTCCTCGGGCTGCTCGACGTTCACGCCGCCCGCGGGGTCGACGTTGCTCCAGGGCATGTGCGGTCGGATCGCCGGGAACAGCACGAACCACAGCAGGGCGACCGTGCCCGCGCCGAGCGCGACCGAGCCGGCGATCTTGCCGGGCAGGCCGAACGGGAGCTTGCTCCAGATCCACGAGTACACGTCAGACCTCCGGGTCGATGGCGGCCGGGGGAAGGTCGCCCTCGGGGTCGCGTTCGATCGTTTCCACCAGCTGGCTGTAGACGACGTATCGCTCGTAGTTGTCCCACAGCGGGTGGCAGGTGAACAGGGTCAGCCAGTAGTCCTCGTCGCCGGGCTCGGAGCCGGGCTCGCCGGGGACCGGGGCGGTGATGTCCACCTGGGTCTCGTTGACGACCTCGTGTTCCTGGACCTCGTAGACGTAGAAGTTCTCCTTGGTCTCGATCACGATCTTGTCGCCCGGTTCGAGGTCGCGGATCTTCTGGAAGATCGCGGGCACGTTGTGGCCGGCGAGGGTGAAGTTGCCCTGCTCGCCGGGGTAGGCGCCGTCGAGGTAGCGGCCGGGGGCGTACTCGATGTCGGCCGGCTCGGTGCCCTCGACGAGGGTCCAGGACTCGGCGCGGATGTCGGGGGCCCACATGCGGGCGAAGGCGTCGCCGAGTTCGGGGACGGGCGCGCCGTCGACGCCCTCCTCCTCGCCGCTGTCCCAGATCGTGTCGAGGTCGGTGGAGAGGGTCTCCTGCTCGTTGTTGATCTCGCCGGAGACGCCGAAGACCTCGTAGCCGGCGTAGAGGAGGACGACCGCGCCGAGGGTGATGAGCGCTTCGCCCAGGCCGCGGACGGTGCCGCGCAGGCCCCCGGCATCGCCCCGGTGGCGTTTGACCGAGCGCTTCTTGCGGACGGCGCTGTCGGCGCCGGGAGGCGCGGGCATGTCGTCGGCGGGGATCACCGGGAGGATCGCGGTCCCGTCGGGCTCGGGCACCAGCGGGGCGGTCGCGGCCTTCGCGAGGCCCGGCGGGCGGAGCGCGGTGGTGGTGTCGAAGTCCGGTGCGGCCGGCGGCGGGGTGGCCGCGAACGACGCGGGCGGCGAAACCGGCTTCGGCGGGGAGGTCTGGGGCGGCGGGGTGGCCTGCGGGGGCGGGGCGAAGGCGGGGCCGGGGTCCGGGCGGGGGCCGGGGGCGGGCCGGGACCCGTTGGGCCTGGGCGGGAGCGAGCCCGGCGGCGAGGGCACCGCGCGAGGGTCGGGGCCGGGAGGGGGGACTTTCGCCTGACCGCTCGGGCCGGGGACGCTGGCGCGTCCGGGGCTCGGGGCGGCCCCCGGCGGCGGGCCCGGCGGGGGCTCGGCGGCGAGGGGATTCGCCGGCGGCTGCGATCCCGCCGTCGGCTGCGGCCGCGACGGCGGCTCGCCCGCGGCGGGCCCCTGCGGCGGCCGCGACGGCGGCTCGTTCGCGAAGGGGGACCAGTCCTGATCGCTCACCTGGAACGTTCCCTCCGTCGTGCCCGTGTACTCAACGCCTGGATGATGTCGTAACCATAACGCGCGAGGCCATCCCGGCGATGCACCGCGAACCCGACTATCGCCCGTACGGGCGGCGTGCGGCCTGTTCGAAGCCCCGCCCGTCCGGAATGTCGCACCCGCGGGGCACCATTGTCGACCGGGGGCCCGACCCCGGGGCCCGCGAGTCGCCCGCCCCTGCCCGCCGACAGCCCCGCCGAGGCCCCGATCGGGCGCGCGGGGGAGCGCTCCGGCAGCTCACCCGCGGAGTGTGAGCTACGCGATGCCGCGCGGACGGGGCGTCACCGGCGGACGGTACCCTGGAGCACGGACATGTCCCTCAGTTGGAGAGTCGTCGATGCCGAAGTCACGCGTGCGCAAGAAGAAGGTCTACTCGAGCTCCACGGGCTCTACCACCACCGCAGGTGAGAGCTACGAGCCGAGCCCGACATGGGTGCCGATCACCGCCGTCGCCCTCATCGTGATCGGCATCGGCTGGTTGACGCTCTTCTATCTCTCGGGCATGGCCTACCCGGTCGCCGCCTGGGGCTATTGGAACCTGGCCGTCGGCTTCTCCTGCATGGTCGCCGCCCTGCTCGTCCTCTCGAAGTGGCGCTGACCCCCGCCCCAGCCGCTTGAGGACTCCTCGCGTATCCCGGCGCGAAGTACATGTCGGACCCCCGGCGTAAACTTCGCACCAGGGGTCCCTAAGGGCGGATTTATCAGGATATTTCCGGATTCATCCGCTATTGCGGTTCACAGGAGTTCGAAGACCGTCGCGTTCGCCATGCCGCCGCCCTCGCACATCACCTGGAGGCCGCGCCGCGACCCGGTGTCCTGCATGTAGTGCAGCATCGTCGCGGCCAGCCGCGCACCCGACGCCCCCAGCGGGTGCCCGAGCGCGATCGCCCCGCCGCGCGGGTTGAGCCGCTCCTCGTCGGCGCCGGTCTCGGCGAGCCACGCGAGCGGAATCGCCGCGAACGCCTCGTTGACCTCGAACACGTCGATCTCGTCGAGGTCGAGTCCGGTGCGCCGCAAGATCTTCGCCGTCGCCGGAATCGGACCGTCGAGCATGAGCACCGGGTCCGACCCGACCGCGCACGCCGCCGCGATCCGCGCCAGCGGCCGCACCCCGAGCCGCCGCGCGTGCTCGTCGGTGGTGATCACCAGGGCCGCGGCCCCGTCCGAGATCTGCGAGGACGACCCGGCCGTCACCGAGCCGTCGGCGGTGAACGCCGGCTTCAACCCGGCGAGCTTCGCGATGTTCGTGTCCCGCCGGATCCCCTCGTCGGCCGCCGCGCCCGCCACCGGTGAAATCTCGACCGCGAACGCGCCCTTGTCGCTCGCCGCAGCAGCCTTCTCGTGGCTGGCCAGCGCGAATGCGTCCATCGCTTCGCGGCCGATCCCGTACCGTTCGGCCACCAGCTCGGCGGCCACGCCCTGGTTGAACGGCACCGCCGCTTCGGCGTCGACGCTCGCGGCATAGCGCTCGCGCACCGCCGGACCGTACGGCTCGCCCGCGCCCGCGCCGACGTTCGACCCCATCGGGACGCGCGTCATCGACTCGACCCCGCCCGCGACGACGACGTCGGCGTGCCCGGCCAGGACCGCCGCGGCCGCGAACGCGACCGCCTGCTGGCTCGAACCGCACTGCCTGTCGATGGTGGTTCCCGGGATCGCCTCGGGCCAGCCCGCGGCGAGCACCGCGTTGCGGCCGATGTTCCAGGACTGCTCGCCGACCTGCGAGACGCAGCCGAACATGACGTCGTCGACCGCGTCGGGTCCGAGCCCGGACCGCAGCAGTGCCGCGTTCATCGCGTGCGCGGCGAGGTCCACGGCGTGGACGCCCGCGAGGATGCCGCCGCGGCGTCCCAGCGGGGTCCGGGCGGCGGCCAGGATCACGGCCTCAGCCATTGCGGTACACCGGCGCGATGACCGCCCGCGCGATCGCGTTGAACGTGAGGTGGAAGGCGCCCACCGCCATCGAGGAGCCCGGGTCGACCTCGACGGGGGCCTTCAGGGCGTGGACGGCGAACAGGTAGCGGTGGTCGGGGTCGCCCGGCGGCGGCGCGGCCCCGGCGAAGCCCACCGCGCCGGAGTCGTTGCGCAACTGCACGGCGCCCGCCGGCGGGGCGGCCGCGGCGCCGGTCGGCAGCTCGGTGACCGACGCGTCCAGGCCCAGCAGCATCCAGTGCCACCAGCCCGAGCCGGTCGGCGCGTCGGGGTCGAAGCAGGTGACGGCGAACGCGGCCGTCTCGGCGGGGAAGCCCGACCAGGCCAGGTGCGGCGAGACGTCCTGCCCCGCGACCTGGGCCTGCGGCAGGGTCGCGCCGTCGGCGACGTCGTTCGAGGCCACCGTGAACGACGGCAGCGGGGGAAGGAAATCGTAGGGCCAGGGGGCTCTCGTGCGATCGAGCGACGTCATCGTCCTCCTCCTTCGGGGCCCGCCGGCGGGGCGCCGCCGCCGACCGTCCGCGGAGGACGGGCGCGGCGGCTTTCCGCTTGCGGGACCGCATGTTCTACAGCACCGTCAAGAACTCGTCGAGGGCCCGCGGGCCCCTCTTGCACCGTATCGCGGCGGCCGCCGCGGCGGCATGGAGGATCGCTGACGCCGCCGTCCCGGGGCCCGACGAGACCGTGTGCGGGCGCCGCGGGCCCGGCGCGGCGCCGCCGCTTCCCCGGGGCCGGCGCGCACCGCCGGCTCCCGCAACGCGCCGCGCCCTCGCGTGATCCGCGCCGTACCGGCGCGTGACCGGCCCTGACCAGCCGTGCCGCCCGGTGAGCGTGCCCTCAGCCGCGCTCATACCGCTCGACGTCCGCCCTATGGGCCGCTTACGCTGGTGTCATGCCGAACACCGACGTCATCTCTTTCTCCCGGGGCGCCCCGTCGCTCGACATCGTCGACACCGAAGGCCTCAAGGCCGCCGCCGTCGCGGCACTCGAAGCCGATCCGGCCGGAGTCACCGGCTACGGCACCTCGGTGGGCTACGGCCCGCTGCGGGAGTGGATCGCTGCCAAGCACGGCGTGCAGACCGCGAACGTCCTCATCACCAACGGCTCGATGCAGGCCGACGCGTTCCTGTTCGACGAGCTCGTCAAGCCCGACTCCCCCGTGATCGTGGAGCGGCCCACCTACGACCGGACGCTCCTGGGCCTGCGCAACCGCCGCGGCGAGCTGCACCCGGTCCGCGTCCAGGCCGACGGGCTCGACGTCGACGAACTGGAGGCCCTGCTCAAGGGCGGCGTGCGCCCGACCCTCGCGCACATCATCCCGAACTTCCAGAACCCGGCGGGCGTGTCGCTCTCGGGCGACAAGCGCGTCCGGCTGCTCCAGCTCGCGAACGAGTACGACTTCACGATCTTCGAAGACGACCCGTACTACGACATCCGCTTCCGCGGCGAGCAGCACCCGACGATGCTGGAGCAGGACGCCGAGAACCGCGTCGTCTACGCCTGCTCGTTCTCCAAGACCGTCTGCCCCGGCCTGCGCACCGGCTACCTCGTCGGCCCGGCCGGCCTCATCAAGACGATCGCCGAGGCCGCGACCAACACCTACATCGCGCCGAACATGTTTGCGCAGGCCACGATCTACCAGTTCGCGGCCTCCGGGGCGCTCGACCGGTCCATCGCGACGGTGAAGGACGCGCTCGAGGAGCGGGTCGACCAGCTCGCCGCCTCACTGCGCGCGCACCTGCCCGGCAGCGAGTTCGTCGTGCCCGACGGCGGCTACTTCCTGTGGGTCGACCTCGGCGAGGGCGTCGACTGCGCGAAGGTCGCCGCGGCCGCCGCCGACGAGGGCGTCCAGGTCGTCAAGGGCACCGACTTCGTGCTCGACGGCGGCGAGACCTGCCTGCGACTGGCGTACTCGGCCGTCAAGGCCGACCGGATCGACGAGGGCGTGCGGCGCCTCGCCAGGGCCGTCGAGGCCACCCGGGCCTGATCGCCGCACGTTCCGTGACCACTGCGAAACGGAACGTCGACATTGGATGGCGGTTATGCGACATGGCGTATAACCGCCACCGCGGCGCTCTTCACAGAACGTGAAAGGGGCGCGAGAATCGTTGCGTGACCGCGGTACAGCCGCGGACAGGTCGTTATCCCGCCCCCATGAACGCCGGATCGGTGGACTCGCCCACTCCCCCCGAGGCGAGGCACCGGTCCGGCGTCGCCCTTTCCACGACTGCGGGGACCCGCGCGACGCGCGGATCCCCGATTCGCAACCGGCCTGCGACACGCGACCGAACCGGTCGCGCCCTTGCCGAGCCGCAGTGCCGCCTCCGGCCGGCGCACACGCCGACCGGCGACCCGATATTCGCTTCGCCGAACAGGAGCGGGCTCCTATCGGGTGACGCTGTCGACCAGCTCCTCCGAGAGCGCCCGGTCGTCGAGCTCGGAGTCGTCGAGCAGCTCGTCCGCCAGGAGCTGCTCACCGATCGACTCGGTGCGCTGCCGGTACCACACGTAGAACGCCGCGCCCCCCAGCGCGAGCCCCGCGCCGATCGCCCCCGCGACCCACGGCCACTTGGGCGCCGGCGGCTTCTTGAGCCCGACCTTGGTCAGGACGACGTTGACCCGCGGCGCCGCCGCGTCTCTCGTGCCGCGCGCAGCCGCGTACCCCGCGTGCTTGAGCGAGGTCACACCCTGCGTGAAATGGTCCACGGCCTCCCGGGCGGGAGTCGTGGCGTGTCGGCTGAAGCCCATCGTGAATGCCTCCTCTAGGTGCCTGTTCCACTCATCGTGCACCGGCCTGTGACACCCGTCGAGGGAAACGGGGCAGAAAGTTGGACGAACCTCGGCCGTCTGGCACCATAGACGCCATGACGAAGGCGACGCTGAAGACCAATGCCGGTGACATCACCATCGAGCTGCTCGACAACCACGCGCCCAAGACCGTGGCGAACTTCGTGGGTCTGGCCGAGGGCACCAAGGAATACACCGACTCCGAGACCGGGGCTCCGGGTTCGGGCCCGTACTACGACGGTGTGATCTTCCACCGGGTCATCGACGGATTCATGATCCAGGGCGGCGACCCGACCGGCACCGGCCGCGGCGGACCCGGCTACAAGTTCGCCGACGAGTTCCACCCCGACCTCCACTTCGGCGAGCCCTACCTGCTGGCCATGGCGAACGCCGGGCCCGGCACCAACGGCTCCCAGTTCTTCATCACGCTGGGCCCGACCCCGCACCTGAACTTCAAGCACACCATCTTCGGCAAGGTCGCCGACGAGGACTCCAAGTCCGTCGTCGACCGCATCGGCAAGACCGCGGTCGGCCCGATGGACCGCCCGGTCAACGAGGTCGTCATCGAGTCCGTCGTCATCGAGAAGTAACGACGCCTCGATGAGCGAAGAGCAGTCGGCCCCGGTCTGCTATCGCCACCGGAACCGCCAGACCTACCTGCGCTGCGTCCGCTGCGACAAGCCGATCTGCGCCGACTGCCGCATCGACGCGCCCGTCGGGTTCCAATGCCCCGACTGCGTGGCCGAAGGCCGCCGAACGATGCGCAAACCGCGCTCCTCGTTCGGCGGCGGGGCCCGGGCGGGCGCGGCCGGCACGGTCACCAAGACGCTCATCGGCGCGAACGTCGCGGTGTTCGTGCTCGCCGTCATCTCGGCGGGCTCCCTGGCCGCGGCCACCACCTCGATGATGACCCCGGTCCACTGGCTCGGAACCGAGATCGGGTACATGCCCGGCTACGACCCCGAGGTGACGGTGGACCTCTTCGGTCTGTCCATCACCGCACCGGTCGTCGCCGCGGGCGGCTACTTCCGGATGCTCACGGCCATGTTCCTGCACTTCGGCGCGATCCACCTGCTGTTCAACATGGTCGTGCTGTGGATGCTCGGACGCATCCTCGAACGGGACCTGGGACCCGCGCGCTTCCTCACGGCCTACATGCTCTCCGGGCTGGCGGGGTCGGTCGCGGTGTACCTGTTCTCGTACGACACCTTCACCGCGGGCGCCTCCGGCGCCGTCTACGGCCTGTTCGGCCTGATGATCCTGGTCAACCGCAAGCTCAGCCGCGACAACCGCGGCATCTACGTGCTCCTCGGACTCAACCTGGTCCTGACCCTCATGATGGGGTTCAGCTTCGCCGGGCACGTGGGCGGCCTCGTCGGCGGCCTGATCTGCGGAGCGATCCTCACCTTCGTGCCGCGCGAGCGACGCTCGCTCCACTGGATCGGCTTCGCCGTGTTCCTGGCGGCGCTGGCGGTGGTCACGTTCCTGCAGACCGGGATGCTCGACAACCGTTTCGACATCGTGTAGCCCGGGCCGCCCCAGGCGGCCCGGCCGCATGGATGCCGGACCGAGCCGGCTCCCGATGACCAAGGGGGGCCTCCCCCCTCCCCGCCCCACCCCTCCCCGCGCCCACCCGCCCGGTTGTTGTTGGTGTGCATGGTCATGAGGGCCTTCGCCGGGGCGATCGGCCGACGGTCGGCGTTGACCGTCCTCGCGGACCGGCCTTCGCCGGTGCCGCTATTTCAGTTCGGCGGCCCAGGACCGGGCCTGCTCGAGGTCGGCCGGAGTGTCGCAGTCGAACCACGGGGGCGGACTCGCCTCATCCCAGTGGACGGTCTCGACCTCGATCCCGGTGAACAGGCGCCTCGCCGGTGCTCCCGGCTCGATGCCCGCCGCGTTGCGGCGGATCAGGGCCGCCGGCCACAGACCGCACAGCCACTGCCTGCGCCCCGCGTCGTCGCAGAAGAGCGCCCCGGTCTCCGCTCCCGCGGCACTGGCCTTGCCTCGCAGCAGGTCCAGCGCCTCAGCGGTGAAGAACGGCAGGTCGCCGCCGAGGATCGCCACCCGGTCGCAGTGGTCCGGCACCAGCGCCAGACCGGCCGCGACCGATCGGGCCGGGCCCGATCGCGGCGGGTCCTCCAGGATCTGGAGCACCCCCGCAGGCAGGGGCTTCGCGTCGGCGGGCCTCGCGCCCACGACCACTCGCACCGCCGCATCCTCGATGGCGGACAGCATCCGCTCCAGGATCGTCGCGCCCTCGACGACCAACTCGCTCTTCGCGCACCCGGCGAACCGCCGGGCCTTGCCTCCGACCAAGACGATCGCGGCGTAACTGCTCGGGAGCTCAGCCATGCCACCAGACTAGCGATCACTCCGCGCTCACGGGGTGCCACCGCCTGGCCCGCCTCACCGTTCCCAGCGGTTCTCCGGCTGGTCATCTTGTCTTTGCCTTTGACTTCATCGGCTTCCTTCGGGTCGGGTCGGGTTCTGGGTGCTTTGGTTTTCTCGGTAGGCGGGCGGGGCCTCAGCCGTTGATTTCTGACGCCTCCCGGTCTCCGTAGCCGATCCTCGAGAGCGCGCCCGGGGGAATGCCCGCCTGCAGGGCCGCCATGAGCATCTGCGCCAGGCGGTAGTGCGGGCTCGCCCGCAGCGCGAGTTCCAGCGCCTCGAGCGCGAGCACCCCGTTCCCGAAGCGGTAGGCCGCGAAGCCCGCCACCGTGGCGGCCGGGGCCACCAGGTCCTCCTCCATGTGCCGGGCCACCCAGATCCACAGATCGACCCGGTTGCCCTCGAACTGGCCGGAGTTGACGCGCCGCAAGGCGTAGTCCCTGATGTCCAGGTCGCCGAGCGCCAGGCCCACCGCCGCGGTGTCGGCCGGGCCCGGCAGCGTGTTCACGCCCATCCAGTGGTCGATCGCGTGGAGGTCGCGCGAGCGCTGCGCGGCCCAGTCCATGTCCGCTTCGGCCGTGAGGATCTCGACCACCGCCGAGGCCACCGCCGCGCGGCGGCCGATCGGGGCCGGGGTGAGCTGGTCGGCGACCGCGGACCGGTCGGCCGCCGCGTACCCGCCCGCGACCGCGACCTCGCAGGACGCCGCAGTGGTCTCCGGAACCAACAGGCCCTCGGGCGGGCAGCAGGGCTCCTCGCAGGTGAGGCTGAACCAGCGGCCCGCGGCCACGCGCAGCCGGTCCACCGGCTCGACGCCGGCGGCGTCGAAGCGGGCCGCCGCCCGCTCGATCGCCGCCTCGCCGATCTCCTTGTCGCCGTAGGCGATGAGTACGCACTCGTCGCATTCGTTGTGGCTGAGCTGGCCCGTCAGGTCCCGCAGGTGCTCCATGTGGTCGGCCGAGCCGGGCAGGTCGACGCGGAAGGTGCACTGGAGCTCGCCGCCGAGGAGGCCCACCACCACCAGGCTGTGTTCAGGGTGGAAACCCAGCAGCAGGGGGACCGTCGTGATGAGGTCCGTGGGGCCGTTGATGCGGATTCTCGCTTGTGTCATGTTCATAGGTCAACTGTCCGTGACATGCCCACTACTGGCAAGAATTATTTTTTAGCCTGTGGATAACCGAATCGGGCCTGTGGACAACCTCCGAAACGGCGTCCGATGTGATAGCCCTCGGTCTCACGCGAGGCGGCGTAGCCCCGCCGTTTCGAGCACCGCGAACATCGCCACCAGTCCCGCCCCGCCCAGCATCACCGCGTATCCGGCGCCGGTCAGGTCCACCAGATCGGTGAACGGCACCACCGCCAGCGCGGCCACGGCGAGCACGTTGTTCACCACCACGCCGATCACATGGCCGCGCACCGGGACCGGATACCCGGCGATCAGTGCGATGGCGACCGCGCAGCCGAGCAGGTACACCCCGAACGGGACGGCCCAGGCCGTGCCGAGCCCGAGGAAGCGGTCCACCAGCGGGGCGCCGGCGGTCATGAGGAGGCCGAAGGCGGTGCAGCCGGCGGCGTCCTGGAGCAGGACATTGCGAAGCCGGGCCTGGGCGGCGGCGGTGGTGGTCGTGGCGGTCATGGGGTCCTCCGGTTCGTGTCGCGGCGGCGGACTGCCGCCGGTGGGCCAATCCTGGGCGGCCCCGCGCCGCCCCGCAATGACCTCCGAGGTCATGGACTCGCGTCGCGTCCGTGGTTAACGTTGCGGCCGTGAACACCCAGACGACCCCGCAGACTTTGACCGCGTTCGGCGCGCTGCTGCGGCAGTGGCGTACGCGCCGGCGCACCAGCCAGTTCGACCTGTCCGTGCTGACCGGCGTGTCGTCGCGGCACCTCTCGCGCATCGAGACCGGGCGCGCCGAACCCAGCCGCCGAATGGTGGAGCGCCTGGCCGTGGCCCTGGAAGTCCCGCTGCGCGAGCGCAACGCGCTGCTGGTCGCGGCCGGGTACGCGCCGGAGTGGGCCGAGACCGACTACTGGGACGAGGGGCTCGCACCGGCCCGGGAGGCGATCGGGATGATCCTCGACCACCACGATCCGCTCCCGGCGGTCGTGGTCGACCGGTTCGGGAACCTCCTTGACTTCAACGCGGGCGCGGGGGTCCTGATGGAGGGCGTCGACCCGGAGCTGTTGTCCGGGCGGGTGAATCTGGCGCGGGTCGCGCTGCACCCGCGCGGGATGGCGCCGCGGCTGCGGAACTTCGGGGAGGTGCGGCAGTACTTCCTCGACCGGCTGCGGGCCCAGCTGGCGGTCGACGAGGCCCCGGCGGCGTTCGCGCTGATCGAGGAGGTCCGGGCCTACGGGCCGGTCGCGGCGGACGACGGCGTCTGGGACGGGGCGGCGCCGAGCCCGTTCGCGCTGCCGCTGCGCGTGCGCTCGGCCAGGGGCGATCTGTCGATGTTCACGACCGTGGCGACGTTCGGCGCGCCCCGCGACATCACGGTCTCGGAGTTGGCCGTGGAGCTGTTCTTCCCGCTCGACGAGGCGACCGCGGCGGTGTTCCGGGAGGCCGCCGCGGCGGCCGCCGAAGGCGCCGAGACGGACCCCATCGCGGGTGCGGAGTCGTCGCGGCCCACCGCCGCGGGGGACTAGTGTTGAAGGTCTGAACCCGGCCGCCCGCGCCCGTGCCGCGCAGGGCCCGCGCCGGGTCGCCCGGGAACAAAACCACAGGTCAGCGGGAGCGAAGCGTGTCGAATCAGTACGTCCACCTGCATGTGCACACCGAGTACTCGATGCTGGACGGGGCCGCGAAACTCAAACCCCTGTTCGCAGAGGCGGAGCGGCTAGGGCAGCCCGCCATCGCGATGACCGACCACGGGAACATGTACGGCGGGTTCGGCTTCTACCAGGCGGCGAAGAAGTCCGGGATCAAGCCGATCCTCGGCATCGAGGCGTACATCGCGCCGCAGGACCGGTTCCACAAGAAGCCGGTGTTCTGGGGCGAGCCGAGCCAGCGCGGCGACGACCTCTCCGGTGGCGGTTCGTACACGCACATGACGATGCTCGGGCGCACCGCGGCCGGGGTGCGCAACCTCTTCCGGCTCTCCAGCATGGCCTCGTTCGAGGGCTACTACTACAAGCCGCGCATGGACCGCGAGCTCATCGCGCAGCACTCCGAGGGGATCATCGCGACGACCGGCTGCCCCTCGGGCGAGGTGCAGACGCGCTTCCGGCTCGGGCAGACGAAGGAGGCCTACCAGGCGGCCTCGGACTACCGGGACATCTTCGGGGCGGAGAACTTCTTCCTGGAGCTCATGGACCACGACAACCAGATCGACAACCGCGTCAAGGCCGAGTTGTACGAGCTGGCGCAGAAGATGGGCATTCCGCCGCTGGTCACGAACGACTCCCACTTCGTGACCGAGGAGCAGAAGTCGACGCACGCGGCGCTGCTGTGCGTCCAGTCGGGGACGACGCTGGACGACCCGAAGCGGTTCAAGTTCGACGGCGAGGGCTACTTCCTGCGCTCGGCCGAGCAGATGTACGGGGTCCGCAACGACGAGCTGTGGCAGGAGGGCTGCGCGAACACGCTCCTGGTCGCGGAGCGCGTCGAGTCGTACGACGAGATCTTCGCCGTCCAGGACCGCATGCCGATCATCGAGGTCCCCGAGGGCCACGACCAGGGGACGTGGCTGCGCGAGCAGGTCACGACCGGCCTCAAGGGACGGTTCCCGGGCCAGGACGTCCCGGTCGAGTACCTGGAGCGGGCCGAGCTCGAGCTGAACGTCATCATCAACGCCGGGTACCCCTCGTACTTCCTCGTCGTCGCCGACCTCATCTCCCACGCCCGGTCGGTCGGGATCTACGTGGGCCCGGGCCGCGGTTCGGCGGCCGGTTCGCTGGTCGCGTACGCCATGAAGATCACCAACATCGACCCGATCGAGCACGGCCTCCTGTTCGAGCGGTTCCTCAACCCCGAGCGCGTCTCCATGCCCGACATCGACATCGACTTCGACGACCGCCGCCGCGGCGAGATGATCACGTACGCGACGGAGAAGTACGGCAAGGAGTTCGTCGCCCAGGTCATCACGTTCGGCACCATCAAGACCAAGGCCGCGATCAAGGACGCCGCGCGCGTCCACCACGGCCAGCCGGGCTTCTCGATCGCCGAGCGGATCACGAAGGCGCTGCCGCCGCCGGTGGCCGCCACCGACATCCCCCTGTCGGGGATCCTCGACTCGGAGCACCCCCGGTACAAGGAGGCCGGCGAGGTCCGCACCCTCATCGAGAACGACGGGGACGTCCGCCAGATCTTCGACACCGCGCTGGGACTGGAGGGCCTGATCCGCAACGCGGGCGTCCACGCCTGCGCGGTGATCCTCTCCTCGCAGCCGCTCGTGGACTGCATTCCGATGTGGGCCAGGAACGACGGGTCGATCATCACCGGCTGGGACTACCCCTCCTGTGAGGACATCGGCCTGCTGAAGATGGACTTCCTGGGGCTGCGGAACCTCACGGTGATCGGCGACGCGATCGAGGCGATCAAGCTCAACCGGGGCGTGGACATCGACCTCGACACGCTCGCGACGGACGACCCGAAGGCGTACGAGCTGCTCGCGCGCGGCGACAGCCTGGGCGTGTTCCAGCTCGACGGCGGTGCCATGCGCGAACTGCTCAAGCGCATGCAGCCCACCGAGTTCAACGACATCATCGCGGTCAACGCGCTGTACCGGCCGGGCCCGATGGCGGCGAACTCGCACAACAACTACGCCGACCGCAAGAACAAGCGCCAGGAGGTCGCCCCGCTCCACCCCGAGCTCGGCGAGGCCCTGGAGGAGATCCTCTCGGAGACGTACGGTCTGATCGTCTACCAGGAGCAGATCATGCGCATCGCCCAGAAGCTCGCCGGCTTCACGATGGGCCAGGCGGACATGCTCCGCAAGGCCATGGGCAAGAAGAAGATCGACGTGCTGGAGAAGATGTACGCCGACTACGAGGCGGGCATGCTCGGCAACGGCTACTCCAAGGACTCGATCAAGACCCTGTGGGACATCATGCTCCCCTTCGCCGGGTACGCGTTCAACAAGTCGCACGCCGCCGGCTACGCCCTCGTCGGCTACTGGACCGCCTACCTGAAGGCCAACTACCCCGCCGAGTACATGTCGGCGCTGCTCACCAGCGTCGGTGACTCGAAGGACAAAGCGGCCGTGTACCTCTCGGAGTGCCGGCGCATGGGCATCACCGTCATGCCCCCGGACGTCAACGAGTCGCGCCACATGTTCCACCCGGTCGGCACGGACATCCGCTACGGCATGGGCGCGGTCCGCAACGTCGGCGCGAACGTCGTCGCCGGGATCATCGAGGCGCGCGAGGAGAAGGGCGCCTACACCGACTTCAAGGACTTCCTCCAGAAGGTGCCCGCGCCGGTGTGCAACAAGCGCACCGTCGAGTCGCTCATCAAGGCGGGCGCGTTCGACTCGCTCGGGCACGCCCGGCGGGGCCTCGCCGAAGTGCACGAGAAGGCCATCGACGCGATGGTGTCCATCAAGAAGGAGGAGGCCCGCGGCCAGTTCGACCTGTTCGGCGGCATGATGGACGACACGACCGAGACGCTCGGGGTCGACCTCACCATCGCCGACGACGAATGGGAGCGGCGCGACAAGCTCGGGTTCGAACGCGAGATGCTCGGCCTGTACGTCTCCGACCACCCGCTCAACGGCTTCGAGCGGCTCCTGTCCTCCAACGCCGACCGGCCCGTCGCGGCCCTGCACGGCGAGGAGATCCCCGACGGCGCGAACGTGCGCGTCGCCGGCATCCTCCAGAACGTCGCCAAGCGCGTCACCAAGCAGGGCAAGCTGTGGGCCTCGGCGACCCTGGAGGACCTGGCCGGGTCCATCGAGGTCCGGTTCTTCCCCAACACGTACGAGCTCGTCTCCGAGTCCCTCGCCGACGACCTCGTGTGCTGCGTGAAGGGGAAGCTCGACCGCCGCGACGGCACCGCGCAGCTCATCGCGCAGGACCTCGCCGTCCTCGACACCTCGACGGGGCCCGAGGCGAACTCGGCGCCGATCACGCTCGCGCTGCGGGCCGCGTCGGTCAACCCCGCGCTCATCGAGAAGCTCTCCGACACGTTCAAGACCCACCGCGGCGAAGCGCAGGTGCGCGTCCAGCTCGCCAACGGGCCCAAGACGACGCTGCTCGCGCTCGGCGACGCCTGGCGCGTGCGCCCCTCGGTGGAGTTGTCCGCGGACCTGAAGGCGCTCCTGGGCGCCGGGGCCCTCATCGGCTAGCGAACACGACAGGCCCGGCCGCCTCCCAGCGGCCGGGCCTTCATGCGTGTCCCGCACCGAAACGGGCGTGGTCATCCTGGGCCACTGGTGTCGGTCGTGTGCGGCTGCTGCGCCAAGACCGACGCCGTGACCTCCGTCCACGAACTCGGCGCGGCCTCGCCCGCGCGCCGCAAAGCCGCCGTGCTCCGCTTTCACACCGGGATCGGCGCCTGGGCCGCGACCGCCCTGAGCGCCTTGGCCCTCACGAGCCTGGTCGCCGAGCCGCCGCGCCGGCGGTGGCTCCTGTCGAACCGGGGCTGGGCGCCGCTACGCGTCGAAGTCCGTGCCGCGCGCGACCGGCTCCCAGGCGGTGAACTCCGCCTGCTGCGCTTTCAGTTCGGCACCGATCGCGTCCGCCGCGTCGGCGCCGAGGACCAGCCGCAGCGGGATCTCCTCGGCCCCTAGGGCGTCGATGATCGCCGCGGCGGCCTTCGCCGGGTCGCCCGGCTGCGTCCCGTCCGAGTCGGGGAACGCGGTCCTGAACGGCCCCACCGTCGCCTCGTAGCCCGCGATCGGCGCCGACTGCGACTGGCCGCCCGCCGCCAGGCCGGTGCGGAACGCGCCCGGTTCGACCACGAGCACGTCGATCCCGTGCGGCCGGACCTCCGCGGCGAGAGCCGCGCTCAGCCCCTCCAAGGCGTGCTTGGTGGCCGAATAGGCGCCCACGCCCGGGAACGACATGCGCCCGCCCATGCTGCTGAACTGCACGATCGCGCCCGAACCCCGGGAGCGCATGTGCGGCAGGGCCGCCCGGACCAGTGCGGCCGGACCGAAGAAGTGCAGCTCCATCAGCGAGCGCAGCTCGGCGTCGGTCGACTCCTCGACCGCGCCCACATGGCCCCTGCCGGCATTGTTGACCAGGACGTCGATGCGGCCGTACCAGAGCACGGCCTCGGCCACGACCGCCTTGACGCGGTCGGGGTCGGTGACGTCCAGGGCCACGGGCACCGCCCGGCCCGGGTAGGCGGCGGCCAGGTCGTCGAGGGCCTCGGGCCTGCGGGCCGTGGCGATCACGGTGTCGCCCGCTTCGAGGGCCGCGACGGCGAGGGCGCGGCCGAAGCCCGAGGAGGTGCCCGTGATGAGCCAGACGCGGCCTTCGGCGGTGCGGGTGCGGTTGTCGCTCATGGTGTTCCCTTCGGTGGTGTCCGCTCCTTTATCCCCCGGCTGCGGCGCGGGCGTCCAATACCGTTCTTCGACCACGCCATAAGCGCGGCTTATGATCGCTGCATGGAGCTGCGGCAGTTGCGGTATCTGGCGATGATCGGCGAGCACGGGAACCTCGGGCGCGCCGCGAAGGCGCTGTACGTGAGCCAGCCCGCGCTCTCCTACGCGCTCAAGCGGTTGGAGTCCGAACTCGGGGTGCGCCTGTTCGACCGCACGCCCGCCGGGGTGGCGCCGACCGCGGCCGGACGCGAAGTCCTGCGCGCCGCGGACGAGGCGATCGCGGCGGCCGACAGGGTCGTCGCGGTCGCCGAGCGGCACCGCCGCACCGAGGACGGGGTGCTGCGCGTCGGCTTCGAGGCCAGCGGCGCCGGCGAGCTGACCACGCGGGCCCGGGCCGAATTCGCGCGGCGGCACCCGCGGGTCCGCGTGGAGCCCAAGCGGTTCGACTGGGGCGGGGAGGCCGCGGCCCTGCGCGAGGGCCTGGTCGACGTCGCGTTCGTGTGGCTCCCGGCCGATCTCGACGGGATGCGCACCGTCCTGGTCTACACCGAGCCGCGCGTGGTCGGCCTCGCCGTCGGCCACCACCTTGCGGGCCGGTCGGGCGTCAGCGTGCTCGAGACGAACGATGAGCCCCTCATGTGGACGGAGGACGCGCCGCGCGAGTGGGTCGACTGGTGGGCGGTCAACCCGCGCCCCGACGGGTCCGAACCCCTGTGGGGGCCGAAGAACGGCAACGTCGAGGAGATGCTCGAACAGGTCGCCGAGGGGACCGCCGTGTGCATCGCGCCGCAGAGCATGG
Source organism: Glycomyces harbinensis (assembly GCF_900101745.1). Taxonomy (GTDB): domain Bacteria; phylum Actinomycetota; class Actinomycetes; order Mycobacteriales; family Micromonosporaceae; genus Glycomyces; species Glycomyces harbinensis. Next base: position 69,724 of record NZ_FNAD01000023.1, on the reverse strand, counting down.
CCGCGTACTACGCCCGGCCCGACCTGGCGTGGGTCCCGATCGACGACGTCGAGCCGCTGCGCGTCGTCCTCGCCTGGCCCGTCGGCGCCGAGACGCCCCTGGTCCGCGGTTTCGCCGAGGTCGTCCGCGAACTCGCCGGAGTATGACCGGCATCACGTCAACCCGGGGCTCGGGGGCGGTCACGTCCGCGGCCCGGCATCCGTCATGGCGGTGAGAGAGAACGAGAGAGGAACACCGCCATGAGCACCTACCCGCGTTTCGACAACCCCGTCCAGCACCTGCCCGTCGTCGGCGAGATCGCCGCCGCCGTCAACAAGGCGAACGCCGAGGGGGTCCTCCCCAAGGCGCTCGTCTCGCTCGTGCAGCTGCGCGTCGGCCAGATCCTCGGCAGCTCCTACTTCACCGCCCGCCAGCTCCTGGACGCCGAGGACACCCCCGAGCGGCTCGGCGCGGTCGCCACCTGGCGCACCTCGCCGTACTTCACCGACGCCGAGCGGGCCGCCCTCGCCCTGACCGAGGCCGTCCACACGCCGAACCCGTCCGGCGAGCGCGTCAGCGACGAGCTGTTCGACGAGGCCGCGAAGCACTTCAGCGACAAGGAGCTCGTCGTCCTCACCGCGGTCCTGGGCCAGATCGGATTCTTCATCCCGCTGGCCCTCATCGGGAACCCGAAGGTCGGCGTGTCCTTCGCCGAGCAGTGGACGAAGTAGCCGCAGACGGAACGGGCCCGCGCGATGCGCGGGCCCGTTCCGTCCGCACCGCTAGGCGAGGGCGCCGAGGACGAGCGCGGCCGCGGTCGGGACCAGGTACAGGACCGGGTAGGCCACGGTCTTGTAGGAGCGGGCCCGCAGGACCGTGACGACCGCGCCGGTGAAGTAGAGGATGATCCCGACCGCGGCGGCGACGCCGATGACCGGGACGAACAGGCCGACCAGGAGGCCCAGAGCCCCGGCGGCCTTCGCGGCGCCGAGCCAGGGCCACCACGAGCTCGGCACGCCGTAGTCGGTGAGCGGCTCGACCACGAACGGGGCCTTCGTGAGGATCGAGTAGGCCGAGAAGCCCACCCAGAGCGCGGCGGCGATCGTGACGATGACGTGGGCGGTGTTCATGGGAGGGCTCCGGTTCGTTTCGCGGTGACGCTGACATCCGGTTGAACCCCCGGCCGCCGCGAACGTGACAGCCGGGACGCGAACATGTCCGGCGTCACGAACCCGGGTTCGCCGCGAGGCCGCGCCTAGGATTCGACCGTGGAGACGATGCAGGCGATCGAGGCGGGGTCCGTGACGTTGACCGACCGGCGCACCGAACGGAGCTGGACCGTGGAGGTCGCACCGTTCCTCCTGTCGGACAGACACCTCACGCAGGGGACCTACGCCGAGGCGACCGGACGCCCGGCGGCCGGGGACCCGTCCCTCCCGGCGGTGAACGTGTCCTGGCTCGACGCCGTCCGCTGCTGCAACGCCCTGTCCGAACGCGACGGGCTCGCACCGGCCTACCGGGGCGGCCCACTCGAGGCCGGCACGCTTGAAAGCGGCGCTCGGGACGGCGCGGTCGCGCCGACGGCCGCCGAGTCCGGCAGTGAGCGGATCGCCTGGGACCGGTCGGCCGACGGATACCGGCTGCCCGCCGAAGCCGAATGGGAGCACGCGTGCCGGGCCGGGACCACCGGGCCGCGCTACGGCGAACTCGACCGGATCGCCTGGTACCGCGGCAACTCCGGCGAGCGCCTGCACCGCGGCGGCGGGAGGCTCCCGAACCCCTGGGGCCTGTACGACATGATCGGCAACGCCTGGGAGTGGTGCTTCGACGTCTACGACCCGGAGGTCTACCGCGACTACCGGGTCATCAAGGGCGGCGGCTGGTTCGACGAGCACTGGTCGTGCCGGGCCGGCGTGCGCCGCCGCACCATGCCCGTCCTGGAGATCGACGACCTCGGATTCCGCCTGGCGCGCAACGCCTGAGGACAGCGCGCCGGCGGCGGCTTCGAAGCCTCAGACCCAGTTCGCGCGCCGCGCCGCCCGCCGCAGCACCCGCAGCAGCAGCGGCCCGGTCGCGAGCACCAGCACCACCGTGGTCACCGCCCGCCCCACGTCCCAGCCCAGCGAAGTCGCGAGCGTGTACGTGACCAGCCGCGGCAGGTTCTCCTCCACACTCCCGCCCGGAACGTACGCCAGGTTCCCCTGCGTCAGCGCGAACGGCCAGTACGACAGGTTCAGCAAGAGCCCGTAGACGAGCGACGACACCGCCCCGTACCCCGCGAGCAGCGCCAACTCCCCGGCCCGGCCGCCCCGCGACGCCCCGGTGCGCGGCAGCAGCCCCGCCCCCAGGCCCACGAACGCCGCCGCCAGCATCTGATACGGCATCCACGGGCCCACACCGCCCGTGAGCAGCGCCGACGCGAACAAGCCCGTGCAGCCCAGGATGAACCCGAACCCCGCCCCGAACACCCTGCCCGCCAGGATGATCAGGAAGAACACCGTCTCCACCCCGGCCGCACCCGCCCCGAACGGCCGCACCGCCGCGACCACCGCCGACATCACGCCCAGCATCGCCACCGCCCGCGCGTCCAGGCCGCCGTCGGCGAGCTGGATCAGCACCGACGCCGTCACCAGCGGCAGCAGCAGCACGAACAGCCAAGGGCCCGAAGTCGTCTCCGTCAGCGCACCGCCCGGGGCCGCCAGCAGCGGCCACGACATCGCGACCAGCCCGAACACCGCCGCCAGCGCCAGCGCGAGCGCCGCCCGCCACCGCAGCGCCGGGCGCGGCGCCGCGACCATCTCAGCCTCCCGCGACATCGCCGTCCGCCTCCAGGGCCGCGGCGACCTCGGCGACCGTGAGCCACCCCGGCAGGATCTTCGCGACCTGCGGGGCGAACATCGGCGACGCCGCCACGATCTGGCGGGCCGGGCCGTCCGCGACGATCTCGCCGTCCGAGAGGATCACGACGCGGCTGGCGAACTCCGCGCAGAACTCGACGTCATGGGTCGACACGACCACGCAGTGCCCGGCCGCGGTGAGCTGGGTCAGGCGCGCGGCGAGCGCGGCCTTGCCCGGGTAGTCGAGGCCGCGCGTCGGCTCGTCGAGCAGCAGCAGCGGCGGTGCGGCCGTGAGGGTCACGGCCAGGGCGAGCGCGAGGCGCTGGCCTTCGGAGAGGTCGCGCGGGTGCGTCGCGTCGTCGAGGTCGTCCACGAGGTCGTCGAGGATCTTCGCGCACGTGCCGCGCGGCGCCCGCCCGTCCTCGTCCGCGCCCTCGCATTCGGCGGCGACGGTCTCGGCGTACAGGAGGTCGGCGGGTTCGGCCGGGACGAGTCCGGCGAGCTGGCGGCGTTCGCCGGGCCTGCGCGAGGCGGGGTCGGCGCCGCCGATCGCGACGCGCCCGCCCGAGCGCTTCCCGGTGCCCTGCAGGGCCCACAGCAGGCTCGACTTGCCCGAGCCGTTGCGGCCCATGAGGGCGATGCGCTCGCCGCGCCCGGCCGCGAGGTCGAGGCCGTCGACCGCGCGCACCCCGGGATAGTCGACGGTGACGCCGCGGGCCTCCAGCAGCGGCGGCCCCGCCTGGGCCGGGGCGATCGCCGGCCGTTCGAGCCCGGTGAGGCGCTCGCGCAGCCCGGCGGCGTGCCTGCGGGCCTCGCGGATGGTCACCGGCGGGCCGGGCCACGCGGCGAGGCGGCCGAGCGCGACCACGGGCGGGGCGACCGGGGAGACGGCCAGGACCTCCGCGATCGGGCCCGCGGTCACCTTGCCGCCGTTGAGGAGCAGCGCCGAGTCGGCGTACTGGGCGACGCGTTCGAGCCGGTGCTCGGCCAGGAGCACCGTGACGCCGAGGTCGTGGACGAGCCGGTGGAGCGCCGAGAGCACCTCGTCGGCGGCGGTCGGGTCGAGTGCCGAGGTCGGCTCGTCGAGCACGAGCGCGGCGGGCCCGGCGACCAGGGCCGCGCCGATCGCGACCCGCTGGCGCTGACCGGAGGAGAGCTGGGCGAGGGCGCGGTCGCGCACGTCGGCGAGGCCGAGGAGGTCCACGATCTCGGTGACGCGCTTGCGCATGGCGGCGGGCGCGAGTCCGAGCTGCTCGGCGGTGTAGGCGAGTTCGAGTTCGACCTCGTCGGTCACGAAGCCCGCCAGCGGGTCCTGGCCGACGTAGCCGACGAGGTCGGCCAGGTCGGCGGGGGTGGCGCCGCGGACGGCGCGGCCCGCGACGCGGACGTCGCCGCGCATGGTGCCGCCGGTGAAGTGCGGGACGAGCCCGTTCACGGTCTTGAGCAGTGTCGACTTGCCCGCGCCGGTGGGGCCCACGAGCAGGCAGAACTCGCCTTCGGGGAGGTCGAACGACACGTCGTCGAGGACGAGCGCGTCCTCGTACGCGAAGGAGACGCGCTCGAAGGCGATCCCGGTGCTCATGGTGTTCCCTTCGGCGGCTTTGACGACGGGGCGGACGGTGCGAGCAGCGCGGGGGCGGCGGCGAGGACGACGCCGGCCGCGGCCCACAGCGGCAGTTCGGGTACGCGGAGGGGGTTCGTCGCGGGCCACAGCGCGGCGGGCTCGAACACGCCGCTGAGGACGGTCCCGGCGACGGCCGCCGCGCCCGAGGCGATCACCGCCCAGTCCACGGCTTTGAAGCGGTCGGGCCGGTAGCGGGTGTGCGGGACGCGCCTGGACGCGAACGCGATCCCGAAGACGGCCGCGGCGGCGCCGGCCGCGAGCAGCGCCCAGGCCAGCGGCGCCGGCGTGGTGGTGCCGAGCAGCGCGTACGCGCCCGCGCACAACCCGAGGAGTCCGAAGAGGAGGGCCGCGCCGGTGGCGCGGCGGGCCGGGGCCGGGACGCCCGCGGCGCGGCCGTACCCGCGCGAGGCCATCGCGGCGGCGAGGGAGAGGGACCGGTCGAGCGCGTCGTGCAGGACCGGGGCGACGACGGTGCGCATGAGGTTCGCGGGGGTGCGGCCGGTGTTGCCGCGCAGGGCCCTCGCGCGGCGGACCCGCCCGACGCTCTCGACCAGCTGCGGCGCCACCGACAACGCGACGACGACCGCGACGCTCACCTCGTAGAGGGCGGCCGGGACCGACCGCAGGAGCCGCCGCGGGCTCGCGAGGGCGTTCGCGGCGCCGACGCAGACCAGGAGCGTCGCCAGGCGCAGGCCGTCGTAGGCGGCCGCGAGGGCGCCCTCGGCGGTGACGGCGCCGCCGACCCGGAAGCCCGCGGCCCACTCCGGGAGGGTCGCGGAGGGGAGCGTGACGAGCACGGTCGGGCCGTCGGAGCCGCCGAAGACGATGTAGAACGCCATGCGGACCGCGACGGCGCTGAGGCCGATGAACAGGAAGACCCGGTAGGCGTCCGACCATGGCTCTGGGCCGCGGCACCAGGTCACGACGAGGCCGGCGACGGCGACGATGAGCAGCAGCAGCCACGGGTTCGCGGTGCGTCCGGCGACGGTGGCGAGCAGGAGCGCCCAGCCCCACCAGGCGACGGGGTGGACCCGGCGGCCGGGCGCGCGCAGCGGGACGGTCCGCGTCGCTTCGGGGGCCGTGCGCTGGGACGCGTCGGGGGACATGGTCACGCGCGCCGGTCGCGGCGCAGGCGCCAGATGACGAGCCCGGCGATGACGGCGAGTGCGGCGACGGCGACGAGCCAGGTGAGGGAGCCGCCCGTGTCGGATTCGGCATCGGCATCGGCGGCCGGGGCGGCCGCGTCGGCGGGGCTGATCGCGGGCGGCGAGGCGCCGTCGCCGAAGGCCCAGCCTTCGAGGTCGCCGGCGTCGGGCGTGGCGAAGGCGCCGCCGACGGCCGAGTAGGTCCACTCGGCGTCGCCGGCCTCGGCGCGCCAGTACGACCAGTACCGGTCGGCGGGAGGGGCGCCGCCGCAGTCGGTCGCGGGGAGTTCGTCGATGCGGCAGACCATGCCGCGGATCGCGGCGACCTCGGTGACCGAGAAGCCCGCCTGGACGAGCGCGTCGAGGCCGTCGGCCGGATCGGCGGCGCACCCGGTCGCGGGATCGGAGGCGAGCGAACCGAAGTCGACCACCACCGTGACCCCGGAGCAGGGCTCCTGCGCAGTGGCCGGAACGGCCGACGCGAACACGAGCGCGAGCGCGGGGAGAAGCGAGGCGAACAGTCCGGCCGATCGGAGGCGCTTCGGCGCGAGCGCACGGCGCCGGGCGTCACGAGCGGCCCCGACCGCCGAGGCGTCGGCCCGGCGCGGGCTTCGACGGCGGCTCGCCGCGGGCACCGGAAGCGCATGGTGCCGACTGCTCGGGACACCGGCCCGGTACGGCACCGGACCGCGGCCCTCGGCGGGCGTCGTGAGGCAGCGGGTCCGGCCGTTGCAGGCGTCTGCGATCGCCGCGGAACCGGCCCGCCTCGACGCCGGGCGGTTCGCGCCTGCCATGGGGAACGCGGCGAGGAGGTGCCGGAACGGCGCCCGCGCGCGCGGGCGCCACAGCAGGTTCAGCGGCGCGAGGACCCGGTCGGCCCACCGGGCCAGGCGGGCACCCCGCGAGGCCCGGGGCGGCAGTGGCGAAAGCCCCCGGTTTCGAAGGTGCCACAGCGGTGCGGCATCGAGGGGGCGTGCCGCCCGGCGGGCACCGCGAAGGTATCGCGTTGCCGGGGCCGCGGGCCCCCGGTCTTCAGGGTGCCACCGGGGTGCGACATCGCCTCCCGGCCCGCGTCCCGACCGGAGGCCGGCCCCGGTGAAGCGCGCGTAGCGCCCGCCGAATCGGCGGGCGCTACGCGCGGATCGCCCGGCGCGGATCATGCGCCCGGCTACTGCTTGTCCCGGCCGGGCTCGTCGCCCTTCGGCTCGTCGTCGAGACCGGAATCGGTGCCGGTCGCGTCATCGGCCGCCGGGGCCTCGCCGGTCGCGAGCGCGTCCGTCTCGACGTCGGCCGCACGGGCGTCCGGGTCGGTCGGGGCCGCGCCGTTCTCACCGTTCTTGCGCGCCTTGACGGCGAACGCGATGATGAGCGCGGCCAGCACCAGCACCGCGGCGCCGATCGCCCACGGCAGCCACGCCGCCGTGTCGGCGTCGGCCTCCGTCTCCGCTTCGGTCGCGTCGCCGCCGTCGGCCACCGCGCAGGCGTCGCCCGGCACGTCGGCCGCGATGCTCGAGGCGTCGAGGTCGGCGAGGTTCTGACCCGACACCGGGACCATGGCCTGCGCCGTCGCCAGCAGGCGCGTCGCCTCGCCGAACTCGGGGTCCTCGGGGTCGGTGTACATGAACGCGCCCGGAGCCGTTCCGGCGCAGTCGAACTGGAGCTCCAGGAGGTACGCCACGGCTCGCTCGGCCGCGTCGGCGCGCTCAGTCGCGAAGAACGCCTGCGCGGCCATCGCCGTCGAGTTCGCGTTCTCGCCGAAGCCGTTGTCGAACCCGCCGTTCTCGGCCTGCGCCGACTCCAGCCAGGTCACGGCCGACTCGACCGAGGTCGAGGCGGCGTCGCCCGGGAGCGTCGCCAGGGCCGAGACGACCAGGCCCGTCGAGTCCGGGTCGGAGACGCAGTCGTCCCCGCCGTCGATGTCGCCGAAGCTGAAGCCGCCGTCGGGGCACTGGACCGCCGCGAGACCCGCGGCCGCCTCCTCGCCCGCGGGGGCGTCGGTGCGCGAGAGTCCGAGCACCGCCCACGCCGTCGACAGCGCGGTCCCGTCGCCATAGGTGCCGTTCGCGGTCTGCGCGGCCGTCACCTCGTCGGCGAGCCTGATCCCGGCGAAGTCGGTCGCGTCGCCCCCGGCGGTGGCGACCGCGTACATGACCTTCCCGGCCGAGCCCGCGCTCAGGACCGGTTCGGCCGCGCCCTCGACCGCCGGGTACACGTACGGCGTGAGCGTCTCGGTGTCGTTCAGCCATTCCAAAGTGGTCTTGACGTGGTCGCCGCCGACCCCGGCGGCCTGGAGCGCGATGACCGCGTCCAGGGAGGTCGAGACGTCGCCCGCGGACCAGGACGTGCCGTCGGACTGGGAGACGAGCCAGCTCGCGGCGGCCTGGGCGGGCGCGTCGAACGTCTCGGATTGGGCCTGGGCCGGTACGGCGGAGGCGAGGACGGAGATGGGCACGACCGCGGCGGCGGCCAGCAGTCGACCGGACAGGTGGCGCATTGCCTGACCTTTCCTAGAGCGAGTGGGGTCTTCGGGCAGGCGGCGGCGCCGCAAGCGCCTGTAGACCACGACAGGCGTTGACAAAATGGGTTCGGCGCAGACGGGTATTCGGGCTCACGCGGGTGGACCGAGCTTTGAAGGGTGCTCGGCATTCGTTCGACATGCTCGCTTCGACCGTGCTCGCTGAAGACGTCGAACCGCGACTACCGTTGCGGGTCAGCGCCGGCCTTTCACCGGACTTCCCCCGCCTCGCGCCTGTTCAGTTTGGGCTCATTCTCGCGGGTGACTTCGCTGGGTGTCAAGCTGGGAGTACTCCCAGTGCATCCGTTCACTCGCGTCTCGCGAGTGAACTCCCGCCTTCCGGTTATTGACCCGTAGCACCGGGTGTCGATACGGTGCACAACGTGAGCAGAAATAAGAACGCCGATTTGGACAGAGTCCTGCGGGCTGCGACACGCGTGTTCCTGGAGCGCGGCTTCTCCGCGACCTCCATGTCGGACCTCGTGGCGGCCACCGGCATGAACCGGGCCGGACTCTACGCCGCCTTCGGCTCCAAGCACCAGCTCTACATCACGGCCCTGGGCCGCTATAGAGAGGACACCGAACCCGAACTGCGCGCGATAACCCGCCGGGCTCTCGATCAGGTGGAGGAGGAGCGGCTCGACGCGCCGCGGGTCGTGGGCGACCTGCTCGACGTCGTGGTGCGCCACTCCAAGGAGGGCGGCTTCGTCGTCCGCGCCGCCGTCGAGCTGGCCGACGACCCGGCCACGATGCGCCGCGTCCAAGAGGCGTGGACCGAACTCGAACGCGATCTCGCCGCAATCCTGGCACGGGCGGTCGAGCGCGGCGAGATGGACGCGGCGGCCGACACCGGCCGCCTGGCCCGCACCGCCCTCGTGTTCATCCAGGGCGCGCTGGTCATCGGCCACGCCGACGAGGACGACGGCCGCCTCGCCGACGCCGCGGCGGGCCTGGTCGACCTCCTGTCGGCTCACAGCCCCTCGGCGACGGCCGAGGAGATCCTCAGCCAGGCGCCCGACGACGCCTTGCTCAACGAGTCGTAGCGGATCGGCTCCCCCGAGTCGAGGAGCTTCTCATAGGGCGCCAGCAGCACCGCCCTCGTGCGGGCCGCGAAGTGCCGCTGCACCGCGGGCAGGTCCACGTCCTTGCGGTGGGCGGGCATCGAGACCACCGACACCGCCCCGCGCACCAGGTCCCGCCTGCCGGTCTGCTCCAGGTGGTCGAGCATCCTCGCCGCCGTCTCGGCCGAGTCGTTGCGGGCCGACATGGTCACCACCAGCTGATCGGTCGCGTCGATGGCCGCCTGCCAGTTCGCCGCCCGCACGTTGTTGCCGGTGTCGACCACGATGAGCTTGTAGAACCGCGAGACCGCCTCGCGCAGATCCCCGAAGGCCTGCGAGGTGAGCATCTCCCCGGCCGTCGCGGACTCGTCGGAGGCGAGCACGTCGAACATCGCCCCGCCCTGCGCCCGCACGTACTGCGACAGGTCGCCGATGCGCCCGGTCGGACCCCGGAAGTGGTCGAGGTCCCGCAGCAGGTCGCGGACGGTGCGGACGTGGAAGTCCTGCTGGGCCCGCATCCCCAGCGTCCCCTGCGTCTCGTTGTTGTCCCAGGCGAGGACGTAGCCGCCGCGGTGGCGGCCGAAGGTCATGGCGAGCATGAGGACCGCGACGGTCTTGCCCGCCCCGCCCTTGGGGTTGACGACGGTGATCTGGCGCAGCCCGCCGAAGTTGCGGCGCACCGTCTCGACCGCCCGGTTGCGGGCCGTCTCGCGCGGGCCGGGCGGGAGGGCGAGGACGCCGAGGCTGAGGCGGTGGAGCGCGCCGCGCAGGCCGGTCTCGGCCACGGGCGGGCGCGGCGGGACGACCCGGCGGGAGGAGAAGTCGTCGGCGGTGACGCCGACGCGTTCGAGGGCCCCGGTGTGGTCGGGGAAGACGGGCACGGGCAGCCGGTCCGGCTGCCGGCCGTTCGGCGCGGCCTGCGGCGGCGTCGGCTGCGGGGGCGCGGGCCAGCCGTCGCTTCCCTGGATGAAGGGGGCGGCGGGATCGGCGGCGACCGGTTCGGCCTCGGCGCCGGGCATCGGCGTCGCCGCGGGCGGCGGCGCGCTGGGGACGTGGTCGCCGCTGCGCGGATTGCGGACCGCCTCGGGCGGATGCCGGTGCGGCTCCTGGGGAGCGGCGTACTGCCGGTTCAATTCCGGCGGGGCGAACGGTGACCACCCTGGAGCGTCGGGCCGGTGCAGAGGCACGGTGTCCTCTTCGGTGTGCTCCATCGGGACTCCCAGCGTGAGACGGCGGTTACCCGACTATTGTGTCCCATCCGTTCGTGGTCGCGTGGGAACTCCGCGTGGCCGGTGCGTACCGGGCTACAGCAGTCGCGGCTGCTCAGGGCCCGAACGCGGACGCGGGACCATCCCGAAAGGACTGAACAGGCCCTGGTCCACATCGGCCAGGAGCGGCGAGCCCGTACCGGTGTGGCTCACGTAGGCCAGGTCCCTGGTGCGCCCGAGCGCGACGTAGAGCTCGCGGCGCGCGGCGGCCGTGTTCGGCCAGTCCTCGGCGGTCATCCCGGTGAGGCACACCACGCGGAACTCGCCGTCGGCGGCTTCGGCGACCGACATGCCGTCGGGTCCGATGACCGCCAGCTCCTCGGGCGCGACGCCCAGCTCGTCGAGCCGGTCGGTGAGGTCGGCGACGAAGCGCTTCTCGTCGTCGGGGTCGAGGGCGAAGTAGCGGCCGATGCCCGAGCCTTCGAGCGCGGGCCGCTCGGGCTGCACGAGGCGGCCCGGGACGCGGCTGATCGGCTCGATCACCTGGGAGGCGGCGACCAAGACCGCGGCGGGGCTGCGGTGGTTGCGGGACAGACGCATGACGTGGGCCTGCGTGAACTGCTCGGAGAACGCGGCGAACGCGGCCGGGTCGCCGGGGCACAGGGCCGAGTCGGGGTCGCCGGTCGCGGTGACGTCCGCTTCGGGCCCGCGGCGCTCGGTGAGCTGGCGGAACAGGCGCATCGGCATGCGCGGAAGGTCGTCGATGAACAGGTGGCCCAGTCCGGGCGGGCTCGCGGCGGCGAAGTCGTCGAACTCGGCGACGGTGATCGAGGCGGCCTCGCGGCCCATGAGCGTGCCCAGTTCGCGGCGGATGCGGGCGGCGCCGGGCGCGGCGGCGGCCAGGACCAGGCACTGCCCGGCCGGTACGCCGAGCTCCTGCACGAGGTAGGCCACGCGGCGGATGAGCAGGTGCGTCTTGCCGGTGCCCGGCGAGGCGTTGATGAGCAGGGGGCCGCGGCCCGCGGAGGCGGCGACGCGCTGCATCGCGTCCAGTGAGTCGAGCAGTCCCGCGCCGACCTCGTCCATGCCGGTGAGCAGGGGTGCGGATTCCATCCACGGGTCCGGCGTCCGCGTCGTCAGCGCGGGCTCGGGCATCGGCACCACTTCACGGTCGTACTTGGAGTGGGACCGGTGGGAGCGGCGGCGCCGCTCGGCGGTCGTCCGCATGTCGGCGGAGAGCTCGAACAGCGGGGACGCCACCTGCGGTTGTCTGCGTTCATCAGGACGGCGCACCCCTGCATCCTCGCAGACAGGCGACGCGCACGAGCCAGCGGCTCCCGCATGTGCACCCCCCGGGCCGGATCCGACCCGCCCTCACATCGCCCCCGAACCGAACCCCGCGCACCTTCGCACGCATCTCCGCACCGTGTCGCACCCGCGACGTACGGTCATGGAAAGGGGGTCCGATCGAGGGACATATCCGGAAAATCCGCTTTCATGTTTGCGGCAGCTCCCGCGATCCCCTTCGCGTGCAACGCATTCCATCAACCAGGCCCGATCCGGTCTGCCGAGTGCCGCGACCGCGCCGCGGTTCCCGGCCGGCTTCGCCGCCCCCGAACGGCCGACGCACCGGCGTGCCCGCCGCGATCCCCGCGAACGACGGAGACGTTGCGGCGTCCGGCCCGGTTCAGCCTCCCGCGAACGGCGGGAGCACTTCGACCGTTGACCCCGCCGGGATCGCGGTCTCGGGGTCCTTCGCGGCCAGACCGTCCACCAGGAGGGTCGCGACCGACAGCACCTTGTCCAGCGCCGGGCCGTGCCGCCGCGCCAGGACCGCCCGGAGCTCGGCCACGTCCGCGGCGCTCACCTGCTCCTCGCCGCGCCCCGCCGCCGCCTTCGCGCCCGCGAAGTACCGCACCGTCACCACCGTCAGCCTCCGATCGCCGACATCGGGCGGGCGGGTTGCAGGAACGACGGGTCGTCGATGCCGTGCCCGGGGAGCTTGCCGCGCATCGCCTCGCGCCACCGCTCGGCGATCTCGGCGTCCGACGCGCCCGACCGCGCGAGGTCGCGCAGGTCCGTCTCGCCGCGCGCGAACAGGCAGTTGCGGACCTGCCCGTCGGCGGTCAGCCGGGTCCGGTCGCACTCGCCGCAGAACGGCCGCGTGACCGAGCCGATCACGCCCACCTTCGCGGGGCCGCCGTCGACCAGCCACGTCTCGGCCGGGGCCGAACCGCGGTGCGCCGGGTCGGGCGTCAGGTCGAACTCGGCGCGCAGCGCCTCGAGGATCTCGGCGGCGGTGACCATCTCGTCGCGCCGCCACACCCCGGCGGCGTCGAGCGGCATCTGCTCGATGAACCGCAGCTGGTAGCCGTGCTCGACGGCGAAGCGCAGCAGGTCGGGCGCCTCGCCGTCGTTGACCCCGCGCATGAGCACGGTGTTGATCTTGACGGGGGCGAGCCCGGCCTCGGCCGCGCCCTCGACGCCGCGCAGGGTGGCGTCGAGCCGGTCGCGTTTGGCCAGGTCCTTGAAGGTGCCCGGACGCAGCGTGTCGAGCGAGACGTTGACGCGGTCGAGCCCGGCGGCCACGAGCGGTCCCGCCAGGCGCTCGAGGCCGATCGCATTGGTGGTCAAGGAGATCTCGGGGCGCGGCTCCAGGGCGGCCGCGGCCTCGACGATGCCGACCAGGCCCGGGCGCAGCAGCGGCTCGCCGCCGGTGAAGCGCACCTCCTTGACGCCGAGATCGCGCACGGCGATCCCGACCAGCCTGACGACTTCATCGTCGGTGAGCAGCGTGGGTTTGGGCAGCCACGGCAGCCCGGCTTCGGGCATGCAGTAGGTGCAGCGCAGATTGCAGCGGTCGGTGAGCGAGACGCGCAGATCGGTCGCGGTGCGGCCGTGGCGGTCGCGCAGCCCGGCCGTCGCTTCCGCGGCGGCCTCGCCTGCGGTCGGGGAGGTCGGTGCCAACATGGTTCGAGCGTAGTTCGTCAATATGACAAGTCCGTAAAGTGAGACACGATTCCCATCAACTGGTCACGATAGGCGCGGCCGAAGAGCGTCGTGTGCACCAGCAGCGGGAACAGGTGGTGGAGCCCCGTGCGCTCCTCCCAGCCCTCCGCGGGCGGGCTGACCTCGGCGTATCCGTCGAAGATCGCCTCCAGACGGGGCACGGCGCCCCACAGCCGCAGGTTCGCCAGGTCGGTCTCGCGGTGCCCGCCGTGCGCGGCCGGGTCGATCAGCCAGGCCCGGTCGGCGCCCCAGAGCACGTTCCCCCACCACAGGTCGCCGTGCGTCCGCGCGGGCGCCTCCTCGGGTCCGGCGAGCCGGGGCAGCCGCGAGGCCAGGGCCTCGATCGCGGCCACGTCGGCCGCGTCCAGGGCCCCGTTGTCGCGCGAAGGCCCCAGGTAGGGCGCGATCCGCCTGGCCGCGTACCACTCCGCCCAGGTGGTGCCGGCCGGGTCGTTGTCCATGAACGTCTCGCCGATGTAGCCGCGCCAGGGCGCGCCGAAGCGGTCGGCCCCCGCCGAGTGCATGAGCGCGATCTGGCGGCCCAGCTCCCGGGCGTGCCCCTCCGTCGGCTCGGCCGGTTCGATCCACGGCTCGACCAGGAGCCGGTCGTCGGCGTAGCGGACCTCGACCACCGCCTCGCAGGCCTCGCCCAGCCACCGCAGCCCGTTCGCCTCGGCGGCGAGGTAGCCGGGACGGGGGCCTTCGGCGATCTTCGCGAACATGCTGGTGCCGTCGTCGAACGTCAGGCGCTGCGCCGCGGCCGATCCGGCGCTCGCGCCCGCCAGCGGCATCGCGAAGTCGTTCGCCTTCACCGGCGTCGTTCGCACGCGCTGGTGCTCGATGAGCTCGGGCAGCAGCCGCAGCCGCTCATCGGCGGGGGCTTCGTTCACCGCTCCAATGTAGCGGAGATCGCCCGGACCGTCGGCCGTGCAAAACTCTTCGTGTTCGCTCCGCCGCATTGAGGAGGCCGCATGCGCCGCACCGCCCGCTGGCTCACCCCCGTCAACGCCCTCAGCGCCCCCAGGGTGACCGCCCAGCGGGCCCGCGCCGACCGCGTGTTCGACCGCATGGTCCAGCAGGCCGAGCAGCGGGCCGACGCCGACGCCGCCCTGGCGCGCGACTTCGTCGACTCCTACCGCTTCCTGTTCAAGGAGATCGCCAAGCAGGAGACGCTCTCGATGGTCGGCTGGCAGGGCTTCATCGACGACCTCACCCGCCGCATGACCAACCACCTGCGGGTCGAGCGGCTCATCGCCGAGCACCCCGAGATCACCGCCGAGCCGATCGCGCGCCCCGTCGTGGTCGTCGGCCTGCCGCGCACGGCCACCACCCTCACCCACAAGATCCTCATCCAGCCCGAGGGCAACCGGGCCCCGCTCATGTGGGAGCTCATGAACACCCACCGCGGCGACATCGAACCGAAGCTGCGCGACAAGCTCGTCAAGGACGCCCAGCAGATGGCCGGCCTCGCCAGCAGGGCCTCGCCGGTCTGGGACCTCATCCACCCGATGAACGCGCTCCAGCCCGAGGAGTGCGTGTTCGCGCTGCCCCACGGCTACCAGTTCATCACCCGCGCGGCGATGCCCGCCTACCGGCGCTGGGCCGACGAGCGCGACTACACCGGGGACTACCGCCACCTCAAGCGCGTCCTCCAGGTGCTCCAGTGGAACCAGCCGCGGCGGCGATGGGTCCTCAAGTCGCCCTTCCACCTGTTCAACCTCGACGTGCTCCTCGAGGTCTTCGCGGACGCGACGATCGTGTGGACGCACCGCGACCCGGCCACGGTCATGGGCTCGTGGTGCTCGCTCGTCGAGACCGGGCGGGCCCTGCACCACCGCCGCTACGACGCCGCGGCCATCGGCCCGGAGTGGCTCGACATCTTCGGGAAGGGCGTCGCCGCCGCCCGCGGCGTGCGCGCGACCGCGCCGAGCGAGCGGTTCATCGACGTGCCCTACCGCTCGCTGACGGCGGAACCGCACGCCTGCCTGCCGGAACTGTTCGAAAAGCTCGGTCTGGAATGGACCGCGGACGAGAAGGCGAGCCTCGAGCACGTCCTGGCCCGGCCGGACACGCGCCGCAGCCACGAATACCACCTGTCGCGCTACGGGATCGAACTCGACGACGTCGAAGCGGCCTTCGGCGACTACGGCCGCCTCGGGTTCTAGCGGCCGTTCGAAAACCCCGGACCGGGGACGCGCCGGCGCGCAAAAGGGCCCCGACCGAACGGTCGGGGCCCGAAGTGTCGGTGGCCGGCGCTACGTTGGTCTCGGTCAGGCGGCGCGGCATGCGGGTGCCGCGTCGCCCGGCCGGCCGCCGTGCCGTCGCAGGACGGCCGAGGTCACCGGTCGGAAGGAGGTGGTCAGGAGAGCTTCTCCACCACGAAGTCGATCGCCTCGGTCAGCTTGGCCGTGTCCGAGGGGTCCACCGCCGGGTAGGTCGCGACGCGCAGCTGGTTGCGGCCGAGCTTGCGGTACGGCTCGGTGTCGACCACACCGTTGGCGCGCAGCATCTTCGCGATCTCGGCGGCGTCCACGCCCTCGAAGTCGATCGTGGCGACCACGTTCGAGCGCAGGTCCGGGTCGGACACGAACGGGTTCGCGAACGCGCGCGACTCCGCCCACGAGTACAGGGCCCCGGCCGACTCGGCGCAGCGCTTGGCCGCCGCGTCCAGGCCGCCCGCGGCGTTGAGCGCGTCCACCTGCTCGGCCGCGAGCACCACGGTCGCCACCGCGGGCGTGTTGTACGTCTGGTCCTTGCGCGAGTTGTCGATCGCGGTCTTCAGGTCCAGGAACGCCGGGATGTAGCGGCCCGAAGCGGCGATCCGCTCCGCCCGCTCGATCGCGGCGGGGCTCATGACCGCGATCCACAGGCCGCCGTCCGAGGCCAGGCCCTTCTGCGGCGCGAAGTAGTAGCAGTCGCTCTCGCGCAGGTCCACGGGCAGGCCCGCGGCGGCCGACGTCGCGTCGTGCAGCATGAGCGCGTTCTCGGCCGCGACGCGCTTGACCTCCACGGCCACACCGGTCGAGGTCTCGTTGTGCGGGGTGGCGTAGACGTCGACGCCGTCCTCGAAGGACAGGTACGCGGCCGTGCCGGGCTCGGCGGTCACCACGGTCGGCTCCCCCAGGTGCGGGGCGATCTTGATGGCCTTGGCGAACTTCGAGCCGAACTCGCCGAACGAAGCGGCCTGCGCCCGGTCCTCGACGAGGCCGAACACCGCGACCTCCCAGAACGCGGTCGCGCCGCCGACGCCGAGCACCACTTCGTAGCCCTCGGGCAGCGCGAAGAACTCGGCCAGGCCGGCGCGGAGCCGGCCGACCTGCGATTTGACCGCCTTCTGGCGGTGGGAGGTGCCCATGACGGACCGGCCCAGACCGGCGAGTGCGCCGATCGCCTCGGACGGCACCTTGGAGGGGCCTGATCCGAAGCGCCCGTCAGCGGGCAGCAGCTCAGCGGGGATGGTGATCGGGTCGGTCACGTTCGGCTCCGT
Organism: Glycomyces harbinensis; assembly: GCF_900101745.1. Lineage (GTDB taxonomy): Bacteria > Actinomycetota > Actinomycetes > Mycobacteriales > Micromonosporaceae > Glycomyces > Glycomyces harbinensis. The sequence continues at coordinate 52,859 of NZ_FNAD01000023.1, read as the reverse complement.
TCTCGTCGGTCCTCGGGGCCACTGTAAACCCGGCGTTTCCGAACGTGACCGGGCGGGCCCGCACCGGCCGACGGGTGGGACGGGCCTCAGGCCGCGGGTTCCCAGCCCGTCGGGGCCTGCCCGCCGGGCTCGGCCCCGGCCGTCCACACTTCACCGTCGGCGGCGACCGCCCACAGCCGCAGCGCCCCGTCGGACCCGAACGCGGCGGCCGGGCGCTTGACGAGGGTGATGTCGCCGCGCGACCACGGCCGCGACAGCAGCGCGACCTCCCCGGCCGCGCCGGCGTCGAGGTCGGCGAGGTCCAGGACCAGCACCGCGGGCGCACCGGTGCCGTCGTCGCACGCCACCGCCAGGGAGCCGTCGGGGCCGATCGCGAGCGCCGGCGCCAGCACGCCGCCCTCCAGGGGCACGAGCGCCGCCGTCCACGTCTCGCCCTGCCCGAGGTGGAGCACCACGTCGCTCGACTCGGCGGCGCGCGAGCCGATCACGACGCGCCCGTCCGGAGCCGTGACGGCGGTGACGGCGCTGGCGGGGACGTAGGTCTGGCCGCCGGGCCCGGGCAGGTCGAGCGTGCGACCGGTCCAGGCGGTGCCGTCGCCCTCCCAGGCCGCGACGTTGACGGGGGTGGCGGCGATGACGGTGAACGCGCCCTCGGCGGCGAGCGCGACGGGGGACTCGTGGACGGCGGGCCCCTCGATGGGGGTCCACTCGCTCCACTGTCCCCCTTCGGGCCGGGTGCGCGCCGACAGCCCGCCTTCGGGTCCGCGGACGCAGACCACGGCGGTGCGCCCGTCGTCGGCGGCCGCGACCTGCCCGACGGTGCGGGCGTCCGGGCCCGTCCCGGCGGGGTTGCCCAGGGACTGCCACTGGCCGGAGACCAGGTCGAGGCAGTGGACGTCCCGCTCGTGGGCGGCGGGGTCGTGCGTGTGGCGGGCGCTCGCGGCGTACAGCCCAGTTCCGGCGCGGGCCAGGCAGGGCAGGGCGTCGGGTCCGCCGAGGTCTTCCCAGCCGTCGTCGCCGAGGGACTGGATGCGGGTGCCGCGCACGGTGATCGGGCGGATGAGGCCGTCGATCTCGGTGGTGGCGAGCCCGGCGGTGTAGCGCGGGTGGGTGGCGTGGCCGTAGGTGGTTCCGGCGCCGGGGCCGACGATGAGGCGGTCGCCGCAGCCGCTCGGGACGGCGCAGTCGGCCCCGTCGACGCCGTCGGCCCAGGAGTAGACGTCGACGGCGTCGCCCTTGGTCTCCAGGTCGGCGGGGCCGAGGTTGCCGGGCCAGCGGCGGTTGTAGTAGCCGCGCCAGGACTCGACGGCGCGGGCGCCGCCCCAGGCGGTGACGGCCTCCCAGGCGAAGAGGGCGGCGGCGGTGTGGTCGATGTGGTCGGAGTAGCCGCTCTGCTCGGCGCCGAGCTTCTCGCCGACCACCGGGTCGGGGTCGGGGTCGAGCGTGTTGACGACGGCGGGCCGGTAGCGGTCGAGGAGTTCGACGAGGCTCGCGTGCACCGTCGCCCGTTCCACGGTGGACGAGGAGTTGAGGGGCGAGCCGGCCGGCGGCAGGATCGCGGAGGCGTCCAGGCGCCCCTCCCACAGGGCCAGCAGGCGCGTGAAGTCGCCGGTGAGGCGCCCGAGGTTCGTCCACAGCGAGCAGAACACGACGTGGACCTCGGGCTTGTCGCGCAGGACGCACAGTTCGACGTCCTGCCCGGAGTCGAGGTTCGCCGTGTACCGGTCCCAGGGCGCTTCGGGGTCGCCGAGGGCCAGGTGGGCGTAGGCGCGACGCAGGCCGCTGTCGCGGGCGGCGGTGTACCCGGCGTAGTCGGCGGGGGCGGCCTCGTTCCAGGTGTTGCGCCCGTCGGCCTCGCCGGCGGTGAGCACGACGGTGCAGATGCCGGCGCCGTCGTGCAGGACGCGGGCGACGCGTGGGTTGAGGAAGTAGAGGCAGTCGTCGGGGTGGGCGACGATCTGCATGTGGATCGGCCCGGTGCGCGTCGGCGCGGGGAAGTCGCCCGTGCCCGAGGCCTCGCGCAGGGAGAAGGCGCTCTCGGCGACCGCGGCGGTCACGGCCAGCCCGGCGAGGCCGCCGACCAGGAGGTCGCGGCGGCGCAGTGACGGGTGCCGGGAGGCGGGCATGCGGTCTCGTTCGGGTGGTTCGGGTTCGACGCCCGATCCTATCCGGAACCCGGAGGTTCGAGACGAGCCCTCGCATATGGGGACTCGGGCGGACGCGAAGCGGCCCGCGCCCCGCGGGGCGCGGGCCGCTCACGGCGTGCGGGGGGCTACTTCCAGCCCTCGACCTCGGCGATGCCGCGCGGGGCCGGGCCCACATAGGTGGCCGAGGGGCGCACGATCCGGCCGAGCTTCTTCTGCTCGAGGATGTGGGCGCTCCAGCCGGCCACGCGGGCGCAGGTGAAGATCGGGGTGAACAGGTCGGCGGGGACCTCGGCGAAGTCGAGGAGCACCGCGGACCAGAACTCGACGTTGGTGGCGAGCACGCGGTCGGGCTTGCGGGCCTTGAGCTCGGCCAGGGCGGCCTTCTCCAGGGCCTCGGCGACCTCGTAGCGGGGGGCGCCCAGTTCCTTGGCGGCGGCGCGCAGCACGCGCGAGCGCGGGTCCTCGGCGCGGTAGACGCGGTGGCCGAAGCCCATGAGGCGCTCGCCGGAGTCGAGGAGGTTCTTGACGTAGGCGTCGGCGTCGCCGGTCTTCTCTACCCCTTCGATCATGTGGAGGACGCGCGAGGGGGCGCCGCCGTGGAGCGGGCCGGAGAGCGCGCCGATGCCGGAGGAGATCGCGGCGGCCGCGTCGGCCCCGGTGGAGGCGACGACGCGGGAGGTGAAGGTGGAGGCGTTCATGCCGTGCTCGGCGGCGGACATGAGATAGGTGTCGACGGCCTTGACGTGGGCGGGGTCGGGCTCGCCGCGCCAGCGCCGCATGAACCGCTCGGTGATGGTGCCGGCCTTGTCGATCTCCGACTGCGGGACGGCGGGCCGGCCGGATCCGCGGGCGGACTGGGCGATGAACGACAGCGTGGTGACCGAGACGCGGGCGAGATCGTCCCGGGCGGTCTCGTCGTCGATGTCGAGCAGCGGCTGAAGGCCCCAGTAGGGGGCGAGCATGGCGACCGCGGCCTGGGCGTCGACGCGGGTGTCGCCGGAGGAGACGGGCACCGGCACGGGCTCGGCGGCGGGCAGGCCGTTGCCGAACTTGCCGTCGACGAGGAGGCCCCATACGTCGCCGTAGGTGCTCTGGCCGACCAGGTCCTGGATATCGACACCGCGGTAGCGGAGCGATCCACCCTCTTTGTCAGGCTCGGCGATCTCGGTTTCGAAGGCGATCACGCCTTCGAGGCCGGGCTTGAACTCAGACATCGTTGTACTCCTGAGTGTGTTGTCCCTGTGGTTGCCGACCGGGGGCTTCCGGGAGGCGACGGTTCGTAGTTATCTGGAAATGGTGCCTCACGCCGGTCCTGGACGGAAGTGCCCAGGGTGCGGGGGTGATCCTGAATGGCGGTACAGAAGTGGCGCAAAATATGAGACAACCATCGTGAGCCTGGTTATTTGTCCAAGTTTGCACTTTTTGTTGGGAGGGTTTCGATAATGGGTCTTGTTGGTTTCAACGGTTTCCTGCGATCTCGCCCACATCGACACGCGTGCCGCAGGTCATTGGACATGAGCTAACGTCAAAGCACATCCCGCCCAGCGATAACGACATGGAGGTACCCCCTATGGCGCTGTCCGGCGAGCAATGGGCGATCGCCTACAACGATCACGAGGCTGTCATCGTCGCCGTAGGCGGCGGCGTGCGCTCTTATACCTACCGCGGCCGCCCGGTCGTCATGGGCTACGCCGACGAGGAGCTCGCGCCCGGCTGGTCGGGCCACGTGCTGGCCCCCTGGCCGAACCGGATCCGCGACGGCAAGTACGCCTACGACGGCACCGAGTACCAGCTGCCGGTCAACGAGATCGAGACCAACACCGCCCTCCACGGCTTCGTGGCCTGGGCCGAGTGGAACGCCGTCGACGTGACCGACACCTCGGTCACCCTCGAGTGCCGCCTGCCCGCGCGCCTGGGCTACCCGTGGACGCTCCAGCTGCGCACGCGCTGGTCGGTCGGGCCCGGCGGCCTGCGCGCCGCACACACGGTCTCCAATCCCGGCCACAAGACCGCGCCGTTCGGCCTGGGCACCCACTCCTATCTCATCCCCGGTTCGCTCGAGCGGATCGACGAGGCGACGCTGCACGTCCCGGCGGCGAAGAAGCTCAAGCTCGACAAGCAGCGCATCCCCGTCGGAGCCGGTGCGGCGGACTTCGACGACCCGACGGTCCTCAAGGACCTGGTGATCGACGACTGCTACGGGGACCTCAAGCGCGGCTCCGACGGGACGGCCGAAGTGCGGCTGGCCGACCCGGTCTCGGGGCAGGCGGTGACGGTGTGGATGGACGACTCCTTCGGGTGGGTCCACATCTACACCTCGGACGGCCTCGAGGGGGACCGCAAGCGCGGTGCGGTCGCGATCGAGCCGACCACGTGCCCGCCGAACGCCCTCGCCACGGGTGAGGACCTGGTCGAACTCTCGCCGAGCGAGGCGTGGTTCGGCGTCTGGGGCATCCGCCCGGAATAGCGACGTCAGGCTTGCGCGAGGGACCGTCCCATCGGGGCGGTCCCTCGTCGCGTCGGGGCCCGAATACTCCTCGCGGTTTCCGGCCCGGGTTATCCACAGGTGCGCGACCAGCCAATGTGTCCCTTCCTCGCGGAGTTATCCACAGGCGCAAAACTTTTCCTTGCCGATCTATGGCGCCGTCGGTCACGGTTACTCCTAGGCACGTGAACATCACCGAACGTAGGAGCAGCCATGGCAGCGACACTCGACCGCACCGCATCGACCCGCGGCTCCGCGAACGCCCGCGGCGGCCCCGCCGCACCCGCTCCGGCGGCCGAATCCCTGCTCATCACCGGCGACGACCGCCTCGCCGAGACGATCACCCCGCTCGCGGCCGCGTCCGGGCACTCGCTGCGCCGGGTCACCCATCCGCTCGACGCCGCGATGCTCTGGCAGCGGGCCCCGATGGTCCTCGTCGGGCCCGACCTCGCACCCGAATGCGTGGCCTGCGACTTCCCTGCGAGAGACCACCTCGTCCTGTGCACCACCATGTCCTGGCTCGGGGCCGACTCCGCCGACACCTCGATGCTGTGGCCGCTGGCGATCCAGATGCGGGCCACCGGCGTGGTCGCCCTGCCCGACGCGCGCGACTGGCTCATCGACCTGTTCACCCGGACCGTCCGCGATGTCGAACCGGCGCCCGTCATCGCCCACGTCGCCGGTCACGGCGGCGCCGGCGCCTCGACGCTGGCCCTCGCCTCGGCCACCGGCGCCGCACGGGACGGCGGCAGGGTCGTCCTGGTCGACCTCGACCACACCGGCGGGGGCATCGACGCCGCCGCCGGGCTCGCGGCCCAACCGGGCTGGCGGTGGCCTTCGCTCGCGAACGCCGGGCTGCTCGAACCCGAGGGGCTGCTCGCCGGCCTGCCGCAGCGCGGCGGCCTCCACGTGGTCGGCCCCGACCCGCGCAATCCGGCCGAAGTGGACGCCGACGCGTTCGACCAGGTGCTGCGCGCGGCCCGCCTCGCGGCCGACCTGGTCGTGGTCGACCTGCCGCGCGCCCGCACCGGGGCCGCCGCCCGGGCCGCGGCGGCGGCCCGCTCGATCGCGGTGACGCTCGGGCCCGGTTCGCGCTCTTGGGAAGCGGCCCGCAGCGTCACGGCCGCCTACGGGCTCCACAACCCCAACCTCGGCGTGGTCCTGCGCGGCGAGGCCGAAGCGCCGCCGGCCGGCGCGTCCTGGGACGGCCCGCGTGAAGCGGACTGGCGCGACCCGCCCGTGTGGGGCGCCGTCCCGACCGACCGCCGGCTCCCGGTCCTGCTGCGCCAAGGCCGCATCCCGCGGGGCCGCCTCGGCCGCGGCATCCACGAGCTCACCGCCGAACTGAGCCGCGCCCGGCCGCGCGGCGAACTCGTCGGCTCGGGCGCCGACCGGACCGGCGGGTCGCGATGAGCCTCGAACTGCTCGACAAGGTCCGCCGCCAGCTCGCGGCCCAGACCCGGCCCGGCGCCGTACGCGGCCGCGGCTCGGCGAAGGCGGACATCGTGCGGGCCCTGCGCGCGGCCGGGGCCGCGCCGCCCGATCAGGACTCGCTGCTGCGGCTCTCCGGGGCGCTGCGCGACGACCTCATCGGGGCCGGGCCGCTCCAGCCGCTGCTGGACGATCCGGAAGTCACCGACGTGGTCGTCAACGGCGCGGGAGGCGCCTGGGTCGACCGCGGCGAGGGACTGCGCCCGGCCGAGGTCCGCCTCGGCGGCCCCGACGCGATCCGCTCGCTCGCCTGCCGACTCGCCGCGGCCGCCGGGCGGCGCCTCGACTCCGGCAGCCCGTACGCCGACGTGCGGCTTCCCGACGGCACCCGGTTCCACGCCGTCCTGCCGCCGGTCGCCGCCTCGGGGCCGTACCTCTCCTTCCGCACCCACCGGTCGAAGGCGTTCACGCTCACGCAGCTGGTCGAGGCCGACACGCTCACCGCCGACATGGCCGACCTGCTGCTGCGCATCGTCAAAGCCCGCCTCGCCTACCTGGTCACCGGCGGGACCGGCACGGGCAAGACGACGCTGCTGGCGAGTCTCCTGTCGACCGCGCCGCCGCAGGAGCGCATCGTCATCGTCGAGGACGCGGCCGAACTCGCCCCCGACCACCCGCACGCGCTCACGCTCGAATCGCGCCCGGCGAACATCGAGGGCGCCGGCGAGGTCGACCTGGCCGCGCTCGTGCGGCAGGCGCTGCGGATGCGGCCCGACCGGATCATCGTCGGCGAATGCCGCGGCGCCGAAGTGCTCGAACTGCTCGGCGCACTCAACACCGGCCACGAGGGCGGCTCCGGAACGCTCCACTGCAACGCGGCCGCCGACGCGCCCGCCAGGCTCGAAGCGCTCGCGCTCCCGCACGGTCTGCCGAGGGCCGGACTCCACGCCCAGCTCGTGGCGGCCCTGCGCGTCATCGTCCACTTGCGGCGCACCGGAACCGGCCGCCAGGTCACCGAGATCGCCCTGATCGGCACCGATGCCGACGGGCCGGGGCTGACAGTGACCACCGCGTGGACCCGCCGCGGCCCGGGTCCCGCCGCGGGACTGCTCGAACGCCTGCTGAGGGAGCGGACCGCATGAGCAGCCCCGCCGCCTCCGCCCTGCCGCCCGACCGCCGCCGCTGCCGCGCCTCTGGCCGGCTGCCGCGACCGCCCGCAGCCCACCGAGACCAGGGCGCGGACGCCCCACCCGTCCGGACCCGCCGCACCAGGACCGGGCGGCCCCGCGCCGCCGACCGACCGGAGTGCACCCGCATGCGCCTGACCGTGGCAGCCCGGCCGATGGCCGCCGAAGGCACCGGCCGGACACCGAACCGGAACCGGAAAGGAGCCGACACATGACCGCCGCAGCCCACGCCCTGATCGCCCACCGGCCCAGAACCGCCGCCGCCTGCGCCGCCCTGACCGCGGCGCTCGCCGCCGCCTGGCTCGCCGGATACCGCCACGACAGCGGACTCGGCCCGCTCGCGGCGGCCGGCGCCGGAGCCGTCGCCGCCGTCTACGCCGCGGCGGCCGTGACTGCCTGGCACCGCGCCCTGCGCCGCAGACGACTCGGCGAAGCCGGCCGTGCCGCCGCCGACACGGTCGCCTACCTGGCGGCCGACCTCGCCGCCGGCACCGACCCGGCCCGCGCCGTCGCAGCGGCGGAACCCGACTGGCCCGCCGAGGCCGCCACCACCGCGAAGCGCCTCCGCGCCGCCCTGCGGATCGCCGCCGAACTCGGCGCCCCCGCAGCCGACCTGTGCCGGAGACTCGCCGAACACCTCCGCGAAGACGAGCAGGCCGCGGCCAGGACCCGGGCCCAGACCGCCTCGATCCGCGCCACCGCCGCGCTCCTCATCGCACTGCCCGCCGCCGGAGTCGCACTCGGCGAAGCGCTCGGCGTCGACGCCGTCGCCTTCCTCTTCGCCGGCCCCGCAGGCCTCGGCGCGGCGGCCGCCGCGATGGGACTCCAGGCCGCGGGCCTCCTCTGGACGGGCGCGCTGATCCGGTCCGTCGGCACAGGGGGCGCATGATGACGCGCCGACTCCTGGGCCCCGTCGCGGGCGTCGCGGCCGCCTTCGCGATCGGCGGTCCCACCGGCATCGTCCTCGGCTTCGGCACCTGGTGGCTGGTCGCCAAGCTTCTGCGGTCCGATCCCGACCGCACCGAACGGACCGCGGCCGAACGGCTCGCCCCGGCCTGGCCGTGGACGCTCGACCTGCTCGCCGCGGGCATGCGGGCCGGGGCGCCGTTCCCGCAGGCCGCGTTCGCCGTCGCCGATGCCGACGACCCGGAGATCGGCGAGCGGCTGAGCCGCTTCGCCGGTGCGATCCACCTGGGCGCCAGCGCGACCGAGGCGCTACCCGAACTCGGGCGGCTGCCGGGGGCGTCCCGCCTGGCCCGGCAACTCGACCGCTCCGGCGACTCTGGCGCGGCGATCGCGGGAGGCCTCGAACAACTGGCGGCCTCGCTCCGGTCGGAACTGCGCAATCGGGCCGAGGAACGCGCCGGACGCGCCGCCGTGGCGCTGGTCGGACCGCTGTGCCTGTGCTTCCTGCCCGCATTCGTGATCGCCGGGATCGGACCGGTGGTGCTCGGCATCGTCTCCGACACCCTGGCCACCGGACTCTGAACCGTCCCTTCCTGATCGCTCTGCCCGACCACCGAAGAGAGGAAACCGCAATGAACGCCGACACCGGCACGACCATCGCCCTCCCGACCCGACGAGCCCGCCGGGCATCCGACCGGCCCGATGCGCGGAAGGCTTCCTGCAGGCCCGAGAGCCGCCAGCGTCCCCCGTGCAATGCGAGCAGCGCCTGTCGAACGCCCGCATGCGGCGACCGGGCGACACGGGCCGAACCGGTCGAACCGGCCGCCGCCGAAGGGACACCGGCGACCGAGACCAGCTGGTCGCCGGGCGCCAACCGGAGCAGGCCGCCGATCACCGCAGGGCCGCCGGCGGTACCCGACGACCGCCCGGCGCCCGAGCGGCGGCGCCCGAGCCCCCGGCCGAGCGAAGAGGACGAGTGGAGCCCGGGCCGGATGCAGGGTGTGACCAAACCGAGCTGGGGCGGGAAGTTCGCCGCGAAGATGCGGGGCGAGAGCGGGATGAGCACCGCAGAATACGCCGTCGGGACCTTGGCGGCCGTCGCCTTCGCGGGCGTCCTGCTGAAGGTCGTCACCTCGGGCCCGGTCCAAAGCGCACTGACCGCCCTCATCGAGAAGGCACTGGCATGACCGCGTCGATCCTGCGCCTGCGCAGCGACTGCCGGCCATCGCCCGAAAAGGGCCCCGCACACCGGACGGTGACCCGGAGACCGAACCTGAGAGAAGACCCCCCGAACGGGCAGGACAGCGACACGGCAGCGAGCACGCCGCTGTTGAGACGGCGACTATTCCGCCGCGGGCGCGCCCCCTGCGGGGACCGGGGCCAAAGCGGATTCGTCACCGCCGAGATGGCGGCGGCGCTCCCGGCGATCGTGGCGGTACTGGCGCTCGGCATATGGGCGGTGGCGGCCGTGGGCATGAAGGTCCGCGCGATCGACGCCGCGAACAGCGCCGCGATCGCCGCCGCCCGGGGCGAAGACGCGCAGGCGGTGGCGGCGGCCTACCTGCCCGAAGGCGCCTCCGTGGCGGTTTCGATCGACGGTGAGGTGGCACGGGCGAGGGTCACGGCCCCGACCAGTCCGCTGGGCCCGCTGACGCCGCCGATGTCGATAACCGCGGAAGCCGCAGCCCCGATGGAACCGGGCCTGCCGTGACGGAGTTCCGGATACCGGCGAAGGCGCCCGCACCAGGGTCGGAGTCAAGGGTGAGCGAGGCAGTAGCCCTGAGCAGCGGCAGGAGAGCCGATCGAAGGCCCGGCGAAGCCCGACGCGCGGCTGCGGAGGGCGACCGGGAACGCGGTTCGGCAACGGTTCTGGCCGCGGGAGTCGTGGCGGCGCTGATGGTGACCGCGGTGGCATTCACTGCGGTCGGCCAGGCGAGCGCCGCCCGGCACCGAGCGCAGGGTGCGGCGGACGCGGCCGCGCTGGCGGGCGCCGCGAGGGTCCTGTTCGGAGAGGGCGAGGCATGCGATGCGGCGCGGGCCATGGTGGAGAGTGCGGGTGCCGAGCTGGAGGGATGCGAGGTGGGCGGCCTGGAGGTGACGGTCCGCGTGAGTGAGGTCCCGACAGGGGTCCCGGCCGCCTTCGGCCCGGCCAGGGCGGTCTCCCGAGCGGGCCCGGTCACCGTGGAGTAGACGAACACCGGTTCCCGGCGGCCGAGGCCAGGCCGCCGGGAACCGAAACCAAGACAGGTCTTCAACGTTGCCATCGGTGTGCAGGTCGGCGGAGGGTGGGCATGGGGGGAGGGGGAGGGGGCCCCGGAAGACCTCTGCCCGCACCCGCGAAACCTCGTGGTCTTTCGGCCCCGACCTACCGCGTGCAGAATTCCGCGAACCGCGAACCGCGAACCGCGAACCGCGAACCGCGAACCGCGAACCGCGAACCGCGAACCGCGAACCG
>NZ_FNAD01000023.1:0-42238 GCF_900101745.1 Glycomyces harbinensis | reverse complement strand
CCGCGAACCGCGAACCGCGAACCGCGAACCGCGAACCGCGAACCGCGAACCGCGAACCGCGAACCGCGAACCGGTCGCGATTCGGCCCGCCGCATGGCGCTTCGCCGGGCTGCGCATGGTCCGCTCTTCTCCCCCGTGGATCCGCGCTCCGGGGCTGGTCAGGTGCCAATTGAGGTGGTTTGGTCACACTCCGGGGTGTCGCGGGCCTGCGGATGAGGAGACCGGGGCTCGGCCTGTCTAAACTCGCGCCATGGAGAAACACCGTTCTTCACCTGCCCTGGCGCCCGCGACCCGGTCGCCGGGCCGCCGCACGTACCTCATGTGCCGCCCCGCCTACTACGCGGTCGAGTACGCCATCAACCCTTGGATGGACACGACCGCGCCCGTCGACGCCACGCTCGCCTGCGCCCAGTGGGAAGAGCTCGTCGACGTCTACACCCGCCTCGGCCACGATGTCATCCGCATCGAGCCCGAGCCGGGTCTGCCCGACATGGTCTACGCCGCCAACGGCGCCTTCGTCGTCGACGGGATCGCCTACGGCGCGAGCTTCCGCTTCCCCGAGCGCCGCCCCGAAGCCGACTCCCACGAGAAGTGGTACCGCACCGGCGGCTGGACCTACGCCAAGCCCGAGTTCGTCAACGAGGGCGAAGGCGACTTCACCTACCTGCCCGGCCGCGAGCTCATCCTCGCCGGCTGGGGTTTCCGCACCGACGCCCGCGCCCACGCCGAGGCCGCCGACGTGTTCGGCCGCCAAGTCGTCTCGCTGCGCCTGGTCGACCCCCGCTACTACCACCTCGACACCGCGCTCGCGCCCCTCGACGACGAGCGCATCGCCTACTTCCCCGAGGCCTTCGCCCCCGGCAGCCGCCTCCTGCTCGAACGGCTCTTCCCCGACGCGCTGATCGCCGACGCCGAGGACGCCGCCGCGTTCGGCCTCAACTTCGTCTCCGACGGCCGCAACGTCGTCGTCAACGCCGAGGCCGCGGGCATGGTCCGCAAGCTCCGCGAGGCCGGGTACGAGCCCGTCCCCGTCGACCTCTCCGAGCTCAAGAAGGGCGGCGGCTCCGTCAAATGCTGCACCGCCGAACTGCGCCGATAGCCGCCAGGACCTCGCGGCACCGGTGAGCTCCGGGCCTTGAACACCTTGACACGCAAGGGGGCGGGTGCTCCAGCATCGCTGGAGCACCCGCCCCCTTCATCAACCGCGGGTCGTTCTCGAGGATGCGGGCCGCGTCCTGCCAGGCGCCCTTGCGGCGTCACCGCGGTCCGCATCCAAGCCGTTCGCCGCGCCGTTCACCGGTACGGCGGCAATACCGGGCGCGGGCGGTCAGGCCGCGGCCAGCGTGGTCTCGAGGTCCTGCGGCGCCGCGTGGCGGGGCTGCTGGTGCGTCGCGGGCCGGGGCGCGGGCGCCGTCGGGTTCGGCCGCTCCGCGTGGCGGGCGGGAAGCTGCGCGGGCACCGCGGCGACCACGTGGTCGAGCGCCATGGTCGGCCCCTCGACCACCACCGTGCGGCTCGCGCGGTCCGCCCCGGGCATGGCGGACGCCGGGTGGCCGGCTGCGGCGGTGAACACCGCCGCAGCCATCGGGGCAGGGATCACCGGGAACACGCCGCTCGCGCTCTCGAGCGCGTGACGGCGCATCTCGGGTCGGCGCGCGTTCGCGGGCCGCGCCGACGCCTTCGGGCGCCGGAACGCCCGGGCGAGGAGGGCGTCGACCCGCCAGACGCGTTTGGCGTGCGTGGCCGGCAGCCAGAAGTGCCAGCGGTGCGGCTCGGCCGCGCCGGGCCCCTCCAGGACGGTGAAGTTCAGCTCGACCCCCGGCCCGGCCGGGTCGGCCGACCAGCGGAGGTTCTCGATCGCCGGCACCGGCGCGTCGAGGCACAGGCGCACCCGGCCGAGCAGCCGCGACTGGCGCGTCACGACCATCCGCTCGCCGGTGAGCATGAGAACGTAGTCGCCGCTGCCGAGCCCGTCGGACCCGACGCACCTGCTCAGCAGGGACACCTGGTCGCCGGACCCGATGTTGCGCCGCAGGATCGGAACGTGACGGGACAGGGCCGTCGTGGTCAGGCCGGCCTCGGCCGAACAGGCGAGCATCGTGCGCGAGAAAAGATCCATCTGCTTGTACCCCACCAGGTATCCGTGTGCGTCCGTGACTGTGCGGCGCGCTCTCAGTAGGGCTAACGGCAATTCGCATGTGCAAGTTACGGCCGCTGCGTGGCCTTGCCCACAACTCACCCCTTCGGGCGAGCGGACGTCGCGGTAGCGGGCGGAACGGGACCGGCGGGACCGGGCCCGCGGACGGGCCCCGATCAGGGGCGGTGGGGCGGTCTCCGGCGAAGGCGGGTCAGTCGAGCAGGGGCAGTTCGATCGCGTCGGACTCCGGGCGCAGCCACGGGTCGTCCCGGTCCCAGTCGCCGTCCCACTCGTGGTCCCAGTCGTGGCCGTGGTCCGGATCGTCGTCCGGATCGGCGGGGGCCTGCGACTCCTCGTTCCCGCATTCGGACGACTCCTCGACCGGCACGAGCTCGGGGTCCTGGACCTCGTCCTGCTCGGCGGGCGCCTCGGGCTCGCCGGACTCCTCGTCCGGGTGCTCCTGATCGGCGTCCGGCCTCGGCTCGGCCTGCGGATCGGCCGGACTCGGGTCGACCTCGGAGGCGCTCCCGGGCTCGGCGATCCCGCCCGGGCCGGGCTCCTCGGCGCCCTCGCCCGCGTTCGCCTCCGCGGAGGGCTCCTCCTCGATGACCACCGTCCCGGACTCGAACTCGTAGGGCTGGGCGGTCTCAACGCCGCCGTACAGGCCTCTGGTGAAGGTCCACCCGACCAGGGCGAAGGACGCCACGGTCCCCGCGCTCATCCCCACCAGGGCGAACCAGATCCCCACCGGCCAGCGTCCTGCCTGGTCGCTGCCTCTGCCGCGCACCGCGCGCTCCTTCCCGCCACCCCCGTGCGACGAAACGGCCGTTCAGGACCGATGATGTCGAGAGTTCAAGACCCTCGGCGTCGCTCGCGAGCCGTAAATTAGTGCAGTTCGACTACTCAGTGTCAGACTTCAATCCCGAATAGTAATCGGGGACCGGCTGTGACGCGCACCGCCCAAGGCTTTGGGATGCTTGGATACACCGGAATACGAATATGAGGAGGCAATCATGGGCGACCAACAGCGTCCTGCCAGGAAGACGGCCAAGAACCGTCAGAAATCCGCCTCAACGAACGAACCAGAGTTCGTGCAGCTGCTGACCCCCGAGGGCCGGCGCGTCAACCATCCCGACTACGACCTGAAACTGACCGACGACGAGTACCGCGGCCTCTACCGCGACCTCGTCGTCACCCGCGAACTCGACGCCCAGGGCACCGCCCTGCAGCGCCAGGGCCAGCTCGGCCTGTGGCCGAGCCTCCTCGGCCAGGAAGCCGCCCAGGTCGGCTCCGGCCGGGCCCTCAAACCCCAGGACACCGTCTTCCCCGCCTACCGGGAACTCGGCGTCCAGTGGTGCCGCGACATCGACCTCATCTCGTCGTTCGCGCTCTTCCGCGGGACCGACCTCGGCGGACGCGACGTCGCCGCCGACCGCTTCAACATGTACGCGATCGTCATCGCCTCCCAGACCCTCCACGCCGCCGGCTACGCCATGGGCGTCGCCAAGGACGGCGCGGTCGGCACCGACGACGGCGAGGCCGTCGTCGTCTACCATGGCGACGGCGCCACCAGCGAGGGCGACTTCAACGAAGCCCTCATCTGGGCGGGCGTGTTCAACTCCCCGCTCGTGCTGTTCTGCCAGAACAACCAGTACGCGATCTCCGAGACCAACGCCCGCCAGTTCCGGCTGCCGCCGCACCGCCGCGCCGAGGGCTTCGGCGTCCCCGGCGTCCTCGTCGACGGCAACGACGTCCTCGCGACCTACGCCGTCACCGAGACCGCGCTCGACCGCGCCCGCCGCGGCGAAGGACCCAGCCTCATCGAGGCCTACACCTACCGGATGCAGCCGCACACCACCTCCGACGACGCCACCCGCTACCGCGACGAGGCCGAACTCGACTTCTGGCGCGCGAAGGACCCGATCGTCCGCTACCGCAAGTGGCTGACGGCCGAGAAGCTCGCCGACGAGGACTACTTCGCACGCGTCGACACCGAGGCGGGCGAACTCGTCCGCGAACTGCGCGCCCGCGTCATGGCGCTGACCGACCCGGAGGTCGCCGAGATGTTCGACAACGTGTACGCCGAGATGCCGCCCGGCATCGCGGCCCAGCGGGCGGAGGCCCTCGAGTTCCAAGCCTCCCTTGACGAGGGGAGCGAGGCCCGATGACGACCATGACCATGGTGAAAGCGCTCAACGAAGGCCTGCGCCGCGTCCTGGAGGACCAGCCCAGGTCCCTCGTGATGGGCGAGGACGTGGGCCGCCTCGGCGGCGTCTTCCGCGTCACCGACGGCCTCCACAAGGACTTCGGCGCCGACCGCATCATCGACACCCCGCTCGCGGAGTCCGGCATCATCGGCACCGCGATCGGCCTCGCCCTGCGCGGCTACCGGCCCATCTGCGAGATCCAGTTCGACGGCTTCGTCTACCCCGCCTTCGACCAGCTCGTCTCGCAGCTCGCGAAGATCCCGAACCGCTCCGGCGGGCGCGTGCGCCTGCCCGTCGTCGTCCGCATCCCCTTCGGCGGCGGCATCGGCGCGATCGAGCACCACTCGGAATCCCCCGAGGCCTACTTCGCGCACACCGCCGGCCTCAAGGTCGTCACCTGCTCCAACCCGGCCGACGCCTACTGGATGATCCAGCAGGCCGCCGCCGGCGACGACCCGGTGATCTTCTTCGAGCCCAAGCGCCGCTACCACGCCAAAGCCGACGTCGACACCGGCGCCGCCGCCCTCGACCTCTACCGGGCCCGCACCGTCCGCGAAGGCCGCACCGCGACCCTCATCGCCTACGGCCCCACCGTGGACGTGGCCGAGAACGCCGCCGCCGCGGCCGCCGAGGAAGGCCTCGACCTCGAGGTCATCGACCTGCGCGCCCTCTCCCCGATCGACTGGGACCCGCTGTTCGCCTCGGTCCGCAAGACCGGACGGGCCGTCGTCGTCCACGAGGCCCCCGGCAACATCGGCATCGGCGCCGAGGTCGCCGCCCGCGTCAGCGAGGAGTGCTTCTACTCCCTCGAGGCGCCCGTCCTGCGGGTGACCGGCTATGACGTCCCTTATCCGGCGAGCCGCCTCGAAGACGACTACCTTCCGAACCTGGACCGGGTGCTCGACGCCGTCGACCGGTCCCTCGAGTACTGAGGAGCCGGACATGGGTCAGAAGATCACGTTCAACCTGCCCGACCTCGGCGAAGGGCTCACCGAGGGCGAAGTCGCCGCATGGCTCGTCGAGCCGGGCGGAGCCGTCACGCTCAACCAGCCGTTCGTGGAGGTCGAGACCGCCAAGGCCCTCGTCGAGGTCCCCAGCCCCTACGACGGGGTCCTCGCCGAGCACCACGCCGAAGCGGGCACCACCGTCGACGTCGGCAAGCCGCTCGCCACCTTCGAGGTCGAAGGCGCCGAAGCGCCCCCGGCCCAGAAGGCCGACAAGCGCACGCCCAACCTCGTCGGGTACGGCGCACGCGAAGCCGGGTCCAAGCGCCGCAAGCGCCGGGACCCCGAGGCACCCGCGGCAGCGGCGGCCCCGACCGCGCCGGCGGCGCCCGCAGCGCCGCCCGAACCGGTCGCACCGCCCGCGCCCGCCGCGCCGGCCGCCCCCACCGGGCCGGTCCTCGCCAAGCCCCCGGTCCGCAAACTCGCCAAAGACCTCGGCATCGACCTCGCCGCCGTCACCGCGACCGGACCGAACGGCACGGTCTCCCGCGCCGACGTGGAAGCCGCGGCCGCCCCCGCGGCAGCGGCACCCACCGCGCCGGCGCGCGTCAAGGCCGCCGCCGAGGACCAGCGCATCCCCATCAAGGGCGTGCGCAAGCTGACCGCGCAGAACATGGTCGCCTCGGCGTTCACCGCCCCGCACGCCACCGTGTTCCTCACCTGCGACGTCACCGCCATGATGGCGACGGTCAAGGAGTTCAAGGGCCGCAAGGAGTTCGCCGACGTCAAGGTGACCCCCCTGCTGTTCGTGGCCAAAGCGGTCCTCCTGGCCGCCCGCCGCCACCCGATGATCAACGCCCAGTGGGACGAAGCGGCCCAGGAGATCGTCGTCAAGCACGACGTCAACCTCGGCATCGCCGCCGCCACCCCGCGCGGCCTGGTCGTCCCGAACGTCAAGGCCGCCCAGGACCTGAGCCTGATCGAACTGGCCGAGGCCCTCACCGCGCTGGCCCGCACGGCCCGCGAGGGGAAGACCTCGCTGGCCGACATGACCGGGGGCACGATCTCGATCAGCAACGTCGGCGTCTTCGGCATCGACACCGGTACGCCGATCCTCCCTCCGGGGGAGTCGGCGATCCTCGTGTTCGGCGCGGTCCGGCCGCAGCCGTGGGTGCACGAGGGCGAGATCGCGGTCCGGCAGGTGACCACGCTCGGGCTGTCCTTCGACCACCGGCTCGTCGACGGTGAACTCGGTTCCCAGTTCCTCGCCGACGTGGGCGCGTTCCTCCAGCACCCTGGGGAAACGCTCCTCGCCTGGACGTGATCAAGGGCACCGATGATTCGTTGGCGGAACTCGGCTTTCGGTGTTGTAATTGAGGCACGGAAACAACGGGGAAACATATCTTCGAAGTTTCCGGACGTCTCGGGCAACTGAGACCGCGAACTTTATCTCCTCCCAAGCGGTGTGGCGGACAGCGCCGAGTTCCCACATCGCTGAGACCCTCTCCAGGGGGTTCTCACACCGGCCGGGCGCCGCGTTTGCCATGAGGGGTGGGCAACCGCTGGCGCCCGGCCTCATCTCTGCCCCGAAATCGTCGGGTTCCCTCACGTTGCTGACGCTCCGTCGCCGCTTCCTCGCCGTCTTCCGGTCCACTGGGGCCCTCCGGCGACCTCCTTAACCCTGTCGAGTGACCGTTAGCGCCGCTGCGGTACCGTGTGACCCGTCTGGCGTGCCCCCAAGACGCCAGGCCGGAAGCAGCATTGAGGAGCAGCCGTGACCTCCGAGCAAGGCAACACGCCAGCTAAGGGCGAGAACCCCGACGACCGGGCCGACGCGACCGACGCCTCCCCTGAGGCCGGCCCGGGCCCGAGTCCCGCCCCCGAAGCGGCGAGCGCCGACGCTCCCGCCGACAGCGCCCCCGAGGCCCCCGCCGCGGACGAGGGCGCACCCGAGGCGGCCCCGGCCGCCGCGGAGGCGACCGAGGTACCGGAGACACCCGCCGCGGAAGCGGCCCCCGAGGCGCCGGCCGCTCCCGCCGAGCCCGAGGCGCCCGGCGCGGACGAGGTCGCGGCAGCGCCCGTCCCGGCCGCCGAGGTCCCCGACGCGCCCGTCGCCGACAGCGCTCCCTCCGTGGACGAGGGCGCCACCCAGTCCTTCCCGACGGCCGCGGCCAACGAGATCGAGGTCCCCGTCGCACCCGCCGCGGACAGCGCCCCCGAGCAGGTGCCGCCCGCCGCGTTCGAGGCCCCCGCGCCGCAGGCCTCGCCTCCGGGCCCGCAGTTCGACGAGGACGGGACGCAGATCCTGCGCCTGGGCCCCTCGTCGCCGCCCGCTCCCGCCGCACCGCCCGCCAACGTGGCCGAGGAGCGCACCGAAGTGCTCCCGCCCCAGGGCGTCTCGGGCTTCAACGCTCCCGCGCCCTACGGCGACCAGCCTCCCGCGCCGAGCCCGTCGCCGGTCGCTCCGGCCTCGCCGCAGGCCTGGCCCTCGCCGCCGCCGAACCCGCTCGCGAACCAGGGCATGAACCCGGCCGCGATGCCGCCGCCCCCGCCCGCCGCGCCGTACGCGCAGCCGCCCTCGGCCTACCAGCCGCAGGCGCCGCAGGGCCAGCAGCCGGTCCAGTCGGACGACACCCAGAAGCTCATCATCGGCCCGCACAACCCGCACAGCGAGCCGCCGCCGGCTCCGGCCTCGGCCTACGGGCAGTCCGCGCAGCCGGGGCAGTCGCAGCCGCAGATGGCCCAGCAGTACACGCAGCCGGGCATGCCGCCCGGCTCGGTCCCGCCCGGCCAGTACCCGCCCCAGCCGGCCCCCGCCCCCTCCGGCGGCGGCCGCAAGAAGGCGCTCGTGCCGATCCTGGCGGCCGTGGCCGCCGTGGTCGTGATCGGTGCGGCCGTGGGCGTCTACTTCCTGCTGTTCGCGGCGCCGAAGTTCGAGGAGGGCGGCTGCGTCCGCCACACCAGCGGCGACCAGGCCGAGGCGATCGACTGCGCCGACGCCAAGGACGGCGAGGACTACGAGATCGTCTCGAAGGTCGGCGACGGCCAGGAGTGCGCCGACGCGGGCCGCGAGACCCTCACCGTCGGCGAGGACGTCTACTGCCTGAGCCTCCTCGGCGCGCCCGAAGAGGGCGAGGGCGGCGAGGAAGCCTCCGAGTCGCCCGCTGAATAGGCCTCCAGCTGGTCATATCTACTTGAATACCGATAAGTCATGATATTTCGGGTCTTAAGGGACCCGGCCTTGGCGAAGCTTGCGAGCCATGAATTTGCAGAGCTCAAAAATATCCTGACGGTACGACAGGCCTCCGGGGCCGGCGGACGCGTTCCGCCGGCCCCGCCCCACTTTGCGAGACGGCCTCGCCTCCAAGGGGTCGCGCTCGTCTCCCCGCGGGCCGCCGCGGCGCCCCTGACCTCGGGTCCGAGTTAGGCTCACCCGATGGCACAGTCTCGCGTCCGCGCGGCCCCGCTCACCGGCCGCGGCTGGCTCAACACCGGCGACCGGCGGCTCGACCTCGAAAGCCTGCGCGGCAAGATCGTCGTCCTCGACTTCTGGACCTTCTGCTGCATCAACTGCCTCCACGTCCTCGACGAGCTGCGCCCGCTCGAGGAGAAGTACGGCGACGCCCTCCTCATCGTCGGCGTCCACTCCCCGAAGTTCGAGCACGAGCGCGATCCCCGGGCCCTCGCGGCCGCCGTCGAGCGCTACGGCGTCGAGCACCCCGTCCTCGACGACCCCGACCTCAAGACCTGGGACGCCTACGCCGCCCGCGCCTGGCCCACCCTCGCCGTCATCGACCCCGAGGGCTACGTCGTGTCCACGATGGCCGGTGAAGGCCACCTCGAGGCGCTCGACGCGATCATCGGCGGCCTCGTCGCGGCCCACACCGCCAAGGGCACCCTCGACCCCGAAGGCAGCCCCTACGTGGCCGTCCGGCCCGCCGATACCGCGCTCCGCTTCCCCGGCAAGGCCGTCGAACTGCCCGGCGGCGACGTCCTCGTCACCGACTCCGCCCGCCACCGCCTCGTCCGCCTCGCCCCCGACCTGACCACCGTCGTCGCGGTCGTCGGCACCGGCGAGCGCGGCCGCGCGGACGGCCCCGAACCGACCTTCAACGAACCCCAGGGCCTCGTCCTCCTGCCCGAGGACGTCGCCGCGAAGGCGGGCTACGACCTCGTCGTCGCCGACACCGTCAACCACCTCCTGCGGGGCGTCGACCTCGCCGCCGGCACCGCCGTCACCGTGGCCGGCACCGGCAGGCAGTGGCGCATGGACGACGGCGCCGGTGCGGCCCTCGACACCGACCTCTCCTCGCCCTGGGACCTCGCCTGGTTCGAGGACCGGGTCGTCATAGCGATGGCCGGCATCCACCAGCTCTGGTCCTTCGACCCGGTCGCGGGCACCGCGGGCGTCTACGCCGGGACCACCGTCGAAAGCCTCAAGGACGGCCCGCTCGACCAGGTCTGGATGGCCCAGCCCTCCGGCCTCGCCGTGGGCCCCTCCGCCGAGGCGGGCGGCGAGCGCCTCTGGCTGGTCGACGCCGAGACCTCCGCGCTCCGCTACGTCGAGCGCGGCCGGATGCACACCGCCGTCGGCCAGGGCCTGTTCGACTTCGGCCACGTCGACGGCCCCGCGGGCGAAGCGCTCATGCAGCACCCGCTCGGCCTCGCCGTCCTCCCCGACGGGCGGATCGCGGTGGCCGACACCTACAACGGCGCCCTGCGCGTCTACGACCCGCGCGAGGACGAGGTCGCCACCCTCGCCGGGGGCCTGGCCGAACCCAGCGACGTGCTCGTCCTGGGGGAGCGGGTGGTCGTGGTCGAATCGGCCGCGCACCGCCTCGCCGCCCCCGACCTGGGCGAGGCCGCCGTCGCCGGGCAGCACCACCGGGTCGCGCGCAAGCGCACCAGGGTCGCGCCCGGCGCGCTGCGCCTCGAAGTGCTCTTCGAGCCCGCCGCGGGCCAGAAGCTCGACTACACGTACGGCTCGCCCCTCCAGGTCACCGTCTCCGCCGACCCGCCCCACCTCCTCGCCGAGGGCGCGGGCAGGGGCGAGGAGCTCGGCCGCGACCTCGTCCTCGCCGAAAGCGTCGACCGCGGCGTCCTGCAGGTGGTGGCCCAGGCCGCGACCTGCGACGCCGAGGCCGAGCACCCCGCGTGCCACCTCACCCGCCAGGACTGGGGCGTGCCCGTCGAGATCGCCGAGGACGGGGTGTCTACGCTGCGGTTGGTGCTGCGGTCCTGAACGCGGCGCGTCGTCCGTCCGCGTATTTCGCCGGGCGGTCGCGTGTCATGAATCCGTGTGGCGCTCACCGCGCATTACGTTGTCCCGAGCACATCGCATTCCGAAGCACGGCATACAGGGAGGCATCCGCTGTGACCCTTGAGGCGCAGGTCGAAGAACGCTACGCGGACTACGAGCACTGGCTCGTGCTCAACGCCGCCGACCAGATCGTCACCGTCGGCAAGCTGCTGGAGCAGCAGGTCCGCACCCTCGAATACCTCACCCCCGACTACGCGGCGAGCCTCGCCGAGTTCGAACCGGACCTCACCGGTATTCGGCTGAACGGCTAACCGGACCCGGCCGAACGGTCGAACCCCGATCGTCCCCATCGGAGTAACGTCGGCCCCGACGCGAGAGGCGCGGCCCTCCGCGCAGCGGCGCCGCGGCTCCCCCGGGAGCCGCAGGCGACCAGGGGCCGGCAAGCCCGACGCGCGAGGGCCGTCCCGGGGCCGGCGCACGCCGACGGGCCCCCGGGCCGGGGAGCGTGCGCCGACGATCGGGCACTCAACGGGCACTGAGCAATTCCTGGAATCACCGACCCCGGGACGGCCCCCTCCGCACCGCTACGCTGACAGCGAAGTCCCGGCACAGCGCCGCTGGAGCGTCGGCCCGCGCTGATACCTTCGATGGGTGGAATCTTTCGAGAGGCCCTTCGGCGACGAGACCGGCCCCGTCCAAGCCCCGATGCACCCCGCGTGGATCCGCATCATGCCGTGCAGCATCGAGTTGTTCCGCACCGTCCCCTCCGTGAACCCGTTCCCGGCCAACTGGTGGGCCGAGGCCTTCCCCGAGGACGACATCTGGAACGAGCCCGTCTGGTGCGACCCGGGCGACGTCGACGACTGGATCGCCGAAGCCTCCGAGCACCACCTGGGCGCCTCCCCCGAGGTCATAGAGAAGGAGGCCCGCGAGGAGTACGACCGGGCCACCGCCGAGCGCTCCGAGCGCATCGACACCTTCACCACCCACTGCCGGCGCGCGGGCCTGCCCGTCCCCCACACCGTCCGCGACCTGCTCGAATTCCTCCTCGCCCTCGGCCTGTACCGCTCCGAGATGCGCGAGGGGAAGCTGTTCGTCGCCCCGCTGCTGTACATCAACCCGTTCGACGTCCTCGCCTTCGACAAGCTCGAGGCCATCGAGGAGGCCGCCGACCAGCGCGGCGACCTGGAGGAGCTCACGGCCATCGCGATCCGCAGGATCGGCGGGGTCGACTACGAGTTCGACGACGAGGGCCACTTCGTGCTGCCGGGCAACGCCAAGTCCGCCACGGTCACCGTGAGCCTCGCGGCGCTCGCCGACGATGCGGGCGTCCCGGCCCCGGTGATCCGCGGGATGCTCATGGAGCTGGCCGAGGACGGCGACGTCGCCGGGTCGGTCGACCTGGGCGAGGTGCCCGTCGCCGACGAGTTCACGCTCACCGCCTCCGACGACCTCCTGGGCGGGTACCCGAACGACGAGCTGCTGCCGCCCGAGCACGCCTGAGGCGCGCCCCGGACGCGGCCGAGAGCCGCTCCGGGCCGCGTGAGCGAGCCCGCAGCCCATTCACTCCCAGTTCACCTGCGCGCCCCCTGCCGTGCACCTCGATGGCGTTCCATGAGGGCAGGACACGTTAACGGCGGTTGACATTCGGTGATTGGAGTTCGCGTGAGCGTGAACGAGACTGGTATCCGCACCAAGGCGCCCATCACGGGCCTCGCTGCGCAGGGCCGTGCCGGCTCGCCCGCAGGGACCGAGACCGAGACGGTCATCGAGCTCAAGGGCGTCGACATCCACTACGGCAAGGCCCACGCGGTGCGCGACGTCTCGCTGCCCGTCGCCCGCAACCAGATCACCGCGATGATCGGCCCCTCCGGCTGCGGCAAGTCGACGGTGCTGCGCTCGATCAACCGCATGAACGACCTCATCCCCGGGGCGAAGGTCACCGGCGAGATCACCTTCCATGGCCAGGACATCTACCGCCCGGGCGTGGACCCGATCGCGGTGCGCCGCCACATCGGCATGGTCTTCCAGAAGGCCAACCCGTTCCCCAAGTCGATCTTCGACAACGTCGCCTACGGCCTGCGCATCAACGGCATGAAGGACGACCTCGCCGACCGGGTCGAGCGGGCCCTGCGCAGCGCGGCCCTGTGGGACGAGGTCAAGGACAACCTCAAGAAGAGCGCCCTGGCGCTCTCGGGCGGCCAGCAGCAGCGCCTGTGCATCGCCCGCGCGGTCGCGGTGCAGCCGGAGGTCCTGCTCATGGACGAGCCGTGCTCGGCGCTCGACCCGATCGCGACCGCCCGCATCGAGGAGCTCATGAACGAGCTGGTGCGCGACTACACGATCGTGATCGTCACCCACAACATGCAGCAGGCCGCGCGCGTCTCCGACTCGACGGCGTTCTACTCGGCCGACGTCGACGACGAGGGCGAGCGCTTCGGCTTCCTCGTCGAGTTCGACGAGACGCAGCGCCTGTTCTCCAACCCGTCGGACCAGCGCACCGAGGACTACATCACGGGCCGCTTCGGCTAGCGGCGCGGACATGAGAGAGCGGGGGCGGCCAAGGGCCGCCCCCGCTGTCGTCCCTCACCCGGTCAGACGTCGTTGGCGCACAGCAGCGCCAGCACGTTGTCCTCGAAGTCGAGGATGGAGAAGTACCAGTCGGTGCCGCACTCGGTGCCCGCGGTGTTGAGCTCGTCCTCGGTCATCGGCACCGGGTTGTCGTAGACGACGGTGCTGTCGACCCGGTAGATCGCCGAGCCGGAGCCGCAGTCGACGGTCCACCACGAGTCGCTGTCGTCGAAGCAGTCCCCGGTGTCGGGGATGATGGGCGTCTGCTCCGGGTTGTCCGGGTTGGCGGCGCCGATCGCCTCGTAGCAGTACAGGGAGTCCAGGACGCCCGAGGAGTACACGGTGTGCCAGGTCTGCCAGGCGTTGCCGGGGTAGACCTGGCCCCAGCCGGCCCCGCACAGGTCGTAGGCGACCTGGGAGTCGACGAGGTTGCCTTCGGCGTCGACTTCGCCGTCGACGTCGTAGGACTGCGCGGTGATGGTCCAGAACGCGGCGGGGTCGGCGCAGTCGAGGAGCGCGAGGCCGTCGCCTTCGATGACGGGCGCGTAGGGCAGGCATTGGCCCACCTCGGTGTCGGTCTCCTCCTGGGTGGTCGTCTCCTCCTGCGGGGAGGTCTCGCCGTCGCTGGCCTCTTCGCTGGTGGTGCCGTCGCCGCCGTCGGCCTGGTCGTCGTCGCCGCGCATGTTCAAGACGACGAGCAGGGTCGCGCCGAGCACGAGCACGACGGCGCCGATGACGATGCCGCCGATGAGGCCGAGGTTGCGCTTGGGCGGCTCGGGCGGCGGGACCGGCGCGCCGTAGGGCCCGGTCGGCGGCTCGTAGGGCGGCTGGCCGCCGTACTGGGGACCGCCGCCGTACGGCGGCTGCTGCGGTTGCTGCGGCTGGCTCCCGTATGGGCTCTGTCCGCCGTTGTAGGGCGACTGGTAGCCGTAGCCGGGCGTCTGCGGTTGATCCGGCGGGGGACCGTAGTTGGGAGGGACCGTCATATAGGCCACGCTATAGGGCTTTGTCAACACCGCATGTCGAGAGTGCCGGAACCGGGTGAGAAAAGTCGCAGGTCAGCGTGGTGTTCGCGCCCTGTTCGCGTCGATCGGCGCGGATGGGGCGTGACGTACGCATCGGCGGTTTCGACCCTGGTCGCGCCCGCGGCGCACCGGGTGCCCCTTTCGGGTCGTCACAGCGTGTCCGGCAGGACGAGGACCCGCTCGACCGTGTAGTCGTCCATGGCCCACCGGACGCCCTCGCGTCCGACTCCGGAGGCCTTGACGCCGCCGTAGGGCATCTGGTCGGCCCGGAACGAGGGCACGTCGCCGATGACGACGCCGCCGACGTCGAGGACGCGGTGGGCGAGCATCGCCTGCGGGAGGCTCTCGGTGAACACGCCGGCCTGGAGGCCGTAGCGGGAGTCGTTGACCGCGTCGAGTCCGGCTTCGAAGCCGTCGACGCTGGCGAGCACGAGTACGGGCCCGAAGACCTCTTCGCGCAGGACCTTCGCGTCGGGGCGGACGTTGGTGAGCACGGTGGGCTCGATGAGCGAGCCCGAGCGGGGACTGCCGCCGCACAGGACCTTCGCGCCCTCGTCGACGGCCTCCTCGATCCACGATTCGACCCGCGCGGCGGCGTCGGCGCTGATGAGCGGCCCCACCTTGCACGAGGGGTCGTTCGGGTCGCCCGAGGGGAGGGCCTTGACGCACTCGACGATGCGCCCGGCCATGTCGGCGAACGCGGGCGCCTCGATGAAGACCCGCTGCACCGCGATGCACGACTGGCCGGCCTGGTAGTTGCCGAACATCGCGATCCGCTCGGCCGCCCAGTCGCGTTTGGCGTAGTCGGCGGCGACGAGGGCCGCGGCGTTGCCGCCCAGTTCGAGCGTGACGTGCTTGTCGGGGACGCGGCGCAGGAGCTGCTTGCCCACGGGCCCCGAGCCGGTGAAGGAGACGACGGGGAGCCGGGGGTCGTCCACGAGCTGCTCGGCGCGGTGGTCGGGCACCGGCAGGACCGAGAGCATCGCGGGGGGCAGGTCGGTCTCGGAGAACAGGGCGCCCAGGTGCAGGGCCGACAGCGGCGTGGCCGGGGCGGGCTTGAGCACGATCGGGCAGCCGGCCGCGATCGCGGGGGCGACCTTGTGCGCCACGAGGTTCAGCGGGAAGTTGAACGGGGTGATGCCCAGGACCGGTCCGCGCGGGAAGCGCCGGACGATCGCCATGCGGCCGTCGGCGGCCGGGTCGGTGTCGAGGCGCTGGACCTCACCGCCGAAGCGCCGCGCCTCCTCGGCGGCCCACCGGAACGTGGAGACGGCCCGGCGCACTTCGGCGCGCGCCCACGAGATGGGCTTGCCCGATTCGGCGGTGATGAGCTCGGCGCAGGTCTCGGCCTCTTCGTCCAGGCGCCTGCGCACGTGTTCGAGCGCTTCGGCCCGCACGTGGGCGGGCAGCCCGGCGCATTCGCGCGCGGCCCCCGAGGCGGCGGCGACGGCGGCCTCGACCTGGCCGGCGGTGGCCCAGGAGGTGGCGCCGACCGGCGACTCGTCGAAGGGGTGGGTGACGAAGAACTCCTCCTCGCCGTGCTGCGGACGGCCTGCCACCCAAATGGGCGAAACGGGACGGAGACGTTGGGACATGTCTCCAGACTACGGGTTCACACGCCTGCGCCGCTGCGGATGGGCTCCGCGAATCCGCCCGTTCCGCGCCGCTGCGGGCGTGCGCGGCAGCGTCGCCGCGGACATGGCGGAGCGGATCGGTTTCACAACCCGGATGCGTCCATTTGCCCGCCCAAGGCATGATGAGGTCATGAGTGAACAGCAATCAGGTGCGGGCTATCCGCAGCAGCCCACTTCCGGCCAGCCCCAGCAGGCCTATCCCCAGGCTTACGCCTCCCCGCAGGCGCAGTACCAGGCTCAGCAGCAGTACGCGGCCTACGCCCCGCCGGCCCCGTCGCTGTTCGACAAGCTCGGCGTCCCGTCCATGCCCGCGATCCTCGGCCTCTCGGGCCTGGGCGCGCTGGCCCTGTCCGGTCTCATCACCGGCACCAGCGACGGCACCGACCTCCAGGGCGACGTGGCGGGGAACCTGTACGGCTTCCCGTCGGTCCTGACGGCCGTCATCGTCGTGTTCGCGTTGGCGCTGTTCACCGGTGAGAAGCTGCGGTCGCTGTGGAAGGCCCTCACGGTCGCCGGCGCCGGCGTCTTCCTCGCGACGTTCCTGTACGAGCTCCTGTCGCTGCCCGACGGGAACTCGGCCTCGGACGCCTCGGCCTGGATCGGCGCGCTCCTGCTCCTGGGCGCCTACGCGCTGTTCGTCGCGGGCGCGCTCCTGGTTCCCGGCACGGCCGTAGCCGCGCCTCCGGCCGCGCCGGCCTACCCGACCGGGCAGCAGCCCGCGGTGCAGCCGCAGGCCCCGCAGGCGCCCCAGACGCAGCAGAACCAGTGGCCGCAGGCGCCCCAGCCGCCGCAGCAGTAACGCGTCACGGACAGCCGAAGCGGCGGCGGGACCTGATGGTCCCGCCGCCGCTTCGTCGTGCTCATGGTGGATATCGTGTCCGCGCCGATATCCGAAGTCTTTGCTCCAGAGAGCCGCGTCCGCGGTGCGCCCCTCGGCTGGCCGAGGCGGGAGCGGTTGCGGAAACGGGGGTCGCCGAGGCGCCGTCGCGGGCGCCTGTTCGCACTGGATATGGAGATCGCGGGTATCGGTGGGCGGGCCCGCCGTTCCGGCTCACGGTCGCTGGCCGCTGGGGCCGCGCTCGACGCCTTGTGGGCGTCGCCGTGCGTCGGTTAACTGCTTCTTCGGCGGGAGCCAGTCATCTTCACGGAGGTCGTCTTCGTCTCCGTCGTACCGATCGTCGGCATAAGCATCGTATGGATCCGGCTCCTCTTCAGGAGGTTCGGGCTCGATGTCCACGACGTCCTCACGACCGCCCCCGAGCTCGCGTTCAAGCGCGCGCAGGTCGGTGTTCGGAGCATGGTACTTGAGCTTCCGGGCCACTTTGGTCTGCTTTGCCTTAGCTCGGCCGCGCCCCATATGGCTCGACCCCCTCGCACAGAAATCATCGGGGCAGCCGTTAAGGCGCCCCGGAATGCTTGCAATCTCTTCGTGGGTCCTACGGTACAACCTCGTGGCGCCCGACTGCATCCCGGCCCATGAGTTGGATGCCACAGATTACCGGCGATGACCACCAGACGGGGACGAACAACCGTCCGAATGGTGAAAGTCGTTCTCACCATATGGAGTCGCGGGGCCACATGGTGCGCCTCCCGGCATGCGGGACCCGGTCTCCCCGAGGGATTCCCGCAGGGGGACCGGGCCTGCGGCGCTAGCGGAACACGCGCAGCCGCTGGAGGCGGCCGACGGCCGCCATGCGCTCCTCGGCCAGCGCGTCCGCCGCCGCGACCGGGGTCGTGCCCTCGCCCTTGGCGCGCTCCAGGATCCGCGCGGTGGTGTCGAAGATCCCCGCGGTGCGCCGCTCGGCGCGCTTGAAGTCGAAGGCGCCGTCGTACTCGTCGGCGACCTGGATGACCCCGCCGGAGTTCACCACGTAGTCGGGGCAGTAGAGGATCCCGGCGCGGTCGAGCTCGTCGGCGACGCCCGGCTCGGCCAGCTGGTTGTTCGCGGCGCCGCAGACGATCTCGGCGTCGAGGGTCTTGAGCGAGCGCTCGCTCAGGGCGCCGCCGAGGGCGCAGGGGGCGTAGACGTGGATGCCGGAGGCGATGAGCTCCTCGGCGTCGGCGACGAGGCGCACCTGCGGGAAGTGCTCGGCCGCCCAACTGGTCGCCGCGGGGTTCACGTCGCAGGCGACGATCTCGGCGCCGGCCTCGACCAGGTGGGGGATGAGGTGGCGCCCGACCTTCCCGAGCCCGGCCACGCCGACGGTCCGGCCGCGGAGGTCGACCGCGCCCCAGCGGTGCTGGGCGGCGGCGCGCATCGCCTGGAACACGCCGAAGGCGGTGAGGATCGAGGAGTCGCCGGCGCCGCCGGCCTCGGGGCTGCGCCCGCTCACGTGGCGGGTCTCGCGGGCGATGTGGTCCATGTCCTCGACGTACGTGCCGACGTCGCAGGCGGTCACGTAGCGGCCGTGCAGCGACTCGACGAAGCGGCCGTAGGCGCGCAGGAGCGCCTCGCTCTTGTCGACGGCCGGGTCGCCCCAGATGACGGCCTTGCCGCCGCCGTGGTCGAGTCCCGCGATCGCGTTCTTGTAGGCCATGCCCTCCGACAGGTGCAGCACGTCGGTGAGGGCCTCCTCTTCGGAGGCGTAGGGGTAGAAGCGGGTGCCGCCCAGCGCCGGGCCGAGCGCGGTGGAGTAGATCGCGATGATCGCCCGCAGGCCCGACTCGGGGTCGTGGCAGAACACGACCTGCTCGTGGCCGCTGGCGTCGAAGATGCTCATGGCTTGGTCTCCAGTTCTTCTTCAGGGATCGGACCCTGGGGCGCGGTGCGCCGCCGGGCCTTCCCGAGGGGGCGGCCGGGTCTCGGCCGACTCGACTCTCGTAGCGCGGGTATGCCTACGCCCCCAGCATATGACTATGGAAGTATCTGCCTCGTGTACGCACCGAACGCGTCCTATCTGCGCGTCTACGAGCCCGCGGGC
The DNA here is from genome assembly GCF_900101745.1 of Glycomyces harbinensis. GTDB lineage: Bacteria > Actinomycetota > Actinomycetes > Mycobacteriales > Micromonosporaceae > Glycomyces > Glycomyces harbinensis. Next base: position 23,539 of record NZ_FNAD01000023.1, on the reverse strand, counting down.
GCCTTCGTCGACGCCGACTACTGGCGCGCGTACGCCGCTTCGGGACGCGCGGTCGACCCCCTGGAGGGCCCGCGCCTGCGCCGCGAGGCGCTGTACGAGCGCATCGGCTGGCCGTGGCGGAGCGTGCCGCCGTTCGGCCGCGACGCGTACGTCATCGACCGCGGGCGCGAGGCCGATCCTCTCGTATGCCCGTGGAACCTCCGCTACCGGATCGCCGCCTCCGCGCTGGAGGTGAAGCGCCTGACCCCCGAGGCGGTGGCCGAGGCGCTGTTCCCGCCCGAGTTCCTGGCGTCGGCGGCCGAGGTGGTCGCGCTCGACGACGGCGCCGACCGCCACGAGGCCCCCGCGGACGCGCACGAGCACGTCGCGTCCTGGTCGGTGCCGCTGCGCTGGTTCGCGTGCGTGCGGGCCGAAGACCGCGAACTGGTGATCCAGCCCGGCCACGCGCAGCTGCGGTACCGGACGCCGATCAGTAAGTCCCGTACCGGCCTCGCTGTCGCGCGCAATCTGGTGCGGGCCGAGTTCGGCGACGGTGCGGAGCTGGGCGAGGCCCTGTCGGAGACCGGGCAGTGGCTCGACGGGTTCCACCGCGACTCGGTGGTCGAGCTCGACTACGGGGGCCTGGTGTCCCGGATGAAGCCCGACGAGCTCCGCGACGAGGACTCGGTCGACCTGACCTGGCAGGCCCTGGACCACCTGGGGGCCTCGGAGCCGGAGGAGGCGCAGGACTGTTATGCGCGCCTTGTCGACCGATGGCGTGATCGTCGTCTCGCCGAACGCCTGAACTGAGTTCGGGTCGGGCGCCGCCGCAAGCCCGCTGCCAGCGTGTTCGCTTGTGGACTGATCACTCGGCTGAGTGAACCGAGCGGAAAGTCCAAGCAAAATCGGCCGTTCGGCCTATGTCGGACATCTACGACAGGCCGGACGATTGCAGAAGGAACGAATCAAGGCTCGGCGCCGGTGATTCGCAGCCCGTCTGTGGAGGAGAAGAACGATGACGACAGAGCTGAACCTTCCGGTGGAATCCGAGGCCCTGCTAACCCCGTCCGAAGTCGCCGCGATGTTCCGCGTCGACCCCAAGACCGTCACCCGTTGGGCGAAGGCCGGGAAGATCTCGGCGATCCGGACCCTCGGCGGCCACCGCCGCTACCGCGAGTCCGAGATCCGTTCGCTCATCAACGGCGAGATCCCGGCGCAGCGCGTCGCCGCGGAGTAGCACCCGTCGCGGAGACGCCACCGACCAGGCATCGCCGTAGCAATGAATGAGAGCGCCGCCGCCGCGCCAGTGCGCGGAGGCGACGCGAGGAACCGAGGCCGGACCACCCTTCCGGCCATACCGCCCCATCGAAGCCGCGGACGTCGGCGCCGCGGAAAGCGATAGACGAGGAAGCGGGCCCTCCCTCAGGGCCCGCGCCCCCGAACGCCGACACAACCCCCCTCGACACCCGGCAACACCCGACACCGAAGGCCCGCTGGAAAGCGGGCCTTTCTCATGTCCGTCGCGGGTCCGGGGATTGTCGGACCCGTGTGTCAGGGTTTTGACCGGGGGCCCTGCGCTCAGCGGTTCGCTTCGCGCTGCCCGAAATCCCTTTCGCGTCCTGTTCGAACCCGGCGTTGTCGTACTCCCATGTCAGGGTTTTGACTGGGGGCCCATCGATCCACGACCCGCATCGCGCTGCCCGAAAACCCGCCCACAACCGGACATTACCGATGCGTTGCCGGACAACACGTGCCACGCTTGAAGCGTGTCGCGCAGGATGAGCCTCGCCGTGGCCACCGCCGTCGCCGCGGTGGTCCTGATATTCGCCCTCGGGGTGCCCTTGCTCAACAAGGCCGTCTCCCCCACCGTCGACGTCGGCGGCGACACCTTCGCCCTCGAAGGCGTCACCGTCACCGCCCCCGACGAGGTCCGCATGCGCCCCGGCTACTACCAGCCCCAGAGCGGCAGGGCCGAGTTCCTCGTCGGCGACGCGGAAGTCGACATCGCCGTCGCCGGGCCGTACGACTTCGACGCCGAGTACCTGGCCGACGAGATGGCGCGCCTCCTCGAGGTCCAGCCCGGCGTCCAGCTCACCGAGCCGCGCGACTGCGACGCCGACGGCGTCGAGGGCGCGGGCCGCAGCTTCGTCACCGAGACCGGCGCCGGCTTCGCGTGCGCGTTCGTCCACGAGGAGATCCGCGCCGAGGTCACCGCCGCCGGCGCCTCGCTGGACTCGGACACTGTGGACAGGATCGACGCGCTCATCGCCCAGCTGTCGTTCGGCGCCGCCTGATGCGACCCGACCCCGCCTCCCCCGCCCAGTGGACGGCCGTGCTGCTCATCGGCGCGGCCGCGATCCTGCTGCTGTACAACACCCTCCCGGTCGCGCTGGCCTACCCGCGGGCCGGGACGACCGCGCTCGCGCTGTTCTCGCTCTTCGCCGTCCCGTTCTGGATCATGCGCCGGCGACTCGCCGACTGGCTCACGCTCCCGGTCGGGGCGCTCGCGCTCGGCCTGGCCTGGGGCGCGACCGTGTCGGTGATGACCTCCCTGTTCGGGTCGCGGGCCCTCCACGGGCTCCTCGCGACCGTGTGGGGGCCCGCCTGGGCCGAGCGCTGGGCGCCGGTACTGGCCGCGCCGGTGGTCGAGGAGGTCGTCAAGGCGGCCGGGGTGGTCCTCGTGATCGCCATCGCCTGGGGACGCGTCCACGGCGTGCTCGACGGGATCGTGCTGGGCGCGTTCTGCGGCGTGGGGTTCCAGATCGTGGAGGGCTACGCCTTCGCGATGTCGAGCACGGTGCTGAACCGGGCCGGGGACGTGGTCGAGCCGGTGATCGCGGTGTTCATCGTGCGCGGCGTGCTGGCCGGGCTGTGGAGCCATGCGATCTTCACGGCGATCGTGGGCGCGGGCGTCGCCTATGCGGCGACGCGGAGGACGCGCCGCTCGGTGTGGGTCGCCGCCGGCTCGCTGGCCGCGGTGATCGTCTTGCACGCGGTGTGGAACTCCCCGCTCCTGCGCGACGGCCTCGGGTTGGGCGCGCTGGCGGTGCTCGCGGGGGTGATGGTGAAGGGCCTGCCCGCGGTGCTCATCGTGTGGTGGCTGGTCCGCTGGGCCAAACGCGAGGAATCGCCGGTGATGCGGAGCCTGGAGACGGCCTGACGGGCCGGGGTGCCTCGCTGGGGGTGCGGAGAGCAGCGCGATGCGGGTCGCGGATCGATGGGCCCCCAGTCAAAACCCTGACATGGGAGTACGACAACGCCGGGTTCGAACAGGACGCGAAAGGGATTTCGGGCAGCGCGAAGCGAACCGCTGAGCGCAGGGCCCCCGGTCAAAACCCTGACACACGGGTCCGACAAATCCCGGACCCGCGACGGACATGAGAAAGGCCCGCTTTCCAGCGGGCCTTCGGGAGGTTCGGGGGGTGACGCGTAGCAATGCCGCCCGGGTCTGAGCGCGCGGTACCCCAGCGGCATTGCTGTTGCTCGATCGCGGCCGTCGCTCAAGGCGTCCGCTCCCGCACGACCCGCTTGACGTGCGTCCGGTCCGCGGTCGACGCGACGGTAGTTGGCGCGAGCCGCGTCGTCGTGTTCCTGGCCGGCCGCTCGGGGGCGGCCCTGCGGTAGGCGATTCGACCCTGGCACCGGTGTGAGCCGGACTCTCTGGTCCGTACGGTGCCTCACTTGGTGACGAGCGAGGTTGGACCCAGGGTCGCCGATCTGAGAATCGGCGCCGATCGAGCATCATGAAGTTCTCTCAATTCAGACGCTACCAGCGGTCAGTGGGTTTGTCACTGACTCGGGAGTTCGAATCGTCCCGCTTCGTCGGTGCCGATCAGACCCTCGGCGATGAGCTGCGAGACGGCCTCGTCGAGCATCCGCGCGTCCGGCCACACCGCGTCGATCCGGTCCCGCCCGACCGGCCCTTCGGCCTCCCTGAGCAGGGCCATCACCTCGCCGCGCACATGCCGGTTGGTGCCCTTGTACTTCTGGCGCTTGCGGCTGGGCCCGGCGGGGACCTCCTGGCCGGAGAACCCGCACGCGTCGCTCACCGGGCAGGCGCCGCATTCGGGCTTGCGCGCGGTGCACACCAGCGCGCCCAGTTCCATGAGCGCCAGGGACACTCGCGCGGCGGTCGGCGCGTCAGGCGGCAGGAGCGATTCGGCGTCGGCCAGGTCGGTCCTGGTGGTGGCGGTGCCGGCGTCGCTCCGCCCGCCGAAGCGGGCCACGACGCGCCGGACGTTCGTGTCCACGACCGCATGGCGGCCGCCGTAGTGGAAGACCGCGATCGCGGCGGCCGTGTAGACGCCGATGCCGGGCAGGCGTTCGAGTTCGGCGGGGTCGGAGGGGACCACGCCGCCGTGCTCGGTCGCGACGATCCGCGCGCACTCCTGGAGTCGCAGGGCGCGGCGCGGGTAGCCCATGCGGCCCCATTCGCGCAGGACGTCGGCGGTGGGGGCGTCGGCGAGGTCGGCCGGTGCGGGCCAGCGGGCCATCCAGGCCTCCCAGACGGGCGCGACTCGGGCGACCTGGGTCTGCTGGCTCATGACCTCGGAGACGAGTACGCCCCAGGCGGTGGTGCCCGGGCGGCGCCAGGGCAGTTCGGTGCGGTTGTAGGCGTCGAACCAGGGGAGGAGCCGTTCGGCGAGCAGATCGGGAGAGGGAAGGGCCTCAGGGGTTTCGACGGCGCGCATGCCTCCCATTGTCGGCGCGGGGTCCGACATTCGGCCGGGAGGGTCCCGGGGTGTGCGGTCGGCACCGGCGGGCGCTGACGGAGCGCGAACGCTTGAGGAATTGTTTTCGGGCAGCGCGATGCGGGTCGCGGATCGATGGGCCCCCAGTCAAAACCCTGACATGCGAGTACGACAGCGCCGGGTTCGAACAGGACGCGAAAGGGATTTCGGGCAGCGCGAAGCGAACCGCTGAGCGCAGGGCCCCCGGTCAAAACCCTGACACACGGGTCCGACAACTCCCGGAGCGGCGACGGATGCGAGGAGCGCCCGTGTTCGGACGGGCCTTTGGATTGCGGGTTTGCGTGGACCTCGGGGTGGTGGTCGCGTGTAATTCCGCTGGTGCGGCGTTCGGTTGCGTTAGCGTCCCGGCGTGCAGGGTTTCAAGGGCAAGTTCGTGAAGGGCTCGGAGCCGGAGTCGGTCTACTGGAAGCGGCGGGGGATCGTGGCCGGGGCGGTGGTCGCGCTCGTGCTTCTGGTCGTCTTGGGCCTCAGCGTGTTCGGCGGCGGCGATGATCAACAGGGCACCGAGGCGGACGCCTCTCCCGGGGAGTGGCGGGCGCCCTCGCAGTCGAGCACCGTGCAGCGCCCCTACATTCCCGAGTCGCCCACCGCCGAGCCTTCCGAGGCCGAGAGCTCGACCGCCCCGGCGGTCGTCGCCTGCTCGGCCGAGGACCTCATGCTCCAGGTGGTCGCCGCCTTCAGCGAGGTCCGTTCGGGTTCGGAGGTCCCGGTCAGCGTCCTGGTCGCCAGCGGTGCCGACACCGAGTGCACGGCCGATCTGAGCGAGGTCGCCGTCGAGCTCGCCTCGGGCGCCGACGTCGTCTACTCCACCGCGCACTGCGAGACCGCGCAGGGTGAGGAGGTCGCGTTGAGCGACGGCCAGGGCCAGACGGTCGAGTTCACCGTCGACGGCCTGGCCTCCGAGGAGGGCTGCCGCGGCGCCCGCCGCGAACTGCCCGCCGGCGACTACGAGCTGCGCGCCCGCCTGGGCGAGGCCGTCTCGGCGTCGGCGACCCTCAAACTGACGTAGGGCCCGTCTTACAGGTAGCGGTCGAGGATCGAGACCTCGGCGAGGCGCGTGAGCGACTCGCGGATGCTCTGGGCCCGGCCCGGGCCGACGCCGTCCACGTCCTGAAGTTCCTCCACGGTGACGCCGAGCAGCTCGGGGAGCGCCCCGAAGTGGCCCACGACCCGCTCGATCACGGCCTCGGGGAGCCGCGGCACCTTGGCGAGCATCCGGTACCCGCGCGGGCTGACGCGCCGGTCCAGTACGTCCGTCGAGTTCGGGTAGCCCAGGGACCGGGCGACCGCGATGAGGTCGAGCAGTTCGGGCGAGCTCATCTCGTCGACGGTGTTCAGCGCCTTCGGGTAGTCGGCGTCGTCGGGCAGGTAGTCGCGCACGATCAGTTCGCGGTCGGCGTCGACCCCGGCCATGAGCTCGTCGAGCTGGAGCGCCAGGAGCCGCCCGTCCGTGCCGAGCTCGATCACGTGCCCTTCGACCTCGTCGGCGATGTGGCGGGCCATCTCCAGGCGCTGGAGGACGGTCACCGCGTCCCGCACGGTGACGAGGTCTTCGATCTCCAGGCTCGACAGGCTCCCGGCGACCTCGTCGAGGCGCTGCTTGTAGCGCTCGAGGGTCGCCAGGGCCTGGTTGGCGCGGGAGAGGATCTGCGTGGACGGCTCCAGCAGGTGGTGGATGTCGCCCATGTACAGGCCGATGGTGTGCATCGACTGGCTGACCGAGATCACGGGGTAGCCGGTCTGGATCGCGACGCGCTCGGCGGTGCGGTGGCGGGTGCCGGACTCGTTGGAGAAGATCGAGGGATCGGGCATGAGGTGGACGCCGGCGCGGACGATCCGCGAGCCGTCGGTGGTCAGCACCACCGCGCCGTCCATCTTGCACAGTTCGCGCAGGCGCGTGGCGGAGAACTCGATGTCGAGTTCGAACCCGCCGGTGCAGAGGTCTTCGACCAGGCTGTTGCAGCCGACCACGATGAGGGCGCCGGTGCGGCCCCGCAGGATGCGCTCCAGGCCGTCGCGCAGCGCGGTGCCGGGCGCCATGGTGGCCAGTGTCGCTCGCAGGCCCTCGTCCGGTTTCGACACCACGGGTACCCCCAATGCTGGATGGTCCGCCGGCCTTGCCCGCCGGGCGGTGGATGCGACCTCGCGCCAGGGGCTTGGGCGCCGGGTCGCCTCCAGTGTACGGATCGACCGCGGAAGGCAGGGGGCGGCATTTGGGGCAAGCCGCGCATCCCGGTCGGTGAGACCGAGGTCATGCGGCGCGCGACGTGCTGAGCACGGGCGCGACCGGCCCGGTTTCGCCCGCCGCGAACACGAGCGGCCGGTGCGGCGCGCGGCCGGTCAGAGCCGGTCGACGACCTGCACGTGGCCGGGCGCGTACGAGGCCAGGCGGGCCAGGAGCTGCTGCGGCTCGGGAGCGAAGTCCTTGCAGCGCACCGCGAGGTCGAACCCGGCGACCAGGCCCTCGGTGGCCCGGTTGGCCTCGCGCAGGACCGACCGGCCGATGAACCCGGGCCGGTCGGAGCCGCCGCGCCCCAGGTAGACGTCGGCGGCGAACAGCAGGTACGAGGTGCCGCGGCGGCGGGAGCCGACGTGGATCGCGGCCAGCTCCTCGACGTTGCTCCAGGGGATGAGGAGGTTCTTGCCGAAGCTGGGGCGCACGCGCAGGCCGAAGTGGTTGACCGTGAGCCTCGGCGGGCGCACGAGCGGGACGAGGAAGCAGGTCGCGCCGAGGAGCGCCATGATCGTGAAGAAACCGGGCAGGGCGGCGACCGGGTTGGGCTCGCCGGAGTCGAGGGTGCCCGGCTCGGTGTGGACGAGGCCGATGAGCGCGGCGATCACGGCGGCGCACGCGAGCGAGTAGAGCGCGAGCGAGGAGATCCGACGGGTGGGTGAACTGCGCTCGACGACAACCCATTCCGAGCTCCTGCGCACGGCTCACCTCCGACACGCAACTGTAGTCAGCTCCGTCGAATCGCGCCACGCCCCGAACCGGCCGCGAGGCGGCGGCCGATGCCGCTCGCTGCGGGGCTCCCGGCCGGCGGGCACCCCGAACACGTCTCGCGGCGCTGGGAAAGGGCCCCCGGTTTCCAGGATGCCCGAGGGGTCCGACAAAACGGGTGGGCCTCGACCGGATTCGGGCACCGCGATAACCCGCTGCGCCACTGGGAAAGGGCCCCCGAATCTCAACCGTGCCTCAAGGGTCCGACAGAACGCGGTTCGCTGTGGCCCGCGGCACAATTAGCCTCCGATTGTTGCGGGGTTGCGGGGTTGCGGGGTTGCGGGGTTGCGGGGCCGGTCAGTTCGCGGTGCGCAGCCAGACCGCCGCGTCCGGCGGGAGTTCGGCCCGGCCCGCCGCCGACACGTCCAGTTCCGCGCTGGCCACCAGCGGGGTGCCCTCGGGCAGCTCGACCCCGTGGCCGGTCAGGTTCACCACGCACGCGAAGCCCGGGTCCCGCTCGAAGGCGAGCACGCCCTCCTCGCTCTCCAACCAGCGCATCCCGCCGTCGCCCAGCGCCTCCTCGTCCCGCCTGACGCGCAGCGCGAGCCGGTACAGCGACAGCATCGAGTCCGGGTCGCCCAGCTGCCTCGCCGCCGTCAGCTCCCGCCACTCCGCGGGCTGGGGCAGCCACGCGCCGTCCCCGCCGAACTCGAACGGCGGCGCCTCGCCGCCCCACGGCAGCGGCACCCGGCACCCGTCCCGGCCCAGGTCCAGTCCGCCCGTGCGGCGGAACACCGGGTCCTGCCGCGCCTCCTCGGGCAGGTCGAAGACCTCCGGCAGCCCCAGTTCGTCGCCCTGGTACACGTACACGCCGCCCGGCAGCGCCATGCTCAGCAGCGCCGCCGCCCGCGCCCGCCGCGTGCCCAGTTCGAGGTCGGACGGCAGGTGGTGCAGCCGGTTCACGAACTCGGTGTCCTCCCTCCCGTACCGGGTCGCGTGGCGCGTCACGTCGTGGTTGGACAGCACCCACGTGGGCGGCGCGGACACCGTCGCGTGGGTGGCGAGGGTCCGGTCGATGACCGCGCGGAGCGCCCCGGCGTCCCACGCGCACTTGAGGAACGCGAAGTTGAACGCGGTGTGCAGTTCGTCCGGGCGCAGGTAGCGGGCGAACCGGTCGGGGTCGTCGAGCCAGATCTCGCCGACGAAGCACCGGTCGCCTCCGTACGAGTCGAGCACCCGCCGCCAGTCGCGGTAGATCTCGTGCACCTCGGGGCGGTCCTTGTCGGCGGCGGGCTTGCCGTCGGCGAAGGACGGCAGCCCCACGTGCTCGTCCGGCTTGTCCGGCAGGCCCTCCTGCTTGACGAGTCTGGCGGCCACGTCGATGCGGAAGCCGTCCACGCCCCGCTCCAGCCAGAACCGCAGGATCGACACGAACTCGGCCCGCACTTCGGGGTGGTCCCAGTTCAGGTCGGGCTGAGAGGCGTCGAACAGGTGCAGGTACCACTGGCCGTCGTCCACTTGGGACCATGCGGGGCCGCCGAAGCGGGACTGCCAGTTGTTGGGCCAGTTGCGGAAGTGGAACCGTTCACGCTCGGGCGAGCCCGCTCCGGCCCGCAGGGCGGCTCGGAACCAGGCGTGCCGGTCGGAGGTGTGGTTGGGGACGATGTCGATGATGACCTTCAAGCCGTGCCGGTGCGCTTCTCCGATGAGGCGCTCGGCGTCCTGGAGGGTGCCGAAGGACGGGTCGATCGCCCGGTAGTCGGCCACGTCGTAGCCGCCGTCGGCCATCGGGGAGGCGTACCAGGGGCTGAGCCACAGGGCGTCCACGCCGAGGTCGCGCAGGTAGGGCAGGCGCGATTCGAGCCCGGCGAGGTCACCGACCCCGTCGCCGTCGCCGTCCGCGAAACTGCGCAGGTACACCTGGTAGATCGCCGCGTCCCGCCACCAGGTCATGGTGCCTCCCAATCGATCGTGCGCCCTTCGAGTCTCGACCGCTCGGCCGCGAACGCCATCCGGTGGCTGTCCAAAGAGGCCTCGAGGCTGGTGCTCGCGCCGTGCTCGTCGGGCGAGGAGAGAGCGGTAATGAACGCGTCCACCAGGGCCTCGTCGCCGCCCGAGTGCCCCCGGTGGTCGGGTTCGCCGCTCGCGTCCACGGGCCCTGAGTACAGCTCGACCACCTGGTGGCCCATCGGCGGGCGCTCGAAACGCCGCCGCACCTGCGCCTCGGGCGGCACCGGTAGGACCGCGGTGGGCGAGAACAGGTCCACTTCGAGGACGCCGGTCCGCAGGTTCCCCGCGATCTCCCCCGCGGTGCCCGTCAGCCGCACCGTGCGCGTGTTCTGCCCGGTGAACGCCGACGTCGAGAGCGTCGCGGTGAGGCCGCCGGGGAAGGCGACGACGGTCTGCTGGTGGTCGACGACGTCGTTGTCGGAGTGGAACACGCACCGCCCGTACGGGCCGTGTCGCAGCGCCTCCGTCCGGCCCTCGGGCGTCAGGTCGTCGCCGAGCAGCGCGACCGGCCAGCCGTCCGTGTCCGCGAGGGCCTCGACGTAGTAGCGCGGCGCGTAGAACGGGCACGAGTCGGCCGCCGGGCACCCGTCCAGGCAGTGGTCCGGGGCGCCCTCGGGGGCGTGCTCGGGCCGGAAGTACCGCAGTGAGCCCGCGCTCGCCACCGAGGCGGGGGCTTCGCCGGCGAACCAGCGGATCACGTCGAGGTCGTGGCAGGTCTTGGCGAGGACCATCGGGCTGGAGGAGGCGAGGTTGCGCCAGTTTCCCCGCACGTAGGAGTGCGCGTAGTGCCAGAACCCGATGTTCTCCTCGGCGCGGATGGTCACGAGCCGGCCGATCACACCGGAGTCCACGATGGACCTGATGGTGCGCCAGAACGGCTGGTACCGCATCACGTGGCTGACCCATATGCGGGCCTTGGTCTCCCGAGCGGCCGCCGCCAGGGCCTCTAGGGCCTCGGGGGTGGTCGCGGCGGGCTTCTCCAGCAGGATCGGCAGCCCGGTCCCGACCGCCGCCAGCGCGGCGTCGAGGTGGAGGCGGTCGGGCAGCGCGATCACGAAGGCGTCCAGGCCGATCGCGTCGGCGTCGGCGACGAGGTCGCGCCAGTCGGGGTAGCGGCGGTCGGCGGGAACGCCAGCGGCGTCGGCGAGCCGGTCCCCGCGGTGGGCCATGGGGTCGGCGACCGCGGCGACGGCGGCCCGGTCGGGGCGCTCGATCGCCCACCGCCCGTACGTGTCGGAGCCGCGCGCCCCGGCTCCCAGGATGCCCAGTCGGATCACCATGCGCCTCAACCTTTCTCCGCGCCCGACGTCAGGCCCGTGACGAGCAGCCGTTGCGCCAGGAAGAATCCGGCGACCACCGGGACGGTGATCGCGATCGACCCGGCCATGAGGACCGTGGTCGGCACCGAGAACTCGGTGAGCTGTGCGATGCCGAGCGAGACGGTCCAGCGGTCGCGGTCGGCGACGAGGAACAGGAGCGCGAACAGGTACTCGTTCCAGGCGATCATGAACACGTACAGGGCGGTCGCGGCCACGCCGGGGAGCGCGAGGGGGAGGACGACGCGGCGGATGAGCGCGAGGCGCCCGCATCCGTCGATCATCGCCGCTTCCTCCACTGAGGACGGTACGGCGACAAGGTAGGTGCGCAGCATGTAGAGCGCGACCGGGACGGTCTGGGCGACGTAGACGAAGACGAGGCCGGCCAGGCTCCCGGTGAGCCCGATGCGGCTGAGCAGCACGAAGAGCGGCACGGCCAGCACGATGCCGGGGAGGAGGTAGACGCCGAGGAAGACGACGTTGACGGTGTCGCGGCCGAAGAAGCGCAGGCGCACGGCGGCGTAGGCGCCGAGGACGCTGAGCACGATCGCGAGCGCGGCGGTGGCGAGGGCGACCTGGAGGGAGTTCCACATGTTGCCGCCGAGCCCGTACTCGGCCATGGCGGTGGGGTAGGCGTCGAAGGTGAGCTCGTCGGCCGAGGGGAGGAGGTCGAGCGGTTCGGAGACGACGGACTGGAACGGGCGCAGCGAGAGCAGGAAGCCGTAGATCAGCGGCCCTGCGGTGACGATCACCGCGACGGTGATCACGATCCAGCGCAGGACGCCGAGGACCCGGTCCTCGGTGCTGCGGCGGGTGCGGGTTCGGGCGCTCATGAGGGCCTCCGCGCGGGTTCCGGGCAGCGCGAAGCGGATCGCGGATCGACGGGCCCCCGGTCAAAACCCTGACATAGGGGTACGACAGTTCGGGGCCGGGCTGGAATGCGTGTTGCTCTCATGCCTTCTCCCGTTTGATCATCCAGGCGTAGACCGCGACCACGAGGACGAGCATGCCGGTCATCAGGAGGCCGGTGGCGCTGGCGGTGCCGATGTTCGCTCGCACGACGAGTTCGGAGTAGACGCGCACCGCGAGGACCTCGGTGCCTCCGGCTCCGCCGGTGAGGAGGTAGATGTCGTTGAAGTTCTGGAAGGACCACAGGAACCGCAGGACCGCCAGCAGCGCCATCACCCCGGCCAGTTGCGGCAGCAAGAGGTGCCAGAACACCCTGGTCCTGCCCGCGCCGTCGATCTCGGCCGCCTCCTCGATGTCGGCCGGCGCCACTTGGAGTCTCGCCGTGATGAACAGGAACGCGAGCGGGAAGGTCTTCCACACCTCGAACGCGATCACGCACAGCAGCGCCACCGGTATCTCGAACGGCCCCAGGTCGCGGCTCGTCGTGGTCAGGAACGCGATCGGCTCCGCCCACCCCAGCCACTCGACGCCGACGGCGTTCACCAGGCCGTACCCCGGGTTCAGGAGGGTCTTCCAGATCGTCGTCGCCGCCACCACCGGCAGGATGTACGGCACCAGCACCAGCGCGCGGATCAGGCCCCGGCCCCTGAACGGCGACCGCAGCGCCATGGCCACCGCGAGCCCGACCAGGACCGCGCCCGCCGAGGACGCGCCCGCGTAGACGACGGTGGTGCCCGCCGCCGACCAGAACCGGGACGAGCCCCACACCGTCGCGAGGTTGTCCCCGGTGAACTCCAGCTCGTCGAGGTACAGGCGTGGGATGTCGACCAGGCGCACGTCGAGGAACGCGAACAGCACGACCGCCAGAAACGGCAGCACTGCGAACGCGAGCACCACGAGCACGGTGGGGCCCACCAGGAGGCGCCCTTCGAGATCCTCGCGGCGCGACATGGTCAGCGGCTTGCGGCGGCCGGACGAGACGGCTCGGGCGGCGGGCACGCCGACAGTCCTGCGGGGCGTCGGGAAAGGGCCCCCGGTTGCAACCGTGCCACCGGGGTCCGACACCGGCCCCGGGCCGGTGTTCGAAACGGGAGTGCCCCCGGCGGCGGCAGTGCCCTCGGTCGAAGCGGGGAAGCCTCCGGCGACAGCGTCCTCGGTCGAGTCTGGCGGCGGCCCCTTGGCGGGCCGGGCGCCTTCCTCCGGATCCTCTTCGGGCACCGCCATCAGCCCAGGTCCTGTTGCGCCGCCTCGACCACCGCCGCCATCGAAGCGGCCACCTCCGACGGGTCGGCGCCGTCGAACAGCGCCTCCGCCTCGGTCGCCAGCAGCGTCTGCGAGAACACGATCCCGGCCAGTTCGGCGTCGCCCGAGCCCCACCCCCAGCGGGTGAACTCCTCCGCCCCGGCCGCGAGCCGGTCCACCAGTTCGGGTCCGTAGACCTCCCCGATCGACACGTCCTGCGCCTCGTCGTTGCCGAACCGCAGCTCGGCCCACGCGTCGAGGTACTCCGTCGAGCCCGCCTCCGGGCCGGGCCGCACCGGGATGCGCCCCTCGGTCGCGGACGCGAGATTGTCCACATAGCCGTCCGAGAGCATGAACTCGATGAACGCCTTGGCGTCCTCGGTGTTCGCGCCCGCCGGGATCCCGTAGTTCGTGGTCTGCCCGTACTCGACGGGCGACTCGCCTCCGGTCCCGGTGAACGTGGTCAGGTACGCCGTGTTCTCGGCCAGGAACCGCGGATCGTCGGCGCATTCGGTGCAGGTCACCGGGTTGTCCACGTCGAGCCCGGCCACCTCGTCGACGATGTGCGAGGAGAACAGGACCATTGCCGCCGACCCCGACAGGTACGCCGCCCGCGCCGCCTCGACGTCCACTTGCGCCGGACCCGCGGCGGCGACGAGGCGCTGGTAGTGCGCGAGGCCGTCCACGCATTCGGGCGCGTCGATGGTCACCTCGCCGTCGGTCGCGAGCTCGCACCCGAACGGCAGCAGCATCGACTCGATGCCCTCCTGCGTGTAGACGTCGCCCGGAGTCGTGCCGATCGCTATGCCCGCCAACCCGTCGGAGTCCAGCGCCTCGGCGGCGGCCGCGATGTCGGCCACCGACTCGGGCGCCTCCAGCCCGGCGTCCGCGAACAGGTCGGTGCGGTAGGCGATGGTGTGCCCCCACCCGTCCGAGGGCACGGCGTGGAGCGATCCGTCCACGGTGACCATGTCGAGCGCGCCCCGGCTGAACGTGTCCTCGCCGAGCGCGTCCACGACCTCCTGCGGCGCCTCGTCGTCGAGCAGGCCCTGCGAGGCCCACGCGGCCGTGGAGGACGGATTGTGCGCGATGACGTCGGGGACCTCGCCCGAGGCCGCGGCGGTGACGAGGGTCTGCCCGGCCTGGTCCGGCTCGAGCGGGACCATCTCGACCTCGATGCCCGTGGCCTCGGTGAACGCGTCGATCACCGGCTGCTGCAAGGCGATGCGCTCGGGAGTCGTGTACGGCGTCCAGAAGACGATCGAACCGTCGCCTTCCTCGGATTCCTCTGGGCTGCACGCGGATACGGCGAGCAGCAGCATCGAGGCCGCTACGCAGGTCGTCATTGTCCTCATAGCCGCTCCTAAGGGGCGAATCGGCGCGAACAGCGTCCAACCCGCACTATAGCGGCCTTGTGTGGTCGAACGGTACCCCTGCGTCGCGACGAACTCCCCTCAAGTCCCGACCGGGACCGTCGGCCCGGCCGACGCCGGCCCCTGAGGACGCCCGCGCCTAGGACTCGGTCGTGTCGAGGAGGCGGATCTGGTCGGGCCGCAGTGCGACCTGCGCGGTCTGGTCGCCTTCGAGGCCGGTGAACTCGACTATGACGTCGGACGTGTCGGAGGGCGTGTCGACGACGGTGCCGACGAGGCCCGCCCGCAGGCCCGACTCCTCCACGGGCTCGAGCAGTTCGACGCTGTCGTTGAAGGTGAACGGCTCCGGTGCGGCCTCGGGCCGGGCGAGCGGCAGGATCTGGGGGCGCGGCTCCCGGCCCCGATCGCACCAGGCGCGCGTGTTCCTGTGCGCCAGAAAGAAGAGCAGGAATCCGTTCAGGCCGATGAGTCCGGAGTAGACCGTTGCGTCGCCGCCCTCGGCCGTCGTGCGCATGGCCTCGAAGAGCGCGAGGGCGAGCACGACGACGCACCCCGCGATACCGGTGGCGCGGGCCCAGCGCCGGCGCCGCGCGACGCCCACCGCGATCGACGCGTTGAACCCGGCGGCGGCCAGGAGGAGGCCGCCGAACGCCGGCGACAACGCACGCAGGTTGAAACCGGAGGTCAGGCACATGAGGGCCAGCAGGCACAGGAAGACGACCGCGAGGATCGCCGATCCCGGCATGCGGGGCAGATGCGGATCGGTGGAGCGGTTCACGGCAGTCCTCCTGGGGCAGGGGTCGGGGGCTATGCGGGCCGACCGGTCTTCGCGCGGGAGACCGGACCGGGCGGCTGGCACCCAGTAGTAGCGCTGACCGGCCGGGAGGGGTCCCGGGGGACCGCATCGCCGGTGCCCTACCGTCTTGGCGGTGATGGAATCCCATGATGTGCTGTCCCTGCTCGCCGCGATCCGCGGAGCGGGCCTCGAGGTGTGGATCGGCGGCGGCTGGGGCATCGACGCCCTCCTCGGCGAGCAGACCCGGCCCCACCGCGACCTCGACCTGATGCACCGCGAAGAGCAGGAGGAGCGCCTGCTTTCGGTGCTCGGCGGACTCGGATACGCCGAGACGCTCGACTGGCGGCCCGTACGGTTCGTCCTAACCGAGCCGGCCGGCCTCGACATCGACCTGCATCCGCTGCGCTTCAACGCGGACGGCTCCGCCGTGCAGTCCTCACTGGAGGACGGCAGGCCGTTCCGGTACCCCGCGGACTGCTTCACGACCGGGCTGATCGAGGGCGAGCCGGTCCCGTGCCTGTCGGTCGCGCAGCAGATCGAGTTCCACCAGGGCTACGAGCCGGCCGAGCGCGACCTGGAGGACATGCGCCGCCTGCGCGAGGCGTTCGGCGTCGCGACCCACTTCTGAGCGGGCGGCCCGTGCCCGAAGGGTGATCCGTTCAGGACGGAAACATGACGGTCGCCGCGAATCTGAAGGCCATGCACCCCAACGGTGCCGACGCCGACCCGAGGAGCGCGACCATGTACGCCCCGTACCCTCCGCCCCCGCAGCCCCGCCCCCCGCGCCCGCCCTGGCACGCGAACCTCCACGTGACCCTGCCGATCAGCATGATCGCCGTCGTGGCGGCGATCTGCGCCGCGACCATGGTGATCGTCTACGCCGGCGAGGCCCGCACCGGCACCCTCGGCATCGACGCCGCGGCGGTCTTCGAGGACGCCGAAGCCGTCGACCTCGCCTTCACCTACCGCGCCGCGGACGGCACCGAGTCCACCGGCCACTTCACCATCACCGCCGACGGCTACGCGACCGGCACCGTCGCCGACACCTACGCGGGCACCGCGACCGTCCACACCACCCCCGAGGGCTCCGCGGTCCGGGGCGACGAGGACTGGTGGTCCCGGCGCGCCCCCTCCCAGGCCGGCATGGTGAAGGACCAGTGGGTCCGGCCCGACGACGGGACGGCGCTGCCGATCGACCTCGCCGCGGAGTTCAACCCGACCGCGCTCGCCGAGTTCATCCGCGACATCGGCGACCACGGGAGCGTGGACCCCGATCTGACCGCCTACCAAGGCGTCCCGGCCGTCGCGGTCACCTGGGAGGGCTGGACGCTCGTGCGCACCAGCACCCTGCCGGCCGAGGTCCTGTCGCTCTCCGGTCCGATCAGCGCCGACCTCTTCCAGACCGCCGCCGCACCGCACTCGACGGTGGAGGCCGCACCGGCGGTGTGGGACGGCGGCGACGTGGCCGCCGGGCACGCCCAGAACGGCGGCGGGGTCGGCGTCCTCGACGCACGGCCCGTCCCCGCGCCTCCCGGGGCCGCGACCGCCGTCGAAGAGCAGACCACGAAGACCCTGAACGGCCAGGACCCCGCGGCGGACGCCGACGCGCCGAGCGCCCCGGCCGAGGTCGAACCGCTGCCGACGGTGGAGGACTTCCTCGCGTCCTTCCCGGAGTTCTCCGCCGGCATCAACGCGCCGTACTGCACCACGCCGACCTGCTCGGTGTCGGCGACCGTCACCAACAGCGGCACCGGGCCCGGGACCGCGGAGGTCACCACCAGCGTGATCCCCGGACTCAGCCCCGTCACCGAGACGCTCGGCCCCATCGCTCCCGGCGGTTCGGCGACCACCTCGACCAAGACCATCCCCAACCCGGCCCCGACGCCCTCGCCCGGCCAGACCACGACCGGGACCGCCCAGGTCCTCGTCCAGATCTACTCGCGCGAGATCGGCGGGACCAGCCCCGACCGCTACAACTCGCTGGTGAACAAGCTCGGCGGACCGGCCAAGCAGCCCGCGCTCGACCGGCTTTTGGCGCCGCTCGCCGAGGCGGCCAAGGACATCGCGGTCGAGGCCATGCACGACATGCTCGACGCCGACGTGCCGGTCGAGGACACCCTCGACGCGATGGACCAGGCCACCCAGGCCGACCCGGCCCGCGGCGAATACGCCGACACGCCGCTCCTGCGCCGCCTCGCCGACGCCGGGGACCGGTTCACGTCGTGGGCGTCGGTCGCCCAGCAGCTCAACGACATCGACGCGGTCGACCTCCCCGCCTACCTGCCGGGCCTGGAGACCGCCCTGCAGGAGCTGGCCGACCCCGCCGCCCCCACGGTCTCCCTGACCTACGTACCGGGCGACGCCGAAGCCCCGATGGACGCGGTGGTCGTCAGCGAGTACCCGACTCCGGAAGAGCTGCGCTGCACCGGGATCACCACGGTCCCCAACGGCGACCTGGCCGCCGGGATCGACCGCGCGACCGGGAATGCCGCCGCGGCGGCCGAAGGATGCACCGTCCATGTGCGCCTGGTCGTGCCCGAATCGATCCCCGACCTATGGACGGCCGGGTCACCCGAGCTGGAGACGCTGCTCGCGCCGGTCGCATCCAGCGTCTGCGAAGGCGGAGGCTCCGGCTTCGACCACCTCACGATCGTCAACGGCGCGGGCCACTACGAATGGCCGCTCGCGTCGCTATGCGCCATGCTCGCACCGCCTACCGAGCAGCAGATCATCGAGCGGCTCAACGGGTTGGGGCTATCGGAGGCGGCCGTCGAGGAGCTGGCCGCCGCGAACATCGTCACGGTCGATGCGGAGCACCAGATCACCGCCGTCAACTGGCGCGACCCCGAACGAGACTGCACCCCGACCTACACCAACGGCGGCGCCGAACCGGCGACGGCGAGCGCCCCCGGCTACGCGGACGGGCCGAAGGCCGTGTTCGCCGGCGCCTACCTGTGCAGGCCGCTGCCGGACGGAAGCAAGGCGGGCAATCTGACGCTGTGGAACTGGCCCCTGGACGGGGACGAGGTCGAGGTCGAGAACTGGTTGGCCGCGAAGCACAACGACTTCGCGATCTTCCACCGCTGCCATTTGATCGCGAAAGAGCTCGGAGGCAGCGGCACGGATGTCGGCAACCTGGTGACCTGCTTCTGGAGGACCAACCAGATGATGAAGAACGAGTTCGAATTCCCCACAAGGGCGCGCGTGAGGGCAGGTGAGCACATCATCTACCTGTCCGTACCCCAGTACAACGGTTCGGACGGGGAACTCAGCGGCATCCGGATCGTCGCGATCGGGAACCAAGGGCACTTCCGCGACCGCTGCTACACGAATGAGTTCCACGACCCGACCTCCGTTCCCGACGGCGCGTGCTGATCCGGCCGCGACCGAGCGACCGCTGGCGCACGACGGAAGGGGCCCGCCATCGGCGGGCCCCTTCCGTTCACTGCTTCTCGTCCGCTTGCGCCCCTAGATCATCGGGTGGCGGATGATGTTCTCCTCGCGGCCCGGGCCCACGCCGACGACGCTCACCTGGGCGCCGCACAGCTCCTCGAGCCGCTCGATGTACGTCTGGGCGTTCTGCGGCAGCTCGTCGAACTTGCGGCAGTGGGAGATGTCCTCGAACCAGCCGTCGTGGTACTCGTACACCGGCTTCGCATGGTGCACATCGGTCTGGGTCATCGGCATCTCCTCGACCCGCTGGCCGTCGACCTCGTACGCCACGCAGATCGGGACCCGCTCCAGCTCCGAGAGCACGTCGAGCTTGGTCACGAACAGGTCGGTGATCCCGTTGACGCGCACCGCGTACCGGCCCAGGACCGCGTCGAACCAGCCGCAGCGGCGGCGCCGGCCCGTGGTCACCCCGTACTCCCCGCCCTTCTTGAGCAGGAACTCGCCGAACTCGTCGAACAGCTCGGTCGGGAAGGGCCCCGAACCGACGCGGGTCGTGTACGCCTTGATGATGCCGATCGCGGTCGTGATCTTGTTCGGCGCGATGCCGGTGCCCACGCAGGCGCCGCCCGTGGTCGGGTTCGAGGAGGTCACGAACGGGTAGGTGCCGTGGTCCACGTCGAGCATGGTCGCCTGGGCGCCTTCGAGGAGCACGTTCTTGCCCTCGTCCAGGGCCCGGTTGAGCAGCAGGCGCGTGTCGGCGATGTACGGCTTGAGGCGCTCGGCGTAGCCCAGGTACTCCTCGACCACGGCCTCCGGGTCGATCGCCTTGCGGTTGTAGACCTTCACGAGGATCTGGTTCTTCTCGCGGAGGATCTGCTCCAGCTTGATGGAGAGGATCTTCGGGTCGAGCAGGTCCTGCACGCGGATGCCCTGGCGCGCCACCTTGTCGGCGTAGGCCGGGCCGATGCCGCGGCCGGTCGTGCCGATGCGGGCGCCGCCGAGGTAGCGCTCGACCACGCGGTCGAGGGCCCGGTGGTGGGGCATGATGAGGTGCGCGTCCGCCGAGAGCTTGAGGTTCGACACGTCGACGCCGCCGGTGACGAGCTCGTCGAGTTCCGAGATGAGGAACTTCGGGTCCACGACCACGCCGTTGGCGATGACCGGGACCACGCCCGGGGTCAGGATGCCCACCGGCACGAGGTGGATGGCGTACTTGGTGCCGTCGGGCGTCACGACCGTGTGGCCCGCGTTGTTGCCGCCCTGGTAGCGGACGACGTAGTCCATCTCGGCACCGAGCAGGTCGGTGACCTTGCCCTTGCCCTCGTCGCCCCACTGCGTTCCGACGACCGCGATCGCTGGCATCTGCCCATCCTCCCGGGAAGTTGATCACCCGATTACCTGGTAAGCCTACTTGCATTCATTTATCGCGGGTCTCAGCAGGGCTGAGCACTATGCGACGGACCGCAGTCACACCGTAAGGTGACGGCTGTGAACGTTGTCGTGCTGACACTCCTGGAAGCCAATTGCGCGAACCCGGGGCCGCGGACGCAGACGCTGCACCTGGTCGACGAACTCAAGTCGCGGGGCGCGGTCGTGCGGACCGTCGAAGCGTCCAAGGCCGAGGAGATCGACCCGGTGCTCGACGACCCCGACGAGCGCATCGTCCTCGCCGCGGACACCGACGAGCAGGTCAACGCCGTGGTCGCGCGCCTGATGCGCCGGACCCTCCCCGCGCCGAGCCAGCGTCCCGACGACCTGCCCGCCGGGCGCACCGTCGCCGACCTGCCCGCGCTCGCGGTGCTGCCGCTGAGCGCGGTGCCGGGGATCGTGCAGCGCCTCGGCCTGCCCGAGAAGCCCGCCGACGTGGCCGAGGCGGTCGCCTCGGGGCGCGTGAAGCGGACCGACCTGATGCGCCACGACGGCGGCGGCGTCGCCGTCGACGGCGTGCGCCTGGGCGGCGGCGACCGGCCGTGGCGCGGCGTGGTCAACCTCGACGACGTGGTGCTCGCCGACGGGAGCGAGCAGATCCTCGCGTGCGTGGTCGCGAACGCGGACGGGTACGCCGCGACCGACGACATGGTGCTCGCCGAGCCCGACCCCGCCGACGGGAAGATCGACGTCGCGGTCGCCGTGCCCGTCACCGTGGGGCGCCTGCGCAAGAAGCTGCGCATCGAGGTGCGCCGGGCCCGGGGCCGGGCCGTCGCGGTGCACCCCGAGGACTCGGTGACCTACATCCAGGACGGGCTCGTGGGCGAACTGGGCCGCAAGCGCACCTGGTGGGTCGAGCCGGGCGCGGCGGGCTGGTACACGGCCGCCCAGTGAGATCGGGAGTGTCCGGGCGTTTGCCTTCAAAACGGACATTCTGAGCACCCCTGACAACAACCCTGCCCTATGGGTGCGACAGTGCGCAGCCCGGTTGGGCAGTGCCGGGCACTGAGACCTCCACCACTTCGCGCAAGGGTGTGAAAAAGCTGGTCAATGGGGTTGATGCCGGAATGCGGTTGCCGTAGCCTGGAGGGCGCACCCGACCCTCTCCCCCCGCGAAGGAGCCCCCATGCCCGTCGTCTACGGCGCCGACTACAACCCCGAGCAGTGGCCCCGCGAGACCTGGGCCGAGGACATGCGGCTCATGCGCGAAGCGGGCGTCAACCGCGTCAGCGTCGGCATCTTCTCCTGGGCCAAGTTCGAACCCGAAGAGGGCCGCTACGACTTCGCGTGGTTCGACGAGGTCATGGACCTCCTCGCCGCCAACGGCATCGAAGCGTGCCTGGCCACCCCCACCTCCTCCCCGCCGCCGTGGTTCGCCGCGACCTACCCCGAGGCCGTCATGGTCGACTCGAGCGGGCGACAGCTCACCCACGGCTCCCGCCAGGGCTTCGACCCCTCCTCGGACGTGTACCTCGCCAAGGCGCTCGCGATCACCGAGCAGATCGCCCGCCGCTACGCCGAGCACCCCGCACTCGCCCTGTGGCACCTCCACAACGAGTACGGCTGCCACAACGCCCGCTCCTACACCGAGGCCGCGACCGCGAAGTTCCGCGTGTGGCTGCGCGAGCGCTACGGCGACCTCGACGGACTCAACGCCGCCTGGGGGACCGCGTTCTGGTCCCAGGCCTACTCCTCGTGGGACCAGGTGTTCGCCCCGCTCCCGACGCCGACGATCCCCAACCCCGGCCACGTGCTCGACTGGAAGCGCTACTCGTCCTGGCGCCTCAGGCAGAACTACCTCGCCGAGGCCGCCGTCGTCGGCAAGTACTCCGACAAGCCCATGACCACGAACTTCATGACCGGCTCGCACCCCGAGATCGACTTGTGGGAGTTCAGCGAGGTCGTCGACGTCGTCGCCACCGACCACTACCTGATCGGGCAGGACCCGCACGTCAACCTCGGCTTCGCCGCCGACTACGCCCGCTCGCTCGGCGCCGGGAAGCCGTGGATCCTCATGGAGCACTCCACCTCCGCCGTCAACTGGCAGGGCCGCAACCGCGCCAAGGCCCCCCGCGAACTGCTGCGCAACTCGTTCCAGCACTTCGCGCGCGGCGCCGACGCGATCATGTACTTCCAGTGGCGCGCCTCCCGCCAGGGCGCCGAGAAGTGGCACTCGGGGATGGTCCCGCACGCGGGCACCGACTCCAAGATCTGGCGCGAGGTCGTCGAACTCGGCGCCCGCCTCAAGGAGCTCGCCGAGGTCGAGGGCTCGCGCGTCGGCGCCGACACCGCGATCCTGTGGGACTTCCCGAACCGGTGGGCCCAGGAGCACGAGGCGCGCCCGACCACCGACCTGGACGCGCAGGCGGTCTTCGACACCTACTACGCCGCGCTGTGGCGCGCCGGCATCACCGCCGACGTGGCCGAACCCGAAGGGGACCTCTCCGGGTACAGGCTCGTGGTCGTCCCCGCGATCTATCTCATGTCCCGCAAGGGCGCCGAGAACCTGCGGCGGTTCGTCGACGGCGGCGGCACGGTCCTGGTGACCCCGTACTCCGGCATCGCCGACGAGACCGACACGGTCTACCTCGGCGGCTACCCCGGCGCGATCCGCGACGTCCTCGGCGTGCGCACCGAGGAGTTCTACCCGCTCATCGACACCACCGTCGCCCTCGCCTCGGGCGGGACCGGCACGATCTGGAGCGAGGCCGCCGAGAGCACCGGCGCCGACGTGCGCGACACCTATGCGGACGGGACCCCCGCCTGGCTCGTCAACCGCTTCGGCCAGGGCAAAGCGCACTACCTGACGACGTTCCCCGACGACGCCACGCTCGACCGGATCGTCGCCGCCGCGGCCGAGGACGCCGGGGTCGCCCCCGTCGCCGAAGCGCCCGCAGGCGTCGAGGTCGTGCGCCGCGCGCACGAGGACGGCCGCAGCTGGCTGTTCTGCATCAACCACACCGATGCCGACGCGAAGGTCAAGACCGACGGAGCCGTCGTCGACGTCCCCGCCGGGGAAGTCGTCGTCCACCGCGAGCACGCCTAGCTTGATTTTTAACCTTTGGTGCTGGTCAGGCACTCCCGCTTGAATACGAGCGAAGCCCTTGCTTGATGATTCTTGTTGCGACACAAAGAATCTCAACAGCAAGGGCTTCGTTTGTCTATTCTCCCTGAACCCGGCACCGGCGCGGGAGCCGGGGCGCTGCGGGACTTCCGGGCCGGATTCCATCAGTGCCTGACCGCCCGCTCGGATGCGCTGTTCGAGCTGACCGACGCGGTGCTGTGTAGCTCCGGGCCAGTGGTTTCGCTGCCGGGCTTGTCACTGACCGGGGTGTTCACCCGAGGGCACGGTGCACTCTACGACGCTCTGTCCGCGGGCCGGATCGACGCCGATCGGTTCC
>NZ_FNAD01000024.1 GCF_900101745.1 Glycomyces harbinensis | reverse complement strand
AGGGACCACATGATGACGCTCGGATGGTTCTTGTCGCGTTCGACCATGCGCGCCATGCGGTCGAGGCACGCCTCACGCCAGGCGGGGTCCTTCGCCGGATTCTCCCGGAGACTGAGGAAATCGAAGCCGTGTGTTTCGAGGTCGCATTCGTCGATGACCCAGACGCCGAGCTCGTCGCACAGGTCCAGGAAGCGCCGATCCGGCGGATAGTGGCTGGTACGCACGGCATTGACGTTGTGCCGCTTCATGAGTTCGAGGTCGCGGCGCATCGTCTCGACCGACAGGGTGCGGCCGGTGTCAGGGTCCCACTCGTGACGGTTGACCCCGCGAAAGAGAATGCGTCGGCCGTTGACCTTGAGCAGTCCGTCCTTGATCTTGACGGTGCGGAACCCGATGCGCAGGCTGACGCGCTCGGTGGCGGTGGCGACTTCGGCTTCGTACAGACGCGGGGTCTCCGCCGTCCACGGCTCGACCGGCACCTGGACGGTTTCGTTCGCGGCGATGTCGATGCCCAGTTCGGGGACGGTGACCCGGGCGCCTTCGGGCGCTTCCACCCGCAGCGTCCCGATTCCTGTCAGGTGATCGAAACCGGCGTGAGCGAACACGTCCTCGACACCGCCTTCGGGGCGGTGCACGAGCGTGACCGGTCGGAAGATCCCCGACAGCCACCACATGTCCTGGTCCTCCAGATACGACGCCGCCGACCACTGATGCACACGCACCGCGAGCACGTTCTCGCCCTCGCGAAGCAGCGGCGTGGCATCGAACTCGGTCGGCAACCGCGAACCCTTCCCATCACCGAGGAGGACCCCGTTGAGCCATAGCGCGAAACAGGAATCGACCCCTTCGAACCGGAGCACGGCACGCCCATCTTCGGGCCACTCGCTCGGCAGTTCGAAGGTCCGCCGGTACTCGCCGGTCGGGTTCGCATCGGGCACCCGCGGCGGATCGACCGGGAACGGGTAGTAGATGTTCGTGTACTGCGGCTTCCCGTACGGCGCTTCACCGTCGAGGTCGTGCATCTGCCACATCGACGGCACGGCGAGCGTGTCCCAGCCGCTCGCGTCGAACTCCGGCGCCTCGAAGCCGATGGTGAGGTCGTGCAGTCCCGCGCACCACCTGAACTGCCAGTCGCCGTCGAGGGGGATCGCCGGAGCATCGGTGGCGAGCGCCGCGCGCGACGCCAGCCGCCCGCTCCCTGGTTCGATTCGTTCGACGTATGCGGCTTCGGGCCCACCGGCGGACACGGGAGAAAGGGATTCGGTCACCGAGCGATCGTAATGAGATCGGCCAGGTGCCGTGGTTGGCCAAACTAACCGAGTTGTGGTCGATTCTCACCATGACGCGTGGAAAGTGCTGCAAGACGCGCACATGTCGAACGGCGACGAGCGGCCGCGGTCAAGCACGATGCGGCCGTCCGTTTCGGCGTCGGCGACAGATGAGGGATCCGGCGCCTCGCCATCAAAGATCTGATGATTCGAGCTCGCCTGAAGCGTCCCTCCCTCGAGCCCGAAGTGGAACGTCCGGGTCACCGGCGCACCGCCGGTGACCTCTCGCGAGCCTTAGCGGCCGAGCCAGCCGCCGTCGACGGGGATGACCGTGCCCGAGACGTAGTCGGAGGCGCCGCTGGCCAGGAACACGGTCGCGCCGGCGAGGTCGTCGGGGCGGCCCCAGCGGCCGGCCGGGATGCGTTCGAGGATCGCACGTGAGCGGTCCGGATCGTCTTGCAGCGCTTGGGTGTTGTCGGTGGCGATGTAGCCGGGGGCGATGGCGTTGACCGTGACGCCGCGGGCCGTCCACTCGTTCGCGAGCGCCCGCGTCAGCCCGGCGATGCCGGACTTGGCGGCGGCGTAGCCGGGCACGTTGATGCCGCCCTGGAAGCTCAGGAGCGAGGCGGTGAAGATGATCTTCCCGCGGCCGCGCTCGAGCATGGCCGCGCCGACGGCCCTGGTGAGGGCGAACTGGCTGGTGAGGTTGACCTGGAGGACCTCGTCCCAGTACGCGTCGGAGTGCTCGGCGGCGGGGGCGCGGCGGATGGTGCCGGCGTTGTTGACGAGGATGTCGACGGGTTCGGTCGCGAGCGCCTCGGCGAGGCGGGCGACGGCGCCCGGGTCGTTGAAGTCGGCGGGGATCGCCTTGAAGGCGCGACCGAGGGCGGTGACGCGCCGCTCGATCGCGGAGTCGGGTTCGATGGTCGCGCTGACGCCGATGATGTCGGCGCCGGCCGCCGCGAGGGCCTCGGCCATGGCGAAGCCGATGCCGCGCCGCGCGCCGGTGACGACGGCGAGGCGGCCGGTGAGGTCGAAGGGGTTCATGCGGTCTCCTGTCCGGACTGGACGTCGATGAGGATCTTCATGGCCGCGCCGGCGGTGAGAGTGTCGAACGCGGACTGGATCTCGGCGAGGGGCACGGTCTCGGTGATGAGGGCGTCGGCGGGGATCTCGCCGGCTTCGAGGAGGGCGACGGCCGTCTCGAAGTCCTCGCGCTGGTAGACGCGGGCGCCGAGGAGGCGCAGTTCGCGCCAGAAGATCCGCTGGAGGTTGACCGGTCGCGGCTCGGGGTGGATCGCGACGACGACGAGCGTGCCGCGGACCTTCGCGTAGTCGACCGCGCCGAGCACTGCCGCGGCGGCGCCGGAGACCTCGAAGACCACGTCGGCGCCCGCTCCCCCGGTCCACTCCTCGACCCAGCCGACCGTGTCGTCGCGAGGGTCGAGGACGGTGTAACCGAGGTCGGCGATGCGTTGGCGGCGACCGGGATCGAGTTCGATCACGACGACGTCGCCGCCGCAGGAGCGGGAGACGGCTGCGATGAGCAGGCCGATGGGGCCGCCGCCGATGACGACGGCCTTCTGGCCGGGTTCGAGTTCGGAGCGGTGGACGTCGTGGACGGCGACGGCGGTGGGCTCGACCAGGGCCGCGTGCCGCAGGGAGAGCGAGGGGGGCAGGGCCACGAGGAGTCCGGCGTCGACGTTCCAGCGGCCCTGGAGCGCGCCGGGCGAGTCGATGCCGACGAAGTCGAGGTTCTGGCAGATGTGGCGGTTCCCCGCGAGGCAGGCGGGGCAGGTCCCGTCCCAGGCCAGGGGCATGACCGTGACCGGGTCGCCGACCGCCCAGCCGTCGACGCCCTCGCCGAGCGCGCTGATCGTCCCGCTCATCTCGTGGCCGATGATCGCGGGCATGGCGACGCGCGCGTCCATGTGCCCGCTGAGGATGTGCAGGTCGGTGCCGCAGATGCCGTTGAACGCCACGGCGATCTGCACCTGGCCGAACCCCGGCGGATTCGGTTCGGCCCGTCCCACGGTCATGGTCCGGTTTCCTGCGTAGTGCGCGACGAGCACGGCTGCCTCCTTGACGACGGGTTCGGATCGATTGATCGTGAGGATCGCACAAATTCAACGGATGCGCAATCGTTTGATCATCGATCGAAGAAGGACGTCGAGCCGACGGGGACGATGTCGCGGTAGACGCTCCTCGCCACGAGGCCGGTCTCTTCGCCGCCACGCACGGCCTCGGTGCCGCCGATCCGGAAGTCCGGCGTGCAGCGGTCGTCCTCGCCGCGAACTACTCGGCCTTCGTGTCGCGGTCGGACCAGGCCGCGAAGACCGCGGCGGGCGAGGCGGCGTAGGTCCGCTCCAGCGTGAACGTGCCGTGCTTGACCGAATGATCGTTCATCGTCCCGACTCCTTCGCCTCGTCGCCGAGAACCGCGCCGAGGCGGTCGAGGCGGAGCTCCCACGCCGTGCGCTGGCGCGTCAACCACGCCTCGGCGTTGTGCAGGCCCGCCGGATCGATCCGGCAGGTGCGGACCCGCCCGACCTTCTCCGAACTCACCAGCTCGCTGTCCTGCAGCACCCGCAGGTGCTGGACGGTCGCGGCCACGGTCACCCCGAGCAGGGCCGCCAGCTCGCTCACGGTGGCCGGGCTGCGGGTCAGGCGCTCGATGATCGCCCGCCGATTCGCGTCCGCGACAGCGTGGAACACCCGGTCCACGGCCTCCGCCTCATACTTAAGCATGCGCTTGACCATAGCCGTCGGAACCAGAAAGTCAAGTGTTGGCTTAAGTAACTTGCCGCCAGCGGGCGGTAGGTCGGGTTTCGCGAGTTATGATTGTTGGTGAGCTGCGGCAACGCAGATCCTGGTACGCATGTTGAAGCGAGTGCGCCCACAATCTCACGTTGCATTTCCAGACTGAACAGATAGGACTTCACGTGCTGAACCCGACCCCGAACGTCATCGTCTGGCCTGGACTCGGCGACATCGTGCCCTCTCGTGCACGGGTCCTGCGGGATGCGTTCCGCGGCCAGGGGTACACGCTCTCCCTCTTCTGCATTGCGAGTTGCGACGTGGTCGCCGAGATGACCTCCACCGACGTCGGCCAGGTCTCGGCCGCGGTGGGCTCGACCGGCGGCACCAGCGGGTTCGACGCCGCCGACCCCGAGGTCTTCGCGGCCGAAATGGCGGACTTCATCGAACGGGAACGGGCGCTGTCCAGCGCCCGCCGCTGACCCTTCGCCTTTGCAGCCGGGCGGGTCGCCCCCGTTCGGTCCTGCGACGGACTCCGCCCGGAACTCGAAACGCGAGGGCTCCCCACGCTCCTCGTGCTCGACTCAGCGCCAGACGGTGCCGCGGCGGTCGTGCTCGATGAACTGTTCGATCTCGGCCGCCAGACGCGGTTCGCCCAGCTCCCGTTCGAGCAGGTACAGGGGCAGGTCGAACCCTGAGAGCGGACCGCCGCCCGCGGTGACGACGTCGCCGTCGTCGACGATGCGGGCATCGACGACCTCGGTGTACTTCGACAGGTCGGCGAACGCGGCGTGGTGGGTCGTGGCAGGACGGCCTTGCAGGAGTCCGGCGGCGCCGAGGATGACGGCGCCGGCGCAGACGCCGCCCAGGATCTGACCGGGGCCGGCCAGGCGGCGCGCCTCGGCGATCTGCCTCGGAACGGTCCCGTCGGCGATGACCTCGTGGATCCAGCCGCCGCACACCAGCAGGACGTCGGTCTCGGCGGGCCGCCAGGTCGGCAGGCCGGTGAACCGCACCGCGTCGGCTCCCTCGATCTCGGCACCATCGGACGCGGTGACCAGCGCCGACTCGACATCTGCGCCGCGCCTGGCGGCGACTTGGAAGACGTGCAGCGCCATGACGGCGTCCACTTCGGAGACGCCGGGGTACATCAGGATCTCGACACGCATGGGTCTTGCCCTCCTGCTCGAATTGCCGTCGGTGACCATCGTGGTCCGAGCGGCGGTCTCGCACGAGTGGCACGATTGACAAGATACGTAAGATATTTGCCATGCACCTCGTGTCGGTACTGGCGATGGACCACGTCGTCGGCTTCGAGTTGGCGACTGCGGGACAGGTATTCGGATCGGCGAGATCGATGGACGGCCGGGACGCACCGCTGTACTCGGTGCGCGTCTGCGGACCCGGACGAGTGCAGGTCAGCGCCGCCGGGGACGCCCTGTTCACCATGACGCCGCCGTACGGGCTCGGTGAACTGCTCGAGGCCGACACGATCGTGGTCCCCGCGCACGATTCGTCCGGCCCGGTGCCCCCGGACGTCGTCGCAGCACTGCGCCGGGCGAACGAGCAGGGGCGGCGGATCGCCTCGATCTGCACCGGCGCGGGAATCCTGGCCGAGGCCGGACTACTCGACGGGCGCGACGCCACCACGCACTGGCGCCATGCCGCGGCCTTGTCCGCCCGGTTCCCGCGCGTGCGATTCGACGCCGCGGCGCTCTACATCGACGGCGGCGACGTCCTGACCAGCGCGGGCGTGGCGGCGGGAGTCGACTTGTGCCTGCACATGATCCGCATGGACCACGGCGCCGCGGTCGCGGCCCAGGCGGCGCGACGTCTCGTCATGTCACCGCACCGCAGCGGCGGCCAGGCGCAGTTCATCGCCTCGGACCGCGCGGTGACCGACGAGGGGTCGCTGGCCGAGATCATGCAGTGGATGACCGCCAATCTCGACCGCCCGCTCACCCTTGCGGAGATCGGCCGCCGGGCCGGGTTGAGCATCCGCACGCTGAACCGGCACTTTCACGACCAGACCGGTTCCGCCCCAATGCAATGGCTGCTCGCGAAGCGGGTCCAGCGGGCGCAGGAGCTGCTGGAGGGCACGACCCTCTCGATCGAGGAGATCGCCCGCCGCAGCGGATTCGGCGGCGCCGCCGCACTGCGCCAGCACTTCCGCCTCCAACTCGCCACCACGCCCACCAGCTACCGCCGCCAGTTCTCCTCGTCCTAGACGGGGCGCGAGAGCGTGTCGGCCCTCTCAAGTCGATGGGCCACGGCGCTACCGGCTGAAGAAATGAACGCGACACGGGTTGCAAAGCGCACGAATACGCTGTGGCCACCCGTAGATTGGGCACACCCCTTCAAAACCGGCAGTGCCTAGACTGCCGACCCGGATCGCAAAGGTAACGGCGAGTGCTCGACGACAGGTACAACCAGGAAGCGTCCCTGAAGTACACGAAACGAAGCGTCACCATAGGGGCAGTTGGCATTTTGCTCGGCGTGATCACACTTTTCTACACCGTCTTCGTTGATTTCGGTGGCGTGGAATGGATACGTTCGACGCATGGCGGAGGAACCGATGCCTCGCATGGCACTTCGGTTGTGGAAGAGGCCGACCCGGGCGGATCTGGTGGCGCAGAAGACGACTCGGCCACCGGTGAC
Source organism: Glycomyces harbinensis (assembly GCF_900101745.1). Lineage (GTDB taxonomy): Bacteria > Actinomycetota > Actinomycetes > Mycobacteriales > Micromonosporaceae > Glycomyces > Glycomyces harbinensis. The sequence continues at coordinate 55,433 of NZ_FNAD01000024.1, read as the reverse complement.
AGCAAGGCGGTGGGGCACGATTGGGCGCCGTCGTCGGCTTTCTTCTGGCCGGTCGAGCAGGCGAACTCCATCTGGGCCGCGCTCCTGCACATTGGCCTGATCGGAATCTACTGCCAGGCCTGGCTGACGATCCTCAACATCATCTACATGTACCTTGCGCCACGGTCGTTCAATTACTTCTACTGCTGGATCGCCGAGTTGCTGCTCCTGGTCCCGCTCACGACGAGGGCCGCCATCCACCTCGGGAGCGACGCCCGGCAGGACTCGGTGCTGTCCTTCCTCGCCACCGTCATTCCCGGAAGCCTTGCAATGGCGAGCATTGTCCTTGCAGCGAAATTCGATTGGCGGACCTTCGACGGCGCGAGGTTCGGAGCGATCGGGCGGCCCCGCCATCATCGGGGACCGGCGCTGCTCCCCGGGGAGCAGCGATCGGGAAGTTGATGCAGCGCCGCAGGCAGACGGGTCCACGCGGGCGTGGCAGGCGCCGCCGTGTGAGGATGATGCCCATGGACGGATCCGGGCCGCTGGAGTTGAGCACCGCTGCGCTGAAGGCGTTGGCGCATCCGCTGCGGATCGAATTGTGGGAGCTGCTGCGTGAACACGGCCCTGCCACGGCGACGCAGCTTTCGGAGCGGACCGGCCACAACACCGGCGTCATCAGCTACCACTTGCGGCAACTCGCGGGCAGCGGCCTGATCGAGAATGCGGAGGGGCGCAGCCCGGGCCGGGGCAAGGGCCGTGAGCGCTGGTGGCGCACCGTTCCCGGCGGCTTCTCGTTCCGGCCGGACCTGGTCGATGCCGACGCCGAGCCTGCGGCCGCATTGCTGGTGGACGAGATGGCGCGTCGGCGGGCGGAGGAGTTGATCGCGTTCCAGCGGAGGGCGCCGACCTTGCCGGAGGAGTGGATCGACGCGTCGCTGAACTCCTCGTACACGCTCGGCATGACGGCCGAGCGACTCGCCGAGTTCACCGCTGAGGTCCGCGCGGTCATCGAGCGGTACGCGTCCGACGAGGAATCGCCCGGCGCGGCGAGGGTCGCGGTGCAGTTCCACGCCTTTCCGGTCGATGTCGACGACGATCACTCGACACGCGGCACGGCTTGACCGTTGACATGGAGCAGGTCGGCGCGGTCACCGTCCATGATGAACACGCATTGCCCGACCACCGCACCGCTGGAGTCGGTGATGTCGATGCCTCCCCTTGCGGCGGTGAGCGTTCCGCTCGGCGGTGCCATGTCGCAGATGACGTCGAACGCGCCCGGCTCGCTGCGCAGGACGAGGCGCTCATCGACCGTCTCCACGATGAACCTTCCCGCGGAGGACTCGTAGCGGCCCGCCATCCGCGAAGGCTCGAGCGCCTGGGGTGCCGGGAACGGCCCGGAGGTCTGCCGGTGGGCGGCGCCGAGGCGGCTGAGCACCTCTCCCAGGACAGGGCGGAGCAGCCCCTCGCCGGTACCGGCGTTGGCGAGCAGAGCGACGGCGACCCCGCGTTCCGGGATCAGCCGCAGGAAGGCACGCTGCCCGATCGTGCCGCCGTCGGCCGCGACGACTCCGTTGCCCCTGAGCAGGAACCAGCCCAGGCTGGGTGCCGCGAACGCCGTCACCGCCGGCGGCTCTTGGGTCTGCGCGGTCCGCATCTCGGCGCAGGCGTCCGCCGACAGGATCCGGGTGCCGCCCGCGGCCACCCCCTCGTCGAGGTGCATCCTGGCGAAGCGGAGGAGGTCGCCGACCGGCATGGCGAGACAGCCGGCCGGGTCGAAGTTCGCGGGCACCGACCATCTTCGACTCGGCGTGAGGTCAGTGCCGATGTGCCCCACGGCGACCGGCATGGCGATCGCCTCCTCGGCCGAGGCCGCGACGCTGCCGAGCCCGAGCGGTTCGGCCAGGTACTGCTGCACCACTTGGGCGTAGCGCCTCCCCCGCAGCCGTTCCAGGACGCGGCCGAGCACGCTGTATCCGCCGTTGCAGTAGGAGAACATGCGGCCCGGCGCGAACAGTCGCGGCGCTCCCGGCAGCACGTCGCGGAGATAGTGGTCGAGCACGTGGTCGCCCGCGGCCTCGTCGAAGTGGTCGCCGTCGAAACCGGCGGTGTGACTGAGCAGCTGACGCAGCGTTATCGCAGCGCTCGACGCCTCGTCGGCCACCCGGAACTCGGGCAGGTGGCGGCGCACCGGATCGTCCAGTTCGACGAGGCCCTCGTCCACCAGCTGCATCACCAAGGTCGCGGTCCACGCCTTGGTGATCGACCCGACTTGGAAAAGCGCATCGGCGGTCACCGCTTGTCGTGTGCGGCGGTTGAGCACTCCGGCCGTTGCGGTCACCAGGCGTTCGCCCTGGAGCACGCCGACCACGGCGCCCGGAACCCGTTGCGCCGCAACCAGTGACGGCAGGGCCTCGTCCAGCCAGGACGCGATCGCGTCGAGTTCGCCGTTCTGCATGGGCCGCTCCAAGCTTTGTGCATACTTTTCTGTGCACAAAACTCTATCGGTAGCCGCGGATGAGCGCAAGGGCGAGTTCGGCCGATGTCACCGGGTGATCGGTTCGAACTGTGCGGTGAAGTGGCGCAACGCCTTCGGCTCTTGGGTGATCCGATAGCCCGGGAGCAGGTGGGCGCGTTCGACCAGGCGCTCGCAGACCTCGATGACGTAGTCGAAGTGGCTCTGCGTGTAGGTGCGGCGCGGAATCGCCAGTCGGACCAGGTCCATGGCCGCGGGCACCTCTCCCCCGTCGGGCCGGCGCCCGAACATGACCGTCCCGATCTCGCAGCTGCGGACCCCGCCCAGCTCGTACAGGGCCACGGCGAGGGCCTGACCGGGGTAGTGGAGCGGGTCGATGTTCGGCAGCAGCGCGCGGGCGTCGACGTAGACCGCGTGGCCGCCGATCGGGCTGATGACGGGCATCCCGATCTTCTGGAGCGCCTCGCCCAGATAGGCGGTCGAGACGATCCGGTAGCGCAGGTAGTCGTGCTCGACGGCCTCGCTCAGCCCCTGGGCCACCGCTTCGAGGTCGCGGCCCGCCAGGCCCCCGTACGTCGGGAAGCCCTCGGTGAGGACCAGCATGTTCCGGCACTCCTGCGCGAGGTCCGGGTCGTCCAGGGCCAGCCAGCCGCCGATGTTGCCCATCGGGTCCTTCTTGGCGCTCATGGTCATGCCGTCGGCCAGGCCTGCGATGTCGCGCACGATGTCGACCACGTCGCGCTCGCCCTGGCCGCCCTCGCGTTCGCGGATGAACCACGCGTTCTCGGCGAACCGGCACGCGTCCAGGAACAGCAGCTTGCCGTGCCGGTCGCACAGTTCCCGCACGCCGCGCAGGTTCTCCAGCGAGACCGGTTGTCCCCCACCGCTGTTGTTGGTGATGGTGACGAACACGCAGGGCACGTCGGCGCCGCGTTCGGTCAGCAGCGCCTCCAGCGCGGCCAGGTCCATGTTGCCCTTGAACGGGTGCAGCGAGGCCGGGTCCCTGCCCTCGGCGATGACCAGGTCGACGGCTGCCGCGCCGGTGGCTTCCACGTTGGCGCGCGTGGTGTCGAAGTGGGTGTTGTTCGGGACGACCTTCCCCGGGCCGCCGAGGACCGAGAAGAGGATGCGCTCGGCGGCTCGTCCTTGATGGACCGGGATGACGTGCTCGAAGTCGAACAGGTCCCGCACCGCGTCGCGGAAGACGAAGTACGACGGGGACCCGGCGTAGGACTCGTCGCCGCGCTGGATCGCGGCCCACTGGTCGCGGCTCATCGCGCCGGTGCCGGAGTCGGTGAGGAGATCGATGAGCACGTCCTCGGAGCGCAGCTGGAAGAGGTTGTACGAGGCCGTCGCCAAGCGGGCCTTGCGGTCGGCGGGGGTGGTCATCTTGATCGGCTCGACCGAGTGGATGCGGAAGGGTTCGAAGACCGTGCGAAACGCGGGCAATTTCATGATCACACTATTGCGCTCCGACGCGTCGATGAGAAGGGCAGAGACAACTGTTCTCGGACCATTCAGCTTATGATCGAATTCCGATCATCGTCATCTCTTTGCGAATGGAAGATCCGATGGACCGCATGGACTGGCGGCTGCTCCAGGAGCTCCAGAACGACGCCCGGCTCTCGTACAACGAACTGGCCCGGCGCGTGCACCTCTCCGCGCCCACGGTCGCCGAGCGGGTGCGCCGGCTGGAGGCGAGCGGGGTGATCAGCGGTTACCACGCGCACGTCGCGCCCGAACGCGCCGGACATCCGGTCCAGGCGGTGGTCGTCATGGACTGCTACGGACCGCGCTGCCTGCTGCGCGACCCCGACGTGCTGACCTGGCCGCAGATCCGCCAACTGTTCCGCATCACCGGCGACGGCTGCTCGGCCCTGGTGGCGGCGGTGCCGTCGATGGAGGCGTTCGAGTCGTTCATCGACCGGCTCGCCCGATACGGCCGGCCCCGCAGCAGCATGGTGCTGTCGCAGCCGCTGGAGTGGTCCCCGGTCACCGAGGCCGAAGCACCCGACTAGGCGTCCGGGCGTCGTTTCGGGGCGGCGAGTGCCACGATCGCGGCGCCGATCAGGGCTGCGGCCACCGACCCGACGAGGACGCCGATCTTCGCCTCGTCGGTGAGCAGCTCGGTATCGGCGCCGCCGAAGGCGAGTTCGGTGATGAACAGCGCGACGGTGAACCCGATCCCGGCGACGGCGGCGATGCCGATCATCAGCGGCCACGAGGTGCCCGTCGGCATGCGGCCGGCGCCGGTCTTGACGACGAGCCAGGTCGCGGCGGTGATGCCGAGGGTCTTGCCCGCCACCAGACCCAGCACGATGCCGATCGTCACCGTCGAGGCGGCGGCGGCCCCCAGCAGATCCCCGCTGAGAGCGACGCCGGCGTTCGCCAGCGCGAACAGCGGCAGCACCACGAAGGAGGAGAAGGGGTGGTGCCGGTGCTGGAGGCGGTGGGTGGGCGGCTGGGCGTCGCGGGTGAGGCGGACCAGGTGCTCGGTCTCCTCCGGGGTCAGGCCCTCTTTGGCGAGTTCCTGCGCTTTGGCATGGGCCGCAGCGGGGTCCAGGAGCGGTTTGGCGGAGATGATCAGACCCATGGCGACGCCCGCGACGGTGGCGTGGATGCCCGATTCGAGGGTCGCCAGCCACAGCGCGATGCCCACGATCAGGTACACCGGTGCCGACCAGACGTTGAGCAGGCGCAGGACGACCGCCAGGGCGAGGATCGCGCCGGCGGCGCCGAGCCAGGGCATCGAGAGGTCGTCGGTGTAGAAGACGGCGATGACGGCGATCGCGCCGAGGTCGTCGACGATGGCGAGGGTCAGCAGGAACACCTTGGCGGCCGAGGGGATGCGGGAGCCGAAGAGCGCGAGGACCCCGACGGCGAAGGCGATGTCGGTGGCCATGGGGATGCCCCAGCCGGCGGCGCCCGGGCCGCCTGCGTTGAAGGCGGCGTAGACGAGCGCGGGGACGGCCATGCCGCCGAGCGCCCCGGCGAGGGGTGCGACGGCGTTGCGGACGCTGCGCAGTTCGCCGGAGACGATCTCCGACTTGATCTCCATGCCGACCACGAAGAAGAAGATCGCCATCAGGCCGTCGTTGATCCATTCGCGCAGCGTGTGGTGGAGTTCGAAACCGCCGACGCCGATCGTGACGTCCAGGTCCCACACCGCACCGTAGGAGGCGGCCCACGGCGAGTTCGCCCACAGCATCGCCGCGACGGCGCAGACGACGAGGACGACGCCCGCGGCGGGCTCGATCTTCAGGAACTCGGCGGCCGGGCGCCCGACGTAGCGGGCGAGGGGCTTGCGCGAGTAGAGGAACGTGGGCCGGGTCCGCCAGATGGCGGACTTCCAGGGCTCCTTGGAGTCGGTGGGCACGAGGGCGGGCTCCGTTCGGGTCGACGATCACCTTCGCCGACCAGACTTCCCGGCACACCGCGGCCCACCCTACCCGACGTGCACGCCCGTCACCGGCGGCAGTTCGCCCCGTTCGCCGACCGTTCGTCTCCCGCTCCCCGACCGGTCGCATACATATCGACGTCGATCGATTGGCATGAAGGTCGAAGTCCTTGTCTTCCAGCGGGTCGGACCGGATAATCGAGTTCGTTCCTGTTCATCCACGGGACATCGATCCACCGTCATCCCCTCATGACGACTAGGGCCTCACCCCTGGGAGCTCGTCGACGCAGACTGATGCGCCGTACCCCCGGACCGCCGCCGGCACCCTCGGCCCGGCGCCTCCGGTCGACACCCTAAGGAGGCTCGTCATGCGAAGTCGCATGAGGACGCTCATCGCCACCCTGTCCGCCCTCGTCGTCGCCCTCGGCACCGCCGCGGTCGTGCTCGGCGTCGCCGCCGCCCCCGCGCAGGCCCAGACCTGCAACGGCTACGTCGCGCTGACCTACGACGACGGACCCAACCCCGGCACCACCAGCAGCCTGCTCAACGCCTTGACCTCCAACGGGTTGCGGGCCACCATGTTCAACACCGGGCAGCGGGTGGCCGCCAATCCCGCGCTCGCCCGAGCGCAGGTCACCGCGGGCATGTGGGTCGCCAACCACTCCTACACGCACCCGCACATGACGCAGATGAGCTCGTCGCAGATGGCCCAGGAGATCTCCAGCACCCAGCAGGCGATCCAGAGCGCCACCGGCGTCACACCGAACCTCTTCCGGCCCCCGTACGGGGAGACGAACTCGACCCTCAAGTCCGTCGAGGCCCAGTACGGTCTCACCGAGGTCATCTGGAGCGTCGACTCGCAGGACTGGAACGGCGCAAGCACCGCGCAGATCGTCCAGGCCGCGAGCACCCTCCAGAACGGCGGCGTCATCCTCATGCACGACGCCTACCAGAACACCATCAACGCGATCCCGCAGATCAAGGCCAACCTCCAGTCCCGGGGCCTGTGCGCCGGCATGATCTCCCCGAGCACCGGCCGCGCCGTCGCCCCCGACGGCTCCGGCGGTGGCGGCGGAGGCGGTGGCGGCGAGACCGACCTGCTGCGCAGCACCTCGGCCGGCAAGTGCCTCGACGTGCCCGGCGGCAGCACCGCGAGCAACGTGAAGGTCCAGCTGTACACCTGCTACGAGGGCGCGAACCAGCAGTTCACCTACACCTCGGCGCAGGAGCTGCGGGTTCTCGGCAGGTGCCTCGAAGCGCCCTCGGGAAGCAACGGGACGCAGGTGCAGATCAACGCGTGCAACAACGCGAACGGACAGAAGTGGACGTTCGGATCGGACGGCACGATCCGCAGCGTCGGCTATTCGAGCGCGTGCCTGGACGTCTACAACACCGCCAACGGCTCGCCCGTGCAGCTCTACAGCTGCTGGAGCGGCGACAACCAGAAGTGGTCCCGCGTCTGACAGGCGCTGGGCTCCGGCCGGTCCGCCGATGGATCGGCCGGAGTCCCTACCGCGAACCGCGTCGGCGATACGATGCGAGTCGTGACGCGCGACCACTCCGAGGACGTCCCGGGCCTGGACCACCGGCCCTCGGACTCGCCCTACGTGGAGCGGGTCTACCAGGCGTCCGAGGAGGGCTCGTACGGCGCGGCCGCGCCCCGGCGGATGGTGTCCGTCGCCAACTCGAACTGGGAACTCGTCGCGTGGACGTCCGAGGGCGTCACGCACGTGTCGGTGCGCGGCCCCGAGACCCGCCCGACGGTGGTCCCGCTGGGCGGCAAGCCGAGCGGCGCGCTCGGCGTGATCTTCGGGCACGGCGCGTACCTGCGGGGCCTGCCCGTCCCCGACCTCGTGGACACGAGCGTCGCGAGCCCGCGCACGACGGCCCGCACCTTCGTCCTGCAAGGCGACGAATGGGAGATCCCCGGCTTCGAGAACGCCGAGACGTTCGTCGACCGCCTGGTCCGCGCCGGCCTGCTGGTCCGTGACCCGCTGGTGGCCGACGTACTCGCCGGGGACGCGCCGATGCTGGTCACGCCCCGGTCCGTCCAGCGCCGCGTCGCCGCCGCCACCGGACTGACGCAGGGCACGATCCGCCAGATCGAGCGCGCCCGCCAGGCCGCCATGCTGCTGCGGCGGGGCGAGGCCGCGGCCGACGTCGTGCACCTGGTCGGATACCACGACCAGCCGCACCTGGCGCGCTCGCTGGCCCGGTTCGTCGGCAGGCGGGCGACGCAGCTCCAGCGGCCCACGGACGAGGAGATGCTGTCGCTCCTGTACAAGACCGATGCCGAGGTGCGGCCGTAGATTCGAACCGGGCCGGAGGAACCGGCACTCGGATTCAGGAGAGCACCATGGCGTTCACGCAGATCTACGTCAACCTTCCCGTCGGCGACCTTGCGGCCGCCAAAGCGTTCTATCTGGCGCTCGGCGGCACCCTCAACGAGCAGTTCACCGACGAGACCTCCGCGCAGGTGGTCCTCGGCGAGGCGGTGGCCGTGCAGCTCATGACCCGCGAGCAGTTCGCCGGGTTCACGACCAAGGAGATCGCCTCCGGGACGGTCGAGGCGATCAACGCACTGGCCGCCGAGTCGAAGGAGGAGGTCGACCGGCTCGTCGAGGCGGCCGTGGCGGCGGGCGGCGCCGAGCCCCGTCCCGCGCAGGACATGGGCTGGCTGTACAACCGCGCCGTGGACGACCCGGACGGCCACAGCTGGGAGCTGCTGGCCTACGACCCGACGGCGATGCCCGACACGCCGGCATGACGGCCGCGGCGAAGGGGCCGGCGTCGGCGTTCGACCGCTCGCCGCCGGCGCCTTCCCTCTGCGATCGCGAGGACCGGCCGTCCGCGCTCACCGGCGGCGAGGCGCCGCGCCCTTGAGCCGGAGGACCTTCTTCCACCAGGGACGGTTGAGGGACAGGAAGGTCTCGTAGCGAACCCGGTCTTCGGGGCGGGCCGTCTTCTCGTAGATCATGGTGGCCTCTTCGCGGCGCCCCGCATCGGTCTGGGTCATCAGCTCGAAGAGCGTCCAGCCGTGGTGCAGCGCGCCGAGCGCGCGCTCCCTGACCTCCGACTCGGCGTGGAGGCTCAGCCGATAGAGCGGCCTGACCAGGTCCATCGGGTCGTCCAGCAGGTCGTTCCTGGCCGCGAGGAACTTCGCGAGCTCCAGTGTGAAGACGAGTTCCGCGGCCGATGCGCCGGAGGCCTGCTCCTCCAACGCCGCGAGGACGCCCGGGGCGGCCGACTCGCCGTTGTGGTTCTTGACCACCTGCCGGACCCGGTGCCGCAGTTCGTACCCGAATCCTTCGGGCTCGTCCCGCCCGGCCAGCGCGATCGCGGCGCTCACGATCCCCGGCGACGGCGGCGCCTCGTACTCGCGTGCCCAGGGCTCTTGATCCCCGGCGTCGCCGAGGAGTCCGGACTCGCTCAACCGGCGCATCGCGTCCCACCGCCCGGGCGGTGAGTCCATCGCCATGTACACCAGCGGATCCCGGATCTTCGCGACCGCGAGGCGGTCGGCTCCGTCGGTCGCGAGCTCGTTCACCAAGCGCCACAGGCGTACCCGGCCCTCCGGGGTCCGCTCCGCGGCGAAGCGCGTCCTGGCGTGGGAAGCGGTGACGCCGTAGTCGCGAGCGGTCTCGACGAGTTCGCGGAACTGCCTGTCGTCCATTTCGACCTGTGCCGCCGCGTCGAGCAGGTGCCGCTCCGCGCCTTCGACCCGGATCTCGCGCAGCGCCAGGGTCGCCGAATGGATGCCGACGCGGTCGGTCAGCGCCTTGCAGAGGACGGCTCCGGCGCGCGCGTCCCCGATGCCGCGCAGGGCCCCGATCAGTCCGTCCATCAGCAGGCTGTCGTCTGCGGGGCGCGGCGGCCGGTCGGGAAGGGAGGCCGTCGGGATGGAGCGGTACCGCTCGAGGTCGGCGCCGAGGCCGTGCACGGCCGAGAGCCGGTCGCTCTCGTCGTACCACAGCCGCCACACCTTGAGCGCCGCGTCGACTCGCGCGAAGTACTCGGCCCACGCGGTCAGCAGTCCGTCCAGCCGCGAGATCAGCACGGGGACCGCTTCCGGGCCGCGCTTCCGCAGCGCGGCGATCGCCAGCTCCCGCGGGTTCGCATCGCTGTAACCGGACCCCGTGATCCCGAGGTTCCTGATGAGCCTTTCCAAGTCTGCCGCCATCGGACCTCTCTTCTGCCGCTCGGCTTCCCGATCCGACGTGATGCTCACACGGCGACGCCGGGAGGGGTCCCGAACCGACGCGGAGGGGTTCCGGCCAGGGACCGCGGTCCGATGTCGACGGCCGGGGCACGGAACACCGCCGGGGCGGCGGCGGTGTTCCGTGCGGTCGGGCGGTGCGGCTCAGCAGCCCCACTTCTCCTGGGCCTTGATCAGGATCCCCATCGTCTGCGTCGACGTCCCGTCGGTGACGGTGAGGACGGCCGGGTACTCCCCGTAGTCCAGAGGGGGCAGTTGGACGAGGATCCAGATGACCCCGATGTACTGGTCTCCGTTGTCATCGGGCGGGACCGACTGGGTCATGCTGACGACGGTGCCCTCGGGAAGTCCGTGCACCTCGGGCAGGAGAGGCGTGTCCCAGGCTCCGGCGACGAAGCCGACGAAGTAGCTGGTGTAGGGCGAACCGGCGGGGATGCAGAGCCGCTGCACCCCGCCGGACAGATCCCAGGTCGCCGCGGGGGGCGCCGGGTCCTGGTCGGCCGGTGAAGGCGGGGCCGAGGCGGCCGTTGCGCTGAACACCGCGCTCATCATCAGCCCGACCAATACGGCGAGCATCGACTGCACGGGACGCGAGACTGATCTCATCACGAAGATCCTCCGTGTCTCGGCACCGAGCCGGCCTCCCCGTCAGGGCGGGTACCGGTCGCCGACTGAGGCCTCGTGAAAATCACGCTACAAGACCGTCGACGCGGACGCAATTACTTGAAGATTCAAATATTTGGAAAATCACTGCTCCGGCCGGAGCCCCGATCCCGCGACGAGTCCCGAAGCGGCTCTGCCGGTTTACCCGAAGGGTCGGAACTTGAGCCGATCGGCTCATCCGATCGTCCCGAAACCCGCATCGCAGGCGGTTGACCTGGCCCTCGTGCCTCCGCGACGCGAACCGCCCGCGGCCGCGGCCGATCGCGCGTCCCCTGCTGACGGCGGGCTGAAGGTACGGTGAGTGGCGACCCACCGACCATCACAGATCCGGACACGCCGCCATGCTCGACCCCTTCACCGACGCACCCATTCCGCCCCAGGGCGATCGACCCCCCGAGAACGGCATCGGCATCACCGCCTTCGTCCTCGGGCTGATCGCGTTCGCCCTCCTGTGGGTGCCGATGCTCTACCTCTTGACCTGGCCCGTCAGCGTGCTGGCCGTCGTCTTCGGCGCCGTCGGCCTCAACCGGGCCCGCACCGGCATCGCCACCAACCGCAGCACCGCGGCAGGCGGGTTCTTCAGCGGGCTCGGATCGCTGATCGTCATGGTGCTGTCCTTCTTCATCTTCTTCTCGCCCGGCCCGTTCCCGCTCACCTGACGCACGGACCTCAGGCCAGCCGCGGGCCTTCCGCGCCGCTTCCTTCCACGAGGCGCGCCGCCGCAGGTCGGTCCGGGTCGTTCGGAACGGCGAGCACGCCCGATCGCCACAGCGCCGTCGTGGCGACGGCCGCGGGTGCGGCCAGGCCGAACACGGGCGCCAGGCCCGGCACCAGGTAGTAGGCGCCCAGCATGACGCCGACGCCCGCGCCCGCGAGCGCCGCCGTGGCGGGGCGACCCGCCGTCAGGATCAAGGCTCGGCGCAGGAGCGCCCGGGCGCTCTCGTCGAAGTGCGACTGCAGCGGCCAGACCAGGGCGGTGATGACGCCGAGCCAGACGCCGGCGACCGTCAGGCCGCCGGCGAGCAGCGGTCCGAGGCCGCCCAAGTCGAGGTGCTCGACGATCCGGCGGTCCAGGACGAGGAACGCCCAGCAGAGCACCAGCAGCGCGCCGAGCCGATTGGCGGCGGCGAACTCCCGGCGCCACAACGCGCCGAACTCGGCCCGCAGCCCGGCCGGCGCCGGCGCCTCGTCCCGGTTCGCGGCGGCGAGCCGGGCGTCCTTGCGCAGCACGCCGTGCAGGGCGGCCGTCGCCGGGAAGACGCCGAGCACGACCCCGCCGCGCAGGGTCCACGCCAGCCAGAGCAGGTGCAGGCACAGCAGCCGCAGGCCGAGCCCGCCGAGCCGCTGGTACCAGTCCAGGAAGGTGGTCCTCATCCCTTCACCGCCCCGATCATGACGCCCTTCTCGAAGTAGCGCTGGAGGAACGGGTAGAGCACGATCACCGGCAGTGTGGACACGACGATGACGCCGTACTTGATCTGGTCGGCGTACTGCTGGGCGTAGGACCCGGCCCCGGCGCCGCCCGCCCCGCCCGCGCCTCCGGAGAAGGCCTGGTTGGAGATGAGGATGTCGCGCAGCACGATCTGCAGCGGCTGGAGGTCGTAGTCGCGCACGAACACCAAACCGGTGAAGAAGTCGTTCCAGTGCTGCACCAGGTAGTACAGCCCGATCACCGAGAGGATCGGCATGGACAGCGGCAGCGCGATCTTCAGGAAGAACTGGAAGTAGTTCGCGCCGTCGATGGAGGCGGCCTCGTGCAGCTCGTCGGGCAGCGAGTGCTCGAAGAACGACCGGGCGATGATCAGGTTGAAGACGTTGACCGCGGAGGGCAGGACGAACACGAGCCAGTTGTCCAGCAGGTTCAGGTCCCGCAGCAGCAGGTACATCGGGATGAGCCCGCCGCTGAAGAACATGGTGAACGCGAAGAAGAACATGAGCGGCCGACGCGGCCGGAACTCCCTGCGCGAGAGGGCGAACGCGGCGGGCATCGTCACCACGAGGTTCAGCGCGGTCCCGACCAGGGCGTAGACGAGCGTGTTCCGGTAGCCGTTCCAGATGCGCTCGTCGGCGAGGATCTGCTCGTACCCGAACCAGGAGAGGTCGCGCGGCACGAGCCAGACCCGCCCGGTGGCGACCATCGTCGGATCGCTGACGGAGGCGATCACCACGAAGTAGATCGGGTACAGGGCCAAGAGCAGCACCAGGACGCAGCACAGCGCCAGGAGGGCCTTGAACACGAGGTCGCCGGGGGTGTCGCGGCGGAGGGCGGCGAAGGGTCTCTGCATCTGGCTCACCACAGACTCGTGTTGGAGACGCGCTTGGCGATCTGGTTGGCGACCATCAGGAACGCGAAGTTGATGAGGGTGTTGAACAGCCCGATCGCGGTGGCGTAGCTGAACTGGTTGGAGAGGATGCCGATCTTGTAGACGTAGGTCGCTATCACTTCGGAGACCCCGAGGTTGAGGGGGTTCTGCATGAGGAAGATCTTCTCGAAGCCGGTGTTGAGCACGTTCCCCATGTTCAAGATGAGCAGCACGATCATCGTGGGCACCAGCGCCGGAACGTCGATGTGCCGGATGATGCTGAACCGTCCGGCGCCGTCGATCTTCGCCGCCTCGTAGAGCTGCGTGTCCACGCTCGCGAGCGCCGCCAGGTAGATGATGCTGTTCCAGCCGGCGTGCTGCCACACGTCGGAGATCACGTAGACGGGTACGAACGCGCTCGCGCTGCCGAGGAAGTTGGCGCCGTCCACGCCGAACAGGCCCACGAGGCGCGTGATCAGGCCCGAGCTCGGGGAGAGGAACACGTGGAGCATGCCGACGATGACCACGATCGAGATGAAGTGCGGCAGGTAGGTGGCGGTCTGGAGGAACTTCTTGCGGCGCCGGCCGAGCACCTGGTTGACCATGAGCGCCAGCGTGATCGGGGCGATGAAGCCCGCGACGAGCGTGCTCATGCTGATGACCACGGTGTTGCGCAGCAGGGTCCAGAACTGGGGGCTGTCGAAGAACTGCTGGAAGTACTTGAGCCCGACCCAGTCGCCGCCGGTGATGCCGGCGGCGAAGTCGAACTCGCGGAACGCCAGCTGCAGGCCGTACATGGGCACGTAGGCGAACACCGCGACGAACGCGATCGCCGGGGCGAGCATCACCCACAGCTGCCAGTACCTGCGCAGGTGCCGGGCCGGCCGGGACCCGGCCCGCCGGGGAGCGCGCGCGGCGCCTCCCCCGGCGGGCCGGACAGTGGTCGCGGAGGTCATCCCTGGCTCGCCAGGTACTCGTCGTAGTAGCGCTGGTGGATCTCGACGGCCTCGGTCAGCCCGAGCCCTTCGAGTTGCGACACGTAGTCGTCCCATTCGGACTCGACGCCGCCTTCGGTGATCCAGGTGGCCCACCGCTGCATGGCCTGTCCGAGGATGTCGGTGTGGAGCAGGGCGAGACTGCTGGAGTCCTCGGCGCTCATCTTGACGAGTTCCCCGGGCCAGATGTCGGAGGCCGGGTCGATGTTCGCGAGGGCGTCCGTCAGCGGCGCCTCGTCCTCCACCGCCTCCTGGATGTCGGTCGGCAGCGTGACCTCGATGTCGTCGCGGATCCAGCCGGGGCTGTTGTCGGCGAGCGTGGTCGTCCACTTCCAGGAGGACGAGTCGAGGGTCTCGTCGGCCGGGGGCAGCACGGTGTACGCGTTGTTCCCGAGCTCCTCGATGTTCTCCCCGAAGTCGCCCCAGAGCGCCTGGAGGGAGAGGTCCTGGTCGTAGAAGGCGTCGATCACCTTCAGTGCGGCGTCCTTCTTCTCGCTCTGGGCGGACATGGTGATCGTGTTGAGGCCGTAGTTGAGGGAGTAGGAGTCGTACGTCCAGGCGAGGTCGTCGGCGCTCATGGAGGCGTCGGCGGCGAGCGGGGCGATGGGGGCGTACTGGTCCGCGAGCTGGGGGCCGAAGCGGTCCGAGGCGGTCCAGCCCCAGGAGAACCCGACCTTGGCGACGTCGCCGTCGCCGCGGCCCACGGACTGGTAGGCCGAGTAGTCCTGGGTCATCACGTCCTGGCTGACGAGGCCGTCGGCGTAGAGCTCGTGCAGGAACGACACGAGTTCCATGTAGCGGGGGTCGGTGAGGAAGTTGCCGACCTCGCCGTTCTCCACGAAGTAGCCGGAGCCGCCGCCGTTGGTCGTGGGCAGTCCGAGGCTGCCGAGGAACACGGTGGGCTGGAAGTACCCGAAGCCGCCCTCGCCTGCCGGGGACCAGTCGACGGGAATCTCGTCGTCGGGGTCGCCGTTGCCGTTGGCGTCCTCGTTCTTGAAGGCGAGGAGGACTTCGTGCAGTTCGTCCCAGGTGGTCGGCTGCTCGAGGCCGAGGTTGTCGAGCCACTGCTGGTTGACGTACTGGCGGGTGGCGGTCTGGGGCCAGAAGCGGCGGTAGGAGGGGACGGAGAAGACCTCGCCGTCCGGGCGGGTGGCCATGAGCTCGGTCTCGGGCAGCGCGTCGAACATGGCCTGCACGTTGGGGAGCGAGTCCATGTCGTCGCCGAGGTCTTCGAAAAGGCCGGTGAAGGTGACCATGTCGGCGTCGGTGATGGCGTTGGTGCCGATGATGAGGTCGGGGATGTCGCCGGCGGCGAGCATCGTGGACTTCTTCTGGTCCCAGTCGGCCGAGACCTCTTCCCATTCGATCGGGATGCCGGCGGCGTCCTCGAGCTCGTCGACCCAGGCCATGTCGGCCATGGGCCCGGTGAGCGCGTGCTTGACGACGAGGATGTGCAGGGCGTTGTCGTCCTCACCGCCGCCGCCGCAGGCGCTCAGCAGCAGCGCCGCTGAGGCGATTCCGGCGAGGGCGGCGGTCCCTCTGCGTTCGGTCGTGTGGGTCAAGACTCCTCCTTGAGTCGGGGGATCGGGCGGGGATCGGTGTCAGACGGCGGGCAGCCATACGCGCATGGCGTCGCCGCCTCGGTTGCCCCACTGGGCGAACGGGACGGCGGTGACCGTCACCGGGCGGGGGGCGTCCGGGTTCCGCGGGGGCCCGTAGAGGCCGGGCGCGGAGGGCCGGACGGCGGCGGGGAACGTGAGGTGGGGCGACCCGTCGTGTTCGTCGAGCGGCGCGCCGGCGTCGACCAGCACGTCGTCCAGCGCCACGTCGGCGGGCAGGTCGACCTGCTCGACGCAGTAGACGACCGGGCCGCGTTCGATCGCGGCGCTGCCGCGGAGCGCGTCAGCGCGGTGGTGGGCGCGGGTCCAGCGCGGGGCGAGGTCGAAGGACAGGGTGGTCTCGGCGGTGAGGCGCAGGCGCAGGTACCCGTCGTCGTCGGGCGCGGTCGCGGTGCCGTCGAGGAGCGCGGTGGGCGACCAGCTCGGGACGCGGAGGGCGAGGTCGAGCCCTTCGGAACCGGTGAGCCGCAGGCGGACCCGGCCGTCGGCGGGGTAGGCGGTGTCGACGCGGAGGGTGCCGCCGCCGAGGGAGTCGGGCACGTCGATCTCGGCGTCGGCGTACAGGTGCAGGGCGAGTTCGCCGTCCGCGACGGTGGCCACATAGGACCCGAGCTGAGCGGTGAGCCGGGCCAGGTTCGGCGGGCAGCACGCGCAGGAGTACCAGGACTGGCGCTCGCGCGGGGCGTGCCCTTCGGAGAGGCGGTCGGGCCGCAGGTGCAGCGGGCTGGCGTAGAAGAACCTGGTGCCGGTCGCGTCGACCGCCGCGGCGAGGGCGTTGTGCAGTTCGCGTTCGATGGCCTCGGCGTAGCCGGCCGCCGAGCGGTCCCCCGCGAGGAGCATCCGCCAGTTGAAGTGGACGTCGGCGATGGTCGCGCAGGTCTCGGCGTAGGCGCGGTCCGAAGGCAGTTCGTAGTCGTCGCCGAAGGCCTCGCCCTGGTGGCGGGCCCCGAAGGCGCCGGTGAGGTACATCTTGCGCTCGTGCACGCTGTCCCACTGGGCGTGCATCGCCTCCAGCAGCGCCCGTTCGCCGGTCTCGAGGTAGACGTCGGCCGCGCCGGCGTTGAGGTACAGCTGGCGCACCGCGTGCCCGACGGCGCTGCGCGCCTCGCGGACCGGGGCGTGGTCCTGGAAGTACTCGGCGCCGAGGTGGCCGGTCTTGAGCAGTCCGCGGCCGCGCAGGTCGATCATCCGCGCCGCCAGGTCGAGATAGCGCCGCTCGCCGGTGTGCCGGTAGAGCTCCACGAGGGCCGTCTCGATCTCGGGGTGGCCGCAGATGCCGTCCTTGCGTCCGGGGCCGAACTCGCGGTCCACGAGGTCGGCGAAGGCGCGGGCGATCGCGAGCAGGTCGCCCCGGCCGGCGGCGCGGTCGAGGGCGACAGCAGCCTGGATCAGGTGCCCGAGCGCGTACATCTCATGCGCCCCTTCGAGGTCGGCGAACCGCTCCTTGGCGGGGTCGGCCTGGACCCAGGTCACCAGGTAGCCCGAGGGCTCCTGCACGCGTGCGATGAGGCCGATCGTCTCGTCGAGCCAGGCGTCCCACGCGGTCGTGCCGGTGCGGGCGATCTCCCAGGCGGCGGCTTCGATCGTCTTGTACACGTCCGTGTCGGCGACGAAGCCGGGGTTCTCGGCGTCGGACTCGCCGAGCACGCGCCGGAAGTGGTCCAGGGCCGGTCCGAGGTGCTCGATGCAGTGGGCGATGGTGGCGGCGGCGTTGCGCTCCTGCATCGCGCCGAGAGGTCCGGCCGGGTGCAGACGCACCGAGCGGAGGTCCAGCGGCCGGTGCCGGGCCGCGGCCCCGACCGGGGCGGCGGGGGTGCGGATCTGGTCGGTCGCAGTGGCCGCTACCAGGGGATCGGTCACTTCATCTCCTTGAGGGTGTCATGAGGTCCAACCGAATATAGGCACGCACTTCAGCGTTGTCAATAGAAAGACATCTACGGATGTGAACGTGAACCACGGCAGCCCGGAGGGCGCCTTGGCATCGAAGTGCTTGGATTCGGGCGGACCGCCGCCGTCAGCGGGGCACGCCGGAGGACGCCCGCGGGATCAGGTGCGCGCCGGTCTGACGCACCCGGGGCGGCCCCGCCTCGCCGCCGAGGCGGTCGACCATCATCCGCACGGCCGCGTCGACCATGGCCTCGTGCTCTGGGCTCACCGTCGTCAAGGGAGGGACCGTGAACTCGGCCTCGTCCGTGTCGTCGAAGCCGGTCAGCGCGACGTCGTCGGGGACGCGCACACCGCCCACGCGCAGGGCCCGCAGCGCGCCGACCGCCACCGAGTCGTTGATGCACAGCACCGCGTCGAAGCGGGCCCCGGAGGCCAGCAGACCGGTCATCGCCTCGAAGCCCGGGGCGCGCCAGTCCCAGTCCGAGCCGGCGGCCATGAGCGCCGGGTCCGGTTCCAGGCCGTACTCGGCGAGCGCCTCCTCGAAGCCCTCGAAGCGGCGGCCTTCCGGTCGGCCGCTCTGGGTCGCGTTCCACACCAGGGCGAGCCGCCGCCGGCCGGTGTCCAGGAGGTGGCGGGTGACGGCGCTGAAGCCCTCCCGCTCCCCCATGACCACGGTGTCGAGCAGGCCGGTGGGCCGGCTCCCGAACTGCACCACGGGCCGGTCGGGGGCCATGCCGCCCAACACCTCCGTGTTGATGAAGTGCGGGAGGACGATCACCCCGTCCGCGTCGGCCGTCGTCCCGCCGAACACCGCCTCCCGCTCGGACGCCGCGTCCGGGGCGATGCGCAGCGTGCTGGTGAGACCCCGGTCCGCGAGCGCCAGGATCAGCCGCTCGGCGTTCTCGGCGTAGTAGGGCTGGTGGAGGTTCGGCACGACCACCGCGATGCGCCCGGTCCCGCCGCCGGCCAGCGCCCGGCCCGCGCGGTTCACGCGGTAGCCGACGGACGCGACCGCCTGCCACACCCGCTCCTGGGTCGCCTTCGACGCGAGCGGGCGGCCGCGGAGCACGTTGGAGACGGTCTTGGGCGACACCTGCGCCACGGCGGCGACGTCCGCCAAGGTGGGCCGCTTCATCGCGCACCCGCCGCCGAGGTCGACTCCCGCTGGACCAGCGTGACCGGGACGGCCACGGACGAGGGCGCCCGGTCGGTGCCGGCGAGGCGGGCCGCCACGAGGTCGACGGCGTTGCGCGCCAAGGAGACCGTGTCAGGGTCGATGGTGCTCAGCGACGGCGTGCTGAACCGGCCCTCGTCCAGGTCGCCGTAGCCGATGACCGCGACCCGGCTGGGCACCTCGACGCCGGCGGCGTGCAGGCCTGCCAGCGCTCCCAAGGCGATCTCGTCGGTGCCGCAGATGAGCGCGTCGACGCCGGGGTGCTCGACCAGGGCGCGCTGGGCCGCGCGGTAGCCGGCGACGCGGCCGACCTCGCCCCGGCCCGGATCGACGCGGGCGATCCCGTGCTCCTCCTCCCGCTCGGCCAGCGGTCCCGGCCCGATGCGCACGGCGCGGTGGCGTCCCATCACGCGCATGTGGCGCAGCGCGAGCTGCGCGCCCTGGTCGAGGTCCGCGTACACCGTGTCGGTGCCGTCCACAAGGGTGCCGGAGGTCCACCGCGTGACGTTCAGGCGGACCACCGGACCGTCGGCGGCGGCGATCACCTCGGCGGGGAGTTCGTGGGCGTCCACGGCCAGCAGTGCGTCGAAGGTGTGCCCGCGCTGGGCGGCGACCGAGGCGAGGCGCGCGGGGTCGTCGAGCGTGGGTTCCACCGCGGCGTGCAGGCCGTGTCGGTCCAGTTCCATCACCAGCCGCTCGACGACGGCGGCGAGGAGGGGGCGGCGCAGCTCGGCGACGGCGATGCCGATGACGCCGGTGCGCCCGGTGCGCAGGGTCCGGGCCGACGCGTTCGGGGTCCAGCCGAGTTCGGTGATCGCGGCACGCACCTGGGCCCGGGTTTCGGGGCGGATGTGCGGCTCGTCGTTGACCACGCGGGACACCGTCTTCACCGAGACGCCCGCACGCTCGGCGACCTCCCGCATCGTCACTCGCATGCGGATCAGCGTAGCCGGGCCCGCCGCGGGGCTCCTGCCGCTGACGCCGGGAGGCGTACGGCGAGGACGAGATGCGGCGCCTGCGGGCCCGGCCGCGCGGGCCGTCAGAGCCGCGCCCGCGAGCCGACGGATTTGATGCGGTTGAGGTGCCCTTCCAGTGCGAGGGCCGCCGCGCCGAGGATGACCATGTTGCGGCTCTGCTCGTCGAGTTTGATGCGGAGCGCGCCGAGCGCCGATTCGAGCACGTGGTCGGGGAGGCGGCGCCGGAGTTCGGGGAGCAGCGCCTCGCCGAGGGCGTCGGAGACCCAGCCGGTGAAGACCACGAGGTCGGGGTTGACGAGGTTGACGAAGTTCGCGACGCCGAGCGCCAGGTCGCGGGCGACGGCCTCGATGGTGCGCACCGCGGGCTCCTCGCCCGTCTTCCAGTCGGCCGCAAGGGCTTCGATCGCGCTCTCCTGCGTCTCCCATTCGCGGTCGCAGCCCATGGCGGCCCATTGGCGGAGGATGCCGGGGGCGCCGATGCGCGCTTCGATGCATCCGCGGCGGCCGCATCGGCAGACGGGCCCGTTCGGGTCGATGGTGGTGTGGCCCCACTCCCCCGCCGAGTTGGTGGCCCCGCGGTAGAGCTTCCCGTCGAAGGCGAGGCCCACGCCGACGCCGGTGCCCAGGACGACGACCGCGAGGCGCTCGACGCCGAGGCCGTCGCCGAACCACAGTTCGCCGGCCGTCACGGTCTTCAGCGAGTTGTCGAGGTAGATGGGCGCGTCGAGTCCGAGCCGCTCGGCGAGCAGTTCCTTGAAGGCGACGTCGCGCCAGTTCCAGTTCGGGTTGGACACGGAGATGCCCCCGGCGACGTCGACCTGGCCGGGCAGGCTCACGCCGAGTCCGAGGATCTCGCGGTCGGCGAGCACTTCGCGGACGGCCGCCATGCCGGAGGCGATGTGGTCCAGGAGTTTCTCGGGCGTGTCCTCGGCCAGGTCCACCTGCTCCTCGATCCGGAACAGCACCTGCAGGGCAAGGTCGTAGGCCTCGAACTTGACGTAGGTCGTGGCGACGTCGACGCCGATCAGGACCCCGCCGTCGGTGTTGGGGCCCAGGAGCATCCGGGGCCGGCCGCCGCCGGAGTCCTCCAGGCCGGCCTCGACGACCACGCCGAGGTCGATCAGCTCGGTCACGAGGTTGGAGACGGTGGCGACGCTGAGGCCGGTCTTCTTGGCCAGGTCCGGCCGCGAGGAGGGGTGGTCGGCCAGGAGGTGCCTGAGCATCGAGAAACAGTTTCGAAGGCGGATGTCGCGCGAGGGGGACTGCATGCAAGGAAGCCTACGCGGATCCGGACCCTTTGCACATGGGTTGTACGAAGCGTTGCGGGCACGGCCATCGCTGAACGGTTTCGACGCCGCGGGCGGCGCGTTCGGAGGGGTCGGCGACGTGGCGGGCCGCGTCGCCGGAGGCCGGTGAGGCCCGCAATCGCGCGGGCGTCACCGGACTCCGGCGACCTGCGGCCGGTAGGGGTTCCTACACGGTCCACTGCTGGTTGGTGCCGCCGTAGCAGTCGTACTGCTGGAGGCGGGCGCTGTTCGCGGTCGAGGACGAGACGACGTCGAGGCACTTCCCCGAGTGCCGCGCGACGATCTCGACGTAGCCGCCGATCGTGCGCAGCTGCCATTGCTGGTTCGTGCCGCTCCCGCAGGTCCACTGGATGACTCGGGCGTTGTTGGCGGTCGAGGCGCCGTCGACGTCGAGGCACTTGCCGGACGACTGGGAGGCGATCCTGTAGTAGCCGCCTCCCGTGGCGGTCAACTGCCACTGCTGGTTCGTGCCACCGTGGCAGTCGTACTGGATGATCTCCGCTCCGTTCGCCGTGGAGCCGTTCACGACGTCGAGGCACTTGCCGGAGTTGCGGTTGACGACGTCCGCGACCTGGCCGCCGCCACCGCTGCCGGTGACCTGGCCGGTCGCGGTGTCGATGG
The DNA here is from genome assembly GCF_900101745.1 of Glycomyces harbinensis. GTDB lineage: Bacteria > Actinomycetota > Actinomycetes > Mycobacteriales > Micromonosporaceae > Glycomyces > Glycomyces harbinensis. The sequence continues at coordinate 33,819 of NZ_FNAD01000024.1, read as the reverse complement.
TGATCTGGGCGTGCCAGTCCAGGGCCAGCGTCGAGTTCGACGGGAAGCGCAGCGGGAGCCACACGTAGCCCGACTCGTTCGGCGTCCCGCCCCAGGCGCCCGCCCACCGGTCGCCCATGTACAGATAGGACGTCGTCTGGGAGCCGGCGATCTCGAGCACGTAGGTCGACTGGGATTCGTAGGTGGTGGCGTTGCCGAGGTTCTGCCAGCCGCTCCACGAACCCGACGCGAAGTTCGCGGTGGTGGCGTACTTCGTCTGGTTCGGGTTCCAGCCGGTGGCCCCGGAGGTGATCAGGAAGTACGTGCCGCCGCGTTTGAAGACCGCGGGGGCCTCGCGGTGGTCGCCGACGAACTGGTGCACGAGCGCCTCGACGCTGAGGTAGTCGTCCGAGAGGCGGTAGATGTGCAGGTCGTAGTTCTCCCGCGCCGCCGAGATGAGGTAGGCGGTGCCGTCGGTGTCGACGAAGACGGTGGAGTCGCGCGACATGTGGCCGAGGGGCCGGAACGAACCCCGGTAGGTGTAGTCGCCGTCGATGGTGTCGGAGACGGCCACGGCCACTTCGGCGTCGCCGTAGTCGGACCCGTTCTCCTTGTGCGCCCACATGACGTAGTGGTCGAACTCGGCGTTGTAGACGACCTTCGGCCGTTCAATGTTGGCCGGGTCGAGCTCGGGGTGGGAGTCGCGGGTGAGGATGTCGTTGGCGTGGGTCCAGTTGACCATGTCGGTCGAGCGGTACATGGAGACCGCCTGGAACAGCGAGCTTCCGCTCCTGCGCTGCTCGCCGACCATGTAGTAGTAGTCGCCCTCCTTGATGACGCCGCCGCCGTGGGCGTGCATCGGGGAGCCGTTCGTCGTCGTGATCGGACCGCCGTTGTCGAAGGTCTGCGGGGCCGCCTGCGCGGGCGCGACGCCCAGCGCGAGCAGCAGTGACGCCGCTGCGCAGACGAATGCGGCCTTCCATGCCGTTCTCATGAGGTCGTTCCTTTCTCGTGGCTCGGTCTCTCAGCGATCAGGGGCACCCGGGGCCGTCGAGCGGTGCTCGGCGCGCGACGGCCCCGGGGTCGCCGTCCGCCGCGTGTCGTCAGCGGACGGCGTGCGTGGCTACAGGCCCCAGCCGTGCCGGAGGCGGTCGGCGCCGGACTGGTTGCGAATGGAGAGGTTCAGGTTGGTGCCGCTGCCGCTCAAGGCGAACATGGAGTACCAGTCGTAGCCGATGTTGCCGGTCTTGCCGCCGAGCGCGGGCCAGTAGGTGCTGCCCATGCCCTGCTCGCGCATCTCGTCGGTGACGGCGCGGATGTGGTTGACGAAGTTGTCGGTGCCGGCGGTGCTGTGGTAGTTCAGCCCGTTGTTCATCGGCGCGCCGAACTCGGTCATGACCGCGCGGGAGGCGCAGTTGCCCAGGCGGGCCTCGAAACCGTTGCGGTGAGCCCAGTAGTCGCGCTCGGCGTAGAAGAAGGCGTAGTCGTGGATCGACAGCATGGTCCCGTTGAAGCGGCTGTCGCCGCAGATCGGGCGCAGGTCCTGGCTGTAGCCGGTGCCGCCGATGAGGGCTCGCGCGTCCGGAGCCGAGTAGTGGTAGTCGAGCCAGTCGGCGGCCACGTCGCGCCACTCGGCGGAGCTGTAGCCGTGCGGCTCGTTCATCGGCTCGAAGTAGACCCGGCTGTTGGAGCCGTACTGGTTCGTCACCTTGGACCACATGGTGTTGAACGCGGCCATGTTGGTGATGCGCCCGCCCGAGGCCGCGCCGTCCTCCCAGTAGGCGAGGATGACCTTGAAGCCGCGGTCGGTCGCGGCGTCGATCGCACCCCGGTAGGCGTTCCACCAGTTCGAGGAGACGGTGTGGGTGTTGATCGGCAGGCGCACGGTGTTGGCGCCGACCGTCGAGGCCATGTCGTCGTAGACCGCGTTGGCCTTGGCGCGCACGGTGTCGTAGCTGTCAGAGCTGCTCAGGCCCTGGACGACGAGCGGGCTCGTGCTGAAGTTGTCCCCCAGCTCCGCCCAGTTGAAGCCCTTGAAGGAGTTGGTGGCCGCGCCGGCGGGCGAGGCGCTCGTCAGAGCGACCATCGGCATCAGCACCAGGGAGGCGATGATCGTGAGCAGCAGGTGGCGAAGCCGCCGGCCCGGTCGAGCGTGCTGTTCGGAACTCATGGTGTCGTCCTGTCTCGTGCGGCAGTGCACGTGCAAGCGTGTGGATCGCGGTGACGGTGATGCGGGACGTCGCGCCACCCCTCCCTTCGTCGGCGGCGACTCATCGAGTTAACGATCACATCGGGGCGCTGCTACGAGTGGCGCGCAACGAGATCGACCGTCGAACGGCGAGCCGCGGATGCCGGGTCCGCGCCTGTCGGGGTCGGCAAGCGGCGAGATGTTTCCATCACGGTAACGACAACCCATAGATAAAGTCAAGACTTTCGATGTCTTGTTCCTCGTTCGGCCTTCATGGCGGGGAATGCCCGCAGCAAGGGCTTCGGCGTTCAGGCGGCGTCGGCGACTATGGCGTCCGCTTGTTCGGCCAGGTCTTCGAGGAAGGCGTCCGCGTCTCCGGTCGACTGGGCCGCGGGGTCGATCCAGCAGAACACCGAGACGGTGAACCTGCCGAGCACGAACATGATCTGGCGCTTCTGCGGCTCGTCCTCGCCGCCCTGCACGTAGTGGAAGCCGGACTCGCCGGCGTCCGGGAAGTCGGTGACGCTGCCCGCGTGCGAGGTCCACCAGGACTTCTCGTCCAGCCAGAACTGGTCGGCGGATTCGGCACTGGCCCAGGCGTCCACGGCGATGCCGGCGCCGTCCGCTCCACTGTGTCTCCAGGTGCAGGTCAAGTTGCCGGTGCCGGTGCCGCTGTAGCCGTCGGCGGCGGTCTCGTCGGGATCGGGGGCGGTGCCGAAGAGGTCCTCGTACGAGGCGAGGTCGAACCGCTCGCAGGTCTCGTCGGCGAGCACGGCGCCGCCCGGGCCGTCGGCGACCTGCCCGAGGACGAGCAGTGTCGCGGCCATGGCGACCGCGAGCGACACGACCACGGTGCCGCCGACCATCCAGAGATTCCGCTGCCGTTGCGGCGGAGGGGGAAGGACACTGTGGTACAAGGACGCTCCTCCGGGTGCTCCCCGTACGCACGCGGGGACGGCACCCATCAGACCGCGGAATCGCCCCGACGGCCAGGGGCGGTTGGAATCCGTTGGAATCTCCGGATGCGCCTCGGGGGGAAGCTCGCCTGTGGACCGAAGCGGCGGACGCGGGCTTCGGCCCGCGTCCGCCTTGGGAGGGTGTCGCTCACGCGGCGTTCAGGGCGTCGAGCACGGCCTGGTACGCCTCCTTCTTCTGGTAGTTCCCGTCGAAGAGCAGCGGGGTCTCCTCGCCTCGCCACGAGTACTTGTCGGTGATGCCCCAGACGGTGATGCCGGTGCACCGGTCGACGTTCATGCACGCTTCGGTGACGGCCCGGTACACGTCGGCCTGGGCCGAGCCCGAGCCGCCGACGTCGAGCTCGGTGATCTCGACGTCCACGCCGAGGTCGGCGAAGCGCTGCAGGTTCTCCTGGTAGGAGCTGAGATCCGCACCGGTGCTCAAGTGCGTCTGGAAGCCGACGCAGTCGATCGGGACGCCGCGGGCCTGGAAGTCGACGACCATGTCGTAGATCGCGGTGCTCTTGGCGTTGATCCCGTCGGTGCTGTAGTCGTTGTAGCAGAGCTTCGCGTCGGGGTCGGCCGCGTCGGCGGCGCGGAACGCGTCCTCGATCCAGCCGTCCCCCAACTGGGTCTGCAGGTTCGACTGGCGACGCGAACCGTCCCCTTCGAAGGCCTCGTTGACCACGTCCCAGGAGCTGATCTGCCCCTGGTAGTGGCCCGCGACGCCGGCGATGTGACCGGTCATGGCGTCGTGCAGGGCCTGGCCGGCGAGGCCCTGGACCCAGCCCGGCTGCTGGGCGTGCCAGACGAGCGTGTGGCCGCGGACCTCCATGCCGTGCTCCTGCGCCAGCGCGACGAGCTGGTCGCCGCCGGAGAAGCTGAACTGGCCCCGGCTGGGTTCGGTGGCGTCCCACTTCATCGCGTTCTCGGCCACGATGCTGTTGAACTCCGAGGTCAGCGTGTTGGAGTAGCCCTCCTCGCCGAGGAAGTTCGGCGCGATGGCGGCGCCGAAGTACCGGCCGCTCTCGGCCGCCGAGGCGCCGAGGGTGTCCGCCGCGGAGGCGCTGCCGGCGAACGTCAGCGCCCCGACCGCGGCGAGTCCCGCTGCGGCCGTGACGGCCGCGGCCGCGGTGATCCTGCGGCGCAGGCGCCGTACTGGGTTGTCTGTCATGGCTCTTCCTTCTCCGTAGGTCATCCGCTGATGGCGAGTTCGGCGTCCCAGACGAGGCCCGGGGCGGCGGCGTCCTGTGCGAGGCGGTCGCGGGCGGCGGTGTCGCCGTAAAGGCTCCATCGCATCCAGTCCACATAGGTGGCGACGGTCGCGTCGTGGTTGGCGTCACCCCAGATGTACTCGTCGTGGCCGATGCCCTGATGGGTCAGGAACGCCTTCGGCGCCGGCAGCTCGCCGTACGCCTGGCGCGCCAGACCGTACTGGCAGATCGGGTCCTGGTCGCCGTGGACGAACATGACGTTGGCCGACACGGAGCCGGCGGGGTTCCCCATGTCCACGCAGGCGAACGGGACCGCGGCGGCGATCCGGTCGTCGGGCCACGCGGTCAGCAGCCCGTGGGTCGTCATGCCGCCCAGGGAGTGTCCGGCCACGCCGACGCCCGCGTCGACGTCGATGCGCCCGGCGAACGGGTCGCCCGAGGCGTCGTTCAGCGCGAGCGTCCGCGTGATGACCTCGGAGACGTCCATCGACTGGTTGCCGTTGTAGACGTCGCCGATGTTGCCCTCGGTGCCGCTCGAGGTGGTGGGGAAGACCGGTGCGGGGACGATGAAGCCGGCCGCGGCGAGCGGGCGCACCAGCGGCGCGTAGCTCTCGGGATTGCCGCCGAGGCCGTGGCTGAACTCGCAGACCGGGAAAGCGCCGTCGGCGATCGGGGCGTCCCGCACCGGCTCGCCGCCGGGGCTGCCCGTGGCGGGGTAGAAGATGCGGGTGGTGAGGCGGCGGTCGCCGCGGCTCCAGCCGAACTCGCGCACGCCGATCGCGAACGGCTCGGTCGGCGCGTCCTGGAAGGGCGCGGGGCGGGGTCCGCTCAGCGGATCGCTGAGGGCGTGCCGGGCGCCGAGCAGGGACGCGCTCGCGGTGGCGGCTCCGGCGAGACCGAGGCCGAGGACGGTTCGTCGTCGCAGTGTCATGACACGGCTCCTCGGCGGCCCTGGGTCGCGGGGCCGGGCGAGACGTGCGGAGCAGCGGCGTACCGGGAGCCGATGTTCGGGCCTGCGTCCACGAGGGACCGTGGCGCGGTGGAATCCGGTTTGCGGAGCATCGTTCGACTCTCTCCTTCGTTCGAAACTTTCGGAGAATATTCCGAAACTTACGGTTCCAAACTATAGATATCAGTCGATATAGTGTCAAGATGTTCGGGGTGAAAACCGCAAACCAGATCAAATCGAACGGAGCGTAGTCGAGCGCGAACGTGCCTGCGAGCCAACGGCCTCGACGGGCCCGTTCTAGCGTTCGGAGCGCGGGGTCGCGACGAGGTCCGCGGCGGCGGTGTTCGCCCGTTCGACGGCGCGGGCGAACGGCTCGCCCGCGGCGAGGGACGCCATCAGCGTGCCGGCGAACTCGTCTCCGGCGCCGGTCGTGTCGACGGCCCGGACCGTCCTGGCCGGAACGTGCCCGTGCTCCTCGGCGGTCGCGAACGCCACGCCGCGCGGTCCGGCGGTGACCACCACCGACCCGGCGAGCTTGCCCAGCAGCAGGGCGGCCGCCTCCGGGTCGCCCGGTTCGAAGCGATCGGCGGGCCGCAACTGCGCGATCAGGCTCTCGGCCTCCCGCTCGTTCACGATGAGCGGATCGGCCAGGCGGACGATCCCCGTCACCAGCGGGGCAACGGGACTCGGGTTGAGCATGAACCTGGAGCCGTGCGCCTCGCACCAGCGCGCCGCGGTCGAGACGGCGTCGAACGGTATCTCCAGTTGCGCGAGGACGGCCGCAGGGCGCACGCGCCCGAGCGCGGCACTGACGTGCGCGGCGGTCAGCGCGTGGTTGGCGAGCGGGGCGACGACGATGCTGTTCTCCCCGTTGCGGTCCACTTCGATGAACGCTCGGCCGGTCGGCACGTCGGCGCGCGCCGCTTCGTCCACGTCGACGCCGCGGCGGTGCGCGCCGTCCACGGCCAGTTCGCCGTACGCGTCGGCGCCGACGCAGCCGATCAGGTGGGTGTGCAGGTGCTTGGCGGCGGCCACGGCCTGGTTGTAGCCCTTGCCGCCCACGGACTCGGCGTAGCCGGAGGCGAGGACCGTCTCACCGGGCGCGGCTCGCCGGTCGACGGTGACGACCAGGTCGATGTTGACCGAGCCGACGACCGCGACCCGCGGTGGTTTCGGGGTGGTGGCGAACATGTGGTGCCTCCTCTTCGTCCGCGCTGCGGTGCGATGCGGTCGACGCGGGACGGACGCGGACGTCGCGCCCGTCCCGCGCGCCTCCTCTCAATCGCCGGCGACCCAGGTCGACAGCGCGCGCCACAAGGGCGCGTAACCCGTCCACTCCATAAACGGCGGAGGAGCCCAGTGGGGCGACATGTCCGAGGTGAACACCCCGGTCCGGCCTCGGCCGGCCTCGGCGACCGCCACCAGGGGGTGGCCGTTGACCTCGGCGAGCACGTCGGCGCCGCCCTTCGGTTTGGTGCGGTTGAACCCGAGCAGCGCGGGCCAGACCTCGCCGACCGAACCGAGGGCCGGATGGTCGGGCCGCAGGACCCTGACCCTCGCACCCTCGGGGTGCTCGGCGCGGTCGTCGACCTCGAGGACCTCCACGGGCAGCAGGTCGCCGATCGGGCTGTTGGCGTACCCGGCCTTGGCGTCGACGCCCGAGAACGAGAGGTAGCCGCCGACCATGAGCAGGCCGCCGCCGCCGAGCACGTACTCGCGGAGCAGGCCGAGCCGGTTCGGTTCGCTGGCGCTGGCGTTGAAGACCGCGCGGGTCAGCAGGAACGTGTTCGCGCCGACGTCGCTGATGACCACGAGGTCGTAGGACCGCAGCGCGTCGAGGTCGGCGGGGAACGCCGTCTCGATGGTGTGCGCGGGAAGGTGGTCGACGGTCCATCCGCCTTCGCGCAGGGCCGCGGCGAACTCGCGTCCGCCTTCGACGTACTCGGTGGTCGTGAAGCTGTCGAAGCCCTTCTGGTGGATCATGTGGGTGGTCCAGGACTCACCGAGGAGCAGTGCCTTCTTCATGTTCGGGCGCCTTTCATCCGATGGTTCCGGTGGGGAACAGTTCGCGGAACTTCCAGTCGTGCTCGGGGACGATGAGGTCGGCCTCCCGGTGCAGGCGCTCGTAGCCGGCCATGAGGTCGGGCAGGTCCCAGAACGACCCCATGGGCCAGTTCAGCTCGAGATTCTTGTAGTTGTACATGACGTCGCTGGTGAGGCAGACCGTTCCGAGTTCGGTCTCGACCATGACGACCATGCATCCGGGCGTGTGGCCGCCGATCTTCACCAGGCGCACGGCGGGGTCGATCCGCTCGTCGCCGTCGATGACCCGCAGGCGGTCGCGCACGGCCTCGACCTTGTAGGCGTACTCCGGGTAATAGAACATGCAGAAGCTCGGCGGCTCGGTGGCCTGCGGCAGCTCGTCGCGCTGCACGATGAACTCGGCGTTGGGGAAGAGCTCGTTGTTGCCCACGTGGTCGAAGTGCAGGTGCGTCAGCACGACCACGTCGACGTCGCCGGGCTCGACGCCGTGGGCGGCGAGGCCCGCCACGAGGTCCTGGTCGGCCGAGCGGGAGGCGACGAAGTCGACGCCGTAGCGGCTCTGCATCCGCGACACCTCGTCGATGTCGCCCAGGCCGGTGTCGATCAGGATCGTGCGGTCGGTGCCTTCGAGGAGCCAGACGGGCACGGGGACCATCACTCCCTCGTGGACCGACCCGTCGCGCCGGACGATGTCGTGCCGGTACCCGAAGGGCCGCCGGTCCTCCTCCGGCAGGTCCGGGTGCGCGCCGGAGTTCAGGAGCGACACCGCCAGTGAGCTCTCCAGCTCCCCGGTCACGATGTGGTGGATCTTGACGCTCATGGTCGTCCCTTCTAATAGCCGGTCTCGTCGGCGCCGTACTCGGCGACGTAGGCGTCCCAGACGTCGTTCATGAGGAAGTGGTCGGCGGCGTCCACGGGCGCCGGGATCGCCCCGGTGTCGACGAGGTAGGAGTTGTCGCTGTCCCAGGTGTCCTGCCAGTAGGCGACGCCCTCCTCGTCGAGGATCATCGACTCGGCGTCCGCGGCGTTGCCCGCGTACAGCTCGATGTTCTGCCAGTACTCCTTGAACCCGTCGAGCGTCAGTCCGGCGGCCGTCTCCTCGTTCAATCGGTCGGTGACGGTGGTGCCGCACGCGTCGGTCTCGGCGTCGCAGTAGCGGACGATGCGGTGCATGACGTTGACGAAGGCGAGCAGCGCCTCCTCGTTGTTCTCGACGTAGGCGCGCTTGGTGATGACGCCGTTGATGGGCGGCGGCGCGAGGTCGGGGCCGGCCAGGGCGACGACCATGCCCTCCTCGAGGGCCTTGGCGCGCTGCGGGACGCCGCCGAGGTAGGCGTCGCCGGTGCCGCTGAGGAACGCGGCGAGGCCCGCGTCCGGGTCCATGTCGACGAACTGCACGTCGGTCTCGTCCATGCCGACCGACGCGAGCGCGTCGTTGATCTGCTTGCCCATGTCGGTCGAGAGGGTCGTGACGATCTCCTTGCCCGCGAGGCTCTCGATCATCGCCGTCCGGGCCGCTTCGCGGTCGCCGAGCTCGGCCTCGAGGTCGTCGATCGTGGTGAGCGAGCCGCCGTCGCGGACCATCAGGGCCGAGCCTTCGGTGAACGGGTTCCACCCGTAGGCGTAGACGATGTCCGGGTCCGAGTTCGCGATGGACACGACGCCGGTGGTGTTGTTGACGGCCATGTCGACGTCGCCGGAGATGAGGGCCGGCGTGATGGCGTTCCAGGCCAGGGACTTGAGCTCGACGTCCAGCCCGGCCTCCTCGAACCAGCCCTGCTCCTGGCCGATGATCGGCAGGTAGGTGTCCTGGAAGGGCGAGATGCCGATGGTGATCTTGGTGAGGCCGTCGGCCCCCTCCTCCAACGTGTCGCCGCCGCCGCTGCAGCCGGCGAGGGCCAGGGCGGCGACCACTGGAATGGCCGCGTATCGCTTCACGGTCTTCATCGTGTGTTCCTTTCTTCGGGTGCCGTCTCCTGGGTGAGGCTTTCGGTGTGCGGAGTCGCTGGAGTGCGTCGGTGTCAGGTCAGCGCTGTGCCGCCCAACGGGTCACGTGGGCGCTGATGCGGGAGATGAGCTGGTCGAGGACGACGGCCATGAGCGCGATGCAGATCGTGCCGAGCAGCACGACGGCCGTGTTCAGCGTCCGGCTGGCCTGCATGATGAGGCGGCCGATGCCCGCGTCGGCCCCGAGGAACTCGGCGGCGACGACGACCGCGAAGGCCAGCGCGCTGCCGATCCTGAAGCCCGACAGGATCTCCGGGACGATCGCCGGCAGGACGACGGTGCGGTAGACCTTGCCGTTGTCGGCGCCGAGCGAGCGCGCCGCCTGGAGGTAGACGGGCGGGACGTTGCCCACCGCGACCGCGGTGTTGACGACCATGACCATGAAGCAGGCGAGCGCGCCGAGGAAGAGCTTGCTGCTGTCGCCGATCCCGAACCACAGGATGACGAACGGGATGAGCGCGACCGGCGGGACGGGCCGCACCGCCTCGATGATCGGGTTGAGGGCGTACATGAGCCACCGGGTGCGGGCCATCGCCAGGCCGACCGCGACGCCGAGCGCCGAGCCGCCGATCCAGGAGGCGAGGACGCGGCCGAGTGTGGCGCCGGCGTCGGCGAGCAGCTGCGTGTTGAGGGCGGTGACCGCCGTCCACAGTGCCTCGGGCGAGGGCAGGTAGAGCGGTTTGACGGCCCCGGTCCCGGTGGTCGCGACCCACCAGAGGACGAGCAGTGCCGCGACGACGCCGACGCTGATCAGCGGCCCGTATTCGCGCCGGGCGCGGGGTGCGGTCTCCTCAGCTCGCGTCATCGTGGACCTCCCTGAGCGAGTGGGCGATGGTCATTCGCAGTGCCTGGAATCCGGGGTCGGCGCGCAGGTCGAGATCGCGGTCGGGTCCGAAGGGGACGTCGACGATGCCGTGGACCCTGGCGGGCCGGGGCGTCATCACGATGACCCGGTCGCCGAGGAAGAGCGCCTCTTCGATGTCGTGGGTGACGAACACGATCGTCTTCGGTTCGGCGTCGGCGACCCGTTTGAGCGCCGTCCACATCGACTCCTTCGTGAACAGGTCGAGCGCGCCGAACGGCTCGTCGAGCAGCAGCACGTCCGGTCCGCTGGCGTAGGCGCGGGCCAGGTCGACCCGCTTGCGCATGCCGCCGGAGAGTTCCTTCGGATAGGCCTTCGCGAAGTCCGACAGGCCGACCAGGTCGAGGAACCGGGCGATCCGCTCGGCACGGACGGCGCGCGCCATCCCCTGCATGCGGGGGCCGAAGCCGACGTTGTCGGCGACGGTGAGCCACGGGAACACGGCGTCGGACTGGAAGACCACGGCCCGGTCGGCGGCAGGGCCGCCGACGGTCCTGCCGTCGAGGGTGATGGTGCCGGCGGTCGGCCGGAGGAACCCGGCGATGAGGTTGAGCATGGTCGTCTTGCCGCAGCCGCTGGGTCCGACGACACAGACGGTCTCGTGGTGGTCGATGGTCAGCGAGGTCTGGTCGAGTGCGACGGTGCGCTTGCGCGCCGTCTCGAACACCTTCGCGACCGAGTCGATGGTTATCTGCGCCATCAGCGGGCCTCCCGTCGGGCGGATTCGGGTCTGGGGGCGGACGTGGAGTCGCGGACGACGAGCTCGACGGGGTAGACGTGGCGCTCCCCGTCGAGCCCGTCCCCCTGGTCCAGGGCGGCGACCAGGGCGGCGACCGCCGACCTGCCGAGTTCGGCCACGTTCTGGCGGACGGTCGTCAGGCGCGGGCGGACGTAGCGGGTCGAGGCGATGTCGTCGAATCCGACGACGGAGACGTCGCGGGGGGTCTCGACGCCGATGGCGTTGAGGTGGTCGATCGCGCCGAGGGCCATCAGGTCGTTGGCCGCGAAGAGGGCGGTGATCTCTCCGGCGGCGAACGCGCGGCCGTGCGGTTCGGCGGCGATCCGGCCGCCTTCGTGGGTGAAGCCGCCGCTGACGATGCGCGGCTCGGGGACTCCGGCGGCGGCCCAGACCTCGGAGAACCCGCTGACGCGCTCGCGGCTGCTGACGAGCTTCTCGTTCGCCTCCATGACGAGCACGCTGCGATGTCCGAGGTCGAGGAGGTGCTGGGCCGCGAGCCTGCCGCCTTCGCGGTTGTCCGACACGAACGCGGTCGCCCCGGTTCCGGGCACCTCCTCGTCGACCAGGACCAGCGGGAGGTCGCCGAGCAGGCGGGCCAGTTCGGAATTGCTCGGCGGGGCGCCGGCGGCGTACACGACGCCGTCGACGGCTCGGGAGCGGATCATCGCCAACGCATGCTTCTCGCGTTCGTAGTCGAAGCCCGTGGTGCAGAGCAGCACGTTGTAGCCTCCGAGCGTGGCCGACTGCTCCACGCCTTGGGCGAGTTCGGCGAAATAGCCGTTGCCGATGTCGGGGACGATCAGTCCGAGGATGAGCGTCCGGCCGCTGGCGAGGCTCTGCGCGGAGCGGCCCGGGGTGTAGCCCAGTTCGTTGACGGCGGCGAGGACGCGGGCTTGGACGTCGGCGCTGACCTTCCGCTTTCCGCTCAGCGCGTGCGAGACCGTGGTGGGACTCACTCCGGCGCGTGCGGCGACGTCTGCGATCGAGACCATGAAATCAGGGCCCTCTCATCTCCAAAGCGCTTTGGCAAAGCGCTTTGGCCACCGTAACCCCCTCTCGGGTCTGACGCAAGTCACATTCGTATATCCCTGATGAATCGATCGGTCACCGTGTGCCGATCGTGCGGATACCCGCGGAAACCGGGCGGGGCTGCCGCCGGTTCTCAGACTTCTTTCCTGCGCAGCACCGCCGCGCCGACGGCCGCCCCGAGAGCCGCGTAGCCCAAGAGCACGACCGTGCCCACCCAGGGATCCGGAAGCAGCGGCATCTGCCTGTCGACGGAGGTCATGAGCTGGGTCGCGGTACCGGGAGCGAGGACCTGCAACTGGTAGAGCCAGTCGGCGTGGTAGACGAACTGGTCGAAGAACTGGGCGAACACCTGAATGCCGGTCGAACTCGCCACGTAGCCGACCGCGATGACCACCGCGGCCACCGTGTGGTTCTGGAAGAAGGTCGCGATCGACAGTCCGAGCACCGACCACACCACGAACGCGCCGAGGTTGACGGCGACGGCGCCCAGCGGCAGCCGGAAGTCGGCGCCCGTGGTCATCGCGAAACCGGCGGCCACGGCGAGGTCCACGAGCGTCGCGACGGCCCAGAGGAACACGCCCGAGACCGCGGCGACGATGAACTTGGCGGCGATGACCTTCTCGCGCACCGGCACCGCGATGAAGCTCGCGCTGAGGGTCCGGTGGCGGACCTCCGCGGAGAAGACCGTGGCCGCCAGCAGGGCGGCGAAGATCAGGCCCGTGTACTGCCCTCCGGTGAGGATGAGGGTGAACATCGTGTCCACGTCGGAGAAGGAGTCGTAGTTCTGCCGCAGCTCCGCCACGGTCCGCTCCGAGAGCTCCTCGCGGGGGCGCAGGACCGATGCCGCCACGTAGTCGTCGAACGGCTGGAGGAACGCCGCCATCTGCACCGCGGACCACGCGGCCGACACCAGCGCGCAGACCGCCGTCGCCAGCGTGAACCAGCGCCAGGTGCGCAGCGACCGGATCTTCAGGAACTCGCTCGCGATGACCGCCTTCATGGCCGTGTCTCCCCAGATCCGGTCAAGGCCAGCAATGTCCGCTCCAAGGTGCTGCTCTCCTCTACGACGTCCGACAGTGCGCCCGCCGCGATCTTGCGCCCGCGGTCGACGATCAGGACCTCGTCCGCGAACTGCTCCACTTCAGAGAGCACGTGGCTGGAGACCAGCACCGCGCCGCCTCCCGAGGCGAAGTCGCGCAGGTACCCGCGCAACCAGTGCATGCCTTCGGGATCGAGGCCGTTCATGGGCTCGTCCAGGATCAGCATCCGGGGCTCGCCCAGCATGGCCGCCGCGAGGCCGAGGCGCTGGCGCATGCCCAGGGAGTAGGTGCGGACCCGGTCGCGGGCGCGCTCGGCGAGCGCGACCGATTCGAGGACGGCGTCGCACCGGCTCCGTTCGATCCGGTTGGCGGCGGCCATGATCCGCAGGTGGTCGTAGGCGCTCCGATCGGGATGGAACCCGTGGTCGTCGAGCAGGGCGCCCACCACGGAGGACGGGTTCGGCAGCTCTCGGTACGGCGAGCCTTCCAGCAGTACGTCCCCCGAGGTCGGCCGCGACAGCCCGAGGACCATGCGCAGCAGCGTGGTCTTGCCCGCGCCGTTCGGCCCCAGCAGGGCGGTGACCGCACCGGCGGCGACCTCGAACGAGAGGTCGTCGACCACGGCCCGGGCCCCGTAGCGCTTCGTCAGGCCCCTCGCGACGAGGATCGGATCGCTCATGAGACACGCCCTTTGACCGTCAGCGCCCGGTGGAGGGATGTGCGCGCGAGCCGGAACCCTCCCGAGTCGGCCGAAGCGACCCGGCGGTGGAAGTACCCGAAGTAGGTCAGTACGGCCGTGACGAGGATGACGGCGGTCGTCACCCGCGAGGTCGGGTCGATGCCGCCCCACTGCCAGAGGAGATCGGCCGTTGCCGCGACCAGCATTGCGACGCAGGCGATCTGACCGAACCTGAGTATCGGCCTGGCTCCCGTGCGGCGCCGGTCCCCCCTGGCGAGGCGCCGGGATTCGGCGCCGTAGAACAGCGCGGCGATCACCATGGGCGCCGCCAGCGCCGCGATCGCGGGCTCGTTCACGATCCGGTTCCCGCTCACCGCCGGCATCAGCAGGAGCAGCCAGATCACGACCGCAGAGCCCATGATCATGCCGCCCTCGCGCCGGAGTCTGACGATCACGCGATGTCTCATGTTGTCCCCTAAGCGTTCTGGAGCTGGCGGTCGATCAGGTCCGCGTAGACGCCGCCGCGTGCCACCAGCTCCTCGTGCGTGCCCGACTCGACGATGCGGCCCTGGTCGAGAACGAGGATCCTGTCGGCGTCGCGCACGGTGGAGAGCCTGTGGGCGATGACGACCTTGGTGCACTGCAGCAGTTGGAGATTGCGGTGGACGCGCTCCTCGGTGGCCGCGTCGAGGTGCGAGGTCGCCTCGTCGAGCAGCAGGAGCTGCGGGCGCCGCACCAGCGCGCGGGCCAGTGCGAGGCGCTGGCGCTGGCCGCCCGACATGCCGCTGCCCCCCTCGCCCAGGATCGTGTCGTAGGCCATGGGCGCGGCGATGATGTCCTCGTGGATGCAGGCGAGTCCGGCGGCCTCGACGACCGCTTCGAGGTCGATGTCGTCGCTGCCGATGGTGAGGTTGGACAGCACCGTTCCGCCGAACAGGTCGGTGTCCTGCGTGACGATGCCGGCTCGGCGGCGCAGCGCGTTGATGTCGACGTCGCCGACGGAGACGTCGCCGAACCGGATCGTTCCGGCGGTCGGCCGGTAGAGCCCGAGGAGGAGCCTGGCGAGCGTGGACTTCCCTGCGCCGCTGCCGCCGACGATCGCGGTGGTGGTGCCCGGCCGGAGGGTCAGGTCGATGTCCTCGAGGACGTGTGCGCCGGTGCCGGAGTAGCGGAAGGCCACGCCTTCGACGCTGATCGGCGCGTCGAGGTCCGGTGCGGGCCGATCCCCCGGCTCCTGCTCGGCGTTCTCATCGAGCACGTCCCTGAGCCGGTCGAGGTGCACGCGCACGATCTGGAAGTTCTTGATGTTGCGTCCCAGCTGCGCCACCGGGGAGAGTGCGGCGCCCGACAGCGCGATGAGCGTCATGAGCATGCCGAGCGACAGCTGGTTCTGGAGGACCATGGCGGCGCCCGCGGCGAGCAGCAGCATGGGGGCCAGGACGCCGACGAGGGTCATCGCGGCGTTGATCGCGTTGTCCAGTCGCTGGCGTCGGAGCGAGGCCTGGAGCTGGGACGCGAAGCGGTGCGACCAGCGGCGGACCATGACGTCCTCGGCCCCGGTGGCCTTCACGGTCTCGGCGCCGTTGACGGCTTCGATCATCGTCGACTGGGCCTCGCCGAGGAGGTGCAGTTCCCGTTCGGTGAGTTGCTGGGCGCGGTCGGCGGTGGCGGCCATGAGCACGAGCTGCGCGAGGGCGACGAGCATGATGATGCCGACGAAGAGCAGGGAGTGGAAGCCGATGACGGCGAGGTAGACGACCAGGAGGACCAGGTCGAGCGCGATCGCCAGGAGCTGGCTGCTGATGAGGTCGCGCACATAGGAGGTCGAGGAGACCCGGACGACGATGTCGCCGCTGCTGCGGATCTGGAAGAAGCGGTACGGGAGCGACATGAGGTGCCGCAGGAATCCGGTCATCATGGACCAGTCCATGCGCGTCTGCATCCACAGCAGGAGCTCGGACCGGGCCAGGGTGACCAGGCCGTTCGTCACGGCGAAGGCGGCGGCGCCGCCGGCGAGGATCCACAGGAGGTCCGCGCTGCGGGTCGGCAAGACGCTGTCGATGACGTACCCGGTCAAGAACGCCGGAAGCAGGCCGAGGGCGGTGAGCAGTGCCGAGGCGAGCAGGACCGTGCCGAGGATGCGCGGGTCGCGCGGGAAGTGCGGCGCCATGAAGGACGCCAGTCCGAAGCCCTGCTTGCGGCGCGGCTCGAAGTCCTCGCCGGGGACGAGTTCGAGGACGATGCCGGTGAACTGGTCGCTGAACTCCTTGTCGGTCAGGCGAAGGCGGCCCAGCGCCGGGTCGACGACGACGACCCCGTCCGCGGTGAACCGCTCCACGACCACGAAATGGCTCATGTTCCAGTGCACGATGAGCGGGAGCGCGAGTTCCCTGAGTGCGCGCGGCTCGGCGCGGTAGGAGCGCGTCTCCATGCCGTGGGCGCGGGCCTGCTGCAGGATCTCGGCGGCCGTGGCGCCGTCGCGGGCCAGGCCCATCGATTCGCGCAGCTCCGAGACGAGGGTGTGGCGGCCGTAGTAGCCGAGCACCATCGCGAGCGCGGCGGCGCCGCACTCCACTTGGGAGGCCTGTAGTTGCAAGGGCACTTTCGGTCGGCTCATGATCCGTCTCCTCCGCGATCGCCGAAGACGGCGATCAGGAGACCGGTCCGTCCCGTGTTGACCGTGACCGATTCGCCGTCGTATCCGGTCGCGGCGCCGGGTGACGCGAGTTCGACCAGCAGCATGGTCCCGGTGGCGCCGTTGCCGGTGACCTGCTGGCTGTCCGTGGCGGTCCCCTCGATCTCGGCGCCGTCGGGCAGGGTCAGGACGATGGATTCACCGACCAGGTCGGGGGGCGTGTCGGAGAGCCCGACGACGACGTTGTCGTCCTCGATGCCGACCAGTACCCCCTTGGGGCCCTGCTCGACCTGGTACAGCAGTCCTGCCAAGGCGAGCACGGCGAGGCAGGCCGCTCCGGCCAGGAACGACCACCAGCGCGGCCGCAGCCTGGCGACGTCGAAGGGCGGCGCGGAGTCCTCGCGGTCGAGGCGGGCGTAATTGTCAAGGGCCTCTTGGCGGAAGACGACCCCCGGCCGGTCAGTTGCCGCCATGGCGCACGCCTCCCCGGGGTGCGTCGAGCTGGAGCAGGTCCCCTACCGTGGTCGGGCTCGCCTTGCGCGCCAGTCCCCATGCGATGCCGGCCAGCCCCGTCATGAGTCCGGGGGTCTCGACCCCGTGCGGGACGCCGCACAGCCAGCCGTTCTCGGCGCCGTCCGTGAGGACCGCCTTCCACAGGTAGGGCAGCTGCTCCCGGACGTCGGGGTTGGTGGCGATCGTGTCGAGCATGAGCAGGTTCCCGACGTCGCCGTGGCAGATCGAGTGGTTGCCCGTACCCGTGATCGGGTCCGAGTCCCAGCCGGCCCGGTAGAGGATGCGGGACGCCCGCTCCCGGTCGGACCGCAGGACCGCCCGGTCGACGCCGTGTCCTTCGGTGCCGAGGATCATGTGGCGGGCCAGGCCGATCCCGGGTGCGCCGTGGCACCAGGCGTTCATGACCGTTCGGCCGCCGGGGTTGGCCGGTCGCAGGTCGGTCCAGAGTTCGCTTTCCGCGTCGATCGTGGAGTTCTCGAATGCCAGCGCGCGCGCGATCGCCTCGCGGTACCGCTCGTTCGGGCTCAGGGCGTTGAGCCGCGCGAACGCCGCCGCGACGCCCGCCGCGCCGTGGGAGTAGCCGTTGAGCGCGGCGCCGTCGTTCATGGGGCTGACCCAGCCCCAGCCCTCGGCGAACTCCTTGCGGGTCGCCAGGAGGCGCCGCGCCGCCCGGTGGGCGAGGTCGAGCGCGCCCTGTCCGGGGGCGACGGCCTCCAAGGACTCCATGACCAGCATGAGGCCGGCGCAGCCCGAGATGATGTCGAGGTTCGTGTCCTGGTCGACCAACCGGTCCAGGAGCGGCATGAGCCTGAGCGCCGGCTCCAGCCAGTCCTGGCGGCCGTGCCGGTGGGCCGCGTGCGAGAGCACGTAGATCGAGCCCGCGACCTCGTTGAACCCTCCGACGGGGATGAGGTCGATGGACGGCGGCGGCGCGCCCGGGTCCTCGTTCGTGTCGAGGAGGATCTGCATGCGCCGCACCACGTAGTCGTAGAGGCGCTCGACGTCCTCGGCGAGGGTCAGGTCCCCGGTGACGCTCGCGACGGCGTCCAGGGCGTGGGTGATGCCGCCGATGCCGTTGTAGAAGCCGATCGGCGCGGGGGTCAGGATCCAGTGCGTCTCGTCGACCAGGTCCAGCCCGAGCCAGCCCATCGTGTCCTCGCCGCGGATGAGGAGCGACTGGATGCGCTTGGCGATCGCGAGGGACTGCTCTTCGAGGTCGCCGCTGCCGACCGGGTCGGACGGCACGGGTTGCGACCAGTTGGGCCACCGGGCCTCCTTCCCGATCATCGTCGTGGCGGCGAGTGCGGCGTCGACGATCCACTGCTGCCGGAGTCGGTCGTCGTCCCCCATGTCCCTGATCCGGTTCGTGACGTCGGTGATCGGCCGCTCGCGCTGCCCGAGCGGGCGCGGCGGGGTGCTGCCGTACAGGACTCCGGTGGAGGTGTCGATGGTGAAGACCGGCACGTCGCCGACGGTGAGCTCGGCGATCTCGGATTCGATCATGACCACGCGTTCGGTGCGGGACTCGTGGCCGAGGTGCAGCCGCGACAGCGACCGGTCGCGGTCCAGGCCGTCGCGCAGGAAGTCCGGGTGCGTGCTCTCCAGGAGGACGGTGCCGTAGATGTGGGTGGCGCGCGCGATGTGGCGGGTGTGCAGCCGCTCGAACGCCGCCATCGGCCCGCCGGGGGCCACCAGCGCTTCGGCGTGGTCTTGGAACAGGGAGTAGATCTCGGCGAAGCCCGCGACGACGCTGGCCCGGTGGTGGGCGATGTCGACGTGGTTCCCGTCCTCGTCGACCGCCTGGTTGTGCTCGGCGTCGTCCATCGCCGCGTGCTGCTTCACCAGCCGCATGGAGTCGGTGTCGCCGTTCTCCCAGATGGGGACGGCCATGGGGGTCTGCTGGCCGCCCTTGCCGACCGCGCCGGACATGTCGAGGGCGTGGACGCCGTCGTCGTCGCGCATGATGATCGGGTTCGGGAGGATGCCGGTGGAGTGGACCGAGTCGGCGAGCGCGATGGCCGAGATGTCGGTCGTCCCTTCGACCTTCGCCACGGCGTCGGTCTTGTCGGAGTGCAGGAGGGTCTCCAGGTCGACCAGGACCGGGTACTCGCCGCTGGCCATGACGTTCTCGAAGTGGAAGTCCGTGGCGTGCAGGGCGTACAGCACGGCCGCGAGCGCCCCGGTGCGCCAGGCGAACCGCTCGGCGCCGGCCGCGCCGACCGCCTGGTCGGATTCGAGGAACTGGGCCCAGCCGTGCTCGCCGCGGTGCAGCGTGGCGACGCTGCGCAGGTCGTGGCTCGGGTCCTGGGCGTTGATCCAGTCGATCAGCCCGTTGTAGGCGACGTCCATCCCCAGGTTCCGGGGCTTGTAGACGACGGTGCCCTGGTCGAATCGGAGGATGCCGACGGACCGGCCGTTGCGGTGCCGGTCTCCTTCACCGATCGAGATGGACTCCAGCCGCCCCGCGTCCGCCATCCCCGGGATCTCGGACCGGATCAGTTCGATGTCGTCGGCGAGCGCGGTGAACAGTTCGAGCTGGGTGTCGATCCAGAACCGCAGTTGCGTCACCACCAGTCGGGCGAGCACGCAGTACTCGCGCCACAGCGGCAGTGCGACCTCGTCGGTCGACAGTTGCCGGCAGAAGTCCTGGAACCGCTGGCCGGGGTCCTCGCCGGTCAGGCGGCCTTCGACCCGGAACACGTTCAGCTCGAGGACCAGGGCCCGCTGCATGAGGGTGAGCAGGTGCTGCATCGGCACCGTGTCGAGCATGCGCTCGAGGATCTGCGGGTCCTTGAGGACCGGGTCGGTCTGGCCCTCCGAGCGGGCGTTGAGTTCCACCGCCAGCTCTTCGAGCGCTCCTTCGAGAAGGGGGCGCGCCCATTCGAGCAGTTGCAGGTCCCCGCGGAACCGGTGCAGGTGCTCCCGTCGGGTCGCCTCCCACCACTGGACGAAGGTCCGGTGCCACTCCGGCTCCTCACCGCGGCGCTCGCGCAGGGACGGCTCGGTCTCACCGAGGAGGGCGGTGAAGCCCTCGGCGGTCAGGTCTCGCACCGCGAGCCAGTCGGACAGGTCGCGGTCCGTTTCGTTGAAGCATTTGAGTTCGCTCCACATCTCCAGGCGGCGCGCCCCCCGCTCGAGATCGGTGGTGCCCGGCTCCGAGTTCCAGGACAGGCGTTCGGACAGCGTCGAAGACAGGTGCCAGGGAAGCTCGGGGGCCGAGGAGGCCCCAGCGGGCGTTGCGTTGTTCACGGTGGGTCCGATTCCGGTCGAAGGGATTGGCGGTTGGCCGGTGCCCGGCGGGGCTGCGGTGTCGCCACCGCGGCCCCGCCGGGGTTCGCCGTGTCTAGTCGCAGACGTACTTGGGGCTGCAGAGCGAGCCGCAGACCGTCCACCCGGAGTACCAGGGCAGGCACCAGCAGCAGCCGAAGGTGCCCATGTGCTGGGTTCCGGCGGCGCCGCCGACCGAGGTCAGGGAGAGCTCGCTGACTTCGGTGAGTTCGGTGCCGGCGGGGTGCTCCGGAGCGTCGTCCCCGAGGGAGCGACGGTATTCCGGTTCTTTCCAGGAGCGAACGATGTCCATACAGGTGTTCCTTTCGGGGTCAGCAGCAGCCGCGGGTGCCCATTTGGCAGCTGCCGCACAGGGTCCCGGTCGGCGAGCAGACGGTGACGGTGAGGGCGATGGTGGCGGTGACGCAACCCCAGGTGGAGCCGCCGGCGATCGAGCCGACGGCGTCGTCGTTGAGGTCCACCAGGCCCGCGGGGTTGTTCTGGGCGTCTTCGCCCAGCTCACGGCGGTATTCGGGGTCTTTCCAGGCACGTGTGGTCTTCAAGGCTGAAGACCTCCTTCTGAGGTAAGGTGGTTCGGTCACGATTCCGGTCAAGGATTCGTGGGAGGGGATGGACTTCCGGTCAAGGAAATTGGGTCCATCCCCATCTGTGTCCGTTCGGGCCGGTCACTGCGCATCGCGGATCGGGGCCCGAGCCGACGAGATACATCGTCTGGTGTGACAGCACTAAAAACGCAACAGTCTCGCATCAAGGGCCCGTTCGCCGGGGCTGCCGGGTTCGGCCTGCACAGCGGGCCCGCCGCCGTCGGCGCGGTCGGTATTCCGGCAATCGACCGCCTATTCAACGCGCTGAAGCAATAGTCCGATGTGAGCGGTTTCCGATCAATGAGCGCGATCGTCCCCTCGCCGGCGGCACCGGCGAGTCCCGCGGCGAGCCGATCGGCTCATCTTGAGACAGAAGTGGTGTACTCGGGTGCAGCGTGAGCAATGATCCAGAGGTGGACATGCGCCAGGCCTCACCGCCGCTGTACGGAGCAAGGTGGAAGAGTTCGGATCTCACCTCGACGAACCGGGTGACGATCGTTCTCGCGGGCTCGGTGAAGCTGGTCGGACGACGGGCGATCGCCCCCTCTCCGATGCGCTGCCGGGCCATGCTCGCCGCGCTCGCGCTGCAGCCGAATCGGATGGTCTCCTACGATCGCCTCGCGGAGATGCTGTGGGACGAGCCGATCGAGTCGGCCCGGTCGAACCTGCGAACGCTGGCCACCGGCATTCGCTCGGCGATAGTGGAGGCCAAGATCTCGTCGTCGGTCGCGTTGACGACGCACCGGGCGTCCCACGGAGGGATCGGCGGCTACTCGCTCGCGGTGCGGGAAGAGCAGGTCGACCTGCTCCTCGCCATCGTCCTCAAGCAGCGGGCGAAGGAGCTCATCGGCACTGATCCGCTGCGGGCGAAGCAATTGTGCGAGGACGCGATCGCACTGGGGACCGGCACGTTCGGGCCGGACCTTCCCGCGACGCTCTGGTTCCAGCGGCAGCAGGAGCGCTTCGCGAGGCTCCACGATTCGCTGAATCTCCTGCACCGGTGCCTGTCGATGATGGTCGGCGAATACGGCGACGAGTCGGCCAACTGCGATCTCTTCCGGGAGTCGGAGCCGAGCAGCGTCGCCACCGAGTTGAGCGCCATCCAGCTGTACTGCCAGGGATTCGTCGCGGAGGCGCTGGAGCAGATCAGCCAGGCGTCCAAGCGGTACCGGGAGATCGGCCTCGACCTCCCCGACTCCTCGCGCCGGGTCCAGATGGAGATCCTCAACGACGACAAGGGCGCGATCATCGAGGCGATCCGCAGCCGCGCCTCGAGCATCTAGGGCGAGGTCGCCGCTGACGCGGGCGGCCGCATCAGCGTCGGCGCGGACCCTCCACGCGCTTCATCGCGCCGTTCCACGCCCCGTGGCCGACTGGTACCACGGTCCCATCGCGGCGCGAAGGATTCCCCTGCGGTCCCAGTGAATCGGGCGCGCCCGCTCGTAGGTTCGGTCGCGGATGCCGCGGAAGGCGGGCGGCATCGGATCGTCCCTTCCGATTGGAGCACCCGCACATGGCCACCTTCCTCTACCGGCTCGGCAGGGGGTCCCTGCGTCTGCGATGGCTCGTCCTCGCCGTATGGGTTCTCATCGCCGCGGGCGCGGGCGCCGCCGCCGTCGCCCTGCAACAGGAGACCAATCCCGAGTTCGTCCTCCCGGGCACCGAGTCCCAGGAGGCCTTCGACCTGCTCGAGGAGCGCTTCCCCGAGATGAGCGCCGACGGGGCCTCCGCCAAGATCGTCTTCGCCTCCGAGGACGGCGAGGCCCTGACGGCCGGGACCCATGCCGCGGTCGTCGAGGGGCTGACCGCGGTCATGGAGGACTCGCCGCAGGTCGTGTCGGTGAACAGCCCCTTCGCGACCGGCCCGGACGGCGAGCCGATCGGCCTGCTGTCGGCCGAGGACCAGACCATCGGCGTCCTCCAGGTGTCCTATACCGTCCCGTCGAAGGAGCTCGACGAGTCCGCTGTCGACTACCTCGAGGGCGCGGTCGCCGACGCCGGGGGCCAGGGGGTCCGGATCGAGGTCGGCGGCGACGTCCTCGAGGAGTCCGGCGGGCCGCCCGCGACCGAGGTCATCGGCGTCGGCGTCGCGCTGATCGTCCTGGTGCTCACGTTCGGCGCCTTCCTGAGCGCCGGGCTGCCGATCCTGACGGCGCTCCTGGGCATCGGCATCACCTCGTTCGGCATCTCGGCCGCGACCTCCTTCCTGGACGTCAACGACTCCACCGGCATCCTCGCGATCATGATCGGCCTCGCCGTCGGCATCGACTACGCGCTGTTCATCCTCTCGCGCTACCGCTCAGAACTGGCCGAGGACGGCCGCGTCGGGGACCGGCAGGCGCAGGCCGAGGCGATGGGCCGCGCCGTCGGCACCGCGGGCTCGGCCGTGGTCTTCGCGGGGCTGACGGTCGTCATCGCCCTGCTCGGCCTGGCGGTGGTGAACATCCCGTTCCTGACCCAGATGGCCACCGCCGCGGCCATCAGCGTGGCGCTCGCTGTGGTCATCGCCGTGACGCTCCTGCCGGCCTTCGGAGGCGTCCTCGGCGGAAAGGTCTTCTCGAGGCGCCAGCGGCGCCGCATCGCCGAGGGCGTCCACGAGGCCAGGCCCAACGGCGGCAGGAGGTGGGCCGGGTTCGTCACCCGCCATCCGATCCTGGTCGGCCTGGTGGGGATCGTCGGCCTGGGCGTCATCGCCGTCCCCGCAACCGATCTCGAACTGAGCATGTCGGCCGATGCCGCCTCGGACACCACCGCGGGCCGCGCCGCCGACCTCATCGACGAGGGCTTCGGCGACGGCTACAACGGGCAGCTCCTGATCGTCGGCGACCTCGCAGGCGGCGTCGACCCGATGGCCGCGGCCCGGAGCGTCACCGACGAACTGGGCGCGGTCGACGGGATCGCGACGGTCGGCCAGGCCGTCCCGAACCAGGCCGGCGACACCGTTCTCGTCGCCGTCATCCCCGAGACCGGGCCCGCCGACGCCGCCACCACCGAACTCGTCCACGCCATCCGCGACGCCCTCGCCGGCGACGCGGACGCGGCCTGGTCGGTCACCGGCTCGACCGCGATGAGCATCGACATCTCCGACGGCCTCAGCGACGCGCTCATCCCCTACCTGGCCCTCGTGGTCGCGCTCGCGGCGCTCATCCTGATGCTGGTGTTCCGCTCGATCCTGGTGCCGCTCATGGCGACCCTCGGATTCGTGCTCAGCGTCTGCGCGGCGCTGGGCGCTCTGGTGGCGGTCTTCCAGTGGGGCTGGGGCGCCGAGTTGATCGGCGTCGAAGACCCCGGCCCGATCATGTCGATGATGCCGATCCTCATGATCGGCCTCGTGTTCGGCCTGGCCATGGACTACCAGATCTTCCTGGTGACGCGGGTGCGCGAAGCGTACGTCCACGGCGCGAGCCCGAAGCAGGCCATCGTGGACGGCTACGGCCACTCCTCGCGGGTCGTGGTCGCCGCCGCGCTCATCATGATCAGCGTGTTCGGCGCGTTCATCCTCAGCGGCGAGTCGTTCATCGCCTCGATGGGCTTCGGCCTGACCATGGCCGTCCTCTTCGACGCGGTCGTCGTCCGCATGGCGATCATCCCGGCGGTCATGGCGCTCATCGGCCGGAACTCGTGGCGTATGCCGAAGTGGCTGAACCGGATCCTCCCGAACGTCGACGTCGAGGGCGAGCAGCTCCAGCGGCACCTCGCCGAGGACGGCGAGGGAAAGCTCGTCTCCGCGGAGAACTAGCAGGACGGGGGGCCGGGCGTACACAATGACGACCATGAGCCATGAAACCGCGGTCGAGGCTCCGCGGGCCGCGCCCCTGGAGCCCGGCTCGCCGGCCCCGCAGGCGCCGCTGGACCGCATCGCGCGGGTCCAGCGGCGCCTGCGCGACTTCGACCGGCGGCGGCCGTGGGCGCTCGATCTGCTCGTGATGGCCCTCGTCGCCGCGATCACCCTCCCCGACCTGCTGCTCGACGGCGACAGCGTGGGCCCTTTCAAACCCGGCGCCAACGCGTACGCCCGCGAGTCCCTGCCCGTTCTCGTGCCGTACGCGGTCACCGCGGTGCTGGTGGCGGCCCTGTGGTGGCGCCGTCGCCATCCGGGCGTCGTCGCCCTGGTCGTCTCCACCGTCGTCTTCACGCAGTGGTGGATCGGCCTGTGGCAGCCCTCGGCCGTCAGCGTCCTCATCGCCCTGTACACCTTGGCCTCGCTGGGCCGGTTGAAGGTCCTCGCCTGGATGACCGCGATCGTCGCCGCGCACACGGTCGTCGTGATCACGGTCGTGCAGGAGGTCGACCAGCCGCTGCTGGGGCTGTTCTTCATGTTCGGCGCCGTGACCGCCGCGGTCGCCCTGGGATTGACCGTCCGCATCCGAAGGCTCTACACGGCCGCCCTCGAAGAGCGCGCACGGCGGCTCGAAGTCGAACGCGACCAGCGCGAGCGCCTCATCGCCGCGGCCGAGCGCTCGCGCATCGCCCGGGAGATGCACGACATCCTCGGCCACAACCTCTCGGTCATGGTGACCCTCGCAGACGGGGCCGCCACCCTCGCCGAGAATCGGAACGAGCCGTCGGCCGAGACGCTGCGCCTCCTCGGCGAGACCGGCCGCGAGGCCATGGACGAGCTCCGGCGCGTCCTCGGCGTCCTGCGCGCCGAAGGGCGCGACCCCCGCTCGCTCGGCCCGCAGCCGGGCGTCGGGGACCTCGAAACGCTGCTCGAGCGCGTCCGCGCGGCCGGCCTGATCGTCACCTGCCGCACCTCGGGGCACCTCGACCAGCTCGGTTCCGGGGTGCAGCTGACGGTCTTCCGGATCGTCCAGGAAGCCCTGACGAATACGCTCAAGCACGCCGGCGCCCCGGCGGTCGCCGCGGTGACGCTGTCCGCCGACGCGGGCCAGGTCCACATCAGGGTCGTGGACTCCGGCGGCGGCGCGCGCGGCCGCGAGCGACGCGAACCCGGTCACGGCCTCATCGGCATCCGCCAGAGGGCCGCCCTGTACGGCGGGACGGTCACCATCGGCCCCCGCGAGAGCGGCAGCGGCTGGGTCGTCGACGTGGTGCTCGAGCGGTCGGCGGCCGGCGCCCCGCATGGAACAGGAGCGTTCTCGTCATGATCACCGTGCTCGTCGCCGACGACCAGCCGATGCAGCGCCTCGGCCTGCGCATGTTGTTGCAGGGCACCGACGGTCTCGAACCGATCGGCGAGGCCACCGGCGGGGCCGAGGCCGTGCGGATGGCCGCGCACCTGCGGCCGGACGTGGTGCTCATGGACGTCCGGATGCCCGGTATGGACGGTCTGGAGGCGACCCGCCGGATCGTCGCCTCGGGCGGTCGCACCCGGGTGCTCATCGTCACGACCTTCGACCTCGACGAGTACGCCCACGACGGACTGCGGGCCGGCGCGAGCGGGTTCCTGCTCAAGGACGCCCGCGTCGAGGAGCTCGTGGCGGGCATCCGCGCGGTGGCCGCCGGCGATGCGGTGGTCGCCCCCAGTCTGACCCGGCGCCTGCTCGACGCCTATGCGCACCAGGTGCTCGCCTCGACCGCCGAGGCCCCCGGCGAGGCCGATCCGCGGCTGCGGGACTTGAGCGAGCGCGAACTCGAGGTGCTGGTGCTGATCGGCCAGGGCCTGTCGAACGCCGAGATCACCGAGCGGCTCGTGCTGACCGAGTCGACCGTGAAGAAGCACGTCGGCAAGGTGCTCGCGAAGATCGGGGCCCGCGACCGCGTGCAGGCGGTCATCGCCGCCTACGACGCGGGTCTGGTCAAACCCAAGCTCTGACGAGTGTTCCGGCCGGTCGAGATCCGGCGCCGGTGTTCGGCGGCCTGCGCCTCGCGCTCCATCGGGCCGCGCTGCTGGAGCCGGGCGGCGCACTTCGGCGGGCCCCGAGCCGATCTGAGCCGGCCCCGGGGCCTCTCGCCACGCACGGCGGTGACCGGGAACGTCACGACGCCCCGGTGCCGCCGTTCAGGAATCGCCGAGTGCGGCGACCCGCCTGCGGAGGTCGTCGAAGTGCTCGTGCATGCGCCGGGAGGCGAGTTCCTCGTCCTGTGCCATCAGCGCTTCGATGATCCGCGCGTGCACCACCCCGCGGTGCGGAGCGGGCGCCGCCAAGCGGTCGCCGGCCTCCCGGCAGAGTTCGCCGAAGAGGCGCCAGAACAGGTCGATGAGGTTGTCGACGAGCGGATTCCGCAGACCCGAGTAGAGCGTGCGGTGGAACTCCTCGTCCAGCTCCTGGTAGTCCTCGCCGCGCTCGTCGCACTCGATCATCTCCCGCGCGAGCGCCGCGCAGCGCCGCAGCTCCTCGTCGAGACCCGCCCTCGCCACGGCGGGCATCAGCCCGGCCTCCATCGCCTCGCGGGCGGTGAGCACCTCGGCCACGGCCGTGCCGGGCCCGGCCAGTCCGTACGGCAGCTGCTCGATGATCGGCTTGAACGAGAACTCCGACACGAAGAGCCCGTTGCCGTGCTGGGCCTCGATCACGCCGAGCGTCTGGAGGCTGCGCGTCGCCTCACGCAGCGAGATGCGGCTGACGCCGAGCTCGGCCGCGAGGTTGGCTTCGCTGGGGAGTCGCGCGCCGGCGGCCAGACCGTGCTCGCGAATGTAGTCGCGCAGTTTGCGCTGGGCGACAAGGTAGATCATCCCGCCCGGTCTCATGCTCGGGCCGCCTCGTCCACATCGGCGAGCGCGGTGCGCAGCTCGGGGACGAGACGGTCGATGACCGCGCGATCGGCGTCGCCCGCCGGCCCCCACACGCCGCGCGCCGGGCCGATGTCGGGCCCGAGCCGGTTCATGAGCTCCTTCACGAAGCCGGGCCCCGTCGCGACTCGGGCGATGTCGCGGAACGGCTTGTGCAGTGCGTAGGCGCGGGCGGTCTCACCGCGGTCGAAGGCGCCCACCACGGCGTGCGCGATGGGCGCCAGCGCGTTGTACAGGCTGCCGATCGCCGCTCCCGTGCCGAGCGCGAGCGCCGCCGGGAGCAGCTCGTCCCGTCCGAAGTAGACCCGCACGTCCGGGCGAGCCTCGAAGACGGCGTCGAGCTCCATGAGGTCCTCGTCGGTGAACTTCACGGCGTCGAGCGTCGGGATCTCCGGTGCCGCGGCCGCCAGAATGTCGCTCGGCCGCTGCGTCGAGCCGGTCATCGACGGGATCTGGTAGTAGCAGAACGGCACGTCGCCCGCCGCGTCGGCGACCTCGGCGAGCCACCGAACCGTGTGCGCGAGCGTCGACGCCTGGCCGTAGAAGGGGGCGACGCTCGAGACGAGGTCGACGCCGAGCCCCGCCGCGTGAGCGGCCAGCTCGCGGGTGGGTTCCAGGGGGAGCCCGCCCACCTGGACGCCGATCCCGAAACCCTCCGGGCGCGCCCGCACCCAGGCTTCGAGGATCGCCACGCGCTCATCGACCGTCAGGAACGGGAACTCGCCGCTCGTGCCGTTGACGAAAGCGCCCCGCACGCCGATCGAACGCAGATGCTCGACCTGCTCGGGGATGCGCGAGACCTCCACGCGACCGTTCCCGTCGTAGGGAGCCAACGACGCCGCCCAGAACTCGAACCGGCTCATGAACCATCCTTTCGTGCGTGAATCACGCTTTCGTCGCGCCGTCAGTGAGCCCGGCGACGATGTACCGCTGCAAGAAGATGAACGCCGCGATCACCGGAAGGGCGACGACCGCGGAGACCGCCATCAGGTCGTTCCACCGCACCCCGAACTCGTTCGTGATCTCGGCGAGGACGATGGTGATCGGCTGGATGCCCTCGCTGGTGGCGAGCGACAGCCCGAAGACGAACTCGCCCCAGGCGCCCAGGAAGCTGACCACCGCGACGGTGACGACGCCCGGAACGGAGATCGGCAGGGTGATGCGCAGGAACGAGGTCAGCTCGTTGCACCCGTCGATCTTCGCCGCCTCGACCACTTCCGCCGGGACGCCGAGGAAGTACGGGCGCAGGATCGTGACCGCCAGCGGCACGGCCAGCGCGCAGTTCGCGATGATCAGCCCCAGGTAGGAGTTGACCAGGCCCGCGCTGCTGAACAGCACGAACATCGGCAGGGCCAGGTTGACCGACGG
Organism: Glycomyces harbinensis; assembly: GCF_900101745.1. Classification (GTDB taxonomy): domain Bacteria; phylum Actinomycetota; class Actinomycetes; order Mycobacteriales; family Micromonosporaceae; genus Glycomyces; species Glycomyces harbinensis. The sequence goes on along the minus strand of NZ_FNAD01000024.1, from coordinate 5,052 downwards.
CACCATCTGCACGATGAGCATCAGCATCATCACGACGCCGACGCCGCGCACCCGGAACTTCGCCAGGCCGTACGCCGCGGGCAGGGCGAGGACCAGGGTGACCACGGTCGTGCCGACCGCGATGATCGCGCTGTTGGCCAGCCCCCGGGCGATGTCCGGGTCGCTGAAGACCGCACGCGAGTAGGACTCGACGGTCGGCGGGAGCGGGATCAGATCCGGCGGCACGCGGAAGATCGCGTCGCTCGTCTTCAGCGAGGTGACGACCATCCAGTAGACGGGGATGAGGTAGACGAACGTGGCGACGACGCCTGCCGTCGCGAGCCGTCTGCGGGTCACCTGGTCCCGCCGCGAGCCGGTCGGCCGCTGCGGGGCCGCCGTCCGCGTCGCTGTGGCGCTCATGCGGCGGTCTCCTTTCGCAGGGTCCGGAAGTAGGCGACGGACAGGGCGATCGGCACGATCATCAGGACCGTCGTCGCGACCGAGGCGGTGTCGAAGCGGGAGAACTCGAAGGCCTCGTTGTACGCGTAGACCGGCAGCGTCGCGGTGGCGCCCCCGGGCCCGCCCGCGGTCATGAGGAAGATCGTGTCGAAGGTCTTGAACGTGTAGATGAAGATCAGCAGCAGCGCGGCGAGCGACACCGGCCGCAGCTGCGGCAGCGTGACGAACCGGAACTGCTGCCACGGCGAGGCGCCGTCGATGCGGGCGGCCTCGTACAGCCCCTTCGGGATCCCCTGGAGTCCCGCCGACAGCAGGATCATCGCGAACGGCGCGAAGCTCCAGGCGGTGGCGAAGACGACCGCCGCGATCGCGGTGACCTGCTGGCCGAGCCAGAAGAGGTCGCCTTCGAGGAACTCGAGCGCGCGCAGCAGCGCGTTGAGCAGGCCGTAGCTGCCGTCCAGCAGCCACCGCCACACGTTCGCGCTCACCACCGTGGGCAGCACCCACGCGACGAGGATGAGCGCCCGCATCACGTTGCGCCCGCGGAAGTCGCGGCGCAGCAGCAGCGCGAGGCCGAGCCCGATCGCGAAGGTGAGCGCCACACTGCTCGCGGCGTAGACGATCGAGATGAAGCCCGAGTACCAGAAGCGCGAGCGGGAGAACTGGTCGATGTAGTTGTCGAGGCCGACCCATTGGGCGCCGCCCTGGATGACCTCGCGCAGGCCGACGTCGTAGAAGCTCTGCAGGACGCTGTACAGGAGCGGGTAGACGACGGTCGCCCCGACGAAGACCACGGCGGGCAGCATGAAGAGCGCGGGGGCCAGCAGGCGTCGCGCCCGCCCCCTCCCGCGGCCGGGTCGGGCCGGCCGCGGAGGGGCGTCGATGCGGGGAGCAGCGGCGACGGACACGGATCAGTTCCCCAATGCCTCGTCGATCGCCGCCTGCGCTTCCGCGGCGGCGTCGGCGGGCGCCGCCGAACCGCTGATCACGGCCTGGAGCGCCTGCTGGACGATGGTGAGCGCCTCATTGGACTTCTCGGCCAGGTCCCCGGTCGGCGCCCAGGAGTTCACGAGCTGGTCGGCGAAGACGGCCCGGACCGGGTCGGTCACCGCCCCGGGCACGTCGTCGCGGGCGGGGAGCTTGTTGCGCTCCGGAAGGTATTCCTCCAGCACGCTCGGCTGCTGCATCCACTCGATGAGGTCCCATGCGGCGTCCGCGTCGCCGCTGCCGGCGCCGATCGTGAGGTTCTCCGCGGACAGGTAGGTCGCCTCCGTGGCGTCGGCGGGCAGCGGCGCCACGTTCCAGGTCATGTCCGGGGCGTTCTCGCGGACGACGTTGACGGCGCTGGCGGAGTTGATCGCCATGCCGGCCTCCCCGTTGGTGAACGACGCCATCGCGTCGTCCTCGTTCCAGGTGAGGAACCCTTCGGACATGCCGCCCGAGGCGGTCATGCGCTGGAGGGACTCGAGGGCGGCGACGCCCGGGTCGCCGCCGAAGTCGGCGAGGTCGCCGCCGGCGGCCAGGGTGCGCAGCAGGACGCCCGTCGCCCCTTCGGCGCCTTCGATGCCGGACATGGCCAGCCCGTACGACGCGGCCCCGCTCTCGGCGATCGCCGCCGCGGCGGCTTCCATCTCGTCCCACGTCGTCGGCACTTCGACGCCGGCCTCGGCGAGGATCTCCTCGTTGTAGTAGAGCGCGTAGTCGTCGGCGAGGTGGGGAATGCCGTAGGTCGCGCCGTCGACTTGGCCGGTCTCCCAACCGGTCTCGTAGTAGGCGTCCTGTTCGCCCCACTCGTCGGCGTAGGCGCTGAGGTCCTCGATGACGCCGGCCTGGGCCATCTGCGACGTGTCGAAGGCGTTGATGAGGGCGACGTCGGGCAGGTCGCCGGCCGCCGCCTGCTGCTGGAGGGTGCGGTTGAAGTCGTCGTAGGGGATGAAGCGCGGCTCGACTTCGACGCCCGTCTCCTCGGTGTACCGGGCGAGCATCGCCTCGAGGGGAACGCCGTGGGGATCGCCGTAGTAGTGCCAGAACGTGACGACGCCGTCCCCGTCGTCGCCGCCGCCGTCGGTCCCGGAGCCGAGGCCGCCGCAGGCGGCGAGCGAGACGGTCGCGGACACCGCCGTCAGCGCCACGGCCGTTCGGCGGAAGGTTCGCTTCCTCGTCATTGCATTCCTCCAAGAGTTGCTTCGTCGAAACCCGAGATCGAGCTAGTAGATCAGATATCTAACATCTCGTCAATCCTTGAAGCCCCTCGAATGCCGAAACCAGGGGATGTCCAGGTCAGAGGCGAGCGCGGGCTCGGTCTCTTCATTGCTCCCTGCGCGGACGGGAGGGGACGCGAACCCAGCCCGAACAGTGGAACTGCGAGACTGTCTCGGTGTTGAGGCGAGGAGACAACAAATGTTCGACGTCGAGCGCTGGCGCCTTCTGAGAGACGACGAGGCCAGGGACGCGGAGTCGTGGGCCCGAATCTGCGACGAGTACGGGCGCCTGGGCAGGCGCCCGTACGCCGAACGGAAGATCCGCTATCAGGTTGCGAGCGAATGGATGCGCCGTGAAGGCCTGGCCGACCACCACACGGTGGTCGACGTCGGGGCCGGCTGGACCGAGCTCGACTTCTGCCTGCGCACCGAACACGAGTGGAGGGGCAGGTACGTCCCCGTCGACGGCTGGCTGGACGGAACCGGCCTGGACAGCTGGTCCCCCGCCCGGTCGTTCGAATGGTTCGTCGCCCTTGAGATCCTCGAACACCTGCACGACCCGTTCAGGCTGCTCCGGGAGCTGATGAAGAGCGCCACGGCGGGGGTCGTGGTCACGACGCCCAACCCCTTCGTCCACGACCTGTCCCTCGATCCCACCCACATCACCCCGATCACTCAGGAGATGCTGGAGGACTTCGGCTTGACGACCTCGCTCCACAACCTCTACGGAGATCCGGACGACGGCATCGCGGGAGTGTGGCGCAGCGACCACCATGAGGGTCCGATCGGATGCTGAGCCGGTGCGAACACGTACGGATTCGGTCGGGGCGGCATCGACCACCGCGATCGGTTGAGCGGTCGACGGGCGGGTATTCCCTCGGTTCCTAGCAGAGGGGGAATGATGCCTGACCGGCATGCGACCGACCACGACGGCAGTGAGCAGCAGCGCGATTCTCGGGAGGGCGAGCACTTCGGGTTGACTCCCGAGGAGGAGCGCCGGGGCACGCCGCTCCAGCAGGAGGCCGCCGGCGACGTTCCGCGGGTCGAGGGCGACCAGGACGAACCCGTCCCGGACGGACCGGCCCCCGGCGAATCGTGATCACCGCTGACTGGTTCCTGCTAGGTGCGCCGTGGGACTGCTCGGGGTCCGGCCGTGGCGAGCAGGCGGCTCCGGCGGCGCTGCGCGCGGCGGGCCTGGCCGCCCTGGTGCACCGCGACCTGGGCGATGCCGCCTGCACGATCGACGGCCTCGAACGAGACGCGCACACCGGGGTGCTCGCGCTCCCGCATGCGCTGCGCGCAGCGCATGCGCTCGCCGAAGCCCTGGAACACGCCCTGCGGGACCAGACGGGACTGCGGCCCTTGGTGGTCGGCGGCGACTGCTCCATACTGCTGGGGATCATCCCGGCCCTGCGCCGGTCGGTGGGCCCGGTGGGGCTGTGGTTCCTGGACGGGCACCCGGACTACTCGGACGGCCCGGGCTCGGAGACCGGGGAGACCGCGGACATGGAGCTCGCGGTGCTGACCGACGACGGAGCGGATCCGCTCGTCGAACTGGCCGGGTCGGTGCCGATGGTTCCGGCGAGCGCGGTGGTCATGCTCGGCCACCGCTCGAGCGGTCTGGACGCGGCCTCGGTCCGCGAGCTCGCCCGGGTTCCCTCAGCGCTGCAACGCATCGACGCCGAGACCATCGCGACCGATCCGGCGGCCGCAGGGCGTGCCGCCTCCCTGCTGCCGGAGCCCGACCGGCGGATGTGGCTGCATCTGGACGTCGACGTGCTGGACGGCGAAGCGCTGCCCGCGGTGAGCTATCCGCAGCCGGGCGGCCTCGACTGGGCGCAGCTCGCGGCGGTGATGGAACCTCTCGCACGGTCCCGGCGGCTTCTCGGCGTCAGCGTCGCGGACTTCCGACCCGACCTGGACCCGACCGGCGAACACGCGGCGCAGATCCGGGACCTCCTGGAGCACGTCCTGCCGTAGACGAGACGGACGGCGGAGGTGACGGCGGATGCCGCCCGGGAAACGACCATGTCTCCCGGGCGGCATCCGTGTGTGTTTCCTGATCTACAGGTTCCAGCGTTGGTTGGTGCCGCCGTGGCAGGCCCAGAGCTGGACCAGAGCGCCGTTAGCCGCCGAAGCACCCGCGACGTCCAGGCACAACCCCGACTGCGCGTTCGTGATCGAACCGTTCGCATTCACGTTCCACCGCTGATTCGCACCACCGTGACACGACCAGATGATCGCCGCCGTCCCGTTCGCACTACTCCCGCCCGAAGCGTCCAGACACTTCCGAGACCCACCCGAATAGACCGACAACTCACCGGCCGCCGTATGCGTCCACTGCTGATTCGCCCCCGTCCAACAGTCATAGATCTGCACCTGCGTACCGTTCACCGTCGACTGATTCGGCACA
>NZ_FNAD01000025.1 GCF_900101745.1 Glycomyces harbinensis | reverse complement strand
CCGCCCCACCCTCCGCATCCTCCGCATCCCCCGACGCCCCCGACCCCGCCCGAGCCGCCGTCGCCGGAGCCCCCGGCGCCCTCGCCCACCGAGCCCGCTCCCGCGCCGCCCGCGCCTTCGGACGAACCCGAACCCCCGGCGTCCGAGAGCCCCACGCCGGCCGCCCCGGTGCCGGTCACGCCCGCGGCCGAGGAGCCGGAGCCGAGCGAGGCCCCCGATCCGCCGCGGGACCCCGGGCCGCTGCCCGAGGCCCTCGCGGTGGAGGAGGCCGCCGCCCCCGCCGAAGAGGACGAGGACGGCGCTCCCGCTAAGCGGCGCATGATGGCCGCGGTGTTCGCGTTCGGCATGGCCACCTCGGCCGGAGCCGCGTTCTCGGGACGCGGCGCCAGGTAGTCGCGCCACGACGGCGGCCGCAGGGCCCGGCTCAGCGCCGGGCTCGCGGCCGCCGCGGCGTCCTCGGGCGCGCCGGCGTCCAGGAACCTGCCGACGCCGTTGGCCCCGATCGACCCCGGACCGATGTCCACGGCCCGCCTCAGGGCCGCCTCGGTGTACCGGTCGGTGCCGTCGAGGTGCCACTTGTGGATGGCCGCGACCCAGTTCTTCAGGTCGGTCACGTAGCCCGCCAGGGCCCGCTGCGCGTCCTGGTCGAGGTCGAACTCCTCGGCCAGGCCCGGCAGCTCGGTCGTCTCGACGAACGTGAACTGCTCGATGCGGGCGTTCGCCAGGTCCGCGGCGATCCGCACCGCCTCGTCCCGTCCGCAGCCGAGGTACTCCTCGATGACGACGACCCCGTTGACCAGCTGCCCCTCGTACTCGATCTCCTTGTGGTACGAGCACACGTCGTTGAGCAGGCACACGTTGTCCATCGCCGCGGCCTCCATCGCCAGCAGCGGCCGGGACTTCCACACCGCGTCGGGCACCTGCCTCCCCGCCCGCAGGCGCGCGAGCGACATCGTCAGGTCCGAACCGAACGAGTCGCGGCGCATCTCCACGTAGTCCACCGGGTCCGGCACCCGGTTCTGCCCCTCGGTGTGCAGCTCCCACAGCCAGCCCTCGAGCATGGTCTCCACGGCCTGCCTGAACTCGCCGCGGGCCCGCTCGTCGAAGCCGGCGGCCGTGCGCCGCCACAGGTCCGTCAGCCCCCGCTCCAGCGGGTTGGCCGGGACCTGGACGGTTTCGAGGTCCAGCGGCATGCACGCCAGGAGCCGGTGGTGCTGCGCGACCGCGGCGCTGAGGTCCCGCCCGCGGCCGAACGCCACCGGGTAGTAGTCGTCGCCGTAGGTGCCCCAGGCGAGCCAGTCGGCCGAGGCGTTCAGCTCCTCCTGCGTCCCGTCGGGGTCGATGCCCGCCGAGCAGATCGCGAAGTCGAAGCCGACGAACTGGCGGCGGTTCCACAGCCCCGAGCCCTGGAGCGCCGGGTCGGGCGCCAGGAAGCCCATCCGATCGGCCCACTCGACCGCGTGGCGCCGGGCCTCGTCCAGACCCGGGTTGAGCTGTAGCGCGAACGGCAGCGGGAACTCCGGCAGCGCCGTCGGCCCGACCTGCTTGAACGGGGTCCTGACGTGCTGCTTGAGGCCGGACGCGGCGATGCGCGCCCCCGAGGTCCCGACCCCGTTGGGCCCGCGCAGGACCCGCTCGGCCGCGTCGTTCATGTAGCGGCTCGAGCGCATGTGCCACTCGTGGCCGCCGGCCTGCCAGTCCTGAAGCCCCTTGGCGTACAAGGCGATCGCCAGCTGCTCGGGCGGCGTGACGCCCTCGGCCGCGCACAGCAGCGGGATCTCGGTGAGCGCGGTGTTCTCGAACTGGTGCAGCCGCGAGGTCAGGATGTCGTTGACCAGCTCGGCCGCGGGCTGGGTCGCCATGCCGAGGAACCGCTCGAAGACGAGGACGGCGTTGGCGTTCTCGCCCTCGCTGCGGACCTCCCGCTCGTACGAGAACAGGTCGTTGCGCAGGTGCACCCCGTCGGAGAACGTGTCGCGCAGGACCTCCAGGGGCCGGGACGCGCTGACCTTGTCGGGCACCTCGGCGCCGACGGCGTACTCCACCAGGCCGGCCGACCACGGCGCGCCGCCGACCTTGCGGCGCATCTCGATGTACTCGATCGGGTTGGCGACCCGGTCGGACTTGATGTTCGCCAGCTCCCACAGCGACTCGAACAGCAGGTTGACGGTGCTGACGAGGAACCGCTCGCGCCAGCCCATCGACATCGACGGCGCGGTGCGCCGCCACAGGTCCGCCAGGCCCAGCTCGACCGGGTTCTCCGGCTCGGGCGTCTCGCCGAGGTCCAAAGGCATGAACAGCGGGATGCGGTCGAGGTACGCCTTGGCCCCGGCGGTGTCGCGGGTGCGCTTGAACGCGTCGAGGAAGTGGTCGTCGAAGAAGAACACCCACACGTACCAGTCGGTGATGAGGTCGAGCGCGGGCGCGTCGCAGTCGGGGTGCGTGTAGGCGCACAGGAGGCCGTAGTCGTGGCGGTCGAGCTCGGCCTCGTCCCAGACCACGCCGCCGCCCTCGGACGGGGCGTCGAGCATCCCCATCTCCTTCGCCCACACGCGCGCGTGCACGCGGGCGCCCTCGACGTGCTGATTCAGGCGGGCCGGATACGGCAGATAGAACACGGGCAACACGAACGGGTGATTTTCTGACATAGCGCTCCCTACTGGCGAAACCGGTGGATTGCGGTGCGGTTCACTGTAAGGCCTTCTCTCCCGACCCGCTACCCCCAGTCGGGCCCCGAGCACGAGCTGTCCGGCGCCGACTCCGGAAGCGTGCGGACTACTTAGCACACGCGAAACATTCGCCGCTCGATCGCGAAACAGCCCCGGGCGAATCTAGAGCGCAATCCGGACCGACAGCGCCGTCTCCCGGACAGCGCGGCCGCGGCACCTCCGCCGCCGCGCCGCCCCAGCAGCCAGTCCAGCACCGGGAGGTCCAGAGCGTGAAGGTCGCGATCGTCGGTTACGGCATGGCCGGGGCCCGCATCGCCCGCGAACTCGGGCGCCGCGGCGTCGAGGTCACCGTGTTCGGGGCGGAGCCCACCGCCGCCTACAACCGGATCCTGCTCTCAGGGCTCATCGCCGGAAAGCAGCGCGAGGCCGAGATCGCCCTGCCCGTCCCGCCCGACAACGTCACCCTCCGCCTCGGCGAAGCGGTCGAGGCGGTCGACCTGGACGCGAAGACCGTCAACGGCGTCCCCTTCGACAAGCTGGTGCTCGCCACCGGCGCCGAGGCCTTCGTCCCGCCGATCCCCGGCCTCGACCCGCTCCCCACCGGCGCCTACGTGCTCCGCACGATCGAGGACGCGCGGGCGATCCTCGACGAGGCCGCCAACCGCGCCGGCGCGATCGTGCTCGGCGGCGGCCTGCTGGGCCTGGAGGCCGCCCGCGGCCTGGCCGGGCGCGGCATGGACGTCACCGTGGTCCACGCCGCCACCCACCTCATGGAACGCCAGCTCGACCCCGTGGGCGCCAAGGTCCTCGCCGAGTCCTACGGCGAGGTCGGCGTCGGCTCCGTGACCGACGCCCAGACCGTGGAGGTCGTCCACGGCGACGACGGCCTGACGCTGGTGCTAGCCGACGGCGGCACCGTCACCGGCCAGCTCCTGGTCGTCTCGTGCGGCGTCAAGCCGAACACCGCGCTGGCGGCGTCGATGGGCATCGCCTGTGGCCGCGCGGTCGTCATCGACGACCAGTGCCGCACTTCTCACCCGGACGTGTTCGCGGTGGGCGACTGCGCCGAGCACCGCGGCATCCCCTACGGGCTGGTCGGCCCGGCCTGGGAGCAGGCGGACGTCGTGGTCGACCTCCTCTCCGGCGTGAACCCGGACGCGGCCTACGAGGGCTCGCGCCTGGTCACCCGCCTCAAGGCCGCGGGGATCGACCTGGCCGCGATGGGGGAGGTCGACGGCGACGAGGTCGTCTCCTTCGCCGACCCCACGCGGGGCACCTACGCCCGCCTGGTGATCGACGCCGACGGCCGCCTCGCGGGGGCGGTCATGCTCGGCGACAACCCCATGGTCGGCCAGGTGGTCCAGCTGTTCGACACCGGCGACCCGGTGCCGCACGACCGCCGCACCCTCCTGATGGGCCGCCCCGGCGAGTCCGTCTCGGTGGCCCCCGAAACCCCCGCTTCCATGCCCGACGAGGTCGTGGTCTGCCGGTGCAACAACGTCACCAAGGGGACGCTCAGCCGCGCGTTCCTCGACGGGGCGCGCACCCCCGAGGCCTTGACGGAGGCCACGCAGGCCTCGACCGGCTGCGGCACGTGCGCCGAGGACGTCGCCGGGATCTGCAAGTGGCTCAACGGCACCGTCGCCGGTCTGGGCCAGGCCGCGGCGGTCATCGACGCTGCGCGAATGAACGAGGTGTCTGCATCATGAGCAAGTTGGTAGTCATCGGCGACGGCATGGTCGGCCGCCGGTTCCTGGAGGCGGTCACCCAGCGCGACCCGTCCTGGGACGTCACGGTCCTCGCCGAGGAGCCCCGCCCGGCCTACGACCGGGTGCGCCTGTCGGCGTTCTTCGACGGGGTCAGCGCGGAGGAGCTCTCGCTCGCCTCGGACCTGCCCGGCGTCGACGTGCGCCTGGGCGAGCCCGCGGTCGCGGTGGACCGCGAGGCGCGCACGGTGCGCTCGAGCGCGGGCGACTACGCCTACGACAAGCTCGTGTTCGCGACCGGCTCGTACGCGTTCGTGCCGCCGATGGAGGGCGCCGACCTCGAGGGCGTGTTCGTCTACCGCACCGTCGAGGACCTGGAGTCGATCAAGGCCCACGCCTCCGGGCGGCGCCACGGCGTCGTCATCGGCGGCGGCCTGCTCGGCCTCGAGGCGGCGAACGCCCTGAAGCTGCTGGGCCTGGAGACGCAGATCGTGGAGTTCGCGCCGTGGCTCATGGCTCGCCAGCTCGACGAGGCCGGCGGCGGCATCCTCAAGCAGCACATCGAGAAGCTCGGCATCGGCGTCGACTGCTCGACCGGCGGCACCAGGATCTCCGCGGTCGACGGCCGGCTGCTCATGGACACCAACCGCGAGGGCGTCTCCTACGAGACGGACCTGATCGTCTTCGCGGCGGGCGTGCGCCCCCGCGACCAGCTGGCGCGCGAGTGCGGCATCGCCGTCGGCGAGCGCGGCGGCATCACCACCGACCTGGCCTGCCAGACCTCGGACCCGGACGTGTACGCGATCGGCGAGGTCGCCGCCATGGAGGGCGTCTGCTACGGGCTCGTGGCCCCCGGCTACGCGATGGCCGAGGTCGTCGCCGACCGCCTCGCGGGCGGCGAGGCGACCTTCCCGGGCGCGGACATGTCGACCAAGCTCAAGCTCCTGGGCGTGGACGTGGCCCAGTTCGGGGCGTTCGACGGCCCGCTCGCGACGACCTATCTGGACCCGGTGCACGGCTCGTACGCGAAGCTCGTGCTCTCCGACGACGCCACGACCCTGCTGGGCGGGATGCTCGTCGGCGACGCGGAGGCGTACCCGCTGCTGCGCGCCTCGGTCGGCGGGAAGGTCCCGGCGAAGCTCGCCGACCTCCTCGGCGGCGGCGAGGTCGAAGGGACCCTTCCCGACGCGGCCCAGGTGTGCTCGTGCAACGCCGTCACCAAGGGCGACATCATGGGCGCCATCCACGACGAGGGCTGCGTCGACGTCCCGTCGCTGAAGGCCTGCACGAAGGCCGGCACCTCCTGCGGCTCGTGCGTCCCGATGCTCAAGCAGCTCTTGGCCGAAGGCGGCGTCGAGGTCTCCAAGTCGGTGTGCGAGCACTTCACCCAGTCCCGGGCGGAGCTGTTCGACATCGTCAAGGTCACGGGCATCACCACCTTCTCGGAGCTGATCGCCCGCCACGGCACCGGTTCGGGCTGCGACCTGTGCAAGCCCGCGGTCGCCTCGATCCTCGCGAGCCTGTCCAACGGGCACATCCTCGAGGGCGAGCAGGCCGCGCTCCAGGACACCAACGACCACTTCCTGGCGAACATGCAGCGCAACGGCACCTACTCGGTGGTCCCGCGCATCCCCGGCGGCGAGATCACGCCCGACAAGCTCATCGTGATCGGCCAGGTCGCCAAGGAGTTCGACCTCTACACCAAGATCACCGGCGGCCAGCGCATCGACATGTTCGGCGCCCGCGTGGAGGACCTGCCGAAGATCTGGCGCAAGCTGGTGGACGCGGGGTTCGAGTCGGGGCACGCCTACGGCAAGGCCCTGCGCACCGTGAAGTCCTGCGTGGGCACCGACTGGTGCCGCTACGGCGTCCAGGACTCGGTGAAGATGGCGATCGACCTCGAACTGCGCTACCGGGGCCTGCGCAGCCCCCACAAGCTCAAGTCGGCGGTCTCGGGGTGCGCGAGGGAGTGCGCCGAGGCCCGCGGCAAGGACTTCGGGGTCATCGCGACCGAGCACGGCTGGAATCTGTACGTGGGCGGCAACGGCGGTTTCACGCCCCGCCACGCCGACCTGCTCATGTCCGATGTGGACTCTGAGACGCTGGTGCGGACCATCGACCGGTTCCTGATGTTCTACATCTCGACCGCCGACCGGCTCCAGCGCACCTCGAAGTGGGTCGAGGCCCTCGAAGGCGGCATCGACTACCTGCGCGAGGTCATCGTGGACGACAAGCTCGGCATCTGCGGCGAGCTCGACGCCCTCATGGCCAAGCACGTCGAGAACTACGCCGACGAGTGGAAGGGCGTCATCGACGACCCCGAGAAGCTCCAGCGGTTCGTGTCCTTCGTCAACGCCCCCGAGGCGCCCGACCCCTCGATCGAGTTCGAGACCGTCCGGGGCCAGAAGTTCCCGGCCGGCACGACCGCACGCTCGCACACCCAACCGGTGCTGCTCGGCACTCCGGAAAGGAAGTAAGCCATGCAAACGATCTGCGAGTTCGACCGCCTGATCCCCGGCCGCGGGGTCGCCGCCCTCTTGGGCGACGGCACCCAGGTCGCGGTGTTCCGGCTGTTCGACGACAGCCTCTTCGCGGTCGCCAACCGCGACCCGTTCATGCACGCGAACGTCATCAGCCGCGGGCTCGTCGGCGATCGCGGCGGCGAACCGGTCGTGGTGAGCCCGCTGCTCAAGCAGGCGTTCTCGCTCAAGACCGGGGTGTGCCTCGACGACGAGTCGGTGGCGCTGGAGGTCTTCGCGGTGGAGGTGCTCGGCGGCGAGGTCCGCGTCGGCGTCCGCGCGGAAGCGGAAGCGAGCGCCTGATGGTCGGCACCGGTGCCCCGATCCGCGAGTCCGAAGCCCGGGCGGCGCTCGCGCCGCTGACCGGCTACACGGTCGCCGTCACCGCTCAGCGGCGCGCCGACGAGCTGTCGACGCTGCTGGAGCGCCGGGGTGCCCGCACCGTCGTCGCCCCGACCCTGCGCATCGTCCCGCTGCCGGACGACGAGGCGCTGCGGGCGGCCACAGTGGAGCTCATCAGGGAGGCGCCCGACCTGGTCGTGGCGACCACGGGCATCGGCTTCCGCGGCTGGCTCGAGGCCGCCGAGGGCTGGGGCATGGGCGACGACCTGCTGCGCGTGTGCGGCGAGGCCCGCATCCTGTGCCGGGGGCCCAAGGCCCTCGGGGCGGTGCGCGCGGCCGGCCTCACCGAGGAGTGGACCGCGCCGAGCGAGACCGGCGACGAGGTCGTGGAGTATCTGCGCGAGAAGGGCGTCGCCGGGCAGAAGGTCGCGATCCAGCTGCACGGCGACCCGGCCGAGGACTTCATCCGCACCGTCCGCGAAGGCGGCGGCGTGGCCGTCCCGGTCCCGGTCTACCGCTGGACGCTGCCCACCGACATCACGCCGGTGCAGCGGCTCGTGGACGCCATCTGCGCCAGGCGCATCGACGCGGTCACCTTCACGTCGGCGCCCGCCGCGAACGCGCTCCTGCGCATCGCCGGCGACCAGGCCGCCGACCTGCTGGAGGCCTTCCGCGCCTCGGCGGAGGACAACGGCGTCCTCCCCGTCGCGGTCGGCCCCGTCACCGCGGCCCCCTTGACGCGCTTGGGAGTCGAGACGGTGCAGCCGCAGCGGGCCCGCCTCGGCTCGCTGGTGCGCACGGTCGCCTCGGCACTGCCGAAGCGCTCCAGGAAGATGCAGTTGGCGACGGGCCACCGGATCGAACTGCGCGGGCACATGGTGCTGCTCGACGACCAGCCGTTCCAGCTGCCCCCCGCGCCCATGGCGGTCATACGCGCCCTCGCCAGCGCCAACGGGAAGGTCCTGTCCCGCGCCGAACTCCTGGGCCACCTGCCCCGGGGCGCGGACGGGCACGCAGTGGAGATGGCCGTGACGCGGCTGCGGGACGCGGTGCACCTGCGGACCTGCGTCGAGACGGTCATCAAGCGCGGCTACCGGCTCAACCTCGAAGTCTGAGAACGCCGCCCCGCCGGCTCGCCGCGGCGGGGCGGCGTCCGGCCATTGAGGATGAGTGGCGGGAGTCGCGCGGACTCCGTACGATGAGGGAGCCCGAGAACCCACCGCCCGACGCACATATCCGAATCGGAGGCCGTCATGGCATACCCGCCGGCGCCGCAGTATCCGCAACAGCCGCCACCGCCGTCCGGACCGAGGGTCAAGCCCACCTCGGTCACCGCCGTCGTCTGGACCCAGTTCATCACCGCGGCACTGCTCGTCATCACCGGCATCGGCATGTTCGCCGTGCAGTCGGCCGTCAAGGACGTCGCCGTCGACGAGATCATGTCGGACCCCAGCCTCGATTCCGCGGGGATCACCGCCGACGACATCGGCGCGCTCATCACCGTCATGTTCGCGGCCGTCGCCGGCGTCTACATCCTCTTCGCGATCTTCTACGTCATCCTCGGCATCCTCAACAACAAGGGCAGCCGGGCCTCGCGCATCCTCAGCTGGATCCTCTCGGGCATCGCCCTGCTGTGCTGCGGCGTCTTCGGCATCATCGGCCAGGTCGGCCAGGCCACCTACACGGTCAACGGCACCGAGTACCAGGACGAGATGACGCAGGCGGTCGAGGACGCGACCCCCGCCTGGGTCAACGTCCTCGACTGGGTCACCCTGCTGGCGTTCGTCGTCGGCTCGCTGCTCATCATCATCCTGCTGGCCGTCCCGGCCTCCAACGAGTTCTTCCGCAAGGACGAGCCGCCGACGGGCCCCTACCCCGGCCAGCCTCCCTACGGCGGGCAGCCCCCGTACGGCCAGCAGCCCCCGCCCCCGGGCCAGCCGCCCTACGGCCAGCAGCCGCCGCCCCCGCCGCAGCAGTAGCGCACGAGACGAACGACGGCCCCGCCGGAAGGCGGGGCCGTCGTCGCGTCCTATCCCGCGGGCGCGTCCGCCCCCGGCACCTTGAACCGGCGCTCGCGGTCGTACCACGCCAGGTCGGGATCGGGCTCGGTCCCGTGCCAGGCCGCCAGCAGCTCGCCCTCCCGCACCCGGCTCATGCCCGCGCGCAGGCTCGGCGACGCCGCGTTCGCCCGCCACCACCGCTTCACCGTCTCCTGCAGCGAAGACAGGCGCAGCCCCGCCGCGACGGCCGGACCCGCGGGCCGGCTCGCGTGCCCGTCGTACTCGGGCGAAGGCGCCCAGAAGCCGATCGACTCATGGCCCGCCCAAGGGGTCACCTCTTGTTCGAGCAGGAACTCCTGCGACACCCACGTCAGCTGCGGGCGCTCGGTGATGTGCCCCTCCTCCAGGAGCGCGTCGGCGATCCCGTCGAAGAACTCGCCCGTCCCGATGTGGTCGCCGATCGCGTCGAACGTCCCGGTGAGCTTCGCGTCCGCGGCGTCGAGCAGCCAGTTCACGTAATCCACCACGTCGATCCACTGCACCGGCCGGTCCTTCGCGCCCGGCGCCAGGATCTCGCCGCCCTCGCTGAAGCGCAGCGGCCAGAAGCCGAGCCGGTCGACCGGGTCCCCGGGGCCCACGATGAGACCGGGCCGGGTGACGAGCGCCCGGTCGCCCAGGCGCTCGCGCACCAGGTTCTCGCAGGCGACCTTGCTCGCGCCGTAGACCTCCACGGACGGGTCCGTCGAGTCGGGCGCCGTCGGCTCGTGCACCTCGTCCGCGCCCGCACCGTCCTTGTCGTAGGCCGAGATCGAGGAGATGAACGACCAGTGCCCCGCATGGTCGGCGAGGACGTCCAGGACCGGGCCGACGTACGCGGGCAGGCGCGCGACGTCGAAGACCGCGTCGAACTCCCTGCCCCGCAGCGCCTCCACCCCCTCGGGCGAACTGCGGTCGATCTTCACGAACTCGACGCCCTCGGGCGGCTCGCCGCTGGTGCCGCGCGCCGCAGCGGTGACCTGGTGGCCGCGCTCGACCGCCATGCGCGCGATGGTCCGGGAAAGGTAGACGGTCCCGCCGAGGACGAGGACCCGCTTCGGTTGTGTGCTCATCCCCTCAGCATGAACACCGACCGGGCGGCTGGCAAGCGCCGTTCGCCCACAGCAGCGCGGCCCGCGCGTCGCACCCGCGGATTATGGTGGGAGGCAGGCAGAGGGGAACCGTGGAGGACGCCATGACCGACGAGCTGTTCGGCGACGAGGGCGGATTCGGCGACGACTTCTTCGCGTCCCTCGCGGCCTCCCCGGACGACCCCGCCGACGACGGCCCCGCACCCGAAGACGACCTCTTCGCCGACGACGACGCGTTCCTCTACGAAACCGAGGAAGACGGCAGCTTCGAGACCGAAGCGGCCGACTTCGACGCCGACGACGAGCCCTTCGCACTCGAACCCGACTTCGACCCCGACCACGACTTCGACCACGAGGACGAGCACGAGTTCGGCCCCGACACCGGCCCCGGCTTCGGCACGGGCCTGTGAGGCCGTTGATGCCCCCGGGCACCGCTCGTTAGGCTTCCGGGGTGAGCGACACCTCCGAGGACCCGTCCCGCCCGGTCTACGCCCGGCTGCCGAGCGACGAAGCCGAGGCGGTGGCGATGCAGACCGAACTGGCCGGATGCGTGGTCGTCGCCGACGACGACCGCCCCGTCGACACGATCGCGGGCCTCGACATCGCCTACGACAAGCACAGCGACGCCGCCGTCGCCACCGCGGTGGTCCTGCGCCGCGAGGACCGCGCCGTCCTCGACAGCGCGGTCGTGCGCGGCGTCTCCGACTTCCCGTACATCCCCGGACTGCTCGCCTTCCGCGAACTCCCGCTGCTGCTCCGAGCGATCGAGGCGCTGGCGGTCACCCCGGACCTGTACGTGTGCGACGGGTACGGGCTCACCCATCCGCGCCGGTTCGGCCTCGCGTGCCATCTCGGGGTGGTCCTGGACGCGCCCGCGATCGGCGTCGCGAAGAACCCGCCGCACCTGCCGGTGACCGCGCCGGGGCCGCGGCGCGGCGAGTGGACCGCGATCAGCGCGGGGGAGGAGACGGTGGGCTGCGCGCTGCGCACCCAGGACGGCGTGAAGCCCGTCTACGTCTCCGTCGGGCACCGCTGCACGCTCGACACCGCCCGGGAGCTCATCCTCGAACTCGCCCCGGACTACCGGATCCCCGAACCGATCCGGGCCGCGGACCAGTTGGGCCGCAGGCGACTCGCCGAAGCGTGAGCCGCGGCGGCCCGCGCGCGGGTAGGGTCCGCCCCACCCCCGGCGGAGGTGTCCGCAGGATGGTGCCGTCCCCCCTAGGTCAATAGCGTTGGGGCCATGGAGAAACCGGAAACCATCAAGCACGCCGCCCTGCTGTGGGTCGTCGCGATCCTGGCCGGCGTGATCGAGACCGTGCTGGCCGTCAGCGCGGTCGCCAAGGAGTCGGGGATCGACGGCGACGTCTGGATGAACGTCGGCATGCGCTCGGCGATCTACATCGGAGCGTTCGTGCTCGTGGCGTTCTTCGCGTCGGGCCGGCGCTGGGCCCGCTGGAGCCTCGCCCTGCTGCTGTCGGTGATCGGCCTGGTCTCGCTGGTCATCGAACCGATCAGGTTCCTAGCCGAGGGCGAGTCGTTCATCGCCGCGTTCGGCGGCGACAGCGAGTTCGCGATCGCGTTCTTCGTGACCCGGATGACGCACATCGCGGCCGTGCTGCTCGCGACGGTCCTGATGTTCGCCCCGAGCGCGAACCGCTACTTCGGCAAGCGGGCCGAGCCCATCGCCGCCTGAAGCGAGACGAGAAGCGCCCCGGCCCTTTCGGGCCGGGGCGCCGTGCCGTGTGCGGTCTCAGCCCTCGTCGTAGCGGCCGCGCAGGTACCCGATCTCGCTGGGAGGGATGTCGGGTGATTCGAGGAGCCGGGGGATGAGGTCGCGTTCGCCCATCATCGCCCGGAAGTACATCGCGACGGTCAAGTCGAGGTCGGGCCGGTGGACGACCTCGAGCTCGGTGTCCTGCTCGACGTGGCCCGGTTCGACCACCCGCAGGTACGGGCCCGGGCGGGCCTCGCGGGTGAAGGTCTTGAGCCAGCCGCGCTCCTCGATCCAGCCCCGGAAGGTGCCGCAGGGGGTGCGCGCGCAGGTCACCTGGAGGACCAGGCCGCCGGGGCCGGCCCAGCGCTCGCCGATGCGGGCGGCGTTGACGTCGTATCCGGCGGTGGTGAGGTTCTCCCCGAACGCGCCGGGGCCGAACTCGCGGCCGGTGAGGGCGTTGAAGTGGGCGTAGTCCTCGCCGGCGTAGGCGTAGACGGCCTGGTCGTCGCCGCCGTGGTGGTCGACGTCGCCGGCGCGGTCGCCTTCGAGGCCGACGGCGCCGGTGCCCTTGGGCCCGGGCGGGGCCACCCGGACCGGTCCGGCGACGGGGCGCTTGTCGATGCCGGTGAACTCGGTGCCCGGCTTCCAGAGGTTGGGCCGGGGCCTGCCGACGTTCACGGAGATGATCCTCACCGCCGGAGCCTAACGGCGCCGCTGGGGCAGGGCAATCGCTTTTGGGCAGGGGAAGGCGTCCCGGGCGCCGGTGCGCAGGCGCCCCCGGCTTCAACGATGCCCGGCGGGTATGACATTTCGCAGGCTCGCAGGCTCGCAGGCTTACGGTGCGGCCGGATCATGGGCAGGGGCGATGCCCCAGGGGGCCGGTTCGCAGGCCCCCCGATCGCAAGGGTGCCCGAGGGGTCCGACAAGTCGGCCCGGCCGTCTTCGCTCCGGCGCCCTCCACGGTGTCGCGCCCGTTCGCCGCCCGCGACTTCGCCGGCGCTGTCGGCCGGCCGGGATAGGCTTGCTTCGTGGGGGTCGGCACTCGAAAACTGTTCCGCGACGATGCGGTGGTCCTGCGCACCTTCAAACTCGGCGAAGCCGACGCGATCGTGTCGGTCCTCGGGCGCACTCGCGGCCGCTACCGCGCCATGGCCAAGGGCCTGCGCCGCACCTCCTCCAAATTCGGGGCCCGCCTCGCGCCGTTCAGCCACGTCGACCTCCAGCTCATCGAGGGCCGCGCCGAACTCCACACCGTCACCCAGGCCGTCGGCCTGCACCTGAGCGGCGGCGCGATCAGCGGCGACTGGGCCGCGTACACCGCCGCGTGCGTCATCGCCGAGGCCGCCGAACGGCTCGTCCCCGAGGACCACCAGCCCGACCTGGACGTCTTCCGGCTCACCCTCGGCGCCTTCCGCGCCCTCGCCGAGACCAGCATCCCGCCGGTCCTGGTCATGGACTCCTACCTGCTGCGCGGCATGAAGTCCGCCGGCTGGGCGCCCTCGCTCGGCGAATGCGCCGTCTGCGGCAGGGACGGCGCGCACCGGGCCTTCGCCGTCGCCGCCGGCGGCGCGGTCTGCTCCGACTGCCGGCCCGGCGGCGCCTCCGTGCCCGCCCCGGCCTCGCTGGAACTCATGCGCGCCTTGGAGTCCGGCGACTGGGAGAACGCCGCGTCCGCCGACCGGCGCCAGCGGTCCGAGGCCGCGGGGCTCATCGCCGCCCACTTCCAGTGGCACTCCGAACGTCCCCTGAGGACGCTCAAGTACGTCCCGCACCAGACCTGAACCGCTCACACGGTGCGCAGCAGGAACTCCCCGGTGAGGTCTAGCAGCCGCTCCCGCTCCGCGAGGGTGCCCGGGCTGTGGCCCATGCCCTCGATGCGGTGCAGCTCCAGCCGCGCGCCCCACGCCTCAACATAAGGGTCGATGAGCTCGGCGCGCATGAGGCTGTCCTCGGTGCCGCCCGCGAGGAGCACCGGGCCGGCGTGGCGTCGCGCGGCGGCGAACTGGTCGAGTCCGGGCAGGTCGTCGAGGAACGCCCGGCCGAAGCGGATGCCGTTGTAATCGGCGTAGCCCCAGTCGCGGATCTGATCGCGGTAGGGCCCGCCGTTCCAGAACGGCAGGTTCAGCGCGCCGCCCGAGGGCGCCCACAGCGCGAGGGTCCGCAGGGGCCGCGCGCCCGCGGTCAGCACGGCCGTCAGTGCGCCCATGCTGAACCCGAGCACGCCGATGCGCGCGGGGTCGACGGCGCGGTTGCGCTCGAGCTGGTCGAGCACCGCGCCGAGCTGGGACACCTGGTCGGAGACGCTGAAGTCCGCGGGGTCGCCGTCGGACTCGCCGAACGCGGCGAAGTCGAACCGGTAGGCCGCGACGCCCTTGTCGGCGAGGAGGCGGGCGAGCCGCACGAACTCGTCGCGCGAGCCCATGCGGTTCTCGCCGAAACCGTGGCACAGGACCACGGCCGGGACGGGCTCGCGGTGCGGATGGGGGAGGTGGAGGACGCCCCGGAGGGTGCGCCCGGCGTGCTCGACGTTGAGAGGGTCCACGGCCTGAACGTAACAGAGCCCACACCGAGGCGCCATCGCACGAGCGGCAGCGAATCGAGGGCACGGGCCGGCGCCCCGGGCGCCGGTTCGCAAGCGCCCCCGGCTTCAACGATGCCCGGCGGGTACGACAGGACGGCCCCGCCGACTCCGATTCGTGCCCGCGGCGGTGCCGCTTTCGGACCCGCTCACCGTGGCGGGGCCGTGCGCCCGTGCGCGCTCGCTCCGGGACTACGATCGAGGCCCGCCGGACCGACCCTTGGAGGATCTGTGAGCCGCACGTACGAGCCGCCGAAGCCGCACCCCTCGGGCGCCAAGCCGCCCGCGCTGCCCCGCGAGTTCGTCCCGCGCCACATCGCCCTCGTCATGGACGGCAACGGCCGCTGGGCCAAGGACCGCGGCCTCAAGCGCACCGAAGGCCACACCATGGGCGAGGCCTCTCTCTTCGACACCATCGAGGGCGCCATCGAGATGGGCGTCTCCACCCTCTCCGCCTACGCGTTCTCCACCGAGAACTGGCGCCGCAGCCCCGACGAGGTCCGCTGGCTCATGGGCTTCAACCGCGACGTCATCCACCGCCGCCGCGACGAGCTCCACGCCATGGGCGTCCGCATCCGCTGGGCCGGCCGCCGCCCCAAGCTCTGGAAGAGCGTCATCTCAGAACTCGAAGTGGCCGAGGAGATGTCGAAGCACAACGACAAGATCACCCTCCAGTTCTGCGTGAACTACGGCGGCCGCGCCGAGATCGCCGACGCCGCCGCGGCCCTCGCCCGCGACGTCAAGGCCGGCAGGGTCAACCCCGAGCGCGTCACCGAGAAGACCTTCGCCCGCTACCTCTACAACCCCGACCTGCCCGACGTCGACCTGTTCCTGCGCCCCTCCGGCGAGCAGCGCACCTCGAACTTCCTGCCCTGGCAGTCCGCCTACGCCGAGATGGTCTACCTCGACGTTCTCTGGCCCGACTTCGACCGCCGCCACCTGTGGCAGGCCTGCGAGATCTACGCCAGCCGCGACCGCCGCTTCGGCGGAGCCGAGCCCAACCCGGTCGTTCAGTAGGCCGACAGGCGTCCCGCGCCACTGCGGCGGAGCCGAAGGAAAAGGCACAGCGGCGGAGCCGAGCCCAACCCGGTCTCCGCTACTTAACGGAACGGCGTGTACTGCCGCGCCCGCTCCTGGTCGTCCGCCAGCTTGTCCACGGTCGACTGCAATTTGTCGATCCGCTCCAGCAGCAGCGCCGTGTCCGCCGAGACCTGGCCGTCCTCGTCGTCGAGTTTCTGCGCCTCCTCCATCGAGGCCAGCACCACGCCGATCATGAGGTTCACCAGGATGAACGCGCCGAACAGGATGAACACCACGTAGTACGGCAGCGTCCACATGTTGTTGGCCATGCTGGCGCGGATGACATTGCCCATGTCGTCGAACGCCACCAGCTGGAACAGGTTCAGCAGCGCCTTCCCGACCGTACCGAAGTGGGCCGGGTCGCTCTTGTTGAACGCGATCCACCCGATCATCGCCCACAGGTACATGACCAGGCCCGTCAGCGCGAACACGCCCGCCGACTTCGGCAGCGCCTTCCCGGCCGAGACCAGGATCAGCCGCAGCGACGGCATCGACCGGAAGATCCGCACGATCCGCGCCAGGCGCAGCATCCGCAGGATCGTCACGTTCTCCCGAATGCCCGGCAGGAACGACGCCACCACGATCACGAAGTCGAACACGTTCCACCCGTCGCGGAAGTACCGCCACGGCCGCCGCCCGAACGACACGATCCCCGCCGCGACCTCGAGCGAGAAGAACACCAGGCACACGTAGTCCACCCAGTGCAGGAAGCCGCCCGCGACCCTCTCCGCCCGCGGGAACGTCATCGCTCCCAGCACCGCGCCGTTCACCACGATCACAGCGATGGACAGCATCTGGAACCGCCGGTGGGCGAGCAGCGCCCTGCAAGCGGCCGGGATGCGGCTGGGGTCGGTACCTAGGGTGGGAACGCGCACGGGGCAAGCGTAGTAAGTGCGAACCTCTCTCAACGGCCGAGGTGGGCGAGCCGGGGAGGCATCCACCGGCGTCCATGCCGCACAATGGCAATGTGAGCGCCGACCTCGCCAGCCGCGAGACCCCCGCACCCCCCGCCCCGAGACGCCGCCGCGGACCGACCTCGCTCGAGGCGCTCGCGCTCCTCCTCGTCTTCGGCCTCACCGCCCGCCCCGGACTCACCGAGCTGTTCGCCGCCCCCGCCGCCCAGGCGTGGGCCGCCCGCTTCGTCGCCGTCTGCGTCCAGGCCTTCCCCTTCCTCGTCCTCGGCGTCGCCCTCTCCGCGGCCATCGCCGCGTTCGTGCCCGCCGGCTTCTTCCACAAGGTCGTCCCCAAGCGCACCGCGCTCGCCGTCCCCGTCGCCGCCGTCAGCGGCGCGGTCCTGCCCGCCTGCGAGTGCGCGTCCGTGCCCGTCGCCGGCGCCCTCGTGCGCCGCGGCGTCGCCCCCGCCGCCGCGTTCACCTTCATGCTCGCCTCGCCCGCGATCAACCCGATCGTCGTGGTCTCGACCTTCGTGGCCTTCCCGAACGA
Source organism: Glycomyces harbinensis (assembly GCF_900101745.1). Classification (GTDB taxonomy): domain Bacteria; phylum Actinomycetota; class Actinomycetes; order Mycobacteriales; family Micromonosporaceae; genus Glycomyces; species Glycomyces harbinensis. Next base: position 42,282 of record NZ_FNAD01000025.1, on the reverse strand, counting down.
CCCGCAGATGGTCGCCGCGCGCGTCTGCGCCTCGCTCCTCGCCGCCGTCACCATCGGGTGGCTGTGGGCGCGCCTCGGCAAGACCGAATGGCTCAAGCTCCCCGCCCACCGCCACCACGACGGCGGCAAGTGGGCCGCGTTCTGGGCCGCGATCCGCCACGACTTCCTCCACGCGGGCGGCTACCTCGTCATCGGCGCCGCCATCGCCGCGAGCCTCAACACGCTCGTGCCCGAGCGGTGGCTCGCCCCGATCGCCGACCATCCCGTGCTCGGGGTGCTCGCGCTGGCGGTCCTGGCGGTGCTGGTGTCGATCTGCTCGGAGTCGGACGCGTTCGTGGCGGCGTCGCTCACCCAGTTCTCGCCGACGGCGAAGCTGGCGTTCATGGTGGTCGGCCCGTTCATCGACGTGAAACTCGCGGCCATGCAGGCCGGGACCTTCGGCCGCCGGTTCGCGGCCCGCTTCGCGCCCGCCGTGTTCTGCACGGCCGTGGCCGCGAGCGTCCTGATGGGAGTGATCTGGCTGTGAGGCGCGACGCGCAGGCGATCATCCTGCTCCTGGTCGGCGGGGGCATGCTCCGGCTGGCCGCCACGGGCGACTACCTCAACTACGTGAAGCCGTACGCGTTCTGGCTGATCCTCCCGGCCGGGGCGATCCTGCTGGTGGTCGCCGCGATCACCGGCTGGCAGGCCTGGCGCGACCGGCGGGAGGCCGACGACGACGACGGCCACGGCCACGGCGATCCGAAGGTCGCGTGGCTGCTGCTCGCGCCGGTGGTCGGCATGCTCCTGGTCGCGCCCGACGCCCTCGGCTCCTACGAGGCCGAGCGGACCGGCACGGTGGTCGGCGCGGAGGAGGACCGGTCGACGTACCCCGACCTGCCCGACGACGTGGACCCGGTGCCGCTGACGCTGCTCGACTACGCGGCGCGGGCGATCTTCGACGACGGTCACACCCTGGAGGGCCACCGCATCCAGCTGCGCGGGTTCATCCTCTACGACGGGGACGAGCCGCAGCTGGCGCGCATGGTCGTCTCGTGCTGCGCGGCTGACGCGCGGCCGGTGAAGATCGGCTTCGACGGTGAGATCCCGGCCGGCCTGGAGCCGGACCAGTGGGTCGAGGTGATCGGCGAGTACACGCCGCGCCAGGGCCGCGACGAGATCAACGGCGAGCTGGTGCCCTACATCGAGGTCGAGTCGATCACGGGCATCCCGACCCCGGACAACGAGTACCAGTAGCGGCGACCGGTGGGACCGGTGGCCGGCGACCGCAGGCGCTCTGAACGTTCGCGTTCCCCACAGACCATCCCTAACCCCCACCCACCCGGGGGAAAGGTAGCCGCAACCTTCCCTTGCGGGTCCGACAAGAACCCGCCCCTCGGCGCACCCCGTGCCCGGAATTCACCCGTTCGCGCGATATCGAACGTGATACCGATCATTTACCCTGCGCGGCCGAAGCGCCCGCGCCCAGGCGTTTCCCCAGCTCACGGTCGATCATTCCTGCACGAACGCTCATATTAGCTGTTGACAATGATTGTCATGACTGGGCAAGGTTCAATGATGCGCCGTTCCAGTCTCTTCCTCCTGCCCATCGCCGGCCTCGTCGCGGCCGGCACCCTCGCCGCCTGCGGCGGCGACAGCGCCGACGACGGCGAGATCAACGTCGTCGCCGCCTTCTACCCCCTCGCCTACGCCACCGAGCAGGTCGGCGACGGCAACGTCACGGTCACCAACCTCACCCCCGCCGGCCAGGAGCCCCACGACCTCGAGCTCTCCCCCTCCGACATCGCCGCCATCGAAGAGGCCGACTACGTCGTCTACCTCAAGGACTTCATCCCCGAACTCGACGCCGCCATCGAGCAGTACGCCCCCGACAAGTCCCTCGACGTCGCCACCGCCGTCGAGACCATCGGCTACGACTCCACCCAGGTCTTCGAGGACGACCACGCCGAGGAGGAGCACGCGGACGAGCACGCCGAAGAGGAGTCGCACTCCGAGGAAGAGACCGAGTCCCACGCCGAGGAAGAGGGCGAAGAGGAGCACGAGCACGCCGACGAGCTCGAAGGCGTCGACCCCCACATCTGGCTCGACCCGACCCGCTACGCCCAGATCGGCACCGCCATCGGCGACGGCCTGGCCGGCATCGACGAGACCAACGCCGACGACTACACCGCCGCCGCCGAAGCCTTCGCCGCCGACCTCACCGAACTCGACGCCGAGTTCACCGACGCCCTCGCCGGCCGCACCAGCGACGCCATCGTCACCTCCCACGCCGCCTTCGGCTACCTCGCCGACCGCTACGGCCTCACCCAGGTCGCCATCTCCGGCCTGAGCCCCGACCAGGAGCCCGACACCCAGCGCATGGCCGAGGTCGCCGAATACGTCGAGACCAACGGCATCAGCACGATCTTCTTCGAGACCCTCGTCTCGCCCGACATCGCCGACACCCTCGCGGCCGAGACCGGCGCCGACACCGCCGTCCTCAACCCGCTCGAAGGCCTCACCGCCGAGCAGACCGACGCCGACGCCGACTACTTCACTGTGATGCGCGAGAACCTCGCCGCGTTGCAGACCGCCCTCGGCGCGGCGTAAGGCAGCATTGCCCCCATGCCCGTTCTCAACGTCCACGGCGCGACCGTCTCCTACGGCGGTCGCGCCGTCGTACGCGGCGTCGACCTCGCCGTCGCGCCCGGCGAGGCCGTGGCCCTCATGGGCGCCAACGGCTCCGGGAAGTCCACGCTGATCAAGGCGGTCGCCGGCCTCGTCCCGCTCGCCGGCGGGACCATCGAGCTGTTCGGCACCGCCCAGAAGCGCTTCCGCGACTGGAAGCGCGTCGGCTACGTCCCCCAGCGCACCGGCGCCGCCTCCGGCGTCCCCTCCACCGCCGCCGAAGTCGTCTCCCAGGGACGCCTCGCCCACCGCCTCCTCGGCATGCCCTCGCGCCGCGCCGACCGCGACGCCGTCGCCCGCAGCCTCGACGAGGTCGGCCTCGCCGACCACGCCCACTGCTCCGTCGACACGCTCTCGGGCGGCCAGCAGCAGCGCGTGCTCATCGCCCGCGCCCTCGCCACCGACCCCGAACTGCTCATCATGGACGAGCCCACCGTCGGCGTCGACGCCGAGACCCAGGCCGCGCTCGCCGCGGTCGTCGCCGACCGCATCGACGCCGGATGCGCCGTCCTCCTCGTCACCCACGAACTCGGCCCCCTCACCGACCGCCTCGACCGCGCCGTGGTCCTCGCCGACGGCAGGGTCGTCCACGACGGCGAGCCCCCGCGCCCCGTCGGCGAGCACGCCGACCCCGGCCACCAGCATTCGCATCCGCATTCGAACGGCCAGACGGCCGAGGACTTCTGGGGCGGCAAATGAACCTCGAGCAGGTCTTCGGCTACTTCGAGTACGAGTTCATGCAGCGCGCCCTCATCAGCGCGCTCGTGGTGGGCCTGTGCGCGCCCTCCGTCGGCGTCTTCCTCGTCCAGAAGCGCCTCGCGCTCATCGGCGACGGCCTCGGCCACATCGCCTTGACCGGCGTCGCCATCGGCTTCCTCACCGGCACCGCCCCCCTGTGGACGACGCTCGCCGTCACCGTCGCCGCCTCGATCGTCATGGAGCTGCTGCGCAGCCACTCCAAGACCTCCGGCGACGTCGCGCTCGCCATGATGTTCTACGGTGGCATCGCCGGCGGCGTCTACCTCACCGGCATCGCCTCCGACAAGGGCGTCGCGAACCTCCAGCAGTACCTGTTCGGCTCGCTCCTGACCGCCGGCTGGTCCGAAGTCTGGACCATCGTGATCGGCGGCGCGGTCGTCGCCGTCCTCATGCTCGTGCTCCGGCCCTGGCTCACCGCGATCTGCGCCGACGAGCAGTACGCCCGCGTCTCCGGCCTCCCCGTCGGCGCCCTGAACCTGCTCCTGCTCGTCACCACCGCCGTCACCGTCTCGGTGTCCATGCGCGCGGTCGGCCTGCTCCTGGTCAGCGCCCTCCTGGTGATCCCCGTCGTCACGGTCCAGCAGTTCACGCGCTCGTTCAAGGCCACCATGTTCGCCGCGATGGGCGCCGGCCTCCTCATCGCCGGCACCGGCGTCCTCGCCTCGGCCGTGAAGGACGTCCCGCCCGGGTCCACGATCGTGCTCATCGGCGTCGCCGCCTTCGTCGCCACCGCGCTCGCGGCGGCCGCTGTGCGGCGCCTGCGGCGCACCCGACGCGGCCACCTGCCGCCCGAAGGGGAGCCTCTCGAGGTCGAGCTCCCCGCGAAAGCATGACCTCTGCGGCACCTGGAACCCCCGACGGCCCGGCGACGAGATATTTTTGCCAGGTGCGGACCGAGACCGAGCGAGCCGAAGAGTCCACCCCAGCCGACTACGAAGCGGCCGGGGAGCTGCTGCGCGCGCTGGCCGCGCCGCTGCGGATCGCCATCGTGATGGAGCTGGCCGCCGGACCCAAGTACGTCCACCAGATAGTGGAGACCCTGGGCGTCACGCAGCCCCTGGTCTCCCAGCATTTGCGGGTGCTGCGCGGGGCGGGTATCGTGCGCGGCACCCGATCGGGGCGGGAGATCTCCTACTCGCTCATCGACGACCACATCGCGCACATCGTCACCGACGCCGTCCACCACGCCCGAGAGGAACGCTAGTGGCCACGAAGCCCCCGGCCGACAACATGGCCAGGTCCACCAAGCAGCGGACCGCGATCCTCGAGCTGCTCGAACACGACGAGGCCTTCCGCTCGGCGCAGGACCTCCACGCGATTCTGCGCGACGCCGGGTCCAAGATCGGCCTGACCACGGTCTACCGCACCCTCCAGGCGTTCGCCGAGGCCGACATCGTCGACGTCATGCGCCTGCCGGGCGGCGACCACCTCTACCGGCTCTGCTCCGCCGAGGAGCACCACCACCACCTGGTGTGCCGTTCGTGCGGCAAGACCGTGGAGGTGGCCGGGCCGACCGTCGAGCGCTGGACCAACAAGGTCGCCGCCGAGCACGGGTTCACCGAGGTCGGGCACACGCTCGAACTCCACGGCCTGTGCGCCGACTGCGCACAGTAGTTCAATGCCAAGTAGGGTGAGGACCGTGCTGGTTGTATATCGTTTCGCCGTAAGCGAAGGCGAGGCGGACACCTTCTCGCGCGACGCCGAGGGCGCCCTCGGCGCGCTCGCCTCCTGCGACGGCTACCTCCGCGGGGGACTCGGGCGCGCCGTCGACGACTTCAGCGACGGCGACGACACCGCCTGGATGCTCTGGACCGAGTGGAACGGCGTCGGCTCCTACCGCCGGGCGCTCTCGAACTTCCAGGTGAAGATGGCGACCCCGCTGCTCTCCCGCGCGCTCCCCGAGGCCTCCGGCTTCGAGGTCCTCGCCGAGTGCGAACCGGGCGCCGAGCCCGTGCGCACCGACTCCGACCGCACCGCCGACCCCGACGAGGCCCGCCGGGAGGCCGCCAGATGACCGACCGGCCGAACCCCGACGCCGCACCGCCGGAGCAGCCGCGTCCAGAACCCCCGGCAGCGCCCGTGAACCCGGCGGAGCCCCTGAACCCGACGGCGCCCCCGAACTCCGCGGCGTCCCCGCACGACGCGCCGCCGAGTCCCGAACCCCGGGTCGACCCGCAGGTCGACCAGCATCCGGACTCCCAGGCGTTCGCGTCCGTCGAGGCCGAACCGCCCTCGCACTCGTACGCCGAGCCGATCCCCGAGCCCGGCCGCGGCGAGGCCGCGCCCGAGCAGGTCCCGTCCGACCCCCGCGCGCACGTCGAAGCGGTCGCCGAACCCGCCGCGCCCGCGCAGGTCGCCCCGGATCCCGGCGCCGCGCCGATCCCGCTCGAACCCGAGCCGTCGGTGCCCGAACCGGCCGACGCCGCCTCCGTCCCGTCGGCCGCGCTTGAATCTCCGACCGACCAGACGCTCGCGCTGCCGCCGACCACCAAGGAGGTCGAGCCGCCGCCGGTGCCCTCGGCCCCGCCGCCGCCCCCTTCGGGCGTCCCGGTCCCGTTCGCGGCCCCGCCCACCGACGTCAACGGCGGCCGCCTCGCGATGAAGCTCGCGTTCGGCATCGGCGGCGGCGTCGCCTTGGTCGCCACCGTCGTCATCGCGGTGGTCGTCGCGTTCACGACGTTCACGAACTCGGTCCTCGACAAGATGGAGTCCACCGCCGAGGACTTCATCGCCGAAGTCGCCGACGAGGACTGGGACTCGGCCTACGCGATGCTCTGCGACGACCTCAGGGAACGGCCCGTCGAGGACTACACCGGCGAATGGGAGTCCTGGGACGCCGACACCGCCGAGGTGCAGCCGATGTCGGTCGAGGCCACGGAGGTCGAGGTCGAACTCGCCGACGGCTCCTCGATCGCGCTCACCGTCGAGGTCGACCAGTCCGCCGAGGCGCTCGACACGAACATCTGCGGCTGGCGCTCGGTCTCGGGCTGAACCCCGTTCAGCGGCCCTGGGACCTCCGCTGCCCTGCGGCGGGCGGCGCGGCGTAGTGGCGATGCCCGGGCGCGCCGTGCGGCGGCTGCGGCGGGCAGTACGGCAGATGCAGGTTCGGCGGCCCCTGCGGCCCCACGGGACCTCGCAGCGGCGGCCTCTGCTGCGGCACGGGCGGACCAGCGGGCCGCTGCGGAGGCCCGGCCGGAGGCGCGGCGGGAGCCGCGGGAGGTGCCGCAGGAGTAGGCGGAGTCGCGGGCGGCGCGGCCGGAACCTGAGGCTCGACCTGCGCCGGAACGAACGGCGCCGCGGACTGCTGCGGGACGAACGGCGCGGTCTGCACCGCGGGCCCCGGAACCTCGCCTCTGCGCATGCGCTGCACGAGCATCCACCGGCGCGTCGACTTCGACAGCAGCAGCGCCAGGACGGCCCCGTAGAGGGCGGCGATCGCCAGCCCGAGCAGGACCGGCAGCGGTCGCGCGTCGAAGGAGACCATGCCGACCATCGTGGTGCCGAGCGCCACGACCACGCCCACCGAGGCCGTGACGAAGCCCCAGATCCACGCCCAGCGCTTGCCGAGCTTGAGTTGGATCGGCGTGATGAGCGACTGGACCGTCGTGTAGAGCGCGTACGCCAGGCCGAGCAGGCTCAGCGGGCTGAAGTCCTGGGCCATCACGAAGGCCATGTACAGGTCGGCGCCGGTGGCGACGAACGCGAACACCGCCAGGAGCACCTGGATCCCGCTGATGCTGCGGGGCTTGGCCATCTTCATGTCGAGCTGACCCAGCGCGGACGGGACCAGCCCGTTCAGGACCGGACCGTACGCGCCGCCCGGCCCTGCGGGCGCCGCGGCGCGGAGATCGGGAGCGGGCGGTTGCGTTGCACGGTACGACAAGTTGCGCTCTCAGGGGTCGGCGGCGGTGTCGGGTTCAGTATTGCGGCGGGTACGGCGGCTGCTGCGCGGGGCCTTGCTGTTGTGGGGCCTGCTGACCTTGCGGCCCACCGTAATGCGAGCCCTGCGGCCCTCCGTATTGCGGCGCCTGCTGCTGTCCGTACGGTCCGGGCTGCGGCTGCCCCATCGGAACCATGACGACCAGCGCGGTCGCGGGCTTCCCCGGCGTCCAGGCGCGCACGCCCGGCAGCAGGACCGCGATGAACGCGACGACCAGGAGCACGACGATCGCGACGCCGCGGGCGACGGCGATCGTCCAGGAGCTCCGGTCCGGCGGCGGGATCGCGTCGGCGTACCGGAGGTAGTCCATGACCTGGCCGAAGACCAGGAATCCCCAGGGCAGCACCAGGACCGAGGTCCAGATGATGGTGAAGACGCGGGCGCCGAACCTGCCCTTGTTGAGGCCGAGGGCCGCGATCAGCGCGCACACCAGGATCGGCGCGAGGACCGAGATGCTGACGACGACGATGAACGCGCCGTATCCCATGGCCATGTACTCGATGCCCGTCGGCACGCCGGCCCGGTTCATCGCAATCAGCGTGGTGACGTTGGCGTAGAGGCTCCAGCCGGTCGCCAGGACGAGCAGTCCGAGCACCACGATCGCGAAGTTCACGGTGCCGGGCTTGGTCTCGGGCCGCTGCGGCGCCGAACCCTGCACCATGCCTCCCTGTGCCGTGCCGCCCTGCACCGCGCCGTCCGGGCCCATGCCGCCCGGGAGCTGTACTTCGCCCCTTTGGATGCGGTGCATGAGGATCCACTGGCGAGCGGACTTGGAGCACAGGAGCCCCAGGAGCGTGCCGTAGAGGGCGGCGAGGGCGATGCCGACCAGGAGCGTGACCCAGCCGCCGTTGTCGACGTAGATGACGCCGAAGACGATCGCGGCGGCGCTCATGAGCAGGCCGAGGATCGCGCTGACGAGCGTCCAGATCCACGCCCAGCGCTTGCCGCGCGCGATGTGCACGCCGCTCAGGAGCGCCTGGATCGTGGAGTACGCGGCGAAGCCCAGGCCGATCAGCTGGAACGGGTTGAACATGTCGACCATGCTGATGATCGAGGCGAGGTTCCCGAGCGAGCCGAGCGCCAGGAAGATCCACAGGATCACCTGGACGCCGGTGATCGTGCCGGGTTTCGCCGCCGTCATCGACGGGGGCGGGAGCTGCCCGGGGACGGGCTGGCCGGGGTCCTGGCGCATCGGCCCGTACGCGCCTCCCGGCCCCATCTGCTGCGGCTGCTGCACCGGAACAGGCTGGTACTGGAGGTGCATGCGGTCCGGGGGCGGGGGCGGGAAGGTCATGGGGGCGCATTCCTCGCATGTCGTGATGATCGGTAGCGGCCACCTTACCCGACCTGGGCGGCCTCTAGGGGTCGCCCGCGCGCCGCAGACGTGTCGTCACGAAGTGTGAAGGGCGGCAATGGGTCCGGTCGAAGCCACGCTCCACTGCGCCTTTTCGCGCGATCCCGGGATGCGGCGGTTTGCTAGTCTGACTGACGCTGAACGACCTCCGATCGAAGCAGGACGCGCCGTGTCTGAGACAACGCCCACTTCCCATACCTTCCAAGTGGACTTGCGCGGCCTGGTGGACCTGTTGTCCCACCACCTGTACTCGTCGCCGAAGGTCTACGTCCGCGAGCTGCTCCAGAACGCCGTGGACGCCGTCACGGCCCGCCGCGCCGTCGACCCCGCCTTCGCGGAGGAGGCGCCCGAAGTCCGGATCGTCGCCGACGGCAAGCGCCTGCGCATCACCGATCCCGGTGTGGGCCTGACGGTCGCGGAGGTGCACCAGCTCCTGGCGACCATCGGCGGGTCCTCCAAGCGCGACGAGGAGATCGAGGGCGCCCGGCGGGACTTCCTGGGCCAGTTCGGGATCGGCCTGCTCGCGTGCTTCACCGTCGCCTCGGTCATCACCGTGACCTCCCGCTCCGCGAAGGACCCCGAAGCCGGCGCGGTGCGCTGGACCGCCTGCGACGACGGCTCCTACACCGTGGTCGAGGTGCCCCTGGACGAGCACCCGCGGGCGGGCACCACCGTCGAGCTGGTCTCCCGCCCGGGCGAGGACTGGCTCAAGCCCGAGAAGGTCGCCGAGCTCGCCCGCGAGTACGGCTCGCTCCTGCCGGTGCGGGTCACCGTCGAAGGCGACGGCGCCCCGGTCCGCATCACCGACACGCCCCCGGTGTGGGAACGGGCGCACCCGACCCCCACCGCGCGCCGGCTCGCGCTGAACACCTACTGCGAGAGCGTCATGGGCTTCCCGCCGCTCGACGTCATCGACCTGGACGTGCCCCTGTCGGGCATCAAGGGCGTCGCGTTCGTCCTGCCCCACGCGACCTCGCCCTCGGCCCGGCCGGCCCACCGCGTCCACCTCAAGCGGATGCTCCTGACCGAGACGGCCGACAACCTGGTCCCCGAGTGGGCGTTCTTCGTGCGCTGCGTGGTCGACACGGACTCCCTGCGCCCCACCGCCTCCCGCGAATCGCTCTACGACGACGAGGCCCTCGCCGTCGCCCGCGACGCCATCGGCGCGCAGATCCGCGAGTGGATCTCCCGCCTCGCCTCCGCGGACCCCGACCGCCTGGAGGCGTTCCTCGCCGTCCACGAACTCGGCGTCAAGGCCCTCGCCCGCCACGACGCCGAACTGCTCTCGGCGATGCTGCCGTGGCTGCGCTTCGAGACCACCGCCGGGCACACCAGCCTCCCCGAGTTCGCCCGCGCCTACAAGCCGATCTACCTCGCCGCCACCGTCGACGAGTACCGGCAGGTCGCCCAGATCGCCGCCGCCCAGGGCATCGGCGTGGTCAACGGCGGCTACACCTACGACGCCGAACTCGTCCAGGCCCTGCCGCGCATGGACCCGCAGATCAAGGTCGAGTCGCTCCAACCCGGGGTCATCTCGGCCAGCCTGGACCCCCTCGACACCCGCACCGAACTGGGCATCCAGGCCTTCCTCAACGCCGCCCGCGCCCGCCTCGACGCGGTGGACGTGGACGTCGTCATGCGCGAGTTCAACCCCGTCTCGGTGCCCGCGCTGCTCCTGGACGACCGCGAGGCCCGCCGCGAACGCCAGCGGGCCGAAGCCGAAGTGCAGGCCGACGACCTGTGGGGCGGCATCCTCGCCTCCATCAAGCAGCACGCGCCCCGCGCCCAGCTCGTCCTCAACCACCGCAACCCCACCGTCCGCCGCGTCAGCGCCATCGGCGACCCCGACCTCGCCGGCACGGCCGTCGAATCGCTCTACGGCCAGGCGCTCCTGATGAGCCGCCGCCCGCTCCGCAGCACCGACACCGCACTGCTCAACCGCTCCTTCATGAACCTGCTGGAGCACGTCACCCGAACCGATTGACGGCTGCCGCACCTCGGCGGGAAACGAGCAGCCTCCACCGAGCTCCCGGAACCCATCATTCCTGGAACCCATCACGAAGGACTAGTGACAGGTATGGCCACTCCCGACCCCGACGAGATCTGGCGGCTGCTCAACGAGGCGCGCTTCGAAGAGGCCAGTGAAGCGAAGGTCGCGGCCCTGGAGCGGGCGGTCGAGGCCGCCGACGCGGTCGGGGACCCCGAGCTCACGAACTACGCGCTCAGCGGCCTGGTCGACGCCTACGAGTTCTCCCGCGACTCCACGCGCATCCTCGTCCCCTTCGCGCGCCTCCTGCGCGGCTTCGACAACCAGCCCGAGCACTTCGACGCCTACCTCACCCGGTCCCTGTACTGGACGTTCAAGTGGATCGTCGACAAGATGATCGAGCAGCCCGACGTGCCCCTCGAATCCATCGAGCACTGGCTGGAGGAGATGCGCCGCCGATACCGCGAGGCCGGCTACTCCATGCACGCGCCCGCCGCCTACGAGATGCAGCTCGCGTACCACATCGGCGACTACGACCGGGTCGCCCGCGCCATCGAGGCCCTCGGCGAGGCCGAGGAGGACGAGATGTCCGACTGCACCGCCTGCCAGTACACCTCCCTGGCCACCATCGTGTTCTACGCCGAGGAGGACTCGGCCGACGCCGCCATGGAGATGCTCGAGCCCGTCCTCGCAGGCGAGCACACGTGCGCCCACGAACCCCACTACGGGCTCGCCCTGTCCCTCCTGCCCCTGGTCGAACTCGGCCGCATCGACGAGGCCCGCGCCAACCACCTGCGCGGCTACCAGATGTGCAAGGGCAAGGAGGACATGGTCCCCATGATCGCCCTCCACGTCGAGTTCTGCGCCCTCACCGGCAACGAGCACCGCGCCGTCGAGATCCTCGCCGAGCACGCGGGCTTCTTCGACCTCGACCTCGGCGTCCGCGACCGCCAGCGCCTCCTCGAGGTCGCCGTCCTGACCTGCCGCCGCCTCAAGGCCCTCGGCTTCGCCGACGCCTCGGTGCCCGGCCCCGGCGGCGGCGAGTGGACCGCGTCCTCGCTGCACGAGTGGGCCGAGGCCCAGCGCGCGGCGGTCTGCGCCCGCTTCGACGCCCGCAACGGCAACGACCACCACTCGACCATGTCCGGGTGCGTCGTCGACTCCACCCCGTACGAGCAGAAGGTCCACCTGGGCCTCAAGGAGGTCCGCCCGGCCCCCGCCGTCGACGTCCTCACCGCGGACCTCGTCGAGGGTCCGGTCGAGGGCCCCGACCTGGACGCCGCGATCGACGCCGCGTACGCCGCCTACGACGACTGCTCCCCGGACACGTGGAAGGCCTGGCTGAAGGTCGGCGCGATCGCCGCGGCCCTCGGCATCGAGCTGATCCCCGAGCACCGCGCCGAGATCGCCCACGCCGAGTCGGCCCAGGCCGACGACCCCGACGCGGTCCTGGAGGGCCTGCGCCGCGCCGTGGACCTGTTCGGCGAGGCGGGGCAGCCCGGCCGGGCCCTCGTCGCCGAGGCGTTCCTGCTCATCCACCGCGCCGAGGCCGCGCCGGACGAGACCCGCGCCGGGGCGGCCCGCGTCGCGGCCGCCGCCCGCGCACTGCGCGCCGAGCAGCGCATCGACGACCGCAGCTTCCACACCGCCCAAGTCCTCGCGATGAGGGCCGAATACCTTGCCGCCCAAGGCGATCCCGGCTCGATGCCCCCGGACTTGGACGAGCGGGCCCGCGTCCTCGACGGCGAACTCGCGGCGTTCCCCGACCGCCGCTACGCGCTCATCCGCCGCTGCGACCTTTTGGACCTGCGCGCCCGCCTCGAACGCGACGCGGACGCCAAGACCGCTCTGCTCACCGCCGAACTCGAGGTCGCGCGCGCGGCCGAGGCGGGCTGGGCCGTCGCCCGGGCCTGCGCCGAACTCGCCGACCAGGTGAGCCTCGCCGGCGACATCGAGCGGGCGTTCGCCACGACGTTGTCGGGCCTGGAGGCCCTCGGGGACGAGCCGAGCCACACGATCGCCGCGAAGCTGCACCTCCAGGCCGCGGAGTTCTCGATGCGCTCGGGCGACCACGAGGCGACCCACGCGCACGCGCTGGCCGCGTCGGTCCACTGCGACGCCGCGGGGATGACCGTGCCCGCCGCCGTGGCCCGCCACCTGATGGGCGCCGCGCTCATCGAGCAGGAGCGCCGCGCCGAGGCCGTCCCGCTCCTGGAGGCCGCGCTCACGGATCTGCCGGACCAGGACCTGTGGCGGGTGTGCAACGTGCGGTACAACCTCGCGGAGTCCTACGACAAGCTGGGCGACACCCGCCAGGGCGTCGAGCACGGGCTGGCGGCCCTGGCGCTCCTGGAGGCCGCGGGGGAGGACCGCCACCTGGCGGGCCTGTACTCCGAGGCGCTGTTCCTCACGGGGGAGCTGCTGGAGAAGCTCGGCGAGCACGACCACGCGCTGGAGGTCTACACGAGGGCCGTGGAGGTCGCCGACGCCACGGGCGATCTGACCGCGTGGACGCGCGTCAGCCGGGCCCGCGCCTGGCTGCTGCGCACGATCATGGGGGACACGGCGTTCGGCGAGGGCTTGCAGACGATGGCGCAGATCGCGGCCCGGCTGCACGCGGCGCGCACCGACCCGGACCTGGCGGCGCCGGCGCAGGAGGCCGCCCGGTTCGAGCTCGGTGAGACCTACCGCCAGCACGCCCAGTTGACGTTCCAGTTCCTGGAGTCCCAGGCCGGGGCGCCGGGCCTGCACCGCGACGAGGCCGAGCCGGTGCTGGACCTCCAGCGCCGGGCCCTGGCGGTCTTCCGGGACGGGCCCCTGCTGCTGGAGCGGGCGAGTCTGACGGCGCACCAGATGATGTGGCTCCTGTCGGAGCTCGGTGACGCGCAGGGCGCGATCGAGGTGGGGGAGGAGGCCCTGGTGTGGACCGCGGCCCCCGTCTTCGCCGAGGCCAGGGAGGGTTTCGAGCAGCATCTGGCGGATCTGCGGCAGCAGAGCCAGAGCTGATCGGGGACGGCCGGGGCGGGCGGCCCGCCGAGCGGGGCGGCAGCGGAGGAGCGCCTACTGCGAGGTAGGCTTGCCCACTGGCGGACCGCACTTCGAGTGCGCCCCGAGCGTCAAGACAGCACTGAAACTGGATTGACCGGGTATGCCGCCGGCTGAACAATCTGTTCAGGGGTTCTCAACTGAGAAACTTATTCGCAGTCTCACCGACCGCCAGCCGGATCGAGAGGAATCATCGTGTCCCAAGATCGCACCGAAGCGCTCATCAGCCTGTCCAAACGCCGCGGCTTCGTCTTCCCCAGTTCGGAGATTTACGGAGGCACCCGCTCTGCTTGGGACTACGGCCCGCTCGGTGTCGAGCTGAAGGAGAACATCCGCCGCGAGTGGTGGAACGCGATGGTCCGCGAGCGCGACGACGTGGTCGGCCTCGACTCCGCCGTGGTCCTCAACCCGCAGGTGTGGGTCGCCAGCGGCCACATCGAGGAGTTCACCGACCCGCTCACCGAGTGCCAGTCGTGCCACAAGCGCTTCCGCGCCGACCACCTCGTGGAGGCGTACGAGGAGAAGCACGGCACCGCCCCCGAGAACGGCCTGGCCGACCTCGCGTGCCCGCACTGCGGCGCCCGCGGCTCCTTCACCGAGCCGCGCATGTTCAACGGCCTCATGAAGACCTTCCTCGGCGCCACCGAGGACTCCGAGAACGTGCACTACCTGCGTCCCGAGACCGCGCAGGGCATCTTCGTGAACTTCACGAACGTCATGACCTCCTCGCGGCGCAAGCCCCCGTTCGGCATCGCCCAGACCGGCAAGTCGTTCCGCAACGAGATCACGCCGGGCAACTTCATCTTCCGCACCCGCGAGTTCGAGCAGATGGAGATGGAGTTCTTCGTCGAGCCGGGCACGGACGAGGAGTGGCACGAGTACTGGCTCCAGCAGCGCTGGGACTGGTACGTCGACCTGGGCCTGAAGGTCGAGAACCTGCGCCGCTACGAGCACCCGCAGGAGAAGCTCTCCCACTACTCCAAGCGCACCGTCGACATCGAGTACCGGTTCAACTTCGCCGGCAGCGAGTTCGGCGAGCTCGAGGGCGTGGCCAACCGGACCGACTTCGACCTGTCGACCCACTCGAAGCACTCGGGCGCGGACCTGTCGTACTTCGACCAGGCCAAGGGCGAGCGCTGGACCCCGTACGTCATCGAGCCCGCGGCGGGCCTGACCCGCTCGGTGCTGGCCTTCCTCCTGGAGGCCTACGACGTCGACGAGGCCCCGAACACCAAGGGCGGCGTGGACAAGCGCACGGTGCTCCGCTTCGACCCGCGCCTGGCGCCGGTCAAGGCCGCGGTGCTGCCGCTGAGCCGCAACGAGGACCTGTCGCCGAAGGCGAAGGACCTGGCGGCGCGGCTGCGCAAGCGCTGGAACGTCGACTTCGACGACGCGGGCGCGATCGGGCGCCGCTACCGCCGCGCCGACGAGATCGGCACGCCGTACTGCATCACCGTCGACTTCGACACCCTCGAAGACCAGGCCGTGACGATCCGCGACCGCGACACGATGCAGCAGCAGCGCGTCGCGATCGACCAGGTCGAGCAGTTCCTCCTCGAAAGGCTGTAAGCCTGGAAGGCTGAACTGTTCTGAAACTGAACTGCTCTGAGACTGAAGAGCTCTGAGACAGAACAGCTCTAAAACTGAACAGCTCTGCGACCACCGGGCGGCTTCGCCCGGGTCAGGCGCTGGGGCCGACCTCGAACCGATCGGGGTCGGCCCCTTCCGGTATCCAGGCCGTGGGGATGTCGACGTGCTGGAGCGTGCGTCCCGCCTCCACGGGCAGGTAGCTCGCGGACCAGCCGTCGTGGAACCGGCTGAACGGCTCGGCGCCCGCCGGTATCCCGCCGAGGAGCCGGCCTTCGCCGTCGCGGAACAGGACCGAGATCTGGACGTCGGTCGCCTCGACCGCGTCCACCTGGTACCGCAGCCGGTAGCCGTCGGGACTGAGCAGCGGCTCGGTCTCCAGGAGCGTCACCTCCGGCAGCGTCGGCGCCGCCACCATGCCCTCGCCGAAGCCACCGGTGGTGCTGTACAGAAAGGACGGTTCGATCGCCTTCAGCTCGAACCTCTCCACCGGGAGCTCGCCGCCGCCGGAGGCGACGAAGCCGATGTTCATGCTGGTCTCGGGCGGGATCGTGCCGATGTAGAAATCCTCGATGCGGACCGGGTCGCCGCGCTCGCTCTCGGCGGTGAGCGACAGCGCCCCGGCGCTCAGGTCCCGGTCGTACGGGTTGCGCACCACGGCGCCGATGATGAGCCGTTCCAGGTCGTTGACCACGACCTTGCTGATGCCGAACTCGACGATCTCGAGCGCGACCTCCTCCTCGGTGTACCCGGTGTCGTACTGGACCTCCGGTGAGTTCGAGGGGCGCTCGTCGACCTCCGCCGCGGCCTGTTCCGACGGCGGGCTGAACTCCAGGGCGACGACGAGTGCCACGACCGCCACGGCGAGCGCGACCGCGAACGGCAGCCGCGGCATCGGCTCGGCGCGCCGGTGGACACGGGTCGCCATGCGCCGCAACGCCTGCGCGCCGTCCTTGATCCGACCGGTCGCGCCGCTCCTCCGCCCGACCGCGCCGCCGATCCATCGGGTCGCGCGGCTCCTCCGCCCGACCGCGCGGCTCTTTCGTCCGGTCGCGCCGCTCCTTTTCCACCTGGTCGAAGGCATCGCAGTCCAACCTGAGAACGCTACACTTTGGTGGTCAACGGTAGCAGTCCGACGGCTGGAGACAAGGTGTCCGGAGCCCCCGCACCGGATCGATGGGACGCCGAGATCTCGATCGACCTCGGTGCCGTCGACGCGTTCCCGGACCCCGGTGAACCGCCGCCCCCGACGCCGCGCCGCCCCTGGCTCGGCCTCCCGCCCGGTCGCGAGAACGTCCTGCTCGCCTACGCCGCCATAGTGATCACGCTGGTGGCCGCGGCCGTGGCCCTGGTGAAGGTCTCCCCGCTCAGCCGGCCGCTCGCCGAGAAGACCGTCGCCGCATACCTGGAGGCCGTCCACGACGGCGACGTGGACGCGGCCATGTCCTATACGAACCTCGACGAACCCGTCGGCGATTTCATGGTGCCCGAGGCCCTGGACGACTCCTGGCGCATCGTCAAGGTCGCGCAGGTCGAGTACTCCGAGAACCGGGTCGCCGGCGCCGCCGTCGCCCTGGTGTACGCCGAGATCGAGGCCGAGGACGGCACCCGGGCCGGCTACCGCTACCGGGTCGGGCTCGAGAACGGCCGGGCCGAGATCGAGAACGCGCTCATGACGGCGGACGCCTACGCGGCCTTCGACCATCTCGCCATCAACGGCGTCACCGTCCCGGTCGACCGCGAAACGGGTTTCGTGGAGGTCATGCTGCTGCCCGGCGTCTACCGGTTCTACCCCGACCTGCCGTCCACATTGGAACCCGACACCGAACCTCGGATCTTGGCGCTCGGAACCCAGTTCACCATGTTCGGCGAGGAGTACGCCGACCCCTGGCTGCCGGTCCCCTGGATGCACGCGACGGAGGAGGGCCAGGCGGCCGTCGAGGCGGCGCTGCGCGCGCACTTCGACGGGTGCGCGGCCGAGCCCTCGCTCGAGCTCTGCCCGTTCACGCTCCCGGCCGACCCGGACCGCGACGTGGCGCTCGCTCCCGGCGGGGCCTGGGAGATCACGGCCTACCCGCAGGTGCAGGTCCAGTGGTGGTGGTACGAGGAGGGGGAGGGCTTCACGGTCGTGGCGACCGTGCCCGGCGAGGCCCGCGCGCAGGTGGTGATCGTCGAGGGCGGGCAGGCCCGCCTGGCGACGGTGAGCTGTCCCATCTGGACCGACGGCTTGACCGCGGACCTCGACTTCGAGGGCGGCGTCACGATCGGCGAGGGCCCGGACGGCGTGGACGAGCAGTGCCGCTCGCTGGTGGAGGTCGGCTGAAGCACGCCCCGGAGCCCGGGGAGTCGCAGCTTCGGACCGCTAGTCGCCGTGGATGACGCAGTCGCAGTCGATCCAGGCTCGGGCGTCGCCCGGCTCGACGTGCGTGATGGAGTAGTGGGCCCGGCTCTCCGACGTCCACAGGGACGCGGGGCTGGCGGGCACGTCGGCCGCGACCTCGGCGGGCTCACTCGCTTCGGACGGGGCGGTCTCCAATTGCTGGACCATCGCTGTCATAACTCCCTTTTCGCTCATGGAGTTCAACGCACGAGACGCTCTCATGGTTCGGGATTGAGAGTAGTCTCACAGCGCACTCGCAAGGCCCAGATTAGCGTCCCCCTGCGACGCGCACATAACGGTTTCATGCCAAAGGGTCGCAGGGGGACGCAGGTCAGGCGCGTTCTCTGCCCGATTTGAGTGAGGCTCCTACCAGGACGCTTTACGCACACCGGGCAATTCGCCCCGATGCGCCATCTCCCTGAGTCGGATACGCGACAGTCCGAATTTTCGGTTGAAACCACGCGCGCGGCCGTCCACGGCGTCCCGGTTGCGCAGCCGCGAGGGGGAGGAGTCGCGCGGCAGCCGCTGGAGCCGCCGCACCGCCTCCGCGCGCGCCCCGGGATCGGTGTCCGGATGCGCGATGAGCCGCTTGAGCTCGGCCCGGCGCCCCCGGTACCGCTCCACGAGGACCACGCGCCGCGCCTGCTTGGCGATCGCACTCTGCTTAGCCATCAGCGCTCCTCCCTGCTGGGCTCATGATCCAAGATCGTCACTAGCGCTCCTCCCTGAACTCGACGTGCCTGCGCACGATCGGGTCGTACTTGCGCAGGACCATCCGGTCCGGGTCGTTGCGCCGGTTCTTCCTGGTCACGTACGTGAACCCGGTGCCCGCGGTCGACCGCAGCCTCACCACCGGCCTGATGTCAGTGCTCTTGGCGGCCATCTCAGACTCGCTTCCCTTCCGCTCGCATCCGCGCCACGACGGCCTCGACGCCGTCGCGGTCGATGATCTTGATCCCCTTGGCCGACACCCGCAACCGCACGTGCCGACCCTCACTCGCCAGGTAGTACCGCTTGCTCTGCAAGTTCACGTTCCACCGCCGCCGGGTCTTCTTCTTGGACCACGGCACGTTGTTGCCGAAGCCCGGCCCGGCGCCGGTCACCTCGCATGTTCTGGACACGGTCGTCCCCCTCTCCTGAACGCAAGTATAATGACAATCGTTTTCAAATAGATCGGAGGTCTCATGTCCCGACTCGCCAAGCCCGACGCGCCGCGGTCCCCGGCACCTGAACCGTTCAACGACGCGCGCCCAGCGGTGACGATCCTGACCGGGTTCGCGCCCGAAGCCACCCGCGAGGCCGCCGAGCAGCTCACCCGCGCCGACCCGAGCCTCCTCGTCGTCGCCCACGACCTCACCGCACTCCTGGTCGACGGCACCGTGCACCGCACCGTCCACGACGGCACCGGCCTCATCGAGGACGAGCGGCTCGCCCTCGAACACGGCTGCATCGCCTGCACCGTCCGCGAAGACCTCCTCCCGGCCCTCGTGCGCCTCGCCCGCACCCGGCCCGAGAGCGACATCGCCCTGGTCCTGCCGCCCTCGATGGAACCCGAGACCGTCGCCGCGGCCTGCTCCTGGTGCCACGTCGACGGCGCGCCCGTCACCGACGCGCTGCGCATCGACTCCGTCGTGGCCGTCTGCGACCCCGCGACGCTCCTGGAGACCCTCGACTCCGACGAGGACCTCGCCGACCGCAGCCTCCAGGCCGCCGACGACGACAACCGCTCGGTCGCCGACGTCGCCGCCCGCCAGATCGAGTACGCCGACACCGTCCTGCTCTGGGCCCCGCGCACCGAGCCCGCCTACGAGCAGGCCCGCCTCGCCGTACTGCTCCAGCGCCTCAACCCCTGGGCCAGGCACCTCGTCGTGAACCTCGAAGCGCCGCTCTCGGCGAAGCCGACCGACCCCTCGCAGGACTCAGCGAAACCGCCTGCGAGCGGCGAGACCGCGCAGTGGCTCTCGGCCAGGCTCCGCCGCAGCGGCGGCTTCGACCCCGACGCGCCCGAACCGTACGGCCGCGGCCTGGAGGGCTACGCCGTCGGCTGCCACGAGCCCGAACCCGACTGCGGCGTCGTCGCCGCCGTCTACCGGGCCCGCCGGCCCTTCCACCCCGAGCGGTTCCACCAGGCCCTCCCCGCGATCGCGGGCCGCACCCTGCGCGGGCGCGGCCACCTGTGGCTCGCCGCCCAGCCCGACCACATCGCCTGCTGGGAGTCCAGCGGCGGCGGGGTCTCGATGGGGGACCTGGGGCGCTGGCTCGACGCGACCCCCGACGAGGAGTGGGACGAGTCCAGCCCCGAGCGGCGCGTCAACGCCGACCTGAACTGGGACGGCGAGTTCGGCGACCGCGAGATCAACCTGGCGTTCGTCGGCCTGCACTTCGCGGCCGACGAGCTCGCCGCCGTACTCGACTCGTGCCTGCTCACCGACGCCGAGGTCGCCGAGGGCCGGGCCGCGTGGAGGGAATACCACGACCCGTTCGCGGGTTGTTTCGAGAGCAACGAGAGGAACCAGGAATGAAGCAAGGTATTCACCCGGACTATCACCACGTGGTCTTTCGCGACCGCGGGGCCGACTTCGCCTTCCTCACCCGGTCCACGGTCACCTCGGCCGAGACTGTGGAGTGGGAGGACGGTCGGACCTACCCGGTGATCGACGTCCAGATCTCCTCGGCCTCGCACCCGTTCTGGACCGGCAAGAGCCGCGTCCTGGACGACGAGGGCCGAGTCGCCAAGTTCTACAAGAAGTACGGCAAGGCCCCCAAGGAGGGCTAGCCGCCGCGAACGAAGGGGGCCTCCCGGCACCGGAGGCCCCCTTTTCCACGCCTCCGGCCACTGCCCGCTGGAGCGGACCGCTCAGCCGCCCGAGGAGTCGATCTCGGCGCCCTCGGGCACCGTGCAGTCGTCGCGGTCGTCCAGCCAGCCCTCCGGGAGGGTCACCTTGCCGGGGCTGTTGGTGCGCCCGCGCGGCTTGCCGATGGTCGACTCGGGGAACGGCGCCTCGGCGTCGAGCTTGCCGAGCAGGTCCTCCAGCTCGTTCAGGGACGCGACCATGGAGAGCGAGCGGCGCAGCTCGCCGCCGACCGGGAACCCCTTGAGGTACCAGGCGACGTGCTTGCGGAACTCGCGGCAGCCGTGCTCCTCGGCGGCGATGTTGCGGCGCGCCTCGTAGGTCTCGGCCCCCGCGATCCACTCGACCAGGAGCGCCGCATGGCGCTGCATGACCCGGGCGACCTCGCCCAGCGTCGGCATGCGGCGCTCGGTGCGGCCGTCGAAGGCCGCTTCCAGGTCGCCGAAGAGCCACGGGCGCCCCAGGCACCCGCGGCCGACCACGACGCCGTCGCAGCCCGTCTCATCGACCATGCGCAGGGCGTCGTCGGCCTCCCAGACGTCGCCGTTGCCGAGCACCGGGATGTCCAAGCGGTCCTTGAGGTTCGCGATGGCCTCCCAGTCGGCGGTGCCGGAGTAGCGCTCGGCGGCGGTGCGCCCGTGGAGCGCGACCCACGCGACCCCGGCGTCCTGGGCGATCTCGCCGGCATCGAGGTAGGTGAGGTGGTCGTCGTCGATGCCCTTGCGCATCTTGACGGTGACCGGGACGTCCCCCGCGGCCTCGACCGCGGCGGTGACGATCTCGCGGAACAGGCGGCGCTTCCAGGGGAGCGCGGAGCCGCCGCCGCGGCGGGTGACCTTGGGGACCGGGCAGCCGAAGTTCATGTCGATGTGGTCGGCGAGGTCCTCGTCCACGACCATCTGGACGGCCTTGCGCATCCCCGCCGGGTCGACGCCGTAGAGCTGGAGGCTGCGGGTCTCCTCCTCGGGGTCGAACTCGATGAGGCGCATGGTCTTGGGGTTGCGCTCGGTGAGCGCGACGGTGGTGATCATCTCGCACACGTAGATGCCGGCCCCCTGCTCGCGGCAGAGTTTGCGGAAGGGCAGGTTCGTGATCCCGGCCATGGGCGCCAGGACGACGGGCGGGGACACGGGCTTCCCCGCGAGCGAGAGCGGTTGCGCCTTTTCTACGGATGCCACCGGTCGATTATCCCAGTGGAGCCCGGCGCCGCCAAAGCCCGCCGCAGTGACACCGGCCGCGCGGCCGAAGGCCGCGGGCGGCGGACCACTCGTCCGGGTGACATGGGCGCTGCCCGGGCCGGTTTTTGTCGCACCCGCGCGGGAAGGTTGCGGCTACCTTTCCCCCGGGTGGGTGGGGGTTGGGGACGGTACACGGCCCCGAACACCCCGCCCGCCCTTCCACGCGACGAGAGGGCCGCCCGGCACTGCCGGGCGGCCCTCTCCTTCGTCTGCGTTGTTCCCCTGAGCCGTTCCGATCGCAGCGTTCCCGATCCGAGTGCTCCTCTGCGCCGTTCTACTCCAGGTCGACCGTGACCGAGGCGCCCCACGGCTTGCCCGCCACCGCGTACGCGCCGGTGTACGAGAAGCCCTCGCCTCCCACGGTCGCGCCGCCCGGGATCGTCGCCGCCCCGTCGAGGTACGCGTGCAGCATCTGGCCCTCGAAGTCCGAGACCAGCACCACCGCCGCGCTCCCGTCGTAGTTCTTCACGTTCAGCGCCGGCGTCTCCGAAGCGCACAGCGGGTCGGTCAGCCGCGAGTCCGCCAGTTCCTTGGAGACCTCGCCGCCCGAGACCCAGCTGATCGTCGCGTCGCCGCGGCTCGTGGCGATGAACGCCCCGCTCTGCGCGCCCACGACCAGGCAGGTCGGGTTCGCGCCGACCTCGGTCGCCGCCGTCTCCGCCAGTTCGCCGTCCAGCTCGTGCACGACGCCGTCGCTGGTCGCCACGGCCGAGGCGCCCTCGGTCGCGGCCACGTCGGCGACGCCGCCGTCGAAGGCGACCGCGTCGCCCGCGGTCGCGTCGAACGCGAACTCCGCGCCGTCGTAGTACTGCGCCGCCAGGCCGCCCAGGGTCGAGGCGAGGTCCACGACCGCGACCTCGCTCGAGCTCAGGTCGCCCACGATCGCGTAACCGGCGGTCGCGACGGTGTCCTGATGGGCCCCGTCCTCGACCGTGCCGCGTTCCAGCGCGAGCGTTCCGCCCGAGTTCGACCACGCGTCGACCGAGGTCGGCGCGCTGAACGGCAGTTCGACCGTGCCGACGACCGCCGCGCTCGCGAAGTGCCCGGGGTTCGGCAGGCCGGGGTAGGGCTCCGACCAGCTCGAGGAGTAGGAGCCGCTCTTGTCGCCCATGGCGACGACCACGAGCGCACCGGTCTGCGACTCGGGGTGCCACGTGGTCACGAGCGCCAGTTCGTTGCCGTCGGTGAGCGCCACGTCCGTGGGGACCTGGCCGTCCGGCAGCTGCAGGCAGGTGCCGCCCTGGGCGCCGCTGATGCCCGCGGTCGCGATGATCCCCGAAGAGAAGGCGATCACCGAGTGGGCGCTGACCTCGGCGCTCTGCTCGGGGCGCGCGAGGGCCACCGGCCTGCCGAGGTCGCCGAGCCCGGCGAGGCAGTCGGCGGTCGCGCCCTCCTGGAGTTCGAGTTCGGGGGCGCCGTCCTCGGAGAACCGGCCTCCCGCGCGGGGCGCGAGGCCGATGAGGTCGTCGGTGCTCTCGACCGCGGTGACGTGGTCGATCCCGGTCAGGCCCGATTCGTCGGTGAGGTATCCGAGCTGGCCCTGGACGCTCCGGTCGGCGTCGCCGAGGAGCGGTTCGGTCGCGAGGGCGTCGCCGCCCGCGGCCGGGACCTCTTCGGCGCCGCTGCCCTCGCCCGCGTCGCCGTAGCGCCACGAGAACCATTCGGCGGTGCCCGCGGCGGCGGCGAGTTCGCCGTAGCGCTCGGCGTTCAGCGCTTCGTCGGCGCCGGGGGTCTCGCTCGAGGAGTCCCCGTCGGAGTCGTTCTGGCTCGGCTCGCTCGGTGGGTCGGCGCCGAGCATGAGGACGATGCCGATGATGAGGCCCAGCGTGATGAGCCCGCCGATGCCGTAGATGGCGTAGCGGACGCCCACGTGCGTCGGCGGTGAGACGCGGACTTCGCGCGCGGGCTCGGGCGCCGCCTCAGGTGCGGCGGTCTCCTCGCTGCGCCGCTGCGCCGGGACCGTCTCGGTGGCCGTGGCCTCCGGGCCGGTGATGGTCTCGCGCTGCAGCGGGTCCCCATAGGACTGCTCGCCGTAGTTCGACGGCGGGGGCGGCGGCACCTCGGCCTGGAACTGCTGGTCGCCGTACTGGCCGGGCCCGAACTGCCCGCCCGGCTGCTCCCCGTACGGGGTCTGCTGCTGCGGCGGGGGCCCGAACGGGTCGGGCTGCTGCTGTCCGGACTGGTACTCCTCGCGGGCCTGCTGGGCCTCCGCCTGGAGTCGCTCGGCCTGGTAGGGATCGGACTGGTAGAGGTCCTGGCCGCCGGAATCGCCGCGGTACTGGGCGTGCCCGTAGACGTCGGCCGCGTACGGGTCGGCGCGCAGCTCGGGGAACTCGAGGCTCTCGCCCTGCTGACCCGGCTGGCCCTGCTGACCCGGTTGGCCTTGCTGCGGCGGCTGGCCCTGCGGGCTCTGCGGCGGCGCGTTGAACGCGGGCCCCGATGCGGGCGCGCCGTAGGTCGCCGCGCCCTGGTCGGGGAAGTACGCCTGCTCAGGGGCCGCCTCGGGTGCGGGCTCGGCCGCCTGCGGCGGCGGGCCCTGACCGGTCCAGGGCGCCCCGCCCGCCAGTCCCCAGCCGGTGTGCGACTGCTGGGACATCCAATCCTGGCTCGACTTCGGCGGCCAGTCGGCGGACTCGCCCCACTCGCCGCCCTGCTGCGGGGCCTGATCCTGCGGACCAGGGCCCTGCGGGCCCGCGAACTGGGACCCGGGCGGGGGTCCCGCCTGCTGGGGGACCTCCGGGGCACCGCCGAGATCGGCGGCCCATTCGCTGCGCCGGGCCTCGGGATCGAGGCCGTACGGGTCGGCGGACCGCGCCGGGTCGTCGGACTGCGACGGGTAGCCGGGCTGACCCGGGAAACCGGGCTGCGCCGGGTTGCCGTGCTGCGCCGGATTGCCGTGCTGGGCGGACTCGCCGTAGACGCCGGGGTCGGGGGCCGGAGGTTGGAAGAGGTCGGATGCCGGCTCGTCTTCCGGCGTGGCGGAAGGCAAGTGACCCACCCCGCGCGCGGTGATGCGGGGCGGATTCGTGGGTCTGGCCGCGGGCTCGCTGGTCGGAGGCCAGGAGGGCGGCTGCTCGGGCGATGGGTCCGGCATGATAGGCGACTCTAGCTGATTGGACCGCGCAACCGTGAGGCGTGGTCGGGAAAGGTGCTAACGGGGATCATGGTACAGCGGCGCTGCCTGCGCGACTCCGCTCGGCGCCAAGCGATCCCGCGTGTCGAAAACAGAAGGTGACGGCCGCGACCCCGCTCCCTCACACCGGCGGCGTCTGCGAGCGGGGTGTCACACCGACCGGGCAGAATGGTGTCTGCAGTGAGAAGAGGTGAACAGTGGCGGGGCGAATCCGGGACGCCGATATCCAGCTGGTGCGCGAGCGCGTGGACATCGCCGAGGTCATCGGCGAGCGCGTCACCCTGCGCAACGCCGGAGGCGGGAACCTCAAGGGGCTGTGCCCCTTCCACGACGAACGCTCGCCGAGTCTCAACGTCACCCCCGCCCGTGGCGTGTACCACTGCTTCGGCTGCGGGGTCGGCGGCGACGCCATCACCTTCCTCACCGAGGCCGACGGCCTCAGCTTCGTGGAGGCGGTCGAGCGCCTGGCCGCCCGCGCGGGCCTCAAACTCACCTATGAGGACATCGACGGCCGCGTCCAGCGCGGCCCCTCGGGCCAGCCGGGCCTCAAGCAGCGCCTCCTCGACGCCCACACCGCGGCCGCCGCGTTCTACACCGACAAGCTCCTCTCGCCAGAGGCGATCACCGCCCGCCAGTTCCTGACCGCGCGCGGCTTCGACCGCGACGCGGCGGCGACCTTCGGCTGCGGCTACGCCCCCGACGGATGGGACGCCCTCGCGAAGCACCTGCGCGCCAAGGGTTTCACCGCCGAGGAACTGACCCAGGCCGGGCTCGCGAAGCCCTCCCGCTCGGGAAGCCTCATCGACCGGTTCCGCCGCCGCCTGCTGTGGCCCATCCGCGACTCGTCGGGCTCGGTCATCGGCTTCGGCGCCCGCAAGCTCTTCGACGACGACCAGGGGCCCAAGTACCTCAACACCCCCGAGACGCCCCTGTACAAGAAGTCGCAGGTGCTGTACGGGATCGACCTGGCGCGCAAGGACATCGCCAAGTCCGGCCGCGTCGTGATCGTCGAGGGCTACACCGACGTGATGGCCTGCCACCTGGCCGGCGTCCCGGTCGCGGTCGCGACCTGCGGCACCGCGTTCGGCCCCGAGCACATCCGCATCCTGCGGCGCTTCCTGTTCGACTCCGAATCCGCCGACGGGCGCATCATCTTCACCTTCGACGGCGACGAGGCCGGCCAGCGGGCCGCGCTCAAGGCCTTCGACGAGGAGCAGCGCTTCGTCTCCCAGACCTACATCGCCGTCACCCCCGGCGGCCAGGACCCGTGCGAGCTGCGCCAGAGCGCCGGCGACGCGGCGGTGCGCGAGCTCATCGAGCGGCACACGCCGCTGGTGCAGTTCGCGATCGAGCGCGCGATCGCCAAGCACGACTTGGACACCGCCGAGGGCCGCCTGCACGCGACGCGCGCGATCGCGCCGATGCTGGCCCGCGTGAAGGACCGCGGCCTCGTCGAGGAGTACCTGGGCGTGTACGCCGGGCGGCTCGGCAAGGACAAGGCCGAACTGCGCCGCGCGGTGCAGGGGGCCGCGAGCGGACAGCAGATGGAGGCCCCGGCCGGGCCCAAGCGCGAGCAGCGCACCGACTCGACCCAGCTGCGGGCCCAGCGCGAGCTGCTGAAGGTGGCGCTCCAGCAGCCCCAGATCGCCGGTCCGTACTTCGACGCGGTGGACGCCACGCCGTACACCGATCCGAACTACCGGGCCGTCCGCGAGGCCGTGGGCGCCGCGGGCGGCGCTGCGAAGGCCGCCGCGGGCCCCAACTGGATCGCCGCGGTGCAGTCGGCGTGCACGGAGATCGCCGCGGGCGCGCTGGTCTCCGAGCTGGCGGTGGAGGAGCTGCGACTCGCGGGCGAGCCCGATGCGGTCTACGTGCGGACCATCCTGGCGCGCATCCAGATCCCGGTGGTCGAGGCCGAGCTCGCCGACATCAAGCGGCGCCTCCAGCGGATCAACCCCAGCACCGACAAGGACGAGTACATGGGCCTGTTCGGTCAGCTCATGGGCTTCGAGCAGCACGTGCGGTCCCTGCGGGACCAGGCCGCGAACGCCGTCGAATAGGGCGAATCCACCTGCTCGTTCGCGATTCCCGCCGCTGTTCCGCCGGTCCAGCGCCTGGTGGCGGCGCCGTCCTTCGACCACACTGGAAGGTGTGCCCGGGCTGATCCAGCCCGGCACCTCTCTTGTGAAGGACTCCCATGACCTTTCCCGCCCCCGCGGACCCGCAGCGCCCCGACGAGGATCGGTCGCCGTACTCGTCCGAGCCGCTGCCTCCGTCGGCGCAGCCGCCCGGCGTGAGCCGTGAGCGGTCGAAGACGATCAGTGTCCTCGCGATGGTCGTCGGCACGGCGGCGCTGCTGCTCGGCCTCATCCCGGACGTCGGGATCTACATCGGCGGCCTGGCCGGGATCGCCGCGATCGTGCTCGGCGTCATCGGGATCGTCAAGTCGCACTGGATCGTGTCGATCATCGGCATCGTGTTGGCGCTGGCGGGGTCGATGCTGTCGTTCGCGATCACCGACGCGGTCGAGGACCGCGCCCAGGACCGCGCTGAGCAACTCGAGGCCGAGGCCCGAACCGTCCCCGAAGTCCTCGATGCCGCCCCGGTGGTCGACGGCGTCTTCGAGTTCACCGCAGGCTCGCTGCAGCAGGGCCTCACCGAGTTCGGGAACACGAGTTTGACGAAGCAGGCGGCGGGCGAATTCGTGGTCGTCGACCTGACGGTGGAGAACATCGGAGACGAGGGCCGGATCTTCTCCGACAGCCTTCAACTGCTGTACGACACCGACGGGAACGAGTACTCCGCCAGCTCGAGTGTCGGAATGTACCTGGACGGCAACGACTTCTGGCTCGTCGCGGTCAACCCGGGCGACCAGATCGAGGGCAAGATCGTCTTCGACGTGCCGGTCGGGACGGAACTGGCGACGCTGAGACTGCACGAATCCACCGACTCCCCGGGAGTCGAAGTCTCCCTCCAGTAGCGGAAGTTCACGCGATTCGGACTGGTGGGGGTCGCGGTTCCTGCGGCGGCGACGAAGAGGCGGGTTCTCCTTCGGGAGGGCTCTGCGGCTGCCTGCGAAGTCGGGGTCGGGCTTCAGGCGGGCGGCGACTGAGGCGGGCACTCTTTCCCGGTGGCACTCCGGCCCGCTGGTCCTGTCGGGTCGGGGTTCGGGCTGGCGGCGACAAAGGGTTGACGGGGGACTGCGGTCGGTTCTCGTTGCCGGGCGCGCTGGTCGTCTCGGAGCTGTTGCCGGGCATGGCGAGGGGCCCGACCCCGTGCGGGATTCGGGCTGGAAGGCATCACTGGCGTGCGCTTCCCGTCCCCGCCGGGATTGCTGCCCCAGCGGGCGACTTCAGAAGGGTATGAGGTCTTCGACCGAGTCCCGCTCCCCGTAGATCGGAGGCGGCGGCGCCATGGCCCCGACTTCGATCACCGGAGCTTCGCTCGTATTCGAGCCGAGGCCGGTGCGCTTGCGCCAGAGCGATTCCTCGTAGTAGACCCTGGCCTGCTTGACCTGGTCGAGCTGCGCTTTCAGCTCCGGCTCCATCACCTCGGACCATTCCGAGGAGTAGAGGCCGGTGGGGAAGACGTTCGTCTTGTCGCCTCGGAAGGCTTCGTCCAGGTCCGCATCGGTGCGCCAGTCGGAGCAGCCGCACCCGCTGTCGGCGGGGGCGCTCTCGTGGCCGTCGTGATGGGTGATGAGGGCCTGACCGGGGCCGGTCTTCTCGACCGTCCAGCCGTCGGTGTGAATGCGGCCGTGGTGGAAGCGGCAGAGCAGGATCAGGTTCTCGGCGTTCGTGTCGCCGCCGTCAGCCCAGTGCACCAGGTGGTGGGCCTCGCACCAGGCGATCGGGCGGTCGCACCCGTGCCAGGCGCACCCGCCCTGCTGTTCGAGTTCCAGCTTGCGGCGGAGGGCCGTGTTGGGGAGGCGCAGGGCCCTGCCGAGTTCCACCGCTTCGCCGTTCTCGTAGTCGAAGACGCTGGGGACGACCCCGGCTTCGCAGGCGAGCAGGCGGGCCTGGGCGACGCTGACCGGTCGGCCCTCCAGGAGCGGGATGCGGCCGGTCTCCTTGCCCTGCAAGGTCTCGATGTCCACCACCAGATCGAGGGTGGCGGTGTGGCCGTGGCGCTTGACCGCCTCGGGGGAGGACCCGTACCCGGCGATGAGCTGGTGCAATGCCTCGGCGTTCCGGTTCGCCTGGGGAGGGAGGACGCCGTGGTGGTCGGTCTCGTCCTGGCGGGGAGGCGGGCAGGCGGTCTTCAAGTACTTGTCCAGCAGACGGCCCGTGTCGGCGGACAGGAGCCCTGACAGCGCCCACATCCCGCCTTCGTCGATCTCTTGGACCTCGAGGTATTGCAGGGACTTCTCGCCCAGGCCGTCGAGGAGTTCGGCCTCCTCCGCCAGGCCCGCGTGCAGCTCGGCCAGGTGGCGGCGCAGCTCTCGGTAGGGGGCGTGGGCGGCGTACTCGCACACCAGCGCCTCAGGGGTGTCGCAGGAGACCTCGGGGTCGAAGGGGGAGGCCACCGGCTCACGGAAGGGAGTGCGGGCGAACAGCGTGGCGGCGGGAGTCTTGTGCAGCTGACCGGCCGCGTAGGCGACCTGGTCGATGCGGGCGTACCCGGACAGGGCCGCGTCGGCGAGGATCGTGAACTTCTTCGCGAGCTTGGCGATCGCGGCGATGTTCCCGGCTGCGGAGTAGGTGAAGTCGAAGGTCGAGACCAGCCAGTCGCGCTGGGCCGAGAAGCCGTCCACCTCGCGGTGCACGTTGGCGGCGAAGGCGTCCATGACCAGTCGCAGGGCGGTGGCATAGACGCCGTTGACCAGAGCCGCAGTGTCATCGAGGGAGGCGTGGAGTGCCCGAGCCGCTTCGCGTCGTGCGGTGCGGTCCTGGGGAGTGAGCGTCTTGGCGGCCATCGGGTTCACCTCCTACCGGTTATCGAATGTCCTGGCTGTTTTGGTCTGCTTGTTCGGTAGTTCAATCGTAACTTTATGCGATTGGTTGATCCACTTACGACAAAGAGACGTGAGTCACATTGATCCCTTTCTTGTTGTGGCGCAGGGAAAATCGTCCCGCCAGCCGCCAGCCGCCAGCCGCCAGCCGCCAGCCGCCAGCCGCCAGCCGCCAGCCGCCAGCCGCCAGCCGTCCTGGACGGAATGAGTCCTCTTCGTCGCTGCCCGCCCGAACCCCGACCCAACAGGACCAGCGGGCCGGAGTGCCACCCGGCAAGAGCGCCGCCTCTTCGTCGCCGCCGCCTGAACCTCGACCACCGACTCCCCGAGGACGGCAAAAAGCCGCCCGCGAGATCGCGGGCGGCTTCGTACTTCAGCGTCTATAAGACCTTGGAGGGAACCGGGTTCCGGAGCGGTTCGCCGTGGGCGTGCAGTTCCGTGAGGACTTCCTTCCAGGACGCGAACAGGCCGGTCGCGTGGTAGGGGATGCCCTTCTCGTCGCAGAACTGCTCCACGATCGGCTGCGCCCGGTTCAGGTTCACCGAGGGCATGGCCGGGAAGAGGTGGTGCTCGATCTGGTAGTTCAGGCCGCCGAGGGCGAAGTTCGTGAACCAGCCGCCCTTGACGTTCCGCGAGGTCAGCACCTGCTTGCGCAGGAAGTCCAGCTCGGTCTCGCCGACGAGCGTCGGCATGCCCTTGTGGTTGGGCGCGAACACCGATCCCATGTACAGGCCCCACACGGCCTTGTGCACCAGGAGGAACACGACGGCCTTGCCGGGGGAGAGCACGATGAACAGGGCGCTGAGGTAAGCGGCCCAGTGGACGGCCAGGAACAGGGCCTCCCAGCCGCGGTTCTTCAGGCCCGGCTTGATGACCGACTTGATGCCCGACCAGTTGAGGTTGATGCCCTCGAGGAGGAGGATCGGGAAGAACAGCTGCGCCTGGTACTTGCCGAACCAGGTGGCGATGCCCTGCGCGAAGCCCGCCTGGCGCTTCGACCACACGAACAGGCCCGGCGAGACGTCCGGGTCCAGCTCCTCGTGGTTGGGGTTGGCGTGGTGGCGGTTGTGCTTGTCGTTCCACCAGCCGTAGCCCATGCCGTTGGAGAGGTTGCCGGTGAACCAGCCGAGACGCTCGGAAGTGGCGCGGCTGCGGATGACCTGGCGGTGCGCGAGGTCGTGGCCGAGGAACGCGACCTGGGTGCTCACGAGCGCCAGGAAGACGGCGGTGAACATCTGGAGCCAGGTGTCGCCGATCAGAGCGAAAGCCACCCACGTGCCGACGAATACCGCGGCCATGGCGGCGAACCGGATCACGTAGTACGCCGGGCGGCGGTTCATGAGCCCCGCCTCGTTGATCCGGCGTCCGAGTTCGGCGAAGTCGCTGCCGGCCCGCTTGGGAGCCGGGGCCTCGGCGGTGATCATCGTCATGGAAACTTCCGATCTGTCGGGTTAGTGGTCGACCTCTTAAGCCTCCCCTCTCGCGCGCGACTTGTCGCTACTGCTGACCCGTCAATGGGGGTAGTGCTTGCCCTACCTTTTGCGCCCCACCCTTTACACGAACGCGATCGCTGCACTAGATTCTCTGGCGATAAAATTATGAAGGATTCACTTCAAAAGCGTTGGACGGTTGTCGGTCCCTCCGCTTAGGGTTGCCCCATGCCAATTCACAACGAGATCCTCGCGCGCGCCGTCGACCTGCGGAAAAGCTACGGCGAGCACGAGGCCGTCCGCGGCGTCGACTTCGAGATCCTCAGGGGCGAGGCCTTCGGCTTCCTCGGCGCGAACGGCGCCGGGAAGTCCACCACCATGCGGATGATCGGCTGCGTCTCCCAGCCCACCTCCGGCAGCCTCGAGGTCTTCGGCCGCGACCCCCGCACCGAAGGCGCCGCGATCCGGGCCCGCCTCGGCGTCGTCCCCCAGGACAACACCCTCGACGGGATGCTCACCGTCTTCGAGAACCTCGTCGTGTACGCCGGATACTTCGGCATCAAGAAGAAGGACGCCCGCGAGAAGGCCGCCGAACTCCTCGACTTCGTGCAGCTCACGCCCCGCGCGAAAGACCAGGTCTCGGAGCTGTCGGGCGGCATGCAGCGCCGCCTGGCGATCGCCCGCTCCCTCATCAACGACCCCGACCTGGTGATCCTCGACGAGCCCACCACGGGCCTCGACCCGCAGGCGCGCCACCTCGTCTGGGAGCGCCTGTTCCAGCTCAAGCAGCGCGGCGTCTCCATCCTGCTCACCACGCACTACATGGACGAGGCCGAGCAGCTGTGCGACCGCCTCGTCGTCATGGACGAGGGCCGCATCATCGCCGCCGGCTCCCCGCGCGAACTCATCGACACGCACGTCACCAAGGAGGTCGTGGAGCTGCGCTTCGGCCCCGCCCACACCACCGAGCTCGCCGAACTCTCCCTCACCCTCACCGGCGTCGGCGCCCAGATCGAGTCCCTGCCCGACAAGATCCTCGTCTACACCGACGACGCCGACGACACGAACGCCGCGCTCGACGCCCGCGACATCCGGCCCACCTCGATGCTGGCCCGCCGCGCCACCCTCGAAGACGTCTTCCTGCGCCTCACCGGCCGGGCCCTGGTGGAGGACGAGACGTGAGCACCGCCGTCAGCACGGTCGCCGACCGCACCGCGCCCTCCCCCCTCACCGGCGCCTGGCGGGCCTTCACCCTCCAACTCGCCCTTTACAAGCACATCTGGCACGGCACCGTCTTCACCTCCGTGCTCCTCCCGGTCCTCTACATGGTCTCGGTCGGCATCGGCGTCGGCGCCTACATCGACCCCGCCTCCATCGGCGGCCTCACGTACGCCGAGTTCATCGCCCCGGGCCTGATCTGCTCGGTCGCGGTCATGATGC
This sequence comes from Glycomyces harbinensis, assembly GCF_900101745.1. GTDB lineage: Bacteria > Actinomycetota > Actinomycetes > Mycobacteriales > Micromonosporaceae > Glycomyces > Glycomyces harbinensis. Next base: position 9,519 of record NZ_FNAD01000025.1, on the reverse strand, counting down.
TCGGCAACGACATGGTCTTCCCCGTCTTCGGCGGCTACCACGAATGGGGAGGCCACTACCTCGCCCAGCGCGCGACCCCGCTGCGCCCCATCGACATCCTCAACGGCCACCTCGCCTACTCGGTGATCTTCCGGCCCTTCACCAACTGCACGATCGTCGCGATCGTCATGGCCTTCTTCGGCGTCTACACGTCCTGGTGGGCCGCGCTCTCGGTCGTCGCGGCCGCGCTCGTGTCGGCCTCGCTCGCGCCCTGGCTCCACTTCTGGGCCTCCAGCCTGAAGAACGACGCGAACCTCAACATGATCTTCCGGTTCGCCGTCATGCCCATCTCCCTGTTCTCCGGGGTGTTCTTCCCCGCCAGCGAGATGCCCGGCTTCCTCCAGCCGCTCGTGTGGCTCTCGCCGCTGTGGCACGGCACCGAACTCGCCCGCGCCGCCACGGCCGACGTCGCCCCCGCGCTCTGGCCGGCCGCCCACATCGCCTACCTGGTCGCACTGGCCGTCGCCGGGTGGTTCATCGCCCGCCGCGTCATCCAGCGCCGCCTGAACTTCTAGGAGCCCAGCGTGTCCGTCATCGCCTACAGCGCCGCGCGCGCCACCCTCCGCTCCTCCGGCGCCCTGCTCAACCGCAACTGGATCGCCATGCGCCGCGCCTGGGTCCTCATCGTCTCCGGCGCCGTGGAGTCCCTGCTGTTCCTGTTCGCCTTCGGGTTCGGCGTCGGCTCCCTCGTCGGGGACCTGACGCTCCCCGACGGCTCCACCGTCTCCTACACCGCCTACGTCGCGCCCGCGATCCTCGCCAACGCCGCCATGATGGGCGTGCTCGCCGAGACCTCCATCAACGTCTTCGCGAAGTTCAAGTGGATGAAGGTCTACGACGGCATCCTCAACACCCCGCTGCGGCCCTGGGACGTGGCCCTGGGCGAGGTCTGGTGGGCCCTCATCCGCGGCGGCACCTACATCGGCGCGTTCGTGGTCATCATGGGGCTGTTCGGCCTCCTCGACTCCTGGTGGTCGCTGCTGGCCGTGCCCGCCTGCGTGTTCATCGCGCTCGCGTTCGCCGGGATCGGCCTGACGCTCGCCACGCTCTTTCGCGAGTGGACCGACTTCGACTGGATGAACGCGGTCGTGTTCGCGATGTTCCTGTTCGGCGGCACGTTCACGCCCGTGGAGGCCTACCCGGCCTTCGTGCAGCCGGTCGTCTACGTCATGCCGCTGTACCACGGGATCGAGCTCGTCCGCGGCCTCAGCCTCGGCCAGCCCAGCCCCTGGATGCTCCTGCACATCGCCTACCTCCTGGCGCTGTGCGTGGTCGGCATGTGGGTGGCGCAGAAGCGGCTGTCGAAGGCGCTCTACAAGTAGCGGCCGCGGGCCCGTTTGCGCGGGCCTTGTATAAGTGGACACCGGTCAAGCAGCAGGCCGCGCCGACGGGGAACCGGCGGCGCGGCTGACCCTTCCCCCAGGTCGCGTTCCCCGTCGAGAGCGAACGCCCGCAAGGATCTCGTAAGAAGAAATTCTTCATCAGTGACCTTCCCCACGAAGAAAAACTCCGATATCGTCCTATTCACGCATGAAGGCCAGCGCTCCTCACCCCAGCGCGACCCCGACTCGCAATAAGGAGGTTCCTCATGCGGAATTCCGGACGATCCCGGTGGCTTCGCGTCCCCGGCACCCGGCGCGCGCGCCGACTCGTCATCCTCATCAGCGCCCTGGTCCTCGCGGCCGCCGGCGCGGCGATCCCCACCGTCGTGTCCAACGCCCAGGACGTCTCCATCCAGGCCGTCACCCACAAGAGCCCCTTCAACTGCAACAAGACCTTCTACGCCAACAACTGGAGCGGCGGGCACAACCCCAGCAACTCCATCGACTGGCAGACGTACGGGTCGGACGCCATCAACGGCGAGAACGTCCGGGCCACCGCCGGCGGCACCGCCTACTTCTACAACGAGGGCAGCACCAGCTACGGCAGGTGGGTCAAGGTCGTCCACTCCGACGGCTCCAGCACCCGCTACGCGCACCTCGCCACCCAGGTCAAGGCTCCGGGCTCCAGCATGTCCGTCTCTCAGGGCACGATCATCGGCACCGTCGGCTCCACCGGCGGCTCCACCGCCCCGCACCTGCACTACGAGCAGCGCAACAGCTCCGGGACGGTCCGCTCCCCGGTGGTCGAGGGCATCTCGGTCCCCTTGGGCACCAAGAAGGCCGTCACCTCCTCGAACGGCTGCTCCGGCGGCGGCAACCCGTACACCGCGGGTGAGGTCTGCGGCTCGGGCTACAGCCAGATCAACCAGCACGCGCTGGGCACCGTCGGCGCGGTCTTCCTGCTGTACAACAGCTCCAACGGCTACAACTGCGTGGTGACGCTGAAGTACACGAGCGTCGGCAACCCCAGCGCGGTCTCGGCGTCCCTCCAAGTGGAGGGCGGCACGGTGACGAAGGATTCGGGCAGCTTCTCGTACTACGCGGGGCCGGTCAAGAAGTCGGCGCCGAACACCTGCGTCAAGTGGGGCGGTTCGGTCGGCTCCACGACGTGGACGAGCGCCTGGAGCCACTGCGGCTGACACCGCACTTCCCGCTAAGGTGGGCGCTTGACTCCTCCCCTCCCGTCAGGGAGAGGATTCATGGCTCACGCTGCTCGACCACCCTGCGGGAGAACGAGTCTGACGCGATCGACACCATCCGGGTTGAGACCCGCCCGGACCAGCATCACGTGTGCGGAGTTCTTGTCTCGAGGTGAGACGGCTCCGCACACGGTGCAGGTGTATGTCCTTTCGGAGAGGGGGAGTGCGTGCTTGGCTCTCGCTCCGCACTGGGCGCAGTCCATGGTGGTGTGAGCCGGATGGACCAGCCGCAAGTCACGGACGTGCTTTCGGCTCATCTCGATGAGCGCGGTCTTGGTGGCGCTGATGGCGCCGTCAGCGGCTTTGCGGGCCAAGGTGGTCCTGGCCATGAACTTCGGCCGGAAGTCCTCGGCGGCGATCCGGTCATGGTCTCGGACGACACGCTTCGCCCACTTGCGCGCGGTGTCCAACCGCTGCCTGGCGATCTTCTTGTGAGCTTTTGCGGTTTGCTTCTTGGCCTTGAGATATCCGCGTGATTGCGCCTTGCCCTTGGGCTGGCGTCTTCGCGCCATCATGCGCTGGTAGCGCGCGAGCTTTTCCGCTGAACGTTTCCCATGCTCGTGATGCGGCAGGTCGTAGTCGTCACGGGTGGTGGCGGCGGTGACGGTCACGCCCCAGTCGATGCCGATGACGTCGCCGGTAGCGGGGAGTGGCTCAGCGCGGGAAAGGACGACGAATGAGGCGTACCAGTGGCCGAGGCTGTCGCGGTGGATGCGCACACTCGTCGGTTCATCTGGCAGCGCCCTCGACCACACCACGGTGAGCGAAATGCCGCCGGCCAGGCCGAGCCGTCCGTCCTTGATCCGGAAGCCACGCAGCGTGTAGTTGAGCGTGGGCGCGGTGACATCCCGCTTCTTGAAGCGAGGCATGCCCGCTCGACGTCGCATGGGAAGCCGAGATTTGATGTCCTTCATCGCTTTGGCCCGAGATGCGGCGAAGTCGCGAATCGTCTGCTGCTGCGGCACCGAAGCGCCGCTCCCGAGCCATTGAAGTTCGGAGCGCCATCCCGTCAGTCGCTTGTCCAACTGGGCTGGGCCGCAAGTATCCCCGATTCGGTGGGCCTCACGAGATGCGGCGACGCATTGATTCCAGACCCACCGACACCGGTCCCACTCTTCGAGCAACGCCGCTTGAGCGCTCGCCGACACCCGGAGTCGGTAGGTGTATCGGACCTGGCCGGTCTCCTCACCCAACTCTGGTGTCGTCATGACACTAGAATACCACTATGCTTGATCGCTATGGATCGTGAAGTACGCATCACGCTGCGAATGCCAGCCGAAATTCACTCCCGGCTTTCAGGTGAGGCCAAGACGTCTCGGCGATCGCTCAACGCTGAGATCGTCTACCGTCTTGAGAACAGTCTAGGAATTGACAAGCTGCCTTCCGGCGCTCCGAACGTCCGTGATTCGCTATGAGGCAAACCCGATCAGTTCTTTGGAGTTGACGTGAGAACCCTGCTGCGACTGTTCACGATCGTCGCGCTGGCCTGCGCGCCCGCCTTCGCCCCTTCCGCGGCCTTCGCCGCCGGAGGGCCGCAGGTCCTGGTCGTCACGACCGGGAACGAGGCCCAGGACGTGGCCGACTACGCGGTGGAGCGCCTCCAGATGGAGGCGCGGCGCTGGAACTTCACCCTCATCGAGGGCACGCCCGAGGACCTGACCGATCTCGGCGGCATCGACGTGGTCATGTTCCTCAACACCGGACCCGACCTCCTCGACGGCGCCCAGCAGGCGTCGCTCCAGACGTTCGTCGAGGGCGGCGGCGGTTTCGTCGGGACGAACTCGGCGGCGGCGAGCGCCGCCGACTGGGCGTTCTACCAGGAGATGCTCGGTGCGACGGCCGTGCTGCCGCCGGGCGATCCGGAGGCCAAGGAGCCCGTGAGCTTCAACGCGGGCTCGCGGATCACCGAGGGCCTGGACGAGGACCTCGAGGTCACCGAGCGCTGGTACCGCTTCGATCCCGCGCCCGTGGCGCCGGATTCGATCATCTTGGCGCAGTTGGGTTCGGGCGACCCGGTGGCGTGGAACAGCGAGGCCTACAACGTCTTCTACGCCTCGCCGGGCGGCGAGGGCGGCACGTGGGGCGACCGGGACTTCCTGCAGCTGATCCGCCAGGGCATCTGGTGGGCCGCCGGCGAAGAGGGCGCGCTGGTCCAGAACTCGGACGACGCGGCGCCGCCGTGGCCCTACACCTGGACGTTCGTGCTGTTCGTGGTCGCGGTGGCCGGGGGCGGCTCGATCGCGGTGTGGCGCTTGGACAAGGCCGAGTCCGCGAAGGAGGCCGAGGCCGGCGGGGCACCACCGGTCGCGGCCGGCGTCTGAAAGAGCGTTCACGATCGGGCGGGAGGCCATGCCTCCCGCCCGATCGCCTGCGGTCCGCGCGGGCACCTCCAGTACCCGACGATCATCGCCGGTCCGGCTCCCGAGAGGGGAAGTTCCCACGACCCACTCACTCCCCGCGGTCCTGTCGCGCGGAGTCCGGGGCCGGTCCGGCGACCCGTGCGGACCGAGGTTCAGAGGCGCCCGGTGACGACCGTGGCCACGTCGGCGACGCCGTTCTCGAACGGCAGGTCCTCGTCGTCGGGCTCTTCGACCGACGGGCCCTGGCGCTGCTTGATGGAGACCTCCTCGAGGGGGATCGCCAGGAGCGCCGACATGGCGTTCTCCTTGGGGCTGGCCTCGCGCGAGCGCTCGGAGCGGCCTTCGGCCATGCGGTTGATGAGGGCCTTGAACACCGACCAGCGCTCGTCGGCGTCGGCGACCAGCCGCGCGTTCGCGTGGACCACGACGCTGCGGTAGTTCATGGAGTGGTGGAACCAGGATTTGGCGTACACGAGCCCGTCGACGACGGTGGCGGTGACGCTCACGGGGAACTCCTCGCGCCCGCCCAGTCCCATGCTCGATCCGGTGGAGCCGTGGAGGAACAGCGTGTCGCCCACGCGCACATGGAAGGTGGGCAGGACCCTCGGTGCGCCGTCGGGGCCGACGAAGGCCACGTCGCAGTACAGGGCCTCGTCGAGCACCTGGTACGAGGCCGCCCGCTCGTAGGTCACGCGTTCGCGGGACCGGTTGGGGGTGGTGCGCTCGGTCTGGGCGAACTGGCCGCTGTAGGGGCATTCGAGGGTGGACATCGAGGGGGCTCCCATCGGAAATTTATGTACTGATACAATGCTTGAGTTATGTCGGTACAGTATCAGATCACCGGAACCGCGGCAAGCGAGATCGCGTCGAGCGTCGAGTCCGGCGTGCGCTCGGGCCGCCTCGCGCCCGGCCGCACCCTGCCCCCCGTCCGCAAGCTCGCCGCCGACCTCGGCGTCGCCCCCGGCACCGTCGCCTCCGCCTACCGCCGCCTGCGCGAGCGCGGCGTGGTCGAGACCGGCGGCCGCGCGGGCACCTTCGTCCGCGAGCGCTCCTCGCTCACCCCCACCGGGATGCTCACCGTCCCTTCGGGAGTGCTCGACCTCGTCTCGGGCGAACCCGACCCCGGCCTGCTGCCCGACCTGAACGCGCTCAAGCCGCGCGTGGAGATCACCCACGGCAACTACCGCGACGGCGGCCCCTGCCCCGACCTGCTCGACCTCGCCCGCGAACGCTTCGCCGCCGACGGCGTCCACGGCGAGCTCACCGTCACCTCGGGTGCCCTCGACGCCTTCGAGCGCGGCCTGGCCGCCCGCCTCGAACCCGGCGACACGGTCGCCGTCGAGGAGCCCACCTGGTCCAACGGCCGCGACCTGCTGCTCTCGGCCGGATACCAGGTCACGCCGGTCGCCATCGACGGCGACGGCCCGCTCCCGGGCGAACTGGACGCCGCCCTCGCCTCCGGCGCCCGCGCCTTCATCCTCACCTCGCGCGGCCAGAACCCCACCGGCGCGGCGGTGTCCGCCGAGCGCGCCGCGGCGCTGCGCGCGGTCCTCGCCGCGCACCGCGGCGTGTTCGTCATCGAGGACGACCACTGGGCCGAACTCTCGCAGGTCCCGCTGCACCTCGTCGCCGACGCCGCCGACCGCTGGATGTTCGTCCGCTCCGCCTCCAAGCCCTACGGGCCCGACCTGCGCTGCGCCGTCGTCGCCGCCGACCCCGACACGAAGGCGCGCGTCCAGGGCCGCATGGCGATCGGCCACGGCTGGGTCTCGTGCATCCTGCAGCACTTCGTGATCGCCGCGTGGACCGACGACGCGGCGGGCGCGCGGGTCGCGCACGCCGGGCGCGTCTACGCCGAACGCCAAGGCGCCCTTCGTGAATCGCTCGCCGAGCACGGCATCGACGTGTGGGGCCGCTCGGGCCTCAACGTGTGGATCCCGGTCGCCGACGAGACCGCGGCCGTGGTCGCCCTCCGCGACGCCGGGTACGCCGTCTCCCCGGGGCGCGGGTTCTCCTTCCACGGCGCGCAGAGCATCCGCGTCAGCACCGCCCGGCTCGCGCCCGAACTCGCCCCGAAAGTCGCCGCCGCGATCGCCTCGGCGTCGGGACCGGCGTCGCCGCCGATCTGAACCGGCGCCCCGCGCCGAAACGCCCGCCCCGGGCCGCGAAGCCGCCCGAAGCGGCCGAGGCCGAGCCGGTCCCCGCCGGCCCGGCCCCGGCGCCGGACCCACCCGATCCGGCCGACAACTCCAGAAAGGAAACCCCGTGACCGCCTCCCCACCGACTCCTCCCGCCACCCCGGCCGGAGTCGACGCCGCGCCCGGCGCGCCAACGGACACGACACGACTCCAGAGGCGCGTGCTGCGCACCCTCTTCGCCACCCAGATCATCGGCGGCCTCGCCGTGGGCATCGGCATCGCCGTCGGCGCCCTCCTCATCGAGGACATGACCGGCTCCTCGACGTACGCCGGCCTCGGGCAGAGCCTGTTCGTCGGCGGCTCGGCCCTCGTCGTGGTTCCCGCCGTGCGCATCACCGAGCGGTACGGGCGCCGCGGCGGCCTCGCCTTCGGCTACGCGTGCGCCGTCCTGGGCACCCTCACCGTCATCGCCGCGATCCACCTCGACAACCCGGTCGTCGCCGTCTCCGGGTACTTCCTCCTCGGCTCGGGCTCGTTCGCCGGACTCCAGTCCCGTTACGCCGCCGCCGACCTCGCTCCGCCCGCGCGCCGCGGCTCCCACCTCGCGATCGTCGTGTGGGCCACCACGATCGGCTCGGTGGCGGGCCCGTCCATCGCCGGGCTCGCCGAGCGCCTGTGGACCGGCTGGTTCGGCGGCCCCGCCTACGTCGGGTCCATGGCCGCGATGGGTCTGCTGTTCGTCGCCACCGCCGTCATCATCGGCGTCCTGCTGCGCCCCGACCCGCTCCTGACCGCCCGCGAGCTCAGCGGCGAGACCGACGCGCCGAAGCGCTCCATCGCCGACGGCTACCGCACCGCGAAGACCAACCCGGCCGTGCGCACCGGCGTCGTCGCCGCGGCCCTCGGCCACTTCGTGATGGTCGGCGTCATGGCCATGACCGCGCTCCACATCCGCCACGGCATGGCCGACCCCGAGGACGCCCTCAGCGTCGTCGGGATCATCCTCGGCCTGCACATCGGCGCGATGTACGCGTTCTCGCCCGTCATCGGGCGCCTGGTCGACAAGTACGGCGCCCGCCCGGTCCTCATGGCGGGCACCGCGGTCCTCGTCGCCGCGTGCGTCGTCTCCGGGTCGTCTCCCGCGACCGACCACGTGCGCCTCTCGATCGGCCTGGGCCTGCTCGGCCTCGGCTGGTCGGCCATGACCGTCGGCTCGGCCGCGCTCGTCACCGGTGCGGTCAGCCCCGCCCGCAGGCCGTCCACGCAGGGCTTCTCCGACCTCGTCATGGGCCTCGCCGCCATGGGCGCCGGGATCGCCTCGGGCCCGATCGTGGAGTACGCGAGCTACGGCATGCTCGGCGTCTTCTGCGCCGTCGTCGCGCTCGCGGTCTTCCCGTTCCTCATGGGCAGGCTCGAGCCGCCGGCCGAGGAGGCGGCGGCCTAGGCAGCGTTTGAGAACAGTGGGAGCCTCCAGTTAGTTTTGTTGTGTCGCAACGAAACTCAATACTGGAGGCTCCTGGTGTCAAGCGTACCGGTTCCTGCCGTGCTCACCGATGGTCAGTGGCGTCACCTGCGTCGCTGGTTGCCTGCCCCGGCCCCGACCGGCCGACCGATCACCAGATCGCGCAGAACGCTGGTCGATGCGATTGCCTGGCGGGTCCGGGTGGGAGCACCCTGGCGGTTCCTCCCGCCCAGTTTCGGTCCCTGGCAGACGGCGTACTGGCTGTTTCGCACCTGGCAGACCGAGGGCGTCTGGCCCATGATCGTCAAAGCGATCTGGACCTTCCTCGATGCAGCCGGGCACCTGACCTGGACCGTCAGCGTCGACTCCACCACCGTGCGCGCCCACCACGCCGCGGCCGGAGCCGGCCGGCGGCTGGTCCCCGGTGAACCCGACGACCATGCGCTGGGCCGCTCGCGGGGCGGCTGGACCACCAAGATCCACCTCGCCGCCGATGCCAGCCAGACCGTGCTGAGCTTCAAACTCACCGCCGGGCACATGGCCGACTCCCCGCACCTGCCCGGTGTGCTCGATGACATCGGCGTGCCTCGGCCCGGGCCGGGCAGGCCCCGAACCCGGCCGTACCGGGTCCTGGCCGACAAGGGCTACCCGTCCCGGGCCAACCGTGCCTACCTGCGCCGGCGTGGCATCCAGGCGGTGATACCCGACCGGGCCGATCAGCAGCGCAACCGCACCGCGAAGGGCCGCCTCGGCGGGCGGCCCCCCTCGTTCGACCGCGAGATCTACAAGCAGCGCAACACTGTTGAGCGAGCCATCGGCCGTCTCAAGCGCTACCGCGCCGTCGCCACCCGATACGACAAACTCGCCGTCCGATATGAAGCCACCATCCAGGTCGCCATCATCCTCGACTGGAAACCCGAGTTCTCAGACGCTGCCTAG
>NZ_FNAD01000026.1 GCF_900101745.1 Glycomyces harbinensis | reverse complement strand
GGCCCAGCCCCGGAGCGCCTCATCGGGTGAACCGAGCTGGTCCACAAGTACTGGCAGCCCCTTGTTCGACCTTGCCTCACCGATCAGCTCCAGCAGCCAGCAACGCAGCCCGTGATCGTCGCGTTCAGCCTGAAACTCCTCGAGCAGCTCGTCGAGGTGCTCGCTCGCCGCGGGAAGCAACGTGTGGAACCCGTCCTCCTGGCGCTGCGGGCTATGGCTTCGCATCAGCCGCATCGCATCACGAAACACATGATTCACGCGCGTCAGACTATCGCCCTGTTGAGATCATCACCGCGTCCAGGAACGGACCCCGATCTTCCAGAAACTCGAAACCAGTTCATAGGGGTATCCGGTGCTGCCCTTTGTTCCAGGCCGTGATGAAGCCCCTGACGTACTGGCGCCGCTCGGAAGCGGCCTTTGCATGAGTTTCCAAGCCTTGATTGGCACTCACGGAGTTGAGACGGTTGACGAGACCTCATACCATTAGAAGATGAGCGGCACCCTGCGAACCACCGCCTCCGTTTCGGCACTGGCTGGAGTCCTGATGGTGTCCGGATGCACTTCGGACAAGGGCACGATCGCTTTTGCGCCCTCCCCGTCGTGGACCGAGGTGACGACCGAACCCGCATGGGAATTGGATGGATATACCGTCTTCGGTGAGGTCTCGAGTGCGGGCGAAGTGTTCATACTTCACGCTCTCAACGCTGAGGACGAACTGGTCGCACTCGGCATCGAGGCCGAGACCGGTGAACGGCGCTGGGAGTACTTCGCGACCTACTCGAGTACCGTTGCCGGCGTTCAATTCGACATCGACACCTCCGGCGCGCGTGCCGTGTTTATGCAGGTCACCGATCTTGAGAATAGCTTCTCATGGCCCGATATCGCCTTGCTCGACGTGAACTCGGGCGCCGTCCAATGGAGATATTACGGCGGCGCGGTCACAGCGGCCCCGGCCTTCTGCGGAACCGACAACGAGTTCGTCTGCTTCACCTCCTGGCTACGAGGCAGTGGAAGCGATATGGAGTTTCAGCACATCGTGCTCGATGCCGAGAGCGGAGCACTTGTCTCGACCGCCGTGCTCCAAGACCCCCGAAGGCTCGAAACCGAATTGTTCATCGACGCGGACGGCAATCTCATGCGTATCGACCTCGATGGGGTCGAGCGCTGGCTCACCCCTGTGAGTGACCTGTTCGGCTCGAACGACCTGAGTCCCGACAACGGATGGGGCTTCGAACTTCACGAGGAAGGCTTCTACTACGGAGGCCTGGGCCTGATTTCGGCGACTGATGAAGAAGGGCATTACGAGGCCGACTTGAGCCTCGGCGCAGTTGCCGCGTTCGACCAGGAGACCGGAGAGTCGATCTGGATCGAGGCCGGAGTCACCCGTTGTCCGGTATTCGGCATGTCTGAAGAGGCTCCCGTGCGCTGTCGGGCTGATGCGACCTTCACCTCCGTCGACGAAGAGGGGACCTTCGAAGGAACGATGTCCATCGAGGGCTTCGATCCCGTAACCGGCAGGTCGACCTGGACTTGGGAGGCAGAAGGACTCGGTGAGGCCCTCTACACCGAGAGCGATACGGTCCTTCAGGTCACCGAGACCGTGTACCTGCTCGCACTCCCCAGCGGCAAGGTCCTCATCGACCTCAGCACCGGCGCGACCTCCTCAGCAGAGGGACAGGTACCGTTGTGGTGCTCCGAGGCCGAAACTATCCGGCCTGGGCGATTGATCCACGATGACGAGGACTACAACGGCCGGGCGACCGTGAATCGATGGCCGTGCGATCAGAATGGAGCGCCCACGGGTGAAGTGGTGACCGTTCCGGAGTTCGCCGGCCCAGCCATCGGTGACCACTTCGCCTGGATCGACGGTGAGCGCCTGCACGCGGTGCGGATAATCGACTGAGCACGGCTCTCACGGGGGCGACCGGATCGACGGTTTCGGAACCTCGCGGCAAGCGAAGTCACGGTGAAGCCGTTACAGTCGAAGACATGTCGACATCCGCGCCTGACGCGGAATCGGATGCCGAGTCCCCGTCGCGTGAATCAGTCCTCAAACGTATGCGCGATGGAGTTCGACAAGCGTTCGACCGCGTACATGGAACCCTGGCCGCATCTACGTACCCGACATTGACGGCGCTGATCTGCTCGAGCGCCTGCACCCCGATCGTCGCCGCCGCACTGGGTGCAGGCGCGACGCTAACCGCCGCGTTCGGGACGTTGGGCGCCATAGGCGGTAACGCCCTCAGCGAGGTGATCAGTACCCGGCTCAGACGGGCAGAGCACGATCACGGTCCCGAGGACGCAATGGACCTTCGATCCGAACTGGCTTCACTGTTCACCGAAGTACTCCAGTCCGAGGACCCGGCCGCGGCCGAGACCCGCGGAGGACTCTACGAAATCCTCCGGCAGACGGGCGCGTTTGAAATCGCGGTCCGTCAGGCAGTCGGGGACGGTGACCGAGAATTGCTGGCGGCCCTCAAAGCCGAACTGCAAGCGTTGGCGCAGGAAGGCGAACAGACGCGCGGCATTCTGGTCGAGATGAAGGGGCAGATGCTCGATCTGTACCAGAGCCAGTCGGAGAGCCTGCAAGTGCAAGTCGAGGTGCGGGACACAGTCCAGGAGAGTCTCGGCATGCTGGTGCAGCTCTTCCAGTTCATGCAGCTGACCTCCAGCGCCGGAGCGTCCGACTCCGGGGCGGCATCCGACCGCTGGGACGGAAGCCCCTATCTCGGGCTGCATCCGTACCGGGTCGCGGACGCCCCGATCTTCTTCGGTCGCAGCACCGTTCTCGCCGATCTTCTCGCCAAGGCTCAGGAGAGCTCGGCGGGCGGCACCATGCTCGTCACCGGACCCTCCGGAGTAGGCAAGTCCTCATTGGTGCGAGCAGGGATGGTCCCTGCCGTCGCGAACGGGATGCTTCGCGAGGACCCGAGACAGGGACCGTGGCGAACGGTGCTTGTCGACCGGCCGGGCGAGGACCCGGTCAAGTCCCTTGCCGTTGAACTGGCGAAGAACAGCGGCCGCGATTCCGGTAGCACCTACCGTTCGCTCATTGCGGCTCCGGAGGAAGCCGCAGACCGTGTGGAGGAATGTCGCAGTGGGCCCGATGGGGCACGGCCGGAACGCGTCATGCTCGTCGTCGACCAGTTCGAGGAGCTGTTCACGCTCGTCGGCACCGTGGAGAGAGCGACGTTCCTGACATGCCTGAGTTCGATCGAAAGTAGCCCCCGCGCCTTCGTGGTGCTCTGCGTGCGTAGCGACTTCGTCGACAGGTGCATGGCGATCCAGTCCCTCGGCCGAGCCGTCCAGGGAAGGATGTACCGGGTCGGACCCATGACACGGGCCCAATTGCATCAAGCCGTGGTCCACCCGGCAGGCGCGGCGGGGATCCGAGTCGATGGCCAAGTGGTCGAAGCGATCCTTGATGAGCTCTGCGGCACAACTGATGGGCCGTCTGTCCCGGATGCGGCGCTGCCGCTCCTCTCGCAGACGATGCTACTTCTTTGGGAGCGCGAAAGCGCGAGAAGGCGACTCACTTACGCGGGGTACTTGTCGCTCGGCGGCGTCGCGAACGCCGTGAGAACTGCCGCCGAACGCGCCTACGGTGCGCTCGATCCCCGCGAGCAGGACGCCGCGATCAGTCTGTTCCGACGGCTTGTCGGGATCGATCGGAGCGGTCGACTGGTGCGGCTGTCTCTGGGCCGAGATTCGGTCGCCGAGGACTATCGGCTAGTCATCGACGCGTTCCTCAGTGAACGACTGCTCGTCGCCGATGAGGACCGCATCGAGATCGCCCATGACGTCCTTCTCGACCAGTGGAGCCGGTTGCACGCCTGGCTCGAAGCGGAAGTTGAGAGCCGCATCCTCCACACCCAGCTCGAAGCGAGCGCAGCTGAATGGGATGTGAACGGCAGAGAGCCGTCGTTCCTGTACGAAGGGGTGCGCCTGGTCTCCATTGTCGATCGCGGTCTGCCGCTCTGGCGGGACCGACCCGAACTCGGTCTGGAACCGAGCGACCTGGGCCGGGAGTTCATCACGTTCTCGCGCCGCCGCCAGCGGCGCCGGGACCGGATCCGGTACGCCGTCTACGGGGCGTTCGCTTGTTTCACGGCGCTGGTCTCCGTGCTTGGGCTCATCGCCGCTGCACAGAACATCGACCTTGAGCAGCAGCGCAACCGAGCGCTTGCGGAGAGCCTCATAGCGCAGAGCGAGTCGCTCCGCGGCACGAACGGGCAACTCGCACAGTTGCTCGCGGCGGCAGCTTGGCAGCTGACCGGAACTGACGAAGCTTATGTCGCGATGACACTGGCCGCGGATGATCCGTCGGCTGGACTGCTCACCGGAGAGCGGGTGGGGTCGGTGGAATCGCTGGCGTTCAGCCCGGAGGGCGCACTGATGCTGTCCGCGACGAACAATGGGACACTGACGCTCTGGGAGACCGCCGACTGGGAGTCGGAGCCGCTCGCTTCGGACGGGGACGCCGCTGAGGCCACCGCCGTCGAGTTCAGCTCGGATGGATCGCAGTTCGCCGGCAGCACCCATGCCGGAGTCACGGTATGGGACACTGCGCGACACGAACCCGTCAGCACCATCCCGACCACGAGTCTAGAAGACTTCGCTTTCAGCCCCGACGGCCGTTCGATCGCGATCGCGAGTCTCGACGGAGTCTCGCTCTGGAACATCGGCACCGGCGAAGCGGTACGGCAAATCGACCCTGCATCCGACGCCACAGCCGTGGAATTCAGCGGCGCCGGTCTCCTGGTCGGACGAGGAGACGGCATGGTGCAGCACTATTCGACCGACTCCGGTGAGATGGAATATCAGGCGCAGGCCGGTGACGCACCGGTGACGATGCTTTGGGCCGATCCGGATGTACCGGGCAGCGGCATCGCCTGCGCTGGAAGGATCTGTCAAACGTTCGACGAATCAGGGGCCGGCAGCACGTTGATAGCCGACGCGGATCAGGCCTACAGCAATCAGGGCTCCGCCTTGAGCCCAGACGGGAGCATGGTTGCCACCTTCGGACAGGACGAGGTGACCGTGCACTCCGCAACCACGGCGGAGGTCCTGCTCGATCTGCCCGCGAACTATCCCATGGGCGTGGCCTTCATGCCCGACAGTGGCATCATCGCAGCCGGGACCAAAGAGGGGATTCAACTCTGGGACTCGGACGCCGCACCGGTACCGGCGTTGGAGCTGCCCCTCGAATCGGACAATGGCATCTCTACAGGTTTGACCTTTACCACTGACGGGACCCAGTTGTTCGGGTTGGACACGCCCCGATCCTCGGCCTGGGAGGTACCGGAGTCGCTGTCCACAGGCGTCGGGGCGGCCACCCAGTACTCCACTGACTGGTCCTGGTTCGCCGAGATCAGCCCGGACGGCTCGCTGATCGCGACCGACGCAGGCCAGTATCAGGCGAACCGGATCAGCCTCCTCGACACCGGTAACGGGTACACGACCGCCCTCGAACCAGTCCACTCATATGTGATCTTCGGAGCAGAATTCTCCCCGGATGGGCGCGCCTTGGCGACGACCGCGACCTCCTATGGATTCGAGGGTGCGATCCGAAGCGAGGTGTGGATCTGGGACTTGGACGCACTGGAGGTATCGGTCCGTCTTCCCGAGTTCGAATCCGCGGCCGGTGCCGTGCGGTTCACCCCGGACGGCTCAGGCGTCGTCATCAGTGACTCGAACGGTCGGATCCGGCTGTGGGACGCGCACACAGGCGAGCTGGTCACCACCTTCCGTGGCAACGGCAGCGCCGCCACGGACATCCAGTTCAGCCATGACGGCCGTTCGATGGCGGCTGCCACGGTTTCTGGGCTCTCGGTCTGGGACTTCGAGACTGGCGAGCATCATCTGGTCCCGATCGCAGATCTCGGGCTTTCGTTCAGCTTCTCACCCGACGACCAGTACATCGTCTCCAATGATGACGAACTTGCCCGGGTGTGGCATTTGGATTCGGGACAGCTGGCGGTGACAATTCACTGGGAGAGGCCCGCGGGGGCAGAGTTCTCTCCGACTCGATGGCAAATAGCCGTGACGGGATCCGAAACGGTCCGCTTGTTTGATGTCTCCTTCCTTGAGGACCCCTACGCTGCGATCTGCGATCAAGCGGGACGGAGCCTGACCAAATCAGAGTGGGAGCAGTACCTTCCCGACATTCCATTCCGGGAGTTCGAAGTCTGCCCCTAACTTTGATGTGACCACGCATTCGGCGATTCCAGAAGCCGCTGAGTTGCCGATACGGCGGATACTCCGGTGAGCGCGTTCGTCAAGGAGACGCTGGCAGCGCTGGGTGAATAGGTTCGGACGAATCGAGCGGTGGGGTGGTGCCGCGATCGCGGCACCAGCCCTCAACTTGCCCGACTACATCAAGATGTCGGACCGGCGTTGAGACGCCTGGTGAGCTCGGCTTGCAGGGTTGCCATCTGGGCAAGGAGCTCTTCGTTTGAGAGTGGTTGGTGCTGTGAGGGAATCGTCCTCGGGCTCAAGGCTGTTGACTTGGATTCGACGGCTTGACGCTGGCGGACCTTGTCGAGGGCGGCGAGGGCGGTTTCGTCGGCGTTGTCGATGGTGTGGAGGTAGCGCTCGGTGGTCATGATGCTGGCGTGGCCGAGGCGTTCCTTCACGACCATGAGATCGGCTCCGCCGTTGAGCAGCCACGAGGCGTGGGCGTGGCGGAGCAGGTGCATCCGGAGGTCGATCGGAATGCCGGCCTTCGCGAGCGCGGGCCTGATGATCTGCTCGCGGAACCACTGATTCGGGATATGTCCGTCGGTGTCCCAGCGGCGGCCCATGCGCGGGTTGTCTTTGCCCTCGGCGCGGCGTTTGCTGCGATAGGCGACCATCGCTGATCGGCAGTGGGTGCAGCGGCATCGGCCTGCGGTGTAGGCGCTCATGGTGCCGTGGGCGTAGGTCCGGCCTCGTTCGTTCGGGGCGGTCCGGCCGTGCGGCTTTCCCTCCGGCTGCGTGGAGCCTCGCCGGGTCTTCTTGGCGGCGGGGGAGTACCAGAACAGGAGGTCGTTCTTCTTGAGGTTGTGGGTGGCGATGTGGGCGTCGATTTTGGCCGCGAGGTGATCGGCGACGCGGATGATGCGGTATTCGCCGTCCTTGGGATAGTCCTTGACGAAGAATCGCCCGCCTTCGGGGTGGAACTCGGGGTTGACTTGGACGACGGCGCGGGCGACCGTGAAGGCTTTGCGGTCGCTGTCCCAGTCTTGGACGCGGAGTTCAGTGAGCTCGCCCCAGCGCATGCCGGTTTCGATGGCCGTTTCCACTAGGAGCCTTGACATGTCGTCGGGCAGTGTCGTGTGGAACTGGTCGAACTGGGTGGGGGTGACGATGGTCAGCGGTTTGACCGGGACGGTGTCGGTCTTGACCAGCAGGCAGGGGTTGCCGGTGATGACCTCGTCGTCGACGGCGGTGGAGAGGATCGAGCTGAGGAGCTGTTTGAGCCGCTTGCGGGTGGCGGCAGTGACTCCGGCGTTCTTGAGGCCGGTGAGCCATTCGCGGATGTCGCTGGTGTAGATGTCGAGCATGCGGCGGTGGCCGAAGAACGCCATGAGGTGGGCGTAGAGGTTGTAGGTGTAATTCTCCCGGGTCTTGACCTCGACCGCGAGGTTGGGGAGCCAGGTCTCCTCGGCATAGGTCTGGAAGAGAACGCGGCCTCGGATGAGGTGGGCGCCGCGGCCGGTGTTGACCTTGGCCTCGGCGTCCTTCCATTTCTGGGTCGCCTCCTTGAAAGTGGCGAAGGTGCCCGCTGATCGCTCCAGGCCGTCGTTGTCGATGTACACGGCCGTGTAGCGGGGGTTGCCGTCCTTGTTCGGTCGCTTCTTGCAGTAGCCCACGGGGGTGGTCCTCCGTCGAATCTCGTCCGTCATCTGTCCGTGGGAGGTCCTGCCACGGGCGGTCACGACCCGACGAGAATCGACATGAAATGTCATGCATGTGTCGGGTGTGACCTCGGACGATACGGAGATCTAGGGCCTGAAACCATCGATCTGCATATGCGACAAATGCTGCTCATAACCTGGAGGTCGGTGGTTCAAATCCGCCTCCCGCTACTAAAGAAAAACTCTGGTCAACGATATGTTGATCAGGGTTTTTTCATGCCCTCATACCGGCTCGCCCGCATTCTCGTGTGGGACGGGGATTGCCATTCGCGAGTACTCGTCGGACGATGCAATGGCCTATCGGCGCCGCATCGCATCACTTGGAGCGTTCTCGGGTGTGATCTATTCGCTCGACCGACCCTGCTGGAGGGTGTTTTCACTCGCGTTCTCTCGCGGCCCGAAGCCATTCGCCCGATTTCTTGGCGAGCTCGTCTGAGATGAACCACCCGTGTTCGCGGTCCTCGGTCGTCAAGACGTCGTCGAGGCGGAAGGCGAGTTCCTCCACCATCAGGGGATCGCCGGCGAAGCGCGCCCAGACCTCGAGCAGGAACTCGGCGTCGACCAGCGACCGCGCCGCCTCGGCGTCGCCCGCCAGGCGCCGCGTCTCGCCCAGGCCGATCATCTCGGCGATCAGGTCGCCGATGAAACCGAGCTCGCCGTCGTCCACCAATGCGGTCAGGCGCTCGATGATCTCCGTCGAGATCGCGATCGCCGCATGGTCATCGCCTCTGACGGAGTACAGCGCGGCCCGGACGTCCAGCGCCTCGATCAGCAGCCGCTCGTAGTGGCGGGACCGGGGCCGCCCGCGAAGCCTGGCGATCACCGCGTCGGCCCAGAACACGGCCCGATCCCATTCGCCCGCCCGGAACAGGCCGACGGCTCGACGCATCGGTTCGAAGTAGTCGGCGATGACCCGGCGGGCGAAGTAGCTGACGTGCTCGTCGTCGGACTCCGCGGCGAGCACCAGCACTTCGGGCGCGATCGGCGCGAGGCGCGCGGCGGCCGAGGCGGTGAGCCACCGGCTGCGCGGAAGCCGCTCCTCGACGTGGCGGCGGACGTCCTGCGCCGACATGGTGCCCTCGTCGATCTGCCGCAGCGACATGACGGTCCAGGCGAGCATGGGGTCGACCAGGTGCTCGAGCGCGGCCTTCAGCCGGTCGGCCCGGGCCATGCAGAGCAGCAGCAGCGCCCGGTGCCGGACGGCGGGGTCGGGGTCGGCGACGAGTTCGACGGCCCGGGCGATGAGCGGCCCGTGCTCGGCCGTCGTCCGCTCCCAGACGAGGTCGACGGCGTTCCCGCGCTCGGTCGGGTCCGGGTGGTCGAGCGCGGCTCGGAGCGCTTCGAAATCGGTGCGATGCTCTGGCATGGGGCGCTCCTCAGCGGCGGTGCTCGTCGTCGATCCGCTCCGGCATGGCGAGGCGGTATCGGCCGTGGGCGGGGAGTGGAACGAGGGGCGGCTTCATGGATCGACGCTAGCAGGATTGACGCCGCTTGCCCTGAACGCTTGGCGCACCGTCGATCCGGCATATGGCGGTTTATTGCGCTGTGCACGGGGCGCGGCCGTCGGTACGATCGGTCCATGTCATTGCAAGCGTTTGCTCGCCGACAGGAAATGCTCGACGGCGCCCGTCCGGCGCGTTCGGTGCTCCGCCTCCTCGCCCGCCGCCCGTGGCGCATGCTGCTGGCCTTCCTCGCCTTCGCGGTCAAGGAGGTCCCGCTGTGGTTCCTCCCGGTGATCACCGCCGCGATCATCGACCTCGTCTCCTCGGGCGGCTCTGTGGCCGCGGTGCTCGGCTGGCTCGCGCTCGCCGTGGTGCTGCTGGTCCAGAACTACCCCAACCACATCGTCTACACCCGCAACTTCATGACGGTCGTGCGCGACACCGGCGCCGACCTCCGCAACGCGCTGGCCGCGCGGCTCCAGAGCCTCTCGATCGGCTACTACACGCGGACCAGCGCCTCGATCATGCAGAACAAGGTGGTGCGCGACGTCGAGAACGTCGAGATGATGCTCCAGCAGATGACGCACCCGCTGCTGTCCTCCGCGATGGTGCTCATCGGCGCGATCACCATGACGGCGATCGCGGTGCCGCAGTTCCTGCCGGTGTACGCGCTGACCGTGCCGATCGCGATCGGCCTGCGCGCGGCCCTGAAGCGCCGCTCGCGCGCCCGCAACGAGGTCTTCCGCCGTGAGATGGAGGGCTTCGCGGCCCGTGTGGGCGAGATGGCCTCGCTCATCCCGGTCACGCGGGCGCACGGCCTGGAGCAGACCGCGGTCTCGCGGGTGGCGAGCGGGGCCGACGGCGTGCGCCGCGCGGGCCTGCACCTCGACATGCTCAACGGGCACGTCGCGTCCATCTCGTGGGTGACGATGCAGATCCTCGGCGTCGGCTGCCTCGGCCTCGCGGCGGTCTTCTCCATCACCGGGTTCTTGCCGATCTCGCCCGGCGAGGTCGTGCTCCTGTCGACCTACTTCACGCTGCTGACCCAGGGGCTCACGAACCTGCTCATGCTGATCCCGGTGGGGGCGAGGGGCATGGAGTCCGTGCGGTCCATCGCGGAGGTGCTCCAGGACCCCGACGTCGAGCAGAACGAGGGCAAGCGCGCGGTGGACGCCGTCGCGGGCCGGCTGACGCTCGAACGCGTCTCCCACCGCTACACCGGTTCGGACACCGAAGCGGTGCAGGAGGTCTCGCTCGACATCGAGGCGGGGAGGACCGTCGCCTTCGTGGGATCGTCCGGTTCGGGGAAGTCGACGCTGCTCAACCTCGTGCTCGGGTTCGTGCGGCCCACCTCGGGCCGGATCCTCCTCGACGGGGTGGACATGCAGGAGCTCGACCTGCGCACCGCCCGCCGGTTCACCTCGGTCGTGCCGCAGGAGTCGGTGCTGTTCGAGGGGACGATCCGCGAGAACATCGCCTACGGCCTCGACGCGGACGAGGACCGGATCGTGCGGGCCCTCAAGGACGCCAACGCGTGGGAGTTCGTGCGAGTCCTGCCCGACCGCATGGACACGGTCGTCGGCGAGCGGGGCGCGCGCCTTTCGGGCGGGCAGCGCCAGCGGCTGGCGATCGCGCGGGCGCTCGTGCGCGACCCGCGCATCCTGCTGCTGGACGAGGCCACTTCGGCGCTCGACCCCGAGGCCGAGGAGCTGGTGAAGGAGGCGCTCGGCCGGCTCATGCAGGGTCGGACGACGCTGGTCGTGGCGCACCGGCTCTCGACCATCCGCCAGGCCGACCGCATCGTGGTGCTCGACCGGGGCCGGATCGTGGAGTTCGGGACGCACGAGGAGCTGGTGGCGGCCTCGGGCCGGTACGCGCAGATGCACCTGACCCAGACCGGGACCCGCTGACGCTTGGAACCGTTCGATGCGCCCCAGCGTGCCGCGCTGGGGCGCATCGCGTTTCGCGTCCGGGCGAGGGTTCCGTTCTGGTCGGGTTCGTCCCTGGTCTTGAGGCGAAGTCATGTTTACGATAACATCGACAAGTCTCGATCCCTCACCTCTAGAGATTGCGTACTCGCATGAGCATTCACCTTCCGCGCCTCCGGCGGCGCCGACCCATGGTCCTGCTGGCCGGGCTCGTCGCCGCCGTCATGGCGGCCGCCGGCCTGGCCTTCCTCGCACCCACGGCCGCGAACGCGGCGATCGACACCAACGCGAACTACGTCCTCACCAGCCGCCACTCCGGCCTGGTCTTCGACATCGACGGCGCCTCCGCGAACGACGGCGCCGGCCTCATCCAGTGGAACCGCACGGACGCGGTCAACCAGCAGTTCCGGTTCGTCGATGCGGGAGGGGGCTATTACCGCATTCAATCCCGGCACAGCGGCAAAGTCCTCGGCCTGCAGAACCAGAACACCGCCGACGGCGCCACCGTGGTCCAGGAGACCAGCACGAACGCGACCGACCAGCAGTGGACGGTCACCGAGTCCGGCGGTTACGCGTCGTTCGTGAACCGCCTGTCGGGCAAGGCGCTCGACGTGTGGGAGTGGTCGACCGCGGCGGGCGGGCGCATCTCCCAGTACACCGCCACCGGCGGCACCAACCAGCAGTGGTCGTTGACTCCGGTCGGGGGCGTCCAGCAGCCGCAGCCGAACGACTGCGCCAGCGGCCCGACTCAGCCGCCGAGCATCGGCGGCAGCCTGGGCGCGCACGACCCGGCGCTGTGGGCCGGGTGCACCGGCGAGCCGTGGTTCGTCTACGCCACCGGCGACGGCCGCTTCGGCGGGGGCACGCCGCCGATCTTCCGCTCCACCAACGGCGGCCAGACCTGGCAGAACGTCGGCACCATGTGGAACGCCAAGCCGGCGTGGACCACGCAGCAGATCTCCGGTGTCGACAACCTCTGGGCGCCGGAGATCCACTACGACGCCGCCCAGGGCCTGTACTACCTGTACTACTCGGCCTCGACCTTCGGCTCGCAGCGCTCGGCGATCGGGCTGGCGACCAGCCCGACGCTCGACCCGTCCGCGCCCGGCTACGGCTGGAGTGACAAGGGCGTCGTCTTCCAGTCCTACAACGGCAACGCCTACAACGCGATCGACCCGAACATCATCGTCGACGCCTCCGGCCGCCACTGGATGGCCTTCGGCTCGTGGTGGCAGGGGATCCACATCGTCGAACTCGCCTGGCCCTCGGGCAAACCCGTCTCGGGCGCGACCCCGATCCGGCTCGCCACCAAGAGCGGCGGCATCGAGGCGCCGTCGATGACCTTCCACAACGGCTACTACTACCTGTTCACCTCGATCGGGACCTGCTGCGCAGGTGCGAGTTCGACGTACAAGATCACCGTCGGCCGCTCGACCTCGCCGACCGGCCCGTTCATCGACGCCTCGGGCGTCGACATGCGCAACGGGGGCGGCACCGTGCTCCTGGGCGCGTACGGGAGCAACGTCGCGGCCGGGGGCCAGTCGATCCACAGAGGATTCACGGCCTACCACTCGTACGGCAGCAATGGCGGCTTCGCGCTCGACATCGAACAGATCCAATGGAACTCGGCCGGCTGGCCGGTACTGAACGGCAGCTGACGGCGAGAGGCAACGCCTCAACGCCGGTTGCACACCGGCAATGATCCTTCCTTCGGCAGGGCGCGCAGTCCGGCGCCCCGCCTCCTTCACCAGGAGACTTCCTATGCACGCGAACCTCTTCAAGCGCTGGCGCGTCCTCATCGCCTTCGCACTCGCCGCCGCGCTCGCGGCCTTCGGCCTGGTCAACGCCTCGCCCACCCTGGCACAGGGCGACGCGGCGACCGGCACGATCACCGGCGCCCAACCGGACGCCGACGCGGCGCCCGCGCAGGCGACGCTGACCAACCCGATTCGCTCGAACGGGGCCGACCCCTGGATCGAGTACTGGGACGGCTACTACTACATGTCCACCACCACTTGGGATTCGACGGTCATCATGCGCCGCGCCACGACCCTGAACGGGCTCAAGACCGCCGCGGACTCGGTGGTGTGGAACGACGCGAACACCCCGAACCGCTGCTGCTCGCACTGGGCGCCGGAGTTCCACCGCATCAACGGCACCTGGTACCTGATGTACACCTCGGGGAACTCGCAGACGAACTTCGACGGGCAGAAGCTCCACGTACTGCGCTCGACCGGCTCGACCCCCATGGGGCCCTACGAGTTCATGGGCACGCCGCTGCCGAACCAGTGGAACATCGACGGCTCGTACCTGGAGCTGAACGGCTCGCTCTACCTCCTGTGGTCGGAATGGGTCGGCCCCGACCAGTCGATCCGGATCGCCGCGATGTCGAACCCCTGGACCGTCACCGGTTCACACGCGACGATCTCACGGCCGTCCCTGAACTGGGAGACCGTCGGCTCCCGCGTGAACGAGGCCCCGGCAGTGCTCCAACACGACGGCGACACGTTCATCGCCTTCTCCGCCTCCTCGTGCAACACCCCGGACTACAAACTGGGGCTGCTCGAGCTCACCGGCTCCAACCCGCTCTCGGCCTCGTCGTGGACCAAGAAGTCCACGCCGGTGTTCCAGCAGGGCAACGGGGTCTACGGCCCGGCCCACAACGGGTTCTTCACCTCGCCGGACGGCACCGAGCACTGGCTCGTCTACCACGGCAACACCAGCTCCAGCCAGGGCTGCGGCAACACCCGCCAGACCCGCGTCCAGGAGTTCACCTTCAACGCCGACGGCACCCCGAACTTCGGGACGCCGATCGCCAGCGGCGTCCAGTTCCCCGCACCCTCGGGAGAGTGACCGCCACCGGGCGGCGGCCGCACCGGGCCGCCGCCCGGAAGTTGATCTTGCAGTGCCCCAGAGGCGTTCACTATTTGCCACAACTCGTCGACGACGGCCGTAACTTGCGCGCTCCAGAATCGTTAGTCCGTCCACCCCGGGTGGCCAAAACAGGACACATTGTCCTGACCCGGGACGAGTCGATCCGGTCCGCAGCATCCCACCGCCGCCGCCGGGTCCCGACCGTGAATCCCACCATTCCGATCGCGACTGCTCCGATAGTGAGGCCAAAGTGAAGAATCTCGTGGTGTGCGTGCACACCGCCCAAGCGGCGCAGGCCATATCGACCTACGCCTCCCGCGTCGGGCTCGAAGCGGCCGTCCGCACGGTCGACTGCGCCGCGGCGCTGTTCGTTGAGCTGCGCCGGCGCCCGGTCGGCGCCGTGCTCATCGACTTCGGGCTCGCCGCACCCGATCCCGTCAAGTTCACCCAGGCGGTGCGCAACCGCTACCCGCAGACGGGGATCGTGCTGTGCGGCACCGCCGACCCGCGCACCGCCGCCATGTCGATCCTCGCCGGGGCCCGCGGCGTCCTGCAGGTGCCCGTGATCACCGGCGAGGACCTGATGGTCGCGTTCGCGCAGACCATCATGCTGGTCCGCGGCGCCGTGGCCGACGCGGTCCGGCTCGTGGCGCGCCAGCGCCAACCCGAGGGGCCCGCGCTCACCGCCCGCGAGCTGCAAGTGCTCAAGTGCATGAGCGAGGGCATGTCGAACGCCGAGATCGGACGCGACCTGCGGGTCACCGAGGACACGGTCAAGACCCACGCGAAGCGCATGTACCGCAAGCTCGAAGCCCACGACCGCGCGCAGGCCGTCGCCATCGCCCTGCGCACGGGAATGCTCCCTTAAGGAGTGAGGCGGTGCGGTGGTCGCCCGGACGATGAGCTTGGGTTCGAGCACGACGTCGCGCCCGGGGAGGGCCGCGTGCTCCAGGCGTTCGACGGCGCACCGCACCGTCTGCTCCGCGATGGCGTCGGTGTCCTGGCGGACCGTCGTCAAGTTGATGTGCGACAGGTGCGAGAGGTGCGAGTCGTCGTAGCCGACGACCGAGACCGCGCTCGGGACCTCGGCCCCGCCGGCTCGCAGGGCGTGCATGAGGCCCATCGCGCAGCGGTCGTTGGCCGCGAGCACGGCCGTGGGCAGCGAGTCCTCGGCGAGCAGCAGTCTCCCGGCTCTGATGCCGGCGTCCTCGTCGTGCGCGCCGGGGATCACGCGGATCTCCTCGGCGAGTCCCTTGCGGCGCATGGCGGCCCGGTAGGCGCTGCGCCGGTCCGCGGATCCGGGGCCCTTGCCGCCGTCGATGTGGACGATGCGCCGGTGGCCGAGCTCCACGAGATGGTCGACGGCCTGGCGCACGCCCTTGGGCTCGGCGGTGTGGACGCTGTCGACGCCGGGTGCGCTGGCCTTGCGGCCCACCACGACGGTGGGCGCGGATGCGGCGATGCGTTCGAGCAGGCGCGCGTCGGCGTCGGATCCGAGGAGGATCAGCGCTTCGCAGCGGTGCCCGAGGAGCGCGCCGAGGGCCTTGCGCTCGTCGCGTCCGGGTGCGATCGCCGAGAGCAGGACGTCGTAGCCGAGCTGCTCGGCGATCGGGTAGACCGCTTTGACCGTCTCGGCGTGGAAGGGCTGGTCGAGGTCGAGCATGACGCCGAGGGTGCGGCTGCGTCCGCGCGCGAGCATCTGCGCGGCGCTGTCGGGGCGGTAGCCGAGTTCGTCGGCGGCGCGCAGGACCCGGTCGCGGGTGGCGGCGCCGGCGCCGGGCTGGTCGCGGAGGATCAGGGAGACGAGGGTGCGCGAGACTCCGGCCTTCGCGGCGACGTCGGCCATGGTCACGCGGGGGACCCGGCGGGTTCCGGCCTGGTGCGGCGCGTGCTCCTGAGGCCGGTGCTCTTCGCTCAACGCTCCTCCTTCTCCGGGCCTCGGGGACGACCCGACGGATCTTCACGAGTCTATTTCCGCCGGGCCCGCCTGCTTGACGGGCGGGTCGCCGATGAGTATATTCCGGTTTACTGTCGCGCGACAGTGACGCGCGACAGTATGGTGTTTCAGGCCGAGTTCACGAGGAGGTGCGCCCGTGGCCCCGACCCCGTCCGCAGCCCCGCCGCCGTTCGACGTCCTCACCATGGGCCGCGTCGGCGTCGACATCTACCCCCAGCAGGTCGGGGTCGGCCTGGAGGACGTCGAGTCCTTCGGGAAGCTCCTCGGCGGCAGCCCCGCGAACGTCGCCGACGCCGCGGCCAGGTACGGGCACCGCTCGGCGGTGATCACCAAGACCGGCGCCGACCCCTTCGGCCGGTACGTGCACCGCGCGCTCCAGGGCTTCGGCGTGGACGACCGCTTCGTGGGCGTCTCGGACCACCTGCCGCGCATCGGCTACGTCCACATCAAGCAGATGGACCCCGAGACCCTGCGGCAGGTCCGCGACGAGGGCCTCGGCTTCGGCGAGGCCGTCAAGCGCGGCGTGTGCGTCGAGCCGCCCGCCGGCGTCCCGAACCCGGCCGACATCGTCGCCGAACTCTCGACGCTCGACGCCGACCTCTTCGTGATCGTCGAGCAGGACCTCTACCCCTGCGAACCCGACGTACCGCTGCCCATCGCGGTCCGAACCCGCGAGTACCTGGGCGGCTGCGGACTCGGTGCGAGCCGCCAGCAGTCCTGAACGCGCACCACGACATCGGAAGAGGAGCAGCACCATATGAGCATCCGCATCGGCGTGATCGGCACCGGATGGATCGGCGAGCAGCACGTGCACCGGCTGACCTCCACCGTCAGCGGGGCCGAGGTCGCGGCCGTCTCCGACATCGACCTCGACCGCGCGGCCGAGGTCGCGGAGGCGGCCGGGGCCCGAAGGGTCGACTCGGCCGAGAAGCTGATCGCCGACTCCGAAGTGGACGCCGTGGTGATCGCCTCGTGGGGCCCGGTCCACGCCGAGCAGGTGCTCGCCTGCGTCGAGGCGGGCAAGCCGGTGTTCTGCGAGAAGCCGCTCACCACCGACGCCGCCGACGCGCGGCGGATCATGGACGCCGAGCAGGCCTTCGGGCGCCGCCTCGTCCAGGTCGGCTTCATGCGCCGCTACGACGCCGGATACCGCCGGCTGAAGGAGGTCCTGGACTCCGGCGCCGTCGGCAAACCGCTCATGGCGCACTGCGTGCACCGCAACAAGAGCATCCGCGAGCACTACACGACGGAGATGGCCGCGCGGGACACCGCCGTGCACGAGGTCGATGCGCTGCGGTGGCTCCTCGGCGAGGAGTTCGTCTCGGCGCAGACCGTCCTGCCGCGCAAGACGACCAAGCGGTTCCCGCACCTGCAGGACCCGCAGATCTTCCTGTTCGAGACGGCCTCGGGCGCCCGCGTGGACGTCGAGGTGTTCGTGAACTGCCAGTACGGCTACGACATCCAGTGCGAGATCGTCGGCGAGGAGGGCGCGGTCCGCCTCCCCGACCCGGCAGCCCCGGCCGTGCGCAGGGCCGGCCGCTCGAGCGTCCCGGTCCTCCCGGAGTTCGGCGACCGCTTCGAGGCGGCGTTCGACGTCGAACTCCAGGAATGGGTCGACCGCATCAGGAACGGCGAAGCGCTGACGGGCCCGTCGGCCTGGGACGGCTACGCCGCGACGATGGTGACCGACGCCGCCGTCCAGTCCCTCCACTCGGGAGCGATCATCCCGATCGACATGGGGGACCGCCCGGAGCTGTACGCCTAGAGACGGCCTCCGCGCCACAGGGTCAAGACAACTCGCGGCGCGGAGGCCCGCCCGCCGTCACGCCGGTGACGAGGGACCCTGCACGTGGTCACCGATCGCTACACTCGCTGAGGCGAGTACGCCTCGCACATGACAACAGGGCTGAAGCGAAGGAAGTGGCGATGGTCGGCAGCATCCCCGATCCCGAGGCCTCCCGGGAGCACCTCCAAGCCTGGAAGGGCCGCATCGACCAGCTCGCCGAGGACACGCGGGCGATGAGCGACCAGTTCCAGGATTTGAAGGTCACCGCCTCCGACCCGGACCGCAACGCCGAAGTCACCATCGACTCCAGCGGCAACCTCGTCGACATCGTCCTGAGCGAACGCACCAGGCGGATCAGCACCGAAGACGTATCGCAGGCGATCCTGCAGGCCTTCCGGGCGGCAAGGGTGCGGATCGCCGAGCGCTCCGCCGAGATCGTCGCCGAGACCATGGGCGCCGACTCCCCGGCCGGACGCGCCATAGCCGAACGCGTACGCGGGCAGCTCATGCCGCACACGGACGAGGAGCGCTGAGCGCCATGGGAAGCGGATACACCGTCGATCCGGAGCAGCTCCGGCAGCACGCGAGCACCCTTGAGGCACTACAGGACCGCTTCGCGGCGATCACGAGCGCGAGCAGCTATATCGAGCAGGACGACGAGGCGTACGGGCTGCTGTGCGGCTGGATCTCGGGCTGCCTGGAGGACCGGCACCAGCGGCACGCCACCATCGTCGAGTACGTGGCCGAGAACCTCGGCCTCGCCGCGCAGGCCGTGCGCGCCTGCGCGGACGACTTCGAGACGAGCGACGAGGACACCGGCAGAGCGTTCCGCGAGCTCGAAAGCCGCATGGGCAACTAAGGGAGCGATGGGATGACGGACAACTCACTGGTCGCGCCCGTCGCATCGACGCGGAAGGCCTGGACCGGCGCCGGTCTCGCCGACAGCATCCAGGACCTGGTCGAGTCGGTCAAGAGCGAAGGCTGGGTGGACGATCTCCTCGCCGGGGGCGGTCTCGCCCTCGAAGTGGTCGGATCGGTCATGGACCCGTTCAGCGCCCTGCTCTCCAACGGCCTGGGCTGGGCCATGGAGTACTTCGAGCCGCTGCGCTCGATGCTCGACGAACTCACCGGCAAGTCCGACGTGGTGATGTCGCACGCCCAGACCTGGACCAACGTGTCCTCTGAGCTGTACACCATCTCCGAAGAACTGCAGACGGCCCTCGCGAGTGAACTGAGCGAGTGGACCGGCGACAGCCACGACGCCTATCAGCAGCTCATGGCCAACAACGTCGACGCGATCGGCGGCCTCGGCGCGATCGCGGCCGCGCTGGCGGCGGCGACCGAGGGCGCGGGCGGACTCGTGCAGGTCACGCGCGAACTCGTCCGCGACCTCATCGCCGAGCTGGTCGCGCACGTGATCGTGTGGGCCGTAGAGGCGATCTTCGTGGTCACCATCCCGGTCATCGCCGCGCAGATCGTGGCCGCGGTCGTGAAATGGGCCGGGATCATCATGGGCTACGGCATGGCGCTCGTCCAGTCCCTCCAGAACCTCAAAGTGCTCCTCGGACTCTAAGGCCGGCAGATGCGACGCACCCTGAAACTCCTCCTGCTTCTGGGCATCGGCCTGGCCATGACCAGGCACCACGGCGGCGACGACCCGAGCAGCACCGGTGACGGCACCGGCAGCGGCGACGGCACCAAACCGACCACTTCGGACGGAAAACCGGCCAAGGACACCGACGCGGACGGCGACGGCGACTCCAAGACCCACAAAGGCGTCAACGCCGGCACCGACGCCGAAACGGCGCTGAATGCGACCGATCAGTCGGCGCGGGCCGGGCGGGCCACCGACGCGAACGGAGACGGGAAACCGGACGTCCCGACCAGTACGACCTCGACCGATCACACCAGCCCCTCCAAACAGCCGGACCCGAACGCCACTCCCGGCGGCACCCCCGCGAAGATCGAAGGCAGCGGGGAGAAGAAGCGGTCGCTGCGCCGGGAGAACGAGTCCGCGCAGACGCTCGCGGAGAACGGGTACGACGTCGTCCAGAACCCCGGCGTGAAGCCGAACGGCAAGGACCCGGATTACGAGATCGAAGGCGAGACCTTCGACTGCTACGCTCCCAAGACTTCGAACCCGGACAACATCAGAAGCAAGATCTCCGAGAAGGTCAACGACGGCCAGACCGATCGCGTCATCCTCAATCTCGACGACTCCAACATGAGTCCCTCGGCACTGAAGGAAGTCCTCGATCGGCGCCCGCTGGAGGGGCTCAAGGAGATCAAAGTCATCAAGAACGGCCAGATCACCAACCTCTACCCGTGATAGGAGGGCAGTATGTCCAGTGGTTACCGGCTCTACACCTCGGCTTCGTCGCTGCTCGAACTCTCGTCCTACTTCGCGGAAGTGCTGGACCTCGGCCGTGTGGAACCGCGTGCCCTGAGCCCGATCGACAGCGACCGCTGGTGGTGCGCGATCACGGCCCACGGGGCGAGCGACAACGCCGCGGTCAGCGGCCGTCTGGGCGTCGAACGGTATTCGACCGTCGCCTTCCTGCCGCGAAAATCCCTCTCCTGGGAGTCCGAGACGAAAGACCTCGCGAAGATCGTCGAAGCGGTCGCGAGACTGCTCTCGGAGGACCGGAACGCCTCGGGTTTCCTCGAGTTCTATGACGAGATCATCGTCTTGGAGAAGCGCAAGGGCGGGCCGATCACAGTGGATCCGAGGCTGCTCGACCCCGACGACCTCGACGACCAACGGGCGTTCGCGCCGTTGCTCGGCGGATACGCCGTCCGATCGATCGAGCAGCTCTGACCTGGACGCCGGAGTTGCGAATACAGCGGTGACCCGCCTCTTTCCCTTGACTCGGCGCGGCTGGGTCGTCGTCGCTCTCGGCGCGGTCCAGACCGCCGTTGCCGCCGTCGCCGGATTCCGGTGGCTCGCGTCCGGCAGCGGCGTCGCGGCCGCGGTCCTCTTCGGTTCATGGGCGGCACTGACCTTGGCGGGCATGATCGTCGGCGGGGCCGCCGATTCGATCGCATCCGCCTCGGCGGTGTCCGCGAGGCCGGTCGGCGACAGGACACCGGAACCCGATCCGCGGGACGGCCTGCTCCTGAAGTACGGCGCGCTGCTGCCGCTGTGCCAGGTCGTTCTCGGTGCGGTTGTCGTCGCCCTGGCGGGCCTGGGCGGTTTCGCGGTGGACGAGTACGTGCTGATCGCCCCGGGTGTCGGCGGGGCCTTCGGGACCGCGGCGATGATCGCCGTCGGCGCCTACCTGGGGTTGCTGTGCGGCATGATCCTGGTCCTGGTCACGGTGGTGCCGGTTCTGATGCTCTGGCGGCTCGCACGCGACCGCTCCCCGAAGCGGTCGCAGGCGACGGCCGCGGCCACGGCGCTCATTCTCCTGGCCGTGTTCCCCTCCGCCATCGGCGCCGTGCAGGGCGTCGCCGTGCCGGACGGCGTGAGCTCGCGCGGAGCGGCCTATCCGCTGATACTGACGGTGCTCGGCTTCGACCTCTCGGACCGGGGCTACACCGTCGAGCACTGGGGTTGGCTGTGGCTCGCACGGATCTGCGGCGCGCTGATCCTGGTGGCCCTCGCGGCGGGCGTCATGGCCGGACGCTCCCCGCGCTCCTCTCCGGCCGCCTCCCGCCCTTCCGCGGACCGGCGGCGAACGGCCCCCGCACCCCGCCCGCCCGGAGACCGGGACCGGCGGCGCCCGCCCCGGCGGGCCGGCAACCGCCCCTCCACCCGGAAGAAGCGGAAGAACCGGCGCTGATCGCGAACCGGCACGCCCGACGGCTCACGGCCGCACCGGGTTCGCCGGTGCGGCCGTTGCCTTGTCCGAGTTAGCGCTGGCCCCTTGCGGTCTGGAGGTCGAGGCCGCTGTCCTTTACAACTTCGTTCCAGGCCACGAACTTGAAGTTCGTGCTGGACTCCTCCGAGCCTTCAGGAGTGTTGTCGCCGTCTTGGACCACCAGCAGACCGCCCCGGTAGCCGGGGAGGCTCACGTTGACCACGTCGGCGCCGTCGCTGTGCTGGGTGCTGTCGACCTTGCCCGATTCGATGCCGAAGTTGCCCAGGTAGTCGTTGTCGCCTTCGATCTCATACACGCCGTAGGTGTCGTCGCCCTGGCTCGAGGCGAGGAGGTAGCCCTTGTCTCGGGACGTGTAGTAGATCGTCAGACCCTCGATGTCGGTGTGCAGGTGCTCGCCGCCGTAGCCGGGGTTCGTGCCGTACTCGCACTCGTCGGTCTCGGGGTCGTAGACGCCCGGGAGGCCGAATTCGATTGCCGTGTCTACGAGTTCCGCATCGCCCTTGAGATCGGCGTCCACCTTCCAGATGCCCACGAGCTCTTGGCCGAGGTACGCGGTGCCGGTGGTCTTGTCCACCACCATGCCCTCGACCTGGGCCTCCTGGCCCGTGTCGTCGCACGGGGACCAGGTGGTGTCGTTCGGGAGGTTGAACTCTGCCGGGAGGTCGAGGGTTCGCACTTTCTGCCAGGTGACCTCATCGCCGTCCGCCTTGAGCTTCAGCAGGGCCACTTCTGACACGGCGTTGCGGCTCACCAGGGCGTACGCTCCCGAGCGGTCTTGCCAGGTGGCGAGGCCGTAAGCGGTCTTCTCGCCGTTGATCTCCTCCTGGTTCTCGCTGAAGATCAACGGGCCGCTCGCTGCGGTGACGTCTTCCAGTTCGCCGTCCTCGATCTTGAAGACCCCCAGGGTGTCCATGCCCCGGTCGGAGGCCACCGCGAGGTCGACCTTTTCGCCGTCGAGCTTGAAGTCGCTGATGAGGTCGACGTTGTTGTACCTGCCAGGCGCGTCGTCCTCACCTGGAGCTTCACGCGGTTCGATGTGCTGGACCTCGTTGCCTTCGAGGTCGTAGACGTAGATCCCGGCCTCTTTCGCGGTGGTGATGACCAGGCTGTCCTCCGGGTCGTCCTCGTCCACCCAGATCGCCGGGTCGTCCGCGTCGGCGTCGTTCTCGTCGTACAGCGCCGGCGTCTCCAGTTTCGCGGTCACCGCGTCGGCGGGATGGGCTTGCGCCGAGGCGGCGGTCAGGAGCACCGCTGCGGCTCCCAGCGCGGTGAGGGTGAGCAGTCGATTGGGCACGGGTCCTCCTACTTGAAAGGGGTTCATCTGTCGGATCGATACTCGACCCGACCTATGAACCCCTGGTGAATCCCGTTCGAACGCTCAGGCGGTGCGCGTCCGCGTCCGCCACAGCAGCCACACGAAGTACGGCGTCCCGATCAGGGCGCAGACCAGGCCCGCCGGGATCTGCGCCGGGGCGATCACCGTGCGGCCCAAGGTGTCCGCGAGGCTCACGAGGAGGACGCCGAGCAGGATCGACACCGGCAGGACCCTCGTGTGCCGACTCCCGACGAGCCCGCGCGCGAGGTGCGGCGCGACCAGCCCGACGAAGCCGATCACGCCCACCACCGCCACTGCCGCGGCGGTCAGCACCGCGGCGGCTCCCAGCAGGAGCAGCCTGGTGCGCTCGAGCTTCACGCCGAGCACGCGCGGCGTGTCGTCGTCGAGCGCGAGGAGGTCGATCTCCTTGCGGTGGGCGATGATCAGCGGCAGCACGACCACGAGCGCGACCGCCAGCGGGATGAGGCGGTCGGCGGTCCTGCCGTACGTCGTCCCCGACAGCCAGGTCATGGCCTTCGGGGTGTTCCACGGGTCCGACGCGAGGATGATCAGCGTGATCGCGGCCATGCCGATCGACCACACGCCGATCCCGATCAGGACCAGGCGCGACGTGTCGAGGCCGCCGCGCCACGCGAGCGCGTAGACGAGCGCGAACGCGCCCAGGCCGCCCACGGCCGCCACACCGGTCACCGACCAGGCGCCCGCGCTCGGCAGCCAGGTGATGAGCGCGACCGCGCCGATCCCGGCCCCGGCGGTGACGCCCAGCAGGCCCGGTTCGGCGAGCGGGTTGCGCAGGATCCCCTGCGTCACGGTCCCGGCGCACGCGAGCGCGGCGCCCGCGAGGATCGCGGCGAGCACGCGCGGGTAGCGCTGCTCGATGATCCACGTGTAGCTCGCGCCGGTCCTGCCCGCGAACCAGTTCACGAGGTCGCCGCCGAGGAGCATCGTGTCGCCCGACAGCATCCCGACCACGAGCGCCGCGATCGAGGCGGCGGCGAGTCCGGCGACGATGAGCCCGAACGCGATCCGGCCCCGGTCGGCCGCGCCGTGCAGGATCGCCGGCCGGTCCTCGGACCCCGCGCTCCTGACCGAGCGCGCCAGCCACACCATGACACCCGCACCGAGGATCGTCGTCGTGACGCCGACGGGGATCTCGATGCTCTTGTCGGCGCCCAGGATCGCGCGGACGGCCAGGTCGGCGGCGACGATCACGAGCGCGCCGCACAGGGCGCTGAACGGGATCAGGACCCGGTGCGCGAGCAGCACCGGGAGCTTGCGCGCGATCTGGCGCGCGATCACCGGCGCCGCCAGGCCCACGAAGCCGATCGGCCCGGCCACGGTCACCGCGCACGCGGCCAGCAGCAGTGAGCACAGCACCGCGATCAAGCGGGTGCGCCGCACGTGCACGCCCAGGCTCGAGGCGGTGTCGTCGCCCAGGCGCAGCAGGTCCAGGCGCGGGGCGGCGAGCACGGCCGCGACCACGGCGAGGAGCACCAGCGGCGCGGCCTGGGCGATGGTGTCGAAACCGGCGAGGTTGAGACTGCCCGAGCCCCAGGCGAACAGGCCCGTCGTCTCCTCCTGGAACAGCAGGATCAGCAGCGACACCAGGGAGTTCCCGGCCATCGCGGTCGCGGACCCGGCGAGGATGAGGCGGGTCGTGCCCGACTCGCCGCCGCCGGCCGACAGCGCGAGCACCAGGCCCGCGGTCAACAGCGCGCCCGAGAAGGCCACGCCGACGCCCGAGAAGAACGGCAGCGTGATCCCGAAGGCCGCCACGGCCGTCACGGCCAGGTACGCCCCGGCGTTCACCGCGAGCGTGTCCGGGCTGGCGAGCGCGTTGCGCGCCACCGACTGCAGCAGGACGCCGGAGGCGCCGAGCGCGACGCCGACGAGCACGGCGCCCGCCAGGCGCGGCAGCCGCGCGCCCTCGAGGACGTTCCACACGCTCGCGTCGGCGGTCCCGGCGACCAGCCGCAGCAGGTCGCCCGCGTCCACCGCCGAGGTGCCCTGGGTGAGATGGAGGGCCGCCAGCGCGACCAGGGCTCCGACCGCGATGGTGAAGACCGCCGCGGTGGGGAGCAGGCGCGGGGCCCGC
This sequence comes from Glycomyces harbinensis, assembly GCF_900101745.1. Taxonomy (GTDB): domain Bacteria; phylum Actinomycetota; class Actinomycetes; order Mycobacteriales; family Micromonosporaceae; genus Glycomyces; species Glycomyces harbinensis. Next base: position 20,933 of record NZ_FNAD01000026.1, on the reverse strand, counting down.
TTCTGGGGGGCCTCCGGTCGCACTGGCGGACTCAGGGTGTTCAACTCGCGTAGACCTCGGCGAACGCGTCGAGGATCGCCTCGGAGGACTTGGGGCCGCCGAAGGTCCAGACGCCGTGCGGCATCTCGTGGACTTCGCCGTTCTTCACGAAGGCCAGGTTCTCCCAGATGGCGTTGCCGGCCACGCCGTCGGTGAAGATGTTGGAGCCGTCGGCGTTGTTGTGGATGAACTTCATCTCGGTGTCGGTGTACTGGGCCATGCCCTCGATGTCGGTGGCGCCCAGGCCCCACGCGCCGTCGGTCTCGCCGGTCCAGGCGTTCTCCAGGCCCGCGGCGGCGGCGAGGGACCCGACGAGGGAGCCGGTGCCGAAGGGCCGCACGGAGACCGCGTCGCCCTCGACCCAGCCGTCGGCGAAGAGGAAGGGAACCGCGGCGTTGCCGGAGGCCTCGATGGCGGCGGCGGTGTCGGCGATCTTGGCCTCGAAGTCGGACCACAGGGCCTCGGCCTCGTCGGTCTTGCCGAGCAGTTCGGCGATCATGTCGACGTCGCTCTTCATGCGCGCGAGGTTGTCGGTCTCGTTGGAGCCCTCGGTGACCAGGACGGGCACGAACTCCTCGATCGAGGCGATGAGGGCCTCGTCGTCGGTCTCCATGATGACGAGGTCGGCGCCGAGCCCGGCGATGGCGTCGATGGACGGCTCCTGGCGGGTGCCGACGTCGGTGGTGTCCTCGACCGGCACGGTGCCGCCGACCCAGGTGTTGTAGCCCTCGAGGTCGGCGACGCCGACGGGCGTGACGCCGAGGCTGGCGACGATCTCGACCTCGGCCCATTCGAGCGCGACCACGTTTTCGGCGGGGGCGTCGAGTTCGACCTCGCGGCCGAGGAAGTCGGTGACCGACACGGGGCCGGACTCGTCCTCGGAGCCGCCGGTCGCGCTGCCTTCCTCGGTGGTGCCGCACGCGGAGGCGGCGAGGACCGCGGCCAGTGCCGCGGGCACGGCGAAGCGCTTGAGAGTGGGGAGTCGCATCGGGTTCCTTCTATTCGGTGGTGGTGGCCGCGAACCTGCGGGTGTGGCGGCCGATGGGCCGGGCCGTGAGCAGGCCGGTGACGGGATCGGCGTCGACGCGGATGTCGATGCCGTAGGCGGCGGTGAGGTTCTCGGCGGTGAGGACCTCCGCCGGGGTGCCGGCGGCCTTGACGCGGCCTTCCTGGAGCAGGACGGCGCGGTCGGCGACGGCGGCGGCCTGGTCGAGGTCGTGGAGGACGACGCCGACGGCGGTGCCGTGGTCGTCGGCCAGGTCGCGGACGAGGTCGAGGATCTCGACCTGGTAGCGCAGGTCGAGGTGGTTGGTGGGCTCGTCGAGGAGGAGCACGCCGGTGTCCTGGGCGAGGCAGGAGGCGAGCCAGACGCGCTGGCGCTCGCCGCCGGAGAGGGCCTCCATGCCGCGGTCGGCCATGTCGGTGACGCCGCAGATCGCCATGGCCCGCTTGATCTTCGCGGGGCCGTGCTCGTCGCCGTGGCGCCAGCGGCCGCGGTGGGGGTGGCGCCCGTAGCCGACGACGTCGACGACGCGGATGCCGCCGGGGACGGGCCGGGACTGGGCCAGGAGCGAGACGCGCCGGGCGAAGTCCTTGGGGCTCAGGGTGGCCGCGTCGGTGCCGTCGGGGAAGTCGACGCTGCCCTGGTCGGCCCGGTGGAGGCGCGCGAGGGAGCGCAGGAGCGTGGACTTGCCGGAGCCGTTGGGGCCCAGCAGGGCGGTGACCTCGCCGGGGACCAGGTCGATGTCGGCGTCGTGGACGACGGTGGTGCCGAAGTAGGCGAGTCGGAGGGCGCGGCCGCTCAGGCCGTCGTCGTCAGGCATGTAGGCAAGGCTAACCTATCTCATATTTTCTCGCATCTTGCCTGGTGGAAGGTCACGGAGAGGAAACGTCGCAGGTCAGAAGCCGGTCCGTTTCAGGCGATGAATCCGGTTCGCGCCCAAACGGACAACGTGTCGGTGAGGACGCGCACACCACGCGTAAGAGTGAAATTCGGCGCGGCACTCTGGACTTGACCGTGCCGGGTGGGGTCGACTGGTCCTAGGCGGCGTCGCCCCGATGCACCCCGTGTCGGCGCGGGACGCCAGAGAGGACGGACATGACACCGAATGCGAAGGTGGGGCCTTCGAGTGTCGTCATCGACGAGATATGGACGGTCGAGCGCGTCAAATCGCTCGGCGTGATGACGAATGTCGAGACGGCCGCGCAGATCCTCGGGATCGGCAGGACGGTCGCATACCGGCTGGCGAAGGACGGGGACTTCCCCGTCCAGGTCCTCCGCATCGGCCACAGCTACCGGGTCCCGGTGCTGCGGCTGCTCGAACTGCTGGGCGCACCGGATTCCATGGGGGAACGCGACCGGGTGATGATCGACTAGCAGGAACGACGATGACGGCGGCCCCGCACCCTTGGGGAGGGGGTGCGGGGCCGCAGTCGCGTCCGGATCAGCGCTTCTTGCGCTTGTCCTTGTGTTGGAAGTGAACGAACAGGCGCCCGAAGTTCTTCGAGTCCTTGTCCACCCGGTGGTACAGGGCCTTGACCTCTTTCTGGTCGAGGAACCGCAGCACCTTCTTCTTGAGCTGGCCCGATCCCTTGCCGGGAATGATCTCGACCAGGTCGATCTTCTTGGCGACCGCCTCGTCGATGACGTCCCTCAGGGCCTTCTCGATCTGGCCGCCCTTGTTGAAGATGTCGTGCAGGTCCAGCACCAGTTTCGCCATGGTCCGAGCCTAAGCGCCGGCGCGCGGGATGTCCGGCTCGATGTAGATGAGCTTGGCCTTGGGGACGGCGGCGCGGATGCGCGCCTCGGCCGCGTCGATCTCCGCCGCGACCTGCTCGCCGGTCTCGCTGTGGCCGATGCCGATCTTCGCGGCCACGAGCAGCTCGTCGGGGCCCACGTGCAGGGTCTTGAGGTGGATGAGGGAGTTCTCGTCGCCCTCGTTGATCGCGGCCTTGATCGCGTCGATGTCCTCGAGCGTCGCGGACTCGCCGATGAGCATCGAGCGGATCTCGATGGCGAGCACGATCGCGATGAGGACCAGCAGCACGCCGATGCTGAGGGTGCCGAGGGCGTCGAAGACGATGTTCCCGGTGATCCAGGACAGGCCCACGCCGAAGAGCGCCAGGACGAGGCCGACGAGCGCGCCGATGTCCTCCAGGAGGATCACGGGCAGCTCGGGCGAGCGCGAGCCCTTGATGAACTGCACCCACGACTGCTTGCCCCGCACCGCGTTGGACTCCTTGACGGCCGTGCGCAGGGAGAACGATTCGAGGATGATCGCCACGACCAGCACGATGACGGCGACCAGGGGCGTGGTCAGCTCCCCGTGGTGGGACAGCTTGTGGTAGCCCTCGTAGAGCGCGTAGACGCCGCCGATGGAGAACAGGACGATCGAGACGATGAACGCGTAGATGTAGCGTTCGCGCCCGTAACCGAAGGGGTGTGCGGGGCTGGCGGCCTTGCGGGAGGCCTTGCCGCCGATGAGGAGCAGGACCTGGTTCGACGCGTCGGCCACCGAGTGGACGCCCTCGGCGAGCATGGACGCCGAACCGGTGATCCCGGCCGCCACGAACTTGCTGATCGCGATACCCGTGTTGGCCAAGAGCGCCGCCACGATCGCCTTGGTGCCGCCTTCTGCTGACATCTGGTCGTCATTCCTTCCACTGAATGCGCGCCCCGCATCCAGGTGGGGGCCTGAACGAGTCTGTCATGGCGCCGCAACCTTCCGACGAGGCCTCAGCTCACGTCCCGCATGGTCGTCAACGCAACATGTGCTCGAGGTTTCGAACGTGTCATGTCCGCTGCTAATCTTGAGGGGTAAGGCGACGCCCCGGGGGATTCGGTCCTCCGGACAGGGCGAAGGGAAGTACACCGCCAAGGGGAGCCCAGGCTCCTCGGCCGGGGGCCCGTTTCGGGCCGTCAGCCCCTGTACGGACCCAGCCCGCGTCACCGACGCGCGAACCGAGTGGTGGACCGGTTCCGGCAATGAAAGGCCCTTACGGGCCTCGCCGTGAACCTACCGCTCGGAAGGCCGCCAGTGACCACCCTCGATCGCCCCGTCTCCAACCTCGCCGTCTCGGCGCCCGCCGCCGCGCCCGAACGCGCCACGCTCAGGCAGTGGCTCGCCGTGGCCGCCGTCGCCCTCGGCGTGTTCGTCGTCATGACCTCCGAAGTCCTCCCTGTGGGACTGCTCACCACGATCGGCTCCGAGCTCGGCGTCAGCGCCGGCACCGCGGGCCTCATGGTGACCGTTCCCGGCCTCGTCGCCGCGCTGGCGGCCCCCCTCGCGGTCGTCTTCACGCGCCGCCTCGACCGCCGCCTGGTGCTCATCGGGCTCGCCGTGCTCGTCGCGGGCGCGAACATCGGCGCCGCGACCGCGACCGGTTTCGGGCCGCTCCTGGCCGCCCGCGTCCTCGTCGGGCTCTCGATCGGCTCGTTCTGGGCCGTCGCCGGCGGCATCGCGATCCGCCTGGTCCCCGAGCGGGACGTGCCGCGCGCGACCGCCGCGGTCTACGGCGGCATCGGCGCGGCCACCGTGCTCGGCGTCCCGGCCGGGACGCTCATCGGCGACCACTTCGGCTGGCGCGCGGCCCTGTGGGCGCTCGTCGGTCTCGCGGTCGCCGCCATGGCCGCGATCGCGCTGCTGGTGCCGAAGCTCCCGTCCAACACCACGGTCTCGTTCGCTTCGCTGCCGAAGCTGGTGCGCCGCAACAAGAGCGTGCGCACCGGCCTGGCCTTCACCTTCTTCATCGTGACCGGGCACTTCATCGCCTACACGTTCATCAGCCCGATCCTCCAGGCGAACGGGATCGCCGCCTCGCAGGTCAGCGGCCTGCTGCTGGCGTTCGGCGCGGCGGCGCTCATCGCCACCGTCGCCTCGGGCTCGCTCATCGGCCGGCACCTGCGGCCGACCCTCGCGGGCCTGGGCGTCGCGATGGCGATCGGCATGGCGCTCTTGGCCTTCGCCGTGGGCGACCTGTTCTCCGCGACGGCCGTGCTCCTGCTGTGGGGCGCGGGCTACGGCCTGGTCTCCCCGGCCGTCCAGACCTGGTTCATGAAGTCCGTCGAACCCGGCGAGGTCGAGATCGCGACCTCGCTGAACACGGTCATGTTCAACCTGTCGATCGCCGCGGGCTCCTTCGCCGGGGGCTTCGTGGTGGACGCGACCGCCCCCGGCGGCGTCCTGTGGATCGGCGCGGCCCTGCTCGTCCCGGTGATCGTCCTGGCCGCCAAGGGCATCCGGACGCGTCAGGCCGCGACCGCGATCTGACGCCGGACGCTCAGGCGCAGGCCGACGAGGAGCCAGGCCAGACCCGCCTGCCCTTCGGTGGCCGCCCAGGTGACGACGTGGGCGTACGGTTCGCCCAGCGCCAAGCCGGCGCCGACTCCTGCGAGCAGCACCGGCAGGCCGCAGGTCAGGGCGACCGCGACCGGGCGCGGCACCGCCGCCGCCCGCAGGCACGCCAGGCCGAGCACTGTCGCTCCCGCGTACATCAGGTGCGCGAGCGACCAGGCCGGAATCCCGGCGAGGGCCGCGACCGCTTCGTAGCGCTCGGGCAGCGATGGTCCGACCAGGTTCACGAGGTATCCGACGACCGTCGCGACCAGGCCGAAGCGGACCAGTCCGGCGCCCCAGGCGCCGAGGCGGCCCAGCTCCGCGCGGTGGCGCCGGTGGAACGCGCCGAACCCGATCAGGACCGCCGACACGGCCGCCAGTCCCGCAACGTTCGAAACGGCGTAGCCCGCGGAGCCCGAGGGCTGGTCGGCGAAGTACCCGGCCGCGGCGAACACGACCGCGCCGATCGCCGTCGCCGGGCCCGTGAACCGGCCTCGTTCAGAATCGTCCACATTGGTATAGGTATGGGGTCGGGTTCGCATCGCGGTTCGGTCTCCTGTCGTCCAAGGGACCGCCGCGCGGCGACCCTGCGCCCTACGCTGCCGTTCCCCCGTCGCGGCGGCCTCCCCCGCACGGGCCGACGGCCTCCCCCGGGCGGGGGAGTCGAACACGTTGGCGCCGTTGGACAGCGGCGAGGCCCGGGTGTGATCAGGCGTCGCCGTCGAACGCGGCCCGATGCGCGTCGATCGCCGCGCGATGCTCCGCGGCCCAGCCCGCGAGGGCCACCGCGTGCGGCAGGAGGGAGACGGCGAGCGGCGTCAGCGCGTACTCGACGCGGGGCGGGACCTCGGGGTGGGACGTGCGCGTGACCAGCCCGTCGCGGTGGAGCCTGCGCAGCGCCAGCGCGAGCATCCGGTGCGAGACGCCGGGCAGGCGCCGCTTCAGCTCGGTGTAGCGCAGGCGGCCGTCGTGGAGCGTGGCGAGGATCAGCAGGGTCCACTTGCCGCCGATGCGGTCCACGAGATCGCCCACGGTCCGGCCCTGGTCGCCGCGGATCAAGCAGAGATTCTTGAACTCAGGCACTGAAACCCCACGAAACTCCTGCTCACAGGCTTGTAAGTTTTGTACGCCCTTCGATTCTCGCCTACGATGTGCGCACTCGCAAATCGCGGGAACGAGAAGAGGGTTCTCATGGTCGTCGCCTACTGGATCGTCGCCGGGCTGCTGGTGCTGCTGTACCTGTTCGCCGGGGGGAGCAAGGTCGTGCGCTCGAAGGAGCAGCTGCGGCCGATGATGGGCTGGGTCGACACCGTCCCGCTCTGGTTCGTGCGTGCGCTCGGCGCCGTCGAGGTGCTCGGCGCGATCGGGCTCGTCCTGCCGCCGCTCACGGGCATCGCGACCTGGCTCGCGCTCGTCGCGGCGGTCGGCCTGCTGGTGGTCCAGTTCGGCGCGATCGCGCTGCACCTCAAGCGCGGCGAGGCCGGCGTGCTCGGGCTGAACGTCGTGACCGCGGTCCTCGCGGCGGCGGCCGTCTGGCTGTCGACCGTGTGGCTCTAAGCGGGGACCGGCAGCCGCCGGAACGGTTCGGGGCCGCCGGCCGGGGCGCCGGACCCGGTGTCGCAGGCGGGGTTGAGCTTGCGGAACTGCCCTGGGGGCGAACTGAACTCGCGCTTGAACGCCGCCGCGAACGCGAACTCCGACGCGTAGCCGACCTGCCGGGCGACCGAGGCGAGCGGCGCGTCCGTGTCGGTCAGGAGCCGAGCGGCGAGCGTGAGCCGCCACGAGGTCAGGTAGCCCTGCGGCGGCTGGCCCACCAGTTCGGTGAAGCGCCGCGAGAACGCCGACCGCGACAATCCGGCGACCTCGCCGAGCGACGCCACGGTCCACTGCCGCGCCGGGTCGGCGTGGATCGCCTCCAGGGAGGCCGCGATCGAGTCGTCCGCCAGGGCCTGGGCCCATCCGCTGAACCCGCACTGGTCGTGGCGGGCGCCGTGGATCGCCCGCAGCAGGTACATCAGGACGGCGTCGAGCAGCGCCGGCACGAGCGTGTCCCCGCCGCGCAGCTCCTCGGCGAGTTCGCCGTCCAGCATGGCGACCGCCTGGGCCAGTTCCGGACGCTCGGCCGGATCGGCCTTGACGTGCACGAAGTCCGGCAGGGTCGCGATCAGGGGGTGGGCGCGGTTCGGGGCGAGTTCGTATGCCATGCACAGCATGACGTGGGTGGCCTCCGGGTTGTCGGAGCGGATCACCGCCCCGGCGAACTCGGCGGACTCGTCGCACGGGGGTCCCGGCGGGGTGAGGGGCGAGTCGGCGACGAGGTGCGGGCTGCCGTGGGGGACGAGCAGCACGTCGCCGGGATCGAGCGTGAACGACTTGCCGTCCGCGGCGGTCGCGACGGCCGAACCGCGCACCATGACCTGCACGCCGAACCCGTTCGGGCGGCCGCGGCGGTGGTCGGACCACGGCGCGACCTGAGCGAAGCGGCCCGCGAAGGGGCGCCCGGTCCGCAGCACCGCCATGACGTCGCTGATCAAGTCCATCGCTCCAGGGTATCCGCAGCGGGACGATGGCGTATGAAGTGAGGACGCTCGCGGATTGGCCTGCGGCGCATGCGCCTCTATGGTCGATGCAGTTCCCCGAAACGAAGTCCGAGCCAGTGGAGACATGATGTCCGAAGTAGACGAACAAGCGCGATCCGAGACCCGCTCGGCCGCTCCCGTGTGGCGCCCCAGGCTCGTCGCGCTCGTGGCCGCCGCCGCCGGCGCCGCCCTGGTGTCCGTGATCGCCTCGGCGGCCGGCGCCGACATGGTCGTCGCCAACCCGGGCCAGGACCCGATGACCATCGGGCCGGTGCCCGCGCTCGTCGCGGCCTTGATCGCGGGCGGCCTCGGCTGGCTCGCCCGGGCGCTGCTCGACCGGTTCGCGCCGCGCAGGGCCGTGCTGCTGTGGTGCGTCGGCGCCGCCGTCGCCTTCATCGTCGAGCTGGTCCCGCCGCTGATCACCGAGGCCGATGCGGCCACGAAAGGCTCGCTGCTGGTGATGCACGTCGTCGTCGCCGCGATCCTGGTCCCGGTCTTCGCGAAGCGCCGGCCGGACCGCGAGGCCTGAGCCGCACGTCGGGCCGGGCGCCGCGAGTCGCCCGGCCCGCCTCGTCGAAGCGGACGGCGGTCCCTGATGCAACCGATCGGTTGCACGTCTCCTTTGAATGTGCAACACTCGGGTTGCACATGAAGGAACGAGAAGGGAACCGCACCATGAGCCAGGACCGCATCGAACGCGACATCCTCATCGCCGCGCCCATCGAACACGTCTGGGACCTCGTGGCCCAGCCAGGATTCTGGGTCGCCCTCGACGCCGCCGCACCCGGCACCGCCGAGGAGGGCCAGGAGACCGTCGCGACCCATCCCGAGTACGGCTCGTACCCTGTCCGCGTGGAGAAGACCGACCCGCCGACCTACCTCGCCTACCGCTGGGCCAGCGCCTTCGAGGGCGCGCCGCTGCGCGAGGACAACACCACGCTCGTCGAATTCCTCCTCACGACCGAGGACGACCACACCCGGCTGCGCGTGGTCGAGACCGGATTCGCCGCCCTCGCCGGTGACGAGACCGTGCGCGAGCAGGCGTTCAAGGACAACACCGGCGGCTGGGCCGAAGTCCTGGACCTCTTCAGGACCCGAGCGGAGCAAGCCGCCGCGTGACCGGAACCGACCACTCCTCCGACGCGTCGACCGACGGCGTCCTCGCCGCGCTCGCCGATCCGACCCGGCGCCGCCTGCTCGACCTGCTCGCCGACGGCGGTGAGGCCACCGCGACCGCGCTCGCCGAACGGCTGCCCGTCAGCCGCCAGGCGGTCGTCAAGCACCTCGCGGTCCTCGCCGCCGCCGGACTGGTCGTCGGCGGCCGGGTCGGGCGCGAGGTGCGGTACTCGGTGCGGCCCGAGGCGCTGAACGCCACGGCGCAGTGGATGGCCGCGCTCGCGAGCGACTGGGACCGGCGCCTCGCGGCGGTCAAGCGCGCCGCCGAGGCGGCCGCGCCGGAGGCGGACCGGGGCTGAGGACGCGGGTCGACGCGAGGAGCCGGGCGGCCGACCCGGAGTGACGATCGGGCCCGCTCGGGCGCCGGTTCACGGGCGGCCGCACGTGGACCGCCTGTGGCACACTACCGCCAAGAGCCACGGACGACCTCCCACTCCCAGCGGAAAGCCCTCATGCCAGACACGAATTCGGAACTGCGCCAGACCTTCAACCGCATCTGCGCCCAACCGTCCGGCGAGTCCCGGACCGTCGCGCTCGAGACGCTCCTGGAGGCGGTCGACGCGACCGGCGAGCAGCCGCTGCTCAACGAGATCCTCGCCGAGATCGTCAACGCCTTCCGCTGGTCGGAGGACTCGCTGCGCCACCTCTCGGCGTACGGGCGGCTGCTGCGCAACTACGACACCGCGCCCGAGTGGTTCGACGAGCACACCCTCTACAAGCTCCACTGGGCCCTGCACACGATCGGGCTGAAGATGCTGGGGCGCCACGACGTGCCGCTCGCGTCGATCGAGGCGTACCTCCTCCAGATGCGGCGCCACTACGCCGAGGCCGGCCACTCCGTGCACCCCGCCCACCAGATCGAGTACGACCTCGCCGTCCAGCTCGGCGACGGCGAGCGCGCCGCCAAGGCCCTCGCCGCACTGCACTCGACCGAGATCAACCGCCTCGACGACTGCGAGCCGTGCGTCCACAGCGCCATGGGCTCCATCTACGCCGGGGCCGGCGACCACGAGCGGGCGATGCAGCAGTGGGCGCCGGTGCTCGAAGGCGGCCAGCGCTGCCTGAGCGAGCCGTACCGGGCGCTCGCGGACTCCCTGATGCCGCTGGTCGAGCTCGGGCGGCTCGACGAGGCCCGCGCGAACCACCTGCACGGCTACCAGATCATCCGCGACAAGGACGAGATGGTCCTGCCGCTCGCCCAGCACGTGCGCTTCTGCGCGCTCACCGGCAACGAGGCCCGCGCGGTCGAGCTCTTGCACGCCCGCGCGGTCGTGTTCACCCTCGCCCTCGACCCGATCTTCCGGCTCCGGCTGCTCGAATCCGTTCAGCTCGCCTGCGCGGCGCTCATCGCCCGCGGCGGCGGCGACGTCCAGGTGCCCGGCCCCGACGGTCGCAACGCGCGCGCCGACGCGGCCTTCGACCGGATCGACGCCGAGCGGCGGGACCTCTGCGAGCGCTTCGACCGCCGCAACGGCAACGACCTCATGTCGCGCCGCTCCGCCGAGCGGATCGCGTACACCACGGCCCACCCGCACGTGCCGCTCGGACTGAAGGCCGCGATCGCGGATGCGCCCCAGGTCCGCGAGTCCCGCGCCGAAGCCCCGGCTTCCACCGCAGCGGATCTCGAATGCCTGCTCGCCGAGGCGCGGGCGGCCGGCGCCGCCTTCGCGGACGACCGCCTCGAACGCTGGGGACGGGTCGGCGAGGCGGCCGAGCGGCTCGGCGTCGCGCTCGAACCGTCCGACGAGGCGGAGGTGCTGGTGTTCCGGCTCAACGACACCGACGACCCGGACCGCAAGCGGGCGCTCACCGTGCGGGCCGCCGACCTGTTCCGCAAGGCCGACCGCGAGGGCCGGGCCCTGACCTTGGAAGCCTCCATGCTGCGGTCGGACGAGGACGCCGACGTCGAGGCCGTGCGCGCCGAGGCCGCGGGCCTGCTCGGCGTCGCCGAACGGCTGGCCGACGCCGATCCGGTCCACTCGCTGCGGGGGAGGGTCTCCGTCCACTCGGCCCTCGCCGAACTCGGCGAAAGGCGCGGCATCGAGCCCGATGCGCGACTGCGCGAGGCGATCGCCGCACTCGACGCCGACCTCGCCGCGCGGCCCGACGAACGCGGCGTCACCGAGGCGCGCGTGCGACTGCTGCTGGTCATGGCGAGGGTCGTCGAGTCCGACGACGATCGGAACGCCGCGATCCGCGCGGCGTACGAACTCGCCTGCGCCGCCGACCACGCACTGGAGACCGTGGTCAGCGCCCTCTGGTACAACGTGCTGCTCAGGAATGAGGAGCGGCGGGAAGAGGCGCTGGCGGTCGCCGAGAAGGGCATGGCGGCCGCACGGCCCGGGATGAAGGACGCCACGATCGGGGCGATCCATTCCGCGGCGGCTGAAACCGCTGTCTCCCTTGAACATTGGTCCCGGGCCGAGCTGTACGCGGTACAGGCCGCGCGGTACCACGACCGCAGCGGACAGAGCCGCCTCGCTACGATCGCGCGGCACATGGCCGGCGTCGCCATGGCCGAGCAGGGACGCAACGAGGCCGCGGTCCACGTCCTGTGGGCGGTCTTGGAGGAGCTGGCGGAGGCCGACGACGAGGACGAGCAGTGGCGGACGGTCGACGTCCGGATCCTGCTCGGCGACTGCTACAAGCAGCTGGGCGATCGGGAAGAGGCCTCCAAGCAGGCCCTTGAAGCGTTGCGGCTCATGGACGGCGGCATTCGGCATCCGAACGCGACTCAGTACGCGCGAACGGCCCACCAGACCGGAGAGCTGCTCGAGGAGATGGGGGACGTGGCTTCCGCGGTGCTCGCCTTCGGCCGCGCCGAACGGGCCTGGCGCGAACGCGGTGTGGTTCCCGCGGCGGCCTGGTCGGTCCGGGCGGCCATCTGGGCCCGGGTGGAGGTGGACGAGGCGGATGAGGAGGCCGACTCCGCGGCGTTCGCCGCGCTGGCGGCCGAGCTTCGCACCCAATGGGGCGACGAGGAGCTGGCTCCGTCCTATAGGGAGTTCTGCCGCGCCGATCTGGCGGAGACGCTGCTCCAGCACGGCAGCTACCTGGCCGACGACGCCGCGGCGATCCCGTTGCTGCGCGAGGCGCTCGAGGTGTTCCGCGAGGGCGAGTACGGCATCGGCGCCCGGGAGCTCTCGGGCGCGCGCGAGCTGATGCGGCGCCTCGCCGAGACGGGCGACGCCGAGGGTGCCGCCGCGGTGGCCGAGCAGACCCTGGGACGGCTCGAACCCGACGAGAACCCCGGCTTCCGCAAGCGGGTCGAGGAAGCCGTCGCCGAGTACCGCGACGCGGCGGCGTCGGACCGGCCGGGCTCCGACCGGTCGGAGTGATTAGGCCTGCTTGCCCGGTTTTCTGCCGGTTTCCTGCCGGTGTTCCGCCTCGATATTTCCCTCTTGTGTCGAAATGATGGTGTTGAAGGCCCATTCGACTGCCTATGCAGTCGCAATCCGGGCCGGTCGCATGGATCGGACTGGTCAATGTCGGATGAGCCTTCGCACAGCCCCTGCAAAGAGGAGGAGCAACTCATGACCACAAGATCGAGACTGTGGGCGACGCTGGCCGTGCCGCTCGCGATGGTCCTCGCGGCCGGGCTCGGCGTCGCCGGGCCGGCTGCGGCCGACACCGGCACCGGCGAGCCCGCGGCGGCCGAGGAGGCCGAACTCGGTGCGGTACTGGACGTCCAGTACGAACCGCAGCCGGACGGCTACATCGAGGTCACCGAGTACGAGAACGCCACCGAGGTCACGGCGGTCGCCGCCGCGTGCACGATGACGGTACGCGCGTACAAGCCCACGAAGTCCGGGACGAACCTCCGCGGCGAAGGCTACTTCAAGCTGTCAGGGTGCGGCAGCAGCCCGTTCAAGGTGATCTTCAGCCTTGAGATCTACGTCAACGGCTACTGGTTGGAAGTCGCCAGTTACGACTATTCGGTGACTCCGCCGGCCAGTGGCTATCCGCGCGTCGTCGCGCCTTGCAAGAGGGGGTCTTACAGTACCGAGCTGCTCGTCCAGCGGGGTAGCGAGGACGCGTACCAGACCAGCGACATCTTGAACGTGTCGTCGTGCTGATGAACAACGGAGAGAGAAGGACCATGAAGTTTCGACGACTGATCGCCAAGACGGCGATCACGCTGATGGTGTTCGGGGCCGGATCGCTCGCCGCCGTCATTCCGGCCTCGTCGGCGGCCGCCGAGTCGCCGGCGGCCCCCGCCGCCTGCACGGTCAGCACCAGTATCAGCGGGCCGACCAAGGTCGGGGGGACCGTCTCGACCGTCTTTCGGATGAGCGTATCCGGGTGCTCCGGCAGGTACTGGACGGAGTACTCCAACGTCTCCGGGCCCGGGGCCTCCGACGACGGGCGAACGGTGACCTACCGCGGGGATCACACCGTCACGGTCAACATGACCGTGACGTGCCGGACCGGCACCTACAACGCCTATCTGCAGATCATCGGCGACGGTTTCGACGGGTTCAGGGAGTCGTCGAAGCGCATCACGTGCTGATCTGAGCGCTCGAGCGGGTTCCGGACCCGCGTCGGACGGCCCGCCGACGCGGATTCGCGAAGGCCGCCGCCGCGAGAATCGCGGCGGCGGCCCTCGGTATCGCCTTCAGGCCGGAAGGGCCACGGGCGCAACCGCTCTCATTCCCGTGTCGTCGCCGGTTCGGGACCGGCCCCCAGGAGTCTCCACAGGCCTTCGCCCAGTTCGGCCAGGATGAACTGGCGGCAGACGCCGACGGCGCCGTCGAAGCCGCGGAAGCCCCGGTCGCGGGCCGCGGCGTCGCATTCCTCATCGGAGGATTCGCCCAGGCGCCACAGCTGCAGCAGGAACTGGCGGACCGCACCGGATTCCAGGCGCTGCACGCTGACGCCGAGCGCGGCGGCGCGGTCGTTGACCGAGTACGCCCGCGCGACCGCCTCCACCGCGGCGGCATCGGGCTCCTCCGCCGGCCAGTCGCGCCCGGGCATGATCGCGCCGGAGCCGGTGCTGCGAACCAGGATGCGCGCCAACGCCTCTCGGGCGTCGAGCGCGGCGTCCTCGGCTGCGGTGAGCCAGTGCCGTCGCTGCTGCGCGGTGAGGTCCTCCACGCGCAGGCCGCTGTCGGCGGCGGCGCGCTCGGCCGACGCCGTCAGCTGCGCGGCGGTGCGCCCGTCCGCCGAGGGCTCGCCGACGATCCAGGCCAGCACGCGGTCGCGCCACCGCCGCGGGTAGTCGGCGTCGAAGATCTGCCGGTACTGGCGCTGCGCCAGCGCCGAGACGTGCCGCGCGCCCCGAGTCGGTCCCGCGTGGCGGTCGGTCCACTCCGCCAGGTGCTCGGTCCGCCATTCCCGCTCGACCCAGTCGCCCGGGTCCGCCGGCGCGAACGCGCCCTGGGCGAGGAGGCGCAGCGCGGCGAGGGCGTCGCGCCGCTTGGCGCCGCGGACGTCGGGGTGCTCGGCCAGCCAGGAGCGGAACGCGGTGATGCCGGGGGCCTCCAGCGCCGCCAGGCGCCGGGGACTGCGCTCGGTGTAGTGCACTGCGCGCATCGCCGCGGCGATGGCGGCGCGTTCGGCGTCGTCGACGGCGCCCGCCCGGTGTGCGTCGAGCAGCTGGGACTCCAGGTCGACCATCGCCGCCGACAGCTGCTCGACCTCGCCGCCCTGCGTGTGGGTCACGGCCACATCGGCATCGGCGTCGGTGACGCCCTCCTTGTACATCCGGTAGACCTCGCCGACGCCGATCATGCCGTACACGTCGAGTTCGGCCGCGCGCAGCGCGCCCATGCTGGAGCACCCCACGACGGTGGCGCCTGCCGCCATGAGCGCCAGGATCTCCTTGTGGCGCACCGAGGCCGACTGATGGAAGACGCCGTCGATGATGAGCACCAGGTCGCCGTGACCGGCGTCGAGGCGCAGGGCGTCCCCGTGGCGGATCGGCGGGTGCACCACCGCCTCGGGCAATGCCGCGCGGACCTCGGCCGGGCTGAGCGTGGGGCCGCAGAAGACGTGCGCTGTCACTGGCTACTCCGGTCGCGGCAGTTCATGGCGGGAGAGGAACGCGAGGCCCGGGCTCACGGTCTTCACCACGGCGAAGTCCTCGGCCGCGTCGGGCGGTGTCAGGTCCACCCGCATCGGCGCGGTCCCGGTGGCGGTGGTGATCAGCTCCACCAGGCGGTCCATCTCCTCGCCGTCGGTGTCGGCGGGGGAGTCGGACGCCGCCGCCGCCTCGGACCACGGCGTCATCCTGGGGTCCGCGCTCGGGGCTCGGACCATTTCGCCTTGGTAGACACGGGGATCGAGGTCGTCGCGGGTGCCGGCGATGAAGGTCAGCCGGGACTGGGCGGCCTCCGTGACGGCCCGGGACAGCGCGATCTCGGGGGACATGTGCGCTCCCGCTCCGCCGAACATCGTGCCCATGTCGGGCATCCACAGATGGCAGGTGAAGCACTTGACCGGTCGCCACCGTTCGAGGGAGGCGTCGGTGATCTCCAGCCAGCCGCC
This sequence comes from Glycomyces harbinensis, assembly GCF_900101745.1. GTDB lineage: Bacteria > Actinomycetota > Actinomycetes > Mycobacteriales > Micromonosporaceae > Glycomyces > Glycomyces harbinensis. The sequence goes on along the minus strand of NZ_FNAD01000026.1, from coordinate 5,317 downwards.
CGCCGACCGGATGCGCCCGATGAGGTCGGCGCATTGCGGATCGGACACCGAGTCAGGGTCCACAATGGTGCGATCACCGACCGGTCGCAGGGCCAGCGCGGCGGTGCAGTCGCGTTCGATCTGCTCGTACAGCGCGTGAACGGTGGCCTCGGCCACGGTGTTCCCCGAGGCCAGTCCGTTGGAGCTGGACGAGAGGTGGTGGCCGCGCCAGGCCGTGCCGGTCATGCCGAGGTGCACCGATTCGCGCGGGACGAGGGTTTCGCCGCCGGTGAGGATCTCGGCGGTGATCCAGTCGAGCCGGGTGCGGTCGGTGAGCAGGCTGCCTTCCACCTGCTCCAGATCGGTGACGGCGTACGGCAGGTCCAGTTCCGCCGCACCGATGCCTTCCCGCTCCGCCTTCGGCACGGCGTGCTCCGCGTGCCACAGCTCGACGGCCTCCATGGCGGCCGAGACCCGGGCGTGGGTGAGGGTCGCCCCTTTCCCCTGCGAGACCGACAGGGTGGTGGCCAAGGGCCGCACCGACATCACCACCGGGATGCCGATGACGTCCAGACCGGTCACGTCGGCGAGGCGGGTGATCCCGTAATCGCCGAGTCGACGGGTGATGCGCTCCAGGGTGTCGAGCGGATCCCGGGTCCGGCGGGTGCCCGCGAATGTCGTCAACTGCGGCACTGGCATCTCCTGGGGGTGGATCGGCGGCGATGCGCCCGTGGAGCCGGGGCTCCACGGGCGCGGAGACTCGGCTCGGCGGCCGCATCGCTCAGTTGTAGGCGGGAGCTTCGCTGTGGGTGTGGGCCCACACGGAGATGGCGTGCACCAGGCTGTCGCCGGGGTCGGCGGCGGGGGCGTCCGCGCCGGCCACGGGGCCGCCCGCGGCGTCGGTGGAGCTGATGAGGCGGCCGATGAACTGGTCGGTGACTTCGACGTGCTGTGCGGTGTTCATGACGTATGTACTCCAATGTGACAGGGGATGCAGGATGGCTTTTCAGTCTGGCGACGAACGGCGGCCTTCGCAAGGCGGGACACCGGCGGAACAGCGGCAGGAATTCGCGGCCGGGCGGCCGGGCGGATGACCTGCGAATGAAGGCTGCGCAGGTCACGAAGGCCCTCGCCGCATCCTCGGGCTCCATGTATGACCAGGATCATTTTTGAACAAGTTCAACTATGAGGGTAAGTTGCAGTAGGACAGTGAAGGACCGTTCCATACCCCCTTGCCTGCCCGTTTCGGGACATTTGACCTCACGAGACCGAACTGCGAGATGCCGATGCGACCCCACCCCGCGAGCAAGAGTCCGACGTATCGACGCCAAGGCTCCACCGCCGTTTCAACAGCCCTGAGCGCGCTGCTCGCCGTATTCCTCCTGGCCGCCGCGACGGCCTGCGCGCTGACGGTCGACGACGCCGACATCGTGGGGACGTTCGAGGAACGAGACGGGGACGCCACCCTCGCGCTGGCCTCAGACGGCACGGGCGCACTGAACGGGTACTACTCGGACTACCCCGAACTGCCCGGGTCCTGGAGTCGGCGTCTCGACGCCATCGAGTTCGTCTCCGACATGGGTCTCACGACGATCCACATCAGTTCCGCAGACGAACTCTGGATACCGACGGACTTGGACCGAGGCGAGCGGCGCGAGTTCGAGCGCACCAGCGACGAAGCGGAGGTGGCCGAATCACCGGCCGAATCCACGGGCGCGGAGGAGCCGGGGGCGCCCTGCACGGAGCTCTCGGCGCTGCTCGACGCGGCAGAGGGGCTCGCCTCGGGCATGGAGGCTGATTTCGGAAGCGATGTCCCCGGAGAGCAGGTGCAGTTCAACGCCTCCGACCTCACGCTGTTCGGGCTTCGAGTCGAAGCCCTCGTCCCCGAGGACATCGCGGCTCATGCCCGCGCACTGGCGGACGCGGGCTCGGCGATCACGGAGGCGATCGAGAACGGCGGCACGCTGTCCGAGATCATGATCGTCTGGATCGCTCCCGAGGTCATAGAGGCCGAGGCGGCCGTGCAGGTCTACCACGACGGCGAATCCGGTTGCGTGCCTTAGACGCGTCCCACTCGGCGCTCAAGCTCTACTCCCGGGAACCGAGAAGGTCCGGCCGCCGATCACGTTGGGGCCGCGACGGGATCTCGGTGAATCGGTCGCAGGCACTGGTCCCGTTGGCGCTGCGGGGTGATGTCCGGGCGGATTGCGGGTGCGTCGCTGATCCGGCGGCGCTGCGCTGAGGGTTCGAGCGGGCAGCGACGAGGGCGTAAGTGGTGGGCGGAGTAGTTCGCCGGTTTCGAGCGTCGCTTCGAATTGCGGTTCGGGCGGCGCCGACGGAGCGTTGTGCGGCGGGCCGGGCCTGCCTTGCCGACCTGGTGCGCCGTCTCGGTCGCGGTCCGAACAGGCAGCGACGATGGGGTGAGTGGTGGAGCGGGGTCGATGTCGGCCTTGGGCGCCGTCTCGGTTGCGGTTCGAGCGGGCGGCGAAGGAGGGGTGGGTGGTGGGTCGAGGGCGCGTCGCTGGTCCGGGCGGCGCTTCGCGGGAGCTTCGAGCGGGCAGCGACGGTGAGGTGTCGGGTGGGCTGGGCGTGTGTTGCCGGGGCCTGCCCGGCTATGCCAGCCTGGTTTGGCCCCGGTTCGAGTTGAATCTGGCCCCAGTGAGGATGTGCTCTCGGTGGTTGTGTTCAAGCTGTTTTTGGCCCCACTCGGGTAGTGGCTCTCGACCGCGTGGTGGTGCCGGTCCGGTGGCCGCCGACCGGTTCGGCCGCGTGATGCGGTACCGCCTGGTCTCGCCGAAGGTCCGCGACCTGGTCAACGCGTTCGACGCCGTCGCCGACGATCGATGAACAACTGCGCGTTCGAGACCGGGACCGGTCCCGGTCGGTGTCATTACGCTTTCGGGCATGGTCTCCCCTTCGAACGCCTCAAGCGGCAACACCGGGTCGGCTTGCGATTTTTGTGGTCGGTCAGAAGGCGACTTCCAACCGGTCCGAGTCTCGCAGTTCCGGCCTCCCTCCAACTGGTACTGCGAGTCATGCAAGGCGCTGTACGACGGACTCGAGGCCCGTTGGGCGTACGAACGGCTGCCGGGGAACCGGCCCTGGCTGCTGCTCGATCCCGGCACCGAAAGAACCGTCGGGCTCTCCCAGGATCCCTACCCGAGCGTCGAAGCGGCCGTAAACGACATCCACAGCGGACTGATCGACGTCGAACCGGTCACCGCCCGGATCGCGGCGGTGAAACTCAGCGTCTTCGCGGAACCGGACCCTCTGCCGCATACCTCCCGCCAGGTAGCGCTCGCGAGCGTCTCCCGTGTCATCGCCGACGCCTTGTTCAGGGACTACGAGTATCACCGAGAAGATCGCGAGCGCCGGAGACGATGGGGTCGCAAAGCCCGGAGTCTCGTCGGCTCGTGGGACGATTCCGTTCGCACCGTGGCACTGTTCGGTGCAGGCAGCGGCATCATGTACCAGAGGGCCGGTGACGACGGCCGCTGGCTGTCGGAGGAGTCCTTCCTCATCGACACCCGACACGCGGTTCACCGCTACACCTACTGGTCCAGGTGAACCCCGCACTTCTCAGCCACCACCCGAATTGAAAGCCGTTCAACACGACGGTCACGTCGGATCGCCGCGAACATCCCCACCTTCGGATCCAGGGGCACCCACGCCTCCCCGCCGCACAGATCCCCTCGATCCTCTCGCAACGCACCAGGCGGGGCCAGAGCCGATTTGAACGAATCCCCGCCAACCACTCGCGGGGCCAACTCATCTCCAACAGGTGGAGCCAGAACCAACTCACCAAACCACCTGCCCGATGGTGGTGTGGCAGTGGCAGTGGCAGTGGCAGTGGCAGTGGGTGTGGTGGTGGGTGTGGTTGCGGTGCATGGTCGCGCCCGCGAGGCGCACTGTGGTGTTGGTGTTGGTGTTGGTGGGTGTGCCGGTGGTGGTCATGTCGGTGTCACCTCCTTCCTGTTCCTGTAGTCGGCGTCCTGCGGTCAGCACCGCCGCACTGGCTCTGGCTCCCGCTCCTGTACTGGTTCTCGCTCCTGCTCCTGTTTCTGCTCCTGTGCTGGTTCCCGTTCCCTGCCCTGGTGGTGCGTGCAGGTTGAGCGGGTACCGGTCGGTGTGCAGGGCAGGGGCGCGAGTCCCGTTGGGGTTCGCGCTGAACCGCGTGCGCGATGGCACGAGGCCGCCAGCCCCCTGAGGCGTGGGCGTGGGCGCTGGACACGGATAGCCGTACCCGGGAGGCGAACCGACCGCATCGGCGGTAGCACTGGCACACGATGCCCGGAGCCCGTTCTCGGGCGTGCGGGTACTGCACCCATGGTGCCGCTAACGCAGGTAATGCCGGTAGTACTGGTGGTGGTGGGTGTTGGTTGGTGCCGGTTGGGGTGCGCGTGGATCGGGCGCAGATGCCTTCCGGTCGTGATCATCGCAGGTGGCGCTTCAGAGGGCCTTTGCCTACGGTATGTGCCTCGTTGAAAACACCAGCCTGCCGGCGCTCGGGGTGATCCCGGCCGACAGGGCACCCCCACCCGATCCGGCCACCCTGGGCCGTACTGCTGCGGGGTCCCGATAGCACTCCCAGAGCGACACACACCAACCCAGACCACGCAATGAAGTGGCAGAGCAGCAGTGTCGGGGTCTCATACAGAGGAACGACTCTCGGCCAGAGGCTTGGCGTAGTCTGCTTACACCGGCCGCCGCCTGTATGAATCCCGTACCCTTGTGCGTACCTCAATTCTCTCTCGCACAGACACCACCCGCAACACCCACACGGGTACAACACCCTCACATTCCGCGCCCACTCCCCTTGTGCTGCAAGCGAACCCGGTCCCACCGGCATCGCCGGTCCGGACGCCGCGCCCCGCCCGCCCCCGGCCCGCCCCGGACCCCGACCCACACCCCACCTCCTCGTCGCCGCCTGCTCGAAGCCCCAGCGAAGCGCCGCCCCGGCCAGCGATGCACCCCGACCCGCTAGCTTGATTTTTAACCTTTGGTGCTGGTCAGGCACTCCCGCTTGAATACGAGCGAAGCCCTTGCTTGATGATTCTTGTTGCGACACAAAGAATCTCAACAGCAAGGGCTTCGTTTGTCTATTCTCCCTGAACCCGGCACCGGCGCGGGAGCCGGGGCGCTGCGGGACTTCCGGGCCGGATTCCATCAGTGCCTGACCGCCCGCTCGGATGCGCTGTTCGAGCTGACCGACGCGGTGCTGTGTAGCTCCGGGCCAGTGGTTTCGCTGCCGGGCTTGTCACTGACCGGGGTGTTCACCCGAGGGCACGGTGCACTCTACGACGCTCTGTCCGCGGGCCGGATCGACGCCGATCGGTTC
>NZ_FNAD01000028.1 GCF_900101745.1 Glycomyces harbinensis | reverse complement strand
GACAGAGCGTCGTAGAGTGCACCGTGCCCTCGGGTGAACACCCCGGTCAGTGACAAGCCCGGCAGCGAAACCACTGGCCCGGAGCTACACAGCACCGCGTCGGTCAGCTCGAACAGCGCATCCGAGCGGGCGGTCAGGCACTGATGGAATCCGGCCCGGAAGTCCCGCAGCGCCCCGGCTCCCGCGCCGGTGCCGGGTTCAGGGAGAATAGACAAACGAAGCCCTTGCTGTTGAGATTCTTTGTGTCGCAACAAGAATCATCAAGCAAGGGCTTCGCTCGTATTCAAGCGGGAGTGCCTGACCAGCACCAAAGGTTAAAAATCAAGCTAGCGGGCCCCGGATAGCATCCGGCGCATGCTCCCTCCACATGACTCGTCCCGACCCGAGCTGATCGCCCCCGAGACCGCCGCCGCCAACGACCTGACCCGGCGCTGGCTCGCCGCCCGCGCCGAGGCCCCGGCGGTCGCGTCCGGACTCGGCATCTGGCCGCTGCTGTGCATGCTCGCCACCGGCGCGACGGGGGAGACCCGGGACGAACTCCTCGCCGCCGCGGGCGTCACCCTCGAACGGGCCGCCTTGGCCCCCAAGGCACTCCTGGACGCCGCCGAGACCACCGCGTCGATCCGCCTCGCGCTCGGCGTCTGGGCCGGTGAACGCGTCACCCTCGACCCCGAATGGGTCGCCGGCCTGCCGAGCGGCACCGCCGACTCGCTCACCGGCGTCCCCGCCGTCGACAAGGCCGCCCTCGACGCCTGGGCCGCCGAGCACACCGACGGCCTCATCCCCGAGATGCCGCTCGACTTCAGCAAGCCCGTCGACATCGCCCTCGCCAGCGCCCTGCTGGTGCGCACCCGCTGGCTGACGCCGTTCACCGAAGGCCAGTGGGCCTTCGCGTCCGGCCCCTGGTCCGAACTCGGCCGCTGCCGGACCCTCACCACGATGCTCCGCGACGACGTCCTGCGCATCTCCGACGACGCCTCGGTGCTCACGATCCCCGGCGACGGCGACATCGACGTCCTGCTCTGCATCGGCCGCGAAGACCTTGCGCCGCAACAGGTCCTGACCACGCTCATCGACGCCGCGACCGCACCCGACTGGGGCCGCTCGGCGACCGCGCTCGAACCGGGCGACCAGGCGGTGGGCGTCACGGCCATCGAGTACATGGGCTCGTCGCCCCAGACCGGCCCGGAGGTCCGGGTCCAGACCGTCGGCTTCCAACTCGACGCCGACCTCGACCTCGGCCAGGACGCCGCCGCACTCGGCCTCACGCTCGCCACCGACAAGGACCGCGCCCGCTTCGGCCGCCTCGCCGTGCCGAACGAGCCCGGCGCCCGTCTGTACGTGAGCCAAGCGAAGCAGACGGCGACCGCCACGTTCAGCGCCACGGGGTTCGAGGCCGCGGTGATCACCGCGATGGCCATGGAGGCCTTCGGCGGCGTCCCCGTCTTCGACCACAGGCACCGGGCCGCCGAGATCCGCTTCGACCGGCCCTTCGCCTACCTCGCCCGGCACCGCACCTCAGGGCTCGTCATCGTCGCCGGCTGGGTCGACCGGCCCGAGGCCGCCTGACCGCTACTCGTCGAGCGGCGCGCTGTGCCAGGACCAGTCCGGGCCGCGCCGCCCGTGCCCGTCCAGATCGCCGCGGCCCGTGGCCCACAGCAGCGTCGCCCACGGGTCGGCGTCGGTCGGCGCTTCGGGGAACAGGCGGGCCAGACCGACCGCGGCGAGGTCGCCCGGCGGCGTGAACGGCACGCCCAGCCCCTCGGTGAGGTCGAAGGCGTGCGCCAGCGTCTCGACCACGCCCATCGCCGCGAAGCCCTCCGGATCGGTGCGGCCCCACACGTGATCGGACCGCGCCGAGGACGGCCGGGCGTCCGTCACCGCCGCGACCAGGCCGCCCATCATCAGCAGCACCTCGATCCCGGCTCCCGGACCCGCCGCGCGGTCGGTCGCGATCGGCAGCGACGGCTCACCGGGCCGCTCCCACAGGATCGTCGGACGCCCCTTCACGTACGGCACGGGCGGGGCCATCCGCAGCGCGTACGAGAACAGGCCGTTGTTCAAGTGGTCCAACGCGTCCCAGCAGTTCTCCTCCATGGGACCCGCCCGGTTGCCCCAGGCCTCCGCGGGAGCGGCGCGCAGCGCCCGGGCCGTGACGGCCACGGCCCGCTCGACGTCGGCCCCGGTCACACGCGTTCTCGACATACCGGGACCCTAATACCGGCGCATCGGCGGGGCAACCCGGTTCACTCGCCGCGCCACGCGTGCCAGAGGCCCGCGTACACCCCGTCCGCCGCCAGCAGCTCCGCATGCGTGCCCTCCTCGGCGATCCGCCCGTCCTCGACCACGGCGATCCGGTCGGCCGAACTCGCCGCCTGGAGCTGGTGCGCGATCGCGATCACGGTGCGGCCCGCGAGCGCCGCCGCCAGGGCCACCTCGACGTTCCCGGCGCTGGCCGGGTCGATGCCGGCGGTGGCCTCGTCGAGGATGACGATGCCGGGGTCGGCGACCACGACCCGGGCGAGCGCGATCTGCTGCGCCTCGGCGGTGCTGAGCTTGCGGTGCTCGTCGCCGAGCATCGTGTCGAGACCCTCGGCCAGGGCCCAGCCGGCGTCGACGCGCCGGAGCGCGTCCTCCAGGAGCGCGTCGCTCGCGTCGGGCGCGGCCAGGATCAGGTTGTCGCGCAAGGTCGCGGTGAACACGTAGTGCTCCTGGGTCACCAGCACGACGTGGCGGCGCAGTTCCTCGACTCCGATGTCGCACACCGGGACGCCGCCCATCGTCGCCGTCCCCGTCCGGGGCCGGTCGATGCCCGCGAGCAGGCGGGCGATGGTCGACTTCCCGGCTCCCGAGGGTCCGACCACGACGAGTCGTTCCCCCGCCTTGGGATGCAGGCTCAGCCCGTGCAGCACGTCGGGGCCCTCGCCGTATCCGAACGTGACCGCGTCCAGGCGCAGGTCCGTCCCGTCCGGGACGGCCTCGCGCGGTTCGGGCGTGATGAGGTTGACGCCCTCGATGCGCGCCAGCGCCGCCGATCCCTGCTGGAACTCGTTGAGCTGCACCATGACCGCGTTGGTCGGGTTCGCGATGCGCACGGCCACGGTGATCGCCGCGACCGCCGTTCCCAGGCTCAACCCGTCCTGGAAGTACCAGAGCCCGGCCGCGGCCACCACGATCACGAGCTGAAGCCGGTTGATCCACAGCAGGAGCAGGAAGAACTCGACTTGGAGGTGCAGCACCCTCAGGAACCGCTCGCGCATCGTCTCCGCGCGCGCGTACCCCGTCTCGCGCCGCTCCTCCTGCATCGCGAGCGCCGACACGGTCCTGGCGCCCGCGCCCGACGCGGTGAGCGTCTCGGCCGCCTCGCTCATGGCCGCCCGCTGCGCGAGGAACGCGCCGCTCGACCGGCGCCAGTACCGGCGGGCCGCCAGCAGCAGCGGCGGCAGCGTCACCAGCGCGCACAGGCCCAGGAGCGGGTCGACCACGAACGTGGCGACGTACAGCACCAGCACCTCGATGAACGCGGTCGCCATCGTCGGCCCCGAGTCGCGCAGCAGGTCCGCGACGGTGTTGACGTCGGAGGCGGTGCGGGTGCCGAGGTCGCCGCGCCCGGCCTGCTCGACCCGGTCGAGCGGCAGCCCGAGCACCCGGCCCACCACGCCCTCGCGCAGGCGGGCCGCGGCGCGCTCGCCGAACCGGTACCCCGCGCGCCGCCCCAGGCGGCTGAGCACGAACTGGACGGCGACGCACGCGACGATGAGGCCGCACACGAGGTTGATGCGCCCGATGCTCCAGCCCGCGCCGATCCCGTCGACGACCCGGCCCAGGAGGATCGGCACCGAGACGCTGAACCCGGCTGCGAGCGTGTACAGGACCAGCACCTGGACGGCCCGGCCCTTGTCGGCGGCGAACAGGCGCAGGAAGGCCCGGCGGACCTCGGCCGCGTTCGCGACCGGCAGCCGGTGCTTCTCATCGACGCTCATGCGTGCTCCTCCTCGGGGCGAGGCCCGCGGGCCGTGGACCGTCCGCGCTCGCGGGCCGCCGATCGGCGGCCCGGACGGCGTTCTCGAGTCATGCGTCCGCGCCGTGCGAGGTCAGGACCCGGTACGCGGGATCGTCGAGCAGTTCGGCGTGCGTGCCGGTGGCGTGGACCTTGCCGTCGACCATCCACACCACGCGGTCGGCGTGCGCGAGCCACAGCGGCGAGGCCGTGACCACCAGCGTCGCCAGCAGCGCGCGGGTCGCGGTGACCCGTTCGGCGATGAGCGACTCGGTGTGCGAGTCCACCGCCGAGGTCGGCTCCACCGCCAGCAGCGTCTGCGGTGCGGCAGCGAGCGCCCGCGCGAGGCGCAGCCGCTGGCGCTGCCCGCCCGAGAGGTTCCGCCCGCCCTCGGCGACCTCGGCGCCCAGCGTCGCGCCGAGCCCGGTGTACACGTCGTGGGCGCAGGCGGTCTCGATCGCGGCGAGGGCCGCGTTCGGCTCCACTCGCAGGGTCTCGCCGAGCGTCGCGGCGAACAGGTAGTCCTCGTCGGTCAGCAGCATGATCCGCTCGCGCACCTCCGCGAGCGCATACGCGCCCAGCGGGTTCGCGCCCCACGCCGCCTCGGAGTCGCGGTAGCGGGCCAGGCGCTCGCAGGCGGCCAGCGCCGGAGCGGTCTCGGCGGTGACGACCACGGTGAGCCCGTCCGCCGGGACGACCAGGCCCGAATCGGGGTCGCGCAGCTCGCCGCCCGCGCCGCGCAGCGTCCCTTCATCGTCCACATCGGTCTCGATGGCGAGGAACCGGGCGATCCGCTTGGTCCCCACCCAGGCGGCGACGAGGAAGTTCGCGGTGCCGATGAAGTTGCCCGACACGGCGATGAACACGGTCGCGAAGCTGAACGCCGAGGCCAGGCCGCCGATGCTGATCGCGCCGTCCGCGGCCAGGAGCGCGCCGGTCCAGGTGATGGCCGCGACGAACACGATCGGCATCGAGTACCGGAGCGCGTGGATCCACGAGCTCGAGTTCGCGACCCGGTATCCCGTGCGCTGCAAGGCGGCCGAGCGTTCGCGGTAGCGCTCGGCGAACAGCAGGTCGCCGCCGATGCCGCGCAGCACCCGCAGGCCCCCGACGATGTCGGCGGCGTTCGCGGTGAGGTCGCCGATCATCTCGCGGTAATCGGCCTGGCGCCGTTGGAGCCGGCCCAGGAGCGGCCCGGTGACGAGGGCGGTGACGGCGCTCCCGGCGACGATCACGACGCCCAGCAGCGGGTGGATCGACCAGACGAGCACGGACCCGACGACGAACATCGTGAGGTTGTTGACGAAGAACCCGACGTCGGAGATCGCGCGGGCGGCCCGGCGGGTGTCCTCGCTCGGGAGGTTCACCAGCTCCCCGGCCGAGACCTTCCCCCGCAGGCCCGTCCCGGCGGTGTTGAGGTGGTCGGTGAGCATCCGGACGATCGTCCGCTGGTTCGCGGCCTCGGCGCCCACGAACATGCGGAAGCCCGTCGACCAGAAGACCGGCTGCGCGATCACGGCGCAGGTGATGAGCGCCAGCCAGAACGCGAGGGCGCCGCCGTCGCGGGCGATGAACCCCTCGTCGACGACCCGGCCGAGCATCCACAGCTGCGTCATCGAGGTCGCGCCCGAAAGGAGGTACATGAGGACGCCGAAGGCGATGCGGCGGGGGTGGGGCCGCGCGAAGCCGACGAGCAGGCGCCAGGGTGTCGGCGGGGGAGCGAGGGGCATGGGAACCAAGCTTACCTGCCGACCGGTATCGACGTCCGCTTCGATTCGGGCACAGGGCCCTTCCCGCCTCATTCTGCGCGAATGACGTTTGCACGCCGGTGCGTTGGGCATTCCCGATGTCCAACATCGACAGCAACGATGTTGAGGAAGGAATGGTCATGCCCTACGTCGCCTCGCGTCACAACTCGTGGATCGTGCACATCATCGCGATCATCTTCGGCATCATCGCCCTGATCATCCTGCTGCACCTCGCTTTCGTGCTGCTGGAAGCCAACCCTCACAACCCGCTCGTGAACTTCTTCGCGGACCTCGCCAACTGGTTCTCCTGGCTCTTCCGGGACATGTTCAGGGTCGACGACCCCAAGGTGCGGGCCGTCGTCAACTACGGTCTCGCCGCCCTCGTCTACCTCGCCATCGCCGGTGCCATCGCCAGCGTCGGCCGCTCCCGCTGGAGTCGTCACGACTGACCCCGGGGAGTAATGCCCGACGGGCCCGGATGCCCGGCATCCGGGCCCGAAACATCGCCCCGAGGGGTTACGGTCCGCCGATGACCGGGTGCTCCTCGACCGCCTCCCCGACTGATCGACGAACGCGAAGGGCCCGAACGCATCGCGTTCGGGCCCTTCGGCATTCGTTCAGTCGGCGTCTCTCATGCGCAGGAGCTTCCTCGCCTCCACCGTCGTGATCGCCGGGCGCTGCGCGAGCGCCGCCGCCTCGGCGGCGCGGGCCACCAGCTGGTCGTTCCCGGCCACCGGCCGCCGCCTCGCGAACGAGACCGTGTCCTCCATGCCGACGCGCAGGTGCCCGCCGTGCGCCAGCGACGCGAACATGACCGGGAGCGTGGTCCTGCCGATCCCGGTGGCGGAGAACGTGGTCCCCTCCGGCAGGTACCGGCGCACCGCCTCCGCGAAGGCCGTCACCGTCGACGCGTCGCCGGCCGCCCCTCCCGGGACGCCCAGCACGAAGTCCACGTGCACGTGATCCCCGAAAGGCAGCCCGTGCTGCCCCAGCAGCCGCTCCAGCGACGCCACGTGCCCGATGTCGAACAGCTCGTACTCCGGGACCACGGCCCGCTCGATCATGCGCTCGTGCAGCTCCACGATGAAGTCCCAGCGGTTCATGAACACGTCGCCGCCGAAGTTCACGGTGCCCATCGTGCACGAGGCCATGTCCGGCTCCGCGTCGAGCACGGCGAGCCGGGCCTCCTCCGGGTCGTGGACCGACCCGCCGGTGGACAGCTGCACGATCAGGTCCGTCGTCTCCCGCAGCGCCGCGACCGCATCCCGCAGACGCACCGGGTCCAGCGTGGGCGCGGCCTGATCGTCCCGCAGGTGCACGTGGATGATCGAGGCCCCCGCGCGCTCGCACTTCGCGGCGGTGTCGACCAGCTCCTCCAGCGTCACCGGCAGGACCGGGACCTCCCGCTTGTCGACCTCGGCCCCCGTGGGCGCCACCGTGATCAGCGTCCCGGTCACAGCACCTCCGCAGCCTCGTCCTGGTGCGCCGAGGCCTGCTGCGCCGCCGCTCTCCGTGACATCGCCGCCGCCGCGTCCCCGGCCTCCTTGACCTTTACCGGCGGGTGCATGTTCGCCCACCACTGCTGCCCGGCCTTGGGAAGGGTGTCGATCGGGTCGTAGAACGGGTACCGGCGCGTCAGCGCGTCCGGGTCGTCCGCCTCGATCGAGGTGCGGTAGTTCTTCGTCCAGTACGAGATCCCCAGCTCCCGGTCGTACTCGGACAGCTGGTGGACCCAGCGCTTGCCGACCATCGGGACGTCGCAGATGATCCGCGGCGTCGCGTACCCCGGCAGGTACCCCATGATCGCCGTCTGGAGCTCCTGGGCCTGCGCGACCGAGGTCCGCCAGTGCTCGGCGTTGGGGATCATGTCGCACATGTAGAAGTAGTACGGCAGGATGTTCGCCTCGCCCTGCATCGCGAAGCACAGGTCGAGCAGGTCGGCCTGGGTGTCGTTGATGCCGCGCATGAGCACGCCCTGGTTGCGCACGTCCCGCACGCCCGCGTCGAGCATCGCCGCGGCCGCCTTCGCCACGGCCGGGGTCACCGAGTTGACGTGGTTGATGTGCGTGTGGATCGCCAGGTTCACGCCGCGGTCGGCCGCGGTCTTCGCGATGCGGCCCATGCCCTCGACGATCTCGTCCTGGAGCCAGTGCTGCGGCAGCCCCATGAGCGCCTTCGTCGCCAGGCGGATGTCGCGGATCGTCTCGACCTCGAGGAGGCGCTCGAGGAACCGCTCGAGCTGGCGCCAGGGCAGGTTCGCGACGTCGCCGCCGGAGACCACGACGTCGCGCACCCCCGGGTGGGTCTCGAGGTATCCGAGGATCGCGCTCTGGCGGTCGACCGGTTTGAGCGCCAGGCGCCGCTTGTCGACGGTGGGGGTGGAGTTGCCGACCAGGTCCATGCGCGTGCAGTGGCCGCAGTACTGGGGGCAGGTCGAGAGGAGCTCGGCGAGGACCTTCGTGGGGTAGCGGTGGGTCAGGCCCTCGACGGCCCACATGTCGTGCTCGTGGAGGGAGTCGCGGCCCGAGAACGGGTGGGAGGGCCAGTCGGTGCGCCGGTCCGAGGCCACCGGGAGCATGTAGCGGCGGACGGGATCGGCCAGGAACGCGTCCGTCCACGAGCCCGGAGCGGTGTCCTCGACGGCGGGGACCATCGTGTTGAGCATCTGCGGGGGGAGCAGCATCGACATGGTCGCCGAGTTCGCCATGTCGTCGGCGAGGTCGTCGAAGAACGACTCGTGGAGCCGGTCGCCGACCAGCTCGCGCAGCTGCTTGACGTTCTTGACGCAGTGCGCGCGCTGCCACTGCGCCGAGGCCCAGTCCGCGTCGGTCACGTCCGCCCAGCCGGGGAACCGCGTCCAGTCCGGCTCCACCAGTTCCCGCCTCCGGTACTGGTACGGCTGCTCGATCGCTACAGGTGGTGTTGCACCCGATGGTCGATCCGACACCTTCTCACCTCCATGTCCGGGATGTTGCCCCGGGGGAAACCTGCGGACGGGGATGGCCGTCCTTGTGACGAGGATAACCTTCCGTTACTGTAGTGCGCTAGGTCCCGCATATTGAGACTCCATAAAATCCCTGCTACAAGAAGGGCGGCAACGATGTCGACAGGCTCACCAGTCGGATCGCACCGGGTCGTCAGCCCCGCCGGAGCGCTGCCACAAGCGGCCGACCGGCTCGACCCCGACCCCGAGATCGCCGAGGACGAGGTGCGAATCGGCGTCGAGCGCCTCAACCTCGACGCGGCCTCCTACCGGCAGCTGCGCACCGCCCACGGCGGCGACGGCGCGGCGATCCGCGCCGAAGTCCTCGCGATCATCGAAGCCCGCGGCAAGATGCACAACCCCGTCACCGGCTCCGGCGGCATGCTCATCGGCACCGTCGAGGAGGTCGGCCCCCGCTCCGCCCTCGGCCTCGAGCCCGGCCAGAAGATCGCCACCCTCGTCTCCCTCACGCTCACCCCGCTGCGCATCACCGACGGACTCGCCCGCTGGGACGGCGAATCCGAGCAGATCCCCGCCGCCGGACACGCCATCCTCTTCGGCCGCTCCATCGCCGCCGTCCTCCCCCCTGGACTGCCCGAACACCTCGCACTCGCCGTCCTCGACGTCTGCGGCGCCCCCGCCCTGGTCCGACGCGTCGTCGCCCGCCGGCCCCACGCCTCGACCACCGTCGCCGTCCTCGGCGCCGCCGGCAAGTCCGGGTCGCTCTCGCTCGCCGCCGCCCGCGACGCCCACGCCGCCAAGGTCCTCGCCGTCGTCCGCGACGAGATCGAGGCCGCCCAGCTGCGCGGCACCGGCCTCGCCGACCGCATCGCCGTCGCCGACGCCACCGACCCGCTGGGCCTCGCCGAAGCCGTCACCTCCGCCCTCGACGGGCGCGGCGCCGACGTCACCGTCGTCTGCGTCGACGTCCCCGGCTGCGAACACGGCGCCGTCCTCGCCACCGCCACCGGCGGCACCGTCGTCTTCTTCTCCATGGCCACCTCCTTCCCGGCCGCCGCGCTCGGCGCCGAAGGCCTCGCCGCCGACGTCGAGATGCTCATCGGCAACGGCTACGTCCCCGGCCACGCCGACTACGCGCTGCGCCTGTTCAACGCGAACCCCGCGCTCAAGGACCTCTTCATCGCGCGCGTCGGAGCGCACGAGACCCCGCCCGGCGGTGCCGATCCGCACCGCGCCGCCGTCGAGGAGGAGTCCCGATGACCGCACCGCTCCTGCCGCTCGACCCCGAACTCGTCGCGCGCGCCCGCGCCCTCGCCGCCCGCGCCGCGCAACCCGTGGTCGACCTGGCCCGCAGCCACACCACCGTCTCCGTCGAACGCGCCACCCTCCGCCTCGCCGGACTCACCGGAGCCGACCCCGACGGCATCCCCTGGGTCAACCGCCTCGCCGACGCCGTCGCCGAGCAGACCGGCATCGAACACGGCATCGCCCTCCCGGTCTTCCACGCGCTCAAGGACCATCCCGACCTCACCCGCCTCGCCCACGCCGCCGCCGCGGGCGGCGTCCGCTTCGAACTGCCGACCGGCCGCGCCGCCGAGCCCGCCAGAACGCGAGCCCGCCGCGCGGTCTCCAAAGGGTTCGCCCGGATCGAGGAGCAACGACGCGAACGCGACGCGCTGGTGTCCGAGATCGGCGACCCGCCCCAGCGGCCCTGGATCTACCTCATCGTCGCCACCGGCGACATCTTTGAGGACATCCCGCAGGCCCAGGCGGCCGCCAAGGCCGGGGCCGACGTCATCGCCGTCATCCGCTCCACCGGGCAGTCCCTCCTCGACTACGTTCCCGAAGGCGCCACCCGCGAGGGATTCGCCGGCACCTACGCCACCGGCGAGAACTTCCGCCTCATGCGCGCGGCCCTGGACGAGACCTCCCGCGAGGTCGGCCGCTACATCCGCCTCACCAACTACGCGTCCGGACTCTGCATGCCCGAGATCGCCGCGCTGGCGGGGATGCACCGGCTCGACATGATGCTCAACGACTCGATGTACGGCATCCTGTTCCGCGACATCAACCCGATCCGCACCTTCGTGGACCAGCGCTTCAGCCGCCAAGTCCACGCCCGCGCCGGGATCATCATCAACACCGGCGAGGACAACTACCTGACCACGGCCGACGCGGTCGAGGCCGCGCACACCGTCACCGTCTCCCAGCTGCTCAACGAGCGCTTCGCCCACGAGGCCGGCCTGCCCGACCCGCTGCTGGGCCTGGGCCACGCCTTCGAGATCAACCCCGAAGTGCCCGAGTCGTTCCGGCTCGAACTCGCCCACGCGCTGTTGGCCCGCCAGCTGTTCCCGGACGCGCCGCTGAAGTGGATGCCGCCGACCAAGCACATGACCGGGGACGTCTTCCGCGGCAACCTCCTCGACGGGTTCTTCAACCTCGCCGGGGTCATGACGGGGCAGTCGATCCTCCTGGTGGGCATGATGACCGAAGCGGTCGTCACCCCCTGGCTCTCCGACCGCGACATCGCGCTCCAGAACGTGCGCTACGTCCTCTCGGCCTGCGCCGGGCTGGCCGAGGACTTCCACCCGCCCGCCGACGGCTTCATCGCCAAGCGCGCGAACCACGTCCTCGGCGAAGCGGTCGACCTCTTGGGCCGCATCGTGGACGACGGCCTGCTCAACGCCATCGCCGACGGCACCTTCGGCATCATGAAGCGCCCCGCCGACGGCGGCCGCGGCCTCGAAGGCGTCGCGGAGCGCGCCGACGACTACTGGAGCCCCGCCGCGGAGATTCTGGACCGAGACGACGCGACGACGCCTGTTCACGAGGAGCCCGTCCGATGAGCCGCATCGTCCGCCCCTACGGGGACACCACCGGCGACGGCATGGTGCAGCTCTCGTTCACCCTGCCCGTCCCGCACGACAAGCGCGCCGAAGGCGCGGCCCTCCAGCTCGCCGCCAAGATGGGCCTCGACGGCGCGATGCTCGTGCACGCCAAGCCCATCGGCGAGGGCTACACCTTCTTCGTCGTCTACGGCGCCTCCACGCACCTCGTCAACCTGGACGAGGTCAAAGTGGTCGAGCGCGACTACCCGCACATGAGCCCCAAGGAGGTCAACGACGCCGTCCGCGAACGCCTGGGCCGCAAGCTCTGCGTCGTCGGCGCCTGCATCGGCACCGACGCGCACACCGTCGGCATCGACGCGATCCTCAACATCAAGGGGGTCGCGGGGGAGAAGGGCCTGGAGTACTACCGCGAGCTGCGCGTGGTCAACCTCGGCGCGCAGGTCGCCGTCCCCGACCTGGTGAACCGGGCCGTGGACGAAGGCGCCGACGCGGTGCTCGTCAGCCAGGTCGTCACCCAGAAGGACGCCCACCTGCACAACACCCGCGAGATGGCCGCCGCCTTCCGCGAGGCCCTGCCGCCGGGCCGGCGCCCCCTGCTCGTCGTCGGCGGCCCCCGCTTCGACGAGGGCGCCGCCGCCGAACTCGGCGTCGACCGCGTCTTCAGCCGCGGCACCACGCCCTCCGACGTCGCCTCCTATCTCGTCCACCGACTCGTCACCAGCAGGCCCGCAACGGAAGTGGAGACCGCATGACCGGCCACGACGGCACCGCCGTGACCCACCGCCGATACATCCCCTACAGCCACGCGCACTACGGCGGCGACCTCGTCGACGGCGCCTACGGGCTCGGGATGTTCGGCGACGTCGCCACCGAGCTGTGCATCCTCACCGACGGCGACGAGGGCCTGTTCGCCTCCTACTCGGACGTCCAGTTCAAGGCCCCCGTGCGGGCCGGCGACGTCGTGGAGGCCACGGCCACCGTGGTGCGCACCGGCAAGCGCAGCCGCACCGTCGAGTTCACCCTCACCGTCGTCTGCCGCGCCGACCCCGGCCGGAGCCCCTCGGCCGCGGTCGTCCTCGCCGAGCCGATCATCGCCACCACCGCGACAGGGACGGTGGTCGTCCCGTGAGGACCGCCCCATGAGCGCGGTCATCGTCTGCGTCGACGTCGGCTCCACCTACACCAAGGCCGCCGCCGTCGACGCGGACACCGGCGGCCTCCTCGGCGCCGCCTCGCACCCGACCACGCTCGCCACCGACGTCATGGACGGCCTGCGCGCCGCCGCCGACGCCGCAGCCCCCGAGGGCGCCGACGTGATCGACACCCTCGTCTGCTCCTCCGCGGGCGGGGGCCTGCGCCTCGCCGTCATCGGCAACGAGCCCCTGGTCACCGCCCGGGCCGCCTACCGCGCCGGACTCAGCGCCGGCGCCCGCGTCGTGGACGTGCGCGCCGGGCGGATCGGCGCGGGCGGCTTCGCCGACCTCGCCGCCGCCCGCCCCGACGTGATCCTCCTGGCCGGAGGCACCGACGGCGGCGACGACACCGCCCTGCTCGACCACGCCGCCGGCCTCGCCGCCAGCGCTTGCGAACGACGCGGCCCGCACACCCCGGTCGTCTTCGCGGGCAACCAAAGCGCCCTCGACGAAGTCACCGGGCTCCTCACCGCCGCGGGCATCCCCGTCACCGGCGTCGCCAACGTGCTCCCGCGCATCGGCGCCCTCAACCCCCTGCCCGCCCGGACGGCGCTGCGCCAGGTCTTCCTGCGCCACGTCATCGCCGGCAAGCACCTCTCGGCCAGCGCCGACTTCACCGCCATGGTCAAGGCCGCCACCCCCGACGCCGTCCTCACCGGGGTCGAACTCCTCGCCGACACCACCGGTGCCGACCTCCTCGTGGTCGACGTCGGCGGCGCGACCACCGACGTGTACTCCGTGCTCACCCCCGACGCCGAACTCCAGGGCCCCCGCGCCGACGTCGCCGGGACCGCCTGGCGCTCACGCACGGTGGAAGGCGACCTCGGCGTGCGACACACCGCCGTCGGCATCACCGAGGCCGCCGAGGAGGAGGACCTCCCCGCGTCCTGGACGCTCCCCGAGGCCGCGCGCCTGCGCGCCGCGAACCCCGCCCTGCGCACCGACGACCTCGCCGACGACGCCGAACTGACCGCGCTCGCCGCCCGGATCGCCGTGCGCCGCCACGCTCGCGGCGAGCGCATCGGCGGCCCGACCGAGCCGCTGCGCGGCGGCAAGGACCTCGCGGCGGTCGGCCTCGTCATCGGCTCCGGCGGCATCCTGCGCCGCGACCCCGGCGCCGCCGCGCTGCTGCGCGAAGCGGTCGGCGCCGACACGTCCGGCGGCGTCCGCCCGCCGAAGGACGCCCGCTTCGCGATCGACGCCGACTACCGCCTCGCCCCGGCCGGTCTCCTCGCCGCGGCGGGGCGCCGCGACCTGGCCGTGCGCCTGCTCGCCGATCTGTAGTCGACTCGTAGGGCAACCGGGCGTCCTCCAGGAGGCGTCTACGTAGACGAACACCGCCAATTCCTGTTGGGACCCATCGAAAGGCCATCATGCAGCGACGCGATGTAGTCAAACTCGGCGCGGGACTGACCGCCGCGAGTGCCGTCCTCGGCACCGCCACCGCCGCCCACGCGGAGGTCGACTCGGCCGAGACCGTCTCCCCGGCCACGAAGATCAAGCGGGTCTTCGACGCCGAGATCGCGAAGGCCGGAGGCACCTGGCAGGGGACCGTCACCCTCCTCGACGGCACCGCCGCACCCGTCGTCGCCGTGGACCACAACTCGACGAGCGTCCAGACCGCCGCCAGCACCAACAAGCTCGGCATCGCCCTGGCGGTGCTCGACAAGATCGACCGCGGCGAGCTCGCCCTCGACGACCGCATCACGCTGACCTCGGACATCATCCTCACCGGTTCCGGGTTCTACTTCCACCAGACCGCCTACGGCGACGAGCTCACCGTCGCGAACGTCCTCGTCGCCATGCTCCTGACCTCCGACAACACCTCGGTTCGGCTGTGCGGGCTGGTCTGCCCGCCCCTGGAGATCAACGAGACCCTCGCCGCGAAGGGCTTCACCGACACCCGCGTGGTCCCCAGCGCGACCAACCCGAACCGCATGGGCCTGGGGGTCACCACCACCGCCGAGACCAACGACCTCCTGCACCGGCTCGCGCTCGGCGAGCTGCTGTCGACGGGCTCGACCCGGTTCTTCCTGAACGTCCTCAAGGGCCTGTCGGGCTACCACGACGGGTTCCGCCGCAACATGTCCTCGGCCGAGCGCTCCCGCATCGCCATGAAGTACGGCGCGGACGACGCCGAGCGCAACGAGTCCGGCGTCGTCTACAACACCGCCGGCGCGCCGATCCTCGTCTACTCCTTCATGTCCCAGTCCACGACCAACTGGGACAACTACGGCGCCACCCACCCCGTCGTCCAGGCCCACGCGACGATGGGCCGCAAGATGTTCGACATCGCCAACGCCGCGGGCCTGGCCGCCGAGGGCGCGGTCGAGCTCGACGTCGAGCAGGAGCCCTTGAACGCGGGCCTCACTCAGTAGAGGACCTGCGGGAGCCGCGGCGAGTCCGCGGCTTCGGGCCTGCCCGGGAAACCCTCCGATCCGGGGTTCCCGGGCAGGCCTCCGTCGTGCCGTCTGCGGACGCGCGCGGCCCCTCGACCTGCGCGCTCCGCCTCGCAGACGCTCCCGCCGAGGCCTCGCACCGCCAGGGGTGCTGTACGGTTCGGTGCGTATCTAACACAAAAGGAGTGATCGATCGTGGACGTGGAGCGCACCGAGTTGCCCGGTATCGGAGTGCGGTTCGAATTCGAGACGAAACGTCATGTGCGCCTCGGCATCGTCGCCCACCGCGAAGGCCGCCGCGACTTCATCATCTACGACCCCGACGACCCCGACTCGATGCTCGACTGCATCGTCTTCTCCGCCGACGAGTCGGCGGCGATCGGTGAACTCCTCGGCGGCGCGCGGATCGTCGAGAAGCTCAACCGCCTTCACCACGAGATCGACAACCTGGTCTCGCGGCAGGTGAAGGTCGACGCCACCAGCCCCTACGCCGAGCGCCCGCTCGGCGACACCCGCGCCCGCACCCGCACCGGCGCCTCCATCGTCGCGATCGTCCGCTCCGACGGCGTCGAGACCGGCCCGCCCCCGTCCGCGACACTGCACGTCGGCGACCGGCTCGTGACGATCGGAACGCAGGAGGCGGTCGACGCGGTCGAGAGAATCCTGCGGGGTCTCGAATAGTGCACGGAACCGTCGAACTCCTCCTCGAACTCGGCATCCTCGTCGGCGCCCTCGGCCTGCTCGGAGCCATAGCCGGGAAATTCGGCATTTCAGCGATCCCCTTCTACCTGCTGGCGGGCCTCGCCTTCGGCCACGGCGGCATCTACGAGATGCAGGCCATCACCGGCTTCCTCGACGTCGGCGCCGAAGTGGGCGTCGTCCTCCTGCTGTTCACGCTCGGCCTCGAATACACCCCGCGCGAACTGCTCGGCACCATGAAGACCTCCTGGCTCGGCGCGGTGGTCGACCTGGTCCTCAACGCCACCCCCGGCGTGATCTGCGCGCTGCTGCTCGGGTGGGGGCCGGTCGCGGCCGTGGTCTTCGGCGGCGTCACGTACGTGTCGTCCTCGGGCATCATCGCGAAGGTCCTCTCCGACCTGGGCTGGCTCGGCAACCGCGAGACGCCCACGGTGCTTTCGCTGCTCGTCGCCGAGGACCTGATCATGGCCCTCTACCTGCCGATCGTCACCACGATCCTGGCCGGGCTCGCGTTCGCGCAGGCCGCGGTCGGCCTGGGCGTCGCGCTCCTGGCCGTCGCCGGGGCCTTCCTGGTCGCCTCCCGTTTCGGCGGGCTGCTGTCGCGGTTCCTGTCCTCCGCGAGCGACGAGATCCTCCTGCTCAAGGTCATGGGCATCGTCCTGGTCGTGGCCGGGCTCGCCGAGCAGGTCCACGTGTCGGCCGCGGTCGGCGCGTTCATCGTCGGCATGGCCCTCTCCGGCGAGGTCTCGCGCCAGGCCGAGGAGACGCTGGAGCCGCTCAAGAACCTGTTCGCGGCGATCTTCTTCGTCAACTTCGGGCTCGAGACCGATCCGACCGCGCTGCCACCGGTACTGCCCATCGCGATCACGCTCGCCGTGTGCACCATCGCGACGAAGTTCGCGACCGGCTGGTGGGCCGCCGGACGCAGCGGCTCGATGTTCACCGGCAAGCTCCGCGCGGGCCTGGTCCTCCTACCGCGCGGCGAGTTCTCGATCGTCATCGCGGGACTCGGCGTCACGGCCGGGCTCGATCCACAGCTCGGCTCGGTCGCGGCGGCGTACGTGCTCATCCTGGCCGCGCTCGGCCCGTTGGCCCCGCGCCTCGCGGGCCCGATCGTGCACAAGCGGCGCAAGAAGGTCCGGGCGAGACGCCTCGCCGCTGCCGAGACCTGACCGTCCGGGTGCCGCCGCGGCCGCGGCGGCACCCGGACGGGAGTGAAAGGTGCGACAGGAGCCACAGCGCCGTGCGATCCGTCCGCGGCGCTTGATACAACTCAGTGATGGCTGAATCCGCGAACCCGCCCCGCCCACAAGACGAGGTCGTCGACATCGCCCGCGACCTCATCCGGATCGACACCACCAACACCGGCGACAACGCGACCGCCAAGGGCGAGCGCGCCGCGGCCGAGTACGTGGCCGAGAAGCTCGCAGAAGTCGGCCTCGAACCGAAGATCTACGAATCCGCGCCCGGCCGCGCCTCCGTCGCCTGCCGCTACCCCGGCGCCGACGCCACCCGCGGCGCCCTCCTGCTCCACGGCCACCTCGACGTCGTCCCCGCCGAGGCCAGCGAATGGTCCGTGCACCCGTTCTCGGGCGAGATCAAGGACGGGTACCTCTTCGGCCGCGGCGCCGTCGACATGAAGGACTTCGACGCCATGCTCCTCGCGCTCGTGCGCGACTGGAAGCGCAACGGCAAGGTCCCCCCGCGCGACCTGGTCCTCCTCTTCACCGCCGATGAAGAGGCCGGCTCCGACTACGGCGCCCGCTTCATGGTCGAGGAGCACCCCGAGGTCTTCGAAGGCGTCACCGAAGCGGTCGGCGAAGTCGGCGGATTCTCCATGACGCTCCCCAACGACCTGCGCGTCTACGTGGTCCAGACCGCCGAGAAGGGCCTCGACTGGCTGCGCCTGCGCGCCACCGGCCGCCCCGGCCACGGCTCGATGCTCCACGACGACAACGCCGTCACCCGCCTGGCCCGCGCCGTCGCCAACATCGGCGGGCACGAGTTCCCCGTCGAGATGACCCCCACGGTGCGCCAGTTCCTGGAGTCGGTCTCCGAGCTCACCGGCGTCGAGTTCGACCCGAACAACCCCGACGAGGCGGTCGCCAAGCTCGGCCCCATAGCCCGCCTGGTCGGCGCGACCCTGCGCAACACCGCGAACCCGACCCGCCTCAACGCCGGGTACAAGACGAACGTCATCCCCTCCGCCGCCGAGGCCGTCCTCGACTGCCGGTCCCTCCCGGGCCGCAACGACGAACTCGAGGCCACCCTCAAGGAGCTCGCGGGCGCGGGGATCGACTTCGACTACGAGATCCGCCAGCCCGGCTACGAGACCTCCTTCGACGGGCCGCTCGTGGACGCCATGGCCGAGGCCATCCGCCTCTCCGACCCCGGCGCGCGCACCGTCCCCTACATGCTCTCGGGCGGCACCGACGCGAAGGCCTTCGCCACCCTGGGCATCCGCTGCTTCGGGTTCGCGCCGCTCAAGCTCCCGGCCGACCTCGACTTCACCGCCCTGTTCCACGGCATCGACGAGCGCGTCCCGATCTCGGGCCTCCAGTTCGGCGTCGACGCCATGGACCGCTTCATCTCAAGGGCCTAGCATTTCCAGGGCCCGGCATTTCGCGGTCCCAGCATTTCGAGGCTCCAGCACCGACGGTCCCGGTTCCGGTGAGCGCGCTCACTGGAACCGGGACCGCACTCGTCTGGACTTCCTTCCCCCACTGCCGCTATCATTGACCGCGATGTTGATTTTCCTCTAGAAGCAGCCGGGTCACCGCGTCGAGCACCGCTCCGCCACGACCCCCGGGGCACGCATCGCAATCATGCAAGCCATCGGCTTGCCTTGCCCCGTGCCGCACTCCGCAATCCCATCGCGAACGACTGCTTCCCGGAGGCGCCAGTGTTCCGCCATTCCCATATCTCCCTTGTAGACGTCACCAGGCGCTACGCCGACCACCTCGTCCTCGACCGGGTCGGCTTCACCGTCAAACCCGGAGAACGCCTCGGCGTCATCGGCGACAACGGCTCCGGCAAGTCCACCCTGCTCAGGCTCCTGGCCCGGGTCGAAGAGCCCGACAACGGCGAGATCACCGTCGTCGCGCCCGACGGCGTGGGCTACCTGCCGCAGCAGCTCGACCTGCCCGAAGACCGCACCGTCGCCGACGCGATCGACCTCGCACTGGCCGACCTGCGCGAGATCGAGGCCGCCATGCGCGAGACCGAGCGCGCGCTCGCCGACGAGCCGGAGGCCGCCGAGGCCTACGCCGACCTCCTCGCCCGCTTCGAGGCCCGCGAGGGCTGGGAGGCGGACCTGCGGGTCGACATGGCGCTGAACGCGCTCGGCCTGCCCGGGCTCGACCGCGGGCGCGTCCTCGGGACGCTCTCAGGCGGCGAGCGCTCGCGCCTGATGCTGGCCGCGACCCTCGCCTCGCGACCGGCGCTGCTGCTGCTCGACGAGCCGTCCAACGACCTCGACGACGCGGCGGTGGCCTGGCTCGAAGCGCAGCTGCGCGACTGGTCGGGCACGGTCGTCGCCGTCACCCACGACCGCGCCTTCCTGGAGGCCGTCACGACCACCATGATCGAGGTCGAGGACCGCCGCGTCCGCCGCTACGGCAACGGCTACGCGGGCTACCTGACCGCGAAGGCCGCCGAACGCCAGCAGGCCCAGGCCGCCTACGAGCGCTGGATCGCCGAGGTCCAACGCCAGGAAGGGATCGTGGACCACAACGCGGGCAGGGCGGATGCGATCCCGCGCAAGCTCCCGATGGCCAACATGTCGACCGGTGCGTTCAGGGCCCGCAACCGCGACCACGGCGCGGGCAGCCGCATCAGGGTCGCCAAGCGGCAACTCGAACGCCTGCACGCCGCCCCGGCCCCGCAGCCGCCCGAGCCGATGCGCTTCGAGTCCGACCTCGCCACCACGGACGCGGACACGCAGGCCCCGGCCCTGCGCATCCAGGGCGTCCGCGTCGGCGACCGCTTGAAGGTCGACGAACTGTCGATCGCCCACGGCGAGCGCGTCCTGGTGACCGGTCCGAACGGCGCGGGCAAGACCACGCTCATGCGCGTCCTCGCCGGCGAGCTCGAACCCGACGAAGGCGCGGCGGAGCGCACCGGCGCCGTGGGCCACCTGCGCCAGCTGTCGGGCCCGGGTCCGGGACGCCAGTCGGTCCTGCGGGCCTTCGCAGCCGGGCGCGTCGGCACGCTGGAGGAACACGCTGAAGCGCTCTTCCGGTTGGGGCTGTTCGCACCCGAGCAGTTCGGCACGCCCGTCGCCGCGCTCTCGACCGGCCAGCGCCGCCGCCTCGAACTCGCGAGGCTGGTGAGCCGCCCGGTGGACGTGCTGCTGCTGGACGAGCCGACCAACCACCTCTCGCCGGTGCTCGCCGAAGAGCTCCAGGCGGCCCTGGGCTCCTACACGGGCACGGTGGTCCTGGTCAGCCACGACCGGCGGCTGCGCGAGTCCTTCGAGGGCCGCCGCCTGGAGATGGACGCCGGGTTCGTCAACGCCGCCTCCGTCGACGGTCCGCCGGCTCCGCTTGCCTGAGCGGTTCGCGGGCTCAGCGTCGCGCGATGACGAGTTCCCTTCCGGCCGAGGCGCACTGCGCTGCGTACTCGGCCGGCGGGTACCCGATGAGGTCTTTGAAGTCGTGCGTGAAGTGGGCCTGGTCGGACCATCCGAGTTCGGCGGCGAGCCGGGCCAGGTCCGCTTCGGGGTCCTCGGCGAGGCGGTCGGCCGCGTCGTGGAGCCGGTAGCGCCGGATCAGCGTCTTCGGGCCCAGTCCCACATAGTCCTGGAACAGCCGCTGCAACGTCTTGGGGGACATGAAGAACCGCGCGGCCACCTGGTCCACCCTCGTGATGCCCCGGTCCTCCAGCATCGCCGCCACGACCTCCAGCAGCCGCCCGTAGCGCGGGTCGGCGCGCTCCGGCAGC
The DNA here is from genome assembly GCF_900101745.1 of Glycomyces harbinensis. Taxonomy (GTDB): domain Bacteria; phylum Actinomycetota; class Actinomycetes; order Mycobacteriales; family Micromonosporaceae; genus Glycomyces; species Glycomyces harbinensis. Next base: position 21,296 of record NZ_FNAD01000028.1, on the reverse strand, counting down.
CGTGCATCGAGGAACCGCGACACGACTTCCACGGCCGCCTCGTCGGCGCCGTTCATGACGATCGCGTTCAGCTCGTCGGCCTCGGGACCGAGCACCGTCGCCGCGCCCGACGACCAGTCCGCGAGCGCCGCCGCCTCGACCCCGCTGAACGCGGTGAACCCGCCGGGCCGGAACTTCGCCCCGAACACCCGGCCCGAGCCGGTGAGCGGGTGCCGCGAGACCGCGTTGCCCGGGCCGTGCAGCTCCGCGCCGATCACCGGCATGAAGCTGAGGTTCACGCACGGATGGGGGATCACCACCGACTCGTACGCCGTGCCCTCCGGCAGGTCCCAGTGCACCGACCAGTACCGCTCCACGTACGTCCCGAGCCGCCCCGGAACCGGATACCGCCGCAGGTCGATGAACCGTACGGCCTCGTGAGGCCGCAGAATGCCCTTGTCGCTGGCGGTAGGTCCGTTCACCCCACGAACTTAGCCATCCAGATTCACGGCTCGCAAGCTTCGCCAAGACCCGGGTCCGTCGTTTTTTTACAATCGGAACCCGACCCGAGGCGACAGACTGGGTCCATGAGCACTGAGCAGCCAAACGAAGCCAAGGTCGACCCGATCCCCGAGGGCTACCACTCGATCACGCCGTTCATCGTCGTCAAGGACGCGTCGAAGGCCCTCGACTGGTACGGCGAGGTCTACGGCGCGCGGGTCCTCACCCGCAACGACATGCCCGACGGCACGGTCGCGCACGCCGAGATCCAGATCGGGAACTCGATCATCCAGCTCGGCGACGTGAACCCCGCGTTCGGCATGGCCGAGCCCGATCCGGAGAACATCACCGCGTCCCTGGTCCTCTACGTCGAGGACTGCGACGCCGTGTTCGCCAAGGCGGTCGAGGCCGGCGCGACCGTGCGCGAGGAGCCCGCGGTGTTCGTCACCGGCGACCGCTTCGCCTCCATCGCCGACCCGTTCGGCCGCCGCTGGTCGATCATGACCCGCGTCGAGGACGTCTCCCGTGAAGAGGGCGAGCGCCGCGTCAACGAGTGGATGGCCTCCATGGGCGAAGGCCAGTAGTACGCAGGGCCGCAGGCGGGGAACCGCCTGCGGCTCAATAGCTCTCCGGATAACCCACGGTCGGCGCCGACACGTCGTCGAGCGCCAGGCGGATCTCCGGGGGCAGGAACAGCTGCTCGGCCGCGAGCGAGGCCCGCAGCTGCGTCGAGTTGCGCGCGCCCACGATCGCCGAGGCGACGCCGGGCTGGTCCCGCACCCACGCCAGAGCGACCTCCAGCGGGCTCACGCCCAGGCCCTCGGCCGCCGTCGCGCACGCCTCCACGATCCCGGCCGACCGCTCGTCCAGGTACACCCCGGCGAACCGCGACCACTGCGCCGAGACCGCCCGCGAGTCCGCGGGCCGCCCGAACCGGTACTTGCCCGTCAGCACGCCCCGGCCCAGCGGCGACCACGCCAGCACGCCCATCTCCAGCGCCAGGCACGCCGGGAGCACCTCGCGCTCGACGCCACGCTGGAGCAGCGAGTACTCGACCTGGTTCGCCACGATCGGCGTCCGCCCGGGCCACGCCGACTGCCACGCGAACGCCCGCGCCGTCTGCCAACCGGTGTGATTGGACAGGCCCACATAGCGGACCTTCCCGCTCGACACCGCCGAGTCGAGCACCGACATGGTCTCCTCGAGCGGCGTGTCCGGGTCGTAGACGTGCAGGATCCACAAGTCGATGTAGTCGGTCCCCAGACGGCGCAGCGACCCTTCGAGGGACCGCATGAGCCACCCGCGCGAAGTGTCCCGCTTGCGCGGCGCCCCGTCCGTGCGAACCCCGGCCTTCGTGGCGATGTGCAGCTCCGAGCGGTTCACGATCTTGCCGATGAGCTGCCCGATCACCGCTTCGGAGGCGCCCTGCCCGAACACGTCGGCGGTGTCCACGAGCGTGCCGCCGGCCTCTACAAAGGTCTGCAGCTGCGCGGCCGCGTCCTCGAGGCCGGCCTCGTCGGTGGTCCACGTCATCGTCCCCAGGCCGAGCGAGGAGACTTCGATGCCGCTGCGTCCAAGTGGTCGGCGTTCCATGGTCACTGAAGTTACATTGAGTCACGCTCGCATGAAAGCCTCAGGTGCGCTTGAACGGACGCGACGGGCCGCTGAAGTCACTGGCCGGACGGCCGGAATCCGGAATACGATCGCGGGCATGGATTCCTGGAGCGCTCCCCACGTACCCGCCCTGCCCGGCCACGGACCCGCCCTGCGCCTGCACGACACCGCCTCGGCCGGCCTGCGCGAGACGGTCAAGCCCGGCGGCGAGCGCGCCACGATGTACGTGTGCGGCATCACCCCCTACGACGCGACGCACCTGGGCCACGCCGCCACCATGATCACCTTCGACCTGGTCCACCGCTACTGGCTCGACCAGGGCCTCGACGTCCACTACGCGCAGAACGTCACCGACGTCGACGAGCCGCTCTTCGAACGCGCCGAACGCGACGGCACCGACTGGCAGGTCCTCGGCCTGCGCGAGACCGCCCTCTACCGCGAGGACATGGTCGCCCTCCAGGTCCTCCCGCCCCGCCACTTCATCGGCGCCGTCGAGTCCGTCCCCTCGGTCGGCCGCGCCGTCGCCGACCTCCTCGAGAAGGGCGCGGCCTACCGCCACGAGAGCGGCGACGTCTACTACGCCGTCGAGGCCGACCCCGACTTCGGCTCCGAGTCGAACTACGACCGCGAGACCATGCTCAAGTACGCCCGCGAACGCGGCGGCGACCCCGACCGCGACGGCAAGCGCGACCCCCTCGACCCGATCCTGTGGAACGCCCCCCGCGACGGCGAGCCCTCCTGGAACACCGAGGTCGGACCCGGGCGCCCCGGCTGGCACATCGAATGCGCCTGCATCGCCGTCGACCACCTCGGCGCCACCATCGACGTCCAAGGCGGCGGCAACGACCTCATCTACCCCCACCACGAGATGTCCGCCGCGCACGCCGAATCCCTCACCGGCGAGCGGCCCTTCGCCCGCTCCTACGTCCACACCGGCATGATCGGCCTCGACGGCGAGAAGATGTCCAAGTCCCTGGGCAACCTCGTGTTCGTCTCCAAGCTCCGCGCCGAAGGCGTCGACCCCGCCGCGGTGCGCCTGGCCCTGCTCGCCCACCACTACCGCTCCGACCGGCAGTGGAGCGGTGCCGCGCTGGCCGAGGCCGAACTGCGCCTGGGCCGCTGGCGCGAGGCCGTCTCCCGCGAACTCGCCCTCCCCGCCGGGGCGATGCTGACCGCCGTGCGCGAGCGCCTGGCCGACGACCTCGACACCCCCGGAGCCCTCGCCGCGGTCGACGAGTGGGCCGGCGCGACCCTCACCGCAGGTGGTGGGGATCCGTCCGCTTCGTCCCTTGCCCGAGACACGATCGGAGGATTGCTCGGCATACACTGCACGCGCTGATTGTGCGAAATGCCGAGTATCGGTACGCTGTAACAGAGCGTGGCCGACTCCCCATCCTCCTGGAGTCGAATTGAAGATCCTGCTGCTTGCGTCCGCTTTCAACGGTCTCACCCAGCGCGTTTGGTGCACCCTCCGGGAGCAGGGGCACGAGGTCGGCGTCGAGCTGGCCCCCGCCCACCGCGATCCGGAGTCGCTCACCGCTGCGGTCGAACGGATCGACCCCGACCTCATCCTGTGCCCGTTCCTCAAGCACCGGGTGCCCGAAGAGGTCTGGCGGCGCTGGACGACCGTGATCATCCACCCCGGGCCCGTCGGCGACCGCGGCCCCTCGTCCCTCGACCACGCCCTGCTCGGCCAGAGCCCCCGCTGGGGCGTCACCGCGCTCTCGGCGGTCGAGGAGATGGACGCGGGCCCGGTCTGGGCCTCGTTCACCTTCGACGTCCCCGAACGCATCACCAAGAGCGCCCTGTACAACAGCCGCGTCGCCGACGCCGCCATGGACTGCGTCGCGGCCACCGTCCGCAAGGTCGCCGCCGGCGAGCAGCCCGTGCCCGTGGACCGGCAGCCCCGCGCGGTGCCCGGCACCGGCGAACTCCCGCTGCTGCGCCGCCCCGCCTTCGCCCTCGACTGGCGCGCCCCGGCCGCCGACCTGGCCCGGCGCATCGCCGCCGCCGACGGCGCCCCCGGCGCCCCCGCCGAAGTCGCCGGCCGCACCTACTGCCTGTTCGACGCCGCCGCGACCGACGAGCACACCGGAGCCGAACCCGGCACCGTCGTCGGCCGCGACTGCGAAGCCCTCGCCTTCGCCACCGGCCGCGGCACCCTCTGGATCGGCTACGCCGCCCTGCTCGAGAGCAGGCGCGGGCCCAAACTCCCGGCCGCCATGGTCATCGACGCGCAGCACGCCGCGTTCAAACCCGCACCCGAGGCCATCGCCGAGACCGTCTACCGCCGCGAAGGCGACATCGGCCACCTCACCCTCCGCTCCTACAACGGCGCCATGCACACCGAGCAGTGCCGCCGCCTCACCGGAGCGGTCGAGAAGGCCCTCACCGAGGACACCCGCATCCTCGTCATCACCGGCACCGAGCACGCCTTCTCCAACGGCATCCACCTCGGCGTCATCGACGCCGCGGCGAACCCCGCCGCCGAGGCCTGGGACAACATCAACGCCATCGACGAGCTGTGCCTGGCGATCGCCGAAGCCGACCAGCTCACCGTCGCCGCCTTCTCCGCGAACGCCGGCGCCGGCGGCGTCATGGCCGCCCTCTGCGCCGACGTCACCGTCGCCCGCGACGGCACCGTCCTCAACCCCTACTACGACATGGGCATCTTCGGCTCGGAGCTGCACACCTGGTCGGTCGCCAACCGCGTCGGCGACGAGACCGCCGCCCGGCTCCTGGGCGACAAGCTCCCGATCTCCGCCGCGGAAGCCGCCCAGATCGGCCTCATCGGCGCGGTCGGCCCCCGCGACTGGAACGAGTTCCAGCGCTGGCTGCGCGCCGTCGCCATCGGCTACAACGACCCGGTCACCCGCGGGCGCATGTTCGCCGCCAAGGCCCGCCGCCGCACGGAGTCCAAGCCCCTGTCGTACTACCAGACCATCGAGCTCGCCGAGATGGCCCGCGACATGTTCGACGACCGCCACGGCTTCGACGCCAAGCGCCGCGACTTCCTCGGCAAATCGGCCCCGACCGAGACCCCCGGGAAGCTCCGCTTCGCCTGACGGCGCGGACAGGGCTTGCCAGTCTCGCGACTGCGTTGACAGGCGGCGTCCCACCTGATGGACTGTTCACATGTTCGAAGAAGGACAGTACTTCGCGCCGGTCAACACCGACGCCGACGGCACGGTCGTCGTGGAACTGGGTGAGAACCACCCGGGCTTCGCCGACCCCGAGTACCGCGACCGGCGCAACGCCATCGCGGGCCTCGCAATGGACTGGGAGCCGGGCCTACCCATGCCCGAGGTCTCATACACCGACACCGAGCACGAGATATGGCGGCTGGTCAGCGCCGAACTCGCGGTCAAACACCAGGCCCTGGCCGCCAAGGAGTACCTGGACGGCGGCGAGCGGCTCAAACTCCCGGCCGACCACATCCCGCAGCTCGCCGAGGTCTCCGAGGCCCTCGCCCCGCTCACCGGCTTCAGCTACCTGCCGGCCGCGGGCCTCGTGCCGCTGCGCGAGTTCTACGGGGTGCTCTCCGACGGGAAGTTCCACGCCACCCAGTACATCCGGCACCACTCGGTGCCGCTCTACACGCCCGAACCCGACGTCATCCACGAGGTCATCGGCCACGCCAACGCGCTGGCCTCGCCGCGTTTCGCCGCCCTCTACCGGGCCGCGGGCGAGGCGGCCCGCCGCGTCCACTCCGAGGACGCGCTCGAATTCGTCTCCCGCGTCTTCTGGTTCACCCTCGAATTCGGGGTCATGAGCGAGAAGGACGGCCTCAAGGCCTACGGCGCGGGCATCCTCTCCTCGTACGGGGAGATCGACGAGTTCCGCGGCATGAACATCATGCCGCTCGACCTCTACACCATGGGCACCGTCGACTACGACATCACGAAATACCAGGACAAGCTCTTCGACGCGGGGTCGATGGAGCAGCTGGAGGACGTGGTGGGGGAGTTCTGGGAGACCTGCGACGACGCCTCGATCGAGCGGCTCCTGGCCGAGGGCGGCTAGTACAGGCCCGCCTCGTACTTGGGCCCGTACTTGTCGACCAGCTCCTCGAGGGTCTGGTCGACCACCTGCGTGTCCTTGACCATGCGCGCGTGCGTCGGCAGGACGTCGGGCGTCCATGTCTCGGGCTTCCAGATCCCCGAGCGCATGGACGCCTTGCCGCAGTGGAAGAAGATCGTCTCGATCTCGACCACCAGCGCCAGCACGGGCTTGTGGCCCTTGACGATCATGTCCTCGAAGAACGGCGCGTCGGCGACGATGCGCGCGCGGCCGTTGATCCGCAGCGTCTCGCGGCGGCCCGGGAGCAGCGACAGCAGTCCGACATGGGGGTTGGCCAGCACGTTGTGGTAGCCGTCGACGCGGTGGTTGCCCTTGCGCTCGGGAATCGCCACGGTCGCGTCGTCGAGGACGTGGATGAGCTTCCCGGCCGGGTCGCCCTTGGGGGAGGCGTCGCAGTTGCCGTCGGCGTCCGAGGTCGCGACGACGCAGTAGGGGGAGGCGGCCAGCCAGGCCCGGTCGTGCTCGTGGAGCGTCGCCCGCTCCTTGGTCGCGGCCTGCGGCATCACCTCGCCGACGATCTCCCGCAGCTTCGCGGGATCGGTGACTTCGGTCCACAAGCGGTTGTCGACTGTGTCCATGAGGGCCCCTTCGGGAGAGACGGCCGTTACGACCCGATGCTACGCCCGTCGGACCGGGAGTTCGAGCGCCGCTCATCGGCGTCGGCGAGCGCGTGCCGCACCGCGTAGCGGACGGTCCAGTACAGGAGGTAGAGGGCGAGAGCGGTGAGCCCGATCGGGACGAGGAGCAGTTCCATACCGCTCATCCTATTCGTGCGCGTGTGATCTTCATCCGACACAGTGCCCATCCAGTGAAACGGACTTCCCACTTCGCGGCACTCGCCAGTACCCTTGACCGCGTGTCTGCGAAGAGTCTTTTCCTCGATGTCCTGAGCCGCCGCGTCGTGATCGCCGACGGGGGCATGGGCACGATGCTCCAGACCTTCGACCCGACCATGGAGGACTACGACGGCCACGAGGGCCTCTCCGACATCCTCTGCCTGACCCGCCCCGACATCGTCCTGGGCATCCACGACGCCTACCTCGCGGCCGGGGCCGACTGCGTCGAGACCAACAGCTTCAACGCCAACTACGGCGGCCTGGTCGAATACGGCATCGAGGACCGCGCCCGCGAGCTCGCGCGCGCCGCCGCGAGCCTCGCCCGCCGGAAGGCCGACGAGTACGCGACCCCCGAGTGGCCGCGCTTCGTGCTCGGCTCCATGGGCGGCGGCACCCGCCTGCCCACCCTCGGCCACGCGCCCTTCGGGCTCCTGCGCGACTACTACCAGGAGTGCTCCGCCGGCCTCATCGAAGGCGGCGCCGACGCGCTCCTGGTCGAGACCGCCCAGGACCTCCTCCAGGCCAAGGCCGCCGTCATCGGCGCCAAACGCGCCAACGCCGAACTCGGCACGAACATCCCGATCATCGCCCAGGTCACCGTCGAGACCACCGGCACCATGCTCGTCGGCGGCGAGATCGGCGCGGCCCTCACCAGCCTCGCGTCCCTCGGCATCGACCTCATCGGCCTCAACTGCGCCACCGGCCCGGCCGAGATGAGCGAGCACCTGCGCTACCTCTCGCGCCACTCGCCCGTCCCGATCTCGGTCATGCCCAACGCCGGACTGCCCACGCTCGGCCCCAACGGCGCGGTCTACCCGCTCACCCCCGAAGAGCTCGCCGACGCCCACGAGGAGTTCGTCAAGAACTTCGGCGTCAGCCTCGTCGGCGGCTGCTGCGGCACCACCCCCGACCACATCCGCGCCGTCCGCGCCCGCCTCGGCGGCGCCCCCGAGAACATCATCGCCCCCAAGGAGCGCACCGTCGTGCGCGAACCGGGCGTCTCCTCCTCCTACCACCACGTGCCCTACGACCAGGACGTGTCGATCCTCAACGTCGGCGAGCGCACCAACGCCAACGGCTCCAGGGCCTTCCGCGACGCCATGCTCGCCGCCGACTACGACCGCTGCGTCGAGATCGCCCGCGAGCAGGCCGGCGGCGGCTCCCACCTGCTCGACCTGTGCGTCGACTACGTCGGCCGCGACGGCGCCGAGGACATGCGCGTCCTCGCCTCCCGCTTCGCCACCGCCTCGACCCTGCCGATCATGCTCGACTCCACCGAGCCGAACGTGGTCGAAGCCGGCCTCGACGCCCTCGGCGGCAAATGCGTCGTCAACTCCGTCAACTTCGAGGACGGCGACGGCCCGGGCTCCCGCTACCGGCGGATCATGCCGCTCGTCGCCGAACACGGCGCGGGCGTCGTCGCCCTGTGCATCGACGAGGAGGGCCAGGCCCGCGACCGCGACTGGAAGGTCCGCGTCGCCGCCCGCCTCATCGACGACCTCACCGGCGCCTGGGGCATGAAGATCGAGGACATCTTCGTCGACGCCCTCACCTTCCCCATCTCCACCGGCCAGGAGGAGACCCGCCGCGACGGCATCGAGACCATCGCCGCGATCCGCGAGATCGCCCGGCTCTACCCCGGCGTCAACTTCACGCTCGGCGTCTCCAACATCTCCTTCGGCCTCAACCCCGCCGCCCGCCAGGTCCTCAACTCCGTGTTCCTCCACGAATGCGTCGAGGCCGGGCTCACCAGCGCGATCGTCCACTCCTCCAAGATCCTGCCGATGGCCTCGATCCCCGAGGAGCACAAGAAGGTCGCCCTCGACATGGTCTACGACCGCCGCGCCGAGGACTACGACCCGCTCCAGAAGCTCATCGAGATCTTCGACGGCGTCAGCCTCGCCGGCACCAAGGAGGCCCGCGCCGAAGCCCTCGCCGCCCTCCCGCTCGGCGAACGCCTCGCCCAGCGCATCATCGACGGCGACAAGAACGGCATGGACACCGACCTCGACGAGGCGCTCGCGGACGGCAAGCGCCCCCTCGACATCATCAACGACCACCTCCTCGAAGGCATGAAGGTCGTCGGCGACCGCTTCGGCTCCGGCCAGATGCAGCTGCCGTTCGTCCTCCAGTCCGCCGAGGCCATGAAGTTCGCCGTCGCCCACCTCGAACCCCACATGGACAAGGCCGACTCCTCCGACAAGGGCACCATCGTCCTGGCCACCGTCCGCGGCGACGTCCACGACATCGGCAAGAACCTCGTCGACATCATCCTGTCCAACAACGGCTACACCGTCGTCAACCTCGGCATCAAGCAGCCCATCAACGCGATCCTCGACGCCGCCGAAGAGCACAAGGCCGACGTCATCGGGATGAGCGGCCTGCTCGTCAAGTCCACGGTGATCATGAAGGACAACCTCGCCGAGATGATGGCCCGCAGCCTCCACCGGCGCTGGCCCGTCCTCCTCGGCGGCGCCGCGCTCACCCGCGCCTACGTCGAGGACGACCTGCGCGAGATGTTCGAAGGCGGCCAGGTCCACTACGCGCGCGACGCCTTCGAGGGCCTCGACCTCATGAACAAGGTCATGACCGCCCGCAAGACCGGCGCGCCGATCACCGACCCCGAGCAGGACGCGAAGATCGCCCTGCGCCGACAGCGGCGCGCCAAGCAGGCCACGCTCGTCGCGGACACGCTCCCGGACCTGGACGACACGTCGGTGCGCTCCAACGTCGCCACCGACGTCGACATCCCGGTCCCGCCGTTCTACGGCTCGCGCGTCCTCAAGGGCATCCAGACCTCCGAGTACGCCGCGCTCCTCGACGAGCGCGCGACCTTCCTCGGCCAGTGGGGCCTCAAGCCCACGCGCGGCGACGGCCCCTCCTACGAGGAGCTGGTCGAGACCGAGGGCCGCCCGCGCCTGCGCTACTGGCTCGACCGCCTCGCCACCGACAACGTCATCGAGGCGAAGATCGCCTACGCGTACTTCCCGGTCTACGCCGAGGGCAACACCCTCGTCGTCCTGGACGAGAACGGCCACGCCGAGCGCGCCCGCTTCACGTTCCCGCGCCAGCGCCAGGGCCGCCGCCTGTGCCTCGCCGACTTCTTCCGCGCCAAGGACGGCGAGCAGCTCGACGTCCTCGGGATGCAGCTGGTCACGTTGGGCTCCAAGGTCTCCGAGTACACCAACGAGCTCTTCCAGGCCAACGCCTACCGCGACTACCTCGAAGTCCACGGGCTCACCGTGCAGCTCACCGAGTCGCTCGCCGAGTACTGGCACCGCCGCATGCGCCGCGAATGGACCCTGCCCGGCGGCGGCACCGTCGCCGACGCCGACCCCGGCGACCTCAAGGGCCTCCTCGACGTCGACTTCCGCGGCTGCCGGTACTCCTTCGGCTACCCGGCCTGCCCCGAGCTGGCCGACCGCGCGACCCTCGTCGACCTCCTGGGCGCCGACCGCATCGGCGTGGAACTGTCCGAAGGGGACCAGCTCCACCCGGAGCAGTCCACCGACGCGATCGTCCTCCACCACCCCGAGGCGAGCTACTTCAACGCCAAGTGACCCCGGAAGGTGCCCGGCGCCTCAATGGCACCGGGCACCGCGCCGGGAACCGCGTTCACCCGGGCTCCGCCCGACCGGCACCATAGGGCCATGTCGCACGAACTCGTCGCCTATCTCGGCGTCATGGACGCCGGGAAGTCCACCCTCGCCCTCCAGTACCACCACTCGCTCGGCGGCAAGGGCGTCGTCTACACCTCGCTGGACCGCGGCGGCGAAGGCGTCGTCTCCAGCCGCCTCGGGCTCAGCCACGAAGGCAAAGAGGTCAAGCCCGGCTTCGACATCTACGACGACCTCGCCGAGATCCGGCCCCCGTACGTGATCGTCGACGAAGTCCAGTTCCTCGAAGCCCCCAAGCAGATCAACCACCTCGCCGACGCCGTCGACGGCCTCGACCTCGACGTGTACGCCTTCGGCCTCAAGACCGACTTCCTCGGCCGCCTCTTCCCCGCCGCGCAGCGCCTCATCGAACTCGCCGACCGCGTCGAAGAGCTCCCCGTGCGCGTCAACTGCTGGTGCGGCGAGCGCGGCACCCACAACGCTCGCCTGCGCGACGGCGTCATGGTCTTCTCCGGCGACCTCGTCGAAGTCGGCGACATGGACTCCTACACCGTCCTGTGCCGCCGCCACCACCGCGCCGGACTCGCCTGACCCCACCCGACGGACCCCGCCGTGGGCTGTCGCACCCTGTGAGCTGCTTCGCGGTCGGCCCTCGAACCGGGCCCCGGCAACCGCGACGCCCGTACTGTTGAACCCGTGACCGACCTACCGAAAGCCACGTTCCCGCAAGCCGTGCTCTTCGACATGGACGGGACCCTCGTCGACTCGGAGCGGGTCTGGGACACCGGCATCGAAGAACTCGCCGAACTCCTCGGCGGCAGACTCGACCCGCTCGTCCGTGCCCGCATGGTCGGCACCAACGAGGACGCCTCGGTCCTCATGCTCCTCGAAAGCCTCGGCCGCCCGCTCAGCGAAGCCCCCGCACGCCGGCTGTGGCTGCGCCGGCGCATGAAGGAGCTCTTCGCCGAAGGCGTCGAATGGAAGCCCGGCGCCCGGGAACTCCTCCTCGAAGCCCGCGCCGCCGGCGTGCCCACCGCCCTCGTCACCTCGACCCCCCGCGAACTGGCCGAGATCATCATCGGCCAGATCGGCCCCGGCAACTTCGACATCACCATCTGCGGCGACGAGGTCGACCAGCGCAAACCCCACCCCGAGCCCTACCACGTCGCCGCCGGGAAGCTCGGCGTCGACATCAGGCGCACGGTCGTCCTCGAGGACTCGGTCTCCGGCGTCAGCTCGGCACTCGCCTCGGGCGCGGTCACCCTCGCCATCCCCAGCGAAGTCGAACTGCCCCCCGACCTCGAAGTCCTGCGCCTCGACACGCTCGACGGCGTCGACCTCGCCTACCTGCGCACCCTCGGCGAAAGCGCCTGAAAACCCGTTGACCCTCCGGGCGGACTGCACCAGTCTGTCCGGATGCCAGCAGAATCCGCATCACCGAGCCACATCATCGTCAAGGCCCTCGCCGACCCCGAACGCCTCCGCGTCTTCGCCGAGATCGTCCTCACCGACACGGGCGCCACCGTCGCCGAACTGAACGCCCGCCACCCGCGCGCCGAACGCGCCCTCATGCGCCTGTTCGAAGCCGGCCTGGTCATCCGCGAGGACGGCAGGGTCCGCGCCGCACCGCAGGCCTTCCGCGACGCCGCCGCGGCCGCCCGCGCCGAACGGCCCGACGCGCCTCCCGGCACCGACCCCGAAGTCGCCCAGCTCTACTCGAACGGCCGCATCAGCGTCAGACCCGTCAACCGACGCAAACTGGTAGCACTCCTGAAGGACCTCGCCGCACGCCACTTCGCATTCGACCGCGTCTACACCGAACGCGAGATCACCGACGCACTGGCGACCGAGTACGACGACCCGCTCCAACTGCGCCGCGACATGATCGACGAGCTGCTGCTGGAGCGCACCGAAGGCGGCCGCGAATACCGCCGCCGCGAGGCGCCCCCGATGTGACGAGCCGCTAGCAGGCGGCGACACCGGACCGCGGCGCCAAGGCGTCGCGGTTCTCGTCTCCCCAGACCTCCAGCGGCGCCAGCGCGTCGTTCAGCGACCGCCCCAGCGGCGTCAGCGAGTACTCCACGCGCGGCGGCACCTCCGCGTACATCTCGCGATGCGCGATCCCGCTCGCCTCCAACTGCCTGAGGTTCTCCGCGAGCACCTTCTCGCTCACCCCGTCGAGCTTGCGCCGGATCTGCCCGAACCGGACCGGACCCTCGGCCAGCACCCACATCAGGTGCATCTTCCACTTGCCGCCGACGACATCGATCGCGATCGACATGCCGCACGTTTGATCTGTGTCACTCGCTGCCTGCATCGGACCCCTCCCGGCCATATTTCGAACCTCGACGTAAGTAGCCCCACCCGAAGGTGCGGTCTTGCAGAGCCTATCCGGCCCGGCGAACATGGATCTCGTCAGCGAGACCGAGAAACCTTCACTCCCTAAGGGGCGCAACATGTCCGACAAAAGATCCGTCACCGTGATCGGCCTCGGCCCGATGGGCCGCGCCACCGTCAAGGTCCTCCTCGACGCCGGCTACGACGTCACCGTCTGGAACCGCACCCGCCCCAAACTCGACGCCATCGCCGAACTCGGCGCCGAACCCGCCGACACCGCCGCCGAGGCCGTCGCCGCGAACGACACCGTCCTGCTCTCGCTCATCGACTACGGCGCCATGTACGGCGTCCTCGAGCAGGCCGACCTCACCGGCAAGACCGTCGTCAACCTCTCCTCGGACTCCCCGGAGAAGGCCCGCAAGGGCGCCGAATGGGTCGCCGAACGCGGCGGCGCCTTCCTCACCGGCGCCTACATGACCCAGAGCGACGACCTCAAGCACGCCACCTCGCGCCTCTACGTCAGCGGCCCCGAGAACCTCTACGAAGCGCACCGCGCCCTCCTGGAAGTCCTCGTCCCCGGACTGGAGTACCTCGGCGCCGACTACGGCATGGCCCAGCTCTACTACCAGGCCGGACTCGCCCAGTTCCACGCGTTCCTGAACGCGCTCGAACAGGCCGTGGCCATCATCGACGGCGCGGGAGCGGACGTCGACAAGTACATCGAGCTCGCCAGCCAGACCGCCGACGGCTACCGGGACTTCACCCTCTACTTCGGGGCCGCCGCGAAGCAGGGCGGCTGGGGCGACGTCGCGAACTTCAAGATGATGCACGCCGGCGCCCAGCACGTCATCGACGCGGCCGAGGAAGTCGGCGTCGACGCCACCCTCACCCGCACCATCCAAGGCTTCTACCAGCGCGCACTGGAAGCCAGCGAAAAGACCGGGTCTCCCGTCCCCGTCTACCGGATCCTCCGCGGCAGCGCCGCCTAGAAAGGGAGCCCCGATGCAGCAGCACGCCATCACGATCATCGGCCTCGGACCGATGGGCCAGGCCATGGTCAAGGCCTACCTCGGAGCCGGCTACGAGGTCACCGTCTGGAACCGCACCGCCGCCAAGGCCGACGCCATGGCCGAACTCGGCGCCGAGCGCGCCGCGACCGTCGCCGAAGCCCTCGACGCGGGCGACCTCGCCATCGTCACCCTCACCGACTACCGGGCGATGTACGACGTCCTCGGCCAGGCCGAGGACCACCTGGCCGGCAAGGTCGTCGCGAACCTCTCCTCCGACTCGCCCGAGAACGCCCGCAAGGGCGCCGCCTGGGTGACCGACCGCGGCGGCGAGTACCTCTCGGGCGGCTTCATGTCCCAGGGCGACGACATCACCCACCCCGACTCCTACCTGTACTTCAGCGGCCCCCAGGGCGTCTTCGACACCTGCAGGGACCGCTTGCGACCGCTGAGCCGCCAGGAGTACCTCGGCGAGGACTACGGCCTTTCGCAGGTCTTCTACCAGGCCGAACTCGCGCTCTTCCACGCCTTCCTGATCGGCTGGGAGCAGGCGCTGGCCATCGTCGACCGCTCCGGCGCCGACTTCGAGCGCTTCGTCGCCAACGCCTCGGGCCACCCCGACAGCTACCGCGACTTCATGCGCGAGTTCGCCGAGGGCGCCAAGCAGGGCGGCTGGGGCGACGTCCACAGCTTCAAGATGATGCACGCCGGAGCGCGGCACGTCATCGAGACGAGCGAGGACCTCGGCGTCGACGCCTCGCTGACGAAGACCGCCCAGAGCTTCTACCAGCGCGCCATCGACGCCAGCGAGAAAGCCGGCCGGCCCGTCCCCGTCTACCGCGTCCTGCGCGGCGAAACCGCCTAGAAGGGCTGCACACCATGCCGAAGCGAACCGTCACCGTCCTCGGGCTCGGCGCCATGGGCTCGGCCATCGCCCAGCGCCTCCGCGACACCGGCCACGACACGACCGTCTGGAACCGCACCGCCGCCAAGACCCGACCGCACGCCGAAGCCGGCTCCCGCGCCGCGCCCACCGTCGCCGCGGCGGTCGCCGCGAGCGACATCGTCTTCGTCGTGCTCCTGGACCACGCCAGCGTCCGCGAGCACCTCGAACCGGTCGCCGCCGACCTCAAGGACCGTACGGTCGTCAACTTGACGACCACCACGCCGAACCAGGCCCGCGACACCGCCGCGTGGGCCGCCGAGCAGGGCCTGACCTATCTCGACGGCGCCATCATGGCCGTCCCCTCGATGATCGGCGAACCGCACTCGCGCCTGCTCTACTCCGGTGACGCCGGCGCCTACGAGACCGCCCGGACCGTCCTCGAAACCCTCGGCACCGCCGAGTTCGAAGGCGCCGACGCGGGCCTCGCGTCGCTCAAGGACATGGCCCTGCTCTCGGCGATGGACCTCATGTTCGCCGGCTACGTCCAGGCCATCGCCATGATGCGCACCGTCGGCGCCACCGCGGTCGACACCGCCGAAGAGGTCCACGCCTGGCTCGCCGCGATGCTCCCGCACGGCCGCGGCCTCGCCGAGATCATCGACGGCGGCACGTACGACACCGGCGGCCAGAGCGTCGACTTCGACCGCATCGGCCTCGCCTCGCTCATCGCCGCCAGCCGCGAGCAAGGCGTCCGCGCCGACCTCCTCGAGCCGCACAAGAAGCTCCTCGACGAACTCGCCGCCACCGGCCACGGCGCCGACGACTGGCTCCGCGTCATCGAGCGCCTCACCATCCACTGACCCTCACTACCGCAAAGGAACACACCATGCCGAAGGGCACCATCAGCATCCTCGGACTCGGCGCCATGGGCTCGGCCATCGCCGACCGCCTCCGCGGCACCGGATACGACACCACCGTCTGGAACCGCACTCCCGCCAGGACCGAGCCCCACCGCGCCGCCGGATCGAACGTCGCCGCCACCGTCGCCGAAGCCGCCGCCGCGAGCGACATCGTCTTCGTCGTGCTCCTGGACCACGCCAGCGTCCGCGAACACCTCGAACCGGTCGCCGCCGAACTCAAAGGCAAGGTCGTGGTCAACCTGACGACCACCACGCCGAACGAGGCCCGCGACACCGCCGCGTGGGCCGCCGAACAGGGCCTGACCTATCTCGACGGCGCCATCATGGCCGTCCCGGCGATGATCGGCACCCCGGCATCGCTCCTGCTCTACTCCGGCGACGAGAACGCCTACGCCATCGCGAAGACCGCCCTGGAAACCCTCGGGACCGCCGAGTTCGAAGGCGCCGACGCGGGCCTGGCCTCGCTCAAGGACATGGCGCTCCTGACCGCCATGTACGCCATGTTCGGCGGGGTCCTCCAGGCCGTCGCCATGATGCGCACCGTCGGGGCGCCCGCCGCGCAGACCGCCAGGGACATCGTCGCCTGGCTCGGCGCGGTCGTCCCGCTCGCCGAACTGACCGTCGCCGTGGTCGACGGCGGCGACTACGACGCGGGCGCCGGGCAGAGCGTCGACTTCACCCGCGCGGCAGTGGCCTCACTGATCACCGCCGCCCGCGAGCAGGGGACCGGAGCCGACTTCCTCGAACCGCTCATGAAGCACCTCGACGAGCGCGCCGCCACCGGACGCGGCAACGCCGACTGGGTCAGCGTCATCGAGCAGCTGAAGATCACCGCATGACCGCGGGCGGGCGGGGGACCGCCCGCCCCTGGGGGCCTTCCGACGGCCGCAGCCGTCAGGAGGCCCCCAGCAGCGCGAGCTTCTCGTACCCGTCCGTCCCCGGCGACGCCGTCAGCGTCACGAGCATCTGACCCGAACCGTCCGCCACCCGGAACTGGTCCTTGTACAGCTGCAGCAGACCGACCATCGGGTGGTCGAACCGGACCCACCCGATGTTGCAGTCCTTCACCTCGGCCCGCGCCCAGAACTCCGCGAAGTCCCGGTGCGCCACCGACAGCTCGCCGATGAGCGCCGTCATCTGGGCGTCCTCGGGGAACAGCGCCGCCATCTTCCGCAGCTGCGCGACCGTCTCGCCCGCGCACACCGTCGCCCAGTCCGGGAAGAACTCCCGCGAATCATCGTCGAACAGCAGCCGCGCGAAGTTCGGCCCCGATTCCAGATCCCAGCCGAAACCCCCGTACAGCAAGCGCGCCAAGCGATTCGCCGCGAGCACGTCCTGCCGGTGGTTCATGATCAACGCCGGGAACGAGTCGATCGCCGCCAGCATCGTCTGCAGCGACGGCCGCACGCCCGACTCCGACTGCACCGGGCTCAGCCGCGAGTTCCCGGCCAGCCGGTGCAGATGCGCCCGCGTGGTCTCGTCCAGGCGCAGCGCCCGCGCCACCGCGTCGAGCACCTGGTCCGAGGGTCGCTTCGCCCGCCCCTGCTCCAAGCGCGTGTAGTAGTCCACGCTCACTCCGGCCAGCAGCGCCAGCTCCTCGCGGCGCAGGCCCGGCACCCGCCGCCGGTCGAATTCCGGCAGCCCCACTTCGGCGGGGTTCACACGGGCGCGCCGCGCCTGGAGGAACTTCCCCAGGTCTACCACGTCCTCCAGCTTGTGGACTCCGGTCGCATCAGATGACATAGCTCAAACCTCCGCGGCAAGTATCACCGCTCCGCGACGCCGCTGCCTAGGTCTGTCAGTCCCAGGGTTGAACGACCCCAGGTCGAACAGGCGTCTGGTAGCCCCGCCGGAACCGCCGCACGATGGACCGCATGAGAACGCACCTCGTCTACGCCCACCCGCACCGCGCCTCGCTCAACGCCGCATTGCGCGACGAAGCCGTCCAAACCCTCGAAGGGCTCGGCCACACCGTCACCGTCGCCGACCTCTACGCCATGAACTGGAAGGCCGTCGCCGACTTCGACGACTTCGGGCCCACCGAGAGCGACGCCTTCATCGACGCCGCGGCCGAAGCCTGGGAGAAGGGCTCGCTGACCGCGGACGTCAAGGCCGAACAGGAACGGCTCCTCGCCGCCGACACCGTCATCCTCCAGTTCCCGCTGTGGTGGTTCACGGTGCCGGCCATCATGAAGGGCTGGATGGACCGGGTCTTCACCAACGGCTTCGGCTACGGAACCTCCCGCGCCTGGAAGCGCTACGGCGACGGCCTCCTCGCCGGCAAGCGCGCCATGATCGTCGTGACCACCGGGGCGGCCGACGCGCACCTCTCCGACCGCGGCATCAACGGCGACATCAACGATCTGCTCTTCCCGATCCAGCACGGCGTCCTGTTCTACACCGGCATGGAGATCCTCCCGCCCGTGGTGATCACCGGCGCCGGCTGGCAGACCGACTACGCCGACATGGTCAAACTCCTGCGCCACCGCCTCGAGACCCTCGCCGAGACCGAGCCGATCGCCTACCGCAGGCAGACCGAGGACTACGACGAGAACAAGCGCCTCCTGCCCGGCCGCGAACCCGAGGGCACCACCGGGTTCGCCCTGCACGCCGCCTGAGACGACGAGAGCCGGAGCGGCTTCACGCCGCTCCGGCTCTCGCCGTGCTCTCGAGAAGACGCCGTCCAGCCGACGAAGGACGGGTCTACTCGAACGGGAACTTGTCCGCGAACGCGGGCTTCAGGTCGTCCACCCACACGGCGTTCTCGTCGAACTTCGCGTAGAACGGGCGCCCGACGATGTCGGGGTCCCGTGCCTGGAGCATCCGCAGCGCGAACACCTTCTCCTCGCCGATCTGCACGACCCCGTCCACCGAGACCTTGCCGGGCGTGGCCGACATCGACGGTCCCCGCACGGTGCGGCACAGGCCCGAGACCTGGCTGAACGCGTCCCGGAAGATCTCCCAGGCCCGCCACAGCGGCACCGAGAAGTAGTCCTGCGGACCCGTGTCGCGCTCCACGAACATGTAATACGGGATCATCCCCAGCTTGTGCTGGGTCCTCCACATGCCCGCCCACTGCTGCGCGTCGTCGTTGATCGTCCGGATCAGCGGCGCCTGCGTCCGGATCACCGCACCGGTGGCGCGGATGCGGCGCACCGCTTCGCGCACGATCTCCGATTCGAGCTCCTTCTCGTGGGAGAAGTGGGCCATGAACGCCAGGTTCCGGCCGGACGCCACCACCCGTTCGAACAACCGCAGCGTGTCCTCCGCGTCGGGGTCCGACACGAACCGCTGCGGCCAGTACGCCAGCGCCTTCGACCCGATCCGGATCGACTCGACGTGGTCCATCTCCAGCAGCGGGTCGATGTACCGCCGCAGCACCGGTTCGCCCATGATCATCGGGTCACCGCCGGTCAGCAGCACACTGCTCACCTCGGTGTGCTCCCGCACGTAACCGGTCAGCTGTTCCACGTCGTTGTTCGCCATCTTCAGATCGGCGATGCCCACGAACTGCGCCCAGCGGAAGCAGTACGTGCAGTAGGCGTGGCAGGTCTGACCCTGCTGCGGGAAGAACAGGACCGTCTCGCGGTACTTGTGCTGCAGCCCCGGGATCGGCTCCTCGCCGGCCTTGGGGATGTTCAGCGCCAGCTGCCCCGCCGGATGCGGGTTCAGCCTGAACCTGATCTCGTTGGCGGCGGCCGTCAGCTCCTGCTTCGTGGCCTCCGACTTGAGCAGGCCCGCGATGTGGTCGACGTCCTCCGCGGGAAGCATGTCCTCCTGCGGGAACACCAGTCGGAACATCGGGTCCTCGAAGGGACGTTCCCAGTCGATGAGCTCATCGACCACGTAGGCGTTCGTCCGGAACGGCAGGACCGATGCCACGGCCCTCGTCCGAAGCCGCTGCTCCTCGGTCAGCGGCGCTCGTTTGAGCAACTCGTCCAAGTGACGAATGGTGTAGGCGGTGAACCGCCTACCAGTGCTATCAGGAGCAGTCACGAGAACTCCCTCCTCTTGCGATGTCGGTTTGCAACTGGGCAGGCGGGCCTGGTTACAAACAAGTGCGCGAAACCAACGCTCACCATGCCGGTTCGCGGACGAGCCGCCCGCGTCCGGCTCTGTGACCTTTCGGCCACAGATGGTGTACCCGATGCTTTCGCGCACACTGTGCGTGAATATGAAATTTTCAGGCGTTTGTGACGACCCTAACCCAGCGTCGCCTCAAGCGAGATCGGGACCGCCTTGAGCGCCTGGCTCACCGGGCAGGCATCTTTGGTGGCCGCCGCGATCTCGTCGAACTCGTCCTTCTCGATCCCGGGAATGACGGCCCGGACGGAAAGCGCGATGCCCGTGATCCCGGTGCCCGGCTTGAAGTCCACGCCGGCCTCGGTGACGATCTCTTCGGCCGTGTAACCGGCCTTGCCGAGTCCGGCCGAGAGCGCCATGGAGTAGCAGGAGGCGTGGGCCGCGGCGATGAGCTCCTCGGGGCTGGTCTTGCCCTCAGGGTCGTTCGCGCGCGACGCCCAGGTCACCGGAGTGTCCGGCAGTCCGGACGACACGAAGCTGGTGACGCCCCCGCCGTCCTGGAGTCCGCCGGTCCACCGGGTGCGTGCATTGCGAGTGACTGACATGCCTTCTCCTCTGATCGGAGTTCCTTCGCTCGCAGGCTAACAGCCGAAGCTGGCGTCAGGAGACCGTCCGCGACGGCGGCCCGCCACGCGGTGCGGCCGCCGTCTTTCGGAAAAGTCCTTGATGTCTCCCCTGGTCAAGCGTATCGTTGAACCTCGGGTGACCCCCCTGGTTTCGGCCCCTTCGGGGGTGTGTATATTTGTCTCTGCCCGCAGGGGAACGGAACGGCCGAGGAAAACAGAGCCGGTTCGGAGATCACGGAAGTACGCGACAGGCTTCAGGCCATGGCGCGGCCCGGATCGGACTGCGGGGATCACCTGAGACTCCATAGAGGCTCAATCGCTTGTGACGAGGGTCAATCGACCCGGGTTCGACAGTGCGAATTGAGACGTGTAACGTTGTCCGGGTTGCTCCGATAGAGATCGAATCCCAAATGTGGATGGTATTTCTGTTGGCGTGTTGTTTGAGAACTCAACAGGGTGTTTGGATGGTCAGCGTGTGGGCTGGCTGGAGACTATTGGCCTAGGTGCTGGTGGTGTTCTGGTTGGTACTGTTTTTGACTGTCTTTTCCTTGGAACATCGTGAGGTGTTTCGTGAAAATCGGTCAGGAATCGCTTCGACACATACCAAAGTCGCCATGCTCTTCGGAGGGTGGTGCGCAACAGGTTTTTGTTGGAGAGTTTGATCCTGGCTCAGGACGAACGCTGGCGGCGTGCTTCACACATGCAAGTCGAACGGAAAGGCCCGCTTGCGGGTACTCGAGTGGCGAACGGGTGAGTAACACGTGGGTAACCTGCCCCCATCTCTGGGATAACCGTTGGAAACGGCGGCTAATACCGGATACGACCATTGCCTGCATGGGTGATGGTGGAAAGTTTTTGCGGTTGGGGAGG
>NZ_FNAD01000032.1 GCF_900101745.1 Glycomyces harbinensis | reverse complement strand
CACGCCCACGCCCACGCCCACGCCCACGCCCACGCCCACGCCCACGCCCACGCCCCGACGATCCTCAGCCGCCGGTCGTCACCTCGAACCGATTTTCATTCCGCACCACGGTGATCCGGCCCTCCTCATCGGTCCGGAACACCAACGCACCCTCCTCCTCCAAGATCGCCAACGGCCCCGGGTCCGGATGCCCGTACTCGTTCCCCTTCCCCACACCGACCAGTGCCACCGCCGGATCGGCCGCTTCCAGGAACTCCCGCACCTGGAACGACGACCCGTGGTGGGGCACCTTCAACACGTCCACGTCCAGTGCCGCCCCGCTTCGCAGCAGCGCCTGCTGGCCCTCCAGTTCCACATCGCCGGTCAGCAGCACGCTCGTCCCAGCCACCTCGGCGCGCACCGTCACCGAGTTGTTGTTCGGATCAGACCGGGTGCCGCTCAGCAACTCCGGCGGCGGACCGAGCACCTCCAGCCGCGTCTGCCCGAACTCGAACACCTCCCCCGGCACCGCCTCCAGCACCGGCACGGCCCCCGCCCGCTCCTCCACCAGCTCGAAGCCGTACTGCGCCTCCCCGGGCGGCGGCGCCAGGATCGCGACCACCTCACGCCCCTCCAGCACCCCGCCGATGCCGGCCGTGTGGTCGATGTGGAAGTGGGACAGCACCAGCAGCGCGATCCGGTCCGCTTCCAGCGCTTCAAGACACGCGTCCACCGCCGCGGGCTCGGGCCCGACGTCGACCACCACCACCGCGTCGCCGGCCGGAAGCACCAACGCATCCCCCTGGCCCACATCGCACATGGTCACCACCCAGCCTGACGGCGGACCACCGGTCAGCAGGCAGGCCGGAATCATCCCGAGACCCGCCGCGACGAGGACCGCCAGCAGCGGCCGCCGCAGCGCACGCACCCGTGCCAGCCCGATCACGGCCGCCAGCGCCCCCGCGGCCGCCAGGCCCCACCACAATCCGCCCGGCACCGGCAGCATCGCTCCCGGTATCTCAGCGCCGGTGCGCGCCAGCCAGATCAGCCATCGCGCGGGCAGCGCCGCCAACTGGGCGACCAGCTCACCTGCCGGAAGCCAGATCACGGCCGCCGCGGCCGCCCCCACCGACAGCATGACCACCGGAGCGGCCACCAGCGCCGCGAGCAGGTTCACCGGAACCGACACCAGGCTCACGCCCGTGCCGAGGCCCACGAGCAGCGGCGTCACCGCCACCTGCGTCGCGAGCGGGATCGTGACCGCCAGCGCCACCGGCTGCGGCCATCCTCGGTGCTCGAGCGGCTTCGCCCACCGGAACGCCAAGAGCAGCAGGCCGACGCACGCGGCCACCGAAAGCGCGAATCCCGCCTGGGCCGCCATGTCGGGGTCGGCGAGTACGACCACGAGCACCGCGGTCGCCAAGGCCGGCATGGCCGCGCGTGGCCGGCCCGCGGCCAGCGCGAGCAGTGTCACCCCGGCCATCACGGCCGCCCGCAACACGCTCGGCTGCGGTCCGGCGACGACCACGATGGCCGCCGCCGCCAGTGCCCCGGCGAGGACCCTGGCCCGCGGTCCGGCCCTGAGCGCCAGGGCGACCGCCAGGACCGCCCCGACCACCAGGCTCAGGTGATATCCGGAAACCACCACGAGGTGAACCAGTCCGGTCGAACGGAAGTCGGCGGCGAGTTCCGCGTCCATCAACGAGGTGTCGCCGACCGCGAGGGCGGGGATCAGTCCCGCTTCGGGTTGCGGCACGGTGTCGACGGCGGTCGCGAGCCGCTCGCGCACGTGGGCGGCGAACCGGTGCGCGAGCGCCGGCCGCCCGTCGAGTTCGGGAGGCCCGCGTGCACTGACGATCGCGGCGGTGAGGCGCCCGGAGTCGGCTTCGCGGAGCACGGCCGGGACGGTGATCCGCTGCCCGGAGCTCACCTGGAGCCATTCCTCGCCGCTGCCCACCAGAAGCACCTGCCAGTTTCCTTCGACCGCAACGTCTTCGGATTCGAATGAACGCAGCCGGGCGGTGGCGGTGACCATCTCGGGCCGCCGGGTCGAGGCCTTCGGCACCGTGTGGAGGACGAGTTCGGCTTCGCCGCTCGTCTCCGTCTCGGTCAGTGCGGTGATGCCCGCATGGTCTCGGGCTGCCACGTGCACGGTGGTGACGCCCGCGCCGAGCATGCCGCCGAAGGCGGCCGTGGCGAGGGCCGCGGTGAGGCCACGGCGCCATCGGAGGCCGGCCACTACCAGGGCGAGGCAGGCCAGCGCGGTGAGCGTCCCGGTGGTGACGGTGCCGTACAGGCCCGCCAGTGCGGCGGTCCACACGCCCGCGGCGACGAGCGGCAGTCGCCAGTCCCGCCGTACCACTTCGGAAGGCGCGGGTCGGAGTGTGAACTCGGCGCTCATCGGACCGCCCCCGGGCCGCACGGTGAGGCCGTCACAACGTCACCTGCTCGCGGAGCTGTTCCAGCAGCGCCGAGCCGATGCCGGACACCTCGGACAGCTCGTCGACCGACTGGAAGCTGCCGTTCGCTTCGCGGTATTCGATGATCCGCTCGGCGAGGACCGGGCCGATGCCGTTGAGCGCGTCCAGTTCCGACGCTCCGGCGACGTTGATGTTCACGAGTCCGCCCGCTGCGGCGCCTGCTTCGCCGGGGTCCGGCGCGGCCGCGCCCGAGGCGGCGGCGTCGGGGACGGCGACGAGGTCGCCGTCGGCGACCACGCGGGCGAGGTTCAGGAAGCCGGGGTCGGCGCCTTCGGTCAGCCCGCCGGCGGCCTCGATGGCGTCGGCGACTCGGGCGCCTTCCTCCAGTTCCACGATTCCCGGTTCGTTGACCGCGCCGGCGACCGAGACCACGATCAACGCCGGCGCGGCGGCTGACGCTTCGGGTGCGACGGCCGGAGCGGTCGCGGCGGGCTCGGCATCGGGCCAGGACAGGATGGTCACCGACAGGCCCACGGCGGCGATGAGCACGGCCACGGCCAGGAGGACCCATCGGTTGAGGTGGGAGAGGCCGAGGCGTGTCTGGAGGCGTTCCAGGCGCTCGTCGAACCGTCGGGACGGCGGCGGGTGCAGGACCGGTTCGGGCCTGGCGTCGCCGCTGTCGGGGTCGAGGGTCTCGGTGCAGACCGCGCGGTCCTGCTCGTTGAGTTTCAGGCGCAGTCGCGCGGCGAGTGCCGCAGAGTCAGGCGGGAGACTGCGGTCCGTGCGGGGTGTCGAGGCGGGTGGTCGCTTGGCGGTCTGAGGTTCAAGTACGCGTTCCATATCGGGTTCAACGAGCGAAGGACACGGCCGTGACTCAAGAATTTTCGGGCCTGTGGACAACCGAATCGACCCTGTGGATAACTGTAAGAAGTGTGGACGAGGCCTGGTCGGAGGCGTCATAATGCGGCGCGCAACGGCGCTACGACCAGGCGAAGTTCTTTCGGGTGACTTTTCCGCGCGCGGGCCCGGATCACGCCGGATCGGGCCCGATTCCGCGCGATTCCTGTCGGACCCCGCGGGAAGGATCGAGCGGCGCGACAGTTTGTTCCCCTCTGGGTGGGTGGGGGTTTGTGGATGGCCGTTGTAGAAAGAACCTCAAGAAATACGGCGGGTGATGACCCCGACCAGGCCGGGCCCGCAGTGGGCGCCGACCGCGGCGCCGACTTCGGTCACGTCCATGCGCTGCAGCCGCTCCGCGAAATGCTCCTCGAGCCAGCCGGCGAGCGCCTCCGCGCGCCGCTCGGCGCCCAGGTGGTGCACCGTCATCGCGACCTCCGAGCCGCCCGCGTCGGCCACCGCGAGCGAGGCGAGCCGCTGGAGCCCGCGCGTCGGGGTGCGGACCTTCTCGACCACGTCGATGCTGCCGTCCTCAACGCCCAGAATCGGTTTCACCGACAGTGCCGTCCCCACGATCGCCCTCGCGGCGCTGATCCGGCCGCCGCGCCGCAGGTACTCGAGCGTGTCCAGGTAGAAGTAGGTGGTGGTGCGTCCGATCGCCTCGAGCGCGGCCGCCGCGGCGGCCAGCACGTCGGCGCCCTTCTCGGCCGCCTCCACGGCCGCGAGCGCCGGATACCCGACCCCCATGCCGGCGCCGAGCGAGTCGACCACCGCGACCCGGCCCCCGAAACCGGAAGCGGCGGCCTCCGCCGCCGCGACCGTCCCCGAGAGGCGGCCCGACAAGTGCACTGAGACGATCCCGTCCGCGCCTTCGTCGAGCAGTCGCTGGTAGGTGGCCCGCAGCTCTTCCGGCGGCAGGCCCGAGGTCGTGACCGTCTGGCCCTCACGCATCGCGCGCAGGATCTCCTCGCCGCCGACGTCCTCGCCCTCGCGGTGCTCGGTGCCGCCGATCAGCACCGGGATCCCGAGCACCGTCAGGCGGCCCTGCGAGGCGCGAAGCGGCTCAGGCAGGGCCGAAGTGGAATCGGTAACGACGACGACGGTCACGCCGCCACATTACCTAATCCGCGGATTCGGCATCTTCGACCACGAACGGGGTCCCCTGCTGGCAGGTCGTCATCATGTCCGCTTCGACCTTGCCGTGCAGCGTGACCGTCGCGCCCGCGTACACGACCGACGAGTCGAAGCTGCCGTAGATCCCGTACAGCGTGCCGTTGTGCTCCAGCACCAGGCATCCGGTCTCGACACCCGAGGCCACGGTCCCGGAGATAGTCGTCTGCGAGTCCGAACCGGGCTTGGACGAGTCGCCGAGCGACGGGTCCAGGTACGGGGTGGTCTCCTCGGTCACGGGGTCCTCCTCGGTGGCTTCGGGCGGGGTGGTCGCCTCGGTCGGCGCTGTCACGGTCGAGGGCGTCGCCGACTCGTCGGAGCCGCCTTCTCCCGAACCGCACGCCGCGAGCACGGCGATCATGAACGCGCCGACCAGCGGGCCGGTCTGGCCCGCGAATCGTCCGACGCGAGATGCATGCGTGTCCATGCCGATTTGACGCCTCCGATCGCGGCGCGGTTGCACCACGTTCGAAGCCTACGGCCGGCGGTGCGCCCGGGTCCAGCGCTCACCGAAGAGCGCCGCGGCTAGCGGCCGGCCTGCTGGCCTTTCGCGAGCAGGCTCTGCCCGATCGTGCTCGGGTCGGGAACGCCGAGGTTGTAGCCGTAGAGGCGCCACTTGCCCGAGCGCATCTGCCGCAGGTCGGCCCAGTGCGCGTTGTCCATGCCCGAGAGGCTGCTCGTCGGTCCCTGCTCCCAGTCGAGGATGCCCCCGATGATCTGGCGCGCCGAACCGCCGTGGCAGACCACGATCGCGGTCCCCTCCACGTCCGATTCAACGATGTCGCGCACCGCTTCGGACGTGCGCCGGTGCAGTTCGGCCCACGTCTCGATATCGGGGTGCTGCAACGGCTCCTGCGACCGCCACCGCCGGTGGTCCTCGGGGAACCGGTCGGCGATCTCGTGGTGCGTCAGGCCCTCCCAGGGGCCGTAGGCGCGCTCGCGGAGCCGCTTGTCCAACTCGACCTCGACGCCGGTGATGTCGGCGACCGGACGGGCCGTGTCGACCGCGCGCCGCAGGTCCGAGGAGATGATCCGGGTCGGCTCGTACGCGGCCAGCTCAGGAGCGGCCTCGGCCGCCTGGGCCTTGCCGGTCTCGTCGAGGTCGATGTCGGAGGAGCCCTGGATGCGGCCCGCGATGTTCCACTCGGTCTGCCCGTGGCGGACGATGAGCAGGCGGTTCACTGCGTTTCCTCGATACCGGCCTCGGCCCGGCGGCGCGCCAGCTCGGCGTCGGCCTGGTCCTCGAACTCGATCTCGGGGCAGTCCTTCCACAGGCCGTCGAGCCCGAAGTAGTCCCGCGCCTCCTGGTGGAAGACGTGCACCACGATCTCGTTGTAGTCCAGCAGCACCCACTGCTCGCCGCCCTTGCCCTCACGGCGCAGCGGACGCGTGTCGTGCTCCTTGATGAGCCGTTCCTCGACCGCGTCGACGACCGCGTGGACCTGCCGCTCGTTCGAGGCCGAGACGATCACGAAGACGTCCGTGAGGGCGATCTTCGAAGTGACGTCTCGGAGGTTGATGGCGAAGGCCTTCTTGTCGGCGGCCGCTTGGGCTGCCGCGAAAGCCAGGGTCAAAGCGGTTTCACTTGCGGTCACGAACGCTCCTACAAAGAGATCTCCACCGGCGATCCGCCGGCTCAGGTCTAGTCTTACACGCTGGGTATGACGACAGCTTCCCTGTTTCGTGCCCGTCCCTGTGCGACGCGTCCCAACCTTCAGCCGCGGTAAAGCCCGCGCTCGACGATGTACTCGCCGACCGGACCGGTGAGGAGGTACCGCACGGGCTCGCCGTCGCGGACGCGCTGGCGGCATTCGGTCGAGGAGACGTCGACGGCGGGCATGTCGATGAACTCGACCTCCACGCCGAACGACGTGTCGACGTCCCGCCGCGAGTGCCCCGGCCGGTTCAGCGCGATGAACTTCACCGCTTTGCACAGCTCCTCGACCCGGTGCCAGGTGTGGAGGTTCTCCAGGGAGTCCGCGCCGATGATGAAGTGCAGGTCGACCTCGTGGTCGTACTCGGCGCGCACGTCGGCGACGGTGTCCACCGCATAGGTGGGGCCGTCGCGGTCGATGTCGCAGGTGCTGACCCGGAAGAGCGGATCCGAGCCGACGGCGAGCCGCGTCATCGCAAGGCGCCCAGCCGCATCGGTGACCTTGAGGTGGTGCTTCTGCCACGGGTCGCCGGCGGGGACGAAGACCACTTCATCCAGTCCGCACCGGAACGCCGCCTCGCTGGCGGCCACAAGATGCCCGAGGTGGGGAGGATCGAAAGTCCCCCCGAACACCCCGACGCGGCGAACAGACTGGTCGTACACAGCTCGAATCCTATCGCGCCTATAGATTCAAAGAGCACGCGAAAGGCCCCATCGCAAAGCGATAGGGCCTTACCCAATGCAAAAAGAAAAGGCCCGACGCATCGGCGTCGGGCCTTTCCCATATGTTAAATGTTTGGCGGTGTCCTGCTCTCCCACACCCTCTCGAGTGCAGTACCATCGGCGCTGGAAGCCGTAACGACCGGGTTCGGAATGGGACCGGGTGTGTCACTTCCGCTCTCACCACCAAACAAACCCTGGGGACCACACACGCGTGCGCGGCCGGTAAGGGGTTGTCCGGCTGCTCGGTGTCCCCGCGGTGCGGGGGTCGAGCTGCTCGAGCTTTCCCTATACAATTGTGCGTGATCTGAACCGGTCACACCGACTGGTGTGTGGTTTCAGAATCGCATAGTGTGCGTGAGTGTCATGTCGCTATCAAGACCGAAGTTATGTTAAGTTCTCGGCGGTTAGTAC
>NZ_FNAD01000030.1 GCF_900101745.1 Glycomyces harbinensis | reverse complement strand
GGGGGCGGGGGCGGGGGCGGGGGCGGGGGCGAGGGCGGGGGCGGGGGCGAGGGCGGGGGCGAGGGCCGGAGCGTTATCGCTCTCTCGGGTCTCCCGCCGTCACCAGGCCCGTCTCGTAGGCGCAGACGACCGCCTGCGCCCGGTCTCTGAGGCCGAGCTTCGCGAAGACCTTGCCCACGTGGGTCTTCACCGTCTGCTCCGACACGAACAGCGCCCCGGCGATCTCCGGGTTCGACAGGCCCCTCGCGATGAGTCGCAGGACCTCCTCTTCGCGCGGCGTCAGCGAGTCCAGCCTCGCCGAGCGCTTGAGCGCCGGCTTCGCCTTGAAGCACTCCTCGATCAGCCGCCTGGTCACCGACGGCGCCAGCAGCGCATCCCCCGCCGCGACCACCCGCACGGCCGCGATGAGGTCTCCCGGCGGCGCGTCCTTCAGCAGGAATCCGCTGGCGCCCATGCGCAACGCCTCGTACACGTAGTCGTCGATGTCGAAGGTCGTCAGCATCAGCACGCGCGGGCGCCGCTCCTCGGGCGCCGACAGCACCCGCTTGGCCGCCTCCAGCCCGTCCATCACCGGCATGCGCACGTCCATGAGCACCACGTCCGGCCGCAGCCGGGACGTCTCGGTCACCGCGCCCACGCCGTCGTCGGCGTCGCCCACGACCTCGATGTCCTCCTGCGCGTTGAGCAGCGCGGCGAAACCGGCCCTCACCATCGCCTGGTCGTCGGCGATGAGCACCTTGATCGTCACGGACTCTCCTCTGCGTTCTGGCGGTCCTCGATCGGCAGCACCGCGTGCACGCGGAAGCCGCCCTCGGCGGTCGGGCCGGTCTCCAGTGTCCCGCCGTCCAGCGTCACCCGCTCGCGCATCCCCACCAGGCCCAGCCCGGACCCGTGCGCCTCGGGCGCGACCTCGCCCTCCGGCGGCCGGCCGTTCTCGACCGTCACCGTGACCTCCCTCGGCCCGGCCGTCACCTCGACCGTGGTCGGCGCCCCCGGTGCATGGCGCACGACATTGCTCAATCCCTCCTGCGCCACGCGGAACACCGTGAGCGCCAACGTCTCCGGAAGATCCTCCGGCATCTCGCCGACCCGCAGCGCCACCGGCGTCCCGGACCGGTCGACTGCCTCCGCCAGGCCGCGCAGGCCCTCCGGGCCCGGCAGCGGCTCGCGAGCGACCGACTCGTCCTCGCGCCGCAGCACCCCCAGCAGCCGCCGCATCTCCGCCAGCGACTCGCGGGCCTGGTCGCTGATCGACCGGAACTCCGCCTTCGCCTCCTCTCCCAAGCCCGTCAGCCGGTACTCGGCCGTCGACGCCTGCACCGTGATCACCGACATGTGGTGGGCCACGATGTCGTGCAGCTCCCGCGCGATCCGCGTGCGCTCCTCCAGGAGCCGGCGCCGGTGCCGCTCCGACTCGGCGACCCGCTCCTCCTCGGCGACGCGGGCCCGGCCCTGCCGCCAGATCCTCACGGTCATGCCCGTCAGGAACGCCAGCGCGCCCAGCAGCGAGCCGAGAATCAGGTTGTCGGGGGCGGGGTTCCCGTAGGGATCGTTCACCGGGTCGGTTCGGATGATCACGAACTGGGCGGTGACCAGCCATGACGCCCAGGAGCCGACCGCGAGGTACGACAGCCAGGCGAGCACGCCGACCCAGACGCGTCGGTCGCGGCCGAGCGCGAAGAGCGCCAAGAGCAGCGTCAGCATGTTCGCGACCGTCAGCGGCCACGGGATCGTCGAGATGACCTGCGCGCCGATCACGGTGAACACCAGCGAGAACATGACCAGCAGCCACGCCTCGACCGGCCGGAACCGGGACAGGACCACCGCCGCGCCGGTGGCCGCCGCGGGCACGACGCCCCATTCGACCAGGTAGTCCACGCGCATCATGTGGTACTGGATCGCGAACAGCGTCAGGCCGAGCGGCACCGAGCCGGGGCCGATGATCGCGAAGGTGGTCGAGAGGCGCCAGCGCCAGTCGCCGCGCCCGGGCGGCGCCGCGGCGATCACGTAGCTGATCAGCGCGCGGACGGGATGCGATCGGGCGGCGGTCTCGGACGTCACCGCCCTAACCTATGCGGCCCGGACGCCGGGCGGCCTCACTCTGCGGTACGGGCCCCGGCCGGGTGTCTCACCCCTGGGTATGAGGTCGGATTCCACGCCTCGGCTTGAGGGAAGTGTGCTTCCCGGAACTTACCGTTCGCCGCATGATTCGAACCCTGTTTCGTACGCGCGCAGCCGAAGTGACCGCCATGTCGGGGGTCGCCGCCTCTCAGGCGGGCTTCGCGGTGATGCACTTGACGCAGGCGGGTGCGGTCGATCCGGTCGCGACGCCGGTCTCCGCTTACGCCCTGACCTGGCCGGGGGTTCTGCTGTTCCCGCTGTCGGTGCTGAGCATGGCCTCGGCCTGCGCGATCTTGGCCGGTCGCGGGGTCGGGCTGGCCCGTGAGGGCCTGATCCGGTTCCTGCTCGGTGCGACGGCGGTGATGCTGGTCTGCGCGGCGGTGTTCCGGACCGGTACGCCCGAGTCGGGTCTGACGTGGTGGGCGCAGATCCACCGCTACAGCGCGGGGGCGGCGTTCGTGCTGCTGACGGTGGTGGCGGCGTTGTGCGCGGCGCGGATGCGCGGTGCCGGCGTGCCCGGCTGGGTGCGGCGGGGGACCTGGTGGGTGACGGCGGTGGCGGCGTTGACGTTCCTGACGACGGCGGTCAACACGTTCCTGCCCGGGCTCGCGGACGGCGGGGACTGGCGGGGTGTGCCGCAGCGGGTGCTGCTGGTGGTCTTGTCCGCGCTGCTGTGGATGCTCGTCGCGAACTCGGTCCGGTCGTTGGGTGCGGCGCCGGCGGCGACCGCCGGGGTTCCCGCGGCGGCCGCGAAGGCTCCCGTGTTGGCGGGGTCGCGGTCGTGAAGGGCCTCAAGCGGTTGCGGACCGCGTTCGATCGCGTGCGGATGTCGTTCGGGTGTCGCGAGTGGCGCCGGGCCTGCGCCGAGTTGACGGTGTTCCGCCGTGAGGGCGGGGCGCCGGAGGGCCCGGGTTTCGGGAGCTGGCTGTGATGGCAGCCCAGTGTGCCCGGCTCGATACTCTTGGTGTATTTCATGCCGTGCAAGGTGTTTGTGAAGGCTTGTTACGATTTTGGTGATGCAAGGCAGTCGATCGCGACTGCCTTCAAGTCTTTGGAGCCGAGGCGGGCAGATCTCATGGCGGGCAGTGTAGAGAAGAAGTTCATTCGCGAGGCCCTGGACTACATGAAGAAGGCCAAGAATCCCCGCACCTCCGGCGACCGCACCGGGAAGATGGACGACTGGGGCTTGGAGCACATCATCACCGGCGACTCCAAGCTCGGCCAGCGGAGAAGAAAGGGCACGGGCTACCACTACCGGCCCGGCGGCTCGGACATGCCGGGGCGGCGCACCGACCTCACCGGGTCGACCCAGTACCCGAACGGCGTCTACACCGGGAAGCCCGAGTACTTCGACCACCAGTCGACCCCGCCCAAGTGGAAGAAGAAGGGCGGCAACGGCGGCGTCTCGACGTACTTCCCCGACAGCTGGTCGCCCCAGCAGGTCGACGACGCGGTCGCCCAGGCGTACAAGAACGGCAGTATCAACCCCGCCGATCCCGGCAAATGGTCCGGTACCCACAACGGCGTCAAGATCGAAGGGTTCGTGGACCCGAGCAAACCGCATGGGTACACTCACGGCTGGCCCAGCTATCCGCAATAGACGATGAAGGAAACTGCAATGGGAATCGCAAAGTTTTCGTTGAGCGAGCAATTCGGCGTCATCGCGGAGAACGTGGAGCCTGGAAAGGAACTGCTCGTCGCATGGCTTGCCACTGACATCGGTGCTCAGTACCAGGTGTGTCTCGACGCGCTGGCGATGATCGACGACGTGTCCGCCGGCCGGCCGCCGTTCGAGGAATGGGACAGCGAGGGATACGACGTCGAGTTCGACGAGTCGGGTCTTCATCTCAGTGCCGTCTACGGCAACCTCGGCGAGGCCTCCTATCCGATCGCGGTCGCCAGGAAGGCGATCGAGGATCACTGGACTTTCATTCAGGGCCTTGGGGAGACGCCGGGCGCGGTCCGCGCGTTCCGTCCCGACCTGGGCGCCCCGGTCGCCAGTCTGCTGCTGTGGGAGCAGGGTTGGGAACGGCCCCACCCGTACCGCGGGCGCCTGGGTCTTCCGGCCACCGGGCCCGCGTAGGCCTTCTTCGATTCGGGCCGACGGCTACCGGCCCGGCGGGTCACGCGGCGGCGCCGCGACCCCGTCTGCCACAATTAAGTCAGTTGCCTGAACGGTGGAGGGAGTGGTGGGTCGGTGAGCAGTGGCACGCGCGCCTCGCAGGTCGCGGCGACACGCGAGGCGATCCTGTCCGCGGCCGAGCGGCTCTTCGCCGAGCACGGGCTCGCGGCGGTCTCCAACCGGCAGATCTCGGAGGCGGCCGGGCAGGGGAACAACACGGCCGTCGGCTACCACTTCGGCACCAAGACCGACCTCGTGCGGGCGATCGTCCGCCGCCACATGGAGCCGATCGAGCGCCTCCGCGCCGAACGGCTCGACGCGATCGGCGATTCGCCGCGGCTGCGCGACTGGGTCGAGTGCATCGTGTTCCCGACCATGGACCACCTCGGGTCGCTCGGCGACCCGACCTGGTTCGCGCGCTTCACCGCGCAGATCCTCACCGACCCGGCCCTGCGCGCCGTCCTGGAGGACGAGGCCTTCGAATCGGCGCCCCTCCGGCGGGTCCGGGAGGGCGTCGACCGGTGCCTCGCCGACCTGCCCCCGACCGTGCGCGAGGAGCGCGACGACATGGTGCGCCAGCTCATGATCGTCGTCCCGGCCGTCCGCGAGGCCGCCCACGCCTCGGGCCGCCAGACCCACCGCGACACCTGGCACGACGCGGGAATCGGTCTGGTGGACGCCATCGTCGGCCTCCTCCTCGCCGAGGCCACCCCGGCTTGAAATGTTGAAATCCGCCGCCGAATCGCTCTAGTGTCCGGTCCACGACGGACCGGACTGTCGTACCTCGCCGGTACGGTCGTCCGATCCAAGGAACGGAGCGAACCTTGACCGCCGCGGACACCCTCACCCACTACACCGAGCCCGGACCGTTCACCGACCCCGGCGCCCATCGGGACGCCCTGCTGACGCTGCCGCGCGACGTCGGCCCCCTCCTCGACGCCCTCCACGGCCTGCTCATCCACGTGCACCTCACCTGGGCGTACGAGGTCGAGCACCGGACCGAGCACGACGAGACCGCGAATCTCCGTGCGGCCCAGGACATCCTGGACCGGCTCACCGCCGACGGCAGGCCTCTCGCCGAGGCCCGCGAACCGCACGAGCGGATCGCCGGCACCTGCCGCGACTTCACGCTCATAACCGTCGCCGTCCTGCGCGCCCACGGCGTCCCGGCCCGCGCCCGGTGCGGGTTCGGCGCGTACTTCCCGGTCCCCACCATGGAAGACCACTGGGTCGCCGAGTACTGGAACGCCGACGAGCAGCGCTGGGCCCTCGCCGACGCCCAGATCGACGCGAGACAGCGCGAGCTCTTCAAGATCGACCCCGCCTTCGACTGCACCGACGTGCCGCGCGACCAGTTCCTCGTCGCCGGGGAGGCCTGGCGGCGGTGCCGCTCGGGCGAGGACGACCCGAACCGCTACGGGCTCCATTCCCTGGACGAGTTCGGCGACTGGTGGATCGCGGGCAACCTGGTCCGCGACGCCGCCTCGCTGGCCGGCGTCGAGATGCTGCCGTGGGACGTGTGGGGCCCGATCCCCGAGCCCGAGGAGACGATCGGGCCCGAACTCCTGGCGCTGTTCGACCACCTCGCGGACCTGACGTTCGACCCGGACACCGCCGCCGACGTCCGGGCGGTCTACGCCGAGCACGAACGCCTGCAAGTCGCCGAGACGGTCTTCAACGCGAACCGAGGCGTGAAGGAGGCGGTGTTCCCCGAATCCTGAGGCCGTGCGCTGTCGGTGGCCTCGCATAGGGTTCCAGGACATGACATCGATGCGGGGGCGACTCGCCTGGCCCAGTGGCGGTGACGCCCCGGCGGTCCTGCTTCACGCGGCGTCCGCGAGCGCCTGGCGGGGCCCGACCGGCACCGAGTACCGCGACGACGGCGGGACCTGGGACGACCACGATCGCGCTTCCAATGTGGATGACCCGTTGGGGTTGGTGGCGTTCGGCGCCGAGGGCGTCCATGAGGCGCTGGTGCTCGGCGGCGAACCGCTGCCCTCCACCTACGTGCCCGAGCTCGCGATCGTGCTCCGCTGGTGGTACGCCAGGTCAGAGGCAGACCTGCTCGCCGCGGTCGAGACGCGGCTTCCGCATGTCCGCTGGGAACCCGGCGTCACCTGGCAGATTCCGCCCGGCGGGCTCGTGATGATCGACGCCGGATTCTCATGGAGCGACCATTTCGGCCCGGACGCGCTCACTCACATCGCCCCGCTCCCGATCGACCTGCCCGCCGGCCGCTACCGCATCGAGACCGCCGGAGTGGAGCATCGGGACCCCGAGGCCACCGCCGTCATCCACCGTTTCATGCCCGCCCCGATCTGACAGGGTCCCCCACCGGAACCCTGGCGCCGACGGCATCGCAGGGCTTCACCGGACGGTACCGATCCACTCGGCCGGAGCCGGATCGCGTTGGAACGAGACGAAGATCAGGTCCTCGACGCCAGGTCGCTGCGGATCGAACAGCACTTCGACGAAGCCCGTGCCGGGCATCGCGGCCCGATCGCGGCTGAACCGGGTCACCCACCGCTGGACCCCTTGGCCGTCGGTGAACCGCACCGTGACCTCGGCGCCGACGATCGACCGCTGCCCTTGGTCGTTCACGCTGGTGCGGATCGACACTTCGGTGATCGCGCCCTTGACGCGACGGCCTTCGGCGAGCAGCCGGTCGCGTTCGGCGATCTGCCGCCGCAGCCGGCCTTGGAGACGGACCGAGGACACGACGACGGTCGCGGCGATGGTCACGGCCAGGGCCGGGAGCCAGATGTCGGCGTAGTAGGCGATCCATCCGAACACGCTCCACGGAGCGTCCTCGTGGAAGACCGGATCCAGTTTGGTCCCGACTTCCAATGGTTCGAGCCAGGTCTGCGCGTTCACGGCGACGCCGGCGGCGATCGCGCAGAAGGCGAGCGACGCCAGTATCCGCGGCTGCCTCTCGCCGCCGCGATACGTGTCGAGCAGATGGGTCGCCGCGGCGGATCCTCCGATCAATCCGCCGAGGCCGCCGACCCAGAGGTACCCGAACGTACCGAGGCCCCAGAACATGGGATACGGCTCTCGATCGTCGAAGGAGCTGTTGATGACGGTGTCCCGCAGCATGTCAGCGGTCTCCCCGATGGCCAGGCCGACCACGAACGCGCTCGCGGCCATGAGCGCCGCGCACGCGATCGCGGCGGCGAGGACTCCCGGGTCTCCTGCGAGCCGGCGCCGCTTCTCCCGCCGTGAGGCGGCCGGATCGGTCGTGCTCATGGTCGGCCTCCTCGTGGGCCGGCCCCGGGAGCGGACCGGCGACGGCGCGGTGAACAGCCGGGGGTGCGGTTCATGAGGGGCCTCCTTCTGCGGCGAGCGGGTGATGACGTCAATCATCGCCTGCCGCGAGGCCCTACCGGTCACAGCTTTCACGGACCGGGACCGAGCGGGCCGGCCGGCCCGCTGTGATCGGCCGGCCCTGGTTGCGGCCCTGGGGAACCGCGAGGTGACGCGAGCACTCCGGGCGATGGGGCGATCGAGCGGCGACGCAGTGGAGCGACGCTGTCCGGAACCGGGGCTCGTCACCTGCTCACGCGGCCGGCCCTTTAACGGTCTTCCGGCTCGAACGCCCGGGCGACGGCCAGGCTGTCCTCGTAGACATGGTGGCGCGTGACGAGGCCGCCTTCGACGGTGAGGTGCAGCGCGAACCTCGCGCGGTACGCACGCCCGGTGGGCCGGGCCGTCTGGCGAATCTCGCCGAGTACGACGGCGTCGCTGCCGTCGATCAGGATGCGCTCAACCTCGGTCGCCACCTCCTCGGGCACGTGGTGGTCGGCGATCTCGCGATAGTGTGCGGCCGCGTCGGGCCGGGTGGACCGGTGGCGGATCCACGGCGTGGCGGTGCGGCCGTGCTCGGCCTCGGGCCAGTCGAGCTTCCAGTCGCACGGTTCCGCATACAGTTCGGCGATCCGCTCGGGGTCGCCCTCGCCGATTCTGCGCATCAGTTCCTCGATCACAGTACGTGTCTCCGTGGATGCGGTTGTGTGCACGGTCTTACCTCTTCCTGGTCTGCGTCATTCGATGCGGTGGGATCACCGATACTATCCGCGCGGGCACGCGGAAACGGTCGACATTGAAGTGAGCCAAGCACATCGCGGCCATCCACTTAGGATGTGTTTTGGGATGAGCTGCGCTGCTCTTCGCGGCCGAGCCTGTTCGGTGGCAGGTCTCACTCCGAGCCCTCCGGATGTCGTTCGCAGCGAGACAGGCCCGTCTCGATGAATTCGACCGTGGTGGCGATGCGCTCGCCTGCTTCGCCCTGGAAGAGGACGTCGCCGTCGCCCGCGATGGCGCGCCAGGGCGGGGCCGGCTCGGCGAGAGTTCGACTTCGTCGCTTACCCTTCGGCGAGGTCGTTAGCACCGGCGCGGTGCGTTGCGGGGAGGGAGGGGCCGGCTTGTTGTTCGGGTCGCGGGACGGGTTCGGGTTGGAGTTTCATCCTGAACGGGACGACTCCCTGCTGTGCGTCGACGTCTTCGTCGGCGGGCTTCATGTGAACTCGTGGGACAACGCGTTCTATCCGCCGCTGCTGGTGTTCAAGCTCAAGGACGAGCTCGATCGCTTCCGCACGCCGGCCGCGCCGCCGCCGGGGTTCACCTCGCCGTCCGAGTACTTTCGCATCGCAGAGCGCTGGTGGGCGCACGGCGATGCCGCGACCGGACCCGAGGTCGGGGCGGCACTCGACCGATGCGGGTTCCTGGAGTGGGGCGAGTGCACCAACCAGGTGATGGCGTTCGCCTTCCCTGACGGGGATCGGATCCACCTCGCCTGTCGGCTGCACGATGAACCCGGTGCCGACCCGGACCCCGAAGGCCGGCACGAGCCGGCCGTGGCGTCGTTGAGCCGGGCCTCGCTGGTCGAGACGCTGGAGCAGGGCCTCGCCCTCGCCGAACGCGAGTGGTCCGTCCGGCGCGGTGCCGGGGGCGAACCTCGGTGACGCCCGCTGCGGCGGGGCCATCCGGGCAGGCCGCTGCGTCTCTCCTATGCCCGCCAGTAGGCGAGGGAGTGCGAGCGGTGCTTGGGGATGCCGATCTCCTTGCGGGCCAGCGCGGTCAGGGCTCGGGTCGATTTTGCCTCGGTGGCGATCCAGAAGTAGATCTGCTCGGGGTTCGCGGCCAGGGCCGGAAGTTCCCTGCGCACCTGCTCCAGCAGCGCTGAGCCGTCGGCGCCCCGCTCGATCTTGCGCAGGTCGTGGCGTTCCGGGTCGGTGCGGAAGGGGAGCTCGTCCTCGTCGGTGGTCTCGAACCAGATCGTCGCGGGCGTCTCCGGGAAGGCGTCGAGCAGGGAGTTGATCGCCGGGAGCGAGGCGGCGTCGCCCACGACCAGGAGCCGTTCGGGGAGCGGGTCGGGCTCGGTGAAGCCGGTGCCCTGCACCGACGCCTCGATCACGTCGCCGGGCTGCGCCGTCCGGGACCAGTCGCTCGCCACGCCCTGGTGCAGGGCGAACTCGATGGCGAAGGTGCCGCTCTCGACGTCCGGGTCGACGAGGGTGTAGCCGCGCTGGTGCGGTTTGCCGTCGTTGTCGAACCACAGGCGCACCCACATCGTGGGGTGCACGCCGAGTGCCGCGAGCAGGCCGCCATCGGTGAACGTGAGCCGGCGGTAGTGCTCGGTCACCTGCTCGGCACCGGTCACGGTGAACTTGAAGTCCTTGGCGCGGAACAGCTTCAGTACCGCGCCTTCCCAGCCGTGTCCCATCCCGGGGTTCTCCTTACCGTCCCCTGTGGAGACGTTGAGTCAGTTCGAGGGTTATTAGGTTAGACTAACCTAACTATGAGCTTCGTATGCTACAGGGACGCCTGGGGGATACCCCACCTGCGGGCACCCGATCTGAACGCGCTGGCGTTCGCGCAGGGCTGGAACGCCGCCGTCGACCGCGCCTGGCAGATAGAGACCGCGCGCCGCCGCGCGTCCGGCACCGCCTCGGCGCTGCTGGGCGAGCGATGGATCGACTACGACCGACTGGTCCGGCAGGTCCGGGTCGCCGACACCGCGATCGCCGCCTTCGACGCGCTCGACGCCGACACGGCCGGTTGGCTCACCGCCTATGTCGCGGGAGTCAACGCGGGCCTCGCGAAGGGCGCCGCAATCGCTCCAGAATTCGGGAGCGGGAGCGAAGCCGTCCCGCTGCCTTGGGAGCCTTGGACGCCGCTCGCGATCTGGCACGCCGAGCATCTGCTCTTCGGCGCCGGATTCCCGGCGAAGCTCTGGCGCGAGCGGGTCCGGGACGCGCTGGGGGAGGAGGCCGTCGACCGGTTCGCCATGGACGGGCCCGAACCCGTCGGTTCCAACGGGTGGCTCGTCGACGGGACCATGACCGCCTCAGGCTCGCCGATCCTCGCCGGGGACCCCCACCGATTCATCCAGCTCCCCGGCTCCTACCAGCAGATCCGGCTCGCCTGCGACGAGTTCGACGTCATCGGCCTCGCCATCCCCGGCGTCCCCGGCATCGCTCACTTCGGGCACACCGGCACCGTCGCCTGGGGCATCACCAACGCCATGGCCGACACCCAGGACCTCTACCGGGAACGCCTGCGCCGCAACTCGGACGGCTCGGTCCAGGCGTTCGGACCCGACGGCTGGGAGCCGACCTTCACGCGGACCGAGGCCTTCACCGTCGCAGGCGGCCCGGATCAGACCGTCGAGGTCATCGAGACCGCCCGCGGCCCGATCGTCGCCGGATCGCCCGGCGGACCGGGAAGTGCTGAGCGCGTTGAGAATGGATCGGGAGCCGCGGAGGCCCTGAGCCTGCGCGGGCCCGTTCAAGTCCTTCCGGACCTCGGATTCGCCGCGCTTCCGCGGCTGCTGCGGGCGAACACCGTCGCCGACGTCGATGCGGCCCTGCACGATTGGGTCCTTCCGGTCAACGTGGTCATGGCCGCCGACACCCGAGGCGGACTCCTCCACCGCACCGCCGGGCGCGTGCCTGAACGGGACGCCGCGAACGTGCGACACCCCGTGCCCGCCTGGGACCCGCGATACGCCTGGCGCGGCTGGAAGCGGATGCCCCGCAAGCGGATCGACCGCCTCGCCGTCATGGCCAACGACGCCGACCTCGCCGCACCCCTGGGCGTCGAATTCTGCCCGCCGCACCGCGCCGACCGCATCCGCTCGCTGCTGGAATCCCTGCCGAGCGGGAACACCGAGGTACAACCGGCTAGGAACGACGAGGCGCCCTCGGGCGCCGCAATTCATGCATCCTCCACGATCCCCTCGATTTCGGAAACCGAAACCCGACCGGGCTGGACCGCCGCCGACATGGCCGCCATTCACACCGACACCCTGCTGACCACCGCCGGCGTCCTGCTCGACCTGCTCCCCGCCCTCAACCTCGGCAACGACGCCGCCTCGGTGCGCAAAGCCCTGCTCGCCTGGGACCGCCGCATGGACTCCGGCAGCGCCGAGGCCGCCCTCTTCGCCGCCGTCCGGGCCGAACTCGTGCGCAACCTCGAAGCGCTGCCGCAGTTCCGCGCGCTGGCCGAACCCGCAGACCTGTCCCCGGTCTTCGCGCCCTGGCTCGCCGTGCGGCCCCGGATCGGGTTCGCCCTCGAGCACGTGCTCGCCTGGATCGACCCGGCCGACCGCGACAACGCACTGCGGCGCGCCGTCGAGGAGTGCGCCGCCGAGCAGCCGGTCGCCTGGGGCGAGGTCCACCGCCTCGCGCCCTGGCAGGACCTGCCCTTCGACGGCGGGACGCCGGCGGAGATGCGGGATGACGAAAGGCCGGACCGGGCGGCGGACACCCCCGGCGCCGAACCCCCGGAAGGCGCGTCGGCCGCCGGTGAGGACCGCGGACCGGAGACGGAACCGGGCACTCCAGAGGAGCCGGGGCTCCTTACGGGCATGTCCGGCGACGCCGACTGCGTCCTTTCCACCTCCGGCATTCCCGGCGTCACCGAGGACTTCACCCGCGGGCCCGCCGCCCGCTGGGTCTGGGACCTCGCCGACCGCGCGCAGAGCCGCTGGATCGTCCCCTTCGGAGCCTCGGGCCTCCCCGGGCCCCACCACCGCGACCAGTTCCCGCTCTGGCGCCGCGGCGAACTCGCCCCCGTCGTCACCGATTGGCATCTACTGCAACAGGAGTACCGCATGATCGACCGCCCCGCCGTCTTCGAGACGGACGTGGAGGGCTTCGGCACCGTCGCCGTCGTCCCCGTGCGCCCGGCCGAGGACCTCGACCTCATCTACGGCTGGGTCACCCAGGAGCGGGCCCGGTTCTGGGGCATGACCGGGCACTCGCGCGACCACGTGCTGGAGATCTACGAATACCTCGACGCCCTGACCACCCACCACGCCTACCTGCTGCTGCGCAACGGCGAGCCGATCGCCCTCTTCCAGACCTACGAGCCCGACGCCGACCCCGTGGGGGAGTGCTACGAGGTCGAACCCGGCGACATCGGCGCCCACCTGCTCGTCGCCGCCGCCGAAGGCCGCGCGCAGGTCGGATTCACCGCCGCCCTTATGGGGGTCCTGGCCGCCTACCTCTTCTCCGACCCCGAGCACCAGCGGATCGTCGCCGAACCCGACGCCCGCAACGACCAGGCCCGGGCCCGCCTGCGCCGCACCGGTTTCACGCTCGGTCCCGAGATCCAGCTCCCCGACAAGACCGCGCAGCTGTCCTTCCTGCGACGCGAGGACGCCACCTGCAACCTCCTATGAGGACCCGCGCATCGAGGGCTGAGGCAGACGGAATGGGAGCGGCCCCTGGCATCCAAGGGCCGCTCCCGAATCCAGCGGCACCGCAGCTCAGGTCCCAATACTCGGCTGCGGGCCGCTGAATTCGCCCAAGAGGGCCGGGACGGCCCGGGCCGGGTCGAGCCGGTAGCGGTAGAAGTCGCGCGGGTCGAACGCGTCCCCCTGCTCGCGGATGACCCCCTCGTCCCAGGTGCAGTCCCTGGTCACGTTGCCGCGCTGGACCAGTTCGCCCTCGACCGTGTAGTACGGGTTGTGCACCCGCTCGTAGAAGCTGTTCTCGATGACGCCCTGCGACA
The DNA here is from genome assembly GCF_900101745.1 of Glycomyces harbinensis. Taxonomy (GTDB): domain Bacteria; phylum Actinomycetota; class Actinomycetes; order Mycobacteriales; family Micromonosporaceae; genus Glycomyces; species Glycomyces harbinensis. The sequence goes on along the minus strand of NZ_FNAD01000030.1, from coordinate 4,051 downwards.
GGCCCCGCACGTAGTTCCCGTAGGCCGTCGCGTCCTCCATGTAGTTGTTGTACATGTGGAGGTTCGCGATGTTGTCCGCGCTCGGGTTGCGCTGCACCGTGTTCTTGAACCAGTTGTGGTGGATCGTGATCTGCGAGGTCACGTTCTCGGTCCAGCCGATCCCGAACGTCTTGTTGTTGTCGAAGAACTGGTTCCACGAGACGGTGAGGAACGTGGTGTCCTTGCGGCTGTCGACGAGCCCGTCGTTCATGCGGGTCAGGCGGTTGTGGTCGATCCAGATGTGGTCGGCGGTGTCCATCTGGATCGCGTCGTAGTCGAAGTCCTTGTCGTCCGGGTCGTCCTCGGGCATGAGGGTGTCGCGGATCGTCAGGTTCCTGATGATGACATTGTGGACGCCGGCGCCGAGGAAGAAGCCGCCGCCGACGATCTCTCCCGAGGTGCCGACCCCGATGATCGTCTTGTCCGAGGCCACTTTCAGCTCGGTTCCCTTGGGGCTGATCTCGATCGCGTCGGCGACGCGGATGACGTAAGGCTCGGCGGCGGTGGCGTACGCGTTCAGCTCGGCCTGGGTCGTCACCGTGACGGTCTCGCCCGCGGCCCCGCCGGTCGTCGGGCCGTTCCCCAGGCCGGAGAGCGACGCGAAGCCGTCCGCGGTGCTCGACCAGTGCCGGTGCGGCCAGCCCTGCGGCTGGGCATCGGTCGCCTCGGCGCTCGCCGGGGCGGCGGCGACCGCCAACGCCGACAGCAGCAGGCCCGCGGTGGCCGTCGCGGCCACGGCCGATCTGACCATTCTCTTTGTCTTCCAAGGGTTCACGCGACGCTCCTTCGGGTCGGGTGGGCGGCGTCACGGCACAGTCTAAGCAGGTCGATCGATTATGGTCAATGGGTTGCCGTAATCTCCATTAATTTATTTCATGGCTTGACATAATAGGGTCCGCGGTCGTAACCTGTCCCCCAGCCATCGAGTCTGATCGATACCCCTATCACCCTTCGAAGGGACCGCAAGCGTGCAGAACGACCAGCCCCCGCCCCTCTCCCGCACGGCGCTCGGACGCCGCGACCTCATGAAGGCCACCGGTCTCGGCCTCGCCGCGACGCCCGCACTCGCCGCGTGCGGCCGCGGCTTCGGCGGCGGCGATGACGACGACTCCGGCGACGGCGTCACCCTCAACATGGTCTGGTGGGGCGACGCCACCCGCGCCGAGCTCACCCAGGCCGCGCTCGACATCTTCATGGAGAAGAACGAGGGCATCACGATCGAGGTCGAGTACCAGGACTCAGGTCCCTACCAGGACAAGCTCGCCACCCGCTTCGCCGCGGGCGACGCCCCCGACCTCATGGCGATGCGCATGGACTCCCTGCGCGAGTACGCCGACCGCGACGCCCTGCTCGACCTCAACGAGTACGAGGGCGACCTGGACCTGAGCGGCCTCTCCGACAGCGCCGCGACGCTGGCCGAGGTCGGCGAGAGCGTCTACGGCGTCCCGGCCGGACTCAACGCCATCGGCTTCGTCATCCGCAAGGACCTCGCCGAGCAGTACGGCGCCGCGATCCCCGACGGCGACACCTGGAGCTGGGAGGACCTGGCCGCGTTCGCGCAGACGGTCTCCGACGCCAGCGGCGGCGAGGTCTTCGGCACCGGCTTCGACGCCCAGACCCTCGCCAACATCGTCGTCTACTGCCGCCAGCAGGGCGAGGACTTCTTCACGGAGGCAGGCGAACTCGGCATCTCCGCGGCCACCGTCCAGTCCTGGTTCGAACTGATCGGCGGGATGCGCCAGTCGGGCGCCTACCCGCCCGCCGGGTTCTTCGAGGAGATCGGCGGCTCGCCCGACCAGTCCTACATCGCCCAGGGCAAGCTCGCCTCGCAGATCATCCCGACCAACAACTTCCTGGGCTACAACGCGGCCTGCGGCGGCAACCTCGTGCTCCTGCGCATCCCCGGCGAGACCCAGGGCGCGCGGCGCGGCCAGTCGGTCGACTGCCCGCACCTGTGGTCGGTCGCCTCGGCCTCCGAACACCCCGAGGAGGCCGTCAAGCTGCTCGACTTCCTCACCAACGACCCCGAGGCCTCGCTCGCGACGGGCACCACGCGCGGCGTCCCCGCGAACTCGTCGGTGGCCGAGGAGATCAAGGACTCCCTGGAGCCCGACGACCAGCTCGCCACCGAGTACCTCATGGGCCTCCAGGGCGAGGACCTGCCGCGCTCCTACACGTACCCGCCCGGCGGGAGCGCCATCGCGGACATCCTCGACGTCATCGCGGTGGAGGTCGAGTTCGGCCGCACCTCGCCCGCCGACGGTGCGGCGCAGTTCATCGAGGAGGCCGAAGGGGCGCTCGCCGCGTGACCGCCGACGCCGCACAAGCCGCCGTCATGCCGGAGGCGGTCTCCCCGCCGGGTCCTCGCAAGAAGCTGCGCACATCTACGTCTCGCAGGCTTCGGCGAGTCCGGCGGGGTCGAAGGGACCGCGCCGGCTACCTGTTCCTGCTGCCGTGGTTCGTCGGGATGCTCTTCACGGTCGTCCCGTTCTTCGCCTCGCTGTACCTGGCGTTCACGGACTACAACCTGCTGAACACTCCTGAGTGGATCGGCCTTGAGAACTTCACCGCGATGTTCTCCGACCCCGCTCTGCTGCAGTCGCTCAAGGTCACGTTCGTCTACACGTTCGTGTCCGTGCCGCTCTCACTCGCGGCGGCACTGGGCGTCGCGATGATCCTCAACCGGGGCATCAGGGGCCTGCCGTGGTACCGCGCGGTCTTCTACCTCCCCTCGCTCCTGGGCGCGAGCGTCGCCGTAGTCCTGTTGTGGCGCTACATCTTCGGCCTGAACGGCGTCGTGAACGCGTTCCTCGGCCGGTTCGGCGTCGAGCGGATCGCGTGGACCTCCGACCCCGACTACGCGCTGACGACGCTGATCATCCTGCACGTGTGGACGTTCGGCTCGCCGATGGTGATCTTCCTGGCCGGACTGCGGCAGATCCCGGTCATGTATTACGAGGCCGCGGCCGTGGACGGCGCCTCGAAATGGCGGCGCTTCCGCTCGATCACCCTGCCGCTGCTCAGCCCCATCATCTTCTTCAACCTGATCCAGTCGCTCATCGCGTCGTTCCAGACGTTCACGCAGGGGTTCGTCATGAACAACGGCGGCGGCGGACCGGCGAACTCCACATTGTTCTACAACCTGTACCTCTACCAGCAGGGCTTCAACCAGTTCAACATGGGCTACGCCTCCGCGATGGCCTGGACCCTGCTCGTGATCATCGCCGCGTTCACCGCCCTCACCTTCATCTCCGCCAAGTACTGGGTGAACTACGACAACTGAGGTCCTTTCCAACCGCCGAGTACCGGGTCAACTACGACAACTGAGGTCCCACCCATGTCAACGACCATGCAATCGCCGCGGCCGAAGGCGGCGCGGGACGACGACGACGCCCTGATCGAGCGGTTCGGCTCCTCCAAGCGCAGCCGATTCACCCGGCACGTGATCCTGTGCCTCATCGGGCTGTTCATGATGTACCCGCTGCTGTGGCTCCTCTCCAGCTCGGTCAAGCCCAACGGCCTGATCTTCTCCGACCTGTCGCTGTGGCCCGCCGAATGGAGCCCCTCCAACTACGCCGAGGGCTGGACGGCCCTCGAATACGACTTCGGCGTGTACTTCTCGAACTCGCTGGTCATCGTGGTGCTGAGCATCATCGGGAACCTGTTCTCGTGCTCGCTGGCGGCGTACGGATTCGCGCGGCTCAACTTCACCGGCCGCAAGCTCTTCTTCGCGCTCATGCTCGGCACGATGATGCTGCCGGGCCACGTGCTGCTCATCCCGCAGTACATCCTGTTCGCCAAGCTCGGCTGGCTCAACACCTACTACCCGCTGCTGGTCCCGAACTTCCTGGCCACCAACGCGTTCTACATCTTCCTGATGGTGCAGTTCATGCGCTCGCTGCCGCAGGAGCTCGACGACGCGGCCCGCATCGACGGCTGCGGCCCGTTCCGCACCTTCTGGAGCATCATCCTGCCGCTGTGCCGCCCGGCCTTCGCGACCACCGCGATCTTC
>NZ_FNAD01000034.1 GCF_900101745.1 Glycomyces harbinensis | reverse complement strand
GTTAAGTTGTGTAGGGCGCATGGTGGATGCCTTGGTGCCGGATGACCGATGAAGGACGTGTGAGGCTGCGATATGCCTGGGGGAGTTGCCAACTGGACTGTGATCCCAGGGTTTCCGAATGGGGTAACCTAGCCGGTTTGATGACCGGTTGCGCTCGCCTGAATGTATAGGGCGGGTTGTGGTGTGGCGGGGAAGTGAAACATCTCAGTACCTGCTGTGGAGAAAACAAGAGTGATTCCGTGAGTAGCGGCGAGCGAAAGCGGAGGAGGCTAAACCTGGTTCGTGTGATAGCCGGCAGGCGTTGCGGGTCAGGGGTTGTGGGACGTTTCCGTTGGTTTCTGCCGAAATCAGGATCGCGCGTTGTTGTCTAGTCGAACGGTGTGGGAAAGCCGACCGGAGTGGGTGAGAGTCCCGTAGATGAAGGATGATGGCGGTGGTTGGGGAGCGCACCCGAGTAGCGCGGGTTTCGTGGAGGCTCGTGTGAATCTGGCAGGACCGTCTGCTAAGCCTAAAGAGGTCCGGTGACCGATAGTGGAGAGTACCGTGAGGGAATGGTGAAAAGTACCCCGGGAGGGGAGTGAAATAGTGCCTGAAACCATGTGCCTGTAAACCGTCAGAGCCCGGCAGTGTCTTTGGATGCTGTAGGCGGGTGATGGCGTGCCTTTTGAAGAATGAGCCTGCGAGTTATGGTATGCCGCGAGGTTAAGCCGTTGTGGTGGAGCCGGAGCGAAAGCGAGTCTGAATAGGGCGATCGTAGTGGTGTGTTGTAGACCCGAAGCGGGGTGATCTACCCATGTCCAGGGTGAAGCGGCTGTAAGAGGTCGTGGAGGCCCGAACCCACCTAGGTTGCAAACTGGGGGGATGAGGTGTGGGTAGGGGTGAAAGGCCAATCAAACTCCGTGATAGCTGGTTCTCCCCGAAATGCATTTAGGTGCAGCGTCGTGTGTTGCACCGTGGTGGTAGGGCGCTGGTTGGGTGATGGGCCGTGTCGGTTACTGAACTCAGCTAAACTTCGAATGCCATGGTGTTGAGTGCGGCAGTGAGTCGGCGGGTGAGAAGATCCGTCGTCGAGAGGGAAACAGCCCAGATTACCGGCTAAGGCCCCTAAGGGTGCACTGAGTGGAAAAGGATGTGGGGTCGCGTTGACAGCCAGGAGGTTGGCTTAGAAGCAGCCACCCTTGAAAGAGTGCGTAATAGCTCACTGGTCGAGTGGTTCTGCGCCGATAATGTAGCGGGGCTGAAGTGCACCGCCGAAGCCGTAGCAATGCCCGGTTGGTTTACCAGCCGGGGTTGGGTAGGGGAGCGTCGTGCCTGGGGTGAAGCCGGGGGGTGACCCATCTGGTGGACTTGGTACGAGTGAGAATGCAGGCATGAGTAGCGAAACACAGGTGAGAATCCTGTGCGCCGATTGACTAAGGGTTCCAGGGGACGGTTGTTCCGCCCTGGGTTAGTCTGGGCCTAAGGCGAGGCCGAGAGGCGTAGTCGATGGATAACCGGTTGATATTCCGGTACCCGAGTGCCGCGTATGAGTGATAGCGGTTGTGCTAACCGGCTGTGAGCCGGTGTGAGGGAGCCTTCGGGTTGTCTTGCACAGGTGAGTGGTTGGGGTCCTTTCCGTGTGTAGCGTAGTGATGGGGTGACGCAGTGGGGTAGCCGTACCGTCTGGTGGATTAGGCGGGGTAAGGTGGTAGCCCGAGACTTTAGGTAAATCCGGAGTCTCCCAGGTGCGGCCTGGAGGGTGAGCGCTGAAGCATAGCTCTTTTGAGTGAATTCGGTGATCCCGTGCTGTCGAGAAAAGCCTCTAGCGAGTGGTAGTCGGCCAGTACCCTAAACCGACACTGGTGGTCAGGTAGAGTATACTGAGGCGTTCGAGTGATGTGTGGTTAAGGAACTCGGCAAATTGCCTCCGTAACTTCGGGAGAAGGAGGGCCCCAAACCGTGTGGCGAAGCGCCTATAAGCGGTGGGGGGTTGCAGAGGCCAGGGGGAAGCGACTGTTTACTAAAAACACAGGTCCATGCGAAGCCGTGAGGTGAGGTATATGGACTGACGCCTGCCCGGTGCTGGAACGTTAAGAGGATCCATCAAGGCCTTGTGCCTGCAGTGGTGAATTGAAGCGCCAGTAAACGGCGGTGGTAACTATAACCATCCTAAGGTAGCGAAATTCCTTGTCGGGTAAGTTCCGACCTGCACGAATGGCGTAACGACTTCCCCGCTGTCTCAACCACATGCTCGGCGAAATTGCAGTACGAGTAAAGATGCTCGTTTCGCGCGGCAGGACGGAAAGACCCCGGGACCTTTACTATAGCTTGGTATTGATGCACTATTTGGTTTGTGTAGGATAGGCGGGAGCCTGGGAAGCTGCGACGCTAGTCGTGGTGGAGGTGTTGGTGAAATACCGCTCTGATCTGATGGTGTGTCTCACCCGCGGCCCTGATCGGGTCGGGGGACAGTGCCTGGTGGGTAGTTTAACTGGGGCGGTTGCCTCCTAAATGGTAACGGAGGCGCCCAATGGTACCCTCGGGCCGGTTGGAAACCGGTCGGTGAGTGTAAGCGTAGAAGGGTGCTTGACTGTGAGACCGACGGGTCGAGCAGGTGCGAAAGCAGGGGCTAGTGATCCGGCACCAACGTACGGATGTGGTGTCGCTCAACGGATAAAAGGTACCCCGGGGATAACAGGCTGATCTTCCCCAAGAGTCCATATCGACGGGATGGTTTGGCACCTCGATGTCGGCTCGTCGCATCCTGGGGCTGGAGTTGGTCCCAAGGGTTGGGCTGTTCGCCCATTAAAGCGGCACGCGAGCTGGGTTTAGAACGTCGTGAGACAGTTCGGTCCCTATCCGCCGCGCGCGTAAGAGATTTGATGAAGGGCTGTCCCTAGTACGAGAGGACCGGGATGGACGAACCGCTGGTGTGCCAGTTGTACCGCCAGGTGCATGGCTGGTTGGCTACGTTCGGGAGCGATAACCGCTGAAAGCATCTAAGCGGGAAGCGTGCTTCGAGATGAGATCTCTGTCAGCGTATAGCTGGTGAGGCGCCCAGAAGATGACTGGGTTGATAGGCTCGACATGGAAGCACTGCGAGGTGTGGAGTGGACGAGTACTAACCGCCGAGAACTTAACATA